>CAWHMG010000001.1:0-765062 GCA_963830415.1 Terriglobia bacterium
CATGGCTCTCCGATTGGGCTGCCGCCACACTGGTCGTAATAATCTCTGAACGGATCTATTCTTTAATTTCATCAGTTGAACAGTTGCAATTGTGTCTTCAACTCATTTCAAAGCAGATAGTGACCCCGAGTTGATCCGGGCGGACTTAGCCGCTCAGCCCACCGAATCGATGAATCGCGCACTTCTCGAGCGCTTCCGCTGTGCCGAATCTGCGGCGACGTTCATGAGCCCAGCCTGCAGCGGGCAGCCGAAGGACTTCGCAAACGTAGTCGGCGGGGGCTGGCCCGAGAATCCAGACAAGGCGATCGACAACTTACGGCTCGAGCGCTACGCCTCCTCTGGCGAACGGTCGACGGGACGGCTTCTTACCGGTCCCCTGGTACGAGGAGCTTACTACGGCCTGCGACCTCTTTTGCCGGTAGGCACCCGCAAGTATCTGCAGCGCATTGCGCTCCGGGGCTGGAATAACCGTACTTTCCCCGAATGGCCCGTCGATCGCACCGTCGAGCACATTCTCGAAGCGCTTCTCCTTCAATCCATAAGAGAGAAGAATTTGCAGAGCGTTCCTTTCATCTGGTTCTGGCCGGAGGGGCACGTGAGCTGTGCGATTGTCACCCATGATGTGGAGACCGAAGCGGGAAGGCGATTCTGCTCGCAGCTCATGGACATCGACGATTCATTCGGCATCAAAGCCTCTTTTCAGGTTGTGCCTGAAAAACGCTACGTAGTAACGAACCAGTATTTGCAGAGCATTCGCGAGCGCGGCTTCGAGATCAACGTTCAGGACTGGAATCACGATGGGCATTTGTTTCGGGAGCGGAAAGAGTTCCTGCGAAGGGCGGCGCGAATCAACCAGTTCGCTAAAGATTGGTCGGCGAAAGGCTTTCGCGCCGCCATGCTCTATCGCAATGTAGATTGGTTCGATGCCCTCGAAGTCTCTTACGATATGTCGTTGCCAAACGTGGCACATCTCGATCCTCAAAGAGGCGGTTGCTGCACCATCTTTCCTTATTTCATTGGCGGCTTACTCGAACTCCCGGTGACAACGACGCAGGATTATTCGCTGTTCCACATTTTGGGGGAGTACTCGATCGATCTATGGGAGAAGCAATGCGGTCTCATCACTCAGGCGAATGGGATGATGAGTTTTATTATCCATCCTGATTACCTCCTCGAGACGCGGGCTCTTCGGACGTACAGGACCCTACTCGCCTACCTGTCCGAGTTGCGTGCGGAGCAAGGCACCTGGATTGCTCTACCCCGTCAGGTAAATGACTGGTGGAGGCAGAGGAGCCAGATGTCGATCATGCGGGAGAACGGAAAGCTGCAGATTGTGGGGCTGGGGAGCGAGCGGGCCCGCTTGGCATTTGCGAGCGCTGACGGGGACCGGGTAGTTTACTCGCTCGATCCGAATCGAGCTTCGGGGGCGTAAGCCGCCCGAAGGTTCCAGGGAGAAAGCAAGAAGAACGTGGCAGAAGCGGAATCAACGTCAAACATCAGTCTAGACCTAGTCCTCGGGTGCGTGAGGCGCCGCCGGTGGTGGATCCTGATCACTGCGGCCGGCACCGCCCTGCTAACGCTGGTAGCGTTATCGTTCCTGCCGAAGCGCTATACGTCGGAAGCGACGCTGATCGTGGTGCAACAGCAGGTTCCGGAACGGTACGTCACTCCTACTAGCACGACAGACATCGGCGCAGCGCTCGAGGCGACCACACAGGAGGTATTGTCTCGCACAGGGTTGCTGGACATCATAACGGAATTTGACCTTTATTCAAAGGACAGAGCACGTCTGTCACCCGAAGAGCTGGAAGCTAAGATGCGCAAGAAGATCAGTATTGAGCCCATAATCACCCGGCCTGACCAGAAAACGATCGATGCGTTCAAGATTTCGTTTGCCGCCGAAAATCCGCGCAAGGCGCAGGCTGTGACGAATCGGTTGACCTCGCTCTTTATCGAGCAGAACCTCGAAACGCGAGAGCATCAGGCGACGGTCACAACAGGCTTTTTGAAAGAGCAACTCGAAGTAGCTAAGGTCAAGTTGGCCGAGCAGGAAGCCCGCGTACGGGATTTCAAGTTACAGAATCTTGGGCAGCTTCCCGAGCAACAAGGAGGCAACCTTGCTGTGCTGACCGGCTTGCAGGCGCAGCTTCAAAACGTCCAGGCGAGTGAGGCTCGAGCGCAGGAGCAGCAGGTTTACTTGCAATCTTTGCTCAACGGGTATCGCAATCTGGCCGGACGAGGAATCCCTGTCACGGGCCAAGGGGGAACGAGCCAGAGCTTGAGTCCGCTCGAGGCGGCGAAGGCGGATTTAGCCCGTCTGAAGGCTAAGAAGGCAGGGCTGCTGAACGTATATACTGCCGAATTCCCGGACGTAATCAAGGTGAACGGAGAGATTGCGCAAGCCGAAACTTTACTGAAGGCTTTAACGGCTGCAAAGGCCGAAAAGGAAGCAGATGGTGGCACTCAATCGCCTTCGAGTCCAGGGCGCCCGACCGATGTTTCCGCCGATAACAGCGAGGTAGCAACGGCTGTCGCACAAGTCAGGAGCCAGCTCGACGCGAACCGGCTCGAGCTCGAGAACTTGACGCGCGACGAAAAGCAGGCTAAATCAGATATCGCCCAGTATCAAGAACGCTTGAATCTTACGCCCGTGCGTGAGCAGCAGTTAGCCGGGTTGCTCCGCGATTACGATCTCCTGAAGCAGAACTATACAGATCTGCTGAGCAAGGAAACCCAGTCGCAACTAGCGGGCAGTCTCGAAAAACGGCAGGCTGGGCAGCAATTCCGGCTGGTTGATCCCCCAAGTCTTCCGGTCATTCCGTCCTTCCCTAAACGTCTCCCGATCGGTGCAGGCGGAGCAGCCGCAGGCCTGGTGCTCGGAGCGGCACTGGCCTTTCTGGCGGATATCAGACGAGGATCGTTCTATTCCGAAAAGGATCTGAGCCGGCACTTCTCGATTCCACTAGTCATCTCGATACCCTTGCTCCGCACGCCGTCGGAAGAGCGAGCACGGAATTGGAAAAGATCGTTCGAATGGATAGCTGGAACGATGCTTTTGGCGATCGTTTTCGCGGCCGAATTTTACGAACTCTATCTGCGGCGGAATGGGTAGTAAAGTGCTCAGAGTAGGCCGTGGTCATCGAGGCTGACGTGAAAAGATCGCTGGTCAGCAGGTAATTTACTCTAATGGCTAATATTCTTAAACTGGAGCGGGACGCGCGCCCGATTGCGGATATTCGGCCTTCCGCGGCCGGAATAACTTTGGTGGAGACGGAACGAAAAATAAACCGGGACGAGATCCTGGCCGAGGAGGTGAGTCTCAGGCCCGAGAGCCGCATTCCCTTCCATACGGATCCCCACGGCTGCGCTGCGGACCGGTACCGGCTGCTTCGCATGCGTCTGCGGGAGCTATGGATAGCTGGCAAGCTGAAAACCCTCCTGATCACCAGTGCTCTGCCAGAAGACGGAAAATCAACGACGGCGATGAATGTCGCAACCGCGCTCGCCGAAGGAGGCAAATACAGCGTTCTGCTGATCGAGGCAGATCTCTACCACTCCCCGCTGGCAGAGTTGCTGGGAATTCGCCCTGGCCCCGGCCTTGCGGAGTGCCTCGAAGGCACGGTCAGCCTCACCTCGGCGATTCGGCGCTTGCAGCCGCTTGGCTGGTTTGTGCTGCCGGCGGGAGAGGTGCATGGAAATCCAACGGAACTCTTGCATACCGAAGCGTTTGCGCGGGTAATGCAAAAGGTTGTACCGTGCTTTGACTGGGTGTTGATCGACTCTCCGCCTGTCTTGCCGCTAGTCGACGCCCTGCTTTTGAAACACCACGCGAACGCCACACTGCTGGTGGCCCGCGCAGGGAAGACGCCCCGCGAAGCTATCGAAAAGTCTCTTGCGCTGCTAGGACGCGAGCATGTGCTGGGAGTCGTGCTGAACGCGGTCGACGGCTTGAACCAACTCTATTCGAAGTATTCCAAATATTACGGAAGTTTTCGTACCGGTCCAAGCGGGCCCAAGTAAATCAATTTGGTGCTTGCCCGGCGCCCTTTGTGCTGCCGAATTCGGATGTGAGCGGCAGCCGAAGCCCGCGTAGACGGGATTCCATACTACTGCCCCAACGCATAAATGTCTCACAAGATACAAGATTTGAACGACACTACTGTGCTGTGCGCACCGGGCACGTCTTCCGTTACTCACCCGCCAGCTAAACCGAAAGCGCGAGCCAGGCGAGTTTGCATGGTGGCTTACACGTTCTATGAATCGGATAACCGAGTGCGTCGCTATGCCGAGACACTGGCGAGGCAGGGATTCGAAGTAGATGTGGTGGCGCTCCGGCGTGAAGGAAACTACCAGAAAGTCGAGATAATCAACGGTGTCCGTCTTCTGCGCGTACAGCTCCGAGTGGTCAATGAAAAAAGCAGGATGGTACTGCTTCGCAGACTGCTCCTGTTTTTCCTTAGGTCCATGTGGGTCCTCAGTCGTCAGCAGCTAAAGCAGCGGTACGATCTGGTACACATTCACTCGATCCCCGATTTTGAGGTATTTGCTGCCTTGCTGCCGAAAATCACCGGCTCGAAATTGATTCTCGATATCCATGATATCGTTCCTGAATACTATGCCAGCAAATTTCAAATTTCTTCTGGATCGCTAATCTTTAAGCTGCTGGTGCTGGTCGAGCGGATGTCAGCGGTGTTCTCGGATCACGTGATTGTTGCCAATCACATCTGGCAGGAGCGCTTGGAAGGGAGATCTGTACGCGCTTCCAAGCTGACGACTATTCTCAATTTTCCGGACGGCCAAATTTTCTATCGCCGGGGCCGTCAACGAAACGACGGCAAGTTTGTTCTCTTATATCCCGGATCGCTCAATTATCACCAGGGGCTCGACCTGGCGATTCGTGCCTTCGCACGGATTAAGGACGAGGCTCCTTGGGCAGAGTTCCATATTTACGGTATCGGGGAGCAGCTTCCTTACTTACTGCAGCTTATCCAAGATCTCGGGCTGCAAGAAAGAGTGCAGTACAAAGGCTCGCAGCCGCTGGACCAAGTCGCGTCCTTGATGGAGAATGCGGATCTGGGGATCGTGCCCAAACGGAAGAATGGTTTCGGCAACGAAGCGTTTAGCACAAAGATTCTCGAATTCATGTCAATGGGCGTCCCCGTCCTGATTCCTGACACCAGGATCGATAGCTACTACTTTAACGATTCAGTCGTGCGATTCTTCCGGGCAGATGACGAGATCAGTCTGGCGGACAATATGCTCGAACTGATCCTCGACGGAAGGGATCGTGAGCGGTTGGCGCGCAATGCCGATCAGTTTATAAAGGGATATTTGTGGGACGAGAACGAGCCGTTGTATCTCAACATCGTAGATTCACTGCTCGGCTCTGCACAGAAGCCCTCGAGCCCCGGCGACGGCAAGGAAAAAGCATCCAACTTACCCGAGAAGGTCTCTCCTCTTGAATCAATCGCCGAACGAGCTTTACCGTTTGCCATTGAAGCATAGAGGACGGCTATCCAGACTGTCCCAATCCTGCAAAATTATATCGGACACCCACAGGCCGCCGCCCCGCTCATCCTGCGCCTGCTTTGCTTATGCATTCTCTGCGCGATCTTGGTTGCCGGGCTCTGGCCGTTTCACGCTCCGGAAAACGGAGTAGCTTGGCTGCGGCATGCGAATGGAATAGCCTTTTCCCGTTACGGGGCCGTCCTCAGCTCCGGCGACGTGAGCCTTTCAAACGCCGAGCATCCGGCTCGCTACGCCCTCGAGATATGGCTGGAACCCGCGCTTGGTGCTGGCTCGAATACCATTTTGTCGGTGTACAGCCCGCGAAACCCTCTCCAGTTTTCTCTTCACCAGTCGAACTCCGATCTGGCGATCGAATACCAAGCTCCTGGCGGGCAGCATCGGAGGGCTTACGTCGATAGCATTCTGCAGCGGGATCAAGCGGTATTCCTCACCGTTGCGTCCGGCGCGGAGGGCATAACTGTTTATCTGAATGGCCTGCCGGCTCGACGCTTTCCGGGGTTCCGCCCACCAGGGAAAGGACTTGCTGGGCGACTGGTAATCGGCACCTCGCCTACTCAAGAAGATTGCTGGTCCGGCCGCCTTCGCGGGCTGGCGCTTTATCGAACTGAACTCACGCCCAAACGCATTTTCGAGCATTATCGAACTTGGACTCAATCAGGGCAGCCTACTTTGGCCAAGGACGATCAATCCGAAGCTCTTTATCTCTTAAATGAACATTCCGGTGATACGCTTCACAACCGGATCGGCTCGGGGGTCAACCTCTACATTCCGGAACGCTTTCTGGTTCTCCATGAGAAGTTCCTAGATCCACCCTGGAAAGAGTACTATTCCGGGGTGGGCTACTGGAAAGACTTGGCAATCAACATCGGCGGATTCGTCCCGCTCGGGTTCGCATTCTGTGCTTATTGGGCGCTTTCTTGTGCAATTAAGCGAGCCGTCTTCACCGCCGTGCTTTTGGGAGTAGCCGTCACGCTGACAATCGAGATCTTGCAGTCCTATCTCCCCACCCGGCAGTCGGGCGTAACCGACCTTTTCACTAACACGTTCGGAACCGTCTTAGGCGCCGCCCTGTACTGCTGGCCGCCGGTTCGAAGACTCTTCACGGGAACGCTCGACCGCCTTACTGCTGCCCGAACGAACCCGTGAATCGGAATGCCCTAAGACGTGGGTATGGTCGCCTGCACTTGGTTCGAGTAAGCGCTTTCGTCGCCGCTGGGGTCCGCGGCTGTCGTGGCGTAATAGTAGATTTGGCCTGCTCCTACCGTTCCATCCACATAGCTGGTTCCGCTTAAGAGCGAACTCAGCTTGGTATAAGGCCCACCCGACTTGCTTCCGCGGTAGACATAGTAGCCGGCCACATTCGAAGAACTGCTCGCATTCCAGGTAAGGGAGACGTTATGCTGAGAGACCAACTGCCAAGCCTGGTTGTCGCCTCCCCAGCAGGTCCATTGCTCGATCCCCGCACCATTGCCCGTGGCAGCCGATCCGCCAGTTACGTCCAGACATTTACCGGTGCTTTCCACGACGAGCGTGTAATAGCCAGTTCCCGTAGGCTCGAGTTTCCATTTCGCATTGGCAGTTCCAGAGTAAGGCCATTGGATCGTGAGAGCGCCGTTCGAACTAGAATTCCCGCTCACATTAAGAGACATGCCGCTATTGACCGATTCCACTTCGTACGACCCATCGGACGCTGCAATAAAGAGCCACTGCTGATTCCCAGTACCCGCGCAGCTCCACTGCTGAACGTTCGCCCCAGCGGTCGTCGAATCGCCTCGCACATCGAGGCATTTCCCACTGTTCTTGGCGATCACCTGCACGGGGGTTGTGCTTGATAGCAAGGAAACGGCCGTCCCAAGGCGACCCGTACCGGCGAGTGCTGTCACCGTTGCGCTCTCCTCGGCTGAAACGGGCGAGCCTGCTGCACTGAAGACGGCGCTCGATTTCCCAGCTTCTACCAGGATTGAAGAAGGCACCTCAAGTGCCGGACTGCTGCTGGTGAGCTGAACGGTTAACCCGCCGGCCGGTGCAGGAGCGCTCAAAGTGACCGAACAAGAAAGGGCGCCGGGCGAAACCAGCGTTACCGCCGAGCAGGATACGTTCTTCACTTCTGCCGGATTTTGTGCCCGCGCGGACGTGCATGCCCCGAATAGGCCCACCGCCAGCAAGCCAATCAGGACCGCGTTCCCACAGTCAGCGCTGCGGTTAAAATGAGAAGCCTCAGGAGATGTTCTCCTGTCTGAAAAGTCAATTTTGTCGTCTAGATACACTTGTAACCCACATAATTCACGAAAATAAAATGTTCCGGTGCTTTGGCGCACCCACGCAATCCAGCTGCTAACGCTTCCCGAATAGATTGCCGAGCGACGAAGCAAAGTCCGCCCTGTTTCGAGAGCGCTTCAACAGGCTGGTGGCTTTGTGTTTTGCAATCTCAGGAAGTCTTACCTATCAGGTCGCACCCGGACCGGCAGTTTCTCAGCCAGATCGCGGCGAGGCTGCGGAGCAGTACGCAAATTTGTCCGTGCCGATGCTAGGAATTATCCGGCTGTGAGCCGTCCTACTTTTGTGTTATGAGGAATGGAGAAGGCGGACCGAGTTAGAAGTCACCGGCGCCCCGAGCGGAACTGCTCACCTTAATGAACTGCATTCTGCCACGGCGTATCCCTGACGGCAGTCCTGCTTGGCGGAGGAGGCTTCGCTAGGGCTTGGGTATAGTAGCTTTCACCTGATTCGAGTAAGCGCTCTGGTTGCCTCTGGAATTGGCGGCCGTCGTGGCGTAGTAATAAGTCTGGCCTGCTTGCACCGTGCCGTCAACATATTGTGTTCCGCTTAATAGCGAACTCAGCTTGACGTAAGGGCCGCCGGATTTGCGGCTGCGGTAGACATAGTAGCCGGCTACATGCGGAGAAGTGCTGACATCCCAGCTGAGCGAGACGCTGTGCTTGGAGACCAATTGCCAGGCTTGGTTGTCGCCTCCCCAGCAAGTCCATTGCTCGATCCGGACGTCATCGCCAGTTGCGGAGGGTCCGCCCGTTACGTCCAGGCATTTGCCGGTGCTCTCCACAATCAGTTTGTAGTAACCGCTTCCCGTCGGCTCCAATTTCCATTTCTCGTTGGCAGCGCCGGAGTAAGGCCACTGAATGATCGGAGCGCCGTTCGAACGCGAATCCCTATCTACATTCAGCGACATGCTGCTATTTACTGATTTCACTTCGTACGATCCATTTCGCGCAGCGATGAAGAACCATCGTTGATTTTCCGCGCCCGTGCAGCGCCACTCTTGGACAACTGCCCCAGCGCTTCTCGAATCGTCTCGCACATCGAGGCATTTGCCGCTGTTTTTCGCGATCACCTGTAGGGGAGATGTGCTCGAGAGCAGCGAAACCGTCGTCTCGAGGGTCGCCGTGCCGGTGACGGCCGTTACAGTCGCGCTCTCCTCGGCTGAAAGCGCGGAGCCTGCTGGAGTAAACATGGCGCTCGATTTTCCGCCCTCTACCAGGACGAAGGACGGTACCTCCAGGGCCGAACTGTTGCTCGTAAGCTGAACGACTAATCCGCCCGCCGGTGCTGGGGCGCTCAGGGTCACCGAACACGAGAGACTGCCCGGGGAAACCAGCGTGCCCGCCGAGCAGGAAACACTATCCAGTTCTGCCGAAGCTTGTGCCTGCGCCGAGGCGACCGGCCCTAAGAACCCGCCCAAAAGTAAGCCAAACAGCACCGCCGCGCCGGGAAGCAAAGTGAGCGCTTTGCTCTCAGTTGGTTCGAAACTAACGGATTGCTGCATGCCGGATTGCTAGCTGTTGGGTATAGCCGCCTGTACGTCGTTGGAGTAAGCGCTCTCGTCGCCGCTTGAATCTGCGGCCGTCGTGACGTAGAAATAGGTTTGGCCCGCTTGCACGCTTCCGTCCACATAGCTATCGCTGCTTAAGAGTGAGCTCAGCTTGGTGTAAGGTCCGCCCGACGCGCTGCCGCGATAGACATAGTAGCCCGCTACGTTCGAAGAAGTGCTGGCATCCCAAGTGAGCGTGACGCTGTGCGTGACGCCGTCGTTAGATACCAACTGCCAGGCTTGGTTGGAGCCACCCCAGCAGTCCCATTGCTGGACCACGATGCCGTCGCCCGTCGCGGGGGGCCCTCCGTTTACGTCCAGACACTTACCGGTGCTTTCCACCACCAGCGTGTAGTAACCGTCTCCCGTTGGCTCGAGCTGCCAATTTTCGTTAGAGGTGCCCGAATAAGGCCATTGGATGACAGGAGCCCCGTTCGACATGGAATTCCCATCTATGTTCAGAGACATGCCGCTATTGACCGATTGCACTTCGTACGACCCGTCCCCCGCCGCAATGAAGAGCCATTGCTGATTCGCACCACCCGTGCAGCTCCACTGCTGAACAGCCGCACCCGCATCCGTCGAGAAAGCCCGCACGTCGAGGCATTTCCCGCTATTTTTGGCGATGACCTGTAGAGGGGACGTGCCGGGAAGCACTTGTGCCTGTGCAGCTGAAGCCTGTCCGAATAGCCCGATTACCACTCCAATCAGAGCAGCACTGCCCGAACGAGTGCCGTGGATCGACCTCCCAGCCCTCCTACGTCCCGGGTCGACGAGTACGAAACTTAGAATCTTCGAAGGAGATCGTCTCCTCATTAAAAAGCAAATGTTATTGTCCAGATACACTTTTAACCCGCATAACGCATTGAAAATAAATTGATTTTTCGTCGATAGAGCGCCTTAAGCACCCCGCCCAGCCCACAGACAGTGCCATCCGAATGCGCCGTCAGGTAACCGAAGCGAGTCCGCCTTGCTTCGCGCCACGTTAGGGCCGAACTAAGAGATTGCTCTTATTCTTAGCTGACTGGCTATAAAGAATCAAGCGGAATCTCAAAGTTTTTTATAGCCGGAGCGATTTTTGTTTATATACTCTCCCGATACTACACCTTCCATACGCGTCGGCAGGAAACATCTGACCGTAAGCCGCCCGACTTCCTGTGCTAACGATGGAGGAAGGAGGTGCCCGAATTGAAGACTGCTAAGCATCTCCGCTCCCCTGAGCGGGAACTGCTCACCCTCTGCGTCGGCAGTCTGCCCGAGGAGTCGACCGACCGCCGCATCAGCCAGTTGCTAGGAACCGGGATTTCCTGGAGCAATCTCCTGCTCCTAGCCGGCGGCAACGAGATTCTGTCACTCGTCTATTCCCGTCTCAGTCGCTTCGCCGATAAAATTCCGTTCCCGGCCTTGCAAGTTCTTAAGAAGAGATCCGCCAGCACAGCAAGCTGGAATCTCGCTCTAGCATCAGAACTCCTTGTCATCCTGAGCCACCTGGAACGGGATGGCATTCGGGCGGTAGCCTTCAAAGGACCTGCGTTAGCTATTGCCCTGTACGGTCAACTGGGGCTGCGGCACTGCCGTGACCTCGATATACTGATCCAGGACGATCGGGTTTGGGACGCAGTGCGCAGTCTCGAAGCCGAAGGTTATCTCCTCGCCTACGAATTCCCCTTGACGCCCGAACGGGAATGGCTGAAAACTCATAAGGATGTCGCTTTGCGGAATCCCGCGACGGGAGTTTACCTGGAACTGCACTGGGCCGTCTGCGAACCCACATTCGATCCGCTACTTCATTCCGCACATTTGTGGCAGCATACTGAAACGGTAACTGTCCTGGGATCGCCAGTGCCGTTCCCATCTCCACCCGCACTGTTGTTCCTGCTTTCCATTCACGGGGCGCGGCATTATTGGACTTCGTTAAAGTGGATCACCGATATCGATCGATGCCTAAGAACTTATCCTTCCCTGGATTGGCAATCTGCTCTCCACCTAGCGGACTCGTTAGGGAGACGGCGAACCCTCCTACTTCCGCTAAAGCTGTGCCATGACTTGTTCGAAACCCCGCTTTCCCCTAGAATTTCCTCTTTCGTGCAACAAGAGGCCGACTTTTCCTGGCTAGTGGATAAGATATCCGACGACTTATTCAAGAAATCCCAGTCACTCTCCTTCTCTGACGAATCCTTGCTGCAGTCTCGCGCTGCCGCCGAGTGCGACGTTTCGAAGAAGCTGTTCCGCGCCCGAGCCAAAGATTCGGCCCTGGAACGTTTCCGCTTCGTGCTCCTCCTCCTTCGACAGTTCCTGCAACCCGACGCCGCCGACAGGGAATCACAACGAACATGGCGCAAGCCAAGCTGGCTGTTCTGGATCATTCAACCGTTGCGGCTGATTCGAGCGCATGGCCTAGGATTCTTCCTACGCACCTCAAAAGAGTTATTCAGCGCTGTTCTTCGATAAAGTGTTTTTATAATTGATCGGTTCGGAAAACTAAGTCATCATTTTGAAGAAAAGTAATGCCTGGTTTTGGTACTTAGCCCCCTTGCCCGTCGAGGCCTCAACAGCGTACAATCCAAGACACTAGGAGGCGGAGTAGGCATTTTCGTTGCTAAAGAAAGCGCTCTGCTTCGATGAGGTTTGGACATTACACCGCCCGCAACAACCAACTGGCCTGTCCCTGAAACCGCATCTCCTCACTTTGGCTTAACCGGCCATTGTGCCGCGCGATTATGCTGCGGAGTGCCAATTTGTTTCGAGGCACCCACAAACGAATGGCTAAAGTCACTGACGAGCGTCATACCTGGCATTCCCTTCCACACACAAAGCGCGGTACAGGCTAATTTTTCAATCTGGCAAGACAAGGACATTGCTGGGCCGGACAGCTACGAGGCCCGGGTAAATGGAACGAGTCTTCGCAGGAGGATGAGCGCGCAGCTCGCTTTGACCTTCATGGAGCGGCATGTTCCCGAGGCGGTTGCCGTGCTGTCTTCGGACTTCGTCTTGCTTCACGCTGCTGTCGTGGGGTGGCGAGGACGCGCAGTCTTATTGCCTGGAAGCTCGTGGAGTGGCAAGACTACGCTTGCCATGGCTCTCGTCGAGGCTGGCGCAACTTACTATTCTGATGAGTATGCAGTTCTCGACCGCAACGCTCACGTGCATTCGTATTTACGGTCGCCGCGGGTTCGAGCCGGAAATGAGACTGCCAGCCGTTTAGCAAGTGCTATGTCTCGCGGACTGCCGTCTCCGCCGCCCCTGCCGGTCGGCTTGGTCCTGATCAGCAGCTATTCGGAAAACGCGGTTTGGAGTCCCCGCCCTCTCACCTGCTCTCAAGCCCTATTCGAAATGCTCGCCCATACCATTGCCGTGAGGTATAAGCCGGAGCTGTCGCTTAGAGTACTCAGGGGAGTCAGTTCCGCCGCCCGGAGCTTTCAAAGCCAACGTGGCGAGGCGCGTGCTACAGCAAAAGCGATGCTTTCATTGCTTCAGGCGGAAAGTTTCAGTTGATGATCGGAGGAGAAAAAGTGATGTGTCCAGTAGCCCGTAAGAACGATATATACGTCGAGCAACTTCCGAACGAGGTTGTGATCTATGACAAGGTTAACCATCAGGCGCACTGCCTAAACAAGACTGTCTTTACGGTCTGGGAGCATGCTGACGGAACCAGGACCGTCGATGAGCTTTCCGAACTGCTCAGTGGCGCTTTGAGCGCCCCGCTCAATCGGGATGCGACGCTGGTTGCTCTGGAGGACCTTCGGAACGCGAATCTTCTTCAAACGCCATCGAAGCTCGATGCCGCCCCATTGCCCTCCCGGCGCGACTTGGGCAGGAAATTCGCCTTGGCCGGCGTGTCTGCGTCGCTTCTGCCCTTTGTTGCCTCGATCATGGCTCCGACGCCAGCCATGGCTACATCGGGAACATCGTCAGACGCTGCCACCTACGCAACTGATTTCGCCAAAGCGACTTCCGAGGTTACTAAAGACCTGGGCGGCATTGGCCAGCTTAAGGGTGGCCCGCGCGCCGACTATAAGAAGGGTCTTGACGATGGAACAGAGGGCCTTGCGGACACCGCGACAGGTAAAAAGTCTCTTGCCGCGACCGAGTTCAAGAACGCCGAAACCGAATTTAACGACATGCTCAGCGCCCTCGGTCTGCCAACGCTTTGATTGGGGCCGGCCGTTTCAGACCTGGCAGTTGCAGCTAGCCTGGAAAATTATCGCTCGACATCTTCACCTTGCGACATACAAATCGAGCACGTCCGGCACCGGCCAGAGTACTTCTGTTGTGCGTTTCGGCGCTGGTGCTCGGGGGCGCGCTGATTGCGGCCTTTCTATTCGCGCGCTCCAGATCCCGCACTGCACACGACCAGGAATTTACCGCCGGGTTCCTTGAATTGAACTTGCCCTTCACGATACCTTGCGCCACTGCTTCCAGCGATGCGGCGCCAGTCTATATAGCCCTGCGCGCGCGAGACCGGAAAGCACTGAAACAGCTCTTCACAGAAAGAAGAATGCTTGCGGTCGAAAAAGGAATCCCGGTCAGGATGTCGCGATTTGGCGACGTCGCCGGAGTCAAGGTCGAGGGTGGTGCTCACGCCGGGGCGACGTGCTTCGTGCCGCCAGACGTCATCCCGGTCATTCGCAAGCATGCCGGCCGTTAGGGAGACTCCGAAGCTGTTCTATCCGGACTGGGGCAATCCGGCTCTCCGGGCCTCGCTTGCACCTGGTACCGTGCACGTCTGGAGAGCCAGTCTCGACGCTCATTGCGCCCGCGCGGATCGGCTCACGAAATTCCTATCGCCAGAAGAACTCAATCGCGCGAGCCGCTTCCATTTCGAACGCGATCGCATCCGCTATTCGATCGGCCGGGGCCTTCTCCGTTTGCTCATCGGCCGGTACCTGGGCCAGCCTCCAGGCGCCGTTTCCTTCGGTTACACGCTTCGTGCGAAACCATGCTTGCCCAGCCCGGCAACTCTGGCTTTCAACCTCTCGCACTCGCATGGGATGGCATTGTATGCATTCGCCCATAACTCGGAATTGGGTGTGGATATTGAGAGAGAAAACCGCGCGCTCGACACCGAAGAGATCGCTCGCAATTTCTTCACCCCCGAAGAAGTACGCTTCATCCAGCAGAATGAATCAGACGGGCGCAACGAACGCTTCTTCTTCCTCTGGTCGCGCAAAGAAGCTTATATAAAGGCGCGAGCCGAAGGCTTCTATCTGCCTCTGAACGAATTCGATGCCGCAAACCGCTCCAGTATAGACGGCTTCGATATTCAATCCTTCCTAGCTTGGCCACACTTCGCCGCCGCGCTTGCCGTCAAGCCGCAACCCTCAGAGATCTTATTCTTCGATTTCGATTCGCTCGACTTCGCGCCCTGAAGGCACGGAATCGGCCGAATCAGTCCCGCCGAATCAGCTTGTTACGTCTGACGGTCTCAGCGGCTTGTGCCTTGTAGAAGAAATGCGATTTACTTAATCAGAGCTTACGCCTGCGATGCAGCCAAAACACGAACCCGAGGGCAGGTGCCAGCAGGAGCATTGTGCGAGGTTCCGGCGTGGCTTCGGCTGTAACCACCACGTCGCCGGCGCCGTTGTTGTAGGAAACTAGGAATTTTCCCTGCCCGTTGTCGAAAGCATCCCAAGTAACTTTGTCGAACGTACCGTTTAAGAACCCGGGAGCAAAAGTGAGGATTGTAAACGATTCGCCGATGCTTGGAACGAAGCCGTCTCGCAGCATGATGTCCAACGTGCCATTCAAGCTCACCTCGTACCCCACTTCACGACCGTGCGGCGGTATCAGCCATGAACCTGCGGCGATGGTTCCATAAGAGGAGCGCCCCAGAAGCAATTCATCCAAGACGCCATCCGCCGATTGGTTGTAGCCGACTTGGGTTGTACCACCGGTCCCTACGTTGAGACCAGCCGTTGTTTCCGGGGCAATACTGCAACAGGAATTTAAGAGGCCGATCGTTCCGCCATTCTTGACAGTTCCGAAATCCGCAGAGTTCGCAACAAGGAAAGTGCTTCCGTAATTAACGAGACCTGAACCGGTGAGGCTAGACCAGCTGAAGAGTTGGCCCTTATTCGTGATCGTGCCGACCGAGGTCAATGGCCCAGGAACAGGGCTGTTGGTATAGGGAAAGAGGGTATTGCAAGGGGCATTAAAGCATCTCCCAGCCCCCAGGAGCATAAGGCTGTCTTTCTGGTTGGTCAGTGTCCCGCCCACATGGAACAGGTCGGTACCGCTCCTCGAATACAACTCGACCAGGTGCGTTGCCGCATTCGTGAAATTGCCCCCGACCTCCACTGATCCATTTACACTGACTATCCGGGCCGAACTGCTTATACTTAAGTTTCCGCCAACCGATAGAGATCCCGGGCCGGGAAAAGGTGGAAATGGTTCCCCGACGACGTCGCCGAAAGCAAGAACTCCATTAATCGTCGCCCCCTTAACAACAGTGAGAAGCGGCGCGGGCCCGGAAGGTGGAGCTTGCAAAATCCCATTGAGCACCAAGGAATCGATTGTCGGGCTGATATCTAGAGTGGTAAAGGCCTTCGAGCCGATTGTCACCGAATACTTGGTCGCGCCAGAGTTATTCGGAACTGCGGCTGGCATCCAATTGCCCGCCACGCTCCAGTTTGTGCCACCTGCTGCACCGGTCCAATTTGAAATCGTGTCGGCGTAAGCGCTGCTGTCTCCCAGCAGCCCGATTACCACCGCCATAAAGGAGAACCCTGCACTGCGCCGCATCTCTTCCCTCCTGCAACCGCCAATTACTGCCAACTGGGCGTGGGACTGAGACAGGTTGACTTCAGATTCAGTATGCAGCTAAAAGATTGTTTGGAGAATCCAGGGCTGGCGTAGAAGTGGCCAAAACGGTACCAGCTTGCTAGTACCGGGCGATCTAGCCAAAAAGTACTATTCTCCGGCTTGTGCCCGATGGGCGGCCTCGCGCTTGATTTCTTCGCGGCGCTCCCGCTCTTCCTGTTCTTTATAACGCCGTTCGCGCTCCGCCACTAATTGCTCATACGCGGGAACCTGCTCAGGCGTCAAAATCGACTTGACGCGGCTGACTTGCTCCTCTTTTACCTTCAACATGGCCGGGCGAGATTGATCCCGCACGGCCTTATATTTTGCCTTCGTGTCATCGAGAATCACTTCTAACTGGCTGACCTGTTTTGGAGTCAGATTGAGCTGCAACCTCATCTCGGTGATGTAGTGCTGGCGGTAGTCCTCCGCGGTTTTGGCGCTGACAACGCGGGTAGACAAATAGCGCTGGCCAAGCACACCGGACAGAACTCCCGAGGCGAACAGCAGTATCGCGAAGAGAATTGCTGTCCACTGGTTGCGCTTCATAATGATTGGTTCGTTCACGCGGAATGCGCCTCAGTGGCCCGGATGCGGCGAAGGCTGCTCATCGGACGGAATGCTTCGGATCGCTTCGGCGTAATACGTCTTTTCGGCGGTATGATCAGCCATCAACGCGTCCGCGTAGCTTGGAACGAGGCTGTGAGTTGAGGAGGACGAGATCAGGTTGAGCACCAGCAGCAAAAGACATAAGGCCGCCGAAGCAGCCGTAACCAGCTTGCCAAAGTGACGGAAGATGTACCAGAAGCTTTGCCGAGCCTCGATCTTCTGCCACATTCCAGGAAGAAAATTAGCTGAGGGCTCCACATCGGGACACGCAGCCCGATATTCCTGGAAAGTCCGGTCCAGTCCGGAATCGTCATTCATCGTAATTTTCTCCAACCCAAATCAAACGAACTCCCCGCTCGCTTCCCTCCCTACAGCTTGCCGCTTTCCACTGCGGCCTGGTGAGCTTTAAGAACTCGCTGCCGGGCTCGAAAGAGTCTCACCTTCAATGCATTCTCGTTCACTTTGTAGATCTCCTCTAACTCCTTCAACGAAAGCCCTTCCACTTCCTTCAGAGTCAAGAGCAACCTATCGTCTTCCGAAACGTGGCGAAAGAGTGCATCGACGAACTCCCTCACACGGCCCTTTTCGCGCTCGCTTTCCTGCTGACGTCCACCTGCAACGGAATCAGCCATCGTTACCTGCTGCTCGCTGAGATCGGCCATCCGCGATTCAGGCCGGCGCTTCCTGCGCCGGAGGTAATCATAAGCGGCATTCACCGTCAGCCGATAGAGCCACGGCTCGAAAACCTCAGCGGCCCGCAGTTGATCGAGCGAATAGTAGAGCCGGACAAAAACCTCCTGAGCGACATCCTCTACGTCTTCCGGACGCCCGATCAGGCGGGAGATTATACCTAGAATTCGCTTGCGGTAAGCCACAACGAGTTGGTTGAAGGCCTGCCCGTCAGCAGCACGCGCTCGCTCAATCAACTCTGGCTCAACAAGCATACCGGCACGATCTGCCGGACCCTGTCAGGCCCCTGATTTTCTAGGCGCTCCGGCAAGTTGTTAGGTTACAAGGGATGCGGGGAAACTCCAAGCCTGCTTTCTCCCAGTCGTGTTTACATTGGGTGAGCCCGGGTTGTGTTCCGGGCAAACCGCGAGTCAGGCTATCGCAGGGGCGAAGGAGGTAGCAGCGTAGCGGGGCTCGGAGGAGCCGTAACAATCCATCGCGTTGATTAACCGGTAGAGCCGGTCCGCGCGATCCTTCAATTCGGCAAGCTCGCCGGAAAAAGCCATTCGCATCTCGGGAGTGTTCGAGGAGGCCTGTACTGAGGAGTAGCGGGCGCGTAATGCCCTCTCTGCATTGAGAATGTTCTCCAACTGCTGGACCAGCAAGGTATCGATCGGGTGCACTGATGAAAAATCCACGTCTAGCTCCTGTTGGGTGAGAATGGAAGAAATGTTAGCAATTTTGGTTCCACTTCTCACTTTCCCTGCCGAGCAAGGAGCCAGACCTGAGCTATCTTCTTGTTGCTTCAAAGCTTAATATCCTCTGCGGGTTTTAGAATTTTCCGTCTCAGCGGCAAATTTACCAAACGAACCCATGCGTAAAGATGAAAGGTTGGCTGAAACGGATAAAGCTCTCACCGTTTCCGGCGAAACAGCGACCAGAGTTTCAGAAAGGGCCGAGGCCTAGTCCTCCGAAGAAAGCGGAACGTAAGCAGGAATATGAGGATCTAAGTCGCGGTGAGCAAAGTCGGCAAAAAAATGCTTGGGAGAGGCGCTCTGCTAGGATGGCGAGACTGAAAATAAAACCCGAAGGCGTGATACGGACAAACTCCTGGGGCGTTGACCTGAATTATGAAGACGCATTCGGCAAATGGCACGAAGCGAAGGATGAGACGATCCGGGCGATACTCGAAGCCATGGATGCCGGCAATGAAGGGGCACGGCGAGCAGAAAACGATTCGTTAATCATGGTGCGGAAAGGTGAACGAAAGCGTCTCGAGCGGCCGGCATTGATCACTCTGGAGAACGGGGAAAAGGTAGCGGCGCAGAAACAACTACCGCCCGACCTACCCGGCGGCTACCACACTCTGCAGTTCGAAAATGAGCAGCCACCGCGCCAGCTTATTGTGAGTCCCGGAGAGTGCTTTCTTCCCAGGAACCTGAAGACATGGGGCTGGGCAGTGCAGCTATATGCGGCGCGGTCGCGCGAGAGCTGGGGAATGGGCGACTTCGGCGACTTGGAAAAGCTGGCTAAGTGGTCTGGCGGCGAGCTCGGGGCGGGCATGATGCTGCTAAATCCATTGAGCGCGGCTATTCCAACCACCGCGCAACAGACCAGCCCTTACTACCCGGCTTCGCGCAGATTCTTCAATCCCCTGTGGATTCATGTTGACTCGATGCCCGGCGCCGACGGCGTACAAGGCGGGGTACTGGAAGCTTTGGCACAAGCCGGGCGAGAGCTGAACGGCAGCCGTTTGATTGACCGGGACAAAGTCTTCCAGTTGAAAATGCGCGCGTTTGAGCTGGTCTGGGAGGGTTTTTCCGGAGACCAGTCATTCGCAAGTTTCTGCCGCGAGCAGGGCCCGGATTTGGAGCGTTATGCGACCTTTTGCGCATTGGCGGAAAAGTATAACTCGGGGTGGCATACGTGGCCGCAAGATTACCTGCATCCGGCTAGCGCCGGGGTCATGCAGTTCGCGCGCGAAAACGCGAGGCGGATCGATTTTCATAAATGGCTGCAATGGGTGCTGGACCAGCAGCTCGCCCGCTGCGCCGAGCATCTGGCCTTGATGCAGGATTTGCCTATCGGAGTGGATCCGGACGGGGCAGATGCCTGGGCTTGGCAGGATGTGCTCACGACTCGCGCTGCGGTGGGCGCCCCACCGGACGAGTTCAATACGCAAGGCCAGAACTGGGGCTTGCCGCCCTTCATTCCTCATAAGCTGCGCGCCGCTGGTTATCAGCCCTTCATCCAGACCATCCGGGCCGCTTTCCGGAACGGTGGCGGCTTGCGTATAGACCATGTGATGGGACTCTTCCGGCTCTTCTGGATCCCGCAGGGCATGTCTGCTGAGCACGGCACTTATGTGCGTTATAACGCGGACGAGATGCTATCGATCGTAGCGCTCGAAAGCGAGCGCGCGGGCGCTTACGTGGTCGGAGAAGATCTGGGCACGGTGGAGAAGGAGGCGCGGCAAAAACTGGCGAGATACCGCGTGATGTCCTATCGTCTTCTCTGGTTCGAGAAAAAGGATCCAAAGACCTACCCGCTCGAAGCTCTGGCTGCCATCACTACCCATGATCTGCCCACCGTGGCTGGTCTCTGGACCGGCTCCGACCTTAAGCGGCAGCACGAGCTGAAGCTCAATCCGAACCAAGAGAGTACGGCTGAAATTCACGGGCGCTTAAAGAAGGTGGCGTCGCTCTCGGAGGATGGTCCAATCGAGGAGGTTATCGCGCGTTCCTACGGAGTTTTAGCCCGGGCTCCATCGCGAATCTTGACGGCGGCTCTGGACGATGCAGCGGCGGTCGAGGAGCGCCCCAACGTCCCGGCTACCACGCCGGACCAGAATCCAAACTGGTCGCTGGCGCTGCCAATGCCTATCGAGGAGCTAATGGCCGGGGAGCTTCCGGCGCGCATCGCAGCGGAGTTGAGCCGAAAGGTCTGAAGCGCAAGCAAAATTCGCTGCTCCTCGGGTTCAATAGGGATAAACTCTCGAAGGGACATATGGCATCCGCAACCAAGGCAACTGAGACCCACCAAGACCGTCTGGACATCTTATTAATCGAGAATGATCCGGCGGCCGCCGTTTTGACGAGAGAGGCCTTCAAAGAGGTGGGATTGCATGAGGGAGTCACCTCGGTGCGCGACGGCGATGAAGCGCTTGCGTATCTCCGGAATGAAGAAAACTACAAGAAACGTTTTCACCCGGATGTGATCTTCCTCGATTTGCATCTTCCTAAGCACTCCGGTCTGGAGGTTCTACAGGAAATCAAGAATAATCCCGCGTGGGCGCCCACGCCGGTGGTGATCGTGTCAGGCTCGGCCGATCCGGTTGAAATCCGCCGAGCTTATGAGTTGCACGCGAGCTGCTACATCAAAAAACCATCCGACCTCGAGGAGTTCCTGCGATTCATACGCATCTGCTATGAATTCTGGGGTTCGGTTGTGACGCTGCCGGGCGAAAAGAACAAATGAGCGCAGATGATGGCTCGTGCGGGACTCTCCGCATTGGAACGTCGGGCTGGCATTACAAGCATTGGGTGGGGAGCTTCTATCCGCCCCGCACGCCCTCGCCGAAAATGCTCGCTTTCTATCAAGAGCGCTTCAACACAGTAGAACTCAACAACAGCTTTTATCATCTCCCCAGGAAACCGGCCCTCGAGCGCTGGCATGAATCTACGCCCGCGAATTTCTGTTTTGCGGTAAAGGGTAGCCGATTTTTGACGCACATGAAGAAACTCAAAGACGCGCAGGCCGGAGTTGCTAAGTTTCTAGATGCAGTGGAGGTTCTGGCGGAAAAACTCGGCCCAATCCTATTTCAACTGCCGCCAAACTGGGAGCTCGACTACGAGCGTTTGCGTTCATTTCTCGAGATTCTTCCCGGATATCACCGATACGCTTTCGAGTTCCGCAATGCGAGCTGGGAAGTTCAGGAAGTTTACGATCTCCTTACGAGCTTCAGGTGCGCCCATTGTGCATTCGATCTGGCTGGCTATCGGTCGCCCGTTCGCTTGACCACCGATTTAGCATACGTTCGGCTGCATGGCCCGGGAAACAAGTACCAGGGAAGCTATACCGATGAAGCCCTTGGGCCATGGGCGGAACAGATTGCGGCTTGGCGCAAGCAACTTTCGGCAGTCTACATCTACTTCGATAATGACGATTCGGGGTATGCGGCGTTTAACGCGGCTCGCCTAAAAGAGCTCATATTAACCCGAGACTAATCGAGCCGTCACCGGTATGCACATCCAGCGAAGGCCCGCCTCCGTTCAGTTTTCCGCGTACCTCGTGCTCACTCTTCGCGCCTTCGATAGTAAGCGGAAGGTCGACATGAATGCTTCCGTCGCCCGTCCCTAGCTGAACATTTGCCGCCAACTCGCGCGGCAGGCTCAAATGAACGCTCCCATCCCCAGTTTCCACGCGCCAGTCAGAGTGCAGGCGCGAGCCCTTCGCTGCCTCAACTTCGACTGAACCGTCGCTTGTTTTAACGCGCAAGTTGTCGAATCGGCCTCGAATATGCAAGCTTCCGTCGCCGCTGTGCGCCTCGAGCCCGCCATCCAGGTCCTCGCCCTCAATGCTGCCATCGCCCGTATCCACGCGCATTGAGCCGTGCAGGCCATGCAGCTTGATCGAACCATCGCCCGTGTGGATATCCGCTGTAAGCTCTCTGGGTACCCGCACCGTGAGTTCGACGGAGCGATTGCCGAAGCTGAAGTGCGTGGGCGGCTGCCTGACCTCCAGTTCCACGCGGTTACCATCTTGATGTTCGGTGACCTTGATTCCGGAACCGCCGATGGATATGCCCTCAGTCCTCAGGACTGCCGAAATTTCGTTGCTCGAGCCCGTTTCTATCACCACCGCGGCGTCGCCCGTCGAGACGCGCAGCTCTGGCTTGCCGTTCACGGACCAGTGTTTGGTCCACTCTTCGGCTTGCGCGCTGGATCCGAAAAGCACTGCGACCGCAGTTGCGGCCAGGAGCATACATTTAGTTCGCATGAGCGGTTTCTTTTTCCCCCTGGGGTGATACGAACTTACTACAACGGAAGTTCCTTCGATTTTGCCAACAGAGGGCCGCGGATCGTGGCGCTTGGGCCCCTTCCACGGGTACGGCATCTCGTAGCGGATCCGGCAGATCTGTAAGGAAGTGCTGCAGGTGCAGCAAGGCTCGCTCTCGCCGGCTCTTCACCAGCTAAGAGAAACGCGGGTGGCTGGAGTCGGAATGTGGCGAATCGGATAACAGTCGCCAGGCGAAGTTTTACCGGCTCTCTGCGAGACGCCGCGCGGGGGCTGTCACCCTCATTATGCAAATAGCCGTAGAGCCCTGAGGGTCACATTCCTGGTTTCGGAACAAATCTCGCCACCATCGAAAACATCGCCGCGAACCTGAAATCGGTGTTCCGGCTCACCAAGAACTCGCCAAATTTCTCGCTCACAGTTGTGCTGACTCTAGCGCTTTGCATCGGCGCAAACAGCGCTGTGTTTCGCCATTGACGCCGTTCTGCTGCGGGCACTACGTTTTTCCAGACAGCCAGCAGCTGGTTGTTTTGCATCGGCTCAATCCGAAGCAGAAGCGTGCTGAGAACCTCGTTGCACCGATTCGCTTTGGAAGATTGGAACGGGCTCAACAGCAGATTTTCGCGGCATCAGCGGATATTAACGCGGAAGACGTTTCCGAGACCTCGGGGACCGTGCCTGAAAGGCTGCGTAAGGTTCCGGTGGCGCCCCGCTTTCTGCAAGTGATGGGCGTCGTTGCGCCCGCCCTTGGCTGCGATTTCAGACCGGAGGAAGAGCGGTTTGGTGGTCCGGAAGCGGCTTCATAAGCGACGCTTACTGGCGTCGATACTTCCGTGTGGATCCCGGAGCGCTGGGCAAGACCTTGTGGATCGGCAAATACTCGTATGCTGTGATCGGCGTGATGCCCGCTTCGCTGATACGCCTCACCGGCGCCCTCGCCCACGGCGATGCCGGCGCGTTGCACAAACGGTATGATACAGCGGTAGCCGCAGGTCCAACGCGCGAGGGCCGCTTTTGAATCACATTGCGGTGAGCCACTTCCGCTTCCTTCGGCTGACGTTCTTGCCAATTACGGCAAAAGCCGGCGCGGCTCACTTTGCCTAACTCACACATCCTTTCGATACTGGCTTGACGCTGCGCAATGCTGCGACGAAAAACCCAGTTCCGCGTCTGCCTTCCCGTGAGCCGCTCTAGATCAGAGATCCGCCTTTCAACCGCGCGATCTCGAGCTCCTGCGGATCCTTGTCTGCTCTCTCCGGCGGCGGGGGAGCGCCCTGACTTTCTTTTCCCGCAGCTTTCCAGGCCTATAAAAACTTGCATCCGGTCCACTGGCGCGCTTGAACTCCGCGCTGTACTTGCTCCACCTCTCCCCACCTGGCTGCCTTGACACTTCCTCTCCTCTCGCTGAAAGTGCCCCAAACTCAGTTGTCTCACTTTTTTTTGCTGCAGGCCATCCGCCTTATCGGCGGCTCCTCCCACAAGAGGGCTGCCGCCCCTTGTGCATGCCCGCATGCCGGATGTTTGGTGCGCCAAAACTCGAAATGTCTTTACGATGTGCCCGGTACCCACACCGACTCATCGGGGCGCTTGCTTTAGCCTCCGCACTCTGAGACCCGGTACTTATCGTGCAGAATTGCGCTCTGTTCGCTTGTGGAAACCCGTTGGTGCAGGCGTTTTCGCCTGCCATGCCGCCATTCTAAGAATGGCGGCGTTTCTGCGGCGCTGTTCCTGATTCTCATTCACAATCGAACCAAAAAAGCAAACGGGGCGTTGCTGGCCTCTCTTCTGAAGTGTTACCCGTCCGTCGGGCCATCAGTGCCACTCAGTAGAATGAGGAGCAGTTTCCGCCTAAACGGAAGCCGTTTACCACGACATGATTTCTCTCGAGCTATTGCAACACCTTCGCGAATGTGTCCAGGAACGGCGGATCAGCGAAGGCATCGCGGTGCTCGAACGGGAACGCGAGCACTTCGAGCATATCTGTCCGGGGGAGCGGCACGCTGGGCTGGCCGTAGGATGTCTGGCTCAATGGGTGGACATGGGATTTCAGGATGCAGGTGCGCTGGCGAGGGTTTTGAAGAAGTTCGATACCGGCGCGCGCCTGGCTCTTTCTATGGCTGAGTATGTGCATTTGCGTACGGCAGAGGCGCTGGCCGCGATGCGGGGCGAGGAACTGACGACGGCTCTCCGGCATCTCGAGGCAGTGCTGGCGCTGAGCGAAGAGACGGGTGATCAGAAGGTCACGTTGATTGCGGTGCTTTGGAAAGCGCGCTGTTTGCGCAAAGCGGGCGAGTATGAGCAGGCCCTGGAAATTACGCGGCAGGGAATGCGGCTGGCCGCCGGTCAGGGGCTGTGGCCGATCAAAGCCGTGATGCAGACGCTCGAGAGCTGGATCCTCTTTCAAAATGGGGAACTGAAAGAAGCGGTGCGCGTTTTGCAGGAAGCGGAAGCGGTGCTGCGGGAAACAGATGACTGGATCACGCTCGGGAATATTCAGTCAGCGTACGGGCGAATAGCATTGCGCGAGGGCCGCTATGACCACGCCATGCAGTACTTCGAGGCCTCGATCGATCGCTTCAAAAAGCGGGAATCGCTAGCGGGATATCTGGCGCGATCGCTTACCAACATGGCTCAAGCAAAGCGTTTTCTGGCGCTGCAGCTGCGCCGCAACATGGATGCGCGCTGGGAGAGACGAAAGCTGGCCGGAACTGCAGCAGGCGGCAAAGAGACAAAGGGCAAAGCCGCCCAACTGGAGCGCATGTATGAGCTGTTGGGTAGCGCGCAACGGGATCTAGCGGAAGCGGATCGCATTTACAAAGATGCGCAGAACCACCACGGAGCTGGAAATGCGGACGTAAATCTAGCGCAGATCTATCTGGACCTCGGCAGCTTGGAAGAAGCGGAAGCGCGTGCCAACGAGGCCTTCGATCTGGGCGCAACGAAGGCGGATTTCTTGCTGATGTGCCGGGCTCGCATTGTGCAGGCGTTTGTTGCGAATGCGAGATATGAAGACGAGATCGGCGAAGGAGAGGATCCGAGCCGCTTCGCGCAACTGGCCCACGACTGCGCGAGAGAGGCCGTCGGTTTGGGCGAGCGCACCCAGAGCCGCCGGCTTCTCGCTCAGGCGCATATATGTTATGGCCTGACGCTGGTAAACGGATTCTTCAATCAGGCGGAGGGAGCGCGGGCAGCCTGCACCCGAGCCGAGAATTACCTCGGGCACGACCGTCATGATGCGCTTTGGCAGGAAATCGAGATTTTGCGCGAACGCATTCTGCATGGTTATGTGGAAGATCCCAATCTGCGGGCGTGGTCTCAGGGTTCGGTGGGAGATAAATCGTTGCAGGAAGTGGTGGGCGAGTTTGAAGAGCTTCTGATTCGGAAAGTCTGGGAGCATGAGGGGCGCAAGGTCTCGAGAGTGGCTCAGCGCCTGGCCGTTTCGCCCAAGAAAGTCAGGCGCGTGTTACGGCATTTGGGGATGCTGGTCGAGCACGTTTAGCCGAAGCGGTCTGCCAGACTCGTTATAGAAGATGAACAAGCGTTTTCATTGGAAGCTGAAGCAGCGTGAGCTCGTATTGGGCGACCGCACGCTGCTGATGGGAGTGTTGAACGTAACGCCCGACTCGTTTTCGGATGGCGGCCAATACGGCGATCCTGACCGGGCGTTTGCGCGCGCAGTGGAGCTGGAAGAACACGGAGCGGACATCATCGATATAGGTGCCGAATCGACGCGCCCCGGATCGCAACGCATCTCAGAGGCTGAAGAGCTCAGGCGGTTGGTTCCAGTATTGAAGCGCTTGCGCGACAAGCTGGCCGTTCCGATTTCTGTCGACACTTACAAGTCAGGTGTGGCGGAGAAAGCGCTTGAACATGGAGCGGAAATCATCAACGACTCGACGGGGCTGATGCTCGACATGCAATTGCCGAGAGTAGTAACGAAGTACGATGCGGGGCTGATCATCAATCATATGCGCGGTACGCCCGAGACCTGGGCGAAGCTTCCCCCCTTAAAAGATCTAATCCGATCAATCGGGATCGACCTGGAAGCGGCGGTCCATCGTGCGCGGCAAATGGGAGTTCAGAAACACCAGCTTGTGATCGACCCTGGTTTAGGATTTGGGAAAAGGCGAGAGCAGAACGCCGAGATCATTGCGAATTTGCAAGAGCTTAGCTTTTTCGATTTGCCGATCGTGGTCGGACCGTCACGCAAATCTTTCCTGAAGAAAGAACACCCGGAAGGGACCGAATTTGCGACAGCGGCGGCGGTGACCGCATGCATCTTGAATGGAGCCCATGTTGTCCGCGTCCACGATGTAAAGGCGATGAAGAATGTAGTGGAGGTCGCCGACGCGATCCGGCAGTCTATCGGCGAGCCACTGGAGCAGGCGCCGGTTCAGGCACGCTGGCAGCGCGGACAGTAGTGAGTTCCGCGCTGGCCGAGCACGATACGTCTGATCGGTGATCCACAGACCTGGCACGGTTTGCCAGCCCTGCCATAAACAGCGTGCATTTGCTGAAATTGGCCAGGCTCGCCGCGGGCGTCGACATGATTCGAGATGGATGAGCCTCGATGTTGAATGGCGAGCCTCAGCGTGGCTTGTACCTGATCATAGAGCTCCCGGGCGCGTTGCTGCGAGATGCGCCCGGCGCGAGTGCGCGGATGGATGCGCGAGGCAAACAAAGCTTCATCCGCGTATATGTTGCCGACGCCGCTGACTAGGGACTGGTTGAGGAGCAACGGTTTGATAGGACCTTTGCGCTTTTTGAGGCGAGCGAAAAAATTGGGAAAGTCTATCTGCAACGCGTCAGGGCCGGCTCGCGCTAGCTGCGGAGGAACCTCGAGATAAAATTCGACGCGTCCAAACTGGCGAATGTCATTGTAGACGAGAACACCGTTTGTCAGCGTGAAGACAGCTCGTGAATATTTTCCTGGCGTGGCGTTCCAGAGCAGATTGCCCGTCATGCCGAGGTGGATGTAGAGTAGACCGCGATCAAGTTCGATGAGAATCTGTTTGCCATGACGACGGACGGCGGAAATGGTGGCGCCGACGAGCGCCAGAATCGTGTGGGCCCGGTCGCCCCGCGTGACTCGGTGCGATGAGAGAGTAACGGCTTCGATCTTCTGACCGATGACGTAGCCTGCTACAGAGCGGACGACCGTTTCGACTTCGGGGAGTTCAGGCAAGGCGTAAGGTGTGGGCCCTGGAAGGGCGGATAAGTTCAGGATAACGAGTGCGCCGCGCGTCCGAAGAGTTGGGCTACACTCAGAAGAGAATTCGGGCCACCCTAGCTCAGTTGGTAGAGCGGCTGATTCGTAATCAGCAGGTCGCCAGTTCGATCCTGGCGGGTGGCTCCAGATTAGAAATACAATTGCTTCTGCTGCATCCAACCAGTGAACATGAGTGACACGTGCAACCCTGGCATGAAGTTTGTCTATTTCCTCTTAGGAGTCACGCTGCCGATCGCCGCGTTCGTAATCTGGTCCAGGACCGGTAATCGTAAGCGGGAGATTGATAAAGCGCACGACATAACTGTGGAAGATAGCTTCCCCGCTAGTGATCCACCCTCGGCCTGGTAGACCGGCTTACCCGCTGCCATCGACCGCAACTCCAATCGCTATACTCGATTCTAGATGCATGAGAGTAAGTCACCCGTCCAACCTGTTGCACTCGGCCTGACGTTAGCTGCTGCGCTGCTGCGTTTAGTTCCGCATCCGCCCAATTTCGCTCCGGTCGGAAGCATCGCCCTATTTGGGGGCGCCAAGTTGAGGGGCTGGCAGGCTTACGCAATTCCCTTGTTGGCCATGCTGATTACCGATCCGATTCTGAGTCACATGGCTGGCTACCCAGCTTATTCAAAAGCAACGCCGATCATTTACTTCTCGTTTCTGCTTTATGTTATTCTCGGCCGATCGCTGCTGAAAGGCAAAACATCTCCTCTGCGAATAGCCTCGGTAGCAGCGGCTGGAAGCCTCCAATTCTTTCTCGTAACCAATTTCTTCGAATGGTGGGAAGGAATTTCGATGTATCCTCACACGCTCGCCGGACTTGCCGCCTGCTACGCAGCAGCCTTGCCCTTCTTCAGCCGGACGCTGATAGCTGATCTTTTCTACTCTGGCGTCCTATTCGCCGCGTATGCGCTGCTCACGGGCCGCCGCTCCGTCTCCGCGGCTTGATAACCCCGGCACGCTTACAGCTATCGTAGTGGGACAGGCGCTTCCGCCTGTCCCTTCTGAACTAAACGCCTTCCGACCCGTGCAGTTTCACCAGCTTGTTGTAGATCCCAAGCGATAAAAACGTCGGTGCCCAGTGCCCCACAAATGTGGCCTTCTTCTCATCGCCCGTCATTTGGAAGAACAGCGAGATCCCGATCGATCCCAATGCCGCCCACAAATACAAATCCGAGGGCAGCTTGGCGGTTTGCTGTTCGATGCTGCGCGCGATGGGTCCTTCCCGGTGCTCCGTTCGGGCTCCGGGCCGGGGCTCCGATGCCGCAATGTCTTGATAATCCATTGTTATTTCTCCTGTCGCTTTAATGATTCGCTCTCACTGAAAAGTGATTTCTTTTTGGGCTAGAAAAGTAGCCCGTATGTTTACTCGTAGCGGAGAGCTTCAGTGGGATTCAGTTGAGATGCGCGCCGGGCCGGCAGCAGGCCAAACCCTACACCCACGCTGAAGGAGACGGCGAACGCCACCAGAACCGATATCGGAGAGATCGGAACCTGTATGTGTACCTGGTCCGTAAATGGTCTTGCCCCAAGCGGAAGCCCTAAACCGATAACAATTCCGATCGCTCCGCCTATTAAGCTGATCAGCACCGATTCCACCAGGAATTGCAGCAGTACCTCCTTCCGCGAAGCGCCGACTGCCATGCGCAAGCCAATCTCGCGAGTCCGCTCCGTCACCGTCACCAGCATGATATTCATGATCCCTATCCCCGAGATGATCAGCGCAATCGCGGCAACAATTACCAGCACGATCGTCAGCACGTTCGCAATCTGATTCGCCGTATCGAGAATAGCCGTCAAATCATACACGCTGAACTTCGCTCCCGGCCTGTGTCTGCTGGCCAGAATGTCGCTGACCTCTCGTCTCACGGCGGGAACGTCTCTCGCATTTCGGACTTCCAGGTAGACCGGATCGACGCGCTCGTACGGCAGGAAATGCTTCATGATCGAAATCGGGATCAGCACTGTCTCGTCCACGATTTCCGAGTTTCCGAACGTGCTGGTCTTCTCGCGAAAAGTTCCGATAACTGTGAATTGAAGCTGGCTCAGTTTGATCGTCTGCCCTAACGCCGCCTCCTGGCTCCCGAAAATGCGGATCGCCAGTTTGTCGGTAAGCATCGCCACGTGCTCGCGTAATGCTATATCGCTCGAATCGAAAGACCGCCCCGTAATAATGACCAGATTACGGACCTTTGCGTGATCTTCGTCGACTCCGTCTACGGTGACAGTTCGTACCTTCCCGGCCACAACAATTTGATCGTGTGTCGTCATCACAGCCGCGGCCGCCACGATTCTGTGCCCCAGAATGTCTCGCAGCGCCTGTACATCGGCCAGCTTTATGAAGTCACCTTCAACCTTGGCCACATTCTCGGTTCCCACATCGGCGCTGGCATAGACCAGATTTGAACCGATACCTTGGATCTGATTGAGAATGAGATTCTTGCTGGCGAGAGAAATGGTGACGACTAGGATGACGGATGCCGTGCCGATGATCAGCCCGAGTGTAGTCAGAAACGTGCGAAGCCGGTTCGCCTTGAGCGCCTGCAGACTGAAATTAATCGCCTCAGGAAGGTTCATTTATGGAGGCCGGGCTCAGCCCGCGAGGAGCTTTAGCTCCGGTTTGCACAGCGGTCAGCTATGCTCCGCCCGCTTCCTTGAGAAGCCTTAAAGCTTCCTCGCGCGGCGGGTCATCGGCTGTGATGGGCGCATGCACATACTTGGTCAGAAGCGCTTTTGCTTCATCGAGGTTGCGCTTCTGCTTCACCAATACGTCGGCTTGCGCGAACCATACAGTCGGATTATTAGGCGCAACCTGTTGCGCTTTGGCGAACAGCGCATCGCTTTCCGATAAGCGGCCCTGCGTTGCCAGGAACTTAGCCAGCACAAGAATATGTCCCACGCTGTGCGGCGCGGAAGCCACTGCCTGCCGCAAATGCTGCTCGGCGTTGCCGAACTCCTTCCGCTTTTGATCCAGCTTGAACTGATCGTAGTATGCCTCGCCTGGATCAATAGCACTAAGCTTCTCCGCAACTACCGCGGCTTTGTCGAATCCGCCGCCGAGGAACCCCGGAGCTTCAAGATAATAGTCAAAAAGGTCGTCCAGCGCATCGCGGTTGTGCGGGTCCAGCTCAACCGACTTCTCAAAGGCGTGTCTAGCCTTGGCTGCGTAAGAAGGCGCCATAATCGGATTTGAAGTCTCCGCGCGCTTCCCGTACGCCCGCCCCAGCCAGTCTATGTATTCGCTGCTTGTCGGATTTGCACCTGTGGCTTTTTCTAGGTGCTCTGAAGCCTTCTTAAAGTCGCCGATCATGAGATAGTCACGGCCAATCAGGAAATTAGTTGCCGCGTCCTGACTGTTCTTGTCAAGCACGGCGAGAGACGCCTCGTACCTCGTCCGGTTATACAGCCCTTCTGCCTTATTCAAATCCTGGGCACACGCTGCATTTGCAAAATAGGCAAAGAATAGTACGCCGGCGAACCAAATTCGCAGAATCAGCAAAACTCACCCCTTACGAAGCTAACCAATGGTAGTTATCTTACCTTGGGCTATTCGTGTGTTGGATGCCTCTGCTCCCCTTCAGGTTGCTAAACCTTCGGGCGCTGACCGGCCCTAATACGGAAGTTCCTTTCTTCCGTTCACCTTGAAAAAGCCTGTTACTCCGTTGAAACCATGTACTGGCTGTCCTCCTCCAACCGCAACCTTGTACTCACCCTCCGGCACGCTCCGCGAGCCATCGGCGGCAACTTCGCTCAGGTCGCGCGGGCTTAACTCGAATCGAACGTGACCACTCTGACCGGCATCCAGCGATAGCCGCTCGAAACCACGCAGCGAGTAACCCCGTCCGCCCTCGCCTTGTGGCGTCGCTTCCGGGAAAGTAAGATACACCTCGACTGCTTCGTCGCCTGCCAGCTTACCAACGTTACTCACCTCAGCGTCGATCGTCAGCTTGTCCCCGGCACTCAAGTTTTCAGTCGAAAGACGCAGGCCCGAGTAACTGAAATGCGTGTAACTCATGCCATCCCCAAAACGATACAGCGGCTCGCCCTTAAAGAATCGGTAGGTGCGGCCTCGCATTGAGTAATCGGTGAACGCAGGCACCTGATCGAGCGATGCATAAAACGTTACCGGCAGCCGTCCACCGGGGTCGTTCTTCCCGCTCAAGGTTTCGGCGATAGCCTCGCCTCCGGCTTCTCCCGGATACCAGGCCTCCACAACCGCCGCTGCGTGCTGTTGCGCCCACGTTGCGGAGATCGCGCTGCCGTTCAGCAAGACAACTACCAGCGGCTTTCCTATCAGCCCTACCGTACGCAGCATTTCTTCCTGGGCGTCGGGCAGATCGATTTTCGTCCGATCTCCGCCTGCGAAGCCTTCTACGTGCACCGGCATCTCTTCTCCCTCGAGTCCAGGAGAGAGGCCCGCGAACGCTATCACGACATCGGCATTCTTCGCCGCGGCAACCGCGCCCGGCAGCAGCGCCCCTTGCGGTGGTTGCCAGTCCAATGTGATCCCGGCCCCGAACAGCTTCGAATGGTGTGAATAGTCAATCCGTATCTCGTGCGCGTTCGTGTCTACAAAGTGAAAACGAAACGGCTGATTCGTGCTCGGATGCGATGTCTTACTTTCATCTGTAGTGTGCTCCGCGACTTGCTTGCCGTCCAGGTATACGGCATAGGCTTCCCGGCTCGAACACGGAAAACAGTTTGCAAATTTGACGTCGAACGCGTAATCGCCCACCTTCGGCGCCTCGATTGTCCCCGTCCAGCGCACACTGAAATCGTTGGCCGGCAATTCTGCCCCGGGACTCGCCGAGTTCCAGTCAAAATCGACCTGCCGGTCTATCCGCCTCATTGACGGCTCACCACGGAACTCGGAGTTAGCGAAATACTTGCCCGCCAAACCTTCCTTGCCTTCCTTTCTCGCCGAGTGTAATGCGGTCCTCGGCACCGGCAGCGAAACTCCGTTTGCGTAGGGCGAGCCTTGCGCGTAGAGTATCTTCGCGCGCCCGGCAAATTCCTGCTCGATTCCATCGATCGGCAATACCGGTCGCGAGGGCACCGCGTTGTAGTTACCTTCGAGCGCTGATAGCGAAGCTGCATTCGGTCCAATCACCGCAATGGTTCTGATTCCGCTGGCGAGCGGCAGCGCTTCGTTCGTGTTCTTGAGCAGCACCATCGATTTTCGTGCAGTTTCCAGCGACAATGCCCGGTGCGCCGCCGAATCGTTCTCTGAAAACGGAATCCTTGCGTACGCTACTTTCTCGTTCGGGTCGAACAAGCCCAGGCGAAACCGTGCCGTAAACAAACGCTTGACGGCCGTATTCACGGCTTCTTCGCTGATGAGTTTATTTTTCACTGCGCTGACCAGAGCGCCGTACTCATCTCCACAACTCGTGTCGGTGCCGGCCTTCAGTGCCGCCGCCGCGGCGTGTTGCTTATCCGGCGAGTACTTGTGGCCCTCCGCCGAAAAGAAATCCGAGATTGCGCCGCAGTCGGAGGTCACATATCCTCCGAACCGCCAGTCTTTTCTCAGAATCGTCCCGAGCAATTCCTGGTTCGCGCAAGCTGGAACCCCGTCCACGTCGTTATACGCGCACATTAGAGAGTCCGCGTGTGCTTCTGTAATCGTCGCCCGGAAAGCCGGCAGATACGTATCTTCCAGATCGAACGCCGAAGGTTTCACATCGAAGCGATGGCGCTCCGATTCCGGCCCGCTATGCACGGCGAAGTGCTTCGGCGTAGCCACGGTCTTCAAATACTTGGGATCGTTGCCTTGCAGCCCCGTTACAAATGCAACTGCTAAACGGCTCGTCAGAAACGGATCTTCGCCATAGGTCTCCTGCCCGCGTCCCCAGCGCGGATCGCGGAAAATGTTGATGTTCGGGGACCAGATCGTCAGTCCGTAATAAATGCTATGTACGTTGTCCCGGATCGCTTGATTGTATTTCGCGCGCGCCTCGGTCGAAATCGCTGTGGCCACTTTATGCAACAGCTGCGTGTCCCAAGTCGCAGCCATTCCGATCGCCTGCGGAAACACCGTTGCATATCCCGAGCGCGCAATGCCATGCAACCCTTCGTTCCACCAATCGTATTCGGGAATGTTCAGCCGCGGTATTCCCACTGAATGGTTCTGCATCTGCGATACTTTCTCTTCGAGCGTCATCCGCCCGACCAGGTCATCGACGCGCTGCTCGATCGGCAGCGCCGTATCTTTATATTTCGCCCCGTTCTCCGCCATTAGATACAAAACGAGAACGAGAGCAAGCGCAGTGATCGAAAAAGTGAGCTTCTGCAGCCCCTTCATGTATCAATCCCCAATGCTGTACCCAACCCCAAATCGCCCAATCTGGATGATTGATTTCTTGCCCGGCGGATACAGATGAAACGATTCGATTCTCCCGATTGTGCTGTTCCTCGGCGCGTCCACACTGCCGAGAAACTTGCCGCTTTGCGCTTCGTAAAACAAAACGCGCAGCGCATCCGCTTCGTGATGCCAGCCGAACACGTAGTCTCCCGGCTTCAGCTCGACTTCGCCTACTTTGATTGGAACCTGCACCAGCAAGAAATGCGAGTACTTGCCATCTGCTGAATAACCCGCTGTGATCAGTACGACCCCCGCAATATACTTGCCCTTCCCGTTCGTAATGCCCGAAGCCGTTCGAAACTCCGTTTCAATGCGCTCGCTGCCCACCGGTGCGCGCGCTGGAATCACTTCTTTCAATTCCGCTTCGGTCGCGGGACGCCAGACTGCTTCACTCGGTGCCCCGAATGACAGCAGGGCAACAATGAGAAGCAGAGCGAGCCGCGACCAGAGGGAACGGAAGCTCATGCTAGCGCGCATCCTTGTCCGGCAAATGCACAATCCCCCGCTGCAAAGCCGTAGTCGCCGCCTGCGTTCGGTCACTCACCCCCAGCTTTCCGAGCAGATTGTTGATATGCGTCTTCACGGTGGCTTCCGAAATCGAAAGCTTGTTCCCGATTTCTTTATTGCTTCTCCCCGCCACAATGCACTTCAGCACCTCGAGTTCCCGGCTTGTCAAGCTCGGCCCCACCATACGCTCGGCCAGTCGCTGCGCCACTACGGCCGGAATTCGCTGTTTACCCGCGTGCACCGTTCGGATCGCATCGATCAATTCCTCCCCGAACATATCCTTCAGCAGATAGCCCCGCGCTCCTGCCTGCAAAGCCCGGTAAATATCTTCATCGCCATCGAAAGTCGTAAGCACAATGATGCGTGCCGCTGGATCCTCTCGGCGAATCTCCGCGGTGGCCTCTACGCCGCTCTTTTTCGGCATGCGCAGATCCATAATCGTCACGTCAGGGCGATGCTGCCGATACAGCGCGACGGCCTGTTCGCCATCCGATCCCTCCCCGACAACCTCAATATCCGGCACCGTCTTCAACAGCGCCGTGAGCCCTTGTCTCACCACGTGGTGATCGTCAACCACTAGAATGCGAATCAATCCCGTCAACTTAAAGGCGCCTCCACCAGCACCTTCGTCCCTTTCCCGGCTGCGCTATCCACCACGAGCCTGGCGTTTATCTGCTCCGCCCTCTCGCGCATCCCTTGTAATCCGAAATGCCCGTTCGGGCCAACATATGAGCCGACGGCGAACCCGCGCCCGTCATCCGCAATCGTCATCCGCAGTCTCTTTGCCGCATAGGCAAGCTCGATATCGATACGCTCCGCGCTCGCGTGCCGTACGGCATTCGTCACCGCTTCCTGACCGATCCTTAATAGCTCGTCTTCCACATTCGGACGAAGCGGTCGGTACGTTCCGTGCACCTCCAAGCTCAACTGTACCGGACTCAGCCCTATCGCCTGCTTCGCAGCTTTCGAAAGACGCGCCGCAAAATCTTCGCTCTCGCTTGACTGCGAACGCAATTGCCAGATTGAGCGGCGTGCCTCCGAAAGGCTCTCTCGCACCTGCACGCGCGCCTCGTCCAGATGCTCTCGCGCGCCATCCAGCGAAGAAGCCAGCAGTCGCGAGACGATCTCGAGTTGCATGGAGACGCCTACAAATCCCTGCGCCAACGTGTCGTGAATCTCCCGCGCGATCCGGTTCCGCTCCTGTAAAACAGCGCCAAATCGCGCCTCCACTTCCGCCACCCGCCAGCGATAGATCAAGAGCGAAGCTCCTGCCAACCCCATCGCGAGGAGCGCATAAAACCATATCGTCTGATAGAAATGCGGCAGCAGCCGGAAGCTCAACACCGCGCCTGCTTCATTCCAGAATCCGTCGTTATTCCGCGCCAGCACTCTAAATCGGTAGCCGCCAGGCGGAATGTTCGTGTAGTAAGCCGTCCTCTGTGAACCCGCTTCTATCCAAGAGTTATCGAAGCCCTCCAGCCTGTATCGGTAGCGCACTTTCTGTGGCGCTGCAAAGCTCAGTGCCGCATAGTCGAATGCGATTCTCGAATGCCCCGCCGCGATCTTCCCGGCTTGCACAGGAGTCAGCGTTCGGTCATCCACCTGTACCGATTCGATCACCACCGGTGGCAGCACGCGGTTCAATCTCGCGGCGTCCGGGTACAGCGCCGCAACCCCTTTTAGCGTCGAAAACCAGATTGTGCCGTCCCGCGCCTTCCAGACGTCCGGGTGCCCGCCCACGCTGCACTCGCTTACTCGCAAGCCGTCGCTCGTGCCATACCAAACAACCGTCGCCTGGCTGTTCCGTTCCAGCGCGGCGTTCTTCAACTCGCTCTTGCTTGCCCGCGCAATACCCGTCTGCGACGCGATCCAGAATTCGCCGTTTCCGTCTTCCGCAATACCGAAAATTGCCTGTGGTAGTCCCCAATCCCCCGGCAACCGGCTGAACTTTTCTCGGTGCCGGACGTTGAGCCCCGCCTCCTGCGTGCCAATCCAAAGATCGCCTTCTGCGTCTTCATACAAGGCGGTAATGATATTGCTCGACAGGCCGTCGCGCGTGCGGTACGTGCTGAAGCGCCCGTTTTGCCATCTGCTTAAGCCGCCCAGCGTGGCCGCCCACAAGTCGCCGTGGCTGTCACGCAGGATGGCGCCTACTAGGTCGCTTCCCAAACCATCTGCTTGCGTATAGGTGGTAAAGCGGTTGCCCGTCTCGTGCGACAGTCCGCGGCGCGTGCCAATCCACAGCGAGCCGTCGCGGTCTCTATAAATCGAGCGCACGAAATCGTCGGCCAAGCCATCTGCCGAAGTGGTCAGCGAAACTTTCCCATCCTTGAAACGGTTCAGCCCGTCAGGCGTGCCGATCAGGAGATTTCCTTCCGCGTCATCTCCCAGCGACAAAATCACGTCGCTCGCCAACCCGCTTGCGCTGTTCAACGATTTGAATCGCCCCGCGTTCATCTGCGTCAGCCCCGCGCTCGTGCCTACCGAGACAACTCCCTTCGCATCCGAGAACACGCATCGCACCGAGTCGCCGGCCAGCCCGTCTCGCGCCGTGTATGCGACGAATTTTTGATTGCGAATGACCGTCGCGCCTTCTGATTCGGTTCCCACCCACAAGTCGCCCTCCGCATCCTGCCCCATGGCAATCACTGACACACCCGAGAGCGTCCGGCCCGAGTTAGCCGACAACCGCGTGAGCCCGTTCTCCGTGCCTGCCCACACGCTGCCCTCCCAGTCCTCGAATAAAGAAAGAACCGCGCCTGTATTAGCCCCTTGCACCGCCTCGAAGCGGCGTGCATCCCGCGGGTCGGATTCAAACAATCCCTTCGCAGTTCCCACCCAAAGTCTCGATGAGTGATCCAGCAGCAGAGCGTTCACCGCACCCGGCGGAAGATTGCCCGATGCATCGGCGAACCGCCCACCCCGAAACATTTCTAGGCCGCTTTGTGTGCCCAGCGAGACCGTCCCGTCGCCGCGCACCGCCATTGCTCCCGTTAACTTGGACGATGCTTCATCGATGTGGAATATCTCCCCATTCCCCGGCCCACCCGATCCTTCATCCAAACGCATCAAGCCACTAGGCATCACAGCCCAAATATTTCCGGTAAGGCCCCTTTGTAAAGTAAGAAAGTCTGTTCGGGGCGTGGCAACCGTTTCAAACTGCTCTCTCTTGCGCTTGCACAGGCCCTCTCCAGTTGCTATCCAGATCGACCCTTGTTCATCCTCCAGAAGACTTCGAATGTTGTCGCTCTTGATAGCAGGAGTGTTGCGCGAATCGAAGACAGTGAATTGGTACCCGTCGAAGCGGACCAGACCGCCTTCCGTTGCAAGCCACAGATAACCATCCCGGCTCTGCAGAAAACCATGCACCGTATTCTGCGGTAAGCCGCTGCCCGTCTGCCAGGTCTGATAGCTGAATTGATCCAGGCTTCTGGCTCGATCCAAACCAAGCGCTTGGCCGCGAGTAGCTAGAACAACGCAAGTCAGCAGTAACGCCCGGAGACTGCTCGCGCTGCGCAACTGGAACCAGACATCCACAATAAGTTTGATTGTAAGTTCAATCGCGCGGGTCACGACACAATTGATGCCTTCCTGTTACGCTGCTGCAAGTCTCGCATGATCAATTACGGATTCCGAACGCGCCGCTACCTGCAACTGATCCTTATCTGTGCGCCTTTGGCGCTCGCCCAAGACCCCACCGGAACACTTCAAGGACAGATCACTGACCCCTCGGGTGCCAGCGTTCCTCAAGCCGCGATTACCGTTCGTAATGCAGCCACCGGCTTCAGTGCCACCGAGCAACCCGCTCGCGACGGCAGCTTCTATTTCTCGTTTCTTCCGGTTGGAGAATACGCGCTACACATAACCTCGCCCGGTTTTGCCGCCTACGTTGCCCCGCGCATTCGTGTCGATGTTGACCGCAGCGTCAACATCCCGGTAGCCCTCAGGATCGCCACCAGCAGCAACACCGTAGAGGTGATTGCAACCGGCGCAACGGTAGATGTAAGTTCCGCGCTCGGCAATGTAATCTCCTCACGAGATGCGGTCGACCTTCCGTTGAACGGGCGCAACCTCACTCAGCTCGGATTGCTTCAGCCAGGCGTGGTTCCACTCACTGCCGGTCTCATACAGGCGGGCGGAATTTTGCGCGCCGGCCAGGCCTATGCGGTAAATGGCCAGCCGCCGGAATCGAACAACTATTTGCTCGATGGAGTCTCGAATGTCGACAGCGTAAACGGTGGCCTCGCTCTACACATCCCGCCCGACGCCGTAACAGAATTTCGGATCCTCACCTCGAATGCGCCTGCTGAGTATGGCGAAACGGGCGGCGCGACCACTACTATCGTAACGAAGTCCGGCACCGGCAAGTTTCATGGTGACGTCTACGACTTCCTCCGCAACAATGCCTTTGATGCACGTAATTTCTTCGCCGCAACGACCGAGCCGCTGCACCAGAATCAGTTCGGTGGCACGTTAGGCGGCCCCATTCGCCGCAACCGGGATTTCTTCTTTGTCTACTACGAAGGCCAGCGCGATCACCAGGGAGAAACGCAAGCCGCCATTGTCCCTACCGCCGCCGAACGCACCGGCGACTTCTCCGGGTTGATTGACCCTGGCACCGGCCTGCCGAAACCCTTGATCAACGAATTCACCGGGCGGCAGTTTCCAGGAAACCAAATCCCATCCTTTTCGATTAGCCCTATCGCTCTCAACGCCGAAAGGCTTTATCCCCTGGGAAATCTCTCGCCTTCGCTCTTTTCGTCTACCCAGCTGCTGACCAACAACTACGATCAGGGCGGCTTCCGCTTTGACCACTATTTCAGCAACAGCGATCAGATCTTCGCCCGTTATTCGGCATCGTCGCTCAACCTGCTAGACCCCCTCCCTATCAACGGTTCCAACGTGCCGGGTTTCCCCGTTGACAATCAGATCACGACGAACTCTTTCACGATTTCCGATGTTCACCTGTTTTCGCCGCGCACCGTACAGACCATTCGCGCGGCATTCTTTCGCAACGTCTTCTTCTATGGCGAAGCGCAGAACCATACGCCCGCCAGCAGCCTTGGCTTCCAATATCAGCCCACGCTTGCGAGCGCTCTCGGCACGCCCTACCTGATCGTGAGCGGTTATTCTAGCGTGGGGAATCCCATCACGGGTCCGCAGAACACCTATCAAAACGATTATCAGGGTTACTATTCCCTCGCCACCTCACACGGCCGCCACAACCTGAAGTTTGGCGCCGATCTCAATCGCCAGCAGATCAACGTGCTGCTCGGCATCGCCACCAACGGCTTCTTCGTCTTCGCGCCGTTCCCTGTCAATGATTCATTCGCCAGTTTCCTCGTAGGCCAGTCCGTTCAGTTCTTCCAAGGCGGAGGGGATTTCAGCCGTGGCCTACGAAAATGGATCGGCGCGGGCTACGCGCAGGATGAGTGGCGTGTCACTCCGAAGCTCACTCTTTCTTACGGGCTGCGCTACGAGATCAACACGCCTTACACCGAGATTCGCAACCGCATGAACGCCTGGGTGCCCGGCCAGCAATCGACCGTTATGCCCGATGCTCCCCAAGGCCTGTTCTTCCCCGGCGATAAAGGCGTCCCCGCCGGAATCGCGCCCGTCAGCTATCGCGAGATCATGCCGCGCATCGGCTTGGCTTGGGACCCCACAGGCGGCGGCCGAACTTCGATCCGCGCCGCATACGGCATCTTTTACGACGGCTACACGAATGGTGTCGGCGGACCGTTACAAGCTCCCGTTTCCGCGCTGCCCTGGACCGAGGCCTATCAATTGGCCGGCCCTGGCTTCAACATTGCCGATCCCTACAATGGCCAGCAGCCGCCCTTCGTTTCCGGAACCTATGTCCGGCCTGCCACGATTCTTACGGTGCAATCCGGTATGCTGCCGCCCTACTCGCAAAACTGGAACTTCTCCATCCAGCACAGCTTCGGACCCTATATGCTCGACGTCCGCTACGTGGGAAACAAGGGAACGTATCTGCCGCGCTTCATCGAAGCAAATCCGTCGCTCTACTCGGCTGGCGCCACTTCGCAGAATTCAGAACAGCGCCGCCCGTATGCGGATTGCTCTTCCGATGGTTCTTGCGCCTTCGGTTCCGTCGGCCTGATCGCCGACAATAACAGCTCGACCTACAACGCGCTGCAGGTTGCTTTTTCCCGTCAATACACCCACAACCTTTCGTTTCTTGCCTCGTATTGGTGGTCGAAGAGTCTCGATTACGTTTCTTCTCTCAACCTGTCCGGCTCCGCCATCACTCTTGTGGCCGGTGAAAACGATCTCGCGCAGAACCCGGCCAATCTGAATGCGGAGCATGGGCCATCTCTGTTCGATGCAACCAACCGCTTTGTGCTCAGCGGAACGTATGCTTTGCCGCACTGGCAAAGCACTCCCAGGCTCGCGAACTTGTTTGTGAACGGATGGCAGCTCAATGCCATCGTCAATCTCTCTTCCGGCACTCCGTTTACTGTTTATGACAGCGCCAATGTTTCTCTCCAGGGAAGCGCGCCGGAGATCACCGGCTTCTACTCCAGCCGTCCGAATCTGATCTCGAATCCGAATGCGGGCGCGCATACTCCCAACCAGTGGGTCAGCCGCTCGGGGTTTCAGCAACTCGATCCGATAGCGAATGCGGGGCAGTTTGGAAACGAAGGACGCAACGTTGTGCGCGGGCCCGGTATCGAAACGGTCGACCTGTCGCTGTTCAAGTATTTTGCACTCGGAGAGTCAGCACGTCTGCAATTTCGCGCCGAATTCTTTAACACGCTAAATCACGCCAACTTGGGCCTGCCGGAAAATGATCTCCAGTCTCCGGCTTTCGGCCAGATCCTCCAGGCGGGTCAGCCCCGCCTCCTGCAACTAGCGCTAAAGGTCCTCTTCTAAAATCGTAGGGAGCTCAAACCATGGAACCCATGTTTCTAAAGGACGTCGAACAGCATCAGGGTGATAACAACTACACGCGCGCGATCGAGATGATGAAGCGCGTCGGCCCAGAGTACCCGCAGATCCTCCACATGTTCTCGTTCAAAATGCACGCGACGGTGCATCTCGAGCGGTTCACGCAGGAGATCATGCGCGAACCAGCGCCGCTCTCGCCCGGTATTCGCGAGCTCATTGCTGCTTACACATCGAGCCTGAATCAGTGCCCGTTTTGAACGAAGTCTCACGCCGCGGTCGCGGCGGAATTATTAGGCAGCCAGGTACTCGTGGCAGCTGTTCTGGCGGATCCGGAAACTTCGCCTCTCTCCGACTCAGAGAAAGCGCTCTTCCGCTTCGTCCGCCAGGTCAATTGCGATTCCCTCTCTATTCAGTCGCCGGATATTGAGGCCTTGCACCAGGCCGGCTATACCGATGAGGGGATTTACTACGCCATCACGGTCTGCTCTCTCTTCAATTTTTACAATCGCTGGATCGACGCCAGCGGCGTTCATCCCATGAGCGATGAGGCACACCGGCAAGGAGCAAAGCGATCCGCAATTCATGGCTACTCCCGAAGTTCTCAACCCCCTCCGCAACAAATTAAGAGCGACTGACGGAGCGGTTCCGCGGCGTTATCTGGTCCTCGCTTGCGCCTGCTGCGGAACCTTCGTCGGCTTCGGTTCAGTTGTAATCTTCACGTTCGGCGTTTTTCTCAAACCCTTGACAGCTGCATTCGGCTGGACCCGCAGCCAGGTCTCGCTCGCTTTCACCCTCACCGCGCTTACCGTCGCGTGCTGCTCTCCCCTTATCGGCCGCCTTCTCGATCGCTTCCCTGCGCGGCTCATTATCGTGCCGTGCACAGTCGTCTATGCCCTTGCCTTTGCCTCTCTCAGTTTGCTGAGAGGCAGGCTTAGCCATTTCTTCGCAATTTTCGTTCTGATGGGAATCATCGGCAACGGGACAACCCAACTGGGCTATGCCCGTGTCGTCAGCGCTTGGTTCAACGAATCTCGTGGCCGCGCGTTAGCTGCCCTCATGACCGGCTCGGCCGCTGGTTCCATGATCTTGCCGCCTTTCGCGCAGTGGCTCATCTCCGCTTTCGGCTGGCGCACAGCCTATGCCGTGCTGGGTGCTTTGATTCTCGTCATGGGTGTTCCGCTCACCGTTCTCTTCCTGCGAGAACCTCCCGATTTCGAGCCGCCCCGCAAGCAGTCCCACAATGCCGGGCCGCAAAGCGGCATCATCCGCGATCTGCTCAGCGCGCCATTCCTCTTACTCGCAGCCGCACTGGTGCTGTTTTCAGTAGCCACCAACGGCCTGCAGGCGCATCTTGCACCTTTACTCAGCGACCGGGGGTTTCCGGTTCAGCAAGCGGCCGCCGTACTCTCCGTAGCAGGCTTCTCAACCTTGATAAGCCGGCTCGCCATCGGTTATCTGCTTGATCGCTTTCGCGCCTCTCGCACTGCCGCTCTTTTGTTCGTCATTTGTGCCGCAGGTTTTCTCGTGATTACCTACGGCGCCTCGCTCCAAATGGAAATTGCCGGAGCGGCCTTAGTGGGGATCGGTTTAGGTGCCGAGTCTGACGCTATACCTTACTTACTGACCCGCTACTTCGGGCTCCGCAGATTCAGCGAGCTGTATGCTTACACCTGGTCCGCTTACGCCGTAGCGGGCGCGGTAGGCCCCTTCATCATGGGTCGGGCGTTTGATCGAACAGGCTCCTACCGCTTTTCACTGCTCATCTTCACCGCTTTCGTCATTGTTGCCGCCGCCTTGCTGGCTTGTCTTCCCAAATACCGCGTCCCATCCGTAGAATTCCCTGAATGTAGTCCAACTTAAAAAAGAGCGCTCGATTCCCACCGACAATCTGATTCTTCGGGAGGGCGAAAAGCTCTTGTCTCGTAAGGTCATTGTTGTTGGTGCCGGTCCGGGCGGGCTTACCGCCGCTGCTCTTCTCGCCAAAGCCGGCGTGCGCGTCACAGTCCTCGAACGTCTGCCTCATCTGGGTGGCAGGACTTCTAACTTCCTCGCCAACGGCTTCCGCTTCGATCACGGCCCGACGTTCTTTCATTACCCTCAAGTACTTGAGGGCATCCTCGACAGTCTCGGCTACGACCTTTGGAGCGAGCTGCGCCTCATCCAGCTCGACCCGCAATACCGTCTTGTCTTCGGCAGCGGAGGCGAGATTCTTGCTACACCCAACGTCAAAAGGATGGAAGCAGCCATCGCCTTCATCAACAAGCACGACGCCACCCAACTCCGACGCTTCCTCCACGACAATCGCGTCAAACTGGAAAAATTCAAACCATTTCTCGAAACTTCTTTCGATAGCTGGCGCGACACCGTCCGCCCCAAACTGCTGCAACTGCTTCCGATCCTTAAGCCTTGGCGATCCCTCGATTCCGAGCTCGGCCGTTACTTCAACGATCAGCGAGTTCGTTTGGCATTTTCGTTTCAATCGAAGTATTTGGGCATGTCCCCGTTCGAGTGCCCAAGCTTATTCACCATCCTGGCTTTCCTTGAATACGAATATGGCGTGTATCATCCCATCGGCGGCTGCGGATCGGTAACAACAGCGCTTGGCCGAATCTGCCGGCAGTTAGGCGTGGACATACGGCTGAACGAGCCGGCCGAGGAGATCTTAGTCGAAGGTCATAGAGCGACTGGAGTCCGGACGCCCGCGGGCGAGTATAAAGCCGACGCGGTGGTTGTCAATGCAGATTTTGCGCGCGCCATGTCGCGCCTCGTTCCGAATGAGCTGCGCGGCCGCTGGAAAGACAACAAACTGGAGAAGAAGCGTCTCTCCTGCTCTGCGTTCATGATGTATCTCGGTCTGCGCGGTACCTACGATAATCTTTCGCACCATACGGTTTACATCTCGAAAGACTACATGCAGAACATGGAGGACATCGGCCGCAAGCATGTTCTATCGGACGATCCTTCTTACTACGTGCAGAACGCCTGCGTAACTGATCGGAGTCTGGCACCCAGAGGCAAGAGCACGCTTTACATCCTGGTTCCTGTAACCCACCAGAGCAGCCAGGTCGATTGGGAGCGCGAGCGTCCGCGTTTCCGCGAGCTTGTCTTGAATAAACTGGCCAACATCGGGGCGCCGGATATCCGTTCGCGCATCGAGTATGAGCGCATCATCACCCCGGCCAATTGGGATACCGATTTCGAACTGCATAAGGGCGCAGTGTTCGGATTAGCGCATAATTGGTCGCAAATGCTCCACCTGCGTCCGCGAAACCGCTTCGATGAACTGGATAGCGTGTACCTGGTCGGCGGAAGCACCCATCCCGGCAGCGGGCTACCAGTGATCTTCGAATCGGCGCGCATCAGCTCGCGTCTACTCTTAAACGATTTCGGATTACCGGTTCCCTGGGACTGCCCCCGAGAAAGGACCCTGGTTGCCGGAGTAGCTTAAATGAGTCCAAACGAAACCATCGGCGTGATCGGTTCAGGGCTCGGCGGCCTGAGTGCCGCCTGCGTCTTAGCCGCCCGCGGTTATCGCGTCACTGTTTTCGAGAAGAACGAGTGGATCGGTGGCAAGGCCGCGGTTTTGAGAGAAGATGGCTTCCGCTTCGACATGGGACCCACCATCCTGATCTACCCGTCGGTCCTGCGCAAGATCTTTTCCGAAGCAGGGAAGGGAATTGCCGATTACCTGAAGCTCGTGCCGCTCGAGCCCCAGTGGCACTCTTTTTTCGAGGACAAAACTCAGTTAGATCTCTACGGCGACAACACGGCAATGAAGGAAGAGCTCCGCAAGTTCTCGCCCGGGACAATCGACGGGTACGAGAAGTTCCTCGGCACCTCCGAAGAGCTGCACGCGATTTCAAATCGCTTCTTTTTCTGGCGCTCGATCGGCAGCATGCGGGACACCTTTCAAACCGGCTCGGCTCTAAATCTCTCCTTGCTGCGCGATGTAAGTCGCATGAAGCTGGGCCAAACGGTGGCCGGTGCGATCAGGCATGAGATCAAAGACAAGCGGGTTGCTCAGATGCTCGACCACATGGTCCAGTATGTCGGTTCGTCTCCCGAAAGAACTCCCGCGATTCTCTGCGCCATCGCCCACATGCAAGGCAGTGAAGGTGTGTGGTACCCGATCGGCGGCACCCGCGCTATCCCGGAAGCGCTGAAAAAATTGGCGACTGAGCTCGGGGTCACGTTCCGTACCAACACGCAGGTGAAGCGCATCACGACACAGCGCGATCAGGTCACCGGAATCGAAACAACCACCGGCGAGACATTCCAGCTCGCAGCAGTAATAGCTAATTCCGACTCAGTGCGCACCTACCGTGAGTTGCTGGGCGGCAAGATCGCAAAGGACTTCAATCGCCGGCGTTCGTATGAGCCCGCCTGCTCCGGTGTCGTCATGTATCTAGGCTTGAATCGACGCTACGAGCACCTGGCGCATCACAACTTTGTGTTCTCGCGCGACGCCTCGGAAGAGTTCCACGCGATCTACGACAAGGGTGCTTTAGCTCCTGACCCAACCTGCTACCTATGCGCTCCATCCCGTACCGAAGCTGCCGTTGCACCGCCCGGGAAGGAAGCGCTGTACATCCTGGTACACACGCCGTATCTACGCTCCGGACATGACTGGAAGGAGATGTATCGGCGCTATCGCCAGGTGATTTTAGATAAACTCAAACGGACCGCCGGTCTGGAAGATCTCGAGTCTGCTATTCAAGTGGAGCGCTATCTTACGCCGCAGGATATTCACGAACGGTACGGCGTGCTGAATGGCGCAATCTACGGAATTACCAGCCATGGACGCTTGCAGGGCGGCTTCAAGCCTGCCAATCACGATCCCGCCCTGCGCGGATTTTATCTGGCTGGCGGAGCGGCGCACCCCGGACCTGGCATGCCGATGGTCCTGATGTCCGGCTGGATTGCGGCCGACCGCCTCGATCAGGATGGAGTGGTCGAGCGTGCCCACGCTCACGCGGCAGCAGTATGAGGCACAAGCCCGCTGGCGCTCTTCCTCCGGTTGCCAAACGGCAGCTTCATTGGTTCGAAGTCTACGTTCGGTTCTATCTACGCAGAAACTTTCATGGCCTGCATCTGCTAAGGCTCTCAGACCTTAATCAACTTGCCGGCTATCCTCTGCTGGTTTGCGTGAATCATCCATCTTGGTGGGATCCGCTGATCGGTCTCTACTTAAGCCAGCGCTTCTTCCAAACACGCCAGCAGTACGCCCCCATCGCCGCGGCCGGACTCGCGAAGTACCGTTTCTTCCAACGGCTCGGATTCTTTGGGATTGATCCCAAGACCCGCGCCGGCGCAACTCGCTTGCTGCGAATGGGAGAAAGCGTGCTAAGCCACCCGAATGGCGCGCTCTGGGTAACGCCGCAAGGCGATTTCACAGACGTGCGCCATCGCCCGGTAACGATCGAACCAGGTGTTGGACATCTGGCACACCAGCTGGGACGTTTTGCCATGCTTCCCCTTACCCTCGAGTACGCCTTTTGGAACGAGCGTTTCGCGGAGGCCTTCGCATGCTTCGGGGAACCGCTTTTCGTTAGCAGCGGGCGGGAGCACACGCCCTCGGAATGGAATCGGACTTTCGCTGCGGCACTCGAAGCGACACAAGACGCGTTAGCGGAACGGGTAAAACGGCGCGATCCCAATGTCTTCGAGTCTCTGATCAAGGGCGGCGCTGGCGTAGGCGGCGTGTATGATTTCTGGCGAGCATGTAAGGCCCGGTTGCAAGGTAAGCCCTGGCAGCCGGAACATGGGAGCCGCTAGCTTTGTCTCTCATCGCTATCGCGTGGTGCATTTTCATTCTCGCGGCCATTCCTGCTTCGCTCTTCCTCTGGAATCTTGCGCTCTACACTCAACCGCCAGCTACCTCCGGATACGAGGCAGTATCCGTTCTGATTCCGGCGCGCAATGAAGAGCGCTCGATCGCAGCTTCGGTTCTAGCGGCGCTCGCAAGCCGCAACGTCCATCTCGAGCTGATCGTGCTCGACGACCATAGTGAAGACCGTACGGCCGAAATTGTGCGAGGCTTAGCCGCCGATGATAAACGAGTTCGTCTGTTCGCGGCGCCCCCTCTGCCCCCCGATTGGTGCGGCAAGCAATTCGCTTGTTCCGTCTTAGCCGGCCTGGCCACCAAACCAGTTCTGTGTTTCATTGACGCCGACGTAGAGCTTACCGCCACCGGTCTCGCGCGAATGATCGCGGCCTTGCGCCTCAGAAACTCAGGGCTCATCAGCGGCTTCCCGCGTCAGGTTACGCTCACTGCTTTGGAACAGCTCCTGCTTCCACTCATGCATTTTCTGCTGCTAGGCTTCCTACCCTTGAGCGGTATGCGGAGGCTTCTCAATCCAGCCTTCGGCGCCGGCTGTGGCCAGATTTTTGTGGCGGATCGCGAAGCCTATCGCCGCGCCGGCGGCCACGCCGCGATTCGTACCTCCCGCCACGATGGAATCACTCTCCCCAAAGCCTTTCGCCGTGCCGGCATCATGACTGACCTCTGCGATGCGACTCAGATAGCATCCTGCAGGATGTATCACAATGCTCACCAAGTCTTTTTTGGATTGCTAAAGAATGCGGATGAAGGACTTGCCTCGCCGGGCCGCATTCTTCCTTTCTCCTTGATGCTATTCATTGGGCAGGTTCTGCCTTTCTTGCTCTTTGCGTATGCTTGGACCGCAATTCCCTCGCACGTCTTGCGGCTGCTTGCGACCCTGGCCTTTGCCGCATCGTATCTGCCTCGCTTGATCGCGGTTTTTCGTTTTAAGCAACCCGCGATGGCAGCTTTATTTCATCCGCTCGCGATTTTCATGCTGCTTGCGATTCAGTGGTACTCTCTGCTCCGTTCCGTACTTCGCATCCCGGCAACCTGGAAGGGGCGCAGTTACTCGACAACGTAGTCATGAATCAGCCAACGCTTTCAGCCGGGGATACAGCTCCCGATTTTACACTTGCTTCGGCGTCCGGCGAATCTGTTCATCTTTACGAGATTCTAAAAGCATCTTCAGTTGTGCTCTTTTTCTATCTCCGTGCTTTCACTCCAGTCTGTATGGCAGAGGTCTGCGCGTTTCGAGACAATGCCGAACAGTTCCGTCATTTCGACGCCGCGATCTACGGCATAACCTCTGATGGCGAAGCTCTTACCAGGCGCTTTGTCGCTTATCACAAGCTCCCATTCCCAATACTGCTCGACCAGGGCAATCGAGTGCGAGCAGCGTATGCTGTACCGAAAACATTCGGTGTGCTCCCGGGCCGATCGACTTACGTCATCGGACAGGACAGAAAGATCCTGCAAGCTACCCATGCCGGTTTTGGAAGTAGCAATCATGTGGTTGAGAGTCTCGAGTTTCTGCGGAACGGTTCAACCTAGTGAGAGTGGCCGCATGTTTGTTAGCGTTTTTCTCATTTGCGCTCGCGGAAGAGCGAATCTTGCCGCCCGAGTTCCAGCAGGCGCGCGAGCTCTACTATCAGGGTGCCGGCGGGGACAAGCAGGCTTACGAACAGGCAGACAGACTATTCACCGCGCTTAACCGGCAGCGCGCCAACGATGCCCGTGTAAGAGTTTATTACGGCAGTCTCCGCCTGCTCGAGGCTTCGCACACCTGGGCGCTCTGGAAGAAAAACGGACTTTCGAAAGAGGGCATACAGCTCATGGACTCCGCCGTTAGCGAAGCCCCTGACGATCTGGAAGTGCGCTTCGTTCGTGCCGCGACGACCTACGATCTGCCAGGCTTTTTCCATCGCAAGGAACAGTCGGAGCGTGATTTCGATATCCTTGCTGAACGCGCCGAGATAGCGGCGCTAGAGGGAGCACTCGAACCACGCCTCGCTGCAGCGAGTCTCTACTATCACGGCCAGTTTCTTCAGGATGCAGGAAAGAAAGAGGCAGCCCTGGCCTCATGGAAGCAGGCTATTGTTATCGCCCCCAAGAGCCGGGCCGCGGGCCAATCACGCGATGCGCTCAAGAAGGCAGGCGGTTAACTTCGGAACCTTACGAAGCTTTTCTCGCGGCTGGCTTGACTAGTTCGAACTCCGGGGCGGGTTTGATATCCCTGTTCAACCCAAGTGCCTGCCGGATTTCCGAGTCGATTGTTTGTCTCAACTCCATGCGCTCAATCAAAGTCTGGCGTGCGTTTTCGCGGCCTTGGCCGATGCGTTCGCCTTTGTAGCTGTACCAGGAGCCGCTCTTCTCGAGGATCTTGTGTTCTGCTCCTAGGTCGAGCAGATCGCCTTCCTTCGAGATCCCGATACCGTAGAGAATGTCGATTTCAGCTTCGCGAAAAGGCGGCGCGACCTTGTTCTTCACGATTTTGACTTTTGTGCGGTTTCCGACGATCACTTCGCCGTCTTTGATCGCTGTCATGCGCCGTACTTCCGTGCGAACCGAAGCAAAAAACTTGAGCGCTCTGCCGCCCGTGGTCGTCTCGGGATTCCCAAACATCACGCCGATCTTCTCGCGAACTTGATTGATGAAAATCAGGCAGGTATTTGCTTTCGAGACTGAGGCCGTCAGCTTACGGAGTGCCTGCGACATCATGCGGGCGTGCAGGCCCATGTGGTTGTCGCCCATTTCGCCTTCGATTTCGGCCTTCGGAGTGAGAGCGGCGACTGAATCGATTACGATCACATCCAGGGCTTGCGAATTGACCAGCGCCTGCGCAATCTCGAGCGCCTGTTCCCCATAATCCGGCTGTGAGACGACCAGGTTTGCGATGTCTACGCCGAGCTTGGCAGCGTATGTCGGATCCAGCGCGTGCTCAGCGTCGATAAAAGCAGCATTGCCGCCCGCCTTCTGCGCTTCCGCGATAACGTGCAGCGCCAAAGTTGTCTTGCCGGATGACTCAGGCCCGAAGACTTCGACGACTCGCCCCCGAGGGAACCCGCCCACTCCCAGTGCGTTGTCAATCGCTACCGAACCCGTCGTAATGACTTCGATGGGCAGAGTGGACCGCGAGCCAAGCATCAGAACCGAGCCCTTCCCGAACTGCTTGTCCATCTGAGCTAAAGTGGCGAGGATCTGCTGGCGACGTTCGTCCATATGCAAACAGGAAGTAGCAGGGACGATTCCTTCCTCTCCCGAAATCCTTACGAAAAACTCAATTTATAATTGCTTCACATCCAAAGAGTCGCTCTCTGGGCGCCCGTCCGTGGAGTAGGCCTTCCGCCGGGCGTTTTCGCCTGCCACGGCGCCTTTTCCTGGTAGCATCTCTGGGTTCCCGCCCCTGACAACTCGCACTCCTTTTTTCATTCGTCATCTGACGGCACGTAGGGGAACGAGAGATCCAGAGGGCCGTGAGCCCGAAAGTGAGGCCCTATCCAGAATCTGCCGAGATTCAGAGGAACGTCAAAGCTGGGTATCCCAACCGCAACATCAGCTTCGAAGACACCCGTCTGGCTGTCCTCTATCAGGACCCCGTTGGAGCCGGCGAATTCGCCTTCCGCGAGCCCGTGAAAATCGCGGACCTGCTTAACCGTTTCTTCTCGAACGATGAGTCCGACGAGGCGTGAGTTCCACCGCTTCGACCGCGAAGAACGCTCGATTGGAATTGGCACTCTCTCGCGCTACTCTTCCCGCCGACGGGAGTCGAATGCGCACTTCTCGGCCTAAGACGGCGTTCCGGATCAAACAGGCCATCGGCTTTGACAGCTCCCCTGTCCCCACGACCTCATCACTGGCGACAACCCATTTTTAAACCTCTCGGTGGGCGCTGCACCGGCTCATCGCAACGGGCTACGCGATTACCAAATTCCGGAGCCATGGGCCACCGTCGAAAGCGCATGCAAGTACGAATGGCAGCAGTGCGCTCTCTCCTTAACAGGAAGACATGTGTTTATCTCGATCTCATCCGGTGGTGGGAAGATGACGATAGAGTGCGAGTAATTCTGCTGTTGCTCTTGGCCGCGACCGTCCTGCTGGGCGAGACTTTCAAACTCTACCTAAAGGATGGAACCTATCACTCGGTCCGTGAATATCAGGTTCAGGCAGATCGCGTGCGCTATTACAGCACCGAGCGCGGCGAATGGGAGGAAATCCCGTTAGAACTCGTCGATCTAGCTAAAACTGAGCGAGAGCGCAAGGCAGTAGCCGAGCGCCAAATCACAACTGCTCGCGGCGAAGCAGAAGAGGAAAAAGCGGAGCGCGAGGAAAGGCGCGAAATTGCTTCGATTCCATCAGAGCCCGGAGCCTACTACCAGGCAGCCGGCAAAATGGCGGTTGTGCCCGCAGCGGATTACCAGATCATTACAGATAAAAAGCGTAAGCTGCTGCAAATGGCGAGCCCTGTGCCGTTGATTCCCGGCAAGGCATCGGTGGTGATCAAAGGTGACCGCGCGAGATTTACAGTGAATGAAGATCGGCCGTCGTTTTATCTCCGCCTGGAGAAAGAGGAGCGGTTCGGCATCGTCCGCTTAACGCCGAAGAAGGATGCGCGAGTAGTGGAAAATATCTCGATTATTCCAGTGGCCAAGCAGGCGACGGAAGAACGGAAGCAAATGGAGACCTTTGAGCAGGAGTTGGCAAACGGGCTTTATAGGGTTTGGCCGGAGAAAGCGCTCACGCCGGGCGAGTACGCATTGATTGAGTTTTCGGATACGAATGACACCGACGATGTACACCTGCTGGTTTGGGATTTTGCCTATCAACCCGGCACAAAGTAGGGTTTCGCGCACTGCTGAACCTTTCTTTCATTCATAGCGGAGCGCCTCGGCCGGAGCAATGCGCGATGCGCTTCTGGAGGGATGAAGCGTAGCGACAAGACTTGTCAGAAGAGCAAGCGCGGCTACCCAGACGGCATCTGTCCACCGGCTCAGGAAGGGAACGTAACTGATGGAATAGATCTGCTCGTCGAGGCGCAGCCAGCGGTAGTGATTGAAAAGCGCGGTCACGGAGTAACCGGCCAGCAGGCCGATAATGGATCCCAATCCTCCAATAACCACTCCTTGCAACACGAAAATGCGTCGGATCTGTTGGCGAGTTGCGCCCATAGCCATGAGAATTGCGACGTCTCGATGCTTATCCATCACAAGCATGACCAGCACAACGAGAATGTTCAGTGCGGCGATCATCTCTATCAGACCGACCGTAATAAGACTGACGATCTTCTCGAGCCGGAGGGCATTCAGAAGAGAATGATTCTGGCTCATCCAGGTTTGGGCAATTAGCTTGGGTCCGATGATAGGCGCCGCCGCTCGAGCGACAGTGGACGCCTGATAGACATCATCGAGACGTAGCTCGATGGCGTTGACTACGTCGAGAAGATCCAGCACATGCTGCGCTGCTGATAAGGAAGTAAAGGCCCAGCTGGAATCGAGATCATAGAGTCCCGACTCGAAAATTCCAGCTACCCGGAAATTAAATAGGGTGGGAACAATAGCAAACGGCGTAAGCTCGTTCCCGATTACCGTTACCGAAGCGCCAATACCGACTCCAGCTTGCTCAGCGAGACGCGAGCCTAGCACGATGCTCGCGGCGCGAGTCTGCAGATTATCGAAATTCGATAAAGATCCAGCCTTGAGGTGGTGAAGCATCTCGGGAATCGGAGCGCCGCTGCCCAGAGGGACTCCTTTCAGGATGCCTCCAACCGTGACAAGCGGGCCACGCAAACCGACCTGATCGTAAAGGCCAGGGGTCACGGATATAACATGCGGGATATGCTGCAACCGCGGGATCAAGGCGCGCCAGTTTTCAATGCCGAACGTCGGGTGGCGCTCCTGAATGCTGACGTGGGCCGTTGCGCTAAGTAGACTTGATTGAAGCGTACTCGCAAAGCCATTGTTGATGGCGAGCGCAATAATCAAAGAAGCGACACCGGCCGCGACGCCGAGAATAGAGATGACGGCTATGACTGAGATGACGGTCTGTTTTCGCTTGGCCCGGAGATAGCGGAGAGCGACCTTCCACTCGAAATAGCCGACGGTGCTAGGGCGCAAGTTCGCGTAATCGATCCAGTAAACCGATTTCTCCCTCGGGGCGCAGCAAAGGAAACAGAATCACGTCACGTATAGACTTGGAGCCGGTCAGAATCATGGTGAGCCGGTCGATCCCAACCCCCTCACCCCCGGCAGGCGGCATTCCATACGACAGGGCTCGAATGTAATCTTCATCCATCATGTGTGCTTCCACATCGCCCGCCTGTTTGCGCTTGAGTTGCTGCTCGAACCGGCGTCGCTGCTCTTGCGGATCGTTAAGCTCGGTAAAGGCATTGGCAATTTCCATGCTCGCGGCATACAATTCAAAGCGCTCCACGAACTCCGGCTCAGCGGGCTTGTTCTTTGAAAGCGGAGAAACTTCGACCGGAAAATCGTAAATGATCGTCGGAGCGATTAAGTGACGCTCTACGTGCTGCTCAAACAAATCGACCAGAGCTGCTCCAGGAGAAGTCTCGTTCGAATGGCGCGCGAGCCACCCGGGATCGCTGAGGTCAACGAACGCTGGCTTGTCAGAGCCCGGCCAAAATTCTATCACCGCTTCGCGCATCGAGAGCTGGCGAACATTGCCGAAATCGAGGGTTTGCCCGTTGTAAGCGACTTCATCGGAACCTGTTGCGTCGATCGCTACCTGCCGCAACATCTCTTTTGTGAGCGCCATCATCCCGCGGTAATCGGTGTAAGCCTGATAGAACTCGAGCATCGTGAACTCGGGGTTGTGCTGAGTCGAAACACCTTCGTTCCGGAAGTTACGATTGATTTCGTACACCCGGTCGAATCCGCCGACTACCAGGCGCTTGAGGTAGAGCTCAGGCGCGATGCGGAGATAGAGATCTACGTCGAGCGTGTTGTGATGCGTCACGAACGGGCGAGCAGCAGCGCCGCCATAAATGAGCTGCATCATCGGCGTCTCTACTTCCAGGAAGTCTCGTTCATCAAGCTGACGGCGCATAGAAGAAATGATCTTCGAGCGCGTGGTGAAAGTGCGGCGGAGTTCGGGGTTGGCAATCAGATCGAGATAGCGTTGGCGATAACGGATCTCGACATCTTCCAGGCCGTGCCATTTCTCCGGCAAAGCGAGCATGATCTTCGAAAGGAAGAATAGCTCTTCCGCATGCACCGAAAGCTCGCCGGTCTTGGTACGAAAAAGATATCCCCGGACGCCGATGATGTCGCCGATGTCCAAAATGTCAAAGAGAGCGAAGCTCTTTCCGTCAACCGCATCTTTTCGTACGTACACCTGAAGCTTCTCGCCGTTTTGCAGAAGATGGAGAAAGCCGGCGCCCTTACCCATGCGGCGGAGACTCTGTATCCGGCCGGCCACACGCACATCCACATGCGCGGCAAGATCCTCAGCCGTCTTCTGTCCGTGCTCGGACCAGACCTGGGGAACGGTGTGGGTGAAATCGAAGGCGTGCCCGTAAGGTTCAAAACCTAGCTGCCGGATCTGCGCTAGCCGTTCATGACGCTGACGCAGAATGTGATCTTCCAATGACAAATATAGGGCTCCCCTGCTGAAACGTTAATCCTGGAGGACGGTCGGCTTCAATCCGCTCGGAGCTTCAGCTCCACTCTGCCTCGGGATAGTCGCTATTCCGCTCGCGCACTATCTTATCGTCTTACGATCACTTCACGCTGAGCGCCACGAGTTAGAAAGAATTTAACGGAGGCTGCTTTAGCAAAGAGCTTCTCGAGCATCCGGTTATTGAAGTACTGCGAGCGCTGATAGCCTCCCCTATGCTTCTGAAGCAAGGTTTTTGAGTCCTGGATGCGGTAGTTATAGACCGGAACCTGGGTGATTTTCTCATCGGCGTTGAAGAAACCGAGAACCAGCGCACCCGGGCGCATGACCCGGAGCAGTTTGGCAACCGTGTCTTCCAACAGAGGAGAAACTAAGAATTGCAAGGTATCCCAAACCAGCGCGCCGTCGAAGGAGTGATCCGGAAAAGTGAGGGTTTGTTCGAGAAAACGGTGTGCATTGCTGGCGGCCTGCTGATTGGAAAGAAAATCTGCCCCAAAGCACTGTTGCATCGTGCCGAGGGCATCGTCGGAGGAAATGCGGTGGCCAAAGCCCGTAATAAAGCTGACGTTCGCCTGGCTCGCGCCGGACATGTCAAGGATCGAAAGGTTCTCCGAATTCTGCAACATCACGCAAAACTGCTCGAAACCGCTGCTATGGCGCGTTTCAGAGGGGGCTGCGTTTTCTAGAGATTTAGCGAGGATACTTTTAGTCGAACCAAATCTCATTTCCGCCGCCCGCGCCTTCTGCGCACTTCATCCTGCAATCAGCGGCCAGAACTTCCGGCGCTGGTGGTAACTGCCTGGGCGGGAGAAGTTGCGGCTTGAGGCTGCTGTTGCGGAGCAGTTGCTGCCGCTGGAGGCTGTCCAGGTTTAGCAGCAGCGTTCGGTTTGGATATGTCGATACTCCCTTTGAAGTACGCGCCATCCTCAATCACTATCCGGCTAGTTTTTATGTCGCCGACAAGCTTGGCTTCTTTCTTAATGTCGATCTTGTCCGTCGCGTCGACGTTCCCATGGATCGAGCCCTGGATGATAATCTCGCGTGCCTTCAAGCCGGCCTGCACGCGCGCGTTTGGCCCAATTGTCAGCCGGTGTTCATGGCACTCGACCGTCCCTTCCACTTCTCCGTCGATCGTCAGATCTTCGCGGGCGAAGATTTGCCCTTTCACGGTAACGTTCTTGCCGAGCGCGGCAGAACCGCTGCGGACGACAGACTCGGATTCGGAACTTCGGGTTGGCGATGTCATTGTATTGATCTCTCTTCTCGGTGGTTCGACCTGTGGCACGGATGCTGCTGGCGCTGTGGGCGACCGTTGTTCCGGCCTTTGCGGCAGCTCGTCTTCTTTACGTTTACTCCACATCTGAAAGAGTGTCTCCTCGAATTAGCTGCCTACATGGTACTACTCCAGGCACGGCAGCAGTGCCCGCGGGTGTAGCGTGAAGTTATGGACAAAAGAGTAGAGAAGCGACACAAGCGCCAGGTTGCACGCGCCAAAAAGAAGATAAAACTGTCGGAACCTGACGTAAGAACGCAGGAACAGATTGAAGCAGCCAGGGCAGCGAGTCGCGCTAATACCAGCCATGGCGACAAATCCAGGGTAGCCGGCTCCAGCGGATCTTTACGAAGCACTTTTGCCGGCACTACGGGGAGTGCGGCGAAGACCGATAGTTAGGCTGTTGGCCAATTTTGCTCGTCCGCGGCCCTGTTACGGCCGCACGGGATTGCGAAGCTTTCTTGAGATAGAGTAGAGCTGTGAAAGCCCGCGAACTTGAAGCGCGCCTGGAGCGGGTGGAACAGCAACTTCGCCTGTTTCAGCGCGTGAGCCGGTTGATGACACGCGACATGGAACTCGATGATGTATTGCACGAAATCGTCACCCTGATTCGAGACTTCCTGGAATGCGATTCTTGCTTGATTTATCTCGTGGAGGATGGCGAGCTCGCGCTCTACGCGACCAGCGATCACGATCAGCGAAATTTGGGGAAAGTGCGTCTTCGTTTAAGTGAAGGCCTGACCGGATGGGTGGCACGCGAACGTCGTCTGCTTGCTATTTCGAGAGAGGCGTACAGCGATCCGCGCTTCAAATTTTTTAAGGATCTCCCACAAGATACTTTTGAGGCGTTTCTCTCTGTTCCCATCATTTCGCAAGGCCCGGTAGTGGGGGTGATCAACGTGCAAAACAGAGAAGCGCGTGTCCATTCGGGCGACGACATGGAAATGCTAACCACGATAGGCGAGCAGGTGGGATGCCTGCTGGTTTTATCGAGACAGAAAACAGTCGCCAGGTCGAGCCTCGCGCTGTAAATTCAAAACGATTTCGCCGTACCGGCCTCGGAGGCGGTTTCCGTGTGATTCGAAGAAGGCTGCTCCCGCGCTTCAGTGATCTTTGGTGGCCGGTCCGTGCGCTTAAAGCTGATAAATCTGTAGCTGCAGAGCGAGCAGCGATAGCCGCGGGCACCCAGTGCGAGCAAAAGCTTTTTCGTAATGTTCAGCCGTGTACGCGCCAGCCCGGAAGGTCCTACATCCACCGCCAGACAACGCGGACACATGGCATAACGGCCTTTTGAGAACAGCCAGATGTTGATCCAGAAACGCTCTCTGCAATCGAGGCATCGAAACGGATAAATACCCAGAGCCATCTTCGGTAGATCGAGCAAAGATCTTGTATGCGACCGCCGCAAATTTGCGCTTCCACAATTACTACAGGTGAACTCGGGATGCTTCATGAACTGACAAAAGTTTTTTCGAGAGCGAAATTCGCCACATGAGCGGTGCGATAAGCCGTGAAGGCTTTGCGAAGACGTTGGAAAACAGCGCGCTCCTGTTTGAGCGCGAACCCGTCAACCGTCAAAACTGGAATCAAGTCTCGAGTCGTGGAAGTGACGAATACCAGATCGCTTGCCTCCAATTGCGACGGGCTTAAGTCTCGCTCCGATAAATCTACTCCGGCCACCTGGATCTCATCCACTTGGATCTCATCCAGCAGGATGGCGCGCGTAATACCCGGCAAGCAGCCGGAGGTGGCAAGAGGCGGAGTAAACACCTGTCGGCCCTGGACGGCGAAGATATTAGCAGATGTGCATTCGCTAACGAGGCCGTGCTCATTCAAGAGAATGGCTTCATCGAACCCTTCCTGATGGGCCTTTTCGTACCAGGCCAGATTCTGAGCCCAGGAGGTAATCTTAGTCCCCGCAAAGGGCGACGCACTGAACCGTGCGTTCGGCACGTAGGTTAGATGGACACCTTCGCCCCAATTTGTCAGCTCCGCAGTAAAGGCGACCAAGTCGCAATCCCGCGTTAAGGCGGCGGCCTCGAACAGTCCACCACGGTTCCGAACGATCGCCACTCGCAACACAGCATCGACAGCATTGTTCGCTTCTATCAACGACTGCAGTAAGCGCAGCAGAACTTCAGGCGCGAAATCGACGGGCACTCGCAGCAGCTCCGCGTCATGCCGCATGCGCGCGTAATGGCGCTCAAATGCGAAAGGCACGCCATCAGAAATCCGCAACGTGCTAAACACTCCCCATCCATTTAGAAAGCCAACTTGGCCTGGAGAGAGCAGCGGGTCGCGGGCGTCCCGGATTTCGCTATTGTGAAGAACGAACCGGTGCACTGAACACATTTTAGCGGATCAAGAGCCCATCAGGAGTACTGATAGCGCCTGGACATTGATGTTACTAGACGACCCGGATCAATACGGTACCGGCAAGGTAAAGCAGAATGTCGCGCCTTTGCCGAGCTCCGATACCACCCAAATGCGGCCGCCGTGCCGCTCTACGATCTTTTGGCAGATCGCAAGTCCAATACCAGTTCCGGCGTACTTCTCGCGTCCATGCAAGCGCTTGAAGATGCCGAAAATTTTCGCCTGATATTGAGGATCTATCCCGATGCCGTTGTCTTGCACGGTGAACAGCCAATACCCGCCGTCGCGTCGGACAGAAACGTGAACGCGTGGTGGCTCGCCGTCCTTGCGATACTTCACGGCATTGCCGACGAGATTCTGGAAAAGCTGCTGGAGATGGGATGACTTCGCGCGAATAGCCGGCAAGGGGTCACATGTGACAATGGCATTACTTTCTTGTAGCGCTGTGGCCAGATTCGCGAGTCCACTCTTGAGAGCGGCCGCCGCATCGGCAATCTCGTCCGGATTTTCGGCAATAGCCGCGGCCTGTGTGTAAGCGAGCAGGTCTTCGACTAAGAGGCCGATGCGCTGCGATCCCTCGATTATAAAACGCAGGAACTGTCGGCCCTGATCATCCAGCTTTTCCGAGTAGCGTTTCGCGATCAGCTGGCTGTAGATCCCGACATTTCTAAGCGGCTCCTGCAGATCGTGCGAAGCGGAGAAGGCAAACTGCTCGAGATCTTGGTTTGCGCGTCTGAGTTCCTGCTCGATGCGTACCTGATCGTCGATATCCGTACACGTGCCGAACCATCTCAGCACTTTTCCAGACCCGTCGCGGAGCCGGCGGCCACGCGTCTTAAACCATCGGTAAGCTCCGTCATGACGCCGGATGCGGAAATCCACGTCATAGTCGCCGCGGTCCTCGATCGCCGCCCGCCAGATCTTGAACGTAGCATCCCGATCTTCGGGATGCACAACCTCCAGCCATTTGTGACCGAGTTGATTGGCTTCGGGGACACCCGTGTAAGTGACCCACTGGCTGCTGAGATAGTCGCATTGCCCGCCTGCATCGCAAGACCATAAGAGCTGAGGAACACTCTCCGACAGTACTCGGTAGCGCTCTTCACTTTCGCCCAATTCGCGCGCAATCCGCGTACGCTCGATCGACTCCCAGCAGCGATTCGAGACGGACTTGACCAGCTCGATCTCGTCCTCGGTCCAGTGCCGGGGGGCGGCCTGATGAACCGACATACCTGCGACCAGCCGGTTATGTTTGCAAAGAGGAACGGAAAGCACCGCTCTTATCTGGGCTCGACGGCAAAATTCGAGGGCGTCCGCGATACGAGGATCCGTTTCAGTATCATCCGAGATAAAAGGCCGCCCCTGGCGCATGATCCGGGCGCCCTCACGGCCGAGCTGATTGAGCGTGTAGCTCCCCACAATGCTCGGCACGCCGCGATTATAATCGCCTGTTAGTGTGACCTTCTCGCCGTCGCTTGCTAAATCCGCATAAGCACATCGATCGGCGGCGAGCTGTTCACCAAGCAACCGGGCGGCCGTCTGTGTGATCTCGTCCGGATCGGTTAGAGGGCGAATCGCATCATAGAGCTGCACCAGGAACGCATCGCGCAGCTCCGAGCATTTACGGCTGGTAATGTCCTGCGAGATGCCGATCATGCGGCGGCCCGCGCTGCCGGGCGCGAAGCTGGGCCGCCCGCAAAGCCGTACCCAGTGCAAGCTGCCATCCGGCCAAATGAAGCGATACTCAATGTCGTAATCGGTGGAGCTGGCGATCGACTCCTCTAGAGCTTCCTTTCTGCGTCGCTGGTCATCGGGGTGAACGCCATTGAGTAAATCGTCATAGGTGAATGGTTCACTCGGCATGCGGCCAAAATTAGCAAGCGATGTGTCTGAGGAAGTGAGATGCCAATTCGTCAGATCCAGCTCCCACCAGCCAAGGTGCCCGGCAGCGAGCGCCAGCCGCAGACTCTCCTCGCTTTTGCGCAAGACTTCGGCGGTGTCTCGCCGGAGCCGTGTAAGCCTCAGATGCGCGCTCACCCGCGCCAGAAGTTCACCCGCGCTAAAGGGCTTGACCAGATAGTCATCCGCACCGGCGTCCAGGCCCTCGACGCGTGACTCCTCACCGGCTCGCGCCGAGAGGAGGATCACGGGAATCGTGCTTGTTTCGGGCCGGCTGCGAAGCTCACGTACGAGAGAGAAACCGTCGAGGCGCGGCATCATGATGTCCGAGAGAATCAGAGAAGGCCTTTCCTCTACTGCAGTCCGTAGCGCAGCCTCGCCGTCCGGCGCGGCAATCACCTCGTATCGGTCCCGAAGGAGCCTGCCTATATACTCGCGAATGTCTGCATTGTCGTCGGCAATAAGGATGCGCTCAGGGGTCTCGATAGGCGCTTGTGCCGGAATGGAACGAACACTCTCGTCCGAATGTTCCTGCCTAAGCGCGGACTGATCGTCATCCACTATCCAGCGAAGGGACTCCTCGACATATAGCTCCGGGCGAAGCGGCCGATGTCGACCTGCACCGCGCTCGTCCAGATGTTCCTTGGGCAGATGCGCGCTGCCAAATGGAAGACTGATCCTGAAGGTGCTTCCGACGCCAAGCTCGCTTTCCGCGCAAATCGTGCCGCCATGCAATTGCACGAGTTCCCGAACGAGCGCCAGGCCGATGCCGGTGCCTTCAAAGGTACGTCCTCGGGCGCCTTCCACGCGATGAAAACGCTTAAATAGGTGTGGAATCTCGTGTGCTGGTATACCGGAGCCGCTATCCGCAACTGAAAACTCCGCGCCCTGTTCAGTGGCCTTGAGACAAACCGCGATCTCACCTTCGAAAGTAAATTTCAAAGCGTTCGAGAGAAGATTGAAGACAATTTTCTCCCACATCTCGCGGTCCACATAGACTGGCTCCGGAAGCGTAAGGCAGTCCATTGTGAAGCGTAACTCCGCCTTCTCAATAGCGGCGCGAAAAACGCTCGCCAGCTCTCTCGTGAGTTCCGCCAGGTCGGTTTTCTGGTAAAGCGCATGAACGCGGCCCGCCTCGATGCGCGTGAAATCAAGCAGCGAATTGACGAGCTTTAGCAAACGCAGGCTGTTCCGGTAAGCGACGGAAACCCGATCGCGATTCTCCGCGGATAGCTCTACGTCCTGAGCAAGCAGTTCTTCCAGCGGCCCCAGCATGAGTGTCAGCGGAGTTCTAAACTCATGACTCACGTTGGAAAAGAAGGCCGTCTTCGCCCGGTTTACTTCAGCCAACGCTTCGGCGCGTTTTCGCTCTTCTTCATACGCCCTGGCGTTTGCGATCGCCGTACCGATCTGCTGCCCCACCAGCTCATAAAAGCTCAGATAGTCGGCATCGAGCTCCCGGCGGGAACTCGATGCCGCTATGAGGAACGCGGAGGGCACATCTTGTCCGGGTAAGAACACCGGCACCGTCACGAGCGCCGGCGACAATTCGCCCCACGGTCCCAAGCGGAGGCCGCGAAACTCGGCGGGGCTTGGGTGAATAGATAATCTGGTATCCCGAATGGCTGCTGACAAAAACGAGGTGCTATCACCCCGCATCGAAATCGATTCCGGCATTGCCGCCGATAGATCGCCGGTTGTTTCGGTCAGGGAGGCTTTCTCTGCGTTCGAATCCAGCAGATAGAGAGCGGCAAAAGGAACGTCATAGGGATTCGCTCCGATCACGCCCGCTGCGGTCGAGCAGGCCTCGGCGACCGTGCGGGCCCGGCTTGCCTGTTCGGCCAAATCGCGCAAAGTCCGAAGCCGGCGCTCGGCAATCACCTTTTGGCTGGTCTCGCTGACTGGGGTGAAAACGCCGCCGATGCCGCCGCTTTCATCGCGTATCGGGCTGTATGAAAACCGGAAGTAAGCCTCTTCTGGATAGCCGTTCCGGTCGATGAAGAGTTGCAGATCGTCGGCCCAATTTGCTTCGCCGCGCTCCATCACGGTCTCGAGCAGAGGTCCGACAACAGGCCATACCTCTTTCCAAACCTGTCTGCCCGGCCGGCCCAGTGCGCGGCCCGGATGTTTGGCGCCCAGAACGGGAACATACCCGTCGTTGTAAAGTACCGCCAGTTCGGGACCCCACCAAACAATAATGGGAAACCGCGAATTGAGACAGATACTGACCGAGGTCCTAAGCGACTGCGGCCAAAGTTCAGGAGGACCCAGCGGACTCTCAGACCAATCGAAAGAGCGCATCAGCGCGCCCATTTCGCCTCCACCCGCGAGGAAATCAAGCGTCGCAAGGGCTACCAGCGGCGATGCGCCATCACTTAGCGGGTTCATTTCCATCTTCGTCGGTTCGCCCTAACAGCCTTGGAACATCCGCCGTGCAGTCCTGATGGGAGTGTACTATCTCGCAAAGCATGCGGATTGTGATACAAATTCAACTAACTTCCGCAGCGCCTGCCCACGATGGCTTACACGGAATTTTTCCTCGGTGCCGGTCTCCGCAAACGATTTTCCGAACGGCGGATAAAAGAAGAGAGGGTCGTAGCCGAAGCCGTTCTTGCCCCGGGGCTCCCGTAGAATTTCACCTTCGACCATCCCGTGAAAGGTTTCGATCACCTGGCCGGACCGGGCCAGCGCAATGACAGCGATAAAGCGCGCGCTCCGGTCGATCGAATTAACCAGGCATTTAAGTAGTAGCTGGTTGTTCGCCGCATCTGTCGCGTCCGGCCCGGCAAAGCGTGCTGAGTAAACGCCGGGTTCGCCCCCCAGCGCATCGACTTCAATGCCCGAGTCATCACTAAAGACCAGTTCGTCCGTCAAATCCGAGTAATAGACTGCCTTCAAACAAGCGTTCTCTTTAAACGTGAGTCCGTTTTCCTCTGGAGCTTCAACGTGCTTCAGGCTGGGGAGTGGCTCGACCAGATAAGGTGTTCGCGCAAACTCTCGAGCCGCTAGTGCAAACTCGCGCAGCTTGCCGGGGTTCGTCGAACATGCGTAAAGGACTCTGCTCACGAGCGTCCGGCGAGGATTTGCTGCTGAATAGCTTGCAACTCACTTATACCTGCCCGCGCCAACTCGATCAACTCAGCCAGCGGTTCATCACCGAAAGGCGTGTGTTCCGCTGTTGCCTGCAACTCAACGAATTTACCCGAACCGGTCAGGACAACATTCATATCGACGTCGGCGCGGGAATCTTCCTCGTATGCGAGATCGAGCATCGGAACGCCGGAAACAATTCCCACGCTGGTGGCCGCGATCGAGTCAATTACCGGTGACCGCGGAACAAGTTTGAACTTCACGAGCGTTCCAAGCGCGATCGCGAGCGCAACGTAGGCGCCGGTAATGGCTGCGGTTCTTGTGCCGCCATCCGCCTGCAATACGTCGCAATCGATAATGATGCTCCGCTCGCCCAGCACCGCCAGATCGACCACGGAACGCAGCGAGCGGCCGATCAGCCGTTGAATCTCATGCGTTCGACCGGAGGGCTTGCCTTTAGTGAGCTCGCGCTGCGTTCGTGTAACCGTGGCGCGCGGGAGCATGGAATATTCGGCGGTGATCCAGCCCCTGCCTGTTCCGCGCACAAAACCCGGAACAGTGTCTTCCACAGATGCGGCGCAGAGTACACGAGTCTTGCCCGCTTCGATTAGCACAGATCCTTCGGCCGTCATCAGATAATCGGGTATGATCCTTGTTGGCCGAAGCTGGTTGGGCCGTCTTCCGTCGATCCGCATGTAAATTGAGAAGCTTATCAGCCTGCGCTACGGAGCGAAAAGTACAGCAGGACGCCAACGATGATCAAAATAAGAGCGACAACAATTAGACACGGGACGGCTCCTTGCCGGGGAACTGGAGAGGCCGTCGCGCTGGAGGTTTTCTTTTTGATTTTAGGAGCGGCCATCAGGAGTGGAGAGAGACTGCAGGATCCGGCCCCCGCTGAAGCGAGCAGATTTTACATCACTTCTTGAATAAATTATCGAAAGCCGCACGCGCATCGTTAATGCTGCGTGGCCCGGAGATATCACCTGATTGCTGAAGATTAGAAATGGGTCCGGATGGCAGCGCATCGCGCGCGACGGTGAAGCGGGGTGAAAACAGCTCGCAGGTATTTGCCTGATCCTTAATCGCAAGACGTGCCGGGATCGGCTTATGGCACTGAAAGCGGGTAGAAGAATCGAAGTTCACACACTGCTTGCAGCAATGCAGAGCAGCGCCGCATTTCGGGCAGTTGCCTTTGAACTCGACGTCGCGCGGTAGGGTAACAGCACAGTTGTAACATCTGGAAGCAACGACGTTCTGGACAAGCCGCGGTAGCTTGGGGCCCGTTACATCGATGGGAAGCTTCGGGCCTTGCGTCTTGGGCCGGTCAGTAAACTGCCGCGGCGATCCACGGTCCGCATCCTGATAGCCGTGTTGCCTATATTTTCGATCTCCGTCCATATTTGTGGATCGGCTCCTTGAAAGGTCCTCTGATACGGGAAAGCACGCATTGTTACTTGGTGCATCTTCGTAACTCGGACGTATATTTAGTTCAATTCCAAGCTGAGGAATGATACTGGGTATCGGGTGAAGGAGGGGAGACGCATTATCGGGAAGGTTGACTTACAGATCCCGCCTACACCTGACTTGTATGTACCACGTATTTCGTTCCATTACCAGAGGTTTGTTTATCCCCAAACGCCAGTTTGCCAATAATTAGTCGGATACCCACTTGAGCAGCGCATTGCATGGCCTCGTAATAGGATTGTCGAAATGGTTCGGACTCACTCGCACCGAATACCCCACGCGCCCCGTCTGCTGTACTGTGAACTCGTTAGCAAAAACGACCGAGGTTCCTTTCTCCTCGACCGGCACCAGCGGCAAAGCGTAAGTACTCTGCAACTGGCCGTTGACGCCGATTTGCCCAATCACCGCTTCTACTCGTATTTCTTCCGGAGACAAACCGGCCAATTCGATCGTGGCCCGCAGCGGAACTGCTGAACCGCTCAGTACCTGATCGCCCGGGCCGTCACCCAATTCCAGGAAGCGTATGCGATCCCAGGTCTCGTTCATGCGGGAGTCCCAAACTGTCTTCTGACGCGCCGCTTCGAAATTGTTTTCCGAGATGCCCCGCCACAACTTATGAGCAGGTTGATACAACTCCGACATATATTCCGCTACCATGCGCCCGCTACTGAATCGCGGGGTGATATTCGCGATGCAGGCCTTCATCCGGCGAACCCAATCGATGGGGTTCTCCTGATCCGATCCGCGATTTTCGTAAAACTGCGGAACGATTTCGTTCTCGAGAGTCGAATAGATCGCGCTGGCGTGGAGATCGTCCTGGTCCTCCGAGTACAGCGTACGATCACCGATCGCCCAGCCAGACGAAATCTCAAAAGCTTCATCGAACCAGCCATCGAGCACGCTGAAATTCAAGACGCCGTTCATCGCCGCTTTCATGCCGCTGGTACCGCAGGCCTCTTCACCGCGCCGTGGATTGTTCAACCACAAATCGACACCCTGCACCATTTCACGAGCAACTTGGATGCCATAATCCTCGACGAAGATGATGCGTTTGGAAACTTCCGGGTCGCGGGAGAGAGTATAGATTTCCCGAATCAGCGTCTTGCCGGGGTGATCCTTGGGATGTGCCTTTCCAGCTATGACAATCTGGACCGGCATATTGGCGCTATTCAGAATGCGCTTAAGCCGGTTTACGTCTCGAAAGAGAAGAGTCGCGCGTTTGTACGTGGCAAACCGGCGGGCGAAACCGATAGTGAAGACATCCGGGTCGAGGATTTCCTGCAAACGCCGCACTTCGCTCGCGGATGACTTCCGCTGCGTAGCCGAAGCAGCTGCCCGCTCCCGGACAAATGCAACCATGCGGCGTTTGCGTTTGCGGTGCATTTCCCAGATTTCCTGGCCCGGAATCTCTTGAACGAGTTCCCACATTTTGGCGTCTTCTAGGCGCTCCCGCCAATCCGGCTGCAAATATTGGTCGTAGATTGCCGCCAAATCGCCGTTAATCCAGGTCGGCGAATGCACTCCGTTGGTCACGGAGGTGATCGGAACTTCGTTGACGGGCAGCCGCGGCCACAGATCCTGAAACATGTCCTGCGAGACGTAGCGGTGAAGCACGCTTACCGCGTTGCGGAAGGCGGAGGTCTTGAGCGCGAGCACTGCCATGGAGAAGCGCTCGGATGAATCGTTCAGGTTCTTGCGGCCGAGAGCCAGCAGCTTATCGAATGGGAACCCGGCCTGATCGCAGTAAGCCCAGAAGTAGTCGTAGACCATGCTCGAATCGAACAGGTCGATGCCGGCCGGTACGGAGGTATGGGTCGTAAAGACATTGCTGACGCGCGTTGCTTCGAGCGCCTGGTCGAACGTGAGCCCTTCTTCATGCATGAGGACACGCATGCGCTCGAGGGCGAGAAAAGCCGAATGCCCTTCGTTCATGTGGTGAACGCTAGGCTTGATGCCCAGAGTTTTTAGGGCGCGCAGACCGCCGATCCCGAGAACAATTTCCTGCCGAATGCGTTTGTGAATGTCGCCGCCGTATAGCTGGTCGGTGATCTCCCGGTGTTCGGCGGATTCGTTCTGGGGGATGTTGCTGTCGAGCAGATAAAGTTTCACCCGGCCCACGTCGATATGCCACACTTTGAGAAAGGCCTCGCCGGTAGGCAGGACGACACTCACGATAACTTCGCCCCCCTTTTCATCCGTGCAGGGACGTACCGGCAGCGTATAAAAATCGTTGAGCGGTGTGCGCTCCTGTTGCCATCCGTCGGGGTTTAAATACTGCTGCAGATAACCGCGTTGATAGAGCAGTCCAACACCGGTCAGCGCAAAGTCGCCGTCGCTGGCTGCTTTGAGGTGATCGCCCGAGAGCAAGCCCAGACCGCCTGAGTAGATCTGCATACAATCGAGCAGACCGTACTCCATCGAGAAATACGCAATGCGGGGAGTAGCCGCGGTGGGCGTGCCGGAATGCAGGTAGCTGTCGTGCCGTTCGCAAGCGCGCCTGTAAAGAAGTAGGAAGCGCGGATCGGCAGCTGCCCGGTTCAGCTTCTCCTGGGGAATGCGGCCAAGGAGTAGTACGGGATTGTGATTGCTCTCCTTCCACAAGGCCGGATCTAGCCTTCGGAACACCGAGCGGATCGTGTGATCCCAGCTCCAGACCAGGTTATACGCGAGTTCTGACAGGCGGCTCAGGGCGGCTGGTAACGCAGGACGAACTAGGAACTCTTTTAGTGGTTGAATTTGATACGGCATCGCGAGACTAACGGAACTCTGGTTGATAGTGGGGGGAAAGCTTGATTAGTAGCAATCGGTTTTCCAACCTCCCGACCCGAGCAAAGCAACGGACTGAAGTGGGCTACCGGTAACAGGCTCCAAGCTGGCACCTATTATCCCATGTTCATAATGAGATAGGGGACCCTGCCTGCCTTACTTATCATTTAAGAACGTCAGCTACGCCGTCGAAGGTCGAAAAATACTGGATAATCTCAGTTTCAATGTGGAGCGGGGCGAGGCGTTGGTGCTGCTCGGGAGCAGCGGTTCCGGTAAAACGACAGCCCTCCGGCTCATCAATCGGCTATTGGATCCGACAAGTGGAACTATCTTAATCGACGGAAAAGACGTCAGTCAGAGCGACCCCATTCAGCTTCGGCGGCAGATTGGATACGTAATCCAGGAGTTTGGCCTGCTGCCGCACTGGACAATTCGTGACAATGTCTCACTGGTTCCGCGGTTGCTGGGGTGGCCGGAGGAGAGACAGGTTCACCGCGCAGAAGAACTGCTGAACCAGGTTGGACTGGCTAATCCGGAACTGGCCCGCCGAAAGCCGAATCGGCTCTCCGGGGGGCAGCGCCAGCGGGTGGCGGTCGCCCGGGCGCTGGCGGCTGAACCCGCTCTTCTGCTTTTCGATGAGCCGTTTGGCGCCCTCGACCCCGTTACGCGCCACGACATGCAGCAGCAGTTTGCAAAACTACGCCAGCGCTATAACGTGGCGGCCGTATTTGTCACCCACGATCTGCTGGAAGCGCTGACGATCGGAACCCGCATTGCTATTCTCGGAAGCGGCAAACTCGAGGCGATTGTTTCTCCCGAGGAGTTCTGGAAGGTAGACACTCCGGTGGCCCGCGCCTTTCGCGAAACGCTGCCGCCCGAGCTGAGGCCAAATTGACTACAACCTTGATAGCAGCGCTTTTCGCCTATAATGCTGCCTCTGCGGCGAGTACGGCGTCCGATAAACCCATTCCCGATGGCCGGCAAATGAAACAACGCGTTCTGAAAAGCATGCGGCAATCGGAAGACGCTCTCGAACGATACTCCTGTCTTGCCCGCGATAAAAGCGAGGAATTTAATTCCGATGGCTCGGTCAAGAAGCAGCGGTCCTCTGTGAAGGAGCAATTCTTTGTCAACCAGATTGAGATCGAGCACACCATTGAGCGAGACGGCAAGCCGCTGAGCGTTTCCGATGCTAAGAAAGAACAAGACCGGGTAGATCGGGAGGTGAAGAAGTTCAGCGACAAGGAGGAAGCGGAAAAGGCCCAGGTGAAAGATGAAAAACAGGCCGACATGTTTCTCCGGGCCCTCCAATTGACAGACGGCAAACGGGAGCAACGGAACGGCAGAAGGACGCTTACTTACCGCCTCTCGGGCGACCCGGCGTTCAAACCCAAGAAACTGGAGGAGCGATTCGCTCAGGCGCTTACCGGGACGATAGCGGTTGACGAAGAAACGGGGATGCCGCTCGATGTGCGCTTTGAAACCATGCGCGATGTGAAGATCGGAGCGGGTCTGCTGGTGAATCTGCACAAAGGCTTTTGGCTGCACCTGGTCCAAGAGAGGCAACCGGATGGCGTGTGGCTCACCAAGGAAGTCCAGGGTAGCGGTGAGGCTCGCGCGGCGCTGTTTGTGCATGCCAGATTCCGCTTCCAAGAAAAGCTGGAGAAGTGCCATCTCTTCTCGGTCACTACACAACAATCCACATCTGCGCCAGACCCGCCAGCTCATGGCCCAGCACCGGTAAATCAGTAGCTAACGTGGACGAAACCGTTTTCAGAAGCCTTCTGGCCGACGTGGTATCACTGACCGCCGAGCACATCGAGATTGTTGCCATATCGTGCGGCTTGGCGGTTTTGATTGGCGTGGGGCTGGGAATTGCAGGCACACGCCGGCCGCTGCTGCGGCATATCTCGGTGACAGTTGCGAGCGTCCTCCAAACGATTCCTAGTCTGGCGCTGTTCGGTTTTCTGCTGCCAGTGCCTCTAATCGGAGGCATTGGGAAACACACCGCTATTCTGTGCCTGGTTCTTTATTCGCTGCTGCCCATCCTGCGCAATACCATTGTGGGGATCAGCAGCGTGGATGCGCCCGTGCGCGAAGCCGCGATCGCCATGGGCATGACGGACCGGCAACTGTTGCGGATGGTGGAACTACCGCTCGCTGCGCCGACCATTCTGGCAGGCATACGCATCGCCCTGGTTACGAATATCGGCACGGCCGTAATAGCTGCCGTGATCGGCGGCGGCGGCCTCGGCGAGCTTATTTTTCGCGGTGTGGCTTCTGTAAACACGCTGGAGATTCTGGCCGGCGCAATACCGGCGGCCGCCCTGGCCTTGCTGGCGGATGCCGCCATGTCGGCGCTCGAAAGGAGAATCGCCCGTACATGAAGTTGTATTTGGCGCTCGGCGTCGCGGCACTGTATTTGAGCGCCTGCTCACGAACGAATTCGATCGTAGTCGGATCGAAAAACTTCACCGAGCAGATCATCCTTGGCGAGATTGCTGCGCAGCAACTGGAACGCAAGCTGCATCTTCGGGTCGAGCGCAAGCTCGATTTAGGCGGCACTCTCCTGACGCACGAGGCTATCGTCAAAGGCGATATCGATATTTATCCTGAGTACACGGGCACTGGCGCAACCGTGGTTCTGAAGCAAGCGATTCCGGCAGATCCGGCCCAGGCTTATATGGTGGTGAAAGACGCTTACCTGAGCCGCTTTCACCTGGTCTGGTTGCCTCCGCTCGGGTTCAACGATACGTTTGCAATGGTGGTGCGGAGCGCGGATGGAAGACGCCTGGCGTCGCCGGATCTTTCGGCGGCGGCTTCGCGCGTCTGGCGGCTGGGTATCGGCTACGAATTCTTAACACGGCCGGACGGCTTGCGCAAATTGAATAAGGTCTACTCGATGCAATGGGAAGGCACGGCCAAGAGCATGGATTTAGGACTGCTGTACCAGGCGCTCGAGCAGAAGCGGGTGGATATGGCGGCCGGTAATTCGACGGACGCGCAACTCAGCGATCCGAAGATGATGATGCTAAGAGATGATAGGAAAGCGTTTCCTCCCTACAACGCCTGCTTCGTCGTTCGTCAAACTGTGTTGCAGGACAAGCCGGGAGTGCGGATGGCGCTGACGCTGCTCGAGAACCGGATCAGCGACGAAACCATGCGCGATCTCAACCGGCGAGTCGAGAGGGAACATCAGCCGATCGTGCGGGTCGTGAAAAATTTCTTGGCCAATCAGCCGTAATGATCAACAAATTAGTATTTGAGAATCTGCGCCATCGCTGGGTGCGGACGCTTTTGTCCGCGCTCGTGATTGGCGTTCAGGTCATGTCGATACTGACCCTCATCGGGCTCAGCAGGGGGTTGCTGCAGGAATCCGCTACTCGCCAGAAGGGCACGGGAGCAGACATTTTCCTGAAGCCCGACAACGGCGGAGCAACGATCAGCTTCGGAACGGGCCAGACGAAAGAGGCTTTTGTGGCGCTGGTGGCAAAGCAGCCTCACGTCGTTCAGGCGCTAGGCGTTTTGGGCCAGCCAACCTCGGAACTTCTAACCACCGTGCAGGGCGTGAACCTTGCCGAACTGGAAAAAATGAGCGGTGGCATTCCTTTGGTCGCTGGGCATCTTCCAACCGATCCGAACGATTTGCTGGTCGATCAATACTATGCCCAGCAAAATCACATTCACGTGGGGCAAAAGTGGACTCTTTTGAACCATGAATTCACTGTCTCGGGCATCATGCAAGGCGGAGTTTTGGGACGACTGATGGTGCAGTTGCCTACGCTCCAGAATTTGACGTCGAACAGTGGGCGGATCTCGCAAATCCTGGTGAAGCTCGACAAGCCGGCTCTAACCGATCAGCAGGTTGCGCGACTGAACGAAGTTCTGAAGGGGAACTTGAAAGCAGTTTCGATGCAGGCGGTCCTTTCTCAGTTCAACATCAACAACATTCCGCAACTGAAGGTATTCATTCGCGTGATTACCGGTTTGGCTGTGCTGGTTGGCTTCCTCGTGGTGTTCCTCTCGATGTATACAGCAGTGGTAGAACGCACTCGCGAGATCGGAATTTTGAAAGCGCTCGGCGCCAAACCGCGCACAGTTCTAGACATACTGGTGCGGGAAGCATTGGTACTGGCTCTGCTTGGATGGGTGATCGGGATCGCATTTTCATTGGCGGCAAAGTCCGGAGTGATGGCGCTGAAGCCCGCCTCGTTGCAGATTGTCAATGTGCCTGACTGGTGGCCTTGGGCGGCGCTGATCGCCATAGCCGGAGCTTTGCTGGGAGCCGTTTATCCGGGATTGAAAGCTGCGCGCCAGGATGCGATCGAGGCGCTGTCGTATGAATAACTCCGGCCCTATCATTCGCGTGCGCGGCCTGCAGAAGACTTACCAAACGGGAGACGTCCCGGTGCAAGCGTTGCGCGGAGTGGATCTGGAAGTTGCCCACGGAGAGTTTCTGGCGGTGATCGGTCCGTCGGGGTCGGGCAAATCCACTCTGTTTCATATCCTGGGAGGTCTGGCGCCCCCTACCGACGGAGAGGTTTGGATCGACGGCCTGAACCTCCGTCAAATGAGCGAATCCGAGCGGACCGAGTTGCGCCAGAAGAAGATCGGATTCGTTTTCCAGAAATACAATCTGTTGCCCACGCTGACGGCCAGGGACAACATCGCCATAGCACGTTCACTGGCAGGCGTCAAGGAAGAGCCGCCTGGATTCGAAGGCATTCTGCAGCAGCTCGGGATTAAAAACAGGTTGAATCACCGTCCGCGCGCGCTGTCGGGCGGCGAACAGCAGCGCGTGGCAATTGCCCGGGCACTGGTGAACCGGCCGGCGATTCTGTTGGCGGACGAGCCGACCGGCAATCTCGACACGGTTAACTCTGAGGCCGTGCTCGACATTCTACGGAAGTTGAACAAGAGCACTGGGCAGACGATCCTGATGATCACGCACAATCCGGAAGCAGCGGCCTTCGCCGACCGAACGGTGACGATGCGCGACGGCAGATTGCGAGAGTCATAGAGTCCTGTTCTGAACAGAGTGGAGTTAACGCGTGACTTTGTTCACTTTGAATCAAAAGTAAGCCTTGAGATTTCAGAGCGGGAGTACCAGGTCAAGTTTTCTGGTATACGAATGCGCAGGGAGCAACCCTCATCGTAGGGTTACGGCGGCGCTTCTTGGCATTGAGGCGAATCACCGGCTCAGAGCCAGTAGCAAGCACAAGACAACCTGCAGCAGAATCAGCGGTGTTGTTATGAGCGTTGATAGTTCCGTTTCCAGAGAAAATTTGGATCGGGAGGTCTCCCCAATCCTAAGTCGGTTTAGAAAGGTCGCTCCCCGAAAGGTCCGCTGTTGGTAAGAAGATCGCCCGGGATTGGAAAAGCTCATTCGGCCCATTGACTCCGTTTTTATTCGTATATTCGTTGTGTTACATTGTCAGCAGATGGGTAATACACTTTCCATTCGCCTTCCGGATGATCTCGCCGACTGGCTGGATGAAACCGCGCGCAAGACCGGCATGTCGCGCGGGCGCATCGTACGCGCAGAACTTGAAAAGGCAAAGAGTTCCAACAAGCGTTCCTTTCTTCGGCTGGCCGGCGCCATAGAAGGGAAAGCAGACCTTTCCACCCGCAAGGGCTTCTCGCGTAAGTGAAAGCGATCGCCGATACAGGCTTTCTGGTAGCGTTCGTCAACCGGAAAGATCGACACCATCGTTGGGCCTTGGACATCGCTCAGCAAGTGACTGAGCCGCTGTTGACCTGTGACGCCGTGTTGGCGGAAGCGGCCTTCCACCTCGGCAACGCCGCCTTAGTACTTGCGTCGGTACGCGAAGGGCTCCTGCGCCCGGCTTTCATTATCGCCGATCATCTCGAGCGGCTGGCCGAACTAGCGAACAGGTATGCCGACCGCGCGCCCGATCTCGCAGACTTGTGCCTCATAAGGTTGAGTGAAATGCACCCGAGGCATCCGGTTATTACCACCGACTTACGCGACTTCAGAGTATATCGGCGCGGCCGCCGCGAAGCGATTCCGCTCATTCATCCGCCCGCCCTCTAGCTACCCCGGGCTGTCGGTGAGCAATGTTTTGAGGCGTGGGCTGACCTGGCGGGTAGCGCCGAACCAGGCCTGGAGACGATCGAGGTAAAGGTAAACCACGGGCGTTGTGTAGAGCGTGAGTATCTGGCTAACCATAAGTCCGCCGACGATGGTGATGCCGAGAGGCCGGCGCAGCTCGGATCCGGTACCGGTGCCAAGGGCCAGCGGCAAGCCACCCAAGAGAGCTGCCATGGTGGTCATCATGATGGGCCGGAAACGCAGCAGGCAAGCCTGATAGATGGCATTTTTGGGCGACACTCCTTCTTTGCGCTGCACGTCCAGCGCGAAATCGATCATCATAATTGCGTTCTTCTTGACGATACCGATCAAAAGAATAATCCCGATCAGGGCGATGACGGTTAAGTCGGTGCCGGTGATAAGCAACGCGAGCAGCGCACCAACGCCCGCCGAAGGGAGCGTCGAGAGAATCGTGATGGGATGAATATAACTCTCGTACAGCATTCCGAGCACAATATAAACGGCGACCAGAGCGGCGAGAATTAACAGCGGCTCCGACTGGAGAGAAGCCTGAAAAACCTTGGCGGTGCCCTGGAAAGAGCCATGTACATTGGCGGGCATGCCGATTTCATCTTCCGCCCGTTGAACAGCGGCCACCGCCTCGCTAAGCGCCACGCCGGGCGCGAGAGCGAAGGTAAGCGTGATCGATGGAAACTGCCCTTGGTGGTTGACGGTCAGAGGTGCAAGCACGGTGCGCAGATGAGTAAAGGTCGAAACAGGAACCGGGGTACCGTTGTTGGTACGCACGTAAATGGCGTTTAAGGACGCTGGATTTTGCTGGAACTCGGGCAGCACCTCGAGTACTACGTGATACTGATTGATGCCGGTGTACATGGTCGAGACCTGACGCTGGCCGAAAGCGCTGTAGAGAGTGGTGTCGATCGCCTCCGGATTTACGCCCATACGCGAAGCCGTACTGCGGTCGATGATGAGGCGGGTTTCGAGGCCGTGAATCTGCTGGTCACTGTTCGCGTCGAGCACCAGCGGCACTGTCTTCAATTTTGCGAGCAGCTTTGGCGCCCATTCGTTGAGATCGCTCAACTTGTCGGATTGCAGCGTGTATTGGTATTGCGAATTGCCGCCGCGGCCGCCGACGCGGATATCCTGGGCGGCTTGCATGTAGAGAGTTGCGCCGGGAATGCGGGCGACCTTGCTGCGCAGGCGATTGATTACCTGGTCGGCGGAAACTTTTCTTTCATCGAGCGGCTTCAACTGTGCCCATGCCGAGGCAACATTGAGCGTGCCCCCTCCGGTGAAGCCTTGCACGTCTTCGACGGCGGGGTCCTGTTGCACGATGCGGAGGAGCTCGTGCAACTTTTCCCGCATGGCTGTGAAGGAGATGTCCTGGTCGGCCACGATCACGCCGCCGATACGTCCTGTGTCCTGCTGCGGGAAAAATCCTTTCGGGACGACGATATATAGATAGACGCTCACGGCAATCGTGACGAGCGTGATGATCAAGGTTAACTGCGGGTGACGAAGAACGCTCTTAAGCGTTCGCGCGTAGAAAGCGTGCACCGAGTTAAAAGTGCGTTCGCTCAGTTTGTATACGAAGTTGTGGCCGCCGATGTGCTCAGGGTGCAGAAACTTCGCGCACATGACGGGTGTGGTAGTGAGGGAGACGACCAGCGACACGGCGATGGCAACACTCAGGGTTACCGCGAACTCGCGGAAGAGCCGTCCAACGATGCCGCCCATCAGCAGAATCGGAATAAAAACGGCAACCAGCGAAGTGCTCATCGATAGAACGGTAAAGCCAATTTCTTTCGCGCCCTGCAGAGCGGCTCTGACCGGGGTCCAGCCGATTTCTAGATAGCGGGTGATGTTCTCCATCACGACGATGGCGTCATCGACTACGAAACCAGTTGAGACGGTAAGAGCCATGAGAGATAAATTGTCGAGTGTGTAGCCGAGCAGATACATGGCTACGAAGGTCCCGCACAATGAAAGAGGCACTGCAATGCCCGGGATAATGGTTGCCCAGGTACTGCGAAGAAATGCAAAGACCACCAGCACGACGAGGACGATGGATATCAGCAGCGTGTATTCGACATCGTGGACGGACGCGCGAATCGTGTTCGTTCGATCCTGCGCGATCAGAAGGTGCATCGCCGGTGGGACCGAGGCTTGAATCTGCGGCATGATGGCGCGGATGCGGTCGACAGTGTCCATGATGTTCGCTTGTGGCTGGCGCGTAACCGCGAGGAGAACATTCGGCTTACCGTTGTCGAGGCCGTCGTTGCGCGTGTTTTCGACTGAGTCGAGAACGTTGCCGAGATCCGCCAGGCGGACGGGGGCGCCGTTGCGATACGTCACAATCAGGCGGGCATATTCATCAGCGTGAAAGAGCTGGTCGGTGGCGTTGATCTGCCACTTTACTTTCTGGTTGCTGACAGCGCCTTTCGCCTGATGCGCGTTGGCATTCTGCAGGGTAGTTGCGACATCCGTGATACCGAGGCCCATAGTGTTAAGCAGCATGGGATTGACTTGCACGCGCACGGCAGGCCGCGAGCTGCCAAAGACTTCCACTTGGCCCACTCCTTCAATTTGAGAGAGTTTCTGGGCCAGAATAGAGTCCGCGAAATCGTACATTTGCGCGCGCTGGACTACGTCTGAGCTTAAGGCGAGCATGAGGATAGGCGCATCCGCGGGATTGGCTTTCCAATAGCTCGGATTGCTAGGCAAGTCAGGCGGGAGTTGCCCACGCGCCGCATTGATGGCCGCTTGTACATCGCGGCTGGCGGCGTCAATGTCGCGGTCGAGGTCGAATTGAAGGACGATAGCAGTGCTGCTGAGCTGGCTAGACGAAGTCATTTCCGAGATGCTGGCGATGCGGCCGAACTGGCGCTCGAGCGGAGTGGCGACAGCAGAGGCCATGGTTTCGGGGCTGGCGCCGGGGAGATTGGCGTGGACGACGATCGTCGGAAATGCCACTTGCGGCAGAGCCGCAACGGGAAGGAGACGGAACGCCAATCCACCGGCCAGCGCCAGTGCCGCAGTGAGCAGGGAAGTAGCGACGGGACGTTTGATGAATGGTTCCGAGAGGTTCATGGGTGCGGCTCAACACCGACACGAATGCTAGCGTGGCAGGCTAAAAGCCCGCTCCACAATGATCGCTCGGATATAAGAAGCGAGGGGAGCACTGCAGGCCAAAGGCCTACTCCACTATTAGTCGACATGGACGGGCTCCAGGGTTGGCTGGGCGAAATGCGTGGCGGGTTTACGGCTGAGTTGCTGGGCTAAGCGGTCAAAAAAGAGATAGACGACGGGTGTTGTGTAGAGGGTCAAAACCTGGCTGACGATCAGGCCGCCGACGATGGTGATGCCGAGGGGCCGGCGCAGTTCCGAACCGACACCGGTTCCGAGAGCCAGCGGCAGTCCGCCGAAGAGCGCCGCCATGGTGGTCATCATAATGGGCCGGAAGCGCAGCAGGCAGGCCTGATAGATGGCTTCGAGCGGCGGCTTGCCTTGTTCGCGCTCTGCTTCGAGGGCGAAATCGATCATCATAATTGCGTTCTTTTTTACGATGCCGATGAGGAGGATGATGCCGATGAGCGCGACGACATTGAAATCCTGACCGCAAATGAATAGGGCGAGGATCGCGCCGACTCCGGCCGAAGGCAGAGTCGAAAGGATCGTGATGGGATGGATGTAGCTTTCATAGAGCACCCCGAGGACGATGTAGACGACCACCAGCGCCGCCAAGATGAGCCAAATTTCGTTCGCGAGCGAGTTCTGAAAGGCAGCGGCGGTTCCCTGGAAACTCGAGTGAATACTGAGGGGCAACCCAATCTCCTGCTCGGCTTGCTTAATGTCCTTCACAGCGTGGCCGAGAGACTCGTTGCGAGGAAGATTGAACGAAATGGTGACGACCGGAAATTGTCCTTGATGATTGACCGTAAGAGGCGCGGAGGTCTGCTCGTAGTGGGTGAAAGAGCCAAGCGGGACCACTGTGCCGGTGGACGATTTGACATAGATCTTCGAAAGGTCAGCGGGCTCGTTGCGATAACCGGAAGCGACTTCGAGGACGACATGATACTGATTGAGCTGGGTAAACATGGTCGAGACCAGCCGCTGGCCGAAGGCGTCGTAAAGCGTGTCGTCAATCTGCTGCATGCCGATGCCCAAGCGTGAGGCGGTATCCCGATCAATGACCAGCGTCGTTTCCAGGCCGCTGGGCTGCTGATCGGTGGCTACATCTCTTAGCGACGGCAAGGTGCGCAGTTTATCTACCAGGCGGCTGGTCCAGGTATTCAGCTCGGTGGCGTCGGTGTCTTCGAGCGTGTATTGATATTGGGTGCGGCTAACGCGGTCTTCGACGGTGAGATCCTGCACCGGCTGCATGTAAAGCGTGATGCCTTCCACCTGGGCCAGTTTGGGCTGCAGGCGGCGAATAACATCGCTAGCGCTGGCTGAGCGGTTATCGTGTGGTTTCAGGTTGATCTGGATGCGGCCGCTGTTGAGGGTTGTGTTTACGCCGTCGATTCCGATAAAGGAGGACAGGCTTTCGACAGCTGGATCGCGCAGAATCACCTTAGCCAAAGCTTGCTGGCTTTTCGACATGGCGTCGAACGAGACATCTTGCGGCGCTTCCGAGACGCCAAGAATCAAGCCGGTGTCCTGAACAGGGAAAAAACCCTTCGGAACGATCATGAACAGAATGATGGTTCCGACCAGCGTGGCGAAAGTGACGAGCAACGTCGCGGGCTGGTGCTTGAGAACCCACTGCAGCGTAGTGCCATATTTGGCGATCACCCAGTTAAATGCGTACTCGGACTTTCGATAGAACCAGGTTTGCTCATGCTCATGCTTGTGCCGGAGAATCTTGGCGCACATCATCGGCGTCAGGGTGAGAGAGACAAACGCCGAGACGAGGATGGTAATAGCAAGGGTGATGGCGAATTCGCGGAAGAGACGCCCGACAATATCGCCCATGAAGAGCAGAGGAATGAGCACCGCGATTAAAGAAACAGTTAAAGAAACGATAGTGAAGCCGATCTGCTCAGAGCCGCGCAGGGCGGCGCGCAAGGGTGTTTCGCCTTCTTCGAGATAGCGCGAGATGTTCTCGATCATCACGATGGCGTCGTCCACCACGAAGCCGGTCGAAATGGTGAGCGCCATGAGGGTGAGATTGTTGAGGCTATAGCCGAGCAGGTACATCACGCCGAAAGTGCCCACAATCGAAAGCGGAACCGCGATGCTGGGAATGATGGTGGCGGCGAGGTTGCGCAGGAATAGAAAAATCACCATCACTACCAAAGCGACGGTGAGCATGAGTGAGAACTGCACGTCGGCAACGGAGGCGCGGATGGTGACCGTGCGGTCAGTCAGAACAGCTACCTGAACAGCGGAAGGAATCGATGTTCTAAGCTGCGGCAGGAGCGCCTTAATACGGTCGACGACGGCAATGATATTGGCTCCGGGCTGGCGCTGAATGTTGACAATTACTGCCGGCGTCGTGTTCATCCAGGCTGCCTGATGAGTGTTCTCAGCGCCGTCGACGACAGTGGCGATGTCCTCCAGCCGGACAGGCGCGCCACTCTTGTAAGCGATGATGACGGGCCGGTAACCGGAGCTGGTCAGAATCTGATCGTTCGCGCCTATCGTATATGCCTGGCGGAGGCCGTCGAAGTTGCCTTTGGCTTGGTTGATATTGGTTTGGCCAAGCGCGGTGCGGACATCTTCCAGGCTAAGTCCGTAGGCGGCGAGCGCGCTCGGGTTGACGCGGATTCGGACGGCTGGTTTCTGGCCGCCACTTATGGTTACGAGACCTACGCCGGGCAGTTGAGAGATTTTCTGCGACAGCGTGGTGTCGGCGAGATCTTCGACCCTGGTCAAAGGAACGGTAGTTGAAGAGAGAGCGAGGGTCAGAATAGGCGCATCAGCTGGATTGACCTTGCTATAGATCGGCGGGTTCGGCAGATCCGGAGGCAGATAGGTGCCAGCGGCATTGATTGAGGCCTGAACCTGCTGCTCGGCCACATCGATATTGAGATCGAGGTCGAACTGAAGGGTGATAATCGAGCTCCCGTAAGAGCTGGTGGACGTCATCTGCTTCAGGCCGGGGACTTGTCCGAAGGTGCGCTCGAGAGGCGCGGTAACGGAGGAAGCCATCACATCCGGGCTCGCGCCAGGGTAAAAGGTAGTGCATTGAATAGTCGGGTAATCGACTTCCGGCAGAGCCGAGACGGGGAGTTGTTTGTAGGCGATTCCACCGGCGATCAGGATGCCGGCCATTAGGAGAGACGTGGCAACCGGCCGGATGATAAAGGGCCGCGAAGGACTCATTGTGAAGGACTCATTGCTGAGGTGCTGCCGGGCTAGGCTGGCGCAGGCTTACTTTCATGCCTTCGGTGAGTTTTTCAGCGCCGTCGGTAACTACTTTTTCGCCTGCCTGGAGTCCGTCGTCGATCGAGACGTCATTGCCTTGGGTGAGGCCGACCTTTACAGAGCGGACTGCGACGGTTCCATCGTCCCGCACGACATAGACAAATGTGCCGGTAGGCCCGCGCTGAATTGCGCCTGCTGGAATGATGAGCACATTGCGGCGGGTATCGAGCCAGAGGCGGACATTTACGAATTGGTTCGGGAACAACGCCGAGTCCGTGTTCGGGAAAACAGCTTTGAGCTTCGAGGTGCCGGTGGTTTGATCGATCTGATTGTCGACGGTGAGCAGCGTGCCGTCCGCTAATTTCGTCCTGCCGTCGCGGTCGAAGGCTACAGCACGGAGGTTCGCACCGTGGCGAAGCTTGTCGAGCACCGGCGGGAGCTGATCTTCGGGAATACTGAATAGAGCCGCGATGGGCTGCAGTTGGGTAATAATGGCCAGGCCGTTCGCATCGGTGGTGTGAACGATATTGCCCGCATCGACGAGCCGCAGACCGATCCGGCCGCTGAGGGGGGCAGTGATTTTCGTGTAGGCGAGGTTCAATTTGGCGCTGGAAATCGCGGCCTGATTGGCCTCGATCACTGCCTTATCGGCCTCTATTGCGCCGCGTGACTGGTCGGCGGTGGCGAGTTGCGTGTCGAGCTGCTGTTTAGCGATGATGTTCTGCTTGTATAATTCCTGGTCGCGGACGTAATTTGCCTGGGCATCGCGGAGAGCGGCCTGATCTTTTACCAGGTTTCCTTGTGCTTGGGCGAGGTTACCTTGAGCTTGATCGAGAGCGACTTGGAAGGGGCGAGGGTCGATTACGGCAAGCAGATCGCCCTTATTGACGAACTGGCCTTCCTTAAAATTCACACTGATGAGCGGCCCGTCAACCTGCGGCTTTACAGTAACGGTATTGAAAGCCGTGACTGTGCCGAGCCCTTCGAGATAAACCGGCATATCGCCAAGCCGGACGGCGGATGCGACAACCGGAATGCTACGCGGCTTGGCCATGCCTCGGACCGAGCCGATGGCGGCCTTCTTAGCTGTTTCGAACTTGTAGAGCCGGTAACAGCCGTAGCCGATGAGGGCGAAAATCAGCAGCCAAACCCACCAATGGGTGGGTGATGCAGGAGTAGTATCTTTGTCCAGATCCGGTAAGGCGCGGTTGCCTACGCCGGGGGTATAGAGCTGACGCTCTTCCTCAGGCCGGGGAGATTCAGGAACAGAAGATTCAAGCGGCATGGGTGGCTGTATAGCCATATTTTCCTCAGTGTTCTTTAGCGAGCGGCGGCGAAATTTATTGGATTTGCACTTCAGGGCTGCCGATTCAACCAGATGGCAGCATTAGCTTCCGTTGCCTATGGAGACGATGGAGATCTGGTTAATGTTACGGGTTGGCAGTGCGGCACGGAGCTTCTAATTATGGACGCAGGGAGACGAGTTGTGTTTGGCGGCTCCGATCGGGCAAGAAGAGGTGATTTTTGACACGTTCGGGCTGAATTAGGGCGCTCGACAGGCTTTTTCGTGTTTTTTGGAGGAAGAGGCGGTTGCAGAGCGCGGCGATGTGGCCGATCAAACGTGTGCGACATCGATCACGAGCAGTGTAAGATCGTCCTCCTGTGAGCGCCCGCGGCTGTACCCGGCCCGAGGCGCGAGTTCGTTCAGCAGAAAATCAACAGATTGGTTGGCATCTAACCTTGCGGAGTCCAGAAGAGCTTGGCGGAGGCGGTCTTCTCCAAGAAATTCGTTATGTTCGTTAGCTGCTTCGAGCAGCCCGTCCGTGCAGAGAAGAAACCGGTCGCCCAAGCAGAAGGAGCGCTCAACGAAAGTATAAGGAGCGGCAGACGTAACCCCCATGGGCAATCCGTTTTCCTCAATGAAGAGTATTGAAAATAGGGCGAACCATAGCAGAGCGAGATCTTTGCGGGGTTGCCGACCGCTTGGAATACGATTGCGGCGAGACTGAGAACAACCACGCTGATACCGAGCGCAATGCGCGGTGCGTCGGCTTGCACTGCGGCGGCAAGTTGGTCTGGCGTCTCGAGCACGCGCAGATTCGCTATAGTAGCGCTCGAACTCCGTGGTTCAGAAAGGAGTGTAAGAAATCTGGCGGATGAAGATTTTGCTCATCGGGGCATCGGGGTTCATAGGCCCGTATGTCCTTCGGAGGCTGGCGTGCGAAGGCCACGAGGTGGCCGTTTTTCACCGCGGAAAATCGGCGACCTCTTTGCCGCCCTCAGCGCGGCAGATCATAGGAGACCGGAATGCACTTGCGGAGCACTTAGACCACTTCCGGCGCTTTGGGCCTGATGTGGTGCTTGACCTCATCTTAAGCAATGGACGCCAGGCGAGCACGCTTATGAGCGTGTTTCGAGGTCTGGCGCAGAGAGTGGTCGCGCTGAGCAGCGGCGACGTTTATCGCGCAGCAGGCATTCTGCATGGCTTCGAATCGGGACCACTTCAGTCGATGCCTCTCACCGAGGATTCAGATCTCAGAACCAGTAGAAACGTATACGGTCCTGAAGTGCTGGCGCAACTGCGTTCCGTTTTCGGGTGGCTTGGCGAAGAGTATGACAAGATCCCGGTGGAAAGGGCGTTGATGACCGACCGCGAGTTGGCGGGCACCATCTTACGTCTCCCTATGGTCTACGGCCCAGGAGACCCGCTGCATCGCTTGTTTCCTTATCTCAAACGAATGGATGATCAACGGCCAGCGATCCTGCTGCAGGAAGACGCGGCGCGCTGGCGTGGGCCGCGCGGGTATGTGGAAAACGTTGCAGCCGCGATCGCGTTAGCAGTCGTCTCGCCGGCCGCGGCTGGCCGGATTTACAACCTTGCCGAGCCAAATTCATACCCTGAGTCGGAGTGGGTTCAGAGGATCGGTCAGACGGCCAAATGGAACGGAAATGTTCTCCCAGTTCCAAAGGATCTCACGCCGCAACATCTTCGCGTTCCCTACAACAGTGAGCAGCATTGGGCCATGAGCAGTGAGCGAATTCGGGAGGAGCTTGGTTTCGAGGAGCCCGTCGAAGAGAACACTAGGATCGAGCGCACAATTGCCTGGGAGCGCGCCAATCCGCCACGATTCGATCCAGCTCAGTTCGACTATCATGCGGAAGATCAGGCGATTGCAGCAATGAACGAGCGTGTTCAAGGCGACACCGGAGACTCGGTTCGCCTGTAAATCACCGACAGCTTTGTTCGTCCTATGATTTTGTAGCGCGCCAACCAGGGCCGCAAATCCGGGAAAACGTTCGGCTTCAAATTTGGATTTAACGGGCCGAGGCCGTCCACCAGCCAGGTAGGGTGGGATTGCACCAGTTCGCGCCGGTTTTGGGCGGCAGGTCCGCCGTAAATTGCGTCTCTGACATGTAAGTGCCGGTCGGCAGGCACGCCCGTGAGCGGCTGCGAATCCCAGAACTTGCCGTCGCTTGTCAGGCGCGTGTAGTCGTAGATGTCGGGCCGGTATCCCCAAACGAAAAGAGTGTCGCCGGTTTGAGCTAACGCGCGGATTTTCTCCGCGGCAGCACGCGAATCGAGGTCCATCACGACATCCGACCAACGTGGATCCCGCCCGAGGAAATTGTCGTAGGCGAGCGAAACGTAACGGGGAGCAAACCTGACGAATGGCACCAGTAGCGCGATTGTAAGGAGCGTTGCGACCGGTTTAGGATATTTTCTCCAGGCCAGCACGATGCCTCTCGAACCCACAATGACCATGGCCGGCAGGAGTTGCAGAAAGTAGTGCGGCGCAAAGCGCGTGCCCAGACACACGGCGGTAAAGGATAGGGTGAGCCACCAGGCGAGCTTCCAGCGGTCGCCATGCGAGAGGTGAAACAGGGCGAACACGGCGCCTCCAGCCAGGGCCAAATGAAAGCCAACCCAATCGAGCGTACGGACCACGCCAACTTCCACTGGGTGAGTTACCGGCGACTGGGCCGCGTAGATCCAGCCCCAGCGCCACACCTGCTCGACATAGCCGGCCCACATCCCGCTCACCACCCCCAAAGCGCCAGCCGCGATCAATGGAACAGCGAAACCGAGGAACAAAAGCGGCAGCGAGGGGAGCAACCACAAGGCGCAGATCACCAGCACAAAAAGAGCTTTCGGATTCACCAGGAAGGCGACCGCACAACTAATGCCCGCGAGGAAAGCGCGCCGGCCGAAAGCGAAGTAGATTGCGGCCAGGTGCGGAACGATCATCAAGGCGTCGGCCGCGAATGCAATCACCGAAGAGGGCAAATAGAAAGCCAGGAAAAAAGCCAGCAGAATAGCCGCAACTCGTGCTTCGCTCTCGCCCCACCAGGCGCGAGCCAATCTGAAAACCAAAAAGCAGCCGAGCAAGACATAGAGCATGTCGAGCAAACGAAGCGGCCAACCGGTGTAGCCGCCGATCAGTAGATAATAAACAGCGTTCAGCGGCGGCTTGTCGTACCAAAAATCACGGTATGGCAGCTTGCCGCGCAAGATGTTGAGAGCGGCAGCTAAGTGATAATCTTCATCGGCCCACAACAGGCGCACGTGGCAGAGCCGCAAGGCGGAGAGCGCGGTCACGGCGGCCAAAACACTCCAACCCGTACCTGTGAATCGCTGCCATCCGCCGCGAGTGACTCCGTCCATTCACCGCGTATCATAAGACATTAGGACCGTGATGCACCTGCGCTTCACGCTTGCCGAGCCTCTAGTCCATGAGAACGCTCCAGACAGTAGAAATCGCAAAATCCTATAACGGACGAAAAGTTGTCGACAATGTCTCGGTTCGCGTAGAGCAAGGCGAAGTGGTTGGGCTGCTCGGCCCAAACGGCGCAGGCAAGACCACGTCGTTCTACATCATTGTGGGGCTCGTCAGCCCCGATGGCGGTCAGGTTTTGTTGGATGGAGAGCCGATTACCGAGCTTGCGATGTACTTGCGCGCGCGGCGGGGCGTTAGTTACCTGCCGCAGGAACCGTCTGTGTTTCGCAAGCTGAGTGTGGAAGACAATCTCATGGCGATCCTGCAAACGCTGCCGCTCAACGGGCGCGAGCGCCGCGAGAGAATGAATATCCTGATCGACGATATGGGACTCGAGACGGTTCGGCATAGCAAGGGATATATGCTCTCGGGCGGCGAGCGCAGGCGCGTGGAGATCGCCCGCTCGCTCGTGCTGCAACCCGATTTCATTCTGCTCGATGAGCCATTTTCGGGCATCGATCCGATCCAAGTGCTCGAGTTGCAGCGCATAATCGGGGACCTCAAGGGCAAGGGCATTGGAATTCTGGTGACCGATCATAATGTGCGCGAAACACTGGCGGTAACTGATCGGGCTTACATCATCAGTAATGGCAGAATTTTTCGTGCGGGCTCGCCGGAATCGCTAGGGAACGATCCCGAAGTACGGCGGATCTACCTGGGAGAAAATTTCTATTTCCCGCCTGTTGCGGTCGTTTAGCCGGTCGGCAGTCTGGTCATTGCGACGGTATGTTGTGGACAAAAGTAAATGGCGGTTTCGCTGTTCGGACGGACAACACGTTCCAGTCCCGATGAACCGCTGCCAATCCTAATTCGCGCCCTGCAGTTGACATCTTCTTCGCGACGGAAAGCCTGACTGCTCCATGCGCAGTTGACCTACTAATCGATCGACCAGCGCGGTGACTCGGAATGTGGCATTCAGGGCCGGATGAATCGGGGCAGCTCTTCTCCCCGTCCGACAACTCATTTTTGACGGAGTTCGGCAGCTCGCACCAAATCGCCCGTAGTGTGCGAGAAGTCAACTTTCCAGAGCCACACAACTGCGACTGCGGGTTAATGGGACCCCAATCTGCATGTCGTCGAAATCGAAGTCGACCAGATCTCGATTGAGCATCGTGTCGAGCTCGAGACATCCATCGTACTGGCGGCTATTTTGATCGTTGTAATTGACAAGAGCGTCGACCGGACGAAGTTGATCTACTGTGCCGCCGATCCTCAATGGGAGTTCCGGTAAACGCCAGACTATCGGGTTGGCTGCTCCAGTGACGACATGTCATTGAACGGTGGCTGATTTGCGGGAGAAACCGCGAAGACCACGTTTTCGAGTTCGAAGCTGCCGATCTTCACATGCTTTGCGTTTGCAATTTTGAAGCTCGCCGACTGACCCGCGGAACCCGCTAGTTTAAGATTCGCTTGATGCACTTCCAACCCAAGACGCTGCGCGTCCGCATCGCTTATGGTTGATAGGATCGCACCGGTATCGATGAAATACTTGGCTTGCTTGCCGTCTATTGTGACAGGAATCGTGAGCGATTTACCTGGATGGACCCATGACACATGCGCCTGAAGCCCTAGAAGAGACCTTTTGATCCTGAAGTGTGCTCGCCGCATTGAGAAAAGCACGGCTGCTCTGCGCATCCGAGTCATTCGGTCGAATTTTGAGGAGCAGCTGTGTTTGGGCGAGCGACTGCCTGTACTGGCCGTGGCGAAGGTAAAAAGCCACCAGGATCGAGTGCGCTTCGTATTCGTCATCTCCGCCCCTGCTTGCGTCGATGACCTTCGACATCTCCCGAATGCAAGGTTCCGTTTTGTTTAAGGCACAGTCAACGGCGGCCCGAAAGAACAGCGGCGGGCTCCCGCCCTGTACAGCAGCGGTGAGCTTGAACCACTCGTGGTCCTTATACAGCCGATGGAGTTCCTCAGTTGATGACCCTGCAGAAAGAACAGGTTGACGCGCGAACGAAAACGAAGAAGAAGTTTCGGAACTCTCATTTGCACTAACGTACGGCGATGACCCTTTCGAGGTGAAGGGAGAGCGCTCATGTCAGCGGTGAGGCAGAACGGCGAACCCCGCCGTTGCCTCCCACCCTAGCAGTTTGCTCAAATCGCCACCCCCGCCCGCCAACACAAGCAATTCTATGCCGCTCGGCCAGCGTAGATCCATACTTGCCGTCAGGGCGGATCTATCGATCGATTGCTGCGCATACGCAGAGCTCGCCCATTATGTCCGGGTTGCCCCGTTATAGGACCGCAATCCGGAAGCAACGCCGGCGCGGCAGCAACCACGCCCAGGCTTCGGGGTTGGCAGGGCATGGAGGCCGAAAGCGTTCCATCAACTCTGCAGTAACGCATCAACTTCTTCAGCCGTTGCGGCACATCGGTCACTCCTGGATTGTTGAATTCTCCATACCATTGCATCAGCTTGTCTGTTTGATAGTAGTGGAAGGAGAACGCGATCCGGCCGCTTCGAAGGTCTCGAGTACAAAGCGGGTTGTTTGTCAGCAAACGGCTGCCATCTTCCCACAGAATGGCTCGGCATACGCGGCTTGCCAAGCACCGCGAGGTGCGTTAGACATTTCCTGAGTGAAGTCGCTGAGTGAAAAACGCTCATCAAGGTTGGCGAGCACGAGCTCGATCAGGGCGAGTGGAAACCAAATCTCGACGAAGCCCTCGTATGTCGGATTTGGGTCCTTCGCTCCATCTGCCCTGTCTTAGCTCCTTATCGAACTCCGGCCATCTGTAAACGCCGACGGCGTGCATGCCAGGATTCAATAATCGAGTCCAAAAGCATTCTCCCGAAGCCGACGCCGATCTGGCGTTCCCGGGTCGTCGGCGCTCTCCATTGGAGCGCGCCAAGCATCGAATTTGGCAAACTTCCAGGTTGCGCATGATACGCTCGGCGCTCGGGTTCGGCTGCATGGGCATGACGACGAAATACGGTCCAGCGAGAGAAACAGCAGATGATCGCCGTCTTACGGGCGGCTGTAGATCGTGGCATCAACTTCTTCGATACTGCCGAAGTGTATGGCCCGTTCGCCAATGAGGAACTCTTTGGCGAAGGCTTGGCGTCCGTGCGCAAGCAGGTAATCATTGCAACTAAATTCTGCTTCGATATCGATCCCCAGACAAGGGAGCGAAGAGGACTGAACAGCCGCCCGGATCACATCAAGAAAGTTTTCCGAAGAATCTCTAAATCGGCTGCAGGCGGAAGTATTCGACGTGTAATTGCTGGGTACTTCTCAGCTTTGAATCTCCGCTGTATAATAAACACCACAATTCCGCGAAGAAATCGATGCAATATTCTCTTGAATACTCCAACACGTCCGACCACCTCCACGGGACCAAAGACCTGGGCGAGAACGTGCTCTTCGCGAACTTGCCCGCAGCGTGTAGAGTGTATGCGTTTTACTACCCGGGCGACACCACCAATCCCGCCCTCGAGACCGCTCTCCGCAAGGTGGCCGCAGACTCAGGGCAGAATCTGTTCGTCAACATCGGACGCCTGAACGACCCGCAGCTCTACAAAATCGTCAGCCGCTTCCAGATCGAGAAATACCCGGTGGTCATCATGACCGCAGATCCCTCTCTGGCATCCACCCCTGGCGAGAACGTCACTGCTTATGTCCGCCTCGATGACGAACGACTCCTCAAATCACCCGAGCGCACCAGTGAGGTCTTGCTCCAGTTACTGAATCTTTTTCTGCAAGGCAAAGTGGCGGAAGCGGTCGCACATGCCAAAGGCCGGCAGCGGGCAGAGATGGGTCACGCTGTCGCTGAATTCCTAAAGGGCGCACTTGGAAAATTCGGGAGCGTTCTGCACAACCTCGAACTCTCTTATTCGCTCATTGAGGGCACCATCTCGCTCAAAGCCAGCAGAAGTGGGGACGAGTGAGCAAGCGGCGCGCCGTCGTTATCGGCATAAACAAGTACAAAGAGGAGGACATCCCCGAACTGAAGGGTCCCTCGTACGATGCCAAGGAGCTTGCGCAGTTGCTCGAAGAGGAAGGCGACTTCGTGATCGAGCACCTCCTTCTGAACGAGCAGGCCTCCTTCCTGGCGATCCGGCAAGCGCTTAGCGATCTCCTGTGGAAAACCAACACCACGGACATTTCGCTCTTCTACTTCTCCGGTCATGGCTTCGAAGATGGACGCGGCATCGGGTACCTAGCGCCCTATGACATGCGCCAGGCCGAGCCATTTGTCTACGGTATCAGCATGTACGAGCTACGCCAGATGGTGATCGAAGCAAAGGGGAAAAGTCGGGTCGTAGGGCTTCTGGACTGCTGTTACAGCGGCCTCGCGGCGCAGGGCGAAAAGGCCGCGGCAGCATCTCCGCGCGGCATTGGCCATCAGTTCGATGGTCTGCCGCAGGGACAGGGCTGCACCATTCTTGCCTCCTCGGGGAAAGATCAGAAGTCCCGCGAGAAGGCGGCCCTCTGCGAACGTGCCGGCGGCGCAGTGCACGAACACGGTATCTTCACCTTCCATCTGCTCGAAGGACTGCAAGGCAAAGCGGCCAGCGCGGAGGGCCATGTCAGTCTCGAAAAACTCTGCGGGTACGTCGCGACCGCCATGACAGGCGACGATCACATGCCTAGCCTATTTCAATCGAACGTCAGCGGCGAAACCATCATCACCATCGTCGGACGTCGCGAAAAGATCGACCGGCTGCATTGCGAAGCTAATGACTACATCGAACGAGGAAATGTGTACGCCCTGTTTGCCGCCATCGAGCGCCTAGGAGGTATCCGGGCTCTGGCGCCCGAACTGGCTTCCGCACGCGATCTGCAGAATCGCATCGATGACATCTTGTCGAAGTACCGGAGCGATATCGGTGTCTGGATTCGCGACAACCTGTTCGACATCGGTCCCAACTACGCCGATCAAATGTCATTTCTCCGGTCCTTCGAGAAAACACTTTGCGTCGAGGAAGTAATCAAACTGAACCGCACAGCCAGGAAGATTCTACTTAATTTATGCCGCGTCAGCGACGCTGCCAACCCTGATTCTTACGCTTACGGGGACCTGACCAAATCGCTCGACGAACTGCGAAGTGCACCATCCGTAGCTGCCAAGAACACCCTCATCGCCAGTCCGATCACAAAGGGAGCGTCGGCGTGAATCAGGCTGTCCCTTCCGATCACCTTATGGAACAAGCAGCCACTGCTTACGACGCGCGGCAGTGGGAAGAGGTCATCCAAAGCTGCCGGCTTTTGCTCGAGCGTGACCCGGCAAACGTCGCAGCGCTGCGTCTTCAATCGCGGGCGCTCATTGACCTGGGGCAGGTAGCTGCGGCCGTTTCCAGCTACGAAACAGCCCTCATTTCCGAACCGCAAAACGCAAATCTCTGGTTCGACAAGTATCGGCTGCTTCTGTCGACAGGTAATCCTTCAGCTGCCCTCGAAGCTTTGGAACGAGCCGTGGCACTAGATCCGGGTAACCTCGAATACATGGCTCAGCGTGTGCATGCTTTGCGCCGTGCAGGTCGTGACGAGCAAGCCCTTGCAGCGTGTGAAGAGATGGTTCGAAGCAGCACCCCCCAAGACAATCGCTGGCTGGGCCAAAAGGCGGACATCCTGCGCGGGATGAAGCGCTACGACAGCGCGTTCGAAACGCTCGCCGCCTCCGCTGACACGTTTGCGGCGGCTGACTGGACACGCTGGGCAGATAGCCTCCGTTTTGCGGGTAACTTCAACGAAGCGCTTCGGTACTACCGCAAAGCGATCGACCTGGATGCCCGGTATGCCGCGGCTTGGCGCGGAATGGGCATATCACTTTCGACGCTGGACCGGTTCGAAGAAGCGCTCGACGCGTTCACCCGCGCTGCCGAGGCCGATCCTTATGACGCCCTCTGCTGGGTCGACAAAGGCAACTTGTACTTCGATCAGAAGAATTTCGACGAAGCGCGCGCCTGCTACGAGACAGCCCTCACCATAGAACCGAGCAATCAATATGCCCTCACCAACATCGGTCTGATCCACGAACGATTCAGTCAGTGGGCGGAAGCGATCCCGTTCCAGAAGCGCGCCTTGCAAGCCGATCCAAACTTCCTGCCGGCCGTTCTGAGCCTTGCCGGGGACCTGTTTGCTTCCGAGCAATTCGCGGATGCACTCGACGCCTACACGCATGCCCTGAAGCTCCAACCGGATTCTTTCAGCGCACTGATCAACAAGGGATCTATACTGTTTTGGCAGAAAAAGTTCGGGGAAGCCATCGAATATTACGAAAAGGCAATGGAGAGCCCCGAACGAGAGGCGGACAGATCTCCCTGGATCTATAAGGCTAAAGCACTGCGGGAGTTGCGGCGATACGGGGAGTGCGAAGCATGCCTGCGCGAGGCGCTTCAGGGCGCGGAGGTCGGCGATCAGGTACAAGCATTGAACGACCTAGGGGTACTCCTGCTCGACATCTTGCAGCGCGAAGACGAAGCACACCAATGTTTTCTCAAAATGCATGAACTCTCAAAAGGCGCGCCGGAGGCGAAAGCCAACCTCGCGGAATCTTCTCTGCGCGCCGGCCGCTACGCCGAAGCCAGAGACTACGCCGAGGCCGCCATTTCTGCATACAAACAGAGTCCGATCGTCACCGTCTTCAAATTCCTGGTCTTCGCCACTTTGCTTTTGGAGCGCAAACTCGAGGACATACCCGCTGCGTTTACAGAATTGACGCGGTCCCTACAAACTCAGCCCATCGCGAGTTTGAAGGATTCCTGGGACTTCAGCAATTTCACCTGGATCGCTTCCGAGATGAGCACCAACCCACTTGTTCGTTTCATCCTAATGACCCTGGTGGACGTGCAAACCGGCAAACTGCCCCTCGACAACCTGACCTTCTTCGAAGTCTCGAAGACCGACCTCGCGGCAGCCAGTTCCGCTGTCGCAGTCTAGCAACGCGGCCGAAAGCATCATAGAAGGGATGCAAATCCAAGTATCCGGAAAGCCCGTCGAGAGTTTGCGCGAGTTCTTGACCAATATCGGCATTGTTACGATCGGAATCTCGATCGCTCCGTCTCTGCTGAGAGTCATGCTGGATTCGGCAGCTCTTGCTTTGAAGCCGCGTTCGTGCCGTCGACAGCGTTTTCTCCGCATCACTTGCTCTGCCGGTTTCTAGAGGCTGACCAGGGCAAGGCGCTTCCAAGCCGCCCTTGCCCTGGACCCCATCCAGCCTTCAAAGGTCCAGTCTGTTTGAATGCGTAGGTGGGAGGTCTCGCAATTGTCGAGCGTGAGGCCCGGCGGTTGCGTTGAACACTTATGTCAGCTACCGTTTCTGTTTCCTACTACGTGGGTCTTGATGTACATCGCAAAACAATCAGCTATTGCGTGCAGACGAGCGACGGTCGTATTGTCCGGGAATCCAGTATTCCTTCCAATCGGGAAGCGCTCAGCCAATGGGCCGAGAGTCTGGAGCAGCCCTGGTGCGGAGGGCTTGAGGCCACTATTTGCAGCCATTGGATTTATCAACACCTGAAGGCGTATGCGTTGGAGTTGAAGATGGGTGCACCCGTCCGACTGAAAGCGATTACGACCGCCAAGCGAAAAAACGACTGCCTCGATGCACGTACGCTCGCCGATCTGTTACGGTGCAACTTGTTTCCAGAGTGTTATGTCATGCCGGCCGAGTACGCGGACCTGCGAAGACAACTGCGCTACCGTGCGCTGCTGGTCCATATGCAGGTGCAGTTCAAGAACAAAACAGCTGGGCTACTGATCGAAAACGGCATCGCCTACGATACCAATCGACTGTACCAGAAGAAGTATTTCGCCGAGTTACTCAAAACTTCCCCGCAGATTCCGGAGGAGCTCAAACGCCTGCTCGGCTTCAACCGCATGCAGATCGAAACTTTACAGCGCATGGATGGCAGTATCGTCTCCATCTTGCAGCGCGACCCGCGGTTGGCCGCTCGTATTGCACGTTTGCGCGGCATTGATGGTGTCGGTGAAATCACGGCATTGACCTGGGCTCTTGAAATCGGTGAGCCGTCGCGCTTTCCAAACTCCAAGCATGCCCTTAGTTACTGTGGGTTGTGCTCGCCACAGCGCGAATCCGCCGGTGTCGGAAAGCGCGCTCCTCTTTCTAAACAGCGCAATCGCTTCCTGCAAACTACGCTGGTGGAAGCGGCGCATCTGGCTCCGCGTTATAGCCAGACGCTACGGGCCATCTACGACGCGGCGCGACAGAAAGGCAATTCCAATCGGGCTACTCTCGAAGTCGCCCGTCGGCTCGTACGGTATCTGCTGGCCGTGGATCGTCAGCACTTTCAACAATCTGCTGCAGCTTGAGGCGCGCGTTTTTTAAGGCATTGCAGATCTATCCGAATGAAGAACTTGCTACCTCTTCACGATTTTTTCTGCTGGTGAAGCGGAGGCGGGCTCCGGTGGCGACCGACCCGTCAAGGAATAACCAGCCAGACTCATCCGGGTGAAGCGAGAATCGCTTCCCGGTTCCATCCAGCGGCGGCTGCGATGAACAGGACCGGCTCGGCCCCACGTGGTGGGTTTCGGCAAAGTCAACTTACCTTATGCCGCCTCAGTCTGTTTCGGGGCGGGCCGGGAACAACCCAAACTCATTCTTCTGGACGCTTGCTCTTAGCTCGTTAAGCGATCTAGCAAATGAATGTCTGGTCGTAGACCTGTCTATCGATCTCTTTGAATCCTGTTCTGCACTACGCTGACCCGTCTGTTCGTGAACGGCTTCACGATTACAAGCCGAAGCGCCTCCGCGCTCTAAAGAGAAATCTTCGTGTACGCTATTGACTTTTCCTACCATGAATGACCCACTCGAATTTGCACAACTTGACAAGCACAACTCGCGAACGAGCGTTTATGCATTTACTGTTTCCGAGAATCCTTACTTTGCAAAAAAGCTATTGCATAACTGACTCGATTACGGTACATCTACGCACCGCGGGTCGGATGAGTCCGCATCAACCAACGACCGAAAGCGGCAGAACGGTTGTGGCTATTGCCGGCTCGAAGCATAAACCTCGCGAGATCGGGCCAGTGAGTTTGGTGGGGCTCGAAAACCGCTGGAACAGACGATGCACCTAAAGACGCGAGCGCGGTGCTACGGTGATGACCATACGAACGAATCTCGAACACGTTCTTGGACGGGCTCTCCGGCGATACCGTCCCAATTACTGCGTCGGCATGTTGTAAGCAAACGTAAACGCGAGCCTTACCTGAAAGCCTTTGAAATCGGCAGGCAGCGGAGGCAGTGGGTTTGACATGCTGAGTCCTGCAACCGCTGCGCGGTCGAGTGGCTCCGATCCTGAACTGTCGGCTGTCACCAGCTTCGGAATGCTGCCGTCGCGGTCGATGATGAATTCCACCACCGTCCGCCCCCGCAGCGCTCCCATCCGCGCGCTCTCCGGCAGCACCCTGCGCCAGTTAGCCCGCACAATCGTGAGAATTGTCTGCAAATAGATCTTAAAATCGGCCCCGCTCGGATCGCTCTGCAACTCTACCGCCGCATGCGGTGCAGGAGTCTGCGCTATCGCCCCAGGGCTGCCCGGCATCGACTGCCGCACGTCGTCGCTGATACTCAACTGAGGGCTGTTCGAACTGGGCGCTAGCTCCCTAGCCGTATTCACGACACCTTGCGGCGGTGTCAGCGTGGGATGCGGGTTCGGCTGCACGTCACCCCCAATGTTCTGAAAAGGACCTGGTGTTGGACTGGGAGGCGGCGGTGTCGCAACCGGCAATCCTCCCTGAATTCCCGCGCTGGGAGCAGCATTTGCTTTCATCGCAACCGCGGGTGCTTCCGCCAGAATCTGAGGCGGCGCATTCTTGGCAATTTCCTGACGAAGCGCCTGTTTCGGAATCTCGATTCGCCGGATGCTCGGGCGATGTTTGCCTCTGTTTGGAACTGCCTTATCAGATGCCATCAAATCCGCCAAGTCGATATGCTTGGTGACCTTTTGGCGGTTGGGAGCCCTTTGCGTCATCACGTCAGGCGGCAAATACAGGGGAATATGCCGCACGACGACTGTTCGTTCCGGATGCCTTTCGCCTTCGATCAGGCTAGGAAGCTGGATTCCAACCAGAAAAACCACGATGTGGAGAACGATCGAAGCGCTAAATATCGCCACCCATTGCGGGCGTGTCCGCCCACCGGGCCATTCGAGCAGGAGGTTCAGCTCGACGTTTGAGGGTGATGAAACACCGGATTCCACTAATGCTTGCCGCGACGCCGGATCGTCTCAGAGACTGTTTGCGCGTGTACTTTGATGGTAGCAAGAATCTCTTCCGCCAGCCGCAACGCCTCCGTCGCCTCGCCCCCGCCGACCTTCGGCTTCGACCGGTTCTGCACAGCCTTCACGAAGGCCGCCAGTTCAAGTTGAAGCGGCTCGGCGTTCGGCACCGGCACTTTTGAAAATACGAACCCATTGTCGGCGGTCGAAGCGAGTTCGTTTGGTAAAACGCGCACTCTTGCTAAGTCCTGCCGTTTGTAGTCGATCGAAAGATACTCGCCGGGCTGGAATAGACGCAGTTTGCGCACCTGCTCGGTCGAGATACGGCTAGCTGTAAGATTAGCCACGCAGCCGCTGGGGAACGAAAGCCGCACATTGGCGATGTCCACTTTGGGCGACAGAACCCAGATTCCGGCCGCCCGGATCTCCTGGGGCCGTTCCCCCGTCAGGTTCAGGACGATGTCCAGGTCATGGATCATCAGGTCGAGCACCACGTCTACGTCCAGGCTCCTGGGCGTAAAAACGCTCAGCCGGTGCACCTCGAAGAAAAGGGGGACAGTCACTAATTTCCCTAATTCCACGACCGCCGGATTGAAGCGTTCCAGGTGCCCGACCTGCAGAATCTGCCCGTTCTCCTCAGCCAGCCTGTTTAGCCGCTCACCCGCTTCGGCCGAATCCGCGATCGGCTTCTCGATCAGGACATCGATGCCGGAGCCAAGTAAAGCTTCCGCTACCGTTTCGTGCGTTACCGTCGGCGTTGCTACGATAGCCGCGTCGATCTCCGCCGGAAGCTCATCCAGCGATGCGATCGCGCTAATTCTGTGCTCACCGGCCAGCTTCTCAGCTTTCCCTATGTCGAGGTCTACAACGGCAACCAGTTCGACGTCTTTCATCCCGCTTAACACCCGAACGTGGTTCCGGCCAAAAGCGCCAGCTCCGATTACCGCCATTCGGACCTTCGCTTTCACGCCGGCTCCTCGCGCGCTGGGTAGCCAGCTATTGTGATGCCGGCCTCGTTTGCGCGACCGATCATCGCCTCCCTGTCGAGCAGCAACGTTAACCCCGCATCCACCGCCAGCGCGGTCGTTCCCGTCTCGACCATCGTCTCTATCGTGTCCAATCCGGCTACCGGCACATCGAACAGCAGATGCGCGCGGCCGCGCGACGCCTTCACCAGCCGCAGCGGCTTACCATTGGTGAGCGATGCTGCCCGGCGCAGCATGGCGTCCGTACCTTCCATCGCCTCGACCGCCACGCAGGCCCGTTCGCTGATCGCGACACTTTGCCCAATATCTACCGACGCGAGTACGGCAGCGACTCGACGCCCATACGCGATATCTGCTTCTTCCTCCTTGCTGGGTTTGCGCCCTGTCATAACGCCCTCAGGCGCAAGCAGCGGCTTCAGCAAACGAGTCGAATCCACCAGCTCGATCCCTTCCTCCCGCAAGACTTTCCGCACGCCCCCGATAAGCGCTGCCGTGTTCTTCTGTTTTAATGACGTAAGCAGTTTCAGCAGCCGCCAATCAGGCGTGATTCCCGAAAAAATGCTGACGTGCTTCACTTGCCCCGTCATCATCACCTGGCTGACTTGTTCGCGCTTGAATATGTCGATCAGCTTGCCAAGTTGGCCGATGTTGACCCAGTGAAATGATGTCGCGAAACGTTCGAGTTCAGGCGCAGCCTCATTCTCGATCGCGACGACAGCGATCTCGTGTCCTTCACGCCGCGCCGTTTCTAGAGCAAGCAGCGGGAACCGCCCATTGCCCGCGATCATTCCGTACTTCACTGTTGTCGATTCACTTAATGAAGCCTCGCCGCGAGTTGCGCACAAAGCTGAGCAGTTCCTCGATCTCGGAAGTCAGCGGCACTTCTTCCTCAATACGGCCAAGAGCCTGCGTGGTATTCAGACCCGCACGGGTCAACATGCGGAACGCGTTCTGCAGCGGCTCGATCGAATCCGCGCCATAGCCTTTGCGCTCGAGTCCAATTTTGTTTGCGCCATAGACTTCAGTCTTGTGATCTGCCGCGGTAATCGAATACGGCAGCACATCTTGCTTTATCACGCTGTTGCTGCCTACCATGGCGTGCCTCCCGATCCGGCAGAACTGATGAATCGCGCAAAGCCCACCGACATTAGCGTAATCTTCTACGATCACGTGACCGGCGAAGGTAACTCCGTTCGCGAGAATCGTGTGGTTGTGGACCATCACATCGTGCGCTATGTGAACATAGGCCATCAGCAGGTTACTGTCGCCAATTGACGTAATCATGCCGCCGCCCTCCGTCCCGCGATGGATGGTTACGAACTCGCGGATGGTGTTGCGATCGCCAATCCGTGTCTCAGACGGCTCCCCTTTGTACTTCTTATCCTGCGGAGTCACGCCGCATGAACAATACGGATAAAAAACATTCTCCTTACCGATCATGAGCTTGCCTTCGAGGTACACGTGCGCGATCAAGCGGGTGCGCGCGCCTATCGAAACGCCGCTGCCGATAACGCAGTACGGTCCGATTTCAGCTTCGCGGGAAATGTCGGCGTCTGGATCGATGATCGCGGTCGGATGAATGGCCACTGAACTTCAGGCTGCTTCCCGATCCGTGAGCTTACACATCAAAATTGCTTCGGCTACCACCTGGCCGTCGACAGTAGCGACGCCCTGCATCTTGGCAACGCTATACTTCAGGCGCAGAATTTTCATTTCAACGCGCAACTGATCGCCCGGCACTACCGGCTTGCGAAATTTCGCTTCGGTAACAGAGGCCAGAAACATGATTTTGCCGCGTACGTGCGGCGCGACTTTGCCCACCAGAATTCCCCCGATCTGCGCCATCGATTCTACAATCAGCAGGCCCGGCATAACGGGAAATCCCGGGAAGTGTCCGATCAAATGCGGCTCATTCGCTGTCACATTCTTGATGCCGATGATCGAGTCTTCGCCGATTTCGACAATCCGGTCCACCATCAACATCGGATAGCGATGCGGCAAGTACGCAGAAATCTCTTGAATATCCAGCACTGTCATTGGCGAAGGGAACCGCTATTATAACAACCGATGCAGCCTTTTCTGTCTTACGCAAAATCAAAGAAAGAAGAGATCATTGGCGCGATCGGCGCGATGGTCGAGTGCGAATCGCCGAGCGACTCACCGGCCGACGTGAATCGCTATGTCGATCTTCTGGTCGAGCACGCCAAAGATATTGCGGTACCGAAGCTGATCAAGTCAGACAGCTACGGAAGGCATCTTCGGCTCGATTTCAAAGTGCCGGGCAGGCCTAGCGAAGCGCAGATTCTTGCAGTCGGCCACTCCGATACTGTGTGGCCGCTGGGAACTTTGCGGTCGATGCCATACCGACGGCAAAAAGGGCGGCTCTGGGGACCCGGCGTCCTGGATATGAAATCGGGCATTGCGTTCTCTATCTATGCGGCTCGAGCGCTGCGTGAGCTCGACATTCCGGTGCGCCGAAAGATTGCTCTCCTGGTCGTTTCCGATGAAGAAGTGGGCAGCAAAAATTCGCGCCAGCTCACCGAAACCGAAGCGAAGCGCAGCAGTTGCGTGCTGGTTTTGGAACCGGGCTCCGCGATGACGGGCAAACTGAAAACGGCTCGCAAAGGAATTGCCGGTTACACACTGGTTGTGCAAGGAAAGGCCACGCATGCCGGCATCGATTTCACAACGGGCGCCAGCGCTATCGTCGAACTGGCGCGGCAAATTGATCGCGTTGCGGGCTTCACAGATTTGGCGCGGGGCACAACCGTAAACCCAGGAATTATCAGCGGCGGAACTCGCACGAATGTCATCGCCGCTGAAGCGCGCGTCGATATCGACGTCAGGGTTGTGCGCGCCAAAGATGCCGCGGCGATTGATCGCAAAATGCGCAGCCTGCGCCCATTCGACAAGCGCTGCAAGCTGTCGGTCGAAGGCGGGTTGAACCGGCCGCCGATGGAGCGCACCAGAGAAGTTGCCGATCTGTTCACCAGAGCAAAACAGATTGGAGCCGATATGGGTATGGAGTTGGAAGAGTCGTCGACCGGCGGAGGCTCCGATGGCAACTTCACTGCCGCTCTCGGTATTCCGACGCTCGATGGGTTAGGCGGAGTAGGCGAAGGCGCTCACGCCATTAACGAAAGCATTCTGATCGACCGCATCGCCGACCGGACTGCCTTGCTAGCTGGCCTGCTTAGCCGGCTCTAATTCATCGGCGGCTTCAATCTGCACGAACGGCGAGCGCGTCAAATCGCTAGCGAAGTGCGCGATTAGCTTGTTCGTCGCCGCGGCCCCCACAACCTTAATTAGTTCTTCTTTAGAGGTTTGCCTTACCCGGTCGAGACTTCCAAAAGTCCGCAGCAACTTCTCGACAGTCTTCGGACCGACTCCTGGCACTTCGTGCAACTCCGACGTGAGCCGTTGTGCGTTTCTTCTCGTTCTGTGAAACGTGACGGCGAAGCGATGCGCTTCGTCCCGAATCGTCTGCACAAGATGAAGGATGGGAGAAAACTTGTCGAGGATAATCGGCTCGTCTTCCTGCCCATACACATAAATCCACTCTTCGCGTTTGGCAATGGACGCCAGCGGCTGATACGTGATGCCAATCGCCTCGAGCGCTCCGGCCGCAGCGTGCAACTGGCCGAGGCCTCCATCCACCAGCACCAGGCTGGGAAATGGCTGCTTCTCTTCCTGCAGCCTGCTATAGCGCCGCGTGATCACTTCGCGCATGGAAGCGAAATCGTCATTGCCCACCACCGTGCGAACGATGAATTTGCGGTAGTCCGACTTCTTCATCTTGCCGTCTTCCCACACCACCATGCTCGCGACTTTGTCGGTTCCCTGAATGTGAGAAATGTCGAAGCACTCAATGCGGTTAGGCGCTTCCGGCAAATTCAAAGCGTCCTGCATCTGCTGCTTTGATCGCATCGGAAGACGGCTTCAATACGCGAAACCGTTGATCGAAGCTATGCTTGGCATTCATCTCGACCAGCGAGAGCATCGCTTTCTTTGACCCGCGTTGCGGAGTGGAGATTTCTACTTTTCGTCCGCGCAATTCGGACAGGAACTCTTCCAGCTCTTCGCGGCCTTCAAAGTCGGCGGGCACGTGTATCAGGCCCGGCACATACTTGCTGTTGAGATAAACCTGCTTCAGTAGGGCTTCGAAGAACTCTGCCGGATTGAATTCGTGCTGATCTTCCCAAAAGAACTCGCGGCGATCGACGATCTTTCCACGGCGCAAGTGGAATAAGTTGACAGCCACGAGCGGTGGCTCGGCATGATACGCGAAGATGTCGATGTCGTCGCCTTCGGCAGCCGCCATCTTTTGCTTTTGCTCCACTTCGCGCACGGTCGTGATGAGATTGCGCAGGCTGGCCGCTTCTTCGAAGTTCATATTTTCCGAAGCCGCGTACATTCGTTGTTCCAGTTCGGCGGCCAGATCGCGATGACGGCCTTCGAGAAAGAGACGAACGTCTCGCACCGCTGCGGCAAACACTTCGTCGGTGGTAAGCCCTGGTGTGCAAGGACCAAGGCAGCGATGGATATGATATTGCAAGCACGGATGCGAATACTTTTTGTTGAGATCCAGCTTGCACGAAGGCACTTTGAAGTGACGATGGATGAAGTGCACCAGCCGGTGCGCTAAGTTGCCGGGAAAGTATGGACCGTAATAACCGGCACCGTCTTTCAAAATACGGCGTGTGACGAAAACGCGCGGATATTTCTCGTTGGTCAGCTTAACGTAAGGATACGTCTTGTCGTCGCGCAACAAAATATTGAAGCGCGGTTTGTACTGCTTGATGAGATTGTTCTCGAGCGCAAGCGCTTCCTTGTTGTTATCGACTTCAATGAAGTCGATGTCGCGCGCTTCTGCGATCAGGCTGCCAGTTTTGACGTCGGCGAGCCGATCTTCATTGAAGTAACTCCGGACCCGGCTGCGAAGGTTTTTCGCTTTGCCGACATAAATAACCTTGTTCTGCGCGTCTTTGTAAAGGTAAACGCCAGGCTCGTTCGGAAGCTGCGCGACTTTGTTCCGTAACCCGATATCCACTTCACGCATCGCAGCTTTTATACTTTAATTGTGACACGCAGGCTGTGGATTACGGGCTTTCTGAGTCTATTTGCCGCGGCGGGTTTGGTCGGGCAACAGTCTACTCCTCCGCCCCCGCAACAAGTCCCCGACGAGTCGAGTCTGCCGGAAGAAGATGAGACAGTTGCGCCTGAGAAGTTCGTCTTGAACCCGCTCGAATCCGAACGCAACGTCAGAGTTGGCAACTTCTACTTCAATAAAAAGGACTACCGGGGCGCGCTCAGCCGGTATGAGCGTGCCACGAAATTCAACCCAAGTTCGGCCGAGGCGTTCTTCAAAGTCGGGGAAGCCGAGGAAAAGCTCAAGAACACCGGCGCGGCCCGGCTGGCATACCAGAAAGTCCTCGACCTGGCGCCTGATTCGAAGCTCGGCCACGAAGCAAAAAAGAAGCTGGCCAGTAAGAGCTAGCTCGTAATCTTCACTTTCTTGCTTCGTTCGAGTGTCTGATGCCACATTGCTTTGAGCAGTTCTCCGACTCCACGATCCCACTCAGGAAAGACATCGACATGCTGAACCTTTCGCGAAATAATCTGCGGGATCTCGCAGTCATTCAAGCGCACTGGCAGAAAGAAAATTTCTTCCGCGGGAACGCGCGACGCAACATTGAGGGCGTACTCGAGCTCGCCCTGAAAATGCCCGCGTTTGGCGACTGAGCGCCGCGAAAAGCAGCCGATAAAGAACTCGGATAGGTCGATTGCGCGCTCGATGGCCCGCGGCCAGTTCTGGCCAGGCAAGAGTTTTTCCTGATCCATCCACGGTTCGAACCCCGCCTTATGCAGCGCAGCATAGAGCCGCTTGACATCGGCCCGGTCCTCCTCGGCGTATGCAAGAAAGACGCGAATGCGGCCGTTTGGCTCGAACACGACTTGATTGGACGTATCGAGCTTGAAGCTGCCGAGCCCATCGATCTCGATAGCGGCACCGTCGCGAAGGTAGCGATCGATCAATTGCAGAAGCGCCTTCCCGCGAAGACTACGATTCACGGGAAGGCCTCGGCGCAGGAGCAGTGGCCGCAGTGACCGAAGGCTTTGGCGATTGCTTCACGCCTTTAAGAAGGCGGTGCACGAGCGAATCGACATCGTCGGCCGCTTTTCCTCTGGATCGATGTGACTGTTTGGCGAGGCGCCGGGCGAGGTCGAGCTTGTTCATCGCCCTAAGTTGAACAGTCTCCAGCTGCAGATTTGGGTAGAACGGCAAGCCAGCATCTGCCTAACACATTGGTGAGATAGATGTTACGAATGCTTCTTTTTTTTCGCCGGCTTGTGATCGCACTTACTCGGAGCGCAACACTTCGAGTGGCCGCTGATCCAAAATTCGCGAACTGGCGAGCCATCCGGCAACGTTGGCCAGCAGGGCAGTACCTACAATTGCGATGGGCAGGGACCACCAATTGAAATCGAAATGCGCGTTGATGAATTTATCGGAGATGATTCCGGTAAACAGGTTCGCGAGGATAGCGCCTACCAGTCCGGCAACAGCGCCTAAGACGCAAAACTCGATGGAAAAGATGCTCATAATGCGGTTCCGGGTAGCCCCGAGTGCTTTGAGGATGGCTACCTCCCGAATGCGCCGGTAGCGCGTTCCCGCCACGCTGGAAGACAGGATGATAATCCCCGCCAAGATGGCAAAAAGCGCGAGAAACCGGACCACAAGAGCGACCTGATCGACAGCTTCCTGAATCCGCGTGAGCACGTCGGCCAGATTCATGACAGTTACGGTCGGAAACTTCTCGAAAATAGCTTCTTCCAGTTGCGGGATTTTGGCCGGGTCCACATGAACTGCGCCGTAGTAGACTACCGGCAGGCCACTCAGAGCGCGCTGGGGAAAAACCAGGTCGTAGCGAACCGGGGCACGCTGATCGCGGCGGAAAATCGCGACCAGAGGCGCAGTAACGGTGCGGCCGGCAATCTGAAATTGGAGTCGATCGCCTAAGTTTAGTTTGAAATCGCGCTGCGCCTGCTCCGAAACAGCTAGCATCGGTTGGGCGGTATCAGGTTGCCACCAGCGGCCGCTGTGAAGCGACAAACCGTCGGGCAGCCCTTGTGCCGTTGTGATCCGAATTGTCTGCAGGTTGTCTTTTCGCCCCTTGCTTAGGCTGAGGCGGTTTAGCGGCACGTTGTTGTTGGACAACATGCGAGCGACAATATAGCCGACGAGCTGAAGATTGCTCCTTACGCCAGGTTGCGACTGGATGAGATGGCTCAAAGCGCTGGTATCGCGAACGTCCAGCAAGAATAGATTGCCCTCGCGGCCAGGCCCTTCACTGGTGACTTCACGTAAGACGGTGCTTTGCAGAAGGTAAGTGGTTAGGGTGAACATCACGCCGATACCGAGAGCGACGAGTACGGAGCGGGCTTGATTTCCAGGGCGATAGAGATTGGCAAAGCCATGGCGGAAGGACGTGGGGAGGCGGCGCTTAGCCAGCTTCACAATACGGCGCATCGCAAAGAGAAGAGCGGCGGCAATCCCTAATAGCAGCAGCACGCTGATGAGCAAGCCAGACATGAAATAGAAGCCCATCCTGGGCGAACCGCCGAGCCAAACAGCAATTCCGTAGAAGCCCGCCAGTATGAAGCAAGCGCCCAGCCAGCTCGGTATTTTGTCCCGCCAATGCTTGCGGCCTTCCTGCGCCACGTCGCTCATATCGCGGCGAAATACCAGACTTGGCCGTACATTCCGGACGCTCAGCAGGGGCGGCAGAGTGAAGAGAAGCGTAGCAAGAACACCCAGGCTAAGGCCTTGCAAGCTGAATGACCAATCCCATGGGACCTCAGGAAGCAACGCAAATACACGCTGGATCAAAATGGGAAAAGATTTCTGCACGAGGGCGCCAATGGCGACACCGAGCAGTCCGCCCGCGAGTCCCAACCAGAGCGTCTGCAGAAGATAGATCTGCATGATCTGGTTCGCGCGCGCGCCGACTGCTTTCATCACGGCGATGGTGTCCATGTGTTGTTGCAGATGGGAGTACATGGCCATCGCGACCCCGAGCGAACCAACGATCAGAGCAATCAGGCTGACAAGACTTAGAAAGGTCGTGGTGTTGTCGAGCGCTTTGCCGACTGCCGGGCTGCCCTCGCGATAGTCGCTGATAAAGACCCGGTAGACAGTAGCCTTGAGTTGGTCTTTGATGTTGTCTAAGTTCGCGCCGGGCCGCAATTTGAAGAGAAAACGTTGCGCCGCCCGGCTGCCGAATTGTACGAGTCCGGTGCGCTCGAGTCCAGCGTGGCTGATCAGGGCGCGCATGCCGGGACCGAAGCCGGAGGCAAGCCGGTCCGGTTCAGACGTGAGCGTTCCGGTAACTTTAAAGTCTTTGCCGCCGAGCCGGATCGTGTCGCCCGGCTTGACTTTCAGGCGCATCTCGAGCTCAGGCGAGACCACAACCGAGCTGTCGCTTTCCAACAGGGATGAGAGGGGCTGTTCTGGCTGCAAGCCGATCTTCCCGTAGAACGGATAAACCTGCGGGTCGACGCTCTTCACCGAAATCATTTGCGGAATGTGCTGGCGGTTGGAGGCCGCCATGGAAACGGTTTCGATCACACGCGTGAATCTCCCGTTGCTTGCTCCAATGCTTTCGATCTTGCTGAGCTGAGCCGGGCTGAGAACTTGCCAGGTTTGCGCCTGGAGGTCGGCGGCAATGAGTTGCTTGGCATTGCGCAGCAGCATGCCGCGAAAGGCATAGCCGAATCCCTTGACGCCACTCAGAGCAGCAACTCCGACCGCTACCGCGAGGACAACGAAGGCGAATTTAGCGGGTGACGCTCGCAACTCGCGCCAACCTATTTTGGAAGCGGTGCGCAGGCCGAAGCGGGTTTCGGGGCGGCTGACTGCGTTCGTATCAAGCTGCATGCTTACGCTTCTAACGCCGGCTCAGTGACGGAATCGGTCACTATGCGCCCGTCTTTCAGAGTGATGATGCGATCGGCATTTTCGGCAAGCAGTATGTCGTGAGTCACCAGCACGAGAGTGGTCTGTTCCTCGCGATTCAGTTGCAGAAGCAGATCCAGCACTTGCTTGCCATTGGCAGAATCGAGGTTACCGGTGGGCTCGTCGGCGAGCAGAATCGGCGGCCGGGTCATGAAAGCGCGGGCGATGGCAACACGCTGCTGCTCACCGCCGGAAAGCTGCACCGGATAGTGATGCCCCCGCCCGGATAGGCCAACGCGCTCTAGCAATTCGCGGGCTCTCCTTGCGCCGTCGCCGCTATAGCCACTAAGCTCGGCCGGCAGCAGCACGTTTTCTTCGGCTGTCAGAGTCGGAACCAACTGATACGACTGAAAGACAAAGCCGATTTTGCGGCCTCGCAGACGCGCAAGATCGTCTTCGCGCAGATTCTGAATCTCGGCGCCCTCGACTAGGATGCGGCCGGACGTAACAGTATCGAGACCTGCCAGCAAGCCCAAAAGCGTGCTCTTACCGCTACCAGAAGCGCCCATGATGGCGATGAATTGGCCGCGCGGAATGGCAAAGCTGACATCGCGCAAGATCTCGACCCGGTTAGAGCCGTTGTCTATGGTTTTGCTAAGGCGGTCGACTTTGATCACGTCAACCGAGCCGGAAGATGAGTGCATGTCAATCTTAGGATTGTGGGGAAACGGCGGAGTTCTTTATTTATTGTGACAGCCTGTGCGCTTTGCGCGCTCTTGCTGGCCGGATGCGGATCCCAAAAGCAGGCCTCCTCTCAAGAAGAACGCGAAAAAACAGCTCCTGGTTCCGAATCGATTCCTAGTTCGCCTCCGGCAGCACCTCAGAACTCAGATCAGGCGAGGGATGTGCGGCCAGTGATCGTGACATTTGGAGACAGTTTAACGGCGGGAGTCGCGGGCAGAAGTTACCCCGACGATCTGCAAGAGCTGCTGGACCAGAACGGTTTCAAATTCCGGGTAGATAACCAGGGTGTAAGCGGAGACACCACAACGGACGGACTTGCGCGGATCGAGAACGTGCTCGCAGAGCATCCGGCGCTCGTCATTCTCGAGTTCGGCGGCAATGACGGTTTGCGCGGCATACCGGTTGAAGCTACGCGCAAAAACCTGCAAGAGATGATCAAGCGGCTCAAAAACGCGAATATCCGGCTAGTGCTGCTGGGGATTACTCTGCCGCCGAATTATGGCCCTGAGTATGTGAAGCCGTTTACTGCGATGTTCCCCGGTCTAGCCAAGCAGTACCAGGTTCCCTACATGCCTTTTCTGCTTTTGCATGTTTACCAGGACCGGGAGTTAATGCAGCCGGACGGCATTCATCCCAGCGGAGAGGGGAACAAGATTGTGGCGCGGGATGTGTTCGAGCTGATCCGGCCGATATTACAGAAAAAGGCCGAAACGCGTTGACGCATTCAGGCCGTTGCATGACAACCTACATTCGAAGAGCTTGACTAGTTCGGCAGGAGGACGGATTGATTACGTAGATACGCCGTTTTTCTGCATAACATCCGCTTGCGTGATCATAGCTGTGCCGCGCTTCTCATCCTTAGGACCGCACGGCTTCCGTCGAGCATAGCGGTCGAAACAGTGCCGCTTAGCACTGGGGCTTACAGCTCGCTGATGTTCACAACCTTCAGCGCGTCTCCTTCGATATCGCCAGTGACAACAACCTTGAGATTGTCTTTGTCGGGTGTGTCTTTCAGCAGCTGAAGAATTTTCACGTTTCCGGGGTCCTGCAGCCGGAAGAACTTCTTGTCGTCCGTGATCAGGCCGTAAGACGCGCGGTTATAGTTCTTCATCATGGAGCAACCGCGATTGTTTCTTAGCGTGTTTTCGCGGCCGTTGCGCACCATGGGCTTCACACAGTTCCAATCGACGATAACGCCTTGCATCTCGCTTGCGCTTGCGAGGCCTGCCAGACCGAGAATAAGGCAGCTTATCGAAAGTGTTCTACGCATGTTTCCTCTTTGCTGTCATGCTTCCTATACTAAATTTTGCACCACGCGCGTGATAGGTTCCGGCAGAGGCATCCCGCCGAACGATTGGCAGTTTGACTAACGTCGATACTTAAGGAAGCGAAGACATGGCAGACGATCAACAATCGCAGAATGGTCAGGGCGCTCAGCAGGGGCAAGACCAGCAGGGGCAAGGAGGCCAGGACAAGGGAAACAAGGCAGGCGACAAGAAGAAAAAGCAGCAGGATCCACGGCGCAAACGGACCGTGAGGCTGATTGTACTAGCTGTGCTGGTGGTTGCGCTCATTGCAGCAATACCGATCTGGGCGTACTATTCTGTCAGGGAATCGACCGACGATGCGCAGGTAGACGGCCACGTCGTTCCTATCAGTCCGCGCATCAGCGGGACGGTTTTGAGCGTTCTGGTGAACGATAATCAGCCAGTAAGAGCGGGGCAGGAATTGGTAAGGCTCGATCCGGCGGACTACCAGGTTGCGCAAATACAAGCGGAAGCGAACCTGGCAAATGCCGACGCAACCACGACCGAATCCGAGGTGAACGTGCCGGTCACCAACATCAACACTCGTTCACAAGTGAGCACGAGCTCAACGCAAGTGGATGAAGGTCGGGCGGGAGTAGCATCCGCGCAGCAGGCGGTCAACGCGGCGGGGGCGCGGGTCAGCTCAGCCAACTTTGCACTGGCTCAAGCGCAGGCCAACTATTTGAAGTCGCAGCAGGATCTTGCGCGCTACAGAGAGCTGGTTTCAAAAGACGAAATTTCCAAACAGGATTACGATGCGGCGGTAGCAGCGGCCACCGCGAATGCCGCACAGGTAGAGTCCGCGAAGTCCGCCATTACGGAAGCGCAGCACAATCTGGACCAGGGCATTGCGGAGCTAGGGCAGGCAAAAGCGCGTCTCGCCACCGCGATGGTGCAGCAGCGCCTGAGCCAGGATATACGGCCGAAGCAGGTTGCGGTGAGCCAGGCTCGTTTCAAATCGGCGCAAGCTCAGGTCCGGCAACGCCAGGCCGATGTGGATCAAGCCAAGCTGAATATGGGTTATACAGTTATCCGTGCTCCGGTAGACGGTATCGTGAGCCGCAAGAGCGCCGAGCCGGGGATGCAAGTTTCGCCGGGCCAGCAGATTATGGCGCTGGTACCGCTCGACGACATTTGGGTTACGGCAAATTTCAAAGAAACTCAACTCAAAAAGATGCGGGTGGGCCAAAAAGTGGAAGTCGAGGTGGACACCTACGGCAGCAGCCACAAGTTCGTCGGCCATGTGGATAGCATTGCGGCCGCCTCAGGCGCCCGATTTAGCCTGCTCCCACCGGAGAACGCCACGGGGAACTTCGTGAAGGTGGTGCAGCGCGTGCCCGTTAAGCTGGTGCTCGAGCCGGGCGAAAACCGGCAGCATCTCCTATTGCCTGGCATGTCCGTGGTGCCGACTGTTTTGCTGAACAGCGGGACCAATAACGCGTTCTAAGTTGACACGCGCTTTGGATTGGACTCCTTTGTAGAGCTCGAGACAGACGATCAGGCCCGAGTCATCGCGAAAAACAACTTGTCCATCGATCAGGTGATCGGGAATGTCGAGGGCCAGTTCCGCCATATCGAGTTCAGTGCGGTAGTTGCGGCCGGACCACCCGCACCCCCGGCATGCCTCTGCCTGTTCGTTGAAACAGACATTAGCAAATAACAGGCGTCCGCCAGTCTTTAGACGCGAGGTCGCCAATTTGAGAACCTGTCGTGCGGCGACTGGAGGTAAGCCGGTGAGCAAGTCCGGCGCATAAATGAAGTCCCAACCTTGCGGGCTGGAGGGAACCCCGTAATTGAGGCTGTCCAGAAGCAGAATGAAAGGCTTCGGTACGGAACGGCGGAGCTCATGAACTTCTTTGGCGAAGAACTCCTGCCCGGCGCGCATGGCGGCGCAGTAACAGGAAAGCTTCCTACGCGCTTTAAACTCATCGATTCGGTAGATCTTCTGCTCCATGATGCCCGCCTCTGACTATCCATCGGCAGAATACGGTGGGTGCTTTAGGCGCCGCTGCACAGCGAGATCGCACAGCAGACATAGCGAGCGACGGGATTTAGCTTGAGCGTACTAAGTGAAGGTTAGCCGACCAAAAGGACAATGATTGCCAGCGACCGGATTACTCCTACGATTAGCGCGTTAACCGTCCAAGGAGGAGACGGGCATTTCAAAAAGGGTACTTTGCGAGTGACGACATCATACCGATAACCGAAGCGCTTCAATCAGTGCGACCAGAGCGGCGGGCTGATTCCGGCGGCTGGGGTAGTAAAGGAAGTATCCCGGAAACGGGGGGCACCAGTCTCTCAGGACCTGGATCAATCGACCTTCCGCAATTAAGTTCTTAAGGGGTTCTTCCACGGATACCCCAATGTCTACGTCGCGCAGCACGGCTTGAATGGACGAGGTCCGAATCGTCGAAGGATACGGGGCTTTGGGGGCTGACCGTGAGAACCTTCCGCCCTTCCTCGAATTCCCAACGGTAAAGGCCATTGCTGAAGCGAAAGCCGATGCAGGCATGGGTTTTCAAATCCTGGGGGATGCCGAGGGATCGGATTCGATTCGAAATATCCAGGAGACCCAACAATCGCGAGGCGGATTTCTTCGGTGACGCGGACGGCGATCATGTCTCGATGAATGAACTGGCCGAGCTGGACACCTGCATCGTACTCGACGGCGACGACGTCAATCGGGTCATTGGAAGACGTTATCTCCAGAAAGATTTCAGGACAGGTGCGCGCAAATTGAGCCAGTTTGGGCAGGAGCACCATTTGCGTCGCCACCCGTGGAATGATGAGTCGAATCCGGCCAGCCGGCGTCTCTCGATGCTTTCGCGCTTTCGCTACCGCTCCCTCGATCCGCTCTAAAGCAGGCGCAAGGTCCCGAAGCAGCGCCGTACCTCCGCTGTAGCAGAGACGCTTCGCGTGGTTCGCGCAAGTAACTGAGTTCCTGATCTCTTTTCAAGCCCTCGCATGGAATGACTGAGGGCGGACGGTGAGACGCCCAGGCGCGTGGCGGCGCGTGTGAAGCTGCGCTCTTCCGCGACAGTCGCAAACGCGGAAAGCTCTGCCGATTCGTTTCTGATCATTGCTGAATAATATTCACAACGCTTTGCAATGAACAGCATATTCTTGCAGGAACGTAAGCATCTTAGACTGAGATGTGCACGAGAGTTTTCGCCGGCACTGCCGACGTCTTCGTGTTCCTCAAACCGTTGCACGAAAGGTCATGCCATGCTGAATCGCAAGCTCGGAAACACCGGAGTCGCCGTCGGAAAGATTGCGCTTGGAACCATGTATTTTGGTTCGGAGACGCCCGAGGAGGATGCTTTCAAAATCCTCGACACGTTCATTGAAGCCGGCGGCAACCTGGTCGATACCGCCAATGTGTACGTCAACGGCGTCTCGGAAGAAATCATCGGGCGCTGGTTCGCTGCCCGGCCTCGTGAGGTGACCGACCGCGTTGTGCTGGCGACCAAAGGCCGCTTCAATGCAAGCCAGGATGTGAACGCGGTTGGACTGTCGCGGCGCTGGCTCCATCGATCGCTGAACGCCTCCCTCAAGCGCCTGGGCATTGAGACGATCGATCTCTACCAGCTCCACGCCTCCGACATGCACACGCCGGTAGAGGAAACCCTGTCCTTTCTCGATGAGGCGGTGAAGGCGGGCAAGATCAACTACATCGGCCTGTCGAACTTCACGGGCTGGCAGCTTCAGCTCATCGTCTCTACGGCGAAGGCCATGGGCGTCCAGGTGCCAGTGACGCTCCAGCCGCAATACAGCCTGCTCTCCCGCGAAATCGAGTGGGAGGTTATTCCCGCCGCGCTGCACAACGGGATCGGCCTGCTGCCCTGGTCGCCGCTGGCTGGCGGCTTCCTCACCGGCAAATATCAGCGCGGCGGCAAAGCAGGTTCGGATACACGGGCGGGTTCCGAAAAAGAACTTTATCAGTCGATTTCAGAGGAGTATGCGAATTCCGATCGCAACTGGGACACGATAAATACCGTTGTTCGCATCGCCAAGGAGATCGGCGCGACGCCGGCGCAGGTCGGCTTGAGTTGGATCGCAGACCGCCCAAGCGTCATTGCTCCCATCGTCGGTGCTCGTACGGTCGAACATCTACGCGGCAATCTTGACGCGGCCAATCTGACGCTGGACAAGGACGCAACGGACGCCCTTGAAAAAGTCAGTGCGCCTAAGCCTGGCGGATATCCGTATGGTGCCTTTGGCGCTTGGCAACGCGGACGCCCGCTGGGGGATGGAAACGAGGCTCCGCCGCCGACTTTCACCGGTGGTTCCAAGAATCCAACTGGGCGCGCCTGAAGCCGTTTGCGAGAAACAAGATAGCCCATGCATGCTCTTGCCGGACAGGTCGCGACCTAATTACAGGTGCGGCCTACGGCCCCTTCTCGTGCGTCAAAAAGGGCCCTTTGTGCAACGAGCGCCGAAGCCGTGAGCGATTACATCGCACAGAGATAATAGATTTTCAAACATGACAGCCGAAAACAAAGTCGTAATGCGCCCTTTTGTGGAGTTCATCAACAGCGGCAGCGAGAAACTCGCCGAAGAACTTATCTCGCCGGACGCGGTATTCCATGTTCCGGGACGTCCCGAACCAATGCGCGGCCCCGCTGGCTTACCTTGCCGTTATTGGGATGATGCGGAGCGGCTTTCCCGATATTCAATGGACGCTTGAAGAGATGATTGCCGAAGACGATAAGGTGGCCACGCGCTTCACCATACGCGGCACGCATCAGGGCAGTTTCTTCGGTGTGCCGCCGACCGGGAAAACGATCGCAGTTCAAGCGATGAATTCCTATCGCTTGTCAGGCGGGCAATTTATCGAGGAGCGTGGTCAGCCGGATTTGCTTGGGTTGTTCATGCAAATCGGTGCAGTGCCGCCGCCCGGAGCGTAGTCCCACAAAAGGTAGGTTTGCGCCATTCGGATTTCTGCACTGTCACCACTGATACCCAACCTGTTGCAAAACGCTGCAGAAAGAAGATAGCTTTTTCACAGCACATCAGGCCGATTTGCAAGGGCCACTTTGACGTGTACTCGGCATGTCGGACAAGTGAACCGACGATCTTTCCAATTGTTCCCGGTGCCCGCCGCCACCTGAGTAGCGCCGCTCTCATATTTTCTTTCCGCAACCGCCTCAACCGCTTAGCCTGAAACCCGCGCCCTCGCGAACGACCCGTTCCTTATCCTGCGAACAGGTCTCGATACTCATGACCGCCCAAACATCTCCTCGCTCCCGCGCCGACGTCAATCGCGCCAATAGCCAGCATTCAACCGGACCTGCCTCCTCGATCGGTAGAGCCCGCTCTGCGCACAACTCTTTCAAGCACGGCCTCTATTCCAAGCAGTTAATCCTCTCGGGCGAAAGACCCGGCCCAATTCGACGAGCTACGCGCCAGCCTCCGCTGCGAGCACCAGCCCGCCAACACCACCGAAGAGATCCTAGTCGATGAACTCGCCCCCAAGCGCACAAGCCGCGAGCCCGCGCCGCCAATAAAAAGCAGCGATTCGGCGGACTTAGGCGCGGGTCGCGAGTCAGTTGTGCGATTAAGAGAAGCTTCTGGCGCATGCGCCGCTTCCGCGAACTCGAAACCCGTGCCTTTTGAACCCGAAAACCTGGACGACTGGAACAATAACGGCTTAATGACTCTCATCCAGCGCTCCCTCTCCTCAGCCGAGCGCAGCTTCCATGAATTGCTCACTGCCCTGCAGAAGCACCAACGCACTCGTGGCTTCGTTCCTCATAAACTCGCCGAAGAACAGACCACGACCAAAGAAAGTGGCTTCGTTCCCGCAAAATCGCTCGGGGACGCCGCCGAAACGCCAACACCGGCTGGCTTCGTTCCGCAAAAAACGGCTGCTGAGCTGGAGGCCTTCGAGTATATGGGCTACTTTCCCGAGGATGCGGGAAAATATGTCGAATCGGTTCTCGATTCGGGCGACTATCTGCCGGACAGCCTTCGGAAGCGCTCGTAGTGTCCATCACGGTTCTGGGCCGAAGTGGGGCAGAGTTGGAACACCATCGGTTTGTGCCGTCTGCCTCTCAAATCATAACGACGCCGATCCGAAACTGATAGCTTTACGATCCAGAAGATGGCAAAGCGTTCACGGCGGCGAGATCTTCGGGACGGCCCACATCGTGCCAGGGGCCTTCCACGGGCGAGATGCGGAGGTCCAGGCCATCGGCGAGCATGCTGTCCAGGGCGGAAGTCAGCTCGTATTCGCCGCGCGGCGAGGGCTGAAGGCGGCTTAGATAGTTGAAGATGACGGGCCGGAACGTGTAGAAGCCGGCGCTGTTCCAGCGGGTGGTCGAGGTCCCTTTGGGTGGTTTCTCGAGAATGCGGCTGATGCGACCGTTCTCTTCATACACCGCTGCCCCTTGCCACGGATCGTCGACCGCTTTGACGGCCACGGCGGCAGCAGTGGAATCGTTCAAGAGAATACTAATCGCACGCGCATACTCGGCGGGGTCGCAGAGAATGTCCCCGTAGGTTAAGAGGAAGGGCTCGCCGCCGGCGAATTCCCGGCCCAGGAGCGCGCCGGAACCAGTGCCGTTGACCGGATTTTGCCGAACGAACTTAATTTGCGCGCTGCGATTTGCCAGACGTTGCTCGATTGCCTCGGCGTGGTAGCCGGTGATGATCAAAAACCGTGAAATGCCTGACAAAGACAGCCGTTCCAAAATGTGGTCGAGCATGGGCCGGCCTTGCACAAGCAGCATGGGCTTTGGAATCTCGTCAGTCATGTTGCCCATGCGGGTACCGCGCCCGGCGGCCAGGATAACGGCGCGCGAGAGGGCTGGCTCAGGCAGAAAGAGCTCCTGCGGAGGGTTCGGCTGTAATCAAGTGATTTGCGGGGTCGAAGCCAGCGCGCTGACGATAGAAGCTTTCGATTAGACGGTTGCGGACGCGCTCGAGTTGTGGCAGCTTACAAAGAATAATCGCACAGCCGCCGAAACCGGCACCGGTGAGGCGAGCGCCGAGGGCGCCGGCTCGCAGCGCGGACTCCACGAGTTCATCCAAAACCCGATTACTTACCTGCAGGCGATCCCGCAGGCTGGCGTGGGAGGCCGAAAGCACTTCTCCAAACCGCTTTATATTGTTGTTGCGCAAAGCAGTCACAGCTTGTTCCACACGTTGTGCTTCCGACGCGACGTGCAGGAATGCAGTTCGTTCGGCAAGGGGAAGAGCGGTTGCGAGCTGTTCCGGGCAGGCAGCATCGAGGGCCGCACGGAAGCTAGGGAAATCGAGCTCTCGCAACGCTTTGAGTCCGGCAGTGCGGCGGGCGTTGTACTCGGCTTTGACGCCGCCTGATTTTTCCGCCACCGTGAGGCTATGGGCAATGAGGAACGCCCAGCCGGGAGGAACCGGAATGGGTTCGAATTTGAAAGGCGCGAAGTGGACCAGCAAGGCGCAGCCGGCACGGGAGGCCAGGACCGCAGCGTGGTCCATACCGCCGCCACGTGTCCCGACAAATTGTTCGCCTTCGGGCAGAAGCTGCATGAGCTCGTAAACAGTAGGCTGGATTTCATTCGCTCGAAGGAGGGCAAGGGCGAAGCCGGTGAGCAGCGCGGAGGACGACGAGAGCCCAGCGGCTATAGGCAGGTCAGAGCTAATGGCGGCATCGATGCCGTGCGCGAGTGTCCAACGGCGCCCGATCATCTGGACGGCGGCTTTTAAATAGTTCCCCCAATCGCCCGAAGCAAAGGGAGCGGCATCGGAGAGGCTAAATCGACGCTCGGCGTAGCCAGGGGAGGTGGCCTGAATCAGGGCGTCGCCTCGATTCTGGAAGGTGATCGATACGCGCCGCTGGATAGCCATCGGGAGGACAGGGAGGTTGTGATAGTCGATGTGTTCGCCGATCAGGTTCACGCGGCCGGGAACTGAGATTACCCGAGGATGCGTCATGAGAGTTTAAGAATGACACGGAGAAAAAGACGGAACCTTTGGAGGCTCGTCTCGTATTTAGGGGGAGTGAGATGCGATTTGATGGCATTTATGTGACCATGTAGGCATCCCCTTCGGAGAGTAATTAGGATCCGTGCCGCAGAAAACTTTTCAGTTTAAATCTAGACTTGTCGTTTTGTGTATGCTCGTTTCCGTTGCCTTTCTTGTGGCATGCGGCAAGAAGCAACAGGCGATGAATCCCATGGCGATGATGATGGCGCAAGAGGTGCCGGTGCGCGCGGTGCAGGCCGTAGCAACCGATGTGCCGCTCACTGTTTCAGCGGTCGGAAACGTGGAGGCAATGGCCAGCGTGGATGTCAAATCGCGCGTAGCGGGCCAGGTCCTGAGAGTGGCGTTCAACGAAGGGCAGAATGTGCAGCAGGGCCAGTTGCTTTTTGAGATCGATCCCGAGCCATTGCAACGGCAGATTGCGCAGACCCAGGCCGATCTGGCTAAGGATGCGGCGCTCGAGCAGCAGGCGCGCGCCAACGTTCTTAAGGATCAGGCCAATATAAAACAGACGCAAGCGGCGGCCGATCGCGGCTTACAGCTTTCAAAAGAAGGTATCTACTCGAAAGAGCAGACCGAGCAGGCAGTTGCGACAAATGGCTCGGCACTGGCCTCGCTCGATGCTGACAGAGCGGCGGTAGAGAGCGCGGTGGCGGCGACCAAATCTGACCGGGCGCGCTTATCGCAAACGCAACTCCAACTGCAGTACACAAGAATAACCGCGCCGATCACCGGCCGGGCGGGGGCCGTCAGCGTGAAAGCGGGCAACCTAATTAAGGACAACGACGTTGCGCTGGTAACCATTCTGCAGATCTCGCCGATCTATGTGAGCTTTGGCGTGCCGGAGCAAATATTGCCGGAGGTGCAGAAGTTTAACGCCAAGCGTCCGTTGCTGATTCATGCCACTAATAGCGATGGCGAGGAGCTGACCGGGCAATTGAAGTTCATCGATAATACGGTTGATATGACCACCGGCGCGATCAAGTTGAAGGCCGAGTTTCAGAATCAGGATCACGCGCTATGGCCTGGACAGTTCGTGAATGTGGAAGCCCGGCTGAACCTGGAGCATGACCGGATACTGATACCGAGCAGCACGATTGAAAACGGTCCGCAGGGCAAGTATGTGTGGGTGGTGAACAAGGGGACCGCTGCGATGAGGCCGGTAAATGTGTTGCGCAATTATAAGCCAGCCAAGGAAGTTGAGCAAGCCGTCATCGGCAGTGGTTTGCAGCCAGGAGAGATGGTGATCTCGGAGGGGCAGATGCGGCTCATGCCGGGTGCCAAGGTTCATTTGTTAGAGAAGAATGCGGGAGCGCAGTTGGGCGAAGCCGGAGGACCCGCCGGCGACAAAACAGGTAAGAGCTGAGGACGACGCATGCACTTCACCGATTTATTTATACGCCGCGCGATCACGACAACGCTGATCATGGCGGGGATTTTGGGATTTGGGTTGCTGAGCTATTTTTCGCTGCCGGTGAGCAACCTGCCGGCGGTGGAGTACCCGACTATACAAATTGAAGCGTCGCTGCCGGGAGCGAATCCGGACGTGATGGCGTCCTCGGTTGCGACCCCGCTCGAAAACCAGTTTTCGACTATTGCGGGAATCAACAGCATGTCGTCTTCGAGCTCGCTCGGCTCGACGAACATCACTCTGCAGTTCGACCTGAGCCGCAGCATTGATGCCGCGGCGCAGGATGTTCAGGCGGCTATCGCGCGAGCGCAGGGCAATCTGCCGACCGACATGCCGTCGCCGCCCTCGTATTCGAAGGTAAATCCGGCCGAGCAGCCGATTATGTACATCGCGGTCTACTCCGAGACGATGGGCCTTTCGCAGCTCGATCAATACGCCGAGCAGACGATGGCGCGCCGGGTCTCCATGGTAAGCGGAGTAGCACAGGTGCAGGTGTTTGGTGCGCAGAAGTACGCAGTGCGGATACAGGCGGATCCCGCTAAGCTGGCAGCCCACCAAGTGGACCTGGAACAGGTGCGGACCTCGCTCGCCAGCGGTAGCGTCAATCTACCCGCGGGTTCGCTTTACGGCTATACGAAGGCTTATACCGTGCAGTCGAACAGCCAGCTCACCTCAGCCGCGCAGTTCGCCCAGTTGATCGTGACCTACAAGAACGGTAGCCCGCTTCGCTTGAACGAACTGGGCAATGTTTTCGATAGCGTGAGCGACACCAAGACGCGCTTCTGGATAAACGGACATCAGAGCGTGGTGCTCGCTGTAAAAAAACAACCTGGAACGAACACCGTGCAAGTGGCCGATGCGGTAAAAGCATTGCTCCCGGTGATGAAGGCATCGATGCCAGCCGGTATCGTGATCGGCAAGTCGTTCGATGTATCGCAGAACATTCGTGAATCGATTTCGGACGTGAAGTTCACTCTGGTTGTGACGATTTGCCTGGTAATCGGAGTCATCTTCTTCTTTTTGCGAAATGTTTCCGCTACGATGATTCCGAGCTTGGCCGTTCCGTTGTCTCTACTCGGAACTTTCGCGGCGATGAAGCTGCTTGGATTCACGATCGACATGTTGTCGATGATGGCGATGACACTCTCGGTGGGGTTCGTGGTCGATGACGCCATCGTGATGCTAGAAAATATCGTGCGGCACATGGAAATGGGCAAGCCGCGAATGCAGGCGGCGATCGAGGGCGCGCGGGAAGTGGCATTCACGATCGTTTCGATGACCATTTCGCTGGTGGCGGTATTCATTCCGGTGCTGTTCATGAGCGGAATCATCGGGCGGCTGCTGCGTGAGTTCTCGATTACGATTGCGGTAGCAGTGCTCATTTCCGGCTTTATCTCGCTTACGCTTACGCCGATGCTGTGCAGCCGGTTTTTGCGCCATGAGACGCACCCGACGGGCTCTTTCTACAGATGGTCAGAGAAGTTTTTCGTCTGGCTGAATAACTCGTACCGGCGCACTTTGCGGATTGTGCTGCGCCACCGGAGAATTACCCTGCTGGCGAGCATCGCGCTGACAGCCGCGACTGTTTATCTCTTCGTCATCATGCCTAAAGGCTTCATGCCCACGGTTGATCAGGGTTTTGCATTCGGCGGAGATGAGGCGGCACAGGACACGTCATTCGACAAGATGGTCGGCTTGCAGGAGCAAGTGAATAACGTCCTGCGAAAAAACAAGTGGATCGCGAATTGGGGATCCGGGGTCGGCATGGGCGGGCAGAATTCGGGTTTCGTTTTTCTGGATCTGAAGGAGGATAAGCACCGGCCGAAGGTGAACGCGATTATCGGAGAACTCGAGCAGGAGTTTATGAAAATCCCGGGGTTGATGGTCTTTTTGCAATCGCCTCCGCTGATCACGCTCGGGCAGGAGGAAGACCGGAGCCAATACTCTGTCGCATTACAGGACGCCAACATCCAAGAGCTGTACAAGTGGGCCCCAGTGCTCGAGGCGAAGCTGCGTTCGATTCCGCAGCTTACAGACATCTTCAGCGACTTGCGGTTGAGCAGCCCGCGTCTAGATGTGCATATCGATCGAAACATTGCCCTGGCGCTTGGCGTTAATCCGGACACCATTGCGAACACCTTGTATGACGCATACGGAAACCGGCGCGCGACGACCATTACGGCCGCTTCGGATCAATACGACGTGATCCTCGAAGTGCTGCCGCAGTATCAACGCGATCCGGCCGCGCTTAGGGATCTCTACATACGCTCGAGTACGGGCAAGATGGTTCCGCTCTCGGCGGTGACGGATTTGCAGCAGACGGTAGCGCCGTTGAGCGTGAACCACATCGGCCAACTGCCCGCAGTGAATTTTCAATTTAATTTGAAGCCGGGTGTTTCGCTGAGTGAGGCTACCAAGCTAGTCGATGCAGCCGCCAGCCAGATCGGCTTGCCGGACACGATGACTTTCAGCTATCAGGGAACCGCAGCGGCGTTCCAGAACTCACTCCGTGATCTAGGCATTCTGCTGCTCATCGCGGTTCTGGTGATCTATCTCGTGCTGGGAATTCTCTATGAGAGCTTCATTCACCCGATCACGATTCTCTCCGGGCTGCCGGCCGCGGGCTTGGGCGCGCTGCTCACGCTGCTGCTGTTCGGGGAGAACCTGAACCTCTACTCGTTCGTTGGCATTATCCTGCTGATCGGCATTGTGAAGAAGAACGCGATCATGATGATTGATTTCGCGCTCGCAGCAGAACGGAACGAGGGCAAATCGCCGGAAGAAGCGATCTTCGAAGGTTGTATGCAACGGTTCCGGCCGATCATGATGACGACCATGGCGGCGCTTTTAGGAACACTGCCAGTCGCGTTTGGCACGGGTGCTGGCGGGGAGGCGCGGCGTCCGCTCGGTATCGCGGTAGTTGGCGGCTTGATCGTTTCGCAATTGCTTACGCTGTATATTACGCCAGTGATTTACCTGTATCTGGATCGCTTTGCGCATCGGCGCGAGAAGAAGACTTCACGGGAAACAACAGCGGTTTGGCCGGAAGCAAGTTTGGTGAAGTGAGTTAGCGCGCTCGCAACCAGATTCTGGCTATCCGCAGGTTTTAGCCGTCCAGAGGCTCGTAGAAATACGATTTAGTATTGCATTTCCGTGAGAGTGATCTAAGCTGCCGCATTTCAGACGTTTCGCGGCGGTGTTTCCGGCACGGTGATCGATCAGAGCGGCGCGCTTGTTGCTGATGCCTCTGTCAAACTGCTCGGCAGCGACACCGGGCTTACGCGAACGGCCCAAACGACCAGCGCGGGCGAGTTTACGTTTCAGGATCTTCCGTTAGGCAAATATTCGCTCACTGTCTTCCAGGCCGGATTTCACACTGAGGAAATCAAGGACATCAATGTAGAGGCCGGGATGATCTACAATCTGCAAGCCAACCTTTGTGTCGCCACTCAAGCCACTTCGGTCGAGGTTTCAGCAGCTAGCGTCGCCATCGAAACCTCGTCCTCGGCTTTGACCAGCGTTATTCCAACTAAAGTGATTCTGGATGTTCCGCTCAACGCGCGCGATTTCACGCAACTGCTTAAACTGAAGCCGGGGGTGAACGCCAACGGCTCGGTAAACGGCACCCGTGTGAATGGGATGAAGGCAAATCGATGGAGCGGATAACAACGACCGGTGGCATAACAGCGCGGCGATGAACCATGGCTGCGTTTCCGGAATTGCCGGACTCTTTTGCCCATCGATGCCATCGACGAATTCTCGCTGCAAACGAATAACAATGCGGAACAGGGGCGCAACACGGCACACTGAATTTGGTGATCCACGTCAGGCACAAACGACTTTCATGGCTCCCTTTATTACTTCAACCGCAGTGAGTTTCGGGCGGTACGTGACTGGTTCACCACTGCCGGCACTCCAGGACTAACAAGGCAACGATCACGTATGGGGATCTGCAGCGGAATTACTTCTTGAATGGAGTGACAGCCTTTTTTCAGGATACTTGGAAAGCCGGCCCAAATCCCACCTTCAATTATGGGCTGAACTGGTCGTTCCGACTCCGATCTCCGATTCGACAGACAGGATCTCAGCGTTTATCCCGGCTGACGGGGCATCACGTACCTGAACCAGATCGGGACGCTATGGCTGTACGACTGGAAGAATTTCGCGCCGCGCTTGGCATCCTCGCCAATCCAGGGGTGTGACCCCGGTCTACACTCTCGCGAATCAAACTCCTCTGCTGATTCAATACGGAGTGCCCGTTTTCGGAAGGGCGGATTTCCCCACTGGCCCCTTCGGCACCTTCTCCGTCGGAGGTCCCGCGCCTATGCTGCGCAGTTCCCGAATCTAGGAACGATCAATGAGGTGCAATCGGTTGGCAACGGCTACTACAACGGACTGATTGCGTCGCTTCGCACTTCGAACTGAATTACACCTATGGCCACTCGCGCGACGATCTCTCCGCCACTCTCGGATTGATACCGCAGGACAGTTATGATTTGCGAGCCGGGGAAATTCCGATACGATATCCGCCACTCCTTTGCCGAGTTGATTACTTCCGCGCCTACGCCGCCCCGTCTGAAGCTTCTGTTGGCGGGCTGGCAGTTTAACTCTCTACTTACCTTCTATAGCGGCTCGCTATTTACGGTTTATACCGGCTTGGACACTAGTCTGACCCAAGAAAACAACGACCGGGCGGAGATAGTGAGCAATCCGTTCGCTGGTGTTCCTGCCGATATCAAAGGTAGCTATGCCTACTGGTTCAACCCAAATGCTTTTGCGCTGCCTACACTGGGAACTTACTCGAACCAGGCCCGCAAACTCTTTAAAAGGGGCGCCTACTTACCAGGTGGATTTCTCGGCATTTAAGAACAACAAGATTACCGAGCGGCTTAATCTTACAGCTACGCGTCGAGATTTTCAACCTCTTCAACACGCGAGACCTCTCGGTACCGAACAACACAGTAACAGGTGGACTAGGGAAGATAACTGAGACGCTCGACGTATATAACGGCGCGCGAGGCATTGGCACCGATGCCCCGCGAAACGGCCAGCTAGCGGCGAAGATCGTTTTGGGGGCTTGTTGAAAAATGCCATGCTAAATCGCCGGCGCAGGCGAAAACGCCTACTCCACAGTAAGTACAACTGTTCGCAAAAGTCGTGGAAGTCGCCAGGGTGCCGGATGGCGGCTTCGCTACACTGGTGATGACCGCGAATGCTTTCCATAGTCATTCCTATTCATAATGAGGAGCCGGCCATTTTGCCCCTCTATGACCGGCTTACCACAGTTGCTGAGAAGCTGCGCCATGGTTACGAAATTATTTTCGTCGATGACGCCTCTACGGACCGGAGTTTCGATCTGCTAGCTAACTTAGTCGAAACAGATGGACACTTAAAGGTACTTCGTTTGCGGCGTAACTTTGGCCAAACCGCGGCACTCGCAGCGGGGTTCGATGAAGCTCAGGGTGACGTTATCGTTTCGATGGATGGCGATCTCCAGCACGACCCCGAAGATATCCCGCTTTTGCTCGGAAAGATCAATGAGGGATATGACATTGCGAGCGGCTGGCGGAAGGACCGGGTAGATAATGCGGTCACCCGCAAAATACCGTCGCGCATCGCCAACTGGATGATGAAGCGTTCGTCTGGGGTTGAGTTGCACGATTTTGGTACTACCTTCAAGGCTTATCGCGCTGAAGTTCTCAAAGACATCAATCTCTATGGCGACCTGCACCGCTTCATTCCCGCATTAGCGAGTTTTTATGGAGCACGGGTTGCCGAAGTGCCCATCAGGAGTGTCGCGCGTCCAAATGGAGTTTCACACTACGGTCTGGGGCGCACATTCCGGGTGTTTTTTGACATTCTCACCATTAAGTTTCTGCTGCGCTATCTCACGCGCCCTATGCATTTCTTTGGGAAATGGGGATTCGCGGGCATTGGGTTGGGCAGCATTTTACTGTTCTGGATGCTCATCTCAAAAATGGCCGGGCAAGACATCATCGCCGAACATGGCCCGCTACTTGTGGCGGCCGCTTTGCTTTGGATCTCCGGATTGATGGCCTTCAGCACGGGACTTATCGGAGAAGTTCTGATGCGGACGTACTTCGAGAGCCAGGGCCGGCGCATCTACGCGATCCGTGAGATTCGCAGCCGGCGCGAGCACGTGGCAGATGGCGCTCGTTGATTCCTTCGACTCGGTTATTCTCGATTACGGCGGCGTTCTGGTTCAACATCAGACGGATGCCGACCAGTCCCGCATGGCGGACCTTTTCGGCATTTCCACGGAACACTTCAGCAAGCTGTATTGGGCCAAGCGCGCGGAATACGATAAGGACGCCATGACGGCCGGAGAATACTGGCAGGATATCGCTCGCGAAGCCGCCGCCAAGCTCGCCGCCGGCGCAGTCGACGAGTTAATCAGCATCGACACTGAAAGCTGGATGCAATTCGACGAGGTGATGTGGGATTGGATCGGGCAATTGCGCAAAGCGCGGAAGCGTGTCGCCATACTCTCAAACATGCCGCGCGAACTGGGCGAGGCGCTTAAGGCGACAACTGCCAGACTCGAGGTTTTCGATCAAATCACGCTCTCTTATGAGGTGCGCGCCGCCAAACCCGAGCCTGTGATCTACCAGCACTGTCTGGAAGGCCTGGACGCGCTGCCGGAACGCACTTTGTTCTTGGATGACCGTATCGAAAATGTACAAAGCGCTGAGCTGCTCGGAATACGGGCAATACAGTTCCTCGATCGTGACCACGTTTTATTACAGGTCCGCGACTAGCACTTCAGGCAGACAAAGCTTCGGGCCCTATTTCCGCGGCGCCGCGGCTCCAGTAGCTCTCGAAGAGTCCTGCCATGGCTTCCGAAAAGCCGTCGTGCTCAAAAACGACGGAAGTCCACGAGGGCCGCGTCACAACGGGATCGAGCAGCGCGACGAGCCCGCATCTACCGTCAAAGAGCGCCAGCTTCAGCGGTAGCCGGTCGAGGGTTCGAATTTCCACGCCGGCCGCGCGGTAATCGTGCAGACGTTCGCGATGCTCCGGGTCAATCTGGCCCGCTTCTATCAACAGCCGCGCGCGCACCCCTCTTGCGGCCGCTTCTTTCACTAGCTGCTCATCGAGCGGATCCACCGCAAATGGCGGGCGGGAAAACTCTACGTAATGACGCGCTACGGTAGTCAGCATACGGCGATACTGGATGGCTGTCTGCGTTGGATCGTTCACGAGGCTGAGGAACTCGAGCGTGCCCCGGCCATCCTGCCCCTCCAGAAATGCGGAACGTAGATCTTCGATCAACCCGCTTGCGAGCCGCGCCTGTTCAGTGAACTCGGTTTGCAGCACCTTCGTGCGCCGCGCCAGATAGCTAGGAATCGCCAGGCTGGGATCGACTGCTGAAAACAGCTTTGTCTTTTCCTGAATTACCTGGGCGAACCCCTTCTCAACTAGGCTATCGAGCACCTCATAAATCTTTTGCCTCGGCACATGCGCACGAGCTGCGAGCTCTAACGCTTTGAAGCGTGGATGCCCCATCAGCACGAGGTAAGAACGAGCTTCGTAGGCATTCAGCCCTACTTGCTGCAGTTTGCGCCAGTTCAGCTGGTAATCGGATGCCGTAAGGTCCCGGCTTTTCATCGAACCGAGAACATATCACATCCAGGACCCGGCGGTAAGCCGATTCCGCGAGAACGATCAGCGCAAGGCTCCGAGCGTATATTGCAAGGCGGCAAACGCCTGCTGGTAATCGTACTTTGCGTTTACGTTTTCTACTTGTGCTTGTGTCTGGCCCAATTGAGCCTGTGTCAACTCGACGATGGAAGCAAGGCCGAGATTGTATCTGCCCTGCGCGAGATCTAAGGCCATATTGGCCTGTGTCAGCAGCTGTTCCGTTGCTCCGATTGCCTGGAACGATGTTTTGGTGCGCTCCCAATAAATGCGGACATCGCGCGCAATCCGGTCCTGGATATCCCGGACGCGTTGATCTGTCGCCTGCAACTGATACTCCGCGGCCTGCCTACGCGCCGAGAAGAGATGCCCATTGAAGACGGGTATGTTTACATTCACGACGGCCGCTTCGTAGCCTTCCGGAATATTCGGATTCGCATTGCCCGGCTCGATGTAGGGAAGCGCGCCTCCCACAGCGTTCAAACTGACTGTAGGACGCCTCAAATCCCGCTCGGCGTAAACAAATTTCTGGTCGGCTTCCTGTTGCAAACGAATGCTTGCGAGCTCCGGGCGATCTTGGAAGGCCTGCGCGATCAATGGGTCGGCGGAATCCGGCGGATTAGGCGGCATGGGCTGCTCAGTGAGTTGATACTCGACTGATTGCTGTGTACCAAGTGCCTGCCCGAGGCTCGCGTAAGCAGCGGCAAGCCGGTCCTGAGCGCGGAGTACCATGAGGTTTGCATCCGTTAAATTGACCTGGGCGAAACTGAGGTCGATCTGCGATTTGAGTTTATTTCTAAACAGTTCAGAAACCTGATCGACTACCGTCTGACGCGTAGCCACCGTCTGCTGGGCAACCTTTACGAGCTGTTTAGAGAGCAGCACTTCGTAATACGCCTGATTTACGCCAAGCAGCACGTCATAGCGCGTGGCGCGATAATCTTCGCGGCTGGCCTGCGCCTGCAGCCTGGCATTCGCGACCAAGTTCGGAGTGCGGCCAGAATCGGTGATGAGCTGAGATACTGAAAGGCCGGAGCCGAAGTGGTTGAATAAACGGGGATCATTGAGAACGCCCGCGCCTAGCCGGCTATTTAGATTTGCTTGCGCTCCAGTAACTTCGCCGTTCAAAGCAGGATAGTAAGCCGATCGTGCTTGCGTAATGATTTGGTCCGCGCGTAAGTAACCTGCCTGCGAAGCGAGCACCTGCGGATGATTCTTAAGGGCTAATGTTTGAGCGTCCCGCAAGCTTAGAGTTGGCCCGGTTGCCTGCCCGAGCAATATGCCCGGCGAACCCACGGATACCATCGTTAGTAATACAATTGCAGCTTTGCTGTGAGAGTAATTACGCATTTGCGGGCTCATCATGTTCGGAAGAGTGGCGATCCTTGGTATAAACCAGCAGGTAAGCGGCAGGCACTATGAACACCGTCAGGATTACGGAAGAAGTTAATCCGCCGATGATGGCGCGCGCCATTGGCGCATATTGCTCAGAGCCAGTTCCTATTTTGAGCGCCATGGGGAACATGCCGATAATTGTGGCCAGCGACGTCATTAGAATGGGGCGGAGGCGGACGCGGCAAGCGGTAATCACCGCGTCTCCGACAGATAAATTCTGTTCCTCCAGTTTGTGGGCGAAGTCAACAATCAGAATGCTATTCGATCCGGCCACACCGATCAGCATTAGGACGCCCATCAGGGACATAACGTTGAGAGTGGTTCCGGTAAGCAGAAGAATGACCAGAACACCGATGAAACCCATCGGGATCGCCAGCATGATCAGGAACGGGTCGATGAACGATCGGAATTGGGCCACCAAAATCAGATAGAGCAAAACGGCCGCAAGAATAAACCCGAAGGCAAAGCTCTTGAATGACTCGCGCATTCCTTGCACCATGCCACGGAGAGTGATGCGAACATTACTGGGAACTTTCATGCCCGCAATGACCTTGTCAATTGAGCTGGAGATGTTGCCCAGGTCCTCGCCTTTCGGGGTGACGTAAACGTCCATGGCGCGCTGAATCTGGTAATGGTCGACCTCTGTAGGAGTTTGCGCATGATCAAGACTAACGACGGTGTCGAGCGTGGTGGGTTCGGTTAGATTCGGAGCCTTGAGGGGAATGTTTTTCAGGTCAACAAAACTATGAATGGCTGGTTTGCCGTGTTCATAATATTGCACTGTTAAGAAGTAATCATTCCCGGTCTTGTAATCCACCCAGTAGTTCGGAGCGATCATAGCGTTCGAGTTCAAGGCCGTGATTACGTTATTCACGATAGTCTCTTGTGAAAGTCCGAGTTCTGCGGCATGGACGCGATCTACATTCAGGCGCACGGCAGGATAGTTCATGTCCTGAGGAACGTATACTTCGTCAACACCTGAGAGGCCCCGGATCTTTACAGCGAGTTCCTGCGCCAATGCGTAATCCTGCCTTAAGCTTCGTCCGGTGATTTGCACGTCGATGGGAGCCGGCATTCCGGAATTAAGCGTGGCATCCACCATGGAGCCACTCTGGAAGAAGGTACGGACGTCAGGGAAATCTTTTGTTATCGCAGTCCGCACGCGGTCCATGTATTCGAAGCTGCTGATCTTATGGTCGTCCTGCAAAGCGGTCTGTACGGTGGCCGTGTAAGGTCCCGAATTGCTCGTGTAGAGCGCCGAAAAATCGGGTACCATCCCGATATTCGAAACGACCATCTTGAAATCGTTGCCGACCGAGTTATGAATCAGGTTCTCGACCTTCGCCACATATTGTTCCGAAAGCTCAATGCGCGATCCGGTAGGCGATTTCAGATTGACTGTAAACTGTCCGGCATCGGTTCGGGGAAAGAACGAAACGCCCAGAAAAGGATAGATCGCAAAGCTGAGTATGAATAGTCCAATCAGGGCTACGACCGTGAGAGCAGGGCGCAGCAAGGCGCGCCTCACCAGCGCTTCATAGCTATCCAGGAGCTTATTGAAACCGCGGTTAAAAGCTCCATTGAATCGACCCCACCAGGATAGATTCGGTGCCGGAGGAGCATCGCCGCCCTCGTGTGAAGCGTGCGGTACAACCTTGAGGAACCGCGAGCAAAACAGTGGGATTACGGTCATGGCAACCACGAACGATATGAGAAGAGATAGGCAGAACGAGAGGGCCAGCGCGGTAAACAAAAATTTACTGACGCCATACAGGAACGTAACCGGGAAGAAATCGACCACGCCGACCAGCGTAGCCGCGAGAACGGCCAGCGTTACCTCGGAGCCGCCCACTTCCGCGGCCGTCATAGGAGGCTCGCCCATCTCGAGGTGACGATAGATGTTCTCGAGCGAAATCACAGAGTTATCGATAACACGTGAAAAAGCGAGTGCCATGCCGCCAAGAATCATGGTGTTAACCGTGCTGCCCATCGTGTAGAGAATCACGAAAGTTGCAAGCGCAGATATTGGAATCGAGAGGAGAACAGCAGAAGTTGCGCGTAAGCTGCCAAGGAATAACAGAATCATCACGCTGGTAAGCACGAGGCCAATTAGCCCCTCGTGAAGAACTGTGTTGATCGCCTCCTTCACGAAAACAGATTGGTCGAATAACAGAGCTGTCTTTAGCTGCTTCGGGATGTCATACAAATTGCTGAGCAGCTTCCGGACGCCATTGACGACCTGTATCGTGTTCGTGTTTCCGCCCTGTTTCATGATCGGAATGTAGGTCGATCGTTGGCCGTCTACCCGGACAATGTTGTACTGGATCGCATTGGCGTCTTCTGCCTTGCCGATGTCTTTCACGGCAACCCACGAATCACCGACCGTCTTAATCGGAACATTATTCAGTTCGTTCATGTTGCTGACGAGGCTATTCGAATACACGTAGTAATCGAAAGGCCCCAGTTTCACGTCACCTGCCGGCAGAATCAGATTGGCCCGGTTGACTGCTTGCACCACGTCCATGGGACTTAGCTGCCGCGACATCAGCTTGTAAGGATTGACATAGACCATTATTTGGCGATACTTTCCGCCAAAGGGAGGCGGGATGGTAGCGCCTTGCACTACTGCTATTTGGTTGCGTATGGTGAACTGCGCCAGATCGTGAAGCTCAGTCTCACCGAGGCCGCGTCCTGAAACGGTGACCAGGCACACGGGCAAGCTGGATGCATCGAACTTAAGCACGACGGGAGGAAGCGTCCCGGGCGGCAGACGTTTTAAATCCGCCAAAGCCAGATTCGACAGCTCCGTAACGTCAGTGTCGGCGCTAGTTCCCGGTTGGAAGAAGACCTTGATCAGGCTAACACCCAACATGGAGCGCGACTCCATATGGTCGATTCCAGCAGCCAGAGTAAAGAACCGCTCAAGCGGATTCGTGATATCGGTCTCAATATCCTCTGGCGGCATGCCCGAATAGAAGGTCGCCACAACCACTTCCGGAAGATTGATGACGGGAAAGAGATCGACAGGCATACGTGCCAGGCTCACCACGCCAATCAGGCAGAGCGCCAGACAGATCACCACAATGAAGTAAGGGTTGCGAATGGAAAATCGTGACATTTTGAAGTGACTGTTTCTGCGAGTGTTAGGCCGTCTGTGGTTGCGTTTGGCTGCGCTCCCGATCCTTTCTCCCGTATGCGAGTAAGTAGGCGGCTGGAACGATGAAAACGGTGAGAATGACCGAAGAAGTGAGACCACCGATAATGGTACGCGCCATGGGCGCATATTGCTCAGAACCGGTGCCGAGTTTGAGCGCCATAGGTATCATGCCGATGATGGTCGCCAGTGAGGTCATCAGGATCGGGCGCAGGCGAACACGACATGCAGTGATGACGGCATCGCGCACAGATAACCCTTGCTCCTCCAAACGATGCGCAAAATCGACGATGAGGATGCTGTTTGAATCAGCGATTCCGATCAACATAAGAATGCCCATCAGCGACATGACGTTCAGAGTTGTGCCAGTTAGCAGCAGAATGATGAACACACCTACAAAACCCATCGGAATGGCAAGCATGATGAGAAACGGATCGATGAAGGACCGGAACTGGGCGATGAGGATCAGGTACAGAAGAATAAAGGAGAGCACAAAACCGAAGCCGAAACTCGTAAACGACTGGCGCATCCCCTGGACCATGCCGCGCAGGGAGATACGCGTGTTGGCGGGGGGCTTCATATCCCTGATGATCTTCTCGATGTGGGTCGAGATTTTGCCCAGATCCTCGCCTTTAGGTGTTACGTAGAGATCGGTGGCGCGTTGAATCTGGTAGTGGTCGATTTCGGTAGGAGTCTCAACGTGTGACAGAGCCACTACCGCATCGAGGGTGGTCGGAGCCGAGGTCTTCGGCGCCTTGAGCGGTATATTCCGCAGATCGATCGTGTTGTGAATGGCCGCCCTTCCGTGCTCGTAATACTGTACGGTCAGGTAGTAGTCGTTGCCAGTCTTGTAATCCACCCAGTAATTGGGTGCGATCATCGAGTTCGAGTTGAGTGCCGTGATGACGTTATCCACGACGTCCTTTTGCGTTAGTCCCAGTTCTCCCGCGTGCACACGGTCAACATTCAGGCGCAGCGCCGGATAGTTCATGTCTTGCGGGATGTACACTTCGTCGACACCGGGCAACTCGCGAATCTTTGCCGCCAATTGCTGAGCGAAACCGTAATCCTGATCGGTATCTTTGCCTGTCACCTGCACATCGATAGGAGCGGGCATTCCCATGTTCAAAGTGGCGTCCACCATGGAGCCGGTTTGAAAAAAGGTTCGAATATCGGGATACTTTCGCGCGATGGCGCGGCGTACTCGATCCATGTAGTCGAAACTGCTCACTTTGTGATCGTCCGAGAGAGCGGTTTGTACGGTGGCGGTGTAGGCACCAGAGTTGCTGGTGTAAAGCGAGGAAAAATCATCCACCACGCCGATATTCGAAACCGTCATCTTGAAATCGCCCGGTTGCACCACGTGGCGGATTAAGTTCTCTACGTTGCTCACATAATCTTCGGTGAGTTCGATGCGCGACCCGGTGGGGGCCTTCAGGTTGATCGTGAACTGCCCGGCATCGGTTCGAGGAAAGAAAGCCAGCCCAAGCAGCGGATAGATTCCGAGGCTGAGGACGAACAGCGCCGACAGCGCAGCTACCGTGAGACCCGGTCGTTCGAGAGCGCGCCTGACCCAACGTTCGTAGACATCCAGAAACTTGTTGAACCCCCGATTGAAGCCGGCATTGAACCTGCTCCACCGACCTTGCGGCTCGGCGTCCCGCTCAGCCGCTTGATCGCCATGCGCTGGGCCAAATGTTTCGCCGTGCTCCGCGTGCGGTACTGTCTTTAGAAAGCGCGAGCAGAAGAGCGGGATGACCGTCATCGCGACGACGAACGAAATGAGCAGAGAGATGCAGAAAGCCAAAGCCAGTGCGGAAAAAAGGAACTTACTCACGCCATACAGAAAAGTAACCGGGAAGAAATCGACCACATCCACGAGCGTTGCCGCGAGTACCGCAAGAGTAACTTCCGAGCCGCCCAGCTCCGCGGCGATGCGCGGCATCTCACCCATTTCAAGATGCCGGTAGATGTTTTCGAGCGAAATAACAGAGTTATCGATCACGCGAGAGAAGGCGAGTGCGAGGCCCGCCAGGATCATCGTATTTACCGTACTTCCCCCAATGAAAAGGAGGACGAAAGTGGCCAGCGCGGATAAGGGAATGGACAGCAAAACGGCGGACGTCGCCCGAAGACTACCCAAGAAAAGAAGGATCATAATGCTCGTGAGCACAAGACCGATCAGGCCCTCGTGCAGCACGGTATCGATGGCTTCTTTTACGAATACGGACTGGTCGAAGAGGAGGTCCGTCTTTAGCTGCCTAGGAAGATCGTAGAGATGCTTCGTTAGGTTGCGGACGCCTTCCACCACCTGAATGGTGTTGGTGTCGCCGCCTTGCTTCATGATCGGGATATAGACCGACCGCTGCCCGTCTACCCGCACAATGTTTTGTTGGATCTGACTGGCATCCTTAGCCTCGCCTACATCTTTGACCGACACCCACGATGTCCCGGAAGTTTTCAGGGGAATGTCGTTCATCTCCTTCATGTTCTTGACCAGGCTGTTCGAATACACGTAATAATCGAACGGTCCCACCTTGACGTCGCCCGCAGGCAGAATCAGATTGGATTTGTTAACGGCGCTTACAACATCGATCGGGCTCATGTGCCGCGACATCATTTTGTAAGGGTCGACGTAGACCATGATTTGCCGGTATTTCCCTCCGAAGGGGGGCGGGATCTCGGCTCCCTTCACAACGGCAATCTGGTTGCGGATCGTGAACTGTGCCAAGTCGTGGAGCTGCGTCTCGCTCAGTCCCTGGCCCTTCACCGTTACCAGACAGACCGGCTGGCTAGAGGCATCGAACTTCAATACCACCGGCGGCAAAGTGCCCGGGGGCAGGCGTTTCAAATCAGCGAGAGCTAGATTAGAAAGCTCAGTCACGTCGGTATCGGCACTGGTACCGGGCTGAAAAAAGACCCGGATCAAGCTCACGCCCAGCATCGATCTGGATTCCATATGGTCGATCCCTGCGGCCAGCGTGAAGAAGCGCTCGAGCGGATTTGTGATATCCGTCTCGATGTCTTCGGGCGGCATGCCGGAGTAAAAGGTTGCCACGACGACTTCAGGCAGGTTGATTTCGGGAAACAGATCGACTGGCATACGCGCAACGCTCACCACGCCAATGAGTGAAAGCACGAGGCAGACAACCACGATGAAGTACGGATTGCGAATGGAAAAGCGTGACATCAGTGATAGAACTGTAGAATTGTCAGCTTTGGCTTTGATACGTGGCCGCTTGCGTGAGCTTCGGCTGGACGGTTTCCCCTACGCGTAAACTGCCGCGGTCGCTGATAACTACCCGGTCCCCGGCATTGAGGCCCGAAAGAACTTCCGCCTCGTTTTCTGTCTGGATGCCGAGGGTAATCTTGCGTTGCTCGATCTGATTCGATCCATTGACTACAAGCACGCTCGCGTTTTCACTCTCCTGGTTGACAGCTTGGAGAGGAACCGCCAGCGCATCGCTCTTCGTATCGAGCGCGACTGTCGCCTCCGCGTAAACGCCCGGGATGAGCACGCCTAGTGGGTTCGGGACGTCTACTTCCGTGTGCATCGTGCGTGTTTCCTGCTTGACATCGACGGAGAATCGCGCGACTTTCCCGGGGAAATCCCGGTTCAGAGCGGGGACGCGTACCGTAATCTGATCACCAATTTTGATGTAACGCACGTACGATTCAGGAACGGGGATGACCAGGCGGAACAGGTCCTCTTGCGAGAGTCTTACTAGGGGTAGCGCCTGGGGTGAATTCGTGCCCCCTTGCATCAGCGTGCCGAGGTTAGCGAATCTTTGAGTAACCACACCGGCAAACGGGGCGGTTATTCTTGCATAATCGAAGAGAGCCTGATCGTGCGCCAGCTTCGATTGAGACATAGCCATTTGACTCTGGGCGACCTGCAAGGTGGCCTTCCCTCCTTCTACTTGCGCCTCCGCCGCCAAGTCTCTTCCCTGAGTATCGTCAACCTCTTGCTGAGCCACCAAACCTGGCTTAGTTTTGGCTACGTTGTTCAACCGCTCGTATTGCAGGTGCAAGACATTATGCTGAGCTTGAATGCGACTAAGTTGGTGCTCTGCATTCGTGACTTGATCCGACGCGCTCTTGATAGCTGCTTGATCCTCCTGCAAAAGAGCTTGCAACTCCGGAATTTCCAGGACGGCCATCAGTTGCCCCTTCTTCACGTGAGTACCGTAGTCGACATAGAGTTTTGAAATGTAGCCGGATTCTTTGGCGTATACGTCAATCTCCTGAAAGGGCACGAGTTCAGACGAAATGGTCAAATGGCGCGCCATCGGCTTTCTGCTCACCTTTGTTACAGCAACCGCGGGCGCAGTATTCTGGAATGCTGCTCCAGCCTCAGCCTGCTGACTCCTGTCACATGAAAGAAGCGTGGCTACCGCCGCAAGACTGATGAGAGCAATTGGGAGAACCGGACCGAAACGGCAGAAACTCATGATCTCTGATCCTTATGCGGTACGGCGAACTTCTGCGATACGCGCTCAATCTTTTCCGATAGTTTCTGGAATGTGAAATCTGGCGACCGGCAAAAATCGATCAGCTCCTTCTCCGATGCGACCATCTCAGTTGCCGTCCGCGGGACTTCTTCCGCTATCGAAATAGGAATAGAAAGCACTCCGTGCTGATCCCCCTGTAGCAGGTCGCCGGGCCTGACCTGTAGACCGCCGATTTCAACCGGCTCGCCAAACTCAATCACGTGAGCGTAAGCGTGCGATACAGCTAGGCTTGAGGCAAATGCCTGAACGTCCGCCCCCTTGATCCCCGGCACATTGCGCACTGCTCCATTCGTCACGTAAGCAACGCAGCCAAGCGCTCGCGATATGTACGCGTGAATCTCCCCGAACAAAGCCCCTAAGCCGGGTATATGGTCAACATCTTCCGCGACAATAAATCGAGGGGCGGGTATTGTTTGCACGTACGACCACCAGTCCAGGCGGTCGTAATAACAGCGGCTGGCAATCGGAGTCGATGAAGAGCGAATGCGAGCTGTTACAGCGTAGCCTGCCTTCGAGGGCAATTCCGGAGACATGCAGCGCACGGAGCCATTGACGAATCCTTCATTGCGCGTTCTGACGTGGAACTGTTCTATGGCGTTTGAAACTGTACACGTATCAAACTGCTGCAAGGCCCGGAGCGCCTCGTCCGGAATCGTCCTAATAGGACGCATTTAAGTTCATAACTCCCCAATTCAAGCACCAATGTAGGATCCTTGCCGAACAGAAGCCATACCCTGAGCAGAGGATTTTTCTCTCCGCCAGCACCGTAGACGCGCTCACGATCCGCCTTCTACGGTGTCAAGCCTGTGAAGAATACCCTGCGGGCATGATTCCGCTCGGCTTCCAAAGCGGTTATTCTCCTGATGTCCCGATTAGCTGCATGGCGCGTATCAATATTGTTCTCGCCAGTGATCATCCGATCATCCGGAGCACTCTCCGTCTGATACTTGAACGTGAATCCGAATTCCGGGTCGTTGCGGAGGCAGCGAACGGACAGGAAGCGGTGATTCTGGCCGAGTACAAGCGGCCGGATATCGTTCTGCTCGATGTTAAGGCCCCACACGTGAGCGGCATAGCTGCTGCCCGGCAGATAACATTGAAATCGCAAGATGCGGGAATCGTCTTCCTCGCCGAGCACAGTGACGAGGAGTACGTTTCGCAAGCCTTCAAAACCGGAGCGCGAGGTTACGTACTGGCCGGCTCGGCACAAAGCGATCTCATCCCTGCCATACAGGTTGTCGCCAGGGGCGATACATTCCTGAGTTCCAGCATCAGCTCAAGACTGCTTGATGAGTATGCGAGAAAGCGCTTGGCCACAAACGATTCGCTTCCGGAGCACGAGATGGAGCTAGCTTGGTTGCTTGCGGAAGGGTATGACGAGCAGGAGATTGCGGTAAGCCTCAACACAACCGCGGAGGGAGTCAGGTCCGGTTGCGAGAATGTCAAGAACATGCTCCTGAGCGGTGGCGCTCCAGAGCTGGTCAGGTACGCTGTCCGAAAGCTCCTTGGGTAATAATAATGTGAGTCCGAAAGGCAAAATCGGCATTCCCTCTAGGTGGAGGGAGGCGATGAGTTGATCGTTAGGTTCGTGTCTGCGAATGGCGCCTGTTCCTTCAGCCTTTGTTATCCGCTCGGCAAATACCTGCGGTATGCCGAAGGCGTCTAAATATCGATCGTAATCCTGCAACACTCGGTATCCGAATTAGCCGGTGTGGGGTGTCAAGGGGCCAAATGGACTTTCATCTCCAATTTGTAATGTCCAGCAACCCGCGCTTTTTATCCATAGTCCGCTCCGCGGTTGGCGCGTTGGGGTCGGTTTACGGCTTACCGGAGGAGGAGTGCCGGGCGGTTACTCTGGCTATGGACGAGGCCTTGGCCAATGTCATTCGGCACGCCTATAAAAACCGTTACGACCAGGAAATCGAGGTAAACTGCCGGGCATTGGACGATCGTCTGGAATTCACCCTGCTCGACCGCGGCGAGCCCGCAGACCCGGCCAGGATATGCGCCCAGCCGCTGGACGACGTTTCGCTAAGCGGGCGAGGAACGCACATGATCAAGATGATCATGGATGAGATGATTTATGAGCGGGTTCCAGGCGGCAACCAATTAAGACTAACTAAGCGCCTACCAGTCACCCAGACTGGAGGCGATCGCGGGTGAATTTGAGCCAGCGTGCTGCTTTATGGAGAAAGGCAACGGAGCAGATGAATACTTCGACGCGTGACGAAAAAGGGACAACGATTGTGGACATAGTGGGGCAAATTGACCTTGCTAGCTCACCCGCGTTGCGCAAGACACTGCTGGCGTCCTTGAAGCAAGCGCGCCGCTTGGCTTTAAACCTGATCGAGGTGCGCTACATCGATAGCTCTGGAATCGCTTCCTTGCTGGAGGTCCTTAAGGAGGCGCGCCGCTCTGAGAAACAAATGATCTTGTTCGGGCTAAATAAGGCGGTCCGGGAAGTGCTGCAGCTCACCCGTCTGACCGGAGTTTTCGAGATACGCGAGACGGAGGCTGAGGTGCTCGAAGTTTGAAGCTCCCGGAAGGCTACCAGGCCGTGATACTTGGGAGCCGCTTTTCAGAATGAGTGTAAAGTTATCTTCTTGCTTTGGGGGCCGCCGTTGAACGTTCAGGAACAGATCGTCGCAGTGCCGGGCTGGGTTGGCGTCAAGACACTGGACGCTCTCACTTACGTGGGTGGCTTAGCCAGGCTGGCAGGCCGGTCCGCCTATCTCACCTTCATCGGACCGTTCAGGGGCCAGCCCTTGCGGCCGCAGCGGGCGATTCATCAGGCCATGGCTGTGGGTGTCGGCGCCATACCCATTGTGTCGCTCATCACGTTCTTTGTCGGCTTGATCATGGCTCTTCAGAGCGCGTATGAGTTGCGGAAATTTGGAGCGATTCAGCTGGTGGCTAGCGCCGTAGCCATCTCTATCCTTCGCGAACTCGGTCCGCTGCTTACCGCCATTATGGTGATCGGCCGCTCAGGCTCGGCCTTCGCCGCGGAGATCGGCACCAAGAAGGTCACCGAGGAAGTGGATGCCCTCAGAACGATGGCTTTCGATCCGGTCGCCTTCCTGGTGGCGCCGAAATTCCTGGCAATGGTAGTAATGGTGCCTTGCCTCACGATCTGGGCTGACCTCATGGGGATTCTGGGCGGAAGTGTTTTTGGCGTGGCCGGCGCTAACTACACCTTTGTGGGATATCTCAAGGCGACTCTGGACTCTATTTACCTGCGCGACGTGTTCACGGGTCTCATAAAAAGTGTGTTGTTCGGTCTAGTGATCACGGCTGTTGGCTGCCGGGAAGGCTTTGCGACCGGAGCGGGCGCAGAGGAAGTGGGGCGATCGACTACCGCGGCCGTCGTGACCTCGATTCTTTTGGTGATCGTGGTGGATCTGGTTTTTACGTTTTTGTTCTATTTCATCGATCCGAAGTAGCAAGTATGGGAGACCCAACGAACCAAGCCAGCGCCGCCATCTCGGTAGTGAATCTCCGCGTGAGCTACGGCGAGCGTGAGATCCTTCACGGCATCACCTTTGACGTAAAGCGAGGCGAGACTATGGTGATCCTCGGTGGATCGGGCTCAGGAAAGAGCACTCTGCTTCGGACCTTGGTGGGCTTAGAGAAACCGACCCAAGGCGAGGTCTGGATAAAGGGCGTCAATACCGCGAAAATCTCAGAGCGGGAAATGGACGACATCCGAAAAAAAATGGGCATGTCCTTTCAGGGCTCGGCGCTATTCGGGTCCATGACTGTCGGCGAAAACGTAGCGTTGCCTCTGCGCGAGCACACCAAGCTCGAGGATTCCACTATCGAGATCATGGTGCGGATTAAGCTTGGGCAGGTTGGCCTGGCAAATTTCGAAGATTTTATGCCTTCTGAACTCAGCGGAGGAATGAAAAAGCGGGCGGCGGTGGCGCGGGCATTGGCCATGGACCCTGAAATTCTTTTCTTCGATGAGCCTTCCGCCGGCCTTGACCCCATCATCGCTGCGGGACTCGATGATCTGATCTTGAACCTGAAGAAGGCTTATTCCATCACGATTGTTGTAGTGACTCACGAACTAGCCAGCGCTTTTCTGATCGCAGATCGCATGGTGATAGTCGACCGCGGCCACATTGTGGCGCTTGGGACCAAAGAGGAGATCCAGGCGAGCACTCATCCGCGTGTGCGCCAGTTCCTGGACCGGGTGCCGGAGCCGGAAGTTACCCAGGAACTGGATTACCTGCAGATGCTAACAGGGGACCGAAAGCCCGGGAAGAGTTGAGATTTAGCGTTGGTTAAGAGGACATTATGAAAAGCACGCGCGAGCAGGCTTGGGTGGGGCTGTTTGTGCTGATCGCAGCGGGTCTGCTGATCGGAACGGTACTGCTTGTATCCGGCACTTTCAGTAAGACCGGGACGGCACATAGTTCGTATTTCAAGTTCGCCGGCGGTCTTTTGCCTGGCGCCACGGTGCGCTACGCAGGCGTGAAGGCCGGCAGGGTGGTGGACGTCCACGTGGACCCTCAGGACTCGACCCGCATCCAAATAGATTTCAGCGTGGCAAGTAAAATGCCCGTGAAAACGGATAGCGTCGCGAAAATCACTAGTCTGGGGGCTCTCGACGAGAACTATCTCGAACTCTCAACCGGAACGAACGGAGCTCCGCTCGCTCCGCCCGGCAGCGTCATCAAATCGGAAGAGACAATCGGGATTGGAGATCTCGGCGCCATCATTGGCGGACTGGAACCGGTAGCTCAGCAGACCTTGCAGAGCTTGAACCAACGACTTACCGAGCTCAAAGTTACCGTCGCCCGTGTCAATGACCTCTTGGACGACCAGAACCGGGCAAACATCAGCGGAACACTGGGAAACTTGAAGACCGGGTCGGGAAATCTGAACTCTCTGCTGGCAGAAAATCGCCCGAAAGTCTCGGCTACTTTAACCAATGTCCAGGCGGCCAGCGCCAAGTTCGTGCCATTGCTCGACAATTTACAAACGACCATCGCGCAAGCGAAGGACGCACTCTCCCACGTTGACTCGCTCGTGATGGAAAATCGTGAGGACGTCCGCGCGTCTGTCGTGTCCCTGCAAAAAACACTGGCCACCGCCTCACAGGTCGTTGACCAGGTCAAGAGCATCTTGGGTTACGAGACGGGAAACATTGATCAAACACTGGAGAACGTCCGGATCGCAACCGAAAACTTGGATCAGTTGACAGACGCGGTAAAGCGTAGGCCTTCTTTACTCATTCGTGGAAATACAGGGAAGGATCGCAAACCTGGCGGCAGGAATTAGCGGGAGAGGTGTTGTATGAATCGCATGAGCAGTTTTGTTTTGATTTCGCTGTTGGCTTTGGGTCTAAGCGGGTGCGGCGGCGGTCGGGCCATCAAATATTACACAGCCCAGCTCCCGGCGGCGCCCAATCCTGCGACTCGTAGCAACGCTGTCACGCTTCTCGTTGGACGCATCGGCGCTCCAGGCATCCTTGAGGATGGTCCGATCGCTTACCGGGTCGGCGCTAACGAGATCGGAACGTACACGTATCATCGCTGGGAAGAGCCGCCTGTCGAGATGGTGAAGCAGAATTTGATCCACCTGCTGCGGGCCTCGGGGGATTTCCAATCCGTGAGCGCGTTGGCGAGCGGATCGGAGGGAGATTTTGTGGTTCGGGGCAGGCTCGACGATTTCGAGGAAGTCGACGGCGCGAGTATTTCCGCGCTCGTGTCCCTGGAATTGGAGCTGTATAACCGCAAAACGGGCCAGGTTGTTTGGTCGCATTTCTACTCGCAGAGTGAGCCAGTGGAAGAAAAGAAGGTTTCAGCGGTGGTTGCGGCGCTCGATCGCAATCTGGACCGCGGGCTGAAAGAAGCTGCTTCCGGGCTGGGCGAATATTTTTCGAAAAACCCGGCCGGGAAATCTTGAGAGTAGTCATGCGTTGCTGTAGATTACGTGGCTAAGCACGGCTGCCCAGAGTAGGCAACAAAGAAGAAATGAGCCGGTTAGCCAACCTCAAAATTCGGACTAAGCTGCTGGTTGCCCTGCTTCCGCTGGTGATTATGGTAGTCGCATCGGCAGTTTACGGCTCGATCGCGATGATCAGGGCCGACACCGAGTACAGCAATCTTATCCAAAAGAGCGAAAAGGGTCTCCGCAGCTTGACGGAAACACGGGTGCGAGTCAACCGCTTCTGGCAGGGCCTTTACAAAGAGATTGCCCAGACGGAGGTAGACAGAAAGCGGCTTACCGAGGCCGATCTTGACGCCTCAGTGGCGGAATACAACGCATTGTCCCAAAGGGGGCTGCGAGAGAGTCCGCGTCTTACTCGGCCGATCGAACAGGCAATGACTGCATTTAACCGGGCTGTGTCGGACGCGCGTGCGGTCCGTGCGGCGGCCTTGGCGAATGACGACCAGAAAGCAATGCAACTGATGCGTGGGGGCGTCGATCCCGCGCTGGAGCGGGCCCGCGTGGCAACTGTCGACGTAATTGAACAAGGGACCAAATTGGTCGATAAACAGTCCGACGATCTCACAGCCGCGACGCGCCGTCGTGTTTTGATCACATGGCTCATTCTCGGCTTTGGCCTAGCCCCATCGTTCGCCCTGGCGCTGTACCTCGCGCAGCGTGAAATTGTGGATGTTCTGCTTTCATTTCGCGGTCGAATCCTTGAGGTAGCAGAAGGGCGGCTGGACCGGCCAATTCCCGATCTGGACCGGACCAACGAGATCGGCGAAATGAGCCGGGCCCTGAGCAGGTTACAGCAAGTCGCGCGCGAAGAAGAAATGCACGACTGGGTCAAGGCTCAGGTGGCAGCCACCAAGGATCGTTTGCAGGTGGCCGAGGATTTCCCGGGGTTCGCCAGCATGTTGCTGTCGCGGATATCGGAATCCATCGAACTCCTGTGCGGAGCGCTCTATCTGGCCGACCAGACCCACACTCGCTTTGCCCGCGCGGGCGGCTTTGCTATCAATGGCTCCGGCCCGCAAGAATTTGCTCTGGGTGAAGGGTTAGTGGGGCAAGCGGCGATTGAGCGGCGTTCCTTGGCCGTCGATGCAGAAGGCAGTCATGTCCAAATTTCGGCCGGCATTGGGACCATCACAGCTCGACATCTGCTTTTTCTGCCAGTCCTCAGTCGCGAAGACGTAGCGGGGGTAATCGTGCTGGCGCCTGCCGCTGCGTTGTCGCAACGCCAGGAGGCATTGCTCGAAGCGTTAATCCCGACGGTCGCGGTAAACGCCGAAATCCTGGCCGGCAATCTGGAAACAAGGCGGCTGCTCGAGCACACACGGGTTCAGGCAGCTACGGTCGCGGCTGCTGAGGAGCGGTCCCGTCTGATTCTCGGATCAGTGGGCGAAGGCATTTGCGGCCTCGACATGGAAGGACTCATGTCGTTCGTAAACCCTGCCGGAGCCAAAATGCTGGGCTACGAACCGGAAGAGCTGGTTCGGCAGCCGATGCACGCTCGCGTTCATTACGCGCGTCCTGACGGGTCAGAATTCCCGGTCGAAGAGTGTCCTGCGTACAAAACCTCGATAGATGGCCAATCCCGGGTGGTCGAGAATGAGGTTTTGTGGCGCAAGGACGGCACGAGCTTTCCGGTGGAGTACACCACAACTGCGATTCGCAGGAACGGCGACGTGGTGGGCAGCGTAGTGACATTTCGCGACATAACTGAACGCCGCGAGGCGGAGAAGCGCCTTCAGTTCACGCAATACGCCGTTGACAACGCTGCAGATGCGGTGCTTTGGGCAAGGCCGACCGATGGCGGGCTGGAATACGTAAACGAAGCGGCATGCCGGAACCTGGGTTTCAGCCGCCAAGAACTGCTCGGAATGAAGATTACCGACTTCGCCGTCGATTTCGATAGCGAGAGGCTGGCGACAGTCGTTGCTGCGCTGCATGAGCGCCCCTCGGTAACGGCGGAGAGCCGGCAGCGTGCTAAGGATGGCCACACCTTTGATGCCGAGGTAACCGTTTTCCTAGCTGAATACCTGGGCCGGCAGATGCTGGTTGCCAACGTTAAGGACATCACCCAACGCAAATGGGCCGAGGCGGAGATACGGAAGGCGAAGGAAGCCGCGGAAGCTGCTACCCAGGCTAAATCCGACTTCCTCGCCAACATGAGCCATGAGATCCGCACGCCGATGAACGCCATAATCGGGATGACACACCTGGCTTTGAAAACGGAGCTTAGCCGGAAGCAAGCGGATTATTTGACTAAGGTCAAATCCGCCGCTCACTCGCTACTGGGGATCATCAACGACATTCTGGATTTTTCAAAGATCGAGGCCGGCAAACTCGATATGGAAAAGGCGGACTTCCGCCTGGAAAATGTCCTTGATAATTTGTGCACGATCGTCAGCCAGAAGGCACAAGACAAGAATCTCGAATTCCTCATCTCTGCCCACCACGATGTCCCGCAAAATCTCGTAGGAGATCCGCTGCGGCTTGGCCAAATCCTAATCAATCTTGTCAACAACTCCGTAAAGTTTACAGAGCGTGGCGAGGTTGTGGTGAACGTCGCTGTCGTAGATCAAGAAGCAGACCGGGTCAAACTGAAATTCTCAGTCCGTGACAGCGGCATCGGGATGACGCCAGAGCAGAGTGCCAGGCTTTTTCAGGCTTTTTCGCAGGCGGACACATCGACTTCGCGGAAATACGGGGGCACCGGTCTGGGCCTGTCCATCTCGAAGCGGCTGGTGGAGATGATGGGCGGCACCGTGTGGGTGGAGAGTGAGTATGGGAAGGGCAGCACTTTCCATTTCACGGCGTCGTTCGGAATTGGATCGGCCGAATCAGAGCGCAAGCGCTTTATACCGGACCTTGCGGGGATTAGGGCTTTAGTAGTCGATGACAATGCGCAGGCGCGCGAGATACTCACCGATGTGCTGAGCGGATTTGCGCTCAGGGCAGAATCGGTCTCATCGGGCGAGGACGCTATCAGAGAGTTAGCCGCCGCGGACGCAAAAGACCCGTATCAACTCGTCCTGATGGACTGGCACATGCCTGGGATGGATGGCCTTCAGACAAGTCGGGTCATCATGCGCGACGGCCGTTTGCAGCACGTTCCCAAGATAGCAATGGTAACTGCTTTTGGCAGGGAGGACATTCGCGCCGAGGCGGAGGAGATTGGGATTCAAAGCTATTTAACGAAGCCGGTAAATCCGTCGGTACTCTATGACACCTTGATGGAATTTTTCGGCGTACCTGGGCAGGAAGAAGACCGGTTGCCGGCTGTTCAAGCAAAGGGCAATTCTGAAGATGCCACTGGCATTCGCATCCTACTGGTGGAAGATAACGAGATGAATCAGCAAGTCGCGACTGAGTTGCTGGAAAGCGCGGGAGCGATCGTGACTGTAGCAAATCACGGCGGCGAAGCTGTGAAGTTTCTGACCGGAGCCGATCAGCCCCCACCTTTCGACGTAGTTCTTATGGATCTGCAAATGCCGGTAATGGACGGCATGACTGCTACTAAACTGATTCGGTCTGACCCAAGGCTGCAGAACCTGCCGATCATCGCAATGACCGCACACGCACTCGCAGAAGAGCGCCAGCGTTGCCTGGATGCGGGCATGAACGATCACGTGAGTAAGCCCATCGATCCCGATGCCTTGTTTGCGACATTGGCGCGCTGGGTGAAGCGAGGGAAACCGCCAGCCACTGCGGAAACACCGGCGAAACAGGGCGAAACGCCCGTCGCCGCCGAAACCCCCGCGAAACAAGCGAGAGCGCCCAGCGAGGAATTTGTTCCTGAGGTTGCCGGCATCAATATCGCCGATGGCCTCAAGCGTGTCGCGGGAAACAAGCGTTTGTACCGGAGTCTGTTGAGCCAGTTCGCGGAGAAGCAGGCGGATGCCAGCAGCCAAATCTCGGACGCGCTGAAGAGTGGAGACCGCCAGCTGGCTGAACGCATCGCCCACACGGTGAAGGGCGTCTCAGGCACCTTGGGAATGACTGGAATACAGGCTGCCGCGGCCAGCATAGAGAAGGAGATCCGTGAGCAAGGTTCGGCAACTCCTTCCGTGCTTGGAGAATTCGCATCCATGCTGAGTTCTCAAGCCCAGGCTATTCGCCAGGCGCTGCACGAGACGATGCCGGCCCAGACGAATGGAGCGAGCAAATCAACCTTCAATGGGGAGGCTGCTTCCGCCGCGATCGCGAGACTCAGTACTCTGCTGGAAGCTAGCGACGGCGATGCGGGCGAGGCATTCGTGAGTCTTCAAGACGCGGTCGCGAGCCGAGTCGACCAGAATCTCCTAAGCGCTCTCGGCGCCGCGATCAGCGACTTCGATTTTGAGGGCGCAATCGCAAAACTGCAAGAGGTCGCTAAGCAAACCAGTTCGAACGGAAGACAAACATCCTGATGAGCGTAGAAGAAAAGAAAACGGTCCTGGTGGTGGACGATGCTCCCGCGAACATTCAGGTGGTGAACTCGATCCTTAAGGACACCTACAAAGTCCGCGTCGCCACCAATGGCGCGAAGGCTTTGGAACTGGCGCATGGGACGCCTGGCCCTGATTTGATTCTGCTGGATGTGATGATGCCGGAGATGGACGGCTATGAAGTCTGTACGCGTCTAAAAGCCGATGCCGAGACGCGCGACATCCCGGTGATCTTCCTGACCGGCCAAACTGAAATAGAAGATGAAACTAGAGGATTTAGCGTCGGAGCGGTGGACTATATTCATAAACCATTCTCGCCCGCGGTTGTCAAGGCCAGGGTCAATACTCACCTCGTACTCCGTGGCATACGAGAACAACTGGCGCTCCAGCTCTTGGCCCTCACGAGTGAGCTTGAGACCGCGCGGCAAATCCAGTTATCGATTCTCCCGCGTGAGATCCCGAAACTTCAAGGCCTGGATATAGCCGCCCGCTATATCCCGATGACTTCGGTGGCGGGTGACTTCTACGATTTCATCATTGTCGACGAGACACGTATCGGCATTCTGGTGGCGGACGTTTCCGGCCACGGTATGCCCGCTGCGCTCATCTCTTCGATGCTTAAGATTGCTCTGGCTGCCCAATCCGCCAATGCATGCGACCCGGCGCTGGTCTTGTCAGGGCTGAACCAGGCACTATGCGGAAAGTTCGCAGGGCATTACGTCACCGGCGCCTACGTGCTAGTGGATGTGGGCAAGCAAACCATCACTTATGCGGGTGCCGGACACCCGCCTCTCATCTTGCGGGATCAATCCGCCGGGAACACTCACGAAATCGTGGAGAACGGCTTCTTCCTCGGGTTTTTCCCCAATGCCACATACTCCGCCGTGGAGATACCTTTCAAGGATGGCGACTGGGGCGTCCTCTACACGGATGGAATCCCCGAGATGACCAACTCGTTGGAAGAGCAGTTTGGGTCAGACCGCTTCAAGCTTTTCCTGGAAAACAATCACGACCTCTCAGCGGGTCAATTTGTAGATAACTTGCTTGACGAGTTGTCGCGCTGGTCCGATCGCGCATCCGGCCGTGAGCCGGAGGACGATCTCACTTTGCTGGCGCTCCACTTCAACGGTCGCCGGGAACCCGCGGCAACATGACCGTTCGTTATGCAGACTTTGCTACTAGTCGACGACGATCCTGAACTGCAAGGTAGTCTGCGGCGCATTCTTCCCTCTCCGGAATGGGAGATAGAGTCCGCGCAAAGCAATGCTGACGCTCTTTCACGCATACAGTCAAACGCCTATGGGCTCGTCATTACAGCCGCAACAACCTCTGGACGGGACGACGTCGAGTTGCTTCGCGAGATACGCCAGGCCCGTCCCCACACAAAGGTTATTATCCTGACCGGAAAGAGCACACCCGAAGACGTAGTAGCGGCAATACGCGAACACGCATTCAGTTATTTCAGTAAGCCGTTTTCTTTCGATTCACTTGCGGCCATCGTCAACATTGCCGTCGAGGGGCCCTCCTGGGACGATGGAATCGAGCTGCTTTCGGGGAAACCGTCCTGGATCAGCTTGCAAGTGAGATGCAACCTCTCGACGGCGGAAAGGCTCCTTCAGTTCATTCGAGAGATCAAAGCGGATATGCCGGCGGACGAGCGCGAATCCGTGGGTTCTGCTTTCCGTGAGTTGCTGATGAACGCCATCGAGCATGGAGGTCATCTCGATCCGGAGCAGTACGTTGAAATTTCTTACATCCGCGCGAAGCACGCGGTGCTTTGCCGGGTCAAGGATCCAGGCCCAGGTTTCTCGCAGCAAGAGTTGCCTCAGTCGGCGTTGTCCAATCCTCCTGACGACCCGGTTTTTCACACCAAGCACCGGGAAGCTCTTGGCCTCAGGCCTGGGGGTTTCGGCTTGCTGCTGGCTCAGAAACTTGTCGATGAAGTGACCTATAACCAGCAGGGCAACGAGGCTCTTCTCATTAAATACCTGAGGCATTGAGCCCGCGCCTCCAGATTAAGCTTGTGCACGGTTACCAAACGGTCAAGAGTGCCTTGTAAAACTACTCGTTTCATTGGGCATTTCTCGCCGGTAACGGACAGCGTCCCGCCATGATGTCCGTTCTTCGTGGCCGGCTCATCAGAAAAGGTTGAGCCGGGTTGGCGTTACTGCTTTCGATGCTCCTCGACTTTGCGCCTGAACTGCCGGGCGCGCTCGGTGATGTCTTCAAATTTACCCGCCGCCATCATCGCAGTGTCCACTAACTCGCTGCCCACGCCCACGGCGCAGCACCCCGCCTGAAAAAATCCGGTTATCGTCTCCAGATTCACGCCGCCAGTGGGCATGAAATCGATTTGCGGCAACGGCCCCCGCAGTGCCTTGATGTAGCTTGCCCCGCCCATCGCGCTGCACGGGAAAACTTTGATAGCGTCCGCGCCAGCCTGCCACGCCGCCACAATCTCTGTCGGCGTCAGCGCGCCTGGAAAGATGGCTTTTGAATAGCGCTTCGCGAACTCGATCGTTTTCAGATTGAGACTGGGTGTAACAAAAAACTCTGCTCCCGCCAGCAGGCAAGCGCGAGCGGTCTCAGGATCCAGCACAGTTCCCGCACCTAACAAAATTTTGTCACCGAATCTCTTAGCCAATTCTTCCAAAGCGCGCACGGCGCCTTTAACGGTCATGGTAATTTCCGCGCACGGAATACCCCCTTCAGCAATCGCTTCCGCGGCGCGAATTGCCGAGCTTTCATCGGCCGCTCGAATAATCGGAACAATCCCTATCTCTCTGATTCGCCGTACTGTTTCCGCGCTGTTCATATTCGATGGCTGTAAGTCCGGCGTTACCAGTTGGTAATCGAACCGTCCGGACGAAAGTAAGTTTGCGCGCGACTTGTAACTCGCTCAGTTATTTCAGTCACTAAGCTCAGATACTTCATGTCAAGCTCCACGCCCAATCCAGGCCTGTTGTTCGGATAGAGCTTCCCATTTTTGAAATCGAGGCACACCGGTACATGGGGCAGATCTCTGCCTTGGAAGTTATACTCCAGTAACAGGGGACCCGAAAACGTTCCCAGGCAGTTCACCAGCGCCGCCGTTGCAATTGGCCCTGTAAAGTGCGGAATCATTCCCACGAAGTGCGTCTCGCAAATAGCGGCAATTTTCATCATCTCGGTTACGCCACCGACGTTCGGCAGTGTAGCCCGGACATAATCGATGTTGTGATTCTCCACGAGCCGGTTGAAATCCCAGCGGTTGCCCCACTCCTCGCCCGCAGCAACCGGTACATCCACCTTTTCGCGCAAAAGGGGCAGATCCTCTTCAAAGGCCTCCGCCCGCACTGGATCTTCTACAAAAAAAGGCCCTAGATTCTCGATGAGCTTGCATCCGCGAATCGAATCCGCCAGATCGAACCGCTGGTGGAAGTCCACGGCCCAATCGCCACTCTTGCCAACTCCGGCCCGCGCCTGTACGCAATCTTCGTAAAGCTGGTTCAGGCGCTCGTGCGTGTTGTAAGTGGTATCGGCCGGAGCGTCGGCTGCGCCCATGCGAAACGCGCGATAGCCAGCCTCAATCGTAAGTTGAGCGCGTTCCCTGATACTCATTCCAGGATGCACGCCCGGAATAATGCCGCCTGTGTTATAGCACTCGCAGTAATTCCGCACCATCCCTCCGAGTGCCTGGTGTACGGGCATACGCTGAACCTTGCCTTTTATGTCCCACAGCGCCAGATCCAACGCGCCTAACGCGTCTTCTTTTTCGCGCCCCGGCGGATAGAAAAAAGCGCGCGACATGTCCTGCCAAAGCTTCTCGATGAATTGCGGGTCCTTGCCGATCAGCCGTCCGGCGCACTGTTCGAGCATCTCTCTGGAGCCGCCCTCGCCGATTCCGGTCACGCCGCCGGTCGTTTCGATGGTTACGACGTGATCGCTTTGATTGAACAGCGGATTAGCATTTGGAGGCTTGTAAACCCGAACCCGCGTGATCTTCATAGGAACAGTAGCCGCGGAAACCTCGCCCGGGCGCCTGACCCTTGAAACCGCCATTGCGCCGAGCGCTTTGAGAACGTTCCTTCTTTTCACCACAGGAGCAGCAGCAAGTATACAAAAGCCCGTGACAGAAAGAATGCACCGGCTTATCGGCTGGCGCGAACCGATTGCTGCTCACGCAAGCTCTGTAGCTGCAGAAGTAACCTGTTCCACTGCTTTGCGTTTTTCCGGGTTGCGAAAGGCGCATCGGGGTCGCCGTAGTAAGTCAGCAGATCATTGTTTATTTGCGGTGTGACAGTTTGGAATTGTCTGCGAGCAAGCTGATTAAGCCAGAAGGCGTAGGACTGGTCTTGCAGGGCGTAGGTGCCAGGGGCCGCTGCATCTCCGAGATCATAATTCACATTCTTAAGTTCCAGTTTATGCGCCCGTTCGGCATTCAGCTCTCCGGTGTACTCCTTTGCGGCGTTATCGAAGCTCCGCATGAAGAGCTTCTCCACATCAGGAGTCGGCATTTTGAAGTGTAGCGCCCGCAACGGCCCAATTGGAGGCAAGAGCCTCGTAAGCACAGCCAAAACACGATCGGCCGCCTTTGGTTTCTCGTACTGCTTGCCCCAGTCCCGCTCATAGCTCGACTGGCTCATGACGTAGATGAACTTCCTGTGAGTCATTCCGGGCTGGGCGTTTTCTATGTCATGCGCGCGCTCAGCCCAAGCTATGCGCGTGGCCTTCGGAATCATATTGCAAACTGCCCAACGATAAGAACCCATTGTTCTATTGAAATCGGAAAACATGTCCGATAGCTCGAGGCCATACGTCTCGCGAAAAGCTTTTTCAAGCAGCGGCTCTGCCACAGCGAAACCGATAAAGTTGTGATAAGCCTCCGGCGCAAAATTCCCCTTTGCCACTTCCAGCACGTCGAAACCGAATTCTGTCTTCAGGTGTGCTGCGGGATCTTCCTCGTAAGTGATCACCGGCCCGAATTTCCGCTGCAGCTTGGGATAGAGAACAGCTTCACCCGGATTTGTGGCGAACCGGTGCACCTGCGTGTCCGACGAATAATGACTCAAAGCTCCGAGCGCAAATGCCAGTTCATTCAAGTCCCCTGACTCGGCAATAAGTGAGAGCACGAAAGAGCCCGTCCGGACGTAATGTGTCAGATCACTAAACTGCTCGTTGCCGTGCGGGTAATAGCCTAAGTCCTGAATGATGGCTCCGCCGTATGCATAGGCATGCGCAGCCTTTAGGTCTTGCTGGCTGGCATTCGGGTAACGGGCCTTCAGCACAGGCTGTATCGTCACATCCCATGAGGCATCCACCAGGGCTTCATGCGAAAGCACTGAGCACCCTAGGGCGGCCCCAGCCACCAGGCCCACCATACAAAGTCCAATCAAGGCGGTCGCTGCACGCCTCAGAAGCAAGTTCATTGTTCCCAATCGTAAGGAAAGAAGAAGCGTGGCGCAATCTTTGGAAAGCTCTCAAAGCAAAGCGCGTACCAGTACCGCGGGCAGCAAACTAGTAGACCCGGTATCGCTTCCAAACCAGTTGGGTATCATCGTTTAGCGAGGAGCATACTCTTGCCCGATGGCGTCCCCACGCTTCGAGAATCCACCTCGCCGCCCCACTCATGGCCCGAGGGTATCGTCGTTGAGCCCGGCTTTTTCGCCCGTTACTGGTGGTTCATCCGGCGGGCTTTCGTGGCCGCTTACGAAGATAATTGCTTCAGCATTGCCAAAGGCGCTGCGTATTCTTCTCTGCTCTCGCTGTTTCCGATTCTGACTACGCTTACGGCCATCCTGCTCGAAGTAAACGCGCAATCGGTGGTTCACATCATTGCTACCTTCGCCCGGGAAGTGGTGCCACCCGGAGCCGAGGAACTGGTGCTTTCTCGCTTGAGGGAGCACAACGCCCGTCCCATTTCTTTGACGGTTTTTGCTGTACTGCTTTCGCTCTGGGCGGGTTCGGGCGCCATGATCACGTTGATGGAAGGCTTTCAGGCGGCCTATCGCATACCCTCGGGCCGCCCATTTCTCAAGCAGCGCGCTATGGCAATTTTCCTCGTTCTCATCGCCGCTTTCCCCGCCGTCGGCGCCTCTTCGCTCATCCTCTTTGGAAATCGCATAGAGCTCGCCTTTATCCACTGGATTGGCGTTTCGGAACTTAGCGCACCCGTCGAGCTCGCGTGGCGTGTCGCGCGCTATCTACTCGCTTTCTGCACCACCACTTTCGTCACCGGTCTGCTTTACTACTTCGGACCAAATTACCGGCCCGAGCCTCAGCGGCTGCGCAATGTCACAACTTCCAGGTTTTCGCGCGTGTGGCCGGGGGCTTTTCTCGCCACCATTGCCTGGTTGTTCAGCACGATCGGTTTCGCGGCCTATGTACATCGTGCCAATTACAACCTTTTCTACGGCAGTCTTGGAACCGTAGTCGTACTGCTCATCTGGCTCTATCTCGTCTCGTGCATCGCTCTGCTCGGCTGCGAGTACAACGCAGAGCGCGAACGTGCAGATTCCCTCCCCACAGCACTTTAACACTCCTGAGGAACTCCGTAAGCGGCTCCGAGAGAGCGCTCTAGTGGTCTGCGTCAAGCAGAATGCCGATTCAAGTGAGCGTCGGGCCCGCTTGACCTTCTCGAGGATATAGAAAGCCTTTGCGGTCCAGATAAAGGCTTTTGAGCTCTGGTTATGTTTGTCAATGTAATCGCCGATAGCCATGATCAGTTCTTCAGGGTCATGAAAAACGCCGGGAGGCAGGCGATTTTGTGTGAGGTCGCGGAAGAAGCGTTCCACCATATTCAGCCATGAACTGCTGGTCGGCGGAAGTGGATGGAATCGGGATGGCGAGTGAGCCATCACTGAACTCTCCGGTGTTTGTGGGTGGCGTAGTTGTCGACGATCAGATGGAGATCTTTTCCGGGGGCGTGACCTGATCGATCACACGCTGGAACTTCAACGGCGCAAGACATTCAAGAAGCTCCTGATGGACCGCGTGCGCTCGCGCTGCGGCACTCAGTCTATCGAGACCAAGCAGCTATTTCAGGGCCTGGTAAAGGAAACTCTGGAGGCGTTTCTCGAGCTCGGAATGGAAGAGCGCCTCGGCTACCCCAAATACGATCCGGAGGGCGGCGGCAGCGGTAACTCCCGCGACGGCGGCACCGGTAAGACGGTGCGCGGCGATTTTGGCGAAGTCGAGATCAAGACGCCGCGCGATCGCAACAGCAGCTTCGAACCAAAATCGTGGCCAAGCGCCAAACCTCGGTGGGCAACTTTTCCGAAACCGTCATCTCGCTCTATGCCCGCGGTCTGACGATGCGCGAGATTGAGCAGCATGTCAAAGAATCTACGGCTTGGAGATCTCACCGCAATTCGTTTCGCGCGCCACTGAGGAGCTCCAACAACAGATCGTCGAGTAGCAGAGCCGGCCGCTCGAACAGCCCGTGTCAAGTCTTGAGTGTAAATTCGCCGGCCACTCCAGTGGTCGGGTTTTGAGATTGCGGATACCTGAGCGGAGGATACGGCAACGCTGGGAAGCGACCGGAGCGCCGACTCAGAGGCCGACAGGAGGAGCGGTCTCGTCCGCTCCTCTTTAGCTGTTGGCGCAAAAGCGTTAAATCTCGGGAGCGCGAGGGCCGCGCCCTGGCAGTAAGAAAAGCCTCCTTCTTCATTGATTTGCCACCAGGGGGACAATCTTCTCCGCCGCCGATTCGTCAAACGTCAGATGGGCTTTGTCATCCGTGAGCCAATCTTCGTGTTTCTCGACCAGCAACATGCCGATCAATCGGACACAAGCACCGACGTGTGGAAAGATGCCGATTATGCGTGTGCGCCGGCGGATTTCGAGATTCAGCCGCTCGAGCGGATTGGTCGAGCTGATGCGCACGCGGTGCGACTGCGGATAATGCAGATAGCTGAGGACATCCTCGATACCGGCGGTAGTGTCAACCATTTTGTGTAAACAGCGTTCCCAGCATCTTGTCATTTGTTAGCTGGCCATCTTAGGGAAGCGATCTTCCCAGAGAATGGCGAAGCGGTTCAACGCTTCTCGCCAGCTCTGAATGGTGTGCCACTTAGTGGCTACATTGCGCAGTGCCAGGTAGAGTAACTTCATCGCAGCCTCCTCGTTCGGGAAAGAGCCTCGGGTCTTGATGACTTTGCGTAAAGTCATGTTGAGCGACTCCACGGCGTTGGTCGTATAAATCACCTTGCGGACCTCATCCGGGAACGCAAAGAATGGGATCACCTGTGCCCAGTGGCGCCGCCACAGAGCGCTGATGGTGGGGTACTTTTTATCCCAACGCGCAGCGAGCGCGGTTAGTTCTTCCTCGGCCTGTTCGGCGGTGGCCGCACGATAAATAGCCTTCAAATCAGCGGCTACTTGCCTACGCTCTTTCCAGTTCACGTAATTCAAACTGGCGCGAGTAAGGTGCACAATGCACAGTTGCACCGTCGTCTTTGGATACACGGATTCGATGGCCTGCGGAAACCCTTTCAGCCCGTCAACGCACGTGATGAAGATATCCTGCAGCCCTCTGTTACGTAACTCGGTGAGCACTTGCAACCAGAATTTCGCGCCTTCGTTAGCCGATGTCCAAAGGCCCAGCACTTCTTTCTGGCCTTCCATGGTGATGCCGATCGCCACATACACCGCACGATTCTGCACTTGCCCGTTGTCGCGCATCTTGATCACCAGGGCGTCGAGATACATGATCGGATACAACGGATCGAGTGGCCGGTTCTGCCAGGTGCGCACTTCCTCCAGCACCGAATCGGTTACATTCGAAATCAGCGTCGGACTTACTTCGACCCCATAGATCTCTTGTAAGTGCCCCTGAATCTCGCGCGTGGTCATGCCGCGCGCATACATGGACAGGATCTTGTCGTCAAAGCCGGCGAACCGCGTTTCGCCCTTCGGCACGATCTGCGGTTCGAAGCTCGCCTGCCGGTCGCGCGGCACCTCGATCTCGACTTCGCCGAAATCACCCTTCAGCCGTTTCTTGCTCTTGCCGTTGCGCGAGTTGCCGGTCCCGTACCCTACCGGGTCGTGCTTCTCATAGCCCAGGTGCGTTGTCAGTTCGGCTTCCATCGCGCGCTCCACCAGCGCCTTGGTGAGCTGCTTCAGCAGCCCGTTCTCGCCCACGATGTCTTCCGGCTTTTGGTAGTTCGCTAGCAGCTTGTCCAGTACGTCCTTGTCGATGCCCATCGGTTCCTCTCAGTGTGCCTTTCCTCTGTTGAGAAAAACCGTTTACACATTCTGGTTTACACCCTCATACCGGCTTCAAAGATCTCCATCGCTTTGCCGAATCGTGGTTGGAAGCTGCGGACCAACTCGGAAGCTTTGGCTTTGGCGCTCTTCTCGTCACGCTGCACAAACACCGCTTCATCGCCTCGCTCACCTCCGCCTGGCTGCGCTTGGGCACGTGCACCAAAACATGGCGATAGAAGTGCACCTTGCAGCGCTGCCACTCAGCTTTCAGAACCTTACGCACCGTCACCATGAGTCCCTGGTGCGCATCGGAAATCACCAACCGCACTCCGCTGAGCCCGCGCTTCTTCAAGCTCTTAAAGAATGCCGTCCAGCCCTCTTCACTTTCCGCCGCGATCACATCGAAACCCAACACTTCCCGCCGGCCCTCCTGGTTCACACCTGTGGCGATCACGACCGTCATCGATTTCACGCGATCGTCGACTCGCACCTTCTCATACAGCGCATCCACCCACACGTAACGGGATTCGCCCAACGAACGTTCGCGGAACTGCCGCACTCTCTGCCGTTGTTACTAACTTGCTTGCCAGCTCGTCTCGCTCTATCCTGTCTTTGGCCATGCCGTTGTCTGTCTCCTTCCGTGTAAGCTTTCGAGAACTTTCACTCGAGACAGCTTCGACTGGCCTTGTCAAGGCCCCAATTTACACTCTGGATTTTACGCGGCCCTCGAACGTGCCTACCCGATCGTCTTTGTCGTTGGACTAGGTGTGGCGCTGCGCACCGACAAAGGCGTGCTCAAGAGATGTGTCTACACCGTTTTAGGCGTCACGGCCTCCGGCAAACAGGAAGTGCTCGGCCTCTGGATCGAAGAAACCAAAGGGGCGCCCTTCTGGCTCAACGTTTTGAACGATCTCAAAGCGCGTGGCGTCCAGGATGCGCTCATCGTTTGAGGTGATGAATCAACCGGCTTGCGGAACGCTGTGGAATCCGTCTTCCCGCAAGCCGACGTGCAGCTCTGCGTCGTGCATCACATTCGTAACGTGACCAAATTCGTTTCGCGGAAGGATCGCAAGCCGTTGGTGCGTCGATATGCGGCCGATCTACACGGCCGCCACGTGGGAGGCAGCCGAACTCGCGCTCGAGCGCTTCGCCCAACTCTGAGAAGCTCGCTATCCCATGTCGGTTGCTGCCTGGCGCCGTCACTGGCACAACCTTTGAATATCCGGTCGACCTGCGGCGCATGATCTACACCACCAATGCCATCGAGAGTCTGCACTCGTAAATGCGCAAGAACATCTCCAACCGGAAGGTCTTTCCAACCGATGAATCGGTCGTAAAAATCCTTCGAAAAACGCCATTTAAGAGGTCCATGCATTCAATCACTTAACAAAAAACCTCCTAGCGAGAAGGTCAATTCGCAGACGGCCTTTTTCATCTCCTCGTTGTGGCGCCCTGCCCAGCCGCCACGGCCGAGTCCTTCGAAAAACCGGAATTATTATCCAAGCAGAATCAATCAGTTAAAAATCAAAGTCCTTTGCTAATTGCGCCGCCGGTCCCAGTCGCGCGAAGCGCTTTTTCGTCCCTCGTTTTTGCGTGGCTTAGCCCGCCATGGCAGAGTCACGAAGAAGAAAAAAAATTTATTTGCCGTTGAATGAGTAATTTCGGACCTTGCGCACGCGTCGGGCATGCGCTGCTTCAGTGCATCCTGTGTTCGGCAACACAAACGTTGCCGGTTCAAGGAGGCCCGACTCTTGAGTGTAGTTCTTGCTTACAAAAATTTTGCAGCCAACCGGAATATCAGCCATATCGGTCTTGGCGTAGCCGCTATCAATACTGCTAAAGTGCTTCGCCAGGAAGGCATCAAGGCCGACGTTTGGCCCATTCTCTGCGCCGCAGATTTGCGCCAAAAATTGAGACAGTCGCCTGCTGGGCATGTCATCATTTCAGCGCCCTGGATTCCAACCGTCGAGTTGCAGGCGCTTTCCAGCGACTTTCCAGATACACACTTTGCGGTGAATTGCCATTCCAACGTTGGTTTTCTGCAGGCAGACCGCAATGGCGTAAAGCTTGTGCGTGAAACGATGGAGCTCGAGCTCGGAACATCCAACGTGCATCTGGCTGGCAACAGCCGGCGGTTCTGTCATTGGGTACGCTCGGCTTTCGGCTCTCCTTGCGCGTATCTTCCCAACCTGTATTGGTTGCATGAATATGCCGCGCGGCAAGTGCCGTGGACGGGCGGTCCACTTCGCATCGGCGTGTTCGGAGCGACGCGGCCGCTGAAGAATCTGATGAGCGCAGCCGGGGCAGCTCTCGAGATTGCCCGCCACCTGCGGGTGCCCCTCGAGCTCTGGCTCTCCGGCGGACGTACCGAGGGAGGCGGGGAAACGGTTTTGGGAGCAGTCAGAGAAATGCTGAACGGGCTTCCTGGTGTCACTCTAAATCTGAACGGGTGGCAGTCCTGGCCTAACTTCCGCAAGACCATTGCACACATGCACCTGCTGTTACAGCCGAGCTACACAGAATCCTTCAACATGGTTACGGCAGATGGCGTGGCTGAAGGCGTACCCTCGGTTGTTTCCGAAGCGATCGATTGGGCTCCTGACGATTGGAAGGCAAACGTGGATGACGTGGTGGAGATCGCCAGGGTCGGCCGTAGATTGCTGCAAGATGTACGGGCTGCCGAAGAGGGCAGGACCGCTCTCGAAAGCTATGTAAATGACGGCTTACACGCTTATCATAACTTCCTAGCTATTCGATAAGCATGCAGTCGCCGTATGAGAAGAATCGGTAGCGGTTTCGCACAGCGTGTTCGTAGGCCGCGAGTGTCAGCTCGCGGCCTGCGAAAGCTGCAACAAGCATCAGCAAGCTCGACTCGGGCAGATGAAAATTCGTGAGCAGCGCACCGGTTCCTCGAAACTGAAATCCCGGGTAAATGAACAGATTGGTTTCGCCCTGCTGAGGCTGGAAGCCGCCGCGGAGAAGAGCAGTTTCGATGGCTCGGACGCTGGTGGTTCCGGCACATAGCAGGCGTTCGGCACGGCGCATGATCGCGCAGTCCGCTTCTCTCAATTCAAAACGTTCTTTGTGCAATTCGACTTCGGCAACCGTTCGGGCGCGCAAGGGCGCGAAAGTGCCTAGCCCTACGTGCAATGTTACGTGCGCAATCTCCGCTCCTGCAGTACGGCATGCGGCCAGCATCTCCGGCGTGAAGTGCAGGCCTGCGGTGGGAGCAGCGACCGAACCCGTGCTCCGCGCAAAAACAGTTTGGTAGCGGTCTCGATCCTTTGCATTTGGCTTGCGATGAATGTAGGGCGGGAGAGGCGTCTCGCCGATTTCTTCCAGTAGCTCTCTCACCGGCTTTTCTGCGTCGAAGCGAACGACGCGTTCGCCGTAATCATCCTCAGATACAACTTCCGCTGTAAGCCGTTTGTCAAAAATAATACGGTCCCCTTTATGCGCGCGCTTGCCTGGTTTGACGAGCGCTTTCCAGGTCGCCTCTTCTTTATCGAACGGGCGGAGGAGAAAAACTTCGACGACGGCTCCGTCCGCGCGATTGCGCCGGCCATGTAGCCGGGCAGGGAAAACACGCGTATCGTTTAGGACCAGGCAGTCGCCGGGACGCAGGTAAGAAGTGAAATTGCGAAACTCGTGATCGCGAAAAGAATTTGTCTGGCGGGAAACCACCAGCATGCGCGACGCGCCCCGCTCTGTGGGCGGCTCCTGCGCGATCAGCTCTTCCGGCAACTCATAATAGAAATCAGAAACTTGCAATCTCTTATTTTAGGAATCGAGAGTTCCTGCGACGAAACGGCCGCCGCGGTTGTCGCGAACGAGCGTGATATTCGCTCGAGCGTCGTTGCTTCACAGCTGTCGATTCATGCGCAGTATGGCGGGGTGGTCCCGGAGCTGGCGTCGCGCGAACACTTGCGCGCGATTGTTCCGGTGGTGCGGCAGGCGTTAAGCGAGGCTGCCATAGTGCTGGAAGATCTGAACGCAATTGCAGTGACCTCGGGTCCTGGCTTGGTCGGCTCCCTACTGGTCGGAGTTACGTATGCTAAAGCGCTCTGCTTTGCGCTCAACGTTCCTTTGATCGCGGTCAACCACGTCGAGGGCCATATCCACTCCGTTTTGCTTGAGCATAGCGACGTGCGCTTTCCTGCTTTAGCGCTGGTGGTGAGCGGCGGCCACACACATCTGTTCGCGGTGCCCGCGATGGGTGAATACCGTTTGCTTGGCAAAACCAGAGATGACGCGGCCGGTGAAGCCTACGACAAAGTTGCCAAGCTGCTTGGCTATGGTTATCCAGGAGGCCCGGTGATCGACAAGCTGGCTTCGTTTGGCAATCCGCGCGCCGTGAAGTTCACATTCGCCAAGATGAAGGGCAACGAGCTCGATTTCAGCTTCAGCGGTCTGAAAACAGCAGTGCTGCGCTGGACCCAGGGGCAAGATATCGCCGAAGAGATCGCGCTTCGCAAGACTATGAAGAATGCCACCCTTGCCGAATGGCGGGGGGCAACTCCGCAGCAAACGCTCGACCTTCTTGCCAGCTTTCAAAGCGCAGTTATTCGCGAGTTGCTCCGGCGGGCCTTAATTTCAGCAGAGCAGATCGGCGCGGAATCGATTCTCGTAGCCGGAGGCGTCGCTTCCAATGTGGGCTTGCGAAAAGCAGCTTCACAAACGAATGGTTTCCGGTTCTACTTTCCGTCCGCAGCATTGTCGACCGACAACGCGGCAATGATTGCGGCCGCGGCATTCCCCAAATTCGAGCGGCACGAATTCGCCAGCTTCGATTTGAAGGCCCAGGCTGGTCTGACGCTGGCTTGACTATGGCCCCGGTGAGCACTCGTTAGGCTTTTCGGTTCCAGCCCGCCTTTGCGAGCCACTGCGGGAACGACATAAGCGCTGGAAACTCCTTGCGCAAAGCATCGATGTCGGCCGAATAGCCGGTATCCTCAAACCACTTGTACATCAGAGTCATCTCACGCCCACTCTGCTTCTCAAATTGGTCCCACGGCACTTGCTGGTACTTTACCTCGTGGCCTAGCGCGTTCGTGAAGGCCGCTCCATACTGTTCCATTGTCAGCTCATCGCCTGCGATTTCAAGCGCCCGCCCCTGCCATTTTCCGGGATGCTCAAAGGCGAGAGCCGCGAAGGCGCCGATATCGTCCACGCCGATCTGCTGCAGCTTACGCTGTGGACTTAATGGCTGGGGCAGTGTTCCGCGTTCGATCCAGTCTTTTACGAAATACCAGTTTTGAAAAAAAGCCACCGGTCGAAGAATGGAGAAGGGAATACCAGAGCGACGAAGGTGTTCCTCTATTTCGAACTTGCTGTCGAAGTGCGGAATACCAGTGTTCTTTTCGGCTCCGCCTACGGAGCTATAGACGAGATGATCCACTTCTGCTCGCTGCGCCGCGTCGACGAGATTCTTGCCTTGCTGGATCTCGCCTTCAACACCGCCCTTGTCGTAAGGGGTGACCACGCCGAACACGCCGTATACGCCGTCCAAAGCGCGCCGCAAGGAATCGAGATCGTCCAGATCGCCGGCTACAACTTCGACGCCCCGGTCGATCAGTTTTCTCGCTGCTTCTTGATCGGGATGCCGAGCTAGGGCTCGTATGGAGAAGCCTCGCTGCTGGAGATGTTCCACAGCCGCTCCACCCTGTTTGCCGGTCGCGCCCGTGATGAGGATGGTTTTGCCTTGATGTTGCTTAACTTTATCGGTCGACATTGTGTTCAAGCATGTGATGCAGCTTGGACGTAATAGGAGGCGCAAAACCTGGATGCTAGCTTGGGGCATGGGTCCTCAAGCTCCTGGAGAGCAAGCGAAACTGCCGATTCCCGGTGTTCAGAACATCATTGCGGTCGGGTCAGGGAAAGGCGGCGTTGGTAAAAGTACAGTAGCAGTTAATCTGGCCATCACCTTCGCGAAGCTTGGTTACAAAGTCGGTTTGCTCGACGCGGACGTCTACGGACCCAACGTACCGCTGATGATGGGCATCAGCGAAACGCCTCACGCAGTGGGGCAGCGCATCCAGCCGCTCGAAGCTCATGGCGTGCGCCTGATGTCGATGGCTCTCTTGAATCCAGGCGACAAACCGCTCGTGTGGCGCGGACCCATGCTGAACAGCGTAATCCAACAATTTCTGCGCAACGTCGATTGGGGCGAGTTGGATTATTTAGTAATCGATCTGCCGCCCGGCACCGGCGACGTGCAGCTCACGTTGATTCAGACTACCCCTTTGACGGGCGCGGTGGTGGTGACGACTCCTTCGGATGTGGCGCTCGAAGATGCGCGCAAAGCGGTAAACATGTTCGAACAGGTGCGCGAGCAGGTTCTGGGCATTGTCGAGAACATGAGCTACCTGGAGCACAATGGCGAAAAGATTTACGTCTTTGGAAAAGGTGGCGGCGCCAGGACCGCCGAGCGGATGAAAGTCCCACTATTGGCCGAGATCCCGCTCGACGCGAGAACGCGCGAGATGGGCGACAGCGGTCAACCGATTGCCACACTGCGCGAGCCAAACGCACAAGTCGCCATTTTTGAGAAGCTGGCGCATGTGGTGATCGAGAAAGCCGAAGCTACCAAACAGCGAGCCAAACCTATCATCACAATCGCCGATTAATCCGCGCTTTGATCGATCTGCAGTTTGGAGCCGGTGCTCCATTCGGTGAATGGGCGAATGGGCGTGACGAGATTGTCCCGCTCGCGCCAGCTTCCGCGCAGATAATCGCGGTTCATGGCGGCAATTACTTCGAGCGGTATCTCTTTCGGGCAAACACCTGTGCACTCGCCGATGTTCGTGCAGCCGCCGAAACCCTCCGTGTTCATCTGGGTCACCATGCGGATGGCGCGCAAGTCTTGCTCCGGCTTACCCTGCGGCAGAATTCCCAAGTGCGCTATTTTGGCTCCCGTGAATAAAGCCGCGGAGGCGTTTGGGCAGGCAGCCACGCAAGCACCGCAGCCAATGCAAGCGGCGGCGTCCATCGCTCGGTCGGCGCGCTCCTTGGCCACCGGAATAGCGTTCCCGTCCGGTGCGCTGCCAGTCGAAACAGAAATATATCCGCCCGAAGCAATGATGCGGTCGAACGATCGTCGATCGACCACCAGGTCCTTGATCAGCGGGAACGGGCGCGCACGCCACGGCTCAAGTGTTAGCTCCTCGCCATCTTTGAAGTGCCGCAAGGTCAACTGGCAAACGGTGGTCGCGGGTAGCGGGCCGTGAGCTATGCCATTGATCATGAAGCCACACGAACCGCAGATGCCTTCCCGGCAATCGTGCTCAAATGCGATCGGCTCTTCGCCGCGCTCCACCAGCCGGTCATTCAGCACATCGAGGCATTCCAGTATCGACATGTCGGGATTGGCATCGTCGACTGCGTACGTTACGAACCGGCCGGCAGCTTTCCGCCCGCTTTGACGCCACACTCTTAGCGTGACTCGCATTACTTGTAACTCCTCTGGCTCGGATGAACGTATTCGAATTCCAGCGGTTCTTTGAAGAGTTCCGGGTAATTGCCGTACCCGCGATAGTCCCAGGCGGCAACATACGAGTAGTTCTCATCGTCGCGCTGCGCTTCGCCTTCTTCGGTTTGATACTCTTCCCGGAAATGACCCCCCGACGATTCATTCCGCTCGCGAGCATCGATGCACATAAGCTCGGCCAGTTCAAAGAAGTCAGCGACACGTCCGGCCTTCTCCAGACTTTGATTGAGATCGTCCGCCGCGCCTACCACCTTTACGTTCTGCCAGTATTCTTCACGCAGCTCCCGGATCTGTTCGATAGCAGTCTCGAGGCCCTGCGCATTGCGCGACATGCCGCAGTAGTCCCAGACAATTTTCCCCAGTTGCCGATGGAACGAATCTACCGTTCTCTTGCCGTTGATTGACAAGAGCTTTTGGGTCATCTGCTGTACGCAGGCCACGGCATTGCGCACTTCGGGATCGCCAGCATCGATCTTCGGCAGCTTATTAGTGGCAAGATAATCGCCGACAGTGTAGGGGACGATGAAGTAGCCGTCGGACAGACCCTGCATGAGCGCGCTGGCGCCCAGCCGGTTGGCTCCGTGATCGGAGAAATTTGCTTCGCCGATGACGAACAGCCCAGGAACGGTGCTCATGAGGTTATAGTCCACCCAGAGTCCGCCCATCGTGTAGTGAATGGCCGGATAGATACGCATCGGAATTTTGTAAGGGTCTTCGTCCGTAATGCGCTGATACATATCGAAGAGGTTGCCGTAGCGCTCTTCGACTGTTTTGCGCCCAAGGCGTTCGATCGAATCGGCAAAATCAAGGTACACGCCCAGCCCCGTCTGGCCGACCCCGCGCCCTTCGTCGCACACGTATTTCGCATTGCGGGAAGCGACGTCGCGCGGCACGAGATTACCAAAGCTTGGATAACGGCGCTCCAGATAGTAATCGCGCTCGGATTCCGGAATCTGATCCGGTGGACGCATATCGCCTTTCTTCAGCGGAACCCAAATGCGTCCGTCGTTGCGCAGCGATTCGCTCATCAGTGTGAGCTTCGATTGATAATCGCCGGAGACCGGTATGCACGTGGGATGGATTTGCGTGAAGCAGGGATTGGCGAAGAGCGCGCCGCGTTTGTGAGCACGCCAGCAAGCGGTGACGTTTGAACCTTTGGCGTTGGTGGACAGAAAGAAAACGTTTCCGTAGCCGCCGGTGCCCAGGATCACGGCATCCGCGAGATGCGTATCGATTTCACCGGTGACGAGATTGCGGGTGACGATACCGCGAGCCTGGCCGTCGATGACGATGAGATCGAGCATCTCGGTCCGCGAGTACATCTCGACTGAGCCCGCCTGCACTTGCCGCTCAAGGGCTTGGTAAGCGCCGAGGAGAAGCTGCTGGCCGGTTTGGCCGCGAGCGTAGAAAGTCCGCGAAACCTGAGCGCCGCCGAACGACCGATTGGTTAGCGTTCCACCATATTCTCGGGCAAACGGAACCCCTTGCGCCACGCATTGATCGATGATCTGGACGCTGATTTGCGCGAGCCGGTAAACATTCGCTTCGCGCGCGCGGAAGTCGCCGCCCTTCACGGTGTCGTAAAAGAGACGATAAACGCTGTCCCCATCATTTTGATAGTTCTTTGCGGCGTTGATGCCGCCCTGTGCGGCGATCGAGTGAGCGCGGCGTGGCGAATCCTGGAAACAGAAGCACTTGACGTGATAGCCGAGTTCGCCGAGCGTAGCCGCAGCCGATGCTCCCGCGAGACCCGAGCCAACAACCAGCAAAGAATGCCGCCGCTTGTTAGCCGGATTCACCAGCTTCATGTCGAAGCGCGCTTTGTCCCATTTCTCCTGAATCGGACCCGAGGGAATGCGTGCGTTCAGCTCCATTTACTTAATCAGCCCCAACATGACACCTACCGGGATCGAAGTATATCCAACGGCAATAATGACGGCGAGCGCGGCGGCAGCTTTTTTCAAAACTGGCGTATGCCGCGGGTGATTCATGCCAAGCGACTGGAACATGCTCCAGGCGCCGTGGCGGATATGCAAAGCGAGAAGGATCATCGAGAAGATGTACCAGAGGGAGACATACCAGACCTGAAAACCGGCGACTAGGTTGTGATAAACATCGCCTTCGATAAAAGGTCCGCCGGGGTTAATGTAGCCTGCCGTGAGATGAAGCAGGTGATAAATGATGAACGCCAGCAGAATGGGGCCGCTCCAATACATTGTGCGCGAAGCATAAGAGGAATTCGTGTTTTTGCGTTTCGCATATCCGACCGGGCGAGCGCCTGTTTTGCGCAAGGCTAACAGAATAGATGACCAGATGTGCAGCACTACGGCAAAAAGAAGAACCACGCGGGCAGCCCAGAGCGCTTCGGGGAAACGCCGCAAAGCTGCTCCATAGAAGTTAAGCTGCTCCGGTCCTTCGAAGACTTGCAAATTGCCGATCATATGGAAAATGACAAACAGAAATAGAATTGCGCCAGTAACTGCCATGACCGCTTTTTGGCCGTTGGTCGACTCCCAGAAACGCACGGGGCGCATCTCACGCGTTCCGATCACAGTGCTAGCCATCTTGTTTTCCTGATTCAGAGACTGGTATGACTGAGCTCGCGACCTTACGGGCTGCGCCACTTACAAAGGCGAGCACGAAGCGGAGCTAAAGCTCCAAACGGGCTGAAAGCCGCCTCCAGTGAATGACATGGTGCTAGTTTCAGGGTATCGCAGGGCACAGGCGCCTTGCGCAAAGTAAACTACAGATTCGGGACACTTTGGCTACAGAACCCAGAACGCTGCTGACGCAAAGCCTCCGCTATCCGGCTGAGGTTCGGCGCATAGCGCAACTGGCGGCGAGCCCGGATTACCTCGAAGCTCAGCGTTGGTTTGCGCGCGAACGCGGCTGGATCAACGAACAGCATGTGCAACTATGCCGGATCCCGGCGCCTACATTTTTCGAGGCGGAGCGGGCGGCATGGTTTCGCGACCAGCTCAACGCGCTTGGTTGGCGGGCAAGAATCGACCGCGCCGGAAATGTATTAGCGAATGTCGCCGAAAGCGACGCTTCGACCTCGCTGGTGGTCTCGGCTCACCTTGATACGGTTTTCGCGCCAACCCGTTCCGACGATATTTACGTCGCCTCGGACGGCCGTTTGATCGGGCCGGGCGTTTCAGATAACGGTTCGGGACTCTCCGCGCTTTTGGCTCTGGCAAGGCTGCTTGCGGAAACTCGCGGCTTGCACGATTTAGCTTCGAAAATTTTGCTGGTGGCCAACGTGGGGGAAGAAGGCGAAGGCAATTTGAGCGGCATGCGCTATCTTTGCCGGACGACTGAGCCTGAGCTCGCGAAGATTACGGCCTTTATAGTGCTGGACGGGCCTTCCACTGAGCACGTTACCGCGCAGGCGCTCGCCAGCCGGCGGTTCGAGATTATTTTCTCCGGCCCGGGCGGCCATAGCTGGAACGATTACGGCACGCCAAATCCAGCCCACGCTGTAGGCGATTTGATCAGCTATTTTGTGCAATCCGCTGAGTCGCGCGCGACCGCGGAAGGCAAAACCCGCTGTTCCTACAATTTCGGAATCATGGAAGGCGGAACAAGTATCAACTCGATTCCCGCGACAGCTCGCACCAAGCTCGATCTGCGATCGGAGAATCCTGCAATGCTCGACGATCTTGCGAGCCTCTTGAACGCCTCGGTCGAGCGTAGTCTCGAGCGTGAAAACCACGTCTCCCGCGGCTGTCGCCTTTCCGCCAAAATCAAAGAGTTAGGCTCGCGGCCTGGCGGCAAGCTGCCCGACAACTCGCGGCTGTTGCGAACGGTGGAGTCAGTGGATGTGTATCTCAATATTCGCTCTCGGATCGACTGCGCTTCGACTGATGCGAACGTCCCGTTGTCCCTGGGCTTGCCAGCCGTATCGATCGGAGCCGGCGGACAGGGCGGGGGAGCCCATACCTCCGGCGAATGGTACCAACCGGAAGGCCGGGAGCTAGGCCTGCGCCGTATTCTGCTGCTGCTCGCCGCTATCGGTTCCGAACTGTCAGACAGAGACCCCTCCGAAATTTCCCAGAACGGATGACCGTCCGCAAGGCGCCCACGCGCTGGCAGGCCGAACTATCGCTGGCTATTGTGGCGCTGATCTGGGGCGCCACGTTCATAGTGGTCAAACGCGCGCTGGCCGATATCTCGGCGGTTTACTTTCTGGTTCTGCGATTTAGCATCGCATCCGTATGCATGCTCCTGATCTTTTGGAGGCCAATTTTCAAATCTGACAGCCGCGCTGTGCTTCGGGGATTATGGGGCGGCGCCCTGGCGGGAATCTTCCTGTGGCTCGGGTACATGCTCCAGACCTTCGGCCTGAAGTACACCAGTGCCGGCAACTCAGGCTTCCTTACAGGCCTCTACATTGTTCTCGTTCCCCTGATCAGCGCATCGCTTTACCGGCGTTGGCCGCAAACACGGGAGCTGGCGGGCATAGCCATCGCGACCGCCGGAATGGTGGTGATGGCTTGGCCTGGTATCGACCGGCACTTTCGTGTGAATCGCGGCGATCTCCTCACCCTTGGCTGCGCGCTAGCGTTTGCTTTTCAACTGCTTCTGCTCGGGTACTATTCTCAACGCGAATTGTTCCAGGCCGTTGCGCTCGGCCAGATTGCATGCACCGCTCTGCTCTCCGGGTGTTTGCTGATTGCCGAACCAGCGCGCGCCGTTTGGAGCGGATACGCCATCTTCGCCATCGTACTCACAGCCGTATTCGCCACGGCGTTGGCTTTCGCGCTGCAAACCTGGGCACAAAAGTACACGTCGGCGACTCGGACGGCTCTCATCTTCGCGCTCGAGCCCGTGTTTGCCCTGATCACGGCTGTCTCAGCAGGTGGCGAGCCATTGACCCCGTCGGCACTTGCCGGTGGAGCGCTCATCCTGACGGGCATTCTAGCTGTAGAATTGAAACCCGGCGCAAAACTCTGACATCGGAGAATATGAAGCTGTACTAGTCACCGCCCTTTTCGGGCGAAGCTAACGGTTTTCTTTATACTGGGACTTAGATTCGAAAGGGTGTTTCAGCATGCCGCTCTCCAGGTTTTTTAAGCAGCCGAAGCTACTGAGCTTCGTCCTGCTACTCTTCACGCTGGTTACAGGCATCGTGATCGGCACGATGATCAATACCGGAGTGAAGGCCGAGCGGCAAACGCCAACCTCGTCCGCGCCGGATGCCACTCCTCTCGCTGTTCCGAAAGCCGTTCCCATCGCCACCGAGTTCACCAAGCTCACCAAGCGCGTCGAGCCCTCCGTGGTTTATATCGAATCTGACTATCTGGCCAAGCCTGGCAAGCAAAGCGCCCGGCAAAAGGACGATTCCGAAGAGGACAACGGCGATGGCGCTCCACCCAAGGGACATGATCCGTCGGACATGTTCAAGCGCTTCTTCGGCAACGAGGAGCCGCACTCCTTCCGTACAGAAGGTACAGGCACTGGTTTTGTTGTAGACCGCAAAGGATACCTGATCACTAACTATCACGTGATCGAAAAAGCCGACCGCATCAAGGTGCGATTGGCTGGCGAAGACATCGATTATCGTGCGCACGTTATCGGCTATGACAAAGAGACGGATGTCGCTGTGCTCAAGATCGATCCGAGACAGCCGCTTGTCCCGGTGGAGATCGGCAACTCCGATAGCGTCCAAGTGGGAGACTGGGTGATCGCGATTGGCTCTCCTTTCGGTCTGCAAGCTACCGTCACGGCGGGTATCGTGAGCGCGCAGCGCACCAGCCGCGACCTGCCTGGCGCCGGACAATTTCAGAATTTTCTGCAAACCGATGCAGCGATAAACCCCGGCAACAGCGGAGGGCCTTTGCTGAATATTCGCGGCGAAGTGATAGGCGTCAATACGATGATTGCCACGCGCAGCGGCTCCTATGAGGGTATTGGGTTTGCTCTGCCCTCGAATCAGGCGGTGAAAGTCTACAACGACATTATTCGCGAAGGGCGAGTTGTGCGCGGCTCGCTGGGTGTTATGTGGATGCGCAGCGGGAGTCAGTCGGACACCCTGCAGGCGTTTGGCCTCGATCACGGCGTGCTGGTCGAAACCGTTAACCCGGAGGGGCCGGCGGGGAAGGCCGGAATCAAGCCTGACGACATTATCGTTGCCATGAATGATGCCCCGGTAAAGGATGGAGAAGAGCTGGTGACGAAAGTGGCCGATCTGCCTATTGGCTCGACGACACAATTAACGGTAGACCGCAACGGAAAGCGAATGGATTTCAAAGTGGCAATTGCAGACCGCTCGGTGGTGTGGAAGGGCCAGCCGCAAGTAGCCGAGGATCACCCTGATTCTGTTCCCGCTCCAAAAGCTCTAAGCCCCGCTAAATTTGGAATCACGATTATGCGTCTGACGGAGAAGGAGCGCAAAGATCTCCAAATTGAGGACCGCAGCGGTGTAAAAGTTGTTTCTGTGGACCCGGGCTCTTTTGCGGACGACATCAACATGGCGGAAGGCGACGTCATTCTATCGATCAACCGCCAGCCCGTCTCCTCGCCTGAAGACGTAACCAAAGCACAGACAAGTATTAAGGCCGGACAGCCGGTAGCGGTCCATGTCGTGCGAAGCCGCGTCGCTGGGCAGCATTCGGATCCGCAGCGGCTCTATCTTTCAGGACGTTTGCCCGAAGACTAAGCTATCAACTGCGCTGCGCGTTTTGCGAAATAGGTCAGGATGAACTCCGCCCCGGCACGCCGGATACAGGTGAGCGACTCGAGGATGGTGCGGTCGAGATCGAGCCACCCGTTCTGCGCCGCCGCCGTGATCATGCTAAATTCACCGCTGACCTGATATGCCCCGATCGGGACATTAAAGCTTCGGCTCGCCGCATGAATGATGTCAAGGTACGCCATGGCCGGTTTCACAAGAATCATGTCCGCACCCTCCTCGAGATCGAGAGCGATCTCGCGCAGAGCTTCACGGCCATTGGCCGGGTCCATCTGGTAGCTGCGGCGATCCCCGAATGCCGGAGCCGATTCAGCCGCCTCGCGGAAAGGGCCGTAGAACACGGACGCATATTTTGCCGCGTACGAAAGAATAGGCGTGTTCGGGTGACCAGCCGCATCCAGCGCGCCGCGAATGGCAGCCACGCGCCCATCCATCATGTCGCTGGGTGCCACAACATCGGCGCCCACGGCGGCGTGTGAAACCGCCGTTTTTGCCAACCACTCAAGTGTGGCGTCATTATCCACATGGCCATCTTCGTCGCCGTTCTTCACCAGTCCGCAATGGCCGTGGCTCGTGTACTCGCAATTGCAGACATCCGTTATTGTCAGCAGATCCGCGACCTCCCGCTTGAGGGCGCGGACCGCGCGTTGCGTAATCCCGTCGGCGGCGTAAGCGCCGCTCGCGAGTTCGTCTTTTGCCTCGGGGATTCCAAACAGAATCACTCCGCCCAATCCAAGTGAGCGGCACTCTTCCGCTTCCCGGACAAGCTGGTCGATCGAAAGCTGCGCATTGCCCGGCATTGAGCTGATTTCTTTGCGCACTCCTTCACCCGGACAGACAAAGAGGGGCAGGATGAATTGCGATGGATCTAATTTCGTTTCGCGAACCAGTCGCCGGATTGGGTCGGAGTTGCGCAGGCGTCGCGGACGATGAACGGGGAACGGCATTGGGCTTCTTTCAGTTTGGCAAACGGGTCCTTCGCCCGGGCGTTGCTGCAAAATTGACTAAGTGGAGCGCAAAACGGCGAAGCGATGGATTGTCAGAGGTTCGGTACAGGGTGTCGGATTCCGGTACTTCGTCCAGGCGAAGGCCACGGCCCTCGGCCTAAACGGCTGGGCCCGCAATCTGGATAACGGCGATGTAGAGGTGTATGCAGCCGGGCCGGTAGCGCGTTTATCGGATCTGGCTGCCGCTCTGCACAGAGGCCCGCGTATGGCGTACGTGCGCGGCGTCGACGAGCGGGAAGAAGCAGTCGAGAATCTGAATGGCTTTTCGATTCGTTAAAAGTTGAGCTCAGTATGAGGCACACAGTGCGTTCCTCAGCCTTCTGCCGGAGTCTTGAATAACATCCTGGAAGCGCTTTGCTCCATTCGGCCCGGCCAAGTAGTGGGATTCAGGCTACATCCCTGACAGCTCCCCTATTGCCTCGTTCACCGCCTGGTTCATCTCCGCCAGGCACTGCCCAACAATCTGCTCTTCCCGCTGAGCCAAACCCCAATTCTTGCTATCCACCGCTTCGCGCACGCCGGGTATCGTCTTCACGCCGTAACCCGTGTAGAAGCCTGGCGCATAGATTTGATTCTTGTACCAGGGACGGTCAGGCAGACCTTCAGGACGTGTCAGTACAAGTTCAGTTCGCATTAGGTCCTGATTCAGATTATTGGTCCGGCCTATGTCGAGCGCGGTCTTCTTCATGACGCCTTCGAGCAGCGCATCGTAGCGTTCTCCACTCTGCTTCAGCGCGCTTATCTGCTGGTGCAAACCACCCAAATTGATCTGTTGCCCATCTTTCTGAGCCTGCTTCTCGATTTCATCCAAGTAGCCGTCCAAGGTATTTGCGAACCGGACAAACTCGAAGGGCAAGACGGAAGAATCAGCTAGTCGCAGCAAAGCGATAGCGGTGTATTGCGCAAGCGCCTGGCCGTCGGCAAATGTGCTGTCCGAGAAATGCGTGTACCAGTAAATCGAATCATAAACCGAATGATAGATGCCGCTCTTCCCCTGACCGCCAAACCCTTCATTCATGCTGGCCACGCCGAGATAATCCAGGAACGCGACATAGTCCGAACCTGCGCCGAGCGCCCCGATCTGGAACGGCTTTTCCGACTTAGTAGCCGGCGCCTCGTCCTCCTCGCCGGAGCCGACGGGATGACGAATGGTGGCATCGAGCAGAGTACGGCTGCTGCCCGGCTGAGGAACTGCCGCAGCAACTTCAGCCGCGAACGACTCCAGCGTGTGCGAACCGCTGATATGAATCCAGCCCTTCCCGGTGCTGTCGGAATTCAAATAAGCTACTGCTTTTTCCTTGAGTTCTATTTGATGTTTTTCGGCCCACTCCGTCGAGCCAAGTAAGCCGAACTCTTCGCCATCCCAAAAAGCGATTTTGATGGTCCGCCGCGGTCTCCATCCCTGCCTCTTTAGGGTGGCCAAACCCCGCGCCGCTTCGAGCAGCGCAATCGCTCCGGAAACTGGATCGTCCGCTCCGTTAATCCAGGCATCGTGATGATTGCCGGCGATCACCCAACGATCAGGTGACTCGGTTCCGGGAATGCTTGCAATCACGTCATAGAGCGGTTTAGTTGTCCAGTCATAGTCGGTCTTGATGTGCACCTCGGTCGCACCCGGACCGGCGTGGTACGTAATAGCCAAAGAGCCTCGCCACTCTCGAGGCACGACGGGACCTGTTAGCTGTTCAAGCATGGGCTGGGCATCTCCATACGAGAGCGGCATGACAGGAATTTTCATCAGCGTTTTGGCTTCTGAAATAGCCAGCCGCCTGGAGCCTTTCTCGGAAGCCCAACCGGGCGAAAGCGGATCGCCCGGGTAGAGAGGCATGTCCAAAACACTGCCGCGCTGTACGCCTTGCAAGGGCCGCATCGGGCCTTTTACGTAGACTTCGTCCTCGAAATATCCGTCTTCATGCGGGTCGGAGTAAATCAGGCAGGCGATTGCGCCGTGTTCGGCGGCGACCTTCGGCTTAATGCCTCGCCAACTCTTGCCGTATCGAGTAAGCACAATCTTGCCTTTGACGCTGATGCCTTGCTTCTCGAGCCACGCATAGTCGTCCGGCACGCCGAAATTCGCGTAGACTACTTCGCCTGTTACATCGCCGCTGGCAGCATAGGCGTTATAAGTGGGCAACTGATGCGGGTCTCCACTGTTGGGATCTTGCGGAACGACGGGCTCTTTTAGCTGGGCGACGTAATGCTTGGGACCCAGCACCTCGACTTGGCGCACCGTTGGGTAGGGCATGAGCGCCTCGAACTGTTCGACCTGCGCCTCCAGCCCCCAATCCCGAAGCATTCCGGCCAGGTATTGAGCAACCGCCTTTGATCGGGGCGAGCCGGCATTATGAGGCTCTCCGGCCATGAAATCGAGGTAGCTGCGCAGCCGCTCACGATCGGGAACGGCTTGCGCCTGCCGCTCGATTCGTGTCTCGCCAGGAATGTCCTTGAGAAGAAAGCCCCGTACGTTGGCGTTTTGCGCTTGTGTGCACAACGGCATGACGGCGCAAACGAGTAAGGCCAAAGGAGGTCTCATGAAAGGACTTATTCTAGCGTTGATTCAATGGAAATGCAGTTCCGTTAGAGCATGTGGAAGGACTCGCTTAGCCTAACGGCTCTGAATTATTTGAATCTGAGCTGGAAGCGTCGGCGACCTAAACAACGCTGAGAGACACCGGCATACTATCTCGCTCGATAGGTGTGTGTGCATTGGCCTATTGGTTGACCTTTTCAGCGTATGCGGCCCACCTGCCCGGGATCCGAAAAAGGATGGGTGGATGCTTGGCATTCGATTCCCGGAAGTCCCATGCTTGCGCACGATGCCGGCCGGGCGATCCATTGCCGCTCTCGCTTGAACGAGGTGCCTTTTCTCTCTCGATTTCAAAGCGCGTGGCCTCGCTCTCGATACCATCCGTAACGATTGTGAGTACTGGAAATGGATCGCCCATGCGGTCTACATACGCACAAGCATGCGGTCGTCGGCGCAAATGCGGCTCCGGAGCGAATGCTTTCGGCTTTCAACCCTTATTCGACCCGGGCATTTTCGGCTGAACGGCGTGGAGAGCCGTGCTCCTTTGGGAATCCGAGCTGGAATTGGGCGCAGCAAGGCCGTTCGCAAGACCGTTCAACTTCCACGAAGTTATGCGAACGATCAACCGTCCACGCGGGTTGATACGCACACGAGATAAGAGGGACACAATAGCTTGTTGCTTCGGCGGAGGTAGCCGAGGCGATGCTGGTGATGCAAGCTGATCGTTGCTATACCGCGGCCGTTCGCATTTGCTCCGACTCTTCCTGCTGCTGCACATTGTTGTTGAAACTGTAGCCGAAGCCGCGCACGGACCGGATCAGGGAGGGATTGGTGGAATCGGCTTCGATTTTCTGCCGGAGGCGCAGAATGTAGACATCGACGGTGCGGTCGGTTACCGCGCGGTCATGCCCCCACACTGCGTCAAGTAACTGCTCGCGGCTGAACACAACTCCAGGGCGGCTCATCAGGAATTCGAGCAAACGAAATTCGGTAGCGGTCAGGGTAAGCGCTGTTCCGTCGAGCCGCACTTCGCAACTGCTCCGATCAAGCTCGAGCGAGGCTGCTTTCAAGACTCTGTTCGCGCTGGTCTGGCCGCGGAACTGTATCTTCACCCGGGCTATCAGCTCACGCACAAAAAACGGCTTGACGATGTAATCGTTGGCTCCGAGTTCCAGGCCCACAATGCGATCGGTTTCGGAGGCTCGGGCGGTCAGGAAAATAACCGGGATGTGCGCCAGCTCGGGATGCTGGCGAATGCTCTTGCAAATGTCGAGGCCGTCGGAATCCGGCAGCATGATGTCGAGCAGCAGCAGATCGGGCCGCTCACGGCGGCACAAGTCGAGGACTCCCCGCCCGGTTTGGGCGCCGACAACCGAAAATCCTTCCTTCTCCAGGTTGTACTTCACCAGGGAATAGAGATCCGCATCATCTTCGATCAGCGCAACTTTTCGCATTAGGCAGCCTTTAAGAAGAGAGTAACCGAACAGCCATTACAAATCTACGTCAGTAATTCAGCGCTAACGGCTTTCAACGCTTTCAAGTTCGGCTGGACTTCAACCACGACCTACAGCGACGTGCTGCGCCCCTTCTACGACGCGCTCTATCGAATGAATGCCGAAGTCGATTTCGTTGATCCTTCGACCTCCGATCTGTCGGACTACAAGCTGATTATCGTACCTGCGCTATACGCGGCCTCGGACGCTGAAATTGAGCGGCTGAACGCTCTAGCCAAGGCAGGAAGTCACCTGCTGTACACATTCAAAAGCGGCTTCTGCGACGAAAACGTAAAGGTACGATCCACAACCCAGCCAGGCCTCATAGCGGAGGCGGCCGGCGTGCAGTACAGCCAGTTCACAATCCCCGACGACGTTTCCCTGGACGGCGATCCTCATCACGTCGGGACAGCAGACAACGTAGCGCGTTGGTGGATGGAACTCCTGACGCCTACTACGGCCACTACCGTTGCCCAATATCGTCATCCCGCCTGGGGTAAATATGCCGCGGTCACGCGAAATGCTTTTGGCAAGGGTGAGGTTACCTCCGTCGGGTTCATGCCGAGCGATGCGCTGACTGAGAAGATCGTCGAGGAGAGCGTTAAGCGCGCTGGGCTGTGGGGCCAGCAACAGAAATTGCACTTTCCGACTATCATGCGAAGCGGCCTCCTGGCCGATGGACACCCAGTTCACTATAATCTGAATTATTCGCCTGCTCCGGTACAGGTGACTTATGGGTATACGCAGGGAACGGATCTGCTCTCGGGCAAAGCTATCACCCAAGACAGCACCATTGCGCTACCCGGGTGGGGGGCTCCGTCATTGAGGAAAGCACTCGTTGAGTACTGCTCATGTTAGCCAGCCAAACTAAGGTAACCACGGCGCCGCGTGGACGCCTACTTCTCCGGTCGAGTGTACTCTTTATCGAAAGGAGGTCAACTTCTGATTTCCGTAGTCGTCATGTCGGGCCATTACAGAAGGTTGCCATGCGTGCTCACGTACTGCGTTTTCCCAGCATCGCCTGCGCCCTGGGTACCATCGCCATCACCGCGCAGACATTTCCATCCCAAGCCCCGGGCCTCGACGGTTCCGCAGTCGAAACCAAAGTCAACCGATTGCTGGCCGAAATGTCTCCACAGGAGAAAATCGGCCAGATAAGCCAACTCTTCTACTTCGGTAACAACGTCGACCTACCGGGCAGCGCGAAAGGTGCACCGCCCACTGAAGACCTCGTCGCGAAAGGCGCCGTCGGCTCGCTCCTGTTCATCACCGATCCCGCTGTCATCAATCGCTTCCAGCACATCGCAGTGGAGAAATCGCCGCATCACATCCCGCTCATCTTCGGATTTGACGTTATTCACGGATTTCGCACCATCTTTCCGGTGCCCATCGCCATGGCAGCCGGGTGGGATCCCGAAGTAGCCACTCGCGCCCAGACCATAGCCGCGGCAGAAGCCCGCGCCGCAGGTGTTGACTGGGCATTTGCTCCCATGCTGGACATCGCCCGTGACCCTCGTTGGGGCCGCATCGTCGAAGGCGCTGGCGAAGATCCGTATCTTGGCAGCGCCATGGCCGCCGCACAGGTGCGAGGCTTTCAGGGCGATCACATCGGCGCGCCCGACCACGTTCTCGCCTGCGCCAAGCACTTCGCCGGCTACGGCGCCGCTGTCGGTGGCCGTGACTACGAAGAGTCCTACATCTCAGAAGCGCAGATGTGGAACGTCTATCTCCCGCCATTTCATGCCGCAGTCGAGGCCGGCGTCGGCTCGGTCATGAGCGCTTATATGGATCTCAACGACGTGCCCGCCACGGGTAATCGCTGGCTGCTGCATGATGTCCTGCGCGAGGATTGGGGGTTCAAAGGCTTCGTCGTGAGCGATGCGAATGCGGTCAAGAGTCTCAAGACGCACGGTTTCACAAGCAGCGCCGAAGACTCTGCGGTCCGCGCACTCACCGCGGGCGTCACCATGGAGATGGCGCTCGGCCAGACTGACTTCAACGAAGGTCTTCCCCTCGCCTTACAGCAAGGGCGCATCACGGCCGCTCAGTTGGACGAGGCCGTTCGCTCGATTCTCGAGGTGAAGTTCCGCCTCAGACTCTTCGACCATCCCTATGTCGATGAGGCCCGAGCAACGCAAGTGTTATCTGCTTCGGACCACCGCAACGAGTCCCGTCTTGCTGCAGAACAGACCATGGTTCTGCTGCGCAACGAACGCGGTCTGCTACCGCTCAACAAATCCGAATACCGCAAAATCGCTGTCATCGGGCCGCTTGCCGACTCGCAAATGGACACGCTTGGTCCCTGGAGCCTTTACCCCGATGTCTCTGAAACCGTAACTGTACTGACCGGCCTGCACAACCAACTTGGGTCTTCTAGTTCCATTTCTTACGCGCAGGGCTCGCAGATCCACCGCGTGTTCCCGTCAATGTTTGACGCCATCTTTCCGGTCAAGACACAACCGGAGTGGAGCGACATGCAAAGGCAACAGGAATTTGGCAAAGCCGTCAATCTCGCCGCCAAGTCCGACGTCGTCATCATGGTTCTCGGCGAGGCGCAGAACATGAGCGGGGAATTTGCATCGCGCGAATCGCTCGATCTTCCCGGCAACCAGCAACAGTTACTCCAAGCCGTTGCAGCCACAGGCAAACCGGTTGTGCTTGTGTTACTTAACGGGCGCCCGCTGAACATTACTTGGGCGTCTGCGCACGTTGCTGCCATTCTCGAAGCCTGGTACCCGGGCACACAGGGCGGAAACGCAGTCGCCAAGGTGCTTCTCGGCAAGACTGTGCCCTCGGGCAAGTTACCTATTACATGGCCACGCAATGTGGGTCAGGTCCCCATCTACTATGCGCACAACACCACGCAGGACCCGGAAGACACCGGTAAGCGCTACTGGGAGGAACAAAGCGCTCCGCTTTATCCGTTCGGCTATGGCTTGAGTTACACGGAATTCAACTACTCGGACCTCCGCGCGAGCAAATCGGCATTTAACTCCGATGGCCAGGTCGAGATCCTCGCAGAGGTTGCCAACGCCGGCTCGGTGCCCGCCGAAACGGTCGTACAGCTCTACATTCATCAGCGCGCCGGGTCCGCTTCACGGCCCGTTCGCGAACTAAAAGGATTCCGCAAGGTAGCCATCCAACCCGGCGCAACCGAAACCGTTCACTTCAACCTCGGGAAGGAGGAACTCAGGTATTTCAGCGCCGCCAGTCACTCCTGGGTTGTCGATCCGGGCACCTTCGACGTTTGGGTCGGAGGCGACTCAACGGCCGATCTCCACACCGAAGTCGAACTCCAACGATAGCCAGCTGACAAAAGCCAGTGGCCTGTAGATGGCTTAGCCAAGCTTCTTCCTAGGGCTCTACCGCTGAAAGCCTGAGACGTCATTTCGTGACACCAGACCGAGCCCACGAGCGTTGGGTTGCTGCGCCGCTTACCCCTTCCTGAAATCGCGTGTGACGGCGCAGTATAGAGGCTTCGTTACCACGCCCCGAGCGGGTTCGGTTTGAAGTAGTTCAGGCGATCCGGATGACCCGGCCGGGCTTTGCCGAATCCAGTGCTTCAATCGCAGCCGGAACCAAGGGTCGAAGGTCGGCAAGCCTGTTTGTTGGGGCACACAACACTACAATCGAGATCTTCCGGAGAGTCAAATTCTGCTGATAGGGAATCTCCTGATCCGTGGTGATGATAACTTCAAAGCCCGCCGCTTCCGCCGCATCCAGCAAGACACCGTTCTTTAAGCCTGAGAGTTTGGCATACGCGGCCGTTTCGCAGTCCTGTCCAGAGAACAGAAAGCGGAGTCTTTGGTCAACACACTCGTCTATCAGGATTCTCACGAGACGCGAGCCAGGCGAAGCTTCCTTGACTCTTCCAGGACTTGGACGGCGAGTTCGCGGCCGACGGTGGGGAAACCCGTCAGAAAATCATCGAGAGATTCGCCGTGCTCTAAGTACTCGAACATCGTGTTCACCGGGACACGCGTGCCTCGAAAAACGGGCGTTCCGTGCATCACCTCAGGATCTCGCGTGATCGGTTCCTGCATGTTTCGATTGTCGCTCAGTTTGCGTCTAAGGTGGCCGACCCGACAGTGTGACACTGTGAATACCAGACGAGCGGCAATCGGCCTTGTGCCTCTGTAAGCCGATCGTATTCTTCCGGTTCGAGGTCGACGACCTTCTTGAGGACGGCTAGGAACTTATGGCGATCACCACGACAGGCCCGTTCACGAAGACGCCGAAGCGCAAACTGGTCGGCCAGCGCCGACGCAACAACCTCGTCGACAGAAATTCGCTTGGCATTGGCGATCCTGCGAGCCTCCTCGTAAAGCTCCTCGGGTACGTTAGCGCTAACGCTCACTTTGCCCTCCTGTTTTGTAGACGGAATTCTACTCCAATATCAGCAAAGACGTTTCTCCAAGTACGCGCACACGCGTTCGGCAATCATGTCAGCAAGTTTTTCCAGTTCGATTTCTGAGTGGTCGTCTTGAGGCCTTCGATCGTAATTACCAAGCTGCGTGTCAGCCTCATGCTTTGAAAGCTGTAGCTTGAGCTCAGCCAGAAGTGCATCGACCTCCGAATCGCTTTCGCGCACAGCCTCGATGCGCTGAATGCTGTGGCAAACGGTTGAGTGATCCCGACCGTTGTAAAACCGTCCGATCACCGTCGTACTCCATCGGCCAACATGCCGAGCGAGATACATGGCGACTTGTCGATTGAAGCACGCCGGCTGCGCGTTACCTGGAATGCGAGTGGGACCCAAGCGCGCGGAGACTGCGGCGTCAATTTCAGCCAGCGAAATTCTTCGGTTCCGGGTGGGTGCGAACGCAACCGTTGCCACTTACGCCTCCGTCGCGGCCAGTGCCACTGCCCGTTGAATGAGAATGTAGTCACCGTCCGCAGTGATTTGCGCCGAACAGTTGGGCCACAGCGAGGGAACCAAATCGAGCCATCGCTCAAGGCGCTCTCGGAATTTTCTCGGTCGGGCATAATCGATGCTGCCAAGTTGGGCCGCCAGCCCGAAGTCACCGAAAATCGGGATACGTTCCTGGCATTTTGCCGTAGAGCAGCGGTATGACAACCACATAAATAGATCCAACGCCGCGGGCGCCGAGGACAACGCTTTCGCTGCTTCAAGGTCAGTTGGAATCGACTGGGTTGTCACTTCACGAAAGAACGCGTCGCTCAAAATGATTTCATTCTCAAAGCCGCCAGGCAACAACGCCTGGTTGGGGTCACGCGAATACCAGATGCGCGCCTCACGCATGAAATTGAAGCGTGCCTGATGAGTGACCATTGCTCGCTCTCGCTGAGTATCGGTACCGAAGAATATCGTGGCACCAAATACGCGCTGAAAGGCAGCAATCAGTCGCCGATACTGCGAACCGCCCTGCTGCATCCCGAGGGTGTCGAGCATCTCGGCAGCACTGCGGAATGTTATCGTTTGCTTCTGCTGTCGCATGGCGAGAGTGGCGAGAAAAATGGGGACCAGGCGGTCCTGACCCCAAGGAACTCCGAATGTGGGATGACCGGTCACTCGCAATAGGAATTCACCGTTCCGGCGTTCATGCAAGAGAACGCCCTTAGAGGGCCTTTTGATTGGCAGCCCGCAGAGAACAAACGGCCGCGAAGCAAAGCCAAGATTTTGCTTCACGTTGTCACGCTTGAGCCGAACAAGCTGAATGGCTTCCGCTTGCCGTAGCTTTTGCTTTGAAACGACAAGTTCGGGATGACAACGCTTGAGAAACTCCCCTGCCTTTTCAAACCCGATGACCTTTGTTTGTGAAGTACTCAATTCTGGTTCGCTCCTAAGAGACTGCCGAAGCAGCCCGGTTGGGCGATCCAGGCGAGGATTTAAGTCAAAACCGAAGAGCGCTGAGCCGGAGGCGAATTTTACTCCGATTACTCCGTTCAGCGCCTTTTCGAAGCACTTGTTGTTTTCTCGGCGTTTTCAGTGGTCAGAATGCACCGCAATGGACGTGTTAGTTCTTTATTTCCAACTGAACTACGTTTTCCCAAGCTGGACGTCGCGGGTTCGATCCCCGTCTCCCGCTCCATGTTTTCAATAATTTATAGGCATTCGGCGTAGCTCCCGAAGATCCTTAATGGAGTAACGAGCAGAATGAACACCCAAAATGGGCTGAAATATGCGTCTTCTTGCCGCTTCCTAGCAGATCTTTAAGTAGCACGTAATCGGGCTTATCCAATCTGTTTGCGCTGATGAAAGCGAAGACTAATCAGCTTTTGCTTGCGAGTGACACAGTGACAGGGAATGCAGGAAACCCACCGCCTCTCGGCTGCGACCGCAACGTCAGGTCAGTTTCGTAAACACATTGCCATTACACACGGGTAATCGCCGGCTGGACCCGCACATTCAAGTTTGCGCGTTTGGTTCACTCCCTTGAAAAAACCTTGCAGGCCCTTTTCTAAACGGCCTCGCCGAACACACGCAGGAAATTCCCACCACCGATTTTTCCGATCTCATCCGGGGTGAAACCGGCCTTCAACATGGCATCGACCACGACATAGTAGAAACCGGCCGTTTCGTCCGCCCATGCCTGATTCGTTCGTTCGCCAACCCTGGCACGCTGTGGACCGGGAGGAGGACCGCTCGGACGTGGTCCACCGGGCGGGGGACCGTTGGGGCGAGGGCTGGGTTGGGTGAGTTTCGTGTCTGTGCCGATGCACACGTGATCAACCCCAATGACATCAACCAGCGCCCGGACATTCTTTGCGTACTCCAACGGCGTATCGGCCAGATGTGTCCAGACACCGACGAGGCCGCCTGCACTGGCAACCATCTTGGCATGTTCTTTACTGATGAGGCGTGGACGCATCATTTGCGCCATCGTCGGATTGCTCCCTAACTTCGTATCAAGTCCGGTATGAGAGATGATGACCGGCCTGGTTGTGACCTTGAGCGCCGCCTCCGTGGTTTGCACGTTAGCATGCGCAAGATCGATGAGGATGCCGAGACGATTGCATTCTTTAATCACAGCTGCCCCAAACGGTGTTAGTCCGCCATACCGCGGAGGGTTGGTGTAGACGTCGCCCAAAGGCACAGAGGCATCACTGTCATGAAGCAGTCCAAAGTGCCGCAAACCTCGTTTGTAAGCTTCTTCTACGCGCTCAATATGGCCTTGAAGGAAGTGCGCGCCCTCGATCCCCTGAATTGCCGTGGGCTGGCGTTTCTTATGAGCTGTTCGGATGTTGGCCGGAGTGAGGGAACGCGTCATGCCATTGCGTTCCAACTGCCGATCCATTGACGCTAGCCCTTTAAGGAAGCGGTCGTAAGCATCGCCGGGTTGGTAGTCGGTCGCAAAAGTCATGCATATGGCTGAGAGGCCCGACCGCTTCATTTCGCCGGCCAAGTCGATGTCCGGGCCGGGCATTTCAGCGGCGGTGAGCGGAATGTCGACATGATTATGGGTATCGATCCCGATACTCGTGGCGACGATCTCAGCTACTCGTGGATCGGTCACATCCGCCGCCCAGCTCAGGCGCGGACGCACCACGATTCCAGCGCTCGCTGTCACACCAATAGCGAAGAGAAACTGGCGCCGAGAGGCGTCTGCCTGAAGTTTCATCAAGGAATCTCGATGCAGCGAGATCAAGCCGAAAGCCTGTTTTCAGTTCCAGTCCGGTCGTAAACCGAACGAGCTTCCTGTACCTGCTCGATGTTGGCTTCAGCCCATCCGCATATGCCTTCCACGAGAACACTCAGGGAGCGACCAAGATCGGTGAGTGAGTATTCCACACGGGGCGGCACGCTCGCGTAGATCTGGCGTGTCACAAGGCCGTCCCGTTCCAGACCACGCAGGGTGTTGGTGAGTACCTTCTGCGAAATGCCATCGACCGCCCTCCGGAGTTGGGCAAAGCGCATAGTCCCGTCGGAAAGCCGGCGGATAATCAGCACGGTCCACTTATCAGCGATGCGGTCGAGCACCTGACGGGTGGGACAGTTGCCGTCGAAAACGTTCCAAGGAAACTTGGTTTCCAATAGGTGACTATCGCTCATAAAGGTGCCTACTTGCCAATATATCCCAAGTATCGGAAGATTGCACTTAGGAAAAGGCAATGCAACGTCGAGTGCTCATCACAGGCGCAACTGGGGTACTTGGCAAGGCAATCATTACGGCCGCCCTTGACGCTAAACTTTCAGTCCGCCAGGCAGTTCGCAACCTCGCAAAAGCCCATCCTGACCTGGAATCGGTGCGTCTGGATTACGCAGATCCGAACAACGATAAGTCAGCGCTCGCGGAGGTATCGGCGATAGTGCTGATGGCACCACCGCTCGATCCCAGTGCTCCGGATGAACTGTGGCCTGTCATCGCGGAAGCCAAGGCGGCCCATCTTCAACACATCATTTTGATCTCCGCCTTCGGCGTCAACCAGAATGAGCAAGCTCCGTTACGCATCATCGAACACCTCGTCATCGACTCCGGTGTCCCGTTCACGATATTGCGACCTAACTTCTTTATGGAGAACTTCTCGCAGGGATCTTTCTCGGGAACGATCAAGGATCAGAACGGCATTTTCGTTGCTGCGGGGGAAGGCAAAACAAGCTTCATCTCGGTACGAGACATAGCCGACGCGGTCGTCGCTGCGTTGAGGATGCCATTGCTCGGGCGCGAATTTGATCTGACAGGTCCCGAGGCTCTCGACCACGCTGAGGTGGCGAAGATGATCACAGATGTGTCGCGGCGGCCAATCAAGTACCACTCGTTAACGGAAGATCAGATGACTGCGGGCCTTCGTGCGCACGGAATGCCGGATCCGGCGATCGCTTACTTGGCCATGCTGTACAGCATTGTCCGTGGGGGTTATGCGGCCGGTATTACGTCCGATGTCGAAACAATCATCGGTCGCAAACCAGTGGATTTCAAAACATTCGCCCAGTTAGCGGCTGCGGAATGGAATGAGGGCGTCCCTTCTACCCGAGACAGCTACATTGCGCGCCTAGTTTGCACCTTGCTACAGACGAAAACGTTACGTCCTTCCGCTGTTAATAGAATATGAATACGTCAGCCATTTCAGAAAGAACAAAATCATCCGCTCTATCGAGCCGAGCCAATTGGTTGAAGCAGGTTCGCCAGTTACACCTCTATCTGGGCACCTTCTTTGCTCCCTCTATCCTCTTCTTCGCCCTTACAGGAGCCCTTCAGTTGTTTGGTCTGCATGAGGGTCACCCGGGCGAAAAGTATCAGCCCCCTGCATGGGTGGCAAAGCTCGGCTCTATTCATAAAGATCAGACGATAGCGGAACGACGTGGCCCGCCGCGGGGATCCGCCGGTGGCCAAATGAGACCGCCTGGAGCTCGCAGCGAAGGCGCTAGAGCGCCCCAAGGAGAGGGTCGGCGTCCGAACGAGGGCCAGCAAGAGAGCGAGTTTACTTTTGCTCTCAAGGTTCTTCTTTCTCGGAACGTCCCTCGGTTTGATTTTCACCACATTGCTCGGAATCTACATGGCCTTCAAATTCAATCGGAGCCGTGCTCTCATTTGGAGCTTGCTGTCAATCGGCACCGCTATCCCGGCAGCACTCATCGTCATGACTGGTATTCGGTGATGATCGTGGCGAGTAGAGCAGAACATTCATGACAACGGATATGAAATTCCCACCCGCCCTCATGATCACAATGGGACTATTTGCGTTCAGCGCATTGGCATCAGCCCAAACGTGCGACCGCGATTGCCTGCTTGATCAAGCGAAGCAATTCAACGCGAATATGTTGGCGCACACCGCGGGCAAAATCCCGCTGGCTCCGAATGTTCAGATCCGTGAGAACACAAAGCTGATTGCGCTCGCCGACAGCAAGTGGTTGGGTGTGAAGAAGATTCTCTCAGAGGGCGTGTATACCGACGCCATCAAAGGAAACGTAATTGAGCACGTGGCGGCAGAAACCGGAAGCGGGAAGACTGCCTATATAGGTACGCGGCTGAAGCTAGTCGACGGGAAGATTACGGAAGTCGAAATCAACTTCGATGATCGTCCCAACGTGAACGCAAAGAATCTTGTCCCCTATGATCCTGTCTACAACACCATCGTGCCGCTGGAAGATCGTGCCACCCGCGAGCAATTGGAACGGGTTATCACTTCCTATTTTCAGGGACTGACCGACCACAAGCCGATTGAAGCAGACTACGATCCGCGCTGCGACCGATACCATAGCGGGAATCGGGTGACCCACAACGCACGCAATGGCGTGGAAAATAGCGGGGACGTGGGCTGCTACGAAAGCAATCTGGGACCAAAACCCTGGGGGCCGGCAACTGAGACTCGCATCGCGTTGGTTGATCCCGAACGCGGCATTGTCATCGGCTACTCGATTCTGAAGTTCGGCAGTGATCGGGCAATGCAGATCAATGAAGTGTTCAAGATTTTGGATGGCCGTGTCCGGTTGATCGACAACATCGGCTTGATGGGACAAGGAATCACAACCTCAGGTTTCAGGGAGTAACCAGTGCCGCCCTCGCAGTTTATCGCGTCCAGAGACCGTCCTAGCAGTTAGTAAGCGACACATCGGCGTTTCAGGAGCTTTTAAGATTACGCAAACGATGCTGGTGGTGTTCAACTGGTCAACACGCAAGATGTTCCCCAAGTACCCACAGCTGAAGTTCGGTTTAGTTCTTGGGATCGGCGCACTCATCGCCCTTATGCTTTGCGTTCAATGCGTGCGTACATATCTGTATACTGACGCTGTTCTCGTTCCGCAGCAAGCCGAGAGTGAGGCGAATCGAGAGGCAGGCGCACTCGGCGAGCCGCACGGACTGCCGGAATTACCGATCCACGCCGCCTCGGGCCGGTAATCGGAAAGGCTCTAGAGGCAGCCTCAGATCGGGTGCTGTGGATGCGATGTTGAATTTGAACGGCGAGGTTCTCGCGCAAGGTGGTAGCCCGCAAGGACAACCGAAGGTTCCCGACCGAACTGGTGGGACCGCGTAGAGAAACACGAGACACTCGGGAACAGAAACGGATACACCTCAGGGCAAGGCTCTTTGTTGTGCTGCTTCCTCTGCGGATGCCTCGACGCACCACCACCGGCGATGGGCGAAGTCGGTCGGACGGACCAGCATCGCCAATTTTTCGGCACGAGCCAGGAACCTGTCGCTTCGCGCGATTCGCACGGTGAACCGCATGGCCCCCGCCCAGCGTACGCACTGGAAGTGGCAATTTCTTTGAATGCCGGTCTCCGGCTCATTCGTGGGTCTTCGGCAAAACTTGATTCTCGGCGTCGTTGCATCCATCGCGCTGTTAATGGCTCTTACGGTAATCGGACTGCGTGCGCCGCACTATGTCCGCGGCAAATATCTTGAGACTGAAATGCGACTCGCAAAGCGAGTTCAAAGTGACCTTCAGCCGAAAGTGCGTTCCGTATCACCCTATCTTGAATTCGCAGCACGCGCCATCGCGGCCGACCATGTCGGAGGAGATTTCTACGACATATTTGAAGCCGAGGCTGGCAAGATTGTCATCGTTCTCGGGGATGTCTCGGGAAAGGGTGTTCCCGCTGCGCTGCTGGTAAGTGTGCTGCAGGGTGCCATTCGCTCTTCCAGTGCATCCCAACATGAGTCTGCCTGCGCGCGAGTGAATCATATGTTGTGCGAGCGGACGGCGTGCGAGCGGTTCGCAACACTATTCTGGGGCGTTTTTGATCCGGTAACGAATATCTTGCGCTACGTGAATGCGGGTCACGCCGCGCCAATGCTTGTGCGAAGTAGCGGCAAACCTATCCAGCGATTAAGCGAGGGCGGCCCTGTTCTCGGCCTGCTTCCCGGCGCGATCTATTCGGCAGGGATCATTAAAATTGAGAACGGCGACTACGCTTATCGTTTACTCGGATGGCATAAACGAAGCGGCTAACGCAAATGACGAGGAGCTTGGTGATGCTCGTCTCGAGCAAATCATCTCAGGCAACGCGGATGCGGTGCCAGAGTCGCTATGCGAACAGATCCTGGAACAAGTGACTGCGTTTGCAGGGTCTGGAAATCCTCAGGACGATCGAACCTTGCTCGTCGTCAAGTTCTCTCAATCTAAAGCTGCCGCTGCCGATTGGGAATGCGGCGAGACACATGGAAGCAGTCGCTTGGTCGCACGCGCAAAGGTGAATACAAGATGCTGAAGTCATTTTCCAGGAAAATAGCCTGCGGTGTCGCTGCGCTCGCACTGATTTGGCTGCCGCTGACACGAGCCCAGGAGAAGGCAGCAACCTCTCGCATCGTGAGCGCTGCGAACACCTTTCTTGCAACACTCGATCCGAAGCAGCGACAATCGGTGCTTTTTTCCTTCAACGATCAAGAGCAGCGCAAGCGCTGGTCAAATTTCCCGGTTGCGATGGTTCCGCGCGGCGGTATCAGTCTCAAAGACATGAACAGTGCTCAGCTTTCCGCTGCCATGGCTTTGGTCGCATCTGCGCTCAGTCCGAGGGGTTTTGAAAAAGTTGAGCAGATTATGGAGGGCGACGAGGTAAACAAGACTACTGACCAGGGGCCAGGCGGTAATCGAGGCCCCCGTCGTCCATCCGGTAACGGAGGGCCACCGCCCGGGAACGGTGGTCCGCCACCATCCGGCCGCGGTGGCAACCGCCCGGCCGGGAATGGACCCATATTCGGTAGAGATCTGTATTACATCTCGATACTCGGAACGCCCTCCGAAACCAGTCCCTGGATGTTGCAGTTTGGTGGTCATCATCTGGCATTGAACATCACTATTGCCGGAGAACGTGGTGTTCTGACGCCGACTTTGACGGGTGCTCAACCCGCGCTCTACACAATCGAGGGAAAAACGGTGCGGCCTTTAGGGCAGGAGAGCGATAAAGCCTTCGCGTTGCTGCAAGCGCTGAACGAGAATCAGCGGAAACAAGCCATTTTGAGTTATCAGCTTGCCGACCTTGTGCTTGGTCCAGGGCAGGATGGCAAGACGATTGTGCCTGAAGGACTGAAAGCTTCCGCTATGAACGAGCGGCAACGCGCCATGCTGCTCGATGTGATCTCCGAGTGGGCCGGCATCATTCACCAAAGCGCTGCTGCAGCCCGAATGGCTGAGCTGAAGGCAGATGTGGATCAGACGTGGTTCGCCTGGAGCGGTCCCGTCACCGTAACGCCGGGCAAAAACATCACGGCTTATTACCGCATTCAGGGGCCGCACCTTGTGATCGAATATGCGCCTCAAGAATTGGGCGGCGATCCCGCAATGCACGTTCACACGATGTACCGCGATCCGACGAATGATTATGGACGGCAGTTCAGCAATCAATGAAGACGAGGCTGGCGATCCTGATAGCGATCTTATCTCTCGGCGTGCCCGTGTTTGCGCACAGGCTCGACGAGTATTTGCAAGCGTTGATTGTTTCGGTAAAGCAAGGCCAGATTCACGGGTCCATGCGACTCATCCCAGGCGTCGCGGTTTCTTCCGCGGTGATCGCGGTTATCGATTCGGACGGCGACGGTACTTTCTCCGAGCTCGAAGAACAAACGTACGGTCGAGTTTTTCTAAGTGACCTGTCGCTAAGCGTAGACGGCCATGCGTTGAAGCCGCGCCTCCTAGTCGTCAGTTTCCCAACGTTAGGGGAGATGAAGGAAGGAATCGGTGAGATTCACATCGAGTTTGATGCGGATTTGCCCACTGGAGGGCCGCACCGGACACTGGTGATCGAAAATCATCATGAACCGGGGATCTCAGTCTACTTGATGAACTCTTTGGTCCCGCAAGACCGGGACATCCGCGTGATTGCACAGAGCCGCAACCAGAATCAGTCGTACTTCAGACTCGATTACGCCCAGGGAATCCCTCAAAAGAATTCGTTGCTATCGCTGTGGCGATCGCGTCTTCTCACGCGCCTGGAACCTTTCGCGGGCGTACCCAGCATGTTCCGCCTGGGCATGCGGCACATTGCCGAAGGTACGGATCATCTTCTGTTCCTGATAGCACTCCTTTTACCTACACCCCTGTTTGCTGGCCGGTCTCGTTGGGATGCAGCGGGCAGCATTCGCCAAACTCTACTTCAGATTCTGCGAGTGGTAACCGCGTTCACCATTGGCCACTCGGTCACGCTGGCCTTGGGCGCTTGGGGATCGATGTCTTTGCCTAGCCGCATGGTCGAAATTCTCATTGCTCTGTCCATTCTGGTCTCTGCCATTCACGCATTGCGCCCGCTCTTCCCCGGACGTGAACCTGCGATCGCGGCCGGCTTTGGTCTCGTGCATGGATTGGCTTTTGCGACAACCCTGCAGAATTTAGGCGTTGACCCCTGGCAGCGCATTGCCAGCATACTCGGATTTAATTTCGGCATTGAAACCATGCAGTTGGTTGTCGTGATCGCGATACTTCCTTCGTTTATCGTCTTGAGCCGGACCACTGCTTACACCGCTTTTAGAGTCGGTGGTGCTCTGTTCGCAGGTTTCGCTTCCGTCGGTTGGATTCTCGAACGAGCATTCAGCATTCCTGATTTCCTGGACGGATTAGTAGATCGCCTTGCACAACGCGGAGCATGGATCGCGGTTTCATTCTTCCTTATCAGTCTCGTCTTGTGGTTGCGTGCCCAAGCACAATCGAACCGCAGCATCTTCAGCGAGCAACCAGCCCAACCAACTCTGGAGGGAGTCTGAACGTGCTGTCGGATTGTGGCTCGATCGTCGATTGCGGAAAGAATTCATGAGTAAACTCGCTCCCCTTGCCTTTGTTTCAGCCTTAGTTTGCTTCGCGTCATTTGGGTTTTTCGGGAACAGTGGAAATGCTCTTGCCGGTGCGACGTCGACCCCTGCCGATGCGGAGATACAGAACGTCGTGGCTGCCACGACTGCTTTCTTGAACTCGCTAACACCTGCCCAGCGCGGCAAAGTGCAGTTCACGTTCGCGGCACAGGAGACAGCCAAGGCTGCTAAGTTCAGCAGAGCCGGCATCCCCGGCAAGCCGAGCGGCGAAGGCCCGGGCGGTCCTGGAGGTCAAGCGAATCCTACGACGCAATCTCGTCCGCGCCCGGGAAGCGGTGGAGGCCAGGGCGGGCGTCCCGGCATGGGCCCTCCGGGAGGATTTGTTGGCGAGCAGTATGGGCAGGCCGTCTGGTCGAACTACCCAGTCAGCGACGTGCCCCGCCCCGGTCTCCGTCTGGGCAATCTGAGCGCGAAGCAGCGTGACGCAGCGATGCACTTGCTGCAAGTGGCACTGAGCCCCAAAGGTTACCAAAAGGTTTTGGAAATTATGGGCTCGGATCAAGCCTTATCGAAAAGCGGCACGCCTTATTGTTCCGGTACAGAGTGCTTCACAATCGGCATCTTCGGAGAACCGAGTGCCACTAAGCCTTGGATGTTGGAGTTCGGCGGCCATCATCTCGGGCTCAATCTCACCATGGCGGGAGCGCATGGCGCGATCACACCGACTCTGACGGGTGCTCAGCCTGCGGTCTATATATCGAACGGGAAGACGGTACGCGCGCTCGCCCAGGAGAACGATAAGGCTTTTGCCTTGTTGAATGCGTTGGATGCAAACCAACGAAAACAGGCCATTCTGAACTATGAAGTCCGCGATTTAGTGCTAGGACCTGGACACCCCGGAGAAACGATTCAGCCGGAAGGGCTGAAAGCAAGCGCGATGAACGAGATGCAGCGAGAGATGCTGCTGGATGTGATCTCTGAGTGGGCGGCCATTATCAATGAGGCCTACGCGCAACCGCGCATGACAGAAATCAAGGCTGGCTTAGACGAGACCTATTTCGCATGGAGCGGACCGACTACGCGTGAGCCCGGGAGAAACGGCACTTCGTACTACCGCATTCAGGGACCGAAGCTAGTCATCGAGTTTTCGCCTCAAGGCGTCGGCGGCGATCCGACCATGCATGTCCATACCATGTATCGCGATCCGACGAACGATTATGGACGCGCGTTCATCAACAGCTCAAATTAGAAACATTGGCGTTCACACACTGTATTAAATCGAGGAGAATGATGCGATCAAGAATTTCGACGATGCACTTAGGAGCCGCGGGGATAATCAGCCTTTGCGTCGCGATGGGAGCTCTTGCTCAGGCACCGCCAACTCGATCTCTGCTGGCGCTCTCGAAGCGTAACCATACACTCGCCATTGTGGACCCGAATACCTTGCAGGTCATTGCACGGGCTCCCGTAGGGCCGGACCCTCATGAGGTGATCGCATCTTCAGATGGGAAAAGGGCTTACGTCTCGATCTATGGTGGCGGCCGATACCATGCCCTTTCCGTTATCGATCTGGTCGGGCAGAAAGCGCTACCCGACATCGATACCGGCGCCTTGAACGGCCCACATGGCCTGGTGTTTGTCGGCGGAAAGCTCTGGTTCACCGCGGAAGGCGCGAAGGCCGTCGCGACCTATGATCCGGCGTCCACTAAGATCGATTGGATCATGGGAACCGGCCAGAACCGAACGCACATGATCTACGTCGTGCCGGATCAGAAACAGATCTACACAACTAACGTAAGCTCTGGGACGGTCAGCATTTTGGAAAAAGTCACTCTGCCTCCAATGGGCCCTCCTCCGGGAATGCGTCCGCCGCAGGGCTCACGACCGCCTCAGGGTCCGCCCGGCGGAAATCAGCCGCGCATGGATTGGAACGAGACGGTTATTTCGGTTGGCAAAGGTGATGAAGGCTTTGACGTCTCGCCTGATGGCCGCGAGTTATGGACAGCGAATGCGCAGGACGGCACGCTCTCGGTGATTAACCTCCCGACTCGGACTGTGACCGCGACACTGGACGCGAAGACGTTCGGCGCAAATCGGCTGAAATTCACGCCCGATGGAAACCTCGTGCTGATATCACGCCTAGGCGACGGCGACCTCGTGATCTATGATGCGAAATCGCGCAAGGAGTTCAAGCGAGTGCCAATCGGCCAGGGAGCCGCTGGCATTCTGATCGATCCGAGGGTAATCGTGCCTTTATCTCTTGTGGACCTGACAACTACGTCGCGGTACTGGACTTGAAAACGTTGAAGGTCACCGGCCACATCGACGTAGGCGGCGAGCCGGACGGTTTAGCGTGGGCAATTCGACCATAGCTTCAACCTGACGCTACCGCGGATCAACGCCGCGGAGAAGCGGCTCTTGAAGCAACCTTTGTTGATAAAGTCGCGAGTAGTCGCGATATGTCGAGTAATCCGCGACGGGCAGAGTAAGTTCTCCAGATCGTCACATCGCCGTTACGGAAGAGTAATCGGCCCGGACTTGTGGCCCGGCAGCGACCGACGTTGGTTGGAGGATTGACAAGGCGGATGGAGCTGGATAAGTTTAGATCAGTACGCTAACAGGGCGTCTCCTACCCGCGGCGAGGGAAGCATCCCACCTGTTTTCGATTGAAGTGCTTTACCTTCTTTCAGCCTGGTTTCAGCGGGACACCGGCAATATGAAAGGAGGTCTTGTGACCCCATCGAAGTTCTTCCCCCCTCACGCATCCTTCGAGTCCTTTCGGAAGCAGGCCAAGAAACTGGTCCGCCTTTTCGTGGCCGGGGACCCCGATGTTCTTACCCGAGTCCACGCACAACTGCCCGCCCCGGAGCTTCCTCTCACCTTGCGAGATGCCCAACTTGTCCTTGCCCGTGAATACGGCTTCGCCGGCTGGAAGGATCTACGCGCTGCCGCGCTCCAGCGCGATGGCAAGGGCCTGGATTGGGCCGCTGCCGAAGCGGAGCGCGCCATCCACGCCAACAATATCGAACAGTTGGCGCAACTCGTTCGGGACTACCCGGCGCTGCTCACGTGGCGTAGCGACCTGGACGAATCGTTGCTCGGTTTCGCCACTGGCTCCTATGGCGATAGCGGCGATCCGGAGCGCGAGCGCACCTTCACGCGCCTGGAATGTGCTGAATTTCTGCTCGAAGCAGGTGCCGACGCGCCGCCGTCCATCTGGGATGGGCCCATTCAGGCCCGAGCCAAGGGGATATTGGCGCTCCTTTCGCGCAGAAGAGTTCCGCCGCGCACGCTCGATGTTTTGACAGCGCTCGATGACGCGGAGGGTGTGCGCGATCTTCTTCCCACCAGCGACTCGGCTGCCGTCGCACAAGCGTTTCAGTTGGCCTGCCGCTTCGGCCATAGTGCGGTGGCTGCTCTCCTGCTGGAGCGATGCATCCAACTCGACCCCACACTGGGCCAACGCATCGAGCGATGGCGTGGACGAACCGCCTTTATAGGCCGCCTGGCCGAACACGCCGACACGTATGGAAACGGCTGGCAGCCCGCGAGAACTCCCTGGTACACGCTGGTCATGAACGAGCTGCTCACGGCGGTCGATAAGGACAACCTGCCCGAGTTCAACCGATGGCTCGAGCGGGAGCCCGGCGTGCTGGGCGACTCTCATCTCGTGCACCAGGTCGAACTCGTCGAGCACGCGGTGTTGCAGGATCGCGCGGCTTTCATCGCGCGCCTGTTGGAGTCTGCTCCCGCTCTGAAAGCCAAGCGCCCTCCTACCGCCGCGATCAGGTTCGCTTTGGAATATGGCAAGGCGCATTTGATTCCGCTGCTGACCTCGGTCTGGCCGCTGCCGGACGATCTGCCCCACGGGGCCGGCGCCGGCGACTTCGAGCGAGTGAAAGCTTGGTGCAAGCCGAGTTGGCTTGACGAAGCGGGCCGCCCCAAGTTGAATCTCGCCGACCATTACCCCACCAACAGCCCAGACGCTCTGCGAGCCCGGCGCTGGACCCGAAGCCCGCAACACATACTTGACATCGCGCTCGCCTGGGCCTGCGTGAACCGGCACTTCGAGATCGCGTCCTTCCTGCTGAAGCACGGAGCCAACATCAACACCGACTGGGCCACTCACGAGCCCGCCAGCATCCTACATGAGTGCGCCGTCCACGGCAACTACGAAGCCGTCCAATTCCTGATTGATCACGGTATCGACATGACGATTTGCGACTATCGGTGGAACGCGACAGCCGAAGGATGGGCCCGCCACGCCGCCAAAGACAAGAGGATGGCGGAACTGCTAGCGCGTGGGGAATCCGCGCGGAAAGCGCAGGCTCTTTAAGACCGGCATGGTCGTTAGCGCTCGACTTCCAACGGACTAGGCAGCACTGCCACAAACTCTGGGAAAATCACTCCCGCTGTCGTCGTTAGCGTTGATCGGGAGTGGCTCGGCGAGGAGAGTGAACAAACGCGGCGAAGTGAGTGCCGAGGCACTTTCGATAACGAGACTTTCTATGAGAAGTGCCGATTCGTCAACCCCTTTTTTTGAAAGGTTTTTGTTTTCATCTGTGATAGGAACGCCATTGTTCTCCACCTACTTTCTATTCGCAGTCGGAAAGAGCCTTTTACGCTCGCTGCACCTGGAGGTTCTTCTTTGGAGAATCGATGCTGCCATTTGAAGGTCGGCCTAGAAGGCCAAGTCCCAGCCGCAGTCATCGAAAAAAGGTGTGATCACAATCACGATTCAAAGAAGCGGCTCGGTTACGCGTCAGCTCCGTAGAACGGAACGTACCGCGACTGTGTAATCCATAAACGATGAAGAAGAATGGCGAGCTTTCGGGCGACGGCTACAACGGCCCGTTTGCGTGCATTCTTACCTTTGCCCGCCAGCTGCAGTCCCCACCGGCGAAGACTGCTGTCCTTCCCGTGAGGGCCAAGGATGTAGTTTGCGCACTCGACGAGTAGTTTACGTAGATATACATTGCCGGCTTTTGTTATCCCGAGCTGTGGATCGTGGCTGCCGGACTGATCGCGGCGCGGTCGAAGGCCCAGATAACAACCGACATCCCGACTTCGCTCGAAGCGATGCGGATCCATCAAGTGTTAATACATAAGTGAGGGCGGTTACCGGTCCCACGCCATGCACTGTTCGAAGCAGCTGCGTTTCTGGGTGACTCACCTGCGCCATCTCAAGGATCATTCGGTCATACTGCTTGATCTGTTCACTCAGCTGCTCTATTTGCTCTAAGAGCGGAGTCAAAGCTTGTAGAAGTGCCCTGAAAGCAAGTCTTGACAGCGCTTGCCGAAGCAACTGGTGGAGGAGGAAGGCAGGCGAACTCCACATGGCTTAACCAAGCCGCGCACGGCATTCACAGCAGCGGTACGCAGCCGAACAAGTACGTCTCGGGCCCGAACAACCGTTAGTTCCTGCTGCGCTTCCACACTGCGATGAGTAATAGGTCGCAAGATCCTGGGGTCAAGCCGGGCGTAGCGCGCCAATTTCTCCGCATCGACCTGATCGCTTTCCCTGATATTGCGGACAATCGCATGTAGTTCGGTGACGTTGGCAACGATTACTTCGTGTCCGTACCGGGCCAGCTGCTCGCTGATCCAAATGGAATCTGTTCCTGCCTCGATTGCAATCCGTGCTGCCGACACGTCCTGGAAGTGTTTACCAACCGAAGTGGCGGTCGTGCGAAAACGCCCTTCTTCGACTACTTCTCCTTCTTCGTCGAGAATGCAGTAATGACTCCAACGATCGCCAATGTCAATCCCGATTGTGACATTGCGGGTTGTGGCTTCTTTCTTCGGTGTTTCTTTTTGTGAGATCGTGATTTGTCTGCCGATAGTTCAGTGTGCCCGCTGAGCACTTCTCATCCCATTTGAAGGAAGCCGATGGCGGGGCGGCCCGAGTATGGAGCTACTAGCGTGGTTTGGTACTAACTCGAAGCATGGACCAGCACTGAAAGTGTCTCGAGCAGTTCAGGAACTAAGAGGAGAAGAGGCCGAAGCAGGTTGTTAAATGGGCCGTGGACTGGATGCAATCGAAGTAGGCCCGATAGATACCTCGAAGCGCGCACACGTATTGCGAAGGCGTGCGTCTGCACGTCGCGGCGTCGAACTATAAGAGGGGCGGTTAAGACTTATCGATGAATCTGCACCGCCCTTTAAGTTGAAGGGCCGAGAGCTTTTCAACAATCTGCATCGGAGCGCCACAATGAGGACACTCCAGATAACACTCGTCGGAAGGTCGGTCGACGATGCACGAACGTCTGGGGTGAAGGCGAGTAGCTGATGGCTGACAGCGATGAGTTTAGTCCGAAAAGCATTGGCTAAGATCCCAAACTGCCGAATGCGAACGAAGCCACGAGGAAGTACATGCTGGACGAAGCGTCGTAGGAACTCTTCGGCGCTCAGAGTCATCAGCCGTTGCTTGTTGCCGCCAGCGTAATCTCTCCAGCGAAAAGTAACTTGATCACCTTCATGAGCGACGGCGGAACGCTCGCTCCATTTCCAGCTGAGGCGGGACAGGCGGTTTTCGAAGAACGACGCGAAACTCAGTGGATGCTAGTTGTCAGAAAGCAAACCCTTGGACGTGTAAGTTGTTTAAAATCAACTTTCATCCAGTTCCAAAGCTGAACGTCGCGGGTTCGATCCCCGTCGCGCTCCATACAATCAATAACTTAACTGGAATCGACGTCGCACCTGAAAATCCTTAATGGAGTAACGAGCAGAATCAAGGCCTGAAATAGGCATTGCTGTTCCGAGCTGGCATTCGTTGGTCAAATGCCTAAGCCGGATTGAGTCCAAGGCGAAAACACAGCCGGCCATCATACCCGAGGATCCAAAACATCCAAGGAGCACGTAATCGGGCTTAGGTTTGTGCAATCCGTTCACGCGCTAATGGTAGTGAAGACTTTTGCTTGAGAGCGACGCAATCGCGCGGAAACTTTTCAGCGAGGCCCCACACGTACGTTCTGCGTATTCGAACAGCCGCTTCAGGTGATCTCTCATTGCGCCATCACATCACCGCGCCGCCACTAGCCTGGATAGTCTGACCCGTAAGCCAGCGTGCTTGGTCGCTCACGACGAACACGATGACGTCAGCAATGTCTTGCGGTTTTCCTAATCGCTTGAGTGGCGTCATTTGTACAGCCATCTCGCGAAGTGTATCCCACAACATCGGTGTATCTGTGAATCCTGGCGACACCGTGTTGACCGTCACGCGCTTGGACGCCAGCTCATGCGCCAGTCCTTTGGTGAATTGCTCAAGCGCCGCCTTCGTTCCAAGATAGGCAGTCGCGCCGGGGATGCCGAGGTGCGTGCCCCCGGTTGAAACGTTGACGATCCGACCGCCATCTTCAATCACTTTCGCGGCTTCCTGCATTGCGAAGTAGGGACCCTTGGCGTTCAAGGCAAAGATCTGATCGAATTCCTCCTCTGTGGTCTCAATCAATGGCTTATTGAGAGAAATTCCGGCGTTATTCACCAGAATGTCGAGTCGCCCAAAGCGCTGCACCGTGTCCCGAATCAAGCGGCGGGCGTCCGCAACCTTGCTCATGTCGGCGCGCATCGCGATCGCCTTGCCGCCTTTCGATTCGATTTCAGTAACGACTGTCTTCGCCTTGTCGGCGCTCTTTCCATAAGTCACTGCGATCGCAGCTCCCTCTTGGGCGAGCCGCTCCGCTATTGCATGTCCGATGCCGCCCGAGGCACCGGTGACAATAGCTACTTTCCCGTTTAGTGAACTCATTGTTCTTACCTGCTTTTCATCCGACTTCTTAGCGCAATCCGGCGAGCGTTACAGGGACGCACACACCTTTATTGCACGCCAGAATGATACGAAATATCCCGCTTTTGCGCTTTATCGGGCAGAGCGGGAACGCACCTTCAGAGGAGGTACACTATGCTTTCTGTAGAACGAAATCAGGAGTTGCAGCGGCACGGCGAGCAGTACTTACTGGGTTACAGCGAAGACGAAGAACTAAGGCTCAGAAAGCAGGCGGAAGAGCTTCGACAGGAGTCGGCTTGGTTCTTTGACCGTATCGGCCTCGGATCTGGGAGTTGGGCGGTTGATCTCGGGTGTGGGCCGCAAGGTGTTCTGGACCTGCTCTCTGAGCGCGTCGGGTCGACGGGGCATGTGATCGGTATCGAAAGAAACCGCGGCTCCGTTGCGATGGCGAGACGCTTTGTGGCCGATCATGGCCTGAAAAATGTTGAAGTGATTCAGGGAGAGGCTACCGCGACAGAGCTGCCGACAGCTAGCTTTGACCTGGTTCACACGCGGCTCGTCCTCGTGAATGTACCCTGCGTAGACGCAATCGTCCGGGAAATGGTCCGGCTGGCTCGGCCGGGTGGCGTGGTCGCCAGCTACGAGGCAGATTACCTTCCACACCTCTGCGATCCTCCCCTTCAAGCCTGGGAACGTCTTTTCGAGATTTTCAAACGATACTCCTCAGCTAACGGGATCGATCTCTTTGTCGGCCGCCGAACGCACCGCCTGTTTCGTGAAGCTGGGCTGGTGGATATCGACGTGAAGCCGGTGATTAATGTCTATCCGCATGGGCACAACCGGCGTGCAGTCTTTTGGGACTTCCTCCAGAACGTGCGCGATCGGGTTCTGGAGCAAGACCTTATCACTGAACCGGAGTTCGACGAGTTGATGGCTGAATTAAAGGAGCATCTGGATCGCCCGGACACGCTGGTCGTGTCACACCTGTTTTTCCAAGTCTGGGGCCGAAAACCAATTTAGTGCGGCCCCATCGTGGCTAGCCGGGCGCGAGCTATCCATCCGGTAGAACTTGAACATAATTCTCTTCAACCGTCTGGTCGCACACCAAGGTAGCGATCCAGGAAATCCTTGATGAACGCTGGTCTTTCCCCTTCCGCTCGAGAACCCGCTCAGTACCTTCGAGGTCAAGTAACTCCAGGAGCACTTCCGCCGGCATTCGGGCAAGTGCCACGTTAAGCCCAACACAAACGCTTTTTTCACACAGAGAAATGATACGAAATTCGCGGCTCTTGCGCTTTATCAGCAGAGCTGCGAGGAGAAACCAATGGAAGAGAGTAAATCCCTAAACGCCACGGCCGCTCCAAAATCGGCGGCCCGATCCTTATGTCGCCACCAGAAGTGCAACCCGCGCAGAGCCGGAATTCGCCCGCCTGCGCGGACAGCTATGCCCGTGAATCGCCGGGAATTCCTCAAATCGGCTGCGGCAGCGAGCGCCTTGGCTGCCTTGGCGCCAAAAAGCGGCCTCAGGCCTATATTGTCGACTGTATTTCTCTTTGCTCTCACCCTGGGCATACCAATGGCGTCCTTGGGGCAATGTGGCGGCAACGGGCAACGAGCCTGTTGCAATGGCGATGGCGAATTCTCCAACAATGGCCTCGCCTGTAACAGCGGTCTATCTTATTCCACCTCTTTAGGTTGCACCGACCCTAATGGCTGCTCCTGTTCGGGGGGAATTATCAAGTCTGAGAACTCTTTGGGTATGTGTTACCAGCCCACTCCCTGCGGCGGCGCCGGGCAACGAGCCTGTTGCAACGGCGATTTCGAATTCTCCAATGATGGCCTCGCCTGTAACGGCGGCTTCGTGCAAATTCCCGGCACATGTGGTCCGGGAGATCCAGCCGCTTGCGTTTGCGGCGGCGGCAGCGTAAACACTATCTTTCCGGCTGAGTACTCTTTGGGAATCTGCGTTCAGCCCGCACCGTGCGGCGGCGCGGGTCAGCGGGCCTGTTGCAATGGTTTCGTCGAGTTCAGCAATGACGGCTTGGCCTGTAATAGCGGACTGATTGAGGTACCAGGTTGCTCGGGCGACTGCACCTGTGGCGGCACTACGTCCATCGGTGAGCCGGACCCCAACAGTTGCACCATTATCGAACCCATCTCGGAGCCGACGACCAACGCGACTCCGACGACGAGCGAAACTGGGGCGACTGACGGCTGGACATTGCCACAAGCCTCCCTTCCCACCGGCCCGGAATGTCCTTCAACCGGCTTGTGCGGGTATGCCGATCTCCACGTTCATATGTTCGCGAATCTGGCTCACGGCGGGGCGACGCTCGCTGGAGAAGCTTGGGATCCCCGTGGCGTGAATGCGGCATTGGGCGAAGATTACGGATCGAATCTGCCTCTGGTCGACCGTCATGGGAACCCCAAACCACCAGTGGACGGCTCGACCTTGCCCGAATGTCCGGACTTCCTGCGCAATGCAGGTTTGTGCAAGGATCAGGTACTGTTTCACGGCGATCACACAGCTCTCGACACGGTAACCGGCGGCGGCACGAACGATGGTGCAGCGTCCAATCTGGGTGTTCCTCTGTTTAATGGTTGGCCGCTTTGGACCAGCACCGTTCATCAGCAGGTTTACTACAAATGGCTGGAGCGCGCGTGGCTGGGTGGGCTGCGGCTAATTGTGATGGACGCGGTCACGAACGAAGCGCTCTGCAAGAGCGGCACGAAAGTAGCCGGAACCGACTGCGCCTTATCCATGACCGCCATTGATGCTCAATTGCAGGAAGTGCAGAAGTTTCAGACCTGGCTTAATAGCCAATACGGCGGCCCGGGAAAGGGATGGTTTCAGATTGTGAAGAGCCCCAAGGAGGCGGAGGACGTGATCAAGGAAGGTAAGTTGGCGGTCGTTCTCGGCATCGAAGTTGACAACCTGTTCAACTGCCATCGAGCCGATGCCGATGGCAGGCCGGGAAACGGTGAAGGGCCGACCTGTACCGCCACATATATAAATGAGCAACTGCAGAAATACTACGGAATGGGCGTGCGCCACATCTTCCCCATTCACAATTTCGATAACGCTTACGGAACACCGGCAGCCTGGCAAGATGCCATCAATGTCGGCAATTTCGTCGGCGAAGGTAATTGGTGGAATGCAGTCAACTGCACCGACCCGGGCTATGGGTTCTCGCTGGATGGAATAGTTGATGGCTTGCTATACCTCCTCGGCTTTGGCGGTGACAGTACGCCGGAGTACCCCAAGTTCACTTCGGGCAGCTGCCACGGCAGTGTCGGTCTCACCGGGGCCGGCGTCTTTCTCATCCGGCAGGCCATGAATATGGGCCTGATTATCGACGTCGATCACATGTCGATTAATGCCTTCAACGACACGATCGATCTGGCTAACCAGCAATCGCCCGTTTATGCAGGCATCGCGGCCACTCACGTCCAATTTTTCGACTTGTACCACCAGAATTACACCGGACGTTTTGGCCGCCATGAGCGCATGCGAACTCACTCGCAACTGCAGAGGATTAAGGACGCGGGCGGGATGATCGCGGCGATGCTGAAAGATGACACGCAAGACACCGGGAACGGCTGGTGCTTGCCCCAGGGCAACTGTCCTTTTGGTGCGCCCACTTTTCCACCAGCCACAGCCTACACCTACAACTACAACGGGGATCACGCTCCGCCCAACAACGATGGCGCTCTGAAACAAGATTGCTCCTATTCCACAACCGAGTGGGCGCAGGCCTATCTGTACGGTGTGCAAGCGATGGGGGGCGCCTCGGTTGCCATGGGGAGCGACTTCAACGGTATTGCCGCGCACGTTGGCCCACGGTTCGGCAATGGAGCCTGCGCCGGAAATCCAGCAGAGAGAGTGGCACAGGAACGTGCGAATAACCGCTTGGTCTACCCGTTCACCATCCCAGGGTTCGGCACCTTTGATCGTCAAGTCTCCGGGCAGAAAACATACGACTTCAATGTCGATGGCTTGGCACACATCGGCCTGCTTCCCGACATGGTGGCGGACCTGAAGAACATCGGCGTTGCTGACGAACAGCTAAAACCACTGTTCGGGTCGGCCCAGGCTTATATCGATATGTGGAAGGCTGTGTACAACGCCCCCCCGCCCGACGTTAGCCTTTCCGGTGTCCCCGTAACGGCAGCATATAAGTCCAGCTTCACTGTAACGACTGACAACCACGGGACAACCACGTCAGTACCAACCATTACCGCCGGTCCAGCCGATGTGTGCTCGATTAACGGCTCAGTCGTCACAATGACTAGCGGCACGGGCACTTGCTCGGTCACGGCGACGTGGGCGGCGGATGGCAACTATGCCAAAGCGTCGATCACGGACAAGGCGACCGCCACGAAGATTTCACCGAAGATCACTTTTACAGGCGCGCCGGCGACGGCCCTCTACGCCTCACACTTTACCGTTTCGGCAACCAGCGACGCAAGCACGACTCCGGTGATCACGGCCACTTCGATCCCGCTGCCGCCCATTGGTGTCATCGTCTGCTCAATTACGGGTACAACTGTGACGATGACGAGCGGAAAAGGAACGTGTTTGTTAAAGGCAAGTTGGGCCGGCGATCGTAACTATAATTCTGCTGAACTTTCGCAGATAACGAAAGCCGAGAAGGTCACGCCGAACGTGGACCTCACTGTCAATGGAAGCACTGGCAGCACCGTTTCCCTTGGAGACACAGTGACGTTTATGGCGCGCATCCACGGCCTCGGCGATCACTGGCCGAATGGCAGCATCACCATTAGTGACCCCAAGACCGGCAACATCTGTTGCCAAAGCATTATCAGCAAAGACCCACACTCGAACGATGGGCTGGCGACGATTAAGAGCTCCGATATCGCAGCGGGCAACTACATCCTCGTAGCAACCTACGGCGGAGATGACCAGGGCACGTATTATAAGGGCGCGCAGTCCAATACCGTATCGCTGCACGTCAAACCCAAGCCGGGCGCATCGTCACAGCCCAGCCTGGCGATCAATGCCAGCACGCGAGCGCACAACGCCACATCGCTGCTAGTGTCCCTGACCGTGACCAACAACGGCACGGCCCCGGCTAGCGGCATTACTTTGAACCAGATCGCGCTGGGCACACTTGCCGGCTCGGGCCAGGCTGCGCTCGTGTCGCCTACGCTTCCGGCCACGATGAGCAACCTTCAGCCCGGGGCGTCCACGGCCCTTACCCTGGAGTTACAGGTCCCGACGACCGTCCATAAGCTGGAACTCAACGAGAACGGCACGTTGCAGGACACGGGAGGAAACGTGCACGAGTTCAGCCTTGGACAGGTGATCTTCCCGTAACGGAGAGTACGAAGTAAATAAAAGATAGGAGACACTGATGCGAACACTATTCTTAGCAATCTGCCTTTCGGCCATTCCCGGCCTGGGTGCGGATACTTACACCTTTAGCGTGTCGCAAGCCGAGAACGTCATCGGCATCGGCATACCTACACTCACGGGTTGGGGCTACAATCTCCAGAACCAGAGCAACTCCGACTGGCTGGTGACCACCGACCTCAATGCCGGCACGTTCCTGTACGCCACGCCGCAACTACTGTTTGACTTCCCGGATTTGGCTCCCGGGGCGAGCGTGAACCTTCCATACGATCCGCTCACGCCAGCGGGGCTGTATCAGATTGCATGGGATCCAAACGCGCCGGCGGACTTCGTCAACTCGGGCAGGTTCACTTTGACCGCCCAATGGTGGAGCGGCAACCCGCTGGCAGGCGGGACATTTGTCGCCGATGCACCCAGTATGAGTGGCGCCTACCGGGCCACCCCGACGATCACAGCCGTTCCGGAGCCCAGTACGCTCGGGCTCACGGCTCTCGTGGTCTTGGGCTTGCTGCCAGCGGCTGCTCGTCGACGGAATTCCGCATCCTTATTTATTCGAAGTGTTGAAACCGGGCCGGAAGCGTCAGGAAGGACAGAAATAAAGACCATATTGGCAAGACGTATGTTCGGTTTTCCCCTGTGGCTTGCACTTACACTGAGCACGGTCGCGGGGCAATCGGTGGCCAAGCAGCACAGTGCCTCTCCGCCCCAATGCAGCCCTTCCAAAGGCAATGACACGAAGAGCGCGGTCGACGAACCTGTAGGTATAGTGGCAGGACAGCCGATTTATGAACGCGACCTGGATGATCTCGTCGCGTCGCAGATCCTTCCACTCCGCAATCAGGAGTATCAGGTTAAGAGCAAGGGGCTGGAGGATCTCATTCGTCAGCGGCTGGTGGAAGCGGAAGCGAAGAAGCAGGGAATCACTACAGATCAACTATACGCGAAGGAAGTCGATTCCAAAATTGCGACGCCCAGCGATGGCGAAGTAGCCGCTTACTATCTTGGTTTGAAGTCTCAGATAAAAACTCCTCTCCAGGAAATCAAAAAGCAGCTTCAAGCAAACCTGAAAGCGATAGAGACGAGGCAAGCGCGGCAAGAGTACGCAGATTCACTGCGAGCTAAGGCCGACGTTACTGTCCTGCTCAACCAGCCAAGGGTGCAGGTTGCCTTCGATCGCGGGCGCCTGCGAGGCGATCCCAACGCAGTGATAACTATCGTAGAGTTTGCGGATTTTCAGTGTCCTTATTGCAAACAGACCGAGACCACGCTCAATGACTTGCGCAGAAAGTATCCCGGCCAGGTGAAGCTGGCCTTCCGCGACTTACCGCTTGGGTCGATTCATCCTTATGCCGAGAAGGCAGCGGAGGCCGCCCGCTGCGCCGGCAAACAGGGAAGATTCTGGGAATTCCACGACGCGCTGTTTGCCAACCAGGCTAAGTTAGACGAACCAGGGCTGAATGCGATCGCCCAAACACTTGCTCTCGATGAGAACTCGTTTCAGTCTTGCCTTGCATCCGGAGAGTACAAAGCGCAGGTCTCGCTAGATCAGGAGGACGGGAGAAAAGCCGGTATTTCATCTACGCCAGGATTCTTCATCAACGGCATTGCCGTTACAGGCGCTCAGCCCGAGACCGCATTTGAGAAGATCATCGACGACGAATTGAGGGCAGCGAGGAATCAACCTGTCGTACGTGCGTCGCGGTGAGTTTTGTCAGCCCGAACGCCCCGGCTGAGAATACAGAAATGCGACAAACGCAATCGGAATGGGAGATCTCCCAAATAAGCTCGGTCTCATTTCTGCGAAGCAAATCGCCAGCTCCGGGAGTTTGGACTGTATCCGGCTGCACTATCTGTTTCTACTCCTGGCGGTCGACCGAGCCCGAGGAGAACAGGGACCCGGACAAGTATCGGAGGTCTTCCGGTTGAAGCCCGAGGATCTAACAAGTTTCCCAATCGCCCCGGGCATCTCGCCACTCCGGACCGAGCCTGACGAAACATAGAAGTTTACTAGAGCTTCTATATTGGCGGGCCGGCGTTCAGCCCGCGCGCGTGTTGAGACCCGCTTCTGCCTAACCACATCCGGTGTTATATCGCGTAGAAGAGCCGTACAACGACCCCGGTCTTCCCAGCCTTGATTTGCTGGCGATCCGCGGAGAGAGTTCGCAGGAAATTGCGCAGTCCAACATACGCAGCTGCCTCTTCGTCATCAAGCTCACCGCTGATTGGAGCGTGTGCGCGGCGGAGTGCGGGGAGATGTGCGATTGGGCTGCCTCGATAGCTGATCTCGATGCGCAGTTCCAGCCCGTTGTAAACCCCTCGGAGCATACCTTCAGAATGCTTCGAATGATGATTAATGACATACTCTAGAACTTGGCGAGCGTGCGCCGCGCCGATATCGATGAGCGCAGCACCTACCTTCCAGCCCTGCATCTTCTCGCGCAGGACCCCAATCACTGCGGTGACCGGCGCGTCGGAATCATTCCAGGCAACTGAGGCAATTTGGCGCGTACCAAGCCGAAAAAATAAGCTGAGCAAGACTGCTGCGCCAAGAGAAAGCTCCAGTGGCTACTCGCCAGGTTTCGCATTGGCCTCGGCAAGCCAGTGAAGTAAGCGGGGAATACGCTCTCGCTCAAGGCAAGTAATGTGGAGACGCCAATCACATACACCGCACGTGTATCAACCGGCTGCGAAAGCATGATCTGCATCCCGCCTGAAATCATGAAGCACGAGGTAAAGACGAGCAGCGCGCCCGCGACTGCCTGCGGAACCAATAAGAAAAGGCCGGACATCTTCGGCGACAGGCCGAAAATCAGAAGAAAGAGCGCCGCAGCAAAAGCAATCACCCGGCTGGTGGCGCCTGTCACACCAGATATGCTTACGAGACTGGGCCCGACGCTCATGCCTGGGAGACCGAGTGCGCCGCCAACAACATTGGCGAGGCCATCGGCGAGCACTCCTTTTTGAATGTTCGACATGTCTGGCCGCTGCCAGGCAGCGTTGTTGATGCGTTGACACGTGGTCACGACTCCGACCGTGCGCAGCGCAGCGGCAATTCCCGTAGCCAAGAAAGCCGGTACCAAAGCAAGATCGAACGCCAACCCAAGCGCGGTTGGACGCGGGAGCGTGAGCCAGGGCGCTGCTGCGACCGTCACCAGCCTCTCAGGCCCGACCAGACCCATTAAGGCCGCTGCGATCATGCCCAACGTCAGACCACAGAGTGAACAGAGTAGTTTCAGAGCCCCACGCCCCCAAATGCTCAGACAGATCGGGACAAATAAAGTCACAGCCGCAACTGCAACATGTATAGGGAATGTCGGCAACTTCTCCTGACCCACAGCAAGCGTCTCGCCGATACCAACTACTCCAAGCTCGAGTCCGACAACGAAAACAGTGAGTCCGCTAAGAACCGGCGTGATCAGAACTCGGAGGCGCTTGAAAATCAGTGCCGCCACTAACTCGACCACTCCCGCAAACAGAGTCATACCCGCGACCAGCGGCATACCCCCGATCTGGGCGGCCAGCACGCACGGGGCAAGAAAGATGGCGGAGAAAACGGGCGGAGCAAGAAACCCTGAACCAATAGGTCCTCGTGGCAAACTTTGCAGGATCGCGCCAATAGCAAGACCTATGCAAGCAACACCCAAAAGGTTTACGCCTATTGACCAGGAAACGTGCGCACGGTGAACGATAATTACCACCAGCACCAGGTAGATCGCGTCGATGACTGCGTATTGAAGTGCGAGCATCGCGAGACGCGGCAGTGGCGGCCATTCGTTTACGGAGTAGGTAAGGCCAGGAGGCCGTTCCGTTTGCTGAGCAACGATGGAGGCCGGATTTTCCGCCACTAGAGTACCCGAACTCCGAAATCTTACAACCTGGTTCGGCTGGTTTGCAACCGCGACCTAGGAATGCATTCAGCGGGGAGCTCAACCGGATTGCTCCTTTGTGCGCAGTTGCCCCGGAGTAGCCAGATTGATTCACGACGCGCGTTGCACGGAATGTTGTCCACTGAAGCCTGTCCTTCCCTGAGCGAAACAGACGCATTTTTTGCACGAGAGGTGATACGGAATCTGCGGCGTTTGCGCTTTATCGGGTAAAAGCAATCTCAGGTCAGCAAGTTGGAAAGGACGACTATGTCTATCACGCAATTAGGCAGCTATGCCGTGGCTTGCCTTCTTGTGTTCTCTTCCGTGACTTTCGCGCAAACCGGAACTCGTGCTTCAGAGTCCCACAAAAAGCGTCGGGGGAGCAGCAGCCCTATTTGCACCGGCGGTCCCCTCGAGCCTGGTAACGGAGGAGATCTCGAGGTCACCGGCCCCTGTACCGTTGGGGCAGGGACTTACGAATATCGAAACGTGAATATATACGGAGGCGGCTCGTTGACGTACTCCGACGCCGTTATCGATTTCTGGGCTCAATCGATCCTTGTCGAGAATCACGGAAGCCTGATCGCTGGCAGCGCGACCCGTCCCATCGGAGCCGCTGGCGGCCTCGTGACGATTCACCTATACGGAAAGGATCAAGGCCCAAGCGGAGCGGGCGTTGCCTGTAAAACCGATGTTCGCTGCGGAGTGGATCCGAGCATCTGGACGATGAATCCCAGTAGCAAAGTGACGCTCCCCGGCGGCGTCAGCGATTATTTCTACGCCTACAGTGCACTCGACTATGACAATGCTGATCCGAACGCCTATTTCGGCTACAAGGTGCTGGGCGTCTCTTATGGCGGAACACTCAACTTGTTCGGCATGAAGGGCGCCACGTACGGCAGCCTGCCACCCTCCAGTTCCGGAACGAGCTGGGCTCGTGTGAACGGTTCGCTTGTTGCTGGACAGACTACGCTAACCCTTGATAGGCAAGTCGACTGGCAGGCGGGCGATGAGATTGTGATTACCGCAACGGATTACCTTCCCCGCCATTCCGAACACGCCACTATTAACAGCGTCAAACCCGGGGCGAGCGGAACAGAGATCACTTTGAGCACAGGCGTTCAATACCTTCACAATGGGCAGGTGTTTCCGCTCGATAAGGTCCCGGCAGGTATCGGCCCGGATCCCGATTTCAATGCGTCAGGAACGGCTCGCTCGGTGGAAACCCGTGCCGCCGTCGCGCTATTGACGCGAAGTATCCGGATCGTCTCGGGAGGCGACAATCTCCTGGACCCGTTCCCGCCCGAAGCAACCGATTACTACTTCGGCGGACATACCGTATTCCGTCAGGGCTTCCAGTCTGTTCAGTTGCAGGGAGTCGAGTTCCGCCAAATGGGCCAGGGCGGCCGTATTATGCATTACCCGGTTCACTTCCACATGGCTCGCAAGACTCCGCCAAACACGTTTGTCGCCGACTGCTCCGTGTATGAATCCATGACGCGCTGGTACACCATTCACTCCTCGCAGGGAATCACACTCGCGCGCAATGTCGGTTACCTGTCCATCGGCCATGGCTACTACCTCGAAGACGGCACTGAGACTGACAACAAGTTTTACTCGAATATCGGCATCCTGGCCCGCGCTGCCGTGGATAATCCGGCGGTGAACCCGCGCAAGGTTCCAGGTATCTTTTCCCAGCCGTACCCAGCCTTCAATCAGCCACAGGAGGTCGTTCCGTTCCACAGCGATGTCGATCACCCGACTGTGTTCTGGATTATGAACGCGTACAACGATTTTGAGTACAACATGGCGGTCAGCGCGGAGACCTGCGGCGCGTGTTACTGGCTCGTGCCCGGATCTATCAGCGGCATGTCGCGCATGCAAACATGGGAGGGTTACGCCTCCGAGCAGGCCGGTCCCGATCGCGCAGCCACCACGCCGCTTTATAAGTTCGAAGGAAACTACTGCTCCACGGCCATGAATTCTTTCAATACAATCGGCAATACCACGCCTTGTCTCGGTATAGTCAATGTCGATCCTGGCTCGAACAGCCCACAGCTCACAGCCGTCCCGAATCCGCTGCCGATCCAGGACAAGGACAACTACTATCCCAAAGTGGATACCGGGGGCGGGCGTTTCCCGACGGTGTGCCCTGCTGACGCTTCCGATTGCAGTCAGATGCCGAAGTGCTCATCTGGTCAGATCCAGAACTGTGCGGTCACGGTGCTGGACCGCTACACCACAGCCTTCAACTGGACTGATACCAACTTTGCCGCCATCTGGCTGCGCCCTCAATGGTATCTACTACTGAACAGTGCCATCTCAGACGTGCAGAACGGGGGCATTACTTTCGTGAGCGGCGGCGGCTACAGCCGTTCGGATGTGGTGCAAGGGCGCTGGGCACTCGCCCGGAAATCCGTCTTCATCGGAAATACACAAGACCCAACCGTGAACCCTTCCGCGTCCAACGCCGGGCCGTTCAATCCTGCTACCTCCCTCCGCTGCGCCACGCAGACGAATTCCAGTGCCGTTGTCGGAAACTTCTGCCTCGCCGCGGACGAGGGCATCAGCATGCCGCTGACCACCTTTGGTGTTAATCAGCGATTGTTCAGCATCTACGATGGACCGGCTTATCAGGAGTCCAATGCCTACCTGAACATCTCCAAAACTCCCCTGACCGATTGTGAGCCTCAGGCGAACGGCGGAACCTGCTCGCAAAGCGCGTGGATGTACGGCAAGTTAATCTCCATCCCGAAGGATACGTCGAATCAGTGCTATTTGCCGAATGCTGCTATCGCCTGGAAACAGCCGAACGGTTTCTACTATCCGCCCGCGTTTCACTCGTCCAACTTGTTTTTCGATACGGTCGATATTCGCCACTTTGTCATTGAACCGCTTTTCTCCAGTACCGGTCTTTACCAGACCGATGTGAAGGCCGTAGCCAATCGCTACTGTACCTGGAATAATGCTTTGTTCACCGGCTTTACAGCTATAGATCGCCAAACGGAGTTGAACGATGACGATGGATCTCTTACTGGCTTGGTAAATACCATTTCAGTGAACCAGGACCCCTTCTTCAATGCTCCGATCGAAACCCCCGAATGTGCCTCAGACGTAGCTGAAAACGTTCCTCCTGGGACTGCGCGAACCAGCCCTTACGACTACGTCACCACCGTTGAGACCCCCGGTTTTGGCTATGCGAAACCGGATCGCTGGAGTCAGGACTGCAGTAACCCGGCTTGCTACGGTGTTCCCCTTTATCGAGAGTTCAGGGTAGCGGAAGAAACCCAGAGCACGGCCATTCGCATGGCAGGCCAGAGCACGGCTCAGCGGAGCACGCTTACCGTCAATCACGGACGTTATTACTTAGATACGACCGTCAGCGCAGCCGACCAGGCTGCTGTTGCTTCGAATCTCAATGTCTTTGATCCCGGCCAAACCTATTACACGTTCCTGCTCTATGCTAAACCGGGCACTGAGCAAACGTATGACCTCTATGTGGGTCCGGGCTTCAACCCATCCACGGACGTGTTCGCGGCACGGGCCGACATCAGTGGGTCGCCGACTCAGTTCACCCCGGACCAGTGGCCCGCAAGCTGGAGCAAGCAATACGATCCAAATTCAGGTGTCCTCAGCGTGACCATGAATATGGATTTTGACGAGTTCAAGACGGATTACAATGCCTCAGGTCAGGACCTGTGCAAACCACAAAATTTTTGTTCCTGGCAGTCCGCCACCAAATCGTGCGGCTGTGCGCTGCCCAGTTCGGACGGGCTGTTTAGCGAGTGCCAGTCCATCTGCGGCAAATGGGCCGGAAGGGACGTGGACTGCCCCGCGGGGCGTTGCTTCGGGTTCGGCATAACGCTTCCTGCCGGTTTCATGACCGGCCGCAAGCCGAACCTGCCGCCCGCGCCGCAGTGCTTTCCCCGAAACGACGATTGGAACACGCCGTTCACACCGGCCTCTCCGAGCGTTGCCGGCGAAGCGTGTTACTACAGCTCTCTTCCGCAGTCAAGGTTCTGCCCGGCATCACGCAGGCGGCGCTGACGACTGCGAGCCACCCAAGCTGAAGAGTTACCCCTACCGGCTTTCCGCCAGCATGATGTTGCTGCCTGATTCTTCGAGCTGCGGATACAGAATCCACTTCGTGTCAGGCGACACCGACAAGCCGTAGTCTCGGGTATCGGCGAAGCCCACCATAGAGCCTAATACCAAGCGCATTCGTTTGCTCGCGAGCCCGAAAGCGCGCAATGCGGCGGACCTCCCCGCCTCCGCCCGTTCCGTGAACACGATCTCCTCCGGAGTCAGTGCCCAGCCCTTTTGTTGCACGTTGTAGGAGGGGTCGATTACCACCTCTTCGTGGCCGCCATCCTGGGCGGGAATACGCCAGATGCCGTAACCCCTGATCTTGGAAAAGTACAGCCACTTCCTGTCCCGCGACTCCCGTGCAGCATAGCCCCCATTTCGGGTCACCTGCGTGAGCTTACCGCCGGAAGTCGCCTGTTTCCAAATTTCCCATTGTCCCGTTCGATCCGAGGCGAAGTAAAGAAAGGTCCCGTCCGCCGACCAAGTGGGAACTTCGGCCTTCATCCCTGCAGTCAGACGCTTCAGATTCTCACAGCGCATGCTCGCCGGGTCGCAGTCGAGCGCAAAGATATCGGAGTGGCCTTGAGCCCTGGCATAGAAGGCCAGACGTCGCCCACCAGGAGACCATTGCAGATCGCCTACATCCGGGCCGTTGAAATTCGTGATTCGCCTCTGGTCCGTGCCGTCCGATCGTGCCAGCCAGATCTCTCTGCTGCCCGATCGATCGCTCACGAACGCAATATGTCCGTCAGGAGAATATTCCGGATCTTGGTCGCGCACAGTAGAAGCAATCAGCTTTACAGGCTGCTCAGCGCCTGCAGTTGAGATCCGATAAACATTCAGATCCTGCCGCAAATTCACCCAAGCCAAACGTCCCGTCATCCAGCAAATAGCCGGCGTGATCGCATCGACTCCGCCTTGGACAATATGCTCGGGTTGGCTTTGAGATGCGAGTGAGAACCGCCATAGCCCGAAAATGGTGGCGCCCCGCTGGCAGGAGACGATCAGGCTTTTGCCGTCCGGTGTCCATGCATGCCCCCAGATTCCACGCCGGTCCCAAGTCACGCGTCTGGGATTCCCACCGGAAACCGCGACGGTATACATATCGTCGGCCCAAAATCCGCTTACCCGCTTAAATGCAATTGTGCGGCTATCGGGCGAAAACTTGGGATTCCAATCGCCTGCCACGTCGACGGGAGGTGACGTCAATTGCCGCTTCTCACCGGTTTTCGGATCGGACAAGTAAAGCGCCATGCGCTCGGTTTGCGGTAAGAAGTCCGAGAACGCCAGCTGCGTTCCATCGGGGGACCAATCCACCCGGCTGGATGAATACGGGCTTTTCAGGTCAAGTATCTTCTTCTCATTGCCTCCTGAGCTCGGCATGACAAAGATGGCACCGGATGAGTTGTAGGCGCGTTTGAATGCGAGCCATTTGCCGTCGGGCGACCAGACGAGAGGGCCGATCATACCTTTCTCGTGCGGGTCGGTCAGCTTAACTGGCGCGCTGTCGTTCAGTTGCTTGATGTATATCTGAGGAGGTGAATCCAGTCGTTCGGACCAGGTGAAAGCGATCGATCTGCCATCCGGAGAAAGCGCCGGGGATGCCTCCCAGCCGGCTTGTGAAGTGAGCGGTTGAATTCTCAGGTTTGCAAATTGCGGCGAATCTCGCTTGGCAAATACAAACCAACCTGCAGCGGCCATGACAACAAGAGAGGCGACGAGTGCGGCCAGCCAGAAGAGGGGCCCTGCGGCCGCATCCGCGTGGTTCGTCTCGCCGAGTTTCCTGGCCACTTCCGCCGCCGAAGGCCGCCTGGCAGGATCCTTCCCGAGCATGGCAAGGATGAGTGAATTCAGCACCGCTGGTACTCGCGGATTCACCGACGCAGGTGCAGGCGCATCCTGTGTGAGGATAGCCCGCAGCGCATCCAGCGGTGATTCATGGGCGAACGCACGCCTCCCCGCCGCGAGTTCAAACAGCACTAGCCCGAACGAAAACACGTCGGTGGCCGGCATCAGTGACTCGCCCCTGGCCTGTTCAGGAGACATGTAACGCAAAGTTCCGAAAACAGGACCATGCACCCCTGCAATGCTCTCTATCGCCACTCGTCGCGCCAGACCGAAATCGAGCACCTTCACGTATCCGTCATTGCGCAGCATAATGTTCTCGGGTTTGATGTCGCCGTGAATAATGCCGTTTGCGTGAGCGGCCGCCAACGCTTTGGCTATCTGGGCACCCATTGATCGCACATCATCGATAGGAAGTGAAGTACCTCTCAACTTCGCGAGCGAGCTGCCCTGCACGAGCTCCATGACGATCGCCGAACAGCCTCCGGACCGAACTACTTCATGAATCGTGGCGATATTGGGATGATTCAAAGCCGATGCGGCCTTTGCTTCACGAGCAATGTGCGCCGTGTCAACTTCGGGTGCCTTTTCAGCTCGCAGGAATTTGAGCGCCACACATCGGTCCAGCTCCGTATCGCGAGCAGACCACACTTCCCCAACGCCGCCGCGGCCCAGCATTTCCAGCAGGATGAAGCGCTCAAAATGCCGATTGGGCGCGACAACATCGGGACAAGATGCGCGCGGCCCCGTGTCCAATAGCGGTTCGCTCAGGAAGCTGCCCCCGGACTCATGTTCCTTGAGCAACTCTTCTACTGCTTCGCGGAGCAAAATCTGGGTGCCGCAGGCCTGGTCCAGCAGCACCACTCGTTGATCGCCCGACTTCTCGAGTGCTGCTTGGAACAGCTCGACTACCTGGTTCCACTCCGCAGGGGCCATGCCTACTACAATCGGATCTTAGCCTATCGGCTGGCGCCGCAGTTGCCCTTTTAGCCAAGCTTTGGCGACAAGCCAATCACGTTTAACCGTGATGGGAGATACGTTTAAGACCTCTGCAGTTTCCTCCGGAGACAGCCCGCCGAAATAACGTAGTTCCACCACTCGCCGTTGCCGCGAGCTCATCTCTTCCAGCCTGTCGAGTGCGATGTTCAGAGTGAGCAGTTCCTCGGCTTGCTGATCGGAAAGCGCCGCGCAGTGCTCCATATCCGCAGCCGAGCGGCTAACCCCGGCCCGTTTAAGCGCCTGTCTGCGGCGAGCGTGATCAACCAGTATTCGACGCATGATGGATGCGGTAACGCCGATAAAATGAGCGCGGCTCTGCCAATCTCGTGCCTGATCACTTACGAGGCGAATATAAGCTTCATTCACCAGTGCCGTAGGCTCTAGTGTGTGATCTGAGCTTTCGTTTCGCAACTGTAATCTAGCCAGTGTCCGCAATTCGTGCAAGACCAAAGGAATCAGCCTATCGACGGCACGGGCGTCGCCGTGACTAATCTGCTGCAGAAGTACAGTCACTTCGCCAGGATCGGCGGTTTGCACACTCGCGTACTCCTTATCTAGTAAGAATAGACGGAAGCGCCGCCGAGAATGCACGCAATATGGGCGCCGCGATAATTTAACTTTGCGCGCGTTGCGCTTTACCAACGCCGCTGTGTCCGCCTTCCTTTGAAGTGGTTGTTTACACCAGGCGCTCTCGCAGGACCGGCTCCAGTACTCCGATATCCGGGCGGTTATATTCACCAAGTTGCGATCAGCAACAACTATCGCTGGTCGCCTTTCACGGAAGAATATGCGCTAACAACAAGCAGCACCTCATGCGGATCGGCCTGCAGTACAAAGCGGAAGAAGGGGTCTCGACGGCACTCGGCCATCGGTGGAATTGGCATGGTCTCCCAAAGAAACGTTCCGTTGGTTTGGAAGTAGGTCCCCTCCTCGCTTCCTAGTGCACGCAAATCGGGCAAGAAAGAAGGAACAAGTAAATCTCAATCAGCTCACAATCGCTGTCTTCATCGGCAAGAACACAGAAACCAAGCCGCTACCAAATGGCTCCACAGTGATCAAGTTTTCCGTGGCAACCACGAAGTCGTAGAACGAGAACGACGAATGAAAGAGCAACACGCAGTGGCATACAGTCGTCGCCTACGGGCAAGCCTTCGCGCAGATGGCACCGAGGCTGCTCAACAGCACGCTGGTGTTGGTGCAAGGGGAACCTCAGGAGCGCGGGGCAGGAGCACGAGGAATCCCCTATCCGGCTCATTCTCTGCAGCTCAAGGGATGAGGAGCAGATTGAGCTGCGTTAATTGAACGAAGAAGAAATAAGGGTCGCCGGGATCTGCTTATTACCGGGTTGTGAGGTTGTGGCCCGAATTCTTCCGCTGTAGTGGCGAAGGGTGTAGAAACTCGCGTTGGCGACTCAACGACCTTGAAAGCTCAACCAATCGAACCCGCCAACGCCCCACAAATCTTTTCGTTACGCCTCAGCATAACGAAAGGTTTAGGCTTCTTCCTTTCGTTAACTGGCGACCAGCCGGCTGAGCTGCGGATTACGCGTCAACTAGACGTCAGCTAACAGGGTTAAGGCCGCCGCTCTTGCGAATGCGCGAAGGTCCCGATCTCGTGTCAAGAGCGGAATTCGAGCGTCGAGGCGAGTTTGGGAGATTAGCGCATCGCCCAATCGTGCCTTTCGGCCCTAGCCAAGACCTTGGCACGAAGTGCACGAGCCCGCTCCCAAAGTCCAAGCCGGATTTCAAGAAGTGGCAGTTCAGAGAGAGTCTTGGCGACCTCAGAACGGATACCTGGATCGCTCAACAACTCTGTAAGAACGGCAGGAGCTATGAGAACTTGCCGGTCATTGAGCGCCCGTGCGAGTAGCTCAACATCCTCACCCGTGCCCCTGCGCCAGGAGACCGTGGCACAGGCATGACTGTAATGATGATCGCGAGAAGCCTCATTAGGGAGCAGCGCATTGTTGAGCTGGAGAAGATGCGTTTGCCCAACAAGACCTTGTTTGATTGTTCCGGCGGTGCTGAAAACTACGTTCGTTTTTCCCGTTACCATTCCAAGGTCGAAATCAGAACCTGCTAGTAGGCTCTCCTCATCGGACACTCCGCCCCAAAGTCCCGGGCGCGAAGATTTCGCCCGGCGTCATGCCGACGATGAGCGCGAGTTTCGCTATCAGACGTTCCCGCTGAGGCAGAACGCCGAAACAAATTTTGCACCTCCTCAAGCGTCATGGCGCGGCGGATAGGCTTCGCCGCTTTCTTGGAGCAGGCCGGGGTTGCGCTAGACACAGCCTTCAGCCACGGCCATATCGAATATCTGTTTCAAGTCCCACCGCAGATGATCGAGAACCGAAATGACAAGCCTGCTTTCGCCCTCGCATCCAGCAGGTTTTGCAGTTCGTGCCGCTTGAGGCTGGGAAGCTCGCGGTCGCCGAACGTGGAGACGAGATGGAAGGAAACCCTGCTCACGTTGTTTTTCCATTTCCTCGTGTAGTAGGGAAGTAGACTTCCTCGACCAATTCGCCAAAGCGCCATATCCTGTTTGCTGGCGAGTGGCATTGACTTCTTTGACGGGGAAACAAAACCTTCTTGGCGAGTGTCCATCCAAGTGCCGCATACATAGACGGCGCAGCAGTAACGCCTGAACCGGCTACAACCGCGTTGGCCGCTATGGGAATGATAGCTGGCGCTCTTGTTCCCAGAGGCAGAGACGCCGTTCTTAATTGAGACCGGGCAAGAGCGCGGAAGTTTGGCGGGGAAATACGGATAGCCTGCGCCTTTCGGTTCGATGGACTGGGCCGTGAGGAGGTCAAGGCGGTCATTGCGTTCGCGGCGCGAAGTCTCGAAGAGGCTTTTTCCAAATACTGCTTAGAACCGAACAATACGCCGCGCACGAATGGACAAGGAGAGACCGCTCACAAACCCGGCGAAGATCGCCGGCGAAAACGCCTATTCTACACAGCAGGAGGTTACTGGCCGCCTGAAACCGGTGTCGAGCGGCGCGCTTTTTCCATATCGAGGGTAAGTTGGCGGGCAACTTTCGCTGCTACGTCCGCGCTTGCTCCTTTGAATTTAGCGCCCTGGCTTTCCTGTGTTGTCGACCAGAGTACATCTCCATTGGTGCTGCACAACCGGACGCTCGCATAGGCTTCGTGTTTCCGCTCTTTCGAGTGGTGCGCCTCGTTGTTCGAGATCGAGACACCCGCATAAGCGCCGCCAGCCTTGGTAGTCGTACCGCTCGCAGATTTTCCGCCGTTCTGCCGCGTGCTGATGCCCTCTTCCATATCGTGGGTATCAGTAAAGACGTGGTCGTCGGCCGCGCCCTTCAGAATGGCATCCGCCCGGTCTGCATTGTCGGTGAGGGTGAAGAGCCTAGTGGAGTCGAGGCTGGCAATGATCAGTTCGCGCAAAGTCTCTGCTTCGGTTCCCACCAGGGCGGCCACGTAAATGCGTTTCACGTCGGTCAGGCTGGTCGTTGCTGAACCGGCTGCCGTCTGTTGCGCTTGCGCGAGCGAGCTAAACAAAACCGCTGCCACGCATACGCCAGTTGACTTCATCCTTTACCTGCCATTCTCGCCTCATCATCTTGATACTGAACCGCTTGTCCGGTGCGTGCCTCGAGCGTCACCAGCGCCAGCCGAATGTCATTCTTATCAACCCGGAACACCATGGCCTGCTGCCGGCCCTCGTCATCCTGGAACCCGACGGTCAGGAAATGCTCACGTTTTTTCGCCAGCATGAACAACGGGGAGATCACGACGGCGGCAAGATAGCGGCGGTCCACTTTCTGGCCGTATTCGAGCAAGTTAATGCGCTCGAACGGCACTTTCACTTGGGTATGTCTGGACGCAAAGACGAAATAGACCGTGTCAAAGACCTCGATGTCGCCAGAATCTTTGGCAGGGATGTCGGCGCGGGTACCACCAATGTATTCAGCGTGACTGCCGGAGTGTCCGGCCCACGCAAGATTTGCGACAAACAGGAAAACTAAATGGAGGGCCAAAGTCCGCAAGTATCAAAGTGCGTCGATGCACGGGAATTTCTCGCTGGCCGTCTCATCTTGACATCTAACTAACAGTTATGGCACCAGCAATCTGGAATCAGGCGACCCTGGGCGAAAGCGCGCGACCGAGCAAGTCGAGGGAATCCCTATTCCCGCCCGAGAGTGTCAAGCCTGAATTCTCTGAAGCCAGCGCCCACACGACCGTTTACCCTTGGAAGGAACCCAAGACCACCGCGGCAAACATCCAGGATGACGTTGCTTTCTGGAAAGGAGTGGCTGTCGAAAGCTGAAATTGCGGCACCGTGCTGGAGTCCAATCAAGCATGAGTAACGATGATTTGAAAATGTTGCGAAAGCAACTCGCCGGCGCACTAAGCGGCGGTGAGTCCCATATCACCTTCGACAAGGCAGTGAAGGGATTTCCGCCAGAGGCGCGCGGAACTAAGCCGCACAATGCCCCGCACTCAGCCTGGGAATTGGTGGAACACATGCGAATCGCTCAGCGGGATATTCTCGACTTCTCGCGAGACCCGAATCACCAATCGCCGGAGTTTCCAAAGGGCTACTGGCCTGGTAGTGAAGCGCCCCCCACCGAAGCAGCTTGGAAGCAAAGCGTGGACGCGTTTCAGCGCGATGGCAGGGAGCTCGGCCAACTGGTTGAGACAGGAGATCTGTTCACTCCTTTGCCGCACGGTCAAGGACAGAGTCTGTTGCGCGAGGCGCTCGTGGCAGCGAATCACAATTCCTACCAGCTGGGACAACTGGTTTTTCTGAAGCGCATGCTGACCGGAAAAGCGTGACAGGATTTGCGGCGGGGATGTTCGCGGCCACTTGTGATGGCGATACACTCTTTCGAAGTAATCAGTGATCCTCCAGCTTTTCGCAAAGCTAAGCAGTACGTCTTCGACCATGTGGCGTCCGGTGATTTTAAACCGCGTACCGATAAGACGTTCCCGCTCAGCAAAATCGTTGAGGCGCACCGCTACATGGAGTCCAACGCCCAGATTGGAAAAATTATCGTCAGTGTGTAGCTAGCCGCCGAGAATTTGCACTTCGAGCGGAGCAACGTGACGTGCGCGCAATTTAGCGGACCTGTGCCGGTGGTGCCGTCCGCTTCCTGAACCTTGACGGCACCAGCGGCTAACTGCTGGATGGCGCTCGGCGTTTGCGGTTGCGTCTTCTTGCTGTAGAGAATGCGAAGCTGATCGCCTGGTTGATTCAGCGTGTTGTCCACAATCACGTAAACAGCGCAAGGATTGACGGGATCCGTGTTGGCTACCACTACGATTTCCTGATCCATCAAAATGCGTGAGAAGGCGCGCGTGCCGTTGAGGAAAGTGGAAATACCAAAGTGCTGTCCATCGCCGGAGATGGGCCGGAAGTAAAATCGGCCATAGCGCAGCGCGGGATTTTCGCGGCGGACAGCGGCAATTTGTAAAACGTGCTGGTAGTAAGCGGTGTTCCGCGCAAAGTCAGGACCGCGCCACAGCGCTTCGCGAACCGCGGGATCGGAGCCAGCGTCATGCAAGCCTTGCTCTGTGCCGTAGTAGAGACAGGGAATACCGTCGCTTGAGGGAGGCGAAATCTCCAACCGTGTCGTCATCGGGTCCTGGCACTCCCTGGCGACGAAACCAATCGTTTTTCTGCAGCTCGATGGGCCAGACAAGGGCGTCGGGTGATGGGTTCGGGATCCTGGCATTCTACCGCTGAATTACTCCCGCCCATTGACGTTCTTGCACTTACCTCATTCAGTAGGCTTACAGGTATTGACTCTGTCTGTCCTTGCCTCTGCTCTCTACCTGTTCCGCTGTGTTCTCATCTCGCGTTATATTCTACACAGAGAGGCCATGCTTGGTTCAACCTCCTTACGCTCGACAAGGTACGGCTCCCCTTTTCGAGTTCTTCGGGATACCGCAAGGGACCCAGAGACCCCGTGACGCTTCGGCCGGACGCTGTTCCCCAAGGGGCATCGGAGGCTGCGAGATGAGTTACAAGAGCTTTTGCAGAACCGACCAAACCTCCATACAAGTAAAAAGAAGAGAGCTAGGAATCCGAGTCTTCGCTACGCTCATTCTCATAGAAGATACATGACGTTAACCCGCCTCTTTTCGCATTTCCGTCTCCGGCAACTTTGCTGACGTTTTTTTGATCACTAAATCCATTTTGAGTGGCCTCTTACAGCCCCGGCTATCCTCAGTGGCAGCCCCAGAATGATCTACAGCTCTCCCAAGCGCAACACGATCCCGCACTCTTAAGTCGAGGCCAACCTTACACTCCGCGGAGGATAGGTTACGAGCTGGCTACGCAAGATATCCTCTACCGCCGTGCGTCGTGACGACTTGATCCCGTCTAGTAAAGTGGTACCTTCTTATAGGTTGAAAGGAGATTTCTTCATATGTCGTTCCTTGCGTGGATCATTCTAGGATTGATTGCCGGATTCATCGGCAGCAAAATCGTAAACAAGAGTGGAGAGGGCATTTTCCTCGACATCATCTTAGGAATTGTCGGTGCGGTTGTAGGCGGTTGGCTCTTCACGCTTTTCGGCGCACACGGTGTGACCGGTTTGAATCTGTACAGCATACTCGTTGCCGCCATCGGCGCCATCATTGTTCTTGTGATCTATCATGCCCTGTTCCGGCGCCGGGGCTGAGGGCATATGCTCTCGTGCCGCCTGCCTCCCTTACACACTCGCGGCGCCAAAATCGTAAACGCCGAAACTTCCGAGCCAGTTCGACTCAGAGGCGTGAATCGCTCTGGCTTGGAATACGCGGCCTCTCATTATCCAGGATTTCTGGCCAACGCCGGAATCACTGAATCGGAATTCGACGAGATTGCCAACTGGGGCGTTAACCTTGTTCGGATTCCCTTCAATCAAGCTTCGGCCTTGAATACTTTTGAGTATCATGCCGGAGCGTACCTGGCTGCCCTGGATCAAGTGATCGCCCTGGCTGCGGAAAGAAACGCCTACACCATGCTCGATCTGCAATGGCTCGACTCCGCTTCGCCCAGAGGCCGGTTGCCAAACGGCCGCGCAAATTTCGTTCCTCCACTTCCTAATCTCGGCTCCATCGAATTGTGGCGGCAGCTGGCATTCCGATATCGCGAAGAGCCGGCAGTCCTCTTCGACATCTTCAACGAACCGCACGACCCGCTGCCGGGCGATATAGGCGATTTCGAGGGCATTCGTCCCGATGCGGCTCTGGTTCCGATCCGGCGCCGCCGCGTGACATCGGCCGAATGGCAGCCCTGGGCAATACAGCTCGTCTCTGCGATTCGCAGCGAACACCCGGGCGCTCTGATTTTTGTGTCGGGTGTCGATTGGGGCTACGATTTGGAACGCTTGCCTTGCCCGGATTTGGAGGGGGTGGTCTACTCCTCTCACGTCTATCCGAATAAAGAAAAGCCCTGGCGCTCGGCCTTCGGAAATTTGAGCGCGCAGGTGCCCGTGTTCATCGCCGAATGGGGCGGCCTCGAAGAGGATCTGTCGTGGGGAAGGGAATTGGCGGGCTATCTCGACGATCGGGATCTTGGTTGGGCCGCCTGGAGCTGGTCCGATCACCCCCGCCTGGTTCAGCGCGGATCTCATGAACCCACAGCATTCGGAAGCTTAGTTCGCGAGATTCTTCGCGGATAAACAACCTTTCCGGGGGCTACATCCGACTGATAGCCGGATACGCTCCCTCCCATTTGCGGATGCGGTGGGCGACTTTCGTGGCCGCGGAGGCGCGTTACGCACAGGAACAGAGCGGTCCTCCTTCGAAAACTTCCTCTGAAAACTTCGATTTTTGAGTGGAGTGGAGTGACTTGACAGCAATGTCCAGGTTGTAATCATGTCCACCCCGCAATGCTGCACAACCGCTCCCCTTCTGCACGTCGACGCGCTCGACAATCTTTTTCTAAACACGTTGAAGCTTGGCTTACACAGTCTCCAGATTGTGTCAATTCGCGCAGCATGAAACGGTGGTGATCCGTAATGCGCCCGTTCAAGGGTAAGCGCAATTCCGCTATTTCGCCGCGCGGCGTGCCTTAGACCCGCTCGGCCACCTCCAACGCAGGTATGCTGCAGGCGAGAAGATCCATAGATGACGTGCGCGCAGCGGCCAGAGGCAGGAGGAAGACAAGCAAGTGAACGATGCGTATCGTCATTTCTATCAGGGGAACACCCTTTCGCACTGCTAAAGAGCTGCAACTCTACTTACGAGTAGGGAGTTGAGGCTAAAACGCAAAGAGCCCAGCATCGCGGTCTCCAGTTAACCGGCCTGCTCGGCACAGATGAGACGACGGCAGCCCCTTTCGGGAAGGCCATTCTTTCGACTCTCACCCGCGAATTTCCAGAAATTAACTGGTACTTACCCAGTACTATCGCCCCATTTGGATGGTTGACAAAGGAAAGTACCAGATGCACCATCGATCAGTACCATAAATAAGTTTACTAACCAATGATTTAAGACGAATTGCCAAGGATTAGTGACAAATCATTCTAATTCATCGCATTAGCACCATTTCTATTGCTTTCAAAGAATTTACAACGACTTCGCTGGGAACCCGTGTCGCCCGCGACAGTCATTTCAGCCCGTCCAGAATGATCTATAGGAGCGAATGTGCGAAGCACGTTGATACTGTTGCCTCTTTTCCCGCTTTTACTTGATGGAGTGGTGGTCGCTCCACAGACGACAACTAAGCTGACCGTTAGTGCGACGCAGGTAACATCGCTCCAATCGGTAAAGCTGGTTGCGACGGTTACGGGTAATTTCGGAGTGGCATCGGTCGCGCCGGGCACGATTACCTTTCATGACGGAACGACAGTCTTGGGCTCGGCTCAATTGGCTACGCAAGGAACGATCGAACCTGCTGGAACGGCAACGTTGGTTGTGCGGCTTGGAACCGGCAAACACCAGCTGACTGCCGCTTTCTTGGGAACCAAAACGGCGCCACCGAGCACATCGGCGAGCGAATCCATCAGTGTAACGGGCACGATTCCAACTATGACCACCCTAACGTCGACAGAACAGGTGTATTGCACGTTTCCGCCACTGACATGCCACTCCTCCACTACCCTGATTGGCACGGTTACGAATGCCGGACCGCTGGCGCCGACTGGAAACGTGAACTTCATCGACACTTCGCATGCTAATTACATAATCGGCACGGGAGCGCTGGGCGCGTCGACTCCTTCCCTGACGTTCGGGAACGGAAATCCGATCTCCACGGCGGCGCCTCCTAATGCAAAATCCATCGCCTCAGGGGATTTCAACGGCGATGGCGTGCCGGATCTGGCGGTAGCAGATGACATCGGTAACAACGTAGGCGTGCTGTTGGGCAACGATGATGGCACGTTTCAAACCCAAGTCTCTTATACGGCGGGCAGTTCGCCCCAATCCATTGCTACAGGCGACTTCAACAACGACGGAGCCCTGGACCTGGTGCTAGCGAATACCGGCGAGAATACCGTGAGCGTATTGCTCGGGAACGGTGACGGTACCTTTCGAACTCAGGTGAAATACACGGTCGGTAATGGTCCGGCAGGTGTACGGGTGAGCGACTTTAACGCGGATGGAAACCTGGATCTGGTGGTGGTCAACCGCACCGATGGTACCCTGGGCGTGCTGCTGGGGAATGGTGACGGGACATTCCAGACTGAAGCGCCGTATCCGGTTGGTCACGCCCCTGATGCTCTGGCTATCGCCGATTTTAATGGAGATTCGAAGCCGGACGTGGCTGTAGCGAACAGCGGCGATGGCACCATTAGCGTGTTAATTGGCGTTGGCGACGGCACACTTCACCCGCAGGTGACCTATTCGGTTGGAAATGGGCCGAATGCCCTGTCAGCCAGTGACCTGAATGCCGACGGTAAGCCGGATTTGGTTGTAGTCAACGGCACCGACAATGATGTTAGCATTCTGTTGGGTAATGGCGATGGCACGTTTCAGAGCCAAGTAACCTACGCAGTTGGGGGTGCCCCTGATTCTGTGGCGGTGGGTGACCTGAATGAGGACGGCAAGCCCGATTTGGCGGTGGCCAACGGTGGCGACATTGATGTAGGCGTTCTACTCGGTAACGGCGACGGCACATTTCAGAGCCAGGTCACTTACGGTGTGAACGCTGGACCCAGTTCTGTCGTGATCGGCGATTTCAACACTGATGGGTTCCCGGACATCGCCGTTGCTGCCGGCAACAGCGTGAACGTACTGCTAAACAGTAGCCAGTCTGCCACTGCCTCCTACACCTTCAATACTCAATACATCCCTGGAGCCGGGACGCATCAAGTCGAGGCTGTCTACGTGGGGGATTCGTCCCATGCCGGCAGCGCTTCCCCGCCTACCGCTTTTGGGGGTCAACTGATTTCGACATCGGTGACCGTGTCTGCGTCACCGAATACCGGCGTGCTGGCTGGCCAACCCGTGAAGGTAACCGCCACCGTGCAACCTACGCCAGCCTATGGCTACACAGCCACAGGCACGGTCACGTTCTACGATAACGGCAACTTACTCGGCAGCGCTCCGGTAAAGAATGGCGCCGCTATACTGACCACCACAACGCTGCCTGTCGGTGTAGATACAATTACGGCCAGCTACAGCGGCGACGCAAACTTCACGTCGAGCCAATCCAGTCCCTATTCGATAACGATTAGCCCTGTCCAAGACTTCAGCATTTCTGTGATTCCACCCACTGAAACGGCCTACCGTGGCGTTCTGGCGATTTTTGTCCTGAAACTTCAGTCAATGAGGGGCTTTGACAACAATGTTCAACTGAGCTGCGCCGGCGGACCTCCCGGATCAGAGTGTGCCGACTTACCCCAAACCGTTCACGTCAATGGGACGGCCTACGCCGTTTCCGGCATTCTATTTCCCAAGAAAACGCCGCCGGGTGTTTATACCGTTACATTCACCGGCGTCTCCGGCTCACTCACGCATACCGCCACGGCGTCGTTCACGGTGAAATAAAGCCGAGCTCGACATAGCTGTACAGGAGTTAGGAGTACACCTCGCCCGCTATCCCTGGTGAGCCCCGGGAAAGAAAAACGGACGGAAAAGCAATCTCTGATAGGTGCTGGATCGGCTGCCAGGAAGCAAAGGCGCTCAGGAAAGCGAAGCTCCAGGTGAAGCTAAAGCGCAAAGAGCACAACATTGCCGGTCTCCAGGTCGCCGACCTCCTCGCATCACGCGTCTGCGAAATAGTCCTTCTAGTTCATTCCAAACGCTTTAACGTCAATTTGTAAAAAGCCAAAGTTCGTTTCCGCCCTTTCCCGTGCTACGTTTCGGCAGCGTCACATGAGAAAAACATCCCGAATTCGACCGGCTGAACAGTGAACTGTTCGCAGCACAGCGCGCCCAGATCAATCGCGCTAACGCCCTCCTACCGGCCCCATCACCCATGAGGGCCGAGCCATCTCCTCGTTGAACGCCTTCAAAACGGGTTTGACCGGCCGCACTGTGCTCCTTCACAGCGACGATGCCGATGTCTATCGGCAGCACCTCGCCGCCTACGCCAAGGAATACCAGCCCGCCGGACTCCGCGAGCAAGAACTCGTCCAGTCCCTCGCCGACACCCAATGGCGTTTGCAGCGCATCCCCGGTCTCGAAATGGCCATCTATGCCCAGGGCCGCGCCGAAAACCAGGAGTACTGCGCCCTGCACGGGACCACCGGCGCCAGCCTGATCGAGCTCGGCACGTTCTTGAAATACGAAAAGCAGCTCAAGAACCTGCAGCTGCAGGAATCACGCCTCCAGCGCCGCTACGAAAAGGAAATGGCCGAGCTCCGCAGCCTGCAAAAGGAGCGCAAACAGCAGAAATAACAGAACCAGCCCGCAACTGGCTTCGAATTTTCAACTGCGCCACTGGCATCCGCAGGGAGGGTGGGCTTCAGCCCGCGCGGGGCTGAAAGTCCCACCCCTAGCCGCCGAAAAAATCGAGCACGCCTCCCACTCCGCCACCGCCCCCGCAGCCATTACTGAAAACCGCCTAAAACCTGCAGATCATCTCAACGCATAAAGAAGAATCCGGGACACAATCGTGTCTGCTATTCACTGTCGGATCATTCGTATTTTTTATGTTTCTATTCTCTTGCATAAAAATCGCTTCTAGGCTACCTTGATCTCATAGCGAGATTACGTGGTCTAACCAGGCCGCAACTTGCCTTTGCAAGCTCATGATACGGCTTCAACTAGATGTAAGGCTTCTTCTGGCGGAAGTAACCAACATCGTTTAGGAGCCTTGCAATTACACTTACAGGGCCACCGGCGGGATCAACCGAACCAGCCGGATGGCCCTTTTCATTGAAGCCAACAGAAAGGGACGGCATTGGCGGCCATTAAGCAGGAGTGCTGAATTAAATATGTCATCGAATACGCCTTCGGGGACTACGCTTTCGGGCGCGAAAATTCTTTTGAACTGTCTCGTGCAGGAGGATGTCGATTGCATTTTCGGCTATCCCGGCGGGGTTACCCTGCCGCTCTACGACGCGCTGTACGATCACCCGCTTAAGCACGTTCTGGTCCGGCACGAGCAGAATGCGGCCTTTGCGGCCCAGGGATATGCGCGTGCTACCGGCAAAGTCGGTGTATGCTGCGCGACATCCGGCCCCGGCGCCACCAACTTGGTAACCGGTCTGGTGGACGCGATGATGGACTCGATCCCGATCATCGCGCTAACCGGGCAGGTATCGGCCAAGCTGATGGGCACCGATGCCTTTCAGGAGGCAGACACCTTCGGCATCACGCGCTCTGCCACTAAGCACAATTTCCTGGTCAAGAACATTCACGAGCTGCCGCAGGTGATTCACGAGGCCTTCTACATCGCTGCCTCAGGACGTCCCGGACCTGTGCTGGTGGATGTGACGAAGGATGTTTTCCAAGGACAGGCGCAGTACACGCCCGTCACTGAGATACATCTGCCCGGCTACAAAGTTTACAGCGAAGGCCATGGCGGCCAGATCCGGCGTGCGGCTCAAATGATGTGGGAAGCGGAACGGCCCTTTATCTATAGCGGTGGCGGCGTGATCGCGGCCAACGCAAGCGAGGAACTGCGGGCGCTCGTGGAACTGCTCGATTTACCCGCGGTTTGCACGCTCATGGGACTGGGCGCTCTCTCTTCCGAACACCCGAATTTCATCAGCATGCCCGGCATGCACGGTAGCTATGCCGCCAATATGGGCATGACGCATACCGATCTCATCATTGCTCTCGGTGTGCGCTTTGACGATCGCGTGACGGGACGCCTGAATGCGTTTGCACCGCACGCCAAGGTCATTCACGTGGACATCGATCCGGCGGAGATCGGCAAGAATCGCATAGCGGATCTCCCTATTGTGGGAAATGTAAAACGTGTGCTGCCGAAGTTGGTTGCCGAGCTGAAGGAATTGGCTCCGGCGATGCGACAAAAGAAAGCTGGTGCGCGCCAAGCCTGGTGGAAACAGATACGTGCATGGAAAGCGGAACACCCGCTGGTTGCCGAAAGATCGGAGAACGAAATCAAGCCGCAGCATTTGATGGACGAGATCGACCGGCTATCCGGCGGCCGGGCGATTGTGACCAGCGATGTGGGCCAGCACCAGATGTGGTCGGCGCAGCTGATTCGATTTAACGAGCCGCGGTTGTGGATTAACTCGGGGGGCCTTGGGTCAATGGGATTCGGGCTGCCGGCCGCCATCGGTGCGCAGTTTGCAAGGCCTGACAAGCTTGTTTTCGCGATTGTTGGCGATGGCGGATTCCAGATGTCGATACCGGAGCTGGCAACCATCGCCAACCACGCCCTGCCGATCAAGATTGTCGTCATGAACAACGGGCATCTTGGCATGGTGCGGCAATGGCAGGAGCTTTTCTATAACAACCGGCTCAGCCAAGTTGAGCTGAGCTGTTTCCCCGATGTCGAAAAGCTCGCCGGTGCTTACGGTTTCAAAGGCCGCGCTGTAGAAGATGTGAGGGAAATGCCCAAAGCGTTGCGCGATGCAGTCGCGGAACCCGGGCCTTACCTGCTGAACGTGAAGGTCTCTCCCTTCGAGAACGTGTTTCCCATGGTGCCGGCGGGCGGTGCAATCAACGAGATGGTCTTGCGCCCACCGCAGCCCGTGGAAGCGTAACGGAGATTCGATGCAACAGATTATTTCTCTTCTTCTCGAAAACAAACCGGGCGCCTTGATGCGCGTCACTGGTTTGCTGAGCCAGCGCGGGTATAACATCGAGAGTCTGACGGTGGCAAGAACACTCGACGAGACGCTCTCGAAGATGACCATCGCGGTGGATGTAGAGCCGGGCATTCGGGCGCAAGTCATCAAGCAAATGAACAAGCTGATTAACGTGCTGCAAGCCACGGATGTGACGGACGGCCCGGCGGTGAATCAAGAGCTCGTGCTGCTCCGGGCACGCACAACGCAACAGAACCGGACGGCCGTTCTCAAGGAAGCTGAAATCTTTCATGCGAGAGTAGTCGATTCGACCCTCGACGGATTTGTAATCGAGGCGACTGGCGATTCCGAAAAGCTCGACGAGTTTATCGATGTGATGAGAAGTTACGGCGAGATTGAAGTGACCAGATCGGGCGTAGTTTCAATGCCGCTCGACAATAAGAAGCTGCGCCTTTCTCCACCAGTACCGCGTGGGGCAGCCACCGATGAAGTCTTCGAATTTCAGGGCGCCGATTAGAGAAAGGACAGATAATGCCAAAGCGTTTTTACGAGAAGGATGGGAGCCTCGCTCCGTTGCAGGGAAAGACGATTGCGATCGTCGGCTACGGGAGCCAGGGCCATGCCCACGCCTTAAATCTGCGCGATTCGGGGCTTAACATTGTTGTCGGGTTACCCGCTAGCAGCAAGAGCGTCGCGAAAGCCAGGGCCGCAGGACTGAATGTGCTGACGGTTGCTGAAGCGGCGAAAGTAGCGGATATCGTAATGGTTTTGGTGCCGGATCATATACAGGGCGAGATCTATCGCAATGAGATCGCCCCGCATATGACCAATGGCAAGACCCTCATGTTTGCGCACGGTTTCAACATTCACTTCGGCGAAATCAAGCCGCCGGCCGACATTGATGTTTCGATGATTGCGCCGAAAGCGCCTGGCCATCGCGTGCGCGAGCTGTTTACCGAAGGTGTGGGGGTACCGGCGCTAGTGGCGATTGCGCAGGACACGTCTGGACATGCGCTCGAAAACGCGCTCGCCTATGCTCACGCGCTTGGATGCCTAAAAGCTGGCGTGATCGAGACGAGTTTCAAGGAAGAAACAGAGAGCGATCTGTTCGGCGAGCAGGCAGTGCTCTGCGGCGGGGTCAGTGAGTTGATCCGTGCCGGGTTCGAGACCTTGACAGCCGCGGGATATGCCCCGGAGATTGCCTACTTCGAATGCCTGCACGAGTTGAAGCTCATTGTCGACCTGATCTATGAAGGCGGCCTTGGCTACATGCGGTACTCGATTTCGGACACCGCGGAATACGGCGACTACACGCGTGGCCACAGAATCGTCACCGAGCAGACCCGAGCGGAGATGAGGAAAATTCTCAGTGAGATTCAGTCAGGCGAATTCGCGAAGAAGTGGCTGGCCGAAAATCGCGAAGGACGCAAGAACTTCCTCGCCATGCGGGAAGCAGCGAAAGATCAGCCGATCGAGAAAGTGGGCGCGGAGCTGCGTTCCATGATGCCTTTTCTCAAAAAGCGCAAAGAGGCTGGGGTCCCCCAGGAAGTGGGCGTGAGCGCCTAGACCTTCTGAAAATCTACTTTCTCGTATATATCTGCGATGGGAAGATCGATCTGGAGCGACGGCAGACTTAGCGTTGCGCCGGCGTCGCTGTATTCGGTTAGCAACCATTGACCGCTCGTCTGCCGAGCGTATTGCTCGACGTGCACTTCGTCTTGCGCCACCGTGAGATATTCCGTCAAGGACGGCAGGGACCGGTAGTATTGGAACTTTTGTCCACGGTCGTAGTTCTTAGTTGAATCCGAAAGCACTTCGACAATCACGAGAGGATTTGTTACTGTGTCCTGCCGATCGTCGGTAGCAACCGGCTCGCCGCATATCACCATTACGTCCGGATAAGTGTAAAGACCGGCTTGTGAAATCGCCAGCCGGACATCTGTCGAATAAACGTCGCAGGGTCGCTGGCTCAACTTGTCTCCGAGCCGTCTGACCAGGCTCGTGATGATTCGAGCATGCCGAAGAGTTCCGCCTGCCATGGCGAATACTTCACCGCGCAGGTATTCGCTCTTCGTCTCGGCTTGGCGTTCGCGCTCGAGATACTCTTCCGGTGTGATGTAAGGGGCCGCTATGGTCGCCACTGCTCTTATCCTACATGTTTATTCGCTGTTCTTTATGCCGCGCGAGGTACCAACACGGTGAATCGCCGAGGTGCGGAAAGAGCGAATGAACGCAAGCCTGGTCCTGCGGATCGCCCGTTAGAAATTCGGTGCTGTGATTTTTTTGCGGTACCGCGTAAACGGGGCGGATCGTAACGCTTCCCATCGCGTTCCGGTTGGTGGCTACCCGAAACCGGAGAACAGCGTAATCGATAGCATAAGCGACCGCGGCAAGAAGCAGGGCGCCAAGCACGAGATTTCTTACAAAGTGGAGGATGATTTCGCGGCCCGTGCGAGCAGGCCGATCAGCCATTGAGAATCGAGGCCGCAAGCTCCGGCGAGTGGAGGTGAATAATTCCACGCCGCAGCGCGATCGTGACAGCGTGCGTGCGATCCTTGGCACCCAGCTTTCCCAGAATACTCTGCACGTGCGCTTTCACCGTACCTGATGCGGTTCCGAGAACATCTCCGATTTCTTTGTTTCCAAACCCGCGAGCGACCAAAGAAAGCACATCCACTTCACGCCGGGTCAGCGCGACTTCCGGAAAGAAACCATTCAGGTGCTGAGTCACTTCATTCGGGATGAAACGCTTGCCTGAGTAGACCACCCGGATGGCTCGCACGATTTCCCTGTGCACCATTTCCTTGAGCAGATACCCGCGAACGCCCGCTTCGAGCGCCTGGTAAATATCCTGATCACCGTCGTAGGAAGTCAATGCGATGATCTTAGCCTCCGAGAATTCACTTCGGATCTCGCGCGTCGCATCGACTCCGCTCATGTCCGGCAGACGGAGGTCCATGAGCGTCACATCGGGCGCTTTCTTGCGAAAGAGATCGATGGCATCCCTGCCGGTGCTAGCTTCCGCCACGAGCTCCAGTTCCTGTTCGGTAGAGATGAGAGCAGCAATCCCTTTTCGAACGACTTCATGATCGTCGACCGAGAGAATGCGAATGGGCACGTTGAACTCCTACTGACCGCTTTCTTTATATCTGATGAGCGCCAACCACAGAGTGGTTACTTTCTGTTTCCGACTGTTTGGAAAGAGGTAGGCAAATGCGAACGCTGGTACCGCTTTCTGGCGAACTGGCGATGGAGAGTTCAGCACCGATCTCTTCCGCGCGCTCCTGCATCCCACGAATACCGAAATGCCCATGCGGCGGCCCGGCCGCCGCGGCGAATCCTAATCCATCGTCATCGATCAGCAGGTGAAGTACTCCCTCGCCTACATCGAGCTTGACCGTGAGATGAAGAGCAGCCCCATGCTTCAGCGAATTAGCTAGGGCTTCCTGCGCAATGCGAAGCAACTGATACTCCGTGTCAGGCTGATCACCTAGGGACACGGGTTCGACTGCAAGCGAAAGCGAGATATCTCTCCCCTCAACCGCATCACGCGCGAGCTTCACCAGCTTGTCTGAAAAGTCAGACTCAGTTGTACGATTGGTGCGCAATCCCCATAGCGATTGACGACTCTCGGCCGAACACGCGCCGGCGTCTCTGATGATGTCCTTCAAGATTTCTCTTTCCCTGGAAGCAGGAAGCCTGGCCCAGAGCGCCTGCATCTGCATCGTGATCCCGGAGAGGCCTTGCAGAAGAGTGTCGTGCAGCTCGCGGGCGATGCGGTTGCGCTCCGCAAGAACCAGCTGGAAACGGCGTCTGAGCCGGCGAATTCGGATGCGAAAGCCGGCCAAGATCACCAGCGCCAAGGCTATCGCCGCTAGCGGGAAGAACCAGCGATGTTGATAGAATCGCGGCTCAACAACAAAAGCAAGCGAAGCGGGACGCGTGCTCCACAGGCCATCGCTGTTTCGCGCTTCGACCTTGAATTCGAAATCGCCGGGCGGCAGATTAGTATAAAAAGCCGCCCTTCGCTCGTTGGCGTCCATCCACGTTCGGTCGTATCCTTCCAGTCGATAACGGAAAGTGACCTTCTCGGGTGAAATGAAGGTCAGGCCCGCATAGCGGATCTCGATGTTGTTTATCTCATGCGGCGGCAAATGAGGCACGCTGGCAGACGCAAGGCGCTTTCCGTTGACAATGAGAGCTGTTATAGAGGCAGGCGGCGACACTTGATTCTTCGCCAGGTGATTAGGATCGACTACCACCAGCCCGTTGGTTGTGGAAAACCAAAGACGGCCATCCCTGGTGCGGCACGCAGCCGGTTGCACGCCGGCCCGGCATTCGAAGCGTAACTGCCCGGTCGTGAATGGGATACTCGTCACGGCTCTGCGGCGACCGTCTGCAAAGTCTTCCAGTTCCGCCTCACTTAAGCGAAAAATGCCTTTGCTCGACGCAAGCCAGAGGTTTGAACTGTCGTCCTGCAGAATGCTGTAAATCCGGTTATCGTAGAGTCCGTCCCTCACGTAAACGTGCGCGATCGCGTTATCTTTCCAGCGTAATAATCCCGATCCGAGCGTTCCCATCCAAAGCGAATGGCGCGAACGATCGAGGAAGAAGCAATCGACTGCGCGAGTCGTTTCGAGGGGATAGGGCGAGAGCTTTTTATCGCGCAGCAGATAAAGCCCGGCACTCTGGAAATTCGCAAATGACGGCGTCGTGCCTCCGCTAAGGGCGACGACAACATCGCGGTTTGCCTTCTGATCAGGGGAACTCTGCACGAAACGGCCGTTCTGGAAACGTTGCAGGCCTAGATTGGTCCCCGTCCAGAGAATTCCTTGTGCATCGACGAAAAGGCTCCGCACCTCCTTTCCTCGGAGCCCATCTGTCTTTGCATAAGAACCGACAACACGTCCATTCTGCAGACGATTAATGCCGGCATTCGTTCCGACCCAAAGATCCCCGGAGGGATCGAGCGCAAGGCTCAGCACGGTGTTGCTGAGGAGTCCGTCACGTGTGGTGAGCGCCTGGAAACGGTGACCGTCGAACGAGTTCAGGCCCCGGCCGAGCGTACCAATCCACAGATGTCCCGCAGTGTCTTCGAGGACAGGACCGGCATCGTTGCTAAGCAATCCCTCGTTCGTTGTGTAAGGCGTGACTGCGCCATTCGTAAACTGATCGAGCCCGTTTTTTGTACCCGCCCAGAGGCTGCCCTCGCGATCCAAACATAGCGCCAGAACCTGGCTGTGGGAAAGGCCGTCGCGAGTGCGGTAGCTGCTGATCTCCGCGTTGCGGAGACGGCTGATCCCGTCGTTGGTGCCGATCCAAAGAGTCTCGTCAGGACCTTCCGCGAGCGCTGAGATTTCGTTATCAGGTAACCCATCTTGCAATGTAAAAGACCGCGATGCTGAACTGGTTACGTGAAAAAGCCCGGAAGAAGTGCCCGCCCAGAGAGTGCCGTCAGAAGCGCATTCGAGGGTAGTGATGCTGGTTCCGGGACTCATCTGCCCCGAGGAGAACGCCACGAAGCGTGACCCTGTCCAATGACTCAGGCCGGAATCAAGTCCGGCGACCCACATGCTTCCGTCCTTAGCTTCACAGGCTGCTCGGACGCGCCGGGAGGGCAGGCCTTGGATATGTGTAAACGTCTGAAGCTGGTCGTGATCGATACGAACTAGTCCTTCAGTAGTGCAAGCCCAAAGGATGTCACCCGTGCCTGACGCCAGGCAGAAGACTGTATTACTCGGCAGGCCATCTTTCGTCGAGTACTGCTTGACAGTACCGTTTGGAGCGATGCGGACAATACCGCTGCCAAGCGAGCCAGCCCAGAGATTCCCTTGCGCATCTTCGATCAGTGAACGAACCAGGCTGCCATGCAAGACCGACTCGCCTTCCGCAAACTCACGAAAGTGGACGCCATCGAAACGTATGAGACTGTCCTGCGTCCCGAGCCAGAGAAATCCATTGCGCGTTTGCAGGATGGAGTAAACGGTGGGTTGAAAGAGTCCTTCTTCCTGATCCCAGATCCGGTGCGCATACTGGGTCATCGACTTCCCGAGATCGAGAGAGAGCGCGGGAAACGCGATCGCCAGGAAAAGCAGAATGCGGCGGTACAAGGTCGGCTTCTTAAAGTTTAACGAAGCGGCCGGTGTTGCACGTATGCCAAATGGCATATCGGCAAGTAACTCTTTCGGCAGTCGCGCCATGTGAGCGCAATCGTTTACTTATTAAATAGCTACTCACCCATGGACACGGAACAATCAACTGCGGCACCGAAGCAGAAGGTACAGCGACGATCACGATGGTCGATCTGGCTCGCTGCTGGCCTGATTCTAGTTGCTGGAGGCGCACTGCTATCCCAGAAGCTCTCAAAATCAGGCGCCGCCGCAAGCAATAACAAGCCGGGCGCCAAGGGCCGCGCGGGCGGTGCCATTCCAGTTTCGGTCGCCACCGTGCAAAAGGGCAACATGGGCGATTACATAAACGCGCTCGGAACGGTTACTTCTGTTTACACGGTTACTCTCACCAGCCGCGTAGCCGGAACGCTGGATGAGGTTCACTATCACGAAGGAGAGCTTGTACATAAAGGCGAGTTGCTGGCTGTCATCGATCCGCGCCCTTATCAAGCCTCTTACCTTCAGGCCCAAGGCCAAATTCAACGAGATCAGGCTGTGCTCGCGAATGCCCGTCTCGATCTGGACCGCTACCACATGGCATTCACGCAGCATGCAGTTCCCGAGCAGACGGTCGCGACGCAGCAGGCCAATGTAAATCAGGATGAAGGCACGGTCAAACTCGATCAGGGCAGCCTTGATGCCGCCAAAGTGAATTTGGACTATACCCAGATTCGAGCGCCGATCGATGGGCGTGTCGGCCTACGCGCGGTGGATCCGGGAAATATCGTGCAGGCAAACGGGACGACTCCACTGCTGACAATTACCCAGCTTCAGCCCATTACGGTGATCTTTACTATGGCCGAAGACTACATCTCTGAGGTGTTCACCCAGATGCGGGCCGGCCATAAATTACGAGTGGATGCTCTCAGCCGCGATAACCAGACTGAACTCTCGCAGGGAACGCTGTTGACCATCGACAGCCTGGTGGATACGACGACCGGCACGGTGAGAGCGCGCGCTACTTTTCAAAACCGCGACTACAAGCTATTTCCTAACGAGTTTGTAAACACTAAGCTGCTCGTACGGACTCTGATGGGTGTCAACATCATCCCGAATGCAGCCATACAACGGAACAACGATGTTTCGTTCGTGTACGTAGTCAACGCAAACAAGACGGTGCAGTCGCGCAATGTCCAGGTGGGCACAACGGACGGCAATCAATCGGCTGTTGACGGTGTAAAGCCAGGTGAAACGGTCGTCACCGATGGGTTTGACAAATTGCAGGACGGCGCGAAAGTTTCGGTTCGCAAGCCAATCGCAAACCCGCCCTCTGGGCCACCCAATCAGATGAATCAGCGCCAGGAAAACATGAAGGCTCCAACCCAAGGCGCGGCGAGCACTCAGATCAACACGGCGCAGCAAAATCCACAACCTCCGCCGAAAGGCCAGAAGAAGTGAACCCCTCCAGGCCGTTCATTCTCCGGCCTATCGCTACCTCGTTGCTGATGGCGGCGATCTTGCTGATCGGGATCGTGGCTTACAAGCAGCTGCCCGTTTCCGCATTGCCGGAAGTCGATTATCCGACGATGCAGGTGGTAACTTTCTACCCGGGCGCAAGCCCCAGTGTGTCTGCCTCTGCGATCACGGCGCCCCTCGAACGGCAACTTGGAGAAGTGCCCGGTTTGAACCAAATGCTGTCAACGAGCTCGGACGGCGCATCGGTGATAACTCTGCAATTTGTTTTGAGCCTGAGCATCGACGTCGCTGAACAGGAGGTACAAGCAGCTATCAATGCCGCGCAGACTTATCTGCCAGCGGACCTGCCGATGCCCCCGATTTACAGCAAAACAAATCCCGCCGATGCACCCATCATGACGCTGGCCCTCACTTCGAAGTCAATGGCACTGCAGGACGTGCAGGACTTCGCAGACACTCGGCTAGCCCAGAAAATTTCGCAGCTCTCAGGTGTAGGTGCAGTCACGATCAGCGGTGGTCAAAAGAAAGCTGTCCGTATCCAGGCCAACCCTACACAGCTTGCCTCGTACGGGATCAACCTGGAAGACTTGCACACGGCGCTTACAGCGACAAGCCTCGATTCCGCCAAGGGCAGCTTCGACGGACCGCACCAGGGATATCAGATCAACGCCAACGATCAGTTGATCGATGCAAACGACTATAGCCAAGTGGTAGTCGCTTACAAAAACGGCGCGCCGGTCATGCTCAAGGACGTCGCCAATATCGTGAACGGGGTTGAGAATTCGCGCCAGGCAGCATGGATGAATGTGAATCCTGCGGTGATTGTCAATATCCAGAGGCAGCCGGGCGCAAACATTATTCAGGTTGTTGACCGAGTCAAGGCACTGCTTCCCAAGCTCAAGGCCACGATTCCTTCCTCGATCGCTGTCGCGACGCTTACAGACCGCACTATTACGGTTCGGGCCTCAGTGGCTGATGTCGAGTTCGAATTGATGGTCTGCATTGCCCTCGTAGTTGCCGTCATTTTTGTGTTTCTGCGCAACCTCGCCGCGACTTTTATTCCGAGCGTCGCAGTCCCGTTATCGCTGGTCGGGACCTTCGCAGCGATGTACCTGCTGGGCTACAGCTTAAACAACCTGACTCTTATGGCGCTGACTATCTCTACTGGATTTGTCGTTGATGACGCGATCGTGATGATCGAGAACATCATGCGCTACGTAGAGGAGGGCGAGCGTCCACTGGAAGCGGCGCTGAAAGGCGCAGAGCAGATCGGTTTCACCATCGTGTCTCTAACGGTCTCACTCATCGCTGTACTGATTCCCCTGCTGTTCATGGGTGACATTACCGGACGGCTCTTCCGCGAGTTTGCCGTTACGCTCGCGGTCACTATTGTTCTTTCAGCGCTTGTCTCGCTGACGTTGACGCCGATGCTTTGCGCCAAACTGCTCCGGCACAAGACAGATGCGCAGCAAGGCCGGTTCTATAAGGCTTCCGAAGTCGTTTTCGAGAAAACGATTGAATTCTACGGCAGGACTCTTAAGTGGGTTCTCGGCCATCAAACGATGACGCTGCTGGTAGCGGCCGCAACACTTGGCCTGACCATCTTTCTCTACATCGTCATTCCAAAGGGATTCTTTCCGGTCCAGGACACGGGCGAAATTCAGGCCGTTTCAGAAGCAGATCAGAGCATTTCTTTCGCGGCAATGTCGAACTTGCAGCAGCGCCTTGCGGCGGTTATTCTCAAAGACCCGGCGGTCGAGAGCCTCTCCTCGTTTATAGGAGTCGATGGCACAAACACGACCTTGAATTCAGGGCGTATTCAGATCAATTTGAAGCCGCTTGAACAACGTAAGATCAACGCTTCGGATGTCATCCGCCGCTTGCAGCCGAGCTTGGCCAAAATCGACGGGATTGCCCTCTATATGCAGCCGATCCAGGATCTTACGGTCGAGGACATCGTCAGCAGAACAGAGTATCAGTACAGCATCGAAGATCCCAATTCGACTGAGCTAGCGAGCTACGCCTCGCGCTTTGTTCAACGATTGAAAGAGCTGCCAGAGCTAGCCGATGTGGCAAGCGACCTCCAGACGCATGGGTTGGAAGCCGCTATCAACATTGATAGGCGGACGGCAATGCGCCTCGGCATTAACGCTTCCGCTATTGACCAGACGCTCTACGACGCTTTTGGACAAAGGCAAGTCTCCACGCTCTTTACACAACTAAATCAGTACCACGTAGTTCTCGAAGTACAGCCTCAATTCAGCACCCGCCCTCACAACTTACACGACCTCTACATAAGATCGGCGAGCGGCGCGCCAGTTCCGCTGAGCGCGTTTACGGAGTTTTCCAATTCCTCGACACCGATCCTGATCAGTCACATCGGCCAGTTTCCTGCGACCACCGTATCGTTTAACCTGGCGCCGCGCGCAGCGCTTGGAGAAGCGGTCGACGCGATTCGCAAAGTCGAGAAGGAGATGCCGCCGCCTGCGGCAATGCAGGCTTCGTTCCAGGGCACGGCGGAAGCGTTTGTTGCGTCTTTGACAAACGAGCCGATACTGATTTTGGCGGCCCTAGTGACGGTTTATATCGTTCTGGGTGTTCTTTATGAAAGCTATATCCACCCGATCACAATCTTGTCGACGTTGCCTTCCGCAGGTGTCGGAGCGCTGCTTGCGCTGATGATTTGCCGCCAGGAGTTGACCGTGGTGGCCATTATCGGCATCGTGCTGCTGATCGGCATTGTAAAGAAAAACGCCATCATGATGATCGATTTTGCGCTGGAAGCAGAGCGCAAGGAGGGCAAGAGCCCATACGATTCTATTTTCCAGGCTTCGCTGCTGCGCTTCCGTCCGATCATGATGACGACTATGGCAGCCTTGCTTGGCGCGGTACCGCTGGCATTCGGCACAGGCGTAGGTTCGGAGCTGAGACGACCCCTCGGCATCACCATTATCGGCGGTTTACTGCTGAGCCAGCTTCTCACGCTTTACACGACCCCCGTCATTTATCTTTTCTTTGACGACATTGCCAGGCGGTTTGCCGGCTTCCGCAAACGTCATGGATTTGGGAAGGCGGAAGAACAACCGCAAGAATATATGCCGCCGGAGCTGCAGTCATGAGCATGTCGGCCCTATTTATCAGGAAGCCGGTTGCGACAGCACTGATAACTGTGGCGATCGGGCTCGCCGGAAGCGTTGCTTTTCGCCTGTTGCCAGTTTCGCCGCTGCCGCAAGTCGACTTTCCGACCGTCTCGGTTTCCGCATCCTTGCCGGGCGCCAGCCCTGAAATTATGGCGTCTTCGGTCGCGACTCCGCTCGAGCGGCAATTCGGCCGTATTTCAGCAGTAACCGAGATGACATCGTCCAGCTCTCTTGGACAAACGAGCATTACTCTTCAGTTCGATCTGAGTCGCAACATCGACGCTGCCGCACGCGATGTCGAGGCGGCAATCAACGCTGCGCGCGGATATCTACCGGCCGACTTGCCGGGGAATCCTACCTACCGGAAAGTGAATCCAGCCGATGCGCCGATCATGATCATCGCGCTTACCTCGGACAAGATGCCGCCCTCCGCGCTTTATGACGCTGCTTCCTCGGTTCTCATGCAACGCATTTCGCAGATCCGCGGAGTGGGACAGGTGGTGGTTGGAGGTAGTTCCGCTCCGGCCGTGCGAATCGATGTGAATCCAACCGAGATCAACAACTACGGATTGAGCTTGGAAAGTATTCGCAGCTCTATCAATGCGCAGACCACCAATCTGGCAAAGGGAAGCTTCTCCGATGCAAGTAGGCATTGGCTCATCGATGACAACGGTCAACTGATGCATGCAGTCGATTATGAGCCGCTCTTGTTGCGTTACGGATCGAACCTGAAGTTGGCCAATATTGCCAAGGTCACCGATTCCGTGCAGACGGTTCGTTCGCTAGGGTTAGCGAACGGCAAGCGGGCGGCGCTGCTCATCATCTTCCGGCAACCAGCAGCGAACATCATCGACACAGTCGATGGGATCAAAGCAGCCTTACCTCAATTGCACGCCTCGATCAATCAAGCGATCGATATGACAATCACGCTTGACCAAACGGTGACGATTCGAGCCTCCGTGAAAGATGTGGAGCGCACTTTGATGATTTCCGTCGGGCTCGTCGTGCTGGTGGTTTTTTTGTTCTTGCGCGATCTTAGAGCGACATTCATCCCCAGTGTGGCGGTTCCGGTTTCTTTATTAGGTACATGCGGCATCATGTACCTGCTCGGCTACAGCATCGACAATCTCTCGCTTATGGCGTTGACCATCTCGACGGGCTTTGTGGTTGATGACGCTATCGTCGTCCTCGAGAACATAACGCGCTATCGCGAGAGAGGCATGGGCCCAGTGGAATCGGCGCTGAAGGGCGCTTCCGAGATTGGCTCGACAGTTTTCTCGATCAGCGTTTCACTGGTGGCAGTATTCATTCCCATTCTGCTGATGGGTGGAATTGTCGGGCGGTTATTCCGGGAGTTTGCAGTCACTTTGTCGCTCACGATTATCGTCTCCATGGTGATCTCGCTGACCACAACTCCGGCTATGTGCTCGCGCCTGTTGAGCGAAAACAAAGGGCACGGGCGTCTTTACAACGCCAGCGAAAAGGTTTTCGAATTCATCCTCAAAGTTTATGAAGTCAGCCTGACCTGGGTACTTCGGCATTCCGCGCTTGTGCTGTTGATCGCAATCGCGACTTTGTGTCTGAATATCTATCTTTACGTCATTGTTCCCAAAGGCTTTTTCCCGCAGCAGGACACGGGACGTATGAATGGAAACTTCATGGGGGATCAAGACACATCCTTCCAATCGATGCAGGCGAAGATTACGCGGCTCGCCAAAATCGTGCAAGATGATCCAGCCATTGGGACTGTACAGGCTTTTAGCGGGGGAGGCGGCGGTACAACTACTAACACAGGACGCTGCTTCATCGCTCTTAAGCCGCTCGACGAGCGCCATGTAACAGCGGACCAGATCATCAATCGGTTGCGCCCAAAGCTGGGGGTGGTGCCGGGAGTTACCCTCTATCTACAGGCCTCGCAGGACGTGAGAGTTGGAGGCCGGCAGAGCGCTGCTCAGTACCAATACACTCTACAAAGCGACAACCTCCCGGAGTTAACACACTGGGCGCCTGAACTGCTTCGCTTGATGAAGAAGATGCCGGAGCTGACGGATGTAAACAGCGATCAGCAGAACAGCGGACTGGAAGCGAACCTGGTGATTGACCGCCAGACTGCGTCGCGGGTCGGCATCACGCCACAGATGCTCGATAACGTGCTATATGACGCTTTCGGGGAGCGCGAGATTGCCAGGACATACACCTCGATCAATCAGTATTTTGTCGTCATGGAAGTGGACCCGATCTTCTGGCAGAATCCGAACGGGCTCAAAGAGGTTTACGTGCCATCAAGCACAGGAGGATCAGTTCCACTTTCAGTATTCACGCACTTCCAGCCGGCCACGGCAGCATTGACCGTGAATCACTCAGGCGTCTTTCCTTCGGTGACAATTTCATTCAACCTAGCACCCGGCGTGGCACTCGGGCAAGCGGTGACCGCAATCGATCTTATGGAGCAGAAAGCTGGCATGCCGACGACTATCAATACCAATTTCACCGGCACAGCGCAGGCGTTCCAGGCATCGCTGGCGAATGAACCGCTGCTAATCGCGGCGGCGCTGGTCGCGGTCTACATCGTTCTCGGCATCCTTTACGAGAGTTTGATTCACCCGATCACCATTCTGTCTACGCTCCCCTCCGCTGGAGTCGGAGCGATTCTGGCGCTGCTCATCACTCACACCGAACTGAGCGTCATCGCGCTAATCGGCATTATTCTGCTGATCGGAATCGTGAAGAAAAACGCGATCATGATGATCGATTTCGCGCTCGAGGTGGAGCGGCGGGAGCGCAAACCGCCACAAGAAGCAGTATTCGAAGCCTGTATGCTGCGCTTTCGACCAATCATGATGACCACGATGGCGGCAATGCTGGGGGGCTTGCCACTGGCGCTCGGAACAGGCACTGGCTCTGAGTTGCGGCGTCCTCTCGGCATCACGATTGTAGGCGGCCTGATCGTCAGCCAGGCGCTCACGCTCTATACGACTCCCGTTATTTACCTTTACATGGATCGTTTCAGTCTATGGCTGCGAGGTTTGCGCCAGGGTCGCGCACCGGAGGCCCCGGCCGAAGCAGTTGGATAGAAGGCATTCCGATGGCTACGCATTACCAGATTAAAACCGAAGCTGATGCAGTGGCGTGCGCTGTGACGCTGGTGCTGAACGGGAAGTTCTGCGAAGAAGCTCTACCTCAATTGGAAATGGCTCTCGCAGACGCTAAGCATCTGCACGCGCATGTCTATTTGGACCTGAGCGAGGTAACGCTGGTGGATCGGAAAGCAGTGGAATACCTATCCAGCCAAGCGAGAGGCCAGGTGAAACTGGTGAACTGTCCTGTATATCTCCGCCGCTGGATCACGCAAGGGAGCGACAATGCGGAGAACTGATAAAGCCGGTCTGGCCGTGGCGATGACACTCGCGGCGCTCACGGCTTGCAATCCGGCGCCGAAGTACGTGAAACCAACCGCGCCTTCGCCGGTTGCATACAAAGAATCGGCACCGCAGGCTTTCAAAGAGGGAAAAGGCTGGCGAGTAGCGCAACCCGGCGATGACAAGATCCGGCCGAAGTGGTGGGAGATGTATAACGACCCGCAGTTGAATGCGCTCGAAGAGAGGGTAGCTGCCGGTAACCAGACGATTGCGGCGTCCGAAGCGAACTTCAGGTCCGCCAGGGCATTGGTGGTCTCCGCACGGTCTTCTCTGTTTCCTATGGTCAGCACAGGGCCCTCGTTCTCCAACTCCCGCATTTCGTCGACTCGAGGTGCGCAAGTTGTCGTGCCCGGCGGATCAGCTAACGCTTCCAGTAGGGGCGCCTATAACGATTTCTCTCTTCCATTGGACGTTTCCTACACGGTGGATTTCTGGCATCGCATCCGCAACACGATCGCAGCTAATGCTTTCTCCGCCCAGGCAAGCGCGGCGGATGTCGCGACGGCGCTTCTCAGTATTCAATCGGAGCTGGCGCAGGATTATTTCCAGGTGCGGGCACTCGATATGCAGGAAGCAATTTTGCAGGACACGTTGGAGAACTATCGCGGTTCGCTGAAGCTCACGCAGACCCTTTTCAATGCAGGTATCGACTCCGACCAGGATGTATCGCAAGCGCAAACGCAGCTGGATACTGCCAACTCGCAAGCTACCGATCTGGGCGTGGCACGGGCGCAATTCGAGCACGCGATCGCCACGCTGATCGGTGAGCCTGCGGCAAACTTTTCGCTACCTGTTGCGCCATTCGTGCCAGAGCCGCCGGCCATCCCGGTGGCACTTCCATCGGCTCTGCTGGAGCGGCGTCCCGATATCGCCGCCGATGAGCGGCGAGTAGCGGCAGCTAACGCGCAAATCGGAGTGGCAAGAGCGGCCTACTATCCGAACGTAACTCTGACCGCCTCGGCTGGGCTCGAGAGCTCCTCCATCACCCAGTGGTTTACTTGGCCCAGCCGTTTTTGGTCACTTGGCCCCGCACTTTCAGAGACGATTTTCGATGCCGGCGCACGGCGAGGCCAGAACGAACAGGCGCAAGCGAACTACGATGCCACGGTCGCAAACTATCGGCAGACTGTGCTGACGGCCTTTCAAGCCGTAGAAGATAATCTTTCTTCGCTGCGCATCCTGGCCCAGGAGATCGAGCAGCAGCAGACAGCGATCATTTCCGCAGCGCACTATCTCGACCTCGCCCTGCTACGCTACCGAACCGGCGTGGACAGCTATCTTAACGTGATTAACGCGCAAAATTCGGTGCTCTCGAGCCGGGAGACCCAGGTGCAGTCTCAGCTTCGCGAAATGACGGCCAGCGTTTCGCTGATGGTAGCCCTCGGGGGCGGCTGGGATCCCTCGCAGACGCCGAACATGAAGAACTTACTGGAGAAACAGCGTAACTGGAGGCCTGGCGGCGGCCCCACTATCATTGTTCCGAGCAGTACCGCGCCGGCGAACCCGCCGGAGGTTCCGCCAGTTCCTCTGAACTTGCCGCCTAATACGTCGGCAGCTGCACCGGCTCAGAAGTAATACGGGCGTGACAAACGGTCATATTAGGCCAAGACCAGGACTTTCTGTTAGGCTCTCATTTTCGGATGAGAAGCTGCCGATGATGCCAGCACGTTCTACATACAACGGTTCTCTTCGGTTCCGGTTGCGCCGCTGGAAGCGCTTAGGTTTCACAAACAGCAAACCCCGCTTGCAACGAGCGGGTCTGAATCGAAGCAGAACGGAGGTTCCTGCGTATGGAGCTTCTGGCGTTTGTTGCCGTCCTGATTCTACTCAGATAACGACGAACCAGATTACGAGTCGAAATCGATCTGTAGCCTGATCGGAAGGGTTGGCCGCACAACCGGCTAGCCCTTCGATGAATGATACCGCGTTTTGAAGTCTTGCTGGAGCTGCTCATATTTGACCTTCGGCGCTGGCTAACCACGGATCTTGAGTGAAGCCTCTGGGCTTGCCCATGCAAAATGGAAGGGCATGCTTTCTGTAGCGCCCACATCGGCGAAAGACTTAGCCGATTGTCTTAAGGACGCCGCAGCCGGATCCCGCTCCATATCGGTCATTGGAAATAACAGTAAATGCCTGATGGCGGGTCCGGTGCCGCAAGCACAGGTTAGCGTTTCGACTGTGCGCCTGAATCGAGTGCTTCATTACGAAGCGAATGACCTCACAGTCAGCGTGGAGGCGGGCTTACGTTGGGCGGATCTCCAAAAAGTTTTAGCCAACAAGGGCCAGATGGTTGCTCTTGACCCACCATTCTGGGAGCACGCCACGATTGGGGGCGTGGTGGCGAGCAACTCGAATGGACCGCTTCGCAGAAACTTTGGGACGGCTCGAGACCTTGTTATCGGCATGCAATTTGCGACGCTCGATGGAAAAATTGTCAGGGTAGGGGGCATGGTAGTAAAGAATGTTGCGGGCCTCGATATCGGCAAGCTTATGATCGGAAGTTTCGGAACGCTGGCCGTGATCACCTCAGTGAACTTCCGGCTGCACGCTCTTCCTGAAAAAACGAACACGTTTCTCTTTTCATTTTCCGATCTTGACAGCGCCATACAGAAGCGGGACGAACTGCGGATAGGCCTTCTCCGTCCGCTTGCGCTGGATTTAGTTACGCCCTCGGCAGCCGCTCGGCTCGGTTCGCGTGGATATCTGCTGGCGCTCCGAGCGGGTGGCAGCAGGAAAGTGCTCGCGAGGTATGCTCGTGATCTTGGCGGCAGTCGCCAGCTTACCGGGCAGGACGATAAAACGCTCTGGACCGGTATCCGCGAGTTCCCCGCCGACTTTCACTCGCGCCAGCCCGGTGGCGTCACACTGCGCATTTCGACTCTTATCAGAGATACCGGCAACGTCCTGCGGCTGATCTCAGGCGCGGGCGTTACACGCGCAGCTTCCGGGATTACTTATGCGTATCTCAGTTCGTGGCAGGCTGTACCCGCTCTCTGGCAAGCTGCCGCCGAGAACGGCTGGACGGTTGCGGTTGAGTTCGCGCCCGATGACATCCGGTCTTCCCAGAAGCTTTGGCTGCCCGCCAGCCAGGCAGGGGACAGCTCTTTTGCCATGATGAAGAAGATCAAGGAAATGTTCGACCCCGGCAATCTGCTGAATCGTTACCGCCTGTATGGCCGAATTTAAGGATGAGCCCGCGTTCGTCAGCGTGGCAAAGATTCCAGCAAAAAATGAGCCCGCGTTCCTCAGCGCGGCGAAGGTTCCAGCAAAGCTCACGACGATCACCGGGGAATACGCCGGACCTGCGCAAAGCGATCTCGACAAATGTGTCCATTGCGGGTTGTGCCTGAATGCCTGCCCTACTTACAGGGAGTTAGGCGTCGAGATGGACTCTCCGCGGGGCCGAATTTATCAGATGAACGAGGTTCACAACGGCGCGCCAATTACCCCCGCCTATATCGAGCATCTCGATCTGTGTCTTGCTTGCCGGGGCTGCGAGACGGCATGCCCATCGGGCGTTCCGTACGGGCGCATGATCGAAGCCGCTCGGGCGCAAATCCGGCAAGAAGCGAAACAATCCTGGGGGGCACGTTTTGCAAAGAGACTGGTCTTCGAAAAGTTATTGCCCTCGCGCACCGCCTTGCAGTTAGCCGGCGCGGCTTTGTTTGCCTATCAGTCAAGCGGTCTGCAACGCGTGATGCGGGCCACCGGAATCCTTAAGCTATTCGGACGCCTTGCGACGATCGAAGCTTTATCCCCTAGCGCCGAGGTTCCCTTCTTCTACTCGAAGATCGGAAGAACTTTCCCGGCAATCGGAACACAGCGCTACAGGGTAGCCTTCTTGAGCGGTTGCGTCGCAAATGTGGCCTTTGCGCGGCTTAACGAAGCGACAGTGCGGGTCTTACAGAAGAACGGCTGCGAGGTCGTCATACCGGCTGCCCAGAGTTGCTGTGGCGCACTGCACGTTCATTCCGGCCTGGAGTCGCAGGCGCAAGCGCTGGCGCGCCGCAACATTGACGCCGTACTCGATGAGGGGCCGTACGATGCGGTCATCACAAACGCCGCGGGCTGCGGCTCCACTTTGAAGGAGTACGATTACCTCCTCCGAAACGACGCCGCCTATCGCTACCGCGCTGTCCAGTTCAAGAAGCTGATGCGAGACATCACAGAGTTTCTAGCGTCAATTCCTTTGAGCCCCGATCTCGGCCCGATTGACACTGTGGCCACGTACCAGGATTCCTGCCATCTCGCGCATGGCCAGCAAATCAGAAGCGCTCCGCGGCTCTTATTAAAGGCGATCCCGGGCTTGGTCTTCCGTGAAATGCGCATGCCGGATCTTTGCTGCGGGAGTGCCGGAATCTATAACGTGGCGCAAAATGAGATGGCTATGCAGATTCTGGAACACAAGATGGAATACGTGGATGAAACGCGAGCGTCTGTGATCGCCACAGCAAATCCAGGTTGCATGCTTCAACTGGCTGCCGGCGCGCGGCTATATGGCGGAGAACAACGAGTCATGCATGTGATTGAGCTGCTCGACGCGAGCTATAGCAGCTTTGATATTGCCTCGAAGAAAGCATCCTGAAGCAATCATCTCAAGCCTTGTTGCGCGTCCTAAACAACGAAATCGTAAGTTGCGTCCGCTGCCCGCGCCTGGTGCACCATCGCGAAGAGATCGGGCGAGTGCGGCGCCGCGCCTATCGAGCGCAGGAGTACTGGAGCCGGCCGGTTCCCGGATTCGGAGATCCTCAAGCGAGGTTGCTGATTATCGGGCTAGCGCCGGGAGCGCATGGCGCTAATCGCACCGGCCGAATGTTCACTGGTGATCGATCCGGTGAATTTCTGTATCGCGCTCTCTGGGAGGCGGGATTCGCCAATCAGCCGGAAAGCGTGTCGCGCAATGACGGTCTTCGATTGACAAACGCGTATATCGCCTCGCCGCTGCGGTGCGTTCCGCCCGACAATAAGCCGACGCTTGGTGAGATACAAGCCTGCCGTCCCTATCTGGTGCGCGAGCTTGCGCTTTTGACTGGAGTTCGCGTAGTGGTTGCGCTGGGAGGTATCGCTCTGAACGCGTACTTGTCGGTGCTGCAGGCTTCCGGCCACATCGAGTCGAGGACTGCCTTCCGCTTCGGGCACGGGCTCCGCTATCTGCCCTGTCAAGGAGGGCCTGTCATTCTGGCCTGCTACCATCCCAGCCAGCAGAACACTTCAACCAAGCGATTGACACGGGAGATGCTGCGGGAAATCTTCCTGCAGGCACGCGACTTGCTTGCAGACCCCTAGATCACCACGCTGGCGATTGATGTCTATCACCGCCCAAGGTGAAGTCCGCTAGCGCTCCACCATCGCCATCATGCGCTCGTTGTAGCGAGGGCCGGACACGGCTTCTGGCGCGAGGGCGCGATCGAGGTCTGAGACATCGTCAAGAGAAAGCTTCAAGGAAACTGCGCCGATGTTCTCTTCGAGATAGGTTCTTCGCTTGGTGCCGGGGATAGGCACAATGTCATCGCCTTTGTGCAACAACCATGCTAAAGCGATTTGGCCGGGCGTGGCGTCCTTCTGTTTGGCGATGTTTTGCACAACGGAAGCAGCACGCATATTCGCATCGAAGTTCTCGCCTTGGAAGCGCGGATCACTGCGTCGGTAATCGTTCTCTGGATATTCTTCCGCGCGTTTGGCTGTGCCGGTGAGAAAGCCGCGGCCGAGCGGGCTGAATGGCACGAGACCGATACCGAGCTCCCGCAGCAGCGGAATGATTTTCGGCTCGAGATTGCGCTCCCATAACGAGTACTCGCTTTGAAGTGCGCTGATCGGGTGTGTAGAGTGAGCTCGCCGGATGGTCGCTTCGCCTGCCTCGGAGAGGCCTAGAAAACGGACTTTGCCTTCGCGAACCAAATCCGACATGGCCCCCGCCACGTCTTCGATCGGAACGGCTGGATCGACACGGTGTTGATACAGGAGATCGATGCGATCGGTCCCAAGCCTGCCCAACGAGGCTTCGGCTGCTTCGCGAATGTGTTCTGGGCGGCTATCAGTCCCCGTAATCTTACCGTTTTCAATGCGGAAGCCGAATTTGGTCGCTATGACCGCCTGATCCCGGTGGCCCTTCAGCGCGCGCCCGAGCAGTTCCTCATTAACAAAGGGGCCATACACTTCGGCGGTGTCGAAGAAATCCAACCCGAGGTCGAGAGCACGATGAACGGTGGCGATCGACTCCTGTTCGTCCGCGGCGCCGTAGGACTGGCTCATGCCCATGCAGCCGAGTCCAAGCGCGGAGACCTGGAGCCCTTGAGAACCGACTTTTCTTACCGGTAACATCTGCCGGTCCTCCTTAAGGAACTCGCGCACAACGGACTCGCCTGTGCGCTTGGATGCACAAGGCGCGCTGGATGGTGCTAGCGTTTTCCGCCGAGTACAACTCCGCCTCCAGCGGGTTTGCTGAAGAGTCCGGGTTTGAGCGGCGCGTTCTGGATCACCTTCGAGATCCGCAGGTCCTCAGTTTTGGCGCCCGGTTCGGTCGAATTGTGGACAATACGAAACGGCAGCTTAATGCCGTCGATTTCCTGGTAATCCATGAAGTCCGTGACATTCTTGAAGTAGGCCGAGACCTCACCGGTTTCCTCGACCCGGGCTAGTAAGTGGGTGGAATCGTCGAAATAGAACTTGGTCGAGCCGAGCTCGTTGGGTGAGACCAGCACGTCCATCTTGCGGTCCTCCAGCGTCTCAGGCGCGGCTGGTTCCACATCCGGATAGAGCCGTTTAAGATTTGCGTAGCGGAGTGGGTTGGCGTCCATTTCGAGCGGCTGCTGGGAGCCTTTCGGCAGCTTGGAGACGCGTTTTTTCTGCGACAGCATCCAGCCACTCCCGCCGTCGTATCCGATCCTTTTCTTGCCCTCGATCAGTAAGACCTTATTAGGGCTTTGCCAGAAATAGGTGAGTTTGGAGCCGAAATGACGGTTGGCATGTATCTCGCGGGTCTCAATGCGGTCAATGGCGGCTGCCCCGCCGACAGCCTGAACGAATTGTGAGATTACCTCATCCACAGGTTTGCCGGGGGGATTGCTGGCGGGAAAAGCGACGGCTGATACGAGAACGATTACGGCCGAAAGGGAAACTCTATACATGAGGAATCAGTGACTTCGGAGAGGGCCCTTTTCAAGCGCCAAAAAATCTGGTATTTTAGGCACGCTCAACAGTCTCTATAATAGGAGTACCAGCATGACAGTCCTTGAATCGTTGAAGAAACACAGCATTGTAGTCGCGGATACGGGCGATTTTCAGGCCATCAAACGTTTGAAACCACAGGATGCCACCACTAATCCGTCCCTGCTTTTGGCGGCCGCTCAGCGTCCGGAGTACCACAACCTGGTGGAGGAAGCGATTGAACACGCGGACCAAGAGGGCGGAGACGAGAAGAAGCAGTCGGAGGCCTTCATGGACCGGCTGTTTGTCAGTTTCGGACGTGAAATTCTGAAGGTGATTCCAGGGCGTGTTTCCACCGAAGTGGACGCGTCGCTCAGTTTTGACACGCAGGGAAGTTTAAGCAAGGCTAGGCATCTGATCGGCATGTACGAAAGCGATGGCACAAGCCGGGACCGCGTTCTGATCAAAGTTGCTAGCACCTGGGAAGGTATTCGCGCAGCCGAACAATTGGAGAAGGAAGGCATTCACTGCAACCTGACATTGCTGTTCAGTTTTGCTCAGGCGGTGGCTTGCGCGGAAGCTAAGGTGACGCTGATTTCGCCGTTCGTGGGCCGAATTTACGATTATTACAAAAAGGAAAACGGCGGGAAGGACATTCCCATCGAGCAGGATCCCGGTGTCGAGAGCGTGACCCGGATTTACAATTACTTCAAGAAATACGGTTACCAGACGCAGGTGATGGGTGCCAGTTTCCGCAAGGTGGAACAGATCACGCATCTGGCCGGTTGCGACTTGCTTACTATCAGCCCGGACCTGCTGGAGAAGATGCAGGAAACGCAGGGCGACGTAACGGCGGCGCTAACGCCTGAGAAGGCCAAAGCGAGCAAAGACGAGAAAATTCATCTCGACGAAAAGAGCTTCCGGTGGATGCACAACGACGATGCGATGGCTACGGATAAACTCGCCGAGGGCATTCGCAAGTTCAACGCCGATGCGCGTAAGCTGGAGCAGTATGCAAGGAGCCAAGTTAGGGAGAAAGTCGGCGCCTAAGTCCGTACGTGGTCAGGACAGTGGCCGGACGCCACTGTCCGCTCCCTTTTTGACTACTTGATTCTTCAGCAGCGAGAGCCGTTTCGATAACGGCTCTTTACTTACCGGGTCGCGCAAGCTGGGCCCGATTTCGAGCAGTGGCTCCAGCACAAATCGCCTTTCTAACATTCGCGGATGCGGGATTGTCAACTCGGGCGTCTGCATCGTGACTGTTCCGAAAAGGACGATATCAATATCGATCACACGGGGTCCGCGAGGAGTAGTGCCTATTCGAGAGCGACCCATAGCACGCTCGACACGCTGCACTGCTGCGAGTAGCTGGAGCGGGAAGTAGCGCATCTGGCATTCAACGACCATGTTGAGGAACCAGGGTTGATCGGTGACATCCTGGGGTGCGGTTTCATAGATCGTGGAACGCGCGGTGATATGAATCGATTCGCGTTCGAGCGCTTCGAGCGAGGTAGCTAGATTTTTCTCGCGAGCTCCCAGATTCGAACCAAGCGACAGATAGGCCTTCTTCAAAGACATGCGGCTTCAGAAGAGAGGATTCTGCGCAGCGCCTGCAAAACGAGCCTGGCGAGAGATTCCGAAGTACTCGAAGGCGCGCTCTGTGGCGATGCGGCCGCGGGGTGTCCGGTCCAAAAAGCCGAGCTGCATCAGGTAAGGTTCATAGACCTCTTCGATCGTGTCCGTTTGTTCGTCGATCGAGGCCGCAATGGTGCTGAGGCCGACGGGGCCGCCGCTATACTTGACCATCACGGTGAGCATGATCTTCTGGTCTACTGCATCTAAGCCGAAGCGATCGACTTTCAAGAGATCGAGCGCGGCTTGGGCCACAGGAGAATCGACATGGCCGTTTGCGCGGACCTGAGCATAGTCGCGAACGCGCCGGAGTAAACGGTTGGCGATGCGGGGAGTGCCCCGGCCACGGCGTGCAATCTCGCGGGCAGCATCAGCTGTAATCTGTACACCGAGCAGCCTTGCCGAGCGCTCGACGATACCGGCCAAAGTTTCTTCTTCGTATGGTTCGAGACGGAGAACAATACCGAAACGCCCGAGCATCGGCGTGCTCAAGAGACCCTGCTTGGTGGTTGCGCCAACGACGGTAAAGCGCGGCAGAGGGAGCGAGTGAGTGCGGGCTCCGGGTCCAGAACCAATGAGTATGTCGAGGCGGAAATCTTCCAGAGCGGCGTACAAAATTTCTTCGATATCGGGCATCAGGCGATGTATTTCGTCGATGAAGAATACCTGGTGCTCGCGCACGCTGCTGAGGATACCGGTGAGATCGAGTTTCTTTTGGAGAATAGGGCCGGCCGTTTGATCGATGGGGACAGAGAGTTCCTGGGCGATGATGCCCGCGAGGGTGGTTTTGCCGAGGCCGGGCGGACCGCAGAGCAGAACGTGATCCATGGCCTCGCCTCGCTGCCGGGCGGCTTCAATCGCGATCGAAAGCAGTTCGCGCACGTGCGGCTGGCCGGCGAAATCGGCGAGGCTGGTGGGCCGCAGCGCCGCTTCGAATTGGCGATCCTCTTCCTGTGATTTTCGGGAGACCAGATCCTCGTCGCGCATCCGTTTTTACGTTAGCGTATGAGCGCCATAGCTGCCCGGAAGAACGGTTCAAAACTATCCGGAGCGCCGCGCTCGTTTACTTTATGAACCGCTTGCTCGGCTGCGGCCCGCGAGCACCCCAGATTCTGAAGAGCGGAGAGTACGTCGTGCTCAAGCGGCGTGAAACTCTGGGCCGACTGCTCGGGAACCGCAGTTTTACCCGCGAGGTCGAGCATAGCTAATTTGTCCTTCAGTTCGAGCACAATTCGCTCGGCGGTCTTCTTGCCGACTCCGGGGATACGCACCAAGCGTTCCAGGTCGCTGGTCTTGATGGCTCCGATGAGATCGGCGGTAGGCAGGCCGGAGAGAACGGTGATGGCCAGTTTCGGGCCGATGCCGCTGACTGTAATCAGCTTTTCAAATACAGTCTGTTCTTCCGGTGTAGCGAAGCCAAACAGGACCAGGGCGTCCTCGCGCACGTGCGTATGGATACGTAGGGCGACGGCAGAACCGGCGTTCGGAAGAGTGGTGTAAGTTGAAATCGGGATTTGCACTTCATAGCCCACGCCGGCCGCTTCGACGATTACTTCGCCGGGATGTTTTTCGAGGACTGTGCCGCGCAAATGCCCAATCATGATATCGATGTTCGCGCAGTCTGTTGGCCGGGCGGACACCTGCTAGGATAGCCAAGCGCTTCAAAGGAACGCGCATATATATTGAAAAGAGTTTTTCTTGTTGTTCTGCTCGCATGCCCGCTGCTCGCGCAGAAGGCAGTCAATTACGAGCTTCGATTTGACAACGCGGCTCACCGGGAAGCGGAGATCCGGGCAACGTTCACCGGAGCGCCTGAGGGGGCGCTCGAGGTTCGCATGAGCCGCTCCTCGCCGGGCCGGTACGCGCTGCATGAGTTTGCCAAGAACGTTTACAACTTGCGGGCTTCCGATGGCCGGGGTGGTGCTTTACAAGTAACCCGGCCGGATCCGTACGGGTGGAGCATCTCCGGGCACCACGGGACGGTGGTCTTCGACTACACTCTCTTTGCCGATCGCGTGGATGGCACTTACGCCGCGGTCGACGAAACGCATGCGCACCTGAACTTGCCTGCCACGCTGGTGTGGGCGCGGGGATTCGAGAGTACACCGGCCTCTTTGTCCTTCAAAGTTCCTGAGGGGTCAGGCTGGCGGGTTGCGACCCAACTTGCCGCGCAATCCGATGGGACATGGTCCGCGCCGAACCTGGAGCAGTTGATGGATAGTCCTGTCGAGATCAGCGTGCATGCCGAGCCGGAGTGGAAAATCGAAGATGCGGTATTTCGCCTGGCGCTGCACCATAGAGGCACCGATGCGGAAGCACAGGTGTTTGCCGAGATGTGCAAGGCCGTGGTGCTCGAAGAGGAGGGCATCTTTGGAAAGTTTCCCAATTATGATACTGGCTCCTATACTTTCTTGGTTGATTACCTACCGTGGGCCTCATCGGACGGCATGGAGCATCGCAATTCGACTGTGATCACAGGCGCGAATGATCTGAAAGTCGCCTCGGCGCGCGAGATTGGAACTGTTTCACACGAGTTCTTTCATTCCTGGAACGTGAGGCGGATCCGTCCGCGGTCGCTCGAACCTTTCGATTTCGAACGCGCCGATATGTCAGGCGAGCTTTGGTTCGCCGAAGGATTTACCAATTACTATGGAATCCTGGTGCTCAAACGCGCCGGCTTTCGCTCGCTCGATCAGTTCGCGGGCGAGATGGGCTCAGCGGTCAATACCGTGCTGACTGCTCCGGGCGGCAAGGTACACGACGTGATCGCGATGAGCCGCTTGGCGCCTTTTGTGGACGCCGCGAAGTCGATTGACCCAAACAACTTCGCCAATACGTTCATTTCGTACTACACCTACGGGCAAGCGCTGGCGCTCGGGGTGGATCTTGCAATCCGAAAGCAGTTCCCAGGTAAGACGCTCGACGACTGGATGAGAACTATGTGGCGCGAACACCCGGACATCGACAAGCCTTACACACTGGACGACCTGCAGCAGACATTGAGCGAGACGACGGATGGCTTATTCGCGCAAGATTTCTTCGAACACCACATCCGGGGCAAGGAACCGATTGATTTTGGTCCACTGCTGGCGCAGGCGGGACTTGTGCTGCGGAAGGAGCACCCGAATACGGTCTGGCTGGGCGTGAGCAATCTGAACTTTGCGGGTGAGGGCGTGGAGCTGGAGGGCAATACACTGCGCGGTTCACCGCTCTATGAGGCTGGGCTCGATATCGGAGACCGGATTCTTCGCTGGGACGGCAAGGCGATCAAGAATTCCCTGGATCTGAACTCATGGCTGGCAAAGCACAAGCCCGGCGACCATGTTCAATTGCAAGCGCAAAGGCGCGACGGGGAGCGCACCTTGGAAGCGGTGCTGACGGAAGATCCGTCGCTCGAGGTAGTTACTTACGAATGGGCGGGACAGGCCGTTACTCCCCAGATCACAGAATTTCGCAAGGCATGGCTGAGCTCGAAAGCACTGCATCCGTTGCCGCGGATTCCTGCTATGCCGTAAAAGATTGCGGCGAAGACATATGCTGATAGGAACATGATGCAAAGACGCCGTTTTCTCACTTCTTCCTTGGCCGCTTCCGCGCTGGCCGCCGCTCCTGAACTGCGGGCCGCGGAAACGCCATCGCGCCAGTATTTCGAATTGCGCCGGTACCACCTGAATTCCGGACCGCAGCAGAAGCTTACGAGCGGCTTCCTCGCGGAGGCCCTCATTCCCGCTTTAAACCGGCTTGGCATGAATCCGGTGGGCGTTTTCGATTTATATCTCGGGCCCGAGACGCCGGCCACGTATGTTTTGATTCCGAGCAACTCGCTCGAGGCGCTTGCGACGGCCGAGCTTCGACTCGCGGAGGACGAACAATATCAGCGAGTGGGGCACAATTTTCTGAACGCGCCTGCGAAAGAGCCCCCCTATGATAGGGTCGACAGCTCATTGATGGTGGCGTTCGAAGGCTATCCGAAACTTACCGTGCCTCCGGTAACCGCGCAGCACGGCTCACGCGTGTTTCAGTTGCGCACGTACGAGAGCCCGAGCAATTATGACCATCGCGTGAAAGTCGAGATGTTCAACAGCGGCGAGTTCACCGTGTTTGAGCGCGCCGGATTCTGGTCTGTATTTTATGGAGATACGCTAATAGGTCCGCGCCTGCCCAATCTGAGTTATATGTTGAGCTTCCCCGATTTGACGGAGCTGAATGCGAAGTGGAAAGCGTTTGGCGCAGATCCGGAGTGGAAGAAGCTGAGCAGCTCGCCGAAGTTCGCGTACGAATCGATCGTGTCGAATATCTCGAATTTGATTTTGAATCCGGCGACGTTTTCGCAGATTTAGGTTCCTGTTACTACGCCCCCATCGACGCTCAAGGCTGTGCCGGTGATGAACGAGGCAGAGTCGGAAGCCAGCCATAGATAGGCATTAGCGACATCCTCGGGCTGGCCGAGGCGGCCGATCGGGGTGTGGTCCTGCATGGTCTGCAGGATCTTTTCGGGGACCGACTTGATCATGTCTGTGGCGATGAAGCCGGGTGCAACGGCGTTGACGCGGATTCTGTATCTGCCGAGTTCGCGCGCCCAAACCTTTGTCATGCCCATGACACCGCTCTTGGCCGCGATATAATTGGTTTGACCGAAGTTGCCGTAGAGACCGACTACGCTCGAGGCATTGAGAATCACACCGCCAGCCGCGGCTGCAATCATGTGTGAGGCAACGGCGCGGGCACAGACGAACACACCTTTGAGATTGACGGCAATGACGGCGTCGAACTGCTCGTCGCTGAGAACGCCTGTGATCTCGCCTTCTTTGAACTTAACGAGCTGGCCATCCCGCAGGATGCCGGCATTGTTCACCAGTACGTAGGGGGATCCCCATTGATCTTTGATTCCGGTGACGGCAGCCTCAACAGACGCGGCGTCTGCCACGTTGACCTGCTGGAACAAGCCGCCCGGCTCAGCCGAACCCTGCTTCACGTCCCATGAGGCCACGCGGCAACCCTCGGCCGCGAAACGCTGTGCCGTGGCCTTGCCGATGCCGCTGGCCGCACCTGTAACAATCACTATTTTGTCTTTCAGTCCGGTTTCGATCATGATGGTAGTTATACAGAGCAATATCGGAGCACGCACCCTGGAAGTATGAGTAGCATCGTCCTTCTTGCGTTAATGATCGCGCAACTCTCCGGGCCGAGCACCGAGACAACCGCTGTTGATCCACTGGCACAGGCGAAAGCTGCCGCCGAGCGTGGCATGTTGCCCGAAGCGGAAGCAGAGGCCCGGCAGTATTTAGCGTTGCATCAGAATTCGGGGCCCGGACATTTCTTGTTGGGATATATTTTGTTTCGACAGATCAAGGCGCGCGAGTCACTCGCAGAATATACGGAAGGCGCGAAGTATCAGCGACCGAGCGCCGCAGATCTGCGCGTGGTGGGCGCGGACTACGTTCTGCTGAACGATTATGGGGACGCCGATAAGTGGTTTACGAAGTCGACGCAATGGGCGCCCGGGAACGCGCTGGGCTGGTATTATCTGGCGCGCGCGAAGTACAACGAGAATCGGTTTGAGGAAGCCGTCGCCGCCTTCAAAGAGTGCCTAAAGCTCGATCCAAAACACGTCAGGGCGGAGGACAATCTCGGTTTAACATTACAGGCGCTCGGACGCATGGAAGAAGCGCAGCAAGCTTTTGAGAATGCGATCGCGTGGCAAGCAAACGCCCAGGTGAAAGATCCCTGGCCGTATATCGACTTCGGCAGCTTTTTTCTGGAAAATAATCAGCCAGAAAAAGCTGCTCCTTATCTTCAGCGAGCGCTTGAGATTGCGCCGGACTCGGCGAAAGCGCATCAGCAGATCGGCAAAGCCTATCTTTTGCTTAAGGAACTTACAAAGGCGCAAGCAGAGCTGGAGCGGGCGGTGCAGTTAGAGCCCGATAATGCACGAGTGCACTACATGCTCGGCCAACTCTATCAAAGGGAGGGCGAAAGCGACAAAGCCAAGAAGGAGTTCGCCCAATACTCGCGGCTGAATGCGCTGCATCCGGGTGAGGACAACCGCGAGTTTCATTCGGTTGCGCCGAATTGATATTTCCCGCTAATGCGCGGTCTGGTTGTTCTTGATTACTTCGCCGGCTCTCTCAGCAGCGGCATTGCGGGTCTTTTGCTCGAGTTCGCTGAAGGTTTTCATCTCGGTTTGTGCTTCCTCGCTGTGCCCTGTTGCGCGGTAGGCCTGCGCAAGCAGAAAATGCGTGCTGGGTTCGGCGGGATTCGCCTTCTCGGCTGCCAGCAGTTCAGGAATCGCATCCTGCTCACGATGAAGCTTTAAGAGCAGACGCCCGCGATCGGCGCGCGCTTCGGTCAGGTTGGGGCAGGCGGCAAGAGCTTTATCGACCCTTGAGAGCGCTTCTTCGGTTTGAACGCTCTTTTGCAGCAAAATATCGCCGAGCTTCCACTCGACCATGCAGTTTCTAGGATCGATCTGCTGCTCCAGTTCGAATTGCTCGGTGGCGTTGTCCCATTGAGAAAGGCTCCAGTAAAGATCGCCCAGCTTGAGATGGATGCCGGGCTGTTTGGGAGCCATCTCGACGGCTTTCTTGTATTCAACGATTGCGCCTTCGTAGTTCTTCATGCTCTCCATCAGCTCGGCTGAGATTTCATGGGCCCATACGGAATCAGGGTTGATCTGGTTGATTTTACCTAGCGCCTGCTCCGAGAGCTGCATGTAGACCCGGCCCAGCAAATACCAAACTCGCTCGTCAGCGGGCTGGCGCTTTGCAAGTTGCTGCAAGTGCAGCGCCGCCGTTTCGAAATCGCCGAGCTTAGTCAAATCGTTGACAAGCGTGAACTCGGCAGCGTTATCAGTAGAATGGGCCTTTACCGCTGCCTCGAGGTGCGGGCGCGCTTTCGCGTATTCGCCCATTTGGAAAAAAGAGAAGCCCAGCAACGCTGAGGCGGAAGACATACTTGGATCGATCTTCAAGCCGCGCTGGAGCACGTCGGCAGCGTCATGAAATTGCCCTTGCTTGAAATAGAGCGCGCCCAGATTGTTGTAAGCAGGCGCGAGACGAGGATCGATCTTCAGCATCTCTCGATATTTTTCGACGGCCGTGGAGAGATCGCCGCTCGCTTCGGCGGAGTTGGCTTCAGCATGCAGAGAGTCCACGCGATCTCCCGCGCTTTGCTGGGGCGCCTGCGACCAGAGGGGATTCATGCCAGAGCAAAATATGAATAGAGCGAAAAGAGTGGCGGAAAATTGCGCCATGGTTACACTATAGAGCTTTGGTTAAGAGTTTAGGTCCGACATTACTGTTCTGCGCGGCACTGCTAACCCTCTTCAGTTTCGTGCAACAAACCGCGAAACTGGAATTCACGGATGTCGCGGAGGCGGCCGGTATCCGGGCGACTGTTCGTTGCGGCGGCCCAGAGAAGCGTTGGATTCCGGAAGCAAATGGAAGCGGCGCAGCTTGGCTCGATTATGACAACGACGGGTTGATGGACCTGCTGATTGTCAATGGCGGAACGATGGAGCAGCTACGGAAGGTTATTGCGGGAGAGAAACCGGCGCCGGTCGCGGGGGGCGTGTACCTGTTTCATAATCTGGGCAATGGCCACTTCGAAGATGTAACCGCGAGATCGGGGCTGGTTAATCTGTATTGGGGCACGGGCGTGAATGCCGCGGACTACAACAACGACGGCTTTACCGACATTCTGATCACGACAATCGGCCGTGACCTCCTGTATCGAAATAACGGGAACGGCACTTTCAGCGAAGTCAGTCAGGCCGCGGGAATGCGCGACAGCACGGCCTGGCACACGGGCAGCGCGTTTGGAGATTTCGACGGAGACGGTAATCTGGACCTTTTCATCACGGGCTATATGGATATTCACTCCTTATCCTGGAATGAGCCGGCTCCGGTATGCGACTACTTTGGGCAGCATACGTTCTGCGGGCCGATAGGGCTGAAAGGCGAACCAAGCGTTCTCTACCACAACAACGGAAACGGGACCTTCACCGATGTTTCGCAGGCGTCCGGGATCGCCAAGGCGCCACTCGCGCATGGCTTCACAGCAGTAGCAGGTGATTTCAGTGGCGACGGCAAGCTGGATATCTTCGTTGCGAACGACTCGGACCCTAACTATCTATTTCTCAATCAGGGTAATGGCACATTCAAGGAAGAGGCGCTCGACCGCGGCGTGGCTTTCAATGCGGATGGAAGAACTCAGTCGAATATGGGAGTGGCGGTGGGCGAGTACGGAAAAAGCAGCGGCCGTCTTGACGTGCTCACGACGACGTTCAACAAGGATTACTTCCCGCTTTTCCGGCAAAATAAACCGGGCGCGTTCGAAGAGATCTCTTCGGCTACGGGTCTGGCGACCGTGACGGGCAAGTATCTGGGATGGGCCTGCGGACTGGCGGATTTCCAAAACTCCGGCGCGCGCGATTTCTGGACTGCTAATGGGCACGTCTATCCGACCGACCCGGATTATTTTGAGCCGATCACGATTTTCCGCAGCGCAGGAGCAACCAGTGCCCTGGCGTTTTCGTATCCTCCCAAACCGGACAATTCATATCGCGGCGGGTGCGCCGGGGATTTCGATAACGACGGCAAAATGGATTTACTGGTACTACCGATTGCCGGTTCGCCTGTTCTGCTGAAGAACGAAACGGCCAGCGGTAACGCCTGGGCGGGGTTTACCCTACGAGGAACGAAGTGCAATCGTGACGCGATCGGCGCGACGGTGACGATCGAAGCCTGCGGGACGAAGCAGTCTGACACGGTCCGCAGCGGGGGAAGCTATCTATCGAGAAATGACCCGCGCCTTCATTTTGGTTTAGGAGCTTGCGCGAAAATCGATCGGGTGAACATTAAGTGGCCGGATGGAAGTAAGCAGGAATTGCGGAGCGTTCGCCCGAACGAATACATGGCCGTCGTACAGCCGAAGTAGGGCCATCGCTATTGGATGAGGTGAAGGCGGCGAAGGAGCGCCTGGAATCGCAGATCCGAGCGGCAACCGTCGAAGAGCGGATCGGTGGCGATGATGTCGAGCCCTTTAGCGCGGCTTTGATAGGCTTCGTCGAGCAAGCCTATGCCCTTATCGCGATCTTCCAGAGCACAGTAAATCATCGCCATATCGACGCTTGATACATAACGGTGAGCCGAGGTTTGCTCCAGCTTACGCGCTATTGTGAGCGCCTCATCCCGCTTGCCCAGCATGGCGAGTGCGTGCGCCCGAAGCGTTGCGATATTTGGAGGGTTTCCGAAGAGCCGATCGGCGCGATCGAATTCAGCCAGCGCCTCTGAAAAGTCTTTCTTCTGCTCGTTGAGTTTGCCAAGAACCAGGTGGGCCTCGGCGAAATTCGGATCGAGCTCCAGCACCCTGCGGAGGTGAGCGAGCGCTTCGTCCGGCTGGCGGGCACAATAAAAGACCTCGCCCGCGTCGGTATTGATGATGAGAGAGAGCGGGTCGAGATCGAGCGCGCGCTGGATTTCTGTTTCGGCTTCGGGAAACTGCCCAATTCGGGCCAGCAGGAGGCTGTACCAATGATGAGCGGTGGGATAGTTAGGGTCTAACGCGAGCGCCTGGCGGTATTCGCTGGCGGCCCCCTGCCAATCCCAATCGTAGCCTACTTTCACCGCTCCCAGAACCGTATGCGCTTCGGCCAGACTGCTGTCCAGTTGCAAAGCCTCGACGGCAGCCTGTTGCGCCCGAGCAAAGGAGATAGCGGGGGCTGGACCGCCATAAGAGCTTAGCAGGACGTATGAATCGCCCAGCGCGGCATAGAGCTTCGCGTAATTCGGATCGATTCGAATTGCCCGCTCGTAGTAGTCGATCGATTTCTCTAAACCCTCTAATGTGCGCTTGTTCCAGAAGTAACGGGCGCGCAGATATAAGTCGTACGCTGCCGGATTGACCGGCTCGTCTTTGACGGTTAGTCTGGTGCCAGGAGATAGCGTGCTGTCTATTTTCCGAGCGATATTGCCGGCGATTTCCGATTGCAAGGCGAACAGGTCAGTACCTTCCCGCTGGTAGGATTCTGCCCAGATGTGAGTGTCGGTCGCCGCCTGAATGAGCTGAGCGCTAACGCGGACATGATCGGCAGAGCTCAGGAAGGTGCCTTCCACGATCGCATCTACCTTAAGCTCGCGAGCAATCTCAGGAAGGCGCTTTTTGCTTGTCCGATACTGCTCGGAGGAAGTACGTGAGATCACTTTCAGGTTTTGAATCTTCGCCAGTTCCGTGGTGATTTCATCGGTGAGTCCAGCGACCAGATAATCCTGCGATGGATTGCCCGAGAGATTGCGAAAGGGAAGAATCGCCAGAGACTTAATGGTGAGGGTGCTTGCGGCAAGGCGATTTCGGGCGGCTGCGCGCTTTTGCCATTCCATGCGGCCCCAAATGGCTGCCACAATTAGCAGTGTGAGTCCTGCCACAATGCCGCCCAGTACCCAGCGGCGGGTTTGGCGGCCAGAGCCTTGTCCTACCTCAGGCTCCGGTTCGATTTGCCAATGCCAGACCGGGACGTAAGATCCCTTCGGGAGATCGATTCGAACGCTATCCTGTCGGCCAGCACCGCCGTAATACTCTTCGAGCTTTGCTCGAAGCCGGCGAGCCTCGACGCGCACTACTGGGTCGCTTTTGGGATCGTAATCGGTGTGGCGGTCAAAGACGGCGGCCCCAATTAAGCACTCCTTGAGCTCCTCGGATCTGTAGTCAGCCGTGAGGCGAGCCTCGATGATAAAGGTAAGAAAGCGCCGCATTCTGCCGGCACGAATGAAACCCGTGCTGGCGAGGATGCGGTTTAACTGAGCTCGAACCTGATCTTCGCTGATCGATTGGGAGTGTTTTGTGACCTGTACTACGAGATTGGCCAATCGGCGGCGCGATCCTCCCTCGGCTTAGCAATTCTACCGCAGTAAAACGTGGATTATACCCCTCCCAACACCCCAGCGACTCCTGTTCTTACCTTTCAGAGGGAAGGCAATGTGAATGATCTTCCAAAGGAGAGGACGCATGAAACGCAGAGACTTCCTGAAATCGACCGCCGCAATTACCGGCGGCGGTATCACACCGCGGCCAACGCGTGCACGCCCTCCCGAGGGGTCATGATCACCGGCCTCTATTCGCAGCAGAACTGGTTATTGACGACAATTCTCTCGACACCGTACCCCCCGGCGCCTCCTCCGAAGCAGCCGGTGCTCAACCCAAATTACCCGATTTTCGGAAAGCTGCTGCGTAAGAACGGTTACCAAACTCCCTATACGGGTAAGTGGCACGTTTCCATTCCCCAGGCGCCAGCCGGCCTCGAGGATTACGGCTTCGATTTTTTCACCTGTTATGACCCGACAGGCGACAATCTGCAGGGAACGTACGGAGATGAAATCCGCGGCTATCACAGCGATTCTTACTCGGCAGGGCAGGGCGTCGACTGGTTACTTAACAAAAGACCGACAGACCAGCCTTGGTGCCTGACCGTTAGCCTGGTCAACCCGCATGATCGGGAGTTTTTTCCGGCGGGGACCGAGTTTAAGACCGTTACAGATCTGTTCAAAGATCGAAACGTCAACATCAAAGGCCTCGACCAAATGGCTCATTATCCCGGGAATGGCCCTGATGTTGCCTGGCAGGAAAATGCACTCAAGCGTCCGCCCACTTATAAATACCCGGACGCTCCTCCAAATTGGGAAGACACCACTGCAATTGGCAAGAAGCCGGCTACGCAAACCTTCATAAAGGAGTTTGCGCAGGGCATCTGGGGAGGCATCGCGGACGACTCATCGCAGGATACGGCCACTATAGAGCAGTATCCAATCGAAATGCCCACGATCTCAATTTCGGCGTCGTCAAAATGCCGTACAGCTATTGGAAGCGGGGCCTCGATAGCTACACCCAAGTCATGCAGATCGTCGACAACGACATCGGCGGCCTGCTCGATGCGTTCAATGGTTTACGAAAGATGTCATCGAGAATACAGTGATTGTCTTTGCCGCGGACCATGGCGAGTACGCGGGAGCACATGGCATGGTGCAGGGCAAAATGGCTACCGTCTATGAAGAGGCTTGGCACATTCCACTGATTGTAGTCGATCCCTCCGGCAGGTACACCGGCGACACTCACAATATTCGCAACGGGTTGACCTCTTCGGTAGATCTTTTCAATCTGTTGGTCAGCATTGGCTATAAAGGCACGAAAGATTGGATGCAAGGCATTCTTGCCCACATCTACGGAGACCGGCACGACATGATTTCCATGCTAAAGTCCGCCGATGCGCCCGGAAGACCGTACGTCTCGTTTGCCACTGACGAAATCGTTCCGAATTACTTCAACTTCAATCGCGCGCCTACACACGTGCTCGGTCTGCGCAAGGAGGACATTAAGCTGGGCGTCTACGAGAAATGGGTGCCGCCAACCAGTAGTATTATTCCCAAGTCAACTGAATACCAATTCTACGATTACTCCACAACTGGCGGGCAGCTTGAGATCGATGATGTCTCGAAGCACGATCCGCATGCGTACAACGAGTTGCGAACTTTGTTGAACGAGATCGTCCCGAATGAACTGCAGGAACTCTTGCCGCCGCCGTTGGGGAATGTGCAGCAGCGTGCGAAGAGAGTGCATTTGGCCTATCGGGAACTTATCGCACTTAAACCGCCGGAAACCCGGAAGAATGGGGGTATAGGGAGCATATTGGGTTATGGTAGAAACTTCTAGGGAGCTCCCGATGAACTCAGCCGTGGCGTTTCCACTTGCTAAACGCAATTTGCCTAGGCCGGCTGCAATAAAGAGGCCACCTCGCGTGGCCTCTCCTGATGCCATAAGAAAGCAGCTTGCAAGGATTCTGACCAGCGAAGGGTTTGTGCATGCCGGCAGGATGAGGCGCTTCCTCGAGTTTGTGGTTGAGGAAACGCTCGCCGGGAGGGCGAGTCAGCTGCGCGAATACAGCATCGGGGTTTCGGTATTCGAGCGAGGCGAATCATTTGAGCCAGGCCTGGATCCGATCGTACGCAACGACGCACGCCGGCTACGCCAAAAATTGCTCGAGTATTACCAAGGCGTGCGGCATACGGAAGAGTTGGCGATCGAAGTTCCGAAAGGCGGCTATGTCCCGGTGTTCCGTCCTTTCAGCGATCCCCAAAACGCGAACTTGGGCGCGCAATATCGGTTGACCGTCAGTTTGACGCGTGTTGCGGACGGTGCCGAAGTTTGGTCTAGCGAACAGACTCTTGAGGCGGTCGACAATCTTGGATTGCAGTTCGTGGAAGCAGCCAACAGGCAAATGCGCCGCTGACTGACGCAGATAGCTGGCTGACGCAAAGCAGATGCTCAGCACAAGGAATGTCTCGGACCGCTCTTCAACGTTCCCGGATTCGAACAGTTCCTCTGGCGCTCCGCACTCTAAGCCATTGATAATTCTTTCCTGCCGAGTAGCCTCAACGGTGCAGCGGAGATCACCGTGTTGAACGATGTGAGGTACGCGGTTAGAATGCTGGCCAAGAATCCGGCATTCACAACTGTGGCGATCTGTTCGCTGGCGATCGGAATCGGATCCAATTCGGCTATTTTCAGTTTCGCCGACGCGTTGCTGCTGCGGCCCTTGCCAGTTATGGAGCCGAGCGGAGTCGTCACGGTAAATCCGGGTACGGCAACCTTCGGCGGCGACAGCAGCGTCTCGTATCCCGATTACCTCGACTTTCGCGATCGGAGCCGTTCGTTCGATGGTCTAATTGCCTTCCAATATGGGCAGTTTGGATACGCGCCGAATCCGTCGGTCGTGCCGGAGATGCAGTTTGGCGCATTTGTGTCCGGCAACTTCTTTCAGCTTTTAGGTGTCGAGCCAACCATCGGCCGAGGATTTCGCGCCAGCGAAGATCAAGTTGCAGGTCGCGATCGCGTGGCCGTGCTAAGCCACGATTTCTGGCTTGCCCATTTCAATGGCGCGACTTCGGCCGTCGGTTCGAAGGTGCGCCTGAACGGGAATTCACGATCGTCGGCATAGCGTCGGCCGCTTTCACCGGGATCGATCAATTTGTTAAGCCTGCCCTCTTCGTCCCGATCTCGATGTCTCCGGCTCTCTCCGGTGCGGACAACCTGAGCAAGCGCGATGTGCGCTGGTTGAACGTCAAAGGCCGGCTCAAGCCAGGCCTCACAAACGCCAGGGCGGAAGCCGATCTGAACGCCATCGCAAAAGTGCGCCAACAAACGTATCCAGCGGAACCGCGCAATCAGAAGATTCGCGTCGAGACCGAGCTCGCGATGCGCATTGAACAATCTCCGCCCGATGCCGGTCTGATTGAGATGCTGACGCTACTTGCCATGTGCGTTCTGCTGGTGGCGTGCGCGAACGTCGCGGGCCTCTTGTTGAGTCGAGCAACAGTTCGCGGGCGCGAGATCGCGGTTCGCCTGGCTGTCGGGGCAGCTCGCTGGCAGTTAATCCGGCAGCTCTTCCTCGAAAATCTCCTGCTCGCTATAGGCGGAGGGGTTTTCGGCATAGCGATTGCCGTTGCCGGCATGAGGCTGTTCGCCAGTATACCTACGCCTACTGATGTGCCCGTTTCGTTCGACATAAGCCTAAGCAATCGCGTCCTGGTTTTCACGCTGATTGCCTCCGTGGCGAGCACGTTCCTGTTTGGCCTGATGCCGGCTTGGCGCAGCTCCCGCTCCGATGTTGCTTCGGCGCTCAAAGCACGAGACGCGGATGGCGCCCGCAAAGGACGCCTCTGGGGGCGCAACGTCTTGGTCTCCTCCCAATTGGCGATTTCGTCGGTCCTGCTGATCGTCTCTGCCGCGATCTTTATCGGCTTCCGAACCCAGCTCGCGCAAGGGCCCGGTTTTCAGACCGATCATCTGTTCCTGATGAGCTTCGACTCGCAGATGGCCCACTACAGCAAGGCGCAAAACGGACAGTTCTATAAGCAGATTCTGGACAGAGCTCGCTCGATGCCGGGCGTACGGTCTGCCGCCCTCGCATCGATCATTCCGTTCAGTTTCGGCGGTGACACCAAACCCGTTGTTCCCGAAGGACGCACACTGAGCCGCGGCGAAAACCCCCCTACCGCTTTCGATTCCACGGTTAGCGACGGCTATTTCCAGACGATGCATATTCCCATCCTGCGCGGCAGAGGTTTTCTCGAATCCGACAAACCGGATGCGCCGCGCATCGCGGTTGTCAACGAGCACTTCGCGAATCGCTTCTGGCCGCATCAGGACGCGCTCGGCAAACGCTTTCATCTGCAAGATGCCAGGGGGCCGCTCCTGCAGATCGTGGGAATCGCCAGGCAGGGAAAGTATCTCTGGATCGGCGAGCCACCTTCCGACTTCATCTATCTGCCTTTTTCCCAGAATCAACAGAACGGCATGACTCTGGTCGCTGAATCACCCGCGAGCGACGCCTCTACGCTTGCGCCTGCGTTGCGCCGGCTCGTGCATGGCATCGATCCGAATATGCCCGCCTTCGACGCGCGCACTATGCAGGATCTGTTTACCAAGCGCGCGATTCAAACTCCGGACATCATTGTCGAGGCGGTCGCGGGAATGGGCATCATGGCGCTCATTCTCGCGGTTATCGGACTCTATGGACTCATCGCGTATTCGGTGACCCGACGCACACGCGAGATTGGAATTCGCATGGCAGTCGGGGCGAACCGGCGAGGGGTGTTGCAAATGATCTTGCGGCAAGGTCTCTTACTAGCCGTCTCAGGAAGCACGGTAGGCCTGGTCCTCGGCCTCGTTGCGTCCCGCCTGATTGGATCGATGTTTATCCTTTCCTTCGAACAAGTGAATCCGGCTTTGTTTGTGGTGATTATGCTCCCGCTTCTGGCTGTAGCGCTGCTTGCTGCCTACACGCCGGCTCGCCGCGCTTCGCGCATCGACCCTATGAGGGCGCTCCGCGAAGAATAGTGGCACCCTAAGAGCGGTGACCGGCAAGAGCGCCTGTCTGACTCATAGCTGGTATGTCTGCTGCGGATTCCCATCTGACGATCTTCAGATCCAGGACGAAGATGGAATAGATCACAGGTACCAGCAGCAGAGTGATGAACGTAGCGGCGGTGAGTCCGCCGATCTGGGCGTAACACATCGGCTCCCAAAGCGGGCCGCCGTGGATGGCAAGCGGGACTAAAGCTATCACCGTCGCGCCTACCGTGATGAGCACGGGCCGCAGCCGCATGATGCCGGCGTCGAGCACTGCCTGCTCGAACGGTTCGCCTTTGGCATGCATTTCCTCTATGAAGTCGAACAGAACGATGATGTGGCTCACGATAACGCCGACCAGACTGACCACTCCGAGAAAGGCCATGAATCCAAAGGCCGAGCCCATGATCCAGAGGGCAATCAATGCGCCGACGGCCCCATACGGCACTGCGGCAAAAACGATGAACGGCTTGACCGCGCTCTTGAATTGAAAGGCGAGGGCGAGAAAGATTGCGGCTGAAGAGATCAGCAGCACAATGCCTAACTGGCGAAAGCCGTCTTCTTGTTTTTCTTTCTCGCCGCCGATTTCCAGCCGGTACCCGGGAGGCAGGCCCGAAGCAAAAGCCGTGAGTGCCGGTTGGGCCCGATTCATGATCTCCGACGCAAGCACGCCATCCCGCGGCGACGCAGAGACGGTGATGGTGCGGAATTGATTACGCCGCCGGATCACTTCTTCCTGCAGGCTGTAATCAATGCTGGAAACTTGGCCAAGCGGGACCTTTTGGGTGCCTGAGCTCGAGTAAACGTAAAGATTCTCCACATCGCCGAGTTGAGCGCGCTCGTTCGGCCTAAGCCGGGAGACGACCGGAATCTGCTTGTCGCCTTCGCGCAAAACGGTGAGCTGGTTACCGTTGATGCCCCCGGCGGAGGCGTGCGCGACATCCAGGTTGGTGACACCGGCAAGATTCGCGCGATCGGGATCGACTTTGAGCTGCAGGGCAAAGCGATCTTCGCCCCAGTCGTCGCGCACTCGCGCGGCCTGAGGAATATCGCTGAGGATCTGTTTTACGCGATCGGCGTTGGCGCGGAGAGCTGGGATGCTTTCGCCCGAAAGACGGATCTGAATGGGCAATCCCACCGCTGCACCGGTTTCGAGCTGGCGAACGTCAATCCGGGCGCCAGTAATTTCACGCGAAAGGCGCGTCTGAAGCGTCGGTAGCAGCAGATCAGTATCGTGCTCGTCCCGTAACGCGATTACTACCTGCGCATAGTTGGCGTGGCGTGATTCGGGCGCCAAGGAATACCAGAAGCGGGGCGCGCCGCCGCCGACGAAGGTATCGATCGATGCGAGAGACCGGCCCTGTTCACGGGAAACCTGCTCAACAATGCGCTCGACCGCTGAGCTAGTCGCATTGCTGAGAGATAAAGGAGCATCTTCGGGCAGGTAGATATTGATGTAAGCCAGGTGCGAGAGGTCTTTGGGAAAGAATTGCAGCTTTAGACCGGATCCGATCCAAGCGCCTACGCCGAGCACAAGAAACGAGAGCAGAAGAGTGAACCAGCGGTGCTCGATGGCTAGCTGCCCGACGCGATAATAAGCTGCGCCAAATCCGCGCCGCCGACGTTCCTCAATACTAAGTTCCTGCCGCGGACGCAGCAGGTAACAGCCGAGCAGCGGAATGAAGGTCATTGATACGAGGCGGGATGCGATCAGGGCGCAGGAGATTACGATGGGCAGCGAATGGAGAAATTTCCCGGTATCGCCGGTCAGCAACAGGAACGGGAGATACGCCACTATGTTGGTGAGCGTGGCGTACAGGATCGCGGTTGCCAGTTTAGTCGGGCCGAGCCAAGCCGAGATTCGTGGCGGATGGCCGAGAGCAAGGTCACGTTTGATGGCATCACCTGCCACTACCGGATCGTCCACCAGCAGCCCAAGCGCGATGATCAACGTGGCAATGGAGACCTGCTGGAGATCGATTCCAATCACGTCCATCATCCCGAAAGTCATTAGCAGAGTAATCGGAATCGCAAGGGCCATCAGCAGCGCCGAACGCCATTCCCAAAACCCGACCAGCGAAACGATGACGACCAGCAGGATCGCTTCATACAGACTCGTCATGAACAGGTGAATGTTCTCTGCTACCTGATCGGCCTGGTTACTCGCACGAGCAATGATGAGGTCACGGGGGAGCCGCGCTTTGAGGGCGGCGAGCGTTGCATCGGCAGACGCGGCGAAGCGGCCTACTTTCTCGCCCTGGCCCATCTGCACGCTGACGCTGATCGCTCGCGTGCGCTGCCAGTTGCCGTTCGCATCGCGCCAGGAATAGAAATTCAGGAACTGCGGTGGGTCTTCGTAAGCCCGCACGGTATCCACCACGTTGCGAAGGTAGACAGGAGCGCCGTACGGCGTGACGCCAATCGTCACGCTGCCGATCTCGTCCTCGCTGTGAAATTCGCCGGACGGATTGATCGCAATGCTCTTCTCGCCGACCGTCAACTGCCCACCCGGAAGCGTGATGTTGCGAGCGCTCAGAATATTTTGCAGGTTGGATGGCTGGAGTCCATAGGAAGCCAGCCGCTCTTGGGAGTAGAGCAGATAGATTCTTTCGTTGAGAATGGCGGCGCGGGTAACCTTCGAGACGAGAGGTGGTCCATCGGCAGTGCGAGCGGTGGCGAGCAGCCCTTTTGCTATCTCGTCAGTGAAGTTGTCCAACTCACGATAGCTATACTTCTCGCCGGCAACCTGCCTCAGCTTCGCTGGAATCTCTGCCGGGTTTCGCACAACAAAGGGCGCCCAGGCATCCGGGCTGATTGGACTCTCGCCGTAATTTTCCGAGCGGAAAGTATCGAGTGCATGGAGAAGACTTGCTTCGTCCCAATTACTTTCGAAATCGATGCCGACGAAACCCGGGCCATCGAGAAGGCGCACGTCGGCCGCCGCTTTCACCTGGCGAAGTCTTTCTTCGAACCGGGGAACAACGAGCAGGATGAGACGCTTATCCACTTTGATGGGGAGACAAAGGATTAACGAAACACGGTTGGCCGCACCGTTTGGGCGGACAGCGCGTATCGTTTGCGAAATGGCCAGCGAGCGCAGATCGATTTCGCGGCTGTCGGATTTTGGGCTCGCGACGGTGAGCAACAGCGTGGCGGTGTCGCCGAAATCGCGTTGAAAGTTGACGGGGCCCGCTCCTTGGGGAAGGGAATTGATGGCGGCGAGCCGGCCGCCGATGTCATCAAGCGTCTGCCCGGTATCGCCAAGTTTGTCTGAAAGCGTGAGCGTGACGTACGAGACGTTAGCGCGGGAAGTGGATTCAATGCGGGCGATGTTTGAATTGGAAGCAACCGTCTGCTCAACAGTGCGTGTGACGAGTTGCTCGACCTTTTCGGCGCTCGCTCCAGGCCAGTTTGTAATAACCAGTGCCTGCCTGGCTGGAATATCCGGATCTTTTCGCTGGGGCATGTTCATGTAGCCATAAATTCCCCAGGCAACGGTGCCGGCTAGTAACACCCAGGCAATTTGCGGATTCTCTACGAAAAAGCGGGATGTGTTGTGAGTGTGGCTGATGATCTCGGCATCGGAGCGATGGTGAGGGTTGCTCACGGGATTACCTTTACCGGGTCGCCGTCATTCAGAAATGTTGCGCCCGAATTAACAACCCGGCTGCCGGGAGCGACGCCGGTAATTGCAATGCGGTCGCCGAAAACCTTGCCAAGCTTAACGGGCCTTCGCCGGGCCATGCCGCTCTCGACGACCATTACTGCAAACTGAGGCGAGCCATTCGCATAGCGAACAATGGCCTCGAGCGGCGCAACGGTAACGGATTCGGATTGCGCTGCCCCGCCGATGTCGAGCGAAACAATCATCCCCGGCTTCAGCATTGCGCTTTGATTCGGTATGGTCACTTCTACCTGGAACGATCGGGTGCTCGAGTCCGCAACCGCCGCGATCGCACTTACAAATCCCTGAAACTGATGATTGGGGAAAGCTTCTGCGTACACCGATAAATGCGAGCCGGTTTTCAAATGCGCAACCAAGATATCGGAAACTCCGAGCGTGGCCTTCACTGACGATATGTCGGCAAGTACGAAAGCCACCGTGCCCGAACCAACCAGCGTGCCGGTTTCGACCGATCTCTGAACTACAGCTCCGGTGAATGGCGCTGTGAGCACCGTGTCGTGCAAGCCGAGCGTGGCAGTCCCCAGCGTCGCCTGCGCCGAACTGGACGCCCCAGCGCTAGCTTGAACCTGTGACTGCGCGGCCTCCACTTGAGCCTTGGTTGAATCGAGGTTGGCTTTGGCTCCATCATAATCGGACTTAGTAAGGGAAGTCTTTTTGAATAGCGCGTCGGCGCGCTCGAAGTCCTGTGCTGCTTTGGTGGCGGCGGCTTGAGCCTGCGCTAGTTGTGCGCGCGCGGCTTGTTCGGTGTCACGAGCTTGCTTAGCCTGGCCGCTGGCCTGTGAGACCTGCAGTCGATAATCTTTGACACGGACCTGCGCAAGCGCCGTCCCCTGCTTCACTACATCTCCGATATCGACGTTGTGTAGGCGGCCGTCCGGCCCTCGCACCTGGTAAATCGATTCGACAAATCCATTTACCCTGAAGGCAAGGTTAATCTGGCGATTCGGGAGAATGGACGCAGAATAAGGTTGACCGCGGGCCGGCGCGTAGCTCTCGACGGTCACGACGCGCACGGGAGTCACGGTTCTCTCTGTAGCAGGCGCCGGCTTCTGGCAGGAACATAGGAAAACAATCAGGGACAGAAAAGCTGCTGTTTTCATTGATCCTCGCCGAGAGCGTGTTCGAAATCCGCCTTCGCAGTCCAATAATCAGCGAGCGCGCGTTCGTAGCTTGAATTCGCCTGCGCGAGAACGCTTTGCGCCTGGAAGACTACCTGCAGCAGGGCGGCCTTGACCTCGTATTCATTCTTGTCGACTCGCAGGCTCTCGGTCGCAGCTCGCTGGCTGAGAGTTGCAGCGCGCAGCTTCGACCAGCTCTGTTGCATCTGCCGGTATTTGTCGTCTACATCCATGATGACTTTGCGTTCGGCCGATGTCTGGTTGTTCTTATCTTGTGAAATAGTATCCCGTTTCTCGGCGATTTCGTTTTTCTTGCGCCCCCAATCGAAGGGTTCCCAAGAAAGGCTTACTCCGACGCTGTAAGTTCCACCCGGTAGAAACGAGCTGTAATTCAGGAGCGAGATCGAGTTGAACTCAGCGGAGACATCTGGAATGTATTCGGCGCGTTTAGCGCGAAGTTCCTGTTCGGATTGAAGAGTTTTGAGGCGAGCCTGTTCAATCTCCGGCCGTTGGCCAAGCGCTTTCTTGCGCGCCGCGATGAGGTCGGCCTGGGGATTACTTGTTTCACTGTCGACAGACGTGACGGAGAATTCCGTCAGCACGTCTCGCCCGAGGAGATCATTGAGCTGTTCCTTTTCAGTGGCTTCCTGGTTGGAGAGAGTAACTTGTGACTGTTCGGCATCGGCAAGGCTCGCCTGAGCCTGCAACAGCTCCGACTTCAGCGCAGTCTGCTGCAGGACGTATTCATTCGTAAGTCGCTCGACTTCCTTATCCAACCGGACGGTTTCGCGCGTGGCGGCCAGCGAGCTTTGCACCTGCTCGATGTTGTAGTAGAGCTGCTTTACGTTGCGCACTACATCCTGCCGCTTAGAGCGCGCTTTCTGCTGCGCTAATTGCGTCGAAAAGTCGAGCGTTTTGAGGGTCAGGCGTGTGCGGTAGATGGCAGAAAGGGGCTGTGCGACGCGCGTGACAATAAAGCCGGTTGGCTGAACGGGCGTGGTGTATTGGACATTACTCGCAGGGATCGGCCCAATAGCCGAGTTTTTCTCTAAGCTACCTTGCGCAACCGTGATGTTGATTGCCTGCAGGTTTTCGGCGCCGAGCATATAGAGCGAAAACTTCGGGAAAAGCTGGGTATGGAATGCCGCCCTGCGGTCTTGCGCTTTCGAGACATCAAGCGCTGTATTCGCGATATCGATGTTGTGTTTAAGAGCGAGTTGGACCGCTTCTTCTAATGGCAATTCTTGCGCGTTGAGCCTGGAGCCGGCTAAAAGCAGTACCAGCGCGCAGCCGGCCGCCCTCGCCTTGATAAGGGTCGGTTTGGACATCCCGGTGATTCTCGTAAGTATATCTGGGCCACGCCCGAATCGGAAGAATCATACGGTATGACACTTACCGCCGGATGTCAAATCTGCCAACCTGACTCAGGCACAGTAGCCCATGAAAAAGCTTCGTAAGATCGCGTCTTTGCTTTTGGGATTGCTCCTGTCGATTTCGATTTCGCAGCTTTTCGCCCAGACGCCGGCCACAACTGATAACCTTTTAGCCGCGATGGCAACCAATGCCAAGCGGGTTGTGCAATACGAATGGAAGCAGCGCGTGACGGTGATTAGGAAGGGCAAGCCAGCGGAGCCGATAATAAACCAAATCCGTTTCGATTCGAGCGGCCAGATGCAACGCACAACCATATCGGCTCAGCAGAAGCAAATGGGCGGGATACGCGGCAAAATCGCTGCCGAGGTGAAAGAAGACGTAAAAGACATAATGCAGTTGGCGGGCAGCTATAACAAGCCAGAACAGATGATGGAAGCGGTTAAGAAGGCGCAGATCTCGCAACCAGCGGGGGCCGGCACTGTTCGGCTTCAGGCAAGTGCTTTGATCAAGCCCACAGATTCCATGACGATGCTCGTTAGTTCGGGAAGCCATCTGGCGACGCACGTCGATATCAGAACCGACTACGAAGGCGGCCCGATGACTATCGCGCAGGATTATTCGCCGATACCGGATGGTCCAAACATAATGAAGACGATGAAGGTTTCTGTTCCGCGAAAAGAAATTGTCGTCAATGTCGATTCCTATGAATTCACCCGGCAAAGCGCGTCGAGCAAGCCGTAAAGAGAAGGAAAGCCTGACGAGTCGGAAGTAGACAAAAGGAAGTGAGCGATAAACATTAAACAAATCACAAACAAAACGGGTGTGCATCACAGGCTGGTGATCGCAGTCATGCTCGTGGCGGCAAGCGCTGCAGCCCAGGACTCAAGCAGGCGGGTAATACCCATCCCGCAGCAACCATTCGCCCAACCCGTGCCGGAGTTTATTGGCAGCCCCGCAATTTCCAAACCGATCCCCGCGCGGCCTGTGCCTCAGAGCCCGTTCATGGCGCCTAACGGCCGGAGCGGTGTGCATCTGGATGCTTACCAAAGCGATACCTACCCCACCGCTGGACCCCTCGGACACTCCCCCGTGGTACTTCTACCTTCCTCGCTGCCGACTGTGGCACTGTCACGTTTGACAAGCAGGGCCGTATTATCACTGTGTGTGTGGGCAAGGGGCCAGTAGCGTATCTTCTGGACCCGGTTTCACTTGTAACTCTTTCAAAACTCGTCCTTCCGACGGGAGGGAACAGCGGTTCGTTCGGATCTGGCGGGTACTTCTTCCTCGACAATGAGGATCGAGCCATTATTCCCACCCAGGGCCGCGGTATCTGGAGGATCAAGGAAATTGAGACGACTTCCGGGCCTCAACTCGTGAAGGATCACACTTGCGCGAACGACCTGCCGGCGATGATTCCCATGGATCAGGCGATTCAATCGACGCTGTCGGATGCCCATGGCCTTCTCTGGTTCACCTGGCATCACGCGCATCGATCTCGATGACGAGGGCGACAGTTGCCATACCGTCTGGACTAACGATCAGGAATCAGTGCCGAACGTCGTCTCTCAAGCTTCTTTGGTAACTGGCCTCGAGTATACGTACTCCAAGGATTCGAGCCCCGCCGATGCACCCCTCAGCGATCCTTGGTACTTCACCGCTGTCGATTTTCATACCGGCGAAACGATCTTCAAGGTCCTCGCCGGTACGGGGATTCTCTACAACAGCAACTATTCTTCCGTCTATCTCGGCCCCGACGGTAAGACCGCCTATGTGGGGGTGTTGGCTGGTCTGGTCAGAATTCACGAGAACTACTGAGGTAGACGATGAAGGCGTAACTTGCGCTTTTCTGAAAAGCAGTCCCGCCGTCTGGGAGGGGCATTTTCCCTAACGCTCGCCGAGTGGACTCTGCATCTCAACGGGCTGAGGTCACTTGCCTTGCACCCTTAGCGCGGCGCGGTCTTCTCGTTGTGCTTCTCCTGGTAGATCTGACGGTTTGCCCCATTCTGCTCGCGGTTGATATTCTGCTTTTCAGCGGGGGTCAGTTTCCCCCCGTTTGCGCGGCGATCCGAGGCGATTTGTTGATTGATGTTCTGCTGCCGGGTTTCCAGATTTCTCGTTTCGCCGGCTGTGAGGCTACCGGAGGAGACGCCGTTCGCGATGCGGCCCTGCTGGTTGTAGCGCCGCCCGTTCACAGAATCCATTGCGGCGACTGTGGGACTCCGTGGTTGATCGACGCCAGCTGAGTGCGATCTTGACTGGCGATCTGCTGTTGGCTGACCTGCTTTGGGGTCGGCTGAAAGTGCTGCTCGCGCATCGCCGTTTGCTCTTGAAACGTCGGTCGCGCAGCGATGCCGCCGGGTCCATTGAAACTAGCGCGGTTATTGACCATCGTTGTATTGCTAATCACCGTCCTGTTCACGTAAACATTCCGCACGACTGTCGTGTTTACGTTCGTAAAAGCCGTGTTATACCGGAACCCGCCGCCGGACCACATGCCACCGCCGAACCCAAAACCGCTATAGCCGAAACCGTAGTTCACGCCGCCATAGAAGCCGACGTGTGGCCCCCAAAAATCTGCGTGCCAACCGTAGATCCCGCCAGCGAAGCCCAGTAGCCAGGCGTCCATAGCACTCCGATCCGTGGCGGCCTCACCCAGATGCCCGGCACCCAGAAGTAGCCGGCCGGTCCATAGGCCCAATAGCCTGGCGTCCAAAGATAGCCTTCTGCCGGACACGGCGGTTGGACGTAGACCGGCAAGGCAGGAGGTGCGGTTGTGAAGACACAAACACGCCAGCTCGTGAGGGCTCCGGGGTTGCGAACAAAAGGGCGGCGAGAAAGGTTGCCGCTAAAATGCTTTCGAGTTCTTGTCCATTTTTTCATTTGATTTCTCTCCGCGGTGGGACGGATATGCCCGAGTAACACGTCTTCCCGGTCTCAGTGTAAGTAACAAATCCGTCCACACCTTCTCAGACCGGATTCTGGGTGGCAAAGTTTACTTGGCCCGCATTAATGCGCCATTAACGCGAACGCTTCACCGCCCCGAACTCCGGAGCAGCGATCATTTCGACCACTTCAGCCGTTATCGACGCGACGCCTCGCCAGAACAACAAGCGCTTGCCTGGAACGAGCACGCGGAACAGTTTGCCGTTCACATACACCATCGCGACCTGCAGGTTATTGGTTTCGACTTGCGTGAAATGGCGCCTGACGAGAGCCGGCCGGTGCTTAATAAGGTAGTCCGTCCACGCACTCTCAAACACGAGATCGCCCACGTTGTGCCTCTCGAGCGTTAAAGTCATTTGCCCGGCTATCGACAGCCGGTAATCGCCGGGCGTCAAGATGCCCGCAAACTCACCATTCGTCGCGATGAGTACGCGCTCCCGTTTGCCTACCGATATGTGTTTCCATAACATACGAACCTCTGAGAATAAATCAAATTTGCATCATTGGAACGGCATTAAAGCCAAGACACACGACATCTACGCGTTCGGACCAGCGGACTAGGCCCGGAGAACGCGTCCCACGATCTTCAAACGCCGTGATGCCGAGAGTTAAAGTTGAGCGTCGAAGTGAACGACAATTAACCGCAGGCCGGCCATAAGTGCGTCAGCGACACCGTAACTGATACGGTCCGTGAAGCTCGCTTTGTGGCATGTGGTTAGCATGGAATTGTACTTCCGAGTTTCTAGTCTAAACAGGTATCTGCGCGCAAGTCAAGGGAGAAGTTGCGAAATTTTTGCCAGCGTTTATTCGTAGCGCAACGCAATCATCGGATCGACTCGCGAAGCTCTTCTGGCAGGCAAATAGCCGGCGAGCGCGGCCGTGAGGAGCAGAACAAGTACCGCTACCGCAAGCGTTGCCGGATCGTTCGACCCCACTCCGTAAAGCATGGTCGAGAGTGCGCGTGTGATCAACAGCGCAACGGGCAAGCCGAGAACAAGTCCGATCGCTACGAGTTTTACTGTTTCCCAAAGAATAGCCCCTTGCACCTTGCGAGGCTCCGCCCCTATCGCGATGCGGATGCCGATCTCGCGGGTGCGCCGGGTGACGTCATAAGAGAGCAGGCCGTACAGGCCAACGCACGAAAGAACTAAGGCCAGCAATCCGAACGCGACCGACAAACTGGTAACCAGGCGCTCGGTAAATAAGAGCTGGTCGATCTGCTCGGTTTGTGTCTTGACGTCGAATAGAGGCAAATTCGGGTCGAGATCGTGCACGACCTTACGCACGGCAGGAATCAGGCTCGCAGGATACCTGGCGCTTCGCAATTCGAAGTGCGCGACTCCATTTGTGAGTGGAACGTAAGCGGTTGGCTGGATCTCGGTTCGTAGATTGTCATACTTGGCGTCACCCACTACTCCGACGATCTCCTGCTGAACATCTTTGGGCCCGTCGCCTCCAAAATGCCGTCCCAGAGGGTTTCTGCCGTGTAGATAGCGTTTGGTAAACGCTCGGTTTACTACTGCAACCGGACGCAAGAAGGCGAATTCAGATGATGTAAATACTCTTCCAGCCAGCACAGGTATCTTCATTGTCTGAAAGAAATCAGGCCCTACACCTAACATCTCAACCCGCACAGCGCTCTTGTCGGTCCGGCCCTCAATCTTGCAATCTTCTGACCACAAGCCATTGGCCAAGAGCGTATCTGATGAGTAACTCACATTAGTTACACCGGGTAACGAACGCAGATTGTTATACAGATCGCGATAGAGATTTCGAATCTCTGGCCCCTTGTAGCGGCTCGAAATGGGATCCAGGCCGAACAAAAGCAGGTTACGAGAATCGAAACCGGTATTGGTGTTCTGCAGATTAATCAGTGTCCGCATCAGCAGGCCCGCGCCGAACAGCATCACCACCGCAAGCGCCACCTGCGCGACGGCCAGCGAATTGCTGAACCAGAGCCGGCGCCCCGCAGAAGACATGGCTTGTTGCAGACCGGAGCCATCCTGAATCGTCGAGGCAGGGTCTATTCGTGTGCCGCGAAAAGCGGGCATGATTCCGAAGAACAGGCCAGACGAGATAGAGATTCCGACTGCGAAGAGCAGAAGCCGATAATCAGGCTCCACATTCAAATGCATCTCTGCCGCTGAAAGAAACGCAGTGAGCGAACGCGTGCCCAAGTAGGCCAAGCCAATTCCTGCTAAGCCACTGAGTGCCGACAAAAGCAAACTCTCCGTTAAGAGCTGGCGAACGATTCGTCCGCGTCCCGCACCAATAGCCCGTCGAATCGCCAGTTCTCTTTGCCGCGCCGCGGTACGAGCCGTGAACAGACCGGCAACGTTTGCGCACGCGATCAGCAGGATCAGGCCGACTGCGCACATCAGCACGTAAAGCGGCTTAGCAAGCATGTCTCTGAATCCGATCAAGGCTTTGTTCGCGCCAGCAACCTCGATCGTTGGATCGCTATCCGGTTTAAAAAGCTTAGACTGATCGACCATTTCGTTGCGGAACAAAACTGTGAGCGCGGTCTCCACTTGGGAGGCCCGAATGCCTGGCTTAACCCGGCCAACAATCTCGAGCCACCAATCGTGATCGTTCTCGAGCGGAACAGGTACCCAGGAGACCCCCAAACCAGTACCCGCTTCGATGGGTAGCCACAAATCGCAAACTCTTCCCGGCGATAGGCGGCTGAAGCTTCTCTCCGCGACGCCGACTACCGTAAAGGGCACGCCATTTAGACGAATCGTTTTACCCACTGCGGACCGGTCGCTTCCGAATGCGCTTTGCCAGTAACCATAGCTCAACACTACAACCGCGTTTGCGCGAGGAGAGTCATCCTGCCTATCTAACGTCCTGCCCACTGCCGCGCGAACCCCGAGCGTTTGAAAGAAGCCACCCGAGACAATCTCTCCTCTCACGAGCTGAGCCGCTCCGCTCGCCTTGACGTTCAACTGCGCCGGTCCCGCGAAGGCAGTTACGCCGGAGAAGATGTCGTGCCTCGATTCGATCAACTTAAACACTGGATAAGAAAACGAGCAATTGTCTCTTGGACTGCGGGCTTTGCTTTCGAAACACGGTTCGAAAGAGCTGGAGCCAAAAGAGCGGGGTGTCGCTTTCGCTGTCCACTTAGGAACGATCAATTCCTGGGGCGCGCCGACAGGTACCGATTGCAGCATCACGGCATCGAGCAAACTAAAGATCGCTGTATTAGCCCCGATCCCCAGCGCTAATACCAGCGTCGCGACGATCGCGAATCCTGGATTACGGCGGAGTTGCCGAAACCCATAACGCAGATCCTGTATGGTCGTTACCCACAAGGAAATTCCCCGCGCATCCCGGCAGGCTTCCTTTGTCTGTTCCGGTCCTTGTAACGACGTCCGCGCCATTCTGTTCGCCTCCGTAGGACTCGCACCCGCCCGCCCATATTTTTCAGCTTGCTGTCCCAAATGGAAGCGAAGCTCGTCATCGAGTTCCCGCTCTAAAGCTTTGCCTCTCAGCAACGCGCGCAGACGATAGACAAGATCGTTGAACATCGCGCAATCCTCAAGCCGTATCCAAAACGCCCGCCACAGCTCCCGCCAATTTGCGCCACGACCGGGCTTCTGCTTCTAACTGCTTCCGTCCGGCTGCGGTGATCTCGTAATACTTTGCGCGGCGGTTGTTCTCGCTGGTGCCCCATTTCGCGCGCAACCACGCACGGCGCTCCAGTCGGTGCAGGGCAGGGTAGAGAGATCCTTGCTGGACCTGGACAACATCGGCTGAAATCTGCTGGAGCCGTTCGGAAATTGCCCAACCGTGCTGCGGCTCCAGAGCAACGGTTTTTAAAATCAGCAGATCGAGCGTCCCCTGTGGGAGCTCGATACGTGCGCTTTCAGCCACAGTACGTTCCCCTTTCACTTCGACAACAGTATACATCATCAAGTTCCCGGGTAACTCCGGTGAGACGCAGAGCGGTTCCTATCCACTCTTAGAGAAAAGGACCATGAAAGCCCTCCTCCTCGCGCTACTTTCGCTAACATTTGTTTCGGCAGGTCAGGCCTCTAACTCCGCGCCCGGTCCTTCGCTAAAAGGCGATTGTGTTTCGGACGATACGTTGGCTCTTCAAAGCCTTTTAGACTCTCATCGCTACATCTACTTAGCGCGTCCGTTTGGAGGATGTTACCTGGTCTCAAAGACTCTGATCCTGCAAGCGGGCGATTATCTCTACGGCGCATCCGCTAACGTACCGATAGCTGGCAATCCCTATGACGGAGTAGTTATACGTCTCGCTCCAAACAGCAACGTTCCTCTGCTGAAAACGTTTGATAGCGACGGCCCTCCGGGCGGTGGTAATGAATTCATGGCCGTTGAGAATGTGGTATTCGACGGAAACGGAGCTAGTCAGACGCAGGAGCTCCAAGGGCAAGCATTAGTCGACTACCGCGGAACATTCATTCAGACATTTCTTCGGCATGTGATTATTACCAACGCGTTCGGTACCGGGCTCTTTACGGGGTCGACCGAGCTGGATAACGTCTGGATTATCGGCTGCTCAACGAGTACTTACTCGTGGATTCATAATCCGGGGGCAACCGGGCTGGGAGCATTGCTCGTCAACCAAGTCTATGTGGAAGACCAGACGGTTCCTGCCGGTGGTTACCGGTCACCGTGGTTGAACAATAACGTGAATAACCCGGCCACATTTGCTCACGCAGTGCGCTTCAATGGTCTGGGGACGGCCACCATCAATCAACTGCATTGCGAGTCCGCGGCTACCTGCTTAGACATCAACGATGTTCAAACACTTACCATCAGCGGCATCAGCGGGAACCGTATTGGCAATCCTTCATCGAGCGATCCGACTGAGCGATACTTGATCCGGGCGCTCAACCTTAACATCGACAGCCTGACCTTTTCGGCGGCTTACTTCGATCAGAGCGGCTCGGTCTTCTCAGGAACCTACACTAACTCGCGCATATTCGGATTGGCCCGAGGGCTTGCCAGCAACGATATTTACCAAACGCCTCCTGGCGTCATGACTTGGCCACTGTACACCTGGGGCCGTATCGATCAAGCTTATACCGGCCCTGCGTTCCTGGGCGAGCGCTCACTCGTCGCCAATGAACTCTGGATTCAGAAGATCGGAAATTACAGCCCGAACCGACTGGCGATTTGGGATAACAACGGAGGCCCGAACGGCTCCTACGCCTTTTTCGAACGAGATGGGAACCAACTGAACCTCGGCTTCAGTCCGGGGCCTTGGGATGCGAATGAAGAAAAGCTTTTGCAGCTCAATTACTGGGGGTTTAAGAATCCGGCCAATAACATCCAGATAAACGGCAGGCTTCAGACCGGTACAACGGAGAATACAGACATAACCGGCGAGCTACAAGTCTCCTCTAATACATCGGCGACATACTCCTTTGCTGGTATGTACAACGTCCATCCCGACTGCGCGGCTACTCCAAACTTCGATATCGGACCTGGCAATCGATTTTGGATCTCCTATGCGGGAGCCGGTTCTATGTCGGTCAACTTTAGTGCGCCAGTTACTGGGGCGGTCTCCTACGTGTGCTTTGGGCATAATTAAGATATCGAAATGAGTAGGGGCTGGCGAACAAGGCCAGCCGCCGCTTATAACCTCTACTGACCTAGCGCGAAGCTAACGTGAGTTTTCGCTCCGTTGTGTTGGGTATAGGCACCGCCCGGCTAACTTCTCCTTCCACGGAAACGCCGGAAAGATATTCCCGGCTCTCATTGCTGGTAAAGCTCAGCCGGGATGTTTCGCTGGCTTTTGCGAGCTGTGAGGGCGTGCTGATGACAGCAGCAGCCTTGCCTTGACCCTGGACCGTAATGATCCCGTTCTCGCTCTCTTTTACGTCGTATTGTCCCGCAGCGAACTGTTGTCCAGCGACAACAAACGAGAACGGAACATTGACTTTCAGGTAATGAGAGTATTCAGCAGCTCCGGCAGAACCCGCAAAGGCGAGTGCCGCAAGAGCACCACACGTTTTCAAAATTTTCATAAGTGTTTCTTCTCCTTAAGAAGTATTAAGCGTTGAAGGCGCGGACGGAGCACCCGGAGGCGACGATCGGAACATGAGTTCCGCGCCGATAAGGTAAGTCTTACAATGACGATGAATCTTGCTGCTTAGAAAGATGAACGGTCTGCACGGCCGTTCTTATTGATTGAGGGTCCCGGACGGAAATTCCGGCCATGATTCGCTCAACAGAGAGGAAGGATGAAGATTCGCAGATACTCTACCGAAGCTTCTAATCAGATCGTAGCTGATTTTCGAGAGGAACTCAATAGGAGAAACGAACTACGCCCCGCAGCTTCTTAGGCGTTTGTTACATCCGGATGAACCCATGGCGCGCGATACGAACGGGCCAACAGGCGGTTCGCTTCCGGGTCATTCACCACTTGCTGCCGCTGAGCATCCCAAGCCAAGGTGCGGTTCAGTTGCATGGCATTATTCGCCAGGATGCACGACGCGGTAGAGATATAACCCTCCTCGATGGTCGATACCGGCCGCGAACGTGTATCAATGGCTTGCAAAAAATCTTTCATGTGATAACGTATCGCGGGCGCAACGTGTTTCTCGAGATCCTTTTCCGTTTTATCTTCCGGGTACTGCTCTAACTCATAAGTCACGTCTCGGTGTACAGGTTGGCCGCCGCCCAACGGAATAAAATCGTAGCTATAGACGCTGACCTTCAGCGTTCCCTTCTCGCCGTAGAAAGTCGCGCCCCAAGGATACTTCGGGTCTGCTGCTTGGCCCCATGACCTGTGTTGCCAGACCACTCGCAGATCATCGAAGTCAAAAGCAGCAGTTTGCGTGTCGGATATGTCTGCTCTGCTGGCTTTATCGACGAAGATGCCGCCTGTTGAAGAAATTCGCTTCGGCCAGCCCAGACCAAGCATCCAGCGCGTCATATCCAGCATGTGCACGGCCATGTCTCCCACAATGCCATTGCCGTATTCCATGAAAGCGCGCCAGGTACGCGGACCGATGAGCGAATTGTATGGAAGCAGTGGAGCCGGCCCCGTCCACATGTTGTAGTCGAGATACGCGGGCGGCGCTGTGTTGGGCGGGTTCTCCGTCGCGCGCATATGGTAGTAGCAATAAATCTCGACCATAGCGATTTTTCCCAATTTGCCGGTGCTGATAAATCGGTCTTTCGCTTCAATGATGTGTGGCGTGCTGCGCCGCTGTAAGCCGACCTGCACGACGCGACCATACTTGTGCGCGGCCTCGACCATGGCGCGGCCTTCGGAGACATCCGCGCTGATCGGTTTTTGCACCCAAACGTCCAAGCCTGATTTAACGGCTTCGATCATGATGAGCGCGTGCCAGTGATCGGGCGGGGCGATCAGGACCAGGTCGAGATCCTTAGCAGCTAGCATCTGCCGGAAATCGTTGTAAGTCCGCGGTGTCTTCTTTGAAAGCTGGCGCGCCGCAACCATGCTGGCGGCCTCTGCTAGCACGCGTTTGTCTACGTCGCAAAGCGAAACTACTTCGACGGGTGAAATTTGAATCAAACGGACGAGATCGATCTTGCCGTACCAGCCGCAGCCAATCAGTCCGACTCTGCGCCGCTTTTCATCCCTAACCAATTGTCCGGCGACAGCATTGGCTGCTAACCCCCCACCAGTAGATTGCAAGAATTCGCGGCGATTCATCGAATCCAGTTTAGTGCGATGCCTTCACGCGATACAGCATCGAAGCATGCGGCTCAAGAGCTGCTTTCACTCGATCGGCCTCCGCCGAATCGTGCTGCCCCCATAGGTCCCGAATGGCAAAGGACGTTCCGCTCAACCCCAAACTCTGCAGCGGATACTCGATCGTCTGCCTCGTGCCGGACAAATTTAAGAGAGCCACATAAGCACCTCGACCAGCTGTATCTTTCGCCACCCAAACCGCCTTCTTACCGTCAGTGAGCAGCTGATGTCCCCCGCTTGATTGCTGGTCGACAGCAATCACCTCCCGGTTTGTCAAAAGCGAGCGCGTCCAATCATCCACTTTCGTCAGGTTGCCACCCATAAACAAAGGAGAACGGAAGATGCACCAGAGCGTCATCAGAGTGCGTTGTTCGTCATGAGTAAACTTCGTCTCTCGCGCCTCGCCAGCCCCCGGACGCGGGCCCAGATACCCGATCGGCAGCATGTCCGCGTCCGGCCAGTGTCCCTGCCCGACATAGCCGGCCCACGAAGCCGCTACCGGGAATTGCTGTGAAAGGCTTTGCGAGAAATTCATCTTCGGGTCGTGCGCCCAGTGGTCCCAAACATCGTCTGAGATACGCCACATCTGCGCCTCCTTCATTAGCTCATCGGCTTTGTCCAAGGGCGCAGGACCCGGCGAAAGGCTCAACACGATTGGCCGCCCGGTCTTCCTGAGGGCCTCGCTAACCATCCGGATCTCGTCGCCTTTGTACGGGTGCGCGGCGATGCAATCGACCTTTATGAAATCGAGCCCCCAACCTGCATACAACTTCGCAAGCGAATCGTAATAGGCTTGCCCAGCGGGCGAATATTTCACGCCATAGTTATCCGCATTCCAGGGACAAATGTCCGATTTATCGGCCGCATCTTCCGCCAGAAACGAGGACCCCGCGATCGACAGATTCTTTTCGACGGCCTCCCGTGGAATACCGCGGATGATGTGAATCCCGAATTTCAGCCCAAGCGAGTGGACGTAATTTGCCAATGATTTGAAGCCATGGTCATTCGAAGCGGAGGGAAAGCGGTTCACCGCCGGCAGAAACCGGCCATTGCTGTCCATCGTGAACTGGAAAGCTCCCGGCTTCGCGTCAGGATTCTTGAGATACCAACCCTCATCGACTACCGCATACCGCCAGCCGTACTGCTTCAGGTTTTCTGCAAGCCATTTTGCGTTCTCCTTAAACTCGCTTTCGTTCACCGATAAACCGAATGAATCCCAACTGTTCCAGCCCATCGGCGGCGTCGGAGCAAGCGGGCCAGTAACCGATTGTCCGGCAACAGTCGGGGGAAGCAGCAACGCAGCGAGCAGCGGCGCGAGCGAAAGGATGGGTCGCATCGTAGATAACATACTTCATCGGAATTAGGCCACGATCCAGCTCTCGATTTCTCTTGACTCGTATTGCAATTAGCTATATAAAAATAGCAGATTGCTATATGACCGTTGCTGAGAAAATCCGGCATCTCCGGCTGATAGAAGGCCGTCTCCGCGGGCTCAACCGCGAGATGACTCAAAAGGAAGTCATAGCGGCTCTTCATTCAGAGCTGGGGAAGTCTATCAGCCAACCGTATCTGTCTCAACTAGAAGGCGGCCAGCGTAAGCACCTGACCAACACCACCCGGCTGTTACTCGCCAAATTTTTCAAAGTGCATCCCGGCTACCTGGTGGATGATCCGGAAGAGTTCCAAGCCGGGTTCGCGAGCGACCTCCGCGGGCAGGAGGAAAAGATCGACCTTTGGCTTATCGCCGGGGCGGAGCGGTTCCGCAAAGATCATCCGCTCTCGGAAGCGCTGCTCAAAGTGGCGCGCCACAAAGATACACGCAAGTGTCTTCTGCTCCTCGCCGCCGTGCTCGAAACTCCGGAGGTCGTTGACCGGTTGTGGGATGTTCTCAAGCCGAAGGAGGCGGCTCACCATGCAGTGGCCTGACATTTTTCTGCTCTGCTTTGGCCTTGGAAGCCTTTGGAGTCTCGCGACGCTGCTTCTTGGCGGCCTTCACTTGGGGCACGGTCATGGCGCGCACTTTCACCACGGCGGACATGGCTCTACGGGAGGCGGTCACGGTCACGCTAGCGGACATGCTCCCTCCAGCCAGCTTGGGAGCTGGTTCGGCTCGATGGCCAATCCAAGCAGTCTGGCGGTTTTCCTGGCCTGGTTTGGAGGCTTGGGCTACCTGCTAACTCGCCACACAGGCCTTCTGTTTTGGATGGATCTCGCCATCGCAATCGGGTTCGGTTTTGCCGGCGCTTGGCTGCTTGCCGCGTTCTTGCGCTTTTTGCAAGCTCGCGAAAAACCGCTGAACCCGGCCGACTACGAGATGGTGGGCGTGCTCGGGCGTGTATCGAGCACGATCCGGCCCGACGGTGTCGGCGAATTGATCTATGTCCGGGATGGCGCTCGCAGACCGGTTTGCGCGCGCAGTGAAGATTCGAGCCTCATTCGGCGCGGCGAAGAGGTTGTTGTCACGCGTTTTGAAAAGGGCGTTGCTTATGTGCGCACCTGGGAAGCCATGCTGAACCAGTCCTCCATGCCCACCCTAAAGGAGAAAGAAAATGTCGAGTGAAATTGTTGTGATTGTTGTCGTCGTGGTGTTGGTCTTGCTTCTGGCGATGAGCACCATGGCAACGCTATTTCGTAAAGCCGGTCCGCATGAAGCGTTGATTGTTTACGGTTTACGTGGAACCCGCATTGTCAAAGGCCGGGGCACGGTTATTTTCCCGTTGATCGAAAGTTATCGCCAGCTGTCGTTACAGCTCATGTCTTTCGATGTTGCGCCGCAGCAGGATCTCTATACCAAGCAGGGCGTCGCCGTAACGGTCGAAGCTGTTGCACAGATCAAGGTGAAAAGCGACCCCGAATCGATTCAAACCGCCGCAGAACAGTTCCTGACCAAATCCGACCAGGCGCGCGAGGGGCTCATCCGGCTCGTTATGGAGGGCCATCTGCGCGGCATCATCGGCCAGCTCTCGGTCGAGCAAATCGTCAAAGAACCTGAGATGGTAGGCGATCGGATGCGCGCCACCTGCGCCGACGACATAAGCAAGATGGGGCTCGAGGTCGTCTCTTTCACCATCAAAGAAGTACGCGACAAGAACGAGTACATCACCAACATGGGCCGTCCCGATATCGCTCGCATCAAGCGTGATGCCGATGTTGCTTCCGCCGAAGCGGAGCGTGACACGGCCATCCGCCGCGCCGATGCCTTGCGCGCCGCATCAGTGGCGAAATCCCAGGCGGACCAGGAGCGCGTTCTGGCCGAAGCCCTCTCCCTTGCGGCGCAGGCTGAAGCCCAGCGCGATCTCGAAATCAAAAAGGCGCAGTACAACGAAATCGTCAAGCGCCAGCAAGCGCAAGCCGACAAGGCCTATGACATTCAGTCCAACATCATGCAGCAGCAGGTCACGACCGAAGCCGTCAAAATCCGCCAGGTCGAGAAGGAGCAGGAGGTCAAAGTACAGGAAGCCGAGATCCTGCGGCACGAGAAGGAACTCATCGCGACCGTGCTAAAAAGTGCCGAAATCGAGAAGCAGCGGATGGAAATGCTGGCTGAAGCGGGTCGCCGCAAGATGACGATCGAAGCGGAAGGCTCCGCGTATGCCACGCGCGCCCAGGGTGAGGCCGATGCCGAAATCATCTTGAAGAAGGGTGAAGCCGAAGCCAAGGCGATGAACGTCAAGGCCGAGGCCTATCTGGAGTGGAATCAGGCGGCTGTTGTCGACAAGCTCATCACCGGACTACCGGAAGTGGTAAGGGCCATGGCTGCTCCACTCGCTAATGTCGACAAAATCACCATCATCTCTACCGGGGACGGCAATTCAACCGGCATGAGTAAGATCACCGGCGACATGACTAAAATCGCCGCGCAGATTCCGACCTTGTTTGAGACCCTCTCAGGGATGCAGATGTCCGACCTGCTTGGAAAGGTGCGTGGAATCAACGACCGTTCTGCGAGTCCGGCTAAACCAAACGGCAACGATCCGAAAGCCTAAGCTGTGGTCGCCCTTCTATCCTTCCACTTTCCAATAGGTCTGGTAAACCTCGTCGCCGATTTCGTAGAAGGGACGCAAAGTTAACTTCGCCTGCTCTGTTTGTAGAGTCCAATCGTTACTCTGCGTCTTGTTAATAGCCGGACGCTGCGCCTGAGCGCGAGAAAGCGTGGGCTGCTGATCTGCTATCGCGAATAGCACCAGTGGCCCGCGAATTACCGCTACTTGGTCCGGCGTTTGCGCATCAACCGGCCGGGTACTTACACGCTGATCTAAGTCCAATTCGATCAGGTCGCCCTTTTGCCAGCTTCGGTTGATTGGAAAAAATGTTCCCGGCCTAAGTGCCGCGGCCGGGAAACGTTTTCCGTTTACTGCGACCGAACTTTGCGGTCCAGCCCATACCGGAACCCGCAAATAAACTGTAAATGGCACCTGAGCCGAAGGATCGATCTTCAGTTTGACCAGGCTGTCTATTGGATAACTCGTTTCCTGTGTAACCGTGCACCGCACCGAGTTACTAAGTGCCCAGTTAACTTGCGACGGAACATACAGGTTCACATACACTCCATCGTGCCCGCGGAAATACGCGCTGATGCCATAATCAGCGGCAACTTGTGGCAAAGTTCCCGAGCAGCACGGCCATCTACCGTCGTGATCCCATGGTCCCGGAGAATCTGCGACCACCCGGTGATCTGTCTTATGCCCAGAGTGCCCGTAATCCGAGTAGTAGAAGCTCCAGCCCGCCTCCTGAATCGGTTTGGCTCCCAGCACCGTGTTGTAGAGCACCTGCTCCATGCTGTCCGCGTAGCGCGGGTCGCCTGTTAGCGCGAGCAGATAGCGCATCAGCTTGAAATGCGCGTACGCACCGCAAGGCGTCTCGAAGCTGCGATGAGTTTCGGACAAGCTGGCTCCAAGGCGGCCTTTGCCGGGCTCCACAAAGGCTTCGTTCGGGCCCCAACCGCCGGTCGCAAAGCTCTGGTCCTGCCAGATCCATTCGACTGAGTTTATGACCGCCCGCAGATACTTTCGCTCACCCAATTTCAAGTACCCCTGCATGCCAGAGCTAAGCGCGTTCATGTGACTATAGGCATGCAAGCCGGGCAAGACGTTCTGGCCCTGCGAAAGCGGGTCAAAGAAGCCCTGGTCGAGCAAATAACGCTTGCCCATGTCGAAGTACTGGCGATCTCCTGTGCGTTCATAGGCGAGGAACAGATTTTCCGCAAGCGTATAACATTCGTCCGCAGTGTAGGTCTGGTCCTTGTATCGGCTGCTCTTCCTCTCTTCTGGAGTCAGGGCGTGATCGGGCATGTGCGGCCGCGCCGCCTGCGTTGTCGCACGTAGAATGGCAATTGCATTTTGGTCGTCCGTGTACGAATATGCGTCGATCAATCCGCAGACCAGCTTGTCGTAGGTGTAAGCCGGATAGCGCAGATCCACAAAAAAGCTGCCGCTCGGGTCAACGGTTTGGGAGTAACCTGTAACGAGCCGCTGGACTTTATTGCGAGTTTGTTCGGAATTTGTCTGTGCTGCAAAGCGCGCTAACGCGGAGACGTACTGGCCGAAACTCGCCCCCGGACAAAAATCGTCGTACCAGCCGCCCATGTCCTCGCCCGGCGCTGGTAGGCCTGTCCGTTGCCGGTAGATTTTCAGCAGGCGGTCGTCGCTCAGGTTAAGAAAAAATGTGTGGTTCTGATCGAATTGCCGCTTGAGCGGTCCAGGAAGCAGTTGAACCTGGCTATAAGTGAACGGTGAAAGCTTCCCAACGATAGGCGCTGCCGTTCTGCCCGGTGCCCGCCTGCTAAGCGCAAACCCGCCCGCGGCGGCAGCCGACACCGTCAAAAAAGACCGTCTTGTCCCTTTCACAAGCTCCTTGCACCCCAATGAATCACCTTGCGCAATTCGATACTATCGCAGCATGAAGGCGTTACTGCTCTCTGAATACAGCCGGCTCGATCTCGTTGATGTGCCCATGCCGCGTCCAGGTCCGGGTGAAGTATTGGTGAAAGTCCAGGCGTGTGGTATTTGCGGAAGCGATGTTCACGGCTACGATGGCTCATCTGGCCGCCGCATTCCGCCCCTGATCATGGGTCACGAGGCGTCCGGTGTGGTGGCGGCCGCGGGCGCGAACGTAACAGATCTGCGTGAAGGCGAGCACATCACTTTCGATTCCACTGTCTATTGCGGAAAATGTCAGTACTGTTTGCGCGGCGAAGTCAATTTGTGTGAACTCCGCGAGATATTGGGCGTGGCAACTCCCGACTTTCGCCGCCAGGGCGCGTTCGCCGAGTATGTCGTAGTGCCCAGGCGCATTGTGCATCTACTGCCGAACGAGCTTGCCTTCAGCGACGCCGCAATGGTCGAACCTCTCTCGGTCGCGGTCCACGCCGTCAAGCTCTCGGAAGTGCCGGTCAAGGGTACGGCGCTGGTAGTCGGTGCCGGCATGATCGGCCTGCTCGTCCTGCAAGCGCTGCGGGAAGCCGGATGTGCAAGCATCACCGTCTCCGATGTTGACGACACGCGCTTGCAACTCGCCAAAGACTTAGGTGCAACCGCCACTATCAACGCAAAGACGGCAGATACAGCAGCCGAAGCGCGGCGGCACACGTCAGATACGGGCGTGGATGTAGCCCTCGAAGCTGTCGGTAGCACGCCAACCATCAAAACCGCTATCGAAAGCGTGCGCCGGGGCGGCACCGTAACACTGATCGGCAACATCGCACCGACAGTCGAGATCCCGCTGCAGGTCGTGGTAAGCCGCCAGATTCGGCTGCAAGGCACGGCAGCATCCGCTGGTGAATATCCGGAGTGCATCGAACTGCTGGCGCGCGGCAAGGTGAATTTAAAGCCGCTGATCAGCATGGTCGCTCCGCTCGACGAAGGAGCGCAGTGGTTCGAGCGCCTTCACGCCCGCGAAGCCAACCTGATGAAAGTGATTCTCACGCCGGGTAAGCAATCGTGAGCAGCGAGCTTTTCGATTTGTCTGGCCGCGTTGCAATCGTGACCGGTACCAGCCGCGGTCTCGGCCAGTATTTCGCCCGTGCGCTCGCCAGGTCCGGCGCGGATCTGGTGTTGACCAGCCGCCGCAAACAAACACTGCAGCCGTTCCAGGAAGAGATCGCTAAGCTGGGCGGGCGAGCTGTCTCTCTCGATCTGGATGTTACGAACCAGCAAAGCATCGAGCAGATGGCTGCCGAAGCCGAGCAAGCCTTCGGGAAGATCGACATTCTGGTCAACAACGCCGGCATGAACATCCGCAAGCCCGCCCTGGATGTCACCTGGGATGACTGGAATGCCATTCTCGATACCAATCTGCGCGGCAGTTTCTTTGTCGCGCAGGCGGTTGCCAAACGCATGATCCCGCGCGGCTACGGGCGCATCATCAATATCGGCTCTGTAACGAGCGTAGCTGGATACGCTGGTCTTGCCCCGTATGGCGCGAGCCGAGGCGGCATCCGGCAATTGACGATGAGTCTCGCGGACGATTGGGGGAAGCACGGCGTTACAGTCAACTGCCTTGCCCCTGGCTGGTTCCGCACCGAGCAAAACAAGGTTATGTACGAAGACCGGGAGTGGGTTGCATATCTGAGCGACCGCATTCCAATCAAGCGGCCTGGCCAGCCGGATGACTTAGATTCAGCAGTAGTTTTCCTGGCGGCAGAATCAAGCCGCTACATTACAGGCCAAACACTTCTGGTGGACGGCGGTATCTCGACCGGAGCGGTGCGTGCGCTGCCGAGCAAACCCTCAAGATGACATGGGCGCTTGATGAGGCGGGTCGGGGACCGGTTCAATACGCCCGAGCATGAAGACGTAGCCGCAGATGCCTAGTAGCAGAATGATCGCCGCAGCCGCAAAAGCGCGTGAAAAGGAATTTGTAGGCCCAGCGAAGTAACCGGTCGCGATCGGCGCAGCAATCCCGGCAAGCTGGTTTCCGAAATTGAGGATTCCGCCGACTTTTCCAACGCTATCCCGGGGAGCAATCAGCGATGGGAGCGACCATCCGACTGGCGCCGCGGCGGATAATCCGCCCAGGGAAATGCTAATCCAGAAAGCCGCGACTACCGGATTCTGCGTGAACATGGCGCCCGCAACCGCCAACCCCAAAACTGTCCCTGTTATCAAAACGGTTTTGCGCACCCTGCTCTGATCGTGCCCCCGCCGGATTAGTTCGTCGACCAGCCATCCACCCACAACCAAGTCGGTTACCGTGCCAAACAGCCATGGGACGCTCGTAAACACGAACGAATGCTGAAGATTCAGGTGCAGTGCCGAGAAGTAACTTGGAAGCCAGGTGAGAAACAAATAGAAGCAGTAGTTATAGGCGAAAAAGCCCGCCACGAGGCCGAGCACTTTTCGCTGGCGCAGCAGATAAGCTAGCGGCGCGGGATTTGCTTTCCCGGTGTGAACCTGATGCTGTGCATCGCTTCCCTGTATGTGCGCGAATTCTTCCGCACTTAGGCGCGGATCGTCTTGCGGATCGCGATAGATGAAATAGAAAGCCAAGAAATATACGAAGCTGATAACTCCGGTCAGCGCGAAACTGATGCGCCAACCGAAACGGACGAGCGTGGCGCCGATCAGGGGCACACCAATCCCGGAGGCAAACTTCGCCGCGGCATCAAAGAATGCGGTAGCCATGCTTCGTTCCTGCGAAGGAAACCAGTAGCCGATCGCTTTGGCGTTTGCCGGGAAGGTAGGCGCCTCGCCTACTCCCAGCAGAAGACGCGAAGCAAAAAAGCTGCCGAGACTTGGCGAAGCAGCCGCTGCAAACGAGGCCACGCTCCATAGAAACGCGCTGATCCTTCCCACCAGCCTGACCCCAAAGCGATCGAGCATGACCCCGATCGGTAACTGCAGCGCCGCATAGGTCCACACATAGGCGCTCAGCAGATATCCGTAGGTTTCGTTCGAAAGTCCAAACTCGTCATGCAGTGCTTCGTGAGCTACCGAGAGATTTACCCGATCGAAGTAATTGATCAGGACGCCGATGCCGAGCAGTGCCGCAATTCGCCAGCGCCTTCGCTCGCGCATGCGGTCTACTTCTTAAGCCCTATGTAAACGTCAACACTCGCTTTGTTCTGCGAGTTATGGTGAACTTCGTAATCCGTGTGGTAGGCGCGCATGAGCTGTCCCGATTCTTCGAGCGACCAGATACGCTGCCATACGCCTACCACCGCGGATGGGGATTTCTCCTCCGCGCTGAATTTGGCGTATTCACCAGCCGGGACCTTATGGATCGTCATGCCCAAGGGAACATTGTGCGTCGAAGATACCTTGACGCCGAGTACGTACGTGTATTCTCCGTTCTTATCGCTTTGGTAATCGGTGTTTAGGACAATCACGTCCGAGCCGGCGCGGTCTGGAATCTTTTCGAGCAAACTTTCCTGCATGAATCGGCCCCACAATTTTGGGATCGTGCCTTTCCCGGACATCTCTTGCGCGTTGGTTGTGCGCGCCTCAATGCCCACTACCTCGAAGGATTCGTTATGCACCTTAGGAGCATCCATCTGATCAGCCATTGCCGAGTATAAGCCCAGAAGAGTGGTAAACGCCGCGATCCCCCGCCAAGTCACTTTATCGCACCAAGTTGCTTCTGAGAGTCGACGTTGACCGGGATCTGACGCAATTGGGCGCGGCCCGCCATCGACTCAAAACCAGTGCGCAAACCCACAGGCAGCCTGGGAAGAATTGCCGTCAGCAGTTTATAACGCCAGCCCGGGACCACGAATAGCTTGCGGCGCTGTAGGCCATCAATAGACGCGTCAACTACCTCCGCCGCGCTGTGCCACCAGGACGGGCCAGCGATGCGGTAGCGGTTCGCGCCCATGCTTTCGTGGAATTCGGAGTAAGTGAAGCCTGGGCAAAGCGCTTGCACGATAACGTTAGACCGTATGCCCTTTAGTTCTAGGTAAAGTCCTTCGGTGAAGGCGGTCATCCAGGCTTTTGTCGCCGAATAGCTGGTTGTCCCCGGACTGCGCACAAAGGAAGAGACCGAAGCCACATTGACGATTCCGCCGAAGTCATTCGGAACCATGTTGCGCAGGGCCACATGCGTGAGGCGCATAGTCGCCATCACGTGGAGCTTATGCATTTGTTCCTGGCCGGCAAGGTTGGCTTCCCAGAAGCGGCCTTTCGTGCCAAACCCTGCGTTATTGATGAGAAGGGCAAGCCGCGCCTGGCCGCCGATTCGTTCGGCGACGAGGTTAAGATCGTCTTCTTTCGTCAGATCGGCTTGCAGAGTGTCGGTATGCGTGCCGAATTTATTAGAGTACTCATCCGCGAGCGACTGCAGCCGCTCCCTGCGGCGAGCAATCAAAAGCAAGTCATGTCCAGGCGCCAGTCTCCTCGCGAAGGCCTCGCCAATGCCGCTTGAGGCCCCTGTTATAGCAACCACTGTTCGGTCCAAGTGCGCTTCCTCCCTGGAAGATTGATCCCGCGCGATTCACGCCACGGGGATTTCTTATCCAGTTTGCACCCAGGCCTCTTCAAAGCTGTTGCATTGCGACTTCCGGGAAGCGAATCCGGCGGAACTCAGAATAGATTCCGCTGGCTGGATCGAGCACACAATTGCGAAATGATCCGTCTACCGCGACCGCTAGCGAGCGCAGCGATTCCTGGCTGTCGCCTGGCGGGCAGATTTGATATACACAACCTCGCGACAGCGTGTCGGCTGCTACCTGTTTTCGAATACCCGCTTCGACCTCGTCAATCGATTTCGCTTCTACCGCGGCACTACCGCCGATATGCATAACCATCGTGCCCGCCTCGATGACTCCGTCGCGGTTTCCGCTTTCGTGTATCCGAAGCTTGTATCTCCGTCTCATGCGCCTGTGTTCTCCCATAAGGACCATCGGCGGGAGTCGCGGCCGACTTTAGGACACAGAAGAGGCGCCCTCGCACGTCATGCCGCCCATTCGTGCCGTCATTGGCGGTTCGAAAGCCGCCCTCCACGCGAAGCGCCCAGAGTGGCGGTGCTACCAGGGTGCAGAGACATTGCGGGCGCTTGCGACGTCAGGAAATATTCAAATTTCAAAGATCCGGAGCGAAACTTGAAGTCCCGCGCGGATTGAAACCCGCCCTCCAGGGGTTCATTCCGGCGACGGTTCGGTGTTATGCCGGGCATGAAGGCACGAATTGACGAGCGATTCGGCATACTCGTCGTGATCCTCGGGGAAGTAGCCCATATATTTGAAGGCTGCCAGCTCAGCGGCCGTTTTTTGCGGAACGAAGCCAGCCGGTGCGGGTTGTTCGGCGGCTTCCTCGGGCGGTTTTGAGGGAACGAAGCCAGATTCTTGGACCGCGGTTTGTTCTTCAACGGTTTTTTGCGGAACGAAGCCACGCGTACTTTGCAGTTTTGACAAAGCGGTTAGGGATTTGTGGAAGCTGCGCTCGGCGGAGGCCATGGAGCGCTGGATGAGAGTCATTAAGCCGTTAGTGTTTCAGTCGTCCAGGTTTTCGGGTTGAAAGGCGCGGGCTTCCATTTCGCGGAAGCGGCGCATGCGCCAGAAGCTTCTCTTAATTGCGCACAACGGACTCGCGACCCGCGCCTAAGTCCGCCGAAGCGCTGCTTTTTATTGACGGCGCGGGTCGCGGCCTGTGCGCTTGGGGCCAGTTCATCGACCAGGATTTCCTCGGTAGTGTTGGCGGGCTGGTGCTCGCTGCGGAGGCCAGCGCGGAGTTCGTCGAAGTCGGCCGGGTCTTCGCCCGGCAGGATCAACTGCTTGGAATACAGGCCGTGCTTGAAGGAATTCTGCGCGGAGCGAGCTCTCCCGATGGATGAGGTGGGTCCTGTTGAATGCTGGCTATTAGCGCGATTGACATGGGCGCGGGAGCGAGGAGATGTTTGGGCGGTCAGAGTTTCAAACCTGCCTGCAGGATAAGGAGGGGTCGTTCGCGCGGGCGCGGATTTTTCGGCTAAGCGGTTGAGGAGGTTGAGAAAAGAAATTTTAACAGGGGCGCGACCGGCGCGCCGAGATCGCATGAACTGCCGAGATGCCGATATAGGCACAATCGGACAACCTGCGGATAGCGGCAATCCAGACTCACAGCTTTCGATATCTTCTACGGGCTCTATCGTTGAAAAGCTGCAGCAGGCAAACTGAGTTGCAAAGGCGCCTCTGCTTTTGGCTGGCGGGCATCGGCAAGTTTGCGGCGTAAGACCATAACAATCCTTTCGACCTCCTGGCTAATTGGGACCGACACATCGATTGTGAGACCGCCCACTTTTCGCGATTCCTCGAACATGCCTAGAGGTGCATCAGAAAACCAAATCGGCACGACATCGCCGTGTTGGCAGCTTTCAGGAAGCTCGACCACCGAGTACATTCAGCGTCCGGTTAAGCGGACTCTCGCGCACGCTGGAGGACGTCACGCGCGACCAGCGCCGCTCGAGTAATCAGCTCTACGATCTTGTGGGTCCGGTACTTCCAAGCGGTTCTGCAACTGTCCTCCTCCGCCGATGACTCCTGGGTTTGGGATCTCCTGGAAAGGTCGGCGCTCCCGTTGTCGGCGGCAAATCTGATCGCGGCTGAGATTTCTCTGCTGTTGGAGCGTCACAGAATCCGGCGTAAGAGGCAGAGGACTCCTCCCAAACCCAGTAGCGCGTAGGTGGCGGGCTCCGGCGTGGCGGTGAGGCTGGTGATGGCTCCTGATCCTTGGGATAGGAAGACTTGGTTCGGTCCGAGGCCGGTGATGAACAGAGTGGTGTTATAAGGAAGCGGGCTGATTCCCAACACCGGAACTGTGGTCAGTGTCAAGGAGCGGGGGGTAGCAGCGAAAGAGAAGGTGGTCAGATCGCTTAGCCCGAAGTTCCATGAGCCGAAGCCTGGACCGTGACCCGGGTTAAAGATACCTGATGCCGAGAACGCGGTCAAATCGGATTGGGTGATGGTGGTGGCGGCTGATGTAAACGAGAAGGTACCCCCTCCATTGATGACCTGTTGGAAGCTTGGATTATTGACGCTTGTTTCAATTCCGTAGAATTGGAACTCATAAGTTTGAAGGGAGCTCGCGGAAGCAAGCGTGGCGAAAGACAGGACTCCAAAGAGCCTTGCAACTGACTGTTTCGTGAAGAACGTCATTGACATCTGGATTAATCCTCTTTCTTTTCGGGAAGTCCGCAAATTAGGGTAAGTGTAAACCCCAGGAAGCCTCTATGTTAGTGTTATTTTTACTAGGCTCTTGCTTGCATAACTCGACATCGCAGCGACCACTTTCCTTGGCTTCGCTACGATGCTGTAGAACCTATTCCAAAAGGACCATTCGTCGCGCATCAAGCCACTATTGTATGTTCATCGTGTGATTCTTACCGGCATCCATCCCATGCGCACCGGCGAAGTAGAAGCCAACCTCGTCACGCTAAACGAAGAGTTCCGGTTGCCCTATGTCCCGGAATTGATAGAGAGAGAGAGAAAGATGGCGGGATCAGAAAAGGGCTCGCTTGATGCGAAGGAGCGAGGTTTTTTGAAGCTGAATACATGCGATTGATCGCGCAGCTCGAAGAGGCGGCCTCCGAGTCTACGCTGCCAGTTGAGCCTACTGCACTCGGTCCGCTCAATGACTTTCTTGTCCGGGTGCTGCTCCCGTCTTTTCGGGACGGCTCAGTACTCGGCTGATCAGCGCCAAAAGTTTCATTCACCTGCCGTATACGTAAAACGCGCTAGTCATAGAAGTGATCCGGTCCTTGGCAACCTTTCTACGGTTGGTTGATTAACGGGTCTGCGAAGCACCCAGCAAGCGATTTACTTCCGCTACGCTTGCTAACTTCCGCACCTTGGCACTAGCGAACCGGGGGCACCACGAACGTCCCCGCGCGGGTGTCCCTGATATTGGAGCAGGCGATCGGAGCGGGCTGCTCGCCTTTCGTCATGCAGAGTTCAACGGCGCTGAGGTAGTTGCCGCGTAGTTGAAGCGCAATATCGGGATCGCTGAGGTTTGGGTTTGCCTGCTCGAATGCTTGCTTCAGTTCCTTAGGGGCGAGCGTGAAAGAAGAACTGGGCGCCGACAGACGGGCGGGAATTTTCAAGGCCTGAAATGTTTTTCGAATCAGCGAGAAATAGGCGTCGCCGCTCAACCCGCTGCAGGTCCCGTGCTGCTGCCATTCGTGTTGAATAATTTCGGCGGGCATAATGCCGGCCATCGATGACGGATTGGTGGGCGGCGGCTGATTGGTTTGGCAATTGAGGGGATAGCTGCCGTCGTTGTTTTGCGGCCATAGACCGTGGACGACAAAGCCGGAGTGCGCACTGCACTGCGCGGCGCTCGCATGGCTGTAACAAAACTCCGGGCTCCAGGACAAGACGAGGACGTAGTAGTCGAAAATTCCGGATTGTCCGGATCTACCGCTGTGCCGGTGGGAAGCGAAGCAGGTAAGTGATAAAGCGAGCAGGATGGCAGCGACTCTGGACATTGAAGGACCATGTTAATGCTTCGGCCTCCCGGCAGAGGAAGTTTTGACCGCCGTGAAGGAATTACAAGTCAAAAAGTCGCACTTACAGCGCTCACTAGCTGCCGTACGGGATTTCACATTAAACTCGAGCGCCGGTTGTAGCAATTCCTCCCGGGCGTCGTCCACAAGCTGTATTGGGATTTCCAAGGAGGAAAACTATATGGCAAATACGACTGATTACACCGTCGTGGCGGTTTTCGATAATGCGGAGGATGCTCGAGCGGCTGCGGCTGAGCTGAGATCGTCTGGGTTTGGCTCTGACAAGGTATTTGTATCTTCCGAAGGGGCGCAGGGCGGGAGCGTTCGCCAATCCGAAGCGGGAACTGCAGCGGACTTAGGGGCGGCAGGTAGCTACCCATCACAAGCGCCTTCCACGATGAGCCACCATGAAGGCGGGATCGCGGGCTGGTTTAAGTCTCTCTTTGGTGGGGATGATACGGATGAACACAGGCGCGGTTATGAGACCGCAGTAGCAGGCGGGAAGACGATTGTCAGCGTGGACGCCCCGGAATCCAGTGCAGACCGGATTTCCGATATTCTCAACCGGTACTCCCCGGTCAATGTTCACACCGAGGATTACGGTGAGGCGCACGGCGTGTCTACTTCTAACACCTACGATTCCGGCTACCAGGGCAGCAAGTCCGATGTTTTGAATGCACGCGATGAACTGAGGAGCACTCCCGCAGCCACCACTGGCTCGGCTGGTGCATCTCTGACAGGGCGGAACAAGGTCAATACTGCTTCGACCGAAACCGCCGGTCGACAGGAGATTCCCGTTGTAGAAGAAGAGCTGCAGGTGGGCAAGCGGGCTGTGCAGCGGGGTGGTGTTCGCATTTACTCCCGCATGACGGAAACTCCGGTGGAAGAGAATGTTCAATTGCGCGAAGAGAATGTGCGGGTCGACCGTAAGCCAGTCAACCGCCCGGCGAACGAAGCAGACTTCCGCGCCGGCCGTGATCAGGTTATCGAAGTAGCCGAGTATGCCGAAGAAGCGGTCGTCTCCAAGCAGGCGCGGGTAGTGGAAGAGGTAAGCGTCAACAAAGAAGCTTCCGAGCGGACCGAAACGGTGCGCGACACTGTTCGGCGTACTGATGTGGAAGTAGAGAATCTGACGGGAAAGAACGCGCAGACCGGCGCTACAGGCCAGACCTACAATGACGACGACTTCCGCAGCGACTTCTCTAGCAGGTATGGAGCGAGTGGCGGAAGTTACGAAGACTATGCTCCGGGCTATCGCTACGGATACGATATCGCCAACGATCCTCGCTATAAGGGCCAGGATTATAGCCAGATCGAATCGCAGCTGCGGGACGACTACACGCGCCGGAATCCAAACAGCAGTTGGGAACGGGTGAAAGACTCGGTGCGCTATGGCTGGGACAAAGTGACCGGTAAGACTCGCTCAGCGGTCTCACGGTAGGTTACATGCAGCAGGACGAAGGGAAGGTCGTAGTTCCCGTCATCCAGGAAGAGGTTCATGCGGACGCGAAGCCGGTGCAAACCGGCGGCGTCCGGGTGACTAAATCCATTGAGACCCGCGATGAATTAATCGAGCAGGAACTGCGTAAAGGGCGCGCAGAGGTAGAGCGGATTAAAGTCAACCGCGTAGTGGAGGGTCCCCAGCAGCCTTACCGGTCGGGCAATACTTTGGTAATTCCCGTAGTGTCGGAGGTGCTGCAGGGCTGCGAAAAGCAGTGGGTTGTGACGGAGGAGGTCAGGATCACCCAGCTCGAAGAGACCAAGGTCGTGCAGCAAAAGGTGCCGGTATCTAAGGAGCACGTTCGAGTGGAACGCCTCGACGCACAAGGGAACGTAACTGGTGCGGAGGCGGAACAAGCCCAAGAGCCAGTTATCGAAGAGTCTTTGGCGGAAAGGCCGGCGCAGGAAACGGGTCGGGTAGATATTCCCTCGATCCTAAATCGGCGAACGGCTGAGACGGTACCCGGACCGAAAGTGCTCTCTTCGTCAAAAAGCATTTTAAGTAATCGGCCACGCAGGCCTGGGAGAAAGCCTTCTTCCTGACGGTCGATTCTGGCGGCTAACTAAGGTTTGGGATTTGGCCCATGATCCGGGACCGGAGATGGCGCTGCGGAGGGGCTGTTTCCCGGGCCGGGTAATCTCAGCGGCGCGGATAGAGTGGTTGAGCTGGCATTCTTTTCCCCACGAAGCCAGATAAACAACTCCGCACGTGCGGGGGGAGGATCGGGCAGATTCAATTGCAGAGCCTGTTTAAGTCCCTGGCCTTGGATGGGCGTTGGCAGAGCCGTCACTGGAATTCCTTCCAATTGATCCCAACCGGCTTTCTCGATCATCTCCAAGTTCCGGCCTGTGAAATTGTAGGTGCGCTTGCCGTCCGGCTGAAGCTGGCTCGTGCCCTCGAAAGAATCGACCTGCGGCAGGCGAACGATATGGGCGAGAGTGAACGGCTTCGATTGGCCGGTCTTGCCGTTATCGATCGTTGCTTGCAGCAGGCAGCCGGCCGGGAACGGGCTGGTATCGAAAGCGACAAATAACTGGTCAGGAGAGAGTTGCTGCAGACTATAGGCAGCATTCTGCTCGCCGATGCGAATGTTGACAGGAACTCCTACATCTTCGGCGCAAGCGAGTCTTAATACACTCTTTGGCTCGACGTTCCGGACATCGAGCACCGCCGTAAGATTGTTGCCCGCTGGAAATTCGTTCGGCGGCAAAGCGATTGACATGCCAGTTGGCAGCGACAGACGGGAACTGGCGATAGCCGGGACAGGTCCGGTGATTTCGAGAGCGTTAGGCAGCGTCATGGGTTCACTGCGGTCTGCTATGCCGGCCTGAATCGCGAGCGATGTCCCCGGCTTTAGATCCGACTTGAGTTGTACGGTCACGCTGCGGTCGGTTCCAGATGATGTGGGAGCGCCAAGGTCGAAGCTCGCGCCCGGAGCCTGCAGTTTTGAGAGGAGGCCCAGCCGCTCGCCTTTCAGAACGTAATGCTGAGTTGCTTCGCCCTGGTTAGCCAGGATAGGCAGGTTGTCGATCTTGGGCAGGCTCGGCAGAACCTTGATTTTCACCGGGTGGCTTTTGGCATCCTGCTGCGAGAGCAACAGCTCGTAGCTGCCCGGGTCGAGGTTAGTTGTGTCGATCTGCACGTCGGCGTGGTTCTGAGGCCCTTGGCGCAGCCCCTTGGGCAAGATGAAACGTACCGGCTCTGCCACAGCAAACTCATCATTCACTTTCTTGATTTCGGCCTTGGTCAGGTATTCGAAATCGCTGCCAGCGACTGTGACAGGTATCTTGCCGGATTTGGCCAACAGCCTGTCTTGTGAATTCGGGTCGAGCCGCGCAGCGGCGAAATCGCTCAATGGCTGCACATGAATTTGTCCCGAAGCCTGAAAGCGGGTCCAATCCCAATAGCCGGCAAGATGATAATCGCCGGGCTCGACCGATGCCTTGGTGAGATCGAGCTCGAGCGCCTTTTGATTGCCCAATTTAAGAACAGAGATGGGGAACTTCTGGCCTTTCGTGTTCTCGAGATTCCAGGCTCGCGACCGCTGCAGATACTTCCATTGCGGATCGGGCACCTCGACTGGAAGCGGGGTCTTCTCGCCAGGAGGAATGAAGTCAGCATCGCCGATCTGGATGACTGGCGCGGGCGTGTTTGGAATACGAACTGCCCAGATGAAAGCGACTCTGGTGTGTGGGGGAGCAGGGGCGTTCTGTCCGCACAAGTTCAAACCGTCTTTCGCGGGAGGGCGGTTGAGCGGCTGGGCAAACGAGGAACGGAACTGCGTGCCGGGGAATGCGATGTAGCGAAGATCGAGCAGCATGGCGGCCCCGCCCGCAGCTAATCCGATAGGGCTGCCGAAAAAGAGCGTGGCGGCGGCTGTTGCCACGCTTGCAGTCTGGCCAACGCGTTCAGCACTGGAACTGGCCAGGGGATTGTAAGTGGCTAATTGCGGGTTCAACGCTGCGAAGAGCGTTTGAGCCTGAACTGCCGGCGGCGCGGTCCTGTCCAATTGCACCGACATTCCGTACTGCGATGCAAATCCCGTCAAGGCCGCATTGACGCTGGCGGACGAGCTGCCTGAATTCGAGAGCGCCTCTACCAGCGCTTCTGTCTGCGCGGTTTTCTCGGCGTAGTCGGCAAGCTGCGCAATGAGCAGATCGTCCTGCGAGAGGAACCCCTCGACTTTTTTCTTGCTGAGACCTTGCGGACCGTAAACCAGGGCAGCCAGGGTCAAGGTTTTGGGAATGCTCCAGCGCTGGGGCTTGTCGGCCGCCTTCGGATCGGTGACCAGCAGCGCGGCTTCCTTCGGCTCGCGCTTAGCTGGAACCATCACCAGCGACACTTCACCTGGACGCTTCTCATGCTCCCGCAGCACCGGCGCGTAGAGCACGGTGTCGCCTTCGGTCAAGTGGTTGATGTTCTGAAACGGAAGACTGTCTGGGGTAGACGAACTCTGTACGCGAAGCTCGACCGCTCCTATGGGCGCTCCGGCGGGACAGGAGATCGGAGGCGGAGTCTGCGCCGTATCTACTGGGGAGCTTTCTTTGCTGGATAGCGAAGAGTTGCTACTTTGCGCAAAACTCTGGGCAACCAAGACTGTGGAGACCAGCAACGTAATCGTTGCTACTCGCGAAACCATCCTATAGCCAGGATAACTTGGGGCTGCATTGCCGTGTTCATCCGCGACCCTATACACTGGATATACTCGGGGCGTGGCTCAGCCTGGTAGAGCGCCTGGTTCGGGACCAGGAGGCCGGAGGTTCGAATCCTCCCGCCCCGACCAAAGTCTTCAACAACCTACAAAATTGTGTGGGCTTCGTGTATTCATGGAGTGGCCCCTGAGCTGAGACAAGGAGTTAAGACACTGCTTACGGTTCGATGAAAAGAACTCGACCGGCAAGACGACTGTAGCGCAGAATGAGGATCGGTTGACGAAGCGGAGGCGGGCTCTGTTGGAGAAGAACCCGCCGAGGAATAGTCAACTGGAAACTCATCGAGACGATGAGGCCGGGGACGGCGGCAAAGGCGTTCCCGGACCGATGGAATCACATCGGATCGAAAGATTTCGCGATGCCTGAAAAAACTCATCAAGAAAGCTGCCGCGTAGCGGCCTCCTTGTATTGCGCGGCGAGGTGAGCTTCGGTATGTAATAGGCTTGTCACAGCGAAGTAGAAATGTCCTAAAGGGAGCGAAGTAGAAATGTCCGGTTTTAGCCGGGCGCTTAGATGTCGATGTTAGTGTAGCGGAGCTGGAATGGAGTCGCGTCCGTTCTGGTGTTCAAGGCCGACGCGACGGACTGGCTCCGCAGTGATCGGCGACAACCCTCTGGCTTTGGTCAGAGGGTTTTAAATTTGATGGCGCCATCACGGTGGTGAAGTTCCCGAGCGGAGGCCTTGAACCCGTAAGCGCGGAGACCGCCGGGCGCAGTTTGCCCGGCGCTCCGAAGGAAAGGTCCGTTCAGCTGGTGGAGTTAGCGGTGCGGAGACTCTGCCAAAGGACTGGGGAATCTTTCAGGTGGAACTTATTCATCCATTGGCTGCGGCCACCCCGATTGTGGTCCTTGCGAACGGCTTTGGCGGGTTTGTCAGAGTGCTGACGCGCACGTTCCTTGCACACCTCAGCGAGCACGTACTGGCCTTGATAACGAAAAGCCAGGCTACCGTCCAGTCGCGCTTCCACTCGAATTCTTTCACCGCGCATGCCCACCCGCACACAGCTTTTCGCAATCTGGTAACGCTGGCTGCGAAACTGCAGCGTGTAATCGTTGCTGATCGTGCGCTGCTCAACATGGCTCAGAATTGCCGGCCAGCTGTGTTCGCCGCCGAGCGGCCTGTGTGCATCGGTGGCATTGGCTGGGGAGACCGTGAAACGCTGATTCCATTCCGGCAGGAACTCGCTTTCGAGATACGCATTGGCCTGTTCCAGCGTATGGGCGCCGTGCCATCGCAGGCCCTTCACCAGGCGATCTTGCGCCGTGGCGAAGCAACGCTCCACGCGGCCTTTGGCTTGCGGACTGTGCGCCGAAGTGCGGCCGATGCCGAGTTCAACCAGGGCTCTGGTGATCTGTGTCAGTGGCAGTTGCTCGCCCTCCCATCTGTCCTGCTGCTTCGGCGCGACTTCGAACAGGCTGGCTTTATCGGTGTAGAACTCCAATGGCCGGCCATGCCGCTCCAGATACCGCCACAGCACGCGCAAGTTCTCTTCCGTCGAGTCATGGCGAACGAAGCACGCGAATAAATGGCTGGTCGCATCATCGATCATGGCCACCAGATACAAGCGCTCGCCGCGTCCCTCCAGCCAATCGTGCACCGACGTGTCCCATTGCACCAGTTCGCCGAAACAGGCACGACGCTCGCGCCAGAAATGAACCGCTTCCACCCGACGCTTGCGGCTTTGCCAAAGTCCGGCTGTGATCATCCACTTCCGCACGGTATCTTTGCCGATTGTGATGCCCAGGCGTTTGTGGAGATGTTCGGCTGCGTAGGTCGGCCCGAAATCGCGGCACTCGGGTTTGCTGAGCTCGCCAATCGTACCGCAATCCGCTTGGGCAGAGATACGGCGATTCGAGACACGACCTCGCAGACCATGCATCACGGCTCCATCGCCCACTTGTCGCAGCTTGTCGAGTAATCGCCTGACCTGCCGTTCACTCAGCCCGAGTTGCTCTGCCGCCTGCCACTGCGTAATCTGCCGTTTGCCCGCTTCGTGCAGGACCTTCAACCGGTCTCCTTCCTTCTGTCCCATCTCGAACCTGTCTTCCTGCATCCAGGCCCGAGTCTGTCAACCGGACATTTCTACTTCCCTCCATTAGGACATTCTTACTTCGCTCCGACACGGTATGTAATAGGCTCGACTTGATCTGACATTTTCTGATAGACTGTGCGAAAGCGCGAAAAGGAGATGTCAGTGAACACCGATCAAAAGATTATCAAGAACAAAGTGGGTCTGCTGAACTTGGCCGACATGCTCGGCAGCGTATCGGAGGCTTGCAAAGTAATGGGCTACTCGCGGGACAGCTTTTACCGTTTCAAAGAGCTGTATGAGAAGGGCGGCGAGCTGGCTTTAAAGGAAATCAGCCGGCGCAAGCCGTGCGTGAAGAACCGAGTGGAGGCGCACATCGAGCAGGCGGTGGTGGAGATGGCCACCGAACAGCCTGCCTATGGGCAGGTCCGGGTGGCCAATGAACTCACCAAACGCGGGCTCTTCGTTTCGCCCACCGGCGTGCGTAGCGTTTGGCTGCGGCACGACATGCAGACATTCTCGAAACGGCTGAGGGCGCTGGAAACCAAGCTGGCGCAGCAGCCTGGACAGGTACTCACCGCAGCGCAAGTGAGGGCCCTGGAGAAAGCGCAGCAGGAAAAGGAAGCGCACGGCGAGATCGAAACGGCACATCCCGGCTATCTGGGCGCACAGGATACCTATTATGTGGGTACGATCAAAAGCATGGGCCGGATTTACCAACAAACGTTCATCGATACGTACACCAAGGTGGCATTCGCGAAGTTGTACGATCGCAAGAACGCGCTGGTAGCGGCCGACATGCTCAACGATCGCGTCTTACCTTTCTTTGAAGAGCAAGATGTTGCTTTGCTGCGCATTCTGACAGACCGCGGAACGGAGTACTGCGGCCAGCGCGAACACCATGAATATCAGCTCTATCTGGCGGTAGAGAATATCGATCACAGCCGGACGAGAGCGAAATCGCCGCAGACCAACGGGATCTGCGAACGCTTTCACCGCACGCTGCAGGATGAGTTTTATAGCGTGGCCTTTCGCAAGAAGCTGTATTCCTCACTCGAACACTTGCAAACTGATCTGGATGGCTGGCTGGAGGAGTACAATCAACAACGGCCGCACTCTGGCAAATACTGCTTCGGAAAAACACCCAGGCAAACCTTTTTAGATTCCAGGCACCTGGCTCAGGAGAAAGAGCTCGACCGCTTTATGGTCGTCACTTCACCGGATCAGCTTTCCCCGCGCGCGGCGCGCGCGACGTTCTACGGATGACGCAGTAGGTATGGCGGGATGGATGTGAGCGAAGCCAAACGCCTGAAGCAGCTGGAGGAAGAGAACGCAAAGCTGAAGCGCATCGTCGCCGATCAGGCATTGGACATCACGATATTGAAGGATCTGCTGAAGCGCGAAGGCGTGTCAGTGTGGCACGGCCGGGTGCATCGGATCACGAAGGAGTTGCGGTTGCAAGTGCCGCGCCGGAAACGGAAACGGTTGGCGTGCTCGAAGCCCGCACAACAGAGATTACGCGCCCAAATCAACGCTGGGGCATGGACTTCGTGAGTGACAGCCTGGCGCATGGACGTAGTTTCCGCCTTGGCCATGGTGGATCATTACACGCGCGAGTGTCCGGTCATCGAAATCGATCTGAGCCTGCCCGGAGCACGTGTCTTACGGGTACTTGAGCAACTCGCTGAGGAACGCGGACTGCCCGATGCCATTCGTGTCGATCATGGTCCTGAATTCGTTTGCGATGCCGTGCGTAGATGGTGCGAGCAGAAGAAAGTGGAACTCGACTACATTGAATCCGGAAAGCCCATGCAGAACGGGCACGTCGAGAGCTTCGACGGCAAACTGCGCGATGAGTGTTTGAACACACATTGGTTCACAAGTCTGCGTCAGGCCAGGAACATCATCGAAAGCTGGAGGACCGATTATAACGAAGCGCGGCCACACAGCGCGTTAGGATATGCAACACCGAACGAAGTCGCGAGCCGGAGCAGCGCTCTCTTCGCCGTTGAGATCTCGAGTAACACGACAGCGAATCCGCGTCAAGGCAACCCTGGCGGGCTCGCTTCGCTCGACCTTGACCCGGCCCCGCCGTCGTGTGAAGGACGACGGACATGAAGGTTAAGCTTCAAAGATTCTGCAAAAAGGAGGTGGGTCATTCATGGTAGGAAAAGTCAATAGCGTACACGAAGATTTCTCTTTAGAGCGCGGAGGCGCTTCGGCTTGTAATCGTGAAGCCGTTCACGAACAGACGGGTCAGCGTAGTGCAGAACAGGATTCCAAGAGATCGATAGACAGGTCTACGACCAGACATTCATTTGCTAGATCGCTTAACGAGCTAAGAGCAAGCGTCCAGAAGAATGAGTTTGGATGTTCCCGGCCCGCCCCGAAACAGACTGAGGCGGCATAAGGTAAGTTGACTTTGCCGAAACCCACCACGTGGGGCCGAGCCGGTCCTGTTCATCGCAGCCGCCGCTGGATGGAACCGGGAAGCGATTCTCGCTTCACCCGGATGAGTCTGGCTGGTTATTCCTGGACGGGTCGGTCGCCACCGGAGCCCGCCTCCGCTTCACCAGCAGAAAAAATCGTGAAGAGGTAGCAAGTTCTTCATTCGGATAGATCTGCAATGCCTTAAAAAACGCGCGCCTCAAGCTGCAGCAGATTGTTGAAAGTGCTGACGATCCACGGCCAGCAGATACCGTACGAGCCGACGGGCGACTTCGAGAGTAGCCCGATTGGAATTGCCTTTCTGTCGCGCCGCGTCGTAGATGGCCCGTAGCGTCTGGCTATAACGCGGAGCCAGATGCGCCGCTTCCACCAGCGTAGTTTGCAGGAAGCGATTGCGCTGTTTAGAAAGAGGAGCGCGCTTTCCGACACCGGCGGATTCGCGCTGTGGCGAGCACAACCCACAGTAACTAAGGGCATGCTTGGAGTTTGGAAAGCGCGACGGCTCACCGATTTCAAGAGCCCAGGTCAATGCCGTGATTTCACCGACACCATCAATGCCGCGCAAACGTGCAATACGAGCGGCCAACCGCGGGTCGCGCTGCAAGATGGAGACGATACTGCCATCCATGCGCTGTAAAGTTTCGATCTGCATGCGGTTGAAGCCGAGCAGGCGTTTGAGCTCCTCCGGAATCTGCGGGGAAGTTTTGAGTAACTCGGCGAAATACTTCTTCTGGTACAGTCGATTGGTATCGTAGGCGATGCCGTTTTCGATCAGTAGCCCAGCTGTTTTGTTCTTGAACTGCACCTGCATATGGACCAGCAGCGCACGGTAGCGCAGTTGTCTTCGCAGGTCCGCGTACTCGGCCGGCATGACATAACACTCTGGAAACAAGTTGCACCGTAACAGATCGGCGAGCGTACGTGCATCGAGGCAGTCGTTTTTTCGCTTGGCGGCCGTAATCGCTTTCAGTCGGACGGGTGCACCCATCTTCAACTCCAACGCATACGCCTTCAGGTGTTGATAAATCCAATGGCTGCAAATAGTGGCCTCAAGCCCTCCGCACCAGGGCTGCTCCAGACTCTCGGCCCATTGGCTGAGCGCTTCCCGATTGGAAGGAATACTGGATTCCCGGACAATACGACCGTCGCTCGTCTGCACGCAATAGCTGATTGTTTTGCGATGTACATCAAGACCCACGTAGTAGGAAACAGAAACGGTAGCTGACATAAGTGTTCAACGCAACCGCCGGGCCTCACGCTTGACAGTTGCGAGACCTCCCACCTACGCATTCAAACAGACTGGACCTTTCGAATTCAGTTAGAGGCTGAAGAAAGGAAAGGGACAGGTGACCCGAAAGCAGGATAACGCGAAGGGAAAAGATCACAGCAGAGGATCGGAAGGAGCTGTCGGCCAAGGATCGGGATCTGCTGAAGACGATCGTGGAAGAGACGCTACAGCAGGTGTTGGAAGCGGAGATGGACGAAGCGCTGCAAGCAAGCAAAGGCGAGCGCACAGTGGGCCGGCTCGGGTACCGAGCTGGCTACTACGACCGATGCTGGTGACACGAGTAGGGCATATCGAATTGCGTGTGCCGCAGGACCGGCAGGGACGTTTTCGCACGGAGGTCTTTGAGCGTTATCAGCGCAGCGAGAAAGCCTTGGTTGCTGCGATGCTCGAGATGTACGTGCAAGGCGTATCCACGCGGAAGGTGAAGACCATCACGGAGGAGTTGTGCGGACACGAGTTCAGCTCTTCCACGATCAGCCGGATTGTACAGAAACGGATGAAGAACTGGAGCGTTTTGCACGTAGACGTTTGGAAGAGCCCTATCCGTATCTGATTCTGGATGCACGTTACGAGAAGGTCCGGGAGGATGGTGCGGTACGGAGTCAGGCGGTACTGATCGCGATCGGGATCAACTGGGAAGGGCGTCGGAACATCCTAGCCGGTGAGCTGGCTAGCCGCGAAAGCCGTGGACCAGCTCTGGGTAGCTGATATCACATATATTCGGCTGCACGAGGAGTTCGTCTTTTTAGCTGTCGTCCTCGATGCCTTCTCACGACGCGTGATGGGCTGGGCTTTGGATCGGACCTTGGAAGACCCGTTAACGCTGGCAGCGCTGAAAATGGCATTATCGCGGCGCAGCGTGCAGCCAGATCTGGTTCACCATTCCGATCGCGGTTCGCAGTATGCCAGCGGCGACTACACGGACTTGCTCAAAGAGAACGGAATCGGCGTGAGCATGTCGCGCAAAAGCAATCCGTGGGATAAGGCGGCCTGCGAATCGTTTATGAAGACGCTCAAGTACGAAGAGGTTTTCGCAGCGAATACCGGGATCTGCAGGAGGCGCATCTGGTCGATTCGCGAGTTCCTGGAGAAAATCTACAACGGAAAGCGGCTTTATTCCGCGCTCGGCTATGTGCCGCCAACCGAGTTCGAAGCCAATCTCGCCGCGCAACAAAAGGAAGCCGCTACGCGGCGCCTTTCTCTATGAGTTTTAACAGGCATTGGGAAATCTATCCATCCGATGAGGACGCCAGTATGACCAGCGTCCCCGCTCATAGTCTGGATGAGTTTCCGGTTGGCTATTCCTTGGCGGGTTGCGCTCCCGCCTTGCCCGCCTCTGCTTCACCTCCCGATCAAGCGATGGCGCTAGAGAAGGCGGGCGTGGATTTGGACAAGAAATTGGTGCGCATCACGAAATCAAAGACAAAGAAGGGTCTCCGCTGTCTCAAGCTGACTGCCGAAAGTTGGCAGATCCTATCTCGTCGGATGGGCGACGAGAGTAAATGGATTTTCCCAACCACTCGGCGGTCAGGCCAGCACATCACGAAGCTAAATTGTCCGCACGACAGAGCGCTCGCAAAGCTTGATATGAACTTCGTTCTTTATAATTTGCGGCACACCTTCGCGACCAGGATGATCGAGGCGGGGATAGATTGCCAACTCTGAAGGACATTATAGGCCGCGAAGATATAGCACGACGATGCGGTATGTGCATCTGACGAGAGAACATCAGCATCGCGCCATGGAGAAGTTTGAGGCCGAACGGTCACGAGTCGAAAAGCAATTTGAAGAACATCAGCGGCGGCAGAAAGAAATCGAGAACGGCCCCTCCGTGGAGCGCCCGAACTAGCGAAGTTTGCTGAAACCTTGAAGGTTGAGACTTAGCCTCGCTGCTGCGGCTTTTGTTTGTCCAAAATTTGTCCAAAATCGAGTGGGAATACGCGACTCAGCCCATTTGAGCCAGAACGAGAGTGATCGAAGGTGAGGATCTAAGCTCTTGAGTAGCGGGAAGTTATTGGGAATTTGTTGGAGGCGCGGGGCGGGATCGAACCGCCGAATAAAGGTTTTGCAGACCTCTGCCTTACCACTTGGCTACCGCGCCTGAAGTGGACGGGGATACTCTCTCGAAACATACCACATTAAGGCGCACTGCCAATGAGCGCCGCACTGCAAAGCAAGAGGCGTGCAGTGAATCTAGAGCCGGACAATTTTTTCGGAGCGGAAACCTTTGAGCGCATTCCGCGTATCGACAATCAGCTTAGCGCGATCGATAATGGAGCGGTAATCGACGCCAGTATGATCCGTGACGATCACGACGCAATCGGCCGCGTCGACGGCTGGGAATGCATCTTGCGCGTCGAGATACATATCGTTGATTTGGATCCGGCGAACATACGGATCGGAGATCGTAACGCTCGCGCCGAGGCGCTGGAGCAGCATTATGATATCGAGCGCAGGCGATTCGCGAACATCTTCGATATCACGCTTGTAGGCGACGCCGAGTACATGAACGTGAGAGCCCCGGACAGGCTTGGTTGCGTCATTCAGAGCGTATTGAATTTTTTCAACCACGAATTCAGGCATGCGGCCGTTGATGTAGCCCGCAAGTTCGATGAAGCGGGCTTCAATGCCGGCTTCCTTGCTTTTCCAGGACAGATAAAAGGGGTCAATGGGAATGCAGTGGCCGCCAAGGCCCGGGCCTGGGTAAAAAGGCATGAATCCGAAAGGCTTTGTGGCAGCCGCATCGATGACTTCCCACACGTCTATTTTCATGCGGTCGCACATCAGCGCCATTTCGTTGGCCAGGCCGATGTTGATCATGCGAAACGTGTTTTCGAGGAGCTTGACCATCTCGGCGACACGGGTGGAACTGACCGGAACCACCGTTTCGAGTGCTTGCCGGTAGAAGAGCGCGCCCATTTCGGTACAAGCGGCCGTAATGCCGCCGACCACCTTTGGGATGTTGGAGGTCTGAAATCTTGGATTGCCGGGATCGACCCGTTCGGGCGAGAAGCAGAGGAAGAAGTCTTCGCCGACCTGCAGGCCGCTGGCGGCAAGTTTCGGCAGGACCAACTCGTCAGTGGTACCAGGATAAGTGGTCGACTCGAGCATAACGAGCAGCCCCGGATGCAGGTGCTCGGCGATGGCGTCCGTGGCGGCCACCACGAAGCTCATATCGGGATCTTTGGTTTTGCGAAGGGGTGTTGGAACGCAGATGTCGATGGTATCGAGCTCGCGGATAACGGAAAAGTCACTCGTAGCTCGCAGTTTGCCGCTCTTGATTAAAGGCGAGAAGATATCGTCTTTGACGTCCTTGATGTAAGAGTGTCCGCTGTTGAAGTGATCGACCTTGGCCTGCTGGATATCGATACCGACCACGTCGAAACCAGCACGCGCGAATTCAACGGCCAGGGGTAGGCCGACGTAGCCGAGGCCGAGCACGCCGACCCGGGCTCTCCTGGTTGCGATACGCTCGCGAAGCTGCTCGAGCGCGCTCGTTTGCTCCATAGAGCGTTCGAGAGTTTCAGAGCTCAAAGAAGAATCTCCCTTCACCGATTACCTCTGCCGGACCTGTCAAAAAGACACTCTCGTCCCATCGCAAATGTAGACTTCCGGCGGGCGTCTTTATCTCAATGGGACTGTCGGCTACATTCCTGAGGATAGCAGCGATGGCAGCGCCTGTGGAACCGGTTCCAGAGCTGCGGGTTTCACCCGCGCCACGCTCGAAGAAGAGAACTTCCAGCGTATGACGGTCAACCGAACGCACAAAGGAAACGTTTGTGCCCCGGGGAAAGCGCGCGTGCTGTTCGGCTTCGCGAGCGGCAGCCAGCCAGTTTGCGGGGAACCGATCGACAAAGACGGCGCACTGTGGATTACCTACGTTAAGAATCGATGCATCGAAGCACTCTCCGGCCAGGCGCAAACCAGTGCGGAGCTCCTGGACGCTCGGTTGGCCCATGTCCATTTCAAACAGGTATCGGTTGTTTTGATGCGTGATCAAGCGCAGGTGCTTGGGGCCGGCGGCGGCGGTAATTAGTACATCTGGCGGATCGGCAGCGCCTTCGATTAGCGCAAAGGCGGCGGCACAGCGTGTTCCGTTGCCGGAGATTTCGGGTTCGCTGCCGTCGGCATTAAAGAGCCGGGTGCGAAGACCGCCCGGCGCGCGTTCTACTAGCATCCAGCCGTCGGCGCCAATGCCGCTATTGCGGTCACAAATGCGACGGGCGAGTTGCGAAAGATTCGTGCAAGGATGCGCATTACTAGACCAAGTGAGCAGAAAATCGTTCTCAGCTCCGTGCAGTTTGGTGAAAGGGATTTCGATCATGGGAGATGACGCTCCGAAATCTCTAAAGGCGGACTGTATTTGGTGGTGGTGATCGTGAGCATCGGCCGGTAAGGTAGGCGGGTGCGCCAGAGCGCTTGAGATAGTAAGTCGCCATTTTGCACAACAAGCCACGCGCTGGGGTGAAACAGGTCGGGCCGTGTGGTAGCCAGCAACCAGAGCGGACCATTGCCGACGTTGAGCGTTTGGGACAGGTGGATTCGAGCTCGGCAATAGATGCCAGTGACATCACCGGTAGAAGTGAGAATTCCCTGCCCAGGCTGGTAATGAGCTTGGAGAAGTTTGGCGGCGGCCGCGGTCCAGGCACGGCGATCGACAGAGTTGACTTGCGACTCCTTCCAACAGATCCAGTTTTGCCGGGAAGCATGCAAGAGCCAGGGAGCAACCGCGAGCAACGAGATGAGAAGAGAAAAGCTTCGCCAACGTGGAGGTAAGGCGAGCGCGATGGCCCCGGCAGCGAAAGCGCAGAGAGGCACAAAGCCCAACCCGTAGCGACTGTTGTAGTAGGTGAAGGGCCAGAGCATGGGGATGTGGATGGGAGTGCCGCCTGAAGAGTGGATGCTCCATATATAGAAGAGCGGTGTCAACGACAAGAAGAGCACTGGCTGAAGAGCCCTATATCTGTACGCAAACCATGCACCCAGTACGCCAATCATAACGAGCGTGAGGCCGGCGCAGAGCGTTCCCGCCACGCAGAAATAGTGAACGGCAGCGAGCCAATCGTGATAGCCGGGATAGGTTTGCGGGCCTTGAATGGTGGCGGCGGAATATGGCCCATTGTAGAAGTCGAGAGCATTGCCGGTTTCCCACCAATTGTGAGCTAGCCAATAAGCCGGGGCAAGCGAGGCGGCAATTCCGAAAAGCACCAGAAGGAGTAACTTCTGGCGCATGGCAATGATCGCAAACCAAACGGCGATGAAGGGAATGAGAAACCATCCGTCATAGCGGGTAAGGCTAAGTACCCACGAAGCCAGCACGCCGAGCATGATCCAGCGGCGGCGCTGCGTAGAGCGGAAGCGTAGGACGGCGAGCAGTACAACGGCAAGACCTGCGAAAAAAACAATCTCGGTCATCGGAATAACGGCTAAATAGAGCACGTTCGGATTGAGCGCGAAACAGGCTGCGGTTACAGTAGCAGCTGCGAGATTTCGGTATGCCTGCAGTGCAGCCAAATAGAAACAGGTTCCCGCTAAAACAAAGCAGAAGGCCACGGGCAGAGTGCCGGCCAGGCCGGTGGACCAGAGCCAATCGTTGCCAATAAAGGGCAGGCAAATGAGATGAAGAACAGGGAGCCAGACAGTGCCCAACTGATCGTAACCGGGCGTGCGGGAATCGATGATGCCGCGGCTGATATTGAGATGCGATTGCGCGTCGCCATAATAGAGAATATAGCCGTTGCGAAAGCACCACCAGGCGAACAAGACAATGATGGCGGTGAGAGAGCAGATAACGGCCGCAACCGAAAGCGTGTTCCGGCCCTCGTTGCGGCCGAGGTCAGAAGGCTGTGAAACGCCGGAACTCGTCAAAGCGCGCGTCGATTTCTTTACGGATGAGGGTTCTGAAACGCTCGGTCCCAAACTGTTCGCAACAGAAGCTGCCCATCACGGAACCATAAATGACTGCGCGATGCAGTTCGCGAATGTCGAACTTCCCGTTGCGGAGATCGAAACCGCGCTCGGCCAGGTAGCCGACGAAACCGCCGGCGAAGCAATCGCCCGCGCCGGTAGGATCAAAGACATCTTCCAGCAGATAACCCGGGACCATAAAAAGCGAATCGCGCCGGAAGAGCATGGCGCCATATTCGCCGCGCTTGATGACCAGCGTGTTCGGGCCGAGATCGAGAATCTTTTGGGCCGCCTTGCGTAGATTGTTTTCGCCGGAGAGCATGCGGGCTTCGCTGTCATTGATGAGCAGGAAATCCCAGGTGCGAATGGCGGCCAGGAGATCGTCGCGGAAACCTTCGATCCAATAGTTCATCGTGTCGCCGCCGACGAAACGCAACGCGGGCATCTGCTGCTGAACCTGGCGCTGCAGAACTGGCTGAATGTTACCTAGAAACAGATAAGGCTGGGTAGCATAGGAAGCCGGCAGCTTGGGTTGAAAACCGGCGAAAACATTCAGGTCCGTGCGCAACGTGGTGCGATCGTTCATGTCGTCCGAATAGACACCGGCCCAGAAGAACGTCTTGCCGGGCACCTGCTCGAGCCCTTCAAGATCGATGCTTTTGGAAGCGAGCAACTCACGGTCCTCCGCAGCAAAATCCTCGCCGACGATACCGACGATGGCGGAAGGTGTGAAGTAGCTGGCACTCAGGGCTATGTAGCTGCAGGCGCCCCCGAGGGTGCGCTCTCGTTTCCCATGTGGAGTCTCAATGCCATCGTAGGCAACGGACCCGATTACAACGAGCGACATTGCTTTGCATTGTAACCGGAGGGGCACTGTCACAAGCGGTAAAATCACGCCATGAGCCTGACCGAAGAAGACAAGCTGCGGATTCGAATCGAGCTGGGACGCTTTGGAACCGAGCTGGAAGGAATCGAAACAAAGTTGGAACGAGTTGAAATGACTCTGCTTTCCGAGTTTAATGACGGGCCTCTCCTCTCGAAGTTCGCCAACGAACTCACACCGCTGCGCTAAGGGCGTTCGATCTGGAAATGGAATCGATCGATGATGGCGTGAAGAAACTCGAAGAACGAAAGATGTGAAGGAGTGCGCCGTTGCATCAATACGTCCTCACTGTTATGCGCAGGATTGATCGCCTCGCTTATATATGCGCAAACGGCCGTGAGCATGAAGGCGCCCGTCACTCTGATCAAGAGTTTGACGCAAGTTGTGCAGATTACAGTTTTTGTCAGTGGGCCAAAGGGCATTCGCTAGCCGGACCTCACTAGCGAGGATTTTCGGATTACTGAAGGAGCGAAGCTCAGGGGCATCGCCACGTTCACCCGAAGTTGGGAGAGATCTGTATCCGAGAGCGACGAGGCCCGCCCTGCATTCGGAACCTACTCTAACCGGGGGCAGCCTGGTCGCGGAGGGCCAACGTTCTTCTTCTCGATCAGATGGATACCGACTGGAGGCGTTGGGCTCTCGGTAGGCCTCAGGTAATCCGCTTCTTCACAATCTGACACCGCGGATCACATTGCAGTGTATTCGCTCGATGCCGCCAACGGCTTGAGAGTCGTGCAGGATTATAGAGACGATACGGGCGCTCTGTTGAGCAGAATCAAAAGGACCTCCCAGCCGAGCTCGCGAACTCTTTTGCCAAGCGTCAAAGTGAATTGGAGACGCCCGAGCTGCTTGGACTGGCGCGCATTCAGGGGCTTACTCAGGTACTCGAAATCATTGCCGCTCACTTGGGCGAACTAAGTGGAAACAAATCTCTCATCTGGCTCGCGAGCGCCTTTCACAACCCGTTCGTGGGTGGGCACAACGGAACTGTGGAGGGCTATCGCCTGAAGATACTGCAAGCGGCGAACCACCTGATTGGTAGGAACTTGGCGATTTATCCTATCGATGCGCGCGAACTGATTTCCGATGGTTCCCTTGATGTAGAAAACAGAGCGATGCCTCCAAATTCTTTCAGCGATTTTTTCGCGCTAATGGAACTGGCAAAACACAGCGGAGGAGTAGCGTACTTCAACACAAACGGTCTCTGGCAGGCCATGCAAGATGCCGCCTCGACAAAGAAAGCGAGTTATACGCTGCGGTTTTACACATCCGAACAGCCTGATAACAAGTTCCACTCACTTCGGATTACTACTACGGAGCCTGACTTCCATCTGCGATACAGGCCCGGTTACTGGACTTTAGGCAAGGACCAAGTAATTCAATCGGGACCGACGCGGAATTGCTGGCGGCTTTACAGAGTCCGTTTATCGCAGGCTCAGTAGAACTTCAGGCAAGCGAAACATTCTCGCGATCTGCTGCGGAGGTGAAGCTGCAAATCTTTATCAATTCGGACACCCTTCGCGTCGGACGCGACTGAAAGCAAGACACGGGAAGCGACACCCGACATTTTCGGGCAAAAGGACGCGATCGGGAGAGTATTCGCAATACCTCCTCAGAGGGGCAAAATACCGTTCGCGAGCGGCGATTGCATGCTAGGGTCTATTTGCAATAGTTAGCGTACTTCTATGCTGGGCGAGCGTCGGCGAACGGCAATGATTCAACTGAGCGAGGAAGAAGCACAAAGATTACAGGAATGGAGGCGCTGCGGCAAGGGTGAGCAGGGTTTGGTGGAACGTATGGGCTAGCGGGGTTAGTGGATGGGAGCGTTCTGGTAAACCAGCCAAATACGACGAAGCGACGGAAAAGCGCGTGCTGGGACCGCTGGACCAGGCACCGCCGAAAGGCTATGCGCAGTGGAATGGCAGGTTGCTGGCCGAGGCGTTGCCGGGTGTGGTGCATCAGTACCGATCCGGAGTTTGGTCCGAAGGCGGCCGACATCGTAGGTCTGTATCTGAATCCGCCCGAGAACGCACTACTGGTGGCCGTCGATGAGAAGCCTTCGATTCAAGCTCTGGAGCGGGCGCAGGGCTATCTGCTTCTGCCGGATGGGAAAGCCGTGAACGGATTTAGTCACTGCTACAAACGGCACGGCGCCATCACCCTGTTCGCTGCCCTGGAGATCACGACCGGGCAGGTCCAGACGGCGCATTATCCGCGCCGCCGCCGGCGGGAGTTTCTGGAGTTTATGAACGAAGTCGTTGCCGGCCACCCAGCACAACAGATCCATGTCGTGCTGGATAATCTGAACACCCATAAGCCCAGACAGGATCGCTGGCTGAAGCGTCACCCCAACGTCCATTTTCATTTCACGCCAACCTACTCGTCTTGGCTGAATCAGGTGGAGTGCTGGTTCAGCGTGCTTAGCCGACAGGCGCTGCGTGGCGCAAGTTTCACCTCGCCCCGCCAGTTGCGCCAGGCAATTGACGATTCCGTGGCCGTCTAAAACGAGCAGGCCGCACCCTTTGAATGGAGGAAGGCCGTTGTGTTCCCACCCGCTCCAAAATTTAAGTACTCCGATTTAGGCAAGTAGGTATTAGTCATCTCTGGTTAAGAATGGGGACAAGGCTCGCGATCGGCCACAAAGCCGGATAGTCCGGATTGTGGTACGGAATGCAAACTCGGGACGGCTGGGTTCGATTGACGTACCCCTCAAAACACACTGATTCTAAGAGAGGCGACTCAGTGGAGAGAGACTGTGAAGGTAGTGCGTTCTTTAATTCTCAGTGATCCGCATGCAAACTGGCAGGCTCTCGAAGCGGTTTTACAAGACGCAGAAGGCAAATACGACCAGATTGTGTGCTGCGGAGACCTGGTGGGCTACAATCCAGAGCCGGGGCGGATAGTGGACTGGACGCGGGAACATTGCGCGTCGGTGGTGCGGGGCAATCACGACAAGGTAGTTAGTGGGATTGACAGTCTGGAATGGTTCAACGAGGTGGCCCAGGTAGCGGCTCGCTGGACGGTGTCGCAGTTGAGCGAGAAACAGCTCAGCTATTTGCACGAACTACCAATGGGCCCGGTTAAGCTGGCGCATTTCCACATTTGGCACGGTTCGCCGCGGGACGAGGACGAATACGTGACAGGCGGCCGGGAGGCTGCTCCGGTGTTCGAATATTTGGAGTTGCCGCTGGGGTTCTTCGGGCACACGCATCTGCAAGGCGTTTTCTTTTCCAAGCGGCGCAAACTGCACGCATTGCCGGCAGTGCCGAAGGCCGCCACCGAAGTTGCTTTAGAGCTGGAACCGGATGTCATGTACCTGGTCAATCCCGGATCAGTCGGACAACCACGAGATGGGGATTCGCGAGCCGCTTACGCGCTGTACGATTCCAGCCAGAATGTGGTGTTTCTGAGGCGTGTCACTTATCCGGTGGAAGCGACGGCCGAAGCGATCAAAGCGGCCGGGCTGCCGGACGTGCTGGCTCAGCGCCTCTTCTTTGGGTTTTAAGCAGACAGCAACTGGGCGGATGGGGGCCGCCACGCATGACAGAATGGTGCTTTGCGAATCATTCAAGACGGCATCTACTACGCCTGCGCTTTGACGCTGGCCGGACTTGCCTTATCATATTTTCTGAACCCATGGATGGCATCGCCCCTCTATGTAGCGGCCGGATTCTGTCTTTATTTTTTTCGTGACCCGGAACGCAAGGCTCCAAGTGGCAAGGTGATGGTCGCTCCGGCCGATGGCAAAGTGGTGGCCGTGCGAGATCTGGGAAACGGCGAGACACGCGTCAGCATCTTCCTGAACATCTTCGACGTACACGTAAACCGCACGCCGATTCCAGGCACAGTTAAGGCGGTGGTTTATCAGCGAGGCAGGTTTCTGAATGCGAGCCACGAAGCCGCGTCTTCGGAAAATGAGCAGAACACATTGATTGTGGAGGGGCAGAATACGCGGGTGACATGCCGCCAGATTGCGGGGCTGATCGCCCGGCGCATTGTTTGCTTCAAGCACGCGGGCGACACCGTGGGAACCGCGGAGCGGATTGGTTATATCAAATTCGGCTCCCGTGTGGACGTGATTTACGGGAGGGAGTGGAATACGGCAGTAAAAGTTGGCCAGAGAGTTTCAGCGGGATCGAGTGTCCTGGCGAAATGGGCTGGCTTAGAGGGGGCAGTCTGACGAACCTGGCGGAAGGGCCTGTACCGGCGAAGAGGCCGCGCCGCGCAGCCTATGTTTTGCCCACTCTGTTTACCAGCGGCAACATTTTTTTGGGATTCATCGCGCTAGTGCAGGCGTTCGAAGGCGCCATGCAGAGTTCGGCGGGCGGTGCGGGAGCGAAAGTACATTTTTCGCTGGCAGCAAAGGCGCTCGGATTCGCGATTTTCTTCGATGGGCTGGATGGGCGCATCGCGCGCATGACAAACACGACCAGCGACTTCGGCCGCGAGCTGGATTCACTGGCCGATTTCATGACATTTGGGATTGCGCCGGCCATGCTGGCCTTCGTTTGGGGCGTGCGGTATGTGGTTCTCCAGGACAGTTCGATCGCTAGCCAGTTGACACGGGCAGGTTACCTGGTCGCCTTCTTGTACCTATTGTGCGGAGCGGTCAGGCTGGCGCGTTTTAACGTTCAGAAGAACCCCGTGCCGAAAAATCCCGGGCGGCCGGACCGAAAGTATTTTGTCGGAATGCCGAGCCCGGCGGCTGCGGGTCTGGTGGCGGCGATTGTCTATTTCGACTCAGAGCCGGTGAGTTCGCTGCTGTTTTCGATTTGCTGGCTGGTGCTGGTGGGGATGGCGGGTTTGTTGATGGTGAGCACGTGGCGCTACCCGAGTTTCAAGCAGGTCAGTGTATCGAAGCCGCGAACCCCTCTATTTGTGTTGCTGGTGGGCGGCATAGCGTTTGCGATATGGGAGTGGTCGCAACCGTTTCTGCTTGCGGCGGCCACCACGTATGCGCTAAGCGGGATCGTGATTCGGATCGGAGGATTTTTGAGGCGTTATCGCAAAGTTCGGCCGGGCGCATCGTATCCGGAGCATCAAGTTGGCTAAATTCGATAAGAAGGCAAGGATTAAGATCGCGCTTGTGGGCGGCGGAACAATGCTTGGCAAAGAGATTGCCGAGGTGATGGAGAAACGCGCGCCCGACGTAACGCCCGTCAGCTTCGCGGCTACCGGCGAAGGCAGTTTCGGCGAGTTAGAGGGCGAAGCCGTTTACGTAGAGCCACTGGATCCCAGGACGATTCAGGACACTTGCGCGGTGCTGGTAGCGGGATCTCCGGAAGGCGCGAACAGAGTATACGAGACCTCTAAAGCCGCAGGAGGGCGGCCCGTAATCGTCGACTGCACGGGTCATCTGGAGAATCGACCGGAAGCCCGCATTCTCGCCCCGCTGGTTTCTGATTACGATTTGGGCCAGAGCTGGCTTTTGGTGGTGGCGCATCCTGCCGCAAGTGCTTTGGCAATCACATTGAAGAGGTTGTCGCGCCATGGAAAAATCAGGCATGCGATCGCGCACGTTTTCGAGCCAGCTAGCGAGCGCGGCAAGCGAGGCATCACCGAATTGCAGCAGCAGACCACAGGTTTGCTTGCATTTAAGCCGCTCGATAAGGAGGTGTTCGATGCCCAACTCAGCTTCAATCTGCTTTCGCAATTTGGCGAAGAGGCCACGATTAAGTTATCGGCCGTGGAGGGAAGGATCGAGCGGGATCTGGCCACTATTTGGAGCAGCGAGCGACCGGCCGGAGCTATTCTCATGCCTTCCCTGCGTGTGATTGCCGCGCCGGTGTTCCACGGCTACAGCATTTCCTTGTGGGTAGAGTTCGAGGCCGACTTCAGCGCGGAGGAAATCGGAGAAGCGCTTGCGTCAGCGCAGATCGAGGTGCGCGGCCAAAACGAAGAGCCGCCGAACAACGTCGATGTGGCAAGCCAAAGTGGGGCCATTGCGGGCGACATAAGAGTGGACAGAAACAACCCGCATGCAGGCTGGCTTTGGATCGCAGCTGACAATTTGAGATTGACGGCGGATGCGGCTGTAGACGTTGTAGCCAAAATCGGAGCGAAGCCGCAGTGAGAGCGCGGTGCGCGTTCGCTGTGCTGATCTGCAGCGCTGCGGCGACATTCTCCTGTGGATATCACGTCGGAGGGAAAGCCGATCTGATGCCGAAAAATGTGCGGACGATCGCGATCCCGGCGTTCAGTGCCTTCACGGCAAGATACGCGCTGGTGGACGAACTTCCCCAGCAGATCGCGCGCGAGTTCAGGGAGCGAACGAGATTTTTGATAGTGACTAATCCTGCCGAAGCGGATGCAGTGTTGAATGGAACGGTGAATTCGGCGTTTGCTTTGCCTACTATCTTTAACCCATCTTCCGGAACGGCCACAACCGTGCAGTTACTGGTCAACGTGACGGTGAAATTGATTGACCAGAAGACCGGAAAATTGCTTTACTCGCGAGCAAATTGGGGCATTCGGGAAGATTATGAGCTGGCGGTTGATCCACACCAGTTCTTCAATGAGAGCGGGCCCGCACAGGACCGGCTCTGCCGCGATGTTGCACGCGACCTTGTGAGCTCGGTCGTCGAAAATTTCTGAGGGTTTTTGACGGTGACGCCGGAACAGTTTCTCGCTAAATCAGTGAAGCAGGGGCCAGCGCCAGCGTACTTGTTTCTAGGTCAAGAGGGCTATCACCGGCGAATGTGCAGAGACGCAATCATCGAACGCGTGTTGCCAGGCGACGCAAAGGGAGACGGACTGACGGTAGTCGATCTTGACGAGATCGGGTTACGAACCGTGATCGATGATGCCAAATCGATGTCGCTTTTTTCAAACGACCGGGTGATCTGGGTCAGCAGCGCGGAATTGGCGCTACCGCGCAGGATCACCGCGGCGGCCGACGAAAAAGAGGGCGGCGAGAATTCGCCTGAAAGCGCGCTGAATGAATACTTAAATTCGCCCACTCCGGGAACGGTGCTGGTTTTTGAATGCAGCCGGTACGACTTCGCGGGTGATGACAGGCCGAAACTGGAGCGCGTGCAGAAATTTTATGCGGCGATTCCAACCGTGGTTGAATTCCGGCATTACACGCCGGAATCGAGCCGCTTTCTCGCGCAGGAGCTGGCGAAAAAGCACCAGGTTAAACTAGCGGGCGCTGAATTGGCGGCGCTGCTGGACGCGGTAGCGGGGGATGCGAGCCGGTTGGCTTCGGAGATTGAAAAGCTCTCGTTGTTTGTAGGCGAGGGCCGCGGCGTGACGATGCAAGATCTGAGCACACTTGTGCCGAACGCGGCCCAGACAACGATCTTTGCGATGGTGAACGCACTGGGTAAGGGCGACCGAGCTGGCGCGTTGCGGTCGCTTGACATTCTGGTGCGGGAAGGCGAGTATCTGCCGTTGGCTCTAACGTTCCTTAGTACGCAGTTTCGCTTGGCATTGGCCGCGAAAGAGGCGAAGGTGTCATCGCCGCAACAAGCGCTGGCTTTCTTTGCGAAACTTGGCGTCCGAATGTGGCGTGAACGGGCTGAACAGGTGATCGTTACGGCGGGCGCATTCACGAAAGAGCGACTGGCGAAGGGCCTCACCATGATCTACGAAACAGACAAAAAATTCCGGGAAGGCTATCGGGATGATCGTATGATTATGGAGACGCTGGTGCTGGGGCTAACAGGCACAACTTAACTTTTCGCTCGTTTCCGCCATTCGAATAAGACGATTCCTGCCGCCACGGATACATTCAGTGACGAGACGGCTCCTGCCATAGGGATGCGGACGAGCACGTCGCAGCGCTTCTGAACCAGCTGGTGCAGCCCTTTCCCTTCACCGCCAAGCACGATTGCGGTGGGCGTATTGAAAGAGGTCTGATCATAGAGTTCGGTCCCACGCTCGTCGAGGCCATAGAGCCAGAAGCCGCGTTCCTTCAATCGTTCAAGTGTTTGCGCAACGTTGGTGACACGCGCAACAGGCAGATACTCGAGGGCACCGGCCGCGGCGCGATCGACCGTTTCGGTTAGAGGAGCGGCCCGGCGTTTCGGAACAATTACAGCGCTGGCGCCTGCCGCATGAGCTGTGCGCAGGATCGCTCCAAGATTATGCGGATCTTCGATGCCGTCGAGAACGACGAGCAGCTTGGCATGGTCAAGCACTGATGCAAGCTCGACGTAAGTATGCGCGGAGCCGAATGCGATTACGCCCTGATGCGGAACGCCTTTCGAAGTTCGATCAAGAGCTTCGCGGCTCTCGAAACGAACAGGAACAGAGGCGGTCCGGCAGAGCTCGATGATTTCTAGGATATGTGAACCCGATGCCCCCATAGCGATGAGGACCTTATCGAGCGGGCGCTGTGCGCGCAAGGCTTCGCGCACTGGGTGGACGCCGGCCACAAACTTCTTCATAGGCCGAAAGCTACTACGTAGTCGCCTAGCGGTTGAGACCCGGCAGGCTGGTGGCTACCGGCGCAGATGACGAGGTATTGCTTACCGTCGGGGCCACGATAGGTCATGGGCGTAGCGCGGGCGCTGGTCGGCAGATCGCCGCGCCAGAGTTGCTTACCGGTTTCGACATCGAAGGCGTAAATGGCGTTGTCGAGCGTACCGGCTGCGAAGACCAGACCGCCGGCCGTGACGATAGGTCCGCCGAGTACGATCGAGCCCCATTCAGCCGAAGTCGGCGGGCGGTCCTTTCCGGCGTAAAGACGGCCGAGCGGGACTTCCCACTTTTTCTCCCCGGCACTTGGGTCAAGGCCGAGAAGCGTGCCCCAAGGTGGAGCGGTGCAAGGCAGGCCTTTGGGACTGAGAAGCATGCGCCGCATCATGCCGTAGGGCGTGCCACGCTGGGGAGCGAATTCCCAATCGCCATTTAATCTCCTGCCGCCGGAGTTGCGATTGCTTTCGTAATCGGCGCGCGGAATTAGCTTCACCTCGGTCGCGATATGGTTCTCGGGCAGGAGCAGCAGGTTGTGCAACGGATCGTACGCCATGCCGCCCCAGTTCTGGCCGCCGATATTGCCAGGGATATCGAGCGAGCCCTTTACGGATGGCGGCGTGAAGATGCCGTCGGTGCGGAGCTGGCTGATCTCGTCCCGGCAGGACTTCCGATCCGCTTCATCGACTCCCCAGGCGTCCGCAGCGGTCATGGTTTGGGGAGTCAACGGCGCTGGCTTGAGCGGGAAGGGTTGGGTGGGCGAGGCCGTTTCGCCGGGCACGTCGCTCTTAGGAACGGGTCGTTCCTCGACGCCGAAAATAGGCTGGCCAGTCTCCCGATTCAGGATGAAGAGGTTTCCGGTCTTGGAGCCGATGGCGATGGCAGGAATGGTTGTTCCGCCTTTGTGCAGGTCGAAGAGGAGTGGGGGCGTCGCCACATCGTAATCCCAGAGATCGTGATGGACCGTCTGAAAATGCCATAGCGGCTGACCGGTATCGGCGCGCAGTGCAATTACGGAATTCGCGTACAGATTTTCGCCAGGGCGTTCACCGCCGTAGTAGTCGGGGCTGGCGCTGCCGGTCGGTACGAACACCAGGTTGCGAGCAGGATCAGCAGCGATGACGGACCAGGCGTTACCCGCGCCGGTATGAGCGGCACTGCCGCTTGTCCAGCCGCGAGCGGCGGGATCGCGCGGGTCTTGCGGGATCGGATCCCAGGTCCATCTGAGTTTACCGGTGATAGCGTCGAAGCCGCGCACTTCGCCGCTGGCCTGATCGGTGGAGCCGTTGTCCGCGACAGCGGAACCGACGATGATTGTGTTTCCAACGACGGCCGGAGGAGATGTTTCTTCGTAGTCTGCAAAACCGTGAGGCGCGAGACGAAGATTGCGGCGGAGATCGAGAATGCCGTTGTCCCCGAAATCGGAGCAGAGTTTTCCGGTGGCGGCATCGAGTGAAATCAAGTGTGCATCGATAGTAGCGATGAAGATCCGAAGCTTACCGGACGGAGATTGCCAGGCCGAGACGCCGCGATGCGAGTAATCTCCATATCCGGCGTCTTTATCGATATGCGGATCATAGGCCCAACGCTCGCGGCCATTTAAAGGATCGAGCGCCATGACACGGCCGAGCGGTGTACCGAGATAGAGGGTGCCGCCGATATAGAGGGGAGTGGTTTCAAATGCGGTGGGCTTGCTGTGCTTGGGCTGATAAGCGTCGCCGGTGCGAAAGGTCCAGGCGACTTTCAACATGCTCACGTTCGAGCGATTGATGGCCGTGAGAGAAGAGAAGCGCTGGCCGCCGGGGTCGTGGCCGAAGACCGGCCAATCTCCCGGATCAGGAGCACTCGCGGCGGCATACAAGAGCCAACCAGCACAGATAAGGAGCATCAGCACTTTGGCAAGCTTCATGAAGAAAGTATGCCGCGTTTCGATTCGGCGCGGCAATTACCGCCGCGTGTTATGTTTGGAATTAATCCCATTCCACCGGGCCCTTAGCTCAGTTGGTTAGAGCGCTACCTTGACACGGTAGAGGTCACAGATTCGAGTTCTGTAGGGCCCACCAGCATTCACATGCCTTGATACTTGCGCGGCCACCTTTACGATGAAAGGGTGACGAATCCATGGCTGCACTGGTGGTCGGACAACGCGCCCATTCTGCAGCAGCCTACGTTTCCGCGTTTGTTGTTAGCACTGCTTCTAGGCGCCATTATCGGAGCGGAGCGGCAATGGCGACAGCGGGCAGCAGGCATGCGCACCAACACTCTCGTCTGCTTCGGAGCGGCCGCCTTTGTGGACCTCGGCTCGACAGTGGGCGGGGCGAATACGACGAATGTTATCGCTTACGTAATCTCCGGTGTTGGCTTTCTGGGCGCGGGCGCGATCATGAAGGATGGCGGCAATATACGCGGTTTGAATACGGCGGCTACACTGTGGTGCTCAGCAGCCGTTGGGGCGTGCGCGGGCGCGGGTGAGATGCTCGATGCCGTGTTTGTAACACTGCTTTTATGCGGAATCAATCTGGCGCTCAGGCCGGCTTCGCGCTTTATCGATCGACGCTCATTGGCGCGCGTAAACCGTTCGGTCATGTACCGCCTGGCGGCGGTGTGCCCCGCCAACCATGAGCAGGAAGTAAGAGGTCTGGTCCTGCGAGCGTTAGCGGAACGGCCGCTCCTGCTACAAGAGCTACGCAGCGAAGAGGTAGGGGACGGCGACGAAGTGATGGTGCAGGCCAACTTTGAATCGAGCGAACGCAATAAAGAATTGGTGGAAAAATTAGCTCAGGAACTGAGAAACGGCCCGGAGGTATCGGCAGTGGAGTGGGCCGAGACGAGCCTGGAAAGCGAATAGTGCAGGAGTAGGTGTTGTTAAGCTGCTTTGCGGAAGGTAAGGTTGATACGGCAGGAACCGGTGAGAGGGTGATCGCCGGGGGCCAGGCGAGCGATCCCGTGATACGCCAGACGCTGAGAGTCGCCCCATACGACGACGTCGCCGCTTTGAAGTTGGATGCGGCGCGGACGCTCACTGCGGCGCATGCCGCCGAAGAGAAACACAGCCGGTAAGCCAAGCGAAAGCGAAACGATGGGCGCGCTGAAATCCTTCTCGTCCTTGTCCTGGTGCAAGCCCATTTGTGCGCCGGGTTGGTAGCGATTGACCAGGCACGCGTCGGGCTCGAATGTTCTGAAACCAGCCGCGAGAGCAGCTCCAGAGGCCACTTGGCGGAACGGCTCAGGCATAGCAGGCCAAGGGTTTCCGGTGAGCGGATCTAACGGATCGTAGCGATAGCCCGTTTCGTCGCTGACCCATCCAAAATTTCCGCAGTTCGTCATCGCGACCGACATCTTGTGACCGCCGCGAACCGTCATGTGGCGATAAGGGGAAACGGCGACTACTTGTTCAACGGCCTCGATGAGGCGTTGCGATACTTCGGTTGCGAATCCGTATAAGAGAACAGCTCCTTCAGCGAGCGGCTCCGCGCCCCCATTTATCCGGGCCACATCGCCGAAGAGATTACGAGTCACCTCTTGATTTTCGCGCAAATTGAAAAAACCTTCGGTCATTCGCCTGATACGTTTAAGAAATGGCGACATCGACGGCCAGTAAGCGAATTGCACCTCCTAAACGGCTGCTCTACGGTCCAGGTCCTTCGATGGTGGAACCGCGGGCATACGCAGCATTGGCGCAGCCGGTCGTGGGCCTCCGGGATCCCTATTTTCTCGAAGTGATGCACGAGATACAGGCCGGCTTGCGTGAAGTATTCGGCACAGCAAACCAGCGGATTTTCCTCTTACCGGCGGGCGGCAGCGGCGCGATGGAGGCGGCCGTCGCAAGCTTTGTGGAACCGGGCTCGAAGTGCCTGATCTTCTGCGCAGGAGTTTTTGCTGAGCGCATCGCGGCTATGGCAGAACGCCAACGCGCTGAGGTTATCCGGATCGAGGGGAAGTGGGGCGAAGCATTCACGGAAGCAGCGGCCGCCGCCGCTATTGAGCGGGAGAGGCCGAACACAGTGGCTTTCGTGCAAGGGGAGACTTCGACGGGCGTATATCAGTCTGGAAGCGCGATTGCGGGCGTCGCAAGGGACTCTGGAGCACTGGTCATCGCAGACGCCGTAACGTCGCTGGGAGCGATGCCGGTGGAACTGGACGCAGTAGGCATAGATGTCGCCTTTAGCTGTTCGCAGAAAGGATTGAGCTGTCCGGCTGGGCTGGCGCCTGTTTCGATTTCACCGCGCGCCTGGGAACGCTTGCAGATGAGAAAGGAGCCTCCGTTCACCTGGTATCTGGACCTGCAACTCCTGGCAAAGTATTTCGAGCCGCCTCACGTATACCACCACACGCCTTCACCGCCGCTCTACTATGCAATGCACCAAGCGCTGGCAGCAATTGAAGACGAAGGGCTCGAGAACCGCTGGCGGCGGCACGAACGAGCGGGCCAGCGGCTAGTGAACGGTTTGACACGATTGGGCTTCGAACCTTTTGTGAAGGAAGCGGAAAGCCGGCTGTATCACCTGGCGACCGCGGTACCACCTCCCGGCGTGAACGAGGGGAAGTTGCGGGGAAAGCTGATGGCTAATTTCGGGATCGAGATTGCTTCTGGCCTGGGACGACTGGACGGAAAAATCGTGCGCATTGGGGTGATGGGGCCGCTAGCGACGAACACGAACATAGATTTTCTGCTTGAGGCAATCGAGACCTCCTTGTAATTGTCAACAGCGACGAAGATGCCTTCCGACTTCTCGATTCAACTCGGTCTTTCCCATCTGCAACTGCTGAAGGGCGACATAACGAAAATCAGGGTCGACGTGATTGTGAACGCGGCGAACTCGGCGCTGGCAGGAGGTGGCGGGGTGGATGGTGCGATTCACCGGGCCGGGGGCGAGGAGATCATGAGAGAACTCGAGGCCATCCGCGAAAGGGAAGGCGGTTGCGCAACCGGCAGCGCAGTAGTAACAGGCGCGGGGCTTTTGCCTGCCCGATACGTCTTTCATGCAGTCGGGCCGCACTATCGTGACGGGCGGCACGGCGAAAGCGATTTGCTCAGATCGTGCTATGCGACGTGTCTGAAGCTGGCGGCCGAACGCGACGTGAAGACGATGAGCTTCCCGTCGATCAGCACTGGAATTTACGGTTATCCGATAGAAGAAGCAGCCGAGATTGCGGTCGGCGCGGTAGCCGACTGGCTGAGGGAGCACAGGGGCCCGCTGCATACCGTGAAGCTAGTGCAATTCAGCGAAGGCGATCATAATATTTACCGGCAGTACGTACAGAGCCTGCGCGGCAAGCTCGCATCCGGCAGCCACGGCTAGAATGTAAGTGGCTCATGCAAGTGCTGGAGGCTGGAATAAACAAGTATCTGCTGCTCGAACTCGACGCCGAGTTCATCGGCAACATTGCGAAGCAGGCAGGCTTCGTCTTCAAGATCGACGATCAACCGCGCGTGATGTCGCTCAATGTTTCGGCGACGGACAGGCAAGCTCCCTTGCTGCTGTTCGATGCAGCGGACCCTGGCAACCTGGGCTGGTTTTCGCGCTGCCAGTTTTATGTTGATGGCACTTCTGGCAGCGTGCTGCAGACACCTCTTTGGCTGGCGAATCAGAAAGACAAGTCAGGCCGAACCTCCCCACATGCGGTACGGATACAGATCGCGAAAGAGCTGCCGGGAACTTTTCGTATGCCGGGGAAGCAGCTGGTAACGGAACAGGTGGTCTACGCCGTTCTGTTCAATCTACTGAGCGCACTGACCAACACGGGCGTAGGCGTGTGTGGCGGACCCATCATCAAACCGCTTGCAGGCCGCACGGAAAACATCGGCTCTCGAAATTGACCCAGCCGGGGCGAGTCTTCGCGATCCTTTACAAGTTGTTGACACTTTTCTAACGCTTTCCGAGGTGCAAAGGGTCCATCATGCCTTAGGACCTGCTGACTGGAATCCACACTAAGCACAACGTGTCGAAAATTTCCGTCCCCTGGGCCCGAGAAAAAGATTCGCTGGGAGGATTTAAAGGATGTCACTTCTATATGGCCGCCGAGGGTTTGTCTCGCTTCTCGCGGCGTTGACACTGACGGGGGGAACCGTGCAGTTATTTGCGGACACGGCGTTTTCACAAATGAATCTGACGTCCGATATCCCGGGGATGGCACAGAATACGGACCCAAATCTGAAAAATCCGTGGGGCGTTTCGTTCGCACCCACTTCGCCGTTTTGGGTATCCAACCAGGTAAGCGGAAACTCGACGCTTTATGACGCCAAAGGAAAGATAGTTCCGCTGGTGGTGAGCACGGCTCCGTTCGGCCCGACCGGGCAAGTCTTCAATAGCACGAAACAGTTTATCGAACCGGGCGGAGCGCCTGCTGTCTTTATCTTCGCTACACTGGGGGGCACCATCGACGGCTGGAACTCGGGCACCACAGCTGCTACGCTCGCGACGAAAACGGGTGCTGTTTATACCGGCCTCGCGTTGGCCAATAACGGATCAGCCAATTTTCTTTATGCCGCGAATGCGACGGGTGGAATTGACGTATTCGATTCTAACTTCAAGTCGGTTACCCTTTCCGGATCTTTCCTAGACCCAAGCTTGCCGAAGGGTTTTACGCCGTACAACGTCCAGAATATCGGGGGGAATCTCTACGTGGAATACTCCGATGGGCGCACCACCGGCGCGGGCCTGGGTGTGGTGAGCGAATTTGACGCCAATGGCCACTTCATGCGGGAAGTGGCGGCCGGCGGAGCACTGGACCCGCCATGGGGGATCACGATGGCTCCGGCCGGGTTCGGCAAATTCGGTGGAGACCTGCTGGTGGGAAATCTCGGAAACGGTGAAATCAACGCCTTCAATCCTGCGACCGGCGCGTTTCTCGGAACGCTGGAAGATGGCAGCGGGAACCCGATTTTTAATGACGGGCTCTGGGCGCTTGCCTTCCGATCAGCCCGGGTTTCAATCCGGATTCGCTTTACTTCACGGCGGGGATCAACGGCCAGAAGGACGGACTATTTGGCACCATTACACCAACTCCCGAGCCAGCCACTCTCTCCATTGGTGCGCTCGGACTCTTTGTGATCTTTGCTTTCAGACGCAGAGGCAGGTCATCGCCGCGCATTATTTGCGAGACGAAGCGGAGCTGACATCTTCCTTGGCTTGCTCCACGATGCCTTCAATCTCCTGCTGGTATTTCTTCAGCAGCTCTTTAGAGGCAGCCTCAAAGCGCATTACGAGAACCGGCTGGGTATTAGAAGCACGAACAAGTCCCCAGCCTTTTTCAAACGGCACGCGCACGCCATCGACATCGACCGTTTTATGATGCTGTCGGATCAGGTCGCCGACTTTCTCGACGACCTGGAACTTAACTTCGTCAGGGCAATCGATGCGCAGTTCTGGGGTCGATACCATCTGCGGGATGCCTTCCAGTTGATGAGACAGCGGCTTGCCGGAATCGGCGACAATCTGAATCAGGCGGCAGGCTGCATAAAGGGCATCATCGTAGCCGTAGTAGCGATCCGCGAAGAACATGTGGCCTGACATTTCGCCCGCGAGCTCCGCATGTTCTTCTTTCATCTTTGCCTTGATGAGGGAGTGGCCGGTCTTGAACATGATGGGCTTGCCGCCGAATTCGGCCAGCTTGTCATACATGATTTGAGAGCATTTCACTTCGCCGATGAAGGTGGAACCGGGTTTGCGGGAAAGGATTTCGCGTCCGAAGATGAGCAGGAGCATGTCACCGTATACCACGGAGCCGTTTTCATCTACCGCGCCGATGCGATCACTATCGCCATCGAAAGCGATGCCCAGCTCAGCCTTGCGCTTATCAACAGCTTTCTTCAAAGGCACCAGGTTTTCCAGAACCGTAGGGTCCGGATGATGGTTGGGGAAATTACCGTCCATCTCAAAGTAAAGTTCGGTGGCTTCCACATTCAGCTTGTCGAGCATGCGTTTCAACACAGGCCCGGCAGTTCCGTTTCCAGCATCGAACACGACCTTGACAGAGCGCGAGAACTCGAACTGCGAAGTGACTTCGTCAACGTAGGGAGTGACGGCATCAGTTGCCTGTACGGAACCTTCACCCGATTCGAGATCGCCGGCCTGAATCAGCTTGCGGACATCCTGAATGGCGGGGCCGTACAGCGTCCCCAAACCGCATACAGTTTTAAAGCCGTTGTATTCCGGGGGATTATGGCTGCCGGTAATCATCACCGCGCCACCCGCCTGAAAGTGGACAGCCGAATAGTAGAGAACAGGAGTGGGAACCGTGCCTACGTCTAAAATCTGGGCGCCCGCAGCCAACATGCCCTTCGAGACAGCGTCGTGCAGACGCGGACTGCTGAGCCGGCAATCATTGCCCAGACAGATGGTGCGTCCGTTGTGACGGATCAAATAAGTAGCCAACCCCCGGCCGAGCAGTACGACATCCGCGTCAAGCAATTCCTCATCAGCGATGCCGCGAATGTCGTACTCGCGAAAGATTCCCGGATGAAGCATATGCAATAAGAATAGCTAGAGTGCCGCTGTATGCAAATAGTGCCTGCGCAGTCGCCGTGTTTTTACATCAGCTCTTGCCGCCGCACGACCAGCGATTCCAGGTAATCGGTATCGATCTCATATCCGAACCCGGGCTTATTGCTGACCTCGATGGTGCCGCGGGAGGTTACGTCGATAGCGGGCGTGACGATGTCGCGGTTCCAATACCGCTTACTGGCCGATACGTCGCCTGGCAGAACGAAATTGGGAAAGGTGGAGAGTGCAATGTTGTGAGCGCGCCCGATACCGGCTTCGAGCATGCCGCCGCACCAGACAGGAATGCCGTTAGCCTGGCAGACATCGTGAATGCGCCGGGCCTCTGCAAAGCCGCCGACACGCCCTAGCTTGATGTTGATGATACGGCCGGCCCGGAGCCGGATCGCCTGCTCGGCGTGGTGCACCGAGCGAATACACTCGTCGAGGCAAATGGGTGTTTTGAGCACGTCCTGGAGTGCCGCATGGTCGATAATCTCGTCGTGCCCGAGCGGCTGCTCGATCATCATCAAATAGAACTCATCGAGAGCTTTGAGGTGCTCGAGATCTTTGAGACTGTAGGCGGAATTGGCGTCGGCCATCAACTTGATTTGAGGGAAACGCGTGCGAACCTGGCGGATGACGTCCACATCCCAGCCTGGCTTGATTTTCATTTTGATCCTTTGGTAGCCGGCGGCCAGTTCAGTCTCGATTTTCTCGAGGAGTTGGTCAACACTGTCCTGAATGCCAATCGAGACGCCGCAAGATATTTCGTTTCTGGTGCCCGCGCCGATGGTTTTCCAGAGCGGCTCATTATTGAGTCGCGCCTTAAGATCCCAAACAGCTACCTCGAGACCCCCACGAGCCATGTTGTGACCGCGGATATGGGCAGTGCGGGCACCGATCTCAGCGGGCGAGGCAAATGCATGGTGAAGCACACGCGGCGAAACGTAGTCGACAAGGAGCGGCCAGACGGAACCCATCCATTCTTCGTTGTAGAAAGGATTCTCGGCTGCGGTAACTTCGCCCCAACCGGAAATACCGCTGGAAATCACTTCAATCAAGACGATGTCGCGCTCGTAAGTGCGGCCGAAGCTCGTTTCGAAGAAGTGCACTAGCGGCATGCGCAGGTGCCGCAGCACGATCCGCTCTACGGTGATTGCCATTCACCTAATAAGTATGTACCGGCGAGGTCATCCCGCTCGAAGCCAATCACCGCCAGACCGGAACGAAAGCACGTATCGAACTGCCCGGCGATATCGCGTTGAAGTTGGCGGGCGATTTTAGGTTGCCGGCTGCGAATTTCCGCAATATTGTTTGACAGCGAAATGCGAGCCGCGACACGGGGCCGGTCGAACGAGCCTTCCGCGACAAGAGTCTCGACCCGGCGAGACTGAATCCACCATTCGGCCACGAGCCGGTCGGTAGGCAAGCCGCCGTGTAGATGGCTGGAAGTGGTGCCGTATTGATTGTGCACGTAGCGGTGAACGACAGCGCCGAGGCGTTCGATATTGAAGAAAGCGTTTTTCAGCTCGAGCGGATCGAAAGTCCACTCAATGAGGCTGATGCCGGCGGCGATCGCATAACTGCGCTGTTCAAGTTTCATTTTGCGCCCCAGTCCGGTGTTCCGGAAGGCGGGAAGCACCCCCAGCATATGGCTGTAAAGGTAGTATGTGCCGCCCGGCTTGAGACCCGGAATACAAAGGCAGAACGCAACCATCTTGCCGGCGTCGAAAGCGCCCAGCACTTGGCCACCAATTTTTGAGGCCACGACAAAAAGGCGCAACGGAAGCAACTCTAGGTCGTCGAAACCCCAAATGTCGCGCTGCAGCCGGACAACTTCGGCGAACTCGCTCAGCTTTGAAAGCTGGTGGATTTCAACATTTCGAGGACAGGCAGACATCGCGCCGACGCAGTTCACTATTGTAAAGGCGGGGGGCTAAACTAGTCGTGCGAAGTTCGCAGACAAAGACAGAGGAGGAGGGAACTGCTTTGCGTTTCGAAGAGAGAGTGGCATTACGCGGCAGTGAGAGAAGACCGATACCCGATTCACACGAAGTGAGCCCGGTTCCGTCGGATGAGCGCGTTCTGGCGACTGTGATCCTGGCGCGGAAAGATCAGCTGCCTGACTATTACAGCGGCATGCCTGAGCCGCGCCTTCCCCGGCAGGAATTTCACGATAAATACGGCGCAGATCCGAAGGACATAGCGAAAGTGGAAAGTTTTGCACATGAGGCCGGGTTGACAGTCGTTGATAGCAGCGCACCCAAACGAAGGGTTGTTCTAAACGGGACGGCAGAAGCAATTAGCAAAGCTTTTGGGACCCACGTGGCCTGTTACAAGTTGAATACGAGCGGACCCATTTACCGCGGCCGAACGGGAACGCTTACGATTCCAGCCGAACTCGAAAGCGCGGTGATCGCGGTGCTGGGCATCGACAACCGCCCGGTTGCAAAACCACACATCCGCATCCGGCAGCGGCAAGCCGCGGCCGTGAGTTTTACCCCGCCGCAAGTGGCTGCGTTATACAATTTCCCGGCGGGCCTAACCGGCACAGGGCAGACGGTGGCGATTATCGAACTGGGCGGCGGTTACAGCACCGCTGATCTTCAAACATATTTCAATCAGTTGGGCGTGCAGGAGCCGAGCGTTACCGCGGTTTCGGTGGATGGTGGGCAGAACTCACCCGGCTCGGACGCAGACGGCGAAGTGATGCTCGATATCGAAGTGGTCGGTTCGATTGCGCCCGGAGCAAAGATAGCGGTTTACTTTGCGCCGAATACGGACCAGGGCTTCATCGATGCGATCACCGACGCAGTGCATGACACGACGCGCAAACCATCCGTGATTTCGATCAGTTGGGGCGGCCCCGAGGACGGCTGGACGCAGCAGTCACAAACGGCGATGAATGCCGCGCTTCAGGACGCCGCCACGCTTGGTGTAACGGTGACTGTAGCGGCGGGGGATAACGGCTCGAGCGACGGCGATACGGATGGCAAGCTGCACGTGGATTTCCCGGCGTCAAGCCCTTACGCCCTGGCCTGCGGAGGAACCACTCTGAGTGCAAGTGGATCAACAATCTCGTCGGAAACGGTATGGAATGAGACAGCAAATAACGAGGGCGCGACCGGGGGCGGAGTGAGTACCGTGTTCGCGCTGCCGAGTTATCAGTCTTCGGCCAATGTGCCCGTACAGCCGCAGACAAATTTCGTGGGCCGAGGCGTGCCGGACGTCGCAGGCGACGCCGATCCCTCAACCGGTTACCAGGTGACAGTGAGCGGGCAGAGCATCGTCGTGGGCGGAACGAGCGCGGTGGCTCCTTTGTGGGCCGCGCTGGCGGCATTACTCAATCAGCAACTTGGGACGCCCGTAGGATTTCTGAACCCGAAGCTGTATCCGCTCGGCGAATCCGTTTTCAACGACATCACGAGCGGCAACAACGACGACAGCAATCTCGGCTACTACAGCGCGGGGACTGGCTGGGACGCGTGTACGGGCCTAGGTAGTCCGAACGGCACTGCACTCTTAAATGCGCTGAAATCGAAGTAGTAAGGAGACCGGCAATGAATGGCGGCCGCGTTGAAATTCCAGGAACCACTCCGCTTCCTTCGGGCAACTTGGAGAAAACCGCGGTATTCCCCGGGCAGCAGTTGACGGCGACTATCTTGCTCAGGAGGCGGCCGGGTGCGGCGGACGCCGGCGGTCAACTGCTCGCCGGAAATTTCGAACCTATATCGAGAGATGCCGCCGCAGAGCAGATTGGCGCCGATCCCCAGGACTTGCATGCTGTGGAATCCTTTGTTCGGGAGTACGGCCTCACAATCGCTTCAGTGAATCCGGCGGCGCGCACCGTGAAAGTGGAAGGGACAGCGACGGATTTCAATCGCGCTTTCGAAATCGACCTCGGTTCGTTTGGCAATTACGTCAGCTACAGTGGGCCGATTACGGTGCCAGAGTCGCTCGCGGGCGTCGTAGTGGCGGTGCTTGGGCTCGACAACCGGCCTGTTGCTCGTCCAAGGACCGGCGAGGAGGCGAATGCTTAATAGAGCGGCTCCTCGCCCGGCGGACGAGTTTTCCAGCGACGGTGAATCCACATCCACTGATCGGGATAGCGGCGGATGATCTCCTCCATCACAGAGTGCACTCGCTGAGTATCCGCTGCTTCATCTCCGGTCATGGGAATGGCCGGATGAAAATGCAAAACATGGCATTTTAGAGTCTCGTCCCACACCGCGAAGCCGGGAATCACCGGCGCTTGCGAGTGGTATGCGAGCTTGACGAAACCTGAATTGGCACAGGCAGACCGGCCAAAGAAATCGATGAAAACGCCTTCGGAAGGAGCGGTGTTCTGGTCTATCAGGATACCGACGGCTTCGTTATCGCGCAGGGCGCGTAACACCGCACGCGCGCCATCTCGCTTATAAATAAGGCGGTTGCCCGAGAGAACGCGGCGCGCTTCGACTAGCCGGTCAATGAGTGGATTATCGAGCGGGCGCACCATGACGTTCATCGGTTCGGTTAATAGAGCGTGTGCGAAGGCACTGAGCTCCCAGTTGCCGAGATGAGCGGTGGCGATCAGGACTCCACGGCCAGCGCCCTTGGCGGCAAAGTAATTTTCAAGGCCTTCGTATCCGATCAGTTTATTGATATTAGATGCGTTCAGATCGGGGAATCTCGCGAGAGCGAGTAACAAGCGGGCGATATTGCGAAAAACTCCATCGATGAGCCGCTCGCAAGAAGCAGCATCGAGTTGCGGGTAGGCAAAGGAGAGATTGATCCGGGCAACACGACGCAGCTTGGGTAGAGCCAGATCGAGCAGTTTCGCCGTGGCGCATGCCAAGCGGTTTGCCGGACGAAGCGGAAGACAGCGGAGACTGTTGACTAGAGTTATAGCAACTACATACTCGGCGCGAACCGCCAGCCAGCTCTTGTTCTGGGCCAACTCTGAAGTCTAACGTCCGCTAATCACGTGGCATCAATCCAGCCGCCGCCCAGCACCAAATCTCCTTCGTAGAAGACAGCGGCCTGCCCGGGAGTAATAGCGCGTTGGGGCTCTTCAAAATGGATTTCTAGGATGGAAGGATCGCCAGCTGGCACGAGCGTGGCCGGCGCAGCGAGATGCTTATTGCGAATTTTGACCTGAACGCGGAGCGGCTCATGAATAGGCTCAATAGACAGCCAGTTCACCTGGCAAGCAGTCAACCTGGTTGCTTTGAGCTCACAGTCGCTGCCAACGATAACGCGCCGCGTTGCGGGCTCGGTAGCAATGACATAAAGCGGCTCGGGCGCGGCGATTCGCAAGCCACGGCGCTGGCCAACTGTGAAGTGGTGCGTTCCTCCATGACGGCCGACTACGCGGCCTGTGGTGTCGACGATTTCTCCTTCGGTCGCGGCCCGGTCAATGCGCTGCTCCCGAAGATAAGCATCGATGAACCCAGCGTAATCGCCGTCCGGAACAAAACAGATTTCCTGGCTATCTCCTTTTTCGGCGATAGGTAATGCGAATTCTCTAGCGAGTTGCCGCACTTCGGCCTTTCGCATGCCGCCGAGCGGGAAGAGCGTACGGGCGAGTTGCGGCTGCGTTAAACCGAACAGGAAATAACTCTGGTCCTTCGACTTGTCCATGCCAGTGCGCATCTGATAACGACCAGCGGCTTCATCGAAGCTTAAGCGGGCGTAGTGGCCTGTCGCGATTTTGTCAGCGCCGACGCCATCGGCCATCTCGAGGAACTGGTCGAATTTGATGAAGTTGTTGCACAGGGTACAGGGAATCGGTGTCCGTCCGGCCAGATAGTCTGCGACAAAAGGTCTTACTACCTGCTCTTCAAAGCGATCTTCGAAGTTGACGACATAGTAGGGAATGCCAAGTACCGAGGCCACGAAGCGGGCGTCGTGGACATCTTCAAGCGAGCAGCAGCGGCCCGTTGACCCGCCCTCCGGCACGAGCTCAGGCAAGCGCCGCTGGTTCCAGAGTTGCATCGTGAGACCGACGACTCGCATGCCCTCGTGATGAAGGAGGCCGGCGACGACCGAGCTATCGACGCCGCCCGACATGGCGACGGCGACCCGAGCTTCACCGCGCGACAAGCTGCGGTCTCCCTGTTTTGGCCTTGCGAAGACGGCAGACTGCGGCGATCGCGGCAGCGGCTAACTGGTCCACTTCCTCCGGAGTATTCGTGCGGCCGAAGGAGAACCGCAGGCTTGAGCGAGCTTCCGTCACGCTGCGGCCCATAGCGATGAGTGCATGCGAAGGCTCGATGGAGCCGCTGCTGCAAGCGGAACCAGTCGAGACGGCAAAGCCCGCCGTATCGAGCGCGATCAGCAGCATCTCACCAGAGAGGCCGCGGAACAATAGATTGCTGGTGTTCGGAAGCCGGTGAAGGAGCGAGCCATTCACTTCGACATCTTCGAGCGCAGAGAGGACTTGATGTTCGAAACGGTCGCGAAGCGTTGCTAAGTCGTCAGCTCCGTGCTCCGGCAAAAGCTCAACCGCGCGAGCAAAAGCAATCACGCCGGGCACATTCTCAGTTCCGGCGCGACGGTCGCGCTCATGTCGTCCGCCAAATTGAATGCCGCGCATCGGTGTCCCCTTTCGAACGAAAAGCGCACCAACTCCCTTCGGCCCGTGAATTTTGTGCGCGCTCAGCGAGTAGAGATCGACCCCTAGCTGATTCGCATTCACTTCGAGCTTGCCGAATGCCTGGACGCCATCGGAATGCAAGTAGACCTGCTGGCCCGAGACGCGCCGGCGGCCGACAATCTCGGCAATCTCCTGAATGCGCTGAACCGCGCCCGTTTCGTTATTGGCGTGCATAACTGAAACGAGGACAGTTTCTGGCCGGAGGCTATCTTCAATTTCGTCAGGGTCTACGATTCCATTCGCTGAGACGCTGGCGAAGGTTATCTCCGCACCTTCACGTCGCAGTTGGCGCACGGGCTCGAGCACGGCCGGATGCTCGATCTCGGTTACGATCAAATGCTTGCGAGTTGCAGAAAGGTTGCGAACGAGTCCAAGGATTGCCAGGTTGTTCGACTCGGTTCCGCCACTCGTGAAGACCAGTTCCGCGGGAGAACAACCGAGTTTCGACGCGATTGCCACACGCCCGGATTCGAGGCGTTGGCGCGCGAGCTGGCCCGCTCGATGAGTGCTCGAGGCGTTACCCGGAACGCTGCGCAAAGCTTCCGAGAAAGCTTCGGCAACTTCAGGCGCAACAGGAGCGGTCGCATTGTGATCGAAGTACAGCAAAGGGAATCAATACAATTTTAACAGCGCATGCTACGGCCAATCATCACGCTCACCACAGACTTTGGCCTTGAAGATCACTATGCGGGCACTATGAAAGGAGTGATTTTGAGCCGGTGCCCCGATGCGCACCTGGCCGATATCTCGCATAATGTCGCGAGATTCAACCTCTACGCAGGTGCCTACACGATCGATCAAAGTGCTCCCTACTTTCCGCCCGGCTCCGTACATCTGGTGGTGATCGATCCCGGTGTGGGTACCGAGCGCAAGCCGCTAGTGGTGGAGGCGAGCAAGCAACTCTTCGTTGCGCCCGATAATGGAGTGCTCAGTTTGATCTTGGCGCGCGACCCCCTAGCCAAGACGCGAGAGATCTCAAACAACAATTTATGGCTTTCATCTGCGTCCGCTACTTTTCATGGACGGGACATATTTGCGCCTGTAGCAGCCCTGCTGGCGTCGGGTGAGATAGACCCCGAAGACGTGGGGCCAATTCTCGCGCGAGCTGTTGTGCTGGGAGAACTCGAGCCGCATGAGATTGAGCGCAATCACTGGCAAGGGATGGTGCTTAGCGTGGATCATTTCGGTAACGTAATCACGAATTTCGGGCTGGAGAGGTTCCGGGCGGTCCTTGCTGGGAAGTTCTCGCTACGAGCGGGTTCCGGAAGAGTGATGGACGCTCGAAAGACGTTTGCCGAGGCGGAGGCCCACTTGTGTTTCGCCTATGCTGGGAGTTCCGGATACCTCGAGATCGGCATAAACCAAGGCGACGCGGGCGGCGATTTGATGGTAAGACCGGGTGACCGGGCAGAGCTTTGGATAACAGATTGACGGTACAATTTAAGGAACTCCCGTCGCGCAACAACAGTAGCCGCACGCCAGTTCTGTTCTTATGACCGCAACTGAACCAACCACACAAGCCCGGGCCGCGGAGTTCCGCAAAAAGCTCGAATCGAAGATCATCGTAGCCGATGGCGCGATGGGAACCATGCTGTACGCCAAAGGCATTTTCATCAACCGCTGTTTCGATGAGCTGAATCTATCGGCACCGCAACTGGTGCGGGAGATTCATCAAGAGTATGCAAAAGCGGGGGCGGAAGTTCTGGAGACGAACACGTTCGGCGGCAACAGGGTGCGGCTCAGCGCGTTTGGATTCGCCGAAAAGTTGCGTGCGATCAACGAAGCCGGGGTGCGGCTGGCGCGGGAAGCGGCTGGAGAGAAGGCCTTTGTAGCGGGAGCGATGGGTCCGCTGGGGACCCAAATAGAACCGCTTGGCCCGATGTCTTTCGCGGAAGCCCGCGCGGTTTTCCGGGAACAGGCCGAAGCGCTGGTGGAAGCCGGAGTCGACCTGATTGTGCTCGAAACTTTTTACGAGCTGCACGAACTGCGTGAGGCAATTTATGCGGCGCGCGAAGCCGCGGGTCCGGAGATGGTTATCATCGCGCAAGTCACCGTGAATGACGACGGCACTCTGCGCGACGGGGCGAGCACGGCTACTTTTACCAAAAGCCTCAGCGAGTGGCCGGTGGATGTGATCGGCGTGAATTGCTCGGCGGGTCCCAAGGTAGCTCTGGAAACAATCGAAAAAATGCTGGCCTTTACGGCCAAACCGCTCAGCGCCATGGCTAACGCCGGACTGCCCGCCACGGTAGAAGGCCGCAATATCTATCTCTGCTCGCCGGAATACATGGCCCAGTATGCGCGGCGGTTTCTGCAGGCCGGCGTGCGCGTCATCGGCGGCTGCTGCGGCACTACACCGGAACACATCAAGCTAATCCTGAGCGAAGTGCGCTCGCTGCAACCGATGCAGCAAAATCGGAGGGCAGCGGTCGGTGTCGCCGAGCCTGACAAGCCTGAGGTTAAGCGCCTGACCAAGGTGCCGGTGGCGGAGAAGTCACAGCTCGGGGCTAAGCTGGCGGCCGGCAAGTTCGTGGCGTTTGTGGAGATTCTCCCGCCGCGAGGGGTAGATCCGGTAAAGGAAGTTGCGGGCGCGAGGCTATGCAAAGACAACGGCATCGACTGCATCAACGTGCCGGACGGCCCGAGAGCAAGCGCGCGATTGAGCGCCCAGGTTACCTGCCAGCTCATCCAGCAGCAAGCCGGGATCGAAGCGGTTCTGCATTTCTGCTGTCGTGACCGCAACATCCTGAGTATTCAATCAGAGTTGCTGGGCGCGCACGCGATGGGCGTACGGAACCTGATCTGCATCACGGGCGACCCCCCGCGTATGGGCACGTATCCCGATGCCAGCGCAGTGTTCGACGTGGATTCAATCGGATTGACAAACGTCGTTAACAACCTGAATCATGGCCTGGATATTGGCGGCAATCCAACCGGCTCACAAACCGCGCTGCTGATCGGTGTAGGCGCGAACCCCGGCGCTTTGAACATGGATGAAGAGCTGCGGCGCTTTACCTGGAAGGTGGAAGCGGGCGCCGAGTACGTGGTCACGCAGCCGGTTTTCGATCTCGATCTGCTGGAACTTTTTCTGCGCAGGACGGAACAGTTCAAGCTGCCTATTATTGCTGGCATTTGGCCGCTGACGAGCTATCGTAACGCGGAGTTCATGGTCAACGAGCTGCGGGTTCCGGTTCCACAGAATTACATGGACCGAATGCGCAAGGCCGATAGCGCGGAGAAGGCGCGAGCCGAAGGCGTAGCTATCGCCCGGGAGATGACCGGGCAGGTGCGGCGCATGGTGCAAGGCGCGCAACTGAGCGCTCCCTTCGGACGCTACGAGATGGCCGTTCAGGTTGCCGAAGCTCTTGGCGAAAGGTAAACTGACGAAGTACTTAGATGCCAATCAATCGGCAGAATTTCTAACAACCAGCTCTATAGTGGCGACCGACTTAATCAGAATAGATCCGGCAAATCCAGACGCGAGCGCAATTGCCCGTGCGGCTCATGAAATACGGCGGGGCCGGGTGGTAGGAGTGCCCACCGATGCGCTTTATATATTGGTGGCCGATCCGTTCAATCTGCAAGCCGTTGGCAAGGTATTTGCAGCAAAAGGGCGCGAAAGCGTCCGCTCGCTGCCGCTGGCCGTTTCGGATGTCCTGATGGCCGAGGACTTAGCGAAAGAGCTGAATAGCCGGTTTTATATTCTGGCGCGTCATTTCTGGCCCGGGGCGTTAACAATGATTGTCCCGGCTGCAGCTAGGGTGCCGCTGAAGGTAACCGGCAACACCGGACGGCTGGCGCTGCGTCAGGCAAAATCCGCAGTACTCGACGCCCTCATCGAAAAAACCGGGCATGCCTTGATTGCCACCAGCGCCAATCTTTCCGGTCAGCCTACCATATCGAGTGGTATCGAGCTTTTCGCCGCGATGGACGGGTGCGTGAGCCTGGTGCTCGATGGCGGTCTATGCACGGGTGGTGGTTCAACGACGGTCGATATCACAGAGCCTTACTGGCGGGTGATTAGGGAAGGCGCGATCTCTGAAAAGGAGATTGCCGAACGGCTGCAGGCTACCTAGCGGAAGGCGCTTTTTCCTGGTATTCTTGAGCAAGCGTTTCCTGCGAGAGCATTTGTTTTGGTCTCCTAAAAATTGATCCGATAGTCAATGTCATGGAGTCCTGCTCGAATGAAGTGCCTGTGTGCAAGCTCCGGTGTTCTCGGATGCCATGGAGAAGCCTGACGGCACTCGGGGGATTCCCCCCTTTGCTCTTCTAGGGGTCAATGACGGAGCCTGATTCAGAAGGTCTCGCGGGAAACGCCTTCCTTTCTCCCTGTTGATGAACATCCTTTTTATCGGCGACATATTCGCCTCGGGCGGGCGTGCAATTGTGGCCGATAATCTGAACCGGCTGATGGGAGAAAACAAGATCGACTTGGCGATCGCGAATGCGGAAAACAGCGCCGGCGGTTTTGGCATTACGCCCTTGATCACGGAAGAGTTGCTCTCGCTCGGCCTCGACGTGCTGACTGGTGGCAATCATAGTTTCGATAAGCGCGAGATTCACGATTACATCGACCATCAGCCGCGCCTTCTCCGCCCAGCCAATTACCCACCGGGCTTGCCCGGAGCTGGCGTGTTTACTGCAAAGGCAAGGAACGGAGCGCCGTATGCCGTGCTGAATCTGCAGGGGCGAGCGCACATGGCGAATATCGATTGCCCATTTCGCAAAGCAGATGAATTACTGAACGCGCTTGACCCGGCGATCAAGATTCGATTCGTCGATTTCCACGCAGAATTGACAAGCGAGAAAACCGCGATGGGATGGTATCTGGACGGACGGACAACTGCAGTGATCGGCACTCACACGCACATACCTACGGCCGATGCTCGCATCCTGCCTGGCGGAACAGCTTATCAGACCGATGCCGGAATGACAGGGCCCTACGAATCAGTAATTGGCGTGGATAAGGACACGATTGTCAGGCGCTTTCTAAGCGGGCTGGCAGGTCGGATGGAAGCGGCGCGGCACGGTATCGAGTTGCACGGCGTCATCCTCCGAGCGGATGAAAACACGGGCAAGGCGCTTGGCATCGAGCGCATCTGGCTTAAGAAGTAGCGGTACGCGCCAGAGCAACGATTAGGCTTTCATTGTCAACTCGGGCTCGGTCGCGACGGCATCGAAGGAGACGCCCTCCCAGCGCGCTACAACAGCCGTAGCAACACAATTGCCGAGCAAATTTACGGAAGTGCGGCACATATCCATAAGCGCGTCAACACCAAGGATTAGCGTGATGCCGTCGAGGGGAAGATTGAAGGTGCCGAGCGTACCCGCAAGGATCACTAGCGATGCGCGAGGAACAGCGGCCACCCCTTTGCTGGTAAGCATCAATGTCAACATCATGGTGATCTGAGTTCCCAGGGGCATGTGAACACCAGCCGCTTGCGCCACGAATACCGAAGCGATCGCGAGATAAAGTGTCGACCCATCAAGATTGAAACTGTATCCGGTCGGCAGCACAAAGCCCACGATGTGTTTTGGCGCACCGAACAGCGTCATGTTTTCGAGGGCAAGCGGCAAGGCAGCTTCGCTGGAGGCGGTTGAGAACGCGAGCAGAAAGGGTTGCCGCACTGCCCGGAAGAAGCGCGGGATCGGAACGCGCGCAACTGCCAGAGCAGCGCCGAGCACAAGAATTACAAACAAAACCTGAGCGAGATAGAGGGTGCCTACAAGCTTGCCCAGGCCCAGCAGTACGCCAATACCTTTCGAACCCACTGTGACGGCAATCGCGGCCCCTACGCCGAACGGAGCCAGGTACATCACGTATTTCGTGTAGCGGAACATCGCTTCCGCGACGGCATTGGCAAAAGTGATGACTGGTTCAGCCTTGTCGCCGATAGCTGAGCAGGCGGCTCCGAACAGAAAGAAGAAAACCACCATCTGCAGAACATCGTTCTGGGCTAGGGATTCGAAAATGTTAGCAGGAACGGCGTGTTCAAGAATTTGATTGAGCGAGGCAGGTTTTGCTAAGGCCGGCAAGGGCGAGGAAGCTTCCGCCGCCAGCGACAGGCCGGCTCCGGGACGGGCGATATTGACAACCATCAATCCAATCACCAGGGCAAGGGTGGTTGCAATTTCAAAATAGGCGACGGCTTTCAGGGCGATACGTCCCATGGTCTTGAGCTCACCGGCGGACGCGATCCCGGAGACCAGAGTTCCAAAGAGGAGCGGGCCGATAATCGATTTAATCAGCCGGAGGAAGATGTTGCTGACCGGGGCCAGGCTCTTTGCAAAGCCGGGAGAAAACGCGCCTAACAGGATACCCAGGACCAGAGCGATGAAGATCCAGGAAGTGAGTGAAATCCGGCCGATAAGGCGCATGCGCCGCTAACGTTCTCCCCATTTCAACTTCTCCCTGAGCACGTCGAAGAAGAGCATCTTTGGCGGGCGGATGAGCTGAATCGTCTTCGGGGAAGAGCGGCAGACGACAAGGTCGCCTTTGGATAAAGGTTCGCCTACCTGGCCATCAATCGTCAGGTAAGTGCCCTCTTCCCCATGTACGAGGATGTGGATGACGCTGGTATCGGGCACGATTACTGGCCGATTGGTCAGCATGTGCGGACAGATCGGCGTGATACAGAAAGCGTTCACAGATGGAAAAATAACTGGGCCGCCGGCGGAGAGAGAATACGCAGTAGAGCCGGTAGGCGTGGCGATGATGAGGCCATCCGCTTTATACGCCGCGACGAAGTGATTGTCGACGTGCGTATCGAGATCGATCATACGCGCGAGTTCGGTCTTGGTGATAACGACGTCGTTGAGGGCCGCATACGCGCCGGTCGTCTCGCCTTTGCGGCGAACTTCGCAATCGACCATGCGGCGGCGGCCAATGCGGTGTTCACCACGCAACGCGCGTTCGAGTTCGGGGTAAAGATCTTCCACCTGGATGGCTGTCAGAAAGCCCAGATGGCCCAGATTAACGGCAAAAAGCGGAATATCGCGGTCGCCTACAACCCGCGCGGCGGATAGCAGGGTACCGTCTCCGCCAAGCACAATGATGAGATTGGAGCCGTCCGGTACTTCTTCGCGCGAGAAGTAATCCTCAATACCGGCATATTCGGCGGTTTGGCGGTCACAGCGATACGCAAGCTTGCGCTCTTCCAGCCAGGCAACTAGACCGCAAACGATTTCCGCCGCGCGAGCCATATTGGGTTTTGAGATAATGCCGACCGTTTCGATCTGCTGCATGTTTGGGCAATGCTTAAGAATAGAGTAAACCGCTTAGCTTTTCGAGCGGGAGTGGAGCAAAAACTCGCGGTTGCCTTTGGCCCCGAGAATAGGACTATCCATCATAGCGGTTGCAAAGCCGATCGCTTCAAACGCATTCGCAACCTTCAGGCATGCCGATCGCTGTAGGGTCGGGTCGCGCACAATCCCGCCTTTACCCACCAGATCGCGGCCAACCTCGAACTGGGGCTTGACGAGCGTGATCCAATCGCCATCTTGCGCCAGCAGCGGTGCCAGCACCGGAATTAGCAGCGTAACAGAGATGAAGCTCACATCGCAGGTGATAACGGAGGGACACTCGCCGATTTGGCCGAAAGTGAGATATCGCGCGTTGGTGTGCTCATGCAGAATAACGCGATCATCGGTGCGCAATTTCCAATCGATCTGCCCGGCGCCGGTATCCACCGCGTGGACCCGCAACGCTTCATGCTGCAGCAGGCAGTCGGCGAAGCCGCCGGTGGAACTTCCCACGTCAAGGCAGACACTCCCGGCGACACCGATGTTGAAATACCGGATTGCAGCTTCGAGTTTGATGCCGCCACGGCTTACGTAGCGCAGTGGCTGCTCTACCGCGATACGATTCTCTGCCGTGACTGCCCGGCCGGGTTTGTCGGACCTCTGCCCGTCGACCAGAACTTTGCCGGCCAGAACCAGAGCCTGTGCTTTGTGGCGCGAATCGGCGAGTTCGCGTTCCACCAGCGCAATATCGAGACGAAGCTTTGCGGGGGAGTTACTCAAGCTTTTCGCTGAACGATGAAGTCAGCGATTCGCTGAAGGTGTTCAACTCGAGCGCCGAAGATGGCGAGCGCATTATGGGCGGCTAGCCGCTCTTGTTCCGCCATTTGACGCGAGCGATCAAGGCCATAGACAGAGGGGAAGGTGATCTTCTGCTGCGCTTCGTCCTTACCGGCGGTTTTGCCTAGAGCTTCCGTAGACTCCTCGACATCCAGCACGTCGTCTACGATTTGAAAAGCCAGGCCGATGTGCTCCCCATAGCTCGAGAGCGCCGCCAGCTCGCTTTCATTTGCGCCGGCATAGATGGCTCCCATTCTGACGCTCGCGCGAAGCAGCGCTCCGGTCTTGGCGCGATGAATCGAATCGAGGAGAGCCGCCGTGGGCTCCCGGTGCTCCCCTTCCAGATCCTTTACCTGGCCACCGATCATTCCATCAATGGTGCCGGCGGCGCGCGACAATTCTTCGACCAGACGAATCTTGCGTTCGGCTGTAACCGCAGGAAGGCGGCTCAGAACCTCAAATGCGAGCGTAAGCAATGCGTCGCCTGCCAGGATTGCCATCGCTTCGCCAAAGACCTTGTGACAGGTTGGGCGGCCCCGGCGAAGATCGTCGTTATCTAAGGCGGGGAGATCGTCGTGAATCAAGGAATAGGTATGGACAAGTTCGAGGGTCGCGGCCGCATGCTCCACGGCTGGAGGCGAATTTTCAATCGCACCTGCGGCCGCAATGGCGAGTACCGGCCGGATGCGCTTGCCTCCGGCAAACAAGCTGTAACGCATGGCCTGATGAATAGATGATGGGTCCGCTGTTCCGTCAGGTACCCACTCACTGAGCACCCGGTCGATAGTTTTCACTTGCCGAGCCAGGAACTCGCTAAGGGACACGCCATTCACATTCGCATCCTCGGCACGCCCGTCGACCACAGCCTTATTCATCTCGCTCATTTGGCGGGTTTTTCTGGATTGAAGGGCACGGCTACCATTTCAGAGCCCCGCTTTACCATGATTTCGACTCGAGACTCGGCAGCTTCGAGTTGGCGCCTACAATCAGTGCTCAAACGCATGCCGTTTTCAAAAAGTAGAAGACTCTGCTCGAGAGGCAGGTCGCCCTTTTCCAACTCTTTGACGATTCGTTCGAGTTCTTCCAGACTAGCTTCAAAGTTCAGTGAGGATGAATTTTCCTCGGACATTCACTCTCAATTGTAACGAGCTGGGAGAAACGCCATACCACCAAGGCTGCCGAACATGGCGTAGAGAGCGGCGTAATTGCGCTGTGCGGTGCGGGTGGGCTCATGCAGCGGGGTTCCTGCAGTGATTCTTCCCTGACCGCGATCCGAGGATTAACATCTGCGCAAAGGCAGCCGCCCAGCGCGTTAGGAAGGTTTGCCGAATGACTGCTCCGAATCGCGCGCCTCAATGCCCCGATTTACGCCCAACTGAAGCCGCTTTTTCTTAGCGGCAGATCACGGACGCGCTTGCCCGTGGCCGCGAAAATCGCATTCACAACCGCCGGCAACAGCGGTGGAAGCGCCGGCTCGCCCAAGCCGGTTGGCGAATTGTCGCTCTTCAAAAAGTGCACTTCGATCTGTGGCGCTTGCTTGAAGCGCAGTAATTCGTGCTTATCGTAGTTCGTCTGGACAACGCGTCCGCCCTCCAGCGTGATCTCCTGGTACATCAGTTCGCTCAAGCCGTCCATAATTGCGCCCTGCACTTGTGCTTCGGCTCCGCTGGGATTTATGATCTGGCTACCCACATCGCCGCATGCCCAAACTTTGTTGACCTTAACTGTATTATTTGGTCCTGCCGTCACTTCCGCCACGTGCGCGAAGTAACCTTGGAAGCTGTAGTGGAACGCAACTCCCATACCGGTGCCGTGCGGCAGCTTGCGCTTACCCCAGCCCGACTTCTCCGCCACTAAATCAAGCACGCCTCGCATCCGGCCCACGTCGTAAGCCTGATGTTGCGCGGCTGCTTTCGTGATGCTCGGCTCATTCTCTACTTTCGGCTTGGCTGCTGCTGCTACAAGATCCTTCTTTGGCGCTCCCAGCAACTCGCGCCGGAACTGGACGGGGTCCTTGCCGGCGGCGTGCGCCAGCTCGTCAATGAACGACTGGAACACGAACGCCTGAGAATTCGCGCCAGGCGCCCGCAACGCGCCCGTTTTTAATACGAGCGGCATCACCGACGACCCGATATAGAAATTCGGCACAAACCCGGACGGAAACTCGGTCGGCGCGATAGAAGCCGACGACGAAAATTTATCGCCTTCGCCGTAGCTCACGAAATGATTGCGCCAGGCGGTCATCTTGCCTGAAGAGTCGACCGCGCCTTTCAGAAAATGGAAACCGCCGGGACGATAGTAGTCGTGCGTCATGTCGTCCTCGCGCGACCACAGAAGTTTTACCGGCACGCCCACGACTTTCGCAATGTGCGAAACCTCGACCATGTAGTCGTTTGTCAGCCCGCGCCCAAACGAGCCGCCAGCCCGCAGCAAGTGAATGGTAATGTTGTCTTCGGGAATCGCGAGTACCTTCGCGACCAGAGTCCGCCCGCGCGCCGGAAGTTGGGTGTTCGACCAGATCTCGAGCTTGCCGTCCTGGTAACGGGCACTGCAGTTACGCGGTTCGAGGGGAGCATGCGAAATGAAGGGATACGAATAAGCCGCTTCCACCACTTTCGCCCCGCTGCTGAAAGCCGCATCCACATCGCCGTCCTGCTTTAGGGTGCGAGCTGGAGCCTGCTTAGATAACTCCTCTGCGCGCTGCGCAAATGCCGCGCTACTCTGCTGAGCGGCGGAGCCTTCGTCCCATTGGATGTTCAGCTTCTTGCGCGCCGATTGCGCCGCCCACCACGTCTCTGCAACGATTGCAACGCCTGGCTCAAGTCCAGGATCGCCCTCGATCACCGGGCCCACTTTAACCGTTCCATCCGCCACGAACGCATGCTTCACGCCGGGCAGTTGCTTAATCTCATCCAAATTCGCGCTCTTCACTTTGCCGCCGAAAACCGCGCACTTCTGATAAACCGCATACAGCATTCCGGGCAGCGTGAAATCGATCGCGTAAATCGGTTTGCCGCTGACAATGTCCGGAACGTCCACACCTGGCGTCCACTGGCCGATGATTTTGTAGGAATTCGCGTCGTTGAACTTCAACGTCTTTAGATCGGGCAGCGGCATAGTGGCGGCCGTCCCCGCTAGTTGCCCGTAACCGAGCGAGCGGTCCGTCGGTCTGTGATACACGCGGCCGTTCGAAGCGAAGCACTCCGATTCCGGAACGCCCCACGTCTTGGCCGCGGCCGCGATCAGCATCTGCCGCCCAGCAGCCCCTACTTGCCGCATCGGAACCCAGTTGTTCGAGGCCGCCCGGCTGCCTCCCGTTGTTTGCAAACCGTACTTCGCATCGAAATCGGCCTGCTCGACCTTCACTGTCTTCCAATCGACATCGAGCTCTTCGGCGATCATCATCGGCAGCATGTTTTTAATGCCTTGGCCGATCTCCGGATTCCTCGAAATGAGCGTGATCGTGCCGTCCGGAGCAATCTTGATGAATGCTTTGGCGTCGAACGGAGGCGGCCCTTGCGGGTTTTGTCCCAAAGCTTTCCGCGGGTCTACTGCATAGACGCCAAGCATCATGGCTCCGCCAGAGAGCGCTGTTACGTGTAGAAAAGAGCGGCGGCTGACGCGCATGGCTACAGACCTCCCTGTTCATCCACTACTCGTTGGCCGCTGCGCTCCGAAGCCATTAGATCGGCGTGTTTGATGGCGCCCGCCTGCCCTGCCGCCTGATGGATTGCCTGCCTCACTCGCAGGTACGTTCCGCAGCGGCACAGATTGCCGTTCATCGCCGTATCGATCTCCGCGTCGGTAGGTTTCGAGTGTTTAGCCAGCAATGCCGCAGCCGCCATGATCTGCCCGGCCTGGCAGTATCCGCACTGCGGCACATCCACTTCACGCCAAGCTACCTGTAGCGGATGCGTGCCATCGGCCGACAGCCCTTCTATGGTGGTAATTGACGCTTTGGCTGCGGCGCTTACCGGTGTAAGACACGACCGCACAGGCTCGCCACCCAAATGCACCGTGCAGGCACCGCACTGGCCAATCCCACAGCCGTACTTTGTGCCATGCAGATTCAACACGTCCCGCAATACCCACAGCAGCGGAGTGTCGGCGGCTACGTCGACGGTCATTGGGCGCTTGTTCACAGTCAACTCGTAAGGCATTCTTTCACCCCAATCTCTACGATAACTCTCCACGAGACCTACGGAACCAGCACGATCTTCCCGCTTACGCCGCCTTCCTCGGCCAGCTTCTGGGCCTGCCCGGCTTCGCTCAGCTTGAACGTTCTTGCCACGGGAATATCGAATTCACCTCTTTGGACAGCCCTCGCGAGTTGCTGTAGCCGATCCGCATCCGGCTGGGCCATGAAGGTTTCCACGTAAATGTTTCTGCCCTCCGCCTCTTTAGGCTTGCCTAGTACGGAGCCGAGTATCCCGCCATCCTTGATTTTTGGAAGCAATTTCCCAACAACATCGTGATTTACGGTGTCCGCGATCGCATCGAGTTGCGGCAGTTTCTGGATCTCGCCATCATCGTCAATCGCAACTACTTGATCGGCGCCCAACTGCTCGGCTTCTTTCTTCTGATTGGCACGCACCCCGGCGATGACCCGCGCCTCATATTGCGTCGCCACATAAACCGCCGTGCGTCCTACACTGCCCAATGCGCCCGTCACTAAAACCGTTTCGCCCGCTTTCGGATGTATATGTTCGACCAATTGCGCGCCGGTCGTAAGCACAAGCGGCAGAGCGCCCGCTTTCTGCATGTCTAGTCCTTCGGGAACGATTGTCAAAGTATCGGCAGGAGTTGTCAGAAACTCGGCGTAACTCTGCCTCACGTACCCCATTACCCTTTGTCCCGGCTGCAACTCCGAAACGCCCGCTCCAATCTTGACCACTTCGGCCGCCACATCGGATCCCAAAATGTAAGGCAACTGAACCGGCATGAGGTCCTTCATTGCGCCGCTCCGTATCTTCCAGTCGACCGGATTCAGGCTGGTGGCGGCAACCTTGACCAGCACTTCATTCGGGCCAGGCTCCGCAGTCGGGACCTCCTCATACCGCAGTTGGTCTACATCTCCGTATCCGTGCAAGCGCACAGCTTTCATATGCTCGTGGCTCTCCTCGTATTCTTGATGCGCGAACGGGTGCCGAGAACACTCTGAAAACTGCTGGGCTCGACGCTCCCTTGGTTCCGCTGCTTCAGGCTGCCCCGGCGCTCACTTGCTTCCATCGAAGCTTCGGGCGCGATGACAACAACTAGACGTTTGAGAATTCTCTTGGTCGCGCTTGCGTGGGGCATTGCCTGCGGCACGAATGTATACTTGTATGTGGGAGTTGGTCCTGGAATCTTTTCAGTGCTGGGCAGACGGAATGCGCATCGAGATCAAACGCTGCTTCTTTTGAAGTGATATCAAAGCCGAGGCCGTGAGCCTTAAGAACGTTATCGAACGTGAGTTCCGTGTTCCAATCCGATTGCGTGCTGGCGCTCCTGGCGCACTAGATGTTTTTGTGGATGGCGAACAGATCTACTCCAAGAAGCAGACAGGGCGTCTGCCGTCCGCTGATGAACTTATTAAGTTGATCCGCAATAAACTTCCGGCGTTAACTCCCTCCAACGCTCCCGATTTCGGGAGGTGAAGTCAAACGGAATAGCTTTCGAATGGACCGACCGCCCGCAACTGATCCAACCGCTCGCGACGAGCGGCACCTCGACCCGGTTACAGCATCCTACGCCTTCCGGCTTACAGCTAATGCCCGCGGTGCTCTCGTAAGCGGATAAAGCTGGGAAGATGCAAATTCCGCGTTACGAAACATGGTGTCATATTCGACGTTCGTGTCCCCATCGCCAGCCGGCGTCGTGCCCAGCATAGTTGTGGCGAATGCGGCTCGGTCGGCGGCGATACGCGGTCATCATTCGGCATGAAATCGAGCGTGACACGCCATCCACCGGAAGCGAGCGCCACCGGGATTTTGCGCGTCAGCCGTTCGCAGGTCGTCTGCCAATCTCATTACGTTGGGCAAAGTATGAAGACTGCCGAATTACTGTACGGCTCCCGGGTGAACTGCACAAGCGATCAAAGGACGCTGCTCAGCGAAGTTGCGCACGGGAGTCGGATTTGGTTCGAGGAGCAATAGAGCGGAAGTTCGCGGCCGAGGACGGGGAATCACTGCATACGAGCGTGCAAAAAAAGGCTGGATTGATCGGGGCAGTGCGGGAGGTCCGTGGGGAGCTCAGTACTAATCCAAGGCCCCTCGATGGCTTTGGCAGCTCGTGAGTACTGGGTCTTCGTGGATACCGGCCCGATTGTGGCCATCCTCTCGTCATCCGACGAATATCATTTAAGTTTGCGCCGTTTAGCTTCGAAAATCAGAGGGCCAGTGCCGACATGTTGGCCCGTTATCACCGAAGCAGCATGGTTATTGCGGGCGTACCGGCGGGCACTCGGAATCCTACTATCGTCTTTTGACGGGCGGCTCTTTGAGCCGCCGGCCATCGCTCCCACAACCAGGAAAGGCTCTGCAGCCGTTACGACTGCGTCAGGCAGCGGGGCGTCCGGCGGTTCGTGCGACAAATCCTGCTCACAGGCGAAGAACCTCACAAAGGGTCGCCGCTTTTGGGTGACCTGATCGCGGATCGTTCCGAGTAGCATCGGATAGCGGGCCTCGAGTGCATCGAGGACGGAGCGCTGTGTGGCTTGGCCTTCGACGTCGAGCTTCACCTCGCCGTCGATGCGCGCAAGTATCCGGAGGTGTGCCGGAAGCACCACCCGGATCATTGCAGGGTCTGAACCTCGACAGAAAGCACGGCCGGAAGGTCTCGAACGATCGGGGCCCAGCTGTCTCCGGCATCAGCCGATGCGTACACCTGACCGCCAGTGGTGCCAAAATACACGCCGCATGAATCGAGCGAGTCAACGGCCATCGCGTCGCGCAGCACGTTGACATAGCAGTTGCTTTGCGGCAGGCCTTTAGTGAGCGCCTCCCACTCGTACCCGCCCGTCCGGCTGCGGTACACGCGCAGCTTGCCGTCGGGTGGATAGTGCTCTGAGTCGCTCTTGATCGGGACGACGTAGATGGTGTCGGGCTCATGCGCGTGAACGTCGATAGCGAATCCGAAGTCGGACGGCAAATTGCCACTGACCTCCTGCCACGACTCGCCAGCGTCGTCGCTGCGCATGACGTCCCAGTGCTTCTGCATAAACAATACGTCAGGACGCGACCCGTGTAGGGCGATGCGGTGGACGCAGTGGCCAACCTCGGCATTCGGGTTCGGGATGCCTTGGGACTTCAGTCCGCGGTTGATCGGCCGCCACGACTCGCCGGCATCGTCTGTCCGGAATACGCCCGCAGCCGAGATGGCGATGAAGATTCGCTGGGAATCGCTCGGGTCGAGAACGATGGTGTGCAGGCAGAGCCCGCCGGCGCCCGGCTGCCAAGAGGGTCCAGAGCCGTGGCCGCGCAAACCGGGCAACTCCCGCCAAGTCTGCCCCCCGTCGATGGAGCGAAACAAGGCCGCGTCTTCCACCCCCGCGTAAACCGTATCAGGATCGGTCAGCGACGGTTCGAGATGCCAGACTCTTTTGAACTCCCACGGATGCGGAGTGCCGTCGTACCACTGGTGGGTACCTGGCTTTCCGTCGTACGCGAACTTGTTGCCTCCGGGTTCCCACGTCTTGCCACCATCTTTCGAGCACTGAATCAGCTGCCCGAACCAGCCGGATGATTGTGAGGCATACAATCGATTCAGATCGACGGGCGATCCCTTGAGATGGTAGATCTCCCAACCCGCAAATTGAGGGCCGCTTATGTCCCACCGTTCACGGTTGGCATCGGATGTCAAAACGAATGCGCCCTTGCGTGTACCAACCAGCACCCGTACCTTGCTCATCTATTTCCTTCTCCAGTCCTGTTTCACGCTCGTCATGCACGATCGAGAGACTATCAAGATCGCTTGCAGAGTGCAAGAAGGTCTACAATCTGATTGTCAGGCGAAGAAGATGCTCGTTCAATTCCCACCCTCCAATCCCGAAGTAGACTTTAACACCACGTATGATGCCGTCGTGGTCGGCTCCGGAGCAGCTGGTGGGATGGCCGCTTACGTCCTTACTTCGCACGGCTTGAAAGTGCTTCTGCTCGAAGCCGGGAAGTATCAGGATACGAGCAAGATACTTCATTCTATGGAATGGCCGTACGATCATCCGCGGCGCGGGCAGATGCCGCCCGATTATCACGCGCTCACAGCGGCCGAGTACAAGTTTCGCTCTCTCCCTTACGCGGAGAACTCGCCCTACAAAAAAGTTACTTCTTACGTCCAGGGGTGGAGTGGAACGGATTACAGCAAGACCTTGGTGGTAGACGAAAAACAAAATCCTTACACGGGCACGAAGTACGCCTGGGTCCGCGCGCGCGTGGTGGGAGGTAAGACGAATATCTGGGGACGCCTCGCGCTGCGGCTTTCCGATTACGACTTCAAGGCGAAGGATCACGACGGGTATGGTGAAAACTGGCCCATCTCCTATGCCGATGTCGAGCCCTATTACGACAAAGTCGACACTTACCTTGGCGTATCCGGTTTTCCGGAAGGCTTGCCCTGGCTGCCGGATGGGAAGTTTCAACGGCCGATCAAATTGACTTACGCCGAGCTGCACATGCGCAACACGCTTAAGGGCATGGACCGCGTGCTCACGCCATATCGCGCAGGTGTTACGACGGACGGTCTAAAGCACAACAAGTATCGGAGCCGCTGTTATGGCCGTGGTGCTTGCAATCGCCATGTTGGTGGATGCGATATCCACGCCGCGTTCGATTCTCCGACAGGATTGATTCGTCCGGCCTATGACACAGGCAACCTAACGATGCGGACGAACGCGACTGTCTATGAAGTCACGGTCGATAAAGATACCGGTAAGGCCACGGGCGTAGCTTTCATCGATAGCGAAACTCGCAAGAGCTATCAGGTGAAAGCGAAGACGGTTATTTTGGCGGCTTCCACGCTAGAGTCCGCGCGCCTGCTCTTGCTCTCGAAATCGACGACCTATCCCAACGGAATCGGCAATTCCAGCGGCCACGTGGGCCACAACTTCTGCGAGCACGTGATGGGACCCTCCGTAGCAGGGTTTATGCCCGATCTGGTGGGCAAGGCTCGTACGCTAGACGACGGAAAGCCGGGCGGTTTCTATATTCCGCGCTTTCAGAATCTTACCAAGAACAGCAAGTCCGATTTCCTGCGGGGCTACGGCTTTGAAGGCGGCAGCGGTTGCGGCATGGTTCCGGGCAGTGCTTTCGACACGCCGGGTTTCGGAGAGGAATACAAGAAGAACGTGCGCCGCATGGCGGGAGCGACAATCGACATAGGCGGCTTCGGAGAGGTACTGGCGCGCTACGAAAACCAGGTCGAGATCGATCCGAACATGAAAGATGCCTGGGGTATTCCGGTGCTCCGCTTCAACTATAAATTCGGAGAAAACGAGCGCAAGATGTGCGAGGACATGGCGCGCACAGGCCGAGAAATGTTCGAGGCGGCGAAGTTTGAAATTCTTTCGTCCTCGGGCAGAATGCTCACGGAGGGCTGGTCCATCCATGAAATGGGAACGTCAAGGATGGGCAACGACCCCAAGACGTCGGTGGTGAACCAGTTCCAGCAATCTCACGATGTCAAGAATCTTCTGGTCGTTGATGGCAGCACGCACGTGAATGCTTCCGCTCAGAATCCGACCTGGACGATCATGGCGCTCTGCTGGCGCTCCTGCGATCACTTGGCGGACCAACTTCAAAAGGGAGAAGTTTAATGAGTTCGGAATTGAACCGGCGCGATCTGCTCAAGCTGCTCTCGGCTGCTACGTTTTCGGCGCCGCTTGCGCTTGCCGCGCCTCAGCCCGGCGCTCCGCTCTTCTTCACTAAAGACGAATTTCTCCTGCTCGATACTCTGACTGAGCTCGTCATTCCCGCGGACGATCACTCGCCTGGCGCGCATGGTGCGGGTGTTGCCGCCTATATCGACAAGAATGTCGCGGAAGCCTTTATGCCGGAAGACAAAACGTCCTGGCAGAAGGGGCTTGCCTCAGTAAATCAGCTTGCTCAGAATGATGCATGACAAGCCGTTCATGCAGGTCACGAAAGAGCAGCAGAATGCGGCTTCTGCAGAAGATGTCGACCAACGAGGACGCCAAACAATCGGATAAGGCCGAGGCGGAAGGGGACAGCGGCAAAGAGGAGCAGCCCGGCCCGAACAATTCTTTGGACAGCTGAAGAATACCACGGCCGCCGTATACTACTCCTCTTACATCGGCATTCATCAGGAGATCGAATACAAGGGCAACGTCATACTCCAAGAGTTCGTCGGCTACATGCCCGACGCGCCGCTTCCGCCGATCTCTTCGCTATCGGCCGCTTAAGAGTAGTCGCGGAAGGATGAACTAACAACTGGGGAGGACTGTTTTGGGCAAGAAGCTCATAGTAGCTTGTCCAAGGTGATGGGGAGATCGCGAAGGCGCTTACCGTCGCTTGGTAGACCGCGTTGGAAAAGCGCAGCTCCCGTAATGCCGATCTCGCCGATGCCGTGCGCCGAGAGGGGTGTGTGGGTCGGGGACGTAGAGGAAATGTTTCGATTTTGGGAATGTCCGCATTTACTGGGACATGATACTCAGCGAGACTGGGATTGGCGATACGCCCTCTGCGTTCTTCAAAAAAAGGTTTCTTCGGTTACAGCCATACCGATCCCCATGATGATTCCGCCCATAAATTGAGAGGGGGCCGTTTTCGGATTCAGAATGCGCCCGGTGTCAAAAGCACCCACCCAGCGGGAGACGCGGGCTTCCCCGGATTGCTCGTTGACACGAATTTCGCAGAACTGGGCACCGTACGAACCGATGGAGTACTTCATCATCTCGAACGGCTGTCCCGACCGGGCATCCGCTTCGATGAAATCCTGTTTCAGCCCGCGAGAGAATGGCGACGTAAGTTTCGCCCGTTTCGCGTTTGTCCTTGCGAAACAGTCCGCTGTCGCATGCCCGGACATCATCAAAACGTGAGCCCGCAAGCGGTGAACTCTCTTGTCCTTCTTGGCTAGAGTAAGCAGTTCACAATGCAGCTTTTCGCAGGCTTGCTGGATGCCGAGCGCGATGCTTACGGTCTGATTCGAGCCGCCTGCGACGGAGCTTCCGGCAAGTTGGTATCGCCGTATTCAAAGCGCACCTTTCCCATGAGCAGCCCTAACCGCTCGGCCGCATGCTGAGTCTGGACGGTAGCGATGCCCATACCCATCTCCTGTGCCGCACTTTGCGCTACCGCTGTCCCGTCCGCATTGAGCCTTACCCTGGCCGCGGGTGGAAATCGGTAAGCGGGATAAAAGCTGTTGCTACGCCTTGGCCGATAAGCCATTTCCCGTCGCGCATGGAACGGGGTTGCGCAGGCCGAATTCCCCAACCGAACTTTTCGGCGCCGAGCCGGTCGGCTTCTTTCAGGTGACGGGCCGAAAGTTCTGTCCCCTTGGCAGGATCTCTTTCGGGATCATTCCGTAACTGCAGCCGACCGGATCCATGCCGAGTTCGTACGCAAGTTCGTCCATGGCAGACTCGAGCGCGAAGGTACCAATGGATTCGCTGGGCGCGCGTATGAAGGTGTTCGCGGTTGTATTGAGCCGCATTACGGACTGATTGACGTAGAGATTTCCGTCGCTACAAGTGCCGCGCTGGAAAGGAAAACTGCTCTGGGAAATCGTTGGTGGTGGAAGTGGCGGTGACACCAGTGTGAATCAATGAGATGAGCTTGCCGGTTTCGTCCGCCGCCACGGCCACTCTTTGCTCGGAGGGCGTGCGGCCACCGACGGTGCGAAACACACCTTCACGAGATAAAACGAGCGTTTAGCGGCCGATCGACAACTTTGGCTGCGAGCACGCATAGCTGGACATGGCCCCACATACGAGCCTTTGCCACCGAAACCGCCGCCTGATAAAGGGAAGCCGAGCGCCGCGCACGCTGCTCACTTCTTCAAGGAGAACACTTGGCAAGGAATCGGCCGACACCCCGTACGAACTGACTGGCTTCATAGACGGTCAGCTTGTTCAAGTTCCAAACGGCCGTACTAGCGTGGAGATATCGATGGCATTGTGGTTATATCGCGGGGTCGTGTAAAGGTGATCGAAGCTTTAAACTTCGCGCCGGTGAGCGCGGCCCTGCATACGCCCCGAATGACCTGGGAATCCTTCCCCATTATGTTCGTTCGGAACTTCCGCGTGAGTCTTGCCGTGCTGCAAACGAAATGTCGGCGGACTCTTGATCGTATTCGACCTTTAACAAGTGAAGCGGCGTGCTCGGCGCGGTCGAGCGTGTCCGCTACAATCACGGCGACCGGCTGCCCATTCCAGAAGATCTCGTCGGTATTGTCGGTATTAAGGATATTGGCCTTACTGCCCGCGGCATCACTCCCTCGGCTGGGAATGAAGAGCGGCGGATCCTTAATCTCGGGCGCATTCCGATGCGTGATTACGGCGAGGACGCCAGGCGCTTCTTCCACCTTGGCGACGTCGATACTCTTCATCGTCCCTTTGGCGATGGTGCTGTAGGCAAGGGAAGCGTAGGCCAAATTCTCGAGTGGAAACTCGGTCGTAAATGTTGCACCGCCAGTAACCTTAACGCGTCCGTCGATGCGGTCCACGGGCTTGCCGATAAGGCGGTCGGCTTCGCTCAGTTGATCGCGATCGCGATCCGGCGCGAACTGTACAATTGCCTCGGTTACTTTGGAGATAATGCTCATCAGGCTACTTTCTTTGCCGAGAGTTCCGTCAGGACACTGACGATAGTTCGCTTGGCCAATTCGATTTTGAATCCGTTGTGCTTGAGTGCCTGTGCCGCTTCGAGTTCGAGTTCCGCGGCGCGTTGAAAGGCCTGCTCGCCGGCGTTACGCCGGTCAAATAGAGTGTTCGGCCGCGAAGGCCCGCCACGGCTTATGCGCCACGCCACCAAGCGCCAGGCGGACCTGCTTGGTAGACCCGTTCTCGATTTCTAGCGGCAGCTACAGAAACGAGAGCGAAGGCGTAGCTTGCGCGGTCGCGCACCTTCCGGTACAACGATGTCCGGGCAAATGGAAGCGCAAGGAGGTCCACGGAAGTAATCAATTCGTCTTGCTTGAGATTCGTTTCGAGAGTCGATCAGGTTTGTTCCGCCCCAAGGCTTCGTGTAACTGTTTTGCAAGAGGAGGTTCAGGGCTGATGGCTGGTCGTCCGCAATGACGTAGGAAAAATTTCCAATTGCTGAGTTCCTCGAAAGCCTGTCGAATCGCATCGGTGATCCCGACGTAAGCGCCGCAGCGGCAGAGATTTCCGCTCATGCGCTCTTTAATCTCGACATCTGAGAATTCGATGTGTCCGTTGCTCATCTCCTCGGTAACAGCGCTAGGCGATCCGCTTTGGAATTCGCTGAGCATACCTACGGCTGAGCAGATCTGCCCCGGCGTTCAGTAGCCGCACTGAAAACCATCTATTTGATAAAGGCATTTTGCAGAGGATATAACCCGTCCGCATTCGCCAGCCCTTCGATAGTAGTGATCTTGCGGCCCTGGTATTGCCAGGCGCGAACCACGAATTGATGCGTTCGCCATCGACCAGGACCGTGCATGCACCGCATGCGCCTTGATTACAGCCCTTCTTTGTGCCGGTTAAACGGAGGTTTTCACGTTGGGCTTCGAGCAATGAGACGCGTGCTTCGATCTGAAGATGGTAATCAATGCCGCTCACATGTAAGCGACCGAATGCGCTGCGAGAGGTGAATCCATGTGCAATGTAAACCTTCAAAGATCGTATCGCGGCGTTTCGAGCGAGGCACGCTTTGAGAGGTTTGGCTTCCCAAGCGCCGTGCCGCAACCGCTCGATGCTGAGTTAGTCATGACGGAGCATGAGCTCCGCCCCAATGAGGAATCGTTATACTCTGACCCGAGAATCGCGACCCGGAAAATACCTGCCCCCATCCGGGTGTCAATGAGGATCACCGGTTCCGAATGGATATTGTCTGCCTGGGACAGAAAGCGGCCGCGCAGGAGCGAGATTTGCATGGTGCGGGGGGAATCGGGACTCGTCGCATAATAGACTGCCCTCGGGATCTCTGCCATGGACGCCGGCTGATGTGGTCCGAGCCAGACAGCAGGACCAACGCCAGCGCGAATGCGTGATGGTGAGAGCTGCTTGCGTGCGCTGATGACCAGCGTTGACCCACGACCTCCTGCTCTTAAACCTATCTGCAGATCCGTATTCGCATGTTTAAGCGCTGGCGCCAGTCCGAACAGCATTCCGACCAAGATCGAGACGCCAAGCGCAAACAGGAGAACAGAAGTGTTTACGCCAATGTTCTCGATGCGCGGCAGATTTCCCGGAACTGCTGCAAGAGTCGCCCTGAGCCCAAATTTGGCCACGGCGAGTCCGGGAACTCCGCCGGTAAACGACAGAAGAACGCTTTCTGTGATCAATTGCCGTATGATTTGCATTCGGCTCGCGCCCAGTGATCGTCGAACCGCAAATTCGCGTGTCCGTGCCCCTGAGCGCCCCAGCAATAGAAGCGTCTCGCCAACGTCGCCGACAAGACTTGGCTTCGACGGAACGATAGACGTTCCCGCGCCGTTCTCTGTGGTGGGGTTAAGTTCGTTAATATGCTCCTGAAGCGTGTTCATTTCAGCCGGCGTCTGACCAAGGCTGACCTCATGCCTCAAGCGTGCAAGAGAGAGGATGCTGTGCACCGTACGATCGTTCTGGAAAAGAGGCCTCGCTTGACCTAGTGGGGTCAAGAGGTCGACGCGTTAATCTTCAAAGCGAAAGGCGCCCGGTAAGACGCCAAGAACCGTACAACCGGCGCCGTTCAAGGTAACGGCCTTGCCGATAACCGCGGGATTGCCCTGAAAACGTTCGTGCCAAAGACGATTACTGATGACCGCCGCAGGCATGCCGCCGACTCGGTCTTCGTCGGGAGAAAAGGAACTGCCCACGGCTAGGCTCACACCGAGAGTGCGAAGAAACCCCGACGAAACTCCATAAGCTGTGCTCGGGCGATCCGGGAGTCGCCAGGTCATAGCCGGTTGGCGTAAAGGCGGCTATCTGCTCGAAGGAGCGTGCATCACGCTGCCAATCGAGAAAGTCTGGATAGGAAAGATAGATGGCGTACTTGAGGCTTCGATCCTAGAGCGCCACGATGACCAGGCGATCTGGTTCGTGATACGGCAGCGGTCAGGACCACACCCTCTAACGCGCTGAAGATCGCGGTATTTGCCCCGATACCCAAGGCTAGAGTCACGATAGCCGCAACGATATCCCGGCGCTTTGCGTAAAGAACGAAGGGCGGATCGAAGATCACGCAGGAATTGACCAAGCGGCTCGAACGCTCTTTCGTCGCGGCATTCGTCTTTCGCCAATTCGAGCGCGCCGAAGTTCCGGCGAGCGCGTAACTCGGCGGCTTCTCGAGTCAGTCCTTGTTGCATGTACTTGCTGACCTGATTTTCCAGATGAAACTGAAACTCGGCATACATCTGTCGTTCCCACCGCCGCCGCTTTAACCAGGAGACCCGTTTCGTTTCTTCGACTCCTCACTCTGCGGTTTCAAGGACCAGCGAAATGGCTTCACAAAGACGCTTCCAGCCGGTCTTTTCAGCATCCAGCTATCGGCGTCCGGCCTTGGTCAGGCTGTAGAATTTTGCCTCGCCGCCGCCTTCGGTCGTCTTCCAGTCGGATTTGAGCCAGCCTCGCTCTTCCAACCTGTAAAGCGCCGGGTATAGAAATCCCTGACGAATCTGCAGCGCGTCCTTCGAAAACTGTTGGATGCGCTGAACGATCGCGTATCCGTGGATGGGCCGGAGCACGGCCACCCTCGGGATCAACATGTCCAGTGTTCCCTGGAGCAAGGTCAGCCTGGCTGGAGGGATTCTCGGATAGCCTAGGCATTCGAGGTATCCGAGTAAGAGTGTACCTAGAATGTCAAACTATTTCCGGTCGTGCTCGAATACCGGCGAATGCTATTCCGAAATCACGCTTAGCCAATTAGAATTGCGGGATTAGTGATGCACGTTCAAACGGATCCCGAGCTCGCGCAACTGGCGGTCCGGCACTGGTGAAGGCGCTTCGCACATCAGGTCTGTGGCTTTCGCGGTTTTAGGGAAGGGAATCACGTCGCGTATCGACTGCTCGCCTGCCAGAATCATGACGAGGCGGTCTAAGCCGAGCGCAATTCCGCCGTGCGGTGGCGCACCGTATTCTAGAGCTTCGAGCAGAAATCCGAAGCGCCGTTTGGCTTCTTCTTCGCTGAAACCGAGAGCCGCGAAGACTTTGGTCTGTACGTCGCGGCGATGAATGCGAATCGATCCGGACCCGAGTTCGACGCCATTCAACACGAGATCGTAGGATTTTGCCCGGCAGTGCGCCGGGTCATCGGTCAGCTTCTGCAAGTCTTCGTCGTGTACCGAGGTAAAGGGATGATGGGCGGCGTTCCAACGTTGGGCTTCTTCATCCCACTCGAACATCGGGAAGTCAACGACCCACAAAAACTTGAGGACCTCGGGATCAAGCAGTTGGTGGCGGTCGTTATACTTCTGCGCAATATGCAAGCGGAGCTGACCTGCGGCGAGCAAAACGGTGTAATCCGGTAAGGCGCCTTTCGGCTCTCCTGCCCAGCCGGCGAGCATGACGAGATCGTTTTCGGCTGGCTGAATGCGCTCGCGCAGTTTCGAAATCGCTTGGGCATGATCGCGCTCCAGGCGCTTTAGGTCGTCAAAGACTCGCAATCCGCGCTCGGTTCCGAAGACTTTGATCTCGTCGCGCTCTTTGCGGCTCAGTTGTCCCACCTTTGGAACATGAATAGCAACAAGGGGCAGTCCCTCGCCTGTCAACCCGGCGTCAACGAACAGGTCTTCAACGCGAAAGAAACGTGGAATGCGCAAATCCGGCTTATCGCTGCCGTAGCTATTCATCGCTTCGGCGTATGTGATGCGCGGGATATGCTTCTCCACTGCTTTGTCACCGGCCTTGCATACGCTCCAGATCAGCGGCTCTATCACGTCGTATATCTGTTCTTCTTGAGGGAAAGACATCTCGAGATCGATCTGGGTAAACTCCGGCTGGCGGTCAGCGCGCAGATCCTCATCACGGAAGCAGCGCACAATCTGGAAATAGCGTTCGTAGCCGCTGACCATCAGTAACTGCTTGAAAATCTGCGGTGATTGCGGTAGCGCATAGAAGTTCCCGGGCTGCACTCGACTCGGAACCAGGTAATCGCGCGCCCCTTCTGGAGTTGATCGCGTCATGAAGGGTGTTTCGATTTCCAGGAAATTCTGCGCGTAAAGCGCCTGCCTCACGGCGAACGTGATCTTCGATCGCATGATAATGTTGCGCTGCATTTGGGGCCTGCGCAGATCGAGGTAGCGGTATTTCAAACGCACATCTTCCTTGACGTCGACATTGTCTTCCAGCGGAAACGGCGGTGTGCGCGATTCGTTCAGAATCCAGAGCTTAGAAACAGCGACTTCGACTTCTCCGGTTGCGATGCTCGAATTTATTGTGTCGCCAGAGCGCAAAGCCACCGTGCCCTCGACTGCGATGACGAACTCCGAACCGAGTTCCTGAGCGCGCTTATGGGCTTCTACGTCCTTGCTTTCATCAAAGACAAGTTGCGTGATGCCGTAGCGGTCCCGGAGGTGAATAAAAACAACTCCGCCCAGATCGCGCCGTCGATGCACCCAGCCCATCAAGACTGCGGTTGTACCCGCATCCGATACGCGCAACTCTCCGCAGGATTGGGTCCGGCGAAGGTCGCCCAGAAAATCCAATTTCACTTCAGCCATTGTTCGTGTTCCAGCAACGCCTGCCTCGTCAAGGTTTCCTGCTCGCCCGATTGCATATTTTTCAAAGTGTAGGATTGACTTGCAATTTCGTTGTCGCCTACGATCAGCGTGTAACGGGCCGCGAGCTTATTAGCAAGTTCCAACATACGCTTCAACTTGCGTTCCGTGCCGACCTCCACTGAGCGATTTAGCTTGCGAATATCTCCCGCCAGCACCGCGCAATGGCGCAGAGCTGCATCGCCCATGGGCGCGATATACAGATCGAGTGCCCGGGGTTGCACCGTCTGGCCTTCTTCCGCTGTCATTATCAGACGGTCTTCGCCGATAGAAAAGCCGATGCCTGGAGCGGCTGCTTTAGACCCCAGCAGTTCAGCTAGGCCGTCGTATCGGCCGCCGCCGAGAATGGCGTTCTGGGCTCCGAGAGCGCCGTGTGTGACTTCGAACGTAGTGCGCGCGTAGTAATCGAGTCCGCGTACCAGCCTTGGCTGCACGATGTAACGAATCTGCCGTTCATCCAAGAACTCGCGCACTCGCCGGAAATGCTCGGCGTCCTCCTGATCGATGAAATCTAGGATAGACGGCAACTGCTCAATAATCGGCTGGTCTTCCGGAACTTTGCAGTCGAGCACTCGCAGCGGGTTGGTTTGCGCCCGGCGCTGGCAGTCGTCGCACATACGGGGAGCGAGCTCCTTCAGTCGCTCGCGCAACGCGTGATTGAAGCGCGCTCGGGATTGCTTAGAGCCGACCGAGTTAATGAGCAATTGATACCCGCTGATGCCGACCTCGTCGAGAATCGCCAGGACCATCTCGATAACTTCAGCATCGATGGCCGGCGAATCTGATCCGATGGCTTCCGCGCCAATCTGATAGAACTGCCGGTAGCGGCCCTTTTGCGGGCGCTCGCGCCGAAACATAGGGCCGATGTAATACAGCTTCTGCAGGCCGGGCTGCTGGTCGAGATGGTTCTCTATGTAAGCGCGCAATACCGAGGCGGTACACTCCGGCCGCAAGGTGAGCGAGGCACCATCGCGATCTTCGAACGTGTACATCTCCTTGCTGACGATATCTGTTTCTTCGCCGACGCTGCGCGCGAATAGCGCCGTCTCTTCCAAGATTGGCGTGCGTATCTCTTGATAGTTGAAGCGGAAGAAAATCCTCCGCGCCGCCGCTTCTACTTGATTCCAGACTGCGCTTGAAGGAGGCAGGATGTCCCGCATCCCTTTGACGCTGCTAAGCGGGTTCAACTTTGTTCTTCCTTGTATACGGCAGTGATCCGGACATAGTTTTCGCAATTCTTGCGAAAGCGCGCCTGCTCCTCTTCGCTGACTTCACGTTTCACCTTAGCGGGCGTACCCATGACGAGCATATTCGCGGGAACTTCCATTCCTTCCGGTACGAGCGCGCCCGCCGCCACGACTGCCCCACGTCCAATTTTCGCGCCGTTCAATACAATGGCGCCGATGCCGATCAGTGCGTCATCTTCGACCACGCATCCATGCAGCACGACATTATGGCCGACCGTCACGCGGTGGCCAACAAGGCACGGGTACACCTTGTGATCTACATGCAGTACGCTGTTATCCTGGACGCTAGTCTCTTCACCGACGCGGATACAGTTGACGTCTCCGCGAATTGCGACGTTCAGCCACACACTCGAGCGTTCACCTATCACGACATCGCCGACGACCTGCGCACTTGAGTCGATATAAGCGGAGTCTGCAATGCGTGGCATCACCCCGCGATAAGGCCGAATCATAATTTAGTGATAAAGTCCCGCCGGAGGAGCCTTTGTAGCCATCCTAGCAAGGCAATTGGTTCAGCCGCCGTTAGAATAACAGTCATGCGAATGGCCGCCCTATGCGCGTTCTTACTGTTCGCGGCCAGCGCGTCCGCCGCACCCAGCAAAGCGCCTTTTACGTTCGATGCAATGATGCGCCTCCAACGCGTCGACGATCCGCAGCTTTCGCCCGACGGCAAAACCGTCGCGTTCACTGTACAGACAGTTGATCTGCCCAGCAACACGAAACCTGTTCAGATATATGTCGTTCCCGTCGACGGCGGCACGCCGCAAATGATAACTCACGAGGGCGGTTCCAACACACGCCCTCGCTGGACACCAGACAGCAAACGAATCCTGTTCGTTTCGGATCGCAGCCAAGGCTCGCAGGTCTGGTCAATGAACGCGGACGGCTCAGATCCAAAGCCGGTCACGAATATGCCAACGGAAGCGGGCGATGTGACCGTGTCGCCGGACGGGCACCTCATCTTGTTCACCAGCGATGTCTATCCGGCTTGCACTCCGGCCGATGGCAAGCCCGGAGCGGCGTACGATAGCACCTGCAACAAAAGCAAACTAGACGCCGAAGCAGCCAGTAAAATGAAGGCTCGCGCGTACGACTCGCTGCTGTACCGGCACTGGACCCAGTATTACGGTGCGAGACGCAAGCACATCCTCATTCAGAGTGCCGACGGTACGGGTCAGGCACGCGATCTGACGCCGGGAAATCTAAACACACCTCCATTTTCGCTGGGCGGTCCCGAACCCTACGTGTTTTCGCCTGACAGCACACAAGTGACTTACGTGGCCAACACCGACCCGGATCCCTCGACCAGCACGAATTCCGATCTTTTTACGGTGCCTGCGGCCGGGGGCGAGGCAAAGCGCATCACCACGAATCCTGGTGCTGATGAAGGGCCGCTGTATTCTCCCGATGGCAAATTCCTGGCTTACCGCACACAGAACAAGGCCGGGTATGAAAGCGATCAATGGCGTTTAGCGGTCCTCGATCTAGGCAGCGGAAAAATGAGCACTCTAGCCGATTCGCTTGACCGTTGGGTCGAGTCCTACACCTGGTCTCCGGATTCCGCGCGCATCTTCTTTACGATCGACGATCACGGAACAAATCCACTGCTGATGATTCCTGTTGCGGGAGGCGCCATTCGGACCATCGCCCAAGGCCCTACCTCGGTCAGCTCAGTGCAGTTCGCGCATGACGACAAAGTGATGATCTATCTCGATCAGAGCGGGTCGCGGCCGCCGGAAATCAACAAAGCCATGTCCAAGGGCGGTTCGGGAATGGCGTTGACTCATCTGAACGACTCCATCACAAGCGCCTACCAACTGACACCTCTGGAAAGAGTCTCTATCGATAGCGGAGCAGATGGCTCGAAGACCGAAAGCTTCATGGTGAAGCCGCCTGGCTTCGATCCAGCGAATAAGTATCCGGTTCTCTTCGCGATTCATGGCGGCCCGGAAGGCGACTGGGGCGAATCGTGGAGTTATCGTTGGAACGCTCAAGTCCTCGCGGGCGCAGGGTACGTGGTCGTTCTCCCAAATCCTCATGGCTCAATCGGCTATGGGCAGAGCTTCACCGACGCGGTGAATGGCGATTGGGGCGGACGCGCCTATGACGACATCATGGCGACGGTAGATTACATCAGCAATTTGCCCTATGTGGATAAGGACCGCATGGTAGCTGCCGGAGCATCCTACGGCGGCTACATGATCGACTGGATCCTCGGACACACCGACCGCTTCCGCGCGCTGGTTACGCATGCCGGCGTTTACGATTTGCGTAGCGAAGCCGGAACCACGGAAGAGCTTTGGTTTCCGAAGTGGGAATTCCAGGGCTTTCCATGGGAGAACACGGAGCTATATGACAAATGGTCGCCGAGCAATTACGTGAAGAACTTCAAAACGCCTACCCTGGTGACGCACGGAGAAATCGACTACCGCGTCCCGATCGGGCAAGGCCAACAGCTCTTCACCGCGCTCCAGCAGATGAAAGTGCCGTCGAAGCTCGTGCAGTTCCCGGAGGAAGGACACTGGATTACAAAGCCGCAGGACAGTCAGTTCTGGTATAGCACCGTACTTGACTGGCTCAATCACTACACGCAAGTGCCTTCAGCCGCGGGTAAGGCGACACCCGCTCAGTAGCGGCTATCGATTCCCACCCGCACGCAATAAGTAAGTATCTTCATTCCGCTGAAACCCGTGTAGTGAAGAATAGAAGTTTGCGCTTCGCCCATCACCATGAGCCAGACCGCTATCCGCAGGAGACCACCGTTCGCCTTGATCAGCTCGCGCCTGGCCGCCATGCTTGCGGTACTCGGGCCCGGCTTCATCACCGCCAACGTCGATAACGACCCCGGCGGAATTCTCACCTATTCGAACGCCGGAGCGCGCTACGGGTATGCACTGCTCTGGACGCTAATTCCGACTACGATCGCTCTGATTGTCATTCAAGAGATGGCGGCGCGCATGGGAGCCATAACTGGCAAAGGCCTCTCGGACCTGATTCGCGAGGAGTTCGGGTTACGCGCCACGTTCTTCACCATGCTTGTTTTGGGATGCGCGGATTTCGGGAACATCGTCGCCGAGTTTGCCGGGCTCGCGTCGGGCATGGGCATCTTCGGAGTCAGCAAATACTTCGTGGTGCCGGCTGGCTCCATCCTCGTTTGGACGCTTGTCGTTCGCGGCCGATACAAACCGGTCGAGCGAATCCTCATCGTCGCTTCGCTGATTTATTTCGCTTACCCGATCTCGGCTTTCCTCGCTAAGCCGAACTGGAATCTTGCTCTAGAGCGAACATTTATTCCAACTCTCAGCAGCGACCCTGGCTATCTCGCGGTGATCGTCGGCCTGATCGGTACAACTATTACGCCCTGGATGCAGTTCTATCTTCAAGCGGCGGTCGTGGAGCGCGGCGTGGACGCCCGCCATTACGGCCTTTGCCGGCTGGATGTGATTGTGGGCTGCATTGTCACCGATGTGATTGCGTTTTTTATTGTCGTTGCCTGTGCTGCGACGGTCTATCATCCGAACCGCCCCGAACTGACGGATGTGGCCCAAGCCGCCGTCGCGTTAGCGCCGTTCGCGGGGAAATTCGCGACGATACTGTTCGCCATCGGATTGATCAACGCCTCGCTGCTGTCGGCGGCTGTTCTGCCGCTCGCGACCTCTTACAACATCTGCGAAGGGCTGGGATTCGAATCGGGTGTCGATAAGCGCTTCTCGGAAGCGCCCATCTTCTACTGGCTTTACACCCTTTTGATCGGAGGAGGAGCCCTCTGCGTGCTCCTGATTCGTAACAGCTTTCTGTTCAAATTTATTCTTTATTCGCAAATGGCAAACGGTATCTTACTGCCCTTTGTGCTGGTCTACATGCTGCTGCTGATCAACCGGCCCCGCCTGATGGCCAGCTTCAAGAACAAGCCTTGGCAGAACGTAATCGCCTGGTCGACGGCAGTCACCATGATTGTGCTGGCCGCGGCATGGCTCTACACCGGTCTGATTGGATGAAAGCCGGATGACGCGAGATCACCCGGCGATCTGACTAACTGAGATCCGATCAGTAGCGGTAATGCTCTGCTTTGTATGGGCCTTCCACTGCCACGCCCAGATATTCGGCCTGTTTCGGCGAAAGCGTCGTCAGCTTTACGCCAATTTTCTCCAGGTGCAAGCGCGCTACTTCTTCATCGAGCTTCTTAGGTAGCGTATACACGCCGATAGCGTAGGTGTCGCGATTTTTCCAAAGATCGATCTGCGCGAGCGTCTGATTTGAGAAGCTGTTGCTCATCACGAAGCTCGGGTGGCCGGTGGCGCAGCCGAGATTGACCAAACGTCCTTCGGCCAGCATGAAGATGCTGTGGCCATCGGGGAAGGTGTATTTATCCACCTGGGGCTTGATATTCGTTCGCTCCACGCCCGGGGTGCTATTCAACCGATCTACCTGAATCTCGTTGTCGAAGTGGCCGATGTTGCAGACAATGGCCTGGTCCTTCATGTACTGCATATGCTCGATCGTGATGATATCGAGGTTGCCAGTGCAAGTGACGTAGATGTCGCCGCGCCCGAGGGTGTCTTCAATCGTGGTGACTTCGAAGCCTTCCATGGCTGCCTGTAGAGCGTTAATCGGATCGATCTCGGTCACAACCACGCGCGCGCCCATGCCCCGGAGCGACTGCGCCGACCCCTTGCCGACGTCGCCGTAACCGCAGATCACAGCAACCTTGCCGGCCATCATTACATCCGTCGCGCGCTTGATGCCGTCAGCCAGCGATTCGCGGCAGCCGTACAGATTGTCGAATTTCGACTTGGTGACCGAATCGTTCACGTTGATGGCGGGGACCAGCAGCTTGCCCTGTTCCTGCATCTTGTAAAGGCGGTGGACGCCCGTGGTGGTCTCTTCTGAAACTCCGCGCCACTCTTTAGCCAAGTTGTGCCAGCGCTGCGGATCTTCCGAGTGGGCCTTCTTCAGTACATCCTTGATGACCTTCTCTTCATGGCTGTCAGACGGCGTGTTAATCCAGTCGCTGCCTTCTTCCATCTCGTAGCCCTTATGAATCAGCAGCGTCACGTCGCCGCCGTCGTCAACGACGAGTTGCGGTCCTTTACCGTCGGGATGGCTGACGGCCTGCAGCGTACACCACCAATACTCTTCGAGTGTCTCGCCCTTCCAGGCAAAGACCGGCACTCCCGCCGCAGCAATGGCAGCCGCGGCGTGGTCCTGGGTAGAAAAAATGTTGCAGCTCGCCCAGCGCACATCCGCGCCCAGATCCAACAGCGTTTCGATCAGCACCGCAGTCTGAATCGTCATGTGCAAGGACCCAGTTACGCGCACGCCGTTGAGCGGCTTCTCCGCCGCGTATTTCTGGCGAATCGACATCAACCCGGGCATCTCCTGCTCGGCGATGGAAATCTCTTTGCGGCCCCACCCGGCCAAGCCCATATCGGCCACTTTGTAATCAGTGGCGGTGCGATTCAGTGTTGCAGTACCCATTCGTCAACCTCATATACAGTCTATCAAAGTATCTTGATATGTTGATAAGTGATTGTTGGGCTTACTCAAATCATTTCGCCTGCTGGGCGATCCGGCACGCGTACGGCTGGTGTTGTTATTGCAGGCCGAGGAGCTTTCGGTAGCAGAACTGCAGGAAATTCTAGGAAAAGGGCAGAGTCAGATTTCCACTCATCTGGCCCAGCTTAAGCAGGCGGGTTTGGTAGAAGATCGCCGCACAGGCCGGAATATCTTTTACCGGCTCAAATCTGAAGAAGCTGAAGAGGAACAAGCGCGGGCGGGTCTGCTGGCTCTGCTACGGACAGCCGCCCTGGAAATTCCTGAAGCGGCCGAGGACCGGGAAGCGCTGGAAAATATCCTCGCTAAACGCAGCGACAAAATGCGGAGCTACTTCGACTCTCTGGCCGGCAAATTTGGGCGTGAGTATCTGCCGGGCCGCTCCTGGAAAGGGCTGGCTGAAGTACTTCTGCGATTGATGCCGGAGATGGTGATTGCGGATCTGGGCGCCGGAGAGGGAACGTTCTCGCAGTTACTCGCACAGCGCGCTCAGCGGGTGATAGCGGTGGACAACTCAGAGAAGATGGTTGACTTCGGCGCGAGCCTGGCGCGAGAGCATGGATTGTCCAACCTCGAGTTCCGGTTGGGAGATATGGAAGCCGTTCCCATAGAAGGTGGCCAGATGGATCTCGCATTTTTCAGCCAGTCTCTTCATCATGCGCTGCATCCCGAGCGTGCCGTAGCCGAGGCTTGGCGAATTCTGAAACCTGGCGGCCGCATCGCGGTTCTGGACCTCGCTCGTCATCAGTTCGAAGAAGCGCGCGAGATGTATGCCGATGTCTGGCTGGGCTTCAGCGAAGTGGAGTTGCGGCGTCATCTCAAAGCGGCCGATTTTGTGAACGTACAGACCGCCATCGTGCATCGTGAATCCGAGCCGCCTTACTTTGAAACCGTCTGCGCGCTAGGTGAAAAATTGTGATAGCAAGACAGGCTTTGCCGCGCCGCATAGCCGAGCGCCACGACGCTACAGAACATCATCAGCACTTCGCTATCGCCCAGATTATATTCGAAAATTCCGCCGAGAAGAATGCCGATCGTGACCGCTACCATGCCGTTCAACACGAATGCTTCCTGCGAGCGCTTGCGCCGCGGTTGCGAAAACAGTGCCCGCACGCAATCGTAAAGCGCTAGCCCGATAAACCACAACACGCAGAGCAGGCCAGGTATTCCGCGCTCAGCCGCATATTGCAAATAGATGTTGTGAAGGTGCCCGTAATAGCCGGCAGGCAAGGGCCGCCGGATATCTTTCGGAACGTAAGAGTCGAAGTTACGGCCAATCTCTTCAGGACCCAACCCGAACCATGGATGTGCCTTGATCATTTCTAAACCAGTCCGGAAAGTAACCACGCGATGGCGGTTTGAATCCACGTCCTCCTCCGGATGCGCAAATGAAAGGACCCTTTGTTTCACATTGTGAGGTGCTGCCAAAAAGCCTGCCCCAACCAGCGCCGGTACAACTAAAATCATGCGCGGCCGCCAAAGCCAGACAAGGTAAACCAGCGCGGGAATCCCGGCCAGCCAGATGCTGCGAGTGCCGCCAAGCAGAATGGCTGCTCCCAACATCAAAATGCTCGAGTAAGCCCACCGTGGAAGGCGGCGATTGGAAAAGAACAATTGCGCAAGCAGCAGTAACAACACGCTCAACTGAAGTCCGCCGAAGGTCATCCAGTGGCTCTCGAAGCCAGTGATCCTTTTGCCGACGTAAGAAATGTAAGAAGCCTCCGCGCTGCGGACATACTGAACGATCGCCAGTAAGGCGGACGCCGTAGCGCCTGCCGCCCACGCCATCATTAAATAGAAGACTTTCGGGAATTGCTCGACGAACACTCCATAAATCAGGGGAATAAAAAGAAAGACAAAAAACTTCTTGATTTGCGCGCGCCCCAACCACGGATCGGGCGAAACGACATCCGCCAGCGCGGTCCAAAGAAATAGGCACGCAAGCGGAACCCAGATGGGCGGGAAATTGAGCTTCTGCCGAAAAACTAAAATCAGCAGAATGCCGAGTCCAAGCAGAATCTGGCTCGCTGCAATTGAGATTTGGATAAGTCCCGCTGCGGCGATCGCAACCACAAGCAAAATACGGTCCTGAACCTCCTTTTTGGGTAACATAAACGGACCCAGTATGACAGAATGAAAGGCGAAAACTGGGCCATGCAGGTTCACCTATTACGCCACGGGATCGCAGAAGATGGCCATGCCGGCTTACCCGATACTGACCGGGCGCTCACTCCGGAAGGACGCAAGAAGCTGCGCCAAGTGCTGCAAATCGCTGCGAAAGCCGACGTCAAACCGACCCTGATACTTAGCAGTCCCCTGAAGCGTGCCTTGCAAACTGCCGAGATTGCTAAGCGAGCGCTTGACTACCATGGTGAAATTCTGCAGAGCAAGACGCTTGCTCCTGGCTCCAGCGTGGAAGATGTATGGGACGAGATTCGCGGGCATCGCGACGAGCCGTCGCTGTTGCTCACGGGGCACAATCCGCAGTTCGAACATCTGGCCGGGTACCTTTTAGGTCATCCGAGCATGCAGTTCGACTTTAAGAAAGGTGCGCTGCTGCGTATAGATATGGAGTCGTTCGGGGCCGGACCCCGCGGTATTTTGCGTTGGTGCATTACCGCTAAACTGGCGGAATCCGGGAGTTAAACTTCAAACATTACAGATTTCGAACGCTTGCTCCAGGCCGCGGATAGGCGGTGTTTTCGCGGGCACAAACTCGTGCGAGAAAAAGCCCTTGTAGCCCGTGTTCGCGATCGCTTCCGCCACGGCGTGCCAGGTTACTTCCTGCGTATCATCAAGCTCATGACGCCCGGGATTCCCACCGGTATGAAAGTGGCCGAAATAGTCTATGTTTTCCGTTATCGTGCGGATCAGATCGCCTTCCATGATCTGCATATGATAGATGTCGTAGAGCAGTTTCACCCGCGGCGAATTGACGCGCTTAACCATCTCGATACCCCAGGCAGAGTGATCGGCCATGTAGTCTTTATGGTTCACTTTGCTGTTGAGCAGTTCGAGGTTGATTGTCACGCCCTTCTCTTCCGCATAACCTTTGATTTTGTTGAGGCCCGTCACACAATTGGCAAGCCCTTCAGCATCGGGCATGCCGCCCCGATTACCGGAAAACGTAATCACGTTCGGGACTCTCGCAGCCGACGCAAGCGTGATGTCGTTCTTCAGGCTGGCAAGAACCCGGTCATGATTTTCGAGACGGTTGAGGCCGATGGGAATTGTATTAGGCGGCGAGCCAGAAGTCATGGACGGAACGAGGCCGTGTTTTTGCACAGTTGCGTACTGATCGGGCGTCACAAGGTCGATGCCCTTAAGCCCGATGCGAACCGCCTCCACGCACAGCTCGTCGAGCGTGAACCACTTCTGGTAAGTCCAATACGAGACGCCTTGTTTTAAGCGGCCGCCTCCAGTTTCGGGAAGGGCTGTGGCACGCCGAGTTAACACGGCTGCGCCCGCGCTAACGGCCGACACGAGCGCTTTCCTGCGATTCATCCGAAAGCATCCTATCAGAGTAGGCATAAAATCGCGGTCTTTGCGCGGCGCCTACTTCGCTGATGACGAAAGCTGCTTGGCCATCTTGAGGTGCTCCTCTAAGCTCGGCAACATTGCTTTGGCATAGGCCTGCAGATCCGGGTTGAAGCCGCTGTCTGCCTCACGTTTGAAGGAAGCCATGGCGTTCTCGTGTTGATTGACGATCGCCTTTAGGAATTGATGATCGAAAGATTTACGCTTGGACTTCTTAACCTGTTTGACGATGTTCATATGAACATCGTCAAGTGTATTCGGGGCTACGCCGCCGGTCTTATTAGCAATCGTGGTGAGTTTCTTAAGGTCCGCCGTATGTTCCTGCTCCACCATTAACCCGAATTTCTTTACCTTCTCAGCTACCGCATCCATCTGCGCCATCTGTCCCAGGCGGATCGCCGTAAGATCCATTTCGCCGGCAAATTCGATAAAGTCCATATCGTTCGCGCTGAGTTGATTGGCCTGCGCCGCGGCCAAATGAGTAGCGAGCAAAGCCGCCGCGAGGCTGGCCCTGATCAAATTTATAAGCATCACTAGCAAGCATAGCTTTGCGGAGACTTACAGATACGCAGAACCGCGGTATTAAATTCGGATCGCAAGAATTGTAAAATCCGAAGCGTGCGCGAGTCACCAGAACCCAAGCCACCGCTCGACTTTACCGAAGCTCGAAAAATCGTCATTGGAACCGTCCGCGCCCTGCCCAATGCGTATGCAGCGGAGTCAACCGGCTTGGAAGAGGCGCACGGACGGGTGCTGGCGGAGAACGTGATGGCAGATCGCGATTACCCGGCGGTGCGGCGTTCTTTGCGCGACGGTTTCGCCGTGAGGACTGGCGATGTTCCCGGCGTTTTGCAGGTACGAGGCGAAGTACGAGCCGGAGAAAAGGCTCAAGCGCCATTACAGGTCGGCGAAGCGCTGGAGATTATGACCGGCGCGCCTGTGCCAGCGGGCGCGGATGCGGTGGTAATGGTCGAGCACGTGGAGCGCAGCGGCAATGAGGTGAAAATCGAGCGCACAGCCGAGCCAGGACAATTCATCAACGAGCGCGCAGCGGAGGCGCAGGCCGGCGGCGTGCTCCTTGCGAAGGGCACGAGACTCGATGCGAGTCACATCGCGACGCTGGCGATGGTGGGCCAGGGATCGGTTCAAGTCTTCCGGCGTCCGGGAGTTGCAATCCTCGCAACGGGCGATGAAATTGTAGCGCTCGAGGAAGAACCCGCCACGCACCAGATTCGGAATTCGAACTCGTACATGCTGGCAGCGGTCGTGCGCGCTGCGGGCGGCGCACCGGCAATTCTTCCGGTCGCGCGAGATACACCAGACGCTCTACAGCAATTGTTACAGCGAGGTCTCGCCCATGACATGCTGCTGGTTAGCGGCGGGGTCTCGGCCGGCAAGTACGATCTGGTGAAGCCAACTCTGCGCCAGCTCGGAACGGCATTTCACTTCGAGCGGGTACGTGTCCAGCCGGGACAGCCAACAGCATTTGGGACGTGCCAAGGCAAACCGGTTTTCGGGCTGCCGGGGAACCCGGCGTCGTCACTGATCACGTTTCAATTATTTGCCAGGCCAGCGCTCGAGATCCTGGCGGGAGATACGGAGCCTTTGCTCCCGCTGCTCTCTGCGCGTTTTGCGGCGCCTTTCCGGCACAAACTGGGGTTGACGCGCTTCTTGCCGGCCCGGCTCAGCCCGGATGGCCAGGAGTTGCGGCATATTCCGTGGCAGGGCTCGAGCGACATGCCGGCTCTCGCGAAAGCCAATGCTTTCCTCGTCGCCGACCACAATCGCGAACAATGGGAAATTGGAGATTCGATCCGGGTGATGCTGAAGCCGTGAAGGAACTCTCCCATTACAATGCGGCGGGCGATATCTCAATGGTCGATGTGTCGCAAAAGAAGACGACCAAGCGAACAGCCGCCGCTCATGCATTTGTCACTATGCCGGCAACCGTGATGGCTGCTCTTCCCAGCAACAAAAAGGGCGATCCCTTGCAGGTCGCGCGCATTGCTGGCATCTCCGCGGCCAAAAAAACATCTGAGCTGATTCCGCTTTGCCATCAGATCCCCTTGACGCACGTTGCTCTGGAATTCGAGATCAAAGCCGCGGGCATCGAGATTACAGCAACAGCTGCTACCGAAGCGCAGACCGGCGTTGAAATGGAGGCTTTGACGGCCGCCTCCGTTGCGGCTCTGACCATCTACGATATGACCAAAGCCCTCGACAAAAGCATCGAGATTGGCGAGATTTATCTGCTCGAAAAGACCGGGGGCAAATCGGGCAAATATCGGCGGCTGCCTGGCGCGGGCAAGTATCAAAAGGCGCCTGCCAAATGATCCAAGTGGCGATCCTGACTGTGAGCGATTCCGTCTTTGCGGGCAAACGGGAAGATCTGTCGGGGCCGGCTCTGAAGGGACGCTGCGAGGAACTGGGCTGGGACGTTATCGTTTCGGCTGTGCTGTCTGATGATGAAGCAGGTATTTCGCAAAAGCTCAGCGATTGGGCAGACGGAGGAGTCGCTTCGCTCATTCTGACGACCGGCGGGACGGGCATCAGCGCGCGCGACAATACGCCCGAAGCAACCCGCGGAGTGATCGAGCGGGAGTTACCCGGAATGAGTGAGCTGATGCGCTCCAAAGGGCTTGAGCAGACGCAACTCTCTGTCCTGTCACGCTGTGTTGCCGGAACACGCAAACGCTCGTTGATCGTGAATCTTCCGGGATCCCCTGCCGGCGCCCTCTATTCTTTGTCTGTGATCGAAGCGCTCGTTCCCCACGTTCTAAAATTGCTCGCAGGTGACACTGAGCATTGAAGTCGCCGAAACGTACGGGTCTCGCCTCACATCACTAAGATAAAGATATGAACAATGCGGCTGGTTTGGCACGCTTGGGTTCTGCGAACCCTGCATTTCTGGTTGCGGCAATGCTGTTTGGCGCGATTTTAGCGGCAGGGCAAACACTACCCCCCGGACAGTTGCCCCCGGGACCGCCGCCTCAGCCCGGTCAACTTGGGCCCGCTCCTGAAAAGCTTCCTCCGGGTGAGATGCCCACCGAAGTGCCCGCCGCTAATTCGAAAACGCCACCCTCGTCGGACACTACGAACGATGATTCAGGCTTCAAAATTAGAGTTCCCGTCAGGAACGTGCTGGTCCCTACGACCGTCCTCGATCCGGACGGACATGGATACGTGAACGGGTTGAAGCCTAACGACTTCGAACTGCTTGATAATGACAAGCCGCAAAAGATCACTTCGGAGTTCACACAGTTGCCGATGTCGGTGGTGCTGATAGTACAGGCAAATTCCGAAGTAGAGCCGGTACTGCCGACTTTGAAGAAATCGGGCGTGCTGCTGCAGGGATTAGTGACCGGCCAGGAGAACGATGTCGCGGTGATTAGTTTCGATCATCGCATTCAGCATTTGCAGGACTTTACCAACGATCCGGAAAAGCTCGACGACGCCATGCAGAAGCTGACAGCAGGTTCCAGCAGCGCGCGCCTGGTCGATAGCGTAATGGCTGCCGACCGTATGCTGATGCAGCACGATCCTCAGAACAAGCGGCGGAAAGTGATCATTCTCGTCAGCCGCAATCTGGATAAGGGGAGTGAGTCGCATCTAGAGGAGACGGCGCGCAAGATGCAGTTCGATAACGTGATTGTCTATTGTGTGGATATCTCGAGAGCATACACGGGATTCATGAAAAAGATGCCTTACCCGGCGCCCGCATACGGAGGCATACCTCCCGAAGCGCAGCCAAACATGGCCGGCGGATTCCCGCGCAATGAAACCACCAACATTCAGCAGAATGCGTACGGCAACGCCTTGAACGCTGTCCCGCCCATTTATCACGGAATTCATGATCTGTTCAAGAAAACCCCAGCGGAGGCGCTTTCAACATTCACCGGCGGCCGCATGTACGGCTTTGTAAAGCAGAACGGGTTCGAAGCTGCCATCGCCGATATCGGCGCGGATCTGAATAGCCAGTATCTTCTCAGTTATGCGCCGAATAACGCCAATGAGCCAGGTTTTCACGCGATCAAAGTGACGGTGAACCGGCCCGGGCTTTATGTTCGAGTGCGTCCCGGATACTGGACGGGCGGCGGCAAGTATTGAGATTCGACCGCTAATGCGTAAAACGCATCGCGCCAAAACTTACCACGCTCTCTAAGTCAATCTGCCACTGATGATAGTCGAGAAGTTCACCGCGCAAGCCGGGCATCGCTTTCAGGAAAGTGTAGAACGGAGCTGAGCCGCACCACTTCAAATCATCCTGATTTTGTTGAACCAGCGACCAGTAGCTCCGTGTGTCACCCGCGATGATCTGCGCGATGCGCTGCCGGTCCCGCTGCTCAATCGCGAGCATCTCGCTCAAGTTGGCCTTAGCACGCAATGGATCGCCATACCGGCGGCCCATATGAGCCATATCAACTCCCAGGATCCATAACAGCCGCCGGCCTTCCCGCGCTCCCATCTCGCCGAGTGCATCGAAGAATCTGGCAACGTCACTATTCTCTTCCGGCAGATTGCCTTCGTAGATGCTCTTGACAAAAGGCCCGCATAGAATAGGCAGAACTCTTACGTTCGATCCATATAAGTGCTGAAGAAACACGATTTGAAACTCGATCGAATGTTCTACGGCGTGGCAGTAATCCTCCATCCGGATCGCGCCGGGAGCCGCGGCGGCCAGCTCTTCCACCAACCCCACATTCGTGCGCGCTTCCCCAAAAGGCGTAACAAACTGCTTGCGTGTGAGGCCAAAGCGGTCGGGCGCGCCGTAGTGCGAAGTTCCTAGAATGACGAAAGTCCGCTCCGCTGCTTCATCGGCGGCCGGCAGAGCTTGGTACGCAGCGCGATAAGTGCTCCAACCGCCCTCGGGACTCGCGTGCGGCGCGGCGACGGCAATCGTTCCCGAATTTTCCAATACTGATCTTCCGATACGCGAGAGCATCAAATCAGCCAAACTGGCGTGGTCGGCCGGGTAAGCCGCCCCGGCAAAATTAGGCAGGCGTATACCCTCTTTGGCGAAAGTCGCTTCCCGGCCAGCTTTCAATTCGCGATAGCGATCATTTTCGAGGAAGCCAGCCTCGCTCAACGAGTCATAGAGATGATTTTCGAGATCGCCGACCTGTATTTCGCCAGTGATCCGGACAAGCTCAGCCCTGAGATCGATCGCCGACTGTGCTCCGTCGAAACACTCAAGTACTGGCACTAATGGCGGTGGAACCAGCAAAGTGGCATCGGAGTAGCCGTACGGATCACGGATGTAGAGGCCCGGTTTCTTCGGATCGGGCGAAGGCAGAAAATCCAGATTGAAGCGAAGCCGGGGCAAAGCATCGGGCACGCTCTATTCTACGAGGCGGCCTCAGCCTTCCCGAGCGCGGCGCATATCTTCCAGGAAGCGTGACGGCACGCGAATGTTGCCGCTCCTTCCCGAGCCGAGTTGAACGTCAGGCTTGATGGCGCCGTGAAAGTCCGACCCGCCAGAGGGCAGCAGTTGCAGCTCTTCCGCGAGCTGCCGGTAATGCGCCTGCAGCTCGGGAGAATGCTCGGAGTGATAAATTTCGAGACCCAGCAGGCCCGCTGTCCGGTATCTCAGCAGCAGTTCGCGTTCTTCCGCGCGAGGCAATCCTAACCTGACAGGATGAGCAATCACCGGAACGCCACCCGCCGAGCGCACAATATCAATCACTTCTTCGGCTGTCTTGCTCTGGCGCGGCACAAAGCTCGGTGCGGTCTCCCCCAAAAATTTGCTGAACGCCTCCTCCGAACTGCGTGCATAACCTTTCTCGACGAGTATACGAGCAAAATGGGGGCGGCCAGCCAGCGACCGGCCCCGATTTTCGACCTCTTCCAGCGTGACGTCGATACCGTCCTTTTGAAGCCTGTTGGCCAGGCGCGCATTACGGCTGCGCCGCTCGATCCGCTCGTTCTCCAGCCACGCAGTAAAGGCCGCAGTGGGTTCGTTCGACATGAAGTAACCGAGCACGTGTACCGAGCGGGTCTTCAGCGCCGAATCGCGGCCCATGCGGGTGTTGAGCTCTATGCCGCGCACCAGATCCAGTCCCACGGCATCGGCAAAGGGGCGCGCTTTTTCATATCCGCTGAACGTATCGTGGTCCGTGATAGCCAGCGCATCAAGCCCGGTCTGGCGAGCCAGCGCGACCAGTTCAGCAGGCGTTAGCGAGCCGTCGGATTCAACCGTATGAGCATGCAGATCAATCAGTCCCGAGCCGGCGAAAGCGGTGTCCATGGGCGACGCGTTAATGCTTCTTCAACTCCGCGACGGTGATGAAAATGAACGTTTCTCCGCAAGCATGCGCAACTACTCTGCCTACCCCGAGGCCTTTTTCCTTCGCGTGATTCTCGAAGAAGATCGCGCCGTCCGTGCTGTCGCCTGATTTGAGCTTGATGGGCACAAAGGCAATGGCCGAAGCTGCCGCCGCCGCTTTGAAGCCACGATTGACGAACTGCGTCATGGCCGCCTCGCGGCGTTTTTCGTAGCCGTTCGTCGAGCGAAAGTTTGACAGCCCGTAGATGCTGTTTTCGTACAGCAGCTGCAGCTTGATCACGTCGTCGCGATCCACTTTCTGCAAAAGTTCCTCAACTACATAGTCGGCAGAAACAGAGCCCAGGGTCGTTCCGTCCTGCTTCACGAATGTGAAATCACTCGGCCTGACGGTCCAGGAAACCAGCGAGCCGTTGGTTACCGTTACCTGAATGATATTGAATTCTTTAAGACGGGAGGGCAGTTGGGCAAACATTACGGTGACCCCGCCCTTTGTAATCGCTTCGTATTCCAGGCCATGAGATTGAAAGATCATGGGCAACGCTGGGGTATCTTTCTCGTCGGAATTTGATTGGGGCGCGGCGCTCGATTGATCGCCGGGAGCCGTCTGATCGGGTACGCTCTGCACAGGTGTGCTCTCGCCAGGACTGACCTTGCCCGGCTGGCCGGGAGACTGCTTCGGCGCAGGCGGCGCTCCCGGATTCAACTGCGGTGGGGGGCTTTGCGCGCTGCCGGTTTGAGCAGCCAGCAGGAGCGCAACAAATACCCAAGGCACAGATACAAAAACCCTGCCCTTGTGAAGAGAATACGTCAAAAAGACCCTGCTCCATGATAAACGGGCAGCAGTCCGCCGGCTGGCTGAACAGTGCTCGAACGTCTTCCTTACTGCGAACCGCTAATCTGGAGAAGTAAAACCCTGGAATGCGGGAACGAGAACAAATTCTAGAGCTGTGGCGGAAGCTGGCGCAGAGAGGCGAATCGGCAGTTTTGGCTACGGTCGTCCGTACCGAGGGCTCATCCTACCGGGTTCCGGGGGCGCGCATGTTGCTGGCGCGGAGCGGTGAGCGGGTGGGGAGCATCAGCGGCGGCTGCCTGGAAGCCGATATTGTCAAGAAGTCTTGGTGGCTAACTGCGCAAGGGCCCGTGCTGCGCCGGTATGACACGACAGCCGAGGGAGAGATTTCGACCGGAGGTTATGGGCTCGGATGTAACGGCGTGATTCATGTGCTGCTCGAACCGGTGACGCCGGCCGACCCCTCCATTCTTCCGCTCCTGCATACAGTGAGGCAGGCGCGGCGGCCGGCGACGATCGTTCATTTGCTGTCACCCGTGGAGTCGGTCGGCCAGCGGCTGATTACGGAGTCTGACGGTGTCGTGACGCACAATATACGGAATCCCGAGCTGGCGGCGCGGCTCTTGAGTCAGACGCCAGGGCCTGATGTATTCGTTGAAAAGTTGACGCCGCCTACGCGGCTGCTCATTTTTGGGGCGGGCGATGATGCCGTGCCTCTCACAGAGCTGGGGAATTTTCTTGGTTGGCGGATTGCGGTGCTGGACGGGCGCGCACATTACGCCAGAAGCGAGAAATTTCCGTTGGCAGCGGAAGTGGTCGTGCGAACCGCCGGCTCGCCCGCTCCCGATATCGACGAGTGGACGGTAGCGGTTGTCATGACGCACAGCTACACGCAGGATCTCGACGTGCTGCGTTCCCTGATCGGCCAAAAACTGCAGTATCTCGGAGTGCTCGGGCCGCGAAAACGGACGGAGCAGCTCCTGGCTGACCTCAGTATTAGTGCCGAAGCTATACCAGAGGAGCTGCATATGCCCATGGGTCTGGATCTCGGCGGCGATGGACCGGAGCAGGTTGCCTTAGCTGTGGTGGCCGAAATTCAGTCAGTGCTGAGCGGAAGAACGGGCGCGGCATTGCGCAGCCGGCATGCTCCTATTCACTCCGACGAAGTCAGATCGGAAGCGGAAACTTGGGTGAAATCGATTGTCTGCGCTTAACTCGATGCCCAAACGATTTGTGGCGAAGGCTGTGTGTTTCACGGCGATCAGCCTTGCTCCCCTGTTGGGCGGCGTACTGCCCGGAACAAAAGGCAAGCAGATTATCGATGAAGCGGTTGCCGCACTTGGCGGGGATCAATTTCTGCACCTTCGGACGCGCGTGGCGAGCGGGCGGATCTATTCGTTTTTCCATGACCAGATGAGCGGTCTGGACCGGGCGACGGTTATCACGGAATATCTGGAACAGAAGTCGGCTAACGGCTTGGCCGTCCAAGAACGGGAGCTGCTCGGGAAGAAGCAGGACTACTCATACCTGTTCCTGGCAGATCAGGGGTGGGATATCACGTTCCGAGGCGCCCGGCCGATTCCCGATGAGAATTGGGAGCGCTACGTTCGAACGACGGAGCACGACATCCTATATCTGCTGCGCGAACGCTTGAACGAGCCTGGCATGGAGTTCGATTATGTGGACAGCGAAGTTTACGTCAGCAGGCACGTCGAGGTCGTCGACATCACTGACGCGCAAAACGAAACGATCCGAGTCTATTTCGACCACAACAGCCATCTGCCGATGCGCCAGATTTACAAATGGCTCGATCCGCAGACGAAAGAACATAACGAAGAGATTTTTATTTACGACATATTCCGCGACATCGGACAAGGCGTCAAGTGGCCATTCGACATAGAGCGGGAGAGAAACGGATATAAAACGTATCAGTTCTTTGCGGATAAAGCGGGAGCGAACCAGCCGGTTCCGCCTAACACGTTCGAGCTGCCGGCCGGATCCAAGGTCCTGAAGAAAGTGAATTGAGAAAGGCGTTGTGCGAACGAGCGATTGTCAGTGGCTCGGATGCTCGAGATATCGAATCAGTTGTGCCTGGAAATCGGGGTGAGTCGCTCGTGCCAGGCGAATTGCAGTCGCGAGCGCCTGCTGACCTTCCGTTTTCCGACCCTCTCCCATAAGAGCTTGCGCCAGCGCTGCCTGAATTTCGGCGGAATCTGGAGCCAGCTTCACGGCACTCTGGGCTTTGGCAACTGCTTCACTTATTTTGTGCTGTCTTAGAAGGCCGTATGCCTCGCCTTCCTCGCTGTAAGCCGCGAGGAGGGGAACGTCGAAGGTGCCCTTATATACCAGAACCACGTTACCGATCAATGCGTCAGGTCGCCGTTGTTTGAACACTTCATATGGATTGAGCACGTCTGGTCCCCACAAAAGCCCCTCAGCCTCTGTGGCACTGATGAGAATGGTGCCGCTTATTGAGGGCGGAACCGCCACGCTCGGCCCCATGCCCCAATGACCCATGGCGGACGGAAGGGGCTTACATCCAATCTTGTAATATCCTGGATCCACAAAGGGCACGTTGTAATCGAACCAGCAATTAGAAAGGTGCTGGTCGTCGACATAGGCCTTCACCCACTTAAGGCTTTGGCCCCAATCGGCATTCGCGTCAGTGACGACGCGATAGGTATTCGATGGCCCTCCGAAGGCTTCATTGGAGTAGGTGAGATAACTGGGAAAGGCGTGCAAAGAGGAGACCGCCGCAAAAAGGACAAGCCCGGCGACCGCACCAGCGCCAACACGTGAGCGCACGACAAAATGCCATCCGGCTGCTGCGGCCAATACGATCATGAACGGATAGACGGCCAAAATATGGCGTACGCCGAGATTCAGGTTGGAGAAGATGGCGACCAGCAGGAAAAAGATCGGCGGAACCGAAAGAAACAGCACCTCACGCCCGTGATTCCGAAGGCGCGCAAACGGCGCGAGCGCGACCATGAGCAACAGCGGGATAGTGCTCTTGATCAGCAACATCGCCGGAAAGAAAAACCACTGGCCCTGGCTGTAGAGCTTCCCGAACACGAACGTCGGTCGAGTGCCCGGAATCAGCAGAATGTCTATCCATCCGTAGAGGTACGCCTCCGGGAAGAAATGATGGCGTGCAAAGAACTCGATTATTGCTTTCTCCGTCGGACTCTGTAACTCAGCCGAGTACGCCGCGAGCGCCGGTATCAGCTGTAACCCTGCGGGTCTGGCAGCGTAACGGAACCCGTAGAATCCCCATAACACCGTGTAGCTCACGAGTGAGATGACGGCGAGCGCTGTAATCAATCGCAGTGCATCCCGTGAGATCGAAAGCCTGGCCGTGTTACCGCTTTGAGCTTTCCGCTCGCGCCATTCCGAGATCAGTTCGCAGGCCGCAAGAATCGCCAGCGTCGGCAGGATCAGGGCTCCGGAATGTTTGGCAGCCATGGTCAATCCCGACGCAACCGCGCAAACGCTTAGGCGTTCGAATGAAGGCCGCTTTACGTAACGATAGAAGGTGTAGACAGAGCCGAAGAACAAGCAAGCAAGCCCGACGTCTGTTGTGATCAGTGCTCCGTTCGCCAATATGACGGGTTCAAACGCCAACAGCACGAGAGCGAGTAACGCCGTCGGCGGATCGAACATCTCGTATCCTGCTGCCAGGACCAGAAAAGCCAATCCAAGCGCGAAAACACAAGCAACAGTAACTCGAGCGATCATGATCAGTGAATCCGCATCAGCTCCGTACACAAATTGAGAGGCGCCAACGAAATCCTGCGCCTTGAAGAAAGGAATGGGTACAGGTGGTGGTTCCTTTAGGTGAAGCGGTAACAGCGGGACTGCAGCGATTAGCTTCACCAAAGGCGGATGCTCCGGATTCACCCCGAAATCGGCATGCTTCCAATACTCAAAACCGGCGAAGAGGTGAGCAGATTCGTCGAACACTTGCGACTCTTGCCGCGTGGAAAAGAACAGCTCACAGCAGATCAGAAGTAAGAAGGCGAGGGCAATTGTCCACCAAGTGCGGCGCGAGACCGCATACTTCATGTCGCCAGTAGGCACATCGGGTATACCGTGCGCGGACATCACACACCCCTTTCGGCTGAGAAGGATATCACAAAACTACCCCCCCCATATATGTCGGCCTTGCACGAGCACTTTCTTCACAGCTAACCAACCTCCCGCTGTTGCTACAATTTGGTCTCAGCAAGTTCCACGTGTGAGCTTGCGGTTACTGGCGCGCCGATCCATGGACTTAGATCAGCTACATACTTTTCTGGAGATCGTGAGGCTGAAGAGCTTCTCGAAAGCCGCGCAGACCTGCTATCGCACCCAGCCCGCGATTAGCGCTCAAGTCCGCCAGTTGGAGCAGGAGCTGAATACTACGTTATTCGAGCGGTTCGGCACAAAGATCTCGCTGACCGTGGCCGGCCGGATTTTTGCCGAGCATGCGGAGCAGATTTTATCCCTGCGGCGGAGGGCGCAAGATGCCATAAACGAACTGGAAAAGGTGCCGCGCGGGGAGCTTGTGATTGCTGCTAACGAAGCGACCTGCATTTACGTTTTGCCTAGCGTCTTCGCTGAATTCAAAAAGCTTTTCCCAAACGTTCAGCTGTTGGTGGACCGCTCGTACGGCACCAGGGTGGTGCAAGCCGTCCTGGATAACCAGGCTGATTTCGGCATCACTCAGCTTCCCGTCCAGGAAAAAAAGCTACAGGCCGTCAATATTCATTCGGATGAAATCAAGCTACTGGTTCCGGCGGCTCATAAGTTGGCATCGCAGGACCGCATTTCTCCACGCGACCTGCTCGGAGAGCCCGTCCTGCTGCCCAAAACCGGCACGACTCGCGCCAGACTGAATGCCTGGCTGGATCCGGTCATTGAGGAACTGAATATCTCGATGGAACTGGATTCGACAGAAATGATCAAACGTTTCGTTATGGCGGATCTTGGAGTTTCGTTTCTGGCCGCTTCGCATTGCGTCGAAGAAGTGGAGGCAGATAAGCTGGCGTGCGTTTCTTTAGGGCCGGAACCGATGATGCGGCGTGTAGGCTTGATTTACCGGAAAGACAAGTCGCTTTCGAAAGCGGCGCTTGGATTCATAGAGGTTACGCTGGTGAACGCGGGGAATCAAATCGGAATTGTAGCCGAGCAGCGGCTGCGTGCGTCTGGGACTTAGAGCAGGTGTGGCGGAATCGCGTTCCGATAGGATCGTTAAGGACCGCGCTGCGGCGCGATGGACGTTTAATTTAGGGCGGGAACGATAGTATGGCAATTCTGACGGCTAGAAGCGCAACGATTTTTATCGCTAGCGGTGAGAAGACCAGAATGTACCGGTCGGTGGACGAAGTTCCGCCGGAGCTACGGCGCAAGTTGATTGAAACTACGCGCGGCATGAACTCCGCGACCATTTTGATTGCCGATAAGCGGGGAAGGGAAGAGCTGGTCCGGGCGCTTCAGGGGAGGCGGAGCGATGTGCGCTGCCGTTTGGTCGACACCCTGCGCTCCAAGCAGCCTGAGCCAAGCCGGGCTTGGAACATGCTGGCTAGCTTACGTTCGATAAGGACGTGGCTCGAATTTCTGCTGCCGCTGGCCATTGGCGCGTCCCTGTGGCTGCTAATCGATCCGCATTTTTGAGACGCCCCCTAATGTTTTTCCGGTGGCAGCCGATGAGTCTGCTGTGACCACCTCATTCGACCAAAATCATCAATCCGCGGTTCTGAATCTGCCGTCCGCTAAGGGCGATGGGCAGAAGCAAAGCATTCCGTGCCTGTTTTCCGGCTTTAAGGGAAAGCGACTCGTTATTGAGCTGCCGGAAAGCGCGCCGGTATCGGCTGCGGTAAGCGTCGAGTATAACGACGCGCTTTTTTTAGGAGAAGTGATTGGCTCTACGCCGGAAGCCAACGGCCACTGGACGGCTGAGGTCAAAGTGGAGCAAGTGCTGACCGGTTTGCAGAGCCTGATGAATCTCCGGGCGCAATTGCTGGCCGAAGGGGTTGGAGCCAGCGTGGGGCGCAGCCTCTCCAGCGTTCGCGCTTAAAACCACAGTACGGTCTGGGCCTTTCAGGGAAAGCGACGACTCTGGTTGGGCTATGCTGCAAAAGTGAGTCAGCAGAAGGTGATGATCTTCGGAGGCGGAGGGCAGCTTGGGGTCGAGGTTTGCCGTGAGTTCGAGCGGCGGCAGTGGATCGTCGAGCGGTACGACCGGCAATCACTGGATGTGACCGACGCCGCAAAAGTTGAGCAGGTGATTGGGGGAGCCAATCCCAATTTCGTGATCAACTGCGCTGCTTATAACCAGGTAGATATCGCTGAGCGAGAGCCATCGGCTGCTTACCAGGCCAACGCGCTGGCGGTCCGCAACTTGGCTATGGGGTGCCGGCAAGCAGGGGCGCAACTCGTTCATTACTCAACCGATTACGTTTTCGACGGGACCAAGGGCAGCCCCTATGGCGAGACCGATGCGACACATCCCTTGGGCGCGTATGCTGTTTCAAAACTCGCTGGTGAGCTTTATGCTCAGGCTTATCTCTCCGAGCCGTTGATTATTCGGACCTCGGGCGTATTTGGACCGGGGGGCATGTTTACTCCGCGTGGAAACTTCGTCGAGGTGATGCTACGGCTGGGCAATTCCAGCAATCCTATACGGGTAGTGCAGGACCACTTCGCGTCGCCGACCTACGCTCCCGCAATGGCGACCCGGACGGTCGATATGGTCGAAAGAGATTTGCGCGGAGTGTTTCACGTGGGAGGCGGTGAAGCGATCTCCTGGTACGAGTTCGCGAAACTGATCTTCGAACTGGCGGACATCCGGCCAGTTCTACAACCAAGCGATGAACGGGAATACAGGACGGCAGCGCGCCGGCCCAAGTTTTCCGCGCTGAGCAACCGTAAGGTAGAGCTGGCAGGTATTGCGCCCATGCCCCCTTTGCGCGAGGCCGTCGGCGCGTACCTAGAAGCGCGTAAGCACGTCAGCGCGCATCGTTCGGCGTAGCGTAATAGCCGCTCCGCGCCTGCACCCGGTCATCCTTGTTATCGACCTTGATTTCGATGTGGCGGAAGCTGCCGTCACGGGTAGCGTTGGTTGGCACGTAGCCAATCGAATATTGGTTGCGCAGCTCGTCTTGAATTTCCTTGAAGGTTTCGCTGAGCGGATGTTTATTGCTCACGCTAAATACGTGGCCGCCGGTTTCGTTCGACATCTTGCGCAGATCGCCCTCGCCGCCGCCGCCGAACATGCCGGCCTGCATATAGAATCCATGATCGACGTAATAGATGCTGAAGATAATCGCATCGGCCTTTTGAGCCGCTTCTATGGCTGTCCTGACGTTATAAGTGCTGCCCTGATCATCGCCATCCGTGATGAGGACCAAAGCTTTCCGCCCGACTTCGCTTTTAAGCTTTTCATCCGCCGCCAGATAAACGGCATCGAAGAGAAGCGTGCCTTTAGCCGAGCCGGTCTGCGGAACGGGGCCGGAATTCGGGATGCGAATGGGTCCAAGGGTCGGGTCCTGTCCGTCGCCTCGCAGATCGCTCAAAGCGGCGGCCAACTGGTGCGCCGAACTGGTATAGTCCTGCAGCAGATCAGTGCTCTTGCCGAACGAGATCAGAAATGCCTCGTCCTTTTTTCTGATAACGCTCGAGAAGAAGGCGGAAGCGGCATCGCGCTCGATATCGATCAGGCGTTCCTGACTGGCGCTGATATCGATCAGAAGGCCGAGTGTCAAAGGTAAATCGGTCTCTCGCGAGAAGTGCTGAATCGTTTGCTCTTTGCCGTCTTCATAGACTTTGAAGTTCTGCTTCTCCAGGTTCGGAATGAGCTGGCCACCTTTTTTGGCCCGCACGGTAAACAGGATGTTGACGAGATCGACGCCAACGCGAATGGTGGGCTCCTGATTTCCGGCCTCGGTTTGCCCGGGTGGAGGCTGAACGGCTTGGGGCGCCGCGACAGCGACAATAGCAAAGAACGCCGCGAAAGCAGACCAGCCGAATTTGCCAAACGCACTGCTCATCTGGATACGATTATCCTCTAAAGTATTCAGCCCGAAGGTCAACGTTCTTGTCGCGTAGGATAAAAGCATCCGCGCTGAAAAGGGCAAGAATGGAATCTGCAACTTTACATCTTCGCTCGGCTGATCCGGTAATGGCGGCGATCATAGAGCGGGTCGGGCCGTGCGTTATGGTTCCGAGGGAGCCGACGTTTGAGACGCTGGCGCGCTCGATCACCTTCCAACAGCTCAGCGGGAAGGCGGCCGCGACGATCTTTGAGCGCTTGCGCCGTGCCGTAGGCCGGAGATTTACCGCCGGCGGGTTCTTGAAACTGAGTGAGGAGGATCTCAGAGCGTGCGGCCTTTCGAGACAGAAGATCGCTTCTCTCACCGATCTGGCGGAGCGGGTACAACGGAGAGAGATCCGGTTCGCGAAGCTGGCTGATCTCAAAGACGACGAAATTATTACGCTACTTTCGGAAGTCAGGGGAGTCGGCGTGTGGACCGCGCAAATGTTTCTGATGTTCGCGCTGCAGCGGCCGAACGTAATGCCGGTGGGCGATCTCGGCATCCGAAATGCGGTGCGCAAAGCCTATGGATTGGCGGAAATGCCGAAGCCGAATGAACTGGCGAAAATTGCAGAGAAGTGGCATCCGTACTGCACGTTTGCGAGTTGGTATCTGTGGCGTAGCCTGGAAGGGCAGGCCGAAATTTAGCTGTTTGGTCTTAAGTCTTTGGGATCACTTTAATCTCAAACAATTTGGGCCAAAGCTTGCCCGTCACAAAGAGCCGATCGCCCATCGAGTCATAAGCGATCCCATTCAGCACGGCTTCGTTATCCCGCATCCCTTGTTTTGAAACCAACCCCGACAGGTCGATCCATCCGACAACTAAACCGCTGGCCGGCGATATGCGAGCAATGCGATCCGAGTGCCAGATGTTCGCATAGATCTCGTTTCGGACACATTCGAGCTCGTTGAGCATCGTCACGGGTTGGTTCCCGTCACGGACGGTAATCCGCCGTTGCTCTTCGAAGGTGATGGGATCCAGACAGCGAATCTGCGATGTGCCGTCGCTCATGTAAATGACGCGCCCGTCATTGGCAAGTCCCCACCCTTCGCCGCTGTAGCCGAAAGTCAGCAGTTTGCGAAAGGTTGCCTGATCGTATACGAAGCCTACGTGCGATTGCCAGGTAAGCTGAATAACGTGTTGGCCGTTAGCCGTGATTCCTTCACCGAAAAGCTCCGGTCCCAGCGCAACTGACTCCAGCACTTCGCCCGTTGAGAGATTCTCTTTGCGGAGCGTTGATCGCCCTGGAAGGCCGGTTCCTTCATACAGGAATCCACCGCGGTATTCCAATCCCTGGGTGAATGCCAGTGGGTCGTGCGGATAGACATTGAGAACTCGAAAGCTGTATTGTTTAGGCGCGTGCCAACGCATCGGATCGGCAAGCGAGTTTCCGACGAGCGCGGCTCCGATCAGGGCAATGGTTCCAAGATCTCGCGTTCGGATTGATCGACGGAGCACGCTGTAAGAATAAAATATCCGCGTAGCCGAGAATTCAGCGATTCGTCAGAATCAACGAGTACACTGCGAGCGGAGAGAATCCCGCATGAACTTTTGGAGCAGCGTTACGGCTGTCATCCTGCTGCCGACATGTTCACACTTTTGCGCGTTTGCCCAGGCGTCGCCCTTCTCGACTGAATCGAGCCGTGCAGCCCCTCACCACGTGGGTTCGATTGCCTGCAGAACGTGCCATCCGCAGATTTATGATCGTTGGAAAACCACGCGGAGGGCGAACGTGGTACGCGACCCGAAGGTGGACCCGAGCGCCATTCTGCCGGACCTGTCAAAGCCCGATCCTCTAGTAACGTTCACTAAGGACGATATTGCCTTTGTTTATGGAAGCAGATGGAAACAGCGCTACTTCAAGAAGATTGGCGATGACTATTTCGTGTTGCCCGCTCAATGGGATATTACGCACCAGATCTGGCGCCCCTATTTTGTGAAGAACGGCACCGACTGGTGGGCTCCGCTATACCCGCCTGATAACTTTAAACGCCCTACGGGTCCGCTCTGCGACGGTTGCCACTCCGTTAATTACAACATCAGAACGAAGACCGTCACCGAATGGAACGTCGGCTGCGAACGGTGCCACGGGCCGGGTAGCGAGCATGTTGCCCATCCATCGCGCAGCGATATCATCAACCCCGCGCGGCTCGATTTTGTTCAGGCGAATGATACTTGTATTCAGTGCCATTCCCAGGGGCAGCCGCTCAAGAATCCAATCGAAGGTAAGTACTACGACTGGCCTGTGGGCTTTGACATGGGCGAGAAACTACAAGCTTTTGGAAATTGGAGGAGCACAAGCTGGGCGAGACAACGTTCACGCACTTTCCGGACGGCACGGCGCACAAGAACCGCATGCAGGGTAACGACTTTGTTCAAAGCGTGATGTATAACCGCGGCGTGAAATGCTCCAGTTGTCATGACGTCCATGGGACCGACAACCAGGCTCTGCTGATCAAGCCGGCAAATGTCATGTGTCTCGAATGCCATGGCCCAAAATCTCCCAATGGTCCTCACACCAGCAGCATCGAAGAACACACCCATCATAAATCCGGCAGTCCGGGCGGCGAATGTATTGCCTGCCATATGCCTAAGATCGAGCAGACGCTCGCCGACGTGAATGTTCGCAGCCACACCTTCCGATTCATCTCACCAGCTATGACGGATGCATACAAGATTCCCAACCCATGTACAGGGTGTCATAAGGATCGAACAACAGCCTGGGCGGTGACGCAACTGAAGCAATGGTCAAATGTGTCGCCGTGGAGGGCCGATCAGTGAGGCGAGCGGCGATTTTCTCGATCCTTGCAGTTTCCGGCTGGGGAGTCGCTGGCACCGAGAGCGAACCGCTTTTGCGGCTACAGAGCACAATTGCTTTGCCGGGTGTGCGGGGACGGATCGACCACATGGCTTTCGATCGAGATACGGGCCGTCTGTTCGTGGCTGCATTGGGTAACAACACGATTGAGATTGTGGATGTGAAGCAAGGAAAGCGCCTGCACACAATCTCGGGCTTGCGTGAACCGCAGGGCGTTCTGTACGTATCGGATGTCAACCGGCTCTATGTAGCCAACAGCGCTGACGGTACGGTGCAAGTATTCGACGGAACGAGCTACCGGCTTCTGAAGACCGTTAGCTTGGGAGATGATGCGGACAACGTGCGCTTCGATCCAGAGCGGAAAGAGATCTATGTCGGCTACGGGAGCGGGGCTTTGGCAATTCTAAGGGAGGATGGATCCAAGGTGGGCGAGGCCAAGCTGGACGCGCACCCCGAATCGTTTCAACTCGAAAGAAACGGCCCACGAATCTTTGTGAATCTGCCGGATTCCCGGAAGATAGCCGTTGTGGATAGGCAGACTGGGGTTGTGATTGCGAACTGGAGCACCGGCGCAGCGCTTGCGAACTTTCCTATGGCACTGGACGAGCAGGACCACCGCCTATTCATCGTCTGCCGGAAGCCAGCGGAATTGTTGGTCTTCAATTCGGATACAGGCGCGGTAATCGCAAAAGTGCCTGCAGTGGCCGACTGTGACGACGCATTTTACTACGCTGCCGCAAAGCGGGTTTACGCGAGCGGCGGTGGGGGAAGTGTGTCAGTATTCGAGCAGCAAAGCGGTGATCAGTACAGGGAACTTGGCAAGGTCGCAACTAGAAAGGGTGCGCGAACAAGCTTCTTCTCGTCTGAGTTCCATTCCCTGTACGTCGCGGCAAGACAGCAAGGCGCGGAAGCTGCCGCCATTTACGTATACAGCGCCGAGCCTTAGAGCTCTATGATGTCAGTGAGCGGTTTTGCCTCTGCCGAAGAGGGGGCGCTTACCGGTAGCGGAGTCAATGGCCGCGCAGGCTTGAAGACGACGACACCGAGCGGTGGGATTACAATCTCGGCTGATGCGGGCCTACCGTGCGAAGGCGTCTTCACCGCCGTTACAGCGCCGGAATTGCCCAAATTGCTTCCGCCAAAGATCGCGGCATCCGAGTTGAAGATTTCCCGGTGCACTCCGGCTTCCGGAAAGCCGAGGCGGTATTTGAAATGCGGTTGCGGAGTGAAGTTGCAGGCGAACACAAGATAGTCCTCCGGACGTTTTGCCCGACGAACGAAGACCACGATCGAGTTATCGGCATCGTGAAAATCGATCCACTCGAAGCCTTTGTATTGGAAATCAATCTCATACATCGCGGGTTCACTGCGATAGAGCTGGTTGATCGCGGCGCAGAAAGCCTTGAGTTTCTGGTGCACGGGAAATTGCAGCAGCCACCATTCGATCTGCGCTTCGGAGTTCCATTCGGCCGTTTGGCCAAACTCGCAGCCCATAAACAGCAGCTTCTTGCCGGGATGGCCGTACATGTAACTGAGAAAGGCGCGGACGTTTGCAAAACGCTGCCACTCGTCGCCCGGCATTTTGTCGAGCAGCGCCCGCTTGCCGTATACAACTTCGTCATGCGAAATAGGCAGCACGAAGTTTTCGGTGAACGCGTAGACCATGCTGAACGTGATTTCGTTCTGGTGATAGCGGCGGTAGATAGGATCGAGCTCGAAGTAGTGCAGCATGTCGTGCATCCAGCCCATGTTCCACTTCATGGTGAAGCCGAGTCCGTTGAGATAGACGGGCCGCGAGACGCCGGTGAACGCAGTCGATTCTTCCGCAATCGTAACGGCTCCGGGCACCTGGTGAACCAGCTCGTTCGTCTTGCGCAGAAAGCTGATGGCTTCAAGGTTCTCATTGCCGCCATAGATGTTAGGCAGCCACTCGCCCGCTTTCCGGGAATAGTCGAGATAAATCATGGAGGCGACAGCATCCACGCGCAAGCCGTCGATGTGATACTTCTTCAACCAGAACAGCGCGTTCGAGATGAGGAAGGTGCGTACTTCATTGCGCCCGAAGTTGAAGATGAGCGTGCCCCAGTCGCGATGCTCGCCGAGGCGCGGGTCCTGGTGCTCGTAAAGGGCAGTACCGTCGAAGTAAGCGAGGCCGTGAGCGTCTTTCGGGAAATGGGCCGGCACCCAATCCATGATCACGCCGATGCCGGATCGATGGCAGGCGTCGACGAAGTACATGAAGTCCTCGGGTGGACCCATGCGGGAAGTAGGCGCGAAATAGCCTGTCACCTGATAGCCCCAAGACGGGGAATACGGGTGTTCGGCGATAGGCATGAGCTCGATGTGCGTGTAGCCCATCTCTTTCACATAGGACACGAGTTTGGCTGCAAGCTCCCGATACGAAATCGGCTGGTTACTCGAGTCGCGCATCCATGAGCCGAGATGCACTTCGTAAACGGAGACTGGATTGTCTAGCAGGTTGGTTTGTGCGCGCTGCTGCATCCAGTCCTGATCCTGCCATTCGTGTTTCGAGAGATCGGCGACCAGAGTGGCCGACTTCGGAGGCGTCTCCATCCAGAATCCAAACGGATCGGCCTTTTGCTGGCTATAGCCCCGAAACTTGGATTGAACGGCGTACTTGTAAGGCGTGCCGGGGCCAGCTCCTGGGATGAAGATCTCCCAAACGCCGCCGGTGCGGGCACGCATGGGATTCTGGCGGGTGTCCCAGCCGTTGAAATCGCCGACGATACTGACTACGATTGCATTGGGAGCCCAGACGGCGAAGCGAACGCCCGCGACGCCCTCGCAGGTTGCGAGGTGGCTGCCAAGCATGTTGTACTCTTCGAAATTCGTGCCTTCGGAATGGAGATGAAGATCGAAATCGGAGATAATCGGCGGGAAGCGGTAAACATCTTCGGATTCCCAGACTTTGTCGTTATGGCTGGTGAGGCGGAACCGGTAGTGCTCCGGCCGAGTTCTGAGCTCCGTTACAAAGAGTCCCGCGGGGTGAACGCGGGCGCCGGGGAAGGTTTCCTTCCCTATGAGCACTTCCAGCTTCTTCGCTTGCGGGAAGAACGCGCGGACCTCCCAGCCACTCTTGGCACCAGCATCCGATGCATGCGGCCCTAGAATAGCGAAGGCGTCCCCGTGGTATCCGCCTGTGATTGCCTCAATCTCTTGCTCAGTCATCGCACGTTTATTATGGCAAGGGAGAGCACAATGACCGGAACCTGTGGACAATTCTGAACTGAGTTTGCAAGAGTTCATCCGGTCTTTGCCCAAAGCCGAGCTTCACCTGCATCTGGAAGGCAGCGTCGAATCGCAGACGATTCAGGAACTTGATCCATCGCTGTCGCTCGATGAAATTCAGACCACGCTGCACTACTCGGGCTTCGCGGGATTCTTGAAAGCTTACGTGTGGGTTTCGCAGAAGCTGAACTCGCCGGAAGCCTACGCGCTGGCTACCCGGCGGCTGCTCGAGAAGCTTGCCTCTCAGAATGTGATCTATGCGGAGATCACGCTCTCGGTGGGTGTAATTCTTTGGAAAGAGCAGAAAGTGGAACCCGTATTCGAGGCGATTCGCAGAGAGGCGCGCAGGTTCGGCCGGTTGGAAGTGAAATGGATTTTCGACGCGATACGTCAGTTCGGGGTGGAGCAGGCTGCGCGGGTATTTGCGATTGCGCGGGAGTGCCGGACGGAGGGCGTGGTGGCGATTGGGATCGGGGGAGATGAGGAGCGAGGTCCCGCGGAATGGTTCGCGCAGTCTTATCGCGAGGCGAAAGAGGCTGGTTTAGGCCTGACTTGCCATGCGGGCGAAGTTGCTGGGCCAGAAAGCGTTTGGCAGGCAATCAATATCGGCGCGCAACGCATCGGCCATGGCATCCGGTCGATAGAAGATTCAGAGCTGCTGGCGGTGTTAGGAGAACGCGACATCCCGCTGGAGGTTTGCCCCTCGAGCAATGTGTGCACAGGCGCGGTGCCGAATTTGCTGAAACATCCGCTGCGCAGGTTGTGGGATGCCGGGGTACCGATTGTCTTGGGGACGGACGATCCTGCGCTGTTCTTCACGGACCTGCTGCATGAATACACGCTGGCGGCGGAGATCTTCGGGTTCTCGCGTGAAGAGATTCGAGAGTTGGCGGCGAATAGTTTTCGGTATAGGTTCGGACAGGCGATGTAGGCGTGACGCGCCCGCCTGAAGAAGTGCATTGAGGGCAAAGGGTTGAAAGACTCGGGCGATTTTTGCCGAACGAACTCCAAGCGGCCCGATGAGTCGGGCCGCGGCGGCCAAGAGTGGCCGCGCTACCAGAAAAGAGCGCCGATTTGAAATCGGCGCGCGGGCTCAAGCCCGCCCTCCAGTTCAAATCTGCGAAATTTTATTTGTGTAAGGGCTGCATGGAGTTATCAGTGGTTACGGCGGTGCGGTAGAACTGGGCGGCTGGATACTTCGGGCGTGAAGAAGCGCGGTGGCGGGCCGAGCACGCCGGCAGGCAAGGCGAGCTCGAGCCAGAACAGCATGAAGCATGGGATGCGGGCGAAGAGCGTGGTCATTCTGGCGGGGGAGACGCAGGAAGAGTACGACGAAGTAGTGAGCGGCTGGAATGACTACTGGCAACCGGCCGATTACCAGGAAAAGAAGCTGGTCGACACGTTGATTCGGAACGACTGGATGCACCGGAGAGCGCAGCGCTGGCAGTTGGATGCGGAAGCGGCGGCGGTGGGAGAGGAGGGCTTGGGTCCGGCCGATTGGACGGCCGAGCAGCGGCACAAGATGGAGCTGATGCAGCGCTATAACACGACAGCGGAACGGGCATTTTATCGAGCGTGGAGCGCATTGCGAGGTTTAGGGAAGGACATCATGCGGGAAGACAAAGACAGATCGGCCATGAAGCTCGAGATGGGCAAATTGCGGGACGAGGTGCAGAAGCTGAAAGCTCAGCAGCCTACGCCGAAGAGCGAAACGCCTTTGACACAGGCGCAGAAGCTGTTTCAAGGGCAGAAGTCGCCAAAGAAACGAAAGAAGATTCAGACTTTGGAGCAGTGGGTGGAGATTGAAGTTTCGCCGACTGGAAAAACAGTGACGACGCAGCATCCGTCGAACGAGATTCTGATTCAGGACGGACAGAAGAAGTGGCCCCCGCCGGAGCTGGTGTACCGGCGAATGCACTTTGTGAATGGCGTGCCGCACGATTATGCGTGGGCGACGAGCGACGAGCGGATACGCAAGGCGGGCGGGATGGGGATTCAGCGCATGAGGGTGGATACTTGGCTGGAACTGATCGAGAAAGAGAAAGCGTTGGGGACGGGGCACATACTGCCGTGCGGCGGGAATCTGCCGAGGCCGGAAGAGAGGGGTGGGTGCGATTGTCCGACCTGTTCGAAGAATAGGGCGATTTTGGAGGCGCGGGCGGCGTAGCTGGGCATTCTCAAGCAACCTGGTTCCGTCGCTCTGAGGAGCCTGGTTTAACAACACCGTGCGAATCGAGCAGGTAGATGCCGGGGTACGGAATTCCGTGGTAGGGAGCGTCCTTCCTTACTTCCTCCTTCAGAATTCCGAAGTTTCGAATAATTGTGGAATTCGCATCTGAGAGCAGCAAGCGGAGGCTCTGTTGCAATGACTGTAACAAGAGTCTCCGCAGAACATAAGAGCATTACTGGCTTCGGGCAAGCTCCTAGGCTTTGACGTTTGCCATGTGCTTGCGTCTTTTAAGTAGCAGCGCAATCAGAGGAAGACCAAGCAGCCCGAAAGTAGCCGGCTCTGGAGCAGCCGAGTAGTTAACCGTCCCTGCGTAGTCGAGGCCAAAAGAGGAGCCATGCCGCTGGGCCACGTCAAAAGTCAGCGTGTTCAAACCTGACTTCAGCGTACCCGTCAAATTGACGTTCCCTTCCGTAATCGCGAGACACCCGATCGCAGAGTCGGAGCACGCCGCATAGGTGTTGCCGGCTTGATTTGCCTCAGCTACTAATGTCACCCCGTTTAGGATCACCGAAGTAGAATCGTCCGCAAGGACGTTCAGTACGCCGCTCAAAGGAGTTCCATTGATTGTGAACGTGTCGGTGAATGCGACCACTGTCCCATTTGCAGGAGAGAAGAAGCCAGCGGCATTCGGGTCGCCGGACTGAACGTAAGACACCCATGAGGAACCGGGGAGCGGACCTGCCCAAGCTGGATTCTTAGGGATGTTCATGGTTGCGGACCCTGAGTTGTTAGCAGTCTCGGTAGCATTGCTGTGTAGCGAAAGCGAGGCCGCGTTGACGGACATGGCGAGGGTTGAAAGCGCGCCCGCCATCACTGCATATTTCATGAACAAGAAAGTTTTCATGAGTCCACGATGATGGAATTCGCAACATAGAACAATTGACCTAAGCGGAGTATCCGGTTCAGAGCATTGGGGGTTGGTGCACTGTGGAGTAAGGTGCTTCAACACTGTTTTTTGCGCCCGAAGTACTGGGCCAACGCGAACAAGTTCTGCTCGCTCAACAAGCCTCAGGTCAATCGCTTCAGCAGCGGTTGAAGCTTCTCTCGCCTTACTACCGGAAGGGAGGTACTGCTGAAAGGCGAAGAATGCGGCAACGGACTCTTAGTACTTTCATTTGGGTCGTTGCGGGGCGGCAACTTCAGATAGCCGCGTCCAATGCAGTGAGCCTGCCGCATAGCGGAACTCGGTGTTCCGAGCCGTGCGATTTTACCGAACCTCCCCTGAGGCAGCCCATGAACTCCTGGTCCGAAATCGTGCGCCGGCTCCAAGAACGCCTGAAGTTATCACCTCGACGGCTCTTTAACGAACTGAGTTCCCCAACATGAATCTAGCCTCTGCCCTGCACCGAAGGTGCAGAAGAAGCCTCCCAGGCTCTAAAGAGAATGCTTCGTCTTCAGCACGATCAGCTTTTCGGACCTTCCGTGTACACCTCGAAAGTCGATCGCGCCTGGGTTACCGAAGTTTCCGCGGCGCTCAGCAGTGAGGCAAACTCAGAGTGTTTGCGTAATGCTGCCAGCCAAGGGTCTGAGTTAAGGGTAGCCGGCGCGCAGAGGAAGCCTGATTGCGCCGCCCGCTTCAGCGCATTGAGGGCCGAATCCACCAGCCCCATGCGCGAGTAGTGGCGCGCGAAATAGAGCAGGATTTCAGGTTCGCGATTTGTTTCGGTTGCCTCCATTTGACGAACTGCTTCATCGACTCTGCCTTCGAGAAGAGCCAGCAAAGAGCTCATGAGCCCGGTCATCAAGCCGGAAAGAGACATCCTGGCCAGCCGCTCGCGCAGCAGCACAGTTGCCCGCTCTTGATTACCCAAGGCGGCCCAAGCCGCCGCATCCAAATAGTAGGCAGCGCGTCCGCTGTAAGTTTCTATGGCGGCGGCGTATTCTCCGGCAAGGAAGAGCGTGTGCGGAACGCTTGTGACGACGGCGGGATCTAAATCGGCCGCGCGGCTGTTTGCCTGAACGGACTCCCGCAGCAACCCACGGAAGCGCAACACCTGAACCAGGCCCGTGAAGGATTCGGGCTCTCCGGGATGGCGTTCGAGCCGCTGCAATAAGCGAACCATCGCGCTGCCCGCGCCGCCCGTATCTGCTTGCACGAGAGTATAGAACTGGTGGGCGCAGGCGAGATCCGGATCGAGCGCGAACGCTCGCCGGAAAGCTGCATCCGCCAAATCGATATTCGCGGAAGCGTTGCCGCTGAATTTAGCGAGAAACCAGCAGCACCGGCCGAGCCATGCCCAGGCAGGCGCAAAGCTAGGGTCTTCGGCAAGGCAAGTCCAGTACAACTCACGCGCAAGACTCATCGACTCCAGCGAACGCTGCACGGTTAGCTCTTTCGCGCGGGCGAACTTTTGGTAGGTTGCTCGAGGCACGCCGGGTTCGCCCGCAACGGGCAGCACAAATCGGTATCCGTGCTTCGAAACCGTGCGGATAGCATCCTGGCCGAGAATTTTTCTCAGACTCACGATGGTGTTCGTAAGATTCGATTCACTGACGTAGATGGAGGGCCAAAGAGTATCGGTCAGCTCCTGCTTGCTGACAAGATGTTCGGCATTACGGACCAGGCAGAGGAGTGCGTCGAAGGCTTTTGGCTGGAGGGAGACGGGTTTTCCCGCGTGCTTCAGCAGCCGCTCGCGAGGGTGGAGTTCAAAGTCGCCGAAACGATAAGCGGTCTCGACGGAGCTTTTATTTTCCTTTGAAAATCCGTGTGCCATAAGTAGGACGTTCTGCTCGAAATCGACCTACACTTTGCGTATGGAAGTGAACAACAAGGCAGCAATCAAGAACTATCTTCGCGCATTGAACAAGGATGACGACCCGTGCGGCGGTATAGCAGGCGAAAACGCCTACTCCACCGGTGGGTGGGCGAGAACCCACGCAAGCCTCCGATGCGCGGTGGGCGGAGCACATCGAAGAGGATGTATTGGCGCCTATATTCTGTTGTGTACGCTTGCCGGTCTCTTGCACCCTCTTCCGGCGTTATCGCAAACAGCTCAAAGCGGCGCCGAAGCGGCACCGCGGCTGGCGCGCGACGGGCAACACGATTTTGACTTCAAAAGCGGCACTTGGAAGACGCACATAAGGCGCCTCCAGCATCCGCTCACGGGCTCCCACGCGTGGATCGAACTTAACGGTACTGTCGTCGTCCGGAAAGTTTGGGATGGCCGCGCCCGTCTGGAGGAGATCGAGGCCGATGGCACAACAGGCCACTTCGAAAGCCTCACGTTGTTTCTATACAATCCGCAATCGCACCAGTGGAGCCTGAATTTTGCCAACAGCAAGGACGGTACTTTGAGTCAACCCTCGATCGGTGAATTCAAGGATGGGCGCGGCGAGTTTTTCGATCAGGAAATATTCAATGGCCGGGCAATCCTGGTTCGAATTATCTGGTCGGACATCACTCCGAATTCGCATCGTTTGGAACAATCGTTCTCAGACGACGGCGGCAAGACTTGGGAGGCAAACTTCGTAGCAACGCTGGCGCGAGAAAAGCAAGGCGCAGCGCAAACAGGAGATCACGCCGCCGGAGACGAATCCGATAAAGCGCGCTGACGGTGATGAACTCAACAATTTGACACGAACGTCGCTGGTACTGGGAGTTTTTTCCGAAGTCGGAGTTCATAGTTCTTTGCTCTTCCTCGTTCGGGTGGCTATAATTCTTTTCATATATGCTCAGAAAGAAACTCGTAATCGCGGCGACGCTGCTCATAGGGGCGTCCCTCTCCTGGCAGGCAAACGCCAGCACATTCGATTTCAGCTTCGCAGGCCCCGGGGTAAGCGGCACGATTGATTTGACTTATGGCACAGCCACGGACGCGAAGTATCCACAAGCCTTTGAGGTCACCGGAATAAGCGGTACCTTCACTCAATCGAGTAATGGCGTCGTGATCGACAGCCTGATCAGTGGGCTCGAGCCAATCAGGCACGACACGCCGGACCCTACCAACAAGCTGGCGCCACACGATTTCAGCAGGTTCGCGGTAGCCAGTGGCACAGCCCACGGTTCTTTGAGCTATGACAACCTCTACTATCCCGGCGGGTCCCCGCAAACCGCCTCCGACTACCCGTTGCATGGCGGATTCGTCGACATTTACGGGCTGCTGTTTGATATTGGAGGTGGCACAGTAGTTGACTTCTGGAGCAACGGTGATCCCAGTGGGACTGGCACCGGTCCCATCTACGGCGTCGCGATCGCTACCTCCGCTACCTTGTTGAATTATGTCGGTAGTGGCGTATCTGTGACTCCAGAGCCCAGCGCGCTTGGCCTACTCGGCAGTGGGCTGCTGCTAAGCATGCTGGTCTGGCGGCGGCGTGCCTCCCGCCAGAGGTCGCTTTGAGGGAATAGCCGCAAGCGCAAGGAAAACTTTAGACGCGCTAACGACCGGATGGTGATACGCGATCGGGCCTTCCTCTGAGGAACTCGCGCACGCCAAGCTGAGTTTGGGGGCTGGTTTTGCGCCGCGCCCTTCATCCGCGAACCCGCCGGTGGCTCATCCGCGGCGGGTTTTTGTTGGTTCGTTAGCGTCCGGAAGGCATCCGCGATATGCCGTAAAATGCCCCGATCACATTTCGGCTGAAATCGCGACGTACAGAGCTACAGCGTTCTAACCTGCCCAGAGTTCCGAAATCCATGCTCACGTGCGATGCAAATGCCACCCAACGACAGCCTACTCTCCAGCGGGCGCTTGCGCTAACTTCACGCGCTTGAGGCTTGCGATCACGCCGACGGAAGTAGCGCGTGGGGCTCTGCGCCATATCCACTTGAGATATGTTGTGACGGGAGACGCCATGGCTAATTGGACGCGGAGAGGCGTTATTCAATCGCTCTTGGGGACGGTCGGCGCGAGTTCGCTGGCGGCTCAGCAAAGGGACAGTTTGTCGAGCCCCGAAAAACGGAACGGGCATACATCCCTCAAAATAACGGACCTCAGGTGCGCGATCATCGGCAAGAGCCCAGTCATTCGAATCGTCACGGATCAGGGCATCTCCGGATACGGTGAAGCCGAGTCCTACAAGCCGTATCTCAAGCCGATGGCGCTTTTTTACAAGGACTATATTCTCGGCGAAGACCCAACAAACATTGAGCGCGTGATGCTGAAGATCCGCCGGCTCGGTGCGTTCAAGCCTTGGGGCGCGGCGGTGAGCGCCATCGAGATCGCTCTTTGGGACATCGCAGGACAGGTAGCCGGAGTACCCGTTTATAAACTGCTGGGCGGAAAAATTCGGGACCGCGTCCGGGCCTACAACGGGGGCGTCCGTTTTCCTATGACTGGCCAAGCTCCGCAAGACTACGCCGAGAATACGGCCAAGATGAAAGAAGCCAAAGAGGGCTTCACGTTGATCAAGCAGGCCGTTGGCTTCCACAACCCGGCGATGATGCACGCTATGACGAACGGGTGGTACGACGAACCGCGGACGGGAGCATCGCACATGGATCGCGGCCTTATGACGGAGCGCGGCATGGAACATGTTATTGCCTGCGTGGAAGCTATGAAGAAAGTCCTCGGCGATGAGATCGGCTTGGCGCTTGACTGCGGACCGGGGTGGGCGGTGAAGGATGCGGTTACGTTTGCCAGAGCGCTCGAACCGCTGCACATCACATGGCTCGAAGACCTGATCACAGGCGACTACACGCCTTACCCCAACGCCGAGGTTTTTCGTGAGGTCACGCAGAGCACTTCCATTGCGATTCACACGGGAGAAGAGATTTATCTACGGGAGAATTTCAAGGATCTTATCGAAAAGCAGGCTGTCAACATTGTCGGCCCCGATCCGGAAGATGTTGGCGGAATAGCGGAAATGAAATGGATCGCAGAATATGCCGATCTCCACGACATTCAAATCGCTCCGCACGGGATTTTCGACGGCCTGATCGGGCTCGCCGCGCACGTTCAGGTGGCGGCCGCTTTGCCGCAAAACTATATCGCTTTCGAGTACCCCTTGGGCCAGCCTGACTGGTGGTATCAGATTGTCGACGGGTTGCCGGACCCGATCATGAAAAACGGCTTTATCGACGTTTGGGACCGGCCGGGTCTGGGTGTCACGTTTCATATTCCGGCGGCTAAGTCGCACCTTTCGGGCGAGGATCGTCACTTCTTCGATTGACTGGGCGGGAGTGATCTTGCCGAGGAGATCGAGGACGCGTTCAACGCAGGCTGGATCGGCTTCGGAGAGCCCGGTACCGGGCCGGTCGCCGCGGCGGAGACTCCTTCCTGATCGGAGACCACTCGCCTTCACAGGGAGATCATGAAGTCAGCTTTCTATCGCAAGCCTCGGAAGAACTCCCGGAGATCTTTTGCAAGCAGTTCCGGCTGCTCCATGGCAGCGAAATGGCCGCCTTGTGGCATCTCAGTCCAACGGACGACATTCAGGCCGCGCTCCGCAAGGGCACGCGGAGGCACGGGAATCTCTTTGGGAAACAGCGCAACCGCTACCGGAGGCTCCACGCGGTTGGTACGTGAAAGGCTCAGCGGCCGCTGGCGCGATTCGTAGTACAACCGCGCAGACGAATTGATCGTCTGGGTCAGCCAGTAGATCATCACGTTGGTCAGAAGCTCATCGCGTGTAAACAGGCGTTCGAGGTCACCGCCACAGTCACTCCAGGTGCGGAATTTTTCAACGATCCAAGCCGCGAGTCCCACCGGAGAATCGTTGAGCCCGTAGCTCAGTGTCTGCGGCCTGGTTCCTTGTTCATGGCTATAGCCGCCCTCGGTCTCATACCAGGCACGGAGTTCCTCGAGATACGTCCGCTCCATCTGGTTGTCTGGGGTGTGGTTCAGCGTGCCTCCGAGTAAGAAACGCCCGGCGATGTAGTTCAAGTGAATCCCAATGATGCGCTCTGCATAGTCAAGTCCAAGCCCAATAGAAATCGCGGAACCCCAGTCGCCGCCTTGTGCGCCGAAGCGCATATGACCGAGTTCCTGCATCAGTCGTGCCCACAGTTCAGCGATCTTTTTCGGATCCATTCCCCGCACCCTAGGCCGGTCAGAGAACCCGTAGCCGGGCAAGGATGGCACAACCACTTCAAATGCATCTTCCGCCCTGCCGCCATGTGCTGCAGGATCGGTCAGCAGTGGGATGACTTTGATCATCTCGACAAAGGATCCCGGCCATCCGTGCGTAAGGATGAGGGGCAGTGGCGCCGGTCCCTTTCCCGGGACATGCACGAAGTGGATGTGGAAGCCATCGAGCGCGATGCGATATTGCGGAAGTTGGTTTAAAGCTGCCTCCTCACGCCTCCAGTCATAGCCGTGACGCCAATACTCGGCCAGCGATCGGACGTAACCCAGGTTTGAGCCAAATTCCCAGCCAGCACCCTCGAGTTCATCCGGCCAACGGGTAGCGTCAAGGCGATGCGCCAGGTCCGCCAATACCGCATCTGGGATTTGAATCGTGAATTTTCTCGTAGCCAAGTATTTTCTCGTAGCCAAGTTACGATTCAAGAAAAGTTAGCCGCGGGCTTGGCCTACGCGCTCGTCGAGTAGAAGGCTCATGAGAGCTTCAAGTTCGCGGATGCGGTCGGTGAGTTGTTCCATGTCGGCGGGTTCGGATTCGCCCGAAGCGGCGACCTGGCCGTGCTCGAGGGCACCCACGGCCTTTCCGCGGCCTTTCACGACGCGCCCGGGAATGCCGACCACGGTCGCACCCTGTGGAACCGAGTGCACGACCACGGAACCTGCGCCGACTTTCACATCGTCTCCGAGCTTGATGTTTCCGAGCACGGCAGCGCCGGTGCTGACCATCACGCGATTGCCGAGGGTAGGATGACGCTTACCGCGCTCGCTGCCAGTGCCGCCCAGGGTTACGCCTTGATAAAGCAGCACGTCATCGCCGATTTCGGCGGTTTCACCAATGACGACGCCGAGGCCGTGATCGATGAAGAGACGCGCGCCGATCTTCGCACCTGGGTGAATTTCAATGCCGGTGAGGAAGCGGGCAAACTGCGAAACGAACCTGGCCGCCACGAAAAGTTTGCGCCGATATAACCAGTGGGCGCCGCGATGGAACAGGACAGCGTGCAGACCTGGGTAGCAAAGCAGAATTTCCAGGCTGCTCTTAGCGGCTGGATCTTCGCGTTTGATGGCGCTTATGTGGTCACGGAGCGACATTGTTGTTATTGTGTCTGATGCGCGGAGGGCGGTCACGGGTGCTACTTGGCTAAGCCGGAGCCGAAAAATGCGCATCCGGCAGCAAACGAGACGATGGACAGAAAGAGCCAAGTCCGGGGCCGGGAGGCGGGGAACTCTTTCCATCTGAATAATCCGAGCAAAATGCAAACGACGACGGAGGAAACTGGGAACACGAAAATAAGCAGAGCGCTCGGAGCCTCGTCGGCGGCGGGAGTGCTGAGCGCCGCTAGCACGGCGAGGGTTCCGAGGGCCCAGATTACTCCGCTGATGAAACCTGGCACATGGCGTTTCAGACCGCCTTGGACGTAAAGCTTAACACTAATGGGATTAGCGGTTAAGCGGATATTTGTAAAGAAGAAGTTGAGTGCTGGAGTCGAGATCAGGATACCGATGGCCAGCATCAGAGTCGAGGCGTAGGGACCAATCCCAAATTCGGGGTCAGCCGTACCTTTCAGAACGTATTGCAAGCCGCCGAGGGCCAAGCCGCTCAGAATTGCGAGAGACATGGCGGCGACGGGTCCGGCGCGCTGGCTTCTGGCAACCGGCTGCTTAACCGGTTGAGATACTATCCGTCCGGCCATCAAGCCGAAGACTACGCACAGCAGCAGACAGACGGCGACGCCAGACAGTAGCAGGGGATGAGAATGGCCGATGTAAATAGCCGCAGTGACGCCGAGAGCTGTTCCAAAGCTGGCGGCAAAAGCGGGAGCCATGCCGAGCAAGGTAATGCTAACCAAAAGCAGCATGTTACCGAGCGCAAAAACCGCGCCGCCCCCAATGACCCAAACAGATGCCGCGCGGCCCGCAATAAGCATGCGGTCGGTGAAAGACATTTCCGGGCCTAAGGTGCCAAGCGTGTAAGCGGTAAGCAGGGCGAGCAGAATAGCGCCAAGGGAGAAATCCAGAGAGAAGAACTCGAAGCGCCATCGCCGCTCGGAGCGCTTATAAAGATTAGGCCAAATGCTGAAGCAAAGAAAGGAGAGCAGGAGCAGGAGAACGGCCGAAGCGAAGCTCGTCGGGAAAACCACTCAGGGAACTTGAACGTTTCTCACTCGGGAATTGGCCGAAGACTAGTGCCCGAAGCTACTCTGAAGGGAAACCAAGGCGGTGGGCATGGCAGCCTGCTGGCCCGACCCAAAGTAGTTTTGCAGAGATAAATTGTGATAGACGTTGCCGGCTATACCCGAGGCGATGGGACCGCTGACGCCTCTGCCCCCGGTTAGAAGGACCACTACAACCAGCTTCTTCGAGCCGACATCGTTGAAAGAGCCGAACCATCCGAGGTGAACGCCGGGTTGAGCGGTATCGGTGCAGGTCCCGGTTTTTCCAAGTATGCTTTCGTCGTAGTTGCTATAACTGGCCCGGCGGGCTGTGCCGTACTCGACCGCGCCCATCATGCCGGCTTTAACCTGCGGGGTAAGATCGGCTATCTCCAGTTCACGCTTGATGCGAGGAATGAGATTCTGAACCTCTTCCTGATTCTTTGGATATTGCAGATAGTACATGGTTCCGCCGTTAGCGACCGAAGAGACGATACTGGTTAGCTCAAGCGGCGTGAGCCTGATTCCGTCGCCGAAGCTGGTCATCATGCCAACCCCGCTTTCGGGCACCTCGCTGGTTAGATAGCCGGGTTCTTCGCCGGAGATATCCAAACCAGCTTTTTCGCCGAGGCCGAACAGCTTGCCATATTTTTCAACACGCTCAAATCCGAGTTCCTGGCCGAGGTGGGCGAAGTAGAAGTTGTTCGATATGGCAAGCGCCCGGGTCATGTCAATAGACGAACGGCGGCCTATGCGGAAGGAGGAAGAGGAATTTACGATCTGCTCTTTCAAAGAGGCGAGCGAAACGACCACTTTAATAGTCGAGCAAGGCTGATACGCTCCCTTGAGCGCCAGTTTCTGATTCACGATGCTGAGGATGCGTCCCGTTTGAGAATCGGCTACTACGACGGTTCCGTTATAAGGACCAATGGCATCGACTGCGGCTTTGCGAACAACCAGATCTTCGCCATCTATGTTGTCCCCTACCGTGGCGTCTGCATAGGTGGGCTCGCTCCAGGGATTGAAGAAGATTCGCCGGCCATGGAGGCGACGACGGGTAATCGAGGGGCCGGTAATAGTTCTGGAGACCGAGGTTCGCGTATAGCGCGCAGTGAGAACAGTGCCCGTTCCAGCTGTTGGACTATGCCGCCTCCTAGCATGGTGTCTGGCGGAAGTGCCGGCAGAGGAAAGCGATCCAGCATACCCGAGCTGCGGAACGACCAAGGCGATGAGCGCCATGAGCATGAAAAATGCAGGCGATGTAAATAGCCGGTAATGATTGCCAGAACGCATCATTCTGCTATACCTTTGAACAAAAATTAAAGTACCCATCAAAACTGATTACAGCCAAGTAGCCAAGGCAGAACCGGCCTCAGGCAAATAGTGCAATCGAAGTTACTTATATCGTATGTAGTTCGCGTGATTCCGTCAACTAAAAGATTTAGAACACATTAAACTGCTTTAAACGATGCTCAGGCAGCGGTGAGGCCCCCATCGATGGTAACAACCGAGCCAGTCATGAAGGCGGCGGCCGGGGAGCTGATATAAACCGCCAAGTCCGCGATCTCGTCAGGTCGCGCCAGGCGTCCCAAGGGCTGTCTTTGATTGAGTTCAGCGCGGACCTTTTCTTTCTCATGCTGGTGGTATTTTTCGAGATAAGCTTCGACAAAGGGGGTATCGACAGTGCCGGGAGCGATACAGTTGACGCGGATTTCTGTAGGATAGTCAACGGCGAGTTGATGGGTCAGAGCATGAATGGCGCCTTTGCTGGCGCAGTAGGCAAAGCGGCGTTTGATCCCGACCATGCCGGCGACGGAGCCGATATTAAGGATTGAGCCATGCGTTTTTAGCAAAAGGGGGAGCGCCGCGCGTATGGCCAGGAAAGTCCCCTGCACGTTGACCCGAAACAGGCGCTCAAAATCGGCCAGGCCGGTTTCTTCCACATTGCCGACCAAGCCGATACCCGCGCAATTTACCAGAATGTCGAGCTGCGGAATTTGCGAAAAGAGCTGCTGGAGTTGTTTTTCATTGGTGATATCGCAGAGGCGGGCTTCGGCATTTGGAGTGGAGGCGGCGAGTTCACGAGCGCGCGCTTCATCGAGGTCGACGATCAGGGCTGAGGCGCCTGCGGCGGTGAACTTGTTGACAATAGAGCGGCCAATGCCGCTCGCGCCACCCGTGATGAGGGCGACTTTGCCGTCCAGGCGAAAGGTATCTGGCATGTGCTATATGTTCGCATTGACAAGGGGGCAGCATGCCGAATCCGGTTGACTTGTACGACAGCGCTTACGCGGGGAACGCGGAACTCGCCTACCAGGAAGTCCGCCGGGAGACTTACGAGGTGGACCTGGGGCAGACCGGCTGGATGACGGCGGGGGAGTTGGAGAGCTTCGGGCGGCTGCTGTTTCTCAAGAGCGGTTCGCGCGTGCTCGAAATCGGTTGCGGAGCGGGTGGATGCGCGGTGCATCTGGCGCGCACGGCTGGTATCGAGGTAACCGGAATTGACATAAACGAAAAGGGAATACAGCAAGCGGAAGAGCTGGCGAGGGCAAGCGGCGTTTCCTCCCGAGCGCATTTCCTGTGCCGGGACGCGAGTAAGCAGCTGCCTTTCGAGGATTGCTCGATGGATGCTATCTTCTCGAACGATGCGGTATGCCATATCGCGAATCGTGGGCTTGTCTTCAAGGACTGGCATCGCGTACTCGGCACGGCAGGACGCATGCTGTTTACCGACGCGATGATCGTGACAGGCGTGCTCTCGAATGAAGAGATTGCTACGCGAAGTTCAATCGGCAAGTATTTCTTTTTACCGCCAGGCGAGAATGAACGGCTCATGCAGGAAGCGGGATTTGAATTGATCGAGGCGAGAAATACGACCGAGCGGGCAGCAGAGATTTCGAAGCGGTGGCATCAGGCAAGAGCGAGCCGGCGAAATGAACTGGTGCGGTTTGAAGGCGAGACAAACTTCGAAGGCTTGCAGAGTTTCCTGAGTTGTGTGGAAAAAGTTTCGGAGGAAGGGCGACTGTCGCGGTATTTGTACGTGGGGGAGAAGCGGTGAATCAATGAGTGTAGCTCAAGCGGGACTCCAGTTGGGATTGCGTATGCTCGTCTAATTTCTGGCCGTTCTTCGTGACATAGAGGACGTCGATGGCGCGATGGCCTTCGGTGTTGACGAGCACGAGTTCAATGTTGCAGCCGGCTTCGGTGAGCGCCGATGCGAGGTCGAAGAGCAGGCCTGGACGGTCTTGACCGGTGAAGTTGAGCAGGGTTGAAGAGTCGGAGGCATCGTTGTCGAAGCGTACGGAAGAAGGGATGCGAGATGAACTGTGCATGCGGGGCAGAGCCCGGCGCTTGAGAAGATCACTGACGTTGAGCGCGCCACGGATTACGCACTCGATGGTCCAGCGCAGACGGTCGATTTCCTCGGGATTAAGTTCGAGAGTGCGGCCGGGGTCGGTGAAACGGAACTCGTCGAGCGCACAGCCGTTCGCATTGGAGGCGGCTTCCGCTTTGACGATATTCATGCCGAAGCTGGCGAGGGTTCCACAGAGGGCTGCGAAGAGCCCGGGGTGGTCAGCGGATAGGACGGTAGCAGAGTAAGCGGCGGGATCGCGATGAATTTCAAGCGCCACGCCATTACGCCGCCTGATCTGATCGAGCTGGAAGTGCCCTTCGATTTCGTCGCTCGAGTGGATGCGGAGATAGCGGGTTGGGAAGCCTTCGAGGAAGCGAGCCAGCTCGGGGCGGGCGAGATTTGCAGGGCTCGAATCGGCAGACTGCTGAATGCGGTGGGAAGCTAGTTCACGGGTGAGTTGTCCGGCCGCTACTGTATAGACGCGCCAAAGCTGCTCGACTCGCCAAGGAGTCATGGCGGTGGGATTCACGGCCGAGACATCGGCATAGGTGAGCAGCGTAAGTTTTCGCAGGTCTTCGTAAGTGCCGATTTGCGAACTGAGAAAACGGGCGGTGGCAGGATCGTCGAGATCTCGTCCGTTCATAACGGACGAGAGATCCAAATGATGAGCGATGAGAAAGAGAACGGTCTGCAGAGCGGACGCTTCGATGTTGAGCCGCGGGAGCCAATTGGCCGCGACCTCGGATGATCCTCGCACGTGTTCGCCAGGCGTGGTGCCTTTACCGATATCATGCAGCAGCAAGGCAAGCCGCAGCAGGGCGGGATTGTCTTCTTCGAGCGCAAGCTCGCGAAAGCGGGGCGGCGTCCCTGGAGGGTTAGCGAGCAGATTGTCGATCGCCTCGATGGCGACGAGCGTGTGTTCGTCGACTGTGTAGCGATGATAGAAGTCGCGCACGACCAGGCTCTCGACGCTGCGCCATTCGGGGAGGACGACGGGAAGAAGGCCTGATTCCTGCATGTTGCGCAGGGCGAGCCCGGCATGGGGCTGGGCCAGGATCGAGAGCCACTCACGCCAGGAAAGGGATGCGGAGCCGGAATCCTGAAAGGCGGCAGCACGTTCGCGCAAGCGGCGCAGAGTATCCCAGGAAGGGGGAATGCCTTGCCTCGCGACGAAGCTGAAGAAATCGAAAACGGCGGGGAGCGAGCTTAACGTCGAGGCAGGATCGCGCAGAAAGACCTGGTTGTGAGAGACGGTGAACTGCCCGGTCGAGAGCCGGTCGCGGCGGTCAAAGAACTGGCGGACGAGGCCCGATTCACTCCGGCCGATGAGATCGAGTGCCTGAAGAGATGATTGAAAAGCTGTTCTGGCGTAGCGGTAAACGTCTCTCATCCAGGCTTCAGGAGCGAGCGGTTGCGGGGGCAAAGACGCGGCGGCTTGATCCTGCAGTTCGAACGAAAGCAGGTTGTTGTCACGGCCGGATCGTTCGTGCAGAAAAAACCTGAGCCGGTAAAAGAAATCACGGGCGGCGTGCGCTTCGGAGACGGCGTGCTGGAGCGGCTCTTTGCCGGGAGCGAGCCGGGCGGCCCAGGCGAGAAAATGCATGTCGCGAATACCGCCCGTTCCTTCTTTAATATCCGGCTCGAGATGATAGACGGTGTGACCGAATTTGGCATGGCGGGCGCTGGTCAACTCCGCAAGAGCGCGCAGCAACTCGCGCGACTTGCGACGGAAAAACTCCGGCAAGCGAGCGGCAAGGGACTCGAACAGCTCAGCATCGCCGCAGAGAAAGCGGGCGTCGAGGAGACTGATCGAGAGATGGAGATTTCCTTCGTGCAGACGGCAGCAATCGTCGACGGTTCGAACGGAGTTACTGGCCTTGAGAGAAGAATCCCAGAGGGTGCGCAGGAAATTGCTCAAGGGGTCTTTCAAAGCGGCGTCAGGCTCGCGCTCGAGAAGCAGTAGAAGGTCTACATCTGAGAAGGGGAACAGTTCGCGGCGGCGTAGTTACGGTGAGAAGGGTGAATGGTTGGGTGAGTGTTGCAAGGAATGAATAGCGCGAGAGAAGAGGTGATAGATTTCGGGGGTTAGAGGGAAGGTCATAGAGGACGTCGATGGAGAGATGGCTTCGGTGTTGACGAGCACGAGTTCAATGTTGCAGCCGGCTTCGGTGAGCGCGATGCGAGGTAGAAGAGCAGGCCTGGACGGTCTTGACGGTGAAGTTGAGCAGGGTTGAAGAGTCGGAGGCATCGTTGTCGAAGCGTACGGAAGAAGGGATGCGAGATGAACTGTGCATGCGGGGCAGAGCTCGGCGCTTGAGAAGATCACTGACGTTGAGCGCGCCACGGATTACGCACTCGATGGTCCAGCGCAGACGGTCGATTTCCTCGGGATTAAGTTCGAGAGTGCGGCCGGGGTCGGTGAAACGGAACTCGTCGAGCGCACAGCCGTTCGCATTGGAGGCGGCTTCGCTTTGACGATATTCATGCCGAAGCTGGCGAGGGTTCCACAGAGGGCTGCGAAGAGCCCGGGGTGGTCAGCGGATAGGACGGTAGCAGAGTAAGCGGCGGGATCGCGATGAATTTCAAGCGCCACGCCATTACGCCGCCTGATCTGATCGAGCTGGAAGTGCCCTTCGATTTCGTCGCTCGAGTGGATGCGGAGATAGCGGGTTGGGAAGCCTTCGAGGAAGCGAGCCAGCTCGGGGCGGGCGAGATTTGCAGGGCTCGAATCGGCAGACTGCTGAATGCGGTGGGAAGCTAGTTCACGGGTGAGTTGTCCGGCCGCTACTGTATAGACGCGCCAAAGCTGCTCGACTCGCCAAGGAGTCATGGCGGTGGGATTCACGGCCGAGACATCGGCATAGGTGAGCAGCGTAAGTTTTCGCAGGTCTTCGTAAGTGCCGATTTGCGAACTGAGAAAACGGGCGGTGGCAGGATCGTCGAGATCTCGTCCGTTCATAACGGACGAGAGATCCAAATGATGAGCGATGAGAAAGAGAACGGTCTGCAGAGCGGACGCTTCGATGTTGAGCCGCGGGAGCCAATTGGCCGCGACCTCGGATGATCCTCGCACGTGTTCGCCAGGCGTGGTGCCTTTACCGATATCATGCAGCAGCAAGGCAAGCCGCAGCAGGGCGGGATTGTCTTCTTCGAGCGCAAGCTCGCGAAAGCGGGGCGGCGTCCCTGGAGGGTTAGCGAGCAGATTGTCGATCGCCTCGATGGCGACGAGCGTGTGTTCGTCGACTGTGTAGCGATGATAGAAGTCGCGCACGACCAGGCTCTCGACGCTGCGCCATTCGGGGAGGACGACGGGAAGAAGGCCTGATTCCTGCATGTTGCGCAGGGCGAGCCCGGCATGGGGCTGGGCCAGGATCGAGAGCCACTCACGCCAGGAAAGGGATGCGGAGCCGGAATCCTGAAAGGCGGCAGCACGTTCGCGCAAGCGGCGCAGAGTATCCCAGGAAGGGGGAATGCCTTGCCTCGCGACGAAGCTGAAGAAATCGAAAACGGCGGGGAGCGAGCTTAACGTCGAGGCAGGATCGCGCAGAAAGACCTGGTTGTGAGAGACGGTGAACTGCCCGGTCGAGAGCCGGTCGCGGCGGTCAAAGAACTGGCGGACGAGGCCCGATTCACTCCGGCCGATGAGATCGAGTGCCTGAAGAGATGATTGAAAAGCTGTTCTGGCGTAGCGGTAAACGTCTCTCATCCAGGCTTCAGGAGCGAGCGGTTGCGGAGGCAAAGACGCGGCGGCTTGATCCTGCAGTTCGAACGAAAGCAGGTTGTTGTCACGGCCGGATCGTTCGTGCAGAAAAAACCTGAGCCGGTAAAAGAAATCACGGGCGGCGTGCGCTTCGGAGACGGCGTGCTGGAGCGGCTCTTTGCCGGGAGCGAGCCGGGCGGCCCAGGCGAGAAAATGCATGTCGCGAATACCGCCCGTTCCTTCTTTAATATCCGGCTCGAGATGATAGACGGTGTGACCGAATTTGGCATGGCGGGCGCTGGTCAACTCCGCAAGAGCGCGCAGCAACTCGCGCGACTTGCGACGGAAAAACTCCGGCAAGCGAGCGGCAAGGGACTCGAACAGCTCAGCATCGCCGCAGAGAAAGCGGGCGTCGAGGAGACTGATCGAGAGATGGAGATTTCCTTCGTGCAGACGGCAGCAATCGTCGACGGTTCGAACGGAGTTACTGGCCTTGAGAGAAGAATCCCAGAGGGTGCGCAGGAAATTGCTCAAGGGGTCTTTCAAAGCGGCGTCAGGCTCGCGCCCGAGAAGCAGTAGAAGGTCTACATCTGAGAAGGGGAACAGTTCGCGGCGGCCGTACCCGCCTACGGCGAGAAGGGCGAACGGTTGGGCGACGTGCCCCGCAAGGAATGAATCAGCCGCGGAAGTGACCAGGCGATCGACTTCGGGGGTTCGAGGGAAGGCTAGCAAGGCTAATTGGAATTCTGGCACACGGCGCAAGGGGGGAATTGGCTTGAACTCGGGATGACGGGCGCCAAAGCGCGTAGGTAATTGCTCGACAGCTCGTTTCCGGTAAGATTGTTGTCACACATGTTCGTGTCAGCACTCCGCCGGATATTGGAACGTGCAGTGGCTGGCCGAACCAGACTAAATCAGGTGTATACGGCAATTGCTGTGCATAACCGGCTCGGAAAGTTAATAGTTGTTATCGTAGCGACAGCCTTTATCAGGCCAGCATTGCCAGCCGTGCTGTATGGGGCTGGCCTTTTGGGGGGCGGCGTTGGTGACGCCACTGACCCTGATAAAGACAAGTACACGAGCACCATTCTTTCTTTCGGTGTGTGGAATACAGGCCCTGGATGCAATCATACGGATACGGGACTGTCCGGTGACTGCACGGTCGTTTTCAATCAGACGGTTACGCTGAGCGATGTCGGAAAAACCTTAGAGTTCAACGGTGCGAGCAGCAGCTTTCAGAATTCCGTGAATGTGGTTCAGCACCACGCGACATTCGACTGGGACGCAGCCGCCACATGGCCTCCTCCTCACGGGGGAGCTGAGATTCAATATGCGTTAAACCAGCCTGCGGTTTCGGGCTACATACAATCGTTTGACCTTCATCTCAACGCACTTTGTTTCTCGACAAACGAGAGTTGTACCCTTTATGGAACAGGCGGCCTGGATGACACTGTTGAATATGACATTACATTCAATGGCCGAGTCGCGCCTGAGCCTGCTTCCTGGGCTCTGATGCTCTTTGCGTTTTCCACAGGGGTCGTGCTCCTAGGAGCTAAACGGTTAAACCTCACAATTACGAGAAGACTCCGTCGGCACTGCGTTTGAGTCTTGCGGGGCGCCCGCGTTTCTAACAAGTAGACGCTTTATCGCGGAACCCCGCCCTCGACGGCACCGAACTCGCCGCTACCGATCGAAAGCGGCGTTACCAGGTCTCAAGCGCAGATAGAGTTTTGAGCCGGCCTTATGAGCGATGGCCCGATAGCCGTCGAGCTTCAACTGGTAGAGCCATTCTTTACCCTCAGACGGAACCTCCCGTTAGTGGCGTTTCCGCAAACAGGCCGGCGAGGCGCATTTGAAACGCACGAGAGTTAAGCACGCCTCTTAAAGAGCCGCTTCGCCGGAATCGCCGTTGCGGATGCGGATTGCCTCGAGCACGTCGTAAACGAAGATTTTTCCGTCGCCCAATTTGCCTGTGCGGGCGGCAGCAGCAATGGAGTGGGTGACTTCTTCGAGGCGGCTATCGGGAATAGTGGTTTCAATCTTGACTTTGGGCAGGAGATCAACTTCGTATTCCATTCCGCGGTAGACCTCTTTGTGGCCCTTCTGGCGGCCATGCCCGCGCACTTCGGTTACGGTCAGGCCGTCGATGCCGAGAGCCTTGAGAGCTTCTTTCACTGCGTCGAGCTTAAAGGGCTGAATGATGGCTTCGATTTTTTTCATTGGATCCGTAGAGGGGTCATGCTTACATGATCATGCCTCGAAGTTGTATCCTTCTTCGCCGTGCATGGCGAGATCGAGGCCTTCGCGCTCCTGTTCGACAGACGCCCGAACCCCGATTGTAAGATCGACAATTTTGAGGATGACCAAGGTGGATACACCGGCGATCAACCAGGAAATCACAACTGCCGTAAGCTGATTAAGCACCTGATGCGGATTGCCGTCAATCCAGCCCAGGGGAAGGGGTTTGCCGGCGGAATCTTTCAAGCCGTCGTTTATGAGATTCGTCGCGAAGACGCCGGTCAGGATGGCGCCCAGGGTCCCGCCCGCGCCGTGGACGCCGAAAGCGTCAAGAGTGTCGTCGTAACCGAAGCGGTTCTTAACGGTCGAAACCATAAAGAAGCAGAAGATACCGGCGAGGAAGCCGATCAGCAGAGCGGGGAAGGGCTGCACAAAACCGGAAGCCGGTGTGATTGCGACCAAGCCCGCCACGCAGCCCGAGATGCCGCCAAGCATGCTTGGCTTGCCGTGCCGGACCCACTCAGCAAACATCCAGCCTAAGGCAGCGGCCGCAGCGCCGAAGTGAGTTGCCACGAAAGCGCTGGTAGCAAGACCGGAAGCATTTACCGCGCTGCCCCCATTGAAGCCAAACCAGCCGACCCACAGCAGGCAGGCGCCGATAACGCTGAGAACAAGATTATGGGGTTTCATGGGTTCGTGGCGGAAGCCGACGCGTTTGCCGAGATAGAGCGCGCAAACGAGCGCGCTCACGCCTGAGGTAATGTGAACGACGGTGCCGCCCGCGAAATCGAAACACGGAATTTTGCCGCCGAGAAAAGCATTGAGGAGGCCGCCCTTTCCCCAGACCATGTGCGCCATGGGGAAATAAACAATGGTGGACCACAGGCAAGTGAATAGGAGCATGGCGCTGAATTTCATGCGCTCAGCGAACGCGCCAGAAATCAGCGCGGGCGTGATTATGGCGAACATGAGTTGATAGATCATGTAAGTTTCGTGGGGAACCGTGGCACCGTAATCGAGGTTCGGAGAGGAGCCGACACCGCGCAGAAAAGCGTAGCTCAGATTCCCGATAAGTGAATTGCCGGGAGCGAACGCGAGGCTGTAGCCATAGATGGCCCATAGAACGGTGACGACGGCCATCAGGACGAAGCTGTGCAGCATGGTGCTCAGCACGTTTTTCCGCCGCACCAAGCCGCCATAAAAGAGCGCCAAGCCTGGACCTGTCATCATAAGGACCAGCGCCGCGCTGGTAAGCATCCAGGCGTTATCGCCGGACAGTTGCGCGGATTTGACTGCCGATTCCAACGCAGCGATACGGCCATCGTTTACCGGGACGGTTTGACCCAGGAGAGAACTACCAGCTAACGCGCCGAGTAGAATCGAAATCCGGTGGAAACGAATCATAGGGTGGTTGAGCCTGAGCACTAAAGCTTACAGCGTAACAATGTAACAGTTGCAGCCAGGCAGCAAACATCCATGCAGCGCATTCAAATGTTTCATTCAGCTTAAATGGCGGAAGATACATCAGCACAAAACATGGAGCCGGGAGCCAATCCCTGGCTCATCGCGGTGGCGGTGATTTTGCCGGCCTTCATGGAAGTGATCGATACGTCGATTGCATCGGTGTGCTTGCCGCACATTGCAGGAAGCCTCTCTGCTTCTACCGATGAGGCTACCTGGGTTCTGACATTCTATCTACTTTCGAATGCAGTCGTGCTGCCAGCGAGTGGCTGGTTCTCTTTGCGTTTTGGCAGAAGGCGATTCCTCATAGGATCGATTGTCATCTTCACAGTTTCGTCCTTCTTCTGTGGCGCGGCTAATAGCCTGCTGGTGATCTTGATAGCCCGGTTAGTACAGGGAGCGGGAGGCGGTGGTTTACAACCCCTTTCACAAGCAATTTTGACGGAAAGTTTCCCTCCTGAGAAACGCGGGTTGGCGATGGGCATGTACGGGTTGGGAGTGGTGGTTGCTCCTGTTTTGGGACCAACTCTGGGAGGCTGGCTGACAGACCAGTATTCCTGGCGCTGGGCGTTTTACATCAACATCCCGATCGGCATTCTTGCAATCTTCCTTATCATGCGATACGTGAAAGATCCGCCTTATATCACGAACGCCAATCCCGGCAAATTGGACAGCATTGGATTGGGATTATTGGCTATCGCGCTCGGATGCATGCAGATCATTCTTGATCGCGGTCAGCAGGACGACTGGTTCGGCGCAATCTGGATTCGATGGGCTTTTGCCGCCATGATTGTTTGCGGCGTGGCATTCGTCATCTCGCAGATAACGCGCGAGAAGACGCTAGTGGATCTCTCGATTTTCAAGAACCGGAACTTCGCGATGGGATGCCTGCTCATCTTCATGTTCGGGGCATCGGTGTACGCAGCGGTCACATTGCTCCCCCTCTATTACCAGTCGTTGATGGACTACTCGGCCTGGTGGGCCGGGTTAGCGGTGGCTCCTCGCGGCCTAGGATCGATTCTGGCGATGCCGCTGGTCGGATTAATGGTCGCGCGAGTCGACACGCGCATTCTGGTCTCTACGGGATTTGCCATATTTGGAGTTTGCAGCCTGATCTGGGGCACGTTGACGCTGCAAATGGGTCCCTGGTCTATGGTCGTTCCGATTGTGATTAGCGGCTTTTCTCTCGGACTGGTCTTTGTGCCGCTCTCCGTCGTGGCACTCGGTGATCTGCCCCGCCAATCTGTTGGCAACGGCAGCGGGCTTTACAATCTGATGCGCAACGTTGGAGGAAGTATTGGGATTTCAATCGTGCAGACGATTCTTGCGCGGCACGAGCAGCTACACCGAAACGAAATGGTGCAGCATATTACGCCGACGTCGGGCAACTATCAACAGAATCTGCAGTACTTCACTCAGACATTCTCTAATTATGCGAGCCACACAACTGCGCAAACCCAAGCCGCAGGACAGATTGGGCGAATGCTGGGACAGCAAGCACAATTATGGTCTTACGTAGACGATTTGCGTTACATGGCGCTGGCGTGTTTTTGCTGTGTACCGTTGGTTTGGGGTTTAAAGAAGGTAAAGGCGCGAGGTGGCGCAGCAGCGGCAGCGCACTAAATTGATTCGCGAATAGAAAAGCTTTCAAAGCGCATCTAAAATTTGATGTGTGCCGCTGGTTCTCGGAAGCTGACCTGTTTTTTTTCTGTGGTGCTGTTATTGACGCTAGCGCCAAGCGCGAAATCACAGCAAGAGCCCGTTCAGCCTGGGACGATCAATTCTCCAAGTGGCAGCAATCCGCCGGAGCCGGAAATCAAGCGGATCTTTGGCATTATTCCGAACTATCGGACTTTTCCAAGTCTCACCCACTATAAGCCTCTTACGAGCCGGGAAAAGTTCAAGATTGCTACTCAAGATGCGTTTGACCGGGGGACGGTTCTGCTGGCCGCTGCGTTTGCGGGTGAGGCTCAGTTAACGCGGTCAGAACCATCCTTTGGTGACGGAGTGCCTGCATACGCGAGCTATCTGGGAACCGCCTACGCGGATTTTGTGATTGGGGACTATATGACGGAAGCTATTTATCCCAGTCTTCTGCATCAGGATCCCCGTTATTTTCGGCGAGGTACCGGCAGCGGAATGTCGCGGCTCGGGTATGCCGTGGGGCAGATTTTTTGGACCCACAAAGACTCGGGAGGCATGCAGTTCAACTACTCCGAAATAATTGGCAACTCGACAGCGGTTGCGATCTCTACCGCTTATTATCCCAATGGGCGGGACGTTTCAAGCGCGGCTTCAAAGTTGGGTGCTCAAATCGGAGTAGATATGGCTTCTAACATTCTGAAAGAGTTCTCGCCGGACATCTATCGAAAGCTCACGCACAAGCACCACTAAGTTAGTCAGGTCGGAGTGTGTTTCACGATCCCTTCCGGAGTTTCCATAGTCCGCACACGTCTGCGGTAGCGATCAATGTGGCCCGCGGCCGCAGATAGCCGAGATGATCGGCGTCCAGATTGCAACCCCACACGTAGTCGTACTTTGCTAGATGGGCGTCAAGGAAAGCCGGCTCGAACGAAGCCGGACTCTCGTGTGCCTCCCATTCTGATGGATTGCGGAAGAACAAAGGCTGGGCGTAGCGTTGTGCAATGAAGTCAGAAGGCACCGACCGAGTGAGGATTAGCGAATAGTTCGCGAGGTGCAGATTCGCGCGCAGCCGCTTCTCGTTCTCCCGGTCCTGGGGCCGGAGGTACAGGTTGTAGATACGCGAATTCGGCGCAGCCTTCGCCAGGGCCGCCACCTGCGTCGCCGCGGCGGAACTGATTCGGTCAAGAGTCCAGCCGATTTCGCCTATGCGAAGGAGCATCGCGGCAAAGGCAAGGAACAGTGCGACTCGGCCAGCCGTGCCCCGCCAATTCGCCGTAAAAGACAATAAGAGAAAGATCAGAGCTGGCGGCGCGAAACGGCCGTCGGCGCCAGCTCCGGCCCCTGCGGTGAGTTGCGTAGGGCAGAGAATGGAGGCGGCTAGAAACGACAGCCCCAGGACCAGCAGCAAACGGTCGAAACGCGGGTTGCACTTGACCAGCAACAGTCCGAAGGCAGCGGCCAGCATCGCAAGCGCGAGTGTGTCCAGGCCATAATGGAACCCCAGAAAGATCGACCCTAAACCGAGCGCCTTCTTGCCCAGCGTTCCCCACTCGAGTTGCCCCCCAATATGCACACGATTGGGCCAAGGATAGAGTTGGATGATTATGGCCGGGATCAATACCGAAAAAGCGGCGAGATCGGTCAAGCGAAACCAGGGCCTCTGCCGGCGATCAAGGAGCCAGTGTATGCCCATTGCCATCACCAGGAAAACGAATCCGGAAAGGTGAGCAATGTAGGTGCAAGTAGCAAGCAACGCAACCAGAAGCCACCCCGAGAGTGTCCAGCGCCGCCGAACTCGCAGCCAAACCGCGAACGTGACAAGGAACAGCGAAAGACTGAACGCCGAATTGACGAACCCGTATAGAAAGGGTGAATTGATTACAGCGAAGGTCGCGATCGGAGCCATCCATACTGCTCCTCCATATTGGGCAACAGAGAGTAGATGGCACCCAGCCGCAAACAGGAGTACGATCGCCGATAAGAAGATCTTACCGGCCACAACCGGCGGCAGCCAGTCGAGCAGAGGGAGCACAAAGAGATCGATCGCCAAGTTCGGCATGGGATCGAAGATGCGCACGAGAACGCTCTGAAAAAACGGCGAATGATCATAAGTGTGGAGAGCCCATACGCGGGAGAGGTGGAATGGGTAGTCAACGAGCGTGTTGTAAGCAGGTATCCATATGATGCATAGCAAGACAGCTACTACGGCACTCATAGCGGTCCAGTACGAAGCGCGCGCGGCCATGAACGGTGAAGCGGAAAACCGACTCTCGCCGCTCACACCCGAAAGAGAAGGCAAAATTTTAGAGTCCGCCGACATCGGTGTATTTCGATTCGGCCGCAGGTATCAGCATTGGGCAAGCCAGGTTTAGAAGGGCGAGTCTCATCAAGGGCAGCGTAGCATCCGCACAAGCACCACTAGAATTAGCTTTGCCTTACTTGACAGGGCGATCCACCGGGGATCATACTGGCACTAAGTTTGCTTACTCAGCAATCTGTGTATTAGATGGCTCGCCAAGATTCTTTCCAAGGTTCCATTCCCCTGCTCGTTCTGAAAATCCTTGCAAGAAGAGGCCCCCTTCACGGATATGGCTTAACAACCCACATCGAACAGTTTTCGCAAGACGTTCTGCGCGTGGAAGAAGGGTCCTTGTACCCGGCTTTGCACCGCATGGAAGAGGCTGGCGTGATCAAAGCCGAATGGGCCACTACTGAAAATAACCGGCGAGCGCGGCTGTACCGGATTACTCGTACGGGATTGAAGCAGCTCGAACAGGAAGAGAGCCGATGGCGGACGATCTCGAATGCTATTGGAAGAGTCCTCAAGGAGGCTTAGACGCTACATGTCTTGGCTATCACGTTTGACATCTGTATTTCGAGCGGAGCGCCTCGACCGGGAGATCGAAGCGGAACAGGAATTCCATATTGCTTCCCGGATAGAGGAGTTTGTGCAGGCGGGAATGCAGCGTGAGGAAGCGGTCCGGCAAGCGGGGCTTCAATTCGGAAGCCGGGTGCGGGCTCGCGCGGAGAGTCACGATGCGAAGCTGTTCGCGTGGCTTGAATCGACGGGCCAGGACGTGTATTACGGTCTGCGCGGACTGATGAAAGCGCGGTCATTCGCGGCCGTTGCGATCCTGACGCTGGCGCTCGGAATCGGTGCGAACACAGCCATCTTCTCGGTGGTAAATGGCGTACTGCTCAATCCGCTGCCGTACCGTGATGCCGGCCGGATCATCACGCTATTCGAGGAGATTCCGAATTTCAAAAAGGGGTCCATCTCTTATCTTAATTTTCTCGACTGGCAGCGCATGAACCGCACCTTCTCGGCGATCGCAGCGTACCGCCCAACGGCGTTCAATCTTTCGGGCGAAAGTGAACCGGAGCATCTACAAGGAGAGATGATTTCGGCGGGCTTCTTCGAGATTCTGGACGTCAAGCCGGTAATAGGACGAACCTTCAGCAAGGAAGAAGACCGCCTCAACGCAGATCCTACAGCCATGATCTCGGAAGGACTTTGGAAGCGGAAGTTCGGCTCCGCGCCAAACATCATTGGCCAGCGGCTGAGGGTCGACGGGGTAGGGCGAACAGTCATTGGGGTAGTGCCCGCTACTTTTCTTTTGCGAATTCAGAACTTCCAAACAGGTATATCTCTCAACGACATCTATACGCCCATTGGCGAGTACAACGAGCGGCAGTTTTATGACGATCGCGGGGCAGGCTGGGGCACAAAAGCCATTGGGCGGCTGAAGCCGGGAATTACGCTCGAACAAGCGCGTGGGGATATGGAACGCGTCTCGCGCCAGCTCACTGCGGCATACCCCGATTTCGACAGCAATGAGAAGGCAAACCTCGTCCCTTTGAAGGAAGAGATGGTAAGCGATATGCGTCCGGTGTTGCTGATTCTGCTCGGCGCGGTGGCGTTTGTGCTGCTCATCGCATGTGTTAATGTGGCAAATCTGCTGCTGGCGCGCTCGACTTCACGGCAGCGCGAGTTCGCGATCCGGCTGGCGGTAGGCGCCGGTCAAATAAGAATTGTGCGCCAACTGCTTACCGAAAGCGTTTTGCTGGCTCTGATCGGCGGCGGGCTCGGGTTGCTGGTAGCCAAATTCGGGACGGCGGCCGCAATTGCTGCCGTGCCGCAGACGGTGCCGCGAGCCGAAGAAATCGGGCTCGACCTACGCGTCTTGCTGTTCACTTTATTTGTATCGCTGGCGGCGGGCATCGTGTTCGGGCTCGCGCCGGCGCTAAAAACACGCCGTGCCAAGATTGGCGGAGACCTCAAAGAAAGTGGCCGCACGGTAGCCGGGACACGCAGCCGTACGCAAGGCCTTTTCGTGATGCTCGAGATGGCGATGGCCCTCGTCCTATTGGTCGGAGCCGGACTCATGATTCGCACTTTGTTTTCTCTGTGGGGAGTCGATCCCGGCTTTAATCCGCGCGGGGTGATTACCTTCTCGGTCTCGCCGCAACCATCGCTCGCGAGGGAGACGCCGGCCGCTATCCGCGCCTTCGTCCGGCGGATGCACGATCAGCTTGTCTCTACTCCCGGAGTGGAAACAGCGTCGCTGAGTTGGGGCGCTACTCCCATGGAAAGCGACAGCGATTGGCACATTTGGTTTGCCGGCCGGCCCAAGCCGTCCCACATGGCCGATTTGCCCATGGCGCTCGCCTATGTTGTCGAGCCCGATTATCTGAAAGCGCTTCAGATCACGCTCAGGCGCGGCCGTTTTCTAGCAGATACAGACAACGAGCACTCGCCCGCTGTGGCAGTGATCGATGAAACGCTGGCCGAAAAATATTTCCACGGCGAAGATCCTGTCGGTCAATATCTAGACCTGGACAACGATCCCTCTGAGCCTAACAGCCGCCCTAAAGCGCGAATTGTCGGCATCGTCGGCCACGTGAATCAGTGGGGGCTCGACTCGGAGGCCGCCAATACGCTGCATGCACAGATGTATCTGCCGATCGCGCAGATTTCCAATAGGGACACCCTTAACATGGCGCAAGGACTAGACGCGTACGTGCTTGGCAAACGTTCCGGCGCTCCGAGTTTTAAGATGCTCCGCCAGCGGCTAGTAGCGCTCAACCCGGAATTGGTGGCCTTTGACGGCCAGCCTATGGAGCAAATCGTTTTGAAATCGATCGCGAGCAAGCGCTTCACTATGACACTGCTTGCCGTGTTTGCCGGACTCGCTCTCATTTTGGCCAGCATCGGGATCTACGGAGTGTTGTCGTATCTTGTCGGACAGCGCACGCAGGAGATCGGCGTACGCATGGCTCTAGGTGCGGCACGGCTGGATGTGCTGCGCATGATCCTGACCGACGGAGCTCGCATGACGCTCGCCGGGATCGGCCTTGGCGTAATTGCGGCACTGGCACTCACGCGTCTGATGTCCAGCATGCTCTTTGGCGTACAAGCAACCGACCCGCTCACATTCCTAGCGGTAATTTTCGCATTAGCCTTGATCGCCGTAGTCGCCTGTTACATTCCCGCAAGACGCGCTATGAAGCTAGATCCGATGATTGCACTACACCATGAATAGCTGCGCTGGCGGCGAATAGCTGCGCTGGCGGCGAGAGATTTACCTCTTATTCGACGTCGGCTAAAGAGCATCCGACCGCATTGGTGACAGATTGCTTAATGGGTCTTCCGGCGAGGGCCGCGAAAATCGCATTCTCCAGGTCGTGAATTTGTGCAGCCGGTCTGGACTTTCCGACATCGACATACAGATCATCGATCCGGCCGTGATACACGAGCGTACCGGTTTTGTCGAAGACGGCAGCTTCAGGCGCCGTGTTGGCGTGGGCGAGCCGCACCAGGGAGTGCTTCGGATCGAGGATGGGTGTACCTGGGAAAGCGTATTCGCTGACCGTCGCGCGAATGTCGTGAGGAGTCTCGGAGGGGTCGGGAAAGACGAGCCAGAACTGAACGGGGTCGAGCTGAAACTCGCGCGAGATGCGTTGCAGCTCGGGGGCATAGCGCCTGGTAATCGGGCAGTCGCTTCGAGCAAAAAGCAAAACGCGAATCTTCCCACTCGAGGCGAAAGGATCGACAGGTTGGCGCGCGAGATCGCATACACCGGCTAGTTGGGCCGCTGCGGGAAGAAGAGCAAGAGAAAGCGCAGCTAACCAGGAGCAATTCACTTAAAATGTGAATTTCAAACCACCACGAATGGCGCGCGGAGCTTCAACCAAGAGAAGACGGCGGCCGTCGCCTGTGTTGATGCCGGTGTAACCGGAGGCGAGGAGATTACGGAGGTCCGCCGTTAGTTCCAGGTGTCCCGGTATGCCGAAGAAAGAAGGCAAGGGCTGCCGGATAACAAGGTTGAGACCGGGCAGGTTAAGCGCGTCCTGAGTGGTGAAAACGTGCGTGGGAACAGCCGTGCGTGGATCCATCCATCCGTAACTGGCAAGGATATGCGTACCAGCGCGGGGCACAACGGTTTTGACGCTCAAGCTTGCGAGGTTGGTGCCTTTCCGGGTCAGGAAACTGGTGCTCGAGGAATTGCCATTGAAGCTGCTGGGGTTGGCAGCAAACCCTCCCATTCGACCGTACGCAATGGTCAAGTCGAAGGAATCACTGAGCCGCTGATTCGCCGAGGCGAGATAACCGAGGCGCTCGTAGTTGCCGATGTTATAGGAAGAAATGGGCGAAAGTCCGTCTGAGAATAGATCGCTGGCGTTAAGACCAGAGAGATCTCCCGCGACGTTCAGATGGCCATTCCAAACGGTTTCGGAAAAAGCACTTACAGAATAAGTGCGAGTGCCAGATGCCTTCGAGTAACCGAGTTCGTAGTCTTGCGTGCTCTGAACTTCGAGCCGGCCATTGCGAAGGGATAGCTGGGGCAATCGAGAGAGACTCTCGAGCGGACCAGAAAGGTCGCCTCCGGCGCTATCAAGTTCCGGTTCGCGATACGGCTGGTGAGCAATCAGCTCATCCGGTCTAGCGCCATCGCTATACGAGGCAATGATCGATCCGGCGGAGCCGAGATCGACGGTCACACGCGCGAAAGGGCTAATGCGACTGGTGTGCTGCTGATATTCGACCGTTTCGCCGGTGGTGCCGAACTCCAGGTGAACACTATCAAGCGGGTCCGCTACCTGATAAAAGCTGAGCGACATGGTCCTCAGAATGGGGAAACCGGCGGTGCTCAAGTTTTCGTCATTGAGGGGTGTACCGTTGAGCTGAGATCCCATTCCTCCTAGCTGGGCAAATGAAAAAGTAACTTCGGGAGCAGACGCGAAAGGCCCGTCATCGGCGCGGCTGTAGATGGCGCAAAGCGCGATTGCACCGGCCCCGAACTGGGCGGTCTGACCGAGCGTCCCGGCCACCTGCAGCTGATTTTTTCCGAGCACATTGGTGGACAAGGCGAAAGACGTGCCGAGGTCCGCGCCGAGGTCGCCTGAATCGATGAGGCCCCCATCGCCGCCCGAGACGGAAAGCATGGCATGCGTTTCAGAAAAGACATGCGGGCCAAGTTTAGCTTCAGATTCGGGAAGATCGACCGCCAGAAGGCGCGTGACCGGGCGGGTAGCAGGAGAAGAGCGGAGCACCCACTTCCAATCGTCGGACATGGCTCCGACGGGCACGGCATAACTGACTTCGATATTGCTCAACAGAGTGGCAAGGTGGATCTGGAGGACGCTATCAAGGCCAGCCTTGATGAGAATCCGATCGCGCGAAGCGGGCAGGAAACTGGCGAGCGAAACGCGCACAGAATATAGGTCGGAGGCTAGCCCGGTGAAGCCGAAGCGGCCGGCGGGATCAGTAAACGATCGGGCAATCAAACGCTGATATTTGTTGAAGACCTGGACCGAGGCCCCCATCTGCGGGACACCCGCGCTATCTACGACAGTTCCCAGTAAGTCACCCGTTACGGGCAAAGACGGATTCGCGCCGCACAAACCCCCGGTCGAGGCCAAGATGCCGAATGCTGCAACCGCAATAGCGAATTGTCTGCCTGCCAAAACCGGCCGCAAAGTTACCTCTCGTGAGCGCTTAAGGCCTATGTTTACGATGTTACCGTAAACGGAGCCGAAGGTGTCAGGCTCTGGTTCTTCAGCTTGTCCGTTACGGTCATTTTCAAGGTGTATTTGCCGGGTGTAAGCGTCTTAAGCGGCAGCTTCTTTTCCACGGTAACGAGGAAGGCCGAAGCATTAGGGATCGAGTTCAGGTCCTCGGTTTGCGACAAGACGGTTTTATTGTCGGCGTTCACCACGTCGTAGGTGATGGTACCTTCCGGCTTTTTCGTCTTGGCATCCATACCGAGGTTATAGAATTCCGTGTAGATCCCCATGCTCTCGTTCTGCTTAAAAGTTTCGTTGATGCGGGGCCGGACCTTGGAACTGCGGATGACAAACTGTCCTGCGCCGATGCTGTTCGTGGGAACGCGTTCGAGTTGATCGGCGAGGATGACGCTGCTGGAACCCAGCTGGTCCTCATCGTAATGGGGCACTACGAGGGCGGTTTCATAGCTGTTGACGGTGTTGGCAACGGTATCTTTCGCCACAACGTTCAGGCGGTAAGTGCCAGGCGCAAGAGGAACGCGCTTTGAGTAGATCTGCGAGCCGTTCATCGCCTGCTGAAGCATTTCAGCCGGAAGCTCGGAGTTCACCGTATCCTCAAACCAATTGACAGAGCGCCTGGTAAGAGTGGTAATGCGGCCGTAGAGGTTCACGGTAGCCTTGGCGATTTTGTCTTTGGTGGCGAAGTCCAGATCGCTGTTCTTGAATTGAATGCAAATGTTGGCATACACCGTGGCATCGGTAACGCGGATGTAATCAACTCTCACCTGCATAGGCAGGGTGTTGTAGCGAATATTCGATTTAACAACCGCGTCGAGATCCTTAAACTTCAGGGTAGGAGGCTTCATCAGATTGGCGTACTGCTCGAGCCGGGTGAACTCGTTCATGCTCTCGGGAAGAGGCTGATTGCCGGTGCCAAGGTGGGTGCCGTCGGTACGCTGGAAGCGCTGAGTCTTATCGGCCGTTCCCATTTGCTCAGCCATCGTCAAACCGGCGCCGGGCACATAGAGCAGCGCGTCTTTCTCTTCCGGATCGAGACTGATCTTGTACTCTCCGGACATAGTAGTATCGACAAACTCGATGATGACGTTGGTACCGACGCCATCGATGTAGCGGTAGCGCCAGTCTTCAAAAGGATAAGTGGAAGTTTCGCCGCCCCCTTCTTCCATAGGCCGTTCATAGCTACCGCCAGACGGATGCGAATCAATTTCATCGGCAGGTCCGTAAGTAATATAGATCCTGCCGCGGTCGGTTTTCCAGCCGGGAATGCCCGAGGCATAATGATCGTTCGCGTAGGCGATACGGCGATAGTGCTCTTCCTTGTATTCGTTTTCTTCGGTATCGGGGGTGGGGTCGCGGCGCAGCCAGAACTGCTCCACAAACTGCTGCCTTTCTTCGTCGGTCTTGAGTTGTTTGAAAGCCCGCTTTTCCGCGTCGGTGATGATGTAGACGACGTCCTCGTTCAACCATTTCTTCCAGGGACCCTGAAGTTCTTTTTCAAGCTCTTTCTGCTTTTTGGCGATCTGCTTATTGGTAAGCGGTTTGGAAACTGTCTGGCTGGTAGAAGCGCTGGAGCTCGAGCTTTGCGCGTAAAGGGCGGCGGCCACCAGACACGCCGAGGCTGCGCCAACCGAAAATCGCAGGAAGGCATAGAAAGACTTCATAAGGGAAAAACCACCTTTGTAGGCTGGAGGACTACTAAGCTTAGTCTAAGTGTGTTTCGATTCAACGTCAACGGCTCGGACGTAGAAGCCGGGCCTGCCGTTTCGCTTTTGGGAGAGTGGGGCTATACACCTTGCGCTAGTGGTTTGATAAGGTCTAAACATTATTGGATTCGGTAGAGGCGCTCCCGATTTGAAGAACTGGAAGCCGGAATTCTGGCGCGTCCGGCAGTTAAACACTTAGTTATAAGAGAACTAACAGGATCAGGCAAGTGGTCGGTTGCGTGCTGCTGGACATTTTCCGATGTAGGTGGAGTGTGAGAAAACGACAGATCACTCGTCAGGTGGATAGGCGCGACGGTCCGGTTCGGAAAAAGCTCCTGACGCGGGGGAGCGCTTGAGCCAATCGCGGAATCAACTGGCGGGAACATTACTGCTGTTCCTGACAGTGGCGGCCGCAGTGGCTGCTGTGCTTAGTTTTCAGCACCTCCGCAGCTATCCTCTTCACGATGATGGAGTTACCTGGTTAAACGAAGCGCGGCCGCAAGGAAATGCGGTGGTGGCGGGCTATATCGCGCCGGGCGGATCCGGAGACAATGCAGGGATCCGGGTAGGAGATCATCTGGTCGAGATCGGCACGACTCCGATCCATCGGGCCTTGGACGTCCCACAAGCCCTTTGGAATATTCCGCTCCTCGGACAGACGCGGTACACGCTGCGTCGGCACGGGATCGAGTTCCAGAAAGGCCCGATCTATGTGCAGGCGGCTTCCCGCGATACGGCTATCTATTACCAGTATTTAGTCGGCAGCTTTTATCTTTTTATAGGGCTGTTTGTCTATTACCGCCGGACGAGCGCGGCGAAATCCCAGCATTTCTACTTTCTTTGCCTGGCCTCTTTCGTCGCAAGCTGCTTTCATTATTCTGGTAAGCTGAACACCTTTGACGAGGTGATCTACTGGGGCAACCTGGCCGGCAATCTTTTTGCTCCCGCGATTTTTCTGCATTTCTGTCTGACCTTCCGGCAGACTCCTGGCTGGCTGCAGAGGCGTGGCGTCTGGCTGGGGCTCTATCTGCCCTCGGCTCTCCTGCTGGCAATTATTGCGGCTTCCGCGGAGGGAATTCTAAAATTTCAAAGCCCTCTCTTCGAGGTACGATGGCTGCTTGACCGGGCCATTTTGGGCTATTCGGTCCTTCTATATCTCTTGGGGGCGGCCGCGCTTGCGGTTGACTACCACCGCATGGAAGATCCCATGACGCGGCGCCAACTCAAGTACCTCCGGAATGGCGCGTTTTTGGGCCTGGCGCCTTTCGCTCTTCTTTATGCTCTGCCCTACGCGGCGGGACTTATACCTAATCACCTGATGAACCTGAGCGTGCTCTCGCTGGGGCTGATTCCTCTTACGTGGGCTTATGCGATTACTCGCTACCGGCTGATGGACGTCGACATTATCTTTCAGCAGGGCTACGTCTACACGCTGGCGACACTGGCCGTTATCGGGACATTCTATGGTCTGATCTTCCTCAGTTTGAACATTCGCACGATTACACCGTCGGCATTCGTGGTGGTGGTCTCGATCGCCACATTTGTTTTTCAGCCCATCCGGCGCTGGATCCAGGAGCAACTGGACCGCTGGGTTTTCTACCGTGATCGTTATGACGCGCGTTTGACTCTCATTGAGTTTGCGCGGGAGCTCAGTTCGGAGACAGACCAGGATGCGATGCTCGCCAAGGTGTCGGACCGGCTGCGGCGTACCTTATCGATTCAGCAGGTCGGCTTCTTTCTGCTCGAAGAGGTATCGGGAGCGTTTCAGCTCCATTCGCTTACGCAGAAGGCGGGCCGGGCAACCAAGAGTCCCGTGCACCGGCTCGACTTGCGGTTCCTGCAAGAATCCTCTGAGAAGCCTTACCTGTTTTTCGAGCAGCCGAAGCATCTGCGCGATATCGTTTCGCAGGGGTGGCCGGCACCCGTGCGCGAGACCATCAGCGAACTGGACTTCACCTACTACGTCGCCTGCAAATCGAGAGGCAGGACGATCGCGTTTTTCGGAGTAAGCCGGACGACCGAAGGCGACTTTCTGTCGAGCGACGATATCGAGCTGCTGATTACGCTCTCCAATTACGTGGCGATTGCGATTGAGAATTCGCGGCTGTACAGTTCGCTGCAGAGGAAAGCGGACGAATACGAGCGCCTTAAGGAATTCAGCGAAAACATTGTTGAATCGATAAACGTGGGAATTCTGGCAGCGGGATTGGATGACCGCGTGGAAAGCTGGAACGCGGAGATCGAGCGTCTTACCGGGATTGAGCGGCAGGAAGCGTTAGGGTGCCGCTTGTCCGATTTGTTTGCTCCTGAGCTGCGCCAAGAGTTTGAGAATGCCCAGGATGCGGTGGGCGTTTACAACGTATATAAGACCTCGCTTCGACGGCGCACACTTCCCTCGGGAGAGGGTCCTTTAGAGACCATCCCCAATGGCCGTAACGGCTTGGAATTGGCGAGACCGGCTCCGCTTGGCCGCGAATCGATCGTCAACATGGCAATCGCCCCGCTGATCTCGCGCGAGGGCAAACAGATCGGCCGCTTGATTATTTTCGACGATGTGACAGAGAGGGAAGAGCTGGCGCGAAAGCTGGTGCAAGCGGACAAGCTCAGCTCGATCGGGCTGCTGGCGGCGGGCGTGGCTCACGAGGTAAATACGCCGTTAGCGGTGATCTCGACGTATGCGCAGATGCTGGCTAAACAAGTTTCCGAGGACGATCAGAAGTCGAAGCTGCTCGAGAAGATCGCCAAGCAAACTTTCCGCGCCAGCGAGATCGTGAATTCGCTGCTGAATTTTTCGCGCACATCCCCTACTGAGTACACGGACTTAGACCTGAACCGCGTGATCCGGGAGACTTCGTCTTTAGTAGACCACCAATTTCAGAAAACAGGAGTCGACACGCGCTTGATTCTGGCGGAAGACTTGCCTGTTATGCGCGGCAACGCAGGGAAGCTCCAGCAAGTGTTTCTGAACCTGTTCATCAATGCCCGGGATGCGATGCCGGCCGGGGGAACCTTGACCGTGCGCACCTGGTCGGAAAACGGATTTGCGCATGTGGAGGTTGCCGACACCGGGCAGGGAATACCTTCGGAGAACCTGGCGCGGATCTACGATCCGTTCTTCAGTACGAAGGGACCGAAGAAGGGTACCGGACTCGGCCTGGCGATCACGTATGGAATCGTTCAGGAACACAACGGGATCATCGAAGTCGATAGCGCGCTGGGGCGGGGAACTCGTTTCCGGCTGGAATTTCCCGGAGCGAGCGCCCGCTCGCATGCTGCGGTGACAGCGCGGCGCGCGGCCTTGCCTGCCTGAAGCGGATGTGGCCCGGGGGGCGCGACTGACTGCAGGCCAAAGGCCTACTCTGCTGCCAAATATCTGCTACAACCACTGTAGTGCCCATTATTAGTGAAGAGCTGCCGGTGGATCGCCTGAGCGCTCCCGAGCGGCGGCGGATTCTTGTGATTGATGATGAAATCGATATTCGCGAAAGCCTCGAGTTATTGTTGACCGCCGAAGACTATGACGTCGAGATGGCGGAGAATGCCGCAACCGGTTTGCAGAAATTTGAAGCCAGTTCCTACGACCTGGTGCTGCTGGATTTGATGCTGCCGGACCGCTCAGGCATGGACGTACTGGCGGATATTCGCCAGCGCGACACCGAGACTCCCATTTTCATGTTGACCGCCTACGGTTCAGTGGAACTGGCCGTGCGGGCGCTCAAGTCGCGAGCCAACGACTACTTCGCCAAGCCTTGGGACAACGAGAAGCTACTGATCGAGATCGACCGGATGATCTCGAAGGGGCGCCTCGAACGGGAGAACACCCAGCTCAAGCGCGCATTAAAGCAGCGGTACGCTTTCCCGAACATCGTAGGCAAGAGCGAACGGATGATTCGCTTATTAGATCAGGTGGCGCAGGTGGCGCCAAGCCGCGCAACGATTCTGATCACGGGCGAAACGGGGACCGGCAAGGAACTGATAGCCAAAGCGATTCATGCCCATTCAGCAAGGGGGGAGCAAGCTTTTGTGCCGGTAAATAGCGGCTCGCTGCCCTCTGAGATGCTCGAGTCGCTGCTGTTCGGCCACGTCAAGGGCTCGTTTACCGGCGCCATTGCGAACAAAAAAGGCTATTTCGAACACGCCAACCGGGGCACGATTTTCTTCGACGAAATCGGCACCATCGGGCCCGAGATCCAGGTGAGATTGCTGCGCGTGCTGCAGGATCGCGAGTTTATGCCGCTCGGCTCAAACGACAGCGTGCGCGTGGACGTCCGGATTATCGCCGCGACGAATGCGGACTTGCGAAAGCTGGTCGATGAAGGAAAGTTCCGCGAGGATCTTTATTACCGGCTGAACGTAATCAACCTGAACCTGCCGCCGTTGCGCGACCGGAAAGACGATATCCCGCTACTGATTGAGCATTTCTTCACGCGATTTTGCCGGGAGAACGAGAAGTATTTGAACAGCGAGGGGCGGTCTATTTTGAATTTCGAGGCCGAAGCGATGCAGATTTTGCTCGAGCATAATTGGCCGGGAAATGTTCGCGAATTAGAGAATGCGGTTGAGCGCGCAGTGGTGCTGGCCACCGCGCCGTTTGTCCCAGCGCATGTTTTGCCGGAACACTTGCAGCAGGCAAGCGGACTGCGGATCTCGCGCGACCCGAATGGAATGCTGGCGCCGGATGCGTCGCTGTTCGAGATTGTGGCCGATTTCGAGCGCCGCAAGATCGTGGAAGCACTCGAGGCTTACAACCATAGCCAGACGGAAGCGGCGGAAGCGCTCAGAATTCCGCTCTCGACCTTGAATCAGAAAATCAAGCGGCTTAACATCGATGTGAAGCGGCGTGCAGCGAGCTGATTTCCGGGCGATCTGCTAATCAAATTGCGAGTATGCCGGAGTTTTGGCGAGATGTGCGGTTCGGGTTGCGGCTGCTGGGGCGCAGTCCTGTTTTTGCGCTGACTGTTTCGCTGCTGCTCGGAATCGGTATCGGCGCAAACACACTGATATTCAGCTTTTTCGATGCTTTACCCCTGCGCCGGTTGCCGGTGCCGCACCCGGAGCAGTTGGTCCGGTTGATTGAGCTCCGTTTTAACGGCTTCACGACCTGGGATTTTCCGTTTGAGCTGTACGAGCAGCTCGCCTCACACGCGTCCAGTCTCCGGGCGGTGCTTTGCCAGGGCGATCTCGATGTTGCTTTCAAGGACGGCGAGTCTACCGAGCGCATTCGAGTAAATGCGGTTTCAACTAATTTCTTCGGAGCGCTTGGAATTCACGCACAGCTCGGGCGAGTGCTGGGACAGGATGATGAGAAGGCTGGAGTGACACACGCGGTTCTGAGCCGCGACTTCTGGCAGCGGCGGTTTGCCGGCTCGACTTCTGTCATCGGGCGAAGCATCAACCTGAATGGGTGCGCCTTCACTGGCGTGGCTTTCTACTCTTTCGGCTGCTTCGCGGCCTTGCTGGCCAGGCATCGGACTCTATGGCGCACTCGATTTCTCGGCGAAAGCCAAAACGCGGGAGCTCGGCGTTCGAGCGGCTCTTGGGGCTAGTCCGATGCGCGTCGTGCGTTTACTTCTCCGCGAAACGCTGCCGCCGGTCGCGGCAGGGACTGCTCTCTACCTGGCATCCGCGCAATGGATTCGTGCGCTGCTTTATAACGTGAGTTCTTCGGACCCGATGGCCTTCGAATCGGCGCTTGCCCTCCTTGCGGCGGCGGGCTTCGTTGCCACAGCGCCTTTGTTTTGGCGAGCGGTGCTTATCGATCCCGCGTCGGCGTTAAGGCAGGATCGAGGCGAGAGCCGGCCTGAATCTTGAGTGCGGTAACCTCCTACGAGGGGACCTCAAAGATGCGAAGTTTCTCCGCTCTTTTTCTCGCCATGTGCTTAACTTTGCCCGCTGTCGGCGATCAATCGCAGGATTGGGCGAATCTGGGCCGCTACAGCTCCGAAAACAGCAAGCTCTCGCCGCCAGCTCCCGGCGAGAACCGGGTGGTTTTCATGGGCGATTCCATTACAGATGCCTGGGGCCGATCTTACGGCAAGTTCTTTCCAGGTAAACCGTACGTGAACCGGGGCATAAGCGGACAGACTACGCCTCAAATGCTGATTCGTTTCAGGCCCGATGTCATCGACCTCAAGCCCAAGGTGGTGTTGATTCTCGCGGGGACGAATGATATAGCGGGAAACACCGGCCCTATGACGCTCGAGCAGACGGAGGGGAATCTTGCTTCCATGGCGCAGCTGGCGCAGGCGAACGGGATTCGCCTGGTGCTCGCCTCTGTGACGCCGGTTTGCGATTGCTTCACCTCGCAAACGGTCCGGCGCCCACCCGGGAAAATCCTGGAGTTGAACCGATGGATCAAGGAATATTGCCAACGAAATGGCGCGGTATATCTCGATTACTACTCCGCTATGGCAGATGAGCAGGGTTTTCTAAGAAAGGCGCTCACGCACGATGGCCTGCATCCTAACGCGGCAGGCTATGAAGTGATGGGCCCTTTGGCAGAACAGGCGATTAAGGAAGCGTTGAGTAAACAGTAGCTCGTTGTCGGCGAAAACTTCTAGCGCCCGGAGAAATCGTCTAAAGAATTGATCCATTGCGGTCGATAGATGTTGTAGCCGGGAGGGCCGCACAGCATGGAATTCTTCTTATCGCCTGAATCCGTGCCTCAGGCGTCCGCCGTCGAGGTTTTGACAGGGCTTCTGAAATCGGATCCTCAGAAGTTCATAATTTTTTTTCGCTCCCTGCGGGACACTTTCCCGAACGAAGCCTGCCAGGTCTGTGTTCGCTATCTTGGCAGCGGCGAAGGCGATTCGTCAACTGTTCAGCAAATTGTCGCATGGCTGAAGGGCAGCAAATATTTCGGATTCCTCATCGACTCACAGTTCTTAGCCATCGAAGAAGCAAGGAGAGCCTCCGAAGCTTTGAGGATCGAGGATTCACGATTTTTCCTCAATTTCAGCCGATTAACCCTGGATGAAACGCCGTCTCAAGAGCAGTACGCAGCAGTGGCGCGCGCACTGGCTCTGCTGGACGGGCTGAGGGATTACAGCGTGCTGTTCTCATGGCTGCGCGGCCTGACAGCTTGTTCGGACGAACGCATTCGCTCACAGGCGGTTAAAGCATTCTGCAAACTTCGATCTAATACCGCGGTGATCTTACGCCAGCTAAAGGCGGAGGACGGACGCGTTCGGGCAAACGCCATCGAGGCGCTCTGGGAGGTACAAACTCCGGAGGCCGCCGATATTTTCCGGGAAGCCTTAGGAGATCGACATCATCGGGTGGTGGTGAACGCGCTGATCGGGCTTTATCGCCAGAACGATCCATCGGCATTCGAGAGACTCCTGGAATATGCCTGGCACGCTTCCGAATTGCACCGTGCCGCAGCCGTCTGGGCGCTCGGCTACCTGGAAGAACCGAAAGGCGTCCCGGTACTTGAAAAAGTGGCTGCTGAAGATGGTTCAGAAATGGTCCGGCAGAAGGCGGTAAAGGTGCTTGCGGCTTTCTCGGAGAAGCAGTCCGCGGCGGTTGCTGCTTAGAAGAGAGGCAGGTCGCCTGCGCTATCTTTGATAGCAGCGGTGGAGTTCGCTTAACGCCGTTCCCGGCCAATGACTCCTGCTCAATGGAGCGGGAGTGCGTCCGATCCCCTCCTGAGAAAACACGTCCTGACATGGAGGAGAGCTAGCACTCTGTTCGCAAACAGATCAACGCACGTTTTCAATGGCCAAATATCTCTGCGTGATGCTCGGAGGAGCGCTTGGGGCTGTTTCGCGCTTCGCGATGGGAACCCTAATTCAAAGGCTCTACTCCGGAGTATTTCCGCTCGGAACCTTTTTCATCAACGTCACTGGATCGTTCTTGATCGGGCTACTCATGATGCTGTTTCTGAACCGTCCCGGCATCCATGCAAACTGGCGTCTCTTTTTAGTCACGGGAATTCTGGGGGGCTACACAACCTTCTCGACTTTCGAGTGGGAAACTTTGGTGGCAGTGCGGGGAGGAGCAAGCGCTGCCGCGGTACTGAACGTTCTCTTAAGCGTGGGCTTGGGCTTTGGCGGAGTCTGGCTTGGAGCAGCGATCTCAAATCGAATCTGGTCTCGTTGAAGCTAACTGGGAGCCCGAATCCTGATATACTCCGCAATGACGGATCAAACATGGACGAAAAGCGATTAGGTGATGTGATCGACGATCACTGCATCAAGTGCCGCCGCGTAACAAACCACTCCATAGTTTCCCTGGTGGATGGCGAAGCGGCAAAGGTACGTTGCCGGACTTGTTATCACGATCATGACTACCGTCACGAGCAAGCGCCTCCCTCGAAAAAAGAGCTGAAAAGAGCGGAGGCCGAAGCTGCCGAAGCTGCCGCAGCTGCAGCTGGTACAGCCGATGGTGCGGCTCCTGCTCACGCTGATTCAGAAAAAGCGGCCAGCGGCTGAGCCGTCGGGCACTGCAATCTTGTGACGCGCGAAGCGCTAGCGCTTGAAATAATCGAGGTACTTCACAACCGTGGCCATCAGGCTTTGCTGGTCGGCGGCTGCGTAAGAGACAGGCTACTTGGCATCGCTCCCAAAGATTACGATGTAAGCACGGATGCCACGCCTGACCAAGTTGCAGCGTACTTCCCTCGCGCGCAACTCGTAGGCGCGCACTTCGGCGTCGTGCTGGTGACACGTCCGGAAGGCGCTCACGTGGAAGTCGCGACTTTCCGCAGCGAAGGGGACTACTCAGACGGCCGCCGCCCCGACGAGGTGCGTTTCGAAACCGATCCAGCGCTCGACGCGAAACGCCGTGATTTCACGGTGAACGGTCTGATGGAGGACCCGCTCTCCGGAAAGATCTTCGATTTCGTGGAGGGCAGGGCCGATCTCGCGGCGCGAATGATCCGCGCCATTGGCGATCCCAATGACCGCTTCAAAGAAGATTATCTGCGCATGCTTCGAGCGGTCCGCTTTGCGGCGCGTCTTGACTTTTCAATTGAGCCGCGGACGCTGGAGGCAATTCGCGCCCAGGCGCACTGCATCGGGAAAATCTCCGCCGAACGGATAAGGGAAGAGCTGGTTCGAATTCTTACGGAAGGCGGCGCGCGGCGTGGCTTTAAGCTGCTCGACCAGTGTGGCCTTCTCCCGCAAATCCTGCCCGAAGTGAAAGCGTTTCAGGGCGTCCGGCAACCACCGGAGTTTCACCCGGAAGGTGACGTTTGGAGCCATCTTTTGCTCATGCTCGATGAAGCCCAGTGCCCTTCACCGACGCTCGCGCTAGGCGTGTTGCTGCACGACATAGGGAAGCCGGCCACTTATTCAGTTACCGACCGCATCCGTTTCAACGGTCACGCCGAATTTGGCGCGGAGTTGGCGGAAAAGATTCTGCAACGCCTGAAGTTTTCACATGAGGAGACTGAGCGGGTGACAGCGCTGGTGGCGAATCATATGCGCTTCAAAGATGTCGAGCAGATGCGCCTGAGTACTCTAAAACGCTTTCTGGCGTTGCCGCATTTCGATGAGCACCTGGAACTTCACAGGCTGGATTGCCTGGCGAGCAACGGGTACACGGCAGCTTACGAATTCATCCAGCGCAAGCTGCGTGAGTTTAAGGAAGAAGAGTTGCGGCCGGCGCGTTTAATCACCGGCCGCGACTTGATTCAGGCGGGATATCAACCGGGCCCCGATTTTCGGCGGGCTCTCGAAGCAGCTGAAACCGCGCAACTCGAGGGTGAAATTCATACACGCGAAGAAGCCTTGGAGGTGGCGCGGTTAGTACTGGATCAGGCAGCCGCATAAACCGTTCTCCTCGTAAGGTTCGCGGCTGAGCATTAATTCTGGCATTGGAGGCCACTGTCCTGCATCCAACCAACTGGTGGTAACTACACTAATTAATGGAAACCATATCCATGCCCGTGATGGAAGCAACTACTAACTTCTTAGCAGAGCTGCGAGCGGTTCGAGCGGAAAGTGATCGGCTCTTTTCTATACTGACCAGGGACGCCCTCTACGCGCGTCCCATCGCAGCACGGCACCGGGTGATCTTTTACTTAGGCCACCTGGAAGGTTTTGATTGCATTCGGATCTGTAACGAAGGGCTGGGCCTTAAGTCACCAGATCCCCAGCTTGACGAGCTGTTTCGAGCCGGGATAGATCCTGATTCGACAAGTCTGCCCAGTGACATGCCGGCTGATTGGCCGTCCACCGATCAGGTGAAGGCGTACGTGGGACGCTGCAGAAAGCGCGTGGATGAAAACCTTCCACACGCTCCAGAAGACGCAATTCGTATGGGTATCGAGCACCGCGACATGCACGCCGAGACGCTTGCCTACATGTTTCACAACTTCACTTACGAGATGAAACAGATTGCAAATGCAGCGCGGCTCGAGCGAACTGCGCGCGAGAGCCCGGCCAACCAATGGATTGAAATACCGGCGGGCGAGGCTGTTCTTGGCAAGCATAGAGACGGAACATTCGGATGGGATAACGAGTATGAACTAACTCGACGGTCAATTCCCGATTTTCGAGTGCAACAGCACAAAGTTACGAACGGCGACTATCTACGTTTTGTAGAAGCCGGAGCCGCAATGCCTCACTTCTGGACGAAGCGCGGCGATGCTCTTTTCTATCGTGGAATGTTTGAGGAAGTACCTCTGCCGCTTGACTGGCCCGTTTACGTGACGCAAGATGAGGCGATCAGTTATGCGCGCTCGCTAGGAAAGTCGATCCCAACGGAGGAGCAGTATCACCGGGCGGCCTACGGGACGAGCAGTGGTGGGGAGCGGCAATATCCGTGGGGTGATGGCGAGCCTTCTCCTCTTCACGGCAATTTCAATTTCCGCCGCTGGGATCCCGAGCCGGTGGACGCCAGCCCTGTTGGCCGTAGTGCATTCGGTGTAAATCAGCTTGCCGGCAATGGCTGGGAATGGACCAGCACTCCGTTCGGTCCTTTACCAGGTTTTGTACCGAGCGTTACTTACCCGGGATATTCGGCTAACTTTTTCGATGGGGAACATTTTGTTCTTAAAGGTGGCTCGCCGCGTACATCGACGCGACTGCTTCGACGGTCCTTTCGAAACTGGTTCCGGCACGACTACCCTTACGTATACGCCACATTCCGCTGCGTGGAGAACTGAACCGCGTGTCCGCCGTTTCAAAACCATTACTTTCTGGCTTTGCGCAAGACGTTCTGAGCGGCTTATCGAGAGCAGGGCAGAAGCAGATATCTTCGCAGTATTTTTATGACGATCTGGGAAGCGCGCTTTTCGAAGCGATCACGTTCTTGCCTGAGTACGGTCTAACGCGAGCCGATGAGCGGCTGCTTCAAAAGTATGCTTCACCATTAGCTTTGGCGGCCGGGCAAGTAACAACCGTTTTCGAATTAGGTAGCGGAAGCGGCAGAAAAACCAGATACATACTAGAGGCACTGAGAAAGAAATACGGGAGTCTTGTCTATAGCCCGATCGACGTCTCGGCGGCCGCGCTTGAGAATTGCGAAAGGGAGACATGCGATCTCGCCGAAGTACGTCCGGTCTGCGCCGATTGGATGGAGGGACTCGGCAAAGTATCTTCTGCGCGCGCCGGCGGCCCGGTGCTGCTGCTATTTCTGGGGAGCTCGATCGGCAATTTGGAACGAGCTTATACAGCGGACTTCTTGAAAAGCATTCGCGCGAAGCTCAAGCGCGGTGATCTGTTCTTACTTGGAGCTGACTTGGTCAAGGACATGGAGACAATGCTCACCGCTTACGACGATCCGACCGGTGTAACTGCGGCATTCAACCTCAACATCCTTGGCCGTGCGAACCGCGAACTCGACGCCGATTTCGACTTGCGCGCTTTCGCGCATGAAGTTCGTTGGAATGCGAAAGAGCGGCGCATCGAAATGCACCTGCTATCTGGCCGCAATCAGACGGTGCTTATCGGAGCGCTGGATAGGTCAATTGACTTTGAAGCGGGCGAGACGATCTGGACCGAGTCATCGCATAAATTCTCGGAAACTGAACTTCTCGAATTTGCCGGTTCAGCCGGTTTCGCTCCAGTGAAAATGTGGGTAGATCGCGAGTGGCCGTTTGCCGAAGCCCTTTGGAAGGTAGAAGACTGAGGACGAATCCGGGCTGGGCTAATACAAGGCAGTCCATCGAGCGGATCCGCGCGGTATCCAGATTCTTTCGCCGCTCCCATGACGCTTTGACCAGCTCGCAATTATAGAGGCACCTTGCCAGTCGATTTGCGAATGGTATTGCGCTACAGCGCGGCGTTTGAGCCTTGCCAGCCTTCGGTCGTGGATAACCACCGGCTTGAGTTTTGTACGGGTAGCTTCTTGCGCCTCTAGAATTTGCTCCTGCAAAACATTTTTCGGCGTCCACGTCGCATATGGAAGATCCTCGTAAAAGCCAAGGTTCCCGGGACCTATGGCCCGTACGGCTGCGAGCCGGACTGCGATGTGATCGACGTGATTGCCCAGGCCTAGCGGCGACATCGCAAGCTCCGCTCCGCCTTGGCTTAGATTCTTTGTGAGCTGCTCGATTAGCGACTCGCCTATCATGGCTCGTGTTTCGGAGTTGCAAACGACGTCGGACGGGATTCCCAAGCGCAATGGCGCGTCTAGAAAGTCCCGGTCAATTACCTGGATGGAACGGCTGATGGAAGCCAGCACGCGCGAGTCTTCACGCTTGCGAATACCACTTACGCTGCTTGCGTCACTGGCACTTGAATAAGGAGCGTAGGCGCTTTCAGTGAAGAAGTTTAAGACCTTCACGTTTAACGAAGGAAACATGCTCCATTTCGCAAGGCATATGAAAAGAGAAAATACAGCGTCATCGCGATGCGGCGATAAGATGGTCAGCTTTTTCACTAGCCGGCTAACGCGGGCCACGCCGAGAGCGGCTGACCTACGGCAGCAGCCGCTGCCTTTGCAGGGGCCACAAACTGGGGCGCAGCAGCCATTTGCTTACAGAGCGTAAGAGCCTGAGCTACTACCTGATCCATATTGTAGTAGCGGTAAGTCGCCAAGCGACCGACAAAATGGACTCGCGGATAATTCGCCGCCAGCTCCGCATACTTTTTATAGAGTGCTCCATTTTCCGGTGTGGGAACTGGGTAATATGGATCCCCTTCCTTAGCCGGAAATTCGTATACAATGCTGGTTTGCCGGTGAGTTTGGCCCGTCAAATACTTGAATTCTGTGATTCTTGTGTAAGCGTGTTCGTTCGGGTAATTGACTACACCGACCGGCTGGAAATATTCGGTGTTGATGGTCTCATGCTGGAACCGCAGAGACCTGTACGGCAACTTTCCGAAGCGAAACCCGAAGAACTCGTCCACAGGGCCGGTATAGACGGTCTCACGGAAACTTATGCTTCTCGCCACGTCCGCGTAATCGCAGCCGAGTTGCAGCTCAATGTTTGGGTGATCGAGCATGTTCTCGAACAGTCGTGTAAAGCCATGCTTCGGCATAGCCTGATGCCGATCAGTGAAATAACGGCCGTCTCTATTTGTTCGGACCGGAATGCGAGCAGTAACTAAGGCATCTAGCTCGGATGGGTCTTTACCCCACTGTTTCTTCGTGTAATTGCGAAATAGTTTCTCGTAAAGGTCGCGGCCTACTTTACTTACTACTACGTCTTCCGAAGTTCTTAATTCCGAACGAGCCTCCGCTTTGGAGGCGAAGAACGCCGCTACCTCCTCTTCGGAACTTAAGCTCAGGCCGTACAGGATATTTACCGTGTCTAGATTGATCGGAACGGGTACCAGTTTACCTTCGACCGAAGCCAGCACGCGATGCTCGTAGTTGCGCCATGAAGTGAACTGAGAGAGATACTCGAACACTTGCGGTGAATTCGTGTGAAAGATGTGCGGGCCATAGCGATGCACGAGAAGCCCGTCGCTATTCATGTGATCGTAGGCATTCCCGCCGATATGCTGACGCCTGTCGATGACAAGAACCTTCTTGTCGAATTGACGCGCCATTCTCTCAGCGACAACGGCACCGGCGAAGCCGGCCCCGACGATTAAATAATCAAACATGCGCAACACTTTCTGATACGGCTTGTTGAACTAAGACTGATGCCGTATCGGTGGAATTGATAAGTTGACTTACCAGGCGATTCATCTCGCTCCATGTTTTATCCCAGGAGGATATTGACAGAAACTCGTCGACTCGGTCGCGAAATGCCTCATCCGGAGGGTGAGCCAGAAATGAGTCGGCTATCCGCAAGAAGTCTTCCGAATGGCATGCGATGCCTACCAGTTCCTTCTCCCCGTAAGGAGAAACGACGTCGCGAATAGGTGTGCTTATAACCTGGAGACCCGCCGCCAGATACTCTGGAGTTTTTGTCGGGCTGATAAATCGCGTAGCTTCATTCAGGGCGAAGGGGAGCATGCCAATCTGCCATCCCGAAAAGTAAGCTGGCAGCTCCGAATACTGCTTCATTCCCAAGTAGTGTATGTTCTTAGCTGTAGGCAGGGAAGCTGGATCGATCTTAACTACAGGACCAAGTAGCACAAGGTGCCACTCCGGACGCGCGGCAGCAATATAGCGAACCAGTTCCAGATCCATGCGCTCGTCAATCACGCCGGCATAGCCAAGGCGTGGGCCGATCAATCCCGCCTGATCCTCCGGTTCGCGTTCGTTTGCCCGCGCCCGAGCAAAGTGGGCGATATCTACACTGCTTGGAAACAGGTATACGGATGGGTGTTGCTTACGCTTGGATTCAAACAAGCTCGCGCCGCCGGTGAATACCAGATCGGCATCCTCAAGCAATCGCAGCTCGTTCCTACGCATCTCCGAAGGGGCGCCGGCAAAGCAAGATAGCTCATCCATGCAGTCATAAACGGTTGCGGCAGGGCGAAGATCGATGGTGAACTCTCTCGCCATTGGAGTGTAATACCAGGCGACGTAATCACGAATGTGGTTTTCACTGAGCACCGAATTTAGAAACTGTCTCTGATGGTTGACAATCTTGTCATGAGTCAAACCGTGCGGCAAGACGGGTGTCAGAACAGTAACGCCCGTTTTAGGGCAAACGGCTGCCCGCAAGACAGCTTCGCCATCTTCGAAAGCAGGTTCTTCGAAGAAGAACACTCTACCTGCTTTTGCGAACCGGCTCATTAAGTGCTGAGGCCGTTGGAATACGAAGTTCCATCGGAGGTGACAAAGGCATATTATGTCGGTAGTCATAAGGCTCATATTGGTTCGAGTTAATCTTTGCTAGTTTCCGCTGTTGCGCACGGATTGCATGCGCCAAGGGCCAGTGCACATTACGATCTCCCGAATGATCAGGGGCGTCGAAGAGCCCGTTTTGGCAATGCCGGTCATCTTCCCAACCAGCGTGATTGAGAATTGGATAAAGACAGATACCTCCGATCGGAATTCCTGCATTCGTTGCAGTAATAACTTCGTCGCAAACATAGTTAAACCACTCCGCGCGAAATCCATCCTCCGTCCCTGTCTCAGAGACAAAGATCGGGCGCTGGTAGCGCATCCAGACTTCTTCGAGTATTTGATGGAATGGCCGGTATCTCGGGTCGTCACGTAATAAACGCCCCCCGTGATCAATCCATTCGTTTCTGTCGTAGAAGTTAGCTCCCAGTATGTCGAGATATTCCGGTTTTCCGCCGAGCTCAGGAGCCAATCTACCCGATATCATGTCCCAAGCCTGGAACTGCGATCGACGGTAGCTCTCGGCATCCTGCGCACTGCCCGGAATCTTCGGGTTCTCAACAATGTGAATTACCGGCTCTGGAGAAATAAGGCGGACGCCGGGCAGATCGTTGAGCAAGATCTCGCTTGCCACGACAGCAGCTCGTACGAGGTTGCGCTTGAGTCTAGGCGCGCAATCCTCGAGGTACGGATTGATGGAGGCCGCTTCGCCACCCGCCCAAGAGAGAAACGAAATCTCGTTCACCGGCGCTATGAGCCGGCACTGATCGGATCGTGATTTCAAGTACGCCGCGGTCACTCGAGTAAAGCGTCCAAAGTCTTCCGCAAAACAATCCGCGAGGGGATCCACGTGGTCGGGCCAGCCAAAGTGCAGCAGATCGAGGATTACTTGCGTATCGGTTGCAGCAGCGGCATCGAGGATGAGTGCTAAAGAAGAAAAATCGAAAACGCCACGCGCCTCTTCAATGAGATGCCAGCGCGCAGACTCGCGAACAGTAGCAATTCCAAACTGGTGAAGAAGGCGATAATCTTTCTCGGTAAACCGATCGTGCCCTGTGGATTTTACTAGATCGAGACGCTCTCCACTGCGCCGCTTATGAGTGGAACACTCGAATCCACCTTGCAAAAAGCTATGAAAAACAGACCGATTAAAGGACAATACATACCCTCGTTCTTAAGTAAGTTGCGAGTGATTGCAGCGTATTTGAAAGTCACCATGAAGGTGGACGGCATAAGCGACGCCAGACGCTGCGCTGAGCCTCTACTCACATAGAGGTAGATACAAGAATTTAGTTACTTAGCTGATAGAGCAGTAATCGATTACTAAAACTCGTTGAGGCGAATAGCCGCCAGCTTGCCAAGGGCCGTAAGACCTTGAAACAATGCGCTCAATGACGGATTGAGGGCCTTACCTGATTTTGCATCTTTCCTGGTCGAACTCGGCAGCGCAAATCGGTCGGTCAAAGCAAGAAAAGCCCGATTCACTTCGGGAGCAAGTCCTTCTATTGCGGTCAGAACCTTCGCCGGCAACGATATGGTGCAGACTTGTTCCCCTGTCTCGAGCGCTACGCGGACGGACTCAGCCGCGTAATCAGCAGCCACAGAAAAACCAGGTAAATTCCCGAGCAGACCGAACCATGCAAATTCTTCTTTAGCCGCTCCTTTGAATTCGGCGTTCAAGTAGGATCCGGTTCGCATCAGTCCGGGAATCACCGTCAGCACGTGAACTCCGCTCTCCTTCAACTCTGCCCCAAGTCCCGTGGAGAAGCCGACCAGGGCGAACTTGGCGCAGCTATAAGGCAGCAGATGCGGGATACTGACTCGTCCCCCGATTGAGGTGATATTTACAACCTGTCCAGATCCTCTTTTGCGCATGTGGGGCAGCACAGCGTAAGTAAGATTTACGGGCGCCCAGAACATCAGATTCATGGCGTCTTCGTAATCCTGATGAGTAAAAGAATCGAAAGACCCGACCGCGATGCGGCCCGCGTTGTTCACCAGCACGTCGACCGATCCGAAGTGTCCGATCACACGTTCCACCAAGCTGCTGATTTGATCCGCCTGAGTGAGGTCCGCGGTGAATGGCCGCGCCTCAATTCCTTTTTTCGCCAGAACTGCGCACGCGCGTTCGAGCTCAGCGCCGTCACGAGCGCAGAGGGCGAGCCGCGCACCGTGCGATCCAAATTCATGAGCCATAGCCAACCCGAATCCACGCGAACCGCCGGTGAGGAGAACGGTTTTGCCGCGCAGATTAAAGTTAGGCCGGGAAATGCTGCCCAGCAGCTTGCGAGTACCGAAAATAACGGCCGCGCAGATTCCCGCCACCTTCAGGAGAGAACCTGTGTTTAAAGTTGCTTGCTGCTTTGAAATCATATCCTCAAGAAGGAATGAACTCAGCGCACGAAGGTTTCGCGTTTTCTGCGCACCGACGACCCGAGTGCTATCCTGTCCATGTATTCCGCGACTTCTCCGGAAGAAACCCTGACGGGCCGGTAGCTCAGTTGGTAGAGCATCGCACTTTTAATGCGGTGGTCCCGGGTTCGAGTCCCGGCCGGCTCACCAGTCCTCATTGCCGAGCACGTTGCATTACATTCCCACTGGTTTCCCTTCCGCTATTACTTCTGAAGCCATTCCTGGCGCCCGTCTTGTTCTCCGCTCAGCAGCCATTCTGTGAGGCGTTCCGCCAGGTCATTTCCCCATCCAGCTTGCAACAGGTGGGTCGCGGAAGTCACGATCTCCAGTTTGCGCATCTCTCGTTTTCCGGCCATACCTGCTGGGGCCGATTCCTGCTCGAATACCAGATACCAGGACAGGCGGTCCGCGTCGGGCCGGAGATCGGAAACTTCAGCCAGATGACAGATCCAACGCTGTTTTTTGACGACAAAGTCTTTTCCGTTCAGCGGGAAAGCAGACCTGAGATCATATTGAGACATCTTTTTACTGGACACCGGAATCGCTCAGAAGCGTTACAGCTATTCGGCGCGGATTGTGCATTGTGCGGAGAAATAGCTAAATATACTTAGAAAAGTGTCTCTGCGGTACAATCTTGGGCGAATCGAAAATGGATTCTTTGCGTCCAATGATTCAGGGACGCTATGAACCGCCATACTGAAATGATCAACGATCGCTATGAAGCAATGATGTTCGCCAAAACGTCGAGTGAAGCGCTCGCGGCAGCGCGTGAACTGATCAAGATAGTGCTGCCAGACGACGGGCCTAAGTTGCCTCTCGAAGAGGGGCTGCGCAAGTGTTGCCGAGTTCTGCGACCATCGCAGGATCCTCGTGAACAACAAAGGTTCGAAGCGGAATTCATCGAGCTGGGAATCTGGCCGAACGCTGTTGAGAAGATAGCTGCCTGATGCCTGCCCGATCAGGAGCAACCCTCCTTTGACAGAAGCCGGAAAGGACGTGATCCGGCACTATCTGGAAGATCTGGTAGCAGCCGAGAAGGGTTTCGAACAACAACTTCGCGAGTTCTCCAGTGTGGGTGACGATAGTGAGGTGCAGGCGGTGTTTACGGAGCACGCTGGCGAAACCCAGCGGCAACACCAGCGGCTAGTAACACGCCTCACTGAGCTTGGGAATCGAGCAAGAAAGGCAGGCTTGGCCTCGACTCTGAATTTTGCGACACAGTTTCCAGAATCCCCCGAGATAGTTGAGGAAAAGACTCTTCAATGTCTGTTGGTTGCGTACACAACGGAAGCCGGCGAGTTCGCCGTGTATGAAACCCTTGCTACGCTGGCGCGAGCCGCTGGTGATTACGATACTGAGCAACTCGCCAAACAGATCCAGACGGAAGAGCGCGAGGCTGCTGAGAAGATATGGCACTTTCTGCCCTCCCGCTCAAAGATCGCGTTTAACATGCTGACAGTCTCCGAGATTGATCCCGCGATCGAGACAAAGATGGCGGATGACCGGATAATCGAGAGCTAAGAGCGTGGCGGCAAAGCGGTCTAAGCTTACGAAGAACAAGCGCGTAAAGGCGGTTGCCCGGAAGCGAGTTGGTTCTCCCAAGCCCGCGCGCATCTTGGACGAAAGAGCGCCACGAGCTGAAGCAAAATACAAAACTGGCCGGCGCGAAGAGACAGAAGATTGATTGCCGGACGGCGCCTGCCCTCGCGTGTTCGCGTGGTAGAAGTAGGTCCCCGCGACGGGCTACAGAACGAGCCAGCCGCAGTGCCGTTAGAAGCGCGGATCTCTCTCATTGAAGCGCTATCTGATGCGCGTTTTGCCACCATCGAGTGCGGAAGTTTTGTTTCTCCCAAGAAGGTTCCACAGATGGCGGGCACCGAAGCTGTTTTCAGAAAGCTGAAGCGGATTGCCGGCGTGCGCTATTCAGCGCTGGTTCCAAACCTAAAAGGACTGGAGAAAGCTGCTGAGTGCGAGGTGGACGAAGTAGCGGTATTCGTAGCAGCCTCCGAGGCCTTCTCGCAGGCGAACATCGATTGCTCGATTGAGGAGAGTTTGCGCCGCGCTGAAGAAGTCGTGAAAGCTGCTCACGAACTCGGCATTCCGGTTCGTGGATATGTCTCGTGTGTGATGGGATGTCCTTTTGCCGGCCCTGTCGCCGCCGCCGATGTAGTTCGCGTGACTGCGGCGCTTGATCGAATCGGTTGCTATGAGATTTCGCTGGGCGATACGATCGGCGTCGGCACGCCGCTCCGCGTGCAAAGGATGTTGGAGGAAGTCGCTCATCGCGTCGCGATTGAGAAGCTTGCGGTACACTTTCACGACACCTGGGGCCAGGCGCTCCCGAACATCTTTGCATCCCTCGAGCTTGGCATCGCGGTCGTTGACAGCGCTGTAGCCGGTCTCGGCGGATGCCCCTACGCGCCCGGTGCAACGGGCAACGTAGCGACGGAAGACCTGCTCTATATGCTGCACGGGATGGATATCGAAACGGGCATAGACATCGGGAGCGTAGTTGCCGCCGGACGCGCGATCGGCGAGGTCATTGGAAAGCCGTCAAACTCAAAAGTCGCACGGGCCATGCAAGCCTCAAACTCCTAAAAGGTGTCAGGCTAGCGCGCTGCGTTATCATCTCGACTGATGCAGCGGAAAGCAAACTCGTGAACAAAGTTTGCGCGAGCGTCGATGAAGCCGTAAGCGGCGTCGCGGACGGCTCCTCGCTGATGATCGGCGGTTTTGGCTTGTGCGGTATCCCTGAAAATCTGATCGCGGCGTTGATCCGGAAGAATGTGAAAGGCCTCCACACGATCAGCAACAATCTCGGCGTGGATGGTTTCGGCATGGGGAAAATGCTCGAAGCCGGCATGATTGCCTCTCACATTGGCAGCTACGTGGGCGAAAACCGGCTGCTCGAATCGATGGTGATTGGTGGAACCCTCAAAGTAACATTGATTCCTCAAGGTACGCTCGCCGAGCGGATTCGCGCGGCAGGCGCCGGCATCCCGGCTTTCTTTACTCCTGCGGGCGTAGGGACAATAGTTGCGGAAGGCAAGGAAGCGCGTGAGTTCCACGGGCGCAGTTATATCCTGGAGCACGCTCTCAGTGCGGACGTTGCTCTGATAAAAGCGTGGCGAGGCGACCGCCTGGGCAATCTCGTCTACCGTAAGACAGCCCGCAATTTCAATCCGATGATGGCCACTGCCGCAAAGCTTACGATTGCCGAAGTGGAGGAACTGGTCGAGCCGGGCGCTATCGATCCGGATCATGTCATCACGCCTGGCATTTACGTCAAGCGCATCGTGCAAGGACCCATTTATGAACGCCGAATCGAGCGTAGAACTTTGCGGTATAGCCAAAAATGAGTCTTACATCCACTACTCCCGTCAACTTGGCTAGCAAAGAAAAGGGCGACGAAAAACGTGAGCGCATCGTACGACGTATTGCACGCGAGTTGCAGGATGGATTTTATGTCAATCTCGGAATTGGCATGCCCACTCTGGTCGCCAACTGCGTGCCTCCCGGGATCGAAGTGATCCTTCAATCGGAGAATGGAATGCTGGGAGTGGGACCATATCCCGAGCCAGGCTTCGAAGATCCCGATCTGATTAACGCGGGCAAGGAAACTGTGACTGAGCTACCCGGATCCGCTTACTTCTCGAGCGCTGAATCATTTGGCATGATCCGCGGCGGCCACGTCGATTTGAGCGTCCTCGGCGCGATGGAGGTGGATGAGGAAGGAACTCTTGCCAACTGGATGGTACCCGGAAAAGTGGTGAAGGGCATGGGCGGGGCAATGGACCTGGTCGCGAGCGCGCGCCGGGTAATTGTTGCAATGGAGCACACCACGCGCGCTGGAACACCCAAGATCCTGTGTAAATGTACGCTCCCGATTACCGGAGTTCGCGTCGTCCATATGATCGTGACTGAGATGGCGGTGATTTCTGTTATTCCTGAAGGGCTGCGGCTCGATGAGATCGCTCCCGGGTTGAGCGTGCGGGATGTGCAAAGCGTCACGGAACCCGTGCTTCTGGTCAGTGAAACGATGCGCGAAATGCAGCCGTGATCGCGCCTCGCTAGAATCATCGAAGCATGGCCGAAACTCCCTGGGGCGATCTTGCGATCAACGATGCGCATGTGCATCTCTTCTCGCGCAGTTTTTACGACGGGCTTGCACGTCAGAAGAAAGTGGCTGATGCCGATGCGCTTGGCTCACTTCTCGGTTGGGAAATCCCGACGGCCGATCCTGTTGAATTAGCCAATCGCTGGGCAGCGGAACTAAGCGCTCAAGGTGTCGGCCGCGCTTGCTTGATGGCGAGTGTTCATGGCGATGAAAGCAGCGTTTCGGCGGCTGTCCGTGCGTATCCTGACCGGTTCTACGGATTTTTCATGCTCGATCCTTTGCAGCCGAATGCAGGGGAGCGCCTCGCGGCCGCGGCCCGCGACCCCGGCCTGCACTGCGTTTGCTTTTTTCCGGCGATGCACACTTATTCGATTGCCGACCCCCGGCTCGTCCCCATTTTTGAGCTCATTTCTGATCACCGGCTGGCCGCTTTCGTTCATTGCGGGGCTTTGAGCGTCGGCGTGCGGAAGAAGTTGGCTCTTCCCAGCCAGTTCGATATGCGGCTCTCTGACCCGCTGAACCTTCATCCGGTAGCTCTTCACTTTCCTCAGGTCCGCTTCATTGTTCCGCATTTCGGCGCTGGTCTTTTGCGCGAGGCGCTGATGCTCGCCGATCTCTGCTCGAACGTTTATCTCGATAGCTCCAGCACGAATCGCTGGATGCTCTACGAAGGTCTGGATCTCAGGACGATCTTCCGGCGCGCTATCGATCTGCTTGGACCAGAACGCCTGCTGTTTGGCACCGATTCGAGCTTCTTCCCCCGCGGCTGGCATCGGGCTGTCTTCGAGCAACAGACGAAGGCTCTCTACGAGCTCGGTCTCGATGCCGGGCCAGCAACCCAGATTTTGAAAAATAATCTCGAGCGTTTACTCGAGCCGCGGGTGGCATTTCTCGAGCGCAACAAGCAGTAAGAACCCGCCGTGAGCGCGATTTCCTCTACACTCTCGGGGATTTCCTGCGAAGTTTTCCCCTCGTCTGCCACTCATCGATAAAGCAATAGATATGAAACGGCATTCTCTGGGCGTAATCCCATTCCGCCCCAATCGGCTTCCGAGCCTTACGCTTCCCTTAGAATCCGCTTCGGGGCTCAGGGCAGCTCAGATTTCCGTGCTCCCGGAATTCCAATCGGTGCAGCCCTTTCGCCGGGAACGCTGGGATGAGCTAGGTGCATTTCAGCCGCGCATCCTGGTCGGCTATGGCTTCGATCTGCAGAAATTGGCTGACAAGGTAAAGGCTGAAGAAATTGAGATGGCGTCCCTTGACCGGGCGATTGTCGCGCTTACCGATTGCGGCTCGAGCCCGATCAGCGATGCCCTTCGCAATCACCTCTGGAGAACGTTTGGCGTGCCGGTCTATGAATTAATTGTGGCGCCCGGCTGCCGTTTGCTTGCCTGTGAATGTGAAGCTCACGATGGATGGCACGTGCAGGAAGGCGCTAAGCCCTATCTGGTAAAGGGTGAGCTTGTCTATGATGCGCCGCCGCTTACCTGTGCATACACTGGATTTACCGGCGAGATAGATACAGAAGCCTGCGAATGCGGCCGCAGGACAGCGCGCTTGAAGAACCTCACGCCGTGTCTCCCACGGCCTTACGAGCGGCGCCTCGCGGCGATCGCCTGAGGCGGCGCCTCTGCGATTATACGAAAGTCTTGAACTCTATTACGTCGCCATCCTGCACGACGTATTCTCTTCCCTCTGTGCGCAGCTTGCCTAGTTCGCGGGCCCGTGCGAACGATCCGGCCTCGGTGAGGTCTTTGTAGGAAACGGTTTCGGCAGAAATAAAGCTCTTCTCGAAATCGGAATGAATCACGCCAGCGGCCTGCGGTGCTTTGTCGCCCGCGTGAATCGTCCAGGCGCGCGTCTCCTTTTCGCCGGTCGTCAGGTACGTCCGAAGCCCAAGTAATCCGTAAGCTTCTCGAATCAAGTTACTCGCTCCGGTGTCGGTCACCCCCAGTTCCATGAGGTATTCGCTACGCTCTTCCGCTGAGAGCATTACCAGCTCGGATTCGATCTCCGCTGAAACCACCACTGCGCCAGTATCATGGTGCTCCTTTACATACGCCCGTACTTGTTGCACGAATCGATTCGTATCGGCCGTTGCCAGATCGTCTTCCGCCACGTTGCACGCGAATAAGGTCGGCTTGGCGGTCAGCAGAAAGAAAAGCCGCACCGCCGCCTTCTCTTCGGGCGTCATATCGAGCGTCACGACTGTTCTTCCCTCATTCAGGTGACCCTCGAGTTTATCCAGAAGTTGCACCTCGGCGATCGCTTTCTTGTCTCCGCTCTTGGCGGTTTTCTGCGCCTTGGCCTTGCGCTTTTCGACCGATTCCAGGTCGGCCAGAACCAGTTCCGTATTGACGATTTCGATGTCGCGCACCGGGTCCACGCTGTCCATTACGTGCTCGATATTGCTGTCCTCAAAGCAGCGAACAACTTGCACGATTGCGTCCACCTCGCGGATGTGACCCAGGAATTGATTGCCCAGGCCCTCACCTGTGCTCGCACCTTTCACCAGCCCCGCGATGTCGACGAACTCGAAAACGGCCGGTATGGTCTTTTGCGATGCGCTCATCTTGGCCAGTACGTCCAGACGCTCATCCGGCACTGTCACGACTCCCGTATTGGGATCGATCGTGCAAAAACGATAATTGGCGGCCATCGCCTTTCTGGTCTGCGTAACTGCATTGAATAGAGTGCTCTTCCCGACGTTAGGAAGCCCCACAATTCCAGCTCTTAACATTCACCCTTATTTTCGCGTACAGGCCCGCATGTCCCCGTATCTGAATTCGGATGCCAAACTAGAAGCGTGACTTTCGAAGACGAGCTTGCCCGGGTGCTACCGCCCGGCATCCCTCATCGCGAGCATCTGATCGAAAAGTCGGCGCGGCATCTCAGTCTGATCGCGGCGGCTAACGAGTACATGAATCTTACTCGTATAACCAGTCCGGCAGAGGCCGCCATTAAGCATGTCTTCGATTCCGTTGCTCCGTGGCAACATTTCGAGAGCGCTCGGCTTGTGCTCGATGCCGGCACGGGAGCAGGCTTCCCCGGTATTCCGCTTGCAATCGTTCTACCCGGCGTCCGTTTTATTCTGGCCGAGTCAATTCAAAAGAAGTCTCGATTCGTCGAATCCGCCGTCGACGCGCTCGATCTCCCGAACGTGGAAGTTTCCTCCTCACGCGCAGAATCGCTTGCCCTTACCCGATCGCCTGGAATCGTCGCTGCTCGCGCCGTCGCGCCCGTTCACCGCTTGATCGATCTATTCGGAAAGGCCTTGCGTCAAGGAGCGCATCTGTTGCTTTACAAAGGCCCGGATGTCGAAGCCGAGCTCGCCGAAACGAACGGGCGCCACGCTACTGCCGAGATCGTCTGCCGCTACGAATTGCCCAGCGGCATGGGCAGCCGCACGCTACTCCGCATAGCTGCTCAGAGGGGCGGCCGCAGTGCTTCATAAGCCAGAACTAACCAGCCTGCAATAAATGCCAGTCCACCTATTGGCGTGATGGCGCCCAGCATCCGAATACCTGAAACCGCCAGCACATACAGGCTTCCCGAAAAGATCAGGATGCCAATAAACAGCAGCCAACCTACTCGCGCCTGCCCCGCCAAGCTGATCGCCTGAGTTCGTGCCAGGAGTGCCACCAGCAGAATGCCCAGCGCATGTACGAAATGATAAAAAACGGCCTTCTCGTAAACCGACATCGAGTACGCGTCGAGCCGTGAGCGCAGACCATGTGCCCCAAAAGCTCCCAACGCGACGGCAGCCGCCATGAGCAACGCCCCCGTTACTGTCCAATTCATTTTTGTGATGTGCCTCGGTCCCTTTGTAGCAGTCCGGAGCTCGTACAAGGCCGGAAAACTTACTTCTTTCAGAACGCAGTCAAAGGGTCTACTCTACTAGCATGGATCGCAGACAAGCTTTGAATGCTATCGCCGCAGCGGGTTTAACCGCCGTGGCACGCGCCCAGTCCGCGCAGGAGCAATCGCCCGAACAGCCCAACGCCAGTGGCATGATTTACCGCCAGCTCGGCAAGACCAATGAGCGCGTCTCAGCTATAGGGCTGGGCGGTTTTCACATCTCTGTTCCAAAAGACGAGCAGGAGGCCATTCGCATCGTCCGCTCCGCCCTTGATCGCGGAATCACCTTCCTCGACAACTGCTGGGACTACGCGGATGGAGTTTCCGAAGTCCGCATGGGCAAGGCGCTTCGGGATGGTTATCGCCAGAAAGCCTTCCTGATGACGAAATTCGATGGGCGCACTAAGAAGGCCGCCGCTGAGCAAATCGATGAATCTTTAAAACGTTTGCAAACCGATCACATCGACCTGATCCAATACCACGAGAATATTCGGATGGAAGACCCGGATCGCTTCTTCGCGCCAGGCGGTTCATTAGAGGCTGTCATGGTCGCCAAAAAGGCGGGAAAGATTCGTTACGTCGGCTTTACCGGCCACAAAGATCCTGTTGTTCACAGGCGCATGCTCGAAGTAGCGAAGCAACATAACTTCCACTTCGACGCCTGTCAAATGCCGCTTAATCCCATGGACTATTCCTTCCGCAGCTTCGCGAATAATGTTGTACCCCAGCTTGTGGAGCAGGGAATTGCGGTGCTCGGCATGAAACCGATGGGCGGCGGCATTCTCCTGAAGAGCAACGTGGTCAAACCTCTCGAGTGCCTGCACTATGCGCTTAGCCTGCCGACCTCAGTTGTGATAACGGGATGCGACAGCATGCAGATTCTTGATCAGGCCTTTGAAGCAGCGCGCACATTTAAGCCCTTGACCACGCCCCAACTCGACGCACTGGTAGAGAAAACCCGCGAAGCCGCCATGAGCGGTCACTACGAATTGTTCAAAACGACTTCGGTCTTCGACGGCACCGCTCAGAATCCGCAGTGGCTAGGTTAGGTGAGAACAATCATCGCGCGACCAGCGAGTGCTTCTCGCGGCAGCTCTCGGAACAATAGTAGAAAGTCTGCCCCCCTGCCTGTCGTTTGAGTGCCGCCGATTCCGCCACATACGTGCCGCACACCGGATCTTTATGCAGTTCTCCGCCCAAGTTGGATTCTGAAGGAGCCTCATTACTGCGCTGTCCTGGAGGCTGGGCTTGTCTCCGTAGCGCATCGGCCGAGGCTCGTGCTATACCTTTGAAAATGCTGGTCAGCACAGCGCGTGCAATCAGCACTACAGCAATGGTAAAAAGAATCTCTAAAAGGGCTCGGAACATCCGTGTGCGGTATCTGGTAAGCGAGCCCCGCTAAAAAGGGACCGCTGAAGAAGCCTCATACCTATTTTACGGCTTCTTCTTTTTGCTCGCTCCAGGCACCGTAATATTAGTCTGAACCTTCTCGCCCAAAGCTTCTAACATGGCTGACGCTTCCTGTGCATGGGCACCGCTAGGCTGTAATTCCAGGTACTTCTTCAGCGCGGTAGCCGTATCGGGCGGGTAGGTCTGTTGCCCGGTCTTCGGATCGACTTTGCCTTGCATCATCTGCAAGCTGCCGTATTGATACCAGGCTTCGGCATAATTTGGGTCCGCATCCGTGGCCTTTTTGAAGTACTCGGCCGCCTTATCGGGCTGGCCGCCGTTTACCAGGTTCGCCCCCATATTAAAATACGCTTTCGGCGCCATCGTGGGGTCTAACTGGGCAGCCTTCGTCAGAGCCTCACTTGCTTCCGGCATCTTCTTTTCCAATGCGTAGATGTTTCCCAACTGGTTGTACACGGCAGCATCGTCGGGTTTGATGGCAAGTCCCTTCTTGTACGCGTCAACAGATTGGTCTAAAGACTTGTTGCGCTCGTCTCCGGTCTGTGCTTTACCGAGTCCTTCATACGCCTGTCCGAGGCTGTCCCAGATCGCGACTTGATTCGCGTCCATTTGACCTGCCTGATTGAACTTGTCTATTGCCGCTTGATAGTCGGCCACCTTCTTGGCCGGATCCGTGTCCGCATCTCCTGCTTTAAGCGAAGTCTGGCCCGCGGTGAAAAGGTCGTTCAGCGCTTTGTTCTTCTTAATTGCTTCGGAGTTCTTCTTGATTTGAGCCTCGTATTGCTCCTTCTGCTCCTTGCTCATTCCGCGCGCCTGATCCTGCGATAGTTGGCCGTCGGCGTTTGCCTGCTGGGTTGCAGCCTGCTGTGCCTGCACCTTGTGCATATCGAAGTTGATCGGGGGATTGTCCCCGTACGACGCTTTCACGCCACCGACTTTGTCCACTACTTTCCCGTCCACTATGCAGGAAATGTCGAACGTGCTGGCGCCCGGTAATCCCGTATACAGCCAATGACCCTTCTTGTCCGACTTAACTGTGTAATGTCCCTTGATGTCCGTGCGAGTCAGGTCAATGACCGCACCCTTCAATGGCTGACCGTTCGCATCCTTTACATCACCCTGTAGTGTTGCCGTTTGCGCCCAAGCGCTCGAGGCCGCCAGAATAACGAAACCGCCTGAAAGTACCAACCGTCGCAGCTCGGCGAGCATAAATGGTTTCAACCTCTCCACAATCGAAATTTCAGCCTAAGCATACTATATTTCAGCTTAAAGACTGAGCTCCTGTGTCAGTTGTTGCTATTTTTCTGCGCGGCGCGCTAAGCCCCCATCCTCTTAATGCGCGGCGGCTGTTGCCCGTTTCGTGGTTGGCTGCTGGTATGACGAGACCGCTAGATGCAGCGCTACGAGTATGTTGTCGAGTTGGACGTGGTCATCGGCCTGAATGACGACCTGCGCCATCGGCCTCACTGGGTCGCTGCGGAACGCCATCTCCGGCCCTGCGTGTCGTGCTCCCCTGCGCTGCTCCTGCTTGGGCTGCTTTTCGCCGGTCTGCTCTGGTTCCGGACAATAACGCCGCGCTGCCACAAAACGCCGGCTGCATATCCCACATCGATAGGGCCACAATCCCATCGAAGCCTTCACGTCATCCCAGATGCTCCGCCGTGGAACTCGGCAAAGTTCGTCGTTCTTGCAGCCTGGACAATTCATCGTCTACATAGAACTCTTCGGCTGCAGGCGCACACACCTTTAACTGCACCTTGCGATTTCGTCTGCCAATTCTTCGGGTCGCTGCCGCGCGAGCCCCCGGAGCGACGAAGTTCATGCGAAGCGTTAAGCTGAAGATGTAGGCCGCGATGAGTACAGGAGTCCGAATCCTCTGGCTAGCGATGCTACTTCCAGCATCGGGCACCCTTCTGTTGGCGCAACATGGCCACGGCGGCGGGGGGAGCCACTCCCCTATCGGCGGGCACTCCGCGAGCGCGCCGTCTCAAATGCCCTCAGGCATCGGCATCGGCCGTCCCGCTATAGGGGGGTCCGCGCCCGTTTACGGCAACCATTCCGCCGCCGGTTATTCAGGATTTTCGCAACCGCTCGGTGCCTATGGCAGCTCTCCGTATGGGCCGTGGCGGCGAGGTTCGCGGTATGGGCGGTTCAATTACGGCCTTCCCTACTACGCTTACTACGGCGCGCCGTACTTTCCGTTTTTTGGCGGCCCCTATTCCGACGATTTCGATTCCTACAACTCTCCCGGTTACGCCGGCGATCCGCAAGGGGGCGCAGCGGCCGGCGACAATGGACTTGGGGAGCAGGTTCAGCAACTCAGTGCTCAGATAAATGGGTTGCAGGATCAGCTCGCGCAAAGGACGGCGCCGACTGCGCCGCCAGATTACAGCACAATAGCAGCAGCACCTGCGCCGCCCTCGCCCCCGCTCACAGTCGTCCTTACCAGCGGCCAGACTCTCGAGGTGCAGAACTATGCCGTGATGGGCGATAGCTTTTGGGACTTTTCAAGGCAGCCCGCGCGCAAGATTCCATTATCGAAGATCGATGTTGCCGCTTCCGCCAGGGCCAGCGAGGCAAACGGCGCGGAGTTTCCGCAACTCAGCTCCGGGCGCTGAAGCTTCACTTCACCCCTCAGGCGCATCACTTCACCAACGTTCGCCGCAAGAAGTCAAGTGAAGCTTGCGTGGCCAGTGCTCTGATGCGGTACCGGTCGAGCCCATACCGCAGCCGGATTACCTGCGTTCCTGCCGGGCCGGCCAAACCCAGGTACACCGTTCCCACCGGATCGAAATCGGTCCCGCCTTCCGGTCCTGCGTAGCCTGTCGTAGAGAGTCCGTAGGTTGCTCCGGAGCGTTGCTTTGCACCTTCGGCCATAGCCGCCGCCACGCGCTCACTAACCGCGGAATACTTCGCGATCAGCTCGCCCGGTATGCCCAGTATTTCGCGCTTTTGTGCGTCGCTGTAGGTCACATATCCGCCGATGAAAAACGCGGAACTGCCCTCGCGCTCGGTGAGGCGCGCCGCCACCATGCCTCCCGTGCAACTTTCGGCTGTCGCTACGGTGGCCAGCTTTCGTCGTAGCAGCCGCCCGACAACCATCTCCAGCGACTCATCCGGATTCTCGCTGTAACATCGCTCGCCGAGCAGCGCGGCTATCGGGTTGCCCACTTCCCGCAGGAGCGCATCCGCCTGGTCTCGAGTTTCGGCGCGAGCACGCAGATGCACCGATAGATCCCCCGGCGAGGAGAGAACCGTGGTCACCGGGTTGGTGTGCTTCGTGTAGACCGGCGCAATGAGCGCGTCCAGATCCGATTCGCCGATGCCGGTGATTCTAAAATGCCGCACGCGAATCACCTGCGGGGGCAGCACCGGCCGCAAGCGCGGCATGAGTTCGTTCTCGACCATGGGTTTCAATTCGCGCGGCGGCCCCGGCAGCAGCGCCAGTGCTCCGCGATCGGTATGAAGGAACTGCCCAGGCGCCGTCCCGTGCGGGTTCGGCATGGCCTGCGCGCCTTCGATCAGATACGCCTGCCGAATATTGTTCTTGGCCATGGGGCGGTTGATTTGCCGGAAACGCGTGATCAGAGTGCATTCCTGTTCGAGCGACAAGAAAAGCTTGCGGCCTAAAGCCGCCGCGGCCGCATCGCGCGTCACATCGTCTTCGGTAGGCCCAAGGCCGCCGATCAGAATCACCACTTCAGAGCTCGCGACGGCTCTCCGGATCGCTTCGGTTATACGCTCGCGATCGTCGCCAATCACTTGCTTCCTGACTACCTCAACACCTGCCATGTTCAGGTGCTCGGTCACCGTGAGCGAGTTTGTATCGACTCGCTGCGGGGTCAGCAGTTCACTGCCGATCGCAATAATCTCGGCGTTCTTGGGCATCCACTCTCCTAGCGAAGAGGCAGCCCGGCAATGTCGATATCCACCCGGAACAGCGCATTGTGCGTCGCCACGATCATTGCTCGCGAGGGCGTAAATGCTAACCCGACAATTCCGGGTCCGGAAAGGAAAAACTCGGCCTGGCGGTCCTGGCCCACGCGAATAATCCCACGCCGTCCGCCTAACGAAGCCGCCACGTAGATCCGTCCCTTTTCATCAAAGGCGGCTCCCTGCGGACGTCCCAAACCCCGGTAAAACGTTTCAACCTCGCCGGCTTTCGAGATCCGGTAAACGGCATCATAGCTGGAAGTCGTGGGTCCCGTTACATACAAGTAATCCTCCGGGCCGAACGTCAAATGGTATGCCGCAATGGAAGGCTCGAGCGTAGCGAATACGTAAATCTGCCGCGAGCGGCTTATCTTGAAAATGGTTCCGCTGCGGTCACCCACATACAGGTTTTCATCACGGTCGAACGCCAGGCCCGTGGCCACGCCCATTCCTTCCACGTAGACCGTCATGTTTCCGGAAGGAGTGACCTGGTAAACGATTCCGTCATAGCGACTGGAAACGTAAAGCAAACCGTCAAAATCGAACGCCAGTCCGGTAGGATTCATTAGATCCGTTACAAACGGTTTGGAGCTGAAATTCGTGTCTACCTTATACAGGGAAACCGGCGATTTCTGCCCGCGCGACCCGCTAAACGTGCTGTAGACGTTACCCTCCGCGTCAACGGCCGGATTGGCGACCGGGTGCAGGCTGTCGGCAATTTGTATGCCGATATGTGTCTCGACCTTGTTGCTGTTCTGAGCGCCGTCCGCAACGATCAATTCGCCTACCGTGGCGGCCTCCGGTACCCGCGCGATGATGTATTGCTCGCCCGCCATGATTAAGTGCGCGTTCTGGTTACCAATGCGAACGGCAGGGCGTCCGTTCTTTGTAAAGTGCTCGCCGTGAATGTGGAGTTCGCCTCCCACAATGGCAGCGGAAGGCTCCACCCTCACTACTCGCGGCCTTGCTCTCGCCACATCTACCGCCTGTTGCTTGTTCGGCATAATTAGTACCATCCGGCGCTTCCGCCTATATACAAGATAAGCGCCCCGTAAACTCCGGCCGCGAGGTCATCGGCGACGATGCCCGTTCCATCCGGCAATCGCTCCAGTTTTCGCACGGGCCACGGCTTCCAGATGTCGAATAACCGGAATAGCACGAAGCCGGCCACGAAAGCTTTCGTGTTCAAAACGGTTGCGCCCACGAGCGTGATCCATTGCCCTAGCACTTCATCTACCACTATCAGCCCCGGATCCTTCTTATTTACGAAACGAGCGACTCGCGTAGCGGCCCAAATAGCCGGAAAGAGCAGGGCAGCGGTAAGGAGGAGCAGAGTTCCACGGCCCGCGCCGAGATAGAAGTGTAAGAGAGCCGCAATGCTTGCGGCCGCGAGCGACCCCGCGGTTCCGGGTCCCCAAGGGAAATAGCCGCACCCAAACCAGGTTCCGAGCGCCAGTGCCAGCCGGTTCACCGGTTCGGGTCTTCCGGTTCTTCCAAACTGTCGCGTTCCTCGTAGTCGCTGCCACCGGGCGTTGAGATGACGTACTTCTCGGATGCCCAGTTCCCAAGATCCAGCAGACGGCACCGGGCACTGCAAAAGGGCATCTCGGGGTCGTCGAACGCGACTTCTTTGCCACAAATAGGACAGCGCAATTTGCGCACTGGCTGGCTGCTCCCCATCAACGCACCGGTATAGCGTAAGAGCGGGCCGTTTGAGGTGCTTGGACGTGCAGGATCGGAAAAGGGTTTGCTGGAGCGGTGGCCCCGCCGGCGTGCGCGAAGGCGCGCTCTGGCTGATCGGTTAGCCGCCCTACCAGGTCATAGTCGTGCGCTTCCGTGATTCGCAACATGCGCATGTCACCGGGGCGGGGAGCATTCTCGCCGGGGCCGAAATCGTTGATGTAGCAGACTCCGTCAATCTCAGGCGCTTGCGTCCCGAGCCTTGCTTCCCACAGCAGCTCGGTCTCTTTCGACGGCCCTTCCACCAGGACTGGGAACTCTTGCCCGATCAGCCGCTTATTACGCTTCAGCGAAATACGCCGTTGCAGCGCCATCAACACGCGCTTGCGGTTGTAGATTGTTTTCTTGTCGACTTTGTTGTCCAGGTGGTAACTGCCGCTGGTTTCTTCGTCGCTATAGGAGAACACTCCCAGGCGGTCGAACTGCGCGGCTTCGACAAACTGGAACAGCTCCTCGAATTCCTCTCGCGTCTCGCCCGGAAAGCCCACAATCATGCTGGTCCGGATCGCCACACCCGGGATCGTCGCGCGGATGCGCTCGAGCAGTTTGAGGAAGATATCTGCATGCGCGCCGCGCTTCATGCGTTTGAGCGTAGCGGCGCTGGCGTGCTGCAGCGGCATGTCGATATACTTCACCAGCGCGTCGTGCCCGGCAATCGTGTCAAGCAGTTGCTGCGTAACTTTGTTCGGATAGGCGTAGAGCACGCGTACCCACTTGGGCATCTCCGTCGGAATGTTAGCCAGCCTTGCCAGCAGATCCGCTAAGCCGTTCTTTTGTCCGAGATCCTCGCCATAGCAGGTCGTATCCTGGCCGATTAAATTGATCTCGCGGACGCCCGTGGCGAACATGCGCCTGGCTTCGTTGATTACGCTCTCGGGACGGCGGCTGCGAAACTGCCCGCGGAACTGCGGAATCACGCAAAACGAGCATGGATGATCGCAGCCCTCAGCAATTTTGATATACGCGGAGTGCCTGGGCGTGGTAAAAACGCGGGCCGTCAAGTCGTGGTAGAGATACGGCTCAGGCGCAAGTTCTTTGGGCGTGAGGCCTTCGCAGAGAGCCGTGATGTTTGCGAGCTCATTCGTCCCTAACACTGCGTCCACTTCGGGTAGGTTGTTCTGAATCTCTCCCCGGTAGCGCTCGACAAGGCATCCTGCGACCACGAGCCGCTGTGCCTGGCCTGTTTTTTTGTACTCGGCCATCTCGAGAATCGTGTCGACCGATTCCTGTTTCGCCGGATCGATGAAGCTGCAGGTGTTGACAACGATAACGTCGGCCTCGGCGGGATGCGGAGTCAGTTCGTGGCCATCGCCGACGAGTTGGCCCATCATGACCTCGCTGTCAACCAGGTTCTTCGGGCAGCCGAGACTTACAAATCCGATCTTCAAAGGTGTATTGATTCCGCGAGGAAGGTGAAGTTTCAGGATACCAGCCGGGCCGCTGGAGGCAGGAGACGGAGCAACGGCGCCTGGGTGAATTGCGGTGTTGAACGAAGTTAGCGCGTGACCTTGGCGACGGAACAGGCGAAAACGCCTGTTTCACGGGAGCGGGGAGTGAAAATTACCAAACGAACTGGAATGACGGGAATTGGTGAAAATTGTAGCCTGTCCCGAATTAAAACAGAAGCGGGACTGAAGGTCCCTCGCGTGTTGAAACCCGCCCTCCAGTTCGGATTTGGGGAATTTATTTTTGCTCGCGGGCTGAGTGAGTTGCAGGGAATTGGAGGGGGCGGCGGAAGGGGCAGGTAGGAAACTTGCGGGTGCATGGCCAAGAAGAGGAGCGGCGGTCCGACCAGTGAGATCGGCAAGGCGAACTCGTCGCAGAACGCGATCACGCACGGGATGCGGTCGAAGCGGCATACGATTCTGGCGGACGAGACGCGGGAAGACTACGAAGAGACGCGGATTGGGTGGCTGAAGAAGTACACGCCGGCGGATTACCACGAGGCGCGGCTGGTGGATCAATTGATTCTGAACGACTGGCTGTTACAGCGGGCGAACCGGCGAATACTGCAAGCCGAAGCGGCGCTGGTGGGCGAGGAAGAGAGCTGCCATCCGGCGACCTGGACCGCCGAACAGGAACACAAGATCGAATTGGTGCTGCGGTACAAAACCACGCAGGAACGGGCTTTTTACCGGTCTTTGAATGCTCTCGAGGGATTGAGGAAGGATCTTATGCGCGAAGAATTGTCAGCGGGGCGGCTGTTGGAAAAGGAAAAAGAAAAGAACAAAGTTCTGGAGAAGGAACTGGCGGAGCGGCCGGCGAAGCCGGCGGAAGCGCCTGCAGAGAAGGCGGAGAGCGAAGCGCCTTTAACACAGGCGCAGAAGCTGTTTCAGGGGCAGAAGTCGAAGAAGAAGCGGAAGAAGATTCAGACTTTGGAGCAGTGGGTGGAGATCGAAGTATCGCCGAGTGGCAGGACGGTGACGACGCAGCATCCGTCGAACGAGATTCTGATTCAGGACGGGCAGAAGAAGTGGCCGGCGCCGGAGTTGGTGTACCGGCGGATGCATTTCGTGAACGGTGTGCCGCACGAGTATGCGTGGGCGACGAGCGATGAGCGAATTCGCAAGTCGGGCGGGATGGGAATTCAGCGAATGACGGTAGATACCTGGCTGGAGCTGATCGAGAAAGAGAAAGCCTTAGGGACGGGGCACATACTGCCGTGCGGCGGGAATTTGCCGAGGCCGGAGGAGCGGGGCGGGTGCGATTGTCCGACGTGCTCGAAAAATCGTGCGATTTTGGAGGCGCGAGCGGCGTAGAGGGCGCTGCTAGAATCGCTCTTGGTATCTAGCTTGTAGCCGCGCCCTGAACGCAACCATGACGAGAGCGCCAAGGCCGAGACCGAGCATTGCAAAGGACGCCGGCTCCGGAGTGGACGCCACCGTATTTGGAACAACAGCGAAAACGATGCTGTTCATGGAAAACGTGTCGTCCAAAGACGTTTGCGGTGCAGGCGTGCCGTGCGGATAGCCGATATAAAGATCATTCACCGCTTGATCCGTAACAAAGCCGTAGAAACCGTCATAGTTGGTCCCGCCGTTGAGCGTCGTGAGTAAAGTTACCGGCTGCCCGGTCCGAGGATCGCCGCTCGCGAAAGCCAGTCCTGCCTGCTCAGGGTCCGTCAGTTGGAGAAAAGTTCCAAAGCCATAGATGGGCGTACCAGGCAGCAATTGGATCCATTGGCGTGGGTCCCTCGGCACATTATCGTAGTTGTCCTGCTTGCCCCAGTTGGATTGAACGCACGTGCTGTCGCAACTCACGAACAGCGCATCCGCATTAGTCTTCGCAATTGGCACAAGTTGATAACCCGCCTGCTGTATGGCGTCCTTCCAGGCATTGAAAGTTGTGTAACTGGTAGTCGAGCCGGCGCTACTCACCAGGGGAACAGCACCGATCAAGACGAACAGTACACAAGACTTGAACATAGATCCTCGAAAGCCAACCAATGAACTCTAGCGTCGCCGAGATGCCCGTTTTGAGCAAGGTACTATGATAACTGTTTTAGCGGAACCCGTTCCGTTCTTGGGCCGCCGGATACAAAATTTCCGAGTGAGTTTGCCGGGCAGGTGCCGGCATTGCGAAAGAGGAATTCGGTCATTATGAGCTACACCCGAAAGGACTCTCTGCACCGAAGGAGTCTCAAGTTGATTATGGCGTGCACTCGAAAAATCGTTACCTATGTAGCATCTTTAGTTGTCGCTTTGCTTGCGCTGCCGGCGCTGTCGTCGGCCAGCCCAGTCACGGCCGGATTCACCAACATCGCCATTGACGACCCCGCCTTTACACAGTTGTTCTCGTGGTTCGACATCGGCAGTACCGCGCCTGTGCGGCAGTGGATCACGTAAGTGTAGTGTCAGAATTTTTAACGCTTTTTGTCTGCTCGGCTTCTCCCGCCGTGGCCGCCTGATAAATTTGCCGCAGGTCACTCGCTACTCTTTTGCGTTCTTTCCAGTTCACATAGGCCAGGCTATTTCGCACCATATGCACGATGCAGAGCTGCACTTCCGTTTTCGGATATACGGTGGCAATCGCTTCCGGGAACCCCTTCAACCCATCCACGCACGCAATCAGAATGTCTTGTACGCCCCGATTGCGCATCTCTGTCAGGATCTGCAGCCATAACTTGGCACCTTCCGTTGCGCTGGTCCACAATCCCAGAACTTCCTTGGTGCCCTCCTGGTTTACCCCGATGGCGACAAACACGGCGCGGTTCTCAACCCGCCCTTCGTGCCGCATCTTCACGATCAGCGCATCTAGGTAAACCACCATATAGATCGGATCCAGCGGCCGGTTCTGCCACGTTCGTACTTCTTCCATCACCGCATCCGTCACCTCGCTGATCAGCGACGGGCTCACCTCTACCCCGTAGATCTCTTCCAGCGTCAAGTCCAAACGTCTTGCACTTTCAAATTCCAATCACCTCCGGCGATTCCAGTACCGGCATCTACAACCTCGCCGGCGGTCTTCACTTCCTTGGCCAAGCCACGCCGAAGGGAGTCGACAGCGTCCTTTGGTTGACCAATTTGGTGGCCAACAGTTCGACACAATCAGTCACCGGTGATGTCGCCGTCAATACCGGCACTTCCACGACGGATGTTGCACTCTTTCACAACAACGGTGCGGGTCGTCTTGTTTTGGACGACGGGCTAGCAAGCGAGTTGTCCGGCGAATTCGGGATACCCGATTTGACTGGAACTCAGTTAGGCACACTCGTGATCGCTCCCGCGCCCGAGCCGGGTACATTAGCCTTGGTCGGCGGAGCGTCGCTGCTCGTCTTGGCATTGCGGCGCCGAAAGCGGGCCTGAGTCGCCGGCTCGTCGGCTCATTCCATTAACACCTGTTTGCAAACGGAAAAGCCTTGCTGTTGTAGCCAGAGTTTCCGATCACATCGGCGTTTATGGGGACTAATTTCTAAGCGATTAGTTCGATGGGCTCTAACACGAAAGCGGGGCTGCGGAAATACCTGTAAGCGGCTATTCCTAATAACCATGAAATGGGTACGCTGACGCGTCGCCAGTCCGCGATTGCCCGAAATCCAACGATTGCCCACACATCGCTGCGCATAATTTGTGATGCTTGCGTTGCCGCGCGTGCAAAAAGCGGGCCTCTTCCTCGTTCGAAATTGGCGCTGACAATCGTCGGGATTCAAGAGAACATCATTCCATCTGGAACCTGTACTGCGTCACCTCTACCCGCATGGGGCTTGAGGACAGGTCGGAGTTGGAGGAGCAGGAATCGTGTCAGCCACACGTTGGAATACAGACTCTTACGTCCGTGCGTGCCAGCTTATCCATTCGGATTTTTACGATTATTCGCAGGCTGTGTACGTCAGTAAGAGTGTTAAGGTCACCATCATTTGTCCCAAACACGGACCGTGGCAGTGTCTGCCCTTGTTTCATCTCAAGGGTTCTGGGTGCCTTAGGTGTTCGAGAGAGGCATCCCGCGTAGGAAACTCCGAGTTTGTGAGGCGAGCCGAAGCGGTTCACGGCGCGGGTCGCTATAAATACGATTTGGTTGATTACACATCAAATCGCATTCCCGTGAGGATTGTTTGTTCAGTTCCTCAACACGGAGAATTCTCGCAGACCCCATCATCCCACCTCAAAGGTAGTGGTTGCCCAAATTGCGCCATCGATCAGATCAAATCTTCTCAGCGCGCATGGCCGGAAGATATCTTCAAAAAGGCGGTTGAGGTCCATCGTGGCAAATACGATTACTCTTTGTCCCGTTACGTGAATATTGACACGCCGATCTTGATCCGATGCCCACTCCATGGAACGTTCAGCCAGACCCCTTACCACCATATCCATCGGGCTACAGGGTGCCCGAAGTGTGGCGTTCTGAGGCGCGCGACATCGAAAAGATATTCAGCAATCGAGTATAAAGAGGAAGTTGATCGTACCCACGGAAGCCGATACTCTTATCCGCTGTTGCAGTTTGAAATCGGCAATTCGTCGCTCAACAACAGTTCAGTTACGGTCATTTGCCCTGAACATGGCGTGTTTGTTCAACGCGCTGCGAGCCACCTCTACGGCCGCGGCTGCCCAAGATGCGGCCTGAATCGAACGAGATCGGCCAGGGCGCTCACACTGCCTAAATTGACGATGAAGCTTGCCGAGGTTCATGACTCTACTTACACATACCTTAACCTCGATGAATATCGAGACACGTCATCGAGACTTAAAATCAAATGCCCGAAACCTGATCATCCGATTTTCGAGCAGACGGTGCGCGAACATTTGCAGGGACGGGGATGCGCGCGGTGTGGACATATAAAACAGGGTGCTCTGCAAAAGGCGAAGTTCGTGGCCGACTTCGAAACGCGGGCGACCTCCGTTCATGAAGAGGCTAACTTTACGTATCCCGACCTAATTACGGAACTCGCAGGATCAGATTCGATCATCACGGTAAGATGCCCACAACACGGACCTTTCAAGCAAACTGCGAAGTACCACTTGTCGGGTCGGGGCTGTTCACTATGCGGGCGAAAAAGAGCTGGCAAGAATAGCACGGTCAAGCTTTCCGAAATCCTTCGCCGCGCCATAGGTCTTCATCGCGACAAGGAGTACGAGTATCCGTACATAGATGAAGAGTACCGCAACAAGAATAGTGTAGTTACAATTCGTTGTCCAAAGCACGGGTTATTCAGGCAGAAGATTTCTGTTCACTTGGAACACCAGTGCGGCTGTCAGCGCTGCGGGGCGCTCCGCGGAATCGGCGACCCGGAAGTTCCTGGAATCCTCTATTTAATGAGATTCTTTGGAACAGAAGACTTCCTGAAGGTAGGCCATACCAAGAAAACGGTTGAGCTTCGTTGGGCTGGGAGTGGGTCAGGGAAAACCCATGGGCTTGTTTCGGAGGTCCTCTTCGAATTGAAGGGTACTCTGGGGCAGGTCTGCGAATACGAAGGTCTTGTGCTTAGTCGTTTTGCGGATCACCAACTCATCCCCGTTCGACTGTCTAGCGGTAGAACGGAGTGCTTCGACGTCATCGCTCGCGATGCGATTCTAAAGTTCCTTCAAGAGCTGCGTGAACGGGAGGAGAAGTAGAGCCAGGTTTGCGCCCGGACTTTCAGTTTGCCGGTCAGTTGGCTCAACACGCTAGGTCGGTAGTGTCGTGTCTCGCCAACGTGGAAAGTGTAAGCCAGATACGGAAACGGGAAGTCCCCTTCACGTCTGCATTATTGATCAGCGGAGATCAGCGCGTTCTTCATTCGTAAGGCTCTTCGGCGACCGAACATTGCTAGTTGCGCATGGATTCGCTACCACCTTCTGTCACGGTTTTCCATCGTTTACGAAGGGTCGGTTACTGTCGTGGTTTGCCAAGGCTCAAGCTGACGCCGTTAGGCGTTCTTTAGAGAAAGCTTCGTAGGCGGGAACGAACGTTTCGGAGACGAACTGCTCAAACGATCTGGCCGTCGTATTGCTCGCTGAGCGCGGCTCCAGGGCGCGCACGTGGCCGGCGTTTTGAGCGTCTACCATTTCGGCCATCAAGGCCGCTACGTTTCGAGCCCATCCCATCTGCTCGATTATCCCGGCAAATTGCTCGCTCGAGATGACCTGGTATTGGAGATCAGGCTTGCCGATGGCGGCGCCTATGATGCCGGTGATTTCGAGGTAGGTGAGATCACGTTGGCCCTGCAGTTCGTGAGTTTGATGGCCCGTGAAATTCAGTTGCTGAAGAGCGTTGAGCGCGGCGTTGCCAATATCGACGCTGGCGATGAGAGGGGTTTTGAGATCAGGCTTGAGTGGGCCGACCACTGCGCCCATTTGATGGATCACACCGGCTTGTCCAAGAGTATTCTCCATGAAATAACCAGCACGGAGAGAAAGGGAGTTCAGCGTATTGATCTGTTTGAGGCGCTCTTCGAGGAAATGGAGGCCCAGTATCGGACCAGTCTTGGCGTCTTTGTCAGCACCGAAGCTGCTGAGGACGACGACATGCTTGACCGAACTGTTCGCTTCCAGCGCAGACCCGTAAACGTCCACGAGCTTTTTCTGGTAACCGCGAAAATCCGGGTCGGTCATCGCCGGCGGGATCATGAGATAGGCCGCTTCGACTCCTGCGAACGCCTTTCTCGCAGTGTCTTGGGAAGTAATATCGCCGATGAGTGTCTCAGCACCTAGGGACCCCAATTGTTCCAGCTTTGCCTGTGTACGCGCGACGACACGCACTTTCTTGCCTTGTTCCAGAAGGCCCTTTGCAACGACCGACCCGGTATTCCCGGTGGCTCCGGTGATTAAATACATTTCTCTCTCCTCCGCAGTTGATGCGCGACGATTGAGTCAAGATGCACTCGTCGGTGCGAACTATGGACTAGAATCCCGTGACAGCGGAAGATAAGGTGCTTCACTTTGACGTGTTGTTCGCGATCCGGAAAGTGTCAGCCAGATACGGACCTTGAAGTCCCCTTCAGTCCGGGCAAGTTCGGTTTATCACGCGATATCCCCAGAGTGAATGAGCGCCGCTGGAACTGGTTCGGATAGAGGTCATCGACGACTGCTCTCGCTGAAATTGCGTCTGACATGGCTCGCACCGTGGCGAAGTTCATCGTCGACCGGAAAAACGGTTGCAACGCAGCATCCGTCGAGCGAGATTTTGATTCACGATGGGCAGAAGAAGTGGCCGGCACCGGAGCTGGTGTACCGGCGGATGCATTTCCTGCATGGCGTGCCGCACGAATATGCGTGGGCTACGAGCGATGAGCGGATTCGCAAGGTCTGGCGGGATGGGGATTCAGCGGATGCCGGAAGAGCGGGGCGGGTGCGACTGTGCGACATGCTCGAAAAATAGAGCGATTTTGGAGGCGCGGGCGGCGTAAAGCTACTCCGCCCTCAGCGCCTCCATCGCATCCACAGAAGCAGCCCGCCGCGCGGGCAGAAAAGCAGCCGCTAAGGCGGCAGCCAGGAACACAATCGCCACGGTTGCCGTTACACTCGCGTCGATGGCTCTCACTCCATACAGCATGGCCTGGACGAGGCGCCCGGCGAGGATACTTGCCGCCCAGCCGCCAGCCAGTCCGACGAGCACCGGCGGGATCGCCTCACCGATCGTCAGTGCGTAGATATTTTGCCGGGTCGCGCCAAGCGCCATGCGCACGCCAATCTCCTGCTTGCGCCCGGCGACCGTATAGCTCAGCACTGCGTAGATGCCGAGCATGGCGAGCAATAAAGCTCCTGTTCCGAATGCCACTAAGACACTGGTTTGGAAGCGCTCCGGAGCGAGCGAATCGGTCAATTGCGAATCGAGCGTCTTCACTCGCGCAATGGTGATATCCGGATCCTGGTCCCAGATCGCCTGGCGTACGTTGCCAGTGAGCTGATCGGCCGGTTGGGTACTGCGCACCAGGAAGTAGGTCTCATACGGCGGCCCATCCGCGTAATAGTGATAGAGCATGATGGCTGGCGGTAGCTTGAGCGAGTTGTTGCGCGCGTCGGCCACGATGCCGACCACTGTGTAGAGTTTGTCCTCTTTCTTGATTTGGCGCCCGAGTGGATTCTCGTGGGGCCAGACGGCTTTGGCGGCTGCCTGCGAGACGATCACGCTGTGCAGATTCCGGTCACGCTCTTCAAAGAAACGTCCTGCGACCAGCTTTTCTCGAATCGTCTCGAAATATCCCGGACTTATCCATCGAACATTCGCCAAAGGCGGGCGCACATTCGCCAGCGGCGGATTTTTCGCCGGCTGGTCCGCTCGAAAGATGCCGTCGATCCAGGTCTCGCCCGCCAGCGGCATAGCGCTGACCATAGCAGCGGATTGAACGCCGGGTACAGAGCGCAGCTTATCTAAGACGGCATCATCAAAGGCAACCCGGCTCTGATCCTTGTCGTATGTCTTGCCCGGAAAATCGGCCTCGGCGATGACAACATGCCCGGTCTGAAATCCTTTGTCGTTCTGGAGCAGATGCAGCAAGCTCTTGGCAAACAGGCCGGTGATCAGCAGCAACGCCGTGCAGCCAAATACCTGCGCTCCGATGAGCCATTTGCGCATCTGCCGGCTTTGCCTGCTGCCGGGCGTGCGGCTATTGTTCTGTTGTAAAGCCTTCTGGGGATCGATTCGCAAAATGTTCAGTGCGGGCACGATGCCGAAGAGCACGCTCGATCCCAGAATTAGCGCAAGGGCAAAGAGCAGGACGGAAGAGTTCAAGTGAATTTCTGCCATGCGAGGAAGATCGACGGGCGTGTAATGCCTGAACAGTTCGAGCCCTGCAAATGCAAACGCTACTCCGGCTATGCCTCCGGCAACCGCCAGCAGCAGGCTCTCCGCCAGCGAACTCCAGACAAGCTGCAAACTTGGAGCGCCCAAAGCGCTGCGCACGGCTGCTTCGCGTTCACGCGAGAGCGCGCGTCCGAGCTGTGCATTCGCCAGGTTGACGCAGGCAATCAGCATGAGACCGATCACCGCCGCCATTAACAGCCAAAGCCCGGTGCGAGAAGCCCCCACCACTGCTTCCTGCATCGGCTGCACATAGGCCCGCAGGGCGTTTGGCTCGTTGTCCCTTTGGTCGGGGGGCATTTCGCGTACGATCTGATCCTCGATCGTGTCGAGCTGCGCTTCGGCCTGTTGCTCGCTAACGCCCGGCTTGAGGCGGCCCAGGGCGAGCCAGTTGCCATATTCGCCATTCCAGTCGAATTTATTCAAATCGATAACCGCGGGCACGAGGATCGCGGGCTCCGGCGTAGTACCGATGGCCTGGTTGGAAGGTGAGGAATTAAGCGTATTTTGGTTGGGAAAGCGGAAGCAGCGCGGCAGAACTCCGATTATCTGCCGTGGAGTATCGGCCAGACGCAGCGTTTTACCGATTACTTCCGGGTCGCCGTGGAACAGACTCTGCCACAATCCGTAAGTGAGAATCGCGACGTTGTCGTGGCCCTTGACGCTATCTTCTGCGCGGAAACCGCGCCCTAACAGCGGTGTCACCTCGAGAACATCCAACAAATTAGTATTGGCTCTGATGGTTCCCACCAAGCGCGGATGCTCTTTGCCCAGTGCTAGACCACTTGAGTTGCCTTGCAGCATGGTCAATCCACTGAAGGCGGTCGCCCGTTTCTGCCAGAGATCGATATGACGCGGGTTGGGCCCTCCATAAGGAAAGTTCGGACCTAAGAATTTCACGCGCTCCCAGGCGACCACGAGCTTGCCGCTGTCCCGGTAAGTCAAAGGCTTGAGAATGACCGAGTCGACCGCCGTAAAAACGGCCGTGCTCGCGCCGATACCCAGCGCCAGCGTCAGAATTGCAAGGACCGTGAACCCGGGTGCTTTGCGCAATTGCCGAAGAGCGTAGACGAACTCTTTTAGGGGCATATTTAAGGGACGCAGAGGCGGCGGGACTTGTTCTAATTGAGTGCCCTGATTGGGCAGGCGCTGTTTCGCCGATAGCGAAGTGGAGCTAAAGCTCCACGCGGGCTGAAGCCCGCCCTCCATGGCGACTACACCGTGGTGGGGGAAGCGGAGCCCGCAATACGGGTCCGGTTCCAGTGCCGCAAGCGCAGGCCAAAGCCGACCAGGAGCACGCCGAAGAACAGAGCGTAGACTGCGATCCATATCACGATGGCCAGCGCTCCAGCCAGCGGCACGGCCAGCACGAAGAATCCGAAAATGAGTGAGATAACACCCGCCAGCAGCAAGGCCCATTCATGGCCGAATACGCGCCAAAGCCGGATGGCAGCTATGATCTCGAAGATTCCGGTGATGATCGCCCAGAATCCGATCAGGTAACTCAAAACAATTGCGGTGATACCCGGCCAGACGAGGGTAAGAATGCCCGCCAACACGCCGACGATGCCTTCCAATAGGAGCGGCCAGTGGCTGCGGATGCCCGTGCGGAATGCCGCGATGAAATTGACCACGCCGTCAATCAGCGCATAGATTCCGAACAAAAATACCAGCACGACGATGGTGATCCCGGGCATCAGAAACGCGAGCAAAGCGAAGACGATGGCCGCGACTCCTCTTAATACAAGCGCAAGCCAGTTGCGGGCTAGATTATGCAGCATATGGAAATTCTCTCAGAACCGGGCTTTAGCCGCCGTTCAAAATTTCCAGCAATTGGCGCGGCTCGTCGATCAAGAAATCCGGCACAACGGCCTGGAACGTCTCGGGCTGGAATCCCCAAGTGACGCCGCAACTCTGGACGCCCGCATTGCGCGCCGTCTCAACATCGACGCTGCTGTCTCCCACCATCAACGTTTCGCGCGCCGGTACACCGGATTCTTCGCGCATTCTAAGAATGCCCGTGGGGTTAGGCTTCTTGTCGGGAAACGTGTTGCCTCCATAAATCCGAAAGAAATGCTGCTGCACTCCCAAAGCTCCCAGAATGTCGAAGCTGATCTTTTCGGGCTTATTCGTCAGTACGCCCAGCTCGTGCCGGGCTTCTGCCAACTCAGCCACCAATTCGCGGACACCCGGGTAAAGCCGAGTGTGCTCCAGGGCATGCGCCCGGTAATACGTAAGGAAGAAGGAAAGCGCGTCCGCCAACTGCCCCTCTTCCACGATCGGTTCCATCGCTCGCCTGACCAGGACGGCCGCCCCGTTGCCCACGTAAGAATTGACGATTTGTTGATCAAGCGGCGGGAGGCCGAAATGAGCACGCGTGGCATTGGTCGAGATTGCCAGGTCGCGGCTCGAGTCGATCAGCGTGCCATCGAGATCGAAAATGATGAGCAATCCCTATTCTCGATTACACACGAAACAACTGTGGCGTGATCCTATGGAGATGTAATAGCTCTCGCACCTACTCGACATGCCCGTTTCCATCAAAGATATTGCCCGGCTGGCGGGTGTTTCGCACTCGACGGTTTCACGCGCGCTGCGCAATAGCCCGCTGATACCGTCCTCGACTGCAGGCCGCATCCGGAAGATTGCAGACGACCAGGGTTACATGCCCAGTGCGGTCGCGCGTAGTCTGGTGACCAGCAAAACCGAAGCGATTGGTGTGGTGGTGACTTCGATTGCGGATCCGTTCAATGGTGAAGTGGTGGCGGGAATCGAGGAGCTGGCAAACGAGCACGGATATACCGTGATCCTGGCAAACTCACAGGCCGACGCGGCACGCGAAGTGGCGGTCGTGCGCAGCTTCCAGGCGCGGCGCGTGGACGGCGTGCTGGTGGCATCCTCGCGTGTGGGCGCGCTTCATACACCGCTTTTGTCGGAACTCAAGATTCCGATCGTCCTATTGAACAATCAGCACCCGAGCGCGTTCGTCCACTCGGTCAGCTTCGACAATGTAACCGGAGCGTACCGTGCGGCGGGCCATCTGGTTGAACTCGGCCACCATCGGATTGCCTATCTGGGTGACAGGTTCGGACTGCACTCCGATGCCGAGCGGTATGCGGGCTACTGCAAGATGATGGCGGAAGCAGGACTGTCAGTGGACGAGCAGCTTGTCGTACACGGCGATGGTAAACCGGAAGGAGCGGCGGCCGCAGTTAGAGAATTGCTCGCAGTGCGCGAACCTCCGACCGCGATCCTTTGCTACAACGACATGTCGGCGCTGGGCGTGCTGCGTCAAGCCGTCAGGGAGGGGATTGCGGTGCCAGCAGGATTGTCCATCACTGGTTTTGACGATATTTTTTTCGCGAAGTATCTTCAACCGCCGTTGACTACCGTACGCCAACCAATGAGAGAACTGGGACGGCGCGCGATGGAGTTGTTGCTGTCCATTCTTCGCGGAGAAGAGAACGAAAAGACGCTTTTGATCGAAGGAGAATTGATCGTGCGAGGATCGACTGCCGCGCCTGGCAGCGGTTCTTACCAGTCGATCTTATCGGGAAAAAATTCGGCGACGAGATCTTCGTAGTAAGGCCGGATCTCTTTCAAGTCGGGCCGCGACGCGCCCTTTGAATACAGATCGTAGGGATTGAATTTGCGCACCCAATCGAACATTTGCTCGTCGTGCGCACTCATCAGGTGACGGTAGGCGTGGTGCCGGTGGGCGGCGTAGAACGAGTGATAGCGGAGCATATACTGCGCGGGTTCAGGCAGATACTTGCGAGTCACGGTGTAGATGTACTCATCGTGGCCCCACGATAAATCGACCTGATCGAGACCGCAATTGGGCTGGTAAATGCCATACTCGGTCTGATACTCGGGCACCTTGCTGTCGGGATTTGCCGCGAAGAACTCGGGGAAAACAATCTGGTCTGAATAAGCGCAGCCGGCAGGGAATGTATCGCCAACCACGGCCCATTGGGGTTCGCCGTAAAGGCAGAGAACCTTGCCGAGGTCATGCACCAACCCGGTCAAGACGAACCAGCGCGGATGTCCGTCCGCACGAATCGCTTCAGACGTTTGCAGCAGATGTTCGATCTGGGTGAGATCGGTATCGGGGTCGCTGTCATCGACCAGAGTGTTCAGATACTCCGCCATTTCCCAGATACTCTTCCTGCCGCGGGTCAGGCCACAATATTCCGCTTTCTTCTCATGTATGAAGCCGAGAGTCTGGAAGCGGTGATTCTGCCGGTAGAACTCTGTGACGCGCGGATTAGCATCCTGCTGATAGTTGCGGAACTGGTCCTCCGTCTTGCCCTCTTTATAACGGGTCGCGACGAAATCATCCCACTCATCCAATTCGAGTAACGGCTGTTGATCCAAAACCGGCTGCATGTAAAGGCTCCTCTCACCATTGTGCACACGTGTGCAAGAGAAGCGCAAGCCCTAGCTACCTGCATCACTTGACACTCTAGTGATAGAGATATAGATTTATATTCGAGGACTAGTTGGATGGCAAGTGAAGCAAAGGACAGAATGGCCGTCTTACAGGGGACTCTGGACCTGATTGTTCTCAGGATGCTCGAAACGATGGGCCCGCAGCACGCCTATGCAATCGCGACTCGCTTGCAGCAAGTTTCCGAGGATCTGCTCCAACTCAATCAAGGAACTTTGTACCCGGCGTTGGTGCGCCTGGAACAGCAAGGCAGAATTAAGGGCAGCTGGAGCAAGACCGAGAGCAACCGTGACGCCAAGTTTTACGCAATCACCAAAGCTGGAGAAAAAGCCTTAAGAGAAGAAACGCTGCGCTGGCGGAGAATGGCAGGGCTGGTTGAGAAGTTGTTGTCCCAGGGAGCCTGACCATGCGCAGATTTTTCGCGAAACTTGCGCATCTCTTCCGAGTTCGAAGCGCAGAAACCGAGCTAGCACGTGAGATCGAGTCCCACTTGGCGATGCTAGCAAGAGGATTTCGAGGCACGCGGACTGTCTCCTGAGGATGCGAAGCGGGCAGCTCGCCGTAGCTACGGGGGCGTCGAGCAAGCCAAAGAGCTACATCGCGAGGCCCGTTCTTATCTGTGGATCGAGCACCTAATAAAAGACATACGTTACGGGGCTCGGAGCCTCCTGCGCACGCCTGGATTTACGGGCGTGGCGGTAATAGCGCTTGCTCTGGGAATCGGCGCTAATACAGCTATCTTCGGCGTAGTGAATGCTGTGTTGTTGCGACCGCTTGCATATAGAGATCCAGGTCGTTTGGTTACGGTCTTGCACAACGGGACAGGACCGGTTGCAACAGCCAACTTTATTGACTGGCGCGACCAGAGCCACTCATTTGAGGCGATGGGCGCGGCTGACTACTGGACCGCCAATCTGACAAATAAGGATCAGTCCGACAACTACCCGGCCGAGAATCTGTATGGATTGAAAGTCACAGCGAACATGCTGCCGATGTTGGGGGTCCAGCCCTTGATCGGTCACCTTTTTGAGAAGGGAGAAGACCAAGAAGGTTCAGATCACGAGGTGATTTTGAGCTATCCGCTATGGCAAAGGCGCTTTGGTGGCGACCGGAACGTCTTGGGAAAACTAATCAATTTGAATGGCGAGGCTTACTCGGTAATCGGCGTGATGCCGGCCACGTTCAAGTTTGCGCCTTTCTGGGCGACGCATGCGGAGCTGTGGGTGCCGGACGCATTTGGGGCAACGCTTTATGAACGAGGCGGTAACCACCTGCGCGTTTTCGCGCGGCTAAAGCGAGGGGTGACGCTTGCTCAGGCGAGGGCAGACATCGCGGCGGTAACCGGGCGTCTGGAGAAGCAGTATCCTGCCACCAACCGGGGCGTTATGGTCCGGCCGCTGAAAGAGAACGTCGTCGGCAACATACAAACACCATTGCTGATGATTCTGGGAGCGGTGGGATTCGTGCTTCTAATTGCGTGCGCCAACGTCGCCCACATGCTGTTGGCCCGCACATCTGACCGGCAAAAAGAGATAGCGGTGCGGATTGCGCTGGGCGCTGGTAAGGCGCGCTTGGTTGCTCAGTTCCTCACTGAGAGTTTATTGCTTTCGGGCGCCGGCGCAGCTGCCGGGCTTCTGCTGGCGCTAGCGGGTACAAAAGCGCTGGTTTCGCTAAGCCCGGAATACATACCGCGAGTGGAGATGGTCACTATTGACGGGCGCGTCTTGATCTTCCTAACCTGTCTCACCGTGCTGACAGCCTTTGCATTTGGTCTGACTCCGGCGATGCACGCCGCGGCCGCAAACCTTAGCAATTCCCTCAAAGAGGGCGGACGTGGAGACACTGACGGAAAACGTCGTAACCAATTGCGAAGCTTTCTTGTGGCATCCGAATTCGCGCTGGCATTCGTGCTATTGATTGGCGCCGGGTTAATGGTGCGCAGCTTTTACGCTCTGCAATCGGTGGACACAGGATTCAATCCGCATAATGTACTCACGATGGTGGTTTCGGTAGCAGGAACGAACGAAGCCGGGGCGGGCAGGCGTCGCGTCTTCTATCGCGACCTCCTTGAAAAGATACAAACTCTGCCGGGTGTCCATTCCGTTGGCGCAATCAATCATCTGCCGCTGGCGGGCGATCTTTGGGATCGTAGCTTCGAGATTGAGGGTCGTCCCAAGCCGCGGCCTGGCGAAATGCCCAATGCGGTTTACCGAATCGTGATGCCGGGGTATTTTGACGCCATGCGGTTACGCATAAAAAGGGGCCGCGCTATCACGTACCGGGACGATGCCAAAGCACAGGCTGTAGTAGTCATTAACGAGCGAGCAGCGAATAAATTCTGGCCTGACGAAGATCCGACCGGCAAACGCTTTGTGATCGGTGGAAGAAATAATGGAGCAAACTGGCTTACCGTTATTGGCGTGGTTGCAAATGCGAGCCTAGATGACCTCGTTTCCGATGCGTACCCCGAAATGTACCTTGCGGCGCTCCAAACACCCGAATTCATGGGCGAAAGCTCAGACCCATTAGGTTTGCACATGGAGTACCTCACGCTCGTGGTGCGCGGCGACGGAAATCCGGTCGAATTGAGCCAGGAGGTACAACGGCTAGTGCGATCATTTGACCGGAACCTGCCGATATCGAAGGTGCTCACCATGGACGAGGTGGTCTCGCTTGCTACTGCGGAGCCACGTTTCGAAATGGTCTTGCTGGGGTTATTTGGCGCGGTTGCACTAGCTTTGGCGGCGGTCGGAATTTACGGGGTGATGAACTACGCTGTTTCCCGGCGGACGCGCGAGATTGGGATTCGAATGTCGTTGGGCGCCGGCCGCGGCGAGGTATTACGGATGGTGATTTTGCAGGCTATCAAACAGGCGTTGGCAGGTTCTCTAGTTGGCCTGGCGGGAGCTTTTATGCTTTCAAAATTGATGGCTAAGATGTTGTTCGGCGTGCAGCCTACCGATCCGTTAACGTTTGCCGGCGTAACGGTCATTCTCGGCTTAGCGGCTTTCCTAGCAGCTGCTATTCCTGCGCGCAAAGCTATTCAGATAGAGCCCGTGATGGCCCTGCGAAGTGAGTAGCTCCTCAAATTGAATCGCGCACAACGGATTCGCAACCCCGCCCAGGTCCGCTGAAGTCCTGCTTTTGTCTGGCGGGGCGCGCCGCGGCCTGTGCGCTTTCTAACTTGCGCTGCCGGCGATACAGGATTCCGGAGACTCGGCGGGCTCGAATCTCAGGAAGATAGATCCGCGCTTGCCGTGGAAGTAACGGGTAATCGCGTTCGCGCAAAGGGTGTATCTCAGATCGTCACTTGGCCGTCACACGCGAGCTATCGCTCGGTCACAGAGAACTCGTTTCTCTGCAACCAATGCTACTTGTTCAATCGTCCGAAATGCTCTTCCGGCTGCTGCGCCCGGGCTTCCTTCTAGTCGCAAAGGGTTTCGGCCCGGTGCCGCTGAGCGACAGAACTGCTACCTTACTCGCACCAGTTCCAGACGCAATTGTCAGCGTGAGGGTCGCACGGAAGCTACCAATGCTGCGCACCGGAGGCAATTACTCACCGGCTTTGCGGGGCTTCGCTTACTTCGAAGTGTTGTGGCTCTTGCACGTCATTTGGCGCCGACACTCGGACCGGGGAGTACTTGGCCGCTTGCTGCTCCGGGCGCGGACCTTACTGGATCCGTTGAACCTGTTTGGGTGCGTGTGAGGGCGACACGAATCGCTACTCCGTTCTGCTTGCCCGTGTCGATCTCGTAGTCGGCGGTGACGGTGAGGTTGTTGACGAAGGCGTCGCGCAGGAGGCTGAACATTGCCTGGCGGGCCGGGAGATTATCGTCGTTTCGGAGTTGGAAGCCGTACGCGCCATCTCCGATTGCGTTGAGGATGAATACAGCTTCAACATCTAGCTGATCGTTGGGAGGGCCGTAACCGGTACCCAGATCGTGGGCGCGGAGAAAAACGATCTTTCCGGCCTTTTCGAGCAAGTTGGACATAAGCGGTCTCCTAAGGGTTTGCGACGCGAATGATTTCACCCGCGCGGGGGCCGATCGTAACGTAATCAAGACGGATTGGCCGCCGGGCGATGAAGGCAGATCGAAGCATGTCGAACATTTCTTTGCGAGTTGGTCCGTTCGGGTCGGCTCGCAGCTGAAAGCCGAACGCGTGCAGCGGTTCCTCAGCGAGTTGCACAACGACCTCACAATCGAGGAAATTCGGCGATTTGCCGTAGCCGCTGCCGAGTTCGTGAGCGCGCAAGAACGTGATATGGCCAATCGTCTCGATGAGGCTCCCGATCGGATTGACGGTGCCATAGCCGATTACATCCATAACCTGCAGGTCGACTGCCGAGACGGGATTTTGCACGCCTGCGTTAGCAAATTGATTGAACGAGTCGTTGGTGCCTCCCGCCCAATCCCGCGTATCTAAATGATTCGCGGCAGAATCGTTAAACTGCTTGAGCAGGGTGACCCCATTGTCAATGGAAAAGAAATTCCCCCCACCACCGTCAAGTCCCTTCATTCCGAGGCCAGTGTAGGAGAAATTGTCGATCAAACTGAACGTATTGTTTCCGCCAGAAAGGCCGATGCGGCCCATCACTTCGGCGATCTCATGTGCAGCAGCACCCTGAAAATCAAAGGTTCCCGGGGCGATTTGACCTGAGAACGTAAAAGAGTTTCCCACACCGAAGGTGGTGCCTCCATCGTCATGCATATCATCGGGAATGAAGCCAAGCGCTTTGGCTTGCGGTCGCGTCAATTGCCAGGTTCCGAGGCCATTGGTGGGATCGGTTGCGGTCATGGACCCCCCCGGACCAATTGCGATGGCATCGTTTTGCGTCGACGCATATGCGTTGACCCGATCAAAAAGATCAGCATACGAGATAGTCAGGAACGACGGATAGCTCGATCCAAAAACACTTGCCTTGGTTACTGCGTCAACCGTGATGTTCACGTGAATGTTGTCGGAGAAGGCGTCGGTAAGGACCTTGGCCGCCGCAATCCATGCCGCCCGAGCCGCCGTCGCATTGACGCCGAAGTTCGTGTCAAAGCCGGATGTGAACGTAGGAGTTATGATCACTTCGATTTCCGATGAACTCCAGTCTGTTCCGAAGCCCGGCCTCTCAAACTCATCTGAATGGACGCCAGCCCTCACGTCCTCCGTCCGCGATACCAATTGTTCACCAGCTCTGGGTGGCTTGTCAAGGACTTTTACTGCTGCACATTAGCCAGGAACTTCGAGCGATCTTCAGACGTAGGGTGAGCCACGTTCAGGAGCCACTCGTTGCGAACTTGCCCGATGAAGACGAAGATCTCGTTTTATGGCTGATTTTCTCTGAAGCCATTAAGAGGATCACGACCTTGTTGCGGCGCTATATATGAGCGTGCGGGCGAGCTCGGATACTCATTCAGAGAATCCAACCATGACTGCATGAGTCGGAGAGGTGCCTCGGTATAGAACGCGGGTAGTCGCGAAGGGTTTACTGGCCGTAATGGTGGTGCTTGGCGCACCGGGTTTGGACGCCACTCTGCAAAAGCGCCTTGGCGTGGCACGGGGCTGAAGATTATCCGCTCGTTCGGCGTTGGAACTAAGAGTCGAAGCAGTCAATCAGCTAAAGCCGCGTGGGGCTGAGCTTTTGGGCAGCGGAGCCTCATTCAATGGGTACAGGCGTTGCAGGTCTCCAACCCACCCGCGTTACCCTGTTCATGTCGAAAGGATCTCCCCGTTTGCAGATGAAGCGCTGTTCATGGCTGTGTAGCCTTGTTTTTGTCTCTGGATCACTGTTTGCGGACTCTTCTAACTGGACCACTTTTTCCGGCGATCCGCAGCGGACGGGCCTGGTTCGTAACGAGACTGATCTAACGAAAGAGAGCGTTCCCAAGCTCAAGCTTCTATGGAAAACCAAACTCGACAATAAGAGCAAAGAGCTGAACGCCCTGACAGTTCCGGTGGTCGCGAGTTACGTCTACGCGCCCGGCGGCATCAAGGATTTCGTAATCGTCGCGGGATCCGACGATAACGTGTACAGCCTGGACGGCGAGACGGGAAAGCTGAACTGGCAGAAACATTTTCAGATCTCAGGTACGCCGCTGCAGAATGCGTACCTGTTCTGCCCCAACGCCTTGAACGCTACACCTGTTTTGGATCGTGAAAAGCTGGTCGCCTATGTTCTAGCGAGTGATGGAGTACTGCACAGCTTGAAAGTGGTTACCGGCGAAGACGACCAGGCTCCGCGTCCCTTCACGCCTCCTTTTGCCAAAACCTGGAGCTTGAATCTGGCGAACGGGACGATCTATACGAGCACGTCAAACGGGTGCAACAGTGTGACGTCGGCCATTTACGGTATCAACGAAAACAGCGCTGACGTCAAGAAGTTCCTTACGATGCATGCGTATGGCGCGGGCATCTGGGGCCGGGCGGGCGTAGCTGTGGGCCCCGACGGAACTCTGTACGCCGGTACGGGCGATGGGAGTTTCGATCCTGCGAAAGAACAGTATCCGGACTCGGGGCTGGCCGTGGACGGCCGCACTCTTCAGCTCAAAGACTACTTCACGCCGAGCAACAACAAGCGACTCTGGAAAAAAGATCTCGACATGGGCGGCGTGAGCCCGACTGTATTCCCGTACAAAGGCAAAGAGCTTGTGGCGGTCAGCGGAAAGGAGGGCATTATCTTTCTGCTTGATTCGAAATCGCTGGGCGGCGCGGACCACATGACGCCTCTTTACGTCAGTGAACTGCTGGCCAATGCTAACGGCGATTTTTCCGGGCACGGCGTATGGGGCGCGTTTTCGACTTGGGAAGATAAAGCGGGCAAGCGCTGGTTGTATGCGCCCGTTTGGGGACCGCCGACGGACAACGTAAAGTTTCCGGTCACCTATGGCGATACGGCCCAGGGCAGCCTGATGGCCTTTGAGGTTACGGGTCCGGCCGATAAGCCGGTGCTTACGCCGGCGTGGAAGTCGCTCAACATGTCGATGCCGGAGCCGGTCGTGATTGCGAATGGGGTTGTGTTCGCGCTTGCGAGCGGCGATAATCCGAACCAGACCGATCCCAACGGAACTCTTTACAAATCCGATTTCCGGTCGACGCATCCGAGCGGCCACGCGATTGTTTATGCCATGGACGCCGAAACGGGCAAGGTGCTGTATTCAAGCGGCGACGCGATTCCCGGCTGGAGTCACTTTTCCGGGCTGGCACTGGCGAACGGGCGGGTCTACGCCGTGACATACGACAACATGGTGTACGCCTTCGGGTTGCCTGAGTGAGCGATTGTTCTAGAATCGAAGAGTCGCCGGGTGTTTGGGGCGCGTAGCTCAGTTGGTTAGAGCGCCTGCTTCACACGCAGGAGGTCACAGGTTCGAGTCCTGTCGCGCCCACCATGAAAGCCTTTTAGCCGTCCTGAAGTTCCTTGCCAATCGGCAATGTACGGTATTTTGTACGGAGCGTCTGTGGGACCCTCTCAATGGGCCTTCTTTGAGTCTTTGTCTGTCGCCAATTTCTGCCTCGCTTCAGCCATCGACTTCTGTTTCTTCTCCGCAAATCGGTCTGCCGCTTCCTCCATCGCGCGTTGACTAATATGCGTGTACAACTCACTCATCTTTCTTGACAGGTGGCCAGCGTGGGCCATGACGACCGGGAGCGGAGTACCCATTTCGGCGTGGTTAGTAATGAACGTATGCCGCAGATCGTGAAAGCGGAAACCGGGCACGCCCGCCTTTTCAGTCAGCTTCCTCCAGGCGGTACGCCAGCCTTTTGTCGGCCGCGCGGGATCGTATCCGAGTCCCTTGCGTCCCCTGTACGGGAGAAGGTAATGCTCCGGTCTAACGGCGTTCAACTTTGCCGCCCGATCCACAACACCCAGGAGAGCCTTGAGAGCGTCATTAGTGAGGATGACCGTGCGTACGCCGCTCGCGTTCTTCGATCGCCGAATGTTGATCTTCCTGGCTTGGACGTCAACGTTGCGTAACTGCAGATTTCTCAGCTCCACACCCCGCATACCACTGTCGTTTGCAACTATCGCCGCACGATAGGCGACAAACCAGTCTTGGTTACTCTCTGCTGTCGTGAATAGTCTTAGCGACTCTTCCGGAGTGAGTGCCCGCCCAGGCGAATCGGCCGACTGCTGCAGGCGTGAATAGTCCGGCTCAAGGCGAGCCCACAACCTTCGTGCTTTAGGATGCCGCGCAGCAGTTTCGTCTCAAGGTTTACCGTGCGGTTACTGACCTCCGCTGCGCGAGTGGCCTGATAGCTCCGAATCGTGCGCGGCGCGATGCCCTTGAGCATTACATTCCCTATCACCCGCTCTAGTGGCCTCAGCCTCTCCTTCTCGATCCGCACGGTGCCGGCGGAAGCTGTCGCCTCCCGGTGCTTGATAAACTCCGCGGCTACGGCCTCAAAGCGCTTGCGCCCGGAATCGTTCGGTACCCTACCCTCCGAAAAAACCAATGGCGCCGTAATCGATCAATATCCCTGGCGCGGCACCCAAAATCAACACCAAAAATGGGCGCTTATTCCCGTTTCCCGGTAACGAATTTTGGTATCAGGGCACTCTCGGGCAGTAAAACCAGTCCATCACTTCGCAGAAGGGCGAAATATCTGTTTCCGCCCGAACGCTAGTGCCGCCAGCAACGCAGGCGCCAGCAGGAAGAGTGCACCCGGTTCGGGAATCGGCGTAATGCTGCCACTTTGTATGGCATAAGCGGACGGGCCAAAGACACCGCCGCCAATAATCGTGCCGCCAGTAAGGCCCAGCAACGTCCCTGGTTTGGCATCGTGGTGAAAAACATGTCCAACACAACATTGGGGGGCGCCATTGTGCACGACAAGCTCCAACACCGGAGTTCCTGTCGAACGAAAACCGAAATTGCTATTGAAGGGCGCCAATCCTGGGAAAGTGATCTCAACTGCATTCAGCACGTTCATCGTCACGTCCGCCGTAAGCGTACCGGAGAAGAGACAATTACTACCGCAGCTTTGTCCTGAACTTCCTGATGCAGTGCCGGACACCTCGAATGTGCTGATCGTATCGGCTCTCACAAATGCAGTAAGCAAAGCCATCATTATGCTCGGCAGTAGGAAGTCCGCAGTTCACTCACATCGCAATTCGACGACTTTCGCGTGATCCGAGATAATCTTGCCGATAAACATCGTGTCACAACGGGCCGACAAGTGCCGTTTTGCCTGTTCACGGATACTGAGTTCGCGAGAGTGGGACTGAACGAAACGGAGGCCAAGGCGAAAGGCATTGCTTATCGACTTGCAAAGATTCCCGCCGCTGCCATTTTGAGGACTCGCACGCTATCGGAGACTCGCGGTTTTTTAAAAGCGCTGCTCGACGTAGAAACTGATCGCATTCTCGGCTTTTCCGTTTTTGGCGTGAACGCCGGCGAAATTATGGGCGCGGTACAGATTGCCATGATTGGCGGACTACCGTACGCCGTTCTCCGCGACTGTGTTCTAACACATCCGACGCTCTTAGAAGGTCTGGTCGCATTGTTCTCGCCGTTGCCGAGCACTCCATAAGATACCGGCGACAGGGAGGAGCATGCAACAAGCATTCGGTAGATCGCGAGTAACGGCGAAGTGGCGATCTGAGAAAGTCGACTGCTAGCTCTGATGGATTACCCGCCACTTGGCGAGCATACGTGAGTAGCCATCGCTGCACACAGCCGACTTCGCGTCCTAGATCGGTAGCGGGAGGGACGCGAGGCCTTCCCGTTTTCTGATCGAGAAAGGAAAGCATAAAGCAATGAGTGCAGAACGTGTATCGCACGAAACAGAGACGAACCCGACCATCACGGAACGCGAGTACCGGGCCTTCCAACATGCCTACCTGCACCTCAAGAGTACTTTAGAAGCCGTTCAGCTTATCGGACCAGCGGCTCGATCCCGCCCCGTGTCTCCAACATCTTTCAACGGTCTGCTAAATAGAATAAGTGACGGTCACCTATTCGCCTGGCTGTGGTGTCCAGCCGTCACCCGGGTTGTATTCCGTCATCGCGGTCGCAATATCGTTGGTTTTTTCGCCCAAGTCTTTTTGGAAGACCTGGCCATCCTTGCCGACGATGAACGTCATGATTCCAGAGTTCCGGTACTCCGCGGGATAGGCCAGAATGGCAAATCCAGCGGTCATCTTTCCGTTCACTATGTAGTCCGCCGCACCCCCTGGGGCCTTGTCTCCTTGTTTCGTTAATATCCGAAACTCGTAGCCATTGAACGGCTGCGGCTTGTCGGCTGAACTGCTATAACCCGCGGCTTTCGCGAAGTCGCCCAGTGTGCCAAGCGGGCTCGGGGTCTGACCTTCTGGAGCGTTCCAATATAAGCCGTTCTGTTTCCCCTCATCGCTTACGAATTTTTGAGCGTATTGCTTCACTTGATCGCCATCGTGAGTCTGGCTGAAGTAAAGTTGCTGCGCGTCGGCCAGGGCGCCGCACGCGGCGATGGCAGTCAGCTCATCCTTACCGATACGGCGCGCCAGAACCTCGTCCTTGCCTGCTGCGGTATCGAAGTACCATTGGCCTGAGGCATTCTTTTCCAGAGGAATGGGGAAAGCATAATTGTCTGCTCCCACATTGAGGATCTCGCCGCCGGCTTTGATCTTGTCCCAGCGATTCATGGTGTTATACGCGGCAACAAAGTCCTGCAGAGCATTCTTGTCCTTAACTGCGTCGCCCGAGAACAGGACACTTTTGCCCTCTGCACCGAAGATCGCAAGCAATGCATCCTGGTCACCGGTTTTGGCCGCTGCCAGGAACGCGGCTCCTGCGTCTGCCGGCGACGCGAATGTTTTTTGCTCGGCCTTTTCGCTTTTTTCGGCGGCGGGATTCTCCGGCTTCTGGCAAGAGGCCAGCCCGAAAATCAGTGCCAACAGCACAATCGGAATCCAGAAACGTGAGGCCGGAACCCTATGATTCCGAACTGGGTCTAAGATACGCATTCGTCCAGAATTTGCCATATCATCATTCCTCGCCTGTGGTCTTCAGCGCCGAAATCCGCCGCCATGGAATCCACCACCGCCGAACCCTCCCCCGCCAAATCTGCCGCCGCTGAATCCGCTGGAGCGCATGCTCCCCCAGCCGCGGCTGCTATCGGCCCTTGATGACCAGCCGCCGCCAGATTCCCCAGACTTCCCGCTCATCCCACTGAAGGCGTCGGATTTTCCAGCGCTACTATCATGCTGGGCCCAGGAATTCGAAGCGGAGGGGTGGCTGGCGCCAAAGTTCTGCGCACTCTGCTTGTTAAAGCTCTGAGCACTCTGCTTGTTGATGTTGACCGTGTTCCCGCTCACGTTCTTGTTGTAGTTGTTGTCACCGTTCCGGTTGTAACTGTTATTGCCGCTCTTGTTGTAGTTGTTGTAGCCGTTCTTGTTGTAGTTGTTATAGGCGTTGTTGTAACCGTAGCCGTTGTGGTAGCCGCCGTTGTAGTACCCGCCGTGCCAGGCAGAATTTCCGTAAAAATTGTTGTGGTTGTATACCACTACACCGCCGTGCCAATTACATCCCCAGGAATTCCAGCCCCAGCCTCCGCCTCCGCTCATCATGGCTCCGACTGCGATGCCAGCTCCGAACGAAAGAAGGCCCGTCGCTACCAGAGCGCCGGTGCTGTATCCAGGAGTGACATAGGGCGTGCCATATATGACCGCGGGATTGTATTGCGGGACATACACAATCTGCGGATTCGCGGGTTGAATGACAATGGTCTGCGGCTGCGGCTCCTGCACCGTGATCTGAGGAGTGGACTTGAGATTGCCAGCGGCCTTCGCCTGCGCGCGCAAGGTCTGAACGGCGGTCATCACATCGGATTGCTGGTTGTGATAAGCCTCTCCGAGCGAGGAAGTCCAGCTCAGATTTTTCGCCATGTTATCCAGCACCGACGGAAATTGGGTGAGCGCCTTCACGCTCGCATCCCACGTCTGTTTATTGACCGCTTGCACCAGCGCGGTTCCTGTCAGGTTTTTGTTTTGCTCGATCCAGTAATTCGCAACCGCTACCTGATCTGGAAACGTTGCAGCTGCCAGGATCTGAGCGACAAGTTGGTCCGGATATAGAGCGATCGGCGCCACCAATCCTTGAAGCTCGCTCGCGGTCATTGGAGCGCCGGCGGTCGGACTGCCAGAGTCAGGGGCTGGCACCGACGCTGGAGCTTGGTATCCAAACGCGACCTGCGAGGAACCCGTGGCTAGCACGATGCTGAGCACCATCGACAAGAGTTTCTTTGCTTCTTCTGCGGTCATTTGAGTTAGCGCCTCCGGGTGATCCGTTCTGCTTCCGCTGATGCAATTCGAGGGAAACCGGATGTACTTTGGTTTTTCGCTTATCTGCTACTTGACTACAGAGACGGGTGAACGGGAACTGTCGCTCGGGACAGGTGGCAAACCATTGCCAGTGCGATGACACTGAAGTTCCACGGCTGCAATTCCAGGTACAGCCCTGGCGACACCATCTCTTGCCCGGGCACGGTCGTAAGCCGCATTCGATAGCGCATCCGTCAAGGTCCAGGTAAACCCCGACAGGTCTTCCCACGGCACCTTCACACGCGCTTGCACTGGGCTGTCGCTGAGATTGACGATAATCACGCTGCGCTCGTCGCCCTTCAGACAACACCAGGCCACAAGATTTTGAAAGCTGGAGTTATCGGGCCAGCCGGTAGGCTCGCGCAGGCTCCATCGACCATCCCGGAATACGGGAGCATCAATGGCTTTGAGGAGCTTGCGGTAGAAAGCCTGCAGTTCTGCATCGACGGGCTCGGCGGGACGTCTGCCCAGAAAGACAGGTAGCCTCACCTTTCGACCCTCAAACTGGCCCTCGTGGAACAATCTCGCCCCAGGGAGGGTGGCAATCGTAACCCCGGCGGCCCGCTCCTTTTCCGGAGAGAACGCCGCGGCGGCCCCTGGCTCGTCATGATTCTCTAGGAAAGGAAGGAGTTTCTCCTGGTAGGCAAAATCGGCACAAAGATGAAGCCGGACACTCACTGCGTTCTAGTGCTCCAGGCGATCATAGAGCCGCTTGTCGTAGCAGAAGTCGAAGCCCTTCTGCTGGAGCTCCCACTCCCGGTCCCAATGCGCTTCGGGGGATGAAGCGGAAGCCAGGGTGCGATTTCTTGATGGCGGCAATCACGTCAACCCAGTACTCCGTCTCTGGCTGCGGTCCTGGGCGACTGCCCCATGTGCCCTCGAAGATTTCGTTCAACAGCAGCATCGCCATGTCGCAGCGGATACCATCGCATTGTTCGGCGATGTCCGAAACAGTTCGCACTGCCGCTTCCCGAAGCCCTGGCTGAAACGCATTCACTTGCAGGACATCCTGCCAAGCCGGGAAGTAAGGATCTCGCCCACACGCAAGAACACTTTCTCCTACCACGGTGTAAGAAATGGGATCGTTCCGGACATCGTCAAGATTCCCTCGAATAAAGTATTCGGGATGCTGGCTGACCCACGGATGATCCAGCGCGAGATGGTTGGGAACAAAATCGAGCAGCAGGCCGAGGCCCCTCCGGGCAAGTTCCTCACGGGTGCGGGCCAGACCCTTCGAGCCACCGAGGCCTTGATCGACTACATAGCGCCGGACGCTGTAGGGAGATCCTACATTGTTTTCTGGCTGGAAATCCGGAAATGCTCGACGGAGATCACGCACCAGGTTTCGTTGCGCTTAGAAATCGCAATGCTCGTGGGACTTCGCTCCCAAACCCCCATGAACCAGACGGCATCGAAACCGAATGCGGTGATAGCATCCCATTCGGTCTCGGGTACGGAGCCGAGATCGACAGGCTCTCCGTTTTTTCGGCTGAGCTCGGCCGGCCAAAACCCACGTGTTGATCTCATACAAAGTGGGATATCGAGACAGGATAGACAAGGCGTTTGGTCTCAGGCCGCTCCGGCTGGCTTGATGACGCCACGCGGCGCAACGTCTGGAAGCATGCGAGGTGCAAAGCGCTCTGTCAATACGGGCCCGAGAATAGCTGTGGTAAGCACGAGTACGAGTATCACGCTGAGCAATTTGCCATCGACGAGCCGTTGACCCGCGGGGTTAAAAGTATCGAACGCTACAAGTGTGGCCGCGAGTGTTGCGGCCACCTGCGGCAACGTGAGCGCCCACATGGTCTTGCGCGCCGCCGGCGTATAAGAGAAGGCCCGGCCCACAGTTTCCGCCGCAATCCACTTTCCTACGAGCAACGCACCGACCACTCCTGCCACCAGAGCGAAATTGTCAATGATGCTATGCAAAAACGCAACCGGATCGATCAGAAATCCGGTCACGACAAAGAAGGTAGGGATAAAAATGGAATTGCCGAAGAATTCCAGTTTCTCTTTAGCGGGCTTCTGGTGAACCTCTGCGTTAACTGCTAGTCCGGCGAGGAAGGCTCCGACTATGCCCGGAAGGTTGATGACTTCCGCAAGGAGGCTCGCGATGGCGAGGATTGCGAGCATGAGGACGAAAAATGCGTTCTCGTCATTACCCGCCTTTTGCAAAGCGTAGGCTCCAAAGCGGCTGAGGCCAAACAGAACAAGCGGGAAAAAGACGGCGATCTCAATCAGTTGGACGGCAAGCCCGGAAACTGAAAAGCCGCTCTGAAAAACCGGGACGCAGATGGCAAACACTATGAGTGACAGCGTGTCGGAGATCACTGTCGCGCCGACGGTAACTATGATCGGCTCGAGCCGGGTCTCGTCGAGGCGAGCTACGATGGAGAGTCCCAGGAGCGTATGCGACGCGAGCAGCGACCCTAATACGAGCGCCGGGATGAGGCTGTAGCCGAACAGCAGACCCACAGCCGTGCCCAGTATCAGAGGCGCCAGGGTCGTAACGAGACCGAAAATCATCGACTTGTTCCGTGCCAGCCGGAATAGGGCCAAGTCGATTTCCAGGCCCGCGAAAAACATGAGCAGCAGTTTTCCCAAGTCGGCGATAAAGTCCGCGATTGGTCTGTTCTTGAAAAAAATATCGAGGCCATAAGGCCCGACGACAATTCCGGCGAGCAGAAGCCCCACGACAGCCGGAATCCGGGCCCGCCGAGCCAGCGGTGGAACGCCGACAATGATCGCCATTACCACCGCGAATTTCGCCAGCGTTGGGAGTTCCCGGGCATGAGCGCGTATGAGTTCAATTACTTCCATTTTTCCGCGCTTCTAAATAACGCGGGCGTCCCCACTGTGACGCCCGCAACTTATCGTTCGTGCTCGCTCAGGCAGCTACTCGCCCGCGTGACTGATCGATTGGGCTTTCTTGACCTGTTCTATGACCTGACTCAGGTTGTAGGAAGCCGCCTCTTGCAGCGGCGGGTATTTGATGTACGATTCGAGGTGCTGCAGCCACAGCCGCTGGCCGATGGGTAGCATGTTCCAGTCGTACTGAAATGCAGTCACAGGTGCGGCGAGCGCACCGCCCAGGCTCATCGCCGATTTTTGCTCGATGCCGACGGCCTGCTCAAACGGATCACGCTTGATGTTCTGGACTAAAGTGAAGTGGAACGGAACCAGTGGCAGGACCCAACCGGCCGGGCCGGGCTGCGACATCGTGTAATACATCTTCCAGTTCTTGTAGCGGACTGCGGACGGCGTTGCGCCCGAAAAATAGAAGAAGTGGTCACGCGCTGATTTGTCGGATGTGCCTTCGAGATAACCCCGTTGGTCGAAGCCGTCGAGCGTTGTCTTTACGATGCCGGGATACTTGCCGCCTTCGATCTGCTCTTTCAGTCCGTCACCCTTGGGACCGCCGGCGATATCGACAAACGTGGGTACCCAATCGAGCGCCGCGAACAACTGGTCTTTGACCGTCCCCGGTTTGATGTGACCCGGCCAGCGGATGACCATGGGGGCGCGGTAACCGCCTTCCCAGGCCTCGCCTTTCTGACCTTTGAACGGCGTCACGCCGCCATCCGGGAAGGTGATCGCCTCGGCGCCATTGTCGGTCGTGAAGACCACGATGGTGTTATCCAATTGGCCCATTTGTTCGAGCTTGGCAAGGACCACGCCGATGTTATCGTCCATCTGTTTCATGCCAGCTTCGTTGACGCCCCAGTCCTTACCGCCTTTCACCCCCAACATCGCTTCGTACTTCGGCGGCAGCATGGTCGTGACGTGCATGCGCGCCGGGTTGTACCAAACGAAGAAGGGCTTGTTGGTTTTCTTAGGATCATTGCGGTCGAGGAAGTCGACTACCTTAGCGGAGATTTCCTCATCCACCGTTCTCGAACGATCCAGCGTAAGCGGACCTTGGTCCTGGCACGACTGATTCTTCTCCGTCCCATCCGAGGAATGGCACCAGATGACCGGACGCGGCGGTGTCAAGCAGAGCGTGGTTCTAGGGTCAACGGCGCCGGGAGGCTCAGTGAGGCCTGGCACCGGGGTATTCATACACGGCGGCGCAACGAGCTGATCCGTAGGAGTGCTGTTGATGTCGGGGAAGCTGACGCCCTGCATCGCATCCAGGTGGTAGAGATAACCCCAGTATTCCTGGAAGCCATGCGCTGTCGGCAGCGACGCAGTGTGGTCGCCCAAGTGATTCTTGCCAAACTCACCGGTCGTATAGCCGAGATCACGCAAGAAGACCGCGAGCGCCGGCGTGCCGGGCCGCAGGTAAGACGGACTGCCGGGCAGTTGCGGCGGAATCATGCCCGTGCGCAACGGATACATGCCGGTGAAAAAAGCATTGCGTCCGGACGTGCAGCTCTGCATGGCGACGTAATCCACGAACATTGCGCCCTCATGCCCGATGCGGTCGATGTTGGGCGTTTCCCCGACCATCAAACCGCGGTGATAGATGCTCGGCTGCATCCAGCCGATATCGTCACCCATGATGAATACGATGTTAGGTTTCTGTGTGCTGGCCGCCTGTGCACGCGCGCCTGTGTTCCCAGCGGCAGTAAGAAAGCCGGGTATGGTTAATACTCCCAGCGCGACGAATAGCGCTGGCCCAGTAAGTGACCTGATACTCGCTCTAAGATTCATTCTTGTTACTCCTTTGCGAAATCCACTGTCCATCTCGGAGCCAGACAGTGCTTTCGTTTTCTTAATTACTTAACGACACTTATGAATTCGGGGAAACTGTCCCTTGCGACAGGGGCAGAGTAATCCGCCACTCGGGACGTGGAAGCGCAGCATTCAGTTGTTGTCTTGCACACCTGTCCGCAGCTTTTCCATCACCTGATCCATGCTGAAGCTCGATGGCTTCTGGCGCGGCGGGAATTCCTTGAAACTCATCAGAAACTGTCCGACGTAGGCCTGAGCAGGAACCAGCAGGTAAATGCGATCAATCATCCAATGACCGTAGTCGGAGGCTTCATAAGAGGCCCGCTCATACGGATCAGCATGCAGGTCTTCGATCAACGGAACACGCAAAGGAATGAAAGGATTGCTCCACACACCGAATCCGTGCTCACGCTGTTCCAGAAAAACCATCTTCCATCTCTCATACCTGAGACCGGCGAACTCACCATCGTCGGTCCAATAGAAGAATTCTTTACGCGGTCCAGGACCCTTGCCGGCTAGCATGTCGGTAAGGTTGTAGCCATCAAGATGGACTTTGTAGGTTTTTCCGTTCGCCTGATAGCCGGTCAGAAGCTTTTTAGTAACATCAGGTTCGCCCGCTGCTGCCAATAGCGTTGGCAGCCAATCTTCGTGCGAACAGATATCATTAATCACGGTGCCCGGCTTGATCACGCCGGGCCAGCGAACGACCATCGGCACCCGGTACCCGCCTTCCCAGTTGGTGTTCTTCTCGCCGCGAAAAGGAGTAGTGCCACCATCGGGCCAGGAGAATGCCTCTGCGCCATTGTCGGTGGTGACAATGACGATAGTGTTTTCGGCGATGCCCAGATCATCGAGCTTTTTGAGCAACACGCCCACATTGTCGTCGAATTCCGTCATGCCGGCGCCATAGAGACCTTTTTCTGCAACCATGGCCTGGTACTTCGGCTGGAGGTGGGTCCAGATGTGCATGCGCGTGGTGTTGTGCCAGATGAAGAACGGCTTGCCCGCTTTAACCGAGCTCTCCATGTCTGCCAGTGTCTTGGCGAGAAACTCTTCATCGGCCGTTTCCATGCGCTGCCTGGTTAGCGGCCCGGTGTCTTCACAGGTCTGCTTGCCCCACGGACCAAAACGCGGGTCGGGCGGCGCTGGATTGTCCGTGGCGGTGGCTTTGCATTTGTACACACCGCGTGGCCCGAACTTCGCCAGAAAGGTGGGGTTCTTCGGATAGTTCACGTTTTCCGGCTCTTCTTCGGCATTCAAGTGATAAAAGTTGCCGAAGAACTCGTCGAAACCGTGAACGGTTGGCAGAAATTCATTCCGATCACCAAGATGATTTTTGCCGTTCTGAAAAGTCATGTAGCCGCGGCCCTTCAGCAAATCAGCAATCGTCGGATCCTGCGCGCGCAAACCAAGATCAGCGCCAGGCAGTCCGACTTTCAATAGCCCGGTACGAAACGGGCTCTGTCCAGTAATGAATGCCGCCCGACCCGCTGTACAGCTCTGTTGCGCGTAAGAGTCGGTGAAGATCGCGCCCTGGTGCGCTACGCCGTCGATGTTCGGCGTTCGATAGCCCATCATGCCCATGTTGTAGGCGCTGATGTTGGAGTAGCCAATATCGTCACCGAAGATCACAAGGATGTTGGGCGGTTTTCCGTCTGTCTGCGCCCATGACGACCGCGCGCCCAGCGCCAGGAGAGCAATGAATGCAACCAACATGCAGCTGACTCTAGTGAGATATTTCATTCTTCCTCTTCGCAATTGTTGCCCTCATAGCCAGACAGTGTCTATGCGCTGGCGCGATCGACTCGTGAAAGACCAACCGCCCCGAACCGTGGCGGCGAATCCCGGCTCCCCGCCTTTTCATTTACTTGATTCCTTTCGCTCTCTTACTTAACGACAGGGTTACGTGTGGAGGAACTGTCTCTTGCGACAGGTGGGGGCGCGCCGCGGCGAGTCACGCCCCCCGAGTATCTCGGCGAAAGTGACTCCACGCGGGGTCGCGCGCCTAGCGGTCCCATGCTACTGTTCGAGATGAAAACGCAGCCTACCAGGAGAGTACGCCAACAATGAATACGAATCAGGAAATCACACGGCTGCAGGAAGCACGGACCGCGCTCACACCCTGGAAAAAATGGGGTCCCTACCTGAGCGAGCGGCAATGGGGTACGGTACGCGAGGACTATAGCAAGGATGGAAATGCCTGGGACTACTTCACTCATGACCAGGCTCGTTCACGCGCCTATCACTGGGGCGAGGATGGTCTTGCCGGCATCAGCGACGATAAGCAGTTGCTGTGCTTTAGCGTTGGCCCTATGGAATGGCAATGACCCGATCCTGAAAGAGCGTTTGTTCGGCCTGACGAACAGCGAGGCCAACCACGGCGAAGATGTTAAAGAATACTACTTCTACCTCGACAGCACGCCCACGCATTCCTACATGAAGTACCTGTACAAGTATCCGCAGGCAGCGTTTCCTTATAACAATCTGATCGAGACGAACAGGCGGCGTAATCGTGGCGACATGGAGTACGAACTGCTGGATACGGGTGTTTTCAACGAGGATCGCTACTTCGATGTTTTTGTGGAATATGCCAAGCAAGGTCCAGAGGATCTCCTCATCCAGATCAGCGTGAGTAATCGCGGGCCTGAGCCGGCCACGTTACATGTCCTGCCGACCCTATGGTTTCGCAATACTTGGACATGGTGGCCGGGTACACCGAAGCCGTCCTTGAAGCAGGTCTCTGGCCAGAAAGGCGCACAGACAGTTGCGGCATCGCACGCTGATCTCGGCGAGCGCTATCTGTACTGTGAGGGAGAAATCCCGCTACTGTTCACCGAGAATGAAACCAATAACGAACGGCTCTTCGGCGGAACGAACGCTTCTCGTTACGTCAAAGATGGAATCAACAACTACGTGGTTCAAGGGGATCACAACGCCGTCAACCCTGAGAAAACGGGAACGAAATCGGCGGCACACTACCAGGTGAATGTGGGCGCAGGGAAGACCGCCACCATCCGTGTGCGGCTAAGCGATCTGGCGCCAGCTGCAATGGGCGACCCCTTCAAGAGCTTTGCCGAAATCATGCAGACTCGGCAGCGACGAAGCGGACGAGTTCTATCGCGCCATCACGCCGAAGCGGGTCACGGAGGATGAGGCACTTGTGATGCGCCAAGGGCTGGCAGGCATGCTCTGGAGCAAACAGTATTTCTTCTTCGACGTGGATCAAATGGCTTAAGGAACACGGCGAAGATCCGATGAAACCCAACCCGGCGGACGCTTGACGCGGAACAGCGAGTGGTTCCACATGGTGAACCAGCACATCATCTCGATGCCCGACAAGTGGGAGTATCCGTGGTACGCCGCCTGGGACCTGGCGTTCCACACCATCGCGCTCTCGACGGTCGACGAGGATTTCGCCAAAGAACAGCTCGACTCTGATGCTGCAGGAGTTCTTCCTGCATCCCGACCGGTCAGATCCCGGCCTACGAATGGAACTTCAGCGACGTTAATCCGCCGGTACACGCGTGGGCAACGATTTTCCTGTACCGTACGGAGCAGGCCCTTGAGGGAAAAGGCGACCTCGATTTTCTTAAGCGGTCGTTTGCGAAGCTGACCCTGAACTTCAGCTGGTGGGTGAACCGCAAAGATCCGCTTTGGCAAAAACCTGTTCGAAGGTGGATTCCTTGGGCTGGACAACATCGGCGTCTTTGACCGCAGTTCACCGCTGCCCACCGGCGGCCACCTCGAGCAGGCAGATGGCACCGCGTGGGTGTCCCTGTTCTGCCAGAACATGGCGGAGATCGCGGTGGAGTTGGCGGCCCATGATCCGATCTACGAAGACATGGCAATGAAGTTTGCCGAGCATTTCGTTTGGATCGCCCGCGCTATGAATCAGACTGGGCCGGAGGGTATGTGGGATGAGGAGGATGGTTTCTACTACGACGTGCTGCGGCTCCCGGATGGTAGCGCCAGGCGCCTCAAGGTTCGCTCCATGGTGGGTCTGCTGCCTCTATGTGCCACCACGGTCATAGAACCGTGGCAGCGCGAACGCGTGCCGCGAGTGGCGAACATCTTACATGAACGCTTGCGACGCATGCCCGAACTGGGCGAGAGCATTCATGCAACCGGGCCTGGGCATCTACGGGTATGCCGAACGCGGCATGGCTGCGCTGGTGAATGAGAACAGGTTACGCCGGATCCTGATCGCGCATGCTCGATGAAAACGAGTTTCTCAGTCCGTATGGGATACGAGCGCTCTCCCGCTATCATGACGAGCATCCATATATCGTCAACGTCGAGGGCCAGGAATACCGGGTGAATTATCTTCCGGCGGAATCAGATACCGGCATGTTCGGCGGCAACTCCAACTGGCGTGGCCCGATATGGATGCCAGTGAACGCACTGCTGATTCGCGCTTTGCTGTCGTTCTATTTGTATTACGGCGACAACTTCAAGATCGAGTGTCCCACTGGCTCCGGCAAGCAGATGAATCTCTTCGAGGTGGCTCGCGAAATCGCCAACCGGCTGACGCGAATCTTTCTGCGGGATAAGTCCGGCCGGCGACCGGTGTACGGAGGCACGGAGAAGTTTCAGACGGATCCCCAGTGGAAGGATTACATCCTGTTTTTCGAGTACTTTCACGGCGATAACGGTGCGGGTCTTGGAGCCAGCCATCAGACCGGATGGACCGGCATCGTCGCGAAACTGATCGAGCTTTTCGGCCGTATTGACGCGCAGCAGTTCCTGGATACGGGCAAAGCAGGCGCCTTTGCGAAGAAAGGAAAGGAAGAGGTGATGGCCTCACCCGCTTAGAGCGGCGTTTTCAAGTAATGATGCAGTAGTGGCTGCGGTTGCCAGGCGAGTCCCTTTAGGGACGGGCATGGCAAAGTTTTGCGCGGTGGTAGATGTTGTGGAGTTCTACAGGCAAAAACGATAGGAGACGAGATGAGTGGAGAAAATCCGGGGCGAGCCGGTTTGAAGCAGAAGGTGGTTCATGAAACTGGAGAGCTTCTGGCTATTTTCCTGTACCTCGCTCTATTCTTCGAGGTGTTTGCGGCCTATCGCATGTTGCTGTCACGCGAGTTTCAGGTCGGGTACGTCAGCTACGCGGCTGCCATCATAAGCGCCCTGATCATGGCCAAAGTGATTATGCTCGGAGAGTATACGGGACTCGGCACAAGGCATGAGCGGAAACCCTTGATCATTTCGACTCTTTACAAAGCCTTTGTGTTTGGCCTGCTTGCAGTGGCCTTTCACGTTGTTGAAGAGGCAGTTAAAGCATTGGTCCATCACAAGAGAATGGCGGAGGCGTTCGATGGGCTGCGTCTCGCTTCAGGAAGATACGAGTTACTCGGGCACGGGCTGGTCCTGTTCTGCGCTTTCATTCCCTTCTTTGCTATCAGAGAAATACAGCGAGTGTTAGGCGAGAGGCGACTGTACGACCTGTTTTTCCGAAGACAGAGCGAATCTCTTCGCTGATGGATTGCTTGCGCAAAGCCAGCTCGAAAGGCAGCTGAAACCGTTCGCGGCTGCGCGCGCCAGCGGCCCTGCCGCTCCGGCTACTTGGGCATCATCCCCAACCAGGAGTACTGCCAGGCGCAGGTGATGGTTTGGAAGGTTCCTCCAAATCTCGTGTAATCGCCGTTGCTGTAGCTGAATTTCACGGACTCGTGTTTAGTAAACGGTATCGAGACTGTCCCTCCGATTCGGGAGTTTGCCTGCAGACTGCCAATCTTAGAGATGCCGTTGACTGTGGTACCGCCCCCGTACCAGTAATTGCCGTCAAGCGAGGCCCAGAGGCGCGGCTTGAAGTTGTAGCTCAAGTGCATTTCTATCGAGCCTATGGGGGCTTGCGTTAGGGTGTTCTGGCGTCTGGAAAACTGGCTATTCGTCAGGTAATTGGTGTTCGCAGTGAACAGCCACACGCCTCCGTACGCATCCACAATCCAATTCGCCCATCTCCTGGAGAAGCCAATTTCCGGCTTGAATGCCCAGCGGTTGAGACCCGGGTTGACCAGGCGACTGGGGTCGTACTGGCCTGTCGGAGCGACCGCCTGGATGCTGGCGCCCAGGATGGTTTTCTGCCGCCACTTCATAAATTCGCGAGGAGGCATCGCTGGGCCGCCGATGAGATTCACCGAGAAGCGATAGATGGAATCCGCCAGTCCGGAGCGGTAGATCTTCTCCTCGCTTCCACTCACAAGTCCTTGGAAGTTTCCGACCACGTAAGGCAGAGTCGCCGAGAAGTTGGCGGATCGCCCGAAAAAATTCAACGAGTGATAGTAGCTAAGAGACGGGATGCTATACCGTCCAGAGTCGTTGGTAATCGGGAGAATACTGCCAAAATAAATGCTGCCGTCGCTGAAGGAATAGCTCAAAATGATTGCATTCGAGTCGATGGGAGTGATGAGATAGGCGCGCGGCCTGAGGTCCTGCGCCGGGCAGATGCCAATCGCGAGACATAGGTTGAGCAGCAGACCTGCGCCGCGACTTAGTCGATTCATTCAGATTTATCCGAACGGTACGTGGATTCAAACTGATCCGCGAACTCCTTACCTGGTTGTCTTCCGACTTCTGCCGGAGCTGCCGCTGTTCCACCGCCAGCTTGTAAGCGATGTAGTACTTATAGATATTCCCGACGTACGTGACAGTCTCCTGTCCGATTTCTTTCGCGACAACCAGCTCCACATTGCCGAACCAGACATTCGGGTCAAGGCCCATATCGGTCGCCTCTTTGCGCAGCTTCGCTATGCGATTCGGTCCGGCATTATAGCTGGCGAAGACGAAGAGCGTTTTGTTTAGAGGATCGATTTTGGGATCGTTGAAGTAGGTATCCGCAATATTGCGCAACATCTTGGCCCCGGCATGAATGTTTTCTTCGGCGCGTCCCCACGTTCGGAATGTTGATGGGAGAGGCTGCGGCATTCTTTGGGAATCACCTGCATAATACCCACGGCGCCGCTCGGGTTCCTTCTGCTCTGGTCCAGCAGCGATTCCTGGTATCCCTGGGCCGCCAGCATCAAGTAATCGAAGTTATACTCCCCGGCGTACTTCTGGAAAAGCGCAACCTCGGCCTGAAACTTCTTCATCTCCTCCGCAGACGTTGAATTCTTGACCCACTTGGTGTTTTGCAGGTAGCGGCGCAGCAGAGTGTTGCCAAAGGATGTTCCCACCGCGTGTGACGCGACAAATTCGTCGACCAATTGCTTCAGTTGCGGGTTGTTCTTGCGCATGGCCCACGCCAGTTGCCCTCCGCTTGCGATAACCAGTTCAGGATGCGGTTTGATGTGGTCGAGCACTTTCGACCAGAGGTCTGCTCGCTGTTTCGTCGTGACCGTCGCTGGGATCAATCCGGCATTCACCATCTGCACCAGATCGTCGTCCATCAGGTTCTTGTCTGCCGCTCTGACTACGATCGACTTTTTTCCGGCCTTTTGCGAGCGACTCGTTCATCTTCTGCAGGTTTTGGTAGTAGGCGGTAAGCGGATTGACATACACCTCTTTCCCGCTAAGGCCGTCGAAGGTGGAGACCGGCCCGAAATTAGGTCCGGTTACGATGATTTGGCTTACGTCAGCCTCAATCGGCGTCGAGAAGGCGACTCGTTTTTCACGGTCGGGGGTGATGGTGATTCCGTAAGCGATGATGTCCCCTAGCCCTTCTGTCAAGGCCGCCTCAACCTGAGCGGGAGTTACGGGAAGGAAAGTGACCTCCACCTTCAGCGCGCCCGTCTTCAACTTCTGGTTGGTGAAGCTTTGAAGCGCTTCCAAAGCCTCGTAGACGATACCTCTGGGTTGTCCCCTGTCATAGAAGAATGAGATAGGACTGAGCAGTACCAGCGCACGGATGTTTTGCTTTTTCACCATCTCATCCAGATCCCCCGTGCGGCGGCTGAGGCCTACCGGCAAGACTAGCGAGTTCGAAGGAGGAGGAGGTTCGTCTGGCGAAGATACAGTGGCGGGGCTGGCCGGCGGTGGAGCAACGGCCGCTTGCTGTTTCGCTTGCTCCATACTAGCCGGAGGTGCGCCTTCTTTCTTGCCGCAGGCCACCAGTAAAAGACCAAACAGACATGAACCGAACAGGAGAGCTCGGCGGGATGTAACCATATACGTGTCCTTCCTGCCCAGCTTACTCTCGCGGAAACAGCCTGTCTGGGTCTTCCGTTCAATCCGCCACAATGGCTTCTCAGGGGCGTCCCATCGCACACGCCCCAGTCTGTTATGCATACGTCGCGATTAGCCTCATGCCGAAATATCAGCGTACCTGTCGCTTGCGCCAGTTCCTGATGTACCCACGCTCGTGGTGAACTAGCAAACAACCCCAAGACTGTGAGGTAAGAGTCATGATTGGCGTACCGAATGGAAAAGCGAAGCGAATCGAAGAACAAGAATCGTTCCCAACGATTCTAATTGCCACCGATGCAGGATCTCGTCATGCTCTGGTGCGCAATCTTTGGCTGGACGGTTATCTGATCTTCGAGGCGAGCTGTGAGGCCGACGCGCTCTTTTTTGTCATCTCTCAGTCCAGACCGATTCACGTTCTGCTGACTGACGCGAACATCGAGGGACGCAAGCTGGCGAGAACTCTGAACCTATACAGGCGCGAGATGCAGGCGCTGTTCGTGACATCCAATCCGACGCAAGGCCTCTCCGATGGGTTGAATCCCGAGATCGCCGTGGCGAAAATCCGGGAACTTCTTAAACTACCTAAGCAGAAGCTGGAGAGGCGGCGCAGTGGAAGCTGCGCGCCGATGCGAATAGTTCCATTCCGTTCCCGGGTGGCAGCCCATTGCATGCAGTTCAACGTGTGGCTGCTTCCAGGGGCGTGGAGAACCAAGAGGGGTTCCGGCCGTTAACCAGAGCAGCAGCAGTTGGCCGTCCAGCTTGACGGTGACGCTGACATTTTGTCCGTCGCTGGGGCGGGTTGAAGCCGCCCTCTGCTCGGGCGAATCCAAGCGCCCCGGGGAGTCGGGGCGCGGCGGCTAGAGTGGCAGCGTCACAGTGCGGAGACACTACGAGTGCTTGCGAACCTGGGAGATATTCGATTGTCAAAGATCCGGTGCAGCCCGTGGGTGCTCCGCAGAGGTGCTGCGCGCTTGGTTTTTAGGCGGCGTTTTCGATGTTTTGCGGCGGATGGCCGCTTGAATCGACGATCGATTCGAGATATTCCTCCATATCTTCGGGAAAGCAGCCCATATATTCGAAGGCTTGCAGCTCAGCGGCCGTTTTTTGCGGAACGAAGCCGGCCGGTGTGGACTTTTCGGCGCGGGTGACTTGTTCTTGGACCGTTTCTTGAGGAACGAAGCCACGAGCTTTTTGCAGCTTGGACAAGGCGCTAAGAGATTTGTGGAAGCTGCGCTCGGCGGAGGCCATAGAGCGCTGGATGAGAGTCATCAAGCCGTTAGTGCTCCGATCGTCCAGATTTCCGGTTTAAAGGCGCGGGCTTCGAATTCGCGGAAGAGGCGCATGCGCCAGAAGCTTATCATCAATCGCGCACAACGGACTCGGACCCACGCCTAAGTCCACTGAATCACTGTTTTCTATTAACGGCGCGGGCTGGCGGCCTGTGCGCTTTTGGGCCAGTTCATCGACCAGAAACTTTGGTGGAGTAGGCGCGTTGGTGTTTGGCCTGCAGGTGATCGAACTCGCCGGCGTTTTCACCGGACAGAATGAGCTGCTCGGAGTAAAGGCCGGGGCCCATGGAGTCTTCGCCTCGCGAGAGACGCAGGCTCATCCCCGGAGTTTTGCGCGGAACGGGCTTTTCCCGTCGACCACGTAGGCCCAGTTGAATGTTGCGCGTTGGCGCGATTTGTTTCGCGCGGCAAGTTGATTGAGACATATGGATTTGAAACCTGCCGAAAAATAGCATCGTGAGGTGACAAGACTGACGGGCGAGAGCTATAAATCGGGCGTAAGTCGCTGAACGGGCTGAGCAAAATTTTTCTATGGAAACTGGGAACGGCGAACGGAACCGCTTGTGCAACGCCAGGACCCGTAGTCCACTTACACGTTCAGCGGAGATACAAAAGAGCGCCCCTGTAGCGCGTCGTTGATTGCTGGTACCAGATCAGTCGCGAGGCGTGACTTAGTAACATACCCGGAGGCCCCGGCCGCAAATGCGGCTGAAACAAAGTCTACGTCTTCGTGGACCGTAAGGAATATCACCTTTGTTCTAGATCCCGCATTCCTGATACGGGATGCCGCTTGAAATCCATCTAGCACCGGCATGGATATGTCAGTCACCAGAACATCAGGATCCAAGCGAAGAACAGCGTCAACGGCTTCCTGGCCATTCTTAACAGCGTCGACAATATCAAACTGATCGCCGAGTCCCCGGCGAATTCTTGCGAGTATAGCCACGTGATCATCGGCCAGCAACACTCGAATTTTCGCCACGACTACTCCTCTAGGGGCGGCGCTTAAACACACTTCACGTACATCACTTAGATTGTTTCGCCTAGTGAGGCTGCCGGCTACTGTCGCAAGCGACAGTAGCCGACTTACTGGCCAGTGCTGGAAGCCCGTTCGGCTTAATCTCTAAAGGGCGGAAATGATCCCGTGCTTCATCGCATATTGCACGAGTTCGGAGTTCGTGGCGATTGCCAGTTCCTCCATGATGCGGGCCTTGTGGAAGCGTACCGTTCGGTGCTTGATCTGTAGAACCTCGGCGATTTCCTTCATCGAGCGCCCCTCGGCGAGCATCTGCAGGACCTCGCGTTGCCTATCGGTGAGATGCTTAGGGCGATTCACCGCCTTGGGATCCCGGATGAAAATTTCTTCCATGGCCAGCTTGATCTGCGGCGTCACGTACGGGATTCCTCTGGCTCCGTCGTGAATTGCTTTTAACAATTCGGCAGCTTGTGAGTTCTTCAACAGGTAGGCCGAGGCGCCGATACGCAGTGCCTCTGCCGCCAAATCGGAATCGGGATTCATCGTTAGAAAAATCAGCTTAATGTCCGGCATGAGCCGTTTCAGCTCTCTTCCTGCATCCAGGCCGTTCAATAGGGGCATTCCTACGTCCAGGAGCACCAGGTCCGGTTTGAGTTCGGCAGCCGCCTTCAGTAAGGCCCGGCCGTCGCCTACGCAGCCCACCACCTCGTGCTGAGGCTCCAGCATTTTTTGAAAAGCGGCGCAGATCATCGTGTGATCATCGGCGATTACAATACGCAGTCGTCCCATATCTGATCCCGGCTGAATCTCAGACACTCACGGCGGCCGCTGCGCTAGCGTTGCCGTTACCTGCAGGCCGGGGCACGCGGGCGACGACCCTGGTGCCTTTGTTAGGCTTCGACTCGATCGCGAGAGTGCCGTTCACCAGATGTATTCGCTCTCTCATGCTCACCAGTCCCAATCCCGCTTCCTTCATCACAGCCTCCACATCGAATCCGATGCCCGGGTCCCGAACTTCGAGCTGGATGCCGTCCTCGGTATCGCACAGACGCACGGCGAATCGGCTTGCTCCGCTGTACTTCACGGAATTGTGCAGCGCTTCCTGGGTGACTCGGAAGAGGCACAGGGAGATGTCTCTGGGCAAATGATTCGACACATTCTCGTCCGTGAATTCGACATATACAGACTGCTGTTTGGAGAACTCCCGGCAGAAGCTCCTGATGGCAGCAACTACGCCAAGATAATCCAGCTTCGAAGAGTGAAGTTCGTGCGACAAAGCTTGCACATCCGTGGCAATCTCGGCGCAATGCCTTCGGATGTCGTTGATCTGCGTACTTGCCTCCTCACCTGAACCGTTCACACTTTGATTCGCTTGCTCGAGTTCCAGCGAAAGCAGCGCAAGCCTCTGGCAAATATCGTCATGCAGTTCTCTCGCAATTCGACTACGTTCCTTTTCCTGAGCCTCAAGCAGGCGTCCCCCCACTCTTTCAAGCGCTTCCTGCGCGAGCTTCTGGTCCGTAACATCGCTGGCCGAGCCGATGAAACCGGCAAACGAGCCGTTGGCATCGAATCGCGTAGACGCAACATCGAACATCCACCGGTAAACTCCATCCCTGCGCCGCAGCCGGTATTCCCTGGAAAATCCCTCCTGCCGTGCAAGCGCGCGCGAAGTCACATCCAACGTGCTTCTTAAGTCGTCCGGATGGATATGCTCAGCCCAGTCTTCTCCGAGCGCGGACCTGCCACCGGTGAAGGCGACCCTCTTTTCACTCTGATAGGTAACCTGGCCGTCCTTGTCACACATCCAGATCAGGGATGGTGCCGTGTCTGCCATTGTCTTAAAGCGCCCTTCACTCTCACGAAGACTGGCTTCGATCTTGCGCTTGCGTGCCCGCTGCAACAGTAAGCCGGTAATTAGCAGCGCCTGAAAGACAATCACCAAGATGCAGAGGACGATCAGGTTTCTATAACGTTGCCAGACCGTCAGCTGCCGGTAGAGAACGATCGTTCCGGGCGGGAGCGCGGACTCTGGAATTTTCCACTTCTGGAGTTGACGCCAATCGACCCGCGCGCGAGTTCCGGAAGTATGGATCACTGGTATGTTCTCCGGCTTTTCGCCGGCAAGAACCCGCGCGGCCACTTCCCCTCCCTTTCTTCCCTGTTGATTGGGGGGCCAACTGTAGGCCCCGCCAACCGCTCCGCGGCCAAGCCAGTAAGGATGAATGCTAGTATGTGGGAAATTGCTCGCCGACCGCCGTCAGAATCTCCATAGGTCCCATAACAGGCTGCAAGCCATCCAGAGGTATCAGCTGAAACAAAACAACGGTGTGTGGAGGGAGGGCTTTCACTTGTCTCAAAAGTTCGTCGGTCGAAAGTCCCGCAAGCTCGATCAGCTTCACTCTGGCTGCGTAGTGCTGAAACTCCCTGTGAACGGCGCTCCGCCAAAACCTCTCGAAGTCTGACGTTCCTGTAACTACGGCAACAGTATTAGTACCAGGATGAAGACGAAGCGCGAGATCCAGCGTACCCTTAGGGTCATCCCTGACCGTGACTCCAGTTATATCTGGAGGCAGTATTCTGCCCTGGAGTCTTTCGGGAACAATTTCAATGAACACAATGGGGACGTGCGGAAACAGTTGCTGCCGGTGATCGATCGCAAACCGAAGCGCCGGATAGGCAGAAGTGATCACGAGATCCAATTTCTCCCCTCCATATACGCGGCGAAACAGTTCACTCAGGCTCTCCTCATAGCCGGCCGTTCTAAAACGCTCCGATTCCAGGTATTCCACATGAAACTGCACCGGTGCGGCAATATGAGATCGTATGGTCGACTTCAGGGGCTCCAACGCATTGAAAGCGTCGCGCTGGGTAAAACTATATAGAACGAGAACGTTTTTTTCTGATGGAGATTTCGCAGCGAGGTAAGGCGAAGCAAAGAGGAGCAGGATAAAAGGCGTCAGAAACCCAAGCGTAACCAGCCGTTCCGGCCCTCCTGACGAACTATTTCGGATCACAGGAAGCCCGATTGGTTCTGCCCGATTTGCAGGCGCAAACGAAGAAGCCCTAAAGTCCAAGTATAAGGACAGTATAGGCCTAGTAATATGACTAGACAATGTCATTTTGCATGTGAAGCTTAAACGGTTATGCCCTGCAGTTCACACGATTATCTTCACTCCCCAAGTGTCTATTGGACTCTCTTGCCAATCCTGGCGATTGGCTTTGTTTCTTCAACCGGCATCTGCGGCCAAACGGCTTCCACCGGGGCCCTTGCTGGAACGGTGACTGACCCCTCCGGGGCCGTGATCCCCGGGGTCACGGTTCAGTTAGTGAATCAGAAGACGGGCAGCGTCAAGTCAGTCACCTCTGACAATACGGGAGACTTCCGCTTCCCTCTTCTTTCGCCCAGTACGTACAACGTGCAAGCCAGCAAAGCAAAATTCGAGGTCCTGCAACTCTCGAACATCGAGGTGCCTGTAACCGAGACCTTACGCCTCGAGCTTCGCCTACAGCTCGCGACCGTCGTGGGAGGGGTGCAGGTGTCTTCCGAAGCGCCGATGTTGCAAACGGACACGATTGCATTAGGCAGGGTTACGAACCAAACAGCGATCACGGGTCTTCCGCTGGTCACCAGGAATTTTGCCCAAATAGCGGCACTCTCGCCGGGTGTTGCTACGGGCGTCAGCAATGCCGGGGAACTGGGGCCGGGTGGAACCGGTCTGCCGCAGATCGACAAGTCCAATGACGGACTCTTCGTGCACGGAGCTCGCTCCTATGACAATAACTTTGAACTGGACGGCATCAGTGTCAGCGATGTGCAGGGAAGTGCATCTGCAAGCGGGGGAAATCCGATTCCCAATCCCGATGCCATCCAGGAATTCAAGGTCCAGACCGGGCTCTACGATGCCGCCTATGGACGATATGCAGGCGCTAACATCAGCGTGGTCACAAAATCAGGCAGCAACTCCTACCACGGGAGCGCCTTTGAGTTTTTCCGTAACAGTGTCTTAAACGCGAATGATTTCTTTTTGAATCGCACCGGCCAACCGCGGCCGCCCCTTAACCAGAACCAGTTCGGCTTCGATGCTGGCGGGCCGATCAAAAAGGACAAGGTGCTGCTCTTTGGCTCCTACCAAGGAACTCGCCAAGTAAACGGATTGGCCTCAGGTCAGGCCAGGACCGGCTGCACGGTGAGCCTCTCCACGCCGCCCATTACGAACGACCGGTCCGCTGCCGCGCTGGGCAAATTATTTGGCGGAATGAGCGGCGCATTCGGAGGCGTGGCCATCGCGCCGAATGGCTCGAATATCAACCCGGTGGCACTGGCCCTTTTGAACTTCAAGCTACCGAGTGGGTCGTATTTGATTCCAACTCCGGAAACCGTGAATCCGGCCCAGCCCTTCGCAAGCCAGGGTTTTTCGACGCTCAGCGAGCCATGTCACTACGATGAGAACCAATTTCTCATCAATGCCGATTACCTGGCCTCCACCAAGGGCCGGCTCTCTTTGCGGTCGCTTTGGACAGATGGCAATCAGTCGGTGACGTTTCCAGGGAATGGATTTATCAGCGGTGGGAACCTGCCTGGTTTCCCCAGTAGTGTGTCGAATGACTTCCGCTTTCTGGCGCTCGCGTACACTTATGCATTCACCTCCAACTGGCTGAATCAGGCGCATTTCGGCTATCTTCGGACGGTTGGGAATACAGCCGCGCAGACTCCCTTTTCATGGTCGGACTTGGGTGTAACCGCTGGCGCGATGAATCAGGAAAACGAACTGGTGAGCTTGAACGTCCTGGGCTCCATCAGTTTCGCCAGCGGTTTTCCCCGGCGATTTACCCAAAATAGTTTCGTAGCGACCGACGACCTCACCCATGTTGCCGGCAAGCACACGATCCAGACGGGAGGTTCGCTCACTCGCTTGCAGGACAACATTGCGATTGTCGGGCTAGGTTCCTTTGTGCAGTTTCTGAGTTGGCCCGACTTCCTGCTCGGCTTAAACGGCGCGCAAAATGGCACAGGTTTATTCAGCAATGTCTACGAATCGATTGATGACTTCGGCCTACTGAATCGCGAGTATCGATCATGGGAGGGCTCAGCCTACGCGCAAGATAATTACCAGCTCACGCACTCGCTAACGCTCAACTTCGGCTTGCGCTACGAACGGCTAGGTCAATTCGGGGATCAGCTTGGCAGAAATTCGAGCTTTGACATCAGCAAAGCTGACCCGAATCCGCCTCCGCAAGGCAGTACCGCTGGGTATATCGTAGCCTCGAACTTCTCGGGGACGACTCCTCCGGGGGTAATCCGGGCCAACAACACCTTTGCCAATCATGCTGAAGGGCAAAACACGCTTGCTCCTCGTATTGGCTTCGCCTGGCAGCCATCACCGAATACTTCTCAGGTGGTTTTTCGAGGCGGCTACGGCATGTATTACTCGCGTCCAACCGGCCAGACGTTTTTTCAGAGCGTTTTCGGGGCGCCCTTTTCGTTTGGAAACTTCAACGTGGGGCCCGCAAATGCGGACGCTACGTTTCAGAATCCTTTTCCTCAGCCTTTTCCGACGCCCGCGTCATTTCCGCTGTTTCCGGCATATTCGCCATCGACCGCGCTCACGGTGGCTACCGTGTCGCCTGATTTCCGGCCGGAACTGATTCAACAGTTCGGCTTCAATGTGCAAGATCAACTCCGGCCCAACTTGCTCATCGAACTGGGATACGTCGGGACCTTAGGCACACACTTGCTGAGGGACCGCTTATTGAATCAGGCGCTAGATGCTTCACCGAGTAATCCTGTCCGGGGGCAGACCGAAAACACGCTGGCAAACATTCCGTTGCGAGTCCCCATCATCGGCATCCCGTCCACCGGCTTGCAGGAAGTCGAATCGGCTGGGCAGTCCTGGTATAACGGCCTAGAGGCGAGCCTCACGAAACGGCTCAGCGGGGGATTGCAGTTCCTCGCCTCTTACACGTTTTCGAAGTCGTTGGACACCGACGGCGCAAACATTAACGGCACGGGCGCAGGAAATACTTTTACGCGTGGGGATCAGAACTCGCCGAACCAAAGACGAGGGCGTTCTAGCTTCGACCGCACCAACCGCTTTGTGTTCAGTATGGTTTATGAGCTGCCCGGATCGTATTCGCAAACCTTTGCGCGCGTGTTGTTGGGGGGTTGGTCTTTGTCAGCCGTAGCAACTGTTCAATCGGGCGACGCTCTCACCATCATCTACTCTAATTCCAGGAATGTTTTCGGTATCACTCAGGATAGGGCGCAGTTAGGCTATGGCTGCACGAACGGGCAGCTTGTGACTGCAGGATTGGTGCAGCGAAACCTAAATAATTACTTCGACAAGGCCTGTTTCACGGCCCCGCCGGTCATCGGTGCGGACGGGCAAGGCACGGCTTTCGGGGATAGTGGAACGGGCATCGTGGACGGCCCTGGCCAGGCGAATCTCGACCTCTCACTGGTCAAGACAATCCCGCTGCGCTGGAGACAGGAGCAAAGCAGCCTGCAATTCCGCGCCGATCTCTTCGACGCTTTCAACCATCCGCAATTTGCCGATCCCAACAACAATTTCAGTTCAGCAACTTTCGGCGTAATCAGCAGTACTTCCGTGAATCCGAGAGTCGGGCAACTGGCCTTGAAGCTTAGCTTTTAGGACCCGGGCGCGTTGGCGGGTAACACTGTCTTTGTTCGGCGGCGGCTATGAGTTCCTTCGAACGACTCAATCGGGAAAGGTGAAAAACGAGGACCGTCTAACTATCGATTTGACACTCGGCTTTCGTCCGACCGCTGGATTCTTGGTACGCGACAGGAACTGCGTCGAGCTCCGCTGGATAGAACGGGGCGTATTCGACGACCTATCGGAGCATGTTGACAGTCGAGCGGGACGTTCTCCTCCACGGCTTCCGTTTTACTCCATATGGTTCTGCCCAGGTCTTCTATGATGGAGCGAGCCATGCCTGGCATCAGGAATGGTACACGGCAGGCATCCAGTGGCCCTACAAGCGCGTCGCTATGCTGGACCCTGCAATCCCGCGAAGTGGAACGCAGCGAGAGTATCGCTGAACTTCTACTTCACTCAGTCAGCTGCGCGTCTGCGAAACTCTTTGACTGGATCAGATCGCCCTCAAAGCTCGCGGTAAAAAGAGACTCATCAGCAAATCCAACTTGATTCTCGAAGCTGAAAGGGGCCGAGATCATATCTGCGTGCCCCTCGTGCGTGTTACGCCGTATCGGGAAGTCGGCCGCCACAGCTTTGCCTGTTTCTTTACTTGCCCCCGAAAGTGAAATCAACTCCGGCCAGATAGCGGAAGCTGTTCTGGTTCAGCGTGGAAATCGATGGCAGCCCCGTTGAAGCGGGCGGAACAAACGTGGAACCGAAACGCGTCAGTAAGTAGTCGGCTTCGATAGGACGGATTGTAAATTTCGGCGAGAGTCTCAAATCGATTCCGCCGCCCACTACCATGGCAAACCCATTGTTGTTGTTCGATGCCGAAACCCCGTAAATCTGTTTGAAAACATTGGCGTAGGCGTTGGAATGCGCCGCTCCCAACAAAACTTCACCGAAGGGCTGGAACCAGCCTGTATGCTTCTTGATCACGGGGCCAAAGGTGTAAGTGAACAGATTGCCCTGCAGGGTGCCGACTGTCGGGCTGGTGGTCACGGTCCCGTTGGGAAGCGTAACCCCAGACGGAAGTGTGTACGTGAAGTTGCTGCTCCCGTAGCCCTGTAAATCCCCTTTTATACCGAAGAAACTGCCGAAGTTCATGGCGAAGGCGCCGCCCCCACCATTGAGGTTCTTCACCTTTAAGAAGTTGCGAGCCGGGTCGAAGTGCGCGAACGAGTAGTCAGCAGACACCTCGAATTTAGGTACCTCGTCAGCGGCCATGCCTGCAAACGCTGTTAGCAGAGTCAAGCCAGAAAGTGTGAATAGTCGTTTCATAAAACTTTTTGTCCTTTTGCGCGATTTGTGTCGTTGAGTAGCGCCGCGTCATCGGAGAGCTTCGCATGGGAGAGCTTCGCATGCCTCCTGTACTCACCGGCCCCTCTTACATTAGGTTGCCTAAAGAGTGAATTGCCGGGAACTGTCGTTAGCGACAGTTCGATTCGGAATTCGACCAAAAAGCAAACGTGGCTCTCATTTTCCAAAAAACCAGGTTGCACAGGATGGAGTCCTCCTCTTGGGCAGACAATGAGAACGCAACGACGAAGAATACGATCAGAGAAGACCAACGATGAATGCGAATCAAGAAGCAGCGCGGCTGCCGGAGGCGCGTACTGCGCACGTACCCTGGAGGAAGTGGGGTCCCTGAGCAAGCGGCAATGGGTACGGTTCGGGAGGACTACAGCCAAGATGGGAACGCCTGGACTACCCCACCCACGACCAAACCCGCTCACGCGCCTATCACTGGGGTAAGATGGCCTGGCGGGTATCAGTGATGAAAAGCACTCTGTGCTTTGCGCTTGCACTCTGGAACGGCCGTGACCCGATCCCCAAGGAGCGTGCCTTCGGCGAAACCAACAGCGAGAGCAATCACTGGAAGGATGTCGAAGAATACTACTTCTATCTCGACAGTACCCCAAGTCACTCGTACATGAAATACCTCTACAAGGATCCTCAGGCGGTGTTTCCGTACGATGATGTGGTCCGAACCCGCAAACAGCGCAGCTGTGGCGACATGGAATATGAGTTGCTGGACACTGGTGTATTCAACAGAGACCACTTCTTTGACGTGTTCGTCCAGGACGCGAAAAACACGCCGAGGACATCCTGATCGAGATCAGAGTGTTCAACCGTCGGCCTGACGCCGCCACTCTCGACGTGCTGCCTACTCTCTGGTTTCGCAAGACGTGAACTTGGTGGGCGGGTACGCCGAAGCCGTTCTTGGGGCGGGTGCGGGCAGCACCGCGGGCAGCGGCACATGCGGAACGGCGAATGGTTCCACATGGTAAATGACCCCCTCATCTCGATGCCGGACAAGTGGGAGTATCCCTGGTCTGTGCCGCCTGGGACCTGGCGGTCCACACCATTGCGCTCTCCACAATTGACGTGGATTTCGCTAAAGAACAGTTCGACCTGATGCGGCAGGAGTTCTTCCGGCATCCGACCGGACAGATCCCGGCCTACGATTGGAACTTCAGCGACGTCAATCCGCCCGTGCACGTCTGGGCAACCCTCTTCCTGTACCGGACTGAACAGGCCCCTAAAAACGGAAGGCGATATCGAACTCCTCAAGGGCCGTTTGCCAAGCTGATGCTGAATTTCAGTTGGGTGGGTGAACCGCAAGGACCGCCTCGGCAAAACCTCTTTGAAGGAGGCTTTCTGGGGCTGGATAATATTAGACCGCAGCGCTCCGCAGCCCGCCGGTGGCCATCTCGAGCAGGCTGACGATACTGCATGGATGGCACTGTTCTGCCAAAACATGCTCGAGATCAGCATTGAGCTGGCAGCCCACGACCCCTTCTTCAAAGACATCGCCATCAAACTCAGTAGTCATTTTCTCTGGATAGCGCGCCGTGAATCAGATGGGGTGTCGGACGGCATGTGCGACGACGAGAAACGCAATTGTACTATTATGTTCTGCGGCTTCCCGATCGCAGCGCAAAGCGGCTCGAGGTGCGTTTCACCGTGGGCTTGCTGCCCATCTGTGCTACTAGTGTCATTCAACGCTGGCAGCGCGAACGGTACCGCGAGCCACCACAACTCTGTGGGAACGCTTGCGACGTATGCCCGAACTGCGCGACAGCATCGGTCCAACCGGGGCCGGCCATCTCGGGTATAGCGCCGCGGCATCGCTGCGCTGGTGAATCCGGAACGGTTGCGCCGAATTCCGTCGCGCATGCTCGACGAGAAAGAATTCTTGGTCCCCTATGGCATTCGAGCGCTCTCCCGCTACCATGCTGAGCCTCCATAGGTTGTTAATGTGGGGGGCCAGGAATATCGTGTGAACTTTCTCCCGGCCGAATTCGACAGTGGGAGGTTCGGTGGCAACTCCAACTGGCGCGGTCCGATATGGATGCCAGTGAACGCGCTACTGATCCGCGTTCTCCTATCGTCCTACCTCTATTACGGCGACAACTTCAAGATCGAGTGTGCAACTGGCTCCCGGCAAGCAAATGAATCTCTTCGAGGTGGCTCGCGAGGTCGCTAATCGTCTGACGCGGATCTTCCGGCGGAACAAATCCCGGGCCGCCACTGTTGGGGCCGTCAACTCTATGCCTTGTTCTTGCAAGAAAGCGTCTGTCAAGCCTTAATCCATCCGGTTCAATCACGTTTCCGGAGAGAACCTGCGATAGGCATTCATGAGCAACACGGGAAGGCGATCATCCGAGGGGCGAAAAGGCCACCACCGGACCCGACTCTGGGGTACCAGCTGAAATATACCTTACTGGTTAAGTCCTTTGTTCACCAGGACTGTGACATCTACACGGCGGTTCAGCGCCCGCCCCTGGGGATCGCTGTTGGTGGCGGCTGCATGTGTGGTGCCATAACCCGCGGGCGCCATAATGCGGCGCATCGGTATATTGCCCTGCTCACGCAGATATTGCGTGACTGCAGCCGCTCGGGCCGCGTTTAGTTTTTGATCCATCTGTTTAGATCCGGTGCTCGAGGCATAACCTGCGACTTCGATCATATAGCCTTCAAGCGGCGTCGCAATACTGGCCAGCTTGTCGAGATCAGCTTTGGCAGGGGTGTCCAGAGTCGAGCCATTCGAAGGAAAGTAGATGCCAGCTGCTGCGACCGTCTTATAGTCGCCCAAGTCCGATACGCGCTTATTCACTAGCTGAACTGCCGCGGCGTCCACTACGCCGAGAGCGCCTGCCGCATTGGCCGTGGACTGGCCACCATTGGCGGAGCTCTGGGCTGCATTGGCAGAAGACTGGGCTCCATTGGCGGAAGCCCGGGCCGCGTTCGCGTCCGTTACCCCCTGATTGGCGGTAGACTGCGCCTTTTGGGCTGCTAGGCTTATTGTTCATAATCTGCTGTTCTTCCGCTACTTGAATCCCGAACTCGTCCGGGTCGAACTTTACCTTGGTTGCATCGACTTGTCCCTGCGCATTGCCGACCCCTTCGGCTTCGATGATTAAGCCCGGCACCATGGCAGTGACATCCATATCCTTGTGACGGAACCGAAAGTCCTTCGTACGTTCGAACTGGGTGCTGTCGGTGAGGTTTACGACGACCATCGAACTGTCTTTCATATCACAACGTTGAGCTGGTCTCCTTTGCGGGAGACAATGGACCCTTTAACTTTGGTTTTCTTTCCGCTCTCTATCTGGAATGCATTGGCGTGAGACACATACCCAGGCTGGCAAGCAGCATGAGGCAGATTGAGTGGCACAACAGTTGTTTCGAATTTCGCATCATAATCCTCTTTTTTGAAGTTCCGTTTTGATTCAAAAGCGGTAACGGTTTCCTCACATCGAGGGAACCAGAAGTGAAGAAACTGGCCAACTGTCGCTAGCACAGGTAACACATAACGGGGGGTTCTCCATCGCTAAGCGTGCGCCTCAGATTCTCGCCTATGCTGGACGGAAGGAATTGGGAGATGTCACGCATGCCGTGACGGAGAACACAGGTTCCGATTGGATTCCGGTGTTCAACGTCTCGAGGGACGCTTCACTATCGCCTCGTCGAGGGCAAGAACGCACAATTGTGGCGGTCGCTCACTCTATGCGGGTTTCCTCTACTGCATGCTGACCCGAAGCGTTCCCCACGATAATACGCAAGACGCTCTCAAACAGCGACACCGGAAACACCGCGCCTGACCGTGTCAAGTCTTGAGTGTAAATTCGCCCGCAAGGTCTGCTGTTCGCTCTCTTATTGGAGGCCACTGCCGCTACGCTACTCGAAGTAGCCGCGAACCCAAAGCGCCTCGGTGCTCTCATTGGATTCTTGAGTGTTCTGCATACGTGGGGACACTAGTGTTGGCCGGAATGGCCGGCTTCGTGCTCGGTATATTTGTGTCTGGGAGTTTGTTATGAGCGTATTGTTCTGGTATTTATTCGCTTGGGCGACCGGGGTTGATCGCACAGAGACGGTCTCGCTCCACCGGTTCTTTGATCGCATGACTCCGCAGGAGCTCGAAACCTACGCCCAATCGGGAGCACTACCGGCTTGGTTTCGCACAAGTGTGAGCGCGACAACGTATGAGGCAGAGGAGGGTGTAAGTCGTGCCAATTAGAGAACAATCGCGAATTCTACCCGCCACACATTCAGGCCCAAGGCCGGGAGATTATCTCCTCGGTTCGCAGCAGTCCAGGGCGGCCGCGCGCGCGATTTTGGATGCCCGCTTGAAACTGGAAGCGGAAACCGGCCAGTGCATGCGAGTTATGATTCGACCCGTTATCGGCGACACGGACCTGACAAGGTCCACATGCCAGCGCTCGCGCATGGCCGATGGACGGATCCTGGAATTTCTGCAACTTGATGGCTCGGGAAGCGACTTGCCCGAGGCGGCGTTGGACGCCTGGGCGAAGAGCTTTCCTTTGACCGTTTGAGCCGGAGCACGATCAGCTATTTGCCACCGGCCGCTCAACCTTGTTTTTTTGGACGACTTCCATTTCAAGCATCTTTTTGTCAGCGCGGGTGCAAAAATCCCCATAGTGCCGTTTGAAAATTCCTCAGCCCCTCGGGCGGGTGGTGTAACCCCAACTCTGGGAACCAGAGGAGGGCCGACACCTGTTCAGGGGGAAAGACGTGGAAGAGATCAGCGAGCTCAAAGGAGAAGGGTTGAGCATTCAGGCAATCAGTCAGTTGACCGGTTTCGATCGTAAGACGATCCGGAAGTATCTGTTGAAGCCGGAGGGAAGACCGGTGTACGGACCAAGGCCGGCGGCGGTGAGCAAACTGGAACCATTCAAACCATATTTGAAGGAACGGCTTCAGGCCGGCGTCTGGAATGCGCAAGTGCTGCTGCGCGAACTGCGGCAAGGTAATTACGGCGGCGGCTACACGATCCTGACGGACTGGCTTCGGCCGCAGCGCGAGTCGGCGCGCGTGGTTGCCGTCCGGCGGTTCGAAACGCCACCAGGCAAACAGTCGCAGGTGGATTGGGGACATCTCGGGTCGCTCTTGGAATCGGGAGAAGAGCGCATGCTGTGGGGCTTCACGATGACGTTGGGCTACAGCCGCATGATGATGGCGGAAGCCGCCACGGATCAGAAACTGGGGACGCTGTTGCGCATGCACGAAGCGGCTTTTCAACAGTGGGGCAGCGTACCGGAAGAGATTCTCTATGACCGAATGAAAACTGTTTGGACCGGCACGGGCGAACGCGGCGAGATCGTGTGGAACGCTGTGTTTCTGGACTTCGCCCGCTATTGGGGATTCACGCCGCGGCTGTGCCGCCCCTACCGGGCGCAGACGAAAGGCAAAGTGGAATCGGGCGTGAAGTATGTGCGCCGAAACTTTCTGTGCGGTTTGCAGGGCCGCGAGCCGTCCAACTTGGTCGATCTCAACGCGGAGTTACGCCGTTGGGTTTCGGAAGTCGCCAACCAACGTGTGCATGGAACGACTCGCGAACAGGTGTTGATTCGCTGGGACGAAGATCAGTTCAGTATGCAGCCGGTGAACGGCCGTCTGCCTTACCCGTATGCCGATGACGGGCAGCGCAAGGTAGCGCGAGATGCCTATGTGTCCTGGCAGGGCAGCCGCTATTCGGTTCCCTGGCGCTATGCCGGCAAAGAGGTCTGGGTTCGCGAGCAAGGCCGCGATGTAGAAGTGCGCTGCGGTGCGGAACTCATTGCCAGACACGCGCCAGCGGTCAGACGCCATCAGGTGGTCACTCGCAGCGAGCATCACGAAGGCATCCCGCTCGGCAACAAGCAAACCGGCAAAACGCTCATCCACATTCAACAGAGCGCTCCCGTGGTGGAGCGGCGTTCGCTGGATGCTTATGAGAGTTTAGCGGCGGGAGGCGGGCGATGACGCTGGAACGGCTGCGAACCAGGCTGACGGCATTAAGCCTGACTGCCATTGATGCCCGGCTGGAAGCTCTACTCGAAAGCGCCTCGAAGAAGGAACCGGCCTACGCCGACTTCCTGCTCGAAGTGGTGAGCGCGGAAGCCGACGCGCGGCGGCAGCGTTATCTCAAGACCCGGTTGCAACTGGCGCATCTGCCGTACGTGAAGACATTCGATCAGTTCGACTTTGCTTTTCAACCCTCCATTGACGAGCGGCAGATTCGCGAGCTGCGCACACTTCGATTCGTCCACGAAGCCTCGAATGTCATTTTGCTGGGGCCGCCCGGCGTGGGCAAGACTCATCTGGCGGTGGCGCTGGCGGAAGCCGCTATTCAATCCGGCCAGGCTGCGTATTTCATGACGGCGCACGACCTGGTCACCGATCTCGGACGCGCCTATCGCGAAGGCCGGCTCGACCGGCGGCTACGAATCTATCTTGCTCCGAAGGTGTTGATTATCGATGAGATGGGCTATCTGCCGCTGGATGAGCTGGGCGCGACGATCTTCTTTCAGCTCATCAGCGCCCGTTATGAACGAGGCAGCATCATCCTGACTTCGAACAAAAGCTATGGCGAGTGGGGTTCGATCTTCGGCGACCCGCTCATCGCGACCGCAATCCTCGATCGCCTGCTGCATCACTCCACGACGGTGAACATCCGCGGAGAAAGTTATCGGCTCAAAGAGCGACGTAAAGCCGGACTGCTTCCTACGCCGGAAGCGCAGCACCCAGCACCGATTGCTGCCGCTCCGAACAATCGCAGTAAACGTAGCCATTCGGCGTGAGTTTTCGAGGCATGGGCAAATCTATCAATCCGATGTTCAGCTTAACGATTCGGGGCGAGGCCCATTTCGGCTCCGCCCCGAGTCTCATCCTCTTGATGAGTTTGCAGCCAGCTATTCCTCGGCAGGTTGCACTCCTGCAGTGCCTGCCTCCGCTTCACCGGCTGGATTCTATGTTCCATCTGCCAGCCGGAACTGTAAACCACCACTTGACCAGGGCTGGGGAATTTTCAATCGGCATAACGAGGAGTTTTCAACCGGAGTTGACAAACACGAGCCTCGACCGTCTGGTTCCCCCCTACCACTCGCGCGTTATGTAGCAAGTAAGACACCGCTGTTCAACGTGTCTTCCAGCTACAGGTCATTTCCTGGGCATATGGGCGATGGGAGGCGGAGCTTAGAATGAGTTCCATGCCCGGATATCTGCATGCGTACAGCTTTCTTAGCAGCGTGGCTTTCTGGATAGCGCTCAGCTTGCCTATGCTACTCACATCTTTGATGTTTGTCGGCTCAGCATTTCAGTGGAAGCGACGGTTCGAAGGTCCGCGGGCAACCGACACTCACAAGTTTCACGGTGATGCACTTCGCCAGTCCATGAGCGCGGGAATCACCACTGCTGGTCTTGCGCTAACTCTAGTAGCCGGCCTGCTCACTTATGTCACGACAACGCTACACGCGTCGCTGGATTCGGCAGCAGTTCTTCTCGCGAGCATGATCGTACTGGCGATTTCCATCGTTGTGGGAGTTTTCAATTTGTACTCGATGGCTCCTGAAACGGACGAAAATGGACTCATAAGCATTACTAAAAGCAGGCTAACGTAGCTACCCGCACAATTCTTCACTCAACTTGCCATGGTTTGCTCAGGAATTTGCTTGATCCTGGCGTACTGCTTGTTTTTTCTTCCGATCACGCAACCTGTTACAACGCCGAGCAGCGACATCAAAGCACAAGGCGTATTTGTGCTTCACCCAGGAATACACGTCGGAACGAGTTGGGAAAGTGCGAGGACCAGCTGGGGGGTCGCTGCTTTTGGCAACTGCACTTGGCCCACTGCGGAAGTTTAATCCGGCCCACCCCATTGTTGAGGTTCTAGGACAGGGGTTTTGAGCCTGACCTTTATATAAGAAGGGTCGTCGGAGCGGTGGGAATGTGAACATCCCGCCGGTGTTGCGGGATGTTCAAGGGCGGTGGGAAGGGTGGAAAGGCTGAAGTTGGCTTTCCATGCTTTCCACGGGCCGGCATTTCCACGGCTCTTTCTCTACTGTGCTTTGGCTCCTTTCTTCTGCCTTTCGAGAGTCCGTCGAAAGCGATACGATTCAGTTCCGGTCTCGAGGATATGCGCTCGATCGGTAATGCGATCCAGCAAGGCTTTGCATAGCCGGGCATTCGGAATCACTTGCGTCGATTCGGAGAAGGGTAAGTTCGTGGTTAAGATAACAGCCATCCTTTCTGCGCGTTCGGCAATCACCTGGAACAGGAACTCGGCACCGACTTCCGCCAGTGGCACGTAACCAACCTCGTCGATGGCGATCAGGTCGTAGCGGCTCCAGCGGGCCATCACTCTTCGCAGCTGAAGTTGATGTTTTGCCTCTACCAGTTCGTTCACCAGACCCGCAGCCGTGGTGAACCGGACGCGCCGCTTCTGCCGGCAAGCGGCGACGCACAGTCCACTCAGAAGATGGGTCTTGCCTGTTCCGCTATCGCCGATGAAAAGCACAGGTTCGGCCCGGTCGATGTATCCACCGTCGGCCAGCTCGCGCATCTTGGCTGCCGAGACGTGAGGCGATTGGTTGAAGTCGAACTCTTCTAGCGTTTTCAAACGCGGCAGACGTGCTTCCTTAATACGCCGGTCGATCGTATTCTTCTCTCGCTCTTCCACCTCAGCAGTCAGTAGAGTTTCGAGATAGCCGAGATGCGTCTTCTTCTCGCGAATGGCCTGCTCGGCGAGAGTTCTGAATTGCGATCCCATCATGGGCATGCGCAGCGTTTTGCATTGTTGTTTGATGGTGGCGTCCTGCAATTCAGTAAGTTGGTTGCTCATCGTGCGCCGCCTATGGTCAAAAGGGTGTCGTACTCATTCATGACGGGCATCGGCCGTCCATACCGTTCCAGTGCGCCGATATCGATTGCTTCGCAAGTAGGCCGGCTCAGATCCTCGGCTTGCAACAGATGCTGCACCGCGGCTGCATCGGTGCAGCCCGTTTCGAGCGCAGTTTCAATCGCTAGACGTAACCGTTCCTGACCAAACTGCCTGCTTAATTTGAGCAGTTCGACCATCTCTCTGGTTCCGGTCTGCTTGCCGTGACGCATCATCAATGACTGCCAGATCTGATCGAAGCTGTCCGGCCAGAGACCAGCCCGGCGTTGCTGCTCCAGGGGGCGCGATCCTGCCAGGGCGCCCGGTTTTCGTGAGAGCACATCGAGGTAATGCTCCAGATCGAGCACTTGCTGGTGACGTCCGTAACAGCGCTCGTGACGTGCCACACAGCGCCCTTCCTGCCAGAGTTCGACGAAGCGGGCATACACCTTGGCTTGCACCTGCGTACCAGCCTGCAAGGGCACCGAGTAGGAGTTGGTGAGGACCTTGACGCAACCCAGACTGTTCACGGCAGGAAAGCTGGTCCATGCCAGATCCATTCCTTCGAGTGCCAAGGGAAGCAGATGCTCCCGTTCCACTAACAAGGCCGCGCCGATACTTTGGTCGCGTCCGCTGATCCAGCGCCCCTCGTCCCGGTGACAAGCCGCCAATAACTGCTGATTGAGATCCGCCAGATCGGAGGCTTTCGGAACCGGCACCCAATGGTTCCTGCGAAAGTATCCGGCCTCGCCTTCTACGCCTCCTTTCTCATGCGCTTCCGCGGGCGTGCAGAACTCGCTATGGGAATAGCCAGTGCGAACGAAACGCGATGAAGCGAGCTGTTTCTTCACGGCGGTAGCCTTGAAAGATCTTCTTCACTGCTGCAGTCAGGTTGTCGTATCGGAGTTTGCGGAAGACGCCACCGAAAAAGCAGAAGGCCAACTCATGCGCCTCCAAAAACGCTTGCTGCGTGGCGTGGGCAAAAGCGCAGTGAAACGCCGCTCCGCTTGCCATACTGCGCATCGCGAACACCTGCAGCTTCGCCCGTTCGCCGGCTATATCGGCGTAGGCCTCATACCAATCCACCTGGGCCTCTACGCCCCAGTCATAGCTCTGCGGCACGAATGTTTCGTGCACCGTCAGGCCCAAGGCGCTCTTTCGATTATGAACATACAGCCGAATGGTTCTTTCACACACCTGGCACTCAGGAAACTCGACACGCATCCGCTCCCAGATGCGATGGGCCGTGTGCCGCTGCTTGCGAGGCGCTTTCCGGTCCCTCCAAAATCCCGTCTACAAATGCGGCCGCATTCGCCAGTTTCCAGCGTGGACGCTCGGTCCTCTTCCGCGGCTTCGGTAGCGCACTACCGATTGCCTCGCGCACCATCCGCCGGTGTACTTTCAGCTTCTTGGCGATGCCGGCAATCGTGCCCACGCCGAACTCGTATTCCCTGCGGATCTCCTCAAACAACTCCACCTTTGCTCTCCAATCCAACGAGTCCCTCCGCGGCGAGCTCTCGCCCGCATCAGAGTACCCATTCGTTTAAGAGGGTGGGCCAAAACAAACTTCCGAACTGGGCCACATCAGAATACCGAAATCAGTCGCCTGCGTCTCAACAACCGGCGGACGGAGCACAAGTGAAATACGTCTACGAAACCCCCTATTCCAGCTACAACGTATTTGTGCGCGGTGATACGATCACAAAAATCATTGAAGAGGTGAAAGGGAACAAATGAAGACCAACTTCGGCGAAAGGGCTACGAACGAAAAGCTAATGCTGGAGAAGGATGAATCTTTAGAAGACGTCCAGACAATGAGCAGGATCATTCTGGAAGCGAGAGGCGTATCACAAGCAGCGGCAAGTGAGTCTGATCGAATGTTCCCCCTAACGTTGTTGTGTGTTTTCGCTCATCCACTAAAAACGCCCGAATACACGCGCGAGGCTGCAAAATTTAGAATGCTCTTCAAGGGCATTTCACATGACGAATTTAAACAAAGGATGTTTCGGGAGAGTTTAGGCGGAAGAGTTATAAGCGCAAAGACTTTGGAGGATATTCCTTTTGCAAAATTCAACGAGTGTTTTACAGTTCCAGAGACTGCCTCCAGCTAAGGTCATCAGAGTTGGACTGGCGTGCTCCGCAGAACTGAGACAAGCAGTTAAGACTCAAAATCCACGTCGTTGGCCATTCCAGTCGAGCTTATCTGTAAATTGACCCTTAGAACTGCGCGACTGACTTCTAGTAGTGGATTTCCTAGTGACTGTGACGCAGGATTAGAAACTAAGACGCCGGCTTGTAGGGCGCTTCGAACAGCACGTCCCGATTCACTTGCACATTGAACCGGTAGCCGACCGGAATCTTAATCGTCGGTTGCACGTTAAGATTCTTCCGCGTGACCTGAGCGCCAAGGTCCGATACTTGCTGGCCAACTGCGCTTCCGACGATTTCGCCCGGGCTCGGGTACGTCAAAACGGAGCGGTTCTGATTTTGCGCGACATTTGAGGCGGCCGCAAACAGACTCGTTAGAACCGCGAAGCCGACAAGCCGCTTATAGTGATGATCAACTTTGTCGCGGAAGCCGGAATAGCCGCGCTCATCTTGACCGAGCATTCCCCTAAGATCAAGCGAGGAGCCGTCTGGGTAAATGACTCGGTTCCAGATCACTTGGACGCCGTCCTGTGCGTACCCGAGCTGCGAGTTGTATCCACCAACCAGGCGTGCACCTTGCGGGATCAGAACGTAGCGACCCGTCGCCGTGTCGTAAACGTTCGACGTGACGAGCGCTTTGACTTCGCCGGGCAGGTCGGAATTGAGACCCTGCTCCATCACAGCAGGAATTTCCCAGCCTGCCTTGATCTCATATTGGGAGATCGGAGGCGAGCGAGTCGATTTCAGGTAGTCATCGCTTTGCTCTGTTCGGGCGTTCTGCACAAATGCTTCTTGTGGAGTTGTACTGACAGGGCTCCTATCGTCGGAGCCAACTCGATCAACTCGGTTGCTGGACACTGGCCGCACTCCGGAACCGAGCGAATATGCCGGGGCACTCGGTTCGATCAATGGTGCGGACGAGGAGAAACTGTTCACAGCGCCGAAGCCACCGCTAAGGTCCGTCGGAGCGGCCATGGCTCTTTGCTCGGCTTCATATGCCGCAGCAATGCGCTGTTCCTCAGGCGTGGCTTGGTGGACCTGCTGAACAGGAACTGCGGCCGCCTGGACGGGGGGACTCTCGCGAACATAGACGATTCCCGGCGCAGTTACGGTCGGGGTGCCGGGGACCGGTGCATACCCCGGCACCTCTTCGGGTGCTTGCAGTTGGCCACTGCCAGAACCGACAGGTCGAACACGGGCGGTTGGCACATACCCTGTGGGTAAGTCCTTTTCGATATCAGCCGCGGCTGCAGTTGCTGGGGCGACACCTTTCTGACCTGAACCCCAAAAACTCTACCAAAACAGAATATAATTTTAATGTTTTGGAGGTTTCAAAGGTGAAGAAGGCAAGGTTTTCCGAAGAGCAGATCATCGGGGCTCTGCAGCAGATGGCAAGCGGGCGAACGGCGGCGGACTTGGCCCGCGATATGGGCGTGAGCAAGCACACGATTTACGCCTGGAATCAGAAGTACGGCGGCATGAACAGCGACGAAGCCAAGCGGCTGAAGCACTTGGAGGACGAGAACCGGCGGCTAAAGATGGCGGTCGCCGATTTGACGCTGGACCGCGAAGTTCTGAAAGCGGTGATCGCAAAAAACGGGTGGAGCTCGTGAGCCGGCGCGAGGACATCGCGTTCGCGCTGGCAAAATTTCCGGTTAGCCAGCGCAGGGCTTGCGAGCTGATGCAGATAGATAGGTCAAGTTGCCGCTATGAGGCGAAACCGGAGCGGGAGCCGGAGGTGGTGGAGGAAGTAAAGCAGCTGGCAGAGGAGCGTCCGCGGTTCGGATACCGGCGTGTCACGGCGCTGCTGCAACGAAAAGGCAGGCGAGTGAACCACAAACGGATCAGCCGGTTGCGGCGCCAGTTGGGCGTGGTCGTGCGCCGCAAAGGCCGCCAGCGGCTAAAACGAGAACACGCGCCCCCACTTCTAGCGACTGCCACGAGCCAGCAATGGGCGATGGACTTCGTGAGCGATGCCGCTGCGAACGGGCAGAAGCTGCGCGTGCTGACGTTGATCGATGTCTTTACGCGGGAGTGCCTGGCGATGGAGGTGGCAACCTCGATCAGCAGCCGCCGAGTCGCCCGTGTGCTGGAAGGCGTGCTGGCCGCTGGACGCTCAGCACCCTCTACCATTCGCGTCGATAACGGGCCTGAGTTCATTGCTGCTTACCTGAAGAGATGGGCGGAGCAGAAGCGCATCGGAATCCGCCACATTCAGCCCGGCAAGCCGGTTCAGAATGCACACATTGAGAGCTTTAACGGCAAGCTGCGGGATGAATGCTTGAACATGAATTGGTTTCTGCATCTCGGCGACGCCCGCCAGAAAATTGAGCAGTGGCGCAGCCACTACAACTGCGGTCCATACTACCCCACCTCGCTATGTGCTTGAGAACTGAAGATCGTTCTGATTTTCTGACGGTATTGCGGGTCGCCGGCCACCTCGATGGGCTCGCAGCTTTATTCGTTGAGCGTTATCGCTGATGAGTTCCTGACGATTGACGAGCCACGGACCGTCCGATAGAGGGTGCTCCGCCTGGAGTTCACCCGCATCAATGGCAAGACGTACGGTTCTGGCGCTCACATGCAGGAAGGCCGCGGCTTCCGTCAGATTCATCCACCCGTGCTCCTCTTTGTTCTCCGGACTGTAACAAGGAATTTTGTGGTGACTTCGCAGCGCCGTTACACGTTCTTTCGTCCAACGATTGCCTCGGCCCGTTTTGTGCCCGTTGCGATTGAGAACGCCCGCGATCAGGTCATCGTTACAGATGTTGGCGAGCAGTGAAACGGCTTCGACGAGTGCCTTGTCGGTATGGCCGTTGTTGTATCCGCGCCGACGCCGAGGAACACGCACTTCCGTGTGCAAGCCACCTTTCCAATGGATCACGAGTACGATCTCACCAGCACTGCTCTCCACGTCGGCCACTACTTCCTGAATCAGAGTGCGCACGATCCGTTTCTTCAGGCTCGCATCACTACGCGGATCATTCCAGACCTGATCCAGCTGCTCAGCCAAGCCTGCAAACTCTGCTGGCGTGGGTGCCGTATGTTGCTCCTCAGCCGTAGCTGACTGAATGCGGTTCTCTATCTCTTTCACGCGTTGCAAGGCCTGATTCCAGCGTCGTTCCAGTTCCCCGGTTACTAAACGATTTTCCGGATCAGCAGCATCATATTGCCTCTGCGCTCGCCGCGCGGCATAGCGAGCTGCCTCCAGGTCGCGTTCCAGTGCAGCAATCGCATCATCCTGGTGTTGTATCTGCTGCTCACTGGCGAGCAGCGCCGCTTCTATCGCGGCGGGTTGCACGGCGGCAAGAACTTGTTTGCTGATAGTGTCATCCACCGGAACGCCTCCGAAAGCAATACAGCGCGGCTCACCATGATCGAGCCAGCCGCGATTGCACGTATAGCGTAATACTTCGTGCTGGCTTCCTGTATACCGTACCGTCAGCTTACGACCACAGCGCCGGCATCGCAACAAGCCAGTCAGTAAACCAGCACCTTTTTTTGCTGCGCCTAGCTGTTCGGCAGTGATCACATTTTCGCGAACGCTCCGTCGAATGTTCTCACTTTCTTCCCAACTGATGTAGCCTTCATGAGAGTTCGGAATGAGCGCCAGCCATTGTTCGCGTGGTTTTTTGCGAGATCTATGGCGTGGCTCCCCACCTTCATAGCGCAGCACGTGTTCCGTCTTGCCGTATGCATAAGCTCCTCCGTAAACAGGGCTGGTGATCAAGCGATAAACCGACCGGTACGATGGTCGTCTCCAAAAAAGCACCCCACGAGGCGTTTGCGTCGGCAGTTGTAGTTCGTGCTCCAGGAACCACAGCAACGTTTGGCGCACCGTTCCCAGCTCACGAAACTTCCGGAAGACCAGAGAGATCGCTTCCTGGACACGTCGATCTGGGTTCTTCTCGAGACGCTGCTCCTCGCTCTTGACATAGCCTACCGGCGCCGTGATGAGTAGCTCCCCACGTTTAGCCTTTGCATGACGCGCTTCGACCGAACGCTGACGCAGCAGGTCCAACTCATACTCGTTGAGACTGCCTTTCAGCCCGAGCAGCAGGCGATCGTTACTCTGCCGCGGCGCATAGACCGTTTCCTGATCGATCAGCACCGTGTCCACGATGCGGCACACTTCCACCAGTTGTTGCCATTCCCGGCTGTTTCTTGCAAAACGCGATACCTCCCGAGCAGCAACCGCACCAACCTTCCCGAGACATACCTCGGCCACCATCCGCTCGAAACCGGCTCTGGCTACCGTACCTGCAGCGGAACGGCCCAAGTCATCATCGACCACTTCGATCTCGCGCCAGCCTAACTGATGCAGATGTTTTTGCATCGCGTATTGCAGCTTCTGGCTCTCGAGATTGTGTGTCACCTGGTAGGCCGATGACTGGCGAACATAGAGAATCGCTTTCCGTTCCAGATGGTGTGGCCTGATCTTGTCACTCATGACCGCCCTCCGGATGCTCGCCCGCTGCTGTCGGTTTTCGATTGACGTGTTGGCGAAGAAGTCGAGCCAGGAGAGCAACCACTTGCGGGTCTATCTCCCGAGGACACTGCTGGATCTGAGGACCGGTTGCAAACAGTTTGAGCTGCGTCTTTGCTGTCCTCGTTAATGGGCGCATCAGAACCTCCGAATGCGATAAGTTGATGCTGCGCTTCTATCACATTGGCAGCCGCATCCAGCGTTCTCCGCAACGAACGGAGCGCCTCAACAGTCACTTGCCCTGACGGTCCCCGACGAAAGATGCGACAGACCGCCGCGTCCAACATCCAAGCCGGTACTTCAAGCGGAGCTGTCTTAGGGTCCTCACCGATGCTACAGGCAAACACCACCGTCCCGCGCCGGTTTCGCTCTCCATGGATCGTTACCTCCTGTCCGTAGAAAGGATGCCATGCGTAAACCACTTGGGCCGCATCGGTTTTATGGGTTTTGCGTCTCTCGGTTGTACAACCATGAGCGGCCGCATAGCGCGCTTGCCTATCAGTCGCCAGCCGAATTCGCGCGTTCGCTGTGGGACGGCGTGCCTCTCCCCCCAGCCACGCCCTCTCACAGCGCAAGGGCCGTTTGAAATGAACTTCTTTTCGTAGTTAACAATGGTAGAGAAAACAGGGGCAGGTCATTGCGGCAAGTTGGCGTCGGCTAGCGCCGCGACTTGGCGCTGCCGACGTTTCCAACCTCCATATGCGAACAGGCTCAGAAGAACCACGGCCAGCGCGACAAGAGTCAGCGAGGTTCGACGACTGATGCGTACGGTCTGTGGTGGGCGCGGATTCAGATCGAGACCGCCGGGTGATTCCCAGGACGTTGCAGCCCGGTTCTCAGGGGTGCTGTCTTTAGCTTTTTCGCTCACGCTCGATCTCCACTTTCTGCGCTTTCTTGCCCGTTCCCAGAATCAGTTCCGCGCGATCAAAGAGGCGGTCCACGATGTACATATCACCTTTAACGCGGTAGTTGACCATCTCCTGCTTGCCGTCGCGCCCGAGGACAACCAGCACGGGGGCTTCGCGCGTTTGCGTTTCCCGGCTGATCTGGATAAAGGTTTTCTCGCCATCGTCAAACACTCGAACCGGTTTCATGGCTTCGTTTTTGCCTTTGACGTGATAGTCGAAGAAAAGCGCGTCGAGCGACTTGTTGGGCAGCTCCGATATTGTATTCTTCGGGTCCTGCGCTTGCTGGTTTTCGATTTGCTTCTGCCATTTCGAACTGTCTTCGTCGGCAGGGTATGCGAACGCAACACGGGCGACGTAGTCGTCAGGTTTCGAGAGAAGCCGCAGATAGTAGGCGCGGCGGTCCGTTGTGATCAGCAGATTCGTATCAAGCCCGGAGATCTGAGGCTTGAGAACGATGAGTGTTGTTGCAGAGTCGCCGTGACCGAACAGAGCCGGTGAAACGTTCCAGCGAACGGAGTCGCCGATGTGAGGCTCGCCTGCTAACCGCTCTCCGGACTGCAACTCAATGATGCAGACGCGGAGTGGGGCGCACACAACGGTTGGTAGTCCGGCTCCGTATGAATACAGGACACGGCCGTCCTGACCGGCTAAGGGCTGATTGTGTTCCGCCATCCACTTCTCACTCATTTGCACCGCATCCAGCGCCGTCTTGCTGAGTTGAATATCCATCTTGGGCTTAAAGCTTGGAGGCGGCGATCCTGCGAGCATGGGAGACGAGACGGTCTGCTGAGCTATAGGGGTGCCGTTCTGGATCGCGGAAAGCTGCGCAGCTAAGCTCGCTGCGTCCATCTGCCCAGGAGTACTGAAGCTCAGGTCCGCTTTCTCCGGCGGTAGCCGCTTTGCTTGGAATGGCGGTAGGACCGCGCCGCCTGATTGCTGCGCAAGGGCGGAAAAAGAAAACACGGCGAGGTAAGCCGCAACTAGTGACAGACGCATGAGAAAATCCTTTTCAGAGAAGCTTGCCCCAACTGGCATTTGTGACATAAATCCCGAGCGGGTTGACGCGTGCCGTTGCCTCATCGATGGGTGGATTGATGGTAATCGTGAACGCGGCCTTCCACCGTGCGCGTTGCGTCACCGTCCCATACAGATCACGCGTGGTTTCGGCCCACTCGATTTCAAAGGTCCGATCGCTCGTGGGAAGCACGGACTGCACTTCAATGCTTGCCGTCTCGGTCTGAGCGCGTTTCTGAGGCGGATCGCCTCGGTAGAAATCGCTGATGAACGCTTGCGCTTGGGAGCCGCTTGCCACATACGCGTACACCCGATCAATAGCTTTCCTCTGGGCAACACCGTCGCTAGTAACTAAGCGCAGGTTTTCTAGCCAGGTGTAAAGAGTTGCGCGCTTGATGCGATCATCCGCCGTCGTGGTTTGTTCAGCTGGCCCTGCAGCGACAGGACGGCCGAGTGAATCCATCGCCACCACGAACGGCACGATGTGTGTTCGTGCGGACAGGTAAACAAGTCCAGCGACCGTGAGGAGTGAGCTGAGTGCGCAGAGGAGAGCCATTAACCTCCAATTGCGTTCGCGCGTGATGAGGTGGCCGTAGCGTTCGTCCCACTCGCGGCGTGCGGCGAGGTACGGATTCTCGGTTCGGTTGCCTTTCACCGGCTCGCTTTGTATCTGCGAGTCCGAGGCCGGAAGATTCGAGGTAATTGCTGCCATTTTGAATTCTTATTCGTGGTGATCGAGGTTCATGCGGGGCGGACCTGCACTGGGTGCGGAATCTGAAGGCGGTCTGGTCGTCAGATGCCTGCGAACGTCAGGCATTGTTGAGCTCGTTCTCGACAAGGAGGGCGAAGGCGGAGACACACTGTTCCCCGATGATGGCGGTGACGACGGTTTCGAAGTTGCGCTCACAGCAGAAGCGGCACCGCTGGAGCCCGCTGCGCCGGATAACCCGGAGCTGCCAGCCGCCGCAGACAACGCTCGAACGCCTGCAGCGGCTGAACCAACGCCGGTAGCGGCTATCGAGCCCACGGCCACGGCACTACCAGCGAGAAATGCCGAGGTGCCCACTAGGTCTCCGCCAGTAAGCGCGGGCGATCCGCCAAGCACGGCAGAGAACAATTTCGGGATCTGCCAGCAAAGCATCATGAAGATGATGGAAGCGCCCATAATTTCAAGCGCTGACATCGCCGGGCTTTATTTGGAAGCGATATTGTCGGCTTGCGTCATCCAATCAGTCGAAAGGTTCATGCCAGTTCCGATTAGCAGGTAAAGCAGCATGATCTTCACGCCATTGGAAACGCCCAGACCGATATAGCGCTCCACGTACGGAGCCGTCCAGCGAGATCCGCCGAAGCCGACGAAGATAAACGCGGCGGCAACAATCACATAGCCCTCGACCATGGCCACGACAAACTGAACCGTGATGGCGATTAACGCGAGCGCGGTAATTATGCCGGTGACCACCATGGCGAGTGAGGTGCCCAGATTCGTGAAGAACGCCGCAGAGCTGGAGGTTGCCATTAGCGCGCCAGCCATGTCGATTCCGCGCGAGAAAACATCGCTAGGGGACATCGGGCCCGTACCAGACGCGTTTTGTCCGATCATTTCGAAGCTATCAGTGATTGCCGGAATCCAGAAACGGCCGTAGAGCAGCAATGCATAAAATGCGCCGAGCCACATTACTTTTCGGACGAGCGCCGCAGCCCATGACTGGAGATCTGTCTTCTCCAGAAGCATGAGCGCTGCACTCCAGGCAAACTCTATTACCGCCAACATGCCGAACAGATTGTTTGCGTATGGCCAGATGTTTGTAAACCAAGTAATCCTTTGATCGCGATATTGATTCAGAATGGCGCTGGGAGCCTTTAGGTTTGCCGCCGATGCGACATGCGATGAGACCAGCTCGAACGTTACAAACAGGCCTATGCTGATGATTAGCTTAGATTTCTGAGTTCCTTGTGACATAACACACTTCGACTGATACCTCTGCTGAGTCGCTTGCGGTTGAGATCTACCTCGAGGGAGTTACTTCAAGCCACCCTGGAATGTCTCGTGATCCTGAGAAGGCTTTCGGTTAAGCTTCAAAGATTCTGCAAAAAGGAGGTGGGTCATTCATGGTAGGAAAAGTCAATAGCGTACACGAAGATTTCTCTTTAGAGCGCGGAGGCGCTTCGGCTTGTAATCGTGAAGCCGTTCACGAACAGACGGGTCAGCGTAGTGCAGAACAGGATTCCAAGAGATCGATAGACAGGTCTACGACCAGACATTCATTTGCTAGATCGCTTAACGAGCTAAGAGCAAGCGTCCAGAAGAATGAGTTTGGGTTGTTCCCGGCCCGCCCCGAAACAGACTGAGGCGGCATAAGGTAAGTTGACTTTGCCGAAACCCACCACGTGGGGCCGAGCCGGTCCTGTTCATCGCAGCCGCCGCTGGATGGAACCGGGAAGCGATTCTCGCTTCACCCGGATGAGTCTGGCTGGTTATTCCTTGACGGGTCGGTCGCCACCGGAGCCCGCCTCCGCTTCACCAGCAGAAAAAATCGTGAAGAGGTAGCAAGTTCTTCATTCGGATAGATCTGCAATGCCTTAAAAAACGCGCGCCTCAAGCTGCAGCAGATTGTTGAAAGTGCTGACGATCCACGGCCAGCAGATACCGTACGAGCCGACGGGCGACTTCGAGAGTAGCCCGATTGGAATTGCCTTTCTGTCGCGCCGCGTCGTAGATGGCCCGTAGCGTCTGGCTATAACGCGGAGCCAGATGCGCCGCTTCCACCAGCGTAGTTTGCAGGAAGCGATTGCGCTGTTTAGAAAGAGGAGCGCGCTTTCCGACACCGGCGGATTCGCGCTGTGGCGAGCACAACCCACAGTAACTAAGGGCATGCTTGGAGTTTGGAAAGCGCGACGGCTCACCGATTTCAAGAGCCCAGGTCAATGCCGTGATTTCACCGACACCATCAATGCCGCGCAAACGTGCAATACGAGCGGCCAACCGCGGGTCGCGCTGCAAGATGGAGACGATACTGCCATCCATGCGCTGTAAAGTTTCGATCTGCATGCGGTTGAAGCCGAGCAGGCGTTTGAGCTCCTCCGGAATCTGCGGGGAAGTTTTGAGTAACTCGGCGAAATACTTCTTCTGGTGCAGTCGATTGGTATCGTAGGCGATGCCGTTTTCGATCAGTAGCCCAGCTGTTTTGTTCTTGAACTGCACCTGCATATGGACCAGCAGCGCACGGTAGCGCAGTTGTCTTCGCAGGTCCGCGTACTCGGCCGGCATGACATAACACTCTGGAAACAAGTTGCACCGTAACAGATCGGCGAGCGTACGTGCATCGAGGCAGTCGTTTTTTCGCTTGGCGGCCGTAATCGCTTTCAGTCGGACGGGTGCACCCATCTTCAACTCCAACGCATACGCCTTCAGGTGTTGATAAATCCAATGGCTGCAAATAGTGGCCTCAAGCCCTCCGCACCAGGGCTGCTCCAGACTCTCGGCCCATTGGCTGAGCGCTTCCCGATTGGAAGGAATACTGGATTCCCGGACAATACGACCGTCGCTCGTCTGCACGCAATAGCTGATTGTTTTGCGATGTACATCAAGACCCACGTAGTAGGAAACAGAAACGGTAGCTGACATAAGTGTTCAACGCAACCGCCGGGCCTCACGCTTGACAGTTGCGAGACCTCCCACCTACGCATTCAAACAGACTGGACCTTTCGAATTCAGTTAGAGGCTGAAGAAAGGAAAGGGACAGGTGACCCGAAAGCAGGATAACGCGAAGGGAAAAGATCACAGCAGAGGATCGGAAGGAGCTGTCGGCCAAGGATCGGGATCTGCTGAAGACGATCGTGGAAAAGACGCTACAGCAGGTGTTGGAAGCGGAGATGGACGAAGCGCTGCAAGCAAGCAAAGGCGAGCGCACAGTGGGCCGGCTCGGGTACCGAGCTGGCTACTACGACCGAATGCTGGTGACACGAGTAGGCCATATCGAATTACGTGTGCCACAGGACCGGCAGGGACGTTTTCGCACGGAGGTCTTTGAGCGTTATCAGCGCAGCGAGAAAGCCTTGGTTGCTGCGATGCTCGAGATGTACGTACAAGGCGTATCCACGCGGAAGGTGAAGACCATCACGGAGGAGTTGTGCGGACACGAGTTCAGCTCTTCCACGATCAGCCGGATTGTACAGAAACGGATGAAGAACTGGAGCGTTTTGCACGTAGACGTTTGGAAGAGCCCTATCCGTATCTGATTCTGGATGCACGTTACGAGAAGGTCCGGGAGGATGGTGCGGTACGGAGTCAGGCGGTACTGATCGCGATCGGGATCAACTGGGAAGGGCGGCGGAACATCCTGGCCGTTGAGCTGGCTAGCCGGGAGAGTCTTTCGAGCTGGAAGGAACTGCTGGCTGGTTTGCGGCAGCGTTCGCTACACGGAGTCGAGTTCGTCGTCAGCGATGATCATGCTGGCCTCCGTCGGGCCATTCAGGAAGCACTGCCCGAGGCAGTATGGCAACGCTGCTACGTGCACTTTCTGCGCAATGCTCTCGATTATCTGCCACGCAAGGCCGACGATGATTGCCTGCAGGAGCTGCGCTGGATTTACGACCGACGAGATGCACAAGAAGCGCGACAGGATCTTTCGGCCTGGTTGCTGAAGTGGGGCAAACGCTACGCCAAGCTCTGTGCCTGGGCGGAAGAAAACATTGAAGAAACCCTTAGCTTCTATCGGTTACCACGACAGCATCACAAGAACCTGAAATCCACCAACATGCTCGAGCGGCTGATGGAAGAGATCAAGCGCCGCACGCTGGTCGTACGCATTTTCCCGAACGCGGCCGCTTGCTTGCGGCTGGTGCGGGCGTTGGCTGTCGAAACTCATGAAAACTGGATTGAGGCTATGCAGTACCTCAACATGGAACCGCTGCGCGAGCAGAAAAAGGAAGCGTTACGGAAGCTGGGAGATGCGGCGTGAAGGTCTCTACAGGGCTGACCAGGGCAAGGCGCTTCCAAGCCGCCCTTGCCCTGGTCCCCATCCCGGCTTCAAAGGTCCAGTCTGCCCCACTCGAAATTGCGGAACTTGACAAGCACAACTCTGATGCGTGTCTTGCTGATCGCGAGGGCACTTTGCGAGGGCGTTCCTATCTTCAGCGCGGCAAACGACTGAGAGCGACGCTTTTCCGTCACTTTTCCGACTGCATCCTGAGCAATTTCCGCCATAATGACAACTCATTATCTATGTACGTTCAGTACGGCTGCGGTCATACTGCCCCGGAAGGCTGGCTCAACTTCGATTCGTCAGCTACCTTGCGCTGGGAACGGTTTCCAGTGCTCGGCCGCTTTTATACCAAGAATGAGGCGAGATTCCCGGCCAGTGTACGTTGGGGAGATATTGTAGCCGGGCTTCCGATCCCACAAGAAAGCACCGCCGGAGTCTACGCCAGCCATATCCTCGAGCACCTGGCATTGCAGGACTTCCATGCCGCTCTCGAGAACACCCGGCGCATTCTGAAGCCCGGAGGAATTTTCCGGGCCGTAGTGCCGGATTTGCGTGCTTCGATAAACAAGTACCTCGCCGAAGCCGATACGGGCATGGGAAATGCCGCCATAACCTTCATGCGCGAAACCTATCTGGGAAGGGAATCGAACCCCAGATCGCTCGTCGCGCGCCTCTTCGAGTCACTCAGAACCAGCAGGCATCTTTGGATGTGGGATCAGGCCGCCTTTGCGCACGCTCTGGCGGAACATGGCTTTCGACAAGTTCGCCCCTGCCGCTTCGGTGATTGCGCCGATCCCATGTTCCGGTTGGTAGAGCATGCCGACCGCTTCAACGACGCCGTGGCTATCGAGGCAAGAAAGTAAGGCATGAGCAATGGTTCGGGCAAATCGGGCGTAGCCCCGCCGGTTCCTGTCATAGCAGCTTCCCAGAAGCACGTGCCCGTTCTCGATGGCGTTCGTTCGCTCGCCATTCTGATGGTTATGGTGTTCCATTTCTTCCAGCACGGAGCGCCCCCGGTCAACGCCGTGCTGCGAAGCCTGAGCAAAATGGCCGCCCTCGGGCAAGCTGGCGTCGATCTTTTCTTCGTCCTTTCCGGCTTTCTCATCACAGGCATACTGCTCGACGCGCGAGGCAAAAACAAACCCCTGCGCGTCTTTTACTTGCGCCGCACATTCCGCATCTTCCCGCTCTACTACGGATATCTGGCCGTTGCTTTCGTGCTCCTGCCCATGCTCCACCTCGCCCGCTCCGTCCCCTGGCACGATCAATGGTGGTTTTGGGTGTATGGCCAGAACATCCAGGACACTTTTATCAGGAATTTCAATATGTTCGGGCCCGGGCACTTCTGGTCACTTGCCGTGGAAGAACACTTCTATTTGTTCTGGCCCTTTCTGGTGATGCGGCTTCCCATAGATCGCCTGAAGCGGGTATTGTGCGGCATGGTCTTGTTGGCCATTCTTGTCCGGGTACTGTTCACGATCTTGGGATACCCGGTGTATTACTTTACTCTTTGCCGGATCGACACCTTAGCCCTCGGCGCCCTGCTCGCCGTATACGCCCCCGAGGGAGATCGTTTGCCGGTCCTTGCGCGATGGCTTCGCAAACGGGTGTTGTGGTTCCTGGTTCCCGTGATACCGCTCTACGCGATCTTTACCGGCGCGCAAAATCCTGTCGTGCAGGTATTGAAGTTCTCGTTGTTTGCTGTGCTGTGCGCAACACTGCTGACCATTATCCTCACCACTCCGCGCCATACGCTGACCGCCCGCGTCTTCGGCAATCCGGTCGCCAGCGCTATTGCCAAGGGCAGCTACGCTATGTACGTTTTCCATCCCGCCATTTTTGACCTGCTGCGGGATAAGCTGCCTCTTTGGCCGGTTTCCCTCGCCATGCCGCTTGCTTTCGGCGCTACTTTCGCCGCTTCCTGGCTGAGCTGGCACCTCTGGGAGACTCCCTTCCTGAAATTGCGAGACAGAATCCAGCAGTCCATGCGCCCCAAACCCGGCCTTGAAAGACTGATCGAAAGCCCAGCCGCTCTCACCAGAAATTAGCCACTGCCTTTCATCCATCCTGGTGAGGCCCCGCAGGGTCCTCATCCTTGTTCATGTGGGCACTAGGAACGGAAGCTCTCTTGGGAACAACGAGGATCTGGACGAACGAGTGCAGCGGCGCCGGTTGCTTCGCCAGACGCCGCTTCAGTCCGTTTTCAAATCGGTCGGCGAAAATCCGGCGTTGGGCTGGGTCGTGAGCATCCGTCAGGCCAAGCGCTAACGATGGAACAAAAATCGCGCGGAAGAACAGGGCATGCTTGGTCACCAGCGCTTCCTTATCCCCGTCGCGCTCGTAGTCGGCCCATGCGGAATCCGGAAGCGAGATGAGCTCGCAGCATTCTACACTCAAGCCCTCGAACTGTCCGTCGGCTTGGAATGGTGCCAGAAGATCGCTCCTCCGCCTCGGGCAACTTCCCAGCACCATTCGCTCGCGTTCCTCTGCGCGCAGCGCTCCATCGGCCACCATTTCCGCGAGGGCCGCGTTCGCATGGTCCATCAAAACCTCGAGTCCCGCTACACCGTCATCGTTAAGAGCGGGCAGCACTACTATGAGACGGCCCCCGAGCCGCAATTCGCCGGCACGCAAAGAAAGGAAAGCCTTCCAGTCCTCCGCCGCCTGGCACTGGAACGCAGCGCGCTCCGGGCCTGTGCTGCGAAGCGGAAGGAAATGGCCTGGAACCCGGGTCGGGATGCGGCTCAGCCACACCGCCGCATACGAGCACCATCCCAGGTGGACCGAATTCGCCGGAAGTACCCGCTCGTAGAATGACTTCCCGATTGCGCACGGAAAGACATTCGGCTCGTCCAGGCTATATCTCTCCGGATCCGTATCCAGCACTTCGAAAAGCGTGTTGAAATCGTTCGAAGGTTGATCAATGTGAAAGACGAAGATAGAGCGATCCGGCCCCAATTGCCGCCGCAGATTTGCGATGGCAACCCGCATGGGAGCCAGGGAGTTCTTTCCTTGCGACGATCCGTAATCGGCAATCACGACGGGCTGATCGCCGCAGCCAAGTTCTATGTTCGGAACTGTATTTTCGAGCAGTGGCAATGCCAAAGCACTCCCACCTGCGGGAATCCTCGCGTGTTTATTGTAAGCGCCCTTGCCTTCCATAACGCCGTGGGAAAATGTACGTCTTTCTGACATCTTGCAGTCCTTTGTTTGCTAATAGACGCGAGAGCAGGCCGATAACTTAGACCCGCAAATTCGCTAACAGAACTCGCATCGCCATGCGCGGGTGCATGATGCTGGGGAGCGGCGCGAGCAGGTTCGGGAACTTCAGGAACGCCACGGACACTTCCGGATCGCGATGCGCGGCCTTGTGCAACCTGGCGATGTACCAGTTGATGAAGCTTGTTCCGGCATTACGCGGCCCGATGGTTTCGGGAATGCGCAGATCGGAGCCAACCGCGATCCTCCACGGAATATCCACGATTTTTGCGGCGCGCTCGAAAACCTGCGCGCAAGATTTTCATCGCCCTCCATCAGGCACTGCTGCAAGGCCTCGGACTGCTGCGCGGCGACGGACATGCCCTGTCCGTAGGATGGATTGAAGCTACAGATGCATCGCCGAACACGAGATAGCCCCCGGGAAACGATTTCAGCTTCTCGTAACGCCGCCGGACGCTCGCCGGGAATCGTCCGGTGAACGCATCGCCGATTGGTTCGGCGTTGCTAATTACTTCATGAATGAACGGAGCAGGCAACGTCCTGGCGAATTCGATAAACCCAGCGAGCTCGCCCGGCGCCACTTGGCCGGAATGCCCGACCAGTGTCGCGGTCCACCGGTCGCCTTCTTGCGCGAGCAGCACGCCCCGGCGCTTGGCCTCAGGGGTGGGCTGAATCACCACCGCGGAGTCGCCGTTCAGATGATCACGGCGGCGGCGGAACAGGCGCGTGGTGTAAGCGATGTCGACCTCGACCTTTTCTTCGTTGGGCTTCCTGAAGCCGATGGATTCGAGCCAGGCGGGACTGTGCGAACTGCGCCCGGTTGAGTCGATCACAAGATCCGCGAGAATGGTTTCGCCTTGCGCTTGTTTGTCAGCAGAAGCTTGCACGCGCACGCCAGTGACGCGGCGATTGTCGCTCGAGGCGGCTAGCCCTTCGACCACGCGGTTCTCCATCGTCTTGATACTTGGGATCGCGAGCAATCGTTTTCGCACAACTCCTTCGAGAAGCGGTCGGCTGAGCAATAAAGCGTCGAGACCGCTCGCGCACCGGCTCAGGCATGCGCCCTCGAAGAACCAGCGCGAGTCCGCCAGGACATCTCCGGCGGGAACGCCGCACTCGATCAGCTCGTCGGAAATCCCTGGAAACAGACTCTCGAGCACGCGCCGGCCGCTCGCGAGCAACCCGTGCGTGTGTACTCCCTGCGGGACTCCGCGGCGCTGCCGGCCGATCTCCGGAAACACGTCGCGATCGATCATCGTGACCTGGTCGAAATGATCGCACAGCACGCGTGCGGCCACCAGGCCACCGATACCGCCGCCAACCACAATCGCATGCTTTCGGTTCTGTTGACCCATTCCTCGATCGCTCCGTCAGATCCGTGTCACGGTTTCACCCCGAACGATCAGCAGGTTTGCGATGGCATGCCGCATCGGAGTGAGTGAGTTCTTGCCTTGCGAAGATCCGTAGCCCCAATGACAACGGGCCGGTCGCCGGGATTGAGCGCTATCTTCCGAACCGCGTTCTCTAGGTGCGGCAGCGCGAGAACGCTTGCCGGCACAAGCGCGTGGAAAAATAAATGTGCCCGGTTTTTCATTTGCTTTTCTCCCATCACCGCCGCGTGAATGCCAGTACAGCCAGACCGCCGCCCAGCAAAGCGTAGGTCGAAGGCTCAGGAACCGTGTTGCCGGTCAAACTGAAGGTGGCATTGAACGGTCCCTGATGAGTAACGTCCGAACCCACGCGCTCCCAGTCCGGATCGAGGTCTGTATTGCGAATCCAGGTCTGCAGGTCGGGGCTGAAGGGAGTGCCCGGAGCGACAATCGGATGTGGGGCAGAGAGCCACAGAAAGTTGCCGTCCGACAACTCGACTTCAGGCCGGAAGAAATAGTGATCGGCCGGCAGCGTAAACGGCGATTTGAAGTCCAGGCTGAACCGCACCTCCTCGCCGGTAGTCGGACCTTCGCCGCCGGTGAACTGATTCGGAACAGGGTGAACGCCGTTCACGATCGTGTTAGCGGCGCTGAAGCTCGGGTTCAGCAACGTAGTTGTATATTTGAGCGCGCCGGTGGCACTATCGAACGCCGCGAATTGGTTATCAGCGGGCGAGTTGACGCGCGTCGCCACTTTGCCATCTGGCGGATTCACCGAATCCACCGGAAAAACATGATACAGCTCGATCTCCACGTCGGTGACGCTGCTGAGCGGCGCTCCTGTCGGAAAGAGACCGGTGAACGTTGCGGAATTGATGGTCGTCGCCTGCCTAAGGACAAAATCGTCGGCCGTTTCCGTTTCGAGTTGCCCTCTACTCGCGGGCCGCGAAAGGGTAGCGATTTTTCCGTCGGGATTGCCCGTCGAGAAGAAAAATGAATCGGCCAGGGCGGGTACTCCAGCCGCGGCGGTGAACGTTAGCAGCGCGCAGGCGCTCGCTATTGCTTTGAACATGGTTATATCTCCTTTGCTGTAAGAGGAACTCAGCGTGCCTGCAACGCTTTCCCCGCCCGAAGGCACGCTTGCCCTGCATCCAGTGCTATTCGGTGCAGACGAAGGTGGAGCCTTGTTTGCGGGGACCGGTGCACAGCGGCCCGAGGTTCGTGACCGGATTCGGCAACGAGATCATTGCGTTCGGTCCTGCGTTCTGTTCTCCGTTGAAGGGTGTGGGCTTCGTAGGATCAAACCCGCAAGCCGCGGCATCCCCAGGTTTGTTGAACCAGAACCCGACATGGAAGGTGTGAGTGGGCGCCAGGGATGAAGCTGGATCGAAGCCGAATATCTGGTCCAGCAGAATTGTTTTAATCGCCACCTCGGCTTCGCCGTTACCATCAGCCTGGACATCTGTCTGATACCATGCCAGTCCGAAATTCTTGAAATTCGGGTTTACCTCTCCGTTAGCCAGCAAATTGGTGTTCTGGATCGTGAACAGGTCGAATCCCAGGTTTCGTTTGATATGGTGGGCGCGCAGAATGAGAATGTCATTCAGCTCGCCTCTTTGAACGATTACTTCGGCTGTTGGAGCAGGACCATACGGTTCCCCGAGGCAACTGACAAATTTCGGTTGAGGCACAAGGTTAAAGACGATCTCTGGAACTTGCGCGGATGCCGGCATTGCGGCGATCCCGAGACTGATTGCGGTAAACGCTACAGTGAGCGACCTTTTCATTTTGATGTTCTCCTTTTTCGAATCCGAGCATCACTCCGAATGAGCCCGGACTGAGCCATACTGGTCTACGGCGGCGCTTGTCGTCCTTAAAGCCAAATAAAGAATTTCCAAAAAATTTCCAAGTGACGTCCGGGAAAGCGGCGGAGAGCGCTATGGAGCTGAAAACACCGAGTTTTTACGAATTCGGCCCTTTTCGCCTGGAGCCGGCCGAGCAGCGGCTAATAAGAGACGGCCAGCCCGTTTTACTAGCGCCCAAGGCTTTTGAACTGCTCATCTACCTGGTTGAGAACCATGGCCGGCTGGTTATTAAGGACCAAATCATGCAGGCGGTCTGGCCGGGCAGCTTCGTAGAGGACGCGAATCTCACCGTAGCGATTTCGGCTCTACGGAAGGCGCTTGGAAAAACGGATGACGGCCAGCAATACATCGAGACGGTCCCCAAGAAGGGTTACCGCTTTACAGCTTCGGTCAGGGAGGCAAAGAATCCGGAAGTCATCGCGCTAGATGCTATGCCGGTCTTGCCGGAGGCGATGCGCCGGGTAAGCTGGCGATACCGGATCGCCATACCTACTCTTGCCGTCCTTGCCTGTGTACTCGCATTGACCGGCTACTTAATGCACCGAATGAGAGTAACTCCGGCGCATACCCCGGTGGCGCAGCACAGCCTTGCGATCCTTCCGCTGCGGAATCTCAGGCATGACCCCGACAACGACTTTCTTGGCTTCTCCCTCGCCGATGCGATCATCACGAAGTTGGCGTCAGTTAGTTCTTTGACGGTCCGGCCCTCCTCCGCTGTTGAGAAATATAGAGGGCAGACTATCGATCCCCCAAAAGTCGCCGCCGAATTGAATGTCGATACGCTGCTTGCCGGCAATTTCATTCGGGACGGGGATGATCTGAGGATCACGTACCAATTGATCGATGTGAAAACCGACCGCATCCTGGGCAGGGACACAATCGATCTGAAGTATCACAAGCTCTTGACAGTCCAGGACAACGTCGCTCGCCAGATCATCAAAGGACTGCAATTAAAGCTATCTCCGTCAGAGGCGGCGCGGATCAAGCCTGACGAGCTTGTCAACCCACTGGCCTATGAATATTATCTACGCGGCGTTGACCTGATGGCGAGCCATGACTTTCCCCTAGCGGTGAAGATGCTGGAGAAGTCCGCCGAGATTGATCCGAACTATCCGCTAACTTGGGCGTACCTCGGGCAATCTTACACCTCCGATGCGACCTTCGAGTTGGGTGGCCGCGAACAATATCGCAGGGCACAAGCTGCCTATGAACGCGCGCTTGCGCTTCAGCCGAAGCAATTGGAAACAGAGATCTTTCTCGCCAACCTCCTGATCGATACCGGCAAAGTGGAACAAGCTGTACTGTTGCTGCGGGACGCGATCGGGAGTAATTCCAACGACGCGGCCGTTCACTGGGAATTGGGATATGCGTACCGCTTTGCTGGGATGTTGGAGCAGTCACTTGCGGAATGCGAACTGGCACGTAAAATCGATCCGCTGGTCAAAGCTAATGGATCGGTTCTGAACACTTATCTCTATCTCGGCCAGTACGACAACTTCCTGCGGAGCCTTCCTGATGCGAACGAATCTTCCTTCTTTCGCTTTTATCGTGGTTTCGGAGAATACCACCAAGGGAAAGTGGATCAGGCAGCAGAGGATTTCACTCGCGCCTACAAAGAGGATCACACTCTATACACGGGAATTGGAGAGACTCTTGCCGATTCTATTGCAAAGAAGAACTCGGATGGCTTACAGATCTTGCGGGAATTGGAGAGTAAGATCCAGCAGCGCGGAGTGGGCGATCCGGAAGCGACGTATAAGATTGCACAAAGCTACGCTGCTTTGGGCGACAAGAGTTCCGCCACGCGGATGTTGCGCGCCAGTATTGAAGCCGGATTTTTTTCCTATCCTTACTTCGTTCGAGATCCACTTCTCAATAATCTTCGCAGCTTGCCGGAATTCCCGCGCCTCATGAACCTTGCACGCAAGCGCCACGAAGCCTTCAAAAAACAGTTCTTTTAAACGCACATGGAGGGCGGGTCTTTCAGCCCGCGTGGCGCTTTAGCTCCACTCTTGGCCCACCTAGCAATTCTTATATCAGGGCACACGGTAAAACGGATCCGGCAGCAGATACTTGTTCTCCGCGTGGCCGCCCTGCAAATCGGAAGGCTGGGCGAACACCGCAGCCCCTGATAGCAGCAAATAAATCAAGTAACCCTTGCGCATGCGAATGTGTGAGCGTTTGCGCGTCTCAGTCGAGATATGGGGAAGCCTAGCCGTACACTCGATGCACAATCCCATCGATGTAAGTGCGATTCCGCCGCATGTCAGCATCCAAGTTACCAGGCCGCCCATCCGTCTCGAGATTGGCCCAACCTGCCCATCCAATGTCCCGGATCGCTTGCATCACCGATAACAACTGAATCTCGCCTTCGCCTAAGAAGTGCGGATTGTCCTTGAAGTGAAACTGGCAAATGCGGTCCTTGCCGAGCCAGCGAATCTCTTGCACCACATCGAATCCCGCCGCCGTCGAATTACCCACATCGTAGTAAACCAGTACATTCTTTGAACGGGACAGGTCCATGATCCGCACGTTGTCCTCAGCGGAAATCGTGTCTTCGAGTCCCAGCGTCACCCCGGTCTTTTCAGCGTACGGGGCAAGCTCCCGCAAAGCGTCGCCTACTCGCCCGATCTCGGCATCGCTCTGCAGAGCCCAACGCCCAAAGAACGGCAGTAGAAGAACCCGGGTCCGTAAGGCGCCAGTAAGCCGGATCGCATCCAACACCCATCTAAGCGCCAGCGGATCGCTTTTCAATCCGTTGTCATGCAGGCGATCCACGCAAGTACCGTCAATCACAACGCCAGTCTTCTTCGACAGTGCTAGATAACGGGCGATCACGTCTGCTTGATCCGTCGGCATCTTGCCGTCGATTATTTCCCGCCCAAAGGAAACCTGCACGCCTGAAAAGCCAAGCTCATCCGCCTTCGACACGGCTTCAGGCTTGGCGCCCAACTGGAGATTCCAATCGGTGACTCCGATGCGCACCGGCGCGCTTCCCGCGAAGGTGAAAGATGGCGCGCAGGCGAACCCGGCGGCCGCAGCCAGGAACGTTCGCCGGCTCGGCGAGAAGTTACGCATTGACCCTCAACTCCGAATCCTCAAGGGATTGGTTCCACGCAGATGCTAACACAGGATGCTCGCCGGTTGCATGAACAAAGCCTTTGTGAACGGCCATATGTTTAGCAGGACCTATCGGCTCAAGCTTCGAAGGGCTTTTCCAGGAGGTTTTTGCGTTGGCACGGCCCGGTGGAATCTTAAATAGATCTACCCTTCGCGACCAGGGCGGAGTAATTGCTTCGGCGGCTTCCGCAGCGACTTATCAATGGGTGCCTGCATGAATCGTGCACTCTTAAACCAGTAAATGGCGATAAAGTATTCATCATGTTTAACCGGGTTGCTGTTCTAGGCGGTGGTGTCGGTGGATTGAGCGCGGCTCATGAGTTGATCGAGCGCGGATTCGACGTCGCGGTTTATGAGAGGAAGGATATGTTTGGCGGTAAGGCTCGCAGCCTATCGGTTGCCCATACCGGAACCGAGGGACGCAAGGATCTGCCGGGAGAACATGGATTCCGCTTCTTCCCTGCGTTCTACAAGCACCTTCCGGACACCATGATGCGCATACCGGACCCAAGCAATGCCAGCGTGTTCAACAACCTGGTTCATGCGACTCGAATTCATGTGGCGCGCGCGGGAAAGCCGCCGCTGGTGATGACTGCTCGAATTCCGCAGAATTTGGAGGATTGGACGTTCGTATTTCAGGAAATCTTCGGCGGAATCGGAGTGCCGGAGGATGAGGTGCTGTTCTTTACAGATCGCATCTTGACCCTGCTGACCAGTTGTCCAGAGAGGCGAATCGCTGAGTACGAAAACATCCCGTGGTGGACGTTCATCGATGCGGCGAACCGCTCGTCGGCATACCAGGTGCTTCTGGGGAAAGGGCTGACGCGATCGTTGGTAGCGGTCCGGGCGCAAGAGGGTAGTACGCGCACGGTTGGTTACACGTTCTTGCAACTCCTTTACGGACTGCTGACCTACGGAGGATTTGACCGGCTGCTGAACGGGCCGACGAACGATGTTTGGCTGCAGCCGTGGGTGACGTATTTGCGCGCTAAAGGCGTGAAATTTTGCAATAACACGCTAGTGAAGTCGTTTGCCGCGTCGGAGGCCGGAATCACGTCCGTCGCTGCCGAAAGCAACGGACAAGAGCTGACAATTACGGCGGATTACTACATCTCGGCCATGCCAGTGGAGGCGATGACGCCGCTCGTGGATGATCGGATCAAAGCGCTGGCGCCATCGCTCTCAAATCTCAACAAGATTTATACCTCATGGATGAACGGGATCCAGTATTACCTGAAGCAGGATGTGCCGCTGGAGTTTGGACATTCCCTGTATGCGGATTCGCCGTGGGCGCTGACGTCAATCTCACAGAAGCAGTTCTGGAAGACGGGGATGCTAGCAGAGTTTGGCGATGGGAGCGTAGGCGGCATCCTTTCGGTCGACATATCGGATTGGGAGGTGCCGGGTATTGTATATGGAAAGCCGGCCATACAGTGCTCGGCCTCGGAGATCGAGAAAGAGACTTGGGAGCAAATTAAAGTACACCTGAATGTAGCTGGTACGGAGGTATTGCAGGACCAGAACCTGTTGCAGTGGTTCCTCGATCCCGACGTGCAATTTCCCAATCCGACGGCAGTGACGAATTTGGAGCCGCTGATGGTCAATACGTCGGGCTCCTTGCAATACCGGCCAGAGGCGAGCACGGAGATTCCAAATTTGTTCTTGGCTTCCGACTATGTCAAGACGTATACGGACGTTGCGTGTATGGAGGCCGCGAATGAGGCAGCGCGGAGAGCGGTGAATGCATTATTGGATCGGGCAACATCGAGTGCGCCGCGAGTGACGCTCTGGCCGTTGTCGGAGCCCGACGTATTTCAGCCATTAGTGGAATATGACCGGCTGCGATTCAAATTGGGGTTACCCCATGCAGCATTTCCATTGCCGGCGGGAGCCTAATAGCACTTAATTCAAATGCTGTCTTGAGAGCTGCGATCGCGCTGCACGGCTCTACAGCAGTGCGACCTCGTTAATGTCATCTCGCCTTCGTAACAGGTTGGCGAAGATCCGAAGGGAACCTCTAAATATGACCTGTTCGCGGGTACCTAGACGGCCCGAAGCAATATCTTCACAACTTGAGAAACGCCAACAGGTCGGAGTTGATCGTTTCCGCTTGCGTCGTGGGCATGCCGTGCGGGAAGTTCTTGTAGGTTTTCAAGGTTCCGTTCTTCAGGAGCTTTGCGGACGGCGGGCCCGAGGCGACATAAGGAACGATCTGGTCGTCTTCGCTGTGCATAACCAACACCGGAACGGTAATCTTCGTGAGATCTTCGGTGAAGTCGGTCTGGGAAAAGGCCACAATGCCGTCGTAATGCGCCTTGGCACCCCCCATCATCCCCTGACGCCACCAATTTTGGATCACGGCCTCCGAGAGGCTTTCGCGCCCGGTCGATTATAGCCATAGAAAGGCCCCTCCGGCAGGTCACGATAGAATTTGGAACGATTCGCGGCGAGTTGCGCCTGCAGATCATCAAACACTTCCTTGGGAAGACCGACCGGATTCGCCGCCGTCTTCAGCATCAAGGGCGGCACCGCGCTGATCAGCGCTGCCTTGGTCACCCGGCTTTCGCCATGCCGGCCCAGATACCGCGTCACCTCGCCGCCCGCCAGTGGAATGGCCCACATGGATGGCGTTCTTCAGGTCGAGATGCGCCATAAGAGCCGCCAGGTCGTCGGCGTAAGGATCCATATCATGGCCATCGGCGGTCTGGGTGGAGCGGCCATAGCCACGACGGTCATGGGCGATGACGCGGTAGCCATGAAGCAAAAAGAACAACAACTGCGTGTCCCGATCGTCGGCCGACAGCGGCCAGCCATGGCTGAACACAATTGGCTGGCCCGAACCCCAGTCCTTGTAGAAAATTTCCGTGCCGTCTTTCGCGGTGACCGTGGGTATATGGATCCCTTTCAAAATGGATAGTGTCCTCGATTAGACCACCTTCCGGCTGTCGCCATCCCCAAGCTTCACCGCAAAGCGGAGCCTGGCCGCGGCCGTTCCGCTTTGGCCGGTCGTGGATCCCGCTATCCTACTCGCATGAAGACTCCGCAGGCCGGGATATTCGCCCTCGGAACGGCATCCCATGCTTACCTGGAATTTGATGTCTTGGACCAACGCGACGGAGAAAAGCTCGTTGCCGCAATTTCCGCTTTGCGTGAGCCGAGAACCACCGTCGGCGGAGTCAACTTAGTCGTAGGGTTCAGGCCTGAGCTGTGGAACAAAGTCGCTCCTGATCACGTGCTCGCAGGCGTAGAAGGATTCAATGCGGAAATCGTCGGGAAAGACGGGTTCGTCATGCCCGCCACACAGCACGACGCTGTCTTGTGGCTCTCGGGAAGTGCCTATGACGTAGTTTTCGACGTAGCTCATGAGGCGATCGTCGCCATGAAGCAGCTGGCGTCTGTTGCCGAAGAGACCTCGAGCTGGGCGTACCGGCACGATCGCGACCTGACCGGCTTCATCGACGGTTCCGAGAACCCGAGCCTCATTGATGCTCCTGAGGCGGCGCTTATACCCGATGGAAATGCCGGAGAAGCTGGAACTATTCTTTTGTTGCAGAAATGGAAGCACGACACAGCGGCGTGGGAGTCGCTTTCAGTCGATCAGCAAGAACGCGTGATGGGGCGGAGAAAGCTGGATAGCGTTGAGCTCGATGATAAGCCGCCGGACTCGCATGTTGCGAGCACGGATCAGGATCAGTACGGGAAGATCTTCCGCCGCAATATGCCATACGGAACCGTCACCGATCACGGGACCATGTTCGTTGGGTTCAGTGCCGATCAGCGGCGGCTTTCTACGATGTTGGAGAGCATGGCGGGCCTGCGTACCGGAGTACGCGACGCGCTCACGCACTACACGCAGCCCATCAGCGGCTCATATTACTTCGTTCCTTCGACCGAGAGCCTGCGCCAATCGCGCTAGATTGCAGCGCGCTCGCCTGTTACCCCGGCAAGATATATAGTTTCCCCATCATCCGCCGCGCTCATTTCCTATCTGCCCTGCTGTTGCTAGCTCTCGGCATACCAGCTCCTGCGGCAATGCAAGCGCAGCCCGGCACCAAACCGGCCCGGTGTCCCGTGGCGGCCGTCAGACAAGATTCTCGAGATCATAAAACGGGAGTTTTCGTCTTAGCGAATGGGGGTGGCGCGTTTAGCTTAGTGACGCCTTGGTCGCCACGCCGTTTGCAAGATTGAATTTTTTGGAGCAGCTGTTCCCTTTTCGTTCAATTCTGGTGGCCACGGTTCCGTGGGAACCCGGCGGATCGGAAGTCAGATAGTAATTCAGCTCCTGAAGAACGGTTCGATAGGGAACCGCTCCTCGAAAGGGCCAGATCCTCCTAACCCGCGCCCCGCCTGCCTAGCCCGTCTTCGCCAATTCCGCCTTCCCAGCCTTCTCGGCCTTGGGCAGCTTGAAGTACCCCACGACACCGATTCCGACCAGCATCGCAGCGCTTCCATAATAGAGGTTCGGAATCCCGATCTTTTCCGCCACCGGACCAGCCACGAACATCGAGATCACCTGCGACCCCGCCACCAGCGACATCAGGCAGCTCATCACTCGTCCCAATAGTTCGTGCGGTGTCTCGTGCTGGATCAGCGTCGTCGCTGTGATGAAAATCGCGGACGCGCACAGGCCCAACCCGAGCATTCCCGCCGCGGTCGATCCCATCGTGCCCAACGCCGCCGTGGTCAATACCGCCATGCCCATTCCGCCCAGACCGTACACCACCAGGTTCTGCTGAGGGATGTGTCGCGCAAACCGCGTGAGCAACTGCGTCCCGATGATCATGCCGATGCCGATCAGGGTATTCAGCACACCGAACACCTCAGACGTCGAGTGCAGCACGTCGCGCACGTAGATCGACAGCAGCGCGCCGAAGCAGCGCATCGCGAACATCCCCGCCGTCATCGAGAGAATCACAAACGAAATCGTCGAGTGCTTGAAGATGAACCCGAATCCCTGCCGCATCGAATCGAGCACCGCGCTCGATTCCTGGCGGAGCACCTGTCGGTCGATGGTCAGCGTCATCACGAGCGCCGCCGAAAAGAAGAAACTGAAGCTGTCGTAGAGGAAACAGGAGTTCGCGCCGACAAGCTCCACCAGCGCTCCGGCGACGCTCGGGGCCACGACCAGCGAGCCCTGCTGCGCCTGCGACATCAATCCGTTCACTGCCATCAGTCCCGCCATCGGGACCAGCGTGCGCACGGCTACCGATTGCGCCGGAACGAAGAATGCTGAGACCACGCTCATCGTGAACAGGATGGCGTATATCACGTACAGGTCGTGCACGAACACCAGCGCCAGCACCAGCACGCCGCGGATCAGGTCGCTTGCGATCATCGTCCGCTTCAAGTGCCACCGGTCCACGAAGACGCCGGCCAGCGGACTGACGATTGCCAGCGGCGCCATAAACGATACCAGCACCATCGCCACCTGCGTCGCCGTACCGTGCAGCTTAAACGTCACCACCGCAATGATCGCGAACACCGCCAGGAAGTCCCCGAACACGCTGACAATCTGCGCGATCCAGAGGCGCCGCACCGGCCGAAGCCGCAACACGTCACTAAAAGATAGAGGTGTCCCCGATTTGGTCATACGTGTGTGGCCATACGTGTGAGAATCCCCTTTGCAAGGCGGCGGTGGGCGATGTCGATTCCCGCGGGACCAACGTTCGATGCCTTCTCGTCCTTGATCGAGCCATCAAATCCGTCTAAAAGCTCAGGCATCCAATCTCCTTTTCACTGTGCTCTCGCTCAAGTTCCGGGCTGTGCCATCCGGAACGATCGCCATCACGCTGCTTGCTGCTTTCAATTTCTGAGCAAGCAGAGGTGACTCAATCACTGCTGTTCTTCCTCACTCAGGCTAGCCGAATGCGGGCTGGGAAATCGAGGGTTCTAATCCACTAAATATGGACTCTATCTTTTTTGTTATCAAGCGGTTAGACTTCGAGTTAGCGGGGTGATATTCTTAAATTGGGTAGAGCATCATGCCAGCTCTGACTCGATAGTCACCGTTGCTTGTCGTGGGGCTGCATAACCGTCCAAACTCGCGATAACGGGCGCAGTATGCGGTAATGATCTTCGCGGCTTTGCCGCCGCGACTACTTTAGGATGGCCGACCGCTACTAATGCAGGTCCCATTCACGTCGGCCTCTCAGGGCGCTTCTACGGAGCTTAGCCGTTTTCGACGCGCGCCTTTATATCCGAGTACGCCGTGTCGATGAGCCTGCTTAGAGCTGGGGCGTTCGCGGCTGTTCGCGGTCTCAGTTTGACATGGCGCATGAACTTGCCAGTGCCTTGCAACAGGCGGGCCGGATCCGACAGCGATGCGCCATGAAAGAACCCCACGTTGACGTGGGAGGTGAATACGTTGACGTAGCCGAAGGGCGCATCTCCCAAACATGCAACCGGACATCCGTCATGCAAAAGCTCCCGGACTTCGTCCCCGCACTTTCGCATCACCTCAAACCACTGCTGCGCGATGGCTCCCAGCTCGCCCGCATGCTCTTTCATCCACGCATCAATGGCGGGATTCCGTTCGACAGCGCCATTGAATCGCAGCAATTCCGCCGTTTTCACGAATTTCAATTTATCATCAGTGGATTCATCTTAGAAGCTGCTTATGGGGTTTCATAGGCGCTTTCTAGCAAGATGCTCGTAAAGATTAATCTTGAGTAACGGCCCGGGATAGAGTGAACGGGTTTCACCTGGCCGTCATGAACCTGAGCACAGCTGAACCGCCTCCCGCATACACTCCGCAAGATATATAATTCCCCGCATGATCAGCCGCGTCCCTTTCTTATCTGCCCTGCTCTTGCTGGCCCTCCGCACGCCAGCTCCCGCGGCAAGGCAAGCGCAGCCCCGCCCCAAGCCGGCCCCGCAAATCGTTACCTCAGATTCGCCTCACACCACTCCGGGCGGCGCCACCTTCCTCGTGCCCGCGGGCTGGTCCATTGCGAGCGACGCCTCATCCGCCACGCTGCAACCGCCTGAGCCCGACACTCATATCGCCATCTTTGACGTCCATGCTCCAGACGCCGCGGCAGCCGTGGCCAGCGCCTGGGCCACGTTTCGGCCCGGCATGCAGCGGCCGCTCAAACTCGCCGTTCCCGTTCCCGACCGCAATGGTTGGACCGGCGGCAAACAATTCAACTACGAAACTTCGCCCAACGAGCGCGCCGTGGTTGTTGCCGTCGCCCTGCATTCGGGCGACACCTGGACTGTTGTCCTCGCCGACGGTACGGAGCCAACATTTGAAAAACGCGGTGCTCAGGTCAATGTCATCATCCAGAGCTTACGGCCGAAGGGCTACCAACGCGAATCGTTTGCCGGACGCAAAGCGCTTCCGCTCACGCCAGAGCGCGTCGAAACGCTGAAGGCCTTCGTCGAGACTTCCATGAAAAAGCTCGGCGTGCCCGGCGCTTCGCTGGCCCTCATCGATAACGGGAAAGTGGTCTACGAAGGAGGGCTCGGAGTCCGCCAATTAGGCAAGCCGACCCCGGTCGATGCCAATACCTTATTTATGGCGGCCTCTAACACTAAGGGCATGACAACGCTTTTACTAGCCCGCCTGGTGGATGCGCAGAAGCTTCAGTGGAACCAGCCTGTCACTCAGGTGTACCCCGCCTTCAAACTCGGCGACGCGAACACCACGCGTCAAGTCGAAGTCAAACATCTGGTCTGTGCCTGCACTGGCCTGCCCAGGCAAGACATGGAATGGCTTTTTCAATTCAAGAGCTATACCCCGGCTTCTACTTTCACCCTGCTCAGCGCCATGCAGCCGACCAGCCGCTTCGGCGAAGTCTTTCAGTACAGCAACTTGATGGCTTCCGCCGCCGGTTACATTGGCGCCCATCTATACGAACCATCGCCCGAACTCGGCGCAGCTTATGACGAAGCAATGCAGAAGCAGATCTTCGATCCTCTGGGCATGACCGATACCACGTTCGACATGCATCGAGCACAGCGTAGTAACTTTGCGAGCCCGCACGGAGACGATGTCGACGGACATCCCACCCTGGCCACCATGGACAATAACTACTCCGTTGTCCCTTTCCGGCCCGCGGGCGGCGTTTGGACTTCGGCTCATGATATGACACACTACGCCCAGTTGGAACTGTCACTCGGTAAACTGCCGAACGGTGCGCAACTTGTCTCGGAAGAGAATCTGCTGATGCGCCGCAAGCCCCAGATCGCGACAGGTGAAGACGAGACTTACGGTATGGGCTTGGAAACGAATAGCCGGTGGGGCGTGCCCATCGTTCACCACGGTGGCAGCTTGTTCGGCTATAAGAGTGACTGGATGATCCTGCCTGATTCCGGAATCGGTGCGGTGTTACTAACGAATGCCGATACCGGCGGCATGCTACTGCATCCTTTTATGCGCCGCCTTGCAGAGGTCGTGTTCGACGGCAAACCCGAAGCCGTGGGAGACGTCGACAGCGCGGCTGCGAACTATCACGCCTTCTTGACTAAAGAGCGCCAGCGCCTGACGGTTCCGGCCAGCCAGGATGAAGTCTCAAAGCTCGCCGATCGCTATACCAGCATTGCGCTGGGTGACCTCAAAGTCGAGCGCCACGGCGTCACCACCTTCTTCTGTTTCAGCGGATGGAAGAGCACCGTTGCTTCACGCAAGAACGATGACGGCACCATCTCGTTCATCACCATCGATCCAACCCGCAGCGGGTTCGAGTTCGTCGCGGCCCAGCGCAACGGCAAGCGCGCCCTTATCATCCGCGACGGCCAGCATGAATACGTTTTCACTGCAGCAAGCTGAGCGAAAACGTCTACAGATTCACTCCGCTTAGATTGACCCTATCGTCGGCCGCTCAAAGGAGCGCATTTCCGAACGCCCGTCCGCTAACAGGGCCTATCGGCTCAACCCCTTCGAAGCACTTCTCAAGGTAATGCGGTTATTTGGACAGGTGACGCGAGATTAGCGGACCGCAGCCGAGTTGCCGGTGTCTAATTAGCTTAGTTTCCGAGTGCCGGTTGCACATTGGTGGACCGCTGGCAACCTAATGAGCTTCCGAAGGTACAATGCGCTCGATGCGGTCAGGCTGGTTGAGCACAATATATAACTCGCCGTCCGGTCCGTTTACGATATCCCGCACACGTCCAATGCCTTTGAAAAGAATTTCCTGGTGCACTACTTTCTCGCCATCAATCACTAAACGCAACAGCTCTTGAGCTGCCAGTGATCCGAGGAATAGATTGTTCTTCCATTCTGGAAACAGACTTCCTGTATAGAAAGTAAGTGGGCTGGTGGCGATGGAAGGAACCCAATAGGTGACCGGTTGATCCATGCCGTCCTGGGCCAAGTGGTCGGTGATCGGTGTGCCATCGTAATTCATTCCGTAAGTAATAGTGGGCCAACCGTAGTTATGACCAGGACGGAGAATATTCAGTTCATCGCCCCCGCGCGGGCCATGCTCAGACTCCCACAAATCGCCCGTGACGGGGCTGAACGCGAGACCTTGAGCATTGCGATCACCGTAAGTCCAGATGCTGGGTATCGCTCCACGCCGGTGGGCAAACGGGTTATCGTTCGGGATGCTCCCATCGTCATTCACGCGATGCACTTTCCCATTCGGTTGCGAGAGATCTTGCTCGTCTCCGGGACACGCACGATCACCAATCGAGAAGAAAAGATGCCTTTTGCCGTCAAACAGCAGGCGCGACCCGAAACGCTGTCCGCCCGCACGATACAGCGAGTCGTCAGCCTTGAAGATTTGTTGCTGATCGACAAAGGCGCCATCGCGCAAGCGGCCTCGAATCACGGCCGTCATCGCCAAGCCGCCTGGACTTTTGTCACCGTAAGAAAGATAAATCCAATCCTTGCCAGGACGAGAGTAATCGGGATGCAGCACGACATCCAGTAGTCCGCCCTCGCCTCCATAGACCGCGGGAATGCCTCGCACTGGATCCGGCAATAAGTTGCCCTTCTCAATAATGCGCAAGCGGCCCGGTCGTTCGGTCACTAACAAACGCCGGTCGGGCAAGAACGCGATCGCCCAAGGTACCTCTAATCCTCGTTCCACCACCGGTTCCAATTTGAAAGCGGCGTTCTCGCCTCGCACAATCGCGCCCGGTACCGGAGCATTGTAAGTCGTATGAGCCGTCTTGTAGAGGGTGGCCAGTTCGCGAATATAGATGACAAGCCCACGGATCTCGGGGGCATCCAAATCCTTCCCCATCGCTGGCATACCCTGCTCGGGGTAACCGTTGCGGATACTGGCCGTAAGACTCGAGTCATCGCCGCCACGACGCCAATGCCGGTTGACGAGACCGGGGGCCGAGCCGCCCGCCATCTCCGCTCCGTGACATCCAGCACAGTATTCGGTATAGAGTTTGGTAACGTCCCGGCCTCGACTCGGAGGGTTTTGTTGCGCAAAAGAAGCTAGGCTTGCGAGACTCAGGCCAATTGCGATCCGGATATTGGACCGTTTGATCGCAACCGACCGCCACCGAAATGGAGCAGCACTCAGAAACTTAGCTTCTACACAAGCGGGTCGCATCCTTCCCATATTTTTGCACCTAGGACCGCGACGCCTGACCGGATTGGGGTACTTGCACCGGGTTGTGATGCAAGACTTCTCGTTCGTGATCTTGAATTTCCAGATCACCGATCACATGGGGAACAGCTCCCAGTGAACTCTTGTCCCACTCCGGTCGCTCAAGATTCGACTACTTAGATAAACGGCGGACCCCATACTCGAGGATGAAATAGGTTGGAGCCAAAGTCGACAAGGGTTCCCTAAGCTTCGTCAATTCCTCCGCTATGCCGTGAACTTCAAGCCGGGTCACTTGAGCGATCTTAAAGACCTCGTTCAGAAGAGCGCCGACATTAGCGAGATGCGCGAGGAGCCCTTCTGCGTCCTCGTATGCCTCGCGGCAATGCACGTTATCTCCATTGAAACTGAAGCCGTAGTAAAGGCATTTAGGCTCCTGGACGGTAATGGAAATGAACTGTCCACAGAAATCCTTGAACTCATCCATTTTCCCCTCCGAGACTCTGAAGTACGGATGAATAGAGACGACTCGATCGTTCCTTGGAACGGTCATATTCTACGTGGGCCTCCTTGGGCATCCGATTGAGTCACGATATTTCCGATGAGTTTCCGGCGTGGTGACGACAAGCGAGTGACTGTCGGCCAAGTTTCCGCCCGCTGGCATCGTCAGCTGAAACAGGCGATTTCGGCCGCGCACAACGCAGTGGATTGTTTCCGGCTAGCGCCGGGATCGCGCGCCATCGCGCAACTGACTGAAGCCATGCCGGCATATCGCGACCTTCCCAAAATCGAGGCCGATTCAGCAGCGGCAGACTAGGATTCGCTTGCGGCACAGCTCATCAGGGCATTAGGGCTTGCGAATAGGTCCGCCTATCGTCGTACGTGGGGTACGGTAAGTGAGGCTGGCGTGATGCGGAGAAGGGTTCTTCACTTTCGAGGGACGGCCGTTTTCGCGCATACGTTGATCCGCTATCGTCCATGAGGGAAGAGTCTCTTCCGGCTGATCCCAATGCGCGACAGACGCTTCATCGCACCAGTCTAAGAGAAAGGTCATGGCTGTCTTGTGCGGTCCGGAGATCATGTATTGGCGCATCTTTTCTTGGGCGTCCCAGGCTGTCATCGTCCAGAAGGTCCAGCTTCGATCAACCAGCAAAGCACCGGTCTTAAAGCCGGGTGCGTGCTTCACCTGTTCTAACGACCGCATCGTGTGAACAAAAAAATTGGGAAGGAAACGCACGGAGCGGATTTTGAGGCGCGTCAAGCTAACGAAGGGCATTATCTCTTGCCAGTTTATGAGAATCGGTTTCCCTGAACCACGCCAACAAGAGCTGCCCCTTCTGCGACAGCAAGTTAGGCAGTTTCAAAAAGGCGACGGACTTCCCGTACCTATGACGATTTGCGGGGACTGTGTTTGGGTTGGCGCCTGGGCAGTCCATTGAACGTCCAGTTGGGGAAGGTTCGCGAGATCTAGGCGCGCGTAGCAGTACCTGTCTGCAAGCCTTCCCCCGGGGAGAAAGTTTGCAGACCGCTGTATCCCTTCCAGAGCCAAACCTAACCTCTCGGCAATACGCCGGCTAGGCTCATTGCCGGCTGAATGCGTCAGTCCGACACGCCGCATGCCTAGCGCACCGAAGGCGTAGCGCAACATGGCGTTTGCTACTTCGGTCGCGATCCCTCGACCTTGAGCGCTCTTGCGAACCCAGTACCCGGTGTCGCATTGGCGAGCTTCCCAGTCGATGCTATGGAGACCACACCAGACGACTGCGATTCCGGTACCAGATTCGATGCCAATCAACTCGATTTCTTCGCGCAGAAGAAAGCTGGCCATCACGCGCCGAGTGCGGATCTCCATTAACTCGGCCGTGAAGGCCGTCCGGTCCTCCGCCCACCGCATCCACTGGTGCAGTTCGTCCCAGGTTTCCGCCACCGCAGCAGATGTGATTGCCCCATCACCCACCTGTTTTGGTCGGATGACCAAGCGCGGAGTTCGAATGGGCATCGGAAGGTTGATAAGAACCGGGCTCGTGGGCTCCATGGACCATCGTAGGACGAAGCGATGGACCAGTGTTTAGCCCGCGCAAAGTGTTTATCTGGGGATGATTCTTCCGACATGCCGATTTTCCGTTCCGTATCAGCCCGACAGTTTCCGGATTTCAGACCATCCGGAAAACTATATCAATCAGAACTCAGCTTTTTGTAACCGGACTTGTTGTTCAACGCTGCGAACACAACTCACGCTCAAACCGTAGACTTCATCAAGTTCCGCCGACTATTTTATATCTAATGATGAGCAGCGCTCCCAGAGTGGCACCGAGGAGCAGCAGGGTCGAGGGTTCTGGAGTTGCCACAATTGCGATTGGCGTAATTTGAATAAACCTCCGTCCCGTGGAGTCTGTCTGCACCAGAGGACTCTGGAGGATGATTGCGACTTGGTCTTCGGTTAGCTCCGTCCCAGGAGGGAAGAATGGCGCCATCAGATTGGCGGAGCTAAAGAGATCATGCTGTAAGTTCAAATTATGGCCCAGTTCGTGACCCATCAGCGGGGCGGGTGAGAGTTCGGCTGCATCCGACTCTTCCACAAAAATATGGCCCGGCAGCTGCGCGCACCCAGCGAATAATCCGTTGATTGTCGGCTCGACGGACCCGCAAGCATCGAGTTGGTCCACGAAAAATGCATCCACTGTCGGAGCAGGATCCGGCGCCAGGCCATATAGCGCCTTCAAATCGGCTGCATCCTTAATATCCAGCAGCTCAGGAGCAACGATAAACCTCGGCGCGTTAAACCGAATGCTAATGGGTGTTCCATCGAAACTGGATTGTGAGAAGATGGCCTGCATTTCTGGTGAATCGATGGTAATAGAGGCGGCGTCGGCGCTTGCCGATAAGAGGAGAATTGCGATCGCCGCCATAAAAAGGCGGCCGGCAGCAGCCCGGGATGTGCTATAAGGTTTTTCGACAAACATTCGGATCCTTTCCACGAGTCTTAACGTTCAGTATGCCAATTCTTTCCGTACAGAGCACGCGAATTCGGGCCTGGTACACACTTTACACCGTTGACCTCTGATTCGGCTGCCTGAGATGAGCCAACACGTGACGGATGCACCGCCGGTAAGTGAATGAGCGCCGACATCTCGCTTAATCTTCCCCGGGCCAATTCTCCGACATACCGACGTTACGTCCAAGTCGCTTAGAGCACGCCAGTGGCGTTTTCCGGGAGTGATCGGGAAAAGCGCCCGGGCCAGCCCCAGACTTGCTGTCATCCGAACTGCGCCATGTTACGGATTGTTGAAAGCTGGCGATGCTGCGCAGTTAGCCCCATCGAGGCTGCTCATCAAGACTGATCCCGAGCGCAGTTTTGCCAACGACCTCGTGAGTCAAGAAGACACTGGCAGGATGAATTCGCCCAAGACGTGCGTCTCGGAGCAAGCGTTCGTATCCCGCGGATCGAAATATGCCACCGCCGCCAGCGACGTCGAGCCCGAGATCGACGACACGCCAGGACCCCTCGACCGCAAGATATTTAGCGGCGAAGATCTTCGATGGCCATTCGGCGCCATAATCGACACCATCCGACCAATCGCCCGCGATCCGGTCCAGATGCGGGCCGATGGACTCCAGCCCGATCACCATCTGCGCAATGGCGTGCTGAATCTCGGGGTGGTAAGCCATCGAGCGCGAGAGAGCGACAGAGTTCTTGCTCTGGACGGTAGCGATGCTCTTGTCGAGAGCGCGTTTGGCTAAGCCGTAATAAACATTCCCGAAGCCCATCAGCGCCCAGGCAAACACCGACAGGACGAACGCATCAATGCCAGCACCGCCAGCCGGAACCACACGCGCAATATACCCATCCGGTATGAATGCGTTCTCCAGGACCGTGTCGTCGCTGCGCGTGGCACGCATGCCGAGCACATCCCAGGTTTCCTTGATCATGTAGCCGCCGTTATCGCGCGGCATGAACGCGTGGACAATTTTCGGACGGCCCGGGTCGCTGCTGTCCATGGCATGGAGGCCGAAACGCGTCCAGACCGGCGTGAGGCTACCAAACTGTTTGCGTCCCGTGAAGCGATAACCGCCATCGACCCGTTCCGCTTTTGTCGTGGAAAGCAGCAAGGGGATGTCGTTGCCAGTCTCGGCGTGACCGGCTGCGAAAATTTCGCCGGCGGCAGCTTCGCGTAACATCCATTCAAGCGAAGTGTCTCCGCGACGCCAGAGGTCGGCCGCAACTCCGATCCAATAGAGATGCATATTCACCGCGAGTGCAGTTGCAGGTGCGTAATACGCGAGCCGGCGCTGCGCGCTGCACACTTCGGCAAGGCTTAAGCCGGGCCCGCCAAATTTCTCCGGAACCGCCATGGTCAGATACCCCGCTGCACGGAGTTCCTCGAAATCTTGATCGAAGAACCGGTTCTCCCGGTCGTAGGTTGCAGCGCGATACTCAAATCGCGCCAGCATTTCTTCGGTCAGAGGGATGTGCCTTGACCGGCGCCCGGTATCTTTGTTAACCACTGCCTTTGCGGAGCCGCCGCCTGAAGGTTCGATCAGTGGTGTTTTACGAACTTTCGGCATAACCACCTTCCCTCACTTGAAAGATTCTGATTTCGGTCCATTCTACAGCCCATTGACTGAGCAGCGGAGCTATCGCCGGGCTGCTCAGTCGCTCTTACCCGTTTTAGGGCCGTGCCTCATAAACGATGTTGAAGGGCGTCTCGGTGGCACGGCGAAAGCGGCTGAACCCTGCCGAGGTTACGACCTCCCGAATGCGCTTCTCGCCCGCTTGCGCGCCCAGGCAGAGCGCAACTTCCTGCGATCGCGAGCAAGGCGTGCACAGCAAAGTTGAGAATGAGTAGTAAACGCGCCCGACCGGATTCAGGTTGTCTTTCAACTGATCGTTGGCAAAGGGCTCAACAATCATCCAGGTGCCATCCTTAGCCAGAGAGTTCCGAACGTGCGCAGCCGCGCCAACCGGGTCGCCCATGTCGTGCAGGCAGTCGAAGACGGCTACCAAGTCGTAATCCTTCCCAGGGAAACTCTTCGCCGGCGATATCTCAAAACTAACGCGGTCGGCCATGCCGGCACGCTTGGCGGATTCGCGCGCTGCTTCAATCGACTTGTCGTGATAGTCAAATCCGAAAAACCGGGACTTGGGAAATGCCTTTGCCATGAGCAGCGTGGAAGCGCCTTTTCCGCAACCAACGTCGCCTACCCGCGCTCCCGCTTCGAGTTTTTCTTTTACATCGTGGAGTGACGGTATCCACGAACTCACAAGATTTGCCGCATAGCCCGGCCGAAAGAACTTTTCGCACCCGTGAAAAACGCCATCGTCGTGCTCATGCCAGCCCATACCGGCACCCGTGCGGAAGGACTCAGCAATGCGCGGCACTGCAGCCAGAGAACCCAGCGCAAGTTCAAACGCGCCAGGCAGATATGCCGGACTGTCCTCCTGCGCGAGGGTGAATGCCTGTTCTTCGGTCAGTCTGAACTTGTTTGCCGATTCCTCATAGCTGATATAGCCGCCGGCGGCCTGCGACGCTAGCCATTCCCGAAGGTAACGTTCGTCAGTGCCGGTCTTGACAGCCAGTTCTGCAGGCGTCATGGCGCCCTCAGCTAATGCCCTGTAGAGACCAAGTTTCTCACCGATCACGACCATTCCGGCATGTACCGAGGCACCGAGATCAGTCACAAATTGTCCGATAAACGCGTTGAGCTTGTTCATATCGAGAACCGGAGCCTGTGTTGTACTCATTTGCAATCTCCTTTTTGCGAAAAATATGTTACTGTTCCTAACATTAGTCGCGGCTTTCTTAAGCCACGACCGGTTTGTTAGAATCCCCGCTATGCGAGCGCTGCTTCCTCGGTAGCCGCTGGCGGAACCTAGTTAAACAGTGCCGGATTTCCCCGCCATCGCTAAATTAGCAAGGGTGGGTGCATCGCGTAACGAAGAAAGGCCAAAAAAAGGCCGAAGATTACAAGTTTCCAGTTTCGTGGGAGTGCGGAACCTCATTGGAGATGATCGCCTCGACCTATCGCTTTGGCGAGTTCACGCTGGACACGACCAGAGGCTGCCTCCTTAAGGCCGGAGAGGAAATTCGCCTCCGTCCCAAGGTTTACGAAGCGCTCAAATACCTGTTGCAAAACCCCGGCCGGCTGATCGCGAAACAGGAGTTAATTCGGGCGGTATGGCCAGACAGCTTCGTTACTGATGACTCGCTGGTGCAGTGCACCGTTGAATTGCGGCGCGCCCTGGATGATCAAGACCAGCAATTGCTCAAAACCGTCCCGCGGAGGGGATATCTTTTCACTCCACCCGTCACGCAGGAAGTCATCCAATCTGCGAAGGCATCAGCGCCTTACGAGGTTGATCCTCTTGACCCCCCAACCAAGAGAAGGAAATCCGCGGTTGCTAAGCCTGCGCGAAAGTTGATTGATCTGCCGACACCCCGTACTTCACTCATCGGTCGAGATAGGGAGGTTCAGGAGGCCGCGGAGCTTCTTCTTCAGCCAAACGTTCGTCTTTTGAGCCTGACGGGAGCAGGAGGTGCAGGCAAAACACGCTTGGGCATTTCAGTAGCTTCCTCGATCGCCCACAAATTCACGGCCGGAGTCCAATTTGTTGGACTCGCGTCCATCACGCATCCGGATTTGATGGCAATAGCTCTCGCGAAAGCTCTTGATATTCAGCAAGTCGCGGGCCGCACATTGGCAGAACTCATTAGCGATTACTTTCAGGATTCAGGGCCATTCTTAGTCGTCCTGGACAACTTTGAGCAGGTGCTGTCGGCTGCGACCGTCGTGGCAGAAATACTGGCTGCGTGCCCAATGCTCAAAGTACTCGTCACGAGCCGTGCCTGTCTGCGGATCTACGGCGAGCACGAGTTTCCGGTTGCGCCCTTGGAGCAGAATTCAGCCGTTCAGTTGTTCGTGCAGCGCGCAACGGCAGTTCGTCGCAATTTCGCCGTGACTGCCGAGAACTCGGCCGCAATTCGCGAAATCTGTCTGCGCCTGGATGGCCTCCCTTTAGCGATTGAACTGGCAGCGGCGCGGACTAAGCTTCTCTCGCCCAGTGCGATACTTGAGCGTCTCCAGAGCCGCCTGCAATTGCTCACCGGCGGTGCGCTAGACCTGCCAGAGCGACAACAAACTCTCCGCAATACCATTGACTGGAGCCACGGTCTGTTGAATGAAGCCGAGCAGAAACTGTTCCGGCGATTCTCCGCCTTCATCGGGGGCTGCACGTTGGAGGCTGCCGAAGCCGCCTGCAACACCGGCCGTGATCTCGGGATCGATTTATTCGAAGGCTTGGCCTCGTTGGTCGATAAGAACCTGGTCCACCGCATCGACCAGCAAGAACCGGAAGCCCGTTTCACGATGTTGGAAACGATTCGTGAATACGCGCTGGAACGTCTCGTTTCTTGTGGCGAAGATGCCGCAACGCGACGAGCGCATGCTGCCTATTGCCTGGTGCTCGCGGAGGAAGGTAATCCTGAACTGAGCCCGGACGAAAGGGCGGCGTGGCTGGAGCGATGCGATCTTGAGATCGACAACTTCCGGACGGCTCTCGATTATCTCTTTGCTCATCGCGATCTCGACTGGGGCTTGCGGCTCTGCATGGCGCTGTTCCGATTCTGGGACATGCGGGAGCATCTGACTGAAGGCCGCGCGCGGCTGGAGACGATCCTGCGCCTGGCGGATGCGGGATATGCAAAGCAACGTGCTCGGATTTGCATTTTTCTGGGTGCGCTGTCGACGGCCCAAAGCGACTCTGCTGCTGCGGAACGATTCACCCAACAGAGCCTCACACTGTATGAGGAGTTGAACGACCGTTCGGGAATCGCTGCATCGCTAAACGCCCTTGGAATCGAAGCCCGAGATATCGGCGATTACCGGGCGGCGCAAGTTTATTTCGAACGCAGTCTGGCGCAATGGCGCACGCTGTCCGATCATCTGTCGACCGCTCGCTGTCTGCACAATCTGGCGAATGTCGCAAAGATCCAGGGCGATTATGCGCGCGCGCAAATGGCGCTCAGCGAAGCGACGCAGATCTTTGAGGTAGTCGGAGATGCCAGTGGGGCTACCTGGTCCATCAATCAGCAGGGCGACATAGCGCAGGAACAAGGCGATCTGAAACTGGCCAGAGACTTTTATGAACGTGCACTTAAGGCGTTTCGCGCAACTGCCGACCGCTGGGGATCCGCCCGCTCTCTCGCGGATTTAGGGCTTGTGTTCTGCAAGCAGAAGGAATATGCCCCGGCGCACGCCGCGTACCGTGAAGCTCTTCAAGTGTTCTTCGAGTTGGGACACAAGCGCGGTATTGCACGCTCTCTGGAGGGCTTCGCCTGTTTGGCTGCAGCCCAAGCTCAAGCCTCACGAGCGTTGAAGTTGGCCGCAGCAGCCGCTCACCTGCGCCAGATGATCAAAGCGCCCCGGCCTCAGGCGGAGCAGGCAGAACTTGATCGGAACCTGTCATCTTCGTGGGAATCACTCGGTGAGGCCGGCGGGAAAGGCGCTTGGGCAGAAGGATCGGCCCTCAGCGTTGAGAGCGCAATCCAATACTCCCTGCAAGAGACTTAAACGACTATTTTACATTGACAGGATTGATGAGACGGCGCACGGCGGAAACCCGGTCCGCCGGGATCCCAACGCGCCGGGCATGCTCCCGTATGCTGTTTTCGTCTGGAGCGAGGTAGACGCAATAGACCTTGTCTTCGGTGACGTAACTGTGCAGCCATTGGATCTGCGGCCCCATCTCGTTCAACGTTTGCAAAGAGCGAAGGGACACTTCACGAAGCTGCTCTTCGGATAGAGATCCAGCCCCTTGAATCTCACGTTCGATCACAAACTGCGGCATAATAACAAGCAGTCTCCCAAGGAATCCTGTCTGAAGCGGGCGAGAAAGCCGGATCTCAGCCTGAAGATCAAATTTTTGTCGCCATGCCCGCGGTACCTTCAGAAGGATTGTCGCATTCCGGAAGTGCCCGATGTCGCTAAAAGGGATTAGCAATGAAAAGTCACGCTAAGTAGAGGTTAGCGTGACTGACCGTCATCGACAGGTTTGGACGGCCATCTCCAAGACCAGTTTCGAGGACGTTCAAATTCAAAGTCAACATAAGTCACAAAAAATCCGCTTCCCATCACGATTTTGGCCAGAAACCAAAGCGCAGTGACGGTTCCGATTCAAGTTGACGGAAAACGCGCATATCGTACAGAAGGTTAAATCGGTCGAGGTCTCGGGACTTTGTGAATATGAGCGCACCATTCCGGATCTTCCGGTGTATGTCCGGCTGAGCCTCGGTGCGGAGACGCTGGAGGTGGCGCGCTTCATGGGTCCGAAAGGGATTCTCGAGGCGAGCAAGCATGAACTGCGGTACTCGCCGCAGAGAGGCGTGGATACAGGGCCGAGTTATTACGCGAACAGCTTCTCAGCGAAAATGCGCGAGGAATATGTGAGGAGCAGGTGGCATGCCGAGCACGATCTTGAGCAATGAGCCGCTCGACGATGGTGCGATGTATAAACGGCGATGGACACACAACTGGCTGGAAAGTGCTTCAAAGGCCGCAGACTAGAGTTCGACACATTTAAGGATTGTCCGCGACCGCCGCACTGGAACGGGCTGCAGAACTGTGCGCAAACTGGTCGCGCAGGATTTCGACAAAATTCGCGACATCCAGTGTTCCCAATCCGGCGCCTGGGTTATATCCGTTGCTGCCGTGATAGAACCAGTTATCTCCATACGCGATCGCGTGCAGGGGTGCATTGGGTCCCCCGTAGGCTTGACCGGTGAGCGCGAGAAAGTAGAGCGGGGGGTTCAGGAATCCAATCCGCTGGTGCAAGGATTGATCCAGTAGGGCGGTCACGCCGTTTAATTGGGGCGCCACGAAGCTCGTGCCGCCCCCATAGTTTTGCTCGCCAAATCCGGACACGTCCGAGGTGTAGTAAAGGACATAGCCAGTGTTCGGATCGGCGTTGAACGAGATGTCCGGGACATTGCGGCCTCTATAGTGCGCCGGAAGGGTGTAACCAAAGATCTCCTGACCAGGTTGGCTGAGCTGAGTTCCAGGAATACCAAATTGATATAACGGCTCGGGGAAAGCTACGCTCACTCCTCCACCGCCGCCACCAGGAAAGATCCCGCACGAGATTGGATCGTGGTAGCCCAGAGCTGTGCACAACCCCTCGAGATAATCCCATCCCCACACGCGTTCATGCAAAATAGTGATGTCGAAAGGAGGGTTGCACTCGGAATTGAGGCAGAACTGTTGGAGGCCTGGCAGCGTGGTGCCGCCTGCGGCAGTGATCAGCGAGTCACTCGCGGGATAATCGACGCTCAGCGTCGCCGGGCAACTGTTTGCCACCGACAGAAGACAAGATGTGTAATTCACGTCGTACGCGCCGCTGTCTCCTGCTGCTGCAAAAACGGCCTGTCCTTGAATCGCTGCACGGAGTAGTAGCTCATGGACAGCTTGTGAAAAGCCCACAGTTCGCCCCGTAATCGGGTCGGCTACCGGGTCGTTCTCGAGATTCGCGAACCACTCCCAGCTACCCCAGCTTACTGACAGACTCTCGGCAGAATTGGCGTCAATAGCTGTGGCAAACGCGTCCAAAAAGGGTTGATCCTCATTGGGGGCCTGATAAACGATGATCTTCGCTCCAGGAGCGATTCCGCCGGACTGTTCGACATCCAGGGTGGTCTCGTCCGAGCCGGAGTAGTCGCTGGGCGCGCCAGGCCCGCCATCGATGCTGACGATCTGGATGCGGTTTGCGGCAACGTTCAGCCCGAGCGCGCTCCAGTAGGCAAAGGCATCGGTCGGGGTGAAGCTCGCGAGCGTGATGATCCCAATTGTACGACCGCTCCCGGTTAAGCCGCGGGCATAAAGCGGTTGCACATCGTACAGGTTGGCAAAGTCGATGACTGTCAAGGAACCGAGTGGATTACCGGTTGTCGATGCCGCACTCGATGGCATAGCGCGTAGGCCGCGGGAGCGCGTCGAGAGAGCGGACGAAAGGCGGGGCGGCTATCGAGACCTACGATAGCCGCGACCGGCACTGTGATTTCGGCGGGAATCATGGGACGGCTAAGGGGGGCGTGAAACGCGTAGCCCCGAGTGCCGTCATGTGGGGCGACCTCATAGCTGTGCAGTCTAACGGAGAAGGCGCGCTCCATATCCGCCGGCCGGCCCGTTACCCTGAGTGTGGTCGCGGTAGTTTTTTCCGCGCTTAGCCGATATTTAGCAAGCGCCCCAACAACGTTCGCGATTTCGGCTTCGCTGGGTGCGAAGCGCGTCACGAACTCTTCAGCAGTGAGAAAGTGGTGAAAATCCGGATCGCCTGGCGTGTAGATCGCCTGCTCCAGTTTCTCTGCGTCCTCCAGCGCGGGTAAAGCGAGCGCGATCGTTATCGCGATCGGAGTTGTTGCCGCTGTCGCGTCCAGCGGGCCGCGATCGAGTGCCTGCGGCGTGGCTGCCCGTACTGACGCTCCCACGCAAAGAATAGCCAAGGCGGGCAAAAACCAAGATGCAGTCCGTATCATGTCAAGCTCCAGTCTGGATGCGATCGGCAGTCCGCCGGCGGGCAGGCACGCGCAATATTCCCGTTCGCGTCAGTATATCTCAGATATTGCGCTGGTGTCGTTTTTTGTAAGCCGGGTAGGTGCCGCTCTTGCCTGGCGTCGGCGCCAGGAGCGTCGAAAGTTTGGACCCGGCCGTCACGATAGCGCAGGAAGCCGTGGGCGACGTTGCCAGGTCCATGTATGCCCTGGCGCTCCCGCTGGGTTCAGGGCATCGACCTCTGAGGCAATGGTTCCCAGGCCTGCTTGGCCAAGCCCAGTATAACTTCGGCTGCGGCGCGGCGACGGCGGGGAGGCCGCGCGAGGAGGCGCTCATGTATCTGGGCCATGCCATCGATCAGGGATTGGCGATTCCCAAGGCCATCGCAGCCGCTCCCGAGCTGAAATCGCTGCACGGCGGCCCCACGGTTTACCGCGCTCATTGCGTACGCTGAACAGACAGCTGCAGCCGCACAGAAAGGGTAGCTAAGGGTTCCTGGTTTGGCTCAGCCGCGATGCCTGAAGATATTCATTTGCCGTGTTACGCGCTATGCTTCCCGATGCGAGCGCAAGTCTTTGGATCAGCCTGGCGTCCGCGCCGTATACAGAATTAGTCCTGCAAAACGCCGGGCATCTCGCAAGGCGAGGTCTCGAAGCTTTACATTTCCCGGGAAAGCAGTTTGCAGCTAGAGATTCGGCATTGCCTGCTCCCGGGGCGGATCGCTCAATCTAGCGGCCGCAGGCGTAATCCTGTTGCAAATTACAGAACTATCACGAAGAGCGAGGCGAAATCCCTGGTAGTTTAGGAGTGCAACAGTCTGCGATCCCTCCCGTGAGCACCAGCCCCGTCGACATGTTTGACCGTCGAATAAACTGGACCAATTGCACGGCATTCAGCCTATTCCACCTCGGGGCAGTGGCGGCATTATTCATGTTCAGTTGGCATGCATTTGCCATCGCGCTCTTCCTCTACTGGATGTGTACCGGCCTCGGCATCAGCATGGGCTACCATCGGTTGCATACTCACCGGTCGTACCAGGTGCCTTTGGGCCTCGAGTATTTTTTTGCTGTTTGCGGCACGCTGACGCTCGAAGGTGGGCCCATTTTCTGGGTTGCAACGCATCGAATCCACCATCAGAAATCTGATCAGTCCGGCGATCCGCACTCACCGCGTGATGGCGCCTGGTGGGCTCACATGGGCTGGCTTCTAGTGGGGCAGAGCAAGCTTAGCGACACTCGGCTGATGTCCAAGTATGCGCCCGATTTGGCGAAAAAGCGCTTCTACGTCTGGCTCGACGAGTATCATTGGGTACCCATGATCGTGCTGGCCAGCCTGCTCTTCGCGATCGGCGGCGTCCAATTCGTGCTGTGGGGGATCTGTCTCCGGGTTGTCGTTGGTCTACACTCCACTTGGCTGGTCAACTCCGCCACACACATATGGGGCAGCCGCCGCTTCGACACCCGCGATGGCTCGCGCAACAACTGGCTGATTGCCCTCCTCACTTCAGGAGAGGGTTGGCACAACAACCACCACGCGCATCCCACATCAGCACGCCATGGACTTACGTGGTATGAGTTCGATCTGTCCTGGATTCAGATCAAAATCCTTAAGTTTTTTGGCATAGCAAAATCGGTGCGGGTAGCGAGAACCAACAGCGGAGTGGCCGAGCGCGAAGCGGCATAGAGCGTAATCGAAGCAGCAGATCTAATTGTCATCGGTTCCGAAGTAGCAGCTTCAGTCGGGCAACTTAACCTAAACAAGTAGATCACGCAATCAGTGCCGGGAAAAACCGGCCGTTCGGATTACTCCCCCTAAACACCCGTCGCCCCGGAATCGCAACACCAACTTTCCCAAGGTGTCACGACCGAATCGTCAAGTGCCTGCCGTACCTGGGGCCAAGTCAGGGCAGTGCTTTTGTTGCTCCGTCCGGTTCAGCTATTCTTCTCTAGGTATGACACGCGTCCGTTTTGCGCCGTCGCCAACCGGGTACCTTCACATCGGCGGCGCGCGAACCTTCATCTTCAACTGGCTCTACGCGCGCAAGCACGGCGGCGCGATAGTCCTTCGGATCGACGATACTGACCTCGAACGGAACACCCAGGTCTCGCTCGATTCTATCTACGAAGGGCTCGAGTGGCTCGAGCTCGGCTGGGATGAGCTTTACCGTCAGTCCGACCGCGTCGCTCTCCACCGCAAAGCTGCTTGGGCCATCTTTGAGAAAGGTTACGCCTATCGGGACTTCACGCCTGCATCCACCGCGCCGGAGAATCCAAGCGAAGGATGGCTCTTCAATTCCGGCATGCGCGAGCTCTCGCGAGAGGAGAGCAATCGTCGCGCCAGTGCAGGTGAAGCTTTTGTCCTGCGCTTCCGCGTGCCTCGTGAAGCGCGCACTGACGTCGTTGTACATGATCTGGTCTACGGGACGGTGACTAAGGCCACCAGTGACCTCGAGGATTTCGCGCTGCTCCGCTCGACAGGCATGCCGACCTATCACATGGCTTCCTGCGCCGATGACGCCGAGCTACGCATTACTGACATCCTGCGCGGTCAGGAACATCTCGCGAACACCTTTAAGCACGTGCTGATCTTTGAAGCTCTTGGCGTGCGGGTGCCGAAGACTGCTCACTTGCCGCTGCTGATGGCCCCAGACGGTGCGAAACTATCGAAACGCAAACACGGCCCTGTGGTGAGCGTCATTACCTATCGGGATGCCGGTTTCCTGCCCCAGGCATTCGTAAATTTTCTTTGCCTGCTCGGCTGGTCGCCAAAGAACGATCTCGAGAAGATGTCACGCGAGCAGCTCATCGAGCTGTTCTCGCTCGAGGGCATCAACCGGGCCAACGCTATCATCAATTTCACCGATGAAGATCCCTTCGATCCGAAGGCCTTGTGGCTGAACGCGGAGCATCTGCGCGCGCTCGATGTCGACGAGCTCGCCCGGCGCTTGATGCCCTACGCTCAACAAGCTGGCTTCACGAACGCCACGCTGGAGAAGCTTCGCGCCATTGCTCCGCTGATTCGCGAGCGCATCCGTCTGTTACGCGACGTGGGCACCGTGGCCGATTTCTTCTTTACCGCGGAACTGAGGCCGTACGATCCCGCGGAATTGATTCCGCTGAAGGGAGACGCCACAATGGCTACGCTGGCGCTCTGTAAGGCGAAGGAGGTCTTGGCCGCTGTGCCTGCCTTCGATCACGAAACACTCGAGTCAGCCCTACGCATCGCCGCTGGTGAGCTCAAGCTCAAGCCAGGACAGATGTTCCAGCCGATTCGCGTCGCTGTTTGCGGACGCAAGAATGCGCCCCCACTCTTTGAGACGCTGGCAGTGCTCGGCCGCGACACTGTGCTGACTCGCCTCAATTCCGCGCTAGGAATTCTCAATGAATCATACCGACTCCCCTCCCTCTAATTTCATTCGCGACATAATTCTCTCCGACGACGCGAGCGGCAAATATCAAGGTCGGGTCCGCACCCGTTTCCCGCCGGAGCCCAATGGCTATCTGCACGTCGGGCACGCCAAGAGCATCATCCTGAATTTCGGCCTCGCCAAGGAGTTCGGGGGCGACTGCAACCTGCGCTTCGACGACACGAATCCTGCTCGGGAAGAGACCGAATACGTAGACTCGATCATCGAGGACGTAAGGTGGCTGGGCGGCAATTTCGGCAGCCGGGCCTTGTATGCGTCCGACTACTTCGAACACTTGTACCTTTGGGCCGTCCAGCTCATTAGTAGAGGCAAGGCCTACGTCTGTGATTTGAGCAGCGACGAGGTGCGAGAGATGCGCGGCTCGCCTACCGAAGCCGGCCAGAACAGTCCTTATCGTGACAGAAGCGTGGAAGAGAATCTGGATCTGTTCGGGCGCATGAAGAACGGCGAGTTTCCTGACGGCGCGCGCACCTTACGCGCCAAAATTGATATGGCGTCACCGAATCTCAACTTGCGGGACCCGGTGATGTACCGGATCTTGCACGCCGAGCATCATCGTACGGGCAACCGGTGGTGCATCTATCCCATGTACGATTGGGCGCACGGTCAATCCGATTCCATCGAAGGCGTCACTCACTCTATTTGCACGCTCGAGTTTGAAGATCATCGCCCGCTATATGACTGGTTTCTCGAGCAGCTTGGCGTGTTCCACCCGCGGCAGATCGAATTCGATCGATTGAACCTGACGTACACCGTGCTGAGCAAACGCAAGCTGCTGCAGTTGGTAGAACAGGGCGTTGTCGAAGGCTGGGACGATCCGCGCATGCCGACGATTAGCGGGATGCGCCGGCGCGGCTATTCGCCGCAGGGTTTACGGAATTTCGCCCGGAACCTCGGGGTATCGAAGACCAACGGCATCACGGAATTCGAGAATCTCGAATATTACATTCGCGCGGATTTGAACAAGACCGCGCTGCGCGTCATGGCCGTATTGCGGCCCGTCAAGCTGGTACTGACGAACTATCCCGAGGGCCACGTGGAGTTCGTGGAGGCTATCAACAATCCCGAGGACGCAAGCGCAGGTACGCGCTCCGTGCCCTTTGGCCGCGAGCTTTGGATCGAACAGGAGGACTTTCGTGAATCACCGCTGAAAGGTTACCACCGCCTGTATCCGGGAAACGAGGTCCGGCTGCGCTATGCCTACGTAATCAAATGTCACAATGTCCTAAAGGACCCGGACACAGGCGAAATCACCGAAATCCACTGCACGTACGATCCCGAGACACGCAGCGGTCAGCATACGCGTAAAGTAAAGTCCACCATCCATTGGGTCTCGGCCGCGGACGCGATTCCAGTGGCGGTTCGGCTTTACGAAAAGCTGTTCACTGTGGAGAATCCAAACAGTGTCCCCGAGGACGGCGATTTCGCAATGCACTTGAATCCGAACTCCCTGGACGTACTGCAGGGCCAGGCCGAGGCGTCGCTGGCGAAGGCTAAGCCTGGCGACCGATATCAGTTCGAGCGTCTTGGTTATTTCTGCTTGGACAAATCGAGCAGCCTGGATACACTCGTGTTCAATCGCACTGTCGAGTTGCGGGACGCCTGGGCGAAGCTTCAGAAGAAGACATAGATTCTGCTCCAAAACTCATCGCGTGTTAAATCCACCATGGGTTGGGCGGAAACGGCCGCGCCCGTGCTTCAGCGAGAGCTTCAGGGCTGGGGCGAAACGTAATTGTCGCGGACTCGCGTGACACCGCTGGCTCTCCCGCAGACTGCTTCGCCGTTTCCCGCAGTTGTCGTTCTTTACTTTCCCACTCAGCGGACTCGTCGCGCATCTGGCGTGCGACCTCTTCGCTATCGGCCAAGTAAGCCTGTATCGACTTAATATCAGCCATAAAATGCAATGCGCCTCTGTGCTCCGGATCTAACTTCAATGCGCGCGACAGATGCCGTAAATCCTGTTCTAGCAGCGGGCCTACTTTCGTACTGAGAGATCTACGATCCTCTCCCGTCTCGGGGGGTCGCGGGAACCGGCCATGATTAGGCAATAGTCTCTGCGCCTGCGTGCAGGCGTACATGCCGCAATAAAAGTTTGCGTATTTGTGCTCCGGGTAAACTTCAGCAAGGCGCTCCAACCACTGTTTCTGCTCCTCGACCCGGTTGTTCTCATCGTCGAGCGGATCCTTCCAGACGAAATACAGCGCGCAAAGATACTCCATGACCAACTTGTCTCGGGGGTCGAGCCGATTTGCTTGTTTGAGGCTCTCCTCAGCTAACGGCCAGTTAGTCGAGTTCTGCTCAGCAAGAATGGCCTGTTCCTGTGCTCGATACGCTAGCAGCTCAGCTTCTGAAATGTCGCGCTCTGCACGAATGCGCATTGACTCACCGAATTTGTTACCGGTAAGGGGTCGTTGCCTCACAAAAATGTTACCCGTTCCAGGATGGAACGGGAACAATGAGGAGGCGATTGAGCATGGAGGCGCGACAGGAGCTGATCGAGGCTTTGGGCGACCGGTACCGAAGATCGGAGCGAGTCGAGAAGAAAAAGATCCTGGACAAGTTCGTTGAGTTGGCTGGCTATCATCGAAAGCACGCGATTCGAGTATTGAGGCGCGAACGCGGGATCAAGTTTTCTGTTCCGGGGATAGCAACCCGGCTGTATGACGAGGCGGTGATCACGGCACTCACAATCATCTGGGAAGCGGCCGATCGAATTTGTGGGAAACGGCTCAAAGCCGTGCTAGCAACCTTCGTTGAATCGATGGAGCGGAACGGACACCTCCGCCTGGATTCGCCTGTAAAGGACCGGCTACTTCAGATGAGCGCTGCAACTATCGATCGCTTGTTGCAGCCGGTTCGTGTTCTGGCAAAGCAGGCCCGGAGAAAAGTATCGGTGAACACACCGCTTCGCAAGAGCATCGCGATCCGAACTTACGAGGGCTGGGACAATCCGCCGCCTGGCTACTTCGAGATGGACCTGGTGGCGCATTGCGGAAGTTCGGTGGCTGATAGCCATGTTCATAGCTTGGTTCTTACCGATATTGCATCCGGCTGGACAGAAGCGGCTGCATTGATTGTGCGAGAACAGACCCTAATCACGGTCACACTCGATGAGATTCAATCCCGCCTGCCATTCTCGATGCTTGGATTGGACGTCGATAACGACAGCGCCTTTATCAACGAGGTCCTGCTGAGCTATTCCAAGAATCACAACCTGGAGCTGACGCGGTCACGCGCATACAAGAAGAACGATCAGGCATGGATCGAGCAGAAGAATGGAGCGATCGTCCGGAAGTTGGTCGGACACGGCCGACTGGAGGGAGCCGAAGCCACGCTTGTATTGGCTGATTTGCACAAAGTGGCTCGCTTGTACGTCAACTTTTTCCAGCCCTCTTTCAAGCTGAAGTCCAAAACGCGGGAAGCTGGCAAGGTCGTCAAGAAATATCATGCGCCGGCCACGCCTTACGAGCAACTGCTTGCTGATGAAAGAGTAGATTCTGGTGTGAAGCAGCGGCTTCGCGAGCAGTTCGTCTCGCTGGACCCGCTGGAACTCTTGAGTCAGATTCGACAGGCCCAGCAAGAAATAACTCGGCTCGAGACGGAGCCGATACCGAGCCTAGCCCAACGACTCTGGAACTTGATCAATTCGTTCGCAGTCTCGAAACCGCTTGGCGCCACGGCGAAGTTCGAGCTCCATACCGGAAACGACGCTCGGACGCCAAGGCTCACACGTGGCGTACACGTCCCGATCCGTACGAAGAGGTCTGGCCCCTACTGCAGCGATGGCTGCACGAGGAGCCGCACGCAACTGCCAAAAGCCTGTTCCGGCGACTTAATACCGAAATGCCGAACCGCTTCAAACCTGGGCAATATCGAACTCTTCAACGCCGGGTTAAAGATTGGCGAACCGCGATCGCCCGTCGTCTGGTTCTTGGCTGCAACTACCAGGTCGATTCAGAGGCAGTAACCTGCGGGGTCGATGCTGAAGAAACTCTTCAGGAATGAATCATTTTCTGAATGGGGGCTTTGCCCCCAAACCCCCAGGATTTTTCGCTTCTCTGCCATCCCAAATCAACTTTTCGATTCGAAGCAGAAAGGGGCGAGGACATCGCCCCCTTTGGTCTGGCACCTTGATCTGTGCTCGAGTTGCGTCCCCGCATTGCTCTGTCCTCAGTCAAGGTCAGCAACAGTGTAGCTGACCACCATCAACGAACAGCGACCACCCTGCGAGGGGTAAGAGAAACGACGATTACTCTTCGGTAACATTTTCTGTTGAGGCAACACGATCGGGAGAAATAGTTGACTTTGATCAAAATCAACAAACGGCGCTACGAAAGTTGGTTTGCACGCGATTGGTCTAGGGTAGTCGCGAAGTTAGAGCTATGTTGTCGAGCTTCACAGTGCTGAGAAAAGAGCCGGGCACGGCTTTAGGCGATGCCCGGCAAATCCGGTCAGTCGACCGGTTCGTCACCTGGATGTGATTTCAGCGTCCGTGGAGCTTCTGTGAACAGCAGAGCGGTCGAGTGCCAGAATTGAGGTTGCATGAATCTGCGCCACGCGCAGGCTGTGATCGAATTCTGCTGGAGTGTACTCGCGATACCGCAGTTCACCTTCGACCTCCACATAAGTACCCTTTGGCAGCTTGCCGGCCCACTCTGCTAGCTTGTTCCAACAGATTACGCGGTGCCACTCGGTACGCGTCTTGTACTCGTTGTTACCGTTCTCCTTCCAGCTCACGCTGGTGGCGAGCGAAAAGCGAGTGTAAGGATTGCCGTTCGGCGTAGAGCGCGTTTCGGCGTCCTGGCCGAGAAAACCGGTGAGAGTGATGCGATTTTTGCAAGGCATTTGTTGTCTTCCTTTCATGCCCCGATCGGTTGGGGCGACCCGGAGCAAAGGGGGCCGCTCTCAAGCCAAGTGAGGCTAGTTTTTCGGAGGATCCGGAGCAGATTGTTTGATGAATTCGCAAAAGACGAAGCCGACAATCTGGGAGGGAGACTGAAACCCGTAAGGGCTGGAACCGCCGAGTGGAGGTGCCGAGCGTGGGAATTACCCTGAAGCCAAGCCCAGCCGAGAGGGGATGAAAGGCAGATCTGCGGACAACATGTCAGCGCCGGTGCAAAAATCCCCATAGTGCCGTTTGAAAATTCCCCAGCCCCTCGGGCGGGTGGTGTAACCCCAACTCTGGGAACCAGAGGAGGGCCGACACCTGTTCAGGGGGAAAGACGTGGAAGAGATCAGCGAGCTCAAAGGAGAAGGGTTGAGCATTCAGGCAATCAGTCAGTTGACCGGTTTCGATCGTAAGACGATCCGGAAGTATCTGTTGAAGCCGGAGGGAAGACCGGTGTACGGACCAAGGCCGGCGGCGGTGAGCAAACTGGAACCATTCAAACCATATTTGAAGGAACGGCTTCAGGCCGGCGTCTGGAATGCGCAAGTGCTGCTGCGCGAACTGCGGCAAGGTAATTACGGCGGCGGCTACACGATCCTGACGGACTGGCTTCGGCCGCAGCGCGAGTCGGCGCGCGTGGTTGCCGTCCGGCGGTTCGAAACGCCACCAGGCAAACAGTCGCAGGTGGATTGGGGACATCTCGGGTCGCTCTTGGAATCGGGAGAAGAGCGCATGCTGTGGGGCTTCACGATGACGTTGGGCTACAGCCGCATGATGATGGCGGAAGCCGCCACGGATCAGAAACTGGGGACGCTGTTGCGCATGCACGAAGCGGCTTTTCAACAGTGGGGCAGCGTACCGGAAGAGATTCTCTATGACCGAATGAAAACTGTTTGGACCGGCACGGGCGAACGCGGCGAGATCGTGTGGAACGCTGTGTTTCTGGACTTCGCCCGCTATTGGGGATTCACGCCGCGGCTGTGCCGCCCCTACCGGGCGCAGACGAAAGGCAAAGTGGAATCGGGCGTGAAGTATGTGCGCCGAAACTTTCTGTGCGGTTTGCAGGGCCGCGAGCCGTCCAACTTGGTCGATCTCAACGCGGAGTTACGCCGTTGGGTTTCGGAAGTCGCCAACCAACGTGTGCATGGAACGACTCGCGAACAGGTGTTGATTCGCTGGGACGAAGATCAGTTCAGTATGCAGCCGGTGAACGGCCGTCTGCCTTACCCGTATGCCGATGACGGGCAGCGCAAGGTAGCGCGAGATGCCTATGTGTCCTGGCAGGGCAGCCGCTATTCGGTTCCCTGGCGCTATGCCGGCAAAGAGGTCTGGGTTCGCGAGCAAGGCCGCGATGTAGAAGTGCGCTGCGGTGCGGAACTCATTGCCAGACACGCGCCAGCGGTCAGACGCCATCAGGTGGTCACTCGCAGCGAGCATCACGAAGGCATCCCGCTCGGCAACAAGCAAACCGGCAAAACGCTCATCCACATTCAACAGAGCGCTCCCGTGGTGGAGCGGCGTTCGCTGGATGCTTATGAGAGTTTAGCGGCGGGAGGCGGGCGATGACGCTGGAACGGCTGCGAACCAGGCTGACGGCATTAAGCCTGACTGCCATTGATGCCCGGCTGGAAGCTCTACTCGAAAGCGCCTCGAAGAAGGAACCGGCCTACGCCGACTTCCTGCTCGAAGTGGTGAGCGCGGAAGCCGACGCGCGGCGGCAGCGTTATCTCAAGACCCGGTTGCAACTGGCGCATCTGCCGTACGTGAAGACATTCGATCAGTTCGACTTTGCTTTTCAACCCTCCATTGACGAGCGGCAGATTCGCGAGCTGCGCACACTTCGATTCGTCCACGAAGCCTCGAATGTCATTTTGCTGGGGCCGCCCGGCGTGGGCAAGACTCATCTGGCGGTGGCGCTGGCGGAAGCCGCTATTCAATCCGGCCAGGCTGCGTATTTCATGACGGCGCACGACCTGGTCACCGATCTCGGACGCGCCTATCGCGAAGGCCGGCTCGACCGGCGGCTACGAATCTATCTTGCTCCGAAGGTGTTGATTATCGATGAGATGGGCTATCTGCCGCTGGATGAGCTGGGCGCGACGATCTTCTTTCAGCTCATCAGCGCCCGTTATGAACGAGGCAGCATCATCCTGACTTTGAACAAAAGCTATGGCGAGTGGGGGTCGATCTTCGGCGACCCGCTCATCGCGACCGCAATCCTCGATCGCCTGCTGCATCACTCCACGACGGTGAACATCCGCGGAGAAAGTTATCGGCTCAAAGAGCGACGTAAAGCCGGACTGCTTCCTACGCCGGAAGCGCAGCACCCAGCACCGATTGCTGCCGCTCCGAACAATCGCAGTAAACGTAGCCATTCGGCGTGAGTTTTCGAGGCATGGGCAAATCTCCCTCGTAAATCGAAAACGTCACACCAGGTTGGGGATCGCCTCCAAGACTACCTTTTGTCCGAGCCGCTCCAGTCGTTTGACAAGGTAGCGCTTCAGGTCTTCCGGATTAATCCGCTCAAAGTAATTGCCCCCGCTTTCGCGATACTCCTCACCCGTCTTGATCATGAAGTAGGCGATGATCAGGATCGAGTGTGCAACGGCGATAATGGCACGGTTCTTATTTCGCTTGGCGGCTAGCCGACGATACTGAGCCGACAAGTACGTGTCGTGGGTGTGAGAGGCGGCCCAAGCCGCCTGACACAACACCCGACGTAACCATGGGTTGCCCTTTCGGGTTTTACCACTGTAATGTTTGCCAGCGCTTTCATTGTTGCCCGGACAAAGCCCTCCCCAGGAAGCGAGATTTTGCGCTGAGGGAAACTGGGCCATGTTAGTACCAATCTCCGCGACGAGCCCATAGGCCGTGATGCGATCTACCCCTGGAATATGCGTAAGCCGCACAATGGTCTCCTGAAACGGCTGGTTCTGGCGCTCGATCTCCCGATCGAATTCGGTAATTTGCTTCTCAAGACTCTCTAGCTGAATCAGCCACTGTCGCAGCAAAAACCGATGATGGTCACGCAAAGTTCCGGTCAAAGCAGCCCGCAACACGGGAATCTTCTTTCGCAATTTAGCTTTTGCCATCTCGGCCAGCTTGTCTGCATCCTCTTCACCGGTGCTCATGGCCTGGAGCATGGCTCGACCGGATTGCCCGAGTACATGGCTCGCTACGGCACCTAGTTTGATGTTCGCGTCTTCCAGCACTTTTTCGATACGGTTTGAGACGGCCGCCCGCTGTCGCACGAGAATGGCTCGGTTCCGGTTTAAGTCCCGTAGATCGCGTACCGGTCTTAGCGGCACAAAACTGTTTCGTAGCAAGCCGTGCTGCAACAGCTCGGCGAGCCACTCGCAATCCCGCATATCGGTCTTTCGCCCCGGAACTGCCTTGAAGTGCTGGGCGTTGATGAGTAGCAGCTCAAACCGACCCTCCAGCAGATTCCAAATTGGTTTCCAGTAAACGCCAGTGGATTCCATGGCCACATGCGTGACCCCGTGATCCGCCAGCCAGTTCGCAAGCGCCAACAAATCGCGGGTCATCGTTCCACAACGTAATTGATGTCGCTTCTTCGTCTTCCCTTCAGCAATCAAAACACAAGCCGTGATTGAGGCCTTGTGAATATCCAGACCGCAACAGCGTGGGTAAAGTACTTGCATCGCGCTCTCCTTGTGCCCCATGCGGAGGACGCCTGATTATGTAAGACTCTCCCTCGCGTGCTCCCGCATCTGCGGAGCGACAATTCGTTGTTCCTGGTGGCGTCCGGGTTAGACTATCGAGCGGGCTCGATCAGCGCCAAGATTTCACAACCTCTTCCACACCAAGGCACGAAAGCAGCTTATCTCAGATGCGCTCTTATTTACATCATTCGTTGTGCCCGCCCGGGCATGACCGACTATCAATCCGATGTTCAGCTTAACGATTCGGGGCGAGGCCCATTTCGGCTCCGCCCCGAGTCTCATCCTCTTGATGAGTTTGCAGCCAGCTATTCCTCGGCAGGTTGCACTCCTGCAGTGCCTGCCTCCGCTTCACCGGCTGGATTCTATGTTCCATCTGCCAGCCGGAACTGTAAACCACCACTTGACCAGGGCTGGGGAATTTTCAATCGGCATAACGAGGAGTTTTCAACCGGAGTTGACATTTTTGATGATCGGGGGGAAAGGCTGCACTCGGGTCACTGCTGCATTGCAGTCTCGGAGTCCACGATGCCAACGTGATACACAGAAATGTCAAGCGTTTTTGATGCATCGTGGACATAGCTCTTAACTGCTGGAGGATATCATGCTCTGAGCTGACTTAGGAGCTGAACGTTTGGTCCGGGTCCGCGCCCTAGCGCCTCTACGACAAAGAGTCTGTGTCATTGCATGTCGACTTCCTCCAGAAAATGCCTGATGCAGCGTGGCCAAAAGCTCGAGCACTTGCTGCATCCTCCTTTTGCGTATCGATGCAACTGGATTATGCAGGCTGCAGCGATCTGTTGATCGATCATCCTTACGTAGTGGCTCGTGTGCACGATCTCAGCGCTCGCAAAAACGCTTGTAGCTCCATAGCGCGGACGGCCACGCCAGCGCCTTCCTCCAAGTCGTCCCTATCGAAACCGTCTCGGATTAAGCAGCCCACCGCTTCCCCGCCATGTCCTCCGAGACAGTGCCGATGGGGCGCTAACGACTTCGCGGGAGCAATCCGGTGAGCGGACGCGACACTCATGTCCTTGAGGTACCGAGGAGATCCTTCGGTATACTGGCGAACCAATGGCCTCCAAAATTGCCAGCCTTCTGGGACTAAGTTCCGAAGACGAAGAAGTCGTTGAACACACTGCTGGCAAGCTGAAATCCTTAACCGAATGGCTGAGCGAGACCGTCGAGTCCTTGAAGGATACACCGGTAATCTCATTGTTCGGTCAGGCCGGAGACCTCGCGAAGGAGTGGTCTGGGACGGCAAAGGTTTTATCGAAGCTGCTCGAAAAAGTCACAACCGAGCACTCACCTGAAACAATTGGTTGGGTAGCGTGCACGCTCGCGTATCAGCATGTAGCCGAAACGGCGCTCCGGCAGTCTGGCCCCCCTAAATCCCACGTACCATTCTCAGGTGAAATCTGGCGCGAGCAGGTTAAGCGGCTGCGACTGGAGGACCCGTCGATCATGAGGGGCTTCTCCCTTCGCAGCGCTACCGCACACCCGTTCATGCGCGCGGCGGACCAGGCACTGCTTCTCACACTTGACGCTGCGGGGTACGACCCGAGCGAACGTCGTCAGATTCTTCGTGCAGTGCGAGCATCCTTTACTGAGGAGCTCGCGGCCTTGCTTACGGCCGAGAAAAAGGAACAGTTCGCCGGTTTCACACAATGGCTGAACCTTGACACGGAAGATGCTCGGCTTTATGCGAGCTTCGCAGCACACGTGGAGCAACAGCGTTCAGATCTAGAAGACAAGCCCGCTCTAGACGTCGAACCGTTTGCGATTGAGGATGTCTATATCGAAGCCGAGTGCGCTGTTTTGCCCTGGAAAGCGCTCCGGGGCGCACATAATGACCCAGCAGACACGCGGCTGGATCCATTTGACGAGGGCAGCGCAGCTCGTGAAGACCTGATGACATGCGTCCTTCAGCTGATTGGCGACGCGGCGTACAACGAGTGAATCGTGCTGATGGGCGCCCCCGGAGCAGGCAAATCCACTTTCACGAAGAAGCTCTGCGTTCGTTTAGGAGAACAGGATTCCTGCCCATACGAGTGCCTCTCCAGCACCTCCGGGTGGATATGGATCTGTTCGATGACATTAGAGACATCATTGTCCGATTCGGCGGCCGGCAGGGTACCGCTTGTGATGCGGAACTATTCCGGGAGAAGGTATATTCAGAATCCGTTTCAGCATCCACGCGTGACGTCAGCCCTTATATATTTATCTTCGACGGCTGGGACGAAATTAATCTCGCCGCTGACGAAGGTTTTCAGAAGCGCGTGGACCGTCTGCTCGAATCGATTCGACGGAATTTGACGGACCAGAACCGTAACATCGTACGCGTCATCATTAGCGGACGGCCTTCTACCGCGATTGCCCGGTCGGGGTTCCTGCGTGACCAAACGAAGATTCTGCTAATTTGCCCAATCCGGCCTTCTGTGCTGAGGGATTACGTTCGGCGCCTCGAATACGCACTTAACAATCCCCGGTTCTCAGGGCCCCGTATCGAAAATTGGAGGCTGGAGCCAATTGAGCGGTATGAGCCAGTACTCTCGCGATACGAAGAAGAATTCCCGGAGGTTAGCACGCTGGAGGTACTCAATCAGCCGTTGCTGGCGCATCTGGCTATGAGAGTCATGGCGAACCTGCAAGGCGACATCGGAGGCGTCATCAGCTCTCCAACAACCCTGTATCGTCATCTTACCGATCTCACTTGCAAACGTGCCGGAAAGGACCCAACGCCCCTGAGGCGCCAAAACACTTAGCACGGCTCGAAGGCGATACATTGCGCGAGCTACTCCATGGGGTCGCATTGTCAATAACTGCGTATGGAGACGATTCCCGAGGAAGAACTCCAGTTGCGTTTGGAATCGCTACAGATGGGCGACCTCACTGCGCTCGAAAATGAGGATCATCCGCTGACTAACCTAATGGTCAGCTTCTACTTTAAAGTTGCGGGTGAGCACTCTGGTTGCGAGTTCCTGCACAAGTCCTTCCGAGAGTATCTTGCTGCCGAGGCGATCATCGAGGTACTGAAAACGTATGCGATGCGTTGTTCGGCGCCCCTGCCAGAAAAGTCGGCCGACGATTATTGGAAGGACTTTCATTCTGATGACCCGCGGCACTGGCTGACCAGGAAGCTTGGAGAAGTTTTTTGCGCCCAACGGCTGAGCCGTCAGGTGCTTGATCACATCACTAAATTACTAGAATGGGAGATCGAGCGGCCCAGAGAAGCAAACCTAGGCGCTGTCCCTCATTTTTCGAGCGTAGCAACGGAATCAATGCTGCTCGACGCGTGGGTTCGCGCGCGGGACGCCCTGGCTGACGTCTGGGACTGGTGGAGCGAAGGCGTCCACCTGCGGTTGCAGCCGGAACTTAGACAGAAGATGTGGCACCTGGACAGACCGCCTCTCGTAGCGGAGCTCTGCAAGCTGGCCACCCGCCGCGCAAACTACAATCGGCGCACTCCACCTCTCTCGATTCGGACTGCCACAGTAGATGCTCACCTCGGCTCGGCTTTATTCCACTTGTGCGCAGCTCTACATTGGTACGTTTCGCTTAAAAACGGCTGGTCGAGTGCGCTCCGGAATACGAGCCCTCGCAAGCTTTGGGCAAATACTCGGTGGGCCCGAGAAGATATCAGGTAACAGTTGGGTATGGGGAACTACGTTCGTACAATTTGCCCCGACAGGTAGGTCGAAGTACTACTTTCGCCATTATGCTCGACGGATCAGCGGTGCAGGTGTTGGCAGGTTTCCCGACAGCACGTGGATGCCGGGAGTCTGCTTAAAAGACGCGAACATAGCAAACCTTGACTTTGGAGGAGCTGTGATGTCAAGCTGCTGTCTAGATAACGCAGACCTGAGGTTCAGCGAGCTGGACAATTGTCTTCTTCTGGCAGCGAGCCTGAAGCATACAAACTTATATGGCGTTTCCCTGCACGACGCTTACCTCGCGGGCGCTGACGTGACGGAAGCCAACTTCTACTCAGCAAACGCAAGAACGCGGTTGGATCGAGTACTCGGATTAACGCAAGAACAACTGAACCAGATAAGCGATGGCTATAAGTCGGAGAGTCTGCCGCCGAACATGCAGGCCCCAAGCCACTGGAGATCAGAAAATTCTCGGGAACAGGTGAGCCCCCGCATGGTTGTCCGAAGTCATTGGCAAACAACAGAGGCCTTAAGACTTCCTTCGCCGTTCGAGGAAGATGACTTTTGGGGAGAATAGGCGAACGCGACGGCGAAGGACGGGACCGGGCCAGTCGACATTTGAGGCATTAAAGGCACCAATTTTCGTGCCAACTTTTCCGCGTGTGCAGCAGACTTAATAGGAAACGCGAGGGTTAGATAATCTTGAACACCACGACGGCCGAGCAGCGCCATAGGTCTTCTCCATTCTAATTTCCGGTTTGAGAGCAACACGGAAGTTGACCATCGGGCAAAGCGCGAGAAGCGCCAAAGGGAACGAAGCATCTGACAGCCAACTTGACAGCCAACAGAAACGCTTTCGATGGCCAGTATGAATCCCCGTAGAGTGCAAGCTGAACAGAATCAGGCTCTAGCGGATGCCGTGATGCTGCATGGACAGCAGTCCTGAGGACTCTTAATCACTAGTTTTAGGTTCGATTCCTATGGCGCAGTCCAAGCGCTTGGTCATGTACGGAATAATGCACGGAATGAGCTCCGTAACTCCACCCGTTTGAGCATTTGTTCGCCCTTGTTCGTGCTGTTCGCCCTAAAGTGACTAAATTGCTGAAAATAGGTACCCAACCCGAACAATCTGGAACGAGCCGAATGGGCCTGAAAAGCCAATCCACCTGCTTCACACGCAGGAGGTCACAGGTTCGAGTCCTGTCGCGCCCACCATAATTCCCCCCCGTGTTTCGCAAAAGAGATTGAATCGTTTAGCCTGAGGCGTAATCAGGCATGTCATTCGGCGGGTGTATTACCGGCTTCCGCTGGTTTCGCTTGTATTCAGCCGCTCGTAGTAAAAGGTTCCAAAAGATATGTCAACTTTGAAGATTCACCAGGTCAACGCACGGGCGCGCAGTTGTTTCCTTATCGCCGGGTTTCTACTTGCCGCGGCAAGTGCGAACGCGCAAAAGGTGAAGACGACTGTTTACGAAAAGAAAAGTTCGCCGTGCGTCAAGACCTATCGCATTGGGGTAGGGCGCGTTCTGACCACGCGCGGGTTAGTGGAGGATCCGAAAATCAACGAGATCGTGGATGGCGCCGTAAGCGCTCAGATGGCTGATCGCCATATCACGCAGACAGCTACGAACCCCGATATCGTGATTCGCTTTATGGGCGGCACCGGTATGGGTCTGACCTATAACGACGCCTCCGTGGGCATGTACGCTGTTTGGGATATTTACGGTTCGCCGTCGAATACCGGGCGTGCCTATCAGAAGAATTATCTCGGCCTTGCTGTAGTGAATGCGAAAACCAACGAACCGATCTGGTCCGCCGAATGCACGGATAATTTTGCTGATCCCAAGCACATGGAGGAGCGGATAAACGGGGCAATCGCCAAAGCTTTTTCCAAATTCCCGAAATTCTTGGTCTGCCAATAGCCCGGACGCCAACCGGTTGAGGAAATTCAGGGAAAGGTAGTCTTCCGGCGGAAGCTTATCCCGGAGAACACGAGACATGCAACAGAGGGTTCCTCAACTCGATGCCGTTCGAGGCCTGGCAGTCCTGCTGGTCATCCTGTCGCATGCCGCCGATAAATACCCGGCCTTGCATCTGCAGCAACCATTCAGTAACGGGTGGATGGGGGTCGATCTCTTCTTCGTGTTGTCGGGATTCCTGATCACTGGCATCCTGCTCGATACGAGGCGATCGGAAGGCTACCTCAAGAACTTCTATGCGCGGCGGTGCCTGAGGATTTGGCCACTCTACTATTCGGTGCTCCTCTTAATGTTCGTGATTATTCCGCTCGCGCGCCCATCGGAAGCCGCCACGATTTTCGAGCCGCGGTCTTCGCCGTGGTGGGCGTATCCATTGTTTCTGCAGAACTTCCTCGTTCCCGTTCCCACCAACGCAACAGGACCTCTAGGCGTAACCTGGTCGCTCGCAATCGAGGAACAGTTCTACTTGATATGGCCGTGGGTTGTCAGGTACTGCTCGCAGGATCAATTGAAACGCATTGCGGTAGGGGTAATTTGTATTTCTCCGCTGCTGCGGTTTTACTTATCTCTTCATCACGTCAACATTTACACGAATTTCTTCTGCCGATTGGACGGCCTGATGGCTGGCGCGCTTCTCGCCTTGGTGCTGGGTTCAGGGACTCTCGAGCCTTCCAGATTTACCAAGCTCGCATGGAGTCTGCTGTTATCCGCTGTACCGCTGGCGTTGCTATTCCAATCCTTTCATGCCCGCTGGATCGTCCTTTCCTTTACCGTGGTTGCGGCATCGTCCTTCATCTACTTGTCGTTGTTCTCGGCGCAGAGTTGGTTTCAGAGAGCAATGACGAATCGATTCCTGGTTTATACCGGAACCATCAGCTATGGACTCTATCTACTGCACAAAATTCCGTTCGATGCCGCCCAGAGTCTTCACTTGGACTCACGTCTGGCATTGGCTTTAGCGGTGGGGCTAGCGGGCGGTTTTGCTCTGGCCTTCGTCTCATGGAATGTGCTTGAGAAGCCGTGCCTCCGGCTCAAACGATTCTTCCGCGCAGCGAAAACCAAGCCGCTGAATACGGAAAGTGGGGATTTCGCAGCGGTATCTGGAAAACCCGTGAGCTGATGGGAGTTGATGTTCCGGGCCAGGAAGCGGCCATCCTCTCCGCGCCGCGTCATCTTGAACATGAGAGCAGTACACTGCTTAAAATTGATTGCGGCTTCTTCGCGCGACAGATAGTTAGTCAGATCGGTGGCTAGAACAGAAAGCTTGAAAACCATGAAACCAACAATCCTGGTTGCAACGACGACTCGCTGGTTTCCGACGGCTCGGCTTGCAATGGCCATGGCGCAAGCGGGCTTTAGAGTTGAAGCTGTCTGTCCTGCTAAGCATCCGCTTAGCAAGATACGTATTTCCAAGCGCGCCTATACATACCGCGGCCTCCGGCCATTAGCTTCGCTGGCGCAAGCGATTGCGGCCAGCGCACCGGACTTCATCTTGGCCGGAGACGACCTTGCCGCCGCGCAACTGTACCAGTTGCATCAGCAGGAACTATCCAAAGGAAAAGCAGATTCGAAAGTGAGTACGCTCATCGAGCGTTCTCTCGGAAGCAGGGAGAATTTGCCGGTTCTTTTTGCGAGAAGCAAATTCCTGAGAGTTGCGCGCGAGCGTGGAGTCCGTGGTCCGAAAACTGAGGTGCTTACTGGATCAGACGATCTTAGGAGGTGGGCCGCCGATAACGGTTTTCCGATTGTCCTGAAGGCGGATGGAACCACGGGCGGCGAGGGCGTGGCAATCGTTTACAACATGCAGCAGGCTGAGACTGCTTACCGCAAGCTTGCCGCTCCGCCGATGCTGGCCCGCGCGCTCAAGCGAACCATGGTGGATCGGGACAGCACGTTGTTCTGGCCCTCGCTCCGTCGCAACCGGAATCCGGTGAATGCTCAGGTCTTTGTGGCGGGAAGAGAAGCAACCAGCGCGATTGCTTGCTGGAAGGGATCCGTGCTGGCCAGTCTACATTTCGAAGTAATCGAGAAGGCAAAGACATCCGGACACGCGACTGTCTTGCGTGTTATCGAAAATTCCGAAATGTCATACGCGGCAGAAGAGATGGTTCGGGGACTTAATCTTTCGGGTCTGCACGGGCTCGATTTCATGCTCGGGGCGAGTACAGGCAGCGCACACCTGATCGAGATCAACCCCAGATCGACTCAGGTTGGACACCTAAGTCTTGGGCCCGGGCGGGATTTGCCCGCGGCCTTGTATGCAGCCGTTTCGGGAAAAATTGTTGAGCCCGCTCCCAAAATCACAGAGAACGAGATAATTGCGCTGTTTCCGCAAGAATGGATACGGAGTTCAAGCAGTCCGTATCTGCGATCCGGCTATCACGATGTCCCCTGGGAGGAGCCAGAGCTTGTCCGCACATGCGTTCTTGAGCGTCGCAAGCAGGGCGCGTGGTATTCCGCAGAAACCGGCGCTGTCAAGTTGCAGAAGGAGACAGACCGTGGCGGCTAGGGCCCGTTAAGTCGAGAGAAGTCTCATCTTCATGGACGGCCTTATCACGACGATACGCGAAAGCGCTCCTGTAGGACACAGGCGCTAAGGAGCATCATCAAAACCGGGTCATTGGCAATACGCGAAGTCTCGGTCATGACCTCCAGGCTGTCCAGCAGATGAATTACTTTCGTCTGATCGAAGAACGGCATTGAGGCCAATACGGGGCTGCGAAGCGTGTCCTGTAGAAGCACGCTGAATCGCCCTTGCAGGTTGAGCATAGCCGGCGGGCTCAGGAAGGCCTGTTTCGGCTTACGATAGACGGTTTCGGTAACCACTTCACGCATCGACTCCCTCAGGACGTACTTGTGCGCATTCCCGCGGATCTTCTGGGCCACCGGTTGAGAGCGCGCCAATTCGACGAGATGATGGTCGAGAAACGGCACTCGGCCTTCGACGGAATGGGCCATCTCCATACGGTCACCAAGAATCGTAAGAAGATAATTGGGCAGCCTAGTCTTGGACCAAAGATAGAGGGATTGATTCAGGGGCTCCCTTCCAGTGAGCTGCCCCGGGACGTCAATGTCATCAAAGAAGCTGCGGTAAGGTTCGTGGCCTTGGAAATTCTTAAGGAACTCATCGGCCATCACCGCGCGCAAGGGCGAAGACTGGGCACTGGAAATTTCCATCCATGAGGGAACAAACCCGAGGAGCCGCTTGATACCGTCTAACTGTCCCGAACCGTTGTTCGTTCCATTGTGGCTCCCGATACTATGACGTGCGGGGCCAGTTCCGTTTGACGAAGTCATTTCACGGCGGAAGTGCATATAACCGCCTAGAATTTCGTCGGAGCCCTCACCCGTCAAGACCACCTTGTAACCCGCGTCGCGCACTGCCCGGCTAAGGAGGTACTTGGCTACGCCGTGAGCATTCACACAGAACATCTCCGATTGAGCGATCGCATCGGCGAAATGGTCCGCAATGTCGCCCTGCCGGATAGGAATAGGGAAAAATTCGGCGCCCGACTTGGACGCCATTTCCCTGGCAACTTGACCCTCGTTGTATTCAGCCTGATCGAAGGTCAACGTGAAAGCACGGATGGGTTCCGGATGGTGCCTCGCCGCCAGGCCGAGAATCGCGCAGGAATCGATTCCGCCGCTCAGGTAGCAGCCTACCGGCACATCCGCGCGAAGGCGGATCCGTACTGCCTCCTCGAGAGCCTGACGAAATTCATCGGCATACTCGGCATCCGAACGGGAAGGCGCGAATTCCGCCGCCTTGGGGTAATCGAAGTCCCAGTAGCGGCTCAACTGAAAGCGCTTATCGGTTGCAACTACGTAGTAGCCAGGAGGGACCTGAAACACTCCATCGAAGAGCGTGCGCGTTTGAGGGCCGCCGACTTCCAGCGAATTAAAGACGGTCTCTCCATTCCAACGGGCTGGTACTCCCGCGGCGAAAAGCGCCTTCATTTCGGAAGCAAAATAGAGTGTTCCCTCGTGGAATGCATAGAACAGCGGCTTGATGCCAAATCTGTCGCGGGCGGCAAACATGGTCCTGTTCAGGCGGTCCCAGAGCACGATCGCGAACTCGCCTCGCAAGCGTTTTAAGCAGTTCGCACCGAGGTCTTCATAAAGATGGATCGCAATTTCGCTATCCGATCGAGTCCGAAAGGTATGGCCCGACTCCTCGAGTTCCTTTCGAATTGCCTCATACTCGTAAAATTCGCCGTTAACTATGATCCGCAGCCTTTCGTCCTCGTTCGCGATCGGTTGATCGCCGGTAGTAAGGTCGATAATGCTGAGGCGTGTGTGCCCGAGCGCGACGCGATGGTCGGCTGAGAACCAGTGCCGTTCGCCATCGGGACCGCGATGGCGAAGACTTCTTGTCGCCTTCTCAATTGTTCCTGCCGGGATGGGGTTGTTTGGAGAAAGTATTGCCGCGATTCCGCACATCGGGACGTTCCTTTTAGAAATAAAGACGTTTCGGAGGATGCTTACGAGAGGAGTGACCTAACCGATATGAGGGTACAGCAACTTGCCCGCTGCGATCAAACACCATTCGGGAGCGATGGTAGCGAATCGCCTGCTGAGCTTTTTGCTCCAGTCGCTTCTTCGGGACCTCGGGCGATCCGGGAATCTCCAGTATTCGAGGATGGCACGCTGCGCGCCCCAGTGCTCTTTGAATTTGATCAGGCCCTCATTATCGACGTCCGATCGGCCAAGATCGAATTGAGTCATGCCCTCTTGCTTGGCTTCTTGAATAGTTTTCCAGAACAAGAGCGGCGTTCCGCCCAGGTTACTAGAACCGACATCGCTGCCGCCATATTTATAGGTGATTGTCGAACCGTATTTTATTGTCAGGATGCCTGCCACTGGACGCGCACCGTGGTACGCCAAGCGGACCTGCAGGTTATTTCCAAATGCCCGGCTCAAATTCCGAAACCAGGAAAGCGGTTGCGGCGGAAGATGATGCCGGCGGCGGGTTATCACGAGCAGTTTGTAGAGTTTCGCCAACAGATCTTCCGAGTTGCCCGATTCGTAAGTCAGCGACTCTCGTTCGGCTCGCTTGATCTTCCTCTGCACGCAATCCTTATGAAAAGTTCGGAAGAGTGCTTGGGGGGTTCCGGATAGATCAAGGACGTGAGAGAAATAAGTGCAACTGGGGGCAAATCCGCTCGAGGCGCCTGGTTTTCCGGCAACGGGCCTCACTTCGATGTAGTCCTCGTGCTCATCGCTCATGATCCGCCGCAGATGGCCGAGCATCGCATCCAAATCTTCCTGCGTTTCGACCAGCGGCTCGCAATGATCGGAAAAAGGGAGCGAGACGACTCGGGTTCCGGTGAGCCAGCTCTTGATCCGGCAAAATACCAGCGCGCTGCTCAACTGTTCGCGGGGTCCGGCAGTGGTTAAGGCAGCCGGTTCGTAAGCATAGGCGGAGCGTAACGCTTGCAACCAGGCGGGGCTGTGAAAAACCGAAGCGCGGGGATGTCCTTGCACGAATTCGCTCCACCGTGGATCCCGCAGCGGGTCGATTTCATAAATCCGAGTCACAGCAGGCAAACTGTACCACGGGCAAGTGTCACAATCCGAACTCAACAGCGAGCCCGCGGAAAGATAGGAAGCGGCGTTGCTTCGATACAACATATTCGACAGCTTCATGTTTGCGTGTTAGCTGCTTGTGCCGAAGAGGACCGGGCGGGCAGGTACCGATAGATCAACGAGACGGCTCGCTGCAGCGCTTGCCGGAGCGTCACCACAAACCACGCGGGCCGCCCAAGGGAGCGCTCTCCCGCGATATTCCACATCGATAAAAGCATTCTTATTCTCTGCAAATGAGTGAGGCGAATGCTGCGTCCCTTGGCCGCAATGATCTCGTTCACTTTCTCTTCCAGACGTACCGTACGGATATCTTTGCGGAGGCATCCACCGAGAGTCAGCGGAATGGCGTGCTGGACGACGGCATCGGCGACAAAGAGCGGAAGTTCACCTCGTTCCATGAGAGTGACGAGCAAAAGCGTGTCTTCCGCCCTGAGCGCTGTTGGATCAAAGAGATCTGCATCAAAATCTACTTTCTCGCGCCGGATGGCGAAACCTGCAGTGTTCAGATAGCGGATGCGGCCATCGGCCTGAAGGAGGTGTCGCTGAAGCGCTAGGAGCCGCAGTTCTTCTGCACGTCCAACCAGCGTCGAGCAATCCCCGACGAGGCGCAATTGAAAACAACTTTGTTGAGTGTGATGGGCAATTGTTGAAGCGAGAATTGCCAAGCAGTCTGGTTGCAGGTTGCAGTCGGCATCAACGAAAAACAGAACGGAGCCTCTAGAGGCCTTGACGCCCTTGTTGCGGGCCGCGGGTATCCCCGCATGACATTGCCTGACTACTGTTAAGGGAAAGAGCCAGGTCCGGTTGAGAATCGATTCAGGGATCTTCTCGTAGCTCCCGTCGTCCACGATAACAATCTCGAAACTCGGTCCCGTCGTCTGGCGGTCCAGGGAGGTCAAGCAACGCTCGAGCGGAACCCAATCGTCATAAACAGCGATGATGATGCTGAATAGAGGGGGTGCGAGTGAGTTATCGGCGCCCATGCAATTACAAGGGCACCTCAATCAGGGAAGGTCCGTCACTCTCAAACCCTTGCCGTAGGGCCGTGGCGAATTGATCGAGCGAACTGATGCGAGTGGCGGCTACTCCCATTCCCTTCGCCAGGTGAACCCAGTCCAGTTCCGGGCGGTCGAGCTCAAACATATCCAGCGCTCGCGGGCCCGGATTTCCGATACCCAGATTTAGAAACTCGCGCTTCAGGACGGCGTACTTGCGGTTATTGAACACTACGGTCGTGACGTTGGCACTCTCGCGGGCCATACTCCACAGCGCCTGCAGGGTGTACATACCGCTGCCGTCCGCGGTCAGGCACAACACTTTTCGGTCGGGACGGGCGACGGCAGCGCCAAGCGCGAGAGGCATAGCGATGCCGATTGCGCCGCCAGTATTGCTCAAGTAGTCGTGCGGGGGCGCTTCTTGGGTAGCCGGCATGATGTCGCGGCCGGAGGTCATGGACTCGTCGACCACGATGGCGTTCTCGGGGAGAAGCGCGCCGATCACGGCGGCGATTCCAGGCAGGGTAATATCTCCGTCCGGCAACGCTGGCCGTTGGGATTTTTCGCGAGTTAACGATTCCTTTTTATGAAGCGGCAAAGCTGCCGCCAAGGCCTCAAGGGCGCCAACACAATCTTCCCCAGCGCGCGCCAGAGTGAAAAGCTCGCATTCCGGAGCGGCAAGCATGCTGTCGTGCCTCGGGGAAGCGAAATACGCCCTGGGAGGATCGGCGCCGACGAGAATCATCTGGCGAAACTCCGCGAGTTGCTGCTGAGCCTGTTCGAGGATGTAGTAGATGCGCTCGACCGCGGGAACGCCGGCTCCTCTTTCCAGGCGGGTGACAGGATAAGGGGAAAAAAGCTTCGCGCCGGTAGCTTTCGCGATACGCCCGGCCTCCGCGAGACCCTGGCCATAGAGAGCGCTTCCGGCAAGCACAAAGGCGGTGGGTAAACCCGAGCGGAGCATTTTCGCCGCGCGCTCCAGCGTCTCGGCCGCAGGGACCGGAGGGCGGGGAAGAGCGGGAATTTGCGGAACGAAGCCAGCTCGGCCCCAACTGACATCGGCAGGAATGATCAAGGTCGCGATGCCGCCTGGCGACGCGCGCGCCGCGGCGATCGCTTCCACAGCGTCGTGACCAAGTTCCGGGGCGCTCGAGGAGGTCCTCACCCAGCGGGAATAGGGACGCGCGATGGCCTCGATATCACTCGTGAGCGGAGTGTCATGGCGCAGATGAAAAGTGGCATGATCGCCGACGATGTTGATCAACGGGACCCGGGCCCGCCTGGCGTTGTGCAGATTGGCGAGACCGTTGGCGAGCCCGGGACCGAGATGGAGCAGGGTCAGGGCCGGTTTTTCCGCGATACGGGCATAGCCGTCAGCAGCGCCCGTAACTACACCTTCAAAGAGGCCAAGCACACAACGCACTTCGGGCATCCGATCCAGCTCGGCAACCAAGTGAATTTCCGAAGTACCGGGATTGGTGAAGCAGGTATCGACTCCTCCGGCCAGCAAGGTGCGGAATAGCGTTTCTGCCCCGGTCATCTGCTTACTGGGAAGGGCAGTTGGGTTTGTCATTGAGAGCCGTTTTGTGGGTCGTGCATTTCTAGCTTTCCGCGCAGGAGCGCTAAAGATAGCTGTAGATTCGATCACCCAGCCACTCGGTTGTCTTAGCGGGCAAGCGGCGCCAAACCGTTTCCGCTAAGGATCCGGCGTGGCTTCCCGAGGATTCTGCGACTACCTTCGATTCGCCAGAAACCACCGAATAATACCGATACATGCGCGCCGGTTCTGCGCCCCACTTGCTTTTGAACCTGGCTAACTCGTGATGCTCTTCTGGAACTTCGCCGAAATCGAAATTCCGGTACTTCTTTCTGCACGCGTCGTTGATTGCTCGCCATTGAATTGCATCATTTGGACGGAGTGAAAGATCCCGCCAACTCGAACCATTGAAAGCGAACGATACGGTGTGGTTAAACAGGAAGAAGATCGATCCGGCTATGATCTTTTTTCTGGCCGCGTGGTGATGTTCCGCAAGGAGCAGCTGCATCATTCCTTGCGGCTTTAGAAGCTCCCATAGAGCGAGAAAAAACCGGTAAGGCCGCGGGGGAACCGCACTTCTGCGCATTGTGTCGAGGTACAGCTGGTACCACTCGCGCAGTTCCGGCTCGGACTCCGCAGGGCGGACGATGACGCCGAGTTTCGCCGCTTTGTTTACCGCTCTTTTGATCGCGGCTCTTTCACGACCGTTGCCGATACGAAAAGGCACCTGGGAACTCACAGGCAGTTCTAGCAGATATGAGTTTCTCCAGGGCGAGCAGAAGATACCATCGACCAATCCGTCGAGCTCGGGGCCTTGCGTCTTGATTTGTAGCCGCATGGGCGGCTGCCGGCGAACGCGGTGTAGCGCTGCTTCGATGATTGCGGCGGTGGCCCGGCGATCATTGGAAAGGGGTCCGGCCAGCGGGGTTCGAGGCAAAGAGGAGAGCCGCCGGCCGGTAAGCGGTCCGCCGATATGGAACGGCAGCCCTCGCGTATACAGCATCGGCATAATTGCCAGAAGTTCGCCGTCCTCAGACTCGCAGGCAAGGTACAAACTCTCTTGGCGGTACTCCCTCGAAAGGACCTTCAACCAGGCCGGGTGATGGTAAACGGAACCTGCCGGGTGAGAAAGGACCAGAGCCGCCCAGCGAGGGTCAGTTTGAGGATCCGTCTCGATGACTCTCAGCTTGGAGGCGGCAGCGGTAGAGGCTTGCCGATCGACCGCAGTGACGCCCATCAAACCCTCCAAGTTGATCAAGATCTCCTCGATCTATATCAGCATTTTACCGGCATCACGCACATCGCAGAAAACGATTCAGCACGGACGCCAGACTTTCGAAATGTGTGGTGAGCATCCCGAGGTGGTCGCCAGGCGCCGTCTCGACATGGAACTCAGCAGCCAGGCTCCCCCATATCGGCACCGGATCTTCAGGAAAGCTTGTACAGATCTCTGCCCTCACGAATTTTATTGCGCCCGCATAGAAGCGCGGCTTATATCTTTTTAAAGCCGAGTACGTGCGGTCACGAACGAGTTGCATGGCTGGAGCGAACGATCCGTGAAGCGGCGCGCAGTAGAGTTTGGCCTGGGCGCCGGCCGTAAGGCCCAGTATTCGCATAGTCGAACGAAGCGCTGTCGAAACCCGCCGTCGCGCAACCCGGGTATTAAGTCGCACGCGTTGCGTCGCAGAAAGCCGGCAGGCATGCGGGTAAGAATCCACCATCGCCAGCAGACCCACCCGCTCTCCTTTTTTGGACAGACACCGCGCCATTTCGAACATCACCAGGCCGCCGAGAGAATAACCGATGAAATAGTACGGTCCGCTCGGCTGCACCTGCTTGATCGCATCGAGATAAACCTCGGCCTTCTCTTCGATGCTATAAAACGGAGTGCTCACCCCGTCGATCCCCTTCGCTTGCAACCCGTAAACTGGATACCCTGCTTCGAGGTGCTTTACCAGTTGGAAAAGTTCCATCACGCTGCTTCCCAGACCATGAGCGATAAAAATCGGTGGTTTTTCGGTGCCGGATTTGAGCAGCACCAGTGGAGGGAAACGCGCATTTCGCGGTTGCTCCAAAAGAGCGGCTAGCGCGGAAATCGTAGGCGCTTGATAAATCGTCAACGCCGGGAGTTCTCGGCCGCACACCTTGGCAATCTCGCCGAACAGCTTGACCGCCTGCGAAGGGTCGCCCCCGAGATCGAAGAAATTCTCTTCGCTGCCGATGGGCGACCGCTCGAGTAGGCGTTCCCATATGGGCGTGAGTAGGCCGACGATCGCCGAGCCGTGGCCAAGTTCTATGCTGGCGGATATTTTGCCCGGGGCGGCACTACGCGTTGACATACTGCGTCGCGAAAGCGGGAACTGCCATGGAATGGGCGAATTCCCAGTAAAGCTCTCGGGCCTTGGCGTATAAGGGACCGAAGGAAAGTGGACGGTTATCAATCCGGGTGATGGGTACGACTTTAGAGTAATTCCCGGTGGAGAAGATTTCGTCTGCCTGCTGGAAATCCAGATAAGTCAGGGTTTTCTCGACGACAGTGACGCCATTCTCCCGAAGCAGCCCGATCACCCTCTGCCGGGTGATTCCCGCGAGAAAGGTTCCATTCGGCACTGGCGTAAAGACCACACCATCCTTGGCCATGAAGATATTGGAGGTAGCCAGTTCGGCAACGTTGCCCAGCATGTCGCAGACAATCGCATTGTCGAACTTTCGTTCCTGTGCTTCGAAGAGGGCGCGGGCATTGTTCGGGTAAAGACATCCGGCCTTGGCATCGACAGGCATGGTCTCAGACGTGGGCCGCCGGAAGGGAGACAAAGTGATTGAAAAGCCCCGAGGCGGGCGCATCGGCGCTTCGTAGATCGAGAGACACCAGCGCGTTGACTCAGGGTCGTGGGCCTGAACCCACGGTCCCTCCTTCTCCGCCCAATACATGGGCCGAATGTAGAGAGCAGAATCCTTACTAAATTTGCTGATCCCCTCGTGCGAGATGCTGACCCATTCCTCGACCGACACAACCGGTCTCAGGTAGAGCTTGATTGCCGAGTCATTGACCCGGGCGCAATGCAGTTCGAGGTCTGGCGCGACGCCTTCAAAGGCCCGCGCCCCGTCGAAAACCATTGAGCAAAGCCACGCTGCATGTGTGCGAGGACCCATGATCGGCACATTACCCTCGTGCCAATCGCCTTCAAAGAACGTCCAGGTATTCGACCATCCGCTTCCGAGTGCCAACTTAAGTCTCCCTTATCACCGTCCTAAGCTCGCTGGGAACTGACTGGGTTCTCGCGGCGGCTCATTGCAATCTCAATCGAGTTGTTTAGCGCGGCGGCCAGGTGCTTGACGAAAGGCTCCACTAACATGCCCGCCGGATAGGCTGGAAGGCACACGACATCTTGTCCGCCAAGAGCCAGTTGCTCCCATTTCAGATCCGGTTTGTCGTAGATTCGATACTGCTTCGCCGGGCGGATGTCGGTGACCACGCCAGGAAACGGTTGAGCGAGATAGTTCCAACACGCTTGGTCGTTTGTCCGCCAGATCCGCCCCAGGGTCGTTGCATTCGAAGCTGGTGCGCCCGCCTTCTCGAACTTCGTTGTTAACATTCCTCGCCATACCGGAATCCTGTGCCTTAGCACCTCAGCCTTTTCTTTGATGAATTTGACCTTATCCGCGGAGTCCAAGCTGAAGAAGCTTGCTGCATGGAATACCAATCGTTGGATGGCGTGGGATGTCTTGCTCCAGTCCGAAACAGGGATCTTGTGCCAGTTCATTGTGTCGAAAAGGGCGAGCAGCGCAACCGAATCTCCTGCGCCCCGGAGCTGTTGGGCAACTTCATAAGCCACTGTCCCGCCCATACAGTAGCCGCCGAGAAAATAGGGCCCGCGGGGTTGCACAGTGCGGATCTGCCCAACGTAAAGAGCAGCCATCTCTTCGATTGTTTTCAGGGGGTCGGAACTACCGTCCAGGCCCTTGGATTGGAGGCCGTAGAAAGGCTGATCGGAACCCAGGTACTGCGAAAGTTTGCGATAGCTTAATACATTTCCACCTGCCCCATGCATACAGAAGAAGGGGGGACGCGACCCGGAGGTTTGGATTGGCACAAGCGGCGACCAGGCGGAGGAAGGTGCTTCGCCGGATGACAAGATGCGCGCGAGTTCCGCGATCGTGGGCGCTTCGTAGAGTGTCGCCAGAGGCAGCTTTATTTTGCATACTCGTTCGATCTGAGCGAATAGCTGGACGGCCAGCGATGAATCGCCACCTAGATCGAAGTAGTTGTCGTCCACGCCAACCGATTCCAGGCCTAAGAGGTCCTGCCAAATGCTTGCAAGCTGCCCCCTGACCATTTCATCCCGTGTGGCCGCGATCTGAGAATCCAGCAGTTCCGTCACTGGGTCACCGTCCTTATATGATCCATCCCTCTTTGATCCATCCTGGCGAGTTCGTCCTTGATCACTTTACCGGTAAGGGTCAGCGGCATGGCGGGAACAATCAGGATTTCCGAAGGCCGCTTGTAAGGGGCGAGTTGGCGGGTGGCGTATTCGGCAATGTCCCTGGGTTGAAGTGGCGAATCAGGAGCTGTTTGGACATAGGCAACCACCTCTTCCCCGCCTTCTACGCCGTCAACCGTTCGCCCGACTACGGCCGATCGGACAACCGCCGGATGAGCATTCAATACTGCCTCGACCTCGGCGGGATAAACATTCAGCCCGAAGCGCACGATCAGCTCTTTGGTGCGGCCCACGATGAAGAGATGGCGGTCTTCTATGCGGGCCAGGTCGCGGGTGTTGAACCATCCGGAGGGATTCACAGCGGCGGCGGTTTCTTCCGGGGCGCGATAGTAACCTTTCATCACGTTAGGGCCACGCACCCAAAGTTCGCCTATCTCCCCCTCGGCGACGTTCTCGCCATCGCTTCCCACCAGCCGGGTCTCTACGCCGGGTAGAATTTGACCCACCGAAACATCGCTGCGCGGCTCTTCGACCGAAGCCTGGGCGATATTCGGCGAACATTCCGTGACCCCATAGCCGTTATGCAGGGGTAGCCCGAATACGCTTTCAACAGAGGATTTCAGAGCCGGTTGCAGCGGCGCGCCCGACGAGGAGATGATGCGCAGAGCGGGGAATTTCAGGGACTTGATTCCCTTCAAGCCTGCGTATTCCAGCAGCAGCGAGAACATGGAGGGCGACCCCAGAAAAACGGTCAACCTGTCCTTCTCTAGCGCCGCCAGCGCAGCTACCGGATCGAAGCGAGGCGCGAGATCGAGACTCCCCCCGCTGAACAACGTTCCTAAAAGGACCACGGAAAGTCCGACTGCATGAGACATCGGCAGACACCCATACAGACGATCGTCAGGGGTCAGGGATCGTATCCTGGCCGATACGGCCGCCACGAAAAGGAGATTTCTGTGAGTCAGCATGACTCCCTTAGGCAGGCCAGTCGTTCCGGAGGTGTAGATCAGGGCCGCCACTCGATGGGCGGCATCGGCTTCGACTGGCTCTGGTTCAACCTCTTGGTTTAGCGGCCCGATACCGATCGAGCCAAGGCCTGCCGCTTCTTGCACTTTTGCCCCATGACGTTTAGCATGTTGCATTGCGTGGGGCGAAACGGCGGTGGTATAAACCACGCAACGGGCGCCACAGTGATGCTGAATCTGGTCGACTTCGCGGGCGGAGAGGCGCGCATTAATCAGGACAGGCCACGCGTCGAGAGTAGCCACGGCCATCAGAACGGCGACGAAAGCCCGGCAGTTCTCGCAGACGATCATGACGCGATCGCCCGGGCGCACGCCCTGATCGCGCAGCCATGCACACGCATGGGAAACCCGGGATGCCAGTTGCCCATAGCTCCAGGTCCCCGCTGCTTCGACCAGGGCAGGCCGATCCGGAGAACGCTCGGCCCACGATTTCACGACATCGCTGATGTGAACGGGCAAGCCGGCCAGAGTATCCGTCAGGTGATTTCGAGTCATCGCGCCCGTCAGTTCAGTTTGCTTTTGGCAGACATTTCGGGTGCGCGGGCGGCCACCGAAATGGCAGCTAAGGGCAGCGTTTCAGTTTTTCTCGACATCAGATATTGCAACCAGTTTCCATAGATGCGCATTGCCGACAAATTCCAGGTATTTTGCAGACTGCCGGAAACAAGAAGATCGGGGAAGTTGGCGAGCAGCTCCATGCAAGGACTAGCTAGGGCCTCTCGCCGGAAGTCGGCGAGCAGTTTGGTCGATGCCGCATCGAAATAGCCCCGCGGGATGGAGGGATAAGTTGGCCTTTCCCCCTTCAGGAACCTTCGTATATCCCGGCGGTATTCCTTGAGAAGAGTGCGGGTTTCATACTCCGGATGACCCTGAAAATGGACAAAGAGGCTTTTTCGCGTCTTCTTAACAAACAGGTCTACGCCTCCGTCGCTCGATCGGGTCAGGATTGAGTAACCGCTCCAGGTCAGCGCTTCCGCCCGGACCTCATTCCAGCGCGAATGCGGAAAGCACAACCTGCTCTCCATGCGACTCGTCAGCCCGTGCTCGCCAACCTTGCACAGATCGAAAACGCCGAACTGTTTGTCAGCAAGAGGGTAGCGTGGAATGCCATCGCTGTGTAACACGCCGGCATGTGCTGCCAAACACGACAGCACGGTGGATAGCGTGTTGTCTTGAGCCCAATCGAGTACCTCGACCATGGCAGGCCAGTACGGTTCGTGTCGCAAATCCGAATGGCGAGGCTCCATGCCAGTAACAATCACTGCGTCGAACCTGCTATTCCAAAGATGGTTCCTGTCGTGGTAAAGCGTGCCCAAGCGCTGCTGGGCCAGCTCACTTCGAGGGATATGGGGCAACGAAAAAAGCTTCAGGCGCAGCAGAAGATCGCCGGAAGCAGCATCGAGGAGTTCGAAGAACTGCAACTCGGTATCTTTAAGCGCCAGGTCTGGCATATTGTTGACCAGTGCGATTTCGAGGCACGGCATGGAAGAGTCTGTGCCCGCAAAGCGGCTAGCGCAGGAGCGAAGCTTTTCACCCGCCCAAACAACTTGCCCAGCGATGCCGTCTACAACGAGTGACATGAGATAACCTGGCCTAGCGAACCGGTGAGCAACCGGCAAAATTCAAATCCGCTGCCTTAGCGAGAGCCTGCTCCAGATCGGCGATGATATCGTCGATGTGCTCAATGCCCACGCTCAGCCGGATCATTTCCGGAGTTACCCCGGCTTTGCGCTGTTCTTCCGGGCTCAATTGCCGGTGCGTTGTGGAAGCGGGATGGCAGGATAGCGATTTGGCGTCGCCCATGTTGACCATGCGTTTGAATAAGCGTAGAGCGTCGAAGCAAGTTATCCCGCCCTCAAATCCGCCTTTTACGCCGAAGGTCAAAAGCGAGCAGCGACTCGATCCCAAATACTTTTGGGCCATCGGGTAGAGCGGATTATCCGGGAAGCCGGCGTAATTCACCCATTCGATAGCAGGATTGCCGCGCAGATACTCGGCCACTTTGCGAGCGTTCTCCACATGGCGTTCCATGCGCAGCGCGAGCGTTTCGATACCCTGCAGCAAAAGAAAAGCGTTGAAAGGCGATAACGTGGCGCCGGTATTGCGCTGGCAAACGGTCCTGCACCGCGCGACATACGCAGCATCGCCGAATTGCTCGACATAGACGACCCCGTGGTAAGCCGGCTCCGGTTCGTTAAACATGTAAAACCGGTCGGAGTGTTTCCGCCAGGGAAACTTGCCGCTATCCACAATCATGCCGCCTAGCGTCGTCCCGTGCCCTCCCATAAATTTCGTCATGGAATGCACCACGACGTCAGCACCGTGTTCGATAGGCCTGAGCAGAATGGGCGTTGCCACCGTGTTGTCTACGATGAGAGGCACGCCGTGCCGGTGCGCCACCTCAGCGAGTGCTGCTAAATCCGCGACATTGCCGGCAGGATTACCGATGCTCTCGCAATACACCGCTCGGGTGTTTCCGTCGATGAGTTTTTCAACGGCATCCGGATGGTCGCTTTCCGCAAAGCGGACATCAATTCCGCGTTTTCTAAAAACGTGCGCAAACAGAGTGTAGGTAGCTCCATAGAGCTGCGGGAGAGAAACGATATTAGTCCCCAACTCGGCGATGTTGATCACCGAGTATTCGATGGCAGCCATCCCGGAGCTTACGCTCAGCGCTTCGACGCCTCCTTCGAGCGCCGCAACCCGTTTCTCGAGAACTGTGTTTGTGGGATTCCCAATTCGCGTGTAAATGTTGCCCGGTACTTCAAGGTTGAAAAGCGCTGCTCCGTGTTCGGCGCTGTCAAATTCGAACGCAACCGTCTGATAAATGGGCACAGCTACGGCTTTGGTGTTGGCGTCGCCTTCGTGCCCCGCGTGAATTGCGATCGTCTCTCTCTTCATACGGGATAGCGGCCGGTTTCAGGGCCGCTGCTCTCTATCATTCGGGAGTAGTTGCCAGGTGAGCCGCAGGAAGCGCGGCGCGATTTCGAGACAATGATTTCGCCAGGGCAGCGGTGACGTGTTTAGCCGCAAAGCCGGCGCCGCAGGCAAACCTCATCACCGGCCCGAAGCTGTTAGCGGCCGCGATTCCGACGAAGTAAAGGCCCGGTATGGACGATTCAAAGCTGGAAGAGAGTATCGGTGTCTTGTTCACCGCTTTGAGGGTCGAACGAATTTGCGCGCTCAGGAACTCCAATCGCCCAATGTCCACCCGGTAACCGGTGGCTGCGATGATGTGGTCCGCCATGATCTCGCTTGACTTTCCATCGGCTGCTCTAAGGCAAAGGCGAACCATGCCGTCTTGTACGTCGGCGCGCACCGGAACGTGCCCGAGCTGCAGAGGCACTCTACCCATCACCTTGTCTCTCGAAAACCAGCCGCCCGAGGGGCCGAGAGCTGTTTTCACAGTCTTGAGGCGAAGCCGCTCGGGCAAATAATGGAAAGCGAGCGGCGCATTGGCGAAGAAACGCGATCGGAGTCCCGGGCCAAGACCAGATGATGGATGCCGTAATCGCTGCCACCAAGAGCGGGGTTTGCCGGTCGGCTTGCTGTGAAATCGAAGTTCTTTGCTGCGGCTCACGAGCTGTGGTTTGGCGCCAGCGTCAGCCAGCAGTCCTGCCACGTCGAGCGCGGATGCGCCCCCGCCGATCACGACCACCTGGCACCCTCGAAAAGGTTCAAGGTCCTGGTGCCAGCCGCTGTGCGAGAGGAACTCCTGCGGTAGATGAGCCAGGTTCTCGGGAACGTGTTCGAAATGGGTGATACCTACGGCCAGTACTACCCGCCTCGCCTTGAGTGTTTCTCCGTCTTCGAGGCGCAGAAGAAATCCGTCCGGCAAACGATCGACGGCTGAAACAAGCTTGTCCTCGAGCGTAGGCACCATCCGCTCTTTGAAGGCGAGCCCGTAAGCCGTGAACGTCTCGAGGCGCACCGGGATGCCGGTATCGCCGTACTCAATCCCGCGTTCCGCGCAAAAACGCGCCAGGCTGAATTCGCTCTCAGGATCGTAAATGTTCGACGCGAATCCGTCGGACTTGAGCATCATGCCTTTGGGCATATGCGCCAGCCAACTATCCATCACCCGGCCAAAAATCCGGAAAGCTATGCCGAGACGCCGGCAGTGCGCGGCAACCGAGAGTCCATATGGACCTGCGCCTATAATTGCCACATCGACAAATTCTAGAGCCATAATTGTGTGTTAAGTGAGATGTTTCGTTTCAATCTGCAAACTGGGTTTCAGAACGCATTGAGGCAAGCTACCGCAAGTCCGGTCCCACTCCCTGACCTGAAGAGTTGAGAAACTGGTCCAATCTGTAGAGCCTTGTGAAACAAACGTTGCAATTTGAATGCCAATGTCAGTGCAATGCAAATACTGTTTCTTGCAGTAGCTGCGGAAGCTTTGAGGCCAAGCGCTTGTCAGGGTAGCTGCAACGGATGACGAGAATTAGGATCTTCTCCCACTTTTGCGCGTAACCGCTAGCGCCCTTCTGATGCACCACCTCGATGTGAGCTGCGCAGCTGTTCGCAATTACTCCAGCCATTGCAACGGCATCCTGTTTCGGCTACCCTGATAAAGCTGTTGGTACACAAAGGCTCGTTTTAGGGCTGGCGTGTTGAAAAGGGAACCTGGTGCGAATCCAGGACTGCCCCGCAGCGGTAAACAGGAACGAACACCCGACAAAGCACTGTCGTATCTGACGCGATGGGAAGCTGGGTAAGTAGAAATAGTTGTTTTCGCCTGTAAGTCCGAAGACCTGCCACGGCCCGCCCCATAGGAGCGGATTTTTTCAGCCTCGAGGGAGGGCCGATGTTGTTTCACCGTTTTTCTTCGAAGACATGTCTCTATCTGTGCGCGCTGGCGCTGCTGTGCGCTTCTGCGTTCGCGGGGTCCGATATAGGAGTTATCAATGGATCCGTGACTGATGCGTCCGGATCCGCGGTAGCGGGCGCAAGTGTCAAGCTCAATCAACTCGCGGGTTCGGCTCTGCTCATCACCGAATCGGATCCAAGCGGCCATTACGCGTTTCAAAAGGTAGCCGCCGGCGACTATCTGCTCGACGCAACGGCGCCCGGCTTGAATGCCGTTCACTCGGTTACCGTTTCCATTCGGGCTGGCGAGATCCGGACTATCTCCGTGGAGCTTGCTGTTTCTGCTGTCCGGACCCAGGTGAGTGTCACGGCGGCCAGCGAGCCGCAGGCGGCAGACCGGGTATCGAAGGCCCTCGAGGTTGTAAATGCGGCCGAAGTTGAGCGCCGCGGACTGGTCGCCGTCTCCGATGCCGTTCGATTTGTGCCGGGATTGCGCGTGGCGACCAGCGGTGGCCCTGGGGCGTTCACTACGGTTCAATCGCGCGGGTTGCCGCCTGAGGATACGGCCATTCTGCTGGACGGGTTCCGCTTACGCGATCCCACTTCCGTCAAGGGAGATGCCAGCGCTCAAATAGGCGACCTGCTGCTCATCGATTCGCCATCCATCGAAGTGCTGCGCGGTTCGGGTTCGTCGCTCTACGGCACAAATGCAGTGGCTGGTACGGTAAACATCATCACGGATCCAGGCGGACGTGCTGCAAACGGCGACCCGGTGCACGGCGACCTGGATTTGCAGGGCGGAGGGCTAGGTCTGTTTCGAGGATTGCTGCGGTTGTCAGGGGGGATTTTGAGCGACCGCCTTACGTATTCCGCCGGGCTTTCGAATCTAACCGTCACAAATGGCGTGGATGGCGGAGGCGCAGTGCGCAACTGGAGTGCCCAGGGTGGTCTGACTTATGCATTCACGCCGAACATCCGCGCCGGGGCAACGGTTTTCGCCAAGACCGGCTATGTGCAAGAAAACGTAAGTCCCGAGCCAACTTCCACTGCGCCGGTAACAGGAATTATCCCGGCCATTCCGATAACTCCCGACCAAATTAGTCTGGCTAATGCAAGTCAACCCTACAATCCTGGCAATGCCACGTTCGTTCCGTCTCTAAACGACCCGGATGCCCGCGTCAATTCTCATTTCGCCGATTCCATTGTGCGTTTCGAACACGAGGTGAACGCGCGCTTGAGCTACCGGCTCGCGTATGCCTTCATGGATTCGGTGCGCGACAACTGGGATGGCCCGGGCGGTCCTGGTCCTTATCAACCCATGTTTGATACTTCGGCGCGGTTCACCGGACGTATCGGCACGTTTCAAGGCCGCATCAATTACCTGCTCGGTTCGCATCAGGTGCTCACGGGCGGCTACGAGTTCGAGCAGGAGCATTACCTCGAGCTCGACACGGATCAGAATCCTGATCTGGCGCAACGCGCTTATTTCCGCACCGATGCAAAGCAGCGTAGCAATGCCGTCTTCGCACAAGATGAGATCCGCCTGCTGAATGGCCGTCTTGAAGTGCTTCTTTCCGCCAGATTCACACAGGCGAGTCTCCAGCAGCCGAATTTCGTAAATGCCCCGTCCGCTTACGCCGGTTTGCAGCTCGCCTCGCCTCCTGCCGCTTATACCGGCGATGCATCGATTGCTTATTTCGCTCCTAGCACTTCCAGCAAGGTGCGGGCGCACACCGGGAACAGCTTCCGCCTGCCATCGCTCTATGAGCGGTTCGGCGAGTACGTCTTCGATGGCTTCGCGGGGACGCTTGGGGACCCGCGACTAAGTCCCGAGCGCGCTGTGTCGATGGATGCGGGGTTCGATCAGTATTTCTTTCACGAGAGATTTAAGATCAGCGGAACTTACTTCTATGCACGCTTGCAGCAAGTGATCGGGTATCTGAGTTTCCCGCCAGATTACGTGGACCCTTACGGCCGCAGCGCCGGCTATTACAACACCGGAGGAGGGATCTCGCGAGGAGTGGAAGTGAGCGGAGAGTTGAGACCGACAACAAAAACCACCGTCAATGCCTCCTATACTTATACGAACGCTCAGGACCGTACTTCGCAGTACTACACGGGCATTCCTTTCGCTCCCTTGCAAAGCGTTCGCATCGAGCCGAATTCGCTGAAGATTGTCGCTTTCCAACAACTCGGGAGACACGTCGATCTCGCGATGGATTTCGAAGCCGGCAGCGACTTTTTCTTCCCGTTGAACGGCTACGCCTATCAGTTCGGCGGACCTCGCCAGCTCGGGCTTTCGGCAGGCTACACAGTGAGGTTGAGTGAGCGCATTTCGGCGCGCCTTTACGTGCGGGTTGCGAATGCTTTAAACCAGACTTACTTTGAAAACGGATTTCAAACCCCGCGGCGTTGGGCTGTAGCCGGAATTCACTTCACTTTCTAAGTAGCTCGCGCACAACGGACATGCAATCCGCGGCGTTGCGGCAATCACCGGTCTCCGTCGGCAGTAGGCCACCAAGTGATCTAATACAGAAACGAGCGCGGGCCTTGGGGTTGATGATGTTCGTATTGAGCAGGCCCAGGGATTCATCATCGATTGGCCGAAAGGAATTGTTGGCCCATCCCTGCGGCGCTAGAACGGAAAGAAAGAATGAAATCCCTAGTCTGTATCTTTATGCTGTTCCTATCCCGTTTAGCCGCGGATCCGCTAGTGATCCGGCTTTGGCCGGACGGCGCGCCAGGCGAAAGGGCCACTACAGAACCCGAGCGGGACACGACCACTTCGAAAGATGGGCTGGTAGCCGGCAAGCCGGTTATTCGGCTCGGCAATGTCACCGATCCCTCGATAACGCTCTATCCGGCTCCTAAGGCAAGCGATACCGGGACTGCTGTAATTGTTTTCCCCGGGGGCGGGTATCGCGTTCTTGCGATGGACCTCGAGGGCACGGAAGTCTGCCAGTGGCTTAATTCGATTGGGATTACGGCGGTGCTCCTGAAGTATCGGGTGCCCGAGGCCGCGGACTTGCCCCGCTATGCGGCACCGCTCGAAGACGCCCAACGGGCCACGCGGCTGGTGCGTGCTCATGCGGATGAGTGGGGATTTAAAGCAGATCGCATCGGGATATTGGGCTTTTCTGCAGGCGGGCATCTAGCGGCTGTGCTGAGCAGCAAAACCGGAGATCGAAGTTACGAACCCATTGACAAGTTCGATGAAGGTAGTTGCCGGCCCGATTTCGCGATTCTGATCTACCCGGCATATCTTTCGGTGCGGGACGAGGGCGAGCAATTAGCGCCGGAGGTGGCAACGAGTTCGCAAACACCCCCGACGTTTATCGTGCAAGCGGAAGATGACCGGCCGTTCATCGGGGGCACGTTGCTCTATTACAGGGCTTTGCAGCTGGCAAGGGTTCCGGCGGAGTTACACGTGTTCCCAAGCGGCGGCCACGGATATGGCCTAAGGCCGTCGAGCGCTCGCGTGACGGGTTGGCCTAGATTGGCGGCGGAGTGGGTGCACTCCCTGGAATGACAGTAAGTTGCGGGAGCGACGGCGTTGTGGTTCCGGCTTCCAAACTTCCTGTGCTGCGAATTTGCCGAACGAACTCGACCATGAGCCGGGTGCAGGCCTCGGGCTGGTCCGTGGTGAGGATATGGCCGGCATCCGGAATCAAGCGGAACTGGGCTCCAGGAATCCTTGAGGCGACGACTCGGCCGTTTTGGTGAGGTATAAGGCGGTCGCAGTCGCCATGCACGACCAGAGTAGGAACGCGGATGGCCGGCAGTCGCCGGTACGAGCTCCACAACAGTATGCCGCTGAATTGATTGAGAAAACCTTTATAGGTCCAGTTGGACCTGCATTGGATATCGAGATCTTCGTGGATGCGGTCGAGCGGGGTGGAAGGCGCGTAGAGTAAAGGAGCGAGCGCGAGTTCCCGCTCGCGACGCTCGGCTTCGCCCCATTTTATGCCGCGGGGCCGGACAAAGCGGGGCCAACGGGCGAGCAAGGCGCCATGACTGGTGCAGGCGAGCAAAAGGCTTAGCACCCGAGCCGGATAGGTTAGCGCTAGCTCCTGGGCGATCATCCCGCCCATGGAAGCGCCGATCACGTGGGCCGCAGCTAGCCCGGCAGCGTCGAGCACCGCAGCGGCATCGCGCGCCATCTGGCGTATCGTGTAAGGGCCGGTTGGGACCTCGCTCAGCCCCATCCCGCGGTTATCAAAGAGAATAACCCGGCAGCGGCTGGTTAAAGCGGGCAGCACCCGGTACCACATCTCGTGGGTAAAGCTCAGGCCCATGATCAGCAGAACGGGGGGACCCGCGCCGTGTTCGTTCCAATAAAGCTTGACTCCGTCTGATTTTGTGTAGGGCATGGACCTAGGGCCCTATGTGTAGTGGGTCCAAGAGGTCAGGACACAAAATAGAGTACGGGACTACCTTTACAAGCGGCATACAGGAGGTTACGATAGTGTCACCCCCGAGAATATATGCAAGGGAGGCGTTCGCCGATTGCTGAAGCTTAAACGAGTCGAGATACATGGGTTCAAGTCCTTCTATGACCGAACCGAGATGAAGTTCAGCGGCAGCGGTATTGCTGCCGTAGTGGGTCCGAACGGCTGCGGAAAATCCAACCTTAGCGACGCGATTAGCTGGGTGCTGGGCGAGCAGTCGGCCAAGACATTGCGTGGAGCGAGGATGGAAGACGTGATCTTCGCCGGGACTCGCGACAGAAAAGCGCTCGGCATGGCAGCGGTCACCATGACGCTGGTGCCGGATGAGAGCGCGTTAGCAGGGTTACGGATCACGGAGCCAGAGATTCCAGGCGAGAAAACTTCATCCCACAGGGTAGACGTCGCGCGCAATGGAACCGATTCTCATCGTTTTGAAACAAACGGAGGAGCGGCGAGCGAGATCACGATTATGCGGCGTCTCTACCGCTCCGGCGAGAGCGAATATTTGATCAACGGAAAGCAGGCGCGGCTGCGGGATATTCAGGATCTGTTCCTCGGTACCGGCTTAGGACCGGAGAGCTACGCCATTATCGAGCAGGGCCGGATCGGACAGATTCTCAGCAATAAGCCGCAGGACCGGCGCAATTTGATTGAAGAAGCCGCCGGAATCACGAAATTCAAAACACGAAAGCGGCTGGCCGAAGCAAAGCTGGAGAGCGCTAAGCAAAATCTCGCGCGCGTCTTCGACATTTTGGAAGAGGTAACGCGTCAGGCGAACTCGCTCAAGCGGCAGGCCTCGAAGACTAAGCGGTATGGCGAGCTGAAAGAGGAAGCGACAGGGTACCTGAGACAACTGCTGGCAGCGAAGTTCCGGGTGTTGGAGCGCGAGATGGCGAAGTTAGCCATTGAGCTAAGTCTGGTCAGCGCTGAATTGCAGAGCGCGCAAGCGGCTATCGCCGAACGCGAAGCGGCGCAGGAGAAAGTGCTTGCCGATTCGTATGCCACGGAAGGCGAACTGACCGAAGCACGAAAGCATCTGGCGGAACTGAAGCTGGAAGCGGAACGAGCGCGCGGCCGGCTGGAATATCAAAGCAGGCAGGTAGACCAAATCATCCAGGCCATAGATTCCAGCGAGCGCGAAATGCAGTCTTTGGGGCGGCAGCAAGCGGAGCGCTCGACGGAACTCGAAGCCCAAGAGGCCGAATTGGGCAAACTCGAGCACGTTTGCTCGGCGGCGCAGAGCGAACTCGCGGCAAAGACCGGAGAGCGACAGAACGCGCAAGACAATTTGACGGCGCAAGAGCGGGCACTGGAGAGCAGGCGGCAGAACGTGCTGAAGCTGCTCGGCGAATCTTCGAGCCTGAAGAATCGCATCACGCAGATCGAAACTCAACTTGCCTCTTCGGACCGTGATACGGAGCGCGCGCACCATGAAGAGCAGCAGTCGGAGGCGGATCTTGCTCGCATTCGGCAAGCCAAGGCGCAGCTCTCCGAACAACTTGCGCTGCGTCAGACGAATTTGGTTTCGGTGCAGGAGCAGCGCAGGTCAGTCGAGAGCGAACTGCAGCAGAAGAAAGCGTTGGTAAACGAGAACCGCAGCGCACTCGACCGGGTGAAGGGCGAATTTTCGCGGGTGAAGGCTCGCAAGGATTCGCTCGAAGAAGTGATCCAGCACCGCAGCTATACGACTGAAACGGTGAAGCGGTTATTTACAGCGGTCGAGCGCGGGAAGGCGGAGAGCTTCCAGCCGGTCGGCGTACTGGCGGACTTTCTGGAAGTCGATGCGCAGTTCGAAAAAGCCACGGAAGAATTCCTGCACGACGAGCTGGAATACGTGGTGGTGCGCAACTGGAGCGAAGGCGAGCGCGGCATTGAACTGATGCGCGGAGACCTCAACGGCCGGGGCACTTTCCTAGTGGAGGATGCGGGACCGGAGCTAGCAGCAGCCGCGGAAGTTCCACGGCCTTCGATTGAAAACGGGACGCTTACCAGGCTGACGGACGCGCTGCGCTGGACGAACGGGCTCTTGGAGATGCCGATCGCACAGTTACCGCGCATTGCGAATTGTTTCGTGGCGAGCGAACGCGCGGTAGCTCGCGAATTGGCGACGCAGTTTCCGCACTGTTGGTTTCTGACGGCGGACGGCGTGAATTATCACGGCCAGGCGGTGAGCGGCGGAAAGAAATCGGGCGCTGGGCCGCTGGCGCTGAAGCGCGAGCTGCGGGAAATTCTCAAGCTGGAAGAAAGTAAGCAAGCGGAGATGAGGGCCGCGCAGGAGAAGCTGAACGGTCTCGAGCGAAGCGTGAACACGTTGGCAGAAGAGCTGGACCGGTTGCGGGCGCAACAGCAGGCGCAGGAGAAAGATGTGCTGGCGCTCGATCACGAGAGCCGCAAGTTGGCGGAAGAGTTCGGACGCGTGCAGTCGCGGCTATCGCATGCGCGGTTGGAACTGGATCGCATTGCGCGGGACCGGGTGAGCCTGGAAGAGAACGCAACGCGAGACCAGCAGATTTTAATTGAACGGGAGCAAGCACGCGCACAAGAAGAAGAAGCGCTGGAAACGGCGCGCGAACAGCTATCCGTTGCGCGGGCCGAGCTGGCGAGATTGACAGAAGAGCACGCGAGCAAGCGGGCGGATCTGGCGGGGATTGAAGAGCGGCGGCGGTCGTTAGCGAACGATCGTTTGCGGATGGAGACGCAGGTTCGCGATCTCGGGAACCGGCGCGCTCACCTGATCTCTGAGACCGAGCGGATGGATAAGGAAAGAGCTCTTCTGCTGGCGAGCAACTCCGAACTGGAAGCTAAAACCGGGCAGCTGACGATTGCGATCAGCGATGGCGGAGAGGCGACCAATCGTCTGGCGCGCCAGGAAGCCGAGTTGCGCAACCAGCTGGCAGCTACCGACGATGAGCTGAAGCGTTTGCGAGCGGCGGCGCAGGGTAAACAGGAGCAACGCTCGGAGCGGCAGGTCGCACTGGCAAAAGCGGAGGCGGAGCTGAAGCATCTCGAGGAAACATGCCAACAGGAATTGCATGCCGAACTTGCGAAGTTGGCCGAATCGCTCGATGAGTCGCTCGAGGAAGCCGGGCTTGAAGACGTGGAGAATAAGTACGGCGAGGCGCGGCGAAGAATCGAGATGCTGGGCCCGGTGAATCCCACGGCGCTCGAAGAGTTCGAGGAAGCGCAACAGCGGCAGGAGTTTCTTTCGGCTCAACGGCAGGATTTGATCGATTCGATCCGCGATACCGAGAAGGCCATCGGCGAGATCGACAGCGAATCACGCAAGCGATTCGGTGAAGCTTTCCACGCCATTAATGCCAACTTCAAGGAGATTTTCGCGAATCTATTTGGCGGCGGAACGGGCGAGATGCGGCTGAATGACGAGGAGAACCTGGCGGAATCGGGGATCGATATTGTGGCGTCGCCCCCGGGGAAGCGCCTGCAGAGCGTCTTGCTACTTTCGGGCGGCGAGAAGTCTCTCACCGCGATGGCGCTGCTAATGTCCATCTTCCAGTACACGCCTAGCCCATTCTGCATCCTGGACGAAGTCGACGCGCCGCTGGACGAACCGAACATCGAGCGGCTCACCCGCTTGCTGAAGACGATGTCGGCCGATACGCAGTTCATCGTGATCACGCACGCTAAGCGCACAATGGAGGCGGCGCAATCGCTCTATGGTGTAACCATGCAGGAGCCGGGCATCTCGAAACTCGTTTCGGTGCGCTTCAGAGCCGCCAACGAAGAAGACGAAAGCGAATCGCGAGGAGAATTTTCGCGGGAGCGGGAGTTCGCGGGAAGAGCGGTCTGAACCGGGCGAGGTGAATGCCTCCAGAAGAGAGATTCTTGTAGGCTAAAACGGCTCCAGGTAAGTTTATGTTGTATCGGCCTCAGTAAAGCGAGCGGCGTGGGCACGGTTGTGGAAAGGGATTGCCCGTGACGTTATCACTGCAATACGTTTTTGCAACTCGAATTGCTAGAGTTTGGACTGATCCGGGGGGATCGTTGCCGAAACGCTCGATGCTGTTGAAAGACTCTGATCCACGCCTGGCGTCTGGAGTCATTGGGCGGCCAACTTCCCAGTCGCGCGTCGTTCGGGAGCGGGTCCGAAAGAATCACATCAGTGAGCTAGCGACTACACACTCATGTGGATTGCAACGGTCCAACGGCCATGCGCCCCACTGCGCAAGCGGCAAGCGCCATGTCCGCGAGGACGAATGATTTCCGCTCGAGACAAGTGGTGCGTTCAATGAACAATTCGCTGAACGCTCCCAGGCCATGCCTTTCAGATGGTCGCCAGTGCCACAAGTCGTTCTCTAAGATCAGCCGACAAAGTTGGTGAAAGGCGAGAACGACCTCCACCCCAGTGCTCATCCGCAAAGCTGAACTTGACTCGCGTAATCTCCCAGCTGTAAGCTAAGAATTCTTGGTATGGGACGCAAGGCGCAGAAGAACGATTCGTTACCCGGTTCACTGGACATGTTGATTCTGCGGACGCTGTCGCGACGCGATCTCCATGGATACGGCATAGTCCAGTTCATTCAACAATCCTCCGACAATGAGCTCCTCGTCGAGGAGGGCTCGCTGTATCCCGCTCTCCAGCGGCTGGAGCTAAACGGCTGGATCGAGGGTGTCTGGGGCGTGACATCGAACAATCGGCGGGGGAGGATCTACAAGATCACGGCGGCTGGCCGCAAACAGCTGGCCGTTGAAACCCGGCAGTACGCCAAACTCACGTTGGCGATCGCGCGTGTGATGGGAGCGGAGTGAGGGACGTGTTACGACGGCTGAAGTATTGGATAGAAAGCGCCAGGCGCGGCGAGGCGCTGCATGAGGAAATGGAACTCCACCTTGCGGAAAAAGCCGCAGAACTGCAAACAGACGGTATGACGGCGGAGCGCGCCCGGGCTGAAGCGCGCCGGCGATTTGGCAACGTCGGACTGAAGCACGAAGAGTCACGGGAGATTTGGATGACACGGTTTTGGTCGGAACTTGGCCAGGATGTCCGCTATGGCTGTCGCACCATGACCGCCAACAAGGCATTCAGCGCCCTGGCGGTCTTGTCGCTGGCGCTCGGCATCGGGGCCAATACTGCGGTCTACAGCTTCATGGAGTCGATTCTGCTGCGCTCGCTCCCGGTGGCCGATCCCGAATCGCTGGTGGTCCTGAATTGGCGTAGCCAGCCCCCCCAGAGCGCCAACAAGGAATGGGTCCACGTCATGCACGGGGTACAAGGTCTTGCCTGGCCGGGCGGCAAAGGCGTCATGGTCAGCGGGATGTTCCCGTACGGCGCGTTCGAGACGCTTCGCGACGAGAATCCCGTCTTTTCCACGCTCTTCGGATACTTTAACGGACTAACCCGTACCCTGTCGATCCGAGGGCAGGCGACCACTGCCAGTACAGAGTACGTCACCGGCGAATATTTTCGCGGCCTGGCCGTGTTGCCGGCCGCAGGACGTCTGATCGGCTCCGAAGATGACCGTCCAGGCGCCGCGTCAGTCGCGGTAATCAGTTTTGCTACAAGCGAGAATCGCTTTGGAGGACCGCCGAATGCGATTGGACAGTCGATTCTCGTCGATAACGTTCCCTTTACGGTGATCGGCGTCGCGCCGCCCGAATTCTTCGGAGTGGACCCGGCGCTGGCGCCGGAACTCTACCTTCCCTTGCACACGAATCTGCTCGTAGACCCTGCCTCGGCAGCGCGTATGTATGGCGACGGAAATTTTTACTGGATCGAAATGATGGGCCGCCTGCGTCCCGGTGTCAGCATGGCCCAGGCGCAGGCAGCGCTGGCTCCTCGTTTCCGTCAATGGGTTGCCGCCACGGCGAGCACCGACGGTGAGCGCGCCAAACTGCCCGCGCTGATGTTGAATCCGGGCGCCGAGGGTCTGGGCAGCCTGCGCCGCCAGTATTCGAAACCTCTGTACGTACTTCTGGCGATGGTGGGATTGATCCTGGCGATCGCGTGCGCGAACATCGCCAATCTACTGCTGGCAAGGGCCGCCGCGCGATGCCGCGAAATGGCTGTCCGGCTCAGCCTGGGAGCGGGACGGTTCCGCGTCGTGCGGCAGTTGCTTACCGAGAGTGTAATGCTGGCTTCGCTGGGCGGAGTATTTGGGGTCTTGTTTGCGATCTGGGGCGTGCGATCGCTGACGCTTCTGTTCTCCCACGGGCAGGAGAACTTTACGCTGCACGCGGAATTGAACTGGAAGGTGCTGGGCGTGACGGCGGCGCTCTCCGTGGTTTGCGGCCTGTTATTTGGGCTCGCTCCGGCGATTCAGTCGACGCGTCCTGACGTCATGCCCGCGCTAAAGGATGGCCGCGCGGGCGGACCGCGCCGCCGCGCGCAGCACGTTCTGGTGGTCGCCCAGATCGCGATCTCTTTTCTCATCCTGGTCGCCGCGGGTCTGTTTGTCCGGACACTTAACAAGCTGCACTCTGTTCAACTGGGATACGCCCGCGAGAACATCCTTCTGTTCTCGTTGAATGCGCGCCAGGCCGGGCATCGCGACCCGGAGATGACCATTTTCTACGAGAACCTGCGCAAGCGCTTCGAATCGATTCCCGGAGTGAGCAGCGCGACTCTTTCGCAATCCTCGATCATCAACGCCGCCCGCGTCGGGCAGGCAATCAGGGGGACAATGAAGATCGGCGCTGTTACCTTAGATGGCGTACGCGTCATGTCCGCCGGACCGCGTTTCCTCACGACGATGCAGATTCCGATCCTGGCCGGGCGTGAGATTGACGACCGCGACCAACCGGGCTCTACGCTGGTTGCCGTGATCAGCGAGCGGCTAGCGCGAACTTACTTCGGGAACGAAAATCCGGTGGGCCGGCGCATCACGCTCCCGGACGAGAAGCGCGATCTCGAAATCATCGGCGTGTCGGCTAACCTGCGGTACGGTGGTCTGAAAAATGAAGAGGAGAGTGCAGTGACCGTGTTCGTAGCGGTCAGCCAGTTTTCTCCGGACCGAATGACCTACGCGCTGCGCACTGCGGGTGATCCGCTGAGGTATGTCAAGAGTGTGCGTGAGATCGTGCGGGAGGGAGATTCACGCATACCCGTCACAAACGTGATCACACAGGCTGCGGAAATCGATCGGACGATCAGCCGGGAACTCACGTTCGCGAGACTATGCACGGGTTTCGCGGTTCTCGCTCTCCTGATCGCGTGCGTGGGGCTCTACGGAACGATGTCGTACAACGTCGCGCGGCAAACCGGCGAGATCGGAATCCGTATGGCGCTGGGCGCGCAACGCGGCGCCGTGGTATGGATGGTTCTGCGCCGCGTTCTAATACTGGCTGCGGTGGGGCTCGCGATCAGCGTGCCTGCCGCGTTAAGCGCGTCCCAGCTTGTCAAATCGTTTCTGTTCGAGACCCAGCCCAATGATCCGGGAACACTGGTGCTGGCCGGCGTAGTCCTCGTAAGTGCCGCGATTCTCGCTGGCTATGCGCCGGCAAGGCGAGCGTCCCGAATTGATCCGCTGGCGGCTCTGCGGCACGCGTAAGACATGGTCCTTCGTACCGCAACCAAGGATGAAAATGTTCCGCGCCCGCGCACATTGATCATGGTAGCTGCTCGCGATGGACGCCGGGCTACGTTGGCATCGAGGACGCGGCCGCAGCGAAGTCCTGGATAATGCGCCATCCGGAGGGTGGGTAGAGATCAAGCTGACGAGAAACGCGCGTTCCGCCGATGTGACGTTATTCCGAGCAGTTGGTTGGCAACCCGGAAAGTGGTTTTATAAAAAAGCTACGGGGAACGATCTAAAAAACAATGCAGTAGAAAATGTTTGCGGTGACGTACAAGCCTCCGTGCCCGTCCTTTTATTGAACTCTTGATGTTGTCCTCGACCAAACTATACGGAGGCGCGCTGCTCACCATGATGGGTCAACAAACTCGTTCTGAGGCGCTGTTTTACTACTTTCGGATCGAAGACCATATGCCTGACGATCATCTGCTACGGCTCATGGACCGACACGGCGACTTCGCGTTCGTGGCGCGAGACCTTGAAGGTGAGCTACAGCCACACGGGCCGTCCTTCGATTGATCCCGAAGTCCTGCTCCGCATTCTGTTGATCGGATACTTGTACGGCATCACGAGCGAGCGCCGCCTAATCGAGGACGTTGGGATGCATCTCGCTTATCGCTGGTTCACCGGCCTGGGCTTCGCGGCGTTAAAATCCGAGACCAGGAGATCGCACGGCTCTAACGGACCCGCCGTAGCTGATTCGCCGGGCGGTGCCGGCACTTGCACGATATGCATTTACGACCTGCAATTGTTGGCTGATTGCAAATTCTTTGTAAATTTCGTGAGGAGCGAAAGGAGTACGTTTGCGGGCGCAAGCAGAGGGTGCAAGCGAAAAGAGAACTACTGAACAAGAAAATGGCATTCCCGCACGCAGTCTAGTTGGGCTAAACGCCGCTAATTTTTTCCAGGCCGAAATGATCGGCGTGATCCTACCGGTGCTGAGCGCGCTATTGCGCGAGATGCACTGGCGCTATGACTCGATCGGAATCGCAACCGCGGCCGCCGGGCTGGGAACACTGGTGATGCAAACTCCGGCGGGCTGGTTGACCGACCGCATCAATAGACGCCGGCTGCTGTTTGCGGCTATGGCGGTGCTCACCGGAGCGTCCGTCGCGCTGATTCCTGTTTTGTCGCGGAGCCGCATATTCACCGATAGCCTTCTCTTCGTCTCCGGAGCCGCTCAGAGTTTTTTCGCGCCTCTCCTGGCGGCTTTGGCGTTAGCGCTGGTGGGCCATGCGCGCCTGAATCGCACCATCGGCGTCAATCAGAGTTGGAACCATGCGGGCAATATCGTGTCAGCCCTGGCGGCGATGGGGCTGGTTTCCCTGTTCGGATTGCGCTCATTATTCTACGCAGCTGCCTGCACATCGGCGCTGGCGGCCATAGCAGTTTTTTATATTCGACAGGAAGATCTAAATCCACGGGCCAGAGGCCCGGCTGCAACGAAAGACACTGGCGAGAGCCTGCTGGCCTTATTTAAGAATCGGACGATTGTACTGCTATTCGTCGCGATACTCTTGTTTCATCTCACAAATGCGCCGATCTTGCCGACTGTGGCGATGTATGTGAAGAAGCTGGGCGGGTCCGATAATCTGATGACCGCAACCGTACTGACGGCCCAGCTCGTAATGGTCCCTGTGGCGCTCGCTTCCGGGCGGCTGTGCAGTAAGTGGGGCCGAAAGCCGGTAATGGCGATCGCGTTTCTCGTGCTACCGCTGCGAATTCTTTCTTATTCGCTGGTGAGCAAGCCGAGCGCGATCGTCTGGCTTCAAGGTCTCGACGGAGTTGGCGCGGGTATTTATGGAGTAGCGGTGGTCGCGATGTCGGCCGATCTTACACGCCGGTCCGGCAGGTTCAATTCGCTGATGGGAGTGTTTGCGACAGCGCTAGCTGCCGGAGGCGTACTTGGCCCGCTGATCTCCGGATTTCTCGTGCAGCACTTGGGCTTCCACACGACGTTCTATTCCTTTGCTTGTACGGCCGCGCTCGGCGCAGCCTGGTTTCTGCTTCTCGTACCGGAGACGAGAGGAGCGACCACGGAGGCGTGAACGAAGGTGCCGGGCTGAACCTTCACAATCTTGCGATCTGGCTAATCGCAGCAGTATCCATTGCCCTTGTCCTAATACGCCCGAAGGGAATCGCCGAAGCCTGGTGGTCGGTTCTGGGCGCGTGCTGCCTCATCCTATTCCGTTTGGTCTCGCTGCGGCAGGCCACGGCGGCCGTCCTGAAGGGCAGCGACGTTTACATGTTTCTGGCGGGCATGATGATGATGTCTGAGCTGGCCCGCGCGCAGGGAGTTTTCGACTGGGTAGCAGGCCATTCGGTGCGCCTCGCGAAGGGTTCGCGCAAACGCCTCTTCGCGATGATTTACTTAGTCGGCGTGGTTGTAACCATCCTTCTTTCAAATGACGCGACTGCGGTTGTGCTGACGCCCGCGGTGTTAGCGGCTGTACAAGCAGCGGAAGCCGAGCCGCTCCCTTATTTATTCGCCTGCGGGTTCATCGCCAATGCGGCCAGCTTCGTCCTTCCGATTTCCAACCCGGCGAACTTAGTCGTTTACCGGCAAGGCATGCCCTTATTAGGTCGATGGTTACTTACCTTTGGATTGCCTTCGGTTGTATCAATCGTGGTGACGTTTTTGGCTTTGCGTCTCCTCTCGGGAAATCTGTTAAGCGGGAAGATGAAAACCGAAGTGGAGCGCCGACCGCTTTCGCGCGAAGGCAAGACAACGCTATTCGGCATCGCACTGCTTGCGGCGGCGCTGATTACCGCTTCCGCCTTTAACGCTGATCTGGGCGCGCCGGCACTGGCAGTAGGAATCGTGGTCTCGATTGCCATCTCGTTTCAGGACCCGGGAATGCCGATAAAGATTCTTAAGGAGGTCTCCTGGAGCGTGCTTCCGCTGGTGGCGGGCCTCTTTGTGATCGTCGAGGGCATGACAAACGCCGGCGCACAGCGCTTCGCAGTGAATGCGCTAGAACGGATGCAGTCTTGGAATCCGCTCGCGTCTGGAATGAGCGCCGCTTTCGGGGTAGCCCTCATTTCGAACATCATGAATAATCTGCCGAGTGGCCTAATCGCCGGAGCAGCTGTACACGCAGCGCGGATCACTGGCGCGCTGCGCGACACGGTTCTGATCGGCGTGGACCTTGGCCCGAATCTTTCGGTCTCGGGATCGCTGGCTACCATTTTGTGGCTCATCGCAATCAGGCGCGAGGGACAAGAAGTCGGCTTCTGGCGCTTTCTCAAATGGGGAGCGCTGGTGATGCCGCCCGCGCTTGCGTTCACGATTTTGGGGTTACTGATCAGCTCGCGCTGGTGAATCAGATTTCGCGGCTCAGAAATAATAGCGCAGTGAAAGTTGCAGTTGCCGGGGGTTGCTGCCGGACTTTCCCGTGACCTCTCCAAATTGCGGAGAAGTGGGATTGAGATTTAGGGAGCCGGGGTTATTCGATCCGCCACCGCCGGGTCCAAACTGCGACCAGTTGGGATGGTTGATGAAGTTGTAAGCTTCGGCGCGGAACTCGAATCCGGTCCTCTCGTTGATCAGGAATCTCTTGAATAGGCCGACGTTCCAGTTCTGAAAGCCAGGTCCGTAAATTGTGTCGCGAACTCCGTATTGAGTGATGAACGTGCCGCTAGCGGGGGGAGTGAAGATCGGCTGACCGGATCCACTGGCCGTCGCAAAGTATTTGGGCGAACTGGCGTTGCCGGTCGGTCCCGCGAAGTTGCCGAGAATCGTCGGCGTATTGTTCATGGCCCAGAACTGCCCTTCGTTGCCGCAACCGAAGCTACCGAATTCTCCTACCTGGGCATAGTCGTTATTGCTGCCGATTCCGCAGGGCGTCCCGGTTTGGAACTGAGCAATGCCGTTGATCTCCCATCCGCCCAGCAGCTTGCCGGCAAGCGAGCTCTGATTTCTGAAGAAGGGCAGGTCATAAGTCCAGGTGATCGCCAAGATATGGCGGGAATCGAATTCAGACGGTCCCCAGAGGTTTCCCGTGTAGTAGCTGTCGGGAACGATGTCACGGTAATTGGAGCTGTCGTCATTGCTCTTAGATAACGTATAGGCGGCGCTGAAGCTGAAGCCGTTCAAGAAACGGCGGGTCCAGCTTACTTGCAGGCCGTTGTAGTAGGAATTGCCGACACTCTCTTCCTGCTGAATGGCCGCGAAGCCCCTGTACGGGCGCACATAGTTGGCGCTCACACCGGAAACAACCGAGCCAGGGAGCGGCTGGTTGATATCGAACACCTCCCAGTTGTGCAAACCGCGGCGACCTATATAACCGACCGACAAAACAGAGTTCCAGATAGTTTGGGTCTCGACCGTCGCATTCCAGTTCCACGACTCGGGCGGCTTCAAGTTGCGGGCCAGAGTGGTAAGCGTAAGGGGCGCAGCAATGCCGGGATTTAAGGCGGCGCCTGGGTTGTCGACCGAAACATTGCTTACTGTGACAAACGGTTGGAAGGGTGAATTGCCGCCTGGGAAGATGTTGTCGAGTAGACCCATGCGCGTCAGAAAACGGCCAGCTCCGACCCGAACCACTGTCTTTTGGCTGGTCTTGTAGGCTATTCCGAGGCGCGGTTGAAACTGGTTCGTCACGTTCGAGTACCACTTCGAGATGCTCGGATCGAACAAGCCGTTATAAGCAGTCGAGGAAGCTGCCGGGACTCGCCCGACGGCGGAGCTGGGGAACTTGCTGAGGCCCGGAATGACAACGCCGTTGTACAGGTTGCCTGTGCCAACGATTACGTTGCCTGTCTTTCGATCGACCTGAACCGCATCAGCCGAGTTGTATAGCGCGGGGTCGAAATAATCGGCGTTGCCCCAGAGCGGATAATACGGGACGGAAGTGGTCTCGCGGATTCCGTAATCGATATGCAGAGCCGGCGTTACTGTCCAGGAATCCTGCGCGAAAAACTCATACAGCTGACCGCGCCAGACCGTGTAAGCGCGCGGACCGATTTCGGTGTAGCTGTCGGCCGCGCCGAAAGCCAGATTGGCGAGCCCGACGCCGGAAGTCCGGCCCGTTCCTGTATCGGAGAATGTGAACGTGCCATTTTGATTATTGCTGCCGCCCGGAACGGTTGAAACATTGATTTGGTCTTCGTCATTCTCGCCAGAGTATTCCCAATAACCGCCAAACTTAAACGTATGGTTCCCGACAACCTTGGTCAAACTGTCGGAAACGGTGTAAATCGGACCCGACGAGTGCGACGGATAAGGGCCGCCGGCCAGGCCGTAGAAGGTAGGTACGTTGACGGTCGGAATCTTGCCTTGAATATCCTTGCCGCTGGGGAAGATATATGGGTAATCGATGCCGAACAGCGAGCGGTCGAACCCCGGCGCAGAGGTGTTGACAGGAATATAGACGTCATCGAGACTGACCGTCGCGCGCGCTTCGTTGATCATGGTGGGACTAATGGTCCAGGTCCAGGCAAGAGTATTCGTTTGATTCGGGCGGTTGAAATATTTGGGCGTCAGACCGGAACCCTGGTCGAAAGGCTGGTATTCGAGGTATGAGAAGTCAGTCCTTCGGACCTCGATGTGGTGCTTTTCAGTCGGCAGGATGTCCCCGTTGATGGTCCCCTTGCGCTGATTGATCGGGTGCGCCGCCTGAGCGATCCAGTTCTGGTTACCGGCAAGGTAACCGGGAGTCGGGCCAGGATAAGCGTTCAGAATGGCCATGCCATTTGCGCTCAGGAGGCTGGCCGGGATCTTGTTTCCTGGGATTGGCACGCAGCTGGCAGCCCCCGGCTTGGGACAGGTGTTTGGGAAATAGAGTTGCGTGCCTGTTTTGTACCAGGGATTGGGCGCCAGCAGCTCGCTGAAATCGCCCTGACGCATGAGCGCAGTCGGAACGGCTTGAGTCTGTGTATCCTCGAAACGGTAACGGGTCCACTCCTCGGCAACGAACCAGAAGAACTTATTCCGCCACCGTTCAAACTTGCCGGGGATTGCGACCGGGCCTCCGAGATCGAAGCCGAAATCGTTATACCGGAATGGCGACGCGAAATTCGTGGTGGTACTCAAGTTGCGTCCCCAGGTATTGGCGTCCATCGCCGAATTGCGGAAGTATTCGAAGCCCGCGCCATGGAAATCGCTAGTTCCGCTCTTGCTAACGATACGGATCTGGCCTCCCGAGGTGCGCCCGTACTCGGCTGAATAATCGCCCGTGAGTACCTGTATTTCTTGCGTGGCGTCCACGTTTGGCACAGCGATGCTGGTGCCGTTGGCTCGCGTGCGGGTAGCGGGCGCTCCATCGAGTGTAATTAGCGTATCCTGCTGGCGCGCGCCATTGATGTTGTAGCCCCCGTTACTAAGAGAGAAATTGAAGTCGCCGAGACTTGACCCGCTGCGCGCTCCCGGGATCAACGATGTCATGTAAATCGGGTTACGGCCGTTCAATTCTTGCGCTTGAAGCTGCTGCGAGTTGATGTTCTTTTGCACAGCGCCGGACTCGGTCTGTAATGGCGAGGCCGTCGCGGAGACTTCTACCGTCTCAGTTGTGGATCCAACCGCCACATCGGCGTCCAGCGACAAGGTCGAGTTCGCGTCGAGTTTATTGTGCGTGCTCTCGAATTTCTTAAACCCGCTTACCGCGGTTGTCATGGTGTAGTAACCAGGTAACAAGTTCGTGACAATGTAATGGCCTTGCGCATCGGTAGTCACCGAGTGCTCGTCCCCGGTGCCCTCATTCTTTATCACGACCTTTGCGCCGGGAACGGTGGCCTGTGACGGATCTCTGACAAACCCAGTGATGGAGCCCACGTCGGATTGCGCGCTCGAGCGGACCGGCAAGAGGGCGAAGAGGAACAAAGAAGCAAGCAGAACGGATGCGGCGTCGCAGTTTGGTCAAGGCAGACCCCCTTCGATGTTGCAGCGGACCTGAAACAAAACTAATCTGGGCGGAAGCGGCCCAGAACAGTATGCCTCTTTTTTTATCGCGAGTAAATGGTTAAATGTTCCGGGACGGTCCCGGCGTTCAGCTTGAGCACTAAACAATTGATTGCCGCGTTCGTCCAGGTCTATAGGTCAGGAGCCACTTACCGGTGATGCTGTTAAAGCAGTCCCAACCTGCGGAACGCCCGATCGGGGTTTCTAAACCCTTTGCGACCACAGCGGATCTATGAGCCGCATGACGAGTTCTGTCCGGATGGCCGGCCAACCTTCCGGTGCGTTGGAAGGATTCAACACAACACAGGGTAGACTTCAGCTGAGTTATCATTTCCCCGATGAATCGGCGTGACTTTCTGCTCGGGGCGGTGGCGGCTTCCGTTGCCAGTGCCGAAACGGCCCGCCCCAGCGAGATCCTGTACAACGGCAACATCTATGCGGCTCCCGAAGGCGCAGTATTCCGTACTATCCAAGCAATCGCTATCGTCAACGGGAGGATTCTAGCTGCCGGCAGCAACGCCGAAATACAAGCCCTGGCCGGACCTGACACAAAGAAAACCGATCTTGGAGGAAAGACAGTCCTGCCTGGCTTTATTGATTCGCATACGCACGTCGGGCTCTTCGGAGTCGATCACGTGCGATCGGTAGACTGCGATCTCCGGTCTCTTGCCGACATTCAGACAGCCATCCGAGAGCGCGCCTCTCATACGCCGAAAGGGGAATGGATCCGCGGGTTTAAATACGATGACACCAAAACTCTCGAAGGCCGCAAACTCACACGGCAGGATTTGGACGAGGCGGCGCCCGATAACCCGGTTATCATCGTACATCGCGGCGGGCATACTGGTTTCGCCAATTCCCTTGCTCTGCAGCAGCTCGATTTCAACGACAAAACGCCGGATCCGACGGGAGGGCAACTCGGCCGAAATCCGGATGGCCACCTGACCGGTGAACTACGGGAACGCGCGATGGATCGGGCGCGCGCTGAAGGCAAGCCGCCTACCCGCGCCGAGCGGGCTGAAGGCGTCCAGTTAGTGACAAAGCTATTTGCCAAATCAGGAATCACTTCCGCCCACGATGCATTAAGCTCCCCCGAGGACCTGCTTTCCTATCAGGACGCACTCGAGGCCGGTCAACTTTCCTGCCGGCTTTACGCTTTCATTTTCTACAGCTACATCGATCGAATGATTTCGGCCGGTATTCGTACCGGCTTCGGAAACGACTGGGTCCGTGTTGGAGGAATGAAGCTGGTTTGCGATGGATCCATCTCGGAGCGCACAGCAAGGATGAGCCGACCATACATCGGCCGATCCGGCGATTACGGCATTCTCTTTATGCCAGAGACAGAGTTGTACGAGCAGGCCCGCAAAGCGCACGTGGCAGGTTGGCAGGTTGGCATTCACGCGAATGGCGATGTCGCCATCGACATCGCTCTAAGAGTTTATGAGCGCCTCTCGCGCGAGCACCCAAGGCCCAATGCTCGTTTCCGGGTCGAACACTGCACTCTAATCAATGACGACCTCCTCAAGCGGATTAAAGCGCTCGACGTGATTCCTACGCCCTTTTGGACGTATGTCTACTACCACGGTGAAAAGATGAAATACTACGGGCCGGAACGTTTGGATCATATGTTCGCGATGCGCAGTTTTCTCGATTACGGGATTCGCGTGGCGCCTGGTTCAGACTATACTCCGGGTCCATTCGAGCCCATGATGGCGCTTCAATCTTGCGTAACGCGCACCGATACCAAAGGAAACGTCTGGGGCCCGAAGCAGAAAATCACGGTTGCCGAGACAATTCGCGCCAGCACACGAAACGGCGCTTACGCGTCGTTTGAAGAGAACGTGAAGGGGACGCTTGATCTCGGCAGGTTCGCGGACCTCGTCGTCCTCGGCCGCGATCCGTTTTCTGAAGAGCCATCCACGTTGCGAACCATTCCGGTGGAGAGGACTATGGTGGGCGGGCGTTGGGTTTTTGAATCGTGAGACGGTCGTCGTTGATGGCCTGCCATTTCAATTGTGCCCGAACGACAACACGGAAACTGGACGAGCTACGGCCCGAATAGATCCGTCCTCACGGCGAAGGGTAGATCAATCTTTCTCTTCACTCGCTGCAAAGTGACGTTTCGGAAAACCAGAAACAGGCCGAATCACTGCTTCGACCCTTAAAGTGTGGTGTCCCGGCGTTTAGCTGAAACTGTGGCGGGCTCGGGCTTCTGATCGGTGGCTTCCCACTTTTCTTCGTGGTATTCCTGCTCGGTGTTCAGCGCCCAAAGATTGTCACGGCTGCGAACGTTTGCCTTGATGTTGTCGACCGCGGTCATTGCGGTGAGCATCGAGTGGTCCTGGTTGTTGTATTTATGCATGCCGTTGCGGCCTACCAGGAACAGATTCTCGAATTCGTTTGCCCATGAGATCACTTCCGGAAAGCGGTCGTAAGATCCAAAATACGCCGGGTATGTCTTGGGCATGCGAATCACAGTCGCATCCAATACATTTTGCGGTTCGAGAATATTCATCGAAGCCAGTTCCGATTTGGCAAGCTCGATCAGCGCACTTTCGGTCCGCTCCCATAACGCATCCCCTTCGTTGCAAAAGTACTCGAGACCGATCCAAACCTTGGATGGATCGGCCACCATGGCCGGACTCCAGTTATTGAAGATCTGAAGACGTCCGACCAGCACGTCAGGTTCCTGGATGTAAATCCAGTTATCTTTCACCAGCTCGCCAGAGGCTTCGCGGAGCTTGATACGGTCGCAGAGAACTCCTACCGTGATGAAATCCCGGTACATGAGTCCATCGGACACTTCGCGGACCGCCGCCGGCGCGGGCGGGTTCATCTGGGCAACCAGCTCTTTTACCGGCATCGTGGAGAAGAAGTAATCGCCCTCGAAGCGTTGCAGCTCGCCCGTTTGCGAATTCCTTGCCATCACCGCCGTGATGACGTTCTTCTCATGCTCGATTTCTTCCACCGACCAGTGCATCAGAATCTGTGCCCCGAGATGCTGGACCCGGCGAGCCACCTCTTCCCACATCTGGCCAGGCCCGAACTTCGGGTACAGGAACTGCTCGATCAGCGAGGTCTCGACGTCTTTCTGGGCGATGTCCTCCTTGCGCTTAGGAACCAACTTTTTCAGGATGTGGACAAGCGTCTTATATATCGAGAGGCCTTTGATGCGCTGCGCGCCCCACTCCGCGCTAATCTCGCTGCATTCAATGCCCCAGACCTTTTCGGTGTAGGACTTGAAAAAAGTCAGGTAAAGCTCGCGGCCGAAGCGGTTGATGAAGAACTGCTCGAGATTGGTCTCGTTCCGGATGGGAAAGAACACGGAACGCAGATAGCTGAAGCCGATACGAATCGTTTTGAGCAGCCCGAGTTTACGCAATGTGTCGCCACTGAGCGTTATCGGGTATTCGAAAAAGCTGCGCATGAAATAGATGCGCGATTTGCGGTGCCGCACCAGCATGACCTGGTCATCGGCCGCATCCACCGGACGAGAGGACGCGGGCACAGTTGTGGACTGTCGCTGATAGGTGATCTTCGCGCTCGCTCCCTCGATGGCTTGCATCGGGAGAATGTTCAGCCACCACTGCATCACGCGATCGGATTTCGAGAAGAAGCGATGTCCGCCAATATCGATGCGGTTGCCTTTGTAATTGACCGTGCGGGAGATTCCGCCGATATAATCGCTCTTCTCGAGCACGATCGGCAGAATGCCGGTGCGGGTCAGCAGCTCAAAAGCAGCAGTGAGGCCAGCCGGTCCGGCTCCTATTATGACAGCTCGCTTACATTCTTCGGCGGTTAACTTCATGCGTTTCTTCATTCAGTCTAACGGAGGCAGGCGAATCGAAGAATCCGCGCTCATCGGTGTTCATCAGCAGCCAATCTTTATGTGCCGCCCTAAGCCCATACCTCTCAGAATGACTGCCGGCTGCGGATCAACGATGATTAATGCCGATTTTGTGGTTAACGGCGGTATTCGTTTTGTCCGGCTCATTCGGACAGACTGGGATGGCTTCGCGCAGGCGCATTCCGCGCGAACGAGCCATGCCCAGCGCTCCCCAAAATGTGATCAAGGCATACTGAACGGCTTGTGAGAGAAGAATGTAGGCGATAGCATCCGTTTTGCTGAATCCGAATGGGGTGAGTACGCTCACCGCAACGAATTGATAGATGCCGACATAACCGGGCGTAGACGGCAATGCGCTTCCGAGCCCTAGACCCGTTATCAGAAGAAGAGCAATGGATAGTGTTCCGGGGAGCCCAAGCGCGCGCATGCTGAGGATGGTACCTAGCGCATCCGAAGACCAGATCAGCGCCGTTAAGCTGACGAAGGCGGAGAGCCGCTTCACGTCGTGGAAACTTCGCATTCCCACTAGGACCTGATCTAATGTTCCAAATAGTTTGGTTTTGAGGCTGGACGGAATGGGGATGAGGTGGAGACAGCGATGGCAGAAGCGCTGAATTTTAGGCAAAATAGCGATGCCGCATGCGCCAGACAATCCAAGAATCGCAAAGGGCGTCGCTGCATGAGCGAACCAGCCGGGCTTAACGGGTAACGTGAGCAGTACGATCGAGCTGATTAACACAAGGCTGATCGCGTCGCACAATCTCTCGGAAAGAGCAGTCGTGAGAACGAACGTTTTGCTGAGACCGGAGGAACTGCTGACCATTAAACTTCGAATGACTTCTCCCGCGCGCGCGGGCAGGAAGTTATTGCCGAAGTACCCGGCGGCCGTGGCCCAGAACGCGGTGGGCACCGTCACCGGCGCACCTGCGCGGAGAAGTACGCGCCAACGCAGGGCCCGCAAGAGCAGAGCGCAGCTTGCAACCGCGATGCTGAAGGCGATCAGAATGCCGTTCGCATGAGAAAGGATGTGCCAGACCTCTCCCCAATGAATTCCTCGTAGCGAGAGGTAAAGCAGAACACCCGCAAACAGCAGGGCGAGAGTCCAATACCCGATACGCAGCGACGATCTGCTGGCAGGTATTGTCTTACTCATGCCGGTTTAGGAAATCAGAGCCGCAAGTCCGAGCTTCCGTTTAGGAAGAGACATATCGGGAACCCGTTAGGGCCAGATCGTCGCGCAGCGGTTCACCGGGAGCGTACTCAAAATTGACGCGTTCTTTCTCGATCACATGAGGCCGCTTAAAAAGCTGAGTGTGGATTGCGCCAACATATTCGCCGAGAATACCCATGAAGATAAGTTGTACAGAGCCAAGAAAGAAAAGGCCGATCACTAGCGGGGCAGTTCCAACCGAGAAGTTGTTCCAAAAAGTTAGCTTGTAAAAAAGGTAAGCGAACCCGGTAATCACGGAAAGCCCCCCGGAGGCAAATCCGATAAAGGTTGCGAGCCTCAGGGGAACTTTGGAGAGGTTCGTGATGCCGAGCATCGCGTAATCGTAAAGCGTATAGAAGTTGTTCTTGGTAATGCCGCGCACGCGCCTCGGCTGATCGAACGTCAACTCGTAGTGGGGCAGGCCGATCTCGGCGATCATGCCGCGGAAGTACGGGTTTGCCTCGCCGAAAGAGCGTATCGCCTCGACGACTCTGCGCTCATAGAGACCAAAGCCGGTGAAGTTTTCGAACGTTTCAATTGAGGAAAGGCGCTGGACTAAGCGATAGTATTGAGTTCGAATCCAGAACATGAGCGGATTTTCCTGGCTGGTTTTCTTGATACACAAAACCATCGAGTATCCTGCTTCCCACTTAGCGATCATTTCCGGAATAAGCTCAGGCGGATCTTGCAGGTCGGCCACCAGGCTGACAACTGCGTCGCCTTGCGACTGCAGGAAAGCATGAAAGGGAGAGCGAACGTGGCCGAAATTGCGCGCGTTGACGATCAGCTTAACGTTGTGATCCCGGCTGGCAATCCGCTTGATGATCGCGACCGTATTGTCTTGCGAAGCATTGTCGATGAAAATATGCTCATAGCGGTAGCGGCCGAGTTTGGCCATTACGTCGCGCACGCGTTTGTAGACCTCTTCCGCGTTTTCTTCTTCGTTGTAGCAGGGGGTGATGATGCTGATCACCTTCTGCGGCGCGGTCGAGCCAGTTACGTATGGCAAGTGTTGAGTGTTTTCGAGCTCATCGTTCATAAAGAGAGTAAACACTGCGGTCGTCGCGAGTGGATTCGCAGTCGGCTCCGCGGCGTAGCCTCATCGCTAAACAGGTATCCTTCTAGACTGCCGTTTCGTCCGTCGGTCGCCGCATTGTCGGACTCTGACCTTGAGATTATGCCATACCGCTCAGACTTGCCGGTTTAAGATAAAGTTGTTTTATGGCTTCTGAGACCGTCGCACGTCCGGTTTCTCTCGAATTCCCGCGCCAGTATAAGTCCAAACTTTTGAGTACGATCGAGAATATAGATCTCGATGCGGTCAGCCGGGCGATCGAAATTCTGAAGGAGGCTCGGGATAGGGAACGGCATATCTTCGTTTGCGGAAATGGCGGCAGCGCTTCCACGGCGTCGCATTTCGTTACCGATATGGTGAAAGGCGCAAGTTTCGAGCGGGATTCGCGCTTCAGGATCATGGCGCTGACCGATTCCTTGGCAACCATCACCGCCTACTCAAACGATGTTAGCTACGACTGCATTTTCGTTGAGCAGCTCAAGAATTTCGCCCAGCCCGGCGATGTGCTGATCGCAATCAGCGGTTCGGGAAATTCTCCGAACGTGATCCAGGCAGTTGAATACGCAAACAAGGTTGGCTGCGGGACCATCGCTTTGACGGGGCGCGACGGCGGCAAGCTAGGTCCGATGGCGAATCTCGAGATTCGGGTGCGCGAGTCGCACATGGGGCGCATAGAAGATGCTCACCTGTTTGCCTGTCACATGATCTGCTACTACTTTATGGAGCAGTAGTGGAGCTCTCGTCTGCGCCGCCAGTTTCGCATCGGCCTGCGAGCGGCGACGGCTTGGCTCCTTTCCAGAGATACTGGCAGCAAGTCCTTCTTGCTATTGACCGGCTGAGTTCATCTCACAAAGCGAGCTCAGTTGCGCTCGCCATTGCGATACTCATTTACCTCATACTTACTGCGCTTGCATCCTCCCGCCGCCTCTGGCACGACGAACTTTTTACCTTCTATATAGCGACAGCGCCCAGTTTTTCCAGTTTGTGGCAGGAGATCCCTCTGGATCTGAATCCGCCGTTCGAATATTTCGCCGTACGCGCGTCTACGGATCTGTTCGGACTAAGCGGTTACGCAGTCAGGTTACCGTCGATTCTCGCCTTCCTCTTCGGCAGCCTTTGCCTGTATCGCTTCGTTACGCGGAAGTTCGATCGATGGTACGGATTGCTGGCTATCCTCATTTTCTGGGCGAGTCCGTTTTTCTACTACGCGACTGAGGCCCGTCCGTACGCACTCGTCATCGGCTTTCTCGGGCTGAGCCTGTTGCTGTGGCGCCGTGCCGCCGAACTGAAGCGAAGCGCAATTTGGGTTTGGCTGCTCGGCCTTTCCGTTTCCGCGATGATGCTGAGCCATCTTATGGCCCCTCTATACGTAATTCCGTTCTGCCTCGCCGAACTGGCCTGTACGTACCGCCTCCGCAAATTGCGCTTAGAGATCTGGGCTGCGCTTCTGCTGCCGTGCATCATCCCGTTCCTTTATCTGCACATCATGTCGCGTTTCGAAGCGACTATTTTTCCACCGGCCTTTCAGGCCTCCTTTCGCAAGATCGCGGAATCGTATTACGGCAGTCTGCGGCTGGAAGGCTTGCCCCTGTTACTTGCATTGGGGCTGGGTCTCGGCATCGGAGCTCCGCCCAAACAGCCCGACGCTCGCGAGAAAAGCCAATTCGGCATGTCCGATATTGCCCTGACCGCTGGCTTCCTCACGATGCCTGCCATCGTAAATCTGGTCTTGATACCAACGCATGGCGCTTACTTCGACAGATACGCCTTTCCGGTTGCGTTCGGGTACGCCCTGGTGGTTATATTTTTCCTTGCCACCCACACAAATCTGAGCCGGGCGACGCCCGTGGCAGCTTCTAGTATCCTATTGATTTTCGTCTGCGTGTTCAATTTGGGCCCGGGTTTGAAGGAATCCGTTTGGACACACAGGGGTAGCCCGAATGCGACGGGACGCCTCGACAGCATTCGCCCCGACCTGCCGCTGGTTGCCGCAAGCGGACTGACGTTCTTAGAGATGGATCACTACGGAAATCCGCAAACGGCCGCGCGTCTTTATTACTTAACTAGTCGCAGTTTAGCGCTTCGCTACGCGCACGCCACCATCTTTGAGGGCATGCCGGATATCATAGGGTCCTTCCCAATCCGCGCGCACGTGACCCCATATTCCGAGTTCCTGCAGGGGCATTCGAAGTTTTTGGTTCTTGGTACGCCGGAGTATCCGGAAGACTGGGTGTTGTACGCGCTGCTCGATTCACGTGCGACGGTTCAGTATCTCGGCGACATCCAAGGACCGTACAAGGATAAGCAGCTTTATCTGGTCACGATAGGATATTGAAGTCGGATTACAAGCTCAATGGCTCAATCGCAGACGTCCGATCTTGCTCAAAAGACCGCGCTGATTACAGGTGCCAGCAAAGGCCTCGGCAGGGCGATGGCTCTGGCATTGAGCGGCAACGGCGCGAAAATTGCGCTGGTGTCGCGCGATCGCGCAAAATTGGAAACCGTTCAGCGCGAAATTGCGGATGGCGGTGGCAGCGCGCAGGTGTTTGCCGCGGACGTGCGCGATGAGGCAAGCATAGCCAAGCTCGAGAGCGATGTCAGCAACAGTCTTGGCAAGGTTCAGATTCTGATTAATAACGCCGGCATTAATATTCGCAAGAACCTGATCGACTTCAGCTTGGAAGAATGGCAGAGCGTTATCGACACAAACTTGACCAGCGCGTTTCTGATGTGCCGTGCATTTGCGCCACATATGAAAGGCAGCGGTTATGGACGCATCTTATGCGTGACCTCGATCATGAGCCACGTCTCGCTTCCACAACGAAGTGCGTATTCCGCGAGTAAAGCTGCGCTGCTCGGATTGATTCGGGCCCTGGCCCTCGAGCTTGCCCCGAACGGCATAACCGTGAACGGGATCAGTCCTGGCCCCTTCGGTACCGAGATGAATGCGCCTGTTATGGAGAACCCGGAAGCGAACGCTCAGTTCCTGGCGAGCATCCCGCTTGGGAAATGGGGCAAGCCGGAGGACATCGGCGCGCTTGCCTCTTATCTCTGTTCGGAAGCCGCCGCGTTCATAACCGGCACCGACATCCTGATCGACGGTGGATGGTGCGCGCGCTGAACGACGCGGCGCCCAATTCGGGACCGCTATCTCCCGATCAACAGGCCTTCGAGAATCGCACCTACCGAAAGGTGAGCTGGCGAATCATTCCGTTTCTTTTCCTCTGCTACATATTTGCTTACATCGATCGCGTGAACGTCGGTTTCGCCAAGCTGCAGATGCAGCAGGATCTTCACATGAGCGATGCGGTGTATGGCGCCGGCGCGGGTATCTTTTTCATCGGCTATTTTTTCTTTGAAATACCATGCAACATTGCGCTTCAGAAGATTGGCGCGCGCTACTGGTTGGGCCCGATCATGATTGTTTGGGGGCTCGTCTCGGCCTCCACCATGCTGGTGAAGAGCGAAGGAAACTTTTACCTGGCGCGCTTTTGCCTCGGCGTAGTGGAATCAGGTTTTTTCCCGGGGGTGATTCTTTATCTTACTTTCTGGTACACGAGCCGCTACCGGGCCAAAATGGTTGCTCTTTTTATGACGGCTATTCCCCTGTCGGGCGTGATTGGCGGACCGATCTCCGGATGGCTTCTCGACCGGATGTCTTCCGCCGGAGGGCTTCGAGGATGGCAGTGGCTCTATTTGATGGAGGCGATCCCCTCCCTTTTAGCTGGCTTGGCAAGCGTCCTCGTATTGCCTGACGGCCCGCGTAGAGCGAAATGGCTGAGTGCTGACGAAAGGTCGCTCATATCGGAACGCCTGGAGGAAGAAGAAGCTCTCAAGCATTCCGATAGCGGCGGCAAACACTCGTTAGGCGACGCTTTTCGCAGCGGCAAAGTCTGGGCTCTCTGTTTTATTTACTTCGGCTTCGTAATGGGCAACTATGGCCTAAGCTTTTGGCTGCCTCAGATTTTAAAAGAAACGTTGACAAGAGATCCGTTCAAGATTGGGCTGCTTACGGCCATCCCCTGGGGCGTGGCGGCGCTTGCAATGGTGCTGGTGGGCCATCACTCCGACAAGACAGGTGAGCGCTGCTGGCATGTTGCGATACCGGGTCTGATAGGCGCGATCGCGTTTTCGGCTTCGGCTATTCCTGGCATCTCCGGCGTTATCGGATTGGTTGCTTTGACGGTAGCCACTGCGGGGATTGCGGCGGCCTACTCTACTTTTTGGGCGATTCCCACTGCATTCGTGACAGGAACCGCAGCTTCGGCAGGGATCGCCTGGATCAACTCGGTGGGAAATTTAGGGGGCTATTTGAGTCCGTTTCTCGTCGGCAAGATCCGCGATGCGACTCACAACACGACCTTTGCGCTGCTACTCCTTTCCGGAACTTGCATCGCCTCTACGATACTCACTGTCATCTTTTTCCGGAGACGCGGGCCTCTCGCCTGAGATCCGGCATTTGTTCGTCAGGTGAGAATCAGTGACCGCGCGATCGGCGTTGCCCAAAGGGCGGCACCGACGATCCAACTCGCGGCATCGCGCCTGGCGCGAGAGACCTGTCGGCCAAGTCATATACTGAGCAACGGCCGGATGTCACTACAGGTGATGCCGCCTGGACGGGGCACCGTACCTCAAGGCCAGGCGGACGAAACTTGAGAACTTCGTGCCTTTCTTGCTTGACAATATTCCCATATCGGCATATGATTCAATTGTGGCGCGAGCTAGAACCACCAGCGACGTATTCAACGCAATCGCGGAACCGCGCAGGCGGGAGATCATCGAGTTTTTGGCCGACGGGCAAGCCCGCGCGGTCAACGAATTGGTCGACGGTCTGTCGGTTCCCCAACCGGCCGTCTCCAAACATTTGGCAGTACTGCGCCGGGTAGGCATTGTCTCTGTGACGACCTCGGGTCCCATGCGGCTGTATCGCCTGGAGCCCCAGCAACTGAAACCGATACACGATTGGGCGAAACGATTTGAGCAGTTCTGGACGCACCAGATCGACCGTATCAAGGAGCGCGCGGAGCGGAAAGCACAAACGCGCTCGAAAAATCCAAAAGGGAAGGAGTAGTGCACGTAAAATGTCAGCGCTAGAAACGCAGGAAACCGTACAGACGTTAGAGATCGTTAAAGAGGAGTTGATCGCCGCGCCTATCGACGTGGTGTTTGAAACGATCCTCGAACAGATGGGGCCGCTCAACGAGACTCCCGACGGGACACCGCTGCGCATGAAGCTGGAAGCGTGGCCAGGAGGTCGCTGGTACCGGGATCTTGGAAATAACATGGGACATCTTTGGGGCCATGTTCAAGCAATCAACGCGCCCAATCTAATTGAAGTCTACGGACCGTTGTTTATGTCTGTACCGGCTATGTCGAATGTGCAGTACCGACTCGCGGCAGAAGGAAACTACACGCGGCTGAAGTTCTGTCATCGGGCGGCCGGGTGGATCCTTCCGGAGCATAGGGATGGGTCCAAGATCCATGGCGGGTGGGGAAGCCTGCTGGCGCGAGTGAAAAGCAGGGCGGAACAAAAAAAGACAAAGGAGACATCAGCATGAGCACGGCGACAGTGAACGTGGCCCTCGAGGGCCATACGGTGGCCTCGGAGCAAGAATGGCTGCAGGCAAGGATGGAACTGCTCGCCAAAGAGAAAGAATTGCGCAGCCATATGGACGAAGTCGCGCGCTTACGGCGCGAGCTCCCGTGGAAGCGGGTGGAGCAGGACTACGTCTTTGAAACCGGCGAGGGGCGCAAGATGCTATCCGAGCTCTTTGAGGGGCGCAGGCAACTAGTGATTTATCACTTCATGTTTGGTCCGGATTGGGAGCAAGGATGCGCGAGTTGTTCCTATCTTGCCGATCATATGGAGGGGGCGAGGCTTCACCTCGCCCAGCGCGACGTGACCTTACTAGCGGTTTCTCGCGCGCCCCTTGCGAAGATCGATGCGTTCAAGAAGCGGTTGGGCTGGAAGTTCCGTTGGGTTTCGTCCGCAGGCAGCAGCTTCAACTTCGATTACCACGTTTCTTTCACGCAGGAAGAGATGGGAAGGGGCGAGGTTTATTACAACTATCGTCATAGCGCGTTCCCGCAATCAGAAGCGCCAGGGCTCAGTGTCTTTTATAAGAACGCAGGAGAGGTGTTCCATTGCTACTCGACCTATGCGCGTGGGCTGGACATTCTGTTGGGGACGTACAACTACCTTGACTTCGTTCCTAAAGGCCGCGACGAGGATGGCCTGGAGTGGCCGATGGCATGGGTGCGGCACAACGACCGGTACGAAGATAGTCCGAAGGTCTCAGACTGCGGATGCCGGGAGTAAGTTGCAGCAAGTGCGCAAAGAGATCGGGATGGTTACTCACCATCCCGGCCTTCGTTCTAATACCAAAGTGCCCGATGTGCTTGCTGGCGTATATTACACTCGCGGGCGCGGCGTTCTGGAGTCATTCTCTGGTGGTTGCGGCGGCTGCGCTGGGTATTGTATGGGCGTTGTGGAGAGTGGCTAAGCCTTTGATTAAAGGGCACTTGACGTGCACGCTACTGGATTTTATCAAATCCCTATTGCGCTCGGCCAAGTCAACCGCGTGAAGATTGCCACGTTCAACATCAACAACATAAACAAGCGGCTTGCGAATCTCTTGAATTGGCTCGAAAGGGAGAAACCCGAAATTGTCTGCCTGCAAGAACTCAAAACAGAGCAGTACTCCTTTCCAGCCGACGCCCTGCGGTCTGCCGGATACGAAGCAGTCTGGGTGGGTGAGCGCTCGTGGAACGGCGTGGCAATCCTCGCCCGGAAGCAAAAGCCAATCCTCACCCGCGCAGTGCTTCCTGGCGACGATTATGATTACCAGGCCCGGTATGTTGAAGCAGCGGTTCGTGGCGTTCTCATCTCTTGCATTTACCTGCCTAACGGCAATCCTCAACCCGGGCCTAAATTCGACTACAAATTGGCTTGGTTTGAACGACTGATCGCACATACGAACGACCTGATCGCAGCTGGAGCGGCGATCGTTCTGGCCGGCGATTACAATGTCGTGCCTACGCCGCAGGACATCTATCCAACTCGATCGTTAGATAAGAACGCGCTCGTGCAACCGGCCAGTCGCGAAGCATTCGACCGGCTGCTCCGCCAAGGTTGGACTGACGCTCTCAGGCAGCTGCATCCGTCGGGACCGCTCTGGACTTTTTGGGACTACAAGTTTGAGAGGTGGCAGGCAGACAAGGGGATGCGGCTTGACCATTTACTGCTCTCGCCTCAGCTCGCTCCCCTATTGGTTGATGCGGGCGTCGATCGATGGGTGCGGGGAGAGGACAACGCAAGCGATCATGCTCCAGCGTGGATCACCCTTGAGATGTAAGGTTCGCCCCGGCAAGAAGCTGCTCACGTTACTAAAGACGGCACGTCACAGCGACGGGCCTCATGCCTTGGCTACTTTCCGTCGCCAAATTGATGGCTCTGGTCAGCGCCAATGAGAGCTGAAAGCTGAGATTTGGTGCTGAAACATTTAGTATTGATCTTGTTTCAGAAGGCTTTTACGATAGAGCATGACTCGACGGAAGCAAGGTCAAAGGAAGTTATGGGAAGGCGTAGTAGACGAAGATGTGCGTGCTCTCTGGGAGCCTTGGATGGTGGAAGCCGACAAACTATTGCAAGATGAGGAACTCATCGATGTGGTGTACGAAGCCCAGGGCGAGCGTCACCGGCAGAGTGCCACGCGCGGTCGCGCACAAACCCCCGCCGAGATGGTATTGCGGCTGTTGCTGTTAAAGCACGTACGAAATTGGAGCTTCGACACGCTGGAACGCGAAGTGAAGATGAACCTGGCCTATCGTGATTTCACGCGTATCGGGCTCGGCAAAGTGCCGAACGCCAAAACGCTGGCTCGCATCGGGCAGCCCTTGGGCGGCGAGGTGATTGCGAAACTGCATGAGCGGTTGGTAGCCTTGGCCCAGGAGAAGGGCGCTGTACAAGGCCGCAAGATGCGCGTGGACACCAGGGTGGTGGAATCCAATATCCATTATCCGACGGATTCGAGTTTGTTGGGCGATGGGGCGCGCGTGCTGACGCGGACCATGAAGAAGCTCGAGCAGCAGGCCGGGAAGTTGAAGCGCCAGGTGCGAGATCAAACCCGCAGCGTCAATAAACGAGTGCGAGCGATTGCCATGGCCAGCCGGCAAACAGCAGGGGGCAGTGAGGAGCGGCGTCAGAAACAGTATCGCGAGTTATTGCGCTATTCGCGGCAAATCCTGAATGACACCCAGCGGATGATGCAAGAGGTGGAAGAGATGTCGGCCAAGCGGAAGAAGCGGCTCCGCCATCTTGCCGAGAGCTTATCGACTATCGGCGATCGACTAGGGCAAGAGGTGAAGCAGACCAAGACACGGGTGTTCGAAGGGATCACGCAGATGCCGGGCAAGGTGGTCAGTTTGTTTGAGCCGCACACGGAAATCATTCGTAAGGGTAAGGCCAGCAAGCCGACTGAATTCGGCAAACTGTGCAGGTGCAGGAAGCCGAGAATATATCATCACGCATTATGAAGTCTTCGATGAGCGGCCGAGTGATCGAGAACTGCTGCTGCCCTCGGTGGAGGTGCAGATACGCAAACTCGGTCGCGTGCCCCAACTGGTGACGGCGGATGCGGGATCTTATTAGCAAGCACAAGAACGAGCGGTTCAAGAGAAAGGTGTCAGGTGGGTAGCAGTGCCGAATCGCAGTACCACGAGCCTGGAGCGAAAGAAACTGGAGAAGTGCCGCTGGTTCAAGAAAGCGCAGCGTTGGCGGACCGGTTGCGAAGGTCGCATCAGCGTACTCACGGGGCGGCATGGAATCGGCCGCTGCCGCTATCGTGTTCTGGAGGGAATGGAGCGCTGGGTCGGTTCAGGTGTTCTTGCCGATAATCTGATCAACATCGGGAACGCTCTGGCGCTGGCCCGTGCCTGAGACGGAACTGCGAGCTTCGCCCTGCGCCCGACGAGCAGGACTCGAAATCACCACTCAGGTCAACCGGTTCGGGCCTACGATGAACGTTTTAGTTTGTCAGAAAACGCCATTTTGCGACGGAAAGTAGCTAGAGCGTCGTCGTATGATGCGCCGGAAAATATCACGAACTCGAGTTGACTTCGCCGGTCGCCGCCCAACTGCTAGGTACGTTGGATGGGAAGGTGGTCGGCAAGGCAGATTTGAGAGCTTATTTTCGGCTAGGGCTAGAAGCCTACCCGGAACTCCGCTTTCAACTTGAGGATGTACTGTGGGGCGTAAGCAGCATCGTGCTCTACTACACGAGTCAAAAGGGCACACGTACGGGAGAGTTCATAGAGCTGTCAGCGATTGGAAAATTGACACGGGTCATAGCGCACTACAATGCTTAGCAAGAATCGCATGTATGCCAGCACAAAGTCTGACCTGGTTCGTGCAACCCGTGCAAAGCCCACTTTTCCGTCTGCGCTCCCAGAGCACCTACTCCGAAGTAATCCCGATCGTCCCGAGCCACCTTTCGACCAGTTCAGGCCATCGTGTTATCGGAAATTTCGTGCGCCGCAGTCCAAACGCATGCTCGCCTTCCGCATATAAATGCATTTCTACTGGAACGCCGGCGTTCTTCAGCGCGATGTAGTAAACCAGCGAGTTGTTGACATTGTCCACGGAATCGTTCTCGGCCTGCAGCAAAAACGTGGGAGGGGTCTGGCGAGTGACCGGAACATCCGGATTCAACTCAAACTTCTTGTAGGAGGAAAGCCAGAGATGCCCCGGATAAAGGGCGACCGCGAAATCCGGGCGGCAGCTCTCTTTGTCGGCGGTATCTACAGCCGGATACGAACGTTTTTCAAAATGCGTGCTGATATCTGTTACCAGGTGCCCGCCCGCTGAGAATCCAAGCACGCCGATCTTGTGTGGATCGATATGGTACTCCGCGGCCTGGAAGCGGACCAGCCCCACTGTCCTCTGCGCATCTTCTAGTGCCATCGGGGCTTTCGGGTTGATCTGACACTTGCACCGTCCATCCCAATGCGGTCCTGTATTCGGAACACGGTACTTCAAGAGCACACACGTAATCCCCTTCGACGTCAGCCAGTCGCAGACCTCCGTGCCTTCAATATCGATTGCCAGGACGAAATACCCGCCGCCAGGAAACACGACTGTCGCAGCGCCAGTATTCTTTCCCTTTGGCGAATAAACGGTCATCGTGGGTCGTGAGACGTTGTCGACCTCTCCCGGTTTCGTCGTTTCGGTGTTGGCCGGCGGGCCAAACTGCGCGTCAGGTGCAATACGTGGCCATATCGGCACTTGCGTGTGGCCCGGCGATGGCTGCCAGCCACGCTTCTCGGCGCGCTGACTGCCAAACGCAAACGCAAAGCAGAGAGCAAAGATCAAAGGCTTCATCACAATCCCTACAGTTTCATACGGTGCGCTTACGCTTCTGAGATCCGCCGTTTCGAGGCGTTCGTGAATCGGACCAGGCCTCTTCTCAGGTGCTCTGATGACAATCACTGCAACGCAACGTGACCTTCGGATGGAATTGCGCCTCGTATGACGCGCCACTTGAAAGTATTTTGATGTTTCGCCCGTGGTGTGGCGTTCCTCCCATTGGACAGCCGTTGCGATGTTTCCCCAAGCTAGGTCGTCGGCATGAATGAGAAGCCACAACGCACCACGATTACTCTGGAGCGCTCGTACCGGACGCCGAATGAGCGAGTGTTCTCGGAATTGCCGATCCTGTCGCGCTTGCTCGATGGAGCCCCCATCGAGCGATGTCTTATTTACGGTGAGGCCGATTCCCGTAAGGGCGGCCGAGACGTATTCCGATGTGGACCAAAAAGGCGGCCCGAAGTTTCAGGGACAGACATCGTATCCACCCCATTCTCCCGAACGAGTGTATGGTTTCAACCGAGACCATCGACGCGGATGGCCGACGTCTTGTAGTCTCGCTCACACGCTCGACTTTGAACCTGAGGGCGAGCACAGCAGTTTGTGAATTAAGGTGCAGATGGTCTCACTTATTGGCCCGGGCATGATCTCGAAGAAACCTGGAGCGAGAGCATGGCCTCAGATACGCTCGGAACGGCTGAAAGCTTTGACATTCAACCGGAATCGATGTCTATTCCGTTCTATTCTTGCGGGCCGGAAGCGCCGTGGGAGGCGCGCAGTGCAGACGCTGAGCGATTTTCTAAGATCCCTCATTTCCTGGTCCTGGCTGAATCCTGATGGCGGCCCTGAACGAGTTTGCCAAGTACTCGGCCTGGGCACTGCCTACAGCCCTCCCTGGCAATCCGAACGTACATATTTATGAATGCGCGGGCTTGCTTCGAGTTTGTACGGTTCGCAACCGCGAAGGTTCCGACCGCGATTGCTCACATCGGACCCTTAGGATCCGCTCGAGACTTTCACCACTGCGTGCGGATGGAATGTGACCTGCACCCAAATTGCCGCCAACCAACGTAATTCGCAACTCTCCTCCGGACCAACCTCCGCGACCGGAAAGGCCACTTCATCTCTCAACGCTCAAAATCCGGTTCAACCGGCCGCACCGTTCGCCATGGATCTAGACCCAACCTCTATGCCGAAGAAGAGCGCGCCGAAGCCGCCGCCCGCGCCGCCAGGAAAGCCGCCTGACGGAAAACACCTTGGCTGTCTGCTGACGCGGCCACTCTGGCCGCCGTGCCCCGACTCATCGGGGCACTTGCTTTTTCGGTCATACATCCGTGTGCATTGGCGTCTGCCCGCGGCATGCTTGTCCCGCCGCAAATGAAGCTAGGAGGACCACGGCGAGCGCCCAAAAAATAAGTCCACGCTGCGGGTCGCACATCACCCCGGTTGTCGGCGGCTGTAAGAAGCCCGAGGTAGGTAGCAGACGCTCGTACTTGCGCGAACCAGTGCTTGCGGTCGATGAACGCCGAAGCTCCATATGTGGCACGAAAGAGGAACAGACATGACGAAGACTCAGGGTCGGTGTCTCTCATTGCGCTTTTAGCCCGGCACGCAGCAGTCTTGCTAATCCGGTCGTGATTCTGGGTAAGCTGCGGCTCGCAAGCTAACAAAAACTTGTTTGGAGTGGAGATCGAATGAATTATAGAACGGGTATTAGCAGACTAACATCGGGAGCGCTCGTGCCGACTGTCACAGCGTTGTTCCTCGGCCTACCAGCGCGAGCGCAACAAGCCGCCGGCACACCCGGCTCGCCCAGCACCACCACGAGCATCGACGGGAAACAACTCCCGCCGCCGCCGCCGAAGTTCGGCGGAGTGATCAAGGAAGGCGCCCCGCAATCAACGCCCTGGTGGCCGCCGCGCATCGTGCCGCCCAAAGGCGCGCCCAATGTGCTGCTCATTATGACCGACGACCAGGGCTACGGCGTATCGGGCACCTTTGGCGGTGTCATCCCGACACCAGCTATGGATCGCATCGCAAAAGCGGGATTGCGCTACACGCAGTTCCACTCCACCGCTCTCTGCTCGCCGACGCGGGCGGCGCTGATTACCGGCCGCAATCACCACTCGGTCGGCTTCGGCGTCATCGGTGAACTCTCGACCGGCTACCCGGGCTATGACTCCGTTATTGGTCAAGATAGCGCTACGCTCGGGGAGATTCTGAAGGAGAATGGCTACGCGACCTCGTGGTTTGGCAAGAACCACAATACGCCGACCTATCAGTACTGCGCCGCCGGGCCTTTCGACCAGTGGCCGTCAGGGATGGGTTTCGATTATTTCTATGGCTTTGTGGGCGGAGAGACCGACCAGTGGACTCCCTATCTGTTCCGCGATCATACCCAGATCTTTCCGCTTGTAGGCAATCCCGGCTACAACCTCACCACCGACCTGGCGGACGAAGCCATCAAGCATATGCGGGACCTGAACGCGGCCGCGCCGGAAAATCCGTTCTTCGTATATTACGTGCCCGGCGGCACCCACTCCCCGCACCAGCCTAAGCAGGAGTGGATCGGTAACTCGACGGCAAGTTCGACATGGGCTTTGAAAAGCTGCGCGAGCAGAACTTCGCCAATCAGAAGCGTCTTGGCGTGATTCCGGCGAACGCCCAATTGACCCCTTGGCCGGACTCCCTCCCTCATTTGGACTCGCTTTCCGGGGTGCAGAAGAGGCTTTATGCGCGCGAGGCGGAAGTATTTGCCGGCTACGCAGCCTATACGGACCATGAAATTGGCCGTGTCATCCAGCAGGTCGAGGACATGGGCAAGCTCGACAACACACTGATCATCTATATCAGCGACGACAATGGCACCAGCGCCGAAGGCACTCTGGCTGGCACTTTCACAACCAAATGACGGCATACAACGGCATTCTGGATGCCCCTGAGGCCCTGCAGTTGCTGCATTACAGTGACTGGGGCTCGGATAAGACCTATCCGCATATGTCGGTGGCATGGTCCTGGGCTTTCGACACGCCGTTTAGTGGACCAAGCAGGTGGCATCACATTTCGGGGGGACCCGGCAGGGCATGGTCATTTCGTGGCCCGGCCATATCAAAGACGTGGGCGGCATCCGCACGCAATTCCACCACATGATCGACATCGTCCCGACGATCCTCGAAGCCGCCAGCATCCAGGCGTCTGACACGGTTAACGGAATCAAGCAGAAGCCGATTGAAGGCGTGAGCATGGCCTACACTTTTGACCAGGCGAATGCCAATGCGCCCTCGAAGCGCGACACTCAGTATTTTGAGATGTTCGCCAACCGCGCTATCTACCACGACGGCTGGATTGCCGCCTCGACTCCGCCAGCCCCGCCCTGGCTTATGGGGACGACCAAGTTGCCCGGGGTAAACGAGTACAAGTGGGAGCTCTATAACCTCGCCCAAGACTACTCGAATACAACGACCTCGCGGCAAGCTCGGAGACGATGACTGCTTACAGCGACCCGTTAGCTGCTCTATTTGCCGAAGGCGATGCCTTTCGCGAGATCTGGCGACAACAAGGTGTGGCGCTGATGGAAATGAAGGATGGTCAGCCGGCCCCCACAAGCAAAGTGCATTTCGGCTATACCGACGGCATCAGCATGACCACCATTCGCGGCGGCCCGGAACGATATCCGCCGGATTACCAGCAGCCCTGCGAACCTTGGCGATTCGTTTTGCAGGACGAAGCTGAGAATTATTTGCTACCGGAACCTCGGGAACTCGGCCTGAACGGCAGCTTCGCTGTCTTCAAGATGATCGAAACAGACGTTGTCGGATTCGAGAATCACCTGCAGTCGAACCAGGACAAGATAGATCCCGAACTACTTGCCGCCAAGATGTGCGGACGTTGGCGCAACGGCGTTCCGCTTGAGCTGTCGCCAGAAACCGATAGCGCGGAGGGTGGGATTTCACTCGAGCAGTTGAACAATTTCGAGTACGTGAACCCTGATGGATCGGGCGATCCAAAGGGACTGTGCTGTCCGGTTGGCGCGCACATGCGCCGCATCAATCCACGCGGCCAGCCAATCACCGGTCAGGGCCAACCCGGCGGCAGCAATACTACCCACCGGCTAATCCGTCGCGGCATGCCGTACGGGCCAATCTATGACCCAGCGCAACCTTATGATGGCATCGAGCGCGGACTACTGGGATACTTCATCAATTCGACCATCGAGAATCAATATGAGTTCGTGCTGAGCGAATGGGTAAACGACAGCGCATTCGCCGGTGCGGTCAAACTGAACCCTAAATCGGAGGATCCCGTGATTGGTACCCAAGATCCAGCGGAAAGCATTTTCGTAATTCCGCAGGCGAATGGAGCGCCCCCGGTCAAAATCACAGAGTTCTCGAACTTCATCACAACCAAAGCCGCCGCTTACTGCTTTCTGCCAAGCATCACCGCCGTCAAGTTCATCGCCAACCTGGAACGAGGCGGCCGTTAGGAGCACTTCCATGTTGACTAGCTGGTTCGGAGTGACCGCTACCGAGGCTGAACGGAACCTCAGTGCAGAACAGGGCTACATCGAGGAGATTACACAGAAAGTTCTTCTGATGCAGGCGAATGCTGCTGCCAAACAGCACTGCCCGCTTCACCGTGGGACGCACGCGAAAGGTGTGACCGCTCTAGCCCGGTTCGAAGTTTTTGATGTTACCGCTGGACGCGACCCTGTGCTGGCGGCTCGGCTCGCCCAGGGTATGTTCAAAAGGCCGGGCATCTATCCCGCCACCATCCGGTGTGGCAATTCCGATTCCCAGGTAAATTCCGACTTCAAGCCTGACCTCCGCTCGTTGTCTTTCCTCGTCGACCTGACGCGCAATGGGTCGGTTATTCCCGCGGCCGGTGTTGAACGACAGGACTTCACGCTGCAAAGGGCAAATATTCTTCCTCTGAACGACGCTCGAGCTTTCATCGCTACTATGAAAGTTCTTACGGCTTCAAAGCCGGTCAAAGGCCTACTGGCTCTTTCGCTCGCCGATAAGTTGAGAGTAGTAAGAGCCATCGGCCTGGCGCAATTACAGTCACGCCAGCCCCTCAAACCGTATCAGCAACTTCGTTATTGGAGCGACGTCCCGTTCCGCCACGGCCCCGTGGACGTGGTGAAGCAGTCGGCTACGCCGTCGCCGAGCAATATTGCCCATCCCCTGCAAAAAAGCAACTCAGACGCTCTGCAGAAGGAGCTGGCCCGCCATCTCGCGGAAGATGGCGTCATGAGCAGCTTCGAGTTCGGGCTTCAGTTCCTCGACACCGCAAACATGACTTATTGGGGGAAGCGCCGCGACGCCAACTTCTGGATCGAAAACGCTAGTGTCGAGTGGAAAGAAACGGAAGCACCTTTTCACACGGTCGCACGCCTAACGCTTCTGTCGAAGTCGCAGCGTCCGCCGGATGCCGCCGAAGCGACCTATTCCGATGTGACAGGAAACTCAACACCCGACAGCACGCCCGTCGGGAGCATCAATCGCGCGCGTTGGCCCGCAGAGGCTGCCAGCAGAAAAGCACGTTTCCGCGCGCGCAACAGTGGGCCAGAGACAACTTGAAATGCGTCTGGCAGCGAGACTCGCCTGGATGATAGCACTCGCCGCGTGTTCGTGGCAGGTTCTTTCCGCCCAGGACCTTTCTCCGCGTGCCTACGTCATCACACCACTGGGCTCAAACGCGATCATTCTGACTTACTCTTTCTACGATGGTGGTCTTCTGTTCAATGGCGCGATTCCGATCACGGGCGCGACCGGCGTCTACAACGTGCCGGTCTTCAGCTACTATCGCTCGTTCAATTTGTTCGGCCACTCGGCCAACGTGAACGGGTCATTGCCCTACGCGGTAGGAAACTTCCAGGGCAAGCTGATTGGGCGGGAAAGACAGATCTACCGCTCCGGCCTCCTGGATTCTACTTTTCGGTTTTCTGTAAACCTCAAAGGCGGTCCGGCCATGCCCGCGCAGGAGTTCAGGAAATGGAGGCAAAAGACTTTACTGGGTGTCAGCCTGAAGGTGCTAGCTCCTACTGGACAATACGACCCTAGGGATCTGATTAACTGGGGAATTAACCGATGGGCTTTCAAACCGGAATTTGGTTATTCCGAACGTTGGGGCAGATACCTGCTCGATGCCTACGCCGGCGTCTGGTTCTACACCACTAACTCCCGCTATTATTCGATCCCCGTCCCCCAGCCTCAAACGGAAAAGCCTGTCGGCTCCTTCCAAGGTCACTTTAGCTACGACCTGAAGCCCAGGCTTTGGTTTTCGCTGGACGGTAATTTCTGGTTCGGCGGCCTCGCCAGTTTGAACGGTTTGGCCAATCCTGATACCCGCCAAACGGGCTCCCGCATCGGAGCGACAGCCTCGGTTCCTCTAAGCAAACATCAATCGGTAAAGGTCAGTTACAGCGACGGCACCTACATCCGCTTTGGTGGAAATTACCAAAATGTCTCAGTCGCCTGGCAGTATTCCTGGGTGGACACGCCCAGATAGCAACACAGTTGTATAACAGCTCTCCGGTCCAAGCGGTCAAAGCCCCGGATGCCGCCTCGAAGGCGACACTAGGCAAAAAAGCTAAATCGAAATTCATCGGGGCTCATAATCCCGTCGAACAATGCTTTCGATCCAAAGGCTGCTTATGAACAGCAATTCAGTCAGAGTCGGTTGGACGGCAATATTTGCCTCTCTGATCGTCTTCGCCGGGTGCTCAACCAAGAACGATGCAGTCTCGCAGGCTGAAAAAGCCGGCAAGATTAACGGCTTTGCCGTACCCGGCATTGCGGAGACCAAAGCGATCGCCCAAGAGGGTTTCATCTACGGTTTACCCCTCGTGATGTATTACACGTCAGCGTATGAATTGTTTGTGGACCCAACTTCGTCCCAATACAAGGCGCCAATCGGTAAACTCACCAACGAAGCGCGGGTGTTTACTTACAAAGACACCGCGGTCATCACGCCCAACAGCGATACGCCGTATTCGTTAATGGAAATAGACCTGCGCGCCGAACCGACGGTAATCTCGGTTCCGGCTGTCCCGAAGCCGCGCTACTACTCCGTGCAGTTGACTGATGCGAATAGTTTTAACTGCGGATAGATCGGCAGCCGGCCAACTGCTGCCGCGCCGCACTTTGCGTGGTGATGTTTCGGCGCGGACGGCCACCTGGAACGGCAGCCTGCTCTACAAAACGCTGCTCGAACATGAGCCGGACCATCCCTTGGTGCGCGAGGCCGTACGTGAAGTATTACAGGATCAGTGCGACGCTCCACGGGCTTTCGAACTAACGGCGCAGATCCACGCTTCTCCTTTAGAGATTTACGATTTGCCGCGCCCGTCTCCCTTTGCCCTGCCGCTCTTTGCCGCATTTAATCGCGAGGTCCTGGTCGCGCCTGATCCCGATCGAGCGTTGGACGATCTGGTGGCCGCGCTATATGCCGACTGGGAAAGCGCGGTGACTAGGGTAACAGCGACGCCCTGAATTCCGATTCCACAATATCCGGAAAGCCGATACGTCGTACGAGACTCTGCCAGGTGGATCACAACGCAGGCTGTCGAACATTGGCAAGGTTAACTCAATAATCCGAAATACCCGTTGCTGATACGCTCTTCCCAGCCAGTGAAACGTCGAAGCCAAGTCGCCAAGCCCCAAGCAGATCGATACGCGCGGCAACGCTCCCGCCCGGTGCCGGACTCCCGCTCCGGGGTGTAGCTTTGACCCATTTCGATGCTGTTGATCTTCGGTCGCAAGTGCCGACGCCGTGACGGAGTTCCTGAAAAAATCTTCTGCGGCCCAGTCAGCAACGCGACTTCACTGAAGCTAAATCAAGTAGCAACACTCATCATGCAGTCTTGTTTCTGGCGGTTCCGATCCTTAGCTGAACCGCCAATTAAAGGGGACTAAGCAATGCCTTTGAAAAGGGTGATCTTGAAATCGATCCACGGCCTGCGCGTGAGCTGTGTCGCGCTGGCTGCGTTTCAACTGAGTCGGGGAGGCGCTTTCGCGGCTCCGATCCAAGCCGCGGAAGAGGCGCAATCGTCTCAACTCCGCACCCGCAGCCCAATTAAACACGTCATTGTGATCATCGGTGAGAACCGGACCTTTGACCATGTGTTCGCCACTTACAAGCCAAAGGACGGCGAGACCGTCGATAACCTGCTATCCAAGAGAATCATCAATGAGGACGGAACGCCCGGCCCCAATTACTCTCTGGGCGTCCAGTATTCTGCCATCGCTTCGAATAGCGACAAGTACCAGGTCAGCCCAATGGCTAGATCGCTTTACGAAACTCTCCCACCGCCCTTAGTTGGCGGCCCCACCACCGCGCCTTTTTCAACCATCCTCGCTGCGAGGGATGCCGAGAACGGTCTGGCTCTGGGATATTACAAGTACCTGACCACTGGCGGCACCGGACAGAAGTCTGGAACTCGCGATCAGCGCATTCCCAACGTGAACAGTCTGCCGCCTGGCCCGTTTCAGCTCACCTCGAGCACCATGCCTTACGACGCCTATACTGCCAGCCCCGTACACCGCTTCTATCAGATGTGGCAGCAATTGGATTGCAACATGTACTACGCCACAGTCTGGAATGCGAGCGGATGTCAGGCCGACCTGTTTCCTTGGGTGGAAACGACAGTCGGCGCGGGCACGAACGGCAAAGCACAACCTCCGAATTTCAATCGTGAAAGTACCGGAGAGGGCTCCACTGCCATGGGATTTCACAACGTCCTCCAGGGCGATGCTCCCTACTTAACGCAGCTCGCCAACAATTACGCCATGAGCGATAACTATCATCAGGCGGTAATGAGAGGTACTGGCGCGAACCACATCATGCTTGGAACGGGTGACGCAATCTGGTTCAGTGACAGCAACGGAAACCCCGCGGTTCCGCCCCACAAACAACTCGTGGCGGCTGGTACCCCGAATGGTGGCGTAGTTGACGAAATCGAAAACCCCAATGCTGCTCCAGGTACCAATAACTGGTACACGGAAGACGGCTATGGCGGCGGGTCTTATGGTTCTTCTTCCTACGGTGGCGGGAGTTACAGCAATTGCTCGAATTCCGCCATGCCTGGTGTTACTTCCGTGCTCACCCGGCATCCTCAAAGCTCGATCTGTTCGAAGGTTTCGTAAAGAAGATCGTGAACGGCGTAGGCAGCAATCCGGCTCTCTGGAAAGACACTGCCATTTTCGTCACCATGGATGAAGGTGGCGGATACTACGATTCCGGCTACGTGCAGCCCGTGTACTTCTTCGGAGACGGTACGCGCATTCCGCTCATCGTGGTCTCACCCTACACCAAGCCAGGTCATATCTCGCACGACTACGCGGACCATGTCTCAATCCTGAAATTCATTGAGCGCAACTGATATCTGAATCCGATAACCAATCGCAGCCGCGATAACCTCCCGAATCCGGAGTACGACAGCAGCACCAGTCGCTATGTGCCGACTAACAGTCCAGCTATTGGTGATCTGTTCGATCTTTTCAATTTCAGAACGCCGTAGCGAAGTTTTACAAATAGAAACAAGGGCCGGGATCGGAACTGGCCCTTCTTTGTTTTCTGCTGCCTCGCCAGCCTGGCTCTTGGGCAATGGTCAGTTTGACGTGAGAAGCGAGGGGGACTCGCATGCGTTAACTTCAGGCTGCTGTATTGTTGATCTTCAACATCCCTTGGATCGCAAGCCGGGCTTTGGGGTCAGTCAAGTCTTGTCAGCCGGATCATCTGTACGAGACGCCGACATTACGTTATCTGCCGCGTCGGAGGAAAGGATCTGGCGCCATACCCGCCGGACGTGTCGATTTCTATTGCCTCGAAAAAACCGTTTAGTGGCTTTTCCGTTCAACCGCCTCGATTTGCGGTTCAAAGTCCGGCCTAAATGCGCAGGCTTACGTTACAATCACCTGAAGTCCTAGCCAAGAGCCCTTGGGAGTAACGTACAAAAGCTGACATGGACCGCGATCACTTGTTCGCACGCGCTGCGGAGATCGGAGTGCAGAAGGCCGAAGCCGCTATAACTGCGCGTCAGGACGCCGACCGCCGACGCGCACTTGCGTTGAATCGAGTTACCCGGCCCCTTTTGCTCCAGCCTCGTGTTGTTGGAACTGCAAAATTGACGGAAGCTCACGCAACTAGCGCCGGATTTCTGGTGGCTGCGGGCGACTCATGGTTCGATTACCCTTTTCATGACGTGCTCACGATTTTGCATGACGATTACGGCTACAACATCGAATCGACATCGCATAAAGGCGATCCAATCGAATCCATGGCGTACCTCGGCGGTCAAATCGACGGGTTATCGCGCATGTTCCAGAAAGCCCTTGGCCAGGGTGCTACACCGAAAGCCGTATTACTGTCTGGTGGTGGCGACGATATCGCAGGGAACGAGTTCGGCATGTTACTGAACAATAAGAACTCGGCGATCGGAGGGTGGAACAGCGACGTTCTAAAGGGAGTCATCCAAGATCGTATTGCGGTCGCCTACGTGGCCATGCTTAACGGAATTGATCGTCTGTCCACTCAATACGTCAATCGAACGCTGCCTATCTTAGTTCACGGTTATGATTACCCTGTTCCGGACGGACGCGGCTTTCTCGGCGGTTGGGGACCGTTGCCAGGTCCCTGGTTGCAGCGAGGTTTTCGAGAAAAAGACTTCGACGATATTCAAGAGACTATCGCGCTTATGCGCGACGCCATCGACCTGCTCAACGCCATGCTCCTGGAGTTGACCGCGATGCAGCAGTTCGCGCATGTGAAGTACGTCAACCTGCGAGGCACGTTGAGGACAGACGACACCTACAAGGATTGGTGGGCAAACGAGTTGCACCCGACGGAACAGGGCTTTAAAGCGGTGACGGCCCGCTTCGCGCAGGTGCTTGACGCGATTCCTGGTACGTAGTGTATCTGTGCCTGGCAGCTTTGGGCTCCAACAACCTCCTCGCGTGTGGAATCCAGACTTGCTGAATCGCTGGGCCAGCCGCTGGGATTACCTGGTCGACTTTCAAATCGTTCCGATCCTGACATCAAGCGACTTCTCGTCCAAGCTAGTGGCTGTAACCGCAGTGCTAGCGCAATTTGAAGATGCCGAGATCGTACTTGGCTCCGAGCGCATTCTGACACGCCAGCATGCACTGCTCCTGCAAACCGGTGAATTTTTGCAGGCCTATGGCGTAGCCGATGCGTTGGCCGACCACAAACTGTTAACTGAAGCGTTGGCGCGTCAACTCAGCCAGACGAGCCAGGCGCTACTCGCGCGCGTGCTGGACGGTTCGCCGCGGCTTGTTGCGTGATCAGCTGAGTCATGAACACTGTAGTTGCTTTCGGGTTCAGTTGGGCACCGGGTAATCACGGGATCGGCCAACCTCAGCCGCCAAGCCTTCGAAGCTCAGCAACAAGAAGTCTACATCGCCTTCGATGGGGAAAAAGCCTGGTCGGAGTTCGAGCGCTATTATCAGCGCGATTGGCGGAAAGCTGTTCAATCGATGCGGACCTTCTCGTCATAAAGAATCCCCAGGGCGAATCGCAAAGCCCGGACCGGGCCGACCGATCTGATCGAAACTCCGCTCGCTCGCGTAATCCGGGGGCCACCGTCTTTCGAGAAGCACCGGTACGGGCCGAAGCGCCCGAAGCGACGATATTGTCCGCCTTGATCTTCAAGCTCTGGAAAAGGAGATTGGATCGCGGTGAACAGCAAAAGAGCCTCTGGTCTCGCCTATTCCGGCTATAAGGGGCCGAAGTGAATTGAAGCGTGCAGAAACCCGCCGTCTTCCTTCGAACGCTATAATCGGGGCACGCGTGCGAGCCTGCTGAAGCTTGTTCCGTCAGCTCTCAGGCCCCAAGGGTGCCGCTATTTCGGATAAAACGCAGATACCCGTCAAAACAAATTCCCGCAAGCTCGTTCAAGTTCTGTTGTGCGCCTTTGTGGCTCTCCTGCTGGCCGGTCTTGCGGCGCCCTGGATCGACGCTGAACGCTTCAGCGGCAGCATAAAAGCTGCTCTTGAATCGTCGCTCGGGCGCAAGGTCGAGTTCGAAAAAGCCTATTTCACCGTCTTCTACGGGCCGGGATTCTCGCTCCAGAACGTCACCATCAGTGAGGATCCGCGCTACGGGCTTGAGCCATTTGCCTACGTGCCGGATCTCGAAGCTCGCTTGCGCCTGGACAAGCTCTTATTCGGCCAGGTTCGGTTCTCTAGCCTGCGGCTCGTGGACCCGTCACTGAACCTCGTGAAGCTTGCTGACGGCACCTGGAACGTAGTAGCACTCTTGCAGAAGCTGAGCGCTCCTCGCCGCACGCCCCTCAACTTTTTCCCTTCCTTCGAGGTCTCGAACGGGCGCGTAAACTTCAAGCTCGGTACGCGTAAGACTACTCTCTACATATCCGAGTCTGAACTTTCCATTTATCCGGAGCGCTCCGGCAAAGTCTATTTCCGGTTCTCCGGATCGCCGGCCCGTACAGATCGCGCCGGCATGGGATTCGGTCATTTCCGCGGCGACGTCAACTGGTTTCTTAACGCCTCGCGCATTCAGCCAAACCAGCTCGAAGCGGATGTATATCTGGATCCCAGCAATCTGAGCGAGCTTACCACGCTTGTCCAAGGCCATGACGTAGGAGTCCACGGAACACTCAGTTCACAGCTGCATATCCGGGGGCCGCTCAATGCGCTGCAAGTCCTGGGCGATCTGCGCCTGGATGACGTGCATCGTTGGGATCTTCTCCCCGCTCGTGGCGAAGATTGGACCGTTCGTTACGTGGGCAATCTCGATCTGCTCATGCAGCGTCTCAATCTCAAAACAGTGTCTTCTCAAAAAGGGCAAGTCGCGCCTGTAACCCTGCAAATCCGTGTCAACGACTTTCTCACTCACGCCAGTTCTTCGGTGCTTGCCGAACTCAACGCCGCGCCGGTTCACAATCTGTTGCCTCTCGCCATCCGCATGGGCCTCTCGCTTCCGAATGACGCTGATCTGCACGGCTCGCTAAATGGCGCAATCGGTTATACGAGTGGGACAGGTTGGGGCGGTGGCTTCCTAATTACTAACGCGCAAGCAATCCTGCCCGGAGCGCCGGTCATGCGCGCCGCCGCGGCAAATGTCACGATCTCCGGGGACCACGCCCACTTCGACCCAGCCATTATCGAAGCTGGTGGCGGCGGCACTCTTAGACTCGGAGGCGATTACTTCTTCGTCCAGCCGCGCGCCGAAGCTACCCTCACCGCGGTAGACGTCCCGATTAAAGAATTGAAGTCTTTCGTTAGCTCCTGGTTCGGCGGCCCAGAGGCGCTCTCCGCTCTGCGTGGCGGTGATATAACAGGCCGCTTCTCCTATTCACACAGTCCTAGCGATCTCGACGTTTCCGGCAATCCTGCGCACGCCGCTTGGTCGGGACAATTTGAGCTGGACGATGCAACGCTTGCCGTTCCGGGCGTCGGTGTGGCGCTCGAGCACGCGCGTGCCAAAGCAAGCTTCGACGCTTCCAGTTTTGAGTTGAATCACCTCACCGCCATTCTCGGCAGCCGCGCCGTACACGCCGCTTATCGTTACAATCTGCTGGCCAGGCATCCCGAGCATCTACGCGTCGAGTTCCCTACAGCAGATCTTTCCGAACTGCAAGCCTTATTCGCCCCCAATAAGCAGAACGCGGGATTGTGGACACGTCTCGGCTTCCTCCGTCGCTCGCTCGGCATCAATCCTCTTCCAACTTGGTTGACCGCCCGCAATCTGGAAGGCGATCTGGTTGTTGATGGCCTGTTAGCTGGCGGCCAGCCCCTTGGCGGATTGAGCACACACTTTCTGTGGCAGGGAGCGAACCTTCAGCTCACCAGCCTAGCTCTAAAACTAGCGCAGGGCCGGATCAGCGCCCAGGGCGCAGTCGATTTGAGCCCCTATCTCCCACAATGGAACTTTGAAGCGAAGGCTTTCGATTACCCTTGGGGCGGCGGATCGCTCAGTGCGGAAGGGAAATTCTCGAGCGCTGGCGCCGGTAAAGATCTCTTGCGAAATCTCGCCGCCCAAGGCTCCTTCACTGGCCAGGACCTTGCCCTTTCCGCTAACGACAATTTCGAAGATGTCTCGGGGCTCTTCCGGTTTTCATTCGCTGACGGTTGGCCGGATCTTCGCTTATCCGGGATACTGGCCGTAGAGAATGGCGATCGATGGCGCGGCGATGGCTCGACCCAGAGCGATGGCAAGCTTCTCGTCGACCTCGTTCACGAGGGCAGGCAAGTGCATTTCGTCAGTTCTCTTACCGGGGAGAGCGTGTCTGCTCCGCTGTCCGCCCTGCCGCGTCCCGCTGCTAATGTCAGAGATTCCGGGCTCGGGCTAAAATTCTGATTTGACTCATGCACGCCCTTGATTCCGCGTGGGACGCGCTTAAGCGCGATTTCGATACCGCATACTCAAACGCCGCCCGCACCGCCCGCCGGCAAGTGGCAGCAGATTTGAACCAGATTTTCCGCCGCTTTCGCCAATACGAAAATGAAGAGCAATGGATCGCAGCTTTGCTTGACGGAGGTTCCCGCTTTGCCGCCCAGCTTGCAATTTTCACTTACTCGGCTGGCGATTTGCGCCTTCGCGCCCAACTGAATCTTAATCTGCCGGACCACGAGCAGTTCCCGGTTTCATCTGCCCACGCTTTTGCCGCTGTCATTGACTCTTCTGATCCGCTTATTGCGTTGTGCACAGCAACCGAGGTCGGCCCCTTGCTCAGCTTAGGCGACGCTTCGGCTCGGGCTCATCTCTTTCCAATTGCAAATGCCGGCCGAACCGTGGCAATCCTCTTCGCCGTCAAAGATGAATCTCTCGACGTAAATGGCCTGGAGCTTGTCGCTGGAATGGCCTCCGCCGTAATTGAACGGCGCTCGAATCTCTCGCTGCACTCGCAGATTGGCCCTGCACCGCAGCTTCGCCTAATCCAGGAAACGGGGCCGTCGCAAGAATCACGGCCCGTTCGCCCGCTTCCACCCTGGATCAATTTGAGCACGAGCGAGCGCGAACTCCACCGCAAGGCGCAGCGCTTTTCCCGCGTCGCGGTAGCCGAAATGCAGCTTGCTCGCCCGGAAGCTTGCCGCGCAGGCCGCGAACATAATAACCTGTATATGTTCCTGCGGAAAGAGATCGATAAAGCTCGTGAAAACTATCGCAAGCAGTTCCTGACTACCCCTACCATGGTCGACTATCTTCATCTGGAGCTCCTCGCCCATGCGGCTCAAGGCGACGAAAAAGTATTGGGAGCCGATTATCCCGGCCAATTGCTTTAGCCGGCATCCCCGTTGCCTGGCGCTGCTCGTAACCGCTGTCGTTGCCGGAAGCGCCGCAACAACTCCTGTCAAAAAGAAAGCTGCTCCCAAACCGCCACCGCCCAAAGTTGTCGGCGCGGCAGGTTTGATCGCTGTTGCTCAGCGCGAACTCGACAAGAATAACCTGCCGGCTGCGGTTGACTACGCTACTGCCGCTTCCAGTAAAGCGCCCATCCTGGACGATTATGCTCAATACGTCCGGGCGCAGGCCGAGTACGGATTGAAAAATTTCGGCGAGGTCGTCAAATCCGCGACCCGCGTCTTTAATCAGCTTCCGCTTTCCCCATTCGTCGGCCCTGCCGCCGCCTTAGCTGTCCGGGCACAGCTGGACGGGGACCAGCCGAAGCAGGCTCTCGATCTCGTGAAGAAGTATTACGACCGCATTCCTCAACCGGAAGGCGATCTCCTTCTTGCGCGCAGTTTCGAAGCCACCGGGGACCTTGCCTCGGCGGCCGAATATTATCAGCGTGTCTACTACAACTTTCCTGTCGCCAAAGAAGCCACCGATGCGGCAAATGCTCTCGTAGAGGTAAAGCAGCGTTCGGGTGATGCCTATCCGCCGCCCATGGCCGATGCGATGTTGACGCGTGCTGAAAAGCTGATCAACGCGAAGCGTCCCGAAGCAGCGCGCATCGAGCTCACTGCCGCCATTCCTCAACTGGCGGGAACGCAACGCGACCAGGCCCGTGTGCGGCTCGGAGAAGTGGATTTCCTGAGCGGGAAGACCGAAGCCGCCCTCCAATACTTGATGGCTCTCAAGGTGGACGAAAGCGATGCGGACGCCGAGCGCCTCTGCTACCTCATCCGTTGCACGCGTAAACTCGATCGCCATGCGGAAGTCAAGGAGTTTCTGAACCACCTAGAGCAGCAGCATCCCACCTCGCTCTGGCGGCTCGAGGCTTTGATCTTCCTGGCGGATCAGGCCCGTCTGGAAAACGACGCCAATACATTCCTCCCGTTGTACCGTGCATGCGCTGTTACTTTCGCACAAGATCCGCGTGCCGCCTGGTGCGACTGGCGGGTCGCCTATAACAGTTACCGAACTGATGGCAGCGACACCTACGACCTGTTGCGGAAACATATCGAGCACTATCCGGATTCCACCGACGTGAATAATGCTCTTTATTTTCTGGGGCGTTTCGAGGAGCGCAAAAACGAGCTGCCGGTTGCTCGTGCCTGTTACAACGAACTAATCGCGCGTTTTCCGAACACTTATTTCGCGGTGGTGGCTCGGGAACGCTTGAAAGATCCCGGCATGCAGGCGGCGACGCCCGATCCCGACATGCTGCTGTTTCTGCGCGCGGTGCCGTGGCCGCCCCGGCCGGAGTTTCCTAGCTTCACTCCCGGCGCAATCGCCCAAAAGCGTGTCGAGCGCTCAGAGTTACTGGAACTCACCGGGCTGACCGATCTCGCCGAAGGCGAACTCAAATTCGGGGCTCGCAACGACGGCGAACAGGAGAACGTCTACGCCTACCTGCTGGCGAAATCTGCTGCGCTGCGCAACGCGCCTGATCAGGCGTTGCGCTACATCAAAACTTACGCTCCCAATTACCTGTTCATGCCGCTCGATCAGGCTCCGGCGCCCTTCTGGAAATTGGCTTTCCCTATGCCCTACCGGCCGGCAATCGACCACTACAGCTACGCCGAGAGCCTCGATCCGTTTCTGGTCGCCGCTTTGATACGCCAGGAATCGGAGTTCAACGCTCGTGTTATTTCGCACGCCAATGCCTATGGCTTGATGCAGGTGCTGCCTACCAGCGGCCGTGAACTGGCCCGGCACTTCGGGATCCGGCGCTTAAGTTCAGCCGAGCTCTTGGCCCCAGACCGCAACATCGAACTCGGAACCTACTACTTCCATAATTTGCTCAACTCTTACGGCGGCCAGACCGAACTCGCTCTCGCTTCTTACAATGCCGGACCCGGCCGTGCCAATCTCTGGCGCACTTGGGGACCCTTTCGCGAACCCGCCGAGTTCATTGAAGTTGTTCCGTTCCATGAAACCCGCGGCTATATCCAGATCGTGCTCCGCAACGCTGACGTCTACCAGCATCTCTACTCAGGCACTACGCCCGAAATCCCTGCCTACCATCCAAAACCGCCTCCAAAAAGCGAGAAGCTAAAACGCAAGCGTCCCCGCCCGACCCCCACTGTTTCGCCAGCTCAATGAGCAACACTGAGGTTCTCGAACGGGGCGCGGTCTCAATCTATCCCGATCCCGAACATACCCGCCTTATGAGCCGAATCGGGCAGGACTCTCAACCAGTCAATCTCCAAAGCCGAAGTACCATGCCACTATGAACACGGACCAAACTCTTGAACTGCAGCAGCAGATCATTCGATTGCAGGCGCTCTTCGAAGCCAGCCGCCGTATTCATTCGACAATTCAGCTCGATGAAGTTCTGCGCTGTGCTCTTGAGATCGTAGTGCGTGAACTCGAAATGGAAGGCGCATTCTTCTCGGGCTTTCCCTTTTCGGAGGGCCGCATCCCCCCTCGCTTTCTTCTCACTCAAAACAGTTCGGACCTCGTCCGCGACTGCTTCCGCTTTCCGCTCATCGACAAGGCTGGCGCGAAGCTCACCGATTTAATCGTGATACCGCGCGACCGAATGCAGCTTTCGCTCGAAGAATCGGACTTCCTTGAGAGCCTGGCGGTGCAAACAGCCGTTGCGATAGAGAATGCCCGGCACCACGAGCGCATCGTTCACCTTCAGCGCGTGGAACAGGATCTCGCTAGCGCACGAGCCATTCAGCGCAGCTTGCTGCCCCAGACCGTACGAGGCGCCCCTGGTTACACGGCAGGCGTGCGCTCTGTCTCCTGCTATGAAGTTGGCGGAGATTATCTAGACTTTCTCGCGCTTCCCTCGGGAGAACAAATAATGATCGTGGCCGATGTGGCCGGCAAGGGTCTTGCCTCCGCTATGGTGGGAAGTTCGTTTCGCGCCGCATTCCGAGCCATGGTTTCAGCGCGCATGTCGCTCGTCAACGTCGCGCTGCAGTTGAACTCGTTGCACTACGCTGAGGGGCCCGAAGCGCAACGCCGCTATGTCACGGCTCTGCTGCTCCGCCTGAATCCTGAGAGCCACACGCTCGAAATTTTGAACGCAGGCCATAATCCGGGATTGCTCTCAACTGGTGCCGGAAAGAAGCCCGTTTTGCTCGAAGCCAGCGGAACCCCTATCGGAATCTTCCCCCTCGCCCAGTACGCCAGCGAGGTGCACGAGCTCGCACCGGGGGCGCGCCTGCTTGCCTACACTGATGGATTGACCGAGGTCTTCTGTGGCGAAGATGAATTCGGCTTGCATCGCCTTAGCCAGACCTTCCACACCTGCACGGGGAAAGATGGGGAAGCGATCTTGGACCATATCTGGCGTACAATCGAAGCGTTTAGCACAGAACAGGAGCAGCGGGACGATATGAGCGCGCTAGTGCTCCTGCGCCACTGAGAAGCGGCTGTTGACGATATGAGCGAAGAAACCCCATGCACGTGAAGCAGGCACGTTCCATCGAACTCACTCTGCCCTCGCGCTTGGGATACGAGAAGATCGCGATGAACACTGCGGCCAGCGTTGCCAAGCTCATGGGGTTTTCGGAAGATCGTATTGAGGATTTGAAAACCGCAGTTGCCGAGGCATGCATCAATTCGATGGAGCATGGCAACAAACTGGACGAGGCCTTGAGGGTCGGTATTGTTCTTTCAGTGAGGGAGGATTCGCTGGAGATCAAAGTGAGCGATCAGGGCACCGGAGCTCAAGGAGAGATTCACGCTCCGGATATCGATAGAAAGATGCAAGGCGAGGAAGGTCCGCGCGGGATGGGCATGTTTCTCATCCAGGCACTCGTGGACGAAGCAGAGTGGATGAGTGCGGGCGAAGACGGCAGTTGCACCAGGCTAGTCATTCACTTAACGGAGCCAAAGGAGTAATGCAGGACAAAACGGCCAACGTGAAAGTGACCGAGATTGCCGGGCCAACCGGGTCACCAATAGTAGTTCTGCGTTTCTCTGGCGACATCACCAGCGCTTCGAAAGCAGTCGTGCTCGGGACGTATGAAGGTCTCCCTAAAGAGTCGAAGCGCATCTTACTCGATTTTTCCAAGGTTGAATATTTGAACTCGAGCGGCATTGCCCTAATCATCCAGATGCTGATACAGGCAGGCAAGGCAGGGCAGTCGGTCCAGACATTCGGCCTTTCCCCCCATTTTCAGAAGGTGTTCACGATGGTAGGAATGACCAAATACACCAAACTTTATTCTGACGAACCAAGCGCGTGCGCTGCTTTCGCCGAATAGAAATCCGAGATACCGATCGCGAGCTTAGTGATTGAAATCACCGTAATATCATCTTCCTGCCCGAAGCCGCAGACGGTTTCTACGATTCTTTCGGGATTGGAGCAAGCGGCTAGCAGATCGGACGTACGTTCAAAGCCGTAGAGTTCGCCGCCCCGGTTGCGGGCTTCCACTACGCCGTCCGTCAGCAGGGTTAACGTCTCATCATCACCTAGGCGAAAGCTCGTCACCTCGTACTCTGCGTGTTCGAGAATGCCCAGCGGGAGCGCGCCAGGTACGCCGATCTCACGACCATCGAGATACGGCGCAAGATGCCCGGCGTTGGCCACGGTAGCTCTGCCGTCCGGCCTAATGCGGAGCACTAGGCAGGTGGCGAAAGTGCCATCGCCACGTCCCGACAGCCGCCGGTTGAGGCCGCTCAACAGTTCGGCTGGTTCCTGCGTGTACTCCGCAAGCGTACGCAGCGTCCCAACGACAAGCGAGACGGTCATGGCGGCCTTCAGACCTTTACCGCTCACATCCCCGAGGATAATCAACGCTCCGCCTTCAGCGGTGGTAAGAATCTGGAAAAAATCGCCGCCGACGTCCGCAGCTGGCTTGTAGGCGCTGGCAATCGTGAAGCCCCGTATGGCAGGAAGCTCCTCGGGAAAGAGCACCTGCTGGACCTCTCCGGCTGACTTGAACTCGAGCTCCATCTGCGTTTGCCGGCGGCGCAGCTCGACGATCCGGCGCCCGACGCTGTAGACAATCGCCAGGAACAGCAGCGCTTGCAAGATGAAGAGTGCGCTGAAATGGTAATCGTCAAAATCTATTCCTAGCTGAGAAAGCCAATCAGTCAAAGTCCAGTGTGTGAAGCGCCGTCCCTGCAAAAAGAGTTCAATGGCAGAGTAATACAAGGTATAAAGGGCCGCCAGGAGCGCAACCGGAATGTTGGCGACGTGCCGTCTGCGGACCAGCAGCACGGCTAGGAGAACGGCCGGATACAACGCCGCAATTACGTAGATGCAAGTCGTGATCGCGTCCACCCACATGAAGGCCGCACCGGCCTGTTCCCAGAACATAAGGAGTGCGATATCGATTACCTGGGCAGTCAGGTACGCAGCGATCAGCCTTGACGTCCACTTTCGCCAGCCAACCTCTTTCTCCAAGTCGAAGAGTCCGAGCAGCAGCAGCCACAGCGGCACATCTCTAAGAATTTGCGCGACTGAACCGAAGAGCTGGTATCTTTTCCAAGGCTCGGTGAAGCTCAAAAAAACGGAACAGCCTACCCCAAGGAGATACAAGCCACACCACAAATAAACTTTGTCCTGCCGGCCGCGTAGATAGAAGACGAGCGCCACTAGACCGGTAACGATCATGATGGCACCGATCAGCAGGTTGGGGACATTTCTTTGAACGAGCGCAGCTTGCGCGGCCTCCACACGCAGACTGAGTGCTTGAGCATCGCCAATGACGGGCGGAGCGCTCAACCCGCCCGAAGTCTCCGGGCTGCTCGAATCAAAGGGGCGTTCCCAGACACGCAGCGCGAGTACCCCTTCGAGAGAACTGGAAGGCGTCGCAGGCAACGGGAATAAGGCAGCACGAGCTCGGTGATACCACCAGGGGTGCGGCGGCGGAGTTCCGTAGTTGCCGATCTTCCGCCCGTTCCAGTAAAGCTCATATTCATCATCTGCGATCGGAATAAGGATGCCGAGCTTCGGCGCGCCTGGATATATCCCAATGGAGATCCGGCGACGGTACCAGGCAAAGCCTGTATAACCCTCGTAGCCCTGTGCTCTCCACGGCTTATCTACGCTGATTTTTTTCCAGCCGGAGTCGTCGTATTCAGGTGCGGCCCAATGCGGATTGTCACCGGTATGGAACTGCCACAATCCGCCCAAAGTGACCGAGGATAGACCAATTTTGTGTACGGTCGGGGCTGCGGTGAACCTGCTGATACTTGACAGCAACAACAGCGCAATCGTGGGTATATGGAAAGCGAGAGACACGCCGTGTTTTTGCGTTAAGGTGTTGCGGAGCTCCGTCCCCTATGATCGAAGTAAATCAACGGCGACGCATTAAATTACGCGGCCTGTAATTATGCGCTTGACCGTCCGTTTACAATCACTCCATGCCGGTAGTAACATCCCGCCGTAACGGAAGCGAGCGCATTGCCCATTTCAAGGAGTCGGTGATCCGCGAAATGACGCGCCTCGCGTTCCAGCACGGCGCCGTCAACCTGGCTCAAGGCTTCCCCGATTTTGCCGCGCCGGAAGAAGTCAAAGCCGCCGCACAGCAAGCCATTGCCGACGACGCGAACCAGTACTCGATCACCTGGGGCGCGAAACCCTTCCGCGATGCCATCCGCGATTACTACCGGCGTTTTTATCAGCTCGACCTCGATCCCGAGCGCGAAGTCACTGTTTGCTGCGGAGCCACCGAAGGAATGGCCGCTGCCATGCTCGCTCTGCTCAACCCGGGCGACGAAGTGGCCGTGTTCGAGCCCTTCTATGAAAATTACTGGCCCGATTCTCTCCTAAGCGGGGCTACCTGCCGCTACGTCACGCTGCGGCCACCCGATTGGAGTTTCGATGCCGCCGAGCTACGGGCCGTTTTTACCAAACGAACTCGTGCGGTGATCGTGAACTCGCCGAACAACCCGACCGGGCGGGTCTTCTCGGTTGCCGAACTAACCACGATTGGCCAGCTTTGCGAAGAGTTCGATTGCTTACTCATCACGGACGAGATCTATGAGCACATCATCTTCGACGGCGAGCGCCATGTCCCACCCATTACGCTGCCGGGACTGCGCGACCGCTGCGTGCTCGTCAACAGTCTCAGCAAGACCTTCTCCGTCACCGGCTGGCGTGTCGGCTGGGTCATTGCTCCGCCCGATCTCACGTCTTCCATCCGCAAGGTCCACGATTTCCTGACCGTCGCAGCCGCCTCGCCACTTCAGCGGGCGGGCGTCACCGCGCTCCAGCTCCCCGACTCCTATTTCGCCCGGCTTGCCCAAAATTACGAAACGAAGCGAAACCTGCTCGTCGGGATTTTACAGAAGGCTGGCTTCCGCTGCTTTATTCCGAAGGGCGCTTACTACGTGCTCTGTGACACCGCCTCTCTTCCATTTAAGAACGACATCGCATTTTGTAAGCATCTAGTTGAAGTGGCAGGAGTTGCCGCTGTTCCCGGTTCGAGCTTTTTCTCCGACCCGGAGGACGGAGCGCGTCTGATCCGCTTCTGTTTCGCGAAGAAAATCGAGACTCTGGAAGCGGCAGCTGAGCGGCTGGACCGGCTTACCGGCTGACGGTCAGGTAGTTCGTTTGGCAAAAACCGTAACCGGCGAGCGAGAGGACTCGTCTTCTTGCCCAACTTAGGTAAGTTGATCCCTTCGATGGTAAGAACTCGTTCGTCTGTTTTCTTCGCGGCCACGCTGTTCCTTTCGCTGTGTCTCCCGGCTTCGTCGCAAGTCGCTCGATCCCGCATCACTGCTCCGATCGATGAGGGCCGCCTGCAGCGTTTGCCGCACAATACCCACCCGCTTGCCCGGCCGGAATTCGACCAGGGGCTAGCGCCCGCCGATCTGGCTTTGGATCGAATGCTGCTCGTACTGACCCCCAGCGCGGACCGTCAGCAGAGTCTGGCGGAGCTGCTGAAGAGCCAGCAGGCGAAAGGCTCGCCGCAATACCACAAATGGCTCACACCGCAACAGTTCGGTCAACAATTTGGTGCGGCGCCCGCAGACATCCAAAAGATCACGGCTTGGCTCCAATCGCAGGGCTTTGCGATTGGCCATATTGCGAATGGGCAAAACATCATCGAGTTTTCGGGCACCGCCGGCCAGGTGCAGCAAGCTTTTCACACGGAGATTCACAAATACGTCGTGAATGGACAAGAGCACTGGGCGAATGCAAGCGACCCGCAAATTCCGGTCGCGCTTGCCCAGGTTGTCGCGGGCGTCTCTACGCTGCACAGTTTCCGGAAAGCCTCTCAAATCGCGGCGCTAAAACCGCAGGTCGCCAAAATCACCGAAACTGGCCACCCTCAGTTCACTGGCTCCGACGGAACGAATGCTCTCGCCCCCGCTGATTTTGCAACCATCTACAACGTCAACCCGGTCTATGGAAGCGGCATCAACGGCTCAGGCACGAGCATCGCGGTGGTTGCAAGAACCAACATTGTCGCGCAGGATATCGTCGCCTTTCGCAGCTCATTTGGGTTGCCGAATAATCCTCCGCAGATTGTAGTCAACGGCCCCGACCCTGGCGATCTGGGCGACGGCGATGAGGCGGAAGCCGTGCTCGACACGTCCTGGACTGGTGGGGTGGCGCCTAACGCCGCCATTAAACTGGTGATCTCCAAATCCACCAATACAACCGACGGCGTCGACCTTTCCGAGCAATACATCGTCGACAACAATCTGGCCGACATCATGACCGAAAGTTACGGCGACTGCGAGTCCAACTACACGCAGGCCGAAGGACAGTTCTATTCGTCGCTCGCACAGCAGGCCGCCGCCGAAGGCATCACTTACACGGTTGCTTCCGGAGATTCGGGCGCCGAAGGCTGCGACGATCCGGGTTCCGAGACGGTCGCGACTGGACCGGTGTCGGTTAACATCCTGTCAGCAACGCCCTACGACATCGCAGTTGGCGGAACTCAGTTCAACGAGAATGGCAATTCCGCTTATTGGTCCGCAACAAACAGCGCCACTTTTGCTTCTGCTCAATCGTATATTCCTGAAGTTGTCTGGAACGAAAGCTGCACAGTCGCGCAATGCGGCAGCGCCAACGCAAGCATATATGCGGGAGGCGGCGGCGCCAGTATCCTCTTCAGCAAGCCATCCTGGCAGGCCGGAGTCGCCGGCATACCGAACGACGGAGCGCGCGATGTGCCCGATCTTTCGCTTACCTCAGCGAGCCACGACTTCTATCTTCTTTGTCTCGATGGCTCGTGCACCGTCAAACATGGTCAGAGCTTTTTCTCGGGAGTAAGCGGAACCTCGGCCGCAACTCCGTCGTTCGCCGGAATCATGGCGCTCGTTGTCCAGTACACAGGAGCGCGGCAGGGACAAGCGGCCAGCAACCTGTACGGCCTCGCCGCAACTGAAAGTCTTGCATCGTGCAATGCCTCGACCCCAGCCCCGAATTGCATTTTTTACGATGTCACCGTCGGCAATAACGCGGTCCCTGGTCAATCCGGATATGGCACGAGTGCAGCGGTTTACCAGGCGGGTGTCGGGTACGATCTCGCAACAGGTCTCGGTTCGGTCAACGTCAACAATCTTGTTTTGGGCTGGAACGGCGGGAGTGTAACGACTCCACAAGTCCGTATCGGCATCGACTCGCCTTCCTCGCAAAACTCGACGGTAATCGGCCTCACCACGTTTTCCGGTTGGGCGCTGGCTGATACGGGATCCGTGAATTCCGTGGCGATTGCCGTGGATTCTGTCCCCTACGGCAATGCGACATATGGAGCAACCCGCACCGATATTTGCGCGCTCTACTCCAGTGCCAATTGCCCGAACGTGGGATGGTCGTTCCCGCTTGATACAACATTGCTCGCCGACGGTTCGCACACGCTCGATGCCACTGTCACCACCAGCACGGGGCCGATCTACACGTCTTCCTCGAACTTCACCGTTGCAAATTGGACTTCCTCGAATCCGATGAGGCTCAATATCGATACTCCAAACAGCCAGAGCCCGGCCTTTAGCGGCATTGCGTATTTCGGCGGCTGGGCGCTGGATGCCCTCTCGGCCGTGACGCAGGTCTTGGTGTCGATCGATGGTGTCTCTTACGGGCCTGCCATATACGGCGGAACCCGCAGCGACGTGTGCAATGCCTTCCCGGGCGAAGCCGGTTGTCCCAACGTCGGTTGGAACATGGCGCTTGACACTACTAAGTTAGCTGAAGGATCCCACACTATCGCTGTGACCCCGATGACCGTCGGCGGACAGCAGTCAACGAAAAGCGCGACTTTCACAGTAACAAACAATCCGGGCAACGTCATCACGCTCTCGATCGATTCGCCGGCTGCGCAGAGCGCCGCTCTCAGCGGTACCGTGAACTTTGGCGGATGGGCCATCGGCACGAGTGTTCCAGTCAGCAGTATCGCCGTGACAATTGACGGAATTCCGTATGGCTCTGCCGCTTATGGAAATAACCGGCAGGATGTCTGCAATGCTTACCCGGGCCGTCCGAGCTGCCCGAATGTCGGTTGGAATATCGGTCTCGATACGACACAGCTAATAAACGGACTGCATGTGCTCGGCCTCACTGTTTACGCGGGAGGAGGGCAGCACACGACCTCTACCCGGATCTTCACCGTTGCAAACTCGCCCAGCGCCAGCCCGGTGTTGATCAATATCGATTCGCCAAGCCAGCAGAGCGCAATTGTGATCGGTCAAGCTATCTTCTACGGATGGGCCGTCGATAACAGCGCTGCCATCGGCAACATCACGATCGCGATTGATGGCGCGCCTTATGGAACCGCGACTTACGGAGCGAGCCGGCCGGACGTTTGCGCGGTCCATCCAGTAGCCAACTGTCCGAATGTGGGCTGGACGTTGCCGGTCGATACCAGCCAACTGGCCGACGGCCCCCATACTCTAACGGTCACCGCGGTAGGCGCGCACACGAACACGCTTTCCGCGCAATTCACGGTATCCAACTGGACGACCTCGAACCCCATGAAGCTCACGATCGATTACCCGAACAGCCAGGCTGGATCCTTGAGTGGTCAAGTTGCCATCGGCGGCTGGGCTATCGATCAAATCGCGGCCATCAGTAAGATAACCATCGCGGTCGATAATCTCTCGTTGGGAGCTGCCGTTTATGGCAGTTCGCGCCCCGACGTCTGCGCCGTTTTTTCCACTGCGCTCGGCTGCCCCAATGTCGGCTGGAACTATAGTCTCGACACGAATCTCCTCAGCGATGGGCCGCATACACTGGCAGTCTCCGGAACGACAACGGGCGGCCAAAGTTCGACCTTCACCACGAGTTTCCAGGTCGCGAACGGAGCCGCAAGTCCGCTGCGGGCGAGTATCGATACTCCGAGCGCCGGTCAAACGCTCACACAGGTTTCTCACATTGGAGGGTGGGCGCTCGATTCAAATGGTCCCCAGGTCGTCAGCGTAGGAGTGCTCGTTGACGGAGTTTTGAACGGCCTGGCAACCTACGGAGGAACCCGCACCGACGTGTGCGCACATTTCCCGAGCGGCGGCGGCTGCCCGAACGTCGGCTGGGACTACCAGCTGGATACAACGCCTTACGCGAACGGTAATCACACGCTCGATATAAGAGTGCTAGCGGCCGACGGAAGTCTATACACCTCGAGCCAGCTGTTTATGGTGGCCAATCAGCCGTGAGGACGTCTGAACCGTTATCCGCTTGGCCACCCCACGTGGAGTAAGTGTTGCCGTTGCCGCCGGAGAACAGGTTCACCAGGTTTTCATTACAGTTCGGAACGTTTCCCAGGCAGAACTTACTCTGCCAGTTTCCGATATATTCCTGCGCTGGTTTATGGTCTTGCCGCCAATTATTACCCGCCCGCATAGAAGTGATTGAATTTTACGGGACCTAAGTGTCCAATCCCAAGTTAGCCGCAGCACGTCTGAGCTCTGGTGCAGATCGTTTTAATTCGAGTACAATCCAGGCAGAGTCGCCGGCCCATCCGGACCAGCCGTTGTCGCCTCACGATCATAACCGTAGTACCCGGAAATGCGCTGCTTTTCATTGAACAGGTGGTCGCCCTTGATGCTCCACTTATTCACCGGTTGCACGTTCGTTCCATTGCTGATGATGTACTTGTTGTTGACGTAAGAGGGAGTGCCGGGCGCCGCGCCATTATTAGGGCCCAGCACTCCACTCGCCTGAAACACTTTCAGCGCCTGAATGGCGGCAGGGTTGAACATCGTTGCCGGAATTTGGTTTTCGGGGAAAACCGCGCGGGTGTACGATCCATTGGCATTCTGAACCTGTGTTGTCGGATTGTAAATCTGGATCACGGCGCCCTCGAATTGACCCATTTGCTGAAATCGCCGTTGTACATTTCCGGAGTAGGCACGGTTGCGGTCGCGTTCGTCGCGCCATTGCGATTCCGGAATCCTTGATATGAGAAGAAGAAGAACGTCTTGTTTCTCCCGTGGTAAACCTTCGGGATGTAAACCGGTCCTCCCACCGTGAAACCGAAATCATTCTGCTCGTGGATCCGGCGGGCCTTCCCCGCGCGATTGCTGAACCAGTCGTTCGCGTCGAAATCAGTGCTGCGAATAAACTCGTATGCCGACCCTTGAAGGCTGTTCGTCCCCGATTTCGCCACGAAAATCATGGCGCCGCCGGCATGTCCGTATTCGGCTTTGAACCCGTTCGTATCGACGGTAAACTGCGTAATCGCCTCAACCGACGGCGCGTTCGACGTTACCCAGTTCTTTTGAAGCGCCCGCGAGGTGTTGATCGAAACGCCATCGAGCGTTGCCTGGTAGCTATCCGCTTGGCCGCCGCCCAACGCAAATCTTCAGCGCTTCCGGTGTTCTTCGCTTCCGGCGTAAGCGAGGCCAAATCGAACGGGCTTCGCACCGTGCCGGCCACCACCAGCGGCAACTCATTCACCAGAGTCTGGTTCACCGTTACGCTCGTTCGCGCGTCTTCCGAATTCACCTGCAGAGCGTTGGCTTGCACCTCAACCATGTGCCGCGCCTGGCCGATTTGCAACGTTACATCCGCGCGCACAGTGGCCGCCGCGTTTACTGTCAGACCCTTTGTTTCCGATTGGCTGAAGCCTGGTTTTCTCTACTCGAACCGAATAGCTACGCGCCGGAAGGTCGGCGGCCGTGTAATCTCCGGCGTCATTTGTCGCGAGATCATACGTCTCGTTTGTGGCGGAGTTGATGACGGTCACCTTCGCGCCCGGAACCGATGCACCCGAGCTGTCGTGAACCGTACCGGAGACAGTACCACGCCCGGACTGAGCCCAGACAAAACTACAGGACGCGAGTAACACAACCACAACAGCGATTGCCCTCCTTGGAGCCGTCTGACACGGGATCATATGGTTCCTCCCCCCTCGACCGCAGCCTGGCATTCGGAGCATCATTATTTCACAATCCATGGCCACAGGGCGCGCTTGAGGCTACCGGTCGGCAAATCCGGGCGCCTCCAGCTTTCACGAAATGAGAGAATATTGGGATCGAGGCTAGTGCTGCATGGAGTTCGAAACAGGACGCAGAGTCCTGCTGATTATGGTGTTTGGCGTGTGCTCAATTGCACCATTGCGCACTGCCTCAGCCCAATACCAATCGCCTTCCAGCTCGAGCGCCAGCCCAGACGCCTACTCACGGCAGGTTCACGAAACTTACAATTACCGGTTTGGCAAGGACAAAATCTCCGCGCCGGGTAATGCAGCCTCGGTGGGCAACACCTTCATCCAGCCAGGTGCCTTTCCCACAGCCCAGTATTGTGCTCACTGCCATGAAGAGGCGTACAGCCAGTGGCGTCAGGCTCTCCACTCCAACTCCTTTCGGACGCCCTTCTATCGCACCAGCGTCAACATTCTTGCGCGCACAAAGGGCATTGAGTACACGCGCCATTGCGACAGCTGCCACAATCCGATTGGAGTTCTGAGCGGGGCGTTAAACCCGGCCTCTAACGTCGATCGCCGCTTCGACCTCGATGGTCTTACCTGCACCACCTGCCACTCCATTCAAGCGCTGCAATCTACTTCGGGCAACGGTGGTTTCGTGATGGGTGTTCCGGCTGTGATGACGGACGAGAATGGCAATCGCATCCCCGGCGAGGTTCCTTACGAGGACATCATCCGTCATCCCGACCGCCACTCGAAAGCTGTCATGAAAAGCTTCTACCGGCAGCCCGAATTTTGCGCCGCTTGCCATAAGGCCAATTTGCCGCACGATTTGAACGAATACAAATGGATCCGCGCTTTTACCTCCTATGACGAGTGGCAGAACTCGAAATTTTCCAAGCGCAATCCTTTAACTTTCTATTCCGCGGACTTTACTACTTGTCAGAACTGCCATATGAAGCGCGCGCCGGCGACCCTCCTCGAGTACGGCTCCAAAAACGGAACTTTTGCGTCCCATCGCTGGCCGGCCGGCAACACAGCGGTTCCTTTTTACTACGGCTTCGATGAGCAACTGCAGAAGACAATCGAGTTTCTCAAATCGGGTAATTACCTGAACGTCGATTTATTCGCGATCAAAACCGAACAGGGGATGGCTGCCCCTTTGGGTTCAGTGCCGTTCAAGCTTGCAGCGGGACAAAATGTGCAGATGATGGTGGTCATCCAAAACAAAAACATCGGGCACTCTCTCATCCCCGAAGTTCGCGACCTGTATGAGACGCGCGTCGAATTCTCAGTGACTGATGCGAAGGGCAGGGAAATCTATCACAGCGGTTTCCTCCAGCCCGATGGGATGATCGACCAGCACGCCCACAGCTTTACCAACCGCCCCGTCAACATGGACGGTGAATTCGTCGACAACCATAAGGTCTGGACCATTCATTCGATGGCTTACGACAACACCATTCAGGCGGGCCGTTCGGCGCTGGTCCGTTACGATTTCACGATTCCTCGTGACGCGAAGGCTCCCTTAACCGTCACCGCTCGCGTCAATTACCGCCACCTGCGGCAGAGCTACTTGAACAACGTCCTCGGCCAGGATCATCCGGCGTATCCCGTTATCGAACTCGCCTCGCGTACCCGCATTCTGAAACTGGGCAAGAATCCAGTTACGGAGCCCGACCCGAAGGACAACCCGGATTGGATGCGTTGGAACAATCTCGGCATCGCTTACCTTGATCAACTGCAGTACGCCGACGCGATTCAGGCCTTCAGTCATGTTGTGAAGCTCCGGCCCGATTACGCGGACGGGCACATCAACATCGGATTGACCTACATCGAGTGGGAAAAGTACAGTTCCGCGCGTGCCAGCCTTGAGAAGGCGATAGCGCTCAGCCCGAGCAATGCCCGTGCGTTTTACTACCTTGCGCTAGTGGAAAGGCGCTCGGCCAGTCCCGATGCCGAAATTGCTGATCTGCAAATGGTCGTGGAACAGTACCCGCAATCACGCGATGCGCGCCGCGAGCTTGGAATTGCTTATTACCAGCAGCATCAATACGACGAAGCGATCAAGCAATTCGAAACCCTGCAGGCGATCGATCCGGATGATCTCGCCGCGCATTACAATCTCTCCATCCTGTACCGCCGCATGGGCCAGAAGGAAAAGGCTGCCGAACAAGCATCCTTGTTCGCGACCAAGCAAGTAGATCCCGGAGCCCCGACTTACTCGCTCGATTTTCTTCGCAAGCATCCCGAAATCTCGACCGAAAGCGTTCCCTGGCACATGCACAAGGATCCAGCGGTCACGGATGCCGCAGGTCACGGGCAACGTTAGTTTCTATGTCAGAAAAAAACCGGCGGCATTTTCTTCGTTCACTCAGCCGCACCGCGCTCGTGCTGCCCTTTGAAGGCGTACTCGCCATGGCCGCCCCTTTAACCCCCCAACAGGTCAAATTGCCAGGACCCATCGAGCGCACCTACGACGCCAAGGCCAGACCTGCTCCGAAAGGGCCGAAATCTCCTATCGAAGGCACTCCGCTCGGCGTCAGTTTCGTGGACGTCGTCAAGGAATGCGGCTTGAATGTCAAGACCATATATGGTGGCGAGCATAAGAACAAATTCCTCCTCGAGACCACTGGCTGCGGCCTTGCCTTTTACGATTACGATAACGACGGCTGGCTCGACATCTTCCTCGTGAACGGTTGGCGTTTGGAAGGTTTTCCCAACGGCGACAAGCCACACTGCCACCTGTTCAAGAACAATCGTGACGGAACATTCACTGACGTCACGAAAGGTTCCGGTCTTGAAAACCGTACCGGTTGGGGCCAGGCGTGCTGCGTCGGCGACTACAACAACGATGGCAACGACGATCTCTTCGTTACTTACTACGGCCAGAACGCTTTATATCGAAACAACGGCAACGGCACGTTCACCGATGTAACCGACGCGGCGAAGTTGCTTCAGCCTGGTCCGAAGACTCGCTGGAACACTGGCTGCACTTTTGTCGACTACGATCGCGACGGCCATCTCGATCTGTTCGTCGCCAACTATGTCGACTTCGATCTCAAAACGGCGCCGCCGCCCGAGGCCGGTCCTTGCACCTATAAGGGATTACTCGTTGCGTGCGGTCCTCCAGGGCTTCCCGGCGGCAAGAACATTCTGTATCACAACAATGGCGACGGAACATTCAGTGACGTCAGCGAGAAGGCCGGTATCTGGAACACTCGCGGAACTTATGGTCTAAGTGTTGCGGCTTCGGATCTCGATAACGACGGCTGGCCCGACATCTACGTCGCCAACGATTCCAGCACCGCCACGCTCTACCAGAACCAGAAAGACGGCACCTTCAAAGACATCGCCATAGAATCGGGCGCGGCTCTTTCTCCAGAAGGCAAGCCGCAAGCCGGCATGGGCGTTTCGATCGGCGATTACAATCGCGACGGTAACTTCGACATCGCAAAAACAAATTTCGCTGGCGACACGGACTCGCTCTACACAAATCTTGGCGACGGCTCTTTCGAAGACCGCACTTACCCAAGCGGTCTCGGTGTAAATACTCGCTTACTCGGTTGGGGCGTCGGTTTCTTCGATATGGATAATGACGGCTGGCTCGACATTCTCATGTCGAACGGCCACGTGTATCCGGAGGTCGATAAGTCTAACGCCGACCTCAAGTATGCCGAACATAAGTATCTCTACCGCAATCTGCAGAACGGTCGTTTCGAAGAGGTAACCGATAAAGGCGGCCCTGGCATTCTCGAAAGCGCTCCTGCCCGGGGCTGCGCTTTTGGCGATTGGGATAATGACGGTGACATCGATATTGCAGTGAACTGCGTTAACGCGATTCCGCAGATGCTGCGCTGCGATTCCACTCTCAAGCGCAACTGGATCAAGATTCAGTTAGTCGGGGTAAAATCCAATCGCTCAGGCATCGGCACGCGAGTGAGTGTGGTGGCGAAAACCAAGCCGGATGCATCAAAACCTCTCACGCAAATCGACGAGCTTCGTAGTGGCGGAAGTTATTTTTCCCAGAACGACAGGCGCATTCACTTTGGTCTCGAGCAGGCCTCAAAGGTAGACTTAGTCGAGCTCCGCTGGCTGAGCGGCCAACTCGATCAACTGAAGGACCTCGCGGTCAATCGACTGTATATCATCCAGGAAGGCGGCAAGATTTTGCAAGCAGAAGAGCTGAAACCTGCTACTAAATCGGTTTGATGCGGCTCTTACTTGTGGCTTTGGTGACACTTACTCTTGCGCATGCCGAACAAATCTGCCCTTGGTTGAACTCGGCCACGGCTGGCGGAGTTTTAGGCGGGTCAGTAACTACCAGCATTACTCAGTCCAGCATCTGCGAATTCATCCGCAAAGGGCCAGTCACTTATACCCTTCGCATTGAAGTTAGCAACACGGCTGACTTCAAGTCCTGGCTGACCCAATGCGGCCCTAAGGCTACGCCGGTCCGCGGCATCGGCAATCAAGCCGTTGCGTGCGATCTCACGAACGACTCCCAAGTCTCCGCTCAAATTCTCAGCCGCGTTCGCGAACGCGCCTTTCTAGTCCGGGTTACAGCGAATAACACTTCGGCTCCGCTTCAGCGGCTCCGCGACCAGGCCCGCAGCGTAGCTGACCAAGTTTCCGGTAACCTCTTCTAAGTTCTTAATCAGTGTTTATCACTGGCTCCCAAACTACTCGCTCGTGCCGCGCCTTGCCGCAACGACCTTTCCTTGGTCTGCGCTTCGCTTGCCCGTAACTCGGCCGCTTTGTCGAACGCCTGTTTCGCCCCCGCCGTGTCGCCTTTCTTCCGCAGCAACAAACCAAGCGTATTGAAAGCCCCCGCGTCCGTCGCATCCAGCGCCACCGAGTGCTGCATTGCCTCGATCGCCCCGTCTATATCGCCCTGCTGCTTCTCGATCGTCCCCAGCTCAAACCACGCATCGGCGTAACGCGGCCGCCGTGCCACCGCTGCCCGAAACTGCTCGATCGCTTTGTCCGGCTCTGCCGCATCCACATAAACCAGGCCCAGAAGGTAATGCGCCTCCGCCAGCGATGGATCGAGCTTTACCGTCTCCTCTAACTCCGTTCGCGCATGCGCCAAATCGTCCGTCTGCTTGTAGGCGACGCCCAAATCGTAGTGCGCATCGGCGGCTTCCGGATGCGCCCGGGTCACCTGCCCAAGCTCCTTGATCGCATCCTTATAATTGCCAGCTCCAATGTAGGCGTAACCTACGTTCACTTGAACATGGTAGTTACCCGGATCTTTCGCCAGGATCTTGCGAAACTCCGCCAAGCCGCCGGCCGGATCGCCTGAATTCACCAGCGCAGTCGCGTAACTATTCCGCACTGAGTTATTGTCTGGATCGAGCGCCAGAGCTTGCCGGTAAGCCCGGCGCGCTTCGCTGAAACGCTTTTGCCTTTGATACGCGTCTCCCAGGCTCTCCCATACCGCGGCCTTTTTTGGAAGCAACTTTGCCGCTTGCGTAAGCTCTACGATCGCGTCGCCCTCATGTCCCAAGTCCGCATAGGCAGAACCAAGCCGGAAACGGTAATCGCCTTCGTTCGGCGCGAGCGTCACCGCCTTCCGCAAGCTCGTTATCGCTCCACTCCGCTGCGACGTAAGCCACTGTGCGACCCCCAGGTGATACCACGCCTGCGCGAGTTTTGGATCGAGTTGCGTTGCTTTTTCGAAGTGTGGGATCGCCTCTGCTGCCCGGTTTGTAGCTGCCAGTAGGAAACCTACTTCGTCCTGATAAGCCGCCGAGGTAGGGACTAATTGCGCCAGCTTTTCGTAATCCGCCAGCGCGCTATTTGCGTCATTCCCTGCCAGCGCTTGCCGCGCCGAATTCTCCAACTGCTGGACCGCGGATGTTTGACCAAATGCCGCAAGCGCGCACCAGACTGCACAAGACGCAAACGCTCCTGCCCGCAACACGCTTCATTATAGTGAGTGGTGGAGGGTGGACTTCAGCCCCGCTGAGGTAGCTTGGTCTTTGCAACGCAAAAGGAGCAGATGACAATGTATTGCCCAAACTGCGGCACATCGGCGGCGGAGAACACTACGTTTTGCCCCAATTGCGGCACGAACCTGATGCCCAACACGGGCGCAACATCCGGACCGGAGACGTTCACCTATCAATCTCCACAGCCGTCCTTCGCAACAGCTCCGGGCGCCGTGGCGTTATGGGTGCAACCCGAAGACAAAGGAAGACGCGTGCTCGGGTTCCTCATCGACATCGTTCCGCTGTTTTTCCTGGCGCTGCTTCACTTTTTGCCCATCATCGGTTGGATGCTCTATGGTTTGATCCACGCTTGTTATTGGCTGCTGCGCGATCTCGGCGGCGCGAGCCTGGGTAAATCGGTACTGGGCAGCTTCGTGGCAAGTGAAAACGGTAGTTCCGCCAGCACTTCGCAGCGCGTCCTGCGGAACCTGCCCCTTGCGATCCCCGGATTTCTCGGCATGATTCCTTTAATTGGCATCTTCTTTGAATTTGGAGTCGCGGCCGTGATCTTTGGCATTGAGGCAATTCTCTTGCTCGCCACCGGCCGACGCTTCGGCGATCGCCTCGCCGGAACCATGGTCTTCAAGAAGTAAATCGCTCTAGCAAATTGCAGAGTCCGTCAACTTCGCATCGATTTGGATCTTGACATCGCCTTATACTTCTACAATACTGGAAGAATGAAAGCATCAGACAGAAACATCGACAGAAAAAAGCTTTCAGAAGCCCAGGTCGTCCGCTTTGCCGATATGTTCGCCGCCATCGGCACCGAATCGCGCCTGCGCATCATGCGAGTTCTCCTCTCCGCTCATCCCGAGGGCTTGGTGGTGGGCGATATAGCCGGCGAGCTGGCCATCCCTGCCTCCACGCTCTCCCATCACCTCGACAAGCTCAAGAACGAAGAGCTTGTGAGTGTCCGCCGCGAGGGAACCTACCTTTGGTACTCCGCCAATACCGAAGCTCTTCAGGACTTGCTCGGTTTCCTTTACGCCGAGTGTTGCACGCGCAATAAAGCAGTAGAGCCGCAAGCCGTTATTCGAGTCTGCCGATGAAAGAGGATTAAATGGAACTGAAAGATATTGTGAAAGAAAGATATGGCGAGGCCGCGCGCCGCGTCAGCACCGGAGAAGGATTGCCAGCGGATTGTTGTTCAAAGACGTCTTGCTGCAGCGGTTCCGCGGCTGCATCTTGCGACCCCATCACCTCCAACCTTTATGACTCAACTCAGTCCGGTGAAATCCCGGAGGAAGCGCTGAAAGCTTCGCTCGGTTGTGGCAACCCGACTGCGCTTGCCACGCTCAATCCTGGCGAGACGGTGCTTGACCTCGGCTCGGGCGGCGGTATCGATGTGCTGCTCTCCGCGCGGCGCATAGGACCCTCTGGGAAAGCCTATGGCCTCGATATGACGGACGACATGTTGGCTCTCGCGCGCGAAAATCAGCGTAAAGCGGGCGCTGAGAACGTGGAGTTTCTCAAAGGTGAAATCGAAAGCATTCCGCTCCCCGACAGCTCCGTCGACGTGATCATCTCGAATTGCGTCATCAATCTCTCAGGCGATAAGGACCGTGTGCTGGGTGAAGCCTTCCGCGTGCTCAAGCCAGGCGGCCGCTTCGCTGTCTCCGACGTCGTTGTGCGCGGCGACATCCCCGCCGAAATTCGCCGCAGTGTGGAGCTATGGGTGGGCTGCGTGGCGGGCGCGCTACAGGATACCGAATATACCGGCAAGCTCACGAAGGCCGGCTTTACCGCTATCGAGATTGAACCCACGCGTGTTTATGACATTCAGGACGCTCGCGCTTTCCTTTCCAATCAGGCCATCGACGTGGATGCGATCGCGCCCGCGGTCGCCGGAAAAATCATGAGTGCCTTCATCCGCGCTTCCAAACCAACTGCCTGCTGCGCCCCAGGCTGCTGCTAAGCGAAGCATGTCTACTACTATCGTCGCCGAGCCCGTCGCCACTGGCCTTGGATTCTTCGAGCGCTATCTCTCTGTTTGGGTCGCGCTCTGTATGGCTTTAGGTATTGCCCTTGGTAGATTGCTTCCGGGTCTCACCGAGCTGCTGGGATCCCTGCAGTTCTCGCCAGGCAGTCAGATCAACGTACCCATTGCTGTCCTCATTTGGCTGATGATCACGCCAATGATGATGAAGGTCGATTTGTCCTCTGTGAAGAATGTCGGAAGGCTCCGAACAAAATCGCATCGCGCTGTTCCGCGGCGTGCGTGACGAACTCCGCAGCTATCTTCGCGAGTTTGCTCAAACAAACCAAGCGCATTCACAATTCACAGCCGCGCTGATATGAGCCTGCTACGACCTCGCCGTGACATCGCGCCCACGCCGAGCAAACCCGCGCCTATCAGAAGCAAAGAAGCTGGTTCCGGGGTGTTGGTCGTAGCATCACTAGCGCCGAAGGTCGCGGAGAAGGGAGTATTGACCGGAAGATCCCCGAACAGCTGGGCGACGGACACGCCGTCAAATGTTATCGAGAAAGTGCCGGTGAACTGCTCTTGCAGACTGGGATTATTCGAATCTTTGATGGTCCCGTCCACATTGAACGATGCAACCGCGCCCTCGGCGGTGTTGGTAAGAAAATACGGCCCAACAGTGCCTGCGGGAACAGAAGTGGCATAAAGTGACAGGTTGGAGCCGCCCGCATCGAATGTCATAAACGCTGAGGGGAGTGTTACCGTTCCCGTTCCTTCGTTTAGGCTCTGGATCATTCCGAATTCGCCCGTAGTCACGCCCGCGTTTGAAAAAATCCCGGCGTTCACAAGCGATACTTCGTAAGTCCCATATCCAGGAGCGGGTGTGTATGGTGCTCCGTTCGGGTATTGCCCGAAGTCGATGAAGTTCGAGCCAATTTGCGCATCCCCGCTGATACCAAGTTGAAGGGTTGAAGCACGGCACTGGGGCTCCGAAAACGCGACAACCATGCAGGTCGATAAGATTGCAGAAATAGCTAACTTCAACTTGTTCTCCTCCCTAATTTCATCCAGCCAAGTCAGAAGCGAGAGTGCCAACCTAGCTGCTAAGGAGTGTACTACGAAACACGAGTTTTCCTAGCGGCTCAAAAGTACTCCCGGTAAGGACCGGGAGAGAGTTCCCCTGCCAGTTGGAGGTTATTTGTCATGCTATAGACCGCCGCTGATTCTTCCTGAACCGCCCCAGGGTGATGCAGCGCTCTCATACATCCATGACGGCCCGCAGGGTCGTTATCGTCGGCAAACTTCGCTCTTCTCAGAATCGTTTTCAGCACGGACCTCTTCGCCCTTATCCAGCGCTCCATGGCGGCCGCCGAACGCTCCTTCCACAGATCACTTACTGGGTTGCAACGGCTTCAGAAAGCCCGTGGCTTCGTTCCCTTAGATTCGTTCGAAATCCTCCCGCACAAATCGGTGAATGGAGGGTGGGCTTCAGGCCGCGCGAAGCTTGAGCCTCGCTCTGCTTGATCAATCCTCGTCAGCCCTCTTGCATATACTCAAGTTCATGCTTGGCGGCATTGAAGCGGGCGGGACCAAATTTATCTGTGGCATCGGTACTTCGCCGGAAGATCTGCGCACCGCGCAATTTCCGACCTCGTCTCCTGACATCACTCTCGAAAACGTGATTCGCTTTTTCCGTGAAGCGAATGTCAGCCTGAAAGGAATCGGAATCGGTTCGTTCGGTCCGATTGACTTGCATACTGATTCGCCAAGCTACGGCCACATCACGTCGACCCCTAAGCCGGGCTGGGCAAACTTCGACCTGGTAGGCGCTATATCATCGGCCCTGCAAGTGCCGGTCGCCTTCGATACGGACGTGAACGCTGCTGTTTTAGGCGAGACGCGCTGGGGGGCCGCCCGCGGACTCTCCGACGCCGTTTATCTAACCATCGGAACCGGTATTGGCGGTGGTGCGCTCGTGCACGGACAAGTTGCGCATGGCTTGGTTCATCCCGAAATGGGCCATCTCCGCATTCCGCATGATCTGGTGCGGGATCCCTTTCCCGGCTCGTGCCCTTTTCACGGCGACTGCTTTGAAGGCCTTGCCTGCGGTCCGGCCATTCAGGCACGCTGGGGCGCCATTGCGATGACTCTGCCGCCCGATCATCCCGCCTGGGCTCTCGAAGCGCAGTACGTTGCGTACGGCCTGAATAATCTGACCGTCACGCTCTCTCCTCAACGTATACTTCTCGGAGGCGGCGTCATGCAGCAGTCCCATCTTTTTACCCTGATTCGGCAGGAATTTACACAACTCCTCAACGGATATGTCCGCAATCGTGAATTGACAGAGCGTCTTGACCATTTCATCCAACCGCCGCAGCTAGCGGGGCAGGCAGGCATCCTAGGCTCGCTTGTCTTGGCGGAGCAGGCCGCGGCTGGTGGCCGCGCATGACCCTCACTGGCGCGCTGATCAAAAGCACTGTTGTTGCTGCCCTGGGAGGTCTGCTCTTTGGTTTCGACACGGCCGTTATTGCCGGAACCACCGCCGGCTTGACCGCCGCCTTCGCCCTCACGCCCAGTTCGCTTGGCTTGACCGTGGCCATTGCGCTGGTCGGCACCGTTATCGGCTCCATGATCGCCGGCTTTCCGGGCGACCGCTATGGCCGTCGCGACAGCCTCCGCGTCATGGCCGTTCTCTACCTCATCTCGGCCCTTGGCTGCGCCTTCGCCTGGGACTGGTATTCGCTCGTCTTCTTTCGCTTCGTCGGTGGCCTCGCCATCGGCGGCTCGTCTGTCCTCGGCCCCATGTATATCGCCGAAATCGCCCCGGCCAAGCTGCGTGGCCGCCTCGTCGGCGTCTTCCAATTCAATGTAGTAGCTGGCATTCTGGTCGCTTATTTCTCCAATTACCTCATCGGACGCGCCAATTTCGGTCTGAACGAGTGGCGCTGGATGCTTGGCGTGGCTGGTATTCCCGCGCTCCTCTTCTTTATCATGCTCTTCACCATCCCCCGCAGCCCGCGCTGGCTCGTGCAGAAGTCTCGCGTCGATCAGGCGCGTTCCGTGCTGGTTCTTATTGGCGAGGAGAATGTCGATGCAGAGCTCGCTGACATCGTTCAATCCATCGATGTCGAGCACGGCCACGGCCAAGAGCCCCTTTTCCAATGGAAATACCGCTACCCGATCTTTCTTGCGGTCGCCATCGGCGCCTTCAATCAGCTTTCCGGTATCAACGCGATTCTCTATTACCTGAACGATATCTTCGCGCGCGCCGGCTTCAGTAAAGTCTCGGGCGATCTGCAGGCGGTCTCGATCGGCTTTACCAATCTGGTGGCCGTCATCATCGCGATGTCCATCATCGATCGCGTGGGCCGCAAAACGTTACTGCTGATCGGTTCTGTCGGTTGCGCCGCGTCTCTGGCCGGCGTCGCCGCTGTCTTCTTCAGCAACAGCCATGAGAGCTGGCTGGTGTGGCTGCTGGTCGGCTTCATCGCCTCGTTCTCTTTCTCGCAAGGCGCGGTGATCTGGGTCTTCCTCAGTGAAGTCTTTCCCACCCGCGTTCGCGCTAAAGGCCAAAGCCTCGGCAGCTTCACCCACTGGTTCATGAATGCCGCCATCTCATGGACCTTCCCAGTCATCGCCAGCCATTCGCGAGGAGCGCCCTTCGTCTTCTTCTCGGCGATGATGATCGCTCAATTCTTCGTCGTGCTTTTCACCTTCCCGGAAACGAAAGGCATCACGCTCGAAGACATGCAGCGCAAATTCGGCATCGCCTAGGATGCGCCACGCCGGCCTGCTGTTCGCGGTCTGGGCGCGCTTCTTCCTCGGAGCGAATTGGAGTGCCAGGTAACGGTGAAGCAGAATCACGAACTAGGGCAGTTCGGTGAAGCCTACGCCCAGTACAAGCGCCAAGTGAAGGGCCTGATCCCATTCATCTGGTGACAGCACCGGCCAGTTCCCTGCACGAACCTTGTGCTATGACGACAGCTCCTGAAGCAGCCGATCCACTTCGTCTATCGTGTTGTGAAGGTGTGGAGAGATGCGCAAGTTTCCCTCCCGGACAGCAACGTCGATCCCCGCGCCAGCCAGCCGTTCATGCCAATAAGAGCAGTTGTCCTGATCTCTAGATCGAATGACGATCAGTGTTGAACGGTATTGAGGGTTTTCAGGACTGAGCAACTCAAACCGGTCACGATCTACCCGCTTAACAAACCTGTCTACGAGTTGCTGATCGTACTCGGCGATGCGCTCGGGATGCGCCTCTAGAACGTAGGTTAGGGCAGCGGTCCAGGGGCGGAAATTGAGGAAGTTCGCGGTACAGAATACATCCCACGCCTTTGCTCCGAGATCTTCTCGGAGCGTGTAGTCACGCATCTGATTCAGTGGTTTTCCCTCCTGCATCGGCAGCCAATAGGCATGCTGCACTGCCAGGGAGTTTCGCAAGGAGGGTGTCAGCCAGCAAAAGCCAGTGCCGTACGGTCCGCACAGCCACTTGTACCCACAACATGTAACCCCATCCACAGGCGTGCATTGGACATTCAGCGTTCGGGCCCCCAAGCCTTGTGAGGCGTTTAGAACGAAAATGATCCCATGGGAGCGGCATACGCCGCCGAGTGAGTCGATGTCAATCAAATGTCCTGTAAAGGAATTGATCCAGGTGGTGCAAAAGAGACGGGTCTGCGGAGAAATTTCCTGAGCGAGCGTCTCGGCCGTGATTACAGGTCCGCGTGGCTCGCAAATTCGGACTCTGACGCCTCGCTCCCGAAGGATGAACCACGGGAAAATGTCAGCAGGGAAATCTCCTTTGACGAGGAGGACTTCGTCGCCCGATAACCAGCGAATTCCGTGCGCAAGCAGATCGAGTCCATAACTGGTGCTGTTCCCCAGAACGATGTCGTCGGCCTTTGCGGCTATCAATCTGCCAAGCACTTCCCGCAGTCGTCGCGGAGTTTCAAAAAATTCGTCGTCTCGGAGCTCATGCGGCCGTGTCTTTTGCTCCAGTGTTTGACGCGCTGCTTGAACGGAAACCCTCGGGAGAGGCCCCTGGTGGGCCGTATTGAACCATATGCGACCATCGAACGGGCCAAAATCATCGGCATACCGCGACTCTCGAAGCGAGGTCATTTCTAAACGCTCTCAGTCGCTGCCCACGGCCACTCCCGCAACCGTCTCGCCCTCCACAAATACGACCCAACGCCAAACACCAGCAGCGCAAACCCCCAGAGCACGTATTCTTTCTCGCTTGAAAACAAGATGTACAGCCAACCTGCTAACGCCACGATTACCGGGATCGGATAGAGCGGCATCGAGAACGGTCTTGCCATGTCCTTGCGCATCCGCCGTATCAAAATCACAGCCACGCATTGCGCCGCAAACTGCGTGATGATCTGCAGAATGATCAGCTCCTTGATCAGTTGCTCCAGGCTCAGCAGACAGGCCGCTGCCGAAACCACACCGAGAAAGAGCACTGAGAATGCCGGGAAATGTTTAGTTGGGTGAACTCGCGCGAACGCCGCAAAGAACCGGCCTTCGGCAGCCGCGGCATACGGTACCCGCGTATAGCCGAGGAGCACGCAGAACACCGATGCGAACGCTACCCACAGGATCAGCACCGTCATTGCCGAAGCCGCCTTTGCGCCATACAGTCGCTCCATGAACTCGGAGACGATCGACGTCGAACCCGCCGCCTGTTGCCAGGGCACCACGCCGATAATCGACAGGCTCATCGCCATGTAGAGCACCGCCAGTATACCGATCGAATATAGAATGCTTCGCGGGATCGTCACCGTCGGATTCTTGATTTCGCCGCCGATCAGGCACACCGTGAAGTAGCCGCTGTAAGCGTACATGCTGAGCAGCGTTGAGCCGCCCAACCCCACAAAGAAAGCACTCGACAGCTTAAACGCATGCGGAGGAAGGCTGAAGGCAAGCTCCGGCTGGAAGTGCCACGCACCGCCCCAAATGATCAGCCCCATCGTCAGCATCAGCCCCAGCCAAAGTACCGTCGAAATCTTGCCGATCGACCGTATGTCGCGGTAGAGCAGCACCGTCGCTACCAGGCAGACAGCCGCCGACAGCAGCTTGGCCTCCAAGCCCGTCATCGCAGGAAATAGATATCTCGTGTAATCAGCGAATCCCACGCCGCCCGAGGCCGCCGTCAGGGGCGCCGCCAGCATCACCTGCCACAAGAAGAGGAAGCCCATCAGCCGCCCGAATGACTGCGGACCGAATGCCTGCTGCAGATACTCGTAAGAACCGCCGCTGCCTGGCATGGCCGCGCCCAATTCAGCCCAGACCAATCCATCGCAGGTTGCGATTACCGCCCCCAGAATCCAGCCGGCCAGTGCTTGCGGGCCGTGCATGGTCGAAAGCATCAGCGGGATTGTCAGAAAAGGTCCGACCCCCACCATCTGCAGCATGTTCGCCGCCAGGGCAGGGAACAGGCCCATCCCCCGCTCGAGACCGGTTTTCGGTGAAGCCGGATCGAGTGTTCGCAACTATTCGCTCGAGGCGCCCGCTTTGAGCGGCTTAATGGCGACTTCTTTGAAAAACACGATGTCGTTATCGCTGTGGTTCTGCAAGCCAAAATAACCCATGTCAGGCCGGCGTCCGCGCTCCGGCTCGAAGGAAAGCTTCTTGGGTGGTACGGGCTGACCTTCGGTGTAGTCCGTTACTTTTTCGCCATTCACTTCCACAATTGTGCGCGGTCCGTCCAGCGTGATCTGCATGGTGTTCCACTCCGGTCCTGGCTTGCCCGGTTTTGCCAGTGGCTTCGTAAGCGAGTAAAGCGTCCCGGTCACGTGGTACTCATCTTCGCCGCCGCGCTCTGGATGATTATCGATCTGCACTTCATAACCCTTATTTACCGGCATCCACGGATCCGCCGGTGCAGTCGGTATGCGCACGAATACGCCCGAGTTGTCGTTTTCATCGCGCATTTTGTAAACCACGCGAATCGTGCAATCGCCTACTTTGCCACCCGTCCAGTAAAGCAAGCCCATGCCGCCGTGCGTGCGAATCAGTCCGTCCTCGACTGTCATGCCCCCTGGCCCAACATGCTTCCAACCATCCAGATCCTTGCCGTGGAAGAGCTGCTTCCATTGTGCTGAGGACTGAGCAGCCGAAAGCGACGCTCCGATCAGTAGTAAAAGCGGAAGTGCCGTGCGCATATATTTGAAGACTACAATACCGAATGCTATGAACCTCTTGCCTAAAGACGAAAAGTTCTTCGAGTTGTTTGTCCAGCACGCGCAAATCCTCTGCCGCTCCTCGGAACTCTTGAAGACCGGCTTGCGCTCCGGCTACCAAGGCATCTGCGACGTCTCGAGGCAAATTGAAGCGCTCGAACGCGCGGGCGACGAGATCATCCACTTGATCTTCAGCCGGCTGCAGACTACGTTCATTACTCCGCTCGATCCGGAAGATATTCAAACGCTGGCAACCAGCCTCGACAATGTTCTCGATGCCATCGAGGATGTTACCTTTCGCATCGTCGCCTACCGGCTCGACCCGATCCCCGAATCCGCTCTGCTGCTTGGTGAGATTATCGACGCCGCGTGCAAAGCTTTAGCCAGGGCGCTAAACGCGCTTCACGACAAAAAGGCCGTCCTCGCTGACTGCATCGAAGTGAACCGGCTCGAAAATGAAGCCGATGCAATCGAACGGACCCTGGTTGCCAAGCTCTTCAGCTCGGATATCGATGCCCTCACCCTGATCAAGCAGAAAGAAATCATCGAGGAATTGGAGCAGACCACCGATCGGTGCGAAGACGTTGCGGACGTGATTCAGAACGTAGCGGTGAAGAACATTTAGCCCATGTCCATCTTCGGACTGGTAGTCCTCATCATCTGTGTCGCGCTTGTCTTCGATTTCGTAAATGGGTTCCACGATGCGGCCAACTCTGTTGCTACCGTGGTCGCAACGCGCGTCCTGACGCCCCTTTCTGCTGTTGCCCTGGCTGCAGTCTTTAACTTTCTCGCCGCGTTCTTCCTTGGCACCGGCGTTGCCGCCACTATCGGCGAAGGCTTCGTCGATACGCGCATCGTCACGCCATATGTCATTCTCGCCGGCCTGCTCGGCGCAATTATCTGGAACCTGCTCACCTGGTTTATCGGACTGCCGGTCAGCTCCTCTCATTCGCTGATTGGAGGATACGCCGGGGCGGCCCTTGCGAAAGCCGGTCTCAAGGGCCTGATCCTTGGAAAATGGCCGACCACGCTGCTGTTCATCGTGCTCGCTCCGATCATCGGCTTGGTCCTCGGTTATGCGCTGATGGTGCTGGTTTACTGGATTTTTCGCCACACTACACCCGCGCGCCTGGACCGCTTGTTTCGCCACGCGCAGCTTGCCTCCGCATCGCTTCTGAGTTGTGCCCACGGCACGAACGATGCCCAGAAAACCATGGGCATCATCACCGCAGTGCTGGTTGCGGCCGGATTCCAGCGAAATTTCCACGTGCCCGATTGGGTGATCTTGGCCTCGGCGACCGCTATGGGGCTGGGCACCCTGAGCGGCGGCTGGCGAGTGGTGCGCACCCTCGGCACCCGGCTCACCCGGCTTAAACCGCGCAGCGGATTCTGCGCCGAAACCGGAGCCGCCATATCGATCCTGCTCGCGACCTGGCTCAAACTGCCCGTCTCCACCACTCATGTGGTAGCGGGATCGATTGTCGGTGTTGGCTCCATACAACGGGTGCGTGCCGTGCGTTGGAATGTCGCCGGCAACATCTTGATCGCTTGGGTGCTTACCATCCCAGCTGCTGCTCTTGTCGCCGCTATAGCTTTTTTCCTGATCCGGCTTTTACACCCGAACGCCTGAAAAGTCCCAGCTAAAACGAAAATCTAAGCTGAAGGTCGATGCGCCGCTGATTACTTGCGGTAGCCTCCGCGCCATATCCACCTGTGATGCCGGTCGATTGGAGGAAATACGGCGAGGTCAATGCGCCATTCGGAGTGTTCAGGTTCTCGTGATTCAAGATGTTTCGTGCGTTTACACCGAGCGTCAGATTATAACGATGCTCGGTCCCCTCGTTGAAGCCGCGAGGGCCGCCTCCGCCGCCGCCAAAACTCCGTCCGCCGCCGCCTCCTCCTCCACCGCCCGCGCGTGCTCCGCCTGATGGCCCCGAGAACTTTGTCGTGCCGAATCCCCAGGTTTTGCTGACTCGTAAATTCAATCCCACATAGCCGGGAGCCGTTGCCGCATTTCGCTGGATCACGTTCGATGTGCCCGGAGGAGCTACCACCGGATCCGGATTCAAGTATCCGAAAGGCGTTAAATAGGGCGTCACATAATCGACAACTTGAGGACGAGCGGTAGGCGCGCCCTGCCCCTGCAGGTACAAGTCAGTGCCGGTCGTAATGTTATACGGAATCCCGGTATGCGCCACCAGAAAAGGAGAGAAGCGCAGGCCCCATTTAGTTGCTATCGAGCCGCCGAGAAAGAGATTTTGCTCGATGCCGAGAATCGAGCGGCCCCAGTCCTGCGCAAAATTGTAGGGATTGGAGGGCAGCGTGGCTAACCCGTCGGTATCGCTATGCGCATCGGAATAACTGTAACGGCTGAACAGCGTCAGCCATTTTCCGACCTGGCTATTTACTCCGACGATCACCTGCGTCTGTTTGAAGATCCCATCGGATTCGAAATTGTAAATGTCTCCGATGTTTCCATATGGCCGCGAGCCGACGCTGTTGTAATCGCTTGTACCCCTGTTTCCTCCTGCGAACTGCGAAGATCCCGGCGGCAGTTCACCCGGAATTGGATAGGGCGCATTAATGTCGACCGTGCGCAGTTCGTGCGTGCCCCGGGAGTTCACGTAGTTTGCATTGAGAGTAGTGTGCGCAAAGAGCTGGCGTTCAATAGACAAGGCAGTCTGCATCAGGCGGGGAGCCTGCAGGTTGCTATCGATCTGATATTTCTGGGGGGTGTTGCTCGTCGCCGCAGTCAAATCGCTCAGCGGAATCTGCGTGTTGAATTCAGCATTGTAGATCGTTGGATTGTCGAGCACATACGGCGTCTGGTTCTGCTGGTTGTAGCGCTGCGCCGTTTCCACATTCGTGATAGCGAAACGGTCATAGAACAATCCCCAGCCGCCGCGAATCACCGTCTTCGCCCGGCCGTTTGAACCCTTTGCGTCGGGCGACCACGCAAATCCCACACGGGGCGCAACGTCGCTGTTATCGTTGATGTTCGTCTGCGATTCAAAGCGCAATCCCAAACTGACCGTCAGATTCGGGCGCACCCGCCAATCGTCCTGGACAAACGGTCCGAAATCCAACTGATTCAGGCTGAGAAATGGATTCCCCGCATTCACCGTGTATTTTGACGGTCCATAACCGAGAGCGCTGACCTGCCCGCTCGACATGGTCTGGAGCAACTGAACTGTCACCAGGTATTGCTGGATCGACTGCAACCCAACTGTCTTGCCAGGTATCGGATGATCGCTGGCATCGAGGACCGGGAACTGCCCTCCCAGGAAGAAATAAGTGCCGTTAAACCCCTTCGGGCTCGAATCGCTAAGAGCGTCGGCCCTGATACGCAGGCCGAATTTGGTAGTATGAGCGCCCCAGGTGAGCGAAGTATAGTTCTGCAGCTCGTAGTTATCTTGAATGTCGTAGGTATTTGGGTATCCTGGCGCGCCGTAACCCGAACCGCCCGAAACGAAAGACTGCGATACAGAGAGTTGCGGGGCGAGACTCTGGCTAATCTCCGAGACCTTCTCGCGGTCGAATTGGAAATGCGTTTCGTTCACTGCTCTCGGGCTCAGTACAGCCGTGTCGACGGCCTGAAACTCCTGCTCGCCAGTTAACGAACTGTACCCGCTGCTCGGAAAATTCATATTGCCTATAGTGAGAGCCGGCAGCTCAAACGCGCCAATTCCGGTCACAAGGCGGTTGTTATCCAGATAGCTATACCGGAAACTGAGCGTGTTGTTCGAACCAAGCTGATAGTCGAAGCGCGGACTGACTGTGGTGCGCAGCTGCGGCGTTGCGTAATAGTTCTGATAAGCCGTGGAACTAAGAAAGTCTGCCGCCGGGATGTTGGCGTTGATGATTCCGTTATCGTCTATGTTGCGGCGCTCTACATCGATGAAGAAGCTGCCTTTCTTGCTGACAGGTCCGCTCACGTTGCCGCCAAAAAGCTGCGTAAGAAAAGGCGGATTCACCATCAGAAATGGATTACGGGAGTCCCAAATACCGTCACTGACGTTGTAGTATCCCTGGCCGTGAAATTTGTCTGAACCTGGTTTGGTGAAGATCTGAATGCGGCCATAACCCAGTTTGTCGAATTCCGCGGAAAACGGATTAGAGTTGATGCGAATCTCCCGGATCGATGCTTTGGGCGGAAGCCGACCGCCAGTGAATCCGTCAATAAAGATTTGGTTTCCTCCCGGCCCCGCGGAGGGTCCGGCCAGAGCAGTCAGGTCGGCCTGCAAATCGTCAGGATCGTCGGGTAAAGCATCCAGATCTTCCTGCCTCAGAACTAAAGCGCTCGCATTATTCGCTGCTTCCGTGCTGACCGTGTTGGTATTCGTGTCGGTGACGTTGATTTCCTGTTTTTGCGTCTGTACGTTCATCACGACGTTCGCTGTCGCGGGCCGGCCAGTGACGACGCTGACCGCCAGCGGGGTCTGCTGCTGCAGTCCCGTGTAGGTGGCCGTGACGCTGTAGATGCCCGCGGGCACACCCCGGAAAACGTAGCTGCCATCTGCGCCGGAATTGACTGTCTGAGTTCCGTTATTGGCGTCCGTGAGTGTGACTTTCGCACCGGGAATGACTCCTCCAGTGCCGTCCTTCACCGTGCCTCGAATAGCGCCGCCACCATTTTGAGCTATATGCCGCGCGGGCGCTTGGTTCGCCGTGCCTTGTGGCTGCGGACCCTGCGCTCCCAGGAGGCCCGCCAGGAGCAATCCCAAAATCCAAACACAAATAACGCTACAACGCATGACACCTCTGCCTAAGTTTTGTAAAAAGATCTCCCGGCCTTACTGAGGCGGCGCCATTTCGCCTAATCCCCAATCGCCACCCAGAGCTTGTCCGCCCTGACGAGCCGGAGCAGAACGCAAAATTGGCTCTACGCCGGCGATAACGTTGGTTGCAGTCAGCTGGTCATTATTACGTCCGGTCGCGACCCCTGAGACGACGATTGCGTCGCCGGGCTTTAGATCCGCAGGTTCGATTTTGGGGAGATGGTCGATCATTTGCGAGATGTCGCCGTTGCGCCCGCCGCGCATTCCGCCGGCGCCAGGACCGTGCATTCCACCTGCACCCGGTGCTCCTGCGGAGGGAGTTCCAGCTCCCATAGCGGCGTTTTCCGATCCTCCGTTCGGGACACCGGAATTCGCTTGGGCCGTCGGACTGAGCCGGCGCGCCAAAACCATCGCCATCTCTCGAGGCAGCTTGCGTAGGCTCGAGCTCTCCGTCAGCAGAATCTCAACTGGTTTTTTGGAGCCAAGGTCCCGCATCGTGAGTTGCTTTCCATCGGGAGCGACCGACACGATTGTCCCGTTCAAGGTTCGAAAGGCGCCTGAGTAAACTCGTTGTGCCGTGATGGTCGATCCGTCGGCGCTCTTCTCCCCGATAACCCGGAGCTGGTCGCCCGGCTGCACCTGCACAAGCTGTGAAACCGCTGGGCTGCCCGGAGTCTGAGGCGAATAGCGAGTGAATTCTGTCTGGGCGGATGTCTCGACTATTACCGGCTTCGGACCAGAGGCGGTCCCCTGATTGATAGTAATTTTGCCCGTCGAGGGATCTAGCGCAGTGACTACCCCGGCCATGCTGCGCTGCCATTCGGCGGCTTGCGCCTGATGCGCCTGCTGCAGTTCTCGAGCAGACATCAAAACCACGCTGCGCGCTGCAACTTTGCCTGGATCCTCGGCAGATTTGAAGCCGCGAATATCCACCCGATCGCCGGCCGCAAGTTGATCCGCGGTGATACGAGTGGCATTCTTTAAGTCCTTAGCACCCGGCGCAACCTTAATAAGAGTTTTTGTATCGGCGAGCAGAATCGTTTGTTCACTGCCCGATTTATCTTCTTTGACGGTAATGGTCCGGGCGGTAGCATCAAGTGCGGTGATTGTTCCTATTAGATGCTCGGTAGGTTTGGTGGAGGGAGTTGTTGACGCGTCCTGCGTAGCCGCCCATGGAGAGCCTGCTAACGCCGCCAGCAGTAGAACGGCCCCAGAAGCTGCCCTGATTGAAATCTTCATCGCCTATTGCAGAAGGGCGAAGTTCCGCCAATGAAAGTTACGCCTCGTGTAGGAATGCCGGGAAGAGTGCGACGGAGGGAAGTACTAATAAGTAAGTAGGGCGCAAGCGCTTCTGAATCGCGTGCGCCCTATAGGTGGGCTGGAAAAAGAACCTGTAGGCTAAGCAGCATTGACAAGCATGTCGTCGAACATCTCTTCGCCGTCCGCTTGACGTTTGTCTGCCTGCTCCTGGCATTGAATGCAATAAGGAGCCCAGGGCACTGCGGCAATCCGTTTCGGGCTGATCTCTTCCTCGCAGTGAAGGCAAATGCCGAATGAACCGTCTTCGATCCGGCGAAGCGCTAAGCGAACATTCCGCAGCAGGTTCGATTCCCGGTCCAAGTTGCGAATCGCTAGTTCCCGCTCGGACGCGTGCTGCACTTCATCCAAGGCGTCCGCGCTCTTCTCGATCGTGATCGCGTCGCGATTGCGTACTATCCGTTCCAACTCGTCCCGCTTGGTCTCCAGGATTTTTTTGAATTTGCCTAATTCGGCTTTTGTCATTTTGCTTTCTCCTTCTTACTGACTAGCTCTGCCCACTTAAAAAGAGTTCGAAGCCGCCAAGTCTTCCGTTTAGACGTAAGACTCTTCCAAAAGGTTCATTGACGGTATCACAAATCCCGTGCCACGTGTCAGCGACCAAATACTGCTGGTACCAATCTGGCGGAGACGGTTGCGAGATAGTTCCAGAACGTGCTCGTTGTGCTCACTGGAACTCTTTGGGGAGCCCCACACGTTTCGGATCTCTCTTCCGCTAAGCGGCGCTTTTCGGATCCTCGAATCATAACACACCGGTTGAGCAATTTAGTCGCCAATCGTTCGGCGCGCTTCGATATCACTACCTATAAACCGCTGTGGCCCGGAAACCCCTACCATCGAATGATTTTTCCCTGCTCCTCTGATCTGTTTAGGCTCGCGACAGAGCAAAAAATCTCACCTAGGCGTGAAAGAAAGTCACATACCCGTGTAAAGTCTGGAAGCGGTACTTCTGAAGTGACTTTCGGAAGATCCTAAATGGAAAGTTGGCCGCGCAGAAACAGAGCCGCTCTCCCACCAATCTCGACACGTTCTCCGCGCAGACGGCAAAAGAGTTCGCCACCGCGCGGAGAAATCTGCCGGGCATGCAGATCAGTCTTGCTTAACTTTTCAGCCCAATATGGAATGAGAGTGCAATGGGATGAGCCGGTCACAGGGTCCTCCGGTATCCCCTGGGCGGGTGCGAAGAAGCGAGACACAAAATCGCAATCCTCGCCTGGTGCCGTTGCAATGAAGGCAAAGCGGTCCACCTTCTGAAGCGCTGGCATATCGGGAGAGAGAGCCTTCACCTCGCCGGCTGTCGCGTACACCAAAAGATAATCGCGGGCAGCCAGAGTTTCAACCGGCTTGCCTCCGACCGCCGCGACTACTGCCGGATCGGGAATCTGCTTTGCAGGAGCCCTGGAAGGAAAATCCATGACCAGCAGTTCGCCTCTACGCTCAACGGTCAATTCGCCCGACTTGGTAGCGAAGCGCACAGCCGGGCCGTTTTCGCCCAATTCAGTGAAAAGCACGTAGGCGGAAGCCAGTGTCGCATGTCCGCAAAGGTCCACTTCGCACGCCGGAGTGAACCATCTGAGGCGGTAGGCGCCATTTGCCGGAACGAAAAAGGCCGTTTCCGCCAGGTTATTTTCGGCTGCTATTGCCTGCAGCGTTGGGTCCGGCAACCACTCTTTGAGCGGGCAAACAGCGGCGGGATTGCCTGAGAAGATGCTGCTTGAAAAAGCGTCTACCTGGAATATCGGGATCTGCATGGATGGCCGGGAGAACTGATGACCGGGACGAGAATCAGTTTATGCGAGCCTTGTACTTTTCTTTGAGCACGAGTTCGTCGAAGATCGCGAGGACCTTTTTGCGGTAAGTGTACATCTGCCGCAAGGAGTCCCGAAAGCCTTCTTCATAACGCCGCGGTTGGAGCCATTTATGCAGCAAAGGGCGAGGGACGTCGATATCGCGGCGCAAATCGTCAGCCGAGTGGCCGCGCAGGAAGAGGCCGTAAAAGATAGCTGCTTCGCGCTGCGGCGCAAGGGGATCGAAATCTTCGCGGCCAATCATACGGCGTGCTGCTGGATCCGTATCGTATAACGGAAAACCGGACTCTGCGGAGCCTCCCAAATCAACAGTCTAACAACCGTGTCAAGTGTCTCAATTCTGTCTTATTTTTGATGCAAACCAGGCCTGAAGCCACCCTCGATTACGCCTTGGAGGGGACGAAGCCGTCTGGGTTCTGGGGCAAATCGCTGGCACGGCTCGGCGGAATTGAGGTACGATTTCACCAATAGGAGCACTCTTGGGGGTCGAGAAGCAGACTCTTGGCGAGCCTAAGCTGAGCGGTAGCATCATCGTTAGCGAGCTCATCCGGAATATGGAATTGGGCCGCTTCGAGATGGCGTACAGCGTCTTGCTGCCGTGCGTCTTCACGATTTATCTGAATCCGGCGGATTACCTGACGCTGAGCGGCGTTCTCGACCTGGTTATCGATGATGCCAAAAAGGCGTTACGCGCCCGCGTCGCTGAATGGAATGCCACGCCCCCGGGGCTCGGCATTCGGAAACGTTCTACAGGCCCGAAAGAGCATCGGATCGCTTGCCGGGAATGGGAGCTCGAATTTCTGCCCGAAGAGGAAGTTCCGCCCGGCGATGTCGAAATTCACTCTGAGCTGAATGAGGCGTCGCCGCCGGGGTATCGGGGCACCAGGACGACGCTCATCGGCCGCGAGCCGTCGGCCACGCAAGGCGTGGGAGCCAGGACTAAGTTTGAGCAAAAGTCTTCCGAGGCTATCTTTGCAGCCATTCAGTACCAGGACGAATCTGGCCCGCAAACCTATTTTGTGACACAAAACCAAGTCCGCATTGGGCGGGGCGGCGATGAGCAGCAGGTCGATCTGGCACTTTATGCCAGTGACGAGATTTCGCGCCATCACGCGCTCATCCGGCGCGATCCGGCTACCGGCGCATTCTCAATTCTCGATGCCAGCACAAATGGCACTTGGGTGAATGGCAAACGGCTTCGCAAGGGTGCCGAGGACTTGCTGCCCAGGCGAGCGCAGATAGGCCTCGGCGAGGTGCTGACGCTGACGTTCGAGGTGCGCGCATGAAACTTGTTTACCTGGCGCACCTTCCGTTCGTCCTATTCTTTATGCTGTTTGTCGCCGGGTTCGCCTGGCTCAACCGGCGCGGCGGGGAATAGCATGAAGACTGCGGACTCTGGTCTGGCTTCGGAGAGCTGGTTCGGAAAATACCACCTTGTTCGCAGGCTCGGCCGAAGCATGGCGGACGTGTATCTCGCTCAGGACACGGAGGCCGGCCGCCGCGTCGTCTTGAAAGTCATCGAGCGCTCTAATAAGGAATCGGTCCGGCTGGCGATTGAAGCGGAGAGTCAGGGAGCCCGTATTCAGCGGCAGTTGCGCGAGCGCGACAAGCGCATTCTCGACGTCTATGCGGAAGGTGAGCATGACGGCCGCTTTTTCGTGGCGCTCGAGTATTTTCCAGGCCGTACGCTAGCGGAGATCCTGGAGACGGAGCACCGCCTCGAAGCCAAACGGGCGGCGCGTTACGTAGTGGAGATTTGCGATCAGTTGCGTACGCTCCACGAATTCATTCCCCGCGGAAGCAACCGGAGAACGGCGGTGGTTCACGGCGACATAAAGCCTTCCAACATTCAGATCGGCGCGGATGACGAGCTCAGGCTGCTCGATTTCGGCATCGCAAAGCTCATTACCCCTGGGCACGATCTGACGCATCATCAACTTGGCAGCCCAAGTTACTGCTCGCCGGAGCGGCTACGGAGTTCTCAGGTGGATGCGCACGCCGATTTATGGGCCTTGGGCGTGAGCCTTTACGAAATGCTGGCCGGCTCGCCTCCCTTTCAAGCGCAGAGCACCCTCGAGCTGGAGAGCTTGATTCAGTCGCGCAGACCGCCTCGAGCGTTGCCGGATGACTGTCCTATCGAGCTAAGAGCGATCGTCGCCAGGGCCCTCTCGAGCGACGTCGACCGGCGCTACGCCTCGGCGGAAGCGTTCGCAACGGATTTGCACGGTTTCCTGGACGGTCGGCCGAATCAGGCGGGTGCCGAGAACGCGCGATATTGGAAGGCCAACGCAACGCTGGTTCACCAACATGAGGCGAAGCAGGAGAACGGTGGAACGGGAAACAAGCACGTACCGCCGCTGCCGCGTTCGCGTGACCTGATTAGCCTAACCGCCGCCCTCTTGGCAGGCGTGCTGGCTGGCTTGCTGTTATTCGTGCCCATTGCGTACCACGTTCATCTGCGTGAAATTAGCCGGACGATAGCTGAACCGAAGGACTACATTTCGCTGCCGAGCTCCGAGCTTGCGTCCGACTGGCAGCTCTATCAGACCGTGCAACATCGGAGCTGGTGGTGGGCCCAGTTTTTTCAAACGGAGAATTTGGCGGCGCGCTTTCACGCCAACCTTCTCGCATCCGCGGATAAGCTCATTCAACGGTTTCGCTACGGCTCGGAAGATCAACCCGGCAATCTGAACTGGTCCGGGGCCCGGCTTTGCCTGATGCACGCTCTGGAGATAGATCCCTCAAACAAGAGCGCGAGAGGCGAGCTGGATTTGTGCGAAGGCTACCTCGATTTGCAGCGAAATTCCGGCCTGTCCGCGGTGAATGCAAGTTTCGAAAAGTTCCGACGGGCCGAAACTCTGCTGCCCCGCTCGCCCGATCCTCATCTTGGCCTGGCCCGAGCTTATATCTATGGCGTGCACAATGTGGGCGCGGCGCTTGCCGAGTTTCACCAGGCTGCGCAACTCGGATATAAAGCCGGGCCGCGCGAGATAGAAGAGCAAGCGGACGGGTACCTGTTCCGGGCGTCGTGGGAGCTAAACCGGGCGGAGCGCACACCCCTCGAAGCCAGGCAGGACAGTACCAAATGGTTGCAGCTGGCACGCGCCGACTTCGAGCGGGCACGCAGCCTTTACGAGCCGATAGCCGGTTTCAGCCACGTGCAGGCTAATCTCGAGCAGCTCTACAAGGGCGAGAATGAAACAGCCAGAATCGAGGACGCGCTGACCGTCATCCCGAGCGGCCAACCTAAAGTAGTAACTCCGGTGGGCTTAAAGATAGGTCGCAAGCCGGTTTCGCGACGAAGTTACTCCAAGGTCTTGGCGCAGGAGCCCATGTATTTGCCGTCGCATATGGTCCTGCTTAAACTGCGCATTGCGAAGTGGGTGGCATCGTTGCGATGGCCATAACCAGGCGGGGTGAAAGCAGCCTCGCGCTGCAACTCGAACTCCTTAATAGCATTAAAACGCCGGAGCGGCGGAAAGAGCTCCGGTGGTTGCTGGGCTCTTCGCTGCTGGTCGCCGCCGGTCTGGCGTTGGTGTTGATCGCCAAAACGCAGGATTTCGCCAGCGTGCAGAGTCGCGTGGCCTCCGTTGAGCTGCTGAATTTGAACGCCCCTCATCAACCGGGCGACTTCGCGGCTTTGCTGAGTAACGCTTTCAGCGATCCGCGAGATCGCGAAATAGCGGCCGGGCGGCTGGCCGCTTTCTTAGAGAAGGCCAGACCGCTGCCCAACGTCGGAGCGCTCGCCCGATTGCGCGTAAGCAAAGCCGAGCTGGAGGAAGCAAGCTTCGCCGAATGGCGGCGAAAAGTTCCCGTTTCCGGCAGGGCACCCGCTAGTGTCCCGCTGCTTCCCTTAGCGAAGCTGAAGCCGTTCCTATTGGTGCGCACCCCAGGTGAGTATTTGCAGATCTACGCGCTCTGGGTGCTGTTATACCTGGCTGCGTTCTGGATTGTGCATCTCGTCTGGAGATGGCGGAAGTTCCGTGGCGATCCGGCGATCCTGCCCGCCATCCACTTGCTGACCGGCATGGGACTCATCCTCATGGTCAGCCTGCGCGATCCGCTGCGCGACACGCTCGAATTCCGAAAATTTGCCTGGGGCGCTATAGCGGGTTGCGCTATTCTCCTGCTGCCGCTCTTCAAAGCATTCCAGTCTCGGAACTTCGCGCGTTTTACCTACACGCCTCTGTTGCTCGTCCTTATTTTGTTTGGGGCGCTTTTACGTTTCGGTTCCGGCCCTACCGGCAGCGACGCGCGCGTCAATCTCGGCCCATTTCAGCCGGTCGAAGTAATAAAGATCCTGCTGGTGTTTTTCCTCGCCGGCTATTTCGCGGAGAGATGGGAGTGGCTGCGCGAACTGAAGCAAAAGAGTTTCGTGCCGCGCTGGCTTCGCTGGCTCGAGCTTCCTCGCGTGTACCATGCGCTTCCGGTGATGAGCGCCGTTGCTTGTGCGCTGGTGCTCTTTTTTGTGCTCAAGGATATGGGGCCTGCGCTGGTAACAGGCATGCTCTTCCTGATCGTTTTCGCGATTGCCCGCAGACGAAGCGGCCTCGCCGTGCTCGGAGTCGCGCTACTGGTGGGCGGAGTCGTGATCGGCTGCCATTTTGGTGCTCCGCATACGGTCGTCGAACGCGTATCCATGTGGCTCTCGCCCTGGGACAACGACGTCCATGGCGGAGATCAGCTGGCGCATTCGCTTTGGGCCTTTGCCACGGGAGGGCCATGGGGCTCAGGTCCAGGCTGGGGCGATCCGGCGGTGATTCCAGCCGGCCATACCGATCTGGTGCTGCCTTCGTTGGCGGAAGAGTGGGGCTTTCCGGGTGTCGTGAGTGTATGCCTCTTATTGGCGCTGCTGGTTCGGCGGGCGTTCAGGATAGCGCTCCAGGCACCGGATGAGTATGCGCTGTTTCTAGCGGCAGGATGCGGCACGCTGCTGTCTCTCGAGATGCTGCTGATCTCGGGCGGAGCGTTGGGCGCCATTCCGCTTTCGGGCGTCGTGTCGCCGTTCCTGAGTTCCGGCAATACCGCGATGCTCTCGAACTTCCTTATCGTGGCTGTCCTGCTGGGGATCTCGAACCAATCCGCACGGCTGGAGGTGCCACTGGCCGGCAAAGAGAGCAAGCTGCGCTTCGAACCGCTATTCGGGCGTCCTCTGCAGGCCGTTTCGATCGTGCTTGGGTTATGCGCTCTGGCGCTGCTGGCGCGGGCTGCTTATCTAGAAATCTGGCACGATCGAGATCTGCTGGCTAAAGACGCTCTGGTTTATGCAAGTGACGGTGTTAAGCGGCCGCAGCGCAATCCCCGGCTGAATCTGCTGGCGGCCATGATTCCGCGCGGCAACATCTACGACCGCAACGGCATTCTGCTGGCAACCAGCAGCTGGCAGGAACTTGAGCGCCATCGTGCCGAGCGCGAGCGGCTGGGTATATCGTCGGGCGAAACCGCGTCTCACGTCGACGCGCGCTATTACCCGTTCGGCGCGGCAACCGTTCAACTGCTTGGGGATTTTCGAACCGGCGAGCGTTTTCATGCCACGAACGCATCGCTCGTCGAGCACGATTCCAATAAAAAGCTGCAGGGATTTACCGACTTTCAGGAATTGGCGGCGGTGGTTCGCTACCGTCATCAACGGGACAATCCTGCTCTTCAGGCTTTGCTCAACCGGGATCGCGACGTACGCACAACCATCGACATGCGGCTTCAGTTGAAGCTGATGGATCTCGCCGGCGCTCACGCCCCGCAAAGGGGCGCGGCGGTGGTGATGAATGCTCAGACCGGAGATCTACTGGCGCTGGTGAGTTGGCCTGCGGCTAGCGGCAATGACGCCACGGGCGCGCAGGCCGATGAACTGCTGGATCGAGCTCGTTATGGCGAATATCCGCCGGGATCGACTTTCAAGCTGGTCACGGCAATGGCAGCTTTGCGGGCCGACCCGAATGCCGCTCAACGAACTTTTTCCTGCAGGCGTTTGAGTGACGGCCGCGCGGGTACTGTGATCCCTGGCTGGCGGCGCCCGATCCGCGACGATGTTGGCGATCGGGTACATGGCACATTGAAGATGGGCCAGGCGATCACGGTTTCCTGCAACGCATACTTCGCGCAGCTGGGCGTATTCGCGGTCGGCTCCAAGGCTCTCCGTGAGACGGCGGCGCTGCTTGGCATCAATGCCGGAACGGAAGCGCAGGTGAAGCAGATGTTGCCTTTCGCTGCCTATGGACAAGGCGCGGTAGTCACGACGCCGTTGAAGATGGCGCGAGTTGCGGCCACCATCGCCGCGAATGGCGCAATGCCCGAAGGCCGCTGGGTATTGGACGGCAGCGATGGACGAACCGCGCCCCCCGCGAGTGTTATTTCGCCAGCCGCCGCGACCTTTCTCGGCAATTCGATGCGTTCCGTCGTAACCAGCGGAACTGCCCGCACAGCCATGACGGGTTTGGCTGTCCCGGTCGCCGGAAAGACCGGCACGGCACAACTCGACCAGGGCCAGCCCCACTCCTGGTTTGCCGGCTTCGCGCCTTATGATGCGCCCATCGGTCAGCGAATCGCTTTCGCCGTGATCGTCGAGCACGGAGGTTACGGCGCGAAAACGGCGGCACCCATAGCACGCCAGATCGTGGAAGCAGCCGCGCAGCTTGGCATGATAGAAAGTTCGGAAGGGAAATGACCTCATGGCCTTATCCAAGGTGATCGAGAAATTCGGGCGAGCGGTTTTCGAATCGCCTTTCGGAGCCAATCGCCTGGCTAAGGATGCGCCTGAGCTGGCCGAGATACGGCTACTCGCGCTAGATGCGATCAAAGCGAATAGCCATCGTGTGGCGGGCAGAAATGTTTTCGCGTTCGACACGGTCCGCATTGAGTTGTTAGGCGTACCGGACGACAAGGCCGCCGTTTTTCAAGGCGAGTTTCTGAACAAATATTTTTCCGAAGAGTTAAAGGAGGCGCTGGTGCGATCGAGTTATCGTTTTCCGGCTGATCTGTCAGTTGAATTCAGCACCACTGCCAGACTTCCGAACACCGGCGAATCTTGGGTTGCAGTCGAGACTGGAATGCGCAAAGTGGCGGAGGCCGCGCCCGCTCCCTCCGCGGTTGCGACTCTCACCGTGCTCCAGGGCACGGCCAACGAGCGTAAATTCGGGCTGGAGAAAGCGAGGACAAATATTGGACGCACGGCCGACGTGTACCGCGCTGCCGCGCCGTCCCGCCGAAACGACCTGGTGTTCCTCGGCGACGATGAAGCAAGCAAAACCGTTTCGCGCGAACACGCGCATATTCTTCGCGCCCAGAAAACCGGCGAGTACAGGCTCATCAACGATCGTATTTATAAGGGTGACGCGAACTGCGGATTGTGGATTGTGCGCGATGGCCTGAGTCATCCGGTGCATCGGAACAGTCGCGGAACGCTCCTCAAAGCAGGTGATGAAATTCATCTTGGAATCGCTGTGATCCGGTTTTCGTTCGAAAGCGCAACGAATTCGTAATGCTTTTCGATCGGCGAGGTCTCCTCAAAGCGGCCGGGCTGTCCGGCGTGATTTCGGCGGACCGCTTCGGGCAGAGCAGAACAGCGAGGCCTCTCTTCCACCCTCGATCGCGGCGCTTCAATCCATGCGTGCCGAACCGAAGCCGATTACCGCGGAAGAGCGGCGAGCGCGCATTGCGAGAGCGCATTGCGAGAGCGCAGCAGCTCATGGCGGAACACAAACTGGACGCCATCGTGCTGGTCGGCGGCACGTCGCTGCTGTCTTTCACGGGCATGCGCTGGGGCAACAGCGAGCGCCTGTTTGCGACGGTCATTCCGCGAGTGGAAAGGCCTTTTGCGTGTGTCTGTCCTTTGAAGAGGACCGGGCGCGCGAGCAGCTGAATCGCGGTCCGCTCCAAGGCGCTGAAGTGCTTACCTGGCAGGAAGACCAGAGTCCTTACAAATTGGTCGCCGCCGGCCTGAACTCGCTGGGGAAGCTCAGCGGCACTTTGGGTGTTGAGGAAAGAACACCCTGGGTCTTCAGTGACGAAATCGCCAAAGCTGCGCCTGCGCTTCGCTTGACCTCTGCTACGCCCGTGACGGCCGGGTGCCGCATGATCAAGAGCGCCCACGAACTGCAGCTGATGAGCGTTGCGAACCAGGCCACTCTAAGAGTTTATGAAGCGGTCTATGGGGCGCTGAAACCCGGCATGACGCAGAGGAGCTGATTTCGGCCGCCTATGGGCGCGTCGGATTTCGCGGAGAAGCAAGCGTTGAGATTGGCCAGTACAGCGCGAATCCACATGGGTCGGCGACTCCGCAAACGATTCGCGAAAACATGATTATCATGATCGATGACGGTTGCCTGGTGGAGGGCTATAATTCCGACATTACGCGGAACTTTGTTCTGGGTAAAGCAACAGACAAGATGAAGCGCGTCTTCGATATCGTGCGTCGGGCACAGCACGCGGCGCTTTCGGCAGCGAGGCCGGGCATCGAATGCCAGGCGGTAGATGCAGCGGCTCGCAAGGTAATTGTCGACTCAGGCTACGGTCCCGACTACAACTACTTCACTCATCGCGTCGGACACGGCATCGGGATGGACGGACATGAGTGGCCTTATCTCGTCCGAGGCAATAAGCTTCCGCTGCAGCCAAACATGACCTTTAGCGACGAGCCGGGAATCTACCTGCGCGGCGAGTTCGGAATGCGCCTGGAAGATGATATGCACATCGCTGATAACGGGCGCCCAGCTTTTTACTCCACAGAGTCCGTCGCTTGGGGCACCTTTTGGAGCCCAGCCCGTTTTGCGTCGCCGGCACTGCAAGATATACTTAAGTAGGAGATCCCCTTGAATTTGCGTGCTTTTGTGCGTCTTTTCGCGCACATACAGTTACTCCCGGTCCTCGAGAACGGAGAAGAAACCACCCTGGTCGGCGGACAGGCAGTCATGGAAGGCGTCATGATGCGCTCGCCCCACAGCTATTGCGTCGCTGTGCGTAAACCAAATGGGGAAATTGTAACGGAAGAGAGCCCGCTCGCTCGGCTCTCGGACAGCTATCCCATTTTTAAGCTGCCGGTTTTCCGCGGCTTGGGAACGCTGGGCCATGCCATGTGGCTCGGGATCAAAGCTCTCAAGTTCTCCGCCGAATGCGCTTTAGAGGAAGTTACCGGCAAGGTGGCGCAGAGAAAGAGCGGGACCGGCTCTGGTCCAATGCTCGTGCAAATCCTCTTCTCGCTGGTCTTTATGATCGGGCTCTACAAATTTGTCCCGCTCTATCTGGCAACGCTGCTGGGCCGGCACTTTCACGCGCTGAGCGGAAGATTTGCCATCAACATGGCGGACGGCACGCTGCGCATCGCTATCTTTCTTGGCTTTATGTTTCTCCTCTCTCGCATGAGGGAGATGAAGCGGGTATTCGAGTATCACGGCGCCGAGCACAAGGTCGTATTCAACTTCGAATCCGGACAGCCTGTCACGGTCGAGAACGCCCAGCGCTTCGTAACGTGGCACCCTCGCTGCGGAACCAGCTTCTTGGTCGTGGTACTGATCGTAGCCATGATTTGTTACGCGTTTCTGCCGCTCGATAATTTCTGGGCGAAGTTCGCGGCCCGCATCGCACTCCTTCCTTTGATTGTTGGCGTGAGCTATGAAGTGATCCGGTTTGCGGCCAAACGCCGGGGCGGACTCATGGCCTGGCTAACGCGTCCCGGGCTGTGGCTGCAACGCGTAACCACCCAGCCGCCATCTAACCAGCAGGCCGAAGTAGCGATTTATGCTCTCGACCACGCCATGCAGCTTGAGAGAGCGCAGGGCGGCGAACTAGTGATCGCTTAAGATCACCCTTCGACGCGCTCAAAGTTTCGGTCATCCACTCCACCAAGATGCAATATCTCGATCGCTTACAACAGACCGAGGCCCGGTACAACGAGCTTACGGCCAAAATGACAGATCCGGCCGTTCTGAGCGATCAGGATGAATACAGAAAGGTCTCCAAGGCGCAGAGCGAACTCTCCGATGCGGTAGCGAAGTTCCGCGACTGGAAAAAAGCGGAAGCCGAGTTGCGGGATGCGCGCGCCATGTTGAGCGAAAGCGACCCCGACCTGCGGCAAATGGCTGAGCTCGAAGTAACCCGTCTAGAGCCCGAAGTCGCCGGCATCGAAAGTGATCTCCAGATCCTGCTGCTGCCTAAAGATCCCAACGACGAGAAGAACGTAGTGCTCGAGATTCGCAAAGGCGCGGGCGGTGATGAGGCTTCTCTCTTTGCCGGCGAAGTCTTCCGCATGTACACCCGCTATGCCGAAGAACAGGGCTGGAAAGTGGAAGTGACCTCGTTGAGCGAATCGTCTGTCGGCGGCTTGAGCGAAGTGATCGCCATGATCAGCGGCAAACGAGTTTACAGCCGCTTGAAATACGAGAGCGGAGTGCATCGCGTGCAGCGCGTTCCCTCGACCGAAACTCAAGGCCGGGTCCACACGTCCACCATCACCGTCGTTGTAATGCCCGAAGCCGATGAGGTGGACGTGCAGGTCGACGCGAAGGATCTGCGCATCGACACGTTTTGCTCCTCAGGTCCAGGCGGACAGTCGGTGAATACGACTTACTCTGCGGTACGCATCACGCACTTGCCCACCAACACGGTTGTTTCCTGCCAGGACGAGAAATCGCAGATCAAGAACCGCTCGAAGGCAATGCAGGTCCTCCGCTCGCGCTTGTACCAGATGGAGATGGAAAGGCAGCTTGCGCAAATCGGCGCCGAACGCAAAAGCATGGTGGGAACGGGCGATCGCAGCGAAAAGATTCGCACTTACAATTTTCCGCAAAATCGCGTGACCGACCATCGCATCGGTCTCACCTTGCACCAACTCGATCTCGTAATCGAAGGACGGATGCAGCCGATTGTCGATGCCCTGACCAGTTACTACCAGTCGGCACGGCTGCGCGATCAAGGTGAAGCGGCTTAACCGTGGCCTGGCGTTTCGTTGTTTCTGACCATTCAAGCGGCTCTACAGCAAGGCACCGAGATTCTCGAGAAAGCAGCAGTGGGCGTGCCGCGCCTCACAGCGGAGGTTCTGCTCAGCTATGCTCTGCATTGCGATCGCGCCTACCTTTACGCTCACCGCGACGACGAGCTGAAACAGCTGCAGTGGATCCATTACGGCCGCTATCTTAGCGAACGACTCAAGGGCAAGCCAACTCAGTACATCACGCACAACCAGGAATTTTTCGGGCGCGACTTCTACGTAAATGAGAGCGTGCTAATCCCGCGTCCCGAGACCGAGCACCTGGTCGAGACCGCCCTTAGATATCTCGCCGATCATGCAGGCGCGAGAGTCTTAGATATCGGAACAGGCTCGGGTGCGATTGCCATTACGTTGGCGCTCGAGAGCAATCATCCTGTGCTCGCTTCCGATATCTCTCTTCCGGCGCTTGCGATCGCCGAGCGCAATCGCTCAACCCACAAAGCGCCTGTTCACTTTTTTGCGGCGGACCTGCTCGAAAGCGTGAGGCCAGGCTCATTCGATTTGCTCGTTTCTAATCCGCCCTATGTGCCTGGAGCCGAGGCAGCCAATATGCAGAGCGAGGTTCGTGATTGGGAGCCGCATGTCGCGCTCTTCGCCGGTGATTCGGGGCTCGAAATCTACGGGAGGCTGATTACTGCGGCCGCAGTTGCACTTAAGCCGCGCGGCCGGCTGTTGATGGAGCTTGGCTATCAATCGCTCGATGGCGTTCGCGAACTTCTCGCGGATCAATGGACTGATATTGAAGTAAGCTCAGACTTAGCGGGGTGGCCGCGCGTGGTTGGCGCCAGTCTGCGCCGCTAAGCTGTCTTCGGCAAGCCTCATCTCCATGCAACGCCTGATCTGTCACTTAGACATGGACGCGTTCTTCGTCTCTGTCGCGGAGCTTTTCGACCCATCGCTCATAGGCAAGCCGGTTGTGGTAGGCGGCCGCGCAAACCAGCGCGGTGTTGTAGCTGCTGCTTCCTACGCCGCCCGAAAGTTCGGAGTTCACTCGGCCATGCCTTTGCGAACGGCTGGTCAGCTTTGCCCGCAGGCAGTCTTCGTCGAAGGTCACCCGCAGCACTACCGTGAATACTCGAAGAAGGTCTTTGCTATACTCAATCGCTTTTCGCCGTTAGTTGAAATGGCTTCGATCGATGAAGCGTATCTCGACCTCACGGGCACCGAGCGACTGCACGGACCTGCGATGCGCGCCGCTCACGAATTACACGGAGCAATCGGGCGTGAAACGAACCTGAAATGCTCTCTCGGTCTGGCCTCCTCCCGCCTGGTGGCGAAGGTATCATCCGACCAAGCCAAGCCCAATGGTGTGTTGCACATTCTTCCTGGGCAGGAAGCCCCCTTTTTGGCTCCGCTCGAGGTGCGCAGAATTCCAGGCATCGGCAAACAGATGGAAGCTTCACTGCATAGGCTCGGCATCCGCCGAGTGGGTGATCTGGCCAGCCTGGATGAATCATTTCTCGCGTCGCGTTTCGGGAAGTGGGGATTAGCGCTGGCAGGCAAAGCGCGCGGCGCGGACGCGGGCGGCTGGTTCGATGCCGAAATCGGCGCAGACTCCAATCCGAAATCGATCAGCCACGAGCACACATTCTCGGAAGACACCGCCAACGCCGACCAACTCGAAACAACACTTCTCAAACTCTCGGAGATGGTGGCCAAGCGGCTGCGCGAGCATCAACTCTACTCGCGCACGATCCAGCTTAAGCTGCGCAACGAGGATTTCTACACCATCACGCGCGCTACTTCGCTCGACCATGCGACTCAACTCGACCGCGAAGTGGCTGGAGCTGTTATCCAGCTCTTCCGTCATGCCTGGGACGGGAAAACACCAATCCGGTTGTTAGGGGTTCATGCCGGCAATCTGCAGAACGTCGAAGGCCAGATGAGCTTGCTGGAAGAGCCTGCCTTGGCGCGTTTGCGAAGTGCTTTTCGTTCGGTCGATCACATCAGGAATCGTTTTGGGGACGCGAGTATTTCTCTCGCCAAAACGCTCAATGCGGGAATCCGCGAGCGAGTGCATGAAAACCCGTTCGATCTGCCGGGCAAAACAGCCGGCGATAAAAAGACCACTCCAGATTCCTAAGCCGCTCTCACAATTTTTATAAACGAATCGGGATCCAGGCTTGCTCCGCCCACCAATGTCCCGTCGATCTCTGGCTCGCGCATCAGACCCTCGATATTACCCGGCTTCACGCTGCCGCCGTAAAGGATCCTGACCTGCTGCGCCGCTTCCGAGCCGAACCGTTTCTCCGCCTCCGAGCGGATCAGCTTATGAGCATCGGAAGCAATCTGCGGGGTGGCTACCTGTCCTGTTCCAATCGCCCAAACCGGCTCATACGCCAGTACAACCTGCGCAAATTGCTCTTCGGTGAGGCCGGCGATTCCACACGCAAATTGCCTTACCAGAATTTCGTGTGCCTTACCGGCTTTATGTTCTTCCAACTTCTCTCCTACGCAGATGATGGGAGTCAAATTCGCGGTAAGAGCAGCTTGCGCTTTCTTCAGCACGTCGGCGTCACTCTCGTGGCAGACCTGGTGCCGCCGCTCACTATGCCCCACCAGGACCCAGGTCGCACCGACGGCTCGCATCATGTCGGCCGAAACTTCACCCGTATACGCGCCCTCCGAACACCAGTAGATGTTCTGCCCGCCTATGCGTATCGGCGTCCCCTCCGCCTCAGTCACAGCAGCGGGAATACTCAAAGAAGGAGGGAAAATAACCACCTCGCAGCCGCTCATGCCATCTGCAAGTTGCTTGAACTCGGCAAGGAATCGCACCGTCTCCGGAGCTGTCTTGTACATCTTCCAGTTCCCCGCCGTAATACGCCGTCTCATCGCTCGATTTGTCTGTCTATCCTTCCTGAATATCGCTGAGAAAACTCACACCGGCCTTTATCGCCGTGCCGAAGTTTTCTGCTACGGTCTGGCCAATATCGGCTAGCGTTTGGCGGGTGCCTAAATCCACACCGGCCCTCACGCCTGATCCAAAAATTAGCAATGGCGCATACTCGCGTGAGTGATCGGTCGATGGAGCTGTCGGATCGCATCCGTGATCGGCCGTTAGAATGAGCATGTCGCGGTCAGTCAGATCCAGACTTGGCAGCCACCGATCGACTTCTTCTAGCGCGCCCGCGTAACCCTTCACATCGTTGCGATGCCCGAACTGCTGGTCGAAATCGACGAGGTTCACAAGGATCACGCCGTTGCCTTGCGCACGTAAGGCCTCGCCCGTCTTCTCCATTCCGTCCTGATTGGACTTCGTCTTGACCGAAAACGAAATCCCCCGTCCGAGAAAGATATCCGATATCTTTCCGATAGCGTAAACTTTAACGCCGCTCTCCTCTAGTTTGTCCAGTAGCATTCCCGCCGGAGGCGGCACAGCAAAATCGTGCCGGTCCGCAGTCCGAACGAAGTGTCCCGGGCCGCCTTGGAAAGGACGCGCAATCACTCGGCCAACACAGTTCGGGCCCTGTAACATCCCGCGTGCAATTTCGCTGATCCGATAGAGCTCATCGAGCGGGATCACGTTTTCGTGCGCGGCAATTTGAAACACGCTGTCGGCCGAAGTGTAGATAATCGGCGACCCCGTTCGCATGTGCTCCTTGCCGAGTTCCTTTATGATTTCGGTTCCCGATGCCGCCTTGTTGCCCAGGGTCTTCCGCCCGATCCGCGCTTCGAACTGGCTGATCAGTTCCGGGGGGAAACCGTGCGGATAAACCGGGAACGGCTGCTCGAGAATGATGCCAGCCATCTCCCAGTGGCCTGTAGTGGTGTCTTTCCCGGGCGAAGCAAGCGCGCACCTGCCGTAGGCGCCGGCCGGATGCTCCGCGGAGGAGAGACCCGCGAGCGGCTTGATATTAGCCAAGCCGAGACGGGCAAGGTTCGGCAGGTGAAGATGGCTTTTTTTCGCGATGTTGCCGAGCGTGTCGCTTCCGATGTCGCCAAAAGCGCCCGCGTCCGGCATGGCCCCAATTCCGACGCTATCGAGCACAATCCAGATCACGCGCCCAAATGCAGGCTCACCGTTCTTCATTTCTGCTTGGGGTCGCTGGCGGCGACGTTGGCCGGCGCAGGCTTCTCAAATTCGTCTCTCAAGCGGGCCGCCCTGTCACGCGCCAGATGCATGAACGATTCGTGTGACGCAACCCGCGTCAGCAAGGGAATGAACTGCTCAGGCGCCGCAAGTTGCTTCCGAACCCAAAGCTCCTCAATCTCGGCCAGAGCGTCATTTACGCCCAATTTGTCGAAATGGATTGTGCGGTCGAGATCGAGATATGCTCTCTCACTCGCCGCAATCTGTTCTAACTTATCGAGCAACTTCTGAGCTGTTTCATTCACCGAGTAATTGAAGGCCGCCTCGGAACTCACGCCGTCCGCGTCTTCGTAACGGAACACCTTCTTGCCGGTGTTCGCAACTTTCAACCCCGATTCCAGAGGAGTTTTGAAGTAGTCCAGCTTTCCAGCCATATCGAACAGCGGGGCCGTCTCGCTCTCCGCCATGTGCGCCCTCAGCGGCTGGTCATCTTTCAGCGCCTCACTGTACTCCAGATTCCCCGCGGTATCGAGCATTATCCGGAAATACTCCGGGCTGCTGCCTGGAAACGCTCGCGTATAGATAAGCCGGGGCGTGGCCGCGAGCGCCGCGAAACTGAGTAGCAGAAAAGCGGCGATTGTCTTCACCGTTGCGCTCCGGCAGCAATTGGGTAATGCAAACGCGTGCCATGGCAGATCGCCACTGCCAAGGCATCCGTGGCATCGAAGGAGGCAAACTGCTGGTTGATGCCGAGCAGCGACAGCACCATCATCTGCACCTGCTGCTTTTCCGCGCGGCCGTATCCCACGACGCTGATCTTCACCTCGAGGGGTGAGTACTCACTGACCTCCAAACCCGCTTCCGCCGCCACCAGCATCGCTGCGCCCCGAACGTGCGCCAGCTTCAAGGCAGATTTCGCATTTACCGCATAAAATACTTCTTCGACCGCAACGGCATCCGGCGCGAAATTTTGCAAGGTGGCGCGCAGTTCATCGGCAATACATTTCAATCTGCGCTCCAGCGGTTCGGTGGGTTTCGTTCGAATTACTCCAGCATTCACGAACCTGTGCGAACGCCCATCGGTATCGATGATTCCGAAGCCTGTCCTCTCGGTGCCGCAGTCTATTCCCGCGATTCGCATCTATCCGCGCAAGCGGTGTTTTCTATTGCGGCTTCCAAGCATGACTATGCGAGAGCTGCGACTTCAGCTTCGTCCACTTCATAGTTTCCGTAGACGTTCTGCACATCATCGTGATCTTCGAGCGCCTCATAGAGCCTCAGCATCGCTTGCGCGGCTTTGCCCTCGAGTTTCACGGTATTCTTCGGCACCATCGCAATCTCCGCCGATTCAGCGGTGACCCCGGCTTTTTCCAATGCCTTCAGAACAGCTTCATGCGCCTCGGGCGCGGAGATCACTTCCCAAGCCCCGCCCTGATCGCGAATGTCTTCGGCGCCAGCATCGAGGACGATACTCATCAACTGATCTTCCGATGCTTTCTCCGCGTCGACAATAATCTGACTTTTTCTTTCGAACATCCAGGCAACGCTGCCCACTTCACCCAGATTGCCGCCGTTTTTTCCAAACAGATGCCGCACTTCGCTGACCGTGCGATTCCGGTTGTCTGTCGCCACGTTCACCAGCACAGCCGCGCCGCCCGGCCCGTAGCCTTCGAATAAAATCTCGTCGATCTGGCCACCCTCGAGCTCGCCGGTACCGCGCATGATGGCGCGCTTGATATTGTCTGCCGGCATCGACTCAGCCTTGGCAGCCAGAATAGCCGTGCGAAGCCGCGGATTCGAGTCAGGATCGCCGCCGTTCCGCGCCGCAATTTGAATTTCCTTGATCACGCGCGTAAAAACCTTGCCGCGCTTGCTGTCCAGGGCCGCCTTCTTGTGCTTGATCGTGGCCCATTTACTATGTCCAGACATCGAAAAACCTCAACTCGTTCCTAACTTTCGAGGATATCAAAGCACAGTCTCCGGGCGCCGTCGCAAAAATAGACGCTCGTCCCACTCCACTGGCTGCGGCTCGGTCGGCGTCAGCTGATGAAACTCCTGATGCTCCTGATTGATTAGCAAATTGAAGCTGCGGCCACGAGTGGCAATCGAAGGCACCGCCAGAATCAGGGAACGATTTTCATCGAACCACTCGTCCCCATATATTTGTGATATTTGCCGGTCCTCGTGATCCCATCCCGGCAAAGCGCCAGCGTGCAAGACCTGCACCGAGGCATCCTCTGGGATCGGACACTCAATCCAACTTTCCGATATCGGCATCCGGCTGATATTCAGATGGACCAGTTTCTCGAGCATCGCGCCGGCGAAACTATCAGCCATGTAGATGACGCGCCGCCCGGGCGTGTTCCAGCGCGCTCCAAATCGCGAAGCTCCCGAACCATCGAAAATTGGGTACTTGCTACTGGCAATGCGGACAGCCTTCTCAAACCGGAAGGCCATAGGTGATGCTGGCGAGTACTTGCTCGACGCGCCGCGCCCCCAATTCGGTAATAGCCACGAGAACCGGCGGCCGGTGGTCGAGCTCCGGGTGCGGCGTCCACAGCCACTCGCGAGCATCCTCTTGATTGCCGTCCCAGGTCTGAATCGCTATCGCGACTACTCGCGCCAGACGTTCGATTTTTCCGCTCTCGAGAGCCGATAAGAGCTTCTCTCTCCGCTTCCAAGTCGCGCGCGGCACGATCATCTGGCGGAAATCATCCCAGGCCATCGATCGGCTGGTGAGCTCCAGATGCCCATACAACCGCTCCAAAGACGCTTTCGGCAAGCCTCTCTGGACCAAGCGATCGAGCTCGCTTATACTCACGGCACGAACTCCTAATAGGGCGGCTGCAGTCGGTGCCAACGTGCTCCTCATGAGCTCATTATAGCCCTTTCGGATGGCTCACTTGAGCCTCCAGATGAGGACACGCGGAATTTGACTGCATGCTGGTTTTGCTGCGGAGAGCAGCCGAGCCGGCTTACAAAGGCAAATCGCATAGAACATGGGATCAGGAACAAGATCATCTTAGCTATGCTTCTCTATCGAGTGTTTTAGCTGTTCAATTTGGGTCCACGGTTGCCGAGGTATCATCCTGTTGCAATTCGAGCAGAGTATGGCGAGGTCTTCGAGTCGGGTTTCAGTTTCCGCATCGATCTCCGACAATGGACAGAGGTGGTGTACCTCGCAAAAGTCGCGCCCTCTGGGACCATACACGTTTTCAAAGTTAAATGAGCAAACTTCGCGCACAAGTCGCCCGTTTGTTCTTAGAACGGCCTGCTTCTGGCTTCAATTATTCCTCGGTCTCTCTCACGTACGAAGTGGCGCACGACACTTTTCTGACCCTCCCGACCTGAGATCGCCAGATCAATATCCGGGATAATAGCCCCGTAAAGATTGAGCTCGACATCTCGCCACACCACCTCCAATTCAGGATTCCTTGAGTAAATGAGCCGTATGAGGACGTCGGCTTCTTCGCCTGAAAGAGATTGAACCGTCGTGGCAAGACCCGGCTTCAAAAATGACGCCTCATTGACAGCCGGGACCTCGCGGAGTTCAGTAATCGTGGGTTTGGATGCCAGTATTCGGGTGAGATACTTACTTGGAACAGCGTTTCTCGAGTTTCGTTTACGACAACACGAGGTTTGGTTATCTCAGCAAGGCCTATCACCCGGAGCCCGGGGCTGGACTCCCAGCATACCAAGCGATCTGAGGCCTGCCAAGCTCGCCGTATGCCAAATCCCCGTGACTCCAGGCTGCATCATTTCATCCCAGTCGTTTTCGGCCGGACCGCCCTTAAGAACCCAATATTCATTTGTCATACCTAGCGGGGCTTGGTCTTTGGCGCCCTCTGTTTCGCCAGCGGGTCCGATGTATCGTTCGATCTGTTCGAATGAATTCGCGTTCGTCTCTCAAAGGTATCAGCCGATAGCGCGGCATGCGTTTCCATGAACTGCAGGAGTGTGAGCAACGATTTTGAGGAATGCAAATAGTGAGAGCTGTAATGTATACCGAGTTCGAACACGGTTTGAAGTGCCAGTGCCCTGGATCTGTTCGTAAGCCGAGCGCGGCCGAAATCGTCAGTGGTCGCCCCAGTCACCACAGGCGATCATACAGTAGGTTTAGGGGATTAGCGAAACACCGGATTGAAGGAGAGACGGTTCGCGAAATCGAAAAGCCAAGATTCTGGCGGAGAGGGGGGGATTCGAACCCCCGGTAGCGTTTTTGACACTACGACGGTTTAGCAAACCGCTGCTTTCGACCACTCAGCCACCTCTCCATTATTCAGTTTCGGCGCCCAAAAAACGCGAGCTCATCCGGCGCCAAATACCAGCTTGCAGTCTCTTGAAATCGTAGCATGAATCGGCGGTTTCTCTCCTCAAAATCCCCGCTCCATCGGCATTGCGAACGGAGGCTCAACCAGGAAATCCGCGTCGCGTATCTCTACCGCCGCCTCACGCAAGGCTTGTTCCTGCGCCGGTTCCGTCGTGATCACAAACGGCAGGTCGCGCCAGTCCTCGCGAGGTAGTTGCAACACGGCATCGATCCCGATCCTGTGTTTAGCCAAAGTAGTTGCCAATGTGGCGATGATGCCGGCCTTATCCTCCACCCGAAATCGCAAATAATAAGGCAGCTGTTGCGTGGAGATCGATTGCGGCTTGTATTCTCCCAAACGTTCATGCGCGAAGGGGCTCACGCGCTCTGGACTTCCGAAGCGTATCTCGCGGGCCACCTTCATCAGGTCGCTCACAATTGCAACGCCTGTCGGCTTGGACCCTGCTCCGCGGCCGTAATAAAACGTGTCCTCCCCGTATTGGCCCCGAATCCAGATCGCGTTGTACGCACCCTGAACCTGCGCCAGTATTGCCGATTGAGGAATCAGGCTTGGGCGCACGGACAGCAGCAGTCCCTGCTCGCTCTGGCGCGCCAGGCAAAGCAGCCGGATTGTGTGCTTTAGCTGATGAGCATACTCGAAATCGACCGGCATCACGCGCCGGATGCCTTCTGTGTAGATATCGGAAGGCGTCAGCCTCTCTCCAAAGGCGAGTGCGGAGAGAATCGCGAGCTTCGATGCCGAATCCAATCCGTCCACGTCGGCCGAGGGATCGGCCTCTGCGTAACCGAGCTGTTGCGCCTCCGCCAAAACGCTCTGGAAATTGGCGTGACTCTTCTCGATCTCGGTAAGAATAAAATTGCTAGTACCGTTCAGGATCCCGTACAGTTCAATGACGCGATCACCCGCGATCCCTTCGCGCAAAACCGTGTGTATGGGGATGCCGCCCGCCACACTGGCTTCCATGGCTAGATTCACCCCGTTTTGATGCGCGAGGCTCCACAGCTCAGCACCCCGCATAGCCATCAGTTCCTTATTCGCCGTGACCACTGACTTTTTATGCCGCAGCGCCTCTTCAATAATGTGGCCAGCCGTCGCCGTGCCGCCGACAACCTCTACGATGATTTGTATTTCAGGGTCGGAGACCAGTTCTCGCCAGTCGTTCGTCCGGATCACAGGTTCGGCGAAAGGCGGAAGTTTCTTTGTCTGCACATTGCGGCTACAGACACCCTTAACCCGCAACGGGAACCCCAGCTTTTCCTGAATCGATGTTGCATTCTCTGTTAGAATCTCGAGCGTTCCGGAGCCTACGTTTCCCAGCCCGATTACGCCAATTGCTACCTCCCCCAAGACAGCGCCTCAGCATTCGTCATAAGTGGCTTATGATAGCAACCAAGATGAGCCGCTCAATTCCCCAACGGCCTTCCTGGAAGCGGTCGCGCCGAACCGCTCTGCTCTCCTTGTTTGCCCCTCTTTTGTTCGCTCCGAAATTGCAGCCGCAAATCACTCAAGACGAGCAGGTTCCAGATGAGCGCAGGCCGAAATTCCCTGAACCTAATGAAGAGCCGCGCCTGCCAGATGGCAAGTCTCAGAAAAATGCCATTGCGAAAGAACAACACGATCAGGCGCTGAAGGATGCCAATCAACTTGTCGCCGTAGCCCAGGATTTGCGGGACGAATTGCAGCGAGCGGGGACGTTTGTTGTGCCAGTAACATCTGTAAGAAAAACAGAAGAGATCGAGAAACTCGCCAAGCGGATTCGCTCTCGGCTGAAATCCTGAGCAGCGCGACGCGCGAATCTCTGGCGCGTGTTAACCTGCCTCTCAGTAGCAATCAACCCCAAAGCTGCATGCCGACCGTCCGCGAAAAGAAACAATTGATGAGCGCCTCGGAAATCGACCGCACTCTGGTGCGCCTTGCACACGAAGTGCTTGAGAAGACGACCGATCTTCAGCAACTCGCATTCATCGGGATAAAACGACGAGGAGTGCCCCTCGCTGAAAGGCTCGCCGCAAAGATTAAAAGCCTGGAAGGATTCCAAATTCCAGTGGGAATTCTCGATATAAATCTCTATCGCGACGATCTCTCCATGGTTGCCGAGAGACCTGTCGTTCAAGCTAGGCAAATTGATTTTCCGATCGTCGGAAAAGACGTCGTTTTGATGGACGATGTTCTCTACACCGGGCGCACAGTGCGCTCTGCGTTGGATGCGCTCTTCGATCACGGCCGTCCGGCGCGCGTTCAGCTTCTCGTTCTCATCGATCGCGGCCATCGCGAGCTTCCGATTGAGGCACGCTATGTCGGGCGTATGGTTCAGACTAGCGACCAAGAGATCATTGAAGTGAAATTACAGGAGATCGACGGCCACGAAAAGGTGTTGCTCGTCGAGCGCCTGGATGACCGAACCGAAATAGCCGTTTAACATGAACAGCCGGGGACTGCTGGATATCGAATCTCTCGATCGCGGGGAGATCGAATTTATCCTGACTCGCTCTAAAGACTTTCAGCCGCCGCCCGGCCAGACTTTCAAGCGTTCCGATATTCTCCGCAACCGCAGCATCGTGAATCTGTTCTTTGAAGCCTCCACGCGCACGCGCACCAGCTTCGAGATCGCGGCTAAGCGGCTCGGCGCGGACGTTATTTCAATCACGGCCTCCGCTTCGAGCGTTTCAAAAGGTGAGTCGCTGGTCGATACTCTGAATACGCTCGGGGCAATGCGCCCGGATGCGATCGTGATGCGCCATTCGGCCTCAGGTGCCCCGCATTTTTTGTCGCGCTATTTGCCCATACCTTTTGTGAACGCCGGAGATGGCACCCACGAGCATCCGACGCAGGCGCTCTTAGATGCCCGTACGATCCTCGACCGGTGCGGCACGCTCGAAGGCTTGCGGATTGCAATTATCGGTGACATCGCTCATAGCCGCGTTGCCAGATCCAACATCTTTCTCTTGACGAAGTTTGGCGTGCAGGTTGTACTGTGTGGACCGGCTTCTCTGCTGCCTCGCGAGATCGGCAGTCTTGGACCAGGTATCGAGCTCACCACGGACATGGAGGAAGCTCTTCGCGGCGTTGACGTGATTATGATGCTGCGCGTTCAGCTCGAGCGGCAGCACGAAGCCGCCTTCCCGGCCAACGAGTATTTTCAGTTCTACGGCCTGCGCCCGGAGCATGTCGAACTCGCCAAGCCGAATGTAGTCGTCATGCATCCCGGTCCGATCAACCGGGGACGCGAGATCTCTTCCGAGGTTGCCGATAGCCAGCGCTCAGCCATTTTGAATCAGGTGGGAAACGGGGTTGCCGTGCGTATGGCAGTACTCGAGAGAGTGCTTGCCGCATGAGCAGATTGGTGATAAAGGGCGGCCGGATTGTCGATCCCGCCGAGCAGATCGACCGCGTGGCGGATCTCGCGATCGAAGAGGGTGTCATCCGCGAAATCGGGCAAGAGATTAATGCAGCGGCCAGCGACGTATACGACGCATCCGGTCTGGTGGTCGCGCCGGGGTTCATCGATATGCACGTGCACTTGCGCGAGCCTGGCTTCGAACACGCCGAGACCATTGAAAGCGGATCCAGAGCGGCAGCTGCTGGCGGTTTTACCTCCATCTGCTGCATGCCCAATACGCAGCCTGTAAACGACAACGCTACTGTCACCAGCTATATCGTCGACCGCGCCCGGCGCTTCGCCAAGGTGAATGTGTTCCCAATTGGAGCTATCACTAAGAATAGTGGTGGCGAAGAGCTGGCTGCGATTGCCTCCATGAAGCAAGCCGGCATCGTGGCGATTTCCGACGACGGCAAGCCGGTCATGAACGCGCGGGTTATTCGCGGTGCGATGGATTTTGCGGGAGCATTGAACCTGCCGTTGATCGAGCATTGTGAAGATCTCCACCTCAGCGCGGGCGGCGATATGCACGAGGGTTTGCAGTCCACTCGACTCGGATTGCGCGGGATCCCGCGTAGCTCTGAGGACGTGATGGTTGCTCGGGACATCATTCTGGCTGAAGTTACCGGAGTCCGCTATCACGTGGCCCATATTTCGTCAGTTAACTCAGTCGCGTTAGTGGCCGAGGCCAAGCGGCGGGGTCTGAAGGTCACTTCCGAAGCTACGCCTCACCACTTCGTTCTCGCCGATACGGACATGCTGCCCTATGACAGCAACTATAAAATGAAGCCGCCGCTGCGGGAAACGCGTGACGTCGACGCTGTTAGAAGCGCGCTTCTCGACGGCACAATCGACGCGATCGCGACCGATCATGCCCCTCATCCAGGCGCGGAGAAGATGCAAGAGTTCGAACGCTGTCCGTTCGGCATCATCGGGCTGGAAACTGCCGTTGCTCTGGCTCTAGAGCTCCTCTACTCTCCGGGGCACTCGAGCCTCTCCAATCTTGTTCACCTCTTTACGAAGGGCCCAGCCAACATCGTTTTACACGGTAGGGGAACTCTTCGGGAAGGCGCTCCTGGGGATGTAACAATCCTCGGGCTCGATCATGAGTGGACGTACGACGTAAACCGGTCTCCCTCCAAAAGCCGCAACACGCCATTTCACTTGAAGAGGTTTCGTGGCGGCCCGGTGGCAACCATTGTTGGCGGAAAAATAGTGTGGCGCCTGGATAGTTAACTCGCCGCATTTATCGCTTCAGCTAAGCGAGATTCTTCGTCATCCGCCACTGTTCGCATGTCGAGGATAATTTTGCCCCGCTCAATTCGGCCGATGACCGGTATCGCGCCCGTTCGTAAGCGCCGTTCGAACTTGGCAGGATCCGGAACGTCGAGCTCGATTACCCAGGAGCGAATTGTCTGATCAGGTGTAGACCCGCCGCCGATTACTGAATCGGTCTGCCTGATAGCCGAGGAGAGACCATCAAGTGAATTCGCTATACGCTCGGCCCGCGCGCGGATCTCATCGAGCGGCATCAGAATCATGCCCAGCACCGGGATCTGCCGCCATTCGTTCTTCAAGACATGCTGTAGTGTGATCTGAAGCGATTGAATGATAAGTTTGTCGAGACGGAATGCGCGGTACATAGGATTCCGCCGGATACGGCCAACCAGCTCGGCATCACCGCCGATAATGCCCGCTTGCGGACCGCCCAGCAGCTTGTCGCAACTGAAGGAAACGAGGTTGACTCCCGCTGCCAGGCTATCCTGCACGAGCGGTTCGCTGATTCCATTTGCCCGCAAATCGACAAGGCAACCGCTTCCGAGATCTTCGTAAACCGGAATGCCGCGCTCGCGCCCAAGCGCGACCAGATCTTTAAGCGCGGGCCGGGATGTGAATCCGCTCATGTGGAAATTCGACGGGTGAACGCGCAGAATCAGGCGGGTGCGGTCGGTAATAGCGCAAGCATAGTCCGCCGCGTGCGTTCGATTAGTAGTACCGATTTCGCGCAGCATTGCGCCTGAGCGGGCCATGATCTCCGGAATCCGGAAACCATCCCCGATTTCAATCAGCTCGCCGCGCGAGACGATCACTTCGCCTCCGCCAGCCAGTTCGTTCAGGACCAGGAAGACCGCCGCCGCGTTGTTATTCACCGCAATCGCCGGCTTACCGAGCAGGCGATCGAGCAGCGGCGAAAGCTGGTCATCGCGCTTGCCACGCTGCCCGGTGGCGAGATCGTATTCGAGATTGGAATACCCGGTAATTGGCTCGAAGGCAGCCAGCGGCGCTCTTCCTAAATTGGTGTGCAGGACAACGCCGGTAGCGTTTATCACGCCGCGCAAAGAAAGCTCGGAAAGCGCCTGCAGCCGCTCCTGCACTAGATCTTCAATCGCTGCGTCGCACGCAATGCCACCGCACAGCAAGATGCTTCGCTTCTCGGCCAGCACTGCCCGGACTTCATTTGTTACCAATTCGGCCGGCAAACCATCGAACGGCCCTAGTCTTCGCAGCACCTGATCGACCGAGGGCAGGTCTCGCGGCGTGTCCATCTTCTTTACGCGATGGCGCTCTCGATAAGCATTTGCTGCAGGTAACGGCCCGTGTAAGAATCGGGCGCCGCTGCGATTGCTTCCGGTGTTCCTGTCGCGACGACCCTTCCGCCTGCTTCTCCGCCCTCCGGACCGAGATCGATCACCCAATCAGTCGCACGAATCAGGTCGAGATTGTGCTCGATGATCAGAATGCTCCCGCCATTCTGAATCAAGCGCTCGAAGGCTTGCAGCAGCTTAGCGATATCGTCGAAGTGGAGACCGGTGGTGGGTTCGTCGAAGAGAAAGAGCGTCCCCTCGCAACTTGCTTGCGAGAGATGCGCAGCTAATTTGACGCGCTGCGCCTCGCCTCCGCTCAGGGTTGTTGCGGACTGCCCGAGCCGAAGGTAAGCGAGACCGACATCCACCAGCACTTTCAGTCGCGCGGCCAGCCGCGGAGTACCCGAGAAGAACGACAGCGCCTCGCGAACAGTGAGCTGAAGCACTTCGTGAATGTTCAGGCCCTTGTAACGAATGTCGAGCACGCTCTGTTTGTAGCGAGTTCCCTTGCACTCTTCGCAAATCAGCTCAACATCGGCCAGGAATTGCATCTCGACCGTGACCGTTCCATCGCCTTGGCAAGTCTCGCAGCGGCCGCCGGGAATGTTAAAGGAAAAATGGCCTCCGGTATAGCCTCGCCGCTGCGCTTCGGGCGTGCACGCAAAAAGATCTCGAATCAAATCGAAAGCCTTGATATATGTGACGGGGTTCGACCGAGGCGTCCGGCCGATGGGGGATTGATCGACCATCACAACGCTCGTCAAGAGATTCGAGCGCTCTACTCTTCTTAACGGCAGCTTGCGCGAGCCCGCTTCTTCCTCCTCAGGCTGCGCCGCACGCTGCCGCTCTTTGTTTACTTCGAGATCAAGCGCCCGATAGATCACTTCATGCACCAGGCTCGACTTGCCCGAGCCCGATACACCAGTGACGGCAACCATCATCCCCAGCGGAATCTCTACATCGATATTCTTCAGATTGTTGGCGCGAGCGCCGATGAAGCGGATGGTGCGCTTGGTGTTGATCTTTCTTCGATCCCGCCTCCGCGAAACAACCAGATCGCCGCGCAGATATTTGCCGGTCAGCGATTGCGTCTCGCGATCGACGCCAGAGTTGGGTAACAGCAAGTGCCCATAGGTGCCTGAGAAAATGATGCGGCCGCCATGCTCTCCGGCGCCAGGACCAAGGTCCAGAATATGATCCGCTTGCGCCATAATCTCAGGGTCATGCTCGACTACGATGATCGTGTTGCCGAGTTCGCGAAGTTCCTTCAGAATATTGATCAGGCGCCCCGTGTCGCGGTTATGCAAGCCAATCGAGGGCTCATCGAGCACGTAAGTGGCGCCGACCAAACGCGAACCCAGACATGTCGCAAGCTGGATGCGCTGCGCCTCCCCGCCTGAAAGAGTGGAAGAGAGACGGTCCAAAGTGAGATATTGCAGGCCAACATCGTTCAGAAACTTGCAGCGCTGGCGTATCTCGTCGAGTATGCGCTCCGCAATTTGTGTCTCTTCAAGGCTCAACTGTAAGCGCTCGAAGAACATCTGTGCCCGAGCGATGTTCATCCGTGACACTTGCGCGATGTTACAGTCTCCCAGCCGCACCCATAATGCCTCCGGCCGTAGGCGCGCGCCTCGGCACGCCGGGCACTCCGTGTAAGCGCGATAGCGGCTCAGGAACACTCGCACGTGAACCTTGTATTTCTTCTTTTCTACCTCAGCGAAGAATCGCTGGATGTGCGCGCGGACAAACTCTTTCTCCTCCGCCCCTAACTCCGCGTAAGCGATGTTGAGCCGAACCTTGCCGCGCGACTTCGGCCTAAAGAACTCGTCGTAGTACCAGCTGTATTGAGGTTTTGTCCAGGGCTCGATCGCGCCTTCCTCGATCGAAAGAAACGGATCGGGGATGATCAGCCCCGGATCGTAATCGATGGTGTTTCCAAAACCCTGGCAGACCGGGCACGCGCCGATTGGGTTGTTGAAACTGAACAGCGTTGGCTCGGGGGGCGCGGCAACCAAGCCGCAGACTTTACAGGCAAACTTCTCGCTGAAGTGCAAGCTTCGCGGCTCGGCCACACCGGCGGGCTCGAAGTAAACTTCGCCTGCTTCGCTATAGCAAACTTCTACCGTATCGACGATTCGCTGATGAAGATTGGGATGGATGACGATGCGGTCCGCCAGCACGTACAAGGGCTTAGAAAAGTCGATCTCAAGCAGCGATTCGGGCGTGGAAAACTCAAATGTCTGGCCGTTCTGAAAGAGGCGGTTGAAGCCTCTGCCCCTAAGTTCGGACAGACGGTCTCGCATCGCTCCAGCTTCCACGCCGCCGCTATGCTTAACGGGAAAAAGCGCATACCAGCGCGAGTCGTCCGCTTGCGCGAGCATTGCGTCCGCCACTTGATCGACTGTGTCGGACTGAATCCGCGTTCCATCGTTCGGGCAGTATGTTCGACCGGCGCGCGCCCACAGCAGCCGCATAAAGTCGTAAAGCTCGGTGGCTGTGGCAACCGTCGAGCGCGGATTGCGTGTCTGATTCTTTTGACGGATCGCAATCGGCGGCGAGATTCCGAGGATCTCGTCGACATCGGGCTTCTCCATCCGCTCGAGAAACTGGCGAGCGTAAGCAGAAAGGGATTCAACATAGCGCCGCTGCCCTTCTGCGTAGATCGTGTCGAAGACCAACGAAGACTTGCCTGAACCCGAAACGCCAGTGACTACTGAAATCTGATTGTGCGGCAGATCTACATCGATGTTCTTGAGGTTGTGCACGCGCGCGCCACGGATGGAGAGTACAGGTCTTGCGGCGGCATGAATCTCTCGCTCAGTCGCAACTTCGCAAGAGGGTAAGCTGGTGTTTTCCGGCATCAAAGGCAGAACGGCAGGCGCTGGGAAAGGGCTCGCTCTCTAGTATAGATGCTCGAAGAAACTCAAAAGGCTGAGTTCCAGGCAGCTTTGCTCGACTGGTTCGGCGCTCACAAGCGCGACTTGCCGTGGCGGCGGACAGAGGATCCGTACGCGATCTGGATTTCCGAGATCATGCTTCAACAAACGCGCGTGGCGGCCGTTATTCCGTTCTACGAGCGGTTCCTCAATCGCTTTCCTGATTTCAGCGCTCTGGCGCAAGCTCCGGAATCAGATTTGCTGGCGCACTGGGCGGGACTCGGGTATTACTATCGCGCTCGCAATATGCAGAAGGCGGCGCAACGCATGTGCGACTCAGGCCGCTTCCCCGCGTCTTACGACGAACTCCGATCTTTGCCGGGCATCGGCGATTATACGAGCGCCGCTATAGCAAGCATTGCTCTGAATCTGCCTTTCGCCGCGGTAGATGGGAACGTCTTACGAGTGCTCAGCCGGGTGCTGGCCGACGGCGCGGATACTGGATCTGGTAAGGGCCGCAAACACTTTGCCTGGGTGGCGGAAAAGCTTCTTGTGCGCGAGCAGCCCGGCACTTTCAATCAAGCCATGATGGAGCTTGGAGCGACAGTGTGCTTGCCCCGTAATCCGCAGTGTCCGGTTTGTCCGGTAGCGCGAATCTGCCGCGCCCGGCAGCTTGGCAGGCAGAATGAGTTTCCGGTTAAGGTGCGGGGCACGAAGCGCGTCGAGCAGGAACGGGTGCTCTTCTGGATCGAGCGCGGCGGCCACGTTTTGCTGTGGCAGCGCGCTCCTGATGCAGGCTTAATGCCCGGGTTTTGGGAATTGCCCGAGCGCGCGCAAATTCCCAGCGCGATTCCAGGCAAGCGGTTGGGAGCGTTCCGGCATTCGATCACTTTTCACGATTACTGCTTTCATGTTTTCGAGGCGGAGATGCCTGCCGACTCGGGTCCGTGCCGATGGGTGCAACTCGACTCCCTGTCTACGCTACCCGTTAGCACTGTTTTCCGGAAGGCTTACAGCAGTCGCGAGCTGAATTTGACGGTAGACTAAGTAAGTACTTATATGCTTAGATTCGCAGCATTCATATGCCTTGTCCTGCTTGGGTCGCCGATGGCCCTTCCGCAAGACACGCTTAAGCAGCGTCAGGACCAAGACGCAGCAAAGCAGGGCTATCGCGTCGAAGCTGGCACTCACATTCTGTTGAACATGATCAACAGTGTAAGCACCAAGCAGGCGGTGGCCGGCGACCGCATCTATTTGGAGACGGCGTTCCCGGTGCTGTCGGGTAACCGCATTGTCATCCCGCAAGGCAGTTGGGTTACCGGGACCATCACCGAAGTAAAGCGGCCGGGGAAAGTGAAGGGGCGCGGCTACCTGCAGGTGCGCTTCGATTCACTGACGCTTCCGAACGGAGTCAGCAAGAACTTCCGCTCGGATCTGGGTGCAATCGACCCGCGGAGCAACGAAACCCTGCAGCGGGAGGGCAGCACGGTTCAGAGTGCGGGCGATAAGAAGGGCGATGCGGGAACTATTATCGGGGCGAGCACGGCAGGAACGGTGATCGGAGCCGGCGCGGGCGGGGCCGCAGGGCACGCGGGCATGGGCGGCGGCATCGGTGCAGGCGCTGGAGCGGCGGCAGGTCTGCTCGGCGTACTGATGACTCGGGGCCCGGAAGCCGTCCTAACCAAAGGATCAACGGTCGAGATGGTGCTGGACCGCTCACTCATATTCGAGCCGGCGGATCTCGATCTCAGTGGCGCTCCGCCCCGAGCGACTCTCAGCGAGGGCACGGTCGGCGATTCTCAGCGGCGAGGGCCGACGCCGCGCATTCCGTTCTAGTCGGCTAGCGGCCTAAGGCAGAACTTGCGCAATCGACGGAAACAGGCGAAAGCGCCTATTTCACAACGGGGCTTCGGCTAGAGGTCGAGTGGCTTATTCCATTGGCCGTTGAAAGCGAGTTCGGTCAGCGGCTTGCGTACTCGAGGTGCCAGCTCGCGTTCGAGATACGGCGCCGGCAGATCTCCGGGAGAGCCTGGGTAGCCGAGCGCGAGGGCGGCGGCGGGTTCGTAACCTTCAGGTATGCCAAGTTCCGTGCGCGCCTTCTCCCGGTCGAAGCCGGCCATGGCGTGAGCGTGCAGACCCAGAGCAGTTGCCTGGAGAGCGATGTGCGCCAAAGCAGCACCGGCATCGTGCATGGCATGTAAATTCGGCGTTCCGTTATGCGTGAACGTCTGCTTCGCGGCCGTGATGATCAAAACGGACGCCGCTTTCGCCCAAGCCTGATTGAATGGCAGCAGAACACTCAGGACCTTTTCGAAAAGGGGACCATCGGACTTGCGGGCGACCACGAAACGCCAGGGCTGCTCATTGTAAGAAGATGCGGCCCAGCGCGCGGCTTCGAGTATGGTTCGCAGATCCTGATTCGAGACCGGACGATCAGCGAAGGCACGAGGACTCCAACGATCACGGAAGAGGTCGTGCACGCCGGCCGAAATGTCTGGATCAGCCATTTCCAACGCCAACCGGCTCAATATCGAGGGCTTCTTCCGGAGCTGCTTCCGGCTTACTCTCCCGCTCGTAATAATAGTCGTGATAGTACGAGTAGCGGCTATACAGCTCGCCATGATGAGCACCGTTCACCACGATTCCGAGCACGTTGTTTTCGCAAAGCGATTGGAGCGCCCGGGCAACAGAATCGTAGGTTGTAGTGCCGATCCTTACAACGAGGATGGTTCCATCCGCCATTGTCGACAGTAAATTTCCGTCAGCGGCAAATAGCAGCGGCGGGCTGTCGAGGATCACCCAATCGAAATGGTCGCGCAAGGCTTCGAGCAAAGTGCCGCATGCGCTTAGATTCAGCAGTTCCAGGGGATTTTGGACCGATGCGCCGGCCGCGATGAGATGGAGATTCGTATCGCCGATGCGATAAAGAATATCCTGAATTCGCGCCTTGCCGAGCAGGTAATCAGTGAGACCCGCTGCACCCTTGATACCGAAGAGCTTGTCAATGCTTGGCCGGCGGAAGTCGAAATCCGCTAAAAGGATTCGCTTGCCTGCCAATTGAGCGTGCGACATGGCGAGATTACAGGCGGTAAACGATTTGCCCTCACCGGGAGAAGCACTGCTCACAACCAGGGTATGAAGCGGCTGATCTTTCTGCAGATGGTTGAGGCGCGTGCGTAGGCTTCGAAACTCCTCAGAAGGAGCATCCTTGGGTTTCGCGGGATTGACGAGCAGAGCATCCGGGGCAGGCGTGAATGGTATAACCTGCACCTGAGTAATGATATCTTCCAAGCGTTCAAGATCAGCGGCGGTATTCACGAATAAGGGAAGGGCCGCTTGCGCAACAGGTGCAGTCTCACCGGCTAGCGCAACAGAAGAAATGTCTTCTTGATCAAAGGAAGCCGGCTCCGATTCAACGGGGAGAACCGGAGGGTCCATCGATGCCGCCACGGTTTCAGACGGAGGCAGGGGTGGTCTGAAGCCGGATGCCACCGGATCGACAGCCGGCGGGTTGGCAGCCGCCTGTCTGGCCTCTTCAGATTTCTCATATGCTGCTCTTCGCAGCGCGTCGTGAACTCGGCTCATTGCTTTACGCCTTACCCATGTAGTAGTGAACGACTGACCCGGCCATAATGGCCAAACCGACAACCGTCGCCGCAGCCCAGCCGATCCACATTACCTGTTTGCGGCGCTGAACAACGACATCATTTTCAAGCAAAGGAATGCTGCCGAGAACAGAAAGCTGGGTGTATAGCCGCGCATCCTTGAGGCTCTTGAGCGAGGTATCCTTCATCTCGCGCATACCGACCATAATGAAGCCGAGCACGAGCCCTATGACGGCCCCCGTCGGGATTATCACGTAACGCTTCGGCGCACTCGGCGCCGTGGGCAAGGACGCAGAGTCGAGGACCTCGAGCGTCTCTCCCTCTTTTCGGCGATTCAGTTCGATAGATGCAGCCGAGCGTTGGCGTTCCATTTCCAAGCGGTCGTAGCGCTGTTTCACCAGGTCCCGGTCGCGCATGAGATTCGAGTACTCTTGTTGGCCCGCTGGCAAGCCCTCCAGGCGAGCCTGATAGCTGCCTAGCGCCTGACTGACCTGCGCCCCCTGGCTCAACATCCTTTTAGATTCCATTTCGTTGGCCTTCAGACGCAGTTGAATCTCATTCACAGCGTTCTCAGCCTCTTGGCGTTCTCTGGAGACGGCAAAAACCTGGGGCGAATTGGCATCAGCTGGTTTGGGTTTTTCTTTGAAAGCCTGCTCACGTTCCTGCTTCAGCAGCTTCAATCTCTCAACCGCCGACTGCAGATTGGGATAGTCGTCCGTATAACGATTTTTCATATCCGCTATGGCGCTATCAAGCTGGTCGATTTCGCGATCCAGCTCATTTACCTTCTGACTTTGAGCCTGGGTTTGCGGTGAGTTGGTGCGAGCCGCCGCAAGTCGGTCCTTGGCCATATTCAGTTCGGATTCGAGCATCATGTGCTCTTCGGCTTTCCTGGCCTGGGCATCAGAGACATTGGCGCCACGTTGCTCGAGCGCGTTCATCTGGGCCAGATTGGTGCCTAGTTCCTCAGGCAAGCGGCCGGCATTTTTTGTTTTAAAGTCCGCCAACTGCTGATCGATCTTATCCAGATCCCGTTTTGCCTGATCGAATTGCTCATTGATAAACGTGTCTGCCTCACGCTGGATGTTAAGCGCCTCCTGAGTGTTGGCATTCATGAAGCGAGAGACGATATCCTCGCAAACTTTCTGCGCCAGGATCGGATTGCGGTAGGAGAACGCAACCTGCATGGCAGGCAAGCTCTTGCCGGAGACGTTGGTAACGCCCTCCACCGGTCTAATCCTGATCGACCTCTTCATATTGGCGATAACGTCTTCCATAGGTTCGCTCTTCTGTTCTTTCGGGTAGAGCCCGAAGGAGGTGATGATGGTCGAGAGCGTGTCATGGCTTTCGATGGTTTGCGCCATCCCGTTGATACGATCGGCAATATCCTGAGCCGTGATGTCAGGCACGACCTCCGGAGAGATCTGCTGCGGCACGATGCGGATGAGCGCCTGGGAGACATATGTGTCTTTCCACACGTAAGCCACTACGGTGCTGATCACCAATCCGGCAAATAAGGGAGCGAGCAGCCAGCGAAAATTGCGCCGTATGATTGAAACGTAGTCCTCGAAATCTAGAGCGCGGCGAGGAACTGAAGCTCTGTCTAGCATAAGTGAATCCTGAATTTTCTAAAACTTACCAGCAGCAGACAACCGGCCATTACGGGTTTCTCCTAAGGAACTACCACGTGGTCGCCCGATTTGAGTTGAATGTTTTGCTCCATATGCCTACCTCGTAAGACGTCCTTATAATTAAACGGAATCCGTTCAGACCCGCGGAGAACATAAATCTTCTTTCCGTTGGCGAAGGCCTGGATACCGCCGGCCTTACTAACCGCTTCAAGGATGGTCGTGGGAACAACCAGCGGATACTCGCCCGGCTTATTGATCATTCCGTCCATGTAGTACTGTTTACTCCCCACTTGTTGGACGGTGATGGTAACCAGCGGCTGGCGAACGTATTTGCCGAGCGCTTTGGTAACTTCCTGCTCCACCTCGACCGGCGTCATGCCGCCCGCTTTCAGGTCGCCGACTAGCGGAAGCGTGAACATGCCATCCTCATGGACCATAGCGGGCCCGGAGAACTCCCCTTCGTTCCAGACGTGAATATTGAGAACGTCGGCAGCGCCAATTTTGTAAGAACTGGAATTGACTGGCTCACCAGGTCCGGTAGACGGCTGTTTACGATCGTCATTGGGCTTGTTAGCAGACGGCCCCTGCTGCGAAGGGGATGTATCGGGCGTTTGCGGCAGGGGTGGAGGCCCGACTGGCGCCTGCTGCCCGAACATTGCAAGCGAAAGACCTAATAGCAGACTGGCACGCACCGCGTAAGTCCAATACTTCGAACCGACCTTCTTCATAGCCTCAGAAAACCTAATCTTTTGTTCAACATCCTTGATTTTACTAACTTTCCCGCTTTTCCGCGAGTGACGCTTCATTTAGTCTCGGGATGACGGTCAAACCCGGTGCCGGCAAGAGACGGACTCGAGCCTTCCATGCGAGTAAGCGGCACCCAAACTTCCATCGGCGTAGGCTCACGGTTCCCGATTGCGTAGTATGGAATGAAAGTCAATGTAACCGGACGCTTTACTCGGTTAGCCCCTACTGATAGAGCCTGATACAGCGGTTCCTCTCCTAAAGACTTTTCGGCAACTTGCCCTGAACTCTTGAGGAGAGTTATGCCTCCAAGCAGATCTTTCCTGGGTTCAATTGCAATTAAAGGCCCATTACGGTAAAAGATGTCGCCCAGGGCGGCCCCATTCTGGTCTATCTGCTCCAGAGCATAAACGAGCGGGCCTCTTTCGAAGGCTACCCGCCCATAGTCATCGGCCACTCGCGGGTTGGCAATCATCGGGGTGGCCTGCATCGGAAGGTCAATGATTATAGAGTCACCTAACACCCACCTGCGCGAGATTGGGATGTACGATCCGCCTTGCGCGGCAGTGACTTCGAGGGGAACGCCATTCACCTCCAAGCTGATCGACTGCGCCCATTGCGGCCAGCGAACGTACACGGTGAAATCAGTCGGTTTGGCCGGCGAGACCCGAAGCCGGACGGCCCCTGACCAGGGATAATCGGTAGCTTGGCTGATTTGGATCCCGGTACCGTCCTGCAAGTGCCAGTCGAGTTCAGACGCGTGATACAGGTTCACATATACCCCGTCCCGGCTCACGCCATACATATATCCGGGTAAAGATTCGAAGAGCCGCTCAAGATTCGGCGGACAGCAGGTTACGTCGTACCAGGGGTTGCGCAGCTTCTCGCCCGTGGATGCGAGCGGATTGCGATAGCAGTAAAGATTGCCGCCCAGAGACATACCGGAATTCGCGCCGTTATACAGGGTCCTCTCGAGGACATCGGCATAGCGCGCATCGCCCGTCATCATGAGAAGGCGGAGATTCCACATGACATTGGCCACGGCGGCACAGCTTTCCGCATAGGCGGATTCGCTCGGCAGCTCATAGGCATCCCCGAAACTCTCTCCCGCCGACCTTGACCCAACACCCCCGGTTATGTACATTTTCCGCATGGTGAGATCTGTCCATAGCAGATTCAGCGTTTTCTTGTAGGCAGGGTCGCCCGTTTCCGTGTAGTAGTCGGTGGCGCCCGAAGCGGCATAGAGCGCACGTACGGCGTGTCCTTCGAACTCGGTGTGAGACGTAAATGGCTTGCCGCTGAAGATATAGCGGATGTCCGAATCCTTCAGCTTGAGGCGGTCCCGCTCGACCCCGCTGAACAGGTAACGGGTGAACTCGAGATAGCGGATCTGGCCGGTGGTACGGTACAGCTCAACCATAGCCATTTCGAGTTCCGGATGGCCGGTGAAGAACGGGCGTTTATTAGGGCCGAAGTTTTGGACCAAATAGTCGGCGAAGCGAATACCGGCATCGAGCAGCCGGCGATTTCCGCTAGCGCGGTAATAGGCAATACCGGCTTGCAGGAGATGGCCCAGACAGAAGTCCTCGTGCGAGTGCGCGAGATCCGTGAAGCGGAGATGAGCCTTGTCGCCGGTAAAGTATGTGTTCAGGTAACCAGTCGGGTCCTGGGCGGCAACGATATGCGAGATAAGCGACTCGACATCGCCGTGCAGGGTTGCTTTCTCCGCCGCCGACGTCTCATTCGAGGCCAGAGCCCAGGCGGCGGCTTCAATCCACTTATACAGATCGGAGTCGGAGGAGATACGGCCCTTGCGCGGCAGTTCCGAGTGGCCTTCCAACCTTCGGAAATTGTCTACTACCCCGTGCTCCTCAAGCTCTGTAAGCATGGTGGGCAAACTGCGCTCCGTGGTGACGCGCCGGCGTTCCGTCCAGAACCCCTCTCGCATGTGAACGGCCTGGATGGGAACCGTATGCAATCTTGCATTGAGAGAATGGTCAAGATAGATGACTCCCTCATTCCGCCAATCGAGGTTAGGAGCAGGCGCAATCTGGCCATGAACAGCGAATAACGATGCCAGCAACGCTACGGCGGCAAAGATCCGGATCTTCTTCATGGCGGAGGGATCGTTCATGAGGAGAGCGTCCGTAGGTGGAGGTAGACGAGCGAAAGCGGTAGACCCACTACGTTTTGGTACGACCCTTCGAGGGACACTACGAACTTCGATGCCAACCCCTGAATAGCATACGCACCTGCCTTACCGACAGGTTCCCCGCTCCGAGTGTACTCCCAAAGCTCGGAACCCGTCAGTTTGCGAGGGACCGCACCGCTAACAAGATCGGCTGAGACAGGCGGGGTCCCGTGGTCTGGCACCGCTCGTGTCTCCGTTCGTTGGAAGCCGGATTGCGGGGAATCCGGACATGAGCGCCGCCGGATTTGCCCCATTTGCGACGACCGACCAAAGCATTGGTACGTTCGAAAACATTCGCCGGGATTGTGAAGAGATTGCCCACACAGAGCCAGGCAACACGCAAAGAATGGCATCTCTTCTGTCACAGATGAGCTTAAGCTACTTCCAAGACGTCCGTATGCAAGCTCAACAGAGCTTTTATAGCGCTTTAGTGGCAGCGGCAGTAGGCACTTCCTTTTTTATTTACGCTACGTGGCTCACGATGAATCGTGAGCGAGCTGATATGGCTCATATCAGCCTGATTGCGGGCGGGTTGACACAGGTGATTTCGGCGATCAATTTTTATCTATACGCGAGAGCTGCCAGACAGTTCTCTTCCTTTCATATCTGCTTAGAACGAATGAATCGATTTCTCCTTGGCAATACTCTGTGCGAAAACCTTTCAGATGTCGTCAAGCGAGACAAGATGCGCGGAGAGCTGATAAGGGTTGTCGCCCACGCACCCATGTTGATGCTGGACGCGATGGATGGAGCGCGATCGGAGACACGGAAAGGGGGTAGGCGGGCAAAGCCGAGCCAAATGTTCATGAAGAGAGGGTCCGCAAATGGCGATAGACAAGAGAAACCGGCAGACCCACTACGTTCTGATACGACCCTTGGATAGACATCACGAACTTCGATGCCAGTCCTTGAATCGCATACGCACCTGCTTTACCGACAGGTTCCCCGCTCCGAGTGTACTCCGAAATCTCTTCATCCGTCAGTTCCGCGAACAGGACTTCCGTGGTGGATACATCGGCCAGGGAGGACTTTCCCTTGGCAAGAAAGATTCCGGTATGGACGCTATGCCGCCGCCCGGAGAGGAGGCGCAACATGCGGCGGGCGTCTTCTTCGTCCCGCGGCTTGCCGAAGACTTCGTTGTCCAGGGAAACTACCGTGTCGGCACCGAGGACGATATCGCTCCAGCGACACTTGACAGCGCGAGCCTTCTCTTCGGCCATGCGGCGGACAAATTCGAATGGCAGTTCATCTGGGCGAGGAATTTCGGGTATGGAAGCCGGCCTCACGAGGTGGTCGATTCCGGCCGCGAGCAGCAGTTCGTGGCGGCGCGGGGAAGCGGAGGCGAGGATCAGCATTTTTCATCACGATAGCGGAGGAGAGAACACGGCCGAAGTGGAGCTAAAGCTCCACGCAGGCTGAAGCCCGCCCTCCAAAGATCAGGCGGCTTTCTTGGCGGCTTTTCTAGCGGCGCGGGCGGCGGCTTCGGCGCGCTCTTCTTCGGCGTAGAGATTGGGGTCGAGCTCCATGGCGCATACCTCGATTTGACTGAGTGAAAATTCGAAGCCAAGGGCGGCGGGATCAAAGTCATCGTCGGTACCCTCCTGGACGGCGGCGATGAATTGGTAGGCCTCGTCTTCAAGGCGGGCTCGCTCGGCTTGCTGGCGGATGGCTTGCAGTTCGCACAGGGCGGCAGTGTCTTTTTCACGCTGGCGGCGCAGACGGCCTTCCTGCAAGCTGAGATTCGAGAGGTCGCGACGGTAGGAGCGGAATATGTGGGCCTCGATCAGGGCTGGGCGTACAGACTCGTCCTGATCGGGGAACATGCCGGAGAATTCGAGGCGGCCGAGGGCATAGATGCCGGCTTCGAGCGACGGGATGCGCAGCAGGCGCCATTCGGTGTCGGCCAGGGCCTGGACAAGAGAGCGCTCGGGATCGGTGGCGGCCTTCCATTGAGCTTCGATGCGGGCGAGGTGAGCGGAGTAGGCGGCGGCGTCCTCGGATGGCAGCAGGACGGTGCGGCCGGTGAGACCGGTTTTCAATGCGTTCAGGGAGGAGGTGGCTTTTCCGGGCGGGGACGTCGGGCCGGAAGAAAGTTGCGAGTTGCGGCGATTGGCGGCGATTTGGGCATCGGTGGACATGCCGGAACATAGCATGACGAGGGGCGAAAACGAACTTCGGGCTTTTGCAAATTGTGTTAAAGGGCGTGGAATGAAGGGGAGAGAAATATTTGGGAGGGCTGTGATCGTCCCGCACGGCGGGCCCCCATCCGCTACAAGGAGGATGAAACCGCATGTAGCCATCTATTTTGGCTACAATGGAACGAGGGAGGCAATAGGCATGCAGGTGAATGTAGGGGATGCGCGGGACAAACTGAGTCAACTCGTGCAGGCTGTCCTCGACGGGGAACAGGTGACGATCTGCCGGAACGGCGAGCCGGTGGTCGATTTGGTGCGCACTGAACACAAAAAGCGGGAAGCGCCCAAGTTCGGCACTCTGAAAGGCAAAATCATTATTAAGGACCCGAACTGGCACAAAGGACCAGAGACGAATGAAGAGCTGGAGGCTTGGCTTGAGGGACGGTTTGAATAGTGACCGTCCTGTTAGACACTCAGGTGTTGCTCACTCTTGGTCTTGAAGGATTCGATACGATGCCGCGGCGGGTTCGTAACCTGCTAGCCGACTTCGAGACCAAGCGGCTCGTGAGCACGGTAAGCATCATGGAAATTGCCGTCAAAGAGAGCATCGGTAAAATCGAGGCGACACCGGAGCAGGTGAGCAGGATGATAGCTGACCTGAAACTGGAAGTAATCTCTTATAGGTCCCGGCACGCGATGCAGATGTTCGGGTTGCCATTGCATCACCGGGAACCGTTCGACCGAATGCTAATCGCCACGGCGATCGCGGAGGACATTCCACTGGTCGGCGGCGACGCTCGTTTTCCGGCCTACAAACAGCAGGGCCTGTCTGTGATCTGGAAATGAGTAGGCGGCCAGCTCCTGCGGCGCGTCAGGTTTTTGAAAGCATTGGAGTTTCTACTCCGCCTCCGCAGGTCGAACACCCACGGCTCCGTGCCAAAAATTTAACTTCAGTATGACTCCGCCGTGGCGGCGGGACAGGCTGCCACAACGAGGAAATGAAAACGCCTTCTGCGAATTGACCTTCTCGCTAGGCAGTTTTTTGTTAATTGAATCCGCGGACGTATTAAATGGGGTTTTCGAAGGAATTTAATTTCCGATTAAATCACAGAGGAGCCCTTATGAGCGAAACAACATTTACTTGGTCAACGGTACGCCGGCCAGGTGAAGACAACGCCCTGTAATGATGAAAATGATGCATACGCTGTTGCTGCAGAACGCGCAAGGAAAGAGGAACGAAGGATTTATGTTTATCGTGATGGTTTCTTGTATTGCTACTACGACGAGAGCGGGCTGCATTGGGATTAAAACGGCAATGATTAGAGCCAGAATGCCCGCCAAAGCAGTCAGGACATAACATTCGTGACCAGAAGAGATTTTGCGGTGCTGTTGCCTGCTATAGCAATTAGCGGGGAGGAGACTATGTTCAAGGCCGATCATCCTTACGAACAACATGGAGTCAGAATCGTACTCCATCAAGAGCCCGAAGATTCGACATCGATCATTGTCTGGACGCAACGGAAGGATATTGACCACGCCTTCATCGATCTCTTCTACCGGTCTGGGCGTAAACTGCTTCATAACACGACCGCGGTACCGCTGCCCAAGTTCGGCATGATGTCGGACCCAGTTCTACTCTTGATTCGCCAGATCGTAAAGGTAGACGTTCGAGCGATGAAGCTGATCGAAGAGATCGAATGTAAAGCAAGTTGACCATACACTGAAGCGATAAGATTTTGCGTCTGCCCTTCACAAAAGGCCAGAGTTCTCCCATCAGGAAGGAAGATCATGAAAACGCTTCTACTTACTTTTGTTTTGGCCAGCTTGTCCTTGCACGCCCAACGCATAGATCCGCTCGAGGGGCTCTGGCAAGGTTATGACGGAGAGTGGGGTCACGTTTCCAGGCAATTGGTTGCGTTAGCCGAAACGATCCCGGCAGATAAGTTCGCCTGGAGGCCCGCCCCTGGTGTGCGATCTACCAGCGAGGTCTTCATGCACATTGCCCTTGCGAACTTCTATTTGCTAAGCGTGACAGGCCCCAAAATGCCGGCCGACCTCACGTCCGCCCACATGGAAAAAACCGTTACTCAAAAGGCAGAAGTTATTAGCTGGTTGAAACGTTCGCTTGATGCGGTCAAAAACGCCCATTCAGGCTTGACCTCCGCCGATCTCCAGCGCAAAGTCAAAATTAACGGCAGAGATGCCACTGTGGACGGTATATATCTGCGAATCATTGTTCACGCAAACGAGCATATGGGGCAGTTGGTGGCCTACGCGCGCATGAACGGTATTGTGCCGCCCTGGTCTGAAGAAAGCAAGAAATAAACGCAGCTAGATCAGTGTCGCTCATACCTACTTCCATCGGAGATCACGGCCAGGGCGGCCGCTGCATAGATAGCCAGATACGCCACGTTGTACTCACCATGAGCCACATGAAGCGCCGCCGCAAGAGCGAAGATGATGATCAGCGCGACACCTCCCAAGCGCATCGTTTTGGGTAAAAGAAAGAGGACGGCAGCAACTGTTTCGGCAATAGCCAACGCCAACAGGGGAGAATGCGTGCTGCCGCGAAGCTGGCTAATTGCTAGCGCTACGCTGTAGCCGCTGATTACCAGCCCCAGAACAAATCGCAGAATGGAAAGGGCCAGCAGCCTGTTCATGATCGTTTCCTATTCTGCCCTTTGCGCTCGATGAGCTTATGACTGGCGCTGGCGTCGAGATCGAGATGATAGATGGTTTTTAGCTCGGTTATGAGTTTGAGGCTTTCCGTTCCGAAGGCGCACTTGCCTTCGAAAGCGTGTAAAACGATGCCTTCAATCAGATCGCCGAGCGTGAGGTCGTGATATTCGGCCAGGCCTTTCATGACCTTGACCAGCCGCTTCTCGATACGGACGCCTGTCTGAACCCGTTCGATCGCGTGTGAGCTGCGGTCGTTATCTTGGTACATAGGTACCAGTGTACTATCACGTCACAGTGGATGATCTCGGGCGCCACCAAACCGTCGCCAAGGCACACGCGACGAAGATCAGAGCGTAGGTGGCCGGTTCCGGTATTGGCACGGGTGTCGCGGAAAACTGGACGGGAAGCTCGGAATGGTCGAATGAGGCCGCGCCGGATGTGAATGGCGGGGTCGAGAAAAACTCAAGATACTTGGGCATCGGCAGGAAATCCGCATAGAACGGGTTAGAATAAGTCCCGCCCGAAATTGCGAAGCCGAAGCCGTGGCTGGTCAGTTGTGGCCGAGGGCCGAGGAAGACGAGATCGTCAACGGTATAAGGCTCGTTGCCTGGGATTGACGTGCCTGGGGCCTGGAGCCCGGTGATGATTTTCCCATTGCGCGTGCCGGTAATCCCAGTAATCAAGTAACTACCATTCCCACTAGGACTTTCCACCGTCGCGAAAGTTCCACGGGCGGTAATCCCTGAACCGGAGTAATACCAGTTCCACAGTTTTGAAGCACTGGCCGGGGTTGTCGTGAGCGCGGTGGTCGCAAAAGCAGCCAGAGCTAGCCTCCGGGTGCATGTCAGACAGAAGGGAAAGGAACGCATGGCCGAAAGACTATCAAGTTCGAGTTCGCCGATTGAAAACCCAACCCCGAAGCGCGGCGTCTCTCAGAGCGCCTTACGGTAATGCACGCAGCGATCGACAACCTCGTACCCCAGTAACTCGTGAACGCGTTGCGACTGCTCATTATCGATCCAGGTGTCCGATGCCATTTCCGTGCACCCATGACCGCGCGCCCAGTTTTCAGCGGCAACCAAAAGTTCACTTCCTATACCGCGACGCCGGTGGCTCTCAGCGACATACCAGCCTTCGATATAGCCTACCGAGCGTGAGGCGTCACACCCCTCCGCATGAGAGCGCAATCCAGCCTCGAGGAAGCCGACTAACGCCTGATCCGTCGTTTCGGCGACCAGGATAATCATTGGCATCGTGAGGCACGCATTGCCGCTGAGGATCGGCGCGAGCTCTTTGGCGTGTTCTTCGGAGGATGACTCGGGCCACAGCGCCTCGCGCAAACGAGCTAATTGGCCGCAGTCGGCCAGCTGAGCGAGCCTGATGCAAATATCCGGCACGTGGCGATCACCGAGAGGTCTCGGCTGGTGGCGGATTCTCTTTCTGCTCTTCCAGGGCGGCATAAGCCAAGGTGTGAAACTCGCCCATCGTACTCGGAGAGCCGGGATGAAGCTGGGCCATGAAAACCGTGATCATATCTTCCTTTGGATCGATAGTGAATCCGGTGTAGAAGAATCCTCCCCACTCATATTGCCCCGGACTCCCGAGTTCATGCAGGGGCGTCTTTACTCCGCCTATGCCGAAACCGAGACCGAACTCCTGATCGGGGAATTTGGGGCCAAGCTGGTCATGCGTCATCAGCTCAACCGACTTTCGGCTGATCAACTGCGTCTTGCCAAGCTTTCCCTCATTCAACATCAACTGGCAGAAGCGGGCATAATCCGATGCCGTAGAGCACAGACCGGCGCCGCCTGAGAAAAGCTTCTTAGGACCGCGGACCGGATAATCCGCCGAGTAGGAAAAAGGGCCTTCCGTGATGGGTGTGTCCGGAAACCGGGACAGCCCTTTTCCCTCATACCAGGTGTAAGCGGCGGCAAGCCGGTCGAGCTTATCTTGAGGGACGTAGAAGAATGTATCTTGCATGCCAAGCGGCTCGAACACGCGTTCCTTGAGAAACTGATCGAGCGGTTTGCCTGAGATGACCTCGATCAAATACCCGAGCACATCGACATTCAATCCATAGTTCCAGCGCTCGCCGGGATTGAATAGCAGCGGTAAACGAGCGAGACGCTTGACGCTCTCGCCGATTGTTCCGTCGTAAGGAAGCAGGCCGCTGGCGATGTTGGCGTCTTTGTAAAACGGACCGAGCGCCGGATCCCAGTTGTAGCCGATGCCAGAGGTGTGAGTCAGCAGGTTCCTGATGGTGATCGGTTGGGTCGCAGGAATGGTATAAGGCTTTCCGTCTTTTGGCGTGACCAGCACCTTTGAAGCGCCGAACTCAGGGATATATTTCGAGATCGGATCGTCGAGCTCAAACCGCCCTTCTTCGTAGAGCATCATAACGCCCAAAGTCACAATCGGCTTGGTCATCGAGCAGATGCGAAAGATCGAGTCGGTACGCATCGGTTTGGAATTTTCGCGATCCTGTTTGCCGCTCGCCCGGAGCCAGATTACTTGGCCGTGACGAGCAACAAGGGTGACTGCACCGGCGATTTCGCCGTGGTCGACGCTGCCCTGAACAACGGACGCAATCCTTTCCAAGCGGATGGAGGAGAGGCCCACAGACTCAGGTTTAGTTTCTAGTTGCTGAGCAAGCGCGTGGCGGGAGCTCATGCTGGCGAGGAGAAAGGGTGTCAGCGTGAGAATTAAGTGCCGCGAAGTTACGGAAAGAAGGACGAGATTACGTGACATGAGGAAGGTTCTCGGGGGGAGTTTACACCAGAAGCTTCCCGCTATATTGGTTAAAAAGCTTTTCGACGCATCCTGATTGGGGCTGCGAGAGAATCTTTCATCCTCATAATTTCAGGACGCCCAAGGAGCCGGTATCCCCGAAAAAGCATTCGATCCCAAAGAAATCGAGCCGAAGTGGCACGCACGGTGGGCAAGCGACCCGGCGCTTTATGTAGCGGACCAGCCTGATAAGCCCAAGTACTATGTGCTCGAAATGCTGCCCTACCCAAGTGGCAGGTTGCACATGGGACACGTGCGCAATTACGCGATTGGAGACGCGCTGGCCCGGCATATGTGGATGCGCGGCTACAACGTGCTGCACCCGATGGGATGGGACTCGTTCGGGCTGCCGGCCGAAAATGCGGCGCTCAAGGAGAACCGGAATCCACGCGAGTGGACACTCGGCAACATTGCGCACATGAAGGCGCAGATGCAGCGGCTTGGGTTCGCAATCGACTGGAGCCGCGAAATTACCACCTGTGACCCTGAATATTACCGTTGGAATCAGTGGTTTTTTTTAAGGATGTTCGAGCGCGGGTTGGCTTACCGGAAAGAGGCGCTGCTGAACTGGTGCCCAGAGTGTGCGACCGTGTTGGCCAATGAGCAGGTGGTGAACGGCTGCTGCTGGAGGCATGAAACGACGCCGGTGGAGCAGCGCGCGATGCAGCAGTGGTTTTTGAAAACCACGGCTTACGCAGCTGAGTTGTTGGATGGCATGAAGCAACTCGAAGGAAGTTGGCCGGAGCGCGTCCTTGCAATGCAACGCAACTGGATCGGCCGCTCGGAGGGCGCGGAAGTCGATTTCGATGTCGAAAACTGCGATGCAAAGATTCGCGTTTTTACGACACGTATTGATACGATCTACGGCGCGACTTGCCTGATTCTGGCGCCGGCACATCCTTTAGTAGAAGCGCTGGTTACTGACGAGCACGAGCGGCTGAAGGTTAAAGAGATGATCGACGCCACTGCCCGCGAGGAACTTGGGCAAGAGGAGAAGCTCGGTCTGTTTACGGGCAGCTATGCCATTCATCCCTTCAGCGGAGGGAAGATTCCCATCTGGATCGGCAACTTCGTTCTCATGGGATATGGTACCGGAGCAATAATGGCCGTTCCGGCGCATGATGAGCGCGATTTCGAGTTCTGCCGGAGCTACGGCATTCCCGTCATTCCGGTGATTCGGCCGGCGGATGGAGAGCTGGGGGACGGATCTAGCATGATTGAGCCGTTTCTCGAGTACGGCGTGGTTGAAAATTCCGGCGAGTGGGCCGGCTTGACGAGCGTCGAAGCGCGCACCAGGATGGCTGCGTATGCGAACGAGCATGGTTTCGGCGAAGCCGCCACTACATACCGGCTCAAAGACTGGGGTATCTCGCGGCAGCGCTACTGGGGCACCCCCATTCCGATCATCTACTGCGAGACGTGCGGAGCGGTGCCGGTTCCTGAGCAGGATCTGGCGGTGCGCTTGCCGGACAACGTCAAGATCACCGGGCATGGGCGCTCACCGCTGGAAGCGGTGCCGTCGTTTATCAACGTGCCGTGTCCCAAGTGCGGCGGCCCCGGGCGGCGGGAGAGCGACACGATGGATACGTTTGTCGATTCTTCCTGGTACTTCTATCGCTACTGCGATGCGCACAATGGCAAAGCTCCGTTCGACTCCGAGACGATCGCGCAATGGTTTCCGATCGATCAATATATCGGCGGCGTCGAGCATGCGATTCTGCACCTGATTTACTCGCGCTTCTGGACCAAGATGATGCGCGACGTCGGGGTGATCCGGAATGACGAGCCAGTGAAGCGCCTGTTCACACAGGGCATGGTAGTGAAGGATGGCGCCAAAATGTCGAAGAGTCTTGGCAATGTGGTGTCGCCGGACGATATGGTGTCGCAGTATGGGGCAGATGCGGCGCGCATGTATTCGCTATTCGCTGCCCCGCCTGACCGCGACCTGGACTGGCAGGAGGACGGAGTTTCCGGCGTCAGCAAGTTTCTGGGGCGGGTATACCGGTTTGTGACTCGTAATGCGGATCGAGAAAGTACCCGCCTCCCCAGTGACGCGGACCGGCAAGCACTCCGGTCTCTGCATCAAACGATTCAGAAGATCACGACCGACTTCGACAGCCGCTGGCACTTTAATACGTCGATCGCCGCCCTGATGGAGCTGACAAACGAACTGCTGGAGTTAGAAGACGAGCTTTCGGCGGCAGCTCTTGGCCAGATTTGTCGAGATGTCACCTTGCTACTGGCCCCGTTCGCTCCCTATGCGGCACAAGATCTTTGGGAAACGCTGGGCCAGACGGGCCCGGTTTTCCGGCAACCCTGGCCGAAATTCGACCCTGAACTGGCAAGGGAAGACCTGCTCCAGATTCCCGTCCAGGTAAACGGCAAGCTGCGCGCCCATCTTCGCGTACCGCTCGGAGCCTCGCGCGCCGACCTCGAACGCCTGGCGCTCGAAAACGAAAAAACGAAGCCATTCGTGGCGGGCAAACAGGTTGTCAAGGTAATCGTGGTGCCGGACCGGCTGGTCAACATCGTCGTTAAGTAGTTTCAAAGCATGATCGACGCCAGTACTGCGCTTCGAAATGTCCCTGAAGTTGCCGGGCAAATCCGCCGATATGTAAAAAGAGGGTGCTTCCCGCGTAACCTGTTTTAAGCTAAGAGTAAAGGGGGCGTTTTGGGCACAGATACTGCGATCTGGGCTAAATCTCTTAGCAAGAAATTTTGTTCGGGAGGCGCGGAGATTACTGTCTTCCATGAACTCTCGCTAGAAGTGTGCCAGGGCGAGCGCTTGGCGGTCATCGGAGAATCGGGCGCAGGGAAATCGACCCTTTTGCACCTACTTGGCGGTTTGGATCGTCCTACTAAGGGAGAGATTTACTACAGTGGCCGCGATATCGTGGCCTTGGATGAGCAGGGGCTGGCAGAGTTTCGCAATCGGGAGTTGGGGTTCGTTTGGCAAAATCCATCGCTGCTCGCTGAGTTCAGTGCTCTGGAAAACGTAGCGATGCCACTTCTGATTCGTGGCATTCATCCCGAATCGGCGGCGAAGACAGCAGCGGCGCGGTTGGATGAGGTGGGTCTTGGAGCGAGATTGGCGCACCGGGCGGGCGAACTGTCTGGCGGCGAACAACAACGGGTAGCTCTGGCCAGGGCATTGGCAGGGAAACCGCAGGTTCTGCTAGCCGATGAGCCCACGGGAAATCTGGATTTCAGAACGGGCGAGACGATTATGGAGCTGCTAAACGAAGTACACGAGCGATACCGGCTCACGTCTGTTTTCGTGACGCATAATCTTTCTTTCGCAAACCGTTGCGATCGGGTTTTAGAGTTGAGGAAGGGTTCGCTGCATTCGCCGTTGGCGATAGAGATGCAGGGAACCGGAGTTGTACGGGACGCAACCCGTCCTGGCGGTGGTACTTATGTTTGAACGATACACCGAAAAAGCGCGCCGAGTCATCTTCTTCGCGAGATACGAAGCGAGCCAATTCGGCAGCCCTTATATAGAGACCGAACATCTACTGCTCGGTTTACTGCGGGAAGACAAGGCGCTCGCGAACCGGTTTCTGCGCTCACACGCGGCAATCGAATCGATTCGCAAGCAGATTGAGGCGCACACGACGGCGCGCGAGAAGGTATCAACCTCGGTCGACCTGCCGCTCAGCCACGAGTGTAAACGTGTGTTGGCTTATGGCGCGGAAGAAGCGGAGCGCCTGAGCCACAAGCACATCGGGACGGAGCACCTGCTGCTCGGCCTGTTGCGCGAGGAGAAGAGTTTCGCGGCTGAGATTTTGCATGAGCGCGGATTGCGCCTGTCCGCAGTGCGGGAGGAGATTGCGCGATCGGCATCGGAAAAGACTTCGGCGAGCCGGCCCAAGGAAAGTTCGCTACTGGCTGAGTTCAGCCGCGATTTGACGCAGGCGGCGGTGGATGGAATGCTCGATCCGCTGATTGGACGTGATTCCGAGCTGGACCGAGTAGTACAGATCCTCTGTCGCCGCACGAAGAATAATCCGGTTCTGATCGGCGAGCCGGGCGTTGGCAAGACGGCAATCGTCGAGGGCTTGGCGCAGCGGATCGCTGACGGCGATGTGCCTTCTTTTTTGTCGGACAAGCGCATTCTTGCGCTCGATCTTTCGCTTATCGTTGCGGGCACAAAATACCGCGGGCAGTTTGAAGAGCGGCTGAAGACGATTATGAAAGAGTTGATGGACAACCAGAACGCCATCATCTTCATAGACGAGCTGCACACGCTGGTGGGCGCGGGATCGGCTGAGGGATCGCTTGACGCAGCGAACATTTTAAAGCCGGCGCTTTCGCGGGGCGAGATTCAATGCATCGGCGCCACCACTCCCTCCGAGTACAGAAAATCCATCGAAAAAGATCGCTCGCTAGAGCGCCGTTTCCAGGCGGTAAAGGTGCCACCCCCTACCGAGACCGATGCCATCCGCATCCTTTTCGGTATCAAAGAACGCTATGAGAAGTTCCACGCGGTCGCTTACACCGACGAGGCGATCGAATCCGCTGTTTATACCTCGACGCGATTCATTCCGGACCGCTTCCTGCCAGACAAGGCGATCGACCTGATCGATGAGGCGGGCGCGCGCGTAAAGCTCCGGCAGACAACGCTGCCGAGCGAAGTAGCCGATATTCAGAAGCGCATCAAGTTCATCGTCCACCGGATGGAGAACGCGATCGCAAACCACGAATTTGAAAAAGCGCGCTTCTACTCGGACGAAGAACGCAAGGAACGCGAGAATTTGCGGGTGCTTCGCGAGAAATACAACCTGGATGACACGTCGACCGGGGTAGTTTCGAAGGACGATATTGAAGACGTAGTGGCCCGTTGGACAGGCGTGCCGATGACCTCTATCAAAGAGGAGGAGATCAACAAGCTTCTCCGAATTGAAGAAGAACTGCACAAGCGGGTTATCAGCCAGGAGAAGGCGATCTCGGCGTTGTCGAGAGCCATTCGCCGGTCGCGTGCAGGTCTAAAATCGCCGAAAAGGCCATCCGGTTCGTTCCTGTTCCTGGGACCGACAGGCGTAGGTAAAACTGAGGTCGCGCGAGCGCTGGCAGATTTCCTCTTCGGTAGCGAAAAATCGCTGGTCCGCTTCGACATGTCGGAGTTCATGGAAAAGCACTCGATCTCGAAGCTGATCGGTTCGCCTCCTGGATATGTCGGATATGAGGAAGGCGGACAGCTCACCGAGCGCGTGAAGCGGGCTCCTTATTCGATCATTCTGCTCGATGAAATCGAGAAAGCTCATCCGGATATCTACAACATTCTCCTCCAGGTTTTCGAGGACGGGCAGTTGACGGACGGCTTAGGCAACACGGTCGATTTCAAAAATACGATCATCATCATGACCTCAAATCTGGGAGCACGGTTCCTGGACAAGCGTGGGCAGATCGGATTTTCAGCGGAACTGACGACGGGCATTCCGCAGAAGATTGAAGATCAGGTAATGAGCGAGGTAAAGCGGGCCTTCAATCCGGAGTTTCTTAACCGCCTGGATGAGGTCATTCTGTTCACCTCGTTAGTTGACGAAGATCTGATCAAGATTATGGAACTGCTGGTCGAACAGATCAATACCAACCTGGTTGCGAAGCAGATCAAGATACGTCTGGAGCCTGACGCGGCCAAATATATTTTGGACAAGACCTGCACAGATCGTAGCTATGGCGCGAGGCCTTTGCGGCGCGCTCTCCAGAAGTACATCGAGGATCCGCTCTCGGAAGCTTTGATTCAAGGCACGCTTCCCCGCCCGGCGGAACTGGTGGTGTATCTTGGCGAGAACGGGCTCTACTGTCGCCCTGTAGGCGATTTGGAAGGGCAACCCGTGGCGGCCGGTGGCGTGGAAGAAGCGGCGCCAAGCGCCGTAACTCCGCTCTACATGTTCTGATCCGAGCGCATTGACCTAAAGGGTGGGACCACGGTCTCGCCCTTTGTATTTAAGGGGCCGCCGATTCGGGAACGTTGAACTCGATCGTGCGTGCGCTCATCTGGCCGTTGCGGTGCACTTCCACATAGATGCTCCACTCTCCGGATGACGGAAAAACCGGATTAGCTATGTAGAGGCCCTGGTCGACAGAAGGCGCGCTAAACACCTTTACCTGAGTATGCTGTAACGTTTCGATCTGCAGGGTAACCCTTGCACCGATCACCGGTTGATGACGGTCGTCATTGACGCGAATCTCGAACGGGATCACAGCATTCGCCTGGAGGACGGCTCGCGGCTCAAAGCGGATAACGAAATTACCCTCGTGTCCCTGAGCCAAACATGAGCCCGCGGCACACAGAAGCAAAAGCAGGGTTTTCACAGAATCATTGTAGACGTTTTTCGTCTCTGTCCGAGCGGCGGCCAGAAATAAGCCAGCTGCGCCCACGATCAAGAAGGCGATTGAGCTTGGTTCCGGACAGCCCCACTTCATTACTTATGAAGCGATAAGCCGGTAGAGCCGAGCCATCATAGCCGGGCTGACCGGCAGTTGGCGTGTAGAGGGCATTCTCGCTGGGCCTTAGGTGATCACCACGGTGTTCGGAACGGGGAACGGCGCCCGCGGTTCATCGGCTAGATCAGGTGTGTTCAGGGCTGTTCCCATCGAGTAGAAGTAGGGTTATACAAATCTTCAAAGTTTTATTCTCCAGACTGTTTCTTAGACTAAGACACTTCCGAAACTGCTGTTCTCCGGAATGCGTTCGCAACAGATGGAAAGGTACTAGAACCATGGCTGATTCTCAAAACCGCCCATGATCTCTAATGCTCATCGTCATTGCGTCCCGGTCATTGGCAGATTCGCAAAAAGGGACGTTGCGCTTCCGCGGGGCTTGCCGAGCGGGGTTATAGTTACTGTGCTCCCCGCTGAAGGGAGAAGCGAAACGATGTTTACAACTCGGGTCTCTCCGTCCTTCATACCAGCAACCTCGAGATGACCGACATTCAAACCGTTGTTTACCTCAATGCGCACGTTTTTCAGGCCAGGACTACCATTCATGACGGTAACTATGCCCTCCGCGGGAGAAATGTTCTTCACGAAAAATGGAATAGGTTTACCCGGTTCGCGGTCCGCCGATACCCAAGGTGGATCTATGTAGGATACATTCCCCGCCACGTCTGTGAGCTGGAAGTTTACGTAAGAGGACCAGCCACTTTCAGTCGCCGCGAAGCTGCCGACGCTGTTCGCCCCGACAACGAACTGTGGGATCAATATCGTTGAATTCACGAGTTGAACCGGCACGATAGACTTCAATCCCGATTGCCTGTCCCATGCCGAAAAGGTCATCACATTTGACGAACCGCTATAGCTGTAAGTACAGCAGCTCCATTGAGGTGGGATCGTATCCGCGGTTGTCACCACCAATGAAAGACTTGCCGTGCGAGTCTCCCATTGCGCGTCCCACTTACCAGGAGATTCTAGGTCCCAGTTTGCGTGGACGAAGTGGTTGCGATAGTTAGGACTGAAGAACCAAACCCAGGCAGTGAAGACGGGGTGAAACTGGCTGTTGCTCCTGCTGGCAATCCGCTGCTCACCGCAAAGGCAACACTGCTCGAACCACCCAGCGACGTTAGATTAATGCTCAGGCTGGTCGAACTTCCCCGGTTCACAGCCACCGAAGGGGTTGGCGTGAAGACGGTGAAGTCACTCAGCAACCCATAAGCAGCAACCTGGTTGGAATGGTCGCAACATACAGGGGTCCATTGGCTACGGTCGGCTCCACGAATTTTGGGAAGGAAGGCAACGCGTCACGTCCAGGATGTTGGTTACTGTTCCACAACTCGGAAGCCACATTCCCGGCATTGAAAGCATTCAGTATGCTGTCGGGCGTAATGGCCCAAAGGATGCCCGTGCCGGTTTGGGTGGAATCGGCCGAGACTGCCCAAGGACGCTGGCGTATAGCCAGTCTTGTAAACCGCGTTTTTGGAAGCCCGACGCGGTGGCGTTCGAGCCCTAGACGTAAAAGCATGTTATTCCAGAAAGCTAAATCATGGATCTGATCGCAGCTGTTGCCGCTGTACGGGCAAGTAGACGTGCCCATGGCCTGGAAGCTCTAGACCGGAGTGGTAAGTTGTTTGAGTTAAAGAGATAGATGACTCCGCTTTTCGGCCCGTCACGAACAGATTGGTTCTCCGCATTAGCAAAGGGCCGCTGGAGCTGAAATCTAAATCGTTATTTAAGCGTCGAATAGTTCGCCGGAGGGTGGGAGGCCAAGAACTGGCCCTTGGATGTCAACTGCAGAAATCTCATTCCTAGTTGCCTCGCGCGGCATCCGTTGTGCTATTCCCGGTTGTGACATTGGCGTCATTGTTGTCGTATGCAGTGGTGTTACCGGTGTTGAAGTATACGTCGCCCACGGAATCTTACCACCAACCCTCGGCCGGATTGCCAGATGCGACCTGACCTCGGTTCGGAGTACTGTTGAAGACAAAGGTTTGAGAGCTGATGTTGCTGGCGTTAAAGCCGAGTAACCAGCCGTGCCAAGGATCCTGGTCCGGCGAACCCTCATTGACAATCTATAATCACGCCGATGGGTAGCTCTTCCTTTACAGACGTAAGTGCCCGTTCCATTTTCCCGTCTGAGCTGCAAGGCCCATACTTACGGGTGGCGTTCGTCACCGTTTTTGTCAGCAATCAGGAACGCAGTTTGCACTTCTATTTGGATCAGCTCGGGTTCAGTCTCATTATTGATCACCGATCGGAAAATGGCATCCGGTGGCTGGCGGTCGCTCCCCCGGACGGAACTGCCATGCTCACCTTAGTTAAACCGGAGCCGGACTCGGAAGAATGCGAACGTATCGGACAGTCTGGACAGGTCGCTTTCATTACAGAAGATGTCGTGGGCAAATTTGCTGAATGGAGCAAGCGCGGCGTACCGTTCCGCCATCCGCCGCAAATACCCGATTGGGGCGGAATGTTCACCCGGTTCGAAGATCCGGATGGAAATTCCTTCTCGCTGATAGGCTTCGATGAAGAAACCCGGCGCATCGAAGCGCAGCGTCGCGCGATGGCAGAGAAGCTGGAAGCTGAACGGCGGGCCGCGCAGGAGATGGAAATTGCCAAGCAGGTGCAGGCGAGGCTTTTCCCTCAAGAAGCGCCTCGCATCGCGACCTTGGATTACGCCGGACTTTGCATTCAGGCGCGGCAGGTAGGCGGGGATTACTACGATTTCCTCGAACTCGGTCGAGAGCGGTTCGCGCTGGTGATCGGAGATATTGCGGGGAAAGGAATCGCTGCGGCACTCCTGATGGCGAATCTACAGGCCAGTCTGCGCGGCCAGTCCGCCATCGCCTTAGATCAGCCCGAACGCCTCTTGCACTCCGCGAACCAGCTTTTCTATGAGAATACGTCCGATAACGCGTACGCCACGCTTTTTTTCGCCGAATATGACGACAAGCGGCGGCATTTACGATACGCAAATTGCGGCCATCTCACTGGCCTTCTGCTGCGCGCCGATGGCGCTCTGGAACGCCTCGCCTCGACCGGCACCGTCCTCGGGCTCTTCAAAGAATGGGATTGCGTGGTGGAGGAACGCCACTTGTTCCCCGGAGACGTGCTCGTGCTTTATACCGATGGTGTGACCGAATCGTTCAACTCTTCGGAAGAGGAGTTTGGTGAAGAGCGCCTGGTCGATGCGTTGCGGCGAAATCGCGACTTGCCTTCCAATGCCTTACTCGCGTCGATTGTAAGGGATGTTCAGCAATTTAGCCACGGGGAACAGCACGACGATATCACGCTTCTCGTTGCCAAATGCAAGGGCGCTTGAAGACAATCGCTATGTGAACTGGAACGAGTGGAGCGAGGAGTTCTGAGGGGCTTCCGCGCGAAGATGTGTTCGAAGATTTCTTCAATTACGAGGCGCGCTGCCTCTGCGCCCTGATAGCGCAGGTAACGGGCGACTTGACTGGGACCACAGCCCATGTCACTCACCAGGCCTCCGCCTGCGACTTCGCCGGCTAAACGATTAGCAGTTCACGGTCAATCGGTTTATATTGAAGTTCGTTGGTAATTCGGCGCGTATATTCGTCCGACGGTCGATCCTAGCTCTGCCGGATCGATTGTGAAATGTGGTCGCTCATTGTTTGCGAGGCGCATAATCGGCGGCTCCCATCAAATGAATCGATACATAAGGCTCGTCGCCAACGACCCAGCTGTCATGCCCTGGAGCGATGTAGAAGATATCACCGGCTTTCATTTCGATGACGCGGCCGTCGTTCATCGCGGCAGTAGCCCTTCCCGCAAGAACTAGGCCCACATGCGCGACCTCACACTTTTCCTTTCCGAGCAATGGACCGACGTGGGTGGACCATTTCCAGCCCGGCTCATAGGTCGCCCTGCCGAGGGTCATCCCACCGATATGCAGGAGCTCGAATTTGCCTTTCTCGAATTGCCGCACTTCATCAGGCGTCTCAAACGTTTTCAAGATCACTTCGTGCATTACATTCACTCCCTTCAACGAAATAGCTGCAGCCGAGGCGGTGCGAAATCAATCACAAACGAATATTTTCCCGCCGAACAATTTGAGCCACGCCCCGAATCGTCGTTCGCGTGATCCGCCGTCCGGGGAACAGTCGACAAGGGCCTCGATTACGCTTGGCGCGTGCCTGGCATAGCCCTGGGCAATTCGAAACTCATGGTGACCGCAACTGGGTTTTCAGGTAGCTCTCTGCGCGAGATCGCGCTTTGAGTCACCGGAATCAGCATGTCAAATCCCTGCGCCGCTTACAAGCGATTCAGTCGACAAAGGGTAGGCGTTGTTGACTTGGCTGTTTCGGAGGTCTATCTTGGAATACCTTTTGTTGATTCCGCAGCATACCTGCAACAAATTGCCACGTCGGCCCCGGTGTTTCTCGCCACGGAGCCGGTACTGTAAGGCGACAGTAGGCTTTGTGGTTCGGATCAAAATGAACAAACATGCCAGATGGGGCCAGGGTTGAGTTCCGTTCTTCGTCCGTAAAGATTCCGATTTCGACCAGTCCGCATTCAACCGGTATTTCAGAAAGATTCACCAGTCCCGCGGGCGTGACGAAGTAGAACTCGTTCGAATAGCGCAATCCTATGCGCCGTTTCAAGGGCTGCTTCATCTCGCATAGAAAATCCGCACGGGAAGCCTTGACTTCGTAGCACACCCGCTTCATGGAAGTGTGGGGCAAACAATTCAGGGCGAACCCATCAAGGCGCTGAGCGGCACTGCCATGAAATCCAGTTCCCACTCTTAGCTCACGCAGGAAGATCCACTCCGATCCGCACGCGTGCAGACACGTCTGAACAATCTCGAGCAAGGCCGTTGACCCGAGTTCTTCGGACCGAGCATGTAATTGTCCGGTATGAGAAATGTTTGCGGGAATGAGATTTCCACTGACGAGGGCAGCCATATTGATCATTCTCAACCCGGAGGAGCCGTGCCGGGCGACGTCAGTTATTACCGGCACAATATCTGTAGAATGCCATGCCAGAACTGAGAGACATTAAGACATGGAGCGAGCACTTGGGGCATTCGCGCCTGCGTTCGTTCACGGACGGAGAGGGTCATTTCTGGCTTGAGCAGAACGCGTCCAAAGCTTCTAAATGGGCCAAGCTCGCGAGGGAGGGTCACGAGGTAGCGTGGGAGTTCGATAGCCCCGGTGGATCTTACACTGGCCGACTGCTTATTGATGGCGAGATCTATAGCACGTCCGAGGCTACGAAGAAGTTCCTGAAACCGTAGCGGAGCAGCGATGCGCCGCATGTTACCCTTTAACCTTCCCGCCTGTTGTTCATGAGAAAACTTCTAGCACTGAACCGTGGTGAAATTGCTATTCGAATTCTGCGCGCGGCTAACGAGTTAGGCCTCCGGACAGTCGCTGTGTATTCGCAGGAAGACCGCCTCAGCCTGCATCACTTCAAGGCAGACGAAGCCTATATGATCGGCCAGGGGAAAGGTCCGGTGCAGGCTTATCTGGATGTAGAAGGGATCGTGAAGCTGGCGGCGGCGAAAGAGGTCGATGCGATCCATCCCGGTTATGGCTTTCTTTCAGAAAACCCCGCGCTGGCGCGTGCCTGCGAGCGCGCCGGGATCATCTTCGTCGGTCCAAGCGCCGAAATTCTGGAATCGTTAGGCGATAAAACGGCAGCCAGAAAGCTGGCCCAGAAGGCAAATATTCCTGTAGTTACTGGAACGGAGGAGCCGGTCGATCCCTCGTCGAGCGAGGAGGCTGAAGCGATAGCGCGGCGGATCGGTTTCCCGCTCATTATCAAAGCTGCTTTTGGTGGCGGCGGCCGTGGCATGCGTGTCGTCAACTCGCCCGGGGAGTTCAAGGGAAGGCTGCAGGAGGCGAGCGAGGAAGCGCTGGCGGCGTTCGGCAACTCCGCAGTCTTCCTCGAGCGCTATATCCGGCGAGCGAAACACGTTGAAATCCAGATTATCGGGGACCAGCAGGGCAACATTCTGCACCTGTATGAGCGGGATTGCTCTGTGCAGCGACGCCATCAGAAGGTTGTCGAGATCGCACCGGCAATAGGGCTCCCTCACAAGGTCCGTAAGGAACTCGCCGATGCGGCAGTGAAGCTGGCGCACGAGGCGAAATACTACAATGCCGGGACCGTCGAGTTTCTGGTGGATGCGGAGACCCACGAATGGTTCTTCATCGAGGTGAACCCGCGCGTCCAAGTCGAACACACGGTCACAGAGATGATTACCGGGATCGACATTGTACGCACGCAGATACAGGTGGCGCAGGGGCTCAATCTGCACGGCCCGGAGATCGACCTGCCGGCACAAGAAGAGATTCCGATGCACGGCACGGCGCTGCAATGCCGGGTAACGACCGAGGATCCGGCCAACAATTTCGTCCCGGATTACGGAAGACTGCAGACCTACCGCTCGCCGGCTGGATTCGGCATCCGGCTGGACGGTGCATCCGCGTATGGCGGCGCTGTGATTTCGCCATACTACGATTCGTTGCTGGTGAAGGTAACTGCGTGGGCGCGCGATTTCAAGCAAGCTTGTCAGCGGATGGACCGCGCGCTGCGCGAGTTTCGGATCAGGGGAGTCAAAACCAACATTCCCTTTCTCGAAAACGTGGTAAGGCATCCCACTTTTCAATCGGGCGAGATGACGACCTCGTTTCTCGATGAAACGCCGGAACTCTTCGACTTCAAACCGCGGCGCGATCGAGCAACCAAGCTACTCACATTTCTAGGCGATGTGATTGTGAACGGCAATCCGGAGGTGGCGGACAAGGAAAAGCCGAGCGTGATCCGTGAGGCGCGCGTGCCTCATTCAGAAATCCGCAGTGCGCCGGACGGCACACGGCAGCTACTCGACCGGGTCGGCCCGAAAGAATTCGCCGCGTGGACCGTGCAGCAGCAGAGACTACTCATGACCGATACGACGTTCCGGGATGCGCATCAGTCTTTGATGGCAACGCGGGTCCGCACCTACGACTTGCTGCGCATCGCAGACTATGTCGCCAGAGAGCTGCCACAGCTCTACAGCCTCGAGATGTGGGGTGGCGCCACCTTCGACGTGTCGATGCGTTTCCTGTTGGAAGATCCCTGGACACGCCTTCGGGCACTACGCGAGAAAGTTCCGAACATCTGTTTTCAAATGTTGTTGCGCGCCTCGAACGCGGTCGGATACACGGCTTATCCGGACAATGTGGTACGCGAGTTCATTCAGGAATCAGCAGTGCAGGGCATCGACATTTTTCGCATCTTCGATTCGCTCAACTGGATGCCGAACATGCAGGTAGCTGTCGAGGCAACGTTGAAAACCGGACGTGTTTGCGAGGCGGCTGTCTGCTACACGGGCGATATTCTCGATCCAAAACGAGAGAAGTACTCGCTCGAATACTATGTGCGTCTGGCAAAAGAGCTCGAGCGGATGGGGACGCACATCCTCGGCATTAAAGATATGGCCGGTCTTTTGCGGCCTTACGCTGCATACAAGCTGGTAAAGACTCTGCGCGAGGAGATTGGCCTTCCCATCCACTTGCACACGCACGATACCAGCGGAGTGAACGCAGCAACGATACTCAAGGCCGCGGAGGCCGGCGTGCATGTGGCCGACGGCGCGATCTCGTCGATGAGCGGAACGACCAGTCAGCCGAATTTGAATTCGATCGTGGCGGCTTTGGCGCATACTGAGCGAGATACGGGTTTGAATTTTGAGGCGCTGAACCGTTGCTCGGATTATTGGGAGACGGTGCGGGCGTTTTACTCGCCATTCGATGAAGCGCCCAAATCCGGAAGCTCAGACGTTTACATTCATGAGATGCCTGGCGGCCAGTATACAAATTTAAAAGCGCAAGCGGAAGCGATGGGGCTCGGGGGCCGCTGGCCTGACGTTGCGCGGATGTATGCGGACGTGAACATGGCCTTCGGCGACATCGTGAAAGTGACGCCTTCGAGCAAAGTGGTGGGCGATCTCGCGTTGTATTTGATCAGCCACGACATGACCGTGCAGGAGCTTGAGAACTTGCCGCCCGATCATCACGTTACGCTGCCGAATTCCGTCGCCGATATGTTCGTGGGCTCGCTTGGGCAGCCGGAAGGAGGCTGGCCACGCAAGCTGCAAGAAGCAATTCTGCACGGCAAAAAACCGGAGGAAGGGAGGCCGGGCGCAAACCTGCCGCCAGCCAACCTGGAGGAAGCCGCTCAACTGGTTTCTGAGAAGGCGGATTCGAAGAGCCGGACCGACCTCTTGAGCTATCTGATGTATCCGGATGTTTTCCTGAAATTTGCGGCGGCCCGTTCACAATTTGGCGATCTCGAGGTGCTGCCGACTCCTCCTTTCTTCTACGGGCTTGGGGATCGGGAGGAAGTGACTGTCGAACTGGAACCGGGCAAGACGCTCATCATCCGCATGTTGACCGTGGGCGAGCCGAGGGCGGACGGCATGCGGACCGTCTTCTTCGAACTGAACGGACAACCGCGCCAGGTGGAAGTGAAGGATAAGGCGATCAAAGCCGCGGTAAGCGCGTGCCGAAAGGCGGACGCCGGGCAAGCCGGACAAGTTGGCGCCCCGATTCCCGGCGCAATCACGACCGTCTATGTGCAGCCGGGCGAGAAGGTTGAAAAAGGTGACCGGCTCCTCATTTTGGAAGCGATGAAGATGCAGACGACAGTCTACGCCCCTGTCGCGGGCACGGTTTCGGAAGTTGCGGTCAAGGCGCGGGACAGTGTCGAAGCCCGGGATCTGCTGATCACGATTGAATGAGAGTTGGGGTCCCGGTAAACTGAAAGGGTTACGCGTGGGGGCGTAGCTCAGTTGGATAGAGCATCAGCCTTCTAAGCTGAGGGTCACAGGTTCGATCCCTGTCGCCCCTACCACGTTTCCCTAACGTTTACAGGGGTTCTAGCGTTTCTTGCCTACCCATTTCCTAAGCTTTCCTAAGCTTTCGTTTAGTCCGGCTGACGATACCAGCCGTTTCTGTGTCCCACGTCTCAAGTGCCGCGGCGTCATCATTCCTCATTAGGTGGGAGTAGACGTTCAGCGTTATTTGTGCCGTGGCATGGCCGAGCCTGCTCTGAATCACCGTCACAGGGACGGCTTTTGACAGCAGCAGAGAGGCATGCAGGTGACGGAGGCCGTGAAGGCTTGCAGTGATACCTGCTCTCTGCATAAACTCGCGTATCCTGCCGGAAACCTGATCAGGCATGTAGTATCGGCCATCAGGGCGCGGGAAGACCAGCAGCCCCGGCTTGTGGCCTTTGATGCCTTCGTTATCGGCATAGGCGCGCCCGAACATCTCTTTCTCTCTTTCGATTTCAGCGCGATGCTCCTTCAGCACCTCAAGGGTTGCGACGGAGATGCGAACGTTGCGAGTCCGGTTCGATTTAGTGAGCTTAACCTCAAGCTCTCCGTCTACCTCCGACAAAGACTTAGAGAAGCGGACGGCACCGGTATTGAAGTCGATGTCGGTCCAATGGAGGGCGAGTGCTTCCCCGCGCCTGCAACCGGAGGCGGCGCAGAAGACCGAGAAGGCGTAGTACCTCGTGTTCTGAATGCTCTCGAGGAATCGCTCGAACTGGTCAGTCTCGGGAACGGTGACCTCTCGGCGCTTGGCCGGCGGGCGCTTTACGTCTAGCATGGGATTGCTTCGGATCTTTTTCCATTTGGCCGCCTTTGCAAGCGCCTGATTCACGAGCCCGGCCACTTCTTGCACCGTCTTACCCGACAGCGGCCTTCCGCCCCGGCCGCCGCTTGCGACGAGGTTGTAAAGGTCCTGTTCAATTCGCTGGTGCGTCAACTTCTGCAACTGAACGTCTCCAAACTTGCGCAGCGCATAGGCGGCATGTTGGCGGTTACACTGCATGGTCTTCTTGGACCAGTGAGCGCCCCCGTGTTTGATTAGCCAATCCTCAAAGAAGGCACCGAAAGTTTGCGGGTCCTTCTGTACGAGTAGGTCAGCCCCGTGCTCATCCATGCAAGTCCTGAGCGCCCCCTCCGCCTCGGCTTTTGTTCTGAAACCCTGTTTGGTGAACTGCTGCTGGCGCTTCCTATCCGTGGCGTCCCGTCCGGCAAAGAAGTGATACCCCCAAGAAATCCGCCCGTTTTTCAGCGTGTATTTGGTTATCTTGTGGTCTAAACTGCGTTCTCGTTTCATTTCTAGCCCTTTCGCTGCTCCGTGTGCCACTTAATTACGTCTTCCAGACACGTAATCCTCTCTTTGGTCTCGCATATGCTTTGCTTGATGTTTGGCATCTTGGGCATTTCTTTCACGTGCTCGCGATGTTCTTACCATACGCGCTTCTCGTCACCGAAGAGGTCGGCGTCCATCTGGGAAATCATCCTCTGTGAGTTCCTGCCGCCTATCCTTGCAACGGACGCGCGAAATACCCTCGCTAGATCTTTCCTGTCGCATCCAATCGCTAGGCGGTGAAGCGCCGCGAGGCTTGGTGGGCGCGCACTTACGCGGCGTCATCGATCATCCAGTTATTGAAGTATTTCGAAAAGGTTGGAGTGACGGCATTCTCCGGCCTGGTGGCCGCGGGCCGATTGAGGGCGTCGATTGCTGCCCTCAACGCTTCTTCTCTTCTGCTTCCCGCTTGGTATCGAACCCCTGCTTTGTCACCTGGCGGCGTTTGCCGGTAGCGTCTCGGCCCGCTAGGTAGTAGTAGCCCCACGAAATGCGGCCGGTTTTCTTCGATTCGTACTTGGTAATTCTGTTCTTCACTTTTCTTCCCCCGTCTCGCAAAGCGGTAACTTGCTCAATCGGTCCATTACTTCCGGCAGACCCTTGTCAATAAGGTTGGCAAGGTGCTTCACTCGCTCGTTGGCGGGCAAATACGTCTTGAGGAACGTCCAGGCTCCCGACATCTCTGAAAGGGAGGCCAGAAGTCTTAGTAGTTCGGCCTCTGACATCGAGACTATGCTTTCATCGGCCGTCTTTCCCCCGAGAGCCCTATTAAATGCCAGCGCGCCGGTACGGTAATTCGCTTTCTGTGACAGCTCGAGCAACGCTTTCAAAATAGAGCGTTTGGGTACGTCATTTGTCTCATACCGCGCGAGCGTCTGCTGTGCGACTCCTAGTCGGGCTGCAAATTCGTGTTGCGTTTCGAGGAGGTTGTTCCGCAAATCTCGGATGTGTTCCGCAAGAGGTGAACGCCTTTCCACTCAGAGTTATCCTACAACTATTTCTATCACAAAGTCTTGCCTACTGTGATTTTCACGCGATAGCCTAGTTCTGGGAGAAGGTAATGAGCATTCACAACAGCGCGGTATTCGAGTCAGTGGACGAACTCGCGCGGCACCTACGGATCAGCCGCGCGAAGACTTATCAGGAGCTTCGCGCCGGGAACATCCCATCTATCAGACTCGGCCGGCGTTTCATACTGCCTAGGGCGGCAATCAGCATCTGGCTTTCGTCGGCCAGGCCCTCGGCGGAGATCGGCGCTTGAGTCTCAACGTATCGCCCTCGTGCCTAGCGCAGAGGGACACCCCAAAACAGCAACGGCATCAGGTTGCAGCCCGATGCCGTTTACAAAACTTACCCGGCCTGGAGGCCGATTATCAAATGAACAACTTTAGCCTAACACGTGAGTCGCAAAAAGCGCAAGCACGTGTTACTTCAATTTTCGAGGCCAACGACCACAATACTGTGATTCACAGCGTGGATAGCTCATTCGGTACCACAACGGCCGGGGATCACTCAGGTGCTCGCAAAGGAGGGAAAGTGAGTAACGAACGTCTATTAGACTCTGAATGCTGGCTCACTCGCTTTGATGCACAGGTAGACCTGCTCACTGATCTTATCGAGAGGATAGACACGGCAGCCACCAGCAAGAATATGCCCGAGATCACGTCAAAGAAACTCTTCCGGGCCATGGGGTTCGTTCAAGACGCACTGAACGGCACGAGGCTCACCAGGCCAAAGTACGAGCAGCGTGCGGCTATCGCGCGACTATCACGGGGTGCGAAGTGAGCGCGACACATAGTATCGAAAGCTCGCCTCACTGCCTCCAGCTCATACCGCGCTCGGAGTTTCTAATCGCGGCTCAGCGTTACGCGCGCTTAGGGTGGAATGTTTTTCCGCTGGCCGAGCGCAGCAAGAAACCGAAGATTGCCGGCGGCCAAGGCTGCAAAGACGCCACGACAAACGAGGCACAGATCACCAAGTGGTGGACTCAATGGCCTGAGGCAAACATCGGCATCCACTGCACCAGCTTCTGGGTATTAGATGTTGACGTGGCGCACGGCGGCGACGAGACCATCCAAGCTCTCGAGCGCAAGTACGGCGGGCTTCCTGACACGCTACAGCAGGTCACCGGCAACGGCGGCCGGCATTACCTTTTCGCGAACACCATCGGCACAGTCATACCGAACAGCGTGGCGACACTGGGCGCCGGGCTAGACACGCGCTCTGTGGGCGGTTACATCGCTGCCGAGCCATCCATTCACCCCGAGACCGGGCGAACCTACACCTTTGACGGCATGGCCGAGATCGAGGATCAGCAGATCCTTCCGGCGCCAGCCTGGTTAATCACCCTCCTAACTGAGAAGAAGAAGATTCAGGCAGCCGCGCCACTCGAAGACATCATCCCCAAGGGTCAGCAGCACAACACCCTGGTAAGCAAGGCGGGAGCCCTACGCCGGGTGGGTCTGAACGCCAAGGAGATGTTCCCTGCACTGTGGGAAATGAACATCGGGCGCTGCGAAGTCCCGGGACCTGAGGCAAACATCCGCCGCATTGCCGAGTCCGCGGAAGCAAAGTGGGAGGCCGGCGGCAAACCACCTGCGGAGAGGAATGAGGTCGAACCAGCAACACTTTACGACTTAGACAATCTTCCTTCCATCGCGCTGACTGAGTTCCCTCCAGTCAACTATGTAGTCGAAACTCTCATACCAACCGGAAGTTTCGGCATGTTATCCGGCGAGTCAGGCTCAGGCAAGTCGACGGTAGCGATCGCTATCGCTGATGCAATAGCTAACGGTAAGCCGTGGCTCGGGCTCAAGACCGAAAAGAGGCATGTCTTATACAAAGACCGTGAAAACAACATCCTGACCCTTGCGTCGCGCTTAAAGCGCATGGGCATAGTGGACGATGGTTATCTGAAAATTTGGTCGAATTGGGCAAAGGAGGTGAACGTTTACGAGCACAGCTTGGATTCTGAGGTGCTTCTGAAATACGTTGAGAAGCACGAGAATCCCGTAATCATTGCGGATAGTCTCGTGAGCTTTCTGCCTCCGGGCGCATCTGAAAATGACGCTACACACATTCGGGAGTTCATGAACCTCGCCCGCAAGTTGACGGCTCGCGGCGCGACGGTCATCTTTATTCACCATACGGGCAAATCCGAAGGATCGAAGAAGTTTCGAGGATCCTCAGACATTCAGGCCTCGGTTGACTTCGCCTACCTTGTGACCTCAGAGCTCGACGAAAAGCGTTACCTGGACACTGTAAAGTTGGAATGCTTCAAGATGCGCGACGAGGTCTTGGCGGAGTTGCCTATGCTTTACAGGAACGGGAATTTCATACGCCCTGAAGCGAGTGAAGGCTTCAAGGCTCCTGCCCATTACAAGACGCTCATGGATCTCCTCATGGAGTTCGGCGGGATATGCACTGAGAAGCTGGAGACGAAGGCCAAGGAAAAGGGAGTCTCTAGGACCAAGGTCAGGGAGTTCCTCAAGAACGACAGCCTCGTAATTACGGTACCGGCAGATGGTCGTACCAAAGGGCATTACTGGCGCTCTGACCCGAAGCGACCCAGAAAGCTCACTGAGGATGAGGAATCCGAGGCGGCTTAACTCACCTAGACGCCTAGGGCAGAAAACCCCGCCGAGCACTTACCTAGCTGTCCAGGGTAAACGGCGGGGTTTAGAAAGCCGCCGAGAGGACTGAACGGCGGGTTTGGGTCGGCGGCTTTTACTGACGTGCTTTCAGCAGTTTAAAGATCCCGCCGATCCCGCCGAAGTGCTCAACGGCGGCTTGGCGGAATGGTACAGATCATGATCCCGCCGCTTCCGCCACACCCTTAGGTGTGGCGGGATGGCGGGATCTGGAGCACCAATCAAAAGCAAAGTGAAAAGAGGAGATTTCTTCCTCAGCGATTCGAAGAGCGCAGATGAATGCCCAACTTAAGAGATCACCTAATCAGAAAAAAGAAGGAATCGATGAAAATAGATTATACGGACGAGTTCGAGAGGGCTATTGCCGGTCGAGGCTAAAAGGATTATGAGGGCCATCCGGAAAAAGAGACAACGGCCGGTTCAACCTATGGTGAACGGTGGTATTTCAGTACTCAACCCACATCGAAGTAATCCCATATGCCGCAGTTCCTACTGATCACGGAAATAATCCAGCGTTCAGTCTCAAAGACTTGGGATGCCGCCAAGCTTGAATGGTCTTTACTCGAAGTCTATGAAGCTGATGAACCGGAGACATGTCTATGCGGCCACTTCCCCATCATCGAGCTTTGCGTACTGGTTAATCGTCGGAACAAACATCGTGCAACCGTCGGGAATTGTTGTGTGAAAAAGTTCATCGGGCTTCCGTCCGATAAAATATTTCAGGCGGTCAAACCTATCCGAAAAGATGGCGCAAGGTCTTTAACGCAGAGGCGATCAACCATGCGCTTAACAGAATGTGGATAAACGAATGGGAGGCTAACTTTTACTTAAAGAACATGCGGAAGCATAAGCTAAGTGAGAAGCAAGAGGTCATGAAATTGAGAATCAATGAGCTGGTCTTGAGCAGAATGAAGCGGCAAGCGTAGCAGGCTCTCAATCATTCGCGCCGCGATGAGTCCGAGAGCTACTTTTGCAAAGAGTTTTAGAGAGCTGGCTCCCAGCTTTCAAGCGGCCGGGTCGGTTGTCAGTGTATTTTGTTCGGGTTTTACGGTGCATTGCTAGGCCGTAATAGACAGCGGCAAGTAAGGCTCGATAGCGAGCTGAATCGGCTAAATTCGCCCAGGCATCGCTGGACTAAGGATGAAGATACGCCGTTATAATCAACCGGGGCGAAACGAGCTACGGAGCCTACGTGCCCGATCTGCCCGACTGTGTTGCTGTCGCCTCGATGGGCCGAGGTCGAGACGCTGATGCCGAAGCCATCGCTCTGCACATGGAAAGTCTGCAGGAGCATGGCGATCCGGTTCCGAGCCTAGATCGAGATCGAAGTACATCACACCTGCTGCGGTGGCGTAGGGTAACAGCCGGAGCAGGGGGTGCGGAAAATCCTTCAATCTTCAAAACCCAGCGACCGTCGGGCAGTTAAACTCTTGCTTCCACAAAATTATCCTTTCGTATCGATAAGTTACAGCGACCTAGACTGACGTGGAAATCAGAGCGCGGCTTGTGGCTGACCCTGTACGATTCATAGGTTGATGGTGGTCAAACACACTTCGTGTTGCGAACAGGCCAAGGAGTCGGATTTGTGGCGCACGGTTCCATTCACGGCGAAGCATGCCAACTCTTCGCCCACGGTGACTGTTCCGAACCCAATCGAACCTGCGCTTCTTCCGACGATCCTTAGCCAATTGACAGTGCCATCAGGTGATTAGAACGACGCGGTCACATCGATGCCCGCCCGCATGGTCGGCATTGCGGAGATTGAAAGGTAGCGCGTTTTACGTCCAAATGGCCCGCAATGGGATTGCTGGATGAAGGGGACGTTTCATTCCTGATCTCGCGCCCAGGTGTTCGGTGCCATCGAGATCGATGCGGCTCAGTTGAAGGGTAAACTCGCCCTCATGGAAGAGTGCTCCATTGTTGGAAACTGGAGGACGAGCTAGGGCAGGCTGATCATGCTGTTGTCGAGGCGGTCATCTGGCGTTTTCGCGGACTCAATCGGGATCGATCCCCGGATTTCGGCAAATATTGCGATCGCGTGCTCGCCGCGCAGGCATCTGTTCTCGACCGGACAGGGACACAACGGGAAACCGGGCACCGGGTTTACAGGGCGATCACCGAGAAGGAGTTTAAAGCATCCGACGGCATGTGCACTCATGGATGCAGGGGGACTTGTCGTTCCCGCTCTCTCAGGCCAAGCATCGGGAGGCACAAGCCGCATGCCTCCCGATACTGATTACGCGTTGGCGAGTTCAGCTTCTTCCGTAGCCGGCGTCGTGGTTTCGAGCAGCCTACTAACGGCTGCTTGGTACTCTCTGATGCCGACGAGCCGAATCATCCGGTTGTGATACAGTTCGCCTCATTACTCGGAGAAAGCAGTTCCTCTGGTTTCGGCATAATATTCGGCGATCGCGACCAGAGAGACATCAACTAGGAACTGTTTCAACCGTTTTTGCGCCTGCCCGGACATGGAACCCGTGCCCCGCAACTCGATATCCTTCAGACTCACCAAATTCACACGGATTACAGGTACATCGAGATCTTCGTTTTCTCTTTCGAACTGGAAAGAGGCTGGCGACTTCGGGTCGCCTAGCGGTTCGATCTTGATACGGCAGTCCGCCACGCGCGGTTGATTTTTTGCTAGGCCTATATTCGTGGAACCACACCCTTCGCCACGACCAGCGCCGAATAAAACCTCCGCACACAGCGTTGGCACAAATCCAACGTCAGCAAGCCATCGGCTGTCACACTCGCCGCATTCCCACCTATGGCGGCGGATCGGGGGAGGACTGGGTGCCTTCCGTTCCGTTTCGACCTCACGCCTTATGTCCCCACCTTTGAAGGAGTTTTCGATGCACACCTTTCATCGCTAGGTTGACCTCCGTCTCGGCCTCGCGCACCGCATCCTTGGCAGCTTCATCCTGACTGGAGCGAGTTGCGTTATACCACACCCCGGTGCAGAAGTCTGAAGATCGAATGAAGGTAAAGTCGAAGTGCTTCGACCACCTCCGTTCCAGGGCCGCCGGCGAGTGTCGTTTTGTTATTCCTAAGAGCGTCCTTCAGAGCCAGCGAGTTTATCCTGGCGTAGCCGCATACGGAATTGCCAAAAGCGCCGATTGAAGAACACCGTCTACAACACAGAAAGGTCAGGAGCGGTAGTGTACGGGCACTTTGCCCGCCCTCCAGATTTGGCGGATAGGGAAGAGCACCGCAGATTTCAAGAAGCAAAGCAGGCTTCTCAAGGCTCTTCATTTGCCCATCGTTGCCCCTACCACGACTCGAAAGTCAAATTCGACGGGTTCAGGCAACCCCCTTGCCGGTGGCACCGTTTCAACTAACTTGCCTGCTTGGGATCGTAGATGGTGATCGCTCGATCAGAGCGCCCTTCTGCTTGCACCAGCCAGTTCTTCGTTGGCACAGTCCACGGACGCAATTCTATCCGCCGTTGGGTTTTGAGTCCGTCTGGAACGTTACCAGTTAACTGTACCGTGAACGAATGCGCGGAGTTCTGCAGCCACTCGCGAGCATATGACAACCGTTCCAAAAGGATATCAAACGGGATCCTTGTTCCCTCCCGTATGTCAAGCAACTTTACACGAGTTCCCATTTCCATGGGCTCTGCAACGAGCCCATAAATGCGGTAGCGCGCTCCTGGAATGTAGGTGAAACCGTAAACCCGCCAGACCTCGTCGAGTTCTCCGTCCTTCGGCAGTTCCACACCCTTTGGTATTTGTGCAATTAATTGCTCGTAGTGCTCGTTTAGGCCCTCGGTGTTCCGTCCTGTCGTCGTGCTGACTAGCACGCCATCCGCAATCGACGTGTAAGTCTTCGTGCCGACCCCGTTTCTTTCCTGCCCGGTCCACGTCCCGATGAACCTCGGAATCGGAGAATGCACCGCAGAACCGATTGAGAAACTCGGCATGTGTTAGTCCGGTGCCATTGTCCGCACAGGTAATTCGACTTGGAACCAGCAGGTGGACAGTTCCACTCTGCTCAGAACTTTGGACCTCAATCGTAAGAGTGAGCTCTGTCGCATTATCTCTGGCGTTTTTGGGTCGGCCTTCAAGTACAACGGCAACGCTGCTGGGAGATGACTCCTGCGCATCCATCCGAGCTTGATAATTGTTTACTGGATTTTCGCCCAAGTGGATATATTGGGCGGTACAGGAAGGCGAAGATACACTTTTCCTTGCCATTTAGCTTCCTTCCTTGGTCTCGATTTCAGCCGAGCCTTTGGTGCTTCTATCCTCCTATCCAAAACCTGAACCATGGTCGAGCTAAGAACCCGCCTTACGGAACAGTTCCGAATAGAATTAAGACTATTCTATAGCGAATTGAGGGTCTCGCCTAGGACTTTCGGAAGTGCAGGTCTCGCAGGGTAGACTGTACTGCTCCAGAAAGAGTCCGTCCTCTGAAACGCGCTTCAGTTATGGGACTCACTTGTCTGCAAAGTCGGCGTTGTTGACATAGAAGGGTAGCGCGCTTAGGCCAAGTGCCGGAGTGGAAGTTTAGTATGGCTGCTAAGCGCTAAGCGGGCAACCCCGGGGCACTGACCAGAAGGGGTTCGGCTCGTCAGGGTTCTGCCGGCGTTCTGGGGTAATTCTGCCAAACGTATTCGAGCGCTTCGGGCAGCGTTTGCTCTTTGATGAGCCGGTCGCGATGCCAGGCATTCTTCACGAACACGAATTGATACGTATAGCCTTTCGCCGCCAAGACCTTGGCCATGTTCTCGTTGGCTACAACCCAATCGTGCATGTTGTCGCGCATGCTGTTGGGGTTATAGAGATCACGGTCGCCGACTTCCATCCAAATTCGGATAGGCTTTGGGGGAGAGTTGGGAATCAGAAACTCATGAAATCCCCATGCGCCCTGCGGCGTTCGGGTTAGGCGGCCATTGCTGATTCACGAATGTCCCAGAGTAGCTGAGAACACGACGGTACAGGTCGGGACGATACCAGGCCATGCTCATCGCGGAAGCTGCCCCGGAGCTGCGTCCCATGGCAACCCGCGCGTTCGGGTCGCGGGTCAGTTTCACGTTGTATTGCTTTTCCACCGGGGCAGCACTTCTGTCTCAACGAACTCGGCGTAGCGGGCTGACATGGTGTCGTATTCGAGGCCGCGTTCGCTGCCCTGCGCGTCTCCACTGCCGTTCCCAATCGAGATTGCGATCATCACGGGCACACGATGCTGCGCGATCAAGTTATCGAGCGCGGCGAACAGGAGCCGGTCGGCCCGTCCGCACCGACAATGAACGGTGCGATCGTTCCGGGCACGTATTGTTTTGGAACATAGACGCTATCTTGCGAGTGTATGGCTCCGGATGGCTGGTGGTCACGATCAGCTTGGCAGCATCGTTCGGGTCCGGTGTACCGAATGTGCCGGCATCACGGGCGATTCCGGGATACAGTTTACTGTCTTTGGACTCCATCGTAAAGGTGTAAATCGTACCCTGCGGGACGGCTTCATCAGGCGACATTTCCGGTGCCGGGGTATGGGTCGGGCCAACGATGAAGTTCCCATTTACTTTGGGCGAAGGCAGCGCGCCATCGGAGAGTTCAGTGGCTTCCACGTAACCGGGAGTGTGCGGATCGCGGGTCGGCGGCGTGGCTTTCTCGACAGGCAGTTGAGCCAGAAGGCAGGAGAGGAAACAGAGGGCGCCGAATACCAGACTTGAAAGACGCGGCAAGACCGATTTTACATGCCCGCAGTCTAGCCTTCCCCGTGCTTTTGCTTTCACTCTGAAACGCGACCAAGTGACGGAATGCGCATGATTCGTCCATGTGAAACTGTAACCGGCTCATGATCAGTCGAGGACCGTCAGTACCTATGGGAATATTCCCACCCGGAAGGTATTGTATATGATAAGGGGCCTGTAGCCCCCGCTAAAGACAACCTAGGAGATGCTATCACCCCTCACGTTAACTGTCAAGAATTGGGTGGGCATAGCCAGACAGTGGTAATGATCGCGGGCGTCTTATTCGCCCTTCGTCAGCTCAATTTAACGGTAAAGCAAGTGAAAATCGCTGTTACTGCCGCAACGGCTGCAGCACAACAGACTCATTTGGCGGCCAAAACCTCCCGGGCGGCAGCTCTACGTCAGTATTGAGGCTCGTGGCACAGACATTCTGTGGAAGGTAATTGAAGATCCCGCATTACATCGGTTGTTTGACGAAGATGCTCCGCCGACTGGTTTAGCACCCGAGCACAAGATGGCTTTGGTTCGGGGCATGCTAATACGTCAGTTTGCGAATGTCTTTCAATTGAGGCAGATGGGGCATGTCGGCGACAGCCTCTGGGCAGCGCATAAGGCTGATATCAGCGCTTTCTTCAGAAGCAAGCCGAACGAGCGCCGTTGGGAGGCGCTCAAGAAATACTACGACTCAGATTTTCGAAACTTTGTGGATCGGGAAATACTGGAATTATTCACTCAGGATACTCAGATTGGTCTGCTGTTTCATAATGTTGACCATATCAAGGAAGACGAACTAGAAGCTCTAAGCCAAAATGCAAGCTCTACGTTTTTCTTGGCCAGTGCTCGTTTCCTGGACATGCTCTCCTACGTTGAGAAGCTTGGAGTTTGCGCAAGCAGCGGGTTATGGAAGGATTTGCGTGGCTGAACTGAAGCGTGCAGAGCGCCTATTTCTTCGTTTGTCTGAGAGTGTGGAGAATCTGAAATGGTTGCGGGACGAAGTGAGACAGGTAGATCAGGCCCTGGCTGCCTTCGAGGCGGGATTGCCACGTGACGTGCCGGAGCTTGCCCAGACGAAAGCTCAGATGGTTAGTGGCAATTTCCATGAAGTATTTAGATCATGCGCGGAGGATCTGGTCGCTTTCCTGCAGATCTAGATTCCGTCGTCGACAGCGTTGATCGCCTTAAGGAAAATCCCGAGAACTGGAATATCGTCCAGTGCACCAACTGCTCGTGAGCTGGCGCCTTTTGACCATCAAAGGCCAGCAGGTATCTACCGCGATCGCTCTAGCGACGACCGTTTCGGCTTAAACGCACCCGTAGATCAATGAATGAAGCGTGCAACCGTTCGTGACTGCTTTTCTCTCTCCTGGGGCAAAGCGTTGCGCAAGCCACCTGGCCGCATCACCGGGCATGTCGGACAAGGTAGCTGGAGCAGTCTCTTCTGGCTCGTTGGCTGTGCTGCACTAAACGATTGTAGCCGTTCGCGTGTGATCGAAGAGCCACCTCGGCGATCCCAAACCGTCTTTCCTGCTGCTCTGTTATAAAGGTGATAAATGGTAACAGGCCGGCGTTTTGCCAGCTAGCAGTGGCCAGCAATGGATGAGCGCATCGTCAACGCATCCGTGTCAGGACAGACCAACTGAACATCCTCCAAGCGGCCAACTTCCGGTGGCTCGTGATACGCCCGAAACTTCCAGAAACGGACTTGGGGCAAAGACGACCTTCAATCAACGGTGAAAGGCATCTACGGTAGGTCAATGCCGAATTAAACGGCGCAGAAGTTGTGCGGGTCGGCAGCGAACCGGCGACATCCACGCTGCAGCCGAGTTCGAGTCCAGCAGAATCGGTGCGGCACTTTGTCCGATCGACATGCATCAAATCGATCCTGTATTCCGACCGAAACTTATTGGCAGTAGCGCGCAAAACTGCCAACTCCGGCACCTATCCTGAAAGTGGTGTCCGCGAACTCAACGCCACAAACACGGATGCTCTCTGATGTGCGGGACAAGCACATTCTGGACACGAGCGCGTGGAATGCTCTGTTCGACGATCCTGACCGAGAACTACTCATTGAGGCCGCACTCTCACGGTCGATTTTCCCCACATGCATTGCCATTACGGAAGTCGCCGCCACCGAACACACTGCCCGCCGGATCGATATCCTGCGGCTCATGAAGACGCTGGGTCGCGACAACCGGCCCATAGCCTCACCGAACCAGCTCATCATTATGGCTTGCGAGGGTTATGCAAAGCGCGCCGCTATGATAACGCTCAATGCAGGCAGTGACGCTGAGGGCGCATGGATCGCTCTCAGTGACCCGACCCAAGTAGATGAAGTCGCCCAACGCCTGGCGCTCGATTTCAATGAAGAGCGCGAAAACGTAATGAAACCTTCGCCGAAGGATGCGTGGGGGACTGCAATCAATTTTTGTGGCAGGAACGCAGCGCCCCCGTTCCATCGGCTCCCTCATCAGGCACTACTCCCGGGACGACAATTTCCTGTACGAAGTAATAAATCCCATCTATAAGCGAGCAACAGGTGCCGCGCTTCCCCGCGCGGAGTTATGGCCGCTCTTTAACTCCCTCTACGAATGGCCCATGTTCCTGATGGGCTACGCCTGCGCCATCTACCAGCGCGCGGTTCAAGAGAAAGGCTACGGGCATAAGAGGAACCCTGGGCACCTCGATCTCTGGTCCGCAACTTATCTGCCGATCTGCGATGTTTTTGTCACTCGGGACAAGCGTCAGCGCCGTGCTTTGAAGATCCTGAACAAAACCAACCCGCGCCCCTCACAGATTCTTTCCTACGCGCAGTGGCGGCAGGGTCTTCTTGCCGCGGCATAGTGACTGCGACATTTCCCTGGCCGGATTAAACCCGAGCCTCATTGCAACGAATGCCCTAAGGTACTATCCCAATCTAGGGTAAGTAAGCTCTCAACGTGTGGATCAGTCGTACTCTGTACGGTAGCTTGCTGTTTTGTGCTGGCGTGTGCGCGCTCGGTCAACCGGCGCGGCGACAGATTGACCTACTCGTGTCGCATGGACTGGTCGTCAGTATGGACTCGCAGCGGCGAGTCTTGGAAGATGGCGCGATTGCGATTCAGGGTGACAGCATTCTGGAAATCGGACCTTCGAGCGACCTTACGGCGCGGTATGCGGCGACGAAAGTTGTCGATGCGAGGGGTGCGCTTGTGATGCCGGGCCTGATTAATGCGCACACCCACATGGCGATGAGTTTGTTTCGGGGTCTGGCGGAAGACCGTGCTTTACAGGAGTGGCTGAAGAACTATATCTTCCCGGCCGAGGCGAAAAACGTGACCCCCGAGTTTGTTTCGTGGGGCACGAAGCTGAGCATACTGGAGATGATTCGCGGCGGCACGACTACGGTCGCCGATATGTATTACTTCGAAGACGACGTCGCGCGGGCTTTAAAGAGTGGCGGCATGAGAGGCGTGCTCGGGGAGACCATTATCGGGTTTCCTGCGCCTGATAACAAAACGGCTGAGGCGGCGTTTGAGTACACGAAGAAGTTTCTGGACAGCTGGACCAATGATCCGCTGATCACGGCCGCGGTTGCGCCGCACTCCATCTATACCTGTTCGGAAGAGTTGTTGAAACGCTCGGCTGCTCTGGCGCGGCAGTTTCATGCGCCCATCCTGATTCATCTAGCGGAAGCGCCCTACGAAATGGAGTTGAGTCGGCATGAGCATGGCTTGTCGCCTGTGCAGTACCTGGCACGAATCGGAGTTCTCGGACCGGATGTGCTGGGTGCGCACTGCGTGTGGCTGGACGAAGCGGACATACGGACAGTGGCTCATTATCAAGTTGGCTGTTCTTATAACCCGTCGAGCAATATGAAATCGGCGGCCGGGTTGATGCCCGCTGCAGAGATGCTGGCGGCCGGGGCTGCAGTGGGAATCGGTTCTGATGGTCCGGCAAGCAATAATAATCAGGACATGTTTGAGGAGATGGATATCGCGGCGAAGTTGCAGAAGTTTGCACGGATGGATCCGACTGCGCTGCCGGCCAAGCAGGTTGTGGAGATGGGAACGATCACAGGCGCGCGTGCCTTGCACCTAGAGAGACAGATCGGGTCGCTAGAGGCCGGGAAGAAGGCTGATCTGATTGTGGTGGACACATCGGCTCCACACGCGACGCCACTGTACGACGTGTACGCGCAGATTGTCTATGCACTGAAGGAATCAGATGTAAGGACGACGATTATCGGCGGACGCATGGTTATGGAGGATCGGAACATGCTCACTCTGGATGAAGCGGCAATTTTGGCGAAAGCCGCGTCGTATAAGGCGCAGGTGCGAGCCTCTTTCGCGCATTGATCTTGCTGTACCTCCGCACTGTTTCGGTTTGCGCGTCATTGAGGAGCTATCCAGACCCAGTAGCCAAAGCTACTCTCGAGGTCACTACAGATAATCTCAGGCTACTCCTCTCCAACGGCCCTAGATGTAGTTTCGAAGCCCCTGACGTCTCCTCACCCGATCGGAAAAGTAGTCAATTGGATCCCAAGCACTGCGCTCACCCAGTCAACCTTGAACGTATTCAGTTGCGCACACCCGTTCGTAGAGGGCGCGAACCTGCACGCGTTCATTCGCTGCCAGAACTCCACGGAGCTTTCGTATACGGCTGCGGCCCCGATAAACACGTTCTTGCGAACCGCCAGCGTCTCGAACATGTAGCGGTCCTGATACATCATTGGAAGTGTCTGCACGTGCACATAAGCTCTCCGCCGCACTGCCGTCCCATCGAAACGGTTGACCAACTGCGGGTAAGTCCACTGATTATCCTGAACCCATTTCTGAGGCTCACTGCCTCCGGCTGCAACTTCGAATTGCGACGACGCATTCTGTGCCTCTAGGCCGGAGTTAGCAATCGCAAGTTGCAGGTGAATCTCGACTCTTCCGAAGGCATCGTCGCCACGCATTCACCACCGACAGCATCTTTGAGATGCACGCCCGCCGGGATCACGAAGGTTGCGCCGATTGCAGGTGCTGATACACGTCGAACTGAATCCGCGATGGGTCGACCGCGAAGTATTGAACCAACTGGAAAAGACCCGTAGGGTCATCCGCCGAAGTCGACGCCGACGTGTACGCAATCGATCGCAACTTTGTAAAGGAGTGCTGCGAACAGGTGACCTTGCCGTAATCCTTTGTCTCTGATTCGGCCGCGAACAAAAGATTGCTTTTCAATCCGCCCCCTACCGCAGTCACCGCTTGACCCGAGGTCAACAATTGGTTTACATACTTCGCTGGAATGGCCCAACTCACAGCCACGGCGCCATTCTCCAAGCCACCATCCGCCACGGCAATCACACGCTGTTGCTGATTAAAAATAGGGGCTCCCGAGTGTCCGGGCAACAGGTGTCCGTCAATGTGGTCTATCTCCAAATTCAAGCTTGGCGAGCCGTTCGACAACTGACCTCGCACGCTCTCCGGCAGCGTTTCCCCAAGTGTCTTAGGACCATACGCCAGATGAAGCTCGGTGCTCGTCATGTTTCCATTTGCAGCGGATAGCCGAGCGCGGACAAAGATTCGCTCAAAGGCGGCGGACTGGTATCAATCTGAAGCGGAATCGCATCGGGCGGATTGTCGATCGTTAGTAGCGCCAAATCGGCTTCCTTGAGGATTTTGGTCACCTTAGCTGCGCGCAGGACCCGCTCTGCCTCAAAATAGGCGATCACTGTCGGGCATCCAGCGATTGCATGCATGGCGGTGACGGCTGTATCACTCTTCGACCAAAGAAATGCGGTGGCGGCTCTGTTGAGCCCGGGCAGGTTATCCGAATGATGGCCGGCCTCACGTGGCCGAAAATCGCCGCGTCGAACTGTGGTGCCGAAGAGTAAGGAACGGACAAGAACAACAACAGGAAAGGCGCAATCACAGCCCTAATAGTGTGGCGGGCGAACCTATTGCGAGCAAAAGAGTAACTTGAGTGCATCGAGTTCCATTCGTTGGTGGGGCGGGTCCAAAGCGGAGATCTTTATTGCATAGTCAGCGTAAGTCCCTCCCTGCAAGCGCAGCGCGTTCAGTTGCTCGTCGGTGTTCTTGTAGCGGCTCGGATCGAAATACTGGCAATTGCCCTCGTTGCCGCCGGCAAACAGAATCGAGGCTGAGGCTAGCTCTTTGCCTGCGTTAGGCGATCGTTGGTTCGTCGGTAATCGGTTTCAGGCGCGCCCAGATTCTTAAACGCAACCCATTGGCGCGCTTGCTGGTCGGTATAGTGCGCGTTTGTGATCTCGGAAACTTGTTCTTGGACGCTCGGCGAGAGGAGAGCGTGCGTTCTTATGTAGAGACTGGACAACAACGCCGCAGCGCATGTGAATCCGAAAGCGGCGATCCGCGCAGCCGAACCGGTTATTGTCGTGGTCGTCTCTGAGGCATCTTTAGCGGACTTGGCAGGCAGGGCGAATCCTAGCAATGTCACTAACGCGGTTGCCAACGCACCCACCACCGTGGAGACCACTGGGGACGAAGATAGCCCCACCAACAACCCAACCAACGTACCTAAGCCGGCACCCCCAAGAATCTGGCCCAACATACAGCTTCATAGTGTATCTCTCTGTCGACCTGAGTAAATTTCGGTAACCACTCGAGGCCAATTATTCCTGGACCGTCGACGATTCGTCCATTGGGTCAGAGGACGGCGGCAGTGATCTCAAGACCGGCTAATTGACTAACATGCTGTCAAGATTGTTCATGTTGATTCTCCTGAACGATGTTGCGCAATGCTCTGTTGAAACGGCTTTATCAATCAGGATTACAGCCGCCGACTTGCCGAATGCCGGCTGAACTCGAACGCTCGCTAAGCAGATGTGTCCTGATGCATTTGCGACACGGTGTTTGCGACAACAATTCCGTTTCGCAATTCCTCAGGTATAGTCGGCAAGGGACGAGCAAATGCCCTGGCGACCCGGACCGAACCGGTGAATCCGGCAGCGAATGAAATGGAAGTAGTCAATCTCAGGTTTTTCAAGCCTGGTCGTGTCAATTTCGATATTCTTTTGAAAAGATCAAAGGTATGGATGGCGAGGAACAGATACAGAGAGTTCGCAGAACTTGCCTCGCGTTGCCGGGTGCGACCGAGAAGCTATCACATGGAGAGCCAACTTTTTTCGTGAAGAAGGGGTCTTTACAACGTTCTCCAATAATCACCATGGTGACGGCCATATCGCGGTTTGGATACCCGCCCGGCTAGGAGAGCAGGAGGCCCTCATCGCAAGTTCCCTGAGGTTTACTACCGACCACCTTACGTCAAGTAAGGGCTGGGTTGGAATCGAACTCGATCGCATCGGCAACGAAGAACTTGGGGTGCACCTTAGCGAGGCCTGGAAACTGGTCGTCAATTCACGCTGTAAGTAAGGGGCGATTTTTGCCGTGTTGCTGTCCGCGTACTCTGCCTGTCGGATGCAAGTTGATCCCCCGTAGCCGCCTAGCGTTAGAGTAATCAAACTCGGGCACTCGGCCGTATGGGGGCGCTGCGTTTTTTTTGGGCCGCGCCGCGTTGCCCGGCAAAAGGTCAGAACAAACAGATCAGGGCGCATGTCGTGTCTAGCGGGAGGATAAGTTGGTCAGCACCTTAACTCAAAGCGGCTGATTCTCCTGAATCGACATTTGAATCGCGCGCCATTCAAGCCAAAATCGTCATATAATAGGAGCCCTCCAGGAGGTCGGGAGCGCTTCGCTGCAGTACCTTGCAAATTCACCTTGTATTTCTGGATGTCGTGGCTGGCATCGCGCTTGGTCGCGCAACCGGGCAAAGCTTCGACGTTCCCGTCACGTATTACAAGCTGTCGAACGGACTTCGTGTCATTCTCTCGGTGGATTATTTCCGCGCCCACGGTCGCCACAGCTGTCTATTACCGCGTCGGCTTCCGAGTTGAACCAAAAGATCGAACCGGCTTCGCGCACCTCTTTGAACACATGATGTTTCAGGGTTCGCAGAACACTTCCGGCAAGCTGGAGTTCATAAGACTCGTTCAGGAAAACGGAGGCATCCTGAACGGCTCGACACGTTTCGACTTCACGAATTATTTTGAGATTCTCCCCTCCAACAAGCTCGAGACGGCGCTCTGGGCCGAAGCGGATCGCATGAAAGGCCTTGCCGTAACAGAAGAAGATCTGAAAAACCGGCTGGGAGTCGTGAGCAATGAGGTGAAAGTTAACGTGTTGAATACGCCGTACGGCGGCTTTCCCTGGCTCTGGATGCCACAGTATGCCAACCAGAACTGGTACAACGCTCACAACTTCTACGGCGATTTGAAAGACATCGAAGACAGCGAAGCTCGATGAAGTGGGGTCGTTCTTCAAGACTTCTCTGCCCTAACAACGCGGCCTGGCGGTCGTCGGCGACTTTGACCCGCAGCTGGCCTGGGCGTTTACGTTAAAAGTACTTCGGGACCATTCCTCGATCGGGAGGAGTACCGCCACTCCCTGATCTCACCGAGCCCAAGCAGGGAGAAGGAGAAAGCGAGCATCCGGAAGGACCCACTCGCTACTCGTCCGGCGGTTGCCTTCTCCTATCACGTACCGGAGCGAAACACGCCTGAATACTACGCCATGGGCTTACTAGATCAAATGCTGGTCCAAGGGAATGACAGTCTCTTGTATCAAGACCTTTGCTAAAAGCGGGGATTGTCAGGCGAAGTCTGGGGGGAATTAACGAATTAGGCAATATGTTCGACTACTACGGCCCGATGCTTTGGACCGTTTCGCTGATTCATGATCCTACGATTTCGACCGAACAGATTCTTTCCGCATCTGACAGTGTCATCGATCGATTGCAGTCCCAGCCGATTGAAGGGCAAATCTTGAATCGTAGCCTAACGAAGCTGCGCTCCAGTTTATATGACATGATGACGCAATTTGCTGGTTTTGGGCACGCAGTCCTGCTGGCCTCTTTTGCAT
>CAWHMG010000002.1:0-944416 GCA_963830415.1 Terriglobia bacterium
CGCTGCGCGCCACCAACAGCCGCGGCGAGCCCGCCGCCGAGCCCAGCGGCACCCCCGCCGCCCGCGACCAGGTTCCCGCGCCGGAACCGGTCGACTGACCCTCATCCGCGCGAAGCGATCCGCGGCGCCAACGTGGTGGTCGCCGCACCCGGCTAACCGCTCCAGGCTGGCAGCGGCACGCCAGCGAACCTCTAGCCGAAGTCCTCTAGTCAACAGGTAAGGAAATCAGATGAAGTTCTTGCTCCAGGTCCGCTTCAACGGCGCCGACAACGTGATCGGCGAGCTCCCCGCCAAGGAGCAGCAGAAGGTGACCGCCGAATTCGAGGCGATTCGCCAGTCTTCGGGCGTGCTCGACGGCAACCAGCTCCAGGCCGCCGGCACGGCGGTGACGGTCCGCGTGGAGGGCGGACAGCCGCAGGTCACCAAGGGCCCCGCCGTCGAGGCAGGAAACGAACTCGACGGATACTACATCTACGACGCGCCAGACCTCGACGCGGCGACCGCCTTCGCGGCGCGGATCCCGGTCGCCCGGCTCGGCGGGACCGTCGAGGTCCGCCCCATGCGGGAGCGCTAGCGATGGCCGAGTTCCCCGCGCCCGCCGAGGGAATCGTGCTCACGCACTTCATCGTCGCCTCCGATGTCGACCGGACGCGGCGCTTCTACGCCAACGTGCTCGGCGGCGAGGTCCTGCGGGAAGGAGAACCGTCGATCATCGCGCTCGCGAACAGCTGGATCGTCATCAACGCCGGCGGGCCGCCCACCGATGACAAGCCGACGGTGACCCTCGAGCCGCCGCGCGACCCCGATCACGTCAGCAGCTTCCTCAACATCCGCGTCGCCGACATCCACGCCGTCTACGAGCAGTGGCGCGCCCGAGGGGCCGAGTTCCTGACACCGCCGACAGACCGGCGTCATGAGCTCCGCTGCTACATGCGTGACCCAGACGGCCACCTCATCGAGGTCGGCCAGAGGATCCCCGGCTAGGTCCAGACGAGCGGTAAGACTGACCCGGCATGGCGGCTGCGCGTGGCAACGGAGTCCCCCAAGGACGGGTATCCGCCCGCCCGCGTCCGGATCGCGGCGAATCCAGTGGCGGATCGCCTCGATCAACAGCAAGTCGAGCAGCCGTGCCACGGCCGCCTGCGACCCGGGGCCGTGCGTGCCGACCTCGCCGGCCAGCAACTCGACGATCGGCGCAATCGCGCTCGGGCGTCATCCGTGCCTTGAGCCGCTGGTCGAACTGCTGGCAGGGACCGTCCGGCGTCGAGGAGCGGCGGTACACGGTAATGCCGCCGGCCATCGGTGCACCATACGTGAGACGTACGGGCAACCAATAGCGCGGATCGGTCAATCAAACCGGGACCGGACGCACCGGCGATATCCGAGATCCGGTGGCCGAACGCACATCATTTGAGCGCGGATTCCCGTGCGATCGGTCCGGTGAGACGATCAGTCAACAAATCGGAATCCTCGATCATTGGCCATGCCCGGGCATCCGCCTAACGTTTCAACTATGCCCACGAAAAACACAGATACCTCACTCACCAAGGCCACCATCGAAGTGCGGGAAAAGATCCGCGATCAGTTTCCTGCGCGCATCCGCGACACGTGGGACCGTGATTCGGAAGCGCTGGCGCTGCACGACTTCTCGTCCGCTCCCGCTGTCGGCGCCCAAGCTCCGAACTTCCGCCTGCCGGACGCCCGTGGCGGTCAGGTCGAGCTGGCGGAGTTGCGCGCCGGCGGCCCGGTTGTTGTCGTGTTCTACCGCGGCCCGTGGTGCCCCTACTGCAACCTGCAGCTCGCGGCGTTCCAGGACGCGCTGGACGACATCACCGCCGCCGGTGCCAGCCTGGTCGCGATCTCGCCCCAGACCCCGGACGCGTCGCTGACCCACGCCGAACGAGCCGGGCTCGAATTCCCCGTACTTAGCGATGTCGGTAACCGGGTTGCCCGCGACTACGGCCTCGTTTTCACACAGGCGGAAACGTCCACCGAGGTATCACGCGAAGTCGGGCTCGACCTCGCCGACTACAACGGCGACACGTCCCACGAGCTGCCCGCAGCGTCGACCTTCGTGATCTCACGCGACGGGACCGTGCGGTTCGCGTCCATCTCCGGCGACTACCGCTGGCGGATCGGGCCGGAGGAAGTACTCGCGGTGCTCACAGCGAGTGCCGAATAGCGGCAGCGCCGCCCCGGCTACGCGCCGGGACTGATAGTGCCATCGACACAGGAGAGAACGTGTTGCGAGAGATCACCAACACCGTCGAAACCCTCGCGGGCTGGCCGGCGACCACCTTCGCCGAGTTCGCCCACGAAGCCGCAGGAGCGTAGATCGCATGACAACATCGAGTTCGGCCCCCATCGCGCTGGTCACCGGAGGCACGACCGGAATCGGCCTGGCCACGGCGCAGGTGCTGCACAAGCGCGGGTACGCGGTGCTGGTCACCGGCCGCAACCCGGACACGCTCGCCGCCGCGAAACACGCGCTGCCCGATGATGTCGTGGTATTCCGCGCCGACGCTCGGTCCATCGCCGACGCCGACGCGGTGGCCGCCGAACTGCGGCAGCGCTTCGGCAAGCTCGACCTGGCCTTCCTTAACGCCGGCGTGACGCGGTTGGTGCCGCTGGAGGCGCTGGACGAGGAGACCTACGACTGGTATTTCGACATTAACCTCAAGGGCCAGGTCTTCATGCTTCAGAAGGTGCTGCCGTTGCTCGGCCAGGGCAGTTCGGTCGTCTTCACCAGCTCGACCGTCTCCGATCGGGCCCAGCCCGGAATGGCGGTGTACGCGGCGACAAAGGGCGGGACACTGTCGCTGATGCGCACGCTGGCCGTGGAACTCGCGCCGCGCGGGATCCGCGTGAACGCGGTGAGCCCCGGCCCGATCGAGACGCCGATTATCACCAAGCTCGACCTGCCGGCGGACGTGCTCGCCGGTTTCAAGGACACCTTCGCCGCCCGGGTGCCTATCGGACGATTCGGCGCTGCCGAGGAAATCGGCAACGCCATCGTCTTCCTCGCGTCCGCCGAGGCCAGCTACATCACCGGTGCGAACCTGGTCGTCGACGGCGGCATCTCCATAGGCTGACACGGTCCGCAAGAGCCCCGGAATGATCAATTGGGTGCGTAGCCCATTCTGAGTGAGCGGAGATACTCACATGATTCTTGTGACAACGGCCGGGAAGGTCGGCTCCGAGGCGGTGCGCCTGCTGCGCCAGCGGGACGTGCCCGTCCGGGTGCTGGTGCGGGATCCGGCGAAGGTGACGGCGCTGGCCGATTCCGGCGCGGAGGTCGCCGAAGGTGACCTGGATGTGCCGGCGAGCATCGATGGCGCGATGGCGGGCGTCAGCGCCGTGGTGCTGGTCAGCCCGGCCGTGACCGCCCAGGAGCTGAACGTCGTCCACAGCGCGGCCCGGGTCGGCGTGGGCCATGTTCTCAAGGTGACCAACAAGGCCTCGGCAGACTCGCCGATCGCGCGGCGGCGCTGGCAGGCTGAGATCGAGGCAGGGCTGGCTGCCTCCGGAATCCCGCACACGCTGCTGCGGTCGAACGCCTACATGCAGAACGTGCTGGCGCTGGCCCCGGCGATCGCGAAGACAAGCAGCTTCGGGTCCTCGGCCGGCAAGGGCCGCTCCGGCCTGGTCGATGCACGCGATATCGCAGCCGTGGCCGCCGAGATCGCCGCCGCCCCCACCGGGCATGCCGGGAAGACCTACTGGCTCACCGGCCCCGAGCTGATATCCAACTGCGACGTGGCCAACGTGCTGTCGAAGCTGCTCGGCAGGACCATCACCTACCAGGAGCTCACCTTCGAGGAGTACAAGGACGCAATGATCCGCGCCGGCGTCCCCCGGCAGATCGCGGAGATGAGCGCCCAGGTATTCAGCCTGATCGCCATCGGCGACGCCGAGTGGGTCACTGAGGATATCCCGTCGCTCCTCGGCCGCCCCGCCCGGTCCTTCGGGCAGTTCACCGCCGACTACGCCGCAGCGTTCTCCTAAACACCCCCGGTACGGACGCGGCAGCCGGAGCCAGGCGCCTGGTGAAACCGGGGCACGGATACCAGGCCCCTGGCACCGGCAGGCGGGCGCGCGCCGACCTGGAGCCGCAACCACACAACCTGACGCCTGGCACCGGTTACCGATCGGTTCAGTCTCGACTCTGCTGAACCGATCGGCAGCACGTCAACTTGCCGCCGCCGAACTATACAGTTACATGGCGGGAGCCAGCCCCGTCCGTTCGGTATGAAAGATCTTGAATTTTCCGAACGAACGGGGTTGGCTGTGATGGGAGAGCCAGTCTGCGCCGGTCAGGTCGCCGCCGAACAACCCCCGGGCAACGGTCACCCTTCCCGCGCAACCTGGTGATCGCATCCGGCAGGCTCGCAATCGCCTTGGTCTTCACGCCGTGCGCCCGAGCCGCCGGTAGCGGCCCGGGGGATGACCGTGATGGCGCGCGAACGCCCGATTGAAGGCATGCTCGGAGGTGTACCCGACCTCCCGCGCAATCATCTCACGGTGTCGGTGGTGTGCATAAGCCGGGCGGCGGCCAGGTGCATGCGCCAGCGTGTCAGATATGCCAACGGCGGTTCGCCAACCGCTTCAGTGAACTTGCGGGCCAGCGTCGTGCGGGACAGATGCGCCTCGCCCGCCAGCCTCTCTAGGGTCCACGGCTGTGCGGGCCGTGCATGAAGCAGTACCAGGGCGTTCGCGATGGCCGGGTCACGCAGCGCGGTCAGCCACGACGGCCCGCCCGCGTCCTGACCGTACTGGGCCCAGTGCCGGATCGCTTCGATCAGCAGCAAGTCAAGCAGCCTTGCCGCCGACGCCCGAGACCCGCGGCCGCGAACGCCAACCTCGCCTGCCAGCAGCTCGACGATCGTCGCAACCCGCTGCGTACGGGCCGTGTCGGCGGGCACGTGCATCACCGCGGGAAGCACGCTCATCAGCGGCTGCGCAACGTCAAGGTCGTAGTCGTACCCGGCGCACAGGAACACCGTCAGCGCTCCGTCACCGCCGGTCTTCACGTCGCCCTCCGGTGTCATTTGCTGCTCCTTGAGCCGCCGGTCGAACGGCTGGCAGCGACCGTGCGGCTCCGGGGAGACGCGATGCCTGATCCCGGAAGGAAGCAGCACCACATCGCCGGGCTTCAGTTGCAACGGCTCATCGCGCTCGACTCCCAGCCACGCCGTCCCGGAACTCACTGCAAGAAGCGACGCGCCATCGGTACGCGGGAAGTCGAGTCCCCACGGCACCGAGGCGTACACGGTGGTGAGCCACGCCCCCCGCACCCGGCTGAGATCGAGAACATCTGCGATCGGATCCACCTGAGGCAGGGTAGCCGTGCCACATCAGTGAGACGTACGGCAAGTAATCGCGCAGGTCGTTCATTCAAGCCTGCAAGAGAGCGGACCGTGCGGGGGCGAAGTCGCCCGGATGCCCGTGCTATCGGGCTCTCTTCGAAGTTACCGTAACCGGGATCGTGTCGCCGTCTGGTTACCAGGCGTGTCTTCCTGGCGGTGGCGTGGCGTGAGCGTCGCCGTGTGCCGCGGGTGCAGGCAATGCGGATGCGTCTGCGCTGGTTACCGGGTTGCGGAACCCGTATGCCAGGCGGGCTTCGAGCTTGGCGAGCCGGTTCAGGCTCTCGGAAACGGAATTCGTGATTCCGGTCAGGACCGCGGCGATGATCTCGTTTCCCCACCGGGATACCGTCCTGGCCAGGGACACCAGCTCGGGGATGTCGTCGTTTTGCGCGCACCAGTCGTAGAAGGCGAAAAGCCGGCCGCGGACGTCGCGCTCGCACGGGACCGAGCCGGTGACGCGGGCGCGCAGGTTCAGGGCGTGGCGGTGTTTCTCCTTCCCGATCCACGCGGCGGCGATCTCCTGCCCGGCCGGGTCGCTGCCCAAGATGCCGGTGACCTTGGCGAACTGGCCCGGTGACAGGTGCTCCAGGTTCCGCACCAGCAGGTTCTTGATGCCGTACTCCCGGTCGCCGGAGCGGCCCCGGCGGCCGTACTTGCCCCGCACGACCCGCCGCCGCACGTCCCCGGTCATCTTGACCGCGAGGTGCACGACGTGGAACAGGTCCACCACGAGCTGCGCGCCGGGCAGCATGCGGCGAACCGCCGAGGCGTAGATGGTGCACATGTCGATGGCGGCGGTCTCGATCCGGTCCCGCCAGGCCGGGGTGGCCTGCGCCAGCCAGTACGCGGCGTCATCAGCGGTGCGGCCCTCCACCTGCCCCAGCAGCCCCTGGCCGCCGGACAGGTCAAAGAAGCAGGTGTGCCACCGGTCCGCGAGCAAGATGTATTCCCCGGTGGCCGCATCACGCCGCCGCTGGGGCCGGCCCGGCGGTGCTCGTCGATGCCCAGGTGCGCCACCAGGGCGGGCGGCTGCTCCAGCAGCGGGCCGGCCCGGGCAGCAGATTTTCCATGAGGGCAACACGGTCGTGCACGCCAGTGATTTCGAGGGCCAGCCGGGCGGCGTCCCTTCACCTATGAGGAGGTCCAGGCCCTGTTCGACGCGGCGGATGCCCGGGTGGAGGAGATCCGGGGACGGGGGCGGAAGGGGGTGCTGACCGGGATGCGGGACGCGGCGCTGCTGAAGACGGTTTACGCGTTCGGGCTCCGCCGGGGCGAGGCGTGCGGCCTTGACCTGATTTCCGCCATAACCCCAAGGTGGCGCAGTTCGGCCGGTTCGGCGGGCTGTTCGTGCGGTACGGCAAGGCGTCGCGCGGTGGGCCGCCCCGGCGGCGCACGGTGCTGGCCGTTCCGGAGATGGGCTGGATCAGCGAGGTGCTGCGGCACTGGGTGGAGGAGGTGCGCCCGTGCCTGGGCGCCGGGATCTCACCCGGCCCGGGTGGATCAGCGGGCGCAGCGTGGCGTATCAGGCTGCAGGACGGCCGACGACGGTGTTCGCGGGCGCTCGCAGGCAACCGGCCGGACGGCCGAGCTGGACCTGCATGCCTGCGGCATTCCTATATCACGCACCTGGTCGAGTTCGACTATCCCGAGCGGTTCGTCTCCGAGCAGGCCGGCCACCGGTATGCCGCGACGACTGCGAGTTATACCGGGGTGTCAGATGATTACCGCAACCGGCTGCTGCGCCGCTCGCTGGAACGCCACGCCGGGCTGTGGGAGGAAAAGACGTGAACAGGAAGATGGGCTTCCGGTGGAACCTGCGCAAGCTGATGGCCGAGCGGGGCATGTTCGCCACCAGCGACCTGGTGCCGCTGCTGGCCGAGCGGGGGGTGCACCTGTCCCGCGAGCAGGTCTACCGGCTGCGTCACGCAGCCGCCGCAGCGGCTGTCGATGGACGCGCTCGCGGCGGCCTGCGACATCCTGGGCTGCACGCCGGGGGACCTTATCGAGGTCGAGGTCGTCAATGCCCGGGTCCCCAAGGCCGCCGGCGGCCACGGCCCGACGCCCCTCGGCCGCGCGGCGCGCGGTCATCCGGCGGCCCGGTCATGAGCGCGCCGCCAGCAGTTCACGCGCGGCAGCGATGCTGGAGCGCGCGGCGGCCGCGGTCGCGGGCGCGGTTCCCGGCCTGGATGCGGGCGGCGCCCGTCTCCTGGTGACCGAGGCGGCTTCCCGGCGCGGGGCGCTGCGGCAGCTCGACCGGCACCTGGCCGCCTTCCCCGGTGCGCTCGCGTCCGGGTCCTCGGACGCGCCGAAGGCGGTGATCGCGCTTGCCGGGCTGCTGGCCGGCGCCGGGTATCCGGGATCGGCGTGGCAGCGTGCCTGGCGTGCGGCCGCTCGGGCGACCTGCCGCACCGCTCCGGCGACGGCCGTCTCTGCCGGAACTGCTACCGGCGCCGGCGGCAGGAGCCGTGCCGACGGTGCGGCCGGACCCGCCCGGTGCACGCCAGGACGGCCGCCGGGCCGCTGTGCACGACGTGCGCTTCCCATCTGCGGTCGGCCAGGACGTGCGGGGCCTGTGGCAAAGACGGCCAGGTAGGGCGGCGCCCGGACGGCAGCGCCGTATGCCGGTCGTGCTACCGGGCACCGGAACGCCCGTGCGCCGGTGCGGCCGGCTCGCGGTCACCTATGCGCTCCTGGCGGAGGGCCCGGCCTGCCGAAGCTGCTGCGGCGAGCCACTGAGGCGGTGCGGCGGATGCGGCCTGGACCGCCCGGTCCGGCTGCGGGCCGCGGCCGGCCAGCCGGACCTTTGCGGCCGCTGCGCCGCGAGGCCCCTGGCCACCTGCGCGGCCTGCGGGCAGCAGGGACGCTGCGATACCCGCGACGGCCCGCCCGTCTGCATGATCTGCCGCACCTGGCCGGCGCACGACTGCCGGTCATGCGGCCAGGCCCGGCCCGTGATGGCGTGGTGGCCGATGGGGCCCGTCTGCGGCGCCTGCTGCCAGCAGATCCGCGCCAGCCCCGCGAACTGCCCGCGCTGCGGCCAGCACCAGGTGCTCCTGGCCGCCGGCCCCGGCGGCAGCAGGACCTGCGGGCCGTGCGCCGGCCACCCGCCCGAGTTCGCCTGCGCCGACTGCAGCGGCACCGAGACGATCCCTCGGCGGCGGCCCTGCGCCCGGTGCGCGATGAGCCAGCAGCTGCACGCCACGCTGGCCCACCCCGTCCTGGGCATCCCGGCCCAGCTCCAGCCCGTCCTGGCCGCCTTCAGCGCGACTGCCAGCCCGCGGTCGGTCACCGGCTGGCTCACCGGGAAGCCCGGCGGCAGGCTCCTGGCCGCGCTGGCCCAGGCAGCCCACCGCCGGCAGCTCACCCACGCCCTGCTTGACGAGCAGCCCCAGACCTCTGCCCTGCACCACGTGCGCGACATGCTCGTCCAGGCCGGCGTTCTTCCCGCGAGGGACGAGTACCTCGAGCGGATCGAGCCCTGGCTCGGCGAGGTCCTCGCCGGCCGCCCCGCGCAGCACGCCGCTCTCGTGCGCCCCTACGCGACCTGGCACGTGCTGCGCCGCGCCCGGCGCCGGTCCCGCGGCCGCGGCGCCTTCACCATGTCCGCCGCGGGGTGGGCCCGCGGCCGCATCCTGGTCGCCCTGGCGTTCCTGGCCTGGCTCGATGACCGCGGCACCACCCTGGGCGCCGCCACCCAGGCCGACGTCGACGACTGGCTCCACGGCGCCACCCATTACCGCTACCTGCTGCGGGACTTCCTCATCTGGGCCAGCGCCCGCCGCCTGGCCGGCCAGGTCACCGTCCCGGCCCTGCCCCCGTCCGAGCTGAGCGGGCTCCTCACCGAAGACAGCCGCTGGCAGCTGCTCAGCCGGTGCCTGCGCGACCCGGGCATCCCGCTCGACGTCCGGACCGCCGGAGCGCTCCTGTCTGCTCTACGGCCAGTTCGTCTCACGCCTGACCCGGCTCACCGCCGCCGACATCGAGCAGCACGGCCCCGACACATGCCTGCGGCTCGATACCGTCCCGGTCCTGCTCCCGCCCCGGCTCGCCGCCCTCGTCCGCGCCCAGCTCGACGCCGCCCCCGCGCACCCGCCCCGGCTGCCCGGCCCCCGCCCGCTCTTCCCCGGCCGCTCGCCCGCACGGCCCGTCGCACCCCAGACCCTGACCCGCAGACTCCGCCAGCACGGAATCGGGCCCCGGCAAGCCCGCAACACCGCGCTCGCCGCATGGGCATCCGACCTGCCCCCCGCGGTCCTGGCCAGCCTGCTCGGCGTCCACATCCAGACCGCCGTCAACTGGGCCAGCCACCCGCCGCGACTGGACCACCTACATCGCCGAACGGGTAAGCACCCCCGCCCGCGTTCACCATCCGGCACGACAAGCGAGCCCGGCCGTGCCGGCGGAGTTACGAGCCGACGCCGGGCACGCCCGCTACCCCGGCACCTCACCCGAACCACAGGCCGCCCTCCCCGAAGCCGCATGACAGCAACGCTCAGTCACCAAGACCCAGTCAGGAACCTGTGAGGGGCCGCGCTAGGGAGCGAGAGCAGCAAGCCCGGCTTCTGCGCATTCGTCGTCTTGCCCGGGCACCATTCCGCCGCTTACCGCCAGCGCGCCGAGGACGGTGTCCCCCCGCCGGATGAGCGCCGCGCCGGCGCCCGCCAGGATGGGCACCCGCACGGCCCGGTCCAGCTGGGCGAAGAAGCCAGGGTTGGCCTCCTGCAGCTGGCGCAGTGCGGCGCCGTCGCGGCGGAAGAGGGCGACGCTGGCCGCCTTGGTCTCGGCGATCCGGGCTGAGAGCGGCGCTGCGCCGCTCATGCGGCCCAGGGCCTGCAGGTGTCCGCCTTCGTCGACGACCGCGACCGTGACCAGTGCAGCTATCTTGGCGGCGCGCTCGTGTGCGCCGGCGATGACTGTCTGAGCCTCTTGGAGCGTTAGCGGCATTGCGATCCCCTTGAGTTATGTGGACAACCGTCCTTGCATGAACAAGCGTATCGTCAGAGGCGGCCGCAGCGCAAGCACGCGAAGCTAGAATGATCGGGCGATGGACGACACCACCTCGGCAGGTCTCTCTGCTGGCCCTCGCCGCCCCAACGCGCGCGGGCAGGGGGAGCGGCTGCGGGAGGAGATCATTTCCGCCGCCGTGCAGATGCTCGGCGACCTGGCCGACGACGAGGCCTTGTCGCTGCGCGCGGTCGCACGTGCGGTGTCGATATCCCCCACCTCTGTTTACCTGTACTTCCCAGATCGTGACGCGCTCGTCGCGGCGGCCATGCAACGCTGCCATGCGGAGATGCTCCAGGCCGCGGATGAGGCCGAGGCCGCACATCAGGACCCCGCTCTCGGCCTTGCGCGCACGGATCCTGGCGCAGGCGGCCTGGGTGCAGGAGCATCCCGGCATCTACAAGGTGATGCACGAGAGCAAGGTCGGCATGCCCTTCAAGGAGGCCGCGTTCACGCGCACCACGGCTGCGGTGCAGCGCTGCATGGACGCCGGGGTTGCCCCGCCAGGGGACGCCGCCACCGTCGCACTCGATCTCCGGACGGCCGTCATCGGCATGCTGTCTCTGCGGATCAACGAGCCAGACCTGCCCTGGCCGCCCTTCCCCGAGCAGGCCGACCGGTTCCTCTCCAAGCTCGTCGGACTCGCGCCGCCGGCAGGGGAGACGACAGTCCCGCAAGCAAAGTAGCCCCGCGCGGCCTGCGCCGCGGCGACTTCACCTCCCGCGAAGACCCCGAAACAGCTCATAGCATAACAACCGAACGAAACCGGCATCCGGCCTGGCCCCCGCGGTACTAGCCAGCTTGCTCGGCGTCCACATCCAGACCGCCGTCAACTGGGCCAGCCACCCCTGCCGCGACTGAACCACCTACATCGCCGACCGGGTAAGCACCCGCGCACCAGGGAATACCGCACGATCCGAATAAGTGCTCTCCACCAGTAACGCAGGCTGAACTTCCCTGACGTGCCGACGGTCTGACGCTGGCGGCAGTGACACGCGGTGCCCGGAAGACTCGGAGGCGGGCGGGAGCTGGGGCCGCTGTGCCCTGCCCGATGAGGACCCGATGCCGGATGGCCCGGCCCGTTTACCGCGGGACCCCGTTCTGGCCGGCGAGGGGACGCGTCGCCACAGGCCGAGCTTCTCGATTACCTCGGCCGGGCGAGGCAGCGGCGTGGTCGCCAAGCCGGTGGTCGTCCCGGCGGGCACCGGCACCTGGTCGTTCATGCGGATCATGTCCCGCCAGGTGAGCACCTGCTGCCAGGCGCTGGAGATCGCGGTGCCCTTGCGGCCGGTCAGCCGCCCGGAGGTGGGCAGGTCGTCGAGGGTGAGGCCGCCGTTCAGGAGGGCGGCTGCGGTCTTGGCGCCGATGCCGCGGACGCCGGGGATGTTGTCTGATGCGTCCCCGGCCAGTGCCCGGTAGTCGGGAACTGGGCGGGCGTGACGCCGTGCCGTGCCCGTACCTCGGCGGGGCCGGTCAGCCTGCTGTCCGCACGCCGGGCGGTGTTCAGGACCCGCATCGAGCCGTGGCACGGCAAAAAGAAAACCATAACCGTAGCTACGTTAACGGAGTCTACAAGGGTGCCGCTGGATGCCCTCCCTACGTTGGTTCGAACCCAACACCTGCCACCACCTGCGAAAACGGCCCGCTCGCTGCGGAAACGCGGCCCGGCGGGCCGTTTCCTTCTTGTGTCAAGGGACATTCGGAAATGCCCGGAGACGGTCATGGGTTCTGCCCGCTGGTGGCCATCAGATCTGCCCGGTGATGGCCACCAGACGTGCAGGCAGGTGTTAGTTCAGGGGGATCACTCCTTTCCCGGCGAGGGCCTGGGTGAGGCGGATGCTGTCGCCGCTGGTCTGGCAGATGTGGGCGTGGTGCATGAGCCGGTCGACGGTGGCGGTGGCCAGGGTCTTGGGCATCAGCTCGTCGAATCCGGAGGGGTGAAGGTTGGAGCTCACGGCGACGCTTCGTTTCTCGTAGGCGGCGTCGACGAGCCGGTAGAGGCCTTCGGCGGCGTCGGGGCCGACTGGCAGCAGCCCGATGTCATCGACCACGACCAGGTCGGCGCGCAGGATGCGGCTGATGGCCTTGGTGACGGAGTCGTCGGCGCGGTGGGCGCGGATCAGTACGCCGAGGTGCTCGAGGGTGAACCAGGCGACGTGCTTGCCGGCTTCGACGGCGGCCTGGCCGAGGGCTTCGAGCAGGAAGGTCTTGCCGGTGCCCGACGGGCCGCAGACGACGAGGTTCTCGTGCCGGCCGATCCATTCCAGGGTGCGCAGCGCCTGCTGGGTGGGGGCGGGGATTGAGGACAGGTGCTCGTCCCAGGCGTCGAAGGTCTTGCCGGTGGGGAACGCGGCGCGGGCGCGGCGGGTGGCCAGCGATGAGCGGTCCCGTCCGGCGACTTCCTCGGTGAGCAGGGCGCGGAGCACTTCGGCGGGGTCCCACCGCTGGGCCTTGGCGACGGCGAGGACTTCGGGGGCGATGCGGCGCATGTGCGGCAGCCGCATCCGGCGCAGCAGCTGGTCCAGCCCGGCGTCCAGCGGCGGCGGCGCCGGGACGGCGGCGGTCACCGCCTGCTCCTGATGGGTGCGCGAAGTCCAGGTAGTCGATGGCCAGGCTGACGTCGTAGCGCAGCTGGCCGGGGCTGCGGCCGCCCTCGGCCGCCTGGGTGGCGTCGTGCAGCCAGCGCGGAACTGCCGGCCGCCGCCGTCGCTCGGCCCAGGCGCAGCAGCTTCGAGCAGGCGGCCAGGACGCCGCGGATCAGCTCGATGTCCTCGCTGGTCAGCAGGATGTCGTCATCGCGGGCCGGCGGAGGGTCATCGGGCCGCCTCCGTCCCGCCGTGCCGGGCCCACCCGCGGTGCCCTGGGCCAGCGAGGACTGCTCGCCGGCCCGGGACGGCTCGCCGCCGGCGGCGGCGGCCTGGTGGGCGAGGATCGCGGCCAGGTCGCCGTCGGCGAACCGGCCCGCCGCGGCGGCCTGGCCGAGCGCCCGGTCCGTGGCGGCGGCGCCGTGCAGGGCGGCGAGCTGCACCGCCTCCGGCCATCTTGGCCCGCACCCGGGATGCGCCCGCGGCGGCGGCCTCGGCCAGCCACAGCCCGGCGCCGTCCCCGATCGCCAGGAACTGCGCCTCGGCGCGGTGCGGGCCTTCGGCTTGCGGTTCAGCGCGCCGGGCGGCGCGGGCGGGTAGTGCGCGTCATCGACCCGCGGGCTGCCCGGCGTGGTCACCTGGTGGCGGGCCACCTCGGCCGGGCCGCCCGGCCCGGCATGGGTGATCACCACCTGCTCGCCGTGCCGGCGGACTACACGGCCTGCCCGGCCAGCTGGTGCGGCACCGAGTACTGGCCGCCCTCGAACGTCACCAGCGACATCGCGTCCACCCTGCGGGTCACCCCCAGCGCCGCGGTGAACGGCGCCGCCGGGACCGGGTGCAGCCGGGCCCGCTCCTCGGCCAGCATCTCCGCCGGGGCCCGGCGGGTGATCCGGTGCGGCCGGGCGTTGACCTGCTCGCAGAACACCGGGCAGGCCGCCTCCAGCCCGCGAAGCTGCCGTATCGCCCAGCAGGTTCGCGTCGGTGGGCACCAGGTCCGCCTTGGCGAGCTTCACCGTCGACTCCGACCCGCCCTTGGACGCCGGGTCATACGGCACGCAGGTCGCCACCGTCAGGCCGTAGTGCCGGCCGAACTCCACCGCGGCCGGGTTGCGGACCGGGATCCCGGCCACATGCTCGACGGTGACGGTCTTCTCGTTATCGGTCAGCAGGTAGGCCGGCACCCCGCCGGCCCGGCGCAGCGCCACGTCGATCGCCGACTGCACCGACGGCCAGGTCTTGTCCAGCAGCGGCAGCACCACCCGGAACCGGGACCAGGCCAGCCACAGGCAGAACAGCACCGTCGCCGCCTCGCCGATCAGCGGCCCGTCGCCGAAGTCGTACTGCGCCCACATCCCCGGCTCGGGGATCCACGGCCGGTACACCCGCCGCCGGCCCGCCCGCCAGGCCGCCTTCAGCCCCGCCACCGCCCGCCGGGTGGTCCGCTCCGACCCCGCATACCCCATCGCGGTGATCTTCTCGTGCGCCACATCAGCGCGGATCTTGCCCTTGCGACCGCTCGACCAGCTCCTCCAGCTTCGGCAAGAACGCGCCGATCACCCGCGCCCGGCGCGCCGGGCCGCCCGGCACCGCCCGGCCCCGCTCGCGCTCGGCGACATACCGCGCGACAGTGTGATGCGAGCAGCCCGCCAGCTCGGCGGCGTCCCGCAACGACCCCGTCAGGTCGTACGCCTCGAGAATGTTCATGATCTCCTCGGCAGACTTCACTCGTCCCCTCCCGGGAACTAGCTGAGGTCGGATTGGCACCACTCAGCCAAGCCGGGAGGGGACCCCCGCATCACTTAGGTGACTGACTTCCTGACCGGCAAGTCGAATGCTTCCCGAACTAGCTTTGAGAATGCAGCCCATGATGGAGAGGAGCGTGGTCTTTCCGCTGCCAGAGGGCCCAACCAACATCACAATTTCGCCAGCATGGACATCCAAGTCCACGCCGCGCAGAGCGGAAACCCTTGCCGCCCCGTCGGCGTAGGTCTTCGTCACGTTTCGAACTGCAAGTGTAGTATTCATTTTTTTGAGTTTTATCCTTTAAAGACCATCGCGGGATCTAGCCGCGTCACTTTGTTTATGGAAATCAGCGCCGCTGTGGTACACATGAACAGCGTGAGCAGGAAGGTGCCAGTCGACATCCACCAGCCCACCAGGATGGGCGCTCCGGCTGGTTGGCAAAAGTGCACGATGAGGGCGCTTATCATGTTGCCTAGCATGTATCCGACCACCGCGCCGATAGTTGCCTGCGTCAGTATGACTTTTTGTACATAGCCGTTAGGCGCGCCCATGGCCTTCAACGTGCCGAACTCTTTCAGGTGGTCTATGGTGGTTGCGTAGATGGTCTGCGCTACGATCGTGAATCCTATGATCAATCCGAGTACCGCCGCGAGCAAGATCGCGATACCGGCGCCGGTAGTAAACGTCCAATACCACTGCGTTCTGCGGCTGAATTCTGCAGTTGTTAATACATCTACGTCCTTTACGTGCGCCAATATGTTTCTGCGAACTTCTTCCAAATTTGAACCGGGCGTAGTCTTAACCACGACATAGGAAGTCTTGTCCTCCTGCACGGGCCCGAAATCCTGTGCGTGGCGAAAACTGGTGAAAACGTAGGGCGATGTGGTGAACGCGCGGATGCCTCGCGTAAAGCCAACCACCCGCGCCCGATGTCCGTTGATCTCGAAGACCTCTCCGACATCGGTGACTCCCAGCTTTCTTTTGTAGAACTCATCCACAATTACGCCGTCGGGAGTTCTTAAATCGTTAACACTTCCTTGCACGACATTCCAGGGACCGCCCATGCCGCTGTTGAGATCAAAACCAACAATCTGAATAGTCTCTTGAACGCCATCGAAGCGGTTCCATCGTGTCCATCGATCAATGAGTTTGGCCGCTCTGGCCACCCCTGGCACAGCTTTCACCTGGTACAGTTTGCGTTCGCTGAAAGGCACACTCTGCTCGATATACGGGACGTTCTTGGAAGCCACCCAAAGATCGACATTGAGAGTTATCGATGAGACAGGAGATTGCTTTCGTAAAGCCCATGAACAATCCCAATTCGATAACGATCAGGACCACTGCGAACGCAACACCTGTTAAAGTGACTGCCAAACGCACCTTGTCGTGCAGCAGATTCCGTTGTGCGAGATGAGGCATTAAATGCTGCCCTTGTTAAAACGACAGGGGAGAGAAACTCGCGGTCTTCGTGAATAGTTCGCGGGCTCGGCATTCATTTAGTACTTGCGATGTCCTCTCTATCTGCATAGAGTCACTATCCGGGATTGCCGCACAAGGCGAATCACGACATAAGGTGTTTTCCTACTACCTCGCAAAGTGGAGCGGCAAATAACCTTCGTGTGGAGCTCTGCCGTACCACGCCGGGGGAACGCTTGGCATACGCCTATCGAGTTACTTGGAGAGTTAGCGCGCTAGTGGATGAGAGAGGCGTCAGCCATATCTCTTGCTTCGTTTCGTCCGCACCGTTCGCATCGCAGAGGATTACCTGGAGCCGCTATCAATCTGCTTTCTTCAATCGCTCATTGGGCTTCGTCGATAAATCGAGAAACACGCCGCGACCCGTGCTAGCGTCCAATTGGCCCCATCACTTGGAGTCACCCGAAACGGTTAGCTCTCGATTCATCGATCGCGGTACTGGCCCGATCCCAACTCGCGTTAAGCCCAGGTCAACTCTTCGAGGTAAATAAAAAACCTCTTATTTCGGGACGCGCGCTCTGCCTTCGAACAAGCATAGTGGGTTTACGGATCATCTGGCAAAGAGCTAAGGATGCCACTGAATCGCATTTGGTTCATGCGTGCGCCGTTTCTGGCAAGCGCAAAAGTAACGATCGCACCACGAATAGAAAGGAACATCAATGACAACGAATCGAGAGCTTAGTTTTGTAAACAGACCGGCGCCCGGGAGAGGCGTTCTGTCGTTGCTCGCCGGGCTGGCTATTATCGCCAGTTCCGGCATGGCATTTTCCGCTCCAACACCTGCCCCCACCACTACCAAACTGCAGGACCTGGAATATCTGGGGAACGCAGGTCCCGTAATAAGGTTGACGGCCACCGTCTACCGAGCCGGCGGTTTGGTTTCACCCGGGCAGGTGAACTTCTGCGATACGTCAAGCCCGTATTGCACCGACATTCATCTGCTGGGAACCGCACAGCTGACCGGCAATGGGACGGCAACGCTACAACTCCGGGCGCTTGGACTGCACACCTACCGCGCTGTCTTTCTCGGGACAAGTACTTTCGCCCCAAGCTCATCGAACACCGTGTCGGTGAGGGGGAAGGGCAGTCAAGGCCCTTCGGCATCGCCAACGACCACCACGATTTCGTCAAGCGGAAGCAGCAGCAACTATTCGTTGACGGCGACCGTGGTTGGCCCTAGCGCTCAGCAATCTCCCACGGGCCAAGTCTCGTTGCAATCTCCCACAGGCCAAGTCTCGTTTCTGGACACAACGAACGCGAACGCCGTCCTCGGCACGGCGCAACTGGGTGCGGGTACGGCGGGTCTGAGCTTTACTAACAGCTCGAATCCCGTCATAGGCACTGATACTTATTCTGAGGCGGAGGCGGTGGGCGACTTCAACGGCGACGGCATTCCCGATCTGGCAACTCCCAATTGCTCTAACCAGTCGCTGACGGTGCTGCTAGGGAACGGAGACGGCACTTTCACCGCGGCCCCCCAGAGCGCGCAGCTAGGCGGCTGCCCTGGTTCTGTGGTGGTGGGCGACTTCAACAGCGATGGCAAGCTCGATGTGGCTACTCCCAATTTTGGTAACAACACCTTGACTGTGTTACTGGGGAAAGGAGACGGCACCTTCGTTGCGGCCCCACAGAGCGCGGCACCAGCAGTCCAATTCCTGGCAATGGGCGACTTCAATGGCGACGGCATTCCTGATTTGGCTACCCTAAGCAGTGCTTACAACAGCGTGACCGTACTGCTGGGAAAAGGAGACGGCACCTTCATCGCGGCTCCCCAGAGCACGCCGGTAAGCCAATGGGCTGGTCCGATGGCGGTGGGCGACTTTAACAACGACGGCAAACTCGATCTGGTGACTCCCAGTTTTGGTGACAACACCTTGATTGTGTTACTGGGGAAAGGAGACGGCACCTTCACTCCGCTCCCTCAGCAAGGGTACACAGGTGCGCAACCTAAATCTATAGTAGTGGCCGACTTTGGCAACGACGGCAAACTCGATCTGGCGACGGCAAACAACGCTGACAGCACCGTGACCATAATGCTGGGAGGCGGAGACGGCACCTTCTTCAATCCTTATCCTAATTTTCCGACGGGCTCGGGTCCCGTGTCTCTAGCAGTGGGGGACTTCAACGGGGATGGCATCCCCGATCTGGCGACAGCAAACAGTAATGACAACAGCGTTACCATTCTGCGAGGGTTAGAAGGCGGATACATGGTACCGACCTCACAGACCCCGAAGGTTGGCTTAAATCCTACTATTTTGGTGGTGAGTGACTTGAACGGCGACAGTGTCGCTGATATCGCCACGGTTAACACTGGGAGCAGTACGGCGACAATACTGCTTGTCCAGCCAACCGAAACCGCGACCGCGGCCCTAAGCGGTATTTCCCTTGCTGTTGGTACGGGAACCCATGCCGTGGAAGCTAGCTATACTGGAGGCAACGACTTTAAATCGAGCATCTCCAGCACCACCGTTTTGACCGCTCCTCCGCCGCCGGTGGTCCCCAGTCTCACTCTGGCGGCATCCTCAACAACCATCACAAAGGGCACATCGGTAATATTGACCGCCACTGTAACTCCAGCGCAGAACACCGATGGATATGGCGTTGTTTTCTACGATGGAACCAATAATTTGGGAAACGCAAACTTATACTCCGGCATGGTGGAATTCGCTCTGCCGACGCAAATGGCGGTAGGCACCCATTCCATTACAGCGCAAGCTCCTGGCTTGAACCTCACCTCTGCACCACTTATTGTGACCGTAAATCCTTAGGCCTTCAAATTGATCCGGGGTTAAGTACCCAATCACATGGCCGGCGGCCTTCGGGCCGCCGGCAAAGTGTCTTCGGAATAGGGCTCTGGTGCAAAGCTCGTTAAGCGGGCGGTGGCTTTTCGGAAGTCTGAAATTCCCGGATCGACCAGTACAGCGTTCCAAAGTTCCGGCACTGTGGCTGATCGGCCACCCGACTTGCCAGTCATAAACTGATGCTTCTTATTTTTCTCCACAAACTCGATGCCGCTGACCGTCACTGCCACGTAATCAAATTCGTTTGAATCCGAGCATCGGCCGTATTCGCTGTTTGATCGGCGATGATCCTGCTTCACAACATTGTTCAGGTTTGACTGGAGCGTATCCGAACGCGACGGGCTATGTTTCCCGCTGATTTCAATTCCTTGATCGCTCGATGCGAAGCGGCGTAAGCATCGAGCGTAATGACGCGTGGTGCGCAGTGATTCGCCATCGCCTTGCGGAAGAAGCGTTTGGCCGCAGCCACATCGCGTCTGATCGGAGTCAAGTATCTTTTCCGTTCGTGTTGCCTCAGCAGAAAATGTTACCCGTTTCAAAGGGATGGGACGGGAACAATGAGGAGGCGACTGAGCATGGAAACGAGGCGGGAACTGATCGAAGCCGTGGGTGAGCGATACCGGCGAGCCGGACGGACCGAGAAGAAGCATTTTGGATGAGTTCGTAGAATTGGCTGGCTTTCATCGAAAGCACGCAATTCGAGTATTGAGGAGCGAACGCAGGCCCAAGGTTCCGGGTCCTGGAATGACAAGCCGCCCGTACGACGAAGCGGTGATCACAGCACTCACCATCATCTGGGAAGCGGCCGATCGAATTTGTGGCAAACGGCTGAAAGCGGTGTTAACAACCTTCGTCGAGTCGATGGAGCGGAACGGACATCTCCGTCTGGATCCGGCCGTGAAGGATCGGCTACTCCGGATGAGCGCCGCCACTATTGATCGCTTGTTGCGGCCGGTCCGTGCTCTGGCCAAGCAGGGCCGTCGAAAGGTCTCAGTGAAGACACCGTTGCGCAAGAGCATCACGATCCGGACGTACGAGGACTGGAACAATCCGCTGCCTGGCTACTTCGAGATGGACCTGGTGGCCCATTGCGGAAGTTCGGTGGCCGGCAGTCATGTGCATAGCTTGGTCCTAACCGATATCGCATCTGGCTGGACAGAAGCGGCGGCATTAATTGTGCGAGAGCAGACCCTCATCACGGTCACGCTCGATGAGATTCAATCCAGGCTGCCGTTCTCAATGCTCGGATTGGATGTCGACAACGACAGCGCCTTTATCAACGAGATCCTACTGAGCTATTGCAGGAAGCATAACTTGGAGCTGACGCGGTCACGCGCGTACAAGAAGAACGATCAGGCCTGGATCGAGCAGATGAATGGAGCGATCGTGAGGAAGTTAGTGGGACACGGCCGATTGGAGAGAGCTGAGGCAACGCTTATTCTGGCTGATTTGCACAAGGAGGCACGCCTTTACGTCAATTTCTTCCAGCCCTCTTTCGAGCTCAAGTCGAAAACGAGGGAAGACAGCAAAGTGATCAAGAAGTATCACTCGCCGGCGACTCCTTATGAACTGTTGCTTGCCGATGACAGAGTAGACGCCGGCGTAAAGCAGCAGCTTCGAAAACAGTTCGTCTCGCTGGATCCGCTGGAGCTTTTGAGTCAGCTTCGGCATGCCCAAGAAGAAAGAGCTCGCCTCGAAGCAGGGGCTTCTGCCGAATCGACTCCAGCGGTTCTGGAACTCGATCGCTTCGTTCGCAGCCTAGGAACTGCTTGGCGCAACGGCGGGGTTTGCGCTCCATATAGAAACGCCGTTCTGACGCCAAGCCTCACACCTGGCGCACGCGTCCCGATCCATACGCGAAAGTCTGGCCGCTATTGCAGCAATGGTTGAACGAGGAACCGCACGCGACTGCAAAAGGTCTGTTCCGACGGCTCAATACAGAAATGAATAACCGCTTTAAGTCCGGGCAGTATCGAACTCTTCAACGGCGGGTTGCAGATTGGCGAACCGCAATTGCGCGGCGATTGGTTTTTGGCTGCAACTACGACGTCGACTCAGAGAACGTGCCTTGCGGCATCGATACCAACCGACCTTAAGGAAGGAATCACTTCTTGATGGGGGCTCGCGCCCATACCCCCATACCCCCAGGATTTTTCGCTTCTCTGCCATCCCAATCCACAATCGCGTTCAAAGCAGAAAGGAGCGAACACGGCGCTCCTTTTGGCCTGGCCCCTTGGTCTGCGCTCGAGTTGCGTCCCCGCATTGCTCTACCCTCAGCCAAGGTCAGCAACAGTGTAGCTGATGACTACCAAGAAGCCCGATTACATCGTGAGAGCGCGCAGAAATGACAATTACTCTGCGGTAACATTTTCTGCTGAGTCAACACGAACCGAAAAATACTTGACTCCGATCAACGCCCCCTGGCCGAACGAAGAATAGCTCAGCTTACGGCGCATACTGCCGAACAAGCTCAACCGGATCATCTGCAACAAACAGAACCAATCCAAAGCGACGTCAAGCAATTCCAAGGGCGGCAGTCCTGTGTCGATGACGGAATGCGAGGGAACGAACAACTGCGCAACCTGGGACCTTCCTTGGCACTCAAGAGACAGGGCGGTGGCCTTCCGGGAAGATCGCGAATCTAACCGTAGAGGACTCGGGTTCCGACAAAGTAGTCATCCATCGCACTGATTCGAGCTGTGACTTCCCCAGGGCTCACAGCCACGTACACAGAAACCCCGCGCGCGTCCATTTCGGTATAGAGATTTTCATCGTTGGGTAGCTTAACGGAATGCCGATGGTTGGTTTTGAGCGCTCGCGACTCGGAACGCCGTTCTGACCCACCTTGCAAACTGTCGAGAGCGCAATACGCACGATCCGTCAATTATCGCGGTTGGGAAGACAGGGGTCGGCGTACCCACGCCTTGCAATGCGAATCGGACAAAAGAATCGAGGAGGCCAACGACCCCCAGCGCGAGCAGCATGCCCCCAACAAAACGGAAAAGCATCGTCGCCAAGAAAAAAAAGCTTCGACACGCCAACGGGAGATCCACCATGGCACCAAACCGGCGACGAATCCGGGGCCGATGACCAGGAAGACCGCAGAGCCAACGATCGCCAACTCCTTGCTCATCGTGCTCTCATGTAAGCAGGTCGCTTGGACATGTGTAATCGGTCCGTAGCACCCGCCGGTCGGAAACACCTATCCGATGTACACCACGGGCCGAATCAGAAACGATGCTGTACCGGCGCCACCCGGAAACTACTTTTTAGGATTGATCATGATGTGCGCACCTGCAGTACCTGGGAACATTAACCACGGCGCGTTTTCACTGGCCTTTGTTGACAGTCCCGTAGATTCCGGTGTGGCGAAGGGAATATAGATGACCCATCGCAGGTAGGCGTCCGTCACTTTCCCACTAGTGCTGTCGAAACTGGTGCCGGTGAGTATGTAGAGCGTTCGAGCCTCGCGTGGAAGTGAGAGCTTCCCTTCTGCAACCTCCTTCCAGCGGATCTCGTTGCGCTTCTGCCCAGTGACCTTCTGAGCGAGAAGTTCACGGCCTCGAGCCATGTACGGATTGAGGTCCCGATGGTAACAGGAGACGCTGAATGAATTCTTGCTCGGGTCGTTCGCGATGCAGATGAGTTCGTTCCTGCCCTGACGAAGCTTAACTAGCTCGCCTTGCACGCTATAACCGAGGACGGCCGCACCTTCGCGGAGATCTGCCGGCGCGGCTAGGATCGCGGCAGCGATCTGTACCTCGGGCGGGGGGACGTTGGCGGCAGCCGCCATCGATACGAGGAGAACAGTCCCAACGATGATCTTGAGTTTCATCTTCAAAGCCTTGCCCCTTTGGGTTGTAGTTCGCGCCTAGCTCGGCACTGCCGGGCTCCGAGTACAGTGCTCGTATTGCACTTACCTTATCACTCCGCTCGTCCCATGTAGCTTAGCCACAATAAGAGAATTGACCATCTCAAATACCCATTGGCTCATCCTTGCGCCTTAAAGAGAAACCCAATGAACCTTCTTCCAATCGCAGCGCTAATTTTGTTTGTGATTTTGTGTTCTTCCATGGAGGGCCAATCCTCTCCTGACACACGGACACTTTCCATCGCCGGGCAGCCTGGTTCGGTGAAGGCTCGCGAGTACAACGGTAAGTCCTACATTGCGCTCGACGACTTGGCGTGGTTGACGCATGGATCGCTTTCCTTCTCAGGCAATCAGATTGTTCTCGCGCTGCCGTCCATCCAGGCAGTCCCGCAGCCTGTTCCCGTCAAGACCGGTTTTTCAAAACCGTTCATGGGGGCTGGAATTGAACAGATGAGCACAATTCGTGAATGGCGCTTTACGATTGTGAACTTGATCCAAAATAATACCCTAGTGCCGGAAGAGTGGATCTCACGATTGCGACGGAAGTTGTGCCATCTACGGTGAGCACCTGTACAGGCTTGATGAACACATCGGCAGCATCAAAGCTAAGTTTAGCGCGCATTAAGCGGCTTTTATCCTCTCATAGAATCACCAGATTTTCCGCAGAAGAAGTGAAGAACGTGCTACAGACACCTGCGCTGAATCTGGCTAAGGGCGCGGCGGAGGCAGCAAGCGACCACGTACTTCTTCTCCTACCCCAAGCGACCCTGCTCGACCAGCGACTCAGGGAAGTCGGCCGTCGGATCAAGCAGGTGCTGAAAACCCTCGAGCAGATCATCGGGAACCCTGACGTCGCGATCATGCTCTCCATTCCCGGAGTCGGGCCAGGCATAACGGCGACGTTCCTTTCGGAAGCATGGCGACAGATCCGCGAACGAGACTGCAACTCTGCACTGTTTCGCTGGTGCAGCCCCGGTGACAAAACAAAGTGCAAAGCGAAAGATGATTTCGATGCGGCAAGCCTGCAGTCCAAGGCTCAGACAAGCTTTACATCATTGGGCAAGTCGAAGCATCGTCTGCGATGAAACAAGCAAAAAGCATTCCAGCAACATGCCAGAGCCTTGCGCGGCGTCGGCGATAGACTCCTCCGAATGCTGAAGTCAATGCTTAGGCACAAGAAAAGCTTTGATCCATTACGCCGTCAAAGCAAATCCGTTTCGTAGTTTCCGATAACCCGGTATTTCAGCGACAACGCGCGGGATAGGTAAACGCTGCCGGACCACAGCGGATCTAGAGCCGGATGACGAGTTCTGTCCGGATGGCCGACGATCCAGGCGCTATAGAACGCAAGCGCGTTTCTACCTTGAACACCAAAAAATGTCAAGGCTGCTTTAGTGAATCAGTGCCGGCCGGCCCTTGACTACCTGTTGCTGCAGGGTGGAGAGGATCCCTGCAGCAACAACCTACTCGCTAGTTCCTAGGTCTATTTCAGCGCTATGGGAGCGTCTTTTCGGATCATCTCCTGGGAGACTTATCCTCAACATTGAACTATTCAGTTACCCTGGCACATTGGTGAACACGCTAACCGTAAACGGTGTGAAGAGTGGGATAAGGGATCCTTCCTCCGTCGTGATAAACCACTGCGACCTGCCGCTATCGTATTGTGCCGCGACGGCCCTGTTCGCTTGTGGGAACTCGCCCGGCCTCGGCTGAGGACACGAGCCGAAGAAACAAGGGTATAGCGTCTGGTCATAACCGAATTGCGCCGTTACATGGACTTCAACGGTGGGCCAACTGTACAGATTAAAATCCTGGTGCGGCCGACCTAAGTAGATTCTGTTTGAAGGCGACGTCAGAGGCGAGACAACAAACGACGTGTCATTAGAAAAGACGGTTACGTGAATACGCAGGCCTTCCGGTATTGGGGAGCCGTCTTGGTTGAAGACTGTCCATTCGTTGGCTGCCGGATCGAACCAGGTTGCAACCTGAGAGTTGTCGTATCCGCCGAATGTTTTGCCCGGGCTGAACTCAGGAATGATCTGGAGGTGAGCGAAGGGACACGAGGCAGAGTACGGACATCCCGGAGTGCTCAAGTAAGTCACACCGTTTGCTGTGTTCCCGCTGCTGGCCTGGTGCACAAAGGCGGAAGATCCATCCGGGATGCTGTAGCTCACAAAGAATTTTGAACCGAGCGGCATAGGAGTGAAGTCCTGGGTGTAAATGGTCCACGCTTTTGCTGCGGCGCTGAAGTACACGCCGAGTGGAGCGGTGACCTGGGCGTTAGACTCATCGAGTAACGGCGTGACCCTAAGTACGACGTCGGGCCTGCCCGGTACAAAGCTTGTGGGCAAGGTTGTAAGATAACTTCCTTCCCAGGCCGTATGAACTGCAGCCTGGGTACTTGTACATAGAAACACGGTCAAAACGCAGTTGCGCAATAAGTTTGACAGTGAGGTTGGTGCTTTGAAAGAAAAACGCATTTTCCTTTCCTCCTTGACTGCAAATGCGCCGTCGAGGAAAGCCAAGCACCAGAGCCGCTGAAAAAGTCCTGTTTGGATGGCGGTACGGATTGGCATTATCTGCGCTGTCGCGTCGCCAATGTTCAAAAGGTTTTTCGGGTCGTCACTTTGTTTCCACAGCTTGGGGTCCCTGGCTTGTAAGTCGCGCACTTCTGAATACAGCACAGGAACATTCTGCAAAAGAAAGGAACAAACATGTCAGCTTTTTCTTCGTGGGTGCACGGAAACGGGGCCGTCGCACAATGAGCGGGAGGCGTGAGTTTAGAGTCTCCCGGCACAGCAAATCATCTCACGCAACAAGTCAGCGGCCAACTCTGGAGCGATATCGTGGGAGTGCCACAAGGTCCGGGAAAGATCTTCTGTGGGCAAGCGCAAACCAATAACTATTGACCGCGACTTGCCGATTCAATCGTTGGTCCGTGGCGCGATAAACTTCACCCATCCCGCCGAGGACCTACACGCTTCTCAATCCTGTACGGACCCAGTTGCGTGCCTGGCGGTATTGCTGAAAGTTCGGTGGTTTCGAGCCTGCGATCGGGATGATCGAAGTGATAAATCAGCGATTCGACTTCCGCTTGTATTTCCGAATCAGCACAACAGGCTTGATCAAGAAAGATAGCTCGCTGCTCTGGCGATTGACGCATCGCGGAGTCAAAGATGTTTTCAATTTTGGTCCAACGGTCGGGTTGCATTGCCGCTCCCGCCAAGCTCACGAGTCAGCCAAGCCTTTGCAAAGGCCCAGTCACGGACAACGGTGTTTTCGGAAATACCGAGAACTCCGGCCGTTTGCGCCACATCAAGCCCGACTAAGAATCGCAGCTCCACCACCCGGCACTTGCGAGGGTCGATGCTAGCCAAGGCTGTCAAAGCGCGATCGAGCGCCAGCACGTCTTCGCGGAGGTGACATCCGATGAGCGGTACGTCATCTAGACTCAGGCGCTGCGCACCGCCTCCACGCTTCGCTCGACCATGCCCGCGAGCGTGGTCGACCAGAATCTCACGCATCAGACGGGCGGCTACGGCATAAAACTGAATGCGGTTGCGAACGCATTCGGGACACTTAGCGGCAAGCCGCAGATAGGCCTCGTTGACAAGAGCAGCAGTTTGCAGAGTATGGCCAGCACGCTCTCTGGCCATATGGCGCCGGGCCACTCTAATCAGCTCTCCGTGCACAAGAGGAATGAGCTCGTGAAGCGCGGCTTCCTCGCCGTTTCTCCACGCGGACAGCAGCGCACTGATCTGGATCTCTGTCTGGGCCATTGGCAATCCAGCGTTTGAAGTTTCCCCAGAATACTACAGGCCGTGTCAGCAAAACGAAGCAGTGTTTGGAGAAAAATAGAATCGTTTCTTTGACAGTTCTTCACAGAAGTCTCAGCGTAAGTCAGACGCTGTGCACTCCCGCGATCCAAAGGACTAGTAACACTTCGCCGAGTAGGCCATCGCAGAAACCTTACCGAGCCACTGAACCACCCGGGGCTTTGCCGACGAGGCAGCAGTCGCGAGTGCACGCCATGGAGAAGCCCGGCACGCAATGGCGGCCGCGAGACGATACTGCGCAGGAATGCAGTAAGATTATGGAAACATAACTCGGGGCGTGCATGAATCCCGAACGCTGGCGGCAACTCGAGACCCTCTTTCATGCGGCGCTGGAGTACGAGCCGAAGGATCGCGGTTCGTTTCTAGAGAAAGCGTGCGAAGGCGATACAGCACTTCGCAAAGAGCTTGAATCACTGATTCTCGGCGCGAGCACGACCGATACGTTCCTGAAAACGCCTCCGCGTGAGCACGCATGGCCTGTGTTGGTCAATCACGATGCCGGGTACCAAGCGCCCGAATCAGATCGGCGCCCTGCAGAGTTCTTCTCCCTTCGTGATGTGAACGCCACGTCCCGTTCACACCCGCCGTGGTGGTTGTACGTCATTGCCGCACCTTTCCTGGCTCACGCAATTTTCATCACAGCCTTTTGTTTCTTCGGGCCCGAGTCCATAGGTATTGAAGTAAGTCCGAGAAAGGCTCATCCGGTCGTCAGCAGAGTTACTAAGAATTCCCCGGCCGAGCGGGCGGGAGTCCGGCCCGGCGATGCTCTGGTTCGCGCCAACTATCGATCCATTCTGAACACCAATGATTGGAACTGGTTCATAACTAATGTCGAGATCGGCCGGCCGTTCACGATAGAAACCGAGCGGCAAGGGCAGCATCTCCGCGCGATTGTGTTCTTAAAGCGACGGCCCGCCCAGTACTGGTCGACTGGCCAAGGGCTGGTGCTCCTTCTGAACCTTGCGGGCCAACTTTTTGGTCTTGCGGTTGCCGCGTTCATGGCAGTCCTACGCTTCAGGCACTTGCTTGCTGGCCTAGGGGCCTTGTTTCTAGCCATTTACTCGTCCGTCGTGTTCATGCCACTCGACGGCTTCAACTGGATGTTGCGGCATTGGCCCTTCTGGTACCAAGTTCTCCTCTGGGTTAGCAACATCTTTAACAGTCTGGGCTTAGGAGTCTGGTTCACGTTCTTTGCGCTCTTCCCCCAACCTTCATTTCATAACCGGTGGATGTGGGCCGTGGTTTGGACACCGATGCTCACCTTCTCGCTGGTTTTCAACTACCAGATCTGGCATTTAGCTTATAGCCCAGAGAATATGATTCCGTCCGCGGTAATCAGCGCCGTAGTTGCGGTCTACTGGATGACCTATCTCACGGTCTCATTTGCGATGCTTGCCATAAAATACTGGCTCCTTGATGACCAGACCGAGAGACGGCGCGTGCGCCTCTTTGTGGTCCCATTGGCAGTAGTGATTGCGTTAGCGATTCCTGCCTTTGTGTACAGCCAGCCAGACTATTCGACAAGCCCAGGAGCCTCCTTGTTCTTGTCTCTCCCAATGCTCGCTCTCGCAACTGTGGCCGGCGTGGCGTTTCCAGTCTGTTTCGCCTACGCCATTCTGCGCCACCGCCTGTTTGATATCCGCGTCATCATCCGCCAGGGGATCCGATATGCCGTGGCCAAGCAGTTGCTGCTTCTAGCGGTTCCGGTCCTCCTCGCCGTCTTTCTTGCCGATCTTTATGCTCACCGGGACAGCCGCTTGGACCACATTATGCAAGACCGCGGCTGGATCTACTTAGTTCTGGCGACCTTCTCCGTTCTGGCGCATGTCCGCCGACAACACTGGCTTCGATCATTAGATCGGCGCTTCTTCCGAGAACAATACAGCGCACACGAGATCCTTCGATTGATCCTCGTAAAGGTAAGGACTGCGACCAGTCTGGCGGAGGTCGCCCCGACGGTTGTAAGAGAGATCGGCGCGGCTATGCACTTGACTTTCTGCGTGATCCTGGAGCACTGCCCACTCGAGACGGCGTACAGAACTGCCGGTATTTTTCCCGATCACTTCCGCGCACCCGCCCTTCTGGCGCAGACCAGGATCGTCGAACTAGTGAAGCTTCTTGCTAAACCTGTTCACTTCTTTGCTCGAGACAGTTGGTTCACTAAACAGCTTTCTCCGGGCGAAATGGAGAGCCTTCGGAGTTCGGGCCTCGAGTTGCTCGCACCAATTCGCAGTCGGGCGGGCGATGCGTTGATTGCCCTGGGGAGCAAGCGATCCGAAGAGCCTTATACGGCAGAGGATGTACGTCTGATCGAAGACCTTACCCTTAGCCTTGGACTGCTGCCATCACAGCCCTCTGAGAGTGAGTCGGTAATCGAGTCATCGAAAGAATGTCCGGCCTGCTGCAAATGCTACAACATAACCGAGGACTTCTGCACCCAGGACGGTTGCAGGCTGACGCGAAACGCTTTTCGGCGCTGCCTTGCTGGCCGCTTCAGACTCGACTTTCGAATCGGACGTGGAGGGATGGGCGTGGTCTACGAGGCAACCGACCTAAATCTTCCGAGGAAGGTTGCCGTGAAGCTCGTTTTGGAAGATTGGATCAGAGATTCTGCCGCACTTGCGCGCTTTCACCGGGAGGCTCATGTGCTCGCCAGTTTCCAGCATCCAAATGTAGTGACCCTGTTTGACACAGGAGTGACGTCGGGAGGGCAGCCTTTTCTGGTGATGGAGAGACTGCAGGGACGCAACTTGCGAGAAGAACTGAATTGCCGAACAAAATTGCCCGACGCTGAGGTGCGCTCACTTGTGAGACAACTGTGCGGGGCCCTGTCCGTAGCACACAGGAAGTCTCTGATCCATCGGGACTTGAAACCGGAAAATGTCTTTTTGTGTGAGAACGGGGGGTACGGATTGGCCAAGATACTCGACTTTGGTTTGGCAAAGCTTCTTGCGGAAGGTTCGCCTTTTCCCCACAGCACGAGGGTTTCGACCCTCACGGGACAGATTGCCGGGACGCCGGCCTACATGGCTCCTGAGGTGCTTTTGGGAGCGAAACCGGATTGCGGTAGCGACATCTGGGCGCTGGCGATAATGACTTACGAGATGCTTACAGGGGAACGCCCTTCGTTCGCAAGTGATGGCACCTTCCTCGGAGTGTCTGTAAAGTCCGTGCCGTACTACTGGTGCGATTTCTTCCGCCGTTCGCTCGGTCGCGAGCCGAACCAAAGACCGGAGAGCGTAGACGCCTTTCTCGAACTGTTAGAACATTCCTTTCGCTGACCTTTGCGGCTCAAGAGGTGTTGTCCGCAATAATACTACTCTGGGACGTTATGCCGCCTTGGCAGCATAGTTACCTCGTCAGGCAAAGCGCCGAGAAATCGGCCGAGGACCTCAGAGTCCTCGGCCTTACTCTCACCCTCAGTCTATGGCGTCACTCGGTACAGCACTCCCTTGTCGAGTTTGCCTCCGAACGGCGTCACGCCGTACAGGTTACCCGACGGATCGCGGATTAAACCCGAGAATGGGTTCTTGCCGTCAGACCCGTCGAACGTATGCAGAACCGTGAGGGCGCCGGTTGTGATATCGAAGCTGAATACGTTTCCATAGCCGCCTGGGCCGCTGCCTTCATGGACCCACGTCCCGTTCCCTTGAGTAGTGCCGTATAACGTATTTCTGGCCTCATCGATCACCAACGTGCTGGCCGGGAATGCTCCGTTCGAGCCGTTGAACATGAATACGACAGAGAAGTTGCCGGCCGGATCGATCTTATAAATCCCGCCGAAGTACGGGTCTCTGCGCATCATGGTGCCCCAGAGATTGCCTTCTCTATCTTTCACTAGGCCGCCCAAGAAATTGTAAGGAAAATCCGTAAGCGGGATATCTGAGAATCCAGAGCCATCAACTCCGATTGAAAATGGTTGGCCGGCCGAAGAATGTCCCAAGTAAACAGTCGTGCCGTACAGGCGGTTCTGGACGCGGTACAGGTTAGCGTTAGGACCCCAGCCATCCGTCCCACTAAAGGCGAACAACCGTGTGAACGCGCCCGAAGGGTCAACTTTGAACAGCGTGCCGCAGCCCAACGGCGCCTCACACGACGTATTTCCACCATAGAAGGTGGAACCGTAGAGATTCCCCTCAGCGTCGCGAGTGAGTCCGGCAAAGGGTTGAAGTCCGTCTTTTCCGCCATAGAAATGCTTAATGACCTGAAAGCCGAGTTCACGATCCCAGCGGAACACCGTTCCCTTGCCCCCTGCGCCGCCGGATAGGGTTGTGCCGTAAACGTTCCCGTCCGTATCCGCCAGGACTGAGCCGAACGGCAGTTCGCCATGCGTGATATCGAAGTGCCATAGCGTCGTTAGACCGGCATCTGTCCATTGAAAGAGAGTACCTGCATTGTATTTGCCACCGGTTTCAGTTGTGCCGAACACGTGACCCGCGTTGTCCATAGCAAGCGAGCCAACGGGCGTGTCTCCGTCCGTTCCACTGAAGTAGTGAAGCACCGTGAGTGACCGGCTTTGTGCGTTGAGAGTTTGCAGAACACATCCGAATGTAAGGATGCCTGCGAGAAATGCCGGCTTGAGCAGGGCGCGCGTTTTGAATGGCTTGCCGATTGGTCTGCCTAATCGGCAGCAGAATTGGGCACGCAAGCCAGGTAAGGCGGCAAACGCCAATCTGATATTCCGGTCGAAATTGGCTTCGGGACTCTGTCGTTAACAAGTCAAGATGTCCGCTTTTATTAACAAGTGATCTGTCCGCTTTGTGGTTTTCTGTTTAGGCAGCACGAGCCGCCTTGGTTTTCCGTTTACTTATATGCCTAGCGTTCGCCGGCGCGGTGGGAAAGTGGGAATCTCGCGTTGTGGGCGAGATTTCCAAGGAGGGGTGGGAAGCGGTGGAAACCTGCTTGTGGTTTTCGCCGCTTTCCATGCCTCGGCCTTTTCCACGGCGCACCGGGCTGGCAGTTTTGTTCAGTGGCCGGGCTTGGCTGTCAAACCGTCCGACCACATGCGGTCCGTAGCGCAGCGACACGCGGCCATCCAGATGTTCATGAATGGTGACGGTGCAACCGGCCAGTGTACTGCGAAAGCGTGACTTCTCGAGCTGCCACACTCGGTCGCCGATCGCGACGGTGTTGTCCTTCGCTACCGTGCGCTCTGCCTGCACCGTGAATACCCAATCCAGATCCGAGCGGCTCGAACGCCGGAAAGCACTTGCCTTCTGCTCGGCAGCGACCTTGAACCTGCGGTTGAACACGTCGATGTAGTGTTCGCGCAAAAATCGATTGGCCTCCTCCAACGTGCTGATTCCGGCCAGCCGAAGCTCTTGCGGCAAGCGCCCTTGCCAAGTCCCGAAGTTCCGTTCTGAACGCCCTCGTGCTTGTGGGGAATACGCCGGAATCATCTGCACGCCCATCTCCTTCATCGCTCTTCCCACTTGCGTCAAACGGTGCTTATCCACGGGCTCGCCGGCCTTCGGCGTCCAAAAGAAATGACTGCCGCGATCGCTGTAAAGCGCGCAAAATATTCCCTTCGTTTCGATCACCTCGCGCAAGGCCGCCATCACCGTGCGCGTCGATTCCTCTTCCACTAACTGCGCATAATAAATCTCGTTGTTGGCGTCGTCCAGAATCACAATCAAGTCATAGCGCCGGCTCCCTTCGAACCAGCAATGTTTGCTGCCATCGATGTGCAGCAGCATCCCCGTCATGGGCCGCCGCGGACGTCTCCTCCGGTGCACCCCGCGCTTGCTTCGCTTCGAGACCAGGCCTGCCCCTTGCAAGGCCGTCTGCACCCACGTGTAGCTCAACTCCATCCCGTGTTCCTCCTTGAGCTTCTCGTGGAAATGCCGCATGTTCAGGTCGTAGTACGTTTCCCGATACAAACGCAGCACCCTCTCGCAGGTCTCCAGCGGCACCCGTTTCGGGCTCACCATTCCCTTGCGCCGATCTGCCAGTCCGTCGTAACCGTCCTGCTCCAGCCGCTCCCGCCAGCGCCGCATGGTCCGATCCGTTACCCCGAGAATCTCTGCTGCTTGCCACCAGGTGATCTTCTTCGCCATGGCTCGCAATAGCACTTCTTGCACCTTCATCATCCCCTCCATCGCGGAGCTCGTATACGTTCGGCTGGATTCCAACTCCCAGCCTTACGCCCCTGCTCCGCTCTTCTTAAAGCGGACAGATCATGTGTGAATTAGAGCGGACAACTCACATACTAACGACAAATTGGCTTCGGGACTCTTGCGTCCGGAGCAAAAGCGTAGTACGGTTTGGCTGATCATGGGTTCTCCTCCCCAGAAACTCCACTGCGGGAGGAGATCAAGGCTGAGCGAGCGTGACCTGTAGTCCGAGTTGAGCAGCTTTCTTCTTTACGAAGTCGATTTGCTGCTGCCGGCTCTTCTGCTCGTAGTAGTCCGCACCTTTGTCGACATACTTTTGGCCATACTTCAGCATTCGATAGACGAGTCGTGCGAGGCGGTGAGCCATGGCAGTTATGGCTTTTGGAGCACCGAGCCTGGTTCGTAATCGACGGTATTGAGCGCCGAGGTAAGTCTTGCTTCGGATTAGAGTGCTGGCTGCGATTCGGAGCGCTGTAGCGGCGCGATTGATCACTCTTCGGGTGCCCCGGCTCAGCACCTTGTCTCCGCTGACGCGATTATCCGGGCACAGTCCGAGCCAGGAGGCGAAGTGCGACTCCGTTTTCCATCGATTCATATCCAAACCCACTTCGCTGATTAGAGTCTGAGCAGTCATCGCATCAACGCCATCAATCTGTGTTAGATCGACTCCAGATATCCGCATCAGCTCGTTACTAAGCGGAAACTGGGGCATGTATCGGTACCTCTTCGACTTCTTACTTTGAGGAGAATCGCCCTCATCTACGGGTATCGATAAGGCACTTGCGAAGCTCTCCAGATGTTCCCGCAGCTTTAGATCACATTCGGCGATCTGTCGCTGATAAGCCTCATACATTTCGAGCTGCTGTCGCACGATGAAGAGCAATTCGGGACGCCAGTTACCCTGTAGGCTTTTCGCGATCTCCTCTTTGGTTGCGCGAATTCGACGATCCCTGAGTTCTGCCAGCTTCTGCGGATCGCGTTCACCATTCAGAATGGCTCGTACGATGGCCTGTCCTGTTGTTCCACTCAGATCACTGATGACGTTAGCCAATTGGATATTCATCTGTGTAAGGGCTTTTTGCATGCGTTGAATGCAAGTGGCCATTCCTGTGGCATGCTCCGCACGCAGCCGCCAATAAGTTCTCAACACCCGAATCCGATGGTGGCTGGAACGAGTTGTTCAATAAGCCGTGGGTGTGAAGTTTCAGCAGCCATTGACTCTCCTGTACATCGCTCTTCCGGCCCGGCAGGTTTTTGGTGTGACGAGCGTTTACAAGAAATACCTCGAATCCACGTTCTTCCAGGATGTCGTAGAGTGGAATCCAATAGACTCCCGTGGATTGCATGGCGATCGTCTTTACGCCGCAACTGCTAAGCCACTCTGCCAGGCGGTAAAGATCTCCTGTAAAGCACTCGAATCTTCGTACTGGTTCGGCATCCCGGTCAGGACGAACTGCTACGTAGTGACTTGCATTTCCAACGTCGATCCCCGCTGCATTCGGATGAACAACCTCCAGCCCCGGGTCGACCGATCGCAGACGACGGGCAAGTTCTTTCTTCGCCACCTTATTCGCGTTTACGCTTGTTTCGTTTGGCATCCTTTCTCTCCTGATCTGACAATCGGGATGCGGTTCGGCCCGGTGACGAACGGTTAACTAATCTCCCCAACGGGGTCGAAGGACTTACGCCCTTGCCACCATGCCAGTGATCGCCAGAACCGGAGCCATGCTTGTGATCGGGCACAAAGCACCAATGGAGACCTCGGCCATAGCTTGCCGAATCGAATCCCTCAATCAGCGTCGCAAAGCCGATAGACTGAAACAAGTTTCTGGGCCCCAGCGATGTCGTCCCACGCTATCCCGGCTTGTGAGGACTTCAGAATGCCCTCGAACAGTAATGCGTCAGGCGAGTCAATCAGGCGCCATGAGTTGTTCGGTGCTGGCACAAACTTCTTCTCAAGGTGTGTAGGTCAGTCACAAGATCACGTTGTCGCGATCATTGATTATTGCGCTGCCCAGATTGCCGGGAGTCGTCGTAGGATAGCCCGCCATTTTTGCTTACTTTGAGCCAAAGCGTGGGCCGACGTGAATAGAAGCTTTCCGCTCGAAGTTGTTAGGGGAACCCGGGCGTGTCACGGGCTAACCGGAAGTTGACGATACGCCAAGCTGATTCAGATAGATCGTGCAAACCGGCGTAGCGTTTACTGATCGTGAATCGGCGCTCTCACATTCCCGGCAGGTTACTCCTGGCGCAGCAGATGCCGGGTCCGGGTGGGCATGTTGAAGTCAGCCTCGCCGCGCCGCCTCGATGTCAATCTTGTTCATCATCATCAACTCGAAGGGACGCTTAGCCTCACCGCCACCGGTCGCAAGCGCATCGGTTAGCGCGCGCCGTGTTGCCAACTGCCCCGCACCAACTGCACGCGCTTTTGGTGCCCCCATTGCCGACGATCGCCTTCCAGTGTCGGTCCGTCTCTTTCTGATTCTCTGTCCACGCAGGGGTGTGCTGACTGCTTTTATGTCCTCATCTAGCAGCGATGCGTGTTGCCATCCCGGATAGCGCATAAAGCCAGACCACGAGCGAGATGATGGAAGCTAGAGTCGTCATCGAGACGGTGGACGCTACCAGCATTTCCTCGCAGCGATACTCTCCCGCAAGAATGTAGGCTGTCTTGGCCGTGGGCACTGCGGCGCAGACCACGGCCGCAATGGTGTAGAGGGGGTCGAGCCCCAACAACACGCTCAATCCGTACACGATCAGAGGCATGATGACGAGCTTGACGGCCGAGAGCAGCGAAGCTCGCCCAATATTGGCGCGGATTCCATCGATCGACAGGCCCAGTCCGATGGCGAACAGGGCACAAGGCGTGAGCGCATCGGCCAAGATGCCAATATAAGCGGTGACCGGCCGGGGCATGCGGAGATCGAGGACCGACAAAAGCATGCCGATCAGGGTTGATATCACCATCGGGTTAAGCACGACATGCTTCACGGTGGCCATTGGGGGCGTACGTGAGCCATGCGCATCCCGCTGGCCAAGTTCGAGCAAGATCACGGCTGCTGGAAACATCACAACGGCCACGAATACCGTGGCGATCGCCGCTGGCAACACGGCGCGCTGACCATAGATCGCCTGCAGGACCGGCAAGGCGACGAAGCCGGTATTGGTCATCGATGCCGCCATGCCATACATCGTTCGGCTTGCGAGACTGCGGGAACGATGAATGCTCGTGAGGCCGAGCACGAGGATGAAGCAGAGAAGGGAGCCACCACCAAACGCAACAAGAAAACGCCCATTGATTAATGAATGACCTGGTTGTTGTGCAATTGTGACAATCAGCAATGCCGGCATGGCGATGTTGTAGGCGAAGTGAATAAGTGCGTCAGATAACGCCCGAGACAGGTAGCCCGTATAGCCAACGATCCAACCAGTTACGATCACTGCAAAGACAGGTAGGACAAGATCAGCGACCCGCACCGAGGTTCCTCAGGTTGATGCTCCAACAATTGCATGGAGGTAAGGTGCAGTCAACGGCACTGGGAGTGGGCTCCGTTCGGTTGACTTTGTGGTCTGGCCCTTTGGTGGGGAACCTTCTGTGCAATCGGACCGGCCCCCGGCACCATCACCAGATGCCGCCAACGAGCACAGCAACAGAGCGGTTACGAACAGACGCAGGCACCAATTGTGATTCATGAAATGTGAAAACAATTAGCGGAGGTGCCGTGACGATACCACGAAAACGCTTTTCGCAGCGGCCGACCTTAGCTCCCCATTAGATTCGGTTGATTCGGCGCAATGCAATGGGCAGTTCGTTGCCTTAAATGTATGACTAGCAGTTCGGTCAGTTGAGTCGCCTAGGCATAGCGGTCTCGTGTTGTTGATATGTGTGAGATGGTGACTCGCCCGTATTTCTGGCGCCTCGTTTAGCGGTCGCAAAAACACGGGTACCGGAAACTGAGCCGCAGCGGAAGATGAAAGTCCACAAGCAGAGCTCGCTTCGGGGCGCAGGTTTGTTGCGCATTCGCTGCAACCTTAGGATTTCGTCTGCCTCAGCGGCGGAATTGTCGGCGCAATCTGCAGCTTTGGGAGGATCTCCGGAGCCAGCCGAAACACTACTGGATACTTGTCTGGATCCGTGTTCGCTTCCGGTTCGGTAGTGCGCCACGTGTAGAAGCATGTGTCGCATCCGTAGACCGTCCAAACACCAGCAGCGGGAGAGACGCTTCGCACCCCCGTCGTGTTGGACCGGCACCTCGGACAGACCGGAAGAGCAGTGCCTTGTGTCGTCCCACTCATTTCTGCAGCTCCTTCGTCAATGCTTCCAACTTTTGCAACCACACATCCGTGCCCACCGGAGTCTCGAGGAGCTCCCCATAGTCTCCTCGAATATCCGGTGGGACCGGCATCGTCGCATCAATGATCATCTTCTGCACCATGCCGCTTGGCTGGCACGCAGGATCCAAGAGATTCTCTGCCAGGTTCGGCAGCATAAGCACATCGCCCGCCGGGTTCACTCGCACCGAGATCGCCCACATCACCTGGTTGAGATCAAATGGGTCAACATCTGCGTCGACGACGATGATCACCTTCGCATACCCAAGTCCATGCGGCGTGCTCAGCACCCGCAACCCGACCGCCTTGGCGAAGCCACCATAACGTACCTTCGTAGAGACGATCAGGACAAGACCGTGCGTATAGAGTGCGTTTACCGCCTGCACTTCAGGAAACGTCGCGTTTACCTGATCGAAGATCGGTGCGCTCGTCGTCAGCGCTTGAAGATAATCGAGCTCCGTCCACGGTCTGCCGACGTACACCGATTCGTAGATTGGATCCTTCCTGTGCAGCACGCGGTCGATTTCAATCACCGGGTACTGATGGCAGCCGGAGTAGTAGCCAGGAAATTCGCCAAACGGCCCCTCGGGCTGTCGCTTGCGCGCCAGAATCCTGCCCTCCAGCACAACCTCCGAGCCATACGGAATATCCAACCCCTTTGCGTTCTGCACGACGCGATACGGGCAACCCTGCATCACCGCCGCCATCTTGTACTCCAACTGCGTATACAGCATCGGAGTCGCGGCCATTAGCGTGATAATCGGTTCATTGCCCAGCGCAATCGCGACCGGCAAATCCTCGCCGCGCGCCTCAGCATGCGCAAGCTGAAGCGCGATGTCATGTTGCGGCACCGTCTGAATGCCCAAGTGATTCTTGTCCTTGGCCTGCAACCGGTAGACGCCCACGTTCTCAACGTCATCGTTGTTCCAGTCATCCGGATCGCGGCTGATGACGCATGGCTTATCAATAAAGAAGCCGCCATCGCCCTGGTTCCAACGAAACAGCGGCAAGATTTCGAACAGATTGATGTCTTTATCGATCACCACCTCCTGCCAAGGCGCAGAAGTCACTCGCTCCAGTTGTCCCGGATACATGCGGTAGCGGCGCACAAACTCCAGAAACTGATCCCGCACTCCCGTATCCAGGCCCATCCCCAGTGCCAGGGCATGATTCGCCCACGAGCCATGCACGTTTGTAACGATCTGTACATTCTGATAGCCAGCAACATTGTTGAACAGGAGCGCGGGGCTGCGATTGCCAAGTTTAGTCGCCGCGGCGGCCGCAGCAGCCATATCAGGCTCCAGCTTGACCGCATCAGTGACGCGTAGAAGCTGCTTCTGCTGTTCGAGTACTGAGAGGAACTCCCGAAAATCTTGATATGCCCGCATGTATACCCTCGTCGCAGAATGAAAGCGCAAAAACCCAAAATTTAGAAGGGGACTCGGATCAGCAGTGTACAACGCCCCCGCTTAGCTGTATCGATGAAAGCTCAAGCTGACGAAAGTCGCGCTTCACCGCACTTGATCTTGTCTGTTATAGTACACTTCGCTGAGAGAGCAATGGCTGATATCAATCACGAGATCAAGATCAGTGCCGCGCCTCAGGCCATCCATCAGGCACTGACCAACGCACCCGAGCTGGCGAAGTGGCACACGGCAGGCACGAATGGCAAGCACGAAACCTTCACCACGCATGCCACTGATGGACCGAGCTTCGAGTGGAAGGTTCTCAAACCCGACGCCGACACCGTCGAGTGGCAGTGTGTAGCAGGGCCGGGCCATTCCGTCGGCACCGTCGCTCGCTTCCGGCTCACGCCCAGCGACGGTGGACGCACACTTGTGGAATTCAGCCATGCCGGCTGGCCCGAAACAGATGACAACCTTCGCAAGTGCAATACCCTGTGGGCTATTCTGCTCTTTCACCTGAAAAAGTATCTTGAAGTTGGAAAACCTGCACCGGCCTTCAGTTAGTGCCATAACCGGCGTCACCCCACCACACGCTCCCCTCGTCGTATGGATTTGATTCTCAGAGGTAGTTGCTGCGACCGGCAGGTTAGAAATGGCCGCGAATAGGCGGCACGAATTGGCCTGCGCCGACGCTCCGTTTCCGGGTCGCGCCTGGATGACGGGCAATCCGGAAACTGACCGCCGCTAAGTGCCTACATCCGCCCGTGACCGCCGTGTTGTTTGCTAATCCGTTCCAAGCGCGAGCGCAAGAAATTCCTATACGCTTCCGGAGTACCGAATCGAACCCAATTCGCGGGATGTTGGGTACGCGACAAACGTACCGTTCGATCCCTGAGATTACTCCGGCGCACTTCCGCTGAATGAATTCGGGCCTTCGCTTTTGCTGCTTACAGTGCGTAATCCGAAAAAACGTAAGCACTATCTAAGCAGTTCAGAGGAAGCTGGGGCGATCTGTGCGTGCCGGAGCGTAGGCGTTGCCTAGGGCTGCACCGATCGCCAGCATGACGCGAGCTTCAGCTATGGCTTTTTGCGGAAGGCGGCGGAACCGCGTGATAGTCGTGGAGTGTCCGAAGCAAACGCAGCAACTCTCGCCTGTCTGCTGGAGCCAATGGCGCCAACGCACGGTCCTCGGCCTCTGCGAGGCCAGCCTTCAGGCGCTTGAAGCGAGCTTTGCCGGCTTTTGTCATCTCAACAATATTCTGGCGGCGGTCGTCGGGATCTGAAAGGCGCGTGACTATACCTTCTGCCTCGAGCGTATTGACAACTGCGTTTATATCGCTGCGGTCGATGTTCGTCCGCCGACAGAGTTCGGCCTGCGAGACAGCGCCAAACGCATCGAGCGTAGCAAGCGCGGCGAGCTGGTAGCGATGAGTCCCCTCCACAGCGAGGGCTTCGCTAACAACTCTGCCGACCAGGATGGCCGTCTGATTCAGCAAGCGAGAGGCCAGATTGCGCCATAGAGGTGCTTGGCCCGCATGTCTAGTGATGTCCATCGCGCCCCGAAAAAGATTGGTGATACCAACAATTTATCATTGACGACACCGAAGCGCTCCTGATAAGTTATTGGTGACGCCAATGATCTGGTTGGGCCATATCGCTCTTTCGAGTGGCGATATCTCGTATCCCAGTCGGTTTCTCAGAAAGCGAATTGACAACTACCCATGGCGAGAGTGCATGTTTTAAGAGGTCAGGACCGCGTGTTCGGCTTTACGCTCGATGAGCAGGGGACGAACTTGCCGCGGCAATATGGCCCTTGGACCGCCTTCAAGACGGTAGAGCTGCACCACGACGAACCGTATCAAGGCGTTGATGTGAGTGTTTGCCTGGACGACATCAGCAAGCATGGGTTTCACTTAACCGCTGCGCATAAGCGCATCACGCACCTGGCGCTGGAATAGTAAGCAGATGGTTCACAAAAACTTTGCTCTGGTTTTCGGTGGTGGTGGGTCCGCCGGACATGCATGGACAATCGGTGTCATCGCAGGACTGGCTGAAGCTGGCATCGATATGACCGAGGCCGCCGATCTGGTGATCGGCACGTCGTCCGGGGCCAGCGTGGCAGCGCAGGTACGCAGCGGAATACCGCCAGCCGAGCTGTTTGCTTCGATTCTGTCTGAGCCGGTTCCATCGGTCGGACAGAACCGGCCGCCTCCACCGGGGGCGCCGATGGCCACAGTGTTCGAGCGGATCTGGGCGATCGGCGCTGCCGCCCTCTCAGCAGCCGATCTGCAACGCGCGATGGGCGCGTTTGGCTTAGAGAGCGACGCCACCCTTGGACCCGCGGCGGCGGAAGAGCGGCGCGCAATGGTTGCCGCCCGGTTGCCTCGCCAGCAATGGCCGGACAGGCCGATGATCGTGGCGGCAGTCAACGCGCATACCGGCGAACTGGCTGCGTTCGACCGCGATTCCGGCGTTGACCTCGCCGACGCAGTGACCGCAGCCACCGCGCTGCCGGGCGTGGTTCCCACACACAACATCAACGGCACGCGCTATATCAACGGTGGCGTGCGCTCCGCGGAAAACGCCGACCTCGCCAGGGGCTATGCGAACGTCGTGGTGATCTCGCCGTTTGGCGGACGGACCGGGCCGCTACCGGCAGGCCAGTTTGAGGGTCTGCGCAGGTTCCCGGGCACTGACCTGGAATGCCAGGTCGAGGCCCTTCGCAAACAGGGCAGCCGCGTGGAGGTGATCACACCGGACGCGGATTCTCGCGCCGCAATGGGCACGAACCAGATGGATCTGTCGACACGTCCGCCCTCCGCTCGAGCCGGTTACAACCAAGGCAGAGCCCTTGCCAAACAGCTCACCGAATTCTGGCGCTGACCCTACGAACCAGCCGACTCCATAGGCGTGACGACACCTGCTCATGCCTAGGATGGCCGATAGTCTCGACGCGGTGGTCAATGTTCGTGCCGATGATCGAATCCGCGCCGCCTCTATCCCGCCCATTCCTTGTCAAGAAACCCGGAACCGACTCAGTGCAGTCTAAGTGCCGTGTTCGCCCGAGCGCCGTGCGGTTAATACCAGATTCCAACGACCGCATTTCGAAAGGTGGGAACCTCTGTCTCTTTGAGCAGAAACGCTGCCACATCCGCAGGGTGGATCTTCTTAAACCCGCCAGGAAAGACGAGGGAGGTCTTATACCGGCCGCGCTCCGGGCCGTCGCTAAGATAGTTGCATCCGGCAAGCGTCCATTCCAGGGAGGATTGCTGAACCACTTTCAATCCTCCATCGTGGTCACGGATCGCATGGCCCACAGGTGTCCGTTTCAAGATTGCGGTGTAGATTTTCCCGGCAATGGTCATCTGTTTCATCTCCGCACTGCCGGAGACGGCCAGGAACCGCTTGAGACCTAGACCGGTCATCGCGTCGATGATCGATGTGAATGCGTCCGTGACGATTGTGGAAGGCTTGAGACCGGCCTCGCCGATGCAGCACACGACGGCGTCGCACCCCTGCGAAAGCGCTGTCCTGACGGTATCGCGGTCTCGTACATCTCCTTGGAATGAATGAATTCCCTCAACCTTGACCATATCCAGCCTGCGAGCGAACGCTACCACCTGGTGACCCGCAGCGGCAGCTTTGGCAGTAAAGGAACGGCCGACGCGACCGGTGGAACCGAAGACGATAATCTTCATTAGGAAGCTCCAACTTGACTCAGTTTATCTTTATGATAGACATCGAATGATTCGATACCTATCATTATCTTATGGCGAAGAAACACTTTCCCATCGGGTTCGCACTTTCGCAGGCGGCGCGCACCACGACACGAGCTTTCGAAGAGTATTTGTTTAAGGGGAACGGATCCCTTTCGACCTGGCTCATCCTGCTTGCCTTGCAGAGAGACGGTCAATCCTCGCAAGGAGAGCTGGCGATTTTTGTAGGCGTGAAAGGTCCTACCTTAACGCACCATCTGAATGCAATGGAGGAGGAAAGGCTCATCCGGCGGACAAGAACCAAAAACGACCGCCGAGTGCATCATGTAGAACTCACGCGCGCAGGCCAGAAGTTCTTTGGGAAGTTGAAGTCGCGGGCGGCGATGTTTGACCGTAGGCTCACTTTAGCCATAACCGCAAGTGAGTTGGCTGCATTGAGGGCCTTGCTGGACCGCGTTGCTGAAGGAGCGAAACGTATTGCCCGTGTTGAAGAGCATCAGGGCGAGTGAGTGGCGGCCTCAGGATCGCTCTTGGCCTCAGGTGGGTACAGCCTTTCCACCGAAGCGCAATATCATGGTTACGCCTCGATTCGCAACATAGGCTCGAGATCGCAGCTCGCCGTCTCGCACGAAACAATTAGGGGCTTGCGCTGAAGGTTACAGAAGCAGCTGCCTCGATTACCCATGGACAGTGTGCGTAGTCCACGATGCGGTCGATGTGGTCTTCAGTCACATGGAGTCGGATCGTCGAATAACGCGTCCATGTGTCGGTACCCCGTTGGAGGATGACCACCGCCGTTTCGCCATCGACTTCTCCAACAGCCAGTCTCCAGGGTAAGGTCCAGCGCCCCCAATTAGAGAAATAGGGCGCATCTGCAAGTCTGCCTGCAAAGGCGTCGGCAACAATAAGTCGAGCATCCGCACTGGTCAGTTGACGAACCCCGTCCCAGTCGCGGAGGTTAAAACGTTCGACATAGAGTTGCATCACGCGCCGTAGTTCCGGGCTCGTTGGTTGGGCGGCTTTCGGACGAGGAGCGGAGATCGCCAGTCTTTTTCGCGCGCGATTGAGGGCGGCTTTAACTCCACCAATTGTCGAGTCGACCATTTCAGCGATTTCTTCGAGCGTGTAGTCGAATACATCCTTCAAGAGGACACATGCACGCTCTTTGGGAGGAAGTGTCAGGACGAGATGTTCAAGTGCATAGCCGATTCCTAGACTGGATGCTTCGGCTGGCAATATCGCCTCAGGAAGTGCCGCGCTAGCCTCAGCCTCGTTGCGCGCTCCGCGGCGGCGAAGGAAGTCGATAGAGCGATTGTGGGCGATCTGGAACAGCCACGGTTTGAGAGGACGGATTTCGTCGAATTGGTCTAGCTTCAGATACGCCTCGAATAGAGCTTCCTGGACGGCATCTTCGCCATCCATCACCGAACCGGTCATCCGTGCACAATACCGATGCAAGGAGGGACGTAGTTGTGTGATGGTCTTAAGAAAGGCCACGTAGCGGGTCTCGAACGGACCCGTCGGAGGAAGATCAATCGAGTTTTCCATGTGCGCTTTTCCTCGCATGTGCCAAAGTAATTCACGGGAATTTACAACTACGGTGCGGGTTGTCTCATGAGACGCTCCCTGCCGGGCGAGGCGTCATGAGCGCGATATCGCCCTCATTGCATGTATGCCTCGGCGTAGATCTTTCCAGTGGTCATGCTCGCGGTGCCTACGCTCCAGATCTGCCGCTCATTGACCCATGCATACTCCTTAGAGGCGGTGGAGAGACGGATGTTCGCAAAAATATCGAGCACCGACTCGCCGTTTCGCGGTGCCGCCTGGCCATCGCCAGACAAAGCAATCCGATGGCCGTCGTCGGTCTCGATGGTTACGTGTAGGTCAAGGTCGATGCGACCGTCGGCACGCATTCGCAGATAATCGACGCCGCGCGCCCGCCCGGAAAGGCGGCCCTTACCGCGTCCTTCGACCAGCAGGTCGAAGCGGGCCCCTTGCAAGGGAACGGTTGCTTTGCCGGAAAGGATAGCATCCATGCTCACGCCGTAATCTGTTACTCCAGTGAGATCGAACTCGTATTCGTAAATCTTCTCGCCCTTCATTGTAGGGTTTTGAGTCATTGCATTTCTCCTAGTTATTGCGCGCTCTTAGCTGTAGCGGATGGGCGGCGTACTCAAGCGACGATGCAGCCGCCGCTAGTTAAGTCAGGCGTCCCGCTCCCTGGCTAGTCGCTGACCTTTCCTGCCGTCAGATTGACGACGGTTCCGGTTATTCCCGCGGCGAGATCGGAAGCAAGGAACACCGCGGCATTCGTCACCTCTTTGAGCGTGGTAGAGCGGCGAGTATGACTCATGCTCTCCATGAAATGCTGAAATGCTTCACGCTCGATCCCAAGTGCCTTGGCGTGAATACCCAAGACAATTTCAATCGTCTCAGTCTCTGGCAGGCCGGTCGATCGCAGGCATGACGCACGAATCCCGGAAGCTGCAAGTTCCGCTGAAAATGAGCGGCAAATCGCCTCCAAGGCGGCCCACGCGGGCCCCATCCCCCCCAGGAGCGGCACGCCGATACGTGCCGGCTCAGGCGTATGTATCAATATGACCCCCGGCTTCTTCGCCTGCGTCATGCGGCGCGCTGCCGCCCGGGCCGTCAAAAAGTGCGAACGAGTATACGTCGTAATTGGGTAGATGAAGCTCTCTATAGAAATCTCGGTCAGCGGAACCCCCTGCATCCCCTTGTCGGCAACCACCGACGCAGGCACGCCGATTGCATTAAACGAAATATCGATTCCACCGGCTTTGCTTACGACGCCGTCCAGGTGCTTCTCGATTGAAGCTTCATCAAGAGCGTCGACCTCATCGGCCTCCGCAACTCCGCCATCCGACACGATCCCTCGCGCAACCGCCTCAACCTTGGCGACTGTGCGACCGGACAGAAAGACCCTCGCTCCTTCTTTGGCGAAAGCCACCGCGACAACACTGCCCACAGCTCCTCCAGCCCCGTAAATCACTGCGACTTTGTTTTTGAGCAACACGACAAATCCTCCAGGCGGGTGGTTTCACCCGTTTTTGTCCCGCGTTGAAAATTGCGGATACTTTCTACCTGCTAATACGAACGTCATGCGGTGCAGGATACGGCCGGTTCCCCATCGGTCCGGGCGATTAATTCTCTCGCGGGAGACGTATCTTCGCTCCGGCGAAAACCGTAATAGAGATGAATGGCGGTACAAATGACAGAAATATCCGCGTCGATTACACCGTGAAGCCCGAGGTTGATCTCGACAATCTCGAGGCTGACATCTACGAGTTCGTCGCGGGGATTCGCAGCCATCACCAGGAGCACCGATACACGTCATTTCAACACCCAGCCGACCCCCATCGGTTCATCCACATCGGCGAGCTCGTGGAGGAGGCGCTGCCGGACTTGCAGAAGCAGCCTTTTTTTCGGCGTTTCACGGAATATTTGCCGGGACAATGCTCCGCTGGGCCCGAAGTGACCCGTCTTGATCGTGTAGCGTCGACGGCCGCTCAGCCTCCGATGTCATCGATTAATGGATGGGAGAAATAGCTTGGCGACGGTCGATTGAATGTTGGTGAACGCATTCAACTCCGAGCTGGGACCAAATGCGGAACGGGTTTGGAAATCCAAGTTGCTTTCAAAGGAGAAGAAGTGCAAATGAGGCAGGCTCGTGCCTATCAGGGCCCGCCTGGTCGCGCAGCGTTTAATATTGCCACACCCCTCCGAAACCACTTGGCCGGGAAACGCGCTTCGCGCGGATATGATTTGACCAGACGGTTCACAAAACAACTTCGTGGACATTGTGGATGCTTGCGAGCGTCAGCGATTTCAGACCTGATGCGCGTTTCCGGGATTGATCCTATGCGCGAAGTCAGTTTCAACAGCGGATGCGGTGCGATATCGAGCACAGTTTCTAATTCGGAGTTGATATGCGTGCGTTTCGCCAAGCCGCAGCAATCAAAGTCAGTAGGCCAAGAATGCATAGCCACGCTAGCCAGTCACCTACAACAGAATAGATTGTTCTGGTGCCTCTTGTAGGCACTTCCGCAATCATTGTCAGGTCCGTCGCCTGGTATTGGTCCATCGCGGCCAAACGCCTGCCTTGAAAGTCGTACGCAGCGGACAGGCCCCCGTTACTTTGCCTTACCAGATTGAAGCCTTGCTCAATCGCTCGGAAGCTTGCAATCTCTGTGTGACGCGGATCGATGGCTTGCCAATCTCCAGCGGGGCTCAGAACGACTTCATCCCTTTGCTCACCGGCCTGAGCCATCAGCTTTGGAAAATCCATGTCGTAGCAGATGGCAGCACCCAGCCTGCCGAAGGGCGTGTCAAGGTGATGCAAGTGTCCGTCCGCCTTCACCGACATCGCAGCTTCGGGGCCCGGCGTCGGGCGTGCTTTGAGGTATTGCCATGCAATCGCGCCTGAGGGCTCGATAAGAACCAGTTTGTTTTCCAGCGGAAGCTTAGCTCCCGGGGTCCAGGTGCCGAGCGCCATGCCAAGATAGACGTGATATTTCGCAGCCAGAGCGCTTCCCCTGCCCAACAGTCCGGCCTCATCCTCTTTGAGAATGTAAGCCGCGGATTCTGACCAAAAGATGATCTTCACTCCGGCAATAGCCTCGCGCTCGCTCCTAATCAGCAGTTCATTCGCACCCTCGTTCGTCGCAGATCTGAGGTTCGCGACTTGATCTTCGCTAGCCTTTTCTTGAACGACGGCCTGCAGAAGGTCGCCGCTGATCTTGGCGCCGTCCTTCGTCGGCGATAGAGAGGCAATGCGGACAGTGGGGCCGGCCGGAGCAGAGAGAACCAGACGCGCTCCCCCAAGAAGAATCACTCCCACATAGACCCCGGCAAAAAGTAATAGCGGAAAGCGCACTCGCCGATCTCCAAATCCCAGGCCCATAGTCCAGTTCACGACCCCTGCGAACCAGCCGATCAGAAACGTGATACCCCACAATCCGGTCACCGACAGAATCTGAAGTAGAGGCAAATTGCCACTTTGGGTATATGGGATTGAACCCCAGCTTCCAACGGGTCCGTGCGAATAAACGAATTGCGCTGCAACGAGCGTGCAGGGGAAGACCAGTGTGTTGAGCACGCCGTTGAGACGAGGTGCAACCAGACGGTCTGCCAGATAAGGCAGGAGGGCCGAGACTCCGGAGATGACGAGAAAGATGTAATAGAAGACTCCGGGAATCGGGATCATTCCGCGCATGGCCACAGCGCGGAAGACAATCATGACTAAATACGCAACCGGCAAGCCTAGCCAAGCCGCTTGGGTTCGAACGAACCGCAACATGAGAGCCGGCGCAAGCCAGGCCGCCAAGGGGATGGTATTTCTGCCGTCGGCAAAGAGCAACAACACCGCGGCGCATAGCGGGCAGAGCCACGACAGAACCGTAGACTCCGGAGTTTTGTGTTTGAGCTGGTTGTCTTGCGAGTTCACGCGCGACGTTGCGGTTGACATGTTGGCCTCCAGGCCCTCCGGCTATCTGTCTTTGATAAGCAGTCCCTCGACCGCGCTATCGATCACTTGCGCAATGAGCCTGCGGTGAGCAACCCATGGAAATGCCGGCTTTTGGATCAGCAGAGAGGTGATTCCATGCACGGCAGCCCAAAGCGACTGGGCCAATAACTCCAAATCCTCAGCCCGGAATCTTCCGGCATCGATGCAGGCTTGCACCCGGCTTTTTAGGCCCGCATACGCAGGAGTGGGCTTGGGCGTCTCAGTTGCGTCCGGACGATGCAACAGGAACGCTATGCGATAGTGGTCCGGATTTTTCAAGCCGAAATCTACGTAAGCCAGCATGCCGCGCTTCAACCGGCTTACTGGATCCTCGGATTCAATGTGCTTTACGTTGACGGACGCCTGCATGAGAGCGGCAAAGCTCTCGTCTGCCAGCCGCTGAAAGATCTCACCCTTGCCCCTGAAATGCCGATAGGTGGCAGCCGCCGAATAGCCAATCCGGTCGGCGAGGATGCGCATGGAGAAGCCTTCGTAGCCTTCCTTGATGAAGATCTCGCGCGCAGCTTCGAGGATCTCCGACTGCACAACCGCTTTGTACTTTGCGCGCCTTGCATTCTCTAGTTGCATACAGTGTATACAATAATGAACACTGTTAACACTTGTCAAGGAGCATAGGCATCCGCAACGCTCGCGGAAAGTCCACTGATGTGTCGCGGGGTGTCCAGCGCGGGGGTAAAGAAGGGAGCAATGACGCCCCTTTTATGTCCGTGACCGGGAAATCGATGACCTGAATAACTCGCTCGGTCGCCGGCGGACAAGCCCAAATTGTTGCCTCCGGGTGGACCGCCGCCTACCCGTCAGTTGCGACTTGAGCCACAACTCAGAAGTGTTCTATCTCGTCTCGACTTTTTAGTACCGGAATGTCGGCTTCGGTCCTCTGGTCCCCAAGCCTACTTCGCTGGCGGCAATCTCAGCACAGTACGTTGCTCTCCGCTGCCAACGGGACTGGAATGGTAATCTTTGAGACTAAATACAATCAACCGTATGCCCGTCTTTTTATGTAGGTGGCCCAATGGTGACGTGTCCTTCGTATCTGCCCGCAACAAAGAAGACGCGGTCGAAGCGTTGGACGAGTTCGACAACGCCGAGTTGGCGAAGCTTTTCCCGATCGGAAACTTCATGTTGGACTTTCGATTGGCCGATACCGGTGAACTCGTCTTTGAAGGCTTCGGAGAAGAGTGCGAAACCGAATTAATGGCACGCGCCTATCCGTTGCTTGCTAAGGCCTTCAAGGAGGTACCTCGAAACAGCACGGGCGAGCTTACAGCGAAGGGTAAACGAAAAATTGCCGGCGCTGTCGAGGAGGAGAAAGCGCGGCCACTCGATAAGGTGCCGAAAGCGGCTGAGACAGAACTGGGCAAATCTTTGCAGCAGCAACTGGGCGCTTCCAGCACGTTAGTGAATCGGCGCATGAAAGATGTCGCGAGTCGAGTACTTGCCAGTTTGCCGAGCTCCGGGCCAAAGCAGTGATATACGTCTTTTACGAAGCGACCCACGGCCGGACAGCCGACCGCCAGCAAGCAACTCGGTAGAAGCGATTCGAGCGGAGGCATCTTGGGGATCATCCGACAGTGCCTACCGACCACGCGCATTGGATTAGTAAACTCTTCGTGACCACAGTGGATGTATTGACCTCAAGAAGGTGATTGTGTCCGGATCACCGACGACTCAGGATCAAACCTGGAAACAACGCGGCGTTTCTAGGGACCAATGAACGCAGATCGACCAGGTCTATGCTCGATAAATGCAGCGGGCTAAACCAACCGTTGAGCAAAGGTCACTTGTCCGGAAACATGACGATACAGCCAAGGGAGGGAAGGATGTTTCAAGCCTTCGCCGCCGCACTTGGCTGTATCTCGCGCATGACGATCTTCAAAACTTCGACTTCTTAGTTCGTCTGCACCAGCCCCGCAACAACTGCAGCAATTTTATCGAGTATCTGGTTCCAGCCCTCGAGTTGACCGCTCTTTGTTGCGTTCTCCATGGTTTCATTTCCAATGAAGGTGAGTTTCGTCTGGCCGTTTCCCAAATCCTCAAGAGTAATCACGTCGTGCGCATCCTCTATGGCCTCATGTTCTATTCCATAGTGGGCAGGCTCAACCTTGTTTCCTTCCGAGTCGGAAAAGTACATGGAGGAAACGATCTTCTCGTGCAGAACAATCTCGTGGTATTCACCACCATTCCAGAACTCCTGCCCATCCGGCGCTCTCATGCAGCAGAGAAACTTCCCTCCCACGCGAAAATCCATCTTGCAAACGGGCGCAGTAAAACCCTTCGGCCCCCACCACTGCATCACGTATTTCGGGTCTGTCCACGCCTTCCAAACCAGTTCGCGTGGGGCATCGAAGACTCTGGTCACAACCATCCGCTCTGTCTCGTTAACCGTGCTTGTTGCCATCTCTGATCTCCTTTTTTTCATTTGGTTCACAACCACATCCAGCTTGTCGAAACTCTCTTCCCAGAATCGGCGATAACTCATCGCCCAGTCGCTGACTGTCTTTATCGCCTCCGGCCTAAGCGTGCACACACTCTCTCGTCCACGCTTCGTCTTAATCACGATCCGTGCCCGCACCAGGTAGGCAATGTGTTTTGAAATCATCTGCTGCGAAAGGGCAAACGGTTCCGTTAATCCATGGACAGAGGCAGGTCCACGTGAGAGTCGTTCGATCATCGCCCGACGGGTTGGATCAGACAGAGCCGCAAATGTTGTATCCAACCTATCCACAACCATATGGTAGTGGATTGGTCGTCGATGTCAAGGAGGATTTTGCGATTTCTGATTTTTGTTCCCCTTGATCTCTGGACCAAGATGAAGAGAGTGTCGACCACAAGCTGCGCAGGACGCGAGCCGCTCCGTTGCGGCGCCGGCAATCAGGGCCGGAAGCATGCGGATTGCCTCAGGACTTGTTCTCGATGCATTACCGGCATGTCGGCCAACTGATCTTTTGCCAGTTCGTTCGCCAGGAGTCCTCAATGGTCGATGCGCTCATGGCTTCGTATAGGCACCGATAGGTCGGCCAGTGTCCGGCGATTGTAGGCGAACGACGGGCAACTCGGAGATTAACCCACTGATTTCCAGATTGAGGATCCAATTGACGGGTTTGCTAAACATTCGGAGCGTACCGGAAAGCGGGCACGGTCACAGCCAATCATCAGCGAAAGCCATTCCGGCGACTATCAAAGCGAACAGTGCATAGCTCAGGGAGAAAACCGTAAGCGCCAACGATGCAGCGCGAGCCTGCTTGGTCCTATATACGACACGAACGATCAGCGCAATCTGCGCAAGAATGAATAAGCCTGCAGGCAGCAGCCCCGCGTTGCCACGAAGTCCTCCCCGAAACGACCCGGCAACGGCGACGAAGGTTTCACTCAGGAGGAATGAAAGAAGAAAGAGGAACAACGCCCGCCCTCGCTGCAGGAGTCCCATAAAGACACCGCCAACAAGGCCCAATGTTCCCAAGAGAACGACAAGATGCCTGCCCGAAGAGGATGTGCAACGGCCGAAAAGTACCAGAGGGGCAAGGCAGAAATTAACCATAGCGCGTTAGACCTATCCAAGATCATCGAATACGAGCCAAATGTATTCCATTGAGGCCACGAGCTGTATTACGGGCATTAGCGGCCAATCTCTGCCTATTTTGGGAGTGTGTTGAGAGTACGAAGTTCGGCGAGCATTTTGGTCAGTCGATTGGAAACGCGACCGAGAGAACGGCGCACAGCGTTGTCGGGCAGAGTACGGCGGAACATTTCCAGGACGTGTTGTGTTCCGAGTACGGAGTCAATGACTCCGTTGAAGCCGGAGCGAACAGACCCGGCTACGAGCTTTGGTTGTGGCAGGAGATGGCGAGGATGTAAGCGGGCAGAATGAAACTCACGCTGAAGGTCGGGCAAGGCGATGTCGAGATACTTCATGGTCATGTCGGACGAGTTGTGGCCGAGCAGTTTCATGACCCCCGGGAAGCTCACGCCGGAGCGAAGCATTTCTGTTGCATATGTGTGCCTCAGTTGATGCGGGACGATGCGCGTTGGGAGGTTGAGGGAGAAGCACACTTCATGCAGGTAATCGCGTAATTGCCGGACAAGCGCTTCCTTGCTGCGGGGGCGCGGTAACAAGAACCCATCGGCAGCGAAGGAATCCAGTGAGCGGAAGAAACGAAGCCGTTGAACAAGTTTACAGACGAATGAGTCCACCGGAACCATTCGTTCCGTCTTCAGCTTTCCTAGCGGAACGTGAATCGCCCATTGTTGCGGGCCGGTGGAACGGAGGCAATCGCAACCCAGATCAGCGCATTCACCAATGCGCATCCCGGTGTGGCGAATCAGTAGAAAGGCATTTGCAGCCACATCATTGCGGCGCAGCAGTTCCTGCTGAACGATCTGATCCTGCTCTGCAGTTAACGGCCGAGGAAGACGTTGCGGCATGCGGGGGACATCTTCGCGGCGAAGAAAATGAACCAGTTCAGGTAACTGTTCCGTCCAGGCCAGCTCGTGGAAGATGCCGCGCAGATGAATGAGCAGATTGATATAGGATGGCGTTGCCAGCGGAGGCGACTGCGAGTGCAAGTGAGCAAGCCAGCCAAGAAGGTGTCGACGCTGCAACTGGTTGAGTGAACGAATGTCCGGGTACTTGGCCCCAAGCCAGGTGAGGAAGTTGCGAGCGGTGCCGCGATAGTGACGAACTGTCTCGGGATGAAGAGCTGCCCCCAGCGAATCGATAGCCTGCTCGAAGCAGTGCGCCAACGGGTATTGGAGCGGGGGACGACGCGCACGCTTCACGAGATTGGTACCGGAAGGGGACGGATGTGCTGCGCAACCGCACGCGCGTATTGTTGATAGACGTCGAGCGGAGTTACTTGTACATAGATAAGTGTGGTCTGGATGTGAGCGTGACCCATTAACTGCATGAGCGCGGGCAGACTAACGCCGGCGCGTATCATGTCGGAGGCAAACGTGTGGCGGAAGCGGTGCGGATTGGCCAGCGTCACTCCGGTGGTCTGGCGATGATATCGAAACAAAGAGCGCAATCCTGCCGACGTCATCCGGGCGCAGCGTGCAGGTCCCTTCAGGGATACAAAGAGTGCGCGTGAGCTGATATCGTGCCGTTCCAACCGTAGATAGTGATCGAGCAGTTGAGTCGTTTCCGGGGCGAGGGGCAGGAAACGGATCTTCTTTCCTTTGCCGCGCACTCGTATCTGCGCTTCGGACAACAAAACATCGTCTTGGTTCAAAGCCAACACTTCCCCAGCCCGCAATCCTTGCAATAGCATCAAACCCACGATCGCCAAGTCACGGGACGTGCGAAAGCTGGACCAGAACCGCGCGACCTCGTCAACCGACAACGGAACGATGTTCCGCTTAGCAGTTTTCACACGCAGGCGCGTCATAGCCGGTTGAGGTCTTCCCAGGCCCATTGGCTTGCGATGTAGATACGCTTGTTGAAAGCCTGGAGCGACCTGACAAGGAGCGTTGGGAAACTCATTACGCAGCGCACGATCGGCGACCGCGATACGGGCATTGATTGTGGTACCGGCGGGACGAGGCTCTTTGCCGGACTGGAATCGCACATATTCGAGAAGCGTCGATTCGGTGAGGTCTTCGGCGGCTACAGCATCGGTGTGATGAACGCTGTCCCACCAGCGGACGAAGTGCAACAGATTGTCAGCATAAAGCCGCAGCGTGCCCGGCGCCAGCCGACGGACGTACTCGCGATCCAGATAGCGATTGATCCAGCCCACCTCCCGGCCGGTCATTTGTTCGATCACCCGTACCGGGCTTTGTGCGTTGTTGGAGGTCTGCCGGTCAATGACACGAAACTTCATGGACGAGCGTCCTCCAGCAGCTTGCGGAACTGTTCTGCATCGCCGCCCTGGACGAAAAAGCTGTTCGGGTCATGACCATCTGGAAGGGCCACGCAACGAACGGTTACGCCTTGGGCCCACAATCGGCGTGACAGGCATTGTGATGCACGCGCACCGCTGCCGTTCGCGTCGGCATCGAAGGCCAGGTAAACGGTTCGCTGGTTATCGCATAGTTGCTGAAACTGGCGCGCATTCAGATGATTACCGAGGGCGCAGGTGACGTTGCGAAAACCGGCTTGCCACAACACGGCGTAGTCGAATAGACCTTCGACTAAGATCATTTCCGGGCACCTGCGCACGTCCTCCCACAAGTACAGGCCGCCTTTCGATCCCGGCAAGAAGCGGTGCGGTGATGTCGATGCCCGGATACTACGGCCATAGAGATTGTTTTCCAGTGGAAACACAATGCGCCGGATATAGCTGTCGTATCCGGCAGTCGTGATCAGACCGGCTTGCTGCAGGACCAAGAGCGGATAGCCCAACTGCGTGAGCCAGCTTCGCAAACATTGGCCGGGCGCGTAACCGATCCGCATGTGCTCGATTACTTCAGATGAGTGAATGCCGCGCTGGTCTAGGTAGGTAATCGCCTCGTTCGAGCGCTGTAAGTGGATGCGATACAGGTCGAAGACTTCATGCAGTAACGGCGCCAAGCCGCTCCATTGCCGCAACAGCACCACAGCTTCCGCAAACTTCACTTGGTAGTACAGCTCGGCGAAACGAATCACATCGCCGCCGCAGCCGCAACCATAGCAATAGAACAGACCCTTGTTGGGATCCACCACCAAGCTGGGCTTGTGATCGGCGTGCAACAGACACAACCCCATCCATCGCCCGCGGCTAAGCGCTCGAACCGGCTGCCAAGCATGTGACTGTAAATACTCCAGCAGCGGGATGTGCTGCTTCAGCTCATCGAGGACCTGGCGGTTCACGGACTTTTTGCCTCGAGCCGCAGCATACGGCAATAGGCGCTCAGATCCCAGGCGAACATGGTGGGTCTGGCAACAAAGTTTTTTGCAGCTATGCTTGCCCAACACCACAAGCTCGACAAGCGCCTAGCTACCCAGCGGCGCACGGTCGACGCATCCGGCAATCGAGCCGGATCTTGGCAGTGCGGCGCCGCTTCTTCAGCAGAGTACCCGTTTGCGATTCGCTCACAAGCTTCTTGCCGGCAACAAAGGCCGTAGTGCCCGAACGGGACCAGCCAGTCGGGCAATACGGTGAATGTGTTCCTGCATTGGCGACACATCCCCCGCCGAATCCAGATGCGCTCATGCGCCTCATCGTGCGCTTGTCTAAGTCGTCGCCCGTGACCGATGATCGTGTCTGTTTTACAAGCTGGACAACGCCGCGGTAGACACGTCAATGGGATCACCCCGGATCCGCCTTGTCTTTCGTTTCTGGGAGTGCGATAACGAAAATCAGACTGGCCTGAGGGCCCGCCAGCGAGCACCCCCTGCCCAGGTCTGCTTCGTCGACTGGCTCTTCACCCTCCGTAAATGCCAGTGTCAAACGAAAAAAGAACCCTGCGCTCTCTGACTTGCAACACCCTACTCAGTGCGATTGGCCGGTAAATATGGGCCAACCGGAAGTTGGAATGCGCGGAGAAGACGACCGGCAAGAGCCCGCTCAATAGTTCAGATCTTGGGAACTTGTTTCAGGACGAGCGCGAGCGATCCAAATGAGATTCGACGATTTTCAGCAGGCGCTCGGCCTTTCAACACGATTCGCTTAAGCAGAGCTTTACTTGCTTGGAGCTTAAGGCCGAACTGTCCCTGCAAGAAGCAAACGGCATATTGGGCGGTAGTGCGATTTCGGATCGCTCGTTCAGGCCTGCGCCGTTTGCCCGGATTTCTTTTCCGCTGCTTCTCTCATCTCCCGCTCCATCTCGGCGTATTTTCGAGTCAGGTGCGGCACGATGCCCAGCATTCGCTCCATGAGCATCAGTTGACCGCGGCAATGCATCTCGTGCTCCTTGGGGCTCATCAAGGCTTCGAGCCGAGACTTGGTCGGCTGACTGGGATCTTCGGTGATCTGTTCAGCCAGCTTGTCGTCCGACAATCCTTCGAGAAACTCGGCAAAACGCTCTCCTTCGTTCTTCAACAGGTCGACCAACTTCTTCTTGGAACGCTTCTTTTTCTCCTCCGACTCCATCTCGATGAATGCGGTGGACCAGTCGTACTCATGCATGTTCGTCGTTCCCAAAGCGTGGGCTTCCTGCCACAGACGCGTGCTGACCGCGATATGCGCGAATGCTTGCTCGACCGAGCGGGCACCCTCGGCCGGAATAAAGCTATACTTCTCTTCCGGAATATCTTCGGCTACCTGGATCGTGTTCTGGCGGACGGTGCGGAAACTTGCCGCAAGCTGCTTGGCTCCGTAGATGTTTTCCATACTCCTTAGCGTAAGCCAAAACGGACGGCGACTAAGGTAGATTTGTACAAGCAATACGATTTAAAAGAGCGGGACACCTAACGATCAAATTTAAGCGCTGGCTGCGGCAGATTAGCAGATGAACAATCGCTGGTATGGACAGACCCAAAAAACCGATACTTCATTGTTAGTCCTGGATCATGAGCAATCCGGAAATTGAGCCCCTCCTCCGCATAGATCGTGAGTAACGTTAGGATTCAATCTGGAGTGATGCGGCGGGAAGGGCTGTGGAGCGAGGTGAGGCACATCGCCGGATCAGTTCAGATTGAGCCGTTTGAAGGAAGGCGCCTGCGTTTGCGGCAGATGCGGCCAGTTTGGCAAAGAGCCGCTATGGGATTTGAATACGATTTTGATTCTGTGGAGAAAGCACGGGAACACTGAATTGTGCAAACCCGATCAGCTCGGAAAGAGTTTTTAGGATCGGAGGCACCGCGTAACCAGCAAATGCGCGATGCCAAGTGGCGGAATCACTGCGGAAGGCGCAAGCAGAACACACGTATCGTGAGCATGCCGAAGTTCTCGATGATCTCGCCGCGACTAGTGAACGATTAAGAGCTGTCAAAGCGAATCCTGGGTTCCACGGATTGTGAGTTGAGCTCCGTGGCGGTGAAGCTCTGGACAAGAAGCATCGAGCCGCCACAACGTGGACACTGCCACAGCGCTGCAGAACTAGCTTTAGGCAGGCCAGCATTCGGACAACTGGGCGCGGGCATTTGCAGCAGTTGTTGGCAAACCGGCAACAGGGCCTTGCGCCGGCAATTGGCCAGGAAGCCGAAGAAGCGGATACGGACGAAGCCGTGCGGAAGCACATGGAGAAGAAAGCGGCGCAGGAACTCCTCCGCAGTTACTGTCATGAGCTTCTGCTTGCTGCCGTGCGCGTAGTCCTTCCAGCGGAAAGTGACTTGGCCATCAGCGAAGGCAAGAATCCGGTGGTTGGAGATGGCAACGCGATGTGTGTAGCGAGCCAGGTAATGAAGAACGTGCTGCGGACCTCCGAAAGGAGGCTTGGCGTACACGACCCAATCTTGGCGGAATAGCGAACGAAGGAACGAATGGAAGGCCCGTTCCTTCGCAAATGGCTGAAGACTGCCTGGGAAAGTTAACTGTCTTTTTCGAAAAGCTCTCTTCAGCCCTGCCGTGAATTTTCCCCGGAAAACACGACTGAGTACCTTCACGGGTAGAAAGAATGCATAGCGAGGATGGATCCAATGCTGGTGATCGAGCGAAAGACCGCCAGCCGGAATTACACAACGGGCATGTGGATGGTGCAGGACGTTTTGACCCCAGGTATGCAGCACGCTCATAAAACCGATGTCTGCACCAAGGTGCTTGGGGTCGGCGGCGATCTCCAGCAGTGTTGCTGCACTGGCGCGAAACAGAAGGTCATACAGGGCTTTCTTGTTGGAGAGTGCGAGTTGCGAAAGCTCATGTGGCAACGTGAAAACCACGTGCACATAGGGCACATCCAGCAGTTCCGTTTGGCGGGCAGCAAGCCACTGGTCACGAGCATTGGTCTGGCACTTTGCGCAATGGCGATTACGGCACGAGTTGTAAGAGATGGCCTGATGGCCGCAGCGAGAACACTGATCCAAATGGCCGCCCAGCGCTGCTGTGCGACAGCGCTCAATGGCGCGCAGCACACGGAGATGTTGCCAGCTTAATCGGGATCGATTCTTCTCAACGAAGCTTTTGCCCGCTGCACGAACGATATCGGCCACCTCGAAGGGTGGCTGGTTCATCTCTTATGCAGTTTGCGGGAGCGCTTCACTTGCTCGGGGCGAGATAGCTCGACTTTATCGATGGGCGTGCCCGCCGCCTTCAGATGCCGTTCGGACAAATGCAGGTAGATGGAGGTTGCTTTCAGGTCGGAGTGACCGAGCAGCAACTGCACCGTTGGCAAGTCCGCTCCGCCTTCCAGTAAATGGGTCGCGAAAGTATGGCGCAAGACATTCCCGTACTGCTCATGATTTGTATTCCGCGAAAATCTGCTACCGCTATCACCCGCGTTATGGAGTAGCAGTCCAACTAGTTCGATACCTGCGCCGGGGCAGTGCCGCGGTCGTGATTGTGCGACTGCCTGATAACTCGCAGTTCGCGATACCGGAATGGATGTTAAAGCCGGAAGCCTGCGAGGACTTGAAACTCGAGGCGAAGCCGCGCATTTCGGTGAGCTCTCTTCTCAATGTGCGCAAGTTGATCGTAGACGACGCCGCGCACGGTTGTGCAGAATCCGCATCAGGAGGTCGGGATGCACAAAAAGGAGAATCCGATGACGCGGCAGTGCGAGATTCACTTCGAAGACGACGAACTTTGGACCAGACTGCCCGAGTCGGTGCAGGAGAGCTGTCGGAGTCTCTGGAAAGAACTACTGGCGAGTGTTGTGAAGAAGGATGAGCGGAGGCAGCATGAGCGAGAAGATCAGGAGTGAGCACCTCCAGCGTGGAGCCTTCGTCTATGTCCGCCAATCGACGCCATATCAGGTTCGTAATCATCTGGAAGGTAAAGAACGGCAATACGCGTTGGCTGAGCGAGCCAAGCAACTTGGTTTTTCAAAAGTTGTTGTCATTGATGAGGACCTCGGCCGGTCTGGGAGTGGTAGTCAGGAAAGGATGGGTTTCGGTCGTCTGCTGGCCTCAGTTTGCCAGGGCCTGGCAGGTGCGGTATTCGCATTAGAAGCTTCGCGCTTGGCTCGCAACAATCGCGATTGGCATCATCTGGTTGACCTTTGTGCCCTGGCGGAAACTCTGCTCATTGATACCGACGGAATCTATGACCCGCGATCGCTGAACGATCGCCTGCTGCTTGGCCTGAAGGGCTCAATGGCCGAGTTCGAGCTCGGACTCTTGCGGCAACGCGCTCGCGCGGCTTTTGAACAGAGAGTGAGTCGCGGTTTTACGATGTGGGAAGTCCCAATCGGGTTCATTCGCACTGAAGAGGGCCGAATCGAAAAGACGCCAGATCGTCAGGTGCAGCAGGCGATCGCCACCGTCTTCCAGAAGTTTCATCAACTCGGAAGTGCACGGCAAGCGACCATCTGGTTTCGCGAAGAGCAGATCTCGTTGCCACACGTCAAAGGCGGCACTGCTGGTAAAGAAGTCTTCTGGGCGCTACCGAGCGGTGGAAGAATCCTTCAGATGCTGCGGAATCCGTGCTACGGGGGTGCATTTGCGTACGGCAAGACGGCGCCACGAACGGTGATTGAAGACGGAAGAGCGCGACACCAATCGCGATATCGAAAGCCGCAAAATGAGTGGAAGATCTTGCTTGTGGACCATCATTCGGGGTACATCAGTTGGGAGGAGTATCTGGACAATCAACGACGGCTGGAGGCGAATGTGGCATGGGCCGATGAAGGCAGCGGCGCCGCTAAAGCCGGGAGCGCTTTGCTTTCGGGCTTACTGCGCTGCGGCCGTTGTGGGCGGAAGTTGCAGGTGGTCTATAGCGGAAGCGGCGGCAAGGTACCCCGTTATGGTTGCCGCGGAGATCGAGGCTACCGTGGTTCCAGCTCATGCTTGACCGTCGGCAGTTTGCGTGTCGATCGAGTCGTGGTGCATAGTGTCTTGGCTGCGATTCAGCCCGCTGGCATTGAGGCCGCCGTCCAATTGAGTGAATGCGCCCAGGCCGAGGATGACGAGAAGCGGAAAGCGCTGGATCTGGCTTTGGAGCGAGCTCGATATGAGGCTAACCGCGCTCGCCGGCAGTTCGATGCCGTGGAGCCTGAGAATCGGCTCGTCGCCGGCGAATTGGAAGCTCGTTGGAATACTGCATTGGAACAAGTTGCGGCACTGGAGGCGCGGATTGTGGCAGTGGGAGAACGAACTACGGCGCTCAATGACGAGCAGAGGACTGAGCTGATGGCGCTCGGTGACGATGTGCGCACTGTATGGGAACACCCGGATGCGCCGGTACAGTTGAAGAAGCGCATCTTACGAACTGTGCTCCACGAGATCATTGTTCAAAGTGAACGGGAATCGCGCACACATCGACTTATCCTTCATTGGGCTGGAGGCGTTCATACCGAACTATCTGTGGAGCGCAATCCATCCGGTCAACATCGGCGTCGAGCGGAGCGAACGGTCATTGACTTGGTAAGCGAATTAGCCAAGGTGTGTCCAGATAAAGTGATCGCTGCGATTCTGAATCGGCTCGGATACAAGACCGGACAAGAGAAGAGTTGGAACGCTTCTCGGGTAGCTGGCTTGCGCGGATATCACAAAATCGAACCATTCCAAAAACAGGATGGCTGGGTAACACAGGAGCAAGCGGCGGAACTCCTCAAGGTGAGCAATACCGTTATCAAGCGCCTCATCCGCGAACAGGTCCTTCCGGCAACACAGGTCGTACATTGTGCGCCATGGGTCATCGATCGAACGGATCTCGAGTTGCCAGCGGTGCAGGCACAAGTGCAAGCCGTCCATGACGGCCGTAGACTTCCGTCGATTGTGCTTAATCAAGCCCAATTGCCTTTAGAATGAACGAACTCTGAAAGGTGGTGTAGTATGCCGAAGCGTGCCGCAGTAAATGAGGGCGAACGTCTTTGGTGATGCCGGCTGTTTGTGCCGCTTCACGGCAAGCCTCCCAAAGCACTTTCGGTGTAATCGGCTTATCAGCTCGCCAACCGTTTTTCGTTCCCGGAAACAGATAAGTCTTGGGGTGCATCCAGCGCCAGTACTCACGCAATGTCTCGAGCAGCTTCGGACTGAGCGGGACATCGCGGTCACGGTTGCGTTTGCCATGCCGGATGTGGATCACCATGCGCACGCTATCAATGTCCTCGACCTTGAGATGGCAAAGCTCAGCTCGACGCATACCGGTCGAGTAGAGAGTCATCAGCATGGCACGGTGGAACAGGTTGCTGGCAGAATCGATGAGCCGGACCGCTTCTTCCTGCGTCAGGATGATCGGCAGTCTGCGAGGAGCTCTTGGATACGGCACTTCTTCGAGCGGGTAGTTCCTCTTGAGCGTCTTGCAGAAGAAGAAACGAAGTGCCGCTGTATGCGTACCGACTGTTCGAACGCCCTGCTTCCGTTCATTCAGCAAATACAGTTGATAGGTGCGGATCTCGTCTGGTCCAAGTTGATCCGGTGGTCGATGGAAGTATCTGGCGAAATCCTGAACGGTCTTGAGATATCCCGTTACGGTAGTCTGGGCATAATTACGACGCTGTCCTGGTGGGTCGAGCGGCCCGCGAAACCTCATGAAAATCGGCTAACATTACAGCGGTCCGGAGTGGCGAGGTCGAGAACTCACTGGAGAAGTTGAAGCCGCGACGCTGTCTGATCCGGAGCGTGCATGTTTGAGCGGATAATTGGGCGTCGTTGTTCTCTTCTGAGAGATTGGCGATAGCCCGCGACCCTGGTTAAGCAACCGCAGGACGCTCTCCGCTCCCGGCCAGGAGGAACTATGCCCTACAGGATAGCTGCAATCGACGTTCACAAAAAGATGCTGGCGGTAGTGGTGTCTGATGTCGATGTCGAAAGTGAATATACGTTTGAGCGCAGGAAGTTCAGCAGCAACCCCGAGCAACTGCGACTAATGGCCGTATGGCTGCTCGAACAAGAGGCGGAAGAAGTAGTCATGAAATCAACGGCACAATATTGGAAACCGGTATGGGAATCGTTGGAGCGGTATTGGAAGCCGGAGTGCGACAAGCGAGAAGGTGCGAGGCGGAAGTCTGGGACATTGCATTTAGCACAGGCTTTATCCAATCGCGGACGACAAGGACGCAAGAGGGATTTTCCTGATGCGGAACGCTTGGTCAAGCGACTCGTAGCCCAAGAACTTACTTTGAGCTTTGTGCCCAATCCAGAGCAGCGTCTGTGGCGAACAGTAACACGCAAAAAACACCAGTTGCGGCGCGATCGGATACGACTGCAAAACCAACTGGAGGCTCTTCTGGAAGAGGCCCATATCAAGTTATCGAGTTTGGTCTCCGATCTGCTGGGGCACAGTGCGCAGCGGATGCTGAAAGCAATCGCGGAAGGTGAAACCAACCCAGCCACACTGGCCGCTTTGGCGGATGAGCGCTTACGGGCCACAACAGCACAGTTGTGTGATGCGCTTGGTGCCTGCACAGAGTTGAACCCTGTCTATCGCCGACTCGTGAGCATGGCGTTGGAGGAATTGCGGTTGATCAACGAGCAGATTGTACGGCTAGACCAAGAAATAGCCGGTCTCCTTAAATCTCATCAGGAAGCCGTGGAACGGCTAGCGGAAGTGCCGGGCCTTGGGGTGGATTCAGCACAACAAATCATCGCCGAAGTCGGCCCTGCCGCTGCCTCTTTTCCCTCTGGTAAATGTCTTGCCTCGTGGGTCGGCGTCTGCCCGGGCACGGACGAGACCGCAGGAGTAAACTACAGTCCCCGCTCCCCCAAGGGGAATCGGCAGATGCGACGCCTACTCAATCAAGCAGCGAATGCCGGAGCCAGGACTAAAGGAAGTATCTTCGAAATCGTATATCGCCGGATGGTCCCGCGCTTGGGGCATAATCAGGCAATCGGCGTCATTGCCCATCGACAATGCCGCCTGATCTGGCTGATTCTGCATGAAGGTGTGCGATACGAAGAACGCGGCTCAGGGCTCAGCAAGCGATCGAAGCAACTACGCACCTGGAAGATGATTCGCGAACTCCGAAAACTCGGATACCAAATCGAACCACCGATCGATGAGGCGCGCCAGACACCAGTGCAATGATTTTCGACCCTGGAGTTCCTCCAGCATCAGTTTGCGTAAGTGGGTCACGAGTTTCTCCTCCCCAGAAACTCCACTTCAGGTGGAGATCAAGGTTGAGCAAGCGTGAGCTGCAGTCCGAGTTGAGCAGCCTTCTTCTTTACGAAGTCAATTTGCTGCTGCCGGCTCCTCTGCTCGTAGTAGTCGGCACCTTTGTCGACATAGTTTTGGCCATACTTCAGCATTCGATAGACGAGTCGTGCGAGGCGGTGAGCCATGGCAGTAATGGCTTTGGGTGCACCCAGTTTGGTTCGCAATCGACGGTATTGAGCCCCGAGATAGGTCTTGCTTCTGATTAAAGTGCTGGCTGCGATCCTGAGCGCCGTAGCAGCGCGATTGATCACTCGTCGCGTGCCCCGACTCAGGACCTTGTCTCCGCTGATGCGATTATCCGGACACAGCCCAAGCCAGGAGGCGAAGTGCGATTCCGTTTTCCATCGATTCATGTCTAAGCCCACTTCGCTGATCAGAGTCTGAGCAGTCATTGCATCAACGCCATCGAGCTGAGTTAGATCGACTCCAGATATCCGCATCAGTTCGTTGCTGAGCGGGAATTGGGGCATGTAGCGATACCTCTTTGACTTCTTACTCTGAGGAAGCTTCCCCGCATCGACAGGTATCGATAGGGCACTTGCCAAGCTCGCCAGATGTTCCCGTAACTGTAGATCACACTCGGCGATCTGCCGCTGGTAAGCCTCGTACATTTCGAGCTGTTGTCGCACGATGAACAGCAATTCGGGACGCCAGTTACCTTGCAGGCTCTTCGCGATTTCCTCTTTAGTTGCATGGATTCGACGATCCCTGAGTTCTGCTAGTTTCTGCGGATCGCGTTCGCCATTCAGAATGGCCCGCACGATGGCCTGTCCTGTTGTTCCACTCAGGTCACTGATGACGTTGGCCAATTGGATATTCATCTGTGTAAGGGCTTTTTGCATGCGTTGAAGGCAAGTTGTCATTCCTCTTGCATGCTCCGCACGCAGCCGCCAGTAAGTTCTCAGCACGCGAATATCCGATACAGGTTGGAACGAGTTGTTCAATAATCCGTGGGTGTGAAGTTTCAGCAGCCACTGACTCTCCTGCACGTCGCTCTTCCGGCCCGGCAGGTTCTTGGTATGCCGGGCATTCACAAGAAATACCTCGAATCCACGCTCCTCCAGGATGTCGTACAGGGGAATCCAATAGACGCCCGTGGATTGCATGGCGACCGTCTTGACGCCGCAACTGCGAAGCCACTCCGCCAAACGGTAGAGATCTGCCGTGAAGCACTCAAATCTGCGTACTGGTTCGGGATCCCGGTCGGGACGAACTGCTACGTAGTGACTTGCATTCCCAACGTCAATCCCCGCTGCATTCGGATGAACAACCTCCAGCCCCGGGTCCGCCGATCGCAGACGACGGGCAAGTTCTTTCTTCGCTATTTTATCGCTTTGCGCTTGCTTCGTTTCGCATCCTTTCTCTCCTCATCTGAAGATCGGGATGCGGTTCGGCCCGGTGACGAACGGTTAACTAATCTCCCCAACGGGGTCGAAGGACGTGCGCCCTTGCCACCATGCCAGTGATCGCCAGGACCGGAGCCATGCTTGTGATCGGGCACAAAGCACCAATGGAGGTATCGGCCATAGCTTGCCGAATCGAATCCCTCAATCAGCGTCGCAGAGCCGGTCGCCTGAAAATAAGTTTCTGGGTCCCAGCGATGTCGTCCCCACGCCATCCACCGCTCCCCAGAAACTCCACTTCAGGTGGAGATCAAGGTTGAGCAAGCGTGAGCTGCAGTCCGAGTTGAGCAGCCTTCTTCTTTACGAAGTCAATTTGCTGCTGCCGGCTCCTCTGCTCGTAGTAGTCGGCACCTTTGTCGACATAGTTTTGGCCATACTTCAGCATTCGGTAGACGAGTCGTGCGAGGCGGTGAGCCATGGCAGTAATGGCTTTGGGTGCACCCAGTTTGGTTCGCAATCGACGGTATTGAGCCCCGAGATAGGTCTTGCTTCTGATTAAAGTGCTGGCTGCGATCCTGAGTGCCGTAGCAGCGCGATTGATCACTCGTCGCGTGCCCCGACTCAGGACCTTGTCTCCGCTGATGCGATTATCCGGACACAGCCCAAGCCAGGAGGCGAAGTGCGATTCCGTTTTCCATCGATTCATGTCTAAGCCCACTTCGCTGATCAGAGTCTGAGCAGTCATTGCATCAACGCCATCGAGCTGAGTTAGATCGACTCCAGATATCCGCATCAGTTCGTTGCTGAGCGGGAATTGGGGCATGTAGCGATACCTCTTTGACTTCTTACTCTGAGGAAGCTTCCCCGCATCGACAGGTATCGACAGGGCACTTGCCAAGCTCGCCAGATGTTCCCGTAACTGTAGATCACACTCGGCGATCTGCCGCTGGTAAGCCTCGTACATTTCGAGCTGTTGTCGCACGATGAACAGCAATTCGGGACGCCAGTTACCTTGCAGGCTCTTCGCGATTTCCTCTTTAGTTGCTTGGATTCGACGATCCCTGAGTTCTGCTAGTTTCTGCGGATCGCGTTCGCCATTCAGAATGGCCCGCACGATGGCCTGTCCTGTTGTTCCACTCAGGTCACTGATGACGTTGGCCAATTGGATATTCATCTGTGTAAGGGCTTTTTGCATGCGTTGAAGGCAAGTTGTCATTCCTCTTGCATGCTCCGCACGCAGCCGCCAGTAAGTTCTCAGCACGCGAATATCCGATACAGGTTGGAACGAGTTGTTCAATAATCCGTGGGTGTGAAGTTTCAGCAGCCACTGACTCTCCTGCACGTCGCTCTTCCGGCCCGGCAGGTTCTTGGTATGCCGGGCATTCACAAGAAATACCTCGAATCCACGCTCCTCCAGGATGTCGTACAGGGGAATCCAATAGACGCCCGTGGATTGCATGGCGACCGTCTTGACGCCGCAACTGCGAAGCCACTCCGCCAAACGGTAGAGATCTGCCGTGAAGCACTCAAATCTGCGTACTGGTTCGGGATCCCGGTCGGGACGAACTGCTACGTAGTGACTTGCATTCCCAATGTCAATCCCCGCTGCATTCGGATGAACAACCTCCAGCCCCGGGTCCGCCGATCGCAGACGACGGGCAAGTTCTTTCTTCGCCATTTTATTTGCACTTGCTTCGCTTGGCATCCTTTCTCTCCTCATCTGAAGATCGGGATGCGGTTCGGCCCGGTGACGAACGGTTAACTAATCTCCCCAACGGGGTCGAAGGACGTGCGCCCTTGCCACCATGCCAGTGATCGCCAGGACCGGAGCCATGCTTGTGATCGGGCACAAAGCACCAATGGAGGTATCGGCCATAGCTTGCCGAATCGAATCCCTCAATCAGCGTCGCAGAGCCGGTCGCCTGAAAATAAGTTTCTGGGTCCCAGCGATGTCGTCCCCACGCCATCCACCGCTTGTGACCCGATACTCTATCGAGCTCTACCCATCGGTCACCGCCCACGCGTAGCGTCCGCCGCGCGGTCGGCTTCGTTCAAACGGCGAAGGGTTTACGAATAACTCATAGATCGTCGGCAATTTGGAAGTTACGCTGGATTAGGACTGGGAAATCGGCTTGCAACAAACAATGTTCGGGCGGAGCCGCTCGTCTGATGGCCGTGTCGCGATCCTGCCAAACCTATGTGTGTGGCAGCTCTGACGTGCTCGCGTTGGAGAATGCGAGCAGTTTCTCGCAGGCGAACGCTTACATCTCAAGGGTGATCCACGCTGGAGCATGATCGCTTGCGTTGTCCTCTCCTCGCACCCATCGATCGACGCCCCCATCAATCAACAGCGGGGCGAGCTGAGGCGAGAGCAGCAAATGGTCAAGCCGAATCCCCTTGTCCGCCTCCCACCTCTCGAACTTGTAGTCCCAAAAAGTCCACAGCGGTCCAGCCGGATGCAGCTGCCTGAGAGCGTCAGTCCAACCTTGCCGGAGCAGCCGCGCAAATGCTTCACGACTGGCTGGTTGCACGAGAGCGTTCTTATCTAACGATCGAGTTGGGTAGATATCCTGCGGAGTTGGCACCACATTGTAATCGCCCGCTAGAGCGATCGGCACACCAGCTGCGATCAGGTCGTTTGCATGGGATATCGTTTGCATGCGCGATCAGTCGTTCAAACCACGCCAATTTGTAAGCGAATTTAGGTCCGGGTTGAGGATTGCCGTTGGCCAGGTAAATGCAACAGATGAGAACACCACGAACCGCTGCTTCAACATACCGGGCCTGGTGATCATGATCATCGCCAGGAAGCACTGAGCGGGTGAGGATTGGCTTTTGCTCCCGGGCGAGGATTGCTACACCGTTCCACGAGCGCTCACCCACCCAGGCCGCATCGTATCCGGCGGACCGCAAAGCGTCGGCTGGAAAAGAGTACTGCTCCGTTTTGAGTTCCTGCAGGCAGACAATTTCGGGCCTCTCGCTTTCGAGCCATTTCAAAAGATTCGCAAGTCGCTTGTTAATGTTGTTGATGTTGAACGTCGCAATCTTCACGCGGTTAGCTTGGCCGAGCGCAATAGGAACTTGACTCATCCCAGCAGCGGGCACGTCAAGCGACTTTCAATCAAGGCTACGATGACAGCCGCCGCGGGAACGGGATTTGAGTATGAATGGCGCGTAATCGTGGCGTGCCCGAACGTTCACGTTGAGATATGGCAAAGCGTCATCCGCGCAGATTTGGTTTCGACAAGGGGCTTGCTGTTTCTAGCTCTTGAACCCTTTGGAGGCAGTGAAGCGTTGTTCAGCAGATTGGGCGCCGGTTAAGCCTCGTGATCCGGGAGCTATAGTTCAGCTCCGTTCAGTAACTTCGATGGAGGTTTTCGAGGAGAAAGTACCAGTTTAGTCCATTAAGAGAAGAGTACACGTAGCACGAAGGGATTATCGGCGAGGTCGTCTGATCGCCGTCCAGAGGAGACCAAGTCCGGCGGCTGCCGCGATCGCGCAGTAAACCGCCCACTTCAATTGTCCCGTCATGAAACTTCCGGGCAACACGTTGATGCCTTGGAGGATCCAAGTACCGCCGATCAAAATCAGCAGTGCGCCGATAACGCCACCAGCGATTCGCATGCAATATCCCCAGAGGTCGGAATGGCCGAGTATACAACTGTCCCGCCGTCGTGACACTTTGGCCTGGGTTTCTCATGTCAATAACTCCCGGGTGGCGCGCTTCAGCAGAAATTCGGCGACATCAAGGACAGACGAGAAGGCGGCGCTAGCGCGGGAATTCGGGGCTGATTTGTTCAATCCGCCAGATGGGGCCGCCTTCATAGAGCGGACCCTCTTCGCGAATGAATGCCGGTGAGGTGCCCGGAAGAATCCAGATGTGATAGTCGGGCGGCTGCTTGCCAATGATAGGAGCAACTACTCCGGTAACGCCGCCGAGTTCAACATGGAGCAAGAAGTCGACGGCCTTTCGCTTGGTTCCGCCGATCGTGAAGGGAACCTCGCCGGCAGGCTTGATTGAGACATGGAGAAGCCGCGGCTTCTCGGTTGGAGCGACAAAGGATAGCTTTGTTTCAGGCGTCGACGGAAGGATGTTCATGAGGAGATTGGGCGGAAGGCCATTTGAGACGTCGGGTGGCACGTCGAGATGATCTTGTCTCACTTTTCCGTCTTCCGTATGAGACGTAATCTGCCCGGTGGACGCGTCGATGAGGACGTCGATGGGTTTTGGGAACGAGGGGCCGCGTTGAATGTGGTGGTCGCTAATAAGACGGAAGATGCCACGTTGGACGAAGACAGTGGTGTCGTCATCAATTGAGCCGTCGCGGAAGCGGAAGATGAGGCGGGACTTGACGCGATCGCCATGCACGATCTCAGTGGCGTCGCCCGTGGCGATGCGGGTGCCTTCCATGGTTTTGAGCGCAAGAAAGCCGTGGGACGAGCCTTGGGTGTGCCGGACCGGAACGGGGTCCGCAGGTAGGTTCCCACTGAGCAGGGCGGCTGCAAGGACAAGGAAGCCAAAGGCTCGGGCCGGTAAAGCGTGCATGCGTGACATTTCCTCCGTGTGTTAAGCAGGGCGCGATACTAGGCGGCGTAACGAATCCTGATTCTAGACACTGCGGCCCGATGAGGAGTTACAGGAAAGAGGAGGGCCCGCGGTCTTCCTAGTGGAGATCTCTGCGGACCCAGAAGCATACTTGTGAGCGCATGCTTACCTGAGTGCCGAGCGTCACGGTCCAGAAAGCCTACCCGGGCTCTGACGGCGGCCCGAGTTGTCGTGCTCACGCGGGCAGACCCATTCACGCGGATCACTCGACCCTTCGCGACTATTTGTTCTCAGTGAGTGCGCGTTCTATTTCGCTGATGGTTTCCGCCGGATTCGATACTTCCACGACGACCTCGTCGTATCGGTCTTCCATCCCGGCGAACATGCCGCTCTTTAGTCTGATTGTGATTGCATTATCCGGATTGTGAACGTCCCAAAAGCTTCGTTTCACGCCGGAGTTGAAAGATCCAGCATTGACCAGATGCGGAATGCTAGTTCCGGGATTGCGCGTTCCATCCGGACCCGCGCGGACCGTTTCGGGATCGATCGCAATACTCTTAATGGCATCCAGCGGAATTTGCAGCGATCCTTTCAGTGCTAGGATTTTGTGCATAGGTGAGAGATCCAGTCGCAGGACGCCGCCGTCTATCTTTGCTTTTACCATCAGGCACCTCTCTAAGAACCACTGCAATTGCGCGACCGCCAGCTCGAACTGCAGCGTAGGAGAAAGTCTCTCGTTGAGAATGCCAGGTTCGTTCTAGCAAGCCGTTCTTCAGATTCGGATCAACATTTAGCCAATAATGTAATCGACGCGCGAGTTACGCCAACCCTAGCTCCTCCTTTCCCAGGTTTACAATTTTATCTCGGGACGCTCGAATAACGTAAGCGCCCCTAAAGTCCCGTGGAAATCTCTCCTAGGTCGGAGGGCTGCTGAGCTCGCTCCAGCTTGGGATTCAGGAGTGCAAGGATTTTGGCCGCCACAAGCTCCGCAACTTTCTCGATCTCTGCTTCACTCAGAACCAGTGTCTCGGTTCTGACCGGCGCTAGGCGTGGTTCGGCTGTAAGGTCATCGGCAATCCCAGGTAATTGCCGCTTGAGATCGGCGAGTAATGCGTCAACCTCAGGGTTACTCTCGCTCAACGACTCGATCCGCTGAATTCCGTAGCAAACGGTCGAGTGGTCGCGGCCACCGTAGAACCGGCCAATTACAGTCGTGCTCCAGCGTCCAATGCGGGCTGCCAGGTACATCGCTACTTGGCGATTGAAGCAAGCAGGCTGGGAGTTGCCTAACCCGCGCGTCGGACCGAGCCGGGCGGACACCAGAGCGTCAATTCCGGCCAGAGGTATTCGCCGTCCGGGAAACGATTTAGGTGCAAAAGAAGGAGAGGCCATCTATGCGCTCCTCGCAGTGAGTGCGGCTGCTGGTCGAACCAGCAAACTCTGACCGTCTGGTGAGATCCTGGCCGGGCATTCGGGCCACATGCTCTTGACCACCTGTAACCAATCCCGCAGCTTTTCTTTGAACTTGCGCGGTCGCGCGTATTCGGCATTTCCGAGCTGGGCAGCCAAGCCCAATCCTCCGGAAAGGGGAATCCCCTCCTCGCCCTTGGCTGAGAAACAGCGATAGGCGAGCCACATGAACAGATCCAGAACTGCCGGCGAGCCGGACAAGACACGAACCGCATCGAGGTCGGTCGGGATGGGATGTTCCGATATCTCTCGATAGAATTCGTCGCTCAAGACGATGACGTTTTCGAACTCATCGGACAGGACAGGCTGATCCGCACCCCGGTTGTACCAGATCTGCGCCTCTCTCAAGAAATTGAAGCGCGAACGGTGCACCAGCTTCGCTGTTGAGCGGGTCTGGTCGGTGCCGAAAAAGATAGTTGCGCCGAAGATGCGTTCAAAGGCGCTGACCAACCGTCGGTATTCCTTGCCACCCTTATGCATTCCGAAAGTCTCGAGCATCTCACCTGCGCTACGAAACCGGATGATCGGACTCTTCTGCTGCACGGCGAGCGTTGCCAGAAAGATGGGCACAATGCGGTCCTGACCGAACGGGACGCCGTAGTCAGGATGTCCAGTAATCTGGAGCACGAACTGCCCGTTGCGACGCTGGTATAAGAGTTGGCCTTCAGGCAACCGGCGGACCGGCAACCCGCAAAGCACAAAGGGCCTGGAACAAAAGCAGAGCGCCTGGTTCGCTTGCTCGCGTTTGATCCGAACGACCTCGATCCCCTTTGCCTTCTCAAGTGTGCGTTTCGAGACGATCAGCTCGCGATGGGTCTGGCGCAAGATAGCCCCGGCGCGCTCCATCGACCCGCGCTTGATGACGTCCGGACAAATCCCGGGCAGCTGTCTATTCTTCACTCTTCACCTCGTGGATGCGCCACATTGCGAGCGCAGGTTGAAGCGAGGAATCAGGGTATTTCCGGGCTGGAGTTAAGCAGTGGTCGCCGTTACTACGATTACTACGTTAACGGCGACTCGCGGGTAACTTGCTGAAACTGAATGGCCGTTTTTGCCAAAACTCACCGCCGTTGACACATAAGTTATTTATTGTCAATCGACTACTGTATTGCCAAGGTTGATGTCGCGGGTTCGAATCCCGTCTCCCGCTCCAGTTTTCAATAGCTTAGCAGGATCGTATATCAAAAGGATGTCGCGCTTTATGGATAACGCCCATCCTTAATGAAGTAATCAAGCGAAGCGGCCTCTTACCATCAGCTACTTGCAGCCGATGACATCAACCGTTGAGAGATGTGGACGACCATCAGGTTCCTAAGCGGGAGACGCGGGTTCAACTGCTTCCCGCTCCATGTTGTCAATTGCTCAGCGTCAACACGATTCTTATTAGCCCGCTTAACGCGCGAATCGAAGTGTAATGAGTCGCCTTCAATGCCCCATCAAATCAGCAGGCCGTAGGATTGACTGCCAGTCGTACAGGCTGGCACTCTCCGCTTGCGCCGATTTTGTTTCAAACGAAGGAGGAATCTACCATTGGCGACCAGCGCGGATCTTCCCCAGAACGCCATCGGGTACTTGTTAGAGCAACAACCCCGCTGAGAGCGCGACCGAGAGAGTGCGCACCTGATGGCCGGCATAGCTTGATGCTTAAAGCAGCCGCCGCGTGCCGCTCAATCAGAATCTTGCTCGATTGCTGGGATGTTTAGCGTTCAAACACTTCGAGATTGCGGAGGGTGCGCCAAAGAAATAGAACGATCGCGCCTTGTGCCATGCCGCAACAGATGAACTGTAAGAAAACGGGCAGCCGAATCGGCCAACAGGCGGCTCGAGGTTTGTAGGTGCTTGAGCTCGTGCCCCAGAGCGCGAACCACCTGTTCGATTAGGAGATCCTTCTGAGAAAATCTGTCGAGAATTTCGATGCGGTGTGGATCGCAACTGGCGTTTCCGCACCAACACTATAAAAAAACGCCGCATCGATATAGACGTGAATCGTCTCAATTGGCGCGTTAGAAGTGTCTCAACGGACTTCCGTGATCGTGGCCTGGTGACGTGATGGCGAGGTCGCCCGGTCCGCTCATCGCACTTTGCCAGCCGCTCTTTCGGTGGACTTCGATGTTCCGCGGAACGCCACTTGTTGTCACAACTAACCAAGGATCAGGTGTTCCTGGAATCCAGACATGATGCTGACCAGACGGTTCAATACGGCATCGGACGGTCAAAGGTCCCCAGTCGAGGCCCACGCTGGTGTGAACAGAAGGACCGGCCAAAAACTGCTCCATCTGTCGTGAGTTCGTCTCGGATGGAATACTGCCATTCATAGCCGTTCTGTCGCCCATTCTTCGACCGCCTTAGTGGGTCACTCTTGTCAAGATAGCGATTGCGCCCGCAATAAAAGCAAGATTCCGACCTAGTCAGCAAGCAAGTGCTCTTCGGCCCTGTATACGGTGTTAGTTGGGCGCCCGATTCGATCACAAGGATGCAAACGGGAGCTCCTTTCGAAAGCAATGCAAGGAACCACGAGGCACTTCGAAATCAATGCCGAAGAGACCCGCAGACGATTCTTATCAAATGATTTTTGGGATTCGAATATGCGCCCTTGGCCTTGGAGATGCCATTCACATCCAATGCATTTGAAACGCGCCTTAAAACCCAATACCCCCGATCCAGGAGGAATACAAAATTGTCTCTCTCGATTCAGCACATTTCGGATCGTCTCGAAATTCAAGATATTCTGACGCGATATTGCTATGCAGTTGACGACCGTGATTGGAACGCGTACCGGCAACTCTTCACTCCAGACGCTTTGATCGACGATACCGCCACGGGAAGGATCAGAAGCGGTGTTGAGGAACACATTGCCTACATGAGGAAGGCATTGTCAAAAGTTTTGATATCACAGCATGCAATTTCGACGATTTCTGTCTTGCTAAACGGCAACGAGGCCGAAGTGCGTTCACACCGGTCGTGCCCTATAGCGCCGAATATGGGAGAAGAGAAGAGACGGGTGATGTTTCAGGGATTGTGGTATCGCAACTCTCTCATTCGCACAAGCGAAAGCTGGAAGATCCGCGGCTTGATGGAAGAAGGATATTGGAAATACAACGCGCCAGACGGATTCAAATTCTGACCCGTTAGATAACTACTCACGCTTTCTCAGGCGTATAGAGAATTTGGATGAGAAACAAGATACGGGTGATGGCGCTTGCAGCCACTGCGCTCGGGCTTGCAACGGGCACGCGAGGCAACTCTCTCAGATGATCGCAGCAAAACGACGGCAGCGTACGACGCGAAGTGGGCTCCATTCCTGATGACACCAGCTATTTCACCGGCCTTGGTTTGTTCGGGAGTTTTAGTTTAGACAGCTCAAGAACTGACCCGCGGCGCCCGGCAATCCATACAAGGAACTTCTGGACTGGCCCCTGAAACGCACTCTTCCAAGGCGCGTCATCATTTCCATCACGATTGCCGAAAAACGATGCCGCCTGTTGTTTTATCCAACATTGCGAACTGCCGTGATACCCTCAGGCAGCCAGGTACGCCGTTAACTACCGAGTGCCTCGCGCAACAGCTTGATGATCGTTCTTATTGCATGGAAGTACGCCGCCACAGTCTCTGGATCGTCTTTTTCGGCAGCATCCCAATTCAAGATCATCGCAAAATAAACCCACCGGTCCGGGAAGTACATGCCACCTGCAATACAGCGCGCATGTTGACCCGGAGAATCCCAATATCCAGCTTTCCCAAAAGCATTGATTCCGATCGGAAAAGGAACGAGGGAAGTAATATCACCCAACGACAAGATCCGCCTGAATTCCTCCAATGTCTCTCGACCGTCAAAAAACTCTCCTTGCAGCGCCCGCGCATAAAATGAAACCAAGTCACTCGCCGATGAGGCCAGCGTCTCGACATCGTTGAGCACTGGGTGCACATAATTCCCATTTGTTAATGCAAGTAGTTCTTCCCACGTGATGGTGAGATAGTTTGAGGCTCCATACAGATAAGCAAAAATGGAGCGCGTACTATCCCCAATCACGGTATTCTTCAGATCGATAGAACTAACGAATTCCCGAACACTCTTGGCGGTGGCCTCCTTAAGAATCATGTCGGTGGCGGTATTGTCACTGTGCATGACCATCGCCTCCATCGCGGTTCTTTCGCTTACTAATCCCGAAAGATAAGGCGGATTGAAAACTGTACTTCCAATCGACCACACACTATCGTTTAAGTTAAGTCCATGATTTGTGAGCCTCTCCTGGATACGGGGACCCTGCAACTGACGCAGACGCTCGCAAAGGATAAATGCTTTGTTGGCGCTTGCCGAAAACAGCCTTTCATTTCCGTGCAGCTCTGCCAAAAATTCAGGAGCTCGACCGGACCGTGGCGCCCAAACGCTTAAGCCCTTCCTTCCCGGAAGATCTTCGAAGGCTTTTTGAATTTCCGCTTCTAACCACGGGCAATCTTCATTGCCATACTGCTCCGACGGAGCGGCCCCCTTTAGAAGAAGCGCTCCCGGAAAGCTAAGTCCGGCTGCGGCTGCACCGAAAAATACCCGTCTTGAGGTTGGCATACACCTCTGGAGCGAGAGGACCGGCGCAAAGACTGCCATGAGTTGCGAAATATTCGCCCACAGAGTCCAAGCTACGAACCGTCGGAACGGCCCTTTGTTTTCCGAATTACAGATAAGATAGTTTCTACGCGTGGCGCCCCAGCAAACGTCAACGACGATCGCCAGTCTGATGGCCCGCTTCCGGTCCGGAGATCGCGAAGCGGCGGACCAGCTCTTTTCCCTTCTTTACCCAGAACTGAAGCGTCTAGCGGCGGTCAAGATGAACGCCGAGGACAGTCAGCACTCCTGGCAACCCTCACTCCTGGTGAACGAACTCTACCTTCAACTAGTAAAATTGAAATCCCTACCGGCTCCTGAAACCACCGACGGCTCAGAGCGGGATCAGTTCTTACACTTCGCAGCGCATGTGATGCGCCACTTGCTGATCGATCACTCTCGTTTGTTGTCGCGGCGAATCGCCAAAATTGATATTGCGCAATTCGAACTGACCGGAGATGGGGATAGCGCCACCTTACAGGAAATCGACGATCTACTGGAGAAGCTGGCGACCATTCACCCGCGACTTCGAAGCATCGTGGAGATGAAAGTATTCGAAGGCGAATCGGTGGAGGAAATCGCCAAGCGCTTGCAGATTGCGCCGCGCACGGTAGCGCGCAACTGGACCTTCTGCAAACAGTGGTTACGAGAGAGGTTGCAAGCGGGTTGAGAATGCCGTCCGGTGGCACTTTCGGCAGGGCTGCGCTCGCTTTAAGAGTATGGAGCAGTTCCTTTGACTGACAAACAGTGGCGCACCACTTGGGTCCTGTGCGAAACCGCGGGCGATCTGGATTCTCAGGCGCAGCGAGAATACGTGCGCGGCGCCACAGCAGATTCCGAAGTCGAAAGCCAAGTCATCGCCGTTTTCGAAGAGCTTGAAAGCGAATCGCATTTTCCGACAGTGCCGGATCGGCGGGTCGGAGAGACTGTCGGGCGTTACACGTTGCTCGAGCGCATCGGCCAGGGTGGAATGGGCGAGGTCTATTCAGCCGAGGACAGGGAACTGCGGCGAATCGTTGCATTGAAGTTCCTGCCGAGCGCCGTCGGCGTCGATCATGCTGCCGCATCGCAAGTTATTTCAGAGGCACGTTTGGCGTCCCGTTTGAACCACCCGAATATCGTTATTGTTTACGAGCTGATCCAGACGCAATGGGGTCTGGCGATGGCGATGGAACTGGTCGAAGGACACTCGCTCCGAAAGCTTCTGAAGACTACACGTGTGTCAGTTCGCCGCTTGATCCACATCGGCCGGCAAGTGGCAAGTGCTCTGAGCGCCGCTCAGCAGAAAGGCATCGTTCATCGCGATATCAAGCCCGAAAACATCATGGTGCGCCAGGATGACTTCGTCAAGGTTCTCGACTTCAGCCTGGCCCAGAACGTTCGCGATCAGGCTGGGGTAAACCGAGGCACTAGTCTGCCGGTCGGAACAGTGCGATACATGTCGCCGGAACAGAAAGCAGGTCAAGCTGTTACCGCGGCCAGCGATATCTACTCACTCGCTCTGGTTCTGGAAGAAGCCGGGTGGAAGCATCCTATTCTCACTCGGATGTGCAGTAAAGACCCGCTGCGACGTCCCACAGCAACACAAGTGGAGCAACTGCTTGCAAAGCTGCAGGCGCGTTCGCAGAACCGGCTTATTCTGGCCTTACTGGCTTGTCTGCTGCTCGTCGTGTCCGCCGGCGTGTTTTGGTTTCGCAGGTCGAAAGCTCATTCCAATCCGCAGTTTGAACAAATCACTCGGTACAGCGGCGGGCACGATATCACGGCCGTCGCTCTTTCCCGCAGCGGTAATAATCTTGCTTACGCGACGATTGATGGCGGATTTTTCGTCCGCGATAATCTCACGCGCCAAGTTCGCGAACTGACGGCGCCCGAACGCCTGACCTGCTATCAATTGATCTTCGCCGGTAGCGAGCAACTGCTCGCCGTGGGCTCAGCAGACGGCAGGTTTGAAGCCTGGCAGATTTCACTCGATTCCGGTGCATCTCGACTCCTTTCTGATGATGTACAACTCACTGCTGCCTCACACGACGGAAGACAGATTGCCTGGTTGGACGGAGCTCACCGCGTGTGGGCTGGAGCGACCCTCGGAGCACCGGCACGTCTCCTGATGCAGGTACCTGGCGGCCAGCATGTGGCTGCGCTGTTCTGGTCATGGGACGACAAGCGGCTCTGGTTCCATAGGCTCTCGGGCTGTCGCGGCCGCGCAGATCGTCCGGACGTCACCATCGATCCCGATTTCTGCGAATCGAGTGATCTGGTGACCGTAGATTCTCACGTGGGTCACCCCACGGTTTCGATCGGTCCACTCTTTTTCAGCTCCGGATTCTTCACGCCTTCCGGCGAGTTCATCTTTTTGCGCCAGGATTTCGCGCGCGACGGCGCAGCGTTGAATATTTGGGCGTTGCCGATGAGTTCGAAGACCGGACAAGTCGTCTCCAGCCCGAAACAGATCTCCCACTTCTCCAATCTGGCGCTTTCGCAGCTGATTGGCACGCCGGATGGGCTAAAACTGTTTGTGCTTCGTACCGACGGCTATGCCCAGACTTATACCACCGATTGGCAGGCCAAACCGCAACCCTCGCTTCGCCTGCCGCGGCGCCTCACGTCTGAAGAGAGCTACAACTTTCCACATGACTGGAGTACCGACAATCAATCCGTGATTTTTGAATCCGACCGGAATGGTCACCTTGCCATTTATCGGCAGAATCGAAATCGACGTGAACCGGAGTTGTTGGCTTCTTCGGAGCGGGAGAACTACTTTCCGAAATTGAGCCCCGATGGCAAGTGGATCCTCTTCATGTCCGCCCAAAAATCCCGCGACGCCGGGTTCACGGATCTGCGGCTGATGCGGGTGCCGGCAAACGGCGGACCGATCGTTCAGGTCCCGTTGGTCGAACCGCTGGATGAATTTCGCTGCAGCCGGCCCGGTTCCGGTCACATCTGCGTGCTGCGTGTTACTCATGCCGGGCAGCAAACGTATTACGAACTTGATCCAGTGCTGGGCAAGGGGCGAGAGCTGGGGCGAACCAGCTCTGTGCTTCCCGAACTGGGTCGATGGCAACTTTCCGCCGACGGCAGGCGTGTGGTTTTTCCGGATGATACACATCCTGGCTGTTTCACCGAAGTGCAACTGGATCCGGATCCGTCGAAGCGATGGCAGGTGCGGCGGCAAATTGATGGCATCGGAATCATTTCGGGGATGAACCCAGGGCCTTCCAGAGGGGAATGGCTGGCCTGGACGAATGCCGGAAGTCGCACGCTGGCCCTTCGTCCCGTCTTTTTAGATCCATCTCGCTTTTCTGCCCTCTATTTTGTGGATGCTCATTTGCATGCGCACCTGCTGGAGAACGACAGTATCCATTCCTTCGGCGTCTTCTCGAACGACGGAAAGCACGTGGCGACCATTCGGGACGATCTGGCGAGCAATCTGTGGAGCTTTAATCGCTGATCTGCGACAGTCATCACCGGACCCAGAAGCCTGACGCGGGCAGCGTGCCTCTAGGCCAACCGGCGCCTGCTTTCCCTTTCGCTCGGCATTTTCTGGCAACGTGGACCGCGTCCTCGGAGTGCGGGTCGTCAGTGCTTCGTTAACCAAACAAAAACACGCCTGTCGGGAATCAAGAAGATTTTTCACTGCTCGTGGCAGTTTTTGGCCGCGTGCTCTCGCTCAGGAAAGTGCATGGATACAGCTTATCTTTGGTTTCGAGCTTTCGGGCTGTTGGCTGCAGCCGCTTTGCTTACAGGTCGCTTGCCGGCGCAAAGCGAACCGGCCACCGCGCAATTTTCGGCGATTCAGAGTTCCGCCCAAGATACAGACCCGTTTCCGCCTGAACTGCCCGCCGAGTATCTGTTCCCACCGGGCCCGCTGGCCGAAGTTTTGATGAATTTCGGGAAATAGCCAGGTATGCCATGTGGCACCAGACTTCCTCTATCCGAGACAAGGAGCAATCAATGATCGAGCAAACAGTGTGCCCGGTACCCAGCATATGGGTTCGCTTCACCAATGGTCAGCAGTCAAGTTCAAGCAGGTTGCTATCACTGCTGTTCTTGGCCGCGCTGCTGCTCGCCCGGCCAGGTTGGGCGCAGCAGCCAGTGGACAGTCCCAATTTCGACAAGACAGACGATATCTTGCTAGGCAAGCATACTTTGCTGACGGTCGATGATGTTGTCTTTGGAAGCAGACTGCTCTATACAAACGACTCAAAAGTTACGCGCCAACAAACTGCGCCCGATACCGCTTTCGCCACCCAGAGCAATTCCACCCGTCGGGGTGAGGTGCTCGCTCACATGTTCGCCGGTTCAGGTGACGTCCTCGTTTACACGACCACCAACAAAGTAATCGTGTACGATCCGCGAACCAGGAAGTCTCTGTCACTCTCGGTGACCGACAACGACGGCTTTGCAAGTTCGCTCTCGACGGGGGATCTCACGGGCGATCAGTACGACGATGTCGTCATTGGATCTGCTAGCGGCGTCCGGGTGCTGACGGCGACAGATCCGAATGACTTCGGCAAGGGTATTCGTCTAGGTCCTCTGGCGAGCGCTAGTCGAGCCGATCAATCGAATGCCGTCGGCGATTTCACCGGAAGTGGCAGTAACGAGATCGCGCAGATAGTGACCACCGCGGGTGCCGATATCTATATCTTTTCTGTGAATCCCAAAACATTGGAACTGTCGCGCATAGGAGAGTGGGAATCCAAGGCGTTCCCGGATCGGGCTGCGGACCGAACGGAAAACCTGGCGATCGGACACTTCTTCAGCAGAAGTCAGAACCAACTGCTCTTTGGAAAAACCGGTATTCCTGGCACCGGCGAGCGACGAACCGTAAGCCTCGAATTGCTTGAATTTGACCAGTCGATACAGCCACACGTAAGGGATCGAGTGGACTTCACCATCGAGATAACAGAGCGCGTCATTTTACGCTCGGGGCATCTGGACCCGGATTCACAGTTCGATCAGGTCGTGCAGATTAACGACAACAACGACTTCTACCGCACGAAGGCGGGCACCCAATACGCGCCAAACAGCCACTTCCGTGTTATCACCTTCAACGACGGCAAGCTGAAGCTTCCACCAACATATACGCGGCACAACATGCGAGTGTTTGATTTCTCGATAGGCAACTTTGATCGTTTAGCCAACGGCACGGCCACTTTGGGACAGCAAGTCGCGGTGCTAGCTGGTTTCGGCTTCAATAATGGTCGCATAGAAACTCCCAAGGCGAAGCTGCAGATTTATGACATCACCATCACGCCCACGCCCGGGGGTAACACGATCGCCATTTCTGAGAATCCGGCATCGGAGTACGATGTCGGTGAATATCTCGCCAAGGACCAGAGAGGCATATTTGATGTCAATAAATACTTCCAAAATGTTCCTCTAATTGCAGGCGATTTACAAGCGCGATCCATCGGACTCGGAGACCCGCTCAAAATCACTGTTAGCCAACAAATTCGGCCCGATGTTGTGCTTTCGATCCCTCCCATGCACGTCGACTACGTGAAGCCGTATCGCGCAGGCGTGTTTCCTGGCTGTGACAAAACTACCCAGCCATGCGATGTAAATATCAGCGTACTTCCAGGCACTTTCAGTACGACCTTCTCATCGAGCAAGACGCAAGAAACGAAATCCGTGCGCAAGAGTACGACCAGCTATGCATATGGTAGTGAAATCGGTGGTGGGGCATCAACCCTAATTGGAGACAAGGACGCCTCGAGCTTCAAAGCCGAGTATCAGTATCTACTTAAGAAAAAATATGATGAAAACGTTGCTACTTCGAATAGCAAATACAGCACAGTCAAAGATTCCCTGACTTCGACAACCGGCTTTGCCGATCACTTGTTGTTTACAAGGGAGCGTTTCAACGTTTGGGTTTACCCCATCATGGGAGTGAAGGTTTGTCCCGGCAGGGCGACGACATGCGCGGAAGCTGACAAGACGCAGGCGTACGTCGAGTATTCTGCGCCGGACAAAATCACGTTATTCGATGTCGACGCTACCACACAGGACTGGTACCAGCCCGTGAATGAGCCCGGAAACATCTTTTCCTACCCGTGGAGCATTGAGCTATTCGAACAAAGTAATCCGAGCGCGGGTTTGCTGACGGCACCCCCCCGCTTGAGAGGCATTGATACGTCAAAGTCCAGCGAGGAGACCGATTGGAGCAAGAAATCCGGAGAAGATGTTTCGGTTGGCGCGAAGACCTTGACAACTCATGACAACAAGTTCACAAGCTCCCTCAGCATTGGCGCAAAGGGCATAGCGGTCGGCACGATTAACTTCAACAGCAACTTCAATCGCAGCAGTGGACTCGAGACGCTCGACGACTCTACCATCGCCCTGACCAGCAACAGCGGCATAAGAGTCGACAAGCCGGCCTTCAGCAGTGATATCGCCACTAACTACGCGTATTTCTTCGGCGGCTTCGTATATGCGAATCGATCGCCCGCCATACCGCCGGCGCGTCCTGCCGTGATCGCGGCCGACGGTAACCCTGCTCAACTGCAGACGCGCGGGCCGCTACTAAGTGCTTTTCTTGCGAACTTGAATTCGGAGGAAAGCGGCCGTATCGCCTCATTCTGGACGCAAGCCTACGATACTCCGGATATTGCGCTCAATCATCCGGCACGATGGAGTTGGAACAAGAACACCGGTAAGGTAACTTTTAATGGGAAAACCTCGGAGGACCCCATCCAGCAGGAATTCTATTGGATGAAGGGCCTGTATATTACTCCGTTGGGGGCCGACGGAATGGGTCCGCAGCGCCGCGAGACGAGTGTCGACCAACCAGTGGAGCTGCGAGCGCGGGTATATAACTACAGTCTGGTCGATGTACCAGAGCAGGACCGGGTGCGTGTCGAGTTCTATGGCCAAGTCGTCGACAAGAAGACTGATCATCTTGTAGGCCCGGCGTTTCGCATCAATGGCGTGAGCCTGCCGCCGATCCTCGGGTTCAAATCAAAGGTTACGGCACCTAACTGGGCGTTGGCGCACACTGTTTTTGATCCGCGCCAGTTCGAGCAAACGCGCGAGGGCAATGTCTTTCTGGCGTTCTGGGTCGTGGTTTGGTATGAAAATCCCGCGGGACAGAAGGGCGACGAGGTAGCGGACCACGGCTTGCTGTCCATTCCCGGAAACTGGTCGCAGATCTCAGATGTCAGGACAGAAGCCCACAGCAACAACGTTGGACTGTACGGCGCGCATACCCCGTTTTACATCGCTACATCGGAAAGCGCTGCAACAAACGGGCCCGCCCCGTTCGCCAGAGCCGCACAGATAGCGCCGGAATCATCGAGCAGCATCGTGCTCGAGAGCATGACCGGTACCGCGGAGCACATGGCTAAGAACACCAAGGTTACCGTTTCGGCTACGCTGCACAATCTGAGCGCTCAAGCTGCTTCGCAGGTCATCGCTTTCTATGATGGTGATCCATCCGCCGGTACCAAGCCCTTCGAGGTTCAGGACATCCCAATCATCCCGGCCGGCGACGTCTATACAGTTAACGCTTCGTTCCGTCCGGAAACGCCGGGCGTACATAGCCTATATGCGGTAGCCGATCCCGGAACGCCGGATGCGACGATGCAGGCTGAGACGGTTACCATTGATCCCTAGGGTTACCTGCTTTGGGGTTGAAACACGGTGCACACGGCAGTGACAGGCTCGAGTCAAAAGGGTGACCCGCATCGAAACCGGGACGCAGTAAGAGAAACTCACAAAGACGCAGGATAGAGGAAGCAGTTCAAGTCAATCACGTTCCACCAGGAGGTATTTTGAATGCCGAACAAACAACGCTTTAGCACACTGGTACTGATTTCCACGGTCGCGGCTGTTCTTGGACAGCCTTCGGTTGCCCTGACCACTGCCGATGGTCTAGAGGGTGCACCAGCCAATTTTCAAACCAGTGATTTAGAGGACGGTCAGGTAGAGCAGGCAGTGGTCGCGGCTGGCGCCACACTGCATTGGGATTTGTGCACGGAAGATCGGCGTGTCGAGTGCGGTCGTATGCAAGTACCACTCGATTGGAAGCAGCCTTGGCTTGGCAAAATTACAATTGCCGTCAATCGCTTGCGGGCGGCGGATCGAGCACATCGAGTAGGCAGTCTGGTCATTAATCCTGGTGGCCCCGGAGGTTCGGGTCAGGAGAGTGTGTTTCTTCAGGCAAAGAATGGATTGATTTTCACGAAGAAATTGAGTGCACGATTTGACCTCATCGGCCTCGATCCGCGCGGCGTAGGCTCCAGTAACCCAGTTCGCTGCGATCCCGCAGTCTGGAACAAGCAACCCTCGCACTATCCGACAGATCTCTCGCAATACGAACTACTTCGAAATTCGAACATGGCAGTCTTCAAGACATGCGAAGAAAAAACGGGGCCGTTGCTCGGCCATATCGATACCATCAGCGTCGCTCGCGATATCGAAGCTCTTCGGGTCGGCCTAAACGATGGAGAGCTGAATTATTTGGGACAGTCTTATGGGGCCCAACTCGGTTCGCAATATGCCGCCCTTTATCCCAAGAATATCCGGGCAATGGTACTCGACGGTAACCTGGATCATTCAGGATCAGAAGTGTCGAACCTCGTCACCGAAGGTTCGGCGTACGAGGACGAACTTCGCCGCTTTTTTCGATACTGTCAAACGACTTCCTCGTGTGCACTTTTCGGTAAAGACGCGGCGGCCGCATTCGATGAACTGGTTGAAAGAGCCGACCAGGCACCCCTGCCCGCACCGGCATGCGCCGAGCACGGTCGACAGGCCGGGTTTTGCAAATCGACCGTGAGTGGAGAGGATATCCGCTTCAACATGCAGGGTCTACTCCTCGTTCCCAAGGGCCAGCCCGGCTATGGCCGGCCCGGATGGGATGCTGCCGGCCAGGCAATTGAAGATGCCCTCGAGCGAAATGATGCCAGCCGGTTTGCGACTCTCTTGGCAACCAAGGATACGTTCACTCTCTTCGAGGAGAGGGGAGTTGAGTGCATGGACTGGACGGTAAAGAGCAGCAAAACATTCGCGGACCTGCAGGCGAAGATTTTATTGGGACGTGTCATAGCGCCTCACACTCAATTCGCGGGTCAAACGTTCGACCTTCAGACAAGATGCCTTGGATGGGGGTTGCCCGTTCAGAACCCGCCTCGGGCTCTCAAGGTGAAAGGCGCTCCGCCGATCTTAATGGTCAACGCCACGCATGATCCATCAACCTCCGTGGTTTGGGCAGTAGATCTCAAGCAACAGCTCCCGAGCGCCGTTCTCCTGTTGCGCGAGGGTGATGGACATACATCATATGTTCTCACCGGTGGCGGTGAGAGCAAGACGGTTGAGGCGATGGATGATTACCTAATTACTTTGGAAACGCCTCCACCCAATACCGTTTACGACAACTGAAATCTTGTCACGGAGCTGTGCTACGGACAACCGCGATTCCGTATGAACTGCACAAGTTCTGCCTTCAGTCTCTGGAGGGACCGATCAATGAAAGATATAATCCTTCCAAAAACACTCTGGCTGTCTGTGCCCAGCAACAAGCTTTGCCCGCTTTGTGATGGGTAGCGTTGATCTATTCTGCCTTCATCAGCAAGGACGAATTGCAGTTTGAACGTTTCGGAGCGGGAGTTTCGCATTGGAGAAATCGTCACAAATAGCGCGAGGGGCATATCCTGTCCGCGGAAAGGGCCGTGCCCACCCACTGAACCAAATCCAAGGCTACGAAGCTTCTTTCAGCCTGATACCTGCGGACTCCAGGCATGCACTGAAAAAAAGATTCCTATATCCGGTCCGACCACTTTCCCTCCCACCCCATCCCAACCTTGAGCAATACAAGAAGCTCGCCAGGGACTTCCAACGTGCCTGCAAATCGGCCGACGCGGGCACGATCCGCGCATGCAGGCCGCGCTCCGCGGTGAGCATCCAATACCGTTCCAATCCGGCTAGCTACATCCCGAAGCTGCTGGTCCAGGAGCTTCAGCAAAGGAGTGGAGGCTGAAGCTACTGCGATTCAAGTGGGCGGAACTGAAGCCGTAGTTTGCGAACATCGCCTGTCCCTGCGGGCTCATCAGAAATTCCAGAAAGGCAGGAGACCGCGGCTCAGAGCGTCCATAGCGAGAGAGCTAGGATTCTTGGGCAATTCGATCCGGCTTCTTATAAAGGAGTTCGCAGCTTCCAGTAAAAGGAGTTCGTAGCTTCCAGCCAGACCGACCGCCTCGGGTGATCCGTTCTCACGTGTCGTTTATCCCGCGCCTCAGACTTCGTTTCGCGGCAACTTTATTCTTCATCGTTAACCCCGCCGAGTTCGTTTTCGAGTTCCTCGATGGCCAGCAAACTCCGCTTCAAATCAGCCGGAAGTGATTCGGACACTTTGTATTCCGGATTTCAGTTCGGACTTAGTCATCGAGAAACTAAAGCGCCCCCAAAGTCCCGGGCGGCCCTGACCTGCGTAGCCGATCTTCAATGAGAGCGAATACCCTCTCGGCAATCGTATGTGCCAATTTCTCGACCTCTATGTCGCTTGGCTTTGATCTTACGACTCTCAACGGCAGAGGCGACTCCTGCAAAGTGTCCCTTCGATCGTCGTCCTGCAGACGCCCTTTGTCGTCCTGCAGACGCCCTTCAAGGTCCGTCAACAATGCATCGAGTTCCGGGTTTGTCTCGCGCATTGCCTCGATCCGCTGTATACCATAACAGACGGTCGAGTGATCGCGCCCGTCGTAAAATCTCCCGATTACAGTGGTGCTCCAGCGCCCAATACGAGCTGCAACATACATTGCCACCTGACGGTTGAAGCAGGCAGGTTGTGAATTGCCCAATCCACGGGTTGGGCCAAGGAGTGCCGATACTGTTGCGTCAATGCGGGCCAGGCTGATGCGCCCGTTCTGAGGCGATTGGGGTGCAAACGAAGGCGATGCCATTACGCGCTCCTCGTAGTCAGTGCCGCGGCTGGACGGATAAGCAGCTTCTTCCCATCAGGCGAAATCTTAGCCGGGCATTCCGGCCACATCGCCAGAACCACCTGCAGCCATTCTTCGAGCTTCTCTCGGAACTTACGAGGACGAGCATACTCAGCATTGCCGAGTTGAGCGACAAACCTAGGCCGCCGCTGAGCGGAATCGATTCCTCGTTCTTGACCGAGAAACATCGATAGGACAGCCACATGAACAGGTCCAGAACCGCCGGCGAGGCGGACGGCACCCGTACGGCGTCAAGATCGGTCGGGATCGGGTGTTCCGAGACTTCGCGGTAGAATTCATCGCTGAGCACGATGACGTTCTCAAACTCGTCTGAGAGCACCGGCTGGTCAGGCTCCCGGTTGTACTAGATCTGAGCTTCTCTCAAGAAGTTGAATCTGGAACGTTGGACCAGTTTGGCGGTTGCGCGAATCTGGTCAGTGCCGAAGAAAATCGTCGCGCCGAAAATTCTTTCGAACGCACATACAAGCCGCCGATACTCCTTTCCACCTTTGTGCATTCCAAAGACTTCGAGCATTTCACCTGCGCTGCGGAAGCGCACGATTGGGCTTTTCTGCTGGACCGCCAATGTCGCTAGGAAAATCGGAACGATGCGATCCTGACCAAACGGCACTCCGAAATCTGGGTGCCCGGTAATCTGCAAGACGAACTGCCCGTTCCGACGCTGATAAAGCAGCTGGTCTTTGGGCAGTCGCCGTACCGGCAGCCCGCAGAGTACGAACGGCCTCGAGCAGAAGCAGAGCGCCTGGTTCGATTGCTCCCGCTTAATGCGAACCAGCTCAATACCTTTGGATTTCTCGATCGTGCGCCTGGACACGATCAGGTCTCGATAGTTCTGCCAGGTCTTTGCCACACCCGACCGATACGGGTGAAGTTACGAGGCCAAGGGCGGTAGTCGATGGCCGTCAAGAGCCGCGATGTGGTGGACTTGTTAACCGTTCACGAGCAGATTTTGCCGCTTGGTTAGGCAGTGTGGGCTTCCGTGGGCCAGGCACTGGGCTTTACTCCAGAAGGGGATTATCAATGAGATTCGCCGGACGGCTCGTTACACAGATGCGGACTTCCGGCTTACGGCCAGCGATCCGCCTATCGATCCCGTCGCCACCATGAGGCGTTTACGGGAAGTACTCATCGAAGCCGAAGCCTTTGCCGCACGCATGCCCACGGATAAAGCGGGCTTGCTTTTTCTGAGGCATGGCCACGCTGTGCAACCCGATCCCAACCGCTTGGGCGACTATCAGACTCACGCCGGGCGGAATCGGGGCCATTGGCATACCAGTTCCGAAAGTACCGCTGCCATGTTCGAGCGTTACAACAAGCGCCCGAGTCCCTAGCTCGACACTTTGCCACGGACCTGACAGCGCCACTGGCCCGCCTCGCGCCTTGCTACGCTGCAATGGGAGAATCGGACTGAATGTGGAAGTTCCTCTTAGGCGTGCTGATCGGAATCATTGTCACGATTTTCGGCATTTTCATACTCTTCCTCGCGGTCGGCCGCATTTTCGCCAACAAAGCTCCTTCGGTGGCCGGCAACTCCGCTCTGGTCCTGAGCCTCAGGGGAGATATTCCGGAATCCGCCCCGGTCGACGTCGCTCTTCCTTTTCTTCAGCAGCAGGCAGCACCGACGATTCGGGATCTCTGGACTTCACTGCATGCGGCCGCTGCCGATAACCGAATCAAAGCCATCGTTCTTGAACCGCATGGCGTGGTTGCCGGCTGGGGGCGGCTCGAGGAAATCCGGCAGGAGATCCAGGATTTCAAAAGATCGGGCAAACCGGTCTACGCGTTTCTGGAATCGCCCGGCTCGCGCGAATACTATCTCGCTTCCGCCGCGGACAAAATTTATCTCTCGCCAGGCGACATGCTCGAAGTAAAAGGCTTCCTGCTCGAGGCGATGTACTTCAAGAACGGTTTGGACAAATTGGGCGTGCAGTTCGAGGTCGATCATATTGGCCGCTACAAGGATGCCGGAGACGTTCTGACGCGGACCAATATGTCTCCTGAGACGCGTGAAGTGCTGGGCCAGGTATTGGATCAGATCTACGGCGATTTCTGCTTGACGGTCGGGCAGGGGCGGCACAAGTCCGCCGACGATATGAAGGCTCTGATCGATACGGGCCCCTTCACCGCCGACCAGGCCAAATCCAGCGGACTGATCGACCAACTAGGCTACAACGACCAGCTTTATGCCGATTTGACGAAGAAGACGGGCGAGTCCAAATTAAACAGAATCGACATCCGCTCTTATTTCCGTGCGGAGCCGGGCCGGGGAGATCGTATCGCCATGCTCGTCGGTGATGGCGATATCGTGCAGGGCGATCCCGCCAACACTTTTGGGGGAGGCACCGAAATCGCTGACCGCGCCTTCGCAAAACTGATCCGGCAGGTGAGAAACGATTCCGCCGTGAAGGGCGTGATTCTGCGCGTGAATTCGCCCGGTGGCGATTCGCTTGCCTCCGACATCATTCTCCATGAGCTTAAGCTGCTCAGCGCGGCGAAGCCGACCGTCATTTCCATGTCGGATGTAGCTGCTTCGGGTGGCTATTACATATCGATGACCGGCGATTCTGTGCTTGCGTATCCCGACACCATTACTGGTTCGATTGGCGTCCTCTACGCCCGGCCCGTGGTGCGCGGCCTCTTCGATAAGCTCGGCATTCAAGCCGACCTGCTTTCCCGCGGCAAACTGGCCGACATGGATGCCGTGACTCAACCGCTGTCCGATGCCGCCCGCCAGAAGCTGCATGAGTCTATCGAATCCACTTACAAACTGTTTGTCACGAAAGTGGCGAGCGCGCGCAAGAAAGCCTACGATCAAATCGATCAGATCGCGCAGGGCCGGGTATGGATGGGTACGCAAGCCCGTCAGAACGGGCTGGTAGATCAGTTAGGAGGCCTCGACCAGGCGATCGCAATGGTTCGGCAAAAGGCCCACCTTCCTCTTACCGGCGATACCAATCTGGTGATGTTTCCGCCGCGGCGCAGTTTGCTCGAAGTGCTTGCCAACTCAGCTCCGGACGCGCTGCAGGATTCCGCCGCCGAGAGCAAGATTCGCCAAATGCTGCCTGCTCTTCCCAGCCGGGTGCTGCTGAAAGGCGGTCTGCTGCGCATTCTTCCATATCAGTTCGCTATTCGCTGAGTCATCTCGCTGGTGGACGGACGCGGAACGCGTTGTGATCGAAGAGTTTGGCCGTTAGTTGATACGCGGGGCGCATCCGATCCGCACTGCGTAAATGCATCGGCAATCGCGCCAGTAAAGCGATCTCTTTTGCAACGCGAGAATTTCTGAAAAATTGAGTAGTCGCAACTTTGGTGCAAGAAGGCTGGATGCTGTTGAAAAACTCTGTCGCGTGCTTCAGAGGCGATCCCGGTAGGCCAATGTCCGGATCGTCCGTAATCTGGTAAGAGATTTCTCCGTCGCTCCTACACCTTGGCGATTAAGTACAGTCAACTGAAAGTAGAACGCGCTGTTATGGTGAGCCAAGTGAAGTCTAGTAAGAGGCAATTGCTTTTCGACACGAGCGGCGTAAATGAACTGGCTAAAGACACCACGGGAGCTATGGCTCGCGCGGTCGCAATTGCGTATTCCCTTAAGTCCTGTTGCGTATTCTCTTGATCAGATACCTATACGGGATCACCAGCGAGCGCCGCCTGGTCGAGGACGTTGGAACGCACTTGGCTTATCGCTGGTTCACTGGCTTGGCTTCGACCAAGAGGTTCCGCATCACTCGACATTTTCCAACAATCGGCACGGCCGTTTAGGGGTTGCCGCTTTTCCTAGATCCTTTCGAGCTAGTCGTTCAGCCGTGTATGAACGTGGGGCTCTTGAAGGGTGCGGAGCTTTCCGTGGATAGTACGCAGATCCGCGCAGATGCCAGCCCTGACCGGACGATCACTCGTGAACAACTGCCGGAGGTCGCCAAAGTCAATCGCACCGTGCGCGAGTACGTGGAGCAGGTCGAGCGCGAGAAACCTTATCGCGGAGCCGGCACAGACTTCTGATCGGTCTTTGGCCGAAGCGGAAGATGAGCCCGAACTGCGCCGCACGTATCGGAACTCGCCACCTATGAAAATCTCGACGACCGACCCGGAAGCAGCTCTGTCGAGCAAGCGAGGAGCTTCCGAGTTTGCTTACTACGACAACTATCCGGTCGACAATTGAAGTTGCATCATCGCTGGCGTCATGGCAACCCCCGCACGCCTCAGCCAAGAAATCATAGCGGCCCGGCAGATGTTGGAAAGAGCGAAAGAACGCTTCGGGTTGCAACCGGTCAGCGCCACTGCGGACAAGAGCTATGGCACGGGTGAGTTCCTGTCTTGGCTTTCGAATCGGCAGATGACGCCGTACATCCCGGTGTTGGATCGAAAGCAACAAACAAAGGGCTTCTACACGCAGCATGAGTTTACCGTTAATTCAGCCTTGAGTCAGTCCGGCCAGTTCCCCAAGGAGAGTTTTTCAACAGCATCTCTGGTTTGCGCACAGCCGTTTCTGCACCTTTTCCGGTAACCGGGGTGGCTGTACTAAGGGCACGCTTCGGCAGCACCAACTTTACTCTGTTGAATTGTCCTGGCGTTCTTCTGCGCGGCCCCATGCCGATCCGCGGAGCGGGCGCGTTACGTTCAAGACTGGAACTATGGCCGAGTTGTGGAGCTTGCGAGGACTCTCCTGGTGGGAGTTGGCGAAACGCACATGCCGCAAGAGCTGGGAAGATGAGGTCTTCGGACAGTCGGCCCGGCTGGCTTTTTATTTTTTTCTTCGCCTTATTTCTCGTGCTGCTGTTGCTGCTTATCTTGCTCGGCAAGTCCGCAGGCACCGGCTCCCAGTTACGCTCTGCTCTCCTCGATTCCTTTGGACAGGTTCTTCCGTCGGAAGCGGCGGCGCTCATCGCAAAGACCATATGGCAGCTAAACGCGAGAGCCGTCCTCGGCACTGGAGCCATATTGGCCGGCTCGTATGCCGCTTGGGGCGCTCTCAACGGAACCTGGGCCATGATGACCGGTTTGAACAAGGCTTACGAGGTCGAAGAAGAGCGGCCATGGTGGCGAGTTTTGTTTATCATGTTCGGACTGACGATTTCTTTGAGTGTTCTGGGACTGTTCGCGCTCGCAGCCATCCTCTCTGGCCATAAAGCCGAAAACATCATCGGCCGGCATCTTGGGCCACCGGCTCACTTCGAGCTTCTCTCGCGTGCCGTACAGTGGACGGTTATCGTGATCCTGCTGTTCTTTTCATTCGCTCTAATCTATCGATTCGGACCAAACTTGAAGGATCGGCGGTGGCAGTGGAGTATACCCGGCGCGGTTGTCGCAGATATCTTGTGGGTTGCCTTGACATTGCTGCTTCGGGTGTACCAGGAGCACTTCAGTCCCACAGGAATCTATGGGGGACTGAATGCCGTGGTGACGCTTGTGGCGTGGCTCTATCTCACGAGTGCGGCTGCGTTTATCGGGGGCGAGGCAAACTCCGAAATTGAAAAGGCGGCGGCGGAAGCGGGTCACCGGGATGTGAGGAAGGCTGGGGAACGGCGTAGCGGTGGCAAAGGCAGTTCCAAGCAATAGCTGACGCTTGGAAAATCTCCGCGAATCTTCAAACGGCAAAGCTGTGGCATGAATTTGCTAGTGGAGATCATTGGGAATTTTGTCGAAACACACGAGCCGTGCTGCCCCGTCAAATCGTAGAAACAAGATGATTCAAATCAACCGGCATCGTCGTCTGAGCAAACTCTCGCTCCGCGCCCGGACCCATGCCCGATCGCAGCTGTCTGCTGCAGCTATGCCGCCGAAGCGGACAGGCGACCCACCCACCTGTCGCAGACTCATTCTCGAGTCTGATATCACCGCTGTTTAGAACCTGCCGCTGGCTGCTTTTAGCCATTTTGGTCCAGACTGGACTCTTGTCGGCCGAGCCCATAACGGTACGCTATCCAGAGGGAACCACACATGGTTTTCTTGCTTTGCGCACGCCGGAGGGAAAGCTGCTTGCAGCAGGCGATCTGACCGAAGTCCTTCATGGAAACCAGGTGGTGGCGCGTCTCGTTTTCGCTTCAAAGACGGCTCAGTGGACGACGACACGACTGTCTTTCTCAACATGGCGTCTTTCGACTCATCAGCGACCACGACATTCAGAAAGGGCCGAGCTTCCCGCATCCGACGAATGTTTTCATCAACGCCACGACCGGCCAGGTCACGATTCGTTATCAAGACAAAGACCAGGAAAAAGTGGATACCGAACACATGGACCTTCCGCCTGACTTGGCAAATGGGCTTATCTTACCCTCTTGAAGAACATCTCACCCGAGACAAAGGAGACGAAAGTACCCTATGTGGGCGGTGCCCCATAAGCGCTAACTTAAGAATGAGGTTCTTTGGTACGATGTGTACTAGATGGAGAATGCGGCGGACGAAGACTGGGAAGTACTAACGGGTTTATTCCCGGATGGCTGGAAGGAAGAAGCGGCACGGACCGGGGCGGTCGAAAGATTGCGTGGGTTCGCGTCTGCCGAAACGCTCCTGCGCACGTTGTTACTGCATGTAGGCAGCGGTTTTTCTTTGCGCGAGACAGCGCTGCGCGCAAAGTTAGCGGATTGGGCCAATGTTTCCGATGTGTCGCTGTTAAAGCGACTGCGCAATAGTGAGCCGTGGTTGCGGATACTTTGTGTCCATCTGATGGCCGAGAGTGGCGTGGGATCGCCTTCCGGAAATGCGCCCAGAATTCGGATTGTTGATGGAACCATCATCAAGGAACCGGGGAAGACGGGTAGTCAATGGCGGATTCTCTACACGATCCGGTTGCCGGAATTGGAATGCGATTTCTTCGAGGTCACGGCCGCCGAAGGCGCCGGCAATGGAGAATCCCTGACGCGAATTCCCGCGCAGAATGGAGAGCTAATTCTGGGCGATGCGATCTACGGTGGATTCCCAGGCGTGCTGGCGATGAAGCAGAAAGGGGCCGACGTTTTGATCCGAGTCAACCCGACCACGTTCGCGGCGTATGGCCCAGGCAAGCGGCGATTCGATCTGCTCCGGCGCGTCACGAAACCTACTGCCGTCGGCAAGGTACGCGAGTGGAAGGTGTGGTTGCGCGGCAGCAGCGGTGAGGAAGTGGCGGGACGCCTGTGCGTCATTCGAAAAAGCAAAGAAGCCATTCGGCGGGCGCAACGGCGGCTGCGCCGCAAGGAGTCCAAAAAGCAAACAAAACTGAAGCCGGAGACCTTTGAATTTGCCCGCTATGTCATGGTGTTCACTACCTATGAGCAGGGCACGGCCGCGCAGGTTTTGCAGTGGTATCGGATGCGGTGGCAAATAGAACTCGTTTTCAAGCGGTTAAAGTCTCTGCTGCGCCTGGGCCATCTACCCAAATACGACGAACGCAGTTCGAGGGCTTGGCTCTATGGAAAACTCCTGATCGCGCTGCTCACGCAAAAACTGATCCGCATGGGACGCGATATTTCCCCCTGGGGCTACGCTCTGCCGGAGTTCGCAAGCCAGCCCCTGGCGTGAATTCTTTTTCGCCCTTCACCAAATCCAGCGAGCTATAGAGCCTTTTCTCGCTCTCAAAGAGACCTTGGATCGTTGGCCCGAGATCGAACGTGATTTGGCTGAATCAACTAGAAAGAGGAAATTACAGGACCTCTTCCTAACTCAACGCCTCGAGAACGCCGATTCCGCTGCTCTTGGTAGGTTCCTCCTACTTTCCGGAACCATGTGTCACAGGAATGATCGATTTATGTTGCACTAAGTCGATGGAAAGCCGATCGCACAATAGCGGTAGGCGGCGGCGCCTGCACCTGTTTGAGTTCGGAGATCTGCAGTGGTTTCCACAACTTCTTCGGGATGCAGAGACGGGGTACTTAGCCGTCGCTTACCGCTTACTTCCGCTACCCAGGTTGTGGGCGGAGAAAATCACGACGGTTCTTGATTGCGGCGAGTCCGCAGAGATCCTCGACTTGTGCTCGGGCTCCGGGGGCGCGATGCCGCTGATCATTGAAGAGCTCGAAAAGAACGGATACCAGGCTTGGGCGAGGCTCACCGATCTCTACCCGAATCCGGAATCGAGCTTGCACCCGCGGATCTCATGGATACGCAAGGCGGTAGACGCGACTCAGGTGCCACCGGGGCTCACGGGTGTGCGGACAATGTTCTCGGCGTTTCACCACTTTCGTCCGGATGCGGCTAAAGCAATCCTGAAAAACGCGTTCGACCGCCGCACCGCGGTCTGCATCTTTGAATCGGGATCAGGCACGTTGCTAGGAATCGCATCCATGATTCTGGTCCCAGTGAACGTCCTCTTGCTGATGCCCTTTGCACGGCCCTTCCGCTGGGCGTACCTGGTGTTCACATATTTAATTCCGTTGATGCCTCTAATCGTATCTTGGGATGGAATCGTTTCGATGTTGCGCATCTACTCGCCGGAGCAGATGAAAGAGCTCACGGCAGACTTGCAGGCGCCCAACTACGGGTGGGAAGTCGGCCGCATACAAGTGCGCGGCATTCCGGGCGGGTTGCCGTACCTGATTGGACGACCAGTCTGGTAGGAGCCAGCGTTTTCCTTGCTATGCCGGGACGAGCCGGAAGCGACATAATTCATGTGGCGAGACGCATGGAAGCCCAACGGATCAGAAGACAACTCGACTGCATACTCGCGAGTTCGGCCTTTTCCGAAGCCGAACGCGCCCAGAAATTCCTGCGCTTCGTTGTCGAACTCGCACTGGCTTCGCGGAATCACGAAATCAAAGAGTCGGTTATTGCGGTCGAGGTGCTGGGCCGAACACCTTCATTCGACCCGCGAGCAGATCCAATCGTCCGAGTGGAGGCGGGCCGGTTACGTTCTCGCTTGCTTTCCTATTACCAATCTGAAGGCTCAGGCGATGCAGTTTTGATCGATCTGCCGAAAGGCGGATACGTGCCTGAGTTCCGGGAAAGGTCGCCGAAGCGCCGTTCCACTTCCTTCAAGAGTATGCAAACGGCCCTCGCAGGCGCCGTTCTGCTGGGCTCGCTCGCTTGCTGGACGATATGGTCGTACCGGCACAACAAGCTTCCTGGATTCCGGGAGCGGGTCGTGCTATCAGTTCTTCCGCCGGAAGGTTCCGAGCTCAACAATTCGGCTGTATCGCCGGACGGGCGAAATCTCGCATTCACCGCCGCTTCAGGAAGAGTAACGCGGCTATGGCTTCGCGCGCTGGACTCATTAGAAGCGCGGGCTTTGCCCGGCACTGAACAGGCGGCGTTCCCTTTCTGGTCACCTGACAGCAAATCCATCGCTTTCTTCGCCGCAGGGATGCTCAAGAAGATCCAGCTCTCGGGCGGCCCAGCGCAAGTGATCTGCAACGTTTCGCAAGCTCCTTTTGGGGGAACGTGGAGTACGTTGGGCGTTATTCTGTTCGCCCAGCGGCCGAGCGGCGTTATCTACCAGGTTTCGGCGGAAGGCGGCGCGCCAAGGGCGGTTACGAGGCTCGACCCCGCAGGAAGGGAGCTGGGGCATCTGTTCCCGGTTTTCTTGCCGGACGGCCGCCACTTCCTTTATTCAGCAATCAGCCGTGGACCGGGTGAATCGGCAATCCGCGCCGCCTCGCTTGAGTCACGCGATTCCAGCTTCGTGCTGAACGCGGACCTCGGCACGGCTTACGCTCGACCGTACGCGGAAGATCCAGCAGGGTCTCTCATTTTCGCCTATCATGGCGCACTGATGTCGCAGCCATTCGACACGCAAAGGCTGAAGCTGATGGGCGTCTCATCGCAGATAGCGAGGGAGGTGCGGCGGATAGGATCGCGCGCCGATTTTTCGGTCTCGTCGAATGGGGTGCTCGCGTACCAGGGCAATGCCGGGAGGGAGCGGCAACTGACGTGGTTCGATCGAAAGGGAACAGGACTCGCCTCCTTTGGTCCGCGAAACGAATACAGTGGGTTCGCTCTCTCGCCCGACGAGAAGCGGATCGCGATCCAAGCAGAGGACAGGGCCAGCGGAAGATCGGAAATCTGGATCATGGATGTGGAGCGGCAGTCGCTCTCTCGAATTGGGGAGCAAGCGGCAGAGGGATTTGCACCTGTTTGGGCACCGGACGGAAGCGAGATCGTGTTCAGTGCGGAAACACTGTCCGGAATGGCACTCATGCGACAGGGATTAGAGGCGCTCGATCCCTCGCCCTTGCTTGGTCTGGAGGGCGTCAAGATCGCCAGCGACTGGTCGCGAGACGGAAAATTCATCGCCTACACTACGTCGTGGCCAGACTTCAAGGAGCTGAGTATATGGGTCTTGCCAGCTCGCGGCTCCGGCAACGACAGGGGCCGCGTATATTCAACCAGGGGCCATAACGAGTGTTGCATGACTTTTTCGCCGGTGGTCACCGGGGAAGGTCCACGCTGGATGGCGTATTCTTCCGATGAGACCGGGCAAGATGAGGTTTATTTGAAGAACTTTCCAGCTGGTAATCGCAAATGGCAGGTATCCTCTGGCGGCGGTGCGCTTCCACATTGGCGCGGGGACGGACGGGAGCTCTTCTATCTCGCACCGCAGGGCAGTCTGATGGCCGTGGAGCTTCTTGACGGGCCGAACTTTGTCTTAACCACTCCCCGAGCTCTATTTGAGTCTGGGATTTTTCCGACCAGTTACCCCATATTGCCTACGAACTCCTATGCCCCGAGCGTTACTGGTGGCCGGTTCCTAATCAACTCGGGGCCAAAAAGGTCCGCTGCCGAATCGATCACGATTTTACTCCCGTACCGCTAACTTATTCATCTTGCAGCGTACGTACCCGTACGGCACCCCAGCGTACTCCCCGCATGCCGTGAATTGCATGCATCTTTGATCGTGGCCCACCTGGTGGCCCAAGAACATTTCTCCGAGGAGATGGGGATGAGAATGAAACAAAGAAATTCGGTATTCAGTTTCTGCACCGTCGCGATGCTGCTGATTTCAGGCTTGTTCACCGCAGCCGCCGAGGAGCGCCGGGATGCCGTTCCGGCAGGCAAGACAGTTTTGAGCTTCGTAGATAGGCTGATTCTGAACCCCGGGGTTGAAGCGCTCGTGATCGGTTACTTCCCGGTGATCAGAGGAATCCCCGGACCGCTGTTTTCTGGCACTGCCCGGAATGAAACTGCCGCCTTTTTCACTTATTCACTTAACGCAGCAGGAGGGACCGTTCTGGACAATGGTGGAGGGCCCAACGTTCCGGGCGACACTAGTGTCGCGCTACTGCCTTCCGGGGAGAGCTTCAAGGTTTATTACAACGCTGTCCCGAACCAAAGCTGGAGTGACCCCGACAGTTTCTCTGCCGGTGAGTTGGTGGCGACTTTCAAGTCCGCACCGGGAACCTCCACCTCGAGCGGGCCTGTGACTCTCGTAACGCAGAGCTATCTGTTCGAATCGAGTCGCGATTTCGTTTTCGATGGCAAGACATACAATTTCAAAAATCTGGTCCCGCATGGATTCACCGTCAGCAGCTTCGGGAGCAATATTCCTCTTGGCGGGGGCACCACACCGCCGACCTTTCCTCTCGTTTTCACCGGCGCCGGTTCCGGTATAGCTGTAGGAGGGCCACTGAGCGGTCTCTCTGACGGCCGTTGGTGACACTCTCAAGGCAACTCCGCCCGATTTTCCAGGAACTTCAGATTAGAAAAACTCACAGCAAAAAAGGGGCATCTATGACAAACCAAGTCCAATATCAGAGCTCAGTAAGCTCGATCTGGTGGATACGTCTCCGGCCAGCTATTACCACATTGGCGGTAGGAGCCGGACTTCTCGCAGCGGTTCCGGCGGTCTGGTCACAGGAAGAGAAAGCTGCGAAACCGCCCGTTTTTGCCACGCTTTATACGTTTACCGGCGGTTCGGATGGCGGTTACCCGGATAGCGAAGGCGCGGATTACAGTCTGACTCGGGACAATCAGGGCAACCTGTTCGGCACCACCACTAATGGCGGCGACATAATGTCCTGCTTCGACGGCTGCGGCGTTGTATTCAAGCTCGACAGGACCGGCAAAGAGACCGTGCTTCATACCTTCACCGGGCCGCCAGACGGAGCGAAGCCGGTTGGGGGTCTGATCCTGGACGACGAAGGCAACCTTTTTGGTGTCACACAAGGGGGCGGCAGTGGCGCCCTAGCTGCCGGAACCGTCTTCAAGCTCGAGCCGAACGGAAAAGAAACTGTGCTGCACAGCTTCACCGGAGGCGGCGATGGGAGTGCCCCTTACGCCAGTGTAGTCCGGGACGAGGAGGGTAACCTGTACGGCACGACCATTGGCGGCGGCGCGTTCTGCATCGACACCGGCGGCTGCGGGGTGGTGTACAAGCTGAACCGCGCCGGCAAAGAAACCGTGCTCTACAGTTTCACCGGCGGCGGCGATGGGAGTGCCCCGGGTCAGCTGATCAGGGACAAAGATGGCACTCTCTTTGGCGTTGCAGATGGGTGGCGCCTACTCGTCCGGTCTGGTATTCAAGCTGGACCGCACCGGCAAGCAGTCCGTTCTATACACTTTCACCGGAGGTGCAGACGGGCAATATCCCACGAGTCTGATCCGCGATGAGGAGGGCACGTTCTATGGCGGAACTGCGTGGGGCGGCGCTCATAACTTCGGAGCAGTGTTCAAGCTGACCCCGTCCGGTGAGGAGACGGTGCTATATAGCTTCACCGGCGGAGCCGACGGTGCCAATGTTTATGCGCCCCTTCTTCGGCGTGGGAGAGATCTCTACGGCGTCACTTTCTTCGGAGGTGACATCACCTCCACAAACCCGTTGTGCGCGGGAGGAGGGTGCGGGGTTATCTTCAGGCTGGACCTGGCCGGCAACGAGACTGTCCTTCACGCCTTCACCGGAGGCGCGGACGGCGGGTATCCTTCTGGAGGTCTGATCGGGGGCGCGGAGGGTGCCTTGTACGGTGTTGCTGAATTAGGCGGCGATTACACGTCCAGCCCAATCTGCGCTGGATCCGGCTGCGGTGTGGTGTTCGAGCTCAAGCCTTGCAGGGAAGTGGACGGGAACTCCGCCGATGAGAGCTCAACCAGCATGACCGAAGATAGTGCGGCCCGAGCCACTCAGCAGCCGACTGCGTTGGCTCCAAGTCGTCGTGTGCCTATAGGATTGTGGGATCGGCTTTCTTTCCTGCAGACCCGTGGCAGCGCATTCCAAGCCCCGGAACGGCCGAGGAATTGAACTCCGAATGTCAGTGACTACCTGAAATTTCGCAATTTACTAAGGACACAAAAAATGAAACTAAAAACCTTGATTATCGCTTCAGCGCTGACCCTAACCCTCAGTGCATCACACGGCTTCGCGCATCCACCAAATCCATGCGTGACGTCCTGCTCTCATAAGCCGGACACAGCACGATCACCAGTTCTTTGGAATCAGATTTTCTCGGCGATAGTAATCCTCTTCTACTGAATTCAGCTTGGAGGGCTACGCTCGCCGCCGGAGAACTGCTATGAGGCATCAGAGTAGCGCATCTTTTTGCCGAATCACAGGCGGTGATAAGCTGTTTTCAAATTTACTCTTCAACCAGCGGGTGCGCGTGAGCGACACGATGCGTCCTGTAACAGCTTTGGCGTCGATCCTGCTTCTGACTGCCCACGCCAATCTCCAGGCGCAGAACGCGGGTACGTCCTCTAACTCGTGCCCACCCACAGCACCCGTCAGGCTGGTTTTCGACGATTATTTCGGAACGAAGATTGCCGACCCATATCGCTACATGGAGGACCTCAAGAACTCCGGCGTACAGGCGTGGCTGAAGGCCCAGAATGATTGCACGCGCAGGGCGCTGGCCAGTCTGCCGGGACGAAAGCAACTCCTGAAGCGCATCGTCGAATTGGATGAATCAACATCAGCGGATTTCACCGACGTGCACCGATTGCCCGGCGATCTTTATTTCTATCAGAAGCGCCCCGGCAACGAAACTGTTTACAAGCTTTACATGCGGAGGGCCTTAAGCGGGGAAGAGAAACTGCTCGTCGATCCGGAGCGAATCACACTCGCCGCACCGAACACAGAAAAGGGCAAGAACACAATCGGCTATTTCCAGTGCTCGGACGACGCACGATACGTGGCAATCGGCATCGTGCCCGGCGGATCGGAGAACGACACCGAAATACATGTTATTGAAACCACGTCGGGGCTCGAGACCGGGGATGTGATCCTTCGGGCTGAAGACGAAGGCGGACTTCACTGGCTGCCGGGTAATCACTCGTTCGTGTATGGACGGCTGCAGAATCTAGCTCCCGGCGCGCCGGTTACGGAAGTGAGGCAGAAGTACCGCTCTTACTTACACGTCCTAGGGACCGAGGTCGACAAAGATCCCGCCGTTTTTGGTTACGGTGTGACACCAACAATCAGCATCGATCCCCGCCACTTTGCATCTATTCGCACGCAGCCGAACTCAAAGCTCGCGCTAGGTGTAATCGAAACGGGCGTATCACCGAATAAGGCTTTTTACATCGCACCAGTAACTGTGGTCGGGAAATCGAACTCCGCATGGCGTAAAATTGCAGATTTCCCGGACGATGTGTCAGATATCGCGATTCACGGCGATGATCTCTATCTCCTCACTTTCAAGAATGCGCCGCGTTACAAGATCGTCCGCACGAGCGCTCGAAAGCCTGACTTGGCTTCAGCGGAAACAATCATTCCGCCCAGCGAAGCTGTCATCACAGGCATTAGTTGCGCCCCGGATGCACTGTACGCGCAACTGATGGACGGAGGTATTGGAGGGTTAGTGCGTGTTCCGTATGGCGCGAACGCGAAAGTGGAGCGGGTGAATCTGCCCTTTGATGGCAGCATTAGCTTGTTCTCTTCCGACCCACGCGTACCGGGGGCCCTGCTCACGATGACGTCCTGGACGAAAGCCGCAGCTATCTACGCCTATTCTGAGAAGACGAAGCAGGTAACTGATACGAAGCTTCAACCTGCTGGTCCCAACGATGATCCTGCAAACATTGAGTCCGCGGAGGTGAAGGTTTCGAGCTATGACGGAACACTCGTGCCGCTCTCCATTATTCATGCGAAAGGCATGAGGCTGGATGGATCGAATCGCACCCTTCTCGCAGGTTATGGTGCCTACGGCATTTCGATAAGCCCGTTTTTCGACCGAAAGTTCCTCGCTTGGCATGAGAGCGGCGGGGTCCGGGCGTTATGCCATGTTCGCGGTGGCGGAGAATACGGGGAAGAATGGCACGTGGCGGGCAAGGGACCGACGAAGCCAAACAGTTGGCGCGATTTCATCGCTTGTGCCGAGTATCTGGTTGATAAGAAATATACGTCCCCGGAACATCTGGCCGCCCTCGGCGGCAGTGCAGGCGGTATTCTAATCGGCCGGGCTATCACGGAGCGGCCGGATCTGTTTAGCGCTGCGGCTACTAGGGTGGGGGAGTTTGACATGCTACGCGTTGAGACCACCTCGAACGGTGTACCGAACATTCCCGAGTTCGGCAGCACGAAGACGAAAGAAGGCTTCGAAGCGCTGTACGCGATGAGCCCGTATCACCACGTGAAAGATGGAAGACGTTATCCGGCGGTCATGCTGGAGACCGGCATCAACGACCCACGGGTTGATCCTTGGCAATCGGCAAAAATGGCTTCGCGTTTGCAGGCGGCCACGACAAGCGGGAAGCCGGTCCTACTGTGGGTCAATTATGCGGGCGGTCACGGCGACATAGGTGGGACCGAGAAGCAGATTCAGGAAGAACAAGCGGATATGTTGAGCTTCCTCCTGTGGCAATTCGGGGTACCGGAATTTCAACCGCAAACACTAGCCTCGCAGAGCAGATAGGGTGAACTTCATCTCAGGGTTCTGCAGCCGCGCACGTTCCATCCGCTTCGCTTCTTTCAGGACTACCTAGCATTAGGGATCAACTCGCTAGCTCGTGATACATCGCCCGTAGAGGCTCAGCATTTAGCGACGTTCGGTTCACTCGCTGTAAAGTGCCGTATCGGACAAGTGCAAGAACAGCCCAATTTCCGTCAGCCACCTTAAGTTAGCGCTTATGGGGCGGTGCCCCCAAGCCACGCCTTGTGCATCTATCAATCACTCCCAACGGCGAAGAAGCATTTTCAGTTGCTGGCGGTCGTCACAAAGCGACTCGCTTTACGGAGAAGGTTGAGATTGGCGGCATTGCCGGATGACTGCGCCGCTGATAGGCAAAAAGCCAGCTGATTCGAACGTCTGGGTCGTCCACGAGGGAGCACCGGCATTCGTCAGAGCAGACGAACGCTGTACGTAGGCGGCCCGATCTGGCGGATTGAGATAACCGGTCCGGTTTGGCCATAGTCTCGGTATTCTGGTTACTAGGTCGCTTCCCGAGAAATGTAGGTATTCATGCAAGCGCCCAAGCCTCTAAAGAAGGGCCTGCTCTTGTCCTGGTGGGTAATCGTGCTGCAGCTTTCTTCGCCTTTGTCGGCACAGCATTTGCCCGCGGGCACCACTCTGGAAGCCAGGTTGTCGGACGCCACTGGTTCCCGCATCTCGCACCCGGGAGATCGGATTGAGGCGACTATCATCGCACCAGCTAGCGTGGGTGGCCGCATGCTTATCCCGGCCGGGTCGTTACTTTTAGGAGTCATCGAGAACGTCACTCCCATTGGTTTGGGCCTTAAACATACAACAGCAAGCATCGGCTACAACTTCGATGCGCTCCGAGTTGGGAATGGCGAGACCATCCCCATCAAATCCGAAGTTGTCAAAGTGGAAACGGCCAAGGAGCGCGTGGATGTTACCGGAACGGTCCATGGAATCCATCCCATAGCCAGCCTCTCCTCAACGTTGGACTTTGTTACGGTTCCCCTGTTGTGTGTGGCACCTCCTGTAGGCGCACCAGTGTGGGCAATAAAGTCGCTTGTCGCGCCGCCCGCAGATCCGGAGATTTATTTTCCTGCAGGCGCGGAAATGATTCTTCGGCTAACCGCTCCAGCGAACGTTCCCCTTGTTAACATACAGCCACTTCGTATAAAGCCATTCTCGCTCGGAGAAATTGCTGGAATTCAAGATTTGCTTAATCATTCCCCTCGACTCGCCCGCCAGGGCTCTCATCCCTCTAACGCGGTGAACATCCTGTTTCTGGGCAGCCGGCAGCAGTTGGACCGCGCTTTTCAAGCGGCCGGATGGTCACTGGCCGAAAGGAAGTCACCAATGTCACTGTATCGGATGTACTACGCCCTTACAGTGCGGGTCGGATACCGGCGGGCTCCCATGGATGTACTCACGTTAAACGGAAGGCCTTCTGATTTTGAATATCAAAAGAGTTTAGACACAGTTGAAAAGCGTCATCACGTGCGCTTCTGGAGAGAACCTCAGCGGACGGATGTCTGGTTTGGAACTGCGGCTGAAGATATCGCCTTTCGGTTTGAAGTGACGCATTGGACTCACTCCAGTGATCCTAAGATCGACAATGAGCGGGCGAAAGTGGTTGATGACCTCGCTTTCACAGGATGCCTCAATGGCGCGGAGTTGCTGGCGCGCAACTCCCCAGACCTGTTGGAAAATACTAAAGCAGCACGCTCGATTGTGACTGACGGTCAGATCGCGATACTGCGGTTAACCAATTGCGGTAGCCCGAAGACGATGGTGGGTATCGACAATGCCTCGTCTTCGCACACGGGCCGGCGGCTATCCCGCGCGTTGGTCTCACTTCGCAAGGGCGCGTTTGGATCATCCAAGATTCTCTTCAACACGTACAACACCCTCAAATATGTCAGTGGAGCTGCGACTTCAAAACGTGCTACACAACAGTCGAGTATCAACGCGCCTCAGCGCGGACTGGATTGGTTAAGCTCTCTCACCTTCTCGGATTCGGGACAACCTTAATTGGTCAATCTCGGCACTGCCGAAAAGGGTCGAACTGAAACCGCTAGGAGGCCGTGATTCCTTAAAAGCGCACGGGGAAAGAACACAGGCCGCCAGGAGCGGCACAAGCGAAAGAGGAACTCAGAGGAATTAGCCGCGTTCAGGCGTGCACTAGCGGCGGAGCGACTCCTTTGGCGTAACGAGCGGTCTCGAGCGTGAACAGAACAAGCGCAATCCACACCAGATCGGCGATGAGCAAGTGCGTGAGTTGCATGGCGAGGGGCGCAAGGAGGGCCAAGTTTAACATGCCCGCAGCGAGTTGAACAATCGTAACGGATATCACCAGCATCGCCGTTTTCGAAGCACGCGATTCCGCTCCCGACTTCCGCAAAATGGCGGACGCGATCCACAGAACGTACGCTGCACCAGCAAGCGCAATTATCGGATGCACGACGCGTAGGCGCAACAGCATGGCTGAAGTGCGCGCGAAATCCTGCTGCATCCCCGTGCTCAACGAAGCAGCCGGGAAGAGCGTATCGCCAAGTGCCGTTACGGTGCCCGTTATGCTTACAAATACGGCGACGGCTAAGCCCCAAAGCACAGATTTGGGAGCATCGCGCAATCGCAGTTGCTCCGTTTTGGTATATGCCAACCACGCAGTAATCGTGAGCGCCGCGAGCAGGAGCATGGTGTTGGACAAGTGGGCGGAGAGATACCAAACCCGGCCCGCCGATTGATCCTTGGCTACCAACCGGAACAGCACGAGCCCCGCGCCAAGCAGCGCCTCGATCAGGAGAAAGACAAGGGAGTACACCGCGTAACGCCGCACGGCAGACCTTTTGCGAAACGCAAGAAATGCCCAGCCGGCCAGAGCCAGCACGGCGAACGTGTCGAGGCTCGTGGAAACACGATGCGCAAATTCGATAGCCATGGGAGCGGCCATCTTATGCGGGATGAATTGTCCGTTGCAGCTTGGCCAGTTTGCTCCGCAGCCGTCACCAGAAAACGAAGCGCGGACATAAGCGCCCCACAAAATGACCGGCAAATTATAGGCGAGCACGCACCAGGCGAATAGGCTGAACCCTCTTCGCGACTGGGCTGAGGCGTAATCCATCTATTTGCCGCGGCGGCGCATTTGGGCCACCATCAGAATGGCTGCCATACTCGAGACCTCGGTGATTCTCCCGTCGAGCGACATTTCAACGGCTTCGTCGAAAGGTTTCCAACAGATGGCAATGTCCTCTTCGGGATCGGGCTTGGCCTCAATCGCGGTCAGATTGGTCGCGAGGTATAACGTTTGGAGGTCGTCGACGACTCCGTTGCAGCAATCCACCGCCGTCAGGACCTGCCATTCGCGAGCTTGCACGCCGGCTTCCTCCGCAAGTTCGCGGCGGGCGACTCCGAGCATATCGATCTCGCCGGAGTGTGAGCCGCCACGCGGGATCTCCCAGGAGTAGTGATTATGCGGATAACGCCACTGGCCGACCAGCACGATCTCGTCCCGCTCATTCAGCGCCACGATGCCTACGGACGGCCGAATTTCGACCACGCTATAGATCCCGGAACCGCCATCAGGGCGCGTCACTTGGTCCTCGCGTACGCGAATCCAGGCGTTGCTGTATACGATCCGGGACGAGTGAGTCTGCCACGGATTATCAGGCAAAACGCTCAGACCGAGCCTCCCCGCAGATCTCGGCCAAAAGGGACAAGTCGATATTCCCGCCGGAAAGAATGATGCCCACGCGCTGAGGGGAGCCCGGAACTTTGCCGTGCAATAGCGCCGCTGCTGCCACTGCGCCGCTTGGCTCTGCCAGCAACTTCGTGCGTGTCAGCAGGAAGCGCACGGTGGCCTTTATTTCGTCTTCTGAAACGAGGAGCACGCCATCGACGAGTCTACTGACGATGGAAAAAGTCAAATGGCCCGGCACAGGAGTGCGCAGGCCGTCCGCAATAGTCGGCGGCGAAGGAATCTCGATCCGCTTAGCGGATTGTAGGGACAGGTACCAGTCGTTCGCCAGCGCCGGCTCCACGCCAAAGATGCGGATCTCCGGCCGCAACGCCTTGGCAGCAATCAATGCCCCCGAAAGTAGGCCCCCTCCACCGAGCGGAACTAATATCGTGTCTAACTCCGCTTGCTGCCGGAGCAGTTCGAGCGTCGCGGTGCCCTGCCCGGCGACAATCCAAGGGTGATCGTAGGAGGGAAGCACGATCGCGCCTGTCTCTTCCGAGATGGCGCGTGCAATGGCTTCACGGCTCTCTGTATGGCGGTCATGGAAGACAATCTTGGGTCCGTAGGCCTGCGTGGATTCGAGCTTCGATTGCGGCGCGTCTTTCGGCATCACGATGGTCGCGGCCACGCCTAGATGCGAGGCTGCAATGGCGACAGCCTGCGCGTGATTGCCGGAAGAGAACGTTACCACGCCGCGCTTGCGCTCCTCCGCGTTCAGCGATAGCAGGAAATTGGCAGCTCCTCTGATCTTGAAGGCGCCTCCGCGCTGCAGGGTCTCGCATTTGAAGAATGCTTGCGCGCCGCAAGCTTGATTGAAACGATGCGAGGTGATAACCGGTGTTTCGCGGGCAAGCTCGCGAATGCGCGAAGCGGCTTTCTCGACATCGGCAAGCGCGACGTCTGCTACCGCGGCGACGGGCATCAGTAACCCGCCTTTTTATCGACCACGTTGATGAGCGGTTCACCTTTCAAATAGTGGCCGAAGTTCTCTACAAATACGTTCATCGCGAGGTCCAGCCAGTCTGGGTCGTCGGTGCGATCCGTGCAATGCGGTGAAAGCAATACACTTTTCATGTCCCACAACGGGTGATCGGGCGGGAGCGGTTCCTCTTCATAAACGTCGAGCGCGGCTCCGGCAATCTGTTGCTGCTGCAATGCATGGACGAGAGCCGCTTCGTCAACGACAGGCCCTCGGCCGACGTTGATAGCGAGTGCCGACTTCTTCATCACGGCGAACTCAGGCTCGCCGATCATGTGCCGCGTCTGAGGCGTTAGCGGGGCTGCGGCGACCAACACATCTACCCCGCGCAGCATTTCGTGAAGCGCCTCAGTCGGAAAGATCCGGTCCAGAATGGGATCCTTGGCCGATTGTTCCGGCCGGCGGCGGGTCGCATGGATCTTCATCCCAAGTCCGTGGGCCAGCAGGGCGCACTCACGCCCGATCTCGCCGTAACCTACGATGCCCACGATTTTGCCTGGCAACCAGCCGACCGTAAAATCGTCCCAACGGTGCGCCAGTTGATTCTCGATCAATCGCCGGCCGCGCTTGTAATGGAAGAGAATGCCAAAAATAACGAATTCGGCCAGCGACCGCTTAAAAACACCCTTGGCGTTGGTGACCGGAACGTCGCTTGCGATCAGCTCCGGGATCAGCAGCTTTTCTACTCCCGCAGCCAGCGACTGAACCCATTTGACTCTTCGGGTGTGGTGCCAGACCTCCGCGAAATTGACCGTCTTGCCAGTCAGACTCGAGTAGAGAATGATTTCCGCGTCCGGAGCATGTTCACTCAAAGCCTCAGTATCGTTGCCAACCAAAATGTTAGCTTCGTTACTGAGCGGCGAGAGTCCTCTCAACACATAGTGACCAGGCGGACAGACCACCAGGACATTTGGTTTATGCATTTACCGTCATCTACTATCGTATCCAGCGCTTTTTTCACTTCGGAGTTCGTTTGGTAAAAAGCGCAAAGCTCTAAAATAAAGAAGTGGAAACACGTTGTACATGCGGCGCCGTTCTTCCCGAGGATGCCCGCTTTTGCCATAAGTGTGGCAAGCCGCAGTTTGAAGAGGACATAGCTCGACTTGCTGGATCCGAAACTCCGTCAGCTCCCGTACAGGGCCCGCTGGACCTTCCGGGTGAGAAGAAGCCGCCAGCGATCGGGTTTGGCAACTTACGCGCCGTGGCGATCACCATGGCAGTTGCCGCCTTCGCGCTGGTGGTGCTGCTGATACTGGCCATGCTTGCTCCGCCGCTGGGGTTGGTGGCTCTCTGCGCGGCCGGCTATGCCGCCGCTTTCTTCTACAGGCGGCAGACCGCCCAGCCGCTCTCAACGGGTGGAGGCGCGTATCTCGGTTTGATGACGGGATTGTGGCTCTTTCTCGTATTTGCAGTGTGCGCAGCCGTGGTGGGAATTGAGGTCGGTACCCCAACAGGACGGGAAATGCTAAAGGTGGGTATGGCGAAGATGCCGGAAGCCGCCAAGATGCTCGACGATCCTCATCAGTTGGTGGTCAGCATCGGCGAAACTCTAATTCCGATGTTCTTTCTTGCCACGATCTCAGCGGCCTTCGGCGGTATGCTCGCGGCCCGGACTTTTGCCCGCCGCCCGCACGCGTGAAATACGCAGGGCGTTGTCTTGGCCCGGCTGTTACGCTGAAATCCATCCTGAATGAGTAGACCTATTCTCACTCTGACCGTCAATCCTGCGCTCGACCGCATCACGACGGTCGACCGCCTGGTATTTGAAGATCGCGCGTATATCGAATCGACCACCGAGGCGGCGGGCGGTAGAGGTATCAATGCGGCGAGAGTGCTTACCAGCTTCGGGGCTTCAGCCATTGCAATCACCACCTCCGGGCGAGATGTGGGACGCAAGTTCGAGGAGCGCCTTGCGGCGGACACGTTTGGGAAAGAGATCGTTAAGATACGGAATGCGATTCGAATCAATCTGACGATTTCCGATCGCCAGGGTCTCTCCATCAAGCTGAACGAGCGCGGCCCGGCGCTCTCGAAGATGGAGCAGGATAAACTGCTCAAGGCGACCGAGAAGCTGCTGCCCGAGGCAGCATGGCTGATGTTATGCGGGAGTCTGCCGCCTTCCGTCGACGAGCACTTTTACACAAAGTTAATTGAAGTGGCCGAGAAGCACAAAGTCGAGACGCTGCTCGATACGGACGGCGATGCGCTACTTCACGGGCTGGAGGCGCATCCGACGATCGTCAAACCGAATCAGTCGGAGGCGGAGAGATTACTAAATACAGCGCTTATAACGCGGTCGCAACTGATCGACGCGGTTCAGCGCATCAAGGCGCTAGGCGCTAAGTCGGTAATTCTTTCGCTCGGCAGCCGGGGAGCGATTGCGGCCACCTCGAGCGAGGGCGTGCTGGAAGTAATGCCGCCGGTGGTAGATGCGCGTTGCCCAATCGGCGCCGGAGATGCGATGTCAGCCGCCATTGTCTGGTCACTCGAGCAGGGTGGTTCCTTAAGCGAGGCTCTGCGCTGGGGCGTGGCGGCGGGAACTGCTTCGGCGCTACTGCCTGGCATCGAGCTGGCGAATCTGGAGCAGACGAGAGAGATATACGGGCAGACTACGATTACAAGAATCGTGGTGTGATTGCGAGCTAATCGTACTTTTCGTAAATAATCTGCTTACGGTCAAAGCCGCGGACCTTTAGCTCCCTGCGAACGTCGTCCACCATTTCCTTCAACCCGCAGATATAGACATCGATATTGCTGATTTCCTCGGGCGTGCGAATCGCCAGTGCTTCATCCAAGTGCGCTTGCACGCGCCCGGTGCGCCCATCCCAGGTGCCGGACGGACGGGTCACCGTGGGCATGAAGCTAAAGGAGGGGTACTGATTGGCGAGTTCTTCCAGCTCTTCCCGATACAGCAGGCCGGCCTCATAGCGAACGCCGAAGAGAAGAGTGATTTCCGGTTGTAAGCGGGGCAGGTGATCGAGGAGCATCGAGCGGAAGGGCGCGACACCTGTGCCTGTCGCGACAAATACCGCTCGGCGGCCCGGATGGCGCAACGTGAAGTAACCGAGCGGCTCGTGCATGTCCACTTCATCGCCGGGTTTGAGCTCAAAGAGCCAGGAGGAAACCAGGCCCTCGGGAACCCGGTTCAGGCAGAGCTCGAAGCGGTTGCCGGCGCGGGGAGAGGCGATCGAATAGGCGCGAGTGATATCCTTGCCCGCCTTGTGCTCGACGACCGAAATAAATTGGCCAGGTGTAAATTGCAGGTGCTCCACGCCGGGAACTTCAAACTCGAAATGGTGGACCTCCGGCGCAAGCTCTTTCCACTCAAGCAATTTGGCCTTCAGTTTACGCAACCTCCCTATATGATGATGCTCGGCGCACGCTCTTCGACGCTCGCTTCCGGGGTCATCCGGCGCAGAAGATCGACGAACATACGGCCGCGCGGCCGCCCATTCTGATTCTGCTGCCCAACCCTGTGCAGAGATACCAGTACCGCCAGCACTGTTGAATCGCGGACCGGCGAAAGCGGCTCGCGTTCAGACCGAAGCTTCTGATAATCGGCAAGAGATGCGACAAAGGAGCGTTGTACTGCCAAAGCCACCATATTTTCCGGCTTAGTTTCATAAAAAAGGCCCGAAGACATCGTGCGGTGGGTTTGAATTTCGGCTTCGAGAGCGGCTATGACATCTGTGTCGACGGCGCCAGGAGTGCGTACGGCCGCTTGCAAGAGCGAATATATGCAGAATAAAAGAAACTCTTCGTGGTTGCTTAAAAGCTCTTCGCTGACGACAACATCTGAGTTGGCCTGCTGTGCTTCGTTTACAGGAATTGGCTTCTCATGCTTGTGCGCTTCCCGCAGATATTCGCATTCAAGCGGACAGGAAAGCGAAACTTCGCGCTCGGTACCGCAACAGATGCTGCAAAGTTCGCCCTGCACCGCGGGGCAAAAACGCCTGGCGCGGCGCTTGCCGCAAATTTTGCAAAGGACCGTGTCAGACATCAGCTACTGGTTATTATCTGATCAGAGCCATGAAGAGAGTGGATTTGTATATCAAGATAAGCGTGGAGCTTGACGAAGAAGAAAAGCCGGAGCGGCTGGCCGGAGAGATCTGCCGGCAGCTCGAGAAGCTCTATGCGGTGCGGTCGGCTGAGTTGTCAAGCGTAACAAACAGAGAATGATCAATTCAAGAGTTCGCCGTGTACGCGCAGCAGGTAAGCATCAGTCATGCCTGCCAGATAATCGCAAATAACGCGGTGCGTCGGAGTATCCTGCAAATGTTCGCGGTAGCCGGCGGAAACTTGCTCCGGGTGCTCGATTAGAAACTCGAAAACAGCCCTCATTTTTTCGACAGCGGTGTTTCTATTTTCGACCAGACGTGCGCAGGAGTAAGCGCGACGGACTAGGAGTTCCTTAAGTTGCGTGTTGAGCTCAGCCGTTTCAGCTGAGAGCTGAGCGATTCTGCGGTCGAGAGCTCTTACATCCTCGGCAGTTTGAACCCCTGAATCGTCAGCGACGGCAGCCGTGCCCTCGATCAAGCCGCCAATCAGCAGGTTCATGAGCTGGCGCTGCACTTCCCAGAAGCGGACGCGATCGGAGGCTCCGGGGTATTGCGTTTCGGCGGCATCGATGAGGTCCCCGGCCCGAGGCACAAAGCGACGAAGATCGTCGAACGAGATAAGTCCTGAGGCAAAAGAATCGTCGAGATCCGCGGAGCCGTATGCGATCTCATCGGCGATATCGAGTAGTTGGGCTTCCAAGGCGGGGCGTTGTCCCGGTAAGAACTCCTGTAGATATGGTTCAGCGCCGGGATCGATCTCGCGGGAGTGTTTGACAATGCCCTCGCGAACTTCGAAGGTGAGGTTCAGTCCGTTAAACCGGGGATAGCGTTCTTCGAGAAAATCCACGACTCGAAGGGCGTGCAGATTGTGTTCAAACGCGCTCCCAAAACGCCGCATTTGCCTGTCGAGCTCCTTTTCACCAACGTGACCGAACGGAGGGTGACCGAGATCGTGAGCGAGGGCCAGAGTTTCGGTGTACTCGTCATTTAAACCAAGAGTTCCGGCGACGGTGCGGGCCACCTGCGAAACCTCTATTGTGTGGGTCAGCCGGTTGCGCGTATGGTCGTCGGAACCAACGGCGAAAACCTGCGTTTTGCCTTCCAAACGGCGAAATGCGCGGGAGTGAATGATGCGGTCGCGGTCACGCTGAAAGTCGTTGCGGTAGGGATGTGGAAGCTCGGGAAAGCGGCGGCCCCGGAGACCCTGGGAAGCGAGGCGCAGGCGGCGCAGCATCGAACGGGATTACTTGGCCAGCTGCGCGGAAACCTGGTCAGCCGCTCGGCTGACCGCCGGACTCTCATTCGGAGTTTTCAAACTTTGAAGAATCCGCTTGGATTGCTGAGGATTGATACTTTCGTCTAATTGTGCGAGCAAAACCTGGGCTTGTGCCTTGGATACCAGGTCCGTCGGCTTATTGACCAGTGAGCGCAGCAAATCCTGGGCCTCGGAGTTTCTTTTGGAAGCAATGTAAAGCTGAGCGAGAGCGATCTTGGCGAGCGCCGCCGAGTCACTATTGGAATTGGCGGCGGCGCGGAGATCGGATTCCGCCCCTTTTGCGTCGCCTTTTTGCGCTTTGAGCGTGCCTAGGTAGTACTGGGCAAGATAACCTTCGCGACTTCCAGCATCTTTAGCCACTACCTCGGACAGCGCTTTCATGGATGCCTGCTGTTTCGCCTCAGGTGTTGCAAACGTCTTCATGTACTCGTTAGGAGGCCCGACCTGGGCGTCCAAGACAGTAAAAGCAGCCTGCAGATCCTTTTGCCGGACGGACCGGCGGTATGAATTAAACCAGACAGCACCAACGATTATGATGACGGCCGCGGCGGCAACAATGCCCCACTGTATGAGGCGTTGTTTATGGGAGCTGGCGTAATTGAGCGCGGTCGAGACTGAATCGGTAAACTGATCGTGCTGAAGCTGTTCTTTTAATTCGTGGCGGGTCAAACCGGGACAACTGCCTTTCTGCTGGAATCATCAGCTCGGACCTGGCGCGTAGCCCAGAGAGCAGCCTTATCCAGTTTGGGAGGAAATCACCCGTAGGGTAGCACATTCAGGCCTCCCAGAGCCGTCTGGGCCCGGCGAACGATCAGGCCCGAAGGTCTGCGAGATCGCGTTTGATTGCGAATTTCACGAGTCCGGCCACGTCGTGGATATCGAGCTTTCGCATGAGGCTCGAGCGGTAGGTATCAACGGTTTTGGGGCTGAGCGCCAGGCGTGCGGCAATTTCTTTCGCGCGCACACCCTCGACCAGCAGCGAAAACACCTGAAATTCGCGGCTGCTTAGAGACTCGATCGGATCCGCTTCATGCCGGGAGCCGCCTTCTCCGAACAAGGACATGACTTCGATTTGGGGAGAGACATAAATGCCCCCCTGCGTGAATTGGTTAAGTGCCTCGGCCATCTGGCCGGAGTTGGAGGTTTTCAGCAGGTAACCGCAGGCGCCGGCTCTCAGTACTTCCAAGACGGTTTTGCGATCCTTGCGGGTCGAGAAGACGGCGCAGCGGGTAGGCAATTCCTGCTCCCGAACGCGCCGAATGACTTCGGTGGCCGCCAAATCGGACAATCCGAGGTCCAGTAGAGCGATGGCTGGCTGCAGGCGCACTATCTCGCTAAGCGCGGCTCCCGCGGTTCCAACCTGCGCCACCACGCGAAAGCCTTCGATTGAATTGCAGAGCGCGGCCAAACCTTCCCGGACAAGTGTCAGCTCGTCCGCCAGCAGAATGTCAACCGGGCGAGGCTCAGGAAGAACGAAGACCGGATTGGGGAGAACGGAACTTAGCATGGGAGAGAGTCCATTGGAGTATGTTGCGACTGAATAAGCAGTGGCGGCACATAGCGACTTGTCTCATGCGGGTTTGTACACGCCGAAGTTAGTGGAAGCTTCGGACCGCTTCGGCTTCGTCGTCGTAAACCTCGAATACGGTGTAGAGCTTGGTGATCTGCAGCAGATCTTTGACGCGCTTCGAGAGGCCGACCAGCTTGAGCTGGCCTCCTCCGTTGGTAACGGTGGTGAAACCTGACACCATCTCGCCGATACCAGAGCTATCGATGTAAGAAACGTCGCCCAAGTTAAGCAGCAACTTTTTGTCGCCTTTGGCGGCGAGGCTTCGAATGGTGTCCCGAAATGCGCTCGCGCCTTCGCCCAACGTTACCCGTCCCGCCGCATCAATCACAGTGACATCGCCCACCTGGCGAGATGTCAATTTTACGCTCACTTCTGCCTCCTCTAAACCGAGTATCTATAGCCCTATGACTTGGCCAAGTGTTTGACGAGCCGCACTTCAGTGCCGCCGCCGGGACGTGGATGCAGGTCGAACTCGTCCATAAAAGCGCGCGCCAGCATCAGCCCGCGTCCCGATTGGCGCAACAGATTTTCCGGCGCGAGCGGATCGGGCAAGGACTTCAGGTCGAAGCCTTCTCCCTCGTCCCCAATCACTACGGTGAATTCCTTCTCAGACCGCTCGATCTGTAAGTGAACTCTCTTATTTTTGTTGTAGCGGTTGCCATGCACGACAGCGTTGACAGTGCATTCCCGTACCGCCATGCCAATTTGGTGTTGCTCATCGTCGTCCAGTGGCAGCTTGGAGGCCTCCTTCAGGACAAGCTCTTCCACCTTGTCCGCGGTCTGTAGCGTTGAATCGAAGGTTGTCTGAATGGTCTCCATGTGGCTGCGTTTTGACCGGAACATGATTACAGGAGCATACTAAACCTGCATCTTACAAAACGAATCGTAACGATAAACCAAAGCGCTGTTTGAAGTCAATGGCGCCTGGTACCACGCTCTCTCCCTGGTGCATTCTGAAAGAGATGACTCTGCCCAGGCCTTTTCTCTTTCAGACTCGAATTCGTTACATCGACACAGACGCAAGCGGCCGTATCCACTATACGGCGATGTTCCGGTATTTCGAATCGGCCGAGATCGAGTTTATGCGCTCACTAGGAATCGTTTACCTGGGACACGAGTTTACTTTCCCTCGCGTACACGCGGAATGCGATTTCAAGCTGGCCTTACAGCATGACGACCTGATTGAAATTGAAGTATGCTTGACAAAGCTTGGCCGCTCCTCGGTTCGCTTTGAGTTTTGTACCACGAAGGCGGGCACAGTGGCGGCCACCGGCCTGATCGTCGTGGCATGTATGAACAAACAGACACAACGAGCTATGCCTATTCCAGAGGAAGTGCGGCAAAAACTAATAGCGATGCCGGGTAAGGGCGGCCAGAGTAAGTAGGAGGGCTATATGGCATCGGCCGAAACAGTTGTAACCAGCAGTAGCGGCGGCGAGTTTTTGATCGTGGATCGCGAGCCGAAAGAGGTTTTCACGCCCGAGGATTTAAACGAGGAGCACCGGGCGATTGCCAAGGCAGCGGACGAGTTCTACTTTGGCGAGATCGAGCCGAAGCTGGAGGAGATTCAGCGGCAAGAGCCGGGTGTCGCGGTGGGGGTTTTGCGGAAATCGGCCGAATCGGGTTTGACTGCGATCTCAATTCCCGAAAGATATGGAGGCCTGGAACTGGACCTCCCGTCGTCGCTGATCGCCGCTGAAAAGCTGGGGCGTGACGGATCATACGCGGCATGGCACGGAGCGCATACCGGCATCGGTACGCTACCTGTTCTTTACTTCGGTACCGAGGAGCAGAAAGAGAAATACTTGCCGATGCTAGCTCGGGCGGAGTTAATTGCAGCTTACGCCTTGACCGAACCGCAGGCGGGATCAGACGCGCTAGCGGCGCGCACCAGAGCCGATTTGAGCGTAGACGGGAAACATTACATTTTGAACGGGCAGAAGATGTGGATTACCAACGGAGGCGCGGCGGATTTATTCACCGTGTTCGCCAAAGTGGGAGGCAAAGATTTCACGGCCTTTCTGGTAGAGAGAAGCTTCGGCGGCGTACACAGCGGCGGCGAAGAAAAGAAGATGGGCATTAAGGGCAGCTCGACTACCGCAGTGTACTTCGAGAACACGCCTGTTCCCGTCGAGAATGTCCTGGGTGAGATCGGACGCGGACATGTGATCGCGTTCAACATTCTGAATATAGGCCGGCTGAACCTGGGCGCATTGGCGGTCGGTGGAGCGAAAGACGTCCTGGCGATCAGCCTGAAATACGCCAAAGAGCGGAAGGCGTTCGGGTTGGCGATCGCTGAATTCGGCGCGATTCAACATAAGCTCGCTGAGATGGCCATCCGCACTTACGCGGCTGAATCGATGGCGTGGCGCGTAGTGGGACTGATCCAAGCGAAGCTGGCGGAATCCAGCGGGAACGCACATTCGCCGGAAGCGATGCTAAAGGCGGTGGAGGAGTATGCGGTCGAGTGCTCGCTCGTGAAAGTGTTTGGCTCGGAGGTGCTCGACTATGTAGCAGATCAAGGCGTGCAGATTCATGGCGGTTACGGGTTTCATCAGGACTACGCGGTCGAGAAAGCGTATCGCGATTCGCGCATCAATCGTATTTTCGAGGGAACGAACGAGGTGAACCGGCTGCTGATCACGGGGATGCTTTTGAAGCGCGCGGCGCGAGGCCAATTGCCGTTAATGCAGGCGGCTCAAACATTGATGAAGAACATATCCGCTGGCAATCCAGAGGCCCACGGCTCGGACGAGGAGATGAGGCTGATACGGAATGCAAAGAGTGTTGTTCTGCTTGCGCTCGGGCTGGCTTATCAGAAGTATGGCGCGGATCTGGAACAGCAGCAGGAAGTGATGATGAATATCGCGGATCTGGTTCTGGAAGCGTTCGCCATGGAATCGAGCTTGCTGCGCAGCCGCAAAAAAGGGGCAGGGAAACTGGTCTCGGCAGGGGACATGTGCGCCGTGTTTTTGCGTGAAGCCATGGCCAGGCTGGAATTGACGGCCCGGAGCGTATTGGGCGCGTGTTCGCCGCCGGGGATGCTGAGAAGCAACATGTCCGTTCTTAGAAAGCTGACGGTGTACGATCCAGTGAATGCGGTCGAGTTCCGCCGCGGAATCGCCAAACGGCTCCTCGAACGAGAGCGGTATTTTGCTTAGTCCAGACAGGGCTCTCGATGAATATACCGCTTACCCCAATACGCTTCCTTTACCGCGCCCTAGATCTCTATGGCAAGAAGGAAGGCATTGTCTCAGGCCATGATCGCTTTACCTACCGCCAGTTTGTGGAGCGGTGCGAGAGACTGGCTGGTGGCTTGCTTGCAGAAGGCGTACAAGCAGGCGACCGCGTTGCCTATCTGAGCTTTAACACCCATCAATTACTGGAAGGCTACTATGGGCCGCCGCTCATCCATGCGATGGCCCTGCCTTTGAACGTGCGCCTGACTCCCCACGAACTGGCGGAGATCCTGAATCATGCGCAGCCGCGTGTTCTCATTTTTGAGAACGACTTCGCTCCGCTCGTTATAGAGCTGCGCAAGGTTTGCCCCAGTATAGAGCGCTATGTGTCGATCGGCACCAAGATGCCTCCCGCCGATCTCACGTACGAAGAACTGCTGGCGCGTGAGCAGATCGAGCCGCCCGACGTCTTTAGCTTCGATGAGAACGAAATCGCGGAGTTGTTTTATACGAGCGGAACCACAGGCTCACCAAAGGGCGTGATGCTCTCGCATCGCACGCTTTACCTGCATGCGCTGGCAGTCACGGGAAGCATCACTCAAAATGACCGGTTTGTGGAACTGCACACAATCCCACTGTTTCACGCGAACGGCTGGGGACGCCCGCAAACCGCGACCATGAATGGCGTAAAGCAGGTGATGGTGCGCCGCTTCGAACCCTCACACGTGCTGCGCCTTATTGAAGAAGAGCGTGCGACCGGCATGTCACTTGTGCCGCTCATGGCCAACGCTCTGCTCAACTGTCCGGATCTCGGGCGCTTCGATACATCGAGCCTGCAGGACATTCACGTCGGCGGGGCTGCCGCTTCTCCGGAGCTAATCGCCGGACTCGAACGGACCTTCTCGTGCAACATCATGGCCGGTTACGGACTGACCGAAACAGGTCCGGTGGCCACTTCTTCACGCGCGAAAGGGACAGTTTCTTATCGCGACGCAGCAGACCGGATCTTCCGCATGTCCATGGCTGGCTGGCCAATACTGGCGACCGAAATTCGAGTGGTGGATCGAGAGATGAAAGATGTCCCCCGCGACATGGAGAAGATTGGAGAGGTGGTGATCCGCGGAGACAGCATAATGGACGGTTACTACCGCGAGCCGGAAGCGACCGCGGCCATCATGACGAAGGGATGGCTGCACACCGGTGATATGGCTGTCTGGGACGAAGAAAGCTACATCCATATTGTGGATCGCGACAAGGACATTATCATCAGCGGAGGCGAGAATATTTCTTCGATCGAGTTAGAAAAGGCAATCGCGTCCCACCCGGCGGTACTCGAGTGTGCTGTGGTGGCAGCTCCCGACGACAAGTGGGGCGAGATACCGGTGGCGATGGTGGTACTTAGATCCGCGGCATCTTTGAGCAGCGACGAACTGCTCGAGTATTTGCAAACACGACTGGCGAAGTTTAAGTTGCCGCGACTGATTCAGTTTGTGAGAGAGCCGCTGCCAAAGACGGGTACGGGGAAAGTCATGAAACGCGAGCTGCGCGAGCCGTTCTGGGCCGGAAAAGAGAGGAGAGTGCATGGAGTGTAGACAGGAAAATTAAACAGTTTACACCTCGTATACAGTGCTTCTATGACCGATCTTCACGACCAATATCAATAATCGATTGGCTGCAACTCACAGATGACCCGCCAATCGCGAACCCGGTATTGCCAGACTCCAAGCTTGCTTCCGGTAAGCGTCTTTCCAAATGGCGGGGATATGCAGGGCAGCGAAGTTAGTATCTCGCTGCGCTGCCTGGTCGCAGATATCGTAACAGCGTTCCGGGAAAGCACTACTGCGAGTCGCAACGTGGATCGTCGAGTTGACTTAGTTTCACTTCAGTTGGCTTAAGAGACCACGAACTACGCCTTTCACAAATGCATCGTCGAGGGGTTGCCTCGTGAACCAGCGTCGGTAGAAGAAAGGCGCGACGATTGAGGCTACAAACTCAGACACGTTCGTGCCGGGGGCCAGCTCGCCCCTCTTCTTAGCTCGCTCCGCAACTGCAAAGTACGGAACCATCTGACCGGCATGCAACTGAGCGTGAAGCTGCGCCAACTCCGGTTCCCGCTCTGCTGCGTCGATAATCGAAGGAAGAACAGCCGCCCAGCGCGCGGATTTTAGCTGTTGAGCCAAACCTGTCGTGAGCGCAGTAACATCGCCTTTTAAGGTGCCTGTGTCTGGGATCACCGGCGCAGTCCCAATCTTCGAACAAGCGTCCATCAACAACGCCGAACGAGATGGCCAATGACGGTAGATTGTTGTCTTGGAAACACCAGAGCGCCGCGAAACTTCGTCGATGCTGACACCTCCAATGCCTTCTTCGCTAAGCAATTTGTACGTAACCGCTAAGATGGCATCTTTTGAGCGTTGAACCCTCTTGTCCTCATGGGGTGCATTAGAATCTTCCATTTTCGCTTGATGGGGTGAATTAGAATCTTTCATTTTCGCTTGCAACTTTTCACTTCGCAGAGTACTCTACTGTAGCGTAGCACAAATACGGTACGGTATCGTATCGTAGAAAGGCTGCTGTACCGTATCGTCGCGTAGCACGGATACGGTACCGTATCGCTGCAACAATTACAAGAACAACAGGGAGAAACGAGTATGTATTTAGTCATGGGCATTACTGGAAAAGTTGGAGGCGCCACTGCGCGGCATCTGCTGAAGCAAGGCAAACAGGTGCGAGCACTTGTGCGCAATCGCGGGAAAGCGGCGAAGTGGGCAGACCAAGGGGTGGACTTGGTGGATGGAGACTGGAACGATGCGGCAGCCATAGCGGCGGCGCTCAAAGGTGTTGAGGGGGCGTTTGTTATGTTGCCGGCTGTATGGGCACCCTCGCCTGATTACAAAGAAGCAAAGGACGTGATTGCGAAGTATGTCGAGGCGTTGACCAAGGCAGTGCCGCCGCGGGTGGTAGCGCTTTCGTCGATGGGCGCGAATAGAACAAGCGGGCTGGGGATGATCACGGCCTTATCGCTTTTGGAGCAAGGTTTTCGCAGCCTGACATCGCCGGTCGCATTTGTGCGCGCAGGCGGATTTTTCGAAAACTTTCTTTACGGCTTACAGGCCGCCCAAGGCGGAACACTACCGGTCTACTACAATCCTACAAACCGGAAATCGACAATGGTCGCGACAAACGACATTGGCGCAGAGGTAGCAAAGCTTCTGACCGGGCCAGCGTGGTCAGGGCATCGCTTTATTGAGCTAGGTTCGATGGTAAGCGCGGATGAAGTAGCGGGCCAATTGGGTGAAGTCCTAAAACTCAACGTAAAAGCCTTTGCAGTCCCGCGTGCAGGTTGGGCGGAAGCGTTCGAGCAGTTCGGCATCCCGAAGGGCCACACTGGACCCGCCGAAGAAATGTTTGAGAGCGTGAACGCGGGATGGATGGACCTCGGAATCAAGGGTACGGAGCACGTAGCGGGTACGACGTCTGCACGCGATGTATTCGCGGCTGCACAGGGGGCGGCCAAAATATAGAGTTTAAGTTCGGCCCGGCTCATTCGGTGCCCCGCTTTTCTAAGGAATAAGTGCAGGAGGCGATTCCTCCTGCACAGCTTTTGCGCAACGTCTGAAGATCGCCTCGGATAACAGCAGCTATATCATCGGCGTTGAGTTGACCCGGGAGGGCGGCCTGGACCAAGTCTGATCGATCTCCTCGACGACGCTGAGGAGGGCATTCGGATTCCCGAGCGAGATTATGGATGACGCGACCGCAGCCCTCCTTTGCGTCTCGTTCGTGGCCTTGGCTGCGAATCGTGTCTGTAGCCGACCCGACCATTACGCCCGGATTCAGAGGGTTCTTTGTCGGGGCTCAGCCACATGCGGCCAGACTGGAGAAAATTGCGGAACAAGCCGCGCGGCAACATGGAAGGCTTAAGTACCAAATCGCGAAAGTCTTCGGTCGCGACGAACTTCTTCAAGCAATTGAGGTCAACAAAGCCCGAGGCATCGCTGGCCGGCTGATCGTTGATTTCCAGCGCGTATAAAGAGCCGACATATTGCAGAACGCTTAGAGCATTGAAATAACAAGGATCGCTTTTTATATGAAAGATGAACACACAATAGATAAACCCGCAGCAGGTCGAGCAACTCAAATAGCCGCGATGGTAATAACCGGCCTTCTCGCCTTCATCTGGGTGTACTTTGGAGGCTTATATCTAATTCACGATTCCGACGAATGGAGGATCGCCAATCAGAAGCTCGGATACCCGCTCTATATCATCCCTCTGATTGGCGTGACCCACATCCTTGGCGGCGTGGGCCTTCTGATTCCGAATGGGCCTCGATTGACTGAGTGGGTCTATGCTGGTCTCACGATCAATATTTTACTCGCGTCCTATTCACAACTGAATGGCAGTGGCAGTACTTGGGATAAACTTGATCCGATTGTCGTCATGGCGCTCGTCTTTGCTTCGTATGTATTAAGACGCTGCATGCGCGCGAACAGGTGGTCGATATGAAGAAAGGGCAGTTTACTTTCCCAGGCACGTCGCGGACTGTTCAACAAATTGGGTATGGCGCGACGCAGCTCGCGGCGCGGGGGTATTCGGACCACCCAAGGATTCATGATGCGGCGTTGGCCGTGCTACGCGAAGCTATGCGGCTGGCGTGGACCATATCCGCCGCCGGCGCGAACGGAATATTGAGGTCATCGGCCATGCCGATGGCTACATCTTCAACCGTCTTCCCTCTTTGAAAATGCTTTTCATAATCTGCTACGAAATGAATAAGCCCTTTGACTTCCTCGCCAAAGAACTCTCTATCGCGTCAAATCGAAGTCCCAGAATTCGAACCCCTCCGGAGAACCCGGCGCAAGTTCCGATCCGTCCGAGGTTTTGTCCATGTCAACACCTGCTTCCGTCCTGTGTCCACCAGGTCAGCATCAATTGTTTTTGGTTGACCAGATCCTCATACCTGGCGGAAGGCTGAGTCGCTCACAATCGTCCAGCGGACGAGTCTTTCGTCCGCTGGGTTGGACTGGGCGTCGATCAGCGCCTGAACGTCTAAATCGCTGATGTAGCCTGAAAAAATGATTGTCATCGGGGTTACTCCTTAACAGAGCTAATCATCAGCCCCGCTTTTTGTTCCCCTCAGACCGGGAACCCGGGCGATGTCGGTTCTTAGTTCAGTATTGTTGCTGAATTGTTTCAGGGTTGTTAGCGGCAAGGCGACTTGCTGCGCGTGGATGCGGAAAGGGAAATGGAACTAACTGCCGGGCCACGCTGGTGGACACGACGGCAGACTGTCGAAAAGAGGTCTTAGGGTGGCATAACAGATAGTTTCAGATCACTTCGCGCAGGCGAGCGGTGACAAATTTCGGCCATACGAGCTGCGGTAAAGATCGCGGCAGCAGTCGCATACTCTGAGCGCGACCGCATGCTTTGCGCTGACGTGATAATCCGCCAAAGTGTCGTCCCCGCCGATAGAGCATATGTCGGTCCGTCCTGCGGCAAACGCCACTGTGCGGGATGAGATGCATGTGCTCCATGGACTGCTTTATCACGAGGCCGAGCTGCGGATCGAGGAGCACTACACCGATACCGCCGGCTTCACCGATCACGTCTTCGCTCTCTGTCACCTGCTTGGCTTCCGCTTACTGTTGTACCAACTCTAGAAGGCCGGCGCGGCCCAAGGCTCATGCTGTCTCTTTGTCCCGGTCGAAGCTTGCGAAAGTGCGATCCTCAGCCACCAGCTTTTGCAGCAGGGGCGCCGCAGCCCATAAATCCGGGCCGTGTTGCTTCTCGAACTCCTCAATACGGGCTAGAACTCTATGCGGGCCAACGGTGTCCCCGTAGAACATGGGACCGCCGCGCCAAGCTGGAAAGCCATAGCCGTAAAGATAAGTGATATCGATGTCGACGGCGCGCAGGGCTATCCCTTCTTCGAGGATGCGTGCTCCTTCATTGACGAGTGCGTAGATGCAGCGGTCGACGATCTCGTCCGATGCAATCTGGCGGCGGGCCATACCTGCTGCGCGCGCGGTTTTTTCGATCAGCTCGGCGGTCTCGGGATCGGGCGACGGCTTACGACTGGAATCGTACTTCGACCATCCGCGGCCGGTCTTTTGCCCAAACCGGCGCTGTTCACAGAGGAGATCTGGCACGAGCGGCTTGCGCACGCCTGGTTTCTCGAAGCGCTCGAATTCCTGGCGGATAGCGTAGGAGACATCGAGACCGCTGAGATCGTCCATGGCAAGCGGCCCCATGGCCATGCCGAAATCGTAGAGCGCCTGATTTACCTGCTCGACGGATGCGCCTTCCTCAACCAGGAAATGGGCCTCGCGAAGATACGACGCAACCATGCGATTACCAATGAAGCCGCGGCAGTTACCGGCGAGTACGGCAATCTTTCCAAGCTTTTTCCCCAGCGCCATCGAAGTTGCGATGACCTCGCTGCTGGTCGCGCGGCCGCGCACCACTTCGAGCAGCCGCATGACATTCGCCGGACTGAAGAAGTGGTTGCCGATTACCATCTGGGGGCGGCCGGTCGCAGACGCAATCTCGTCGATATCAAGGCTGGACGTATTCGAAGCTAGTACGCAGCCAGGCTGCGCGATTTTGTCCAGCTCGGAGAAGACCTGCTTTTTTACGGCCATGCTTTCGAAGACGGCTTCGACGATGATGTCGGCCTGGTCGAACCCTTCGTAACCGAGCTGCGGCGTGATGCGGGCGAGGCGTTCGTCCACTAATTGTTGCGAGAGGCGGCCTTTGGCTACGGTAGCGGCGTAATTGTTGCGGATGATCGTGATGCCGCGGTCGAGAGCTTCCTGAGTGGTCTCTTTAACTATCACCGGGATGCCCGCGTTGGCGTACGTCATCGCAATGCCGCCGCCCATTGTTCCGGCGCCTACGATTGCGGCGCGGCGGATCTCGAGCGGCTTGACTGTCTTCGGAATGCCGGGAATCTTCGCAACCGTGCGTTCGCCGAAAAACGCGTGGATCAGCGCCTTCGATTGCGTAGAGAACAGGCACTTGTCGAAGAGCTCCGCTTCGCGGGCACAGCCCTCGTCAAAGGGCAATTCCGTGGCGGCCTCGACCGCGTCGATGGCAGCCAGAGGCGCAATGAGCCCACGCGCGCGCTTACGGGCGACATCACGCGCAAAAGCGAAGACGGCAGCGCTTGCCGGCTTTAATTTTTCGTTGCGCTCGCGCGTCTTGGGAGCTGGACGGCCGGCGATTTCACGAGCAAAGGCAATAGCCCCGGTCAGCAGGTCACCTTCGATCAGCCGGTCCGCAACACCAAGAGAGACGGCCTCTTCAGCTTTAATCGACTCGCCGGCCGCGCACATTTCCAGAGCTTTGGGGATGCCGGCTAGGCGCGGGAGACGCTGCGTGCCACCCGCTCCGGGGATCAACCCGAGCTTGACTTCGGGTTGGCCGATTTGCGCACCGGGAGCGATCACGCGGTAGTGGCCGCACATAGCAGTTTCAAGTCCGCCGCCGAGAGCGGTACCGTGAATGGCTACCACGACGGGCTTGGGCGAATCTTCGATGACCTGCAAAGGAGACAGCAGATTGATTCGCGGCTTAGCGCCCGAGACAATCTTGCCGAACTCGCGAATGTCGGCCCCGGCAATGAAGGTCTGCCCCGCGCCGATTATGACGATCGCACGTATTTTCTCGTCAGCGCCAGCTTCGTGGATAGCTTTGGCGATTCCTTCCGGAACGCCTGGGCCGAGTGCGTTTACAGGCGGATTGTCGATTGTGATGACCGCAATGTCATCCTGAAGAGAAAGCTGAACCAAGTCGGGCATGGACATCTCATTGTAGGTATATTGGGCTTTGACTGTCGCCTGATTGAGTAAGGGTTCAGGTGCGGCGGTCCAACGAAAATGAGAGAAGCCGTGATAGTCGCCAGCTCGCGAACAGGACTCGCTAAGTCGTTTCGCGGGTCTTTCAACATGACGCGGCCGGAAGATCTGGCCGTGCACTGCATCAAAGATGTACTCCGAAAAATGTCCCAACTGGATGGAAATAGCATTGAGGACGTGGTACTCGGGTGCGCGCAGCCGCACGGGCCGCAAGGCATGAACATCGCCCGAAGGGTGGCTTTGCTGGCGGGATTGCCAGCCTCGGTGGCCGGCGCGACGGTCAACCGGTTTTGCTCATCGGGCTTGCAGGCAATCGCGATGGCCGCGTACGAGATTATCCACGAAGGCGCGGCGGTCGTGATGGCAGGTGGGGTCGAGAGTATTAGCATGGTACAGCGCGACGTGAATCCCCATCCGCAGCTGGCGAAAGACAAGCCGGGCCTAATGATGGAAATGGGCGTAACCGCGGAGGTGGTGGCGAGACGTTACGGTGTGAGCCGCCAAGCGCAAGATGAATACGCGCTCGAAAGCCAGCAGCGGACAGCACGGGCGCAGCAGGAAGGCTTTTTCGCCGGCGAAATCGCGCCTATGCGCGTGACAATGGCTATCGCGGATAAAAAGACCGGGCAGGTGACGGGCACGCAGGAGGTCTGCTGCGATCGCGACGAATGCAACCGGCCGGATACAACTTTGGAAGGACTGCTTGCGCTGAAGCCGGTATTCGATCCTGTAAGCGGCCAAGGATCCGTTACTGCTGGGAATTCGTCACAGCTATCCGATGGCGCTTCGGCCACGCTGCTGATGTTGCGGGAACGGGCAGACGAGCTCACGATTCCGTATAAGCTCATTTTCCGCGGCTTCGCGGTGGCGGGGTGCGAGCCGGATGAGATGGGCATCGGGCCGGTATTTGCCGTGCCGAAGCTGCTTGGACATCACAAACTCCAGGTCAGTGATATAGACATCTGGGAACTAAATGAGGCGTTCGCCTCGCAAGTGGTCTACTGCCGCGACCGGCTCGGCATTCCTATGGACAAGCTGAATGTGAACGGCGGGTCTATCTCGATTGGACATCCGTTCGGCATGACAGGATCGAGGCTGGTCGGTACGCTGGCGAATGAGATGGCGCGGCGGCCGGGCTCGCGTCTTGGCGTGGTGACAATGTGTGTTGGCGGCGGCCAAGGCGCAGCCGGACTGTTCGAAGCAGTACAGAACTAACCCGAGTGCGGCCAATCTCTCCAGTTAGTCCCCGCGGGCCGGAAGCGCAGCGTGCGGGTACTGTTCATCGGTAATTTCGTACCGTGCGCGGCCACGGCGGTCTCGGCTCGAGCCAGGCCAATCGAGCCGGAGATCCTGGCACACTTCGTCCAGCATCTCGATGCTTGCGCTGCGTTGCTCCATTGCGAACGCGGTGACCAGAAGATTGTCGCAGAGCAAATTGATTACACGCGGAATGCCGCGGGCGCGCTTGTATACTTCCTCGAGCAGCTCAGGAGAGAACACTCGCTGGTTCGGCATGCCGGCCCGGGCCAAGCGGGTCTCGATATAGGCGGAAGACTCTTCGGGGCTTAGAGGATTCAACGAGCAGCGAAGCACGATCCGCTGTTTCAGCTGGCGTAGATTGGGAGCGTCGAGCTTGCGGTCAAGCTCCGGCTGGCCTGAGAGAATGATCTGCAATAGTTTGCCCTGGCGATTTTCCAGATTGCCTAGCAGCCGGATCTCCTCGAGAACGTCCCATTCAAGATTGTGAGCTTCATCAACAATTAAAACGCAGGTGCGATTCCGGTGGGCCTGCTCGAGAAGCAGGTTATTAAGCGCGAATAAAACATCGGTCTTCGACTTGCGATCGCATTTCAGGTCGAAGTCGTAGGCCATCATCTCGAAGAACTGGTCCGGGTTGAGCCGCGAGTTGAAGATAAAAGCGAACTCGGTGCGTTGGGCATCGAGCTGGTCACGCAAGCACTCCAGCATGGTGGTTTTTCCCGTGCCAACTTCGCCGGTCAAAACAATAAAACCACGGCGGCTGCGTACGCCGTAGCTCAAATTCGCGAGCGCCTCTTCGTGCTGCGGGCTCCGGTAGAGAAATTCGGGATCAGGACTGATGTTGAATGGGTTTTCGGCGAAACCAAAATACGCGTTATAAATCGCACTCTGCATGCGTTACTCCAGTCCAGGGTGGCCTAAGCCAGATTCAGCGACTTGATTTGACTTTTGCTGCAGTGTTCCCATCATACTGAGTCTTATCGGCAATTACGGGGCCGATTTCATGAAATTTCGTTGGCGAAGCCGTACTGAGAGTTTGATTTCTCGAACTGAACCCGGACCCAACCTGGCAGGGAAGAGGGTTGTCCTTTGATGAACACAACCCGGCGTGTCTTCGGGAAGGGCAAGTTCTCGCGCAATGTACTATCAACCGCCGGGACGGCCTTAAGAATCTTCCGATACGCCGCGTGATCCGTCTCGAGAAAACCGGCCTTAGAAAGAAAGCCGCCCCCCCAACCGAGCGAGAGCAAACAAGCGAGCGGAGCCTCTCCGGCGCTGGCTAGATCGGCTTTCAGCTTCTCGACTGTCGCGTGCAGGCCAGCTAAGCTCGTTACCTCGGCGTAATGGGCGTGCGCCGCGAGTTGGGCCGACGCGTAACTGTTCGCCGCATCGACAAACGTCTTAAGCTCGGGCACAGAGCGCCACCCAAGAGTACGGGTCAGCTCGGGATTTTCAAAAAAACTGCGCTCTTGCCAATCGCCGGAGAAGGTGGTCCCGGGTACCGCCATCTCCACAAAAACCGGAGTTGATTCAGTGACGCGCTGGGGGGATACGCTGCCGCGCCCGGCTACTTTCCAGGCGAGCTGCGGCTTCCCAGGCTGGCGCGTATCGAGCGACGCGGTCCGAGTCAAATAGATCCTTAGAGATGAGACTGGAACGGTCTGACTGTCGGCCACGCTGAGGACCTTGATCTGTGAGGCTCCAGCGCTTGCCTCAGCTGATTCAGCTATCCGGCGCGGTACCCGGTCACCTTCCAGGGAAGAAGCGATCCGCTCGATAGTTTGGCCGGACCAGCGCGAAAAGACTAAGCCGGTTCGCAAGGCACCCTTGAGAGCCGAAGCTGGCATATAGGTACCGGCCAAGCTGGCCGCAAAAGTCGGTATGAAAAGCGACTCTGCAGGAGCCGAGTTCCAGATAGCCGTCAACTCCGGATGCTCAAACGGGATGCGTCGCTGGGAAAAGTTCTGAGCAAACCCGCCCCAGGACGCAAAATCGAGCTTGGTGGCCTTGCGCAGTTGTGTTAAGTAACCCTCGAGGCGCGGTCCACGAGCGAGCAGCTTGAAGATGCGCGCCTGATCGAGCACGTTCACCTGATCTTTCCAGACCATGTAATCGATAGGCGAGAGCTCGCGGCCATCGCCGACCAAAAGCGGAGTGAGCGCGGTTACGTTATAGCGCACTGTCGGCCTCTTGAGCGGGCTCTTCCGCTTCCGCAACCGAGTCCTCCGGTTCAACCCGCGTCTGTTCGGGCGTAGGCGGCACGTCTTCAGTTTTCATCTCTTCAGCTGCAGGTTCTTCGCACGGGCGCTCGATAATTGCCTCCTCGGTAGCCGGTTCTTCGATCGGGCGGAGTTCGGCCTCAATCTCTTCGGCAGTTTGCGAGATTGCGGATGTCAACTCGAGAGCCAGTGCCAGGCCAGAGCGATAAACGGGATGTTCGAAACCCTCAGGCGCGACATCTACGGCCATACCGGATGGCTCCGAGACAGCTCTGAGTACGGAACCCTCCGCGATCATCCGAACTGTTTTCTTTTCCGCTCCGCTTTTGAAACCGCTCTCGACGCGTCCCGACCGGGTCGTGATCTGATATTTGCCACTGGCCCAATCGACCTGATCAGTTTGTGCTGGTGAGTAAAGAGAGAGCAGCCAAAAGCGTGAACTTCCACCCGCTCCGTCCGCAGCCCTTGAACCGTTGCCGTTTAATCGTCCTAGCTTCGGCAGAAGAAGCCTGGGCCAGGCGCCTTTTTGAAACTCGGGCGCATGTGCCTGTCCCCATCCGCTGGTCCGCCGGGCGCCGAACCCGCTATCGGCAAGCAGGCGGAAAGCCGATTCCACACGTTCATTCCAACTCGTTTCGGCTGCCCCGTCTCGATAGCGGACCGCTGTCCAGAGACCGGCGCCGGCTTCGAACTCGACGCAAGCGGACGTCGCGACAGAATTGGCCGATTGCGCCAGGCGATCGACCGCTGCATAGCTGCGGTGGACCACGCGAAATGGGCTGCTGCTGGGACGGTCACGCCGCAGCAGGCAACCGCTCTCGGGGTCCGGTAGCCACTGTTCCGCCAGAATGCCTCCTCCGGTAGCGAGCGTATCGATTACGTTTAGCGGCACAAAGCGCGCCGTCTTCCAACGAATTTTGGAAAGGAAAACAGCATTTGGAGCAGTGACTTGAGCGCTCGGCGGCGGCCACAAGGTAGCTGGCGGAATCGCAAACAGGGTATCGCCTTGATAGGGAAAAAGCGAAGCGAAGGATGCGGCGGGTTCAGTACTGCGCGCGGTAGCGTCCAGCCATTCATTCAAATAGCCGAGGCGCTGCATCGCAAGTGTCAAAGCGGAAAACAGCCGGTCACTCCGGTACAGTGCGTCCATGCGATCGGCCGCGCCGTCCCCCGGGCCATAACGCCACGGACCTGCCGGGCGCAGGCGAATTAGGAGAGCTGACCGCATCTAACTGAGTTTCTCAGTGAGATCCTCAGCGCTGGCAAACTGCTGCAAAGCTGCTAAGTCACTGTTTGAGAGCAGAGTGTTTTCCCCTGCCCCTTTTTCGTAATAGCCTTTACCGCGCCAAGTCAGCGTCAGGGCGCTGAAGGAGATTCGTCCACTGCCCCGGCTACCACCGCCCCCGAGCGCGTCATCTTCCAGCAGGCGCAAGCCTTCCGCCACCCGCGCGAGCAGCGGCTTGTCTTCCGGACACAAGACATCGAGCACCATGCGAAAACGGAAGCGCGCGCCGGCTGGAACTCGCTCGAGCGTTCGAGGGTTAGCCTGCGAAGTGATGCGGTCGACAGCGTTCTCGCTCTTCACCTCCGTGAGTTCGTCGTCCAGATTCTCGCGCATCTGCGGACTTATGCTGTCGACGACAAGAGGTGCATCGTACACAGTCAGGCGCGCGGGCGTCGCCGTGGAGGATTCCGTCGCTTCGCCGCTGACCTTGTCCATGCGCGCGGAATTGCGGCCAAACAGAATGCAGATCTCATCATCGGCACGGTCACTTTGATGAATGCGAACCTCCTGTCCGCGCCGCCTGGAGAGAAAAACCAGCTCGCTTGGGATAGCCAGGCCGAGAGTCTGCTCGAGCAGCGAGCGGAGGCGGCCGCGCAGCGAACTGCCCGGGATGTAAGGAATCCCAAACGCATCCTTCACGACTGGATTATCCGCGCCTCCGATTTCCAGAGAGCCCTTCCCCGCTCCAATGTGTAGACCTGTCTGGCAGGTGATTTCGCCTTCGAGAATGACTTTTCCGAGGAATGTCAGTTCGGTATCTGCTGTATGGGAACTCATGCGTTACTCTCCTGTTCCGATCGCCTGCGTATCAGTGCAAATGAGTTGCGATTACTCGTTATAGGCAATGATGGCCTCGAAGAGATCGCGGAAGCGCTCGTAGCCGCGGATATCGTTTTTGCGCGTGACTTGCAAAAGCAGGCGTTCGAGCGGATCGAGGCTGCGAAGCGCGTGACGGGCGATGGTATAGGCCAGCCGCGCACGAACCATGACGAATTCATGCTGGCGATCGCCCTCGGGGGCCCGCGTCGCGCGACGAACTGCATTGTAAAGGCGGCGAAGCTGGCTTTTTGTGCCGGAGTCCATATCGCGCATCCGGCTTACCACGACATGAGCCTGATTGTCGAGGTAGAGGCTGTCTGTAATTAATTTCTCGATATCGATCTCCGGAGGGCCTTCGCTGCGCCGGTCCCCGGGTCCGCGTCCGCCCGGACCGCCGCGACCTTCCCGGCCCCGATCACCACGGTCGCCACCCCGGTCCGGACGCCCTTCATTCCGCTCGTTTGGTCGCGGACCGCCGCCGCGATTCTCCCTCGCTGGCCGGTTCTCTCCGCCTGGACGCTGTTCCGTTTTCTTCTCTTCGACTTCAGCCATTGCAATTCCTTTCAGCCGGATGCCTTTGTGGCGCTAAACGCTCGCTGCGAGGCGAGCCCATTCGAGGCCAACCCGCGCGGAAGGCCGTAACTTGATTCCAGCGGTTCCCTTGCCGATCAGATCCGTGATCGCCGCGTTCCGCACATTGTTCTGTTCCTTACCGCGCGCCTGCGGGATCACGCGCGACAGCCGCATGTAGGTGCGCCAAGGTTTGTCGACGCGCACCCCTTTGGCTCGCCGCCCGGCGCGCCCCGAGAATGCTTCGCGATACACCGCGGCAAGATCTTTAAGATACTCCGGCGGATACCTGAATTCCCGCACTAAACGGACCAAACTCGACTGGAGTTCTTCGGCATCGCTCAGGCGCTTCCATTCGAGCGTGCGCCCGAATAGGTAAATAGAGCCAAGCTCGCTCGATTTTGTGGCCTGAAGTTGCACCCCGGCTTCGGCAAAAACAACGGAGGGCGGGCTGTCCAAGTCGGGCGCAATCGTGAGCGCCATGCTAATGCTCTTTGCCTCAACCCCAGGCAGACTCGCCATATGCTGTTCGACAAATTTCTCAAAGACTCTTTGCAGTTCTCGCGATAGCAGAATGAGCGCGTCCCAACTGCCTCCGACCGCGAAATCATCGCCACCTCGATAAAGCACCGTGATCTTGCGCCAGAAATCAGGCAGAGCGCAGAGGACCGCGAGTTCGCCGGCGAAAAATTCTTTGAGCAACGCGGCGAGGTGGATGTGCTCTTCTATCGAAGCCGCGCGCCGAAGCTGTGACTCAAAATGATCGACATCGCCGCGCAGGATGCCCCATTTGCAGGCTCCGTCGGCGCGATCTGCTAATACCGCCGGTGAAGCGGGCTCCACGCCTTCGTCATCCATAGCGATACGCCGCGGAAACAGAATGCCGTCCTCTTCTACGCTTGAGTGCTCGCGTAACGGCCAGGTGTGAGCGCCGGCGTCCCAGCTGAGAAGTCCGGGCGAGTCGCCGGACCAACCCACCGCTGAGGCCGAAATCAGCCCCTTGGCAAAATCTGAGAAAAAGCATTGCGCCGCTGGCTCGGAGCTGACGTCGAAAGGCGCGAAAGCCTCCTGAAAATCTCCATTTCCAATTACGAGAGGACAGCAGAGCTTCGCGGCGATTGCATCGTCCAGCCGTTTGCGCACGACGGGCCAAGCTCCGAGATTCTCCGTCGTAGCCCAGACTAGACGTAGCGTGTTCCGTGAAAGCCGGGAGAACGAAGCTGCCGCGCGAGAAAGGAATTCATTTGCGCGCGGGATATCCTCTTCGGCGAGAACCAATAAGAACTGCTCAGCCGAACTGGATCCGAGCAACATGCGGGAAAGCTTGAGCTCGGCCAGGAGAGCACGCGGAAGAACCTCGCCAAGCAACGTCAGCCAACTACAACGACCGAGAAGATCATCAGCTGTCTCTGCTTGCTCCGGTACCTGAGTAGCGAGAAATGCTTCAATACCGAGCAGTTCAGCTTGCAAAAAGACTTGCAGAGACATGGCGAATGGGTCAAGGCGGCCCGAAAAGCTCGGGCAAAGCGAGTTTAGCGACGATCTCAGCCTAACACAGCGGTCATTCCAAAACTAAACGCGGAAACCGCTACTGCACGAGCCTGGCGGTCCGTACTGTCGCTCTTGAGTGCGGAACTCTGGATGGTACGCGGCGCGAGGCAGCTACATGCGTGCTATGCAGGGCGGAGGAACTGCTACGCGCCCGAGTACGGGCAACCCGTGGCGAACGTTTCACCGGCTGCTTCTCTTCGTGATAGACGGCGGGAATCAGCAGTACGTCTCCAGCTGCCAGCGAATCGGCCGCATGATTCACCTCAACGATGCGTTCGGCCGGCAAGTGATACGATTTCGCAATCGCTTCGAGAGTATCGCCCGTTTCAACATGATGCAGGCGCCAGGCCTTACGATTATCAGCAGGCACGCTTTCGAGCGCCGCTTGCGCCGCCTGCATGGTCCCGACAGGAATATGAACCTGGAGCCCTGACGGGGCAACCGACCGCAACAGCGACGGATTCATGTCGCGAATAACCGAAACGGGCTGCAGAGTTGCATCGGCAATCAGATCCAAGCTAGTCGAAGCGGTTAGCTGCATCGAATCGTATTGCAGCGGCGCGTCCACGTCGATGTTCTCCAGGCCGTAATCCTTAGGATTTTTGGCCATGATCGTCATGGCAACAATAATCGGAACATAGTTTGAGGTTTCCCTCGGTAATGCATGCCGTTTCAGCAACTCCCAATAATCGGCGTAACCTGTCCGTTCAACCGCTCGATCAACTGCGCCTGCTCCGCAGTTGTAAGCAGCCATTGCTAAATACCAATCTCCATACCGGGTGTATAGATCCTTGAGGTATTTCGCGGCTGCGCGGGTCGCTTTCTCCGGGTCAAGCCGTTCATCGAAGACCGAAGTGCGCACGAGATCGTACGTCGAGCCAGTAGCTGCTATGAACTGCCACATCCCGACCGCTTGCCGGTTCGAAACGGCGCGCGGGATAAATCCCGATTCAGCCTGGGCCAGGTAAATCAGTTCTTGAGGTAAGCCCTCCTCAGTGAAGATACGTTCGATCAGTGGACGATAGCGCCCGGCACGCCTAAAGCCGGCCAGAAGAATGCTTCGACCACGATCCGTCGAGAAGAAATGAACATAGCTCAACACGGGCTCAGATAATTCCAGCGGTATAGCGGAGGCGGTCTGTGTCAATTCGTTTCGGAGTTTCGGCGCTAAAGCTTCATCCACCGGGAACGTCATGTGGCTGACCTCATCAATGGGAGCCTGATCGAATTGGACAGACGCCTCGTCCTGCTGTCCGGCACCGAGTTTCTCCACGTCGAAACGGTAAATCAGGTCGCACATCTCATCGAGACGTCGCTCTACCCGGCGATGATCCGGCAAGGAATCTGGCGCGGAGAGGAGAACGCTGATAGCCGAATCGAACTCGCGCCGTGCGCCCGCCGCGTCGCCGTTGAAATAAAACTGGCGGCCCTTATCGAGAAAGTTCTCGGCCTTTTGCAACAGTTGATCGGTTATGGCGGAATGAGGCGAGTTGCTGCCATTGTCAGGAGTGCTCGCGACGTGCGCTGATGCCTGAGGAGTCAAAGCCAAGCTCGCAACGTTCGGCTGAACCTGAACGGTTCCTGTCTGGCAATTTGCAATCGAGACGCCCGCCACCAGGGTCAAACCCACCAGCAAGCCCTTTGGTCTTGACATCATTCAATAAGCGATCTTTATAGTTAGATGGATTCGCGACAGAAGTAACACTCTAACCCAGCTGTAACGACAGGGTCAAGTCAAATCTGACCCCCAAAGTTCCTATACATAGAAGGGACTACCGAATACCATATTTCTCAAAAATCTGGTATCCGGAGCCCCTTTTCCTCGCGATTATATTCAGCTAAAAGGCTGCAAAGCAATGACTTAGCAAACCAGTTCCGCCTCAACCCGGACGTCTATCTGGTGGGAACGGGAGTAAGGCTTCGGTTGGTTATGATGCGGTCGATCATGCCATATTCGAGCGCGGCCGGCGGTTCCAAAATATAGTCGCGGTCCACGTCCCTGGCAATTTTCTCCACGGGCTGGCCAGTCGCCTCCGCCAAAATTTCGTTCAGCGACTGCCGCATGCGCAGAATCTCCCGAGCATAAATATCGATATCGGCCGCTTGTCCTCCCAAGCCGCTCATCGAGGGCTGGTGAATCAGGATGCGGGAATTGGGAAGGCTGAATCGCTTCCCTTTGGTGCCGCAAGCGAGCAGCACGGCCGCCATCGAAGCAGCTTGCCCCAGGCAATAGGTCACAATATCGGGTTCGACCAGGCGCATTGTGTCCAGAATCGCTAAGCCAGCGGTAATCGAGCCGCCCGGCGAATTAATGTAGAGCGAAATGTCTCTTTCGGGGTCTTCGGCAGCGAGAAAGAGCATCTGAGCCATGATCAAATTCGCCACATTATCGTCGATCGGCGTGCCGAGAAAAATGATATTCTCTTTCAGCAGACGGGAGTAGATATCGTAGGCGCGTTCGCCCCGCGAGGTCTGCTCGACAACCATCGGCACGAGTACTGAGTTGTGCATCCAAGCTCCTTATAATGCAACGCCTTGCGCTTCGGGCAGAGAAACCAGGGCGGCACACCCATAATATAGGATTACTTTTACGGGACACGAAACGTCCTATTTCGTGAGCGTTTTTGACTTTTGCTAATCTCGATTTGCCTATCTGTGACAAGACGAAGTCGCGTAATGTCCGATTTCTCCGCGGCTTACAGGAATCCCCTTCTGTCCCTGAGAGGGCTTTAGCCGCCTCTTGGGCCTAACGTTTTGCCGTTATGCAGACGAATAAGTTTGTAGCGAGGCAAGACTTGGCCACCATGAAAGTTTTAATAGCAGACGATAGCGCCACCTCACGGACGATGCTCAGAACAGCCGTATCTGGCTGGGGCTACCAGGTTGTAGTGGCCGAGCATGGCGCGGAGGCTTGGGACGTCCTGGCCCAGCCCGATCCCCCGCCGATCGCGATTCTGGATTGGGTCATGCCCCATATGACCGGGCCAGAGGTCTGCCGCAAGGTGAGGGAAATGCGGCGCGAACCCTACACTTACATCTTGCTTTTGACATCCAAGAACACCAAGGGCGAGACGGTGGAAGGGCTCGAAGCTGGAGCAGATGACTACATCGTGAAGCCGTTTGACCAACATGAATTGCAAGTAAGGCTGCGCGTCGGTAAGCGCATCGTCGATCTGCAGATCGATCTTCTGCAGGCGCGGGAAGAACTACGCGACCGCGCCAATAAAGACCTGCTGACTATGCTTCCAAATCGCTCCGCCATCTCGACGGCGCTCGAACAGGAGCTCTCACGGTCTCATCGGGATCAGCGCACTGTGGGCATCATCCTTCTCGATATCGATCATTTCAAAAAGATCAACGATAGCTATGGCCATTTCGCCGGCGATGCAGTTCTCCGCGAGGCCGCGGCAAGGCTACGCGGCAATATGCGGACCTATGACCAAGTTGGACGCTATGGCGGGGAGGAGTTTCTGGTTGTTTTGCCGAACTGCGATCTGGAGCAGGCTGCCCAGCTGGCCGAACGCATGCGTCAACGGCTGCAGGCAAGCACCATGATCGTCGACGGAATCGAGATGAGCGTCTCGGCCAGCTTCGGCGTTACCGTTTCAGACGGATCGGACCGCCGGTTCGAATCTTTCGTGAGAGTTGCCGATGAAGCTCTCTACCGCGCCAAAGCAAGCGGACGAAACTGCGTGATGAGCCTGGCCTTGCCTGATTCCGCTCTCGGCGCCGATTCCTCTGGAGGAAACGGCCGTTGATATACTGTGACATATTGCGCCCGTAGCTCAGCTGGATAGAGCGTCTGGCTACGAACCAGAAGGCCGGCAGTTCGAATCTGTCCGGGCGCACCACCGAATTCCCCTCGATCTCAGGAATCCTGCCGCGGGATCTCGCCCGCAAAAAACTATCCGATGTTTTTGTCTTCTGAGTCCTCGGTCGTGTGGCTGTGATCCTCGGTCATGGCGCGAAGGTTCGAGATCTCCGAGCAAAAAATTCCAGGGCCAGGGAGTACATCGATTCCGGTTTCCTCTTGCGCTCTGAACAGCGCTGAAGTACGCCGCGCAAGTTCACGCATTCGCCCCAGCACGGGATAGGCAGCAGCACGCGCATGTGTCTCCCCAGCTGAAGAATTCTTCTTCCAAGAACGAGCTCAATGCTCCTGACCCGGAAGGTTGGAACTGGTCTCGAAAGATTTCGGGCACGTCCTTGCGACGACTAGGATGGCCCGCCGCAGCAGATATCAAGAACGCCGCAATGCTTCACCAGATACGCGCGCCGCGCTAGCGTTCCAGCGTTAGTTTCCACTCCAATCCGATCGGGCAACTCTCTTAGAAACTCGAAACAGCTCCAACCAGAGTAGATTCTATAAATCGGTGGAAGCCCGTTGATGGCGTTGATGCGTATCGCTGTGCCGAGCGCCGGGGGATTTATGGGTAAACGAAAGAGCATAATCCTTGCCCTGGCCAGTTACTTTTTGGCCTCACCTGGTTCGGCGCAGATACAAAACGAACCGGATGATGGGCAGTGGGTAATGGCTCCCAAGAACTACGCCAGTACCCGCTACAGCACTCTCGATCAGATCAACACTGCGAATGTTAACAGCCTCAAGCTCGCCTGGACTTTCTCTACGGGTTTAACCCGTGGTCACGAAGCTGCCCCGCTGATCGTGAATAACACGATGTATATCGTGACGCCGTACCCGAATTACCTTTACGCGCTCGATCTCACCAAGCCTGGCGCGCCGATGAAATGGGTTTATCAGCCTGACCCGGCGCCTTCGTCGCAGGGCGTCGCCTGCTGCGATGTTGTGAATCGGGGCGCCGCCTATTACAAAGGCAAGATCATTTACAACACGCTCGACGTTCAGGCGGTAGCTGTGGATGCCGGAACTGGAAAACAAGTTTGGAAAACCAAACTCGGCGATATCAATACGGGGGAGTCCATCACGATGGCTCCGATTGTAGCCAACGGTGTGGTGCTGGTCGGCAACAGCGGCGGTGAGTTCGGCGTTCGAGGATGGCTCGCGGGCCTGGACGCCGACAGCGGAAAGATCAAGTGGCGTGCCTATGGCGCGGGACCCGATAAAGACGTGCTCATCGGAGCCGATTTCAAGCCTTTCTACCAGAAGGATCGCGGAACAGATCTAGGCGCCAAGACCTGGCCGGGCGATGCCTGGAAAATCGGAGGTGCCACGGCTTGGAGTTGGATCTCGTACGATCCGGATCTTGACCTGTTCTACTACGGCACTTCCAACCCGGGGCCGTGGAATCCCGAACAGCGTCCGGGCGACAACAAATGGGCCTCGAGCCTGTTTGCCCGGCGGCCCGAAACCGGCGAGGCGATCTGGGCTTACCAAATTAATCCCCACGATCTGCACGACTACGACGCGGTCAATGAGAATATCCTCCTGGACCTCAACATAGGCGGCACTCTGCGAAAGGTTCTGGCACATCCCGACCGCAACGGCTACATCTATTTGATGGACAGGGCAACCGGCGAGGTCCTGTCAGCGCAGACGTTCGGTTATGTGAACACGAGCGAGGGAGTCGACTTAAAAACCGGCGAGCTCAAGCTGAATCCTGCGAAGAAAACTGGCTTCAATACAATCCGGGACGCCTGCCCCGCGCCACCGGGCGTGAAAGACTGGACCCCGTCCGCTTTCTCGCTGAAGACTGGGCTTATTTACATTCCGCACAACAATCTGTGTTATGAAACCCAGGGCACTCAGGCGAATTACATTGCCGGGACGCCGTTTGTTGGAATGAACGTCCGGATGTACGCCGGCCCCGGCGGAAATCGAGGCATTTTCTCGGCCTGGGATCCCGTCCAAGCCAAAACGGTCTGGAGCGTCAACGAGATGTTTCCCGTCTGGAGCGGCGCGCTCGCTACCGCAGGAGACGTGGTTTTTTACGGCACCATGGACGGCTGGTTCAAAGCGGTCGATGACCGCACGGGCCATCTCTTATGGCAGTTCAAAACCGGCTCAGGAGTCATTGGTCAGCCGGTCAGCTACAAAGGGCCAGATGGCAAGCAGTATGTAGCCGTCCTTTCGGGTGTCGGAGGTTGGTCGGGCGGCATAGTAGCGGGCGGATTGAACGCTGTCGACGGTACGGGCGCGCTGGGATTTCTAAACGCGATGTCCGATCTGGGCAAATACACGACCAAGGGCGGGATGCTCTATGTATTCGCGCTGCCGTAATCTCTTGCTGGTTTGCGCCTTGCCGTTGGTGGCAGCAGGACAGAGCGCGTTCCGTGTCTGCGCCGATCCCAATAACCTGCCCTTCTCTAATCAGCAGGGACAAGGATTCGAAAACAAACTAGCCGAATTGGTCGCGGCAAAGTTGAACCTCAAGCTTGAATACACCTGGTGGACTCAGCGCAAATCGTTCGCGAAGCGTTCTTTGGATGAAGGCGCTTGTGACGTGGTCATGGGAGTGCCGAGTTCACTGCCGGACGTGCTCGCAACGAAGCCTTACTATCGTTCAACCTACGTCTTCGTTTCCCGGCAGGACCGGAATTTGCAGATCACTTCTTTAGCCGACCCTCGGCTCAGCGATTTGCGAATCGGCATTCACGTGGTAGGCGACGATTACGCCCCGCCAGCCTACGCTCTTGCTCGCCGCGGCATCACTCGTAACGTTGTGGGGTTCAGTCTGTTTGGCGAATACGGCGAAGTAAACCCTCCACGCAAGCTCATCGATGCAGTGGATCGCGGAGACATCGATATAGCAATAGTGTGGGGGCCTTTCGCCGGCTATTTCGGACAGGCTACGAAAGCGCGGCTGGATGTTGTACCGGTGATGCCGGCAACTTTTTTGGGTGCGCCTTTCGCGTATGACATTTCGGCGGGAGTTCGCAAAAGCAACGAGACACTCGCGGCTCAACTCGATCAGATTTTGGAATCCGAATCGGCCTCGATTCAAAACATCCTTGCTCAATATGGCGTGCCTCAGGTTCATTGACGGAGTCTAAGCGCAATGCGAATGGTTGTGTCGATTGCTTGTTTCGGCCTGCTGTTCCTGGCGGGTTGCCAGCGCGAAAAGCGCGATATCCGGCCCTCGCCCGCACGACTGGCGATCTATGGTGATGCTGCCAGGGAAAGCACCCTTCGGCCGGGCGGTCCCATCATTCCTCAGCCCGTCGTAAGGAATCCTTACAATGGCAGCGGCTACGACATCTCGGAAGGACAGCGGCTCTTTAACTGGTATAACTGCTCCGGCTGTCATGCGAATGGCGGCGGAGGAATCGGCCCCCCGCTTATAAAGACGAATTGGATTTACGGTGGCGAGCCGGCGAACATATTCGACACCATCGTTAAGGGCCGGCCAAATGGCATGCCTTCTTGGGGGGGCCGCATTCCCGAATATCAGATTTGGCAGATCGTCGCATTCGTCCGCTCCCTCAATGGCGAGCAGCCGCGATCTGCCAGCCCGGCGCGGCTCGACACAATTGAGACCAACCCGCAGACGATCGTCAATCGCGTACCTGGGAAAACAAAATGAAGCCGTGGGAACGGAATCGGATTCAGTCGGTAACGATTGCGGTTCTTTCTGCTCTGAGTGCTTTCGCTCTCACCGGCTGTGGAGGATATCAGCAATCTGCGCTCGATCCCGCAGGCCCTCAGTCAGGAAAAATAGACATCCTGTGGTGGTCTTTTTTTTGGCTGCTGGCAGCCATCTTTATCGCGGTGATGGCGGCAACCTTGTGGACTCTTTCACGCCGCCATCACGGCATCGAGCAGGAGTCTCCAGAGGACCCCCACAAACCTTCCGAACAAACGCATTCCAGAGTTCGGCGCGTCGTGACGGGTCTAACTGTCGCAACAATCCTGATCCTGTTTGTGCTCATTGTCGCGAGTGTCGGAACCGGTAAAGCGACGTCGGAGCTTAGCAATAAGAAGAATGGCATGACCGTTGAAGTCACCGGAAGCCAGTGGTGGTGGCAAGTCCGCTACCTCAATAGCGACCCAAGTCAAATACTGGTAACAGCCAACGAAATTCACATTCCCGTGGGCCGTCCGGTGCAGATTCGCGGACTCTCGAACGATGTCATTCACAGCTTTTGGGTACCGAATCTGAACGGCAAGCGTGACTTGATCCCCTCCCGCACTACCACCGAATGGATCGAGGCCGATCATCCGGGCGTGTACCGCGGACAGTGTGCGGAGTTCTGCGGACTTCAGCACGCGCACATGGCTCTATGGGTGGTGGCCGAATCCGAAGACAAGTTCGATGCCTGGATGCAGGCGCAAATGAAACCTGCCGTAGCGCCCTCCGATCCCGAAAAGCAGCGCGGCCAACAGGTGTTCCTGAACAGCGCGTGTGTCTTCTGCCATCAGATTCGCGGGACGGGCGCAGCCGGCCAAAACGCGCCCGATCTGACTCACTTCGGAAGCCGCCGTGGTATCGCAGCGAACACCGTGCCCAATACCAAAGGCAATCTCGCCGGCTGGATCGTTGACCCGCAAAGTATGAAGCCCGGCAATCATATGGCAACTGTCGCCGTAAACTCTACTGATCTTCAGCCTCTTATCGATTACCTGGAGAGTCTCCAATGACCGCGACCCAGGACATAGTTCCTCAAATACCTGATCAGGAGCAGGATCTCGCACAACTCGAACGCTCGTGGCGTCATCCCCGCGGCATCTTCGGCTGGTTCTCGTATACCACTCATCAGGCGATTGGAACGCGCTACATCGTGACTGCATTCATCATGCTCCTGGTCGGCGGCGTGGAAGCGTTGCTGATGCGCACTCAACTGGCAAGGCCGAATAACGGGTTCCTCAGCCCCGATCGATACAACGAGATCTTCACGACCCACGGCACGACCATGATGTTCCTGTTTGCCGTCCCCGTGATGGAGGGCATGGCGATCTATCTGATCCCCCTTATGTGCGGTACCCGGAACGTCGCCTTTCCCCGCCTGAATGCCTTCGGCTACTGGATGTTTCTGTTCGGAATTCTCTTTTTGTACTGGGGCGTGTTTACCAATGCCGCCCCGGATATGGGATGGTTTGCGTATCCTCCGCTCTCAGGCCCTCAGTTCACGCCTGGCAAACGCACCGATTATTGGGCTCAGATGATTACCTTTACCGAGGTGTCCGCCCTCTGTGTGGCCACCGAGATCATAGCCACAATCTTCAAAATGCGCGCTCCCAGGATGTCGCTTAACCGAATGCCTCTCTATGTTTGGTCGCTGCTGATCCAGTCATTCATGATCATCTTCGCCATGCCCGCCATCGTGGTGGCGAGTTCCTTCCTGCTTTCCGACAGAACCGTTGCGACTCATTTTGTCAACCCGGCCGAAGGTGGAGACCCGCTTCTCTATCAACACGTCTTCTGGTTCTTCGGACACCCTGAGGTCTACATCATCTTCATCCCGGCGCTAGGCTTTGTTTCCGCCATCATCGTTGCGCACTCGCAGCGTGAACTGTTCGGATATACGGCCATGGTGCTCGCGCAAATTGCCAACGGGTTCATCGCGTTCGGACTTTGGGTCCACCACATGTTTGCCACCGATCTCCCGCAGATCGGCGAAGCGTACTTCACAGCTTCCAGTATGATGATCGCGATCACGAGCGGAGTTCAGATCTTCTGCTGGATTGCGACTCTATGGACTGGCCGGCCCCGGCTGACCACCGCCCTCCATTTCGTCTACGGCTTCATCGCGATCTTCGTACTCGGCGGACTCACAGGCGTGATGCTTGCCTCGATACCGCTCGACTTGCAAGTGCATGACACGTATTTCGTCGTCGCCCACTTCCACTACGTCCTCATTGGTGGAGCTTTGTTTCCGCTGTTCGGCGCTTTCTACCACTGGTTCCCCAAAATGACCGGGCGGCTCATGAACGAGCGCTTGGGCAAGTTGAATTTCTGGGTTCTCTTCGTCGGCTTCAATCTGACCTTCTTCCCGATGCACATGCTCGGGCTGAAGGGCATGCCTCGACGCGTCTACACCTATTCGCCGGAAATGGGTTGGGCGCATCTTAACTTCCTGGCGACAATCGGCGCGTACATCATCGCGCTCGGCGGGATACTCTTCCTTGCGAATTTCTTTTGGAGCAGGAAGAATGGCGAGATTGCCGGTAACAACCCCTGGAACGCGGACAGCTTGGAATGGGCCGCGGCATCTCCACCCAAAAACTACAATTTCGAGTACCTTCCCGTTGTCACGAGTCGCTATCCGCTCTGGGTGTCCCGCAACGATCGGACCTTCGTCACGGGATTACGAACTGACCGGCGCGAAATTCTGGTCACCACCTTGATGGATGCAGATCCGCATCATCGCTATGTTTTGCCGGGATCAAGCATTTGGCCATTCATCACAGCTGTGACTGTCACAATCGGGTTCGCTGGTTCGGTCTTCAACGCTTGGTACATCACCTGGGGATCCGTGCTTTCCGGGCTCGCGCTGATTGGTTGGTTCTGGCCCAAACGGCCAGTGGAGCTCGAGCCATGACCGAAGTTCGAACGCTCGACGTATCGCATCTCCCGCCCTATGACGTTTCCAATCAGTCGCCACTCTGGTGGGGGCAGTTCCTGATCACGTTCATCGAAGGCACGATGTTCGCGATTCTCATCGCCGCTTACTTTTACACCCGCTTACGGATGGATGTCTGGCCTCCGCCGGGCGATCAGTATCCGCATTTGCTGCTGCCGAGCCTTGCGCTTATTCCTCTGATCCTCAGTTGCCTCGGTTCCTATTGGGCCAGCGAAGCAGCCAAGAAGAATCATCAGTTCGGAATGATCGGGGGCATGGTCCTGAATCTGGTTCTGGCCGGTATCGCTTTGGCCATGCGCATAGTGGAATGGCACTCGCTCAACTTCAACTGGCAAACGGATATACAAGGCTCCTACGTCTGGGCCTTCCTCGGCCTGCATACGTTCGACTACATCGCGGACATCACGTTCACGGCTGTCTTGCTGGTGATTGTATTGAGTGGTCACTACGGGCCAAAACAGCGCCTTGGCGTACACGTCGATTCGGTGGTTTGGTATTTCCTTGTTGGAATCTGGATACCGATCTACCTGATCATCTACTGGGGACCGTCCATGGTGGGAACACCGTAATGAACCGGAATCTAGCCTTGTGGGTTAGCGTTTTGGGCGGCCCGGTCATCTGGCTCTGCAGCTTCGAAGCAAGATTCGCGCTGGCTCCGTGGGCTTGCACGTTCCAGAGTAAAGCCGCACTGTTCGGCGTGGCGCTTGCAGCTCTACTGCTGTGTGCTGCTTCCGGGTCGCTGGCCTGGAGAGAGTGGAAAGCGCTTGGGGAACACGGTCCCAGCAGCGAAGACGGCGCGGTTCCCCGCAGCACCTTTATGGCGATCGGTGGCATCGTCCTGAGCGCAGGCTGCTTCATGATCGTGCTTGCGCAAAGCATCCCTGAAATCGTTCTTGGAGCCTGTGAATGAAGATCGGGCGCGCGGTTGCGGTCGGATGTTTCTTTCCGCTGCTGGCTGTTGCTCATAAAGGGGAGCCGCTACAGCCCGACGACCTTTGGTCGGCCTGGGAACTAAGTCCCGGAATAGTCGCTCCCTTAGTCATGTCGGGCGCGCTCTACGCGCTCGGCTCGCGAAAGCATTTCGGTCTTACACGACTCCAAAGAGCTTGTTTCTGGACTGGCTGGTTCACTCTTGCGATCGCGCTGATCTCGCCTTTGCATCCGCTCGGCGAGGTTCTCTTCTCGGCGCATATGGTGCAGCATGAGATCCTCATGATCATCTCCGCGCCTCTTCTCGTAATATCCCGGCCGCTGGTGACGTTCCTCTGGGCTCTACCGATGAACTGGCGGCGAGCTTTGGGCCGCTGGTCCAAAACCGATCCGATCCGAAATTCGTGGATTTTCCTCACCGCTCCGTTAGCCGCCTGGTGGATCCACGCCGTTGCGATATGGCTCTGGCACGCACCCCCACTCTTTCAAGCCACGCTCAAAAGCGACTTAATGCACTCGGCGCAGCACCTCAGTTTCTTTCTTTCCGCATTGCTGTTCTGGTGGGCACTCTTTTACGCGCATGGCCGGAGGGCGTATGGAAGTGGCGTGTTGTACGTTTTCACGACTGCGGTTCATACCGGTATTTTGGGTGCTCTACTGACCTTCGCTCCGCATCTCTGGTATCCCGCCTACAGCACGACAACCCAAGCCTGGGGCCTTTCGCCGTTGGTAGACCAGCAGATCGGCGGCCTCATCATGTGGGTTCCTGCCAGTCTCGTTTACCTCATTACTGGGCTTGCTTTATTTGCGGCCTGGATGAAGGAGAGCGACGCATTGCTTGAAAGGGCTTCCAATGTGGGCGCGAACTAGCTTAACCTTGGCGATTGCAGCCACTTTCGCCGTCTTATTGACGGCCGGTTGCGATCACCACACCCAGTCAGAACAAGTTGCCGAAGCTGCCACCGGTGGAAGCGCCGCTCGCGGGAACTCTGCTCTAGGCCGCTATGGTTGCGGATCCTGCCACGTTATCCCGGGCGTCTCGGGAGCTTCCGGGCTGGCCGGACCTCCGCTTTCGGGTATAGGCAACCGCATCTACATCGCCGGAGTTTTGCAGAACACGCCTGCCAATATGATCCGCTGGATCGAGAATCCGCCTGCCGTCGATGAGCATACAGTCATGCCAAACCTCGGCGTCACTCATCAAGACGCAATCGACATCGCCGGGTATCTGTATACGTTGAAGTAGAAGATTTAATTCAATGATGGTTGAAGAGAAACCACAAGAGAATCAGCCCGCCAGGAACACCTAAAATCCATGCCAGTAAGTACTTCATAGTTATCTCCTGCGAACTCATTAGCAACCAGAAGTCCATCGAGTAAGCATCACGGTTTCAGTTAGTTCCAATATCGGAGCAATTTACGCGGAAGGCTAAACCGACATGTTCGAGGAAAAATGTTCCAGGTGATCGCCTTGCCTGCTACGTTTTCATTCTCGCCATGAAATAAAGTCCGGCCAGTGAGAAAATCACGTCGGGAGACCAGGCTGCCATGACGGCGGGGATCTGATTCAAGTCCCCAATTTGATCGAAGAGTGTTCCCACGGTCCAATAAGCGACGGCTATGCCGAAGCTGATCCCTACTCCTGTCATAGCGCCTCGATTGCCCGCCACGAAAGCGAAAGGGATGCTCAAAATTGCCATGATGAACACGAAAAGCGGCACGGAAAACTTCTTATAATACTGGACTTGCAGCGGCACCGTATTGAGCCCGCTCAATTGCAACTCGCGGATGTAATTCCCGAGCTCTTCGAAGTTCATCTCCTTATATTCTTTTTCCTCTTTCGCGAACCAGGAGGGCGGTTCTGTGAGCTCCGGGAACATCGCGGTTCTGCCGTCGAACTGTTTGAAATCGTCCCCGCTCTCTCGAATCACTTCGCTCAGCCCGTTCGCGAAAACCCAGTTGTGGAGCGCCGGGTCCCAGGCGGCGCGCTCGGCCGAGATTTGATGATCGATCCGGAACGTTTTCGGGTCGAGCTCATATACATTTACGTTCGACATCACGGCTTTATGCGGCTCCAGGAACTTGAAATTGTAGACGCGCGATCCGGAGCCGAACACCCACTGCCGGTCGGGTCTTAAGTACGTAGCTACCGGCTTCTTCTTGATCTCCGCGCGCAGCATCTCCTGCCGCCGGTTTGCTTCGGGGATGTAATAGTGGTCGAAAACAAAAAGCAACACGCTGATCAGCAGGCTTATTACCAGGACGGGAGCGGCCAACCGGTGTACGCTGACGCCGCCAGCCTTGAAAGCGATGACCTCGTTGTATTTGGTCAGAATGCCGAAGCAGATCAAGGATGCAAACAGTGTTCCTATCGGCGTTAGCTGATAAATCAGGCTGGGAGCTAGATGCCAAAGGTAATCGAGCATGGTCGACATGCTGATATCGTTCTTGATCATGTCGCCCAGCAGCTCAAAAAATGTAAAAATCTCGATCAGCGAGAGCAGGGCGAGCAGCAGCACCGTTAGATAGAAGAGAAATCCATTCAGCACATAAGCATCGATAAGCAGTGGCCGCAACCCGAAGCGGCGCAAACCACCGATGCGGATTTGGCGTTGGCCCGGTCGAGGGCGCAACGCAGTTACGCGAGCGCCGAGCTTGCGCGCGACGCCCTTCAGCCAACTGCCGATGTCTTGATCGCCTGGCTTCTCGAGCCGTGAGACGAGGAAGAGTCCGGTAACCAGAAACACAGCATCGGGAGTCCAAACGGCAACCGGTACTGGTAGACTCCCCTTCTTCGCCAGCCCGATCAGCGTGATGAAGCTAAGGTAATAAAGAAAAGCGAGCACTACGGTCAGAACGAAGGCCGCCGATTTGCCGCCTTTACGAGATGAGATGCCGAGCGGTATGCCGACCAGGGAAAGCAGAATGCAGGCGAGCGGGAGCGCGAACCGTTGGTGCAGTTCAATGGCAGCGTCCACATAATCCTCGCGCGAAAGATCGTGCCGCCGGTAAACGCGCTTATAGAGTGGGCCGGTATCCATCTCCTGAACCGTCTTGTTTACCTGCAGCTCTTCCTGTTTTTGCGCCTGCAGGGCCTCCACTTGATTCGGGGCCACGGTCGTCACAACCTTGCCTTCTTTATCCCGCTCCGTCGAACGGAAGTTTCGCATATCCAGGATGATGCGATTGTTAACGGGGTCAGGATGCGGGATCGCTTCTTCGGCAACGATGATTCTCGGGCCGGCGCCGCGATTTTTGCCTTGATGCTGCAGCTCATCCGGCGGCGTCACGTCCGCAATGAAAACCTGGTGCCAGAAAATTTGTGTTCCGACCGCACTGACGTTCCCAACGTAGAGCACGATATTCGGAAATTGTTCGTCGAAGATGCGCGATTCGATGTTGCCGGTGAGCTGCGCGGCCGCGAAATTGCGCGCCACTTTGGATTCCAGGTGCAAGGAGAGCGGTGTGAGCCAGAGCGAGGCCAGCGCCGTCACGATCAAGGTGAACGTGGAGAAGAGGAGAACCGGGCGCACGACCGTTGCGCTCGAAATCCCGCTGGCCCGCATCGCCGTGATTTCGCTATCAGTGGACATTCGGCTCAGTCCAATCAAGACACCCACCAGCACACCCAGCGGAAGCGCAAACGGAAGCGTAGAGGGAAGGGCGTAGAGCAGCAGCTTCGCGATTACGGCCGGGGGCGCTGAAGTCTTCACGAGAAGTGACGAAAGCCGCTCGATGGTTCGCAGGAAGAGCACGAAAATGAAAAGTAGCGTGCCAAGCAGTGCGCTCGTGAACACTTCCCGAAAAATGGCCCGGCTCAGAATGCGCATACTGCTCTATTGCCCGGCAACTAAGGAAGGCGGAGGAACTACCGGCGGTGTTCCTGCTTCGTTCTCCGCTCGGGTAAGCTCCAGGCTCTCGAATAGAAGCGAAGGACAGATGACGGACGAGGTAGTTGCCTCGGTGCGCAAATCGGCGATGTTCCAGCTCGAGCCAGTGTTGACGTAATTTAGAACATAGGGCCGGTCAGAGGCTGCGGCGATGTCGCGCAGGTCGGCGGTCTTTACCTTTTCGATGAGTCTCCTTTTAAGCTGCGCTTCCGGCACTGGCTGAGACGTCTCAATAAACAAGTTTCCAAAAACTGCTGCTTCCGACCCAAATGGGCCTGGCAAGCGGCCGTGACCATTCGAGCCGCTCTCGTCTACCGTGTAGTACCCTGCCAGCGGAACACCCCTATAAACTTTTTCGAGTGGATCATCAAATGCGCTCAGCCAGTCCGGCGCTACCTTCGAGGAGATCCGTGAAGCCCAAACGCTATCGAGTATCTGCAGCCCGGCGTTATTCGCCCCGGGCGGTGCTACCGGCCTGCGCCGAAGCGTAACGGAATCGGTCAGCACCTCCGCTATCATCTCGGCTGCGGCTTCTTGTTCGAAGATCACCGGCCCGCTGTAATCTTCAGCTAGCGGGGCCTTCACCAGTGTTTCTGTGTCGGCACCCACCGCTTCCGCCATTTTTCCTAGTTGCTCTGCTTGCGGTAGCTGCGCGGGATTTATCGTCGCAACGAACTGATGATTCCAAACGCGCAGCCCATCCGCGGCTCTTCCACTCGCGCGAATTTCTAACTCGTCAAGCACGCGAGGAACGCGCAATACCGTTCCTTCTGTATTTACGAGCCGGTAAGTCGAAGCGATGGCTTGCAACCGGACGTTCGACGTGAGTACTCCCGGATGCGAAATGAAGCGCTCGGAAGCATCTCGCAGCACAGTCTGCCAAGCCGCTCGATCGACCTCAATGTTAGTGATCGCGTCGATCATGCGAACGGCTTTGGCCGGCGCCAGATCGGCCGTTTTGTCCGGCTCTGAAATCTCCCTCAACGCGCTTCGCTTCCGCGTGATCTCATCGGTTGCTGTCTTGTAGAGCGCATCGGTAGTCCGCCACAATGAAGTGCGCATCGCCTGGTAATCGTCGTCCAGCGGGAACAAACCGAAATTGAGATTTGCCGAAAAAATGGAGTTCGTGTTGTCGAAACCATAATTCCCCACGCGCACGATCACGCCCGGCCGGCGCAGATGAAAATGCGTAGACCGTATCAAGCCGCCCAGGGTCGCGGCCGCCATCACCTCTTCCATGTCGTCCGTCGTGTACTCAATGAAATACGGCTTATCCAGCTTATTGAGCTGGAGCTCCTTCGATCGCTCGAGTTCATCCGCCATGGCTCGCAACTGAGCATCCTGTGGGAACCCGTTAGTGCCGAGAATTTTGTTGAAACTCACCAGGCGGGTTCCGACAATATCGACGCCTCGCACCAGTTCGTCGGGCCGTCCGTCCGTGTATACCCGATAAACAACCAGCGGCACAACCGTGAAGGCCTGCAAACCCTTGCGCGCGGGCGTCGTGTAGCCGCTCGCGACTTCCTCGAAGTACAAGCCGTAAGGCTTCGCTTGCCTCTTAATCTCTTCGACCAGTCGTTCTCGAAGCTCTTTATCTGAAATCTGCTTGGATGATTCGACGATCAAGTTCGACTGGCGCGCCACCACCTCAAAGCCGGGCTGACGCCTGCCGTGTCCGTTTGAGTGATGAAATTCTGCTACCGGAGAACGTGAGAGAAGAAACGTTTTCAGCACGCCGTTCTCCACCACTTTCACCGGCCGGCTCTTAACACCCTCGTCGTCGTATTCGTAAGTACCAATCAGATCGGTCCCGTTGTAGTCTCGCCGTGTCGGATCGAAGTCGATGCTGATGAACTCGGGCAATACCGGCTGCTTGATCATCTTGCTGAAGGTCTGGCCTTCGGCCACATTCTTTTGCCGGTGACCCTCGATGGCGTGTCCGAAGATCTCATGGAAGAATACGGCGGAAGCGCGGCCCGACAAAATTGCGGGACAGGCGATCGGGTCGGCCGGCGGAGCCTTCACTAATTCGTCCAGCTTCTTCGCCAATCCCCGGATCTTCTCTTCGATCACGCTATCCGGCGGAAAGTGTGACGGATCCGACACCTCTAGGGTTGCGAAATCGCTCAACTCCATTCCATCCGGGGCAATTGTCGAGCCCTGCGCTTCCAGCCGGAACAGATCGCTTCCGCGTTCGATCGCCGTTCCTTCGGTATCTACTAACGTGCGGATCTCCCGTTGCGCGCGGAAACTGACTCCCGAGCCAAGAATCAGCGGATGTTTCTTGAATTCAGCCGACCAGGCGCGAACTCTCCGCCCCCACAGCTCTGTGTGGTAAGAGTAAGTGCGAGGGAGCCGGGAATAACTGGCGGGTTCTTCCGAGGAAAAATCAGCATCCTGATTCTCTTCTTGCGCGAGCGGCTGATTATCCGTCCTTAACTGCAAATATCTCCGCGAGGCCGCCCGGTAAACCTGATCCGATTCAGCCCAAACCGCGCGCCAGATCTGGTTCGAGTTGTCATCCAGGCTCACAGGAGTGAAGCTAGTGAAACGAACCGGCGTCCCTTGATATGGATGATAGTTATCGAACTTCGCCGATCCCACGCGTATCGTTGTGTCGAAGCCGCGCTGATCAATATGGATATCTTCAATGAGCGCCCCCAATGATGCTGAAATGGACTCCGTTTGCTCTTCCGTTACTTCGTAAGCGAGGAAATACGGCGCTGGGTCCGCCTTCACTTTAAAGACCTGAAACTCCCGGTTTAGTTCTGCCTGCAAGATGGAGAGGAGCGGCGTCGGGCTGCTTACGCCAGCCTTACCGCCCAACGCAACTCCACAGGAAATCAGCAGAATCGAAAGCGAGAACCACGTAAGAACTGCGTCTCGAGACCGGCCGCTACCTGTATCCATGCATCCCTAATGCAGCCCGCTCAAGCTTCGTAAGCTCTCCGCAAATGGCGCTCGCGCAACGCCGCGTTCCGTAATAATCGCCGATACATAACGATTTGGCGTCACGTCGAAGGCGGGATTGGCGACTCGGATACCTGCGGGCGCAACCGCCACGCCCCGTACTTCCGTCACCTCTTTCGCCGCGCGCTCCTCGATGGGAATCTCTTCGCCTGAAACGAGGGACAGATCGAGCGTCGAAATCGGCGCCGCTACGTAAAACGGAATGCCATTTTCTTTCGCCAGGACCGCCACGCTATATGTCCCGATCTTATTCGCAACGTCACCATTGGCCGCGATGCGGTCAGCCCCCACCACGACGCAGCCGATACGCCCGCTCTTCAAAAAATGTCCGGCCATGTTGTCGGTGATGAGAGTCGTTTCGATTCCGTCGCGCTGCAACTCCCACGCGGTAAGTCGCGAGCCTTGCAGAAAAGGGCGTGTCTCATCGGCGAAAACGTCTACCTTTTTGCCGGCCTGCACCGCCGCGCGAATCACTCCGAGCGCTGTGCCGAAACCTGCCGTAGCCAAAGCTCCGGCATTGCAGTGAGTGAGTACGGTCTTTCCATCCGGAACCAGCGGAGCGCCATTTCTTCCGATTGCTTCATTTATGGCGATGTCCTCCCTCCGGATCGCCTGTGCTTCATCGACCAGCCTTTGTCGGACTTGCGCGAGATCCAGCTCCCGAACGGAAGCATAGACTCGCTTCATCCGGTCGATGGCCCAAAACAGATTGACAGCGGTGGGCCGGGTCTTCGCCAGAGTCTCGCAGATCAGAGGCAGATCTGCTTCCGGATTGTTCGAGTGCAGAACCCCGATTGCCACCCCCATTGCCGCGGCGACGCCAATAGCCGGTGCGCCGCGGATGATCATGTTTCGAATTGCATCCGCTACCTCTGCATAGCTTCTGCAAGTGACGAAAGCTGTTTCGAGCGGCAGGCGCGTCTGGTCGATCATCACCACGCCGGCCGACGTCCACGCGATCGTCTCAATGGTTGTTTGGGCGAGTACTGCGGTTTGACTCATTTGTCTTAGATATGTCTTAGATATTTTTTCCAAATGCGAGTGCCACTACCGACACGGCATTGAAGCAGCCGTGCATCACAGTAGAAGGGATAATCGAGTTTGTTCTGACGCGCAGCCATCCGAAGACGGCCCCCGCGAGCGAAATGAAAACAGCGTATTGCCACGCGTACGCGTATTCAAATAGATGCAGCGATCCGAATAGCATGGCTGTCAGCAAAACCCCCGCGATGGTTCCGAACGTGCGCGAGAGCAGCGGTTGAATAAATCCACGGAAGAATAGTTCTTCAAACAGTGGGGCGATGGCGACCGCCATGACTGCGAAAACCAAAAGCTCGAAAGGCGTGCCCATCAATTTATCGAAAGGCGTCGGGATCTTCGGCGTGTGGAGCGCGGATGCCAGCACCGAGAGCGCGAACGCGAGTACAACTCCCCCGATCCCCATCGCCACAAGATTAATGCTCGGGCGCTGCCAGCCCAACGATCGAAAAACAGGCCGGTTGTGGCGCAAAGTTAAAACCAGTCGCAGGGCGAGATACACTGCGCCGTATAGCACCAGATTCATTGGCACCAGCAGCGGAGTCTGATCCTCGCGCAGGCGCGGGATGGACAGCATCAGACCACCCGCGATCAGCCCAATGAGTACCATCGCGGCGAAGAGCAGGCCCATCACCAGCGCCACATCGGTGTAGCTCCAAAATGGCACGCGTTCCGGCGCGGTTACAGCAGCAGGCTCTTGGACCGGCAATAATTCCGGCGTCAATTCGGTTACCGCTTCCGGCGTCAATTCAACCGGCGCATTCTCCAGTTCTTCAGGCTGCATTGGTCGCCTTTAGCATCTTGCGTAATGCCTCAGCCGTATAGCTGCGGGTGTTTTTCATCACCTCTTCAGGCGTCCCCTTCGCGACTATATGGCCGCCTCCTTCGCCGCCCTCGGGCCCAAGATCGATCACATAATCGGCGCTCTTGATCACATCCAGCTGATGCTCGATTACGACGACGGTGTTTCCGTGATCCACCAGCCGTTGCAAGACGTCCAGTAAATGACGTATGTCCTCAAAATGCAAGCCGGTCGTCGGCTCGTCGAGCAGGTAAAAAGTCCGCCCGGTCTGCCGCTTGCTCAATTCTTTCGCCAGTTTGATGCGCTGTGCCTCGCCGCCTGAAAGAGTGGTAGAGGACTGCCCTAAATGTAGATAGCCGAGCCCGACCTCGGCCAGCGTTTTCAGCTTCGCGTGGACCTGCGGAATGTTTGTCAGGACCTCGAGCGCTTCATCGACAGTCGATTCGAGCAGATCGGCGATACTCCTGCCCTTGTACTTCACTTGCAAAGTTTCCACGTTGTAGCGCCGACCGCGGCACACATCGCAGGTGACGTAGACATCCGGCAGAAAGTTCATCTCGATGCGCTTAAGCCCATCGCCCTGGCACGCTTCGCAGCGTCCGCCCTTCACGTTGAAGCTGAAACGGCCAGCCTTATAACCGCGCTCGCGTGATTCCGGCAGCATCGCGTATATTTCCCGAATCGGACCGAATACGCCTGTATAAGTCGCGGGATTCGATCGCGGTGTACGGCCAATCGCCGCTTGATCGATGGCAATCACCTTATCGATATTTTCCAGCCCGAGAATCGCCTCGTGCGCGCCGGGCGCCTGGCTCGAACCATACACTTCCTTTGCTAAGGCGCGATATACAAGGTCGTGCACCAGCGTCGACTTGCCGCTCCCGGAAACGCCCGTCACTACCGTCAGCGTTCCTAGCGGAAAATCCACATCGATGTTCTTGAGGTTATGCTCCTGCGCTCCTCTTACCCCGAGCATCAAGCCGTTGCCTCGCCGGCGTGCTGGAGGGGCCGAGATCGTGAGTTTCCCCGACAAATATTCGCCGGTCAGCGACTGCGGCGTTTGCAGGATCTGCGCCGGACTGCCCTGCGCCATCAAGTTCCCGCCGAGACGACCGGCCCGCGGCCCAAGATCGATTACGTAGTCCGCCCGCTCGATTGTTTCCGCATCGTGTTCCACCACGAGCACCGTATTCCCAAGGTCGCGCAGATGATGCAGCGTATCGATCAGCCTGCCGTTGTCACGCGGATGCAGCCCGATCGAAGGCTCATCCAATACATACAGCACGCCGCGCAGCTTCGATCCGATTTGGGTAGCCAAACGAATGCGTTGCGCCTCGCCCCCGGAAAGGGTGGCCGAGGACCGATCCAGGCTGAGGTAATCGAGCCCGACCGCACATAGAAACTCCAGCCGGTTGCCAATCTCTTCGATCACGCGCCCGACCACCTGCAATTCGCGCTCGGTGAATTTCCAGCCCCGCGCCAGCGGCAAAGCTCTTGCGATCGGCATCCCGGTAAACTCCGCGATTGACAGGCCGTTCACCTTAACCGCTAAACTCGCCGGCTTCAATCGCCGCCCTTTGCAATCGGGGCACTGGGTCGGCGACATATATTCCATCAACCATTCCCGATATCCCTCGCTCGCTCGCGAAAAGTTCTCCTCGAGAGTCTTTAGAATGCCCGGGAATTGGCTGTTCCCGTAAAGCAGCAGAGTGCGTGCCTTCTTCGGTAGTTCCTCAAAGCAAATCGACAGATCGATCTTGCATGCTTCGGCCAGCTCGCTCAGCGCCGACGCCATGTATGAGGAGGTGGAGCCGGGTCCCAAGCCGCCTTCGAGCAAAGGCTTCGAGGGATCCGGAATCACCTTCACCGGATCGAACGCCCACGTGCTGCCCACGCCCTTGCATGTCTCGCACGCTCCGTAGGGACTGTTGAACGAAAAGGACCGCGGCTCGAGTTGGGGAATACTGGTGCCATCGTTCGGGCACGCCAGCTTCTCTGAATAGAGGCGCTCGGGCCCGTCCACCACCGCTACAATCACCAGCCCGTCTGCCCATTTCAGAGCGGTCTGTATGGAGTTCTCGAGCCGCTGCTCGATTCCCGGCTTAATCACCAGCCGATCGATCACCACCTCGATCGTGTGATTCTTTCGCTTGTCGAGCTTCAGCGGTTCGTCGAGCGTCTGCAGCTCGCCATCGATGCGGGCCCGGAAACCGCCTTTTGCGATCGCCTCCAGTTCTTTCTTGTACTCTCCCTTGCGGCCTCGCGCGATCGGGGCCAGGACCATAATCCGCTCGTTCTGATGCAGACTGAATACCTGCTCGAGGATCTGCGCGGGAGACTGTTTCGCAATGGCCGCGCCGCACAACGGACAGTGCGGTATTCCCACCGACGCAAACAGCAGCCGCAGATAATCGTAGATCTCCGTTACGGTCCCAACCGTCGAGCGCGGGCTCCGAGTCGTCGTCTTTTGCTCGATCGAGATCGCCGGGCTCAGGCCATCGATAGAATCCACCTCCGGCCGCTCCATCTGATCCAGAAACTGGCGCGCATACGGCGACAAAGTCTCTACATAGCGGCGTTGCCCTTCCGCATAGATGGTGTCGAAAGCGAGCGAGCTCTTGCCTGAGCCGCTCAACCCGGTGATTACCGTGAAGGTGTTCCGAGGAATCTCGACGCTAATGTTCTTGAGATTGTGCTGGCGCGCGCCGTGCACGGAAATACGGTCCAACATGGAAGGGGTGCTATCTCTATTGTCGTTTAGAGGTGTTCGAGGACCTCATTTGAAAAGCGCAATCCTTTCCGGCCCCGGAAGCGTCATCGACGTGTTTCGGTTGGCGAGTGCTTGGGAAAGGAAGGGCAGTTAGCGTCATATTGCCGAACGAACTCGGTGGGAGCAGTGCTTTCAGGCGCTTTTTGCGAAACGGACTGGCGAGGGCGCGCCTGCTTTCCATTGTTTTGCGAAACGAACTGTCTGGCCGCGCTTTCTCTTTGATTCTTAAGCTTGATGAGCGTGTTGAGGGCTTTGTGGAAAGCGCGTTCGTAGGTGGTCCGGTAGCGCAGGAAGAGGGCCAATTGCTTGCCGTCGACCTCGCCGTTCGTAAAGCAGGCGTTTTGGAGGCGGGTGGCGCGCTGCATGAGCCAGTAGGACTGGGCCATTTCGCTCACGAGGAGATCTTCGGTCGAGTTGGCGGGTGCGTGATCGGCGGTGAGGTCGGCGAGGAGCGTGTCGAAAGCGGCAGGGTCTTCGCCGGGAACGACGATCGCGCCCGAAGCGAGGCCGTGTTTGAAGGAGTTGCGGGCGGAGGTGGCCTTACCTGTGGACGTACGAGGTCCTGTAGATTGGCCGGGGATGGGTGGGGCGGTTGAGCGGGTAGCGAGACACTGAGTGGCTTTGCTGTGCACCTGCTCGCGTGCGGCGTTGGCTTGGGCAATAAGCTCGGGGCCGAATTCGTCGAGCGTTTCGGGGGAAACGCCGAGATCGTGATGCGTCGGGGCGGGGGTGGGCAGGGTAGATGAAGATTGGGGGGACTGAAGTTCCCCCCGACTTGAAAGCCGCCCCCCTTTGCGGGCTTTACGTTCTTCGGCGCGGCGGCGGGTGCGGAGTTCTCGGGCGGTCATATGCGGCTAGACGGTAGCACGGGAGAGTAGCAGGGTGGAGGGGCAGAGAGGGCCTAATCGGGTGTAAGTCGGTGAAGAATATCGAGAAAGAAAAAAGAGGGAGAGGCGTGACTCCGTCATGCAGGCTACGCCACGCAACAACGAGGGATGAAAAAGCGCTTCGCAGCCCTAGGCTTTGCAATCGCGCTAGCGATGTCGGTGGGGATGATTTTCTTTGTGGCGCGTGTTTCGGACGGAAGACCGCGAAGCTCATCTAAGGGCAGATCGAAGGAATTCTTGACCGCTCCTCCGACGCGCAGCCGTCAGTGCGCTGGATCGATCATGGGAGCTGAAAAATGGCTGCGGATACAAAAACGATTCGACCGCTGTAATCAAACTGTCGAGACGCTCGAATGGAAACTCCAGATTGACCGGTTCTCGCTGGCGGATGATAAGGCCGGCGTGACTTGAGGTGGCTGGAGCGTGGTCGGAAGGCAAGAGTTGCTCCAGGGTTCAGGATGACATTGAGGGCGCTCGAAAGTTGCCAGCGGACAGGAACACTGTTCAGCCGGCGATTTTTCGTGAATTCCCGATCCTGAACGAACGCACCAGATAAACACTGGATGGTGAACCAGGCGGAATCTGTTTGGAGTTCTTGCTGCTATGATTCCTGGTTTATTTCTTCCAGAAGCGACGTCGTAGAGGCGAGGTTTCACAGCATGACTGCACCCACGGGCGCAAAGAAGATCGACAAAGTTGCGGCTTTGCGAAGAACAGATCTATTTGGTAGCTTGTCCGACGATTTGCTCCTCAAGATTTCCGGGTCAGCGGTCAGCCGCCATCTGATACCTGAGCAGGTTCTCTATTCCGAGCACGATGAAGCGATGGCTTTGTATGTAGTAGCTCGCGGCGAGCTTCGGTCGGTCCGACTGAACCTGGAGGGAAGAGAACAAGTAATATCGAGCGAGCACCCTGGAGCTATCTTGGCTGCTGTACCGATTTTTAATGGAGGAAAGTTTTACAGTACGATGATTGCTGACGGCGAGTCGGATGTATTGTCGATTGAAAAACACCTGGTGCACCGATTGTGCCGAGAGCACACGGAACTGCTTTGGAATTTGGCTAGGGTCCTAGCACATAAGGTGCGTCATTGCGCCGAACTCATCGAATCGCTAGCGCTTCGAAACGCCGACCAACGCGTTGCACAACATCTGCTATCGATCGCGCAAGAACGTGGCGTATCCCTGGGCGAAGGCTGCGTAGTTGAGCTGTATTTGACGCGCACTCAGATTGCGAATCGGATAGGGTCGGCACGCGAAGTTGTGTCTCGCGCGTTCACTCACCTGCAGGAGTGCGGATTGATTCAAACAGAGGGGAGGCGGTTAATTACGGTGGTGAACACCGAAGCTTTGCGAGCATTTGCCGGCGTGGAACGAACAAGACAACACGAAAAGCCCGTTGCAGAGCTGTCTTCTGAGATGGCTTAGTCTAAGATCGATCGGGATTTTTGGGCGGCGACTCGTTATTCCAATCAATTTCATTCATCACGCGCATGAAGCTTTCCATGCTGACACCGGCATCGGAAGCGGTGTGGCAAAAAATCATGCATGCTCTGACCACGCGTGGCCCTCCTACATTGCCTGAAGAATCTGGCCGACTGCACGCTGCGCCTCCATAATCGACATGCGATGGTCCATGATGCCGGAGAGATCTGAATTGGCGAAGGCAACGCGTCCGTAAGGATGCTGGCGGATGACTTCGCCGGGCGCGGGTTGGCCATTCTTGCCGAAGAAGAAGCCGGGTTGCGGGCTCAGGTAAGCGTGGCCCCAGCGGTTGAGTACAATCCCTGCAATGTCACGGCGCGCGTCGAACCCGCTGCGAGCAAACATGGCGGTGAACTGCTCCCGGATGCGCGCCTCATACGCACGGAACGGCGTTGAAAGCAGTTCGGTGCGGCCGCGAATGGTTTGGGCTTTGAGTGATTCGCCTGGATAAGAAAACAAAATCTTGATATTGATGATGGTCGGAGTGTCGGGGCTGATCGTCGCCGGATCGCTGCCGAACGTGGCAACCTTACGCATGGTTATGTAGTTTCCGATGCCTTCGAACCACTGGCATTCGGTAAGTCCCAGGTTGTAAAGAAAACGCCAGTTGCGAACCGCCACGTTGGCCATTAGGCAAGGAGCGCGGTGAAACTGCGCGTAGGCCTCGCGGCAGTTTACCGGCATATCGCGCACGACGTGCTTGGTGGTCCAACTGCCGCCCGCCATAATGACACTTTTCGCCTTTACGCGATACAGCTTGCCGGCTTGCGTGTAGTCAACGTTTACATAGGGGGCGCTCTGAGGATCTCCTTCATGCTTCACCGAAATGGCAGTAGAGGACAGCCGTAGGCGAACCGGTTGCGAAGTGCGATCAAGCGATGCGAAGTCGACATCGCCGCGACAGATACCTTCCATGCTGGCCGGCCCGGAGATGGAAGCCGGGATTAATTGCTTGAGCATGTGACGGGCGACGCCGGTGTTGCCACCCGGGAACATCTGCGCGCCTTTATCGTATTGCCACGGCAGCAAAACGTCCGCCGCGTAATCGGCGTACGCCGAGAGAACGTCCGCGCCAAGGCCGGAGCCGCCGCCCGTAACAGGAGATAAAAAGGTACGAACCGTATCGGGGCTGAGGCCGTAAGTTTCTCCGAGATGCTGCTCGAGCGTAATGCTGTCGAGGTGCCGCGAAGGTTGGTCGCCGTGAACCTTCGGCTGATAACGATGGGAAGAAAACGGCTTGCGATCGTCTTCGCGCATCTGCAGCAGTTCGCGCCGCGCTTGATCTGGGATGGGAGCGCCCGCCAGCCGTTTGCCCCAGGGATCCATCAGCCACAGGCCTTCCGGATGGCCGAACTTTGAACCAAAGAAGAACCCCGATGTCTTGCCGCCATTCGGGTAAGGCGCGGTCTGGAGCGCCATGGCGGGTTGCGATCCCGACCACGTCTGATACTGAAATTCGCGCCAGTCGATGCCGAGCGAATCATAGAAGCCGGAAAGAAAAGTGTCAGGCAAAGGCGGAAAGCAAGCCGCTGAGCCCTGGTGGATCATGAGCCGCTGACCATCTACGTTGAATTCGTTGCGCTTGGCTTCTCCGCCGAAGACCGGGTGATTTTCGAGCACGAGGCAAGTCTTTCGACCTTTCGACTGGCGTTTAAAGAAAAGCGCGGCAGCGAGGCCGCTGATTCCGCCACCTACGACTACGCAATCGTACTGTTCGCGCGTGTCGATCGGATCAGGTGCGCGGCCCGCGAAAGTGTGGTCACGGATCTGGTGACCGGCAGTCATTACTTCATACGTGTTGCCATTGCAGGCAGCGTAATCGCCCATACCCCCGTATCCGGTCCAGTCCTGTTCGGCGAGCAGTTGAAGGGGTGTAAGCGAACTGAGTAGCAGGCCACCGGCAGCGAGCAGGGTGGAATTGAGCAAGTCGCGGCGATCGATCCGGGTATCTAGGCCGAGCGATTTGTCGTCAGGCACCGAAACCAGTTATACCTGTTCCTGAAAACGTGCAAAGAAAATAGTACTTACGCGCCATTTCCGTCCTCATGTCACAGCGCTCAAACAGGCCCACTGTAGCATCTAAATAGAGCGTGATAAACGATTCAAGGTTCCGGCGTCCGAGGCAATCGCCGAGGACCAGTTTCCCGGGCCGGGTTAGACGCGCTCCTGGCACAGTCCGGTTTCTGCGCAGAGCGGCTCCAGCTTTTCTGAAAGAGATCTCGAAAGAGTATAAGCGGGAAACGATTCCGGCTCCCCAAAATCCTCGGCCGCTGCTCTGGCCGGAGCAGGGCATCCATGCAGCCTGGCTTGGGCATAGTACGGTGCTCTTGAAAGTGGATGGGTTTACGATCCTGACCGATCCGGTCTTCAGCCAGCGAATAGGCTTGAACTTCGGTCCGGTGACAATGGGCATCAAGCGGCTAACCGAAGTAGCCGCGCAAATCTCTGAACTGCCGGCCATCGATCTTGTGCTTCTTTCGCACGCTCACATGGATCATTTCGACTTGCCCAGCCTGCGGCGTCTCGAGAACGGGCGAACCTGCGTGGTAACGGCGCAGCGGACGTCTGATCTGCTTCGCTCGAAGCGCTACGCCGGGGTTCACGAGCTGCATTGGAATGAAACGTTGCGGGTGGGTCCGGCCGAGGTGAAGGCCTTCCAGGTGGCGCACTGGGGCGCTCGCATGCGCAGCGATGTGTACCGGGGTTTTAATGGCTATCTGATTAAGATCGGCGGCAGGCAGATCGTGTTTGGCGGAGACACCGCTCTGACGAGCCACTTCAAGCAACTGCACTCCTCGCGGCCAATCGATCTTGCCATCATGCCGGTGGGCGCGTATGATCCCTGGATTCACGTGCATTGCAATCCGGAGCAGGCGTTGGCTATGGCGAACGATGCGGGCGCGGAATTCATTTTACCGGTACATCATCAGACGTTTCAGTTGGGCCGGGAGCCCAGGCTCGAACCCATCGAGCGGTTGATTACGGCCGCAGGCGCTGCTCCGGAACGAATCTGCTTGCGCGAAATCGGCGAAGAGTTCTCACTCGCATGAGTTGCCGCCCTGACGGCGCTATGGCTCGTAATATCCGCTGCGGGCGGTGACAAGCAGCGACGAGTTCGCAACCGATACGTTCAGCGGATGGTAACGGCGAGGCTGTTCGAGCGTACCTTGCGGATAGAAGCCGAGCAGGTACTGTGTACGCAGCTCGCGAATAATGTCCCCAAAGGCCTGATTCAAGCGGTCGAAACCTTGCGGATAAAAGATGCGGCCACCCGTAGAGGCGGCGAGTGTTGCGAGCGCGTGTTCACCGCCTGTGTTGCGCCCTGCATCGCCGGCAATCGGGATTACCACTATCGGGTACATGACCACATCGGCGCGCTGAGCTGCCGCCAGGGCATCGCCATAGTGCTTGTAACTGGTGGTGTCTCCGCCATCCGTCACCACTACCATCACGTGCCGCCCCTCGCGCCCGGCCAGCGTGTCACTCGCCAGATAGATAGCATCGTAAAGCGAAGTTCCGCCTTCTCCTTTGAGCCCGTGGAGTACATGCTCGGCGCGCTTTTTGCTGCGCGAGAAATCAGCCTCAAGACTCGTGTGCCAATTGAAAGTGAATAGAGCAAAAGTGTCCTGCGGGTTTCCGGCATCGAGCAGCGCGGGCACGAATTGCAGCACAGACTCAGACTCGTAATGGAGATCATTCTGTACGCTGGCGCTGGTATCCATCAGGACGGCGACGGAAAGCTGAATCGAAGTATTCTGCTCAAAGACCGCAATTTCTTGGGGAACCCCGCTATCGAGAACCCGGAAATCCTGTTTGGACAGATTCGTGACGAGCCCGCCCGCTGAATCGCGGATGGTGACCAGGAGCCGGACGAGATTGACCTTGATCTTGAAGGTCGGGTTCTCGCCCGCCTTTTGCGGCAGAGGCTCGAGCGGCGGCCTCTGACTCTGATTCGCCGGTTTAAACTGAGCCTGCGCCGTCGCCAGAGTGAATACCAGCAAGCAAGCAGAACTCAGCGAAGAGCTAGGACGCTTCATGCTTTGACGCGGCCAGCAGGTCCGTATCCCACTCGCCTTCGACCCACTCCGCGCCGTCGGCAAAAACTTCTTTCTTCCAGATCGGCACTTCCCGTTTGAGCCGATTGATTCCTTCGAGAGCAGCTTCGAAGGCGGCCCGGCGGTGAGGCGCGGTCGCAACTACCGCCACGCTCGCTTCGCCAATCGTGAGCCGGCCCAGCCGGTGGACGATACCGATGCGCCCGATCGCAAACTGCTTTGCGATCTCCTCGCCAATCAGGGTCATTTGCTTGAGTGCCATTTCCTGATAGCAGTCGTATTCAAGATACGAGGTGGCGCGCCCTTTGGTATTGTTGCGGACAACGCCTTCGAAGACAACGACGGCTCCATCTTCGGGGCGCTTGAGCGTATTTGCGAGCGCTCGCGAATCTATGGGATGACGTACAATCGCGAAAATGTGCCGCGGGGAATGCTCAGGTGCTTGTTCCGATCCACCGCTTACGGGCGGCAGAAATGCAACCTCATCGTTGTCGCACAACATAGTGTCCGGCTTTGAAAATTCCCTGTTCCTCGCAAATAAGATCGACGAACGCTTGTCGCGCAAGGTTGCAAAGCGTTCCGCATAACGGTCGAAGAGGTTGCCGAGAGTCGATTGAGGCGCAATTTCGAGCGATTCTTCGGCGCATCCAACCATGTCCTTCAACACGCCGAAAAACAGCACCCTCACCCGCATGTCCAAATGCTAGCAAGGGCGGCTATCCTCACAAAGGAGGACAAGCATTGGAGCAATCTGCCTCGCCGGGCACTCATGTAAGCCGCCTTCGCGTACGCTATGCGGAGACCGATCAGATGGGCGTCGTGTACTACGCGAATTACCTGGTTTGGATGGAGGTGGGCCGCGTCGAGCTAGTGCGGTCGCTCGGGCTCGACTACAAAGAGCTGGAGCAAACGGAAGGCTTGTATCTTTCCGTGGTCGAGGCGAATTGCCGGTATCGCTATCCGGCTCGCTATGACCAGGAGATTGCGGTTGAAACCCGCGTCAGCAAGGCGAACGAGCGCATCATTGAGTTTGCCTACCGGATCCTCTCGCTCGGGCCAGACAGGTTGCTGGCCGAGGGCTCAACGCGCCATATCTGGCTAAACCGCGAGTGGCGTCCGGCGCGGCTGCCGGCGCAATATTTTGCCCGGCTGGCGGGAACCGCTAACCTGGAAACGGACTCATGATTCACGTAATCATTCCGGTGGGGATGCTGCAGTGCAACTGCTCGATCTTTGGCGACGAGCAAACGCGCGAGGCGATCGTCATCGATCCAGGCGACGAAATCGACCAGATCACGGCGGTTCTCGAAGAGCATCGTCTTCGCGTAAAGGCGATCGTGATTACGCATGCTCATATCGACCACGTAGCAGGAGCGCACCTGCTTCGTGCTTTGACGAATGCTCCGGTTTACATGAACGAGCGGGACCAGCAGCTGCTCGACATGCTTGAGACGCAGGCGGCCTGGCTGGGGGTGGAAACACCGCGGCGACCGGAGATCGATACGGCTTCGGCGGAAGGCACCGTGCTTAAGCTGGGCACTGCTGAGTTTCACGTCTTGAACACGCCGGGACACACGCCGGGCAGCCAAAGCCTCTGGATTCCGAGCGAAAACAAGCTGCTCGCTGGCGACACGCTTTTCCGCAACAGCATCGGACGCACGGATCTGCCGGGCGGCAACTTGCGGCACTTGCTCGCGTCAATCAAGACTCGGTTACTAGATCTACCGGAAGACGCGGTAGTGATTCCAGGGCACGGGACCGAAACGACGATCGGGCGCGAAAAAGAACTGAATCCTTTTTTGCAGAACCTTTAGCGTTCGCTTTCAGCTGCGACCGGTTTTTGCGCGCCGGACTCGAGCACGCTGGTGATCAGTTCCTTGGCATCGGTGAGGCTCTTGATGATGAGCTGGATGTCCATCGCAGGTTTGCCAAGTTGGCGTACGCTCTGGCAGTAAACTCCGTGCTGACCCACTAAAACCAACGCGTCGGTGATGCAGTCAAGCGTGACGGCCAGCCTGCCGCGCTCGCGCCCCATCATGAACTCATATTTCTCGAGGTCTTCGTGACGCTCCTGGTAAACCGACATCTGCCCCAATTTTCACATGCTGGTTGCCGACTAAGTTCAGAATAGAGCTTTCTTTACAGCACGATTTTCTAAACTGAGAACAGTTTCGTCCATGCACATACCGTCCTGGCCGCAGGCGAGCGAGCGGGAAGCAGAACTGCTCCGGCTGGTTCTCGAAAGTCCGCAGTGGGGCGGCTTCCACGAATTTATCGGCGAGTTCGAGCAAAGCTTTGCCGCCTACCAGCATTCGGCTTTCGGCATCAGCGCATTCAATGGCACCGTAACGCTCGAAGCAGCGCTGAACGTGCTCGGGATCGGCGAAGGCGACGAGGTCATTGTTCCGGCTATTTCGTTTTTTTCGACGGCTTCCGCGGTTTCGCGAATCGGCGCTACGCCGGTATTTGTAGATATCGATCCGGCGTCATTCAACATCGATCCTGAAGCAGTCAAGCGGGCAATCTCACGCAGTACGAAGGCGATCATCGCTGTTCATTTCGGGGGGGCCATGTGCGACATGGGCCCACTCGGGCATATCTGCCGGGAGCACGGTCTGATTCTGCTGGAGGACGCGGCGCACGCCCACGGCTCGGAATGGAATGGCAAGCGCGCGGGTAGTTTTGGCGTCGCCGGCTCGTTCAGTTTCCAGAATGGCAAAGTGCTATCTGCAGGCGAAGGCGGCATGCTGGTCACTTCAGACGAGGAGTTTGCTGAGCGCGTGAGATCTCTTGCGAACTGCGGTCGAGTGCCGGGCCGCAGCTTCTACGAGCATCGGAACCTGGGCTCCAATTTGCGGATGACGGCTTTTCAAGCGGCAGTGCTGCTGGCGCAGTTCGAGCGCTTGCCGCAGCAAATCGCGACGCGAACCGAGAATGCTCGGGGATTAAAGGAAGAGCTCGCGGATCTCGATGAAATACGCTGGCAGCGCGAGCCGCTTGCCGCAACTCAAAACTCTTTTTACCTGCTTATCGGGCGGGCCAAGAGCGCCACACTGCGCGACGAGCTTTGCCAGACTTTGCTGGAGGCTGGCGTTCCTTGTACGCCGTTTTACCCGCATACTCTCTACGAGAACGAGCTATACCGGCGAGGAGGCTGCCGCGTGATGCCCTGTCCAATAGCCGAAGAATGCATCCGAGACGCCTTCTGGCTGCCGCATCGCGTTCTGCTGGCGGAGAGTGCGGTTATGAAGCAAGTGGCAAACGTTATGCGCTCGGCTGTGGCTGGGAAAGAAGGCGTAGTTAGCGTGGTTCGGAGGTGAGTGGTAGTCGGTTAAGCGAGCGCACCCAACTGGCGCAAAACCGTGGCGTGATCGAAGTACACCTTTTCGCAGACCAAGTCGTCTCTCTCAAAGACGAAAATCAAGACACCTTGAACTTCCATCGGCTTTCCTGTCGGTTGAATGCCCGCCCAAACACCGTTTTGCGTTCCACCGAACACGGCTTCGACGACGACTGCATTCTCGGAGTGATACAGCGCCTTCTGATGTAGATAGAAATCCGGAAAAGCCGCGAGAATCGCGCTGATCAATAAGTTATCAGCATCCGAGCCGTCGGCGATGGCTGCAAGGGCGGGAACCTCATACCGGGGATGCCGAAACGTAGCTACCGTAGAGGCAACGTCGTGGTCGACGGCTTCCGTCTTGATGTGAGCATTGACGATCGCCTCACGACGTGCCTGAATGCTGTACGCTCCCGCCGTGGACATCATGGCCCTCCGAGACCTGTCAGTTTATCGCAACTCAGGAAACCACGATGCTAAACGCGCACGGGCGGTGAACAGCCTTGCAACAATGCCGGTCGTTTTTCGGACTCGCATCGATGAGAATACGGTGAGGATGGCGCGGCTGGTGAGCAGGTCAAGGCAAAACACGGAGCACCGGAACTTGCCGCGACTGCTCGGGCGCTCGCTTCGATCTGAGTTGGCCAACTCTAACGGAGGCTTTAAAGACCGCCCCTACTGGAATCAAGCCGCCCAGTTTGTGGGCCGCGACAGCGGCCAAGCCCATTGAAGCGATGCATCCGCAGGACTCGCAGTCCGGATTGCCACCGAATTGACAAGGGGTGATTTGAGTCTTAAGGTCCGCAGAAATCGTTTGTGTCGTCAGCGCAAATACGCACTCCTGTGGGTTGTGAGGGGGTGCCGCAAGCTGGCGAATCAATCCCTCCGGCATGTCCAGCTTCGGAAACTCTTTTCTCAGTTCCAGCAGTTCGCCGATCACCTGACCGCGTTCCGCCGCCGTCAGAATTTCCGGTAAATCGTCGCCTTTTTGCGGTGTGAACAGGCTGAACCAGATTTTATGAATCTCGCTTCTGGGTGTCCAGAACTTCAGGAAGTCCTGCAGGTACCCAGGCCGCTTAATCAGTTGTCCGGTGATGGTGGAATGAATCGTAATTTTCTGTCCAGCGATATTCTTTAGAATCCGCTCGTACGTTGCCGGCTTACGCCGGATGTCGTGCTCTGGCTGCAAGCCATCGATAGAGACAACCACATTCATGTGAGGGAGAGTAGCCCAAGCGGCAGGAAGCACCCGGAACGCACTTGTAACTATCTGTACGTGAACGCCGCGAGCAAGCAACAAAGGAACCATAATTTCCAACTCGCGGTAGCGTACCAGGGGATCTCCACCAACGATTGAAAGGTGTAACGGCTTTAACCGGTCAACCACCTCGAGGACGCCGTCCACCAACTCTTTGCCTTTATGATCGTTTAGCTCGCGTAACAGCACACCTCCGCCCAGATGCGCCTCTTCATACGCGTAACAGCCTGGGCACCGAAGCGGGCATTCCCGCGTGATTTCAATAGAGAGCGAAGGTCGCTCGCCGCGAAGAATTTTGCTCCACGCTTTTAGAATTTCTGATTTCTGCACTTTTCAGTCTTCCTTCCTTTTGCGACTAGCTATACGTCGAGCAGCAATGCGTCCGAAGCCGAGTGAAATAAGCTTGGAACCGCTCGCATCCTTCCAGTTCAACGAAGCAAACGAGGGCGCTCTCGACAGAGAGTCGTCTGTTTAGCTGTGAGTCAACGAGTCAATCTGAGCCGCTGGGGGAGAGGGATCGGCCGCTTGGTAGAGGGAGGACGGCGACGAACAGGGCGAGACGGCGAGGAGCGCATCTGAAAGATACTGAGTACTGACTTCGGCTGCCAGAAAGGTTCGGCATGCGAAAGAGATTGTGTCAACACCGGCGACTATATCGTGATGAACTAGTTGAAGGGAAATAGAAGGTCCGGAGCGCGAATTCAACAACTCCGGGCAATCCGGCACATTGTCCAGAGTGGCAGAAACGAGAAAGATGGCTGCTGCCAGCGCAATCAACTTCGAATATCTGGAGATACAACTCAGGAGTATGCCGCCACCATCTATCTTAGCGAAGCTTTGAGAGATTCGTCGCTCCCGGTCTGGCTGCTTAGCGCTGCTGCCGGTTAGCCTGAGCGCTAGCTGCGGTGGCGGGCAGATGCTGTCCGGTGATTTTGAATTGCGTGTCGTCTTTATGCACGAGCCCCAGTTTTTCGAGTTCGAGCTCCTGCGTGGCGGGGTCGTTTTTTAAGCGTTCGATCCGCTGCTTCTTGGCATCGATGTCGCGCTGCAGATTGGCGTTCTGCTCTTCCAAACTCTGGATCTCGTGACGCTTTTCGGTCCAGGCGCTGATGCCTTGCGGTCCGCGCAACATGATCGTCGCGTAAGCGGCTAAGCCGACGAGTGCAGCAATCGCTGCCAGAGGTCGCAGATACTGACGCAGCATTTCCCGGAGTGCCCTTACATTCTTTTATAGACTTGTTTGGAACAAACGTCCAGTGGAAAGGGAGGAATATGCTCGGATTTCTGGTAGTTTTCTGCACATGCGGCAATGAGGAGGAAGCTATGAGGCTGGCGAACGCCCTCATTGAGAGGCGGCTGGCCGCTTGCGTAAACATTCTGCCGCCGGTCAAAAGCATCTACCGATGGAGGGGTGAGGTGCAGAGCGCCACAGAGTATCTGTTGCTGATTAAGACGACGGAAGAGCGTTTCGACGCCTTGCGCGAAGCCGTCGTTGAGATGCACAGTTACGAGACGCCCGAACTGATCGGGGTTCCGATCGCAGATGGATCAGAGAAGTACCTAGCGTGGCTGCGCGAAAGCGTTTGGGCTTAAAGCCGGCCGCCATCACGGCGGAATCGGTAGATAGGCCTTTGGCCTGCCATGTTCACATTTATATGAACACCGGAGGTGCTCTTACCGAGCCACGACTGTCAAGGAGCGGTTGCCTTACAAATTCCCGCGCCGGGCTTGCTCGCGCTCGATCGCCTCAAACAAAGCCTTGAAATTCCCCTTACCGAAACTCCGGCTTCCTTTGCGCTGAATAATCTCGTAAAACAGTGTCGGACGGTCCTCTACCGGCTTAGTGAAAATCTGCAGCATATAACCTTCGTCATCCCGATCCACCAGAATGCCGAGTTGCGCTAATTCGCCGATCGGCTCATCGATCTTACCTACACGGGCGGTGAGTTCGTCATAGTAAGTCGTCGGTATTGACAGAAACTCCACGCCTTGCGCGCGCAACTGCGTCACGCTCCCGATAATGTCGTTCGTTGCCATCGCAATGTGTTGTATGCCGGGTCCGCCATAGAAGTCCAGATACTCTTCAATCTGCGATTTACGCCTGCCTTCCGCCGGTTCGTTGATCGGAAACCGAATTTTTTCGTTGCCATTCGCCATTACCTTCGACATCAGCGCTGAATACTCGGTCGAGATATCGGCGTCGTCGAAGTGCTTGAACATCTTGAATCCCATGACGTGCTCGTAGAAGTCGACCCAGGTGTTCATCTGGCCCCATCCGACATTCCCGACCATATGATCGACGTGTGTCAAGCCGGCTGGGCGCGCCACCCGGTCAGCCTCTTCCACCGCAGCAAAGCCTGGCAAAAACGCTCCACGATACTGGCTTCGTTCCACGAAAGTGTGAACTGTGTCTCCGTAAATCGCGATCGAGGAAAGCCGCGCCGAGCCCTTTTCGTCCTCAATGGTGCAGGGCTTCTCCGCCGCTTTCGCGCCTCGCGCGGTAGTCTCCTTCCAGGCTGATTCCGCATTCTCCACCCACAGGGCCACCGATTTGACGCCATCGCCGTGTCGCAGAATGTGCTCTGCGATCTCGCCGCCCCCGCTCAGCGGAGTTGTCAAGACGAAACGGATCTTTCCCTGTTCGAGCACATAAGAAACCCGGTCCCGCGTGCCCGTTTCCGGCCCTCGATAAGCTTTCAAAGTAAAGCCCATGGCAGAGCGGTAGAAGTAAGCTGCCTGTTTCGCGTTCCCTACATAAAATTCGACGTGATCGGTTCCGTGGATCGGCAGAAAGTCGTCTTGCGCCGCCGCTGTTTCGGCAGTTCGTTCGGCAATTTGTGGCACGCTGGTAAGCCCCTCTCTATTTATATCGTTTCCCGGGCGATAAGATATTACTCGGTTCGATCATTTCTCATGCCTCGCTATCATCAGCTCGGTGAACTGCCGTCCAAACGGCACAAAGTCTTCCGGCAGCCCTCCGGCGAACTCTATGCGGAGGAGTTGATGGGCAATATGGGTTTCGTCGGTCCAGCGTCGCTGCTCTATCACGTCCGCCACCCAACCGCCGTTCGCGCGCTTCGTACTGTTGGAGATTTGAAGCGGGAAAGCGCGCCCTCTGAACCGCTGCGCCACCGCCACTTTCGCACGAATCACCTTTCCGAACCGGGCGACACCATAACCGGCCGCATTCCGCTCCTGTTCAACAACGACGTCTCGATGTCAATCGTTCATCCATCTGAAAAGGTTTCCTCGTTTTACCGGAACGCCCAAGCCGACGAGATCGTTTTCGTCAGCTCGGGCGAAGGCGTGCTCGAATCCGCTTTCGGCAGCATTACCTTTTCCAGCGGCGATTACCTGATAATTCCGCGCGGTATTCTTCACCGCTATCATTACGCGGGCGGCACCCCAACCCTGCTGGTAATCGAAAGCGCCGGTTACGTGCGAACCCCACGCCGCTACAGGAACGAGTTTGGCCAGCTTACCGAGTCCAGCCCCTACTCTGAACGGGACATCCGCGTTCCGCAGAACCTCGAGACGCATGATGAAAAAGGTGAGTTCAAACTGATCGCGAAGAAGGCCAATACGCTTACCGAAATGGTGCTTGCCTACCATCCTTTTGATGTGATTGGCTGGGATGGGTACTACTATCCGTGGGCCTTGAACATTCACAACTTTGAACCCCGCGTAGGCCGCTTTCATCTACCGCCACCCACGCATCAGACCTTCGAAGGAGACGGCTTCGTCGTATGCTCTTTCTGCCCTCGGCCGTTCGATTTCGATCCCGAGTCCGTACCCGCGCCTTACACTCATTCGAACGTTATGTCGGATGAGGTGATCTACTACGCAAATTCCGAATTCATGAGCCGCAAGGGAATCGAATACGGTTCGATCACTTTGCACCCGGACGGCCTGGCGCATGGCCCGCAACCGGGCCGCACCGAAGCTTCGCTCGGCCAAAAGCAAACTAACGAACTCGCCGTCATGGTTGACACTTTCCGGGGTTTGCAGGTAAGCGAGGCGGCTCTCGGGATCGAAGATCAGGATTACTATCTCTCGTGGCTCGAGTCGTAGCGCCGGCGTTGCGCGCGCTCCTCGGCGGCATCATCGACTATGCGGGCAGCTTCCCTCCGGCTTCGCTTTCATATCCGCAGGCTTATCGGAATTTCCACAGTTATCGGCAAGGACCCGACGCTTGGATGCTTTCCCGGTTCGTGATATCGTCGCGCGATCTCGACCTTCTGCCGCCCGAGAGCGGAGGTCCATTTTCCGTGCTCGCAAACACCGACCATCCTCGTGCAGACGCAATCGAATCGAAGTCACTGTTTCGGACCTCTAAGCCGCACTATTGTGAATGCTCAGTCGAGCAATTAGCACTGGTGAAAGAAGCTGGCGCTTTCGCCAAGATTCGCACGGGCGGAGTCGTGCCGGAATCAATTCCAAGCGTGGACCAGCTCGCGGATTTCATCCTGCGCTGCGCCGAATCCCGTCTGCCTTTTAAAGCCACCGCCGGCCTGCATCACCCGATTCGTGCCTCGCATCCGCTGACGTATGAAGCTGGCGCGCCTACCGCCATGATGCACGGTTTTATCAATCTGTTCCTAGCCGCAGCTTTCGCCTGGGCTGAGCCGCAAGACATTCATCCGCTGCTTTCCGAAACAGATCCCGCCGCTTTCCGCTTTGACCAACGGGCGCATTGGCGGGACTGCTCGCTTACAGCCGATCAGGTTACAGAAGCGCGCCACAACTTCGCGCACTCCTTCGGATCCTGCTCTTTTACCGAGCCACTCGAAAGCCTGCAACAACTGGGATGGCTATGATCGACGAAACGCACGATCCCGGGCTCCGAAGCTGGGTCGAATCCGCGAATCTTCCGGACTGCGATTTCCCAATCCAAAACCTGCCGCTCGGAGTCTTTCGCTCCATCGGTGAACAGCAATCGCGCTTAGGCGTCGCGATTGGCGATCAGATCTTAGATCTTCGCCCTTGGCTTACGGGAGACAATCTCAACGGCTATCTTGCTCTTCCCGCTGCTCAGCGTGGTGACCTTCGCCGCGCGTTGAGCAGCGCTCTCGAAAAAGGATCTCACCCGCGCGAGCTTTTCCCCCAGAGCGGGGGCCAGATGCTGCTACCGGCCGCGATAGGCGACTACACCGATTTCTACGCATCAATCGATCACGCAACCAACGTGGGATGCATGTTTCGGCCTGACAACCCGCTGCTGCCTAATTACAAGCACGTGCCGATTGCCTATCATGGACGCGCCTCTTCGGTCATCATCAGTGGCACGCCCGTACGCCGTCCTAGCGGGCAACTTGGCGAAGGCCGCTTCGGCCCGTCGCTCGAACTCGATTATGAGTTGGAGATCGGAGCATTCCTCGGTCCCGGCAATCGTATGAGTGAGCCGATTCCGGTGAGTGAGGCCGAAGACCATATCGCTGGCCTATGCTTGTTAAACGACTGGTCCGCACGAGACATTCAACGCTGGGAATATCAACCGCTCGGGCCCTTCCTCGCCAAGAACTTCGCAACCTCGATCTCTGGTTGGATGGTCACGCTTGAGGCGCTTGCCCCCTTTCGTGCGCCCGCTCCTCAACACGATGTGCCAGTCCTTCGCTATCTTCAACCGACGCTCGACGGAGCATTCGACATCACCCTCGAGGTCTATGTGAGGACCAGCTTGATGACGACCTTCGCTCTCGTAAGTCGCAGCTCTTTCAAGAGCCTCTACTGGACGTTAGCGCAGATGGTGGCGCACCACACCTCGAATGGATGCCCGCTTCGCCCCGGCGACTTGATAGCCAGTGGCACTGTTTCTGGCCCTGAGAAATTCAATCGCGGTTGTCTGCTCGAGCAGACTTGGAAGGGCACCGAGCCTATTCCGCTCGCATCGGGTGAACAGCGATCCTTTCTGGAGGATGGCGATCAGGTCTTCATCACCGGCTACTGCGTGCGGGAAGGCTTCAAACGAATCGGCTTTGGGCACTGCGTAGGTCAAGTTCTGCCTGCCTTATAAGGTTCGTGACGGTCCACCGATGGCACGGCTGGTGATCCCCGCGCGCGATGGCGCGCATCAAGGAACAGAGCGACGATCCCGCTCTTACCGGCGGTCCCGGTGACCATGTCGACCCTGAGGCCTATATCCGGAATGCTTTTGCGATTAGCGGGATGAAAGCACGATCTGGTTCCCCTCTGAGTCTTTCATAACTGCGAAAGTTCCCCACGGCTGGGTTGCAGGCGGACCAGCAAACTCCACTCCCTTGCCTTGCAAGTCGGCGTAGGTCTGGTCGATATTGTCAACCTCCCAAGAGGTATTGACGAATGTACCGATCCGATCCTCGTGACCGTCGGGAGTGAAAAGCACAATTCCGGTCTGGGCACCCGGAAGTGATAGCTCAATCCAGCGCTGAGTTTCGGAAAAGTGCTGATCCGTGAGCACCCGGAACCCAAGCTTTTCAGTGTAGAAGCTCAGCGCCCGATCCTGATCACGTACCGGAATTCCCAGGAATTTGATTCGCTTGATCATGGAATTCAGAATGCCAGCGCTGTACAAAAAGATCAACGGCTCACAGGCATATTCTCGGAAGGCATTACTATAGCATTAAGTGCTGTATCATGAGAATCGATCCTTATGTAATCGATACCTTAATGCGTGACCTGGTTACTCACAGCCGGTCCACCGCTGCTTTCCTGGTTTATTTGCAGCTGTATCGTCATACGGAGGGGACTGGCCGTACATCGGTGGCAATCAGCCACGCGGCGCTCGCGGAGTGGATTGGGATTTCGAAGCGGTCCGTGCAGATAGCAGTAGCGCACCTTTCCGAACGCCGCCTCATACGTCAGAGAAAACTCCGGCCAACCGCGGTCCCCTTGTACACGGTTCTGACACCCTGGATCAGAAAAAGCAATTCGTGACCTCCCCCATTGTTTTATCCAAGTAGTCGCAAACATGGCAGGGTTTCCGTATCTATGTTGGGTCGACTCGAGCACCGCGAAAGTAGCGCGCAGCCGCGGGACGAAAAAGAATCCAGGCGATCACGGCAGATAGCAGGCAATGGATGGCAAATCCCCGGAAGGCGTCAAACGCGCTCAAGGCGACGTGGAATGCGATCCAGGCAACGGCCAGCCAGCGCGCCCAATCGTGACCTCGGAGCAGGAATGCTCCACACAGGACCGCTAACAACTCGACGAGTTCTATCCAAATCCCGTCGTATTGGAGCGCACGGCTCGCCAGCAGGCCGTTGAAATGATAAACAAAGCCGACTGTGCCGACCGTGATATAAACGCATCCGAGGATCGTTACAGAGAGTGGGCGTTTGTTCCGAGTCATGGCAGCACCTCCAGCACGGCCTCACTGGGCTCCAGTTCCTCCGCATTCAGCGGGAGAGTTGCCCCGGCGTCCAGAAGCGCTCGAATTGTCTCGACGAAATCCCCCGTGTCTCGATGCCAACCGTTTCCCGATCCGTACACGGCCCACGAGATCGCGGTTCCCTCGTATTCCCGCGATTTCAGTTCCAACGCCGGACGGAAGCGCAGTATTTCGCTCGCCATTTCCGCATTGCCGTTGAACCCAGCCCAGTGCAGCGCCGTCGCTCCCATTTCTCCCGGAGTATCGACCGGCCAACCAGCCTCGAGCATCAGCCGAACCGCTTTTGTGTTGTTATTCTGCGCGGCGTTCGGCAGCTTTTGCCGCTCCGCCTCAGACAGCATCCTGGCCGTCTCCGGATTCTTCGAAAGAAATTCGTGAAACACCGCTTCGTCGCCGAGTTCGCATGCCAGCCCCAGCTTCAAGTCCTCCGGGGTCCGCTCCACGAGCAGCTGAAAAACCTTCTCGTGACCGAAATCGCGCGCGACTGAGTGTGCGGTACGGTGCGCCCCGAGTGTCCAGAGGTAAATCGTGCCACCTGCGCGCGGATCCTGCTTTGGAAACCATTCCTCCGATACTCTCATCCGGATGCAGGCAGGATCGCTGTTCAGGTGCCGCCCTACAAGCTCCGTGTCGCCGAGCGCCGCGGACATTAAGATGTCCGTCCGGCATCCGCGTGACACCAAGTAGCGAGCTACATCCTGCCTGTCCCTGGGGTAGTGCCGTTTCTGCTGCACGCGCAGCATATACTGAGCCGGCGTCGATTCGTGATCCACATCGCGCGCGTCAATCTCGGCGCCGTTCTCGAGAAGGAACTCCGCAGTCTCAACAGTGGAGGCGAAGTGCAGCGGCGTTTGTCCATCCCCGCCTCTGGCGTGCACCACGTCCGGATCAGCCGCCACCAATGCTCTCAGCTTCGGCATGAGCCCCAACCGGGCAGCGGAGTGCGCGTCGACCACCGCTCCGCGCTCGATGAGAAACTCCACTAAGCTCGGATCGCAATCGTCCAGCACGCCGAATCCGCCCGCCCACCACTCGGTTCGCTTCCGGATGTCGGCGCCCGCGCGCAATAGTACATCGATCGACGCCCGATCGCTCCGCTGCACCGCGGCGAACAAGGCGTGTTGGCCGAAGCCGTAGTTGGGCAGCGGCTGGTCGATCTTCGCCCGCAGCTCCGGATATCGCTCGAGGATCTCTCGGATCCGCAGTGCATCGATGTCGCAAACCGCCGCCTTCAAGGCGTCTGCCGGACTGAGCCCTTGCGCCTCAACGTGTGACTTCAGCTTCGCCCAACTGGCGAAACCGTAGTCGCGGGCCAGTGCATGTTGCGCGTCGGCCAGTTTGCCCTGCCGTGTTGCGCGCAGCAGTTCCTTGGCTTGCTTTTTGAGGTACCCGAGATTCGGATTTTGAGGTAACTGACGAGTCATACACTCCTCCTTCTATGGCCCGGTGTCCGCTATCACGGGCAGAAGAGAAGTCAATGCTCGGTGCTTGGAAACTCATTCAGGCGGGATCTTCCCTTTCCGCGAACGGGGTGCAACCTGAAATTGCAGCATCAAATATAACAGAATGCATTGTGGAGAGATGAAGTGCGGGATGGCGGATAATGAATGCCAGTGGCGACCCAGTCGATTCCAAAGATTACCGAGGACGAGTATCTCGCCGGGGAGCGCGCGGCTGATCACAAGAGCGAGTTCGTAAATGGCGAGATCTATGGAATGGCAGGCGGATCCCTACGGCATTCCAGGGTGGCTGCTAATTGGACTGCCGAGTTGACACTTCAACTGCGTGGCAGAGAATGCGGAGTTTTCACCTCCGATGCGCGGGTTCGAACTTCGAGGAGTGGGTCGTATGTTTATCCGGACCTATCGGTGGTCTGTGGTGCGCCGCAGGTATATGAAGATGCGGACGACATCCTTACGAACCCTAAGGTTCTTATCGAGGTGCTCTCACCGTCGACGGCCGACTACGATCGTGGCAAGAAATTCGAGCTGTATCGCGAAATCGCATCGCTTGAGGACTACATTCTCGTCCACACAGGTTCGGCGCTGGTCGAGCATTTCGCGCGACAAGCGGATGCGAGCTGGATTTTTCGCGAATACCGTGGGCTTGAAGCTGCCATTTCCATCGCTTCGATTGGCTGTACCATTCGACTCGCGGATGTTTACGCGGGTGTGTTTGAATTGCCGAATTAGTCCTCTTGCGGCAATGATTCACAGTTGATCGCGGTATTGCTCTAGTGCAAGCTTTACTAATTGGGCCCTCGTTCGAGCGCCCAATTTTTCAAAGAGCTGATGCAGGGATGCCTTCACCGCGCCTTCTGAAATTTCCAGTTGCGTTCCAATTTCTTTGTTGGTCAGCCCCTGAAACAGGGACCGGATCAGGTCCCTCTCGCGCTCGCTCAGGCGAGGCTTGGCATGGCTTTTGGTGCGATCCATCGAGTGAAAGACCGAGCCGAGGTAATCTTTCTCCAGAAACACACCGCCGGCAGCCACCTGCCGAACGGCATCTCGCAGGACCTCAGATGGATGGTGCTTGTGGAGAATGCCAGCGACGCCTGATTGGACGAGCTGTACGGCCTCCTGTCCACTCACCCCGGCTGTAACAATCAGCACTTGGCCCGTAAACCCCCGCTTTTTAGCTTCGACGACGAATTCGATTGCTCTTTCTGATCCGAGATCGACATCGAGAAGGACGAGGGTTGCGCCAGTTTTCTTGAGCGCGGCGAGCGCCTCGGAGGCAGAGTCGGATTGTCCGACGATACTGACCGTTGGCTCGTTTTCGAACAATCGGGCAAGTCCCTCGCGAAACATCGCATGATCGTCAACGAGGAGAATATTGATTTTCTCTGCCGGTTCCAAAGAGATCAGCCCGCAACTTGCAACTGAACGACGAAGCAGGAGGGATTGCTCTTCTCGAGTCGCAGATCACCACCATAGCTTCGCACCAGCGCGCGTGAAATATATAGACCAAGCCCGGCGCCGTCCGCGCCTGGATCGAATGGCTGAAAAAGCAGCTCTGGGCAGGATACGCCGGGACCGCTATCCTCCAAATGGACAAAGGCGCTTTCTCCGGAAGCAGAAACCGTGATGATTAACTCCCGTATCGAGCTTAGCTGAACGGCTCGCCGGCTATTCTGAACGAGATTCAGTAAGGCTTGCAAAAGACCATGCGGATCAGCAAACACTTCCGGCAAAGCTGTCATTACGGGCCACCGTATCACGGCGCCGATTTCTCTCCATTCAGCGTCCACAATGATCCGGAGGCTGTCCAGAACCTGTTGCAGCGGGATGCTTTCTGGCGCCGTTTGCGCCTGAGAATGTAACTGGAACGAGGCGATCTTTTCAAGGCCGCCAATTAAGGCAAGCAAGGCCTGAAAGTCTTTGTCGCGTGCGAGCTCCTTTCCGCTTGAAAGATTTGTGGAAAGAAGCGAGATTGCAGCACAGACATTCCGTACTTCATGAGAAATTGCCGCGGCCGCGATGCGATTGTAGGTCAACAGCTCACGCAGGTTCTGCTCCTCTCTATCGCGCATCTCTTCTGAGCCATCGACAATGATGGCGGCGAGATGAATGCCTTGACCCGTTGTGTACGAGGAGAACCAGGTGTTGGCGAGAAATATTTCTCCACTCCTCCGGCAACCCTGGCACTGGGCCGAGGTGCGAAACTCGCCGGCCTGCATGGGAAATTGCAAGGCGTCGGAGAGGACGGGCAGATACCGGCCGATGTGCTGCCCTCGCAGATGTTCACCGGGGCCGATCGCGAACAGCACGTTAGCGGCGTTATTCGCGGCGAGAACCACGCCCTCTGAATTTAGGGTGAGAATTGCTGCCGGGCTGCTTTCAACCAATGTTTGCAATTGCTCCTCCGCATCCCGGCGCAGCCCCTGTTCGCGCTCCATCTCTCTGATGTGCTCAACGGCGCGCTGGCGATTGTAAACCAAAGCCGCTACGAACAAAGCCGAACACAAGAAGGCGAAGAAGGCAAAGACAAATCTCAAGGCGACTTCGCTTGGCGACGACGGAACGTCGAATTTCGCTCGAAGAAGGGCGCAGACCAAAGCCAGGACCGCGGTCTCGCCGGTCCGCAGCACCAGGGCGCCCAGCATCATCGGGATGATGTAGAGCGCGGCCAGAGAGACAGTGTCGCCGACAAACCAGTCGAGAAACGCAACGAGGCCGATAAGGAATGCTGTTGCGCAGACGACTTTCATTCGCCCCGCTTCAAGGCAGACGCTGATTAATGTTCCGCCGAAACGGCTTAAGCCCTCCTGATTCGCCGTATCTGGTTCGGGCATGGGCTCAACCATGTGCAAAAAAGTTAGAATGACATAGCCAAACGTTAGTCTGCGGAAGAACGCCGTTAACCGGTATTTTGAGATATCGGAAATCCTAATGACGAAATACCGAAATAGGCTTGCATCGGAGCCGATCGCTCATCTATCTTTCAGCCATGTTTCCCTAACGATCGATCCAGAGATCCAAAAGCCTATGTGCTGCGATCAATTTTATTGATTAGACAGAGGCCGTAATCCTTCCATAGACTACGGTTTACCCGTTGCGCACCAGCCCTGCTCCGCTGGCTGCGAAATATTTCAGTAGAAAAGATCGTTACCCAGCCGCGAATTCTTGCCGCCTGCAGGAAGTCTTCCGAGCTTTTACGCATGTATGGCCGGAACCCCGTTCTTGCATAGCTCCGCCAAGGAACAGCGTTTATTCCGCCCGGCTGCCATTTTCCCGGAGGGTATTTCTAATGGGCAACAACCCCACGCTGTTCTTGTTTCTAAGCATCGTTGTCTTCGCTTTCCTTCTCCTGAGCGCGAGGAGGCTGCTTACCAGGAATAAACCAGCTCAGATGAGCGGTAAGCTGGCGCGTTTGCAAGCACGTCTCCGCAGCCCGGAATGGCGTCGTTACGGTGTCCTTCTTCTGGCTGGCAAAGTAGCGGGTGTTGCGCTCCTGATCGGCGGCACCTACTTGTTTAACCCTGACCTGCTCGGTTTCAAGGTCTTCGCAGCCGACCCAACGCTTAAGGGCAACGACATCGTAAACCCAATCAACACTGTCTGGACACTGGTGGCTGCGTTTCTTGTATTCGGCATGCAGGTCGGCTTCACTATGCTCGAAGCCGGCTTCTGCAGATCCCGTGAAACGGTGAACGTGCTGATGGAATGCATCGTTGACACGTGCCTGTGCGGGCTTCTTTTTTATGCATTTGGCTTTGCGTTCATGTTTAGCCACGGCAACGGGTTCATAGGCTACCATTGGTTCTTCCTTCAGGGCGCGCCGGCAACGTACGAGAGCACCGGCGTGGCCTTTCTTGCGTTTTGGATTTTTCAATTCGCGTTCGCGGATACTTGCTCAACGATCACTTCAGGCGCCATGATCGGGCGCACAGGTTTTGTAGGGGATCTGGTTTACAGCCTGGCGGTTTCCGGGTTCATTTACCCGATCATCGGCCACTGGGCGTGGGGGCCGGATGGCTTCCTTGCGACGATGGGCAGCGCTGGCAATTTCCTGCCCAGCGTCGGAACGAGTTTCCACGACTTTGCAGGATCAACAGTCGTGCACACGATTGGTGGATTCATTGCCCTTGCCGGATCGATCGTTCTCGGTCCTCGTCTGGGCCGAAAATTCAAACGAGATGGTGGCGGCCCCATGCAGCCGCATGATCTAACGATAGCGGCTGCAGGAGGTCTGCTCCTTTGGTTCGGCTGGTACGGATTCAACCCAGGAAGCACGCTTTCCGCGATGGATTTTGCCGGTATTGGGCGGGTTGCGGCAAACACCACTCTCGCAGCCTGCGCGGCTGGGCTTACTGCAATGTTCTATGCCTATATCTGGAGCAAGAAGTGGGATGTGAGCTTCACTGTTAACGGCTTTCTGGCAGGCCTGGTTGCTATTACTTGCCCGTGTTATTGGGTAAGCCCGACCGGAGCGATTATGCTCGGAGGCGTTGCGGGCGTACTCGTCGTGATCGGCGTGGAAGTGCTCGAATGGCTTCGCATCGACGATCCGATCGGGGCGGTGCCTGTACACGGCCTTTGCGGGATTTGGGGAACGTTATCGCTGGGGCTGTTCGCTTGCGGCCAATACGGATCCACGGGGCCTTTCTCGCCCGATAACTCCGCGCCCTTGCGCGGTTTCTTCTATGGCGGTGGAACCCAGGTGCTGTTGGCGCAATTCATAGGAAGCGCAATCATCACGGTTTCCACATTCGGAGTTTCCATGGCTGTCATGTATGCGGTGAACGCTTTCGGCGTCCTGAGGGTGTCGGCCGAAGGGGAAGTTTATGGCTTAGATCTGCATGAACACGGGATCTCGGCCTACCCTGAATACCTGATTACTTCCTTAGGAAGACCGAGCGGCATGCCTGTCGACAGACCAAGCAAGGCACTTGAGACGAGCCCGGCGCGAGTGAGCTTGGGCGCGGAGCCGGACGCGCGTCTCCTTTGAGAGGCTCGCCCAAACCGGACGGAGCGCCCAGGTCACCCAAGTGCAAGGGTTCCTTTTCGATACGGCGCTGTGGGTTGCGGCCGGTGCACGTGAGCGACTCGCGCCGCGCGCTTAAGACTCTCGAAGCCGCGGCCTCATCGCTGTTCTCAGCCCTCCAGTTGCGTAATCAAGCTCAGTCTTCGGTTGAGCTTGATTACCTTCGCTGCTGTTAGCCCAATCAACGAAAGTGTTCGAGAAGATTGAACTAAAGGAAACTATGAAAAAGATCGAAGCGATCATCCAACCTTTTAAACTCGACCCAGTCAAAGATGCTCTTGAAGCAATCGGTATAGCTGGGCTGACAGTCAGCGAAGTACGGGGCCACGGGCGTCAGAAGGGGCATTCGGAGGTTTACCGTGGGGCTGAATACAACGTCGATCTGATTCCAAAGATCAAGCTCGAGTTGTTCGTAAGTTCAGCTCGTGCGGAAGAAGTGATTTCGACCATAGTATCGGCTGCCGCTACGGGCAAGATCGGAGATGGGAAAATTTTCCTCGCCGACGTCGCCGATGCGGTACGGATCCGGAATGGCGACAGAGGTGAATCGGTTATTTAAGTTTGAGAATACTCCCTGCAACATTTGGCTAGAACCAGAAAGCCACCCGCAGCAGTTACCAAGCCGGGGGCGAACAGTCAATCAGAGAACAGAAGAGATGTCCAAGGTAACTGAATTCCGGGCAATGGACCCAAATCCACCTTATGGGAATAGGGGCGAGTTTCGAAAAGTTACTATCACTATGCCGCAAGAAACTTACGAGCAGCTAATTACCGAATCGTCTCGGCGAAAAATAGCTAGGGAACCCAATCATCCAATTTCGGCACTTATCCGTGAGGCGCTATTGGCGTATTTAAGTAAGGCAAGAACTTAGTTTCAGGAAGGAGCCGGAGGGCGCCTCAGGGTTCAAGGTCAAAGGCTGGCCGTAAGCTCCCATCCATGTAAAAGGGCACGGACGTGTGCTCATGGACGATGCGCCAAGCGTCTCCTTCTCGAAGCAGGCACACCGTTGCACGCATCCAGAAACTGATTGGGCGGCCGGCGCTTTGGGCGTTCCGCTCAGTCGGAGAAAGCCATGGCAGAAGGCGAAGTCGCCGTTGACGGTGATGCTGAAATCGCGCGACTCGCGATCGATCGGCCCTTCCCATGTATCGAACCATGCCTTTAGTTCTTGGGAATCCATTCCCGTGTGGGAAAGCGGTGGTGCGAGACTATATACGGCTGCGTCTCGGGTGTACTGCGCAGCGGCGCAGCTGTGTCTTTGTTGTGAAGCGCCTTGTGGACACTCTTTGAGGATCGCCAGGATGGCTGTTTCGCCTTTCGAAGCCTGGTCTTTCAACGTTGCGGTTGAGAAGATGTTTTTCCTTCCAGTTTGGGTTCAATAAAAAGCATTTTCAGATAGCGGCGTAGATGGTCGAGGCAGTCGGCGGCAACGTCAGGACCGCGCTGGGCCTTGGCGAGGATGAAAGCGCCCTGGATGACGGCTTGGGTGTAAAGGGCGAGACTCTTGGCGGTCCACTCCGCGTTGATGCCGTACTTTCGCATCGCTTCGGCGATGTCCGATTCGACCACCGCGGCGTGTTCGCTGATGGCCTCGTCGCACGCTTCTCGAATCCGAGGATGTGTCTCGTAGGCCTCCTGCACCATAGTGCCGAGCAGGCAAGTGAAATCGGGCAGATCGCCTTGCAGAATCGCCTTGCGGAAATCCACATAACCCAAGAGTCGATCCAGGGGGTCGGGCAGACCCCGATAAGCCGCAGTCGAGAATAGGCTATCGGCGATCGCTGAAAAATGCCCAGCCGCCGACACCGCAAGGTCTTCTTTGCTTTTGAAGTGATGGAAGAAGGCGCCTTTGGTTACTCCGGCAGTCTGGCAAATGTCATCCACGGCGGTGGCCGAGTAGCCCTTGGCGCGAATGACGGACAGCGCTGCATCCAAAAGCTTCGTCTTCGCACCGCTCTGTGATTTCGCCAGCGTCATTATTGACTTCTTTCCCAGCACTGTACTGACGGCCCGCTATGTTTTTCAGACGCTAGTTCCTCTTGCCGGTTCTTCCGCCGTTCGCTCTCCGGGCGTAGCGCACTTGCCCGTTGCCCCTCGGAACCCTCTTGAAGGTCCTTCAAGCTGCGCTCAAGCTGATAAACAAATCGAATATTTTCGTAATACTTCACTGTCCGATCTTTCACACGGAGTGTTTTGGTTTCTGCAGCGTCCCAAATCTTCATTAGCTTGAAATCGATTGGCTCCGCGGTCGCAAAGGACAAGATGGTCACGGCCACGCCCATCGCAAATCGTGAGCGCAAAACCGTCCGCAACCATTTCGCCCTGAGTTGGGTTAAGAACCCGCTCGATCCAAATGATTTGCCTTCGCCCTCGGTCTGTGATCTCGTTTTCGCCATGAAACGATCTCCTGGTATTACCATACCAACTGGTTGGTATGCTGTCAAGGATTATTTTGCCGAGGACTTTAATTGACTTCGAGCCAGGTTGAGAGATACGCTCGATTCAGCGCTGAGGGCGCTTCCCGTCCGCGGAAAGGGCCAAGCCCACCTCCGTAAATATCAGTTCCCAAATCCCGAATCTTCTTTCAGCCTGCGAATGGCGGATCCAGGCAATCCACTGAAAGGAGATGTTCATGAACAAGCACCTACCGTCACGCCCCGATCTCGCACAGCTCAAAAAGCAAGCCAAGACGTTCCTCAAAGACCACAAAGCAGGGGATCCGGAAGCTGTCAGGCGGATTAGAGAACACCATCCACTCTGGGCTAGCTCTCCGCAAGACTCAATCAGAGGCGCTCGGCTTACGCTAAGCGACGCGCAGCTGGTCATCGCGAGGGAACATGGATTCACAACCTGGTCCAAGTTGAAGGCTGAAGTCCTGCTTCAAGAAGCTGACCCTCCGACGGCGGCGACTGTAAGCTCGTTCCTGGAAGCGGCAGGCGGGGGTGACATTGCGCGGCTCAACTCTCTACTCGATGCGTACCCCGGAATCATCGACGAACCGGGCGGCCCTGGTGTGAGAACGGCTCTTCATCAAGCCGTTTTTGGAAATCAGGAGGCGGCGATTAGGCTTCTTCTCGATCGCGGCGCCGATCCGAACGTACGTTGTGAGGGCGACAACGCATTTCCGCTCCATTTCGCCGTAGAAAAGCAGCGTTTTCCGATCATTCGCCTCCTGATTGAACACGGCGCTGATCCGGTTGGCGCGGGTGATTATCACGAACTCGAAGTGATCGGCTGGGCAACTGCCTGGGATTACGTAAGTGTGAATCGCGAGATCGTGGACTACCTTCTGGCGCACGGAGCCAGGCACAACATCTTCTCAGCAGTGGCTACGGGCGATACAGAGGCAATCCGGCAGCTTGTATCCGAGTCACGCGCCAATTTAGAGAGGCGAATGGATATGGCTAACCGGCGGCGGAGGCCTTTGCACCTCGCTGTAATCAAGAAGCAATCCCAATCACTCGCAACGCTACTAGATCTGGGTGCCAATACGGAGTCTCTCGATGAAGCGGGTTTTGCAGCGCTCGATGAGGCCGCGATGAACGGCGAACCGGCTATGGCGCAGACCTTGCTCGAACGCGGCGCAAGGCTCCGTTTGCCCGCCGCGGTCGCCTTGCAAAGGAGTCGTGATATCGAAAGGTTGTTGCAAAGAGATCCGCAGGCCCTCAAACCGGGCGGGCGCTGGGGCAATCTCATTCTGCGTGCGAGTGAGCGGGCGCCTGACACGATCATAGAAGCCCTGATCCAAGCCGGTGCTTCCGTGGATGTCCGGGATGACCCGAAGACCTCGGTGGACTCCACCTTCGGATATACACCGCTCCATGCGGCTGCCTTTAACGGAAACCTCAGTGCTGCTTCCGTGCTTCTGAAGCATGGCGCGAACGTTCGGGCGAGAGAAGAGAAGTATCATGGAACCCCTGCCGGATGGGCCAACTATGCGGGTCACGCGGAAGTTCGGGATCTGATTCTCCGCGAACCGGTGGACATCATGGAGGCTGTCGAGTACAGATTAGCCGAACGAATCCTGGCTATCCTTCGCGAGGATCCCGGTGCGATCAATCGACCCTTCCAGGAATATCCACTGTATCCGCTCTTTGCAGAAGGATGGTACACCCCTCTCGTTTTCGCTGTGACACTCGGCCACACGGATTTGGTAGAGCTGTTACTCGACCGGGGCGCGGATGCTACGCTGCGCTCCCCACAGAGCCAGAGCCTGTACGAGATAGCGCAGGAGAAAGGACACCAGCATATGGCCGATATTCTCAAAGCAAGAGCCGATTAACGACAGAATCAAGCCGTCCTCAAGAGCGAAACATTCCCTAGATGTTTTGTTTTATTATTGTTCAGTAGCAGCTTCTGGAAAAAACTCATCAAAGAAGCGTGCGCTGCCGATAAGATCACTATGTCCGACCCGACCGTTGCTTGTCCGAATTGCCAAACCGAGATCAAGCTTACCGAATCGCTGGCAGCTCCTCTGGTCGAGGCAACACGCCGCGACTTCGAGCGCCGTCTGGCGCAGAAGGACGCCGAGTGCGTGTCGCGCGAAGCTGCTCTTCATAAAAAAGAAGCGTGCCTTGCTGAACAGCAGGCCTCATTCGCTACTCGAGTCGAAGAGCAACTAAAACAGGAGCGAGCAAAAATCTGCGCTGAAGAAGCGCGCAAAGCTAAGGCCCTGCTCGCAGCCGAGCTGGACGGAAAAACTCGGGAAATCAACTCGCTCCAGGGTGTTCTTAAGCACCGCGATGAGAAATTGGCCGAAGCGCAAAAGGCTCAAGCCCAGTTCCTGCAAAAAGAACGGGCGCTGGAAGACAAACAGCGCGAACTGGACCTTACGGTCGAAAAGCGCGTCCGGGAGGGTTTAACAGCGGTCCGTTCCCAGGCACGGCAGGAAGCTGAAGAAGGGCTAAAGCTGAAGGTTATCGAGAAGGAACAGACGATCGCCTCCATGCAGCGGCAAATTGAAGATCTTCGGCGCAAAGCCGAGCAAGGCTCCCAGCAAATGCAGGGCGAAGCGCAGGAACTAGAACTCGAAGCCCTCCTCACGGCCAAATTTCCCTTCGACGATATCTGCCCCGTACCCAAAGGCGAGTACGGCGGAGACGTTCTACAGCGCGTTCGCAGCCCCTACGGCAATTCTTGCGGCACGATACTCTGGGAGACCAAGCGCACCAGGAATTGGAGCGACGGTTGGCTCGTCAAATTGCGCGAAGATCAGCGGCTGGCCAAAGCCGACATTGCCGTAATCGTCAGTCATGCCCTGCCCAAAGAGATCGAAACGTTCGAGCTGCTGGAGGGCGTCTGGGTGACGCATCCGAAGACTATGATTCCGGTCGGCTTTTCATTGCGCCAGATGCTGGTCGAAGTCGCGAGCGTACGCCAGTCGTCCGAAGGCCAGCAGAGTAAAGCCGAAATGGTCTATGGATACCTAACCGGTCCGCGCTTTCGGCAGCGGGTTCAAGCACTCGTCGAAGCATTCTCCGGAATGCAGGAGGACCTCGACAGAGAGCGCAAGATCATCATGAAGCAGTGGGCCAAACGCCAGGAGCAGATCGAGCGCGTGATGCAGGCTACCGTGGGCATGTATGGCGATCTACAGGGTATCGCAGGCAAAACCATTCAGGAGATCGAAGGCCTGGAAATAAAAGCGCTTTCTCTGAGCGCTTAAGCTCTAGGTCAGCAGTCCCCGAACTTTACCCTCGATCGCTTGGCGCGCCTGCTTGGTGGGCAACAGTTTTTCGAGTAAGCCCAAATCGGCATCGACCGTAACATCTTTGTCCGTGACCTCGACGAAGCCCTTGATCGGGGTGCTGAGTATACCGGCCTTTGCGTCGAAAGAAAATGTCAGGGTATTCCCTTGCCAGCTCCTCCGCTGATTCACAATCTGCAATGGAATAAAGCCTGGACCCTTGAAAAAATCATCGAAAGACCGGTCCACTGACCGTATGATTTCTTCCTTCGGCTTATTGTGTGAGACTGTTACCCGCATGAGCCCTATCTCGGCTCCGGCAGCGGGGGCGCAGTAGTTCCGCCAATATTCGCGTAGGAGTCTTCCACCTTTACTACTTTGCCCTCATTGAAACGGACGAATGTCATCTTACCGGGCGGATCCCCGTAAATCCAGTCCTCGATGGCATCCCCGTCAGGGTTAGTCTCGCGCGTCTTGTTGCGAGGCTTGCCCATGGCGAGCAGCACTTGATCCCGATCCATCCCTTGGATAGCTCGCTGCTCTTTGATCGCCTTCTGAACGGGAGCCGGAAGCCGGTCTACGTACTGCTCGGCCGCGGAGTGCTTTTCAAAATCGAAAACCGAAGACAGCATCTGCCTGATCTCGGCTGCCTTCAACGAGGGCACCGGTCCTGGAAAGACCAGTGCCAGGTGGGATCCATTAGCCGGCGGCTGTCCGCTCTGATTAGCCGGTTGCCCCATTGATGCTCCCGTTCCGACCTGGACGTGATCATACCAATGACCTGACTTGGTCCCGCCATTGATCTCAAACAGGATCCGATTCGCCTCGATCTGGACCCGCGTGATCTGTATTTGATCGCCAAAGCGCGCCGCGGGCCCTTGCTCGTCGAGCGCCTTGTTCCAGGAGTCCTTGTCGTATTGGCCGTTGCTGTTTATGACGAGTGGTTTCTTCGAGTGAGGGAGAGTCACCTTCATCGTCGCGAACTCAGCGTTCAACCCGCGCTCGATCTCCATCCGTTCATCAAAGCTCAGCTTGTCCGCGCGCAGTGGCCCGCCGAGCGATAGCAGTAAGCCCGAAACAGCCAAGGCGATCAGACGGGCTCGTTGAGAATCTGGGCGATGGCCGCGCGCTGCGGTCTTACCGGACTTTTGAGAAGAGCAAAAAACAGGGCTGCAATGAAAATAGTGGCCAGCAAGCCACCTTCCGGACCATAATCCCCGCCGCTCCAGAGGGGCAAGAGATCCCATCGATAGTAGTACCTCGTCACCTCGATTGTAAGCCCGCTCAAATTGACGCCAAACAGCGGCAGGATGAGGTTCCAGCCGTAGTGCAGTCCGATCGGCAGCCAGAGGTCGCGGCTTCTCAGGAATGCATACCCCAGCACTATGCCCCAGAGCACCGTGTTCAGCACCCCGATCCGGGAAGAGTGCGGGTTAGAAGAATGCGCCAGACCAAAGATCACCGATACCGGCAAGATCGTGGCGAATGGGCCGATTTTTTCAATGAGCAACTGAAAGGCATAACCGCGGAAGATCATTTCTTCGCCGGCCGCCGCGATACCCAGCGCTACCAGATAAAACAGCAAGCTGGGCCACGAGAACACCGCGTCATTTCTCATCGCCAGGTGCCCGGTCCCGGCAATCAGCGGGGCTATCAGCATCAGGGCCGCGGCGGCCGCTCCCAGTAGCAGCCCTAATCCGAAGTTAAGCCCGGAAGCAGATCCGCCCCGCAGCCCTATGTCGGTAAATGGACGGCGGTCGAAGATTCTCATCGTGAGCAGGTTCGCCAGCAGCCCTGCGGCACAGAGGCCCACCGTCCCCGCCACCACGACGCCAAATACGGTGTAGAGCAGCAGTACCAGTAAGCGCAGCCCGACGAACACAGTCGCCACGAAGAACGCGATGCGCAAAACGATTCCCAGGCGAGTGTCCGGACCGGTCGAAGGGGTAGATAAATCTGGCTGTAGACTCATGGCAGAAGTCGCGGCATCCTGCAAGACAGGCCAGCCGGCCGACCCGCTTTTGAAGTACTCTTAGTACTTGGCGCGCGACAATCTCATCGTAACTGCCGGCACATCGTCCGATGAGAAAGTATGGACAAAATACAAGAACGCCGAACGGACACGCGTCTGCTTTGCGCGGACCTGATAGAGCTGATCTGGTGCGATGACGCCGGGCGGGAGCGAAGGAGGGTTGGGAATCTGGAGGATATCTCCGTCTGCGGGATGTGTATTCAAATGGAAGTTCCGATTCAGGTGGGCACCGGCATTCGAGTAGCCTATTTCGACCGGAACCTAACTGGCATGGTTCGCTATGCGGCCTATCGAGATCGGGCTTACTTCATTGGCATAGAGTTCGAAGAGGATAGCCGCTGGTCGATGCGGGACTTCGTCCCAGAGCACCTGCTTGATCCGCGCGAGCTTGTAAACCAGGTTCTGGCCCGCCGCGAAAGCTCAGCGGGTCCCCGCTGATCCAATAAGGAAAATCCCAGCCATTAGGATGGCAGACGACACCCAGAAACACTCGCTGGCACGAGGCGTTTACGCCGCGCTCGCAACCCCGCGGCGGCCCAATTCGGTCGAGGCCGATACCGCGGCGCTCCTAGACTACCTGGACGTAGTTGCCTCGGCTGAAGTAGATGGGCTGGTGCTTTTCGGTTCCACTGGAGAATTCGTCCACTTCGGAATAGACGAGCGAATGCGCGTCGCGGCCTTGGCTATCAAACGAAGTCGGCTGCCGGTTCTGGTCAATGCCTCGCACTCCACTCTGGCAGGTGCGGTAGCTATCGCCGAGAATGCGATCGACAGCGGGGCTTCAGGCCTGCTGCTCGCCCCGCCTCACTTCTACCGCTATGGCGATGATCAGCTCTTTGAGTTCTATTTGCAGTTCAACGAACTGGTGGGGCAGGATTCCCCGGTCTACCTATACAATCTGCCGATCTTTCTGAACCCGATCTCGACTCAGCTTGCCTCGCGCTTGCTCAATACGGGCGCATTTGCCGGCATCAAAGAATCGAGCGGTGAGCCAGACTATTTCGATTCTCTAAACGCGCTTCGCCAGGCAGCATCTTTTCAACTCCTGTTAGGCAACGAAGCCCTGTATTTCCGTGGACGCTCGGCGGGCGCTGACGGAGCCGTCTCAGGGGTAGCGGCGGCAATTCCCGAGCTGATCGTCGCACTCGACCGCGCTATCAAAGGCGGCGAACAGGTACTCGCTCGTCGTCTGGATAAGCGATTGCACGAGTTCCTGTACTTCGTCGACAAGTTCCCGGCCACTGTTGCCATCCGGCAGGCGGCTTCTGTGCGTGGCTGGAAATTGAATCATCTGGCTATTCCCTTCGATGACAATACCGCCGCGGAGGTCATCCTATTTCATGGCTGGTTCCGCGAGTGGCTTGCCGAAGTGCTGCCCGAGTGCGCCCAGCCCTCGCTCATGCGAACTTAAGTATGTGAAGCGGAACAAAGAAACGGCGGACGAGTTTCGCCGGGCTGCTTACGCCCATGCCGATTGGATCGCGAACTTTTTTGAACACGTTCGCGAGCACCCAGTGCTGCCTTCCGTCCAGCCGGGAGAGTTCGCCGCCAAGTTGCCGCAGAGCGCGCCCGAGCACGGCGATAGCTTTGACGAAATCCTGCGCGATTTCGGGACTACCGTTTTCCCCGCCCTGACTCTCTGGAATCATCCCCGGTTCTTCGCCTGGTTCTCCATTTCTTCCTCGCCGCCCTCCATTCTGGCTGAGTTTCTGGCTGCCGCCGTCAACGTGAATGCCATGCTGTGGAAATCCTCCCCCGCCGCAACGGAACTGGAGCAAGTCACTCTCAGCTGGATCGGGCAATGGCTCGGCCTGGGCGATTCGCAGTTCGGAATCATTTATGACACCGCTTCCGTCGCCGTGATGCAGGCCATCGGGGCGGCTCGCGAATACATCGATCCCGAATGCCGCACCAGAGGCATGCGCGCGGGCTTGACCATCTACGTTTCTGAGCAGACGCATTTCTCGGCCGAAAAGGCGGCGATTACGCTCGGCTTCGGTCAAGAGAATGTGCGGAAAATCGGCGTCGACCAGGAGTTTCGCATGCGTCCCGACTTGCTCGCGGAAGCGATTGAAACCGACCTTATTGAGGGCAAGCGGCCGTGCTGTATTGTTGCTTCTGTCGGCTCCACCTCCACCAGCGCCATCGACCCCATTCCCGAAATCGCGGAGATCGCGTCGCAACACGACATCTGGCTGCATGTCGACGCGGCCTACGGCGGATCGGCGGCCGTGCTTCCCGAAATGCGTCACATCTTCGCTGGCGTCGAGCGCGCCCAGTCCCTGGTATTCAATCCGCACAAGTGGCTGTACGTCTCGATTGATTGCAGTATTCTTTACACGACTCGCCCTGAAATCCTGCGGCGCGCTTCTTCGCTCAGCGCCGAATACATCGCCACGGCCGAAGATGACCAGGTGGTTAATTTCAACGAATATGGCGTGCAGTTGGGCAGGCGTTTCCGCGCGCTGAAACTCTGGTACGTGCTGCGCTATTACGGACGTCAGGGCATCACCGCCATGTTGCGCGAGTCGCTCCGTCTGGCTCAGATGCTCAAGCAACTCATCGAGGAAGATGCTGCATTTGAACTCGCTGCGCCCGTCCCGTTCTCACTCGTTTGTTTTCGTTGTCGCGGCGACAACGCCACTAACGAACTCCTATTGGCAGAAATCAACCGCAGCGGAAAAGCGTTTCTTTCTCACACCGTGCTGAAAGGACAATTCGTCCTGCGGTGCGCTATCGGCAACTTTCAGACCACCGAAGCCGACGTATCCGAAACCTGGGATCTCATACGCCAAACAGCCGCTCGCCTTTCGGCTCGAAATTCTGAAACTGAGCTGGAGGCGTTGGCTGAAGTGACCGAAACTTGACCCAACGCCTGCGCACTTCGTTCTGCAGCATCGAACTTCGCAACCCCGTGCTCGCCGCCTCCGGCACTTTCGGCTATGGCATTGAGTTTGAAAAGATCATTGACCTGAATAGTCTCGGCGGTATCGTTACCAAGGGCCTTTCTCGCGAGCCCATCGCTGGCAACCCTTCGCCGCGCCTCTGGCTCACCGAAGGCGGCATGATGAATTCGGTCGGGCTCCAGAATATCGGAGTCCGCGCTTTCGTTCGCGATAAGCTGCCGAAATTGCGGCAATACTCCGTCCCGGTATTTGCGAATGTCTTCGGCTATGCCGTGGACGATTACGTCGAAGTCGTTCGCATACTTGAAGACGCCGCGGGCATCGCAGGCTATGAGATCAATGTCTCTTGCCCCAACACGAAAGAGGGCGGTATCTTCTTTTCGAGCGATCCCGCTCTGCTGGGTGACCTCATTGAACGTGTGCGGCAAGTCGCCCGCAGGCCGCTGATCGTGAAGCTGTCTCCGAATGTCGGGGCTATCGAGCCTTTCGCCCGGGGAGCCGAAGGCGCCGGAGCGGATGCGATCTCGTTGATTAACACGGTCATTTCATTTGCGCTCAACCCGGCTACGCGGAAACCCCGCATTGCAGCCGGGGTCGCGGGACTCTCCGGCCCAGCCATCAAGCCGCTCGCCCTGCGCATGGTCGCCGAAGCAGTAAAAGTGGTAAAGATTCCAGTCATCGGCCTGGGCGGCATTGCCAATGGCAATGATGCAGCCGAATTTCTGATGGCCGGAGCCGTCGCCGTGCAGGTGGGAACCGCGACATTTATAGACCCTCGAGCGCCCGTACTGGTCGCTCGCGAACTAGACCACTTTCTTCAAAAATCCGGCGCAGCCAATGTCCGTGATCTCATCGACCCGTGCACAATAAAACAATGAAAGAAATCATCACGCCTGAAAAGGGGCCCAAAGCTGCCGGGCCTTATTCGCCCGCGCTCAAAGTAAACGGCTTCGTTTTTCTAAGCGGCCAGATTCCCGCCGATCCTCAAACCGGCGAAGTCGTCACGGGCTCGATCCAGGCCGCGACAGCGCGCGTGCTCGATAATCTTAAGCTCGTCCTCGAAGCCGCTGGGCTCGCACTCGAAGATGTCGTGAAAACCACCGTATATCTCAAGGACATGAACGATTTCGCGCAGATGAATGAAACCTACGGCAGCTATTTCAGCTCGCATCCGCCGGTGCGTACCACGATCGAAGTGGCCCGCTTGCCCCGTGACGTCCGCGTCGAGATCGATGCCATCGCGGCCGATAGGCACACGGCATATCCCTTCACGAAGTAGCCGTTGTTATTTTGGCGCGTCCGCCGGTTTCAAAGGCGGATGCGCGCTGTATTGCGTTTGCGGCGGATTGAGAGTGATGTCGATTGTCTTCTCAGCGCCTTCGATATCCACTTTCTTACCGTAAGTCTGATACTTCTGCGTAATGATTTGCAGCTGTACTGTGCCCTCCGGGACAGGCGGGAAGTGCGCGATCCCCTGCTGATTCGTCTTTAGTTCCCAATGCATCTTCCCGCGCATTCCTAGCTTTTCGACTTTATGCGCGCCCAGGAAATCGAGAATCACTGCCGCATTCTCTACCGGCTTATCGAACTGATTTTTCACGACCACCTTGATCGTGGTCTTCTGATCGGCGCAGAACGCCGGCACGGCAGTGAGAAGCGCAAGAATCGTAAGCAGTGCTCGAACTTTCATGCCAGCATTATCGCCCAGTCCGCGCACTATTATGCGTCAAATTCGCCGGCACAAGCAGGTGCTCGATGCTGCTCCGCAGCGTTGCCTCGTCCATCAAACCCGGATGATAGAGTTGCACAATTCCATGCCGGTCAACCAGCACAATAGTCGGCGTCGTACTGGCTCCGAAGCGGCCGAAGTTGCCCCCGTCTAAAGGCACTTGAACTTTGGGAATCTCCGCATAGTATTTGTCGAAAACCTGATCGATAAAGGCCTTCTCCTCGGCGGGCGAGGCGTTTTCGTCCTGCGCCGTGTAACCGTAGAGCCGTGTCGGCGCAACCACCACCAACCCTTGTGGCTCGAACTCTTGCGCAAGCCGCGCAATGATGGGCGCCTCTGCTTTACAATCCGCGCACCAATGGGCCCAGAAAAACAGCATCAGAGGTTTCCCACGCCACTCGGCGGGCACAGCGGGCTTAGCGCCGATCCACTCGGCTTCGCGCAGCGCAGGCATGGGCTTTCCTTGGAGCGTCAGCAAATGAATTGTTTTCTGCAGGCGATCCACCATCGAAGTGCCTCGCCATGTCACCATCGCAGAGCGCAGCAGCTGAATAGCCTCGCTCCGTTTGTGCTCCTTTTCCAAAACTTCCGCCTTCACCTCGTAAGCCGCCCCTAGCGCAAGCGGTAAATGCGGCTCTGCATCAAGCTTCCTGGTCGAAAGCGAGGCTTGCACGATGCGCGTGATCTCATCCGCATCCTGCATCGCTTTGTTCAGGTCGCCGGCGGCCAGCTCGCCGCGCGCCAGCCAGGAGAACGCTTCCATTGCTTCCGGTGTGTCGCCGTTCAGTCGCCGGTACTGGCCTACCAACGCCGAAGCGCTCGCCAAATCGCCCTGTTGCAACGCCAGCTCCACGTAAGCCACAATGCGCGGCGTCGCCGGTTGCCCATAACTCTGCTGCGCCGCAGCATCGATAGCGCCGCCTGCCAGCAGTACAAACAAGAACCACGCTCGCGGGATTACTCGATGCACAAACCCTTTAAATATTCCCGGAACGGCTGCCCCAAGTCGTGCCTGTTGAGCGCGAACTCTACTGTCGCCCGCAGGAACCCCAGCTTGTCGCCCGCGTCATAGCGGGTACCCTCGAACTTCAGTCCGTAGATCGGGCGGTTGCGCAGCATGTACTTCAGTGCGTCGGTCAGCTGAATCTCTCCGCCGCTTCCGGGCTCAATGTCCTCGATGCAACGGAAGATTTCAGGCGTCAAGATATAGCGCCCGATGATCGCCAGATTCGACGGCGCATCTGCCGGCTTTGGCTTCTCCACCATGTTCCGGATGCGGTATAAACGGTTCTCGCGCCCGTTATCAGAGACGAGTTCGGCGTCCACCACTCCATATGCGGAAATCTGGTCCTTCGGCACTTCCATCAGAGCCAGCACCGACGCTCCGTAAAACCCATATACATCGAGCAGCTGTCGAATGCATGGGATTTCCGAAGCGATGATATCGTCCGAAAGAACGACTGCAAAAGGCTCGTGGCCTACCAGCTCTTTCGCCCGCAAAACTGCGTGCCCAAGTCCGAGGGCCTCTTTCTGCCGGACGTAGGAGACGTCGATCATGTCCGAAATGGCCCGTACCATGGAGAGCATTTCTGACTTACCCTTGGATTCCAGCAACTGCTCCAGCTCGAAGCTGACGTCGAAATGATCTTCAATCGAAGACTTGCCGCGTCCGGTGACGATGATAATGTTCTGTATCCCGGAGTGCATCGCCTCTTCGACGCCGTATTGAATCAATGGCTTATCGACCAGGGGCAGCATTTCCTTCGGTTGTGCCTTGGTAGCCGGTAAAAATCGGGTTCCGAGGCCAGCCGCCGGGAACACCGCTTTGCGGACACGCGGAGTCATCAAAGGCCATTGTACGCGCTTGGCCGCCCGATTCTCCCCGCTCACCGAAGCCGCTTTGAGGGTGGGCGGCCCGTTGTGTTACTTGTAAGGTTTAGGGGAAGAATCGGATTCACATGGCTTATGTAATCGCTGAACCGTGCATCGGAACCAAGGACACCGCCTGCGTTGACGCTTGCCCAGTGGATTGCATCCATCCGAAAAAGGACGAGGAAAAGTTCGGCGGCGAAGAAATGCTCTTCATCGATCCCGTGGAGTGCATCGATTGTGGCGCCTGCGTGCCTGTCTGCCCGGTTTCAGCTATCTTTGCGGCCGACGACCTGCCCGATAAGTGGGCCGACTTCACTCAAAAGAACGCCGCCTTTTTCGGTCGTTGAAGACCCTCAATATCGCTCCCATCCGACGCCCTCGAGTGTTGGCCCAAACAGCGCCGGATGAATTATCTCCGCGAAAATTCGCAGGGATTCTATCAGCCTCGGCCCGGGCCTGTTCATAAACTGATTCCCGTCGCACACGAAGACTTTCCCATTCTTCACAGCCCGCAGACTCTGCCAGCCTGACCGCTCCTCCAGCCAGTGCATCTCGTGCCGCGTACGTGCAAGATCGAAGCCGCAGGGCAACGCAACCACCACCTCGGGATTGGCCGCCACGATCTCCTCCCAAGTCATCCAGGGTGAATGCTCGCCCGCAATCCCGAACTGATTCCGCCCATTGGCCATCTCTATCAATTCCGGAACCCAGTTGCCGCCCGCCATCAACGGTTCCAGCCACTCGATCGCCGCCACGCTCGGACGTGAGGTTGCGCGACTCGCGCATGCCTGTATCTCGCTCAACTGGCCCTTCAATCGAACGATTAAGTCTTCGGCCGTTTCCCCCCGGCCGCACCCGTTCGCCACTCTTCGGATATCGTTCCAGACGTCCGCTAGCGTGTAGGGTTCGAGCGATATGATCTCGGCGTCTGTCGCCAGCCCCTCTCGTGTAATTCGCTCAACATCCTCCAGACTCACAGCGCACACTTTGCACTGCGTCTGAGTAATGATGTGTGTCGGGCGAAGCTGCCGAATCGTCTCGGAATCGAGATCGTAGATGCTTAGCGCCGCCGCCACGCGATCCTTCACGGACCGGTCTATCTCGTCGCTGGCTCCTGTTACGGGAAAACTGGGCCGGCTGCAAACCTGCAGTTTCAAAACGTCGGGAGGGTAATCGCACTCGTGCGAGCGCCCTACCTGAAACTCGCCTAGTCCCAGGGCGTGAACGATCTCCGTCGCACTTGAGAGAAGTGAAAGAATGCGCAGCTCAGACACATGCACAGTCTAAACGCTTCCCCGACTATTCGAAGAAAAAGGCCGATCGCTTGCCGGCCTCTTTACGGGAATTTATGCTCAGGGAATCAGGTTGGGTGGGGTTTGGAGTGGGCTGTTGAAGAAGTTGTTTAGGTTGGGTAGACTGCGGGGCTAATAGATGCGGATCAACCCTTTACTCCCTGAGCGAATCATCATTACGCCTGCTCACGAGCATTCTTGATACCAAATCCAAAGGCCAATCTTTTCTGATGTTTTGTGACTGATCGCCCTGGGAGTGTCTCGCACCTTTTACATGCCCCCGGGTAAAGATTTCGGACCAGCGAGCGTCGTAAGTCGAAAAAGATAAGCACAGTTCAGGGGTAACGGTCGGCCCTGTAGATTCCCACAACCGCTCTTACGGCCTGTAAACAGCATAGGAGGTATCGGTCTCCCAAACACGCACGTAGGCGATCGATCCTGATTGTAATTCCTTCTGCATCTCTTCGCAGATGAATCGCGCGATGTTTTCGGCGGAGGGATTCAGCTCGTTGAAGGGCTTCAGCTCGTTCAAAAACTGGTGATCTAGATAAGCACTGGTCGCGCGCAGTTGTTTCTTCAAAGCTGCAAAATCGAAGAGCAGGCCCGTTTCGTCTAGCTTTGACCCTTCCATCCCAACCTGTACCCGGTAGTTGTGCCCATGCACATTCTCGCACTTGCCGTAGTAATTGCGGAGAGCATGCGCGGCGGCAAAAGTATGTTCTACGCAGATCTCAAACATGAAAGAATTCCTGGACTTCCCGCAGCTTCGCCGTAAAGCGGTATGGCGGCAGGCTCTTGAAAAACACTCGCCCGTACGCAAGCTTGGTAATCCTATTATCCAGCAACACCAGCGCGCCGCGGTCGCTCGTGCCTCGAATCAGTCTGCCAAAACCCTGTTTCAAGGCCAGTGCCGCTTGCGGAATTTGATAATCCTGGAAAGCGTTGCCCCCGCTCTGGCGCACTGCTTCGCTACGCGCTGCTACCACTGGATCGGTCGGCACTGCGAACGGGAGCCGGTCTATAACGACACAACTCAACTGCTCGCCTTGCACATCCACGCCCTGCCAAAAGCTCGAGGTACCAAACAGCACTGCTCCCGGCGTTGTGCGGAACGTCTCGATCAAAGCAGTGCGGGGAGCCTGGCCTTGCAGCAGAAGTGGATAATCGAGTCTTCTCCTGAGAAGCTCGTAGATTTGCCTCATCTGTGCATAGCTGGTGAATAGTAGGAAAGCGCGTCCTCGCGAAGCTTCTATTACCTCCTCGATTTCATTTGCGGCGCGCCGCGTAAAATCCTGCTGCCGTGGATCGGGCAGATGCGGCGGCACATACAGCAGAACCTGTTTGCTGTAGTCGTACGGACTCGCGACATGCAGTGTCCTGGCGTTCGTGAGGCCCAACCGCTCCTGCGCGTACGCGAAGCTTTCTCCAACGGTCAAAGTCGCCGAGGTCAGAACGACCGTGTCCATCTGATCGAATAAACGCGCGGGCAGAATCTTCGAAACATCGATCGGCGTCGCTTGCAGGTAGCTGCCGCGTCCGCGTGCTTCGGTCCAGTAAACAAACGAAATATCCTCCGACTCCATCCAGAAGCGCAGCGCTTGCTGAATCAACCTCGCTCGCCGCACCAAAGGCAGCGTGTCCTCGATCGCACCCTCAACCAGCTCCAGCCGTACGCTTAAGGCATCGAGCGCAAGCAATGCTTCACGGTAAGCGCCTTCGTGCTCAGCCAGAAAGCGTTCCCGTTCCTGAAAACCGTGCCGCCCTTCCTGGGGAAACAAGCGGAAGAGTTCTTCTGTCCGGTCACCAAGCTGGACCAGGCTGCGGTCGAGCTCCGGAGTGGCGAAGAACTTGCGCCGCGAGACCCCGGCCGTATCCTTGATCAGTTCCTGTACCTGCAAATTGCTGATCGATATCCCAAAATACTGCCCGGCAATGTCTTCTATTTCGTGCGCCTCGTCGAAAACGACCGCGGAATATTCGGGCAGAATCGCGCTGAAGGGTTGATCCCGCATGGCAAGGTCCGCGAAAAAGAGGTGATGATTGACAATGATGATGTCGCTCTCGGCCGCGCGCCGGTGCATCTCCGTGATGAAGCAGCGCTCGAACTGCTTACATTTTTGCCCCGCGCAGGCATCGCTCCTGGCGTCGAGTTTCCACCACGCGCTGCTGTGCTCCGCAATCTGCCGCAGTTCGCTCCTGTCCCCGGTCTGCGTCTCGCGCTCCCAGTCTCGAATCATCTGAAAATCGCTGATCTCACTGAGTCCCGAAAGCAGCGGCTCGCGATCGGCGTCATACAATTTTTGCCGGCACAGATAGTTCGCGCGGCCTTTCATATAAGAAACCCGGAGAGGCGTTTCGAAAAGCGATTGCAGGAACGGTATATCTTTTAAGTACAACTGTTCCTGAAGATTCTTGGTACCCGTCGAGATCACCACCCGCTTACCCGATAGGATCGACGGAATCAGGTACGCCAGCGTCTTGCCCGTGCCAGTCCCGGCCTCTACAATCAGATGGCTCTTATTAGTCAGTGCGGAGGCGACCGCCATCGCCATTTCGAGCTGCCCTTCACGAAATTCGTAGTTGGGATGAGCGCGCGAAAGCACGCCGGAACGCCCGAAAAACCCGCGCACAGTAAGCTTCTTCGATGTGCGGGCTGGATGCTCAGTTTGTGCGGACAGGCTCACTGCTCAGTGTACGTCACAGTGAGTCTTTGCCCCTGGAGCGGCGCTTTAGCCCAAGGTTACGGCAAGCGCGGCGACGAGTCTCGGCGCGGGGAACAAAGTGTCCGCGCCACTAGAATGTAATGCGACCGACCAGTTGCACGTTTCGGGGCTGCGTAACCGTGCCGTTCCATTGTCCGAACTTCGAGTTGGACGGATCGTTATTGAACGGAATGCAATCGCCGAATGCCTGCCCATCGCAGGTGAAATAATGATTGTTGAAGATGTTGAAAGTTTCCGCGCGAAATTCCAGGTTTACGCGTTCTTTGATAATGAATTTCTTCGAGATTGAGATGTTGGTGTCGCGGTATGGTGAGCCGCGGACATTGCTGACACGCGGACCGGCGCCGAGGTAGGTGCCGCTCGCAAAAGCTGAAATCGGCTCGAAAGCAGCGGCGTTATAAAGGGGTCGGTTTACGTTCAATCCGCTATACGATTGCGTCAATACGTTCACGCCAGGGATGAAGGCGGGAATGCAGGCGGCCTGGAATTGCGTAGGCACACCGCAAACCGTTGAGTCGCGAAAATAGAGGGGCATTCCGGAAACGAGCTTGATGCTGGATGATAAAATCCAGCCGCCCACGACGTAGCCAAGAAATCCTGACTTGTTCAACCAGTGCTGGCCTGGGCCGAAAGGAAGGTTGTAAGAGGCCAGCAGTGAGAAGGTGTTCGTGATGTCGTCCGGAGAAAGGGCATGATTGCGGCTCCCCTGGTACGGGTTGATTACGGCGCCGATCCCGCCATAATCCGCGCCGGCCTGGGTGGTGGAGGAGGCGTCCGTGAGGAGCTTCGAAAAAGTGTAGTTCGCGTTCACATAGAGGCCGGCCGAAAATTGTTTTTGGAATGCCGCCTGAAACGCATTGTACTCAGAGGTGCCTTCGTTTTCGTTCTGGCCGAAGAGTCCACTGCAGTATTGCGGGTATTGCACCAGGGCCTGGGCGACGGTAGGCTTACAGGCTCCTCCACTACTTAGAGTTTGAGCCCAGTTTGCATACGGCACGGTTACCCCATACAGCGACGTCTGGCCTGGCTTGAAGACAGTATTTAGCGCAGAGGCCCCCAGAGAGGATAAAAGGGTCGGGTTCAGGACATTCAGCGGCTGCAGTTGAGAAGGTAAGTGAGTACCCTTGTTGCCAACGAAGGCGATACTGGCTATGCTGCTGGGGCCAAGTTTGCGTTCAATGGTGAAGTTGTACTGCTGAGTGTACGAAAGGTGGTTGGCGTAGGTCGGGCGATAGTTCGGTCCATTGGTGCCGTTGGCGGCGCTCAAGCTGACGTCCGGCGCCCGGTTGTAGGCGGGGAAGCCTTGGTCCATGTAGAACGAGGGCTGATAACCGCTAAACGAATCGTTGAAATTAAGTAGCGGATTGAAGCCCGTGAGCGACATGCCACCACCCCAGCCAGGATAAAACGCCTGCGTATAAAAAACGCCATAACCCGCGCGGATGACCGTGTTGTCGTCAGCTTTAAAGGCGAAGCCCAGGCGAGGGGCGACAGCGCCGTTGAAGGGAGTTTCAGGGTAGCGGACACCGGCACTTGCAGGGCCCCACTTGTTGCCGGCGAAGACCAGACTGCCGGGCAAATTGCCCGCGCCCGGGTTCGGTTGGAAACCAAAGAACGACATGAGATTGCTGGTCTCGAAGGTCGGTGTGAACTTGTCCCAGCGAACGCCGTAGTTAATTGTCAGTCTGGGCGTCACTTTCCAGGTGTCGCCGGCATGCAGTGACCCGGCAAGTTGCTCGGCACCGTATTTGGCGATGTTATAGACATTCAAGTTGCCGTTATCAACCGCGCCGACAACGAAACTGGCGAAGGGGTCGCCACTGGCCACACCAGGCAATCCGGTTGAAAGGGCAGTAAAGTTAAGCGTTCCGGATTGATTATTGTTCGTTCGAAAGACTTGCTGCAAGTGACGGAATTCGCCGCCGAATTTGAGCGTGTGCGGCCCATGCACCCAGGTAACGAGCTCGTTGCCGATATAGGAAGGGCGTGTGCTCTTGTTCAGGTAACCGGGACCTTGAGTATTTCCCCAACTCGCAAAATTGGTAATGCCATTGCCGCTGAAATTAGCCCGCGGAGACGCATTGTAAGCTCCCGCATTGGGAATCTCTGGAATGGGTTTTTGGCCGGTTACTGACCCATAACCTTCATTTCGGTTCACATAGCCGACAGCAAAGTGGCTTAAAAGGGTGGGGCTGAAAATATGATCCCAGTTGAAACGGCTAACCCAGGCATCCTCAGGGTTGGCGGGGCTGGAGGTGCACAATTGCACAGGCAGCGCGCACTGTTCGTTTGGCTGTGTAAGCTGCCGCCAGATGCTCACGAACATATGATCTTTCTCGCCCCAGTAATGGTCGATCCGGTAAACGTATTCGTTGAGGTTCGAGAGAATGCCATCCGAGACCGGATTGGACAAATAATTGCTGTACGGCCCCGAGCTGGTGGGAGTGGGGAGGTATTGCATCCACTGCTGGGCCAGAGGACTGATCTCATTTGCCGGAATGCGGTTGCCGGGAAACTGGTTGCGGTGGATAACGCCGTTGACAATGAGTTCGGTCTTGGGATCGTAGATCGGCACACCCAGGTCGGAGAAATCACCAGTGCGTTCCTGCAGGGAGGGGATGGAAACCACCGGGCGATTCGTGCCACCCAGGCTGCGCAAATACTCTAAATCGAGGAAGAAATAAGTCTTATGCTTGGACCCCCAGATAAAAGGCAAGAAGGGAAGCTTCACGGGGCCGCCTATAAAGCCGCCGAATTCATTTTCGTTGTCTTTGGGGCGCGCGTCGCCTGCGGGGCGCTGATTCGTGAACTGCAGTGCGTTGAGGTCTTTATTGCGGAGGTACTCAAAACCGCCGCCATGAAACTGGTCGGTGCCGGCTCTGGTGGTGACCATAATTTCGCCGCCGGTGGTGGTTCCGTATTCGGGTTCATAGCTGGAAGTCAGCACGCGTACTTCATCGACCATGTCAGGTGTCGTGGGAAAGTCAAAGAATGAGACCATGCCGCTCTGCGACATCGTGCCTTCCTGCATGCTGACTCCATCCATAACCGCTTCATCGCCCATCTTCAGACCGCCGTTGATGCGGGCGTTGAAAGCCTGCGGGCTTGTACCTGTGTTGACACCAGGAAGGAACGAGATAAATTGCACCGCGTTGCGTGGCGTGCCGGCTGCAACGAGGAGGGGCAGCTGATTGACGAGCTGGGGCGGGACACCCTCTTGCTTCGCGCCGTTATCATAATTTAGCTGCGCGGCGTTTGCGGTGACTTCTATTTTGGTGGAAGCATCGCCCACCTCTAGACCGGCATCAATGCGTGCCGCCTGATTGGCGAGCAGTTGAATCCCGCGCTGCTCGTAAGTGCGAAAACCTTTTGCTTCGATGCTCAAATTGTAAGAGCCCGGCACCAGGTTGGGAAAGGAAAAGCGCCCTTCGCTATCGGTTTGAACGGTAGAGTTCAGTGCACGCTCTGCGGCCGAAATCGTGACCGAAGCCTGAGGAATGATAGCGCCTGATTTGTCGGTGACCTGACCGTCCAGGGTGGCGTTTTGACTTTGCGCCAACATGGCTGGGGACGACAGCAGCAGTGCCACGAACGAGGTAACGAAAAGGCGACCCGGCATTTGTTCTCCTTGGATCGACGTGAAGATCCAGCCAGAAGGACGGCATCTTCTGGTTTGCTATGGAGTTATATATCAGGTGAATGCATTAGTCAAGCCCGTGATGAAGAAAATGCCTCGCTGTATTCTCAAACTGTCAATATTTTTACTCATCAGCCCGGTATTTCTAACGGCACAAAATTCGGACCTTGAGCAAGTCATGCTCTCGATTCAAGACGCTATTCAAAGCGGCGACTTAAATAGGGCTTCCCGGATGATCGACTCCTCCCTGAAGGAACACCCCTCGAACGGGGGTCTGTTAAATTTGCGAGGCATCGTCCATGGCCAGCGCAACGAACTGCTGGAAGCTCGCAAAGATTTTGCAGAGGCAGCCCGGCTTGCGCCGGAGTTGACGCCGGCATGGCAAAACCTCGCACGCGCTTGTCAAATTGATGCGGAGCAAGATGCCTCCTCTGTTCCCTGCGCCATCGACTCCTGGCAGCATGTATTGAAATCGAAGCCGGGCGATGTCGAAGCGCATGGGTCCCTCGCGCTGCTGTATGAGAGACAAAGGCACTTTGCCGAGTCGCTCCGCGAGATTGAGAAGCTACCCCCGCCGGATGCTGCACAGTCTGCTAACCTGCTGCTTCGCTGCGCAGACTTGGCTGCGCTCGGCCGGCCAGCCGAGGCGAAGACGGCGGCCTCTCAACTGGCAACTCGCCCGGACTTTTCGGAAGCCGATTTCGAGAGTGTGCAGGACGCGTTGAACTCGCCGAAATCTGCCGCGCTGGTTGTCACCATGGTGGAAGGGCTGGACGCTCGCCAGGCAGCAGCGGTTTCGAGCCTCCGACGGTTGGCGATTGCCTACGAGGAGTTGCAGCGTCCCGTAGAGGCGCGAAGCACTCTGGAACGGGTAGCGATACTCGATCCAAGGAATACGGCTCACCTCCTGGAACTGGCTCGCCTGGCCGAAGCCGGGAAAGACTACGAAGGCGCGCTGGGCTACCTGGGACACGCTCGTGATCTTGCGCCAGACAATCCGCAGATCCATTTCCTCTTCGCAAGGATCGCGTTCGAGATGAATCTGATCGTGGAGGCGCGCCGGTCCCTGGAACGGGCGCTGGCGCTCGATCCTCAAAATAGCGCCTACAACTATGCCATGGGGCTGGTCATCTTAAGGACGCGGGACGCAGCAACGGCAGCTGCTTACTTTCAGAAGTTCGTCAATGCCATTCCGCAGGATGTAAAGGGTCATTACGCCTTGGGCATCGCGTATTTTGCTTCGGGCGATTACGCGAAGTCGAAGGCAGAGATGCAAACAGCACAACGAAATGCCGGGACATCGGCTGGGGCAGAGTATTTTCTCGGCCGCATCGCGTGCATCGACGACCAACTCGACGACGCCGCACGGCACCTGCGGAAATCCATCGAGTCGCTGCCGTCGTTCTCCGAGTCGCACACGGAACTGGCTCGGGTCTTGATGCTCCAGGGGAATCTCGCGGAAGCGCATACTGAACTCAACCGTGCTCTGCAACTCGATCCTGAAAGCTTCCAGGGAAACGAACGCCTATTGGTGCTGTACCGGCGGGCGCATGACCCTCGGGCAGAGAAGCAGGCTGAACTCTTGAAAAAATTGGACGAGGATCGCTCCAAACGCGCCGAGCTGATGCTGCGCACAATCGAATTCAAGCCTTAGCCGATGTTCGCCGTTCGAGTTGTGCTTTGCGTACTGGCCGCCATGCCAGCTCTGGCCCAAACCGGGGATCTTTTTCAGAGACTGCGAAGCGCTTTGGCGGGATCTGGCAAAGGTGATCTTGCCGCAGCGGAGCTAGCGAAACACAACTTTGCAGAGGTGGAACAAATGCTTGCCGAACTCAGAGTCTCCGGCCCGGCCGAGAGCGCGGAATTGCTATCTGTGCGAGGCGCGGTTGCATTCTTGAGTGGAAAGATGAGCGTGGCTGTTGTGGAGTTCCAGCAAGCAGCCGCGATCGCCCCGCTCAAAGATGGCGACACCTTCACGCTGGCGATGGCGCTGGTTGATTTAGGCGAGGACACGCAGGCTCGCGGCCTGCTTACGGAATTGGCTCGAAAGTACCCCGAGCGCTCGATCTACACTTACTGGCTCGGAAGGCTCGATTACGATCAGCGCCGGTATGAAGCGGCAGTCGCGAAACTCGAGAAGGCGACGGAGCTCGATCCAAAATCAGCGCGCGCTTGGGATAGTCTTGGCCTGGCATTTGATATGCAGGGCCGGCTTGACCCAGCACTCGCGGCTTTTCAAAAAGCGGTGAGCTTGAACCGCGAGCAGGCGCATCCTTCGCCTTGGCCGCCACATAATCTCGGGTTTTTGTTGCTCAGGATGAATCAGCCGAAAGAAGCGGAGGAGGCGCTACGCGAGTCACTGCGCTACGACTCGAAACTGGGCCAGAGTCACTATTACTTGGCGCGGGTGTTGGAAAAAGAAGGCCGCTACACGGAAGCAACCGACGAATACATAAGCGCCGTTTCGGGCGATACGGCGTCTGCGGAAGCCTGCTACTCACTGGCAATGCTTTACCGCAAGATGCACCGGGAATCCGAAGCCGATGCCATGCTTGCGGAATACAAAAGGCGCAAACAACTTGTCCATGCGCCCGACCTGACACTCCGCCAGGAGCCGCCAAAGTGAGTCCAAAATCGCGCGAAAGCGCCTACTCCACGGCATCCCGGCTGAATGTCAGGAAATCCTCAGGCGTATCGATGTCGACTGCGGCTTCCGGCAAATCAAAAGCAATTACCTGCTGAGCGGGGTCTCGCAACAACGAGCGAGCGCCGGTAGCCGGATCCAGAGCAGTTAACGCCGCAAAAAGCGAACGCTTGAAAATCGCCGGTACCCCGAGCGTGTCGTTGTAACGAGCCGCCAAGATACCGGCGCCCGCATGCGAAAAGTGATCTCGCATCGCTCTTAGATGACGCGCCTTTACAAGCGGCTGATCGGCTAACAGGATCGCCACCGCGGCTGAATCCGTATCTAACGCTTGCAGATGCCGGACGCCCGCGGCTATCGACGACCCCATGCCTCTCTGCCACTCTCGATTCTCGACGATAGCAACCGGCTGAACCGCCAACGTACTCCGAACCGAGTCGGAATCCGACCCCACCACCACAACGGTCGGGTGAAAGCCCGCCTCGAGGGCTTCACTTACTGCATGGTCGACTAAGGTCCTTTTACCAACTGTGAGCAACTGCTTAAGCGTGCCCATGCGAGTGGCAGCTCCAGCCGCCAGAATGACTGCGGCTACCGGCAGGCAACCTGTCCGCCTGCTCAAACCTTCTCGCTCTTGACCAATTGCAGCTTGGCCGCGACTGACCCCTTGCCTGATATCCCAGTCGCGCTCTCTAATTTGGCGAGCTCCCGGCGGGCGATTTGCGCCCACGTGCTGCTCGGGTCCAGTCTCAGGTAAGCGCGCCAGTGCCGGACCGCGCTCATCACGTCCCCCAGGCCCTGGTTCAGCAACGCGAGATTGTAATGCGCGTCAGCGTAATTGGGATAAATGCGAATTGCCTCGCCATAGTGATCGAGAGCGTTCGCCACGTCTCCGCGCTCATCATAAAGATTGCCCAGGTTGAAATGCGGTAAAGCATAGTCAGGATCGATCTCGAGCGCAGCTAGATATTGGGCTTCCGCGTCGGCCCATGCATGCCCGTTGAAAAATACTGTTCCGAGGTTTACTCGAGCCCCGGCCGATTGCGGATCCAGCTCAACTGCCTTCTGGTATGCCCCGATAATCTCTTCATAAGGCGCCCCGGTCTGCTCGAGTTCCAGCCCGCGCTCGAACCAGCGGTCAGCTTCGAGTTTGCTCCGCAGCCGGTCCGCGATGGCCGCGCTGCTCTTGGGCATGGCGGGAAGCTGCAAGAGCTTATTCAGCTCCTCTTCCGCGAAGTCGAACAGGAGTTGGCCCGATCCCGGTTCGAGCTTTTGTTTGCCGATCTGAATGCGGACACGGCGGCCGTCCTTGTAGACCTGCACATCTTCATCCGCTTGCGGCGCCTGCTTCAGGTATTCGCGCAATGACTCGAGCGCTTGCCGGATGCGGCGCGGATGAGCATTCTCGCTCCGCAGACGGGCCAGCCGTTTGAGCGTAAGCAGATCGGAAAACGTGTATTGGGATAACTCGGGAACGAGTTGCTGCCGCTCCCAGCTCTTGAGCTGCCGGTTCTCGATTTTTAACAGTCGGCAAGCATCCCTGCGAGTGTAAGATCCACCCGCCTCGCTCACAGGGGGATGTTGCGAGTGGTGGTCCCGCAGCACAGCGCAATCATAGCACCAAGCGCACGTTTGCCGCTTGGACATTTTGGCTGCATTTCGCCTGTCCCGCCCCGCGAGGCGCTTATTACTCTCTTTCCATCTTCTCCGCCATCGCGAGCAGTTTCGTGACGCTGTTCCAATTTCTGCTCGTACCCGAACACTTCAGCAGCTTTTCAATACCCCCAAGCTGCAGTTTGGATCGGCCCATTCCGTTCGGGAAATAAATGTATAGCTCGCGGCCTTCGATCCGCAACTCCTCCGGATCCATTTTGATACGGCGCACGCTCTCGCGCGCTTCCTGGCCGGGATCGCTGCCGAGGAACGTAACGATCAGTTTTCCGGGGTCAAGCGCCGCACGGCTCGCGAATGGGTTGCCTGCAATCACGCGCTTCAGTTCCGAAGCTGTGCGCAGGATTACAGCCGAGCGAAATCCAAAGCTCGCCTCGATCGCTTGCTCTATCCGCTTGGTTAACGAAGCCAAATCGCGCTTTTCTGTCCTGAATAAAACGTTGCCGCTCTGTACGTAGGTCTGAGCGTCTCGCAATCCCAGCGACTCATACACCGCCCGTAGCGCATCCATTTTGATTCTGTTATGGGCGGCAAGGTTAATGCCGCGCAGCATCGAGACAATGACGCTCACGCCATGGCCCAAGGCATGTCAGCTACAACCCCTTCTTCCCTAAAAAGACTACAAGATCGACCACGCGATTCGAGTAACCCCACTCGTTGTCGTACCAGGAAACGACCTTCGCCAGGTTCCCGTCGAGCACCTTGGTCAGATCCGAATCCACAATGGAGCTATTCGGATTCCGCAGCATGTCCGTCGATACCACCGGGTCCTCGGTGTAGGCGAGAATGCCCTTCAACGGACCCTCCGCCGCTTGCTTGAGGGCTAAATTGACCCCCTCCGTGGTTGTATTCTTTTTCAGCACGGCGACAAAATCGACCAGCGAAACATCGGGCGTTGGAACACGGACTGAGTAACCGTCTAGTTTGCCCTTGAGTTCCGGCACCACCAGGCCGATCGCTTTCGCTGCTCCGGTCGACGTCGGAATCATGTTCAAAGCGGCAGCCCGCGCGCGCCGCAGATCCTTGTGCGGAAAATCGAGCACGTTCTGATCGTTGGTGTAGCTGTGAATAGTCGTCATCGAGCCTTTCTCGATGCCGAAAGTGTCGTTCAAAACCTTGACCAGCGGCGCAAGGCAGTTAGTCGTGCAGGAAGCATTCGAAATAACGTTATGCTTCGCCGCATCGTACATGTTGTCGTTCACGCCGAGTACGATGGTGACGTCTTCGTCCTTGGCTGGCGCCGAAATAATGACCTTTTTCACCGTACCGCGGAGATGCTTCTTGGCATCGCTTGCGTCGGTGAAGCGCCCAGTCGATTCCACTACCACTTGCGCCCCCAAACTGGACCAGTCGATCTCAGCGGGATCTTTAATCGCGAAAATCCTGATCTTCTTACCGCTTACCCGGACGCTGTCTCCATCAGCCTTGATGTCGTCCTGGAGCTGGCCGAGAATCGAGTCGTATTTCAGCAGGTGCGCCAGCGTCTGAGTGTCTGTCAGATCGTTGGCCGCGACAAACTCGATCTCCGGATTGCTCAGTCCAGCCCGGACGACATTCCGCCCGATACGGCCGAAACCGTTGATTCCTACCTTGATTGGCATATTTTTCTATTCTACGGATCGAGCAAAACCGCCATGAGTGCGAGCTCAGCGACAATCCAGAACCCTAAGCTGCGTGAGTGCTCACTCTGCCGCCCGAAGGCCCGCGCCCTTTGAAAAATCATTCACGGCCCGATATGCCTGATCGATGGCACAATCGGTGTACGCGTAAGCTCCGGCGTCGGAATTGGCGATCGCAATTCGTCCGAAGGGCTGGCGCGCTATCACGCAAGGGCCGGCTTCGCCCTCGAGCCAGAACTTATCCCAGAGCGAGTTGTATTGATAGGCGTAACCGTGCGGCCAGCGGTTCACGGTTATAGCTGCAATGTCGCGCGCGGGATCGAAGCCTCCCGGGCCTACGATGCGAGCCAGCTGGTCGCGAATGTTTCGCTCGAAAGTTTCAAACGATGTGTTGAAAAGATCGAGCCTCCCAGCGCGATGCTGATCGCGAGCGGGTAATCCCGGATGACAAGGTACGCGCTCCATATGCACAACGATCGACTGCTCCGGATCGCGCGGACATCGATAAGCGCCTATGCTGACCGGAAGATCCAGGCTCATTTCGCTATGGAAACTGCCGGGTGCGTAAACGGATCTGACGCCAAGCTTCTGGAATGCGCGCCAGTCGCGAATGACAACGTTCGAATAAACAAGGGGAACTTTAACCGCAAACGAAAGTGCTTCCTTTTGCTTCGCAGGCAGCTCGGTGCAGATATACGGGATCATGACATGCCAGCACGCCAGAATGCAGTGCTTGGCGCGAACTTTTTGCAGCTTGCCAAGGCGCAGGTAAACGATTTCCACCGCTTGGGCCGACTGCGGATCCCCGTTGTGAGACACGCGAACCGCTGTGCTGTTCAGGCGGATGCGTGTCGCTCCATTCTTCCGGTCGAGCAGGGCGTAATTCGTACGGGCAGTAACGATATCGCTGGCATTATGTCCCGGCACCGCGCCCGGTATCAGCTGTCGCACCAGTAAACGCGCTATCGAAGAGTTGCCGTCCGGGAAGTGGAAGAAGTATTCTTCGGCCTCCGGGCTACGGATGGCATCGTGATTCTGGCCCGGACCTGGTTTTGGATCGAGGTGCATGCCGTCGAAACCAGGAAAATTCAGCCCCCAGGCATCCTGCGCGGAGACAGCGTCGATGCCGAGCCCGAACAAGCTGTAAGGGCGCGTCTGCAGAACCTTTACGACGTCGGGATGGGCGCCCGCGCACTCGATCAGAAACTTGGCATAGCTCATGCGCGCCATGCGAGCCTTCTTCTCATCCGAAGAGAGGCCCGGCAGGTAATCTCGCTTCTCTTCGTAGAGGCGTCGAAGATCGTGCTTGGCCTGGTCAGAAATGGGAGCCTTCCCGAAGGCATTCCAGCGCGCATCGGAACTCGACTCCGGGAACTCTTCCTCGCCCCAGCCGGCGACGGGCGAAGTCACGAGCCGATCTGTGCCGAACGTCTCTCTGTCAAAGAAAATGGCAGACCGAAGCCCGCGCGACGAGTAGATCGTCTCGTCGAGATCGCTGGTAAAGGACGTGACGTTGATGCCGAGTTCGTTGATCAGCTCTTTCGCGACCGCGCTGTAAGGCGAAGGGCTCTCAATTGAGAAGGTTCCACCAAAACCTAGAAGCATCCGACCAGTCTGGTGGAACTCGTTGCGCTTAGCATGCCCGCCAAAATCGTCGTGATTATCGATAATCAGGATGCGGGCATTGGGTCCCGCGGCTCTTCGATAGAAATGTGCTGCGGCGAGACCGCTGATACCGCCGCCCACGATCACGAGATCGTATTCTTCCCCGGTGTCAGATGGCGCTCCGGCATTTTGCCAGAAACTTCCGTCGCGAACCGAATGCGGAGTCCTATAGATCTCGCCGGGATCACCGCGCATACCCGTGAGGGTTGGGGGATAATAACCAGCGGCCTTTTCAGGATCGCTCGATTCCGCGGACCACAACTTTCCATGAGCGAGCAAAGTACCCGTCGAGACTGCGATGCCGTTCAGAAAATCGCGGCGCTTTATGCGGCGATGCATCCCGAGATTGCGATCTTTGGAATCCATAGGCGATTATGGTTGGTTAGACTAGCACAACGTCGCACATGCCGCGTACGTCGTGCGACGCAAACCATGAAATGCTACGGATCGCTTCTACTGATGACTATGGCGGCCCTGGCTGCCGGCCAGGAGTTCTCGTCCACCCCGGATCAGGGGCGGTCGATGGTCGTGACGAAGTATGGAATCGTTGCCGCGCCCCAATTTCTGGCCGCTGATGCGGGATCGAAAGTATTGGAAGCTGGCGGAAATGCTGTCGATGCAGCCATTGCGGCAAACGCCGTGATGGGAGTAACTCAGCCATATGTCAACGGAATAGGCGGCGACCTTTTCGCGATTTACTACGAGGCCAAGACCGGCAAACTGTACGGACTCAACTCTAGCGGCTGGGCTCCCAAAGCTCTTACCATCGAATACCTGAAAGCGCATAATATCGACAAGCTGAACCCAATCGGTGTTCACACCATCACTGTTCCCGGATGCGTTGCCGGATGGGACGCTCTCCAACGGCGCTTCGGTAGCATGCCTTTCAGCAAATTGCTGAGTCCCGCTATTTTCTATTCGGAGAATGGATTTCCGCTCGCGGAGAAAAACGCGCGCTACTGGATCAGCAAAGTATTTCTTAATCAGCCCGGCTATCAAGCGACCTACATGCCCGGCGGCGTACGCCCCGGACTTGGAGATGTGTTCAAGAATCCAGCTCTGTCCGAATCGTTACGCCAGATTGCCGCGCACGGCCGCGACGCTTTCTACAACGGGAAGCTCACGGAGACGATGGTCAAATTTCTTCAGGCGCAAGGCGGCACGCACACGATCGAAGATTTCGCGGATTTCCAACCCGAGTGGGTAGATCCGATTTCCACCACGTACCGCGGCTGGACTATTTACGAATTGCCTCCGAACGGTCAGGGAATCGCCGCTTTGTCCATGCTTAACATCATGGAGAATTTCCCGATGAGCAGCTACGGGCACAACTCGGCGAACGCGCTGCAAGTCATGATTGAGGCCAAGAAGCTGGCTTATGCGGACATGATTCATTACGTTGGCGACCCGCACTTCACGCCGGTTCCGGTTAAAGAGATGCTATCCAAAGATCTCGCCGCGCAGCGCGCCAAACTGATTCGAATGGAACATGCCGCCTGTCAGGTAGTCCCTTCCGAAATCAGCGAGAAGCTTAATGCGCGCGGCAGCGAGACGATCTATATGTCAACGATCGATAAAGAAGGCGACATCGTCTCGTTAATTCAGAGCAACTATGGTGGTTATGGCACCGGCATGGTGGCCCCCGGTACCGGTTTCTCTTTTCAGAACCGGGGCGCTGGTTTCGAATTAATGCAGGGCAAGCCGAACTCGCTGGCCGGGCACAAGCGTCCGCTGCACACCATCATTCCGGCGTTTATGCAAAAGGACGATATTCATCTCGGGTTCGGCATCATGGGAGGCTGGAATCAGGCACAGGCTCACGCGCAGTTTGTCGCCAACGTGGTCGATTTCGGCATGAATATACAGGCGGCCTTGGAAGGTGCGCGTTTCACCAAGTCAACTTTCGAAGGCTGCGATGTGGAGATGGAGTCGCGCATTCCTGCTTCCGTACGAGACGAGTTGACGCAACGCGGTCAGGTAATCAAGCTGCTGGAGCCGTTTTCTTACACAGTCGGACAGGGTGAGGCCGTGTTGCACGACGATAGGCGAGGTGTAAACTTCGCCGGCTCCGACCCGCGCTGCGATGGAGAGGCAATCCCGCAAAGCCCGGTAACGTATTAGGAGGCGCGGATTATCTTAGGGCGGCCGGCTGCCAGGTGATCGCCTGCGAGGTGAACGGCGATGGGCAGAACGGATCATGGATATCTATGCAAATTTAGGCGTGAAGGCCTACATCAACGCCAATGAGTGGTACACCTCGATGGGCGGCTCAATGCTTGCTCCTCCCGTTATTGAGGCAATGGTGGAAGCCTCTCAGTGGACGGTGCGGACACAAGAGCTGCAGAGCGCCGTGGGCGGCGCAATAGCAAAGCTGACGAAAAACGAAGCGGCGTGTGTTACCTCCAGCGCGACGGCCGGCATTGTGCTGGCCGTTGCCGCCTTCCTGTCTGAGTTGGATGACAAAAAGAGCGAGCGCCTTCCCGATACCGGCGGGCTGAAGAAAGACATCATCCTCCAGAGGTGCGACCGGTTCGGCGAAGATCAGGCCATCAGAATACCGGGCGCTCGGATCGTCGAAATTGGAGATCAAAACGGAGCCACGGAGGAAGAACTCCAGCGAGCCATCACTCCACAAACGGCTGCTGTCTTCACCCTGCCGCACCGCGAAAGGAAGATGCCTCTCGAGAAGATCGTTCGGATCGCGCACGATAGAGGCGTCGGCGTGATCGTAGACGTAGCGTGGTCCCTTCCGCCCAAAGAGCACCTTTGGATGTTCACTCGAGATTGTGCTGCCGATGTCATTATCGTCAGTGGCGGCAAGGGCCTGCGCGGCCCTCAAGGCAGTGGCCTGATATTGGGCCGAAAAGAAGTCGTTGAGGCCTGCCAGAACATGATGGCCCCGCATTGCCGCATCGGGCGGCCCATGAAGGTAGGCCGAGAGACGATGCTCGGCCTCTATGCTGCAGTAAAACACTTCCTGAACGGGGGAGCCGAGGCGACTCAGCGGATGGCGGAATACATTGCAAGCGAGTTGACGGGTATACCCAATCTTTCCATCAGCGTTGACAAAGCTGCGTCCCACGTCCATCTGCATTTCTCTCAGCTTTGGCCCGGATCTACGCGGGATCAGCTCAAAACGCTATTGCTTCAAGGCGATCCCGGAGTGCTGGTTCGGGATAGTGGACCGAACGGCATCAGGGTAAATGCCGGCACACTCTCCGAAGGGCAGGAGCGGCTGGTTGCCACACGGATTAAGACCGAGTTGGCAAGTATGGCGAAGTAAGCATTTGCCCGCCAAACACTCTCGTCTTGCTATGCTTTCGGCTGAATGGCCTCCATCATGGAGTTGTTCGAACAGACAGGCGCGTATCTGCGCGGGCACTTTCGCCTGACCAGCGGTCTGCATAGCGGAGAATATCTCCAGTGCGCCAAGGTGATCGCTCACCCTGCTTACGCGGAACGCCTGGGCGTGGAGCTGGCCCGCAAGCTACTGCCTTTGCTTAATCACAAAGCGACTGCGGTCGTCTCGCCGGCTCTCGGCGGGATAGTCATCGGCCACGAGGTCGCCCGCGCTCTCAATGCACGCGCTCTTTTCACGGAACGTGACCCCGCTTCGAACGAAATGACGCTCCGGCGTGGCTTTGAAGTCGCTGAAGGCGAACCGGTGGTCGTCATCGAAGACGTCATTACGACGGGTGGCAGTACCAGGGATGTCATTCGGGTTATCCAGGCGGCCGGTGCCAGCGTGCTCGCGGCGGGTTCGATTATCGATCGCAGCGATGGCCGCGTCGACCTGGGCGTCCCCCGCGTGGCTCTTGAAACCCTCAATCCGATAAACTATGACCCGAACGACTGTCCGCTTTGCCGCCAGGGCGTTCCGGTCGTGAAGCCGGGCTCCCGGCGAGTGTGAGACGGCTCCGTTTTCAGGTCGCCTACGACGGAACCGAATTCCACGGCTGGCAAGTCCAACCAGGCTTGCCGACCATTCAGGGCCTCCTCGAGGAAGCGATCGGCAGCATTGAAGGTAAACCAGTCCACGTCCACGGATCCGGCCGCACTGACGCGGGCGTCCACGCGCTCGCCCAAGTCGCTGCGGTCACGCTAGAGAACCCCATCCCGGCAGAAAATTTCCGTCGGGCCGTGAACCGGCTCTTGCCCCGCTCGATTCGCATAAGCCAAATTTACGAAACGAACCCAACCTTCCATCCGCGCTTCGATGCCCGCCGTAAAACATACGAATACCGCATCTTCCGTGACGAAGTCTGTTCGCCTTTCGATCGCCATTTCGTCCACCATTACCCGTACCCGCTCGACGAAATGGCCCTAATCCGTGCCGCTCCGCTGCTTGAAGGCGAGCACGACTTCTCCGCTTTCGCCGCCTCAGACGAGCGTGACGAACTCGGCGTATCGAAGCGCCGGACTATCTTCCTATCGGACTGCGCCCGCAAAGAAAATATTCTTGTCTATTCGGTGACCGGCTCCGGATTTCTCAAACATATGGTCCGTAACATAGTTGGCGTGCTGCTCGAAATCGGCAAAGGGAATCTCAAGCCTTCGGACCTCCTCGCCCGTCTCCAGCCTGGTTCCGGAATCTGGCCCGGCCCTGCTGTACCGGCCAGCGGTCTCTTCCTTGTCTCGGTCGACTATGAGTAATTTGAAAAAACGAAGCCATCTATGAGTTCGTTCGGCAAAATCCTGGTCGCCAACCGCGGCGAGATCGCGGTGCGGGTCATTCGCGCCCTGCGTGAGATGGGGATCGCCAGCGTGGCTGTCTTCTCCGAGGCCGACCGCCGCGCCCTCCACGTCCAGATGGCCGACGAAGCCGTCCCCATCGGCCCGGCCGCCTCGTCCGAGAGCTATCTATCCATCGACCGTATTCTCGAAGCGGCGCGTCTCACCGGCTCCGATGCCATTCACCCCGGCTATGGCTTCCTTAGCGAAAACGCCACCTTCGCGCGAGCGTGTGAGCAGCAGGCGATCAAGTTCATTGGCCCAAGCTGGCGCTCCATCGAACAGATGGGTTCGAAAACGGCTGCGCGCCGCGTCGCTATCGCCGTAGGCGCGCCGGTCGTCCCGGGAACGGAGACCGGGCTCACCGCCGCCGCCGAGGCCCGCAGGACCGCCGCTGAGATCGGCTATCCGGTTCTGCTGAAGGCTTCCGCCGGGGGAGGCGGCAAAGGCATGCGCCGCGTCGATAGTCAAGCAGATCTCGAAAACGCCATGCGCGCCGCCTCGAGCGAGGCCGAACGCGCCTTTGGCTCGGGCGAAATTTATCTCGAAAAGCTGATCGAGCGTCCACGCCATATCGAAATCCAGGTGCTCGGTGACGAGCACGGCCACCTCATCCACCTTGGGGAGCGCGAGTGCTCCATCCAGCGCCGGCATCAGAAGATCGTGGAGGAGTGCCCCTCGCCGCTGGTTCTGGCCCGCCCGGAGTTACGCGAGCAAATCGGCCAGGCTGCTCTACGCATCGCAAGGGCCGCTAACTATTTCAACGCCGGCACGCTCGAGTTCCTCGCCGACCAGCAGGGTAAGTTCTATTTCCTCGAGATGAACACGCGCTTGCAAGTGGAGCATCCCGTTACTGAATGGGTCACCGGCATGGATTTGGTTCAATGGCAAATCAGGATCGCGGCAGGCGAGCACCTCACCTTGCTCCAGGAGGATATACGTTGGAGCGGCTCGGCGATCGAGTGCCGCATCTACGCCGAAGATCCCGCCAACGATTTCTTCCCGAGTCCCGGCACGATTGCACGCTATATCGAGCCTTCCGGACCGGGCATTCGCGTGGACGGCGGTGTTTACGCCGGCTGGACAGTTCCCATCGACTACGATCCGCTGCTCGCTAAATTGTCTGTCTGGGCTGACACGCGTCCCCTTGCGATCGACCGCATGCGCCGCGCTGTCTCTGAATATCGCGTCCTCGGCACCATCACGAATCTCGCGCTATTCGAGCGGCTGATGCAAGACGAACACTGGATAAAGGGCGACCTCGATACCGATTTTCTCGATGGCTTGATGCATCGCTCGTCTGCCGCCAAGAGCGACGACGGCGCTCTGATCGCCTGCGTGCTCGCTGCCGCCGAAACTGTGTCGAATAAAATGCGGACTCGCGGCAATCCAGCAGATCAGATCGAGGAAGCCAGCCGCTGGCGGGCAACGGGATTGGCGGACCTCATACGATGAAACTGCGGCTCATGATCGACGGAGAGGAAAGTTTTCTCGATTTCCAGCGCAATGCCGACGGAACAATCTACAACTTAGAAGGCTCCATCAACCAGGCGGGCGAGGCGTCAGTCGCGGAAATAGTGCCTGGCGTTTTCTCCATCCTGCTGGGCCGGCATAGCTACACAGTGCAGATTGTTCCGACGGGCGATGAACTTGAGGTCTGGACACGCGGCCAGCGCTATTCCATCGCGGCTGCCGATCATCGAGACCGTTCGGCGAAACTCAAGAGGCAATCTCTAGCCGGACCGAAGGAACTGCGGGCTCAAATGCCTGGGAAAATAGTTAAGCTTCTGGTCAAGCCCGGCGCTCAGGTCAAAGTTGGTCAGAGCTTGATCGTTGTGGAAGCTATGAAAATGCAGAACGAGATGAAGTCGCCGAAAGACGGCGTGGTCAAGAAGATTCAGGCCGTCGAAGGCGCGACCGTAGTGGCAGGCGAGCAATTGATGACGGTCGAGTAGGCACCTCAAATCATGGCCAAACGCGATTGCACTTACTGCGGAGGTACGGGCTGGGTTGTCGAGGCGCGGGATGGAGTCTCTTCGGCTAATCGTTGCGACTGCGTAGCCGAAACCCAAACGCAGGAGATCGAGGCTCGCGCGCAAATTCCGGAAAATTACCGCACAGCTTCCTTCGACAACTTCTATCTTCCCCACGACAATCCAACAGCCTCGCGAGCGCTCCAGTTGGCTATGCTCCCCGTCAAGGTTTATGCCAACAACTTTCCGGTCCTGAAGGATAAGCTTGGCCTTTTGTTGATCGGCCCCCAAGGGGCGGGAAAAACCCATCTGGCGGTAGCCGCTCTGCGCCAGCTAATTGCGCGAGGACATGAAGGCCTTTTCTTCGACTACCAGAATCTTTTGGAGCAGATTCGGTCCGGTTATAACGAAAAAATCGGAGCGAGCAATCGCGAGGCGTATCAGGCTGCCTTGGAAGCGGACGTGCTGCTTCTGGACGATCTGGGCGCGCACCGCATCACCGACTGGACGTTGGACACGGTCACTTCGATCATTACTCAGCGTTGCAACAGTCGAAAACCGCTCATCGCAACAACAAATTTCCCGGATCCCGATATGGGCGGAACGATTGTGGAGCGAGCGGGAGCGGATTCCGCGGCACGTTACAACATCCATGACACGCTCGAGGAGCGGATCGGAGCCAGAGCCCGATCACGCCTCTTCGAGATGTGCACGATCGTCAAGATGTGGGGGCTGGCAGACTACCGGCAGCGTCCCAGGCGCAAGGCGTTTTAGGCCTTCGCGGTAGCTCCGAAACTAGCCACGGCCGCTTTCTCATCTTCAAATGCCGGGAAGATGGTGTGCAGCTTGGTAATCTGCATAAGGTCTCTCATCTTGCCTTGCAGGTGCAGCAGCTTGAGCGCGCCTCCCTGGTTGGTAGCTGTTGTGTAGGCGCCTACTAACTCGCCGAGACCCGCGCTATCCACGTACCCTACGTCTTTCATATTGAGGACGATATTCTTGACCCCTTGGGACAGCAGGGAGCGCAACTCGTCGCGCAGGATTCCCGTGTTCTCGCCAAGTGTGATTTTCCCGTTGAGGTCGACGATAGATACGTCCCCAACTTTTCTAACTTTCGCAGAAAGTGCCATTCAGAGCTCCTTGACCTTAGTTTGCAGCGATTCATTCTAGCTTACTCGCTCGCCAAAATAATCCTAAGATCACTTGCCACCCACATTTTCGGTACCGCTCTAGTACCGCCGCTAAACTATGAATGATGAAGTTGGGTGTCGATTTCGGGACTAGCCGAACGGTTATTGCGGCGGCAGACCGTGGCAATTATCCGCTGATTTCCTTCGAAGCCCCGGATGGCGCAGCTCCGGACTGGTACCCTTCGCTGGGGGCAGTGCGTGGCGGCGAGCGGCGCTACGGCTGGGGGGCCTGGGAACTTCAGGCCGATCCTTCCTGGACGGTGATTCGTTCCATCAAACGGCTGCTCGAAGATGCCGGCCCGGAGACGGTTCTCGACCTCGGCGATCAGAAGATCAAAATCGTCGACTTGCTGCACGGCTTCACGACCGCCCTGCTCGGCAGTATCCGTGAAAGTTCGAATCTTCGCGTTAAGCCTGGCGAGCCACTGGAGATTATGCTCGGCGTCCCGGCTCACGCCAACAGCAACCAGCGGTTTCTGACAGTAGAGGCTTTTCGCGCGGCAGGCTTTCGGATTCTCGGTGTGTTGAACGAGCCGAGTGCCGCAAGCATCGAGTTTGGAGATCGCCAGCGGCAGGGTAAAGCAAGCAAGGAAATGATCCTGGTATACGACCTAGGCGGCGGGACCTTCGATGCGTCTCTCGTCGCCCTTGACGAGCATGTTCACCATGTCATCGCCTCGGAAGGGATTCCGACCATCGGTGGAGACGACTTCGATCACATTCTGGCCGATCTTGCCTTGGAAGCGCTGGACATCAGCCTCGCCGAACGCGACGATTTGCCTGCGGCTTCCTGGTTTCGTCTGCTGGAAGAATGCCGGAGAAAAAAAGAGACGCTGCACCCGAACTCGCGGCGCCTGGCGATCGATCTTGAGCACGCGAATCCGGATTGGGGGACAGTGCAGGTTCCGGTCTCGGATTTCTATGAGTCGGCGCGCCCGCTGGTGGAAGAGACAATTGCCGCGGCAGAGGATTTGCTGACCGATGTCCGCGGCGAATTTGAGGCCCTCTATATCACGGGCGGTGGCAGCGAGCTTCCGCTGGTTGCCCGTATGCTGCGGGAGCGGTTTGGACGCCGCGTCCGCCGGTCAGCGTATACCCGTTCGGCGACTGCCATCGGGCTAGCGATCCAAGCCGGCCAGCCCGACTCGTACAAGCTGAGTGAGCGGCTAGCGCGGCACTTCGGGGTATGGCGTGAAGCGGAGCGCGGCTCGCAGATTGTCTTCGATCCGCTCTTCGCAAAAGGAGCGCCTCTTCCGGCGCCTGGCGAACCGGCCCTTACGATTCGGCGCAGCTATTGGCCAGTCCACAACATCGGGCATTTTCGCTTTCTGGAATGCACGCATCGAACGGAAGACGGCGTACCCACCGGCGAGGTCACTCTATGGGACGAAATATGGTTTCCGTTCGATCCCGGTTTGCAGGATACAGCGGAAGTCAGCCACACTCGCGTGGAGTCTTCGCCCGCCGCGGCGACCCAGTGCGTACAAGAACTGTACGAGTGCGACGGAGGGGGCGCGATATCTGTTACGGTGGCGAATCAGTCTTCCGGTTATTCGCGTACCTATCGCCTAGGCCGCTGGTCGCAGCAGCATGACAGCAAACCTCTGAAACCGGCGAGCAGGCGAAAGAAGAGTGCCGGAACTGCGGCTACTGCGTCCAATTAATGTCGCCGCAAAATGATATGGAACCGCTTGCTTAAGTTCACAGCTTGGTTGGTTGCTTTCTCGGTTGGCGGATGCACCGCTAAAGCAGATCCGTTGCAGGCTGGTTTCAATGCCATGTACAACTTGTCGTTCGCCGACGCGCATCGTTGTTTCGAGCAGTGGGAGCAAGCCCATCCGAAAGATCCGAGAGGACCGGTATTCGATGCGGCTGCTTATCTTTTTTCCGAATTCGATCGCTTGCGAATCTTGCAATCTCAGTTTTTTGTAAATGACCGCAGCTTTTCGGATAAGAAGGCGCTCGTTCCAGATCCTGATGTGAAGCGCAATTTCGAGAGAGCTCTCGAACGCAGCAAGATCCTGGCCGACGCCCGGCTAAGCGAGTCGCCCCACGACGAAGAAGCTCTGTTTGCCACGGTGCTACGGTTTGGGTTGCAAGCAGACTATGATGCGCTGATCGATAAGCAGAATTTTCAAGCGCTCAGCGAGACGAAGGAAGGCCGGCGAGTTGCGGAAGATCTGCTGACTAGATATCCGGACTGCTACGACGCCTATCTCGCTGAAGGCGTGGAAAATTATTTGCTAAGTTTAAAACCCGCCCCGCTGCGCTGGCTGCTACATGCCACCGGCGCCGAAACCGACAAAGAAACCGGCATAGCGAAGCTTAAGCTCACCGCGTCAAAGGGAGAATACCTGCAGCCATATGCAGAACTACTTTTAGCGGTAGCTGCTTTGCGGGACAAGGATGATACGGAAGCGCAGCGACTACTCTCCAATTTGGCCGAACGTTTTCCTGGGAACCGCCTGTACCAGGAAGAACTGCAGAAGCTGAAGTGACGCAACCCAGACCTAAGCTGACGACGTCTAATTCTCATTCCGTTCAGTCTCAAGCTGTTGAGGGTTACATAAACGACGTTATTCAATCGAGCATGGCTACCGCACTACAAACCCAAGATTACATTTCGACAGATGCCCTGGAGCATCCCGATTTTCAAGACCGGTATCAGGCGTCGGTCAACCCGCACTGGGTACGGCTACTCAGCTTGCTGAGGATGAACGTTCATTATAAGCAATGCCTCGGCATCGAGCTCCGCACAACGGAAGGCCACCGCATTCTCGACTTTCTGTCCGGCTACTGCGTGCACAATCTGGGTCACAACCACCCGGCCATTCTGGAAGCGATTCACGACGAATTAAATCGCCTTGGCCCCGCTATGTTACAAAGCCACGTCCCGGAGCGCGCCGGAGAACTGGCTGAACGTTTATGCAAGCTGGCTGGAGGCGCCCTGAGCAAGGCATTCTTCTGCAGCTCTGGCAGTGAGGGCGTTGAAGCAGCTATCAAATTCGCGCGGGCCCACACAAAACGAACAGGCCTTCTCTACGCTGAGGGCGCCTTTCACGGGCTTACGTGTGGCGCGTTATCGATGATCGGGGATGCTTTCTGGAAGAAGGGTTTTGGCCCTCTGCTCCCGGATACGGATCAGGTCCCCTTCGATGACTTAAGCATTTTGGCGAAGAAGCTCAAGACCAAAGAGTATGCGGCGCTCTTCTTGGAGCCGATACAAGGGGAGGGCGGGATCCGAACGCCTTCGGAGAGCTATCTTCGGGGAGCACAAGGCTTGTGCAACAAATACGGAACAACACTTGTGCTCGACGAAGTGCAGACGGGATTCCACAGAACAGGTCCATTCCTGGCAGCACACCATTATGGTGTTGAACCGGATATGGTGGTTCTTGCCAAGGCGATGAGCGGAGGTTTGATACCGAACGGCGCGGTGCTGATGACCGGTGGAATCTATAATTCTGTTTACGGCTCGCTCAAGCGCTCGCTCATACACACGTCGACATTCTCAGAGAATGGGCTCTCCATGCGAGCCGGTGTTGCGGTATTAGACACCCTGGAGCAGGAGAAGCTTGGTGAGAGAAGCGCAGAACTCGGAACTTATATGCGCCAACGGCTGGCGGCGGCACTGAGCGACTACGAGATGGTGGATGCCATCCGAGGCGAAGGATTGTTTTTGGGCGTTGCATTTCGGCCGCCGCACAAAATGCGCTTGCGCGTTTCGTACGAGGCCTTCAACAAGATTCATCCCGCGATGTTCGGGCAGGTATTGGTGATGCGCCTTTTCCGGGATCACGGGATTCTAACACAGATATGCGGAAATAACTTCCAGGTGCTGAAACTTGCACCGCCCCTAATCGTGACTGAGCAGCAAATCGATACGTGCGTGGAAGCAGTCAGGCAGGTGGTCGAGCTTGCTCATTCCGCTACAGTATTCTGGACCGAAGCTCTCGGCTTAGCACGGCGGGTTACTAGTCTCTGAGCCCAACCGAAGCAAGCAATATGCCGGTTTTCCAAGCGCGCGAAGTTTGTGTGGTCGGCGGTGGGCCGGCGGGATTATCGGCAGCCATCGCGCTGAGCCAGGCAGGTTTTGAAACGACGGTTTTCGACCGTGCCATTCCGCCCATCGACAAAGCTTGTGGAGAAGGCTTGATGCCCGACAGCATTGAGGTCCTTGGCAGACTTGGGGTCTCAATCCCTGCCGAAACCGGGTTTCGGTTTCGCGGTATCCGGTTTACCGACGGGCAATCATCCGTAACCGCTGATTTCCCACGCGGAATGGGAGTGGGATTCCGTCGTACGGCTCTGCATTCGTTGCTGGTCCGCCGGGCCGAGGAACTTGGAGTCAAGCTCGCCTGGGGAGCACGGGACGTACGGCTGGCAAGCGAAGGGGTCTCGATCGGAGGACAATGCCTTCGATCCAGACTCATTGTCGCGGCCGATGGCCAGAACTCACTATTCAGGCGGCAAGCGGGTCTACATGACACGACGACCGAAGAGCGCCGCTACGGATTCCGGCGGCATTACCGGATTGCGCCCTGGTCCACTTACATGGAGCTCCACTGGGGACCGAACTGCCAAGTCTACATTACGCCGGTAGCCTCAGACGAGGTCTGCGTGGCGTCGATCTCGCGAGATCCTGCTGTGCGTTTGGATTCAGCATTGACCTTTTTCCCTGAACTCCGTTCACGTCTGAGCGGCGCGCCCATAGCGTCCATTGAAATGGGGGCGCTCTCTGTCTCTCGTGTGTTGCGCAGAGTCTACAAAGATAATCTAGTCCTTCTCGGCGACGCCTCGGGCTCCGTAGACGCAATCACTGGAGAGGGTATGTGCGTGGCTTTCAAACAATCTGTCGAACTCGCGGGCGTAGCCCAGGCGGGGGATCTGCACCGCTATCAGCTTCGCCATACGCGTCTAAGCCGGCGGCCGCGGGCCATGAGCACGCTGATGCTTATGCTGGACAGGCGTCGTTCCTTTCAGAAAAAAGCGTTGTCCAGTCTGGCGCGGCATCCCAGCGTATTTGCATCGCTGCTCGCGATTCACGTGGGTGGACAGCCCTTCTCTGGCCTGCTTTCTTGGGATCTATGGCAGTTTTGCCGAGCCTTCTTGACAGCATGACGGGCCTGGAGATCACATGCACATCTCTCGCGTGACAAGCTTCTGCCTGTCATTTCCGATTCTCTTTTGTCTCGCCTGTAATGCTGCCGGCCAGCAGATTGCAATCGATCTGGATCCTGCTCAAACGGTAATTAATTTTGTCCTCGGGGATGTATTGCACACGGTGCATGGAACTTTCCGGCTGAGGACAGGCCGCATTTCAATCAACCCGGCAGCGCAGAGCATAGCGGGCGCGATAGCCGTGGATGCAACAAGCGGCGATAGCGGAAACGGAACTCGCGACAAGCGTATGAAACGCGACATTCTGCAGGCAGACCGTTATCCCGAGATAACGTTCACGCCAGAAAAGATTTCGAGCGTTCAGCCGATCGACCAAACTTCTGACGCGACCGTGTCCGGATGGTTTACGATCCATGGGGGACGTCACGAGATTTCCCTGCCGGTTCACATCAGGATGTCTGCATCGAGTGTCAGAGCGAATACCCGTTTCGTGGTTCCTTATGTGGAATGGGGAATGAAGAACCCGAGCACGCTCTTTCTTCGCGTAAACGACAAAGTAGATGTGAACGTGACAGCAGTGGGGCGAATTGAAGAGCCACGACGGCCCAAGTAAATCAGATCTGCATTCAGTTTCCGCCGATAGATATGGGCCGACGAGATCCGGCCAAACTTTTGTAGCGCTGGTAATGCTCCAACTTCCGTTGTAAAATCCTCCGAGTCGCCCGTCCGCTCACCCTTTCATGCGCTTCGTCTACTTCCGCCAGCAGTTCGACATGCGACCCGTGTAGTGCTTCGTGAACCGGTTCTGCCATTGGACAAGACTGGACCTTGCCGTTTCCGCAACCCGGACGTAAGCTGATGAGATGTAACTCTATCGAAGCTGGGCAAGTTTCGCGCCTTAGTGGCACTGAGCGGATCTGCTGGCCGGAAAGAATGTTGTGTTGAATAAGAGACTACGAAGCACGAATAGATCCTTCTTGAGGATACGAGTGCTGCGCCAGCGGAGCTTTCGGCAGAGTTACTGATTCGACGAACGGATTACAGACTGGGCTGGACTAAGTCAACCGGCTTCGAAATGCGGCCAGCTGTTCAAGAGAAATATAGGACGAGGTGAGGAATGCAAGAGAATTATACGCGGCGGCTCAGTGTGAGTCGGCCGGAGGACATGTCCGGCGCTGGGAACCGCAAGCTTTTTTCTGGCAGCACACCGAGAAAGAACTTGGCGTCGAAATCTATCCTAGCCGCCGCTGGTGCATTCGCCTCAATGTTGGCCATTATCGTTGTGGGAAACATCCTGGTCTTTCCTGCAATAGATGACGCATGGCTCGAACTGGTCGCAAAGGAGAATGGACCCGGTCATCTTAGCCGATTCATTTATCGCCCTCTTTTTGCCTGGCTCCTGGATATCATGCATCCGTCTACGAGAGCGTTCGAAAGCATCGGAGTTTTTGTAACGTTCTGTTCATGGGCTCTCCTGGCTTTGGTCACTTATCGCCTCGGGCGGATTCTGTTTCCGCATCTGAAGAGTGGGGCTATCGCCGCGGCAGTGCTCGTTATCGCCCCAGTGATAACGTCCGTACAACTGGTCACGCTCAACCTCGCAGTGCCAGTAACTATTCCGGTTCTGTGTGGCTATGCGGCCCTCCTGCTCACGTATGAACGGCAGACGGCATCGCGCCTGATCACAGCTGCTGCCCTGATAATCGCGGGAATGATGATCAGCGAATACACAATGGCGTCCGTTGCTGCGGCATTTGTGTTGCTGGTCATGAGGCCAGGACTGAACGGAACACAGCGGCGGCAATCGCTAAGAACGGCTGGTGTGCTGTTTGGCGCGGCTGTTGTTGGCTATGTGGGTTTCCGCTTAACCGCGAATATGGGTATGCGTCCAGACGCGAGCCCGTCATCAATGATGAAAACGCTTGTGGGCCATCCTGTTGAAGCCGTGCTGCACATCGCTAATAGTACTTGGTACTGCCTCGCCGGCGGGTTTCTCCGAAGTGCTAATGGTATTCGATTCGGCAACGAGGGGTCCGTAATGGCTGCCTTTGCATTCGGTCTGGCAGTCGCTGCGTTGGTTGCAGTAGCAGTGAGAAGCGGCAACCGGAGGGATTTCGTTGCTGCTCGTGATAGCTGGCAAAATTGGGTGGTCGCGGGTCTCGCGCTGATGGCGGCGCTTATCCCAGAATTCTTGCGGCAGGGAGTCTTTTTCGTAACGCCTGGCGAAGTCGAGCCCTTGAGCACGCGTTTCTGTGTCGCTGCCGCGCCGATCGCGGCTATCATGCTGGTCGAAGGACTCAATGCTGTCTCACGAAGGCCGGTGCTTGTTTCGGCTATAGTGGCTTTTGTTGCTGCGCATGCTGCGTTTCTGAGCACGTATAAGGAATATCGAAATCAGGCGAGCATGCGGCGGTTGGGGGATATTCTGCGTCCATACGTGGCATCCAATCCCCAGATCACCCTGGCTGTGGTGCCGACCTACTATGCGCGTGCCTATGAACAGACCGAAAAGGCCTCGGCGCGGTGGTCTGCAGATTTATCGCGGCGTCTGTGGGTGGTTTGGGAGGGACAGATACCTCTGTATTTGCATCGCTTGCCGGAGCGCAGCGGGGCGTGTGACACCATGCAGCAGATGGACGTGAATTCTTTGGGGGTCCGGCGTTCCGGTAGGATCGGGCAAGTTTTATGGGTTCAGCCCCAAAAAGACGGCGAATTTAACGTGGAGCATTATTGCGTAAGTTCGTATCTGCCCCCCGGGGCGGCAAAATTGCCGGTTAGAAACGACGCCTCCGCGCCGCTGCCGACTAGCCTGATCGGATACTAACCTCGGCTTTGGACCGCCTGGCGTCGATCTCGCGAGAGCCCGCGGCGCGTCCGCATTCAGCATTAATCTTTTATCCCTGAACTTCGCTCGCGCCTGAGCGGCGCGCCTATGGCGTCCAATGCTGCCGCCCAGCAGATCGCAATCGATTTGACCGTGCTCAAACGTTAACTTAACTTTGTCCTCGGGGATGTATTGCACACGGTGCAGGGAACGTTCCGACTGAAGACAGGCCACATTTCAATCGACCCGGCAGCGCAGAGCATAACGGGCGCGGTAGTCGTGGATGCAACGAGCGACGCTCGAAATCTTTTCCGGCGTGAAGGTTATCTCAGGATAGCGGTCTGTTTCGAGAATATCGCGCTTCATGCGTTTGTCGCGGGTTCCGTTTCCGGTGGCGGGGTGGACCCGGACGCGGCCCCAATGTCAACGCTTCGCCCGGCAAACCGGTTCTTTTTAAGTCCTCGACGAAAAGACACACCAATGCCTTTGGTTCACGCCCGAAGTGGATGCGGAGCCCGTGCCGGTCATGTTCCCGCCTTTCGCGCAACTCTCAGATGCGCCCATGACCCTGGTCATTCGAACCAAAATAGACCCGGAGGCTTCAATCGCAGACAGTCGGCGTGCCATCTCGGTTGTCGACCGGAACGCAGCGCTCGAGTTTCAGCCGTTGCGCCAGGCGATGTCCGAGTCCATCTTACGGCCGCGCGCCAGGGTTCTCGGTCTCCGCGTTCGCGCTCGTGGGGATGATCACCGCCTTTGGTGGTCTCGAAACTAATTACCTCCCTGCTCTACAAAACGGAGCCGGCGCAGGCGAGTGCGTATGTGCTGATTCTGCTCGTTTTCGTTTTGGTTGCGATCGCTGCAAGCTTTGGGCCGGCGCGCCGCGCCTCCCGAATGGACGCGGCGGCTGCATCCGCTACGAGTAGCGCGCTCTAAAGAGAATCGGCGAGCATCATCCTCTGCTATCCTCACGGGCGAGAGGTTGTGTGCGTACCGGTCGCGCGAGGTTGTTGCGGCGCTTAGCATCTGGGCTTGCCCTGCTGTCCGTCCTCTATGCGGCCGAGCGTACCCTGCCGAAAGCCTTCCGCGAATATCCCGGTGACGAATATCATAACGGCGAAATACCCCTGCCGCTCGATTTCGATGAGAGAACCGAGCTTGTATTCGCCCGCCTGATGTACCCCTCGATTCCCGATGCCCGCTTCCGCCACGCCGGCTGGGATTGGACCAAAGGCCGCTCGAGCTGGACAAACGATTATCCGCGCGCGGACCGCCACTTCCTTCAAGCGGTACGGCGCTTAACCCGGCTCCATGTCCGCTCCGTGGAACAGCCCGTCAATTTGGATGATCCCGGCGACATCTTTAACTATCCCTGGCTCTACGCCGTCTTCGTCGGTGAGTGGAGCCTCACTGATAGTCAAGCCAACACTCTGCGTGAATACCTCGATCGCGGCGGCTTCCTGATGTGCGACGATTTCTGGGGCAGCGGCGATTGGACCGTCTTCCAAAAGAGCATGAGTAGAATTTTCCCCGACCGGCCCGTTGTCGAAATTCCAAACACTGATGCTATCTTTCATACCGTCTACGATCTCGATAATCGTTATCAAGTCCCCGGGCAATGGGGTGTTCGCACCGGTGTCCCGTTTCGCAATGACGGTTACGTTGCGCACTGGCGCGGGATCTATGACAATAAAGGCCGCGTGATGGTAGCCATCAGCTTCAATTCGGATCTCGGCGATTCGTGGGAGTGGGCTGACGACCCTGAGTATCCGGAGGAGTATTCGGCGCTGGGCATGCGAATCGGAATAAACTACATCATTTACTCGATGACGCACTAAAAGGAACGTTAACTGATGTCCAACTTTCGCAATCTCTCCCTTCTTAGCTTGCTTTTGTCCGGTTCTCTCCTGATGCATGCGGGAGACGCCTTGCCTCCCGATCAAATGGCTTTACTGCAGGACTCCGGCGGCTGGGAGTACATCACCATAAGCGATAGCCAGGATGGATTCCCTACCCAGCACACGTGTTTCGATGGCACTCCGCATCCCGAAACGTGCAGTGGAATTTTGACTCTGACGCCTGATAACACATTTGTTCAAAAGACCTATATACATCATCAGAGCGTCTCGCGCAGCGGGACTTATCAGCTCGACGGCAACCAGCTTGCTTTCTTCGACGAATTCGGCACGCGGGATGGCCCTTACACCATCAATATCGACACCCTCAACAAAGTGATGACCGTTGATATGCCACAAGTCAAGATGACGCTGAAACTTTATAAAGAATACCGAAAGCAGCTCGATGCGAAACAGAAAAAGAAGAAGTGAACTGCGTAGAGCATTTGTCCTCTCCTGCGTCTCTCTTTCGGCGCTCCTCTCGATTACTATGTCAACCACTCACAACCTCTCTGCTTCCGCCGCGGAGAACCATGCGAAATACTTCATCTATATCGGGACGTACGGCAAAGGCGTTCAGGCTTTTCGCTATGACGCGCAAACCGGAACGATTGAACCTGTCGGACTCGTCGGTGAAGTCGTCAATCCGTCCTGGATCACGGCAGACCGGAGCTTCAAATATCTTTACGCCGTCAGCGAACTGGAAGGCGATGCCAGAGGCGGCGTCGCCAGCTTCGAGATTGATCGTAAAACTGGCAAGCTGAATGCGCTAAATCAGGTCGGCTCGGAAGGCGTCGCGCCTTGTTACGCTGCGGTCGATGCCACGGGTAAAACGCTCGTCGTCGCCAACTATACGACCGGCGGAGTTTCCGCGTTTCCCATCGAGCACGATGGCAGCATCGGGCAACTTGGCTCGCTGATGAAGGCCGAAGGCTCGAGCATTAACAAGGATCGTCAGGAAGGTCCGCATGCCCACGAAGCCGTCATCTCTCACGATAATGAGCGCGTCTATGTGCCCGATCTGGGTCTGGATAAAATTCGCATCTACCGCCTCGAGTCGAGCGCGGGCAAGCTCACGCCGAATGACCCGCCCTTTGTCTCGGTAGAGGCGGGCCATGGTCCGCGGCACATCATCTTCGACAAGAGCGGAGAGCACGCTTATGTGATAAACGAACTGAAGCCGCTGGTCAGCGTTTTCTCGCACGACGCCTCAAATGGAAGTCTCAAGCTGATCCAAACCATTCCCACGATACCCGCCGATTTCACTAAGGAAACGACCGGAGCGGAAATCAGGCTTGACCACTCCGGCAAATTCCTCTACACCTCAAACCGCGGCAACGACAGCCTTCAGGTATTTGCTATCGACCCTGCCAGCGGCAAGCTACAGCAGGTGCAGAATATTTCAACCGAAGGAAAAAATCCGCGCGGCTTTGCACTCGACCCAACCGGCCGGCTTCTATTTGTCGGCAATCAGAATTCGGACAACCTGGTGGTTTTCAAGATCGACAGCCAGACCGGCAAACTAACTCCCACTGGTCAGAAGTTCGACGTCCCCAAGCCAGTAGACGTGCTCTTCGTTCCCGTCTCTTGAAATGCATTGGGCGCTCTCCATCCGCCAAATTCCTGCTCCAGTGCACGGCACACCGCGACCGCGGTTAAATCCCGCCATGGCGGCGCAACTACCTGAACATTGATTGGCAGGCCTCCATCTTCCGCGCAGCGCACGGTTGCCGCGGGCGCCCCTGCCAGGTTCCACGCCATCGTGTAACTGAACCCTTCGAAATTACCTTCCTTCAATGACCCACCGTGTTCCAGCGCGCTCTGCGTATAAACCGGGCAGAGAATCACGTCATAGCGCTCGAAAAATTTCTGCATGTTCTTGCGATACTCATCCCACTGCGCCCACCTTCGCGCAAACTCAGCAGCGCTGGCGCGATGCGGCCGCATGTGGTCAATGAAAGCAGTGAGAAACGGATGCACCCGGTCACTGCCCACATCTCGCAGATATCCATCGATCGCTTCCGCGCCATCTGCTCCCAGCAAAGCCAGTTCGAGTTCATACGCGTCCTGTACACCGGGCGGCTGCTCCTCCTCGACTTTCACGCCAGCTCTCGACAGAAACTCGGCGCAGCTCATGACCGCGTCGCGAACGGGCCGAGTGCAAGTGGCGAACCCGTTCGAGGTAAAGTAGGCGACTCGCAATTTGTGCACTTCCGGCGCCGCATGCAGCGCAACCGGAGGCGATGTGAAATCCTCTCCGTCCGGGTACGCCAGCAGTTCCATCGCCAGCACCAGGTCTTCCACGTGGCGCGCCAGCGGACCAATCTGCCACAGAGCTTCAATCCAACCGCCCGCCGGTGGAACGTGGCCCGTTCTGGGTAATCGGCCACTGGTAGGCTTTATGCTCACAATGCCGCAGAAGGCCGCCGGCACCCGGACACTTCCCAACGCATCGCTTCCCAGACCCAGCGGCGCTCCGCAACTCGCCAGCAAAGCCGACTCGCCTCCACTGCTTCCGCCGGGTGTTCGCGTCACATCGTAAGGATTGTTCGTCCGTCCGTAGATCAGGTTATCTGTCTCGAAGGAGAAAAGCAGATCCGGCAGATTCGTCTTCGCGATCGGAATGCCGCCCGCCGCGCGTAGGCGCGCCACAAGAGTTGCATCCCGTCCGGCTGGCGTCGCGTCCCTCCGCCCAAGTGTCCCGGCCGTGGTCTTCGACCCTTTCACATCGATTGAATCTTTCACGGAAAAGGGAACACCATGCAAACGCCCGCATTGCTCCCCCGCCGCGAGTTTCCGATCTGCTGCTTCCGCCGCCAGCAACGCCTTTTCAGCCAGTATTTCAACTGCCGCGCCGATCGCCCGATTTACTCTCTCGATCTGCTCCAGATGCGCCGTGGCAAGCTCTACCGATGAGATATGTCGCTCGCGAATCATCTCCGCCATCCGACTCGCGCTTAACTCGAGCAAACTCATTCCTGGAGGGCGGACTTAAGTCCGCGCGGGGCTTCAGCCACGCCAAACCCTGGGCGCAATCGATATTCTAAGACAGAAGGGATCCGCATCGTGAAGTTCGGAGTAAATACCTTTCTTTGGTCCAGCAGATTTCAGCGATCCAACTTGCACCTTTTGGACAGCATCAGGGATGCCGGGTTCGATGGTGTCGAACTTCCGTTGATCCACCTTTCCGATTTAGCTGACCCCGAAGTCCGTCGCGGAATTCAACAATCTGGGCTTTCGTGCACTTTCTGCGCGGTCGTGCCGCCGCACCTTAGTTGCATCAGTGATGATCACGAAGTGCTGAAGAAAACCCGCATGCACCTCGAAGATTGCATTAAAACGGCAGCGCAGTTTGGGCCGCCGCTCATCGCAGGCCCGTTATACTCCCCCGTTGGCTTTCTACCGGGCCGAAGGCGAACAGACGAAGAATGGAAGCGCGCAGTCGACCTGTTCCAATCTCTCCAGGATGTTACCGACGACGCGAATGCCACGCTGGCGATTGAGCCAATAAACCGGTTCGAGACGTTCTTTCTCAATACAATCTGCGATACAGTCGCGTTCTGCAGCGCCGTCGATAACCCGAGAATCGGAATTCTTTTTGACACTTTTCACGCAAACATTGAAGAGAAAGATGTTGCCGAGGCATGCAAGGCAACAGGAGCCCATCTTAAGCACGTACACATATCGGAGAACGACCGCGGCGTGCCTGGTACCGGACATATTTATTGGGAGAGGCTCTTCTCAGCGCTGCACGAGCTTAAGTACGATAGCTGGCTAACTATCGAGAGTTTCGGTTTCGCGCTGCCCGAACTATCCGCTGCTGCCTCGATCTGGCGCGATCTTGCACCGACACCGGACGCGATCGCCTTCGAAGGCATCAAATTCTTGAAGCAGCGCTTTGCGTCGACACAAAATACCCTACACTCATAATGTGTCGATAGGCAATCTTCTCATTGAGACGCGGCTCGAAGCACTTATCGCCGAGGGCGAGAGCATTCTCGAGGAGTCGAGAAAGCCGATGCAGGTCTCTGGAGATTCTGTCCGGTTTACGAGATGGACGACTAGTTGCCTCAATCTCCTGGACAAGCTCTCGGTATCTACAAACCGCTTCGTAACGGAGTACGAGCTCTGGGCGCGACCCCATCCATCCAGAAGTGAGCACCATGCAATTCCAAGCGCCGCACTTGGGGTATTGCAATCGGCCAGAGATGAGTACGCCTTAGGTCTGGCTGTTGAATATCAACTTTCCGTGTCGGCCGCTGTTTTTGGTGGAATCCTCGACGAAGCGGACTACTTAGTCCAAAAGGGATACTTGCGCGCGGCCGCCGTCTTGATCGGTGCCGCGCTCGAGGAAGGCTTAAAGAATCGAGCTAGAGCAGCAGGTCTGATCGACGTAAATGAGACGCTGACCCTGAATCCCATCATTAACAAGCTGAAAGCGCCTCAGGTTCATGTGCTCACGGAATTCGAAGCAAAACGCCTTCAATCGATCGCCCAAATACGGAATGATGCCGCACATGGCGGCGAGTTCAATTACCAGTCGATACAGATCTCGGAAGCGCTGTCGGAGGTGCGCGCCACGTTGCAACAGATGCTTCGGCACGCCTGAGAGCGGACTCTGTGAAAAGTTTGGCTTCGTCCATCGGCGTGCCCGGACCGGATTCGGGCGCCAACTTCCTGCGACTTCTCCTTACGGCCCGCGGCGAGGGATTATTCGCAGCCGAGCGCTCGGCGGACTACGGCGGGTTCTTTCGCTATGACAGTTAGATAGGAACGCGCCGCCGAGTCCGGCTGACGTCCCCCCTGCTCCCACTCCTGCAACGCGCGTTTGCTGATGCCATAAGCTCGCGAGAATTCAGTCTGAGACATTTTCACCCGCTTGCGAATGGCTTTGATATCGATCGGCTTCGGCGAAACCTGCTCCAGCTGAATCTTTCCACGTTGGTGCGCCAGGACCAGCTTCATTCCCTCTACGAGGTCCGAGCCGAAGCCTGTCTTCTTCGCAGCCGCTTTTGTCGGCATTTTATTGCACTCCTTTCAGATGAGTCGCGATTTGCCGCAGTTCTTTCTTCTCGTCGGCCGTCAGATCGGTCCTGACGTTCTTCGCATAACAACGGAGCAGGTAAATGCGTGCGGCGATCACAATGTACAGGTAAATGATTCGCGCACCGCCGCGCTTCCCTTTCCCTTTCGCCGCCCAACGAAACTTCCGCACTCCGCTGGCGCCGGGGATCACGTCTCCAGCGTTAGGATGATCGCTCAGGTAAATGGCCACCTCTTCGATTCCATCTGATCCGATCAACTCCGTGGCTTCGGACTTGAACTTTGGCAACTGCAAGACCGTGATCTCGGGCGTATCAGCCACCATTCATTAATGTACCGCAATGCGGTATAACCAGAGCGGCAAATAAGAATTCGTTATCGCCGACCACCTTGGCGACCATCCCAAGCGAAACCAGCCGATCCGCGTTATGGTAAGGGAGACTGCCAAAGAGGATCCGATCGACGAGGCTAAATACAGCCGTAGTGGCGCCCACGCCCAACGCGATCGCGACCAGCGCCTTGAAGGTGAAGCCGGACGATTGCCGGTAAGTCCTCAGAGCGAACCAAACGTCGTCGGCGATGCTCTCGAACCAATTGCGAAGCAGTCCCATCCGGCGCCTCCATCAAAGGTAGACTACTTAGCGACTCGTGGCGCTCGGCTGTACTTCATCGACAACCTGCGCTGGGCCATGATCATCCTGGTCATCAGCATGCACGCCGCCGATACCTATAGTCCGCTAGGCAACTGGTACTTCGCCGATAAAACCGCGCTTCCAGTCCCTGAACTGCTCGCCTTTGCCGCCTGGCAGACATTCCTTCAGGCCTTTTTCATGGGCCTGCTGTTTTTCATTGCCGGATTCTTTGTGCCGTCTTCCTTCGATAGAAAAGGCCCCTCGCGATTCCTGCGCGACCGCGTCTTCCGCCTCGGCCTCCCCGTTCTCTTCTACATGCTCTTGCTTGGCCCTGTGACCAAGTATTTTGTGGCTCACTCCTGGCGGGCTACCCACTCTTCGTTTCCTCGCGAGTGGTGGCGCCACATCGTCGATTTCGAAGTCCTGTCCGAAAGCGGCCCGCTTTGGTTTTGTCTCGCGCTTCTCATCTTCTCGGCAGCCTACGTCGCCTTGTGCGCCGCGCATTTGACTCCCGCTCAGCATCGCACCAACGCAAGCACGCCCGGTACACGCGCGCTGATCTGCTTGCGCTCATTATGGCTGGCTTAGCGTTTCTTGTCCGGCTCGTCCAACCCTCCGGCTCTTCCTTCCTCAGTATGCAGCTCGGCGATTTCTCGCAGTATATTTTGCTGTTCGGCGCTGGCGTGCTTGCGGCTCGCCGAGAATGGCTCCTGAAACTCCCGTTTGCATCGGGTGTGCGCTGGCTCGTCTTCACTTTGACGGCCGGGTTAGTGGTGTGGTTCACCATCCTGGTCACTGGCGGCGCTCTCGCCGGCAACACGAAAGCTTACTCCGGCGGCTGGTATTGGCAAAGCGCGGCCATCAACCTCTGGGAGTCGTTCACCTGCGTCGGATTCTGCTTCGGTCTGCTCGCGCTTTTCAAGCAATACTTCAATTCACAAGGCCGGGTTGCACGCTTTCTGTCAGCCAATGCATTCAGCGTCTACGTGTTCCATCCGGCAGTCGTCATTCTCGCCGCCCGCGCCCTCTACCGCGTTGCACTCGATCCGCTGATCAAATTCCTGATCGTAACGTGCGCTGGCGTGGTCATTACCTTTACGCTGAGCGCTCTTCTCTTCAGGCGGATTCCGCTGCTGCTCGGCATTCTGCAACGAGATTTAGTCGCCCGGGTCGCATAGGGCACACGCTATTCGATACTGAACACCTTCTTCGTTTCGTACTGTTGGCCCGCGAGAAGGTCTCGGACTGTCAGCAAGACGATGTACTCGCCGCGAACGTTGCCCTTTCCCATCTTCAGCGCGAGGTTACCGGGAATGAACTGCGCCGGGTAAAAGCTCCGATCTTCCAGATCTGCCGCCTCGGAATCTTTGATGAACGGCTTGCCATCCGGAGCTAAAACAGTCACACCGTAGGAGACGTGGTGATCGTTTTCGGGCCCGTTGCGAAAACCTGTCATTTCGAAACGTGCATACACCGTGTCGCCGGGAGTGTAGGCCGGAACGCTGAGGGCCTCAGCGTCATTCTCGCCCCGAAAAAATCTAAAATTCTCAACCGTTATGGAATCCGCCGGTTGCAGGTTTGTGCCGCCGATGAGAAAAGGCACTTCACGCGACGCTTCAGTTTTCCCGATGACGTCCTTAACAGCCACGCGAATCTGAAACGGGCCGGCTGCGATGAAAGAGGGGAGAAGAAAAGTAGCGCTTCTCTTGGGCACCCAGTTCTTATCTTCGGGATTCAGCTCGGCTTTGATCTCGCCTGAGATCGGCGGTGCTAATGCGCGCTTCTCGCGATCTTCCGCGCTAACTTCATAGGCAAGAGAAATTTTTCTCGTCTCACCTTCATTTTCCGAACGGATGGAGAAGCCTGCGATCTCAAAGGTGAAGTAGAGATAATCGCCCGGAAGGAAGCGAAACTCGGACGATACGAAAGGCGCATCTTCAGCCGATGAGACGCCAGCATTGATAACACCCAACTGGCTTTCGGCGGCGCGGCCATTCACTGCGGGATAGAATGCCAGTGCCGCGACAATGATAGAGAAAAGGAACCGATGCATAGGAAGCCAAAGATCGCGCGACACCTGACCCTCGGCGTGCTCCTGTTTGCAAGCTTTGCCGTTGCGCAGTCTGTTCATCCTGTTACAGGCCGCCAGATTGCACCTGTCATGAGCGTCAGCGGGGCGGATTGGCTGGATCGCGAGGAGCGCACGCGAGAAGAGCAACCTGAGAAAGCCATCGCTCAATTAAATCTTAAACCGGGCATGATGGTGGGCGACGTCGGAGCGGGGACCGGTTTTTACTCGATTCGTCTGGCGAAGGGCGTGGCCCCGAATGGCTTAGTGTTCGCCAACGATATTCAACCCGGCATGCTAGAGAGGCTTAAGACCAATGCCGCCGCGCAACACGCGACGAATATCGTCCCGGTCCTTGGCACGGAATCAGATCCGCGATTGCCGGAAGGCAAACTCGATCTAGTGTTGCTGGCAGATGTGTATCACGAGTTTTCGCAACCTCAACGCATGCTGGATCGCATACGCGAATCATTGAAGCCGACCGGCAAATTGGTATTTCTCGAATTTCGCAAGGAAGACCCGAACGTGCCGATCCGCCCGGAACACAAGATGAGCGTGCAGGAAGTAAAGGCGGAGGTCACGCCCGAAGGTTATAAGTTTGAAACGGTGGTTGATACGATGCCCTGGCAGCATATCATCATCTTTGGAAGGAACTGAGCGCCGCCTGCAGATGAGGCAGACTAGTCTGCCCGTGGAAGGCGAGCTGAGTGCCAAGGAGCACCAGCATGGTCAGGATGGCGAGGCGCATCGGCAACGGCGCGATCCTGCCGGCAAGCAGCGAGCCGGTAACGGCGCCGAAAATGCCGCCGAATACCAGTTTCAAAAGCAACGAGCCATCATAGTTGCCGGCGCTGAGATGAATGGCACTGCCGATTGAGGAAATGACCAACCCAAAACAAAGATCGGTTCCGACGACCTCGGCCGCGGAAAGCCTGGTGAGACCCAGCAGCACGAGAGAACCTAACGCTCCTGCTCCTGCTGACGAGAACCCGACTTCCGCTCCGATAGGCAAAGCAATCCAGGGGAGAATCGCCGGCCGCTGTCTCACGGGTTGATTTTTTCCGGGCTTCAATGTCCTGAAGAGATGGAAACCGGCCGTGCAGGCGATTAGAATTCCTAGAGTCGGATAAAGAAGTCCCTCGTAGTTCCCTCCCTTTAATGAGCTCAGGAGAAAAGCACCGCCAAGGACGCCCGGCACACCGCCAGCTAACATCAACCCCAGGATTCGAGCGTTGATCTGGCGGCGCAGTATGTAAGCCGGTACGGAAATGATCTTCACGATCGCGCCAAAAGTTAACGCCGTTCCTACCGCGGTTGCCGGTGGGACACCCAATAACAAAATGAGAAGCGGCGTGGTCATGCTGCCCGCGCCCACTCCGGTCAAAGAAATGGCAAGCGCTATGACGAAACCGAGAGCGACCTCCAATTCAATGGCTCCCAGCGATATGGATCCCGCATTCTAACTTCCGTCCTGCCCAACGGCCCGACCGAAGATTATTCGCGTCAATGGGCTTGGCGGTACAGGGCTCGCAACCGATGCTCGTGTAGCCGTCGTTATAAAGCGGCAACACGGGAATACCGTGTTCACGCGCGAATTCCCAGACTTCTTTGTCAGTCCAGGTTGCAAGAGGGCTCAGTTTGAGAAGTTGCTTGCCTGACGGTAATGGAAAGTGATCCGATGATTGCAGATTAGCGCGCGTCGGCGATTGCACTCTACGCAATCCGGTAAACCACACATCGTACCGCTCCAATGCGGCGAAAAGCGGTCCGACTTTGCGCAGCCTGCAGCATTCATCGGGTCTCGTCTGGTGGAGTAATCCGAACGAGGCTTCGTGCTCTTGCAGCGACTGCTGCGGGACAACATTGACCAGATTGAGGCCGTAGCGCTCTGTCATTTGGTCGCGATAGCGATACACCTCCGGGAAGTGATAGCCAGTTTCAAGGAATAGGACGGGGACATCCGGGATCTGCTCGCGTACGAGTTCCACGACGATCATGTCTTCGGTTTGAAAACTGCAGGTCACGCACGCTGGTCCGGCTGACTGCAAAGCGGCCTGGACGATTTCGCGAGCTTCGCTGGATTTATTGTCAAGGGCTTCGACGGTCACTGAATTCACTCCTTGGAGAGAGATATTTTTAAGCGCCCGAGTAAACGGGCGAGGAGTTCGACTGCTTCAGGATCATCCAACCTTTGGGCGCTGCCCTCGTCCGAATCCGCGGCAAATATTTCTCCAGGCGCAGAGAACATAAGCGCGCCGTTGCCGGTCCGCCAGGTTACCTCGGCACCAAGAACCGGAGCGTGATGAGAGCGATCAATGGCGCGGGAAATCATGCCGGCCGCCACTGTGGCGTTGCTTACCGAATCGATTAGGATAAAGCTGCCAGTTGCCCGGTTCGAAACGTACGCATCGAAGGCCAAAGACCGTGAAGTCTCCAGTTGGACAACGCCGATGGCATTCATTTCGAGCGAGCTAGCAGCTTCGTGATCGAGGGTGTTGATATTAATCCGGTAATCAATTTGTTTGATCTCGGCCCAATCCTGGCGAGTGTTGTGCTTGATCCGATATCGCTTGCGCAGTTCGGCGGGATTTTCATTCAGCCATACGAGCGTGGCTTCGAGAGCGGTAGCAGTCTCGGGCCCATCACCAGCAGCGGCGATGGTGTCACCCCGCCCGGCATCTATTTCGTCGTCCAGAGTCAGCGTGACGGATTGCCCGGCATGTGCCTCTTCCCATTCGCCATCGAAGGTAATTACACGGGCCACGCGCGTCCGAAGTCCAGAGGGCAGAACGACAACCGGATCACCCGGTTTCACGCGGCCTGATGCGACCGTTCCTGCATATCCTCTGAAAGACTGGTCCGGCCGTACAACACGCTGAACAGGGAACCGGAACGGCTTACCGCGTGCAGATGTTTCGACAGGCACATCCTCCAGGTACTCGAGCAGGCTCGGGCCGTCGAACCATGGCATTCTGCTGCTGCGATGCACGACGTTATCGCCTTCGAGCGCGCTGATCGGCAGGAAGAAAGGCGCTATGGTTCGAAAGGGCTTGAGGAATTTCCGGAAATCGCGTTCGATAGCGTTGAAGACGTGCTCTTCATAGCCGACGAGATCCATCTTGTTCACCGCGACAACGAGATGTTCGAGTCCAAGTAGCGAAGCGATGTAAGCGTGCCTGCGCGACTGGGGCAGGAGCCCTTTGCGAGCATCCACCAAAACGATTCCCAGATCGGCAGTGGATGCTCCAGTTACCATGTTGCGGGTGTATTGTTCATGTCCCGGCGTATCGGCGATGATGAACTTTCGCTTAGGCGTCGTGAAGTAACGGTGCGCGACATCGATAGTAATGCCTTGCTCGCGTTCGGCGCGCAACCCGTCGGTCAAGAGCGAAAAGTCGATTGTTCCGGCATTTCTGCCGACCGAGGCCTTGCTGACGGATTCGATCTGGTCCTCGTAGACATTGCGCGAATCGTAGAGCAGCCGCCCTATCAATGTCGATTTGCCATCGTCCACGCTACCGGCCGTGGTGAAACGAAGCAGATCCTTGACCTGATCCCGGTCCGTGAAGGATTCGATGGGCTCCACAAAGGAGGAGACGGTTGCAGCCGCCATTCTAAAAATAGCCCTCCTGCTTTTTGATCTCCATCGAACCATCCTGGTCGTGATCGATGACCCGATTCTGCCGCTCGGACCGCTTGACAGCCATGAGTTCCTCGATGATTGCCGGGATAGTATCAGCTTCCGAGCGGACTGCGCCGGTGCAAGGACTGCAGCCCAGAGAGCGCATTCGGCACATGACCATTTTGGGCTCCTCGCCCGGCAAGCGGTGCACGAAGGGCTGCTCGATCGGAAGAAGCGATTCACCTCTAACCAACATGGGCCGCAGCTTCGCAAAGTAAAGGGGCACCACCGGAATGCTTTCGGCGTGAATGTACTGCCAGACGTCCAACTCGGTCCAGTTTGAGAGCGGGAAGACGCGCAGGCTTTCACCGCTTCTTACGTGGGTGTTGAAGGTATTCCATAGTTCAGGGCGCTGGTTGCGCGGGTCCCATTGACCCTTTACGTCGCGAAACGAAAACACCCTCTCCTTGGCTCTGGAACGCTCTTCGTCCCGCCGGGCACCCCCGATCGCGGCATCGAAGCCACCGTCCCGCAGGCCTGTTAGCAAGGCACCCGTTTTAAGAGCGCCGCAGCAACGCTGCGTGCCCCAGGTGAATGGGTTGGCACCTTCTTCCAGCGCTGCCCGGTTCGTTTGAACAATTAGCTGGACACCGAGCTCGGCCGTGAAGCGGTCCCGGAACTCAATCATTTCCTTAAACTTATACCCGGTATCGATGTGCATTAGGGGAAATGGAATAGGCCCAGGGTAAAACGCCTTTTTTGCCAAACGAACTAGAACCGAGGAATCCTTGCCAATTGAGTAGAGCAGCACCGGGCGTGCACACTCCGCCACCACCTCCCGAAGGATGTAAATGCTTTCTGCTTCGAGCTGTCTCAGGTAGCCCGCGGTAGTCACACTCGCAGCGTAGCATAATCTCTACTAAATCGATAAAGAATAAAATATCGTCATTGCCGGATTTCCGTCATTGCCGGATTTCTTGGATGCACGCCGATGCGGAGCTAAAAGCTCCAGCCGGGCTTACGCCTGCCCGGGCGCGGTTGCGCCAAACTGGAGCAAGGCGGTTTGATCCCGGTTCCGCGCGGCCGAACAAGGAAGGCATGACGATAAAGTGGACAAAAACGGGCGCATTCTTCGGGGCGTGCTGGTGAGCGCCTTGGCCGCGCTGGCGTTCGCTCAGGGACCGCGCCCCGGCAGTGAGCCTCCGAAATTGCATGGTCAGACATTGGACGGCAAAGCGATCGTGCTCCCGGACGCCGCCGCTGGAAAGGTAACGCTCCTGCTACTCGGCGCCAGTAAAGAAGGCGGTGAACGAACCCGGCCCTGGAAGGAGCATTTCGTGGCCGACTTCGGCTCCAATCCACACGCCTCGATTTACGTGGCTGCCCTCCTGCAGAGCGCACCGGCGATATTTCGTGGCGTGATCCGAGCCGGTATGCGGAACGGAACTCCGGTTTCCGAGCGGCCCCAAGTAGTAACCTCCAGTTCGGAGGAAGCCGCGTGGAAGAAGTATCTCGCTCTTAGTGAAGACAGCCTGCCCAGTGTTTTATTGCTCGACGAAACAGGCCATCTCCAGTGGGGCTATAACGGAAAGTTTGATCCGGAGCACTATGAATCTCTAAAGACCGCAACGACCGCGGCGTTCCAAGATCGTTACATACCCGATTCACAGCGATCACCGGCCACAAGCCGCCGCAACCTGCTGATACCCTCCCGGAACTCGCTCGCCCCCGCGATTAAGCTTGCCACCGCGTATGCCTCGCAGGGCATGTCGAAGAAGAAGCCGGGCTGCAGCAGCACGTTCTGTTCGCGCAACGATTGCGTGATCCAGTCCTCTTCCCGCTGTGTAGCCGGGAGCCGCAGGATAGCAGACCAGCCTCCTTCCGTGTGCAGCACGTGAATCGGGCTGCCTTCCAGCAGGCTCTGAGCATCGCTCAAATTCCGGCTTGCGCGCGCCAGCAATTCTGAACGAAATCGAGCTCCGATCTCGAGCAACGCTGGTAACGCCAACTGGACAGGCGTATTGACCGAGAGATAAGTATCCAACAGGAGGCCGAGCCGTTCGCGCGCAATCTCCCGCTCTTCTAAAGGACCATTGATAACGATCCAGGCGAGTTTCATCTGCGGCATACCGGCGGTTTTCGAGAGCCCGTTCAAAGAGAAGCTGAGCACCGTGTTCTCATCGATCAACGTTTTCACCCGCTGAGAATCACTGCCGAACTCGTAGTTCATGAAAACTTCATCCGAAATAATCGGGATGCTCATCTCGTGCGCGAGTTCGAGGAGTTGTTGCAGTTCCCGGATTTTAAGGAACGAACCCGTCGGATTGTTGGGATTCACCACTACGATTGCCCGGGTACGTGGCGAAATTTGCTCGTGCAGGTTCGTGAAATCGATAAACCAGCTCCCGTCATATCGAAGCCGGTACGGAACAGGTCGAACATCTTCGAAAGCAGCAAGATATTCGAACAGCGGATAGGAAGGCGCCGGAACGAGGATCTCGTCCCCGGGATTACAAAGCAATTTGAAGAGTAACCCATAAGCCTCGCTGGTGCTCGCCGTGAGCGCAATTTGCGAAACTGCAGCCTCGAAGCCCTGCTCCCGGTAGAATCTCGAAACGGCCATTCTTGCTTCCTGCAAGCCGAATGAATCCGGATGATATGCAAAGCTTCCGATACCGCTGAGAGCCGTCCGGATCGCAGAACCGGGATACTGGAGCGCCTCGGTTGGATTTGAAACAGTGAGATCGATTATCTGGACCCCACGTTTTCTTTTCTCTTCCAGTAAACGGCTCAAACGGTTTTGGGTTAAGAGCCCCGGGAAACGATGAGAGTAGCGAGTCAAACAGCTACTCTGTCACGGCGAGTTTTCTTTGGCAAGAAGGGCAAGCTAGCGAACGCGGAAGTTCAAAGCATTCTTCCTAGCAGCCGGATTAGCCGTAGCTGCAAATACCGTCCGTTCCACGCAGGACCCGCTGTCCAGCACCAACGCCGGCTCAAGCACCTCTGTCTCAAACTTTTCTACTTGGTCATTGGTCAGCACCGGCTTCAGGTTCATCAGGATCTGCTGCGCCGAAATCGCGCCAAGTGCCGCGCCCGATACTACGCCGGTTGGCGGCCCATATTTGGAGGAGCTCAAAATCGAAAGTACGCCAGTTACCGAATTCAAGGCCATCGACATTACGGTTCCTGTGCTTCTGTTCTGGCTTCGCAGGATGGCCGCCAGCATGATCTGACGCCCGATCGGCTGCAATCCAGCATTCGACTGCGCCAGCGCCTGATATATCTCGCTGCTGACGATCGACTGCTTGGAATTAGCGATGTTGCAAATATTAAGATCGTAACCGCTGATGCCTTTCGGAACTTTTCCATAGTTCTGTTGAAGCAGACTAGGCGGAATGGCCGTACCGGTGACGGAAAAAGTGTTTTGGGCGGAAACAAGTCCGCTGAACAAAATCAGATTCAAAAGGGCGCAAGCAAACAACCTCATTCTAATTCTCCATTCGCTCACGGTTGATTCACTCAACCTGAACGAGAAATAGCTTTGACCGGCTCGGGATGCCTGTTCGTGAATGGGCAAAGCATTGATTTCAAAGCTGGAAAAGTTTTATCGTGCTCGCGTGACCGAGGGTGACGCCCTCGTTGGCAGGGAGGAGAAGGGCGAGCGAGTCGTCCGGGCAGAGGCGTTGGCATGGCGCCAAGAATTCGGGCTGGGTAGGCGAAAACGCCTACTCTACTGGCGGATTTTCCAAACGACTGGCAGCCAAAAACAAGCGCCACGAGACGGCTGAGAAAAAGACAGCTGAAGAGCCATAAATGCCAGGGCTCAAGCCCGGCGCGGGTTAAAAACCCGCCCTCCAAAAAAGGCGCAATCCAAGCGCCAAGTGTCCGCGCTACTGTCAGGCGGCTTTCTTGGCGGCTCTTTTGGTGGCGAGGGCTGGGCTGAGGGCGCGCTCTTCTTCGGCAAAGAGATTGGGGTCAATCTCCATGGCGCGCACCTCGATTTACCCGAGTGAAAATTCGAAGCCAAGGGCGGCGGGATCGAACTCATCGTCCGTACCCTCCTGGACGGTAGCGATGAATTGGTAGGCCTCGTCCTCGAGGCGGGCATCCTCGGCCTTGTGAAGGATAGCTTGCAGTTCACGCAGGCGGCAGTGTCTTTTTCGCGCTGGCGGCGGAGGCGGCCTTCCTGGAGGCCTGAGATTCGAGAGATCGCGGCGGAAAGAGCGGAAGATGTGGGCCTCGATCAGCGCTGGGCGTACAGACTCGTCCTGGTCGGGGAACATGCCGGAGAATTCGAGGCGGCCGAGGGCGTAAATACCGGCTTCGAGCGAGGGGATGCGCAGCAGGCGCCACTCGGTATCGGCCAGCGCATGGACGAGCGAGCGCTCGGGATCGGCGGCGGGCTTCCATTGAGCTTCGCAGCGGACGACGTGGGCGGAGTAGGCGGCGTCCTCGGATGGCGGAGGACGGTGCGGCCGGTGAGACCCGTTTTCAGGGCATTGAGCGAAGAGGTGGCTTTTCGGAGAGGTCGGACCGGAGGAGAGCTGGGCATTAAGGCGGGCGGCGGCGATCTGGGCGTCGGTAGACATGCCGGAACGTAGCACGGGAAAGCGCGACAACGAACTTTGGGATTTTGCAAATTGGGTTGAAGATTGTCGAATGAAGGGCGAAGCGATATTTCGCAGGGCTGTCACCGGGCGAATGGGAGAGATGATAAAAGCGCCAACTGTGCACGGTAGTGTCGTAAGGTATCAGAACAAAAACCATGCAGCGCTTCACCCGTATAACGTGGAACCCGAACCAGATGAACGGCCAGCCGTGCGTCCGCCGCATGAGGCTGACGGTGCGTCGAACGGTGAGGCCGTGGCACTGTATCCCAACCGGGATAACCTCTTTCGGAACTACCCCGAGCTGGAACCGGACGACGTCCAGGAAGCCCTGACGTTCGCCGCGGCTAATCTTGAAGACAAGGCGGCGGAAAGTGACGCCGCGGCTTTGATGGACGGCACCGCCTTGCGAGTTTCCACTACAGAGTTGAAGGAATCGTAAGGTACAACAACCACACGCCATTCTAGGTCCGCGACAATGTTGGCGGTTGCCTCTGATTTCGAGACCCGGTAGGCGAGGCTCGCCCTCTTGTGATCGCCCGCGGGCGCCTCGAGTAACGAACACAGGTCCGCATTGACATATATATCATCCATTGGATATTATGGTATCCAGTGGATCTAAGGTGCCGAAATTGATCTCGCCCGAAAACATCCGTAAAGTGCGCCGGCTACTCGGGGAGACACAAGCCGAGTTCGCAAGGCGATTTGCAGTAACGAAGTTGACGGTAGCCAGGTGGGAGACAGGTGAGAGAAGTTGTTCGGGCCTATATGCCAGACAAGTGGTCCAGCTCGACCTTTCCGGAGAGCTGCAAATTTTAAATCCGATTCCTAAGGGAGAGCATGTGACGCACAAATACTTCATGATTGCGTTGTTCAATCACAAGGGTGGCGTGAGCAAGACGACAACCACCTTTAATCTTGGCTGGTCACTAGCTAACAAGGGCAAAAGGGTGTTGATGGTTGATGCAGATCCTCAGTGCAACTTGACCGGCATGAGTCTATCGCTTTCAGGCAGCAGCGACTTCGAATCTTTTTATGAAAAAAACAAGGCCGTTAATTTGTATGAGGCATTACGGCCAGCCTTTGAAGCTCTGCCAGAACGGCTGAAGCCAGTTGAATGTTTCGAAATCGAAAAGCGACCGGGCCTTTACTTACTGCCAGGACATGTGCGAATTGCAGAATATGACATCCCTTTAGGGGTCGCCCATGAGCTGACCGGAAGTTTTGGTGTCATGAAAAATCTCCCCGGGGCTATTGCGGCATTGCTTCGGGAAACAGCAAAGGATCTAAGAATCGATTACGTCTTGGTCGATCTCAGTCCTGCTATTAGCTCATTGAACCAGAATTTTGTCATGTCGAGTTCACACTTCATCGTGCCTTGCAATCCTGATTACTTCTGCTCTCTTGCTATCGACAGCTTGGCTGAGGTTTTGCCAAAATGGGCGGAGTGGCCCGACAAAGCGAACGCTAGTGGCATTTTCCAGGGTGCTGCGTATCCGGTACCATCGCACCGCCCTCTATTCCTTGGCACCATCAATCAGCGTTTCCGCCCAAGATATGGAGCGCCTGCCTCGGCTTTTAAGATGTGGATCGATCGCATCAATGAAAAAGTTGAGAAGAAGCTGGTTCCCATATTTAAGAAATTCAAGATGATGATGCCAGAAGTGTCGTATGCCGATGTTTCTGTCAATTCGGAACCTTTTAATTTGGCAAACATTGCAGATTTCAACAGCCTGATTGCTCGATCCCAAGACTACAACGTTCCGATTTTCGAGCTAACCGATAGTCAACTCGAAACCGTAGGGACCGTTCTTAAGAACATGAAACAGTCGCGTAGTGACTTCAGGACTCTGTTCGAGAATCTTGCAACGTCTGTGGTTAGCGCAACAGTTGGCAGCACCGCATTCCTTACTGCGTAATAACCTGGGTCGAGAGAGTTGGCAGAGTCGGAGAATCCACCCCTCATTTCTGAAATGGATCTACTGATTGCCGGGCAGGAGAGAAGGGCGATTTACGTTTGGGGAGGGCAACGGCCTTAACGAGAAAGTGATTAACGCTAAACACCCTCGGCTTCAAGTAGTTTAGTTATCGAGGGCCCAAGCTCCCAGAACGATGTATACTATACATCGTGAGACGGACACAGCTATATCTCGATGATCACCTGTGGAATGCCCTTCGCGCCCGGGCGCGGAGCCGGGAAACGACGGTTTCGGAACTGGTGCGGGAAGCGGTCCGTGAGCGGTATCTCGGGAATCTTGAGGAGCGCGCGAAAGCGATGCAGGATTTTGTCGGGATCCGCAAAGAACGTTCCCCTATGACGAAGGCTGTTGAGCAGGTAAGGCAGCTTCGCCGCGGCGGGCGGCTCGAGAGCATCCGCCAAAAGTGACAGTGCTGATCGATTCCGACATCCTGATCGAAGTGTCACGCGGGAGGGATTCATCAATTGTCGGCAAATGGACCGATTTGAGCAAATCCGACGCTGTTCTCCTCTATTCGTCTGTCAGTGTGGCCGAGCTTTGGGCAGGCGCGCGAGCCAACGAGCACACCTTTCTAGATAACCTGTTTCGGGCGCTTACATGCGTTTCCGTGGACTCCGAAGTGGGCCGTCAGGCCGGGGGGTATCTGCGTCAGTACAGGAGGAGCCATGGCGTGGAACTCGGTGATGCGCTGATCGCCGCGAGCGCGATCACGAACAATGCGCGCCTGTGGACACGCAATCACAAGCACTACCCGATCAAAGAGCTCTCGTTCTTTTGAAATACTACTGATTGGAGATAGTCGCAGTGCTGCCGTCGACCTTTTCTAGCTGAACGGTGAACTTCTCGTTGTATGTGTTTGCGCGGTCCTGCAGAACGCTGAGTGCCACGGCTTGACCTAAACGGATGGACGTGCCCGTGTCGCTGCGCCAGTGACTGCCGGCATGAATGCCGTGACCGAAGCTGATGTTGTGCGCCGAGCTTATTTAGCGCCACAAGGGAATAGCTTATCGAGTTCCGCCATCAGCATGTCTCACCCCGATAGTACATAACAAGTGGTCAGCCGAGGAAAAGATCCAGCCGCTACGGATACTTGCGCGGAGGTCGTTTCTAGCGCATTCAACCAAGTCCGCTAACTTCCTCTTTGGTTCGGCTAATCTGGAAGACAAAGCGGTTAAGCAATGATCCCGAGGATCTGAAACTTCAACTCTTAAAAACCGCATGAGTGAGCCACTACGCCTCTTCAGTGATAGCCTTGCCACTCCCATTGGTGAGTTGATCATTTTGACAGATCGCGAGAAGAAGATCCGGGCTATTGACTGGCTCGATCACGAGGATCGTATGCAGTATTCGCTTCGGCTTCTTTACGGGCCGCGCCATCTTATTATCGAGCCAGGGCAAGATTCGGCCGGCCACATCGCCGCCCTGCGCGCATATTTCGCGGGGGACGGGACAGCTATCGACGGCTTGCCTGTCGAAACCGCTGGCACGCAATTCCAGCGAACCGTCTGGCAGGCACTGCGCGAAATTCCCTGTGGGCAGACCATTGCCTATGCGCAACTGGCAGAGCGCATCGGCCGCCCGGCAGCAGTGCGGGCTGTCGGTTTGGCGAATGGCGCAAACCCCGTCAGCATAGTCGTGCCGTGCCATCGTGTCATTGCGGCAAATGGCTCACTCACCGGGTATGGCGGCGGCCTCGAGCGAAAACGCTGGCTCTTAGCCCACGAAGGCGCAGCCGCAAGCCGCAGTTTGTTTTCGGGTGTTTGAAAAGATTTCTTTAAACCAATTCCAGTGCGTTCTATAATTTGGACAGTGTAAGTATGAACACTGCCATACGTGTACTCGTCGCCAAACCAGGCCTCGATGGACACGACCGTGGCGCTAAGGTCATCGCGCGTGCCCTGCGTGACGCTGGCATGGAGGTGATTTACACAGGTCTCCGGCAAACGCCGGAGATGATCGTGAATGCAGCTCTCGAGGAAGATGTTCAAGTGATTGGGCTCTCCATTCTTTCGGGCGCGCACAACGCAATTGTGCCCCGCGTAATGGATCTGCTTCGGGAGAAGGAGATGAATGACGTGCTAGTCGTCGTCGGCGGGATCGTTCCTGACGATGACGCGGCAGAGCTGAAGAAGCTCGGGGTGGCCCAAGTGTTCCAACCCGGCGCTTCACTCGAAAAAATCGTTCAATTCATTCGCGATTCAGTAAAACAAGTTGCCTGAGCGCAAGCTCGGCTGAAAGACGGTCCAGACTGCTTGAACAAAAATAGAAACTCATGCAGCGGACGGAAAAGGAAATAGATGCAAGACAGACTGAACATCGCGGTGTTCGTCGATTACGACAACATAGAGATTGGCGTGAAGTCGACGTTGCGCCGCGAATTCGACGTGTCACTGGCACTCGGAGCGTTTAAGGAGCGCGGCGATATTGTCGCCAAATTCGCTTACGCGAATTGGGGGAGGCAGGAGGGCGCTACGCGCCTGATGGCCGAGAATGCGGTGCAAATGGTCCAGCGGATCCCTTCTCCGCGCGGTGACAAGAACGGCGCGGATATCAACCTAGCGCTCGATGCGCTCGAGATGGCATTCACCCACTCGCATGTGAACGCGTTCGCGATTGTCAGCGGCGACAGCGATTTCATTCCGCTGGTGAACAAGTTGAAAGAGTATGGCAAGACGGTGTTCGTATTGGGCGGCAAAGCCTTCACGAGCACGATTTTGCAGCAGAACTGCCACGAGTTCGTAAGCTATGAGTCGCTGCTCGAGGATGGAGACCGAATCGTTGCCCAGCCCATGCCGGATCGCCGGGACCGGCCCGAGCGACAGGAGCGGCCCGAGCGGCAGGACCGGCAGGATCGGCCCGAACGGCAAGATCGCCAGGACCGTCCGGACCGCGAGCGCAAAGATAGGCGGGACAGGGGTCCGCGGCCTGCTCCTCTCGATTTAGGCCAGGCATTACCGCTAGTGGAACGGGCGCTACAGGTGCTGGAGCGCCGCGCGGTCCAGCCGCAATTGGGACTCCTGAAGAGCACTATGCTGCAACTCGACCCCGCTTTCAGCGAACGCGCGTACGGAGCGGGCAGCTTCTCCGATTTTGTCGACAAGCTCAAGAAATCAGACTTCATCAACGTGAGCGGATCGGGCGGCCGCTATGTTATCGAACGGCGCGGTGGAGGAGGGCCGGAGAAGGTGGCGCCCCGGCCCGAAGAGGCTCTGCCCGCTCTGCGCGATGTTTTGGAAACTCACCGCATGGAGTTGGAAGAGGGTGGTGCTACTGGAGAAGAGCTCGAGCAATGGATGCAGTCTGAGCATCCTGAATTCCAGCTCTCGAAATATGGGTTTCAGCAATTCTCGGAGTTTCTGAATTATGCGCAGGACAAGACGGTGGTTCGCGCCGAACCCGATGAAGAGCGTGGCATGATGGTGCAGCTTGGCGCCGAGTTCTACCCGCCGGCTTTACCGGAAAGGCCACCTGAACCTATTCCCGAAGAGGAAGAATATGAGCCGCAGCCGATTGTGGAGGGCCAGCCGACGATCTTCGAGCCAAACCCTCCGCCTGCCAAGCCGAAGAAGGCACCCGTTCGAAAGCGCCCGCCTGCTGGGGCGGGTGTTCGGCGCCCCAGAAAGAGAAAACCCGAATAGCTTTACAGGTTAAGCAACGGCGCGCTCCGTCCCGCCCGCGAATGCCAATCCGAACTCTCTGGCGACGAGTTCATACGAGCGGCGGCGCGCCGCATGGTCGTGCAGAATGTTCACCAGGAAAACCTCGGTTGCGCCGTAATCTTCGGCAAGTGGTTCCAGCTCGGCACGAACCTTCGCTGGCGAGCCGGCGATAAATCTTCGCCCCGAACCCAGCAGTTCGAGCGGCGTTTTCTCATCCTGCAGGAATTGCCGGGCGCGCTCGATGGTGGGTACAGGAATCAGCCGGCCACGATGTAAGAGTGCCATCATCATGCGTGCGCTCAGAGATAACTCCTGGGCCTCTTCATCGGTCTCGGCGCAAATCACCCAAGCGGCAACGGCGGCCCGGGGTTTTGGAGAACGTGGGGAGCTTTGGAATGCGCGTAGATAGTGCTGCGCAAGCTCAGCGCCATGTGGATTGATGAAATCGGCAAAGCAGTAAGGCAAGCCAAGTTCAGCCGCCCAAATCGCGCTCTGCGGGGACGATCCCAGCAGCCAGATTTCCGGCTCTCGGCTGTCTTCGAAATACCCGAACAGTTCGTCCAGCTGTTCCGGAAAATCGTCCGGCGCAGGCTGCCGCCGGTCACGCTGCAATGCCGTCGCAACATTACGGCTTGTCCCGGCTGCGCGTCCAATCCCGAGATCGATTCTTCCCGGAAACAAGTTGCTTAACATCCTGAAGTTCTCGGCGACTTTCAGTGGGCTATAGTGCGGCAGCATTACGCCTCCGCTGCCAATGCGCAGGCGGGAGGTGGCCGCTGCTACCGGGCCGATTAGCACCTCGGGACTGGTGCAGGCGAGCGCAGGCGTCCCGTGATGCTCGGCGAGCCAGTAGCGGCTGTATCCCAAATTGTCGGCCAGCGTAGCCAGATCTATCGTGTTTCGAAGCGCATCCTGCGGGGTAGCACCTTCCGGTATTGGCGATTGATCTAGCACGCTCAGCCGCAAAGCGCGCGCGTTATCCTGCATGCCTCTTAGATGCAGAGATGCTGAGCCAGCGATTCACGCGGGCGCTTAGCCGCCTGTTTTGGAAAACTGCCGGGCGATCAGGAATGCGCTCGCTGCTACTACGGCATCCTCGGCAACCGCAACTACTACGTCGGGCAGCTTGAGATTCTGCTCTACCGATCGGCGCAGGTGGTAAGCGGCAAAGGTTCCACCCAGGGCGCCCAGTGTGCCGTAGAATGCGCCGAGCCAGGGCGACTTTTTCTTCGCGGAGCAGAGTACCGCTCCACTGAAAGCGCCAGATACGGCTCGGGTGATCAGCGATCCTGCGTTCGTCCGAGCAGGCGCTGAAGGCAATTTGTCGGCGACGATCTCGCCCAGCGCCAGCAGAGCTGTGGTGGAAATTGCCCCACGGCTGTTCAGGAATCCAAGCTTAGAGCCTTCCACCGCTAGTTGGCCCTTACGCGCCACCTGGCTGATAAGAGCAGGCGCGGACATGCTCCGCATTCCCGCCATCACTCCGAGCGCTGTCGCTCCGGCATACGCTTGCGCATCTGTTATCACTTCGTCTCCTCGGAACCGGACTTTTCGCTGAGCCATTGTTTGATTAGCGCTTGAGGATTGCCGTTCAAATCGACCGGTTGAGATCGAAAGCGACCATCGGGCTCAATGAAATCGGCGATGATGCCCTCGGGCGTAGGCTTCAGTTCCAGGCGCCGCTCCCTTGCCTCGAGCCGCAGCACGTGGTCGAGCCACGCCATATAAACCTTCCTCCGCATGCGATGGCCCGCGGCGGCAGCTTCATCGAACAGACGCTTCGTGTAATCCGAGGATCGCAGCCGTTCGGCCCAAGGCGCAATCGCCAAAGCGCGGGCACGATCCTCGTCACGCCGCTGCTGATTATTTCCGGTTCGCTCTTCGACCGACTCAAGATTTTTGAGAGAACTTTCCAAATTGTCGAGAAATCCCATGAAAGTTTTGAAAACGACCACCCTTAACATTGGACGCGCGCAATTCCAATCCTATACATCTGCGCGCTCTGGTTGCATAGTTTGTGTGGCCCGCGATTCGAGAGTAGGTATTTATACTGTTCCTGCTTGTGAAAGCTATAGTGTGTGTCATGAGCTCGCAGCGCGTCATGCCCGGTGGCCGCGCGGATCGCAAGGACCTGCCGAAAGGCGCCCATGGGCGTTGTCTCTGCCGCTGGTGCAGCCTGGAGGTCCCCGCTGGCCGGCATACATTTTGCTCGGATTGGTGCGTGGAAGAGTGGAAAGTGCGGAGTGATCCCGGGCACCTTCGAGAACGTGTCCTAGAGCGGGACCGCGGCATCTGTGCTGGTTGCGGCCTGGATTGCCTCGCTGAATTCCGGCATATTCGGAAGCTGCGGGGCGTCGCGCGAGCTCGCGCCATGACTGAGTGGCAAGCGGGAACCCGTAACTCTATCTGGGACGCGGATCACATCACGCCGGTGGCCGAGGGCGGCGGAGAATGTGATTTGTCAAATATGCAGACTCTATGTCTTAAATGCCACCGCATCGGAACAGCGCAATTACGCAAGCGGCTCCTCGAAACTCGAGCAGCGAAATAACTTTTTGGGGGATTCGTCCAGAAATCATCATGCAAACAAGAACTCTTGGCCGCACGGGCCTGCAAGTATCCGCCATTGGCCTGGGCTGTATGGGCATGTCGGAATTCTATGGTCCCGGTGAGGAGCGGGAATCTATTGCCGTCATACAGCGCGCGATCGAGCTGGGGATGACCTTCTTCGACACCGCTGACATATACGGAGTTGGCCGGAACGAGGAGTTGGTAGGCCGAGCTTTGCGCGACCGAAGAGGACAAGTCGTGGTAGCGACGAAGTTCGGGAACGTACGCTCCGAGAACGGCCAGTACCTTGGTCTCAACGGCAAACCCAATTATGTCCGGTCAGCATGTGAAGCCAGTCTGAGGCGGCTCGGTACGGACACTATCGATCTTTACTATCAGCACCGCGTCGACCCGGCAACACCCATTGAGGATACGGTTGGCGCGATGGCCGATCTGGTCCGTGAAGGCAAGGTGCGCTATCTCGGGCTCTCTGAAGCAGGACCAGAAACCATTCGCCGCGCCCAGCGAGTGCATCCGATCACTGCCCTTCAAACTGAATATTCACTCTGGAGCCGCGAGCCGGAAGAAGCTATCCTGGCAACCGTGCGGGAACTCGGTATCGGCTTCGTTCCCTACAGTCCGCTCGGTCGTGGATTCCTCAGCGGGCAAATCAAGCGCATCGAAGACCTTGCTCCGGACGATTGGCGCCGCAATACGCCGCGATTTCAGGGCGAGAATTTAGACCGCAACCTCAAGCTGGTTTCCGAGGTCGAGCAAATCGCACGCAAGAAAAACTGTACGCTTTCGCAACTCGCTCTCGCTTGGGTTCTGGCCCAGGGCGACGATATTGTCCCGATTCCCGGAACCAAGCGGCTGAAATATTTGGAGGAAAACGCGCGAGCTCTCGAAGTACGTCTCACGGCAGACGATCTCGAACAGCTCAATCAGGTCTTCCCATTAAATGCGGCTTCCGGCAGCCGCTATCCTGAAGCGGCGATGCGAGCCGTGAACCGTTGAGCAATGGCGAAAAAAATCGACAATCTTCAGGGCAGCCTCGAACTTCTGATCCTCAAGACTCTGGAACGTGGAGCAAACCACGGGTTCGGAATAACAGTTCACGTAATGACCGCTTCAGAAGGGCTCTTGCAGGTAGAAGAAGGCTCTCTTTACCCGGCGCTCCATCGTATGGAGCGCGACAAACTTGTTTCCGGGACCTGGAAGATCACCGGGAATGGGAGACGCGCGCGGGTTTACGCTTTGACCCCGGCTGGCAAGAAGAGGCTGACAGAAGTTCGTACCAACTGGAAAACAGTGACTCGCGGCGTGAAGAAGGTGCTGAAGTTTGCCTGAGCTCTTCTCAACGCGTAGCGCGTTCAATCGTGATTGGCTTGGCATAATTCTCGCGGAATGTTTCAGCCGCTTCATTCGCCGCCCAGATCTCCAGATCGGGATCGCTCTCCGACTCCACAAGCAGCCTTAAGTCTCCCTCCCGAATTACGCTGGTCACCTGTTTAATCTTCTGCTCGTGGCCGCGGTCGAGCGCATCGGCGATGCGCAGCAGAGGCGCAAGATTCGTAACGGTTCGTTTAGCATCTGTTTCGAGTGCCTGAAAATGAGAATGACGCGGCTGCGGCATCGATTTCCGATGGAAGCGGCAAAGCGCGGCTATCGTGAGCCTCTCTTTATCAGTGAAGCCGGGCATATCGGAGTTCGCCACCAGGTATGCGGAATGCTTGTGATGTGAAATCCCGCTGACGTAATGACCAATATCGTGAAGATAGGCGGCAGCCTCGAGCAGCTTACCGGCCGCGGGCGTCAGCTGATGCAGGGACTGCAGCTTGTCGAAAATCATTTGGCTGAGATGGGCAACGTGCCGCACATGGCGGAGCGAGACGCCATACCTCTTCGCCATGCCCTCAACCAGCGAACGCTGCTCTCGCGAGAGCTGCGAGAGTTCACGCCCAGCGCCTTTAGCGGCCAGATCGGCGATGATGCCGTCGCGCACGCCCGCCGCAGAGTAGAAAAGCGAGCGGTGTCCGAAGAGCTGCAGTACGGCTAGAAAAACAGCGGTCCCCCCGAGGATGATCTCAGCGCGTTTGGGACCTATGCCGATCATCTTGCGACGCGTGTTGAGATCGCTGCCGGCCAGTGTCAGAAAGAAGTCCTGGATGTGGCCAGTAGTAGCGCGCATACGGTCAGCCTCGTCTCGCCTGGCGCGAGGAACACGGTTGGCCGCGCATATAAGCGCCGCCGCCGTGGCTGAAGTTGCCACTGCCCGGTCGAACTTCTCGTCGCCGTGCTGTTTCCAGAACGGGTTGAGTTTTTCTTCGATGTAACTGTTCAGGCGCCGCAGCTCCTCGGCATTCGCAGGATCGCTCTTCAGAAACACTTCCGTCAGCCGCACCGCGCCTAGCGGCCTGGAAACGGCGTCGATCAATTGTCCACTCTGGCTGATGATCAGCTCCGCGCTTCCTCCACCCACATCTATAATCAGCGTTCTCTCTTTCGGGCGCGGCCAGCGCGCTTCCACGCCCAGGTGAATCAGCCGCGCCTCTTCAGGACCTGAGATGATTTCAATCTTTGTGCCCAACGCACTACTCGTGCGTTGCAAAAACTCCTCCTGATTGCTGGCGTCTCTTACGGCGCTCGTCGCCACTGCCCTGATGCCCATCACATCGAAGCGGTTATAGGCTCCCGACATCCGGGCCAGCGTTCCGCAGAGGAAGTCCAGCGCGTCCTTGCTGATCCGGCCCGACCGGAACACACCCGCCCCGAGCCTGGTGACTTCTCGATCCTGAGCGAGGATATGCGTCTCTCCGTGGCTCACGTCCGCAGCCATCATGCGAACCGAGTTGCTGCCGATATCGACTGCCGCGTATCGAGGCATACCCGTTTTATAGCAGCCGCTAAACTGGAAGTTGATGGTCTTCCGATCTTTCAATGTGTCTGGGTTAGTCTGCTCGGCAAACGCATGATGTCTGTTCTGCGTCCTGTCTCGCACCACTACCGAAATTGGGTGGACCGCCGGGAAAACGATCTTTGCTTTCGCTCCAACGACCGGGTTGTCCGTCCGTTCGAGCTGGGCGCCGAGTGGGCGACTAGCTGGCTTACGGGAATTCCGCGTATTCAGTCTCTGACAGATCTCATCGCGCTAAATGATGTGATCGTGCAGCGCAGTGAGGAGTTTTTCGGCTATCAACCGCCTAACGATTTCAAGTTGGCGGACAACTGGCTCACCTTCACCTCTCCGGTCGCGACGCCACACGCTGAAAACAACACGGTAAGGGCGCTATGGTTTCCCGCCAAGACTCCGCGCCGGAAAGCGGTTGTTCTTCTGCCGCACTGGAACTCGAAATTGCCCCAGCATAACGCGCTTTGCAGCGGACTGCAGCGGCTCGGCATTCCGGTTCTGCGGCTCAGCTTGCCCTATCACGATTCCCGCATGCCGGCCGGACTCGCGCGCGCCGATTTCGCGGTCTCAGCCAACGTCTGCCGCACCATCGACGCCACTCGCCAAGCGGTCATCGACAGCCGTGCCTGCTTCGACTGGTTGGAGCAACAAGGGTTCACGGATCTTGGGATCGTGGGCACCAGCCTCGGTTCCTGTTACGCGTTTCTCGCGAGCGCTCACGACGCTCGCATTCGGGTGAACGTTTTTAATCATTGCTCGACCTATGTCGCCGATGTGGTCTGGGAGGGCCTATCGACACGGCATATCCGCCAGAGTCTGGAGACTGCAATCGATTTGCCTACGCTGCGCCAGTTGTGGACGTGCGTTAGTCCGCCAAGTTATTGGGATCTCTTTACCGAGAAGAAGAAGCGTTCCAAATTTATCTACACCAAGTACGACACGACGTTCCCCGTCCATCTGTCGCGGCAAGTCATACAGGGCGCGCGCAAGCAAAACTGGGACCACGACGTCACCGTTCTGCCCTGCGGACACTACACGCTGGGAGCTTTCCCTTTCAAGTATCTGGCCGGTTATGAGATTTGCTCATTCCTGAAACGCAGTCTGTAGCAATTGCTCCGCTATTCTGAATGGAGCAGTCAGCGACTCAGACGAGTGAATGAGTAAATTACGGAACACCGCGTTTCTCCAATTCATCTGTTTTTTCTTTGCGCTTTGCGTATCGGTGGCCGAAGGGCAACAGAGCGGCGCTCCAGGCGGACCGGGCATGCAAGCTGGCGCTGCTCCGGGCGGCACGGCAACGCTTTCGAATGCTTCTGCCGCACCCGTCACGCCACCACCGCAAACGGGAGATGAAAGCTTTCAAGGCAGCGTACCCCAGGGCAAAGCTTCTTCGACTCCCATTGCGCTTGCGCTCGGAGAGGCGATCGATCGCGGCCTCAAAGCCAATTTAGGAGTTTTGACCAGCGAGCAATCGAGCCGTGAAATCCGCGCTCAACGGCTGCGCGCGCTAAGTACTCTTTTGCCGAAGCTGACCGGCCAAGTGAACGTCGTCGAGCAGCAGATCAATCTTCAGGCGCTTGGCTTTTTATTCAATATTCCTGGCATACAGCTTGCTCACATCGTCGGACCCTACGGTTATCAGTCTGTTCAGGCGAATGCGCAGCTCACGCTTTTTGATTACACTGCCATCAGCAATTACAAAGCTTCTCGCGAAGACACGCAAGTGGCCATTCTCTCTATAAAGAATGCCCGAGACCTGGTGGTGCAGGCCGTGGGCAATGCTTATCTGCAGATCATCGCCGACTCCTCTCGCATCACCGCCACGCAAGCTGAGATCGACGCCGATCGGGCCGTATACACAAATGCCGTGCGCCGGCACGACGCGGGTACCGCAATCGGTATCGATGTGCTGCGCTCACAGGTGGAGCTGAAGCAGCGCCAACAGCAGCTGGTGGCTGTTACGAACCAGTTTGAGAAAGACAAATTGACTCTCGGCCGTGTCATCGGCCTGGCTGTGGGTCAGGATTTTACGGTTGCCGATCCCGCGCCCTCGGTTCCTCTTGCAGCGCTTTCCCTTCAGGACGCGATCAGCAAAGCGTATGAGCATCGTCCCGATTACCAGGCCGCCAAGGCCCGTGTTCTAGCTGCGCAGTTTACTTTGCGGGGAGCTAAAGCAGAGCGCTATCCAACGTTGACGGCTAACGGATTCTACGGCGACGAAGGCCTGCATCTCTTCACAAACTCGCACGGCGTTTTCAATGCCACTGGTACGCTGCAGTTCAACATTTTCGATGGGGGCCGCATCAAAGCAGATATCCTGCAGAACGACGCGGAGCTGCGAAACCGCCGTAATGAGCTGGAAAATCTGCGTGGGCAGATCGATTTCGAGGTCCGGAGCGCACTGCTCGATTTAAACTCTGCGCATGACCAGGTGGACGTCGCGCAAAGCAACGTTCAGTTGGCTGACGAAACGGTGCTGCAGTCACGGGACCGTTTTACTGCTGGCGTCACTAATACCGTCGAAGTAGTGCAGGCACAACAAACGCAGGCCGATGCGAACGAGAACTTAATCTCGGCGCAATATCAGTACAATATCGCGAAAGTTTCGCTGGCACGCGCGCTGGGGTTGGCGGAAGAGAATATCCGTACATATTTCGCCAAGCAGCCGTAGCGGGTCTACTTCTCCAAATAGAAGCTGCCCACAAACAGCGAATCGATTCCGGAAGAGTAGAAGCTTCGCACCGCATCGCGCGGCGTGCAAACCAGCGGATCGCCAAACAAATTGAAACTGGTGTTGTAAAGCACCGGTAATCCAGTCGCTTCACCCACTGCGGTGAGCAGGCCGTGATAGAGCGGATTCTCCTCTTTGCGGACTTTATGTACCCGTACCAGATTTCCTTCGAGGATGGCCGCTGAGAACGTCTCACGGTATTCCGGCCTCACTTCTCCTACGCTTGCCAGAAAGCGAGCGTTCGAACTCGCTTCAAAGTATTTGTCCGCAATCTCGTCCGGAACGGAGGCCGCGAATTTGCGGAAACTCTCTCGGTGCTTGATATAGACGTTTAAATTCTCAGTTGAGTAAGCATTGAGCGGCGAGGCCAGTATGCTGCGGTTCCCGAGCGCGCGCGGTCCAAATTCCATACGGCCCTGCATCCAGGCGACAATCTTGTTGTCGTTCAGCGCGCGAATGGCCTCGCGGATGAGCTCTGAGCCCGTCAAGAGAAAGCGAAAGCGAAGCTTGCAATTTTCGAGTACGGTTTTGATCTGCTGGAGACTGTAAGCCGGGCCGAGGCAGAGAGTAGTGAACGGGATCGGTTCCCTCTCGCTGTAAAAATTGTGCCAGGCATGGAATGCCGCTCCGAGCGCTGTTCCCGCGTTGCCCGATACAGGTTGCACAAAGAGGGTTCCAAATCGCTGCTCGAGGGCCCTGATAAGTAGCGCGTTCAGCGCTAGTCCGCCTGCGATCGCCACGTTCTCTGCCGGCCCTATCATGCCCGCGACGCTCTCCTCAATCGCCAGCTGCAAGCTCCGCGCCAGATCGGCCTTTACTTTCCCGGAAAGGCTTTTTACCTGAATATCCACCGCTTCATAAAACGCGCTGCTGAAGCCGCCGTCCGTCAGGGTGTCTGTATCGAAGTAGCTCCGGTCGAATCGGGGCCAGGCGGCCTCAGTGCGGCTCAGGATTCTACGGAATACATCGGCAAACACCGGGGCCCCCGCGGCTGAAAGCCACTGCACCTTGTGCTCGTCAGCGCGCGCCTGGAAGCCCAGTAGCTCGGTCACGCGGTTATATAAGTCGCCGAGCGAATCAGGAAAATAGAGTTCCCTGACCCGCGTGAGACGAGTTCCTTCTCCCCGAAATAGCACCGCGGACCGGAAATCCCCTGCGCGATCGACGCTCAATACGCTTGCGTCGTTGAACCCGGATGCGTAGTAAGCGGACGCCGCATGCGCTTCATGATGGTCGACCACTACAATTTCGCTGCGCGGGAAACGAGCTCGGAGCTCGATGAGCGATGTGCTTTCTACTCCGGACGCGAAGGGCCTCGCTAGGGCAACGCAATCGATGTCCCCGGCTTCGGTTTGAGCAATCTCAAGCGCGGTCTTGAAGGCTTCTTCCGGAAAGGCACCCGGGCGATCGTGCCGGCTCAGTTTGGCTTGCTCGACCGCCGACAGAAGTTCTCCACCCTTGATGACGCAGCAAGCCGGATCGCTGAGAAGGCCGCCTAGCCCAACCAAAACGTCGGGCATCCCGTTAAACCTTCTCTAACCGGCGGACCGCCCGTTCGCGGCCGATGCAGACGAAAACGGCAAACGCGCTTGGCCCAACGATGCGCAAAACCATCGTGCCTTTGTTCCTCCTCACGTAAAGCCGATTGAAAATGAAGGTATGCGCACTGCCGATATGCAGGTATTCCGTCGGCGATGGCGCGAAGCGAGCGCGAATCATGAGCTTTCAGTTTACAGACCCTTCAAGCGCTCGTATAACTCGACGAACTGCGCTATCGCGAGCTGTTCCGCTCGCAATGGAGCTTCCGGCAACGCATCGATCTGCTCGCCGTAAAACGGACGCAAATTGTTGCGCAGGGTCTTCCGCTTGTGCGCGAAACACTTGCTGACAAAACGCAATAGTTCATCCAATTCGCTTGGCGCTTCTGCTTTTCGGCGCAGCAGCACTGCTCCCGACTCGACTTTGGGCGGCGGGATAAAGTCTGAAGGCGGAACTTTGCAGACTAGCTCCACGTCGCACACCAGTCTGGTCGAAACCGTCAAGTATCCATAGCTTCTGCTGCCGGGATCTGCCAACAGTCTCTCAGCGACTTCCCACTGCATGAGGAAAACCGCTCGAGGGAAATTCGCATCGAGTTTCACGAACCTTTCTACGATCGGAGACGTTATGTAATAAGGCAAATTGCCGGAGATAGACGCCGGGCCCCACTGCGAGAGATCCGTTGCGAGTACATCTGCTTCATGCACGTGCAGCTTCGGTTCGGCTGCGAATCGTTGCCGCAAATAAGTCGCGAGCGAGCGGTCGAGCTCAATGGCTTGCAGCTCATCCGCGCGCGGCAGCAGGTATCGCGTCAAAGCGCCTCGCCCCGAGCCAATTTCAATGACTCGCGCGGTGTGCTCGCCGCATGTCGCGATTGCCAATTGCTCGAGTATCGTGTCGCGAACTAAAAAGTGCTGACCCAGCTTCCGCGGCACGCCCCAGTTTAGAGCAAACAAGAAAAAACGCAGTTTAGAATCATTCACTGCATCTATACGGGAGTGAACTGGATCATGTATCTACTGGCGATTGCCGCCGGCGCTGCGAATCCCGCGCAGGCCGGCGCCAATGCCCAATTGAAAAAGTCACTCGATAACGCCTTGTTTTCGGCGGTGATTGTTTATGCCTCGGGTCTGATTGGCATTCTGCTCATTCAGCTCATTGTTCGCCATGCGTGGCCCGGCACTGGCAAGGTTGTCCAAACGCCTTGGTGGGCATGGATGGGAGGGCTGCTTAGTATCGCCGCCACATTGTCCGGAATCACCTTCGCGCAAAAGATGGGCTCCGGTGTTTTTACTGGAATCAGTGTCACTGCTTCTCTCGCCACTTCCATTTTGCTGGACAACTTCGGCTGGGTCGGCTTCAAAGTGCACCCTGCCTCCTGGGCGCGGCTGATCGGCTGCGGGCTTATGATCGCCGGGCTCTGGATGGTGGCAAAGTTTTGATCCCGGCGCTCTTTTCAAGCGTCGCAAACCGCGCTGAGGAATGGCGTATACACGACACGCCTGCCACTCTCTGCGGCATAGACGCCTGCAGAGGCGCCGAGAGAGGCCAGCGAAGTATCCCGCGGCAATCGCTCGAGCAACTCTATGAGAAAACACGCTTTCATCACTGCGAACTGCGTCGAGACCGCGCCCACAGAGCGCTGCTTCCATATTTGGCCAAAGTAGCCCGGATCATTGCCCGGCTTTCCGTGATTTGGATTAATCCAAACGCCGGCGGAATCGAGTTCCAGACCAGCCTCCACGATTTGCCTCTGACTCTTCCGGATTAGCCCGCCCACCATCACTGTGTCGGGATGAAGCTCTGTTATACCCTGCGTTTCCCACTGCCAGGCCACGCCCTCGACCTGCACCTTCTCGCCCATGAAGTAGACGAATCCGTCCTGTTCCGCGACGCCGCGCGCTTCTTCAAGGCACCGACGCATGTCGGCGCTCGAGACTCTTACGAACGGCTTCGGCTGTTCTTCTTTTCTGCGGAAATGCCAGTGCGCATCGCCCAGCAGCGGACTTTTCTCTATCTCGAAGAGACTGCCCTTCGGATGAGCATCCAGGAAACGCTGCAGCACGTTGCGCTGAGAAGAAGTGATGTACGGTTTGATGGCCACATCGTCCGCGGTTGACTTTGCATGCACGCGCCAACTATAGACAACCTCGGGAATGTGAACAGCAGTGTGGCCCGCGATCAAAAACCGCACGAATAGATCCCAGTCCGGGCTTCCTTCCACTGTAGGATCGCTGTAAGCGCCGATCGCGAGCGCCTTCTCGCGGTCCACGACTCCCAGATGCGCGATGTAGGCCGAATTCAGAAGCAACACCGGATCCCAATCCGGCTTGAAATAGGGCTGGTACACGCGTGATCCGATTACTTTGTCTTCGTCCGTGTAGAGCAGAGGCGGATATCCGGCTTCCGCCACGACCGACGCGACAATCCGCAGCGCATCGGAATAAAGCAAATCGTCGGCATCTACGGGCAGCACGTACTGCCCGCTCGCTTCTTCCAAGCACCGCCGCAGACCTTGCGTAATGCCCAGATTAGTGTCGGCTCGAACGAGCTTTACCCAGGGCGCGGCACTGAGTTCTTTCAGATACTCGAGCAGTTTCGCATGCGAACAACCGTTGTCGAGCACCACCCACTCGCAGGCTCCATTCGCGCTTTGCGCCGAAATAGATGTGGACAGCTCGCGCAGATACTTAACCGGACTCCCGTTCCAAACCGGCGTCAAGATCGAAAAGAGGCCCGGGTGAGGGTTTCGGCTGTAAACGTCTTGACGTGAGATCTGCCGCCCGTTGATCCATTTCCGGTAATCGCGGATCTCGCGGCTCGGCAGAAAAGCGTCTGTGCGCCTTCGAATGTTTCCCTTGAGGTAAGCTTTAGCCGCGCGAAGCGATCTCTTCATCGGCAATAAAAATCTCTCCCTTGTTATTTTCTATATTGATGAACCTGCGCGACACTCCTGAAAGTCAGCTGGAGACGGCCAATGAGGCGCTTCGTCAGGTTCAGGCTGAGCTTCGAGCGTCCCAGCGGCAGTTGAAACGCGTCTTAGAACTGGTCGAAAAACACCAGTTGCAGCTGGTTTCACACGAATCCTCCATTGCTCGTCTCGATCGCATCATCATGGAAATGCTCACCGGCCGGGTGTGGCGAACGCTGCGCGCCGCTGGCGATCTTGCCAAACGCTTTGTGCCGCGCGGCGGCGGCAACAACGCCGATAGTGCCGTTCTAAACAGCCGTCAACGTTCTTTTCTCGTCTGTGATGAGCCTAAACCCAGCGATCTCGCGCTGCGCAGCGGCAGCATTACAGTCAGAGGATGGTGTGTCGCCCAGGGTGGCGTAGATGCAGTGCAAATCGATGTTCCTGGCGTGCCCAAGTTTCAGGTCGCTCCCTCCATTCCAAGACCCGACGTTAAGAAGCATCATCCAGATCTCGATCCGACCGGCCGAGCAGGTTTTGCCGCTGAGTTCGATTCGCTCGCGCTACCTAATGGCCGCCATCCCATCACTCTCAGGCTTATATCCAAAGGCAAGCCCATACGCGAAACCCGCACCGCGGTTCAGATCGATCACGAAAACGGGTTTGCTTCCGATTACTATCGCTGGATTCACGATTTCGAAGAGCCCGATGATGACCTGATCTCGCTCAAGCTGCTGAGCTTTTCTTATCGACCCGCCTTCAGCATCTTGATGCCGGTATTCAATACCGATCCGGCTGAGTTGAGCGCCGCTATCGAGTCGGTAATCGGACAATCCTACAGCAATTGGGAACTCTGTATCGCGGACGATTTCTCTTCGCGCACTGAAACACGGGCCGTTCTCGATCGCTTTGCCGCTGGTCAGAATCCCAGGATTAAAATCGCCTACGGAACGGAGCGCGGCGGCATCTCGAAAACTTGCAACGCGGCCTGGCAACTCGCAACCGGAGATTACGTCTGCTTTCTCGATCACGACGACACGCTCTCACTGCACGCGCTTGCGTATCTCTGTGAAGCGATCGATCGTCATCCCCGGGCTGACCTCATTTACAGCGATGAAGACAAAATCGACAGCAAAGAAAAGCGCTTCGATCCGTTCTTCAAGCCAGATTGGTCGCCCGACCTGCTGTTATCGGAGAACTATATCTGCCATCTTCTGGTGCTGAAGCAGGATCTCGCCCGCAAAATCGGTCATCTCAATCCGGATTGCGACGGCAGCCAGGACTACGATCTGATTCTCCGCGCTTGCGAGCAGGCCGCCGAGATCCAACACGTGCCACGAGTTCTCTACCATTGGCGCGCTACCGAAGGCTCTACTGCCATTACACAAGAAAATAAGCAATACGCTCTGACCGCCGCGCAAAGAGCACTCGAGCGGCACTGCGCGCGCACCGGCAACGGCCTGACTGTAGTGCCTACCAAAATCCCCGGCCGCTGGCGTGCCCGGTATCGCATTCCTTCCGAAACTCGCGTGAGCATTATCATCGCTTCCGGCGGAAAGCTTGATGTTCTTCGCGCTAATCTCGATAGTCTCTTCTCGAAAACTACTTACACGGACTATGAAGTCGCCGTGATCGATAACTCCAAGCACAACGGCATCGACAGTTACATTCGCGAGTTACAGGCGCTGCACAAGAATGTTCGCTACGTCGACTGGCGCAACAAGCCTTTTAACTATTCGGCTATCAATAACGCCGCCGCGCGGGAATGTAAGTCGCCGCTACTACTTTTCCTTAACGATGACACCTCAGTCATCGAACCGGGCTGGCTCGAGGCGATGGTGGAGTTAGCCGTTCGCCCGGACGTCGGAGCGGTCGGCGCCAAGCTGCTCTATCCCGACGGCCGCATCCAGCATGCCGGAGTCATCATGGGCCTTTACGATAATTGCGGCCACGCTTTCAAAGGGCTAGATGGCAGCACAAGCCACTACTTCGATTTCCCGGACGTTATCCGCAATGTGAGTGCTGTTACAGGCGCCTGCCTGATGGCGCGTTCCGATGTTTTCTGGAAAGCTGGCGGCTTCGATGAAGTGCAGTTCGCCGTCGCTTTCAACGACATCGATCTGTGCCTCAAGATCGGGAACCAAGGCTTCCGGGTGCTTTACACTCCGCATGCTGTCCTCTATCATCATGAGGCCTTTTCGAAGACGTCCAAAGACCTGGTCCCGCATCCGGAGGAAGTCGAAGCCATGCGCCTCAAGTGGGAAAGCATCATCAATGCCGACCCGTACTATAACCCCAACCTCACCCGTAACGATGAAGACTACTCGCTGAAAACTCGCATCTGAGCACAAGGCGTGCCTGCAAAAAATCCTACGACATTGATCTGACTATTCATGCAATGCCGCTAAAAGCAACACGCTGACATTGCGCGAGAGCGCAGAGCTTATCGAACACGGGTATTACCTTGAGCGGCAAACCTCTTCGCGATCGTCTCGAGGCGCTGACCATACCATGCCGTGTTGTGGATGGGCGAACTAGCAGCGAGTAGGATACCTGCCCCGTTCCCGTTCGCCCCGAAGACCGAAAAGAGTATCTCGACACGCTCCAACATGCTTCCATGCGCGACGGCCACAATAGGATTGACAGAAAATAAAGAAATGAAAACATACTCCGTTGAGCAGGTCCTTCGTGCACAGAAGGCCCTGAGGGATGCGGCAAGCCTTGGACCCGAGATGTTTCCGATCGAAGCGCTCGTCGGAATGATTAGCGATGAAATCGAAAACCTCCGGGCACGAGGGAAGACCGACAGTGAGATTGCCGCGCTGATCACGGAGAACTCAAGCATCGAGATAACAGGTGAAGAGATCTCGGAGAACTATTCATCCCCGGAAGATCGTCACCACGCTGATTGAAACTGCTGTTTCGCGCGCACACAGGAGGAATTATGCCAACCGGCCAGATCGCTACGCCCAAGAACATCGACGAGTACATAGCGTTGTTTTCGCCTGACGTCCAAGAGATCCTGGAGAAAATAAGGCTGACGATCAAGCAGGCTGCACCCGAGGCGCAGGAGACAATCAGCTATAAAATTCCAGCGTTCGCGCTAAAGGGTATCTTGGTGTACTTCGCTGCCTTCAAGAAGCACATCGGGTTCTATCCACCTGTGAGGGGCGACGCAAAGCTAGAGAAGTCGATCTCACGCTACGCAGGACCGAAGGGCAACTTGCAATTTCCGCTCGATCAGCCGATACCCTACGGCCTCATTGAAAGAATCGTGAAGCTGAGAGTGAAGCAGAACGTGTCGAAAGCTCGTGCGTCCAATAAAGGGTCCTTTGCGAAAGGCAGTAACTTACAGTGAGCAACCCTTGACTTTTCGATGAGCCTGAGTCAAGTTGTGCGAGGAGCAAAAAGCATCGGGCTTATCGTCTCTACTCAGCAGGCCGCTGGAGTTCTCTAAACGGGCCCGACCTGAGAGGTGGTTTCAGGCAAAAAGACGGGCGGAACACAACTTTGCGGAGTGGTGCCGCTCATGGTGACGCCACGCCCGACGAACCAACCACGATCTACGGAAAAGAGCGCTATACCGGATCTCAACCCGTAGATGAACAACAGCCCCAGTATTGATGCCATATGCCCAAAAGGGGCGCGCCGTGGGTACAGAAAAGAGACAAACCGGCACGTCAGAGCAAAAAAGGTTAGTTTTGGCCCTTTGCTGTCCCACAGCTTGCCGGTATCATTTGCCGATGCCGTACAGTGGGAAACTGGTCTAATTTCAACGTTCACCCATGGCTATTCCGGACTACCAATCGTTGATGCTGCCTGTTCTTGTTGCCTCTTCGAAGCAGAGGTCCGGATTGGGGCAGTTGTCGAGGCGTTGGCTAATCAACTGTGCCTTAGCCTACAAGAGCGCAGCGAATTGTTGTCATCCGGAAAGCAGACACTTTTTGGGAACCGCGTACATGGGCCAAGACCTATTTGGCACAAGCGGGCCTCATAGAGAACACGCGACGAGGCCACTTTAAGATCACGCAGCGTGGAAAGCAGGCGCTTGCCGCTCACCCACCACGCATCGATAATGCTTTCCTCAGCCAGTTCGACGAATTCCAACAGTTCAAGAGGCGGGCGCGGGAGTCACAGTCCGTCCCCCCTGAGGCTCAGGCCGAAGCGGAAGAGCGAGCCTTCTTCTCAGCATGGGTTATGGCGGTTCGCGCGCCGACAACGCAGGGCGTACGCTTGGCCGCTCTGGTGACGATGGCGTTGACGGAGTAGTAGACCAAGACGCTCTTGGCCTTGACCGCCTTTACATGCAGGCCAAGCGGTATGCAGCAGGGAGTAATATTGGATCCGGCGCAATTCGAGACTTTTTCGGTAGCTTGGATCGTCACAAAGCTACCAAAGGTCTGTTTGTCACGACTTCAAAGTTTTCGCCCTCTGCAAAGGAAACCGCAGAGTTTTTAAGCAAGCGCATTGTCCTGATAGACGGCGACCAACTCGCCGCCCTAATGGTTCGCCAGAACATCGGATGCAGGATTGAAGATACCCTTCATATCAAGAAAGTAGACGAAGAGTTTTTTTAAGGCGTAGTCGCCACGGATGATTACCCGCGCGATAGAATGCCTCCTGTGAAAGTGGTGTACAAAATCACCTATCCGAACGGAAAGATTTACGTAGGCAGCGACATGACAGATGACATTCGCTATTTCGGCAGCGCTAGTGGCAAACACATTGAAAACGACTTCACGCGGGAAGAAAGGCGCGATTTTACCGTGCGTAGAGAAATTATTTGGGAAAGTGAGACTGCGTCAAAGTCAGACGTTCTGCGGAAGGAGCACGAATTCATCAAGGAGCTTCGCTCCAGCGATCCGGCCATTGGCTATAACAGATCACCCAAGTTCAAGGCCAAGACATAACGCCGCGTTTCACAAAGGGTCCTTTGTGAAACTGCGCGCCTATCGGATATTCAATCGGTTCAATCGGTGAAGCGCAGAAAAATGACCCTTTCCGACACTGGCTCTTGATTACTCTCATTCAAAGGAGGCATGTGATCATGAAGAACCTGTTCGATGCGACGGTGGTGAATCAGGTAAAGACCCGGCTGGGACAATTGGAGCCGCAAACTGAGAGGCGCTGGGGCAAGATGACCGCGGCGCAGATGCTGGCACATTGCTCGGTGAGTATGCAGTGGGCGGTGGGAGAAGTGACGCCCGAAAAGGGAGCGCTACCCGCACGTCTGATCGGGCGGCTGGTGAAGCCGATGGTGTTTCGGAACGAAGACCCGCTACGGAAGAATTCGCCGACGGCCAAGAGCCTCATTGTGGCGGACGAACGGGATTTGGGCAAGGAACGGGACCGGTTATCGGGACTGATTGACAAGTTTGTGGTGGGAGGGGCGGCAGGGTGTACGAGGAATCCGCATAGTTTCTTTGGGAGAATGACGCCGGAGGAGTGGGCGATCTTAATGTACAAACACCTTGACCATCATTTGCGACAGTTCGGGGTGTGACGGTCTCGAAAACGGTAGGTTTTGCATCATCGTTGGGAGACCTGTAAATACTGGGTCTTGCATGTTGCAAAGGTCCGTCGCAGAAACAAGTAGTGAAAGGGGCTAGGCGTAGCAGTGGACGTAGCGTTGGTTCTGTTGCAAACAGTTGCAAATGGTAGGGGAGTTCTTATTGTCCCTTTGGCGAAAACGCCTACCCCAGCAACGGGTTGTCCGGAAAGCGATCTGGAACCAGATCTGGTGGCTCCGGCAGGCTGCCGGCGATCGCGCCGCGGTATGTTACATGATCACCATTAGATGTATACGTTGGCCATAGATATCGGCGGCACTAAGGTGACGTTGGGAGTTTTTCGCGACGAGCAGATGGTCGAGCGGCACAGCACGCAAACCGATCGGAGTGGCGGTCCCGGCTGGGTTGTCGAGCAAATCAAGAAGACGGCGACGCCTTGGCTGAACCGGTATGCAGTCGACGGCTGCGGGATCGGCTTCGGGGGACCTGTCAACTTCTATTCGCAACAAGTGATTTGCTCGACCCACGTAGAAGGGTGGACTGATTTCGACCTGGTGGGGGCAGTAAGAGAACGCCTCGGAGTCACCGCAGTGATGGATCGGGACACCATGGTGGGGGCGCTCGGAGAGGGCTGGTATGGAGCGGGCAAAGGCGTTCGGCCGCTGTTCTACATGACCCTTTCAACCGGCATCGGTGGCGGGCTGCTGACCGAGTCCGGACTTTACCATGGAGCAGATTCCTTCTCCTGCGAGATCGGGCATCACACGGTGCAGCCCGGTGGTCCCGAGTGCTTATGTGGATCGAGGGGGTGCCTGGAACGGCTGTGTGCGGGTATCTGGCTGGAGCGGGATTACGGCAAGTCCGCAAGTGAACTCCTGGGAGACCCCAGTTTTATCGAACGGTACGTGAAACCGCTGGCGCAGGGCTTAAAAACATGCATCATGCTATATAATCCTGCGCGTATTGTAATTGGCGGCGGGATCAGCAAAGCAGGCGACGCGCTCTTTGTGCCGCTGCGCGAGGAGTTGGGACGGCAGATTACAGCTTGGTCGCGAGCCAGGGTCGATGTCGTGCCGGCGAGCTTGGGAGACGATAGCATTCTCTGGGGCGCCTTGGCCCTAGCCAGATCCTGTATCTATGAGTTTGAGAACCCAGCCTAGAATCAATCTTTTCCTGAAATCGCCCACGGATTGCTCTCATCTCCAATGCGAGGGGGCCACTTAGGCCTCGCTTATTATTACGGCGAAAGCCGCCATCTAAAGGAGAACATATGGCCCACGAAGACCATAAAAAGGCTGCTGAACATCACGACAATGCTGCGAAGTCGCATCGAACCGCAGCGGAGCATCACGAGAAAGGGGACCACGAGCAAGGAAAGAAGCACTCCACAACGGCTCACGAGCACTCCTCGAAGGCACACGAGTCTTCTCAAGCTGCTCATAAGAAATCGCAGGACAAGAAGTAACTATTAAAAAGAGCGACCGGCAGCAGTCATGCAGGCCGGTCCCGGCTTTCTGGTATTTCTGTTAAGCCGTTTTCTCGATCAGCTCAGCCGAATAGACCGGCCACAGCCAATCGGCGTACCCAGGAAGTCTGCCCCGCGTGGCCTCGATGAAAAGCGCACGCAGCTTCTGAGTGATCGTTCCAACCTCACCCGTTCCTACCGGGCGGTGGTCCACTTCCAAGATCGGCGTCACTTCGACGGCTGTGCCAGTAAAGAAAAGCTCGTCGCAGACATACATTTCACTGCGGTCGATTGAGCGCTCGACAGTCTCAAGCCCCAGTTGCCGGTGGGCCAACTCCATTACGCTCGCGCGAGTGATGCCTTCCAGGATATTGTCAGTTCCGGGCGGGGTAATGAGTTTACCGTCACGCAGCATGAAGAGATTTGAGGTTGCGCCTTCCGCCACGTGGCCGCTCTCATTCAGGAAAATAGCTTCGTCGTGCCCACTGCGCCGCGCTTCGTCGATTGCCAGCACGCTGTTGACATAAGCACCGGAAATTTTCGCGCGTCCTGGAATCGCCGTATCTTCAATGCGGCGCCACGAGGAGACTCCCGCCTTCACGCCCTTCTTTCCGTTCAGATATTCTCCAAGGGGAACTGCGGTGATGCAAAAGGAATCGTTGTCGTCGGCCGGAACGCCAAGCCGCGCTGCCGATTTATAAGCGAGAGGCCGCACGTAGACGTTGCACCTATAGTTGTTCCGCCGGCATAGCTCAGCGGTGATCTCCGCCAGTTCCGTCGCCGATGGCCCAACCTGAATCCGCAGAATCTTGCAATTCCGTTTCCAGCGTTCATAGTGTTCGATCATCCGGACCAGGAACAGCTCTTGCCGGTGAGGCTCGTAGTAGCCGCGAATGCCTTCAAAGACGCCCGTTCCGTAATTGAACGCATGGGTCAATACGCTCACGTTTGCATCAGCCAGGCGTACAAACTTGTTTTGAAACCAGACGGTCGTGTCAGGAGCGGGCGTTTCAGAATGCATAGGGCGTCTCTAATTCGATTGTAGCTCAAATGGCACCACTACGAGGTGGTGGTGCCATTCCCAGCCAGCCTTGGCCGATCCGGCCGAGAGGTCCTCACGTTACAATGGCCCTTCCATGTCGCAACTGCTCGCTGGCAAAACCGCTCTTGTTCTGGGCGTCTTGAACAAATGGAGCATCGCTTACTCGATCGCGTCTGCATTCGTGCGCGAAGGGGCTACGCTCTTCCTCACCTACCAAAACGAGAAGCAGCGCCAAACGGTCGAGGAGTTCGGGACGGAGCTGAAGGCGGCGGGCGTGATGCGCTGCGACGTTACAAAACCGGAAGAATTGGATCACTTGGTCGGGGAGCTACAAAGTAGCTCGCCGCAACTCGATGCGGTTGTGCACAGCATCGCGTTCGCCAACAAAGAAGATCTCAGCCGTCCCTTCCTGCAGACCAGCCGTGATGGCTTTCTGTTGGCTCAAGAGATAAGTGCTTATTCGCTTGTTAGTGTGTCCCGCGCGGTTGCTCCATTGATGGCGAATGGCGGTTCCATCACCACCATGACTTACCTGGGTTCAACGCGCGTAATGCCGAACTATAACGTGATGGGGGTGGCGAAAGCCGCTCTCGAAGCGGCGGTCCGTTATCTCGCCAATGATCTTGGCCCGAACAACATTCGGGTAAACGCAATTTCTGCTGGCCCGATCAAAACGGCTTCCGCGCGCGGCGTTAAAGATTTTTCCAAGATGCTCGAGGGCTCATCCGGGATCGCACCGCTGCGCCGCAACACCGACCCAGCCGAAGTGGGTGATGCTGCGGTGTTTCTCGCCAGCGACTTAGGCCGCGGAGTTACCGGGAACATACTATACGTCGACGTCGGCTTCCACATCATGGGGATAGGCGCCATGCAATAGTGTTCGGGCTGCTCGGGCCCGTGCGCCTAACACTCTTTACGGTGCTTCGTCTCAATTCTTGGGAATGAAACGGCACTTGTAATATCCTGGTGTTTCCAAGCGCTGCTGCGCCAAAAGGACCGGCTTGCCACTTTGCTGAGCCCGGTCGTGTCCGTATAACCATATGATTCAGGTTGAAGGTTTATCGAAGAGATACGCGCGTCACGTCGCGGTAAACAACATCTCATTCTCGGTTGATAAAGGCGACATCGTCGGCTTCCTCGGGCCAAACGGCGCAGGCAAAACCACTACCATGCGCATTCTTACGTGCTTTATGCCGCCTACCGAGGGCAAAGCCACTGTCGCGAATCTCGATGTCTTCGAGCAACCGTTCGAAGTCAAGAAGCATATTGGCTACCTGCCGGAAGCGCCACCGCTGTATCCGGAGATGAGCGTGGAAGATTATCTCGCCTTTGTGGCCCGCTTAAAGAACCTCCCGAGCGGGGAGATCAAGCGTCGCACGGAGCAGGTGATGGAGCGCTGCGCGGTGGCGGACGTGAAATCGAAGCTGATATCGAAGCTCTCGAAAGGATATCGTCAGCGCGTAGGCTTGGCGCAAGCGATCATTCACAATCCTGATGTTCTGATCCTCGACGAGCCGACTTCGGGCCTTGACCCCAAACAGATCAATGAGACGCGAGAACTCATTAAGAGCCTGGCGGGCGAGCACACAATTATCCTCAGCACACATATTCTGCCGGAAGTGGAATCGGTTTGCGAGAAGGTCATCATTATCGATAAGGGCCGGGTGGTTGCTACCGATTCCGTGGAGAACCTTAAGAACCGGGCGGGCATCGGGGGCGCCACACAGGTGCAGATCGAGAATGCCGGCGACACTGATCCGTTAGCCGTTCATCAGCGGCTGGAACAGGTGCCCGGAGTAAGCAAGGTGCTCGACCGGATCGTCTCCGGTCCACGCTATGTTTTCGAAGTTGAGAGCCTGCAGGGCCGTAGCGCGCGTGCCGATATTGCCCGCGCTGTTGTGCATGGGGGCTGGAATCTGCTCGAGCTTAAGTCCTCGACTTTGACGCTGGAAGAAGTCTTCCTGGAGCTTACGGGCACGCATCCGGGCGCCCCCGCCCCCACTCCTGTCGCCGCGGGAGAAATTAAATGAGAAACATCTGGACCATCTGCCGCCGCGAGCTTTACTCCTACTTCGTGTCGCCTATCGCATGGGTGTTACTTACTATCTTCGCCGTCCTAAGTGGCGTATTTACTTACATCATCAGCAGCAGTTTTGTTCGCGCGGGATTAGAAAGCCAGATGAGTGGGCAATCCATGCCGATGAACATAAACGAGCAGGTGATTGCTCCTCTTTTTTCGAATATCGCGGTGGTTGGGCTATTTCTCATCCCGCTCATCAGCATGCGGCTATTCGCTGAGGAGAAGCGCCAGGGCACGATTGAATTACTCGCCACTTCTCCGGTGCATGATCTGGAAATCGTACTTGGGAAGTGGCTCTCCGCCGTCATCATGTATGGCGCGCTCTTGGCTGTGCTACTACTCGATTACGCCTTCTTGTTCATGTACGGCAACCCGGATTGGAAGCCTGTTGCAACTGGCTTTCTTGGAATTCTCCTGCAAGGCGCATGTCTATTAGCATTCGGAACATTCATTTCGACGCTGACTCGTAATCAAATCGTAGCGGGGGCTATCGGCTTCGCGCTCGCACTGGTCCTCTGGATACTAAACTGGACGACTTCCTTTGGTAACTCCGACAGCGTACAGGTTCTGAATTATCTCTCAATCGTGAGTCACATGGAGAGCTTCTCTCGGGGCGTGATTGACTCCAAAGATCTCGTTTATTACTGTTCCATGATTTTTCTAGGTTTATTCCTGACAGCCCGATCACTTGAGTCGCTGAGGTGGAGAGCTTAATGGCCGACCTCAAGGCTCTTGATTCAGTTGCACGCCGGAATACAGTGTCTGCCCGGCAGGCGCGCTATGGGGCAACCGCTTCGCTATACACGATCGTAGTCATCGCGGCGCTGGTACTTATTAACTGGCTGGGCAATCGTTATAACAAGACCTACGACACGACCAGTAACAAGCGCTTCACGCTCTCACAGGAAACTCAGAAAATTGTAAAGGGATTAAAACAGGACGCAACGATTACTTACATCGATAAGGCGGACAGTTTCAACCAGGCAAAGGGAATCCTGGACAGATACGCCAATCTCTCTAGCAAGGTTCATATTCAGTATGTCGATTACCGGAAGCAGCCGACTGTAGCCCGTGCTTACGGCCTGCGATACGCTGGCACGGCTTATGTGGAAATAGGCCCACGCCGGGAAGAGGCAAAGGCGCTGACCGAAGAAGGAATTACCGGGGCTTTTCTGAAAGACCTTAAAGGCGTTCGTAAGGTCTGTTTTGTGAGCGGCTCACAGGAACACGCGCTGGAAGGAACCGATAGCAACGGTCTCTCACAATTCAAAACCATGGTTGAAAGGGACAATTACCAAACGCAATCCGTGACTCTACTTGACAAGACGGCTGTACCCGGCGATTGCAATGTGCTGGTGGTAGCAGGGCCTGGCTCCGACTACACGGCGAACGAAGTAAGCGCTATCAAGAGCTACGTCGAGAATGGCGGGCGCGCGATGTTTCTGCTCGATCCGCCACTCGACTTCAGCCGCGAGCACATCGCGGAAAATGCCGGCCTGACAAATCTGCTGGAGAGCTGGGGCGTGACCGCCGATAAGGATTTGGTGCTCGAGCAAAATCAAATGGGCCAGTTACTTGGTTTAGGGCCCGAGATTCCGATCATTAGCAGTTATGAATCCCAGCCAATCGTAAGCGATTTAAAAAACAACTTCACAGGTTTCCCTGTCGCGCGTTCACTCGAGGTCAAAAATACCGACAAGGTCACTAATCAAAAGCTTTTCTCAACCTCTGACCGTGCGATTGCCACCATTAAGCTCGCCAGCAACGACGTAAATCCCTCGGATCCGACCAATAAGAAAGGCCCGTTCGTTCTGGGAGTAGCCGGCACTTACAATACCGGCAAGCCGAACAACCCCGGACGGTTCGTGATCATTGGCAGTTCCGGATTCCTCGACAATGGCATGATCGGTTTCCAATCGAACCGCGATCTGGCTCTGAATGCGGTCAACTGGCTATCTTCGGACGAGGACTTGATCTCGATCCGCCCGAAAGAAGCGGAGGACCGCAGACTTACTGTAACTCAGCGTCAGATGAACGTTTTTGCCTACGTAGATCTGATTGCGATTCCGCTTCTGATCATCGCGGGCGGAGTCGGGATCTTCTTGAAGCGCAGATAGTATGAAGCCACGGAATCTCCTGGTGGCGGCTATTGTGCTGGCCGCATTGAGCAGTCTCGTCTGGTATTCGAAGCGGCATCCGCCATCGACCGCTACAAGCACGGCATCGAGCAACACGCCGAAACTGGTGGATATCCCGGAAAAGGACGTCCGCTCGATCGATCTGAAAAAGAAAGACGGGACGACAGTAACCCTCGACCGGGAAGGCGGCAAATGGACCATCACCGCGCCCCAGCCTTGGAGAGCCGATCAGGATGCAGCGACCAGCCTGTTCTCCTCGCTTAATCCTGTCTCGGCCGATAGCGTAGTCGAAGACAAGGCGTCCGATCTCTCTAAATACGGACTCAATGCTCCGAGTCTGACGGTGATGGTTCACGAAACAACCGGCAAGTCGGAAAACATCGTATTTGGCGATGATGTTCCCGCAGGTTCACTCGTCTACGCCCGCGTGAACGCAAGCCCTAAAGTGTATGCCGTGGCTTCTTCGGTTAAGAGTTCGCTGGATAAATCCGCGAACGACTTGCGGGATAAACGGCTGCTTACCTTCGACACGAATAAATTGACACGCGTCGATTTGCTTTCCGGTAAGTCCGACATCGAGTTCGGCAAGAATAATCAGAACGAATGGCAAATCCTGAAGCCGCAGCCTTACCGGGCGGATAGTTTTCAGGTGGAAGAACTGCTGCGAAAACTGAGCGACGCCAAGATGGATCTTTCGGGCAACCCGGAAGCAGAGCAAAAGGCTGCGGCAGCTTACGCGGCGGGCTCTCCTGCGGGCAGCGTTAAAGTTTCGGACTCTTCCGGCACCCAGACACTCGACGTTCGCAAGAACAAGGACGACTACTACGCAAAAAGCAGCGTGGTGACAGGCGTCTATAAGGTTTCTGCCGATCTGGGCAAGGCTCTCGACAAATCACTTGACGATTTTCGTAATAAGAAGATCTTCGATTTCGGCTTCAACGATCCGACCAAGATCGACATCCAGTCCGGCTCGAACAACAAGTCTCTGGTCCGCAGCGGGACTGACTGGAAAATGAATGGCAAGACCATGGACCCGGGCACCGTCCAGGCGTTTATCGACAAGCTGCGCGACCTCTCCGCGGCTAAATTCGTGCCGTCCGGATTCACTTCTCCTACGCTGACGGTTACGGTTACTTCGAATGATGGGAAGCGGACCGAACGAGTCGAATTCTCAAAGGCGTCGGACGGATACATAGCTCGCCGGGAAAACGAACCTGCGCTTTATTCGATCGAGGCAAAGCCCCTGAACGATATCCTGGATGCTAGTAACGGTATCAAGCCGGCTGCCTCGAGCAAGAAGTAGCGACCGGACTGCTCGAATTCATGTCTGCGCTCAACACCGACCTGTACGAACTCACCATGGCGGCGGGCTACTTCGCCACCGGAAAAGTTGAGGAGATCGCCACCTTCGAGCTGTCGGTTCGGCGCTTGCCGGAAACCAGAAACTTCTTGATTGCCGCGGGTCTGGCCCAAGCCGTCGAGTACCTGCAAGGCCTGCGGTTTAAAGAGGACGAAGTCGCCTATCTTCGATCGCTTGCGCAATTTCGCGATGCGCCGCCGGAGTTCTTCGATTTTCTGATGAGGCTGCGATTTACTGGCAGTCTGTTTGCCGTCCCGGAAGGGACGCCTGTGTTTGCCGGTGAGCCGATTGCAATTGTCCGGGCTCCTCTCGCGCAGGCGCAATTGGTCGAAACTTATCTTCTATCGACTTTTGCCTTTCAAACCAGCATTGCTTCTAAAGCAGCGCGTTGCGCGATTGCAGCAGAGGATCGCTCCATTATCGAGTTTGGCAGCCGGCGTGCGCATGGGCCCGACGCCGGAATCCTCGCCGCAAGAGCAGCTTACATCGGCGGATGCGCCGGAACCAGCAACACCGAAGCCGGCAAGCGTTTCGGGATTCCTGTCTCGGGCACCGCCGCTCATTCCTGGATTATGGCGTTTGCCGACGAAAGAGCAGCCTTCGTAGCCCTGCAAAAGGTACTCGGAGAAAACGCGGTTTTTCTGCTCGACACCTACGACACGATCGAGGCAGCCCATCTGGTGGCAAAGCTAGGGAAACCGGTCTGGGGCGTTCGCCTGGATAGCGGCGATCTGGTGTCATTAGCGCGTGAGGTTAGGACGATCCTCGATTCCGCCGGCCTGCAATCCGCCAAGATTTTCGCCACCAACGATCTCGACGAGTATCGAGTCGCCGCACTGGTGCAAGCGGGAGCGCCCATCAACGCTTTCGGAGTTGGTACCGCGCTTGCGACGTCCAGTGATGCGCCGTCGCTCTCGGCGGTTTATAAGCTGGTCGAACTGAAGAGAAACGGGACAGTACAGTACACCGCGAAGTTTAGCGACGAAAAGAGCACGCGTCCTGGGGCGAAACAAATCTATCGCTTCAAGGACCGCGATATTATCGCGCTGCAAAGCGAGTGCAGCAGCAATTTCGGCAGCTCCCCGTTGGTGCGGCCGATCCTGATGGAAGGACAACTCGTGGAGGCGCAGCCGGCAATCGCCGAAATGCGTTCTCATGCTCGAGAAGGCGTCGCGGCGTTGCCCCCGGAATTACTCGATCTTCGGAAACCGGTGCCGTATAGCGTAGAGATCAGCGCCCGCTTGGCCGAGCTGACAGGCAGCCTTCGAAATGAGTTTCAGCCATGAAAAGCATTTTCTTCGATGTGGATACGCAGCTCGATTTCCTCGTCCCGGCGGGAGCGCTATACGCCCCAGGAGCGGAAGAAATTGCTCCTGCGCTCGCCACGCTCACGTCTTTCGCGGCGAAGAACAGCATTCAGATTATCTCGACTCTCGACTCCCACACCGAGAATGACCCGGAGTTCCGCACGTGGAAGCCACATTGCGTCATCGGCACACAGGGTCGGCAAAAGTATTCACAAAGCTTGCTGGAGCGCCCCTCCCCCGCCCAAATTATCTTCGAAAAGAACACGATCGATTTCTTCGCAGACGAAAAGGGGCACCACCTGCTGAATGAGCTTCAGGCCGAGCGCTTTGTTGTTTATGGACTGATAACTGAATATTGCGTGCGGGCCGCGGTTCTTGGTCTCCTCGAGCGCAAGGCACGCGTCGAGCTAGTAACCGACGCAATCAAGAGCCTGAGCGCTGCCAGTGAGCGCGCAGTGCTGGAGGAATTTACAGCACGAGGCGGGCGCCTGACCACCCTCGTTAAAGTCGTTTCTGGGACCGCCGCCGCGTAAAGAACCGGCAACTGCCGAGAGCCAATGAGCTCCACCTGATCACTGCCATATCGCGCAAGCCTCCGATTACTCCAACAATCGTCTTCGGGCTTCCGGATTTTCCCCAAAGCGGCAGCTTACCGATTGGATTCTGATTGGGCCAGAACTGTTCGGTCATGGACTCGCTGAGAATGACTCCTTCAGGCGAGCGGCTGAGGTCTGCCCCGCTAAAGAGCCGGCCCTGTTTGAGCGGTATGCCGAGGGTGGCGAAGAAGTCGGAGTAACGGCTCGTAAAATGACGTGATGTTGCCCAATTCGCGCGGCCGCACGATGGGCCTCCAGTTCCGTCATACCGCGCCTAACATAATCAGCGGCGAGCAGTTCCAAGTGATTCGTGACTTCATCATCAAGAAAACGATCGGTGCGATCCTTGTGAAATAGTCCGCGAACTCGCGCGCGCAACAGGGGCAGACTGCTCATCGGGCACTCTCGAGGAGACGCGCGAGGGTGGCCACCGTTTTGCGCCAGTTGATTTCTTCTGCCAGCAGCTGCCGCTTACCGGATTATGTCAACGAGTAGTAACGCGCGCGGCGATTGTTCTCGCTGGTGCCCCAATCCGAATCGATCCAGCCCTTCTGTTCCAATCTCAGCAACACGGGATAGACGGTACCTTGGTTGAGCGCGATCGAGCCCTTGGCCACTTGTTCGATTCTGCGGGGAATTCAGCGCGGGAAGTCGATCCTGATGTTCAGGCCGCCGATGCGTTTGTCGGCTCCGCCATAGTAGCCGAGGAGCTGTAAGCCGTGACTCTCGGTGGTTGACTTCAGGACTGCGCCTTCCATGAAGATGACGTTCGGGACATTGCCGGCCTTTTCCCAAGGGAGGGTCGGGATAGCAAACGGCTGATCGGAGCGAGCCACGACGCGCCGGGGATCATGGCGATCGAAGAGAACCCAGCCGGGGCCGTAGACCAGATGATCGTCGGCCCCGTTGTAGAGGAGGAGAATTCCACGATCCGTGACGTAAGGCGGCGGACCTGGCTCCATTACTCGCGAATCGAACGCGCCAGGGCGCCGGTCGAGGACGGGCTGGTTAGTGGCGTCGGCCCAGTGAAGCAAGTCGGCGGAAGAAGCGAGGCCCATGTAGTCGCGCGGCTTGCCATCAGCATCTGTGCGGGTGCCTAAATAGTACATCCACCACTTACCGTTTATCTTCTGGCCGATAATGGCGCCAGACTTAGTCCATTGGGTGTTCCAGGTTCCCTTATAGGCGGGTAGAATCACGCCTTTTCGCTCCCAATGGAGCAGATCCTTTGAAGTAGCCAGGCAGAGTTGTGCGTCATGCAAGTTATAGCCGGTGTAAGTGAGATAGTATGTGCTATCGATTTCGAGAACGCGAGGATCTTCCAGGCCGCCGCCCTTTTCGTAGTCTGTCTCGGGCGATAACAAGGGATCAGGATTGAGAGCGAAGTGAAGACCGTCGGAGCTTTGGGCGTATCCGATGCGGGAAGTGTGGTTACTATCCTGCGCGCGAATTAAGAGAATGGTTTTGCCCCCCTTCTTGATGGCGGCGGGATTGAAGATGCCGAATGCGGACCAGGCGGGGCCGCCTTGGAGCAGAGGCTGATCGGAGACGCGTTCGGCCGTTACGGTTACCAGTTGTGACGCCGCTATGACGAGCGCGGCAAGAGGGATCGACAGCAGAAGCAGTTCACTGCGGTTATGCGGCAGCATCCTTTTCAGTTTCATCAGGTTGATTTTCATTTTGCGGCTTCGTCTCCGGCATCTTGAATTGATAAAGCGCGCCACCGGCAACAGCCACCGCAGCCAGCCCCAAGAAACTCGCGTTGAAGCCCATCGCCTTGGCTACCCATCCGAAGATGCCGTTGCTTAGCATACCGCCTAATCCCATGGACGATTGGACGGCGCCTTGCAAAAAGTTGAACCGGCCGGTGCCTTTCGCGAGATCGGCTGTCACTAAGCTCAACAGGACGCCGTACAGGCCCATCGCGATTCCGTCCAGAGCTTGCAGCGAGATCAGATAGAACTCATTATGGTTGACCACTGTAAGTGCGTTACGCAGAGCGAGCACAGCGAAACCGATCAGAAAGAGAGGCTTCCTGCCCCAGGAGTCGGCCAGCTTGCCGGCCCAGATTGCCACGCCGATCATAACGGTTTCGGCGACTACCACGGCCGCGGCGATCTGCCAAGCTGACTGGTGGCCCTTCTTCCCTTGGGTGAGGATCTCGCCCACGATCGGCAAGGTGGCAGCATTGGCGAGATAGAAGAGAACGACGGCCAGGGTGAAGGTGAGGATGCGCTTATCGGTGAGTAGATCGCGAAAACCGCGGCGCTCGACGCGTTCGCCCTCTTTGGATTGCTCGCCACCCCGGGCGGCTTCATAGCTCACCTGATTGCTTTGAATAAGAAGCACCGCAGGGGCCATGCCGAAAGCGAAGAGAGCGGCGGCGTAGAAGATGCCCTGGAGAGCGAGCAGCGTGCCTACGGCTCCGGCGGCAATCGCGAACACAACGTTACCGGTATGAGTGAAGCTTTCATTGCGCGCGATGCGGTTCGGGATTTTATCGGGATCGACCATGCCGAGGGCGAAGGCAGAAGTCGCGGCGGGAAAAACCGTAATGGCCAATCCGATTACGAGTTGAACCGCGATTTGGACCGCGAACCCCGGCAGAATCGCGATGCCCAGAGCGCTAAGCGCAACGACGATGCCAGCTATCGCAGTGAGCAGGCGCTTGTGGTGAGACTCGTCAACCCAGTTACCGACGAAACTCTGTACGGCGATACCGGAGAGGGACTGGCAGGCGAGCAGGATGCCAATCTGGCCGGGGTTCCAGTGACGCACCGCCGTGTAGTAGATCGATATAAAAGGGCCGAGCCCGGTCTGGATGCCGGCGTTGCAGAAGTTAAGAGCGTCGAGCGCGTGGAGACTGCGTGACTTGTCATTAGGCAAGCGTGTGGGCTCCTTTTTAAGTAAGAACTCAATCCTGACAGGCGAGCGGGCGAGCAACATCTTCGAGCGATTTGCCTTCGGCATTCACACCTAACCAGAGCTCGAAGAGGCCGCCGATGGCCATTACGATAGCCCCCACGATATAGCCCCAGAAGAGCAAGGAACGCGAGCCAGTCCCGACAATGTAGCCGTAGAGAGCTGGGCCAAATGCGCCGCCGGCTAGCGTTCCACAAGCAAAGAAGATTGAGATGGCAACGGCACGGATCTCGAGTGGGAATACTTCACTCACCGTCAGGTAGGCTGAGCTAGCCGCCGAGGAGGCCACGAAAAAGATCACACTCCAGCAGACGGCCTGGCTAACAGAAGTAAGCACGCCGGCACGGAAAAGGAAAGCTGTGATGGCGAGCAGAACGCCAGCGCTAATATAAGTGATCGAAATCATCGGCTTGCGACCGATTGTGTCGAAGAGGCGGCCTATAGTAAGTGGACCGACGAAGTTACCCAAAGCTAATGGAACTAGATATAAGCCTAGTTTCTCGGCAGGAACGTTGTAATAGCGGAGTAAGACAAGGCCGTAAGTGAAGAGCACCGCATTGTAAAAGAAAGCCTGGGTGACCATGAGCATGAACCCGAGCAAAGACCGGGTGGGATAGCGGTAAATCATCGCATCCCAGATTTCGCGTATAGGGGTGGTGTCACGAGCGACGATTTTGATGCTGGTATTTGCGGGGCTAAGATCTTGTGGATGGCCCTTGGTTACCTCCCGCTCGATGTCATCAACCACGCCGGAAGCTTCGGCTTCTCTGCCCTTGATCATGAGCCAGCGAGGACTCTCAGGGACCCAGCGCCGCATGAAGAGAATGACCGCACCGATGGCGGCTCCGATTCCGAAAGCAAAACGCCAGCTCAAAGTGGGCGGGAAAAGTCCAGTATCGAGGAGCAGGAGGGAGGCTCCGGCACCGAGCGCCGCGCCTATCCAGAAGGTCGAGTTGATAATCAGATCGATTCGTCCCCGGAGGCGGGCAGGTATAAGTTCATCAACGGCAGAATTGACAGCCGCGTATTCACCGCCTATTCCGGCGCCCGTTAAGGCGCGAAACAGAGTGAAGCTTGCGAAGTTCCAGGAGAACGCGGTGGCAAGCGTGGCACTAAGATAAAGCAGCAAAGTGATGCTGAAGAGCTTTTTGCGGCCAAGGCGGTCTGTCAGATAGCCGAAAATGAGCGCACCGGTTACTGCGCCGATGAGGTAATAGGTTGAACTCAGGCCGAGCTTTGCATCAGTGAAGCCGAGCGTATCGGGTCGCTTCAAGATGCCAGCCAGTGAGCCGGCTAGATTTCCCTCCAACCCATCAAGGAGCCAAGTGATGCCGAGCGCTATGACGACCAGCACGTGCCAGCGGCTCCAGGGCAGGCGGTCCATACGGGCCGGTATATTCGTGTCGATGCACTCGGCAATGGGCATAAGCTCTAGATATTCACCACTTACAAGTTGCAGTACAGTAAGGACCCCCTCAACAGCCGAGTAGTTACATAACCGGACGAAGAAAACAGACTGTTGAATCTACGGTATTAGGTGAGGCCCCGCGACTTACTCGACGCGGTAGTTGGGAGCTTCTTTGGTGATTATGACGTCGTGGACATGGCCTTCGCGGAGGCCGGCGAAAGTTACGCGCAGGAACCGGGCGTTGTCCTGCAGTTCTCTGATCGTTCGGCAACCGCAGTAGCCCATGCCGGCGCGCAGGCCTCCTACGAGTTGATAACTCATTTCAGAGAGCGGGCCCTTGTATGGCACGCGGCCTTCGATGCCTTCCGGAACCAGCTTGCCGTTAGCCGTTTGCGAGTAGCGATCGAAACTGCCTTGTGGCATGGCGCCGATCGATCCCATGCCCCGGTAGGTCTTGAATGTGCGTCCTTGATAAAGGATGGTCTCGCCCGGGCTCTCATCGGTTCCGGCGAGCAGACTGCCGATCATGACGGAGTCGGCGCCAGCGGCAATCGCTTTTGTGAGGTCGCCGGAATACTTGACGCCGCCGTCGGAAATGAGCGGGACGCCGGCTTCGCGGGTGGCCTTCGCGCATTGAGAAATCGCAGTGATTTGCGGAACTCCTGCGCCGCTGACAACGCGGGTTGTGCAGATTGAGCCAGGGCCAATACCAACCTTGATGCCATCAGCGCCCAACTTGATCAGGTCGCGGGCGCCTTCATAGGAGGCGACATTTCCGGCCAGCACCTGGACCTCAGGATTTGCTCTCTTGATGGATCTGATGGCGTCCATGACGCGCTGGCTGTGACCATGCGCGGAATCGATTGCAAGGACATCGACCTTTTTGCGCACCAGTTCCTGGGCGCGCTCGAGAAAATCACCCGTTGCACCTACTGCCGCCGCAACCCGAAGGCGGCCCTGCGGATCTTTCGCAGCGCTTGGATACTTTAACTTCTTCTGAATGTCTTTGACGGTGATCAGGCCCTTGAGCGCAAAGTTTTCATCAACGACCAGGAGTTTCTCGACGCGGTGCCGATGGAGAATTGTTTCAGCTTCCTCCAATGTCGTGCCGACCGAGACCGTAATGAGGTTTTCCTTAGTCATGACCTCCGAAATCGGCAGATCGTAACGCGTTTCAAAACGAAGATCGCGGTTGGTTAAGATCCCCACCAGCTTTCCCTTCGAGGTGACTGGCACGCCCGAAATGCGGTAGCGGCTCATCAGGTCGAGCGCTTCCGAGATTTTGCGCTCCGGCTCAATGGTCACGGGGTCGACAATCATTCCACTCTCGCTGCGTTTAACGCGATCCACCTCTTCGGCCTGCTTATCAATCGGCATATTGCGATGGATGATGCCAATGCCGCCCTGCTGGGCAAGCGCGATCGCCATGTGCGATTCCGTTACCGTGTCCATGGCGGCGCTTATGATAGGAATCTTTAGCTCGATTTGGGGGGTCAGACAGGTCGTGGTGTCTGCTTCGGCAGGCGTGATTTGGCTATAAGCGGGCTGCAAAAGGACATCGTCGAATGTGAGCCCTTCCTCAATCACCTCAGGAATCATGGAGTATCTTCATCGTAACAACTGAAGTTTGCCTTACATCGCAGAGAGGTGAAGGCAAAGCAGGCACCGATCGAGACGTACTGGCAGGATCTGAAGTCGTGCTGCGCAGTCGCCGGTCGCCGGGTGTTTACCGCTACAGCCATTTTCCCGCTGGCACTCGCAATGATTCGCCGCAGAGAGGGACAGCCTGTTCTCTGGGACCTTCGCGGAAAGTAGCTCGAAAATCATCGAACCTTGGTACCTTGCATTAACGTATACTAGCCAGTGTGGGGTACTCAGACGAGAGCAGGGACAGGCGCATCACACAATTGCGGAAAGGCATCCTGGAACTGGCTGTGATGGGAGTTCTTTACCATGAGCGTCATTACGGTTATTCATTGGTTCGGGTGCTCGCGGAAAGCGGCTCCATCTCTCTTAAAGAAGGTACGATCTATCCGATACTCGCGCGACTGGGCCGCGATGGCCTGGTCCGCTCGGAATGGGTGGAATCCGATCAAGGGCCTCCCCGCAAATATTACGGACTGACCTTGTCAGGCAGGCAGCTCTTCGACGAGTTGAGCCAGGAGTTTGATCTGTTGGTTGCCCTGGTCCAGCTGAAGTGGAATGTCCCGGAGAAATCAGAAAATGTCAGAAAAAAACTTGTCGTCCGAAAAGGGTAGGGCAAAATGAAAAACTACCCGGAAGTTGTGGCGAAGATTATCAATGACTACTTGGAGCGTGTGAGATCAAACGTCCGGCTGGTTCCCGCTGCTGAGCAGGAGGAGTTCGTGCGGGAGATCCAGTCACACATATATGAGGCTTACCAGCAAGAGCCGGGCGGCGATGATGTTGCGAGGATACTCGCCGTTCTGCGCAAGCTCGGCGAACCGGCGGAAGTGGTTTCCGACCGTTTGCCCGGTGCGATGGTGCGCTCCGGCACCAGACGGAATCTGCCGCTATACATCGTGGGCGGAATACTCATTGCCTTATTCGGTCTTCCCTTGGGATTTTCGGGTATCGGGGTGCTCCTGGGCCTCTTTGTCGCGCTAGGCGGCTTGGTAATCGCTTATTATGCGGCTGCAGGAAGCATCCTTCTGATCGGCGGGATACTCACGTTGTTAGGTCTGGCTCGAATGCTCGCGCCGGAGCTGTGGGACAAACTCGTAGCGCTCGGATTCATCCAGATAGACGGCGCAGTTGCTGACTTCCTTCAACATTTCCCTGCCTCGGATCAGGGTCTCTTTATAATTCTGTTTGCAGGCCTGTTTATTGTCAGCGGCTTGGGCATGCTGCGAGCAGGTAAATACCTGCTTCGGGGGCTACGTTTCCTGTTCAACCTGGTCTCCGACGGGGCGCGACGGTTCGCGCAAAGCCTTCGCCGGAGGCTGGGTCAGGATAATAGCGGAGGATTTCGCGTCAGCCCAGCTTCGTTTGTAAAATCGTGATTTCTGCCATACCGTTGCTCTCGAGCATCCATGCATTAAAGGTTGCCCTCAGGTCGAGATGAGATGTGTATGATCTATCGAAGAGATACACACGATGCGTACAAACATTGTGATTGACGACAAACTCATGCGGGACACGCTTCGCGCAACCGGTTTAAAGACCAAGTGCGAAGCGGTGGATCTGGGCCTACGGACCGTGCTACGCCTCCGCAAACAGGCCGAGATTAGAAGACTGCGCGGCAAGCTAGAGTGGCAGGGCGACCTCGAAGCGATGAGAAACGACCATTGATTCTTGTCGATTCCAGCGTGTGGATCGACTACTTCAAGGCACGGTAACGCCGCAAACGGAAAAGCTCGACAGCTTACTTGGTAGCGAACCGCTAGCAATCAGTGACTTGATTTTAACGGAGGTCCTGCAAGGTTTCTCTGAAGAAAGAGATTTCAACGAGCCCAGGAAGCTGCTGCTTTCATTGATAGTCGTGGACTTGGGCGGCCAGGGCGTCGCGATTCAGGCGGCAAGAAACTTTCGGCTCCTGCGCGCGTTCGGTATTGCCGTTCGTAAGACCATCGATTCGGTGATCGCGACCCGATGCATCGAGAGCGGGTATAACTTGCTGCACAACGACAAGGATTTCGAGCCGTTTGTAAAACACCTCGGCCTCCGTACGCTAGCCTGAGAGACTCCACGGCTGCTTACACAATCGCTTTTGGAGCCCACGCGAATACTTCGAGCTTTTGCGAAAAGTGCAGCAGCGGTCGCGACGGTGGAAGCGTGATCGAGTGCGCGGCTGGCAGGGTTAGCTCTTCGAACTCTGCTTCGGCCGGTTCGAGTGTCCATGAGAGGTGATGAACGTCGGCTCGCATCAGGCGTCCTCGTTTAGCGGCCGTGAAAAGCGCGTAGCGCTCGGTGAGGAAATGCTCGATAGTTCCGGGCTTCGATTGCGAGAGCCTGTTCTCTACGCCCGCGCCTCGGTATCGCACTCGCAAGATGGCCGGCTTGGGAGAAAACAGACGCTTACTGGTGTATTGCCACCAAGCGCCTGGCGCATTGTCTTCCTGCCGCATGCCCATTTGCGCGAAGTAGTAGGGAAGCTGATACCACGTCCGGGCCGCGATCACCGCGAGCGGATTGCTGGCATCGAGCGAAAAGAAATATACTCCGTGGTCGCCGCTCTTCCGGTCCTGCACGTAGGTCCGCAGATTCGCTTCAGCGAAAAAGTTGGTTCCTGGAATTTCCGGAAGCTCTCGCAGCCGCACGCCTTCCATCCGGAACGGCACCACACCGACCCACGCCATTCCGTCATATGTGTCTATGGCAAATCCTTCGGGGAGAAGGTGCTCAATCTCATCGGGCGGAATGGGCCAATGAGCGAACAGCAAATTTGTCCATTGCATCTGGATTGCCCACTTGCCGCGCGGCAATGGCCAGGGGCGGTGAGCGGTCGAGGAAAGAATAGCTTCCTGGCGTTCGCGGTCTGGATTATTTGTGAAGCTCAATCCGCGTCACGCTGGCATGCCGGAAGGTGTAGTTGAGCGTTCCATTCTTCACTTCGCGAGTTGAGTGAACCGGCGCGATCGCTTCCGGCTCCGTCTCATCGTTTACGTCGTAAATGCTGTCGGAATCGAGCTCTTCCAAATCCGCTCTTCCTTTCGCCGCGAAATTCTTGGGCGCGATGCTCGCCGAAACGTCTTTATCCAAGTGCCGGTTCACGCAGAAAAGAGTGAGCCTATCGCCGCTTTTGTTGAGCGCCGCTACAACATCAAGGAACGGCACATCCGGTATGTCGGGGATTCTCGTCACGCCATGTTGTACCCCATACTGATCCGCATTGCTCGACACCTTCACTGGGTTGTCCGCCTCGGCGCCCGCATAGAGTTGAAACGCGTAATAGGCAGGCGTGCCGAACACTCTTCCGCGCTTTTTCCAGATACCTGCGAATTCCACGATGCCGGTCATATCCGAAATAGGAACGACGTCCGCGTTATCGATCAGCATGTTCATAAACCCAGCCGTTGTAATCGCGCCGCCCATGTTGTCCCACTTCGGCGCATTGCTTACCTTTCGCCCACCGCAACAAACCCAGAGCCATTCGGTAAAAGCGATGTGTGCCTTATCGTGATAGCCGGGCTTCTCGTCGATCTGCTTCTGCATATCGCGCAGGCGCTTGCCAAGTCCAACCGGCATCGCAAAGCCGTCCAAAGCGATCGTGTCCGGGCTCGCGTGATCGTTCTGCAAGCGATCCGTCGTGACCACGAAGTGCGTCGAGAGAAAGTCGAACGTGCCCGGAGGATTTGTCAACTGCGCTGCATTCCATTCCTGGTAATGGTCCGGATCCTGGCCGGTCGCGATGAGTCTCGCCTTCGGATCGACAGCTCGAATCGCTTCGCTGAAACGCAGCGTTCGTCCCGGCAGTTCTTCGAGCGTTGGGGAGGCTAGATTCCAATTACCCCACAGTTCATTGCCGAGTTCCCATAACAAGCCACCATGGGTCGGCCAATGCTCGTCCACATACCGCACCCAGTCGGCCGCCTCTTTGGGTGTCCCGCTTCCGAGATTCAAAGCAATCTGCGGCTCGGCCCCGATGAGCTGGCAAAAACGCAGGAACTCGTCCGTTCCAAACTGGTTGTATTCAGGAATGCCCCAAGCGATATTCAGCATGCTGACGCGCTTATCGCGCGGTCCGATACCGTCCCGCCAGTGATACGCCGAGGTAAAGTTCCCGCCGAATCTCACCAGTGGCGTGTGCATGTCCTTCGCCATCCGCACCATCTCGGGATCCATGCCGTCGACCGCATCCGCCGGCATCAGAGAAAGCTCGTCCACTTCCACGCGCTCGTCGCCCGCGACCTGCAAAACGAAATCAGCCGGCTCCAGTGGCGACAATCGCGCGGCGGGAAGTGTCAGCGAAAAATTGTATTTGTGCCACGCGGTATCTGGCGCGTCAATCTTCGCCTGGCACAAGATCCAGTCTGTATGATCGTGCCCGCGAAGCGAGAGCTCCAGATCCGCAGGTCCGCCTATGTGCTTTACGAAAATGCTTCCCTCGTACTTTAGCTCGCGGTGAACCGGCAGATAGACTTTCTGCTTGATTCCAGTCGGCGCGCCCGGTACTCCGAAGATCGCCAACGAGCGCCACGAGTTCGCCGCTTCTCCCCAGCGTGGCTCATATCTGTTCCCTTGCGTTGGATCGAGTGGCTCCCACGGCAGCGGTAGGCCTAACTGTGAAGCGCGCGCCAGAGCGGGATCCTCCTGGATCATCTGAGCAATCCGCGAGGCGCTCCAAAGATTTTCTTCCAGGCTCGGATTTTGCAGGATCTCGGCCCATAAACCGTTGTACGTAGAGTTTCCGATTGGCTCCAGGAAAGTTCCAAACACAGTGCGCGGAATTCGGTAACTCGCTTTCTGGCTCGCGTCTATCTCGATTTTGACCGGATTGCCATCGGTTTGTGCCCCTTGCAGGATAGAAAAGCTCAGCCAAATGCTCGTGAACACGATTCGAGTTTTCATAGCAGCCGCATCTACTCCTATCACACAATCTGCTAAGCCAACTGAGCGCAAGCTAGTCTGTAATCTCTCGCGCATAAATCATGTGCGAGACTTTCGGAGGCTCGCTGCCCTGATGGAAGCTTAAGACGTCATCTCGAACTTGCAGGTCGGAAGCCGTCAATCTCTCGCGCTGACGCAAATATTCGATCCAGGATTCAACAATGAAAGTCTCGTTCATATGACCCGGGTCTGCAACATCCTGGAAGACGCCCCAGCGAATAGCGCCGTCGCGCATTCTCACATCCCGCAACTGATGAATCGCGTGCGCGAAGGCGTTATAGTGTGCAGGATCAATGCGATATTCGATCGATACTCTAACAGGACCGCCGGTTGGATCGTGTGCGAGGAGAAATTGGGGAGCGGGACGATTATGCGGGAACGGGCTCAGGTCCGGCAAATCGCCTCGGAGCACATGAAAGCGCAGTGCCAGAGGCAAAGTGACGAGCAAGCCAGCGGCTGCACAAGTTAAAGCGGTTGGGGTCGAAAACCGCTCCGCGACGAAGCCCCAGGTAGCTCCCCCCAGCGCCATGCCGCCTTGGAGAACCATCTGATACGTGCCGATAGCGCGCGCGCGAACCCACGAAGGCACCGAGAGCTGAACAGATACGTTCAACGTCGACATCGTGCTCGTCCAGGCGAAGCCACCGGCGATCAGAAAAAAAATAATGAGAATCGGCACGTGAACAAACGCCAGCACCAGGAGCGATAAAACGAAAATCACGCTCGAGGCCGCAATGATCACATCGGCCGAAAACATACGCCGAAGATGAGCCAGATAGAAAGCTCCACACACGGCTCCGAGCCCCATGCTGCCATTCAGAATCCCGTAGCCCATAGCGCCTTGATGGAGATCACGGCGCGCCACCACCGCCAGCAAAGCCCAGGCAGCGCTCACGAAAAACGTGAAAAGAACCGCACGGAACAGCGAAGCTTGCAGCACCGGCGCGTAGCGAAGGTAGCGGAGACCTGAACGAATGGATCCGAAGACTCGCTCGGCGGGCAACGCGCTTTTGAACAGTGGCGTGCGATGCCAGCGGTACAAGACGAAAATCACGGCCACAAAAGACAAGGCGTTAAGCAGGAATACCGAGGCCGCTCCCTTGCTCGCGTGCGTTCCAAAGGCCGCTACTGCAAGGCCCCCCAGCGCAGGTCCCACCGCGCGCGCCAGGTTGTAAGCCGCGCTATTCAAGGCAACCGCGTCCGGCACCTGCGACCGCGGCACTAATTCCGGAACAATCGCCTGCCACGCGGGATTGTTCATAGCCGATCCAATATTCAGGGCAAACGTAAGGATCAACAAAACCCAGGGCGAAATCACGCCGCAGAATGTCAGGACGCTCAATATTGCGACCGTTCCGAGCATCCATGCCTGCCAGAAAATAAGCAGCCGCCGCTTATCGAAGATATCGGCTGTGGCCCCCGCCAGCAATCCGAGGAGGAGCACCGGCAGGCTCGCCGCCGTCTGCATTAAGGCAATCAGCAAAGGGGACGACGTAAGCACTGTCATGAGCCACGTGCCGGCGGTGTCCTGCATCCAACCGCCTACGTTCGAGATAACCGACGCTATCCAGCGGTCCCGGAAAAGCGGCTCATGGAGTGGCTCGAAACCTGTTGTCTTTTCGGGCGCTGGTATCGGACTGGTCATCACGGAATTGAACCATGCGAGTTACGCGAGCGCAATGCTCCGGATCTTTATCTGCTACTCGGAAGCTTTGTTCTCTTCGCGATCGAGCCATCTTTTAAGCGGCAGCAGGGCGCGTAGCGTAAACAGGTTGAGAACAGCCAGCGTTATCGCAATCCCGTAGTGATTCATTGCGACAGCAGCTCCGATTACGCCTGCATTCCAAACGCTCGCGGCCGTCGCGGTTCCTTTTACAGTAGTCCCCTCTTTCAGGATTGCGCCCCCGCCGATGAAACCAATCCCGGTAATTAGTCCCTGCAGCAGGCGTGACTGATCGCCCGAATTTGGCTGATAACCAATCAAAAGCAAATACCCGCAGCTGGCCATTCCAACGATTGGAAAGGTACGCACTCCTGCGCTGCGCGCTTCTCGTTCGCGCTCCCAGCCAATGCTGGCCGTTAGCGCGTAGGCTATCGCTATGTGTTCGAAATTATCCCAAACGTCTTGCCACGCCGCCGAGAGCTGAATCATGCTGGACCGTTGCCGTGCATGGCGATAAACCTACTTACTTGTTGGTTTTCGACGCTTCAATCGCTTGCTGAACACGTTTGACGGCTTTCGAAGGGCCATGCACGCCCGTCACCTTGAACTTCTTTCCGCGGCTCTTGTTATACGAAATGAAAAATTCTTCCACCTGGTCTAGGAGCGATTTATTCAGCTCGCTGATAGATTGGATGTCCTCGTGGTTGTAGGAGTGCACAGCCACCCCTATCAGACGATCGTTTTCCGTTGCCTTGCCGTCTTCCGTTTGTTGTGCCTCGATGAGCCCGATCAACCGTACGCTGAGAACACATCCCACGTGCGCGGGTTCGTCCATAAGGACCATGACGTCGATAGGATCTCCGTCCGCAGCCAAGGTCGAAGGTACGAAACCGAAATCAAAAGGGAAACTGAGTCCTTCGCCCAGCAAGCCTCCTAAAGTGAACGCCTCTAAGTGCGGATCGTAATTGAATTTATTGCGGCGTCCTTTCGGCGTCTCGATAACGACCCGGCACGTGCTGTTCTTTTTATCAAGTTCATGAGATAAGCTCGCGAGATCCATGCTTGAGAATTGTAACTGAACCCCCCTTTTGCGCTCTCGCCCATGATCCAGTCACAACCTACTTCTCCAAGGGACTCAATAACTTACGGCAAATTGCTTGGAAGGGCATTCTATACTGGTCCCTTGGAGGGTGGCTTTTAAGCCGCGCAGGACTTTAGCCCTGCCAAACCTTCTTCCATTACGCCGGAGGCCATCCGGCTTTTTTCATTTACTAAGGAGTCTCTCTTGCGCCTCGAATCTATCTCGCCCTCCCCTGCCCGTCTTGCCGCCAATCGCGCAAACGCACAGCTATCCTGTGGTCCTAAGACCCCTGAAGGCAAAGCCGCCGTCTCGCAGAATCGCTGGCGTCATGGCCTCACCGGCGAGTTCATGACCCTCGCCTGGGAGCGTGAGGAAGACTTCCAGCAACTCGTCGCCGACCTGCGCTCCGAACACCAGCCCTCTACTCCCACCGAGAAGCTGCTGGTCGACAACATGGCCCAGCATTACTGGCTCATGCAGCGCGCCCTCTCGCTACAGAGCCTCTGTTTCAACACCAAACTGCCGACCTGTAGGGAGGAAAAAGACCTCGCCCTGTATCTGCGCTACCAAACCACCCACGAGCGCGCCTTCCACAAATGCCTCCGCGAGCTCGCAACGCTCAGAGCTGAAAGAAGAAAAGAGGTAGTTGGCTTTGAATCGCAAAAACGTCTCGCAGCGACGGAGCATCGCAAAAACCTCGACGAAACGCGCAAAGAATCAGCCGAAATCCGCCACCGGCAACTGCACACAGCTCGCCTGAACATGCTCGAAATGAAAATCGCCGCCAAATCTCCTCGCCAACCAGCCCCCAACGGCCGATGAATGCCGCATAGTCAGCTGAAAACAGCAGCTTAAATGCCACTGACTGTTACGATAAAGTTTCCCTAGCGCCCGGGCTCCATGACTTCGTCCACCTCTTCCGGCATTCTCTCCGGAATCGTTCAGCACAAGCTTCAGGAAGTGGCCGAACTGCGCCCTTTTGCTGCTGTTTTGGAGCGTGAAGCATTTGAGCGCAAGTTGCCCGTTCGGCCGTTTCATCCGGCTCTGAAAAGCGCTAAACCCGCCATTATTGCGGAGCTTAAGAAGGCCTCGCCCAGCAAAGGTTTCCTGGCGGAAACTTACCATCCAGCCTTCCTCGCCCACGCCTATGAAGCCGGTGGCGCAGCCTGCCTTTCCGTACTCACTGATCGCGAATACTTTCACGGATCGCTGCACGATCTTGAGGCCGCCCGTGCCGCCGCAACTCTCCCGGTCCTGCGCAAAGATTTCATCGTCGACCGGCTGCAAATCTTCGAAGCCGCCGCTCACGGCGCGGACGCCATCCTTCTGATTGCCGCCGTGCTCGATACCGCCGAGCTGCAGCAATTTCGCGAACTCGCCGCCAAACTCGACATGGCATCGCTAGTCGAAGTTCACGACTCCGAGGAGTTGCGGAAAGCTATCGACTCCGGCGCGGAAATCATCGGCGTAAATAACCGCAATCTCGAAAGCTTCGAGGTGAGTCTCGATACCTCAGTCCGCCTTAGTTACCTGATGCCTTCCGATGCCGTTCGCGTGAGCGAGAGCGGTATCGCCAGCCGCGCCGATATCAAGCGCCTCACTGAAGCCGGCTTCCAGGCCTTCCTCATCGGAGAATCGTTGATGAAATGCGCCGATCCAACCTCGGCGTTGAAGTCTCTTATCGGGGCAGCATGAGCTTCATCATAAAAGTTTGCGGCGTCCGAAACCCGCAGGATGCTCTGGACGCAGTGGAAGCGGGCGCAAACGCGGTTGGCTTCAACTTCTATCCAAAAAGTCCGCGTTCAATCACCCTTCGAGCAGCAAACCGGATCGTTCGTCTCTTGCCCGACAACGTTCTGAAAGTCGGTGTTTTTGTCGAGCCTTCCGAAGACGATCTCAAAATGGCGATCGACCAGATTCCCCTCGACGTCGTTCAACTGCACGGGCAGCGCGTTCCCTCAGTCGCCCACCGAACCTGGCGAGCGCTGTCCGCAGAACACGCCAACCCTGTAGAATCTCTGGTCGCCGAGGCAATTTTGCTTGATGCGCACACCCCCGATCACGGCGGTTCCGGCCAAACCTTCGACTGGCGCCTCGCCACCCGCTTCTGGCAGCCCATCATCCTCGCCGGCGGACTGGACGCCTCAAACGTCGCCGAAGCCATCGAGATCGCCCGGCCTTGGGGCGTGGATGCCTGTTCGCGTCTGGAATCCGAGCCGGGCATAAAGAACCCTTCAAAGGTGCGGGAATTTGTCGAAGCTGCTCGCGCCGCCGCTCACTCTCTCGAAATCGTGCCCTCATGACTTCACCCCCACTTCCCGACTCTCTCGGCCACTTCGGCCCGTACGGCGGACGCTACGTCCCCGAAGTTCTCATGTCGCCGCTCGAAGAGCTCGAGCAGGCTTACCTTGCCGCCCGCAGCGACCCCGAGTTTCATCGCGAGCTAAACGATCTTCTGCATAACTACGCCGGCCGTCCCACGCCGCTCTACTTCGCTAAGCGCCTCACCGCCACGCTCGGCGGCGCGCAAATTTGGCTCAAGCGCGAAGATCTGCTCCACACCGGCGCGCACAAGATCAACAACTGCCTCGGCCAGATCCTCCTCGCCCGGCGCATGGGTAAATCCCGCATTATTGCTGAAACGGGCGCCGGCCAGCATGGCGTTGCCACCGCCACGGTCTGCGCGCTCTTCGGTATGCAATGCATCATCTACATGGGCGAAGAGGACATGCGTCGCCAGCAGCTCAACGTCTTCCGCATGCGTCTGCTCGGCGCGCAAGTCGTCGGCGTCTCTAACGGTAGCCGTACCCTCAAAGACGCCATCAGCGAAGCCATGCGTGACTGGGTCACGAATATCTCAGACACGCATTACCTGCTCGGCTCCGCTCTCGGCGCGCATCCCTACCCCATGATGGTGCGCGACTTTCACCGCGTTATCGGCGAAGAAACCCGCCGTCAGTGTCTCGAACAGATCGGCCGTTTACCCGACGTTATCCTCGCCTGTGTCGGGGGCGGCAGCAACGCCATCGGAATCTTTTTCCCTTTTCTCGGCGACTCCTCCGTTCGATTCATTGGCGCGGAAGCCGGTGGTAGAGGCAAGCTGCTCGGTGAACATGCTGCTCGCTTCAGCGGCGGATCTCCCGGCGTTCTTCACGGCACCTTCAGCTATCTTCTTCAAGATGAAAACGGGCAGGTTGGACTCACCCACTCGGTATCTGCCGGCCTCGATTATCCCTCGATCGGCCCCGAGCACGCCTGGCTTCATGAGCAGAATCGCTGTGAATATCTGCCGGTCGACGATGCTGCTGCCCTCGCCGCCGCCCGCACGCTCGCCCGCACGGAAGGCATCATTCCGGCGCTGGAATCCTCGCACGCTGTCGCCGAAGCCATTCGCCGCGCACCTTCCGAGCCCAACGCGATCTACGTCGTCAACGTCTCCGGCCGAGGTGACAAAGACATCGGCATCTACCGCGAAAACATGCCCGATCTCGACAGCTAATCATGCCGGCTGCCACTACAACCCGTATCGCAGACCTCTTTCAGAACTGCCGTCAGGACCGCCGCAAAGCCTTCATTGCTTACCTCACCGGCGGCGACCCTTCGCCCAGCCAAACCGCCTCCCTCGTTTCCGCTCTTGAGCAAGGGGGCGCCGATCTGATCGAACTCGGAGTGCCCTTCTCCGATCCTATTGCCGATGGCCCCGTCATTCAGCGCGCCTCCGATCGTGCTCTCCGAGCCGGCACAAATTTGCCCCGCTTGCTCGAAATCGTCCGCCACATCCGCCGGTCATCTGAAATCCCCCTCCTGCTCTTCAGCTATCTCAATCCACTGCTTCGCTACGGCTTTGAAAAGCTGGCGCAAGATGCCGCGGAAGCTGGTATCGATGGAGTGCTGCTCACCGATCTGTCCGTCGAAGAAGCAATCGAACCCGTCCGCGCAATGCGCCGCTTCGGTCTCGATACGGTCTTTCTCGCCGCCCCCACCAGCAGCGAGCGCCGCCTCAAACTGGTTGCCGAGCACTCTTCCGGCTTCATCTATCTCGTGTCGCGCACCGGCATCACCGGGGAACAGCAAAACCTTTCTGAATCGGTCCAGCCTCTCCTCTCGCGCATGCGCCAGTTCACTACCCTGCCCCTTGCCGTCGGCTTCGGCGTAAGCACGCCCCAGCAGGTCGCCGAAGTAGCCGCCATCGCTGATGGCGTCGTGGTAGGCAGCGCTCTCGTTCGATTCATCGAGAACAACGCCGCCGCGCCAGACCTCGCGCTACGCTTGCAGAATTTCACCCGGCAGTTGACCGCGCCTCTTCGCTCCGCATGAACCGCTTCTCTCCTGCCGACCTCGCGCGCTGCCGCGACAGCATCGATCAGCTCGACTTGCAGCTCTTGGAATTGCTCAACCAGCGCACATCGGTTGTGGAAGAGATCGGTCGCATCAAACAGGAGCTTCGTCTCGCGGTGTACGAGCCGAAGCGCGAAGACCAGGTGTTTTCAAACGTGCTGCGCCATAACGCCGGGCCGCTGCCGCCAGATGCTGTCAAGCGCATCTTCGAGCGCATCATCGACGAAATGCGAACCGTGCAGCAGCGCAAGATCATCGGAACAGATTCATGTTAGTAGTCATGCAGGAGGGCGCTACGGAAGCCCAGACAGAAGCCGTCATCGACCGCCTGGTCGAAATGGGGTTTACCGTGCACCGCTCTACCGGCGTGCGCCACACGGTACTCGGCGGCGTAGGGCCGCAGGATGATTTCGATCCGGCTGCGCTGGAAGTTTTCGCAGGCGTCAAGGAATGCCATCGCATTGTCTCGCCTTACAAGCTGGCCAGCCGCCATTTCAAGCCTGCCGGCTCCGTCATCAAAATCGGCAAAGTCGAGATCGGCGGCCCCGCTATCGTCACCATGGCCGGCCCCTGCAGCGTGGAAAGCGAAGAGCAGATCGAGGCCTGTGCGGCCATTGTCGCTTCGCAAGGCGCTTCGGTCATTCGCGGCGGCGCATTCAAACCCCGCAGCTCGCCTTACAGCTTCCAGGGCCTCGGCGAGAAGGGGCTTCAAATTTTACGCAACGCCGCCGACCGCCATGGCTTGCTGGTGGTCAGCGAAGTGATGGACCAGGTGCAGATTCCGCTGCTCGTTAAATACTCCGATCTGCTTCAGGTCGGGGCGCGCAACATGCAGAACTTCAATCTGCTGCGCGAACTCGGCAAAGTGCGCAAGCCGGTTTTGTTGAAGCGCGGCATCGCGGCCACCGTCGAAGAGTTGCTGCTCTCAGCCGAGTACATCATGTCCGGCGGCAACTATGACGTGATCCTGTGTGAGCGCGGCATCCGCACCTTCGAAACCAGCACCCGCAACACGATGGACATCTCCGCCATTCCGGTGCTGAAGCGCCTCACTCATCTGCCGGTCCTCGCCGATCCGTCGCACGGAACCGGCAAACGGGATTATGTGATCCCCATGGCTCGCGCTGCCGTGGCAGCCGGAGCCGACGGCTTGCTGGTCGAAGTGCATCCCGATCCCGACCACGCCCTGAGCGACGGCGCCCAAACTCTCCGTCCCGAACAGTTCGGCGAAATGATGCGCGAAGTCGCAGCCATCGCCCACGCCATAGGCCGCCATGCTTGGAGGGCGGACTTCAGCTCCATTTGACCAATGAACACCGTAGCCATCATCGGCGTCGGCCTTATCGGCGGCTCCTTCGGCCTAGCTCTGCGCAAGAGCGGCTTTACTGGCGACCTGATCGGCGTCAGCTCCCAACCCGCCATTGAGGCCGGCCTCAAAGCCGGAGCCATTACGCGATCCGCTAGTCTTGCCGAAGCCGCTGCCGCTGCCGACCTCATCTATCTCGCGCAACCGGTCGACCGCATCCTAGTCACACTCGAGCAGCTCGAATCCATTGCCCGGCCCGGAACCGTCGTGACCGACGCCGGCAGTACCAAACAGGCTATTGTGCAAAAGGCGGCAGCCTGCCTTTCGGCCGTCCACTTCATAGGCGGCCACCCGCTTACAGGCAAGGAGCAGCGCGGCGTCGCGGCCGCCCAGTTCGACTTGTTTCGCGATCGGTCCTATATCCTCACTCCTCACCTTCCCGAAACACCGTCCTCAATACATCTGAGATCCTGGCTGCAACGCATCGGCGCCCGGATCGTCGAGATGAAACCTGCCGAGCATGATTCAACCGTCGCCCTGACCTCGCACCTGCCCCAGATCTTAGCCACCGCTCTGGCCGTCACGCTTGCCCGGCAACAGGACGAGCGTGTTTTTCAAGTGTTCGGTCCAGGTCTCGTCGACATGACGCGCCTGGCCATGAGCGCTCCCGATCTCTGGAACCCCATTCTAAGTACCAACAAACCTGCCGTTCTTGCCGCGCTTGCTGCTTACTCGGAAGTCTTGAAAAATTTGCAACTGGCTCTTGAAAGTGATAGTTTAATGGAATTGTTTGAGATCGGCTCCGGGTGGGCCAAGGAGCTTCGCCAATCCAATGCCGGAGATTAGCCCCGACGGCGACCCGCACACATAGGTCCCGTTACAAATGTTTTCTCCTCAATCATCAGCTCAAAAGGAAGTAAATGTGAACTTACTCAGATCGGCGGCGCAGGATCAACTCAGAGCCATTCCAGATGTCAGCCGCCTTGCTTCTTTGCAGCGCTGTACTTCGCTGTATGTACAGTCGCAACCGGCGGATGCAGTCTTTCTCATTAGTGAAGGGCTGGTGAAACTCACGCGCTCAAACGAGGCCGGCGAGAAGATCATACTCGCGATATCCGGACCCGGCCAACTGGTCGGCGAAGAAGCGCTCTCGCAACTTTCGCAGTCGTATTACACCGAAGCAGTTACTATCACGACAGCTACCGTTGAGCGCATTCCACGTAGCTCCGTCCTGAGTGCTTTGAATTCTGACAGTGAGTTCGCCGCCGACCTGCTGAGCTATCTGCTGAATCAAAAACTCCAGTTAGCCGAGAAGGTGGAACTGCTTTGTCTCCACGATGTCGAGTACAGAATTTTGCACTATCTGGTCCACCTCTCGAGTTTGTTGCCGCAGCCGGCAAACGGCGACGGATATCAGATTCCTATCACCCAACTCGAACTTGCTGATCTGATCGGCGCTACCCGCGAGACTACCTCGACAACGCTCAATCAGCTTGAGAGACGCGGGCTTTTGAAACTTTCGAGGCGGCTGTTGACCATCCCTTCGCCGGACAAATTGCGCGATGCCGCACTTGCCCGCTCGGCCATGCCCAGTGATGCCGCTACCACTATCGGGTCCTAGTCCTAGAACTGTTTGCTATCCCGCTAAACTACTGATCCTAAGAAATTTGCTTGCTTGATTCATCGTCGATCTGCTAAACTTCATTGCAGATTTTTCGATGCAAGCTGGTTGTATTACTGCGAGCCCAAATGAGCCAGGAGGGCTCTGCTCTCCTGTGGGCGAACAAGCATTCATCTCGCATCATTCAAGACAGGAGATTTGTAAGTGAGAGAAAAAGGTGTTGTGAAATGGTTTAACGCCGCTAAGGGCTATGGATTTATCCAGCGCTCGAACGGCGACGACGTGTTTGTGCATTTTTCGGCTATCCAAATGGGTGGCTACCGCACACTCGAGGAAGGTGCAGAGGTGGAGTTCGAAGTGAAGCGTGGCCCGAAAGGCCTGCAAGCTGAGAACGTAAACCGTCCGTAGTTTCAACCAGCTCATACAGGGCCGCCGTGGTATAAATACCCCGGCGGCCTTTCTGTTTTTTATCTGCACATGCATTATCGAAAATTGGGACCCACTGAAGCAGAAATAAGCGAGCTCGGCTATGGCGCTTGGGGCATTGGCGGCAATCAATGGCAGGGCGGCAAAGATGACGAGTCGATAAGGGCGCTGAAGCGCGCTTTTGAACTGGGAGTGAATTTTGTAGATACCGCTCTCGCTTACGGCGAAGGTCATAGCGAACAGCTGGTGGGTCGAGTTGTCCGTGAAGGCTTCCGAAAGATCTTTATTGGGACAAAAGTTCCGCCGAAAAACCGCGTCTGGCCGGCCTCGCCCGCGACGCCTATCTCGGAAGTCTTTCCCTACGGCTACATCGTAGAATCGACCGAGCAGAGCCTTCGCAATCTCGGCCTCGAACAGATCTACTTGCAGCAGTTTCATGTCTGGACGGATGCTTGGATCGATACCGAAGAGTGGCGGCGCGCAATCGAGGACCTGCGTTCCAGCGGTAAGGTCCGCTACTTCGGCGTTTCGGTAAGCGAGCACGATCCGAACTCCGCTCTAAAGGCCGTAAAGAGCGGCTTGTTCACGGCCGTCCAGGTGATCTACAACATCTTCGATCAGAGCGCGGAAGAGAAGCTTTTCCCTCTCTGCATCGAAAAGCAGGTAGGCGTGCTCGCCCGCGTGCCGCTCGATGAAGGCGGCCTGACTGGAACCATCAGCGAGTCCACTCAATTCGAGCCGGGGGAGTTTCGTGAGTCATACTTCCGCGGCGACCGCAAGCGGCAGGTTGTCGAGCACGTCGAAGCTCTGAAACGCGACCTCGAGGGTGTTCCCGGCTCGCTCGCCCAGATCGCTCTCCGCTTCTGCCTCTCAAATAAGGCCGTGAGTTCTGTGATTCCGGGCATGCGTCGTGTGGAAACGGTCGAGAGCAGCTGTCGCGCAGCCGCTGCCGGTATGCTCGATTCGAAGACCCTCGCCATCCTGAAGCGCCACGCCTGGGACCGCAACTTCTACGAATAGCAGTTCCGCTCACCAGACCCGGCACGCATTCTCATGCATCATCGGCTGCCCAACTTTGCAGCCGAACGCCTCTCCAAACTGCGTCAGGTTTGAGACCACGCCGTTGATCCGGTACTCGAGCGGCGAGTGGGGATCCGTGATAGCGCCCATGCGCTTGAACTCGGGACGTTCGTCGCCGCAAGCCCACTGCGCCATGCCTACGAAGAAGCGTCGGTCCGGCGTAAGATCTGCGACGGGTTGCAGATCTTGCCCTGCCGTGGCGTGCTTCCAAGCCAGATAGGCGAGGAACGTTCCGCCGAGGTCCGCGACGTCCTCACCGAGCGTCAAGTTGCTATTAATGTGGACATCGTCCACGATCACGTACTTCGCATACTGGTTCCGCACGCAGCCGACGCGCTCTTCGAACGCCTTTGCGTCGGCCGGCGTCCACCAGTCGCGCAAGTTGCCCTGCGCGTCGAACTGCCTGCCCTCATCGTCGAAGCCGTGCGTCAGTTCATGCCCGATAGTCGCGCCCGTGTTCCCGTAATTCGGCGCCGCATCCATCTTCGGATCGAACAGCGGAGGCTGCAAAACACCAGCCGGAAAGTTGATATCGTTCATCTGCGGGTTGTAGTACGCATTTACCGTCGGCGGCGTCATGTCCCATTCGCTGCGATCGACTGGCTTTCCAATTTTTCGGAGCTGCCGCTGCTCCTCAAACTCCGCCGCGTGGCTCGCGTTGCCGAGAAAATCTCCGCGCGAAATCTGCACGGAACTGTAGTCCTTCCACTTGTCTGGATACCCAATTTTGTTCACCAGCGCGTGCAGCTTCGCGAGCGCTTGCTCCTTTGTGGGCCCGCTCATCCAGTTGAGATCTTTGATATCGCGGCCCATCTCGTCTTCGATCTGCTGCGTCACCTTGAGTGCATCGGTCTTCGTTTGCGGCGAGAAGGCCCGGGATACGAATACCTGTCCCAATGCGTCTCCTAATTGCGTATCCACCAGCCGCGTGCATTTCTTCCAGCGCGGCGGCATCTCTTTTGAACCTGCCAGATAGGCGCTGTAGAATGCAAACTCCTCCTGTACAAAGGGGGCCGACAGGAATTTGGCTTCGCTGTGAATCAGATGCCACCGAAAGTAAGCTCTCCAGCCTGCCATGTCGCGGCTGCGTAGCTGGTTATTAAGCTCATCGAAAAATTTAGGCTCCGTAACATTCACCACCGCGAACTCTGGTGCTTTCAATTGGTCAAAGTAGCGGTCCCAATTGAAAGCCGGTACCATGTGCAGCAGATCGGCCCGGCTGACCTTATGCTTCAGGTTATAAGGATTTCGCTTCTCGGTGCGGGTCAGCGACGCTTTGGCCAGCGCTATTTCGATATCCATCACGGTCCGCGCGTCCCTCTGAGCATCGGGAGCTGACTCGCCGAGCAGCACGAACATACGTCCCACATGCTCGATGTATTTCTGCCGTATCTCTTGCGACTTGGCATCGGTCTTCGTGTAGTAATCGCGATCCGGCAGCCCCAGCCCGCCCGCCGAAGCAAAGGCGATCACTTGCGAGGAATTGTCGAAATCCTGGTCTGAACCAAAACCGAATAGCGTTCCGCGGTCAATGCCTCTGTGGTGCTGAGCGCCGATATACGCACCGATGTCATCCACCGATTTCAGTCTGCCAATATCAACCAGATCTCGCTCAATCGGCCTCATTCCGGCTTGCTCAATCACCGGCTCGTTCATGCAGGCCTGGAAGTAGTTGCCGATCTTCGCTTCGCTTTCATTCCGTGACTCGACCTGCTGCGAGACTTGCTGCAGAATTCCCCAGAGGAAGCGCTGATTGTCGTCTTCCATCTTGGCGTACACATTCCAGGCGGGCTGATCCGGCGGAATCGGATTCAGCTTGTTCCAGTTGCCGCAAGAGTATTGGTAGAAATTCACGCACGGGTCGGCGCTCTTGTCCATAAAACTGATATCGAGACTGGGCGTGTAGGGCAGCGCGGTCAGCGGAGCTTGCTGGGCAAGCAGGCTCGAACCTGCGCTAACCAGAACGAAACCGCAAAGAAGACGCATGTACCGATTAGAGCTTAAACGCTTTCGCGCAGCTACGCCAGGTACTTCTCTGATCGTCTGAAATAGCAACTCCGATCACGCCGGGCTCACAACGCGCTTTGCTCAGCGCTTATAGCCGAACTTCTGTAGCAGCTCGACGCGAATAGCGACATCTTTCTCACTTTCAACGCCTTTGGGCGAGCTGCCATCGACAACGCCCAGAACGCCCCGGCCTTGCTCAGTTTGTGCCACGATGATTTCGACCGGGTTCGCAGTCGCGCAGTAGATATTCACTACTTCGGGCACCGCCTGAATCCGGCCGAGAACGTTGATCGGAAAACCGTTTCGCAGGACCACCACGAAAATATGCCCAGCCCCAATGGCAGTGGCGTTTTCCAGCGCACTCTTCTGGAGCGATTCGTCGTTGCCATCAAAACGAGTCAGACAGTCACCCGACGCTTCGTTGAAGGCCACCCCGAATTTGAGGTGAGCCGAAGTATTTACGATTGCCTCGTAAATGTCCTCAACGGTCTTAATGAAGTGGCTCTGCCCGACGATAATGTTCCCGTCCTCCGGAATCGTCAGGCGGACGGATTTAAGCTCCATGCCTCACAGGATAACGAGATCTTAGGGAGCGAGAGTCAGAGCCAAACCACTGAGTTCTTGCCGGGTCCCGAGTCGAATCGGTGTAGCATCACGGAACGAGCGCGAGTCTTGATAGTAAGTGCTGCCTTCTACTCCAAGAAATTCGGCACGGCGGGCCACTCGCTCGCGAGCGTTGGCGTGGCCCTTAGAAAGTGGGTTCCGGCGGGCAGTCAAGCGAATTGATATCTCCCTTGATCATCTGTCATGCTCTGCTGAACCGACGCTGTCTCTGGCTGGCCACCTTCCAGCGAGGCTGGAGCGGACTGATCCGCGCGCCCTGCACGGGGTCTCCGTCCTCATCGACCAGTAGGGCGCTGATAAGTGCCTGAGGCGCCATCTTGATCGCAGCCCGAGACAACGAGTGATTGCCCGCGACCTGTAGAACCTGGCCCTCACCGCCAGGTTGCCTTTCGCCATAGTTGACGTCGAGGTACCGTGCCCGCTTCGCTTCTATCCGGTAGTTGCCGGTAGTTGCCGGCGGTAAGAGCTTCAGAGCAGAAGGCTCCGCCTGAATCGGCAATTCGTCGAACCGGTAATGCGGAATCTTACTCCAGGTCCGCGAAAATCTCGCTTTTTGCAAGCCGTTGACCGCTCAGAGCGTCCACGACGGTTCCTCGAATTGAACAAGGCGATTAGCGGCGAGAGCGTCGGTCGTGAAATCGCCGGCGGTTCCTTCCAGAACGCATTTTGCATGCTGGGCCTGCATGGCCTCCGCAGGTTGGCGCGCAAAGATGTGCGTAGCCGCGAAAGCAGGTGAGCTGCCCATAACCGGCCCAGCATGATCAACAGTAAAACGCATACCTACTGAACTCGGTTTCCCTTTTCAGGAACAAGAGCGGGAATGACGATACACTAGTGATAGCAGCGCATGCAAGAACTTCGACTACACAAAGCCATATGTTCTTACCGGGGCTGATTCAGTTTTTCCTTTTCGTCCAACCCACGCTAGGCTCGCGCGTGGCGAATGGTCTCTTTGACGACGCATTTTCGGGAATTTACCGGCTCTCAGCGTTCGACTGGGCGCTTTTGATTCCATACTTTGGGATCCTTTTAGTACTTTCCGTATATGGGGTTCACCGGTATGAAACAGTTCGGCGATACATAAAATACGGCAAAGCCCTGCGCGGCACGGCTCCCCACAAGTTCCAACGGTTGCCGAAAGTGACCATTCAACTCCCTCTCTATAACGAAAGGTTCGTAGTGGAGCGCCTGCTCGAGAGCGTCAGCCAGGTCGACTATCCGCGCGAACTGCTTCAAATCCAGGTTTTGGATGACTCCACCGACGAGACTCATCCCTACACGGAGCGCCTCTGCAACGAGTACCGGGCGGCCGGCTTACCAATTGAATATCGTCACAGAAGCAACCGCCACGGCTTCAAAGCGGGGGCGCTGCAGGAGGGCTTAGAGACTACGACCGGCGAGTTCGTTGCCATCTTCGACGCCGATTTCGTCCCTCCGCGCGATTTCCTGATCAGGACCATCGATTTCTTCCTGGACCCGGAAGTTGGCGTCGTGCAGACCCGTTGGAGTTATCTGAACAAGGAGTACAGCATCCTCACGCAGGTAGAAGCGATGCTGCTCGATGGACATTTTGTTCTGGAGCACGGGGCTCGCTGCGGCTCGGGACTCTTCTTTAATTTCAATGGAACCGCGGGCATTCTTCGCCGCAAGATGATCGACGATGCGGGGGGCTGGCAGCATGAAACGCTGACGGAAGATTCGGATCTGAGCTACCGAGCGCAACTAAACGGCTGGCGTTTTGTCTATGTGCCTTCGGTCGATTGCCCCTCCGAGCTGCCGGTCGAGACTTATGGCTTTCAGGTGCAGCAGGCCCGCTGGGCCAAGGGATTGACGCAGGTTGCCAAAAAGCTCCTTCCGCGTATCTTGAAGGCCGATTTGCCGTTGCGGGTAAAGGTCGAGGCGTTCATGCACCTGACGCCGAACATCTCCTATCCCCTGATGATCGTTGTTTCAATGCTCATGCTGCCCGTGATGATCATCCGTTTTTACATGGGCATTTTTCAAATGGTGCTCATCGATCTGCCCCTGATCATCGCCTCGTTCTGGTCCATCTCGGCATTTTATTTGTATGCGCAGCGAGAACTGTACCCAAAGAACTGGTGGAAGTCGATTGCGTTTCTGCCCATGTTGATGGCGGCTGGCGTGGCGCTCACGGTGAGTAACTCGAAAGGCGTTATCGAAGCCTTGCTGGGCATTCAGAGTAGCTTCGCAAGGACGGCCAAGTATGCGATCGGCGCTCAGAGAATTAAGATGAAGCCGGTTGCTTATCGCCGAAGAAGCGGATGGCTTCCCTATGTTGAGATCGCTATAGGCAGTTACTTCGTTTACATGATCGATTTCGCGATCGAAACGCTGAACTTCTTCGCGATTCCATTTCTGCTGCTTTTTGTTGGCGGCTATTTTTGGGCCGGCTTCTCCACTTTGTATGAAGAATATCGGGGGAAACTGGAATGGCAACGAGCGCGCAAGCTCGCCGAGACGCAGTAGGATCCTCTATCATCCCTCCGATCCGGTACGGGTAGTCCTGCCCAGAACCCATAGCTCTTGGCAGTTCGACATCTTTCCTTCCATACTTGAGTAACGTGAACTGAAGAGTTGGAGGTCCTGGCTGCTCGCTCCTGATCGAAAGCCAGTCTTGGCCACGTTCTCCGCAGTTGTCCTGTGTCCTTTACTTTGAAAGCCCGCATTCGAAATGGATGCGGGTTCTTTTTTTGCACGCCTGTAACGGAAGTGAGTTAGCTTTGGAAGAGAGCCCGAGAGCGGTCTGCCAGATCACTTGCCGCTCAATGGCGCCAGGAGACTGAGATTGCCGCTTATTCCCACTTCGCTCGAGCCCTACTTGCAGGATGCTTCCGGTTACCGCGGCGAGGCGGTGGAAGTCTTCTTGCCTTCAAATACTCGGGAATTGCGCGAAATCGTCCGCACCGCCGTTGCTGAGCGGACGCCCCTCACGCTGGCGGGAGCTGGCACGGGCCTCACGGGTGCTCGCGTTCCGCATGGAGGCTGCGTGATATCTCTCGAGCGCTTTCGCAAGCTCGAGATCGAACAGGGCCGCTGCCGCTGTGGGGCCGGCATTTTGCTGAATGAAGTTCACCAGGGGGCTGCCCGAACCCGTCAGTTCTTTGGACCGAATCCGACCGAAGATACTGCCTCGATTGGCGGAATTTTCAGCACTAACGCCGGGGGGGCGCGCAGTTTCCGCTATGGTTCTGTTCGTCACCACGCGCTGGCGGTGGAAGTGACTTTTGTTGACGGAGAAACAAAGCGGTTCGAGAAGGGCGAGGCGGTCGACTTTGCCTTCGAGCCGGTTCGCATGCCTGCTATCAGCAAGAATTCAGCCGGTTATTACCTTCGGCCTGAGGTCGATTGGGTCAACCTGCTCGCAGGCAGTGAGGGGACACTCGGCATTGTGACAGAGCTAGAACTGAAGCTGTTGCCGGAGCCGCCCGCGATCTTGAGCGGGGTAGTCTTTTTTCCGTCCGATGAACACGCTCTGAACGCTGTGGAAGCCTGGCGCCTGATTCCAGAGCTTAGATTGCTCGAGTTTATGGATGACTTTGCACTCCAGCTTTTGCGCCAGCGCTATGCGGAAATTCCGCGCGAGGCAGGCGCGGCTCTTCTCATAGAGCAGAATCTCGAGTCACAACAGGATGAGCAGGTGGATCTGTGGACGCAACGCCTGGAAGAGCAGCAGGCCTTTGAAGAGACCTCATGGTTTGGATTAAGCCAGTCCGACCAGGCGCGTTTTCGCGATTTCCGCCACACCTTGCCGACCATGGTGACCGATATTGTCCGCCGGAACGGCTTTCCGAAATTCTCAACCGATTTCGCGGTGCCGCTAAATCGTTACCGCGAACTTCATGGCTGTTACAAGAAACGCTGCGGGGAGGTGTTGCCCGGTGCGTTCACTATTTTCGGGCATGTAGGCGATGCCAACAACCACGTGAACATGCTCCCGCAAACACCCGAGCAGGCAAAACAGGGAGAAGAGCTCATGCGCGAGTTTGCCGGTGTCGTGATCGCCATGGGCGGCACGGTGGCGGCCGAGCACGGAATTGGTAAAACGAAAACAGACTTGCTCAAGTTGATGTACTCTGCCCAAGAGATCGAGTCTATGCTCGCCATTAAACGTCGCTTGGATCCTCACTGGCAGTTAGGGCAAGGGACACTGTTCGACATGGCTGCACACTCTAGCCGTGACGGCGACCTGGGTCAGAGATAGCTTGCGAGCATTAGCACAGCGAGTTTCTGAAGCAAGCGTCAGTGTCGCCGGAAGCATAACAGGAAAAATTGGTGCGGGCCTTTGCGTCTTTCTGGGGATCAAAGAGGACGATACTGCGGCCGATGCCGCCGCGCTGGCTGGCAAGTTAACCAGACTCAGGATCTTTCCTGACGTCGACGGAAAAATGAATCTAAGCTTATCTGAGATCGAAGGAGGGTTATTGATCGTCTCACAATTCACCTTGTATGGTGACACGCGGAAAGGAAATCGCCCATCGTACTCGAGGGCGGCCGGGCCAGAGCTAGCCCGAAACTTGTACGAAACATTTATAGAGGATTGTAAACGGCTATGTCGTCAGGTAGAGACCGGCGTTTTTCAGGCGAAGATGGAGGTGCGTTTGATAAATGACGGACCCATAACACTGATGTGCTATTCCGGAGAATAAATTCGAGTAATTCACCAAGAAACATTCTTATGTGTTACTAAGTAGTATAACCATGGCTAAATCGACGGCAGCACCAAGTAGAGAGATCTTAGAAGCCGCTTTACAAGGTTTGGAATCGCAGCGGGACAGGCTGGAAGAACAAATAGCGCAGGTACGTTCTATGATCGGCGGCCGTGTGGGCCGACCGGCGAATACAGGCGCCGAGCGTTCAACTAAGGGACGAACCGGGCGCAAGAAGCGTGTCCTTACTCCGGAAGCCCGTAAACGAATTGCGATCGCACAGAAGAAGCGTTGGGCGGCATTTCGCAAAACACAGAGCTAGAGCTTATCAACCTAGCTCAGCATGGTTTTGGGGATCGGGACAGATCTGGCTGAAGTTAGCCGGATCGAGCGCACTGTTTCGCAATTTGGAGAGCGCTTCCTTGCCCGGGTCTACAGCGGCAGCGAACTCTCATATGCGCTCTCCAAAGCAAACGCGGCGGAACGCCTGGCTGCCCGATTTGCTGCTAAAGAGGCCGGGATGAAGGCAATCGGCACCGGTTGGAGCCAGGGAGTGACATGGCACGACTTCGAGGTTGTCAACGCGCCATCCGGGCGGCCATCCCTGCGCCTTACCGGGAAGGCGGAGCAAATTGCACAGCGCATGGGGGTCAAGCGGGTCTCACTTTCTCTAACACATACCGCAACTCTTGCGTTTGCGGTTGTAATCCTCGAAGACGGCGGATGACCAGGCGTTTCTAAAGCGGTCCGCTTCGGCCGGACGCGGCGGCTACCGACCGCGTGCGAAGTTGGGCGTTTTCCAGGTGCTTCGACTCATGGTAGGTAAACATCATACGATGGATCACGGTCAAGTTACCCAGTACGGCGATTACCCAAAGAACGGGCGCCATGCGATCGAACAGTGCTCCGATGATGAAGAGCACTATCCTCTCCGGCCGCTCGAGAAATCCCACCTTGCACGCGGGTATGATATTTTCGGCTCGGGTTCGCGTGTAGCTGATCATTACCGATGCCGTCATGACGATGGCGGTTAGCACCACGTACGAAGGACGATTGATGGTACCGTAATAGACCAGCAAACCTACCAGCAAAGCCAAATCCGAGTAGCGGTCTAAGACAGAGTCGAAAAATCCGCCGAAGCGAGTAACTTGATTCGTGGCCCGTGCGACCTGCCCGTCAACCATATCGAACAGCCCGGCAAAGATGATCACCAGGCCGGCAGTGCGGAATTCGCCATAGGCGAGGAAGGTAGCCGCCGCAATGTTAATCAGCAGACCCAGAAATGTAAGAACGTTCGGGTTGATTTTAGAAAGCGCGAGCGCGCGCACAATGAGCCGGATAATTTTGTTGGCGCCCAAACCGATCGCGCGCGTGTAAGTCATAAATATCTTTCTCTATGTGGCCGCAGCGTCGTGAATCGTGGTCAAGCTAAGGATTTCCATCTCGCGCACTCCATCCGGTATCTGAATTTTTACCGTGTCTCCCACACGCTTGCCTAGTAAGCCGCGGCCGATAGGTGAGCTGGTTGAAATCTTACCCTTCGCCGCATCCGCTTCTTCGCTGGTAACCAGATCGTACGAGTGTTCCTCGTCTTTGGTTAACTCGAGTACGACCACGTGAGAGCCTAAGCCGACCCGATCGCGCGGGATCTTCGAGAAATCGATCATGGAGAAATCGCGCAAACGGCCTTGCAGATGACCCAGGCGCGCGTTAACGTAAGCTTGCCGCTCTTTGGCGGCATGGTATTCCGCGTTCTCGCTCAGATCGCCGTGCGCCCGCGCCTTGAGAATCTCCCTGGGAAGCTCGTTTCGCAACTCGTACTCCAGCGCCGCGATCTCGTCTTGTAACTTCTTCTTCAGATCCTCCATAGCGTACTCGTCCATTATAGGGAAAGACAGATACAGCACCCGCCGCCACCCGACGGCTGACAGTCTTCCGTCGGCCCGGCATAGGCCTTTAGTCGAACTGTTAGAATCATGTATGGAGGGTTAACGGTCCGAATGGCCACGAAACCGGCATTTGCAACTGGAGCCCAGGTAGAGCACGGAAGGTTCGGCCTCGGGTCGGTACTTTCCTGCAACGACGACTACGTTGTTATCAAATTCGACGAGCACGGCGAGAAGAAGTTTGTCACGTCCATCGTGCTGCCTTCGTTAAAGAAGAGCGACCGGCAACCGCCTGTCGAGAAGAGACGGGCAACCCGTAAGAAGGCTGCTGCTCCCGCAGCCAGCGGGGCCTGACCGGCGCGCGGCCGCTTGTCTATCCCTTAAAGCTAGCCGGCGATGAAGGTAGCCGTTATAGTTTTCCCTGGCAGTAACTGCGATCACGACGCATGGTATGCAGTCTCGCAAAACCTGCACCAACAGGCCGAATTCGTCTGGCATGAATCGGATTCTCTGGCCGGGGCGGATGCCGCCATTCTGCCCGGCGGGTTTTCCTACGGTGACTATCTTCGCTGCGGCGCCATCGCTAAGTTCTCGCCGGTGATGCAGGCAGTCAAACGGTTTGCCGAGGAGGGCGGACCGGTGCTTGGCATCTGCAACGGTTTTCAGGTGCTCACGGAAGCGGGGCTGTTGCCGGGCGCGCTAGTGCGCAATGCCGGCCTGAAGTTCGTTTGCAAGTCTGTTCTCTTGACTGTTGTGACGTCAGATTCTCTTTTCACTCATCAGGTTGCGCGTGGGCAGACTCTACGTTTGCCGGTCGCTCACGGCGAAGGCTGCTATGTGGCCGATGAGAACACCCTCGACCAGCTTGAAGCGGAAGATCGCGTGGTGCTTCGCTATGGCGAGAACTGCAATGGCTCGATGCGCAACATCGCCGGAATTTTGAATGGCGCCCGCAATGTAATGGGCATGATGCCCCATCCCGAGCGCGCAGCCGATCCGTTGCTAGGCCGCACGGATGGACTATTCATCCTCGAGTCACTCACCGCAGCAGGGGTTCTGGCTTCGCGACCATGACTCATGCGATCGGCGAAGCAAAGATCACGACCGAAGTAGTTGCCGCCCACCAACTCTCCCCAGCCGAATACGAGAAAATCATCAGCCTGCTTGGCCGCGAGCCGAGCATAACCGAACTCGGCATATTCAGCGTGATGTGGAGCGAGCACTGCTCGTATAAAAGCTCGCGCGTACACCTTAAGAGACTTCCCACTGAGAGCGCCCGCGTGCTGCAAGGCCCGGGCGAGAACGCCGGGATTATCGATATCGGCGATAACATCGCGATTGCTTTCAAGATCGAGTCGCACAATCATCCGAGTTTTATTGAACCCTTCCAGGGCGCGGCTACCGGGGTCGGCGGCATCTTGCGCGACATATTCACCATGGGCGCGCGCCCGATTGCCGTCATGGACTCGATCCGCTTCGGCAAGCTCGACGATCCTCGTAGCGGCGGCCGTAACCGCCGCATCCTCGAAGGCGTGGTCTCGGGCATCGCACATTACGGCAACTGTTTCGGCGTTCCAACAGTTGGCGGCGAGTGCGTTTTCGAAGAGAGTTACGACGGTAACCCGCTGGTGAATGTTTTCGCTTTAGGTGTCTTTCGCCATGACGAAGTCTTTTATGGGACAGCCAGCGGCGTAGGCAATCCGGTAATTTACGTCGGTGCTAAAACAGGACGCGACGGCATTCATGGCGCTTCCATGGCTTCGGCTGAATTCACCGAAGAATCGAAGCAGAAGCGCCCGAACGTCCAGGTCGGCGATCCTTTCATGGAAAAGCTACTGCTTGAAGCATGTCTCGAAGCCATGAAGACCGGGGCCATTGTAGGCATTCAGGACATGGGCGCCGCGGGGCTGACTTCCTCCACCTGCGAGATGGGCAGCCGCGCTGGCACAGGTATCGAAATCGATCTGCAATGCGTGCCTCAGCGTGAAAAGGGAATGACGGCTTACGAGATGATGCTCTCCGAATCGCAGGAGCGCATGCTGCTGGTGGCTGAACGTGGCCGTGAAGACGAAGTATTTCGGGTCTTTAGAAAGTGGGGCCTGGATGCGGTTACGATCGGCACCGTAACAGGCGACGGGCTGCTTCGCGTAAAGCACCACGGCGAAGTTCTTGCCGAGATTCCCAATCGCGCGCTCGCCGACGAAGCGCCTAAATACAACCGGCTTTACACGAAGCCCCTGCGCACAGCCCCTTTTACCGGCCCTGCCATTCGCAGCGGTGATTTGGCTGATGATTTACGGCGGCTGCTTACTTCCGCGGATCTGTGTTCCAAGCGGTGGATTTGGGAGCAGTACGATTACCAGGTTCGTACCAACACTCTCGCAGGTCCGGGCGGGGACGCCGCAGTGGTCCGCATCAAAGGCACTAACACGGCGGTCGCGATGTCGCTCGACGGCAATGGCCGATATTGCGCACTGGATCCGCGCGAAGGAACCAAGCTGATCGTTGCCGAATGCTGCCGCAATCTCTCCACAGTTGGCGCGCTGCCGATCGCAACCACCAACAACCTGAACTTCGGCAATCCCGAACGGCCTGAGATCATGGCCCAGATCGTCGAGTCCATCGAGGGCCTTGCCGAAGCCTGCAGATTTTTCGAAGTTCCCGTCACGGGCGGTAACGTAAGCCTCTATAACGAGACTCTCGGCACGCCTATTTTCCCAACTCCGGTCGTCGGCATCGTGGGCACGCTCGAAACTTCGCCTGTCACCCCGCTTCATTTCCAGAACGCAGGCTCAACCGTCATCTTGCTCGGCGGCATGGGCGATTCCGATGCAGAGCATTTTGGCGGAACGCAATACGCTAAGGTCATCCTCCATGCGCTTTGGGGCAAACCGCCTAGGCTCGACATGGACTACGAAAAGCGTGTACAAACCACGATTCGCGAGCTGGTTCGCGAGCGCGCGGTCGAATCAGCCCACGATCTGAGCGAAGGGGGACTGGCCGTGGCATTAGCGGAGTGCTCTTTCGGACCTGCGAAAGTTGGCGCCGATGTCAAACTTGAATCGGATCTGCAACCCGAACTGCTCCTATTTCACGAAGGGCCGTCCCGCATTCTGGTCTCGACCGGCGTTCCGGATCGCGTTCTCGCTGCCGCCCAAGAAAACAATGTCGAAGCGGTTACGATCGGCGTTACACTCGAAGCGAGAGTTATCGTTCGCAATCACGGACAAGTGCTGATTGACAGCCGGGCCGGCGAGCTGTTTCAAAATTGGGATCGAGCTCTTGAACACCTCCTCCAAATCCCCGTACTGGTGAACACAAATGTCTAAATCGGAAGAGGAATCGCAACGCGAGGAAATAGATCCAGGGTTCGATAAGTTGCGTGAAGAGTGCGGTATTTTTGCGCTTTATGGACACCCTGAGGCATCAAATCTGGTTTATTTAGGTCTCTACGCGCTGCAGCATCGTGGCCAGGAAAGCGCTGGCATTGCGGTTAGTGACGGGCGCAAGATTCACAGCGTCCGCAAGATGGGTCACGTGGCCGAGATCTTCACTCCGGACGTACTGAATCAATTGCCGGGCGAGTTGGCGATTGGCCATACCCGCTACTCGACGGCTGGCGACACCAGTCTGCGCAATGCCCAGCCTTTGTCTGTCGCGTGCAGCAAAGGACAGGTCGCGGTCGCGCATAACGGCAATCTCACGAATGCCATCGAACTCCGCCGCGATCTCGAAGAAGACGGATCGATCTTTCAATCTACGAGCGACACCGAAGTCGTGCTTCATTTGGTAGCGCGCTCACGCGAACGCACTCTGGCCGGGGCGCTCCGCGATGCTCTTCTCCAGATCGAAGGCGCTTTCTCGCTGGTCTTTCTCGCGCAGGATCACATAATAATTGCCCGCGATCCGCATGGCTTTCGCCCACTCGCTATGGGGCGCCTGGATCTGCCTGACGGAAAATCAGCCCCTGTCTTTGCTTCGGAAACTTGCGCCTTCGATCTCATCGGAGCCACTTACACGGGCGACGTGGAACCCGGCGAAATGGTCATCGTGGGACCGGACGGAACCACGCGCGAGTTTTATACCCGTCCCGAAACACCCGCCCACTGCTCTTTCGAGCACGTCTACTTCTCGCGTCCGGATTCGATTGTCTTCGGCAAGCCTGTTGCCGAATCTCGCGAGCGTATGGGAAAGCTGCTTGCCCTGGAGCATCCCGTGGATGCAGATGTCATTGTGCCCGTGCCCGATTCCGGTGTCGCCGCTGCGATCGGCTATGCCTCCGAGTCCGGCATTCCTTATCGCCAGGCGCTTATTCGAAATCATTATGTTGGCCGCACTTTTATCGAGCCTTCGCAAGCCATTCGCGATTTCGGCGTGAAGCTCAAACTCAATCCCGTCCGCCACTTGCTCGAAGGAAAACGCGTCGTTCTGGTCGACGATTCGATTGTGCGAGGAACCACTAGCCGCAAGATCGTGCGCATGGTACGCAGCGCCGGAGCGCGTGAAGTGCATCTACGCATCTCCTGCCCGCCTACGATTTCGCCCTGCTACTACGGCGTCGATACACCGTCGGTGGACGAATTGATTGCCGCCAATAACAATCTCGAGCAGATTCGAGAGTTCGTCGAAGCCGATTCGATTGCCTATCTATCCCTGGATAACCTTCGCGAGTCCATTCACGACACCAAGCAGCACTTCTGCTACTCCTGCTATACGGGTCACTATCCGACGCTGGTGCAGATCAACGAAATCGTGCTGGCTAAGACGGGCTGCTGCTGACGCTAGCCGCTTGGCTATCGCGTAACCCGCTCGCGCCTAATTCGGCAGCAATCAAATCGCGCACCCTCTGGGTTAACATTCCCCGATTTCTCAAAGTCATTCGCTGTGTCTCTATTGGCTCCAGAATGCGCAGCGTGACAGATCCAGACTTGACTACGCCGCTCCCGTAAGGCAAAACCTCTCGTGTGCCAAGCATTACTAGCGGCACAACCGGAGCGCCCGCACGAATCGCAATATACGCGCCGCCTTCCTTGAACGGCCGAAGCACTCCATTATGCGAGCGGCCGCCTTCCGGAAAAATGAGCAGCGATATTTTCTTCAGCTGAATTTTTTCCGCCGCCACCTGCATAGTTTTCACGGATGCGCGCGGATCTTCACGCGAAACCGGAATATGGCCAGCGCGGTTCAGATGAGTTCCGAGTAATGGAATCCGGAATAATCCACGCTTCGCCAGAAACCGGAACTGCACCGGAATGTGCGCCAGCGCCACGGGCGTGTCCATATAGCTCAAGTGATTTGAAATAAAGACATAACTTGCGTCGCGATCGATCTTTTCCAGGCCCTCGACGCGAACCTGCACGCTGCTCACTCGCAGCAGAGTTCTAGCCCACGCGCGCGCCATTCGAAGCTGTACCGCCCCTGTACGATCGAAAAAGGAAACAAACAAACTTACCGTGCCGAAGCAAATCGTCGCTAGAATAATCGCGGGAGCGGCGAACACGATGCCGCGCAGTCTTCGCATTCAGCCTAATTCTACGAAATCGGAGCACTGTGGCTCAGCAGCAGCTTTCGCGCCTCGCCCACCAGATAAAGCGATCCGGTAAAGAAGACGGCAGCGTTGGGTGGCGCTTCCTTCGCTATCGTGATTGCTTCCGCGACAGTATTGGTCAAAGCAGCATTTCGGTGGCTCGTCACTTCTAGAATCGCCTCCGCCCGCAGCGCCCTCGGGAAATCAGGCGAGGTCACGATCAGGCGTTGTGCCAGTGGGAACAATTGTCCGGTTACTTCTTCAATCGCCTTATCGCGCATAGCGCCATAGACCAGCCAAACCGGGCGGTCCGCGCAAAACTCCCGGATATACTGCGCCAGTGCCGCCGCACCCGCCGGATTATGGGCTCCGTCCAGCACAAAATCCGGATTGCATGAGACTCGCTCCAGGCGCCCCGGCCAGCGCACTTCTTTCAAGCCCTCTTGCATCGCAGTCATTGGTACTTTCAATTGGCGACACGCCAGAATCGCCGTCAATGCATTCTCTATCTGGTGCCTCCCCGGCAATGGGCACTCGTATAGCGCGTTATCCAGCAGAAATCTCGAGCCTCTCACGCCGGTCTCCCTCACCTGAACATCGGCATCCGCGGTACGAATCACTGGACACAGCTGCTCTTCCGCACGCCTGCTGATCACGCGCGCTGGAACGCGCTCTTGTTGTGCGATGACAACAGGTATGCCGGGCTTCAAGATGCCTGCCTTCTCGCCGGCAATCGCTTCCAGGCTGTTGCCGAGATAAGCTTCGTGATCGTAGGAAACGGGCGTGATGACACACAGCTCGGGCGTGATGACGTTGGTCGCGTCCAATCTTCCGCCCAGCCCTACCTCGATTACGCTGATCCGCGCGCGCTCACGAAAGATCAGCAACGCCATGGCCGTGACTGTTTCGAAATACGACGGATGCGCGTCGATACGCTCTTGTTGCATCAGCTCTTCGGCCGCTCTGTGTACGATCTCGAATGCCGCGGCGAATTCGTCTGCGCTCACGTCCTCGCCATCGATTTGTATGCGCTCGGTCGGCTCAATCAAATGCGGCGAAGTATACAGCCCTGTTCGCAACCCGGCCCGGCGCAGGATGCTGGCGATCATCGCGCACGTAGAGCCCTTGCCGTTCGTTCCGGCCACGTGTACAAAATGCCGCCCGTTCTGTGGATTGCCAAGCGCCGCGAGCAGAGTGCCAATTCGCTCCAGGCCAAACTTCGTGCCGGCCTTTAGCTCGTTGCCCAGCGAGTAAAGATAGCGAACTGAATCGGGATAGCTCACGAATTATGAATGTACCGAAGTAATCCTGCGATCTTCGGTCGCCCCTGCTGCGCTAACCAGCGAAAAACGACCGCCGGGTCGGGCTCGGGAAGGGTACCGGCCACGACATCAGCGCAATGTGATCGTAGGCCCAGAAGTTAATCAAGCCGATGCCCGAACTCGCTGCAAGCTGATACTCCGACGTCCAGGGACACGCGCCGTTAAACCACGGAATCAGGTAAGCCACATCGGCCAGCCCCCATGACATCGCGCCCGTAAACGGAAAAGTAATCGCTTCGATTGCCAGGTCGAGATTCCTGTAAGTCGCGCCCCAACTTAGAGCTTCCACTTTGAAGCGGTCAAGGCCGCTACCCGCTTTATTGCGCCAGGCCGCGGGCAAATTGACAGCCGCGTTCAACCTTCCGCCTTGGGCCGGAAGATTGGCCGGGCGATAACAAACCGGATTGTTTACATCGTTTGGATAAAGAAGTTCAAACTTCGCATTTGGGTATGCCGCCAGCACTGCTGTGCGGATCGCATCCACATGAGCTTTCAACTGCGCCGCCAGAAAATTCGTGTCCGTACTGCCATTTACTGTTGGATCGTCATCCTGATCCATGAATCGATAGAGCGGACGGCCCAGAGCCGTGTTTGCCGCCGCCGTGGTCACCGCGTCATAGTAAGCCATCGATCTGTACCACACGGTTCCGCTTCCGCTTACCCATGCCGCGTTTGGAATCGATCCGGCGAGCGTAAAGTGCGTGGCGTCGGTCACCGTTACGGTCCAGGTCCCGTTCGCGCTCGTCATTCCCTCAACGCCGGAGATAATGACGCGATCTCCGGTTGACAAGCCATGATTCTCGGCCACCCCGATCGAAATCGGACTTGTGTAAGCGGCATACCCCACCGGCACCGTTTGCTGGGAGCTGAAGTACCACCACAGAAATTCACCGAACTGCAGCCAGGGGGTTAATCCGGCTGCGTTTTGCAGACCGGCCATTTGGGTGTAGGCAAGCTTTTGATAATTGGTGAGATTTGCAATCGGCGCACATTGCGATGACAGAATGCCGCCGAAATCGGTCGCGGTATCTACCGCCGTTCCATTTGCGAATCTCGCCTTCCATGCGTTGACGACCGTTCCGTCGTCTGGCGGATTCACCAGTTCCATCGAGAATGAAGTTGTAATCAGCAATCCCGCGGCCTTCACGGTCTTGAAGAGATCGGCGTGCCATAGCGCAACTGGGTAATTGATAGGGCTTGACGCCGCTGTGTCGACTTGCCAAATGCCGTCGGCGCCGTGGTCCAAACTTTCCGCGTTAGAAGCAATCTCGCCCGCAACGGATGTCTTACTCACGCTCAACGTATCGTGCCAGTTGGGCGTGCGCACGTAAATCGTCAACTGCCCCGGCCCGGTCTTCTCCGCCCACATCGAGACACTAGCCGCATTGATGTAATAAACGAAATGCGCCGCGATGGTGTCGAGCGTGTCGAGTTGCGATACCGCTTTCAAGAAGGAAAAATCTCCGATCGTGATCGTCGCAGCATCCCCGGCCGCCCAAGTCCCGCTGACCGTCACAATGGCCGAGTTCCAGACCCCATTTACTCTCTTCCGTTGATTCCACCAGTAAACACCGATATATTCGTTGAGCTGCCCGGCAAAGCCGAGCTTGTTCATATGCCAGAGCAGCCGCTGTGGACTCACCTTGTAAGTGGCGTCCGTATCGAAATCCAGCGCGGCGCTCACATTTGGGTAAGTAATCAACGCATCCGGTATGTCGGAAGGAACAGCCGCCTCGATGTAGTCGAAAACAAATTGGTAGCCGAGCGAGTTAGGATCCCAAGTTGGATCTGTTCCTAGGTGATTCGTTCCCAGTAGCGTCACTGTCACCGTGTGAGTACCTGCCGGAACACTCGCCTGCAGAATGCGCCGCGTCACGATTTCCGAACTCACGAACAAAAAGCAGTCGAGCGTTGGAAGGATAGCAATCCCATCCAGGCTCACGCTCACCATCCCGCGGTTTTTTAGGAGCGATGTTCCCAGATAAAGATCGTGCGTGCTCGCGCATCTGTAAGTCACGGTAACGCTATCGCCCGCGTGTGTGGCGTCGAGCCCGGTCTGTTGTGCAAAGCCACGCCAGTAATTGTTCGCCCCAACCGTCTGCCAGCCTGCTCCCGAATAAATGCAACTTGGATCGCCGTTGCCCACCCGCACGCTTCCGGGGCCGGCGCACTGCAGAGCCTGAACACCGTTGGGATCGCTTACTGACCAATTAGAGAAAACCGCGCTCCATTGCGTGTCCGCGTAAGCCGCGCTCGAAGCAAGCTGAGGAGCGAAGGTCAGCCACGCCTGCCGGATCTGATCGATCCCCAGCGCTGTGAAATCAAGGGAAATGTTCCAGGTTACGTTGTCTGAATTTCCGCCCGAAAGCTGCAGCACCGGGCTATTCACCGCCAGCGTTCCGTTCGTTGACCCGGTGAGCATATACACCTGCACATCGTTCCCGTCGACACCGCCGTATGACGCCAGGTAGGGAGTGTTCGAGGCGTTGGCCGCCGCGGAAGTTAGCGTCAGAGTTGTCGGACTGGTCACCGAACTTACTAAATATGGATCACCGCCTAAGAAAATCGTTGAATTCGCCGCAATACCCGGGAATTTTATGCCTTGCTGCCAGCTCACCGATGTCCCGTTCACATTCACAGTTCCTGTGCGCGCATTCGCAAGCGTCAAATTCCCGTTCGAATCGGCGGACGCGATGACCGCAATGCTGGTATTGGCGTAAGTCGACCAGTCATGCTCATTTATGTCCTTCGCAAACGCTTGTGCTACCTTGGCGGCTGTTTCGCCGCCAACCGCGGTAAAGCCAAAGCTCACGTTATTGATGTAGAGAATCAGCTGGTCTCCCGCCGCGCATCCGCCTGGAGCCGAAATCGTGTACGTCCCTTGCGCTGTTAAATACGAACCGGAAGCCAGCGTGGCATGATCCCACAGATTGATTTTGACTGGGGCTCTATCCTTGTTTCCGTCGGTCGGTACAACATCCATCTGCGCCCAATCGATCCAGCTGTACTTAGCCGAATCGATTGGCTGCAAACCCTGGCAGGTAAGGCTGAAGTTCAGAACCATGCCGGAAAGATTGAAGTCCGGTAGGTACTTGACCGAGTAATGCTCGTATGTGTTGTCGGCATCGTAGATAACCGCAACGGCAAAATCGGCCTGGTCTCGAAAGACCCCGTAGACCTTAAATCCGGTCGGGCTGGCCTCGCAGAGCGATGCCGCGGCGCCGAAACCCGTGAAACCTCTCAGATACAGAGTTCGATCCGGTTGAAATTTGTTGATTCGTTCCGTACTCATTAGGCGCTAAAGAAGGACATGCAAATTGCCAGTCCGAAATTAGCGTGCGGATGAGTGCCTCTAGCACGCAAGACGCTCAGCGCCAATGAGCGATGCGCTTGTAACCTTATTACCCGCTTGTACTTGTGTGGACTTCGACCGATTCCTCATCTTCTGTGACTGTCGGTTCCGGAAGTCTTCCACTCCAGTTCATCCAGCCCCAAAGGAGAGCGGTGGAAGAACTCAGCAGGCCCGAACAGGCACCGATCAGACGGATGCTGAAGTATTCTGAGGCAGTTCCGGCCGCCGTCATCGAAAGCATCATGGTCGACCAGGTCAGAGTTTCGACAGTCGAGAACACGCGACCTCGATATCGGTCCTCCACATGCTTCAGGAGCTTTGACCAGTTCAATACCGAACTTACCGCGACGCTTGCGCGCGAAAGCGCCATAAACAACAGTGCCAGCGGCCAACTACGCATCTGGCTGAACACCACGTAAGCTGCGCCATGCAGCAGGTAGCAGCAGAATACGGTGCGTTTATACGATTCAAAGCCAATCCGTTTGCCGAGCCGGTTACCGACGACGCCGCCGATCAGGAGACCGATTCCCGCAATGCCCCAAAGCTGCCCTAAGCCTGCCGGCCCGCGCTTGAACACCATCTCGCTGAAAAGAGTGAATAGCACCTGGGCCGCTCCACCGCCACTCGCCCAACCAATTGCAATCAGCCCGATCCCGAGGATCAACGGCGAGCCGATCATGTATCCAAGCCCTTCCCGGTACTCGTGCCAGGGACGCGCCACTTTGGTCTCGTTTAGATTGCGGTCCGCCGCCCTGAAGTGGCCTTTGTCCGACTGTAGATTCGCAATACAGAACGCCGAAAAGAAAAACGAAAGGCTATTAAAAATGAATGCCACCTGGTACCCGAAACGCGCCGCGGTCGTGCCGCCAAAGTAAGCGCCTATCGCCAGCGTCATCCAGCCGGTCGTCTGGGTTAGAGAATTTGCAGTATGCAACTCCTCATCAGTCGCGATCGCCGGAAGAATCGCCGACCGGCCGCTGGTGAAAAACGGCGACGCAATCATCAGCAGTGCGCTCAACAGATACAGCAGCCAGGTTTGATGGAAACGTATCGCCAGTATGAAGCCGAGGGCGAGCACGCCGCGCACCAAGTCGCTCGTGATCATGATTTTGCGACGATCGAAGCGGTCGAGCAGAACGCCCGCGAACGGGCCGACGATGATGGCCGGAATGGCGCGCGAGAGCATCAAGCCCGCGATGGCGGCGCCATTGTGTGTCTCTTCCATCGCCAGGCTCAGCACCGCAATGTTATTGAAGTGATCGCCAACTTCACTGACGATTTGCCCCAACCACGTCCAGCGATAATTGCGATTTCGCGCGAGTAGCCGCGTGAAGTCGGACATCCTACGGCTGCCTGAGCATCTTCGCGAGCGTGATCGCCTGCCCCAGGTGGCGCTGCGTGTGCTCGCAGAGATGAACAATCAGGCCAAGCACGGTGGTCGGCAGTGCGCGGCGGCCTACCGAACGGGCATCGTAGAGAGTTGCTGGATCGAGCTGGCGTAATTGCTCTTCCGATCGCGCCAGTTGTTGATTCACATAAGCCAGCAGTTCGCTCGCCGAGCCGTGCGGTTCCGATTCATGCTTCAAAGCCTCGAGCTGTCGCGAACTAAGCTGTCCGCCCATCAGGTACGTCGTCAAACGATCGATGCTTCCGGCAATATGCTTCAGATGAAATCCAATCGATGCTCGGTCGATCTGCCGCCAAACAGCTTCTTCTGAAAGCCCGGCCGTGTATATCGCCAAATCTTCGCGCACCTGCAAAAAGCTGAACAGCACCGGCAGCACCAGTGCATGCACGCCCTCAATCGGTCCGCGCAACCACGGCTCGGGACTGTTTTCCGTTGGCACTTCGCTCGCGCCTAGCGCATATTTCCTGTATGTCCCAGCGAATAGCGCCCGGGCTGCGGATAAACGCATAAGCCGTGCGGCCCCTTGCCAACGTGAATCCGCGCCAGCAGTTTGCCATTCGATGTATCGAAGACATATACCTCGCTGTTGTAGCGCCCTGAAAGCCACAACGCTTTCCCGTCAGGCGAGACGCCGCCCATGTCGGGACTCCCGCCCCCCGGGATCACCCACTTCCCGCAGAGCTTCCGCGTCGCCGTATCGAGCAGGGAAATGGTTCCTTCGCCGCGATTCGAAATGTACATGTACTTGGCGTCGCGGCTGAAATACTCGCCGTGGGTCCCCTTGCCGGTCTTGATAAATTCGATCTGCTTGAACGCCTCGGCATCGATTACGTGAACCCCGTTGGAATCCATGTTGGCCACGTAGAATACTTTTCCGTCCGGCGATAACCGGCAATCCTGCGGCATCCCCTTCGGCTCCAGCGTTATACGGCCAATCACTTTCTGCGCGGCCACATCGATCTTGAGCAGTTCACTCGAAAACTCGCATGTCGCGATCATGAAACGGCCGTCTGGAGTAAAGTCCGCATGGTTCACTCCCTCGCAATCGACGGGTACCTTGTTCACCACCGCCATAGTCTGCGCGTCGCGAAAATCGATGCGCTTCTCGCGCTCAGCCATCACCAAGGCGTATCTGCCGTCGGGCGTGTAATACATGTTGTACGGATCGTCGACATGCACGGTAGGACCTTCTTTACCGGTTGCCGGATCGATCATGGTTAACTGATCGCCTAAATCCTGCGCTACCCAGAGCTTTTTGAGATCCCAGGAAGGGACAACGTGCTGCGGCTCGAGCAGACCCTTGCCATGCTTAGGCAGCGCGAAGTGCCCGATAATCTTATAGGTCGCCGGATCGATAATGTCGACCGTATCGCTCTTCGAGTTCGGCACGTAGACGCGATACGGAAAGCTCTTCACCGTCGCGCTCAGCATTCCCGGGCCGTTCGCCGAATAGATATTGCGGCTGTCGAGCACCGGAGGCATTCCGGGAAGCGCGTTTGACGGATTAGCTCCAGGCTGTGTAGCGCCAACGCAGAGCCAGGTAGCGCAAAGCGCTCCCATAACTGTTTTCTTGAAGAACAACATATCTTTAAGTAGAGTAACCCGGCGAGCACCATCACAGGGAGCAAAAATCTTCAGTACAATTCTAAATAGAAATGTTGCAGAGCAGCGAACGCGAAACCGAGATCCTATTGGGGAACAAACAGCTCCTGGCGGTTTTCTTTGTAGGGGCCGCGCTGCTTGGGATTGCATTCACGGGCGGCTACATGGTCGGCCGCGCCGGGAACGGCAAGAAGGCAGCGAGCGTGAGCCTGCCCGCTGGGGCGACGGCATCCAATCCGGAATCCGGCTCTGCTTCAGCGCCGCAGGGCGGGGAAACCCATTCGGTGCCAGCCGATGATGGAGCTCTGAACCCGAACCTCCCGGCCACGAGCGTCGCCCCCAAAGGTTCAGAGGATCTTCTGGGCGCGCGCAAAAAAATTGCCGCCAAGCCGGAACCCGGTATTCCCGAAGCTGCCGCTGCCGCGGGCGGTAAGTCCGATGGGTTCGTTCCGCAAGGCGGCCAGGAATTTCTGCAAGTAACCGCTGTACCTCACGATCACGCTCTCGCCGTTGCCGCAGTGCTGCGGAAAAAAGGTTTCCTCGCGCATGCCGTACCCAAGCCAGGAGATGTAAATCTTTATCGCGTGATTGTGGGTCCGATTCGCGACGCCGGAGAACTCTCGAGCACGCGCGATGCACTGCGCAAAACCGGCTTCAGCCAAGTCATCGTCCAGCATTATCAGTAGAAACAGGCAAGGCCATGGAAACGCGGCGGCTTGGGCATTTCTCCGCTCACCACTCGACGGGTTCGCCCTGCTTCAAAGTCCAGACTTCAATCCCGTCCTTCTCCAACCGGCGACTTAAGTCTTCAGGCCGCCCGGTAAGAGCCGGAAATGTTCCATAATGCATCGGGATCACCTTTTTCGCGCCTATGAAACGTGCTGCGTGCGCGGCCTCGTGCGGCCCCATCGTGAAGTGGTCGCCAATCGGCAGGAAGGCCAGCTCGGGCTCATGCAACTCCGCGATTAGCTTCATGTCGGAGAACAGCGCGGTATCGCCGGCAAAATAGGCGCTCCGCCCATCTTTGAAGGTCAGCACGTAACCAGCCGCTTCGCCACCGTAAATCAGCTCATCGCCGTCTTTGATCGAGCAACTGTGCAGCGCGTGCGTCATCGTCAGCTTCACAAAGCCGAGATCCACCGTCCCGCCCTTGTTCATGCCATTAGTATTCTTGGCCCCTTTCTTCTCAAGCCAGGAGGCGGTCTCGAAAATCGCAACAATCTGCGGTTTGAATTTCTTTGCCAGAGGAAGTACGTCGTTCGTGTGGTCGAAATGCGCATGTGAAATCGCGATCGCGTCCACTTTCGAGATCTTGTAGTCTTTCGGATAGGCCGGATTCCCCTCGATCCAAGGGTCCAGCACTAGAACTTCGCCGGAATTGAACTTAAGCTCAAATGTGGCGTGGCCGAGCCAGGTTATCTGTGTCATCTCGATCCGTTAGATGCCAGCTTGGCTTTAGCCGGTACATTCAGACCTTCCCCAATCGTCGCCAGCGGCGGAATCGATACAGGTAATTTCCCGGTGATTGCAATCTCACCCAGCATTGCTTTCGCGGCCCCAACTTCGGACGTCGCCGCCACGCTGAAGGTAGCTGCGTAAGCCGAAACGGTGGGAAAGTCTCGATAGAGGTAAGGACTGCCAAAGGAAATAAGCGCCACCGGCGCGGGTCCGGCTATTACTGTTTTAAGAAACTGATTCAGCCCACCCTGCAAGCTGACACTTCCGCGGTTCGCGCCGACAGTGATAAATGTCGCAACGTAAACCTGCTTGCAGCGCGCAATGTCTGTCGCAAAGTTAGTCAGCAGAGTGCCGGGCATGCTCGGATGCGTAACGTAAACGGTTAGTGGAACACTTGCCGCCTGAAGCGCGTTGACAAGCGACTGGCCGCGCGCCGAGAACTCGCCTTCGCTCATGATGATCAGGCAAGAGCCCTCAGCACTCGCCATTGGGAACAATTGTTTCTCATCCTTGACCAGCGTGAACGCGAGATCCGCAACATTCTGCGCCAGTGCGTCGAGCTTGTGCGCTTCGAGATCGTCGGTGATGTGGTCGAGATTGACCAGGCGGTTCCGAAACAGGCCAACCCGCTGCTTAGCGGCCAGTACTTTCTGCACGCTCGCATTCAGTCTCTGCAGCGAGATTTCTTTTTTCCCAACGGCAGTCATGATGGCCTGAATGCAAGCTTCGGGGTCGGTGGGCATCAGCAGCACGTCAGCTCCCGCTTCGATCGCGCGAACCGCCGCTTGACCCGCCGGGTATAGAGACGTGATGGCCTGCATCTCGAGCGCGTCCGTTATCACCAAACCCTTGAAGCCCAGCTCGTCCCGCAACAGAGTCGTCAACACATTGCGCGATACCGTAGCCGGTATCGGCTCCGGCTCAATAGCAGGCACGGCTAGATGGCCGGTCATAATTGAATCGACCCCGTGCGCGATGGCCGCGCGAAACGGCACCAACTCGAGCGACTCGATTCGCTCTTTGGGCTTATCCAGCCTCGCTAGCTGCATGTGGCTGTCCTCCGCCGTATCGCCGTGACCGGGGAAATGCTTGGCACTCAGAAGAACATAATTGCCGGGATCCGAATGCGCGCCGTCTATAAAAGCGGCGACGTCGGCGGCCACCGCCTGCGGATCTTCGCCGAACGAACGCGTGTTGATAATCGGATTGTCCGGATTGTTGTTGACATCGGCATCGGGGGCGAAGGCCCAGTTGACCCCCAGCGCGCGAGCCTCGCGGGCCGTGGCAGCCCCCAAACGTCTGATCGCTTCCAGGTCGTGAGCCGCGCCGAAAGCCATGAGATAAGGAAACCGCGCCGTTTGCGCGACCCGCATCGAAGCGCCCCGCTCAAAATCCGAGCCCACTAGCAGCGGAGTCTTCGCCTCACGCTGTACGTGATTGATGAAGGCAGCCATCTCGAACGGCTGTGCCGGTATCACGTCGCCATTTCGGATCCGCCCGGCCACAATGAAGCCGCCCACATGCGTATCGCGGATCCAGTGCACGAATCGTTCGTATTCGCGATCGCTGCTTTCGGGATAATCCCCATATCCGCGCACCACAATTAACTGCGCGATACGGTCATGCAAAGAAAGTGAACGCAATAACGGAGAAGTGACCGCTGCAGCCCCGGGTGCTCGAGCCTTGTTGGCGGAAGCTGCCACTCCGGCCATGCTGGGACAAGCCAGCGCCGCAACTATGGAGACTATGAGGAAAATTCGCCAGCGATGCATTCCCCAATATAGAGGACGCTCTCGGCTGTTACTTTTCGAGGATCCGCCGCGTCCCCTTCCCGTGCGATCCCGCCGGCTTGCGCGGCAGATTCAGCAGCCGCTTCGTGTGTCGCACCAGCGTCACGATCTCATTTGCGCTCTTCTGGATCACTACGTCCGCGCCAGTGCTCTCCGGACGCAACCCGAGGTTTTCGGCAAATCCGGTAAGCAGAATAATCGGCTTCTGATAACCGCTATGTCGCAATTGCCTGATCAGTTCGAGACCGTCGGTAGGCGACATCCTGTAATCGGTAATGACGAGATCGAAGTTTTCCGCTTCAGCAAGCTTCAGAGCCTCCGAACCGCAATCGGCCGGAACCACTTTATACCCCAGCTCTTGTAAAACGGATCGCCGAGCTAAGATTCCGTCGGCGTTATCATCTACCAACAAAATGGTCGCTTGAGCTGAGGCGCGATAAGGGGACGCTGGGCGCATCGAGACTCAGCAAACTTACCAGACGGTAGCGCAAACTGTCAACGCACTGTTATCCGACTGAAATGGCAACAGATCGAGTGCTTGACAGAAAGGGCTCGCTGAGCTCTACGCTGGCTAATCCACTTCCCGAGGCGCCTTGTACCCCGCCTTCGCCACGATTTGGTATTTGATCGGCTTGCCCTTCTGGTTCACAAGCCTAAGCGGCTCATTTGTCTCAGGATTGATCAACTCTACTTTGATGTGACGAAACTTACCGTCCCGCGCGACATTCGTCGGGTGGTAAGCGAAAGAATACTGGTCGCGCAGCGCCGTCTCAATCTGGTTGAACACCTGCGGATACTCTGCCACGAAGCGCGGGAAAAAGCTCAAGCCGCCGGTCTCTTTCGAAAACGTCTTCATCTCGTTATCGGCCTGCAGGAAGTCCATATTTTCAATCTGCGCACCCATGCCGGGCGATCCCTCTAAGGCCATCCGCGCAATCTGCAGAGTACTGATCGTGTAAATCGGGACGCCCGCCTCCTGCAAATCCTTGCGCGCGGTATCGAAAGTGATTTTGCTGAAAGTATCGAGCCCGCTGCCGATCAGCAGGATCGCCTTACGGCCTTCGATGTTCGACATGCGGTCCGCCATATCGGTGAGAGCATCGAAGACGTTCGATTCACTGAACCCGGGAATCCGCAACCGGGCCATCGCATCTTCCGCCTGTGCTTTGTTAGGGGAGAAGTCGGAAAGAATAGTCGTGTGCAGGTCATAGGCCACTACAGCGACGTTATCGTCCGGCTTCAACGTCGAAAGAAATGTATACGAGGCTTGCAGTGTTTCGTACCAGCCGTAGCTCCAGAACCGCTGGAACCGGCCACTAAACTCGATGACCATGCAGATCGTCATTGGAGCTTCGCTCAAACCGGCCTGAGTAATCTTTTGCGGCACGCCATCCTCGAGAATGCGGAACTTGTCCGGCGAAAGCCTTGGGATGAAGTGATTTTGCTGATCAAGCACCGAAACGTCCACGTTTACAGTCGTGGCATTTGAACGGAAGGTCGGCGTGCCGGCAGGAATGTCATTCGGCTTCTTGTACGCGGAGGGGATGGGGGCTTCTTCAGGCGGCGGTGGAGCGTCGGCTGGCTTCTTGGGCTTCGCTACCGAGTCGCTGCTCTCCGATTGCGGACTGTCTTGCGCGGAAGAAACGGAAGAAAAGAGGCTCGTTGCTGCCAGCATCAAACCGGCCACGCGTGCGAGCGGAAAAGAATATTTCATGGCTTACTACCTACAGCTAAATTGAGACCCGGCCTCAGTGCACCCGACGATCGCGATTGGAGTCCTTCTTGCGAAGATAAACTTCAAATTTCCTTTTGGCGCGGCGCAGCTTCCAATCCTGATAACCGTCCAGTAGCGGCTGTCTCACTCGCCCTCGCAGGGTTCCGCCTCTCAAGATAAGGTAGCCGGCGGCCAATCCAGCCAGACTGGCGATCACCCCTGCCACCCCTTGTCCTCCGGCGATAGCCAGATAAGACTGGAGGAAAACGACGGCTCCGATAATCATTACGAAGTACTTAGTCTTGATCGGGATGAGAAAGCCGAAAAGTATGGTTTGATTCGGAAACAGCACCCCGAACGCCACCAGGATGCCGTACACTGCTCCCGACGACCCTACTACAGGGACGTGCGTCCCTCCAAAAAGGTATGCAGCAATTACCACGCTCAAACCGGCGATGATCCCACAAGCGAAATAAAATCCCACGAAACGCCGGGTCCCCCAAGCCCGCTCCAATTCGACCCCAAACATCCAGAGGGCGAGCATGTTCCAGAGCACCTGGCCGATGCCGGCGTGCAGGAAAAGATAGGTAAAGACCTGCCAGAAGGCAAAACTCTGAACAACTTGTGCGGGGACAAGAGCGAAAAACTGGAAGAGCGAGGCACCCGGCCTGCTGGCGCGTAGGATGAAATCCAGGACCGAAATCCCGACGGTAGAGATCAGCAGCCATCTAACCCCTGTGGGAAAACGGTTGGAGGGGACGTAAGGATTCACGTAGGAACGCGAACTGAAAGACATCTACTGCGAACTTCCTCAAATCGAGAATAACAGAGGGCGCTTAATTCGGGGACAGGCCACGCTTTCCCTACTTTTCCCCGGGATCCCGCTTCCACCTCGCGTCAGCTCGCATTCCAGTCGAGTGCCAGAACGAGCGCCTACTGCAGCTTCGCCGTCACGGTAGCGCCCCATAGAGGCCAGCACCGCTGAATACTTCACCGGTTCCCGCTCGTCCTTGGCTACCCAAATCGTGACGCGGTCCGTGCCGGCTTCCACCGGCGTAAGTTCCACCTTGTACGCGTCGAAAGTACCCGCAGGAACCGTCACCTTTTCGCTCCCGGCAACGGTCGGTTGCATAATTCGTGGCTGCATTTTCTGAAGATCAACATTGTAGAAGGTCGTGTGGTAACGGTTACCCAGCGGCAAAGCAGAAATCACCTCCATAGATCCCGCGCCCTCCGCGAAATCGGGCGCTCCAAGATCGATATCCACTGCCCGGCTCTGCCCGTTCATGCCCATCGTTCCGGTCACCTTGTTGCCCTTAAACAAAAAGATCGATTTCCAGCGGGCCTTGCTTTACGTGCCTCGGCGGGCGTCAGCTTGCCCTTATTCACTACGACGGTGTCGGTCATGGCTCCCATTGGCGCATTCGTACTCTCGATAACAGACCACTACTGCGCCTGATCCTTCGCTTCGCTCGAGCTGTCCAGACTCTTTGTCTGCCCGCCAGCGGTTAGCGTAGCCTTGAACTTGCTCCTCCGGGCATCAGCTCGTGTGCCGGTGTAGGCAACCGAACTGAGGAGATCCACTTTCGCGGCCTTCCTCACGGTCTTCGGATCGACCGTTATCTCCTTCAAGTGAGTGGAAACCGGCGGCGGCATTGATTCCTGGGCGCGCGCGTCCAGGTACTTGGCGTAAAACGCTCCATGGCCGCCACCATCGCCAGATTGTTCATCGGGGCGCGCACAGCCGTGACCCTCGTCGGGAGCTACCAGATACTCAACGGGAAGGCCGTGATCGCGCACCGCGATGACGATCTCATCCGAATTGCGTTTGTTTACGCGCGGATCGTTCGCGCCTTGCAGCACTTTTAGCGGAGTCTTGATCTTCAAAGCGGAATTTCCGGCGACTCTTCCTCCAGAATCTTCTTTCCTTCCGGAGTCCCCGGATACGCCATCCGGGCGTACATGATCTTGCGGGCCGCTTCCCAGTACGCAGGAATCGATTCCAGCAGGAAGGTCAGGTCCGAGGGAGGAACAATCGCCACCGCCGCTCCACAAACATCCGGCGAAAGGCGACTCCGGCGAGTGCCGCATATCCGCCATAAAGAACCGTCGGCAATCCCCAAGCGTGTCGGGTTCACGATACCCTGCGCCACCAGGTACTTCATTCCCGGTCGTCGACGTCTGAAGACATCGCATCCTGAAGATCTACACGCTTGAGAGGGTCATCTTTCAGCCGGCTTGCTTTGCCTGTTGCGGGATCGAGAACGGAAAGCTCGATGAGATTGACATTCGCCCCTTTATTGGTGATCATGTAAACCTTCTGATTGGCATGATCGAAGTGAGCGGGCGCGCAGCTCTCGAATACATCGCATGTATAAAGAGGCGCGAATTTTTCCGGGTCAACACGCAGGATCTCCGAGTTCCCTTGTCGTCTGTTCTCAGCGCGATTCGCAGGACGCTCGCGTTGTCGAGAATCTACTCCGCAATGCGATCGGTGTTCTGCGCAATAGAGTCCGCTCACCGCTGGAAATGCGCAGCTTGTACTGGTCGTGCCATACTTTATCCCGGTCGTTGAGGCCAATGTGAAGAATGTCCGGATCGGTCTTTGGCACGGCATAAATCATGACGCGCGATTCTTCGGCGTCGATTACGTTGCGAACCGCCGGATCACCTGTTTTAGGGTCGGGTACAACGCTCGGATCGATTGCGTAGACATTGAAATTTTCATCTCCCAGCTGATCCTGGTAGAGCAGATGCTTGGCATCGCGGCTCCAAGAAGTATGCCCAGATCGGTTGGCCATCTCCTGGTGGCGACCTTGCGCTCCAGTTCCGCAAGGCGCTGGTTGGCGCGTGTCGAACTCGCCCAGCACATGCCGCACGTGTGCCATACGCGGCCTCCCCTACGGGCGCAACCCATCCGGCTTGCGCTCCAGATACTTTCATCTGGCAGTCGTACAGCCGTCGTATCACCCCACTTGCCCGCGTTACCGCAGCCGGCACTTCCCCCGCTAACATCCGTTGCACCAAGCTCAATTGAACTCCGGCGCGCACCGCTCCGGACTCTCTCGCATTGTCGTTCTACCTTTCGCTGATTTCTTGGGCTTCGTTTTTTGTATCAGTGTTGGCGTGCACTCCAGCCTTTTGGCAGTTTTGGCAAGGCGTTAAGAGAGTTTTGGAAACTGCGCCCGGCGGAAGCCGGAGACCGGGCGATAAGGGTCATCATGCCGTTCTCCATGGAACTGCTAAGTAATTCACGGCTCAAGGCGAATACTTCCAGTTCGCAGAGCCATGGAGTCTTCGCCTCCCTGAGAGAGGCGGGCTCATCCCCGCAGCTCTGCAGAACGGGCCTTCCCGATTGATGACGTAGGTCCGGTTGAATGGTGGCTACTAGCGCGAGTGACGTCAGTGCGTGGGCGAGGAGATGTTTGGGCGGTCATGACGTTTCAAACCTGTCCGCAGTATGAAGGAAGGGTGGTTCGCGCCGGGGCGGTTTTCACGTTAAGCGGCTGAGGAGGTTGGGGAAAGAAGTTTCTGAGGGGCGGATCGGCGTGCGATTACGGAAGGATTTCCGCTGATACCATAACGTGGTGGATACGACGGCTTATACGCGTTCTCGAAGCCGCCGGAGCGCCGTTCCGCAGTACATTACACTCGCATTCGTTTTGGCCGCAGCCCTTTTTTATGAAGTCCGCTATGCAGCTTACCGCTATCCGAACTGGTTTCATGCGAACGCGGTCGAATATCCATTCCTAGTTCTCCCCGACCCCGATCAGCCGCAATTTTATGCGTACATTTTTCCTGAGAACCCGGTTCCCGGGATGCGCTACCACGACATCGTGGTCCGCGTAAACAGTGTTCCGGTGACAGGGTCGGCTGTATTCGGCGAGGCGTTCCGGGGTGCCCATCCCGGAGACATGCTGCGTATTCGAGTGCGATCTGCCGGCAAGAGTGACCACGTCGTGAACCTAAAACTGGCTCGCGCCGTCCGTCCGAATCCATTTACCAGCGGTTCCGGTTCACTTACGAGCGGCTCCGGATTTTCTGATTTTCTGCTTCTCATTGTGCTGCCGGCGTTCGCACTCGTGCTGGGATTTTGGGTCACGGCAGTTCGTCCGCGTGACCTGCGAGCGTGGCTCCTGCTCGCATTTATGCTCAGTTTCGCAGCGTTCGCCAATCCGGGCGTGGATTTTTGGCGTCCGGGCTTGCGCGATTATGGAGCGGCTTACGAAGGCGTTATTAGGGGATGTTTCACCATTTGGATGCTGTTGTTCGGGCTCTATTTTCCGGAACCGTTTCCGGCCAGCACAAGGTGGAGCCGTCTCGACCGGCTGAAATGGATCTTGATCGTGCCATTAGCAGCAGCCGTCATCCTCTCCACGATCGTGCGCATTGGCGCCCTCGAGAACTATTCGGCGGTCTTTCCATTGCAGCGATTCCTATCGGACCTCCATACCCTCTTTAATGTGCTCGATCTGATGGCGGTGGGCGTGATGTTCGTGTCACTCGCCGCGAAATTCCGAACTGCGGCGTCGAGCGATGCGCGCCGGCGGCTGCGGGTTCTGTTCGCCGGATCGGTGGTGAGCCTGGGCCCGCTGCTGGTATTGGTCATTCTTTCGGGGCTCGTCGGTGTACCGATCGAACGGTACTTTCCGAAATGGCTTTATTACGGTACGTACATCTTGTTTTACGGTTTTGCACTGACTTTGGCTTACGTGATCCTGGTGCATCGGGCCATGGACGTACACGTGGTCTTGCGCCAAGGCTTGCAATACGCTGTAGCGAGGCGCGGGGTGAGGACCCTGCGCGTTCTAACGGGCATTGCGCTTGGCGCGGCGATGTTTTTTCTGATGAATCGCTTCGGCCCTGGGGTCGCATCGGATCTGACGATTGTGGCGGCGATCGCGATCTGGATGGCATCGGGCCGCATCCTACAGGCACTCGGGGCCTGGGTGGATCGCCGATTTTTTCGTGAGGCGTACAACGCTGAACAGCTCTTGTTGGAGCTGAGCGACGATGTGCGTTCGATCATCGAACCAGGCCCGTTACTCGCTACGGTTGCCGAGCGGATCTCGCAATTGCTTCACGTGCCACAAATCGCCGTGCTGACAGACGCCAGCAGTCTTTACCAACCGGCCTATGCGATCGGTTTCGAGCGCCTGCCGGAGATCGCTTTTTCTCGAGACGCGACCACGGTACGGAAGTTGCGCGAGTCCCGCGAGCCCGCGCGGGTATACCTCGATGATCCGACTTCGTGGACTTATCGAACACCCGGTATGACGGAGGAGGAGCGGACCCGCCTGGCGGCACTGCATTCGGAGCTGCTCTTGCCCTTGCCGGCGAAAGATGAGCTGCTTGGCTTTATCAGTTTGGGCCAAAAGCGATCGGAGGAGCCGTATTCGCCGACCGATTTACGGCTGCTGCAGTCGCTCGCGGCGCAAACCGGGCTCGCTCTGGAAGTGGCTCACCTCACGAGTGAAGTCAGAACAGAGACGGCCCGCCGGGAAAGACTCAGCCGTGAGGTAGAAATTGCCCGCGAGGTGCAGGAGCGGTTATTTCCGCAGCAGTTGCCTGAAATTGCGGGCCTCGATTATGACGGAGCGTGCCGGCCGGCGCTCGGAGTCGGCGGAGATTACTATGATTTTCTGCCGCTCGCGGGAGGACGGCTGGGAATCGCGCTCGGCGATGTGTCCGGAAAAGGAATCGCGGCGGCCCTGACGATGGCGAGTCTGCAAGCTTCACTGCGGGCCGAAGTTTCGCGAGGGAGCGGTGAAGTGGGATCCATCGTGGCCGCAGTCAATCGCTTGCTACATGGAGCCACCGCGCAGAATCGGTATGCGACCTTCTTTTATGCGCAGTACGATCCGGCAAAGGGCGAAATGGTTTACGTCAATGCCGGCCACAATGCCCCGATGTTGTTCCGCGGATGCCAGGCGAACGGTGACGTGCAGCGGCTGGAAACCGGCGGAACGGTGGTTGGTCTACTGCCGGGTGCTTCGTACAGCGATGCGGCGATCGCGATGGAAGAAGGCGATCTCCTCGTGCTCTTCACTGACGGAATCACGGAGACCGCGACTGCGGCGGACGAGGAGTGGGGTGAGGCGCGTCTGATATCCACCATCAAGGAACACAAAGATTTGTGTTCGCGAGACCTTATCGCGCGGATTATGAGCGCGGCAGACCAGTTTGCCGGGGGCGCCGAGCAGCACGACGATATGACGTTAGTGGTGATGCGGGTCGGGTCACTGTAGAAATTCAGAAGCGAGATCGCGGTTCGAGACGTGGGAAGGCAGGGGGTAGTCTTGGATCTGCCCCAAACGCCGAGATGAGTCTCGGCGCGGCGGACAAGGTGTCCGCGCGCCACCTTCGCGGGCACCACCGCACCCTCAGTTCTCAGGCGTTTTTCTCAACCTCTGCAACAACGCCTCTGCCTGTTTAAGGTCCTCGGGAGACGCGTCTGCTGCTTTGCTCAGAATGGGAAGTGCTGCCTGCAGGGTAGACTCGCATCGGCGTATTGATGCTCGTGCCATAGCGCCTTCCCCAGATTCAGTTCCGGCTTGCCGAAACAGGAGTGATTGGGCGGTAGCAGAAAATGCATATCTGTTAGAGCTTGGCGGTACAGCGTTTCAGCCTGGCGATAGCGTTTCGTAATCTCATTGAGCATGCCTAAGTTGCTCATTCCGATAACAACAGGAACACTGGGCGATCCATATACTGCACGCGAGCCGGCGTTCGAAGTCGTTTTTTGCCGCATTGAAGTGTTGGGTCCGCTGCTCTAAAGTGCCCAGAACGTTCAAGGCGAAGAGCATTAATCGGTTTTTATCCCCCAGAACCTGCGCGCCAATCGTTACACCTTTGTTCAGGATTTTGCGGGTCGCATCATACTGGTGTTCGGAAGCCAATGCCTGCCCGAGGCAGAGTAAAGATTCGACCGTCTTTGGGTCCTCGTTTTCATACCAGTTCTGATAAATGTGCAGAGCCCGCCGATAACTCGAGGCAGCATCCGCGAAACGGTTCTGCATCTGCTGGGCTTGCCCAGGGCTTCATAAGCGTCCGGAACCGGAGGATATCGCAAAGCTATATCTAATGCTGCCGCACCTGTTCGGCCAGTCATGCCCGTAATAACTTCGAGTCTCTTTCTGCCGTTGCGATCGAGATGCCCAGACATTCGGCCACTTCGATCCAGGTCAATCCGCCAAAGAAGTGCCACTCCAGCATTTGCGCCTGTCGCAGCTCTAACGAGGCCAGCTCCGAAAGAGCGGCATCCAAAGCAAGCAGTTCGCGGTCATTTCTGGCCAGCTGCTCCGTATTCTCGTCGCAGCAGACAAACTCGCCGAAGATGCAGCTCAGACTCAAACGTCCGGGGCTCCTCCACGCAGCTTCACATCTGGCTCGTGCAACCAAGGCGGTCACGTTCAGCGTCACGCTTCCGTCAATGCGCTTCAAAAAGGAGGCGATCTTCCGCAGTTCCGGCTGTTCCGAAACAAAGAACCCGTCGAAACAATCAGCTTGAAAGTTCTCTTTCTTAGAGGAACTCATTTCTTTTTTAGAGGAACTCATTAAAGTGGCCCGGTCTCTCACTCCGCGACCGCGCTTGAGGGCGCAAATTGCAGTTCATAGAGGTGATGGTATAAACCGCGAGCTGCCAGCAGCTTGTCGTGAGTCCCGATTTCGGCAATGCGCCCGTTGTCCAGCACGGCGATCTTGTCAGCCTGGCGAACTGTCGAAAGCCGGTGTGCGATCACCAGCACGGTTCTCTTTTTCATCAGGGCTGTAAGGGCTTCCTGCACTAGCTGCTCCGACTCCGTGTCCAGGTGCGATGTCGCTTCATCGAGAATGAGGATCGGCGCATCCTTCAACAACGCTCTGGCAATCGCCAGCCGCTGCCGCTGGCCGCCGCTCAGTTTCACGCCTCGCTCGCCGATTACCGTTTGATAGCCGTCGCTCAATTTCCGGATAAATCCGTCTGCGAGAGCGGTTTTTGCCGCGGCGATCACCTCGTCCTCTTTAGCGTCGGGCCGTCCATAGGCGATGTTGTCGAATACGGTGTCATTGAACAGGAAGGTCTCTTGCGAAACGATACTGATGTTCTCGCGCAGGCTCTTCAATTTGTAATCGCGAACGTCTATCCCGTCGATCTCGACCCGGCCTCCAGTCACGTCATAGAAACGCGGTGCTAGATTCGCTAGCGTTGTTTTCCCAGCTCCGCTCTGGCCGACCAGAGCCACGACTTCTCCCGCCTTTACCTCGAGCGTGACTTCGTTGAGCACGCAGCGGGACGGCGCCGCCGGGTAGCAGAAACTCACATCGCGAAAACGGATCGAGTTCTCGAGCCGCGCCAGTTGCCTGGCGTTGGGCGCGTCAAATACATCGGGCTGCGTGTCGAGGTAGCGGAAGACGCTCTGCGCCGCGCCTAGGCCCTGCTGGAAAATATTGTGGATGTTCGTCAAGCGCTTGATCGGCTCGTACAGCATCAACAGCCCGACTACGAAAGCAATGAAGATATCAGCCGTCATGGTCGTGGTCTTGACCTGTTGCCGGGCCAGATAGAGCAGCAGCAAAATCGTTAGAGCCCCGAAGAGCTCAATGATCGGCGAGGCCAGCGCCTGGTGAGCGGTGTACTTGAGATTGCTGCTCTTCCAGCGCGCTGAGGCCAGCCGGAAGCGCTTAGATTCGAAATCCTCCGCGCCGAAACTCTTTACCACCTGATGCCCGCTGATCGTTTCCTGCAGAATCTGATTCAATCCAGCTGTCCGGTCCTGCACCTGCCGGGTCGTCTTCCGAATGCGCCTGCCGAGCCGAGTCGTCAGAAGCGCCACTACCGGAAACACCAGCAAGCTGATCAGCGACAGTTTCCAATTGAAGGAGATGATCGTCAGCAGGATGAAGAGCGCAGTGAAGAATTGCCGGAGCCAGTCAGCCAGCATGGTGGAGGTAGACAGCTGGATCCGGTCGATATCGTTCATGATCGATGACATGATCTGCCCGGTCGTGTGGTCCTCAAAAAAGTGAGCGTCCTGGTGCAGAACGCGGCCGAAGACCTCCTGGCGCAGATCGTTGACGGCGCTGATGCCTACCCAGTTCACAAGGTAATTGCCGGCGTAATCACAGACGCCTTTGGCGACAAAGCACGTGACTAGGCTGAAGGCAACAATCGTCCAGATATTGTGCACCGAGGCGGGGAAGAGATCGTTGAGGTAAAAAACGTAGTGCGTGTGCGGAATAGAAAAGAGCTTAGCGGGCGCGTCGGGAGCAGTCGTGTCAAGGACGCGTCCGAACACGAGCGGGATCAGCCGCAGAATCAGCGCCTGCGACAGACCGACTATCGACATCAGCATCACTGAAGCAAGCAACGCCGGCAGGTAAGGTCTGGCGTACTTGAGTAACCGGGAAAGCTCTTTCAAGCGTGCGCCTCGGCCAGCGTCAGTAGCCGTTCGAGAGCTGTAATCACGCGTGAGACGCTCACGGCTTCGAATCCCTCAGGCGCTACGATCAGCTCCGATTCGGTTCGCCAGGGCTCCCAGACCGCCGGGTCTGAAGTGCTGAACAACACCACGCTAGGTACGGCAAAGGCTGCCGCCATGTGCGCTGGGCCGCTGTCGTTTCCTATAAACAGCACGGCATTTGAGAGCACCGCCTTAACTTGGCTTAAGGTGCCCTTGAGAACAGTGTGATCGCGGAAAGCTGTCGCGTCGTCTTGGGGTCCGGCCAGGAAAACCGGCGTGATGTTCCAGAGTTTCAGATAACGCGCGACTTCCGCAAACCGTTCGGCTGGCCACAGTTTCTCCGGGGCGGAGGCAAAAGGATGGAGCACGGCGTGGCGCTCCGTAATAGCCGGTTCGGCAGCGGTGAAGAGCTGCGCTCGCGGCACATCGCTCAACCGCACGCCCAGTTCGAAGAAGGCCGAAGCCAGATGTTCGGCGGTGTGAACCCGGCGATGAACGCCCATGATCTGCTGAGCCCGCCGGATTCTCACGTTATAGGCGAGAGTCGTCACGTGGTGCGCGAAGCCGGCTCGCCAGCGCGCTCCCGAAAGAGCCGTCATCCATTGGCTGCGAGTCCCCCCGTGCAGGTTTACGCACAATTGCGGCTTCCACTGGCGGATCGTCCGGCAGGTCGGCGTGAGAATTTGGGAGATAGCGGGATTCCCGGCGAACACTTCGGCAAAACGCTCTTCCACCACAATCCCGAGTTCCAAGTCGGGGCGGCTGTGCTTGAGCAGCGAAATGCCGGGTGTCGTCAGGACGCAGTCGCCGAGGGAGCGAAGCTTGATGATGGCCGTCCGTGATCCCGCCGGCAACTGGTCTAAGACGGTCATCGGGTGCCCACTACGGTTCGATCGTCGCCTGATCTTTGAGCATCACCGGAATATCGTCCCGCACGGGATACACGCGGTTACAGCCAACGCACTTGAGCCCGCTTCCGTCCTCCTTGAGAACTACCTTCGCCTTGCAGACAGGGCAGATCAGAATATCCAGAAGCTCTTTGCTGATTGGCATGGATCCACCATTTTACCAGCGCCTCCCCGCCAGCGTTTGCCCGGTATTCCATTTCCGGGCTCACGCCTTGATGGGAGTATGGGCGGAGACAGGAGCCAAAATGAGCGAAGCGCTACTCTGCGTGTACCGCCTATTTATCGGAGGACCATCAAGGCGGACGCTAACGTCAAGAATCAATCTTCTAATAAACCTGGCACGGAAATTGCACCTGAAAACACAACAAATCTACCGCGGCAATCAAGCGGCGCTGGCTTATCGCAGTCGCGCGACCGATCCTTTCGGCTCCTGGTCTAGGTCCAGCGGAGTTCTTCAGCAGCAATCCATTCGCGCTGATGCGGCGGATGAGCGAGGAGATGGACAGATCATTCGGGCAGTTCTTCGGGCAGGCAGGAGGCGGCGGAAGGAACTGGTCTCCGGCCGTCGGGATCACGGAACGCGAGGGGCAGTTGCACATTCCTTCGAAAAACGCCATTTAATAGGTCCACGGATTCGATCACTTAACAAAAAACTCCTAGCGAGAAGGTCAATTCGCAGACGGCCTTTTTCATCTCCTCGTTGTGGCGCCCTGCCCAGCCGCCATGGCGGAGTCACGCGGAACTACCTGGCCTGAAGCCGGAAGACGTGAAGGTGGAGATTACTAACGATGCGCTCGTTATCAGCGGTGAAAGGAAATCGGAACACGAGCATCGGATCGGCCAAGCTTACTGATCGGAACGCCGGTACAGCCAGTTCTATCACGAAATTGCTCTCCCGGAGGGAGTAAGTGCGGATCCAGCTAAAGCTCAGTTCGAGGATGGTGTCCTGGAAATTACAGTGCCCGTGCCGCAGCAGGCGAGCAACAGAAGGGAAATCCCGATTCAGAGCGGTAAGGCAAGTCGAGCGCCGGCGAAAGGGCCAGGATCGGCCGAATCGACCCGTCAGCCGGCTACGGCCAAAGCCGCCGGACAGTAGCGGGGACGAAATCGAAGTAGACCTGCGCAGTCTGTAAGCCGGTTTCTGTATCTGTCGAGAATAAGTCTTCGCTCTTTACGAGGCAAAGACTCGACTCGGCAGTGACAACCATTCCTCTAGGCTGCCCATTGCTGAGCAGCTCCAGCGACCTACCCGGAAGTTGTAACGGAGCGGGCCGCCCCTTCTCCCCTATTTGGTCTTGCTTCACATGGGGTTTTCCCTGCCAGGCGCGATTGCTCGTCCCGCGGTGCGCTCTTACCGCACCTTTTCACCCTTACTCGCCCCGTTGCCGGAAACGAGCGGTATATTTTCTGTGGCACTGATCCGTAACGTGCGCTTTGAGCGCACCTCCCCGGCCGTTAGCCGGCATGCTGCCCGATGAAGACCGGACTTTCCTCTCGACTCACCTTGCATGGCTTGTCCAGCGGTTGTCCGACTGCGCAGGCAATCTAAGATTAACAAGCTTTGCTCTTGTACGTGCCGCAGCAGCGATTCCTGATACTGTCAATACCAGGCTTCGAAATCCTGGCGGCATGAAATCAGGTCGAAAGCCGTTTAAACCCCGCTCCCTTGCACTCCACTACACTGAACTTTATGCGCGAAAAAGAGGGCCCGGTCCGGAGCATGACCGGGTTTGCTGCCGAACGCGCGCAGACCAGCGTGGGAGAGTTGACCGTGAGCCTGCGCAGCGTGAATCATCGCGGCCTTGACTTGCACTTCCATACCAACCATGAGTTTGCGATGTTTGAAAACGAGGTGCGCAGCCTGCTTAAGCAGAGTATCGCGCGAGGCCACGTGGAAGTGCGTTGTGCGCTAAACCGACTGCAGTCCGAAGCGCCGGTTGCGTTTAATCGCGAAGCGCTGGCGCGGTACGTGGCGGCCTTCCGGCAAGCGTCGAACGAGTTCGGCCTGGAGGCACCCCCAGACTTGAACGTGCTGTTCACATTGCGAGGAGTACTTGACGAGCCTCAAGCGTCCGATCTGTCGGCGGACTTTCTGCCGGAATTGCTGGCAACCGTAGGAGCTTGCGCGACAGCGCTCAATCGATATCGCGAGCACGAGGGCGCACGGCTAAGAGAAGAGATGGTAAAGCAGGCGCGCGAGGTTGAGCAGTCGACGAAAAAGATCGCCGCCAGCCGGACAGAAGCGCTGCCCCACTTTCAATCGCGTTTGCGCGAGAAGTTGGCTGAGTTGCTGGCCGATGCTTCGATTAGTGAAAGCAGGTTGGTCGAAGAAGCCTCGCTGCTGGCCGACCGGACGGACATCGAGGAAGAAATCGTTCGCCTGGGGGTACACACGGAAGAGCTGACAAAGGCTCTTGCGGAAGGGGGAGAAGTCGGCAAAAAGCTCGATTTTCTGCTCCAGGAGATGAACCGTGAAATCAACACCACGCTCGCAAAGAGCACCAATGCCGGCGAACCCGGCCTTCGGATCGCCAAGCTGGGATTAGCAGTAAAGGCTAATATCGAAAGAATACGGGAACAGGCACTCAACCTTGAATAGCTTGCCGGTTTCCACTTCGCTGCTGAGCGAGGATGCTCCCGATACCCCTTCCGAATGCATGACCACAGTTTTTGTTATTTCCGCCCCTTCCGGATCAGGCAAATCCACGCTGGTTTCGCGCTTGCTGGCTGGCGACCCAACCCTTCGATTTTCAGTTTCGTACACGACACGCAGAGCCCGCGGGAATGAAAAGCCGGGCGAGAACTACGTGTATATCACTCCTGAGGAGTTTAGAAAGCGCGTCGAACACGGCGAATTTCTGGAACATGCCGAGGTTTTTGGAAATTTCTACGGCACGCATGGCGAAGTACTGGAGCAGGCCCAGGCGGAAAGCAAAGACCTGATACTCGACATCGACGTGAACGGTGCGAGACAATTGAAAGAGAGAATTCCCGAGGCTGTTACGATCTTCATTTTGCCGCCATCGCGTGACATCTTGGAGCAGCGGTTACGAGCCCGGTCGGAGGATTCGGAGGCAGTCATCCAGCGCCGGTTGAAAGATGCCGCCGATGAATTGCGCAATTACAAACAGTACGACTACGTACTAGTGAATCACCAAGTGGAAGAGTCCACGGCTACGTTGGCCGCAATTATACGCGCTGAGCGGATTCGGCGGGTCCGGATGGAAGAGCAGATCCGGCCGATACTGAAGAGTTTTGAGGAAAGGCCGCCCTCGTTATTTCGTTGAGCGCCCGTTAAGGAGAAGCATGGCAGACAAGCCCAGACCAAACGCAATGCACAGCATTCCGGAAGACGAGAATGCAAGTACTTACCGGTTTATTATCGTAGCTGCGAAGCGCGCGCGCCAGTTGCAAAACGGACAGCGCAGCGTGCTTCCGGCGGCAAACAAGAAGCCCACCAGCCTGGCTATGGAAGAGACTCGCCGCGGGTTGGTTCCCTACACCGACCTGATGCAGGAAGAAGAGCAGCTTCCAGCGGAATAGTTGCTTCGCCATGCGCGTCGTCTTAGGGGTTGGCGGCGGGATAGCCGCTTATAAAGCCGCCGAACTAGTACGGCAACTCCAGCAGAGGGGTCACGAGGTTCAGGTTGTGATGACGCGTGCCGCGCGCGAGTTCGTTCAGCCGTTAACTTTCGCCGCGCTTACCGGGCAAAAAGTAATCACCGATCTATTCAATCAGGAGAGCGCGAGCGCAACGCTCGAAAGCGCGGTGGAGCATATCGGTATAGCACAGAAGCATCAGGCTCTGATCGTCGCTCCAGCCACCGCCGACCTGTTAGCTAAATTTGCTACCGGGCAGGCGGACGATTTTCTGACGACTCTTCACCTGGCCTTCACGGGGCCGGTGGTTCTTGCGCCTTCCATGAACACAGCTATGTGGGAGCACCCGGCGACGCAGAAAAATCTGGAAACGCTGCGTGGACGCGGCTGTTTCGTGATCGACCCGGATGACGGCTGGCTGGCCTGCGGAACCGTGGGTGCGGGGCGGTTGCCCGACCCGACGCGCATCGCGGCCCAACTTGATCTGCTGGCGGAGCAAAAGAAAGACCTCACCGGGGAATCGGTGCTGGTTACCGCAGGACCAACGCAAGAGGCGCTCGACCCGGTGCGCTACATTAGCAACCGTTCGAGCGGGAAAATGGGCTTCGCGATAGCCGAAGCGGCGGCTCGGCGCGGGGCCCGTGTCGTTTTGGTTTCCGGTCCGGTGAATTTAGCGCCGCCTGGAAACGTCGAGGTAATCCGCGTCAAAACAGCGCAGGAGATGCGCAAGGCAGTTCTCGAGAAGCTGGAAGAAAGCACTATTATCGTGAAGAGCGCGGCCGTTGCGGATTACTATCTGGCCGAAGTGTCTAAACAAAAACTGAAGAAAACGGCTACCCGGCTGTCCCTTGAACTGGATCCTACGCCGGATATTCTGGCCGAGATTGGACAGAAGAAGGGAGACCGGCTCCTGATCGGCTTTGCCGCCGAAACCGAGAACCTGCTCAGCGAAGCTCGCCGTAAGATGACGGCGAAACGCTGCGACATGCTGGTTGCCAACCTGGTGAACCGTGACGGACTTGGTTTCGAATCGGACCTGAACGAAGTCGATATCATCACGCACTCGGGACGGACGATTCATGCCGGGCCTGGAGAGAAGAGAAAGATTGCCGAGACTATTCTGGACCAGGTCTCAATGCTCCGTCTTTCGTTAAGCACGGCAGAGCCTCTGCCCTGAGCCGTCGGAATGATGACGCGTGAGCAGATTCGCAGTTATCTCGAACTGTATCGGGACCTGGGTTTTGAGAGCATCTACCTGAGGCAGCCGGCGCGGAAACCAGAGGAATCAGGAGCGGATGAAGAGTTAGCCATACTTCCTTCGCTCGCGCCGGCGGGAGATTCGCTCGATCAGATCCGTCTTGATATCGGCGATTGCCAGCGCTGCCGGCTCTCGGAAGGGCGAATGTCGATTGTCTTCGGTTCCGGTAACGAGAAATCGCGCCTGGTTTTTGTAGGGGAAGGTCCCGGAGCCGATGAGGATGAGCAAGGATTGCCGTTCGTGGGCCGCGCCGGTCAGCTGCTGACGCAAATGATTGACAACACAGCCGCGAAAGAGGGCATTCCGATCGGCCGGGCGGATGTTTATATCTGCAATGTAGTGAAGTGCCGGCCGCCAGAGAACCGTACGCCGCTACCCGATGAAATGCAGACGTGTGGGCAATTTCTGTATCGGCAAATCATGACGATCAAGCCTAAGGCGATTTGTGCGCTCGGCGCAACCGCCATGAAGGCGTTGCTCGACACCAAGGAAGGGATCACAAAGCAGCGGGGAAAGTGGCACAAGTGGCGCGATATTCCATTGATGGTGACTTATCATCCCTCGTATCTGCTGCGTCAATACAATCAGCAGGCGCGGCGAGAGGCTTGGGAAGACTTGAAGACGCTGTTTCATTTTGTTTATGACTAGAAGCTCTGCCGGATGACTGCGCCCCGGAGCCTATTCATCTCATTCGAAGGCACGGAGGGAAGTGGAAAATCGACTCAAATGCGTCTGCTGGTGGAGCGCTTGCGAAATCAGGGATTGTCAGTAGTAGAGAATCAGGAGCCTGGAGCCACTGCGATTGGCAAGCAGATCCGGCGCATCCTGCTGGACCCTGAAAATGCGGAGATGGCTCCTATGGCTGAGTTGCTGCTGATGTTTGCTTCACGGGCTCAAGCGGCGGCGCAAATAATTCGTCCGGCGCTCGACGGCGGGGACGTAGTGGTGAGTGACCGCTTCACCGATTCGACTTTGGCTTACCAGGGGTTCGCGCGTGGACTCGGCTTCCACACGGTTAAGCAGGCGCACCAACTCGCGCTGGGAAATTTGATGCCGGACTTAACTGTTGCTATCGAAGTCGATCCCGAGATCGGTTTAGAGAGGGCGCGGAGGCGGAACTTAGCGGCTGGGACAATTTTTGATGAGACACGCATCGACCGGCAAGCGCTCGAATTCCATCTCAGAGTAGCGGCGGGTTACCGGCAAATTGCCGAGGCGGATCCCAAACGGTTCCGGATCGTCGATGGAAGGGGAGATCCGGCCGAGGTGGCGGAACGTGTGTGGGCCGAAGTGAAGGCGTTGCTACCTCGATGACGCCATTTCCAAATTTTCATGGGAATGCAGCCGTGGCTCAAGCCCTTGCTCAAATGATGGAGCGTGGGCGAATCAGCCAGACAATGATTTTTAGCGGACCGGAAGGCGTCGGTAAGGCTACTCTGGCGCGCAGGTTTGCAGCGGCGCTGCTGGGAGGTGCCGGGAAGATCGAGCAAGACGATCTGAGCCTGGCCCCAAACCTCGACATCATCGAGGAGCGCGAAAAGTGGACGGCCGAGAAACGCGCCGATGATCCGCTGCTCTTTTCGACGCACCCGGATTTCATCACCTTTGCGCCAGAAGGACCGCTGCGGCAGATCACGATGCAACAGATGCGAGTGCTTCGCGAGCGCGCTCAGTTCAAACCCTTGCATGGCAATCACCGCGTTTTTCTCATCGATCACCTCGAAAAGGCGAACGAGCACGCTGCCAATTCGCTTCTGAAAGTACTCGAGGAACCCCCGGAGCACCTGATTATCCTGGGGACGGCGGAGAACCTGTACGACCTGTTGCCGACCATGCGCTCGCGGGCGTTGACGTTACAGATGGCCAGGTTGCCGGACGGAGAGATGAAGGAATTCGTGGCGGGCAAGCAATTGGCCGAAGCCGAGCTGCGGGTCGCCGTAGCAGAAGGATGCCCGGGCATAGCCGCGAGGATAGACTTGGAAGTCTTTCGGGCCCGCCGGTCCCTGATGCTGGCCGCTTTCGAATGCGCGGCCGGTCTGGTGCCGTTTTCAGCCTGGATTCAGCAGTCAGAACCGTTCTCAATGAAGAAGTCCGAGAAATTGGATTTGTTTATCAAGCTGGCTTACGAGCTCTTGGAGGACATCCTGGCGGCGTCTCACGCGCGGCCCCTTTTACGTAATCGCGATATTGAGCAACGGATTACAGAAATTTCGAAAGCGATCGATTTCCGCTGGCTCGAACGAGCGATTAGTTCTATAGACGAGCTCCTAGTAATGGTACGTCGTAATATACAGAAAACCGCCGCACTTGACGCTATGATTGTTAAATTGCGGAACCAGCCGCGAGTTGCCGCCGCCTAAATAGCATCACCTGCCTGGACAGTCAGCGGCAGCACCGGCATTCGAGGTCAATAGGAGGAGCGCGTGGACTCGCTCATTAGAAAACCGGCTAGGACCGTGCCGGGAGACATGAAGGATACCGGTCGCCGTCCGCCTCCCACCAAGAAGAGCGCGCCCCCGGACCAGACCAACGCCGAGCAGTTTTACTACTCGAAGCAGATGCAGGGCAAGACCCATATGGCAGTGGTGCTTACTGATGGAGAGAAGCTTGAGGGCGTAATCGAGTGGTATGACCGCGATTGCCTGAAGCTGAACCGGACTGGAGCTCCCAATCTTCTGCTTTATAAGCACTGCATAAAATATATGCACAAAGCCGAGCCTGAGTAGCCTTTCTCGGCTCTTCAAAAGGATCGCTCCGGCATCCGTCTGGCATTGCTTCGATCAATTAGCTATGATGGGATGGTTCGGATGCTCATCCAGCACTGGATGCACGATCGCCCTGCGAGCGGTACCTGCGGGCCTATCTTTCCGGACAGTAACCCTATTTAAAGGCTGAATATGTACGCTGTAATAGAAACAGGCGGTAAGCAATATCGTGTTACCCCGGGTCAGACGATCGAGGTCGACACGTTATCGGGAGAGATTGGCGCTGACGTCGAGTTCGACCGGGTGCTGGCTATCTCAAACGAATCGAACGAGCTGACGTTGGGAGATGCGGTTCGAAGCGCGCGTGTTCGGGGAAAGATCGCTGGACATGGGCGCGGGGACAAGATTCTGGTTTTCAAGTTCAAGCGCAAAAAGCAGTACAAACGCACGATTGGGCACCGACAGAATTACACCCGGGTTCAGGTCGAGGAGATTTTGGCGTAGCACCGGAGCTAGTCTGAGGGAGAATTTAGGCATGGCACACAAAAAAGGTTTGGGCAGTTCCAAAAACGGCCGCGACTCAAACTCGCAGCGGCTCGGGATAAAAGTATTTTCCGGGGAGGTTGTGAGCGGCGGTTCGATTATCGTGCGCCAGCGCGGGACTCGCTACAAGCCCGGCAAGAACGTGGGATTGGGCAAGGACGATACCTTGTTTGCTACGGTGCCGGGCACTGTTGAATTTCGTGACCGGGGCAGGATGGGTAAGTTCGTCAACATTATCGCGGAACAGAGCTGACCGGCATCGGAGCTCTTGATTTTGGGTCTGAGCCGGCTTAGAATCGGTCGGACGTGGGTGTTCCATAGGTTTCTAAGTGTTCATTGATGAAGTAGTAATTTCCGTCCAAGCTGGCGACGGTGGGAATGGATGTCTGGCGTTCAGGCGGGAGAAGTTTGTCCCGCGCGGCGGCCCGAGTGGGGGCGACGGAGGACGCGGTGGCGACATCGTGCTGGTGGCGAGCGAACACTACAACACCCTCCTTCACTTCCGGTTCAATCCAGAGCACACCGCAGAGCGTGGGCGGCACGGCGAGGGCAGCAATCGCACCGGGCGCGACGGGACTGACATAGAGCTGCCCGTGCCAGTGGGAACGATCGTCTACAACGCCGAAACTGGCGAACAAGTCTACGATTTCACGATGCCCGGCGAGCGCTTCGTGGTAGCGGAAGGTGGAAAAGGCGGTCGAGGTAATGCTAGATTCGCGACCTCAACTCATCAGGCGCCTACCGAGCATGAGGAAGGTAAGCCGGGTGAAACGCTGCGGCTGAGGCTTGAACTCAAGCTGCTGGCCGACGTCGGCCTGGTGGGTTTTCCCAACGCCGGCAAATCAACTCTCATTTCGCGCCTGTCAGCGGCCAAACCCAAAATCGCTGATTATCCATTCACTACTTTGCAGCCGAATTTGGGTGTTGTGCAGGCCGGCGATCGTACATTTGTGCTGGCCGACGTTCCTGGCCTAATCGAGGGAGCGCACGAAGGCCACGGTTTGGGAACCCAGTTCCTCCGGCACATAGAACGCACCCGGCTGCTCGTTCATATGGTGGACGTAGCCGACGTGAGCGGTCGCGACCCGGCCAGCGATTTCGACATCATTCTCGAAGAGCTTGCGAAGTTCAGCGGCGACCTGACCCGGAAACCGATGCTGGTGGTAGCGGCGAGAATCGATATGTGCCAGGATCCGGCCCGAATCGCAGCAGTGCGCCAGAAAGCCGAAGAGCACAAATTTCCGTTCTACAAGATCTCGTCGGCTACCGGCGAAGGACTGGAGGAGCTGCGCTACGCGATGAGTTCCTGCCTCTTTCCGCTGCACGAGGCGGCCGAAGTTCCCGTCGGAAGCTAGACTCTGCCGGTGCAGGGCCCGGTCTTCAAAACCGGAGTGCGGCACTTTTGCGTGTCACGGGTGGGTTCGACTCCCATTAGCTTCCGCCATGAATCCTTCTCATGGTTCCTCGCATCTATATATTGATATCAATATATATTCTGCAACGGCCCGGTCAGAAAGAGGAGTTAAGCTCTATGTCGTTACGTCCCGTTAAACAGATCATTCAGACGACGCCTACTATCGAAGGTGCCGGAGTGAAATTGCAGCGCGCTTTCGGATTCGGCAAAACGAAGGATTTCGATCCTTTCCTGCTGCTAGATGACTTTCGCAACGAAAATCCGGAGGATTACCTCGCTGGATTCCCGTGGCATCCGCACCGCGGAATCGAGACGATCACCTACGTGCTCGCCGGCTCAGTCGAGCATGGCGACAGCCTCGGGAACAAGGGCAAAATGAGAGCCGGCGATGTGCAATGGATGACGGCCGGCAGCGGCATTCTGCACCAGGAAATGCCTAAGGGCGACACGGACGGCCGCATGCATGGTTTCCAGTTATGGGCCAACCTGCCTTCCTCGCTGAAAATGACGGACCCGCGATATCAAGACATCCCAGCGTCCGCGATCCCCGAGATCACGGACGACGACGGTACCCACGTGCGCGTTATTTGCGGCGACTTTTGGGGAAAAGCAGGACCAGTGGAGGGCGTGGCCGCCGACCCGACTTATCTCGATATTTTTGTCCCGGCAGGCCAGCGGAAGCGGCTCAAGGTTGAAACAACGCGCAACGCCTTTGCCTACGTGTTCACTGGTTCCGGCACGTTCCGCGACGCCTCGGATCCTCGCGCCGTTCTCACCGAGCAGGTCGCTGAACCAGACGGCGCGCCGGTGTACGATGTCAAGAATCATTCCCTGGTTTTGTTCGATCGCGGCGATGAGATTACCGTGCAGGCCGGACCGGAAGGAATTCGGTTTCTGCTGGTATCGGGCACACCGATCGAGGAGCCGGTGGCTTGGTACGGCCCCATCGTGATGAACACGCAACGGCAGCTCAGGCAGGCCATGGCCGATCTGCAAGAGGGTACGTTCATCAAGCAGAGGTGAGATCGAACCGGGATGCGTGATGCACTGGGACGACAAACGAGATTGATCGCATCCAATGTCCCGGCAGTTGTATTGATGAAGTGACGGCTCAAAAGCAGGCGTGGCATTCTGGTTCGGAGACACTCGAAGCTGAAATCATGACGCGGCGAAGCGTTCTAATAACAGGAGCAACCGCCCTAGCATGGGCCTCTCAAGGAGGCCAGTCCCAGCTCTCTGTCGAGGGCTACATCTTTCAGCAATACGCCCAGCGCAAGCATAAGAAGCTGGTGGATGTTCTGCCGGAGGTTATACCCATGGCAAGAAACGCCGGCTTTCACAATATCGAGTTGAATGCCGAGTTCTTTGCTCCGGACGCGAAGAGCACGACGCTCGATCTGGTTCGTTCCAACGGGCTGCGAATGCCTTCGGTCTATGCTGGCGGACCGATGCACGAAGCTGGGCTGGCCGATGCGACAATCCCCCGGGTGCTTGAAATTGGCAAGCTTTGCCAGCCGTTCGGTTGCTCAGGAATCGTTTTCAATGCTGACCCGAAGGGCAAAGGCGTCGAAAAAACAGATGATGAAGTGGCCTTTCAAGTTCAAGCTCTAAACCGGCTGGGGAGCTCTCTCTCACAGAATGGATTGGATCTGAGAGTACACAACCACACGCCGGAGATGGTGAACGGCGCTCGTGAATGGCGAAACACCCTGCGGCACACAAACCCAAATCTCGTTTCGCTTTGCCTGGACCTCGATTGGGTTGAGCAAGGTGGGCAGGAGCCGCTCGCATTACTTAAAGAGGCGGGCAGCCGGGTGCATGAGATTCACGTGCGCAGCTCGCTGCACAAGCTTTGGCTCGAAGCCTTTGGCCCAGGCGATATCGATTACTCGGCGGCGGCTGGGTATCTCAAACGGGCGGGATTGAAACCTTTGATCGCCGTTGAACTCGCCTACCGCGAAAACACCTCGGTAACGCGGCCCCTCAGTGAAGATTTAAGAATGAGCCGGGAATATGCTGAGAAAGTCTTCGGGCTTGCGGCTTGAAAATCGCCCGAGCGCCGTGAACCCAAGTGAAAGAGCGCGGAATAAAATCTGCCGCTAGACGGGCATTCCTTTGCTAAACTGAATTCGTCTTTGCGGCCAGCTATCTCCATTGCCTTCCTGACTCATCAGCCTTTGGTTTCTAGAGCGAATCTACAAAGACGAATTCAGTTTAAAAAGAAAAGTACATGACTAACATATTTGTTGGGAATCTCAGTTTTAAAACAACGCAAGAAGACCTAATGGCTGCATTTTCGCAATATGGCAATGTGGAGCGGGTCAATATCGTAACGGACCGCGACAGCGGTCAACCGCGCGGCTTCGCTTTTGTCGAGATGACGGAGAAGCGCGATGCCGAGACGGCGATCTCTCAGTTGAACGGCGCGGACCTGAATGGGCGGACAATCAATGTGAACGAGGCGCGGCCGAAACCACAAGGCGGCCCATCGGGCTTCGGGAACCGGGGCGGCCGCGGCGCCGGAGGCGGGGGCAATTCGCGAGGACGTGGTCCGCGCTGGTAGTCAACTCTTCACCGATTTAAAGCTGAATCCCGTTCCGCGCAAGACAGCACGGAACGGGAGGTCAACCTGTTCGCCCATCTCTTACGGTAGCCTTGCGGGCTCAGAAAGATCCAGCGTTAGCGCCGTTATACTGAAGGGCGGTGAACCCTGTTGGCCGTTACCAGATTGCGGGCGAGATCGGCCGCGGCGCGATGGGTGTGGTCTATAAAGCGCTCGATCCTGCCATAGGCCGCACGGTAGCAATCAAGACGATTCACCTCACGGATACGACTGAAGCGGAGCGCCAGGGCGTCGGCGAGCGATTGCTGCGCGAAGCCCGGTCCGCTGGAACGCTCTCACACCCGAACATCGTCACGGTCTACGACGTGCTCACACAAGATGAGTTTGCCTACATCGTGATGGAGTTTGTGCCGGGGCCGTCGCTCGACGAGATGATCCGGCAACGGCAGATCCCGGCGAGGGACGAGCTTCTGCTCTATTTGCGGCAAGTCGCGGCGGCCCTCGATTACGCGCACCGTAAAGGCATCATTCACCGCGATGTCAAGCCGGCTAATATCATCATCTCGGAATCCGATCTAGAAATAGAGCGGGCCAGCGCTGAAAGAGTGGCGAAGATCACCGACTTCGGCGTGGCAAAAACGATCTCGCATGAAACCACGCACAGTGGAAGTATCGCCGGCACTCCGAGCTATATGTCTCCGGAGCAGATTGCAGGATCCGTGGTGGATGGCCGTTCAGACCAGTTTTCGCTGGCGGTGGTTGTCTACGAGCTGTTGTCCGCACGCAAGCCGTTCGCAACGGATACTTTGCCAGCCTTATTGCATAGTATTTGCACGGAGGATCCGGATCCAGTCGACCAAGTCAATCCAGCATTGAACGCCACAGCCGGGAAAGTGTTGATGCGCGCTCTGGCCAAGAAACCAGACGACCGATTTGCCTCGGTGAGCGATTTCATAGGCGCTCTCTCTATCGCGTTGGCCGAGGGCCACTACATCCCGGCTTCCGGGCAAACCGATACTTCCCGCCCGCCGGGCAACTCGCAAGCGAGGGCGACACCAATGCGCGGCGAGGGCTCGATGCTCCGCCGCGACGAGAACGAACGCACCCCTGTATCGAAGAGACTGGCGCCCGTCGTAGTGCTCTGCTTTGTGATTGCTGCGGCGATCGTGTTCATCGTCCGCCTCAACTCCCCACAGCAGATTCCTATTCAGGTCTTAAAGGCGAAATCGGGCTCAGCAGCAGCTCCCGTTCCAGATCATCGCAACCAGAAAAATAAGGCCCGCTCGATCCCTGCAGAGACTTCACAGGCGCCCGAATCTCCGGCGCAATCATCCGCGCCGCTCGCCGAAAAACCCGCTTCCAAACCGGCAGCCGTCGAGAGAAATGCGCCGACTCGTGAAACGGCGCTTCCCACGGGCGTCGATGTTGGGACAAGTACTTCCGATATTGACCTGATCTCCGATCCGGCTGGCGCGCGAATAACTATCGATGACCGTTCTGACGCAGCCTGCAACGCCCCTTGCACAATGGCGCTCCCCACCGGCCGCCACACACTTACCGCTCAACTGGCCGGTTATGCCGTTGCGAAACGTATCTTTGTACTTCCCGAATTGAGCAGCCTCTATATCCCGCTTATTCAAAGCACGGGAGTGCTGGTGCTTTCATCGATCCCAAGCGGCTCTAGCGTAACGATCGACGGTAAGGCTTATGGCCAAACACCAGCCACGCTGCATCTTTCATCTGGGCTCCATCGGATTCTTCTATCGCGAGGAACGCAGCGGCACCAGGAGACCTTGAATATAGAGCCTGATAGTTTTCAAGTTCGCACGGTTCGCTGGTAATCGTGCCACGATATAAACAAATGGCGGCCATGTAGCAAGCCAACTCTCAGTCACCGCGGAACAATACGCGAACCTGCCCGATATCGACGGAGCCCGCGACGAGTTGATTGAAGAAGAACGCGTTCTCTCCCCTCTCCCTCAAGCCGCTCACACGGCTCCCGAAGACGATCGCGTCGAGTTGATTCGCGAGGGCAGAATCACCTGGCCTCTCAAGGCTAATCTAAGCGAAATCTTTGAGCGGCTTTAAAGCCATTTAACGCAGATTCGCGGGAAGATCCCTTTGCGCCACGTACCCCGGAATGCTTGTAGCCATTAGAATCGCGCGTTGTACGCCTTGGGCTATCACTTCCGCTGCGACTGCGCCTATTGTTATGATGTCTGCTTTCGTCTGCGCCGTTCCGGTGGCGACCGCAAAGATCGTGTCGCCGTCGGCAGCCGTGTGTATCGGGTTAATGGTGCGGGCAAGGCCATCGTGGGCCATTTGAGCTACTTTTGTCATCTCGCTTTTTGTGAGCGCGGCGTTCGTAGCGACAACGCCGATCGTTGAATTCACGCCCGGCTTCGACCCCGCCCCGTTTTCTACGATCAGCGCTCCCGCGGCGATCCGGGCCATGCTGTTGCGGAATGCTTTGCCGTCCGGAGAAAGCGATCCGGCCAGAATCTTGCCTCTGTGCGAATCCAAGATATCGCCTGCTGCGTTCACGGCAACAATCGCCCCGACGACGAGACCCGTATTCCCGACGTGGACAGAAGCTGTGCCGAGGCCGCCCTTCATAGCCGACTGCAGGCCGAAGAACTTGCCCACCGTAGCACCCGCGCCGGCTCCTACGTTACCTTCGGAAACATGCGAATCAAGAGCCGTGCGACACGCGGCATAGCCGGCACTCGCATCCGGGCGAATCTTCGGATCCCCGACGTTCAAATCAAATAGAATCGCAGCCGGGACAATCGGCACAACAATGGCTCCCATCCGAAAGCCCTGCCCGTGCTCCTCGAGATAGCGCATCACTCCAGTCGCGGTGTCGAGACCGAATGCACTGCCGCCCGAAAGCACGATCGCATTTACCCTTTGCACCGTGTTGACAGGAGACAGCAGATCGGTCTCACGAGTGCCGGGTGCAGACCCTCGCACATCCACGCCCGCCACTGCGCCGGGCTCGAGAAGAAGCACAGTGCAACCAGTTGGCCTCCGCGTATCGGTGAAGTGTCCTACGCGGATATTACCGACATCGGTGATACACCCACGAGTTCCGCTGCTTCTCAGGCTGGCAGTTCCAGCGATCGCGGCAGTGGCAAACGCGGCGCCGCGAAAAAATCCCCGGCGATTAGGATATGCCTGGCTGATCATAGATGTTTGCGTTCTTCAACTCCTAGTTTCTCCTGGCGCTGGGTCGCGGTCAGTATATTTATCATCTCCTCGACGCTCAACTACCTGGATCGGAATCTGCTGAACCTTCTCGCGCCGCTTCTGATGGCCGAGTTGCACTTCAACCAAACTCAATTCGGTTTTCTTATTTCTAGCTTCTCGATCACCTATGCGGCCAGTTCCCTGCTCACCGGCTGGATGCTCGACCGCTTCGGTATCAATCGAACCATTTCGGGAGCGATCGGTTGGTGGTCTTTGGCCGCCATTGGAAATGGACTCGTAAGAAATCTCGCAGGACTAGCGTTTTGCCGGGCGGCGCTGGGGCTAGGCGAATCGGCCGGGGTGCCTGCCGTGGGGAAGTTGAACGGCATCTATCTCAAGCCCGAGGAGCGCGCGCTGGGAGCCGCCGCCAATCAGATCGGGTTGAGTCTGGCCGGCGTGATCGGACCTCTCTGGGTCCGTTATGCGATCTCAAATGGCTGGCGCGAGCCTTTCGTGATCAATGGCTTGCTCGGCCTCGTTTGGATCCCGGTCTGGCTCGCGGTGAGCCGGAGGATTCCCGCACGGTATCAAGACCAAGAGCTCGCATCGGCTGTAGCAATAAAGAGCAGCCGCTTGGCGATTTTGCGCGAACGCAATCTGCTGCTGCTTGTGCTGGCGAATGTACTTTGGATGACCGGCTATTCGCTGTGGTCAAACTGGACCACGCTTTACTTGATGCACGTACATCACATTACGCTGAAGCAGACTGCAGCTTATGTGTGGATTCCGCCGCTTGTTTCGAACATCGGTGGATTCTTCGGTGGCTGGCTCTCCTTGCGCTGGATGAAGCGGGGTGCGCAAGCGCTAGCTGCGCGGCGCAAGGCTGTTTGGATTAGCGCCGTTTGCTCGCTCTTAGCATTGCTGCTGCCGTTCGCCCCAGATGCCGCCTGGGCAACTGTCGGTATTTCACTGAGTTATTTCTTTGCGCTCGCCGGAAGCGTCAACATTTACGCTCTTCCCATAGACCTCTATGGTCCGGAGCGTTCCGGCGTCGCGCTGGCTGCTCTAACCTTCTCTTTTGGCATACTTCAAACGGTCATTTCTCCGTTGATCGGAAAGCTAGGGGATCAGAATCTCTATTCCCAAGTCATTTGGATCGCGACAATTCCTCTTCTGCTGAGTGCGCTTACCCTAATGGGCTGCCGCATGCCTTCCCGTGTAGAGTAGGCGTTTTCGCCTGCGCTTTTCAGTTTCGGAGCTTTTCAAAGAGCTGTTGAATTTAACTCAAAAGGTCAGCAGCCGCTCGCCTTCCTGCACAATGTCTCTTACTTGTGGCAGTATTTCATCTTCGATTTGCGGATTGTAGGCAATCCAGGTATCGAGCGCGCCGACGCGCCCTACCGGCGCGTCGAGTGAGGTAAAGAGTTCGCTCGCGATTCGCGCCGCGATCTCAGCGCCATAGCCCCAGGAGAGAACATCTTCGTGCGCAATCAGAACGCGGCTGGTTTTCTTGACGGATTCACTGATCGTTTGCCAATCGTATGGCGCAAGCGTGCGCAGATCGATTACTTCGACCGAAGCCTCAAGCCTGTGCTGCTCAAGCTGCAGCGCTGCTTGCAAAGATTTCTGAACCAGCGCGCCGTAAGTCAGGATAGTCAGATTCTGTCCGAGCTTAACGGTCTTCGCCTTGCCGAACGGAATCGTGAAGTCGAGACCAGGATGCGGAGCCCGGTTATATGGTTCGCGATACAGTTTCTTGTGCTCGAGAAAGAGAACGGGATCGTCCGAGCGGATCGCCGTCCTTAGCAGTCCGCAAGCATCGAGCGCGTTCGACGGGAACACCACACGCAATCCTGGAACATGCGTGAATGTCACTTCGCCGCACTGGCTGTGGTAGATCGCTCCTCCGGTCAGGTAGCCTCCGATGGGTACGCGCAGCACCACAGGGGCGCTGAAGTCATTGTGGGAACGCCACCTCATCGTCGCGAGTTCGTCGCGAATCTGCATCATCGCGGGCCAGATGTAATCGAAAAACTGAATCTCTGGAACCGGCTTCAAACCTCGCGCCGCCAAGCCGATCGCGCGGCCCACGATACCCGCCTCCGCGATGGGCGTGTTGAAGCAGCGCTGGCTGCCAAATTCGCGCTGCAGTCCCGTGGTCGCTTTGAAGACGCCGCCCTTGCCCTTTACTTCCGTCAGGAACTGTTCCCGGCTGCAATCCGCCACGTCCTCGCCGAAAACAATGATCCGCTCATCGCGCCGCATTTCCTCGGCCAGCGTTTGATTTATCGAGTCAATCATCGTGCGCGGCTCGCCCCGGAAAGCCGGCTTCGTCTCGAATGAGCCCGCGCAAGGGTCTACCTTGTCGGAATACAGGAAATGAAAAGCCGAACCGCGCTCTGGAGGTGCTTCCCGCAGAACACTCTGCGCTACGTCCGCAATCTCGACATCGATATCCCGCATCAGATTTTCGATGGCGTGGCGATCTAGAATACCCTCCTGAATCAGCCACTCCGGGTAGGTCTTCAGCGGGTCCCGCAGCGCTTCTTGTGCCCGCTCCGATGGAGGTTTATAGACCCGCTCATCGTCCGATAAAGAATGCGAGTAAGGGCGGATCACGGAAGCATGCACCAAAGCGGGTCCGTGCCCTGCCCGGCAATACTCCGCGGCTTGCTTCATCGCGTCGTAAGACTCGAAAAAGTTGGTTCCATCCGTTTCGAGCCGCAGAAGTCCTGGGAAACCCTCGAGCAAACGGGACACGTTCCCGCCCGGTGTTTGCCGCTCAACCGGAACTGAGATCGCGTAACCGTTGTCTTCCACCAGGACAAGCAGCGGCAGCCGTTCGATGCACGCAATGTTCATGCATTCCCAAAACTCTCCCTCGCTCGTGGCGCCTTCTCCCGAGCAGACCAGTGTGATCTCATCGCTGCCGGGAGTCAGATACGCCTTGGCCTGTGCGCAACCCGCGGCGTGGAGAAATTGCGTGCCGGTGGGTGAGGAGCCGCTAAGCACGTTGAGCGCTTTCGATGACCAGTGCGAAGGCATCTGACGTCCGCCTGAGTTCGGGTCGCGCGCCGCCCCTACCGCCTGCAGCAACATGTCTTCCGGCGTGGCGCCTAAACTCAAAAGCAGAGCGCGATCTCGATAATAGGGCACGACCCAATCGAATCCAGGCTTGATAACCAGGCTCGCTGCTACCTGCACCGCTTCATGACCGGCTCCGCTGATCTGGAAAAAAATCTTGTTCTGGCGCTTGAGCAGAATCTCCCGATCATCGAGCGAACGGGACAAATACATCAGGCGAAACACCCGGACCAGAGCTTCGCGCGTCAACTCCCCGGGTAGGGAAAGCGGGGCTGGCGTTATCGGCGGAGCTTGTACGGGACTCGTCACCAATTTGTATTATCACCCGCTGCCTGCTGCTGCCCGAAACGGAACACCTACAGCGTAAAATGATGAGAGCGCATGGGGGTTGGACGAATACCAGGCGGTGCTTTACCGCAATCGACCTTCCGGCTGGGTTGCGGAAATCCCTTCCATTTCCGGCTCCTATGCACTTATGTCCACTAAGACAGAAGCGCTGTTGGATTCCGAACGGGTGTTTCCATGATCGAAGCCGAGTTCCATGACATAGGCGCGGCCCTTCCAGCCGATTCAACTGAATCGCGCATGCCTAGTGCTCGAGCGGACGAGTAGCCAATACTGGCCGGAACGTACTCGTCTTGAGAACGCCCGGCCATTCGAATAAATCAAACCAAAGCCCGGACACAGCCTATCTTCGCTGTCCGAGTTAGGGCGAACTGATTCTTGCAATTACAACTGCCTGATCTTAGCGACTACTCGACTTTGATGAACACGGTAGAGATCGCATTTGAGTCGAGCACGCTGTGGACTTCCTTGCCGCGTTTCACTACCACGAAAGCCAGGTTCAGCGGAACAGGGCTATTCGGGGTATCGACCACAGCGGTTCCAGTGCAATTCGAATTGACGGTATACCTTCCGCTGGCGGCCGTCCAACCGACTTCTAACGGCACGCCATTGATAACTGTGTGCTCCACCCAGGTCAGATTACCTCGCCCATCGAAATGAGTTATCCCTACTGAGCGGAACGGCGCTCTCGGCGGGAGCACTGGGTTTCCGATGAACACGCCTTCTGAAGCATATCCATATTCGCCAAAAAGCGTGCGGTTCGAGCACGAGCGGTTTCGGTCAGCAGACTGGTTTTCCGCGTCGCTATCCTGCCCGGCCATTACAGAAGCGCCTGACACCAGTAAGCCGCAGACAATCATTAGAGGAGTCGCGAGCCGCGAGAGTTTTGTGCTTTGCCTTTTCATATGACCTCCTTTGGTCACGAGTCACTGTGACGTTTGCAGCGCGAAGTATCAATGGGCCGTCAATTCGCTTGTTCTCTTCCGTTTGTCTCCTGTTAAGACCCTGCGTTTCAATCACATAGGCGGTCAAATCTTCTGGTACTCACATCCGCGAGAGGCATAAGCGAAAAGTGTTACAGTACATTTGCCTGCATGGAAGAGACCAAGCGCCCGCTCCTACCCGTTCGGTTTGGGATCTTCGAAGTTGACCTTTACTCTGGCGAACTGCGTAGGAATGGCTATAAGGTCAAGCTGCAGGAACAGCCGTTTCGGCTCTTAGTGATACTACTCGAACGCGCCGGCCAGATCGTTACCAGGGAAGAGTTGCAGAATCGGCTCTGGCCGGCGGACACTTTCGTCGACTTCGAGCGCGGCATGAACAGAGCCATCAATAAGCTGCGCGAAGCTCTTGGCGATGACGCCGACAGCCCACGTTTCATCGAGACCTTGCCCCGGCGGGGATACCGGTTCCTCGCGTCAGCCGAAATAAGCGAAAGGCGTGAAGCCTATCAAGAAGAAGATTCAGTAACGCCTGGAAGGAACCGGCTTGTATTGATACAGCCAGATCCCCCACAAAAAATGGAAACCAGCATTCCGACCACTGCAGTTTCAAGGCGACAGGTTCTGACGTGGGCGGCCGCAGCCGCAATAGTGGTAATTGCGGTATTTGGCTATTGGAAGCCATGGCGCGCTCCTCAGACTTTAGCGGAGCGTCCGTTCCTGCAGTTTGATCTGGACGTTGGCCCGGATGATTTCTCGCAGCCGGCAATCTCGCCCGATGGCATGCGGATCGTGTTCGTTTCGCAAGGCGCCTTAGCCATTCGCCGCCTCGATCAGGCAAAAATGACTCGCCTCGCTGGCACCGAAGGCGCCACTTTGCCCTTCTTTTCGCCCGACGGTAAGTGGGTCGGCTTCTTCGCCGCGGACAGGCTGCAGAAGGTCGCGATTGAGGGCGGTGCTCCCATCGCGCTCTGCGACGCCACGCACCCCGGCGGCGGAAGTTGGGATGAGGACGACAGCATCATTGCGGCTCTAAACGAAGGACTCGTCCGGATACCCGCCGCGGGCGGCGCGCCGCAACTGTTGATGAACTCGAAATCCGACCCGTCGGTTGGGCTGATGCATCTTTGGCCGCAAGTCATTGCTGGCGGTAGGGGCGTGCTTTTCGCCGCGACTAACGGGAGCGCACGAGGTTCGCTTCGGATACTTACTCCGAACACTGGCAAGATTAAAACGGTAGTCGAGAACTCCGCCTACGGCCGCTATCTCCCCAGCGGCTATTTGATCTACTACCAGCGGGGAACGTTATTTGCGGCCCCTATGGACGCCGGGCGTCTGGAATTAACAGGCCCGGCAGTGCCGCTCGTTTCCGGCGTGTTGTCAAGCGTTGGCGAATTCGGGCGTGCTGAGTTCGACGTGTCCAGCGCCGGTACGCTGGTCTACCAAGGCGGTACTGTGGGAAGCAGCTTTGTCTTGTCTTGGCTGTACCCGTCCGGCAAGACCCAGGCAGTCTTACCGGAGCCGGCCAGCTACCTGACACTTCGGCTGTCACCAGACGGGAGACGGCTCGCGGCAGCGCTGAACTATCAAGGTAAACAAAAACTCTGGGTTTACGACCTTAACCGGGAAACCTGGACCCGGCTCACAGCAGATGATTCCCCTGAATTGCTCCCCACCTGGACGCCGGATGGCGAGTTTATCGCTTTCCGATCGGGGAACACTTTGGCTTGGACCCGGTCGGATGGCAGCGGGAGCATCGGCCGTCTGACTGGCGTTAGCGCCAATGCGGGCCCGTCGTCATTCTCGGCTGACGGAAAATGGCTCGCCTTTTGGCCGCTTCAGCCAAACTCGGACTTGTGGACCGTTCCGGTAGAGCGATCGCTGGGTTCGCTGCGATTGGGACAGCCACAACCGTTTTTGCAGCAGGCTGGATCCAAAGGCGCCCCTGCCATATCGCCGGACAACCGCTGGGTAGCCTACAGCTCGAATGAGTCGGGGCGCTTCGAGATTTACGTAGTGCCATTCTCACCAGAGAAAAGGGCAGCAGGCGGCAAATGGCCCGTATCGAACGGAGGAGGGACGGGTCCCATTTGGTCCCGCAACGGCCGGGAGCTGTTTTATCAGAGTTATGATCACCTGGTCTCGGTGGCTGCCTACACGGTTAAGGGCGATTCGTTCGTAGCGGAAAAGCCCCGTGCCTGGTCGCGGACGCGCTTGGGAGACACTGGCATTTTCACGGCCTTCGACGTAGCGCCCGACGGCAAACGCGTGTTGGCCCTCTTTGATTCCCAGGACGCGAAGCCCGAGAAGACTTTGCACGTCCTCCTCAATCTGGACGACGAACTGCGCCGGCGCACCTCGGCGAAACGTTGACGACATCAGTACATTGGAGGTCCGTCACTGAGCCCGTGGTATCTCGACTTTCTCGCTAGCTCACGCGCGTTGACGAATACGCGGTGCTGCTTTACCGCAATCAACCGTCCGGCTGGATTGCGGAAATCCCTTCCATTTCCGGCTGCTATGCACTTATGCCCACTAAGACAGAAGCGCTGTTGGATTCCGAACGGGTTTTTCCATGATCGAAGCCGAGTTCCATGACATAGGCGCGGCCCTTCCAGCCGATTCAACTGAAATCGCGCATGCCTAGTGCTCGGGCGGACGAGTTTCGCCGAGCAGCAGCCCGGCCAGGTTTTGACAAGAGCCGACAGGCAGGAAGTAACGAGCGCTGGATTTTAAGATTTTGAATCAGCTTGGCATTGCTTCCGAGGAATTTCGGTAGCTGAAGTAGCTCGCGCTCTGGCGATCCGGCACTCCTTCGTAAACCTCCTATCTCTGGCCCAGACTCGATCGCCGCCGAACGACGTCAGAGAATAGACACGTGCCAGGGATTATTCCTGAAAAGATTGCAGCTATTTGTCAGAACAATGCTGAACGCATGCGTTGGCTCAATCGACTGCCAGATGTCCTACACAGCCTTCAACAGCGATGGTCACTTAAACTCGGCACTCCGTTCGACGGTGATGAGGTGAGCTGTGCATGGGTGGCGCCAGTAATACTCCAAAACGAAGCAACCGCTATTTTGAAGCTCGGCATGCCGCACATGGAAGGCGAGCACGAAATCGAAGGATTGCGTTTCTGGGGCGGGAATCCGACGGTGCAGCTACTTGAAGCAGACGATGATCTCGGTGCTATGCTCCTGGAGCGCTGTGAGCCCGGAACGGCGCTGCGTGAGCTGCCGGAAACGGAGCAGGATGTCATAATCGCGTCGCTTCTCCATCGGCTTTGGCGGGCGCCGTCAGAATCTCACCGCTTCCGCCCATTAGCAGCTATGACCGAATATTGGAGTAGGGAGAGGTTGGCCCACGCCGAACGCTGGTCCGATCCAGGTCTGGTGTCAGAAGGGTTAAACCTTTTCAGGACTTTGTCGGACGCTGCACCGACAGAGGTACTATTAGCAACCGATTTGCATGCAGGAAACGTGCTTCGTGCACAGCGTGAACCGTGGCTCGTTATTGATCCAAAGCCATTTGTTGGCGATCCTGCTTACGACGCGACGCAGCACCTTTTGAACTGTTACTCGAGACTGCGCTCGGCGCCAGACGAGACAATCCGTCGGTTTGCGGACTTGCTCAACCTGGATTACGAGCGTGTTCGCCTCTGGACGTTCGCTCGCGCTGCAGCACAGGCAGGCGACTACGGACGAAATGACCGGTGGATTGAACTCGCGCGAGCGGTAGGGACTTAAAGAATGGTCGGCTTCCTAAACCGACGTTCCACTTACCAACGCTTGCTAGACACGGGTCTCACCCCGTCGCCTATGGTCGAACCAGCCAGCGCAAACCCGTGCTCCCGCCGCCACTTACGATCTCAGCAGGGCAGCCGTATTGACGCGTTCCTCGCTATCTCCGAAATCGGAGTGGATGAGCTTCTCGCGATGATAGCAGATGATTTCACTACTGCAAATCTGTAGGACGATATTTCTATGGTCCATTCGTCCCGGTTCCTAAGTACGATTTTCCACTTTCACCGGTAGAAATGGCGGTGCTAGCCTACACCATGGTCGACAGCGTGGCCACGACACTCGACCTGAAGGAAACCGGCTACGCCATCTCACCGATCTAAAGGGTCAGCTATTTCCCTGGGCCATACAATCGCGGTCCCGTAATGCTAAGAGGTTCCTCTGAAATCCGTCAAAAAACGCCAGTTATATAGAATCAAAGCGGGAGTATCAAAACGTCCATGGCAAGCGCAGGCGCAGGTCTCGAGGGAATCGTTGCAACTACCTCGAAGATCTGTTTCATAGATGGCGATAAAGGAACACTAAGCTACTTCGGCTTCAACATCCATACGCTTGCGGAAAATGCCAGCTTCGAAGAGGTCATTTATCTTCTTTGGAACGGCAAGTTGCCTAACAAGAGTCAACTGCAAGGGTTACGGGCAGCGCTGGTTGCCGAGCGTGAGTTGCCTCGTGAAGTGACGGCGTTCCTGAAAGCTGCACCCGCGGGCAGCTCGCCCATGGATGTGCTGCGGACAGCCGTTTCCATGCTCAGCCTCTATGACCCGCTCGCAGCCGATAATTCTCAAGAGGCCAACAAAAAGAAGGCCGTGAAGCTCATGGCGCGAGTCGCCAGTATCGTCACCACTTTCGACCGGCTGCGCAAAGGCGAAGCCGTCGTCTCGGGTGATCCCGAACTCAGCTACGCCGCGAACTTTCTCTACACTTTGACCGGCAAGAAGCCCGACGACATTATGGAGCGCGTCTTCGATCTGGCTCTCATCTTGCATGCCGATCATGAACTGAACGCCTCCACTTTCGCAGGGCGTGTTACCGCTGCCACTCTTTCCGATATCTATTCGGCAGTAACTTCAGCCATAGGCGCGCTTAAAGGTCCGCTGCACGGAGGCGCAAACGAGGCCGTAATCCAAATGCTGCTTGAGACTAGATCAAGCGAAGATGCTGTTGCCAAGGTCAAGAGCGATCTGAACAATAAAATCAAAATTCCGGGTTTCGGACATCGCGTCTATCACGTCCTCGATCCCAGGGCAGTTCATCTCAAGAAAATGAGCGAGGAGCTCGGGAAGAGAACGGGCCATCTCGATCTTTACGAGAAGTCGAACCGTGTCGAACAGACCGTGTGCGAGCTAAAACAACTGAATGCAAATGTTGATTTCTATTCCGCCTCGACATATTACTCGCTAGGCATTCCCATCGACATCTTTACTCCCATCTTCGCGATCAGCCGCATGTCTGGATGGACGGCGCACATTCTTGAGCAATACCGCAATAATCGACTCATTCGGCCGAGAGCGGACTACACCGGAGCGCCCGATGGCCAGAAATGGGTTCCGTTGCAGGATCGTGCCTGACCCGGATGCACGATCTTAATTTCTTTCGCAATAACCTGGAGCAAATTCGCGAAAGGCTTGCATCACGCGGCTATCACCTGGACACACGGGCTTTCGAAGAGCTCGATGTGAGACGCCGGCAAGTCGTCACGAACAGTGAACGGCTAAAGGGAGATCGCAATCAGGCCACGGTCCAAATCGGGCAATTGAAGAAATCCGGAACAGATACGGCTGAACAGCAAGCTCAAGTTCGCGCCATGGGGGAACGCATCGCTGAACTGGACGCTCAGGTCCACCAATTGGACGACGAGTTTCGGGATTTCCTGGCGCGTGTTCCCAATTTGCCGCAGGAAAGTGTGCCGGTTGGCAAGGACGAAAGCTCAAATCAAGAAGTGCGCCGCCACGGCACGCCGCGCGAGTTTGGATTTCAACCTAAACCGCACTGGGAAATCGGCGCGGAGCTTGGCATCCTCGATTTGGAACGAGCGTCGAAGGTGGCGGGAGCGCGTTTCGCCGTTTACTGGAATCTGGGCGCCAGACTCGAGCGTGCGCTGGTGAACTTCATGCTCGACCTGCATACCAGAGAGCACGGCTATCAGGAAGTGCTTCCGCCCTTTCTCGTGAATTCGGCAAGCCTTTATGGAACGGGTCAGTTGCCAAAGTTCGCCGAAGATTCGTTTCGCTGCGAGGGACACGATCTTTGGTTGGCCCCGACTGCTGAAGTGCCAGTCACCAATCTGTTTCGAGACGAAGTGCTGAACAGCGAGTCGCTCCCGATCTCTCTCTGCGCTTACACTCCGTGCTTTCGCAGTGAAGCGGGTTCGTATGGACGCGATGTGCGGGGCATCATCCGGCAACATCAATTTCAAAAAGTGGAACTCGTGAAGTTCGCCATGCCGGAGCGCAGCAACGATGAACACGAGAAGTTGACGGGCAACGCGGAGTCGGTGCTTGAAAAGCTCGGCCTTCCTTATCGCACGGTAGTTTTGTGCACGGGCGACACCGGTTTCAGCTCTGCCAAGACCTATGACATTGAGGTTTGGCTGCCCGGTCAGAATAGCTACAAAGAGATTTCTTCGTGTTCCAACTTCGAGGCATTTCAGGCACGGCGGGCTATGATCCGCGCGAAAAGCGGGAAGGCTAAAGCGGAATTTGTCCACACCCTAAATGGGAGCGGTTTGGCGGTCGGACGAACTTGGGTGGCAATTGTCGAGAACTACCAGCAGGCAGATGGATCCGTGTTGATTCCACCCGCTCTTCAGCCATACATCAATGCCGAACGCATTGACCGGACCGGCGGCCGCCTGCTCTGATCCTAGATTGCGCTGAACAGTCACAACTCTGGAAGTCTTTTTCCGGATTCCGTTAAGCCTCGAATCCTCATGCCTTTAGGCTGCTTGAGCTAGCTCAGCTGGCGCGCCACAACTGCTAATCAAATTGGCCTTGCGTGGTTGACTGAAGTCGCTCGTAACGATCTCCGACTTCAACTTGACTGAGGCACCATGGTAAAAACTCGCCAGCCGCTCTGGGCTTTTCTAATCTGCTCGATTCTCACCGCTCACGCCGTTTTTGCGCAATCGACCTTGACGCAAATTCGTGACACGGTTGCCAACGCTGATGGAACGCCGTTCAATGGAACGGTTGTGATCACGTGGAACGGCTCCACAGGGTCGAGTTCTGAAAGTTCTTCTCCACTGAGCACGTCTGCCAGTATTTATAGCGGCGTGCTTTCTGTGCTGCTCGTTCCAACGACGACGGCGTCCGCAGGGACTTTTTATCAGGCCGCCTATTACAGCGCCGGCGGCACGGTCGCCTGGACCGAAACCTGGCAGGTGCCGCCCAGCACGACACCGCTAACGCTCAGCGCAGTCAGGACCTCGAGTACGCAAGGTACGGTCGGGTCAGGCAATGGAGGTGGTTCGGGTTCCGGTGGAACAACTAACTCCGGCGGAGGTGCGTATGCGACTCTTCCGATCTCGATTAATCAGGTCACCAGCTTGAGCGCCGATCTGGCGAGTATCAACTCCGCAGTGGCCGCTTTGGGCGCTCAGATTAACTCTCTCGGTGCATTGGGCGCAGCCGCCACCACTAGCGCCGCGTTCATAGATGCTCAAGCGCCTGTTGGAAATGTGAATGGCATTAACGCTACTTTCAACCTTTCGCAGTCGCCCTTTCCCGCCAGCAGTTTCGTGATTTTCAGGAACGGATTGCTGCAGTCGATTGGCGTAGATTACACGCTGGCCGGCCAAGCGGTCACTTTTCTCGCGGGCAGCATTCCGAGTACCGGTGACGTCGTTTCAGCCTATTACCGGGTCGCCGGTGTGGGCCCGGTTTGCAGCTTCACTGACTATGAACTTCCGGGCGGGATAATTGACGGCAATAACCTCAGCTTTACTCTAGCGGCTGCCCCAAACCCACCGCTTAGCCTGAAGCTCTACAAGAATGGCGTGCTGCTTAATCAGAATAGCGATTTCACTCTGAGCAACACGATCATTACCTTTGCCAACACCACCGTTACCCCACATTCCGGTGATTCCCTGATCGCCTCTTACCGGCACTTTTAGGAGCGCTTCTAATCACTTGCTGCGTTCAGATACCTTTCCAGATTGGGATGCAGTTGGCTCTGAATCGCAGGATCGTTGATATTGGCCAAATTAACGACATGGGGCGGAAGAAAGATTTTTTTCTCTCCGCCCTTTCCGCTTATGGCCTTGGCCGCTTGATCGACTGCGATTTCGCCCATCTTAAACGGATTTTGAATGACCAGCGAATCGATCCAGCCCGCCTTCAGCTCATTGATCAGCATTGGACTGGAATCGAATCCAACCACCTTCAATCGGCTATGACGCCCCCGGAGCGCCTGGGCCGCTCCTGCGCTGCCCGATTCATTTGAGCAGAAAATACCGTCCAGATCCGGGTGCGCGGTCAGCATATTTTCGGTAACCGTAATCGACTGCGAGATACTGGCCATTCCGAAGCGCTCATCGAGAATTTGAATTGCAGGAAATTTGCGCTGCAGCTCGCTTCGGAATCCGTTTTCTCTGGCCGTGGTAGACGCGCCACCGGGAGTGGTTTTCACCATCACAATCTTTCCCTTGCCGTTCAGGATCGTGCCCAGGCGATCCGCGCCGAGTTGTCCGCCGAGATAATTGTCCGTCGCGACAAAGCTGTAGTACTTGTCTGTATCGATCGCCGAATCGTAAATGACTACGGGAATGCCAGCCGCGGCCGCGCGATCGACCACAATTTTGAAGGCAGAGCGGTCTGAAGGGGCAAGCGCAATCGCATCTACGCGGCGATTGATCATCGTTTCTACAATCTGCATGCCGGTTGCGATATCCGTCTCATTAGGCGGCCCATCCCATACAATCCTGATGTGATTGTCGAGGCCGCCCTTCACCGCGCCGGCGTGAACGCTCTGCCAGAAAAGATCCGCGCTGGCTTTCGGAATCACCGCAATGGTTGTGATGTGCTTGCGGTTACAGCTTGTGATCAGAACAAAAAGAATTACAAATGAGAACCAGCCTGAAACCAGGAGCTTTCGAACGAATCTCATAGGCGTTAAGCTTAGAACTTCTTAGCTTATCGAGGAGAAACTATGGAATTGGGTCTGGTAGGTCTGGGGCGCATGGGCGCCAACATGGTGCGGCGGCTTGAGAAGGGCGGCCACAAATGCACGGTTTTCGATCTCAATGCCGAAAATGTGAAGAAACTGGTGACTGAAGGAGCTGCCGGGGCAACTTCCTTGCAAGATCTGGTGAAGAAGCTTCCGAAACCGCGTGCAGTATGGGTGATGGTTCCGGCCGGCAAGCCGACCGAGGACACGGTGCAGGCGCTGGCCGCCGCCATGGAAGCGGGCGATAGCATCATCGATGGCGGGAACAGTTTCTACAAGGACGATATCCGACGCGCCGCGGAATTTAGAAAGAAGGGCATTCGCTATGCGGACGCCGGCACGAGCGGTGGCGTCTGGGGCGTCGAACGCGGCTATTGCCTGATGGTCGGGGCGGACGACGAGGCCTTCAAGACTTTGGAGCCAATCTTCAAGACACTGGCTCCCGGAATCGGCGACATCACGCGTACGCCGGGTCGTGAGAAACTGGGCGGAACATCAGAACAGGGTTATCTGCACACCGGACCTCCGGGATCGGGTCACTTCGTCAAGATGGTTCACAACGGAATCGAGTACGGCGTCATGCAAGCCTACGCGGAAGGGTTCGACATTCTCAAGAATAAAGATTCGAAGCAACTGCCGGAAGAGGAGCGATTCACGCTGAACATCGCGGATATTGCAGAGCTTTGGCGGCGAGGCAGCGTGATCGGCTCGTGGCTGCTCGATCTCACTTCGATGGCGCTGACGGAAAGCGCGGATTTGAAGAACTACAGCGGGTTCGTGCAGGATTCAGGCGAAGGTCGCTGGACCATCAACGCCGCAATCGAAGAAGCCGTGCCGGCCGAGGTGTTAGCGTCCGCGCTCTTCACTCGGTTCCGGTCGCGCGAAGAGCACACGTTTGCTGAGAAGGTACTCTCGGCGATGCGTTACAAATTTGGTGGTCACATCGAACAGCCAACGGGGGGTTAAAGAATCGGTTTATTCGAGTTCGGGGCCGGTGGGCGTGATCTTCACCGGCCAGATGTCAGCTGCCAAAATTGCACGCCCCAGAAAATCCACCTCGGCGATCTCGCCGTGTTGAGTTGCCTCTCGCTGAAACTGATCGAAGACAAAGTTGCCGAGTGAGTAAAAGATCACGCCTTCGCGATAGTTTTCTTTCGGCTGAATCACGTGTGGATGATGGCCGATCACCAGCGTCGCGCCGGCATCGATAGCGGAATGGGCGAACTCAGTCTGAGCTTTCGTCGGCTTAGTCATGTACTCGATGCCGTTGTGCATGGAGACGATTACGACATCGCAGCGCTTCCGGAGATTTGTTACATCGTGTGCCACCACGGCCGGATCTGCTACCGCGATCCGTCCGTCGATGTCGCGCCAATTGCCGTTTTGCTGATCGTAGGTGTAGCCGAGAAATCCAAAGCGTACGCCGTTGCGTTCGAGAACTATACCGCGATGAGTTTCGTCAGGGGAAGCGCTGCTGCCGACGGGTGCGATGCCGTGCGAGCACAACCAAGTCACCGTGAATTCCACTCCGTGCGGGCCGCAGTCGCGGGAGTGATTGTTGGCGGTGGATACAGCGGCCACATGCGCGAGCTGCAATCCTGAGACAGCGGCTGGTGGCGCATGAAAGATCAAGCCGTCTTCGTGGTACGGACCGCGATCGGAAAACGGCGATTCGAGATTGACGAATGCCAGATCGGCGCCGGCGAGCAGCGGCGCGATCTTTCGGAACGGCAGCGCAGGGTCGCCTGACAGAAGTATTTGGCGTCGCACTCCGCGAGAGAACATTACGTCGCCGGCGAATAGCAGGCGATTGAAGTGCGCATGTACGAGTTCTGGTTTTGGTGGAGGCGGCACGCGGTCTTCAGCACAACCGGCCAGAAGAACAGCCAATGTGAGAACTGATGCGCGGCGCACTAAAGCTTCGAAGCGGCCGCGCGATCTATGAACCAGCTGGCCCGACGATCGCGGCTCGCGATCTGGCAGGGATATTTCGAAAAGTCTTCCGGAGCTTTGAGGACGTCATGAAGCGGCGCGGCCTTGTCTTGGCCGGAGACTTGCAGCACAGTGTGCTTTGCGGCAAGCAAGACTCCGGGTAGCAAAGTCACGCGATCCATCTTCATCTTTTCGACCCAGACGTTTGTCGCTATTCCGGTACGATCGTCGACGAGCGACGTCCCGGGAAACAGACTGGCTGTATGGGCGTCGGGTCCCATGCCTCGATGCAGAACGTCGAAGACGGGAAGCTCACCGTCCTTCAAATCGAAGAACTGCTGGATGTCATTAACGTATCGTTGCGCTGCTTCCGCTGGAGGAAGTTCGCCGTAAATGCGATGAACGTTGGCGGCGGGAACGTGCGCGGGCGAGAGCAGAGTGTCGTTAGCCAGCTTGAAGTTGCTTTGCTTGTCGTCTGGCGGGACACAGCGTTCGTCGACCCAAAAGAAATGAACGATCGACCAATCGAACTGCGCGCGCGCCATGTCGGCGAACAACAGCTTCGGCGTGCTGCCGCCGGAGATCGCGATACTTACCCGTGCTTGCCCGGTAAGCAGTGAAAGGATGTATTTCGAACACTCTCGAGCTGCGTCGTCAGGCGTTTCCAGAATGTGAAGCGCCGGCTGTTCACCGGAGCTCACGTAGAAGCTCCTGCGCACGAATGAAAGCACCATCGAAAGCGGGGTCGTGACCGATGATGCTTAGCTCTTCGGTCATCAGCGCGTCGAGAGCCGCATTCGAATAGTTATATCGGCGCTCTCGCCCATTCGTGCTGTGAAGGGTCATGCAATCGTTGCCGGTACGTTCAAACGTTATGGTCTCGGTATCCGAACGCAAAGTGATGGAGTGAAGACCAGGGCCATAGCCATCAGCCTTTTTGAAAGAAACTTTAGTCCGGTAGGGAGCCGAGAGCCAGCCAGCCGCATAAACCGCCGAGGCGCTAGGCTTCTCTTCCGAGTGCGCTATCTCAATGGTATGGAAACTGGAGAATTTATTGTCGCGAGCAATATTGTCGAAGATATGTCCCAGCGGCTCCCGCCAGGGAGTGAGGCGAGTCCATTCGAGATCCGCTATGACGTGCCCCTGCTCGCGCCACTGCGAGATCTGGCTGAGAGCAGACGCGGCATCCAAGGCGCAAGTATCAACGATGGTCTTGCTCGCAAGATCCATAACCGTCCGGAACCCACGCTCTTGCGCGCTGGTGGCGGCTGCGCTCAACGCTGCCTGATGACGACACCAGAAAACAACCGGCAGATCGGCTGCAATCAGCCCGAGAAGAATGGGACCGATGTCGGGCCAGGTCTCCGAGTGAGCCCTTATTTCAATCTGTTCGCAACAGATCTGCTGCGCCTTCCCGAACGGCTTCCAGCATTGCGCAAGAACGCGCGCCTCAGGCTCCGGTGAGCCATCGTCAGAGACGGCCAGCACGATACCGCGGCTGGGATGTTCGCGCATCAGTTCCGAGATGGTCTGCAAGGCCAAAAAGCCTTCGTCCTTCTCGTCGGTAGCGACGATGAGCGTCATGGCGCAGGCGCGCAGAACAGTCGGTTTGCCTTGTTGCTTTTCCTCTTCACCAAGTGAGGTCCAAAGTTTGCCGAGGCCCTTGAGGATCTGCTCCGGTTGGGCGGGCGAAATAAGTGCGCTACTCATGGGATTCTCCAGACATGGCCTTGCCGGGCCAACATTTCATCGGACGCTTTAGGTCCCCAGGTACCCGCGGGATAATTCGGGAAATCGAACTTGGTATGCGCCCAGACATCGAGGATGGGCTGCACGATCTGCCAGCTTGCATCCACCATGTCCTGGCGAGTGTAAAGCGTCGGATCGCCAACCATCGCGTCTACCAGCAGGGTCTCATAAGCGGTTGGCGTGCGCTCTCCGAAACTGGATCCGTAGTTGAAGTCCATCGATACAGGGCGGACGCGCATGCCGCTGCCGGGACTCTTCGAAAGGAAGCGCAGCGAGATCCCTTCTTCGGGCTGTATGCGAACGACCAGTAGATTCGGGCGCACTTCGCGAGGCCCGGCCTTGGTTTCCTGAGTGAATAAACCAAGCGGCGGAGCTTTGAATTGAATCGCGATATCGGTTACCCGCTTAGGCATTCGTTTGCCGCTACGGATATAGAACGGTACGCCAGCCCAGCGCCAATTATCGATCAGGAAAGTGACGGCGGCATAGGTATCAGTCTGCGCGTCCGGGCTGACACTCGGCTCCTCACGAAAGCCGGGGAGGTTTTGGCCGCCGACGTGAGCCGGGCCGTACTGTCCGGCGACGGCGTATTGAGAAACTTGGTCGGGCTTCACTACGCGAACAGCACGCAGCAGTTTTGCCCGCTCATCGCGAACATTGCTGGCGTCGAAAACAGACGGCGGCTCCATCGCAACGGTAGCCATCACCTGGCTCAGGTGATTTTGGATCATGTCGCGCAGCGCGCCCGCTTCCTGGTAATAACCACCTCGTCCTTCGACGCCGATGGACTCAGCAGCGGTGATCTGAACGTGATCGACATAGCGGCGATTCCAGAGCGGCTCGAACATACTGTTGCCGAAGCGGAAAGCCAGAATGTTCTGCACCGTCTCTTTGCCGAGGTAATGGTCGATGCGGTAGACCTCGGATTCGTCGAATACTTTGTGGATCTCTTCGTTCAGCTTGCGAGCACTCTGCAGATCGTGACCGAAGGGCTTTTCAATGATGACCCGGCGCCAGCCATTTCCCTGGTTCAGCTTGTGCTCGCCGAGCGCCAGAACCGCTTCGGCATAGTAACTGGGCTGGGTTGAAAGATAGAAAAGAACGTTACCGGCAGTCTGGTGAGACTTTTCAACTTCGTCGAGCTTCTTGTGCAGATCCTCGTAGGATTCCGGCTTGTTGATGTCACCGGGCACATAGAAGAGCGTTTGCGCGAAGGACTTCCAGACGTCCTCATCGAACGGCGCGTCTTCGAGGAACTTCGAGACCGACTCTCGCATCTTGTCCCGGAACTGGTCGTCGGACATGGGGGTTCTGGAGCTTCCGATGACGGCGAAGTTCTGCGAGATACGCCGCTCATAGAACAGCCGGTACAGGGAAGGCAGCAGCTTGCGTTTGGAGAGGTCGCCGCTGGCGCCGAAGATGACGATAGCGCAGGGCGGGACCCGGCGGGCGAAACGCATCGAATCCTGTAAGGGATTTACTTCTGGCAGGGCCTGATCTAGGACGCTCATGATCACTTTTGATGATAGCTGTGGGGAAACTGCATCTACCTGTTTCATGCCAAGTGAAAGAAAAAAGGCCGTGGCCGTGCTGAACGACCTGATGTTTACGGTCAAGATTCAGGAAGCGGCAAAGCGGGCGGGGTTGGATGTGGTGTTTGTCAAATCAGAGGGCGATGCCCTCGCGCTGGCCGAAGAGAATCCGGCCGTCATCATCCTGGACTTGAACCACGCTGGGGCGGACCCGCTGCAACTCATCTCGACTTTGAAGGGGAGCGACCAGACGAGCGGAATTCCGCTGGTCGGTTATGTATCTCACGTTCAGGTGGATTTGCGAAAGGCTGCGCAGGACGCTGGCTGCGACTTCGTAGTGGCGCGGTCGGCCTTCGTCCAGAACCTGCCGGAGCTGCTTGGGCGGTTTGCGGGAGTGAGCGAAACGCGCTAATGGTGGGATGGCGATTTTTGCCGAACGAACTTGGAATCGACGTAACTTGTTGAAGCCATAGGACTTTGGAGCGGATCGGTGGTAAGTTTCCGCGCGATTTAACGGGGGAGTTCGTTTCGTAAAATTGCGATTGGCCCGAACCGGTCCAGGGTTCCGCTGCCTGCGCCTTGGGGTTTCTCCTTCCGAAACCATGACGGGCTGCGTGGAGTTGACGGACGCTGGGGAGTGCGGCTGTGTTACACCTCGCAAACGCTGGGTGAATTCTGGAACGCGTGGACCCGGCCGGTCGAAGCAAAACGGCTTTGGCCTGACTGTTGCCGAAGCGGGTGGCCTAGCGCAAGTAATCGAACGCTTGTTTGGAATTTCTGCCGGGCAGTCGAGCTATTCATGAACGCTGGCGGCTGCTGCTAGTCGAGCCGAGCTGGCCACTTTCTCGTTCGGCTAAAACAAAGACGCGATTCCATATCTGACCAGCAATGCGAAGGCAATTAACAGTCAGGATTCGTTTCCTTCACCTATAATTCGTCCGCGTCGGCACTCATTTCCGGCGCCTGTTGCAAACATTTAGGCGAAAACTGAGTGGCATTCGGCCATACCCATCGGAACACGCTTTTCACAGCCTGTCCGTCATACTGGATAGGGTTGCAGATGAAAATTATAGTTTCCGTCAAGCAGGTTCCGGCGCGCGATTCCTCCTTGCGGATCAATGCGGATGGCAAATCGCTCGATGAAAGCGAACTCTCGTACGAGATGAACGAGCCTGACGCTTACGCACTGGAAGAGGCGCTTCAACTGAAAGAAAAGCTCGACGGCGAAGTGATTGTTCTGAGCCTTGGGCAGCAGCGCGCCACCCAAACCATTCGCGAAGCCCTAGCCAAGGGCGCGGATCGGGCCATTCACGTCGAAATGGAAGAAAACTCGCAGCTCGATGCACTCGGAACGGCGCGGCTGCTTGCGCAAGCCATAAAAACCGAGTCTCCTGACATCGTGTTGACGGGTCTACAGTCCGACGATTTGGGATACGGGCAAACGGGCGTGATTCTGGCCGAGTTGCTGGGCTTTTCGCACGCGACGATCGTGATGGAAGTGGAGCCGCAAGGCAATATGGTGCGGGTAAAGCGTGAATTGGAGGACGGCTGGTTCCAGAACGTTTTGCTGCCGCTGCCTGCGGTGCTGACAATTCAATCCGGAATCAAAAAGCTCCGCTACGCGACGCTTATGGGAATCAAGAAAGCGAAGAATAAAACCATCCAGACGATTCCGGCTTCGGGACCGCAAGCTGAGGCGACCGGCGTTGCCGCCATCGACAAAATTTATTCGCCGCATCGCAACAAACAGACTCAGATGCTTACCGGTAATGCGAAAGAAGTGGCGCGTGAATTAGTCGAAAAGTTACGATTCGAGGCGCGAGTCCTATGAGTATTTTGACTGTTCTCGAGCAGCACGAAGGCAAATGGAACCGCATGTCGTTCGAAGCGCTATCCGCTGCAAAAAAGATGGCGCAAGCGCTCAACCTGCCGGTCGAAGTGGTGGTATTGGGAGCAGGTACCACCGCGCTGGCTGAAGAAGCTGCTGCTTACGGCGTGGCAAAAGTGTTTGCGATCGAGCATGAGCTGCTTGGCAACTACACTCCGGAAGGTTACACCGCGGCGCTCGAGCAATTAATATATGCGCAGAAGCCGAAAGTGGTAGTTTTCCCGCATAGCTATCAGGTTCGTGATTACGCTCCCCAGCTTTCCACCCGGCTCGGCAGAGCGCTGGTCAGCGATGTAGTAGATGTAAGAGCCGAGGGGAACGAGCTTGTCTTTGTACGGCAGCTTTTTCAAGGAAAGCTGAACGCCGACGTCCGCTCGGCTGGCGAGCCGGAGTTTGTCTCGATACAGGCCGGGGCTTTCCGAGCGGCGGAACAGGGCGGCGATAAAGCGCAAGTAGAGAACTTCCCGGTTCAGCTCGAGGCTTCGCAGATCCGAAGCAAGCCGGAGCAGCGATTCCGAGAGGCACAGCGCTCGGTCGATCTCGGAGCGGCAGAGGTGATTGTGTCCGTCGGCCGCGGCATCAAGGAAAAGGACAACATGCCGGTAGTGGAGGAGTTGGCGAAGGTCCTGGGCGCGGAGCTAGCGGCCTCACGCCCGATCTGCGATAACGGCTGGCTGCCGATGGAACGGCAGGTGGGCAGTTCGGGTCAAACCGTGTCCCCAAAGATGTACTTGGCGGTGGGTATTTCAGGCGCGATTCAGCACCTGGTCGGAATGAAAGGGTCGCGTACCGTGGTTGCGATCAATAAGGATGAGCACGCGCCCATTTTCGAGACCGCGGATTACGCCGTAGTGGGCGATTTATTCGAGATCGTGCCAGCGCTGGTTGAGGAAATCAAAAAGGTGAAAGCTTAGGATTTGATGAGCAGAAGTTTGAGGCGGAAGCAGCTTCACGGAGCGGTCCTGACCTTTGGCGCCTTGCTCGCGTTGACCACGGGTTGTCAGCGCCCCGTTTCCAAAAATGTCGCCGCGACAGTCAACGGACGGCCTATCAGCTATGCTGAGCTGGACCGCGCATTAACCGAGCAGTTTTCAAATTCGCCGATGAAGGTAAGCGCGGATCAGGTCACGCAGCTGCGGCTCGAGGCTCTGCGAGCTCTTATCGACAACGAGATTCTTTGGCAGCGAGCGGAAAAGGAAGGACTGCTCGCATCGGACGCCGACCTGGACGTGAAGTTCAACGAAGTGAAGGCCCCCTATACGCAAGAGCAATTTCAGAAGTTGCTGGATCAGAGAAAAATGACCGTCGCCGAGCTCAAGGCGCAAATTCGCCGAGGTCTGAGCGTACAAAAGCTGATCAACAAAGAGATCGGGTCGCATATTTCGATTTCTGATTCGGACGTAGCGGCGTTTTACAACGCAAACAAACCCAGTTTCAATTTGCCGGAGAACAAGGTGCGGCTGGCGCAAATTATGGTGACGCCGAATCCCGACCCGAATGTGAATAACCTGAAGAACGATAAAGCGCAGAACGATCAACAGGCCAAGAACAAGATCGAGATGCTCGACATGCGGGTGCGGCAGGGAGAAGATTTCGGGCAGCTCGCCCAAGGGTACTCGGAAGATCAGTTTGCGGCGAACGGCGGAGACGTCGGCTTTGTCCCCGAGTCAGCATTGGACAAAGCAAATCCGGACCTGCGAAAATACATCCTCGAGATGACGCCGGGCCAGGTGTCGCCTGTCCTGCATACGCCAGATGGCTATCGCATTATCAAGCTGATCTCGAAAGAACCGGCCGGGCAGCGGCAATTGAGCGATCCTCGAGTGCAGGAGGAAATCAGGCAAGGATTATTTCAGGCCAAAGAGCAGGTGCTGCGGTCAGCTTTTTATGAGGTCGCGCGGAGTGAAGCCAAAGTCGTAAACTACTATGCGGAATCGGTGCTCGCGAGCCGCGACAAAAAATAGTTGGGCCACGATTACTATTCGCCTATATCTTCGTTCCAGAGTGCTGAGTGAGCCGCGATGAACCGCTTCATCAAGTCGATACATTCGCGGTTTTGAACGATTTCGAGTATTACCCCGGCCTGACGCAGAAGGTCTTCGGCTCCGACGAACGTCTGGTTTTCGCCTATCACGACGCGGGGGATTCCATAGAGGAGAATGGCTCCGCTGCACATGGCGCAAGGGGATAGCGTGGTGTAAAGAATCGACTCGCGGTAAACCTTCGCGGAGAGCCGTCCTGCATTCTCGAGACAATCCATTTCGCCGTGCAGAATTGCGCTAGCCCGCTGAACGCGGCGATTACGGCCGCGGCCAATCACGGCGCCTTTGTGGACCAGCACCGAACCGATGGGAATGCCACCCTCGGCCAGGCCGAGGCGCGCTTCCACGATGGCGGGTTCGAGGAACGGGTCGAGCATTTAGTGTCATCTTACTTGTATCCGGTGCCCACCCTCTTCTTCGTAGGTGGATAATGGTTCACCGCCTCTGACGGTACCCGAGGACCGATGAACAATTTAACGATTGCGCTGTTGCTGTTATTCTCTGCGCTGCCGCTGTTCGGCCAGGGCGCTCCGCCGCAAGCAGCCGCCGACCAGCCCTACGAGATGGAGTATTACTACAAAACCCAGTGGGGACATCAACAGGAGTTCCTGCAACTCTTCCTAAAAAATCATTACCCGCTGCTTAAGAAGCTCATCGTGAGCGGGCGCGCCATTTCGGTCAAGATCGAAACTCCGGCCAACCACTTGCCCGAGGATGCGCGGTGGGATTACCGCGTCACGATTCGTTTCAAGAACTCAGCAGTGGCGACGACGGCGAACCCGTCAGAGGAGTCCATGATCAAACAGCTCTGGCCTGACCAGGAAAGTTACAAACGCCAGGAGCAGAGGCGCTTTGAGATTCTGCTGGCGCATTGGGATCTTCCAGTGACAGATATCACGCCCCCAGTTAGCCCAGCTGAAACAGAACGCCTAAAATGACGCTATGACTCGCACTACGCCTTGGGTCCTCCGCAGGCTTCGGGTATCAACGGGCGTGCAAGCGAGAATCGTTTCACGGCCCATGGCGGCGTGGCTTCCAACGCAAGAACCGTGCTCGACCAAGACGGGCGAGTTGAGGCTGGTCAGGCTGGGCGGCCTGCTATTAGTGTTCTTCCTCGGTGGGCTGTTAACAAGCGCCCGAGGGCAGGAGCCCGCCCGTGCCTTGGTAAGCAACTTTTCGCACGACGCGCCGGTAGCTGGGGTCCAGATCCCAGGCTCCGGGGCGGTTCGACCGCAATCCTCCGCTAGCATCGCAGGAACGGTTCGAGACAGCAGCGGAACCGAAATTCCCGGTGTACATGTCACGCTCCTCGGGCAGAACAACGCAGTGGCGCGTGTGACCACAACAGACAGCAAGGGCGCTTTCACGTTTGCCGAGCTTTCCCCAGGAGCCTACCGGGTGGAGATTGATGGGGCGGGTCTTGTGCCATCCGTTTTGGCCAAGGTGGTACTCGGCGCCGGCGAGAGACGCGAACTGCCTATCGTTGCGGTCCGGCTTCCCACGACGACTACGACCGTCTATGTAGTGGCGACCCTGAATGAGGTCGCAGAGGCGCAGGTGACAGAAGAGCAGAAGCAGCGGATATTTGTCTTCTTGCCTAACTTCTACACCAGTTATATCTGGGATGCGGCGCCTATGACGCCGAAGCTAAAGTTCAAATTGGGGTTCCGATCTGTCATAGATCCGTTTACATTCGTTATGGCTGCCGGGGTGGCCGGCGCAGAGCAGGCCCACAACACCTTCCCAGGATATGGCAAAGGTTGGGAGGGTTATGGCAAGCGCTATGGAGCTTCCTATGCCGATCTGGTGGTGCACAGGATGTTGACCAGCGCGATTTTGCCGACGGTGCTGCACCAGGACCCCAGATACTTCTACCGAGGCTCCGGCAGCACGCGCTCACGCATACTTTATGCGTTGGGGGCGACGGTCATCTGCAGGCGAGACGACGGGCGGCTAGAACCGAACTACTCCCAGGTGCTGGGGGCCTTCGGGGCAGCAGGCATCTCGAATCTCTACCGGGCTCCGGGGGACCGGCAGGCCAGCCTGACATTTCGGAACGGGCTAATTATTACGGGAACGAGCGCGCTGGAGAATGTGCTGCGGGAATTTCTTTCGCGGAAGCTGACGCCGAATGTGCCGGCGTTTGCCAATGGCAAGCCCTAGCGGATTTCACCGCCCGCCCGGAATTGCCTGCATTTGATACGTTGTCAGAAATGATTGGCGCCGAAGAGACCCCTGCCATCAATCGAGTTAACGATCAGATCGCCTGGTATGACCGCAAGAGCAAATACAACCAGCGAGCGTTTAAGGTACTAAAAGGCTGGACTATTGTGGCAGCTGCTCTCGTCCCGTTGCTCGCGGCCTTTGGCCTACGGGATATTCGTATCGCCGCTGTCATCGCTGCCAGCATTGCCGTTGTCGAAGGTATCCAGCAACTCAACCAATACCAGACGAACTGGACTCTCTTCCGGTCAACGTGCGAAGCCCTGAAGCATGAAAAATTTCTTTACTTGTCGTCGGCCGGGCCGTACAGGAATACAGACAATCCGATTGCTTTTCTCGCCGAGCGTATTGAAGGATTGGTTTCGCAGGAAAATGCAAAATGGACGTCGGGGAGCGAGGAGTCCGGCAAACCGGAGACGCAGGCGCGCTGAGCGATAGATCGAACGGATGCGGCGCGGGATCACTCACCAGAGAATCGAGCATTTTACGGTGATACCGGAAATATCCGCTTGGCTTCCCAGAGCACGGAGCTGTTATGCTGAGCGCGCTTTTCGCACTCTAAGCTATGTTGTTTGCCCTTGCGGTGGCCGCTCCGGCCCAAGCGGCCATTGACTACTATCAGCATCTCTTGATGCCCACCGAGAAATTTGCCGCAGAGTTTCGTAGCTTCTGATCTGGTGAAGCTGCTGGACGAAGCACATATACGGACACTATAATGCTTTCCAGGGAAACTATGCCTGACACCGCACGCTTCGTCCCCCAGCTGGAGGCCCATCTGGGGTATTGGCTTAGAGATGACGTAACAAGACCCACTCGGCGACAGACGTTTGCCTCGCGTGCAGGGACCGGGCAAATTCACCCGAGACCCTGTTGGAAAACGCCGTATGAGCGACAGCAAGTAACTCCGGGCGAGCTGGCCGAAGCCTCGATAATGACCCGCGGAGCGATCTCGAAGATCGTCGACAAGCTCCAGGGTAAAGGTTGGATCAAGAGCAGGGTCAACCCCGAAGATAACCGGGGCCAACTACTCTCTTTGACACCCGTGGGGCGACGCAATCTTCCCGAACTGGCAGAGATCGCCGATCAGAACGACGAGCAGTTTTTTGCTTGTCTCGATGCCGGCGAAAGATCTGCTCTGCGCCGTCTGCTTTGCAAACTGGCAGAGCATCATCAGATCCGTGATGTTCCAGTCGAATGACATGCCCTCGAGAAATCCCACTACATTCAAAGAGCATTGCAACCCAAAGGAGAAAATCTCATGAGCAAAGCAGTAGACAATCTAATGAAGGCGATGGAGCGCGCGGCGGTTATCCGCCCGAAGGTGGGAGGATTCCCCTATCTGGCCGAAAGCCTGCGACAGGCCGGAGTCAACCGGAACCTCTGGTCTCTGCCCGCGTGCCAGAGCCTGTTCCTCACCGACGAGGGACCGGTCGTGATGCAGGGTGTGCCCTTGGTATCTGGTGCTGTGGACGTACCACGATTCGACCGGGATACCCTGATCGCAGCGTTGCGAATCGATCAGGCCGGAAAAAGCACTTTTCCAGAGTTTCTCGAAGCCAGTTGGCGTGCGGGAGTTGTTCGTTATGATGTGGATTTTGCTGCCCGTACCGTCGCCTACTTCGGCTGCAATGGCGAGGAATACATCGAAGCATATGCGGCGGTCGAAATCAGTTAGTGTAAATCGTACAACCTCTCATCTCCAATTGGAGGCATTTCCCCCCCCATGAGTTATTCCAAGGTGAAGGACGACACCAGGGAACATTGTTTCCAGTGCTGTTGGATGACCTTGTTCCGGGCGACCATGTATAGCGAGTGATTGAGGCCTTCGTGAGTGGCCTGAAAATGGTGGCGCTTGGCTTCGAGCGAGCAGAGGCCGCAGAGACAGGCCGGCCCGGCTATGATCCGCGTGATCTGTTGAAGCTGTATCTGTATGGCTACTTGAATCAAATTCGTTCATCACGGCGGCTGGAAGCGGAGTGCCACCGCAATGTGGAGCTGATGTGGTTGCTTGGAAGGCTGTGCCCAGACCACAAGTCCATCGCCGAGTTTAGGCGGATACGTCGCGAAGGGGTAACGGCGGCGGGAGTAGAGCTGGTGCGTTTTGCGAAGAGCTGCGGGCTCATTCGTGGCGAGTGGATCGCCATCGACGGCACGAAGTTCCGCGCTGTCGCCAGTATCGACAGCGCGCGTGAGAGGTTCACTTTGCAAGAGTATCTGGACAGTATGGAAAAGGCTGACGAGGAACAGCGGCTCAGCATCGACACATCTGCCGTGCAAGCTGCACTTGTGAAGTTGAAAGAGCATCCCGAACCGGAAGCGGGCTTCATGCTGATGGGCAGGAATACCTTACCGGCCTACAGTGTGCAAACCGCAGTCGATGCGGAACATGCGTTGGTCGTAGCGAATGCCGTAGTGCTGGATCCAGCAGATAATCGCTGCCTGGAACAGATGGCTGAAGCGGCGAAGGAGGTACTTGGTATCGACAACTTCCACGTCGTGGCCAACGCCGGTTACTCTAATGGAGAGCAGGCCGCTCACTGCGAATCGGCGGGCATACTGCCACATGTTCCCGTCATGCGCACAGTCAATAATCAGGGTGGCGGTGGTTTGTTTGGGCGCGAAGACTTCCGCTATGAACCCGATACCCATACTTATCTTTGCCCAGGCAACAAGAAGCTGCTGCGCAAGCACACCAATCATAAAGACCGGTACATCATGTATAAAGCTGCGGCCAGCGACTGCGGATTGCTGTTCGCTGAAGTCACACTGTACACAGGCTCCAAGACGTGGCTTGGCTCGGCATCTGTATGAGGACGCATTGAACCGGATGCAAGAACGGGTGACGCCAGAAGTGATGAGGCTCCGCCGATCTACTGTCGAGCATCCCTTTGCAACGATCAAGTACCGTATTTTCGGGCATCCTCGTCTACTGATGCGCGGGTTGTCGGGCGCACGAGTCGAGATCGGCCTTGCCTCCATGGCCTACAACATCAAGCGCATGACGAACGTGCTCGGCGCAGCAAGCCTTACAGAAGCCCTCCAGCGAGCCTAAGCGAGAGCATCTCGCGTCGCGAAAAGCATGATGCTTTTCCCTAGCATCCCGCCTCTTCAGGCGCCATCCAGTATTCGAGTTTTGTAACAGCCTCGTTACGCCAGCGCACGCCCGGGCGGATTTTCGCAGCCTCCCACTTTCGAACGAAGAATTTTAGAACTATCGAGAACGATATCACTCCCTACATGCGTTGAACGAGTTAAGGTTTCGTGGCGGCAAGGGACGTGATCCATGCGTGAAGACCCGCAACTAGCAACAGCGGTTTCCGCGATTTCTCTATCGCCAGCGACCGGAAACGAAGACGTATCCGTTCGGCCCTCTTCGCCACACCGGCGGAAGCCATACCATTCCGGGATGCGGTGGCCTAGCCCATCTCCCAGCCACCCAAACGTATCGGCCTCCCGTTCCCCGGTAATACCCGGGTATCCAGACGTAGCCTCGCGAGGGCGCGCGGCCCACGACTGCGACGCTGACCGGGGCCGGAGGCGGAGTTCTAATAACTACCTGGGCATACACGGTCGCTTGTGCGGTAAGACTTCCCAGTAAGACGGCGAATGCAAGTCGTGCTCTCATGCGGCTCTCCTACCGAACCTACAATCCAACACGATGTATTGTCAAGGACGGGATATAGCAGCGGATTCCTTTTTTCCAGCTTCTTGACGCCCGCGACATTCTGCTGTGACTGCGAAATAGGGGCGACTTCTGAGAGTTAAGAGAACCGGGCGGCACATTCTAGACTAGTAGATACTCTCAGTTTCTTATGTGCGGAATTGTTGGCTATATCGGCAGCCGTGAAGCGGTGCCTCTGATTGTGGACGGCCTGCGACGGCTGGAATACCGGGGCTATGATTCGGCGGGCGTGGCGGTGCTCAACGGAGACAACACGCTCGAGGTGCGCCGCGCCTCGGGCAAGTTGCGCAATCTCGAAGATGTGATCCGCAATAAACCGCTCTCCGGCTCATACGGTATTGGCCATACGCGCTGGGCCACGCACGGTCGTCCCACCGAAGAAAACGCGCACCCGCACCGGGACTGCACCGGCCAGATTGTAGTGGTTCACAACGGGATTGTTGAGAATTACCTGTCGCTGCGCAAGCAACTCACCGCTGAAGGGCACATTTTCAAGACCGAAACCGACACCGAGGTGATTGCGCACTTGGTCGAGAAATATCTGGACGGGTGCCTGGAGCAGGCGGTGCGCTCGGCTCTCAAGGAGATCCACGGAGTTTTCGCCATCAGCGTGATTGCGAGTTCCGATCCGCACAAAATTGTGGCGGCGCGCTCGGGACCGCCGGTGGTGATCGGGCTCGGCCAGGATGAATTTTTTGTTGCCTCCGACGTCCCTGCAATTCTGAGTCACACTCGCGACATGTTCTTTCTGAACGATGGCGATGTGGCGGTGCTTACGCCGGGGGGCGTGAAGCTTACCGATTTCGACGGCAAGACCGTGCGCCGCCAGGTCTCCCGCATTCTGTGGGATCCGGTCATGGCGGAAAAGGGCGGCTACAAGCATTTCATGCTCAAGGAAATCTTTGAGCAGCCGCGTGCCGTAAAAGACACCATGCTGGGACGGGTCGGACTCGAAAGCGGTCGGGTGTTTCTGGATGAAGTCGATATTCCGGAGGCGGATTTCCGCAGCTTTCAGCAGGTCAAAATCGTGGCGTGCGGCACCAGCTGGCACGCCGGACTCGCCGGAAAATTTATTATCGAGCGCCTGGCACGCATTCCCGTGGAAGTGGATTACGGCAGTGAATTCCGCTACCGCGATCCGATCATCCCGGCCAACACGTTGACGGTCGTGATTTCACAGTCGGGGGAAACCGCCGATACGCTGGCCGCCCAGCGCGAGGCCAAATCGAAGGGCTCGAAGACGCTCGCGATCTGCAACGTGGTCGGCTCCATGATTACCCGTGAAGCCACGGGCGTTCTTTTGACCCATGCCGGGCCGGAGATCGGGGTGGCATCCACGAAGGCGTTTACTTCGCAGCTGACGGCGCTGCTGATCCTTGGCATGTATCTTGGGCAGGTGCGCGGGACTTTGAGTTCGCAGGCATCCTGCACGCTGGTACAGGAAATGGCGCATATACCGGGCAAGCTCGAGCAGGCGCTGGCCCAGAACGACATGTACGACGACTTGGTGAAGGATCTTTTCCGCGCGCAGGATTTCCTCTATCTGGGGCGTGGGATCCATTTCCCGATCGCGCTCGAAGGCGCGCTCAAGCTGAAAGAGATCTCTTACATTCACGCCGAGGGCTACCCGGCGGGCGAGATGAAGCACGGGCCGAATGCCCTTATCGACGAGAATCTGCCGGTCGTGGTGCTGGCCACGCGCGACCCTGAATCCGAAGAGAGCCAGGTGCATTATGAAAAGACGCTCTCGAACATCCAGGAAGTGAAGGCGCGCAGCGGCCGGGTGGTTGCGATTTGCTGCGAGGGCGACGACGAAGTAGCGAAAATGGCCGACCACGTGATTACATCCCGGTCACGCGCGAACTGCTGCTGCCGCTGCTCGAGATGATCCCGATGCAACTGCTCGCGTACCATATAGCGGTGCGTCGCGGCTGCGATGTGGATCAACCACGCAATCTAGCTAAGAGCGTAACAGTCGAATAGCCCTGGTTTGGCGGGCAGGGTACGTTCACTTCAGCGAAGCGGAGACCTTGTTCGGCTCGGAAGTTTGAATATATTTGTTGTACCAGGCAAGATAGCGCTCGTAGCGGTCGCGGATAAAGCTGGGGCGCGTGAAGCCGTGGAATTCGCCTGGGTAGATAACAAGTTCGGTCGGGACATGCAGCGTCTGGAGAGCTTGATACATCTGCTCGCCGCCGATTACGGGCACGTTGAAATCCTTGTCGCCTCCCATGAATAGAGTTGGTGTGTGGATGCGGTCGGCGTGGAAGAAGGGATAGGAGATTTTGATCCAGGCGGCCTCGTTTTTCCAAGGCGGTCCGATTTCATTGTCGTATTGAAATACGTATTGATCGATGCCGTACATCGAAATCTGGTTGGCGCTGCCGGCGCCGCTGATGGCGGCTTTGAAGCGGCCGTCGGTGGCAATCGTGTAGTCGGTGAGGATGCCGCCGTAACTCCAGCCACCGATGCCGAGGCGGTCACGGTCGGCGACTCCCATTTTGACGACGTGATCGACGCCGGCGAGAAGATCGGCGACTTCCTTGTGGCCCCAATCGCCGAAGATGCTCTCGCCGTAACCATGGCCTCGGCCGGAACTGCCTCGGTAATTAACCGCGATGACAGCATAGCCGTGGGCAGCGAAGAACTGATGCTCGAAGCTGAAGGCGTGGCCGTCCTGGCCGTTCGGACCGCCGTGAATGCGCAGCAAGGTGGGATACTTCTTGCCAGGCTCGAAATTAACCGGCTTGGTAAGCAGACCATGGACTTCGGCGCCGTCGCTGCTTTTGAAGCTGATGTCTTCGACTGGAGCGAGTTTGAGTTGGGAGAAAAGCGAGTCGTTTTGATGGCTGAGCTGGCGAAGGGCACCGGCATCGAGTGCAAAGATCTCCGGAGCCGCATGATCGGTCGAGACGAGCAGAGCAGTGTGACCGGAGTGCGAGGAAAGCGACCCGGCTACCAGAGGCTGCGTGAGGAGACGTTCGATCGAGCCGCCTGAGGCAGGAACTTCGGCAGGGTATTCGGAGCGGTCGTCGGCGACGAGGAAAGTGAGGGTGCTCCCGTCTTTAGTAAAGACCGGAGCCGAGACGCCGCGATCCAGTTTCTCAGTCAGGATTTTGGGCGAGCCTCCGGCAGCGGAGATGACGGCAAGCCGGTTCATATTGTAGGCGCCGTATTTCGGGTCGCTGCCCTGCAAGTAGGCGATGAACTGACTGTCGGGACTCCAGGCCGGGTATCCGGAGTCGGGGCCGGGATACTTTGTGAGGCGGCGCGGGGTGGCGCTTGGCTTGGCGTCGATGACGAAGACGTCGGTGTTATCGCTGCGATCGGGATCTTTGTCCTGGTTGCTGATGAAAGCGATGTGGGCGCCGTCCGGTGACCAGGCGGCATTTGTCTCATCGAAGTTCCCGCTGGTTACGGGCTCAAGTTTTTCGCTGGCGATGTCGAAGAGATAGATGTGGTTATGCTTGCCGTTCAGGTAACCCTGGATGTCCTGCTTGAAGTGATAGCGGTCGATGACGACCGGCTTGGGAGGCTTCGGCGGTGCGGGTGAGGCGCCGGCAGAAGGCTTCGGTTGCTCCTTCTCGGTCTCGTCTTTCTCGCGGAGAACGAGCGCGAGCCTGGTCGCATCGGGAGACCACTCGTAGGCGGAGATGTTGTAGTCCTTAATATGCGTAAGCTGGCGGGCTTCCCCGCCGCGCCGATCTATCAGCCAGATCTGAGAGCCTTTGGTTTGGCCCTCGCGCGAAGAGACGAAGGAAAGATATTTGCCGTCAGGACTCCAGCGAGGCGAGCTCTCGGATTCACTGCCGTTGGTGAGCTGGATTTCGGCGTTGCCTTCCCAGTTGGCCATCCAGATATGGGTGAGGCGCTTATCGGCGTCGCGATCGACAGTGGAGACCATGTAGGCGACCCACTTGCCGTCGGGCGAGACTTGCGGGCTGGAGATGTCGTGGATTTTAGCGAGGTCGTCGAGGTCAAGGAAGCGCTGTTTGGCAGGCTCAGCGGCAAAGAGAAAAGAGGCGGAAAGCAGCAGGAGGGCGGAGCGGAAGGACATTGGTTAGAGTGTAAGACACGAGTCGGCAGGAGTTTAGGATCTGTTTTGCCGGATGTGCAATCGATAAAGAGCGGGTAGGATGGGAAGGGCGCTGATTGACCGGGAGGCGTTGCGACTGAACTTTGTGAGCCGCTTCGCAATTCAATTCTGCTCAAAAACGGAGTTACAGCGATTCGTTCAGAAGGCGGGCGAGGCGGAGACCGGCTTTGGTCAGTTGTTCGCGAACGACAGGTTTCATGTCGTCTATATACGAGGAGGGCAAATGGAGAGTCAGGTTCGAGATGGCGAGCGGGGCTTCCTGGCAGTTCTTGGGAAAGATGACGGGCTCGGTTGGGAGCGAAAGCCTTTCGTAGATCTCTTTAATGGCCAGTTTATGGGATTCCCAAGCCCAGTCGTCCTGGTTGCCAAGGGCTAGATCGGACTGGAGTTGGGGCGAGAAAGAGTGGAGGTTGCGGTCGAGGTCGCCGGCGAGCTCGCGGTCGCTCGCATTCACGGCATTCACGATGGCGCCATCCCACACGGCGTGGAGGTTTTTGGCGGTATCGACGGGTGGGTCGACGTGCTCGCAGTTGCCGCCTAAATCGGCGTCGGAAATGGCGTGGAGCGGCTGGTGGACATCGCCAACAAAGTGGACCAGGTAGCGGAGGGCGTCGAGATCGCTTATCGGGCCCCCTGAATCGTTTCTCGAGAGCTGGGCGGCGAAGAGGCGGATGCGGGCGGTAACGCAGTTGTCATATCTGCAGCGCTCGGGGATATCGGATTTGTCGTCTTGGAGGGCGAGATCGATATAGTGCCATTCACCCGTTTTGGTTAGGGCTTTGGATTCGTCGGGCCAAGTGGAGGCGACCGCGAGAGCGTCGGCTAGGGAATCGGGCGTATCGGGAACTTGCAAAATCTGCGCCAGGCGGGTGCGGGCGGCAGGCGTGAGGTGGGCAGCAGCGAGGCGGGCTACCGTGCGATGGCCTGTTTCCCACCAGCAATAAGCGGGCATAGCATAGAGCAGACAACAGCTTATGAGGATTTTGCCGAACGAACTCACGCTATCCGCGCAGGCCTTTCCAGATGCTCTTTTTTTCAGGATCGAGCTTACGGCCAACATATCGACACGTATCTACTTTACTAACCCATTGGATCGGCAGGTTTTCTCTGGCTGAGGACACTGAGAAAACCGTAGATGATTGCGGCATTCAGCCCACCGCACAAGCCCGGAAAATGAGGGCACGTCCGGGGAGTCCATTCAGAAAATCCACGAAGGGATGCCCCTCAGTCGGACGCATTTGAGCACCGACCATGAAATAGCTCCAGGGTAGGGTAGCAAAGAGGCCGTATAGGAAATCGACAAAAAAGGTAACGGTGGCGAACCCCAATATCCGACCGGGAACAACACCCTGAGCACGATCAAGAATCTTTGCACGACGTGCTTGAGTCTTTCTCGCTCAGATTATTGCATTCTTGCGAACTCAATCGTAAAATAGGATTGAGGCAATTGGAAGCATGGATTTTAATAGGCTGACGGAGAAATCGCAAGAGGCGATCCGGCAGGCACAATCACTGGCGGTACAGCACGGCAACCAGCAGGTGGACGTGGAGCATTTACTGCTCGCGATGCTGGAACAGGAAGGCGGTTTAGCGCCTTCGATTCTGTTGCGGGCGGATGTGCCGCTCGAGCCGCTCCATAAACGGCTTTTGCAAGACATTGAAAAGCTGCCGAAGGTAACGGGCAGCGCGGTACGGGCGGACCAGGTTTATATCACGACGCGGCTTTCGCAACTGTTTGAGCGGGCGGAAGAGCAGGCGAAGCGGCTCAAAGACGAATACGTTTCGATCGAGCACCTGCTGCTGGCCGCGGCGGAAGACCAGGGCGCGGCGGGCAAGCTGCTGCGTGAATTTGGCCTAACCCGTGACCGGCTGATGAAGGCGCTGGTCGAGGTGCGCGGGAACCAGCGAGTCACCTCGCAGAACCCGGAGACGACCTACGAGTCGCTCCAGAAGTATGGCCGGGATCTGACGGAAGCGGCTGAGAAGGGCAAACTCGATCCGGTGATCGGGAGGGATGAAGAGATCCGGCGGGTGATCCAGGTGCTTTCGAGGCGCACAAAGAATAACCCGGTGCTGATCGGCGAGCCGGGCGTGGGCAAGACAGCGATCGTCGAGGGTCTGGCGCAGCGGATTGTACGCGGCGACGTGCCGGAGGGTTTAAAGGACAAGAAGGTTGTGGCGCTCGATATGGGCGCGCTGATCGCGGGCGCGAAGTTCCGCGGCGAGTTTGAAGAGCGGTTGAAGGCGGTACTTAAAGAAGTTCAGTCATCGGAAGGCCGCATCATCTTGTTCATTGACGAGCTGCACACGGTGGTAGGGGCGGGCAAAGCGGAAGGCGCGATGGATGCCGGGAACCTGTTGAAACCGATGCTGGCGCGCGGCGAACTGCATTGCATTGGCGCGACGACCCTCGACGAATACCGGAAGTATATAGAAAAGGATGCGGCGCTCGAACGGCGATTCCAGACCGTGTTCGTGGATCAGCCCACGGTGGAGGATACGATCTCGATCCTACGGGGCTTGCGGGAACGGTATGAGCTTCATCACGGCGTGCGGATCAAAGATACGGCGCTAGTGGCGGCGGCGGTGCTTTCCAACCGCTACATCACGGACCGTTTCTTGCCGGATAAGGCGATCGACCTGATAGACGAGTCAGCTGCGAAGCTGCGGACCGAGATCGACTCGATGCCGACGGAACTCGACGAAATTCTGCGGCGCACAATGCAACTGGAAATCGAGCGCGAGGCGCTGAAGAAGGAATCGGATGCGGTTTCGAAGGATCGCCTGACCCGTATTGAGAAAGAGTTAGCCGAGCTGAAAACACAGTCGGCGGCGCTGCAAGCGCAGTGGCAGACGGAAAAAGAGGCGGTCGAGAGAGTGCGGGCTTTGCGGGAGCAGGCGGAGCAGATAAAGGTCGAGATCGGGCAGGCCGAGCGGGCTTATGACTTGAACAAGGCAGCCGAGCTGAAGTATGGCCGCCTGACGCAAGTCGAGGCCCAGCTCAAGGCGGAAGAAGCAGCGAGTCGCCCGAAACCAGAGCGGGACCCGGCTGCTGAAAGAAGAAGTAGACGAAGAGGATATTGCCGGCGTAGTGAGCCGGTGGACGGGCGTGCCGGTTTCAAAGCTGCTCGAAGGCGAGATGAAAAAACTGCTGGCGCTCGAGGACGAGCTGCACAAGCGTGTGATCGGGCAGGATGAAGCCGTGCTGGCGGTGGCGGAGGCAGTAATGCGCGCGCGTTCCGGACTGAAAGATCCGAAGCGGCCGATCGGAAGCTTTCTGTTCCTGGGTCCGACGGGCGTGGGTAAGACGGAGTTGGCGCGAGCGCTGGCCGAGTTTCTGTTCGACGACGAGCGGGCGATGATCCGCATCGACATGTCGGAATACCAGGAGAAGCATACGGTATCGCGGCTGATCGGAGCACCTCCAGGATATGTCGGTTACGACGAAGGCGGCCAGCTTACCGAAGCCGTGCGGCGGCGGCCCTATTCAGTAGTGTTGTTCGACGAAATCGAGAAGGCGCATCATGATGTGTTCAACACGCTGCTGCAAGTGCTCGACGACGGGCGATTAACGGACGGGCAGGGCCGAACGGTCGATTTTAAGAACGTGATCGTGATTATGACTTCGAACATCGGGAGCCATAAGATCCTCGAGTACCGGGGCGCTTACGAGGGCGAGGAGTACCGGCGGATGAAGGACGCGGTTCTAAATGAACTGCGGCAGGCATTCCGGCCGGAGTTTCTGAACCGGTTGGACGAGATAATCGTGTTTCATGCGCTCAGCGAGGAGCATCTGAAGGATATCGTGGAAATCCAGCTCACCGGGTTACGGGCGCGGCTGGAAGAGCGCCATATCCAGTTGGAACTGACCGACGCCGCGCGCACGCGGCTGGTTCGGAGCGGATATGACCCGGTTTATGGGGCGCGGCCGCTGAAACGTGCGATCCAGCGCGAGATTGAAACGCCGCTGGCAAAACGGATTCTGGGCGGAGAGGTGCGGGACGGACAAACGGTCCTGCTCGATGCCGATCCAGCGGGTTCGGGGCTGAAGTTTGAAGTGGGCGTTGGGGATAGGGCCGAGGCAGCGGTGCGGTAGCAAGAGGAGCTAAGCTCCTCGCGGGCTAAAGCCTACCCTCCATGAGAATCGAAAGTTAGTTTAGTACGTCATAAGTTAGGAATGCGGCAGGTGCAGACGGGCCGCCAGATAAGAAAGGATTTATAGGACATGTCTAATGTAGTCCAATTTCGCCGCTCCACAGCCATTCTGACGCTCGTGGCGGCCTCGATCGGCGGAGGTTTGATAGCCGCTTTCGCCGTATCTTCCCACTCGAACAATCCAGTGTCGGTGGTGGCGCGGGCCGATACGAAAGAGAGCACGCAGCGGGTTTCGCAGCTGTCGAATTCATTTGCAGACATTATCGAAAAGGCCTCGCCGGCGGTGGTAACGATCAGCTCGACGCGAGTGATCAAGGCGTCTGAGCAGCAACAGAATAATCCATTTACGGCAGACCCGTTTTTCAGGCAGTTTTTCGGCGGCCAGGGGAATGCACGGCCGCGGGATGAGCGAGAGCGGGGACTCGGTTCGGGCGTAATTGTTTCGTCGTCGGGTTACATCGTGACGAACAATCACGTGGTCGAGAAGGCGACGAGCTTAAAGGTTACTTTGTCGGACGGACGCGATTTTACGGGCAAAACGGTCGGCACGGATCCACAGACTGATCTGGCGGTAGTTAAGATCAACGCAAACGATCTCCCGGTGATGCCGTTTGGCAATTCGGAGGGTGCGCGGGTAGGCGATCTATGCTTTGCGATCGGCAACCCGTTTGCACAGGACCATACGGTGACGATGGGCATCGTGAGCGCGAAGGGACGGCACCTGGAAGGCCTTACCCGTATACAGGACTTCATCCAAACGGATGCGGCGATCAATCCGGGGAACTCGGGTGGTGCGCTGATCAACGCCCAAGGGCAACTGATCGGCATTAACACGATGATTTTGACCGGTGGCGGCGGTGGTGGTTTTAGCGGCGGCGAAGGCGGCAATATCGGCATCGGCTTTGCAGTTCCCTCGAACATGGCCAAGCAGGTGATGGATCAGATTGAGAAGAACGGCAAAGTTTCGCGCGGCTATCTGGGTGCGACGCTCGGCACCGTGACGCCTGAACTGGCTCCGCAGTTTGGTTTGAAGGAAGCACGGGGCTCCATTGTAGATTCGGTTGCGCCGGGTGGACCTGCGGAAAAGGCAGGCCTCAAGATGGGCGATGTGATTACCGCTATCGACGGGAAGAGCGTCAAGGGAATGGAAGACCTAACGCTGGATGTAATCGCACACGCGCCGGGCAGCACCGTGAAGCTAGATGTGGTTCGCAACAGCAAGCCGATGGAGATTACGGCAACGCTGGGCCAGCGCCCGACGGCTGTCGACTGGGACCAGAAGAAGCAGGGCGGCAACGATAACAGTGACAATGGCGACAATGACTCGAGCGGGAATGCAACAGTGCGCGGCATCACGGTCGAGAATCTGACGCCTGAGCTTGCCCAACAGATCAATGTGCCGCCAATGACCAAAGGCGTGGTGGTGAGCGACGTGGACGCAAGCAGTCCGGCGGCCGACTCTACCGGCTTGGGACGCGGGGTGGTCATCATGGCAGTCAACCGGCAGCCCGTGACCAATGTCGGCGACTTTAAGCGCCTGATGAACGAAGCCAAGGGGAAATCGGTGCTTCTCACAGTAAACGCTGGCGGCCAAACGGCGTTCACAGTTGTTCAAGCGCAGTAAGTTACTGAAAAATCGGTAGTTTACTAGCCCGGGGCGGGGAATCCTGTTCCGGGCTTTTTCATCATCAAAAGAAGTTGAGCATGCAGCACGCAGCAAATCGCAGCGTATGGCATGCAGCGTGCATCTGACATTTAGAAGGAATTTCAATGGCGAACACTGAATATCAAATCCTGCCAGCACTTCCGTTGAAGAACACAATTCTGTTCCCTGGATTGTTGCTTCCGCTCTCAGTGGGGCGGGAAAGTTCATTGCGGGCGGTAGAAGCCGCTCTGAAAACCGAGGAGAAGGAAATTATCCTCATTGCGCAACGGGATGCGCAGGTGGAAGCGCCGCAGCAGAACGATCTGTACACGATCGGCACGAAGGCGGTGATTCGCAAGTCTTCCCGGCCGAATGCAGAGGCGATGGAGATCCTGGTTCTCGGCACGGAGCGCGTGGTGGTGGCGAAGATCGAATCGACAGAGCCTTATCTGAGCGTAAAATACCGAGTACTGCCGTTGCCGGAAGATCGGGGTTCGGAAGTGGAAGCGCTATCGGGGGCGTTGCTGGAGCTGGCGTCTAAGGCGATTGCGCTGGCGCAGCCGCAATCGGCGGGAGAGCTGACACGCATGCTGGCCGGGAGCGAAGACCCGCTGCGGATGGCGTATCTGCTGGCGAGCATTTTCAGCCTGGACCTGGCGAAAGAACAGGAACTGCTCGAAGCAGAGACGCGCGTAGATGCCCTGCGCTTGACGCACACCTATCTGGCGCATGAGCTGCAGGTGCTCGAACTGCGGCAGAAGATTGCTTCGACGGCGCGCGACGAGATGTCGAAGGAGCAGCGTGAATACATGCTGCGTCAGCAGTTGCGAGCCATCCAGCAGGAGTTGGGTGACAAGGACGCGGACAAGGCCGAAGTCGAGATGCTGCGCGAGCGTTTCAAAGAGGCCAGTTTGTCAGAAGAAGCGAAGAAAGAGTTCGAGCGGGAGCTGGGACGGCTGGAGAGATTGCCGGCGGGCGCGCCCGATTACCACGTAACGCGAACTTATCTCGAGTTTGTACTGGATCTGCCGTGGAACGAGACAACAGAAGACAATCTGGACATTGCGCACGCACGCTCGGTGCTCGATGAAGATCACTTCGGGTTGAAGGAAATCAAAGAGCGCATTCTCGAACATCTGAGTGTGCTGAAGCGCAATCCGGATGCGAAGGCGCCAATCTTGTGCCTGGTGGGCGCGCCAGGCGTGGGTAAGACTTCGCTCGGCCAATCGGTGGCGCGAGCGTTGGGACGCAAGTTCGAGCGCTTCAGCTTAGGCGGCATGCACGACGAGGCGGAGCTGCGCGGACACCGGCGGACTTACATCGGCGCAATGGCGGGACGTTTGCTGCAGGCGATGCGGCGGGCGGGGGCATTGAACCCGGTGCTGTTGCTCGACGAGGTGGACAAACTCGGAAGAGATTTCCGGGGCGATCCTTCGGCGGCGCTGCTCGAGGTGCTCGATCCGGAGCAGAATAAAACGTTCCGCGACAACTATCTCGATCTGGCGTTCGACTTATCGAAGGTGCTGTTCATCACGACAGCGAATTCGCTCGACACGATTCCGCAACCGCTGCTCGACCGTATGGAAATTCTGCGGCTCTCCGGTTATAGCGAAGAGGAGAAGCAGCAGATTGCGCGGCGGTACCTGATTCCGAAGCAAATGAAAGCGACGGGGCTGACCGAAGAGCAGATCGAGTTCACGGACGACGGACTGAAGACGGTCATCCACGGCTATACGCGCGAGGCGGGTCTGCGGCAGCTGGAGCGCGCGATCGCGCGATTGGCGCGCAAGGTGACGCTGAAGATCGCCGAGGAGCAGAGCGAGAAAGTGACGGTTACGCCTGAGTCGTTAGGCGATTTGCTGGGGCCGGAGATTTTCCTGCCGGAGCAGATGCGCAAGACGTTTCCGGCGGGCGTGGCGACCGGACTTGCCTGGACCGAAGCGGGTGGCGATGTTCTCTACATCGAGAGTTCGCTGCTGCCGGAAGGGAAAGGACTCACCATGACCGGGCAACTCGGCGAGGTGATGCAGGAGTCCGCGAAGATTGCGCAGAGTTACATTTGGGCGCATGCGGCGGACCTCGGCGTGAATCCGGACACGATCAAGAACAACGGCGTTCACGTACATGTGCCGGCGGGAGCCATTCCTAAGGATGGGCCTTCGGCGGGTGTGACGATGACTACCGCGATGGCCTCGCTTTACACGGGCTTACCGGCGCGCAGCGATATCGCGATGACCGGCGAAGTGACGCTGGCCGGGCTGGTGTTGCCGATCGGCGGCATGAAGGAAAAGGTGCTGGCCGCGAGGCGCTCCGGCATTCAGCGCGTGATTCTGCCGATGGGCAATAAGAAGGACCTGCGCGATCTGCCGGCGCATGTGCGGCAGGAGATGCAGTTCCACTTTGTGGAGCGAGTGGAGGAAGTGCTTTCGCTCGTGATTCCGAATATACAGGTGAAGACGCTGGCGCTGGCGAGTTAAACGAGCGCGGAACAGAAGAAGTAGAGAGGCCGCTGGCTGAGGAGCTGGCGGCCTTTCTTGCGTCTTTGAGGTTGGCCCTCCCCAAACGCCGTCAGAAATTCTCCAGCAGCCAAGCGTTGCTGTTTTGGGAGCCTCCTATAATTGCCACATAGTGGCCATCGGCGGAGGCAACCGGCCCACGTATTCAGAAAGTTTGCCATTTCGCAGAGCGGCTGGATTTGACCATCCAACCCTACCCGCAGCAGCGTCGCTCTGGTTGGCCCGTGGCGAAAAACCAAAAGACCATTTCCGGTAAAACGGCTTGATCCGAAGCGTTTCCGTGTGCAATCGGCGAAGCTTGCCGAAGGTCTTCATCCACGGCTTGTCCTCAGAGGTAGCCGTTCGTAGTTTGTCTATTAAAGCTTCCGAGACTAACGCCCGCAAAGGAATGCCGCGCTGGGCGGCAACCGATTTGGCACGGCGAAAGAGTGCGTCGGGAACCTCAATCGTCGTCTTCACCTAGCTAGCCAGGTTCCCATATTTGCGGGTCAGGGTTCTCTCCGCCTGCGCTCTTAAGAGAAGCATGACACATGTGCGCATCAATTCGCTCTCGTAAGCTTGTGGATTAGCTCTCGGTGTTGCGGATATCGGGCGGTGAGGCCGGCGCGCTCAGCCAGTTCGAAGTCGGCGAAGTCAAAGCCTGGTGCCACCGTGCAACCGACCACCGCGTATTCATCCGGCTGTTCCAAACAGGAGCCGAACCAGTGGCCCGCAGGCACCACACACTGGAATTGTTCGCCCGCTTCGGGGTTCTTGCCCAGTTTGGTCACGCTGCGATTTCCGTAGAGGTCGATGCTGTGAACGAGCAAGGCGCTGCCGGCATAAAAGTGCCACACCTCATCGGCGGCCAGCCGGTGAAGAGCGGAAAAGTCTTCTCCTGCGAGCAGGAAGTAGATCGCCGTGGAGGCGCTGCGGGGCCCTCGGAAGGTGGGCGGAAGAGCGTGTTGCTCGATGACGAGCGGAGCCCGGTAAGTCTGACGGAAGAAGCCGCCTTCTGGATGGCGCTCGAGCTTCAGCTGGTCGATCCAATATTGCGCGCCGGGCATGCCTTAGGTTACGGGGTCGGATGGAAACTTGGGTGCGGGGAAAGGCGCGACTGCTCACGGTCGAACACTCGATGTGAGCGTTGCCCGGGCAAGTACAACGGCTGTATTGGACTGCATTGAATCGAAGTAGCCGGCGAATCGCCGTGGTTCGGGCGCGTCGTCGTAAGGCTTGAGGTTATTGGCCCACCGATAACCGATCGGCTGATACCACAGTTCCGCTTCAATGGTGAAGGGTCCCGTCGCGGTCCCAAGCGGCGCGGAATAGCGGACGCGATGACCGCCGCCTGTAAAGGCCGGGTCGTTGAGCGCATCGCCTACGACCGCAATATCAGGCTCTGCAGTGTGCTTGTCAAACCCGTCCGGCAGTAGACGATTATCCTTCAGATAACGCACGCCAGCAAGGAGCCCGGTTGTCACGTGGCCCTTCTCGTCACCCAGAATGGACTCATAGATCTCAACCTGATCTGTGCTGCTGATCTCGCTGTAGTGCGGCTCATACCGTGAAGGGTCCGCGTCATTGTCGTTGCCCGCGATCGAGCCATCCGAATTGAGAGCACCGGATTCGAAGAGAGTTTGGCCCTTGCTATCGCGGATGGCAAAGTGAAGCCAGGCGCGCCGTGACGGAAAAGCGGTCGGGAGTTTGTGACCGTTTTTGTTTCGAACCACAACCTCCGCTCGCAGGCGGCCTGCTTCCAGCGACACATTTTCGATGGCAACAGTAGCGGCTTCGGTCTGAAGGAACTTCGCCGTGGCCTCGGCGTTATCGGTCAGCTCTGTTGACAGGGCCGTCACGCCCAGCTCTCCACGGTAACGGTCCAGCATTTCCAGCATGAAGAAGTTGCCCCCACGGAACGAATGAAGCCTGGCGCCTTCGCGTTCCTCACCAAGGACACGTGAAATCTGAACGGGTCCCTTAATCTCGGGCATGTGACAGTTTTGACAGCTTTGCCTGTTTCGGTAATCGCTGTGCAGCCATTCGGGATAGGGCATCTGTTCGGGCAGTTCTCCGGTCGGTTTGCCGCCCGGCCCGCGCGCAGTAGTGATCAGTGTGTGGCAGGTGCCGCACAGTTCGGATTCGCGGATATGGTCGGCCTTTTCGGGTCGGTAACCTTCGGTAGACGAGCGCATGATGGTTTTCAGTCCTTGCTGGATGTCAAACGGCCCGAACTCTGCATGTCTTCCCTCCGCGTCCGGCCCATGCACCACGAAGCCGCCGTTATAGCTCTCACGCGTACCCAGCTTGTCTTTCGTAATCTGGTGACAAACAGAGCAGGAGACGCCGTCCGCGGCTTGGCGGCGTTCCTGGTTATCAGTATCAATAGGAAGATGCGTGAAGATCTTGCCCGTCTCGCTGCGCAGCTTTGCTTCATACCGTGTAATCGGCATGTGGCAAACGGAGCATTCGTCTTCGATCTCGGGTTGAGCCTCGGGATGATCAATGACCTCGCGCCGCGTGCTTGCCTGCCAGTAGGGATCGCGCGAGGAATTGGCCATGATGCTCGCGCGCCAATGAAAACCGATGGATACGTCCTCGCCTGACGCGCTCACCAGGCTGTTATGACAGGCAAGACAGCGGTCAGAGGTTTGAAACTGGGGCTCATTCTTCTTTGGCTGGATGCCGCTGGCCGCGAAGATGATGCCCGTACTCAAGAGTGCCGCGGCCGCAAGCTTCGCCGGGAACACTATTTCCAACCTTTCAGTAAGCTGCCGTCAAACCAATCCCAGAGCACATAAAACACGACCTGAATGGGACGATTTGACGTGTTGGTAACCGGAATGCTAGTCCCAAGATTGATACGGACATGCTGACGCTGGCTTAGACTGACCTGGAACTGAGGCACGATATCCCAGTCCGGCGTTGTACGCGGAAAAAAGTTTTTATTCGCGACCAACTCCACCATCGGCGTCCACATACGCCCCACGCCATTAGACTGGCGGAACGTTTTGCCGAAAGCGGATCGCCAGAAGAGTGATCGTGGTGTCTTTGACGTATCGGCTGGCTGGTCAGTTCCTGCTTGCAACTGCACGAAGCCTTCTCTCGGGAGTAACTGCGCGAAAGCAGCGAAGGTCTCGAACTGCGTGGTGCCGGTGCCAAGTCCGTGGGACGCGCTGCCAGTCGGGAGAATGATTCCGCCGAACCCGCTCAGCATGGAACCCGTATGGAGGTTTGCAAACACTACACGCTTCAGGCCGATGGTCGCGTCGCCGATGCCGCCGTACCAGAGTCCGGGAGCCGAACGGTTGAAGTCAACGGGCAGATCCACTTCCAGCTGATTGCGAGCTCCGAAAGTATTTTCGGAGATGATGTCGTTGGTGACGCCCGGTGTGCGCTGCGCGTTGAGGTGTGACGTAATGATGACCTCGTTCTCCGGAAATGCCTTTTCGGTGAACTGCGGAAGCGGCAGATTAAACTCTCCACGCGGCCAAATTTTATCGGTGCAGAACCCCCGCAGATACTGGACTACCTGCTCAAGTTGTTTCGAGTTTAGCGCTTGGCCGAAGGCCGGCATAATGCGTGAAAAGCCGCGGCCGGCACCTCCATCGCGGATCGTCGCTTTCCAGTCCTTATTGAGTTCAGGCGTGGTCTGGTCGCATTGCGTGAAGTCAGGAAAAGTCTTGGGTTTCTCGAAACCCACGGTTGTATCGGGCATGCCTTTCCCGTCCGGACCATGGCAGGCTACGCAGGCGGCGTGGTAAATTTCTTCGCCGGTATTGAGTTTCAGTTTGGCTGGAGGGCGGTATTGAGCTGGGGCCGATGCAGTCATACCCGCGAGGAAACAAATCAGCAGTATGAAACGGTTCTGCTTCAAGTTCGAATGAACAATATGCGTCCTCACGAGACTGTGTTTCGCCCGTCCTGGGCAACGAGAACATCTGCACCGGTGGCGGTGCTGTGACAGGTTTTAGGATACCCTGCTGTCCGGGCCGCGGAACCAAATCCATCGGCCCGGCATTTTGCAGGAACTGCTCTACTGGGGGTAGGTCACCAGATACTGCGCCTGGCCATTCACGGTCACCGCTGCGCCTCTATCGTTCACAATGTGCAGGATCTCACCGCTCCCATTGAGCTTTACGGTCACCGCATCGTGTATTGTGACTCCCGCAGTGCTTGGCACGGTATTCGCGCTGTCCTCGATGATGTTGATCCCCAGGTTGAAGTATGAGTAGACACCCAGGCCATAACCTGAGTGAGTTCAGACCGAGTCTCTTTCCGGCGGGTCCCAATGCCCGTCCTCTCGCAAACCCGCAAAGATCGAGTAACGCGCATGCGCGTCACATCCGATATTATTCTTGACGCTGCAGTAGTCCATTCTGTGCTCGCCGCACACCGCCCATTCTCTCCGAACCGGCCCGCGGTTACTGCAGCGCTCTCATACAGTCACACGCAACCATCAATTCTTTTCAGCTTCCCGTTTCAATCGTTTACAGCTGTTGGAACGCGGCCAGGGGGCTTCGCCGAATGAGACTCGTGGGCGGAGTAGCCCATGCTTTCGCCCGCACAAATAGCCGCTTTGAAGGAAACCACCCCTAGCTCGATCTCCTGCGAGCAAACCACAAAGTTGCCCGCTGAGTTGACGGTTGCCCAATGGGCTCTCGAGAGCGACTGGGGCCAGCACCAGCCGGGCAATAACTGCTTCGGGATAAAAGCCTACAACGGATGCGCCGGGATTCAGGCGCTCGAAACATTTGAAGTTGTAAACGGGGTTCGCTTATCGGTAGTCCGGAACTTCGCGATGTTTCCGTCCATTGAGGCCTGTTTCTATAAACACGCAGAGCTATTGACCAGGGGCAAACCATACGCCACCGCCTGGACGCAGTATCTGAAAACGAAAGATCTCCAGACTTTCATCCGTCAGATTGCACCGGTTTACGCAACGGATCCAGACTACTCGAAAATCCTACTGCAAATAGTCGTCATGCCGGAAGTGAAGACCGCTCTTGAATCGTGCCGTGGAAGAGACTTGGCGCAGCCGCCCCATGGCAATGACAGACTGGCGTAGCAAAAAGCCACAGATTCCGGTCTATCGCCGGAACACGATTGGGGTGAATGAAATGCGAACGTCGCCGATGGTGGGCTGGGCGAGCGCTAGCACGCTTGGAAACTCGGGCATCGAGATGTTGTTGTACTGCAGCCTCGAGGCATCGCCCACGAAGCCACCCGAATCGTCCCGAACCACGTAATCGGTTATCCGTCCGCGCCCATCCAGGCTCAGGGTCAACACCACTGACGACCGCAGTTGTAAGGGCACCAGATTGGCATCCGCCCGCTCTGCGTAGATCACTGGAACTTCGTACCCCACTTGGCGCGTAGTAGTGCCGATCGTAAAGGCAAGCGCTCCAAACAGAAGAACACTGGAGATTACTCCGCCTGTCGCGGGAATGGTCAGCGGCCGCATGAGCTGATTCACGCGGAACTTCCAGGCGTTCCAAAGCCGCCTCATCCGCGATCCATCAGTCTCCATCAGGATCTTCCGCTCTTTCGAGGCCAACACTTGCAGCTTGCTCCGCAAGGAGCTGGGGGACACTGGCTCGGGCAAACCAACTAGAGAAGAGCGCATAGACCGGATCTGATGGACCAGCAGGGAGCATGAATCGCAGCCCCGCAAGTGTGCCTCAACTCTGGCATGCTCGCGTTTGCGCATTCTTCCGTCCACGAAACCCGCGATCCGCCGCTTTACAGTCCAGCACGTCATCCGCTTGCCATAATGTCCTTAGGCCATTGCTTCCGCAAGGCCCTGATCTGGCCGCTGCGCCAATTCGCGGCGTAATGCTTCACGCCCGCGCAAAATCCTCGATTTAACTGTCCCTAGAGAAATTTGCAGGATCTCCGCGATCTCTTCATAACTCAAGTTCTGGATATCCCGCAGCACTACCGCTGTGCGGAATACCGGGCTTACTCTCGTCAGCGCCCGCTCGATCAAAGTCCGGTTTTCGCTCTCGAGCGCTTGCTCGTATGGCGAACGGCCGGGATCAGCCGCGCATTCCAAGGGACACTGACCCCCGGCGCGCTCGTCGTCCATAGATACTTCGCACCGGCAGTGCCGTACAAACCAGCGCCGGTGATTGTGCGCCTCGTTTATCGCAATCCGGTAGATCCAGGTACGCAGGCTACTTTGCTCGCGGAAGGAATTGATTGTGCGAAAAACTTTTAGAAATATCTCTTGCACCACGTCGGCTGCGTCCATTTGGTTCCCAAGCAGGCGGTAGATCATTCCATAGAGCTGTTGCTCATATCGTTCGATCAGCTCCTCGTAAGCCTCTTCTATTCCTGCCTGCAAGCCGCGCAAAATCCGTGCGTCTTCTTCGGAAAGTCCCGCGTGGGCGCCCGTCAGAATCGACAGGCTCGCCGAATTCCCTAACAAGGATTGCGCCATCGACTGAATTCTACCTCGCCTGCCTCTCCGCTGACTAATTGGACACCGCCGCGTGCGCCGAAGTTCCACCGCCTTCGCTCACCTGCACGTAATAAGCCTCATACTGCGGAATGATCAGGTCGGTACAGAAGCGCGTTAGCGCAGTGTTCCGCGATGCTTCTGACATCCGCTCGTGCAAACTGGAGTTCGAAAGTAGTTCAATCAGGCGTTTCGCCTGAGCGTCCGTATCGCCTACCTGTTCCATGAAGCCATCCACCCCGTGCGTAATCAGATCGGGAACTCCGCCCGTCAGAGTCGCCACCGGCGGCACGCCGCAAGCCATCGCCTCCAGCGCCGCCAGCCCAAACGCCTCCATTTCGCTCGGTAAGTGAAGTGCCTGCATGCGCGGAATTAGCCGTTCCATATGATCCTGCTTTCCCAAAAAGCGTACGTGCTCCTCCACGCCCAGCTCCCGGGCCAGTTGTTCCGCTGAACCCCGCTCTGGCCCGTCCCCCGCCATTACCAGCTCAGCGTCCACTTCGTTTCTTACTTTCTCGAATGCCCGGATGCAGTCGAGCACGCGTTTCACTGGGCGGAAGTTCGAAATGTGCAGAATGCGCTTTCGGCCCCTCTTCTGTTCTTCCGGGCTCGGCCGGTAAAGGGAACAATTCACAAAGTTGTGAATGACTTCGATTGGCTTCTTGATGCCGAAGACATCCACCGTCCGCTGGCGCATGTACTCGCTGATGGTGGTGACTCCGTCCGATCTCTCAATCGAGAACTTGGTAATCGGAAAATACGAACGGTCTGTCCCGACGAGCGTAATGTCGGTGCCATGTAGCGTGGTGATGAAAGGCAAGCGCCGCGCCGGAGTCATTTCCTGGGCGAGCAGAGCCGAGATGGAATGCGGGATCGCGTAATGCACATGGAGTAAATCCAGCCGATGCCGTTCGGCAACTTCCGCCATGCGCGATGCCAGCGCCAGCGAGTAAGGAGGGTACTGAAACAGAGGGTAGGTCGAGACCTCGACCTCGTGATAATAGATGCCCGGCGTGTCGGGATCAAGGCGAATCGGATTGGCGTAGCTGATGAAGTGAACTTCGTGCCCGCGCAGCGCCAGTTCGAGTCCGAGTTCGGTGGCTACAATGCCGCTGCCGCCGTACGTTGGATAACACGTGATCCCGATCCGCATGTCCCAGTATCGGCTGTTAACGTTAGCGATCTTCGCTGCCGCCTGCACGACCGCGCGGACATTTGCGGCTACCCGAGTCTAAGGGCGCTTGGGTGAGATAGACAAGCCGGCCTCTTTGAACTTTTGCTGCCACTCGTTGGCCTTTTCCGGTTTGTCCCAATCCTGGTAGAGTTTCACAATTCTCACTCCGGCCTGCTCCAGCTCAGACTTACTGTCCGCGGGGATTGTGGCTCTCCGCTCCATCATCTTTTGATACCCGTCTACTAATAGCGGCTCGGCCTGCGCATACTGTTTTTGACCGGCAAGGCTGGCCCCGAGCGCGCACATGATGCGGTATCGTTGCCAGTCATCATTTGCCGCCTTTTCGAAAGTATTTGCCGCCTCGCGAAGTAGAGGCTCGGCCTCCGCATACCTGCCTTCAGTTACGTACAGCCATCCCAGGTCGCCTATGCTGGCTAGCGTGTCAGGATTACCGGCGCCCAGTTTACGTCGTCTTCCCTCCACCACCTTTACGAGGAGCGCCTCGGCTTGGTTGTACATGCCTCGACGCCGGTATGACGCAGCCAGATCGGTCATCGCGATCAGATTTTGGGGATGATCCCTGCCCAACACTCGGCCCTGTGTTTCCAAAACATCGGAAAAAAGCGCATCGGACTGGGCATACTTGCCCTGGTGGTCGTAAGCCCAGGCGAGACCTTCCGTTGTTAAGAGCGTATCGTGATCCTCCCTTCCCTCTAGGCGCCGCAAACCGTCCACGGCTTGGCTGTAGAGTGCCTCCGATTGAGCAAACTTGCCTTCGAAGCCGTATAACATGGCCAAATTGCCCATGGCACCGAGTGTGTCGCGGTTCTCACCTCCGTGCACACGCAGCATGGCGTCGGCGAGCTCCTTCTGTATCGGCTCCGCCTGCGAATAGTTGCCTTCATAATGTAGTCTGTCGCGAGGTTGGTCTCAATCTGCAGAGTGCGGGGATGATCCCTTCCCAGCCGCCGCCGCTGTACGCCAACTAGTTGGCGATTGAGCGCCTCTGAATCAGCATATTTACCCTGATCTAGATAGAGGATCGCTAAATCCTGTTCGCTAATCAACGTGTCGGGGTGCTCATTGCCGAGGACACGGCGCTGAATCTGGATCGTACCGACGATGAGCTTTTCCGCTTCGTTATATTTGCCTTCTCTTACAAGTAAGGAGGCTAGGGATCGCTTGCTCCGAAGAGTGTCGTGGTTCTCCTCCCCCAAAATGCGACTGCGCAATTCGAGCACGCGTCCGAATTGCCGTTCCGCCTGAGAATACAAACCCAGATCAAAGTAAGTCGTGCCGATGGTCTGCCGGATCGATGCTTCCACTAAAGGCTGTCTTCCGAACTCGCCATTGATCCTCGCCGCGGCCCGGTCCAGCGCGGTGCGTACCTTCAGATCCGGATCGGGCTTGTTTCTGCGCTCGTGAGCTTGGATGTCTACGCTCGCTTGTTCCAGGACGTCGTTTCGCAGGAAGTCGTTCACGGCCTGAGCCTCCTGCTCAGCGCGACTCGCCCGAAGTGCCATCCAGGAACTCACTACCACGCCAGCCACCAGCAGCAATGCCAACATTGCTGCGAAGCCTACGCCTACACGGTGCCTCCGCATGTACTTCCAGGCTCGGTATCGAGCGCTAGCCCGCCTAGCCGCGACCGGCTCGTGGCGCAAATAGCGCTCGATATCGGCGGCAAGCTCCGAGGGTGCCCCGTACCGGCGAGCACGCTCCTTCTCGAGCGCCTTCAGGACAATCGAATCCAGATCGCCGTGCAATTGCCGAAGTAAAGCTTTTGGCTCCATACGGCGGTTCTGCGCCGTGATCGTGGACTGCCTTCCCAGCGCACGCAGCTTCGTACTCGGTCGGGGTGCATCCTCCGTGCGCAGCTTGCGCAGCATCTCGTCGAACGTCAGTTTTCTCAGATCGAGCGGCACCGTTCCGACCAGCAATTCGTACAGGATTACGCCCAGCGAGTAAACGTCCGTGCGCGTATCGATATCCTCGCCGGCCGAATTCGCCTGCTCTGGGCTCATGTATTCCGGTGTGCCCAGCAGCGCTCCCGCACGCGTGACCAAAGTGTTCTCCGTGAGCCGCTGCGAGATCGCTTTGGCCACTCCGAAATCGATAATCCGCGGTACCGCCTTGCTCGTCCACCTCCGTCACCAGGACGTTCGAAGGTTTCAGATCGCGATGGATGATTGCCTTTTGATGCGCATGTTTCACCCCTTCGCACACCTGAATGAAAAGCTGCAGCCGCTCTGGCAGAGTCAGCTTGTGTTTGTCGCAGTAATCGGTGATCGGCATACCGGGTACGTACTCCATGACGAAGTACGGCCGCCCCTGTCGATGTAGAGCCGGCGTCGAACACTTTGGCGATGGCCGGGTGGTCCATGAGCGCCAGCGCCTGCCGCTCGGATTCGAAGCGCGCCACCACTTCCCGCGTGTCCATGCCAGCTTTAATTAGCTTGATCACTACGCGCCGGCGGACTGGCTGCTTCTGCTCGGCCAGCCAGACCTCGCCCATGCCACCCTGCCCGATCGGTCCGACGAGATGGTAGGGGCCGATCACGACTCCAGGAAACGCCTCGCTTGCCAGGATGGTGCGCGTGAGGAATGCGATTTCGCGGTTCTCGCTACTTACTGACAAGCCGATCGCTCCAGCTTCCTCGCGCACAGCAGCCCGCAGATGAGCGTCCGCGCTTCCGTAGCAAGAAAGCAGCGATTCCACCTCCCGGCGCAGCTCCGGATCCGTAGTACCGGCTCGTTCGAGCAGTTGAAAACGCTGATGTGGTTCGCACTCCACGGCGTGATTGAACAACTCTTCAATTTGCACCCAACGCTCCGGTTTCATGAGTGCCGGCCTCCCTGCATTTCGTGGCACAGCCACGCTTCGGCTAGCACCAGGTCGCGACCAACGGTCTTGGCGGACAAATCCAGGGTCTCGGCTATCTCTTTGACCGAAAGCCCACCGAAATAGTGGAGCTCGATGGCTTTGCACTTTCGTAGATCGAGCTCTTCCAGCGCTTTCAAGGCGCCGTCAAGCGCAAGCAGGCCAGCGTTTCGACCACCTGGCAAGCTGATTGCTTCTTCGACCGGAACTTTGCGTCCCGACCGTTTGCCTGTTTGCCGCCGGCGTGCGTGGTCCACCAGGATCTGCCGCATCAGCCGCGCTGCGATCGCAAAGAAGTGTGAGCGGTTCCGGCAAGAAGGAGCCTCTTGCTGATCTACCATCCGAAGGTACGCTTCGTGGACGAGTGCGGTTGGTTCCAGCGTATGGTCCGCGCGTTCGTTCCTCAGGTAGCCAGCGGCAAGTTGCCGAAGTTCCGCGTAGACGCGTGGTGTGAGATCGTCGAGGGCTTGCCGGCTACCCTTCGCCCACTCCGCCAGGAGTGGCGTTATTTCATGGCTGGCAGACATGGTGGTGTCCTGCCTTGTTCCTGTGCTATTTGCTTCTGAGTTCCAGTTAATATATCACCGCCTGGGCTGTTGCGCATCTCCAAGCTCATTGCGACTCCTCGTCCAGAACAACAGCAACTTATCCCGCCATGTCCACTTTTCGCACTGATTCACGCATGAGTAGGCAGAGCAAGAAATCACGCCTGCTCGAATTCAGGAGAACTTTATGAAAAAACTCAAATTGTCACCGCCGGCCGCACTGGCTGCAGCGACCATGTTCCTCTCAGCGGTAGCGGCTCGATGTGCGTTCGTCGGGTTACTGTTGGTTGGGATACCGGTTTGGGGGGTTGCCCAGACTGACGGGTTGGGGCCGGTTAGACCGCCTTCTCCTTTTGCCCGTTTTCCAGGTCTTTACCAGCGGCGGTCAGACTTAGCCGCGGCCGCCGGTCAGGCAGTGCCTGCCGGCGTCACTGCCGACACAACAGTTCAAACGCCCAACGGCACTTTCATTACGTTCGACGTTCCGGCTGCCGTCTTCATCGGGACCTTCGGCATCAGCATCAACCCGGCGGGGGAAATCGCGGGATACTACGGTGACGCACACGACGCAGCACGCCCCTTCCTGCGAGCCCGCGACGGTACCTTGACCACCTTTGATGTCCCGAACGACATCAATGGCATCTTGCTCTTCAGCGGCCCCCCCGCCATCAACCCGGCGGGGGAGATCACGGGACCCTTCATGGACGCAGAGAACACAAGTCACGGCTTTCTGCGGGCCCGCGACGGTACCTTCACCACGTTCGATGCGCCTGGCGTTGGCGGCAAAGGCTTTCTCCAGGGCACCGTGCCCAATGCCATCAACCCGGCGGGGAAAATCGCGGGATACTTCACCGACGCAGAGAACACAAGTCACGGCTTTCTGCGGGAGCACGACGGAACATCGACTACGTTTGATGCACCGGGCCCTCTCAGCGGCCTAACCAATGGACTACCCCTCCTAAGCATCAACCCCGCGGGAGATGTAACAGGAGCTTACTTCACAAACGGCGCATTTCACGGCTTCCTGCGAGCCCGCGACGGCACGCTGACTACTTTCGATGTACCGGGCGCTGGTACCGGTACTTTCCAGGGCACCTATCCCGAAGGCATCAACCCAGCAGGGGAAATCACGGGAGTTTATTCTGACGCAAACGGCGCATTTCACGGCTTCCTGCGGGCCCGCGATGGCACCTTCACCAGCTTCGATGTACCGGGGGTTGGCAACTCCGGCTGCGGTTTCCCCGGCACCGAACCGAGCGGCATCAACCCGGAGGGGGAGATCACGGGATTCTACAGCGACGTAAACTGTCGGGTTCACGGCTTTCTGCGAAAAAGCCACTAAGACACCGAAAAGCAATGCAGTGCTGAGAGCCCGCAATGAGGGGGCTCTCAGCGCCGCGCCGGCACCATACCACCTTCGATCCCCCGGGCTCGGTTGGGACCTTTCCTGACAGCATCAACCCGGCGGGCGAAATTACGGGATCGTACAGTGACGCGAGCGGTACGACACACCGCTTCGTGAGGATCCGGTAGTGCAAGGACAGTGAGCGGCGATCCGGAAAGGTGGGAGACGGGTGCAAATACGACAGTAGAACTTCAAAGGCTGAAGCACTGTCGGTCAGCGGTTCATCGCGCTCCGCAAGAAGTGCGATTACTGACGCGCGAGGCGGTTGGGCGTGAGCTGAACCCGCCAAACACATCGATTTCGCCGGTCTGGCTCAACCGGCGCGACAAGGTTTCACTAACTCCACATACGAAAGAGGAAATTAGTTATGAACAAACGAATTTGGTTGGCGCTCATCGCGTCCAGCATTCTTGTAACCGGACTACCCTGTCGCGCAGTTGTTCAGGTCGATGGATCCCAGGCGGCGGGTCCCGAGGCATTCAAAAGGGCAATGCTGACAGCTAGATATGCTCGCGACCCAAGGCTAATGCTCCCTCTGCCAGGGAGACCGCCTTTCCTCGCCAACCGAGGGTCGCAGTCGTACAGACCGCAGGTAGACTCGAGTACGAACGCTGCGGCAAATGCTGGGGACTTCGTCACCTTCGATCCGCCGGGCTCGACCTCCACCCTCTCCGCCGGCATCAACCCGGCCGGGGTAATCATAGGAGATTACGTCGACGCAAGCGGGGCGACGCGCGGTTTCGTACGGGCGCCTGACGGCACGTTCACCACATTCGACGCGCCGGGCTCGCAGTATACGGTTCCCACCGACATCACGCCGGGCGGGGTGATCACCGGGTGGGACTGTGACACGTCCACGTCGCTGTTCACAGCAAACTGTCACGGCTTTCTGCGGGCTCGCGACGGCGCCTTTACTGTGTTCGACGCGCCACCTGGGGGGTATATATTTGGCTCGATTTATACTGGGGGTGGGCAGCCCCCCAGCATCAACCCGGCCGGGACGATCGCGGGAACCTACGTTGACGCAAGCTTCGTCGAGCACGGCTTCCTGCGGACCCACGATGGCGCCGTTATCAGCTTTGATTTCCCAGGCGCGTCTTTCACAGAGGCTCTTGCGATCAACCCGGCGGGGCTGGTGGTGGGAGACTTTTGTGACGCGACCACATGTTACCGCGGCTACGTGCGAGCTCCTGACGGGACCTTTACGGTGATCGATGGGTCGATCCCTATGGGCATCAATCCAGCGGGGGCGATCACGGGCTTCTCCTTCGACGTGAGTTACGCCTATTTGCGCAATCCCGACGGGACGATCGTCACATTCAGTCCACCGGGTTCCAATTACACATCACCTTCCGCCATCAACCCGGCCGGGGCGATTACGGGATACTACCAAGACGCAATTGGGTTTCACGGTTTCCTGCGGGCTCCCGACAGCACCATCACTACCTTCGATGCTCCGGGCTCGAACGTCACCGCGCCCGAAAGCATCAACCCGGCGGGGGAAATTACTGGGGTCTACTACGACGCAAGCGGCGTGCTTCACGGCTTTCTGCGGAGAAAGGACTGCGATGCTGACCGTCACGACGGGAACTGCGATGCTGAGGACCGGGAGTGAGGATCCGTAGCAACCGTCACGCAGCAGTGAGATCTGTCCTTCCTCATTTTCGGTGCGAACGACGACGAACTGCTCGTTCGAAGAGCATGACCCGAGCCTTTAAGAGCTCGAATTCGGCGTGCCCTTACATCGGGAGCTGATCACTTCGGTCGGGTGATTTGGCCGTTATTCCAGTGGAGATGAGTCGACCGCTCCCTGGGTGTGGCTAAGCGTTTTGGCGTGTCGCATCACGAAGTCATGTGTGGGTTCTTTTATAACGTGACGGGCCAGGCTCAAGGTTTTGTGGCCTACCCACAGTGAAAATCTCGCTGCATGTCGGGCGAGTAGCGGGAGATCCAGCTTACCTATGCTTCAGACGGGGCTTGTACCCTTAAATGCGGAGATGAAGCCGCCTGCTGATAGTCATTGAGGGACCGGGTCCCCCTCCCGGTCCCTTACGGATTCAGCGCACGTGTCCCACGCAATTACAACCTCGAAGGCGATGACCGCTGCCTCCGAACGTCGGATGGCGGCATCGACTCACATCGCGCAAACTGCGCGCTCTTTCGACACCAACGTTCCCCCGATGAATCTTTGATTTAGCTATATACGTATGGTATACGTACATAAGGAAGTTGACGATCATTGTCTCCGACGATGTTTACCAGGGCCTCCGTGCTAAGATCGGGCCGCATCGCATCAGCCGCTTCTTGAATGCTCTGGCCCGTCCCCACGTCGTTGACGACGAACTGGAGGCAGCTCACAAATCCATGGCCGCGGATCAGAAACGCGAAACTTCCGCTCTCGAATGGACTGTCCAGTCGCAGACGTTTCCGATGAAGCGCGGTGAAGTATGGTGGTCAGCTTCGATCCATCTCTCGGCGGCGAAATCCGTAAAGCCCGGCCGGCTGCCATCATCAGCAATAATGCTGCGAACCGCTATTTGCTCAGCGTCCATGTTATCCCATTTCGCAGCAACACCGAAAAGCTCTACTCTTGCCAAGCCCACGTGACTATGAGTAAGCGAACTTTCAAAAGCAATGGCCGATCAGATTGCTACCGTCTCAAAGCAAAGACTGACCAATAAAATCGGCCAGCTCTCACCAGAGGACATGGCGAGTGTCGAGCACATTGTGCGGCTTCAACTCGGGTTGCCCTAGTTTGTGATGGGTGCTCCCGCGTGCGGTTTTCTCGAGATTTAGCGCCAGTATCCCGGATAGTAGCGATGGCCGTAATATCTCGGTCCCACCCAGTAAGCTCTGGCGTATGGCGGACGAGCCCAGTACCCGGCATGCCAGGCATAACGTGGTCCTTGCGGATACCAGTAGCCGCCCACCCAGGCGTAGCCAGGTCGCGCGTAAACAGGCGGCGCGTACGTCACGAGGGGTGCGGGCGGGGGCGCATAGGCAACAACCGGAGGAGGCGCGTAGTATCCTCCGCCCACGCCTACGCCAAAAAAGAAATGGGATCCGGCGAACATGCTGCTTCCAGCGAGCAAGAATAATGCAAGTAATTTGGTTTTCATATTTGCTCTCATTGCCCATTGGTGCAAGCGCACGGCCAATACTAAGTTATTGAAAGATTTGAAAGCAGCGGTCTCTCAGGCGGTTCTGGCCCACCGGCCTGGTGCTTTTCAGCCGCGAACGCAGCGCAAGCCCCTGGTTCAAAGGGCTACTGCAAGGAGCGAATCAGTTCTTTGCGCACCGGCCACGTGCCGCTCAGGTGCCGATCGGTGATTTGGAAAGTCCCCGACGTGAGTAGCCATGACAAATTACCGGGATCGGGTTGTCTGCGCTCTCGCGTAAGCTCGATGCGCAGCATTCTGGTATCGATTTCCAGTTGCTTTCTTGCAGTCTGCGCCGTCGGCTCATTCCGAAAAAGAGCATCGATGGTGATTGCGAAGCTCGTGTTTTCTGCCTCCGAAGGCCCCAGCGCGAGCACTACGGAATCCGCCGATTCGAGAGAAATCGCAAAAATCCGCAGCGGTGCCGGGAGGCTCGCGGGATTCATCATCAGCGCCTCGGATGCCCGTATCCAGATGGGGGCATCGAACAGAAACGGGCTAGGATTCTGCCCCGCACGAATCTGATCCGCAGCAGCCGGGTCGCCTCCCACCGCCAGCGCCATCACGTCCGGCTGAATCGCGCGGAAGGTCACGGTTCTCCCCGGCGTGCTTGTTCCGATGACGCATACATCGCGGTCGCAGTTCCCGCCATGGCTGCCGGCGTACTCTCGGATGTTCTGCCATTGAAAATGGCCGCGCAGCGTCAACCATAGCTGCCCGTCTGTAATCTCGCCAGCTACCGCGTTCAGATCTTTCGTGTAATCGAAGCCGGTTGCACGAACAAACTTGGTATACTGCTGCTCCTGGTTTGGCTTTGCATCTTGCAGCAGGCCTAGATAGCGCGCGCGCCGGAGCGCCGTCACATTGGCAAAAAACACGGTGGCATCCGGTCGCCTCGGCAGTAGCCGGAGAAGGTCCTGGTCCGAACGCACCAAACGGTATTGGTAGCGGCGCACGGCGATCAGAACACCTGACGTGAGCACTGCCAGAACCACAATCGCCCATCGGGCTTTATGTCTTAATCGCAATAGCTGCCGTAACCTCAGGCCGTCGCCATCTCGGGTACGCGCATCTGCTTCCAAAGCGCGAGGTAAGGCTTCAGCTCCGCCATCATCGCGGCAAATTGGTCGAGCGTCAAGGATTGCGCGCCGTCGCTGATCGCCTTTTCCGGTTGCGGATGTACCTCTACAATCAGCCCGTCAGCTCCGATTGCAACGGCAGCTCGCGAGAGCGCCGGAACCAGGCTGCGCTTGCCTGTCGCATGACTCGGGTCGAGCAGTACCGGCAAGTGCGATAACTCGTTCAGAACCGGCACCGCCGTAATATCGCAAGTATTCCTGGTCGCGGTTTCGAAGGTGCGAATGCCACGCTCGCAGAGAATCACATTTGAATTGCCGTGCGCCACAATGTACTCTGCCGACATCAGCAACTCGCGTATCGTCGAACTCAGGCCACGTTTCAACATCACCGGACGGTGAGTTTTGCCGAGTTCTTTCAGCAGCGCGAAATTCTGCATGTTGCGCGCCCCGATCTGCAGAATATCCGCATACTCCGCCACCATCTCGACATCACGGTCGCTCATCACTTCCGTGATAACGCCCAAGCCTGTCTCCTCTTTCGCTTTGTGCAGCAGCTTGAGGCCTTCCCGCTCCATGCCCTGGAAGTCGTAAGGCGAGGTACGGGGCTTGAACGCCCCGCCCCTCAGAAACTTCGCTCCGTGCCGTGCCACGAAGTGCGCGCTGGATAAGATCTGTTTTTCGCTCTCCACGGAACACGGGCCTGCCATCACCACGAAATCATCTCCGCCGATGGCCGTCCCGTTCGCTTCGATTGCTGTCTTCCCTGGTCGAAACTCCTTGCTTACGAATTTATACGGCGCGGAAATCCGTACCGCTTTCTCCACCTGCGGCATCGCTTCCAGCGACTCCAGGCAGGCGGTGACATCGCCCACCCCGACCGCGCCGATCACTACGCGCTCTTCACCCTCAATTGAGTGAACCTTGTACCCGAACTCTCGAATCCGATCGCAGACCGCCTGCACCTCAGCCTTTGTGGCGTGCAGCTTAATCGAAATGATCATTTACCCCTCAAACATTCCATTGAAAATCGAAAAGCCCACCCGTTTCCGAGTAGGCTTTATTGTCTTCCCGCTGCTAGCTTTTCGCTTTAAGCGGATGCCCCTCGGAACGGCGATGGCCGGTACCAGAATTGAAAGGAACTAAAGCTCACGGCATGGACCTGCATGAAAATTGAGTATGACATAAAAAGGTACGTCTGGTATTCGCGTGCTTGCCCAATCCTCAGTCGCCAGAGATAATCAATAGATTCAGACCACTAGCTTGCAAGCGATTGCCCGCGCCCCGTTCCGCGCACATTCAGGAGATTTCGTGGACCAGATTCGTTTCTTAATGTGCCCGCCGCCGCACTTCGGGGTCCAGTACGTGATCAATCCATGGATGGAAGGCCAGATCGATACAACCGATCGCCGGCTCGCCGCCACGCAATGGACACAGCTACACACCATACTGCTCGAGCATGCCGAAGTCGCCTGACTGCCTGCGATACAGGGCCTCCCGGATCTGGTCTTTACAGCGAATGCTGCTCTCATTCATCGTCAGACTGCAGTGCTAAGCAACTTCCGCTGTCCGGAGCGTCAGCCCGAGGCAGAACACTATGCGCAATGGCTTTCCCAAGACGGATTCACGCTATCTTATCTGCCCTCTAACGTCTTCTTCGAAGGCGCCGGTGACGCGTTGTTCGATCGCGGCAAGTCGCTGCTCTGGTTCGGGCACGGCTTTCGTTCGGATATTGCCGCCAAACCTTATCTCGAGCGGATAACCGGGGTCGAAGTGCAGCCCCTTCGCCTGCTGGATCCTCGCTTTTACCACCTTGACACCTGCTTTTGCCCGCTCAAAGCCGGTTTTCTCCTCTATTATCCGGGGGCCTTCGATGAAGCAAGCAAGGCCGCAATCGAAGCTCGCATTCCTCTTTCCCGGAGACTCGCTCTTCCAGAGAGTGATGCCATCGATTTTGCGTGCAACGCTGTGAATGTCGATGGGAAAGTCGTACTCAACAATTTGAGTGCCGAGCCGACTGAATGGTTAGCCGAACGTGGTTTCGAAGTGATGAAGACTCACATGCACGAATTTATGAAAGCGGGAGGCTCGACCAAGTGCCTTTCGCTCCGGCTCAACGAAGACTAATAGGCTCCCGCTGAATGGTAAAATCAGTGTTTATCCCCCATGACCCGGGCCCTTCTGTTAACGTTGCTGGCCGCGGCTCTCATTGCCGACCCCGTTAAACCGAAAGCGACACCTTCCAAGCCGGCGGCTGGAACTGCCCACGTATCTACCTCGAAAAACAGTGCTCATTCCCGAACGGGATCGCATGCAACGAGCGGGCATACGAAATCCAGACGCGTTGCCCATGCTGCTCCCGCCCCCAGTTATCAGCTCCATCCGGATCCTCAGCGCTACACGCAAATCCAGCAAGCTCTCGCTGATCGTGGCTATTTCAAAGGCGAGCCGAACGGCGAATGGAACGACGATTCTGTCGACGCTCTCAAGCGCTTCCAGGCCGACCAGAAGCTCGAAAGTGACGGCAAAGTCAACGCTCTCACTCTGACTGGACTGGGACTTGGCCCAAAGCATGACGGGAGCACTGCGTCGAGCGTGCCGCTTTCCGCGACTGCTCCATCGACGGATCCCGAGCTCAATCCTCCATCCGATCCTGCTGCTCCCGATCTCCCTGGCGAAGCTAGTCCTCCTGTGGTCAACAATCCCCAGTAACTCTCCCGCTCCGGTGTTAGCATCACGGTCGTGGAAGAACAGGACGTCTATTCTGTCATCGGCGAAGAAGGTTTCCGCCGGCTTGTTGCCGCGTTCTACAGCCGCGTTCCTGCTGACGACGTCCTCGCGCCCATTTACAAGGGACGCGATCTCGCGGGAGCCGAAGACCGTCTCCGTGGGTTCCTTATTTACCGTTTCGGCGGCCCCGCCACCTACATAGAGCAGCGTGGACATCCTCGCCTTCGCATGCGGCACGCGCCCTTTCCCGTCGATCAATCTGCTCGAGACCGCTGGCTTGAATTAATGACAGCCGCTCTTACCGAAACGAATTTGCCGCCCGAAGCCGAAACTGTGCTTGCGGACTTCTTCCAGTCGACCGCTACTTTTCTGATCAATCGACCTGACTGAAGTTGCATTAGATGAGGTTTACCTGGATGTTATTTAGCCCCGGCGGGGTGGCTTGCTCTGGCTCAAGCTCAGGATAGTCGTCGAGGGTCTCGTTCTCGGTTATGTGGCTGCGAGCCAGCTGACGCTGCGCAACAATCGGGAATGCTGTCACGACGATCCGTTCTGAAAAGCGCCCTGATCGGAATGGCGGGTGGTGCACTTCGAGCGCAGCCGATTCGCGACACGATCGACCTTGATCGTGAATACCAGGTAATAGATAACTTCGCCGCTTCCGATGCCTGGAGCATGCAGGAGCTAGGCACTTGGTCTATCGAGAACCGCAACAAAGTCGCCGACCTGTTGTTTTCTCAAAAAAGCGGGATTGGGCTTTCTTGCTGGCGTTTCAACATCGGCGCTGGCGTAAATCCGCAGATTACGAATCCATGGCGAACGGCGGAAACCTTTGAGCCATCTGAAGGGCATTTCGACTGGACGCATCAAGCTGGCGAGCGCTGGTTCTTAGCAGCCGCCAAGGCCCGCGGTGTTCCGCAGTTCCTGGCGTTTGCGAATAGCCCGCCCGGCTGGATGACTCGCAATGGGCTCACCTTCTGCGATCAAGGCCTCGACACGACTAATCTCAAGCCGGGTTGCGAGGGGCAGTATGCCCGTTACCTCGTCAATATCCTCGAGCACTTTCGTACTAATCCCGATGAGACTCAGCGCATCCCCTTCACTTACGTCAGTCCTGTCAATGAGCCGCAATGGAATTGGGCCGGCCACTCGCAAGAAGGCAATCGGGCGAGTAATGATGACATCAAGCGTATTCTGCAAAGCTTATACACCGAGCTGAAGCTTCGAAACTCTGCCACGCAAATAGCCGCGCTCGAGAGCGGGTCGCTGCCCGATATGTGGCAACTCGACGCGAGAGCCACCCGCGCCTGGAAAGCATCCTATGGCAATTACATCGACGCGTTTGTTGGCGATCCCGCCATTAGGCCCGTGCTTTCAGAGCGCATCAGCTACCACGATTACGGCTCGGATCGGCTGGCGGGCCAACTGGTCGAGCATAGAACGAAGTTGGCAGAGAAGATCAAACAGTATCCGGGTTGCAAGCTCTGGATGAGTGAATATTGTGTCCTGACTGGTAGCGCTGGTAAGGGCGGAAACGGCCGCGACCTCACCATGAACACTGCGCTCGATATCGCCCGCATCATCCATCTGGATCTGACGCTCGCCGGAGTTTCGGCCTGGCAGTGGTGGACCGCTGTATCCGGCGTAGATTTCAAAGATGGCCTCATCTACACCGACTGGAAGAAGGCTGGCGACCCGGAGACCATTTACCCGGCACGCCTTCTTTGGGTCCTAGGGAATTACAGCCGATTTGTAAGACCCGGCATGCGCCGCATCGAGATGACCGTTCAGGACCAGGACATCAATGGTGTGATGGGATCGGCCTATAAGGACGAGAATGCACGGAAGATGGTTGCTGTGTACGTCAACATGACTACATCCGGGCAATCCCGCCAGCTCGATTTTGGGTTGGGCAAGCGCGCTTGGACGCTCCAGTCTATCACCCCCTACATCACTTCCGATGCCCCTGGACATGAGCTGGAGCGAATGCCCGCGATAGGCCGGCAGGACTCGCTCGAAATTCCTGCACGTTCCGTTGTGACATTGGTGGCGCAGTTTGCATAGCTCTCGAACCTTGCGGGAGTCCCACGATCGCACTGGTCACTGTCGAACTTTCACCAACACGGTGCAAAATGGGGTGGATCCTCGAGGCCACGTCATCAATTCGGACGAGATAGTGACCCCGCTTATTGGGGGCAGTAAAGCACGCCTACCCCCTCAGGCCCTCAAACGCTTCTTCCACCTCGTGCTTCACCGCCGTAGATGGGGGCAGGAACGGCAGCCGTGGCAAGCCGCCGTAATATCCGTTCAGATCCATGGCATATTTGAGCGCTGGAATCCCGTGTGGGCCGGCGATCAGGCGTGCTGCCGGTGTGATTCGCTTTTGCCAGTCGCTTGCGGCTTCCCGTTCGCGCATGCGAAATGCTTCCCAGATCGTCACGCACGCATACGGTAGCGCATTCGCAATTGCAAGTATCGCGCCCGACGCCCCAATCTGCAATGCGTCCCAGATACTCGCGCCCGAGCCGGTCAACACCTCAAAGCCGGGCTTCACGGCCGGCAATACTTCTCTCAGCTTCTCGAGACTCCCGGAGCTGTCCTTCATGCCTACGATATTCGGATGATGCGAGAGTTCAGCAATCGTTTGGACTGGAAGATCGTAGCCAGTCACTTGCGGAATGTTATATAGGATGATCGGCAGCTTCGAGCGGTCGGCAACTGCGCGAAAAAATAGCGCTTGCGTATCCGGACGATGCATTTGATTCCGGTAGTAAAAAGGCGTAAGCACGAGCACGGCATGGTAGCCGATCTCCGCAGCTCGATGCGCAAGGCGCGCTGTTTCGTGAACGCTTTCAGCGCCGACTCCCGCGATCAGTGTTTTGCCCGGCGCGGTTGCTTCTTTCACCCATGACATAAGCTGCAGGCGCTCTTCGCTGCTCATCAAAGGCGTCTCGCCGGTCGAGCCGCCCACGACGTAACCGCTCAATGCAATCGCGTTGAGCTTCTCTATGTTATGCAGAACCTTCACCTTGTACAGATTGCCTTCGTGGTCGAAGCAACTGGTCAAAGCGGGGAAGATGCCTTGCAGTTTCATGGATAAACGGGGCCTACCAGCGGCCCCTATTAGAATGCGTGAGATTACCGCGCGATGAAGGTGATAACCAGCGTATACAAAGCCAGTGACTCGATCAGCACCAGACCGAGAATCAGCGCAACACGAATGGCCGCGATGGCTCCAGGATTACGGGCCATTGCTTCGGCAGCGGATGCCGTAGCTCTGCCCTGACCAAGGCCGCAAAGACCCGAGGCGATCCCCATAGCGATATATGCGGCCGCCCGGCGATTCGCGTCTGCTCCGCTGGCTTGATCTCCCTGAGCGAAAATCGGACTCGCCAAAGCCAACATTGCCATGACGAGTAGAAACAATTTGTTTTTCAAGTGTCTTTCTCCTATGAACTGTGCTTTTCAGTAGGTGGTTCGACACCGTGCGTTGGGACGCCGGGCGCTCACACTGAAAGCCGATAATGCCTAATGCTCGTGTGAGACGGCTCCGCCAACGTAGACCATCGCGAGCAACATGAAAATGTAAGCCTGCAGGAATGAAACAAAAGTGTGCAGGCCGATAAAGATAACGGGAATGATCAACTTAGTCAGCGTAGTGAATGTCAAGTAGACTTGCTCGCCAGCGAACATGTTCGCGAAAAGACGAACGGTGAGCGAGAGCGGCCGCGCGAAGTGACTGATGATCTCTATCGGCAACATCAATGGCGCAAGTAAAATCATAGGTCCCAAGAATTGCTTAATGTAGCCGGCCCCGTTCGCTCGCAAGCCCGTCGCGTGATAAAAGAGGAACGTTACAACTGCCAAACCGAGCGGCACCTGAGCGTACATGGTGGGCGAATCGAAACCTGGAATGATCCCGATCAGATTCATAAAAAGAATAAAAAGAAAAATCGTCCCGAAAAAAGCTAAGTAGCGGGGACCGTCATGGCCAACAACCTCTTCGGCGGAAGCGTAGAAAAACTCATAAGCCAGTTCGAAGACGTGTTGTAGCTTGCCGGGCTTGTCGACCGAAAGACGGCTCTTCAGATATCCAAACAGAAGGATGACAAACAGCACGACCAGGATCTCGCAGACGAGCCAGTCGGTCCAGGGATTTGCTGGATCCTTTGCCGGAAAATGAATCGCATTGAGAATGGAATTCGCAGGTCCGGCAAGGAAGCGGTTGAAGAGGGCAGTGATCCAGAGTTCGTGTTTCATTCGTGCGAGGTTCGGCTGCGAAGAAGCTGTGAGATCAGTTCAAAAATAAGCGCCGCAAGGACCCCGGCAGCGCTGGCAAGTAGTCCCAAAATAACCGCTAACGGACTGACTCCCAACGTTTTGACAATAGCATAGCCGATTCCGAGTAGCAGGACGTAACGGGTGAAGTAAGCGCCAGCCTGCCAGGGCTTGCGGGAGGCTGCGCCGGGGGCGATAGCGCGGCTAATCCAGTCGAAAAGCCATAAATTACCAAACGAACAGAGCGCGCCTAGAGCAAAGGCGGCTGCCGAACGAACTCCCTCGGCCCAAAAATACGAAACGAACCCAACCAGCCCGAATATCCCGGTCAGCCTGTAGATTATTGGCAGTGAAGGGCTTGAGCTTTGGTCCGTCATTCTTTATTGAGGTTGGCTTCGCGATTCAGCTCACGAAAAATCTGGATCAGGCCGGCTGTCATGCCGAGGATGATCCCGACGACTCGCAAAAATGAGGAACGAAGCCAGTGGTCGGCAAGAGATCCCAGGAGGTAGCCGGCGACCACGGAGGCGGGGAGGGTAAGGGCAAGCGAGAGGTACCTACCCAGCCAGATGAGCGGTTTATCGGACTTGGGTGGCATGGGTTCGTTCTTAGGAATCGGCTCGGAGACCGTCCCACCGGGAAAGGCCGGGCATCTCGAGTCCAAACTGGTCGAGGACACGGCCGACGATGTAATCGACTAATTGGCCGATGGTTTGAGGACGATTGTAGAAGGCCGGCACGGGCGGAAAGATGGTCACGCCCATACGGGCCAGTGCGAGCATGTTCTCGAGGTGGATTTCGTTCAGGGGGCTTTCACGGGCGAGCAATACCAGTTTGCGGCGCTCTTTCAGTATGACGTCGGCTGCACGGCAGATGAGGGTGTCGCCATAACCTGAGCGGATGGCTGCCAGAGTCTTCATGCTGCACGGGGCGATGATCATGCCGTCGGTGCGAAAAGAGCCGCTCGACACAGGGGCCGCCTGATTGTCGTGATGGTAGACAGTCGAGGCAAGCTGTTCGGCCTGCTCGAGCGAATAGTCTGTTTCGCGAGCGATGGTCACGCGCGACCAGCGGCTCAAAATCAAATGTGACTCAACATTCAGCGCTTTGAGTGCCTCGAGAGTGCGCAGGCCGAAGATGGCACCAGAGGCGCCGGTTATACCAACGATGAGGCGCATGATTTGAGTCGGGTGATCTCCTGAAACAAGCCTGGGCAGTACCTTCTCACATTGCCAAGTGTAGCTTGTATATGCTAATGTTCTGCAGTCGGACAAGGAGAATCGATGTATCGGAAGCTCTTATCTGTGTTCCCGGTTTCATGTTTGCTTTTTCTAGGCTTTGTAACAGTAGCCGAGGGCCAAGTAAGTCAGCGAGCTACGACAGCAGTTACAAAAAGCGTCAACGATGCCGATCGAGTGACGCTCTACGGAAACACGCATCCGCTGGTCCGAAATGCAACGGATGTCGGTCCGGTCGCGGACGACATGCGGCTTGATCACATGCAACTCCAGCTCAAACGATCCGCGGCCGCCGAGGAGGAGTTGGACCGGTACATCGAAGAGCTCCACGACTCTCAGTCGCCGAATTTCCACAAATGGGGTACAGCGGCCGAGTTCGGTGAGAAATTTGGCTTGGCGCAACAGGACATTGATGCCGTGAAGAGCTGGTTACAAGGTAAGGGGTTCACGGTGAATGCGGTGTACCCGAACTTGGCGGTCGATTTTTCCGGTAACGCGGGCCAAGTGCGTGAGGCTTTCCATACTGCGATTCACAATCTGGACATGCGCGGGGTCCATCATATTGCTAACTTGAAAGACCCCGAGATTCCGGCGGCTCTGGCGGGCGTGATAGCAGGACCGGTGGCGCTGCACGATTTCAAACCGCATCCACTGAGCCACCCACGCGCGCAGTATACGACTAACATGGGTGATTTGGCAGTTGTGCCGCTGGATTTGCAGACCATCTACAATCTGAATCCGTTGTACGCGGCAGGCATATCGGGACAGGGTCAGACGGTGGTGGTGCTGGAGGATACGGATCTTTACAGTGAGGGCGACTGGTACGCGTTTCGGAAGACACTGGGTCTGGCGAGAAAGTATCCCAGCGGCAACCTGAAGGTGGTGCATCCACAGCCGGGGCCAGGTGGCGCGTGTGACGATCCGGGAGTGACCCTCGATGATAACGAGGCAGCTATTGACGTCGAATGGGCCAGCGCGGCGGCCCCTAACGCAACAATTGAATTAGCTTCCTGCGCAGACACCGACACTAACTTCGGAGGCTTCATCGCGCTCCAAAATTTACTAAGCGGTACCGGCGCACATCCTCGCGTAATGAGCCTCAGTTATGGTTTTCCCGAGTCGGCGGAAGGTGCAGCTGGGAATGCTTACATCAACTCTCTGTACCAAATGGCGGTAACCGAAGGCGTATCTTTATTCGTAGCTAGCGGTGATTCGGGGGCGGCTGTTACAGAACAGGTCCAGAGCGCTGCGACTCACGGCATCAACGTGAGCGCGTTTGCTTCCACGCCATACAACGTGGCCGTGGGCGGAACGGATTTCGGGGATACATTTTTGGGTGAGACTGCTACTTACTGGAACGTAACAAACGGAACTAATTATAATTCGGCTAAGTCTTACATTCCTGAGATTCCCTGGAATGATACTTGCGCAAATCAGTTACTCGCGCTTTCGTTCGGATATGCTACAACGTATGGCCTGGACGGGTTTTGTAATAGCACGACTGGCGAGCAATTCACTCTCGTGTTCGGGGCCGGGAGTGGCGGTCCAAGTGCCTGTGCCCTCGGCGCACCCGATGTAGTGGGCGTGGTGGGAGGAAGCTGCGCGGGCTACAGCAAGCCTAGTTTCCAAAAGCTGGTGTATGGCAATCCGAGAGACGGCGTGCGCGATTTGCCCGATGTTTCCTTATTCGCGGGAAACAACTTGTGGGGCCATTACTACGTTGTTTGTTACTCCGATCCAAGCGGCGGCGGCCTACTTTGCAACACCCCGCCAGAGACATGGTACGGCGCCGGCGGAACGTCTTTCGGCGCCCCGATCATGGCAGGAATTCAATCGCTGATTAACCAGGCGACGGATTCGGCCCAGGGCAATCCGGATTACGAATATTACAAATTGGCTGGTTCGGAGTATGGCGCCAGCGGCAATTCGGCGTGTAACTCGACACTTGGTAACGCTGTTAGCCCGACTTGTATCTTCTACGACGTTACATTGGGAGACATGGACGTGAATTGCAGGGGAAGACTCAATTGCTTCTATCCCGCAACGAACCCGGGAGCTAATGGCGTTCTCTCGACTTCGAATACATCTTACAAACCCGCGTTCGTCTCGAAAGTGGGCTGGGACTTCGCGACGGGAATTGGAACTGTGAACGCTTATAGGCTGGCGAAGAGTTGGCCGGGGAGCAGTCTTGCTCCTAAGAAACGAAAGTAGGGATCGGGAGAAGAGATGAGACTGCATTTTATAAATTCGACTGCAATAGCATTCGCGCTCGCCTGCAGCGCCGCGAGCATGGCGAAAGCCGACGTTTGTGGATCAATAGCAGGAAATGCCGTTGCGAACTGCGGTTTTGAATCGGGCAGCTTCAGCAGCTGGACACTAAGCGGGAACCTGCAAGGCGGCCCGCCACCTAACAATTATTATGGCGTCGACAATGCGTTCCCGAATAGCGGGATTTACCAAGGCTATTTCGGGGTGCAAGGCGGGGGCGGAACCGCGATCGGGACTTTAGGTCCATTCCTGGCGCTGAGCCAGACGTTGGACCTCAAAGCCGCCGAAAATTATTCGCTCGGTTTTTATCTCGACCAGAACGGGCCTAATCCCAGAGACACACCCGGTTATGTGAATTACTTCGATGCTCGCCTTAATGGAGTTATACTTACGAGTCAGTTTGACGCGCCGAATTCTGGGGGCGTGTACAAGAGTTACTCATTTGTTGTATCGGCTTCGGGCGATCCAACGACGGCGGCCAACACGCTATTGCAGTTCGATTTTCAAAACGATTCCGATTACTTCTACTTCGATGATGTGCATGTTACTCCGATCGGCCCGACTCCGGAACCGGCGAGTATCTTGCTGGTAAGTCCGATGTTAGGCGCTTTGTATTTGTTCAGGAAACGGCGATCGGGTTAGTAAGGGCCCGGCGATATCAGGCCGACGGCAGAATTTTAGGAAACCCGCCTGATGCCAACTTGAGCTGCGGTTCGCTCTCCACCTGTTTAACTACCGAATCGATGACCTTCTCATCCACTTCCGACATGCGCTGAATCTCCACCGGAAAACGGACAGCAATTTCAAGACCTGCGTCGGTCAAGCGGGCACGGCTCACAGGCACGGGGTCGGCGAGCTGAATGTTCGCCGAACGCTCGAACGCTTCGTGCTGCTGCTCGATCACGTTTTGGTAACTCTTGAAAACGGCTTCTACCGCCTGGGCAATGCGGCTGCGGGCGTGCTCGAGATCAGTCTCGGCCGCTAGGGTGGTGGAGATCGTGTGCCATGTGTATTCAGTCCCTGGGGCCTGTTTCATCAATGCGGATGGCTGAAAGATAACGGAATTGGAAAAGACCGCAACGCGGCCTGTCGAATGAACATCGGTTCCACCTCCGGCCAGTTCCATAAGGTAGAGCCGAACCAATCCAACCTCGATCACCTGCCCGGTGATTCCTGAAACGGTGACGCGATCGCCTGCTTTCAAACCGTAGCGCCCGATCAGAAAGAAATAAGCCACCACAGAAAGAATTACGTTTTGCAAGGCGACGGCCAGGCCTGCTGTGATGAAGCCCGCTATTGTCGCGAACGAGCCGATTCCGCTCACAGAGGTGACGATCGCGATGATCGTCGCGATGGTTCCCACGACAAAACGCCTGATAAGCACGAATTGACGCCTACGCCGTGTATCGCGAATGTAGCGGAATGTCGCGCGACGGACTATTTCAGAAATGATGAGCAACAGAATGATGGCAAGCGCCAGAGTTCCCAGCCGGAATGCCAGGTAACCAAACACCGTTTGCAGTTGCTGGCTGACGGCCTCACGCCATTGCTCGAGACCTCCCCGGGCAGCTGTGATTGCAATGCTCTGCTCGCGCAACGGCACAATGGGGCCGGAGAGGGCTTTGAAGCGATCCGACATGCTCTCGATCTGTTGCCGCTCGGTGCCCAGTTGACTGGGGTCAGTTTCACTAGTGGCGGCATTAGCAATCGAATCACCTTCACGGATAAGCGCTCTGATCTTTGTACGCAATGGGGCCATCACCCTGGTTACCTGCGCATCCAGCTTGCTCGTCTCGGACAGCAGTCCCTCTATCTGGCCGCGGGCCCGCGATAGTTCGAAGCAGTTGGCGATCAGCGGCGCAATACCGGCCGACTCCGGGTGAAACGTAGCTTCGGGTTTAGCAGTATTGGAAGCCGGGACTGCCGGGGCGGCCATGTCGCTAAGCGCAGCGGGAACGGAATCGGAGCTGGCCAAAAGATTGATCTGTCCGAGCAATCCGCCACTCTTCTCATTACCACTGGCAAACTGCAGCATATCCTTCAAAACGCTTTGCGACAGCTTGGCGAATGCAAGATCGGAGGTGAGCGTATCGCGCTGCGCTAAGAGCGTCGGCAGTTTGCGGCGCGGAGTCTTTGCAATCTGCTGATTCAGGGCGTCGATTTGGCCTTGTATGCGTTGGATCCGCTCGTTAGAGGCCGCTGCGGCCTGCTCCAGACTGCCTGCCTGGGCCGGCGCAATAGCTGAACTCCCGTTGGAGGATTTTTGCCTTCCGAGAAAAGCGGCTTGCGCGCGAGCAAAGGCGAAGGCCCTTCTTACAACCTGCTTAGAGGATTGCCGAACACTATCCTGCAACACCACGTTTTGCGGAATGGAGGTGGATTGATCCGCGGCGCTGATGTGCTCGTACCAGGCAATCGTTAAATTTAAATGTTCCAGCACCTGTTGGGCATCGATGTCAGACCGTTCCGGTTGCCCGGCGCGGCTGCGCGAAATGGCTGGCGGCCAGAGAGACAGTGCGATCGCGCAATTCGCAATCCAAGTCAGCGTTTTGCCAGGTAAGCGTCGAGAGCGCAAAACGTGTGACTCAGTCACCGACGATCGAGTTACAGCAGGATGCCCGCGATGCAGGCGGACATGAAGTTCGCCAGAGTGCCGACGAACATCGCTTTCAAGCCCAATCTCGCGAGGTCAGACTTACGCGAGGGAGCGAGGCCTCCAATGCCGCCGATCTGGATGGCGATCGAGCTTAGGTTTGCAAACCCGCACAACGCGAAGGTTGCAATGACAAACGAGCGGGGCTGCAGAGTGGCCTTTACCCTGGCTAGCTCGACGAAGGCAACGAATTCATTCAGGATCATGCGAGTGCCGAGTAAGTTGCCGATTGTTGCGCAGTCATGCCAGGGCACACCAAGAGCCCACGCAACAGGAGCGAAAACCTTGGCCAGAATCCTTGGACCGGAGGGAGGAAACCAGGGGAGATATCCATGCAACCACGCGAAACCGCCATTTACCATCGCGATTAAAGCCAGGAAGGCGATCAGCATTCCGGCAATGTTCAAGGCAAGGTGTAGCCCGTCACCCGCGCCGCGGGCAGCTGCGTCGATCAGATTCACACCCGTTTGCTCCACTTCCACCTGGACCGTTCCGCGCGTGACGGGCGAGCCCATTTCTGGAACAAACATTTTCGCGAGCATCAGCGTTGCGGGCGCGGTCATCAGCACCGCGGTAAGTAAGTGGGCGATCGATACCCCGGCGATGGCCACATAGGCTGCCATCACCGCTCCTGAGACGTGCGCCATCCCGCTCACCATGATCGTAAACAGCTCGGATTCCGTGAGGCTTGCGAGAAATGGCCGAATAGTGACGGGCGCTTCCGTTTGTCCCATCACAATACTGGCAGCTACGCAGGTAGATTCCGCGCCGCTTGTGCCCATGAAGCGCTGCATGAAGATCGCCATGCCCTTCACGAACATCTGCATGACGCCCAGGTAATAAAGTATGGCGAAAAGCGAGCAGATGAAAATTACGATCGGCAGAACATCGAACGCGAAAACTACTCCGAACTGATCGCTGCGCTGTCCGAGCTTGTCGCCGAAAACAAAAGTTGAGCCTGCCGTCGAGTAGTTCAGCAGAGCGTTAACGAATAAGCTGATCCCATAGAACAGCTTCCCGAAACCGGTCTTTAGAACCAGAAACGCGAAAGTGAATTGCAGGACGACGCCCCACACGAGAACGCGCCTTTGGATGGCCGCGCGGTTGGTCGAAAAGAGGTACGCGGAACCGATGATAGCGATAATGCCAATCAGACCCGTGAGATGAGCCATCCGGCTGCTAGCGGCTCGATCCGGGCACTAGCTGACGACTTCCAGGATCAGGTCGCGTTCTTCGACCGCCTGCTGGGAGATCTTGAAAGCGTCTTCGACCAGTGTCGCGGCCTCCTCGACATGCTCGTCGCTGGTGTAGTAAATCCGGCACAGAATACTGCCCGAATCGATCTTCTGGCCCACTTTCACTTCCAGGATTACGCCCACCGCCGGGTCGATCGAATCTTCCTTCGTGTTGCGGCCTGCGCCCACCATCGAGGAAGCCTGGCCGATCAGCTCCGCATCAATCGCGCTCACATACCCGCCGCGCGCGGTCGTAATCTCCTGGGCCCCGGTGGCGTTCGGCAAGAGTTCGAACCGGTCGAGCACTTGCGGATTGCCACCCTGGGCCGCGATCACGTCCTTGAACTTCTGGAACCCGGAGCCGTCGAGCAGTTTGGACTGCGCGAGTTCGCGCGCTTCCTCCAGAGTCTTAGTGATCTTGCCGAGATAAATCATGCGCGCCGCCAGTTCGAGCGAAATGCGCGTCAGATCGGCCGGACCCGCATTCTGCAGGGTTTGCGAAACCTCCATTACTTCGAGCGCGTTTCCAACGGCATAGCCTAGAGGCTGGCTCATATCGGTGATGAGCGCCTGCACGCGCTTGTCGAGCCGGCGCCCGATGCCTACCATCATCTGGGCTAACCTGCGCGCTTCCACCTGCTTCTTCATGAAAGCGCCCGAACCTACCTTGACGTCGAGCACCAGCGCATCCAGGCTCACGGCCAGCTTTTTCGACATGATGGATGAGGCGATCAGAGGAATCGATTCCACGGTGGCAGTGGCGTCGCGCAACGCATAGAGCTTGTTATCGGCCGGCACCACTTCCGGCGTCTGGCCAATAAAGGATAGCTTGTGTTCGGCCAAAACTCCGCGAAATTCATCGATTGAAAGATCTGTTCGGAGCCCCGGAATCGATTCCAGCTTGTCGAGCGTCCCGCCAGTATGGCCTAACGCCCGCCCCGAAATCATTGGGACGACCACACCGGCAGCGGCAGCGATAGGAGATGAAATCAAGCTGGTTTTGTCGCCGACTCCGCCTGTCGAGTGCTTGTCGACTTTGATACCTGGAATGGAGGAGAGGTCCACAATCGAACCTGAGTTCATCATGGACTCGGTTAAGACGCTCACTTCCCGGTCCGTCATCCCGGAAAAAAACACAGCCATCAAGAAAGCAGAAATCTGGTAATCAGGAATCTCAGTCCGGGTGTAACCATCTACGAGGTAATGGATCTCCTCGGGAGACAGTTCTTCGCCATCCCGCTTGCGGTGAATCAGGTCAACAGTGCGCATTTACGAATAATAAGCGTACCATTCTCAATGATTTGGACTAGGATTGGCGGGTAGCTCCGTCCGCCTTCGGATGCGCGACTAGCAGATTTATCTTGAATATTCCGGCCTTGTGAGTTACGATCCGGGCAGTTGATATCTGGGGCCCGGCCTTTCTGTGTTCCTTCACATCGCTAGAAGCCTACTGCAAGCTTCTGGCGGCCGGTTCGGGGGACTCTCGGGACCTTGGTTGGGAGGTTGTACTCGGTGAGAGCTCGCTTATCTGTCTTCTCGTGTTTACTCACTCTGCTGCTCGCGGCGGGGTTGTGCGTTGGGCAGGAAATCTATGCCACTTTGATCGGCACTGTTACGGACCCAAGCGGCGCCGTGGTGCCCAACGCAACCGTAGTCGTCCACAACAACGAAACCAAAACGGACGTCAGGACCGTAGTTACTGACGGCAGCGGAAACTTCACCGTCACGAACTTGACGGCCGGCACCTACACGGTCACCTTCAAGAGCGCGGGTTTCCGCAGTTATACGGCGAATAACGTGGTGCTGAACGTCGCGCAGAAGCGGCCCCTCGATGTGCAGTTACAGCCCGGGGCGGTGACCGAGAATATTACGGTCAACGAAACCGCTACACCCGTCCAGACGACCAGCGCCGCTCAGATGGGGACAATTACGGGCACGCAGGTTCGTGAGCTGGAATTGAACAACCGCAACTTCGAGCAGCTGGTCACGCTTCAGCCGGGAGTGGTAAGCGGCCTGCCTGACGTGGTCGGTTTTGGGCTGAACAACACCACAACTCTATCGGTGAACGGCGCGCGATCGACTGCTAACAACTGGACCGTTGACGGGGCGGATATCAATGACAGCGGGTCAAACGGAACACTCCTCAACGTGCCCAGTGTCGATGCCATCCAGGAGTTCACCCTCGGCCGGAGCAACTATGACGCGGAGTACGGCCGCAGCGGCGGAGGGCAGATTCTTGTAGGCACCAAATCCGGCACCAGCGATTTTCACGGGGATGCCTATGAATTTGTACGCAACAACATCTTCGATGCGAACTCATTTTTCAGCAATTTGGCGGGCCAACCAAAACCGCCCTTGCGCTACAACAATTACGGCTTCACAATTGGGGGCCCGCTCTTCATTCCAAAGCTATACAAGAGGAGCGTATCGAAAACGTTCTTTTTCTGGTCGGAAGAGTGGCGAAAAACCGGCAATCCAAGCACCAATATTGCGATAGTGCCCACTGCGGGGCAACTCGCGGGAACCTTTGCCGGGCAATTGAATGCCGCTTCGGCCCCGGCCGGCTGCATCACTTATAACCCGGCCGCGAACACCTCGCAAATTAACCCAGCCTGTTTCAGCCATAATGCGCAGGTCTACATCCAGAATGTTTATTCCAAGTTTCCGGGCAACACGGCTGGGGGGACCGAATACATCAATAGCACCGTCGCGGAGCAGAATTACCGGCAGGACCTGGTGCGGTTAGACCAAAACATAACGGATAAGATTCACGTATTCGGCCGCTTCATGCAAGACGTTGTTCCTACCACTGAGCCGGGTGGCTTGTTTGCGGGAAATCCACTGCCTGGAATTTCGTCGACAGCCACGAATGCGCCCGGCAAGAACGTGGTCGCCAATATGAGCTGGGCAATCTCGCCGAGCGCTGTGAACGAGGCCGCCTTTAATTATTCCTGGGGCGCTATTAACAGCAACATAACCGGCGTCATCAATTCGCCATCCTTCCTGGATTCGCTTACGGGCGGCTTGCCGTACACCGATCCGTACGGCCGTATTCCCGGACTCACGATTACCGGGTTCACCGGTGTAGCGATACCCAGCGCGCCGTACTTCGAGCGGAACATCGACAAGGGTCTCTACGACAACTTCTCGAAAGTAATCGGTAGTCATACGATCCGGGCCGGCATGACGGTCCAGTGGATGACAAAAACAGAGAACGGACCAAATCCCACCAACGGCAGCTTCACCTTCCGGAATGCGTTCGGCAATTCCGCTTTCGCGAATTTCGAGTTAGGCGACGCTTCGCTATTTACTCAATCAAGCCGCGATATCATTCCGCACCTGAACTATGTGAACATCGAAGCTTATGCCCAGGACGATTGGAAGATCACGCCGCGCTTTACGCTGAACCTTGGTCTTCGCTACAGCTATTTCCCTGCTCCCTCGGATAGCAATAATGTCTTAAATAACTTCGATCCGTCGCTATACACCTCCGTAAGCGCGCCCGCGATTAATCCGCTAACCGGGGACTTCCTCGCGGGGCAGCCGGTGATTCCCGCGAATTACACGAACGGCATCATTTTCCCGGTGGGCGCCGCGTGCGCTGGCGCTCAGAAGCTGGCGGCCGTGACGTGCTCGCCGTATGGATCTACCGTGAATCCGAACTCGAATTACAATTTCGGTCCCCGATTCGGCTTTGCCTGGGATGTATTTGGCAACGGCAAAACCGCGGTGCGCGGCGGCTATGGAATTTATTTTGATCGCACCCTGAACGGCATCTGGGAGCAGAATGCCTTTACCGACCCTCCCCTGGTGCAGCAGACTCAGATCACGAATACTAGTTTCGACAATCCTACGGCGGGTAACGTGGGCACAAGTCTCTCGCCCGTAAATTTAACTTCCACCGGTACGCCGGCGTTCAAAGTACCGTCGTATCAGGATTTTAACTTTTCGGTCGAGCAGCAGATCATGCCGAATACGGTTCTGCAGGTTGCTTACGTCGGAACCTTAGGGAGACATCTGTTGGGAGATGTCGACATCAACCAAATCCCCTTAGCGACGCGCTTCGCAAATCCGGCGGATAACGCGAATGCTCTTCGTCCCTATCCCGGATACGCCGAAATCACCAGCAGGGCGCCTCTCTTCAACAGCAACTACAACTCTCTGCAGGTCTCGCTAAACCGGACAGTATCGGATGGGCTGACGCTTGGCATTGCTTATACGTGGTCTAAGAACCTGGCGAATAATGCTGCCGACCGAGGGTCGGGAGTCTACGACACCTACAATTACAGCCTTGACTATGCTCCTCCTTCGATCAATACGCCGCAAGTCTTCATCGCAAACTACGTTTACGATCTACCCTTCTTCAAGGCTCAGAAGGGGGTCGTGGGCCACATTCTTGGAGGTTGGGAGCTCTCCGGGATTACGAGATTCCAATCGGGATCGTCTCTGACGATGACGCAAGACAACGATCCTTTCAACTCGTTCGATTTCCCAGGCAGCCCCGGAACGTTTCCGGGAGGCATTGGCATCGACCCGGCGCCTTCCGTGTCACCTCGGCCTGATGCGATTCCCGGCCTTTCCCTGACTGGGGCCGGCACTCGCCTCCAATGGTTCAATACGGCGGCCTTCACAGATGCGATCGGGCATTTTGGAACCGCTTCACGCGGCCTGCTGCTGGGTCCGGGTTTAGAAAACTGGGATCTCGCAGGTATCCGCAACTTCAAAATCGGCGAGCGCTTCAGCCTGCAGTTCCGGGGCGAGTTCTTCAACGCCTTCAATCACACGAATTTCATTGGAACCGCCAGCTGTAGCTCTGGAGTTTGTAATAACGTGGACAGCTCAGCTTTCGGACGACTGCTCGCTGCCCATAATCCGCGAACCATTCAGCTCGGCTTGAAGTTGTATTTTTAGTACTTGATCCAGCGGTTTCAAATCAAGTGCTCGTTGCAATTCGCAGCGTTGCTTTTCTGGTCATCGCTTCTCGCTTTCAGCCAGGATCTAAGGACCTGGCAGATAGATGGATTGCGGGCACTGGAAGCGGGCGATAACGCTCAGGCCGAGGGGGCATTCCGGAAGGCCTTGGCATTGAAGCCGGATTCGGTCGAGATATTGAACGATCTCGCCATTGCACTCGCGCGTCAGAACAGACAAGCGGAGGCGATTGAGCTCTACCGGCGCGCTCTGAATATCGATCCACACGATGCCAAGACCAATAGGAATCTCGCAATCGCTTACTTCCGGGCGCAACGCTATGTTGACGCATGGCCCTTATTAGAATCTTTGAGCGCGCAGGCGGGTGATTTTCAGGCGCTCGATCTAGCGGGCTTCACGCTATTTGCGCTGGACCGCTACCCGGAATCCGCAGCCTACCTCGAACGCGCAAGCAAGCTGAATCCCTCCGACCTGCCCACGCTCGACATGCTCGGCAAAGCATACATGAGGATAGGGAATTACCATCGCGTGACCGACGTCTTCGCGCGCATCGTGAAAGTCGATCCGAATTCAGCCGCCGCGCACGTAATGATGGGCGAGGCCTATGACAAAATGTCCCGCGACGACGAAGCTCGCCGCGAGTTCGAAGCGGCTCGCAGCTCCAACCCGAAATATCCAGGCGTGCATTCCGGGCTGGGCCAGGTTTATTGGAAAGCAGGCAAGATAGAGCAGGCTGCCGCCGAGTTTCAGGCCGAGTTAAAGAGCTATTCCGATGATCCCGTTTCTCATTGCCTGCTGGGCGAAATTCTGTTGAAGCAAAATGACCCGGCTGCGGCGGCGTTGCACTTCCGCGCCGCCCTGCAAGCGAATTCACAGTACAAAGAAGCGCAGTTTGGATTAGGGAAAGCCGAACTCGGGTTAGACCGGCCTAAAGAGGCAGCAGCAGCACTCGCGCGCGCCATCGCCCTCGATCCCGATTATGTTCAGGCGCACTACGCGTTAGGTACAGCGCTAAAGAGGCTGGGACGCGCCGATGAAGCGAAGATTGAACTCGCAACTGCCGAGCAGATTCAAGCGCGTCAGCGAGCAGGCTACACGAAAAAGCTGAACTCCGCCGACCATCTTTAAAGCTCTGCCATCATCAGCTTCGGTAAATTCCCTGCGCTCGAACGCACGCCGAGGTAGAAGGTTCCGAACAACGCGTAGACTGCGCTGACCTCATCGAATCTCATTTCGTAGATCAGCTTCTTAAATACATTGGGTTCGTCGGCGAACAGGTCCACGCCCCATTCCCAATCGTCGAAGCCAATTGAGCCTGTGATAATCTGCCGGACACAATCGGCGTAGCGCCGGCCGATCATGCCGTGCTCGTGCATCATGCGCTGGCGTTCGTGCATCGGGACCATGTACCAGTTTTTGCCTTCGCCGCGCTTGCGATCCATCGGATAGAAGCAGAGATACTTGGCGGAGGGAATCTCGGGGAACAACCGCGACGCCATAGCCGCCTGTTGCCGCGCCACCACGTCCGCGATGCCCGCTTTCCATTCCGGAGAATGCGGCTCGAAGCCCTGCTCGGCAAGCTGCGAGTAAGTCTTGGCGCTCGATTCGTAAAGGCCGAGTTCGACAACTGATACGTAGGAGTGCAGCTGTTCCAGATAATCGGAAAGCTCCAGCCTGGCGAGGGCAAGTTCCGCGCGATGCAGGTCTTCGAGTGTGTCACGAAAATGCAGCAGCAACAGGTCGCCTTTGTGCCCGATTTGCGAGTAGATCGCGGACTGGTTCGGATGACCGGTCTTCGATCCGGCTTCCAGCCCGCGGAATAGCTCTCCGGCTTCTCCGGCGATGTCATGACGGCGCGCTTCAGATAATGCGCGCCAGGCCGGCCGGCGCAGGCGAAACATCTGATGCAGCGTATAGGCGCCTTCCAGAGTAAGGGGAACCGCGGGCGGCGTCTCAGCCACGATGCAACTCCCATTCCGCGGCAGGCAACCCAGGCATTTCGTGCCGGTAATGCCCGTGGAAAATTTCTTCGAACAATTCGAGCAGCTCGCTGTGAATCAGGCTGTTATCAGCCAGCACGTACCTTCCGTGCAGGTCGAGCGGCTCGCCTCGCATACCGGAAACCGTGCCTCCAGCTTCTTCCACCAGCAGCGTGCCGGCTGCCATATCCCATGGATTCAAGCCGAACTCCCAAAACGCCTCCAGTCGTCCGCAAGCAACGTAAGCCAGATCTATAGCTGCCGAGCCGCCGCGCCGGACGCCATGGCTCAACATCGCGAGCTGATAGTAGAAATGAATGTTTACGTTCTGATGGCGTTTACGGCTTGGGAAGCCGGTGGAAAGAAGCGCATCGTTTAGCGTTCCCGCCATGCTTACGTGCATCGGGGCCCCATTCAGCCGCGCGCCCGCGCCTCTCTCGGCGGCGAATAACTCCCGATTTAGCGGATCGTACACCACGCCCGCGATTACTTCTCCCCGCTGCACCAAGGCCAGCGTCACGTTCCACATCGGAAATCCGTGCGCGAAGTTCGTGGTGCCATCGAGCGGGTCCACATACCAGCGCAATTCCGCTTGCATCTCCGCTCGGCCACCCTCTTCGGCTACGATGCCATGCTTCGGAAAACGTTCTTGCAAACGCTTGACTATCAGCTGCTCGCTGGCGCGATCAGCGGTGGTTACCAGATCGTAATCGCCCTTCAATTCGAAGCCGCCACCTCGATGCGCAAGCAACACCTGGCCTGCTTCGCGCGCGATTGTGATCGCCGCGTCCAAAAAGTCACTCATATGACTTCAGTTCAGCACACGCAAAAAGGGCCACCATGCGGCAGCCCTTGAAGCGGAGCTGACGCTCCACGACTTGCAGGCCAAAGGCCTACTCTACTGACAACGGAAAAGATTTTATACGACTTCGACGCCCATGCTGCGGCACGCGCCCTTCACTTGCTCGACGGCTGCGTCCACCGTGAAACAATTTAAATCCGGCATCTTGATCTTGGCGATCTCCTCGATTTGCTGCGCGGTGATCTTGCCGACCTTATTCTTGTTCGGTTCGGCCGAACCCTTCGCCAGATTTACCGCCCGTTTTACCAGAATGGCGACGGGCGGCGTCTTGGTGATGAAAGTGAAGGAGCGGTCCGCGTAAATCGTGATTACAACCGGGATGATCAGCCCTTCCTGATCCTTTGCCGAGGTCTTCGCATTGAATGCCTTGCAGAACTCCATGATGTTCACGCCTTGCGGACCCAAAGCCGTGCCCACCGGGGGCGCAGGTGTCGCTTTGCCTGCCGGAATCTGCAACTTTACTTGTGCGGTAACTTTTTTTGCCATTTTCCTACTCGACTCTTTAACTGAAGTTCAATTTCAAATCTTCTCTACTTGCAAGAAGTCCAACTCGACCGGCGTTGAACGGCCGAAGATCGTCACCATCACGCGCAAGGTGTTGCGCTCGCTGTTGACGTCGTCCACCTTACCGGAGAAGTTGGTGAAAGGCCCATCCACGATTTTCACAGTTTCGTTCTTTTCGAACGTCATCTTCGGACGTGGCCGATCCGCGCTCGAAGCCTGCCGGTACAGAACAGAATTCACCTCGTCGGCAGTGAGGGGCACTGGCTTGGTCCCGCCTCCCACAAAGCCCGTCACGCGCGGGGTGGATTTGACGGCGTGCCAAAGTTCGTCGTCCATCTCCATTTCGACCAGAACGTAACCAGGATAGAGGAGTCGCTTGCTGGTGACCTTTTTCCCGTTGCGGAGCTCGATTACTTCTTCGGTCGGGATCAGCAGCTGACCGAGCCGGTGGGCAAAACCGAAAGCTTCCGCACGGGTGCGAAGCGATTCGGCGACCTTATTCTCAAAGCCGGAATAAGCGTGGATGATGTACCAGCTCTTGGGTGGCCCGAGATCGGCTTCCTGCTGGGGCGAAGCAGCATCCTCGGCCTCTGCTTCGTGGGTGATGCCGTGAACGCCGTCGTCGCTCTCTTCGGACGCACGGTCCTCGGAGGTTCCGTTCTCGGAACTATGGATCTCTTCGCTAGAAACCCCTTCATCCTCTTCGAGGGCGTCTATCTCTTCGGTGCCGGGGACATGTTCGGCCTCCGCGGCAGCTTCGTCGCTGTTCTCGGGCGCGCCGTTCTGAGAAGTATCGATCGCTTCGTCCTGGTGTAATTTATCGTCTGCCATAGTTATCGTTAGGCGCGAGTGAAGTAATTGATGATCCGGGTGATCGCCGCGTTCACGATGGCATCCACCACAAAAAAGTAAGCGGCGAATAGAAATACGGCAGCAATGACAACGGCGGTCGTAGCGCGAACCTGTTTCCAGGTTGGCCACGAGACGCGTTTCATCTCTGTCCTTAATTCGTCAACATACGATTTCGTTCGTTCCGGCCAACCGCCGATGGTGCTTAATTCCATAAGTTCCAATGAAAGGGATTTCTGGCAGGGGCAGAGGGATTCGAACCCCCAAAGGCGGTTTTGGAGACCGCTGGTTTACCGTTAGCCTATGCCCCTACTACGTCTTCTTGACTCTTTGCCTCGCTGATAAAACGCGGGCTCATCCAAATTGAGTCTTCGCCTCGCTGACAAAACGCGGGCTCATCCAAATCGAGTCTTCGCCTCGCTGACAAAACGCGGGCTCATCCAAATCGAGTCTTCGCCTCGCTGACAAAACGCGGGCTCATCCGATTTTACTTCGTTTCGCGGTGCGGCTGGTGCTTCCGGCAGTACGGGCAAAATTTCTTCATTTCCAGGCGCTCGGTCGTCGTTCTCTTATTTTTGGTTTTGCTGTAATTGCGGTTCTTACATTCACCGCATTGAAACTGAATAATTTCTCGTGGCATTGTCTTTATTCCTAAAGTGGAGCTAAGGCTCCACGCGGGCTCAAGCCCGCCCTCCGAATTAGCTCAAAATCTCCGTAACCGTTCCAGCCCCTACCGTCCTGCCGCCTTCGCGAATCGCAAAGCGCAGCCCCTTGTCCATGGCGACCGGCGTGATCAGCTCGATTTCCATCGAAACGTTGTCGCCCGGCATCACCATCTCCATGCCTTCCGGCAGCTTCGCCACGCCCGTTACGTCTGTTGTCCGGAAGTAGAACTGCGGCCGATAGCCATTGAAAAACGGCGTGTGCCGCCCGCCTTCTTCCTTCGACAGCACGTATACTTCGCCCTTGAATCTCTTATACGGCTTGATCGTGCCCGGCTTCGCAATCACCTGCCCGCGCTCTACGTCGTTCTTTTCGATGCCGCGCAACAGCAGCCCGACGTTGTCCCCCGCCCGGCCTTCGTCGAGCAGCTTCTTGAACATTTCGACGCCCGTCACCACCGTCTTGCGCGTGTCCTGGAACCCGACGATCTCCATTTCCTCGCCGACCTTGCAGATCCCCTTCTCGATACGCCCCGTCACCACCGTGCCGCGGCCCTGAATCGAGAAAATGTCTTCAATCGGCATGAGAAACGGCTTGTCGATCACCCGCTCCGGCAGCGGAATATACTCGTCCACCTTCGCCATCAACTCGTCGACCGAGGCCTCCCAGTTCGCTTCCCCGTTCAACGCGCCCAAGGCGCTAACCTTCACCACCGGCAGATCGTCGCCCGGAAATTGATACTTCGACAGCAACTCGCGTACTTCCAGCTCCACCAGCTCGAGCAGCTCCGGATCGTCCACCATGTCGACCTTGTTCAAAGCAACCACGATGTACGGCACGCCCACCTGGCGGGCCAGCAGAATGTGCTCGCGTGTCTGCGGCATCGGACCGTCGGTCGCCGCCACCACCAGAATCGCGCCGTCCATCTGCGCCGCGCCTGTGATCATGTTCTTGATGTAGTCGGCGTGACCCGGACAATCCACGTGCGCATAGTGCCGCTTCGCCGTCTCGTACTCCACGTGCGCTACCGCGATCGTGATCCCGCGCGCCTTCTCTTCCGGCGCATTGTCAATCGAATCGAAGCTCCGGAACTTGTTCTTCGGGTTGTGCTTCGATAAGGTCTTCGTGATCGCCGCCGTTAAGGTCGTCTTGCCGTGATCGATGTGCCCGATCGTCCCAATGTTTACGTGCGGCTTGCTGCGGTCAAATTTCTCTTTCGCCATGTCTTTCTCAAACTAATATGGAGTCTTCGTCCCTGGGGAGGAAGGAGGCTGGGGAAGGCCAGGGCGGACGAACTCTACGCCGTGCCCATAGCACAGAATACCACGAGGCTTTAAGAAGCAACGGCTTATGCCATGGACTTGCCGCATTCGCCGCAAAACTTCAGCGCTTGGGAGAACTTCGCTCCACAATGCGGACATGCTGCTGCGGCCGCCAAATTCTTTCGCGGGGACGGTCTCGCAGCGAGGCGAGCCGGAACCAGCCCCAAGCGTCGAACCGTTTCTTCCATTTCGGCAAGAACAACCGCAAGTTCTCTCTGCAGCGCCTGCTTATTCTGCTGATAGTCGCCGTCCGACAATTTGCCCAAGCGGTATTCGAACTGCAGATCCCGAAGATTTCCGTAAATCGCCTGTTTTCGGTCTTCGAGGTGCTGAACCGGGGAAATGGGGATTGGATCCGGGATGTCCTTATCGCGAACGCCGAGGGTGAAATAGAGAGTCGCCAGGACAATAGCGATGGATACTGCGATAATCATCTGCGCGCGTCTGGCGGATCATCCCCGATCTCGCGATCAATCTGGTCGCGGAAGCGCGCGATCAGTGACTCGTCGGTTGCGGTAAGAGGTTCGAGCGCCTTCCGGTGACGTCGCACGAATGCCGAGTAAATGAAAAAGCCAATAAGCAGAACGATCGCCGGCATTACCCAAGTGACGATCGGGCCGAGGCCCGTGCCAGGAGGCGAGGCCAGCGCCACAATTCCCTCTTCGCGCACAATCGCGTTCACGATCGCGGTGTCGCTCATGCCCTTACCTTTCAGATTGTAAATGCGGTGGCGAAGCGGATCAGCGGAGCTACAGCGCAACATGGGGCAATCGCCCACTGTGTTGCGGCAACCACCACAGCGGCAGGCGAGCTTGCTTCCCACGCGGGTCACGTCGGGGCTGAGGAAAGACGCATCCTGCGCGGCAACGACCGCAAGCACGGACAGAAATGCCAACAGGAGTTTAAGATTGAACCGTTGCAGGCGCACTGGCGAAACCAACCACTTCCGTGCGCGCATACTGCAGGCGCACTTTTCCGGGAATCAGGCAAATGATCGTTCCGCCGAGCACCACAAAATAGCCGATCCAAATCCAGGAGACCAAGGGAAAAACATACAGCTGAAAAATCGCTTTTGTATTATCCGGCGATACGCCGGAAAAGTTCACGTATAGATCTTCATTCAGCCGCCGCCGTATACCGACCAGAGAAGCCTGTTCCTGGCTCGACTTGTAGAGGCGGATCTCAGGATCGAGTTGATCGATCACCCGTCCATCCTGTGAAACGTCGATGGTAGCGAGGCTGGATTCGTAGTTGGCATTGTCGCCGTTGTTCACGCTGAGCAGCTTTAGATCGTAATGGCCGAATCGCAAACTCTGATTCAGCCCGACGCTTCGCGTCTCGTGAAGGTCGAATGCCCTGCCCGTAAAGCCGATGAACATGATGACAATACCCATGTGCACCAGATATCCGCCATAACGGCGTGTGTTGCGGGACGTCAGTTCGAAGGCGGCGCGCGGCAAAGGGACGCGCTCTTTCAGTTGAATGGCCCGTGAACCTTTCCAAAACTCACTGACGATGGTCGCGGTCACGAAGGCACACAGGCCGAAAGAGATCAGAGGAGCGATGCTGCGAATACCCGCCGCGAGTAGCGCCAGGATTACCGCCAAGCCGGTGACAGATGGGATCAGAAAGGCGCGCCGCAAACTGTTCAGCGAACTTTTTCGCCAGGCGATCAGCGGACCGACGCCGGTCAGCAGGAGCAGAAACAGGCCTATTGGCACATTGACGCGGTTGTAATAAGGAGCATCGATAGTCTCCTTCTCACCGGTCAAGGCCTCCATCAGTACGGGGAACAGAGTGCCCCAAAGCACGGCAAAGCAGCTTGCCAGCAGAATCAAATTGTTGAACAAGAAACTCGATTCACGCGAGACCACGCTCTCAAGTTTCACTTCGCTCCTGAGGTATGGCAGGTTGCGGATGATCGCAAAAGCCGTTAACGCGGTGCCGGTGAGGACGAAGGTGGTGAAGTAGGGCTTTACAGGCGACTGGGCAAAGGCATGCACGGAAGCCACCAGACCAGTGCGCGTCAGCGTAGTGCCCAGAATGCTGAGCAGGAACGTAGCGGACACGAGCACCATGTTCCAGACTTTCATCATGCCTTTCTTTTCCTGCATCATGACGGAATGGAGGAAGGCAGTAGCCGTGATCCAGGGCATCAACGAGGCATTCTCTACCGGATCCCAAACCCAATAGCCGCCCCACCCGAGCACCGTGTACGCCCAATACATGCCGAGCGAAACGCCCGTACTTTGGAAAAGCCAGGTAACGATGGCCCAGCGGCGCGTGGTGTGGATCCAGCCCTCGCCCGGTTGCCTGGTGATCAGCGAGGCCATCGCGAAAGCGAACGGCACCGTAAAACCGACGTAGCCGAGATAGAGCATGGGGGGATGGATCGCCATCGTCCACCACTGCAGCAGCGGGCTCAAGCCGTTACCATCGCCCACGTCGATCACGCCGCGCCCGGCCATCAGGACCTGGAACGGGCTGGCTACGAACGAGATCATGCCGACAAAGAAGGCGAGAGTCGCCATCAGGATGGCGACTACGATCGGCATCATGTCGCGAAATTTACGCCGGTTGATCCAGACGACGACCGCGGAATAAGAAGAGAGAATCCAACTCCAGAAGAGAAGCGAACCCTCCTGACCGCCCCACCACGCCGTCACCTTATAGACAGAGGACATCGCCTTGTTGCTGTGCGCAGCCACATAAGCCAGGCGGTAGTCGCCACTGAGGAGTGAAGCAACCAGAATGGCCGATGCGATTGTCAGCAGTAGCCAGATCGCGTAGACCGAGCGCTCGGCGCTCACCACTAGAAAAGGACGGCGGCTGTACTTCCCTACTACGGACGAAACAACAGCGAATACTGCCAGGCAAAAAGCAATCAGGATAGAGAGCGCACCGATATTTTCCATGTCACTGCCGATTAACTAGCCGATACGAGCTGCCGGCGGAGAGGTCTGATGCGAGATTCCGCGCTGATTCGGTTTCGCTTCATATTTCGACGCACATTTTGCCTGGATTTTACTGGCTTGAAAAACTCCGTCCGGTCCAAGCCGGCCATCCGCTAACGCCTGGGCGTTGTCTTTGAAAGTGTCAGGCAGCGGATCGGTCCCCGAGTAGACTACATTCAGAGTCTTCGCGCCCTGATGCAACACGAAGGCGACTCCCATGGCGTTTCTGACGATTGAGCCAGGCTGAACATCGCCGCCCACGCGTAATCGCTCATGCTGCGCGGCGCTCCCCATTTGCTGGAGCTCCGGTATGGTCTTGTAATATGCCTTGGTATCTTTCACGCCCCCGACAGCCAGCCAGACCAGTGATCCGACAATCAGGGCCATCAAGATCCCGAACTTTACATAGGTCTTCATCTGTTAGGGGTTGAAATTTTAGTATAGCCCCGCAGGCGAGCGCTCAGGACGGTAGATTTGAATCAGATGCGCACCGAGAACAAGTCCTCAAATCCAAGCAGACGCGGCTTCACGGCTGCCTTAGCTGGCGCGGTGGCCGCTACCCCGCTGATCGCGGCGCAAACTTCCGCACCTCCGCCCGCCTCACCCACTCACCAAGCTCCTCAAAACGCCAATTCGACCCCCCCGAACACCAGCGCGCCCAAGCAGCACGGCCTGCCTCCGGAAGTGCCGCCGTTCGGCGAGACACTTACCTTCACCCGGAAAGAAGCGCCACGAAAGCTATCGCACTTTCAGATGGCAGAGGTACAACTCCTCCCAGGAATTTTCAAAGATTCTCAGGAAGCCAATTTCAAATACCTGAAGGCCCTCGATGCGGACCGGCTTCTGCACAACTTCCGCGTGAATGCCGGCCTGGCTTCTCAGGCACAGCCACTCGGCGGTTGGGAAGCTCCCGATTGCGAGCTTCGCGGCCACTTCGTGGGACATTACCTCTCGGCTTGCGCGCTGATGTATTCGTCTACCGGAGACGAGGCGATCAAGACTAAAGCAGGTGGCATGGTCGCGGAGCTGGCTACATGCCAGGCAAAGCTGGGCGGCGGTTATCTCAGCGCTTTTCCCATCGAATTCTTCGATCGCCTGGATGCCCGCCAGAAAGTCTGGGCGCCGTTCTACACCATTCACAAGATTATGGCTGGCATGTACGACATGCACGAGCACTGCGGAAACCAGCAAGCCTTGCAGGTCCTTGAAGGGATGGCGCAATGGGCGGACAACTGGACCGCGTCAATTCCCGAAGAGCACATGCAGGACATCCTCAACACGGAGTACGGAGGAATGAATGAGGTCCTTTACAATCTCGCGGCCGAAACCGGAAATGACCACTATGCCGTAGTCGGGGACCGCTTCACGAAGAAGAAGTTTTTCAATCCGCTTGCCTTGCGGCGCGACGAGCTTCGCGGACTGCACGCGAACACGCACATCCCGCAAGTAATCGGCGCGGCCCGGCGATATGAGATCTCGAGCGATGAGCGGTTTCACGATGTCGCGGATTTCTTTTGGTGGGAGGTCACGAGCGCCCGCGCCTACGTGACCGGTGGCACAAGTAATGGAGAAGCTTGGCTCGTAGAGCCTCGACGATTGGGCGCCGAGTTGAAGAAGAGCTCTAACACAACCGAGTGCTGTTGCGCCTACAACATGCTCAAGCTAACGCGGCATCTGTACCAATGGACGGGCGATCCGCGTTACTTCGACTACTACGAACGAACTCTGCTCAACCACCGCATCGCGGCGATTAATCGCCAGACCGGAGCAACACAGTACTATCTCTCGATCGTTCCTGGAGCCTGGAAAACGTTCAACACCGAAGATGCCTCGTTCTGGTGCTGCACGGGTACTGGCGTTGAAGAGTTTTCTAAATTGAACAACAGCATCTACTTTCATGACGACACAGGTCTGTATGTCAATCTTTTCGTCCCTTCCGAACTGAACTGGCAGGAATTGAAGATCAAGTTGCGGCAGGAGACTCGATTTCCTGACTCGACACTTACGATGTTTCTGGTCAATACTCCGCAGCCCGTACACATGCCCTTGCATATACGGGTTCCTTACTGGATCGGACCGAATGCTTCGGTCAAAATAAACGGCCGGACGATCGATGCTACACCGAGCCCCGCGAGCTATTTCACCATCGCCAGGATCTGGCACGACGGAGATCGCGTCGAAGTGAACATGCCGATGCACCTGCACATGGAAGCGATGCCGGATGAGCCCGCCACGCAAGCCTTTTTGTATGGTCCGTTGGTGCTGGCCGGGAGACTCGGGACAGCGGATCTAACGCAAGCAAGTACAATCGGCGAAATGGGACCGGAGGTTACCAAACATCCGATTGATGTACCAGCCCTGCATGTGTCCGGCACCAGTTTGGACACGTGGTTGAAACCCTTGCGGGTCCAAGCGCTTGCATTTACTACGACCGGACTCGAGCGGGATCTGACATTCGCTCCCTTCGATCGTTTGTTCGGGGAACGCTATTCGGTTTATTGGACCGTGACGTAGCGTTATCCGCTAACGCTTCGCATGCCTGACCAAATCAGCCTTTTGGTAGACGGACAAGCCTTTGACGTTCCGGCAGATTGCACGGTAGCCGTGGCTATCGGCATCGCCGAACGGCCGTGCCGCAACTCCGTTACCGGGCAGGCGCGGGGACCGCTCTGCGGGATGGGCATCTGTTTCGAATGCCGCGTGTCGATCGACGGAAGAGCCCATTTGCGGGGCTGTCAGATACTTGTCCGGCCCGGTATGGACGTGCGAACCGGTGCCTGAACATATTCGCAAGCAATTCGATGTGCTCGTGGTCGGTGCCGGACCTGCTGGTCTCGCGGCGGCCGCTGCTGCATCGGAATGTGGGGCTCGCACTGCGGTCGTCGACGATAACCCGGCTCTTGGAGGGCAGATCTGGCGCGGGCAATTGCTCGAAAAAAATTCAGGGATAACGGGGTGGGCCGCAAAACTGCGCGAGCGCCGCGTCGAAAATTTGTGCGGAGCATACGTTACGCACGGCAACGTCGAAAAGCGAACTTTGTTTGCCCAAACGCAAGACGCGCTACTTGTACTTGGTTACTCCAAGCTGATCCTCGCCACCGGAGCGCGGGAAGGCTTTCTACCCTTTCCCGGTTGGACGCTGCTAAACGTCATGGGGGCGGGAGGTCTGCAAGCAATGGTCAAATCGGGTCTTCCCATCGGCGGCAAACGGGTGGTGGTCGCGGGTACCGGACCGCTTCTCCTGGCAGTAGCGGCCCACCTCCGGCAACGCGGGGCAGATATTCGCATCGTATGTGAGCAGGCCGCCTGGACGGCGCTGGCCGGTTTCGCCCTGAGTTTGTGGTCGCAACCCGCGAAAATCCGCGAAGCTTTCGCACTGAAACGCAAACTGATAAGCATTCCGTTTGCGGCTAATAGCTGGCCGATGCGCGCGCGCGGTAAGGAAGCGCTCGAAAGCGTAGTCGTATCCCGGAACGGAACGGCCCAGGAGATTGCTTGCGATTACCTGGCGTGCGGGTTTCATCTGGTACCTAACAGCGAGTTGGCCGCTCTCCTGGGTTGCCGCATGCGCCACGGCTGTGCCGAGGTGGACGAGTGCCAAGAGTCATCTGTTTCAGACGTGTTCTGCGCCGGCGAACTCACCGGAATCGGTGGCCTCGAACTCTCGCTGATCGAAGGCCAAATCGCAGGCTTAGCGGCGGCTGGGCGCCGTGATCGCGCTCGGAGTTTGGGTAAACGGCGGCAAGCATTGCAGAGCTTCGCGCGCAAACTTGAAAGCACATTCCAGCTCAGGCACGAGCTGAAATCGCTGCCGGACGACAGCACAATCGTGTGTCGCTGCGAGGACGTCACGCACGCGCGTCTTACTCAACAAACGTCATGGAGGGCAGCCAAGCTCCACACGCGCTGCGGAATGGGTCCGTGTCAAGGCCGGGTATGCGGTCCCGCAACTCAGTTTCTATTTGGCTGGGCACCGGATTCAGTGCGCCCGCCCATTTTTCCAGCGCGCTTTCAAAGTCTGGTCGCCTCAGGATGCAGCGTCTCCGAACCACAAAACAAATGAATACGGAAATACAAATGAACTGGAAAGGCGTGATGCCGGCCATTACCACCTGCTTCGACGAGAACGGCCAGATAGCTCACGATTTCGTGACACGACATTGCCAATGGTTGTTGAAGAACGGCTGCACAGGAATCGTGGCTCTGGGCTCACTGGGCGAAGGGGCAACTCTGTCTTTCGAAGAAAAACTGGAAGTGCTACGCACTTGCCGGAATGCGACACGAAATCGCGCGCCATTGGTGGCGGCGATATCCGCACTCTCGACTGGTGAGGCGGTGAAGCTCGCGCAGGCTGCCGCGGAACTCCAATGCGATGGCCTCATGGTCCTTCCGCCATATGTGTATCAGGGGGATTGGCGCGAAATCAAGGCGCATGTCGCTGCCGTTTTCCGCGCCACTCCGCTCTCGTGCATGCTTTACAACAACCCTGTTGCATACGTGACGGACTTTTGGCCCGAGCAAGTCGTCGAACTTGCGTCGGAACACGAGAATTTCCACTCCGTCAAGGAGTCCAGCAGCGATGTCCGGCGCGTTTCCGGAATCCGCGCGCTGCTCGGAGACCGGCTGGACATTCTCGTCGGTGTGGATGACGCCATTATGGAAGCCATCGGTGTGGGCGCCAGCGGCTGGATCGGCGGTCTTGCCAACGCTCTGCCGCGAGAATCAGTAGAGCTATTCAACCTGACATTAACTGGCGAGCGCGATAAGGCTTTCGAGCTTTACCGCTGGTTCCTGCCGCTCCTCCGAATGGATACGGTAGCTAAATTCGTTCAGCTCATCAAGCTCCTGCAAGCGGAGGTCGGGATGGGAAATACACGCGTTCGTGCGCCACGCCTCGAAATCACAGGGGGGGAACTCGATCGGGCCCGCCAGGTCATTCAATACGCTCTGGCGAATCGGCCGAGGGAATATATGACGCAGCCGGCCTGATGCACTGCTCAGGAACTCGCGGCATACGCAAGGCGTTCAGGCGAGGTCGCGCTCCTTGCCGAGACAATACGCGAACTGTAGAATAACTGCCGCACATGAGTGTCGGTTTCAATCTCAAAGCCATACCGGGCGAGCAACTCCGTCACGTATCCATCCCGTTGCCGTCCCCAAAACGCGGGCGCGACACTGGAAGACATTCGGTAGAGTGCGTTGAAAAAGGGCTTGTCCTGTGCAACCAGTATTCCTGTGAGCCGGCCTCCCGGCCTGAGCACACGCCGCAGCTCGACCAGACTTGTAGCTACGTCTCGCTCGGGGATCAGTTCAAAAAGATAACAGCAGACGATCGTGTCGAAGTGCCCCGACGGGAATGGCAGAGATCTCACGTCCGCCGCCTGGCACTGTACTGAAGCATCCGGAAACAAGCGGCCCGCGATCTCCTGCGAGCGAGCAGCCATCTTAGGAGAGAGGTCAACTCCTATCGTGTGGCCGTCGAGATTTGCCTCTACCAAGCGCCGCAGCATTTCTCCGGATCCTATGGCTACTTCGAGCACGCGCATTCCATTGTCCAGACAGCAAGCGGAAAGCGCGGCGGCGTGTGCCTTGGAATGAAAGAGCAGGGTGGGAAGACTGTAAAAAGGAGCTATAGCATCATAGACGCGGCGCGTCAGCACCGAGGGGCTGTGGCCCGGGTCACTCGAAACTTGGGAGGTGGCGCCAGCAAACTCAATCATCTCTTCTGTTGAAAAGACTAGCAGGGACTGAATTCCGTTCACTTTTGTTCCGCTGGTATTGTTGTCCCCTTTTGGCGAGACGGCGAGGTAGCGTTCGATAAGATCACGGAACACACTGTGATGCTGAACGGATCTATACCTCGGACGCTTTGCAGAATGGTTGCACCTGGGGTGTTTCTGTTGGCGGCGGGATTGATGCACGCCAGACCGATAAACCTGCGTTGTGAACATCTGAGGGACCCGCTTGGAATCGACGCTGAGAAGCCAAGCTTCTCATGGCAGAGCGACAGCCAGGAACGAAATTGGCGGCAGACTGCCTATGAAATTCTGGTTGCCTCAACCAGCGATCTTCTAAAAAGCGGCAAAGCCGACGTGTGGGACAGCGGAAAGCAAAGTTCCGGGGAGTCGTCGAGCGTTGCTTACGCCGGCCAGAAACTTGAATCGCGCAAACGGTATTTCTGGGACGTCCGTATCTGGGACGCTAAAGGCCATGTGTCGCAAGCGGCCGCGGGTGCCTGGTGGGAGATGGGTCTGCTTCAAGAGTCCGACTGGAAAGCCAAGTGGATTCGCTGGCAAAATCCCGAGGAGGCTGAGGACCGTTCTGGTATCCGGTGGATCTGGCCTGCTGGCCAGGATGCGCTGCAATTAGCTCCCGGGACCCAGGCATTTTTTCACTTGGATGTGGAGATGCCTGAACTCCCGGAACGCGCGGCATTATTTTTGATTGCGCGCGGTGATTGGAAGGTGACCGTGAACGGGCACGATGCCGGCGCGAAGCCGCACTGGAACGAATTCGATCGACGCGAGATCGACAGCCTCCTCGTAAAAGGCCGCAACTCAATCGATGTCACGGTAACAGTTCCGAAGCCGCCACAATTTGGGCCACGCGCAGCGGCGCAAAATACAGGCGTGCCAGGAGCTTTGGCGGCGCTGCTCAAGATTAGACGCAAGGACGGCACGGTGGAAAGGACTCCATCCAGCGAACGGTGGCAAGCTCGTTCACAAGCTGAGGCGCAATGGCTACCGGCGAATATCGTAGGCGAGCTAAACGATCCGAAGCTCGGCGGAGATCCTGGCGCGCTCCCGCAACCGGCTGCTCTGCTGCGGAAACAGTTCTCATTGCAGAGGCAAGTCGCGAGCGCGCGTGCTTATGTGACTGCCCTTGGCGCTTACGAGCTGTCGATCAATGGCCAGCGCGTCGGACTAGATATTCTCACACCCGGCTTCACCGAGTTCGATAAACGCGTGCAGTATCAAACCTACGATGTCAAAAGCCTGCTCGCCACCGGACAGAATGTCATGGGAGCAATGCTGGCAGATGGCTGGTTCGGCAGCGGATTGTCCTGGACCGCGGAACACTTCAAAGTGCTTCCTCCAAATCGGTTTTTTGCGCAACTCGAAGTCGAATACACGGATGGCACGCGCCAGATATTCGCGACGGATGATTCATGGAAAACAGCGGAATCACCCATCCTGCATTCCGAGATTTATGCCGGTGAAACCTACGACGCGCGTATGGAAAAACCCGGCTGGGATAAGTCCGGCTTCGATGACCACGCTTGGCAACCCGCGACTCTGTGCGACCCGTATAGAGGCGCCATTTCGAGCCAGATAGATACGCCGCCGCGGATAGTGACAGTAATGAAGCCCGAGCGCGTGAATGCGTTGCCGGATGGCTCTTATATCTTCGACATGGGCCAGAACATGGTCGGGTGGGTGGCGTTGAAGGTGAGGGGAGAGCGTGGCCGGACGGTGCGCCTGCGCTTCGCGGAGATCCTGAACCCTGACGGCACAATCTACACAACGAACCTGCGCAATGCGGATGCGACCGACACCTATACACTGCGTGGTGGAGCCGAGGAGACGTTCACGCCTCGATTTACCTTCCACGGATTCCGTTACGTAGAGCTCTCCGGCTATCCGGGTAAACCTGCGCTCGATTCGATTAACGGTCAAGTGATCAGCAGCGTGCAAGGAGAGCCAACCGCGAGAGTCACAACCTCGAGCAATCTGGTGAATCGCATGTGGCAGATCGGCATCTGGGGGCAGCGCGGCAATTTTCTGAGCGTGCCGACCGACTGCCCGCAAAGGGACGAGCGTTTGGGCTGGATGGCAGATGCAGCGGTCTTCTGGCGCACCGGAACTTACAACTTCGATATCGCGGCTTTCACAAATAAGTGGACCCGCGACATACGGGATGCTCAGCTATCGAACGGAGCCTTCACAAACGTAACGCCGAATATCGGCGTGGGACCCGTAGAGGGCGCTCCGGGCTGGGGCGATGCCGGCGTAATCGTGCCCTGGACTACCTGGCTGCAATATGGCGACCGGACAGTTATTGAACGGAACTGGGAAGCAATGCAACGCTGGATGAGTTTCATCCAGGACAACAATCCCGATTTCATTCGCAACAAGAAAGTTGGCCCGGACTTCGCTGACTGGCTCGCCCCCGATCCGAGCACTCCCAAGGATCTGGTCGATACCGCATATTGGGCGCTGATCGCAAATATGATGAGCGAGATGGCGCACGTGACCGGAAAGGAAGAGGACGCTAAAACCTATTTTCAGCTTTACGAGAACATCCGGACGGCGTTTCAGAAAGCATACGTAAGAGAGAACGGCGAAATCGCAACAGGCAGCCAGACCTCGTACGTCGTCGCGCTGCAAATGAAGCTGGTACCCGAGCAACTGGAAGCCGCCGCAGTTGAGAATCTGGTGAAAAATATTGACGCGCATGGGTCGCATTTGACAACAGGCTTTCTCGGAACTCCCTTCCTGCTATTTTGCCTCGCGAATCATGGACGCACCGATGTCGCGTACAAACTCTTGTTGAACGAGACGTACCCATCCTGGGGTTACATGCTGAGCAAAGGCGCTACCACCTGGTGGGAACGCTGGAATGGCGATACCGGAGATCCCGCGATGAATTCATACAACCACTATGCGTTCGGCTCGGTGGTGGCTTGGATTTACCAGTGTGTTGCAGGCATCGATACGGCATCGAGCGGAGCCGGTTTCCACGAAATCATCATTCATCCGCGTTTGGATGCCCGGATCACGCAGGTTCGCGGAGAATACGATTCCATGTACGGCAAAATCATCACGGACTGGAATAGTTCGCCATCTGGTCCGTTCGAGCTGAAGGTGAGCATTCCTCCGAACACGACGGCAAAAGTAATACTGCCCGAGATTGCGAAAGCTACGCTGACGCAAAATGGGAAACGCGTCCGCTTCGAAAAGGAAGCCGGTCGCCGAACCGTTCGGATCGGATCGGGCACTTACGAATTTAAATTGCAGTAACCCCTCCGCCTCGCAAAAAGGTGATCGCTTGCGCGGGGACTCGGATTTCGTTCAGTTTTGTTGGGCCGTATTCGTCAGGCGCGGTCTTCACGAGAGTAGTATCTACTCTTCGGCATGAAAAGCAGAGTTCATACGCTATCTTGTGAGCGTTCATGCACGGTAATGGAATCGGTTATCTCGAACTCGTTCTCCTCGCCCTGACGGCTGCGGTTGCCGGTTTGGCTCTTATAGCGAAGCGCCTGAGGGTTGCCTATCCGATCATGCTCGTCCTGGGCGGCCTTCTGCTGAGCCTGATCCCCCGTATGCCGCGCGTGTCGATGAATCCGGAAGTAGTCTTCCTGGTTATTTTGCCCCCGCTGGTGTTTTCCGCCGCTTTCCACACCTCGTGGCGCGATTTTCGCAAAAACTTACCGGTGATCTTGATGCTGGCTTTCGGGCTGGTTGGCTTCACCATATTTGGCGTTGCCGGTACTATGACTTTTCTGGTCCCTGGGTTTGGATGGAAGCTCGGATTAGTGCTCGGCTCATTAGTCGCCGCTACTGATGCTATTGCTGCCACGGCCACCGCGAAACGTCTCGGCTTACCTCGGCGCATCACGGATCTGCTCGAAGCGGAAAGCCTGGTCAACGATGGCAGCGGTCTAGTGGCCTTGAAGTTTACATTAGCGCTAGTTGTGACTGGAATTACGCCTTCAGTAGCAAAGGGCGCTGGCACTCTTCTCTATCTCGTATTAGCCGCGGTGGTGATTGGGCTGGCAGTCGGGGTTGCCGTACACCGAATACAGGAGCGGATCGACGATGCTCCGGTTGAGATTACCATCAGCCTCGTCACGCCTTACATCGCTTATCTCGCGGCGGAGCGCCTGCAGTGTTCCGGCGTGCTCGCAACACTCGCTTGCGGTCTTTATCTTGGAAGGCGCAGCTCGGGATTCTATTCCCTTCACGCTCGCATCGAAGCCTCTGCTGTTTGGCGGACCCTCGACTTCATCCTAAACGGCCTTGTCTTTCTGGTGCTTGGGCTGCAACTGCCTTACATCGTCAGCGACATCGGAGGCGTGAGCGCGCGCAGCGTAATCATGGATGGAGCGATATTCAGCGCGGTTGTTGTCCTTCTTCGCTATCTCTGGGTTTATCCTGCCGAGTGGATCTCCCGGCGGCTTCAGAGGTTGAGAAGGCGCCAAGCGCGAAAGGTTTCTTCTGGAGAAGTGTTCCTGATTGGCTGGGCCGGCATGCGGGGCGTACTCGCGCTCGCTGCCGCCTTCTCTTTGCCTGAGAAACTGGGCAACGGAGCGCCCTTCCCGTTCCGAAATCTGATCATTTTTCTGACCTTTTGCGTGATCTTTGCGACGCTGGTTGTGCAGGGCTTGACTATGCCTTTGCTGGTTCGCCTGCTTGGGCTCGGAAAGAGTTCGGCTGGTTATGAAGAGGAAAACCTCGCCCGGCAGCAAATGATCTCAGGCGCGCTGAGAGGGTTGAATAGAATTCGGAAAGAGTCGCCTGAAGATCAAAAAGAGCTTCTGGACCACCTTGAATCTTATTACCGCCATAGGCTGAGGCTGATTGAGCGCGATCGAGACGCTGGGCCTGAACATGAAGGACTGGATCGCCTGGAACGCCAGCGGTATGTGGCCCAGGAACTGCGCAACATGGAGCGGTCGATAGCGGTAAAGTTGCGCAACGAAAATAAGATCCACGACGAAGTGCTGCGACATCTAGAGCATGAGCTCGATCTTCTGGATGCCCGTTTTTCGGAGTCGGATTGACCCGCTTTGGGCAATCGTTTACCAGATGCGCCGAGTGCCGAAGATATCGAGCTTGGCATCTGCGCTGATCACCGAAATGTCCTCTGCCAGCGCCTGAGCAGCAATCATCCTGTCAAAAGGGTCGCGGTGGTCACTCGTCAGACGACCGGCGCGAAGAGCATCCTCAGGATGGATTGAGCGGAGAGTGTAGCCGGCGTCCTCCATGATATCCAGAAATTCTTTCTCCAGTGTTTCGGCACCTGGGAGCCTACCCAGCCGGACCTTAGTCGCGATCTCCCATGCCGATGCTGCGGATACGAGGATTACATTGCTCTCATCCGCGATAATCCCGGCAGCCTTCTTGCTAAGAGAATCTGGAGAGAGAGTCGCCCATAGGAGAGCGTGCGTGTCGAGCAACACTTTCAATCCCCTTCTCCATTCCAGAGACGCAGTTCTTTCTGTGGTAACGGCCTGAAGAACGCCTCGGTTAAGGTGAAGGTAGGTGTTGCCAAAGCACCGAGACGTTTCTTGCTAACGGGATGAATCGCTTCGAGCTTTGCCACCGGCGTTTTGTCCCTTCCAGAAGTGATCACCACCAGCTCGCCCTTCCGGGCTTTTTTCACCAGTTCCGAAAGGTTAGTTTTCGCCTCAAATATGGTAGCCGTAATCATGGGAAAAAATACCTGCTAAGCTAGTTTAGCTAACGTCGGCGATGTTTGCAATCAGAGAGATCTACCAATACGTCCGCGAAAGAATTTCAAGGCGCCGGAAGCACTCGCTCGGACTCTCGCTTCTTGGCACGCACGAGATCCAGGCAGCAATTGGGAATCAAAAAGCAATTCAGGATCGATGTTCGAATCAAACGAGCCGGATTGACTTGTTTGGTTGCGGGGGCAAGATTTGAACTTGCGACCTTTGGGTTATGAGCCCAACGAGCTACCTGACTGCTCCACCCCGCACTATTATCCTAACATTCGAAGTTTCCAGGCGACCATCATGCCTTTTCGCTGATTTCGAGTATATTTGCGGATCGTTGGTGCAGTATAGATAATGTGTCGTAGCCGCGACCATCTATGGCAACTCCCAGTACCAGCCGCAAACGTTCTCCTCACTCGCGTCTTCCGGAAGTGCGCCCGGCAGTTCTCCCCCGACTAGATTCACCCGAGCTCTATCTCAATCCACACTTGAGTCTGCTCGCCTTTCAGCGGCGCGTGCTCGAGGAGGCGCAAAATCCGGCAACACCCTTGCTTGAACGCGTAAAATTCGTTTCTATTCTCGGATCGAATATGGACGAGTTTTTCATGGTGCGCGTAGCCGGGCTCTGGCAGCAGATCGAAACACGCACCACGGAAATCAGTATGGATGGCAGGTCACCTTCCGAACAGCTCGAGCTTATACGCCACGAAGTCACCGGCATTATGGCGGAAATTTACCGGCTCTGGCGCGAGGAGTTGATGCCAGATTTGCGTAACGAAGGGATCTGCATCCTCGGCTTAGATGAATTGAACCCGCAGCAGAAGGTAGCGGTCGATGACTACTTCAAGCGCGTTGCCTATCCGGTTCTGACGCCTCTGGCGGTTGATCAGGGGCGGCCGTTTCCTCACATCTCAAATCTAAGTCTGAACATAGCGGCCGTAGTCAGCAATGGCGATGGCGTTGAGCACTTCGCCCGCATCAAAGTGCCGGATTCGCTTCCCCAACTTGTACCGTTGCCATCTCACGCTTCGGAGCTTGCGTATATCTGGCTAGAAGACGCAATCACGTCTAATCTGCGGCTGCTTTTTCCCGAGATGGAAATTCTTAAGGCCGACATGTTTCACCTGACGAGAGATGCTGAACTGGCCATTCAGGAGCTTGAAACCGACGATCTGCTGGAGAGTGTTCAGGAAGCGGTGTGGCGGCGCAGATTCCGCGATGCCGTACGTCTGCAAGTCAACCCTGGCATGCCGCAGCGACTGGTCGACCTGCTGACTACCAATCTAGAGCTGGATCAGAACGATGTTTACCGGTGCGACGGGCCGCTCGATCTCAGCCGGGTGCGAGCGCTCCTCAACATCGACCGGCCCAAGCTGAAAGACAAGCCGTTCATCGCTTGCCTTCCCAAGGGCTTTACTGCCGCCCCTTCGAGCGAGATCTTCTCGACGATTTCCGAAACGGACGTTCTCGTTCACCAACCGTTTGAATCATTCCAGCCCGTCGTGGATTTTCTGCGTGCCGCGGCCGAAGATCCGAATGTGCTGGCCATCAAGATGACGCTCTACCGGGTGGGGCGAAACTCGCCAATTGTAGAAGCTCTATTAGACGCTATCCAGAACGGCATTCAGGTGGCCGTCCTGCTCGAATTGAAGGCCCGCTTCGACGAAGAGAGCAACATCGAGTGGGCGCAAAAACTGGAACGCGAGGGCGTGCACGTTGTTTATGGTCTGCCTGGCGTAAAAGTGCACGCCAAGATGGCTATGGTCGTGCGCCGTGAGGGTGAAAACATTCGCCGTTATCTTCACCTGGGTACCGGAAATTACAATCCCACCACGGCCCGCATTTATACCGATCTAGGCCTCTTTACCTGCAATGAGGAAATTGGGGAAGACGTAAGCGACCTTTTCAATCACCTGACCGGATATTCTGCCAAGAAGTCGTATCGTAAGCTGCTCGTGGCTCCTAACAGCATCCGCACAGGTTTGGAGCGTCTGGTGCGCGCCGAGATCGAGCGACACAAACAACATGGCGACGGCCATCTGATTTTCAAGATGAACGCACTCGAAGATGCCGGCATGGTGCGCCTGCTCTATGAGGCTTCGCAGGCTGGGGTTCAGGTCGATTTGATTGTGCGCGGAGTTTGCGTTCTGCGCCCCGGATTACCTGGCGTAAGTGAGACGATTCGCGTGAGGAGCATTCTTGGGCGGTTCCTCGAACACAGCCGCATTTTCTACTTCTATAACGGTGGTGAAGAATTGGTCTACGTGGGGAGTGCCGATTTGATGCCACGCAATCTGAACCGCCGGGTTGAAATTCTTTTTCCGGTTGAAAATCGCCGTCTAGTTCGCCGGCTTCGCGACCGGATTCTCGAGAAGTATCTGGAAGATGACGCGGGCGCCCGCATTATGCAGCCGGATGGCGGTTATACGAGACCCAAACAGACGGGGAAAAAAGCTCTGAGCAGCCAAGCCTGGTTTTTGCGGCATGAGGCTTGATACGTGCCGTCAGATATAAGTGATGCGAGAGGGAGTAGCTGGCCGATTCATAGCGCTGGCGTTTCTTTTTCTCGCTGAGCTGATCCTCTCGTTCCTCTGGTTGAGGGCCGATCTGAATGCGGCTAATCAGGCCGACGCCTTTATCAAACTGCTTGCCCTGAATGTGCTGACCGGAGCCGTGGTTGCCGCCCTCTTCTTCGGAGTGCTCCGCGGGTGGCAAGCCGGCGCGGCCTATCTGGAGAAGTTTGTTGCCGCGATTCCGGCCTCCGTGACAATCTTCTCAGAGAGCGAGCCCTCCGAATTTGCTGGCTTGGCCCGTGCCATGAGGTCCATGGCTGATCGTGTGCGGCTCGTTGTGGAGCGCGCCAACCTCGAACTCTCCCGGCGCGAAACCATCCTTGCCTGCATGGCCGAAGGCGTGCTCGCGGTAGACAATGACTTGCGCGTGATCTTCTGTAACGAGACATTCGCGAAGGCGTTCGGTACGCGCATGCCGGTAGAGGGCAAAACCCTTTACGAGGTTGTACGCGAGCCAATCATCCGCGAAATACTGGAGCGTGCAGTGCGGGGCGGGACGCCGGAAGCGGACCGGCTTCAGTTGCCGAGCGCCGCTGGCCGTTGGTTTGAGGCCCGTGCTCTGCCTTTAAGCGAGCAGCCGCAGCGAGGAGCCGTCATCGTCCTTCATGACGTAACCGACATCGAGCGGCAAGAGCAGGTACGGAAGGATTTTGTCGCTGATGTCTCGCATGAACTGCGCACGCCGCTGGCGGCAATTCGCGGCTACGCGGAGACGCTGCTTGATGGCGCGCTCGAAGATCCGGAGAATAACCGGCGCTTCGTCGAAATTATTCAATCGCATGCCATCCGGCTAAACAATATCGCTTCCGATTTGCTGGTGATCTCTGAGCTGGATTCCCATGCGCCACCACCGACGTCTCCCGAGCGCATCTCGCTATTGGCGGTAATCGAATCTGCTGTTCACAGCGTGGAAGCGAATGCAGCGATGCATGACATACACCTCAATACAGCCAAGTGCCAGGATTGCGCGGTGATGGGTCACCGCTTCCGGCTTGAGCAAGCGCTGACGAATCTGCTCGACAACGCTGTGAAATTCAACAAGCCGAAGGGTGAGGTCGCGGTGGAGTGTGAACCCATGGCAGAAGGCTACGTGAGGATTTCAATCTCAGACACGGGCATCGGCATACCGAGCGAGGAACTCAGGCGTATTTTCGAGCGCTTCTACCGGGTCGATAAAGCCCGCGCCAGACCAGCGGGGGGCACAGGACTTGGTCTGCCGATCGTCAAGGAGGTCGTCGAGCGCATGGGCGGCACGGTCTCGGTCGAAAGCCAGCTCGGCCGCGGCTCCAGGTTTACTATCGTTCTCAAGGCAACGTAAGCTGAAATCGTGATTTCAAAGAGACAGAATATTTCTTCCGGTGCGAAGTGGGAGAGCATTGTCGGATACAGCCGGGCTGTGAGAGTAGATAGCCGCATTTATATGACTGGGACAACAGCGATCGATGAGAACGGCGAAATCGTGGGCCTCAATGACGGCTACGCGCAAACTATGCAAGTCATCCGCAACGTTGAGAAAGCGTTGCGGCAAGCCGGAGCCACGCTCGAGAATGTGGTGCGCACACGGATGTTCGTAACGGACATCACTCGTTGGGAAGAATTCGGCCGGGCCCATCGCGAGTACTTCGGAGAAATTCGCCCTTGCGCCACCATGGTTGAAGTTCGGGCGCTTATAGATCCCCGTATGCTCATCGAAATCGAAGTCGAGGCAGAGCTCTAAGAACGCCTTTCAGAGCTGGAGTTCATGTGGACAGCTACGTCCCGAGCATCGCCTCGACTCGGTCGCAAGCCGCCGCAAGACCGGCTTCAGTCACGAGACGGTCCCGGAACTCTAAGGCCGCCCGCGCGTAACTGGGATTATCGATCAACTGCTCGATTTCGAGAGCTGCCGCTGCAGCGCTATACCGTGCCCGTTCGAGAGTGCGTGACACTCCCTGCTTACGAGCGCGTTCCGCGTTATCGGGCTGATCGTGTGCCCATGGCACGACCAGCATCGGCTTGCCAGCCCGGAGAGCCTGTGCGGTCGTGCCGATGCCGCCTTGGTGTACTGTGAGCGCAGCTTCAGGCATGAGCTGCGAGTACGGTGCGTAGCCGGCCACGAAAATCGATTTCACTAAATTGTCAGGTACTCTCGGGGGCAGCTGGTTGCCCGTGAGCAGCACGGCGCGGACGCCCAGTTTCTGCGCCGCCTGCAGACTCTCGTCGAAGAATGATCCGGGACGCATTACGGCGGAAGAGCCGAGCGTAAAGAGAACCGGCGCCGGTCCGCTCTTGAGGAATTCCTCCAATTCCTTCACGACGGTCTCTTGCGACCCCGAGGTGTACTCAGTGAGACCCGCCCCGAGCTGATCGTAAAAGACGAAGCCTGTCACGGTTACATCAGATGGCCAGTCCGGCTGAGGCTGAGCGTAGTACTTCGAGAAGAGAGACAATGTGCCGTACGGCGAGAACTGGCCTTCGAACAGAGGATGCTGGCTGGTAGGCAGACCCAAACGTCTCCGGAACCGGCGGACAGGCTCGATCCATTGCCCGGTCCGAAATCTCGCAAATTGCCGCGCCAGGCGAAAGGGCCATTGGCCAAGGGAATACATGTTTTGAATCCATTGCGCAGGCCCGAGCACGGGAGGATCGAAGGCAGAAAAGAACGCCATAGGCTGCAGTACAACCGACATCCATCGCAACCTCATCGCCTCGGCGACGATCGGGCCGGCATAGCCCGCGGTATGCGTTATTAACAGGTCCGCCTTCTGGGTCGCCGCGGTGAGATCTTCGAAACTATCCTCGAAGTGCGGCAAAATCACTTCTCTGAGCAAATATTCCGTGCCCCGGCGCTGGTCCCAGACCCTCTCGATCAACGCGCTATCTTCGAGCATTTCGCCGATATCCGGTCGGACGGAAGCAAAGCCGACGTCTTCGTCTTCAATTTTCCTGCGGTATAGCTCCGACGTGGCGATAGTTGTGCTGTGCCCGCGCTTCTGCAGTTCCATCGCGATGGCGAGAAACGGGTGCAGGTCGCCCAGGGAACCAAACGTATTTAGGACTATGCGCGCCACGATGCAGAAACAAGTCTATGACGATGAGGCTGGGGTTCCCGAAACACAATTACCAGAATTGCTGTCTGACAATGGTGCGATCCGGGATGTTTTGTACTATAAAATCGCGCGCAACAGCATGCATCCGCATATCAACGGCACATCTGAACACGATCCGCTCTGGTACAAGGACGCGATTATTTACGAGGCCCATGTCCGCGCGTTCAACGACAGCAACGCCGACGGGATGGGCGATTTCCGCGGCTTAGCCGATAAACTCGATTACCTTGAAGATCTCGGAGTTACCGCTATTTGGCTGCTTCCATTTTTCCCCTCGCCCTGGAAGGATGACGGCTACGATATCTCGGATTTTCGCAGCGTTCATCCCGCCTATGGCACTTTGCGCGACTTTCAGCATTTCTTGCGCGAAGCGCATCGCCGCGGCCTGCGAGTTATAACCGAGCTGGTAATCAACCACACTTCTGACCAGCACGAGTGGTTCCAGCGTTCCCGCCATGCCGAGCCCGGCTCGCGCTGGCGGGACTTCTATGTCTGGAGCGACGATCCTAACAAATATTCCGAGACCCGAATTATTTTCAAAGACTTTGAACCTTCCAACTGGAGTTGGGATCCGGTTGCGAAAGCCTACTTTTGGCATCGCTTTTACTCGCATCAGCCCGATCTGAACTTCGATAGTCCGCTGGTGCGCCGCGCGGTGATGCACATGCTCGATTTCTGGGCCGCGATGGGAGTCGATGGATTCCGTCTCGATGCGATTCCGTACCTATATGAGCGCGACGGCACGAGCTGCGAAAACCTGCCCGAGACCCACGCCTTCCTACGGGAACTGCGCCAGCATCTCGACGCCACTCACCCGAACCGCATGCTGCTTTCGGAAGCCAATATGTGGCCCGAAGATGCGGTTGCTTATTTCGGCAAGGGCGATGAGTGCCATATGAATTTCCACTTTCCGCTCATGCCGCGCCTGTTTATGGCGCTGCGGCTGGAAGACCGCCTGCCCATCGTCGAAATCCTCAAGCGCACGCCCGATATTCCGGAGACCTGCCAGTGGGCCATGTTCCTGCGCAACCACGACGAGCTGACACTCGAGATGGTGACGGACGAGGAACGCGATTACATGTACCGCGTGTATGCTTCCGACCAGCGCGCGCGCATTAACCTCGGCATTCGCCGCCGGCTGGCTCCGCTGCTCGGAAACGATCGCGCCCGCATCGAAGTGATGAACGCTCTGCTCTTCTCGATGCCAGGCACGCCCGTCATCTACTACGGCGACGAGATCGGCATGGGAGACAACGTTTATCTCGGGGACCGAAACGGCGTCCGGACTCCGATGCAATGGAGTCCCGATCGCAATGCCGGCTTCTCCAGCGCGAATCCGCAAAAACTTTATTTGCCCGTTAACATCGACCCTGCTTACCACTATGAAGCTCTCAACGTGGAATCGCAGGAAGACAATCCGAATTCGCTGTTGAGCTGGACTAAGCGGCTGATCGCGCTGCGCAAGCAATTCCGGGCTTTCGGCCGTGGCACGCTCGAATTTCTGCTGCCGAGCAACCAGCGCGTGCTTGCTTATATCAGGCGGTATGAAAATGAGATCGTCCTGGTAGTCGCGAATCTGTCCCGCTACGCGCAAGCTGTCCAGTTGGACCTTCACAAGTTCGCAGGCTATACTCCGGTTGAACTGTTTGGCCGAACCGATTTTCCGTCGGTAGGTGAAAGCTACTATCCGCTTACCCTCGGCCCCAACTCATTCTTCTGGTTCTCGCTCGAACCCCGCGAAGTACCGGCGGCAGTGGCTGCCCCTTCGGCCGAAACGCGCCGGCAGAGTATTCCTATTCTGACTATTCCCTCATTGAAGGACATCTGGGATCCGGCGATTCGATCGAGCATCGCCGCGGTCTTGCCCCGTTTTCTGCAGACGCGAAAATGGTTCCGCTCGAAAGACCGGCGTTTCCGATCGATTCAAGTTACCGAATCTATTCCGATCGGCGATGCGAGATTCCGCCTCTCATTTGTGCGCGTTGAGTACGCAACCGGTGACCCGGAGGTGTTCTTCGTTCCGGTAGCGCTGGGAGACGAGAGCGAGCTGGCTAAGCTGTCGGACGAGGACCCTGACGCCATCATCGCCGAGATACGCACTCCAACCGAAACGCGCGCGGTGCTCTACAGCGCCACCCGGAGTAACGATTTTTGCACCGCAATGATCGAAGCGTTCGCCCGCCGTAAGAAGTTCGCCGGCGAGAGCGGTGAGCTAATTGCGCAGCGTAATCGCGAATTTCGCACGCTCTGGGGAGCGACTCATCCCAACTTGGAACCTTCGCTCCTTCCAACTTCTGAAATCGATACTTCGATCAGGTTCGGTGACCGCTTCGTCCTGAAGGTGCTTCGAAAGGTGGAGCCCGGTGCCCACCCGGGCGTCGAGATGGGCCGGCTGCTCACGGAAAAAGTAGATTTCACCCACGCCGCGCCATTTGCCGGGTACCTGGAGTACCGGGCGGACAGCGGCGAAAGTACGATTGTTGGACTCCTGCATGGGTTTGTGCCGAACGAAGGCACTGCCTGGCAGCGGACACGCAAACAGTTGAATCAGTTCTATGAGCTTGTCGTTCAGGGAAACACTTCAGACACGGACTTGCGAAATGCTACACCCACCAGAATCTATGATTTGGATTTTGCTCTTGCTCCGGCGCCCGCAATCGCAACTGAACTGATCGGACCATATCTCGGCCTTGCGGAGAATACCGGAGCTCGCGTTGCGCAACTTCATCTGGTCTTGTCCACGCAGTTCGATGACCCGGCATTCGCTGCGGAACCGTTCAACGACTTCTACCGTCAGAGCCTTTATCACGGCTATCTCGGCCTCGTTGGCCGCAGGTTCGAATTCATCCGGCAACGCTATTCCGAAATGAGCGAGGACGTGCGAATTTTGGCGGCCAAAGTGCTTGAGCAGGAGACCGCCATAGTAGCCAAGCTACAGGCGGTATTCGAACAGCGTATACACTCCGAGCGGTGCCGCTTTCATGGCCGATTGCATCTGGGCCACCTGCTCGTCACCGGAAACGATGTCGTGATGTTCGACTTTGAAGGCGATCCGGAAGCGCATATCAGTGAGCGGCGCATCAAACGTACGCCGCTGCGCGATCTCACGAGCATGCTGGTGTCGTTCGGTTACGCGGCCCAGACGATGGCCCGGCAAACAGCTCTGGCCGAACCGGATCATCCGCTTCCGGGCCGGGCTCTTCGCAACATCGTCCGCTTCTGGTTCGCACACATGAGCGCGGCATTCCTGCGGGGATACTGGAATATCGCCGGGCGGTCAGCTTACATGCCAGCTACCCGCGCGGAGCAACAAACTCTCCTCCAGACCTACCTGCTCGAACGTGCGTTGCTCGATGTCCGTGATGATATCGAAGATAAGCCGGAGCTCGCTGGAATGCCATTCCGGATCATATTGCACTTGATCGACGCGGAAGCCGAACGCAAGATCGGCGAGTGATATTTCTCATAGCTATCAAATCAAAAAGGCATGCACCTCGCGGGACATGCCTTTCTTGTTGGAACAACTCGGGCTACCGTGCGCTAGCGGCTTTGACCTTTGCAGCGGCAGCCGGATGGTTCACTTTGGAGGGCCGCCCCGCTTTGCTTTTATGGCCGTTGGAAATGCTATTGGTGTGAGATGAGGCCGCTCCGTTATGCGCAGTTCCATTCGAGGTGCCGTTTTGCGTCCCGCCGTTCTGCGTGACCTTCCCTAAGATCACCTGGCGCTTGGCCCCGGTTGCCATTGGGATATTAGAAGGCCGCTCATTTGCGGTCTCGTAAGCCATGACTGCAAATGCAATCGCTTCCTTCGAATCCACGTCAAGGCCAACCTCAGTGGTGTCTTTAACCGGGATCTGGCCCATGGCTTTCCGCAGCATGCGCATGAGAGTCGGATTGTGAGTTCCTCCGCCCGAAACGAAGACCTCATCCACCCGCATTTCCGGGAGCACGAAGTTGCGCACGCCGAGAGCGATGCTTTCGGCGGTTAGCGCGGTGGCAGTCGCCACCAGGTCTTCGCTGCTGAGTTCTGTATCGAGCAGCTTCGAAACAAATTCGCTGCCGTATTGTTCGCGGCCCGCCGCTTTCGGAGGCTTGGCGCGGAAGTACTTATCGCGCAGAAGTTTCGCCAACAGTTTGGCATCGATTTCTCCGGTAGCCGCCATGGTGCCATCGCGATCGTAAGTAAGTCCACCGCTAGTAATACGGCTGACAAGCTGGTCGATTACGAGGTTGCCCGGACCCGTATCGAAGGCGATTACGCGATCCGTGTTGGTGTTGGGAGGAATGGCTGTCAGGTTCGCAATGCCGCCTATATTGATGGCCACGCGTCCACGGCCGCGGTGCCGGATCAACATGTAGTCGAGATACGGAACCAGGGGAGCTCCCTTGCCACCCGCCGCCATGTCGCGTTCACGGAAATTCGAGATCACATCGATTCCCGTGCGCTCGCTGATCACGCTCGACTCGCCGATCTGAAACGTGCTGGCCACCTTTTTACCCAGGTACTGCGCAGCCTGACCCTCGTGAAAGATGGTCTGGCCGTGGCAACCGATCAGCTTGATAGTGTCGAGAGGAATCTCTGCGCGTTCCGCGGTTTCTTCGAGTGCCTCGGCGTACAACTCGCCGAGCAGAAAATTCAGCCGCGAAATGTCACCTGTAAGCGCGCTTGCATTGGCGACCGCCAATAGCGCCTCACGAATCTTCTTTGGATAAGGGACCGAGTGGCTTGTCAGGACATTTATCTTGGCCTTAAAGCCTGAACCGGCGATATCGATGATCGCCACGTCAATCCCGTCGAGCGAAGTCCCGCTCATGATACCTGCTATTCTCATGTCTTTAGCAACTCTTGCTGTAATTCGTGCAGAATCTGCAAAGCTTCAACCGGCCGGAGTTCGTCTATATTCAAAGCCCGTATCCGGTCGGCGAGCCCCTGATTCACGGGCTCGAAAAGTCTAATCTGTAGGGGCGCGGAAGCGTCACTCGGGGCCAGCTTTTCGCTAACTGAGTGTTCCCTTACTTCATGATGCAATAAAACGGACCTCGCCCGCTCGATTACTTGCAAGGGTAAACCGGCCAAACGGGCAACTTCAATGCCGTAACTGCGGTCTGCCGCACCCGGTTCTACCTTTCTTATGAACAAGATCCCTTCCTTTGACTCCTTTACAGTGACATGTAAATTTCTTATTGCAGAAAGTTGATTTGCGAGCTCCGTTAGCTCGTGATAATGGGTTGCGAAGAGAGTTTTGGCCCGAACGTGCTCGTGGATATACTCAACCATCGCCCAAGCGAGTGCCAAACCATCATAGGTGGAAGTGCCGCGGCCGATTTCATCCAATACTATGAAGCTATTATCTGAAGCTGTGTTGAGGATAGTTGCAGCCTCTGTCATTTCGACCATAAAGGTTGAGCGTCCACGAGCTAGATTGTCTGCCGCTCCGATGCGCGTATAAACTCGATCGACTATTGGAAGCAGCGCTGCATCTGCCGGAACAAAAGATCCGAGCTGAGCGAGGATCAAAAGCAGCGCTGCCTGACGGAGATAGGTCGACTTACCACCCATATTTGGCCCAGTAATAACCCCGATATATTCTCCTGACGAGTGGAGATAGAGGTCGTTGGGGATAAAGCGGGTAGCGTCTCGCTCGGCTAGCTTTTCTATCACGGGATGACGTCCCGCTTCAATGCGCATCTCGCCGGACTCGGAGAACTTCGGGCGACGATAGCGGTTTTCGGCGCTGACATGTGCCAGAGCAGCCGTAACGTCCAGCTCAGCAATCGTTGCTGCTGCGGCTTTGATCCGGGCTGCCTGCGAAGCTGCAAACGATCGCACGTCTTGAAAGATCTCCCGCTCGAGGGCAAGAATCTTGTCCTCGGCGTCTAATACTTTGGATTCGAGTTCTTTGAGCTCGGGCGTAGTAAAGCGTTCGGCATTCGCCAATGTCTGTTTGCGCTCGTAAGAGGCTGGGGCGGATGGCAGATTGGCTCTGGAAATTTCAATGTAATAGCCAAAAACGTTATTGAACCGGACCTTGAGCGATTGGATTCCCGTCCGACTCCGTTCACGTGTCTCGATTGCGGCGATGTACTGGCGGCTATTGCGGCTGATGTCGCGCAGTTCGTCGAGCTCCGGGTAGAAGCCGTCGCGGATGGTGCCGCCATCGGAGAGCAACGCCGGCGGCTCGTCCGCGATCGCACCCAGGATTTTGTTGCGAGTTTCCTCGACTAAATCGACTTGCTTAACGAGAAGCGGAGCCTCCAGGCGGCTGATAATTTCTGAAAGCCTGGGTAGCTGTGCAAGTGATCTCCCAAGGGCGAGTAAGTCGCGGGGAGTAGCGGTTGCGAGAGTGATCTTCGCGAGCAGACGCTCCAGGTCTTGTATGGACCCGAGTAGCTTTCGCAGGTCGCATCGCAGGATCACTTTGCCAGCGAGTTCGGCGACGGCGTCAAGGCGCGCTTCGATTTCGGCGCGATTGCGGGACGGTTGCAGGAGTCTATGGCGTAGGAGCCGGCCGCCCATTCCGGTGCAAGTCTGATCGATTACATGAAGGAGCGTCGATTCGCGGCTCTCGCCCGCAAACAGCGGATCTATCAACTCGAGGTTCCGAACCGTGGCGCCGTCGAGCACCATGTGATCGCTGCGTTGATAAAAGATGGGGATATTCAGATGATCGAGGGCGGATTTCTGTGTGTCGCGGAGATAATGAAGCACGGCACCCGCCGCAGCGGTCGCGAGCGGTTTGTCTCCCAAGCCGCAACCATCTAAGGAAAGTAGCCGAAACGCTCCAAGTATTTGTCTGCCCGAGTAATCCCATCCGAAAATCCAGCTGTCGAGAGCAGTTTCGAGACACGCGCTGCCGATAGGCGGCCCTTCCGGCCGGAGCAGCTCACGCACGTTGAGAGTTTCCAGGTAGGGAATTAGTTCCTGCTCGGAAATTTCAGTAGCGCGAAATTCGCCGGTCGAGAGATCGGCATAAGCGAGGCCGCAACGGTTGTTCTTCGGAAAGGCGGCGGCCAGAAAGTTGTTCTCGTGGGAGCGGAGCAGGTTCGAATCGGTGGCTGTACCTGGCGTTATGACGCGTGTGACCTCCCTGTGAACCAGCTTTTTGCCTGGGGCAGCCTCCTCCATCTGTTCGCAAATGGCCACCCGATAGCCGCGCTGAATGAGGCGGGCAATGTAGCCTTCGGCGGAGTGATAGGGTACGCCGCACATCGGTATGGGGTCTCCCCGCTCTTTGTTACGGGAAGTTAAAGTAATTTCTAGTTCCCGGGCCGCTGTGACGGCGTCCTCCAAGAAGAGCTCGTAAAAATCGCCCAGCCGGAATAAGAGAAGAGCGCCAGGAACCTGCTTTTTTGCGGCGTGATATTGCCGCATAAGGGGGGTAGAAGCCTCCCCGGTCATATCGTGTGAATTGCCAACTTCGAGTTTACAGGGAAATGCAGCCGCTTGCGGGATGATGCGAATGATGCCAATTTGGAAGCATCATGAGCATCAGAACAACAGTTACACTCGACGAGGATGTCCTGGAGCGAGTAAAGCAGGAGAGCCGGGAGCGTGGCAATTCATTTAAGGAGACCCTGAACAATCTGCTGCGCTTTGCGCTTTCGGAAGGAAAGGGGCACGTACCAAGCAAACCGTTCAAAGTTCGACCATTCCACGGGATGGGAATCATACCCGGTTTAAATTACGACAAGATAAGCGAGCTGCTGGATTATGCCGAAGGTGAAGATCGTAAGTGGTAATTCCGGACGCCAATATTCTGATTTATTCCTACAATCCGGATACGGTTCAGCATCTAAGCTCGCTCGAATGGCTGGAAAAACAATTCGCAGGTGGCGAAACCATAGGACTGACTTGGCACACTCTTTGGGCCTTTATACGAGTGGGTAGCAACCCGAAACTCTGGCCTAAGCCCGCCTCGGTCGGAGATATTTTCAATCGAATTGAAGAATGGCAGAGCCAGCGGAATGTCACGATGCTTCAGCCGGGCCCACGTCACACGATCCTCCTGAGAAACCTTATGTCTCAAAGCGGAGTAGTTGGAAGCGCCTCGAGCGATGCCGCACTCGCCGCGGTTGCTATCGAACACGCAGCCACTCTAGCTTCGACCGACCGTGGTTTCAAGCGCTTTTCCGGCCTGCGTTGGATAAACCCATTGGAGCAGTAGCGTTAGGCATATAGGCCGCGTTTCCTGATCGCAAGTGCCACGCGATCCAAGGCAAGCATATAAGCCGCGGTACGGTTATTGACCGCGTGCTTTTCGGCGTATCCGATCACGTCGTTGAAGCTGTTGACCATGATTTCCTCGAGGCGCTTGTTCACCAGTTTCTCGTTCCAAAAGTATCCCTGGCGATCTTGTACCCACTCGAAATACGAAACAGTAACTCCGCCGGCATTTGCGAGAATGTCGGGGATAATGAAGACTTTCTTTTCGGCCAGGATGGAATCTGCGACGAACGTGGTGGGCCCATTAGCGCCCTCGCAAAGTATTTTGGCCTTGATACGCGGGGCATTATGAGAGGTAATGACGTTTTCGCGCGCCGCGGGAATCAGCACATCGCAATCCATGAGAAGCGCTTCGTCTTTATCGACACCCTCAGCTTCAGCGAAGCCGACGATTGAGCCCGTTTCGCGCCGGTGGAGCATGAGCGCTTCTATGTCTAATCCGTGGCGATTGTAAACAGCGCCATCATGTTCCACAATGCAAAGAATTTTGAAACCAATACGGCTCATGAGACGGGCAGCCATGCCGCCTACATTCCCGAACCCCTGAATAATCACCCGCGTATCTTCGGGAGAGAGCCCGAATCTCTTCAGTGCTTCCAGGGTCACAAACATGCAGCCCCGGCCGGTAGCTTCGGGGCGGCCAAGCGAGCCGCCCAACTCGAGTGGCTTGCCGGTAACTACGGCGGTTACCGTGTGCCGCTTGTGCATGGAGTAGGTATCCATGATCCAGGCCATGGTCTGTTCATTAGTATTCACATCCGGGGCGGGAACGTCCCGTTCTGGCCCAATAAACTCGCAGATTTCGGCCGTGTAGCGGCGGGTAATGCGCTCCAGTTCACCCTCACTCAGCAGGTGGGGCTCGCAAATGACTCCACCCTTTCCGCCGCCAAACGGGATGTTAACTACCGCGCATTTCCACGTCATCCAGGCAGCCAGCGCCCTTACCTCGTCCAGCGACACGTCCGGGGCAAAGCGGATGCCGCCCTTCGCGGGGCCGCGCGCAATGGAATGCTGCACCCGGTAGCCAGTAAAAACCTCAATACGGCCATCATCCAGCACGACAGGAATATTTACGGAAAGCTCCATGGCCGGAGAGCGCAATACTTTACGCATCCCGTCGTCCAGTTTGAGGAGTTCGGCAGCTTCATCGAATCGGTGAGCGGCAGATTGCCAGGGGTTTATTTCTTGATCGACAAGCGGGGTCGACGTTGCTTCTAACAACATGGTTGATATCTTTCTGATGGCTTCAATTAAGCTTGGTTCCTTTTTTCAGCTTCATTTCTCAGTGCGACGGGGCACCGTGCGAGCTGGACGAACCGCGAAGCGTCACTCTTCATCCTTACATCTCATGGTCCGAAGCTAAGTTGCAACTGTTGAACCAATAGTTCGATGCACGCGTCTATTGGTTGTTGCGCGAACGGTAATCGATCAGAGGAAAACTCGAATGACGCCAGACGAACGTAAGATGCTGAACGACCTTGCAGATAAGATTTCGCAAGCCCAGGCACCGCCGCGAGATCCTGAAGCAGAAGAGATGATTCGAACCCGGATTGGGAAAAGGCCCGATGCTTTGTATTTGATGACGCAAACGGTGCTGATCCAGAACCTGGCGCTACAGCGCGCGCAGCAGCAAATTCAGGATTTGCAGAGCCGTTCGTCACCAAGTCAGGTGAGCGGAGGCTCGAGCTGGCTGGGGCAGCAGCAGCCAAGTGGTTATGCCAGCAGCAGTGGCGGCCAGCAACCGTACTCTGCGCCTGGTCAACCGCAATATACGTCACCTGCCTCGCCGCAGTACGCGGCTCCGGCAAGCGGCTTTGGGGGCGGAAGCTTTCTGCGTGGCGCCGCGCAAACAGCGGCAGGCGTGGCGGCGGGCACCCTGGCTGCCGAAGCCATTGGGTCGATGTTCTCGCACGGGGGTGGCGGGGGCTTCTTTGGAGGGAACGAATTCGTAGGCGGCGCAGGAGGTATGGCGCCGCGTGAAGAGATCGTAAATAACTACTACGACTCGCCGTCCGATAGCGGCGATTACCAGGCCAGTGGCCAAGGGGACAGCTTGACCGATATGAACTCATCCGATGTGAACTCGTCAGACGATGCGAATCAATACGACAACTCGCAATTCGACGACTCGAACTTGAATGTAGACGACGGAAGCGGGTTTGATGACAATTCAGGGGATAGTTTTGTTTAGTTTGTATCGCCACTTCGCCATTAGAACGAAGCCGACGGCGCAGGGACGCTACGCGTGGGCGGTGACCGATAGTTCGAGTTGATCGCGATCTTGCTCTTTCGGTCCCCACAAGGATGAGCTACCCTGGATCTATTTCGGTTGAGTCCTTGCCTTATCATGGCCGGACCCGGTTATCACTTCGACGAGAGTGAGCAAAGAAGAGTCATGACACGACTTTGGCTCCTACTGCTCGCATGGGCTTCGATTTGTGCGGCCCAGGGCGGCTTTACCGGACCCGGCCGATACATGATCATCAATGTCAAATCAGGTAAGGCTCTGCAAGCTGCGGGGCATAATGTCGCGCAAAATAACCAAAACGGCTCGCGCGGGCAGATATGGATGGTAAGTCCGGCCGGTCCTGGCGGGATGGTAACGATTCAAAATAGTATGAATGGATGCGCTCTGGCTCTTGGCGGGCAGGGCAACAGCATTCCGGTGCAATGTAACGCCTTCCGGCAAGGACCAAACCAATTGTGGAGCTTACAGGCCGGCAAGGACGGAAATCCGTTAATCGTGGCGCAAAACGGCAAGGTTCTGGATATCCCGAACGGCACTACCAACGCGGGAACACGGGTGCAGACCTATGACCGGAACGGCGACGACAACCAGAGATTCTACTTCCAGCGCGCCGGCGGAGGACGTCCGCCGAGGTATTAACACTGTGCGAGGCGCGAATGAACTGCTGGCGCGCCCGGTCGTGGATCGTGAGCGCCGGGACTCGTGAACGGTGCAGACAAATTTACGAACTGCTGTAGTTCGCATTGCAGCAGAAAGAGGGCGACGGCGACGCGTTCGCGCACCAGGAGTGCAACTGCGACAAAGCGCCCGAACGGAAGATTTTTCAGTGCTATTTTCAAACCTGGTCCAACTGACGGTTCGCGGACAGCCCAGGAACAATCGGAAACTAAACAATAGGCCATGAGTCGCGAGCGATAAACGGCAACTTATGGCCCGAACTCAACTCCTCATGTTTCTGGGTCCCAAGCCGCGCGCTCGTGTTACGATGAACCCGCAAACTTCATGACGTTCCCCGCTCCCGTCCCGGAGATCCCGGCGGCCAATGTCGACATCGCCGCGGCCTATTACGTTAACACGCTGGGCTTCACCTTCGATTGGGGGGACGACCAAGGCGGCATTGCAGGCATCTCAAGGGGGAACTGCAGACTGTTTATCACAAATCGCTCCTTCCGCGAGTCCTACGGCAACATGGGCCCTGTCCTTTTCTAGCTCAATCTCGATAGCAAGGCTGAGGTGGACGAACTCTTCGCACAGTGGAAAGGCCGCGCAAGCGAAGATCGTTTCCGAGCCCGAGGATAAACCATGGAAGCTGCGCGAGTTTATGGCCGCCGATCTTGACGGCAACCTCATTCGCGTCTTCTATGATTTCCGGGGCGAGTTGTAAGAGAAACAACCGGATTGTGGACAGTTACCTAATCGTGACACGGTTGGACCTCCTCCTCGGCACGGCAAGCGAGACGACTACAGGTTCGCGCCGAAGGCGAGCAGGCGGCCGTGGCAGTCCTTCACCACAAACTCGCGCGAGTGCCACGGCATGTCGGCGAGTCCGCGAGTGAATTCCACTCCGCGGGATGCGTACTCGGCGTAAAGTCCGTCCGCATCCTCGACGAGTAGGTATGCGTCGAGCAGTTCGTCCGCATATTTGTCGGGGTTGGCCGCGGGCGGCGCGGCGCAGCGGAAGTGGATCGCGTGCTGATCGCGCGCAACGATGGCGTAGACCGGCGGATCCTGCCACGTACCCAGGCATTCGAAACCAAGCGTGTCTTTGTAATAGGCGAGAGTGGCGGGGATGTCGGTGGTAAAGAACCGAGGCGCAATTTGACGGATCATGTATTCAGTCTAGGCAGAGATCGCGGCGGGGAGGGTAGAGCTATCCGCGCGGTTTGTGGGCGCATCACGCACCACACGGAAGCAATCCGCAGTTGCGCCGGTTCAGCAGCGATTCCGATCTTGAGCAGCCCAGGTGAATCTTACCCCCAGTTTGTTCTGCATGCACGAATTGATCGGGCTAAAGAGTTGTTGCTACGGTCTGAACTGCGCGTAATCGACATAGCTGTGAGCTGCGGATTTCAAACCCCGCAGCATTTTGCGAGAGTCTTCCGCGCAGTGTGCAAGTTTAGCCCAACGGAGTACCGTCGGGAGGTACGATACTGACCTCTGCGCGATGAGAAGTAGCAGACCCCAGATCCGATCTGCCTGGAAGCCTCGAGCAATCGGGAATTGGGTGCGATCAAACCTTTTTCGACTTACAAACTTTGAGTAAGCGGCTGGCGAGTGGATCCCCCAGTCCGGTCTTGCAAGCGGCCGGGGGTCACGCTCAGCACTCCGTTCCATCGGTACATTCCATCTAAGAATTCCAGCCCGGACTCGCTAAGATAGCCATGCGGCCACTTGCGGCGGAAGTAGCCGAAAAAACCGCGAAAATCTCTTATGGCGAAGAACTTCGCAGAGTTATCTGAACGCGAAATCCTGGCGTTAGCCGTCTCGCTCGAAGAAGAAGACGGCCGTATCTATGGCGAATTTGCCGAGGCGCTTCGCGAAACATATCCCGCTAGTTCCCGCGTGCTCGAGGAGATGCAGCAGGAAGAGTCTGGGCACCGCACGAGCTTGATCGAGCTTTACCGGGAGCGTTTCGGCGAGCGGCTACCGCTCATTCGCCGCCAGGACGTAAAAGGGTTTGTTTCGCGTCCGCCCGTCTGGCTCATCCGGCCGCTTGGTCCAGACACTGTCCGCAAAGCTATTGAGTCGATGGAAGACGAGACCCGCCGCTTCTATCAACTTGCGCTTGAAAGGACCTCCGACGCTTCCACCCGCCAACTGCTTGGGGATTTGGCCGAAGCCGAAGCCAGGCACAGCGCCACCGCGGAAGCGATGGAGCAGAAGCACTTGACACCCGCTGTCCACGCCGGCGAAAAAGAAGCTTCCCGCCGCGTTTTCGTTCTGCAATACGTGCAACCAGGACTCGTCGGATTGATGGATGGTTCAGTTTCCACACTTGCACCCCTTTTCGCGGCCGCTTTCGCCACACACCGTCCCCATGACGCTCTTCTGGTCGGCTTGGCCGCGTCCGTGGGAGCGGGTATCTCCATGGCCTTTGCCGAAGCCCTTTCCGACGACGGCTCTTTGACTGGCCGTGGTAAGCCCATAGTCCGCGGTTTCATAACTGGCGCCATGACGTTCGTCGGCGGTATCGGCCATACGCTGCCATTTCTGATAAACGATTTCCGTATCGCTATGAGCATCGCAATCGCCGTAGTCGCTGTCGAGCTTGGAGTTATCAGCTGGGTGCGCCAACACTACATGGATGCTCCGTTCATACGCGCTGCTCTTCAGGTTATCGTGGGCGGAGCATTAGTGTTTGTAGCAGGCATTCTCATCGGAAATTCGTAAGAGCCATATGACAACTCCTAACTTGATTGAATATCAGGATGCCTCGCCCGAAGTGCGCGAGGTCTACGACGACATCATGGCCACACGAAAGGTCGATTCGGTAACCAATTTCTGGAAAGCCATCGCATGCAATCCGGCTACGCTTCGCCGAACCTGGTTCAGCATCAAAGAAATTATGGCTCCGGGCGGGGCGCTTGACCCACTCACCAAGGAATTAATTTACGTCGCCGTTAGCGCCACCAACGAATGCGCCTACTGCGTTGCTTCTCACAGCGCTTCCGCCAGAAAGAAGGGAATGACGGAACAGATGTTTGGCGAACTGATGGCAATCGTCGGCATGGCGAATGAGACCAACGCTCTGGTGGCGGGCTACCGAGTTGAAATCGACGAACAATTCAAGTGATGCCCTTCAAGGCTTACCCGGTCCGCTAAAATTTGCGGGACCACTCTTTTGGCCAGCGTTCGATCACCACTTTTTTGTCGGTGTAAAATTCGACAGCGTCCCTGCCTTGCCCATGCAGAACGCCGAGGAAGCTGTCCTTCCACCCGCTGAATGGGAAATAGGCCATCGGGGCGGCCACGCCAATGTTGACCCCGACATTGCCCGTCGGCACTTGATAACGGAATTTTCGGGCTGCTGCACCACTTGAGGTAAATATCGAAGCTGCATTACCAAACGAGCTCGCCGCGAGGACATCTATGGCACTGTCGAGATCGGAGGCGTTGCTCAACGTGAGCACCGGGCCAAAAATCTCGGTTGTCGTCAGCGCGTTATCAGGCTGTATATCCTCGAGTATTGTCGGTTTGATAAAGTAGCCGTCGCCAGGAACGTTGCCACCGTTTAGCAGCGTCTTCCCGCCGGACGCGACGCCCTGGCTGATCAGACCCTCAATCCGTTCTTTGCTTTTCGAGGAAATGACCGGCCCCATCTGCACGGATTGATCGAGACCGTTTCCCACTTTGAGCTTGGATGCGATGTTCAAAATGGCGTCCTCGAACGGCTTCTTTGCCTCACCCACCATTACCGCAACCGAAACGGCCAGGCAGCGCTGGCCTGCACAGCCAAAAGCGCTATCGCTGACAATCTGCGCGCTGGTTTGCATATCGGCGTCGGGCATGATGACGACGTGATTCTTCGCGCCGCCCTGGCACTGCACGCGCTTGCCGTGCGCCGATGCCTCGGCGTAGATGTATTTTGCTACTGGCGTTGAACCGACAAAGCTGATCGCCCGTACCTTCGGGTGCTGGAGCAGAGCATCGACAGCCGGTTTGGCGCCATTTACCAGGCTTGCTACCCCGGCAGGCAGACCGGTCTCCGCAAGCAGGTCGAGCAGCTTGCGCGCGGTAAGCGGGACGCGTTCTGAGGGCTTCAGAATAAAAGTGTTGCCGCAGGCAATCGCGTAGGGCAGGAACCACAGCGGAATCATCGCCGGAAAATTAAACGCCGTGATCGCGGCCACCACCCCCAACGGCTGGCGGATCATAATCTCATCGATGCCGCGCGCCACATCTTCCAGGTTGTAGCCTTGCATGAGAGTCGGGATTCCGCAGGCAACCTCGACGTTTTCTACGCCGCGCCTTAGCTCCGCTTTCGCTTCCGCCAAAGTCTTGCCGTTTTCAAGCGTGATCGTGCGCGCGATTTCGTCATAGTGCTGCTCCAGCAGCAGCTTGAATTTGAACAGGTATTGAATACGGTCCGGTGCGGGAGTTTCTCGCCAGGCAGGGAAAGCAGCGGCGCTCGCTTCCACCACTTTCGCCACCTCCTCAGCCGTTGCCAATGGAACGCTCGACAGCTTCTCGGCTGTGGCGGGATTCAGAATGTCAATAGATTCCAGTACTGCAGTCATTTATTCCTCGATGTACGGATCGGCTATGGCCAGCGCCCGGTCGAAGGCAGCCACTCCAAAGTCGATCTCATGCTTCTCGATAATAAGCGGCGGAGCGATCACGAAATGGCTGATCCAGGGATTGATAGCTACTCCGGACTTCGCCATTTCAGCCGCCACTTTATCCACCACGAGCGGCTGGCCGGTTATCTTCTCTTCCTTAGTGTTCAGAGGCTTTTTGGTCGTCCGGCTCTTGACTAGCTCGACTGCCCAGAAGAGACCCAGCCCGCGCACATCGCCAATCGAAGGATGCTTCTCTTTCAAGCGTGAGAGCTGTTCCCCTAGATACTCGCCCATTTCGCGTGAGCGTTCCACCAGATTCAGGCGGCGCATCTCTTTGATAGTGGCGATTGCTGGCGCAAGGGTCATCGGGTGCGCTTCGTAGGTGTGCCCGTGCGCGAACATGTGATCGTCGAAGAAATCGGCTATTCGCTGAGTGGTGGCGCATAGCCCGAGCGGCATGTAAGCAGACGTTATGCCTTTGGCGGTTACGAGAATATCGGGCTGAACATCCCAGTGCTCCATGGCAAACCATTTGCCTGTGCGTCCCCACCCCGTCATTACTTCGTCCGCGATGAGCAGCACATGATGCCGGTCACAGATACGCCGTAGCCGCGGGAGATATTCTGGCGGCGGCACCAGCACGCCGTTGGTGCCTACAATTGGCTCGACCAGCACGGCCGCCACATCGCTTTCGTTCTCGATCATGTGCTCGAGGTAATCGGCGCAGGCGATGTCACACTCCGGATAATGATGTTTGATCGGGCACTTGTAGCAGTTGACCTCGGGGCCAAAGATCACGCCTGGGCCCTTTGCCGCGGGTTCCACCGGCCAGCGCCGCATGTCGCCGGTTGCGGCAATCGAGCCCGCGGTGGAACCGTGATACGAGCGGTAGCGCGCAACTATCTTCGATTTGCCGGTAAACAAGCGAGCGATCTTAAAGGCGGCTTCGTTTGCTTCCGTCCCGGATGTAGTGAAGAAGAACTTCTGCAACCCTTTGGGCAGAACTTCCAGTAGCAGTTTGCTCAATTCGACCCGCACATCGGTGGCGTATCCGGGGGCGATGTAGGGCAGCTTGCGAGCTTGCTCTTCTATCGCGCCGATTACTGCGGCGTTCTTGTGGCCCAGATTGACACACATCAGCTGAGAGGAGAAATCAAGATACCGTTTACCCTCTCCGTCGATGAAAAAGCAGCCTTCTGCATCGACGACATGCAGCGGATTCCAGCCCTTTTGGAAGCGCCAGGTTCCATAATTTAGCTGGCGCGTCCAGGCGGAGATTTCCTGCGAGGACAACGAGGCGGACATATCAAGCAACGTTACAGGAAAGATTTCGGGCAGTCAAATTCACCTGCGGCCAACTGCTGGTCCATAGCTATCATCAGGCATGGATCTACATCTCAGCAATAAAACAGCCCTGGTGAGCGGATCGACCGCCGGTATTGGCTTGGCTATCGTGGAAGGACTCGCTCACGAAGGCGCCACAGTCTACCTCAACGGGCGCACTCAAGCGCGCGTGGATCAAGCGCTTCATCGGATCCGGGGCAAGCAACCCTACGCGAAAGTGCACGGAATCGCGGCTGACCTCGGCACCAGCGAAGGAGCCGATGCTCTCTTCGGCTCGCTTCCGAAGGTGGACATTCTCGTCAACAATCTCGGAATCTTTCAACCGAAACCGTTCGAAGACATCGCAGACGAGGAATGGCAGCGCTTCTTCGATGTCAATGTTCTGAGCGGGATTCGACTTGCGCGCCACTATCTCGCCGGAATGCATGAACATAACTGGGGCCGCATCATTTTTATATCCAGCGAGTCGGCGGTCCAGATTCCGGTCGAAATGATTCATTACGGAATGACCAAAACAGCACAACTCGCGGTCGCGCGCGGACTCGCCGAATCCGTGCACGGAACTGGCATCACGGTCAACAGCGTTTTGCCCGGACCCACGCGCTCCGAAGGCGTGGAGAAGTTCATCAAGGAAATGGCGAGCCAACAATCCAAAAGCGAACAGGAGATACAGAAAGAGTTCTTTAGATCCGCGCGCCCTTCCTCACTGATCGAACGCTTCGCAACGACGGAAGAAGTAGCCAACCTGGTTGTTTACGTCGCGAGCGAGCTGTCTTCCGCCACCAATGGCGCTGCTCTGCGAGTCGACGGCGGTGTCGTGCGCAGCATCGTGTAGTGAATGACATGACGACTTAACAGGCGATCACTGGCACGCCCGAGCGCTTACTTCATTCGGCGCGGGTGAAAAGCTCAAGCATCTTCGTTTCTGCTGGGGGCAGGCTCAGGCGCAGTCGCAAGATCATAGTGCGTGTTCTCGTCCGTGGAGTCGCATGGCAAAATAGCACCTCACCTAAGCCAAGAGTCGCCACACGGACTGGTAGGGGGCCACTTGGCGCAGGGTCGTTGCACAAACGAAGGATGCTGTTGAAAAAACTCCGCTCGAATGTGTGTGCGCTATTTTTTCTCAGAAAGATGAGGCGATTAGACGCGCTATAAGCGATTGTTCGGTCTCTGGCGGACATTTATCATCCCCTGCAGAACGGCTCCGGGCACCATAGAAGAGTTTTTCGACAGCATCGAAGGTTGCGCAATAGGATGGATTCTCGGCGCTGATCGCTCCACCCTGCGCCGTTAGGGCGGATCTATGCGGGTGTACCTCGTCCAATTTTAGAATCGCGATATATAGGAGCTATGCGGAACTTTCCCCCCCTCGCAACCCCACTGAATCGGTGGTAGCACGAACCGGAAGAACTTGAGGAATGCAATCACTGCGGCCCGATCGCTTGGCTGCTTGTTTGTAATCGCCCCCCGGTTGGTAGCCTCGAAAATACTCCCTCCGCTTAGAAACACTCCCGTTCTGGGCTGCGTTCGTCGCAAAACGCACAGACAGCCGAACCAGCCGGTTTGGACTGGCCGGCGCATCAGATTACGCCCATTCAACCAGCCATTGCACCCCCCTCCGTCGTTGCTTTTGACCGGAGTGATGACAAGCTGAGGCCGGATAGAGCCTTGTGGAACGGTCCGCGGAATAAGACCCGGCTCTCAAATTTTTTTTTAGATCCGACTTACGGGTTTTGCGCCCGGACGTTGCGTATTGATTGAAACACCACAAGTAGCTGTCCAAGTACTGATAAAGGAGTAGAGATGAAACGTATTTATTGCTTTCCCTTACTGCTAGGCGTAGTGCTCTTGGCGGCAAATGCTGCCGGACAGAACGCGCAAAGTGTTACCGCTATGGATTCGAGCCAGAATGCCGCGATCGACGCGAATGCTTTTAATCAGTTCCAGTCACTTGTAAAAAGCAAAGCACCCGAGAATTTTGACGCGTCGGGTATCCAGACCTTCGTGGACGGAGTTACAGATTATATCTACGGTTATTCCCTCCTTGCAATTGCCATGACGGAGCGCGTAACCACCACTGTCCCAGGGTTGACACCGCCAAGCGCTCCTACCCGCGCTCCTATAAATCAAATCGTAGTAGGCACTGCACTGCCCAGCCCGACATATCATGATGTGGTGCTACCCAGCACGACCACCCTGTACGCGTCTTCATTTATGAACCTCACGAGCGCACCCTTGATCTTGCACGTGCCGCCGTTACCGCGTGTAGTTGGCACAAATCAACCAAGATTTTTTGTCGTCCAATTATTGGACGCATGGACGAATGTCAGTCGGCAGTCGCCAAGTTCGCGCTTGCAGAGCCAGCCCGGTGATTACCTTCTGGTCGGCCCCGGGGGGACCACAGCACCAACTACCGGATATGCAGGAGTTATCAAATTCGATAGCAATACTGTATGGTCGATCCCCCGGTTCTTTACGGACGGTAGCCAGGCCGACCTCGACGCTCTTAACGGCGCTCTGAAGCCCACGGCGAACCCTGCAGACGGGCTGACATTGAGGCCGCTCGGTACCGGAACGGACTACCAGCCGCCCTCCAATTTGCCGGTAAACCCCTCGATCGACACGTTCACACAGCCGATTAAGCAGGTCAACAACATGGACGCGTGCGCCTTCTTCGAAACGCTGTCCACCATGATGATGACGAATCCGCCCCGTAAGATCGACGCACTGGTAGAACCATCGCTGAAAAACCTCGGTCTCCTTACTCCCAACCAACCATTTAGCTGCGTCAGTTTGGCGGACCAGAACGAAGTAATTATACTGCAGGCGGCGGTAGTGGCGGCAAAGGAGCTTCTCGCAAGCATAAATCCACCCTCAGCTTCGGCGACGACAAATTATTGGTCCGTGGCACTCAATGTGGGTGATTACGGGGTCAACTATATTTTGAGGGCATTAGTCGCAGAAAAGGCGCTAGGAGCGAACAGGCCGGAAGACGCTGTGTATGGCTACGGCGCGTACGACAGCCGCGGTATTGACACCGCAAATCTGCTTGATGGGGCGAATCGTTATGTGGTGCACTTCAGTCCCGAGACGAATCTGCATCGGACGGGTGAAATTCCTCCCGTAAATCCTCTCGGCTTCTGGTCGGTCACGCTCTATGATGGCAATGGCTTTTTAGTGAAGAATGTAAATATGGATCCAAACGCGAGTTACAACGCGATTGGCATACCGTATGTGCAGAACCATAAGGCTTGCCTGAACTCAGACAAGTCACTCGACCTCTACATTCAATCAGATCCGCCCACTGATCCGAAACAATTCTGTAACTGGCTCGAAACGCCTTTACCAGACGGTTCGAATGCCACTACGAGCAAATTTATACTCTTCCTGCGCGCGTATTGGCCGGACCAGGCAGTGCTGAACGGCCGTTGGAATCCGCCGCCGATTGTGAAGCAGTAGATCGCTTCGAGCTGTTCGAAGCGGCGCTCGAACGACAATTGTCTGAACGCGGAATCGCGCAAGGAATCAATAACAACAAACGAACGCGGCGCGATTCCGTGAAAGGCTATCCCAATTTATCAGGACGCGGGCGCCAACCCATACGGCTGTGATCCCACCCGCGCGCACCAAACAGGCAGTTTCAACGAGTTCTTGCAACGGGCTCGGAAAATGCTTTTTCTCTGGTTACGGTTTTTGACTCGCGACGTTGCGTAGAAGACAAGGAGCATCAGCAATGGAGAAGCTAAAGGTTAGACAGTTGCGCAGCATCGTACTTATGCTGACGCTTGCAAATTTGGCCGTGAGCTCTTACCCACAGAGCTCTCCTGTGCCGGACAATGACGAATCAGCATCAATTGGTCGTAAGGCCTGGATTCCAATCAGCGCCTTCTATGACATCCCGCTCGTTAACGCCGACGTCGCGGTGTACGATGATTTGGGAAAGCTGCTCTTCAAAAAACGGCATGCAACGAACAACCAGGGATTCTACCCGGCGCCTGTTCGTAGCGTGCCTAAGAATTTCCGCGTGACGGTCACTTGGGACGGGTCGGGCGAAACCGACTTAAACCGGCTACGCTCAGCGGGGTTTACGCTGAGTTCTCACGTGCTGAACTTCGATCCAGTGCATGGGGCTGTGTACGTCAACCCGGTTACCACGTTAGTAAGCCTGTTACACGACGAGTCGAAAGGGCATTTAACACTGCAACAAGCGCGGGCGCGGGTCCGGCAGTTCTTGGACTTACCGCCGAACGCTCACCTGGGGATAGCGCTGCGCCAAAGTAAGCATTTCACATCTCGATACTTCTCTCAGGCGGAATTCCTGTTTGAGGCTGACAAGCATGGAGGCGTGGAGCCGTTTCTCAAACTATTGGTGAGCGAGATGCTTACACAACCGGAACTAAAGCATCCCTTTCATCCTGTTGCTAGCGTCTCAGCGCAAGGGGTGGTCGAGTCGCTCGCAGAAAATCTGGCTGCCGCCGCGCTGTACTCGGCTGCCGGCGACGGCGCCGGCTGGGTAATGAGTTGGTTTCAGGGACCAGCGGCGCCGCCGCCTGCGGACGCAACGCTGGAAGCCGTCGAGAATCTACAGCAGAGCCTCCAAGACCTACAGAGCAGTATCACTGAATTGCAAACCCAGTTAGCGGATTTTGAGACTGAGATCAATCAAAAACTGGATGAGAACGAATATTACACCGTTGCAACGCCAGCGTACAATACAACAAAATTACTGAATGATTATGAAAACGATCTGACATACTACGCCCAAGGCTGTGGGCCACTCTTCCCTGGAAACAACCCGCCTGATGACAACACGATCACTTACTGCACCACGCAAAAGCAAAAGGTGCTGTCCGATTTCGATAAAGCAAACGGTATGTACGATACGCTAAGCGGCAGCGTTCTTGATAATCCGACTATTGGCCTGAGCGGCACGATTCACCTCTTCAGCCTCTCGCTCGGGGAGTCCGTTCACCTCTTCCGGCCTTACGACTCGACCAGGGTGCAAGATGCGATGGCTTACTGGGACGACGCGCTGACACAGGCCGCAAACCTGAAGGTCGAACCGCTTCACTTGAGCGACGCTCAAGACAATCCCGGCGGCGTACAGGAACTCACTGATTTTCTAGGAAACCCAAATGCAACGCCGCCCACGGACGGGCTGTTTCAACAGACGCATGCCAGCGAAGTTCAGTTGACCCTGCAAACAGTGCCGGAGGGTACAGTGATCGATACGAAGGATTCACTGATGTGGGCAACCGACATTCCGCAGGTGCACGGACCATGTCTCGCGGCCACGCCACCTATCGGCACCTATTCGTACGCCCCTCAACTTACACCTGTCTCTTGGAATGGGCTGAATGGTTGGACGTCGCCATCCTCCAACGAAGTGCGGAATTTATTCTACGAGGCGTCCGGCAATCCCATGACGTGGCTCATTAATCAATCACAATCGCCCGACAGCCCTGGTTTTGCAGCGCTTCCCGCCTGGGGCCCGAACGACTTGCCCCCCTTCGATGGACCGCTGGCATGGTGTCCAGGCGATTATTTCTGGACACGGGACTACGCTGGAATGACATGTGATTATCCTTTTTGCCCCGTCTATTACTACTATGTATATGAGGTCTCCACAGGCGCTTTTCCTAGTTTGGGCATAAACGGCTACTCCCTCGGGGTTTGGGTGTACCTGGACCGCCCACTGGATCCAAACGAGCACTATTACTGGACGAGCTCAGCTCCAGCTACTATGTTGGCCAAGAAGCCACCCCACTCACCCTAGTTTTCCAACATCATAATGTGGCGGTTGTCGCCACTGGTTCGTAGCCTTCTTGAAGGAGAACAATACTACTGATATCAGTGAGCCGCGGATCGCAGGTAAGTGGAGACGGTCACTCCGTCCCCACTTACTATCTAAAATTCTCGACCAGCATGATGTTGCGATTGTCGCGGTCCATGTGAACGTAAAGTAGGCGTGTTTCATCGCGCGATACTGCGAGCGCGCCGGGGCCGGCGGTAGCGAGTTTGCCCACCGTTGCTACCCGAACGATTCTCCGGGAAGCGAAATCGAAGAACCGGACAGCAGCATCCTTGCTGAACGCCTCGTCATACGGAACGAAGAAAATCCCGGTTCCGCCCAGCGCCCATTGCCGATAGTCTCCGGTCCCCGACAGTTCGGGAACCGGTGCTTCGCTTCCGTTGCTCAGATCCATTCTCCAGATTCCCGAACGTTCCTCGCTCTTGGAATAGTAAAGATACTTGCCATCCATGGATTCAAACCCTTCGAATCCTCCGTGCTGCGTAAGCTGAACAGGCTTACCGCCCTGGCTTGGGATCCTCCAAATCTGATCGTCCGACTCGGCATGGAAATAGATCCAACGGCCGTCGTTCGACCAGCTCGGCACATCTGCACCGCCCGCCTTCGTGGTGAGCCGGCGAGTTTCTCCTCCTGCGACTCGGACAAGCAAAATGTCGGGTGTCGAGGATGGCAGCCGCGAGTCAAAGGCGATCCACTGTCCGTCGGGAGACCAGCGCGGCGTTCCCGCGAACCCCTCGAGAAACGTCAAACGCCGAAGGCCGGAGCCGTCGCGCCTTCCGATCCAGATATCGGTCGAGCCTGAGCGCTCCGACGCAAACGCAATCCACTCGCCGTCCGGGGAGAACTGAGGCGTATCTTCGGGCATCGTGGATGCAATCAGCTGCGCTCCCGGTTCAGCCAAGGTTTCCGGTGTTCGCCCGTTGCCAGCTCGATGCAAAGTGATCTGCCAAATGCTGTCCTCAAGCACCCAGTGCACAAGCGCCATGCGGTTTCCGCGAATGGTGACGTCGGTAACGGAGTGATTTCCGCTGGTGTGTGGCGATCGAAGTGATTCCCAAATATCGGGCCCCAGCGCAGTAGCCGCAGCGGGCTCGGTAATCGAGCCGCTAACAGGATCGACCTCGGCTAACCTACCAAACCGGGGGTACACAAGCGCGCGCCCGTCAGCTGTCCAGGTGAGTCCAGCCCTCTCGGCCGGAAGTGCTCGTACGTCTTCGCGGCCGGGGCCGATCACAACGATTTCCACTCCATTACGGTTGAAAGCCAATCGAGCGCCGCTCGGATCGTATACCGGACACCAATCGGTTTGACCGGCTGCCGGGAAAGATCGCTGGCGCATGCTGTGGTCGAGCGGAGAGAGTTCGAAGATGGCTCCTTCATTCGTTCCGGTGGCGCCGGAAAACGCGAGAAGGCGGCCATCCGGGCTCCACGCCAGCCGTCCGTTAGCGAGAACCGATGGAATGCCCAGATCGGTTTCGGCGCCGCCGAGCGCGGAAATCGTCATAATTCGCGCAAAACGTTCGCCGCGGCGTGTTCGCAGAAAAGCAATGCGGGTCGAGGTTGGGTCCCACACCGGCGATCGGTCGGCTGAATCAGCAGCGGCGCTGGTAAGCCGCAAAGGATCGGTTGAGCCGATCAGTTGCACATAGACTTCGGGCGGATTCGAGCCGGTTTTACCTTGGCCAACGAAGGCGATCGTTTTGCCATCGGGCGAGATTGAGGGGTCTTCCTGGTAACCGGGATAGTACGTAAACGGAAGGACTCTCAACGGGCCTAGTGCATGCGGTACGTTGAAACGAAGGAATAAGAGGATCGATAGGGCGATTATCGCCGCGATCGCGCCGACTGCCGCCGCTCTGCGAACTGCGGGGCCGCGCGCGATACGAGCGACCAGGCCCGGCGCAGCTGCGTGCCGGACACTCTCTAGCTCGGAGATCAGCGCAGTGGCTGTTGGGTATCGTTTCGCGGGGTCCTTTTCGAGCATCTTCCGTAAGATGAAAACGACCTCAGGAGATGCGATTTCGCGAATCTGCCTGAGGTCCGCCGGCTGTGGACCCGCAATAACTGCGAGCGTTTCATGCAGCGTACTGCCCTCAAACGGCACGCGGCCCAAGAGCATCTGGTAAAGCACCACGCCGAGTGACCAAATATCGGCGCGCTGATCGACCCGCGATCCGGCGATCTGTTCCGGCGCCATATACAGCACTGTTCCAATCCTTAAGCCCTCCTGAGTCAGGACAGTCTTCTCGGTCCATTGCGCGACTCCGAAATCGAGAATGCGGACCAGGGGCTCGGCGGATTCCGTATCGACCAACATCAGGTTCGCCGGCTTGATATCGCGATGCACGACACCTCTACTGTGGGCGGCCTGCAGACCATGCGCGGCCTGGAGTGCGATGCTGATGGCCTGCTTCACTGGAGTCGGCCCGGGTCGAATCGTCTCCTCGAGCGACGTGCCCTCGAGACAGGCCATCGCGATAAAGATGAATCCATCCGCTTCCTCAATTTCATAGACCGGACAAACGTTTTGATGATCGATAGAGGCGATGACGCGCGCTTCGCGGATAAAACGCTCGCGACTTGCGGAATCTTCTCTGAGCAAGGGCGGGAGAAATTTCAGCGCGACGGTTCGCTGGAGCCGCGTCTCCGTTGCGCGATAAACGACTCCCATTCCACCAGCTCCCATCGGTCGAATGATTTGGTAATGCGATAGGGTTCGCCCGCTGAGATCCTCCTGAATGACCGGCATAGCGCGATCTGCCGCGAGCTCCGGCTCAATTACCCCTTCCCGGTCTTCCTGCAAAAGGTTTTCTAAGAGCCGGAGTAAATCGGTATCACTGCCGCATTTATCTCGAACGAAGGCGGCTTGATCTTGTACCGGCAACTCAGCTACTTGCGAGAAAAGGTCCGCTACTCGCTTGTAGAGAGCCGGATCGGTTATTGCGTTAAGGCCGGAGCGCGTTTTTGAGCCATGCACTGCAGAATCTCCAGTCTTTCTCGATAGTACTGACGCTCACGCCGAGAACGCCGGCCACTTCGGGAACACTCAACCCACCAAAGAAACGCAATTCGACAAGTTTGGCATGGCGCTCGTCCAGTTTCGCCAAAGCGTCGATAGCTTGATCCACGGCAAGCACATCGAGGTTCTGCTCTGCGCCGATGAGATCTTCGCTCAGTGTGACTCTGGCCGCCGCACCTCCGCGCTTGTGGCGCTTGGCCGCGATGGCGTGGTTCACAAGAATACGGCGCATGGCAACGGCGCCGACCGCAAGCAGATGGCTGCGATTCTTCCAATCGACTTGTTGCTCAGCGAGCCGGAGATAGGCTTCGTTCACCAAAGCCGTGGCCTGCAGTGTGTCAACATGCGCTTCGCAAGCAAGATAACTCCTCGCAAGGCCACGGAAGTCGTTGTAGATCAGTGTGAAGAGGCGATCGAAAGAGGGGCGGTCGCCATTGGTTGATTTTTCAAGGACCTCTGCGAGCCCTGGGATTGGAGCCTTTCGTCCCATGTGCATCCACCTCAGCTATCCATCACCGCAGGCTCCTGGTGTTGTTACGGAAGCAGTTTTCAGTTGCGCCAATTCGGCCAGGGTAAGCGGAAGCAGCGGCTTACCTCCCGGCTGTTTAGTTTATAACGAGCTCAGCAGGTACGGCAGAGGGGCGCGGCCGCGAAGCCCTATATTGTACTTTGCACCGGGTGGCCGCGAGTTCCAGAAAAAAGCGTGCAAGTAACAGAACGTGCTCTTTGCGTTAGCCCAGCGGCGGCGACTCCAGTGTCACGACATGCAGCCGGTGATAAAGCTCGTAATGGAACTTGTCCGCGCGTACTTCATCGCTCAAATTGCGATTAGTCGCTGCAATCACGTGTCCTCCAGCGGCAATAGCTGTTTTCCGCCATCCTCGGCTAAAGAACACACTTCAGCCGACTGCAACGCGGTTGCTTCTTCCCCTGTTTTCCGAACCCTCGACCATTTAAGAACCTGTGTAGTCGCGAAGGATTTAGTAAAGATTGTCTAAACGAGGTTCTGCGCAACAAATCTCGCAGATCGCCGTTTACACGATTTCTGTATTGCAGAACTGTGTTGCACAATAAAATCGATTGGCGATTGGACTAGATCAGGACTAGATCAGGACACCGCAACGCAAGGCGCGGCGGTGTACGCGGCCGGGGTGGAACAATTCTTCCGAAAGAATGCATTCGGCGGCCGTTGAGACAGGCCGGAACTTCGGTGTTTTGTGGCTGCCGCTTACCTTCTCCGCTTCGGCCCTTCCGGCCCGCGCTTCGCGTCGCCGCGCATGGCGACCGAGTTGATTTGAATCACCGGCACTAGCGATTGATTGTTCTCCAGCGGCCGGTTCGCCGCACGATCCGAGAGTTCCTGGTTCAGAGTACGCACAAATCCTTCCATCTGGTGCTGCATGGCCTCCATCTTCTCCCGCATATTGAGAATGATCTCGACCCCTGCCAGGTTTACGCCCAACTCGCGCGTGAGCTTCAGGATTATTTCAAGCCGCTCCAGATCCTCATCCGTGTAGAGACGCGTGTTGCCTTCGCTACGAGACGGCGCAAGCAGTCCCTCCCGTTCGTACAAGCGCAACGTCTGCGGATGGATCTCGTACTGCTCCGCTACCGCCGAAATCATGTAAGCCGCTTTACCTTTGCTTCTCGTCATCTCGCTCGCCTCTTATGCCGTCTGTTGCGTTTTATTCCAGATGTCCTGCCGCACGTCGGTTGTTTGCACTTGCGCCAGTTCGCGAAGCAGCTCCCGCGTCCGCTCGTTGTGCACGTCGGGTGCCCGCAGAATCACCTCGACGATTTCATCGCCGCGCGAATTCTTCCGGCTGTTAAAGACGCCCTTGTCGCGCAACCGGAACTTCTGCCCGTTTTGCGTGCCTTGCGGAATCTTCAACAGCGCGCGCCCATCGATCGTCGGCACTTCGATCTTGGCGCCTAACCCAGCCTCGCTCACTGTCAGCGGAAGCTCGATATCGATGTTGTCGCCATTGCGCTTGAAGAACGGATGTTCTTCGACCCGGATCGTAATATACAAATCGCCAGCTGGTCCGCCGGCAACTCCGGCGTTGCCCTTGCCTGCCACCCGCAAACGAGATCCCGATGCAACGCCCTGCGGAATGCGAACCTCCACCGTGTCCTGATGCGCAATGCGTCCTTCGCCCCGGCAGGTCGGACAAGCATTCTTCAGCCGCCCGCTTCCGCCGCAGCGCGGACAAGTCAGATTGAACTTCATCGCGCCGGCCATCTGGGTGACCGTACCGCTGCCATCGCACTCCGGGCAAACCGCTATACTTGATCCCGCCGCGCCCGTTCCGTGGCACGTTTCGCACGTCTCCTGACGCGTGATATTGAGCTTCACCTGCGTCCCGCGTATCGACTGCCAGAAATCGACATTCAGGCCGTACTCTAAATCCGATCCGCGCTCCGCTTGCGGCGCGGCTTGCCGGGTGCCCCGTTGGCCCCCAAAAAAGGTTCCGAAAATGTCACGGAAAGAGCCGCCGAATCCTTCTTGCTCTTCGGTTCCGGAGCTCGCGCCAGCCTGTTGCTGTTGCCGCATGTACTCGGCGAAATCGAAGCCGCCAAATCCGGGCCCACTTCCTGCCCCTCCACCACCGTTCGGCGGAATGTTCGGCGAGTAAAAGCCGTATTGGTCGTAGGTTTTCCTCTTCTCCTCATCGCTCAGGACGTCGTACGCCTCTTGCACACTCTTGAAACGGTCTTCCGCACTTTTGTCCCCGGGGTTTACGTCGGGATGATACTTGCGCGCGAGCTTCCGGTACGACTTGCGGATCTCGTCCGTGTCCGCGCTGCGGCCCACGCCGAGCGTCTCGTAATAATCCTTTTTCGTGGCAGAAGGCATCTTTAATTTCCTAAATACAGGGAAGGCGCGCTCTTGGCGAACGCGCCTCGTCGATTTAATGCCGAAGTGGGGCTAAGGTCCCATGCGTGTTGAAACCCGCCCTCCGTTACTTCTTGTCTTCAACGTCGACAAACTCTGCGTCCACGACGTTGTCTTTCGGCTGACCGTCGGGTTGAGCGCCGTTTGTATCGGCACCTGTGCCCGCGCCCGGAGCTCCCGCTCCAGGGGCGCCAGCGCTCTGCGATTTGTACATCGCTTCCGCCAGCTTGTGGCTCGCCGTCGTCAACTTATCTGTCGCCGAGGTGATTGCCTCGAGTCCGCCTTCGCCCATCGCCTTTTTGACGTCCTCGACCGCTGTTTCCACCTGCTTCGCGTCTGTGTCCGAAATCTTGTCACGATGCTCCTTCAACATCTTCTCGACGTTGTAGACCATAGCGTCGGCCCGGTTGCGAGCCTCGATTTCGTCCCTCTTCTTGCGGTCATCCGCCGAATGCGATTCCGCATCGCGAGCCATCTTCTCCACTTCGTCCTTGCTCAGGCCCGAAGAGGACGTGATGGTGATCTTCTGCTCGTTGTTAGTCGCCCGGTCCTTCGCCACCACATTTAAAATGCCGTTGGCGTCGATATCGAACGTAACCTCAACTTGCGGAATGCCGCGCGGAGCCGGTGGGATTCCAACTAATTGGAACACGCCCAGCATGCGGTTATCCCGCGCCATGGAACGCTCGCCCTGATAGACCTTGATCTCGACCGAAGTCTGATTGTCGGCCGCCGTCGAGAACGTTTCGCTTTTACGTGTCGGAATCGTCGTGTTACGTTCGATCAGCTTGGTGAATACGCCACCCAGCGTCTCGATACCCAACGACAACGGCGTCACATCAAGCAGCAGAACGTCTTTTACTTCGCCGCCCAGCACGCCGCCTTGCACAGCCGCGCCAACCGCTACGACTTCGTCCGGGTTCACGCTCTTGTTCGGCTCCTTGCCGAACAGATCGCGCACCATCTGCTGCACCTTCGGTATACGGGTCGATCCGCCTACCAGCACCACCTCATCGATGTCGTTCGGCGTCACATTCGCGTCCTGCATGGCCTGTTTGCACGGCCCGACCGCGCGCTGCAGAATGTCGTCCACCATCTGCTCGAAACGCGCCCGCGTCAGCTTGATCGTTAAGTGCTTCGGCCCGCTGGCATCCGCTGTCAGAAACGGCAGATTGATTTCGGTCTCGAGCAGTGTCGAGAGCTCGATCTTCGCCTTCTCAGCCGCTTCCTTCAGACGCTGCAACGCCATCTGGTCCTTCGAAACGTCAACTCCCTGATCCTTCTTGAATTCCTGGATCAGCCAGTCGATAATCCGCTGGTCGATATTGTCGCCGCCCAGGTGGGTATCGCCATTCGTCGACTTCACTTCCACGACGCCGTCGCCGACTTCCAGGATTGAAATGTCGAAAGTGCCGCCACCGAAATCGTAGACCGCGATCGTTTCGTCTTTCTTCTTGTCGAGACCGTATGCCAACGCTGCCGCTGTAGGCTCGTTGATGATACGCATCACCTCAAGACCCGCGATCTGGCCGGCATCTTTGGTGGCCTGCCGCTGCGCGTCATTGAAGTACGCTGGAACAGTGATCACGGCTTTCGTAACCTTTTCACCCAGGTAAGCCTCGGCTGCTTCCTTCAGCTTGGTCAAAATCATGGCTGAGATCTCGGGGGGCGAATACTTCTTCCCCTGAATCTCGATCCGCACGTCCGCGTTGTCGCCCGCGACAACCTTGTACGGGACCAGCTTCATCTCCTCGCTCACTTCATTGAAGCGGCGTCCCATAAACCGCTTGATCGAATAAATCGTATTTTCCGGGTTGGTAACAGCCTGGCGTTTTGCCACCTGGCCGGCTAGCCGCTCACCGCTCTTAGTAAAAGCGACTACCGAGGGGGTTGTCCTGCCACCTTCTTGGTTGGGAATGACCGTAGGCTGGCCGCCTTCCATCACGGCAACTACCGAGTTTGTAGTCCCTAAATCGATTCCGATAATCTTACTCATATAATTGAATTCCTCCGCCAACCGCTGCGAGGCGACCGGCTACGCTTAGCACAACTTTAGTATCCAATATGAGTCCCTGGTTGTCAAGTTCCCTACTGCTCTTCTTTCTCCCTTTTTCTGGCCTTAGTGTGGCTCAAGTCACGCTTACGATTGCCGCAGCCGCTGACCTTTCCCCGTTGGAGAGTGACCTTGCTCGTTCCTTCGGCAAAAACCAGTCCGGGATCCACCCCCGGTTTGTCACCGAATCCAGCGCCGCTCTGGCTCAACAGATTGAAAACGGAGCTCCTTACGACGTTTTCCTCTCTGCCAACACCGCTTTTATCGACCGCTTGGCTTTGAATCGCAAAATCCAGCCGGAGTCCGTGCTCAACTACACGGAAGGCCGGCTCGGCCTGCTCTGGCGCGACGGCAACAAGCACCCGCTGAAAGACTTATCGGCAGACTGGGTCCATTTCTTAGCGCTTCCGAACCCGAAGTTGGCTCCCTATGGAGTAGCCGCCCAGCAGGCAATTGAGCACGCCGGAATTTGGAAGTCCGTTCGGCAAAAAGTAGTCTATGGCGAGAACGTCCGCCAAGCCCTTCAGCTCTTTTCGAGCGTCAACGCGGATGCGGTCGTCACATCCGAATCCCTGCTGACCGGGGAAAATGCGCAAGTTATTCCGGTCGAGTGGCATCAGCCCATCCTGCAGAAAGCTGGCATTGTGGCTGGAACGAAAAACGGCGAGGCTGCCCGCGCGTTCCTGCAATTCCTGACCAGTCCCGCCGGCCAGGCCGTCTTCGCCCGCTACGGTTTCAGCTCGCCGCGATAAGCTTCACGCTCAAGAGCGCCCGGCGGGAGCGAAGGACGAGTGAGTGTCCGTGGGCGGGGGGCAAACAGGGCTGAAGGCCCGCGCGGGTTTTAAACCCGCCCTCCTTGACGATACGGGTCGCGTGTTTAGCTTTCATGTGCTTTGGCGTGATCCAATCGGTATCGACATCCAGCCCGGACTGTGGCACACGCTCGCGGTTCTAACGGGCCGCTCCGCAACGCGCTGGTTGGCGCGGCGTGTCGAACTCGCCGGCGCCTGCCTCATGTGGGCCTTACGCGGCCTCCCGTACGGCGCAAGCCATCAGACCGTGCTCCAGATACTTCATCTGATAGTGGTTAGCCGCCGCGTCACTCCACTTGCCCGCGCTACCGCAGCCCGGCACCTTCCCCCGCTAACATCCGCTGCACCAAGCCCGATTGAACTCCGGCGCGTACCGCTTCCGACTCTGTCGCATTGTCGTTCCCCCTTCGCTGATGGTGGGCTTCGTTTTTTGCATCAGTTTTTGGGTGCACCTCCACATTGATGCTCCGATTTCGAAATACGAAGCCAACTTCTAGGAGATGGTGCACACTGTTTTCGGTCCGTCGCGCAGATCGGCGATCAACTATCGACATACCGCCGAAGCTAGTGGCCACAGCATTCGCTGTAATTTGTTGGTTCTTAGGAAGCAAAGGATTGAGAACTGCGGTTCTTGGCTGACACGGTGTTCAAGTACGACGGGCTCGCTTCCCAAACACGTTTTCGACGGGTTGACCGGATGAAAGACTTAACAATGCAACCTAATTCTCTGAAAAACCCGACGGACTGGTTCCGTGTACACTCGTTCAAAACGTTGGAGGATCCAACCGCAAAAATCGAGCGTCGGGAAATGGTGATCTCGTTGGACCAATACCCCTAAGGTTTTGGTTTAGGCCCTAATCCGCGCTTGCCGAATCTCGGTTCGCCTGTCTCCAGGAAAATTCGCGACACGCTAGAGAGAGACTATACGGCATTCTCGACGGTGGCAATACAAACGAGCGGATTAACAAATGGCGGGAGGAACGAACGGCGAAGAATCGGCTTCCGAACTTCCGGAAACATTTGTCAATGCCCAGGTCTTAATACCAACTCTGAACGGCGCCGGTGAGCTGAGCTCTGAAATGCTGGATTTGCTCAACGATATCAAAGAGGCGAGAAATACCAGCTGCGGCAGCATTGATGCACTGCAAATCATAACTTTGATCATGGTGTATTACCCGAGCTTTGTTGCCGCAGCAGAGGGCGAGCCAAGTAATGCGTTATGGACGCAAAGAGAGATGCCTTGATGCGTTTATCGATTACTCGGACAAAGAATCTAATGAACTCGAGAAGTGGATTAGCATCGTGCCTACGATCATTCGATTATTCGATGCGCTACAGATCACGCTTGCCGATTATTACAGCGGCCGCTTCGGCAAGATTGATGAAGTGAAAATCTTCGATGAGAAGCGATATCAAAAGGGAGAAAAGAAGTACCGCAGTACGCCGATCAAATCCCAATTTGTTGGTGAGCCGATGAAGTATCAGTATCCGGCGGGCTGGCTCTATCCGTTGTTCGCAGCCTTTCGGCATCTTGTTGGTCCATCAAAGAATGGCGCGGAAATCGTTTGGCGCCGCGACCCAACTAAAGTTCTGGGAGAAGCACGCCGCCGACTGAGTAAAGCGCTACGAGCCTCATATCCGTGACGCTGGATATGAAGCGAAGAAAATTGCCACCAATTACATTTGCCATCAGGCGATGAGTCAGGCCGTGAAAGACCTCTACGAAGACGAGTTGCTCAAAGAAGCTGGCATCAGCGTCTAGGAGCGCAACGTCGGAGGAGCTGACAGGCTTTCGTGCGCCGCTAACGAAAGGGATTGATCACTCGCACAGGCCCGTACGTCTGTCCATCACCCAGATCTTCAGAGTAAACAGTATGGGCTCCCAACGCCGCCGCTGCCGCGAGAATCGCGCGTCCCAGTAGGAAGTGGCATAGCGCTCCGATAACTCTATAGCAATCTGAACCAACGGGCGATCGATGGTCCGGCAAGGAAATTCCCTCAATTGCTGATCTATTCAGATGCCCGGAGGCCATTCCTATAGCAGCGTATACCAGATTCGTATCAAAAGAAGATGTTAGCGTTCATGCAGATCCTCTCGCGTCCAGGCTTTCTTAGCAAGCTGCCCTTGCGACTTCTGTTCGATTGCCGTAGCCGAGTGCTGTCGCGACGGGCACGGTTCTGATGTTGAGCGATATTCGTCAAGCGCTCACGTATCAGAGCGTTGATGCTGGACTTGTGCTCGACTGCGTAGCGGCGAACGGTCTCCAGATTTGAGCATGATCCAATCGCATTCGTGTCTTGATAAATGATTGGGGATCAGGTAGTTTGGTAACGGAGGAATGGCCGAGTGGTTGAAGGCGGCGGTCTTGAAAACCGTTAGCGTCGAAAGGTGCTCGGGGGTTCGAATCCCTCTTCCTCCGCCAGAAATACTTTAAGAGGAATGACGACTACTCTCGCGCAGTACCGGCAAGCAAAGCAGGATATTTCGAAATTGCACGGAGCAGCGAGGAAGGAGTTGATCGCGCGCTTCAATGATCTGGCTAACGAATTGCTGCAGATTCAACGAGAGCTGCGCGAAGAGTTCAACGTCAAGCTCGCAATTCCCTCAAAGCCCAAACCTCGTTCCCGAAAAGCCGTTCCGGACACCACTAAGCAGCATGAGAAATCGCCTGCTTCATCGACCCAGGTTGTTTCCATTGAACGGAAGCTTGCTGCGCAAAAGCGCAAACTCGAAGAGGCCGCGAAATCCGGCAGGCCTGAGAAGCCACTGAAAGATCGGATCTACGAATTGGAGGACGAACTCAGGCTTGCGCGAGAAAGATAGATCATTAGCACACAGGGACGAACTTGCGGCGGAGCGCCAGCTATTCCTTCAAGAGCTATATGCCGCTTTCAACGCTCGAGACATAGAGGCCGTTTTACCAGCGCTTCATCCTGACGTAGACTGGCCCAATGGTTGGGAAGGTGGGCGCATCCGCGGCCGTGAGGCAGTTCGCGCCTATTGGACACGTCAATGGGGTGTTTTGGATCCGCACGTCACCCCGGTGGCGTTCACCACCGATGATAGCGGCCGAACTATCGTCGAGGTTCATGCGGTGATTCGGGATCATGATGCAAAGGTTCTGGCGGACCACAAAATACAGCACATATATGCTTTTGACGCAGGCCTTGTGCGAAGCATGGAGATCCGCGAAATTTAGCCGGCGATGGGCAGTTCAGCGCAAATACTTCTCAAACCAGTCAGCGGTTCGGTGCAGAACGTCTAGCCGGTCTTTCGAGTCGTGGAAAGAGTGTCCCTCTCCCGGATACACAACCAGTTCCGTGGGAACATTTTGTGCTTTCAAAGCGTGCCAGAATTCAAACGATTGCGGACTGGGGCACTCGCCGTCCCGCTCGCCAACTACTACTAGCGTCGGAGTCTTTACTTGCTTGATGTACGTGATCGGCGAGCTCTTCGCATAGACTTGCGGGTCGTCGTAGACCGAAGCGCCGAAGAACGGTATCATCCATTCATCGATTGAATTTTCCCCATAATAACTTAGCCAGTCAGCAATTCCTGCGCCTGCGACTGCCGCTCGAAAGCGGTCGGTTTGTGTGACGGTCCACATGGTCATATAACCGCCGTAGCTCCATCCCGTGACACCGATGCGAGCGTCGTCGACAGGCACTTTCTTCAGAACCGTATCCACTCCCGCGAGAACGTCACGCAGGTCTCCTCCGCCAAAGTCCCGGATATTTGCGCGTGTAAACGTCTCGCCTTCGCCATAGCTTCCGCGCGGATTCGGGAAGAACACGAAATATCCAAGTGAGGCCATGACCGACATATCGAAATGCACGGACGGCCACGAGGCTGATCTGACACCCGATGGACCACCGTGGATCGAGACCACCATGGGATACCGCTTACTTGTGTCGAAATGTTCCGGATACAATAGCCAGCCCTGTACGCGATTTCCTTCGCTTTGCCAAGTGAGGCTTTCGGCTTTTCCCCATCTCGCTTTTTGCTCGGCGTTGCTGCGCGTGAGCGCCTTCCAATCGCCAATAGCTCCAGCGCAAATCTCAGGAGCCGCTTCCCACGTGCTCCGTATGGCGGCACTAGTAACGCCATTGCTTGCAATGCTCAGGTTCGGGAAATTGCCGTCCTGATGCAATTCCTGGGCGCCTTTCCAAAGAACTTCGCTTTCGCCGGTGGGTAGATCCAGCGTGGCGATTGCGCCGCCTCCATCCAGGGACTCGGTATAGAGAATCGATTCGTTATTCCGCCACTGCAAGCCAGTGGGAGTTGCTTTGAGTCCCTCGGTGACATTGCGGGTTTTACCACCGCGAGCTTCAAGGACAAAAATATCTCCGCCGTCGAAACCCTCGTCGCTCATCAGACCGCCGAGAAATCCGATTTTGCTGCCATCCGGCGACCAGTGCGGCGCTGCAATCTGCCGCTCCACCGGAGGCGCGTAGATCAGATCCATCTTGCCCGATTCCACCGGAGCTGTGTACAGCTTCGCTTTCCACCAATTGTTGTCAGCCGGGCCGGGCGCCGCAATGGCCGCGAACTGTTTGCCATCCGGAGAGATGTCGTACTCATAGATGTTCAGCTCGGATGGCGTGATCTGACGTAGGGCGCTTCCACCTGTTGACATCACGGTGAGCCGCTGGTTATGAAATCCGGCTCCGATTACTCCGGTCTGAGCAGGCTCGGCTTCGAGCGGACCGCCGCCTCCTCCATGCTCCGCATAAAGAAAAACGAGCTGCTGCCCATTGGGAGCCCAGCGCAGCCCTTTCAAATGACCATCAAGGTTTGAAATGCAGCGCGATTTCGCGCTCTCGGCCGAAGCCGTGTAGATCTGATCCTGAGCACTATTACCATGACTCAGGAACGCAATCTCCCGGCTATCCCCCGACCAGACGATTTCCGATGCTTCCGGATTTTCAAGCGGCTCGCCGTTCGCCACGCGCTTCGGTTTCGCTGCCGCTCTTTTCCAGTCGAGGAGGTAAACCGCGTTCCCCTTGCCCGAATTGCCTTTGATCGGATTGCCTTCAATCGAATTCCCTTCAACCCAGGCAAGCCGGTTCCCGTCCGGTGAAATGCTGACGCTTGAAAACGAATGCACCTGCTCGAGTTGCTTCAGCACCTCATCTATTTTGCTTTCCTGTGCTTCGGCGGTCCAAACAAAAGAAACGGCTGCGGCGGAGAGCAGAATTCTTGCCCAAGCAAAACGCGGCATGGTCTTAGCTTACGAGACTTCAGCTTACGACTTCGCTGAATCTTCTATCTGCTTCCATTCCTGTGGTTCGAGGTCCAGCTTGCGCGCTGCCATGTTTTCCTCCAGGTGCTTGACAGAAGACGTGCCCGGTATAGGCAGGATGACGGGAGAGCGATGCAGCAGCCAAGCCAGCGAAATTTGTGCCGCCTTGGCGTTATACTGCCTGGCAAATTTGTCGAGCGGGCCTCCCACTTGAGGCAGCTTGCCGGCGGCTACGGGCGACCAGGGAATAAACGCTAGGCCCTGCCTCTCGCAGTAGCTTAGGGTATCGTCGTGTGCGCGGTCGCTGAAGTTGTACTTGTTTTGAACGCTCACGATCTTCGCGGTTTTGCTGGCACGCTCAATCTCTTCCGGCTTCACCTCGGAGAGCCCAATGTGGCGGATTTTGCCTGCGCGCTGAAGGTCTGTTAGGGCACCGAGCGACTCCTCGACCGGCACCTTTGCATCGATTCTATGTAACTGATAAAGGTCGATGCGTTCCAGCCGCAAGCGCCGCAGACTCATCTCAACCTGCTGGCGCAAGTACTCAGGGCGGCCTACGGGCAGCCACTTATTGGGACCTTGCCTCGTTAAACCGCCTTTGGTAGCGATCACCAGATCTTTTGGATAGGGAGCCAGAGTCTCTCCGATCAGGCGCTCGCTTACTTCCGGGCCGTAAGAGTCCGCCGTGTCAATGAAATTCACGCCCATCTCAATCGCTCGCCTTAAAACTTTGCGAGCCTCTTCAGGATCTTTCGGCTCGCCCCAGATGCCAGGTCCCGTGATGCGCATCGCTCCATAACCCAGCCGGCTAACCGTCAGGTCGCCGCCGAGCGTAAATGTTGCAGTCGTTTCTGCCGCAATAGTACTCATAGTTATCCTGATTCGCTGTCGCAGCGGAAGTTTCCGCTCGTTCAGCTGAACTTTACTAGTCGGACTGAAATACGCTGTGAATGGAATCTGAATTGTTGGATTGCTCGCGTTGCGATTCACCGCCTGGCAAACGAAAGAACCGAACGCCAAGTCCGTTGGACTTTGACAGGAGCGCTTTTTCTGATTAGCCGGTTCCACATTTCATCCATGCTCCGGCCGAGCCGTGAGTCGGAACCAATCGCCTGACCTCTTAAGGACGCGTTATGCATGGCCTCGCGGTCGCTGGGTAAAACGTGAAAAACGTTCCTGCCCAACGCCGCTTCGATGGCCTTAATCGCGATTCCGTTTTGCGGTTCATAACGATTCACAACCAACTTTACTTTTTCCGCCTCGCAGCCAAATTGCTCCAGCCTTTCCAGAGACCGTCTCGCGGCCTGAATGGCCGTCGCCTCGTTAGTTGTAATGAGAAATACCCCATCGGCGGCTGAGGCCAACTGCGTGTACCAGTCGGTAAACAGACCAGGGCAGTCTAGGAAACCAATCGAATGGCGCTTCCGCATGAAGTTCAGAAACTCCGCAGTTTCCGGCCATTGAAGACCCGAGATCGCGGATTCCGACGTTTCGGGTCCCAGCAAAATATCCAGGCCTGAGTCGTTGACTAGAAGTTGGTTCCAAAGATCTTGGTCCATGCGCCCCCAATGAGAGAACGCGTCCAAAAAAGTGAACTGACGGTCCAATTTGAGGTGAGATGCGATGCTTCCGTATAACGGATCCAAATCTGCCAGCAGTACTGACCGACAGCCTTGACGCTGAGCTCGACTTGCCAGGCCCGTGGCCACTGTAGTGCTGCCGAAACTGGGTTTGGACGGGAGCACGACGTAAACCGATCCACGCGGTTCCGGTGCGTTCTTGAAACGCCTTCCTGCAAGCTCATCTAGAATTCTCCAAACCGAGTCGCTGTCGAAAGGCTCGGACAAGAACTCGTGCATGCCACAACGAACGCATTTAAGAATAACTTCCGAATCACTATGCGTATGCAGCGCTATGACTGTCTGATCGCGGGCACTCAAATCCCGGATTAGAGCCAGAGCGTGATCTTCATCTGCGCTTACGTCGATGAAGCACACGTTTGTTTCGTAAGTTTTAACCAAATCGAGAATCGTTTCGATATTCCCAAATTCAGAGACGGCCCGGTATTCCGGAACCGGAATACGGTGCCGGAGCACGTCGAGCAGAGAATTACGTATGGAAGAATTCGCGCTGAGGACTAAAGGACGCCAGTACAATTCACCCAGAATCACATCGCAGATAGCTCCCGACCATCCTCTTAAGCACTCATCGGCAAGATGTCGGAATTCTTGAATTGAAATTGTCGAGACTAATTTGCTGTTCGGAACTTGGGCGCGGCGGCGATTCCGTCGTGCGACGAGGCCCCTCAATCGACCTTCGCCGTCTCGTCATACAGGCGGTCCAGGTCCCGCTTCAGCTTGTCCATCGAGGCGTTATCGATATAAACCATGTGCCCGGCATTGAAATGGTCCCGCGTGATGTTCTTGTGCGCCTGCGGCGTGAGATCCATATGAGCAAACGTGTACTCTACGGCGAAATAGGGAGTTGCCGCGTCGTACATGCCTTCTGCGATGTAGACGTGCATGTAAGGATTCTTGGCGAACGCGCGGCGCAAAGCTGCGCTGGTATTTGCGAATCCCGACCACCCGGTTGTTTCAAAATCCCAGCCATGGACACCCCCTCCTAATACGTAATAGTTCATGTCGCTTTCGTAGCCAAGCTCCTGCTTTACGTAGTTGCCGAAGACGGAGGTGTACGGCGGACGAATCGCTGCCTCGCTCGGGTCGAAGTCAGGATCCTGCTCGGTTGTCGACTCCTCGGGGCCAGTGAAGCGGGCGTCGAGGCGGCCCACCATTTGACTCTGATCGCGCAGCAGGTCCGTATCGAAATGTGAGAGATCTACCCGGAGGTTACACCGCTCGATGTACTCTTTGCTCAAACCTGTATACCGCGACAGGTGAGTTGCAACAGAATCCCGCGTCTCTGCCGGAATCGAGTCACCTTGCTGCAAAGCCATCAAATAATCGGTCGAAGCCCACTTTTCGACTTCCTCGCGCAGCTTTTCCAGATTGTTCGAGACTTCCGGCGCAAGCTTATGATGATAGGCCGCAGTCATCGCATAAGTGGGCAGGTACATCACGTAAGGCATGTCGTTTCCGTTAGTGAAACTCACGGTCTGGAATTGCAAAATCGTCGAGATCAGGATGATCCCGTTTAAGGCGATTCCGTGGTCGACCAGATATCCCGAGAGGCCCGCGGCCCGCGTCGTCCCATAACTCTCTCCGGCTAGATACAGCGGGGAAGTCCAACGCGAGTTCTTCTGCAGATAGAGCCGGATGAATTCTCCGAACGCCGCAATATCTCCATTTACGCTCCAGAACTTCTTTCCGAGGTCCGGTGTCATCGCACGGCTGTAACCGGTCCCGATCGCGTCCACAAACACCAGATCGCTGTGGTCGAGCAACGTATTCTGGTTGTCTTCCAGTTGAAAAGGCGGTGCCGGCATAAACCCGTTCGGCTGCATTTTCACCCGCTTCGGGCCGAATGCGCCCATGTGCAGCCAGATGGTTGCGGAGCCTGGCCCGCCATTGAAGGCAAATGTGAGCGGCCGGTTCACTCCGCCGTTGTCTAGCGTGTAGGAGACATAAAACATTTCTGCTTCCGTGTCGCCTTTATCGTTCTTAATTGGCAGGCGAGCTGCGGTCGCGGTATATTGCAGCGTTTTGCCGCCCACTATGACTTTGTGATGCGTAATTGCGGGTTTCTGCTCTGGCGCCTTGGCCGGCTCCGCGCGCTTCTGTCCGTCGTCGCTCTTTTTATTCTGGCCTTCGGTCGCGTTGTCGCCACTCTGCTGGGCCGACGCAAGCAGCGCTGTAAATAGAACCAGAGCCAAAGAGTTTGGAAATTTCACCGTTCCTCCAAGCTGAGAATTATCGCGCAGATAGCTCCACGCGGTGTGATACCGTGATCGCAACAGCATATCCACCAGTGTTTCCGAGAAAGGATTTTGCCGATCATGAGATACTTCTCCGCGCTTTTCTTCTTACCGCTGCTACTCTTATCGGGAGCCATGTTTTCGCCCACAGGTATTGACGCCCAATCCGCCTCGGCAGGATCCTCATCGGGGGTTTTGCTGGTAGCCAATAAGGGTGCCCATACGCTCGGTATCATCAACGCCCAAGCGGGCTCCCAGATCCAGGAAGTGCCAGAGGGCGGCATCACAGGGCACGAAGTCGCAGCCTCGCCCGACGGCCGCACCGCTTTCGTTCCTATTTACGGTAACTCGGGCGTAGGTAAGCCTGGCACGGACGGCCGCAAAATCGACGTCATCAGCTTGGAAACGCGCAAGGTGACGGGCAACATTGATTTCGATCACGGGGTCCGGCCGCATTGTGCCGTCTTCGGTCCGAAAGACGGTCTTCTTTACGTCACCACCGAGCTCGATCAGACCATCACGATTATCGACCCCAAAACTCTCAAAATCGTCGGCACCGTCCCGACAGGCCAGCCCGAATCGCACATGCTCGCCATCTCGCATAATGGCCGCCGAGGCTATACGGCCAACGTCGGGCCAGGAACTGTTTCCGTTCTCGATATGGATGCCAAGAAGGTTGTGACCGTCATCGCTATATCGAAAGAGACACAGCGCATATCCATTTCACACGACGACAGCATGGTCTTCACATCCGATCAGACCAAGCCGCAGCTCGCCGTCATCGACACTGCTTCAAATAAGGTGAAGACCTGGGTCACTTTGCCTGGCAGTGGTTACGGAACCGCACCGACCGCGGATGGCAAGTGGTTGCTGGTTGCAGTTCCGCCTGTGAACAAAGTGGCTGTTGTCGATCTCGCAACGATGAAAGTCGTGCGCAGCATCGATGTGCCCAGCTCGCCACAAGAAGTGTTGGTCCGCCCGGACGACAAAGTCGCGTATGTCTCCTGCGATCACAGCAATCAAATTGCGGCTATTGACATCGCGGACTGGACTGTGGAAAAACTCATCGATACCGGCAAAGGGACCGACGGTCTTGCCTGGGCTCCCGCACTCTGAGTCCCGTTTTATCGAACGGAAGGCTTTAACTGCTCCTGCTTTCGTTTGGGCATCCCTTGCCAGACGTTTTCCTTCACGTCCACTACCGATAAGCCCAATTGCGGCGAAGGCATCTCGATTCCCGCGCGGTCCAAGGCAAGCTTGACAGCTTCTGTGACGGCAAAAGAGACCGGCTTCTCGTCCGTTGCGTTCGCAATCCACACGAAGACAAGGAGGTCGACCGTAGAGGCGCCCAAGTCGTTCACCACCACCGCTGGGGGCGGCTGTGGCAATACGAGCTCAACTTTTGCCACTGCTTCTATTAAGGCTGCCCGAGCTCTTGCGATGTCCTCCGCGTATCCGATGCCGACCGGGATCTGCAGCCGGGTCCTGCCATTGGTTGAGTGATTCACCAGGATCTGATTCAGCACACTTTCGTTCGGAATGATCACCCAAGTGTTGCTTCGGGTCTGCAGCCGCGTGGTCCGCATAGTAATCTCTGCGACCGTGCCGTAATGCTCTGCAAGCGTGACCCAATCGCCCACATGAAAGGGTTTGTCCCAGAAGATCAGAAATCCGGCCATGATGTTGCTGAGCGAGTCCTTCGCGGCAAACCCGATCGTCAGCCCGACCACACCTAAGCCCGCTAGCGCCGCACCCACATTGATTCCGAGCTGGCTTGCCGCCATCACGATCCCGAAGGCCATCAGCGCGAAGCGATACACGTTCACTATCATTCCGACGAGTGCTTGTTCGAAACCTGCTCTTTCGAGCAAACGCTTTAGCGCTCCGCGAGTGACGCGGAACATACCCCAGAAAAAGACAATAATTAGGATCGCTGCGACCAGCGACGGCAGCCAGGAGACAAACTCTGTCAGCAGCGCCTCGACATTCAGCCGGTCCCAGATAGGTTTGGTACTCATGCACGTTTGACGCTAATGCTCCGAAACGAATACTGCCGTTGTCAATCCCGGAACATTTACCGTCCCGCTCGTTCGTAGATAATGAGAATTAGTTTGTCTGACGGCAACGTTAGGGCAAGACATGGCGAACCAGATTCTTGTGGAGCTGTTCGATGGGCAGGCTCTGCAGGCAAATCCCCTGGCGACAGTCACGCGAGACTGTATCGTCATCCGGGACTCCGCTCGGCAGTCCCACACCATCGTCGCTCTTTCTCATCTTTCCGGGATGAAGCGCATACGCACGACCTATCCGGCGCTACTGGTCATCTCGAGCGGACTGTTCCTGATCTCTGCGGCTGCCTTTTACTCTAAGCAGGGCGGCGGCGCGGCCCTGCCAGTAAGCTTGTTAGGCGCGGCCTTCGCGGCCGGATATGTGCTCTCTCGCAAAGCTTGTGTTTCTTTTACCGTCGCATCGGGCTCAATTGAAACTGCGAACGGATCGCTAGCGGAAACGGCTGCTCTCATCGCAGCTGTTCAAGCCGCTCAAAAACGGCTGCCGCCTGACTGATAACTGCAACAGGGCAATAGAACTATGGCGCACAAGTACAGCAGTTCCTATCTGGAAGATTCGCTCGCTGTTTTCAGGCAATACAAGAAATTAGCCGAGAAGGCGATGGAGCAAGTGACCGATGAAGAACTCCAGGCCGTCTTGGACCCGGAGATGAACTCGATCGCGCAAACAGTTAAGCACATGGCAGGCAACATGCGATCGCGCTGGACGGATTTTCTCACCACCGACGGCGAGAAGCCAGATCGCAATCGCGACTCCGAGTTCCTCGAACCACCCGCCACCCGCGAAGCTCTCACGAAACTTTGGGAGGACGCCTGGGAACGCGTCGTTGAGGCCCTAGAGCCGCTGTCTGACGCGGATCTCGCCCGCACCGTCCAGATTCGCGGCGAACCTCATTCCGTGATGCAAGCCATCAATCGCCAAATTGCCCACTACGCTTACCATTGCGGTCAAATCGTACTGCTTGCAAAGCATTTCCGGCACCAGAACTGGCGATCCCTCAGCGTCCCGCGAGGTCAATCGGTAAGCTTCAACCGCCGCGTCGAGGCAGGCGAAGCCAGCCAGCGCTGATCCGCGCCCTAACACATCACAAATATCCCCCGCAAGGACGCCTGCAACCTCGGCCTGCGGGACGTGCAGAGCCGTCTCGGGGTGATGCATCTTCGGAACTAAGGCAGGCGGGAAAAGATTCGCTTCGTGCCGTCGCATCCAGCCGCACTGCGGCTCGGCGGAGTATTTGGGGGCGCTGAAACGCGGGTAGGCTGTGAGCTAGAAATAAACGGACTGCTCTTCCGTCCAGCAGAGAAAAAGCAGACCGGAATGCTGGAGAAATGCCCCAATCCGGGTTCGGTATACGGCAGCATCGTCGCCAAAGACGGCCGTAGAATCGACCTCAGCCCAGAGGTAAAAGTCGGGCGCGCCATTTTATGCCCGGCACGGCGGCGGCCAATGCACCTTCGCAGGAGACAGATATCTCTGATCCAGGAATCGCTGGCATGCGAAAGATTCAACGACGCGGCTTTACGATCGGTGAGACACACAGCCAGAGGATAGCCCGACTTCCGTGTGAAATATCGATCGCAAGGCAGGCGGCAAAGGTCAGCGGGGTTCGGGTATTTGCATCCCTTGTCCGTACTCACTGAGATTTGCAATCGAGTGCGCCGTCCTTTGTGTCCGCCTCCCGCCCGCCCCTCTACTACATACCCCCCTCGATAGGAGCGGGATATACTGGCGTGACAAAAAGCACCGGGATGAGGAGGGCCTAAATGTCGGAATTCTCGGGAGCAATCCCACGTTCTGGAGCGGATTTCGGCGCTTCTACGTTGAGCCGCCCTAACCCGCAAGTCCGAACCCTCAGACTCCGGATCTCAGTATTCTAATTGCGCCGCTTGAAAAAGCGTCCAGCAGTGTGGCGCCGCTTGCGGCAAGCGTTGAAGGGTTCACGTCAGATTGTAGAGGCTCAAGAGCGCAAAGGTAGAATCTGGAATAAACTCATCAAGCTCGAAGTGGTGCTGCCATCAGCGTTCTGGGCGTATGAACTCTACCTTGAACATAATTCAGAAGTGCAGCATTCACGAGCCGAGTAGGAGTTTATTTCAGCAACAGGTCAACTTACGTCCGAATCTCCTGCCGTTGGGGCTATAGCTGTGCCCGTGTCAAGTTTTGAGTGTAAATTCGCCGGCCACTCCAGCGTCGGGTTTTAAGATTGCGGATACCTGAGCGGAGGATACGGCAACGCTGGGAAGCGACCGGAGCGCCGACTCAGAGGCCGACAGGAGGAGCGGTCTCGTCCGCTCCTCTTTAGCTGTTGGCGCAAAAGCGTTAAATCTCGGGAGCGCGAGGGCCGCGCCCTGGCAGTAAGAAAAGCCTCCTTCTTCATTGATTTGCCACCAGGGGGACAATCTTCATCGCCGCCGATTCGTCAAACGTCAGATAGGCTTTGTCATCCGTGAGCCAATCTTCGTGTTTCTCGACCAGCAACATGCCGATCAATCGGACACAAGCGCCGACGTGTGGAAAGATGCCGATTACGCGTGTGCGCCGGCGGATTTCGAGATTCAGCCGCTCGAGCGGATTGGTCGAGCTGATGCGCACGCGGTGCGACTGCGGATAATGCAGATAGCTGAGGACATCCGGTAGTGTCAACCATTTTGTGTAAACAGCGTTCCCAGCATCTTGTCATTTGTTAGCTGGCCATCTTAGGGAAGCGATCTTCCCAGAGAATGGCGAAGCGGTTCAACGCTTCTCGCCAGCTCTGAATGGTGTGCCACTTAGTGGCTACATTGCGCAGTGCCAGGTAGAGTAACTTCATCGCAGCCTCCTCGTTCGGGAAAGAGCCTCGGGTCTTGATGACTTTGCGTAAGGTCATGTTGAGCGACTCCACGGCGTTGGTCGTATAAATCACCTTGCGGACCTCATCCGGGAACGCAAAGAATGGGATCACCTGTGCCCAGTGGCGCCGCCACAGAGCGCTGATGGTGGGGTACTTTTTATCCTAACGCGCAGCGAGCGCGGTTAGTTCTTCCTCGGCCTGTTCGGCGGTGGCCGCACGATAAATAGCCTTCAAATCAGCGGCTACTTGCCTACGCTCTTTCCAGTTCACGTAATTCAAACTGGCGCGAGTAAGATGCACAATGCACAATGCACAGTTGCACCGTCGTCTTTGGATACACGGATTCGATGGCCTGCGGAAACCCTTTCAGCCCGTCAACGCACGTGATGAAGATATCCTGCAGCCCTCTGTTACGTAACTCGGTGAGCACTTGCAACCAGAATTTCGCGCCTTCGTTAGCCGATGTCCAAAGGCCCAGCACTTCTTTCTGGCCTTCCCATGGTGATGCCGATCGCCACATACACCGCACGATTCTGCACTTGCCCGTTGTCGCGCATCTTGATCACCAGGGCGTCGAGATACATGATCGGATACAACGGATCGAGTGGCCGGTTCTGCCAGGTGCGCACTTCCTCCAGCACCGAATCGGTTACATTCGAAATCAGCGTCGGACTTACTTCGACCCCATAGATCTCTTGTAAGTGCCCCTGAATCTCGCGCGTGGTCATGCCGCGCGCATACATGGACAGGATCTTGTCGTCAAAGCCGGCGAACCGCGTTTCGCCCTTCGGCACGATCTGCGGTTCGAAGCTCGCCTGCCGGTCGCGCGGCACCTCGATCTCGACTTCGCCGAAATCACCCTTCAGCCGTTTCTTGCTCTTGCCGTTGCGCGAGTTGCCGGTCCCGTACCCTACCGGGCCGTGCTTCTCATAGCCCAGGTGCGTTGTCAGTTCGGCTTCCATCGCGCGCTCCACCAGCGCCTTGGTGAGCTGCTTCAGCAGCCCGTTCTCGCCCACGATGTCTTCCGGCTTTTGGTAGTTCGCTAGCAGCTTGTCCAGTACGTCCTTGTCGATGCCCATCGATTTCACGCGACCGTCGACTCGCACCTTCTCATACAGCGCATCCACCCACACGTAACGGGATTCGCCCAACGAACGTTCGCGGAACTGCCGCACTCTCTGCCGTTATTACTAACTTGCTTGCCAGCTCGTCTCGCTCTATCCTGTCTTTGGCCATGCCGTTGTCTGTCTCCTTCCGTGTAAGCTTTCGAGAACTTTCACTCGAGACAGCTTCGACTGGCCTTGTCAAGGCCCCAATTTACACTCTGGATTTTACGCGGCCCTGCTTTTTCCTGTGCTTTTAACGCAAGGTACTGAGATTAAGGGACCGGTTCCCTCTCGAACGATGAAGGAATGGAAGGTTGGGAAGCGGTCGCGGCGAAATGCGTTTAGCAGATAACAACGGAACGATTTGAATCGTCAAGGCCGGCCAAGGAGAGGGTGTCCTGAAATTGAAATCCGGTGTCCATAATCGAACACCGGATTGCGGCAGGACATCCTTAAGCCTTTGAATCCAGACATAACTTTTCCGTATCACTCTGGCCATCGGTTTGCAGAAACCATCTGGAGCACGTTATGACACAGACAATGGAAACGGTCAGGCCCAATCTACGCACCATGCTGGTGGTGGACGATCAGGCGGACGTTCGCGAAGCTCTCCGGCTGATGCTTAAGAGCGCTGGATACGCCATCCAGATGGCGGATTCGCCTGAGGGCGCGATCAGGACAGCGGCTGCTTGCGATCCAGACCTCATTCTGATCGATATGAATTATGCGAGTGACACGACATCCGGACAGGAGGGCCTCGCTCTGCTTGACCGGCTGCGCGCATTAAGACCCGAAGTCCCGGTAATCGCCATGACAGGATGGAGCACCATTGAACTTGCCGTACAAGCAATGCAGCATGGGGCTTGTGACTTCATCACGAAACCCTGGGACGTAGGACATCTGCTTGAAATGTTCGAGAAGCATCTGGGCTCGGATAGTCACCACGGCGCAAATGGCCGCCATTCCACAGATCTCGCTCTAGCCCGACGAATTCAACGAAGACTTCTCCCTCCGCAGAGTCTTGCGGCTGCGGGTCTGCAGTTCGATTGCGCATTCCTTCCTTTCGGCGACGTGGGTGGGGACCTCTACGATTTTTTCGAAATCGAGCCGGGAAGAGTAGGCTTTTTGCTGGGCGACGTCTGCGGAAAGGGTTTGGGTGCGGCTCTGCTGGTAGCGACACTGCAAGCTACGATCCGAAGCCAGCTTGACCTTGCCCGGAATCCTGCGGTCTTGCTGGCCCGCGTAAATCAACAGTTCTTCAAGGCCACTCGGCCTGAGCATTTCGCCACGCTTTTCTTTGGGGTTTACGAAGCAAATACCCGGCAAATCCGCTATGTGAATTGCGGCCATCCCTCGGCAGTGCTGCTTAGGAAAGACGGCAATTTCGCAGTTCTAGAACCCAATGGAATGATCCTCGGAGCGTTCGAGCAGTCTCATTTTGAGGAGCGAGTTATTGACTTCGAGCCGGGCAGCCGGTTAATCTTGTTCTCCGATGGGTTCTCCGAAGCCGGGGTCAGTGATGATGGCGAGGACTGGACGCTCGATGCGATTCTAAAGCTCGCTTCCAAAGACTCCGAGGAAGTGGCTGGAGCTCTTGCGGCCGCGGCCATAGCCCGCGGTGAGCAGGATGATGACATAACAGTTATGGAGGTTCACCAGCTGCTTGGCTGAGCGAGGGACGTTAAGGAAAGCCAGTCTGTATGACGAGACAGAGGGAACAATTCAGGGCGGATGTACCCGCTCAATCGACTTCAAAACGCCCTTAGATCGGAGTGCACATTCTGCCCAGCGCTGACGTCGACGCTTACGGCCGAAGCATTCACTTCTGCTACGGGCTTGTTATCTTCGCCGGTAACTACGCCAAACACCACACCCGCAGGAACCAACGAGAAGTCGAGATTGTCGATCTCTTCTCCTGAGTGCAGCTGCCCGGTTTCTTTGTGATTGGTTACGAACACGGTTCGGCCCGAGCCGCTGTGCTCCTGGTGCTTGATCCTGTGAATTCAAGACAACAGTAGCCTTTCCTCGGGGTTGATGAGTATCTGAACGATATACATATCCACTAATTTGGCCCGACGTATGTTGGGACTGTCCTGGCTTTGCGGGGCCGGCCTTCATCCGCGGTAGAGGGCGGCGTGTCGCAATGGGCCGATAGCGGCCTCGCGCGCTATTTCACCGCTTTGAAAGTAACATTACCGGCGGGCTGGTCCTCAACCGTGTAGTCTTGCGGCACCTCGAACAAGCTGGCCGGCGGCTCAGCACGTTGGATGTCGATCAGCCTATAAGTGGTTTCTCCCATTCGCGGATCGTTGGTCTTGCTCATCACTATGACTTTCAGATCGGGTGAGTACCAGGTCTCACTGGTGATAACGAGAGGCTGTTCATTACCCACTTCTCCGGCAGGAATGGTACGGGTGATGCGGGTGCCTTGAGCAGCTACGCCCTCGATAGTTTGCGTTCCAAGATCCGTTTTATTCAAATTCTGGTCCGGTAAAGTCTGACTTTTCCCGATAGCGCGATAGTGGGCGCCCGGAGTTACCGGGAGTTCGGATGAGAACCAGATCCGGTCTTGCCCGATTGGAGGCGGAGGCGGGACCAGAACGGTGCTCTTAGGTGACGCTCCCTGTGCTTTGATCGCCGTAAATGGCATTTTGAAAGCCGTCTTCATCCGGGCATCGAGATTCCACTGCACTCCCGCGACGGGATCCTGAATATACAACATATGGGGCGCATCGCCGCCTTTCCCGGTGGTCATAAATGGAAGCGCTTCGTCCTTACGGAAGCGGCCCTGGCTATCGCGCGCGACAGTGCCCGACGTACTTTGTACGATGCGGTTGCCGTCGGCAAGGACCTGCACTCGCTCCGTGGTTGCCTGCGCGGAATAGGGGGCGCCGGTAACTGTTGACATCGGTCCCGCCAAAGCAGTAGTGATGCCTATCGGCCCAAACTCAGCCATGTCACCCATCCGAATCATTAGTTGTTTCTGAGGCGCGGCATCCTTGGGGTTGATCGCTGTCTGCCCTGACAGGCCGAGCCCGCCGAGCAAAATAATAACCGAAAACTTAAACATAGAATTTCCTTTCCAAATCGAACTTTACTGACTTACTCAACTAAGCGGAACGCTCGGGCCATTCCGTCCTGTCCAACTAACAAGTCGGCGTCTACAGTTCCCGTCGCAGACTGAATTTTCACGCGCACAATCACGGGCTGTTCCAGAGGCACATCGTTCTGACCGTAGGGCAGCACGACAAATCCCGCGGCGGCAAGAGAGGAGTCCGGACGGGGCTGGATGATCGGTTCCGGCCGACGATGTGAACCATGCCATCCGAGACTGAGGAAGAAGATGAGAACGAAACATGCGGCCGCACTCATTCCATAAATCCATATTCGTGAACACCGCCTGCGTAGACCTCGAAACCGAGCAAGCACCCGCTGTTCAGTCGCCGGGCTAGCTTGCCGGGGCAGGACCTTTGACAAAGTCTCGAGAGCTTTTTCTAAATCAGCTTGATCTCTCATGCCACGCATCCTCCGCTCTTTTGCCGTTTTCCCGGCACGCACAATCTTGCTTGCAGAATGGCCCGGGCTCTGTGCAACCGGGAGCGCACCGTTCCGACGGGACAGCCCAGCTGCGAGGCAGCTTCTGCATACCCGATAGATTCGAGATCGCACAAGATGACGATCTCGCGGTAAGCTGGCGGAAGGCTGAGTATCGCTTTTCGTAGCGCTGTGAGCTCCTGGTTTCTGCTGAGTTCATCGATCAAGTGTTCGCCGGCGCCCCCGCATGGTTCGTCATCTAACGCAACGCGATCAACCTGCCTCCGCATATCCTTGAGCTGCCGCCGTAGCTGGTTTCTTGCGATCCCAATCAGATAGGCTTGCAAAGTGTTTCGGTCCGCGACGTACAGATCAGCCTGGGCCAACATAGCCAAAAACACCTCTTGCGTGACTTCTTCAGCAGTGTCCCGGCTGCCTGACATGTGGAGCGCGAACCGGAAGACCGGCCCTTGATGCCGGCGGTAAAGAAACAAGAACGCGTCTTCATCTCCCTTTCGGCAGCAGCGCAGCAGATCACTATCGCTCCAGTTGTTGTTAGGCTTTGGGCGCTTCACTCGATTAACTCGCGCGCAACGGACGCGTCCACGGTACCCAAATACACCAGCCCTTGCTAGTATCGTGCCTGTCTCGCGGCCTGTGCGCTTTCCGTTCTGCTTACACAGAGTATTACCGCAGAGGCGGGAGGAGTTCCAGAATATTGCACGGGGTGATACGGGCTACTCAGCCAGGGTGCTTCAGTCTCAGCATCGCGTGCCTCATGGCGCAAAGCAGAAAAAGTTCGGCAGTAGATAGACTGACTGGATGATTTCTCCGACCACATTCCTTGCGTTTCTCACGGCAGCAGTCCTGCTAGCCATCACGCCCGGACCCGGCATCATGTACGTTCTCACGCGGAGCTTGGCGGGAGGGCGTCGCGAGGGCATCCTTTCGGCGCTCGGTACATTCGTTGGCGGTTTCGTGCATGTACTTGCCGCCGGGCTGGGGGTTTCGGTAATACTCGCAACCTCAGCCGTTGCTTATCAGGCTGTTCGCTGGGCGGGCGCGGCGTATCTGGTCTATTTGGGAATTCGGATGTTTAGATCTGCCAACAGTGATACCGAATCTTTTAAGCGAGAAGCGGCAACCGGCAATCCTTTCCCTCAGGGCATCGTGACCGAGGTCCTGAACCCCAAAACAGCGCTTTTTTTCCTTTCCTTTATACCGCAGTTCGTAGATCCGAGAGTTGGCCCGGTATTTGGGCAATTCCTACTGCTCGGCACTATCACGGTCATTCTGAATACGAGTGCCGATGTTCTGGTTGCGATGTCCGCTGGTCCGATTGGACAGCGGCTGCTCACGTCGCGGCGGGCCCGAAGGAATCAGCGGCGAGCGACTGGCGCACTGATGATCGGGCTGGGAGTATACGTGGTTGCACGCGAAGCCTGACCAGATGTGCGCTTCCGGAAATCGGGCTCTCTACAAGTGCGCAGACTTGTCTATTGTGGCCGCATGGCAGCATCTGTGATCGAGGCTGCCGCGAAGTGAAGTCTCTGGCATGGTATCTCTGCGCCGCGCTTGGCGAAATCGCCGGTTGCTTCTCCTTTTGGGCGTGGCTGCGTATGCAGAGAAACCCGCTTTGGACGATTCCCGGCGTCTGCGCTTTAATTCTATTTGCACTCGCCCTGACCCGGATCGATTCTGAACATGCGGGCCGAGCGTATGCCGCTTATGGAGGCATCTACATTGTTTCGTCGCTGCTTTGGTTGTGGATCGTTGAACACTCGCGGCCCGACCATTGGGATGTAATCGGGGCAGTCGTGTGCCTGGCTGGTGCCGGAATCATTCTCTTGGGACCTCGCAGCGCCTGATAGCAGCTCGCGGGCAGCGGGATCGCCTCTGACCAGCTGGCGTGGGAAGCTGGAGAAAGTGCCCTCCTTCCGCTCACTTGTGCTGCTGCACGGCTATGCGTTTTTGTTCTGCTACGTCTTTGCAGTACAAGCCGGCGTCCCCATCCCGTCAGATCCCGTGCTGCTGATCATGGGCGCGGCGGTCGGCGACGGGCACTACTCGCTGTGGCTCGCTTTAGTGGTCGCTGTCAGCGCCGCTCTGCTGGGCGACTTAATCTGGTACGAACTGGGCCGCTGGCGAGGCCGTTCCGTTCTCAAGCTGCTCTGCAAGTTTTCGCTCGAACCCGACATCTGTGTCCGCAAAGCGGAACTCGGCTATATGAAGCGAGGAGCATGGACGTTGCTCTTCACAAAATTCGTTCCAGGCACGAGTCTCATCTCGATTCCGCTTGCCGGCGCCACAAGAATGCCGAGGTGGCGCTTTCTTCTGGCGGATGCGGCCGGAGCAGGCCTTTGGTCGATGGCTTATTTAGTTACCGGCGTTGTACTTCATCGCCAGATCGACAGAACGATTATTCTTCTAGGCCTGTTTGGCCAGCGCGCAGGTTTCGTGGTAGCTCTTCTGTTGGGCGCATTTCTCCTATGGCGTTACTTTCAGCGAGTGCGTTTCCGCCGGCAACTACGCATCAACCGGATGAGCCCGGCGGAAGTCTACTCAATGATGAGCAGCGATTCGCCGCCCGTCATCGTCGATTTACGCAGTCCAGCAGAAGTCGAGAGAACAGGCCAAAAGATAATAGGCGCCCGAGTATTGCGTCCGGCAGAACTCCGCAAGCACTTTGAGGAGATTCCACGTGATCGCGAAGTGATTCTCTACTGCACTTGACCGAACGAAGCGACGAGCGCCCGTGCGGCGCTCCAATTGAAACGAGCCGGGGTCGGCAGAGTTCACCCGCTCGAGGGCGGATTCGAAGCTTGGCTCGAGCTCGATCTCCCAGTTGAATCCGTCTTCTCTAGTGCTTGATGGAGCAGGCACGCACGGATTACGGCGCTGAATAAAGTGCGATAGAGTGATCCGCACATGCGCTTTGCACTTGGTTTTTGCCTTTTGATGCTGGCGATCCCTGGATGGGGGCAGCAGAGCTATGTCGGCCGCTATGACGCCTACGCTGGATATACCTATCTGGATAGCCCGGCAATCAGCCTCAGTGAGAATGGTTTCCACATGCAGGCAGGTTTCCGGCCGCGAACATGGGTCTCTTTAGGCTTCGATTACAGCGTGGCCAGCGGCAGCGGCTCGATTACGCCGAACCTGCTGACCACATCACTCCAGCAGCAGTTAGGCGCAGTCCTGGCGCAACTGGCAAGCGCAGGCAAGATTCCACCCGGTTATAGCCTGGTGCTTCCGTTCAATTCGGTGACGCAAAATTTTGCTGCCGGGCCGCAGTTCGCGTACCGCCACTGGTCCGCTGTTACGCTCTATGTCAGGCCTTCGATTGGCGCGGTTTATGAGAACGCAACCCTGCGCCCCAGGGACCCAATCGCCGCTGGCATCGCCACACAATTGGCGCCCTCCGGCTCTAAGCAAGATTGGGCAGCCTTCTACGGGTTCGGCGGCGGCGCCGACGTGAATTTCTCGAAACACTTTGCCCTCCGCGTGCAAGCCGATTTCGTCCACGATCACTTATTCAGCGACCTCCTGAAAAACGGTCGTAATACGGTGCGGATTTCCGTCGGTCCGGCTGTCCAGTTCGGGCGCAATATTGTGAAATAGCGCAGAGCGTAATGGCATTCGGGCATCGCAGCCGCATGGTCTTCTATCATTTCCTGGCGATCTTCAAACTCGTATTGTGATAAGTTCGTATACCAAAAGCTCATTGGTTCTTAGGGAGTCTACAAAACAATGACTACTACAAAATCTTTGCTGCCCTGCATGCTCGCCGCAGTTAGTTTTCCGGTGTGGGCAGGTTCAATGGCTTCCGTGTCCGCCTCTGCGGATAGCGCTACATGCAGCCAATCGGGTCTAACCTCGGCCGCCTGCAGCGTAAGCTTTCCGGTCGGCTCGCAAACCGAATCAGCTGCTGCATCCGCGACGGACACTTGGGCTCCCGGACGATTAGAAGCTACTGCGGACGGATTCGGACCGAACACCAATGCTCTCGCCAACGTCGCCTTTTCGAACTCCTTGATCGTTACGGGCGCAAGCGGGTCCGGCGACCTCCAGATTATTTTCTCCGGCTTTCAAATGAACACCTTAAATAGTCCCGGGGGAGCGTCTGTCTCGCCCGTCGGCGTAAGTCTTGGAAGCTTTTCCAGGAGTGCCGCGCTGCCCAACGGATCGCCGGGAAACTTTTCCGTCGTCGCTCCGGTAACTTTTGATTCGGCCACTCTGTTCTCGGTTGCCTTCCAGGCAAATGCGGCGGGCACATTCTTTCACGACGGCACTTTTGCTCGAAACAGCGCAGACGGCATTCTAAACTTTCCAACGTTTGTCGTGACAGATTCCAGCGGCAAGGTAATTCCGGGCGCATCAGTACAGTTCGTGCCTGAACCTACCAGCTGGTTCTTCGTGGCCCTGGGACTTCTCGCGCTGCCCCTCGCTTTAGGCGCCCAGAAAGTGCGGCTGACTCGGCCCAAATGCGCCAGTTCGGGTTAACCTGAGAGTGAATGGAGTTACCCCAAACCGGCACACCCGATCCCGCTCGAGAAAAGCTCGGAGAAATTCGCGAGACACTTCTCGCATTGCATAAGGCGCTACTCGATTCGGAGCGGACCTCTTATGAAATAGTGCATGGGCCGATCGCATCGCCCGGCGCGTTTCTGCAACTGCTGATTAACGACGCCCGGTTCGCGTGGCTTCGTCCGGTGACGACGTTAGTGGTCCAAATCGATGAGACGCTGGCCGCGAAGAAACCGCCCGCTACCCCAAAAGATTTTGAGCAGATGATAACGGATACACGTGCACTGCTTTCGCCATCGAGCGAATCGAACGGCTTTTGGAAGCACTATGTTTCCGCCGTGGAACGCGATCCGGGCGTGGCGGTCTATCACCAGGATTTAGAGAAACGGCTCGGCTAAGCTAAGCTATCCTCACCGATAAGCTGGAATTCCCGTGACTCGCTCGCCGATCACCAGAGTGTGGATGTGATCGGTACCTTCATAGGTTTTCACGGTTTCCAGATTGCACATGTGGCGCATGATCGGGTACTCGTCCATGATGCCGTTCGCGCCGAGCAGATCGCGGCTGAGGCGAGCGCATTCGAGAGCGATCGCGACATTATTTCGCTTCAGCATGGAGATGTGAGCCGCTTCCACTCTCCCGGCGTCCTTCAGCTTGGCTACCTGTAAAGCCAGCAGTTGCGCTTTGGTGATTTCGGTGATCATCCAGGCCAGCTTTTCCTGCACCAGTTGATGTGAGGCTAGCGGTCGATCATCGAACTGCTTGCGCGTGAGGGAGTAGGAGCGAGCTGTTTCGTAGCAGTCCATGGCGGCTCCAATCACACCCCAACCGATGCCGAAGCGCGCTTGCGAAAGGCAGCTGAGGGCGGCTTTCAGGCCCTTGGCGCATGGTAACTGGTTCGTTTCTGGAAGGGCGCAATCTGCAAAGTGCAGGCTGGATGTGACCGAGGCGCGCATGGACAGCTTGCCGTGAATGTCGCTGGTGGAATAGCCGGGCGTGCCGCGCTCGACCATGAAGCCGCGCATACCCTCGGGGGTACGTGCCCAGACAACCGAGATATCGGCCACCGAGCCGTTTGTGATCCAGGTTTTCTCACCGTTGAGCACCCAGGTGTCGCCGCGTCTTTCGGCAGTCGTGCGCATGCCGGAGGGATTAGAGCCGAAACCGGGCTCGGTCAAGCCGAAACAGCCGAGCGCTTCGCCCGATTGCAGTCTGGGAAGCCAGCGCTGCTTCTGTTCTTCCGATCCGAAAGTGTAAATCGGGTACATGACCAGGGCGCCCTGTACGCTAACGAAACTGCGCAGGCCGGAATCGCCGCGCTCGATCTCCTGCATGATGAGGCCGTACTCGATATTGTTCATACCGGCGCAGCCGTAGCCCTCGAGATTGGCCCCGAAGAAGCCCAAATCGCCCATTTCGCGGATCAACTGCTTGGGGAATGTCGCGTTATTGTAGGCTTCCCGGATGATAGGAAGCACGCGATCGTCGACAAACTGGCGGGCGGTTTGCCGTACCATCAGCTCCTGCTCGCTCAACAGAGAATCGAACTGGAGATAATCTACACCGGGGAAACGGGCCATAAGAGGGTACTGCTTCACTGTATCGCGGCGGAAGCACCGCGTTGTTTATAAGAGAGAATAGAGTTATGGTGCCGGTGGGCCGGAGATTATCGCTAGCTGAGTTCCAGGTCAAATACGGTCAGGAAGAAAGGTCGTACGAGTACTGGAACGGTGAAGCTGTTCCGAAAGCTATGCCCACCTGGGTTCATGGTGTTTTGCAGGCCATTCTATGCCGGCTACTTTGGCAGGCTGGCTACAAATCGGGATCGGAAGTAGAGCTCAGAATCGATCCCGATTTCCGTCCGAAGCCAGATGTGATTGCAACCAGCGGAAAAGTCGAGAGACCGTACCCAACCAAAGCTGTCGAGATTGCGATCGAGATTCTATCCCTGGAGGATGCCATGTCCCGGGTGATAGAGAAGTGCCGCTATTACGTCGAGTCGGGATTTCAATACGTTTATTTGGTGGATCCCGAGAGTCGGCAGATTTATCGCGCAACGGGTCAAGGACTCGAGACAACGGACCGGCTGGTTGGAGTTCCAGCAGATCGAATCTGGGCTGAACTCGATCAGGAACTGTCCTGAAACCGGAACACCACGTTGTCTTCTGAGGAGCCGAACTCTTTATCGGCGGCTCGCGTGCGAGGCCTAAATAGTAATGCCAGCATTACCCAAACCACTCTGCGCTCTTCGTATAAAAGGCGCTCGAAGAATTCGTTTAGCAGAGGCTAACCAATTTGACTATGGCGATTGACAGAAGAGCTGAAGAGATCCGGCGAAAACAGGCTGAATCTTTGAACTAACACACCACCAACTTTTGTCGGAGCAATCGAGTCCTCCGAACTCAGCCTGATGAACGGGTGATTACGGTTTTGGAACCGACTCTGCACTTCCGACGGCATTGCCAAACCGCAGCAACATCCGAGAGTTTTGGCGCTCGCCCAGGACTATCCTTACAGCCTGTGTTGAATCAGCCGCGCATACCCAGATTTCTACATGCGCTATATCTCCTGGCCGCGATTGCGGGAGCAGCGTTTTCGCAGACGCCCGGCGACCCGGAGTTGAATCAAGGCTATAAAGCGCTGGCTCAGAAAGACTACGACCAAGCAGTTGAGTTGTTCCGTAAGGGTTTGGTGAAGCAGCCCGGAAACGCGAAGGTGCACAAGGATCTCGCCTACACGCTGCTCAAAACCGGTGAGAATACGCAGGCGCGGGATGAATTCAAAGAAGCGTTGAAGCTGAATCCTGCGGATGAGACAGCGGCACTCGAATTTGCCTTTCTCGCCTATGAGACAAAGGAAGCGATCGAGGCGCGCCGGTCTTTCGAAAAGCTGCGGCACTCCGCGAATCCCGCCACTAGAGCTACTGCTCAGCAGGCGTTCGCGAATATCGATAAGCCGCTGGCGGATGGGATTGCACGCTGGCAGGAAGCGCTAAGGCGCTCCCCGGATCCAAATGCGCTTCCCACTTTCAGCGCGCATTGGGAATTGGCGCAACTCGCGGAGTTACGAGAGGAATATCCTTTGGCCGCGGAACAGTTTGAGATTTGCAGAAAGCTGAAGCCGCAACTTCAGGAACTGCTGCTGATTCTGGCCCGAGTCTGGGGCAAGTTGAATCGTATGGACGAAGCGAGAGCGGCCCTGCTGGCTGCCTCTCGTTCGAGCGATTCGCGAACCGCGGAACTGGCGCTTGCTCAGTTGGAGACCCGCTATCCATACCCGTATGAGTTTGTGGCGGCGTTGAAACTCGATCCGGGCAATGTGGCGTTGCGCAAGGTACTGGCGTATCTCTACCTTGCGATGCATAAGGAACCAGAGGCGATCGAGCAATTTGAAGCATTGCTCGCTATCGATCCGAAAGACACAGCGGTACAAAAGCAACTGGACTCGCTTAGAGGCCTGACGACGCGGCTCTCGGCGCCAGTCAAACAAACTGCAAGCAGCGCGGCAGCGCCTCCGCCCGATGCGAAGGCCATGGGCGAAAAGAGCCTGGCGCTCGGCTATCTGCATGATGCGATCCGGTATTTGCAGCAGGCACATGAGCAGAATCCGGGCGATGCGGAAGTGATGTTGCAGCTTGGCTGGGCATATAACCAATCGAACGACGACGCGGAGGCGATGGACTGGTTCAACCGGGCGCGGCGCGGCGATGACCCGCAAGTTGCCGCCGAAGCTTCGAAAGCTTTTCATAATCTGCGCGGGGACACGCTGCCGCAGACGACCATCTGGACGCTGCCGATGTTTTCCTCGCGATGGCATGACCTCTTCAGCTACGGGCAGATCAAGCGGACGATACCGTTGCCTTGGCTCGGCAAGGCGAACAAGCTGGTTTCGTTCTACTTGTCCACCCGATTTGCGGGCGATGTGAAGAGCGCGCTGCCAGCCCACGTCGAGACACCGCAATATCTGTCGGAGAGTTCTTTCATCTTTGGAGCGGGCGTGGCAACCAGGACTTGGCGCCACGTGACCGCCTGGGCGGAAGCCGGTGAAGCAGTGAATTACCTGCCTTTCCGGCACGATATCGGTACCGCGATGCCGGATTATCGCGGCGGGTTGAATTATGCGAAGGGATTCGGACACCTGATCGGCAGCCAGACACCCGGATTGTTCTATGAGACCACCGCGGACGCGATTTACGTCAGCCGTTTCGATAAGGACTGGCTACTCTATTCGCAGCACCGCGCGGGCGAGACGTTCCGGTTTGGCAATGCCGCTTCTGGCCAGTTGCTTTTCAACATGAACTACGTGCGCGATGTGAAGGGCGAGTATTGGGCTAACACGGTAGAGGTAGGCCCTGGCTTGAAATTCCATCTGCCCTGGATGCCGCCTGCCATGTTTCTTTCGACAGATCTCCTGCACGGCTTCTATACCGGGGCATCGCCTAAACCGAACTATAACGACGTGCGGATAAGCGTCTGGTACGCGGTGACTAAGAAATGAAATTGCGACGTGTTCTGCTGCCGATTGCGTTGACGCTCTCGCTGCTGCCTGGGCTAGTGAAAGCGACGACCTTTCAGGTACGCGGCGCGGAAGTACGGCCATGGGCGGCCATTCTCGGCTCCGTTGGAATTATCGAAGACGCGAAGCGTAAGCCAGAAATTATCGTGGCGGGCGGGGCCGCGCCGGCCGATTTAGCCGGGCTTTCGGAGGACCACATTTTAATCCTCGAAGGCACGAGCGCGGCAGCGGAGCGTCTCAGAATTACTCCGGACCCGGAGCAGATCACGGTTCGTCAGATCACCGACGTCCATGCACGGGAAATGCAGATCATCTGGGAGCAGCCGGTGAACGTCGCCCGGGTGCAGCTTCCCAGTGATTTCAAAGTGTTTGCGAGCGAGAAGTGGAAAGGCGCTCCCTTGATGGCCGGTAAACGCACCCAGCATGGAGCTGTGCTGTGGCTCGCGACCGCGCCTGGGGCAAGCGGGATCGAAAGATTCCCTTATCTGATACAAGCACTGGCCGACCTGGGCTGGTCCGCGCCTGCACAAACGACAACGTTGTGGGCCTTCTTCGATTCGTCGTACCGGATTCGTGCCGATCCCGACTACCTGGCGCGGCGTTGGCGACGGGCGGGCATCGAAGTGCTGCATGTAGCCGCCTGGCACAACATGGAATCCGATGCCACGCAAGACGCATACCTCAAGCAATTGATCGAAGCATGCCACCGCAACGCGATTTCGGTATACGCCTGGCTGGAGCTGCCGCACGTGAGCGAGAAATTTTGGACGGATCATCCAAGCTGGCGCGAGAAAACCGCCGTGGGGCAAGATGCGCAACTTGATTGGCGCAAGCTGATGAACCTGCAAAATGCCGATTGCCGCCAAGAAATTGGGAAAGAGATCAACACTCTGCTCGGGCGCTTCGATTGGGACGGCGTCAATCTCGCGGAGCTCTATTTTGAATCGCTGGAAGGCGCAGCGAATCCGGCGCGGTTTACGCCAATGAACGATCAGGTCCGCGCCGAGTTCAAAAGCACCAACGGCTTCGATCCCAAGCTTTTGTTTGCGGCAGGCTCGCCATATGCTGCAGCCACGCATCCTGAAGCATTGCGAAACTTTCTGGACTTCCGTGCCGAGCTTGCTTCACGCATGCAGCGGGAATGGCTGCAAACCATCGATCAGTCGCGAGCGGTCAAGCCCTATCTGGATGTAGTGCTGACTCACATCGACGACCGCTTTGAGCCCGGCATCCGGGATGAACTTGGGGCCGATGTGGCGCGCACCTTGCCATTAATCGAGAAAAGAAAAAGCACATTGCTGGTAGAGGACCCTGCCACGTTGTGGGCTTTGGGGCCGGAACGTTATGCGCGCCTGGCGGGCAAGTACCAACAGATTGCCGCTGACCGGGAACGGCTGGCGGTAGACATTAACGTTGTCGAGCGCTATCAGGATGTCTATCCTACAAAAAAGCAAACAGGCGTGGAGTTGCTGGAACTGGTCCATCAGGCGGCAGTTTCGTTTGGGCGAGTGGCCATCTATTTCGAGAACTCACTCGAAAAGCAGGATCTTCTGCTTCTGCCCGCAGCAGCCACGAGCGCGCAAGTGCGAGAACACGGTCCTGACGAAATCGACGTCGATGCCCGGGAGACGACACGGGTCGCATGGCAAGGGCCAGTCGAAATGGACGGTAAGATATGGCCAGTTCAGGATGATGGCTTCGTGCTCGCACCAAGCGGGAAGCACCGGCTTTCGGCGGCGGTTGAAAAGCCGACTCTCACGATCCGAGACTTCAATGGCGAGATCCGCTCGGCATTGGCTAGCGATAAGCAAATCGATGTATCTTACGAGAGCCGGACGAGAGCAATTGCAGTTTTGAGCTCGACGGTCGCGCGGGTAGAGGTCGACGGCGAGGCGTACGGAGCTTATGCAGGAGGAGCGGGCGCGATTCTGCTTCCTTCAGGGCAGCACGTCGTTTCATTCGTGCGTTGACAAAGCTCCCTGCTGGGACGAGTGGGATAATTTGCTTCGATGCGAGCTCTAATTGTTAGATGTCTTAGACTCCTGATCCCGATATACGCGGTTTTGCAAATAAGCGCCCAAGATCGGGAGAGGAGCGCAGCGTCGTTCATCAGTTTCAGCGATCCCGTGATTGCTCTCCGCCACCTAAAGTTGATCGACGGCACGGGCGCGCCTGCGCGTGCTGATCAGACGGTTATTGTTGATCACGGGAGAATAACCGCTATCGGCGAGTCAGTTAAAATCCAAATCCCTGCCGGCACCCGGACGCTTGATCTAAGAGGGCATGCTGCGTACCCCGGACTCGTCGGCATGCGCGAACACTTGTTTTATCCATCTCCGGGAGGTGGAGCAGTCTTCAGCGAGCTGATGTTCAGCGCGCCGACCCTCTATCTCGCCTCTGGAGTAACGACCGCGCGGACCGCTGGCTCGCTTGAACCTTACACAGACTTGAATGTCAAAAAGCTCATCGACCGTGGGATGATCCCGGGACCGGACCTGGATGTGACTGGCCCGTATCTTCAAGGACCCGGCGGCCCCTTCGTTCAGATGCCGGTGGTGCACTCTCCCGAAGAGGCGCGGCGCTTTGTCGATTATTGGGCGGCAGAAGGCGTGACCTCGTTCAAAGCCTATACAAATATTTCGCATGACTCTTTAGCAGCCGCGATTCAGGCTGCGCATGAGCACGGAATAAAGATCACCGGCCATCTCTGCTCGGTGGGTTTTACGGAAGCTGCTGAGCTGGGCATCGATAATCTGGAGCATGGCTTGCTTGTCGACACGGAATTCACGCCTGGCAAGGAACGCGATGTCTGCCCGAGTCGACTCAAGACCTCGGAGTCTTCTGGCAGTCTCAATATGGAAAGCCCCGAAGTGCAGCGTGTAATTCACGCACTCGTCCAGCACAAAGTGGCCATTACTTCCACGCTTGCGGTTCTGGAAGCATTGATCCCGGGAAAGCCACCGCTGGAACAGCGCATGCTCGATGCCATGTCACCGCAAGCAGCTATCGGTTACCTGAAATCGAAGGAGAGGGCGGCTGCTAACCCGGATACACCTTTATCATCATGGCTGAAGAAAGAGATGGGTTTCGAGAGGGAGTTTGCGGCTGCAGGAGGACTGCTTATGGCCGGTTGTGATCCTACCGGAAATGGAGGAGCTTTGCCCGGTTTCGGCGATCAGCGAAATCTGGAGCTCCTGGTTGAAGCCGGCTTTAAACCGGAGGAAGCCATTCGAATCTCCTCTTACGATGCTGCTGTCTACCTGGGCCGCATAGATCAGGTTGGGAGCATTGCTCCCGGCAAACAGGCTGATCTTGTGGTGGTGGAGGGAGATCCATCAGTTCACATCAGCGACGTTGAGAAGGTGAAATACGTCTTCAAAAAAGGTGTCGCGTACGATTCCGAAAAGCTTGTCGACTCGGTGCGGGGTATTGTCGGTCTTCACTGAGCACGGCACGTGCTCCGCCAGAAGGAGACAGACGTAGTCACCTAGAGACATCGGTACGGCGCAACTAGCCGACGAAACAATCGCAGCGGAATGACTTGCCCTTCCTAGTAAGTAAGAGTTGGACCGCGGGCGACTTGCCGACCGGATCTTTTATCCATGCCTCTTTCTGACGCCATTTCGAGGCGAAACACTGTATCTGCGATATTTCTCTTCCCTTCCGGCATAAAAACGCTCACGAGAACGGAGATCGCAAGATTGATGCAGAGCGCAAGGAGCCCTGCACTCCAGCCAAACCCGGCGGTCGCGCTTGCTGAGGAATAAGAAGACTTAGAAGTTATATTTCAAAGCAAACTGGATATTGCGCGCCCCTTGCGATGCATTTACCAATCCCAGGGTCGGGCCTAAGCCGTTCTTCGGAGCGGCCAAAATCGGTGTATTGGTGAAGTTGATGGCTTCAGCCCGTAGTTCCAGATTCTGGCGTTCCGTTACCGGGAAGAGCTTCGATACGCTGAGGTCGGCGGTATTCAGACCTGGACCTCTGATGACACCGACGCCGCAGTTCCCGAACCCGGAGGAGGGCTGGAAGAACGTGCTGGGGTTCCACCATTGATACCCGCCCTGGGGCGAATTTCTGGCTCCATATACCTGCGTACCCCCGCTGCAACTCGCTAACGCTCCGAAGGAACCTGTCCCCGAAACATCATTGCCTGTTATCGGGAAGGGAAAGCCGGAATGGAACGTTACGATGCTGTTGACCTGCCAATCGCCGACGACAGCGTTCACAACTTTGTTCATATTCTTCCCAAACGTACGGCCCCGGCCAAACGGAATGTCGTAAGTAACGAATCCGTTGAAGGCATTTGTGACATCGTAGTAGCACGGCCCGTAATTGCCGTGCGCGTCATAAGTGTTCTGCCAGTAGAAGACGTTCCCGCCGCTTTGATCGACACTGGCGTTGAGATCGCCGTAAAGCCCGTAATAGCCGATGGAGTTCGTCATGCACTTCGACCAGGTGTAATTCGCCTGGAATTCGAGCCCATTACTAAGTCGCTTCTGCAAACTGACCTGTAAGGCATTGTAATTCTGGATGCCATTAGTGGCGGTTAGCTTGTCAGTAGGAGCTTGAGCCAGCAGTGCCGGATTGCCAGCCAGATAAGGACTCGGAGAAACCGTTCCATTAGCATTCAGAAAACTTTGTGAGGCCAAGATGGGAACCATCAGATGATCGTTGTTCTGACCGGCATATGCAATCTGCAATGTGGTTGTGTTTCCGAACTGGTGCTGAATGCTGACATTCCACTGGTTCGCCACCGCCGGCCGGTTATTCGGGTCCCAGGTAAAGATGGTTGCCCCGGAAAAGCAATCCGGGGAATAGGTGACGATGGTAGCCGTCGTGCAATTACTGCTGCCGCTGAAACCGGAAAAGCCTTGATCGAGTGTCGTGGTTGGGAACGTAAGCGCCGCGCCTGACGAATAGGCCGCGAGATGCCCGGTTTGCCATGGTGGATTGCGGGTAAGACGAAGGTTCGTGCCGGTGCCCTCCAGGTAGTTAGAGAGGGTGTAGGATGCGCGCACGACTGTGTTGTTTCCAACCTTCCAGGCGAGGCCGATGCGAGGCTGCCAATTGGTGATGCCGTTGTACTGGTTGTATAAAGCATTGTTGTCATTGAACAGGTTCGTCTGACCCGATAACAGCACCTGTCCGGTATATTCCTGGAAGTTAGTCTGACGGTTGTGAACTTCGTTCCAGGGAGTATGCAACTCCCAGCGCAAACCCAAGTTGAGGGTAAGGCTGCTGTTCACTTTCCAGTCGTCTTGCAAGAACGCGGCATAGGTGCTGGAACGCTGCCCCCATGTCCCACCACCTGCCCCTAAACCGACTTGGCTCGGCAGACCTAGTAAGAAGTCTGCCTCAGGCAGGCCGATGCTTCCGTTGATTCCTGTATATTGCCCGTTGTATGTAAACGAGCCCGCTAAGCCTTCATTACCGGAGTAGAAAACGTTGATGCGGTCGCGGAAGTACTGGAACCCCGCGTGAAGCGTGTGCGAACCGCGAGTGATGATGGCCGTGTCTTCCGCCTGAATGACGGTAGAAGCGAAATCCTGAGTTATATCGGCATTGCCGAAATTGGATGCGTTACCGCCATTAAGAGTCATTCCTGGGAGGAATGAAGACGGAGCGCCAGGTATTCCGAAATTGGTGTTGCCGCCAGGGTTGGTGTTTCCCGTTGCCACCGGGTAATAATTCACGCCGCCTCGAATGTCATTTACAAAAGTCGGGCTGATAGTTCGCGTGTAGTCGAGCACGCCGTTATAGAGCGGGTAGTTATTGAACCCGTTGTACAGGAGCGTTTGGCTGTTCGTGCTTGGATTGACAACGTTCTGTTGAGAGTACCGTCCATAAATACGATCCTTCTCCGAGGCATTCCAATCTACCTTGACGTCGCCCTGATCTCCGTTGGTATATGTGTGCGTGGTGTTTACCTGGTTATTCACCAGATTGCCGTTGATGGGCGCAGGATATGCGGAAGAAGTCAGGATATTCACCGCAATGGGGCTGAAGAACGTTTTAGAGATCTGGTTATTGAGGAATGGCTGACGGTTGTTCGGATTTGTGCCCGTGTACGGGTTGTAGAGCTGCTGCTTAGGGTTGCTGCAAATGCCGCTAACGAACCCGGCCGTGCAGATGGCTGAGAAATCGCCATTTCGTTCAGCGGCCGTGAGCACGGTGAAGCCGCTGCCGGTAGCGGGCTGATCGAAGCGCGAACCCTGGTAGTCGACGAAGAAGAAGAGCTTGTTTTTCTTGATGGGGCCACCTACGGCTCCGCCAAATTCGTTCCAGCGCAGAAGGGGACGCGGAAGGCCCTGGAAATTGTTCGACCATTCGTTGGCGTTCAAGACATTGTTTCGAAGAAACTCGAAAGCGGTGCCGTGGAACTGGTTTGTGCCGGACTTGAGACTGACACTTATCAAGCCGCCCATGAAGTTGCCGAATTCCGCAGAGGCGTTCTGGGTGATCAGGTTGAATTCCTGGATGGCATCGACGCTCGGAGCGTAACCTACGTCGTTTTCCGAGATCTGGTTGTTATCCATTCCGTCGAGGATATAGTTGTTGGCCTGTTCGCGATTTCCATTGATGTATGGGCGGCCGCTATTGAACGTGCTCTGCGATCCGGTGAAGGAGGTCGGGCTGGTTGTAACCGCGCCAGGAGCCAGCAAGGTCAATTGATTGTAGTTGCGAGTCGCCAAAGGCAATGCGACGTTGGTACGAGCATCGAGGACCGTGCCAAGCTGGGTGGTTTCCGTCTGCAGTATGGGAGCTGCGCCTGTGACCTCCACAGTCTGATTGACGTTGCCCACCTGGAGCTGAATATTTACCTTGGCGACTTGGTTCAGCTGAAGAACGATAGGCGATTGTATCGCCGACTGGAAGCCAGGATTTTCAACGCGCAGCTCGTAGTTACCTATAGGGAGACGGGGGAGACTATACGCGCCATCGGAGTTGGTCGTGCTCGGATACGTGGTGCCCCGGTCCAGGTCCTTGGCCGTAATTTTGGCTCCAGAAACCGCAGAGCCGGAGGGATCGGTTACCACTCCGTTGATGGCCGCGGTAACCTCCTGCGCGATTAACGAGACTGGCGCAAACAGGACCAGTGCAAACAACAGGAAGCTCGCGGCAAGCTGCCACAAACAATTTTGCGCGTATGATTCTGTTCTCATGAGATGCGAATGACTCCTTCTTTACGGGATCCGAGCTAAACGAGAGCTTTGACGGAATTGTAAAAGGAACACAAGGCGCTGTCAAGCAAAAAAGAAACAAAACGAAAGCAAAGCCAACCATACACAAATTGGAAGCTGATTATGCTTTCCCATAGAAGCTGGCAGCGATTAAACCAGCATGACTTCTACCCCTCGACTGCGTAATTTCTCTACTTGGCCGGGCGGCGCTCCCGTATCGGTAATCACACGATGTACGGAGCGGAAATCTGAAATTAGGGAGAGGCTCCGGTGCCCGAACTTGCTCGAATCGGCCAACACAGTGACTTGAGCGGCGGAGGCGATCATTCGCTGATTGAGCTGTGCCTCCATCATGTCGAGCGTGGTTAAACCGACATCGGCATCCAGCCCGACTGTACTCATGAAGCAGTGGTCGGCGTGCAGCGCGTGCATCATGTCTTCGGCGTAAGGGCCGACGAAGGCGGTCGAGGGCTGGCGAAGAAGACCTCCGAGCATGACCAGCGAGAGGTTCGGCATGTCGGCGAGTTTTACCGCAATATTCAGGGCGTAAGTGATGACGGTGATGCTGTCCGGACAGGTACGGCGAATCTGTGAGGCCAGCTCCGCCGAGGTGGAGCCTGTGCAAAGGATGATCGTTTGCAAGGGCCGGATGAGTTGGAGGGCAGCTTGGGCCACCCTAAGTTTCTCTTCACGATGCATTCCCTCGCGTACCTTTAGGGGGTGTTCCGGAGCAGCGGCAAGCGGTTTGATCCCTCCGCCGTGCGAACGCACCAGCGCGCCACTTTCTGAGAGCATATCCAGATCAGCTCTGGCTGTCACAGCGGAGACACCGAAGCGTTGGACTACTTCTTCAATCGTGATTCGCCCGTTTTGTCCAAGCACGTATAAGATTTCGCGGCGTCGCTCTTCGGCGTGGAGGCGGTGCGTATTCGGCTTGGTCATGTTCAAAGATTTTCGAATTGGTGTTATCTTACATCGCAACGAAAGCAAAGAAAACCTTTTTATTCGTTTTGCTTTCGTTCAGCCGGAGTTTCCTCGAGGTTAATTCCGGTTCCCGACACCGTTTCATAATGGGAGCGTACCTTCAAAGCAAGGAGCTTTTCATGGCGAGTATCGCTGGTCCTAACGCCGGTTTGCCCTTGGTCGCGCGCGAGCACGTTCTCAGCCATACGTGATCCTGGCCATCTTCGTTCCGATCATGCTCACCGTTGGCGGGCGCGCCACAAATTTTCCTTTCGCCGCCACGTTCGTTGCCGGCTTCTATACGCTATTCAACATAGGGTTGGTGCTCATCCTGCCGTTGTTTCCAGCCGAACCAAAGTTAGGACCGGTGTATCAGCACGTCAGGCATTTTATTCCCGAGCCATTTCCGATTCTCTTAATCGTTCCCGCTTTGGCGCTCGATCTCTTATGGCAGCGAACAAAATCGTGGAACTTGTGGAAGCTCGCCGCCATCAGCGCCGCAGTGTTCGTTGTCTTCCTTCTGGCTGCCGAATGGCCCTTTGCCAGCTTTCTGATGAGCGCGGCCTCCCGCAACCGCTTCTTCGGAACGATGTACTTCTGGTATGGCCTTCCGCCGACGTCGTATACGGCTCGCAGTCTGTTTTGGGATCAGGAAAGCGTAGCGCACTTCTGGCGCGGCCTTGCGCTGGCTTTCATTTTCGGAACGGTCTCCTTTCGCTGGGCCCTTTCGCGAGGCGAGTGGTTGCGCACGGTGAAACGGTAAGTGCGCGGTTGGTTTTTTCTTTTTCTCGCCGCGCTCGCCTGGCCAACCGCTGCCCACATCGGTAGTCCCGATATCTATCTCGACGGAAATGCTGGCCCCTATCGGCTATTCATTACCATTCGGCCCCCAAAAGTGATTCCAGGAGTTGCCGAATTGGAGGTCCGCTCAGCTATTCCGGGCATCACCGCCATTCATGCAGTACCTCTTCCGATGTCAGGTCCTGGCGCTAAGTTTACGCCAGTGCCGGACAAGCTTGCCATGTCTGTTCAGGATCCGCAGCAGTTTACGGGCTCACTGTGGATGATGGCGCCGGGATCCTGGCAGATACGGCTGTCGGTCGACGGTCCCAAAGGCGCTGGCTCTCTCTCGATACCCGTCCCCTCAGCCGCACAGACGACCAACCGAATGCAACCCGGATTAGGGGCTTTATTATCGATTTTGGGTCTCTTCCTAGTGGGCGGGGTAGTCGCCATGGCGGGGGCGTCCGTCCGTGAGTCGCGGCTTGAACCCGGCTTATCGCCCACTCCGAACCGAGTGCGCGCCGGCCGTATCGCAATGGCAGTTGCGTTCGTCGTAGTTGTCGCGGCGCTCTGGTTCGGAAATCGCTGGTGGGCTAACGAAGCGACCTCGTACAGCCAGGAAGTCTATAAGCCGATACATATGGCGGCTTCGCTCTCCGCGCCCGCGCTTCTTACCCTCCACCTGAAGGATCCCGGCTGGCTGAACGACCCCGGCTGGCACTCGCTTTTCACGCGCTCAATCGACGACTTCATCCCCGACCACGGCCACCTCATGCATCTTTATCTGATCCGTGAACCTGGTTTGGATGTCGTCTATCACCTTCACCCGGAATCGGCCGCTCCCGGCAGCTTCCGGCTGCAACTTCCCTCTATGGCAGCCGGCACATACAACCTTTACGCGGACGTGGTCCATGCGAACGGCTTTCCCGAAACAATGGTCAGCACCCTTCGACTCGAGTCTCGGCTAAACGGGCGGCCGCTGGCGGGTGACGATGCCGCCGGGACTGCGATGCCCTGGAATCAGGCGTCTGCCGCCCCGGCAACCGAGTTTGCTTTTCCCGATGGCTACCGCATGGTTTGGATGCTCCCGCCAGGCGGTCGCTTGCGCGCGAAGCAGCCGGCGCTCTTCCGGTTCCGTCTCTTTAAGCCAGGTGGCACCGCACCGCAGGACATGACTTTTTATATGGGCATGCTCGGCCATGCCGCTTTCGTGAAAACCGACGGGACTGTCTTTGCACACATTCACCCAAGCGGATCGGTTTCCATGGCCGCGCTCATGCTGGCGCAAGGGCAACAATCACCGAATCAGACGGGCGCAATCGCCGATCTCAGCGGCATGCACATGGATATGCCGCGGATGAGCATGGCGGCTGCATTGCCTTCCTCGCTCCCAAACGAGGTCAGCTTTCCATACGGATTTCCTTCGCCTGGGCGTTACCGGATTTTCGTTCAGATGAAGCACGGAAAAATGATCGAAACTGCCATCTTCGATGCAAGAGCATATTGAGTGAATACTTCCAATTGAGTACACTCAATAACAGCCCTGCCTGTCGTCAAGCATTTGGCCCGTCACATGCTGTGAAAAGGCAGCACATCGATCCCCAGGTCACACGCGCGGAATTCGAGTTGCCATGCTCACCTGTCCTGTTTGCGAAACGCTCAACGAAGAGGGCTCCGTTTCGTGCGAGCACTGCAACTGCGCGCTGCAGATCAATAACGGCGAAACTGTCCTTTCGAAGAACGGGCCAGACGATCAGCAGACCGTAGTTGCCACCGGACCCTCGGCCGCTGCTCCGGCGCGAGCGCGTTCTTCCGCCGCGTCTGCTTCCGAGCTCCCGATCGGTACCGTGCTGATCGGCCGCTACGAGATTCTTGCGCGCCTAGGCCAAGGCGGTATGGGGACCGTTTACAAGGCGCTCGATCATGAACTGGACCGCGTAATCGCGCTCAAAACAATCCGCCCGGATCTCGCTTCCAATGCGGCCGCCCTCCGCAGGCTGAAGCAGGAAACCCTCCTGGCTCGACAGATCGCGCATCGCAATGTCATCCGCGTCTTCGATTTGGGGGTGTCTGACGGGTTCCGCTTCATCACGATGGAATTTGTCGAGGGTCATGATCTTAAGGCGCTGCTTGATCCAGGCAAGAAGCTTACGGCCGAAGAAACCATAGACGTTCTTACTCAGATTTGCCAGGGTCTTCAGGCTGCCCACAGCGAAGACGTTGTTCACCGCGATCTCAAGCCCCAAAACGTGCTCCTCTCCACGGGTAATCGCGTTCGAATCGTGGATTTCGGGCTGGCGCGTTCTTTTGAGAACACAGGCATCACACACTCCGGAGTCATCCTCGGAACTCCCGCCTATATGGCCCCTGAGCAGGCGCTCGGACAACAGGGGGACGCGCGTTCCGACATCTTTTCCCTGGGCGTGATCGCCTTCGAGCTTCTGACAGGCGAATTGCCGTTCCCGAGTCACAGCCTTTCGGAATCCTTGCTCAGCCGGACGCGGGGACGTGCCCGGCCGATCGAAGTTGCCAATCCGGGGATTCCGGCCTGGCTTGCCCGAATCGTGATGCGCTGCCTCGAGCGTAATCCTTCCGACCGTTATGAAAGCGCTCAGGCGGTCGCTGCCGACCTGCTTGCGCGAGATGTCTGTCCCTATATCCCGCCTGGCCTCCGTCCGGGTTCGCTAGCGCCGGGTACCATGGTCGGTTCGCGTTACCGCATCGAGGCGGAAGCCGGAGAAGGCGGCATGGGCAAGGTTTACCGCGCAACGGATCTAGACCTTCACCGCACGGTTGCCCTGAAGATCGTCCGGCCTGACCTGGTGAGTAATTCGCAATCGCTCGACCAGCTCATCCATGAAATCTCCATCGCGAGTCAGATCTCGCATAAGAACGTCCTGCGCATTCATGACCTGGGCGAGGCAAGCGGTCTGCGCTTTGTCTCAATGGCTTGGGCCGAAGGCGAGGATCTCGGCCACCTCCTCAAACGCACTGGCGCACTACCCGAGGAACGTATTCTCGAGCTTGCACGCGAGATCTGCGAAGGCCTCGAGGCAGCCCACGAGCAGGGCATCACTCATCGCGACCTGAAACCGGGCAATATCCTGCTCACCTCCGGAGGTCACGCTTGCATTGCGGACTTCGGTCTCGCTCATAGCATCGATTCAGTTTCCACGCAGGCAATCAAGCTGCTGGAATCGTCCGCCTCCGGCTCGCAATCGGCATCAGTATCCGGCACCCCGCGCTACATGTCGCCCGAGCAGGTGGAGGGCGCAGCCGCGATCGACCACCGCACCGACATCTACTCCCTCGGGCTCATCTTGTACGAGATGGCCACCGGCCGTATCCCGTTCAACGACGATTCGGTGTTCCAGACCATGACGCAGCGGCTCACCGAAAAACCGGTTTCCCCTAAGCTGCTCAACCCTGCTATTTCAGAAAAACTGGCGGCCATCATTATGCGCTGCCTGGAACGAGAACCAAAGGAGCGTTACGCCAGCGTACATGAATTGCTTGTCGATTTGCGGAGCAAACCCGAGCCGGCCTTGGTGCCGCCCGGCGCGATCTATCCGAAAGCTTCCCTCCTTAAGCGAGCTTGGCTCCCTGCGATCCTCGCCGCCCTGGTCGTCCTCGCCGGAGCCGGCTGGTTCTGGCAATGGCGCAAGCCTCCGGTGGTACCTCCCGCCAATGGCAAGTACATCGCCGTTCTTCCGTTCCGTGTCGTCGGTTCGGATCCCAATCTGAAATATAGGGCCGAGGGCATTTCCGACTCCATCTCCGCCCGGCTCTCCTCCCTCGCCAGCTTGCATGCGGTCTCCCCGTCGGCTCTGGAACGGGTCAACTTCTCTCAACCCGACGAAAAGATCGGCAAGGAGTTGGGCGCGAATCTTATAGTAAAGGGTACTGTTCAGAGCATTGAAGACCGTATTAAGGTGGATGTCCTCATCTACAACACCGAGAAACTTAAGGTGATTTGGAGTAAGTCTTACCAGGGAGTAGCGGCGGATCTTTTCAACCTGGAAGACAGGATCTCAAACGACACCGAAGAAGCGCTTAAGATTAAGCCAACTATCGAAGAGCGGGAACGCCAGGCGCCTGCTCCCACGCAAAATCTTGCTGCCTACGACCTCTATCTGAAGGGTCGTGACATTCTCAAAAACCATCGCGATGAAACGAACGCGAAGGCAGCTCTTGACCTGTTTGAGCAGGCGATCAAACAAGACGATTCCTTCGCTTTGGCTTGGACCGGAGTGGCGGACGCAAGCCTCCTTCTTTACAAGACGACAAAGGATGACTCGGCCGCTGCCAAAGCCCTTAGAGCCGCCGAAGAAGCGCGAAATCTTAATAACAACCTACCAGAGGTGCACTTTGCGCTTGGCAGCGTCTACACCGCAACTGGAAGAAATGCCGAAGCGGTCAGCGAAATTCAACATGCGCTTCAGCTCTCGCCGAACTCAGATGATGGCTACATTCGGCTTGCCAAAGCGTACTTCGCTACTGGACAGATTGACGGTGAGGTTAAAGCGCTTAAGAAGGCAGTCGAGTTGAACCCATATTATTGGTACAACCACAGGCAACTGGGCGCGGGTTATCTTGATTTGGGCCGCTATGAAGACGCGATTAAACAGTTCAAGGAACAGTTTGCCGAAAATCCAGGAGACCCCTCGAGCTACATAAACATCGGCGCGACATATCTTCTCGAAGGCCGCTGGAAAGATGCGATCCCGGCGCTCCAAAAGGCGATTCAGATTAAGCCGTCTTTCCGGGCTTATATGAACCTCGCTACTGCTTACTACATGTTGGGCAGTTACTCAGAAGCCGTTCTGATCTATGAGAAGGCGCTTGAGATGAGTCCCAATCAAGCTTTGGTGGTTCGCAATCTCGCCGAAGCGTACTCGAGGGAGGGACAGAAAGAGAAGAGCGCGGCTATGTACGCCCGCGCGATCTCACTGCTTTACGCGCAGTTGCAAGTAAACCCACAGGACGCGAGCGCCACCGGGGAACTCGCAATCTGCTATCTAGCAAAGGGCGATTTGTCACAGGCGCGAGTGCTGATCGCCCGGGCCAGGGCCATAGATGGATCCGATAAGGAACTTATGTATAAAGCCGCAGTGATAGAAAGCACCAACGGCCGGATACCGGAAGCGCTCACCGACTTGAGGAACGCCTTACAGAGAGGCTATTCTTTCGCCTATTGCCTCAGTGACCCCGATCTCAAGAACGTTCGCGAGTCATCAGGTTTCGAAGCACTTAAAAGGGAGTTTGGTCAGACGACCAGTGCGCGTCGACGACGGTAACGAAACACTCCCGCCAGAAGCACTCCTCCTGCCAAAAACAACATCCTCGCCGAAGGCTCCGGTGCTATGTCGTTGGCTTTACCACTGAAATCCTCTCCGGCTGGCCAGCCTCCCGACCCGCTTGGATCCTTGCTCGTGAGTGGAGTGTTCAGATTTATGGAGAACCCTGCGCCATTTGGGATTCCTCCCGTTACTACAGGTCCGAACACAATGTCGTACAAGAACTTTCCAGATTCGGGCGTCTGTATCACCGTACATATTACAAACGGGCCCGGCCCGCAGGTGATCGGGGTTGAAAAGGTCAAAGTAGCGAAAACACTCAATTCGAGCCAGTTCTGCCCGCTTTCATTCTGAAAAGAAAGATCCCCGCCTCCCTTGCTGTCAGCTCCGAACGTGAAGTTGTTGCTGAAGAGTATCGTTGGGTCGGCTGGATCCCGCTCTACCCCGATGCCCGGATTCGTTGCGCGCAGCGATATGGGCGCAGCCGCCATAAGCAATGTCAGAAGAGAAGTTCGAAAACGCATTTGTCACCCCGATGATTGGAATAGTGAAATCTCTCTATTCTCTTACATCGAGGAGGTGGTAAGCACGTCACCCAAGTACCGTCAGTACTAATTCGAGCAATGCTCTCCACTCTCACGCATCATGCAAGTTACGCAAGATGTCCACTCCCAAAGCACGCCATAACGGCAACCAGGCCGCCAACGCGGCGGTCGCGAAGACCACTCCCGCAGCTGCCAGAAGCATCCCGGAATCCTGCACGGAAACTCCGAAGACCAGACTCCTTGGCCACCGCGAAGTGCCCCAGCTTCCCAAAACAGCCAGCGCCAGCCCACAACCCGCCAATCGCGTGGCATGAGTTCCCGCCCAGCGGAGAATCGCCGCAGGCTGTGCCCCCAAGGCCATAGGAACGGCTATCTCCTTCTGCCGCACGCCCACCCAATAAATTCAGCACGCCACAAATGCCTACTCCGGCCAGGGCCATCGCAAGCAGCGCGAAGACGCCCAGCAGCCAGGTGCTGAACTTCTTCGTTCGAGTGACGCCCCGAGCCATTGCTCGAAACTCCGCACAGATCGAATCGGAACATTCCAGTCGAGGGATGCAACTTCCCGTCGCACCGCAGCAGTTAACACCTGGGGATTGGCTGCCGCGCGAATTATGACTACCATGGCGCTATCCGGACGCTGTGAAAACGGGTAATAAATTTCCGGCAGTGGAGCCGCGACCGCATCTCTTCCGCAAGTTCATCGTGCAGACCGCGCCTGCGCTGCGCCCCACGCCTTATCTTCGACCACCATTCCCGCATCTAAGCCTCGGGCGCCAGCACTTTGCCCATTGCCTCTACAAAGCGCAGCCATTTCGATGTCGATTTCACCAGCTGCTTCCGGCCCGCAGCGGTCAAGCGGTGATACTTCGCGCGCCGTCCGTCGGGAGAGGTTTTCCAATCGCCCGCAATCCATGCCGCTGCAATAGCCGCTGAATCGCCGGATAAAGCGAGCCGTTATCCACCGCAAACTCGTTCTCCGATTGCTGCTCTAGAAACTGCGAAATTCCGTAAGCATGGTTGGGCGCAGCCTGCAGGCTTCGCAGTATGAGAACCTCGAGCGTCCCCTGTAGAAATTCCAGCCGCTCAGGTGATTGTCTACGGTAGACACTCAACCTATGAATACCCGATCCGCTCCCGTGTCAAGCGGAGACGCTTCGGCCTCCTTAGGCCAGCATCTTCTTATTCACATTGCCCGCCACATCCGTTAACCGGAAATGCCGGCCCTGAAACTTGTACGTGAGCTTGGTGTGATCGATCCCCAGGCAATTCAGCACAGTTGCCTGAATGTCATGGATCGGCACAGGGTCTGACACCGCATTATAAGAAAAATCATCCGTTTCGCCGAGCGAGAAGCCGCGCTTGACCCCTCCGCCGGCAAACCACATAGCGAAGCAGCGTGGATGGTGGTCGCGCCCGTAGTTATCTTTTGTGAGATGGCCCTGGCAATAAACCGTCCGCCCGAATTCGCCGCCCCAGATCACCAGCGTGTCATCCAGCAGCCCGCGCTGCTTGAGATCCGTCACCAGCGCCGCCGACGCCTGATCGGTTCCGCCACATTGCAACGCGAGATCGCGCGGTAAATCGTTATGCTGGTCCCAGCCGCGATGGTAAAGCTGAATAAATCGTACGCCCCGTTCGGCCAGCCGCCGCGCCATGAGGCAATTCGCTGCATACGTGCCCGGCTTTTTCGAATCGGGCCCGTATAGCTCGAATGTGCTGGCCGGTTCCTTCGAAAGGTCGGTCAGTTCGGGTACCGAGGATTGCATGCGGTACGCCATCTCGTACTGCGAAATTCGCGTTGTCACTTCGGGATCGCCGTACGACTGCTCGGTTATCTGATTGAGTTCGGAAAGCGCGTCGAGCATCGTCCGCCGGGTCTGGCCATCGACACCTTCGGGATTTGCCAGAAAGAGGACCGGGTCGCCCGAAGCCCGAAAACGCACGCCCTGGTATTTAGAGGGGATGAAGCCGCTTGACCAAAGCCGCGTAAACAAAGGTTGATCGCGATTGAGAGCGTTCGCCTGCGAAATGAGCACTACGAACGCCGGCAGATTTTGATTCTCACTGCCAAGCCCATAAGTGACCCACGAACCCATGCTCGGCCGCCCCGGTTGCATGAACCCGGTTTGAATGAAGGTAATCGCCGGATCGTGGTTGATCGCGTCCGTGTTTACGGTCTTGACAATCGTGATTTCATCCACGATCTTCGCGGTATGCGGCAGCAGTTCGCTGAGCCAGACTCCGTTCTCGCCAGCCTGCTTGAATTTAAAGATCGACGGGGCTATAGGCAAAGAATTTTGACCCGACGTCATTCCAGTGATGCGCTGGCCCTGGCGCACGGAATCCGGCAATTCGGTACCCGCAATGTCCGCCAGTTTCGGCTTGTAATCGAACAGGTCGATTTGCGAAGGCGCGCCGGACTGGTGCAGATAAATGACACGCTTTGCCTTTGGTGCAAAATGCGGCAGATCCGGTAATCCGCCAAACGCGGCTGCGCTCTTTACTTGCTCCGGCGCGTCCGCCAGTAGTTTCGGATCGAGTAGCGAAGCGAGCGCCATAACGCCGATGCCCTGACTCGTCCGGCCAAATAGTTGCCGCCGCGTCAAATTCAATTCACGATCACGAAGGGGGTTCATCTATTGCTCTTTAATTCTTGGTCATGGTTTCGTCCATGTTCAAAATGGTGCTGGTCACTAATGTCCAGGCCGCTAACTCCGCCGGATCCATTTTAGGATTCCGTTTCATTTCGCCAATCGAAACCAGTTTTTCTGCCGCCGCGCGATCCGTATCGTAATGTACGATCTCTTTCTTGTAGAGTCCTTCTAAGATCGCGGTTTCCTTCGGCGAAGGATCGCGATCCATCGCCAGCCTGAATGCATACCGAATCCGCTCGGTTGCGCTTGGTCCCGCTTCCCGCAAATCGCGCTCCGCGAACTCTCGCGACGCCTCCACGTAAGTTGGATCGTTCATCAGCACCAGTGCCTGCAGCGGTGTATTGGTTACTCCGCGGCGAGCCGTGCACTTCTCTCGGTCAGGCGCATCGAAGGTATTGAGCGAAGGATACGGTACCGAGCGCTTCCAGAATGTATACATGCTGCGCCGGTACAGATCCGGCCCGTGGCTCTGCACGTACGTCTGCGCTGAGAAGTCCCCGCCGAACGCCATCTCTTCCCAAAGTCCCTTTGGCTGATATGGCGAAACACTCGGGCCGCCGATCTTCTCATTGATCAATCCGCTCACCGCCAGCGCGTTATCGCGCACCATTTCGGCCGGTAGCCGGAAACGTGGACCCCGCGCCAGCAACCGGTTCTCCGGATCCTTCTCAAGCATGTCCGGTGTCACCTTCGATGCTTGCCGGTAAGTCGCCGATGTCACGATCAACCGCTGCATCGCCTTCACATCCCAATGCGTTCGCACGAACTCGGTTGCCAGCCAGTCGAGCAGTTCCTGATTGCTCGGCGGATCGCCCTGCGAGCCGAAATCTTCGCTCGTCTTAACAATCCCCAAGCCGAAATACATTTGCCAGAAATGATTCACCGCTACTCGCGCCGTCAATGGATTGCCCGGATCCACCAGCCACTTGGCCAGCGTCAAGCGATTCCGCGGCGCATCTTTCGGCAGCGGGGGCAGCACCGCCGGCGTGTTCGGCTCCACCTTGTCTCCCCGCATCTGGTAGTCGCCTCGCCGTAGCACGAACGTGTCTCGAGGCTTGTCCATCTCGGCCATCACCATCGTCGAAGGAATCTCGCGATTGATCTCGTCCAGGCCCCGGTTTGGCTCCTTGTTGTCCACGCTCAATTGCTGTTCGGCAGGATTGCCCGCTTCTTTCAGGAAATACTCGCGCAACCACCTCTTCTGATCGTCTGTGCGCCGCGCGGCCGGTATCTCGAGGACTATATGAATCGGATTAAGCAGGCCAAGTTCGTACGCTTCGTTCGCGTATAGACGCCGGTTGTAAATCCGCAAGTCCGCCACCTGCCCTTTGAACGGCGTGCCCCATTCTTTGTTGCCGATTTCGAGCTCGCCTTTCGCGAGCGACGCCAGCGCGAGACTATCGCGAATCACCGCCGTCTTCACGCTGCGTCCATTCACGTAAATCTGAACGCCTTTCGCCTTGCCGGAGCCGTCATACGAGACTGCCAGGTGATCCCACGGGCTTTTGACGTGCTCGTGATCGACGGAATCCTCTCGGTAAGTGACCCCTTCCGTCGACTTAACCACGACTCCCGAATCGGGGCCGTTATTCTGCAGCCGCACAATGATGTTGCAGTTTTCCTTATTGCAGTAGTCGAGCGAAATCTCGAAACCCGCGCCTGCTTTCGATGACTTCTCGTATTGCTGCAGCAGCGCCATGCCGGATGGCCCGCCCGTCTTCGCCCACATCGCCACCGTAAATGGCTCAGTCGCTGAAAACGCCCCCGCATTGCCGAAGGAAAGTTGAGCCTCATCCGTGAAATCCAGTGCGCGTCCAGTCCGGCCCTGCGTGTAGATAGCTTTCCCGGCCAGAACTTTCGCCGTCGCCCCTGGCTGCAGCCGGTTCGCCAGCGAGTCGTCGAAGGCGTACTCGGAAACCAATCCCGCTGTCACATCCGTTACTGGCATGGCGAACTGATGCTGCTCCCAAACCGCCTCCGCGCCCGCTATTTGGTCGTCGGTCTTCTTGATCGCCGCAATCAACGCCGCCTTCATCTCAGTCTGCTCCTTGTTAGGAAGTTGCAGGAACGGCGCCGCATTCCCCTTGTAACCGTCCAGACCTTTCTCCGGCACGCTGTTGAAGAACGCACCAAAGCTGTAGAAATCTTTCTGCCGCAGCGGATCGTATTTGTGATCGTGGCAGCGCGCGCAGCCAAGCGTAATTCCCAGCCAGGTCGTCGACGTCGCCTCGATGCGATCGACGATGTATTCGTTCTGATATTCCTCTGGAATCGCGCCGCCCTCGAAGTTGATCATGTGGTTGCGGTTGAAGCCAGTTGCAATAATCTGCGCTTGCGTGGCATGCGGCAGCAGGTCCCCTGCAATCTGATCCACCGTGAACTCGTCGTAAGGCATGTTTCGGTTGAAGGCCCCGATTACCCAGTCACGCCAGGGCCACATTTCCCGGGCGCTGTCGATGTGATACCCGTGGGTATCCGCGTAGCGCGCGAAGTCGAGCCACTGCATCGTCATGCGCTCCCCGTAACGTGGCGAAGCAAGCAACCGGTCGACTACCTTCTCGTAAGCCTGCGGCGAACTGTCCTGCGAAAACGCTTTCAGCTCGGCCGGCGTGGGCGGTAAACCAGTGAGATCGAATGTCACCCTCCGCAGCAGCGTCGCTTTATCTGTCTCAGGGGAGGGATGCAGTCCCTCTTTCTCGAGCCTGGCGAGAACGAACTGGTCGATCGGATTGCGAACCCATTTCGCGTCTCGCACCGCCGGAAGATCCGGCCGCTTCGGGGGGGTATAGGCCCAGTGCGTTTCCCATTTGGCGCCCGCATCGATCCAGTTCTTGATCGTCTCGATCTGCACCGGAGTCAGCTTGCGGCCCGAGTACGTCGGCGGCATGCGCATCGCTTCATTCGGGTTGCTGATCTTCAGATACATCTTGCTGTGCGCCGAGTCGCCGGGCACAATCACACCCGTCTTACCAAACGCGCCCTCTTTGGTATCGAAATGCAACCCCGCCATGCGCCGCTTCTCATCAGGGCCATGACAGGCGAAACAGTTGTCGGAAAGAATCGGCCTGATCTGTCGGTCGAAATCGACCGTGGGAGTAGCTCCCCAGAGCCTTGGAAGACTGCTCAACGCCAGAAAAGCACAGGAGACTGGCCAGGTTCGCATAAAGATTAGGCTGTTTTGGGACGAAACGGAGTTATTTAGAGTATATCGAGATACTGGCTGTGGGGTGTACCAACCTGGCGGTCCAAAGTTCGGAAAGGGTGTTAGCATGTAGCACATGAAAAAGGGGTCCATTCGCGATCTTCAAATCCGCACGTCCGAGTTTGTGCGTGAGGCTGCCCAGGGTGCAGTGATCCTGATTGAGCAACGTGGGGAACCTGTTGCGGAACTTGCCCTATTTCGAAAAGGCCTGCCACACCGCGTCTACCGGACATGACTGATCTCTGGCAGCGCTTTCCGTCTGTAGCTAGCGATAGCGGACGCTTCCTGGAAGAAAGACCGCTGACAACGTAACTGGACCGCCGCATATCGCCAAATGCTATATCAACGAGCCGGACGAGGCCGCGGCGTGATCTGAGAACAGGCAGTTTAAATTTGGTTGCACCCAACGACGTTACAAACGAAGCAACAAAAAGAAGTCGGCGCGAACTCGGCTTCTTTTACGACCGTGATGACCAGATCAAAGTTTGGAAGCTAACTGGTTCGCGGGAAGGCTTATTACGTTTCCGAGACGCCCTTCGTTCGTACGTTGCTGATCCTCGCAACACGACGCAATCGGAGCACGAGCACTACGGTCCGTACATGTACCTGGAAATTATGACTTGGCCCGAAGCTGGTTTCGATGACCATGCAATTCGCGGTTCGCTGGAGAATTTAGCGCGCCTGGCAAAGATTATCGAAGCCAAGCTGGACACAGTGCCTCCTGGTTCGTCTATCGTTATACGCGACGAGTTCGCGATCAGCAGTCGATATGCCCTGGTACTCGATTTGCGGGAAGACGAATTCGACCCCGCCACGGCTGATGCGCAACTATGGACTGAATCGCATCTGAATGGGTAGACTGCGGGTTCTGAGTGCTTGATGCGTGAGATGCTTTTATAAGAACAACTTTGGACTTGCCGCACGACACTCTCCGAGCTGCCAAAATCCTGGCATCTGAAAAAGGAGTGACCCTGAAATACATACTTCGCGTGGCATTCGAGAAGGAATTGAAACGCACAGGCAACGCCCGGCCAGACCTCAAGATTCATTTCCCGGTTCTGGATTCTACTGAACCGGGCACGTTGAATCTCACGAATGCCGAAATAGAAAATCTCCTTGCCTGATGTCAACGTGTGGGTCGCGTTAGCCCTCGCGCCGATCGCGCTTGGCGGCGATCGACGAGCGCCGTCTTGTCCTACTTCGGCCGGCGAAAATCCGCAATTTCTGCTAGTCTTTAAATAGCGGAGGATCGACCGATCCTCCTTATCCCCACGTATTTGTATGGAATCTGAAAACAATCACGATGCCGTTGGAGTAGAGGACGCGCAAGAGCAACCCGAACACTCGGCTGGATACTCCGACGCCGCAAGCTCTATTGGCGAAATCATCGCCGAACGCGACCGTTTGGCAAAAGAAAAGGCCGAAATTCAGGATCTGCTGCAACGCCGGCAGGCAGAGTTTGATAATTACCGGCGCCGCAATGAGCGGGAACGCAGTGAGCTTTCCGAGTACGCCTCTATGGACACCATAAAGGCGCTCCTTCCGGTGCTGGACGACTTCGAACGCGCCCTGAAAGTAGAAACGACTGATAAGGAATACGCGCGCGGCCTGGAACTGATTCATCAGCGCCTGGGCGAAAGCCTGAGCAGGCTGGGTCTGGAGCCTATCTCATCTGAAGTGGCGATTTTCAACCCGCATATTCACCACGCCGTCGAAATGGTTGATACAAAAGATCACCCGGATCAGACTATCCTGGAAGAGTACCAGCGCGGTTACTATTTCAAGGGGCGACTGCTGCGTCCCGCCATGGTGAAGGTGGCGGTCAATCCTTGATCTTCCAATTTCCCCGCTCTCGCCCGATCAAAGCGAGTAGCGGACGGGCTTGGATAGGACCGCGCCTGGAAAGTATTCCCATATGCCGATGAGTGTCGCCAAACGAGATTATTACGAGATATTGAGTGTGTCGCGCGATTGCGACGATGGCACTCTAAAGGCCGCCTATCGCAAGCTCGCCTTGCAGTACCATCCTGACCGCAACCCTGACAACCGGGAAGCGGAGGAGAAGTTCAAAGAAGCCGCGGAAGCCTACGCCGTCTTGAGCGATCCGCAGAAGCGCGCTGCTTATGATCGTTTCGGGCATCAGGGCGTGAACGTGGGCTCGGGGCCGAATTTCGACGAGTCGACTTTCGCGGATTTCGGAGACATCCTGGGCGATCTGTTTGGGTTGGGGGACATCTTCGGCGGCCGGCGCGGTGGACGGCGGACGCAGCGTGGAGAAGATATTCGCTACGACCTCGAGATCAGCTTCGAGGATTCGATGCGCGGACTCTCAGCCGACCTGCAGATCCCGCGCATGGAAGCGTGCTCGCGCTGCCAGGGAACCGGCGGCGAGCCGAACGGCGGCATGGTTACCTGCTCGGTCTGCAGCGGACGCGGCGAAGTGCTCTATCAACAGAGTTTTTTGGCCATCCGCAAGACCTGTCCCACTTGTGGAGGGCGCGGGAAAGTCATCCGCCAGGTCTGTACCCAGTGCCGGGGGGAGGGTTTCCATCGCATCGAGAAAAAGCTGAAGGTGAACATCCCTGCGGGCGTCGATAACGGTACCAGGCTGCGCTTGAGCGGCGAGGGCAATCCCGGACCCGCCGGTAGTCAGCCCGGCGACCTTTACGTCGTAATCAAAGTTGCCGAGCATCCGGTGTTCGAGCGCCGCGATTCGGAGCTTCATTGCACCTTGCCCATCAACGTGGCGCAGGCCGTACTAGGCGCCGAAATAGAAATCGAAACTTTCGACGGTCTGCAGACCATCAAAGTGCCCGAAGGCACGCAAGCCGGCGCGCAGTTCCGCTTACGGAATCTTGGCGTCCCGCAGCTGAATAGCCGTTCCCGCGGTGATTTGTACGTCCACCTCGATGTGCAGATTCCGAAGAAACTCACCCGCGATCAACGCAAGCTCTTCGAGCAGCTGCAAGAAGTGCTGCCGGTCGAAAACACGCCGCACGAGAAGAGCGTGTTTGAAAAGGTCCGCGACTTTTTCGGCTAGCCTGTACAGGAATACTGCATGGCGGAACAGAACGGCGGCAACCTGAAGCATCGAGTGAGCATGTTAGAGCAAGCCGGCAAAGAACTGGAAGACGCTATGCTGGTCCACGCAATCTTAGAGGCAAAGGCCGCGCACCGGATCAAAGAGCATGCCGAGGCAATTGCCAGCCACGAAGACTGGCTCATACACTTCCAGGCAAAATTGGGTGCTTTAACGGATATCGTGATGCGCCGCGAGGGTGGCCCAGAAGCGGTAGTCTAGCCGTCCTTTATCTGCTCATCGGCCCCCGTCATATTCCTTCGTTAGCTTATTGCGCGGGTTGTAAACCTCGAAACTGCCATTCTCCTGGGCAGTCACCTTCAGATAAAAACCGGTATCCGCCTCCTGAATATTCGCGATGAAGGGATCCGAGGTGTTGTGCTCGCTCCCGCCCCCGTCGGCGAAGTGCAATTGCCAGAGACCCTGCAAGCCGGGGGACGACTTGACCACATCCCAGGCAGACGGCGAACCTCCTTTCTTTGAGCTGTTGTCCATGATGGCCACGCGTGGCGCGAGCGCATGAACCAGTGCCGGGCTATTGCTTTGATCGAAACCGTGATGAGAAACAATAAACAGATCGGTCTTGCCAATCTTGTTCGCCGGACAGACTAGCTGCAATTCCTTGTTCCACGTGAGGTCACCCAAATCGACCGTGCGGAACTGGCCGAAGTCGATAACCACACCTACTGAACGGGCATTCTCGCTGGGATCGTTTTCTTTTGTCGAGATGCCCGAGCAGGCAGGGTTGGGCTGACCGGCGCCAGGCAGCGGACCCGGGATCAAATTGCCGTCCGCCGAAACTACGGTGACGTTAAGACCTTTGATCGGCAGGCGTTCGCCCGGTTTAGCCAGTATCCGTTGCGCGCCTGAAATTGCGGCCTGATATTCGGAGTAGAGCGTAGCGGTCGTTTTAGACGACTCCCGATTTGGACCGTGATCGATGAAGGCTCCAATGGACACCTTCTGCGCAAGTTGAGGCACTCCGCCCACGTGGTCCGAATGGTAATGCGTGATCAGCACGTAATCGATCTTCTTGATTTTGGCGAGCTTGAGAGCCGCTACGATTCGATTCGCATCGCGAAAAGCGTTGTAGTCCCAACCAGTGTCGATCAGGAGAGATTGGCCATGCGGCGGAACGAATAAAGTAGACTGCCCGCCCTCGACATCGATGAAGAAGATCTGCAGGGCCTTTTCCGCGGGAAGTGGCACTGTAAAAAGAAAAGCGAAAAGTAAGAGGACGAGTGTCCGCATGGGAGAAATCGTAGCAGAACCCGCTATTTTGAGTCCGCTTGCTCCGCTTAAAAAATCAGCTTCAAGGAAAACTGAATCTGCCTTGAGTTAGCCGCCGTGCGACTGATCTCCCCAAAACCCGAACCCTTGATAATATTCGCAGGCAAGCCAAAATTTACGATGTTGAAGAGATTGAAAAACTCTGCGCGGAACTCGAGAGTCGCCAGTTCACCGCCGCCTCGCGTGCCAAATGGCGTATCTTTAATCAAGCCGAAATCGAAGTTGTGAAGCGCTGGCCCGCGGAAAGTATCTCTCCCCAAGTATCCGAACCGGCCCGCCGGAATCAAAAAGAAAGAGGCATTGTTCGCGGCCATTCCGAAGTAGTCTTCCCGTATTGTGCGGCTGGTAGATTGATCAGGTTGCGCGACTTGATCCGGCCGATCCACTCCGTTCGACCCAACGCCCGTCTGCTGCACTCCGGAATAGATCGTGAATGGCAACCCGCTCGTAATCGTAGATACGCAGAGAAGTTGCCATCCGGCCGTGATCTTCCGGGATACGGGACGCAAAAAACTGAGCCGGTCCGCATGCAAATCCTGGATCAGGCTGGCGCTGAACGCGCTTCTTACGTCGAAGGTGGAAGGCCCCTTGTCGGCGCTCGTGTCGAACGGATTTTGTGGCCAAGCCTGGGCGAGAGCGCCGGAAGCCCCCGCGACAAAACCGCCGGTCACCGAGCTCGTGTCGTCGAGTGACTTGGAAAAGGTATAGCTCGCCTGAATAGCTGGCCCGTTCGCACCCAGATTGCCTTGCGCGGAGGTCTGCACCGCATGGTACGTCGAATGCGAGCGATTCGTAATCAGCATCTCGGTCCCGAAGCCACCCACTACTGCGCCTGTTGTGTCGAATTTCGTAAAGGGAGCGTAGCCAGGCGCGGCGCCAGGATAGCCATTGGGGAAATTGACCGCCGGGAGGCCCACCCCGGCAGTTCCGATGTACGCGGCATTCGCGTCCAAGCCCCCGAAGCGGCGCTCCATTCCAACCGTCCAGGTGCCCAGATAGGCATTTCTGAAATCGGGCGAGATAGTGCTCGTATTGAGTGGAGTGATCTGATGACTCGGACTGAGCGCCGCGATGCCTAACTCGAAACGGTTGACGTCCATAACTGTGTTGGGCGCGACAGCCTTTGTATCATGCGCTGCAAAGATGTTTGCGCCTGCGGGCGTGAAGACTTCAGGCAGTTCAGCAGGCGTGATCGGCACACCGAAAGGAACGGGCCCTCCCGGCGCAGCGGTGAGCCGAGGATAGACCACAAACGGAGTGCTGCCCGTGAGAAAGTTGTCCTGCCAGATGTTGGGCGGAATGGTCGTGATGCCGCCCCCAATGCTAAGATTCAGATCCTTCGCCACGTTCCAAGTCAGCCTGGCGCGCGGGCCAAGACCTGCCCAATCGAGCCTGTAACCTGGTTGAGGATTGATCATGTATTGCTGATGCCGCCCATCCGGACCGCTCAGCGTAACCACGTTGGATGTTCTCTTCGCTCGCTCACTGATGGGCGTGTAGACTTCGTAACGCAAGCCGTAATCGAGGACAACCCCGCTCGAGATCTTCCAGGTGTCCTCGGCGAAAAAATTCGTGTTATACCTCGAAATGGCGGCCACGCCGATCTGGTCGCCTTGCGGAAAATACGACGGAGCCACAGCCAGCGTGTAAGCAAACGGGCTGGCGGTGAGCAGCGCCGATAGCGTATCGGGAAGCGGCGCTCCGGCCGCAATGTCGTGTGCTCCGCTAAGCGACCGAATCGGAACAGGCGAGTAGGCGGTTCCGCCGCCGAATGTATAAGAGCCGTTTGGCGCCGTGCCGAAATAGGTCGAGTCACGATTGGCCCGGAACTCGGCCCCGCCTTTTACCGCGTGTTTCCCCGAGACCCAGGTAAAATTCTGCCGCCCCTGAAAAATATTGCCAAAAGCGGACGTGACCGAACCGGCAGCCGAGTTGAAGCCTTCAAAAAACCCGTCGCTGAACGTAAGCGCAGGATCCGTACGGTTAGGTGTCGGAAAAGAGGGCGTGCTCCTGGTAAAGCTGATAGCTGACTCCCATAGAAAGCTAGGTGAGGCAGTATCGGTAAGCTTGACCGTTCCATTCCGCTGCCGGTCGATATACGTGATACCGAAGCTCGGATCGATAGCTGTTTGATCCGGATTAGTTGTCGGCCCGGTGAGATTGTCCGCCGTAAAGCGCCCAAACAATTGCGTCTTCGCGGATAATTTCTGGTCAATTCGAATAGAGAACTGGTCCGCATCCGTCGAGACCTTTGAGGAAGTCGCGTAAGTTTGTAAACCGTACGGACCGGCTGTATCGTTGGGAAGAGGATAGCGTCCGATCAGCTTCGCAATGCCAGGATTTACCGGGACAATCAGCGTGTCACCAGGAAAAGCGGTCGTATCGAGGCCTTGCCGTTGGGCCGCTGTGGGGACTGGAAACACCTGCGTAGTGCCGAGCACCTGTCGGAAGCCCTGATATTCGGTGAAGTAGAAGGTTTTCCCGCGCCCATCATAGAGGCCCGGCAGGATCACGGGACCGCCGTTGGTAAACCCAAATTCGTTGCGGCGGAATGGCGGGATCCGACCCGGATCGGCGAGAGATCTGCGATCAAAGAAATTGCGGGCGTCAAACGCTGAGTTCCGCACAAATTCGAAGAGTGATCCATGGAAACCGCCAGTGCCCGATCGAGTGATAATGTCGGTGAAGCCGGCCGCCCCGTGGCCAATCTCGGCTGGCATCCAGCCTGAGCTAGACCGGATTTCCTGCACTGCATCCACATTGAAGTTCGAGAAAGTAGCGCCGCCCATTTCCGGATCGCTTGTATCCGCGCCGTCCATCGCAAAGACCGCTTCCACGCCCCGCTGCCCATTGATGGCAAACTGCTGGGTGAAGTTGGTGGCGCCATTGCTGTCCGTCATGGTCCCGGCGGCGAGCAACAACAGCTGGCTGAAATCCCGTTTATTCAGCGGAATGGCCGATACGGTGCGGCTGGATAGCTGCTCCCCACCGCTTTTGGCGATTTGCCCGTTTGGCGACGAAATCGAGAGAACGCCCTGCGAAGAGAGCAGGACTTGTATAGTGGAACCCGCGCCAGGCAAGTCTATCGGCTCCTGATAGGTTGCTCGAACACCTTTGAAATCGACACTCAGCCTATAGCGGCCGGGCTGCAGACCGCTAAACCGGAAGCTTCCATTCGGCCCAGTCCCCGTGCGTTCCTTAACGGTTTCTGAGGTGAGCTGAATGACGGCCCCGGCGATGCCTTCGCCAGCCGAGTTAGTCAGAATGCCGGTGAACGATTGATCAGAATTTTGCGCCCAGAGTGCGCTCGAAAATTGAATCGCGACGAAAATGGAAAGGATTCGTAACCACGGCACTAGCCCTTCAGCATACCTACAGGCACAGGCGAGGACTCTGCTGCCGCACCTTCACCGATCTGCTGCCGCCAGAGCGCATAGTAGAGCCCGGTCTCGGCTACCAGTTGCGCGTGGGTGCCTTCCTCTACGATCCGGCCTTTTTCCAAAACGTAGATCCGCTCGGCATGCATAACAGTGGAAAGCCGGTGAGCAATCATAATCGTCATGACATCGGCTCTTTCGCCGACCGCGCGGATCGTGCGCGTGATTTCTTCTTCCGTGATCGAGTCAAGAGATGAAGTAGCCTCGTCGAAGACTAGCAGCCGCGGTTTGCGCAGCAGCGCTCGCGCGATAGAAAGGCGCTGTTTCTCGCCCCCAGACACTTTCACGCCACCTTCCCCGATCAGCGTGTCGAGTCCCTTATTAGCGCGTAATAGCAGCGAGTCGGCTGCCGCGCGATGAAGCACGTCCAGGCATTCGGCATCGGTAGCGTCAGGCCGCACAAACAGCAGATTTTCCCGGATGCTGCCCGAAAAGAGCTGAGTGTCCTGGGTTACGAAGCCGATCTGTGCTCGGAGTTCATCGGGATCGATGGCGGCGGAGTTGATGCCGTTATAACGGATCACGCCCGTTTGCGGCGGATAGAGTCCCACCAGCAATTTGACTAGAGTTGTCTTGCCTGCCCCCGAAGGTCCTACGAAGGCTACCGTCTCACCGGGCGAAAACTGAAAACTTACATCGCGCACCGCAGGCCGGTCCGCCGAGCGGTGCTGAAAGGTAACGTTCTCGAAGCTGAGTGTTTCAACATCGCCGAGCGGCACGGGGTCTAGCGGTTTGGGCTCCGGCGGAATCGCCAGAATCTCCTGCAGATTAGCGAGCGAAGCCTCGGTCTCTCGATAAATGTTTATAATGTTCCCGAGTTCCTGCAAGGGCCCGAAAATAAAGAACGAATAAATGAATAACGAGAAGAACTGGCCGACGGTTATGCGCTGCGTGAAGATCAGATACAGCATCAGGAACAGTATGCTGGTGCGCAGCAGATTCACCGCCGTGCCCTGCAGGAAACTGAGGCTGCGCAGATAGCGGACTTTCTTGAGCTCGAGCTTTAGTATTTTCTCGGTGGTCGAGTTCAGGCGCCCGACTTCCTGCTGTGCTAATCCCAGGGTTTTCACCAGCTCGATGTTGCGCAGCGATTCCGTCGTCGCTCCGGCCAGCGCAGTGGTCTCGGCGACGATAGTTTTCTGAATCACCTTGATCTTCCGGCTCAGAACCGAACTGATTACCCCGAGCAGGGGAACCGTGAGCAGGAACGCCGGCGCGATAACCCAGTCGACCTTTAAGGCGTAAATCGTAACGAATACCACGCCTACCGTGGCCGTGAACAGGATGTTGACAAACGCTGTTATGAAGCGCTCGACGTCCGTGCGGACTTTCTGCAGTTTACCCAGAGTTTCTCCGCTGCGCTGGTCCTCGAACACGACATAAGGAAGTGAGAGCGATCGTTCGACGCCATCGGCGTAAAGCTGAGCGCCCGTTCGCTGCGTGACGACATTGACGTAATAATCCTGAAAATTCTTAGCCACCCGCGAGATGAACGCAACGCCCACCGCGGCGCCTAACAGCAGGCTTACCCCGCGAATGAACTGCGCGGTTGTGTATTGATGGAATTTGGTTGCGTAACCGTCGATGATGTGTCGAAAGATGAGCGGATCGAGCAGCGAAAAGATCTGGTTGATGGCGGCCAGCAGTAGAGCCAGCGCTACCATCCGCCAGTGCTGTTTCAAATAGAAAAGAAGAAGGGCCATTCGTTCCTATTCAGATGGTATTTGCCTCAGCTTAGATGCAGCGGCGTTCTCAATCGGCTCTTATCAGCGGCTTCTCGGGGGCCGAAGCTGCTGGAAAAAGTGATTGACTTCGCTAAACGGAACGAGGTCGTCAAAGCCCCCGAAGCTTCCTGTTTCCGCGATTTCTCTTGCAGCCGCTAGAAAGCCCGTCCATGCGCTACGCGCTAATGAAGAGCCCACGCTTACTCGCCTGACGCCCATCTCAGCTAAATCGGAAACGCGCAAGCCTACGTTAGAGCTCATTAGGACGTTAACAGGTTTAGGCGCGACCGCGGAGACGATCTCCTGTATTTCTTTGCGTTCAGTCACACCGGGCGCATAAAGAACGTCTGCGCCTGCCTCTGCGTAAGCAACCAGGCGACGGAGCGATTCGGCGAAAGGCTTGGGATGGTTCACCAGGTAGCATTCAGCTCGCGCAGTAAGTAACAGCCCAATTCCGGACTGGTCAATGGACCAACGCGCGGCTCTGATCCGGTCGGCCGCTAGCGAGAAGTCATATAAGGGCAACGATGCATCCCCGGTAGCATCCTCTATTGAAAGGCCCGCAACTCCGGTATCGGCGCAAGCTCTAACGTTCTGAGCTATTTGCTCCGGCTGATCCGCATAGCCTGACTCAAAATCGGCATTCACGGGCAGATCTGTCGCCGCTACGATTTCCGAAATGTGGGCCAGCATCTCATCTCGACTCAATGCCCACTCTGCATCCGGCAGCCCTCGCGAAAAAGCAAAACCGGCACTGGTCGTTGCCAAAGCCTGGAACCCGAGATGTCGCAAATATCGAGCTGTCCCTATATCCCAGGGGTTTGGCATCACAAAACACCCGTCCAGGTGGAGCTCGCGAAATGCCGCGCAGCGTGCGCTCACGGAAGCCATGCAAATCAGTTTATCGGCATTCAGTGGGAAACCAGGCAGAGCTGAGAACAAGTACGCTAATCAAGAAACTGATACTTCGGCTGATTACGGGGACATATCTATGTCAAAGTTCGCATTCATTTTGGTTGCGGCATTTGTCTCGGGGGAGGCCGTTCACGGCTCCACGATTCTTAACGAAATTTCAACGAATTGACTGAACAGCTTGCGGTTACCTCGGCTGCGCCTTTACGACAACCTGAGGGGCAAACGTTGATATCGTCGGCCCGGCGAACGGGCTTTGGAGCTCTATCTGCCGCACCCGCGTCTGGCCGTCCGGCTCAATCACATTAAATCCGGGCGTGAATCATCATTTGAGCTATGACCTGATCGGCTCCGGCCGCGGGACTACAACATTGCCAGCCTAACGTTTGGACCCTACGCGCTGACCAGCGGAGACACTTCGGGCGGCATTGTTACGGACGCGGTAGTAACTGTATCCTCGATAACAACAACGAATCTCGTCTTTTCCAGCAATACGCCTGGCAATATCGGTACCATTCTGGACAACGTACTCGTAACCAGCTCAGCGAGTTCCCCGTCTCCCGAACCGTCGACTTTGAGCGTATTCATCCCGGCTAAAACAGCCCACGTTGGCTTTGAATCGCAAAAACGCTCCGTAGCCGCCGAAATCCGCCACCCGGAGGTGCACGCCGGTGTCTAAGCTAGGCACAGCGCAAATCGCGCCAAATCCTTTGCCAACCCGCCCCGAGAACCCCAGAGCAACCCGCTATTCAGCCAAAACAGCCACCTAACCGCTTAACTTTTTAGACTTTTCAATGTTTTTGTAAAGTAGGCGTTTTCGCCTGCTTCCTTGTTGCTGCGAGAGGCGCTTTCGCCTGTCCGTTTCCAGAAACCCCATGCTGGCCTTCTCATCGTCGCAGGAGAAGCGCTCGGCGCGGGAGTTATCATTATTTCGAAACATGCCTGCATACGCGGAAGCAGATCAGGTGGGCGACAAGGTGATCGAGATTATCGCTCGTACCCAACGATTGCCTGCCGGATCCGTAACACTGGAGAGCACCTTCGAACAGCTCAAGATCGACTCACTCGACGGCATCAATGTGGTTTTCGAGTTGGAAAGAGAGTTCAATATCGAAATTCCCGATGACGGCGTGTCCAATCTCCGATCGGTCAGAGACACGGTGGAGGGCGTCCGGCAGCTTATCGAACAAAAGGGCCAGGCAGCACCTCCGAGCGTGGCATGAGGCGAGTGGCGGTAACCGGCCAGGGACTCATCTGCGCGCTTGGAAACACCGTAGCGGAGTGTTGGGAAAACGCTGCCGCCGGTAAATCCGGCATCAAGCAGTTGCAGGATCGGGGGTCCCCGCCCTACAAGTTTCAGAACGGGGCGGAGGCGCGGGATTTCAAGCCGCTCGATTATTTCACCGAGAAAGACATGGTGCTGCTGGAGCGATTCGCGTTGCTGGCGGCGGCGGCGGCGCGCCAAGCAGTTTCGGAGAGCGGGCTCTCGTTTACGGGCGAAATGGCCGATCAAGCGGCCGTGATCACGGGTACCAGTGTAGGTGGCCAATTTACCGAGGAAGAAGGATACAAGCGTCTATTTGGGGAACGCAATCCGCGGGTCGCACCCCTCACGATTCCAAGAACCATGGCGAATGCAGGCGCGAGCCAGATTTCGCTCGAATTTGGAATCCACGGCCCCGCTTACACTGTTTCCACGGCCTGCTCTTCGTCGAATCACGCCATTGGCCAGGCCTTTTGGATGATTCGAAACGGACAGGTGAAAGCGGCGGTGACGGGCGGCAGCGAAGCAGTCTTTGTGGAGGGCTTCCTGCGGGCCTGGGAGGCGATGCGAGTGGTCTCACCCGAGCCCTGCCGGCCCTTTTCGGCCGATCGCCGGGGACTCTCATTGGGCGAAGGCGCGGGTATGCTGGTGCTCGAAGAATGGGAACACGCCAAAGCACGAAACGCCCGTATTCTGGGCGAAATCATCGGATTCGGGATGAGTTCGGACGCCCATCACATTACGCAGCCCTGCGCCGAAGGCCCGGCGAGGGCGATGACCTGGGCCTTAAAGGACGCGAATATTGCGCCCGAAGAAGTCCACTACATCAACGCGCACGGAACGGGTACGCAGGCCAATGATGCAACGGAAGCCCAGGCGATCCGAAAAGTGTTTGGCAGCAAAGCCGACTCGCTGCCCGTTAGCTCTACAAAATCAATGCACGGGCATACCCTGGGGGCCGCAGGGGCGGTGGAAGCCGTGATTACTATGATGGCTCTGCGTAACAGCCTGGTTCCCCCGACTGTGGGATTCACGGAGCGTGATCCCGCTTGCAATCTGGCACTGGTCCAGAACCACGCGCGCCGTGTCGGCATGGAAGTGGCGCTTTCGAATACCTTCGCCTTTGGCGGTCTAAACGCCACCCTGGTGCTTCGGCGCGGCACCGATTACACTTGAAAGCGGAAATCCAAAGAAATGAAGATATCAATCGGAGCAGATCACGCCGGATACGAAATGAAGCGCCAATTAGTAGAGTTTGCCCAGGGGCTCGGCCATACCGTGCACGACGTAGGCACTTTCACGCCGGACCAACCGGACGACTATCCGGATTACGCAACGCTGGTAGCCGAAGACATTCGTTCAGGGAACGCGGAGCGCGGCATCCTGGTGTGCGGCAGTGGCGTTGGCGTTTCGGTAGCTGCTAACAAGTACCGGGGCATACGCGCCGCCATGTGCCAGGATCATTACTCAGCCCATCAAGGTGTCGAGCACGACGATATGAACATTCTGGTGTTGGGATCCCGTATCATTGGGCCCATGCTGGCGCAGGACGCGGCGCAAGCTTTCTTGAACGCGAAATTCAGCGGCGAGGAACGTCACGTTCGTCGGCTAAACAAGGTAAAAAAGATCGAGCAAGAGGAGTTTCGCTAAGAGGCTCTCCGTACCTCGGGATTTTCTGAGGTCCTTCTGCGTTGTATTTGGGTTATTCTTTGACTACGATTTCGCAGCAAAGGCCCGGTTTGGACGGACCCTTGCTGTGTCGGAGGGGGCGGGGCGCGCGAGTGCGCCACCGCCCATGTTGCCTTTAGTGTACCGCGGAAGTTTGCAGAAGATACAACTAAATGTAGATTGGTTCTTGCACCTTATTATTTTCCGTAGAAGTTCGAGGGATCTAATTTCGCCTTCACTTGCTTGCCAATCTGACAAACTCCGGTCTGTATGTGGGAGCATCGAAATATGGAACGGCTAGGATCATCGGCTCCGGTTCAAATCCCACAAGCGGTCGACGAACGCACGAGCAAGGCCGGTCTGCGCACCGTGGCCGGATTCGAGGCGGCAAAGGGCGCGCTGGTCCTGGTGCTTGGAATCACAATTTTGGCCTTGCATTCGCACGTGCAGGACCTGGCTGAAAACCTCCTCTACCATTTGCACATTGACTTCGACCGGCGCGTTGGTCACATGATGCTCAATGCTGCCTCAACCATTAGCGATGCCCGCTGGTGGACGATCGGAGCCGCCGTAGGAACCTATAGCTCGGTGCGGTTTATTGAGGCCTGGGGGTTATGGAATCGGCGTGTGTGGGCCGAGTGGTTTGCTCTTCTGTCGGGAACGATGTACTTGCCCTGGGAACTGCTGAAACTCGTCGAACGGGTGGACTGGGATCGGGTTGCCGTCCTGGTTATCAATCTCGCTATCGTGCTGTACATGTTATCGATCCGCATTCGCGAGTGCCGCGGCCGCGGCATAGCCTGCGCTCCAGTGATGGAGCCGGGCGTAGTCGGCCAACGCCGCTGAGATGGCTCACAAGCTGCCTGGGGCGGGGAAGCTGGTTGAGAGATTTCGCATCACCTCCCCGGGCCGCGTCCGGCTCGAGAGCTTCGATCCCGCCGATACCCAGGGTCTCGAGTTAGGAAAAAACGAGGCTGCCGGCTTGCTTCGGGACCGAATTGCAACTCTGAGCGATTTGCAGCAGAAGCTCTTCGCCGGGAATAGCTGGGGGCTGCTCCTGATCTTCCAATCGATGGACGCCGGCGGGAAGGATAGCGTGATCCGGCACATCTTGTCCGGCGTGAGTCCTGAGGGCTGCCAAGTTTACTCCTTCAAGTCACCTTCAGCCGAAGAATTGAGCCACGATTTTCTCTGGCGCACGGCTAAACTCGCGCCGGCGCGCGGGCACATCGGCCTCTTCAGCCGGTCGTATTACGAAGAAGTGTTGGTGGTGCGCGTCCATCCCGAGATGCTCAAGGAGCAGCGTATTCCGCAAGAAGTGGTGTCTGAGAATATCTGGCAAGAGCGGCTGCAAGACATCGCAGCTTACGAAAGATATCTGGGCCGCAACGGATTCGTGGTCCGCAAATTCTTTCTTCACGTTTCACGGGAAGAGCAGCGGAGGCGCTTTCTGCGGAGAATCGAGCGGCAGGATAAACACTGGAAGTTTGCCGAAGATGATATTCAGGACCGCGAACGCTGGGGCGCGTATATCAGCGCTTATGAGGATGCGATCCGCCAAACCGCGACCGTCCAGGCCCCTTGGTACATTGTGCCGGCCGATCACAAGTGGTTCACACGGCTGGTAGTTGCCTCGGCGGTTATCGAGATTCTCGAATCGCTGAAGCTAGATTATCCGAGAGCGAACAATGCGAAGCGACGGGAGATGCGGGCCGCACGGAAGCTGCTCGAGCGGGAAGAGGACGTCATCCGCCGCCCTCGCCAATCGGGGACCCTTTCCGCTCCTTCCAGCGCCCACGAGTGAAGTCTGGGAACTGAACCGGCGCGCTTCCTCCCGCGAGAGACTGTTGGCTGAGTGGCCCGGGCGCGGACCAGGCCGCCGCATCATACACGTCCAGATCGGGGACTTGCCCGTGCCGGATGGATTCGACCAGCCGATAGCACTCAATGAAATCCATACCGCCATGGCCGCCCAACTTGCGCGCGATCTCGCCCTCTCTTCTCCAGAGAGGATTCTCGTAGCGCTCCTTGTAGGGATCGAGGCTGCCGTACTCTTCCTTGCCGGCTTGACCGTCGAAATAGATCCGCGGCGGGTAATCTTTAAAGACGCCCTTGGTACCGGCAATCGTGTTCAAGCGAGTGTACGGATGCGGATTCGAAACATCGTGCTGCAAGTTGATCGTGAGCCCGTTGGCCGTCTTGATGAGTGACGTGTTCATGTCGCCATCGATGTACCGCTCCTGCCACTTTGGATCCCCTTGGGGCACGTGCTCAGCACGGTAAGCGGCTAGACCACGCGCAGGCGTGCTCATGGAAACTAGATAATCGAAACGGTCGCCCCGGTTGATTCCCATATAATTTGCAACCGGGCCCAAGCCGTGCGTGGGATACAAGTTGCCGTCGCGTTCGGTGTGAACAGCGCGGCGCCACAAACCTTCACCGGCGTTAGAGAACAGCTCGCTGCGCAGATCGTGGATGTAGGCCGCTTCCCCATATAGCAAATCGCCGAAAAGGCCGGCCCGCACCATGTTAAGAATCAGAGTTTCGTTTTCTCCGTAGCAGCAGTTCTCGAGCATGATGCAGTGACGCCGTGTTTGTTCGGAGGTATCAACCAGTTGCCAGCACTCTTCAATGGTGGTTGCAGCGGGCACCTCAACCGCCACATGCTTGCCATGGGCCATAGCGGCCACCGCCATGGGCGTATGCCATCGCCACGGTGTCGCAATCACTACTAAATCGAGATCGTCGCGCGCGACCAGTTGCTCGTAAGCATGGTCGCCTTGCGTGTAAAGCTCCGGGCTCTTCTGCCCGGCTTGCGTGACGAGCGATTGCGCATGCTGCGCTTTTGCGGCCACAGGATCGCATAGCGCCCGCACTTCGGTGTCCGCGCCGAGGAAGTTTTTCAGAAGCTCGGTCCCTCGGCCTCCCGTTCCGATCATTCCCATGCGCGGGTTCGTCCCATGAAAAGGCATCCCGATGACCGTTGCAGTCAGCTGCTTCTGTGTGCCCGACTGAGCGGCCGAGGAAACCACCCCGGTCACGGCTGCCGCTGTCCCGAGTTGCAGAAATTGTCTTCGCGAGGAGTCCGTAGGAGGCATGTTTTGAACGATCATCTCAAATCAGCCCAAGCGTGACGATATATTTGCAACGATGACGATTCGCTTCTTCAGTCTGCTCGCGCTCCCCTTTGCATTTGCAACTGCTCTATTCAGCCAATCGAACACGGTGACGCTCAAGTCCCCAGACGGCCGCTTGGCCGCGACGTTTGAGACCGTCGATAAGAACCAGCCCGCGCAGTCCGGACGACTTATGTACTCTGTCACATTCCGCGGAAACCCCGTGATCGTGCGATCTGGCCTTACGCTCAATTTACAGGGCCAGCGGCCGCTTGGGCCCGAAGTGCAAATCGCGCAGGCAACTCCCTCGGCTGCGGACGAGACGTATCAGCTGGTAACCGGAAAGGCCAGCACCGTCCGCGATCACTACAATGCAGTCCGTCTCGATCTGGTGGAAAGCCTACGGATCCCGCGTAAGCTCGTGATCGAAGCGCGGGCTTACGATGACGCAATTGCCTTCCGATACGTGATTCCGGATCAGACCGCCTTTCGCGAATTCCGTCTGAAGAGTGAAGATACTGAGTTCCATCTGAGCAAGGACGCGCTTACTTACGCTCTGCTGCTCCCGCACTTCCGCACAATGTACGAGAGCGAATACATTCCGCTGCAAGCGAGTGTATTCGCGGGAGGCGACGGCCTGCTGGCGAGCAACAGTGTGATCGGATGTCCGTTTCTGACGCACATCCCCGGGGTGGCCTGGCTGGCGATTACCGAAGCCAACCTTCGCGATTACAGCTCGATGTATCTGGGGAATGCCTCAACGGAATGGGGTGGCCTTGATTTTATTTCTCGTATCGCTCCGGGCGACAATCCGGATGTGGCAGTTGAAGGAACGCTGCCCCATCATTCGGCCTGGAGAGTGATCCTGGTGGGCGATACGCCGGGCACGCTGATTGAATCGAACGTGATCACGAGCCTGAACCCGCCGAGCGAGATTCAGGACACTTCGTGGATTCGCGCGGGACTGAGCAGCTGGGACTGGTGGAGCGGCAGCATCGGACCCGACGGCAAGCCGGCGTTCACTACCGCAACGATGAAATATTACGTCGACTTCGCGGCTAACTCCGGGTTCCCTTACATGCTCATTGATGCCGGTTGGTCGGTCCCGGGCGACATCACTAAACTGAACGGGAAAGTGGACGTGCCGGAAGTGGTGCGCTACGCTGCCGCGAAGAACGTTAAAGTTTGGATCTGGCTGACCTACCGGGAAGCCGAGGCGCAAATGGAAGAGGCCTTCCCGCTATACGAAAAGTGGGGAGTCGCAGGACTGAAGATTGACTTCGTTGAGCGCGACGATCAACGCGGAATCAACTTTTACTATCGTGCTGCGAAGACGGCGGCCGAGCACCATCTGATGCTCGACTTTCACGGAGCCACGAAGCCGACCGGGATCGACCGCACTTATCCGAACGTGCTGGGCTACGAAGCCGTGCTGGGAATGGAGCAAAACAAGGCAGGTGCGCGCGACAATCCGCCGCACCGGGTCACGCTTCCGTTCACGCGCATGCTGGCGGGACGCATGGATTACACGCCAGGAGGATTCGAGAATGTAACGCAGACGGAATTTTTCGTGCGCAGTTTGCGCCCAATGGTGATGGGGACGCGGGCCGCGCAACTGGCCATGTATGCGATTTACGAAGCACCCTTCCAGATGGTTTCGGATACGCCGAAGGCATACCAGGACCAACCTTCCTTCGACTTCATCAAGCACGCTCCCGCGACCTGGGACGAAACTAAAGTGCTCAACGGCGAACCCGGCGAGTTCATTACGATGGCACGACGCAAAGGCGACGAATGGTTCCTCGGCAGCATGACGGATTGGAGCCCGCGCGAATTGGAGTTGCCGCTCAGCTTTCTTGGGCCGGGCCGCTACACGGCGGAGATTTACGCCGACGCCCCTGATTCCGGCCAATACCCCAAGAGCATCAGCATCCAGAAGAAGACGGTCGATCGGCAAAGCAAGCTGAGCGTGAAACTCGCGCCGGGAGGTGGCTACGCAGTGCGCCTCGTTCCGGTGAAGTGATCCCGGCTCCCCCGCTCAGCCAGCCATCGGAAATTCGTCGCGCGTTTCTTGCGCGGCGACTGTCTTCGGACCAGGATGCTCGGCTAAGTGGATACCATGCAGTTTCCGGTAGGTCGGGCTGCTGCTCCAAAGTTGTTCATGCGTGCCGGCAGCCTCCACTCCGCCCTCGTTGAAGACTACGACCATATCGGCCTTGCGAATTGTGGATAACCGGTGCGCAATGATGAACGAGGTTCGCCCGCGCGTGACACTCTCCATTGCCGCCTGGATCAGCCGCTCACTTTCGTTATCGAGATGGCTGGTCGCTTCGTCCAAGATCAGAATCCTGGGATTGCGAGTGATAGCACGCGCGATCCCGATTCTCTGCCTCTCGCCGCCCGAGAGTTTCGCACCTCGTTCGCCTACTTCGGTCTGGTATTTGTCGTCGCACCGGTCGATGAACTCGTGTGCCTGCGCCAGGCGCGCCGCCTGCTCCACTTCGTTCGGCGAGATGCTATCTCGTCCATAACCGATGTTCGCCAGCACTGAACGTGAGAAAAGATCGATTTCCTGCGGGACGACCGCGATTTGTTTCCGCAGGCTTTCCTGGGTTATGTTGCGAATATCCTCGCCGTCAATCAGAATGCTGCCATGTTGGGGATCGTAGAGCCGCTGCAGCAGATTCATCAGGGTGCTCTTGCCCGATCCGCTGACACCGATCAGCGCAACAGTGAATCCGGCGGGCACTTGCAGATTGATGTTGTCGAGCGCCCAGCGGTCTGTTCCCGGGTATTGGAACGACAAGGCGCGGAACTCGACGGAGCGCTCGATCGGTTTGAGGACAGTTGCGCCGGGTAGATCGCAGATGCGCGGTTTCTCTTCGAGTATTTCGAACAGACGCTCGGCCCGGGAAAGGTTGCGGCGTAGCTTGGGGATAATAACCGAAAGCTGGGAAATGGGACCATAGATCATGTCCTGCATCGCAATAAACAGGACATAGTCGCCCATCGTGCAGCGCCGGGTGAGCACGAAAAAGCCACCGAGCGCAATTACGGCGACGCGGCCCGCGGTGGCGATAAAGCTCTGAATGTTCTCGGTAAAGGCCCACAGCCGCTCGGCCTCGTGATGCTTGGCCCGCGCCGACTGCAGGAGCTCGAGTTGGGTATTCGTCTCCTGGCATTCGCGACCGAACTTCTTAACCAGGCGCACATTACTCGAAATGTCGTAAGACTCCTTTGTCACGTTCTCGAAAGCCCGGCTGACCTCCTGTTCGACTCCCTGCATGCGGCTACCGAGACGGCTGATCGCCAGCAGATAGGCCGGGAGGGGAGCAAATACGATGAGAGCGATCCATCCGTTCTTAGCCAGCAATGAGGCCATCACACCAATTGCGATGAGCAGTGGGGGAAGCAGGTTTTGGCCCAAGATCTCGTTCAGCATGACAAAGATAGCCGTGCCACCCCGATCGAGCGCCCCGACGATCTCGCCAGTATTCACTTTGGTGTGGAAGGCGGTATCGAGGCGCAGGAAGTTGGCAAAGGCAGCGTTCTTGACCTCGTCCTCGGCCTGCGATGCCGACAACACCAATCGGTAATTGTAAAAGGAACGGAGCAGTCTGGTAGCAGCAGTCGCCGCAAAAATTGCGACTGCAGCCGTGCCAAGCGTGCGAACTGAATCGCTGCTTTTGGCCCCGAACGAATGCATGATCTTGTCAATAAGGCCCTTAGTGAGGAACGGCACGGCGATATCTAAAGCGGATGCTAAGAGGATTAACAATCCGAGGCCTACAGCCATCCGGCGATGTTTGCGAAGCAGACGAATGACTTTCCAGCCCAGCCGTCGCTGGGTGCTGGCGGGTGAGGTAGTGGCTGCGGACACCATGACTTGCAAAGTAGTGATAGTGGCTAGGAAAAGTCTCAGGCAGAATAATAGCTACCGTATAATTTGACAGCCTCTTCAATTCACGAGCCATTCGATAATCTTGCGACTCCGGGGCACAACGAGCCGGATGGGGTATGCTCGTCACAACCATGTCGTTCGACAAACTTACACGCCGAAGTTTCGGCAAAACGATCGGGCCAGGTGCGGCAGCAGTATCGGGTTTACTAACGCCCGGTGCTGCCCAGGCGCAAGCCGCTGCTAATCCAAACTTCTACGAATTCCCGAACAGTTTCCGGTGGGGCTGCGCCACCGCTGCTTATCAGGTTGAAGGAGGAGCGAAAGAAGGCGGACGCGGGCCCTCCATCTGGGACACGTTTTCACATATTCCGGGCAAGGTTCACGATAACGAGACCGGTGATGTGGCGGATGACGATTACCATCGCTTCAAAGAAGATATACATTTACTGAAAGATCTCGGGGCTAAGATTTATCGCTTTTCAGTTTCCTGGCCGCGCATTTTTCCACAAGGCACCGGACAGCCGAACGAAGCCGGAATCAGCTTCTACGAGCGGGTCATCGACGAGATTCTTGCGAATGGGATCGACCCTTTTTGTACTTTGTTCCACTGGGACCTACCTCAGGCGCTGCAGGACCGCTTCAAAGGCTGGCAATCTCGCGAGACATCGAAGGCTTTTGCCGAGTACGCGGGCTATGTGGCTGGGAGGCTTTCCGACCGGGTTCACAATTTCTTCACGACGAACGAGTTCTCTTCCTTTATCGATCTAGGCTATCGAGATGGCCGCTTTGCGCCCGGCCTTCAGCTCTCCCCCGCTGAACTGAATCAGACGCGCCATAACGCTGTGCTCGCGCACGGGATGGCTGTGCAGGCGATCCGAGCCAAAGCACGCGCCGGAACCAAAGTCGGCCTGGCTGAGAATTACGTTTGCGGGACGCCCATCATCGAATCGGAGGAGCACATCAAAGCGAGCGTGCTAGCGACGCGCGTAATCAATGCTCCTTACCTGACCGTCATCATGGAAGGGAAGTACATGGAGCAGTATCTCCAGAAGGAAGGTCCTGCCGCTCCGAAGTTCACGCCCGAAGATTTGAAGATCATCAGCAGCCCGCTCGATCTGCTGGGAATTAATATTTACAATCCGACGTACATCCGAGCTGATTCCGGGGAGGCCGGCTTTGCCGTGGTGCCGCTTCCTTCGTCTTATCCGCACATGGCTTCGCCATGGCTCAATATCGGACCGGAAGGCCTCTATTGGGGCGTGCGTCACGTAGCCGAAATTTGGAACGTCAAAGACATTTACGTCACGGAGAACGGCTGCTCATCGGCTGACGTGATTGCGCCTGACGGCCACGTCTACGACACGGATCGCGTCATGTTCCTGCGCAATTATCTGATTAATCTTTACCGCGCCGCCAAGGAGGGCTTTCCCATACACGGTTACTTCGTCTGGAGCCTTATGGACAACTTCGAATGGGCGGACGGCTATAGTTTGCGATTCGGCATCTATTACGTCGATTACCAGACCCAAAAGCGCATCCCCAAGATGAGCGCTCATTTCTATAAGGAAGTGATCCGGCGCAATGGAGTGGCGTAGCTTTACCTGAATCCGGCCCGCAAGAACACATTCAATCCGAAGGCTTCGAGAACGATCGCCCCCGTCAGTGAGAGCAAAGTGCACGTGAGAAGCACGGCTGCATATTGCATCGTCCTGCCGGTCCTGGATTGGCCTGGCGTCAGTAGCTTCTGTATATAGCGGGCGCAGATTAGTTGCGAGACAAAAAACAAGACGAGCGCAAGACTTGAATACCGGGCCAGCCATAACGATTGCTTAGGGCCGACGCGGCTGTCGCTCGCGGCAAGGCCAAGTACTAGGCGCATGTACAAAAGAGCGGCAGGCAGGCATATGGCGGCAAGGAGGTATAGAAGGTTCTTGCCCTGATATCTTGCTCTGTCGTGAGACACGCTACTTGGTCATAGCGGCGAAGTCGTATTTCGCAAGCAGAAAGGGCCTGGAAACGGGAACGTTGGCAGCCCCTAAGTTTCCGGAAGTAAGCGCGGTCGGATAAGAGTTGCCGCTAAAGGTAGGGAAGCCCCACACATTGCCGGTGTTTAAGTCTATGACAACTTTTCCCAGTACATTTTGGCGGCCCGACGGGTCGACGAGCATCTGAGTCCCCGGCTCGAGGAACAAATCACGTTGGAGGGACTGCGATTGGGCGTGGACCACTTCGGGCCGCTTGATCACCAAGACCAGCAAGAACGCGCTTTGAAGCAGCACGACAGCAATAAGAAGGTAGTTCCGGGTTCTATTCATATCAAATTAGGCTATCAGGGCGTAATAGCCACCACCATAAAGTGGTGCCATAATAAAAACGCGAGGGTTCTTTACATGGCTACTGCTCTCTCCGCCGGCTTGACCACCTCGGAAGCTTCCTTTATAGAAGATGCCCGTGAGCACCGTCAGCTTTACATCCATCAGCCCTATGACCTGTATTCGGAGGAGAACCACGCGGCATGGCGGACCCTATACTCTCGCATCGGACCGAAGTGGCGGCAGTACGCAAATGAGCATTTCCTGCGCGGCATTGCATCGCTTTGTTTCAATCCGGAGCACGTGCCGAGACTTGAAGACGTCAACAGATTTCTAGGCCCGCTAACAGGGTTTAAGGCTCTGCCGGTGAGCGGATATGTGCCGAGCTTTGTATTTTTTGATTGCCTGCGCAACCGGCAGTTTCCCACGACCATTACGATCCGGCGCAACGACCGGCTCGATTATCTGCCGGAGCCGGACATCTTTCACGACATTGCCGGACACGTACCGATGCACACCGATCGCGTATTCGCCGATACGCTGGTGAGACTTGGCGAGTGTGCGCATACGGCGGCTGCGATCGTGGAACAAACGAGCGACCGGACGAAGCGGCTCGAGCGCATGGAAAGCATTATTAGGGCGATGGCACGATTCTTCTGGTTCACAATCGAGTTCGGGCTTATGCGTGAGCGCGGCGCGTTAAAAGTGTACGGGAGCGGATTGCTCAGTTCGTATGGAGAGATTGCGCATGCCGTCGAATCGGACGAAGTCCAGCGCTACCCAATTCAGCTTGAATGGGTGATCAATCAAGCGTTTGAGATTGACCGCTATCAGCCATTGCTCTTTGTTGTCGATTCATTCGATCATTTGTTCAGCCTGGTGGAAGAGCTCGAGCGATGGATGCGCTCCGGGAGGTTGAACAACGTAGCGCCGGGCCAGCCAGTGGTGAATGAGCAGGATTTAAAAAGCTTTCTCGAGGGCAGCAGGTCTCATTAAAGGAACATCCCTCCGAGGTCTTTGGGACTTCAGAGGGAGCATCGGATAGGCCAAAAAAAGATTAGCTGCTGCGCTTGGCGGTGCCGCGGCACCGGAGACAAACGCCGCCTGCACCTAGCCCTATTCCTAACAAGGCTACCGAAGAGGGCTCCGGACTTGTACCTGGCATAATCTGGCTTGGAGTTAGCGCCCCCTAGAGGCTGAACCAAGTCGAACCGCCCGGAGCGAGGCCGGGGCTGAAATTTACTGGGGCCGGTTGTCTGAGCCGCATTAACTCCACTGAAGGTAACACCTGCGGGGGCATAGCCGCTTGGATCCGTGGCGCCAGCACAGCCCGGAATTGTTCCGAAACTACCCTGCATGCGCCGTCACCCTCGAAAGCGAAAACGGTTAATTGGCCAGTCAAAGAAGCGGAATTCAGCGTGGCACTCGTGCTATTCAGAATTCCGACCAATGTGTCGTCAGATCCATCGTACGGGCCCAAACCCGGGACGGAGGAAGCAACGTAAAGTTCGTTGCAACTCCTCCTGAAGCGGAAGTTACGGTGATCAGAAACTCGCATCCGGTGATGTCATTCCCAACTGCGGGACACTCCGGGAAGCTAGTGGCCGCATAGGCCGACATTGCTCCTTTAGGGAAAGTCTTACTGCTTGTTACGTGAGCTTAGTCAAATACTCGACCGTGTCAAGAATGAAAGTACTACGAAGGTACTTTATTAGGAGTACTGCCGGTATCGCTGGGATGAAAGCGGATTTACGACAGAAGTTGCGGTTAACCTTTGTACAATGGGTACTGATGACTCTGGAAGAGCTAGAAAGAGAGTACGTTACGCTCCGGCAGCAAGGTGAAGCTGTTCGGAGCTATCTTTGACGCGCCTGCCAAACAGCGGGAATTAGCCAAACTCGAAATCGAGATCGGAGACCCCGATTTCTGGAACCAGCCGGAGAAGAGCCAGCGCATTATGCAGCAGCGGAAGCGGCTGGAGGAGGCGATTCAAAGCTCGAGGTCGGTCGCGACGACGGCTTCAGACATCGACACGCTTTTTGAACTGGCGCGCGAAGGCGAAAGCGTAAACGGCGAAATCGAGCGGGAGATCCGAACTTTCGAGAGCAGGCTCGAGCAACTCGAAACCGGGATGTTGCTCTCCGGCGAGAACGATGCTCGCGACGCGATTGTAACTATTCACCCGGGCGCTGGGGGCACTGAATCGCAGGATTGGGCCGAGATGCTGCTGCGCATGTATCTGCGTTGGGCGGAGCGCCACGGCTTCACGAGTGTCATGACAGACCGGCTGGAGGGCGAAGGCGCGGGGATCAAATCGGCGACGGTCGAGATCAGCGGCGAAAATATCTACGGGCAACTGCAATCGGAAGTCGGCGTACACCGGCTGGTGCGCATCTCGCCATTCGACGCGAACGCCCGGCGGCATACCTCGTTTGCTTCGGTGTTTGTCTATCCGCTGATAGACGATGACATCAACATCGAGATCAAGCCGGACGATCTGAAAATCGACGTCTTTCGCGCAAGCGGTGCGGGCGGCCAGCACGTGAACCGGACCGAATCAGCGGTGCGCTTTACTCATTTGCCAACGGGTCTCGTAGTTCAGTGCCAGAACGAACGATCACAGCACAAGAACCGGGCGAGCGCCATGAAGCAGCTGCGGGCCAAGCTTTACGAGTACGAGATGGACAAGAAGCGCGCCGCCGACCAGAAGCTCGAAGACACCAAGCTCGGGATCAATTTCGGCAGCCAGATTCGCAGCTACGTACTCGCGCCTTACCGCTTGATCAAGGATCACCGGACGAAGCTTTCAATCGGCGATGTGGACCGGGTGCTCGATGGAGATATCGATTCACTGATCCATGCGTTTCTCGTGTGGCAGAAGACCGGGCAGACTGTGGGCGACAGTAAAGAAGAGCTGCCCGACTGAGGGCGCAATGATTTTGCAGCCGAGCGCGGAAGCGCTGGAGCGCGCGGGTGAAACGATTCGGCGCGGCGGCTTGGTAGCTTTTCCGACCGAGACGGTTTATGGGCTCGGCGCAAACGCGCTCGATAGCGAAGCAGTAAAACACATCTACCGAGTGAAGGGCCGGCCGTATGCGAGTCCGCTGATCGTGCATGTCGCGGACCAAGCGATGGCCAGAGCGTTGACTCTTGAATGGCCGGAGCATGCGGAGGAACTGGCGGCTCGTTTTTGGCCTGGGCCGCTCACGCTAGTTCTGAGGAAAGCCGCAGCCGTTCCAGATCTAGTGACGGCTGGTTTGGATTCCGTGGGAATCCGCATCCCGGCCCATCCGGTCGCACTGGCTCTAATTCGAGCGGCCGGCGTGCCGATCGCGGCCCCTAGCGCGAACCTGTTTACGCAAATTTCACCGACCACGGCAGAGCATGTTTTACAGGGCTTGCGCGAGCAGGTGGAATTGATTCTGGACGGCGGGCAAACAGAGTTCGGAATTGAATCTACAGTCGTGTCGCTGATGCGTATGCCGCCGGCGGTGCTGCGGCCCGGCATGATTTCGCAAGCCGATTTAGAAGGTGCGACGGGCGTTCAATGGGAACAGGAAATTGATCGTCCGCATATAACCGAGCCGGCTGAGTCTCCAGGCTTGCATCCGCGCCATTATGCGCCGCGCACACCATTTTATCTGTTGGAGCCGGGAATCACTGTGCGCTCCGGCCGGGGCCGCATTATAGAACTGCCGGCTAGTCTCAAAGAGTTTGCGCACCAGCTCTATGCACAGCTGCACGAAGCGGACGCGGAAGGTTGGGACTGGATCGCGGTAAGGAAACCGCCCGATACGCCGGAGTGGGCGGGAGTCATCGACCGGTTGAGGAGAGCAAGCGCGAAGTAGAAGCGGGCACCAGCAAGTTAGGTCAAACCGGAACCAGATCGAAGGCCTTCCGGTGATCGCTTAAAAACTGTCCGAGGCCTTTTTCGGTTAGCGGGTGATAGAACATCTGCTCGAGCACCTTGTAAGGAAGAGTGCAGATGTGAGCGCCGGCTTTTGCAGCCTCGATTACCTGCCGTGGTCCGCGAATGGAAGCAGCGAGGATCTGCGTTTTGTAGCTGTAATTGGAGTAGATCTGAACGATGTCGCTGATCAGTTCCATGCCTGGCCAGCCGATGTCGTCAATGCGGCCGACGAACGGGCTGACAATGTAGGCGCCCGCTTTGGCCGCCAGCAGTGCTTGCGCGGCGCTGAAGCAGAGCGTAACGTTCACGCGAATACCTTGCTTCGAAAGAACCGAAACCGCCTTGATACCTTCTTCAATAAGCGGCACCTTGACAATAACGTTCGAGTGGAGTTTTGAGAGCCGCCGGCCTTCCTCGATCATCTCCTTCGCATTAAGAGACACTACTTCGGCGCTGACATCGCCATCGATCAGATCGCAAATTCGCGCGATCTGCTCGTCGATCGGAACGCCCTCTTTGGCGATAAGGCTAGGATTCGTCGTGACACCGTCAATGATGCCCCACTCCGAGGCCTTTTTCAGCTCGTCTAAGTTAGCTGAATCGAGGAAAAACTTCATGTAACCTAAGCAATGAGGCAGCGTTTTATCAGCTAGCCGAAGACTCCAAGATTGATCGTAACACCCAGTAGCATCCGGATCGTTCCTGCAAAACCGGACCAGGTTCCTCTGATTCTCTCGTTTATCCGGAAACTGGCGGATTACGAGGGGCTGACGAGTGAAGTGGTTGCGGATGAAGAGCTGCTGAGCAAGTACTTGTTCGGCGCGAGGCCCGCTGCTGAAGTGGTTTTTGCTTATCTGGATGAACGTCCAGTGGGTTTTGCGCTCTTTTTCAGCAGCTTCTCAACGTTTGTTGGCCGCCCCGGTATTTATCTGGAAGATCTGTTTGTCGATGGGGACGCCCGCGGCAAGGGCGTCGGCAAAGTGCTCCTGGGTCACCTGGCTGCACTCGCGGTGCAACGCGGCTATGGGCGCGTCGAATGGGCTGTTCTTGATTGGAATCAGCCGTCTATCGAGTTTTACCGGAGTTTAGGCGCCACGCCCATGAATGAGTGGACTGTCTATCGATTAGCGGGAGAGCCGCTGCAAGCACTCGCAGGCAATGAAGAACCGGGTTGACTCTTATAATCAGGACGGATGTCTTTGTCTTCAGCCGCGATCGCACGGCTAGCCGCAATAACAAATGCTCGAGTAGTCGCGAACGCGATGCTGTCGAATTACACGCGCTTTGCTATCGGCGGACCGGCGACGCTGCTTTTCGATGCTGGTGATGAAGAGGCGTTGGTGAAAGGCTTGCAAGCGGTCGTGGAACTCGCGGTCCCACATGTCGTGATCGGAGGCGGCACAAATCTGGTGGTCTCGGATGCCGGATTCAAGGGCATTGTTCTTCGCTTCACCGGTTCGGCGATTCGACATGACAAATTTTTTCTCGGCGTAGGGTCGGGCGCCGTCTTGCAGGATGTGGTTGATCGGAGCATTGCCCTCGGCCTCAAAGGGCTGGAGACGATGACTGGTATTCCGGGATATCTGGGCGGCGCGGTTTACGGGAACGCCGGCGCTTATGGGCACTCCATACAAGAGCTTGTGCGAAAAGTGCGAGTCTTCGACGGAACGCGATTGGTTGAAATGCGAAATGAGGATTGCCAGTTCCGCTATCGCGAAAGTATTTTCAAGAAACGCAGGGAGTGGGTAATTCTCTCTGCCGATCTGGAGTTTTCAGAACACGAGGAAGCAGAACTTGCCAAGACGGCCCGGGAAATTCGTTCGATTCGTGACACGAAGTATCCACCCTCGATGAAATGCGCGGGCAGCATTTTCAAGAATTTACTTTTGGTCGATTTGCCATCCGCGGTAGTAGCCGAGATTCCGGGCAAGATCATTCGCGAAGGCAAGGTGCCATCCGCTTGGTTCCTCGAACAAGTTGGCGCGAAGGGCATGCGGCGGGGAGATATACAAATCGCAGAATATCACGCGAATTTGATCTACAACGATGGCGTGGGCACGGCGGCAGACCTTGTTGCGGTTATTAGAGAAACAAAATCGCGAGTCTTTGAGCGCTTTGGTTTCGAGCTTGAGGAAGAGGTTCAGTATGTCGGATTCAACGGCTCCGGGCCGGTCTGATATGCCGGTACGCTGTATCCTTCTGCTCTGCCTGACCGCGTGTCTTAGGCTAACCGTCGCGGCGCAACAGCCGGTAACGCTGATTCTCTATAACGGAAAGATCTGGACCGAGAATCCGCGGCAGAAGGAGGCGGAGGCAGTTGCCTTGAGCGGCGGCCATATTGCGTGGGTCGGCAGCACTGCAGCCATCCTGAAGCTGGAGCAACCCGGGACGCAGTCGATTGATCTCGAAGGCAGACGAGTGCTGCCGGGCTTCAATGACGCCCATGTGCATTTCTATTCCGGCGGTGCAGGCTTGGCCGGGCCCCAGTTGCGGTATTCGAAAAGCCAGCGGGAGTTTCGCGAGACGCTAGCTGAATTTGTGCGGCAGCAACCGGTCGGGGCGCTGGATCGAAGGGGGCAACTGGGATCACGAGAACTGGACACCAGCGGTGCTCCCAACCCGCGAGCTGATCGATCCGGTTACGAAAAATAATCCAGTGTTTGTAAGCCGGTTGGACGGGCACATGTCGCTGGCGAACTCCGTTGCGCTGAAGCTGGCGGGGATCAATCCCGCAACGAAAGACGTCCCGGGCGGCGTCATCGTGCGCGACGCGAGCGGGGATCCGACCGGCATCCTGAAAGACGCAGCGCAAGAACTCGTGGAGAAGGTTATTCCGGAACCGACACCAGACCAGATCAGGACTGCTGTTCGGGCAGCGCAAACCTACGCCAATGCCCAAGGCGTAACAAGCGTGCAGGACATGTCCGCTGCACCAAATGTGTTTCGCGTTTACCAGGCGATGTATCACGCGGGCGAGCTGACCGTGCGGATCTCCGGCCACCAGCCGCTCGTCTCATGGCAGAACCTGGCAAATGTCGGACTGGTTGCGGACTTCGGCAACGAACAAATCCATATCGGCGGGCTGAAGGGATTTGCGGATGGCTCGCTCGGTTCGACCACTGCGCTTTTCTTCCAGCCTTATCTGGATTCCCCGAGTACCAGCGGCATACCGAGCGCGGAACTCTCGAATCCAAAGCAGATGTTCAGCAACATCGAGCACGCTGACACGGCACAGCTACAAGTCGCAATTCACGCGATTGGAGATCGAGCGAACAACACCATCCTGAATTTCTATGACCGCGTGGAGCGGGAACATGGCCCAAGAGACCGGCGCTTCCGTATAGAACATGCGCAGCATTTGCTGGCCAGCGACATTCCACGTTTCGCCAGGCTGCACGTGATTGCTTCGATGCAGCCGTATCACGCGATCGATGATGGCCGCTGGGCAGAAAAACGCATTGGGCCTGAGCGCGCGAAGACGACGTACGCATTTCGATCCCTGCTAGATTCCGGCGCAACTCTGGCGTTTGGATCGGATTGGGATGTGGCGCCCATGAGCCCGATCATGGGAATTTATGCCGCCGCAACCCGTCGCACGCTCGACGGCAAACATCCGGATGGCTGGGTGCCAGAACAGAAGATCACGGTAGCTGAAGCCGTCCACGCATATACGATAGGTTCTGCTTATGCGAGCTTCGAAGACAACATCAAAGGCTCAATCGAGCCCGGCAAGCTGGCCGACTTAGTAGTTTTGTCGGACGACATCTTCGCCATCGAGCCGGCGAAGATTGCGGATACCAAGGTTTACACGACGATCTTCAATGGGAGCGTTGTGTTCGGGCCTCCTCCTCCGGTCTACAAAAAGGACTCAAGCGGACTCCTGATTCGGCCACCAGAGACCGGACCGAAGGAGAGGTAAGCGCCTCCAATTCTCGTACCCGCGACTCTTTCAACCGCGTTTTCGCTTTCGATAGCTCGGGACCGAGCAGTCCGGGATGACACATGAATTCGGTGAGGCCCTCGGGTAATCCAACAATCGCGGCCGCGAGCGTCTCTTCAGTGAGCGAACCAGTGAGGCGAAAACCCAGGAAGTTGTCGGTCAAGAGCACGTCATGTTGCTGGGCAATCCTCCTGTAAAAACCTTCTGCTAGACCCGGAGAAACTCCGGCGATCCGTACAGTTCTATCCAGCGGCAGGCGCACGTATGGAATCTCGAACTCCTGCGCCAAGCGCGTGAGTATGCGAAACACGCGAGGAGCCAAGTGCGTGTGCTTATGGGTATCGAGATGAGTCGGGGTGATGCCTGCCGCCAAGATCTTTTCGATCTGGAGGCGAAGCTCGGCATAAATATCGAAGCCGCCGCTAGCCAGCGCGAATAGTAACTGGCGAGGACTTTTTGGAAGTTCCTTTCCGGTCACCAGAGACGTGCCTTGCACTAGAACTAAATGACAGCCGACGTCCAGTGAAGGGGTTTCTTTAGCCAGGCGTACTGCGTCATCGAAAGCGGCGCCGTTGGCCATCAGCGTAGTGGAGGTCAGCACGCCCTCGCGGTGCGCTTGGACGATTCCGGCATTCACGTCGCTGGTGAAGCCGAAATCGTCAGCGTTTATGATCAGGCGCTTCAACTAGAAAATATGCAGTTTGATACTCAGGAACTTTTTCGGGTTCGCGCGAAAGTCTTTCAAGGTATCGTGCAGTTCGCGCATAGTCCCGGTCGTTTGATCGTAAAGCGCCGGGTTCACCAGCAGTTGTCCGATGGTGCCCTGCCCCGAATTTGCCCGGTCTAACGTCAAATTTACTTTGTCGAGCGAGGTAGATAGCTGTTTGGCGAGTTTGTCGCTCTTTAGCAGTTGTCCCGCGGTGCCCTTGCCCGCGTTCAGATCATTTAAAAGCTGGTTTAATTGAACTACCGAATTGTCGAGGTCGTTGTACATCTTGGGATCTTTCAATAGAAGGCCGGCCGTGCCTTGTCCCTGCTGAAGACCCAGCGTAAGTTGATCGACCCTAGTTACAACCGCTTGCACCTGTTCATAGAGAGCGTTGTCATTGATCAGATGTCCGACCGTGCCGGTTTTAGAATTCAATGTGGTAACCAGCAATTGCACCTGACTTACTGTCGCCTGGAGATTGTTAAAGAGCGTTTGATCTACTAATAGTTTTCCGATGGTTCCTTTACCGTTCTCCACGTCACCGACGATGGTTTGTATCTTCTGGACTGTGTCCTGAAGCGAGTCGAGAATTCCGAAACCTTGTGCCACCAACTGATCGAACTGTTTCGTATCGACGGCTTTAACAGTAGCGCCCGGCCGGATCGGCGTGGGGCTTGTGCCCTTGTTTATCTGCAAAAATTTGGTGCTGCCGAGCAAGTTATCGGATGAGATCGAAGCCAGCGAATCGGATGGTATTTGCTTTAGCATGTCTTCATCGACATGAAAATCAACTTTAATTACGCGTGCCGGGTTTGTGTCTCCGGAAAGTCTTACGACGTCCACCTTGCCGGCCTGAATACCATTGATTCGCACCGGCGCTCCTTTGGTGAGGCCAGCCGCATCGGACGTGTAAACGTGCAGCGGTACCTCGTGCTGGAACCAATGCATGTTTCCCGTCAAAAGGAAGACAAGGAGGGCAATACAGCTTAGGGCTACGATGCCCAGGACTCCGACCTTGAGTTGTGCGAAGCTTACCTTTTCTTTGCTGGGCATAGTTAGTTATCGTGCCTCACGAATTTCTTGACGTACTCGTCTTCCGAGTCTTGCATTTGATGGCGAGTGCCCTGGAAAACGATCTGTCCGTCCCTCATCACAATGAACCTGGTGCGATTCCGCTTCGGAGACTCCTCGCCGATAAGAGGAACCAGCAGCTCTTGCTTCGGGTCGTACTGGAAGTCATCCATAATTTCGCCGTCCTGGTAGCGATTAGTGACTATTAGCGATGCACTGTTCCGCACGTCCCGCTCTTTCGCGACTAAGGACATGATGGTGTTCGCGGTAATCGGGTCGAGCCCGGCAGTCGGCGAATCGTAGAGCAACAGCGGCGGCTCAGTCACGATCGCGCGGGCGATACCTACTCGGCGGCGCATTCCTCCCGAGAGTGAGCTTGGAAAACTATCGAACGTCTGCTCCAGTTCGACAAAGCGGAGTATATCCCGGACGCGCTGCTCTGTGTCGGAGGGCGGCTGCTCTTCCTGGGAACCGTTGGATGCTTGCTGGTTCAGGATTGGATACTCGACGTTCTCCCCTACGGTCAGTGAATCGAACAGACCCCCCTCCTGGAATAGAAATCCTGCCCGGCTTCGCAATCCGTAGAGCTTGGTCTCGTCGAGGGAAGTGACCTCCTTTCCAAAGAGGAGTATTTTGCCCGAATCTACGGGAACCAGCCCGATTACAGCTTTGAGAAGAGTCGTTTTCCCGCTGCCGGCCTGACCGAAGATCACGCGCGTTTCACCGGGCCTCACGCTTAGAGAGACGTCGCGCAGCGCCCACGTTTGATCGTACCGAAGGTTCACATTGTAAAACTCGAGGATAGGTTCGCCTGGCATCGACTCTATAAATTGACGAAGATCTTATCGATAAGAAATGTCACGACAATGATCCAGATAGAAGCAGACACCACGGCCGATGTTGTCGCTTTTCCCACTCCTTGCGTTCCACCGGTTGTTTGCATCCCATAGAAGCATCCAATCAACGCGATAAGTATTCCGAAGAGAAACGGCTTAATAAGCCCCTGCGCAAGGTCGTTCAAAACCAAAGCCTGCCAAGACGTGGTCCAGTATTCACTGGCGCTGATTATGTGCAGCAGCGGAACCGCGACCAGGTAAGCTCCAAACAGCCCTGTCGCGTCCGCCACTGCCGTGAGACAAGGCAGCATGAGCGCCGTCGCGATTAGCCTTGGTGTGATAAGCTTCTGAATCGGATCGGAGCCCAACGCCCGCATGGCATCGATCTGCTCGGTCACTTTCATCGATCCAAGTTCGCTGGCCATGCCGGAGGAGTTGCGGCCGGCGACCAGCAGCGCGGTCAAGACAGGACCGAGCTCGCGTACCAGGACAATTGCGACGATGCCGCCCACCTGACTGCTGGCGCCATACGTCCCTAACGCTCGAGCCATCTGCAGGGCGAGAATTCCGCCTGTGAAGAATCCGGTCAGCAGAACAACTGGGATGCTTCCCACCCCAATGATGTCCATCTGTAAAGAGATGTCGTCGGAGTAGTGAGGGCGCCGAATAACGTTCAGAAACGATTGAAAGGAGAGTAAAAGGAATTCCTGGAACGACCCAATCCAGGTCTTCAGGAAGTCGAGCAATCAGGAACTCCCCGGAACCGCCTCGCACTCATGGACCGAGGTTAGCATAAGCTTTCGCTTGAGCCGCTGCTTTCAAAAGTCCCTTTCAGTAACTCGCTTCCGCCGTTACCGACCTTTCGCTCTGGTTGTTTTTCTGGTCGACGGCGCTGACTTGATATCGATAGATCCTTCCATGCTCCACATGCGGATCGCTGTAAGCTGGCAAGTTCAGCAGACCGCCGACGGCTTCGAAAGGACCGCCGTTGACGGAACGGTAAACGAAGTAGCCTTTCAGGTCGGGTTCGGGACTACGCTGCCAGGAAACCTCGATCGAACTGGGGCCGGCAAGTGCCGTAATACTCGATGGCACCGAAGGCGGAAAGATATCGCTGGTCGTGATGGGTACGGGTTCCGAGGGCAGGCTTTCCGCCAGAGCTCGCGTCGCCACAACCGTGTATTGATACGGAGTTTCGTATTGAGATGTCGAGTCCAGGAAATCGTGCGTTTTGGACGTCCCTAGCTCGGCAGGAGCCGGGTCGGACGCACTCTTCCGGTAAACCCTGTACTCCAGATCGCCGACTTTCGAGGACCAGGTCAGCAGCACGCCTTTCGCCGTAGATTGCGCCTTCACAACGGGCGGCGAGAGCGCCGGAATGACATCCAGCACGACGCGATTCGACCAGGACGAATAGTGATCGTTCTTTTTGACGGCCGTTCGTACCGCAATGGCGACACGCTTTCCCACCCATTCCGTTATCGGCACCGTTTTCGACAGATTTACTGCGACGGGATTGTCGGGATCGTTGGGCGCAGGCGGTTCCAGTTCGTACGGAGTAGCGGAAGCTGCCCAACGATTGAAATCGAAAGGCGTGGCAGCGGGACCGATCCGGAGGTCAATCCTGGAGAATGTTCGAACCGGTATGTTGTCGGTAGTTCTTGGCGGCGTGTTGAAGCTAATCAAAAGCTGATCGCCACGTTCTATCGCGACCAAATCGGTCACGGCCTGCGGCAGTTCCGGCGAAGGCGGCAGAACCGGACCTACGTATCCGCAGCCCGCGAGGCACAGGAAAGCCAGCGCACCCCGAGCAGCCGAAACTCGCACTAAAGAATATACCTGCTGAGGTCCTGGTCTTTGACAATTTCGGCCAACTGTTTGCGAACATAGAGAGCGTCGATTTTGACGTTCTTCTTCTTGAGGTCCGGACCTTCAAACGAAATGTCCTCGAGCAGCTTTTCCATAATGGTGTGGAGCCGCCGAGCTCCAATGTTTTCCGAAGCTTCGTTGACCTGAGCCGCGATGCGTGCAATCTCAATGAGCGAGTCGTCGGTAAAGCTAAGCTTGATTCCCTCCGTCTCGAGCAACGCCATGTACTGCTTTACCAGCGCCGATTTCGGTTCCTTCAGGATGCGAATGAAATCCGTCTCGCTGAGCGTTTTCAGTTCCACACGAATGGGAAACCGGCCTTGCAGTTCGGGTATCAGATCCGAGGGCTTAGAGACATGGAAAGCGCCCGCCGCGACGAATAAGATGTGATCCGTACGTACGAACCCGTGGCGTGTGTTGACCGTGGTCCCTTCCACAATTGGCAGGATGTCGCGCTGCACACCTTCGCGGCTGACATCAGGCCCATGGCCACCTTCGCGGCCGGCAATCTTGTCGATTTCGTCCAGAAATACGATGCCGTTCCGTTCCACCCGCTCGAGAGCAATGCGGGTAACCTGGTCCATGTCCACCAGTTTTTGCTCTTCTTCCTGAATCAGGTATTCGAGGGCTTCCGAAACGCGCATGTTGCGTTTGCGGGTACGCGGCCCAAATAGTCCGGGGATGACATCCTTCAGATTGATGTCCATTTCCTCGATATTGCCGTTGCTGGAGACTTCGAAGGTCGGCCCGCGTTCCTTGACGTCCACTTCCACCATCCGGTCGTCGAGTTTCCCGGCGCGCAGCTTCTCGCGCAATTTTTCGCGTGTGCGCTCGGCGCTTTCGCTCGATTCAGGTTGTGGCGGCATGAGTAGATCGAGGAGTCGCTCTTCGGCCTGCTGTTCGGCGCGATCGGCAACCTGCTCCAAACGCTCTTCGCGTACCATGTCGATCGAGACATCCACCAGGTCCCGAATCATCGACTCGACGTCCCGGCCCACATAGCCCACTTCGGTAAACTTGCTTGCCTCCACTTTGAGGAATGGGGAATTGGCAAGCTTCGCCAGCCGCCTCGCGATCTCCGTTTTGCCTACACCCGTAGGACCGATCATCAGGATGTTTTTCGGCATGACCTCTTCGGCCATTTCCGGCTCTAGCTTTTGCCGGCGTACCCGGTTGCGAAGCGCGATCGCTACCGAGCGCTTTGCGTCGGCTTGCCCGACGACATGCTTATCGAGTTCGGCTACTATCTCGCGCGGCGTGAGCTCGTCGAGCAAAGGCGCTTCGTCGGAAGATTGTTGCGGAAGATAAATGACCATTTACGTCAACTCCTCGAAGGTGACGTTTTCATTCGTGTAGATACACACGTCGCCGGCGATCTTCATAGCCCTCTCAACAATTTCGCGCGCTCCGAGATTCGTGTTGTCGAGCAGAGCGAGCGCCGCGCACTTGGCAAACGCGCCCCCAGAGCCGATCGCCGCTACCGGACTATCCGGCTCAATTACATCACCCGTGCCGCTGACGATGTAAATATCTTTAGTGTCCGCAACGAGCAATAAGGCTTCCAAATGGCGGAGCATGCGATCCGTGCGCCACTCTTTGGCGAGTTCCACAACGCTGCGCGACAGGTTGCCGCCGTACTGTTCAAGCTTGGCCTCGAGGCGCGCAAATAACGCGAAAGCGTCGGCGGTAGCCCCGGCAAATCCGGAGATGATCTTACCGTTAAAGAGACGCCGAAGCTTTTTAGCGCCTCCCTTCAACACCTCGCTACCCATCGTGACCTGGCCATCACCGGCCAGAACTACTATGCCGTTGCGGCGCACGCAGAGGATCGTCGTCGAACGGATTTTTCTACTCATCGGGGAAAAGAACCAACATGGAAAAGGAAAATCGCCAGCCTAATTGGCAGGGCAGGATTGCACCTTCATTTCAGCACAAGAGCTAACCGAAGGAGTGCTCGGGTGAGGAGAAGGAGGTTGCAGCAACTGATAGGTGTCCTGCGTTTTCGAGGGAAGATTCACAACTGCGGTCGAATTCATTATCGCGGGGAGCTGTGTACGTGTCGTTTCTACGAGCGGCGCGGACGCTTCGGCGGTCACAATCTGCCGATTGCCCCGGAAGGATCGGTACCAGTCACGGGGCGAAGAGACCCGCTCCCGCAGTCTGAAAAGTTTAAGCAATCATAAGCCGTCACACTTGCGACGCCAGGACTACTCGTACCTTGCGTTCTCCTTTGCTCGTGGTTCATTCGGTAGAACCATCAAGGATTCTATACGACTGGCCATTGCAATGCGCAACAGTTGATTCGTCCGCTCAAAACTGCAATTTAAGCGCGAACTGGATAAGTCTCGGATCCCTCGTGCGTAATACTTTGCCGAAAGTTCCGCCGTCCTGTACATATCCGTCCGAAATATTACCGTCCACGCTCGTGAACTGAGCGTGGTTGGCGATATTAAAGAATTCCGCGCGAAACTCCATCATGTAGCGCTCCGCTAACTTCGTATCTTTGAGCAAGCTGAAGTCGAAGTTGTTTATTCCAGGACCGCAGCATATCGTTCTCGGCGCAGTGCCGAAAACTCCATACTGGTTCGGCTGCTGAAACACCGATGTATCGAAAGCTGCATTCAAAGGATTCCGGGGATTGAGAGTCTTAAAGGGGCCTACTAAGTCGGGCTCGCCCGCCGATTGAAAGAAGGAACTCGTCTGCAACTCATAATCGGACGAAGAAGTAATGGGAATGGGGAAACCAGTTTGAAAAGTAAGTATCCCGGACGTATTCCAGCCGTTCAGGAGCTTATCCGCGATCCCGTGAACCGCTAAGCGCGGAAATTGATAATAATAGCTCAGTACAAACCGTTGGGGAGCATCGAAATACGAGAGCGACCGGCTCAACCGGTAATTTAACGGATTCAATTCGTTTTCGAAGCTGGACGCATTATCAATTGACTTACTCCAGGTGTAAGCCGCCTGGAATTGTAGACGCTTTGAAAGCCGTTTCTCCGCGCTGATCTGAAGCGAATTGTAATTAGAGTTAGCAATTGTGTCTTCTGAAAAAATATTAGAAAATACGGGCACTCCATCCGGAGGGCATCCCGTACCCGTAAGTGGGTTGCACAACGGCGAGGAATATTTGCGTAAACCAACCAGGGTGATGGGATTTGGGTTAGGTCCTGTAACGGTTGACTGAGGCCCATAAGGGAGATGAAGCGTTACTCCTGCTGGAATCTCATTCGCCGCAACCGTATATGAGTTATCTGAACTGAAAGGCCCGCAAGCCAGGCTCGAATCACCGGCAAGATTGGAAATATTGTTTAGATCCAGACAAGTTTGCGCTTGCCCATAATTCAGATCGTGTGAGGCTAGCAGCCTGTGTCCTTGGGTGCCCACGTAGCCGGCCTGAATGAGAATGTCCCCAGGAAGCTGCCGTTGAATTGTAAAATTATACTGCTCCGAGTACTGAGTCCGTAAGTTTGGTTTCAACTGCCCGAAGAGCAGAATGGGCCTGAATGTCGACCAGTCGATCGGGTTTCCGCGCGGCGGATTGAGAATGCCGTTGTAAGGATTCGGGTAGACCGTCCCGTTCTGGCCTTCGAACGGCGTGTTGAATAGCGGATTCGCAAAGGAGGTGCTGCCTCCGAAGGGCGGCTCTGCGCTGAACTGCTCGAGCACCAACTGCTCGATCGGGTTGTAGAATATCCCGTAACCCATTCTGATACTCGATTGGCCTTGCGATCCAAAGATCTTGTGCTCCCAGCCTGAGTCTCCCGAAGGACTATATGCTAAGCCAATCCGCGGAGCGAAGGACTTGTAATAGGTGTTGGTAAGTGAATTGGGAACGCCCTGATCGCCTGGGAACACCAGTCCGAGCGGGTTAACTGATCCCCCCGCGCTGCCTGGGCTGCAATCTGTAGTCCCGAAGGTTTGTACCAGAGGGTTAGTTGCGCCCAACTGGCACGGATAAATCGTTGTTTCCTGCCCTGGATGAAATGTCTGGACATGCTGGCCTATATCGGCCAGCGGAGTCGTCACCTCCCATCGCAGTCCGTAATTCAGGGTCAAATTCGGCTTCATTTTCCAGCTATCCTGTGCAAAGAGGTAAACGGCCGTGCTGCGAACGTTTTCATTCTGCGCGGAACCCTGGGAATATGAGTTAGGCAGCCCGAGTAAGTAGTCCGCGAAAACGTCTCCCGTATCGTTAGTGCCGCCGGTAGTAAAGTTGTAACTGCCGTTCACGTTGTAATACAGTGTCTGATCGAAGCGCATCCGCCTTATATCCACGCCGAACTTCATGCTGTGTGTTCCTACTACCTTGCTCAAGTTGTCGGTCCAGCTGAAGCTATTGCCGATCTGCGGGAGCTGGCCTTCGGAATCATTGCCGATGGAGAATCCGCCAGCGAGCGAAATGTAAGGCAGCCCCTCGCGATTTGCAGGCAGGCCGGGATGAATGCCCAAATCCGGATTGTTGGGATCGGTGAAACAGTTACTGGCCGGAACGCTTACGCAGGAGCTCTGCACGGCCATAGTCCTCAGCGGGCTGTTGTAGCCGAGTTGGCCTTCACGGAAATAGGTCATGTGCGCTTCGTTGACGGTTGACGGATTCACTGTCCAGGTTTCCGTCAAGCTGTACTGCTGATAGCGAATGTCGTAAGCCGATCCGAACCCCGGCACATTAGCCCCAGCCGCCTGAAAGCGCGCAAATGGCTGCAAGGTCGCGCTGTCGTCGTAATAGGCATAAGCGTTGAGTTGGTTGTGATCGTTGATGCGCTGGTCCACGCGAGCGGTCCATTGGACAGCGTTGATCGATTCGACCGGCACCGTCTGCAATGTGTTCGAGCCGACGTTAGGTAGTGGCACATAGTTGTTCAGGAGAGCGGCCGAGGTCGGATCGAAGCACGAGCTGGGAATTTTATTGTTTGGGAAAATGGATGCCCAGGTGTTGCCCGGTGCGAAGCCGGCTCCGCCGGCCGATTGTGCAGCAGCCGCGCACCCGGGCCGCGCATTCAGAATAGTCGCGACATTTGGATCGGTCAGCGTCGTGGGTGCTGCCGCGGTCCCGCCAAAGGTGCTGCTGTCCGAGAGATCGCCGCTTCGATTCGCCAGGCTTGGAACTGTGACCAGATCGGACGAAATCCCTTGCCTGATCTGCCGCCCCTCAGCGCTCACGAAGAAGAAAGTGCGATTTTTGAGGATCGGGCCCCCCAAGGTTCCGCCGTACTGATTTTGGTTGAATTTCGGCAGTGATGTGTCGAAGAAGCCCCGCGCATTCAAGACCCGATTCCGGAAAAATTCGTAAGCGTCGCCGTGGAATTCGTTTGTACCGCCTTTGGTGACGACGTTCACAACCGATCCTGAATTCCGGCCGTATTCAGCGTCGAACGTATTCGTTAGTACCCGAAACTCCTCGATCGCGTCTGGGGAAGGCTGAATCGCGGGCGCGTTGAGAAATTGATCGTTCGCGTCTCCGCCGTTGACGTTGTAATTGTTGGCCCGACCGCGGCCACCGTTGACCGAAACAGCCCCCGCCTCGTCACTTCCGGCGAAAAGATCGTAGCCTTGCTCCGATTGCACGCCAGGCTGTAATTGCAGTAGTTGATAGGTGTCCCGCGTGTTCAATGGAAGATTCACCACGGCGGTCGAATTCATTACCGCGCCAAGCTGTGTGCTTGTCGTTTCAACCAGCGGCGCGGATGCTTCGGCGGTTACAATCTGAGTCGATTGCCCCAGTTCGAGTGACGCATTGATCTGGACGACCCGACCGATATCTATCACCACATCGCCTTGCTCAAACGTTTTGAAGCCCGGTGCCTGAATGCGCACTGTGTAACTACCAACGGCCAGAGTCGGTAGAGTGTACTGGCCGGAATTTTCGGTGACCGCGTGCCGCTCCGTGCCCTCGCCCTTAAGGGTTGCGGAAACCTTTGCACCCGAGATCACCGCCCCTGAAGGATCGGTTACCAGGCCGCGAATGTCACCTGTAGTCTGGGCGAAGAGACCTTGAGTTATTAACAGTGAGCAGGAGAAAGTGAAAATCAAACGGCCCAGCTTAGATACAGTCACGTATCGTCTCCTAAAAAATGAGCGAACTGATTGAGCGGCTGTGGCTTGGCGATCCGCAAAGACGAGGGGTGTAGCACGGAATCGCAAAACGCCCTGATCCTCTCAACAACCTTCAATGTGAGAGGTTTAAGAGATTATAAGCGCGGCACCCTTGCGATGCAAGGACTAGTCGTACCTTGTGTCCCCTCGGACGGCAGTTAAGTTATAATTCTGGGGACCTTGCAGGTTGCAGGTGCTCTCTTCTCGAGCCACGAAATTGCTCGACGATCAGGTTTCCGCCCCACCCCGGCCAGCCAGGCAAACTTGACGATTCCCAAAGGAAATGGCCAAAGATGTATCCAGCACTTCAGAAGGAGCTAGCGACTTACCAGAAGCGCACACCTAAATCCCGCGAAGCCCATGAATGGGCCGCCGAGCGAGTACCGCTAGGCGTTGGCAGCAACTATCGTTTTTACCCTCCGCACCCGCTGTTTGTCCGTGAAGGTAAAGGCAGCCGTATCCACGATCTCGACGGCAACGAATACCTCGATCACAACCTTTGCTACGGCGCTCTATTTGCCGGCCACTGCCACCCCGCCGTTATGAAGGTCGTCAGCAAGCGCCTCGAGATTGGGACGCTCTTCGGCATGCCGCACGGTATGGAACTCGAGCTCGCCGACGAGATCTGCGCGCGCTTCCCGGTCGAAATGGTCCGCTTCGGCAATAGCGGATCGGAAGTGACCATGCACTCTCTTCGCCTGGCCCGCTCGGTTACCGGACGCAGCAAGGTGATCAAAATGGAAGGCGGGTATCACGGCGGCCACGATGCCGTTTCGGTCAGTGTCAAGCCGAAAGAAGGACAATTCGGAAATCCCGACCATCCCACCCCCGTGGTTTCGAGTCTGGGAGTTCTCCAGGGAACGTCGGATGCCACGCTCGTCGCTCCGTTTAACGACCTACCGGCCATCGAACGCCTGTTCGAAGAAAACCCAGGTGACATTGCAGCGGTCATCGTCGAACCCATCATGATGAATATCGCCTTCTGTATGCCCGATGAAGGCTATTTACAGGGGCTCCGCGAGATCACCCGGCGTTATGGCGCGATGTTCATCATGGACGAAGTCAAAACTGGCGGCAAACTGGCCTACGGCGGCGCTTGCGAATACTTCGATGTGAAGCCCGATATCCTGTGCCTCGGCAAGTCCATCGGCGGCGGCTTTTCTCTCGCCGCTTTCGCTGCCAGCCGCGAAGTCATGGACGTCATCGCGAAACAGAAAATGTTCCACGCCGGAACTTACAACACCAACCCGGTCGTGATGGCCGCCGGCATCGCAACCTTCCGCGAAGTGCTCACGCGCAATGCTTTTGATCATGTCGGCAAGCTAAACCAGAAACTTGTAGACGGCTACCAGGACACTATCAAAAAGGTCGGCCTGATCGCTTACGCCGATGGTGCGGGCGCAAACGGCGCTCTGATGTTCTACCCTCATCGCGTACGGAACTATCGCGACTGGTATCACGTCGACGAGGATATTTGGACCCACTACTGGTTCGCTATGGTGAATCGCGGTATCCTCGCCCAACCGTACTGGTGGGATGAGCAGTGGACTATCTCCGTGCAGCACACCGAAAAGGACATCGATGAGCATTTACAAGTGTTCGAAGAGATCGCTCCCGCTCTCGCGGCCGCGCAGGAAGAGCGCATGACAGTGGGTCCCCTCGGTACGCACGCTTCCTGAGCGCTCATCTCATCGCTCACCGATGGCCATCGACACTTACACCGAGGCAAGCGAGCGGCCCGCGCACCTCAAGCGAGCCCTCGGAGTAGCGGATCTCACCTGGCTCTGCGTGGTAGCGATCGCCAACCTTAACGTGATGCCGGCCATCGCCGCCAGCGGGCCGGCCATCATGTGGATGTGGCTGCTCGGCCTCGCTTTCTTTTTTGTGCCGCAGGGAATCGGAGTGATCGAACTCTCGCGCCGTTTCCCGGCCGAAGGCGGCCTTTATGTCTGGACGAAGGAAATGTATGGCGAACTGCACGGCTTCCTGTGCGGCTGGTGCTACTGGACGGCCAATATGTTCTTCATTCCCACGCTGCTCTTTTACCTCGTCGGTCTCGTGACCTATACTGCCGGCCCGGCCTTGGGCCGGTGGGCGGATAGTCCTCTGCTGTTCGGCGGCATCACCATCGGGCTGTTATGGCTGACGGCGCTCGCCAACATCCGCGGGCTCGGCGTAGGCAAATGGGTCAACAATGCGGGCGGCGTCGGCACGCTGGCAGCCGCATCGATTCTGATTTTGCTGGGAGCCTGGTCCATCGCCCGCTTCGGGATAGCGCTGCCGCTCAGCAGCTTTCATCCCGGCAAATTGGACACAGGTGTGGCTTCGTCTTTCGGCTTGATTTGCTTTGCTTTGGTGGGCCTCGAGCTCGGCGCGGTGATGGGCGGCGAGATCCGCGACCCGCGGCGCAGCATCCCGCGCAGCGTGCTTTACGGCGGCATCCTGGCGGCACTTCAATATCTGGGAGCGACGCTCGCAATTCTTCTCGCCGTTCCTCAGAAAGAGTTGAAAGTCGTGCAAGGCGTCCTGCAAAGCGTCGATGTACTGGAGTCGAAGCTGGGCCTCGGCTGGCTACTGCTGCCGATCGCGTTTCTAATCGCGGTATCTACCGTGGGCGCCACTTCCGCCTGGCTGAGCGGCTCGGCGCGCATTCTGTTCGTCTCCGGATTGGATCGCTATCTCCCTAAAGCGCTCGGCAAGATCCATGCCAAATATCAGACGCCGCATATCGCGCTGATCGGGATCGCAGCTCTCGCATCCGCCCTGATTTTGATGAGCTTCGTCGGGCGAAGCACCGTCAAAGAAGCGTATGTGACGCTACTCGACCTGGCCGTCGCTCTGCAGATGATCTCGTATACATACCTGTTTGCTTCACTGGCTCGAATCGCATTTCGCCACTCGCCCGCCGCCGTTTCCATTCGCGTCCGATTCGCGGCGATCAGCGGATTGCTCGCCTCCATAGCAGGCTTAATCGTTGCCTTTGTGCCTTCTCATTCCGTCGATTCCGTCTGGCGCTTCGAACTTAAAATGATCCTGACGTGCATCCTCTTCCTTGGTCTTGCCGCCGGGCTCTTCTTCTATTACTCGCGCAAGCAGATGATTCCCGCTATTACTGCGGTCGAGGTCTGAGCAGTATGGCGATCGCATCCATTAATCCTGCAAGCGGCGAGACTCTGAAAACTTTCGAGCCCTTATCGCCCGCTGCCATCGATTCCAAACTAAACCTCGCCTGGACGGCGTTTCACAAACACAGGAAGACCTCTTTCGCTGACCGCCGCGAGAAACTAAACCGCGCCGCCGAGATTCTCGAAACCGAGAGCGAGCGTTTCGGACGCATCATGACATCCGAGATGGGTAAGACGCTGAAATCAGCCGTTGCAGAAGCCCAGAAATGTGCCACCGGTTGCCGCTATTACGCCCAGTACGCGGAACAGCATTTAGCCGATGAGGTCATTCCATCCACGGCCACCCGCAGCTTCGTTCGCTACGAGCCGCTCGGTCCCGTGCTGGCCATCATGCCCTGGAATTTTCCGTTTTGGCAAGTCTTCCGCTTTGCCGCGCCCGCTCTCATGGCCGGCAATGTCGGACTTCTCAAGCACTCGTCGAATGTGCCCCAATGCGCGCTGGCTATCGAGGAAATTTTCACGCGGGCAGGCTTTACTCCAGAAGTCTTTCAGACCTTATTGATCGAGTCCAGCCAAGTCGAGACCGTACTCGACGATGATCGCATCGCAGCCGCAACTCTCACCGGAAGCGAACCAGCCGGCCGCGCGGTCGCCAGCCGCGCTGGTCAGCAGATCAAAAAGACCGTTCTGGAATTGGGCGGAAGCGATCCGTTCATCGTCATGCCAAGCACCGATTTCAAGTCAACCGTCGCCGCCGCCGTCAGTGCCCGGACTATCAATAACGGACAGTCGTGCATTGCCGCCAAGCGGTTCATTGTAGCCGCCGAAATATACGACGACTTCGAAAGAGAGTTCGTGCGCGGTATGGAAGCGCTTCACGTCGGTGATCCCATGCAGCCCTCCACCGACATCGGCCCGTTAGCGACAGCCAAAATTCGCGACGACTTGCATGACCAGGTCCTCCGCGGCAAGAAGTCCGGTGCCGCCGTACTTACCGGTGGATACAAAATCGAAGGCAAGGGTCACTTCTACGCGCCGACCGTTCTGGCGAACATCTCTCGCCAGTCGCCCATCTTCCACGAAGAGCTCTTCGGACCCGTCGCCATGCTCTTTCGCGCCAAAGATATCCCGGAAGCGATCGACCTCGCAAACGATTCGCCCTTCGGCCTCGGGTCGAGCGTCTGGACCAACGACGCTGCGGAAGCCGAGCGCTTCATCGATGGTATCGAAGCCGGTCAGGTCTTCGTAAATGGCCCTGTGGCTTCCGATCCTCGCCTTCCCTTCGGAGGCATAAAGAGGTCCGGCTACGGCCGCGAGCTGAGCGCCGTAGGTATCCGCGAATTCGTAAACATCAAAACCGTCTGGTGCAAGTAATTTTTATGAATCGCTATCGAATGTACATCAATGGCGAGCGAGTTGAGGCTTCGCGCGGATCGTGGTTCCCCGTCTACGATCCATCGACCGAAGAGATCATCGCCGAAGTCCCGGACGCCGATGCAACGGACGTCGACCTTGCTGCTCGAGCCGCGCGCAGCGCTTTCGATTCAGACCCCTGGCCGCAAATGACTGCCCAGGACCGCGGACGTCTTCTCTTCAAACTTTCTGACCGTATCAGAAAAGAATCGGCTGCTCTTGCCGAGCTCGAATCGCGCAACACTGGCAAGCCTATAGTTGAAGCCGAGTTCGACATCAACGACACCGCCACTTGCTTCGAATATTACGGCGGCCTCGCTACTAAAATTCTAGGACACGTCAACCCGGTTCCCGACAACGCGCTGAGTCTCTCCTTGCGTGAGCCGGTCGGAGTCGCCGGGCAGATCATCCCTTGGAACTATCCGCTTCTCATGGCCGCCTGGAAACTGGCTCCTGCGCTTGCCGCTGGCTGCACTTGCGTCCTCAAGCCAGCCGAACAGACGCCGCTCACTGTTTTGCAAATCGCCGGCTGGTTCGAGGAAATCGGTTTTCCTCCGGGTGTCATCAATATTGTTACGGGCTTTGGCGAATCCGCCGGAGCGCCCATCGTCGCCCATCCCGATGTGGACAAAATCGCTTTTACCGGAAGTGCCGCGGTCGGCAAAATCATTCTTCGCACTGCAGCTGAGTCCATCAAGCGCGTTACTCTCGAACTCGGCGGCAAGTCCCCGAATATCTTCTTCGCCGACGCGGATTTCGAAGCGGCTATCGACGGCGCTCTCTTCGGCGTCTTCATCAATCAAGGCGAGGTCTGTTCCGCCGGCAGCCGCATCCTTGTGGAAAAATCGATCTACCCCAAGTTCGTCGAGGCGCTTGCCGAAAAGACCAAGAGCATCAAGCTCGGCCCGCCGCTCGATCGCGAAACTAAGATGGGGCCCGTCGTCAGCCAGGAACAATATGACCGTGTTCGCGAATACCAGGAAATCGGCAAGCGCGAGGCCAAGTTGCTCGCCGGCGGCGGCCGCGCCTCGAATTTCCAGAAAGGCTATTACATCGAGCCCACCATCTTCGCCGACGTCGACAACAGCACGCGCATCGCTCGCGAAGAAGTCTTCGGCCCGGTAGCTGCCGTCATCCCGTTCGATGGCGAAAAAGAAGCGATCCGAATCGCCAACGATACGCCATACGGTCTGGCGGCGGCTGTCTGGTCCCGTGATATCTTCCGCGTTATGCGCGTCGTCAAAGCAGTACGCGCGGGTATCGTCTGGGTGAATCACATGCAGCCCACCTACGTCGAAGCGCCTTGGGGCGGCTATAAACAATCTGGCTTTGGCAAAGAACTCGGGCCTTGGGGCATCGAGGAATATCTTGAGACCAAGCAGGTTCACATCAACCTCAGCGAACAGCCGATCGGGTGGTATTAATGGGCACGATCCAATTGAAAACCGCCATCCCTGGCCCCAGATCCTTAGCCCTGGCTCAACGTTCGGGTCAAGCCGTGGCGCGCGGCGTCTCGCAATTAACGCCCATCTTTGTCGAGCGCGCAGAAGGCGCCATGATCGAAGATGTCGATGGCAACTGCTTCCTCGATCTCGCCGGCGGCATTGGTTGCCTCAATGTCGGGCATCGCGCGCCCGCCGTGGTCGACGCTTTGCACGAACAGGTCGATCGATTCCTTCATACCTGTTTTATGGTGACGCCTTATGAGAGCTATATCGCCCTGGCCGAAAAGCTCAACGCGCTCGCTCCCGGCGTTACGCCTAAAAAGACCTTACTCCTCAACAGCGGCGCGGAAGCCGTCGAGAACGCCATCAAAATCGCCCGCGCTTATACCCGGCGTCCTGCCGTTATCTGTTTCGAAGACGGCTTTCATGGCAGAACTCTGCTGACGCTTTCCCTCACCAGCAAAACACATCCTTATAAGACTGGCTTTGAGCCATTCGCGCCCGAGATTTATCGTGTTCCATTCGCTTACTGCTATCGGTGCTCCTACAATTTGACTTATCCCGAGTGCGAAGTGCATTGCGCCCGGCACCTCGAAGATACATTCAAGCGAGTCGTAGCCGCTGAATCCGTCGCTGCCGTGATCGCAGAGCCAGTTTTAGGAGAAGGCGGATTCGTCGTGCCTCCTCGAGAGTGGCTCGCCACAGTGCAACGAATATGCGCGCGCCACGGCATTCTGCTGATCGCCGACGAAGTCCAAACTGGCTTCGGCCGCACGGGCCACTTCTTTGCCTGTGAACATTACGGCGTTGAGCCAGATCTGTTAGTAACCGCCAAGAGCCTCGGTGGCGGACTGCCCATCGCTGCCGTTACCGGCAAGGCGCACATTATGGACAACACAGGTCCAGGTTCTCTCGGCGGCACTTTCGGCGGCAATCCTCTTTCCTGTGTCGCGGCATTAGCCGCAATCGAGACCATTCAAACGGGCAATCTCAACCGGCGTGCTTCGGAGCTAGGCGCTTTCTTCCGCGAAAAGGCGCTCTCCTGGCAGAAGTGCCACCCGATGATCGGCGATGTCAGAGGTCTTGGCGCCATGCAGGCTCTCGAGATCATCAAACCGGACGGCTCGCGCTTGCCCGATCCCGATAGCACTAAGAAAATCATCCACTATTGCTGCTCGCGCGGTGTGATTCTGGTTACCGCCGGCACTTACAGTAATGTCATCCGGCTGCTGACGCCGCTGGTCATTACAGATGAACAGATGAACGAAGCACTCGATGTGCTCGAAGCCGCGCTTGTCCACGCCCAGCAGGACGAGCCCGCGCCCGTGGATGCCAGTGCTCCGGTAGCGGTCGCGTGATACGATCTATTCTCGCTGTTTGCCTGCTAGCTCTCGTCAGTTGCAAAAAGAGCCAGCCCACGCTCGGGCTGCTGGTTTGGGAAGGCTACGCCGATCCGTCTTTCATTCAAGGATTCGAAGCCAAGTGCGCTTGTAAAGTCAGCGCCTCCTACATGGGGTCGAGTGATGAGCTCATTGCCAAACTTCGCGGCGGCAGCGCTGGGAACTACGATGTAATCTCGCCTTCGAGCGATGTAGCAACCGCCATTGCGACCGCTGGCCTCGCAGCGCCGCTCGACTTTGGGAAAATCCCTAGCTACGGTCTTTTGACCCCGGCCCTCACCGCCCTGCCGCTGGTGAAATCTCAGGGCCGCGTTTTCGGCGTGCCCTTTCAATGGGGGCCCAATCCGCTTCTTTACGACACCAGTGCCTTCAAGGCTACGCCCGACAGTTGGGACGTTCTCTGGCGTCCCGATCTCCGCGGCAAAGTCTCGGTCTGGGATGATCTCTCGACCGTCTATATGGCCGCGCAGGTCCTGGGCTACGATAAGCCCGATCCGAGTGCGCTTTACAATCTCACGGACGATCAGCTTGCCAAGGTCAAAGCCAAACTTATCGATCTGAAACCCAATATCCGCAAAATGTGGTCGACGGGCGGAGAGCTGACGAATCTTTTCGAAAGCCACGAAGTTCAAATCGCCATGGGTTGGCCCCTCATGACCAATCAACTCCGTGCGCGCCATTTCCCAATCGCGGAAACGATACCGAAAGAAAACACGACAGGCTGGATTGATCACCTCATGATCACCGCGGGCAGCGAGCAGAAGGAACTCGCTTACAAACTCATCGAGTATCTGATCGAGGCCCAAACTCAAAAGCAAGTGTGCGCCGTAACAGGCTACCTCCCGGCCAATCCCGGCGTCGCACAGTATCTCTCCGCAGACGAAAGACGAAACCTGCACCTGGACGATCTCGACGCTTATCAAAAGCGAATTTATTTCTGGCAGAATGTACCGCGCCGCGACAAATACAATCAGATCTGGAACGAAGTCAAAGCCGCGCAGTAACCTGACAGAATGAATCCCGGCGATCCGCTGCTCTCGATTCAAAACATAACCAAGAGTTTTGGTTCGGCTCGGGTTCTCAGCGGCATCTCATTCGACGTCGCCGAAAGCGAGTTCCTCACGATTCTAGGCGAGAGCGGATCGGGTAAAACTACCCTCCTGCGAATCCTCGCCGGTTTCGAACGGGCTGACTCGGGCGAGGTCTGGATGGCCGGCGAACGGCTCGACGCGCAGCCGCCGAATCGCCGGAATGTCAATACTGTCTTTCAGCACTACGCCTTGTTCCCGCACTTTTCAGTTTTTGAAAACATCGCCTACGGATTGCGGTCAAAAAAAGTAGCCGCGCCCGAAATCTCCTCGCGCGTGGACGCAATTCTTTCTCAAATGCGCATGAGCGAATTCGCCCGCCGCCGTCCCACGCAGCTTAGCGGGGGCCAGCAGCAGCGGGTCGGGCTGGCCCGAGCGCTGGTCAACCGCCCGCGCTTGCTGTTATTAGACGAACCGCTTTCCGCCCTCGACGCGCATCTCCGGCGTCAGATGCAGTTCGAATTGAAAGCTCTGCAGCGCGAAGTCGGAATAACCTTCATCTTTGTCACGCATGACCAGGAGGAAGCGATGACTCTCTCCGACCGCATTGCTTTGCTGCGCCAGGGAAGAGTCGAACAGATCGCCACGCCACAGGAGCTTTACAACCAGCCTCGAACTCCCTATGTCGCCGGCTTCGTAGGCCAAACGAATCTGCTTCACGCGACGGTCGAAAACCAAACGGCGCGTATTGGTCCGTTTGAGTGGCCCTGCCCTTCCGCTCCAGGCTCAAGCAGGTTCTCTTTGCGCCCGGAGCACATCTCCATCGCGAACAACGCCGCGCTTGCGCCGTCCGGCTTACGCTGCCAGGCCACAGTCACTCGGCGAATATTCAATGGGTTCAGCGAACTGCTCGAAGCCGACTGCGGCCAGGGGCTCTCTCTGCTGATCAGAGTCCCGAACGGAACACCGAACGAAAGAAATATAGTCGTCGAAATCTCCCCGCAGCACCTGATTCCTCTCGTCCCGGATGACAAATAACATCTACTCGCGCGCTTATTTACGCTCTGTCACCGTGCCACCGCTCATCTGGCTCACTCTGTTTCTTTTGCTGCCCTACGCGTTCCTATTCTGCTTCAGTTTCTGGGAAGTGCGCTCTCAGAACATTGTTCGCCACTGGAACCTGAACAATTACCGCGAGCTGCTACACAATTCGCTATATGTTCAAGTGCTCCTGCGCTCCGCGCGCATCGCCGCCGCTGTGACATTCTTTGCGCTCCTGCTTGGATTTCCGCTTGCCTATCTTCTTTCTTTCCGCGCCTCGCGATTCAAGAATCTTCTCTATCAACTCGTCATCATCCCGCTATGGGTGAGCTATCTAGTGCGCGCTTATGCCTGGAAGACGATCCTCGGCAGCGACGGAGTTCTGAATACCCTACTGATGTACGCGGGCGTTGTGCATCACCCATTAGGGTTTCTGCTCTATAGTCCCTTTGCCGTCATCGTCACACTCACTCACATCTATACGCCTTTCCTTATCCTGCCCGTCTACGCGTCGCTCGAACACATTCCGCGATCGCTGATCGAAGCCGCGGAAGATCTTGGCGCGAGCTCCTTCCGGATATTCTGGACCGTTATCTTCCCGCTCGCCTTGCCGGGCGTCATCGCCGGTGCCAGCTTCGCGTTTGTTCTCAGCCTCGGCGATTTTCTCGCGCCTCTTCTCGTCGGAGGACCGAACGGACTCATGATCTCCAACGTGGTCGTCAGCCTCTTCGGCGCCGCCTACGACTGGCCCTCAGGCGCTGCCATCTCCCTCTGCATGCTTCTCCTGGTTGTGGCTCTCATTACCGGCGCGGAACGGCTCGAACGGAGGCTCGCCCATTGAAGCGCAATTGGCTGGTCGTACACGGAATCGCTGTCTTCGCGTTTCTATACCTGCCCATTCTGGCGCTGATCGTTTATTCTTTTAACGGCGAAAGCGTCGGGGAATTTCCTCCACGCGGCTGGACTCTCAAGTGGTACAGCTTGCTGCTGCAGGATGCTGCGCTCTGGTCGTCGGTCGCGAACAGCATTGTCGTGGCCTTCTCAGCTGTCGTCCTCTCCTTATGCTTTGGTCTTCCTGCCGCTCTCGCGTTAGACCGAGCATCCTTTCCAGGGAAAGCAATCTTCCGGCGTCTTGTCCTGCTTCCGTTGATCTTGCCGGGCATCATCACCGGCCTCTCGCTTCTGATGCTGTTCGCCACTGCAGGAGCCCGGCTGAGTCTCGCCACCGTTGCTATCGGCCACGGCACAGCATTGATTTCTATCGCTGTAACGGAGATCTCAGCCGGTCTGCAGAAATTCGATCGTGCGCAGGAAGAAGCTTCACGCGATCTCGGCGCCGGCGAATGGCGGACCTTCTGGCGCATCACCTTACCAAACCTGCGCCTCTCGATTATCGCGGCAGTGTTGCTGATCTTCACTCTCTCGCTCGATGAAATCGCCGTCAGCTTCTTCCTCGTAGGCCGCCAAAACACGTTGCCGCTCGAAATCTGGTCACGCTTAAGGCGCGGGATCACCCCAGAGATCAATGCCATCTCTACCCTGATTTTTCTTTTCTCGCTCTGCACGATCACCCTTTGGTACAAAGTACGAAAATCCGGTGGGAAACAGGCACTTTCGTCTGGATCCGCAGGCGGCTGATCGACCTGATCTTCTGCTTTTCGCTCTTCACGATGACGGAAGTGGAGCTGGTACTGTTACGGTCCATCAGTACCGGTTGCCCTAGCATATTTCCCATGGAAGCCTTACTGTCATCAAAGGCGTACGCGGCGCGATTTTGCAATGGCCCGTATTCCAAATCACAATTTCACTTCACGCCTGAGGGGGCGAGCATCCATGAAAAAACATTTCGGAGCGTCGGAAGCGCAGTGTCTTTTGATTGCAGGGCTGGGTTTCGCGACGCTGGGTTTAGCCGGACTGGGTACGGTAGCGGCACAGGAACAACCCGGGGGTGTGACGCCGCCGCCGAAGGTGCTTGTTATTTACAACGAGGTTCTTAAGCCTGGCCGCGGCGGCAGCGCGCACCAAAAGACCGAAAAGGCATTTGTTGAGGCTTTCAGCACCGCTAAGTGGCCGGAACACTATATGGCGATGGATGCTCTCTCCGGTAAAGAGCGAAGCATTTTCTTCGCGGGCTACGATTCCTTTGAATCCTGGCAGAAGGATTTGGCGGCCACAGACAAAGACGCAGCGCTCTCTGCGGCGCTGGACAGCGCGAGAATGGCCGATGGTGAACTGCTCGAATCGCATGAAGTGAGCGCCTACGTTTACCGCGAGGACCTGAGCTTGCGGGCGCCGGTGGATATCGCCCAAATGCGCTACATGGAGATCACAATTTTCCACGTTCGGTCCGGACACCGGCAGGACTGGAATGATTTGGCCAAGATGTATGTAAACGCCTACCAAAAAGTGCCGAACGCGCACTGGGCCGCTTACGAGAAAACGTATGGTGTCGAGAGCGGCAGCAGATATATCGTCATCACGCCGATGAAATCCCTCGCGGAAGCCGACCGGGAGATGGCAGATGACAAGGGATTCGCATCCGCCCTGGGCGGCGCGGACCAAATGAAGAAGCTTAGGGAGCTTACCGCGTCCGCCCTTGAGCCGGCCGAGACAAATGTATACATGATCAATCCAAAGATGAGCTACGTGTCCGATACCTGGGTCAAAGCCGATCCGGCATTCTGGGGCCAGAAGTAAAAGCCCTTCAGCGAGCGCCACATCGGTCTACTGATCTGAAAGGTATGAGTCAGATGCCTTTTTCGATCAGGCGCTTATCGATGGCATTAAGCCGCTGTTCGACTGCCGCGAGTCTTTCATCCGTGGCGACGTTAAGATTTACCGGGGTCGGCTTTGGTGACGGGGATCATCGTATATTCATGGTTAGCCGTTTTCTGAAGCGGCAAGCGTTCGCAGCGCTTCTGCTTGTTTGATGTTAGTTCTTTGAACGGGAGGAATGTACGGCATCGATAATCGTAGAGTATCCCTCCTCGATGCAAAGTGCGAGAATCCAGCGGTGAAGAAAAAAGACCAAGCAACCTCTCTCTAAAAAGAGATCGCAACCGATAGGCTCGCCCACGCGTGAAGTCAGTACGCCATATACTGAGACGAACATTCGGCGTCGGACTGCCATCACTCGAAACACTTCCATGCAAGTACAAACATTTACGCCTGGTCGTGATTCCGCCGGGCGGATCGAAGGCGCGACCTATTTCGCTCTGCTGGCTCTGATTCTGTTTGTAGCGCTTTACGCAGCGACCTTTCCGTACAATACTGGCGATACCAGTGTTTATGTGGACGAGATTCTCAAGTACGGGCAAAGCGACGGCGCAAAACCGGCTTTGATTTGGGAGTTTGGACACCTGCTCTGGCGTCCGCTGGGCTATCTCATCTGGCACTTGACACAGCCATTGACCTCGAGCTGGTTTCGGGGCAATCCGCTGCTCGAGGTGGAAGCCGTACTATTCGGTCTGAATTTCGTGGGCGGCGCGGTGTTGAGCGTAGCTGTGTATTCCATTACGCGTAAGCTCGGACTGATCAGGCCTCTGGCGCTGGCCGTCAGCATAAGTATCCCGCTGAGCAGCGCGGTTTTGGATTACGTGCATTCGGGAACATCGTATGTGCCTGGGCTGGCTTTGCACATGCTGGGCATCTGGTGCATTCTCAAGGCGCTCGAAGAAAGTAAGCAGCGAATGCTGTGGTCGGCGCTAGCGGGCGTGGCGCTCGGGTTGGCGTGCGATGTCTGGTTCCTCTACTTTCTGGCTTTGCCCGCGGCGTGGCTGGCCGAGTACCTGTTTCCAGCGGAAAATCTAGCTTCACGACAACGAGCGCGCCTCGTGGCGATAACGGTGGCGTCGACCGCAGCCGTGGGGGTCATTGCCTACCTGATCGGAATCTCGCTATGCCACATTAGCTCGATTTCTGAACTGCGAACGTGGATCTCGAGCAGCGGGCACGGCATGCAAGCGAACAGGCCTTGGCTCCGGTTCCCTACCGGAATCAGCCGTACCTTTCTGTTCCTGGGGGAAGGCGGATTGGCGCTGAAGCAGCTGATCTTCCGTGACCCTTATGCTACCAGCCGGTGGTCGACGCTGATCGGCAGCGGAATTTGGAAGATCGCGTTAGTGTTTCTGACATTGGGCTGTTTGGTGTGGTACGTGGGGCGCGCCCGGAATGGGAGGCCCGCCCTGGCCTTGCTGGTGGCAGCGGCCATTCCGACATTCGCCTTCGCCTTTTTGTTCGACACGAGCTCGCCGGAGCGCTATCTGCCGCTATATCCGGCCCTCATTGCAGCTGTGTGCGTAGTATTGGGCCAGAGGTCCGGGATGCAGGCGCCGCGCTGGCTCTTAGCTATTTTTTTCGCGGCGATGCTGGTAGTGAACCTTAAGACGTACGCTTTCGATGTGCGCGGGTTGGAAAACGAATCTTCCGAACGCGCGAGCCTAATGCACCAGCACACGCGGGGAAACGGTGTCGCGATGATCATGTCTTTCAGCGATCCGCTCTCGACGTACTTCGACAGGCGGCCATTTGATCCGGAAAATCAGCAGAATGCGTTACCCTTGTACCATGTTTTCGATTTTGCGGCCTTGGGGTCGAAGTCCTGGAGCATGGGGGCCTCGTGCCGCGCTCTGCGTACCTGGCATGACGGGGGCGAGGTGTGGCTGTCCAAGCGGTTTCTAGCGGCTCGTCCCCATCCCGACTGGGGGTGGGTGGAAGGCGATCATCCAACCGTGCAGTGGACGGACACGAGACGATTCTTTGGCCGGCTCGATGCCGATTCCGATGTGGGAGGCGTGGATGGCTTCGAGCGGATAGCCAAGACTGAGAAAAATCGGGCCACGCTCGAAAATGCCTGCGGCGAATAGTTAGTAAATGGGCGCAATACGGAAAAATCTGAAGCGATTTGCGAGCGCTATCCGCGGCTATACTGATGTGCTAGCCCCAAGCCTTTAGATGTCCAAGTTCAAGCCAAATCGCCGAGTGTACAAACCCGCGATATCGGGCTCGTCTTCTTCCAGCGCACTCGCGTTGGAAGAGCCGCCTGTCGTGGCGGCTGAGGCTGCCATTCCGCTGCCGGTCGAGGCAACGCGTCCGGTGCAACGGGCCGCGCTGAACTTTACGATGCTGTTTCTATTCTTCAGAATCAGTTTTCTCCACGAATTCCTAACGTCGAAAATCGGGATCGATTTACATTTGCTGATGCTGATCGGAGGCATCAGTTTCCTGGCGGCGCTATTGACTGGGAGATTGATGTCGGCGGTCAGAGATCGTATTGCGACCCTCTGGCTGATATTTGCCTTATGCTTATTTGGCGCAACCCTCTTCAGCTCGTGGAGAGGCGGATCGCTCCCCGTACTTTCCGATTACTTGCGAACAACGCTGCCGTTAGCGGTACTGATTCCGGTCGTCGCCCAAACAAAGGAAGATGTGATCAAGATTGTGAAGACGATTGGTTGGGCGGGAACTGCGGTGATTGCGCTCGGCTTCACAAGCAAAAGCATTATCGACGGGAGAATCGTTCTTTTGAGCGCCTCGAGTATTGGAGACTCGAACGACTATGCAGCCTACTTACTTTTTGTGCTTCCAGTAGTGGCGTACCTGTTTTACGGGATGAATCGAAGTCCGTTTCTGAAACTTTTGGGGTTGGTGGTGATCCCGGCTGGTATGTTTCAGATCCTCAGTTCGGGTTCCCGAGGAGCGGTGGTAGGAATTGCCGCGACCTTGCTGCTTGTGGTAGTGTTTGGCAAGCCAAAGGTGAAGATAGCGATTCTCCTGGGTGTGCCGGCGTTCGCACTGCTGGCGATACCTTTTATTCCCGGAAAATCGGCAGAGCGATTCGCTTCGTTGTTCGAGAGCGCGGCAGCCGACAAAACGGACGCTGCGGCGTCGAGTGAGGCCCGGCGCAGATTATTAGAGCAAAGCATTACTTTGACGCTGCAGCACCCGTTGTTTGGAGTAGGACCGGGCCAGTTCATGGACAGTGAAAGCGGATTGGCGAAAGCGTCGGGCGAGCGCGGCATGTGGCACCAGACTCACAATACGTATACGCAGGTATCGAGTGAGTGCGGAATTCCGGCCCTGCTCGTTTTCCTTACGGTGATGGGTACGACGTGGAAGAGACTTTGGCGGACAACAAAGGCGCCCGATCCCATCCTGGCCGCAATCGCCCAAGTGGTGCTCATTTCGATGTTGTCGTACGCAGTGTGTGTATTCTTCCTCAGCCATGCTTACGACTTTCCGCTGGTTGTGAGTAGCGGGTTAGCGATTGCTATCTATCGTTTGGTGCCGAGTTTGAATGAAGCTACTGGACAGATGGGCAGTGCCGTGGGCAGCCCATTCGTTAGGATGGCAACTCGGTTTAAGAGAGCGGAGGCGTAAACGTGGGGCAATTGCTTCAACAGAAAAGACAAGCATCGCTTACTATCCACGCATCTGAACCTGCCATTGCAGTTTTGATTCCGTGCTACAACGAGGCGATCGTGATTGCGCGAGTTGTTGAGGATTTTCGCAAAGCTCTCCCCACCGCTACGGTTTATGTTTACGACAACAACTCTAGCGATGGAACGGCTCAAATCGCCGCAGCCGCCGGGGCGGTTGTTCGCAACGAGTCACTGCAGGGCAAAGGAAACGTCGTAAGGCGAATGTTCGCCGATATTGAGGCCGATGCGTACGTAATGGCTGACGGCGATGGAACGTATGACGCGGGTCTGGCCCCCACTATGGTGGGAATGTTGCTGAAGGACAGCTTGGATATGGTCGTTGGCTGCCGGGTAGATCAAGATGAAGCCGCTTATCGGTCGGGTCATCGATTCGGAAATGCATTACTAACAAGAACCGTTGCTTTATTGTTTGGGAATCGTTTCAAAGATATCCTCTCCGGATATCGGGTGTTTTCACGGCGGTTCGCGAAATGCTTCCCGGTTTTTGCCCGTGAATTTGAAATCGAGACCGAGATTACTGTGCATGCGCTGACGCTACAGATGCCTATCCGTGAGATCGATACTTGCTACAGTTCCCGGCCAGAAGGATCTACCAGTAAGCTGCGTACTTATCAGGACGGATTCAAGATTCTTAAGATGATCTTCGATCTCCTCAGGGAGGAAAGACCGTTGGTCTTTTTCGGAGCGCTAGCGGCTCTGCTTGCGGTCACATCTCTTATCCTCGGGTATCCCATTGTCACAGAGTTTCTGAGAACGAGCTTGGTGCCAAGGTTCCCTACGGCAATTCTGGCGACGGGTCTAGCCATCCTTGCAGCGCTGAGCTTAGCGTCTGGCTTCGTACTAGACACAGTTACGCGTGGAATTCGCTCGGCCAAACTTCTTGCATATCTCTCGGTTTCGCCATGGAGAGACCGGGAGATGCGCTCTTAACTGAGCCCAAAAAGATCTTTCTTTCCTTTCTCGAGCGCCATAGAGCTCCCAAGACTCTCGACCAGCTCCTCCCTGATCCCATATCCTATTCCTTATGCTCCTCGCCGAAGTTGTCGAGGCATCCCGCCGCGTCACGGCCACCAGCAAGCGGCTCGAAAAAATTGAGCTCCTCGTCAATCTGCTGCGGCACCTCAACCCCGAGGAGATAGAAACCGCCGTAGCTTTTCTGTCTGCTACAACGCGCCAGGGGCGAATTGGCATCGGCTACGCTACCCTGCGCGCTTCCCTATCCGCGCCTTCGGACACTCCTGCCATCGAACTTCTTGAAGTCGATCGAACTCTCGACGAGCTTACCCGTATTGGCGGCCCTGGCTCGGAAAGCCGTAAACGCGAGTTGTTGAACCATCTGTTTAGCCGTGCCACTCGTGACGAGCAGAAGTTTCTTTCCGGATTGCTGGTCGGCGAACTGCGCCAGGGCGCGCTCGAAGGGATCATGCTCGAGGCGCTCGGCAAAGCATCCGGCCTCGGTGCCGATCGAATTCGCAGGGCCGCTATGCTCGGAGGCGGATCGGCCGCCATTGCCCGCGCCGCGATGGAGCACGGGGGTGCAGGGCTCGCTCAATTTGAAATCCAACTCTTCCGTGCTGTGCAGCCGATGCTTGCCCAAACCGCCGATGATGTGTCGGATGCGCTGCAAGATCTCGGCGGCGAAGCCGCGCTCGAATACAAATTTGATGGCGCTCGCGTACAAGCGCATAAGTCGGGTGATCAAGTTGCTATATATTCCCGCGGTGCAAACGACGTCAGCGCCGCCGTTCCTGAGATCGTCCAGGCAGTCCGCTCCATCCCTGCCCGAGACTTAATCCTCGATGGTGAGGCCTTGAGCCTCGACGATGCAGGCCGCCCACAGCCGTTCCAAATCTCCATGCGCCGCTTCGGACGCAAGGTCAACGTCCATGAACTACCAGGCGAGCTGCCCATGACACCGTTCTGGTTTGATCTGCTCTACCTGAATGGCGCGTCCACGATCGATGATCCGCAAGCCAAACGTTTTCGGGAACTCTCTCAACTCGTACCCGCGGAGAACCTGGTTCCTCATCTCGCTACTGAAAGCCGCGACGCCGCCGAAGACTTTCTGCATGCGGCGCTCTCGCGGGGGCACGAAGGCGTAATGGCCAAGGCGCGCAATGCCACGTATGCGGCGGGAGCGCGCGGACAAAGCTGGCTCAAAATCAAGCAGGCCCGAACGCTTGACCTGGTTATCCTTGCCGCTGAATGGGGCAACGGCCGGCGTCAAGGCTGGCTCAGCAATCTTCACCTCGGCGCGCGCGATACCGAGAAAGGCGGTTTCGCTATGCTCGGCAAGACCTTCAAAGGCCTCACCGATGAAATGCTTGCCTGGCAAACCGCCGAGTTCCAGAAAATCGAGATCGCGCGTGACAACTACACTGTTTACGTCGAACCCAAAATAGTCGTCGAGGTTGCTTTCAACGAAATCCAAATCAGCCCGCGCTATGTCAGTGGCCTGGCTTTACGATTCGCCCGCGTCAAGCGCTACCGGCCGGACAAGTCCGCCGCGGAATCGGATACCTTTCAGACGGTGCAGAAAATGACCGGGATCCCTAATATAATTAGCTATAGTGAACAAAAGGCGAATCCATGAATCTGGCACTTGATTTTGGAAACTCTGCAACCGCTGAAAATTCTCTTGAGCTTCAGCCGCAGTCAGCCATTCCCGCCCTGATAGTTCGTTTCGAAAAATCTATGCAGGAAGACGGGTCGCCGGTCCGTGCCATCCGCCATCAGCCAGCCAAGCCGGCCCGTTTCGCGCCGTTTCCCGAACGTCTCAATGGCAGACTTCGCTCAGCTCTCGCCACCCGAGGCATCGAAATCCTCTACACGCATCAATCCACCGCGATCGAGCACTCGCTCAACGGAAAGAATGTTGCTGTCGTCACGCCCACAGCCAGCGGCAAGACGCTTTGCTACAACCTGCCTGTCGTAAATGCGCTGCTCGCCGACCCCGCTGCCCGCGCTCTCTATCTCTTTCCGACCAAAGCGCTCGCCGAAGACCAGCGCCTCGAATTGCAGCGTCTCAACGATGCTGTCGGTGGCCCCATCTCCTGCCACACCTACGACGGCGACACCCCATCGGACGCCCGCCGCTCCATCCGTGACAAAGCTAACATCGTCCTCACGAACCCGGACATGCTGCATTCGGGCATCCTCCCGCACCACACTAAATGGGCCAAGCTGTTGGAAAATCTGCGCTACTTCGTCATTGACGAGCTGCACTTCTATCGCGGCGTCTACGGCAGTCATCTAGCCAACGTCCTGCGCCGTCTCAAGCGCATCTGCCATTTTTACGGAACGAACCCACAGTTCATTTGCTGCTCCGCCACCATCGCCAATCCCTGCGAACTGGCCGAGTCGATTACCGAAAGGCCGTTCGAACTCGTCTCTGAAAACGGCGCCCCATCCGGAGATAACTACTTTGTTTTCTATAACCCTCCGGTCGTTAACCAGCAGCTTGGCATCCGCCGCAGTTACCTGCACGAAGCGCGCCGGATCGCTCTCGAGTTCGTTCGGCAAAATCAGCAGATGCTGATTTTTACCAACAATCGCCTCGCCACCGAAATCCTGACAACGTACCTCAAGGACGCCTGTTCACAGTTGCCGTTCTCGCACGAGGCCGTCCGTGGCTATCGGGGCGGTTATCTACCGAAGGAACGCCGCCATATCGAGCAAGGGCTCAGGAGCGGCGATATCCGGGCCGTGGTCGCTACCAACGCCCTGGAGCTCGGCGTCGACATCGGTTCGCTCGACAGCATCGTTCTCGCCGGCTACCCGGGAAACATCGCATCTACCTGGCAGCGGGCCGGTCGTGCCGGGCGCCGCAGTTCGTCCTCTGTCGCGGTGCTGGTCGCATCCAGCGCGCCGCTCGACCAGTACATCGTCGAGCATCCGGACTATTTCTTTGGCTCCTCACCTGAAGAAGCGCACATCAACGCCGACAATCTGGAAATCTTCCTGAGCCACCTGAAGTGCGCCGCTTTCGAACTTCCGATCCGCGACGGCGAGCAGTTCGGTAAACAGGATCTTTCCCGGCTTTGCCGCTTCCTCGCCGACGATTTGAAGCTGCTCCACCACTCCGGCGATTCCTGGCACTGGGTCGACGACAGTTATCCGGCGGATTCCGTCAGCTTGCGCGCGGTCACGAGCGATAACTTCCTGGTCGTCGATATCACCGGCGATCACCGCATCATCGGCGAAGTCGATTTCCCTTCCGCCCTCACGACGTTGCACGAAAAAGCGATCTACCTTCACGATGCCCGCCAGTACCAAGTCGAGAAACTCGATTTCGACGGCCGCAAGGCTTTCGTGCGCCAAGTGGATTCGGATTACTTTACCGACGCGATTGTCTACACCCAGGTCAGTGAGCTGGCGCAGTTCGATCGAGCGGGATGCGCGGCGCACGGCGAAGTGCGCGTGAAACGGCAAGTCGTGGGATTCAAGAAGATCAAGTTTTACACGCTTGAAAACGTCGGAGCCGGTCTTCTCTCTTTGCCGGAACAGGAAATGCATACGACCGCCTTCTGGCTGCATTTCGCGGCGGGATTCTTTGCCGGCTTCGATGGCTTTTCAAACGCCGACTTGCAAGATGCCCTGCATGGTTTAGGCAACGTGCTGAAGACAATCGGTACGGTGTTACTGCTGAGCGACCCGCGCGATCTGGCGGTTGCTGTTCTCGATGACTCGGCGCAGAAGAAGACCGCCTTCGAGCCCGACGTTGTTCTGTACGACAATTATCCAGGCGGCATCGGCCAGAGCGATCCGCTCTATCGGCGCAGGGACGCCCTTTTCAAAGCTGCTCTCGATCTTACTTCCAATTGCCCCTGTAGCGCTGGATGTCCGAGCTGTGTAGGTCCACAGGCTGGGATCGCCTCACGCGGCAAAGAAGGGGCAATCAGAATACTTGAAAAGCTGTCGGCTACCGGGCGAGCTCTCGGTCCTTGATTTTTTCGTCGTCTTCCGGAAACACCGCATAACCGTCGGGCGGCGGATACAACGCTTTGAGTACAGCCAGACGCTTGCGCAAATATCGGCTGGGTAGTTGTCGCGGTCCGGTCTCGACATCGATGTCACAGCAGATTCCGTGAAGATAGAGCGTAAGCGTGTCTATAAACGATTGCCGGACATAATCGGCGAACAACGGACTGTCACGTTTTACGTTGGATTGCCGCCGCCGCAGGCTTTGTTTGGCTTGCCAGCTATCGTCGTCTACTTCGCCATGCACGCTGGTGGTCAATTCCTCCCGAATGAGCGCCTTGTAACTGGCCGCGGCTTCAGTTGACCAGTTGTCCGCAACCAGCGCCGCGAGTCTCCTGTACAGCCGGTAGTGATACTCGGCTACGTCCTGCTCCTTAAGAGCAAATACCAACACCGTTTCGTTTTCGAAACTGACCTGCGAAGCCCACGACTGCTGCCCGTCAGCCGGCCGCTCGGCTACCACGAAGTCGTTGGCCTTCTCCAGGCTTTTGCGCTTTTTCCTGCTCGTCTTGAAAGCGGCTCGTTCAGTGGAACGCTCCAGATAAGGAACGAGCAGTATGGATACGCGGGGAAGCATCGTGGCAAGCGACGATGGAAGCGCGGCAATCGGCTCTTCCAGATATTCTTTGACGACTTCCTCGCTCATCGGCACGGAAGCGCAGAAATAGCTGAAGGTGTTGCTGAGGGGAATGACTTCGCCTCGAAATCGTTCTGCAAACTGACCTACGCTGACTCTCGCTAGGCTCGATTGAGCCGGAACAACGGGATTCGGCTCTCGGTGACTGGGCATCTAAGTTTTCGACCTCGATTCTAGCAGAGCGAATAAATGGGAAACCCCCGCTATAACCGCCCCATTACTGTAGATCGCGGCTGCTAACATTGGGAAAACACGAGTGCAGTTCCTGGTTTCCGCGGGCGAAGCATCCGGCGATATGTACGCCGCAGGCGTGGTCAACCATCTCTCGGGCGCTCTCTCCGACATTCATTTTTATGGATGTGCCGGACCCAAACTGCAAGCCGCTGGTGTGGAGCCCGTTGTCGATGCGTCGGAACTCGCTGTGGTTGGCCTAGCCGAAGTCGTTGGTCACCTGCCTCGCATTTATGCGCACTATCGCAAGCTCATTCGCTTTGTCGAGCGCAATCCGCCCGTCGCCGCGCTGCTGACAGACAGCCCCGATTTTCACCTGCGGCTCGCGAATCATTTGAAGCGCTTGGGCGTGCCGGTTTTCTATTTGGTTGCGCCGCAGGTCTGGGCGTGGCGAGAGAGCCGCGTCAAAACCATCCGTCGCGTAGTCGACAAACTTTTCTGTCTGTTTCCCTTCGAGGAGCGTTGGTTTCGCGAGCGTGGAGTCGACGCTACTTATATAGGTCATCCGCTCGCTACCATCGTTCACCGGCGGTTCACGCGTGAACAATTCTTTGCCAGCCACGGCCTGCCCCCCGACCAACTGCTCGTCACTCTTTTACCCGGGAGCCGGGCAGGTGAAATCCGCCGCCATATGCCGGCTCTCCTTGAAACCGTGGCCCGTCTCCGTGAGCGCTTCACCTTATCTATCCTGCTTGCTACCCCGAGGGGATTCGCAACCCGCCCAGCTCTTGCAACTTTTCGGGAACCAATGAACGGGCTAGCCATCAAAGTAGTTGAAAACGAGACTTGGGATTGTATCGGGCACGCCAATTTAGCATTGGCGGCAAGCGGAACCGTGACTATCGAAGCGGCCGTGCTTGGTACACCGATGGTCACGTTTTATAAAGTAAATCCACTGAGCTGGCATGCCGGACGGCGTCTCGTCAAAGTTCCCTTCCTTTCCATGGTGAATCTTATTGCAGAACGCCAGATTGTTCCTGAACTGATTCAGCAAGATATGACACCCGCCAAGCTAACTGCCGCCGCTGGAGAGTTGCTGGCCAGGGCAGATCTTGCTGACCACATGCGATTGGAACTCGGCCAGGTTAAGGCGGCTTTAACTCGCGCAGGAGATCCGTTAAGGCAAGCGGCAGAAATTATCACCGGCAGCATTCCGCAAATCACCCTGAGCCGAGAGGCAAGTTGCCCACGGGTGACCGGGAGACAATAAAGAAGATGATGCGCAGCCTTAGGCCGGTTTCCGTTCTTCTTGTTTTCGCTGCGATCGCTTGGCCGCAGGAGAAGCGCGGGACGATTCAGGTCCAAAAGTATACGATCGACGCTGAGATCAATCCGCGAACGCAGTCCCTTACAGCTACGGCGAAGATCGAGTTCACTCCACTCGACAACATCACCGACGCTGCGTTCGAGTTGAACAATGCGCTCACCGTTTCGAAAGCCGTAGATGCAGGTGGAAGGCCCTTGGCAACTTCACGGAGCACGCCGGATTTCACGGTTCACGTCAGCTTTCCGAACGGCCTGGTAAAGAGTCAGTCCACCCAAATCTCGTTGACTTACGACGGCAAGCTTACTGGAAGTGAAGACTCTCCGGTGTCCGGCATCAATTTCGCAGCGCTCCATCCCGATTTCGGATATCTGCTATACCCGGCGCGTTGGTTCCCCGTCAGCGGCTACACCGTGAACCGGTTTATGGCGGACCTTCGGATCACGACTCCGGCCGGTTATCGTGTCATCGCCAGCGGAGACCTGAAAACCGATAGCGCCAGGAATGGGGGAACGATGTTTTCGTTCCACTACGATAAGGCAAGTTTTCCCGGCAGCATCGCGATCACCCAGGGAGATGGAACGCGGGTCAGTTCGCAAGGGATCACCACGCAAGTTTTTTTCCGGGGCGACCGGGCAGCGGCCGCTCAAGCCTATGGAGATGAGACCGGCAAGATCATGACCTTCCTGACGAGCGAATATGGGTTAGCGCCGCAAGCTAATTTGACGCTGGTAGAAACGGCGGCCGGGGCGGTGAATGGCTATTCGGCTCCGGGGATTATTTTTCTCTCGCCTGGCTCCATAAGCGGGCAGGTCAACACACGGGTGCTGACGAACCAGCTCTCGCGTCAATGGTGGGGTGTATTGGTTTCACCTGCCAGCAGAAATTATCTCTGGCTCGAAAATGGCCCGGCTCGCTACTCTGAGTTGTTTTACCTTGAGCATAGCGGCGGTTCCGGCGCGGCGGAAGCTGAAATCAAAAGTACTTATGTCGAAGCGCTCACCGTAAAAGACCCGCCTGTTTTGCAGGCTGGGCGGCTGGAAGATTACTCTCCCGAGTACTGGGCTCTCACTGCGGCCAAGGGTGCGGCGGTTCTGAATATGCTCCGCAGCGTGGTGGGAGACGCAAATTTCAAGAAGGGCCTGCATGCATTCATCGACAAGTACTCGTGGCAATCGGCTACCAGCGAGGACTTTCGCAAAGTGATGGAGCAGGTCTCGGGGCAAGATCTGCGCTACTTTTTCATCCAGTGGCTCGAATCCAGCGGCTCTCCCGAATTCAAGCTCGAATATACTGTTTTCCGAACGCAGCAAGGTTTTCGAGTGGTAGGAAAAATCAACCAGGATCTGGACACGTTCCGCATGCCCGTCGATTTACGCATCGAGACCGAGGGCAACCCGGAAGACAAAGTGGTGGAGGTAACCGGTACTTCGTCCGAGTTCAGCGTTGACACGTTCGGGAAACCGCGCAAGCTGACCCTCGACCCGAAGCACGTCCTGCTAAGGCTTGATTCGACTATGCAGATCGCCGTCGCAATCCGCCGCGGCGAGCAGTTTGTCGAGATCAACGACTACGCCAACGCTCTCAGGGAGTACCAGCGGGCGCTAGAAGTGAACAGAAACAGCTCTCTAGCCCATTACCGGATAGGGGAAGTCTTCTTCAAACAGAATAACTTCCAGTCGGCCGCGAACGAATTTCGTGCTGCCATCAACGGCGACCTGGATCCCAGGTGGACTGAGGTTTGGGCGCATATAAATCTCGGCAAGATCTTCGATGTGACCGGGCAGCGCGATCGGGCAGTTAACGAATATAAGCTCGCAATGCGAACACATGACAATACTGGCGGAGCCCAGGAAGAAGCCGCAAAGTATTCAGCCCATCCTTATGAGCAGAAGAACTCCGAGACCTAGCCGAGCATTGCACTCGCAATAGTTCGGTATAACGAGTAATCCTAGAGCAACAAAGCGATTTTGCGGCTTAAATAGTAAGCAGGCGGGCAGGCTTGATGCCACTATATTTTCGGAGGCCGTGTGCGCTCGATGGACGTGCATTGAATGCTAACCTTAAAGTGCGCACGAAAGAGGAGATCTTGGACGATAGATTGAAGGAGCTGATGCAGGAACTAGGAAATGCGATCAACGAATCTCTTTCCGATTCCGACCGCATCGCTGGAGCGATCGGCGAAATCAAGCGCGCGGGCTATGACGTGTTCCTGGTTCTCGAAGCAACCATCGGATTCAACAAGCGCGACAGCGATGACGGCGACTCCGATTCCTCGACCGGCGTAGAGCCGGTTCACTTCGAATCCGCAGGTAAAATTCGCTTGACTTCGCAAGATCAGAAGTTTCTCCGTGCTCTAAAAATCTCGGTCGAAGAAGAAGGCAAGTAGCCTTAGCTACTAAGCTCCCGGTAAACCGCATAGGTTTTCCGAACAGCGTCCTCCCAAGTAAATTTCTTTGCGCGCAGCTTTCCGGCAAAGGTCAGCTTTTCACGAAGAGTTTCGTTTTCCGCCAAGCTGAGCAAAGCGTCAGCGATCTCGTTCGTATTTTTCGGATCAACCAGCAGCGCCGTGTCGTCCCCCAACTCAGCGAGGGCAGAAGCATTCGAGGTAATCACCGGTACTCCCCAGGCCATGGCTTCGAGTACCGGAATGCCGAAACCCTCATCCAGCGACGGGAAAGCGAAGATCGAAGCGCGGGCGTAGAGATCATCGAGGCGCTCGCGGGCAAGGTAGCCAGTCACTTCGATCCGCTCGCGGGAACGGCTCGCCTCGATACGATACAGAATTTCGTTTGATTGATAGCCGCCCGGAGCGCCCGCCAAGACGAGCCGCCATGACTCTGGCAAGCATTCAAATGCTTCTACCAGCCGCTTTAGATTCTTTCTCGCTTGCAGCGCGCCGACAAATAGAATAAAACTTTCGCGCGTGTGCTGCCGGGTAGTCGGCGGCGTATGGACACCATGAGGAATGACGCGAATACGCCGCCTCTCCACATTCAGAAGGCTGCTAACCTGGTCAGCCGTAAACTCCGACACCGCAACGATGAGGTCGGATCGTTCCGCCGCCAGGCGCGCCTGTTGAGCGAACCGTTTTCGAAACTCCGGCGTAGAATACTCGCCCGAGATAACGAACAGATCATGAAAGGTTGAAACGACTCGCGGCGTTTCGCGCCGATCTACTCTCTGATTGAGCGCATGAAAGACGTTTGCGGCGAACAGGGAAAGCCCGGGCAAGAGAATGGTTCTCCTTACATTCGGCCTCACCGGGTTGTGGGAACGAATAAACTGTTTGGGCCGGTAAGCATGGACGAAATGGTCTTCAGCATAGGCCGATGAAAGGCCGTCGAGAAGCTCTCGCGAGTAGACCGCAATCCCGGAAGGCTGCGCGTCTACGCTGTAGGTGGCATCGAGCGCGATACGCACTCACCCATATTCACAGACCGTATTCCTTCAGCTTGCGATAGAGCGTCGTCCGTCCGATACCAAGCATTGCTGCCGCAACCGTGCGATCTCCCTTCGTGTAATCAATCGCCTGCAGGATTGCCTTCTTCTCAACGTCCGCGAGCGGCACGACACCGCGCGGCCCAGGAAAACTGTCCAGGTGCGTTTGCAAATTCCCCAGCGATTCCAGCTGAGAGAGTTCCCGCTCCAGTTTCCGGTTTGCAACCGAGGTCGGAAGATCCGCCGTGCTTAACCAGGGGCCGCTATTCATCGCCACCATCTGCTGAATCGTATGTTCCAGCTCGCGGATGTTACCCGGCCAGTCGTATTCCTGAAGGGCCTTGAGAGTTTCATCGGGCATCCGGTGACCGTTGCCGTAACGGGCGAGGAAGTGATGGACCAGAGAAGGGATGTCTTCTTTGCGCTCTCGCAGTGGAGCGATCCGTACCCGCATCACGTTGAGGCGATAGAACAGATCCTGGCGGAAGCGCTTGGCCTCCACCTCGGCCGCCAAGTCGCGGTTCGTGGCAGCGATGACCCGGAAATTCGAACTGCGCTGGGAAAGCGCTCCGACGGCGCGGTATTCCTTTTCCTGCAACACGCGCAGCAACTTCATCTGCATTTCCAGGGGTAGCTCGCCGATCTCATCGAAGAAGGCGGTGCCTCCGTTCGCGGCATCAAGCAGGCCGAGCTTTTGGGTGTGGGCACCAGTAAATGCACCCTTGGCATAACCGAACAGCTCGCTTTCCATCAGCGGCCCGACCAGCGAAGAGCAGTCCACAACAACAAAGTTGCCTTGTCCTTCTAGGCTGTGAACGGCGCGCGCGACAACTTCCTTTCCCGTCCCCGTCTCGCCCAGGATTAGGACTGGAAATCTGGATTTGCCCATGCGCGAAACGAGCCGGTGAACCTGCTTCATGGCGGGCGAGTTGCCGATCAATTTCGACAAGGGCGAAACGATGGGAGCAGTTTGCGGTGACACTTAGTTGTGGCGAGAGGCGCTCGTTTTCTTAGTGCCGGGAGCGAAAGAAACTCTCGTGAAGAATTCCGCGTAGAGCGAGTTAGTTGCGCGGATCTCGATTTATCAACGGCTTGGCGGTTCTGCGGGTGCGGCTTGCGTCCGACCCAAAGGTACCGGGACCGTTGCATTGCCCTGCAGCACTGTCTCATCCAGCCGGACCACAAAGACGTTCTTGTTTTCCGCCCCCAGCACGACTGCTAACTGCTGCGCCGCTTCGATCGAGGGCTCCTTCCCAACCAGGACTCGCCACAACGGGGCCTGCGCATGCTTCACAGCGAGCTGGGCATTTCCGAATCGCTCGGCATATTGCTCGCGCAATCGTTCCGCGCTCTCGCGGTTAGCGAAGGCGCCGGTTTGAACTGCATAGAAGTCGTTCACCGGAATGTCCCGCGGAGCGGCGATTACTTCAACCCTCACCTCGCCAACGCCCGGACCTAGCAGCCCTATGGCGCGCGCGGCCGCTTTCGATAGATCGATCATTCGCCCTTTTACAAATGGCCCGCGGTCGATCACTCGCACGTCTACTGCTTCGTTGTTGGACAGGTTCGTGACTCTGAGCCAGGTATTGAAAGGCAGTACGCGGTGCGCCGCGACGAGAGTTTCCATATTGTAGATCTCGCCATCGGCAGCAGGCCGCCCATGGTACGGCACGCCATACCAGCTCGCAACTCCTTCCTCTGTATAGCCGACCGCCACAGCAGTGGGCGCATTCGATTCTTTACTTGGCGGCCTGGGCGGCTGGATTGCTTGTGCGACGGCTTTATGGCGGTGCCGGCAACCCGACGCAACTGCCGTTGAAAGCTCCAAGGCAAAGGCCGCGAGCATGATGCTCTTTCGATTTCTCCAGTTCAAAGGGCTGGTCCTCCGGCTGATGCTGCCGAGCGATTCGTCATCATCATCGCATGCGGAAGCTTTGGAAAGGGTCCAAAACAAAACCTTGTGGCTACGTTTTTGCAGCGGGAATTTTCCCGGCTCGCTCTTCTTATCCAGGTCTTTGAAATTTTTTTCTTGACTTCTCTTGCGAACAATCTTATATATGAATCACACTGCGATCTGTATAGATTGCAAATTTTACGTTTAGGGAGAATCTTCTGAATGAAGAACGCAACTAAGAAAGCTACCGCCAAGAAGGCTACTAAAAAGGCCCCGGCAAAGAAGAAGAAGTAAACTAATTCCCGCGTTAGCGGGAACTCAACCAAACGCCTCCGGTTCTACCGGGGGCGTTTTTCTTTTGGTGCATTCCTTTTCGAAATTCCTCTAAAGCCGCACGGCCCGTAGCTCGCCGAGTTCCTCATAAAAAGAAATAAGGCACCGGCCGGAGCCCATGCCTTTGTCACGCGATTCTTATTTCCGGGTTATGGCAGCGTGTAGCGCAAGTCAACCCAGTACATGTTGGTATGAGTATTCTTCGGGTTGCCAGTCGCGACGGACCAGGGGTCGCGGGTCAGGTACGAGTACTGCGTGATCAAAGACAGAGCGCCATAGGTGGGATTTTTCCACAGCGTACGGATGATCCCGATGGTGCCTTCCTGAACCGCCCGGTTCTGACTGTTTGCCGAACCTTTGTAGCCGTAGCCCACGTAGACTGGCCTTGCCAGCGTGCTTCCGGGGGCGGTGGAATCGAAGATCTGAGCTTGATCGATGTATATGCCGCCGTAATATCCATACAGCAAGGTGTTCTTACTGATATTGGCTTCGAAGCCATCGACCGTCGAATACGAATGCAATGGAGCGATACTGCCGTTGGCCTGGATCACCACGTCAGGAGCTTGCGCGAAAATGTATCGGCCGTTTCCCGAGCCGAAGAAGGTATTGGCGATCAAGTGGAAGTTCTTGGCGACTTCGAAAATCCCGTTCACTTCACCGGAAACGGCTGTTGTTGAATAGCTGGAGAAGTTGGTCGGCTTCCCAGCTCCGTTTACATATTTGAAGTTGCGGATCAGGCCCCCCGCTTCTATGTGTACCAGTTTGTCGCGAACGTGACCGTCGTAGGCGCCCTTGAACACGATATCCGGAGTCAGGTTCGGAGCGGCATAGGTCGTTCCGCCGCCGTTGTTGAATTGCGCGGTGACGGCCGTATTGAAAGCGGCGGGCACGGTTGTGGTGCCAGCGCCATTAGCGCCACCGAGGTATTGCTCCGGGTTCTCAAGCGAGACACCGAATGCAACATTTTCATTCGGATGAGCGATGAACCGGAACTGCGTCTGGCGCGACCAAACCAGGCCCGCCTGGTAATTGGTGTCCATATCTTGCGAATAGAAGATGTCACTCGGCAATGGCGAGAGCCCTTTGCGGTTTGGAGTCATCAAGCTCCAGTCCTGTCCGCCAAGAACTTCGAATCCGTTTTTTTCCACGTCGACGAAAACATTGCGCATGCGGAACGTATCTGCGTTGCTCGTGACGAAAACAGTATTCGCCGCGTTGCCGAGGAAGTCAGCCTCGAAGTAACCGAGAACCTTGGCCCCCAATAGGTTTGAATCGACCCGGAACCCGATGCGCGAGTTCTGAGCGCTGAAGTTCATTTCCGAAATGTGACCGGAGTTTGAGGTGTTATAGGGTATGCCCCCGAAGTTCGTTCCGATGCCGCTCCCTACATTAGTCGAGCGCCCAAAGAAAGTGGCGTCGACAAATCCTAGCGGAGTGAACGTCGTGTCCCCGATGTTGATAGAGAGGGAGGAAGGTTGATGTTCACTCGTATGTTGCCCGGCGCGGGAACCGGAGTTTGTCGCCACTGCGACAACGGGTCTGGTGCCTCCGACGGCCGGAACAAGTTGAACCGGACGGTCGCCAGGCGCATTGCTCGTGGCCACTACAGCCGTACCCTCCGTCGTGGAAGTAGCGGGCGGTTTGGCGCTCATCGCGGCCAGAGACCGCTCAAGCTGTCTTTGCTGTTCGTCCACGGCCGCCTGCAGCTTCTTGATCTGCTCTTCCTGTTCTTCTATCTTTTCCCGAAGCTGCTTGAGATCTTCGGCGCTAGGCGCCGCCGATGCCGTGCTGATGGAAACCGGCGTGGCGGATTTCGCCCCCGGCTCTTGTGCGATGGCGAACTGCGCAGCCAGCAGGCCTACGCAAACCGCACCTATATAAGATGTTCTGCTCATATTCTCCTTGACAGGTTGAGGTTGCCGCCGCCAGAGGCGCTGGCATACAGCTCACCCGAAGTAAACTCCTGAAATTCCACCCAACTTAGCTAAGCAGTATTACAAAGCGATTGCAGTCTAGTGACGAAGGAAAGACCGTAGTATTAGTAGATAGCTGGCTTTAGAAGGAATTTTTCGGGATTCGCCTGGAAAAACGCCCTCAGCGGCGATGTGTCTAATGGTTCTAATGCCCGAAACCCTTGAGATCACGCCGCAGGACGCACGGTTACGCCTCGAAAGCGGCCGCGGAGACATATTGATCGATGTTCGTGAGCCGGAGGAGTTTGCGCTCGCTCGCATTAAAGGCGCTGAACTCATTCCTATGCAGTCCATCCCGGCCGAGCTACAAAGATTGGATGGGCTGGCTGACGATCACGATCTGCTGATACTCTGCCATCACGGCGTCCGAAGCCTACAGGTGGCGAGCTGGTTGCGAGCTCATGGCATCGAGAACTGCTTTAGCGTGACAGGAGGGATTGATCGCTGGAGCCGCGAGATCGACCCCGAAGTGGCAAGGTACTGACGGTTTTACGATGTACGCTCAGGATTTGAATTTCTTAACGAGCTTCAGGTTCAGCTTTACAACTTTATGGCTATCGAAGACACTGACCATTTTGGTTTTACTCGTTAAACCGTTCGATTCCGCTCGAAGCTCGTAATTTATGTCACTGCTTAGACCATAAAAATGGTAACGCCCATCGGATCGTGCAATGTAGGAACGTACCTGTAGAGTTTTAGTGTCCTTCAGCAGAACGACAGCTCCGGAAACTACTTGGCCGCTCTTACTCAAAACGGATCCCTCAATCGAGCGAGTCGTTCCGGTATTCTGCCCAACAACCGAAGGCATCGCTTGCCGGGAGTACAAAGGCAGCAAGCAAGCACCGAGCGCAACCAGAAGCGCTACGGCTCGGATACACAAACGGCGCCGTGCCGGAGACTCAGCGGGCACGTAAGCTAGCGCCAATCTTCTTCCGCTTCTTCCTCTTCCTCGACGCCTTCTTCGTCGTCTTCATCGAAATCGAAGTCGTCGACAACTTCAGCTTTGTCGTCTTCCGATTCGAGTTCGACGGGATTTACACTGGCGACAGTCAGGGAAGCGCCGCACTCATCGCATGACAGAACATCACCTTCGTCGAGTTCCTCTTCCTCGACGTCGATGGACGCGTCACATTTTGGGCAACTGACCATGGTTTAATTCCTCATCCTAAGAAGAAAACTGGAGCAAAGCGTTAAAAAACCGGGTCTGCTGCTGAACTTAAGGCCCGAATCGTATACAAGCCGTGCTTCCGAATGGATTACCGGCGTACTCCAGAGGTTACACCGTTCAATTCCTGATCATAGGCAGAAAGCTCCTGGGGAGAAACAGTAACCAGGGTTTTATCCATATCCTCCGATGTCTCGATCATATGCTTTACATGCGCCGCCGCGATGCGCATGCAATAGGGGTCGGAGAGATTCCGGCGACGCTCGGCAGTAAGCGCAAGCAGGGCGGGGTGAGGCAAAGCGATCACCTTCTCCTCAGGAGGCCCGTCGTTTGGGGTGACGAAAAACTTAACGTCGACGGTATCCGCGTGACGGATGGAAATAGCTGTTTGCAGCCATCGGAACTGCACTCGCCATGTACGCCCGAAGGGATCCGGGCCGGCGTCAAAAAGGCGACTTTCGTCACTCATGACCCGATGCTAACACGCGGCAAAAGCCGGTACCGGGCGGCCCGGCTAGATGGCCGTCGACCGCTGGCCGACTAGCGAGAGGAGTTCGTGCCGCGTTTCTTTGTTGTCACGAAACGCCCCGATCATGGCGCTGGTAATAGCCCCGGAGTGCTGTTTCTCGACACCGCGCATCATCATGCAGAAATGCCGCGCCTCACAGATTACTCCGACTCCGCGCGGGTGTAAGAGTTGTTGGATGGTTTCGGCAACCTGCTGGGTCAGGCGCTCTTGGATCTGCAGACGGCGCGCAAACACATCGACGATACGGGGAATTTTGCTCAGACCGATTACCTTTTCATCGGGAAGATAGGCCACGTGCATCTTGCCGAAGAACGGAAGCATATGGTGCTCGCACATGCTGAAGAATTCGATGTCGCGGACGATCACCACCTCGTCGTATTTGACATCGAAGAGCGCTCCATTTACGATCTCGTCAATATCCGCAGAGTAACCGCCAGTCAGAAAGCGCAGGGCCTTCTCGACGCGCTCGGGAGTTCGAAGCAGTCCGTCGCGCTGCGGATCTTCCCCAAGCGTCTCAATGATCTCTTCGATACGAGACGCGATGGATGCTGATCCGCGCTTGCGTGGAAGCTCGATTACTGGATTTTGCGGCCTTTGCGACTTTCTAGGCATTTACAGCCACACTTTCATGTTTACGAATGAGCGAGGGTTTGTGCGGTAGATCGCGCAGGCAGATCTCGAAGCCGTTGCGATCTGTCTCCTGCAAATGGACTTTATAAAGGCTCGCTCCAGTCTCTTCTGAGGAACTTCGTCGCACAACGGACTCGCTCGCCGCACCTAAGCCCGCTGATGTTCTTGCTTCCGCTTGGCGGCGAGGGCTCGCTGCCTGTGCGACTCCCGGGAACCAAGCTGCCCAGTGTTCTTCGAGAATACTTGCTATCACCAGCGCGACATTCTCGGTTGTCGGCACCAAATCTGAAAATTGCTCGACATCTAAGTTGATGTTGCGATGTCCGAAAAGGCTTAACACCTCAGTCTCAACCAAGCTGTCAAGCGCCTTTACGTTTACGATCAGCCCAGTTCTGGTATCGACCCGGTCCCGAACGGTAACGCTCAGAACGTAGTCGTGACCATGCCCGAACGGGTTATTGCATTTCCCGAAAAGGTCACAGTTTTCCTGATCGCTCAATGCGTCTACGTGTAAACGATGGGAAGCCGAGAAGTAGTATAGCCGGGTAAGTGTCGTCATGCGGCGAGTTCCTCCCCAAGAGCAGGTTCGGGTTCGCCGCTGTCCTGGAAAACGTCAACGTAGAGATCCTGGGTCTCGTACAAGCGAAGCCGAGCCAAGGTGTTTTCGCCTGAAGAGAAGCGGGGAGCGAGACGCCGCCAGATTTCCTGGGCGAGATTCGCCGTAGTGGGTACAACACTGTCAAAGGGACTCACCTCATAATTCAGGAAGCGATGGTCCATCGGTGCGATGACCTCTTCTTCAAGAATCTCTTTGACTCGCTTGAGATCAATTACCATCCCACTGACCGGATCCGGATCTCCCTCGATGGTAACTTCCAGGATGTAGTTGTGCCCATGACCGTTCGGATTGGCTTCTTCCCCAAACAGTTCGCTGTTTTCTAAGTCGCTCAGCCCTGGAATGCGGCAGATGTGTGAGGCGGAAAATTCAGCCTTGCGGGTTACGAACATGGCCACGTTGTTGGATGCTCCAGGCTTGGCGTTAGATACTGGAATTGTTCCCGCAGAGCTCACGGGCGCGAGAGAGGCGCAATTGGCAACCACCAGCAGTATAGAAGGCGTAAAGCTAACCGGAAGCGCTCCCAGGAGCGGCGTGCCGAAGAAAGTCGGGACGAATACTGTTCTGCGTGCGTTGTTGGGCGTGCTGGCGGCGGGCTTTATCACCGTTATTGTGCTGAGCCTGCGCGATACCACCCCTCGAGAGGGCGGCCAAGCTCCGGATTTCAGCCTTGTCACCGATTCCGGCAGGCGTGTCACACCGCAATCGTTCGGCGGCAAGGTGCTGATCCTGAACTTTTGGGCTACTTGGTGCGCGCCTTGCGTGGAGGAGATTCCATCGCTGAATGAGATGCAGAAGCGCTTTGCCGGTTCGGGCCTCGTAGTGGTGGCAGTCAGTATCGACAAGAACCAGCAGAAGTACCGCGCGTTTCTCGACCGGATACATGTGTCTTTCGACACGGCTCGCGACCCGAGTTCTGACCTGAGCACGCGCTACGGAACGTTCCAGTATCCGGAGACGTACATCATTAAGAACGGGCGCATCATGCGGAAATTCGCGCAGGCCGAAGATTGGCTGAGCGACGACATGACGCAGTATATTCAGAGCCTGCTGTAAGCGTTCCCGAGCCGGAATGCCTGCAAGTTCCCAAGTAATCGCGGAGATAGAAGCCCACCTGGGCGAAGGCGCCATACTCTCAAAAGCGAGCGACCTGAAGCTTTACGAGTATGACGGCGGAGTCGACAAGTCCGAGCCGGATCTGGTTGTGTTTCCGCGAACTACGGCGGACGTAGTGAGCCTGGTTAAGACGGCCCGGGACCACAATATTGCGATCGTTGGGCGCGGCGCAGGAACTGGGCTGAGCGGAGGCGCCATTGCCCGGGCAGGCGGAATGATTGTTTCGTTTGCCCGCATGAACCGTATCCTCGAGATCAATATTCCGAATGAGCGGGCCGTTGTGCAGCCGGGCGTGGTGAACCTGGATATTACACTGGCAGTGCAGCAGTTCGGGTATTTCTTTGCGCCAGACCCCTCGAGCCAGCGCGCTTGCACCATCGGCGGGAATGTTTCCGAAAACGCCGGCGGCCCCCACACATTGGCACATGGAGTGACTACGAATCACGTGGTAAGCCTGGAAGCCGTTTTGCCCGACGCGAGCGTGATCGAAGTCGGTGGCCTGGCGCCTGATACGCCCGGCTACGATATCGCAGGCTTGCTGACCGGCTCGGAAGGGACCATGGCCCTGATCACGAAAATCGGCGTGCGGCTCATGCGCGAGCCGGAAGCGATCCGTACCATGCTTGCGATTTATGATTCCGTCGATCAGGCAGGAGACACAGTTGCCGCGCTGACTGCCAAGGGGATCATTCCAATCGCGCTCGAGATGCTGGATGGACCGATGCTCCGCATGGTGGAAGCAGCGACTCACGCGGGCTACCCCACGGACGCGGCCGCCGTGCTTCTAATCGAAGTGGACGGGCTGATTGAATCGGTCGAGGAGGAGGCGGACCGGATTCGTGAGGTCTGCCAAACCTGTGGTGCCCGCGAGTTTCGCGTGGCGCAATCAACCGAAGAACGGGCGCTGCTCTGGAAAGGGCGAAAGAACGCATTTGGAGCAATCGGACGAGTGAGCCCTACCTACTATGTGCAGGATGGAGTGGTGCCGCGTACGCAAATAGCGGCCACCCTGCGTGCCATCGAAGAGATCGGAAAGCGCTATGGCATCGAAATCAGCAATGTCTTTCATGCGGGCGACGGCAATATGCATCCGATTCTGCCTTTCGATCCGCGTCAGCCCGGTGAACTCGAGCGGACGCGCCGGGCGGGCGAAGAAATTCTAGATTTCTGCATTTCCGTGGGCGGCTCCATCTCGGGCGAGCATGGGGTGGGCATGGAAAAGATGGAATTAATGGCCCATCAATTTCCAGAGGAGACACTCGATTTGATCAAACGGTTCAAGAGTTTGTTCGATCCGCAGTGCAGGCTGAATCCGGGTAAGATGCTGCCCACGGGCAAGGGTTGTATGGAGATCCGGCAACGGCCGGATGTAGTTCTGTAGATTTTAGTTCTTCGCCGGTACCCGGGGCGTCAGAGAAGCATGTCGCGCGTCAGGAACCTGGTCGTTGTCTTGGGCGATCAGCTCAATCCGCAATCCTCGGCTTTCGACAACTTCGATCCTTCTCGGGATGTGGTTTGGATGGCAGAAGTCGCGGGCGAAGCAACCCATGTGTTCTCACACAAGGTCCGAATCGCCTATTTTCTTTCCGCTATGCGGCACTTTGCAGAAGAGTTACGCGCCAAAAACTACCGACTCGAGTACTCTCGGTTGAACGCAACGCATAACCTGGGTGAGCTCGAAGCGGAGCTGCGTACTGCTATCACAAATTTCAGACCCGAGCGTATTGTAGTGGTCGAGCCGGGTGAGTACCGCATCCAGGCAATGCTGAACGCGGTCGCGGAAGAGACTGGGTTCAGCCTCGAAATTAGACTCGACCGTGACTTCTATTGCAGCCGAGAGGAGTTCCGGGCCTGGGCCGACGGGCATCCGCAACTGCGCATGGAGTTTTTCTATCGAGAGATGCGCAAGAAGTCAGGCATCTTGATGCAGCACGGGCAGCCCGAGGGCGGTAAGTGGAATCTCGATTCGGAAAACCGCAAGAGTTTCGGTAAGAGCGGTCCCGGGTTGCTATTGCCTCCGACGCGCTCCTTTCCGCCGGACAACATCACGCGCGAAGTAATAGCGCTCGTGAACGCCAGGTTTGCCGATCATCCAGGAACTCTGGAGCATTTCGATCTGCCCGTTACTTCTCGTGATGCTAAGCTCGCGCTCGACGATTTCGTCGCTAACAGGCTGGCTGATTTCGGCAATTATCAGGACGCCATGTGGACCGGCCAGCCGTTTCTCTATCACTCGCGCATTTCGGCCACGATGAATTTGAAGCTGCTCGATCCGCGAAGCGTGGTTAGGGCGGTTGAAGACGCGTACCATCGCGGGGATGCGCCGCTCGCCGCCGCCGAAGGCTACATTCGCCAGATCATTGGCTGGCGCGAGTATGTCCGTGGCGTTTACTGGACGTTCATGCCGGAATACATTGAACGGAACGCGCTTCAGGCCGAAGAGAAGCTGCCCAATTTTTACTGGGACGGCAAAACCGATATGAACTGCCTCAAACACGTGGTCGGCGAAACGCTGGCAAATGGGTACGCTCATCACATTCAGCGGTTAATGGTCACAGGACTGTTTGCGCTGCTGTTCGGTGTTCATCCGGTCGAGGTACACAAGTGGTATCTCGCGATTTACTGGGATGCAGTCGAATGGGTGGAGCTGCCGAACACGACCGGGATGTCGCAGTACGCCGACGGCGGGCTAATGGGCTCCAAGCCTTACATCGCTTCCGGGAAATACATCCATCGGATGAGCAACTACTGCGAGGGTTGCCGTTACAAACCGGGCGAAGCGGTGGGAGAACATGCCTGCCCTTTCACAACGCTCTATTGGGATTTCCTCATGTGCCACGAAGAGATGTTGAGTGGCAATCAGCGCATGCGCATGCAAGTCAGGAATCTGACAAGGATCAGCGCCGCACAGAAAAGCGCGATCCTCGAGCAGGCTGAGGCGTTTCGGAAAGCAATGCCAAAAGGGGATTACTGACGGCCAGCTGACCGGCGACGGAATCTTTCGGGAGCGCTGACATCTGTTTCCCACATCCGCTCCAGGGCGCGCTGCAGCGGACCTAAGGGAACAACGCGCGTGCGGGTTGTGGCGTGAACTTCGATCTGCTCCGCGCCAAACCACGCGAGCAGATCTCCGGGCAGGCCACATGTTATCTCATAACCACGCGCAAAAGGCGAGAAGGCGGGCAGAACCAGGCAGCTTCGATTTGCAAGAAAAACGGGCAGCTTTTGCGATGCGCCAGATGCATCTCTGACGGACAAGCATGGATGCAGGTGGCCAACCACTAGCGTGTGAGATTCAACGATAGGAGCGAGTTGCAAGCGGTCGCCGTGAACCGCGGTTATTGATTCGTCCGACCAATATTCACGCTGCTCGACCGGCAAGTGCCCAAACTCGCGCGCGAATGCGCGATCATGATTGCCTCGAACCGAAATCAAAGCCGCCCGCTGACTGAGCTCCAGCAGCGTGTTCTCAATGCACTCGCGCTCCGCCATGCAAGGGCGAGGCGCATGAACCAGATCGCCCAAAAAAACGATTCGCGCCGGTTGAAGATCGCCGGCCAGCGCCAAGAGCTTTTCGCGAGTCCGGAAGTCGGCGAGCGGCCCGAGTTCTCCGCGCCGGCGCTGTGCCCAACTGTAGCCGAGATGCACGTCGGCAATAATCGCTGTGTGAGATTCGGGCAGCCAAAGCGCCCCAGCAGGATGCGCGTAAAGGCCAGATAGGAGGCAAACGGCAGAGTGCAATATCCATTCTCGCAAGCAGGATTTCGTATCCGCATGAGTTACGGTGGGAACAATGCAGCGGATCGCAATCGACATGGACGAGGTAACGGCCGACACCATGGCGCACTACTTGCAGCTCTATAACGCCGAGTTCAAACTCAACTTAACGAAAGAGCACTTTCGAGGGAAACGCCTGTTCGAAGTGATCGACCAGGCACACGTGCTGCGCTCTCGCGAGTATTTTCAAAGCGCCGATTTCTTCGCTGACATCCCGGTTATGGCGGATAGCAGGGAGGTGATTCGTGAACTGATGAGCGCCTATGAAGTGTTTATAACAACCGCAGCAATGGACGTGCCGAACTCGTTCGCGGCAAAATTCAACTGGCTACAGCGGCATTTCCCTTTCATTCCGGTGAGCAACGTGGTTTTTTGCGGCGATAAGAGCATCGTGGCAGCGGATTACATGATCGACGACGACGTGCGCCATTTTCGGAAATTCCGTGGCGAAGGAATCCTTTTCACTGCTCCGCACAACGTGCACGAAGCTGAATTCCGTCGCGTGGATAATTGGCAACAGATTCGCGACATGTTCTTGAACCGGGAACAACCGATCCCTCGCTAATCGATTCCGCGGATCTCATAGCCTGCTTGCAGCATCCCTTGCACGACTCGCTGACGAATCGCGGCCGCTTCCTCGCTTGTCAACGTGTGGTCCAGCGCACCCGCTTCGAGATGATACGAAACGCTTTTCTGGCCTTCGGCGAGCGGCGGCCCCTGGTACTGGCGAACAAATCCGATGCTGACTAAGTTTTCACCAGCAAGCCCGGAGAGCCTCTGTTTCAATTCTCCGACTGGGGTTTTTGCGTCGGCCACCACGGAAAGATCGAAGCCGCTGGTCGGGTATTTCCGAAGCGGAGTGTAACTGACCTGCTGCTGTGAAGTTATCGTGAGTGCGCGGCTCAAATCGACGTCGAAGAAAACAGCGCGGCCTTCGACTCCTTGCTCTTCGAGCAGCGATGGATGCAGTTCGAATAAGCGGCCAATCTCCGCGTTGTAGCAGTGGATGACCGCCGCGCGGGCCGGGTGTTCGAAAGGCCGCGTATCGTGAGCAGCCGTGAGCTCAATTCCGGGAAACAGGCATTCGGCGACCCGTTTTAGCTCATAGAAAATTTGCTCATCGGCGTGCGCAGCATAGAGTGTTGCAGCAAGATGTGTAACTTCGTGCGGCAGAACTGCGCCGTTCGCGGGATGAATCTCGTTGCCAATCTCAAAGAGGCGGAATTCCGAAGAGTGCCGCATGTTACTCACAATATTTTTGAGAAGGCCCGGCAGCAGAGTCCGCCGCATATGCGTAAGCTCGGAAGCGATCGGGTTGCGGACCACCAGGTGTTCGTTCAGGTCGCCATGAAATCTTTCTGCATCGTTCGCGGCGGTGAACGAGTAGTTGTAAACCTCTGAAAAGCCCTGGTCTGCGATAATCCTGCGAAGCTTCCGGAGATATGCTCGCATTGGATTCGATGGCGGCACGACCGACGCCACGAGCGGCGCAACTGGCGCGATCTCGTTATAGCCGACCATGCGCCCGACCTCTTCGACCAAATCGTCTTTAAGCGAAATGTCTTTGGTTGCCCGCCAGCTCGGCACTGTGACACTAAGCAGCGCGTGACTCGATGCGGTAACCCCGAAACCCAGCGAGCGAAGTATGCCGGAAACTTCCTCTTCGGTCAACTGCTTGCCAAGCTTGCGAACAACAAAGCTGAGCGGCAGAAGGATTGGCTCCTGAGCCCGCGGCGCAGCACGATTGTCGATCACTCCACCGGCGGGTAGAGCTTCAGGGCAGACCTCGGTCAGCAAACTGATGATACGTGCCAGCCCGCGAGTCGTGTTTTCCGGATCGAGCGACTTCTCAAAACGCATGGAGGCGTCAGTCCTCAACCTGTGGCGGGCGGAAGTCAAACGGACGCTCGTAGCGTGAAAGTTGGCGCTCTCGAAAACAATGCGCGTGGTGGTTTCTGAAATTGCGCTATCGGCGCCCCCAATGACACCCGCCAATGCTATCGGCCCCTTCGCGTCAGCGATCACCAGGTCCGTTTCCAGCAGAGCGTAGGTTTCGCCGTTCAGCGCACCCAGCCGCTCACCGGCGCGCGCCCGGCGAACGAAAATGATGTCCCCGGAGAGCTTGTCGGCGTCAAATGCGTGCATCGGCTGCGGAAGTTCAGCCAGCACGTAATTCGTGGCATCGACGATGTTGTTAATCCCGTTCATCCCGATGCTCTCCAGGCGTGTCTGCATCCAGAGCGGCGAGGGAGCCACCTTAATGTTCTCGAAAACAAGAGCGCTGTAACGGGAGCACAACGAGTAATCCGCAATTTCGACTTTGAAGGCAGCCTCGCCTCGGGGCAGTGGCGCCAAATCCACCGGGTCGTGCAGCCTGTTGCCCGTGATCGCCGCGACTTCCCGGGCCATCCCGTAATGGCCCCACAGGTCCGGGCGGTGCGTCAGGCTCTTGTTGTCAATCTCGATGATCCAGTCGGAGATGGGGAACCCATCAAAGTGCTCGATCCCCTCGCACTCAGCGGTCTTGGTCGTTATCAGCCGCTCCAACTCAGCAGGTTCGGTCGTTAAGTCAGGAACAAGCGCCCGCATCCAGCCATACGAAAACTTCAACTTTTAATGACTCTCCAGTCGCGACATCAAAACTGAGTCAGGAAGCGGAGATCCCCGCCTTGCAGCTGACGAATATCGTCTATGCCAAACCGCATCATAGCCAGACGCGTCAAGCCGAGGCCGAAAGCGAAGCCGCCCCACTTATCGGGATCGATGCCACTCATCCGCAGTACGTTCGGGTGCACCAAGCCACAGGGCAAAAGCTCCACCCAGCCACTATGTTTGCAAACGGCACATCCTTTGCCGCCGCAAATCAGGCATTGGATGTCCAGCTCGAAACCGGGTTCGACGAAAGGAAAGTAACCTGGGCGCAAGCGAACGGCCGCATCCCTCTTGAAAACCCCGCTAAGCAGCGTCTTCATGAAGTAGATCAAGTTCGCGACCGAAACCTCCCGGTCGATCATCATGCCTTCCAGTTGGTAGAAAGTATGTTCGTGCGAGGCATCCACTTCCTCATTGCGGAAGGCTCGACCCGGAGCGATCATGCGCAGCGGCGGCCCGAATTCCCGCATGCCCCGCACCTGAACCGGTGAAGTATGGGTGCGCAGCAGCGAGCCGTTTGTGAGCCAGAATGTATCCTGCATGTCGCGCGCCGGGTGCGCTGGCGGAATATTCAGCGCATCGAAGTTGTGCTCCTCGGTCTCAACTTCCGGTCCGTCGAGCACAGCAAAGCCTAAGGAAGTGAAAAGGTCTTCGATTTCCTCCTGCAACTGAGTGATGGGATGCAAACTGCCGGGCCGGATCCCTGGCGGGGGCAAGGTAACGTCTATCCATTCACGCGCCAGACGGCCGGCCAGCGCTGCCTCTTCGAAGCGGCCTTTCTTGACCTCATATTCGCTTTCGAGATCCTGTTTGACCGAATTCAGCAGCTTGCCCGAGCGCGCACGTTCCTCCTGCGACAGCTTTCCAAATTCCTTGCTGATCTGAGCCAGCGTTCCCTTCCGTCCAAGCGCCTGCACACGAGCTTCCTCAAGCTCTTCCGGACCGCTTGCGGAGGCGAACACCGCAAGGGTGGCTCTCCTCAGTTCTTCGAGTTGCGCGTAGAGCATGCGATGTAAGAATTCCCGGTGCTACTGCAGTTGTGCGCCGAGCCCTTCGAGTAGCGTGGCCACTTCGCCGTGCCCATGCATAAGCGCAAGATCAAGCGGGGATTGGTTGTTATCAGCCCGGGCTCTTACATCGGCGCCGTGGGCCAGTAGAATCTCGGCCATCTCGCGGTTGCCCGTTTGCGCGGCTGAATGCAGCGCTGTCCAGCCGCCCTGCTGCCGCGCGTTCACATCTGCCCCGTGATCGAGCAAGAGTTCAACCAGCTCGAGCTTAGTCCCAGCTGCCGCCGCGTGCAGCGGCGTGTTCTTCATCGCATTGGTCGATCGGGAATCGATAACTGCGCCCCGATTCAGCAGCCCCTTCGCGAGCTCCGGGTGTCCGAAGAAAGCAGCCAGGTGCAACGGCATCCAACCATCTGAGCTCTGCGACGCGAGCAGCGCCGGCTCTCGATCGATCTCCTCCAGCACCGTTTCGGTTTGCCCTGCTACGCACCGGTCGAAAATACTAAGCTTCGGATGCAACCCAAGCAGGTAATCGGCAACCTCGGATTGGCGATAATACTTCGCGAGCAGGAACGAACTTTGACCCGCTTCATTGGGTGCATCGAGCAGCGCAGGTTCTTCACCTAACGCCGCCCGCACTGCCCCTAAATCGCCCTTTTTGACTTGCTCCTGGAAACCCTTTACATCCAACATGATGTTTTTGTCTCACGCCGCAGGCATAAATACCTGATCGGTCTTCGTAAGCTCCCAATCGAGATGGTTGATGTAGAAAAGAAGAAGCTCACGAGAATACTTACCAGAAAACTGATGGAAGACCCGGCTCTGCCATCCTTCCTTCAAATAGTCTTCCGGCTTGATGTCTTTGTCAAAAAAACCCTGTTCATTTGGTATTTCGAGGAAGTTCAAAACGTCGACGATCATCTCCAGATGCGATAAAAGAAAAACCTGCGAAAGATCGGTAGCAAACTCCTCCTCGCCCGCTTCGATCCTCGCCCAAAATTTAGGCTCCGCCTTGCGAAGCGCTTCTGAATTCAACTTAATCAATCGCGCTCGCAGCTTAAACCGCTCGTAAACCTGGTAGGTCCGAAGTTTTCCAATGGAGATGCCCCGCACAAGCTGATGAAAGATATCAGGGCCAAGCGCCGTGAAGACGCCACACATCTGCATTAGTGCCAAGCGTAACACACCTCCGGGCTGCCGCGGGCTCGGCTATTGGTGCTTCAAGTTGATGATTCTGAAGGAGCTTTCACGATCTGCGGTACAATCGGGAGTTTGTTGCAAAAGCGCACAGGCCGTGAGCCACCGCACTAGCGAGAAACGGACTCGAATATCGAGTGCGGTGGGCGCGGTCCGTTGTGCGCGAGTTAAATAGACATGAGTAATTTGATCGTGCTCGGGGCACAGTGGGGTGACGAAGGCAAAGGCAAGATCGTCGACCTGCTCTCCGAAAGCTTCGACGCTGTCGCACGTTACCAGGGCGGCCACAATGCCGGCCATACCGTCTTCATCGGTGACAAGAAGTTCGTGTTGAAGCTGATTCCAAGCGGCATTTTGCGCGCTGGCGTCCTGGCCGTGATTGGCAATGGCGTGGTAATCGATCCGGCTGCGCTGCTTGAAGAGATCGCCGGGCTCGAAGCAGCTGGCGTAGACGTAAGGTCGCAGCTCAAGGTGAGCAACCGGGCGCACGTGCTTTTTCCGTTTCACCGAACGATCGAAAAAATATCGGAAGGCAGAGATGATCGCATTCCCATAGGCACAACTTCTCGCGGCATCGGGCCTTGCTACGAAGACAAAATCGCTCGCCGTGGAATCCGCATAGCTGACCTGGTAGACAACGACTTTGCCAGCCTCTACCGGGCACTGGCCGAAGACAAGCAACTGATCGCCAAAGCATTCAAGATCCCGGAGCCAGGCGACTTCGAAGAGATCCTCGCGCGCTATCAGCAGTACGCCGAGCAAATTCGGCCACTGGCCTGTGACACGTCGCACTTGCTGAATAAGATAATTCGCGACGGCAAGAGCGTCTTGTTTGAAGGTGCCCAGGGAACGATGCTCGATATCGACTTCGGTACCTACCCGTTCGTTACGAGTTCCAGCGCGGCCGCCGGGGGAGCCTGTACGGGGACCGGCGTTCCACCGAACAGGATCGATGGTATTCTAGGCGTTTCCAAAGCCTACATCACTCGGGTTGGCGCAGGACCGTTTCCTTCCGAAGACCTCACCGAACTGGGCGAAAAGATCCGGCGTGCCGGCAACGAGTATGGCTCGGTTACAGGTAGGCCGCGCCGCTGCGGCTGGTTCGACGTTCCGCTGCTGCGTTATACAGCCGAAGTAAACGGCTTCGACAGTCTGATTATCACTAAGCTCGACGTCTTAGATGACCTGGAGCGAATTCCCGTCTGCGTGGCTTACGAGGTTGCCGGCGAAGTAATTACCCATATGCCCGCCAGTACGCGCCGCATGGAGGTTATAAAGCCTGTCTTTGAAATCTTGCCTGGCTGGAAAAAATCGACGCAGGGTGTTTCCCGCATCGGCGACCTGCCGAATGAAGCGCAACAATACCTGCGCTTTCTGGAGGAGAAAACCGGGGTCGAGATCGGCTCTGTTTCCAACGGGCCGGAACGCAATGAAACGATGATCGTCGGAGGCTCCGAATTGGAGCGGCTGTTGGGAATGCGCAACATTTAGCGGCTTCACTACTCCCGACGTAATGCAATCATCGGGTCAACTCTGCTCGCTCTGCGTGCCGGAATGTAGCAGGCCCTGAATGTGCCGTTGCTCTGGGAAGCGGTGCCTTACCCTGATATGAAGGCCGGTCTGGCGCAGCATGACCCGGTTGCCTTCGCAATCTCACTCGTTTTCTGGGTTTCTTGGTTTGTGGGATTGGTGATGATCTGCAAGGGCTTGGTGAAAAAACCAGGGGCCCTACGAGAGCAGCGCTGAGCGGAAGCGAAACATAGGTATCCACGAAGCTGTTGCATGCGCTATGCAGATGCAGCGGAACGCCCTCAACGTGTCGGGTATCGAGAACTCTGTCAACGCATCTAACACCAGCAACGATTACGCGCAATCGCCTGATAAGGATTGGAAGGTCAACGCGGGTTTGTGGTTGGCAAGTCGGGCCCGGTGCTCGATATCGAATAGTGGCCGGCCGCAATTTGCCCTTATGGAACGGAGCGATATTCAGCACCCTTGCGGTCAGCGGGCTCGGGCGACGATCAGTGTTACGAAAAGGAGCTCTCCATATTTTGCTGGAGAGCTCGGGTCTGTTTTGCTGGATCAAACTCTCATTGCTTACCGATCCAGATCGCGTCGCGCTTCGTCAGCGGCTCTTGCCAGCCCCAATACCGTTTGGAAGAATCCTTGATCCTTTTGGCCGAGAAACAGATTGTCGGCTATGAAAGCCTGGATCGTCGCCACCGCGCCTCCATTGCGCGTCAAAGTAGGCCGAATGATGGAGACAGGAGGCAGATCTTTGCTGAGGAACTCAACCGGCTCCGGCAAGATCAGGTTGGTCTGGAATATTTGGCTACCGGCCGCTTGATCCGCAGCGGAAAGATTCGCGTTATGCTGATTAACCGGGTTGTTGAAGTCCGGAAAAGTCAGCCCGGTTTCCGGATCGGTCAGGCCACTCGGACCGGCCAAGGGTTGCGCTATCGCATTGCCCCCCTTATCGTGCCAAAGGCCGAAGTGGGCTATCTCGACGCCGCCAATGCTCAAAAGAATTCGTAGAACCTCCAGGCTGGTCGCCTTGAGAGCCAGTATGGGATAAAGACTCGAACCGCCCTGCTCGATGAACGAGAAGTGAAATCCTGCCGTGTTGGCGATGGCCTGCATGCGGCGAGCCTTCGGGTCGGTGATGGGCAGTGATTGCAGCAGCGGTACGAGGGCGTTCGGGTCTGTGTCCTCATCGCTCGTCGGAATGGCCGGCTGGTTCTTAATATTCAACAACTGCGGGAACTGTGCGCCCAAATCGGGATTCTTCGTGCTGCGATAGCGGAAATACCAACTGGTGTCTACATTCAGCGATTGCAAATTCGTGATGCGCCCGAGGTTTTGATTTGCGCCAGTCGCCCTGCTCGGTGCAAGCGTCTGAAATTTTTTAAAGCTTACCGGCTCCTCGCCTTTCGACTCCAGATAGGCGTTCAGAAACGCCGCGTGACTGATTTCATCGTCAGTGTTGTCGGATATGTACTGCGGCATGTCCCCATCGAGATTGGCTAGCGCGGCGACGTAGGACGGATTTCCGGGGTTGGGGTTGTCATTGTGGTCTACCGCGCCTCCGAGCTCGTTGTATTGCTGCCACAGATCGGACTCGATAAGTTCAATAGCTGCTGCTAAGCGCAGAATTGCAGCATCGCTTCTGCTGAGTGGCCTGTCATCACGATCGCGGTCGCTTTCCCTTTCTGCCGCGAAGAGCGCGGTCGCCGGCAGTGCTACAGCAGCCGCCGCGCCGATGCCATGCAGAAAAGAGCGCCGCTGGACAACACGACGCCAGCTTGGCTCGAGACTGCCCTTGTTGACGGACGTCGTCCCTGACGACGAGGTGACTGAAGATCTGTTTTCTTTCATAGTTAGACTCCTATTCTGTTTAAGTAAGTTCAAAGAGGCCAGTAAGGTTAATTTCTGAAGTTTTGTTTAGGCCGCGTTAACTTTTTTCGTCGATTTCCGGCGCGGCCGATCGCTCCGTCAACTTGATTCCGTCTTTAAAGCTTCGGATTCCCTGAGCCAGTCCTTTGCCCAGTTCAGGAAGTTTTTTCGGTCCGAACACAAAAAACGCAACAAGCAGAATGAGCAGTAAATGGGTGGGTTTTAGAAGCCCTTCAATCATGAATTTTGTTCCTTCGCCTCAGGCACTTGCCGAGGCATCTTTTTCGACAACAATGGTTCCCGTCATCATGGGATGGATCTTGCAGAAATACGGATAAGAACCCGATTCCTGGAACTTGAAGGAGAACGCCTGGTCGGTATCGAGAACAGGAGAAGAAAACTTCTTTTCTGTGCTCACGACATTATGCGGAATGTCGTCTCGATTCGTCCATGTAACAACGCTGCCGGCTTTTACGGTCAGAGACTTGGGTGTGAAGGAGAAATTGTCGATTTTGACTTCTGCCTTATTGGCAGTGTTTTCAAGGCTAGTTCTTGCCGCGGAAGTCATCGCCAGCGTGGAATCGACAACCGCGAGCGAGTGGTTAGCGGCTAGATAATTCACATGCGTGATGCCCAACACTTCGCGTAGCTGTCCCGCCGGGACTTTCATCGGCCCCGGCGAAGCTGCGGTTCCTGGCCTCGGCTGCGGAAATGCCGTTGACATTGCGGTGTGGTAGTAAACGTTGCCCTCAATCTTCTGCATGGTCTGGTGAATATGTCCGTTCAATACGGTCACTGAGCCAAACCGCTTCATATAATTCAAAGCCGTCATGCCATCGTCAGTTCCCCATCCCCATTCGGGATATACGGTCCACAACGGGATGTGCGCAAAAACGACGATCGGAGTACTGCTGGAGCGCCCCGCGAGATCCTTTTCGAGCCAACTCAGTTGTTCCGCGCCAAGCGTTCCGAGGCCGCCTGCTTTCAGATCGACTACATTCACCAGGCCGATGAAATGCACGCCTTTGTGATCGAAGCTGAACCAGCCTGCTCCCTTAGTGCCTTTGCCGTAGCGTTCCAGATACTGCTGGCCGTTATCGGCGAGCATGTCGTGTTCGCCAGGCACAAAGAAGGTCTTCCCGCATTTGGCCGACCTCAACACTTGATCGAGCGTGTCGAATTCAGTCGGTTTTGAGAGATGGCTCAAGTCGCCTGTATGAATCAGAAAGTCCGGCGTACGCTCAAGCCCGTTGATCTTGCCGATCGCTTCTTGTAAGGTCGCAGTGACGTCAGCGTTGGCCGCTTTGTTGAAACCGATGTGGCTATCACTGATTTGAACGAAGCTGAATCCCGCATCTCCGCCCATCTGGTGGTCCGGCATTTGGCCGAAAGCTTTCGACGCGAGGACTCCTCCGCTTACAGTCCAAATCATCCCCGTGCCGGCCCAGGCCATGCATCCCAAAAATCCGCGGCGATCTACTCCATCTTTGTTCGAGTTTTCTTTAATTCGACTAGCCATGTCCTTTTCCTGTTCAACGGAACGTGTCTCACGCGCCTTCAATTAGCAGTACCGATCCGCCCAGCGAAATATTCCCGCTGCCGATGATCTTTTTGCGGTGGGAGCGAAGCCATTCGGCATCATTGACCTTCACCCGGCTTATCGCTGCTCGTGGGGACAACGGAATGGCTGGCTTTCAGTCTTCGCCGCTCGACGCGTGCCCAGCCGTACACCAGGTCCGTGTCGGCATCTGACAACTTCGCATCGTGATGAACTAACGTGTATTGCGGCAGTGGCATCTCCCGGTTCTTTACCGCCGAGGCCACGTCTGCTAAGAACTTCTCCCGCTGCTCCAAGGTGTACTGATGCCACACCGAAAGATTCATGTGATCGCGTCCACGGCGCACATCTCTCTCCACCAGCCAGGACATAGGGGCGACATAGCTGTACCAAGGCCACACAGTTTGGCTCGAGTGGCAATCCATGCATGACCGTTTCAGCACGTCAGCGACTTGCGGCGCGGCGCGGAGATCACTGGCCGAAACTGCCCGGCCGTCAGATCGTTTCGCCCAGCCAAATGGATGGACGGCCATCGAACAAACGGTGAGTAAACTCACGAAACCTCCGGTGCACAACCAGAAGTTTCTACAGAAAGGCATTTTCACACTCGGAATACCGCGTTCGCCGCTGGTTTATTCCTGCCTTGTGCAACAGGCCAAATCTTGAGAGACTGACTACGCCGTCACTCGTTTAAGTCGGCGCGGAAGGTGATGCCAGAAGAAATCTGGAATAAGCGGGCGGGAAAAGAAGTACGGAAGGGTAAGGACGACGTGTTTGAGGCGACCGTGTTACCTTACCTAAACTCCGCTTACAACCTGGCGCGCTGGCTTACTCGTAATGAACACGACGCTGAGGACATCGTGCAAGAAGCGTTTCTGCGTGCGCTACGCTCATTTGATACCTTCATATCTGGTCGTGACGCTCGAGCCTGGCTGCTGACCATCGTTCGAAATACTTGCCGTACTTGGCTACGGCAGAATCGATCCTACGAGATGGTGACGCATTTAGAGGACCATTCACAAGCCGCCGCTGGGGCATGGTCAGATCCTGAGGCAGCGTTAATCAAGAATGTAAACTCGCAAGTGATTCGTCAGGCGCTCGAAGGATTGGCGTTGGAATACCGCGAGATCCTGATCCTGCGAGAATTAGAAGAGCTGTCTTACAAGGAGATCGCGCAAATCATCGAAATCCCTTTGGGAACTGTCATGTCTCGGCTTTCTAGAGCGCGAAGGGAGCTTTACATGAAACTGAGCGAGGCAACTGGAGTGAGAGAGCCATGAGCTGTCAAGAAGTGCGCACATTCCTCGACGCTTACGTTGACAGAGAGCTCGACGTGGTGACTGCTTCGCAATTCGAACGCCACTTGACTGAGTGCGTGGCCTGCCGAGCAATGAGTGAGCGATATCAGCAGTTGCATGACTCAGTGCAAGCTCAAATCCCGTATTTCAAAGCTCCGAGAGATCTCGAAGACCAAATTCGCGCACGGCTCCACCCCGCCGAGCGTGTCCAGGATAGAACTACTCAAAGAGAATGGTTTCCTCACTGGCGCGGTTGGGCGATTGCCGCCAGTCTCGCAATCTTGCTTGTCTTCAGTACGGTGCTTTTCGAGACGTTTAGACGCCTCCCGCCGACAGAAATGTTGGCTCAACAAGTTGTATCCAACCATATTCGCTCTTTGATGGCAAATCACTTGAGCGATGTCATTTCATCAGATCAACATACTGTCAAACCGTGGTTCAGCGGAAAACTCGATTTTGCACCGGTTGTCAAAGACTTGTCTTCCGAAGGATTTCCACTCGCCGGAGGACGTCTCGACTACTTGGATGATCGCCCTGTAGCCGCGCTTGTGTATAAGCGCCGCCAACACACGATCAACCTGTTCCTCTGGCCGTCAGCGGACTCCGATTCCAACCCTCGCACCATCACCATCAAAGGCTATAACGTAGTGCATTGGACGCAATCGCACATGACCTATTGGGCAGTTTCGGATGTGAATCGTGCTGAATTGAGCGACTTCGTGAGCGATCTGCAAAGGTGAACGGCTATGGGCGCCTCGTCTCAATTCGCTCCGAGCTTTTTACATTCTGCGGGCATCAGGCAAGCCGAAATACTATGCTTGGAAAATGCTGACCCTCGCAAACCTGTTTGCACTTCGCGAAAAACACTGAGCCCTTGTTACTAGTGTTAGATCGTCCGAGGCTTACAGTCAATTGACCGATTCGCCTCTCACTGCTTCGTTGTACCTTCGGAGGAACCCTGAATCTGCTGAGAATTGTTCGCTGCGGTGTAGTCGAAATACGTGTCGTCTTCACTAGACGAGTGGTTCACCAGAAACAGCACTTTGGCGCGCGATCTCATGGCGAAGTGGCTCGGCTGCCAGGTACCGTTTCCGACCGGCGCCTTTTCTAACTCGAACCGCGTCCCTGGTTCCACCTGCGCCAGGAAGCCTTCGATCGAAACCGGATGAATAACTTCTGCCATAACCTTGACCCACTGGAATGTTTTCTGATCGATCCACAACTCTCCCTGCATGCCGGGCAAGACCTGGGAATCCATGTTGGGCGGCTGATAACCGGGCTTCGGCGTGGCTTTTAACTGATATACGTTGAAGTTCCGCAGCTTGCCCTCGCCCACGAGTTTGAAATCGAAGGCTTCTGTCAATTGCTTCATCATGTTGTTATCACGAGTGCGGTCCCGCTGGTATTTGGCGATTCTGTTCTGCCGTTCGTCCGCCGATTCGCCCTTGCGCCGCGCCTCGGCCTGCTGCTCCTCCTTCATCGCCTGCGCTTCCTTCGCTTGTGGAAGCGGTTTCCCATTCACGGCAAGAAGTCTTTGATACGGAGTGCCGTCGATCATTGTGATTTGGTACAGCTTGCTTCCTTTGGGTGTGCGATCTCGTTCTTTGTTGTTGTAATTGGGAGCGGCATCGAAATCCTTCTTATTTGCTTGGACAGATCGTTCGATGATGGTCTGGGCGTCGGGTGCTTGAGCCACGATTTGCGAAACAAAGAGAGCCGTAAGCATCGAGGTCGAGACCACCCGCAGGAAGTGTAGTCTGTAACTCGATCGAACGAATAGCGCTTCTCGTGCTTCAGCTGCAGAGATAAGGCAGACGCGACCCAAGCCTCATCATCGCGCGCCAATGTTAAAAAAGACAGTGCTTTTTGTCACGAACCGCGCTGTTCTGTTTTTCTTTTCATGCGTTACAGGTCCTCGCCCAAATTTTTTTGTAATATCCAGGCCTGTGCTCGTCATACAGGAGAAGCGATCCCAACCGGGTCAGAGATTCCGAGGGAGACGTGCGGATGAAAGGAAAGTCAGGGAGGAGAGTTTATGGCGAAATCGGTAGCAGATGTTCTTATAGAACGGCTCGCCGAGTGGGGCGTCGAAGTTATCTTCGGATTTCCGGGCGACGGAATCAACGGGATCTTTGAGGCCCTCCGGACACATCAGGATAAGATTCGTTTCGTACAGGTTCGGCATGAAGAATCCGCGGCTTTCGCCGCCTGTGGTTATGCGAAGTACACTGGCCGGCTGGGTGTCTGTTTAGCCACCTCCGGTCCGGGAGGAATTCATCTACTGAATGGCCTGTACGACGCCAAATGTGATGGGCAGCCCGTGTTGGCGATCACCGGGCATACTTTTCACGATTTGATTGGGACTCATTATCAGCAAGACGTTGATTTAGACAAGTTGTATATGGATGTTGCCGTGTACAACCAGCGAGTGATGGGGCCCGCGCACGTCATCAGCGTGACGGACGAGGCAGTAAAAACCGCATTATCGAGACGCTCCGTTACGCACATCACGATTCCCAAAGATATCCAGGAAATGAAGATGTCCGATGAGCAGCGGTCAAGCGCAAACATCAAGAAGCACAGCGGAGATTTATACGCGCCGGTGTACCCGCAACCTCCAAAAGCCGATCTGGAAGAGGCGGCCGAGATCATTAACAAGGGACATCGGATTGTAATTCTGGCGGGCAGGGGCTGCTTGGGGGCGCGCGACGGAGGTTTTGGCGCTGGCCGATAAGATCGGTGCGCCTATAGTGAAACCGCTACTCGGTAAAGCAGTGGTTCCGGACGACAACCCATTTACTACGGGCGGCATTGGGCTGCTCGGAACAGCGCCTTCGCAAGACGCGATGGAAGAATGCGACACGCTGATCATCGCGGGCAGCAGCTTTCCCTATATGGAGTTTCTTCCGAAACCGGGCCAAGCCAAATGCGTGCAGATCGACATCGATCCGGCGCGGATCGGGTTGCGTCATCAAGTCGATGTGGGGCTCGCATCCGACTGCAAGACAGCTTTAAGCGCTTTGCTGCCGCTGGTTCAGAAGAAGCGCAGTCGGGATTTCCTCGAGAAAGCTCAGAAGCGCATGGCGAGTTGGAACAAGTTGATGGAGGAGCGCGGCACTCGCACCGATTCGCCGATGAAGCCACAGGTGGTCACGTATCACCTGAACAAGTTGCTTTCCGACGACGCAATCGTTTCTTCAGATAGCGGCACAATCGCCACGTGGACCGCGCGTTACATAGAGATGAGGGGGAGCAATGCAGTTCTCACTTTCTGGCGCCCTCGCGACCATGGCCAATGGGCTGCCGTACAGTATCGGCGCTGCGATCGCTTATCCGGGCCGGCAAGTGGTTTGCGTAGTCGGCGACGGCGGACTTTCCATGCTGCTGGCGGAGCTCGCAACGATTGCCAAATACAAGCTGAACGTGAAGGTGATCGTCATTAAGAACAACGTGCTGGGTGAAATCAAGTGGGAGCAGATGGTGCTGGGCGGGAACCCGAATTCGGAATCGATTTGGAGCCCATCGACTTTGCCGGAGTGGCACGAAGTTGCGGCATCGGCGGTTTTACGCTCGACAAGGCCGAAAACGCCGAAGCAGATTTTACGCCAGGCTTTGAATTACCCGGGGCCGGCGCTCGTGGAAGCCGTGGTGGATCCAAACGAGCCGCCTATGCCCGGCAAGATCAACACCGAACAGGCCGTTCATTTCGCCGAGGCGCTCGCCCGAGGCGAAAAGCACGCCGTCAAGATTATTGAAACGGTGTTCAAGGACAAAGTGCGGGAGGTCATCTAGACATTATCGAGTCGCGAGTGACGTTGCCGAAATGGCAGTCGTTGGGGAATGACTTTCAGGATCCATGCTGATTCAAATCTCAGATAGTAATGAGCTCGCGCAGGATGGCGGTGAATACCCGCGGCATTCGACGGGTACAGAAATCGGTCTTCCTGGCGATAAAGGTGCGTTAGAGGCCGATTTGCGCTCAGTTGTGCGCGGTGAAGTTCGTTTCGATGACGGCAGCCGCGCTCTATATTCGACCGACGCTTCGAATTACCGGCAAATACCTATCGGTGTTGTTCTGCCGCGTGACAAAGAAGATGTCATTCAGACAATAGGCGTTTGCCGCCGCTATAAAGTACCCGTGCTGAATCGCGGCGGCGGCACCAGTCTCGCAGGACAATGCTGTAACGTCGCAGTGGTGATCGATATGTCGAAGTACATGCGATCCGTTCTGGCGGTCGATCCGGAAAAGAAGCTCGGGCGAGTCGAACCAGGTTGTGTGCTGGATGATTTTCGAAAAGCAACCGAGAAGTATGACCTGATTTTCGGCCCTGATCCTGCCACTCATAATCACTGCACGCTAGGCGGCATGGTGGGGAATAATTCCTGCGGCATGCATGCCCAGATGGCTGGGAAGACAACGGAAAACATCGAACGGCTCGAGATCCTCACCTACGACGGGCTCCGCATGTGGGTTGGGAAAACGGACGAGGGAGAGCTGGAGGCTTTCATACGCGAAGGAGGCCGCAAGGGCGAAATTTATCGGAAGCTCGCTTCGCTAAGAGACCGGTATGCGGGCGAGATTCGGAAGCGGTTCCCGAAAATTCCAAGGCTCGTTTCCGGCTACCCGATCAATGAGCTATTGCCGGAGAACGGCTTCCATGTTGCGCGGGCGCTGGTCGGTACGGAGAGCACATGCGTTACGGTTCTCGAGATCGAAGGCAATCTGGTGCCGAATCCACCGGTTCGCAATCTTTTGGTACTGGGCTACCCGGATGTGTACCAGGCCGGCGATCACATTCCCGAAGTCTTGCAATACAAGCCGATCGCCTGCGAAGGACTTAATGGCCGTTTGCTGGAAGACTACCGAAAAAAGGGACTGTACCTAAACGAAATCAAGCTGCTGCCCGAAGGCAAAGGCTGGCTGATTCTCGAATTCGGAGGGCAGACAAAGCAGGAAGTTGATGACCAGGCGCACTCGTTGATGGATCGTCTGAAGCGGCAAAGCGATGCTCCAAGCATGAAGCTTTACGATGATAAGCCGCACGAACACCAAATCTGGGAGGTGCGGGAAGCGGCCCTGGGTGGGTCGTCGTTTGTACCGGGGAAGAAACCTGCCTGGCCAGGATGGGAGGATTCGGCCGTTCCGCCCGACAAGGTGGGGCCGTATCTTCGTGATCTGGATCAGCTCTTCAGCAAGTACGGGTGGCATCCGTCGATTTTCGGCCACTTCGGGCAGGGCTGCATTCACATCCGAGTGCCGTTTGAACTAACTACCGAACCCGGTCTCGAAGCGTTCACCTCTTTCATGGACGAGGCGACTTCTCTAGTTGTGAAGTACGGCGGCTCCTTTTCCGGAGAGCATGGCGACGGCCAGGCACGCGCACAGTTCCTACCGAAACTATTTGGAGAAGACCTGGTGGAGGCGTTCAGGGAATTCAAAGCTATCTGGGATCCAGATGGCAAGATGAATCCCGGCAAGGCAGTGGATGCGTATCGCATCACCGAGAACCTGCGCTTGGGAACTCAATACGATCCGCCCCAGCCGAAAACGCATTTCCACTACGAGGCTGACCAGTTCAGCTTTTCCCATGCGACCATGCGATGCGTGGGCGTGGGAAAGTGCCGCCGTGAAGAGAGCGGCACGATGTGCCCCAGCTATATGGTTACCCACGAGGAGATGCACTCGACCCGCGGGCGTGCGCGGCTGCTATTCGAAATGATGCAGGGCGATGCACTGAAAGGCGGTTGGCGCGATGATCACGTGAAAGAAGCCCTCGACCTTTGTCTTTCCTGCAAGGGATGTAAGGGCGAGTGTCCCATCAACGTCGACATGGCGACATACAAAGCCGAGTTTCTCGCACACTATTACCAAGGCCGATTGCGCCCAAGGGCCGCGTGCGCCTCGGGTCTCATCTATTGGTGGTCGCGCATCGCCTCCGCTATGCCCGCGACCGCCAACTTCTTCACGCAAACGCCTGGGCTTAGCAATTTGGCTAAATTGGCCGCCGGGTACTCGCAAAAGCGGCACATTCCTCCATTCGCGCCGCAGACTTTTAAGCAATGGTTTGCCCGGCGTCGGCGAAGGAATACCGGGAAACCGCCCGTGATTCTTTGGCCCGACACCTTCAATAACCACTTCACTCCGAAAGTTGCGCAAGCGGCGGTCGAAGTGTTGGAAGACGCCGGCTATCAGGTGCGAGTACCACGGCAAAGCCTGTGTTGCGGGCGCCCGTTGTACGACTACGGCATGTTGGACACGGCAAAAAAACTACTGAATCAGATTTTATCGTCGCTCAGGCACGCTATTCGAAGCGGCATTCCAGTTGTTGGGTTGGAACCCAGTTGCGTGAGCGTTTTCCGAGACGAATTGACGAATCTGATCTACGGCGATGAAGATGCCAAGCGGCTCCAGAGGCAAACGTACTTGCTTAGCGAATTTCTGGAGCAGGCGAAACACTATAAGGCGCCCCGTCTCGAACGAAAAGCGGTGGTCCACGGCCATTGCCACCAGAAGAGCACTCTCAACTTCCAAAGTGAGAAGAAGATTCTTGGAGATGTTGGCCTTGATTTCCAGGTTCTCGATTCGGGATGCTGCGGAATGGCAGGCGCGTTTGGATACGAGAGGGACCACTACGAGGTCGGCATCAAATGTGGCGAGCGCGTGCTCTTGCCTGCTGTTCGAAACGCGCCGGAACATAGCCTGATCATCGCGGACGGCTTCAGCTGCCGCGAGCAGATTCTGCAGCAGACTGAGCGGAGAGCTTTGCACCTTGCGCAAGTGTTGCAGATGGCGCTGCATGATGGCCCGCACGGACCATTGACCAAAATGCCGGAGCAAGAGTATGCGTCGATTGAAAGGACTCCTGCGGTGCCGGTGAGCATTCTTGCCGGTGCTTCGGCGCTTGCAGCCACTGGTTTATGGTGGACCTCGCACCGGCGGGGGACTCATTAATGAGAATGCCCGCATTTTTGGCACGAACTCAAGTTTATTTGCACTCGTGTGCCGTGAGAAAAATCACTGATTCGCTTCTCCTGCTGTCCCATCATGACGACAGACAGACTTTTCATGCCTGTCGATGTCAATCAAGGAGTACAGTATGGCAAGCACAGCTACCCAAACCGCCAAGAGCGAAGTTCCGAAGAACGAGTCCGAAGCGCGCCAATCCACCACGCCGGAATACACCAGGTCGGCAAAAATGCCGGCAGAGGACCTGGCAGCAGACAGATCAGGAAATATCGACCCGAGTAACATGGGCGAGGATCGCAACCAACAAAAAATCGCGCAACTTGCTTATTCTTACTGGGAAGCTCGTGGAACGGGCAAGGGCTCGGCGGAAGAAGATTGGTTCCGCGCCGAAGCGGAAATTCGCGGGAAGCCGAGCGCCTAGAACGAATAGCTCCGCTGCTTCCGGCAAAGCAAGTAAACTCTCTCGAACGGAGGCAGGCTATTAATGGCACATTTCCGGGGGCAGAAGAACGCATTCGGCGCGCCTGGGATGGCGCCACGCTGGACGCATGCGGATAAAGAAGGAATTGGAACGGCATATGCTCCGGGCAGTCACATCTGGTTCACAATCTGGCACGGCACGCTGACCGAAGTTTATTACCCCACTGTTGATCGTCCTCAGCTGCGAGATCTTGAATTTCTTTTCTCGGACGGGAAGGATCTATTTCTCGAAGAAAAGCGAGACTTGCACTACCAGGCCGAACGGATCGAGCCATCGCAAGGCTATAAAATCAGCAGCCGCGATCCACAAGGCCGCTTTTCGTTAACAAAGGAGATCATCACAGAACCCACTCGACCATGTGTCCTTCTGCAGGTGAAACTCGAAGGCAATGATAATTTCCTGGCCGGTTTGAAGACATACGTATTGTGCGCGCCCCATTTAGAAATGGGGGGAGAAGGCAACAACGCGTTTGTGGTCGAGGTCTCAGGAAGGAACCTGCTGGTCGCCGAGAAAAATAAGCGGTGGCTGGTGCTGGGCGCATCTTGCCAGTTTTGCCGGCTCTCCTGTGGATACGTAGGCTACAGCGACGGATACACGGATTTGGCAAAGAATCACGAGATGCAATTCGAGTTCGATCAAGCTAAAAACGGAAACGTCGCACTCACGGGTGAAATCGATGTTCCGCAGTCGCGAGAATTCACGCTTGGCGTGGCTTTCGGAGAAAGTTTTCCAAGCGCGGTTTCTGCGCTCTTCCAGAGTCTTGGCGTTCCGTACAAAGAGCGGCGGAAAGTTTTTATCGATCAATGGAAAGTGGCAACCGGCGGCAGAAAACCTCTCGAGAGAGCCAGCAAAGACAAGGGGCGTCTCTATCATTCGAGTTATGGCCTGCTTTTAACACATGAAGACAAGCTGTTCCAAGGCGCTTTCGTCGCCTCTTTGACGATTCCCTGGGGTGAAGCGCGCGGCGATAAAGAAGGAAAGGGCGGTTACCACCTCGTTTGGACGCGAGACATGGTGGAAAGCGCCATGGGTCTGCTTGCGGCTGGGGATACACATGCGCCCCTGCGGGCTCTTATTTATCTAGCTGCAGGTCAAGAGGAAGATGGCAGCTTTCCGCAGAATTTCTGGGTTGATGGAGAGCCATTTTGGAAGGGGATGCAGCTCGATGAAGTAGCGTTCCCGGTGCTGCTTGCCTGGCGCCTTCATCAATTTAAATTGTTGGATCAGTTTGACCCCCGCGTCATGGTGCGCCGTGCTGCCGCTTTTCTATTGCACAGTGGACCGGTAACTGGTGAAGAGCGATGGGAGGAAGCTAGTGGCTATTCGCCTTCCACTCTTGCGGCGATCATCGCGGCTTTTATTTGCGCTGCTTCCTTTGCAAGATCGGATGAGGACCAGAAAACGGCTGCTTTTCTTGAAAGCTACGCGGATTTCCTGCGAGCGCATCTCGAGGAATGGACCGTAACAACGGAAGGCTCGCTCCTGCCCGGCTCGCCTCGCTACTTTGTGCGCTTGAATCCTATCGAACCCGGAGAAGTCGCAACTCCAGACGCCCTGAATAAAGCTGAATTCAAGTTGACTAGCCGAGCCCCAGGCGCGCAGCAATCTTACCCGGCACGCGACATAGTGGATGCCGGCTTTTTGCAACTTGTACGATATGGAATTCTTAAACCTGACGATCCGTTGATCGTTGAAAGCCTTCGGGTAGTGGATTCCGTTCTCAAATTCGATACGCCGTCTGGGCCTTGCTGGCATCGTTACAACCATGATGGTTATGGGCAGCAACCTGGGGGTGGCCCCTATGTGCAGTGGGGAAAAGGACGAGGTTGGCCCTTGCTCACGGGGGAACGGGCACACTATGAATTGGCCGCCGCTCACGACTATAGCGGTCTGATCGCTGCCATGGAACAGTTCTCGGGGGGTACATGCCTGTTAGCAGAGCAGATCTGGGATGAAACAGACCTTCCGAAAGCGGGCATGTATTGCGGCCGTCCGACCGGTTCGGCCAACCCTCTTTTGTGGGCGCATTCGGAGTACTTACGGCTGCTGCGCTCCTCTCACGACAGAAAAGTCTTCGACCTGATCCCGGAAGTTGTCGCTCGTTACCAGAATGAAAAATTTAACAGCCAGGTGGAGTTTTGGCTGCCAAAGCATCCGCTGCCCGAGGCAAGAAAGAACCACGTACTCCGTATTTGCGCGCCTGAGCCATTCCGGCTTCGCTGGTCGGTTGACGCTTGGAAAACGCATCGGGATAGCGAGTCCTCTGCGACAGGCGTCGGCGGCGAATACTTTGATATTGCCCCTGCCGACCTTCAGTCCCAAGTCGAATTTACGTTCTTCTGGACAGGTCGAGGCGAGTGGGAAGGCCACAACTACCGGGTGCAAGCAAAATAAGAAAGATATGAAAGACTCAAATAGAGGAAAAGTGGTTGTGGTCACCGGCGCTTCTGCCGGTGTAGGACGCGCCGTAGTGGAGGAGTTTGCGCGGCAGGGAGCTCATATCGGCTTGATTGCCCGTGGGCAAGGGCGATTAGAAGCAGCGAAACGCGAAGTAGAAGCGCTGGGTGGAAAGGCGCTCGTGCTCCCTACAGATGTGGCGGATGCAAAACAAGTGGAAGAGGCAGCCGAACGTACCGAGCAGGAGTTGGGCCCCATAGACGTCTGGGTCAACGACGCGATGACCACGATCTTCGCGCCCTTCCTCGAAATCACGCCGGACGAATTCAAACGTGCCACGGAGGTTACCTATCTTGGGCAAGTCTATGGAACCATGGCCGCGCTGAAACGGATGCACGCGCGTAATCGTGGCACCATCGTTCAGGTAGGTTCCGCGCTGGCCTACCGCTCTATTCCGCTGCAATCCCCTTACTGTGGCGCCAAGCACGCCATTGTAGGATTTACCGATTCAATCCGTTCGGAGCTGATTCACGATGGCAGCGCTGTGCATATCACGGCGGTGATGCTGCCGGCAATGAATACGCCCCAGTTCAGTTGGTGCCGCACCCGTCTGCCGCGCCATCCTCAACCGGTGCCGCCGATTTTTCAACCGGAAGTAGCGGCGCGCGCTGTCGTATGGGCCGCCAGCCACAAACGGCGGGAAGTCTACGTCGGCTGGCCTACCGTCGAAGCGATCTACGGCCAGGAAGTCGCGCCTTCCTTTGCTGACCATTACCTCGCCAGGCATGGCTTCAGTGGACAGCAAACGTCTGAGCCGGTCTCCCCCAACCGGCCCGACAACTTGTTCGAGCCGGCCGAGGGCGACTACTCTGCCCACGGCATCTTCGACGATCGCGCCAGCCAGTTCAGTGTTCAGAGCAGGCTGAATCTCGCGTTGATCAACTTGACGGCCCACCGAGGTCTGGCAGCTCTCGCGGGCGCGGCGCTGGCAGGACTCCTTTTCGCAGGCTTATGGAGAAACCGCTAAAGTGATCGATACGTTAAGCTCCGACCAACTCGGCCGTGAACTGCGCACCGGATCCGGCCCATTCTTAAAGCGGCGCCGCAAGATCCTCGGTTTGACCTTCTTTTCATGCGGCGTTCTGGGCTACATAGCGCTGTACCAAACGGGTATTCTCAAAAAACTGCCAGAGCCACGCTGGCGCGGTTTGGATGCAGAAAAAGTCAATGGCTCCGCACAGGCTTATTCGATCTTAGGCGTACCGGATGCTTTGCTCGGCATTGCGAGCTATGCGGTAACGGCTTGCCTTGCCGGACTTGGTCCCGAGAACCGCTGCCACGCACATCCGTTAATGCCGATTGGCATGGGATTCAAAGTTATCGCGGATGCATCCGTCGCCGGAAAGCTGACATGGGACGAATGCAGAAAGTACCGCGCGTTTTCGCTGTGGTCCCTTCTGGCTGCGGCGGCTACATGGACAGCTCTCCCGCTTGCGATACCAGAAACGAGAGCGGCGGTTCGCCGGGTAATAGGACGACAGCATGTCTGAGTCGCTTGGCGCGACACTCGAACGCGACCTGCAAGAGATCGATCTTGACGTCCGCGAAGGCCGCTTTCAACGCTGGCTGGCACTAATCGCTGGACTGTCGAGCGTGCTGAGCGGCATCGAAGTTGCATACGAGCACTACCGCGGCAGCTACAGCCGCAGAGTCATGTACACGCCGGTCATTCTAAGTGGAGCGCTGGCGGCGGGCGGGTTGTCTGGTTTTTTGAGCAGACGCGCGGCACGAACCGTTCTTCCAGCGATCTCAGTTCTGACACTTGCCGACAGCGCGATTGGTTTTTACTTCCACATTCGCGGAGTTCAGCGCAAACCAGGCGGATGGAGGCTTCCCATCGTCAACATCATCATGGGCCCACCAATCTTCGCCCCTTTGCTCTTTGGCGTGAGTGCCTATTTAGGCTTGCTTGCTTCGCTTCTTCGCCGTGGAGAGCAGGGCGATGGCCGACGATTACCGCGACCCGCCCATCCGCATCATTGGGCGAGAATCTTCAGTGGCGGACACGAATCAATTGGCTGGACACAGGATGTCCGCGAAGGGCGCTTCCAAAAGCAGATGGCAATTGCAACCGCCATCTCGGCGTTTTTCAGTGGATTTGAAGCCTGGTACTCACACTACAAAAATAACTTCCGCTATAAGGCGCAGTGGACTCCGGTGATCGTCGCGCCCATGTTGATGGTTGCCGGCTTAGCCGCGGTCAAGAGCCGTCGCGCGGCGCATACCTGGCTTCCCGCTATTTCCGCTGTGGCGATAGTGGATGGAACCGTGGGTTTCGGTTACCATGCCCGAGGCGTCTTGCGCCGCCCTGGCGGTTTGAAAAAGCCAATTTACAACATCATCTATGGACCGCCGCTCTTTGCGCCCTTGCTATTTGCCGCCAGCGGATTTCTTGGGCTGCTTGCTAGCCTGCTGCGGAGAGAAAAACGAATATGAGCACTAGGACAGTTAAGGTCGATACGCGTCCCATCGACTCACTTACTGGGAAACCGATCGGGCCAATGGCTCAGCCCGGATATTATCCGGGCTTTAGTACTCTGGGTCAACAGAAATTCTGGGATGCAAAGACGCGAGAAGTCGTTTTGGACCGGGTCAACAATGTTCCGGAGATCCGCTTTTTCAGCCCGTCGGAAGCGCGCTTGCTTGAAGCAGTCTGTGATCGCGTTCTCCCGCAAGACGATCGTGACGAACTGCACAAAATCCCGATCATGCCTCAAATCGATAAGCGGCTCTATGAAGAATCCTATGACGGCTACAGGTATGAGGGCATGCCGCCAGATCGTGACGCATTCCGGTTAGGGCTGCGAGCGATTGATCAGATCGCGGCGCATGAGCATGAGTGCCGATTTCTGGAACTCGGTCCGCGGGAACAGGAAGAAATTCTGCGCTCGCTGCATGACGGCAAACCCTCTGCTGCTCACGAGATCTGGCAGCGAATGCCCGTTGAGCGTTTCTGGCTGCTGCTGCTCTCCGACTGCACCGAGGCGTACTATTCGCATCCCTGGGCCTGGGATGAAATTGGCTTCGGTGGGCCTGCGTATCCGCGCGCATATATGCGCCTCGAGCGCGGCGAAGCGGAACCCTGGGAAACAGAGGAAAAACGTTACGGCTGGCAAGCTCCGGAAGCCTCAGTGTCGGACAAATACGAACCAGTGGGTGGCGAATCGGAGCACCGCGGTTCACCCGGGCAGAGAGGAACACATTGAAATCGCCGCTTCTCGGAGAGTTCAAGGCCCCGGACGGCAAACCGCATATGCTCGGGCCGATGCAGCGGATCCGGACGTCGATGCGCCGCTTTCCGGAGGGCGGGGAAGTCGATTACGTCATTGTCGGCGTGGGTGCAGGCGGAGGTGTGCTCCTGCAACGGCTTGCGCGCGCGGGATTTCGCGTCCTGGGTTTCGACGCCGGACCATTCTGGGATACCGAACGGGATTGGGTGAGCGACGAAAAGGGAGCCCATAACCTTTATTGGAATGACATACGAATTACCGGCGGCAAGCACCCGCTGGCCTTCGGAGCGAACAACAGCGGAAAGGGCGTGGGCGGAGGAACCGTCCACTGGGCGTCTTTTACTCCGCGCTTGCATCCCTCCGACTTCCGCATCCATTCGGAAGACGGCGTTGGTGTCGATTGGCCCATCGCTTACTCCGACCTGAAACCTTACTACGAACTCCTTGAATTGGAGCTGCCTGTTTCAGGTCCTTCGTATTATCCGTGGGGCGATCCGCACGGTTACCCATACGGACCTCATCCGATGGGCGGCGTGGGCGATGCGCTCATTCGGGGCTGCACGAAGCTGGGAATCGGCGTTTCGGCAGGCGGTCCAGTAGCGATTCTGAATGGCTCACGGGCAGACCGGCCGCACTGTATTTACCGTGGATTTTGCATCCAGGGCTGCAAAGTAGGCGCGAAGGCCAGTACACTGATCACGCACGTACCGGACGCGCTTGCGAGCGGCGCCGAGATTCGCCCGAACTGCATGGTTTCGCGCATCTGTATGGGCGCAAACAGGCGCGTCACAGGCGTAAACTATTTTGACTCGGAAGGCCGCGAGCGCTTTCAAAAAGCGAAAGCGGTGATCGCAGCCGGGTATGCCATCGAAACGCCTCGCCTGTTGCTCAATTCGGCTTGCCCTGAGTTCCCGTCCGGCCTCGCCAATTCCAGCGATTGCGTAGGCCGTTACCTCATGGCGCAAGCCGGCAACGTCATACTTGGCCGCTTCGATGAACTGGTTCGCATGTACAAAGCCCCTCCCGCCCACGCTCTCACCGAGGAGTTTTACGAAACCGATCCAAAACGGGGTTTCGCGCGCGGATTTGCCATCCAGACCGTGGGTCCTTTGCCGATTGCCTTTGCCAGGCAGATGATGACTGCAAAAGGCGCGTGGGGATGGGGGCTGCGCAGGGTGATGATGGATTACAACCATTGGGCGGCGTTCGGATTTCTAGGCGAAATTTTGCCCTATCCGGAGAACCGCGTGCAAATAGCCGAAGAGAAAGATCATCTCGGAATCCCCATCGCTAAGGTTACTTTCAACCTGTACGACAACGATCAAAAGTTGATCGAATACGGCAAGCAAAAAACCATGCAGGTGATGTATGCCGCCGGCGCGAAAGAGGTGGTGCAGGAGGCGCGTTATGCGCATCTAGTCGGCGCGGCACGCATGGGCGACGATCCGGCAACATCCGTCGTCGACCGGTTTGGCCGCACCCACGACGTTGCCAATCTGTTCGTCTGTGATGGCAGCATCATGCCGACGCAAGGCTCGGCCAATCCGGGACTGACGATTATGGCTCTCGCCGCCCGCACGGCGGATTATCTGATCAGCGAAGGCGACACCATCTTTACGTCGGACAAACGAAATCTGCAAACGCCCTCGATGCGCCGTGACTTGTCTCCTCCTGATACCTGGGGCCATGGCATGCCGCGACTTTAGAAGGTAGTCATCCAATGAAGACTGGTCTGTGAGGGCAGCCGCGATTCACTCGCTGGCCTTGTGGAACGATCCCAGGCTTAAACCGGACTTGGCCAGTTTGCTTGATGACGACAAAAGAGCTTTGCGCCTCCGGGCTGCAACCCGGCCATCTGCGCCTCGACAGTCTCCCAAGCCGGGCTCAGGCGCTTCAGAGAAGATGAAAAGCGTGCCGCTTACCGGAGGCCGAACAATCACGCGGCAATTCAACCGAATAAGGCGGCCACCGAATCCCCTTCCCGCCCACACCAAGGCATTCCTCGCTATGGCTATGGCCTGGGCGGCCGGCTTTGTCGATGTGGTTGGCTGGCTGTTGCTTTACCACGTTTACACGGCGCATATGACCGGCAATACGTCCTCTTTCGGCATCGATGTTGCAGAACGAAACTGGACGGAAGCGCTCCACCATGCCTGGCCCCTGGTGCCGTTCGTGCTCGGCCTTCTCTTCAGTGCTTCCACGACGACAATTGCGCATCGACTCCGTTGGCATTCCTCTTTCTCGATTGCGCTAGCAACAGAACTTCTTTTGCTAGCGGCCCTGATCGCGCTCGGCCACCGTTTTTCAGTTGATGGTGAGCTGCGTCCTCCCTCTCCTTTCGTGTTCTATCTCCTGCTATCTCTCCCGGCCGCTGCCATGGGGATGCAAACTGTCACCGTCACGCGCGTGGCTGGTCTGCGCGTCTACACAACCTACCTCACGGGATCGCTCGCGAAATTTTCCGAAGCTGTGGTCCACTATGCATTCTGGCTCTACGACCGTACACGCGGCCGGTTCCGCCGGAGAATTTTTAAGGTACTCAGGGTCACGGTCCATCAGAAATATGCGCAGCACGCAGCTCTAACCGCCGGCTTATGGACTGCTTACTTCTTGGGTGCGGTCTTAGGCGCGGTGTTCAAAAAACATTACGGTCTTTCCGCTCTCTTCTTCCCCTGCGGCGTCCTTGCGGTTGCGACGATTATCGATCTGGCGCGCCCGGTCGCAGCCGCGGACGAACCCGGATCTTGGGATGACAGTTAGGGGACTATGCTTTCGTTATGAAAGAGCGGCCAAGGTTTTGCGTGCTGAGAGTTCGGAGCCAGTATGCGCTCAGAGTTTAATTCTCGCTACTAGCCGACCAATTTGTGACAAAAAGCACGGTTTACTGGACGGTCAGGCGCAATCATGTTGAAAGAGAGAAAAACGTTTTGGCGGATTTCATTTTGCTCGAGCCTGTTTAGACCAGTGAGGTTATCCAACTCGCTGTCACTGTCGTTATTCAGGAGGTGTATTGAAGAGAATTGAATGAGACTTGACCCTCAAACACCCGTGGCTAATTTACTATTGGCCATCCCGAGTTCCGCTCTCGCCTTCCACCGGCTTGGAATCCTTGCGCAAGGCAATGAGAATAAGACTTTGCAGGAACTGTGCACGGATGGGGGTATCAGTGTGGAGGACTTCCTGCGCGCCATGCATGAGATTGATTGGAGTAAAGAGTCACCGGCCATTGAAGATGCGGACAGATCCTGAAACCGTCTTCTTCTAAGCCATCTTCCCGAAAGGTAGTGTCAACCATTTTGTGTAAACAGCGTTCCCAGCATCTTGTCATTTGTTAGCTGGCCATCTTAGGGAAGCGATCTTCCCAGAGAATGGCGAAGCGGTTCAACGCTTCTCGCCAGCTCTGAATGGTGTGCCACTTAGTGGCTACATTGCGCAGTGCCAGGTAGAGTAACTTCATCGCAGCCTCCTCGTTCGGGAAAGAGCCTCGGGTCTTGATGACTTTGCGTAAAGTCATGTTGAGCGACTCCACGGCGTTGGTCGTATAAATCACCTTGCGGACCTCATCCGGGAACGCAAAGAATGGGATCACCTGTGCCCAGTGGCGCCGCCACAGAGCGCTGATGGTGGGGTACTTTTTATCCCAACGCGCAGCGAGCGCGGTTAGTTCTTCCTCGGCCTGTTCGGCGGTGGCCGCACGATAAATAGCCTTCAAATCAGCGGCTACTTGCCTACGCTCTTTCCAGTTCACGTAATTCAAACTGGCGCGAGTAAGGTGCACAATGCACAGTTGCACCGTCGTCTTTGGATACACGGATTCGATGGCCTGCGGAAACCTTTCAGCCCGTCAACGCACGTGATGAAGATATCCTGCAGCCCTCTGTTACGTAACTCGGTGAGCACTTGCAACCAGAATTTCGCGCCTTCGTTAGCCGATGTCCAAAGGCCCAGCACTTCTTTCTGGCCTTCCATGGTGATGCCGATCGCCACATACACCGCACGATTCTGCACTTGCCCGTTGTCGCGCATCTTGATCACCAGGGCGTCGAGATACATGATCGGATACAACGGATCGAGTGGCCGGTTCTGCCAGGTGCGCACTTCCTCCAGCACCGAATCGGTTACATTCGAAATCAGCGTCGGACTTACTTCGACCCCATAGATCTCTTGTAAGTGCCCCTGAATCTCGCGCGTGGTCATGCCGCGCGCATACATGGCCAGGATCTTGTCGTCAAAGCCGGCGAACCGCGTTTCGCCCTTCGGCACGATCTGCGGTTCGAAGCTCGCCTGCCGGTCGCGCGGCACCTCGATCTCGACTTCGCCGAAATCACCCTTCAGCCGTTTCTTGCTCTTGCCGTTGCGCGAGTTGCCGGTCCCGTACCCTACCGGGTCGTGCTTCTCATAGCCCAGGTGCGTTGTCAGTTCGGCTTCCATCGCGCGCTCCACCAGCGCCTTGGTGAGCTGCTTCAGCAGCCCGTTCTCGCCCACGATGTCTTCCGGCTTTTGGTAGTTCGCTAGCAGCTTGTCCAGTACGTCCTTGTCGATGCCCATCGGTTCCTCTCAGTGTGCCTTTCCTCTGTTGAGAAAAACCGTTTACACATTCTGGTTTACACCCTCTGGCGAAACAACAAACCACGAGTAATAGCAGCACAAATGATCCCTTCAACGAACGTTCAGTAAACCCGGTTTATTCTTGCATCTCCTTGCCCAGCGAAACTGCCAGCTCCAGCATGGAACGCGACATCCGTTGCGGATTGCTTTCACTTTCCGATGCTCCGGCGGTCTCGGCATCTAATTCTTGCGCGCACTCCGATACTCGCTCTCTTACGCGCCTAGCTGTTTCGGACGCCTGCTCTCGTTTCTGAATATCTTTCAAATCGGCCAGCATTGCGACCAGGTCTGCACTGTGCTGTGCGTTCCGCTCTGTTTCGGTGTCGAGCACCCGGTTTGGCGATTGAAGACGGTAGTGGAGAACGGCGATTTGCAGGAGAAAATAAGTCCGAAGCTGCGGTTGCCAGGCGCGCACCTGGTTTCTCAACGCGACTTTCTCGTGCCACCCTGACCCGAACTCGAAAATCGCGGCATCGCTCTCGTTTCGGATCTGGTCGAAGTTGCTGTTGATGGCGGCGCGCTCCCGGCGCGAACGATCGATTCCCTGACGGAGATTTGTTCCAGTGATCTGTTTGTCGAAAGCTGCGATCCGCCGCATGTTTGCCACGAACGACTCCATCATCTGCGACGCCGCATTCTTCGCCCAGATCCGGTCGAAAACAACCCACATCGCGAGCAAGCCAAACAGGATTCCCACCACATCATCACGAGCGATGGCCAATGAAGTCTGCGGTCCAAATCCGCGCAGCTGAGTGATATAGAACGCGAAAGCCGTCTGCACGCCCGCAAAGGAAAGGCGCGGACTGGCAGTAGCCACCCAGGATGCAAAGACGGTTACCGCGACAAACAGCAAGGTAAACTCCGCAATGCTGTCGATATGAGGAAGGACAAACACCTGAGCGGCCATGGAAAAACCTACGCCGCCCAGAATGGCCCCGCTTACGCGCAACAGTTGCTTCTGCCGCGACGAGCCGACAGTCGAAAGAGCGGTGACCATGCATGTCGTCACCGCCGTGCTCAAACCGGGCCAGTTGATCGCATTATAAATCAGGTAGCACGAAACAGCGGCCAGTGTGCCCTTGAGCGCGAATTGAAAATGTGTGGGATTGGAAAACGCATCGTCTTTGAAAAGCTTGCTCCTTTTTTCGAAGTCGACCGCAGAGGGAAGAAACTCTGATAACGGCTGTTCACCCGCGAAGACCTGCGGAATTCGCGCGATGGCATTTTCAATCTCCGGCACGAAAGACCCTGCAACAAGAGGTTCCTCTTCCGCCGTTTCGAACTCACGGATCTGTCGCACTGTGCCGTTCAGCAGCGCTGACCGCAATTTGCTCAAGTTCTTAGCTGCCTGTGCATAACGCATCTTGTCTGGCCCGCTGATATACGGATGAACAGCCGCTATGTTGGCGGAAAGGTCTACCAGCCTGCCTGTGAGGGCCACTACTGCGCTCATCTCCGCGGTACGATGCGCGTTCCAATTGGAACGCAGCACGAGTCGGCGCAAGCTTCCGGTTCCCGTCATCGCATATTGCGTTAGTTTGTCGAGTGTAGCTTTATCTATTTCGCCGCCTTTCGCAAAGCAGCGCAGCACGCCTTCCACGGTCGTAATCCGGTCGCACAATCCTTCGGCAAACTGGTCAAAGGGATGAATGCGTTGAAAAGCCACCTCAATCCCCACCGTTACGCAGGCCGCCGTTAGAACTGCCAGCGCGGTCCACAGCGTGGCCTCAACACGGATCTCGGTGTTTGCGGGAAAATCCCACACACCGATCGAGCTCACTGCCAAAAACCCAAAAGCTGTACCGGCACGATATTCTGAGAGAGAATCGATCAGGAAAAATGTCAACAACAGGGTCCCAGCCGCCCAGGCAAAATGCAAAATCGGTTCGCCGGTAAGGAGTACAGCCCCGAATAGCACTGACACCAGCGCTGCGCTAACCGAACCGAGGGACGTCATGGCGCTTCTTATCGTGGCCTGCGGATTATCACGCGAGAACAGCAGCGTGTAATAAGCCCCTAATGCAGCGCCCGGAATGCGGAATGTCATGATCCACAACATCATGAGAGTTGCCGCTACCGTCATGCGCACTACTGTCCAGCCGCGTCCCGGATAAGGCGCGAGTTCCTGCATCAGAAAGTTTCGGAACCACTGCCATGGGGATTGCGTCAGCGGGGGCGCAGTTTGCGCGGCACTCGCCATAATCAATTCGATCCGGCGGATGCCCTACCGCGTATAATGACGACTGCGTTCGCTCCAATCCGCATCAATTCGCTCACGGGGTCCGTAATCCTGACGCGAACGGGATAGCGTGAGGCGAGATGTACCCAATTCAATGTCCTTTGCGCGTCGGGCAATCCAGGGCCCACCGTGCCAAGTACCGATGGATCCAAGGTGACGGCGTAAGAAGTGCTATCTACAATTCCGTTGAAGCGCTTATTCACCCTCGACATTAAGAAGACGTCGGCGTGCATTCCTCGCCGTATATTCTTGAGCTGTGTCTCGCGAAAGTTTGCGACCACCCACCAGGTTCGGGTGTCGATCAGGAGAAAGAGTTGTTGCCCGACGTGCGCGTAGGCCCCTACCGAGATCGTCAGGTTCGTCACGCGCGCATCGAAAGGCGCATAAACCCGGCAGTGATCGTAGTTGTATTGTGCATTCCGAATGGCTGAGGCGCGGCTGCCGCGCTGTGCGGTGAGCGGGGCCAGAATGTCGATCGCATGCTGCGACTGGGCGGCTTGCGCGTGGCTCTGGTCGAGCGAAGCTTCAGCCTGCGTCTGCTGGGCAAGCGCGGAAGTCAATCGCGCTTCCGATAACAGGAGCTGTGCCTTTGCCTGACGGACCGCTTCCTCTCTGGCCCTCCTTCCGGAGCCGGCTTGATCCACTTGATCCGCAGTTACGAACTGCTTCGCTAGCAAAGGTTCCAACCGGTGATAGTTGTTGCTCGCATACTCATATTCCGCCGCTGCCTGTTTCACCAGTGCTTGGGAATGCGCCACATCAGCTCGCGCCTCATTAATCGCCGCATTTGATTGCAGCACGCTAGCCTGCGCGCTCCGGGCTGCCGCTTCTGCCGCCAGCGCTGCGCTGCCTTGTGACGCTATGTGCCGCGTTTCGTTCGCAATCTGTCCTTCGAGCGCCGCCTGTTCGGCTTTTGCATTTTGCAGCGCGTAAAGGTACGGGGCTTCGTCGATAACGAACAGCAGCTCGCCCTGCTTGACGAACTGATTGTCGTGAACGGCAAGCGTCACAACCGGGCCTTCCACTAACGGCGCCATGCCGATGAAATTGGAAAATACCTCGGCATCGTCCGTGCGCGGCTGCGTATCGATCAAGTGAATCACCATTACTCCCGTCGTGATCGTGGCAAGCACAATCAGAACCGGGATTGACCGCAGGCGCACCCTGGACCTTTGCGGCTTATTGGGATCTTCGTCGGCCATGATATTTCAACTGAAGAAAAGCAGCCATGTGCTGAACGCAAAGCAGGCAGTCAGGCACGGGTAAGTGGCCACCAGCGGCTCGAGCCGGTTTTCCACACCAAAGTGTCGGACGAGCAATCGTACGATTACCGTCAACACGACTGCCACGAACATGCACAGCATCCAGGAAGGGAAATACGACCCGAGAATATTAAAAGCCGGCGCGCGGTCGCAGCTCGTCATCGATAATAGAGCGGCAGTGCTCGGTACCCGGCAGCATCTTGGATTCCTTTCGAAACATCCACCTTTGCTCATGGCTTTGGCTTGGCCGTCTGGGCACGCAACAGATCTCCCGTCCTGTAGGCGAGATCGGCAAAACTGGTCAGCACGCGAGCCCGCGCCGATATGTCAGCAGAGCGGGCCTGGGCAAGCGTCCTCTGCGCAGACAGAACGTCCAATATGTTGCGAACTCCATAATTATAAGATTCGAGCGCCGCGTTATACGAGCTGTCAGAGGCGCTGAGCAGGGAAGCCGCTGCTTGCCGCTGCCGCAAAGCCGTTTTCGTATTTGAATACGAGCGCCAAACTTCGTCCGAAATCTGGTCGCGCGTAGTTGCCACTTGCGCCTCTGCCCGTTTCTCTGCTGCGTGTGCTTCCGCCAAACTGCTGCGCCGCCTTCCGCCATCGAAAATCGTCCACGAAAGATTCAGTTGAGCATTATAAGCAGGCGCGCGAGCGTATGTGCCATTAAATGGCGGTTGTTCGCCGTATGCCCAAAGGTATCCGTACGTGCCTTGGAAAGTAAGGTCCGGATAGTAAGACGACCGTGCTTGCCGGATATCGGCTTCAGCCCCGCGCACATCCGCCAGCCTCGCCAGCAGATCCGGACGCTGCGCTAGAGCGCGTGCGATCAGTTCGTTGGCCGGTTCACTCAATGCATCGGGTACGCGCAGCGCCCCCATATCCTGCACCTGAAAAATAGAAGATGGCGAGGCCATCAGAGCCGTCGCTAAATCTCCCGACGCAACCTCTTCCGAGCCAATCGTCGCCTGCAAATCGTATTCCGCCTGGGCCGTCGTGCTGCGCGCTTCCAAGACATCAGGCAGTGTTGCCAGCCCATGCTCGAGCCGCGCTTCGGCCGCTTGCTCCACCGCCTTCGCGTTAGCCAGGTCCGCCTCCGCTGCCCTTCTTTGCCCGGTCGCGTCCAGCAGTTGGTAATAGGACACCATAACCTGAAAAATGACGCGGCGGTGAACATCGTTGAAAGCAAAATTCGCCGCCACCAGATTAAAACGTTCTCTCGCGATCCGGTCGAGCCTCGCGCCGAAATCCAAAACCGTGTAATTCAGCGTAAGTTCTCCCTCGCCAATCCCGACTATCTGCTTAACGAAACTGTCATAGAGCAGCACGCCGGTCTGATACGTCTGGCCCATGGCAGCGGCGGCCAGCGTCGGATAAAGTTCGCTGCGCGCTATGCCCACTTCGCCAGCTTGCACTTTAGCTGCTTCCCACGCCACGCGTGTCTCCGGGTTGTGCTGCTCGGCAAGGTCGATCAACTCAGGTAGCGTGTAGGTCTTATCGGTCGCGAGCCGGAACTCGCTTCCCGCTACTCTTCCCAAATCGGCGTTCGGCAATGGATTAGCCGCCGGCATCCACGGCCGGTTGGGTGAGAAAGGCACGCTCTGCGCGCATCCGATTGCGGCGCACGTCAGCAGCAGGCCAGTTGCGCTAACGCAACGCGCTGCTCTTTGGCTGAAGTGGCGCCCTCGACAAAACATGCCTTAATGTGGTGTCACTGCGATCCGGAAACGGCCGCCGTCCACGTGCTGTGCAAGACAAAGTATAACGACTATGCTGGGCTGGCGGAGCACGCCGCAACTATTCCAGCCGCAATGCTGGCGCTTATCGAACGCGGCCACCTGTTCCGCGGGTCCTGTATCTCGCATCCGGCAGTGCAATTCGCAAATGATGAGCAGATGATCGCGTTGGAACCCCAGATTTGTGTCCATCAAAGATTGCAGGCTGCGAATCATCAGCCCGGCTCCGATCAGCAGTATCACTGACCGCGCGAATTCCACTACGGCCAGCGTGTTCCGAAACGGTTCGAGCTCCCGGCAACGCTGAGTGTGTTTCGATTGCGAAGCCAAGCAAATCATCAGCCACGTTTTAATTTGACGCTGTGTTCAAGCGTTAGCCGGGCGAACCACTTTAAGTACTGAGCGTACTCGAATGGCGTAAGAAAGGCGAAATCAAGCACTTACGCCATATTCTCCGAACAAATGTATTGCATTCACCTGAAACGCGTGAGAGTATCGATCAGTGGTCTGAAATGGCCAAAAGCGGCTCGGAGTGGAAGAAAATGGTCAGGCGCATCCGCCTAAACAAGTCGAAGCCCCGCGCGGGACTCTCAACGGCCGTGTGGATGAGAAAGGCCGCCTGAAGCTGCCCGCCGCGGTAGCGCAATATTTCGGTGCCTTAGGAGAGCAGAAAGTTTTTGTCACGACCCTGAATACCTCGACAGCTCTAATCTACCCGATTTCGGTGTGGCGTGAAACAGAGAATATGTTGCAGGAACCGGGCGAGGATGCGGATTTGAGAGCGGACGTGGCGTTCGTGGCGAACCATTACGGCGAGGATGCTGAGATCGATGCTCAGGGCCGAGTGTTGATGCCGACGACTTTGCGGCGCGATTTGGAATTGGAGAAGGACGACGTTCATCTGGTCTGTTACAAGCAGCGGATCGAGATATACGGGAGCAAGGTTTACGGCCAGCGATTGGAAGCGGCGAAGACGAATCTCGCCGACAAACTGAAGGCTTTGGAAAAGAAAGGACTGCGCTAAGCGGATGCTTGCGCTAAGGGGATGCAATGGACCGGGCGCACGGGGCGGGCGGACCGTGGCATCATCCGGTTCTGCTGAAGGAATCGCTCGAGTATCTCGCGATCCGGCCGGAGGGAATTTATTTGGACGTGACCGCCGGGTTGGGTGGTCACACGCGAGTGATTGCGGAGCGGCTCACAAGCGGTTTCGTGATTGCCAGCGACAGGGATGTGGAGGCGATCGAGTTAGCCCGCGGCAATACCTCCGCCTTTGCAGAACAGATCAGGTTTTTTCACGGTGCGTTTTCGGATATGTCGAAGGCGCTCTCCGCCGTCGGGGCCGAAGCCGTGGACGGCGTGCTGGCGGACTTGGGCGTAAGCCGCTATCAGTTGAACGCCGCCGAGCGTGGGTTTTCGTTGAACGCGGACGGGCCGTTGGATATGCGGATGGATCGCAGCCAGAGCCTGACCGCGGCGGATCTTGTCAATGAACTGCCTGAGAAGGCGCTCGCCGATTTGATTTATCAGCTCGGCGAAGAAAGGAGGTCGCGAAGAATCTCCAGAGCAATCGTTCGCGCGCGGCCGATTCTGACCACCGGCCGTTTGGCTCAGGTGGTAGAAAACGCCGTGCCGCGAACGGGGAGAATTCACCCGGCAACGCAGACATTCATGGCTTTGCGGCTGAAGGTGAACGGTGAGTTGGAGGAGTTGGAGCAGTTGCTCCGGTTGGCGCCGGAGCTTTTGAGGCCGGGCGGCCGATTCGTGGTGCTTACCTTTATGTCGACCGAGGACCGGATGGTGAAACGGGCTTTTCAGGCGCACGCGCGGGCAGAGAAGGCAAAGATCCTGACCAAGCATGTGGTCAGGCCAAGCAGGGAAGAGATTTTGGAAAATGCAGCGTCACGCAGTGCAAAGCTGAGGGCGCTCGAACGGATATAAGAAGAGGCAGGCAAGAGAATGGCAACACTCGCAACTTTCGTGAATCGATTCGTCGGGGCAAGGGAACTGGCCGAAGTTTCACCCGCGGTCTGGACAAGGGTGGAATCGCCGCGCTTGCGTCCGATCGCAAATGAAGATGTATATCTCTTTGTAAAACGGATCGACAACACGGCAGTGGCGCGCGCGGCCGATCCAGCCGCGAGAACGGCGCGCAGTCGTTCGATGTTAACCGGCTTCGTAGCCGCCATGCTGGTCATTGCCGGCCTCGTGCCGACGGCTTACAATACAACCGCCGGGTTTGCTTTACAACATCTGCATGGAGAGCAGTACCAGCTCCGGCAGGAGATGGCGAAGCTGGACGCGGCGGAGGCGAAGCTGGTGAGTATGGACCGGCTGCAGCAACTGGCGAAAACGCTGAAGATGTCGGAACCGGCGCCTACACAGCTCCAGACCCTTGGGGGAACGCCCTCGGCGAAAACGGAAGCGCGCAACACAATGCCGCTTGCGGGAAACCAGCTTAACTGAGCCGCGACCTAAACCGAGCGGGCCGAATGAGTCTTTTGGTGGGTGGAACACATGGAGTCCCGACCGTTTGGAACAATCTCTAAACCGGTAGAGCGGGCACTCATTATAGGGCTCATCCTGCTAGGGTGGGCCCTAATTCTTGTTTTTCGCCTTTTCGATTTGCAAATTTTGGCTCATGACGATCTGGTCAAGCGCGCCAAAAGGCAGCAGGAAAAGCTCGAGCCGGTGGAAGCGCAGCGAGGCTCGATATTTGACCGCAATGGAAACCTGCTCGCGATAAGCTCCTCCTCGCATCTGGCAATTGTCAATCCCAGGCGTATTCCGGACAAGTCCACTGCGGCAGGACTGCTGGCCGGTGTTCTCTCGCTCGATGCCAAGAGGCTTGAGGCCTCGCTTGAAGTCGCCTCCACCAACAAGCATCACAGAGGCTATTTCGTAGTCGACCAGCATGTGACGGAAGAGCAGGCGGCAACGCTTCGGGCAATGGATCTCGACTGGCTGGATGTCCGCGAAGGCAGCGTGCGCTCGTACCCAAACAATGATGTGGCAGCTCACGTGATTGGCAATCTGAACAGTGAGGGGCAAGGCGTCGCGGGTGTGGAGCTGAAGCTGAACAAGGAACTGGGCGGGACGCCCGGAGCCGTGAGGGTAGAGCGCGACGGGAAAGAGAACTCTTACTCGGCGGAAGTCGTAAAAACTGCGGCGCCCGGCAAGGATGTCGGTCTGACGATTGACCGCGAGTTGCAGTACGTCGCGAAAGAGGCGCTGCGCGATGCCGTGATTAAGAATCACGCCGATCATGGGAGCCTCATCGCGATGAACCCGAATACGGGCGAGATTCTGGCACTCGAAAATTACCCTACTTACGATCTGAACGAGCATCTGCTGCCGGGCGAGAAGACCAACGGGCGCGAGGATCTCGCGGTAGTGGCGCCCTTTGAACCGGGTTCGGTGTTTAAAGTCGTTACTGTGTCGGCGGCACTCGAGACCACCAGGCTCACGCCCGACACGATGATCAACTGCGGCGGCGGTGTCACTACGCTTTTCGGACGCGTGATTCACGATTCGCATCCCTATGGAATGCTTTCTGTTGCAGACGTACTGGCTAAGTCGAGTAATATCGGAGCCATTCATATCGGGCAGCAAGTGGGAAACGTAAATCTCTATGCGTACATCAAAAAGCTTGGCTTCGGTCACCGCACCGGCATAGAGTTGCCGGCTGAGGCTCCGGGTTTGGTACGGCCCTTGCGGCGCTGGCAACCGACTTCGATCGGTTCAGTGCCCATGGGACACGAGATCAGCGTGACGTCGCTGCAGTTAGCGCAGCTGGGCAGCGTCATCGCAAACGGCGGATTTCTGGTGCCTCCCCATCTGCTGGCTTGGGAGCGCCCGGCAGGCGAATCGAAGCAGACGGTTCAGTATCCCGTCACGGAACAGCGCGTCTTGCGGCCGAGCACCGTGATCACGATGCGGCAATTAATGCGGCGCGTGCTTCTGCCGGGCGGCACCGCGCAACGTCTGAAAATACCCGGCTATGCTATCGCCGGTAAAACCGGCACGGCTCAGATTTACGATTTCGCGCACCGGGTCTACACCCACAAGTACAACGCGTCATTCATGGGTTTTGGACCGCTGGAAAATCCGGCCGTAGTAGTAGTTGTCACCATTTCAGGTACAACAGGCGAGGCGGGATTCGGTGCCGCCGCGGCGGGTCCGGTTTTTGAGAAAGTAACTTTGACGGCCATGCGCCGCTTGGGCGCAGTTCGCGATGTACCGGAAGAAATAGACGAGATGATAGCGAAAGAGAAGGCGGTGAAGGATAAGGCCGCGAACGATAAGGATAGTCCCAAGGAATCGGATGACGTCGCCCTCGCCGAGCTTGACCCGCCGACTCCGGACGAGATGCAGCAGGCATCGGGCGAAACCACGGACCTTGTCGCGGATACGAATGGGCCCAAGGTACCCAATTTCGTCGGAAAAACGATAAAAGATGTGATGCAGGAGGCCACCGCAACCGGCATTGAAGTGGATCTGTCCGGAGACGGAATGGCGCGCGCGCAAACACCAGTCGCTGGCGCGGTTTTGATTCCAGGCGAACATATCGCAGTGAGGTTTGCGCGCTAGTGCCTACTTCCACCGCACTCGATCAGAGGTGGGACAGACCATCGTTTTTTGTGGTCTGTCTGGCCCCAATCCTAAACAAACGTTCTATAGTTTGGAGCGCATCTTCAGGGGAGCATGCAGCTCAATCAGGTCTTTGAAGCCGTCCCGCTAACCCGCGAGCTGCCCCCTCAGTTGCTCGAAGCTGACGTGCGCGGCCTCGCTTACGACAGCCGCAAGGTGGAACCGGAGTACCTCTTTTTTGCTTTTCCAGGCGCAAAAGCCGATGGAGCAAACTATGCGGCCGCAGCATTCGATAGAGGAGCGCTGGCCGTAGTCAGCGATCGTCCACCCCACGGCCAGACGCGCGCTAAATGGATTCAGGTTCCGCAAGGGCGGGAAGCACTGGCGCTCGCGGCACGCAATTTTTACGACAAGCCGGATGAGCGCATTTGCCTTACGGGCGTAACGGGAACAAACGGAAAAACGACCAGTACCTCGCTGATCGATTCAATTATCCGAGCCGCGGGCAAGACAACGGCGCTCATCGGCACCATCGAATATCATCTCGCCGGGCGGGTACTGCCGGCCGTCAACACCACTCCCGAGTCGCTCGATCTGTTTCGCATGTTCGATGAACTGGCGCAAGCGGGAGGAACACACGCCACGCTTGAAGCGTCATCTCATGCGCTCGATCTAGGGCGTATTTACGCCATGCATTTTCATACCGCTGCGTTCACCAACTTCACGCGGGACCATCTCGATTACCACGGCACGATGGACGCGTATTTCGACGCCAAGCAGTTGCTGTTTACGCCGGCGAGTGGCCCTCCCCCTCGCTTTGCCGTGCTGAATGCGGACGACGAGCAAGTTCGCAAGTTGAAGCTCGCAAACGAGACGGAGAGGTTCTGGTATGGCATTGACCGCGACTCTCCTCGTTCGGGCAGCAGACACCATTACGTGTGCGCGGAAAATGTTGAATCCACTTTTGCCGGGCTGAATTTCGACGTCATCTCGGATACCACCCGCTTTAAAGTGGAATCCGCTCTCGTAGGCCAAATCAACGTCTACAACATTCTGCTCGCCTGCTCAGTTGCGCTCACATACGGCTTAAGTGAAGAAGAGATACAGAAAGGATTAGCAAACTTGCAGCGAGTTCCAGGTAGATTCGAACGGGTCGAAGAGGGGCAGCCGTTCACGGTGGTAGTCGATTACGCGCATACCGACGATGCGTTAAGAAATGTGATCGCGGTCGCGCGCGGCATGCGGCCAAAGCGCGTCATCACCCTGTTTGGATGCGGCGGCGACCGGGACCGGTCGAAACGCCCGCTGATGGGAGTGGCAGCGGGAGAACTCAGCGATTATGTAGTTCTGACTTCGGATAATCCACGCAGCGAAGATCCCCTGGCAATCATGAACGACGCGATGGTAGGGCTGAGCCGCTATGATACGCCGCATGTGGCCGAACCGGACCGCGAGCGCGCTATCCGCAAAGCGATCGAAACCGCTGGACCAGGCGACGTGGTCATTCTGGCTGGCAAGGGACACGAGACATATCAAGTCCTAAGGGATGGCCCGATTCCGTTCGACGATCGTGAGGTGGCGCGCCGCGTACTGCGTTCCTTCGGCTTCGGTAAGCCGCGGCGAAACCCGCCGGCGGGCGAAGCAGCAGAGAGCGTATAGGCCAGAGTGCCATGGAGCTCTCTCTGGCCCAGATCGAGAAGGCAACCGGCGCACGGTTGATCGGTGCCGGGACAAAAATTGCCGATCTGGAAATGCTGCGCGCGAAGCGTATGAGCGGGTGGAGCATCGATTCAAGATCGGTCCAACCTGGCGATGTGTTCTTTGCGATCAAAGGTGACCGGTTTGACGGCCACGATTATGTGCAGGATGCGCTCAATGCAGGGGCTTCAGCCGCTATTGTCAATCAAAACCTAGAGACTTCAGGTGGATTCACCCTTAGGGTAGATAGCTCAGTGAGAGCGTTAGGCCAAGCTGCCCAATTTGGGCGAAGAATTTGGGGCAAAACCGTTATAGGGGTCACTGGCAGCTCAGGAAAGACCAGTACCAAAGAAATTATTGCCGCGCTCCTCTGTGTGCGCTTTGTAGTTGGAAAGACGGAAGGAAACCTAAACAATCACTTGGGCTTGCCCCTTACGCTTCTGCGCATTCCCGATAACGCGCAAATAGCTGTTATCGAGATGGGCATGAATCACCGGGGAGAAATCCGGGAGCTGGCCCGAATCGCCCAGCCGGAGGTTGGAGTCATCACCAACGTCGGGTATGCGCATATCGAAGCTTTCGAATCGATCGAAGAAATAGCCGCGGCGAAACGTGAACTGATTGAGGAGCTGCCGCCTGACGGAGTAGCTGTTTTAAACGCCGATGATGAGCGGGTGCTCGCCTTTCGAGAGATCCATCGTGGCCGCGTCCTGACTTATGGGACTGCTGTAGGGGCGGACATTCGAGCGGAGCAGCAGAAATATGACGCCGAGGGTGCGAGCTTCAGCGTTCGCGGAACTCAATTCAAGACAAAGCTAACCGGTCAGCACTCTGTTTCGAATATTCTGGCCGGCCTGGCGGTCGCAAGCGTCTTCGAGATTCCTCTTGAGGCACTGGTCAGTCCCGTAGCGCAGTTGCGGCCCGGCAAGATGCGCGGCGAGCGTTACGAGGCGCGCGCCGTTACGATTCTGAACGATTCCTACAATTCAAATCCGGCGGCGGCCCGGTCGATGATCGACGTGCTGGCGGCCGAACCGGCCAGCCGCAAAATCGCCGTGCTAGGGGAAATGCTCGAGCTTGGCCGTTGCGCCGAGGCACTGCATCGCGAGCTGGGGCGCTATACCGCGGAGCACGGTGTCGACGTCCTGATCGGGGTAGGCGGTGACAGCCGGTTCATGGTCGAAGAAGCCATAACAGCCGGATTAGGCAAACACGATGAAGTGCGTAATTACCCTTCAGCGTGCAATCGCGCCGCGTTCTTTTTTGAAGAATCTGAAGCTGCAGGCGAATTCTTGCGCGAGTTTGTCCAGCCGGGTGATGCCGTCCTATTCAAAGGCTCCCGCGGAACGCACGTCGAACGGGCACTCGCCAGAATGGAAGAGTAGAAAATGCTTTATTGGTTGCTCTTCCAGTTTCTTCATCGCTACATTCCGGCCTTTCGCGTGTTCGGCTATATCACTGTCCGAGTGGCGCTTGCCAACTTGACGGCGCTCGCCCTGGCGTTGGCGCTGGGGCCATGGCTGATCCGCAAGCTGCGTGACTGGAGCTTCGGCCAGCATATCCGCGAAGACGGGCCCCAGTCTCATCAAAAGAAGGCAGGGACGCCGACCATGGGCGGCCTGCTGATCGTGACCGCGATCGTGATCCCAACCCTTCTATGGGCCGATCTCGATAATCGCTATGTGTGGATCGCGCTTCTGGGACTGCTTGGTTTTGGCGCGATCGGATTGTTCGACGATTACGCCAAGGTCGCCAAAAAACGCAACCTGGGGCTGACGGCGAAGCAAAAATTCTGGGCACAGGTGCTGGTCGCCATGATAATAGGCTTTCTGCTCTTGCTGCTGCATGCCCACCAGGCTTACTCGACAGCGATCAACATACCGTTCTTCAAGCAATTTAAGCAGGATCTACTGATCGACTCGCTCACCAGGAGTTACTGGACATATCCGCTCGCCTTCGTGGCATTTTACGGCTTTATCGTGCTCGTCATGGTTGGTTCATCGAACGCCGTCAACCTGACTGACGGCCTTGACGGGCTCGCAATCGGATTGATGATCATCGCTTCTGGGGCTATGACGGCGCTGACCTACGTCTCGAGCAATCTCAAAATGTCGAACTATCTGGATTTAGCTCACCTTCCAAATTCGCAGGAGCTCACTATCTTTTGCGCATCCATGGTCGGTGCGAGCCTGGGTTTTCTTTGGTTCAACTGTCATCCGGCGGAAATATTCATGGGGGACGTCGGATCGCTCGCGCTAGGCGGCGGTCTTGGAATTGTGGCCGTCTTGATTAAACAGGAAGTGCTGCTGGCGTTTATTGGCGGCGTTTACGTAATTGAGGCATTATCGGTTATTCTTCAGGTCGGAAGCTACAAGATGCGGCATGGTAAGCGCATTTTCAAAATGGCTCCCATCCACCATCATTTTGAGGCGCTCGGGTGGCCGGAATCCAAAGTAATCGTGCGCTTTTGGATTGCAGGATTGGTCATGGCGCTGTTTGCGCTGACCACTCTGAAGCTTAGGTAGAAAAAGATTTGGATCTGCGCGGCAAAGGTGTTCTGGTAGTCGGCATCAAGCGCTCGGGGCTTGCCGCCATCGAACTCTTGCGCAAGCAGGGTGCGCGCGTCCGGGCCATGGACTCGCAAACGCCTGCCGCAGAAGAGCAGGCGAAGCTGGACGCGCTCGGTATCCAGGTTACCTCGCAAAATTCGCTCAATATCCGTGCCAACGGGCACGACCCAGACCTGATTGTCTTATCGCCCGGCGTGGCTTTTGATGAGCCGCTCTTCGCTTCCGCGCGAGAGCGCGGCGTCCCCGTAATCGGCGAAGTTGAGCTGGCGTCCTATTTCTTGCAAGGACCCGTTATCGGGATTACCGGATCGAACGGAAAAACCACTACAACCGCTCTGACCGGTCATCTGCTCGAAGCGAGCGGCGTAGCCTGTCAAGTTGGCGGGAACATCGGCACGGCAGTCACTTCGCTCGTGGAGACTTCGGCGGAAGATCAATGGAACCTTCTAGAACTCTCTTCGTTCCAACTCGAAACGATTCGGAGCTTCCGCGCTCGCATCGCCGCCTGCCTGAATGTGACGCCGGATCACCTGGATCGGCATCGCACCCTAGACAACTATGTTGATGCCAAGCGCCGCCTTTTTGAAACCCAAGTCGCGGGCGATTTCGCCGTCCTCAATTACGACGATGAGATCTGCCGCCGATTCGCCACCGCGACCAGGGCCGACATCTATTGGTTTAGTTCGTCGCAACCCGTGCCGCAGGGCGTCGCCATGGAAGATGGGCGATTACTTTATTGCGGCGAGGCGTTCGCCAGCCGGTCGCAAATCAAACTGCGCGGATCGCATAACATCGAAAATGTCATGGCGGCGGCGCTGGTATCGATTTTGGCGGGCGCTGAGCTGAATGAGTTGGGCGCAGCCATCGAAACTTTTCCGGGCGTAGAGCACCGCTTGGAATTTGTCCGGGAGCTTGACGGCGTAACTTATTACAACGATTCGAAAGCAACAAATGTGGATTCGGCGCTGAAGGCGATTGCGGCCTTCCCGGGCAATTTATGGATCATTCTGGGAGGCAAAGATAAAGGAAGCGACTATCATCCCTTGCGCGAGCCGCTGAAAGAGCGTGCAAAAGGCGTGCTGTTGATTGGCACGGCGTCGCCCTTGATTAAAGAGGCGCTAGCCGCAGCGGTCGACAGTATTGACCGCGGGACCCTCCAGGAGGCGGTTCGCTATGCCCGGCAGCATGCTGAACCGGGCGATACCGTTTTACTAGCTCCCGCTTGCGCAAGTTTCGATCAATTCAAAGATTACGAAGATCGGGGCAATCGTTTCAAACAGCAAGTGACAGAATTGTTTTGACGGATTTCGATGGCTCAACGTCTCAAAACCGACTGGATCCTGTTTCTCACCGTGCTGACGCTGGTCTGCTTCGGTCTGGTGATGGTGTACAGCGCGTCTTCGTTCATCGCGGAACTGAAGTATCATGTTTCGAGCACTCACTTCTTTTTGCGGCAGCTCGGTTGGGCTATCGTCTCGTTCCTGCTGCTGCTCTATTGCATGCGTCACGATTATCGCCGCTGGAACGACCCCAAAGTCGCTTTTGCGTGTCTCGGAATCGTGATGATGTTGCTTGTAGCGGTCTATGCAACCGATTCCGGAAGCCACCGCTGGCTAAAGGCCGGCCCTTTTTCCATGCAGCCGTCGGAGCTGGCGAAACCAGCGCTGGCGCTCTTTCTTGCTTTTTTCCTGTGCCGCCGCCTTGAGAACGTGAATGCCCGCGAGACCCTCAGCCCTATCGCCGTGGTCGTCTCCGTAATGGCGCTCGCGGTAGCCATTGCGGACTTTGGTACCGCCGTTGTCCTGGTCACGATGACAGTGGCGGTCATGTTTGTGGCTGGCATCGAGACCCGTTATCTGGTTGCCTGCGGATTGCTGGGCTTGATGTTGGCGGTCGGATTCATCGCCATGAAACCGTACCGGCTGATGCGCGCCATCGAGTTCGTCGACAAAGATCACAAGCTGCTGGCGAAGCTGGATCCTAAGGGACACATCCTGAGTTACGCGCACCAGACCGCCTCGACCAGCGATCCCGGATACCAGCAACTGCAATCGAAAATAGCCGTAGGCTCCGGCGGACTGCTGGGAGTCGGATTAATGCAGAGCAAGCAAAAATTGCTCTACTTGCCCGAGGCTCACACGGACATGATTTACGGTGTGGTCGGTGAGGAGACCGGTTTCTTTGGCGCGGGATTGTTGATCGCCGGCTTCGCCGTTATCCTTTGGCGCGGCATACGAACGTTTGTTCGCGCTAACGACAACTTTGGCCGCTATCTCGCGCTCGGCGTGACGGTTTGTGTCGTGATCCAAGCCCTGATGAATATCAGCGTCGTGCTCGGAGTAGCGCCGAACAAAGGAATCCCCCTGCCTTTTATCAGTTCGGGCGGAAGCTCGCTCCTGAGCACGCTTTTGATGATGGGAATCCTGCTGAGCGTGAGTGAGCATGCGGCCTGATGCCGCACTCGTTCGTATTGACGGGCGGCGGCACCGGCGGTCACGTTTTTCCTGCCCTGGCCGTGGGACGCGTGTTGCAGCAGCGGGGACATCGCCTGCTTTTCATCGGCACGCCGGAAGGCATGGAGGCGCGGCTGGTGCCCGAGTCCGGTTTCGAGATGGCGTTTATTCGCAGCGGAGGCTTGAATCGCGTCGGTCTACGGCGGCAGTTACAGACCTCGGTGCAGTTGCCCGTCGGAGTCGGTTCGGCATGGAAAATACTTCGCAAGTTTCGTCCAAAGGCTGTCTTCAGCATGGGCGGGTATGTAGCCGGGCCGGTAATGCTGGCTGCTTTATTCGAAAAAATCCCGTTGATCGTGATGGAGCCGAACGCCGTGCCCGGATTTGCTAATCGCCGGGTTGCCGGACATGTCCATCGGGCGCTGCTAGGGTTTCCAGCGGCCGCCGCTTGGTTTCCGCCCCGATTGACCGAAGTCACTGGCTTGCCAGTGCGCGAGGAATTTTTTCAATTGCAACCCAAGCAGGGCGGCTCGTTCACGGTTCTGATAACCGGTGGCAGCCGGGGAGCGCGCACGCTGAACAGAGCGTCTCGCGAAAGCTGGCCGCTGTTCCGGGAAAGTGGTGCCGCAATTCGGATCATCCACCAGACCGGAGCGGCCGAGCACCAGTCGCTTGCGAAAGAATTCGCCGAAACAGGAATCACCGGAGAAGTCCTCCCGTTTATCAGCAACATGGCCAAAGCATTCGCGAGCGCGGATCTCGTCGTTGCGCGAGCCGGTGCCGGAGCCGTGAGTGAGATCGCGGCTGCCCGGATGGCCTCGCTGCTGGTTCCGCTGCCCTTTGCCGCCGACGATCACCAGCGCAAGAATGCGGAAGCGCTGGTAACCGAGCGGGCAGCTCGCATGGTTCCCGATACTGAGATGAATGGCGAGCGTCTATTCCGCGAAGTGGAAGCGTTGCGCAACAGCCCTGCGGAGTTGGCTGCGATGCACAACAATGTTCAGCGCTTTGCCAGGCCCGGCGCCGCCGAGCGAGCCGCCGACGTGATGGAGGAAGCCGCTGCCGACCAAAAATAAAGTACTGGAGGGACTGGAAATCGCTATTTCGACATTGACACGCTGCGCTAAAGCCGGAACAATACGTGTGAGAAATGTTTTTTAAGCCCCAGCACGTGCACTTCGTAGGAATCGGGGGCATCGGGATGAGCGGGATTGCGGAGGTTCTGCTGACCCTCGGTTACCAGGTGTCTGGGTCCGACATCCGAAGCGGTGCGATTACGGACCGGCTGGCCAACCTCGGCGCAACCATCCAAATTGGACATCACGCGAGCAATGTCGAAGGGGCGAAAGCGGTAGTCGTCACATCGGCCCTCGATTCCGATAATCCAGAGGTCGCGGAAGCGCGGCGGTTACAGGTTCCGGTCATCCCGCGCGGCGAGTTGCTTGCCGAGCTGATGCGCCTCAAATACGGCATCGCAATTGCCGGAAGCCATGGCAAAACGACCACTACGTCCATGGTGGCAAGCATTTTGAACAGCGCGAATCTGGACCCCACCGTGGTAGTCGGCGGCAAAGTTGCCGCTATGCAAGGCTCCAACGCGCGCGTCGGAAAAAGTGCGCTGCTGGTCGTGGAATCCGACGAGAGCGACGGGTCCTTCCTGAAGCTTGCCCCGATTCTCGCTGTGGTGACGAACATCGACCGGGAGCATTTGGACCATTACGCCTCACTCGACGAGATCGAGGCCGCTTTTACCGAGTTTGTGAATCGCGTGCCCTTCTATGGGGCGGCCGTGCTCTGCATGGAAGATGAAAACATCCAGCAGATTTTCCCGTCTGTCCGGCGTCGCACCGTAACCTATGGGCGTTCCGCGCAGGTAGATCTTGAAATTCAAAACGTTTCGCTTTGGGGCGGCTCTTCTGAATTCACCGTGCGGCGCTGTGGGTCCGAGTTGGGCGTTTTCCACCTCAACGTGCCCGGCGTTCATAACGTTCTCAACGCAACTGCCGCCATCGGAGTCGCTTTGGAGCTGGATGTCGCCGTCAAGCAAATCGCCGAAGGGCTGGAGTCATTCAGCGGTGTCGATCGGCGTTTCTCAATTCGTGGATGCGAGCGCGAAGTGACGGTGGTGGACGACTACGGCCATCATCCGACCGAGGTCAAAGCGACTCTCGCGACTGCCAGGCTTTCTTCTTACGCGCACATTCGAGTGCTCTTTCAGCCGCACCGCTTTTCTCGCACCAGGCATCTTCTCGACGAGTTCGGCACCGCCTTCCATCAAGCCGACGACGTGTACCTGCTCGACATCTATGCGGCCTCGGAACCCGCGCTCGACGGGGTCGATTCGCAAGTCTTATTGGAAAAGGTCCGCTCTTACGGCCATCGCTCGGCGCATTACGTGGCAAGCCTGGAAGAGGGAATCGAAAGCATATCCGCCGCGGCGGAACCGGGCGACTTAATCATTACGCTCGGTGCGGGCAGCGTATCCCAGGCCGCTGACAGAATTCTCGAAAAGCTCAGGGAGGCTGCCTGATGCCGCGCCGCCAGGAGCCCGAGGAGCCTGGCGAGCGCATTCGCTGGGTGCGCTTTACCTTCTGGTTGATCGCGGGCGTGATCTTGATGGTAAGCACTTTGTTCGCCTGGCACACGACGGAGGAATTTCTCATTAAGGACAAACGCTTCCGCGTGGCTGAGTCGGAGGATTTTCGCGGGCGTAGTCCAAATCTTGTTGTGGAGGGTGTGCAGTATGCGTCGACTTCCCAGATCCGTCATGTCTTCGCGGAGGACCTTGGCCGCAGCCTCTATCTGGTTCCGATCGAAAAACGGCGCCTCGAACTATTGGAGATCGATTGGGTGGAGGACGCAACGGTTTCGAAGGTTTGGCCGAGCACGCTAAAAGTCCTAATTCACGAGCGTGTACCGGTTGCGTTTGTCAGGCTCACGCCGAACCGCAAGGACGGGATGTCGCGCCTGGCGTTGATCGATAAGGACGGGCACATTCTACGGCCTCGCGTGGCGGCTCAATTCACCCTGCCTGTCATGACGGGCATCCGCGAATCGGAGACTCTCGAGAACCGGCGCGCCCGAGTACGCCGCGTGCTCGGAATGCTCAAAGAAATCGGGCCGCTGGCGGGGCAGATTTCGGAAATCAATGTGACCGATCCTAATGACTTGATTGTCGCTGAGCATGTCGATAAAGCCGTTGTGAACCTGATGCTCGGGGACGACAATTACGCCGAGCGCCTGCAAAGCTTTCTCAGTAACTACTCCGCCATTCAAGAGAAGCGCCCGGATGCCAAAACGCTCGATTTGCGAGTCGATGGCGTGATTACAGCGGTAGGAGGAGACGGCGGTGGCGAGTAAGACGAAACTAGCCGTGGGGCTGGATCTCGGGAGCACCAGCACCCGCGTGGTGATCTGTTCTCTCGACGAGCAGAGTGTGAAGTTCCTGGGTTACGGCGAAGCTCCGGTGAATGCCTGGAGCAAGGGGCGGCTGAACGATCAGGAGGCGCTCTCGCAAAGTATTCAGTTTGCGCTGCATGAAGCAGAGTTGCGCGCGCAAGCGTCTCCTGAATCCTCCGTAATTGGCCTCGGCGGCAGCGTGGCGGGCGTCAACAGCCGCGGACTCTACGAGTTCGGCCGGCGGCGCGATATCGAACCCGATGATTTGCGCTATGCGGTCGAACTGGCGTCGCGCGTTCGGTTGGAAGAAGATCGCCAAATCTTGCAAATCTGCCCGCAGGATTTCACTCTGGACGGGCGTGCCGGATACCGCAATCCGAAAGGCATTCTTTGCGGGCGGCTGGAGGCGAACGTTCACGTAATTACTGCATCGCTAGGCGAGCATCAAGGGCTGATCTCGGCTGTACATAAAGCACATCTGGCTGTCGAAGAGTCGATTTTCGAAGGTGTCGCGGCGGCCTACGCGTCGATCCTCCCCGAAGATCGCGCGCGCGGCGTCGCTTTGATAGATATGGGCGCGCAATCCACTCACATAGCTGTCTATGATGGCGATGCACTGCTGCTCGCCGCTTCTCTGCCCATCGGCGCCGATCATTTCACGCGCGACGTCTCATGGCTGCTGAAAATGAACTACGAGGACGCCGAGAACCTCAAGCGCGAGTATGGCTGCGCGATCACCGGGACCGAGTCGGACCACAGCCTGCTCGAAATCCCGACAGCCGAAGGGCGCGGCATGCGAGAGGCTCCGCGTCGCCAGCTGAACGAAATCCTAGAAGCCCGCGCCGAGGACGTCTTCGAGCGTATTTATGCCGAAATCTTACGAGTCGGCATGGAGCAGTCCCTGCTCGAGGGCGCTATTTTGACCGGTGGCGGAAGTTTGCTGCCCGGGATGTGTGACCTCGCCGAACGCATTTTGAATTGCCAGGCAAGAAACGGCCTGGCGACTGGCATCGAGAACTGGCCATCCGAACTCGACAATCCGGTTTGGACAACGGCCGCCGGCCTGGCGATGTACTCCGGGCGGCTCAAGATGAAGCGGGATTGGAAGCGGGCTCCCGCGGGACTCGCAGGCCTAACGGTGAAATAGCTGGCAACGAAGTGAGGTTACAAGGAAAGGATCGAGACATGGATGATGATTTGAAATTCTTGATGGAAGACGAAGTGCAATTAGGAACGCGCATCAAAGTAATCGGAGTGGGCGGCGGCGGCTCGAACGCGGTCACCCGCATGCTCCAGGAGGGCTTGGGAGGTATCGATTTCTACATCTTGAATACGGATAAGCAGGCGCTCGCTGCCTCGCCCGTGGCGAATAAAATCGCTCTCGGCAAGAAATTGACTAGCGGCTTAGGCGCCGGTGCGGACCCGTCTGTGGGCAGGCAGGCTGCGCTCGAAGATACAGAACAGATCATCGAGATTTTGGAAGGCGCCGATATGGTATTTGTTACCGCCGGGCTTGGAGGGGGTACCGGAACCGGTGCCGCCCCTGTCGTGGCCTCGCTGGCAAAGGAGTTGAATGCGCTCACCGTCGCGGTGGTCACCAAACCGTTCGCATTTGAGGGACCGCGCCGCATGAAGCAGGCCGAACGGGGCATGGCTGAACTGGCGGGTAGTTGCGACACCGTGATCAGTATTCCCAATGAGAAACTGCTCGGGCTGGCTCCGAAAGGCACCAGCTTCATCGATGCTTTCCGCATGGCGGATGACGTCCTCCGGCAGGCAGTCCAAGGCATCGCCGACATCATTACCACCCCAGGCCTCATCAACCGCGACTTCTCCGATATTCGGACAAATATGCTCGGCATGGGCTACGCCATGATGGGCACGGCTGTCGCTTCGGGCGAAAAAGCGCCGGTCGAAGCTGCCCAGCGGGCAATCAACAGCCCCTTGATGGAAGAGGGCGGCGTCCTCGGCGCGCGTGGCGTTCTGATAAACATCACGGCCTCGAGCCAGCTCGGCATTCACGACGTGAACGAAGCCTGCAACCTGATCCGTAAGGCTACGCAAAACGAGGATGTGCAGATTAATTTCGGCATCGTCATGGACCCGAAAATGGAGGATCGGGTGAAGATCACGGTTATCGCCACCGGCTTTCAACGCGACAGCTTGCCCGAAATCGATCGCCGCAATCCGCACTTCCCGTTCACCCCTGCTAACTCGCCGGAATTGGCCGCCGTGCCGTTCCCTCCACCGGCCGAGCACGAGTCTGAACCGGTTACCGCAACGGCGGAAGCGGCTCAGGAACACCAGCAAGAAGCCGCACCGGCGGACGACTACGATATGCCGGCGCTTATGAGGAAACAGCGAAGAATGGTGCAATAGAAAGGTCCTGCTCGGGGAGTAGGCCCTTGGTTGCCGCTCCCGCCTTTCTTGACGATTCAACTGCTACTGGTGTGTTACACTGACCCGATCAGTCTAGCTTACTCGCGCCATGTCGCCGCGAAACGACGTTGGCCCAGTTGCCTGCTCATTCGTGATTTGCGGTCGAAACACGGTACCTCATGAGGAGGGCATGCGCAGATCCAGCTGGTGGTGAGGAAAGGCATACGACAAGGGGTGGCTTATGATTCGCAGGCTAACATCCGTGGTAATCGCTTTGACGTTTCTAGTCTCGGCGCAATTGTTTTCCCAGACTTTCCGCGGCGGCGTCAGTGGTTCTGTGACCGATGCTTCCGGTGCAACCGTCACTGGCGCAACCGTCAAGCTGGTGAGCCCTGATACAGGCTTGACCCGCGACACCACCAGCTCTTCCGCCGGTGAATTCGTCTTTCAGGATCTCCCGCTCGGAAAATATGACATCACCGTCACCCAGTCGGGCTTTGACACGGTTCACGTGTCCGGCATAGTGGTTGACGCCGGTAAGGTCAACAATCTCGCCCTAAAGCTGGAGGTCGCAAAACAAGCGACTACCGTCGAGGTTCAGGCATCCGCCGTCCAAATCGAAACTACTTCTTCTGCCCAGACCAGCTTAATCACCACGAAGCAGATCCTCGACATTCCGCTGAACGGGCGCGATTTCACCCAGCTGCTGAAGTTCAATCCTGGCGCCAATGCCAACGGTTCTCTCAACGGCTCACGTTTCAACGGCATTGACTGGAAGATCGATGGCGCCGACAACAACGACCTTTGGCACAACACCAGTTCCGTTAACCAGGGCGGCGTGTCCGGCATTGCCGGCGTGGTGCTGCCGATTGATGCCATCGACGAGTTCTCGCTGCAGAGCAGCAGCAGCGCCGAAGAGAATCGCAACTCAGGTGGCGTATTAAACGTCGTGATCAAGTCGGGAACCAATAATTTCCACGGCTCACTTTACTATTTCAACCGCAACGAAGCCTTTGCCACCAACAACTGGTTCACGCCTCCGGGATCGCCAAACACAGAACTCCGCAACAACCAGGAGGGAGGCTCGCTTGGTGGCCCTATCTGGAAAAATCACACCTTCTTTTTCATGAACTATGAGCAGCAAAACTATAAGGAGGCTCTTACTGCCGTAGGGACCACTCCCTCCAACGCATGGGTTTCAGAAACGTCGCAGATTATGGCCAAAGATGCGGTGCAAGTAAACCCGCTCGCGCTGTCGCTCCTGAACACTCTCTGGCCCGCCAGCAGCTTGACCGGTCCCGCCGCTGTGCACAATTACAACGGCGGTGGCATCAACCTGTCCAACAGCTATAACGCCGTAATCAAACTCGATCAGACGTTCAACGAAAAGAACAATCTTGCGGTCCGCTACTTTGGCGGAACGGGCAATCAGACGGAGTACATCGGCTCGGCCATCCCCTACTACTTCCAAGCCGCGCCTAGCCGTATGCACAATTTTTCAGTTGTCTACAATCGCGTCATCTCGCCCCGCTTCGTCGCCCAGACACTCGCCGGCGTCAACTATTTCAAGCAAGCGTTCGGCGATGCCAATCACGGCTTCGATATGCCGGCCATCGGATTGAATACCGGCGTGACCAATCCGACTGATTTTGGCGCACCCAATATGACCATCACTGGATTCGATGCAACCGGCCTGACGCCGCCGCTCGGACGTATCGACACCACTGGCCACATCGATCAAACCTTCACCTACACAACAGGCGCGCATTCGATCCGTTTTGGAGGCGACTATCGCCGTTCGAGCCTCGACGTGTTTTATGATGCCAACGCGCCCGGCACGTTCGGGTTCGATGGCACGCAGGGACCCTTCGCCGCAACGTGCCCAAGCGATAGCTGGGAAGTTGGGGGAGGATGTCCGCAGGGCGGGCAGTCTCCCAATCCCTCGCTCGATTCGCTCGCAGACTTCCTTTCCCAGCGTGTTGGAATCGGGAAGGCGACTATTGCTTACGGCAACCAGCAGCGCAATTACTGGTTGAATGGCTTTTCTTTCTTCGCCCAGGATACGTGGAAAGTCACTCCCCGGCTGACCCTGAACTATGGCCTGAACTGGGTTTATCAGAGCCCCGTTTCAAATCCAGCCAACCTGATTTCAACCTTCATTCCTGCTGACGGCGGCATCACGTACGTCGGGACGCATGGACTGAATACCCTTTGGCCTCGCGATCTGCACGACTTTGCTCCGCGCTTTGGATTTGCTTTCCAGCCGGACGCCGGAGGCAAGCTGGTGATCCGCGGCGGCTGGGGCATTTTTTATCAGGTTCCCAACATCTCTTATTTCGGCAACAGCTCCACCGGCAACGGCGCAGCCACGGGAATTAACGACAACATCGGTGGGCCGTCACCGGTTTTGAATCTCGCGAATCAAACGCCAATCACTCTTCAGACGGGCGTTCCTATTTTTGCTGCGAGTTCCGCAACCGGCCCTTACGGCGCATTTTCTGTTAGCCAGCATTTCGTGACCGGCTACAGCATGAATACGAACTTCAACATTCAGTATCAGGTGGCGCAAGATGTCGTGGCCGAAGTTGGCTATTCGGGCAGTTTGAGCCGGCACCTGCCGGATACGCTGGATATCAATCAGATTCCGATCGGTTCGCCCGAATCGGTTACTTCGCGACCGTACTACAGCCAATTTCCTTACCTCGCCGCTATTAATGAAGTGCAGTCCGTCGGAAACGGCAATTTCAACGCCCTGCTAGGGTCTTTGCGAACCAGCAATTTTCACGGATTTACAACCAAGCTAAGCTACACGTACGGACACTCGCTGGACGACCTGTCCTATGCTCGTGGCATTCTCCCTCAGAACAGCTATTGCTTGCGGTGTGAGTACAGCAACTCGGATTTCGACATTCGCAGTTCATTTTCCATGTTCCTGGCTTACGCCGTACCTCAACCCCCCAAATACCGCGCTATCTTAGGCGGGTGGCAGTTGAATACCCTGTTCTCTTTCTTCACCGGTACACCATTTACCGTTTATTCAGGCAACGATTCCAGCGGCACGTCTGAGTTCTCCGACCGGGCACAGGTAACCGCCAACCCGTTTGCGGGGGTGCCCCCCTCTGATCGTGCTACCAGTACGCTTTACTGGTTCAATCCGGCTGCCTTCACGTTGCCAGCACCAGGAACTTACGGAGACCTAGGTCGTAACACGTTTTACGGGCCTCCAACTCATCAGATCGACTTCTCGATTTTCAAGAATATAAGCATCACCGAACGCGTAAAATTGCAGCTGCGAGCTGAAATCTTCAACATCTTCAATTTCAGAAACCTGGAAGGCTTGAATCCCAATGTGCAGGGTCCCCAGCAGACCGTTTCCGGCAGTAATTTAGGGCTAGTGAGCGCCACGTACGACGTGGGCTTTGGGGCTCCGGGTATCGGCCCCGGCGCTCCCAGGAACATTCAACTCGCAGGGAAAATCATCTTCTAACGTTCTCCTCATCACTCGCCCATTAACTGCAAGACGACGCTCCTTTGGTGAGGCCGCGACCGGTGCTCAAAAACATACAGCCCTTGCCACGTCCCAAGCGCCAGTTGACCTGAAATGAGCGGAACTGACACACTGGTCTGCGTCAAAGCCGCACGTATGTGGGAAGTCATATCATCGGGTCCCTCCCCGGTGTGCCGGAAATCTTCACCGTCTTCTGGAACCAGCCTTTCGAAGAAGTCGCGCAAGTCGAGCGTCACGTCCGGGTCCGCATTTTCCTGAATCACGAGCGAGCAGGAAGTGTGTTGGATGAACATGGTCACCAGGCCGTTCGCGATCCCTTGCTTGCTGATCCAGTCTTGAACGTGCCGCATGAATGGGTAGAGTCCCTTGCCATGAGTCCGAACCGTTATCGTTGTATGGCGAATCACGTCTTGAGTTTTATTTAGCTTCGCTCTCCGGCAAAACTAAGCGCAGTTGAGTCTTGCTGCTCCGCTTCTCTTCCTCATTCAAATTTGCCGCCAGCGCTTTTTCCGCCGCGCTCTTCTGCATCTCATGCTCGCGGAGGTAGAGCACGGAAAGTTTGTAATGCGCCGCAGCCAGCTTCGGATCCTCGCGCGTCGCCGCTTCCAGATGCTCCTGCGCCCCCGCTAAATTGCCCTTGCGCAGCAGGATGTCTCCCATCGTCATATTCGCCTTTGCAAGATGCGGGTTTTCGCGAAGCACCGTCTCGAGTAATTTCTGCGCTTCATCAATCTGGCCATCGTCGAATGCCATCTGCGCTAGTTCGTAACGCGCGCCGTAGAGCGTCGGCTGCAGCCGTAGAGCGTGCTCGAGTTGCTGGCGTGCGTCACTCAGATGGTTTAGTCGAATGTCGAGCCAGCCCATCGCATAGTAAGTCGGCGCGAACCCCGGGTCATGTTTTGAAAATTGCTGAAACAGATTGTATGCTTCCTGCCAGTTCTGCACCGAAATATTCGCCCGAGCCAGCAGATAGACTACCGCCATATTCGACGGCTCGAGCCGCCCCGCGCGCTCCAGAGCTTCGATTGCATCCGGACCCAAATCCCGCCGAATGCAGACCGATGCAAAGTGCGTCAGAGTGGGAACGTCATCGGGCGCAGCAGCCCGCGCCCGGATCAGGTAAGCCAGCGCCTTCTCATCGAGCCCTTCTGCTTCGGCCGCAGTCGCCGCGCCGTTCAGCGCCACCACGCTTTTCGGCGACAATGCCAATGCCCGCTCGAAACTGGTTTCTGCCCGCCGACCATCATGCGGTAACTCGACTCTGCCGCGCTCTTCCCAATATTCGGGAACGCCTGATAACGCGGGCTCGAGAGACTTAAGTTCTCGCAACGCCTCTGCCGCTTCGCCGGTCCGAAACTTCGCTGCCGCCAGGCTAAACAGCACGCCGGGTTTTTGGCTGCCCAACTTTCTGGCGCGCTCGAGAGCCTGTTTCGCCGGCCCATACTTCGCCTCCCGAAAAAACAGCAGCCCGGCATTCTCGTTCAACGAGGCTGAGTCCGGCGCGATTCTCAGGCCCTCCTCAAACGCGTTTTCCGCCGCGACGGTATCCCTTAACTCGCTTTCAGCAATGCCCAGCAAGTTCCAGAGTTCCGCATCATTCGGGCTTTGCCGCAATCCCGCGCGCAGCAAATCACAAGCTTCGCGATAATGTCCCACCTGAATCTCGCGCATCGCGTTTCCCGCCACCTCTTGCGACGCAGCCAGCATCAGCGCCATCAATGCACCGAGAACGATTGCCAAAGTCACAACTCCTGCTACCGGGGTGGCGCGGCGACTCATCGCCGCCGTGTCGCCACACATGGCGACACTTGCCTTCCCGCACCAAAACTAGCACCGGGCCAGCAGTTGCTCTCCACTTTTTTGTCCCTCACGATGCCGGCCCGTTTGTCGCCATTCCCATTCACAAACAATCTAAAACGACTTCGCACCTAGAACTTTTTCGAATGAGAAAAATCTCATCCGTTAGTATGAAGGCAAGATATAATCCAGCCATTAGGTTCCTTTGGGGCCTCAGAATCTCGGTTGATCTGGGGGTAAGGTTGTGGTCTCTTCAATTCGCAGTATCGCCTGCGTTTCTTTATTCGCGATCTGTCTCATTCCTGCCGCTTGGGCGCAGACGAATGAAGGCATTCTTGCCGGCACGGTGCTTGACCAGAGCGGCGCAGCCGTTCAAGGCGCCCAGATCGCCGCGAAAAGTGAGGGTACCGGGGCTACCTTAACAGCTGTAACGGGGCCGGACGGAGCTTTCCGGTTCCCTTCCGTTCCGATCGGTCTTTATGACGTGACCGCCTCGCAAGCCGGCTTTGGCTCGGTAACTCAGAAGGGTGTCAATGTTTCGATCAGTACGACAACCTCAGTCAACATCACGCTAGAAGTCGGCAAAGCAGAACAAACGGTCACAGTGCAAGCCGACGCTACCACCATCGAGACGGAAAGCTCTGATGTGGGCACCGTTATTACCACCAAACAAGTGGTTGAGCTTCCGCTGGCGCTAGGAGGTGTCGGAGCCATGCGGTCGCCTGAAGCCTTCGTGTTTCTTGCGCCGGGCACAGCCGGTCCAGGAACGGCGAACAGCAATAACGGAATTTTTATCTCGAAGATTGGTGGCGGCCAGAGTTTCGGCAATGACGTCCTGTTGGACGGAACCAGCATTCTGCGAACCGAGAACGGCTCTTCGTTCGATGAAGCCGCGCCATCGGTGGAGGCGATTTCAGAATTCAAAGTGCTGACCTCCACCATCCCCGCCATCTACGGAAGGACGACCGGCGGAATCGAGACCTTCACCATCAAGTCCGGCACCAACCAGTTCCACGGTACCGCTTATGACATTCTGCAAAACCGCGATCTGAATGCGAACTCCTGGTTCAACAACGCCAATGCGGCGCAATGCGCACCGGGTGATGCCTCGTGCCGCGCCCAATATGTGCGACCCGTCGATACCAAGAACGACTACGGCGTAAATCTTGGCGGGCCTGTTTGGATCCCCAAACTCTACAACGGAAGAAATCGAACCTTCTTTTTCTTCAACTGGGAGCAATTCAATCAGAGCATTGGCGGAACCACGACCAGCATCGTGCCCACAGCGGCGGAAAGAACCGGCGACTTTTCAGGCATTCTGGATACCAGCAAAGTGCTTGGGACGAATCCTTGCGATGGCTCGCCGATTTATCAGGGCCAGATCTTCGACCCGAACACTACTCGCACAGGCGCAGGCGGGGTGCTTTGCCGGACCGCGTTTCCAGGGAACATCGTTCCGGGATTTCGCATTTCACCCCAATCGCAGACGTTTCTTGGGTATATCCCAGCGCCCAACACGTCTTTGCCAAACGGAAATAATTATGTGCTCTCCACTCACACGCCTTTAAAAAATACAACCTACACCATCCGTATCGATCAAACCATTTCTGACAAAAGCAAATTCTTTGCTACCTACGATACGCGCGAAAACGATCGCTATTCCGGTAATGGGTTCTACACGCTGCCTCCGCCGGCGGATCCTAACGGCTGGGTCCAGCAATTTACCACGCACTACGGCCGTGCCGGATGGGACTACGTCCTTTCGCCAGCCCTGTTGAACCATCTGGCTATCGGCTACAACCGCACTAACAGTCAAAATCACACCATCGGAGCCTTGGAGGCCACTGCCGGAAACTTCAGTTGGAACACCAAACTCGGGCTTCCCGGCCTTGACGGAACGCAGTTCCCGATCGTGAACATGGGCGAGGGTTTTCCGGGAATCAGTCGCGCGAATAACGACGCCAACATCGACAACGGCGAGAGGTTAAACGATACCGTCACCTGGATCAAAGGGAACCACAGCTTCACCTTCGGCTTCGATTTCCGCAATCAGTTGTATGCGACCTACGCCAACGATACCGATAGCGGAGTGTACAATTTCGCGCGCGCGCAAACCGCGGCGGACGCAGCTGTCAACGGTCAGAGTGGTAACGGGATCGCCAGCTTTCTGCTAGGGGATCTCAACAACGGAAATGCTTTCATACAAGGACACGTGCCCAGATGGACCTTCCAGTACTACGCGGGTTTCGGGCAGGACGATTGGAAGGTCACGCCGCATCTGACCCTGAATCTCGGTTTGCGCTGGAGTGTCGATGTGCCGCGCATCGGAGCGAACAATGACACGTCGAATTTCAGTCCCACGGCCCTCAATCCAGCGGCGGGCAACATCCCAGGCGCGATGGTCTTTGGAAATCTCTGCGGTAATTGCAATCCGCGATGGGCAACAACGAAATATCACGACGTCGCGCCGAGGTTCGGATTCGCTTACAACCCGCATGGAGGGAAATTGGTTTTTCGCGGCGGTTATGGTGTAATTTATTCGCCGCTGCAATACACCGACTTTGGAGGCAGTCAGGTGCAGGGCTACTCGGCAACACCGGTCTTCAACAGCCCGGACAATCTGACCGCGGCATTCAACTGGAACAGCGGCTTCCCGCCGTTTGCGCCTCCGCCCAATACCACTCCGTCGGTCGTCAACACAGGCAACCCGAACTGGATCCAGCCGCGCTTTGGCCAGCCCGGTATTATCCAGAGCTGGAGTTTTCAGGTACAGGGACAAGTCACGAAGGACATGGTGGCGACGGTTGGCTACGTCGGGCAGCGCGCTCAAAACCTGCGGTCTGCCCTCATGAACTGGAACAATATCCCTATCCCGGATCTCGCGCTGGGGCAACAATTGAATCAAAACCTTGTCGGCAATACGCTGGGAGTGGGAGTTCCCTACTCGAACTTCTTCACGGATTGGGGCAAAACGGTGAACGTTTCACAGGCACTGCGGCCCTTTCCCCAGTACGGTTACATCTATACGGACGTGCTCCAGAACATCGGGCAATCGACCTATGAATCTTTCCAGGCCACTCTGCAGCGCCGTTTCAGCGCGGGCCTGAGCGTGCAATCGTCCTTCACCTGGTCGAAGACTCTCACGGATGCAGACAGCATTCTGCCGGGTATTAACGGCGGGATCAGCCAGATTCAAAACCCGGGCAATCTGAACGGCGAAAAGGCCCTCAGCAGCCAGGACGTCCCCTACATGTTCTCGGCCGCGATTCTTTATGAGCTGCCGTTCGGAAGAGGCAAGCCGTTTTTGAGGGGCGGAATCGGAGGGGCTGTGCTCGGCGGGTGGCAAATAGGCGCCGTGCTGCGCTATCAGACCGGAGTGCCGATTTCGTTCGGCTGCGCGAACGGCATCCCAGGCTGGGACAACTGTATTCGCTTTAATCGTGCTTCAGCGCCGCCGGAAGTTGCGAACGCCAGGAACAACAGTTTCAACCCGTTCACTCAGCGCTTCTTTAACCCTGTCTGCTCATACCTGGGGCAAGCCGGGTGCGCCTTCGCCGATCCCAATACCGAGGTCATCGCCTCCGGAAGCAAGACGACTGTTCAACAGGCGCGAGGAGGCGCGTATTATTTAGGTGACTTTCCGCGCAATAACGGAGATGCCCGATCTCCTAACTTCTATAACGAAGACTTCAGCATCATCAGAAACTTCCATGTCTGGGAGTCCGCCAGTATACAGCTCAAGGCCGAGTTGCTCAACGCTTTCAATCGGCACATTTTCAGCGTTCCCAATTCCGTTGCGCCATACGATTCGAACTTCGGTCTGGTCACCCAAACGATTGACACGCAGCGCATCGTCCAGTTCACGTTACGGCTGAATTTCTGATTTTTCGGTAATCGGTAGGATTTTCCGCAGCGGTGGATTCTCAATCACCTGCTTCGTTCCGCTCGGCCACGAGATCTCGATCTTGCGAATCGATTTCTCCTGGCCGGTGCCAAAATACAACCGCCGGTCCTGTGCCGACTGGTAACTTGCCGTTGTCGTCACCATCCCGTATTGGACTTTTCCAGATTCAGAAGTGAGCTTCACCTTCGCGCCGATCCCGTCCCGGTTGCTGTGCGTTCCTCGCAAATCGAGGCCGATCCATCCATTCGCGTTGCCGCCTTCGTTCCGCAAAATGTACAGCGGCCCCCCGCACGTCACGACCACCACGTCGATGTCGCCATCATTATCCAAGTCGCCGAATGCCGCGCCGCGACTAGCCCATTTCTCTGCGAACACCCTCCCCGATTGCGCCGAAACATTCACGAATTTGTGACCCACCTGCTTCAGCAGCAGCAGGCGCTCCATGTACTCCACATGCGGCTGCACCTTCTCCACGTTATCCATCACGTGGCTATTGGCAAAAAACAGATCCTTCGATCCATCGTTATCGTAGTCGAAAATGCGCATGCCCCAGCCGCCATACAGCCGCGTGATCTCGCCCAGCCGCGAGATGCCCGTATCGTAATTGAACATCCCGTTGCCCATGTTGTGGAAGTAGCCGTAAGTCTCGTTCGAAAGCGCGGTTGTGACAATGTCCGGCTTGCCGTCATCGTCTACGTCGGCCGCATCGGTGCCCATCCCGGCAAACGTCTTGCCATCATCGGTAAAAGCCACGCCCGCCGCGACACCGTTTTCCGTGAACGTGCCATCACCGTTGTTGAGAAACAGGAACTGCGGGAACGAATCGTTCGCGACGCTGATATCCATTCGGCCGTCCTTGTTGAAATCGGCAAATGCCACGCCTAGCCCTTTGCCGGGAGATGCCGCAATATGGCTCTTTGAGCTGACATCCGTAAATGTCCCGTCACCATTGTTGTGAAACAGGTAGTCGGAAACAGGCTTGAAATTGTCCGGATGGCAATAGGCGCGACCGCCCGCTTCCTTCGATCCGCAGAAGATGTTCTTAGAAAAATTCCAGTCGAGATAGCGGCAGATAAACAGGTCGAGCTTGCCGTCATTGTCATAGTCGAAGAAGCCCGCGCTCGACATCCAGCCGTCGGTCCGCAGCCCAGCTTTCGCGCTGACATCGGTGAAGGTGCCGTTCCCGTTGTTGTGATACAGAATCAGGCTACCGAAATTCGTGACAAGCAGATCCTCGAAGCCATCATTATCGAAATCGCCAACCGCCACGCCCATCCCATAGCCCGTGCCGCGCACACCGGCCTTTTCGGTGACATCGGTAAAAGTGCCGTCGTGATTGTTGTGGTACAGCCTATTCCAGTATCCGGGAGCGCCTTTGTCAGGAGCTTCGTTATCCTGTTGGCCCGGGTGAATCCGCGCTCCGTTCACGACAAAGATGTCGAGGAATCCGTCATTGTCGTAATCGAGTAGCGCGACTCCCCCAGTCATGGTCTCGATCAGATATTTCTCCGGCGTCGGCGAGTTACTGTCCTTGAAATGAATGCCGCTCTGCCCAGTAACATCGACGTAGCTCACCTGCTTGCCTTCGAAGCCCTGCAGCAGCCAGGCAGAGGCCGCCCAGATCAGCGCAATTGCCCCCGCAATCACCTGAAATTTTCGGCTAAACATCATTTAGGCGCAGTATCCGCAGCCTGCTCCGCCGGACCAGGCACGCCCCGAACTCTCTCATCGCGCTAGAAACCGTGTTGTGGGGCAGAGTATCGTTTTTTGTCGTCTCCCTGCTGCGATCCTCGGAACGCACAGCGCCCAATTCTTTTTCGCCTACTTCGCGATTGCCTTGTTCAAAAACCAGCGTAGCCAACATGCCGTGAGCCGTCCGATCGTCAGGCCGCAGCTTTACGATGCGCCGCAGCACCGGAATCGCCGCCTGGCTGTGCCGGTCGTATTCGATCCCTGCCGCGCCTTCGAGTGCCGGAAAATAGTCTGGCGCAAGTTCCAGCGCGCGCTGGTACGATGCCACCGCTTCCGTCTGATCGCCCGACCCGGCCAGCGCCAGTCCGTTAAAAGTCCAGGGCGGCGCATCCCGCGGTGAGCTTTTGAGCGCCCGTGAGAGCAACTGCTTCGCCTGATCGATCCGTCCCGCCCGCAGTTCCGAAGCAATTACGTGCGCTACATCCGTCTCAGTCTGCGCACTGAACATAAGCACTGCCGAAACGAAAAAGGTGATACTGCCTCGCTGGCGTCCGCCTCTCAATCTTCTTTCAGCGTACTCCGATCGGCCCAGGAGTCAGGCGGCAAGCTTGACGGAAACCGCTTCAGGTGCTTGCAGGATTTCCAGAATGCGATTTTCAGAGCGCTGGTAGATCGCATAGAGCGCGCGCGTTTCCGGTGCGGCGTTCGCCTGGTCATCCCGCACTAACAGGCGCGCGACATGCTGGGCCATAACAGGCCCTCCGAAGGCTTGCATGGTATGTCCGCAGCGGCCTTTAAATACTTGGAAATCGTTCAAGGGCTGAATAGTCTTGCGCGTGGATCGATTGCTTCTTATCATTGGTGAAAGCCTCTTTATGTTTGGAAATCTTAGGCAGCGAGCGGCAGCGGCTCGGCCTGTTTTGTGCGCGCCGGCATGGCGACCACATTGTCGTTCGAAAGTTTGGAGACGAGTGCTTCGGTCGCAACACGCAGCAGTTCTTCGGCGCGCCCGCTCAGGTCAAACTCTTCAGAGAAGCGGCGCAATTGCGTATTGACTGCACGCCTCAGCAGAACGGTCGCTTCTTCGAGACCGATCTTTGGGATATCTATGATGGCGAATTTGAGAATGCTGTCCACCAGCACCGTATCGACATTCAACATTCTGTAAAGGCCGCGGCGGTTCTTAGAAACGTACTTGACCACTTCCTTACTCCGGTAAGCAAAGTAATGCTCGCGAGTGAACCAGCCGAAGCGCTTAGTATCGAGCGTCTTTAACTCCTTGCCCAGCCGGTGGACGGCTGAGGCAAAGGCGCGATTAAGAGCCTCGGTCTGTTGAACGTCGTAAGTGAACATGTTGGTGGGCCGGCCCGAGAAGGGATGCGTGCACTGGTAAACCAGAATCGCGTAAGCGGTGTGAGGCCGGAGGAGTATTTCCGTATTGGCGTTAAACCACTCTCGTACCCAACCGCGCATGGCGGTCTGAATGGCTTTAGAGACGACAGAGTACGTGGGGAAGTAGGCCGCCGTCCGCTCCTTAGGAGCGCGTTTCCAAACGGAAAGATCGACGCTCGGCTCCTGTTGCTCTTCCTGCTCCGGTATCCGGTCTGCATCATTGTTTCTATTCGGCATCATGATCAGTTCGCCCACGTTTATCCTCCAAAAAGAAAAGCCGGGAAGAGATCCCGGCTTGCGTTGAAAAGTCGCTCGCGAGAAGTTCTCTCGAGCGACTCGAACATACCACCCTCAACCCCTAAAAACGAACGTCGCACGAGCCGCGACGAGCGAGAACTTCTCTCTAAATCTTTCATTCAGGACGAGTAAAGGTTTTTCGAGATTTTCTTAAACTCTTGTGACTATGCTTCTGAAGCAGGGCAAAAAGCCCCTAATTCGTGCGGGAATTTTCAAACCTTATGTGGGCGCCCGCTGGTGGAGTAGGCGTTTTTCGCCTGCATGCCGCCATTCTCGGCGCCATTTCATGACGGCCAGCACGGTCATCATTCTTGTTCAAAATCCTGCTATAATGGCTTTGAATGAGCTTCCGGCGCCTGCGCCTGTGGGTTCAATGGTCAACCGTTGAGACGCTTTCGATCCCGGCGGGTTTTTCTGCCCGGTTCATTCGCAAGCCAACCAACGTTGTCCTCTCGAGCCGCCCGTTCCTTTCCCCCGCTTAATGAAGTCCAGTATTCAGATCTCCCGCGGCATAGAGCCGCTTTTCGGTACTCGTGACGAAAACATCCGCCTACTTGAATCCGAATTGAACCTGCGCGCACGTCTGCTCGATGGCGACTCGCTCGAGATTGAGGGCGAGGAACCGCAGGTCCGGCGTGCCGAGCAGATCCTCGAAGACTACGCGGATCTGGTGCGTGAAGGTCACGTCTTCAACAACGGAGATCTCAACAGCTACATGCGCGTCGTCACCGCCGACCCGAATGTTTCTCTTCGCCGCCTGGTCGAGAGCGGCAAGTCACGCGCTTTCGGCAAGAAAGTACTCGCCCCGAAGACGGTCAACCAACGCCGCTATGTCGACGCCATCGAACATCACGACCTTACCTTCGGCGTCGGACCGGCAGGCACTGGCAAAACGTATCTTGCCGTCGCAATGGCAGTATCCGCCTACTTGAACAAGCGTGTTAGCCGCATCGTTCTTACTCGCCCGGCGGTAGAGGCCGGCGAGCATCTCGGGTTCTTGCCAGGCACCCTGCAGCAGAAGATCGACCCCTACCTGCGCCCGCTTTACGACGCTCTCTTCGACATGATCGACGCTGAGAAAGTTGAGAAGCTGTTGGAGCGTAACGTAATCGAAATCGCGCCGCTGGCTTTCATGCGTGGCCGTACGCTGAACGACTGCTTCATCATCCTCGACGAGGCCCAGAACACCACTCTCGAGCAAATGAAGATGATTTTGACCCGCCAGGGCTTCAACTCCAAAATGGTTGTCACCGGCGATCAGACTCAAATCGATCTTCCGAGCGGCAAGAAAAGCGGGCTGCTCAATGCCATCGAGGTTTTGCGCGGAGTTGAGGGAATCGCCTTCGCCAATTTCGACGATAAAGACGTAGTACGGCACTTGCTCGTACAGCGAATCGTAAAGGCCTACGACCGCTACAACGAATTGATCGGTGCGGGCCGCCAGCTTGCCCTCAGACTCGGCAATGAAGTTCCTCAGGGGATTCGTCTGGAGCCGCCTCCAAACACTACGGTCGAGATTCCTGAATTCCCTTTGGTCCCCTGATTGCGCTATGTCTCAGGAAGGTGATAGGCAACCGCTCGCGGCGAAAGATCGCGTCACGCTACTCTTTCGAGCACTTCCAGCGCAGTCGAGAATGTCGGGGGACGATAAGCGCCAATTGAGGAATTTTGCGTCCGCCTTGAGCGAGAAAGCCGGTCATGCCGGCGCGTTCACCTGCCTGATCACCGGTGACCAGGAAATGCGGCGGCTCAATCGAGATTTTTTGGGCCATGATTACCCAACCGATGTCCTCTCCTTCCCAGCTAAGGGCATTTTGAAACAGGCTTCTGGAGCGCTTTTAGGACTGCCGCTTCCATATGTCAATCTGGGTGAGATTGCCATCTCTCTCGAGCGCGCCAAAGCGCAAGCTGCCGAGTTCGGCCATACCTATTTCGACGAACTTCGCGTCTTGCTGCTGCACGGCTTCCTTCACCTCACCGGCCTCGATCATGCTCGTGACCGTGGAGCAATGGCCCGCGCCGAACGCAAATGGAGGGTCGCGCTTGGGCTGCCTCCTACGCTGATCGCTCGCACCCGGACTGCACGGAGACCACGCAAGTGACAAATCTCCTGTGCCTCATCACCGCGCTTCTCCTCACCGCCCTTCTCTGCTTCGTTTCCTACGTGCAGCTGCTGTATCTGGAATCATTGCGCCTGATTCGGCGCGATTTTCCTTCCCTCGAATTCTTTCGCGAAACGCTGGCTGGGAAAATAGGCCTCGATCTCGAGCACGGCTCTCTCGCGTTTTCGCTCATCAAGCATGTTTCACTTTTCCTGATCGGCGTCTTTTACCTCTGCGCGTTTGTTCGGCCCAGCCTGCAGCATTGGGAAAGCGTGCTGGAGGCGATTGGCGCGTCCTTTATATCCATGCTCGCGTCGACCTATTTGATTCCGCAGTTTCTCTACCGCCGCAGCAATGTCCTCTGGTTGAATAAGGCTCTACCAGCTACTAAGCTGCTGGCCGCAACAGCCAAGCCCTTGGCAGCCCTGGTGCGCGGCTTTCAATCTTTGCTCGATTTAGATAAGAATCCAACCGGCGCGGCCGAATCCACCGACTCGGTCGAGCATATCGAGGCTCTCATCGACGCTGGCGCCGAAGAAGGCATTCTTGAAGAAGAAGACCGCAAGCTGATTCACTCGGTGGTAGCGTTCGGAGACAAAAAAGTGCGGGAAGTGATGACGGCTCGTCCCAATATTGTCGCGATCTCCGCCGACAAATCGGTCGAGGACCTGCGGCAGCTTGTCATTCACGAGCAGTATTCGCGCATTCCTGTCTACGCCGAAAATATCGATAACATTATCGGCTTCATTCACGTGCGCGATATCTTCGAGCTGGATCCTGCGGAGCGTCAGGCCAAAGCTTTGAAAGACGTGATGCGCCCGGTTCCGCTCGTTCCTGAGACCAAGCCCGTCAGCGATCTGCTGCGCGACATGCAGCGCCAGGGCTCGCACATGGTGATTGTGGTCGATGAGTACGGCAACACGGCCGGCCTGGCGACTATGGAGGATCTGGTCGAAGAAATTCTCGGCGAAATACGCGACGAACACGAGCCCGACCGCGATGTGCGCCAGGAAGCGGAGCATGTTTTCGTCGCGCCTGGCAATCTGGATCTTGATCGCTTGGAAGATCTGCTGGATTTCCGCCCCGCCGAAGATACCGAATCGACTACCGTCGGCGGCCTGGTTACAGAGTGGCTGGGCCATGTACCGCAAGTCGGAGAAGCGGTCGAGCACGGCGGCATCCGCGTGGAAGTGCTGGCCGGTAACGAGCGGCGGGTCGAGGAAGTGCGCATATCGCGCATGGAAGAGCCTTTGCCAGTCGGGGCCGGCGCATGAACGGCACGCCGCACCGCGCTGGATTCGTCGCCATAGCAGGCCGGCCCAATGCAGGTAAGTCGACGCTCCTGAATGCGCTGGTCGGCGAAAAGGTCGCCATTACCGCTCCACAGGCACAGACCACCCGCACCTCGATTCAGGGCGTGCTGACTTCCCCTGATTCGCAGATTGTATTTATCGATACGCCCGGTATTCACAAATCGGACACTCTCTTCAATAAACGCATGATGAGCACGGTGCGCGACGCCTTGCACGGACGCGACCTTGTTCTCTTTCTCGCCGACGCGGCTAAGCCGGTTGGCACGGAAGACGAGCTCGCCGTCAGCGCTCTTGTCCACTCCGAGAAAACTTTGCTGGTGCTGAACAAAATCGATCGCCTGGCCGATAAGCGCCTGCTGCTCCCGCTTATCCAGCGGTACACCGAATTATTTCCGTTTCTGAAAGCCGTTCCGATTTCCGCGCGAACCGGCGACGGAGTAAACGAGCTGAAGCGCATCATCGTCGAAAACTTGCCCGATTCGCCTGCGCTCTTTCCCGATGACCATCTGACAGATCAGCCGCTGCGCTTTATGGCCGCTGAAATCATTCGCGAGAGCATCCTGCGCGCCACCCGCGAGGAAGTGCCGCACGCGGTCGCAATCCTGATTGATACCTGGGAAGACACAAAGCAGTTGACCCGCATCGCCGCCACCATTCACGTCGAGCGCGCCGGCCAAAAAGCAATCCTCATCGGCGAAAAAGGCCAGCTCTTAAAGCAAATCGGCACCGAGTCGCGCCTGAATATAGAGCAGCTGATCGGGCACAAAGTATTTCTTTCCCTATTCGTGAAAGTTAAACCGAAATGGCGCGAAGATCCCGAGTTCCTGAACGCAATTGACTGGCGCGCCATGGCCGGCGGCGAGTCCGTCGAATAGCGCTGGAATGCTAGCCTGAAAGTGCTTTCCCGAATGAAACTTCTCTTCTTTTTCGCTCTAATCATCGGCATCGCGGCCGGCCAGAAGCCGCCGAACTCCGATGATCGAATCGTAGACCAGGTCCGTATGAGACTTACTACCGATCCGGACGTAAAGGGCGGAGCGGACGAGGTAACCGTAAGGGATGGCGTGGTCACCATCAGCGGCCGCGTCGACACCGATCGAGGCAAAGCGAAAGCCACTAAGCTGGCTAAAAAGGTGAAGGGCGTCAAGTCGGTCGAAAACGACTTACAAGTCGGCCCTCCGAACTAAAACGCCCCGCAAAACTATCAAAACCGGTTCCAAAGAAACTGGTTATACACCTCGTGATGGTACTGCACCTCTGGAGCCTTGACAAAAGTTCCGAGAAGTCTCGCGCAACGGTCGGCCGATGATTGCTTCAGATCGGCGTAGCGCGTCTTCACATCCTCGCCCAGCAATTTAGTGCTCCATTCCGCATCACGGAAATTGTCTAGCGCATCGTAGATATTGTCTGGCAGATACCGATCCGCGCCCCGTAGATTGTTTACGTCCGCAATACTGCCTTCCATCCCGGTTCTGAAGATTGAGTAAAGCGCCAGATAAGGGTTTGCGTCCGGAGCCACCGAGCGCACCTCCACTCGCGCGCTCCGTTCATTCCCGAGCGGTACCCGGATCATGGAGCCGCGATCGGTGGCCGAAGCCTTGATCTGATTCGGCGCTTCGAAGTGAGGATCCAATCGGCGATACGCGTTGACGCTTGGATTCAGCAGCAGGCACAGGTCATTTCCATGCGAGAGAATGCGGTCGATGAACTGCCAGGCGCAGGCACTCAGCTTCTCTTCCCCATTGGCGTCCCAGAATAAATTCCTCCCATCTTTACTGATAGAGACGTTTGTGTGCATGCCGTTGCCATTTACACCAACAACCGGTTTCGGAAGAAAGCTGGCGGTGTAACCCATCTTGGTGGCGACCTGGCGGCAAATCAATTTATAGAGCTGGATCTGATCCGCCGCGGTTACTACGTCCGCGTACCCATAATTGATTTCGAACTGCGATGGCGCGACCTCCGGATGATCCTTTTCGTTTTCAAAACCCATCGCTCGCTGCACAGCGGCCGATGTATCGATGAAGAGCCGCAGTGGATCGCCCGGTAGCGAGTGATAGTAGCCGCCCGTGTTGACGTAGTCGAACCGGCAGTGCTCATGAAATCTTCGTTCGGCATCGGCGCCCTGGAAAAGAAATCCTTCAATCTCATTCGCCGCGTTGAGGACGTACCCATGATTCGTGAAGACGTCATCGGCATAGGCGTGCAAAACGCCGCGAACATCCGCCGCGTAAGGCGTGCCGTCTTTGTCGATTACCTGCCCGAAAACCATCACCTTGCCTGATCCGAAGATGTCGCAGGGCGCCCAGTAGAATGCGCCCCAGTCGATACCGAGGCGCAAGTCGCTCTCGCGTTGGGCAGTGAAACCGCGGATCGAAGATCCATCGAAGGTCAGGTTGTCCCAGCTCTTGACGAGAAACTTCTTGTCGTAGTCGAGCATGTGGAGGCGCCCTTCGAGGTCGCTGAAGAGCACCGTGACCGCCTTGATTCCATGCTCGTCGGTCAGGTACTTCAGCCGCTCCTCCCGGATTTGGCCGATAGGCACTCGCTTCTTGCGCTGTTCCTTCGCTTGTAGGTTTAGATCTTCCAGTTCCGCATAGGAATGGCTGAGCCGGTCGTGTATGTCGTTGGGCATTTTTCTCCTAGTGTTTTAGCGCGCACACAAATCTGCTTCGGCAGGGCGAGTAGTATTGCACTCGGCCGTCCGAAGCTGGTCGACACAGGACGTGGTGCTGACTCAGGACGGGGTGGCGGCTTGCCGCGGAAAGCCGGAACAAGCGCCAATCTAGATTTTAATGCTTTTGTATTCTATTTGCCACTGCTAAGGAGCGCTGGCAGCGGCTCCGGCCCTACGCCGCCCGCTTCCAGAATCGCCCGATTCTTGAGCAGGTCGAACCGTAGACTTCATCAAGTTCCGCCGCCTTATATTTAATGATGAGCAGCGCTCCCAGAGTGGCGCCGAGGAGCAGCAGGGTCGAGGGTTCTGGACTCGCCACGATTGCGATCGGCGTTATCTGAATAAACCTTCGTCCCATGGAGTCTGTCTGCACCAGAGAACTCTGGAGGATGATTGCGACCTGGTCCTCGCTTAGCTCCGTCCCAGGAGGAAAGAATGGCGCCATCAGATTGGCGGAGCTGAAGAGATCATGCTGTAAGTTCAAATTATGGCCCAGTTCGTGACCCATCAGCGGGGCGGGTGAGAGTTCGGCTGCATCCGACTCTTCCACAAAAATATGGCCCGGCAGCTGCGCGCACCCAGCGAATAATCCGTTGATTGTCGGCTCGACGGACCCGCAAGCATCGAGTTGGTCCACGAAAAATGCATCCACCGTCGGAGCGGGATCCGGCGCCAGGCTAAATAGCGCCTTCAAGTCGGCTGGATCCTTGATATCCAGCAACTCAGGAGCAACGATTACCCTCGGCGCGTTGAACCGAATGCTAATAGGTGTTCCATCGAAACTGGATTGTGAGAAGATGGCCTGCATTTCTGGTGAATCGATCGTGATAGAGGCGGCTTCGGCGATTGCCGATGAAAGGAGAACTGTCATCGCCGCCGTAAGAAGGCGGGCAACAGCCCGCGATGTGCTATGAGGTCTTTCGACAAACATTCGGATCCTTTCCACGAGTCTTAACGTTCAGTCTGCCAATCCTTTCCGTACAGAGCACGCGATTCGGGACCTGGTACACACCCTATACCGTAGACCTCTGATTCGGTTGCCCTGAGAGATGAGGCCAACACGTGACGAATGTACCGGCGGGAAGTGAATCAACGCCGACTTCCCGGTCCTGATCGTCCACTGTCCAGATGCCCGACGATCTAGAGCTAGCAGACTTGAACCTCTTCCATCGCGGGGGGACCAATAGACGCGCCGTGCATTGTGACTAGAGTTGCTGGCGCAAAAGGTTTCCGAGAAAGAACGTGAATCTGTCGGCGAGCTGCGGCAATCGCCCCAATACGCGATCAAGTTAAGGTCGAGCCGAACCAGTTAGCAGAATCAGACTATACTTGATATGCCCTCGGAGGATCCCATGCGCCGTAACCGCTTCGCTTTTTTCATGTTCTTTTTCACCGCTGCCGCGTTCGGCAGCTCCGTTAATTCATTGAGCAAAGTAGAAGGCGTGTCGGGCCCCTACTACGATTCGGGCTCCGGCGATCCGGCCAAGTCCTCGGTGTCACACGCAGACATCAACGTATTCCCAGACGGAGGAATCGACTATGGAGGTCAAGCTGCAGGTATTGGTGAGTTCGGCAAGTTCTCGCTCTACACGTTCGCGGGCGGCAGTGCATCGGGTTTTTACGAAAAGACCGCTTTCATGACATCAACGAGCCAGATGTTCTATTCCGACTCACTCACGGTCACCGGAGGAACCGGAGAGGCCACTCTTCGGATCCCGTTCCTGGTGGACGGCAGCGTGAATCTCGAGAATTTGGCAGGCGCGCTTTTCGGCTTTACCTTCTGCCAGTCGATTCCCACAGGCAGTCCGACCGGCGGCCAGGGATGCGAAGTCAATGGTATGCCGGCATTCTTCAACTCCAAACCTCCAAACGCGTATTTCGCGCGGAGCGCGCCTACCTACTCGCAGCTCTTTAACCTTGACTTCCATGTGCCCTTCGGAGTTCAGTCCGATCTGAACTTCACCGTCACGCTGAACTCAACAGCCGCGGGCCAGATCGCGTCTGCGGCCGCCGACTTCTCCCGTACCGGGATAGCGCAACCGGCACAGGTCTTCGACCAGTCTGGCAATCTGGTCCCGGATGCCGTAATCGCGGCTCAGTCTGGATTTAACTACGCAAACCCCCAGTTCGCTTCCGTTCCAGAACCCGGCGGCTTTATTCTGGCCGGTGCCGGTCTGCTGCTTTTTACACGACGAGCTTGGCGTTCTCGGTAATGCAAAACTCGTCCGCTCAGGACACCTGAAGCCGCTAATCGAAACCGTACCGAGCGAGAGCCTATTGGGACGTTGTGGTCGGATTACGCGCAATTCGGACATTAGGGGAGCTAGCGGGACTTGAACGAAGCCGAAGCGGCAGACGCTACGCGTGGGCGTTGTAGCGGCGGTTTCTAAGCTGGGATAGTTTTGGGTCACAAAGGAGGTCCTTGTGACCCAGTTAAGAAAAATGATGCTCGAGGAACTCGAGCGTCGAAATTACTCTCAGAGTACTGTACGAACCTACGTCAGAACAATCAGAGACCTGGCGCGCTATTTCAACCGGCCGCCGGATCAACTCGGACCGGATCAACTTCGCGAATATCAAGCGTATCTATTCCGTGAACGCAAACTGGCTGCCAACACAGTCAACCAGCGAACGGCTGCGCTTCGATTCTTTTTCGTGTCCACGTTGAAGAAGCCATGGACCATTGCTGAAACACCCTACCCGCGGCGAGCTTTTCGGCTTCCCAAGGTCCTCAGCGTAGAACAAGTCTCAAAGCTCATTAATGCGGCCCCAACATTGTTTTACCGCATTCTCCTGATGGCGCTTTACGCAACCGGACTGCGGCGTGCCGAACTGGCCCATTTAAAAATGACCGACGTTGATAGTGAGCGGATGGTCATACATGTCCAAGGTGGAAAGGGCCGCAAAGATCGCGATGTCATGCTCAGTCCGAAACTCTTGGATGAGCTTCAGATCTACGTGCGCGGACTGCGAAGGAAACCAGAAGTCTGGTTATTTCCCGGCAACCGCTGGCATACCGGCCAAAAGCCCATCACCACGAAAGTGATCTGGGCGGCTTGCCGTCAGGCTGCGACACGAGCCGGACTGGGAGATGAGATTCATCCGCACACCTTACGTCACTGCTTTGCTACTCATCTGCTGGAAGCGGGAGCCGACCTGCGCACCATTCAACTTCTTCTCGGCCACCGCGATCTGGAAGAGACCACGCTGTACCTGCATCTTTCCAATGCTCGAATGAGTGCCACAGCCAGTCCTCTGGATAAGTTAAAGTTGGCCGCCTTTCTCGCTCAAGACGACGAATAGATGAACCGGCCATCGCTTGAGATGGCCGATCTCGTTCGCAGCGCGGGCCGGAACTTCATAGAACGAAATCGTTCCTGGTTGAACCGGCTCCACTTAAAAGTATTGACCGCCATCGAGCGCTGCCGTACTGCTGCGCTCGGCGGTCATCTCGATGAGTGTGCGCGCTGTGGACATCGTGTCATCTCGTTCAACTCCTGTAGAAACAGGCACTGCCCCAAGTGTCAGGCGAATGCGCGCGATCGTTGGCTCACAGCGCGCCAACGCGAACTTCTGCCGACACGATACGTTCATGTCGTCTTCACTCTGCCGCATGAACTAGCGCCACTCGCTTTGCAGAATAAACAAGTAATTTATGACTTACTCTTTCGAATCAGTGCTGAAACATTGCTTGAGGTCGCTCGCGATCCGCAGCATCTAGGTGCAGACATCGGCTTCTTCAGCGTGCTGCATAGTTGGAATCAGAAGCTGCAGCACCATCCCCACATCCACTGTGTGGTTCCGGCCGGCGGATTATCGCCAGATCGCACCCGATGGATTCCGTCCCAGCGAAAGTTCTTCCTCCCGGTCGACGTGTTGGCCGAAGTCTTTCGCGGCAAGTTCACCGAGGCACTGAAGGAAGCTTTCGCGCACGACAAGCTCGAGTTTCACGGTTCGATGAAGCCACTCGGACGGCCCAAAGTCTTCGCGCAGCTTTTACGTCAGACATTTCGTAAGAAGTGGGTTGTCTATGCCAAGCGGCCTTTTGGCGGAGCGGAACACGCCCTCCGTTATCTCGGCTGCTACACCCATCGAGTTGCTATCTCGAACCATCGGCTTGTCTCGTTTGCTGAGGATCAAGTGACTTTCCGCTGGCGAGATTCGGCGCACCACAACAAGCAGCGACTCCTGACTCTACACGTCAATGAGTTCTTGCGGCGCTTTCTGTTACATGTCCTGCCACCAGGCTTTGTGCGTATCCGTCACTTTGGTTTCCTCAGCACGCGCAAACGTTCCACGTTGCTGCCCCTGTGTTTCCGTCTGCTTGGCGCAGTAGCGGTCATGCCAGAAACTGCAGCCACGAGTGCTGGAAATCGATCACAGCAACGCGTTACCTGGCTGTGTCCTCACTGCAACGGACCGATGCTGATTCTGGAACGATGGACCGCTTCTCAACTTCATTTCCGCGCTCCTCCGCTACTCAGCTCAACGGCGGCTTAAGTCAGCATGATCTTTCGGTACGAATATCTCGATCTCGCGGCGTGCTCCGATGCACTTACTCTACGTATGCCTTCCGCGACGTCGGCCCACGTGTCTTCTCCTTCGATCGCCTCAAAGACCCAGCTCTTGCTTTACGCCACGCTTCCCTTTCTTGAATCGCAGCATTGAATACCCATAGCTGGTGTTTTCGTCGCGGCTTCCTTCAAGTCCCAGTATCAAAAGCGATTCGGCAAAACGAAGCTATCCACCTTCCTCAGCTCTATGGTGCCGAATCACTTCTGATACTGACCTAAGACTTCTCGGGACCGATCGAGCAAGAAGTGAGTGAGCAGCCGAAGCAGCTAGAACCAAGTGCGAGCGCGATAGCGATCATACTCAGCGCCGAAAGCGGCACGCAGGATTTTAGCCTCTCGGCGGGCACGCACAACTTGCACTGGAACAAGGATGACTATCAGCAGCATCGGCCACCAATGCGCAATAACGAGAGATAGGCCGATCAGCAGGAACGGGCTCGCCAAGTAAATCGGATTGCGAATGCGCGCGTAGATCCCAGTCGTGACAAGTTGCCGCGCTTGTGGAGTAACGGAGAACGACCGGCCCAACTGAAATCGCGCTATGCACACCCAGGCGATCACGAGCAACATAAGACTCGCGCCGATGATCCGCATCGGCGGCAATGTCACATGTACGGCCTTGGCGAAAAGAACCACAAAGGTGACCTCGACAATCGCGAAAACGAGCAGAACTGTGTGAATCACACGCATGGGTGCTTACCAACAGTATTCCTAAAACAGGGCATTCCAGATTGCAAGCGGACTTCCGATTTGTATTCTGCCCGTGAGAACCGATTGGTTCAAAACGCGATAGGCTGATGGCCATGCAAGAGAGTGACTCGATTACATTCGACCGCATAGCGCCGCCCATTCCTCTTCTGCCTCTATGGGCGATCGTTGTCGCCGCCCTCTTCTTCGCCGCTCTAATCTATTTTGTCGTTTGGCGATCGCGCAGACGATCAAAAGAACAGAAATCTCTGAAGTTAGAGGAGCGCTGACCTCGGGTCTGTCGCGGAGATAGCAAGATGTTGGCGGAATTTAGAGATGCGACATCGAATGACGCGCCCACATGATAGAGTGATCGGCGCTGAGCATGCGGCAGATCCCAAGAAGAGCTCTCCTGACGGCTGCGGGAGCAGCCCCGCTGGTTTCCGCGTCCCATGGTTGGGGCGATGGGAATGAGCAAATGCAAATTCCAGTTGCGACGACGCAGAACATGCTCGGGGCTTACGGCAATTGGGCGGCGGATGTGATGCAAGATCCGCCAAGGCTATCCTTCCGGCAACCAATGTTTACGGATTCAGGAGCCTGGCGGCCGGTCGCGCGATCGCAATTTCGCGAACGACTTATGCAGCCGGGCGGCGAGTCTACGCCCGTCCCCAGGCTGCTGCGGGAAGTGGAATTCGACGGGCTGTCGATTGAGCACCTGCAATGGCAACTGCCGTTCGGCCCTCCCACACAGGCGATATTTCTCAAGCCTGCCGGCTCCAAAGGAAAATTGCCGGGCATCGTGGGCCTGCATGACCACGGCGGCCAGAAGTACTTCGGCATGCGGAAGATAACCCGAATGTCGAAAGACCAGCACCCGGTAATGCAGCGGCACCAGGACCATTATTACGGGGGAGCGGCATGGGCAAACGAATTGGCCCGGCGCGGCTATGCGGTACTCGTCCACGACACGTTCACGTTCGGAAGCCGCCGAGTGCGGCTCAAGGATGTGCCGACAAATATTCGCGACAACTTGGCGGAGGTGAATCCCGGCTCGGAACAGGACATTGAGCGCTATAACCAGTTCGCGGCAAATCATGAACACGTCATTGCAAAAAGCCTGTTCTGCGCCGGATTGACGTGGCCCGGAGTGTTTGTCTTTGACGATCAGCGCGCTCTGGATTATCTGGCGACGCGTCCGGACGTGGACGCAAGCAGGATTGGCTGTGCCGGCCTATCCGGTGGAGGCTTACGTACCGTGATGTTGACGGGGGCTGACGAGCGCATCCGGTGTTCGTGCTGCGCGGGAATGATGACGACCTGGCGCGATTATCTGCTCAATAAGTCTTACACCCACACCTGGATGCTCTATGTGCCGGGACTGCCGCGGGATCTGGAGTACCCCGAAGTATTGGGGCTAGGTGTTCCAAATCCGATATTGGTTTTGAATAACCGCCAGGACTCTCTGTTCACCATGCCGGAGATGCAACGGGCGGACGTGATACTCGGCAACGTTTACAAGAAGGCCGGCGCGCCGGAACGCTACCGAGCGAATTTCTACGACGGGCCGCACAAATTTGACCGGGAGATGCAGAAAGATGCCTTTGGCTGGTTCGACCGCTGGTTGAAGAGCTAACATTCCACCTTCAGTGGAAACTCGTCAGAGTCCATGTAAACGCGCGCTCCTCGGGCGCACAAGTCTGCTCGGCATAGAGACCCTGGCTCCCCAAATAGGCGGACGCCCTTGAAGAATGCTGGGGAACTTCTCGGTAATAATCCACCCACTTTCCGGGTTCCCGACGGATCGGACAGTATTTGGGGGGCAGCGCTTTTGCGAGTATAGTGCCCGGAGGTCTTCAGCTGAGGAGGTGGCTTCGTGAGGGTTAAGCTTCAATCATTCTGCAAAAAGGAGGTGGGTCAGACTGGACCTTTCGAATTCAGTTAGCTGCTGAAGAAAGGAAAGGAACAGGTGACCCGAAAGCAGAATAGCGCGAAAGGAAAGATAAGGGCAGACGATCTGAAGGAGCTGTTGGCGCAAGATCGGGATCTGCTGAAGACGATTGTGGAAGAGACGCTACAGCAAGTGCTGGAAGCGGAGATGGACGAAGCGTTGCAGGCGAGCAAAGGCGAGCGGACGGCGGGCCGGCTGGGATACCGGGCCGGTTATTACAACCGGATGCTGGTAACGCGGGTGGGCCACATCGAGTTGCGTGTGCCGCAAGATCGACAGGGACGCTTCCGCACAGAGGTGTTCGAAAGATATCAGCGCAGCGAGAAAGCGCTGGTAGCGGCCATGTTGGAGATGTACGTACAAGGCGTATCCACACGGAAAGTGAAGACGATCACCGAAGAACTGTGCGGGCACGAATTCAGCTCTTCCACGATCAGCCGGATTGTGCAAAAGCTGGATGAGGAGTTGGCGCGATTTGCACAGCGACGTTTGGAAGAGCCGTATCCGTATCTGATTCTGGATGCGCGCTATGAGAAGGTGCGCGAAGATGGCGCCGTACGCAGCCAGGCGGTGCTGATCGCGATCGGCATCAACTGGGAAGGCCGGCGCAACATTCTCGCGGTCGAACTGGCGAGCCGAGAAAGCCTGTCGAGTTGGAAGGAACTGCTGGCCGGTTTGCGGCAGCGTTCGTTACATGGAGTCGAGTTCGTCGTCAGCGACGATCATGCGGGCCTGCGCCGCGCCATTCAGGAGGCCTTGCCGGAAGCAGTTTGGCAACGCTGCTACGTTCATTTCCTGCGCAACGCGCTGGACTATCTGCCGCGTAAAGCCGATGACGATTGCCTGCAGGAGCTGCGTTGGATCTATGACCGTCGTGATGCGCAAGAAGCACGGCAGGACCTTTCGGCGTGGTTGCTGAAGTGGGGCAAACGCTACGCCAAGCTGTGCGCCTGGGTGGAAGAAAACATTGAGGAAACGCTCAGCTTCTACCGTCTGCCGCGGCAACATCACAAGAATCTGAAATCGACCAACATGCTCGAACGCTTGATGGAGGAAATCAAGCGACGCACGCTGGTGGTACGCATCTTTCCGAACGCAGCCGCCTGCCTGCGGCTGGTGCGAGCATTGGCGGTCGAGACACACGAGAACTGGATCGAGGCTATGCAGTATCTGAATATGGAACCGCTCCGAGAACAGAAAAAAGAAGCGCTGCGGAAGCTGGGAGATGCAGCGTGACGGTTTCTACAGGACTGACCAGGGAAAGGCGCTCCCAAGCCGCCCTCGCCCTGGACCCCCTCCCGGCATCAAAGGTCCAGTCTGACCCACGCACAATTGCAGAATTTGACAAGCACAACTTTCGTGAGCGCAACACCACAAACTCAAGCCGATGTTTCGGGTGACACGTTACAGAGCGCCTGTTGGGGATTGGCACCGCGGATTGCGTTTCGCTTCTGTTTCCTCTACTTCGGGCTTTACTGTTTACTCACTCAGATCATTGGCGGTTTGCTTCCTGTTCCAGGAGTTGAAGTTCCAGATCCAGGCACCTTGCCCCCGTTTCGTTACATCGTGATCTGGACTGCCGAGCACGTCTTTCGCTATAAGAACGCGCTGGTTTATACGGACTCCGGCAGCGGCGATAGGGTTTTCGATTGGGTGCAGGTCTTTTATCTGCTGTGCGTTGCACTCGCAGGAACCTGCATGTGGTCTGCATTGGATCGGCGGCGCCCTCATTACGGCAATCTGTACAAGTGGTTCCGAGTGTTCCTCCGCTTTGCGCTTGCCGGGCAACTGTTTTCGTACGGATTGGCGAAAGCCATTCCCATGCAGATGCCGTTTCCATTTTTGACGAGACTCCTCGAGCGTTTTGGTGACTTCTCTCCGATGGGCGTGCTCTGGTTTTCGGTCGGTGCCTCTCCTGCTTACGAGAGATTTGTGGGATGCGCGGAGCTTCTCGCCGGACTGCTACTCGTGATACCTACCACCGCCATGTTGGGCGCGCTCATATGTCTTATTGATTGACCGAGGTATTCGTTCTCAATATGACCTACGACGTACCAGTAAAGCAATTCGCATTTCACATGATGCTCATGGCAGCCTTTCTGCTGATACCCGAGCGGTCGCGCCTGGTACAGTTCTGTTTCGGCGACTGCGAAGTAGCACGACCTGCCACGCGCAGGTTCTTCGCTGGGCAGCGTGCCAATTGGATCGCGGTTGCCGCGCAGTTGACATTCGGCTTCTTGCTGTTCGGAACCCGGCTCTACGATGTTACTGGAAATTGGTCCAAGTACGGTGGAGGCGCGCCGAAGTCTCCGTTATACGGCATCTGGAATGTGGACGAGATGAGTATCGACGGCATAGTTCGATCCCCATTGCTGACTGATTACGACCGTTGGCGACGTGTGGTGTTCGAGTTTCCTGAGTCGATGGTCTTTGAGCGCATGGACGATTCTTTTGGGGGATTCACAGTTATCTTCGACGCGAAACGGGGTTCGCTGGCGTTGAAAAAGCGAGCCGACCAGAAGTGGAAGGGTCAGCTAAGTGTTCATCGTCAGGGAACGAATCGCATCACCCTCGACGGTCAATTGGGCCAACATGCAACGCGCATGCAACTCAGTCTCATGGATCGCAACAAATTTCTTCTGGTCAGCCGCGGCTTCCACTGGATCCAGGATTATCCTTTCAACCGATGACTCAAGGTAAGCAGCGCCTGAACGTTCGTTTTGTAGTCGGCACAAATCGAAAACGCCAATGTATGGTCGGTTCACGGCGATCCGTACATAATTGATCACTGGCCGACCGCCCCGGCCGGTGAGACCGCTTGCAAGAAGGCGTGTTCACGCCCGGGCGCCATTTTGAAAGAATAGGCGTGCGATAGCATGGCAGGGGCGAAAACTCAAGGAACAACGTTGTCTAGTAAGACAGTTGAAGGGTCGCGGCCCGAGAAATTTCATCCCGGCGTAATCGGTGTGAATCTCTTGGGCGGCTGATCCTCGCCAGCAAGGAGACTCCAATGAGCGCGACGGAAGCAAAACCCACCCCCGAAGGTACATCACCGGGGATTTATACCGCGAAAGCCTATGCCGCCCAGAGCCCTACATCCAATATGGGAGCGATAAATATTCGCCGGCGTACGCCAAGACCGAACGATGTGCAGATCGAAATCCTTTACTGCGGAATCTGCCACACCGATCTGCATTTCGTGCGCAACGAGTTCGCAAACATCATGCCCACGACCTATCCCTGTGTACCCGGTCACGAGATTGTGGGACGTGTAGCGAAAATCGGCACTGCAGTCACTAAATTCAAGGAAGGCGATCTGGCTGCCGTTGGATGCATGGTTGATTCTGACCGTACGTGCGATGCCTGCCGCGAAGGTGAAGAACAGTTCTGTGCGAGCCAGCCAGTCTTCACGTACAACGGACCCGATCAACACCTCGGAGGGGTGACCTACGGCGGGTATTCAGAAAGCGTGGTCGTGGACGAAAGCTTCGTTCTCCGTGTGCCCAAAAACTTAGAGCTCGCCGCCACTGCTCCGCTGCTATGCGCAGGTATCACGACGTATTCGCCGCTGCGCCACGCGAATATAAGAGCAGGCCTGAAAGTCGGAATCGTCGGTCTGGGGGGACTTGGGCATATGGGCGTGAAGCTCGCCACAGCGCTTGGTGCTCATGTCGTTGTCTTTACAACCAGCCCTCAAAAAATCGCTGATGCAGTTCGCCTCGGAGCCCAGGACGTTGTCAATTCCCGGAGCGACGCCGAGATGCAGAAGCACGTCAATACGTTTGATTACATCCTCGACACGATCCCTGCGAAACACGATATCAACGCATATATCAATCTTCTGAAGCGAGACGGAATGCTGAATTTCGTAGGTGTTCCATCGGAGCCGGTGCCTCTCGCAATCGCCGGGCTACTCTTCGGGCGCAAGAAAATTGGAGGATCTCTTATCGGCGGTATACGGGAGACGCAAGAAATGCTCGACTTCTGTGGTGAGCGCAATGTCACTGCTGATGTCGAGATTATCAAAGTACAACAGATCAACCAGGCGTATGAGCGCCTGCTGAAGAATGATGTCAAGTATCGGTTCGTGATCGATTTGGCGTCGCTGAAGTAACAACGGTTATTTTGCGGTCCAATGGCCGAAGCCGTCGCCGTCTGGTTAAGAGAAGCCGGTGTTACGGAAGGCGCTGTCTTCCGCGCCATCAACAAAGTCGGTAGAATAGCGCCCCATGGCTTCAGCCCTAAAGTCATTTGGGGTGTTGTCAAACAAGCCGCTGCCCGCTGCGGAATGGCGAACGTTGCGCCGGACGATCTTCGCCGCACATACGCGCGCTTGTGCCACCAAGCCGGGGAGAACTCGAACGGATTCAGTTCTTGCTCGGGCACGTCAGCGTCCAGACAACCGAACGCTATCTGGGCTGCAAACAGCGATTGAGGAATGCTGTCAATGACAGCATCGGCCTTGAGCCTCAAGCTTAACCCCGATCCAACGGGACTTGAACGAAGCCGAAGCGGCAGACGCTACGCGTGGGCGTTGTAGCGGCGGTTTCTAAGCTGGGATAGTTTTGGGTCACAAAGGAGGTCCTTGTGACCCAGTTAAGAAAAATGATGCTCGAGGAACTCGAGCGTCGAAATTACTCTCAGAGTACTGTACGAACCTACGTCAGAACAATCAGAGACCTGGCGCGCTATTTCAACCGGCCGCCGGATCAACTCGGACCGGATCAACTTCGCGAATATCAAGCGTATCTATTCCGTGAACGCAAACTGGCTGCCAACACAGTCAACCAGCGAACGGCTGCGCTTCGATTCTTTTTCGTGTCCACGTTGAAGAAGCCATGGACCATTGCTGAAACACCCTACCCGCGGCGAGCTTTTCGGCTTCCCAAGGTCCTCAGCGTAGAACAAGTCTCAAAGCTCATTAATGCGGCCCCAACATTGTTCTACCGCATTCTCCTGATGGCGCTTTACGCAACCGGACTGCGGCGTGCCGAACTGGCCCATTTAAAAATGACCGACGTTGATAGTGAGCGGATGGTCATACATGTCCAAGGTGGAAAGGGCCGCAAAGATCGCGATGTCATGCTCAGTCCGAAACTCTTGGATGAGCTTCAGATCTACGTGCGCGGACTGCGAAGGAAACCAGAAGTCTGGTTATTTCCCGGCAACCGCTGGCATACCGGCCAAAAGCCCATCACCACGAAAGTGATCTGGGCGGCTTGCCGTCAGGCTGCGACACGAGCCGGACTGGGAGATGAGATTCATCCGCACACCTTACGTCACTGCTTTGCTACTCATCTGCTGGAAGCGGGAGCCGACCTGCGCACCATTCAACTTCTTCTCGGCCACCGCGATCTGGAAGAGACCACGCTGTACCTGCATCTTTCCAATGCTCGAATGAGTGCCACAGCCAGTCCTCTGGATAAGTTAAAGTTGGCCGCCTTTCTCGCTCAAGACGACGAATAGATGAACCGGCCATCGCTTGAGATGGCCGATCTCGTTCGCAGCGCGGGCCGGAACTTCATAGAACGAAATCGTTCCTGGTTGAACCGGCTCCACTTAAAAGTATTGACCGCCATCGAGCGCTGCCGTACTGCTGCGCTCGGCGGTCATCTCGATGAGTGTGCGCGCTGTGGACATCGTGTCATCTCGTTCAACTCCTGTAGAAACAGGCACTGCCCCAAGTGTCAGGCGAATGCGCGCGATCGTTGGCTCACAGCGCGCCAACGCGAACTTCTGCCGACACGATACGTTCATGTCGTCTTCACTCTGCCGCATGAACTAGCGCCACTCGCTTTGCAGAATAAACAAGTAATTTATGACTTACTCTTTCGAATCAGTGCTGAAACATTGCTTGAGGTCGCTCGCGATCCGCAGCATCTAGGTGCAGACATCGGCTTCTTCAGCGTGCTGCATAGTTGGAATCAGAAGCTGCAGCACCATCCCCACATCCACTGTGTGGTTCCGGCCGGCGGATTATCGCCAGATCGCACCCGATGGATTCCGTCCCAGCGAAAGTTCTTCCTCCCGGTCGACGTGTTGGCCGAAGTCTTTCGCGGCAAGTTCACCGAAGCACTGAAGGAAGCTTTCGCGCACGACAAGCTCGAGTTTCACGGTTCGATGAAGCCACTCGGACGGCCCAAAGTCTTCGCGCAGCTTTTACGTCAGACATTTCGTAAGAAGTGGGTTGTCTATGCCAAGCGGCCTTTTGGCGGAGCGGAACACGCCCTCCGTTATCTCGGCTGCTACACCCATCGAGTTGCTATCTCGAACCATCGGCTTGTCTCGTTTGCTGAGGATCAAGTGACTTTCCGCTGGCGAGATTCGGCGCACCACAACAAGCAGCGACTCCTGACTCTACACGTCAATGAGTTCTTGCGGCGCTTTCTGTTACATGTCCTGCCACCAGGCTTTGTGCGTATCCGTCACTTTGGTTTCCTCAGCACGCGCAAACGTTCCACGTTGCTGCCCCTGTGTTTCCGTCTGCTTGGCGCAGTAGCGGTCGTGCCAGAAACTGCAGCCACGAGTGCTGGAAATCGATCACAGCAACGCGTTACCTGGCTGTGTCCTCACTGCAACGGACCGATGCTGATTCTGGAACGATGGACCGCTTCTCAACTTCATTTCCGCGCTCCTCCGCTACTCAGCTCAACGGCGGCTTAAGTCAGCATGATCTTTCGGTACGAATATCTCGATCTCGCGGCGTGCTCCGATGCACTTACTCTACGTATGCCTTCCGCGACGTCGGCCCACGTGTCTTCTCCTTCGATCGCCTCAAAGACCCAGCTCTTGCTTTACGCCACGCTTCCCTTTCTTGAATCGCAGCATTGAATACCCATAGCCTGGTGTTTTCGTCGCGGCTTCCTTCAAGTCCCAGTATCAAAAGCGATTCGGCAAAACGAAGCTATCCACCTTCCTCAGCTCTATGGTGCCGAATCACTTCTGATACTGACCTAAGACTTCTCGTTCGTGATCGGTGACGAGCATGTGGCAACTTCTAGACTCATTGCAGCGACGTGTGTCTTGCTCCCACTAGCGGCGATTCTGTGTGCAACACCCCGGCAAGGCCTTCGTAGTCGTCGGTTGCGATCAGATTGACGCCATCACGAATACACGCTTGCCAGCGGATTCGAGCCGCCTCGGCAGACCCGAAGTTGTAGTCGTCAAACCACCCATTCTGCTTCCCCTTTTCGGGTGTAAACCCATCTAGAGTGTAGAACCGGATCCAGTACCCGAGTTGGTGAGCGTGATCGACCAAACTGCGCAACCGCGCATCGTCCGCGGCCGTCCACGGCCCTGCAATATGCTGGCCACCCTCCTCCACCTCGTACCAGGAATTGTTCCACCAGCGGCGATAATTTGTGGCGGGCTCTGGTAACAGCTGGGTGGGCGGCAGAGTAGCCTCAAGGTGAATCTGTTCTTGCTTGTTTGTGGAAGTGAGTTGCGTGTGCGCGGAGCCGAAAAGCCGAAGCCGCGCGCCGTCGGATAGTTCATCAAAGAATACTCTCTGCTGCGCGTCCGAGTCTTCGGTCAGAACGAGCAAAGGCTTCACGTCGATGGGAGACACTTCGTGAGCGTCCCCTCTTTTCTCAGCTGTTGAGATCCATCCTTCGTATTGCCCCAGCAGATCCCAGAGCGCATGCAGTAAAGCTGGCCGATTGTCTTTGATGTCGAAATGCACGATGATCAGCGGCCACCTGGAGCGGTCGTTCTCGGCCAGTGCTTTCTCCACAATCGGCCGTACACGTTCGAAAAAGTAATCGCGCAAAGATGGTTCCCGGCCGGTCGTCTTTTCCGAATGCGCAACGACAACATGCTCCTGTCCGGAGATTGGATCGCTTGCCCATGCGAGGTCTTGTTCGATGGCAACCGGAAAACCGAGTTTCAGCGCACGCTCTATTCGGTCCGGCCAGCGGCCATCGTACGGATAGCAGTTGTGAGCATCTAAAGTGGACCGGTTTGAGTTCAGAAGCATCAATTGGGGTTGCTGGCCGACGCACATTACGCCAGTGGCGGCCAATAAAGCAACGACCAGAGTAGCCGGCTTCCGGACGAAAGAGACAAAGTTCATCCGTCCCAAGTTAACGTGTCTCTCGACGATTATGAAATAGGCTTGCAGCAAGCTCTCTTGTAATCATAGGTCCCGATAAACGCCGTTCACTCCGCCAATCAAGCAAATTGGACCTGCCGACTACGTTGAGCCGCTATAGCGCGTCAATCGCGCGCGCACGGTCTGCTTGCTCGCACTTCGGTAAGCTTGGCTCAGAAATTGCATTCGCCATTAATCGAGACCTACGCCGCCCGCGCCTCCAGAATCGCCCGATTCTTCGAACAGGTCGGACAATCGCACCCGCCCCGCTCTTCCGGCCTCGGCAGATTCCCGCCGCACGGCAGTATGTGCCCCGTCCCCAACGCTTTCTCTTTCTCGATCAGTTCCAGCCACGTATCCACCGTCATGCGCTGAATCCCCATCCCGCCCGCTTTGCGTATCCGCTCGTCGCTCGTGGCCCACGCATAATCGTGCGGTACGCCATTCACGAAATGCATCCGCCGGTATACCAATTCAGGCGCAGGCCACTTCTTCTGCCCGTCCTGAATCAGAATCTCGTTCGACGGATACTGCGTCGTCACTGTTTTTCCAGTCGGCGAAACTTCAATCTCCACCCACTGCTCCAAAGTCTGAATCTTCTTCCGTTTCTTCGGCGACTTCTGCCCTTGAAACAGCTTCTGCGCCTGTGTCAAAGGCGTTTCGCTCTTCGGCGTAGGCTGCTGAGCTTTCAGCTTCTGCACCTCGTCCCGCAATTTGCCCATCTCGAGCTTCATGGCCGATCTGTCTTTGTCTTCCCGCATGATGTCCTTCCCTAAACCTCGCAATGCGCTCCACGCCCGATAAAATGCCCGTTCCGCTGTCGTGTTATAGCGCTGCATCAGCTCCATCTTGTGCCGCTGCTCGGCCGTCCAATCGGCCGGACCCAAGCCCTCCTCTCCCACCGCCGCCGCTTCCGCATCCAACTGCCAGCGCTGCGCTCTCCGGTGCATCCAGTCGTTCCGAATCAACGTGTCGACCAGCTTCTTTTCCTGGTAATCGGCCGGTTGCCAGTAGTCATTCCAGCCGCTCACTACTTCGTCGTACTCTTCCTGCGTCTCCCCCGCCAGAATGACCACGCTCTTCGCCCGCACCCCATGCTTGGTTGAATTCTGACTCGATATCGCCTTGCCTTTCGGACTCTTCCCCATGCACGCGAAGTATCCAACGGGCCCGTTCCAACGGGCCCTTCCCAACGCGCCTAACCCCATGCAGCGCTAGCAAAAACAAAATTTCACCAATCCGTCACCGCCAATCCTTTCTTGTGGTCCGTTCTCCAGTGGGGCAGGCCATCGCGATTTGTGGCCTGCCCCACTGGAGTTCGTTCGGCAGAAATCCCTCGCAATTTTTGCTGTAGCGGTGATACACTGCATGTGACACAGCCCTCTGAGCGCCCGCTCGATTCGAGTCGGACCCTGAGCTTCTCGAGGTACAGCCCCTGTTTCGGCTTTCTTATTTCTTGATCGGTATCTTCCGTACCGTTTAAGTCAGGCACTTTCACATACCCTAACGAGGAGACTTTATGTCATCTGTTTTGAGCGATGCACAAAAAGCCGATTTTCTCCACCGCGGCTTTTCCCGGCGGAGCTTTGGACGGATCGCCACTGTTCTGAGTGCTGGAGCGGCACTGCCCTTTTATAACGAGCACGCTCTCGCCCAGCTCTCCATGGTGAGGAATATGCCGGCCGACGCCGTCAAAATCAACGCCAACGAAAACCCCATGGGGCCCTGCCCGGAAGCTGCCGACGCCATTTATAACGTCATCAAAAAAGGCGGCCGCTACATGTATGAGGACACCTACAGTCTGGCGGAAGCAATGGCCGGCGTCGAGGGTCTTAAATTCAATTACCAACCAGATGAGAGCTACATCGAGATATTCGCCGGATCGAGCGCTCCGCTGCACCAGGCTGTCCTGGCCTTCTGCTCCAAAGACAAGCCCTTCGTCAAGGCCGATCCAGGTTATGAAGCGGGCGAGCGCGCGGCAAAGTTTGTCGGCGCTAAGGTCGTCAACGTCCCCCTGCGGAAAGGCACCTGGGACCACGACGTGAGGGCAATGCTGGCGGCGGCTCCCAACGCGGGCCTCTTCTACGTCTGCAATCCCAATAATCCAACCGGCACGCTCACCAGCCGCTCCGATATAGAGTATCTGGTTGCCAATAAGCCCCAGGGCTCAATCGTGATGATTGACGAAGCCTATATTCATATCTCAAAGAACGCTGTGCCTTGCAGCGACATGGCCGCCGCCGGCAAAGACGTGATCATTCTACGCACCTTCTCGAAAATTTACGGAATGGCCGGCTTGCGCGCCGGCGCAGCCTTCTGCCGCCCTGACCTGCTGCGAAAGATCACTCCATACAGCGCCGGAGCCATGCCCATCACAGCCATGGTGGGCGCCACTGCCAGTGTTCAGGCCAAGAACCTCATACCCGAGCGCCGCAAGATCATAACTGAAAATCGCGAGGATACATGTGACTGGCTGGCGTCCAAAGGCGTCGAGTTCATCCCTTCAGAGACCAATTGCTTCATGATCAACGTGAAGCGTCCCGGTGCCGAATTCTATAAGCAAATGGCCGCTCAGAACGTCTACATCGGCCGCGTCTGGCCGGTGTGGCCGGAATGGGTCCGCGTCACAGTCGGCAGCAAAGACGACATGGCCAAATTCAAGACCGCTTTCAGCAAAACTTACAACGCCTGATCTCCCGGTAATCTCTGCGAGAGGGACGCTTCCTGGCGCCTCTCTCGTTTCCGCATTCGGCTCAGCCCCTGTTCGGTGTGGCCCCCACTGCCTAGTACGCTGCGGCGCCACCACGCGCATGTCTAACCTCTTCCATGCCGCTTTCATTCTCGCCTTCATCGCGCTAGGAGCTCAGTATATTTCGCATCTGCCCGTTGCCGCCCTTGCCGGAGTCACAGCTTACATCGGTATTTGCCTGCTCGAATGGGGTACCTGGCGCAGGCTCCCCAAAATGAGCCCGGTGGATGCGCTCGGCTTCCTCACGACAACCGCCGCTACCCTCGTGGTCAATGCAGTCCTGGCGGTCGCCATCGGATGCTCCTTCTACCTCTTTCGATACATCTACCTCAAGTTTGCCGCCAGCCATCAACGGGCAGAACATGTCAAGAAGATGGCCGTTGGGACTTCGTAGTATCCTGCTAATAAGCCGAACGGGTAATCCACAGTCGGGGATGCTCGTCTTAATCGCTGACGCCGCGATGCCGCGCGACATCAGCCTAGCTGTTATGCCTTAGGAAAGGTCACAGCCCGATTGGGATGAGCCTCTGAATGGAACTGTTCGGACTGAACCCGATTTTAGACGGACTGGCTCCGCTTCGGCGCGATAGCGCTCGATTCCTCTATGCCGCGGCCGCGGTCCTGATTGCTCTGCTGCTCACCGCCAGTTCTCAGTGGATCTTCGGCTCGACCGCGCCTTCAATCTTCGCGTTGGCAGTTATATTTTCCACGGGCATCTTCGGCCTTTCGGCCGGGCTGTGCACTGCACTTGCCGCCGTTCTTGTGTTCGACTTTTTCTATCTCCCTCCGCAGTTCAGTTTGACTCTCGATACCGTCACGTTGCGGGTCGCGGTTGCGCTGAGTGCACTCGCCTGCTGCACGCATGCCTTGGAGCGCCGCGTCTCTGCCGGCATTCGGAGCAAGATCAAACCCCCGCTCGGATTCCATGGCAGTCTGGACGGCATCGAGAATGGCGAAGTTTATGGCTGGGCTGTAAACGCCGACCACCCGTCCCAGTCTGTTCTGGTCACCGTCTTTGTGAACCGGCGGCCGGTAGCAAATGTGGCAGCCATTTATCACCGGCCAGACGTAGCAGAAAAAATGAGCTGCTCCGGATCCCACGGCTTTTACGTAGATCTGAGTCCGTATTTTCCCACCGGCTGTCAGGCGCTGATCGATGCACGGCTGCCGGATGGCAGCTCTTTAGCTCAAGCGCCTGTGGTGATGCAGGTTCCCGCGATCGCGCCGCGTCCCCACCGCCCCACTGTTCTTTTCATGCATATACCCAAGACGGCAGGCACCGCTTTTCGCGAGGCCATTGCCGCCAACTTCGTGCAATCCGAGATCGCGTATCTATATCCGAGCGAGTCGGGCCTCCTCGTGAGTGATTTAGCCGCTTTGCCTTTGGAGCAGCGCAGAGCTTTCCGTTTCGTTATGGGGCACTTTCAGTTCGGCATGCACGAAGTGTTGCCGCAAGACGCTGAATACATCACCCTTGTCCGGGAGCCCTCTGCGCGTGCCGCGTCGCAGTACGCCTATTTGCTGCAGACGCAACCTGAGTTGATTACCGGCAGCGATGGGCGAGTGATGGATCTGCTGGAGGTTCTTGAAAAGCGGCTAACGGTTAATCTCGATAATACGATGGTTCGTTGCTTCGGTGGCGTGGACGAACGTGAGTTTCCGCCCGGCAGCTTGACGCAAGCCATATATGAACGGGCTGTGCATCATCTGCACACCGCCTTTACTTTCGTCGGTCACCAGGAAACCTCCAGCCAAAGTTATGAATGGCTGCGGCGGCACTACGGCTGGCAGGCAAAGGACACGTTGCCGTTGGTCAACTTAGGCGCGGTTCGCATCGAAGAGCGCCGCCCTGAGCTAATCGCCGCCATGCGGTACTACAATCGCTGGGACTATCTTCTCTATGAGGAAATCCTCCGAAAATTCCCCTCGCGTGATGCGGTCCTCTACTCGTGACGCAGCGCTTCTACCGGATTCAATCGCGCGGCACGCCGCGCAGGTATAAAGCAGGCGAGCGCCGCGGTCCCCAGCAGCACGGCAGCAGTTCCCAGGTACATGTACGGATCGAGCGCCTTGACTTGAAAGAGCAGATTCTGCATCACTCTGGCCAACGCCGCCGAGGCGAAGAGGCCCGCTATAACGCCGACTGAAACGGGAGTCATGCCGGTTTCGAGAATCGCCTCTAAGATTTGGTTAGGACGGGCTCCGAGCGCCATGCGAATGCCGATCTCGGCGGTCCGCCGGGCGGTAGCAAACGCCAGCACGCCGTAAATACCAAGGCACGCTAATACCAGCGCAGCGAAAGCAAATAGAGCGAGCAGAATAGTCTGGAAACGCTGCTGACCGACCGAAGCCGCTAACACCTGGCGCATGGTTTCAATCTTAGGAATCGCCGCCTCGGGCTCCAGCCCAAACACCGCCTTGCGAACCGTGGCCGCGAGACGGCCGGGATCGCCTTGAGTTCGCACAATGAGCGACATGTCTCGATCCCGCCGTTGCCAATCCGGAAAATAGACCATCATGGTCGGCGGCTGCGTCAGTGAGGCCGCGTGTACCGAGCCAACTACGCCAACTACTTTGAGCGCCGATTTGATGCTATAGATTCTGAGCGGCCGGCCTACCGCATTTTGTCTTGGCCAAAGACGCGCTGCGAGATTGTCGCTAATCATCACTTCGGTCCGGTTTCCGTCGCGCTCTTCGAACGGCTTCCCCGCCTTAAGCGGAATCTCCGCAGCTTGGAAATAATTGCTGCTGGCCGACCGATAATTGGTCATCTGCCACTCAGCAATCGGAGGAGCAGCCCGGTCCCCTGCCGTGGCCGGATTGTTGTTGTTTTCACCCGTGAGCGGCAGGTCAGAGATCAAGCCCGCCGCGCGCACGCCTGGCATTGAGTTCGCTCGGTTTTCAAGCTGCCGGTAAAACGATTGAATACTTGCATCTTGGCGATACTTCTCAGGAGGAAGATTGATTCGTACCGTCAGCACATGCTGCAAATCGAAGCCTGGATTGACGCTCAGGGTCGAAGCGAAACTGCGTACCAGCAGGCCGGCTGAAAGTAGCAGGACGGTGCTGATGGCAACTTCTGCCATGACGAGAATCTTACCGGCCCGATGCCCTTTGCGTCCCTCGCTCGATGTCCGCCCCGAAGACTGTAGCGCTTCCTGCGGATCTACCCGCGCGGCACGCCAAGCCGGCCAGAGGCCGAACAGCAGAGCGCTTCCGATGGTGGCGGCTAGCGCAAACCCGAGCGCCGTCGGATCGAGCACCAGCTCATCAACGCGCGGCAGGTCCAGCGGAGCCTTGAGTCTTACTAAATCCAAGAGCCACGCGCTTAAGATCGTGCCCAATGCGCCGCCGGCAAACGCTAACAGCAGGCTTTCGAGGAACGCTCCCCGCAGTACATCCCGCAGAGCGGCGCCTACTGCCAGGCGGATCGCCCACTCGCGCCTATGGGCAGTCGAACGAACCAACATGAGGTTCATAAGATTGATACAGACGATCAGCAAGACTGCGCCGACAGCGCCCATGAGGATCAGCAAAGGCAGCCTGAAGTCACGCGCCATCGCCCGTTGCAAAGGCCGGACCACCGGGTCAAGCTTAACCGGCTCAGGGAAGCTCTTGGCAATCACCTTCTCGAGCGCCGTCACATCGGCAAGGGCCCGAGCTACTGTTGCGCCTGGTTTCAGCCTGGCGATCGCAACGAAGTTCATATTGCCGAGAGGCGAGTCCAGATCGTCTTTGCTAAACACCAACGGAGCCCAGTAGTCGGCGTGCTCCGGCATCACCGTCAAATCCGATAGCTGCCTTCCGCTAGGGAAAAGCAAGTCAGCAGGCATGACTCCGATGATTTGAAAAGGCTCGCCATCGAAGCGAATCTGCTGGCCGAGCACGTCGCTCCGGCCGCCCAATTTCTCCTGCCAGAATCGGTGACTGACAATAGCCACGTGATCGCGCCCGGCTTGGTCTTCGCCATTCGAAAACGAGCGGCCCAGAACCGGCTGTACTCCGAGCAGATGAAAGAAGTTGGGGGATATGTGTGCGCCGCCGACCTGTACCGATTCGCCTCGTCCGCTCAAGATATGCGAGCTCGGGCCGACCATCCCGATTTCCCCAATCGTCCGGGCATGGTCGCGCCAGAGTTGATAATGCTGTGCATTGACCGGCACGGTGGAAAGTTGTTTTGAAAACTGCGGAACGCGGAACATGATCGTGACCAGGCGGCCAGGCTCACGGTAACCGAGTGGCTTCAGCAGCACGGTATTCGTAACTGTGAACATGGCGGTGGTCGCACCTATTCCAAGCGCCAGAATGAGCACGGCCAAAATCGAAAATCCGGGTGTACGCCTTAGAGCGCGAAAGGCGAAGCGTAAAGATGCGGGCACAAAGCTCAGCGAAGCAACTCAAAGGCCACATAAATCCCGCTATCTTCTAAACATCCGTGCAAATTCAAGCCAGCAGAGTGCTTCAAACTGAGATGGCGGTGTTCGGACCTGGGACGGATGACCTCCGTTATCCAGAACGCGCCGTGCTCGGAATATATACTCGAAAGGCAAAGAATTTTCACTTTTCGGAGATTGTCACCATGCAGCTTCGCGTTCTAGCGTTTGTGCTTGCCGGCGGCAAGGGAACTCGCCTTTATCCGCTCACTAAGGAACGGGCCAAGCCTGCGGTCCCATTCGGCGGCCGCTATCGAATCGTCGATTTCGTTTTGAGCAATCTGGTCAACTCCGGCATTTACTCAATCTACGTTTTGATCCAGTTCAAGAGCCAGTCCCTTCTGCAGCACTTGCGCGAAGGCTGGGAGGTGAGCGGTCTGTTGAAGAACAACTTCATCATTCCCGTTCCGGCCCAAATGCGATCGGCTCAGGAGGACTGGTACCGCGGCACGGCCGATGCGATCTTCCAGAACATCAACCTGATCCAGCAAGCCGACCCGCACGTAGTCGTCATTTTCGGCGCGGACCACATCTACCGCATGAACATCCGGCAAATGATCGAATTCCATGTCGAGAAGCGCGCCGGTGTTTCTATTGCAGCGATTCCAGTCGAAAAAGAATACGCTTCGGAGTTTGGAGTGATTGAAACAACATCGGACGGCAGCGTTGTCGGGTTTCATGAGAAAAGGGCGGACGCGCCCACCATGCCCGACGATCCAGGCCGCGTCTATGCTTCGATGGGCAACTATGTATTCTCCACTGACGTTTTGCTGCGCGAACTCTACGCCGATGCCAAGAACGAGAAAAGTTCGCGCGACTTCGGCAAAGACATCCTGCCATCGCTCATCGGCCGGGCCGAGATGTACGCTTACGACTTCAATACGAACGCGATTCCAGGCGACCCGATCGGCTCGCGCCAGTACTGGCGCGATGTGGGAACGCTCGACGCTTACTACGAAGCAAGCATGGATCTCAGAACCGTTTCTCCCGAGTTGAACCTATATAACAGGCAGTGGCCGCTGCGAACGGCAGGCTATTTCGATGCCCCGGCCAAGTTCGTATTCGACCAGGAGGGGCGGCGCGGCATGGCGGTCGACTCGATCATTGCCGGCAGCTCGATTGTGTCCGGCGGTTCCGTCAGGTGTTCGGTGTTAGGGCGCGGCGTTCGGATTCACACCGGCGCGGATATTCAGGACTCGATAATTTTCGATAACTGCGATATTGGCCGCCATGCAAAAGTCCGCCGGGCTATTCTCGACAAGAATGTGAAGATCCCGCCAGGCGCGCAGGTCGGCTATGACTTGGACGAGGACAGGAAGAAGTATCACGTTACGGAAAGCGGAATCGTGGTGATTGAGGGGCACCAGTCAACAGTCGACATCTCCACGCTGCAGGTGTAATGCGGACTCTAAGCAACTGGGACGGGCTTACGGCTGAGGGCAGTCCAGCCTAAACCAACCGCGACCACCACAGCGCAGCCGATCACGTTGTACCAGAGGAACGAGACGCGGGTGAACGCGGCGACCAGGAAAATCATCGCTTCTCCGGCGAGAACGCCGAGAAAGGCGGCTGTCCCCCCAACGCGTTTGCAAAAGAACGCTAGCACGAAAACTCCCAGCAGTCCACCGTAGAAGAGCGACCCCACGATATTGACGCGTTCGATAAGTGCTCCGAAGCCCCTTGCGCCCAGAGAAGCAAAGGCCACGGCGTACGCGCCCCAGAAAACGGTGAAGAAGCGCGAGGCAATCAGATAATGCCGATCTCCGCGATTACGCACAAAGTGGCGGCGGTAGATGTCGATCACCGATACAGTTGCCAGCGAATTGATTTCGCCTGAAGTAGAACCCATAGACGCCGAAAAGATTACTCCGATGACAAGACCGACCAGACCCAGGGGCAAATAGGTCTTGATGAAGGACAGAAAAATATAGTTTGTATCGTCGTACCTGGCCCCGCCGTGCAATCGCTCCACGATGGCGAGGCCCTGTTTGCGACTCGCCAGGAAGTCTGACTGAGCTTGTCGGAACTCCGCCCGTTTCCCTTGCTGCTGAACCTGCGATTGATCAGCGGACCCAGCAACTTCCAGTGCAACTTCGCGCCTCTTCCGGAACGCGCTCTCATAATTAGCTTTCGCGCCCTGCCACTCCGGAGTGCGGGCGGCATGCGCGGCTTCGAGCGGTTGGAAAATCATGGGCGGTTGTACAAACAGCGACAGCACAAAGACCATGCACCCGATAAAGAGGATGAAGAGTTGCATCGGGATTTTGACGACCGCATTGAACAAGAGGCTGAGGCGGCTCTGCGCAATAGAGCTGCCGGTGAGGTAACGCTGTACTTGGCTCTGGTCACAACCAAAGTAGGCTAACGCAAGAAAACACCCGCCGATCAGGCCGCTCCAGAGGTTGTATCGATCGCTCAAATCCCAATGCAAGTCGACGATTTTGAGACGACCGGCAGCACCGGCCAAATGGATTGCTTTGCCGAAAGAAATGTTTGAGGGCAATGCGTGAAGTACAACAATCAGGCTGACGACCAGCGCGATAAAGATCATGCTCATCTGCTGAACGTCTGCCCAGGTGAGGGCCTTGATGCCTCCAGTAGCGGTATAGAGTACGACTAACGTGCCGATAAGGATTGTAATCACGCGATCGGACCAGCCGAGGACACCCGCCAGCGCTACGGCCGGCGCATAAAGCCCGATGCCAGCGGCCAACCCGCGCTGGATCAAAAAAACAATGCTCACTAGCGCACGTGTCTTCGCGTCGAAGCGCTGCTCGAGATACTCATATGCCGTATAGACCTTCGCGCGATGAAAAATCGGGACGGCAGTGGCGGAAAGAATGACCATCGCGAGAGGTAATCCAAAATAAAACTGCACAAAACGCATTCCGTCCACATATGCCTGCCCAGTGGTCGAGATGAACGTGATCGCGCTTGCCTGGGTAGCGAGAATCGACAGCCCCATGGCATACCACGGCATGCTCTTGCCGGCCAGCAGATAGTTGCTAACGGTGTTGCTGCCGCGCCCGCGATAGAGGCCATAGCTTACGAGCGAAATCAGCCATGCAAAGAATACGACCCAGTCGAACGGCCTCATTGCAGAGCGCTTTTCAGAGCACGTACTTTCGCTCGTTTCAATTGGCCCGAGACGGTTTGTGGCACGCGTGTGGCGCGGCCCAGATGAATCTCCTCAATTTCGGGTGTGCTGGCCAGGTCGGAGAAAGTTGAGCTACAAAGGCCCACCCCGGCGAGAATCTTTAACGAGGGAGCAGCCGCCCGTTGCCACTCGATCAGCCGTGCCTTGCGCTGAGACCAATCTCCTTTGCCTCCAGTCGTCAGAATGCGGTCGACTTGTGGGAGCTGCTTTAGTTGTTCGATGGACTGAATGGGATCGGCCAGCTCATCGAAAGCGCGGTGAAAGGTGACGCGGCATTGCGGAGCCGCGGAAGCAATCTCCGTCATAGCGGCGAGATCGATTTGATTTTCGCCAATGAACCCGAAGACTAAGCCGTTTACGGGAAGACGCGATAGATTTTTCGCCGCTACTTGCAATGCCCGCACCTCGCCGGGACTGCCGGCCGACATGCTGGCGGAATCGCGTAGCATTACGCGAACCGGTACTCTTACCGCCTCGAGCACGGCTGCGACAATCTCGAGCGCCGGGGTGAGCCCTCCAACCGCCAGATCGCGAACGAGTTCCAGCCGATCAGCTCCGCCCGCTTCCGCTTCAATCGCTTCGTGGAGCGATGTCACAATCACTTCGAGGAACTTAGCCATGCGAGCATCTGCCGCATTCTAACGTGCAGCGCGCGGCACTAATGCGAAAACGAACGAGTAAGCACGTACAGCAAAAGCATGAGCGCGAACGAGTAACACAGAATAGCCGTGTAGACCCGAGGCCACGTTCGCAGAAACGGGGGAGGCTGGTCCTCTGGCTGGCGGTCGGAGAATTTAGAGTCCTTCATAGGTTCTCGAGAACCTACATACTAAGATAGAGTTTTCGAGATTACTGTTTGTAAGTTATCAAGAAGTGCGCGGGGCGACGCTTGCCTTGCCGGCATCTTTTTTGATCCGATAGACTGAAACCCGTGGGAAATCAAGCCACAACGCGCCAACCCGTCAGTGTGATTGTCGTTGACGACGAAGAATCGCAACGCACGCCATTGGCGAAGATAATTTCTGCTTGGGGCTTTAACGTGGAGACGGCTTCCGACGGGCAGGAGGCGCTCGAAAAGCTGGCAACCTTCAACGCGAACGTAATTATCACTGATTTGATGATGCCGCGCATGGACGGTTTCGAGCTCATGAAGCGGCTAGGCAGCGATGGGAATATGCCCCCCGCTATTGTACTGACCGCGTTCGGCAATATAGAAACCGCGATTCAGACCATTCATGACCTGGGGGCATTCTGGTTCTTAGAAAAGCCAATCCAGCCGGCCGCATTGCGAGTTTTACTCGAACGGGCAGCTTCGCAGAGCCAGTTGGCTGAGGAGACCGAACGGCTTCAGCGACAGCTGGCAAATACAGGCGTGCTGGTCGATATGGTTGGCACCTCGCCGCAAATGCAGCAGGTCTTCAATGTTATCCAGCAAGTAGCTCCGAGTAAGGCCGCGGTGTTGATCGCAGGCGAGAGCGGAACGGGAAAAGAGCTAGTGGCGCGTGCGGTTCACCAGCTTAGCCCTCGGCGCGGAGGCCCGTTTGTGGCGATCAATTGCGCGGCCATGCCTGAAACCCTCATGGAAAGTGAGCTGTTCGGGCACGAAAAGGGTGCATTCACAGGTGCATTGGAACGCCGCGCGGGTTGTTTTGAGCTGGCACAGCACGGCACGCTTCTGCTCGACGAGCTAGTAGAAATGCCTTCCGGGACGCAGGCGAAATTACTGCGCGTGCTCGAAGACTCGCGCGTGCGCCGCTTGGGAGGCAAGAACGAGATTTCGGTGGATGTGCGCGTGATTGCTTCCACTAACCGCAATATCGACGACGCGCTGAAGAAGGGCGATTTGCGTGAAGATCTTTATTATCGGCTGAATGTCTTTCAGATCTCGCTGGCCCCGCTCCGGCAGCGCTTGAGCGATCTGCCGGTGCTGACCGAAACTTTGATCAGCCACCTGAACCGCAAGCACACCTGTAGCGTGACGAACGTAACACCGGATGTGATGGACGCGTTCTGGAAACACAACTGGCCCGGAAATGTGCGCGAGTTGCGCAATGTGCTGGAGCGGGCTGTGATCATGGCCGGCGACGGTGCAATTCAGATGGCTCACTTGCCGTATGATTTCGGAGTCTCGGTTGGCTCGCGGCCTCCGGCACAAGTTTTCGAGCCGGAGAGCGTTCGACTAGCGGTTGGCACCACGGTCGGCGAAGCCGAAAGAGCGCTGATTCAGGTGACTCTGCAGCACACCAAGAACAACAAGACGCGTGCCGCCGAGATTCTGGGGATCAGTTTGAAGACTCTCTTCAATAAACTGAAGGAATACGGCGCTGCCGACTCAGGCGAGGCGAACGCTTAAACCCCAGCTGCCTATTTTGATGAATACGAGCACCGACCTGAAGAGAACACCGCTCTTCGATGCACACCTCGCGTCGAAAGCCAAGATGGTCGATTTCGGCGACTGGAACATGCCCGTTCAGTACTCGAGCATTCTGGACGAGCACAACGCTGTTCGCCATGCCGTGGGCCTCTTCGATGTAAGTCATATGGGCGAGATCGATGTACGCGGCCCCGAGGCCTGCGCTTTCATCGATTACGTGGCGACGAATAACGCGGCCAAGCTGAAGACTGGACAGGCGCACTACTCAGCGCTTCTCTATGAGCACGGCGGCTTTGTCGACGACATCCTGGTCCACAAAGTCGCGGACGATCATTTTTTCTTGTGCGTGAATTCCTCTAATCAGGAAAAAGATTTCGAGCACATTTCGGAGCATAGCCGCTTCGATGCTAGCGCGGAGTTTACCAGCGCCGAATACGCGCAGTTGGCGATCCAGGGACCGAAAGCGCTCCCGACTTTGCAGAAGCTGACCGATACGGATTTGAACGCAATTAGATACTACTGGTTTCGCGACGGCACGGTTTCGGGAACGACGGCGCGCATCGCGCGAACGGGCTACACGGGAGAAGACGGCTTCGAAATTTACATCCCGCCGGCGGATGCGGCCCGGACCTGGAAAGAGATCCTGCAAGCAGGTGAGGAGTTTGGCATCAGGCCCTGTGGCTTAGGGGCGCGCAACACTCTGCGTCTGGAAGCCAAGATGGCCCTGTATGGTCATGAGCTAACGGCTTCTATCAATCCGTTCGAGGCGGATTTAGATTGGATCGTCAAGATGAACAAGGGCGACTTCATTGGGCGCTCCGCTCTGGAGAAATCTCAGAACGAGGGAGTAAGCCGCAAGCTGGCGGGCTTCGAAATGATTGGCCGCGGCATTGGGCGCGACGGCTACGAAGTTTTGATTGACGGAGAGCCGGCGGGCTGGGTAACTAGCGGAGGTCCTTCGCCAACGTTAAACAAGAATATCGGACTCTGCTATCTGCCTGCTGAGAAAGCTGTGCCCGGATTAAATATACAGATTGCCATTCGCGGCGCACTGGTTGAAGCAGAGACCGTTGCGACGCCTTTTTACAAGCGAGGAAAGTGATGAGCTATCCGGAAACTTACAGATACACAAAGGAACATGAGTGGGTACATCTCGAAGGACAGCAAGCCACGGTAGGCATAACGGATCACGCGCAGCACGAATTAGGCGACATTGTGTTTGTCGATCTTCCGAAACCGGGTGCGCAGGTAACGAAGGGCCACACTTTTGGTTCTGTCGAATCTGTGAAGGCAGTGTCGGATATTTATTCGCCGGTTACCGGAGAGGTATCGGAAGCTAATCCCCTGCTCTCGCAAAGCCCGGAGCGGCTCAACGCGGACCCGCACGGGGACGCCTGGCTGATACGCGTAAAGCTCACTGGAGATGCGCAAAGTGAAATTAATGCACTCATGCCGGCTGCGGATTATCAAAAGTACGTAGGCGCAGAGTAGCGGTCCGCCGTTCGGCCCAGGAAAGAATTTAGTTGCGATATTTACCGAAATCAGATTCCGAACGCCGTGAGATGCTCGATGCGATCGGGTTGAAATCTGAAGAAGATCTGATCAGCTATTTGCCACCAGATGTGCGCTTCGATAGACACCTTCAAATCGAAGATGGCAAGAGCGAATATGAGATTGTCGACTACTTTAAGGAGCAGGCTGCCCGGAATGCCAACGGCTACGCGAGCTTTTTAGGGGCTGGCGTTTACAATCACTACCGGCCCGTACTTGTCGATAGCGTTGTGTCGCGCGGCGAGTTCCTGACGTCTTATACACCGTATCAAGCAGAGATTTCGCAAGGTACGCTCACGAGCATTTTCGAATTCCAGACGATGGTGTGCCAGTTGACAGGCATGGACGTCGCGAATGCTTCGATGTATGACGGCTCGTCTGCCGTGCCCGAAGCGGCGATGATGGCGGTGCGCATTACGAGGCGTGACAAAGTCCTGGTCGCGCGCACTGTGCACCCGGAATACCGCGAAGTTCTCGGCACCTACACGCAGCATCAGGGCATCCCAGTAGAAGAGCTCAAATACAGCAAAAATGGCCGCCTGGATTTAGAGGACCTTAAAGGCAAGCTGGACGACGGCGTTGCTGCAGTCATCATTCAGTCGCCGAATTTCTTTGGTGTCCTGGAACAGGTAGAGGAAATCTCTTCCGTAATCGCGTTCAAAGGCGCGCTGCTGGTAGTCGTTTTCACTGAAGCGGTGGCTCTTGGATTGATTCGGCCGCCGCAAGAAGCGGATATCGTTGTCGGTGAGTTACAGAGCTTTGCAATTTCTCCGAGCTATGGCGGTCCATATGCCGGGATCATTGCGGCGCGCGAAAAATACATCCGGCAATTGCCTGGGCGGTTGGTCGGCGAGACGACAGATGCCGCCGGACACCGTGCGTTTTGTCTGACGCTGGCCACGCGCGAGCAACACATACGCCGCGAGAAGGCCACTTCGAACATCTGCACAAATCAAGCTTTGCTGGCCTTAATGGCCACCGTTTTTATGTCCGTTTATGGTAAGGAAGGATTGCGCGAGCTTGCCGAACAGAATCTCTCGAAAGCGCATTACCTGGCAAAACAGCTCGATTTGAAGTTCGAATCCCCGTTCTTCAACGAATTTGTGGTGCGTACAAACGGCAAATCTCCCGAGCAGATTAACAGCGACTTACTCGAGCAAAAGATAATCGGCGGTTTGCCGCTGGGCCGCTTCTATCCCGAACTGAAGGATTGCATGCTGCTGTGCGCGACGGAGATGAGCAAACGGCAGGACATGGATGCAATCTGCCAAGCCCTCTCAAGTAGCGGAAGAAAATCTCACGCATGATCAAGAAGGTATCGAAACATATCGTTCAAAATGAGCCGCTGCTGTTTGAGCTGAGCTCGCCGGGGAAACGCGGCTATCAGTTGCCTCCTTTGGATGTGCCTGCCGTGGATGCGGAGCAAGCGCTTGGGCAGCGGAATGTACGGAAGGAAATCGAGGAATTTCCCGAAGTGAGCGAGTTTGAATCTTTGCGTCACTTCACGCGCCTTTCCACCTGGAATTACGCGATCGATCTTGGACTGTACCCGCTCGGCTCCTGCACCATGAAATACAACCCGCGCGTCAACGAGCTGGTGGCCCGCACAGAAGGCTTGGCGTGGGCGCACCCTTATCAGCCGGAAGCGTTATCACAAGGCTGCATGGAGGTGATTGCAGCTCTGGAGCAGGCGCTGATCGAGATCACAGGCATGGATGCCGTTACGCTGCAGCCGGCGGCAGGCGCGCACGGCGAGTTCACCGGCATCTTGATGATTCGCGCATTGCTCGAGTCGCGCGGCAACCCTCGAAAAAAGATCTTGGTCCCCGATTCGGCGCACGGAACCAACCCTGCCACCGCCATGACGGTCGGCTACAGGGTCGAAAACATCAAGTCGAATGATCGCGGCATGGTCGATCTCGATGTGCTCGAGCGGGCCGTGACCGAAGACGTTGCCGGATTGATGATCACAAATCCGAATACGGTCGGTGTCTTCGAAGGGAACATCCGAAAGATCTGCAGTATCTTGCACGACAAAGGCGCGCTGGTCTACATGGATGGCGCGAACATGAACGCGCTGGTGGGCGTTTCGCGCCCTGGCGATTTCGGCATCGATGTGATGCATTTGAATCTGCACAAGACCTTTTCTACGCCTCACGGGGGAGGGGGACCAGGCTCGGGCGCGGTGGCAGTAGCCAAGGTCTTGACACCCTTCCTGCCCTCACCGCGTTTGAAACGGGAAGGCGATCAGTGGGGATGGAACTACGATCTGCCCCAGTCGGTGGGTCGCGTGCGGGCCTTCTACGGCAACTACGGCGTGCTGATCAGGGCGCTTGCCTACATCATGGCGCACGGCGGAAATGGCTTGCGCCAAGCAACTCTCGACGCGCTACTGAACGCAAATTATTTGCGCACGCTGCTCGAGCCTTATTACGAATTGGCCTACAAGGCTCCGAGCATGCACGAGTGCGTATTCAGCGATGACCGGCAGGCAAAAAACGGCGTGCGCACGGGAGATATCGCGAAGCGGCTCATCGATTACGGCTTCCATCCTTACACCGTGAGTTTTCCGCTGATCGTGCGTGGGGCCATGATGATCGAGCCGACGGAGACTGAAAGCAAGCGTGAACTGGATCTGTTCGCCGACGCCATGATCTCGATCGCGAAGGAGGTGGAGGACGATCCGGAGCTGGTGACGAAAGCTCCGCATTCGACGCGCACTCCGCGCGTGGATGAAGTCACTGCGGCACGTAAGCCCATCGTCCGCTGGAGACCGCCGTCGACGGCCAGCTTAGCAGCCGATTAGCGGCCGCGAGCACCCTTTCGACTTCGAGCTTCTCGATCGGTTCGGAACGCATGACGGTGACGTTATCTCCGCGTGGAGCCCATTTGGCAGGCTCAGTGGGCCCAAAGAGCGCCAGGGTGGGGATGCCCAGCGCTGCGGCTAAATGCGTGATCCCCGAGTCGTTTCCGATGTAGAGTCTTGCTCCGCTCAGCCAATACGAGAGTTTTCCAAGATCCTGGAATCTTATAGCTTGGTCAAGCTCCTCTTCCGGACCCGCGGTCCATTCGGTTCTAATCGGCAGGCTTGCGGCAAGCGCTTTGTATGACGCGAGTGGCCAATTCTTGCGCTTGCTGCCGGAGAACGGATGAATCGCGACGGTGTCGCGTAACGGAATCGGCTCTAGCTCAATCCGAGGATACGAATCTGGCGCGCCTACTTGCCCTGTGAAGAATGTTGTAGCGTGCGCTGGATAATCCGCGGGCGGTAAAGCGCTCAGGAATTCGCAAGAGACCCCGAGCGATTGAAGAGACTCGCGAAATTCAGGCCGGTTTGCGCCATACCAACTTACAATTGAATCGAAACTCTCGAGAGTCGTTCTAAGTTCCGGTGGAAACTCAAGATCGCCTACGCCGACCAGTTCAATTCCAGTCGACGAGAGAGTCCGGACTCGCTGCGCAAATTGGACAAGCGGTACGAACGCAGAGGGCGTCCACACCTCGGTGTATTCGACAGCCAGATATTGCAGGGCGGGCAATGCGAGAATGCAATCGCCGATAGCGCCTGGCCGGAGAATCAATCGGCGCATAGCCAGGCTTTACAAGCCATAAAGTGTACGCGCATTCTCCCGCATAATCATGTGGGTCAATTGGAGCGCTCGCTCTTTGGTGATCTCGCCATCCTGCAGCATTCCAGTGAGCGCTATGCCCAGGGCGAGGCGGCCGGTTTTTGATCCGATCCAGGCAGTCTCTTCCCACCCGACCGTATCCGAAAGCGGACTGGCGTCCGACCCGTATAGCACCTTCCCAGGCGCGGCTTCAAGATAGAGCCGCAAAGCCCGCGCAGCCTCCGCCGGATACGTCAGATAACTGAAACCGGAAAAATCGACAAAGACATTTGGCTTGAGAATTAGCGCGGCTGCCTCGGGAGCAAACGGCCAAGAGCCGTGCAGCATCACGAACTTCACTCTCCGCAGAGTTGGATCGTTGAAGAGCGATTCCAGCTGAAACGGCTCGGCGTTCTCATCGCGGTAATAGCTGCCTTCACCGATCGAACAATGAATCTGTACTGGAAAGTTCAGCCGCGCGGCCTCATGCGCGATGTAGCGAAAGATATAATCCTGCAGAATCTTATACTCATCGGGTGCCGGTTCCGAGGATTGCGCATAAATGGAATACACGCGTTCGGCGTTCTCCTTTTGCGGATTGCCGATCTGCAGATCGCGAAGATAGGCCAGCTCGAACTTCAACGCCACCGCGCCTTGGGCTTTCCAGCTTTCCAGATTATGTGATACGAAGGTGAGATAGTCGTCTAGATTGCCAGGCAGCCGGCGAATCTGTGAGGCTTGCATGCTGTTATTTAAGAGCTTCTCCTCGGCGTCGAAAAAAGCTCTGTGTTCCGGATCCTTAGCTTTTCCCGTGGTGTTGTTCAGGGGGAAAAGAAACATATCGGCGAACGGTACCCATTTGAAGCGGTCGCCGGGCAAACCCCTGCCCATTGAAACTCGATTCGCCAGCATCATGTCTGTGTTCGCCTGGTTGAGCACCCAGGAAGGATACAGGTCGCCCTTCTGCCGCATTGTGTTTTCCCTCAATTGCCGCAAGGCATTGAGATTAGCCGGTATGGCATCGTTATGAGGATATTTGAACAGCGCCTTCCACGCTTCCGGAAAATACGGGCTGTCCGGGCGAAATGGCGTGGCCAGCGAAAGATCCTGGACGGCGTTCGCAGGCAGCGCATCGAAGTTGCGGTCTGTTTCACCTGGCACCTGCGCGGCCTGGGGATGAGCATGGTCGTCGATCGCGTGAATCTGCCGAAGTTCAGCTTCGATCCCGCTCTCGACATAAAGATGATTAGAATGCGAGCCGCAGGAAACAGAAGTGAGAACAAGCCAAAGCAGAGAAAAGACCAGAATCGGGAAGCGCGCCATCCCAGGGCTATTCGATCGAGACCGGCAGACGCACTTCAATCGAAGATGGCCGGAAGCACATGTCGCTATTGCACGCTTGATAGCGAAGTTTGCCGGTCATCGTGGCGGCTCCGTTGGACGCGCCGGCGGGAACTTGAAACTTAGTCTGGATCTGAAAATTCCCGGTGAAAACTAAGACGCGCTGATTACCAACCGTGATTTCTTCTGGCTTCGGGTAAGAGACGCTCTGCGTTTCGAGGGGGCCGCCGGTCCAAGTCAATTTAAGCGGAATCAGAAACTCATCTTTCGGCTTATCGCTGTTTACGTGAAAGCCGGGCAGGACGGCTACCTCCAGGTTCTGAACCACCGATGATCCTCGCTTTGCCGTAATCGGCTCGGCGGGATGGATGATAAGCTTACTTTGCTGCGCCCAGCAGGAGAGTGGCAGGAAGCCGAATATGAGAAGAAACGCTCTCCGGCTTTTCGTCGATGAGGCTTTGGATTTCGCTGGCATAAACACTCTTATCGATGAGGCCGACATGGGGCGAAAAGGCAAATTTCCCATCACGATCAATCATAAACGTTGTCGGAAGGGCATCGAGTCCGCCATATAGCTGACTCACGGAATCGTCACCCAGCAAAATGGGGTAATTGAGTTTGTGTTCGGCGATGTAGGGCTTCACGGCAGCCCAGCCGTCTTCATCCATGGAAACGCCCAGGACTGCAAAGCCTTTCGACTTGTACTGCTGCTCAAATTCCTTGAACCAGGGAATCTCGACCTGGCACGGACCGCACCACGTCGCCCAAAAATTAAGTAGCACGGCCTTCCCGCGGTAGTCCGCCAACTGCACTTTATTTCCGTTCGAATCGGTAAGCGTGAAGCCGGGAGCTGCCTTCCGATCCGCGTGCATCTTTGCAGAAGACCTGGCCTCCGAAGAACTCGAATGCGAGCCGGTGCAAGAGGCGAGGATCACCGAAAGAAGGAGCGTTACGAGAACTGTTGACTTTCGATAGGCCGAGAACATCTGACACTTCAGTTTAACGTGTTCGTTAGCAATTATGAGGGATGGAAAACGTAGAGACAAACCACCGGCGGCGAATCGCTCTCCACCGCGTCCCTAGTGTGAATTCTGGATTCTCCTTCGCGCGGCCGTAAAGCCAGGCTGCGGTATCACAGAAGCTCTCGCAAACGTAATCCCGCCACGATTTGCTCACCGAAGCGAGCGCGCACTCGACTGGGAGTTTCGCTTTGTGCACGGCAGCGGATTCCCCCAACTCGCCTCTCGCATGCGCGTTAAGCTCTTGCAAAAGAAGAGCCTCGAATTCCCGCCGTGTCGCGTTGCTCAGGTGCGCCCAGACAAAGTGAAAAATCTCGTGCACTAGAATCAGCCGCAAGCCGGAGGATTTCCGGAACAGCGTGTTCTCGAGAACGATCCTGCGCCGGCGAATGAAAGCAGCAGCATGTACCGCAGTTCCCCGATGCGGGGATCCGGACAACAGCTTCCCACGAGAGGCCGTAAGTCTTGGGCTAACGCTGACCCAAATCGCGCCACCGCGAAGATCAGGTAGCCCAAGCGCGACACGTAACAGAACCTCGCGCTTTCGGGTCGCGACTTTAGGGCTTACCCGGAGGCGCACTATTCGGATGAGCGGAAGCAGGCGCGGAGCGCTGCAGCGAGGGAATGTTGGAACCTGGCCCCGCAGAAGTGCTGAAGAAATCCGGATCCTGCACCTGAATTTTGTACTTATCGACTTCTTGCTTTACGGCCGCCTGATTGCGCTCGTTCTGGAGCTTTTGCACGATTTCTGGTTTAGCCTGATCGAAGGTCAGCTTGTTCCGGCTCTCCAGTTTGAGAATCAGGAGAGCGTTAGGAATACGCACCGGCTCGGATACCTGCCCGGGCTGCAATTTCTCAACTGCTGCCTTCAGGTCGGCTGGTAACTGGGGATCGCCCACACTGAACGTCCCAATTTCACCGCCACGAGCAGCGGATTGCTGATTATCGGATTCAGTTCTTGCGAGCGTAGTGAAATCTGCTCCGGATTTTAGCTTCTTCTCGATGTCATCGGCCTTAGCACGTGCCTGCTCTTCCGTGCGATTGTTAGATGCGGAGGCGGCCGGCGTCCCCGGTGGGTTGAAGGCGACAAATATGCCGATGAGCTTGACCCGATCAAACTCTCCTTGATGGCTGTTGTAATACTGCTGAGGATCCGGGGAGCCGGTCCCGCTTGCGCTACTCCCCAGCTTATTGAGATAAGCTCGCGCCAGAATACTATCACGATTCAGCTCAATCTGCTCCTTATACGGCGACTGCTGATCGAGATTCATTTTGACCGCTTGCTGCGCCAACTGCTCGCTGGTATAGATTTGTTGGATCACAGACGGCAGATTGGCCTCATACTGCTTTAGCTGTTCAGGCGGTATCGCTTTGAGCAAATCCGCTGCCTGTTTGGCCGTTATTTGTTTGCCGTTAATTATTGCCACAACGCGGTTGGGCTCCTGCTTGGCGACCGCTTCCGGACCTCTAACTTTGAGGGGGCTTACGGAAGGTGAGGCCGGAGTTGTGGAAGAAGGTGCTGGACTCTGGGAGGCGCTGCCTGACGGAGATGTTGATTGTGCAAAGGCTGCGGCAGCACACACGAAACCTGATAGGAGGAGACTGCTTTTCATTAAAAATGCCGATTCGCTCCCACTCTAACATGCGAAGCGGCGGCATTTCCCGGTTGGGAACACCTGGCGCCTTACTCTACAACGCTGGCTTTTTTCAGATTGGCGGTCGCCTGGGCCTTAGCGCTCGCGCTGATCTGGATGTTATTGATGACCTGCGTGGCACCGGCGGTCCTGGCCATGCGAGTAGCGGAGCCTTTATGCTGAATCACATTTGTGGTGCCTTCCCACGTGACCACTCCGTGCTGGACATGGAAATGAAAACCGTCTTTGCCGATTTTGGATTTGGCCAGCTTCGCCTGAATCGTCGCATTGATTTGCGCGTCAGTGTGAGGCACGGCCGCACGGGTCGCGGTGCTGGAAGTCCGGCCGCTCGCTTTAGCGGTCGAGGGCAGAACGAGCAGCAAGCTGAACAACGGAAGGACGAGAAGGGCAAGTAGGCGTTGCATAATTTCAGGTATCCGAAAGACGAGTGCCCGTGAGCGGGGATTTGTCGCAGGCGAGTTTCTTCGCGTTACCCTCGTACTTGCGTTCAGAGCAGATAGGTAGAAGGCGTACTGGGGTTTTGGCGGTCCAGAGCTTCGTCTTGATTCTGCTGGTTTATCCATTTGTCGGGGCTATTTTCCGCGACAACGATCAAGCGACGATTCTAGGCGGCGCTTGGCAGATCGCACATTATCAGGCATCATTCCTGCACGCGACTTTTTACAATTTCGATAAACAATGGGGAGTTTTCCTGGCCTTGAGCTGGCTTTTCAGGCTATTTCCGCTCGCCGATCCGGTACTGGCAGCAAATTTGCTGATCACCGTCGTGGCATCTCTGGCTTGGCTCTCGCTTGGAGTTCGCACCGGCCGCACGCGCAACGCCCCCGTGCCCTTATTGATGCCCGTACTGCTCTCTCCCGTGCTGGTCCTTTACATTCCCTATTTCGGGACCGGATGGTTCTCGCTGGCGTTTCTGCTGCTCAGCTTCTTTTTTCTTGGGAATTTCACGTCGAGAAGCAGCCAGGCGATCGGACTTATTCTACTAGCTGCCGCTGCGGCCTGCCGAGGAGACGTGGTACTTGCCGCTCCAGCGCTGGCGTTATCTCAGACATCACGGAAGCGGCCCGGCAACCTGCTTCGTAGCCCGCTGCTCTGGCTCATTGCAGGCGCGGCGACGTTTCCGGTTTTGGCGGGCAAATTGATGGCCGCTTCCGCCATCCCGGATACTAATCCGCTCTCGTTCGATGCGCGGTCGTACTTCGGTTTCTTGCTTTTTGGCTTGACGCCGGCCATGCTCATCCTTCTGCTGCTTTCAATCGCAGTTTTTATTTCGGCGGCGATGCGAAAACTCCGTTTTTGGTTCTTTTACCTGTGCCTGGCGGTTTCCCCTCTCATCCCGCTCGGGTTTTACTCAATGCAGCTATACACGCTGCGCTACTTGTTCCTGACGATCGCCTGTATTTTGTTCCTGGTCGCGAGCCGACGCTCGCTTGCGCTCTACCACGCTAGTTTTCGAAAGTACCCACAGCGCGCACCATGGCTCGCAGCGGTTCTGACGGGAGTGACGGTCGCGCCCTGGCTTGTCGGGTTCAATGTGCCGCTGCTGAACCGTCCTCGCCTGACCTTTGCCGATCCGACGCGCTTCCCGACCGGTGATGGGAAGTTCCCCATGGGTGCCTATCTTGGCTTTGAATCGCAGATTTTGTTCCATGATCACTTGCAGATCGATCACAACCAGAAGATCTGGAGCGCGGCACGGAGCGTGAATTATCAAGCGTGCGGTGACGGCACAGTACCGTTCCTGATTACTCCCATGTCGAACTTCATTGAATTCGCCATCAGGCGGCAAAACAAACGCCCGTTAGCAATCGACTACATGGCCGAGTCTCCTTGCGGCACGGCGTATGTAGACGTCCGATCCGTCATTCGCGGCTATCGCCCGGTTCCTCGAGATGGAGCGATGTTTCAAGAGGACATCAGCTTTGTTTCATCGACCGATAACGGAGAGATTATTGCCCGTATCGACTCGAAAGGCAGCCAGACGGACGAGGCCAGAACGCTGGAGAAGTTACGCAAGACACTCGGCGAAAGAGAGGTCGAGATATTTACAGGCGCTACGCTGCACAAACCGGAGGAGCCCGGTTTGCATTATGCCGTCTTTTCCCAACAAGTCTGCGATAAGCATGCGCCTGTGGAGGCGATCTGCACGGATGGTCTAACCGGCTGGGCTCGCACGACACTGCCGGAGTATATGGGGCTTTAGTTTAGGCAGCAGAATTATACTGTGGCTGACTTGTCTGAACGCGAGTTTTCCCGTATCTTGAAAGTCATGGAAGTACACTTCACTCCCGATCAGGAAGCGCAGCTAGCGAAGATCGCCGTGACAGAAGGAACGGACGCCCAGCGGTTAGTAAAAGATGCCGCTTTGCGCCTGTTGGAGGACGATGCGCGGTTTCAAGCAGCCGTGCGAGAAGGCGTGGCTCAAGCCGACCGGGGCGAGTTTATTGAAGAAGAAGAAATGGACGCTCGTTTGGAGCAGATGTTGCGCTCTTAAGCATGCGCATCCGCTGGACACCGGCGGCAGCAGCCGATCTGCAGAGCGTCAGTGAATACCTTAGAGAGCACAACCCGCAATACCGGCGTCCAACCATGCGGAAATTGTATGAGGGTGTTCGCTCTATGAAAGGCCGCATCGTGGCCGTCCAGGGCGGGAGGATGGAACGCGGGAACTTTTATTTCATCCCATGCCCTATATTTCCGTGTACCGAGTAAGAGAGCAAAGCATCAAAATTTTGCGGATTTATCACAGTTCAGAGCACCGGCCCTAAGTCCACCTTCAACAGATCCTTTGTCCCCGACGTTAGCTGTGTTCTTCTAGTACAAGCCTCCATCAACTTGCACCGATAAATTTACTAATCAGGTTGATGATTACTCCGATCAGAATGAGACCACCCGGCTCCCTCCACCAGCGTTCTTTGTCCCCGTTTTGCAATGCATTATTTACCGTGTTGATTGCATTAACGACGTTTCCGTTTCCTGAGATATCGCTGACGCGGTTGCCTTGCAGACTTTGAAACGCTTGCATTTGAAGCAGGAAGGGCGCTTGGAGTTTAAGAGTCTTCTCCGCGTCATCGGCGTTTTGCCGCAGCTCCCCGGATCTCTTGAGCAATCCAAAACCGAGCCAGACGAGGCCAATGCTCGAAAGAAACCAACCAGCCCAAGAAAGTAAGGGCACGGGTTGCGTCAACCTCGGATACGGCGAAACTGCACGCAAAACTTCCCAAAGTACCGGAAAGTGTTGCTCCATATAAACCCAAGCCAATATTCCAATACGGGGAAGAATTCTGACGAGAATGAAAGGGTCTTTGCGAAACGACTCTGGCGCAAGCGCAAAACCTTCAACCAGTCCTGTGATTAACACCACAGGAGCTAAGAGGAACCGAAACAGGTACCCCGCAGTTTGCAAGTAAAATGCTCGTCGCCTATTTCTTGTTATCTCTAAACGAGCATCTTTAATTAATTCCGAAACTAACCATTAATAAACAGTTTCTTAATAAGTAGTTCCTTCCTGCTCCTATTGGCAGCTCTGGCTACGCAGGAGCGGATCTCTAACTACACCCGCTCGTACCTCCGCAGTTCTCGCACTTGTAGCAGGAACCGTTACGGGTCATCATGCTGCCGCATTCCGAGCAGAGCGGCGCGTCTCCTACAGCGCTCGCGTCGAACGGCAGGGCGGCTTGGGGATCGGCGACCGTCGGCCGAAGTTTCGGTGTCTCACCGGCCTCGTTCGCCTCGGTGATGCCGAGGAAGCGGGCGCCCAACCAACGGAAAATATAGTCGATGATGGATTTTGCGTAGGGAACCTGCTGGTTTCCGGTCCAGCCGCTCGGCTCGAAACGAACGTGGCTGAATTTGTCCACAAAGAACTTCAGCGGAACGCCATACTGCAGGCCATAGCTGATGGAGGTAGCGAGCGTGTCCATCAGGCCGGAGATGGTCGATCCTTCCTTCGCCATCGAAATGAACACCTCGCCGGGGGTGCCGTCCTCGTAAAGTCCGACCGTGATGTAACCCTCATGGCCGCCGATCGAGAACTTGTGAGTGAGTGACTGGCGTTCATCGGCCAGCTTGCGGCGCACTGGTCGATAGACAATTTTTTCGATGGTCTGAGGTGCAATTGGCAGAGCCGCCGGGGCAGCTACGCTCTTCTTCTCGCCCTTGCCTGTACCCGAGCTGAGCGGCTGAACGCGCTTCGATCCGTCGCGGTAAATTGCAACAGCTTTCAGGCCCAGCTTCCAGCTTTCGGTATAGGCTTCCATGATGTCTTCTACCGTGGACTCCTCCGGCATGTTGATGGTCTTAGATATCGCGCCCGAAATGAAGGGCTGAGCGGCAGCCATCATGCGCACATGACCCATGAAGTGGATAGACCGGTTACCGTTCTGCGGCCGGAAGCTGCAATCGAAGACCGGAAGATGTTCCGGCTTCAGGTTGGGAGCGCCTTCGATGGTGCCTGTCGAATCGATGTGAGCTACGATCTGCTCAGCCTGCTCCGCCGTATAGCCCAGCTTGATCAGCGCTTGCGGCACAGTATTGTTGACGATTTTGATCACGCCGCCGCCCACCAGCTTTTTGTACTTGACCAGTGCCAGATCCGGCTCGATCCCAGTTGTGTCGCAATCCATCATGAAGCCAATGGTTCCCGTCGGAGCCAGGACGGTAACTTGCGCGTTACGGAAACCGTCTTTGGAGCCGGCTTCAAAAGCCTGTCGCCAGCACTCCTCCGCAGCTTTGAACATGGGTCCGGGCACGCGCTTGCTATCGATCCTATTGACCGCATTCCAATGCATGCGTATGACTTCGAGGAAAGATTCGACATTCTCTCCGTAACCTGGGCAAGGCCCCACGGCAGCGGCGACACGAGCACTGGTCAAATAAGCCTGACCGCACATGATAGCGGTTATGGCAGCGGCAAAGTCACGCCCTTTATCGCTGTCATAGGGCAATCCCAGCGACATGAGCATGGCGCCTAAATTGGCGTAGCCCAGACCGAGTGGACGGAAGTCGTGCGAGTTCCGGGCGATCTTTTCAGTCGGATAAGATGCGTTGTCGACCAGGATCTCCTGCGCGAGAATCACGGTGTCCACCGCGTGACGGAACGCCTCCACATCGAACGTGCCGTCCGGGCCGACAAACTTCATCAGGTTCAGGGATGCCAGGTTGCAGGCTGAATCGTCGAGGAACATGTATTCCGAGCAGGGATTCGATGCATTGATGCGGGCTGTCTTCTTGGAAGTGTGCCAGCGGTTAATAGTGGTATCGAATTGCATACCGGGATCGCCGCACTGGTGCGTTGCATCCGCGAGCTGGCGCATAATCTCACGCGCCTTGTAGCGGTCTACGGGCTGTCCGCTCACTACGCTCTTGGTCCACCACTCGGCGTCGTCCACCACAGCCTGCATGAACTCGTCTGTAGCGCGGACGGAATTATTGGCGTTCTGGAAAAAGATGGAGCCATACGCTTCGCCGTCGAGCGACGAATCATACCCGGCATCGATCAGCGTGTGAGCTTTCTTCTCCTCCTTCGCCTTGCACCAGATAAAGCTTTCGATATCAGGGTGGTCCGAGTTGAGGATCACCATCTTGGCCGCCCGGCGAGTCTTGCCACCCGACTTGATGACCCCGGCGAAGGCGTCGAACCCTTTCATAAAGCTAAGCGGGCCGGATGCACGGCCGCCGCCCCATAGGTGAGCATTTTCTTCGCGGATTGCCGAAAGATTTGTACCAGTACCGGATCCCCATTTGAACAGCATGCCTTCGGTTTTGGCGAGATCGAGGATCGACTCGAGCGTGTCGCCAACCGAATTAATGAAGCAGGCCGAGCACTGCGGATGGTTTTCGCCGGGCTGGAGTTTCTTTACCACCTGAGTTGCTTCATCAAAGTAGAAACCGTAGCCGCGGGATTCGCGGACGCCAACATTGAACCAGACAGGCGAATTGAAGCACGCTTTTTGAGTAAGCATCAGATGCGCCAGTTCGTTCCGGAAGTTTTCGCCGTCTTCCTTCGTCTGGAAGTAGTTGCCCGAGAGGCCCCAGTCCGCAATCGTGTCTACTACCCGATGCACGAGCTGGGCCACGCTGGATTCCCGGTCGGGTGAACCCATGCGGCCGTGAAAGTACTTACTCGCTACTATATTGGTAGCCGTTTGCGACCACTCGGCCGGGACTTCAACGTCCCGCTGCTCGAAAATGACCGAGCCTTTGTCATTGCCGATTGTGGCAGTACGAAGCTCCCAATTTACTTGGCCGTACGGGGTGGCACCCGCTTCCAGCTTCGCGGTAAAGCATCGAGGAAACGGCACACCGGTGCGCTCCTCCTTCTGGAGCGATCGATAACTCCGTTTACTCGCGGTTTCGGCGGCAGTAGCGGTAAGCATGAAGAAGAGCTTCCTTTCGGGGCAGGTTCGCACAACAAAGTGTGGCTGACAGTGCTATTGAACCGCAATTCCTCGCAGCCGTCAAGGGGAGTAGCCCACATTATCTTGTGGATTAACTGTGCAGAAGCCCTACATAAAGTAGTGTACCCTTGAAGACCTAAAATCTTGCTTAATGGGTGGGCGCTGCGAAACGTATTCCGAGCGCACTATTTTTCTCGAAGGTGACCTCATGGCCCCGAGAGATAACAGTCGAATACACTGACCAGGCGAGCCCATAATATCCCAGTGCCCCGCCAATCGGCTTTGGCCCGAAGCTCGCTAAGGTACCAAACAGCCCAAAACCCGAGAATCCGCCCAGGGTCCGCCCCGAGTAGTTGGCATTTGCACCGGCTGACGCATTCTGCTTGCCGGCATCATCATCCATGGATTTAGCCGCTATGAGACCAGCGATGATGGGCCGCAAGAAACGCGTTTTCGATTCTGTCGCTTTGGCGGTACCCTCCTCGTCAATCTTTACATCGCCAGTTGAAGATTCGGCTGCCGTCAGCTGCCCAAAGGTGGGCTCTGGACTGACCGGAGCCAAGGCAGGCAAATTCGGTTCTATCCGGTTGAATGCGAAACGCAGCTGCCCGCCGCGGTGGAACATCCGCGCAGCCCGAACCAGCGTAACTTTCCCGTCAAGCCGGGTACCTTGCGGGAAGACGAGGGTGTGATTCGGCGAAAATACGGGCTCAGACAAGACACCCTCGATCGGATCGCCCACCTTAGCGTCACCTGAGCTGACCGTGGAGACAAGGCGCACAAGGGCAGCGTGCTCCGAAGGGAGTACGGTGCCAACATCCTTCAGCGCCGCCGCCGCTACCTCGATCTCTCCGAAATTGAGCGGCTTGTCCAACACTGCATCAAACCGCGTTCCAGAGCGGTACGACTGGGGGTGATACGGAAGCTTCGACCAGAGGAAGTTCTCAAGCCACTCCCGTTTATTCGGGCCACGCACAAAGTCGAGAAAGCCGTTGCTCCTGGAATTAGCCTGCGTTAGAGCCTGTTGCTTGACAAAAGCTTTGACTCCCGCAAAGCGCGTATTTTGGGGGGATGAGGCGTTTGCTGGCTTGCCGCTTTTACTAGGCCGGGGCGGGATATAGATCGAAGCGAGACCCAGCGACGGGGTGCTATCTATCTCAAGCGGCTTGCCGCCCGGTGGGGTAATTTCGCCAAACGAAACCTCTGCCTCCTTCAGAGGAGTGAAATCTCCGCGCACCATCGCCATGGTTCGCGCATACTTCGACACTGGTCTCAGGCTCGTAATCGTGCCCTGAACAGAAGTTCCCGCCGGAATGACGATTCGGTCGAATGCCCATACCGGCTCAGCAAACCTGCCGTGAACCACCTGCCCGAGGTGATATCCGGCCCGCTGTGTTAAATAGAGCCTTAGAGGAGTCCCGGCCTCTACCTGTAGGGGAAATTTCAGACTCCCTGTCCCGGTGGGCGCTGAGGTCTGAGCGCCAGCTGCCCAGCACAGGGTTATGAACAATCCCGGCCCAAGCAATCTCGGAATTCCCTGGTTAAACATTTCTCCCGCCCGTATCAACCCTCGTATATATCTGTGGGACTGATCGCGCCACACGAACGTTGCCAGAAACCACCACCCATATTGCAACTTTATCGGAGGACGGCGCATCTCAACACGTTGTAAGCAGTAGCGCCTAGCTGCTCCCCGGCTTTACTGTCGTGAGAGCGATTCCAAGAAACCGATTCTTTAGACCAAAGAGGTAGTTTGCGCATCTGCAAATTGGAGAAAAAGAATGACAGACGAGAAAAAGGTAAACGAATTCCGGCGCCTGCTCGAAGCCAAGAAAAAGGAGCTGCTGGCCGGTACGTCGGATCGTGAAGAGATTCTGATCGAAAATGCCGCCGAAGAGTTTGATCGGCTCCAGCAGCAGTTGAACCGTGAAGTCGCGATCCGTAATCTCGATCGCGAATCAAAGCTCCTCAAGGAAGTGAACGCAGCTCTCAAGCGTGTTGAGCAAGGCAACTTCGGGATTTGCCTGCGCTGCGAAGAAGATATTCCTGAAAAGCGGCTAAAGGCTCTTACGTGGGCGGCCTACTGCGTTCCTTGCCAAGAGGCTATCGACCGGCTACGCGCCGCAGGCGAAACCGTTGGCGACGATGCAGAAGTCTCCGAGTTGGCTGCTGCGTAAACGCCTATACCGTGCCCAAGTGCGGCCAAACGAGCAGCGTTGCAGCCCAGGAAAGGCCTACCCCAAAACCTACCAGCATCACTTGCTGCCCGGGCCTAAGCCGCTGTTCGGCAAGCGCGCTCTCTAGCGCAATAGGAATAGTTGACGAAACAGTATTCCCGCAAGAGGCAAGCGAGACGTAGAACTTCTGCTCAGGAATTTCAAGCTTCTTACGAAGATGCTCGAGCATATAGCGGTTTGCCTGGTGGAACACGAACAGGTCGATATCCTCCATCTGCTTTCCTGCTTTTTGCAACAACTCCCGGACGCAAGCGGGTACCACCTGCAAGGTGAAATGAAAAATTTCGGGCCCGTTCATCCACAGTGATTTCTGTTGTTCCTTTGGGACATCTGTTGCTTCGCCCTGGGGGTCTGAGCAACGCTCGCGCATTCCACCGCTCCTAAGGATTAGATGGCCAGCTCCGCTGCCGTCCGTACCGTATACGTAAGCCGGCTTGGCGGGGTGCTCATCCTGGTCTTCTGCGCTGATCAGTGTGGCCGCCCCCGCGTCTCCAAAGATCGTGATTGAACTTCGGTCCTGCGGATCCAAATGTTTGCTGTAAGTCTCGGCCGTAAGCAGCAGGATGTTAGTAGCTTGGCCGGTAGCGATCAATCCCTGGGCCATGCCCAAGCCATAGATATAGCCTGAACAGCCCAGATTAAAATCGAGCGCACCGGCCTGTTTCGAGATGCCAAGCCGCTGTTGAAGTAGACATGCCGTGGTGGGAAGAAAGTAATCCGGACTCTGAGTGCATAAGAGGATATAGTCGATTTCAGAGGAGGCGCAGACGCCGCGTTCAAACAATCCTGTGGCTGCCGCGAAGGCCAGGTCTGAAGCACATTCGCCGGACGAAGCTATGTGGCGCTGATCGATGCCGGTTTTGCTCGCGATACGCTCAACGGACCAGTCTGGGAACTCCCGGGCCAAGTCTTCGTTACTAACAACCTTGGAAGGTAAATAAGTCTCAATCCCCCGAATGAATGCTTGCATGATTTGACGTGTTATGATTAAACGCGCTATTGGCAATAGTAAGTCGCGCCAAGTCGTCCACTGTTCTACAGTCTGTAATCTCCGCCGGCTGCACATCGCTTTTGAAGTCGTTATCCGCCAGCACCATAAATTCGAGAATTGTGAGGGAGTCCCAGTTCTTCAATGCCTGTAGCTCCTGGTCACCCTTTACGGAGCCCGCTGGCACATTCAGCAGCCCTTCCATCTTCCGGTAGAATTGATCGATCTTCAGCGAGGTATCTGTCTGCATGTGTTAAGTTCCAGTCTACGCAATTTGAAGAGCAAACCAAACGGCTGATGAGTTTAGAGTCCGGGATAGAACCCATAGTACGCCTCTCCATATGCTCACGGTCTGACCGCTTCTAAGTTCATTCTTCTCCACGCAAAAAGGCATATCCTTGTATCGGGATTAACTCTTGGGACTAAGTTCTTGATGGAAAGCCGCTACTTGCCTTGCCCTCCGGACGATAAGCCCCGTCTGATCGCGGTGGTCGATACCGAAGAAGAATTTGACTGGTCCAGGCCCTTCACGAGAGAAGCAATTTCGGTAGACTACATGCGGCACATAGGACGGCTGCAGGAAGTATATGACCGATTCACTATTCAGCCAGTTTACGTTGTTGACTATCCGATTGCCTCGCAACCGGCGGGCTGGAGACCGCTCTGCCAGTTGCTCCAAGAGGAACGCGCCTCAATAGGGGCTCATCTGCACCCCTGGGTCACACCGCCTCATACGGAAGAGCTCTCAGCGCGTAATTCTTATCACGGCAATCTGAACAAAGAACTGGAGCGTGCCAAGCTGTTAAATTTGACAGACCGGATTGAACAAAGCTTTGGCCTTAGGCCCACTGTTTTCAAGGCGGGCCGTTTCGGAATCGGACCGAATACCCTCGGTCTTCTTTCTGAACTAAGTTATAAGGTCGACTTAAGCCCGGCTCCTCCCTTTGATTGTTCCAGTGATGGCGGGCCGGATTTCTCGCGCATGCATGCCGACCCCTACCAGGACCCCGTGACCGGACTTTTCGTGATCCCGGGAACCGGAGCTTTCCGGGGTTGGTGGCCAGGAGAAACGGCAACGATGCACAGCTGGGCCACAACTTCATGGCGCAGGAAGCTTCACGTAAATAGCGTTTTCAACCGTTCTGGCGCACTGCGGAGACTGTGGTTGAGCCCGGAATCCTTCGGGGCTTCGGAAATGATTTCGTTGACCCGGTCGCTGCTTAAGAGCGGCCTTCGCGTTTTCGTGATAAGTCTGCACAGCACGGTAGTGGTTCCGGGCGCAACACCGTTTGCAACTACTGAGCAGGAAGTAACTAACTTACTTAAGCACTTGAACGACTACTTTCAATTCTTCTTTGGCGAACTACAAGGCGAGCCGTGGAGCCCGAAGGCTGCCTTAGAATGTTGGTCGGCGTCGCCACACGTGCGGGGACGATCGTAGAACGCGGCAAATGTTTCCTAGCCGAGTCCACTCAATTTAGAACCCACTTACACTTCGCGAACCATATGGTCCTGGCAGGTTATCTGAGTCATCTCGAACAATCGCTGCAGAAGGTCCAAACCGTGCTTTGCCAGAAACGGCACGATGGAATAAAATCGCTCCTGTAGCCGGCGGTGTGGATAGGTCAGGTTGATGAGGTAGTTGGCTTCGCGCGCGCTGCGCTCATCCCTCCGCAGAGTCTCACGCGCCGTCTTTCCCGACAAATGACGGAGTTGATAAAGCATCTTTGCGCCACTCTTTTTCGCCGCCGCTTCGAGCGTCGGATCGAAACTCTGCAAGCGGCCTTCAAGCGTAGAGATTGCATTCGAAATAGATGACTCGAGTGAGACGAACTCACTGGCGAGTCCAGCGGGCACCAGTTGCCCTGCCATTTTGCCCTTTACCTTGTCCTGGTGCTCAAACAAATCCGGAATCTGAAGACCGTAACGGGCGATCAACTTTTCCGCCCGCCCGTCCAGCAGTGTAAAGCTGTTGCGCGGAAAAATGACCGGCATCCGAGCCAGCAGCTTCTGATACAAAACCTGGCTCTGCGCCATGTAAGCGATCTCCGCCGGTCCCCCGACATACGCGATCGTGGGGAGCAAGTAATCTTGCATCACGGGCCGTAACAGCGCGTTCGGCGAAAGCCGGTTTGCCCTTTCCTGCAATTCTCCCAAGCGATAAACCTTATCTCGCGCGGAGAACTGTCCATCCTTCCAGCGCAGTGCGGTGCGCTTCCCCTCGCCTAGCATGAAAAAGAGGGACGAACCTTCGTCCAGATGTACCTGTGAGTGATACCCTGCCTCCGTTAATTCGCGGTCACGCGCTTTCAAGGCGGCAAGAAGCTCCGGTACGCGAGCCGCCGCGCCAGCCAGGAACGGACGCACAATTTGCCGCATCGCCGGCGCCATGGGATCGAGAAACAGCAGGCCAAACTCACGCAGCACATCCTGCAGAAATGTTCTAAATGCAGCCGTCAGCGTCGCTCCTGGAATGTAGGCACGCTCGATCCTGCTCACCACCGCTTCAGCAAATGGCAGGTTCCCCAGCGCGTCGCGAATAGCCTGAACCGGCATGTCGTTGAGGACTACCTCCCCAACGGGCCCGCCATTTGTAACAGCGCTTGCTACTGCTACTCGCGACGGCGTGGCATTCTGGTCGAACAACCACGCATGGTCGACCTCCGCCAGGTCGTGATCTTCCGAAGCCAGCCAGAAAACCGGGACTGCCCGGATGTCCATTCGACGTAGCTCGTGCGCCAGTCGGACCGCCGTCAGCGCTTTGAAAATCGTGTAAGAGGGCCCCGAAAGCAGGCCTACCTGCTGGCCCGTGACAACCGCCACGGTTCCCGGGCGCGCGAGTTCATCCAGGGCAGCCGAATCTCCATTCTGTTCCCGGAGCGCCGAAACCAAATCCTTCCGCCGAGAATCGGGATAATCGAGCTGGGCTGCTGCTTCAGAGAAACTGGCGGGATTGAAAAATTCGTGAGGGTAAAATCGCCTTACCTGGTCGAAATGGTACAGGTAGTCGGCAAAGAGCCTACTCGTGCCTGGTATTTGGTCTTGGCGGACACACGAAGGCTCCATAGGATGGCATTTAGCAGATGAGCGTCTTCCCGTCAAAGTTACCAAACTTTGCCCGTCCTAGTCACAATAGACTTAAAGCCAATGGACGAACAAGAATTCAGAACGCGCTCCAACGACGCGCTCGACTCGCTTTACCGTAAGTTGTCGGCCGCCTCCGAGCGGCACGAGTTTGAGCCAGACTTCAATTCGGGCGCCCTTTCTATTGAGTTTGAGGAGCCAAAGGCGCGCTTTGTGGTCAGCCCGAACGCTCCCGTACGCCAAATCTGGGTTTCTGCCCATTCCAAGAGCTTTAAGCTCGATTGGAACCCGGGGAAAAACGCATTCGTTCTGCTGGACACAGGCCAGACGCTCGATGAACTGATGGCCGCCGCCGTTAGCCAGCAGATCGGCGACGTGGTAACACTGTAATCCATAATGGCTGGTGTTTACATCTCATATCCGTTCTGCCAGCAGAAGTGCAGTTTCTGCAACTTCGCGTCGGACGTCGGCTCACCCGGCGCGGAAGATCGGTATGGCGCCACCCTTCTGGCCGAAATACGCTCTAGCGAGTGGCTTTGGCCGCCCGAAACGGTTTATTTCGGCGGCGGTACGCCGAGCCTGATGCCCCAATCCCTGTTTACGCAAATCATGGCCGAAGTCCCGCGAGAGAAGCTGTCCGAAGTTACTCTAGAGTGCGCGCCTGGCACGCTTACCAAGGACGCCATTCAGGCTTGGCGAAACTGCGGGGTGAACCGCGTCAGCTTGGGCGTCCAGTCTTTCGTAGCGGAAGAGCTTCGCCTCACTGGCCGCCGCCACACGGCAGATACCGTGCAGCACGATATCCAACTCTTGCGCAGCCAGGGCATCGGCAATATCAATCTCGATCTCATCGCCGGTTTGCCGGAACAGACGTCTCGCTCTTGGGACACCTCGCTCGATTGGATCGAGCGTTTGCAGCCGCCGCACGTTTCGGTGTACGTTTTCGAGCAGGATGAGGATAGCCGTCTCGGTAAGGAAATTCTGCTCGGAGGCGCGCGTTACGGCGCTTCCAGCATCCCCTCTGAAGAACTGACAGCCGATCTGTACTGGCAGGCAGTTGCGCGCCTGGCTCAACTCGGACTGCAACGCTATGAAATCTCCAATTTCGCGCACAAAGAGTTTGAATCGCGCCACAATTTGAAGTACTGGCAGCTGGAGCCCTATATTGGATTTGGCCTGGATGCGCACTCCTTCGACGGCGCACGGCGTTGGAGCAATCCGGACTCTCTCGTCAAATATTTAAGCTCACCGCCCAACCAGGCCGAACCTACCGTGGCTGACATATCGGAAGAACACTTTTTCGTCGGTCTAAGACTGATGCGCGGAATCGAGCCGACCGCGGCTGAGTGGTCCCGTTTCGCTCAGCCAATTGAACGATGGATCGAAGCCGGAATGCTCGAGCGCGACGGCGCACGCCTGCGCTTGTCTTCTGCAGGAGTGCTGCTCTCGAACGAGATTTTTCAGGAGTTTGTTGATTGATCGATCTGCGTAGCGATACCGTAACTCGCCCCGGCGCAAAGATGCGCGCCGCCATGGCGGAAGCGGAAGTCGGTGACGACGTCTACCGGGAAGACCCGACCGTAAACCGCATCGAGCAACGCGCAGCCGAGTTGTTCGGTAAAGAGGCCGCGCTGTTTGTACCCACTGGAACCATGGGCAACACCATCGCGATTAAGTGCCACACCAGGCACGGCGAGGAGGTGGTCTGCGACACCCGCTCCCACATTCTCGACTGGGAACTCTCGATGCTCGCTTGGTTTTCAGGCTGCCTAGCGCGTCCGGTCCAGACCGAAGACGGAATTTTGAGCTGGGGACAGATCGAACCGGCTCTGCGACCATTCGGTCCGCACAACGCGCCCACAACCCTGATCTCGCTCGAGAACACTCACAACATGGCGGGGGGAACTGTGTACCCGCTCTCAGTAATTGACGACATTTGCGGGCACGCCCATTACCGCGGACTTAAAGTTCACATGGACGGCGCGCGCATCTTCAACGCGGCAATCGCTACCGATACGCCTGTCTCGCGCATCGCACGTAATGTCGATTCGGTGATGTTCTGTCTTTCTAAAGGACTCGGTGCGCCGGTCGGTTCGATGCTGGTTGGCGCTCAGGAAGCCATGGAAGAAGGCCGTCTCTATCGTAAGCGCCTGGGCGGTGGCATGCGTCAAGCAGGCGTGCTGGCCGCCGCGGGCTTGATCGCGCTCGAAGAATCGCCCGCTCGCCTCAAGCGAGATCACGAAAATGCCCGCTTCCTGGCTGAAAAACTCGCTGCTTTGCCGGGCATCGAAATCGATTCGGCAAAGATCCGCACGAATATTGTGATCTTCGACATCTCCGCTCTTAAGATCGCGACATCCGAATTTAGCCGGCAACTCAAGTCTAGAGGCGTGCTTGCCAACGGAGTCGATGCTAACCGTGTGCGCCTCGTCACGCACCTCGATGTCTCGCGCGAGGATTGTGAGCGCGCTGCCGGCGTTCTCGCGGAAGTAATCGCGCAGAAATCGGCCCTAAGCGTATCTGTTTGATACTATTCTTCGGTGCTTATCCTTTCGGCCATCCTGGCCATCTTCGCGTATGGCTTGATTGCGCCTATTCTCGGCGCTCTGCTTCCCGGCTATGCTCTTTCTGCCGGCCAACAAGGCACGCTGGCGACACTTTACGCTTTGGGCCTGGTGGTTGCCTCTCTCTCGGCGGGCCCTTTCATCGATATCAAAGGCAACAAGCTGGCGCTCATAACGGGTCTTGCCCTGATCGTAGCTTCGCTGGCTGCAGCACCCAATGCGGGCGGTTACCACGGCTTATTAGCCGTCTATTTCGTATTAGGGTTGGGTGGCGGAATCGTAGTCACGGGCTCAAACACTTTGGCGGGAGCCGTCGATCCTGCGCGGCGCGGTTCGGTGCTTAACTTTCTCAATTTATTCTTCGGCCTCGGCAGCATCATAACCACTTACATTGCCAGTGAACACATCGATCCGGCGCTGGTTTGTTATCTCATTGCCGCTCTCGCCGCGGTGGGTCTCGTCGTGAATGCCGTAACGCGCATGCCGTCCCCCTCGGGCAAGGCTAGCTTCCAGCTCAGCGAGGTACCGCCTCTTTTGACCAAGGCGCCACTGCTCTTGCTTTCACTGTTCTTATTCTTGTATGTTGCTTGTGAAGTCGGTGTTTGGAACTGGCTCAAAACTTATCTGGTCGATACCGTTCATTTCGATCAGAGGTCAGCCGGGCATGTAGTCAGCTACGGTTTCGCGTTCGGCATTCTGCTGGGCCGCGTGGTGGTCTCCCGCATCCTCATCAAAGTTCCCGCTTTGACAGTCACTCTGGTGGTCAGCGCCTTGATGGCAATCACGACCTATACGATGCTCCACCTTACTTCGAATGCGGCAATCACGGCGGCGGTCTTCTGCGCGGGTCTCAGCATGGCGCCCGTGTTTCCAACTACCCTGGCCATGGCTCAGGACGCTTTCCCACGTGGCACGGCGACGGCGATGGGCATCGTAGTCACTTTTGGCTGGATCGGGTTAGCAGTCAGTTCGCCCATTATCGGTGCGCTGGCCGAAGGCGGCGCTTACCGGCGCGCGCTGATGCTCATCCCGATCTTTTCGATTTTAATGGTGCTGGTGACTTTGGCATTACGGCCGGTGATGAGGCGTCCGGTAACGGTGTAGCTGTTTTGATAAAGGCGCTTGCGGTCCTTTCTGACACACCGCAGATCACATAGAGTGGGACGTTCTACCACAATCGTTACCGCTTCTTGCATTGGCCGCACTAAACCCAGTCGAGTTTCTCTGATATATTCATCTGCGCTCTCAACCATGTTCTGATGAAAGTCAGCGTTCGTCAGAAGCCCTGTTTGCCAGAGGACATATATGGTTCCCAGTGCTGCTCCATGGCGGTTCATACCCGTTCCCGGCCATGCCTCTATGCGACCGGATAAGTGATGGTACATCGTTCGAGAGACTCTCTTGTGTGTGTTCTTGATGATAAGCCCGCCTGAATAGCATTCTTCAATGACAGCACGGCAACGCCTCCGTAAATGCTTGCCTGGTTCTGGCTGACTATGCCCTTCCAGTTCATGAAAGTGTCGACGAGGAATCCAGCAACAAAGCCCAAGTCGAAAGCAGCTATGTCTCCTCTGCTGGTGAGCTTAGAAAGAAAGTCGAGCGGCGACCCATTAGCCAATTACCGTTCCTCGCGAGCAAACGGAAGCGTGGGCTGTTCCACCCGGGAGTCTAAAGCAGGATTCCGCGCTTCTCGGCCCTTCTCGACTGAGTCCCTTCGCATGGTTAGGAAGGTATATCCGATATAAGTGCAAAAGGCAAAAAGCATCACGGCAAAAAGAATCAGGAAGAAAAAGAGCAAGCTCTGGGTGAGCGCGAAAACCACGGCTCCAATCATGACTGCGATCGAGAACACGCTGGCTGAATTCCTTATTTGCCTTCGAATTGATTACGTCACATTAGCGAAGGGGCTGGGTGATCAAGGAATTATCGAGCCGATGACAACGTGTACACGTCGCGTTAGCCGGGCAACGATTTTGGCTAACCCCAGTACTGTCGTCCTGTAACGCTATAGCAATTCACTCCGAACTGCAATAAACTCGTTAGGATCAGCAGAAACAGCCAGGAGGTTTGCAATGTCATTTTGTCCGAACTGTGGAACTCAGACGAACGGTGCTTTCTGCCCGAACTGTGGAGCGGCCGTCGGCGGCACGAATCCGGGCGCAGCACCGGGTGCCACTTACGTACCACCGGGCAGCGGTTACGTGCCTCCAGGTTCGCCTTCGAGCGTACAAGCGCCTGGGCTGACCGAGAACGTCGCCAGCGCGCTCTGCTACCTATTCGGCCTCGTTACCGGCATCATCTTTTTGGTGCTGGCTCCTTACAACCAGAACAAGACCGTTCGTTTCCATGCCTTCCAATCCATCTTTGCGCACCTGGCCTTGATCGTCCTCTGGATCTTGTTGATGATAGTCACTCACGGATTCAGCTTTGTGCTTTTTCCTCTCTTCTCGCTGCTCGCTCTCCTGCTTTGGCTTTACATGATGTATTCTGCCTACAACAATCGCAAAGTGAAGCTGCCGCTCGTAGGCGACTTGGCCGAAAAGCAGGCGTAACCCACGCGCCCGCGGCTCACGTCCGATACTAGGATTGTGATTTACCGCTTCACTCCTCTGCTTGCATTCTTCTCTTTCGGTCTGCAGGCGACCGTTACTGACATTACTCCACGAGTTGGCTTGGTCGAGATTTATGGCATCCGTAAAGTGTCTCCGCAGAAGATTAGAGCAGCGCTCGGCGCAGCGCCTGGCGGCCCACTTCCTTCTCGCGAAGACGCCGAGGAGCGCATCGATAAAGTCTCAGGCGTAATTGTTTCGCGCGTCGAAGCGGCTTGCTGCGATGGCGGCAACATGGTCCTCTACGTAGGAGTGCAGGAGCGCGATGCGCCGCATATCGATTACCACCCGAATCCCACCGCAGACATCACACTGCCCTCGCAGTTATTTGTCGCTTATCGCAACTTCCTCGATGAAGTCGCCGGTAGTCTTCGGGGGCGCAACGCCGATGAGGATCTCACGCAAGGTTATTCCTTAATGGCGGACCCGGAGTGCCGCCGCATTCAGGAATCTTTCATCCCGGCAGTCGCCGCCAATTTTGCGCTGGTCGACCGCGTCATCCGTGAATCTGCCGACCCTGAGCAGCGCGCCGCCGCGACATACCTGATGCAATATGGCCCCCGTGGACCCCACGGCACGGAAATTGTGGTTAACGGCCTTCAATACGCATTGCGCGACAGCGATGACAGCGTGCGTGAAAATGCCGCGCTGGCTCTGAAGGCGGTGGCGGTCGAAGCAAAACTGCATCCGGAACAGCAAATCCGGCTGGAGGCGACCTGGTTTGTGGAACTGATGAATTCGGTGGTCTGGTCTGACCGGCGCGATGCGACTGAAGCGCTGGTTAACTTAACCGATAGCCGCAATCCAGACACCCTCGAGTTGCTCCGCGAACGCGCCCTGCCGTCGGTTGTCGAAATGGCGCGCTGGCATGACCTCCACCACGCCTTGCCGGCTTTTATCCTCGCTGGACGGCTAGCTGGTCTCGATGAAGCCGCGATCAACAGCGCCTGGGTGAGTGGCGATCGTGAAGCTGTTTTGAGTAAGGCCTTGAACCCCAACGGTAAGCGCTCGGGCCTCTCCTCGGTTCTGCACAGGAACAGCAATAAAACCGAGAAGTAGTCAATTCGGCGCTAGTCTTCGGAGCCGGAGATTGTCTGATCGGGCTCTATGTGCCCATCAGGAACATGCCCGTTTGCTCGTTGCGTGAAGACCTGCATCTCGCAAACGCAGCAGTCGCTGCACCGGTGGCACCGGTCGCAGAGGTGATTGCTGCAAGCATCCTTCGTGCAATATACGCAAATGTCCCGCGAGACTTCGCCGCAGATCGAACAGCTAAATGAGCTTACTTCCATGATTTGATAAACAGCCCTATTTGTTCAGCCTTCTCGAAGCAGCCGGTGGCTGCTTGCTGATCATACCGCGGCAACGCTGCGCTTCCTCATCGGCAATCTTAAAGTTCTGTTCGGTGCTCGTGGCCAGATCTCGAAGATAATCGCGGAGCCTCTCCCGATTGGTGAAGTTTCGCGCGATCAGGGCGCTGAGCCGGTCTGCCGTCGGGCGGTCTCCGTATTTGCGAGTCCCCTCTTCGAGCGATCGCGTGGTTACGTCGAGTGCTTCCAGCCTGAAGTAATCATCTAGCGCCAGCGGCAGGCTCTCGGTCTTTTGCGCGAACAATTTAGTGGTCAGCGAAATATCGTTTAGCTGCCGCTGGGCTGTTTGCCATTGCAGAATGTAAGTGCTGGATGCGCCCTTCTGGTCGTACCATTGCTGCGGCTTGAGATTATCGATTACTGGCTTGAGCTGGTCAGTGTCTTTGCCCAGATTCGCCAGGAGCGTACGTACATCCCAGGGATTCTCAAGTCCCGGGGGCTGCTGACCGTAGCAGCCCGTCACAAGGACCATAAGAGAAACGAAGCTTAGCGCGGTTCGGATTACCATTCAGGAAAAGGTTGCGAGGGCAACATTCTCGCCAAAACCTTTTCGCCCTCGACCACATCTCCATTATGCGAACCTGAGTGACCGGGCGTCACCGCGGACCATATATCCTTGAAGGGTTTGATCGTATATCTGTAAAGTGAGCCCCGATCGACTCGTCGCGAGATCGGCTCATCCGGCCGCACCAGGATTGCATCCAGCGCTCGCACCAGAGTCGGCTCTGAGTTTGGCAGCTTTGTGTGTTGCACCCGTATTTCTCCCTCCAGGACGTCGAGCCGAAGCGTGTCGTCCTGATCCAAAGCTAATGCCACGGTTGCCGGACGGCTTGCGCTGATAATTGCCGAAGGAGTGAAAATGCGCTGCTGCGGCTGGCTCATCAGAGGTTGGAGATGCACTCGCACTCTACCTGCAATTACATCTAGCAAGTCTCCGGCACTACCTGTGTTCTGCCTGAAAATGATCCGCGAGTTGCTGAAGATATCGAAATTTGCGCCGCCCGCGACGGTGAAATGCGCATACCCATCACTCCCAGTGGAAATCACCTGACGAACCGGTACCCGCTCCCCGGAACTGACGGCCCAAGGCTGCTGGTCGCGCACGCGCGAAACTTTGCCGGTCACCGCAGTCGCATGCGCCTCGTACGGCTGCATCGCGGACCCGTTGATCCCATTGGTTTGGCCGCCAAGAGTCCAGCCCGTTACCGAGCTGAGCAACAGGGTAAGTGACAAAGTCCGCAATACGCGCCGTCCGCTCCGGCCGACTTTCTTATTGTTCCACAAACTTGCGCTAGATCGACCGTTTCACGAATGCTTCACCTTTGATGATCCCGCTGCCCTCGCGGATAGTTACCAAATGGTTGACGGCCACATTTGCGAAGTGCTCCGTAGCGCCGTTCGGCCAACGTACATCGAGATCCACTTTGTTGCTCTGGCCCAATCCAAAATGAATCCTGAGATCGTTCGCCGAGTAATAACTCGCCTGGCTCAGCACTTCCTGCGCTTGCACTCTGCCCCCATAGCGCGCCGTCACACGTGCTCCGATTGCGCTCCGGTTCGATTTGGTTCCAATCAGCTTGACCTTCACCCAGTGGCTTTCGCCCTTCACATCGTTACGCAACAGCGATGGCGGCTCGTTCAGATTCATAATCAGTACATCGATATCGCCATCGTTGTCGAAATCGCCGAAGGCGCAACCGCGGCTGGCGTGTGCGGCCGCAATGCCTGGTCCGGCCTGATCCAGTAACTCTTCGAATTTGCCGTTCTTTAAGCTTCGAAAGACAATACGCGGACTCTTGAACGGATAATTCGGCAGGGCTTTTTCGATCTCGGGATACACGCTCCCGGTCACCCAGAACAGGTCAGGGTAACCGTCGTTGTCGAGATCGTACATGCCGGCGCCCCAGCTGATAAACCTCGTCTCTACGCCCAGTCCAGCTGCGTTGGTCACATCTTCAAAGTTGCCCTTGCCGTCATTGCGGTAGAGCACCGCTGTATCATCCGCAAAATGTGTTTTCAAGATGTCGAGGCTGCCATCCAGGTTGTAGTCGCCAATGCCCAGGCCCATGCCCGCCTGCTCCATCCCGTCCTCGTTTAGCGCCACACCGGCTTCCAATCCGATATCCGTAAAGGTGCCATCGTGATTGTTTTTAAAAAGAAAACTCGGGGTTGAATCGCAGGCGACGTAAAGGTCTGGCCAGCCGTCGTTGTCGAAGTCGGCCGCCACGGTGGTCATGCAGTAGCTGCCCTTCGCTTTTGAAATACCTGATTTGATGCTAACGTCGCCAAAGGTGCCGTCCCCGTTGTTGTGATAGAGCGTCATGTCACCCGGCGGCAAACCGCGCGGACCGCAATTTACTGGTATGCCTTTCCAGTTGCAAAAAGAACTCTCCCCGGGCTTCGGGATTTTGTTCTGATCGAACTGAAGATAGTTGGATATGGCGAGGTCAAGATGACCATCGCGGTCATAGTCGATAAAAGTACAGCCAGCGCCCCACCGTGTGCCTTCGTGCAGTAGGCCGGCTTTCTCCGTCATGTCGGTAAACGTGCCATCGCCGTTGTTTCGATAGAGCACGTTCTGGCCATAGTAGGTGACGAACATATCGTCGAAGCCATCGTTGTTGTAGTCTCCAATCGCCACGGCCGAAGCCCAACCCGCTTTCGTCAGGCCGGATTTCTCGGTCACATCGGTGAAAGTCCCATCACGGTTGTTCTTATACAACCGGTTGGTTGTGCCTTCCGGCGGTCCCTCGAAGCGTGTCCCGCTGAGCGTGAAAATATCCAGCCAGCCGTCATTGTCGAAATCGATGAAGGCGCATCCGCAGCCTGTTGTCTCGACAATATAAGTCTTCTTCTCTTCGGGCCCATAGATAAGCGGAGCGTGCAGTCCGGCCTGTGCGGCGATATCTGAGAAGCATGCATTGAACGGCAAACCGGAAGGCTTACCGCGCGGTTGCGCTTTAACGGCACGCGTCGAAACGCCTTGGCCAAACGCCCGCACAGCGGGTACTCCCAGCAGCCAAATCATTCCCCGCCGGGTTAAATCACTGTACTTCAAACCAGCAGTTTAGCAATGGATGTGCAACCCTGTCTGGAGAGCTCTCTCCCTCATGCCTGACAACCCGCGCTCTTCCTATGACAACGTGGCCGGCATGTACCATGCGCTGTGGGCCGACTGGTACCTTCCCGCCGCCATGCCCGCCCTTGAACGGCTGTTCTTCTCTCAGATTCAGGTCGGGGCGCGAGTTCTCGACCTATGTTGCGGCTCCGGCCACGTAACCAGGGAACTCGCAAACCGCGGCTATGCCGTAACGGGAGTCGATAATTCAGCCGAACTGATCGCGCTTGCCCGGCATGAACTGCCCCAGGTAAGCTTTTTCGTGCAGGATGCCACGCAACTGTCACTCCCCGGCAAGTTCCAAGCCGCTTTATCCACCTTCGATTCCTTGAACCACATTCTCACCCTCGATGGCCTTGAACAGGTATTCTGCGGCGTTTATCGTTCGCTCGATCCGGGCAGCCTCTTCGTCTTCGACATGAATCTCGCCGAAGCGTACTCGGCAGATCTGCATCAATGGTCGGTCGATTTGCGGGAGGAAAGCACTAGCCTGGTTCGTGGCAAATTCGACCCCTTCAGCAAAATGGCCACTACCGAACTAATCTGGTTTATCAAAGCTCCGGAGGGAGACTGCTGGCGTCAGCACTGCAGTACTGTCAAACAGCGATGTTACCCGCAAGCCGACATTCTCTCTAGACTGGCGGCAGCCGGGTTTCAAAACATCGAAGCCATCGCCGCCCGCTATGCAGGTGTAAGTTCGGAACTCGGCTTCGGCCGGACTTACTTCGCTGCCCGGACTCACGCGTGAGGAAACACCCGGACGTCAATGCCCTCCGCTGAACGGATCAGCCGGTCTACATCGCTTCCGAATACTCGCTCCCACCAGCTCTCACGATCCCTTTGCCCAATAAAGATTTGGGTGATGCCCCGCTGCCGGGCGAACTCCAGTACGGCCGCAACAGCATCCTCGCCATCCAGCTCCACAACTTCGGCGCACTTTTCGCGCGCGATTTCCAGAGCCTCTTCCACCGTTCGCCGTTGCTCCGAATTCCACTCCGGCCGATTCATGTGAGCGGCAATCAGTTCGCCATGAAAGCGGTCGCGGTTTCTGCTCCCCGAATCGAGCATGCGCGGCGCGTCTGATCCCGGAGAGATGCAGACCAGAATCCGCTCCTGTGTTCCCCACGTCTGCTCAATTCCATGGCTCGCCAGATATCGCTCGAGCTGCTTATCGATCACGTCCGCTGCAAGAAACAGCGCGATCTCCCGTAACTCAGATAACTGGGTTCTGGACAGGCGTTGCCCGGTGCCTGCCTCCGCACTGTCCGGGAAGCTGATCCGGCTGCTTTCTGCCGGCGCGTCCACGACCACGATTTCGTCAGCTCGTTGCAGGAAGCTGAGCGGCACCGTCTGCGTCACATGCTTACCCGTGATCGCTTCCACTTGTTCGCGTTTTTCTTCAATGTGCTGAAGATTCACCGACGTGATAACCGAGATGCCTGCGGCCAGCAGTTGCTCGACATCTTGCCACCGCTTTTCATTCGTCTGCCCAGGCGGATTGTCATACGCCAAGCCATCCACCAGACATACTTTGGGCGACCGCCGTAGAATCGTCGGTATATCCATCACAGAAACGCTGTTCACATTCCGTAAAGGAATAATCTCCAGACTCGCAGCCACTTGCAGAACGTCTGGAGAAAGCTTGGGCTGAATCGCACCCACTACAATGTCCTGTCCTCGCTCGAACCGGCGCCGTCCCTCGTCCAGCATGCGAAAACTCTTGCCCACACCCGGCGCGTAGCCGAGAAATATCTTGAGCCGTCCGCGTGACTGGCCTTCCTCTTCTGCCTCGAGCTGCTGCAACAGCTGCTCGGGCGTGGGTTTTCGATCGTTCAAAATCCGCCTTTCACGCTATTTCTCAGCGGCGTGGCCCATTTCAGGTGAATCAATCATAGGAATGTGGTCGAGGGCCAGGTTCAACTCGAGAACGTTTACCCGCGCTTCGCCCAGAAAACCAAGACCCCGCTGGCTGGTCCCGGAGGCGATCAGTTTTTCGACCGTCGAGCGCTCTACGCCACGAGCTTTTGCTACCCGAGCAGCCTGTGCGCCAGCGTTCGCCACGCTGATTTCTGGATCGAGACCGCTGCCCGAGGCCGTTACAGCATCGGCCGGAATCGGGCCGGAGAAATCAGGATTGTCTTTGCGGAATCGGTCCGCTCCAGCTTTTACCCGGTCATATAAAGCTTGGCTCGTCGGCCCCAAATTAGATCCGCTCGAGGCGCTCGCGTCGTAGCCGTCGCTTCCCGCTGCGGAAGGTCTTGGATGAAAATATTCTGGTCTGTTGAAGTTTTGCCCGATAAGCCGCGATCCGATTACCTGACCTTTCCGGGTGATCAGGCTTCCATTCGCCTTATCTCTGAAGAGAACCTGGCACATTCCTGCAATTACGCCGGGATAAATCAGCCCGGTAAGCACCGTAAGCAGCACAGTCAATCGAAGTGCGGGCCCAAGTTGTTGCAACATATATTTCCTGTTATGCGAAATGTAACCAAACCAGAAGTTGATCGATAATCCAAATCCCCGGAAAGGGTACGACAATTCCGCCCAATCCGTAGATCAACATATTGCGCCGCAGCAGAGCGGCGGCTCCGCTCGGCCGGTATTTGACACCCCGTAAGGCTAGTGGCACTAACGTGATAATGATCAGCGCGTTGAAGATCACGGCCGCCAGCACTGCGCTTTGCGGCGTATGCAGGTTCATAATGTTAAACCGGCGTAGTACCGGATAAGTCGTCATGAACATGGCGGGAATAATCGCGAAGTACTTCGCAACATCATTGGCGATGGAAAACGTCGTCAGCGCTCCGCGCGTAATCAGGAGTTGCTTACCGATGGCCACCACTTCGATCAGCTTCGTCGGATTGCTATCCAGGTCAACCATGTTTCCGGCCTCTTTGGCCGCCATGGTTCCCGTGTTCATCGACAGGCCGACATCTGCTTGTGCCAGCGCCGGTGCATCGTTTGTCCCATCACCCGTCATGGCCACCAGCCGTCCTTCGCTTTGTTCGCGTTTGATGTATTCGAGCTTGTCAGCCGGCGTAGCCTGCGCGAGGAAATCGTCCACGCCTGCCTCGCTCGCAATTGCCGCCGCAGTAAGGGGGTTATCGCCCGTGATCATCACCGACCGAATGCCCATCGCTCTGAGTTGCCCGATGCGCTCCTTCATTCCGCCTTTCACAATGTCCTTCAAATGAATAATGCCGAGCATCCGCGGCCCGTCTGAGACTGCCAGCGGAGTGCCCCCCGTGCGCGAGATTCCGTCAGACGTCTTCTCGAAATCCTGCGGAACGGTTCCGCCAAGCTCCTTCACCAGGTTGGCAATCGCGCCGCTTGCTCCTTTGCGAAGCATGCGTCCGTCAATATCCACTCCGCTCATTCGTGTGTACGCCGAAAATGGAATGAAATTTGCCCCGTGCTCCGCAACTTCACGCCCCCGTAATCCGTATCTCTCTTTCGCGAGCACCACAATCGACCGGCCCTCCGGCGTCTCGTCGGCTAAGCTCGAAAGCTGCGCCGCATCTGCCAGTTCCTCCGCGCTCACCCCTGAAAACGCGATGAACTCCACCGCCTGCCGGTTGCCCAGCGTGACCGTACCGGTCTTATCCAGCAGCAACGTGTTCACATCGCCCGAGGCTTCCACCGCCTTACCGCTCATCGCCAGCACATTGTGTTGCATTACGCGGTCCATGCCCGCGATTCCAATGGCTGACAGCAAGCCACCGATAGTCGTCGGAATCAGGCATACCAGCAGTGAAACCAGTACCGCCACAGTAGGAACATGTCCGCTGCCAGCCGATGTCACGGCGTATACGGCGAACGGGTGCAACGTTGCTACCGCCAGCAGAAAGATGAGTGTCAGGCCGGCAATCAATATATTTAGCGCGATCTCGTTCGGAGTTTTTTGCCGCTCAGCGCCTTCCACCAGTGCAATCATTTTGTCCAAAAACGTTTCCCCGGGGTTGGAGGTAATGCGGATTTTGATCTGATCTGAAAGAACGCGAGTGCCGCCCGTGACCGCGCTGCGGTCGCCTCCTGATTCGCGGATCACCGGCGCGCTTTCGCCTGTAATAACAGATTCGTCCACCGTCGCGATACCCTCAATTACCTCGCCGTCTCCAGGTATCAGATCGCCTGCGTCCGCGAGCACGATGTCGCCCGCTCGCAGCTTCGACGCCGGAATGCTTTCTATCTTCCCGGCCGAGAGCAGTCGTTTCGCCACGGAATCGGTCTTCGTCTTGCGCAGCGTGTCCGCCTGTGCTTTGCCTCGCGCTTCTGCCATGGCTTCAGCGAAGTTCGCAAATAGCACCGTGAACCAGAGCCATACCGCAATCTGGATTTCGAAACCGTTCCCCGGGATGCCTTTGATAACGTCCCTCACAAGAAAAAGCGTGACCAGTGCTGCGCCTACCTCCACTACGAAAATGACCGGGTTCTTCAGAAGAGTGACGGGATTCAGTTTGATAAAAGAATCTCTGGTGGCGCGCCGGACAATCTCCGGATCGAACAACGGCCGCGCGCGGCTCAGCTTCGATGGCAGCAGCGACCCCGCCGGGGCCGGTGCTGGAGCGGAAGGGGGTATACGAGGAGTTTGTAGCGAGGTAGCCATAAATTAGCTCGGGAAAGAAAACAGCAAGGTCGAGAACAGACGCCCGTCTTGCATCAGGTAATGCTCGACTATCGGTCCAAGCGCCAGCGCCGGGAAGAACGTCAGCGCGCCAACCAGTACGACCGTCCCGACCAGCAGTCCCACAAATAGAGGGCCATGCGTGGGAAGTGTTCCGATTGTCGCGGCGATTCTCGTTTTTCGTGCCAGGCTTCCGGCGGCTGCCAGCAACGGAATCAGGAAAAGAAACCGGCCGGCCAGCATGCCTAAGCCGAGGGTGAGGTTGTACCAGGGAGTATTCGCGTTGATGCCCCCGAACGCGCTTCCATTATTTCCGGCCACGCTCGTGTAAGCGTAAAGGTCTTCGCTGAATCCATGCGGGCCGGCGTTGGCAAAATTCGCAGTGGCCGGTCCGGGCGGATTCCAATAGCTCTGCGCCACTGGTTGCCCTTTCGCGTCCTTAGTCGGTGCCGGAAACTTCACGACAGAGGAGATCGCTGCAAACACCAGAACGCTCATCGCCGTCGCGATCAGAGCCAGCATCGCCATTTTCACCTCTTTGCCTTCAATCTTTTTTCCGATGTATTCGGGCGTGCGTCCAACCATCAATCCCGCGATAAACACGGCCAGAATCGCGTACAGTAGAATCCCGTAGAGACCCGCGCCTACTCCGCCGAAAATAACTTCGCCCGTTTGGATATTGAACAGCGGCACCAGTCCCCCGAGCGGAGTGAAGCTATCGTGCATCCCGTTCACCGCCCCGCAGCTTGCGTCAGTCGTTACCGTCGCAAATAGCGCAGTCGCAGCTATGCCGAAGCGCGTCTCTTTGCCCTCCATATTGCCGCCGGTTTGCGTAGCGCTCGCGCTCGCCTGTAATCCAAGCTTCTCGAGCGTCGGGTTTCCGTTCGCCTCAGCCCGGTAGCAGGCAAACGCGCCTACCAAAAACATCACCGAGCAGGCCGCAAAGATGGCCCAGCCCTGCCTGCGGTCGCCTACCATCACACCGAACATGTAAGTCAACCCCGCCGGTATGAGAAAGATCGCGATGAGCTGTACGAAATTTGTTAGCGGCGTCGGATTCTCAAATGGATGGGCTGAGTTGGCGTTGAAGAACCCACCGCCATTCGTGCCGAGCATCTTGATCGCTTCTTGCGAAGCCACCGGCCCTTGTGCAATTACCTGCTTCGCGCCTTCCAGAGTCTTCGCCACTGTATACGGCTGGAAGTTTTGAATCACCCCCTGCGCGCACAGGAGCAGCGCAATCACCATCGAGAGCGGCAGCAAGATATACAGCACCGCCCTTGTAACGTCCGCCCAGAAATTTCCAAGGCTATTCATCTGCTGCCGTGCAAAGCCACGTGTAACCGCAATTGCTACAGCAATGCCTGCCGCTGCTGAGGCGAAGTTCTGAACCGTGAGAGCGGCCATCTGAACCAGGTAGCTCAATGTCGATTCGCCCGAATAAGATTGCCAGTTTGTGTTCGTCACGAAGCTGACAGCTGTGTTGAACGCCAGATCGGGCGTCACTAGTTTGCCGCTGAAACCCTGCGGGTTGAACGGCAGGAAGCCTTGCAGCCGCTGCAACAAGTAAACGAATAAAAAGCTGAATACACTAAACGCGAGCAGCGCCGCCGAATACTGCGTCCAGCGCTGCTCCGTTTTCTCCTTGACACCAATCAGCTTGTAAGTCAGCACTTCGAGCGGCCGGATAACCGGATGCAGAAACGTTCGTTTGCCTTCGAACAGGGCCGCCATAAAGGTCCCCATGGGCTTGGCTAGCGCGAGAATAACGAGAAAGTAAACCGCGATCTGCAAAATGCCATTTGTGGTCATGGTTCAAAACTTCTCCGGCTTGAGCAGCGCATAGATAAGGTAGACAAACAAAAACAAGGTCGTGATGCCGCCAACGATGTAGTCCATTTCAAAGCTCCAATCACAGTCGGTCGCAGCCTTTAGTAAATGCCCAGCCCAGCAAAAAGAACAGGATCCCTGCCGCGACGTAAAGAATATCTGCCATAGACAATCTCAATCTAAGAGAAGAGAGGTAAAGAAGTCATAAAGGCCGCTCCGCGTACTGCGCCGCCTGTGTTAATCTTTAAGCGTCCGACGCTATCCACCACGAGGGGACGTAGTTCAGCTGGTTAGAACGCCGGCCTGTCACGTCGGAGGTCGCGGGTTCGAGCCCCGTCGTCCCCGCCACTCTTAGCCGTCATCCCAGCGAAGTCGTCCAGGCAATTCTCTGTCATCCATACTTAAGAAATGACACCCGGCCAGCCGCCCCCGAAGGTTCAGCTCACCACCACGCCCGAATACCGCGAGCACTACGCCAACAGCGTGCAAATGCGCGTCAGCCTCTGGGACTTCTTCCTCATGTTCGGCACCATCAACCAGAGCGCGCCAGATGCCGTGACCATCACCAATTTCCAGGGCGTTTATCTGAGCCCGCCTCAGGCCAAAGCCCTTTCCAATCTCCTGCAGCAGAATTTGAAGCAATACGAGGCCGCCTTCGGAGAGATTCGCCTCGAAACTCAGGCGCAGGGGGAAGTTATTCAATAGGCGCTCATGCCAGTCCAGCGCCGGCCGCCCATGCCGAAGCTGCCGCCGTTCGCGCCGGCAGATTCGTCATCCGCGTCGCGCAATCGGCCTTACTATTTACTGCTCTTTTTTACCCTGTTCACCGCGCCTTTGATCGCGCTGCACTTGCACCTGCTCGCGTTGCCATTCTTCTGGGATGAGCATGGGCAATTCATTCCCACCGCGCTCGACCTCCTCCGCACCGGCGCTTGGGTGGCGCACTCCACCATTCCCAACGTGCATCCGCCGGGAGTCGAAATGTACCTCGTGTTCTGGTACAAGCTATTCGGCTTCTCGATTCCCGTAACTCGAGTCGCCATGCTCCTGCTCGCCGGCGCGGGCCTGCTGTTCACCTTTCTTCTCGCCATCGAACTCAGCCGTGGAACGGACGGCGCTCCGGCATTTCTGCCTCCTCTCTTTCTGCTTGCCTCGCCGCTCTTTTATACGCAGAGCATGATGGCGCAACTCGACATGCCTGCCATGGTGCTCACGCTTCTTTCACTCCTGCTCTTTTTGCAGGAATGTTACGTCTGGGCGGCAGTCGCTTGCGTCGCCCTCGTTCTGGCGAAAGAGACGGGCGTAATCGTCCCGGCTATATTCGGAATCGCACTTCTGTTGCGCAAAGATTCCAAGAGAGCGCTGCTTTTCGTTCCCTCCGGTATCGTTTTGGCGCTTTGGCTATTGCTCCTGCGTTCGAAGACCGGATACTGGCTCGGCAATCCCGGCTTTGAGCACTACAACATCCAGTACGCTCTCAATCCGGTACGCATGGTGTTTTCGCTTATCAGGCGCGTGTACTATCTTTTCTTTGCCGAGTTTCGCTGGATCGGCACGCTCGTCCTGCTGTGGACGGTGCGCAACTGTCCCGTTTTTCGTAGTCGGTGGTGGCGGCTCACGCTTTGCCTCAGCGCCGCCACACTTTTGCTCGTTTCCATCCTGGGCGGGGCGGAACTCGAGCGCTATCTATTACCCGTTCTTCCGATCTTTTACATCGCGGTCAGTATCGGGCTGGGCCGCTTGCGCAAGTGGACCGGCGTCGCTGCTACGACAGCATTAATCGCCGGCTTGATAGCCAACCTGTTCTGGAATCCTCCCTATCCGTTTCCGTTCGAGAACAATTACGCGATGGTCGATTTCGTTCGGCTCCAGCAAATCGCCGCGGGCTACACGGAATTAACATTTCCCAACACGACAATTGCGACCGCATGGCCCTTCTCTGCCGCTCTTGTAAGCCCCGATTACGGCTACGTTTCACATAAGCTTAAAGTCATTGAGGTGGCGAATTTTCACCTGTCTTCGCTGCAGGCGCTTCCCCTGAACAGCTACGATATTCTCATCACGCATACCCTCACCTGGATGCCGCGCAATGGCGTCATCGTTATACCGCTAGTTCGCCGCTTTCTCACCCGCTTCTACGATTGGCAGCCCGATGCAACGCTTGCCGATTGCGAAAGTATGGGGCTCGAGCCGAAGGCAAGTTGGACGCACGGCGGCCAAGAGATCACGGTGTATGTTCGCAAAAATCGCGGATTCTAAGTCAGTCAGAGCAGGCTGGTGGAGCACCGTGATCCTGTTTCTTGTCCACGGCCTGGTCGTATCAACTTGGGTTTCGAGAATTCCCGCTGTACAAAGCACGCTCTCGCTCCCCAACGGCGTTCTCGGGCTCACTTTACTGAGCTCCGCAATCGGCGCTGTCTCGAGCATTCCGGTGGCCGGCTTTCTTGTGAGCCGCTATGGGAGCAAGAAAGTCTCGATCTTCAGCAGTGTTTTCTTCTGTCTTTCTGTTGTTCTTCTAGCGCTGGCCTTCAACAGTTTCACGCTTTCGATTGCATTGCTGATTTTCGGTGCCGTCGCCGCTTCGATGGATGTCTCGATGAACGCGCAAGGCGTCGAGGTCGAAAAAGCTTTAGGTACCCCGACCATGTCCCGCTTTCACGGCATGTTTAGCCTCGGCGGAATGATTGGCGCAGGCTTGGGTGGTCTGGTCGCCGCGCACGGCATCAACTTGCTGTACCATTTCGTTGTCAGCTCAGCTCTGAACGTGCTGGCCGTTGCGATTGCCTCGCCCTTTCTGCTCGATACTCACCAAGCCGGTTCCCAAGCTGGGCATCGCTTGCCCTTGAGCAAAATTCCACGAGTACTCTTCGCCCTGAGCGCTATTGGATTCTGCATTCTGCTTTCCGAGGGCGCTATGGGAGATTGGACCGCTGTCTATCTCAAACAGGTACTTAACGCGGGAGCTGGTATCGCAGCAGCCGGTTACGCGGTCTTCTCCGCGTCAATGGCGATCTTTCGCTTTCTGGGCGACATAATCACTGCTCGCCTTGGTCCTTTGTTGACCGTGCGTGCGGGCAGCCTGGTCGCGGCGTGTGGTTTGCTTTGGGCGCTCTCCATGCATTCGCCCGGCTGGTCCCTCCCCGGCTTTGCTGCGACCGGTGCCGGCTTCTCCGTGATCATCCCGCTCGTTTTCGGCTCGGGCGGCCGAGTCAAATCCATTAGCCCCGGCGCCGGTATCGCGACCGTGACCGGGATCGGCTATATAGGCTTCATCGTCGGCCCTCCGGCGATCGGCTTCGCATCACAGCTCTTTACCTTGCGTTACGCGCTCGGCATTGTGGTCGCCTGCTGCTTGATCTCAGCCCTGCTCGCACAAGCCATGCGCTCCCTCGAACCCGGGCGCGTAGACGAAAGCGCAGCCGAGATTCACTTCTGAGTCATCCCGCTCAGCTTCACTGCTCCGCTGTAACCGGTCATCTCCAGGTATCCAATGCCCTCGATCGGCCGGCCGCGCATCGTGCCTTTGTACGTTACAGCTCCCTCCCAATAGCTCGGTGAGGTGCTGTCCTTACTCCAAAGCTCCTGATCTTTCAGCCCTGTTTGTTCAGTCAGCTCCAGCGTTAACGACGGCACACTGATATGCCACGTAACTGGGTAGCTCGCCCTCGACCGCCCACTCCGCCAAGTCTCCCCGGGGATTAGCAAAAACTCCTGCGCTGAAAGGAACCGCACCTTACCCCGGCTGTCTATGTAAGCTCCCGAGGAATACGGATCAGATTCTCCGAACTTGGCTCGCAGCCGGTATAGCATCAGCTCCTCGTTGTTATTAAGCTGAATGGCAAACCAGTCCCACCCCGAAAGATCGCTCGCAGGCAGCTCCGTGAAGAACTCATGATCCATCCAGGCAAGCCCCGTCACCTCGACAGTCGAAGACTTCTGCGTCAGCTCTCCTACGGCTTGCAAACGCGTAAAGGATATATAGTGCGAAGCCTGCCCTTGTTTCGCGCCTTTCTTGCTCACGCCATCTTGCCCCTGAATAACTGGCGCTTTCAGCGAGCTGAGATCGAGACGAAGCTTGAATCTATCGCAAACTGCCGTCAACTCTTGTTGCTCGCCGGGCAGCGCCGTCCAGCGAACCTGCCAATTGCCGTTCCAGTACTGCCCGTCAGCGAACGCCGCACCCGCCAGCTCCGGACCTGCGCGATTCAAGCGCTCCGTGTGGTAAAACCGTTGACCATCGATGTCGCTCAGCGCCAGATGCGCCAGATACAGCTGATCCGGACGCCACGTCGTATCCTCGGCTTCGGCCGCTTCGGGCGTCAAAACCGTTCCTTGCCTGAAGAACGTCAACTCGAACCCATATCGGTGCCCATCCAGGGAACGCAGATTGCCCGTGTAATACCACCATTCCGTCTGATAATCCGGATGACTGAAGTGATCGCGCGGAAACTCGAAGTGGTAGCCCGGCAGCGCTGCCTTCCACTGCTGCCCTGACAGCATCGCGCAACCGAGCCAAAGGCATAGCAGTCTACTCCGCATGAATCACCTCAATCGGATTCATGCGCAAAGCCGTCCGTGCTGGATATAACCCGGCGAGCACAGTTGCCCCATAAACGCCCGTTAGCACGGCCAGCAGCAAGGCCACAGGCCAGTGGAATTGAATTGTCCAGCCAAACGATTGCTTGTTGATGACAAAAATGAGAATCAATGACAAAAGCGTGCCAAGCACCACGCCGATAACATTTGCAAACAGCCCCAGCAGGCCCGCTTCGCAGAGTATGATCTTTCGTACTTGTGGTCGGCTCGCGCCCAGAAAGCGCAACAATGCAAATTCGCGACGGCGATCGATGATCATCGCTAGTAAGGCGCCCGCGATTCCCATCACCGCCACCAAAACCGCCACTGCTTCTAGCGCGTAAGTAATGCGAAAGGTTCGGTCAAACGTTGCGATAGCGGCTCGGCGAAGGCTGCTATTCCGAAAGACCAGTACTCTTCGACCAGCTATGATCTGGTCAATTCCAATACGCACGGCATTGACGTCGGCGCCCGGCTTGACATAGACAGCTAGGTTGGACTCCGCTGTATCTGGCAAATATTTCAATAGCGTCTTGCGATCGAGAACAATAAAGCCGCGTTCTGTCGAGTAATCGTAATAAATGCCGAGCACCTTAAAGCTCCGTATCGCCCCAGCGAGTGGAAGCCTTAGCACGCCGCCAATCTTCACTCCGTGCTTGTTCGCGAACGGCTCGCTGATAACTGCGTAATCTCCAGTCGGCAATTTTCTGAGGATCGACTGTTGATCTTCTCCCGGCAAAAATCGCGTGCTCGCCGAATTCCCAACCCGGCTGCTTTCGCCGCCCGCCAGTGTGGCCGGCAATGCCTCGTAGGAAATCGGATACGCTCGGAATCGGTCTACGGAAGCAACATCGGGAAGCCGCTCAATCCTGTCCGCAATCTCGGGGCTCATCGTGGGATGCTGATCGGCCGCCGAGTATCCCGCAGGGCGCAGATACAAATCTGCTTTCAATTGGTTATCCATCCATACGCCCAACGTTTCGCGAAAGCTGCCCACCATGATTGCTACGCTCGCTGTCATCGCAATTGCCGTCGCAAGCGCCGCTGTCAGTACCGATGTCCGCCCCAAAGACGCCCGTAGTGAACGCGCGGCAAGCTGCGCCTCTACGCCCAGCAGCCTTTCGATCATCCGGTGTGTCAACCGTACAAACATCAAGATCAATTCCGGAACTATGGCAGCGGTTCCAGCGATCAGTAGTACGACAGCCCCATACGCGAAGATCGGCTGCCGGTAAATCGGCGGCAATTGCGACAGCACAGCGGATCCGGCAAACATCCCGGCTGCCAGCAAGGCTCTGTAGCGTGACTGCAGCTTTGTTGTCTGCTCCTCGCGGCCGCGCGCCATCGCCTCTACTGGTGCCACGCGCGAAGCTTCCAGAGCCGGAGCCAAAGCCGACGCAAGCGAAACGCACATTCCCAATGCAATCCCGGTAAGAGCGACGCCCACCGTCAATTCGACCGGCGCTGGTTGGCTGCTCACGTAAAGAGCCTCCACCGTATTCCCGATAAGCTTTACCGCCCCTATTGCCATCACGCGTCCAATCGTCAGGCCGAACAAGCTGCCCGCCAGCGCGAAGAACCCAGCTTCGGCCACAAATCCAAAAAGAATCACGCCGCGCGTTGCACCCAGCGCCCGCATCACCCCGATCTCGTTCCGCCGCCTCACCACCGAAATCGAAATCGTGTTGTAGATCAGGAACGCTCCCACAACCAGCGCAATGTAGCTCAACACCCGCAGGTTCCAGCGAAACGCAGCCAGCATTTTGCGGTTCTCGTCCGTCCGCGAGCCTTGCGGCTCGACGCTGACTGAAGCGGGTACCTGTTTACGCAGCAACTCGCGCCAATACTCAACCGGACGCCCCGGCGGAACCTGAACATCGATGCTGTCAAGCTTTCGAATCTTGCCGGTCACGCGCTGTGCCAAGCCAATATCAGCCACAATCACGTTTTCCCCAGCTTGCTGCCCCTCGCTTCCGAGCACACCAGCAACAGTGAAGTCACTTGTCGCGTCATTGATCAATAGATGCACGTGTGCGCCTTCCTGCAGCCTAAGTTCGCGGCCCACCCAGACAGGATTCGCCTCGGTAAACAGCGCTGATTGCCCACCCGCTTTTCCGCCTCCAAACTTTTGCCCTCGGCCACCGCCAATAAGATCGAGCCCGATAAAAGGTAGCGCTTCCCCCTTCCCGTTTATGGAAGCGAAGTCCTCAATGCGCGGCGAAAATTCAACGTCATGCGGCAGCCTCACCAGCTTGCCCAGCAGCCTCTCGTTAAGTCCAGCTGTACCGCTTATCAGCAAATCGCCTTTCCCGGTAAGCGATTCCAGCGAAGAATGAAAGCTTCCCGCTGCAGCTTGCCCGGCCAGATCGATCGCAATCACTACGCCCACCCCGAGCGCAACGGCCAAAACAGTGAGTGCGGTTCGCACCGGCTCGCGCAACAATGGACGCAGAAACAGCCGCACAAAAAGGGTCACAAAGGAGTTCATCGCAGCACTGCCGCTTCTGAAATGCGCCCGTCCCGCAACCGAACTACGCGATCCGCCATTCCAGCGCTCTCTATACTGTGAGTCGCCATCATCACCGCGACTCCAAACTCGCGTGCTGTCCGGTTCAGCAGTTGCAAAATAAGTTCGCCCGTATTCGAGTCGAGGTTGCCCGTAGGCTCATCTGCCAATAACAGCATCGGATCGTTGACCAGCGCCCGTGCAATCGCAACGCGCTGCTGCTGCCCGCCCGAAAGCTGATGAATCAATCGATTCTCGTGCCGCTCCATTTCGACCCACCTGAGTCGCTCCCGAGCTGTCTCGCGCGCACTCGGCTTACGCGCCAGCAAAAGCGGCAGCTCTACGTTCTCTATTGCTGTCAGCGTGTGGATCAGTTGAAACGATTGGAAAATGAAGCCGACTTTTTCGCGTCGCAAGCGCGTCAGCTCCCCGTCCGAGAGATGCTGCGTCACTCGCCCATTCAGCTCAATCTCGCCTGAGGTCGGAAAGTCCATCGCTCCGCATAGGTTAAGCAGAGTCGATTTGCCGCCGCCGCTTTTGCCAACTAGCGCGATGAAATCCCCCGCCTCGACCGTCAGCGAAACGTCTTTTAACGCGCTCACCTCCTCGCTCTCCGTCCGGTAAATCTTCGTGACGTTACGCGCCTCGAGCAATGCCATATAAATCTCAGGATCGTATAGCCGGTTTGTATCGCCGGTTCGTGTAGCGTGGCCGCGGCGCTATCTTGAGGCGAATTTAGCTGTTGGTTACACTCGGAGCGTGGCTAAGATTCTCGTTACCGGAGGGGCCGGGTATATCGGCTCGCACACACGTTACGCGCTCGAAAAACGGGGCCACTCGGTCACCGTCGTCGATAATCTTTCGCGCGGATACCGTGAGGCTGTTCCTTCCGGGATACTCAGGGTTATCGACACACGCGACAAGGAGAAGCTCGTCACTCTGTTCAAGGATGAGCGCATCGAAGCCGTGATTCACTTCGCGGCTTACCTGTCGGTCAGCGAATCGACTCAGCTCCCTGAGCTCTATTTCGCCAACAATGTCGGTGGTTCGATCGCGCTGTTCGAGGCCATGCTGGAAACCGGGGTAAAGCACCTGGTCTTTTCGTCAACCGCTGCTACTTACGGCGTTCCGAGCCGCGTGCCCATTCCAGAAGACGAGCCGAAGAACCCCATTAACCCATATGGCGAATCAAAAGTGATGGTCGAAACGGTTCTCGAATGGCTCGACCGCTACCGTGGACTTCGCAGCATCTGCCTGCGTTATTTCAATGCCTGTGGCGCAGAGCCTGCAGTCGGATTAGGCGAGCGCCACGAGCCCGAAACGCATTTGATTCCGCTGCTGCTGCGAGCCGTTCAGACTGGCCAGCCGGCCACTTTATTCGGCGATGATTATCCAACGCCAGATGGCACCTGCATTCGCGATTACATCCACGTGAGCGATCTCGCCGAGGCGCATATTGCGTCGATTGAAAATCTGCTCGCGGGCGGCGAATCAAATGCGTTTAACGTGGGTACCGGATCTGGTCATTCCGTTAAGGAAGTATTGACCGCCGTCGAGCGCGTCACCGGAAAGAGAGTGCCTTTCAAGATGGGTCCACGGCGCGAAGGGGATCCGCCTAGCCTGGTTGCCGATTCCAGTAAGCTGCAGCGGGTTCTCGGATGGAAACCTGTCTACACCGGTCTAGATCAAATTGTGTCGGACGCTTGGCAGTTCGCCCAGCAAATTCAGTAAGGGCGCGGTGAAGCCACCGCCGCGTTTACCTCTGCCGCGCTTCCGCCTCTAGCGCGTATTGCATGGCGCGTCCCCAACTCGTAAAGCGATACACGCGTACGCCCGGTACCCACAAAATCCAGGTCGGTCCAATTTTGTAAATCTTTGGCTTCATTGGTCTTACCAGCTAAGTAGCGGAAGACCCGGATTGTTCTCAGAGAAAAGCTAGGATGAGGTGTAATAGTCAAGAGCTTGATCTCGCGACCGTGCGGTATCCGACGGACTCGGATTGTCCACATGCGGCTCACCGCTAAACGACTTTGCACGCGCACTCACTTCGAACTCGCCACACACCAACTCGAGTGGGTCGTCTATCGGGGATATTCCGGAAGCTCATCGTCTTACTTCTCCGAGATTCCGACTTCTCGCTCATGTGGTTCGGCGCTCGGGGCCGACCGCCCGAAGGGATACGGGGCTTCTTTTTAAGCTTGTCATCCTGAGCGGAGTGAGATGGGCGCGGCGACCGAATGAAGTCGAACGACCACACCTGCATCTCTAGTCTTTCCCATGGCTACGCAAACCGATCAACTTACTATCCGAACAGATAGCGAGCAGAACAGATCCACTCACAAGACAATAAGCACGATTGTTACTTTCCACATAGCTAATCGAACTTGCTTCCTCCTTATAAGTCCCGCGCTTTGGCGAGGTGTTTGCAGCGTGCATATAAAGCGGATCGTAAATGGCACTACAGCGTAGTCGGTTTTGTGCTTCCTGCCGCATAAATTAAATCGCGACTCATAAACACGCTGTTGGTGAGGCCGCAGGCGCTTACAGGCCGTTCGTGCACCCGCACTCGATATGGATAAGGAGATTTTTGCGATGGATACAAGAAGGAAGAGTCACACAGAACACAGTAAGAAAGCCCACCACGTTATCCACGGCGTAGCGCCACACAGGCTCGAGAAACCTAAAAAGCGGCTGGCGCCCACGGATCCAACGATGCCTGGCGCCGGAGCCGGTAGCTTCCCGAATTTTCTGTTTCAGGGCGGCCCGGTCGTCAACACACCAGAAGTCTATATCGTTTTCCTTGGCGATTGGAGCAGCAATGCGAATCAGAACAGGGCGACCCGGCTGTCGCAGTTCGTTGCGGACCTCATGAACAGCAGCTACATGAACATCCTGTCGCAGTATGGATGCGGTAGCAGCGGCAGCATCAAAAACTCCATCTTTCTGGCAAATTCCACTAGCCCGCTGACACATGACGACATCACGACCCTCTTACAGAACGCGATTGACAGCTCCGATCCCGCAAAGCATTTACCGGAGCCAAGTCCGTCGCAAGTGTGCATCATCTTCCTCGACGACAATACGTCCGTAGATGACGAGGACGCGGGGGCAATCATGTGCGAAGCCACGAGTGATACAGCCTTCGGCTATCACACCTTTTTCACCACGACGGCTGGCAACACTTTTCCCTTTGCAGTTATTCCGGGACTCACCGACACCTGTCTAACGAATAGCTGCCCGGACGGGGACTCGACCTGCACGCTTAAGACGACGCAGACACAAGAACAGCGGCAGACGGCGGTCACCTCACACGAATTTTCGGAGATGATTTCAAACCCGATAAACAGCGGCTCGCTCGCGACTTCCAAATTTGCCTGGATCGACCTCACAGATCCGAGCCCTCTGAATCCCATTGCAGCTGCTGGAGAGAACGGAGACATCTGCGCCGGGACTTTCGGTACGATCACTGTCGGATCGAACACCTGGACGGTCCAGACCATGTACAGCAAGCTGGACGATCAGAACACGAATGGATCGACGACTTGCATCACGTCAACGGGAAGCCCCCTTCCTTCTTTGCTGCCGGCAGTCTCGCTGATTCTGGACCGCAGCACCTTTGGCAAAGATGAAGTGCAGGCGAGGAACGCAGGCAATACCACATATCAGGACGCGTTATACGTTGTGGTAGACGGATACACTCCGGACGAGCTAGGACTCAACCCAGGCAATCTAACCACTCCGCCCAACCTCCCGGCATTTTCCGGATCGTTCACCGGATTCGGAGGAGACCCGGCAATTCAGTTTGACAACGTGACGGGCGTGCAGTTGCAGGATCCGTCAAAGCTCTGGAACGTTCAGCGGATCACTTTTCCTTTCAACATCAAGTTCAGCAGCGTCAACGCATTCGCTGTGCTCTCGGCGAACCATCCTGAGCAAACCTTCGGTTTGGCTGCAAAAATCGTGAACAGCACTACCCCGGCGGGCTATCCAACCGTGACATCGCCCGGCAGCAGCACGGCTGAAATCGAACTGGTGCTGCAAGCTGACCCCTTCATGGATGCCGGAGAGACGTGGTGGCTCAGCAATGACATGCGCGTCTTTCAAGTGACACCTGCCAAGCTGCCAGGCTCAAAAATCCCACTGGCATTCTCGACCACCCAGTACAATGGCGATCCCAACCAGTACATCAAGGACATCATCAACGAACTGAACACGAACTTTACCGATCCTGCGACCCTGAACACGCCTTTCAACGGCCTTTCGGGAGACGAGGACCAATCCGCCCTGAACCTGACCGGGAACGACACCGACGGCAATCCCGTCTTCAACTTCGCTCTGACTCGAGTCCATCTGCAGGGAGACACGGCGGATACTGTGCGTGTATTCTTCCGGCTCTTCATCAGTTCGTCGCCAGACACGGATTTCAACACGGCGACTACCTTCAGAAGCTCGATCGAAACGGACTCGATGGGCAACAACATTCCCGGGACTCTGATTCCATTGCTTGGCTTCCGCACGAGCGACATGCCATCGACGATTCCGTTCTTCGCTGAGCCTCGCATTTCCACGACGACTCAGGCGATGTCCCAGCAAACGGACTCCGCGAATGTGCAGACGATTCCGAGTCCATTAGCGCCAGCGCCGGCTCCCGGAGCGGAGGTATATGCGTACTTCGGGTGCTGGTTGGATCTGAATCAGACTACGCCCAGGTTCCCGATTAACCCTGCGGCGCAACCCAATCCCGACGGCCCGTACTCGAGCGGATCGATTCTGCCGATACCGGGACTGATCATGAGCAATCACGCCTGTCTGGTGAGTGAGATTTCGTACGATCCGGACCCGATTCCCGCGGGTGCGAATGCCGGCGCCTCTGACAAAATCGGTCAGCGCAACATTCAATGGAGCAGCTCCGATAATCCCGGCCCGCTGAGCGGGCATCTAGTTCCAACGGTGTTCGACCTGACCCCGACCAGCCTTGACGTGCTGTCCGATCAACTTCCCGACGAACTGATGATCGAATGGGGTGACACGCCTCCGGGAAGTGTTGCATCCATTTACTGGCCACAGCTACGCGCCGATGATGTCTTGCAAGTGGCTAAACGCTTCTACAGTTCGAACGCGTTGTCCAAACAGGATGCATTCACCATTCAGTGCGTTACCGGAGGTGTGACCTACATTCCCATCCCACGGGGAGCCTCGCCTAACTTGTCCGGACTGGTCAGCGTGCAGTTGCCGAACACCGTGAGTGTGGGCAAGGAGTTCAACATTGTTGTTAAGAGGGTGAGATCTTACGTCCCCATCATCTTGGAAGATGCGCCCAGAGATAGAAAGGCCAGACAACAGAGGAAAGGGCTGGCGCCTGAGTCCATCGGCTGGCGCTACATCGTGGGAGCCTTCCAAATCAGGATTCCAGTCAGCAGCGGCGAGAAGCTGCTGCCGCCGGAGGAGTCCTTGTTAGCATTGTTCAAGTGGAAACTTGAACAGATTCCGTCGAGCAATCGCTGGTACCCGGTACTCACCAGATATATTGAGCAACTGTCAGGACGAGTTACTGGGTTCGGAGGCGATCCCGGAAGTATCGGGCCATCGCAGGGAGGATTCTCAGGTGGAGGTAAGGGCCACCCTCACCACCCCAAACTTCACCATCACGAGTGGACCGGAAAGGTCACGAGCGTGATCTATGACCGGTTTGGGGACTTCGAGGGATTTGTTCTCCTCACCGAATCCGGGCACGAGCACTGCTTCCGCGGGCGTGAACCGGAGGTCGAGCGTCTGGTTCGCTATGCCTGGGATGATCGTGCTGTGATAGCGGTGCTCGTTGAGAAACACCACCCCGAGTGGCCTGTCTCGATCATCCTTCGGCGAAGTCCGAAGGGCCTGGAACGGTAAGTACTTTCGTTAGGCAGTAGGAGCAGTTCCAGTGCGCTTGCGACCTCAAGAACGGTAGGCGCCCTGGAGCTCTGTCGAAGGGGCGTGAAAGGATCTGAATTAACTTCGATTCTGAATTCATTTTGGGGCTGCAGAATGGAGTGCTTTGGCACGAATAGATCTTCATAGTGCGAGGTTCCGGCCCGCCGTACGCAGTAAGTTCAGCAGATCGTGTGGCGCGCCGCTTTGAGAACCGATTTATATCGAGGAGTCGGCCACATTTACGAATGCTCCCTTCATCTGTCCGTATAACGCGCTAGTCGTAGGCGTGACGAGCCCGTCCCGAATCGTGTCTTGCTCTGGTCGGCCAACCCAAGGTTGAGCGTGCCACGCGATCATTTCGCAATACCGCATCCGAAACATCGAACTTTCGCTCACTATCCTTGACGAAGTCAAGCGTACGCTAACACAGCTTACGAAACCAGTTTCAAGCCGCCAAAATTCCCCGATACCCATTCGCGCTGAAGCCCGGAAACACGCTTCGTATCTCCCGATTTCCCATTTGTTTCAGCACCAATTCGGCAAGTACGGTCCGAAAGTCGGTCGTGACGTTTAGGTCGCGGCCCTCATAGAGCTGTTCCCGTTCAAGGCCCGGCCAATTTCCATAAACTCTCCCGCCGCGTACGTTGCCGCCCAGCACGAACATCGTATTAGCGTGCCCGTGATCCGTGCCTCGATTCCCATTCTCCTTGGCGGTCCGCCCAAACTCGGACATCGTCACGATCGTAATGTCGGCCATGCGGTCGCCCATGTCTTGTGAAAATGCAGCCAGCGCCTCACCGAAATCGCGCAGCAGGTTTGCCAGTTGTCCCACGTGCGGCTGCGCGCCCACTTCATTCACGTGCGTATCCCACCCGCCCACATCTGTAAATGCAACTTCCAGCCCCACGTCGGCTTTGATGATCCGAGCAATCTGCTGCAGGCTCTGCCCCAGTCGCCCATTCGGATACTTAGAACCATTCGTCGGCGTGTACAGCGTCTTTTGTAACGATTGCATGATCTTTACGGCATCGAACGTTTCCCGCGCCGTCCCGTTCAACACCTGGTCGGTTGAGGTGCCATACATGCTTTCAAACGTGGTCGCGGCCTGCGCATCCCTAATCTGAAAATCGTTGATGCTTCCGATCGCCAGTGCCTCGTTCTTCCCTCGTAACGTCCTGGGCAGATCCGGACTCAAGCTCACGGCTCGTATTGGCGAAGGCTGCGCTTCCCTTTGCAGCGCGCGATTTAGCCAGCCATCGGTCGTCGCCTTCAGCCCCGGTGTCCCCGACTCCATGTAGTCCTGCGCATCGAAATGAGAACGAGTTGGGTCCGGCGAGCCAACCGCTTCCACAATTGCCAGTTGCTGTTTGTCCCATAGCGGCTTCAGCGCTCGAAGAGCCGGATGCAGTCCGAAGTGTCCATCCAGATCGATTGCTCCAGCGCCGCTCGCATTTGGCCGCGGAATCGCGATCGTCGGGCGCAGCGCGTAATAGGCGGGCTCGCCATGCGGGACTACCACGTTCAAGCCGTCCACCGCGCCCCGCTGGAAAATCGCAATGAAAATCTTTTTCCGGTGCCCAGGTCCATCCGCGGCGTACACGGCCCGCGAGAGCCATGTCGGAACCGACCCCACGCCAAACATCGCCAGCGCGGAACTCTTTAGAAAAACTCTACGGGATCGCATCCAATTAATCCTAAATCAAATTGCTCAACGGCGCTGAAATTCCGGCGATCCAAGTGCCAACCCCGCCACCAGGCTCGGCACTTGCGGCGGCCCTGTGCGCGCATTCTGAGCAAGCTGCTGTTGCATCTCTTCACTTGAAATCGTTTTTGCAATCGCCGCGCGCGTCTGCACGCTTGGCTCCTGCTCCAGGATCGTTCGCGCCAGCTCCATCGGGTCTCGTTGCGCTTCGGTCTGCCATGCGGCTGTGTCCACCTTCACTCCCGGCACTCGATTGTGCGCCAAGGCCAGCGCAAAATTCATCCGCTCCAGCAGTGCCGCCGAGCTCACCCACTCTGAATTTGCGCTCGAATATCCAGTTGGTTCAATCTTTCGATACAGCGGCTCCCCAAGCTTCTGCAGTTCGTTCGCCAGCAGGAACGCCGAGCTCACGTCCGCGTTAGTCGCCCGCACTGCGCTCACAACCATTTCGAACGGCGTCTTTACTTTCGCGTGATACGCGCCCGCTGACCAGAACTCCGGCGAGGTTAGCATCGTCTGCATTAACTGGCGCAAATCACCGCCCGTTTTCAAGAAGTTCCTGGCCATTCGATCCACCAGCGAAGGTGGAGGATTATCCGCCACAAAGCGCTGCGCCAGCTTCAAAGAAATGAAATGCGCCGTTGCGGGATGATGCGCCAGAATATCCAGCACCTCCAGCCCGTCGTTCATTGCTCCACCCGCCTTGATCAAATGACCAAGCACGATCTTCTGCCCCTTGTCATGCACCTTGTCGTTGTACTCGAATTCGCCGCCCTTCCGTGGATTCGCAATCGTCCAACCGGTGAAACAGCGCGCTACTTCGATTACGTCCTTCTGTGTATAGCCGCCATCCACGCCCATCGTGTGAAGTTCCAGCAACTCGCGGCCGTAGTTCTCATTCAGACCGCGCTCCGCTTTCCGCCTCGGCTGTAAACTTCGAGCGGCGGCTTGCGGAGAAACCGATTGCCAGTTATCCAGGTAAAACAACATCGCCGGGCTCTTCGCGGTCGCTGCCAGCAGATCGGAAAATTTCCCGAAAACGTGCGGACGGATCGCTTCGCGCTCAAAAGTCGGCACCATGTAGCGGTCGCCGCCCTTGTTCAGAAAAACGTTGAAGTGATTGAACCAGAAATCGTCGAGTAGCTCAGCTAGCTGATGATCGCTGTACACGGCCCGTAACAGCTTTCCTTCGCTCAAATCGCTTGCTACAACATTTTGCGGATTCACTGTCAGCATCAGCTCGCGGCGCAAATCGACCGGCGCCAGGGCAAATAGCTGCCGCCGTTCTCCAGGCCGCAGCGCCCAGGCAAAATCGAACTGCTTCTCTTGAGGCACGCTCACCAGCACTCCTCGTTTCTCTTCTGCTGTTCCGCTCTGTAACGACTGCATTTGCTCCGTCGTCAAAATACTGCTGAGCTTTACCTTCAAATCCAAATCTGAATCGCCATTACTCGCATCTTTTGCACTCCCGTCTCCGGCCCCGTTCGCCTCTTTCTTCTGCAAGTACCGGTCCGCCAGTCGTACGATCAGGGCGCGAAGCTCCGGATCATCCGGCAGCGTGCCGCGTCCGCGGGCAAATGCCGCAATGGCCTGCGGCGGAGGATAATGCGTAAACGTCTCGTGAATGCTCATTCGAAGTGACGCGAGATGCGCCAGCCGTTCCTCGAGCAGCGGGTTTTCGGGAACTCGCTCCGGGTGCAGCTCTTGATCCAGCCACTCTTTCAGGCCGGTCTTCTCTAAATCCGTTCGGTCGCCCGGCCGAGCCCCAAAAGTCAATCGGTCGAGGGCGTGGTTAAACTGCTCCGGCGTCGACAGCAGCTGGCTAAAACTGGCGTATTCTGGCGGATTCGCCTTTGGTTTCAGCTTCTTTATCTTGAGGCCGCCCGCTATCAAGGCAGGCGTCAGCAGCAGGACCAGCCATGCGCCAATCGCAGCCGTCCTCCGCCCCAGCATTTGCTTCACACAACTCTTAACGAGTGCGGACAAGATACGTTGACACGCCGGTTCCATCGGTCTGTTCGTCTTATCGGCACTTGCGCGAGGAAACTTAGAACGAGCGTGCCCTCACGCTTTCCGTTTCACCGTCGGTGCTGCAAAAGCCTGGCATACCGGCATCATCTGAATCGTATTGATGTTGACGTGGGCAGGGCGGGTGACTACCCAATGAATCGCGTCGGCGATGTCCTCGGGAGTGAGCGGCTGGGTGCCTTCGTACACGGCGGCTGCCTTGCTTTTGTCCCCTTTGAAACGCACCTCGGAGAACTCGGTCCCGCCGACAAGTCCGGGCTGTATGTCAGTGACGCGGATCGGCGTCCCCAGCAAGTCCGCGCGCAAGTTCAGGCTGAACTGATGCACGAAGGCCTTGGCCGCGCCGTACACATTTCCGCCTGGATAAGGCCACTCGGCGGCGGTCGATCCCATGTTGATGATGTCGCCGCGGCCCCGCTCGATCATGCCGGGCAGCAAAAGCCGGGTGCAATACATGACGCCCTTCACGTTGCTGTCCACCATGGCATCCCAATCGTCGAGCTTCGCTTTTTGGGCCGGATCGAGGCCAGCTGCGCCCCCTGCATTGTTAACCAGCACATCGACCGCGGCGAATTCTCGCGGCAGATTTGCGATAGCTTGTTCCACCTTATCGCGCTTTCCGACATCGAAAACCAGCGGATAAAACGCTTCGCCCAGCGTGTCACGAAGCTTCTCGAGCCGGTCCTTCCGCCTACCCGTGCCGATCACTTTGGCGCCATCCGCTACGAATTTCCTCGCCGTAACCTCGCCGAACCCCGAGCTTGCGCCGGTAATGAAAACGATCATGTAGTTAGCATAGAATCCACCGGGAAAGCGTCCCCTGCTATACTTCTTACTTACACGCTCAGTCGGTCTGAGCACAGGTGTGTTTTATGGCAAAAGTTTGTGAAATCTGCGGCCGGGGGCCGCAGTTCGGTCATCGCATCAGCCACGCCCATAACGTAAGCAAGCGTCGCTGGAATCTGAATCTGCAAAGCGTGCACGCTCTGGTCAAGGGCGCGGGCAAGCGAATCCGCGTCTGCACGTCTTGCATCCGCAGCGGCAAAGTGCAGAAAGCTCCACTCACCAAGCCCTCCGCAGCTTAGAGTGGACAGGCGCTTTCGCCTGCCGGACTGTTAGGTCATCGTCTTATGTCGCCGACACTCCGCCAAGTCGTACAACGCCTCGGCAAGTCCGGAATCGCGTTCCTGGTTGCGCTTGCCCTCTTCTTCCTCTTCTATTTCTTGGGCCGGGGCGGCTTGGCGTTCCTCTTTGCGCTCATTCTTCTTCCACTAATCTGCATCCTGCTGTTTCGCGGCTTTTCTTATTTGCGCGTTCACGGCCTCTGGAGCGTACGCAACCGGCTTTTACTTGTTTATGCGCTTATCGGCGTTCTCCCGCTGCTACTGGTCCTAGCCCTAATCGGCCTGGGAACCTGGGCTCTGACTGACGAACTCGCCATATATCTCGCCGATTCCGCGCTTGATCGCAGGGTCGACTATGTCCAGCATCTAATTGCGGCTGTCCGGCACCTGCCGAGAGACGAGCAGGTCGCTGACGCGCCTGAGGTACTGAAGAATTTTGAGGACAGCCTGCCCGGTCTCCGCCTGTATATCAGGGACGATACCGGCGATCACCGCTTTCCTGCTAGAAGTCCCGAGTTGCGTCTGCCACCTGGCTGGCGTAATGTCAACGGACTCCTTGTTCTAGACGGCCAGTTTTACGAATGGGCGCACTTCAAGGGCGATGGCGAAGAGATCGTAGCCCTGGCTCCCTTGTCAGATCAGGTGGTTGAGGATCTGGTCCCGAACCTTGGAGCTATTTCGCTACTGGAAGATCCTAAGGACGGACACTCAGCTCGAAACCCCGCGGAAGCTGGCTCTTTTCGGGCGACTGTTGACGACATGGGGAAGGGGAAGGACCCGGATTTCAAGCTGAGTTTCACCGAACCGGCTGGCTCTCACGGCAGAACTCATCTTCCGCCGGCTGCCTTTCGCTTCGATATTCCCGTGTTGTGGCCCGCCACCACCTCGCACTATCACCTCGATACGCCCAATAAAACTTATGGCGGAGTTCTTTGGGTCTATTCTCGGCCTTCCGCAGTGCTTGGCACGTTTTTCTCCGGTACCGAGGTTCTGCGCGGCGTACTGTTCAATACCGTTATCGGCATCGCGATCCTGTTTTTGCTAGTCGAACTGTTCGCCACCATGCTCGGCGCGAGACTCGCACGGCGGCTCACTGCGGCAGTCAACTCGCTCTATGAAGGTACGCGACGCGTTACGAGGGGGGATTTCAGCCATAGGATTCCTGTACGCGCAAACGATCAACTCGGCGAACTGGCCGCTTCCTTCAACCAGATGACCGGCAATCTGGAGCGTCTGCTGGTAGTCGAAAAAGAAAAGGAGCGCCTGCAGACCGAAATCGAAATCGCTCGCGAAGTGCAAGGGCAACTCTATCCGAAAAAGGCGCCTCCGCTTTGCGGGTTAAAGTTGAGCGTGCAATGCGACCCCGCGCGCATGGTTTCGGGTGACTATTACGATTACCAGGAGCTCGGCGGCAAACGGCTCGCCTTCGCGATCGGTGACGTAGCGGGCAAAGGCATTTCGGCTGCGCTGCTCATGGCTACTTTGCAGGCCGCCTTGCGTGCTCAGATGACGCAGTATCAGCCCGTGCGGGAAAGCGATTGCAGCGATCTTCCGGAGATCGACGTGGCAAAGCTCGTCTCCACTCTCAACAAGCAACTCTTTGCGAATACCTCTCCTGAGAAGTACGCGACCTTCTTCTTTGCGCTCTTCGACGAACTTTCCCGAACCTTGACTTACACCAACGCCGGGCATCTTGCGCCCCTGCTCTTTAGTAATGGCAAGGTCACACCGCTTGACTCGAACGGCATGGTGGTGGGGGCATTTGCGTTTTCGAAGTACAACGAGAGCTGCCTGACCCTGAATCGGGGCGACCTGCTCGTGTGTTACACCGACGGCATTACAGAGCCTGAGAATGCTTACGGCGAAGAGTTTGGCGAAGACCGGCTCATCGACCTCGTCAGGCGGCATTCGCATCGCGACGACAGCGAGATCATCCACATCGTGCTCGATGCCGTGCGCAGTTGGACGGGCAAACCGGAGCTTCACGACGACATGACCCTGCTGTTCGCCCGCGAGGTAGAGTCCGTTTGAAGATCCTGACAGCTGCCGAGATGCGCGAGGTGGACCGGCTCACGATCGAGCGCGGCATCCCTGGGCTGATCCTGATGGAAAATGCAGGCAGCCGGGTGGTGGACTTCCTCGCGAAGACTTTCGTGCCACTCGAGCAACAGCGAGTGGTCGTCGTGTGTGGCAAAGGCAACAACGGGGGCGACGGCTTCGTTGTGGCCCGGCAGCTCTTCACCCGCAAGTTGTGCAAAGAAGTTACCGTGCTCGAACTGTTCGACCCGGCAACGCTCGACGGCGACGCGGCGGCGAACCGGCGTATGCTCGATGCCTGCGGGTGTCCGGTGCACCGAAAATTACCAAACGAACTCGATCCTCCCACGGTTGTGGTTGATGCCATCCTCGGCACGGGTCTTTCGGGGCCGGTCAAAAAGGGTCCGGCGCTTGACGGTATTCGGCTGATAAATGAACGCTTTCCGCTCGCCAGGAAGGTGGCCATCGATATCCCTTCCGGGCTGCCCTCTGACGAAACGAACCCGACGGGCGAGTTTGTGAAGGTAGATTATACGGTTACGTTCACGGCTGCGAAACGAAGTCAGTGCCTCTCCCCGACTTATCAGAGCGTGGGGCAGTTAACGGTTGTTGCGATTGGAAGCCCGCCCGAATTTTGCGAAACGAACCCCGCCTTTAAGCTGAACCTGACAACTCCAGACGACATTCGCCATTTGTTCGCTAAACGCGCCCTCGACAGCAACAAGGGGATGTATGGCCATGTCCTGGTCGTCGGGGGTTCGTTTGGTAAGAGCGGGGCTCCTGCGATGGCGGGTTTGGGTTCGTATCGCAGCGGAGCGGGCCTGGTCACGGTCGCGCTGCCGAAGAGCGCCTTGAGCACGGTGGCGGCGGTCCGGCCCGAGCTGATGACCGAGCCGCTGGAGGAAACCGAGTCAGGGCGGGTTCGTTTCGCAGAAACCCCGAAGCTGCTGGAGCTGGCGAAGAAGATGACAGTACTAGCGATTGGCCCGGGCCTCGGCACCGAAGACGAGACAGTTCGTTTGGTAAGAGCCATGTACGAGCAAGCCGAGATCCCTGCGGTGGTCGACGCCGACGCTCTAAACGCGCTAGCAGGCAGCTTGCCGCATACCAGCAAGATCCGCATCCTGACGCCGCATCCGGGCGAAATGAGCCGCCTCGCGGGCAAATCCGTGAAGGAGGTTCAGGCGGACCGGCTCGGCTCGGCGCAAAAGCTGGCGGCGGACAGCGGAGCTACCGTCGTGCTCAAAGGCGACCGCACCATCATCGCTTTTACGGACGGCGAAACCTGGGTGAACCCAACGGGCTCGCCAGCTATGGCGACGGGCGGCACGGGCGACGTTCTTACCGGCATGATCGCGGGGCTGGTGGCCCAGCATCCGAAGGACTGGAAGCGAGCTGTAATCGCGGCGGTGTGGCTGCACGGCAGGTCAGGCGAATTGGCTGGCAAGCATTGGGGCGAAGAGGCGATGCTCGCGACGGACCTGCTGGACTTCCTACCTGAGGCCATGAATGAAGTCCGTCCAGCGGTTTGAAACGCAGTCGGACGAAGAAACTGTCGCTCTAGGCCGAGAATTGGCCCAATTCCTTCCGGGACATGGGGTAGTTCTGCTGATCGGCGACCTGGGCGCGGGCAAAACGACTCTGGCGAAAGGGATCGTGGAAGGCCGTGGCGCGGCAAGCGCGAACGACGTATCGAGCCCGACGTTCACGCTAATCCATGAATACGGAGAGCCGGTCAGTGTGTATCACGTGGATCTCTACCGGTTAGACACGGCGGAGCAAGCAGGACGGCTCGGTTTGGAGGATCTCCTGGAGCGGCCGGCGCTGGTGCTGATCGAATGGGGCGATCGCTTCCCCGAACTCATCGGTGTTGAGCCGACCACAATTCGCATTACTCACGGAGCCCAGGACGGCCGGACGATCGAAGTATGGTCTCCTTAGCGTATGGATACCCTGAAAGCCGAGATCATCGAGTTCCGCAGTCTAAGAGACTTGAAACCCTTACTCAACTCGCCAGGCCCGTGCGTGAGCGTCTACCTGACGCATGCCGCTAACACTCCGAAAGCCAATTCACTTGGTTGGCGGGAAGCGGTTCGGGCCGTTGAGCCCAAACTGCAGGAACTGGGCGCGCAAGGGCGTGAACTGTTCGAAACTCTGAAAGACTGGGAAACTATTTCGCAAGGCCAGCAGCCGCAAGGCAAAGCAGTAGCGGTATTCCGGTCCCCCGCCGTTTTCAACATTACGTGGATGCAGGATCAGGTACAGCCGCGCGCGCTGGTCGGTCCGCATTTTTACATCCGGCCACTGTTAGCGGAGCTCGACAAGGGAAAGCAGTTCTATATTTTGGCGCTCAGCCAAAACGATGTACGCCTGCTGCGCTGCAATTTGCGGAGCGCAGAGGAAGTTGCGATTCCAGCGGGAACGGCCACCAGCTTCGACGCATACATGGATACTGCGAAACCGGATCATTCGCGGAATAACCAAACGAGCGCAGGTCCGTCGGGCGGCCATAGCAAAGGCATAGTCGGCACGACGGATACGGAACGCGAACACAAAGGCGAATACCTGGGACACTTTTATCGGCAGATCGACCGCGGCGTCAACGAACTGTTGCGCGGAAGCTCGGATCCGGTGGTGCTAGCCGGGGTGGAGTATGAACTGGCGCAGTATCACACGCTCAATACGTACCCGCATTTGCTGGATGAAGATGTGAAAGGAGCGCCGAACGGGCTAAAGGCGGGCGAGATGCACGCGCGCGCCATCGAAGCACTCGGCCGCAGTTACGAGAAGAGGGCCGACGCGGTCTTAGCCGAGTACAACCACAGAGTGGGGGGCGGCGCTTCCAACAGGCTCAAGGACGTGGTAACAGCGGCGCACGACGGGCGTGTATTGACGCTGCTGGTTTCAGATTCACTCGAAACAACCGGTACGTTCGACGAACGCACGCACGCAGTAAAGGGGCACGCGACGGGAATTTCGGAAGACGAAGATCTGATCAACGATGCAGCGGTGCAAACGATCCTGCATGCGGGACAGGTTCTCAGTTTGTCGAATAAGAAGATGCCGAACGGCGCGCCATTGGCGGCAGTGTTCCGGTATTAGGTAGGGGCCTAGCAGCACGGGCGCCGAATAAGAGGGACACCAAAAAAGGGAGGAGCGCACAAGAGCCTGAGCATCTCGTTCTCTCTTCTTGCCAGTCGCAGAATACCTCAGAAGCGACAGGGTGCAGTGCCACTCCCGTCGATATTGTCGCCGTCACGCAAGGCTCATGCGACATTCCCGTGTCTTTTTGCATCAACGTATGCATTGGAACGACTGTTAGTTCAGAAGTCAGCGACGATGCAATAATTCGAATCGACGTTTGACAAGATTGCAAAGGGAAAAACTAGATGCCTGTTTTGCAAGAGGAGAAGGAAAAGTATCTTGCCTTCATTCAGGCTCAGGTGAACCATTTTCAGGCCACGGAGATAAAACCGGAAGCTACTCTGTGGCATTACACGACAGGGGACAGTCTCCTGAGCATCGTAGAATCGGGCAAACTGTACGCCACTCAGGTTTCGTGCTTGAATGACAGCACAGAAATTCCTTACGGCTCGAAGCTGCTGCGAGATGCCTACCTCGACATTCAGGCCAAGAATTCCTTACCACCAGAAGAAACTCACGTCCTCGAGGGTTTAATCAAAGACCTCGTAGATGAGCCGACCGCTCCAAGCCATGCGCCCAGTCAGTGGTTTGTTACGTGTTTCAGCAAACGCAGGGACGATCTCAGTCAAATGGCGCGCCTATAGCGGGGGTGAAAACGGGTACGCTATTGGTTTCACAGCCGCAGGATTCTTTAATCGCCAAAACAGTCTCGTTGTGCGCGTGAACTATGAAGAAAGCAAACATAAACGTGAACTATGAAGAAGCAAACATAAAGAAGTTGCCGCCAACGTCGCAAGTGCAAGCTTCCGATTCTTTCGAGAGGGTCTTGAAAGTGGGCGTGCAATATCGCCAATTGCTCCCCTTGGTGGCTTTACCCCTGAGCAAGCTAATTTATTGAAGGCCAAAGCGGGGGCAGACGAGTTCCTTCCTGAATGGCAGCAGTGGGTTGGTCGTTTGGCTCCAATGATCAAAGACCCGAGTTTTCGGGATGAGGATGAATACCGCGTCATCCATGAGCTTCAAGTCAGCGAGCTGCCGGAATTGTGCTTTAAGCAGAAGCAGTCACTCATGTCGCGGCATCTTCCGATGATTTATCCTGTACCCGGCGCAGCAACCGAGTCACGGCGGTTGCCTATTAATGAAGTCCTTGTAGGGCCGAAGTCGCCATAAAGAACTCTCAGCCGTAAGCATCAGAACATTCATGCAGCAGAAGGGCTACAATTTGCCTGTTTCGGTCTCAAAAACTCCCTTCCAAGCCACATGAGGTCTTACGAGTTATATCGCGTATTACCGCATATTGACCGACCGGGAGGAAACCAGTGGCTTAGGACTGGTAGCCCAGCGCATCGCCCTCGCTGCTCATATGTAATCGGCACCGGCAAAATGCTTGCCGAATGCATGAGAGTGGTAGCAAACGGACAATTACTTGTCGCCTTGCAGGCATGCCGCAGGAAAGGCAACATTCGTGATACCGAAGCTTGACCACTTAGTGCAATATCGCGTTTATCCCTGCGCTGATGGAGAGTGGGGCAGACCTCGTACGCTGCTACAATCCCCACGCTAACCGGCTCATACTGGCCCCATTCGCAGAGCACGAGCGCGAGCAGATTTCACAGCGCACGAAAGCAGCCCTTGCCGCAGCGAAGACCATTGCTGGTATCCGGTTACAAGTGCTTAAACTCGCCGTCAGCACCTTGGTAGTGCAGAACAACGTCCTTTACCAACATCAAAACAAATACGAGAGGAAATGTTCGGCTTTAGAGTCGGCGAAGCTGGCGGGCCGTACAATTCCTATCTCGGCAGACAAGGAGTTCGCGATCATGGTTCTGCAGAAACCGAGGGCTAAGCTGGTTTGGGTGCGAGTCGGTAATTGCCGCAGGGCTTACTTGTTGAATCTATTTCGACAACATCGTTGAACGACTCGAAAGAGCCGATTTCTTCGTCGAGGTTCGCTGACTCGGCGGTTCGCTCCTATAAGACGGTGGTAGGCAGTTATCGGGTGCCTCGCTGCCATCGAATACGCCGCCCTCTGTGGTGCTCCGCTACGAAGCCCGCCGCTTAGCAGCACCGAAACCAATCAAACCAAGCATTCCCAAAACGGCCAAAGTGACTGAAGAGGGCTCAGGTGTTGGGACGAGTGCGTTGTAAACCGCGTCCGCGATCAGAGCGTGACCAGCGGTTGTAGGATGAAGACCATCCCAGGATAGATAGCCTTTGTCGGTCGGGATGGAGAGGCCTTGCGCGGCATCCGTCACGTTGGTAAAGCCGTAGGCAGCGGGATCGCTGAGCAAGGCGGAGAATAAGCTCTCGATGTTGATGCCGGTTACGTCGATGCCCTTGCCCTGCAAAGCGGCCAAATCGGTAGCCCATTGAGTATCGAAGGCGACCGAGGCTGCGTTCAGCAGAGCTTGTTGCGACTTGCCACTGGGGGTGTCGCCAAGCAATGGAAGATTTAGCCAGATAAAATTCTTGGCGCCCTCCGACGCGAGGGTCGATATGTAACCTTCAAGATTGTTAGCAGCCGTTACAGGACCATCGTTTCCGTGCAAGATATCGTTAGCGCCGCCCCAGAAAGCATATAAGCCGGACGAGGGGGCGCCTGAAAAAAGGTGAGTGGTCGAGAAGAGAGCGACCTGGTTGCCGATATCCAGGGCACTGGAGGAGCCGGTTTGCGCGCCGCCGACGGCATAGTTAGTCCCACCGGCGACGACGGGCTGAGGATTGGTGATGCCCAGTTTGCCGGCAAGCTGATCGACCCACAGGCCCTGCGGCCCGGTGCCGACGGGAGTGGTATTGGGGCCGTCAGAGTAGTACTGAGTGGTCAATGTGGTTCCGGGGAAAGTATAGGTGCCGTAGTTGGAGCCGGGGTACTTCCCACCCGATAACGTGAAGATGTTGCCATTGTCGGAGAGGCTGTCTCCGAACACGTAGAACTGACTGAAGGAGGAGGCGAGAGCCGCGCAAAGCGGCCAAATCAGGATGAGACCCGTTACTGCGAATAACTTCACGCGCATGCTTGAAAGTAGCATGCCTGGAGCGGGCCTTGGGCACGCAAATTGGGCGCTTGTCTGGAATTAAGGTGAACCAAGGTAGCGGTCGAGCCACGCGAGCGTTTCATGAACCGTTTTATTCGCTACCTCTGGAGCAAAAACACCATGTCCGCTGTCGACTAAGATGCGCGCTTTATTCGCCGCCGGAGTTCCCAGCAAGCGGAACATCGAATCCTGTACTTCCAGTGGCAGAACGGAGTCGTATCGTCCGTTGAGCATCAGAACCGGTATCGTAACGCGTGCTGCGAAATTGGCAGAATCCGATTCCGGCATGAGCCTCATGTGGGGCGCCGGCATTCCGCCGGAGAGTAGCACCGCAGCCCTGACGCGCCTTTCTTCGGCCAACAACACGGGCGCAAACTCCGCGCCCGAGCTCGCGCCAAGATATCCGATCTGACCGATGTCTTTTCGCGTCTGGAGGTAATCAATCGATCTGCCGAGTTCCCTTTTCCAGGCGATCAAGCATTCTCTTATAAACATCGGGCTGGGGTAACCAGCATTTGCCGGATCGGGCGGCATGGTCGCGAAGCGGTCGTAGGTCCCCCAAAAAATCGGATACATCATGGCCCTGCCGCTGCGCAGAATGTACTCCTCCGGTTGGATCGCATCGCCCGGTTTAGCTTGGAAGGCATCGCCGCTCGGCACAAAGACGACGCACTGATAAGGCGGCCGTCTCTGCTTCGGCAGAAACAAATAGGCAATCAACTGTTGATTCGAGTAGCCAGCTTGGAAGCGCACCTTCTGCCTGCGCCACAATTCCGAATCTGTAGTCGACTCGACTACCGCATGCAAATCCGTATGCTCGTATGCATAGAGAGCTCTGGACGCGGCAAACACCTCGTCAGACGCCCTGCTGAGGGTGGTGCGGTCAAACGGGTGGGCCGGAATCGGCGCCGCGAGTTGCTGTTGGGGAGCTACTCGTTCGAAGGATCTCACACAGCGGAAGCCATTCATCAGAGACCGGTTCAACGGCGGTAGTTTCTGCCCACGAGTAAACATGTAGGCGGGGTCAGCCCATGCGCCTCCCAAGATGAATCTTTGTCCGCCAGATTCGTTGAAGCACCACTCGCGAACATTCCCAGCCATATCGTAGGCGCCGAATGAACCGAGCGCACCCCAACTTCGAACCGATACCGGCCGATGATGATTGAAATTGCTTAGCGCAATGATGAACGCGCTATCGTCAGTGGCGGCCGCGCGAAACCATTGATAGACGTTGGGGATCGCCTTGCCCGCGAAATCGGCGTAGGCAGCCGCTTCGTACCAACTCACTCCGGAGACAGGGTAATCGGCTTCGCCCGCGGGATAGCCGCCCGCAGTCCAATTGGCGGGAGAGCGCCGGCCAGTCCGGTCGACAAATCTCGCCATGGCTTCATTCCAGCTCAGAGTGCGGCCATTATCAACAATTGACACTTTCCAGTGTTGCGGGTTTTGGTAGCCACCGGCATTTACGAACCGTTGATATTCGCTGTTAGTGACTTCGGTGCGATCCATCCAGAAGGCGTTGATCGTCAACGGGCCTAACCTGCCGATGCCAGCGTACTGCGCAAAGAGAGGGCCAGGTGGAATATGGACCATCCCCGGCTGGCTGTCCGCTTTTTCCAAGCGCAACTGGTATTTCGAGCCGGCAGCAGCAATTTCAAGGTCTGCATAGCCTGCCTCAGTCAAACGCAAGCGAACGGCACCAGCAGCGACGCGGCCATTTTGCAGAGACGTTTTACCGAGCGGTCGCCAAGGCGATTCCAGATTCGTGTATGGCCGCCAGAAGACTGCGGCGCCGGGCGGATCGGAAAGAACGGTAATGTTCCGCGACACAACCGGCCAAAGGCGTTCCAACTGTGGATCAGTTCCGGGGAGCCGAAAAGCGGCGGCACAGGCCAGATCGTAAGCCGGTCCAAACTCGCCATTAGCCGCCAGGAGAAGTGCTCGAGGGATGGCTGTCTCATGAGCCCAGAGACGGCCGCGCGCCTCCTTATAAAGTGCGGCTGCCAGCACCACGATGGAGAGAAACGCGAGTAGCAGGCCGATTCGAAACTGGATCCCGCGCTTCTGTTCTGGGTGCATTTCCGCTATTCGGAAAATTGGGGCTGCTGCGTTCGATGGCTGAATGGGAAGGTTGGTGGCCAACGGTTCGGCTTTCGCGGAAGATTGCTCGAGAGGGCAGATGAAACGATAGCCGCGCTTTGGCAGTGTTTCGATGTACCGGGGAGCGGTGTGGGAATCGGCGAGGGCGGCTCGTAAACGTTTCAGTACCGAGTTCAGGCCTTGTTCGAACTCGACGTGGGTGCCGTTGGGCCAGAGCAGAAGACGAAGCTGTTCACGGCTTACGGTTTCGCCCGCGTTCTCCAGTAAGACCGCAAGCACCGCCAGGGACTGGCCGGGAACGCGGATCCTAATGCCGCGCTTCGACAAGATGGCTGAGCGCTGGTCGAAACGGAAGTCTCCGAATGCAACGAACTGCTCGCCGGGGTTGGCCCGCATGAGAACCCACGTTAATGTACCACGGCCAGTACGGGTTCAGAGATACCGAACAAGTGGAAGAGAATGAGAGGATTAGCGTGCCAGAAGAATGTCACGGAAAAGCCCTTGCACCGAGTAGTTGCTAACCGTACAATCGACACCGAAACGCGTTCGACCGCGCTCCTAAAACCCGAAAAGGAAAACCAACAATGTATACACGGACACTTTTTCCCGGCAGTATTCTGCTTCTTACTCTGATGCTAATCGGGAGCAAGCCAATATGCGGGGACACAATTGCCGCCGAGTATCAGTTTACCGGTAGCGCCAAGAATCTGGTAATTGCGAACGGTTTCATTACCTCTGACGGAGTGGCTTCGGGCTCCGTAAATGGGCTGAGCGAAGTCGCTTTCGACACGCATAACAAAGTGAACGTGTCGACTCTGCAAAACTACGGTACATTCACGATGATTTTTCCGAACGGAGACACGGCTTTCGGGAATCTGCACGAAGACGATACGAAAGTCTCGCTTAAGACATTCAGTGGGCCTTTCACACAGACGTTGAACTTCTCGGGGGGCACGGGCGAGTTCGAGGATGTATCCGGTAGGCTTACTGGCGGAGGTTTTATTCATCCGACCTACTACACGACCTCGGGAACGGGAACCCTCACCGGTCCAGGCTTGGTTGCCAGCCCGGAACCCGGATCCGGCGTATTTATTGTGATGGGTTTGAGCATCGCCTGTTTCGGAGTTCTCAGGCGTTTGAGTAGCGACAAAACACACCTGCGAAACGGGTGAATAATCCTCTGGGATGACCCGGCGTGAGCTTCTCTTAGCTGCGACTGCAGCAGGCGTCTGTTCCCCGGCACGGCTGCATGTTCACTGGACTGCACTCCATCAAACCCGATGTGATCACTGACGCTACCCACGATGCTCGCTCCGTGGCGGATCGCTTCGCCGCAGACGCAGGCAGCAAAGTGGGGTCGGCAGACGGTTCAAGGCGTTTTTTCGATTATGCCTGCGGACCAGGCAAGGGAAGCCGGGAACGGGAATTTTGGTCCCGACAGCGGTCTCATGAAGACCGTCCGGGTAGTCGCATAGGTGCAGTACTACCTGGATAAATAGAGCCGAGCCTATAGTCGGCCGCGAGCAACGGGGATGATTTATGTCTTGAAGGCAGTATGCTACATAGTGTGCTGCTTTGGCGATTTGTGCTACTCAATATAGTAGCCATCTGTTTGATCTTCGGACAGATCACAACGGCACAGTATGATAACGCGCGGACCGGCGCCAATCTAAGGGAAACGGCGCTCACGCCCAAGAACGTCAGTACGAAGCACTTTGGGAAGATTTTCACGTTAAACGTAGACGGCGACGTTTACGCTCAGCCACTTTTTTTGCCACACGTCTCGATACCGGGTAAAGGCGAGCACGACGTTCTCTTCGTGGCCACTGAGCATAACAGCGTATACGCATTCGACGCGGCAGGAAAGCCTGCAACACCGCTATGGAAGGTGAGCTTCGCGAACAGCAGGCGCCGCATCTCTCCGGTTGCGGCTGAAAGCGTCAGCTGCCCGTTCATTAGCCCAGACGTTGGAATCACCTCGACGCCGGTTATCGATCCGCAGAGCGGAACGATGTATGTACTGGCGCGCACGGCGGAGATCGATGGCGGTGGCACTCGGACATTCTGGCAACGGCTACACGCGCTGAATGTGCTTACGGGAGAAGAGAGGTTCGGCGGCCCCGTGCCAATCAGAGCTTCTTTGAAGAACGCGAGCAGTGGCGCTTTCGGCTTATTCCAGGGATCAGTCGAGTTCGGAGCATTGCGTGAAAACCCGCGAGCAGCGTTGACGCTGGCAAACGGGGCAGTTTATTTGACCTGGGGATCGTCGTGCGATGTAGGGCCATATCACGGCTGGATCATGGCATACGATGCGCGCACATTAAGGCAGACGGGTGTATTGAACACCTCACCAGAGGCGGCAGAGAGCGGCATTTGGCAGAGCGACACTGGTCCGGCGGTGGACAGTTCCGGAAACATTTTTGTCGCGACCGGTAATGGCAAGTTCGATGCAAGGTCAGGAGGGCATGACTATGGCGATAGCTTGTTGAAGATCGCGACCCGCAAGAGCAGCCTTAACGTGGCGGATTACTTCACGCCTTCCGAAGAGGCTGAGTTGAACGCCACGGACGGGGATCTCGGTTCAGGAGGGCCGCTGATTATTCCCGAGCAGTCCGGTTCGCAAGCACATCTGGTCGTGGTTGGAGGGAAAGGAGCAGTCATATACGTAGTCAATCGCGACCGCATGGGCAAATTTGTGCCTGGTAAAAACCCTCATGCAGTGCAGACCATTAAGGTGGGCGGCGGCATTATGGGGGCACCCGCATACTGGAACGGGCATCTTTACTATTTTCCCAGTAGCGACGTGCTGAAAGACTTCATGGTTCAGGGTGATCGCTTGTCACCCGAGCCAGTCGCCCGCGGAAAGTACAAGATCGTCGATCCGGGAGCGACGCCCTCCATCTCAGCTAATGGGGCGGAAAATGGAATCGTGTGGGTGCTCGAGACGAAGGGTTGGCAATCGGCGGACCGGCCGGCCGTGTTGAGTGCTTACGACGCCAGGAATGTTGCTAACGAGATTTACGACAGCGAACAAAACGCCGCGCGAGATCGCGCCGGAACCGCACGCCGCTTCGTTTCGCCAGTGGTAGCAAACGGGCGTGTGTATGTCGCAACCAGCGGCGAGGTAGATGTGTATGGTTTGCTCGCACAGGCCGGAAAGGGCATTTAGAGCATTGAAGAGAATGCGGCCGAGTCGGCGTCAAAGGGCTGGCTTTCCGCCATAGCGAGCGAGTTTCTCGTTCAGCTGCTTTGGCCCAGTGGTTTAAAACTCCCCTTACGGTTGTACTACCGGGTCAGGTAGCGCAAAAGGCGAGATCCCGGTTACAATCCTTTTCAGTGAATCTTTTTCCCATGCTTTTTTTTCGCCGTTTATGCTGATTCAAAGATTTGCAGCGTCGGCCAGGCATAAGGCAAGTTTTCGTCTATTCTCGAGAGGAGTTTTGCCGGAAGGGACGGATTGCCGGGATCTTTCCAGAGAGCCGATAATTCCGGTATCATTCAGACGAGCGGCATCGGGCCGTTCAGTCGAGACGAAACGCCGTCCTGTTGTCGGTAACGCAATTGCGATTCCTAATCTTGTTGCTGGGGTCTGTTCAAGATTGCTGCATAGGAGATCTTCCGAGGTGTACGGTGGCTAATCGCATGACATCGGTGTGTTCACGTGAGAAAGTAAGGGACGAAAATTCTCCCAAAGCAGCCCCGGTCGTATTCGCTATGCTGGTTGCGCCGGGTGAGGGTGAGATGGCGGTGGATACCTTGTTGCGCTCCCTGGATCTGTATCCGGGCGCTCACGCTCTCGTCCTCGATGACGCAACCCAAGACGGGACTTACGATCGATTGTGTGGCTTGGCATGTGAATTGCCGGGCCGTATCGTTGTCGAGCGAAACGATTATCCTGAAGGGAGCCGCGGCATGGCGAAATCCATGTTTCGGACTTACCGGCGCATTTACGATCTTTGGCCAGACGTCAGGATGGTCATCAAAATCGACCCGGATACGTGCGTACTCAAAACCGGATTAGTCGAATTAGCTGATCGTAAGTTTTCACGTTTCGGACCCGGAATGATTGGTTCCTATCGCCTTTCTCCGACCGGCGCGATTCGCGGCCACGCGGTGCACACCCTGGCGATCATGCGTGATCTAATAACCTTTTCCAGGCCCTCATTTTACTTCCGGCGTTTGATTCGAGCCATGCTGCATGGCTATATTCCGGGCCACTCCGTACTAGGCGGACTATATATATTGCATGGCGATACCGTGCGTGCGGCTGCGCGCCACAATTTCCTGTTGGCTGAATCCGCTCGCACGCTTAAGTTGACGTCCGAAGATGCACATGTGTCTATGACGGTAAGGGCCGTTGGTCATTCACTGATCGATATTAACGATCCCAAGCACGGCGAGGTCCCAACCTGGATTGTGTGGCGCGCAGCGGATAGATGTACTTCGGACCAAATCAAAAGAAATGGCTATCTCGCAATTCACCCGGTCAAGAACGACGCGGAGGGGTGGCGTTTGCGCCAAGAGTTGCAGGCGCTTCCGCCCCGTAACTGAAACTGCTGGTACTCAGCGTGTATTCCTAGGCGTATTTACAAGATTACGTTTTTGACTAACACTCAAGAATGCTCGCACCCTATCGGGGCGCAAGTGTTGTCGAATTTTATTTTAGAGAGAAGATATGCAAAAGCGAGTAACTTTGAGTTGTTTTTCATTGACGGTTCTTATCTTGGGCGCTGGATTACCTTTGACAGCGCAGAACCGTGACCAGGGCAAGCCGCCACTCTATACTTACATTTCCGAATGGGCTGTACCGCGGGCCCAGTGGGCCGACATGGTGAAGGTCGATGACGAAGACAAGCCTTTGATGGACAAATTGGTTGCCAATGGCACAATTACCGGCTATGGCGCCTTCACGAACCTTATTCACCAAGAAGGTGACGCGACGCACGGCACTTGGTTTACTGCTACTTCAGAGGGCGGTCTGATGAAGGCGCTGGAGGCGGTGTATGCCCAGCCAGGATCGACCACCGCGCCAGTAGAGGCAGCATCGAAACACTGGGATTACATCGTGGTCGGTCGAATCTACGGTCAACGCCCCGGCAAATCCGAAGGCGGCTATTTGGCCGGTGACAGTTGGGATGTGAAGCCGGGCGAAATGCGCGAATATAGCGATCTGATGAAGAGCGTGTTTGTACCGGTCTATGAGAAGTTGCTGGCGGATGGCACTTTAACCTCTTACGCGATGGACACTGAAGACTTCCATACGCAGAAATTGGGTCGTGTTACTTTCTACTTCACGACCGGCGACGCCTCGGGACTCGACAAAGTAAGCAAAGCAATCGATGAGGTGCTCGACAAGAATCCGGCGCTCGGTGCCGCATTCAGGTCGATGGTCGAGCGGGAAGGCCACCGCGACTTCCTGGATCGTCTAAGGTATATGACGAATAAGTAACTAGGCGTTCAGTCCCAAGCGAAAACGGAACTAGTCCTCTTGACGCTGTCGTCTGCCGCGCCGTTTCCGGTTATCTGATCTAATCATTAAGCGTCGAGAGGCGGGCTTGGGACCAAGGCGAACGTACGTGCTGAAGCGGATCAGGAAGGGAGCCTACGAGTGTCGGGGCTTCCTCGTGCTGCACGTTTCATGGATCAGCGAAAGTTGGGACGGGCCGCGCGAAAAATTCCTGGGCTGGCAGATATACCGTACCGGATCTTCAATCGAAAAGCGAGTTTTGCTGGATGCCTTCGCTACCCGCCGCGCGGCTTACGACTACGTCAAGCGTCAACTTGATACGACGAGGTGAGTTTCGGAAACCGTTACTGGGCTACCAGTTCCGGTCTTGCACCGATGTTACGCAGGCAGTGATCGATCCACATCTTCGTGAGCTTTTCCTGCGTTCCGTTCTGTGACAACCGGGAGCGTAGACTCCCGAACTCCACGTGGTCAAGCGGTTGATCCTGGTTGAAGCACGAGAACACCACAGTCTCTTTTCCGGTCTCCGGGTCCTTGTGCACTTGCAGGCACTGAGCGCAAATCTCCTTCATCATGCACTGCATTGGCGAGTTGATGCTACCGATGGCTCGATGATCCGGTTTTAAATAAGGCCGCAAAACAGAGTGGCGTGCCTGTTGCACGGCGCGCATCATTCCGTCCGAGCCGATCACAATCAGCCGGTCTACGGCGCTCAGAGGAATTTCGGGGTCGCCCAGATCGCCTCGGCCGTAAGCCTCCATAGCTTCCACAATATTTCCCACAAATGCGCTGTCCTGCACCCGCCCCGGCGTGAAGCCGGGCGCTTCGTCACAGACCCAGATGACGACATCCGCAGCGGCCTCGATCTCCTCCACTTTGTATCGATCAATGATTTTCTTGTAGCCCGCGAAATATACCACGCGGGAGCGGGATGCACGCAACTGTTGTCCGATCGAGAACAGCACGGCGTTTCCGAGGCCCCCGCCGGCGAGCAGCACCGTTTCGTGCGCGGGCGTTTCGGTCGGCGTGCCCGTTGGCCCCATCAGTACCACCGGATCGCCCGGCTTCAGCAATGAGCAGAGGTCCGAGGAACCGCCCATTTCAAGAACGATGGTCGAGAGAAGGCCCTCTTCGCGGTTGACGGAAGCCCCTGTCAAAGCCAAGCCCTCCATCGCCAGCGCGGTTCCATCGCTGCGAGTCGCCAGAGACTCGTAATTCTGCAGCCGGTAAAACTGGCCAGGCTGAAACGAGCGGGCCGCAATCGGCGCTCGCACCACAATTTCGAGAATGTTCGGCGTCAGGCGAATGACTTCTTCGACCACCGCCCGCAGCTCTTTCTTCAACCTCGCCGCCAGAGCGCCGGGCGAAGGCTCCTGCGGCGCATGACGGGCGAGGACCCTGGATAACACCGGATACCCTTGCTTCGCGCTGCCCATGGCCTTGACGACATTGCCTGAAAAAGACGGGTGCAAGTCGCCGAAAAAGCTGATTGCTTTGCCATCTGGACGAACCGAGATCAATACGCGAACCTCTGAGGGTTTGGCGATCCGTTCCGGTTTTACTGGTTCGCCGTCTTCTCCAACCGCGCGGAAATAGCGGCCGTCTAACACAAAGTTGCTCTCGTCTTCGCGTGCGAGAACCGTGTTAGGCTGCGTCCCGGCGGCAACGAGAATCGTGCGCGCGGGCAGTACAACCTTCTCACCCGTTGGAACCAGCTGACCGGTTCCCGTTTCGAACGCTTGCTTCTCTGCCACCAGCGCCATGGCCGTATCCGCTGCGTCCACCTGCACCTCTTCGGGCGTGAGGCACTCGGCAAACTTCACGCCTTCTTCCAACGCCTTCGCGACTTCCTCATGATTCAGCGTATAACTCGGAGCGTCGATCATGCGCCGGCGATACGCAATTGTTACGCCACCCCAGGAATTCAAAAGCTCAATCAGTCTCGCAGGGCGCCCGTCGTTTGCGGCTGCGCTTTTCTCCGCGCGAACTGCTCGCGCATGCAACAGAAACTCCTGCGCGATCTCCGCCTCTTCTCTTGTCCACGCTGCCTGTATTTGGCGTTCACCTATTTCTTCTTTGAGCAGTTCATAGCGCCGCAGAAATTTTTCGACCTGCACGACGTAATACGCCAGGGACTCCGTCGCAGTATCGATTGCAGTCAGTCCGCCGCCAATGACCACAATCGGCATGCGGATCTGCAGGTTGGCGAGAGAGTCGGTTTTTGCCGCGCCTGTGAGTTGCAGCGCCATCAGGAAGTCCGACGCCTGGCGGACACCGCGCACCAATCCGTTCTTCATCGGGATAACCGTCGGACGGCCGGCTCCCGCGCAAAGTGCGATGTGATCGAAGCCCAACTCAAAAGCGCTTTCCACAGTGAGCGTCCCGCCAAACCGCACGCCGCCAAACATGGAGAACTCGGCGCGCCGCTCGAGCAATAGCCGGATGATTTTCAAAAAATTCTTGTTCCACCGGACGGTAATGCCATATTCAGCCACGCCCCCGAAACCAGCCATCACGCGCTGATCCAGACGCTCGTAAATCTCGCTGATGTCGCGTAATGGCCGAAACGCCACGCGCTCGCCGTACGCGTCTACCCCCGAAATATCGGCCGGCAGCGGCTCGATTTTGAGGCCATCCACAGCTACCGCGGTGTGCCCGTCGTTCATCAAGTGATGTGAAAGCGTGAAGCCAGCCGGACCAAGCCCAACCACCAGCACCTTATAGCCGGTAGAAGCCTTTGGATACGGTCGTGCAAAATTGAGCGGATTCCAGCGTGTGAGAAGGCTGTAGATCTCAAAGCCCCAGGGCAGTTCCAGCACGTCCTTCAACGCGCGGGTTTCTACTTGCGGAATGTCCACCGGATCCTGCTTCTGGAAGATGCAGGATTTCATGCAGTCGTTGCAGATACGGTGTCCGGTGCCGGCCGCCATCGGGTTATCCACGGTGACAATCGCAAGAGCGCCGACCGGATTCCCGTTTTCCTTCGCCACGTTCATCTCGGAAATCTTTTCGTCTAGCGGACAGCCAGCGAGCGGCACTCCGAACACGCTCGACTTAAACGAACCATTCTTTTCCTTTAACCCAGTCGAGCAGCTATCTTTGGCCTGGTTGTGGCATTTGATGCAGTAGTGCGCCTGATCGAGCGCGCCGGTCAGATCCGTTCCCGGATCGGTAAGCTGAAACCCTTCGCGGCGGCGCCAGTGATCGCTATTTACTTCCAGCTTCACCAGCCCGTTACCGGCAGCCGCGCCGTGCACTGTTTCCGCCGGGACCAGGTGGTTCATGTCAAGCTTATGCGGCACCTTGAAAAGCACGCCGCTTCCGTGTTTCCGTTTGCCTTGTGGCGAGAGAGTCGCCCACGCCGCATAGCGCGCCGCCAACAGCAAATGCTCGGCGTGCGCAGCCTCATTCTCGAGCCAGCGCGCAACATGCCTGGCGAAACTTAACTCCGTTAACGGCTCGCGCAGCAAAGCTTCAAGTTCCACGCCTAAGGCAAAACCATCGATTTGGCTGGCCGTTTCCGCCGTCTGGCCAATTACCGCCTTGCGCTGCACGAAACGCCGCTTCACCGAATACAAGGGGGCCAGCTCGGAATGCCGCTCCTGAAGCTGGCGCAGTTCTGTCTCGATCCCGAAGACCTGGCCGATGAAGTCTTCCAGGTAGGGGGCCAGCGCGATGATCAGGTCGGACGATTCCTTTGTGTGCGCCGCCGGCGGGGCCTCGCGCGCAGCAATTAGCCGCGTGTGCAGCTGCGAATTTAGTTCGCTAAGCTGAGCGAGAAATTGCGCATCGAGCTCTAAAAGGCCTTCACGCCGGTAGAGATCGTGAAAACTAAGTCCGAATGGCAGCAAAAGTGTAGCGCCACCCCGCTGTTCAATTGGCATGTTCACAAAAGTAAGCGGCAACTACCGGTGCGAGATCTGAAGGTACGCTCAAGGATGCCCAGAAGAAATGATTTCGCAGACTCTAGTAAGAAGCGCTAAGTAACTACCCTCTATTCTCGCAGATTTGGACGCGAAATGTGGATCGATAGGTGCGGGCTCCGCTATCTTGGAGAGTAAGTGGAACTCGAAAAAATACTGCTGCGCAAGGTAGGCGAAGCGATCGGGCGTTTCCGCATGATTCGAGACGGCGACCGCGTTGCTGTTGGACTCTCCGGCGGCAAGGACTCCGTCACGCTGCTTGAAGCACTCTTTCTGCTTCAGAAGCGCGCTCCCATCGAGTTCACCGTCTGCGCTTTCACCATTGAGCAAGGCAAGTTCCTCGCTCCCATTCAGCCGGTCGGCGACTATCTTCTTAGCCGCGGCATCGAGTGGACCTATGTTCAAGACCGGCCTTCCATCAACTTACTGGCTGAACAGCCCGGCCATGGCTGCGACGTGTGCAGCCGTTTCCGCCGCCGCGCGGTTTACGAAATCGCCCGTAAGCTCGGAGCCAACGTAATCGCCTTCGGTCACACGGCCGACGACTTCTGCGAATCGTTCCTTCGCAATGCCCTGTTCACGGGCCGCATCAGCGCACTACCCGCCGTCACCTGGTCGAGCAAGCGCGAGTTCCGGTTGATCCGACCGCTCGTCTATGTCGCCGAAGAAATCACTCGGGCTTTCGCCGCTTCTTTGGGCGCTCCCGTTATTCCCTGCGGCTGTTCGCAGAAAACAGGAACGGTTCGCCGCGCTCTCCGGGACATCTTTCACGAGCTCGAGAAAGATCATCCGCACTTAAAGGAGACTCTGCTCTCCGCCATGGGCAAGATCGAACCCGGCAGGCTCCTCGATACGCGATTCCTCGATCTCGAATCGCAATCCGATGAAGCCGGATTTATGCTAGACCGCGAACAACTCGTTGCGCTTACCGCCAGCTAAGCGGCGTTCGGATAAACTAATCTGATGCCATGACTGCGGAACTGATCGTAATCAACGGTCCGCTGGCCGGTACTCGCTTTCCCCTTGGAGGAGGCGAAGTTCTCATCGGTCGAGCGCCGAACGCGCAACTCGTACTTTCAGAGCCGGACATAAGCTGGCGGCACTGCCAAATCCGAAAACAAGGCGACCGCTTTGTAGCGTGCGACCTTCGCTCGTCGGTTGGAACCTACGTGAATGGCATACGCTCCTCCGAGCGCTGGCTCGAAGATCGCGACCAAATCAGCATTGGACGAACCGTCTTGATGTTCCGTTCAGGAGAATCGGCGGCTGAAGATTCGCCGGCCACTGCCTCTGTCGAAACTAAACCGGTGCTGCTCGCCGCCTGCTCGCTGGTTTTCCTCTTTCGTGCTCTTGCTTCCAGCAACGGACGTGAGCAAACGACTCTGCTGCAAGATCAGATCCTTCGGTTGGTCGGCGATTTGATTCCGCTCGAAGAGGGAATCATTCTTCTGGGCGGCAATGCCGCCGAACTCCAGGCGCTTTACGCCGAGCGTGCTTCGGCCTTTAAAGCCAACTTCTGTCCAGCGCTTGTTCGCGCCTGCGAGGAAGGTGCATTCGAGGATATGGCGGGCGGCTTTGTGGGAGTTCCGCTTTTCCTTGACGGATTGCTGGGCGGCGCGCTGATCGTGAAAACGCACACTCACCGCGGCCCACAGGAACTCGCAGCCGACCTGGAAACGCTTACCGCCGTAGCGACGCTTGCCTCGGTTGGCTTCGAAGCTAACCAGGAAGTGGAGACCTTGAAGGCCGAGAAGGCCCTTTTGCAGGAGCAGATCGGAGCCAATACCGGCATTGTCGGCAGGAGCAGCTCGATCCGAAGACTGCTGGAACTGGTTGCGCGAGTTGCTCCGCGTGACACGACAATTCTAATTACCGGCGAAAGCGGAACCGGCAAAGAACTGATTGCGCGCGCGCTACACCAGGAGAGTCTGCGCAATGAACGTCCTTTTGTGGCGGTGAATTGCGCGGCGCTCAGTGAATCTCTCTTCGAAAGTGAGTTGTTTGGTCATGAGAAAGGCGCCTTTACCGGAGCTGTCTCGCTGAAGAAAGGACGTTTTGAACTGGCCCAGGGCGGAACAATTTTCCTCGACGAAGTGGGCGAGCTCGCCCCCGGTCTGCAGGCTAAACTGCTGCGTGTTCTGCAGCAGCGTGAGTTCGAGCGCGTGGGCGGCACGCAAGCTCATCCGCTCGATATTCGCGTGATTGCAGCCACCAACCGCGACCTCAACGAGGACGTCCGCGATGGCAGATTCCGCGAAGATCTATTCCACCGTATCAACGTCATCAACCTGGATTCGCCCCCGCTGCGCGATCGCAAAGATGATATTCCGCTCCTCGCCCGCTACTTTCTTCAACGCTCGGCTGAGCGATGCAAACGTCACGTCGAAGGCTTATCGCCGGAAGCGGAAGAGATGCTTGTGCAATATTCCTGGCCCGGCAATGTCCGCGAACTCGAGAACGCCATGGAGCGGGCGGTTGTCCTGGGTGTGTCCGAAATAGTTCTCCCTGAAGACTTGCCAGAGCCGCTTATGGACTCTGCTCCCAGGGACGCCAAAGCCAAATATCATCAATCGGTTGGTCAGGCCAAGCACGACGCCATCATCGACGCTTACGTGCAAGGAAAGGGCGACTACAAGCAAGCCGCGCGTCTGCTTGGGCTTCACCCCAATTACTTGCTGCGGCTTGTTCGAAATTTAAATCTGCGGGATGAGATCAACCGAGCTCTGGGCGAGGGCGGAGCCGCCGCGGCGGGACGTTAGCGCTTTGCGCCGGTATGTAGTGCCGCGATTCCGCCTGATAACAGCTCGAACCGAGTTTGGTTGAAACCAGCCGCGCCCATCATCAAGCGAAGTTGCTCGGCCGGAGGAAACTTCTCGATAGATGCTGGCAGATAAGAGTACGCCTCTCGTGAGCCCGAAACAAGACTTCCGATAAACGGCAAAACGGCCCGCGAATAGAAGCCATATGCGCCGCCGACGACCTTGCCACGTGGGTGCGAAAACTCGAGAATCGCCAGCATCCCGCCCGGTTTCAGAACCCGCTGAAGCTCTTGAAAGCCGCAAGCGTAATTCGTAAGGTTCCGAAATCCGAACGCTATGCAGATCGCGTCCAGGCTGCTGTCAGAAATCGGCAGCGCCAGGGCATCCGCCTCGAACAAAGGAACCGCATGATTTTTCCCGGCCGCTTTCTTCTGCGCCGAGACCAGCATCGGATGACAGAAATCCGCACCCATAATGTATGCAGTCGAAACCCGCTGCAGATCCAGCATCACGTCGCCCGTGCCACAGCATAGGTCGAGAATTTTGGCTTCAGGCCGCGCCAGCACCGGTTTCATATGCCCGAGCAGAGCCTTGCGCCACCCCCGATCGATGTTGAATGAAAGCAGATGGTTTAGCAGATCGTAGCGGGGCGCAATGTTCGCGAACATAGTTTGCACCCACTCTGCGGCCTGCCGCTCATTCTGAGTTCCTTTGGGCGTCGTGCCCTCGGCGATGCTCTCCCTTTTCAAATCAGTGACTCGGCTATGGCCCGGGATATCACGTCAGGATCAATGCCGGAGACGATTTTCACGCTTCCGATCATTACCGGCAACACGAAGTGCACTTTGCCTTGCAGTGTCTTTTTGTCACTGGCGAGTCTTGCTAACAACGCATCAGCTTTCAGATCTGCGATCGATGGGAGGGGGCCATAAAGCTTGATCAACTCTCGCATACGATCCGCGTCCCCGGTGCGCAGTTCGCCTAGCAATTCGGCGAGCCGAATTGCCGCCAGCATCCCCCATGCGACAGCTTCGCCGTGCAGGAGTCGCGTATACCCGGTTTCGGCTTCTATCGCGTGCCCAACCGTATGCCCAAAATTGAGAATACGCCGCAAATCGCCCTCCCGTTCATCGGCCGACACCACTTCGGCTTTGATGCGGACCGGCGCAGTGATCAGAGCGTCGAGCACGGCTGGGTTTTTGGAGAGCACGGCCCCGACGCGGGTGGCGAGCAGCCGGAAAAGACCGGAATCGCGAATGATCGCGCACTTTATGACTTCGAAAAGTCCGGCCCGGTATTCGCGATCGGGCAAAGTACCGAGCACCTCAGCATCAATCAGCACTGCGAGCGGCTGGTGAAAACTGCCGATCAGATTCTTCCCGCTAACAAGGTTCACGCCGGTTTTGCCGCCGATCGCAGCATCCACCTGAGCCAGCAGCGTAGTTGGCATCTGCAGAACCGGGATTCCGCGCATGAAAATCGCCGCCACAAATCCGCTTACGTCCGTAACGATGCCGCCGCCAAACCCCATGACGACACTCGTGCGGTCAGCCCTCTGTGTCACCATCTGCTCGGCCAGCATCTCTACGCACGACAGCCGCTTATTCGGCTCCCCAGCGGGCAGGAAAAGCACAGCCGCGCGATCTGAAATTTGCGGATCCAATTTGTCGCGGTGTAAATCCCAGACTTCCCGGTTCGTGACAACGAAAAGCTGGCCTGCGGCCTTCGGAAGAAACTCGCTTGCTCGCCGCAAGACACCACGCTCGACTACGTTGTGGTAACTCGCCGAAGCGGTCTGCACCTCGAAGCTGGGCATGCGCCCGTTGTAGCACGCGCCGCTAGCGTTGCAAGCCTCGGACAACCTGGCGATTAGGCAATCTGCACCGTGATGACACTGCTGCTCGGCTTCGGTATGGGCAAACCGTCTTCTCGCATGCCGGCTAAATGGAGTTCAATAGCCTCTTTGATCAGGCCGCTCCACTTCCAACCGTGTTTGACCAGTGGCGACGCATCCTGGGAGGTCAGGGACGTAGGCTCCCCAGGCACTCGTAGGTTCTTCCTCGATCACCACAGCGTATCCCATTGTCTACTTCTCCTCGATTCTCGCTTGCCGAAAAATACTCTTCACTGTCCCGTTCGGGGGCTCGTCTCCCGGCTTGCCGGCGATTGTCACCCGTCCTGGCTTGAACGAGTGCTTGTACGGCCGATGGCTGCCAACTTGATGGACCTCACACCATCCGTCCGCCTCAACTCTCTTAATAACGTCTCGCACTTTCATTATGAATTTCTGCGGGCTCCCGTTTTAGCACGCGACGACAATTCTACAGTCGGGGTTTCTCCTGGCTGAGGCCTCCTGCTGTACCATCAGGCTATCGCCGACTCTCTCCAGCAGATCCAAACAGAGCCGAGAGTTAGCTTTGCCTAGTTCTTATGCCGGCCGGCCGCAGTTGAGCCTCGGTCTCGCGCTGCTCGTAACCGCAGTTCCTCTCAGCCATACCAGCCCATGGACCTCTTTATGGACCGCGCCCTGCATCTTACTGGCTTCCGTCCTGATCGCCTGGGGCGCTGAATCCGCTCAATTTTTCGTAGCTCAGGGGTTTGCCCTCGCGATCCTCGCGTGGATGCAAACTCTGCCCGAGTTTGCGGTAGAGGCAGTGCTTGCGTGGCATCGTCAGACCACGCTCCTCCTGGCAAATCTTACAGGAGCGCTACGTCTGCTTACTGGGCTAGCTTGGCCGCTGATTTACCTGACCGCTTCTCTCGTCCACCGCCGCCGATCCGGTAAACCGCTCTATAAAATAGTGCTCGACCGGCACCACAGCATCGAGGTCATCGGGCTCATCCTACCGCTGCTTTACGCTTTCGTGATTTGGTGGAAAGCCAATCTTCACTTCTACGACTCCTGTGTTCTGATAGCGATTTACGTGGCCTATCTAGTGCTCCTCACGAGACTGCCTCCAGAAGGAAAGGAAGAGATTAGCGACTTGCCGGCCATTCCGCGGCGTATTGTTCGCGCTCACCGGGGGCGCCGCAATCTAGCTATTTTGGCCTGCTTCAGTATCGGTGGAATCTTAATATATTTGACCGCTGAACCGTTCCTGGGCAGCATGCTGGCGCTCGCTACTGCCGCGGGCATCCCGGCTTTTGCAGTCGTACAGTGGTTCGCCCCCGTGATCTCCGAATTTCCCGAGCTCGCATCCACTTTCTACTTTGCTCGCCAGGAAGAAAAAGCACCACTTGCGGTAATGAACATAGCCTCCAGCAACATCAATCAATGGACCCTGCTCGTCGCCATGCTTCCGGTCGTATTCTCGCTGAGCATGGGAGCAATTAACGGGTTCGCCTTAGATTCAGAACAGCAATCGGAACTCCTCCTGACTATTGCCCAGAGCCTCGCCGGCCTCGTCCTGCTGGTCAACATGCAATTCGCATGGTGGGAAGCCCTGCTGATGTTTGTGCTGTTTGCAAGCCAGTTTGTATTGCCTGTTTTCCTAGGCGCTGCAAGCCGCCACTGGATCACGGACGCGTTCTTTGTTTGGAGTGCTGTCGAATGCTCAAGAATCGCGGCCTCTGGAAGAATGCCGCCCGCGTTCGCGAGTTTTCAAGAAACGTGGCGCGCCCACGTCGCAAGCTAGCCCGACAAGTCAGGCATTGCCGAAACTAATCAGCGAGACCCCGAAAATGATCATAGTCAGGCCGGCGATCTTCGCTAACGTGAACGGTTCTTTGAAAAATAGCCGGGCCCACAAGATCGCCCATATATAGCCGAGCGAAACCATTGGGTAAAGGACCGTCAACTGCCCTTGCGAAACGCCCATCATGTAAAAAATGGAGGAGAGCAAATAGAGAACGATGCCCGTCGCCAGCCAATAGTTTGTGAGCAGGCGGGCGATACTGCCCTTCATGTGTTCGGCCCCGAGCTTCAAGAATACTGCGCCGAAGGAGCCGAAGAATGAGGCGACTAAAACAAGAAGGACAGAGCTGAGTGGCGTTTTCATCGGCTTATTTCTTCAACCCGAGCACGGAAACTCCGCCGACGACAAAAACGATGCCGATCGATTTGAAGAAGTTCATATGCTCGCCTGGCAAAAAATACAAAGAAAGGACAGCCACCCAGACGTACGTCAAGGCGATGATGGGATACAGTCTGGAGAGCTCACGACCCTTGAGCGCAATGGCAATCAGAAACGTATTGACCCCGTAACAAACGTAGCCCAGAAACAGTTTTAGGTTCGTGATCACCCCAAAGCAGAAACGCACAAATAGGGATGGGTCGCGCGCTAGGTCTGCTAGCGTGATGTGCGCTCCCAGTTGCGCTGTGCCCTGTTTCATCAACATCTGAGCCAATGCCCCGATCAGGGTGCAAAAGAACATCAATAGAAAAGAGCGTCTGGCGTCTGCCCGTGTAACGATGGGCGAGGTGGCTTCAAAGGTTGTGGATGATGTCAAACAGGAAATCCGGGTTGGGGCATTGCAACTTCCAGTTTAGAGCATGCCGAGAGCTAATGGGCCGTCCCGTAATACCTTAGTTAAACTTGAACCAATGTCAGCGCCGCTCATGCCTTCGCCGCTTGACTATGTAGGCCGACGCCGCTTCGCGTTCTATCCGCCGATCGCGCACGCGGATCCTAATGAATGGCTGTTAGGCGTTGGAGGCCGCTCCGAAGTGCAGGTTGTAAACGCGCAAACCGGGCGCGAAATCTGGGTTTCACGCCAGTATATCGGTGCCGTCTCGGAGACAAGCGGTGCCGTTCTGATCGTAGGCCTCACTAAGGCACTCGAGTTTCGCGCAGGAGCAGTTGAACCAAGGATCAAGCAGATTATAGAGATGCCTCCTGCCGCCGGAGTGGAAGAGGACGCCTCTGCTCGTTTGTCTCAGCGCCGCTCCACTCCTGCCCCGGTAATCGAAATAAGACTCGAATCGCGCGCTGATTCGGCGCTTAACAAGGCGATGCTCGCCACTTGCATCTGCGCGATTGTTTTGGCCCTGCTGGCTGCCTTAGTAACCGCCGCAATCAGATTCTAATCTCACGATGCGACGCCATCTCGGACCTCTCGTTTGGGCTTTTGTCAGCGTGCTCGCTGCCGTTGCAATCGGGACCATTGCCGTCACGCGTGGCGAACCGGTGAACAGCCTTTGGCTGGTTACGGCAGCGGGCGCAACCTTCGTTCTCGGTTTTCGTTTCTATGCAAAGTTCATAGCGGCGAAAGTCATGGCCCTCGATGACCGCCGCGCCACTCCCGCCGAACGTCTTCGCGATAGTCATGATTATGAGCCAACAAACAAGTGGATCCTGCTTGGCCACCACTTCGCCGCGATTGCCGGGCCGGGCCCCTTAGTCGGGCCCACCCTGGCCGCGCAATTCGGTTACTTGCCCGGAACCCTCTGGATCTTGTTCGGGGCCGTGCTGGCCGGCGCCGTTCAGGATTTTGTCATTCTCTTTTGTTCCATGCGCCGCGACGGCAAAACGCTCGGTCAGATGGCGCGCGAGGAAATCGGCAAAGTGGGCGGGTTCGTCTCGCTCGTAACTGTGCTCTTGATCATGATCGTTCTGCTCGCTGTGGTGGGCCTGGTGGTCGTGAATGCCCTCAAAGGAAGCCCCTGGGGTACGTTCACCATCGTCATGACCATTCCGATCGCGATCTTTATGGGCTTGTACTTGCGCTTTCTGCGGCCCGGAAAAGTACTCGAATGTTCCAGCCTGGGTTTTCTGTTGCTTCTGTTGAGCCTCTGGGGCGGCAGACTTGTCGGGGCATCCGCCGTCTGGTCCGCCTGGTTCACCTGGAGCGGGCTTGCCCTCACGGCAGCCATCGTGATCTACGGTTTTCTCGCCAGCGCTCTACCGGTTTGGCTGCTGCTTGCTCCGCGCGATTACCTCAGCACTTTCATCAAATTGGGAGTAATTTTCTTGCTGGCCTTGGGCATCCTCGGTACTCATCCACCTTTGGCTTTGCCGCCGCTCACGCGCTTCGTAGACGGGACAGGCCCGATCTTTGCTGGCAAGATTTTCCCGTTCTGCTTCATCACCATCGCTTGCGGTGCAATCTCCGGTTTCCATTCGCTGATTTCATCAGGCACGACTCCCAAAATGATTGCCCGCGAGTGGCACGCCTGGCCGATCGGGTACGGAGCCATGCTGCTCGAAGGATTTGTCGGGATCATGGCAATAGTCGCGGCTGCCAGTCTGCAACCGGGAGTATTCTTCGCGGTTAACTCGCCGCCGGGTGCGGTGGGCGCTTCGCCGCAAGCAGCCGTCCATACGATTACTGGTTGGGGCTTCCCGCTGACTACCGCCGCCATGAGTCAACTGGCCCATAGCGTCGGCGAGAAAACTCTCTTTGGACGGACTGGCGGCGCGCCTTCGCTGGCGCTTGGCATGGCCCAGATCTTCGGTAACGTCCTGCGAAAAACAGGGTTGGGCGACGGCCTGCTCAGCTTTTGGTATCACTTCGCGATCCTCTTCGAAGCCCTTTTCATCCTCACCGTCATCGATGCCGGCACGCGTGTCGGCCGCTTCATGTTACAGGATCTTTTGGGCCATGTCTATCGTCCGCTCGGCAGAATCGGCTGGATGCCCGGGCTGCTGGCAACCAGCGCCGTGATCACTGCTGGTTGGGGCTATTTCCTTTATCAGGGAGTCATCGATCCACTCGGCGGCATCAATTCACTCTGGCCGCTCTTCGGCATTTCGAATCAGCTACTGAGTGCCATCGCCCTTTGCGTCGCTACTACTGTTCTCATTAAAATGCATCGGCTGCGCTACGCCTGGATCACCATCGTGCCGCTTTGCTGGCTGGTCGCTGTTACGTTCACGGCAGGCTGGCAAAAGATATTCTCCCCTGATCCGCGTCTGGGTTTCTTATCTCAAGCGGCCGCTTTGGAAAATGCAATCAGAGCCGGCCAAATTGCAGCTGCAAGAATCGGCGAGACGCACGCGGTCATCTTCAATCAGCGCCTCGATGCAGCTGTTTGCGGTATCTTCCTCTTGCTGGTCTCTATCATCCTGGTCGATTCGGTTCGAGTCTGGTACAGCATCCTCAGTGGAAGCAGCGCGGTCGCGACTTCTGAGTCGCCGTTCGTCTCGTCGCAGCTCGAAATGGAGGGCGCGTGAAATTTCTTTCTCTGCTCTGGAGCCTGCTTCGCGAGCTCTCTGACGAATCCGCTTATGCGCGCCACTTGCGCGCCTCCGGCCGCACTCACTCGCCGGCCGAGTGGAAACAGTTTGCGGACCGCCGCTACCGGCGCAAATATCAGAACGCGAAGTGCTGTTAAGGGCTGTCGCGTGACGTAGCTTCTATTCTAGAGATATTGCCAGTTCCGCGCCTCTTTCTCATCGACAGCTTCGGCTTCATCTTCCGCGCCTATCACGCTCGCGCCCGCAGCGGCGCTCCGCCGATGCGCACCAGCGCCGGCCTCTCAACCGAGGCAGTTTTCATTTTCGGCAACATGTTGCGCAAGCTGATGACTAGCTACAGGCCCGATTACATCGCTGCGATTTTCGAAAGCAGCGAGCCAACATTCCGCTCCGAGAGCTTCGCCGAATACAAGGCCAATCGCACCGAAATGCCTCAGGATCTCGGTCCGCAGATTCCTTATATCCGGCGCGTTCTCGAAGCTCTGAATATTCCCGTCCTCGAATTTCCCAGCTTTGAAGCCGACGACGTGATCGGCGCCATAGCCTGCCGCAAACAGCCAAAGCCGCTCGACGTCGTGATCGTGTCGAGCGACAAAGACATGCTGCAACTGGTTAACGACCGCGTCTTCATGCTCAATCCCATGAAGGATGACGAATGGTACGACGTCGCAAAAGTCGAGCAATTCATGGGCGTGAAGCCATCACAAGTTGCCGATCTGCTGGCTCTCAAAGGCGATTCCATCGACAACATTCCGGGCGCGCCGGGCATCGGCGACAAAGGCGCGAAAGATATCATTTCCCGCTTCGGATCCGTGGAAGCTGCTCTAGACCGCGCCGCCGAAGTCGAACGGAAGATGTATCGCGAAAGCCTGCTCAATCATCGGGATCAGATTCTGTTAAGCAAGCAGCTCGCAACCATCCATACCGAAGTGCCCATCGAGTGGGACCTGCCTTCGCTCCGCGCTCAGCCCCCCAACAATTCTGTTCTCAAGGGCCTTTACAAAGAACTCGAATTCTTCAGCCTGCTCAAAGACCTTCCGCCGGAAGACGATAGCTCCTCGCGCGATTACTCGACCCTTACCGAACAAGATGCCATCGCCGCATGGCTCGAAAGAAGACCATTGTATGCCCCGCTTGCCGTATCTGTCGATTTGACGAATGGTTTCATTGGTCTCTCGTACCGCCTGGGCGAAGGCCGGGCTGTTCCCGTCGCCAGTCTTGAAGCGATTCGGCCCGCGCTCGAATCGGACGCGGTTCCGAAGGTTGTCCACGACATCAAAGCGCTGGTAGCCTCGCTCTTCCCACTAGGCATCACTCCGCAAAACCTGGCGGATGACGCCATGCTCTACTCATTCCTGATTAGCGCGGATCCAGGAGGTTGTTCGCCCGAAGCCCTCGCCGAGAGATTCTTGGATCGCAAGCTGAATGCCGCAGCCGAGCAGCAAGCCGAAGCAACTCTCGCGATTGTGGAATTACTCCGGCCCCAAATCGCTGCTCAAGAACTCTCTCGCGTCTACCTCGACATCGATCTTCCGCTCGCGCCCGTCCTCGCGAAAATGGAAACCACTGGCATCCGCGTCGACACATCAGTGCTTTCAGAACTCTCAACCCGCTTATCCGAACGGGTCGAAGGAATTGCCGAACAGATCTACGCGCTCGCCGGGCATCCCTTTAACGTCAACTCGCCCCAGCAACTGGGCAAGGTTCTCTTCGAAGAGATGAATCTGCCGTCTCCGGTCAAGTATGGCAAAGGCAAAGTGATCTCGACCGCCGCCGACATTCTGGAATCCCTCGCGCTTGCTTACCCGGTTGCGCAGCTAGTGCTCGATTACCGGCAATTGACCAAACTCAAAGGCACGTACATCGATGCCCTGCCGCTGCTCATCAGAGCTGAGACGGGCCGTGTTCATACAACGTTCAACCAGGCCGGCGCCGCCACCGGCCGCTTATCGTCTTCCAATCCGAATCTGCAGAACATACCGATTCGCACCGAAGAAGGCCGCGAAATTCGTGCTGCTTTCATTCCGGAGGCAGGTTGGGAACTGCTCGTTGCCGATTATTCGCAAATTGAGCTTCGCCTGCTGGCTCACATGTCAGATGATCCCGTTCTCACGGCTTCGTTCAGGAATGGCGAAGATATTCACACGCGCACAGCGGCTGAAGTCTTCAAAGTAGATCCGCTGATGGTCAACGCCGAAATGCGGCGCTCCGCCAAAGCCGTCAACTTCGGCATTGTCTATGGCCAGACGCCGTTCGGGCTCGCTCAAACTCTTTGCATCGATCGCAAAGAAGCTGAACTGTACATCCGGCGATATTTCGAACGCTACGCCGGTGTCCGCGAGTTCATCGATCGAACGATTGCCGAAGTACGGCAGGCCGGTGTGGCGAAAACTCTACTCGGCCGGCGCCGCCCCATCCCTGACATGCAGAGCCGCAATCCTGCCGCGCGCTCGTTTGCCGAGCGAACCGCGGTAAACACGCCTTTGCAGGGGACGGCCGCGGATCTTATTAAACTCGCCATGATCCGCGTGCAGCAACTTTTGGTCGAAAAAAGAATGCACGCTCGCATGCTGCTGCAGGTTCACGATGAGCTCGTCTTCGAAACTCCGCCGGAAGAGCGAGACGAGCTGCGTGATCTGGTCAAGAAAGAAATGGAAACTGTATACCAACTCTCTGTACCTCTGTTAGTCGAAACCGGTGTCGGCCCGAACTGGAGAGACGCGAAGTGACCCGGCGTCATCTCACATTCGGTCTCGTTGCTGGTGCCGCTTCGCTCCTTTCGCTTTCCTGTGGGTCTAAGAAAACCGCGCAAATGGGCCCTGGGCCGGCACAATACAAAGTACGGCTGCAGACAACCAGAGGCGATGTCGTAATCCTGGTGCACCGCGATTGGTCGCCGCTCGGCGCCGATCACTTTCACGAACTAACTCAGATGCGCTTCTACGACAACAACGCCTTCTTCCGTGCTCTACGCGGCTTCGTTGTGCAGTGGGGCATCAACGGCGATCCGCAAGTCAACAAAAACTGGAGCGAGATCACCATCAAAGACGATCCTCCGAAAGTCTCCAATAAGATCGGCACGGTGGTCTTTGCGAAAACCGGCGAGCCCGATTCGCGCACCACTCAGCTCTTCATCAACCTTGGCGATAACAGCGCCACGCTCGATCCGCAGGGCTTCACGCCGTTCGGCGAAGTGATTCAAGGCATGGAGAACGTAATGAAGATCTACGCGGATTATGGGGAAATTGCACCCAGCGGCACCGGCCCAAGTCCGGCCGCCATCGCCGACATCGGCAACCCATACCTCGAAGAGCACTTCCCGAAACTCGATTATGTCAAGACCGCCAGGGTCATTCCCTAGTCACTCTATTTCTTTGCTGATCCAACTGCCAATCGTTTCAAGTGCCACCGGCGACATTGTTTCAGGAATCGTCGCGTATTCACGGCCCAGTCCCGTATCCGCTTTCTGGAACAGATAATTCAGCCCGGGAAGAATTTTGATTTTGGCATCCTTGTTGTGCCCTTTTGAGAACGCACTTTTCATAGCCTTCGCATTTTGCTCCGGATCGAGCGTCATATCTTTCTCGCCGAAAAGAGCCAGCACCGGGCACTTCACTTGTTCCAACGTCGGAGCAGGATCGTAAGTCAGAAAAAAACGCAGCCAGGGGGAGTCGAGCTTGGGTATCTGGCGCTGCCACGGTTCGACAAATGGCCTGTAACTCTCCGGCACATTAGATAAAGCCTGCCGCATGTCTGCCTGACTGCGCCCTTCCTCCACAAATTTGTACAGCCCCGCGCCAATCCTTAGGTCGGCGTCGATCTGCTCCGGTGGAACGCCCGCTACCGCTTCAGCACGCGCCGTTTGCGCTAGCAGGACCTTCTCGCCCGTCACTGCGGTCCCTCCCAACAGCACTAGAAACGCGACATCCTGCGGCATTTGCGCCGCCACCATGGGAGCCACAATCGCGCCTTCGCCATGCCCAATCAGCCCGATGTGCTTCTGGTTCACATCCTTCCGCGTCATCAAATAGCGCACGCCTGCTTCTGCGTCCGATGCGAAATCTTTTGTAGTCGCGCTGGGGAAGTTGCCAGTCGACTGCCCCACTCCCCGATCATCCACCCGCAGCACTGCCAGCCCTCGTCGCGTCAAAGAATCCGCCAAGACCTGGAATGGCTTGTGCCCGGCGACTGTCTCGTCACGGTCTTGTGGCCCTGCACCGCTAATAAGCAGCACCGCCGGAACAGGCGCCTCCGTGCGCGGCTTCGTCATGGTGCCTGCCAACTGCACGCCCGCCGCGTTCGGATTCGGATAACTAACTTCTTCCTCGTCGTAGGGCGAAGGTCCCTTGGATTCTTGCCCAGCCACAGCCAGACCGTACAAACAAGCCGCCGCCAATACAAAAACCCTCCCAACCCTTCTCCAGTGCCCCATGCTGCTCATCATACGATTTACTTAACCTGGGCGATTACATAGAAGCTGATGCGAAACTGGAAGAGTATTCCAACAGTAAATGCTCACTGGAAATGAAATTCGCGCGAAGTTTCTGGACTACTTCGCCGGGCACGGCCACCGCATCGTTCGCAGCTCTTCACTTGTGCCCGCGGACGATCCGACGCTGCTGTTCACCAACGCCGGCATGAACCAGTTCAAAGAAATCTTCCTCGGTCTCGAAAAGCGCGAGTATTCCCGGGCAACATCTTCGCAGAAATGTGTGCGCGCCGGCGGAAAGCACAACGATCTCGAAAACGTCGGCTACACACGCCGCCACCACACGTTCTTCGAAATGCTCGGCAACTTCTCCTTCGGCGACTATTTCAAGAAGGACGCCATCGCCTACGCCTGGGATCTGGTCACCAGCCCGAACTGGTTCGCCATGGATAAAGATCGGCTCTACGTAACCATTTTCCGCGAAGACGACGAGGCCGAAGAGCTTTGGCAAAAGGTTGCAGGCGTTCCCAAGAACCGCATTTTCCGGCTCGACGAAAAAGATAATTTCTGGCAGATGGGCGAAACGGGCCCTTGTGGACCGTGCTCCGAAATTCACTACGATATGGGTCCTGAGGCAGCCGAAAAGGGCCGTGAGCACGAGCAATTTCCGTTGGATGGCGGAGGCCGCTTCGTTGAAATCTGGAATCTTGTCTTCATGCAGTTCGACCGCGGTCTGAACGGCCATCTCACTCCTCTGCCTCGGCCCTCCATCGACACCGGCATGGGGCTCGAGCGTGTCGCAGCCGTACTGCAAGGCCATTTGTCGAACTACGATACCGATCTGATCCGGCCCCTCATCGACGAGGCTGCCGCCCTTCTTCACGTGGTCCGGCAGCAGGACGAACGCACCGATACCGCTCTGCGCATCAACGCCGATCACGCCCGCGCAAGCACCTTCCTGATTCACGACGGCGTGGTTCCGTCCAATGAAGGCCGCGGCTACGTGCTGCGCAAGATCATGCGGCGCGCTCTACGCAATGGCAGGCTGGCAGGCGCCAGCGGCCCTTATCTGCACAAGCTCACTGGCTTCGTCGCCGAACTGATGAAGCCTGCTTATCCGGAGTTGCAGGAAAGCACTGAACGTGTGGCGCGCATCGTGCGTGAGGAAGAAAATCGTTATGCCTCTACCTTCCAGATCGCGGAACGATTCTTCGGAGACGAGGCAAAGTCCGCCGCCAACGGAATCCTGCCAGGCGCAGCCGCGTTTAAGCTCTACGATACCTATGGCCTGGCTGTCGACGAGCAGGAAGAGATGGCCCGTGAGTTTGGCCTCACCATCGATCGCGAAGCTTTCTCGGCCGAGATGGAAAAGCAGCGCACTCGTGCCCGCGCCAGTTGGAGAGGCGCGGATAAGGCTCAGATCGCCGATGTCTACAAAGAGCTCAAGCCAGTTGAATTCATCGGCCGCGACACTCTCGAAGCGCATGTGGAAGTCTCCCGCCTGATCGTGGATAAATCCCCGGTCGAATTAGTCGAGCAGGGCCAAGCGGAAGTGGTATTCCCGCGCACTCCCTTCTACGGCGAATCGGGCGGTCAGGTCGGTGACACCGGCCTACTCCTCAATGCAGAAACCCGCGAACGCGTGGCGGTTGTTGAAGGCTCGTATAAGCCGACTCCCACCGCCATCGTCCACCGAATTGCGGTTCTTCAGCCAGTTCGCACGGGCGATAAGGTGATTGCTTCGGTTGACAGCCCGCTGCGCGGCGCGATCATGCGCAACCACACCGCCACCCATCTTCTTCATGCGGCACTGCGCCAGGTTCTTGGAACGCATGTCAAGCAAGCCGGCAGCGTCGTCGAGCCCGGTCGGCTGCGCTTCGACTTCCATCACTACACGTCTCTAACCCCCGATGAGCGAAGCGAAGTGGAGCGTCTCGTCAACCAGCAGATCCTCGAGAATAGGGAGGTCCATACCAAAGTAATGGACCTCGAACAGGCCCTGAATACGGGCGCCATGGCCCTGTTCGGCGAAAAATACGGCGAAAGCGTGCGTGTCGTCAGCATTCCCGGCTTCAGCCGCGAGCTCTGCGGTGGGACCCACGTCCCTCGCACTGGCGACATCGGCCTTTTCAAAATCGTTTATGAAGGAAGCATCTCGGCCGGGGTGCGCCGCATCGAAGCCGTCACTGGTGAAGGCGCCCTCGAGCGGTTTCAGGACGCCACCGCTCAGCTCGCGCATATCGGCGAGTTGCTGCATGCTTCGGACACGAGCGCCATCCCGCATCTCGAGAAACTGCTGGAGCAGCAAAAGACTCTCGAGCGCCAGTACGAGCAACTAAAGACTCAGATGGCTCACCAACAAACGGAAAAATTGCAAGGGCGCATAATCGGCAAAACCACCATCGTCGCCGAAAAAGTCGAAGGCCTCGATTCGAAACAATTGCGCACGCTAGCCGATTCGTTGCGCAATAAATGGGGCAGCGCCGTCATCGTGATTGCTTCGGTTAACGACTCGCAAGTCTCCATCATTTCCGCGGTGAGCAAGGATCTCACGCCAAAGGTACAGGCCGGCAAACTGGTTGGCGAACTGGCGAAGGCCATCGGAGGCAAGGGCGGAGGCCGACCCGATATGGCGGAGGGCGCCGGCAAAGATCCTAGCCTTTTGCCTGCGGCGCTCGAGAACGTTTACGAAAAAGTGACGCAGGCGCTTTCACCTGCGGAGGCTAATGCTTGATGGAACAGTTTGACGTCGCAATCGTTGGAGCCGGTCCAACTGGGCTCGCCTGTGGCATCGAATTGCAGAAACGCGGGCTGCGCCCTGTCTTGTTCGACAAAGGTTGCGTCGTCAATTCGATTTATCACTACCCCATCAATCTCGTCTTTTTCACTACGCCCGAGTTGCTCGAGATCGGCGACATTCCAATGACCTCGCTCAACGAAAAGCCCGGGCGCACGGAGGCTCTCAAATATTACCGGCGCGTGGCCGATCACTACGATCTCGATATCCATCAATACGAGAAGGTGCTGGGCTTTGATGGATCCGATGGACACTTCGTTGTTCGAACCGAGACCAGCCTGGGTGAACATTTCTGCTATTCAACCAAGAAAATCATTCTTGCGAGCGGCTACTATGATATTCCCAACCGGCTCGGAATTCCCGGCGAAGACCTCGACAAAGTCATTCATTATTACCGCGAAGCTCACCCGTACTACAACCAGGACGTTCTGATCATCGGAGCAAAAAACTCCGCCTGCATCGGCGCATTAGAACTCTTTTGGACGGGCGCCCGCGTTACCATGGTGCATCGCGGCGCTGGCATTTCTTCCAACGTCAAATACTGGATCAAGCCCAACATCGAGAACCGCATCAAGTGCGGCGAGATCAAAGCCTACTTCCATAGCTCAGTTCAGGAAATCAGAGAGCATGAGGTGGTTCTCCAGACTCCTGAAGGCGAAGTTACGCTGAAGAACGATTTCGTTTTCGCGATGACGGGCTATCGCCCAGATTTCGAATTCATGGCCGAACACGGCATCCATCTTGACCCCGCCACTTCGAAGCCAATCACGGATCCGGGCACTCTGGAGAGCGAGCGCTGTGGCGTTTACCTCGCCGGCGTCATCGTGGCGGGCACTCACACCAACGAAATTTTCATCGAGAACGGCAGATTCCACGGCAAAGTCATCGCCGAAGCCATCGAGAAAAGCCTGCGCTCTGCCGCCGCGTAGCCGATCAACTCCCGCTCGCTGGGTACTGCCCCATCATCCCGTCACCTCAAACGCTTGAATGGGCGAACAAACCGGCCTCTGTACTCGTCTGTGTGATCAAGGAGATTAAGGCTATGTTCTGCGATCGCTGCGGCGCGCAATTAGCTCCCGGCCAGAATTTTTGCCCCACTTGCGGTAAATCAATGTCAGCCGTGCCGCTCATGCCGCAAAAGAGCCGGTTAGCAGGCCACATCCGGTTGTTAGCTATTTTCTGGCTTGCACTGTCCGCTTTTCGGCTGCTTCCCGGCCTGTTCCTGGTTGTGATGTTCGGTCATGCCAATGCCATGGACTTCTTGCCGCCCGATGTCCCTGGATTTGTGCATCCGCTTGTGCGAAGCATTGGTGTCGGTTTGCTGATAACGGCCGGTATCGGGATTGCCCTCGCCTGGGGGCTGCTCGCGCGACAACCTTGGGCTCGTATGCTGGCGATTGTGTTCGGATGCTTTACTCTCATTGACATACCGTTTGGCACGGCGCTGGGCATCTATACGCTCTGGGTGCTACTGCCAGCCAAATCGGAAGAAGAGTACCAAAGAATGGCGAAGGTAGCTTAGACAGCGGCAGCCAGTCGATGTGTCCCCAACCACTCATCGCCGTCAAGGATGTTGAAGCGAGCAGCCTGTGGTATTAGCGTTTACTAAGTTGTCAAAGCACGCACGGCGGCCCGGAGTATGAGAGGTTAGTCGCGGGTGGAACGCTCGTTCTGCAGTTGCACCGCTTCGAGGTCGAACATCACCACGGCGCATTGGCGATCCTGATGACAATCCAGACGGCTACATGGTAGTGCTGGCTAGCCCAGACGGTTCCGCGGCGTGACCCAGTAGGGCGTTCGGCGCAGCGTACGCTGGCTGAATAGCGCCGGGTAACGGAAAGGCCATGAAGCTAACGCTGAAACACTTGCGGCGGCACGCAATCTCGGCCTCCCTATTTCGACCAATCGGGCTTGGGAAGGCTATCCAGCGGCTTGGCTTCGTGCAAGCCGATCCGATCCGATCGCCCGCGCGGGCGCAGGATCTCATCCTGCGTCATCGAGTGCGTGACTATCGAGCGGGCGATCTCGAGGAACACTACTCTTCTCTCAACCTGGAAGAAGATTTTCTTTATGCGTATGGGTTCATGCCGAGGTCGACTTGGGCGCTCCTTCATCCGAGGCTCGAAGCGAAACTGACTATGGCCGAACAGCGGGTTCTCGAGATTGTGTCGACACACAAACGGATTCACCCGCGCGAGCTCGAAGCATATCTCGGCCGAAAACGGGAGATCAATGCCTGGGGCGGCTATTCCAAGACGACCACTCGAACGCTGCAAACGCTTCACTACCGGGGCCTCTTAAGGATTGCCGGACGTGAAAATGGAATCCGTTTGTATGAGCCGACAACCAGGCGTGGCGAGCAGATCGAACCGGGTGAGCGGCTGCGCAAAATCGTATTGCTGATTGCCGCCATTCTCGCGCCTTTGCCGGATCGTAGCCTTCGCGCAGTCTTGCAGCATTTGGCACACGCTGCGCCAGCGTTGAAAGGAAGGCAATCAGCTGTCACCAGACTCTTGGAATCCGGAGACTTGGCCAGCGCCGTCGTCGACCAAGTCCGTTATGTCTGGCCAAATGAACGCGTCATCCGAAATAGAACGGAGGAAACGGTGCGCTTTCTAGCGCCGTTCGATCCTCTGGTTTGGGACCGGCGGAGATTCGAGCACCTCTGGGGATGGTCGTACCGCTTTGAGGCGTACACACCGCCGCCCAAACGGAAACTCGGTTATTACGCGATGCCGCTATTGTGGCGAGACGACGTGATCGGGTGGGTAAACATCTCGAACCGCAACGGAGAACTGATCGTGGAGTCAGGCTTCTCAAAAGAGAAGCCAAGTGAGATGTACTTCCAAAGAGAATTCGACGCAGAGGTCGAGCGTTTCCGCCGCTTTATGGGACTTTAAGGCTGCGCAGGCAACTTATCCGGCAGCGCAGATTTACGAACCACCTGACCGGTCTTGACCTCGTCTAGCGAGACGTGGTTTACCTGGAGAGTCGTCCCAAGCGTCTGGTCTAAGGAGACCTGCGCGTTGCTATACGCGACTAACGCCGCGATCTCCGATGATTGGGCCGTCGCTAAGTCGCGCTGCTGCTGCACAACCAGGAAGGTCGTCGATGCCCCAAGCGAAAACTTCTTCTGCTCGGCATCAAGCAACTGCTGCTCCAATATGCGGTTTCTTACCGCCGCCTGATACCGCACACGCGCTTGCTGTAATCCGATCGACTGATTGGAAACGTCGACCGCCACTTGGTTGATATCCTTGTGGGACTGCAGCTGCGATTGCCGCAAGGATAGCTGGTCGATCGCGTAGTCCGCCTGCGCCTGGCGGTTGCGAGCGTAAGCGGAAAAGAAAGCGCCCGCGTTTTCCGAGGGGAAATTATGCCGGATCATTTGGCCGAGCGCGGTCCCGATTCCACCGACGAAATACTTATTCGCTTCCTGGCAAACCTGCGTTGGCCCACCAAGCGATGGAGGGCAAAGGACCAGCCCCGGCGGGAGTGGTTCGCCCGGTGCGACCCCTGTCGCGCCCTGCGTTGGGATAATCTTCTGCTGGCCTGCAAGTCCCTGACTGCTGGCGCTCGCCAGGCCAATCAAAGTCGGCAGAACGGCGTTCTCGGTATTCAAATTGTTCGTTGCAAGGTTCTGCAGATTCAACTGCTCGCCTTGCAAATCGACCCGGTTCGCCAGTGCAGTCGCAACCATTTGCTTCATAGGAGGCAGATTGTCCTGTTCCGGTACCACTATCCGGTCCAGCGGAACGATATCGGCCTCTGTGATGAGCGGATCCGCCAGCCCGTTCCGGCTCAATACGTTCTTCAGTTGCACCTGGCCCTGCGCCAGGGTCGTCTGCGATACCACCAGATCCTGCTGGGTTGAAGCGACTTGCGCGTCGGCCGTTGTCACGTCGATGGGGGCCATCGTCCCAATCTGTACCTGCTTCTTGTTGTCTTGATAGAACCGCTGAGCTACTTCGAAAGCGCTCTGCTTGGCTCGCACGTCCTCGTAGTCGGCTACCAATCCGTAGTAAAGGTTCAGAACATTCGCTACTGTTCCCATCACCTCAGTTTGGAACGTGAAGTTGTCGATTCTGAGGTTTGCCTTCTGAACGGTGATCGCACGTGTGTTTAGAGCCCTGCCGAATCCGCTTAATAACGGCTGCTGGATCTGAATCTGCAGTGTCGTGCCACTCGTCGGATTCGGAGTGTCTGAGGGAACATTCTCGTGGAGGTAAGAGTCGTTGTAGGTAAGCGTCACCGTACCACCCGTGTAGAGACCCTGGCTGATGCTGTCGGTATAGTTGTGCTTGCTCTGAATCCAGTTCGACGTGCCTGTTTGAAGGGTGTTTGCCGAGGGCGTCGAAACGTGGCTATAGGACGCAGCGCTCTGAACAACCTGATCGAATACGGGAGCAGTTGAGCCGATCTGGGTAATAGACGCGCCCACTGTGTTGTTGGTGGATGAGTTGTTTCCGCCGGCAGTTACGCCCGCTGCTTGCTGGCTTCCGGCTACGCCCTGTCCGCTTGCTACCTGACTTGCTTGCGTTGTGCCGCTCGGCACACCTGGCAGCGCGCCTCCCGCCTCGGCTCGCTCGATATTCCAGACACCGATCAGCGGATTATAGCGGTCGATCTCGAGATCGACATTGTTCTCGAGCGCCAGCGCAACCGCATCCTGCACCGTAAGATAGATCTTTCCCCCACGTAACAAGTCGCGCAGCCTCGTCGAGTTCCCGATGCGGACCGGCGGAACATTGGCCGCTTTGTAGGGGCGCACAAAAATAAATCCGGTTGGCTTCTGTGCCGCGATCGACTGCTGCTGCCCCCATGCTGTCATCACCGTGCAAGACAGCGCGATTACCCGTTTCAGAGAAGCGATCGTTAGCCGTGCGCAGCACGTCTGCGAAGCACCCAGCGAGCGGTTATTCCTCATTGCGTCTGCCCCGTTGCCGGCAAATTCTGGTCCGGAGCAGGCAAATTCGCCGGCAGCACAGATTTCCGAGCTACCTGCCCCGTCAGTGCTTCATCGAGCGATATATGGTTGACCTCCAGCGTCGTTCCCAGCGATTGGTCGAACGCAATCCGCGCATGACTGTAGTTGGCCAGAGCCTGCGTCTCCGTACTTCCCGCCGCGGCTAAGGTTTGCTGATCTTGCACCACTTGAAAGACCGTCGATGCGCCTAATGTGTACTTCTTCTTATCCGCATCGAGCGTTTGCTGTTGTAGAATTCTAGCCTTCACCGCCGAGTCGTACCTCACCCGCGCCTGGCGCAAACCGATCACCGCATTTTGCACATCGACTCGGACCTGATTTGTTTGCTTCTGCAATTGCAGTTCCTGTTGCCGAAGCTGCAGCGCGCTGGTCGCGTAGTCGGATTGCGCGGTTCTGTTGCGCAAGGGAATGTTCAGCGATAGCCCTGCGGAATAGGTAGGATAATTGCGCCGGAAGATCTGCGCCAGCACGTTACCGTAGCCGCCTACGAGGAACGGATCCGGAGTGCCGAACCCGTTTGTTACAGCATCGCCCGAAAGCCCAGAGTTTCTCAGGTCGACAAAGGCCTGTAGCGTCGGCTTCAACTCGTTTTTTACCCCGACCAGGTTGATTTTGTTACTGTCGATATTAATCTGCTGCTGTAGGATTTCCACCCGCTTGCCCATCGCTTCCTTTACCAGGTCCTCGAGCGGCTTCAGGTCATCCTTTTCCGGAACCTGAATCGTGTCGAGCGGGATCACGTGCACGTCCGCTAAAAGCGGGCTCGCCACTCCGTTCCGGCTCAAGGCGTTCTTGAGCACCGTTTCCTGCTGCAGCAGGTTTGTCTGGGAAATTAGGAGATCCTGCTGGCTCGCATACACCTGCGACTCGGCCCGGGTCACTTCAATCGGCGCCAGCGTACCGATCTGTACTTGCTTCTTGTTGTCTTCAAACAGCGCCTGCGCCGTTGCCAGCTCGTCCCTCCTTGCCTTAAGATCCTCATTAAAACTGACGAGGTCCCAATACAAGTTCAGAACCGATGAAACCGTCGTGATCACCTGCTGCTTAAACTGCAAGGTCGATGCCTTCTCGTTGTTCTTCGCTACTTTGATATTCCGTCCCAGCACCGGCCTTCCGAATCCTTGTAGCAGGTTTTGCGTGAACTGAAGATCGATGTAGGCTGAGTAGTACGGATTTACGTCGAAAGCCAAGCTGTTGTAGGCATTGTACGTGCTCCCATAGGTGAGCTGTCCATACAGTCCGAAGTCTGTATACTGGCTAAACTGACCCTGGAATTGTCTTTGTTGCAAGACAACAGCGGTGGTCCCGGTTAGAACTGTGTTGCTTTGCGGACTTGTGAAGTGCCCGAAGTTGGCATACAAGCTCAAGTTAGGATCAAGGTTCGGGATGGTAGGTCCAAGCTGGGTAAGAATTCCGCCGCTCGAACTCACGCCTGCCCCGGCCGTAGTGGTCGCGCCGCCGCTGGCGTTCAAACTGACTCCGGTCGTACTTACGCTGGTTGGCCCTGCCGCCACGCTCACGCCGACGTCTCTCAAGGGTCCGCCGCCGGTGGCACGCAGCAAGACCTCTTTCGTCAGCAGCGGGCCGTAGCGCTGGATTTCGATATCGAGATTGTTCTCAAGCGCTAAAGCGATCACATCCGGGGCCGATAAATACAAATTCCCCGCCCTAACCAGGGCTTCCAGCCGGTCCGTGTTGGCCACATTGATCGGCGGAATCTCCGTCTTTTGATAAGGCCGCGTTAACCATCCCAGGCCTCCCTTCGGAGGATCCACCCGGATTGCGGTTTGGGCTGGCAGCGTTCCGGCGATCAGCAGATAAATGCCTAGCAATGACAGAAAAACTCTCAGTCGTCTCATCAAAATCGTCTACAAACCTCTATGTAACTGGTGCGCACGTGGCGTGTCCGTCATGGTGCGACACCCTTCACGCAATTTGCCCGGTGCTAATGAAAACGAGGCCCCTCAGCGCCGGGTTCCCTGATTATTCGCGAATCCTCATGTTAACCCGCGCAACCAACGCTATTCCGCACGGGAACGCCCAAACGGGTAGAAGGTGCTAAGGTGCTGAATCGCAATGTCTCGTGCGTTACCCAGACAGCCTCCTGGATAAATGTCTGTGTTCGTTTTTGGGACTGACTCATACGGCTTCGGAACAGTGAGCCGAGTTAGCGCTCATCCCAGCCGCGCTCCGAGAGACGAACCCAAGCGCCCCGAGGAGTCGGGGCACGGCGGCCAAAGCGGCCGAGCCACGAGACGGCTGAGATTGAAAAAAAGACGCAGGGCTCACAAGCCCTGCGCGGGTTGAAACCCACCCTCCAGTCAGGCGGCTTTCCTGGCGGCTTTCCTGGCAGCGCGGGCGGCGGCTTCGGCGCGCTCTTCTTCGGCATAGAGATTGGGGTCTAGATCCATGGCGCACACCTCGATTTCGCCGAGTGAAAATTCGAAGCCAAGGGCGGCGGGATCAAAGTCATCGTCGGTACCCTCCTGGACGGCGGCGATGAATTGCCAGGCCTCGTCTTCAAGGCGGGCTCGCTCGGCTTGCTGGCGGATGGCTTGCAGTTCGCACAGGGCGGCAGTGTCTTTTTCACGCTGGCGGCGCAGACGGCCTTCCTGCAAGCTGAGATTCGAGAGGTCGCGGCGGTAGGAGCGGAATATGTGGGCCTCGATCAAGGCTGGGCGTACAGACTCGTCCTGCTCGGGGAACATGCCGGAGAATTCGAGGCTGCCGAGGGCGTAGATGCCGGCTTCGAGCGAGGGGATGCGCAGCAGGCGCCACTCGGTATCGGCGAGCGCCTGGACGAGCGAGCGCTCCGGATCGGCGGCGGGTTGCCATTGGGCTTCGCAGCGGGCGACGTGGGCGGCGTAGGCGGTGGCGTCCTCGGATGGCAGGAGAACGGTGCGGCCGGTGAGACCGGTTTTGAGAGCGTTGAGGGATGAGGTGGCTTTTCCAGTTTCCGAGGTGGGACCGGAGGAAAGCTGGGCATTACGCTGATTAGCGGCAATTTGCGAGGCAGTGGACATGAATTATTTCCGGGGAGACAAAATTGGCTCGCGGCATGATGCCATGCGCGCGAGCCTGCCGGAGAGTAGCACAGGGAATCGCAAAAACGGATTCTAAGAAAGCGGCTGAGGCGGGTTAAGTAGAAGAAAGGGAGAGAGTAATAATTTTTTTTGAGGGTTGTGACCGCCCTCCGCGGTATCGCGGCTTGTGGATCCAGGAATACTGCCAGGAGAAGGAGACGTTTTGATACTTTCTCGGCCGGACTATTCGCTCTTCGGAGATCCAGTCCCTGAAGACTTTTCCCCTTCCGGCGAAACGATTCTAATCACGATTCTGATGATCTTCACTGGTGTGAGTGGTTTATCGCTTTGTTCGTCTCGTGGAACTTGCGAGATGGCATCGGCGACTTCCTGGCCAGATACAACTTCGCCAAAGATAGAATAGTGGCCTTCGAGGTGCGTTGCAGGAGCAACTGTGATGAAGAATTGTGAGCCGTTGGTATTTGGGCCGGAGTTCGCCATAGCCAGAACGCCAGGATTATCGAAATGGCGGTTTGGGCTAATTTCATCATTGAACTGATAGCCCGGGCTGCCTTCGCCGGTTCCTTCGGGGTCGCCGCCTTGAATCATGAATCCAGGAATAACCCTATGGAACGTCGTCCCGGAGTAGAGGGAGGTATGCATGGTTTTGCCGGTCGATGGGTTAGTCCAGGGCTTCGTACCCCTTGCCAAACCAACAAAGTTGGCCACGGTTTTTGGCGCCTCTTCCTTGAACAAGCGGCACACTATATTCCCCGAGGAAGTATAAATGACTGCATACTCGCCGGGCTCTGACGGAAGCTGTACTTCGGGCAGAGCTGGTTCAGAAGGCGGTTTCGCGGCGTGCCTAACGCTTGATCTGGCGGTCTGAGCAGCCCGTGCGAGAGCCAGAGCCGGCATCAGGAGGGCGAGGCAAAGACAAGAAACCCTTCGCATTTACCGCCGATTATAGCGGTAAGGAGCGCGGAGGACGATCAGCGTTCTCGATTCCGCGGAACTGCTCGATCGGCTGACTAGATGTGCTCCAAGCCAGCAGTTTTATTAGCCGCCACTTGGGGCGATGTCCTGGTTGCCGGTAAACGCTCTGGAATAGACAATCAGCGCTGCGCAGCTGTATCGCGATCGATTCAAGGACGAATATCTTTTTGCAACGCGAGAACTGCGGGTATACCCCACGTAGGGTCATACCCTCAATTTCAGAAGTGTTCGCTCCTGTCCATGTTCCTTAACCGCCCTTTCCCGGACGTCTCTCCGATTTCCTTCCAGCCGTAGATCTCAGGCCCAGTGAAGCTCGCCATTTTGGTCGTAATGACATACTTCCCGACCATCGTCGTCGTAGACCATTACGCTGCAGACCTTGCTCTTTGGCTAACTTCAGAGCTTTACTGTGAGCATCGGATTCGTCGCTGCACGGTATAGGGGCTTACCTACCCAGAAAGCCTATTGACCAACTGACTTGTTCTTCGTTCATGGAGAAACTCCTATGATGTTTTGTCTACTGACATCTGGTTCTCGTCTTTGGCAAGACGAAGAAATTGCTCTATCTGATTCCCGGCGGAGCCGTCCGTCGCGAATAATCCTCAGGCACATCGGCGCGCAGGAGGCAAGGGCGCGGTGGTGTTTGCCGCGGCGTAGCGAACCCTTGCCGCCGAGCACCGTTGTGCGACCGCAAGCACGACAACGGACGGTGCAGTGGGGACCAGATACCTGGATTCCCGGTGGTGGGTTCCCGAGCGTTTTCATGGCTGCTCCACCAGCACGAAGTTCGGGAAGTCCTCGAACACCCACCTGTTCTTCAAGGTCCGGTAGATGATGCCGAGAAACTTGCGCGCCAGCGCAATGATGGCTTTGCCGGCTCCGCGCCGCGCCTTCACTTGTTCATAGAACCTTTTTAAATACGAGCTGTAATTAGCTGCCATCAGCGCCGATTGCACCAGCGCGGTCCGCCCCAACTTCGTTCCACGCTTGTGAATGCGTCCGCTGCGTTCGGTTTCGTTCGAGTTCGACACGCGCGGCACGATGCCGAAGTAACTTGCCAACCGGCCCTCGTCCGGAAAATCGTTCACATCGCCGATGACGCTGAGCAGGATCGCTCCGGTGATCTTGCCGATACCCTTGATGCTCGACAGGCTCTGGTGACCCCCCAGCTTCGAGCCCTCCTCGCCAATCGTTTTTTCCAACTCCGTGATGCTCTTGTTCAGGCTGCGAATCTGCTCGACAATCACCCGCAGCTCGATCCGCACGATTTCATCGAACGGCAACGCCAGTACTTCGGCCAACTTCTTCTCGCTCGACAACACTTCTTTGGCTAGGTTGAGACCGCGCGCGCTCAGGATATTGTTCACCTTGTTCTTCAGCGCACTGCGTGCTTCACCAGCGTGTCGCGCGTCTGCGTGAGCGAGGCCAACTGCGCCCGCTCTTTATCCTTCATGCGCACCTCCGGCAGCAATCCCTTGGACAGATACAGAGACAGCAGCCGCGCATCGTTGGCATCCGTTTTCTTCACCGACTAGCTGATCACGCGGAACTGATTGCTGTCGACCACCGCGCGCTACTTGTGCTTCCACGGCGTCGCAGAAGAGCCTCGTATTCGAAGTGATCTCTACTGCCACTTCGTCGTTGGGCCGCAGCTTCTTCACAAACCGAGTCGAGTCCTCCAAGGCCCACTCCGTCACGTATGTTCTCTCGTTTCCCAATCGAATGCAGCACGTAAATCGATTGCGATGCAAGTCGATTCCGATATATCGCTTTTCCATTTCTCTCTCCTGGTTGTCTGAACTTCCAGGTCGAGTAGACTAACTTTGCGGCGCTCACCACACTCCTATGCGAGGTCGCTTCGCGCCTCATGATGACGTTCAATCCACAGGTCTGACCACTCTCCTTTACGGGGTCTGAGCCCCACCTAAACAATCCAGCCTGTGACCTGTCTACTCCGGAAGCTTCCTTCCGGAGCCTACCGCCGATCGTCGGTCGATAAGACATTCATCTCATCTCCTTTGGGTAAGGTAATCGGAAGAATCCAAAGCCGCTGCTTGTGGATAACCGCAGCTGAACGGCAATTTAGACCAAAGACTTAATCGCGCCGCCCTTGAGCGGGAAAAAACGGCTCACCAGATACTGTGATCGAATGATCCGTTTGGACTAAAGGACGCATGGAGAAATCCATCCGTGCACGTTGATATTCGCCACGACGAACAAGAGTGCTCAGAAATTTGGAATGCCGTTAAAGCGTTCATGCGGCGCCTGGCCGAGGGTTGCCGTCAACAATGTTTATCGGAGAATGCATTCCCGTGATGACATTCAGAATCCGTACCCGAAGTCTATCTTCCGCTCGTACTTAGGTCCGTCGAAATTGATGTCAAGCCCCAGCGCGCGAGACAATTCACGCCTATTCATGAAGAGATGTTCAATGCTAGGAACGGCTATCCAGTATGTCTTCCCGTTCTTGTTGGCCGAGACAAGGAAGGAGGTAGAAGGGGTACTCGTCGAACCCTTCCTTCCTGCTGCCGCCCGCTCGTCGGATTCGATTTTAGCAAAGAGTTTGCAGACCTCTTTGAGGTATATTTCCTGGCATTCACGCATACCCGGGTCGGAGTCTTTTTTGCAAGCTTCTGTGGCTACCGAAGTGGCGAAATCATGGATGGTTCTGAAGGCTCGCCAATCCGAGAAATCCAAATATGGGCACGCTTTTGTGACAAGCTCTTGTCAGGCTCGATGCGGCTCCTGGATTTCGATGTACCAATGAATCCCTCTTGAAACCGATTCGAATAATTTGCTGTTTGCGCTGTTTGCGAGGTGCTCATGCAAAGCAGCAAGCTTCTTCATCTCTTTGTCTGTGAGTTTCCCCTCTCACTTGAACTCGATAAGACGGCACACCCCAGCATTTGCTAGCAAGACATCCCCAAGAAGTCGATCGGCCGGCGTTTGCTGAAGAAGGTTCACGCTGACGAGCGGCAGCTCCCTTGGCTGGAGGTTTGCCATGCGCACGCCTAAATCGAACAGAAAATTCCCAATGACGATGTTTTCGTAAAGCTTCAAGCTTTATGATTTTGTCATGACCCGCCGCGCGGGCCGCCCCCTTGGGGCGGGAAAAAAACAGCCGGTGTTCAATATCAGAACGGTACGTCGTCGTCGGTAATCACCCTGCCTTCGAAATCGCCGGGCGGCGTTGTCGGATACGGCGATAAGGAAATCCACTTCTCATTCCACTGCTGACCCGTGTAGATCACCAACCCACCATCTTCGTTAAAGACCTTCGTTGAGATTTTTAGCAGCGTAAACGATCCGTCCTGCTCATCCTTTATCCATTCCTCGAAAGTAGGAGTATGCCACTCATTGCAGGGAACCGGATGGAAAAACCAAACCTTCAGCCACTCAGAGAGTTCGGTGCGCGTTGTAAAGAAAACGCGGTGCGGGACAATAAGCAGTCTTCGCAACTGCAAGAAGATGGGGTGATTGGATCGGAGAATTTCGCGGATCGCCTCATCTGAATTTTGCTTCTCCTCTGTCAAATATGTGACGAGCTGGTGTAGGGTTTGCATGTTGGCCTGTAAATCCTTTACGATCCGAACCTCTGTCTGTCTCTCTTGGTTTTGGAGAAACCGTTGGAACATTCCTGCCCACTGTTCACGTAGGAACACGACAATCTCTTGAGCCGATCCAAACGCCGTGATTGGATTATTATTCGGAAGGCCGTGAACTTCCTCCAGAAACCCATAGACCCGCCGGTCATCTACATAGCTGAACTTCACACCTGCCACGTCTTTGTTTTTTAGATACGTCTGGTACTCGTTCAGCACCGCGGCTTCCACAAAGATGAAGACCTGAATTCCCAACTCATACGCAGTTTTCAACTCCTGTTAAGAAATCGAGTAAGGTTGATGCTCCGATTGTGAGCCGTAGCGGCCCCCGACGATCGAGACAAGAATTTCGACTTGGTGTATTTCGCGATAAGAGTAATCCCCTAATTTTTTTGCTTCCGTACGGGATGGTTCCTCGCTTATGAAGCACGGGGTCATAGCCCAGGCGAGTATTTGGTTTCTGTAATCACGAGGATGGAGCTGCTTTGCTATCCCGCCCTTGATAGTCGAAGCGAAAAGCAGATCAGGGACCTTCTGAGCGAAGTTGCCGCTAAGAGCCTCGAAGTCTCGTCGCACCCGCCAGGCGTTTCGCCGCTGGGCTCGGCCAGACCCATCCGCTCGAGAACGTGGGGCCGTGCCACCGTGTATGAGTCCTGCCGTTTCAGAACGCCGCGGGCGTTCTCGCCCACCATGACCTCGAAGTACACCGGATCATTTTCCCCCCGGCCCGCGTGGCGGAACTGAGCAAGCGCAAGGTTTGTTGTATAAGGGTATGCTCAAGGGAAGGGAACCGAGTTTTGTTTTCGCGGCAGAGCAGCTCATTTCGATGCTTCGTCGTAATCGCTTTGATTGCGCTGCTCTTCGGAGGGCTGTTTCTTCACGCCGGCGTTTTTCCGGCCATCCTCACCGCAACATTTGTATTCCTCTTCCTACTGACGGTCAGCATTTGCCCACTTAGGCAGCCGACGACCGTACCTCTGGCGGAGCATGTTGGACAGCAAGCACCAACTCGCGCACCGCCGATTTCCTCCTTGTAACTCACGCGCAAAACGGCACACATGGGACCCGCCTGTAGGCGTGTGTCTGCTTAGCGAACGTGGTCTGGGATCTGGAGGAAGTTTATGTCGTGTTGTGACCGCCCTCGGAGGTCGCTTCTAGCGCGATTTCGGGGCTTGTTGGGTAACAGGTCGCGGGCGCTGTGCATAGGGGCTTTTCTTATCGGAGGTGCCTTGGGTGGCATGCCGATAAGACCCGAAGAAATCGAAGAACACATGCGGAGTATGAGTAAGGCAAAGATCGTGCAGCTTCTCGAAAACGAACAACCTTCCGGAGATCCGCCGAACAGGGAAGGCGTCATCCGGTTGAAAGGTTGGGCAAGTCCATATTGACGCCCGAGACTGTTTTGTCCTACACTGTTAGCCATATATGCCTCGCCTGGATTCCCTTGGTCAGTTTGAGCAATTGGTTCTTACCGCAATCCTGGCGCTTCGCGAGGACGCCTATGGTGTGACGATTCACGCAAAGGTGCAGGAACTGGGGCGTCCGAAATCGGTCTCACTGGGAGCTGTTTATGTAACTCTTGACCGGCTCGAGGACAAAGGTTTCGTCGCTTCATGGCTCTCCGATCCGACGTCCCAGCGCGGCGGGCGTGCCAAACGCTTTTATCGCCTCGAAGCTCTGGGTGAACGGGCGCTACAGGAATCGGCTGTTACGGCTAAGCGAGTCTGGGACAGCATAGCGGAGGTTTGGGGGAGGGAATGGGCCAAAGAATGGGGCAAGCGCTGGACGAAGGAGACGAGCTAATGCGCTCTGCTCTTCCGAAAATCGTTGAAAAAATTGTGTCCTTTGCCCTTCCGCCCGCCTGCCGTGAGGAAGTTCTCGGTGATCTCTACGAAGGCTGCGATTCGCCAGGCCAATACATCCGTGAAGCGCTTCTGGTAGTTCCAATGGTCATTCTCAGCAGGATACGCCGCACAGCAGACTCACAAGTGCTCCTGATGCAGGGGACGGCTCTGTACGTGTCGTTCATGGGCGCTGCCTGGTATGAAGGGAAATCGTTTCTCTCCGAAGATTCTGGTCTACTGAGGCTCGCTATTCCGCCCGCATGGGTGCTGTTTGGCCTGATAGTCGATGATGCCTATGCCCGTCCAGGCAAGCGGTCACTCTTTACGCAAATGCGAGGCCCGGTAGTTGGCCTCGCATTCGCTTACCTGTCCCAAGAGGCCTTGTTGGCTGACAATTGGCTCCTGGCTTTGCCGCCAAAGATCATGTTCTTCGGAAGCGCAGCAGGGCTGCTCTTGTCAGTGGGTGTGAGGTTTTTGTTCCCGTCAGTAATAGATCGGCCAGCCGGTGCGGGTGGACCGGCGCTCTGGCTGAAACACACCCCAGAGCCGTTTCGAATTGCGCCGGAGGCTGTGTCGATCGCCAAAACCTTGGCATTGGTTTTCGTCGTGGCGTTTGTTGGAGCACAAGTGGGCGGACAATCGCTTGCAATCGCTCTCATTTTGATTTCGGTACTGCTTCTCATCTTTCGTGAATTGCGCAGAAGGTGGTAGTGAAACCGCGCTTTAGAAATCGATGATGACGAACAGTACCTCTCCCAAACTCAGTGTCGAGTTCGAGGGCGTAACAAAACGCTTCGCATCCGTTACAGCCGTAGACGATCTTTCGCTCTCGATTCCGGAAGGTTCAATTTACGGTTTCATCGGTCCTAACGGCTCGGGGAAAGACCACGGCCATTCTTGACCGGCTGGTTCACAACGCGCATCGTATCGAAATGCGTGCAGATTCGATGCGCAAGACCCAGTCGGCGACATTCTGCGCCCGGTAGTCCCTGACCCGCTCGGCTATAGCTGGTGGCAGCTCTGGGGCACTGGCGAAGCGTGATGCCGAGGATGCGCCCGGGCACCGTCATCGCGACGGCGTCCAGAGCGAGTTTCGCGTGCCGTTCCGCCGACACCCGCACGCGCTCCACCAGTGCCACGGCCTCATGGAGCGGAAGCGTCTGCCCTTCGCTATGGTGCGGAATCTTCGGCAGGTCCTCGTCCACCAGTTCGACGCGGCGACGGTCGAGGAGCATCCCGTCGCCCGCGACCGTCACCCAGCACCGCCCAAGCGCCGTGATCCGATACCCCGATGATCCCGTCGTCCCTCAGGCCGGGAGCCCGTTGATTAGCGCCTGTACGATAACTCAACAAAGCCGTTCGTGTAAGCGACTGAGTTCTTCAGATGCCACTTCTGCTCGGTACCGGAATCACCGAACAGGCGCAGTCCGTCACCCAATGTGACCGGCGCTATCATCAATCTGATTTCATCCACCAGGCCGAGCCCGAGAAAACTCTGGCCTAACATGGCGCCTCCCACCAGCCAAATGGTTCCGTATCGAGGCGCGAGTATCTCACCCACCAATCTCCTGAGATCGCCTGAATAGAACTCTACGCTCTCCCTCATGGACGGCAGTTTTCTATTTGTCACCACGACCGTCGGAGTGTCGCCATAGGGCCAGCCGAGTTGGAGCGCGTGCTCGTAGGTGCGAGAACCGAGCACGTAGCAATCTATCGACTCGATGACGTCAGCGCCGTCATCGGTAACCCCTCTTTCGTAGGCGTCGCCAGAACTGTCCATCCACGAAACAGTGTTGTCCTTCCTGGCGATGAAGCCATCAAGGCTTGAAACTACGTGCAGCGTTACGGTCGATCTCATTGCGCTCGACATGTTTCCTCCCGATGAGGCCGACGCCCAGCGGCGTCCGCTGTTCCGTGTTCGCATCCCGCACCAGGAATAACGTATCGTCGCCCCTGTCATCGTGTCAATCTCCCGCAAAACGGCGCAGCGCTTATGTTCCGATGCTCCCTCGGGATGTTTGGCGGCTGGGGAGCTAGCGCCAATCCTGAGTTGCTCGCTGTTTGCGCTCCGGAATCACAGCGCTGAGGCGGGGCAAGGGACTGCCGCCGCCCCTTGCCCCATACCCCATCCTCGCCACGACCATTCTGCCTCCGCTTCCTTCTGGACAGATTTCCCTTGACGAAGCCGAACACTTCTTGCACAATCGAGGCGCCAGCGTTGCTAAACTCCGATGGTGTTCGGTTAGCCCCCGGAATACTGTTCGGATTCGCTCCGGAATATGCGTTCAGCTTCGCCGGAATCCGCAATTTTTAATGCAAAACTTACACTTTAGGAAACTGTTTTAGCGACGTGCGTATCGCCTTCGGTTTCCCGCGTCAACTTTCTGATCGAATTTTCCCTTTCTTGTGTTGTTCCATTTCTGCCAGAACCTCGTCCAGCCGATCGTAATTTTCGAGCGCTCTTGGCAACATAGAAAGCCATTGGTCCATGGCTGCAAGAGCGTCTTTGGCGAGGCGGCGAGGGCGCTTCGTCCCGTCGCGCGACGAACAATGAGTCCGGCGCTTTCGAGCACTTTCAGGTGTTAGAGCTTCCTCATATCTTAGGTTGTTGGGCCGCTTTCACGCGATCCGCGTAGAATTGCTGAAAACGCTCGGAGTACATGCCGCAAGTGCTCTCCCAAGTCTCCTCAAAAAGGGGCTGCAGGACCCAATGCTCGAAGATTCGCAGCCAGCCGCGGTTATGGGGATGTTCCTTCTCGAGCGGGCTTTCTAAGTTCAGTTCCGAATACACCGACTCCATGAACTCGATCAACGCGCTGCAGCGGTGCTTGGCGCTTCGCTCCCACGGCGCTGTGTCCGTTACAGGCCGAGGCCAGCCCACAAAAATCTGCGAATCCAGGAATTCCAGTTTGTCTTTGTCCCCCAAGTCAAGCGTAAGGTCCGTAAACCGTTCCGCGTGTTTCGCGGACAGCCTGTCGACGCGTTCGCTCGGCGGGTACCAAAGGTCCTGCAGTTCTTTGAAAAACCTTTCCTTTTCGAAAGATCCTTTCGTTTCGAGGGGAGTAGAACGCACGCTGCCGAGCGCAGTTTCGACAACGTGCTGCCCGAGCTTGCGGTAGGCCTCAAACTGGCTTTCGGTGAACCATTGGTTGCCGGTCGACTGATGAGGGAATTCGGGATGCGCGGTTTGGTAGCCGGTGACATCGGCGGCTTCGTCGCCGGTCAGCGAAGATTTCAGGTACAACAAATAGCCGGGCTTCGGCATGGGGCTGCCTTCTGGATATGGATATTCGATCGTGCCTACTACGCAATGCGCGCTGCTTAATTTGTCTTTGCGCCTGATGCGGTCCAGGGCGATTTTAATTTCCACTCCGAAATCGGTGCGGCAGTTGCGGATGGCTTGAGTAAAAGAGCCGAACGCCAAGTCACCATCCTGCTCGGCATCGCTGACAATGATGTACCGGCACTGCCGGCGCACGAGTTCATACAGCCCCATATTGTCGAAGTGTCCGCCGTCGGAGAGATTCACGTAAGGTGCGCTCGAACTGCTTAACCCGAACAGTTCGCTGGAGAGTATGGCGAGGTTGAACGCCGGAGAGGAGCGCGTATAAGTTTTGTCGTGATTGGGATTTCCGACCCACCAGCCCAATCGAACGTCGAACACCGTCATGAGGAAGGCGACAGCGGTGGAGGTGTGGTAACCCTGATTCGGACTAGCGGCGGCCCCGGAAACCGCGATGGCAGTTCCCAAATGCACGCCGCGCGGATAGCAATAATGATCCGTGTGCCGGTATGCGAAACCGGCGGCCTCTTCTTCGCCGAGACGCATTCTCTCATTGCCTTTTTCAGAATTAAAGCCAGAATAGAGCGGCGTAAAAATGAACGGAGCGCTCTTACGCTCCTGCCAAGCTAATTTTTCGCCTGTGCTGACGTTCATCGTTGTGTTGATGATGGGGTAGGGACCGTAGTACTTATGGCGACACTGGAAGTCAGAGAGTTTGTAGTCGTCGTTGCCGTCGAAGCCGGTGAACGGGTCTGGCTTACGATCGCGGAATCTTACCGCGCCGAGGTAGCAGCGCACTAAGCGGTTTTTATAGAACTCGTGGAGCGAGAAGACATTGATATCGAGCCGGAATCCTAACAGTAAGGCCACAGCAATGAGTGTCAAGAAGAGATTGCGCGGGGTCGAGGTGAAGTATTCATTCTGGGGGCATCCGGCGAAATGATTGATTGGGCAAGAAAGCAAGCGAAAGTAATCGTTCTGCCGTTGAAGGAGTTCCGGATGGGAGGATTCCGCCTTTCCGTTATGAATATCGATGTTCAGATTTGGCGGAGCCTGGGTGACGTGTACATTGAACCGCTGCGCCGTTGTTTGTTGGAGGGTTTGCGGGACGAATTCTAGGGTGAGCACCCAGTTTATGGCGGAAGCCAAGAGCAGAATGAAGCCAGCCATAAAGACGAATGGAGCGACTCGTGCGATGAGGTCAGCCGCTCGACTGCGGCTGTTAGCGCTGGTTTTGTCGCCGGTGAGAGCGCTTCTACCGCTGAGCACACCCGCCACGGTCGTTACGATCCAACCAAAACTGAGGCCTTTGGCGGTCCAAGGGGCCCAGTTCAGAAGCTGCAGGACGAGGAGAGGACCGTAGATCGCGCCGCCAAACACAATGATCCAGGCAGCGGAATAGATGGTGGTCCAGGCGCGCAGGCGGCTCAGCCATTCTCGCCTTTGGGCATCCACATCCAGGCCGAAGATGCCAACGAGAACGGCGACACCGAGGGATAGCAGAAGCGCGAGGGCGGGCGGTCCCCAAGCGATCAGAGCCCACGGGCGCTGCGGGTCCGTCCAGTCCGTCCAATCCTTAACCCAACCCGCAAAACCCCAGAGCATTAGAGCGGTCACAAATGAGGGAACGAGAAACGCGAGAACAAGTAGAAGTCCGCCGAAGGCCCGTGTAATCCACCAACGTTCGAACTCGCTCAGTTTCGGGAACAGGTTTGGGTGTTCGCTGAGGAAACATTCAAACATGCGGCTCGAGTGCGCGATCAACGAGAACACAACGGCGAAGAAAAGCCAGGGCAACCATATGCTGGACCAGAAGCTTGGTCCGTGAAAGAATTCAGGGCTGAAACGGAGCCAGCGGGAAAGAAAGACGACGCCCAGAAACAGAGGCACAACTATCCTGCACTGAACATTGATTTGCGTAGACCTCCGCGATCCACCCGGTTGCCGCAGGTTGAGGCACAGCATGGCAGTCGCAACGAGAAAGAAAAGGACGGAAGCGAACGCATCGAGTACGCCGGAGAAGCGCCACTTGAAAGCAAATAGCAGGCCCAGTAGCCGTGGGACCAGCAAGAGGGCTCCAATAGTGGAGATCAGCAGCAAAAGATTGAGCAAGAAATTGCGGGACCAGGTTGCAACCGCCGTCCAGACGTCGGCGCTATAGAAGGCAAAGCGCGGCGTCAGGTAATCGCTGTACTGGCGCAGGAACTGGATCGGCTCCTGATCTTCTGCTTCGGGATGGCGGCCGTGAGCAGGAGACAACGTCTTCTGAATGGCCTCTACCGGATTGGGGCTGCGGTTCTTTTTAAGTAGAGAGATGAACCAGGCGCCGATATAGCCGCCTCCGGAAACGGTTGAAAGATAGTCGATCTGAGGAAGAAGCCGGTATTTGGCGAGTCCCTGCAGGACGCCTAGGTTAAAAGTGGCGCTCCGGATGCCGCCCCCGGAAAGGGCCAGACCGAGTAGCTTGCCGGAGCGGGCGTTCGATTCGACTTCTGCGTCGTTTGGGATGATTTCGTAAACACGGCGCGCGATTCGCGCCTTTCGTATCTCCTCTAATTCATCCTGGAGAACTTTTTCAAAAGGAACAGCTTTTTCTTGCGTCGGAACGTTGGGCATGGACGTATATTGGTTTCCCAGATTCAGGGCGCAACGTGCAGCACACTGCCGAAGGTGAGATTTTGGCAAGCTGCGGTTGCTCCTTCCGGCGTATCCGCTACGTTGGCCGTCGGCGAGCTTGTGGCTAAGCACTGGATCATGGCCCGGTGGAATTCCAAGATCGGTTGTTTCAGGTCGGCAAGCGAGATTGCCCGCCTAATGGTGCAGAAATTTTCAGATTCCTGCGGGAGTGTTTTCTTTGTGCCGGGCCAGATACAGGAATTGCCATCTCCGGGGTCGACCATGACATCGTCTCGAAAGACTGCAACCGAGGCCAAATCGGCGGCAGTGGGGACGACGATGGCGCTGATGAGGGCCGTGCTGCTGTGATACTCCTTAACTCGCCGCAGCGGAACGCCGACCAGCGTGCCGACGTAAGGAATCTCAACCAATGGCGGCAGCAGCGGAAGGCGCGATCGCGAACGCTCCAAAACGGCCGTAAAGGCGGAGACATCGAAGAGCTTGATGGAATCGACGCGAACCCGCGTGGAGGTGTCGTGAGTGCCTACGCGTGAGATGTCCGCGGCCGTGCTGTTTTGCGGGCCGCCCCAATAAGTAGGAGGGGTCTTTTCGCTGGCATTCAATTTTACCGCGATCTCGGCGGAAACCGCTCCATTGAGGCTGCGGGGAGTGATATCAAGAGACAGCTCGCGGCCAATCTGCACCTTGGAAGATTGATAGGCCGACAACGCGCCGAGAATCGCCTGCGCTTGAACGGGCGTAAGTCCTTCCACAATTCCGCTGGCAGCAGAGGAAGCTTTTCCGGCCGCCGCAGCTCCAGGAGGCTTGCCCGCGCCGGTTCCACCAGAATCCGCCGAATTGGATTGCCCGAGGATGGATTTGGCGAGATCCGCAATCTGAGGCGCGCTGCTGGCGTCGAGAAAACTCTGCGAGACGGTATCGACGCTTGTCGCCTGACCCGAAATGGTGCGTACGGTTACGAGTCCATTGTTCACAAAGTCGTCATTGTCGTGAAAAAGCGATTTGTGATGCCCGTTGAACTGGTCCAATTCTACTTCGATTTCAGCGCCCAGAAAGCGTTGGAACGTTCGTACATCGCGGTTGAAAGCTTCGATTAATGGGCGGAGGGCGGAATTGAGGACATCGGCGCTCCGGCCCAAATCGTAGGCCGAAAACTCGCGCGGGTACCGAACGCTCATTTTGTAATGGAATAGAAAATCGGCGAGCGCGGCGCGGAGCAGTCCGACCGGCGTAGGTTGAAGCGAGGAGGAAGGGGAAGGAGAGTTGTCGAGCAAATCCTCCGCAGTTTCCCGGAAGCAGCTGAGTTTGATTCCGTCGGGCTGAGCCGGTGAGGCGCTTCCCTTTAGCAGGCGCAGGTCGTCTCTCTCGCAGGTCTTGATCTGGATCTTATTTCTTGAGTCGTCCAGGTCGAGCTTGTTCGCGAGATCTTTGCGGTACCTGGAAGTGAGATCATCGTTCTGCGGAGTTTGCGAATTGCAAACTTTTTTCTGCACATCCGAGGGATAGGTTAAGCACGGATTCTCCATCCAGAATGCGGCCAGTCTTTCCTCCTGCAACGGGTATTTAGCGGCGGCAATGGCAAGCAGCAGGTCGGTCAAGCGAGGCGCCAGGGGATGGAAGAGATCGACGTAACCCAAGCAATACCGATCCGCCCCGCAGAAACCGAAACGTTGCCTAAAGGGTTCATCTGACAGCGTGAAGTTTGGCCGATTGCCCAGGTAAGCCTCGGAAGCAGAACGAATGTCGTTGTTGTCCTTATCGAGTGGCGAATTCGCTAATTCACGATTCACAACGTAGCGGAAAAAGAGCGGATCGAAATAGCCGTCCGCCGCTGGACCGTCGATCCTGTCCTTCAGGAATCGCCAGGCGTTCAATACACCCCTCTGGAGCGCCCCGTTGTTCTCAGCAACGGTGCGTTGAACGATATCGTTGAAATTTCCGACTGCTTGTCCGCTGGTAGAAGAGTTTTGCAGAACCCAGGCGCTGATGATCATCTCGGGACGGGGGAGATCGAGAGCGGCAATGATACGGTTCTTCTCCGCGATGAGTTCGTCGTCTCCGGGGTTGTTATCACCGAAGACCAGGCGATCCGAAAGCAGTGGGGCAACGGCTACGGAGGACTTTTGGGCTGGAGCCGATTTCGAGGCAGTTTCGGTGGGGGAGGAACTGGTGGGAGGCGGACTGGTCTTATCCGAAGGCGCGCTTGCTTCTTTAGCTGGCGAGTCTGTGCTTGATGAACCCGGGGAGGGCGAGGTAGCGGGCGCTGCTTTTGGAGTTGTAGGTTCGGTCCCGGATTGCGGTCCGCCGGTGGCGTTCAAGGCCGCACTCACATCGCCGGCGGTCAAATAGAAAAGCTGAGCCGAGGAAGTCTGAGGATGAAAGTGCCAAAGAAGATCGTGGACGTCGGTGAGGAAGCCCTTCCATGCTTCGCAAGGGGGCGCGGGGTCCGACTTGATGCGGACTTTGCCGGTTCCCACATCGGTAACTGTGAACTGGGAGTAGCTCAAGCTGTCGATTTTCGATTTGAGATCGCCGAGCGCGTCCGCATGGGGAATCGCGAGTTCGACGGTGAATGGCGAGCTCGCTGACTTAGGCGACAGGCCAAGTTGCTCGGGAGGCGTGCGGCGCAGTTCCCGTGCCTCAGCCTTAATGCGTTGCAAGAGAGCCGATTCGGCTTTCGACACTTGTTCGCGCTTCGAATAAAGAACGATGGCGTTGCTGCCCTCCGCTTGGAGCGTGAAGGGCGTGGGGCTGCCAAGCAACTTTACGATGCTGCCCGCATCGAGGCCCAACTCGACGGCAGACGGCAAGAGATGTGCACAAGCAGGGAACGGCGGGGGATCGTCTTTGCCCTCCACCTCTAGCTTCAAGCGCACTCCGGATTCCATCGAAGAACCACCCGACCGCAGCACGTGCGCCTCAAAGACAAATTCGCCTTTGTGCGGTGGCGTGAATGTGAGAGAGTCGATGCCCTCCGGTTGGGGTTGCGCGCCAGAGGCGAGTCTGATAAGAACGCGCCCGGACGGGAAAGTCTTCGCCTGCAGAGTGAATGGGCTGTTCGGTTTTAGCGGGAGGGTTGGGTGTCCAGCGAGTTCGAGTTTGATCGAGTCGAATTGCAGCGTTTCCCGGTAGTATTTGGATTCTGGCGCTGTGGATTTCTCAGTGGCTGGCTTGTCGGATTGCGCTGCACAACAAACAGCTGTCTTGGTGGATTGCTGGGTAGCGGCAGCAGGGCTTGGATCCGTTTTTGCAGCCAGGCAGACCGCGAGGCCGAGAAACAGCAAACTAACGTGGCACCGCAGATACTGCGCTCGCATGTTGGCCTCCGATATTGGGAAAAGGATATGCTACACGAACGGCAGCTGTCAATGGGAAAGTTGCACAGCTGTTGGACTAGATTCCCGCATGAATGCCGGGATTGCAGGCGAAAGCGCCTAATCCACGGGGGAACAGTCCTGCAAGGGAACTCGGCTAGGCCGGAGGTTTTTAGCTGACCTTGAGAGTGGTGGAAACCGAGTCGTTTCCCCAGGCCATGGAGAGCGCGGCGGTATCGGCGGATTGCTTGGCGAGGGAGATGGTGAATTCCTCAACTGGAGATGACGGTTTGCTAACGGGCAGATCGACGCGGCCGAGGTCTTGCGCCTCGTTGTAGCTGAACGCGCCCCACTGATCGGCGAGTTTGTTAACGATCAGCGTCCATTTCGCTGGCCCGGTAATGGCGAACAGGGAGTAACTGCCCGGCGCGAGTTCGAGACTGGAGCCGATTTTTGTGGGTGCGGTTACGGTGATTTTGGTGGCTTCGTCGGCACCCAAGCGCCAGACTTTTCCGTATGGCTCGACTTTGCTTGCCTCTCTTCCTTTTAAGGAAGGCCGGCCGTAGGTGATCGTGATGGTCTTGCCACCGAGGTCGACCGAAACCGTTTCGTGCGGACTGATGCGGTTCCTTTCGCCTTGCGATGCGCAAGCAAGATTTGCAAACGGAAGGAGAGCCGGCAGGAGCAGGGCGGATCGACGGGTCATGGTCTATATATACACGACGGGCGAACCTGCGTGTGCTGTTGCTTTCCCAATAGTAATGTGACATGCTTTCTGTCGGAAACCAAATAGGCATGAAAGAGAAAACGGATGTCCTGCAGGGCACGCTAGCGTTGATGGTGCTGAAAACGCTGGACGTGCTCGGACCGCTGCACGGTTATGGTATCGCCCGGCGTATCGAGCAGATCAGCGGAGATATTCTCACGGTGAATCAGGGCACGCTCTATCCCGTTCTGCTGAAGCTGGAACAGGAGGGTTCTATTGCCTCTGAATGGGGAGCCTCCGAAAATAATCGGAAGGCGCGTTTCTATCGATTGACACGAGGCGGGCGCAAACACTTGCAGGCCGAGACCCGAGGCTGGGAGCAGACGGCCGCTATTATCGGGCGGTTCTTTGCCGTGAAAGCAGAAGATCTGGAATGAGAACACTCAGACGATTCTTCAAGCGGCTGAGCTCCTGGGGGGCAACGCAGCGAGATGAAGAGCGACTGCGGGCCGAAATTGAAGAGCATCTCGCTCTTCAAACTGCCGAAACTGTGCGGGCCGGTTTAACGGCCATGGAGGCACAGCGGCAGGCCGTGCTTAAAGTTCGGGGGAATGGCGGCGATGAAAGAAGGCTATCGCGATCAGCGAAGTTACCCGCTCGTCGAGAATGCAGTCAGGGATGTACACCTCGCTTTGCGGCATTTGCGTAAGTCGCCTGTGTTTACCTTTACGACGGTGCTCACGCTCGCGCTGGGAATCGGTGCGACCACATCCATTTTTACTTTGGTGCACGCCGTCCCTCTAAAATCGCTAGCGGTGTCGAAGCCTGGTGATTTATACCGCCTGGGGCAAGAAACACGTTGCTGCTACTGGGGCGGGTACAGGCAGGACAAGGAGTTTTCCCTTGTCTGTTACGATTTGTACAAACATTTCCGGAAGCATACGGCGGGATTTGCCGAATTGGCGGCGTTCTCGGCGAGCGAGTCGCTGTTTGGGGTCCGGCGGCAGAAAGAAATCGGGGGGATTCTTGCGCAGAGTGTCGCCAAAAAACCCCGGTGGAGCGATGATCGCGCGAAGTTTCTCAAGCAGACCCTGTTTCTGAGCCCCGGAGGCGCCGGCATCACCAGCATGCGGGAGGAATATGAGCACTGGCTTCAGATTCTGATGACGGTGACCGGGTTTGTGCTGCTCATAGTCTGCGCCAATGTGGCCAATCTCATGCTCGTTCGCGGCATGAAGCGGAGGCGGCAGACATCGTTGAGCATGGCGTTTGGGGCACAAGCGTCGCGGCTAGTGAGGCAGGTCCTCACCGAAAGCGTCTCGCTTGCATTGTTGGGCGGCGCGGCGGGCCTGGCGGTTGCATATGCGGGCACGCGCCTGATTTTGCATTTTGCATTTCCGGCAGATGGCGGCATGGCGGGCATACCCATCGACGCGTCGCCTTCCACGCCGGTACTGCTGTTCGCCTTCTGCGTTTCGTCGATCACCGGAGTTGCCTTCGGCATCGCTCCCGCCTGGATGGCCACGCGAGTAGATCCTATGGAAGCTCTTCGGGGAGCCAGTCGCTCGACCGCCCCAACGGGCTCGCTCCCGCGGAAAACGCTCGTTGTGTTTCAGGCTGCCCTCTCGCGTGTTTTGCTATCAGCGTCAGGACTGCTCACGGCTGCGCAGCACAGACTGGAGAATCAAGATTTCGGATTCGATCAGAATCGGCGCACAGTTGTCAGCTTCGATCCACGGCTCGCCGGCTATCGCCCGCAGCAACTCACGCCACTTTACCGGCGCATTCACGATTCCCTATCGAGCCTTCCTGGTGTGTCGGCGGTGGCTCTGTGCATCTACTCACCTTTAAGCGGCAACAACTGGGAAACCGGCATCTGGGTCGACGGACATCCGGCCCCTGGACCGAACGACGACAACTCCGCTTCATGGGATCGAGTCACGGCCGGATACTTTGACGTTGCCGGGAATCCGATCCTTCGAGGACGCGGCATCTCGGAACAGGATAGTGCGACTTCGCGGCGCGTAGCCGTTATAAATGAGGCGTTTGCGCGGAAGTTTTTCAAGCGGGAAGATCCGATCGGGAAGCATTTCGGCCGTTCTGATATGGGGGAATCGCGCCAATACGAAATTGTGGGGATCGCCAAAGATGCCCGATATGTGACGTTAGAGTTCGATAAGCCGATTGGCCCGTTCTTTTTTCTGCCCGAAGCGCAGTACGATGTGTTCTCCAGGCCCGAATGGACCGAAGGCGACGCGAGCTCACACTACTTACAGAATGTCGTTCTAGTGACCAGACCGGGAGCCAGCCTCTCGATTGCGCAAAGTCGCCATGCGATGGCCTCGGTGGATCCCAATCTGCCGATCATTTCGATTCGGACTCTGAGAGAGCAGGTAGCGGGCCAGTTCAGGCAGCAGCGACTGATTGCGCGCCTCACATCGTTCTTCGGAGTACTTTCGCTTGTCTTAGCCTCCATCGGTCTGTATGGAGTTACCGCCTATAACGCCGGCCGCCGCACGAACGAGATCGGTGTGCGCATGGCACTGGGCGCTGATCGCGGCCACGTCGTCGCGCTCGTACTGCGAGGTGCATTCCGGCTGATTATTTTCGGATTACTCATTGGATTACCATTGACGTTCGCCGCGGGACGTTTTCTGGGCAATCAGCTTTACGGCATGAATCCGTACAATCCCGTCGTGACCTTGGTAACCGTGGTGACGCTCGGTTTATCCGCGCTGGCCGCCTGCTTGATTCCAGCGTTCCGGGCGAGTTTGATTTCGCCATTCGAAGCGTTGCGCGCCGAGTGAAGACCATTGCGTGCGGCTTATTGGTGGCGGAGGGCGACCATTGGGTCCACGCGCATGGCGCGCCGGGCGGGAATGTATCCGGCCAGAGCCGCTACAGCGACGAGAGCGAACGCGACAACCAGGACGGTAGCGGGGTCCTCAGCCGAGACACCGAAAAGCATGTGCTCGACCAGGTGGGAAGCCGCGAGTGCACACGGCATTCCAACGGCTAGTCCGGCACCGGTCAAGACAAGCGTTTCGCGCGAGACCATCCACAAGATTGCGGCGCGCGAGGCGCCCACGGCCACGCGAATTCCGATCTCTTGTGTCCTGCACGAGACTGAATAGGAAATCACGCCGAAAATCCCGGTTGCGGCTAGGAGCAGTGCAATCGCGGCGAAAAGTGCAAGTAAGAAGGTGCGAAATCTGGGCTGTGCGAGCGAAACGTGGAGAATGTCCGGCATGTTCGCGACATCGCTCACGGGCAAATCTTTATCGATTTTCCCCACATCCCGTCGAATGGCCGCTGCCACGCTGGAGGTGCTAAGAGTGCTCCTTACAACCACATCGGCGCCCGGAAAGGGTGCCTGCGCATAGGGGGCGTACATCAACGGGCCGGGATCATTCCCTAAGGCAACGTCCCGCACATCACCCACTACTCCCACGATCTCGCGTACCGCGGCCCCGTCTGGAGGGAAACCGAATGTGAGGCGCTTTCCAATGGGATCTTGCTTCGGGAAATAAATCCGCGCCATTGCGCTGCTGATTACCGAAACCCGGGGTGCGGCCAAGCTATCGCGCTGGTTAAAGAAGCGCCCAGCCAGCAGCGGAATTCCCATGACACGGAAATAGGCGGGAGTGACCGCAACATAATCAGCGGTTCTGGATGTGCCGGAGGACGATGGAGGGCTCCCCACAATATCGAATCCGAGGTTGACGCAACCGTCCGCCAGCGGAACCGGGACAGCCAGTGCCGAATCTTGCAATCCCGGCTCAGCCTGGATTCGCGCCAGCAATTCGTCCGAGAATTCGATCCACTGCTGCGGCGTTGAATACTGAAATCGGGGGAGCGAGATGTTGGCCTTTACAATGTGCTGTACCTCGAAGCCCGGGCTGACCGACATAAGCTTGGCAAAGCTGCGTAGCAGCAGACCCGCCGAGACCAGGAGCACCATTGCGAGCGCAATCTCTCCGGCGGCCAGGAAGTTGCGAGTACGGCGGTTCTTGCTGCTTTCGCCCGCTCGTCCGCCGCCTTCGCGAAGGCTGGATGGCAGGCCGGAATTCGCCACAATAAAAGCAGGAGCTAAACCAAAGGCGCAGCTTGCGATAGCGGAAAGGAGAAGCGCAAAACTCAAGACGAGATGGTCAACGCGAATTGCGTTCACTCGCGGCAAACTCGGCGGCAGCAGCGAACTCAGGCCTTGAACGCCCCAGTAAGCGACAAGCAGGCCCGTCACTCCGCCAAGCAGACCAAGCAGCACGCTCTCACTCAGCAACTGGCGAACAATCCGAGCGCGCCCAGCCCCGAGTGTGGTCCGAACAGCGATCTCTCGCGCACGAGAAGTCGCACGGGCAAGAAGCAAGTTGGCAATATTGACGCAGGCGATCAATAACACGAGGCCGACGGCGGCCAATAACATAAGGAGGGCGGGCTTCACATCTTCAACGAGCATCTGCTGAAGCGGCACCATGCGGATTACCCATCCGCCGTTCTCCGCCGGAAAGGCGCTGGCCAATCGCGCATCGAGCGCATCCATCTCTGCCCGGGCCTGCGTGATTGAAACACCCGGCTTCAATCGCCCGGTAACTTGCAGCCAGTGTCCTCCCCTTCGCTGCATCCAGCTGCCAAAGAGTGGGTCCTGCACCAGCGGGATCCAAAGCTGCTCGCTTTCAGTGACTAGGGGAAAGCGAAACGCTGCGGGCATGATTCCAACGACGGTGAAGGAGCGCTTGTCTAAACTAATGGAGCTTCCGATAACGTTTGGATCTGCTCGAAAGGAGGCCCGCCACAGATTTTCGCTTAATATGGCGACTGGCGCCGCGCCAGCTTTAGCGTCGTCTCGAAAGAAAACCCGTCCTGCAAGAGGCTTCTCACCAAAAAGCGAGAAAAACTCGGACGTTACCACCGAAGCGTTCACAAGTGAAGGCTCGCCGCCGCCCGTCAACGTGAGTTGGTGATGCTGACTTCCCGCCATCTTGCTAAAAACGCGGTTCTGCTCGCGTGCTTCCTCGAAGTTCGCATACGACCAACCCGTTTTCACAGCCTCGTCTCGCGATTGTTCCTGAAACACATTGAACAGTTGATCTGGCTTCGCATAAGGCAGCGGTTTCAAAAGCACTGCACGAACGACACTAAAAATAGCCGTGTTCGCGCCGATGCCGAGAGCTAGTGTGAATATAGCGACGGCGGTGAAGCCGGGATTCTTGCGCAGCATGCGAAAGGCGTAGCGTGAATCATGCAGGAATGTTTCGAGCATGGGAAGGCCGCGAAGCTCGCGATTGGTTTCCTTGAGTTGGGTAGCGCTTCCCAACCGGATGCGAGCGGCGCGCGCGGCTTCATCTGGCGGCAGGCCTCGCCGGACATTTTCGTCCGTAAGCATAGCGAGATGACTCTCAATCTCATACTCGAAGTCTTCATTCCCCTGCCGGCCCAAAAGCCAGGTGTTAATTCTTACGGCGAGCGCTCTTATGCGGGAAAGCATGGGTCACCCCCGCTCCGCCATGTTCAGCAACCGGCCAATTACCGCCGAAATCCGCTCCCAATTCTGCGTTTCCGCAGTTAGCTGCTTGCGTCCTGCCTTCGTAATGGAATAGAACTTGGCTTTTCTGTTGTTTTCCGAACTGCCCCATGCACCCGAGATCCAGCCCTTTTGCATCAGGCGCACCAAAGCGGCGTAGATTGTGCCCTGATTGATCTGCAAGGCTTCTTCGCTGATTTGTTCGATGCGGCGAGCGATTCCGTAGCCGTGCAACGGCCCCATCGTTTCGAGGGTCTTCAACACCATCAAATCGAGCGTGCCCTGGAGAATTTCTGATTTATCGCCGGCCATGCGGTTACCTGTGGCCTGATCACAGGAAGAGTATCGCAAAAGACCTGTGGGATGTCAAGAGGAGCCGTGCTTTTGTCCGTTAAACGGCTCTGGGTTCGGGCTCCAGGAGTTCGGTCGAGCCCTCGTGAAGCCTGACCTGGAACTCAGCCTCACGGAGAGTAGTAATGACCTTGTCGACGCAATCCGAACCCAAGCGCTCTTGAATTTTGCCGATTTCGGCTGCAGGGTCCCAGAACCCGACCATGACTTTCAGATCAGGGAATTTTCGACGAACTCTACGGCAGAGAGAGCGCGCGTGATTCATGGCAAAAGGCGGCAAGGCCGAAATGAACAGGACGTCAGCGCCGCGCTCTTCGATGGACCCGAGCATATCGTCGACTCGTGCAATACGGATGGCGGCCGAGGAAAAGCCTGAAAGGCGCAGAACGTGCGCGAGCATCAGTCCGGCTAATTCATCGGCCTCATCTCTTGCGGGCACGCAGAGAACGGAAAGCTTTCTCGTGGGGGGCGGAAGGGGGGTTCGCTCGGAAAGCTCGTCGATCAAGTCTTTTGTGGTCTGATAAATGAACTTTTCCCGGCCCTCATCGAGCGCATGCTCGTGCCGGTCCTGCTCCGCCAAAGATAGTGCGGGTATCAGCACGAGATCGTAGAGCTCGAGAACCGTTTTCTCCTTCAGGTAAATCTCGGCAACCTCTTGCGCTTCGTCTTCATCGAGCGCCAACAAGCGCTGGTAATAGCAAGCTTCCGGAGGAAGGACGGCTTCATCCCCAAGCAGCACAGTCAAGAACTTTAGCGGAGGGACATAGCGGCCCAGAACGAGGAGGCAAACAGTCATCGGAGTCGATAACACAAGACCGATCGGGCCCCACAAGAGAGTCCAGAAGGCGGCGGAGACCAGAATCGCCAGCGATGAAATGCCGGTATGCGCGCCATAGAGCCATGGCTCAATAGCAGCCGACGTTGTCAATTCGATACCTGCGAAGAGCCCGAAGGTGAGCATCGGTTTTGTCCAACCCTCAAAAACCGCCAGGGCAAGAATGAGCGGGCACATGCCGGCAACAAGGGTCCCGACATAAGGGATGAAACGCAGGATGGCGCCCAGCACGCCCCAAAAGGGAGCGTTCGGAACGCCTATGAAGTAAAGCCCTGAGCCCAGCAATAAACCGAATGTCGCGTTGATGATCGATTGAGTGAGCAGATACCGGCTGACCCGCCGCGCCGCATCGTCGAGCGCGGTCGTCATCTGGTTGAGATGCCCTGATCCGAAAAGGCGGAATAAGCGATTGCGGAGATCGGTGCGCTGCAAGAGCATGAAGAGAGTGAAGATCAGCACGGCGGCTGCCGTCTCGAGAAACTCAACCACGGGCGCGCCGATGGAACCGAATGATTCCGCGATACCAGGCTGATGCTTCACCAACTCGACTGTCAATGGAGGGCGCGTCCGCAAGGAAGACGAACTTGGTTTGGCTAATTTGCCTGTAGGCAGGCTGCTCTCCGATAGCTCGCCGCTCATCTGCTCGATGCTCTGGGTAGCTCTTAGCAAGCTATTGCCCGCGGGACTGCGCAGCGCTTCGATTTTCTTTTGAATATTCAGGCGGTAATGCGGCAGGTTACTCACGATTTCCGCGAATTGGGTGGTTCCCAGCCAAAGGATCCCAGAAGCCGCGGCTAGCGCCAGCGTGAGCACAATCACGACGGAAGACGCTCGCCCCAGTTTCAATTTTTCGAGCCAGTTGACAGGCGGGGCGAGAAGAAAGCTGAGAAGCAGAGCCAAGGCAAAGGGTACGAGGACCGTTTTTCCGAAGTAAAGCGCGCAGATTACAATTGCGACCGTGACGGCTGAACCCACGGCAGAAAAATCCGGTCCGCGACTGAAGCGCTTCGGAGCTACTTCCATATCCAATGAAGTCTGCGACTTTAAAAAGCTGTTGCTCTTATGATCCGGAGTCAAGCTTTCTCCAGCGGTTCGAGCCTCACCAGTCTATCTTGCATAGCGCTTAGAAACTGAGTTGCTTTCGAAGGAGAAGTTCTCCGTTTCCGCCGCGGTCCGCGGTCAGTTTAAAGTGCGAATACAATGGTCACCTGGGAATCCAAATGAAAGTTATCGGGCGGGTTGAAAGCTTGTGGCGTTACCCGGTAAAGAGCATGCGGGGCGAAGAGTTACAGGAGGCCTATGTCGGCTTTCCTGGCATTTACGGGGATCGCCTTTATGCCTTTCATAGTTCGGCGGCGCCGGCGGGGTTTCCGTATCTAACGGGGCGGGAGCAGACACAGATGCTTTTGTATCGCCCGGCGTATCGGTATCCCGAGCAGATGGCCCGGCCGGGGAACCTGGCCGAGGCTGAAGCGCTCGCGCCTGGGCTAACCCCGGTTTACCCCGAGAGTGCAGGTCTGATGGTGGATGTCGAGACACCCTCGGGAGAGAGGCTGGCGATTGACGATCCGCGGCTGATAGGCAAACTGCGCGAGGGGATTCGCGAAGGACATGAGCTAACTTTGCTACGTTCCGACCGGGCCATGACGGATTGCCGCCCAGTCTCCCTGTTTGCAACGCAGACTGCGCAGCAGCTAAGCGAGGAAATAGGAGTCGATCTGGACAAGCGGCGCTTCCGCGCGAATGTTTTTGCCGACCTCGGTCTCGGAGCCGGTTTTGGCGAGGAAGAGTTCGTTGGCAAAACGTTGAGGTTGGGCGCCAAAACCGTAATTGCGATCCTGGAACGCGACCCTCGCTGCAAGATGATCACGCTCGATCCTGATACCGGCCACGCGAATCCAGAGGTCATGCGCCAGCTAGCGCACCGTCATGACGGCTGTGCCGGTGTTTACGGCGCCGTCTTGGTCGAGGGAAGCGTGCGGCATGGCGACGAGATCACGGTCTTGGATTAGTTTCAACATCTCCGTCCACATTAGGAACCCTGGCTGGAAGTCATGAATTCAGACGAGAAGTACGGGCGGGCAAGCAAGGAGGGCGCAGCAGCGGATGGGCAGAGCGCACGGAGGCGTTTCAGATGGCGCGACATCAAGTCGCTGTTGGTTGCGAGCCTCAGCGATTGGAACAAGCACAATGCTCCCCGCCTTGGAGCGTCGCTAGCGTTTTACTCTCTTCTTTCGTTGGCGCCCTTGCTGCTTGTCTTAGTGTCGATAGTAGGACTAGCTTTCGGGCACTCGGCCGCTGAGCAGCAAACGGTCAGCCAAGCGCAAGCGCTGGTTGGACCCGCGGCGGGCAAAGCGATGGCTGCTTTTCTGCAGGGTTCAAAGAATACAACTCAGGGCGCTATCGCGACCGTTCTCGGTCTGATTACTCTTCTATTTAGCGCCTCGGGTGTGGTGATCGAGCTGCGAGATGCCTTGAATCTGATTTGGGATGTGCCGACGCCCAGCCTGAGTGGGTTCCAGATGGTCACCAGCTATCTCAAGGATCGCCTTTTTTCATTTGCGATTGTGCTTGCAATAGGATTCCTCTTGATTATCTCGCTGGTTCTGAGTACGTGGATTACTGCTTTGGGAGCGCTTTTTCCTGACATTTCGGGGGCGGAAACAACCGTACTGCACATTGTGAATGCAGTGATCTCGTTTGTCGTGATCACGGGCTTATTTGCGGCGATTTACAAGGTTATGCCGGACGTACACGTCGAGTGGGGCGATGTGATCCTGGGCGGAGCAGTAACTTCACTCCTCTTTACCATCGGTAAGTTCCTCTTAGGTATTTATTTGGGTAGAGCGAGCTATAGCTCGATGTATGGAGCGGCCGCTTCGATTGTTGTCCTGATTGCATGGATCTATTACTCAGGGCAGATATTCTTTTTAGGAGCCGAGTTCACGCGCACCTTCGCGCGAAGGTATGGCTCAAAAACAGAGAAGGCGGAGGCCGTTTAGGGGAGAAGGTTGAGGCGGGGGCGAAACAAGGAACTAACGCATCCTGAGAACGACCAACCCTTCGCTGGCTGCGCTGTCTGCATTGAAGCAGGCGAGCAGGCCTTGCGTGAGCCACACCGGGATCAAAATGCCGAGCGCGCCGGCCAGCAGCGCCAGCAACAAACTCTCGATCAGCAATTGACGCGAGGCGGAGCCGCCGCCCTGCACCGAGCGACAGGCGTAAAATCGAATTCCTTTTCGCGAGTTTTGGCCCGCGCAGCAGCCGATTCGCCACGTTAACGCACGCGACCAAGAGGACCGACTAGGCCCATGAGCACTAGCAGCGGGTCGCGCTTGCTCAAGTCGCCATTCGCCCCCTGCCGGCCATCTTCCGAGCTGTTAGATCCTCTTCTCGCCAGGAATCTTCTCGCGATCCTTTGCATGAGCCAGTTTCACCCTGATTCCATTCGCGCCTCTAACCAGCTGAACCCCGGCGAGCCCCACCTCGCACTGCCGTGCGCCGACGAAAAAAAGCCGCCCGTGAGACAGGCATTTGCATTTCGAAGCGTGATTGCAGTTGCGCGCCATAAAATCCGCGTTGAGTCACCCCGATTACCCTATACGATGAGAATTCAGGATCAGTGTTCGACCGACGATGTGCGGATCGGCATTGAAACGGTCGTGCCAGGCCGAGTAGCTGAGCACGCAAACGGGATTGGCGACGGCCAGCCCGCAACTGGCTTCGTTTTTTCAACTGAAGCAGCTGCACCCGCAGGGAGGGCGGGCTTCAGCCCCGCTCAGTTCCAGTAAGGAGGCGGCCCCGAAGTCTTCCTCGGCTCCTTCCCTCGACGCTCCAGCACTCTTGAAAATCGCGTGACTAGGGTTCCGTATCCGAAACCCGATCCGCTTAGACGTCCATTGGTGGCGAAACTCTATACCGGCACCTTACAATCGTTGAATATCCATGACAGCCGCTTCACTCCGCCGCCTCAGTAAGTGGTCCTTCATCTTGTTAGCGGGAGTTCTGCCCGCCTTGGCGGCAGAGTTTCGGCCCCCGGCAGTCCCCCTCGTGCCGCACGATCCGTACCTCAGCATCTGGTCCATGGCCGACCGCCTGACGGACGAGCCCACTAAGCATTGGACCGGGACTGTCCAGTCACTCTGCGGTCTCCTGAGAGTGGATGGCAAAACCTTTCGCGTGATAGGAAGAGAACCGCGCAATACGCCGGCCCTAGAGCAAACCAGTTTGAAAGTGTTGCCCACCCATACTGTCTACCAATTTCAAGGGGCCGGCATCGCCCTCACTCTGACGTTTCTCACACCCGCTCTGCCGGACGACTTGGATGTCTTGTCGCGTCCGGTCACTTACTTGACTTGGAGCATTCGCTCTACCGACAGCGGAGTCCATAAAGTGGAAGGCTATTTCGATGCGAGCGCTCAGCTGGCTGTCGATTCTATCTCGACCGAGCGAGTTGCCTGGTCGCGATATCGCCTGGGCGGCATGCAGGTACTGCGCATGGGCACCCAGCAGCAGCCGGTCTTAGAAAAATCGGGCGACGATCTGCGAATCGACTGGGGCTACCTTTACCTAGTTGCCCCGCCCGTAGCCGGCAGTTTTGAAGCAGCTACCGTAAGGCCCGAGGCAATCGAATCGTTCAGCAAATCCGGCCGTGTTCCCGAATCGGATGATTTGCAGATCGATCAGCCTTACGCGCAGGCGCTTCCTGTTTTGGCCGACTCGTTCGACTTCGGCGATGTCACAGGCGCGCCGGTCTCGCACCATCTCGTCTTGGCTTATGACGATCTTTACTCGATCGCCTATTTTCAACGGCGTCTGAAGCCCTATTGGCGGCGCAGCGGAATGGGTATCGACGAGTTGTTGAGGGCGGCCCTCAACGATTATCCTTCTCTCGAACAGCGTTCAAATGCGTTCGATACCCAACTCTTTGCAGACCTGGAACATGCCGGTGGCGAGCGATACGCCCAGCTTGCCGCGCTCGCTTACAGCCAGACCATCGCGGCCCATAAGCTGGCGGTCGATTTCGACAACACGCCTCTTTTCTTTTCCAAGGAAAACTTCAGCAATGGTTCGATCGATACCGTTGACGTGACCTACCCGAGTTCGCCGTTCTTTCTGCTTTTCAGCACGGCTTTGCTCAAAGCACAACTACAGCCGATTCTTGTCTATGCGGATCTTCCGCGCTGGAAGTTCCCCTTCGCGCCACACGATCTCGGCCGCTACCCATTAGCCAACGGGCAGCAATACGGCGCTGGAGAAGCCTCCGAACGTGACCAGATGCCTGTGGAAGAGAGCGGCAACATGCTGCTCATGATCGCAGGCATTGCGCAGGTGGAAGGCAATGCTAATTTCGCCAGGACTTACTGGCCGACACTTACTAAGTGGGCTGAATACCTGAAAGAAAAGGGCCTGGACCCGGAGAATCAGCTCTGTACCGACGATTTCGCGGGTCATCTCGCCCACAACGCGAACCTCTCAATCAAAGCGATCCTCGCGCTCGGCGCCTACGGCAAGCTCTCGGGAGATCTGGGGCAGCACGAAGTTGCCGCACAGTATGCTTCCATGGCAAGCGACTTCGCGAAGCGTTGGGTCAACTTAGCAAAGGACGGCGATCACTTCCGCCTGGCTTTCGACCGCCCTGGTACCTGGAGTCAAAAATATAACCTGGTCTGGGATCACCTGCTCGGACTGAACCTGTTCCCGCCGGAAGTTGTGGACAAGGAACTCGCGTTTTACAAAGCTCACCAAAACAAGTACGGGCTGCCGCTCGACAACCGCGCCGATTACACAAAGCTCGACTGGCTTGCTTGGACTGCCTCACTGAGCAACTCGCGGGGTGGTTTTCAGGCGCTCTTCGATCCTGCTTATCAGTTTGCGACCGAATCGCCGAGCAGGGTTCCTCTCACGGACTGGTACGACACGAAGACCGGCAAGCAGGCCGGCTTTCAAGCCCGCTCCGTGGTGGGTGGAATATTCGTGCAGATGCTCTACGATCCCGCTACTTGGAAGAAGTACGCGAACGCGGCTCGCCCGCAATAGACGTGCGCTCCCTCATATCCGCACCTGCGGTTTACGCCTGTACAGTTAGGCCACTGCACCAACAGCAGGCTGTCCTACCACCTTCACAATCCGGTATTCAGGCGAGAGAGCGCCTTCCACGAAGTTCAGATTTTCCGGGCGCCAGGAGGTATCGCCGTGGTAGCGCGCCACGACGCTATTTGCGATGGAGGCGGTTCTGTCGATCGATCGCCTCTTCGGGACACCGCATAAAACACTCCACGAAGTGTGCAAGGTGTTGAGCGCATAGCGGGAATCAAGCGGCAGCGCGTACTGCTTCGCGACCGCGGGATCAACCTGCAAGCCCAGGGCAGTTGCTTTATCGATCATCCAGGTCAGCGTAATATCCGACAAAGCGCCTTTGCCGTCCGCGCTATCGGGTTCTCCGCCGCCCACGTCGCTGTGGACCCCGCAGAACCACACCTGCTCCAGAGTCTGGCCCGGAGCTATGGGTAAGGTCCACAGCGTTGGCGGAAACTCACAACGCATTTCGTCGATTGCCAGCGCCTGATACGCGTTGAGAACGTCCGGGTGCAGGCCAGTATCTAGGAACCCATAGAGAACCGGATCCACTCCGCCAAGAAGCGACGGGATCCCGAGCGAACCTACTGTGTCCCAGACTCCAACCATGGTGATCTTCGCGTCATACATCTCGGAGCCGGATAGCTTCGCCAGCAACTGCGCCCGGTTATTTTTATTTCGGTAAGCGTTAAAGGCGGTGTCAACCAGGTCCTGAGTGAAATTCTTAGTAGGAAGTCCACAGGCGGCAATCATGCCAGCCACGCTGCGCGCTGTGAAAGCGCCACGGCTGAATCCAAAAATGAAGATTGAGTCGCCGGCCTCGTACACATGAGCAATCTTTGTGTAGCCTTCTTTGATTTTTTGCCAAAGCCCAAGTCCAAATGCGCCGCCGAGCAACTTGACGATCGGGTTTCCGTCCGCGCCGACGCCATCATCATAGAAAGGCATCTGGCTTGAACTTACAATCAGCGACTTGTACAACTTGTAAACGTTCGTGTGCTTACTTTCGGTGTCCCAAGTGCCATCCGCACAGAACGCGATGACCTTACTCATCTAACTTGCCTCCTGGATTTGGTTTGTCTCGATTTAGTAACTCCAAAACACTGCAATTCACATGCCACCGCTCACGAGCTAGCTTCAACTCCGATCGTCGGATGCCACAGCGGCTACCGCAGTTGCAGCCGCCGTAGGCAAAGAGAGTTGCCTTTCCTGGCGTTGCTGATCGTCTTTGGAAGCCACTAGCGAACGTAAGCGAATCAGATTTTGCAGGGCTGCATACCAGAAAGGCGCGCCCAGGCTCAGCAGCACGGCCGAAAGCAATATACCGACGATCTTCATTACAGCGTTGTCCCCCGACCATCGATTTCTCCAGTCGGACCAGCTGGTTGGCACGCCTACTAAGTTGTTCGTCATCAAGTCGTGAGCGTTTTGGATTTCTGCATCTGTCAGTTGAAGCTTTTGTCCTTCGGGCTGCTGCGCCTTTTCCGCCTGCGCAACCAGCGAGTTCCGAAGTGCGTCATCGCTCCCGAGCCGGCTTACCAGTGCTGCGGTATCCAATTGGATAATCAGCGCCAGCAGCAGCCCACCCGCGAACGTTACATAACGTGCGTGAAGCGTGAACCGGTCGGAAACTCGATCTATCGTCTGATCGAACCAGAGATTTACTTTCGCCAGAAATGCGCTGTTCGCCTCTTTCAGGATGGCAATGCGTGCGCGCTCGTTGTTGGTCAACTCCGGATGCGAAAGCTCGAGCTGCAAGGCAAGCGAGCCGACGTTCTTGATGATGCCCTTGATTTGCTCGTCGATTTCGACCGTAGTGCCTCGCCGGCACACGCCCGTGTTTACCAACGCTGTTTGCAGCGCGTCTTTCAGATCCTGATCCAGCTTTTGCGGCCCGTCGCTCGAGGCGAGTTCAAGCAGCAGCTTGGTCAACTCCTCACGATGAATTATGCTCCCGAGCTTCCCGGTCCCGTCCGCGATTAGAGGATGAGATAACACTGCGCGTGCAATCCGTTCCGCTATCGCCCGCTTCATCGTGGGGTCCACCTGCTGAAGAATGTCCGCTACCCCTTGCAGCAGATGCTTGCCGCGGCTGCTCAGAGCCGTTGTCACGGCCTGCGTCATGACCGTAACAATCATGCTCATCAGCAGCATGACCACCGACAGTCCGATCAATATATCGATGGTCTTGAGCATACAGGCGTGTCGCGGTTAAGCGATTCTTTCAAGTCCCGTCGAGAAAGTCAACGCACGCGGCCGCATCTGGTCGGCAGCATCAGGCCGGCAGCGAAGCCATTTCGCTCGCGACCGGCAACGAAACCGAGAAGATGCTACCGCCGCCGGTCTTTGTCTCCACTTCGATCGAAGCGTGATGTTGCTGAACGATAGCGTTCGCGATCGCCAGGCCCAGCCCATACCCGCCGGATTCTTTATTTCTCGACGGGTCCACTCGAAAGAATCTCTGGAACAGCCGCGCTTTCGCCTCCTCCGGAATGCCGGTCCCGGTGTCCTCTACCCGCAGAACGGCCCGCCCGTCTGCTCGCTCTACGACGACCGATACCCGGCCCTCCTGCGGCGTGTATTTGATCGCGTTATCGAGCAGGATCAGGAGCATTCGGCGCAAAGCTGAATAATCGCCCAGCACCGTGATAGGCGAGTCCGATAATTTTTTCGCCAGCGCGACTCCTTTCTGCACGGCCAGCGGCATGATGTCCACGCACGCGCTCTCGACCAGTGATTTCAGTTCAATGGCCCCGTGCTCTGCCTGCGGTTCTTGCACGTCGGCCCGCGCTAGGAAAAGCAGATCTTCTATCAGCAGCGTCATGTTCTCCGATTCGCGTTGAATGCGCTGCAGAGCGGCCCGGTACTCGGCTTCAGGGCGCATTCTCCGTAAAGCATTTTCGGCCGCCAAGCGGATGATTGCTACCGGGGTCCTAAGCTCGTGAGATGCATCTGCGGTAAAGCGGGATATTCTCGAGACTGCCATCTCAATCCTCTCGAGCATCCCGTTCCAGGTCTCCGTTAGCCGCTGCAACTCGTCATGGGTGTCCGGAACCGGCAAACGCTCGGAAAGATTACTCACCCCGATATTACGTGCCCGCTCGGTGATCTTGTCGACCGGAACCAGTGCCCTCCGGCTCAACCAGTACCCGCCGCCGATCGCGCACAGAACAAAAACGGGCACGGTTATCGCCAGCAGTATACCCAGCAACTCCATTGCTCGATCCGTGGCCTCGGAAGACATGGCTAAGAACGTGCGAACAGTGCCGTTTCTCAGAGCGACCGTCCGGTTTACGCCCAGATAGGGCCGGTGTTTCCAGCGAAATGTTTGCGGCTTCGTGGCGTCCCTGAGTTCGCGCCGCTTTGCCAGGGACGTGGCCGCCACGCCGGCATTGCTGTAGATCGGTTGACCCTCGGCATCGAAAACGGTCAGCACGTGATCCTGCGGCAGAGACTGCGAATACTCGTCGATCTCGTGAGCTAAACCCGGCAACCGATCCGGGTCCTCAATCCGCAGATACTTGTCCAGTCCGCGCGAATGGTCAACCAGAGTAGCCGAGAGATCTGCAAACAAGGTATGGCGCAAAGCCAGCCACACGGTACAGCTAAAAAGAACGAGACCGGCCGCAAGTATCACCGCATACCAAACCGCCAATCGCGTGCGAATGGGAAAACTTCTCAAGGCCCATCATCCTGGAGGCAGTAGCCTATCCCGCGTACCGTGCGAATCCGCCTTGGCGCATCCGGCAGTTCGACTTTGTTGCGTAACAGCTTGATGAAAACGTCCAGCGTATTCTCTTCGATCTCGGCATCGAATCCCCAGATCGCTTCCACGATAGAGGACCTAGAGAGTACCCGGCCCTTGTGCCGCATCAGCAGTTCCAATAAGCTGTACTCGCGCGGGGTCAGCGAAATGTGCTTGCCGTTCCGGGTTACCGCGCGCGTAGCCGTGTTCAGACTCAAAGCTCCCGCGCTTAGAGAGACTGCCTGAGGAATCTCGCCCCGGCGGCTGACCGCTCTCACTCGCGCCAGAAAAACATCCAAGGAAAAGGGCTTTGTCAGATAATCGTCTGCTCCGCCATCGAGCGCTCGCACAATGTCGGCGGGTGAATCGCGTGCCGTCAATACCAGCAGGGGCGTGCGGATGCGCGCCTGCCGGAGCTGTCTCGCAACTTCGAAGCCGTCCACCCGCGGCAGCATCAAATCGAGCACGATCAGATCGAACCGGCTAGCTCTCGCAAGCTGCACCGCACGCTGCCCATCGCCCGCCAGCGTGACGATGTGGCCCTCCTCCGATAACGCCGATTGCAAGAGTTCTGCCATTGCCGGCTCGTCCTCAACCGTCAAAATATGCATGCCCGGTTACATCGTAGCTCCAGAAGCTGAAGATTGGCTGAACTTCCCTTTGCGGCCGGCTTCAGACTTTCTTCAGGAACTGCTGCTTCAATAAGAGATTGCTGGAGCGTACCTTATTGTGTAAAGAGTTCAGAGCGGTTTCCCTCCTGATCATAATGGCTTGCGCCACCCAGCTTATTGCTCAGGAACCGGGAAGCCCCAGCGTTTCCGACGCCGCTGAGAGCATGACCATCACCCTCGCGGATGCTATTGCTCGTGCTCAGAAGTACGGCCTGCAGATACAAACCGCGAACATCGCGGCACAGTTAGCGCGTGAGGACAAGGCTCAGGCCAAAGCCGCCACGCTCCCTTCGCTTAGCGCATTGAATCAGTTCATTTATACCCAGGGCAACGGCACTCCTTCCGGCGTCTTTGTTGCCAACGACGGTGTCCACGTGTATAACGAACAGGCGTACGTGCATGAAGAGCTGTTATCTTTCATCCGTCGTGGTGAAATCCGCATGGCAGCGGCCGCTGAAGCTGTCGCTCGCGCCAGAGTAGACGTTGCTGCGCGTGGCCTGCGGGCCACCGTGATCCAGGATTATTACGCCATCGCGGCTGCCGAACGCAAGCTGAAGAATGCCCAGCGCAGCCTTAGTGAGGCTCTGCAATTCCTTGACATCACGCAAAAGCAGGAGCAGGGTGGTGAGGCCGCTCACGCGGACGTCATTAAGGCGCAGCTGCAGGTGCAGCAACGCCAGCGCGACGTCCAGGATGCTCAACTCGCGATTCAGAAAGCCAAAATCGCACTGGCTGTGTTGATGTTTCCAACCCTTCAACTCAATTACTCCATTGTCGACGATCTCGCTCAGCTTGAAACCTTGCCGCCGCTCCCGGAATCTCTGATGCAAGCCAATAGCAGCAGCCCCGACCTGCGCGCCGCTCAACAAACACTAGCTCAATCCCGTCTGGGCGTCAGCGTCGCAAGATACGCCTACCTTCCCTCTTTCAGCCTCGATTTCTGGTACGGTATTGACGCCAATCAATTCGCCGCACGGACGAACTATCCAACTCCGGAGTCGGGCCGCAGCACGCTGCCTAACTATCTTGTTCCATACCGCCAAAACCTGGGATACTCCGCGGCAGCGACGCTGAACGTTCCCATCTGGAATTGGGGATCGATTCGCAGCAAGGTAACGCAGGCGAGTCTCAGGGAACGCCAGGCTGAATTCGACCTGACCACTACCAGAAAGCAGCTCCAGGCAGATGTGGCCTCCGCCTATCGCGAGGCGCAAACCGCGCTCTCCCAAGTGGACTCCCTTCGTTCTTCCTCTGAGCTGTCTGGCGAAAGCTTGCGGCTGACCGTCCTTCGATACAAAGCGGGTGAGGCCACCGCGCTTGAAGTGGTGGATGCGCAAACCACCGCCAGTCTGGCTCGCAGCGCCTATGATGATGGGCTGGTCCGTTACCGCGTGGCGCTCACCTCTCTCCAGACCTTGACAGGAAATTTCTAAGCCATGAAAATCTCCGCGCACTTTGTGCTCGCCCTGTCGCTCCTTACGATAAGCTGTTCGAAAAAGAATGCGCAGGGCAATGCCGCGGATGAAGCTCCCGCCGCTCCCGTGCAGGTGGCAACCGCGCAACGCGCCACTATGCACTCTTTCATCTCAGCTGAAGCTATCCTCTATCCGCTCAAGCAGGCCAACATCACGCCCAAAATCAGCGCCCCGGTCGCTCGCTTTTTTGTGCAACGCGGCGATCACGTCCGCGAAGGGCAACTCCTGGCAACTCTCGAAGACCGCGACCTGGTGGCAGCAGCGCAAGAAAGCAAGCAGCTATACGAGCAAGCTCAGGCAGCTTACCTCAACACCTCTGGAGCGACTATGCCGGATGACCTCAGCAAGGCGAAGACCGATCTTCAATCATTTGAAGAGGCATTCAATGTGGCCCAAAAACTCTATGAAAACCGCCTGTCTCTCTTTCGGCAGGGCGCCCTCGCTCAAAAGTTGGTCGATGATGCCAAGGTCGCCATGGTTGCAGCGCAGAGTCAGCTTGAAACAGCGCGCCAGCACTTGAAATCACTCGAGACCGTTGGCCGCGCCCAGCAATTGAAAGGCGCTGAGGCGCAGGTTGCCGCTGCCAAGGCGCATTACGAAAGCGCACAGGCGCAGGTATCTTACGCCGAAGTCCGCAGTCCCATGAGTGGCGCGATTTCCGACCGTCCCGTGAACGTCGGCGAAATGGCAAGCAGCGGATCTGCTTTGTTTTCGATTGTCGATCTTTCTCGCGTAGTTGCGCGCGCTAATGTGCCGGTCCATGAAGCCGCCCTGATTTCGCTCGGCCGCCCGGCTACCATCTCGAGCGGCCAGGCCCAGCTCACGGGTAAAGTAACAGTCGTCAGTCCCGCCGTCGACCCGAATACGACCACTGTCCAAGTCTGGGTGGAAGCCCCGAATCCCGGTGAGCGCCTGAAGCTCGGATCCACTGTCCAGATCTCGATCGATGCCGGTGAGATTCCGAACGCCACCGTTGTCCCCGCTTCCGCACTACTTCCTTCCGAAGAAGGCGGCGAAAAGGTGATGGTTGCCGGCGCTGACGGTCTCGCGCACAATCATCCGGTCAAGATTGGTGTTCACTCCGGTGATGATGTGCAAATCCTCAGCGGCGTCAATCCCGGCGAACAGGTGATTACGCAAGGCGCGCTAGGGCTCGATGACAAAGTGAAAATTGAGGTCACCAAACCCGAGACCAGTCCCAAAGGCGAGGACAACGGCAAGTGAGCGTTCTATCACCGGTCACGGCGCCAGCTCAAATCAACGATTCACCTGACCACTGGACCGAGCGTTTTCTCAAGCCGATCATATTCATCATCGTTGCGCTCGCGATCTTCGGCGCTTATCTCGCTTTCACCATTCCTATCGCCGTTTTCCCTTCGACTAATTTCCCTCGTATCGTCATCGGCGTCGATAACGGCGTCATGCCGATCGACCAGATGCAAGTCGTGATCACGCGCCCGATCGAGGAGGCGGTGAATTCAGTGCCTGGCCTCGATCACGTTGTTTCCATAACCAGCCGTGGGTCAGCCGAAGTCGACCTCTTCTTTACCTGGGCGGTAGACATGTTCCAGACCCTGCAATATGTGAACGCAGCCGTCGCTCGCGTACAAACTACTCTCCCTTCCACGGCTGTTCTAAACACAAACCGCTTGACGTTTGCCGCCTTTCCCATCATGGGTTACAGCTTGACTTCGCAAAACATCCCGCAAACCGAGTTGTGGCAGCTTGCGACCTACACCATCAAGCCGCAACTGAACCGGCTGCTCGGCGTTTCCACCATTGTTGTGCAAGGAGGGCAGGAACCTGAATTTCAAATTCAGCCCGATCCGGAGAAGCTGATCGAATCCCAAATCACCGTTCCCAATCTTCTCGATGCAATTTCCAAAAGCAATCTGATCGACTCGCCCGGCTTGCTCGAACAAAATCACCAGCTCGTGCTGGGCTTGGTTAGCGGTCAGGTGCACAATACGGCGGAGATTGGCGGCATCGTTGCTAAAACTACGCAAGGCGGCTCGCCCATCAAGCTTCGCGATGTTTCTGCTATCAGCGCTTCGGTGAAACCCGTTTACACTGTGGTGACGGCGAATGGCAAACCGGCCGTCCTCCTGAACGTCTATCGCCAGCCGGACAGCAACACGGTGACCGTTGCCGACGAGGTTCACCAGGCTGTCGCTAACCTCCGTCGCACGCTCCCCGCAGGCATATTGATCGAACCCTTCTATGATCAATCTGATCTTGTGAGTGCTTCGATGAAGAGCGTCCGAGACGCCATCCTCATTGGTGTGCTCCTCGCCGCGATCATTCTTGTGCTGTTCTTGCGTGACTGGGGAACGTCCATCGTCGCGGGCCTCGTCATCCCGGTCACCATGACGGTCACGTTCATCGCATTACGGTTAATGGGCCAAAGCTTCAACCTGATGACGTTAGGCGGTCTCGCCGCCGCCGTCGGCTTAGTCATCGACGACGCCATCGTAGTTGTCGAAAACATCGTCATCCATCGCGAAGCCGGGCAGACCCGAGCCGAAGCCATCCGTAGCGCGATTCGCGAAATTCGCGTGCCTCTCGTCGGTTCAACCGTTACGCCTATCGTTGTGTTCCTGCCGCTCGTGACCATTACCGGCGTCACCGGAACGTTCTTCCGCGCGCTGGCGGTCACCGTCGCAGTCGCGCTCCTAACCTCTCTTGGACTCGCGCTCACCTGGACGCCCACGCTCAGTCACCTGCTCTTGCGAAAACCCAAATCATCCGCGGATCAGGCAGCTTCACACTCTCCGGGGCACGAGAAAGCCACGGCCGGAGTCATGGGCCATCTCACTCGCATCTATGAACGGGCCATGCGAGCCACTCTCGCTCATCCATTCATTCTCGCTGGTCTCTCCGCCCTGCTGATCGCAGTTTCCTTACTCTGCTATCGGTCGCTCGGTTCCGATCTGCTTCCCGCCATGGATGAAGGCGGCTTTGTGCTGGATTACCTCATGCCTGCCGGAGCTTCTCTCGCCGAAACCAATCGCGTGCTGGTGGGCGTCGAGAAAATGCTCCACACGATTCCCGAAGTTCAGAGCACCTCGCGCCGCACCGGTCTGCAACTGGGACTCGCAGCCGTGACAGAGGCCAACACCGGAGATATCTCAGTCCTGCTCAAGTCTCAACGGAGCCGTGGCGTGGAAGAAGTCATTTCCGAAGTGCGAAATAAAATCAATGCGAGCTATCCGCAGCTCGATACCGATTTCCACCAGGTTCTCGAAGACATGATCGGCGATCTAACCAGTTCGCCCAATCCCATCGAGATCAAACTCTTCTCTGAAAATTTCGACCTGCTGAAAACCTGGGGTGCCAAGGTCGGCGACGCTATTAAAACCATCAGCAGTGTGAAAGATGTCAAGAATGGCATTGAAGATACGATCAGCGGTCCTGCCATCACTTTCAATGTCGACCAGGGCGTTGCCGCGCGCGCCGGATTTACTCCGCAAGAAATCGAACTGGACGCCAGCGCTATTTTTCAAGGCGAGCCCGCGCCAGTCCCCGTGATCGTCAACAATCGCCCGTATACTCTGCGCGTCACCTTCCCCCCGAGTTCCCGTTCGTCGCTCGATGCGATCAGAAATACGCTGCTCGTCAGCGGCACCGGAAAGATTGCCACACTCGGAACGCTCGCGACGATAGAGAACGATCCGGGCCAGTCCGAAATCCGCCGCGAAAATCTGCAGCGCGATATCACCGTAACCGGCCGCTTCGAAGGTGTCAGCCTCGGTACCGGCATTGCTCTAGTACAAAAGAAAGTAGCCACTCTGCACATACCTTCTTCCATCCGCGTCGTTTACGGTGGCCTCTATCAGCAGCAGCAGCAGTCCTTTCACGATCTCTTATTCGTACTTGCCGCGGCTATCGTGCTCGTTTTCATCGTTTTGCTTCTGGAATTCGGTGGCTTTGCCGCTCCCATAGCGATCCTTTCTTCGGCGATCCTCTCCACCTCCGGCGTTCTGTTCGCGTTGTTCATTACGAACACCACGTTCAACATCTCTTCTTTCATGGGCCTTATCATGGTCATCGGTATCGTCGCTAAGAACGGAATCCTGTTGCTCGACGCCGACCAAAAGTTCCGCGCTGAAGGCTCGTCGCCTCGTGACGCCATGATCGAAGCGGGCGAAAGGCGTCTGCGGCCCATCGTTATGACCGCGCTAGCCACCGTGGCCGGTATGATTCCGCTATCGCTTGCCATCGGCGCCGGCTCTCAAATGTTGCAGCCGCTTGCCATTGCCGTCATCGGTGGAATTCTCGCTTCCATGGTGCTGTCACTCTTAGTAACTCCGGCTGTTCACTACTTTCTGGCCCGGGATTGACAAATCGAAAGCTCAAAGCGTCTTCACAGCCACAAACTTTTCTGGCCCTTTGGCCCTGCTCAGCGTGTTTCGCAATGCTTTTCCGAACTGCGGGAAGGATACTCCCATCTCATCTCCCGGCTCCAGTGCTACGCCGTCTCCAAAGCTGAACGCATCCGCACCGAAGAAGTGGACGTGGACGTCACCCGGCCTCCGGTGAGCTTCGTATTTGAAGTGATGATGCTCCAGGTTCGCTAATGAATAGGACATGTTCTTCTGTCCGCTCCAGATATTCTTCTGCCAGATAACGGCGTTGTTTCTCCAAATTGACACCGTTCCAGATACATCCTCGAACTCGATTTCACCGATTGTAAGCTCTGGCCCGATGGAACAATTACGCAGCTTTGATGGAGCGAGATACAGATAATTCTTCTTCTCCATGCGGTGGTCTGAAAATTCATTCCCTTGGGTCAGACCGACGCGGTATGGCTCTCCGCTACCTGCCACGATATACACGCCGGCTATTTCCGGTTCCTCGCCTCCGTCCCATCCGTAGGCCGGTATTTCGAGTATTTCGCCATGCGCTCGGAGAATCGAACCGTCGCCTTTGTAAAACCATTCGGGCTGCACGCCGACTTGCCCGGGCTCTGGCGCGCCGCCCTCCAAGCCCAGCTGGTACATGCGAATACTATCTGTGATCTCGGCCTCTACGCGCCTGTGCATAGCTGCGCGATTCTCTGCGCTCGCCTTGTGGGTAAGTCCTGTGCCGCTGACCAGGCAACGCGCATTGTCCCACGGATGATCGAATGCCGATAACAAGCGCCATTCCGAGCGCCCGTCATAAATTGCGTTGTAGCCGAGAGACTCGCCGCCTATCGCTTGCTCCACGGCTCTTCGGAGTTCCTGGCCCTGCTCTGCCGCCCGCGTCGCCAGCGAGTAAACATCAAGTGCGGCCGCGCCCTCAAGCAGTCTAAGCCGCTCTCCATCCACCAATCCAACCCGCCGTTGGCCTGACCGAACCACCTGCGCAACTCTCATCACTGTTTCATTCGTCCCGAATCTTTAACCAACTTTGATATTCCTAACACAGTGCATCTCTTCAAGATTTTGCTATGCGCCCTGCCCGTCATTGCTTTCGCCCAACAGCCCGTTACCATCCAAGTCGACAGCTCGCAGAAGGAGGGCCCGTGGAAGCCGGTCTGGAATTATTTCGGTTACGATGAGCCGAACTACACTTACACCGAGAATGGAACTAAGTTAATCCATGAGTTAGCGGCTCTAAGTTACTCCCCTGTTCACGTCCGCACGCATTTCCTCCTGGTTACGGGCCATGGCGCACCGGCGCTGAAGTGGGGCTCTACCAATGCCTATACCGAAGACGCGTCCGGCAAGCCCGTTTACGACTGGACGATTGTTGACAAAATCCTCGGAACGTATCTCGATGCGGGCATCTCGCCATTTGTCGAAATCGGCTTCATGCCGAAAGCTCTTTCAACGCATCCCGAGCCGTATACGCCCGTCTGGAAACCTCACGGCAGCTCGAGCGATTACAATCTCGGCTGGACGTATCCGCCCAGGGATTACGGCAAATGGAGCAAACTCATTTTCCAATGGGTAACTCACTGCGTTCAGAAATACGGCCAAGCTGCGGTCGAGAGCTGGCATTGGGAAGTTTGGAATGAACCGGATATCGGCTACTGGCATGGCACGCCCGAGGAGTACGACAAGCTCTATGATTACAGCGCGGCTGCTGTCAAACGCGCTCTGCCCGGCGCCCGTGTAGGTGGACCTGCTTCCACCGGGCCCGCTAATGACAAAGCCGCAGCGTTTCTAAAGCAATTCCTGGAGCACTGCTCCTCAGGAAGGAACGATGCTACTGGACAAGAGGGCGCGCCGCTCGATTTCATCAGCTTTCATGCCAAGGGCCGCCCGGAAGTCCTAGACGGCCACGTGCGCATGGGCCTTTCACAAGAGCTGAACGACGTCTCTCGCGGCTTTGGCATCGTGCGCTCCTTTCGAAAATTCCAAAACTTGCCGGTCGTATTGAGCGAAGCCGATCCGGAAGGTTGCGCCGCCTGTTCCGCTCGTGTATATCCCCCCAACGCCTATCGCAACGGAACTCTTTATCCTTCCTACACTGCCGCCGCCATCAAGGCCATTACGGGAATAGCCGATCGCGAACACGTCAACCTGGAAGGCATCCTAACCTGGGCTTTCGAATTCGAAAATCAGCCCTACTTCGACGGCTTCCGCACGCTCGCCACAAATGGTATCGATAAACCGGTGCTGAACGTGTTTCGGATGGCTGGGCTCATGCGCGGCAATCTGATTAAAGTGGAAAGCACCGGCGCAATCGGCGTCCTCGCTTCCCGCTCCGATCATCAAGTTGCTGTCATGATCTGGAATCATCAAGATGATGACGTCAGCGGCCCATCCGCAAACGTTATTCTCCGCATCGCCGGGCTCCCTTTAGACGCCAAGCGTGTCCTGCTCCAGCACTTTCGCATCGACGCAGATCACAGCAATTCCTACACCGTATGGAAACGAATGGGCTCGCCGCAAAATCCCACGCCCGATCAATACCAGGCGCTAGAAGCCGCGGGGCAATTGCAGTTACTCGAATCCCCCCGCTGGATCAGCGCCCCTGGCCCGGTTCAATTCTCCCTGCCTTTACAGGCACTCTCACTTTTGCAGCTCAGTTGGTAAACTGAGCCGGAAGCGTCAGCGACCCCTAACTCATCCTCGATGCAAACTCGCTGGCAAATCGCCCTGCTCATCGCCTGCGCGATCACGCTCAGTTACTTCGACCGCCAAACGCTCCCCGTTGCGATTGCGGCGATCCAGCGCGACATCCCCATCTCCAATACGCGCTTCTCCGATATGCAAGCCGCCTTCCTCCTCGCCTACGCGGCTATGTACGCCGGCGGCGGCAAGCTTATCGACGTCTTAGGCACTCGCATCGGATTTCTCCTCATCATGCTCTGGTGGTCGCTTGCTTGCGCCAGCCATGGCTTCGCTACCGGCTTCGGCATGTTGATGATCAGCCGTTTCCTTTTGGGCATGGGCGAGGGCGGCGCTTTCCCGGCTGCCACCAAAGCCGTCTCCGAATGGTTCCCGGTCGTCGAGCGCTCTCTCGCTATGGGCGTCATCAATGCCGGAAGCGCTCTCGGCGCTGTAATCGCTCCTCCCTTCATCGCGGGCGTGCTCGCATTCACCACGTGGCGCTGGGTATTTTTTCTCCCCGGCGCATTTGGAATACTCTGGGCTGTTTGGTGGTGGAAAGCATACTGGTCTCCCGCGCTGCATCCGCGCCTCTCATCCGCGGAACGCAGCGATTTGACCTCACTTCTCCGCGAAGACCTCTCGATTGCAAACGTCCCGGCGCCCTCCTGGTTTCAACTGCTCGCACGATCGGACGTCTGGGGCATCATCGGCGCAAAATTCCTCACCGACGCAGCCTGGTATTTCTATCTCTTCTGGTTTCCCAAATACCTCTACGACGTGCGCCATTTCGACATCAAGCAGGTTGGCTACTCCGCCTGGATTCCCTACGCCGCTTCGGGAGTCGGCTGTCTGGTTGCGGGTTGGTTTTCCGGTTGGCTGATCCGGCGCAGCCACTCGCTCAACTTTTCCCGCAAGCTATCGCTCGCTTTCAGTGCCGCTCTAATGCCGTTCATTGTTCTCGTAACCCATCTCCCCGTTTCACTTGCGATTGTCCTTTTCAGCGTCGCCTTCTTCGGACATCAATCGTGGTCCACTATCCTGATCGTCTTACCGGCTGATCTGTTTCCGCGCTCTGTGGTTGGCTCAGTTGCCGGCCTGGTCGGATTCGGAGGCGCCATCGGCGGAGCGATCTTTGGATTGGTTGTCGGCTATTTGCTCGATCATGGGTCCGGCTATGGTGTGGTCTTCGCTATCGTGAGCACATTGCACGTTCTTGCGTTCGCTCTCATTCTGCTGACAGTTCCCGCCGCGCGATTTGCCGGTGCTCAGCATCTCACTCAAAACGACGATCCTATGGCCCGTTTGCCAGTGTGATAAGAAACTGTCTTGGCTGAAGTCTCATTCACATGCCTCTTGAACTCTTCGATCTCACCGGCCGTGTCGCTGTCGTCATGGGTGGAACTTCCGGCATCGGACGCACTCTCGCGCTAGCTCTGGCCGGGGCCGGAGCAGACGTTGTGGCCGCGGGACGTCGCGAGCCGCTTGTTCTCGAAGCTGCCGAAGCCATTGAGAAACTGGGCCGCAGAACTCTGCGCCGCACCGTCGATGCTTCCGACCGCGCCTCGATTGACCATCTGCGTGACGAAGTTCTTAGCGCTTTCGACTGCGTAGACATTCTGGTCAACTCCGCTGGCCAGATCTTTAGAAAGCCCACCATCGATATCGGCGAACCCGAGTGGAACAAGCTGCTCGATGTCAATCTGACTGGCACTCTACGCGCCTGCCAGAGCTTCTACCACCCTCTTGCGCAATGCGGGCGCGGGCGTATCGTGAACATCGCCTCGCTAAATTCCTTCGTAAGTCTCGTTGAGGTCACCGCTTATGCCGCGTCCAAAGCGGGAGTTCTGGGGCTTACCCGCAGCCTCGCAGTGGAATGGGCCGGGAAGGGAATCAATGTGAATGCTATCGCCCCCGGCGTGTTTCGCACGGAACTGAACTCCACCCTTCTCGATGGCACCGGACGTGGCCGCGAACTGCTCGCCCGCACTCCAATGAAGCGCTTCGGCAACGTCTCCGAACTGGTCGGCGTTGCTCTCTTGCTGGCCTCCGATGCCGCCAGCTTCATAACCGGCCAGTGCATCGCCGTAGATGGCGGTTTTCTGGCAAGCGGCGTCAATCAGTAACTATCGATGCAAGTCACGCCAGTTTTTCGAGATCGCTCTCAGGCCGGCCGTTTGCTTGCCAAACAGGTTGCTCAGTTCGCCTTCGACGCGAAGCCTTTAGTGCTGGCGCTGCCGCGTGGCGGAGTGCCCGTAGCCCTTGAAGTGGCGCGTGCGCTGCTTTCCCAGCTCGACGTCTTTCTCGTTCGCAAGCTCGGGCTTCCTGGGGAAGAGGAGTTAGCTATCGGAGCGATCGCCAGCGGGGGCACGCGTATCCTGAATCGGGAGCTCGTCGATGATCTCAACATCCCGGCCGAAACCATCGATGTCATCGCCGACCACGAAGTGAAAGAATTGCAGCGCCGCGAGCAGCTTTACCGGCAAGGCAACCCCGCCATACCGGCGTCAGGCCGCACGATCATTTTGGTCGATGACGGAATCGCTACCGGTTCCACAATGAGGGCCGCTGTCGCAGCATTGCGCTCTCAAATTCCCGCGCTGATCGTTGTTGCTGTTCCTATCGCTTGTCCCCGCACGTGCCGCGAGCTTCGCCCCGAGGTCGATGAACTAATCTGCGCCGTAACCCGTGATCCGTTTGTCGCCGTCGGAATCTGGTACGAAAATTTCCAACAGGTTACTGACCGCGAAGTTCAGCTGCTGCTGAAAGCGGCCCGTAGCCGAATAGTCGCCTGAGCAATTCAGCTGAACACCAGCGTGATCGCACCTGCCGCGATCAGCAGGCCACCCGCCACTTTCGCTAGTGAGAGACTCTCGCCCAGGAAGCCCGCCGCAAACAGAATCACGAACACTACACTGAGCTTGTCCACCGGGGCGACTTTTGACGCTGGCCCGAGCTGAAGAGCCCGGAAATAGCAGAGCCACGATAAGCCTGTCGCAACTCCGGACAGAATTAGAAACAGCCACCCCTTTTGTGTAACGCTGGACAACTCGCCGGATTCGTAAGTGACTCCCACGATTGCCCACGCAAACACCAGAATCACGACTGTGCGAATTGCTGTTGCCAGGTTGGAGCTGATCCCGCTGACTCCCACCTTCGCCAGGACTGCGGTAGCCGCCGCAAACAAAGCAGACAACAACGACCAGAGAAGCCAGCTCATTTCTCCAGCATCGCGCAGCCGTTGAATTTCTAGGTCGTTGGATTTCGTTTGAACAGTCTGTAGATAAGGAGCAGAATCATCGCGCCGATTACCGACATGATGAAGCCCGCGCTCGATCCATCCCGGTAATGTCCGAACATCCGTCCCAGATAAGTTCCCACAAACGAACCTGCGATGCCCAGGAGCATCGTTACGATAATCCCGCCGGGATCTTTGCCCGGCATTAGGAGCTTCGCAACAGCGCCAATGATCAGCCCAATAATCAACGTCCAAAGGATGTGCACTTGGTTGATTCTCCTTCTTGTTGCTTGAGATAGAGATCACTCTATCACCTTTTCACTAACGCGCTAAACCGCTTTCCACGCCAAAGCGACCAGCTGAATTTCGATGTTAGTCTTCTTCATTCTTATGCTTACCGTCTCCAGTTGCTCAGTCGCCGGATCGACTTTTGCTTGCTGATTCGCCAGCTCTGTTTCGAACTCCGTCTGCAATTCCGCGGCTTGCTGCTCTAGTTGCTGCACGTTCTCGTGCGCTTGTCCCACGCCCTGCATCTGCTGCCACGACCGTCCTGCTTGCCGCGCCGTAGTAGCGGCCTGCGAGATGGTGGCCGCGCTCAGCGCTTTTCGCCCCATGAACGCGCTAAGCAGTCCGCCGCCCACCGAAAGCGCCGTCTGAAGCAACGCCTGATTCTGCTGGCTTTTCTTCTGCTCTTCTGCTACTTCGGCGCGCCGCTTGCGTTCCGCCAGAGCTGCCAGTTTGGGCGCGTATTTCTGCTTCAGCGCTTCTGCCAGGCGATCCCGCTCCTCGCGCGCGGCTTGTTGCAACCGGACCCGGAAATCCCGCTCCGATTCGTCTGGCTCGGAGGTCTGCTGCAGGCTCGAACTCTTGAAAATGTTTAGCTGTTGTGTTTGAAACAGCCAGTTTGAAAACGCCTTGTTCCAAGTCACGTAACTCTTCGCCTTCGTTGCTTCCGCTGGCAAGCTGGCGAAGGCAATCCCTGGCTCCGCGCTTTTTTCCAGCTCGTTGATCGACAGCTCCGTTTCCTCGGCTTCCGCCCAATCGGCAACTACCGGTCCGTCATGAATGGGCGTGCTCCAAACCGCCTCCTTCATCTCATTCAGGTTCCGCTTTTCGTCCACGAAGCGCAGCTTTGCCGCTCCTACCAGCACCGGCTGATAGGTTGCCGCTGATGCTTTCTCGAGCGGCAGAAAGTAGTGCGGCACATCCGGTGGCAAGACAGGCGCCACAACCGAATCCCCAGCCTGCGGCTTTGCGCTGCTTACATTTAAAGCTGTCGCCGCTCCGCTTTTCCTGCTCTGCATCAACACCTTAATCTGTTCGCGCGTGATCGGTCCGCTCAAATACGAGAGCGTCCATCGTGTCTTGAAGAGCTGCGGCCTGTCCTCATGTACGTTGTTCAACAGGAACGTCCTGCTCCCCAGTCCCGCTATCAACTGCTCCATCGCCCGCCGGTCGAATTTGGCATGCGCTTCGCTCGCCGCGCCTTCCAAGCCCTCCATCACTCGCATCTTGTCGCGCTCCGTTTGCAGTCTGCCGATGAACCACGTCCCGGTGTTCGATAGACCCTTATAATCCAGATCCACCGGGTTTTGCGTCGCCAGCACGATGCCCAAACCATACGCCCGCGCTTGCTTCAATAGGGTGAGAAGCGCTTTCTTCGACGGCGGATTCGCTACTGGCGGAAAATAGCCGAAAATCTCATCCATATAAAGGAGAGCGCGCAGGCTGGTTGTGCCCGGCTGCGTCCGCACCCAACTCAAGACCTGGTTCAGCAGCAGCGCAACGAAAAACATGCGCTCGGAATCGCTCAAATGCGCAATGGACAAGATGGAAATACGCGGTTTTCCTTCCGGCGTGTGCAGCATAGCCGCAATATCCAGCGGATCGCCCGTGAGCCACGCTTTAAACCCGGGCGAAGCCAGCAAATTGTTGTAACTCATTGCGAGCGCGAAACGATCCTTCGCCGGATAAAACGTCTCCAGGTCCATCACGCCCGCTTTTTGCATTGGCGGCTTCTGAATCTGCGTGATGATGCTCGGCAGGTCCAGGTCACGCTCCTGCTTCCAGTTCGCTTCGAAGATATTGGCCAGCAAAACGTGTTCGCGGCTTTGAATCGGATCAGCCTCGATGCCGACCAGCCCAAGGAGGCTCGTGACCGTTGCGCCGATAAGGTCGCGCAGCGTCTCGGCGTCGTTCAGGATTCTCTCATCCGGAGCGGCAAACGATTTCAGGATCGAGATCGCTACGCCCGCCTCGCTCCCCGGCGTGTAGATCGTGACATCCGCCGCGTTTTTCAGCCGCGCGATTCGCGAGCCATCCTGCCCGAATGAGGCGATTCCCCGCTTCCACAGATCCGCCTGCTGTGCCGCAAACTCATCAACGCTCAGGCCTTTTACTCCGGCTTCGGCTTCGCTTACCCAGGGGCGAAAATCCTCCGCCCGCAACTCGGGAAACGTCAGCAGCAGATTTGCGATGTCGCCTTTCGGATCGATCGCGATCGCTGGAATCGCGTCGATGGCTGCTTCTTCCAGCAGCCCAATGCATAAACCCGTCTTGCCGCTGCCCGTCATCCCTACGCACACCGCATGCGTGACCAAGTCCTTCGACTCGTAAAGCAGCGGCGTGTCCGATTCCTGCTTCGTCGCCAAATCGACCGGTTTGCCCAGGTAAAAGACGCCCAGCTTCTCGAAATTCTGCATTCCTATGATTCTAGTGACCCGCAACCGAGTTGCGCGCCTCGACCGGTTTCTGCCATTGACAAGTTGCCCAATAAGATCCATTCTTTGATCAAGGGGTTCCCTTTATGCGCTTGCCCGGCGTGCTGTCTCCGTGGCTCCTGATCCTGACCGCCTCTTCCCAGCTTTCCGCTCAGGCCGTCATTTCCACCCACTCGGGTCTTGTCAACTATCACGAAGGGTCCGTTTTCGTCGACGATCAGCCCTTGGATCAAAAGTTCGGAACGTTTTCGAGCCTGAAAGATGGGTCGACCTTGCGCACCGAAAAAGGCCGCGTCGAGGTCCTCCTCACGCCCGGCGTCTTCCTCCGCCTGGATGAGAACAGCGCCGTCCGCATGCTCTCGAACACGCTTACCGATACGCGTGTCGAATTTTTGCGCGGAGCCGCCATCGTCGATTCCAACCAGGCCGCCCCCGGCAACTCACTGGTTCTCGTTTATAAGGCCTATCAGCTTCGCTTCCCGAAGCCCGGCGTCTACCGGCTGGATTCCGAAACGGAAGTCTTCGAAACCTACACGGGCGAAGCCGAAATTCTGACCGCTGGACAGCCCGCCAAGACTATCGACGAATCGCATCAGTTCTTCTTCGGCATTGGCACTGAAACCAACAAATACGGCGACGGCGCCATCGACAACTTCTCGGAATGGGCGCGAAATCGCGCGGAAACCCTTGCGGCTGACAGTCGGGCCGCCGCCCAAAGTACCGCCCCATTGCCCGATCCCAGCACCGATCCAAACAACTCCCTGCTTGGCTCTACTATTCCTGTGCCCCTGTATAACCAGCCCAGCTACGGTCCCTTTGGCGGCACGGTTCTGGTTGATAGCGGTTTCTACGGGGGGTACGCTCCTTATGGCCCCTTCGGCGGTCCCTGGTTTCCTGAGTATCCCCTCGTGATCGTCGTTTACCCGCGCTTCTATGGTGGCCATCCAATCTACGGAACGCCTCCGCGCAAACCGGGCTATCCGATCCTCCCCCCGACCCACGCCGGCTATCCATATCCGTCGCCGTATCGTCCGACCCCCATTCCTCTCCGCACCACGATGGTGAGACCCCCGGTTACGCACGTGACTGTCGCGCCGCCCCGCTTCGCTGCGCCTGTGGCAGCGCATTCCGCTGGAATCGGCGCGATTCATCATCGCTGAGCTATGTAACTAGGTAACAGGAAAGTACGTCGCAGTTCCATGTCGTACCGGCTTGCTCTGATCTTTGCTCTCTCCGTCGGATGCGCCTGTGCCCAAGTACGTATTCCGGACACGCCCGCTGGCCAGACCCTCCGCGCTTGGTTAGACGCCTTTAGCGGCGACCGAGCCGGTGTGGAAGCCTTCATTCAAAAGTTTGAACCGACCGTCTCGGTTAACCGGATAATGGAGTTTCGCGATACGACCGGCAGCCTTGAACTCCTCGCCATCGACAAGATCGAGCGGACACACATCGACTTCCGGGTCTTGCAGAAAGCAAGTTCGAAAACGGCGACCGCCGAGTTGGACGTGACGGACGCCGTGCCCGCTCAAATCGTCAAATTGAACTTCAGGGGTCTCAAAGTCTTAACCCCCGGGGCAGCCACGCCGCGATAACCGAGTCAATTTGTTGAGCCGTGATACTCGCGCACTGTCGCCAGACTTTCAACAGATAATACAATTCGATCGATGAACAAAGCGATCGCTTCGCTTGTGACGACTTTGCTCGGCGCCTCGCTCGCCTTCGCGCTTCCGCCTCAAGTACCGGGCGTTGCGCCGCCCGCATCTACTCCACATTCCGGCGCCCCGTCGGTTACCGTCGAGGAAAATGTTCGCTATGGTTCGGTGAACGGTTCCGAGCTGCGCCTCGACATTTACGAACCTGCCAGCCGCGGTACTGAGATTCATCCAGCGGTGCTGCTCATACACGGAGGCGGATGGACAAGTTTCGATAAGAGCACCATGCGCGGCATGGGACAGTTTCTTGCGCGTTCTGGGTTTGTTGCCTTTTCGGTGGATTATCGTCTCTGTCGCGGCTCGGAGAATCGCTGGCCGGCACAACTCGACGATGTGCAGCGCGCCGTTCGTTGGGTGCGGGCAAACGCGGCCAAGTACGGCGTGAATCCTGAGCACATCGGCGCTTTCGGGCATTCGGCTGGCGCGCAACTGGCCGCGCTACTGGGGATGGAAGACACGCGCGAGAATTCCGATCTCGCTCTCGCTCAGTATTCCAGCAGAGTGCAGGCAGTTGTGGATGTCAGCGGGCCCAGCGATTTCACCACCGATCACGATCCTGACGGCGACGCATTTCTGGCAAATTTTCTAGGGGCCGATTACGCGAAACATCCCGAGGTCTGGCGTGAAGCATCGCCTGCCTTTCACGTTTCAAAGGTTGATCCGCCTTTCCTGATCATGCACGGCACGCAGGATCAAAATGTTCCAATCTCGCAATCCCAAGAGTTGTTCGAAAAATTGCAGGCCGCGGGAGTGCCCGTGTCATTTGTCAAAGTCAACGACGTCCACACCTTCCAGACCCCCGAGGCTCGACGGCAATTGGCGATCGAAACACTCGCTTTTTTCAATCACTATCTAGTCGTCGCACGGTAACTCAATCTACTGGCCCGTAATACCCGAGTCTCCAACGCGCCTTCAAACCTGAGAGCCCCGGCGGTACCGTCACCTTCACTTCCACTCGCCGGTATTTGCCGTCCTTTTTACGATTCGAAGGCGCATAGGCCAGCACATACTGATTGCGCAACTCGATCCCGATCCTCGCCGCAATTGCCGGCAAATCTTTGGAGGACGACGCCGAAAACGCCCTCCCGCCCGTCTGCTCCGAGAGTTCACTCAACAGCTTTGGCCCCGAGAGTTCGGCGGCGCTCAACGCGAACGCAGGAAATCGCTCGAACACGCCCATCGAATAGACCTGCACGTCAGCCTTCCGCACCAGTTCCTTAATCTCTGCCGCGCTATACCGGCTGTTATTGTCGCCGCCATCCGAAATGATCAGCAGGGCTTTGCGCGTGTTCTTCGCCTTCCGCATTTCCTCTAACCCGACCGAAACGGCATCCAGCAAAGCGGTCAAGCCTTCCGGCTCTACTTTCGAGAGCTTGTCTCCAATACTGTCTGAATTGTTGGTGAACATCACCGCAACCCGCGCCCGGTCGCCGAACTCAATCAGACACGCTTCGTCCTGCTGGTCCATGGTTCTTAGGAATTGAGCAACGGCATCTCTCGAAAGCTCGATTTTCGTCCCCATGCTCCCGCTGGTGTCCACAAGCAGACCCGCTGAAACAGGCGCATTCTCGCCGGCAAACTGTGTTATCTTCTGCTCCACGCCGTCTTCCAGCAGCGTAAAGTCCTTCTTTTCGAGACCCAGCACAAACCGGTTCTGAGAATCCGTAACCGTCACCGGAATCACTACCAGCGTCGTGCCGACCCGGATGTTAACGTCCTGAGCAAGCGCGATGCAGCCTGCCAAAAGCACAGACACCGCGAGAAGTGCCCTCTGGGGCCGGCAATTATCCCGGAAGCTTCGCTGCCAGCACATCGACTTTCTGGATATCCGGCGCTTGTGCAAAAAGCTCGGCCCCCTTTTCTTTCAATACCGCTGCAACCCGCCCCGCAAGATGTGCTTGGCGGCCCGATTCATCCGGAAAAGCATCGAAAACTCCGAACGTGGAGGGACCCATCCGGATCGCAAACCAAGCTGTTGTGGCAGGTTCGTCCTGTACGACCGGCAACGCGCCGCGCAGGAACTCTGCAACCGCCTCCTCTTTTCCCGCCTTCGCCTCGAGCCGAACAAATAGCGCCACTGTAACCATCTATATTGCCTCCCCTCCTAAAGTACTCTCGAGGGCTCCGCGCGCTCTTCCGCAACATATCTCCCACGATCCAGCGATAGGTTATTCGCCTCACTTCGAAGCGCCATGAATAGGGACCGCACTGCGAAGCGCAAGAAGTTCAGCCAGCACGTGCTTGAGCGCCGCAGGTAACTTGATCCCGACTTCCTGAAGCGCCAATGCCACTTCCGGCTGACTAAAACGCATGCACCTGGCCACTTTTCAAAGGTTAATTATTATGGGTCGGAGATCCAATGAATATTAGACTCGTCATCGTTCTTGCGGCTCTTCTTGCCGTGCCGCTTTTCGGACGGCCGAAAACTGACGCCATCGTAATGAAGAACGGAGACCGCTTTACATGTGAGATTAAGAAGCTCGAGAACGGTGTCCTCTCCGCCGGACTCGACTACGTAGACGGAACCATCTCCATCGAGTGGGCGAAGGTGCTTCGAGTAGAAAGTAGTCAGCTCTTCCTGGTCCACACTCAGAGTGGCGCTGTCTACGAGGGAACGTTAAGAACGGCCACGACTCCGGCGGAGGAGCCGGTGCAAATCGAGGTCGACGAGACTCCGCAAATCCATGAACTTATCAATCGTCGGCAGATTGTCGGGATGGCTCAATCATCTGAGTCGTTCTGGCGCCGGTTCAGCGGTAGCCTCGATAGCGGAATGATCTATTCGAAAGGCAATAACACGGCCCAATACAATCTCGGTTCCGACCTCACCTATCGCCGCGAACGATGGACGGCCGGCGCCAGTTACAGTTCCTCCCTGTCCAGCAGTAATCGGGACACGGCGTCGACACGAAATCAGGTAAACGTGGACGCGCTCAGGCTCCTGCCTTGGGACAACTGGTTCTACACCGGCGTCGGGAATTTCCTTCAGAGTTCACAACAGGGAATCAATTTGCAGACCACTCTGGGAGGCGGCGTTGGGCGCTTCTTCAAGAATACCGACCGCATGCGTATCTCGGGCACCGGCGGCTTTGCGTGGCAGGATACCCAGTACAATTCCTCAGTAAATCCCTCCCAACAAGCCGTTGCAGGATTGATTGCCGGAAGCGTTCAGTTATTCGTGTTTAAGAAAACGACCTTAGCCCTGAATGGCACCCTGTTGCCTGTGCTCAATCAGCCGGGCCGTGTCCGATTCTTCACCAACACCTCGTATTCCATCCAGATCATAAAGAACCTCTGGTGGAAGTTTTCTTTCTACGGAAACTGGGACAACAAGCCGCCAACCCACCTCTCGGGCAGTGATTTTGGCTCCAGTTCCGGACTCAGCTACTCGTTCAATTGAGATGGTAGTTGCCAATATGCGTTGCGCGAAACGCATCAAGTTCCGCCTGATTTACGTCTTCGAGTTAGGCGCGTTCTCCGTGCACCTGGTCAACACTGAGTAACGAAGCTGGCCCACAGCATTGGTTTGCGCGCGAAAAAGCACTAGTTCTCGTGTGCTCGGGCCCATCAGTTAAGCGTCTCCAAGTACGCTACAATTGCAGGCGCCTGTTGGGCAGAGTCTGTGTCGAACGGCGGTGCGTGAGATCGAAATTGGAGTACATCGATGAAGCAACCCAATTGCCAGATCCAGGGATACAGATGCCATCGAGAACGGGCGAGGGATTCGGACACAGGAAGAAACGCGCCTTTAACCAAAACTGGCATCCTCCGAGCAAAGCGGAGCGCCGCGCTGCTCCTGGCAATAACCGGAGTGACCGTAGCTTCGATACGCGTCGGCGCGCAGACGCCTTCCGAGCCAGCCGACAGATATTTATGGCTGGAGGATGTTAATGGCGAGCGCGCCCTGGCGTGGGTCAAAGCGGAGAACAAACGCTCCGCCAAGGTGCTGGAGACTGATCCGCGTTTCAGTGGATTCGAGGCGACTGCGCTCAAGGTGCTGGAGTCCCCGGACCGGCTGCCCGTTCCCTCTCTGAACGAACGAGATGTGTATAACACCTGGCAGGACAAAGAGCACGTAAGAGGTATTCTGCGGCGCACCTCGCTCGCCGACTACCTCACCGCGCAGCCTCATTGGCAAACAATACTGGACTACGACGCACTGGCCAAACAGGACAATGAGAAATGGGTCCAGAAGGGACTCAACTGCCTCTATCCGGGTAACGACTTGTGCCTCGTTGCGCTCTCCGCAGGCGGTGAGGATGCCTACACCCTGCGCGAGTTCAATCTGAAAACGGGCAAGTTTGTCGCAGGTGGCTTCGTGCTGCCCCGGTCTAAGCAGGATGTAGCGTGGATGGACAAAGACACGCTGCTGGTGGCGCGTGACTGGGGCGCCGGTACCATGACCAAATCCGGTTATCCGTTCGTGGTGAAGATCTGGAAGCGGGGTCAGCCGCTCGACCAGGCCAAAGAGGTCTACCGCGGTGCGGAAGCGGATGAAGCCGATACCTCGCCCGTCATCCTCAACGATGGCGCTGGACATCACGTGACAATTCTTATTCGGCAGGTTACCTTTTTCGAGCAGGAAGTGTCGCTGTTGACGCCGAATGGTGCTAAACGAATTGCATTGCCCGGCAAGACTTACATAGAAGGCCTGCTCGAGGGCCAAATAATCGTCACGCTCAACGAAGATTGGAAGCTGAAAGCCACCGATGGTGGAGTGGATACAAAGTTTGCCCAGGGCTCGGTCATCTCCTTGGATGTCGAAGCCGTGAAGAGAGACCCGCTTCATGTGAAGCCACGTGTCGTGTTCGCTCCGACTGCGGTCGAGTTTGCGCAGAATGTGGGCACAACGAGGAATTACCTGCTGCTGACAACGCTCGAGAATGTACAGGGGCGCGCATACGTCTACAGCCTGGGTGCTAAGGGTGTTTGGACCCGGAAGAGGCTCGATGTGCCCGACAACCGGACGATTGACATCGCAACCACCAACTGGTCAGACAACCAGTTTTTTCTATCGCTGACGGGGTTTCTTACTCCCTCGTCTCTCTGGCTCGGTGATGCTGGGGCAAACGTGTTCAAGGAAGCAAAGACACTGCCGCCGCAGTTTGACGCGTCCGCAGATGTCGTTGAACAGCTCGCCGCGGTTTCAAAGGATGGAACGAAGGTGCCGTACTTTGTCGTGCGGCGCAAAGATATCAGGTACGACGGCGCAAACCCGACATTGCTGAAGGCCTACGGCGGCTTCCAGATTTCGGAGACGCCGGACTACTCGGCTCTCGTCGGCAAGCTTTGGCTGGAGCGCGGCGGTGTGTTTGTTCTGGCGAATATTCGCGGAGGCGGCGAGTTTGGCCCCGCCTGGCATGAGGCTGGCCTGAAGACCCACCGTCAGCGCATTTATGACGATTTTGCGGCGGTCGGTCAGGATCTGGTGACGCGCCGGATTACTTCGCCAAGACGCTTAGGCATCATGGGCGGTTCGAACGGCGGCTTGCTGATGGGCGTGGAGATGACCCAGCATCCAGAGATGTGGCATGCGGTCGTGATCCAGATTCCGCTGCTCGACATGCTGGGCTTCGAGCACATTGCCGCCGGTGCGTCCTGGGTGGGCGAATACGGCTCGGTCTCAGTCCCTGATCAACGCGAGTTTCTCGGGTCGATCTCTCCCTATAACCAGCTCAAGCCGGATGTGAACTACCCCGAGCCGCTGATCTTTACCACCACCAAAGACGATCGAGTCGGTCCAGTACATGCGCGAAAGTTCGCCGCCAAAATGGAGGAGTTCAACAAACCGTTCTTCTACGACGAGATCATCGAAGGCGGTCATGGAAGCGGCGCTGACTTGAAGGAGCAGGCGAAGACCCAGGCAGTTTGGTACACGTATCTGACTCGGAAGCTCATGGACTGAAAAAGAATCTTGGCCCGGCTATCATGAGAATGCCTTATTCCGCGGCCAGAATGTATCTTGTGCGCTTTCTCGCTCTTGCTTCCGATTACGACGGCACTCTCGCGTACGATGGCCGTCGTTGAGAACCCCCGTCGCCGTCTGCAATGTGTCGGTTCCGATCAAATCACGGCTTTGTCCCGCACGCTGTGAAAACTATCCCGGCCCTATAAAATTCGTCCGCGATATCCGCTTCCTCGAGCTGCTGCCACCATAGGTTGGCATCATTCCTGGATATGAGCCCCTGCTCTGTGCACTTGTTGATGTGACCTTCGAGAAGCGTCCGATACAATCGCGACGAGGATGAGCTCAGAATCACGTGCCAATTAATTGATGTCAAGACCGACAGGACTGCCCGCATCTCTTCAACGCATGTCCTGACGGCTTTGTTGCTGGGGCGCCCCGGTGCCCCCCGAAATGACCCAGAGAAGACGAAAGTTCCCACACCTCCGTCAGACACATACCAATTCGTGCCATCCGCGTAAAATACGTCCGCGCGGTTGTCGCCCACAAAGTCACCGATAGCGAAATCCAGCATCGAATGAGAGCCGTTACCAGTGCCCGGAGCGGTCCAATCGTCGGTGCGATTCGAGAGGATTTGCCACGCGGAACGCCACCCAAGGAAACCATCCAGTTATCGCCTACCTGCGTGAAAACATCGGTGCGCCCATCCCCATCGAAATCACCGAACAGAAGACTGTTGATCGTGTCCGTTTTTGTGCTCAGGAAGCGCCACTCGGCGTTCGCCGCGGGTGCGTAATACCACGCCGCACCTGTGGCCAGAAACAGATCGTCTTTGTGGTCGCCATCAAAGTCTCCTACGGGTAGTATTTGCGCGCTGTTGGAGAGCAGATCAGGAACGGAGAACCTGCTATCGATTCTCATGTAAGAAGGCGGAACTGCTCCGCCACCCTGCCACTCGATCGCGCTAGCCAACGGCTGAAGCGCAACGTTGCCGCGGAAAACGTCAAGTCCCCCGTTACAGGGATAGCCTCGAACGGGAAAGTTCGGATACTGTGTATCTCTAAAGGTATTGCGCAGGACTTCGGCGCCAGCCCCACCGACTCCGCCATCGTGATCGGGGCCGGAGCCATGCATGTCGATGTTAGCCCCGATCAGAGTTGAGAGCAGCAGATTATCCCACGCAGCGTACCTGCTATATGACGAGCCATCTGCGGTAATCGAGTGCACGTTCTCCAGAAATGTATTGCCGTGAATTAGCGGACTTGCCCCCACCCCCCTCGTGCCCAGGCCTTCAAGAAAAGCGGTGAGCGAGTTGGACTGGGGTGATGCTTGGGGAACGACACCACTGTCGACTAATAGCGAAAGCTGTGGGCCCAGTAAGGTGCGGCGCCGATCTCCGCGGATGGTTACGCCGCCCTTGATCGGAAGAGCCGTGGGCAAAGCGGTGAAACTGATATTCTGCATGACTTGAATCACCGTATTAGACGCGGCATGATTCAGGGCCTGCTGAAGTTTCGACGCTTGCGAAACCGCCGCAAACACAGAGGTGGGTTTTCGTCCGGAGCCATCGGTTGCAAAGAAGTCCCAGCACTCTACATCACTGAGCCGCCGATGCCCCAGAATGAGGGGGTGTTCGGCGTTCGGCTGTCTTGCAGTTGAACAACAAGATCTCGATTGGAATCGAGAATGATGCTGTCACCGTCAAGGACAAAGATCTGCGCGGGAGTCAGGCTGCACTGTTCCAAGAAGAGGGCCATACCTTCAGCTGGCTGCTCCGAATCGACGCCGATACACAGGGTTCCGGCGTGAAGCCGCACCTGGTGATCCTGCGGCATGGCAATTCCATTTACCCTTGGCACGCTTGCACGCGTCACAACGGGTTGGAATTCTTCGATCTGTTGCGCAACGGTCCCGTTGCAGTCATAAATGAAAACTGGGAACCTGGCCGTTTGCGGTGGGGGGCCAAAATCCAGGCAGCGGCCCATGTAGCTTTGCGCGCTAAAGGTCACGAACGGCTGCTGTGCTCGCCCATCTGAAACGAACCAGAAAAGCCCGCACAGCCCAAACAGAAAAGCATCCAGCCGATTATGTCACCAAACGGGATCCTCGACGCCTTCTGTAGACCCTTCCGCCCGAGTTCTTGAAACTCACCTTCCTTGTCATGAGAATGTCACCTCCTGCGTCCAGAATGTATTCTTATGCGCTTTCTCGCTCTTGCTTCCGATTACGACGGCACTCTAGCCCACGACGGCATCGTTGACGAGCCAACGGTCAAGGCCCTGGAGCGCTTCCGCCAGTCCGGTAGAAAGCTCATTCTTGTCACGGGCAGGGAACTGCCTGATCTTGAAAGGACCTTCTCGCGGCTTGACCTGTTCGACTTCGTTGTTGCCGAAAATGGCGCTCTTCTATTCAACCCCCGCAAGCGCGAAAAGCGCCTTCTTGCGCCGCCTCCTCCCGAAAGCTTTGTAAACGATTTGAAAAACCGTGGTGTCCAGAACCTCAGCGTCGGGGAGGCCATCGTTGCCACCTGGCATCCGTATGAAGCCGCGGTTCTCGAAAGCATTCGCCAACTCGGGCTCGACCTGCAGGTCATCTTCAACAAGGATGCAGTGATGATCCTGCCCTCCGGCGTAAACAAAATGACCGGCCTTGCCCGCGCTCTCGAAGAGATGAAACTCTCCCGGCACAACGTAGTCGCGGTCGGTGATGCCGAAAACGATCATGCTTTTCTCGGGTGCTGTGAATGCTCCGTCGCGGTCTCGAACGCTATCCCTGCCCTCAAAGAGAGAGTCGACTGGGTGACCGATAAACCTCGCGGCGAAGGCGTCGGCGAATTGATCGACCGGCTTCTCTCCGACGATCTCGCCTCGCTTACTTTTCAGCTTCAGAGCGCACAGGCCGTGAGCCCGCACCGCCAAGCAAAAGCAGGAACTTCGGCGGATTTGGGGGCGGGCCACGAGTCCGTTGTGCGCGACTATCTTAGAAAGCATGGCATTTCTCTCGGCCGCTCCGGCGAAGAGGAAGTCTTCTTCGATCCGCATGGAAAAAATGTTCTTCTCTGCGGTCAATCCGGCAGCGGCAAATCCACCTTCGTTGCAGGCTTCATAGAGCGTCTCCTCGAGGGCGGCTATCAGACCTGCGTCATCGATCCGGAAGGCGACTACGAATCGCTCGCCGACTTCTTCACCGTCGGTGACGAGAGCCACCCGCCCTCGCTCGATCAAGTCTTTCAGCTCCTCGATCACCCCGATTCGAACCTGGCCATCAATCTCGTCGGAATCAAATTGCAGGACCGCCCCGGATTCTTCCAGTCTCTGCTCAGCAGGCTGCAGGAGAAATCGCTTCGCGAAGGCCGCCCCCATTGGGTTATCGTCGATGAAGCTCACCACCTGCTCCCGTCTGAATGGGCACCTGCTTCGGCCGAAGTTGCCGGCGAGAAGTTCAGCATGATGCTGGTCACGGTTCATCCCGAACACGTTTCGCCCGCTGCCCTGCGCCTCATCGATGCACTTGTCATCGTGGGCAAAGCTCCCCGCGAAGCCGCCGAAGGTTTCGCCAAGGTCGTTGGAATCTCACCGCCTCAACTGCCTTCCGGGGATCTCTCGCAAGGCGAGGCTTCCGTTTGGTTCCTCGATTCCAATCGCGTGGTTGCCCGCATGCAAACCGAGCCCGGCAAAGCGGAACGCAAGCGTCACAAGCGAAAATATGCGGAAGGTGAACTGGAAACGGAGCGCATCTTCTGGTTCCGCGGCCCGGCAGGCAAGCTGAATCTTCGCGTGCAAAACCTGAATACCTTTCTGCAATTAGCCGAAGGAATCGACGACGAGACCTGGCTCTATCATCTCCATCGACACGATTACTCCAACTGGTTCGAGCACGCCATCAAAGACAAAGATCTGGCGTCCGAAATCAGGCAAATCGAACAGACTGATTCCCTGTCGCCCGCCGAAACCCGCAGCCGCATAGCGAAAGCCGTCGAATCCAGATACACCGTCCCCGCTTGAGATGCCCGGATTCGTCCCGCCAGCGCCGACATAAGATCGTATCGATCAGGAGTACAACTGTCCTGCAAACATTGCATCTGCCGAAGGCTTGAAACCAATGAATTCTACTCTGTCCAGAAGAAGTCTCGTGAAGGGAATCGGTTCGGCAGCATTGCTGCCGGCGATTCCGCTCGCAGCCGAGCGAGAGCAAGAGAAATGGACGCCCGGCGCGGGCATGCCGCAAGAGGGGCCCGGGACGCCTAAGATTGCCTGTCCGATCGCCGTCCGGAACATCACCGAAGCCGCCATTCGGCAGGTGAGGCAGATTGGCGTAAGTCACGTACTCTCCGGTGGGCCACCGATTCCGTGGGAAGAAGAGCAACTTCGCTCGATGGTTAACAAGCTGAAAGAGGGCGGTATTTCACTAGCAAACTTGATGATTGACGGGTTTCCGAACACCCTCTATGGACGGCCGGGCCGCGATGAGGAGATTGAAAAGCTCAAAGCGTCGATTCGTGCAGCCGGCAAAGTTGGCCTGCCGGTGATTGAATACAATTTTTACGCGCACCGGGCCATCGAAGGGTATTACGAGCAGGAAGGCAGAGGTGGAGCAGGATTGACCGCCTTCGATGCGGACCGGGTGAAGGATTTGCCGCCATCGCCTGAGGAGGGCGTGCACACGCTGAACGAAATGTGGAGCAATATCACCTATTTTCTAAAAGCAGTGATACCGGTGGCGGAGCAGTCAAACGTGCGGCTGGCATTGCACCCGAACGATCCGCCCGTCGCGGCGAGCCGCGGATCGGGGCAGATCATGGCAACGGTCGAGGGCTGGAAGCACCTGATCCGAATCGTAGATAGCCCGGCGAACGGCATCACCTTCGATTGTGGGGTCACGCGCGAAATGGGGCATGATCCGGTCGAGGTCTGCCGGTACTTCGGTTCGCGGGACCGCATCAATCACGTCCACTATCGCAACGTGCGCGTTAGAAAGCCATATGACGATTACACCGAGGTATTTATCGACGAAGGTGAGAACAACATGCTCGCAGTGATGCGCGAGTTAGTGCGGGTGAAATACTCGCGGCTGATCTATCCCGAACATGAGCGGGCGCTCGATTACGACCGCGCTGTGGGCATCCGTAACCAGTACCCGGGAGGCGGCGGTTACACCGGGATGGTCTACGACGTTGCCTACGCCAGAGCAATGTTACAGGCCTCGCTGCTGCTCGAAGAAACATGAGCATCATTGCTGCTCGACGAACGCTTTCAAGCGCCCGATGGCTTCCTCCCACTGCATTGAAATCTGATCCAGGCAGCGATGCGCCATTTCGAGGCGTCTCGGTTCCAGTTCCCAAATTCGCTCGCGCCCCTCGCGCCGGTCGCGCACCAGACCGGCATCGGCGAGCGCGCAAAGATGTTTCGTGATCGATTGGCGTGTGACTTCGGCCCCCTCGCTCAACCGTGTAATCGAGAGCGGTCCCTGTGCGCACAGCCGCGCGACGACCCTGAGGCGCGTCGTGTCGCCCAGCGCTGCGAACACAGGCGCTGCTTCGGTCAATCTCACCTCCGCGGCGCTATGGCTGCGAGACATGGCGCTCGATGTTCCGCGTCTGCTCGGCCCATCCCCCCTCGTTTTTCCTGAATGCCTCTGCGCGGCGTGCCAGCGGAATTTGGTCGAACCCTGACTCGACAATCGTAAGTAAGGTGGCGCCGTCCGCTTCCTCCAACCGAAACTCGACCAGCGTCATCGGCTCAGACGAGTAGTCGACGGTAGGATTGACCGCATAGGGATGCCACCGATACGCGAAATATCGCTCCGGCTCAATCCGAACGACTTCCACTTCCATCGTCAGGTGCTCGTAACCAGGATAGGTGATCTTGCCGCCAATTTGGGCGCCTTCCACGAACGTCCCCTCGAGTTTCACGCCGAACCACCTTCCGAACTCCTGCGCGTCGGCGATAGCGCGCCACACCCGCGAGCGCGGCGCTCGGAGAATCACCTTTTTTTCGATGCGATCCGTCTCCGTCATGGTATATATGCAACCTCTTGGTTGCATATATACCACATAGCCCAAAAGACCGTTCCCATTTTCCACAGAAAAATTCGGCTGAGCCCGCTCAGTGACTTACACCCGGTTTGAAGCTCTCTCCCATCTGTCTTGTGGCCCGGCGATGCTATTTTTCGGCAGGTTCCCAATCCATATGTCTCAATCTACCTGCCGCGCGGAAACAAATCGCGCTAATGCCCAACACAGTACCGGTCCGAAGAGTTCTATCGGAAAACTCAGGTCCTCCCAGAACTCCTTCCAGCACGGGCTCTACTCCAAGCAGCTCATCCTACCCGGTGAAGACGCCGCCGAGTTCGATCATCTCCGCTCCACCCTGCGCGACGAGCATCAACCCGCCAACACGGTCGAAGAAATCCTGATCGACGAGCTCGCGCAGCACTTCTGGCGCGTGCGCCGCTTCCGCGAACTCGAAGCCCGCGCCTTGCAACCCGAAAACCTCGATACGTGGTGCAACAACGGTTTGTTCGCTCTCATCCAGCGCTCTATGGCCTCCGCCGAGCGCTCGTTCCACAAGTCTCTTACCGCCTTGCAACGACTTCAAAAAGCGCGTGGCTTCGTTCCTCAAATTAACTCCTACGAAGCCCATTCATCTGCCTACCACGTCGAATACGAGGAAGAAGATCAAGATGAAACTGGCTTCGTTCCCTCAGATCTGGTGGGGCAGACGATAAGTTTGCCTTCAGCTGAGCACATCGATCGAACGGAACCTGGCTTCGTTCCCTCGGACTCCATTCACTTGCTCCTTGAAAACGACCAGGAGGCAGACTTCGAACGACTCGCTGCATAAGAGAGCCTACAATTGGCGGGATGAACGAGCTCGGATACACGCGTTCTCCAAACCGCCTGACCGAAATTGTCGAGAGCACAAACGCCTTAGGGTTCGATATGGCCTCGGATCCCCGAACCGGCGCGCTTTTGAGAACTCTTGCCGCGTCCAAGCCGAAGGGCCGCTTTCTTGAGCTAGGTACCGGCACCGGTATGGCTACCGCGTGGCTCTTGGGCGGCATGATGCAGGCTCGAGCCTGATCAGTGTCGACACGGATGCTCGGGTACAGGACGTCGCTCGAAGCTTTCTCGGGGATGACAAGCGCCTGACCCTTATCCTGGAGGACGGCCTAGAGTTTCTGAACCAGCAAGCGGCCGAGAGTTTCGATTTCGTGTTCGCCGATGCCCTGCCCGGCAAGTACGAAGGCCTGCCGGATGGCTTGCGGGTCGTAAAGCCGGGCGGCTTTTACCTGATCGATGACATGCTTCCGCAACCGAACTGGCCCGAGGGGCATGCACTGAAGGTGCCGGTCTTGCTCGAAGCGCTAGCCGCAAACAAAGGGTTCTCGATGGCTCCTCTTGCGTGGGCAACGGGTGTGGTCGTTGCGGTAAAGCTTTTACCGGCGAGATGATTTTCCAGCATTGCCGACGTCGCTCACGACTGACCCATCTTTACTCGAAGCGATAAACCATAGCTCTTTCGATGTTGATCTGATGCTGGTCGAAGCGCCAGTACTTGCCCTGGTCAGTCTCATCGCCGTTAAGGCGGCGGCCAGGGATCCACCTGCCGTCTTCGAATCGGCCTTCGTCCACGGAAGCGAGTCCAACGTGAGGCGGGCCTGCGGAGCGCGTCTGGAACGATACCCGGAAGCCCTGGCCCGCACCCACAAACTCGTTCGGCCCGGTAGCGGCGATCAGGCCGAAACCCTTCTCGGTGTGAGCCCCGAAAATCTGGTCGAGGCTGACTGCAACGGAATACCCGTTCATCACAAATGCAACCGAGGGATGGTTTTGATCCAACACAAAGCTGTGAACGTTGCCCTGGCCTTGGTGCTCGAGGATCAGCGGCGCGATCTGCGCAATTACGCGATAGCTCTTTCCCAATTCGTTGTTGCTGTCGTTCCACGAATCGATGCCGAAAGGAGAGAAGCCGAGCGCCGCACCTTCGCCGAAGGCGTAGAACGAGTTTGCCGCGCCGATAGCGCCGCCACTCGCCTCGGGAATGAACAGCGGATTGCCCGCGCGGTGATACCGGGTGCACCAGGCCGCAAAGTTCGTTTGGTAAATGTCCGGCGAGTAGATGTCGATAGCCGATCCGGCGGCCCTCCAGATGTCGATTACTCGCGGTTGGGGACCGCCGCTCGGATAATCGCCCGGAATCGTATCCTCGCCCGCCAGCCAGGTATTCACATACATCGGAATCCGGTAAGCAGCCTTGCCGCTCGCCGCCACCGCATGAACATAGCGGGCGTAGTGCCAGGCCATGAAGATCTCGTCCGTGCGCGACGACGCGCCAAAGACCTGTTCCCACGTGCCTGCGGTCTTCGCCCCGTTCTGTTCCCACAGTTCGAGCAGATCCGGATAAAGTGAGTTCCGATGACTTGTCAGGTAGCGAGTCAGCTCAGTGGGAACAGCCGACTCGAACGCGCGGTTTGCGGCTGGCGAGTGGTCGCGTGTATCTCCCAAAACGCCGACCTCGTTTTCCACTTGCATCATGAGCACCGTGTGCTCGCGCCCGTCTACTTCACGCAAATGGTTCATAACCGCCGCAAATGCGCCGGCATCGGCTTTCCCTGTGACTTCGCCAAGAGTGCTCAGAATCTCCACTGGGTAGCCGTTCTCGATCACCCGAGGAAAGCGGCGGATATCGCTCTTGACCCAGACCGGGGCGTAGCTCGACATCCCGTTCTTCCAGGACGCAAGCCATAGAAACACGATGCGCAGTTTGTGCTCCCTGGCTTGCGCGAGCAGGCCGTCGAGCAGCGTGAAATCGAACTTGCCTTCCGACGCTTCCACCAACTCCCAGGAAAGCGGAGTCAGCACTGTATTCAGCGGAATATCCGCCAGCCGCGGCCAGACCGGCTTCATGTAATCGAGACTGGACGAACTCGAATTGTGTAGCTCAGCCCCGAGCATGAGAAAGGGCTTGCCGTCCACGATGAGTTGCGTCGCCGCTCCGCGCTTCTCCAGATGCGGGACATTCGCGTCTTGCGCCTTAAGGGCCGCGGACACGGCTACCGCAAGCAAGAGAGCAGTCCAAACGACCTTCGCGCTAGTCACTGTTCCCATACACTCTCCTGACCAGGTATTGCGGCCTCGACTTCGACTCGCTGAAGATCTTGCCGACGTACATTCCGATTACGCCAAGCACGCTGATGATGGTCCCTCCCAGGAACCACAACGAGACCATGATGGATGTGAAGCCCGACAGGATGTAGTCCGGCTGCAGCCATTTCTGAATGACCAGCTTGCAGGCAAACGTCAGCGAAAGCAGAGTGATGACCAGGCCGCTGGCGAAGATCACTGTGAGCGGGTAACTCGAAAACGAGGTAACTGCGTTGACCGAGAGCGCGATCAATTTGAATGGCGTGTAGGTCGAGGCGCTCGCCCGTTGTTTCTTAGTCACAGGGCGCGGCCGTTGCACGAAGCCTGTCCAACTGAATAGGCCCATCATGAAGACGTGCGTCTCGGTGAGCCGGTCAATGGCGTCCACATAAGCGCGCCGCATCAGCCGCACCGTGCATCCGTTCTCCGGTATGCGCGTATCCGAAGCCAGGTTAAAGAATCGATAGAACAGTCGTCCGGTATGCCGCTTCATCATCGATCCCGAACGCAGCGTCTGCACCCCGTAAACCATATCCGCCTTATCTTCGTGCAGGTCCCGCCAGAACTCGCCGAGCCACTCCGGCTGCTCCTCCAAATCGATGTCTATCAGAAAAACCAGCTCACCTCGCGCATGCCGCAGCCCGGCAAGAATCGCTGGATGATGGCCGAAGTTCCTGGATAGTTCGATCACCCGCACTCGTGAATCCCTTTCAGCCAGCGCAATCGCAAGCGTCAGCGAATCGTCGGGCGAGCCGTCATCCACCAACACAATCTCGTAAGAGCCCGTCAAGCTTTGCGCGGCCGCGCTGATTCGACTGTAAAACTCCCGGACGAAAGCGGACGAGCGGTACATCGTGCTGACAATTGACAACTCAGGTGTATTCATTCCATCGGGCGCTCTCGTCCTCTATGATGTTAGTTCGAGTCCAGCGAGCACTTCTGCGCATCGCAGGGCCGTCACTCCGACGCATTCTACATGAAAGTTTCTGTTATCATCCCAGCCGCCGGACTTGGAACGCGCATGGGCCGGAGCGCGCCCGAAAAGGAAGGGATCAGCCGTAAGCAGTTCATGCTTCTGAACGGCTCTCCCATTCTGGTCCACACGATCCGCAAATTCGTCAGTTCGCAGCTGGTCAACGAAATCGTGGTCGCGCTTCGGCAAGACGATCTGGCTTGGGCCGACGAGCTTTTTCAAAGCCAGCACTTCGGTAAGGCGGTCCGGACTGTAGAGGGTGGAGAGTCGCGCCAGCAGTCTGTCGAAAACGCTCTCGCCACGATCAGCGAGGATACGGAGCTGGTGGCTGTTCACGATGCCGTGCGGCCTTTTATCGAGCGCGAGGCGATCGAGAAAGTCATCCACGAGGCGGCCGAGACCGGTGCCGCGATCGTCGGGATTGTTCCTGTAGACACCGTTAAACAGGTTCACCGCAACAAAGTTCGCGCCACGTTGCCCCGCGAGCGGCTGATCCTCACGCAAACTCCGCAAGTATTCCGCTTAGGCCTCTTGCGGCAAGCCTTCGAGAAAGCGCGCCAGGACTTATTTGCGGGCACGGACGAATCTTCTCTGGTAGAGCGTCTCGAGCAGGTGGAAGTTTCGGTGGTGCTGGGAACCGATCGCAACATCAAAATCACGAAACCCAGTGACATGGAACTGGCGCGGCTTTACCTGACGCTGGAAAGCTCGGCATTTGAGCTCCGTCGCGAATGACCACGTTTAGCCCAGCAGCTTTTCGCATCGGTCAAGGCTGGGACACGCATCGCATCGAAGCGGGCCGTCCTTTGATCCTGGGTGGTGTGGTGATTCCGTCGGATTTCGGTCTGGCGGGCCACTCGGATGCCGACGTGCTTTTTCACGCTGTGACGGACGCGATTCTAGGCGCGCTTGCGTTGGGCGATATCGGGATGCATTTCCCCGATACGGCCGCGGAATGGAAAGGATCAGCAAGCCTCCAATTTCTCCAGCACGCGTTGAAGCTTGCAGCCGGCCAGGGATATCGCCCAGTTAATGTGGACAGCACAATCATCCTGCAGCGCCCTAAGCTGAAAGACTTCCGCGATGCGATTAGCGATGGCCTCGCCAACGGAATCGGGTTGCCGCGTGACTCGGTCGGGGTAAAATTCAAGACCGCTGAAGGTGTAGGTCCCGTCGGTGAAGGCCTTTCGTGCGAGGCCCAGGCAGTGGTTCTGCTGGTTGCCATTTCTGGGTAAGGCCTTGCAAACTGTTCTACCCTTTTTTCTCAGGTATTTGTTGATCGCTGGCGCTTTGGCAGCAGCTATTTATTCGTTTGTGCTAGCGCGCGCCAGTTGGCTGTTCCGGCAGGATACGACCATTTCTGTTCCCGCCGCCGTAGAACTGGTTCCTTTTGACTCAACCTATGTTGCACGTTTGGCCGCCTGGCGTCCCGCGGAAAAGATCGGGCTCCTGCATCGCGCTGTCGAACTGAATCCTTTCGATTCCGAATCCTGGATTCAACTCGGATTCGTCAGCGAGTTTCAGCAGCATGACCGGGCAGGCGCCGAACGGAATTACCTGAAGGCCGCCGAAGTAAATAAGATGTTCCTGCCTAAGTGGACGCTTACGAACTTCTACTTCCGGCAGGACCAGCCAGCAGAGTTCTTTCGTTGGGCGAGCGCGACTTTGGCCGTCACTCCCTACTCGCCCGAGCCGGTATTCGTGCAGATGTGGCTCATCAGCCAGGACGCGGATCAGATCGCGCGGAAGATACCGGAGAGGCCGCGCATCCTGCTTCCCTATGCCTGGTTCCTATCTAACAGCCACCAATATTCCACGCTCGCGCTCATTGTTCAGCGCTTGATCAAGGCAGCAGGCAAGACGGATCCGCGTGCCTGGAGCCGCGACGACTTGATTGCCGCGATAGAAGACCGGTTGATAGCGGAGGGCCAGCGCGATCAAGCTTTGCAGATTTGGACAAGTATGGTGAAGGCGGGATGGCTGCATGAAGACATACCGTCTGCGCAGCATCCGCTAACCAACGGCAATTTCCAAAGCCCGCTCTTTCGCCATGGCTTCGACTGGATGCCGGCCGGAACAGAGGGAGTGCGTGTCGAGGAGTCTCCCACGGAAGGCCTGATCCGGTTGATGTTCTCGGGTAAGGAACCTGAGCACTGCGTAGTTCTTCAGCAGTACATGCCAATGGAAGCAGGGCGGATGTATAGTTTCACATGGCAGGCATCCTCGATCCCGCGTGACACGCTCAGCGGCCTGGCTTGGCATCTCAGGCCGGTAGGCAATGCGGCGGAAGTTGGTCTCGCCTCGAGTGACCTGGGCTTGGAGCAAGCGGGTAATTGGAAGGTGCGCGCTCCCCAAAGCTCGGAACTATACCTTTTGACACTCGAATATGCGCGGCCTCTGGGTCATTTGCGGGCAAGGGGAACTTTCATTCTGAAAGCTGTTTCGGCGAGCGCCGAGTAAGCCGTGCCGCTCAAGTCTAAACTTAATGTAGTGAAGTTGCAGGACCAGAAAGTTGTTGTTTGCGGAGGCGGCGGTTTTATCGGCGGCCATCTCGTCACGTATCTTCGCGATAGCGGCGTCGATGTGATTCGGGCCGTGGACATCAAGCCGCGCGAGGAGTGGTATCAGCTGTCAGATGGAATCGAGAATCTTATCCTCGATCTTCAGTGCAAGGAAGTCTGCCAGCGTGCTGTACAGGATGCAACCGTAGTGGTGAATCTGGCCGCGGACATGGGCGGAATGGGTTTCATCGAGAACAACAAGGCGCTCTGTATGTTGAGCGTGCTGATCAATACTCACTTGCTCATGGCGTCGCGAGATGCGGGTGTCGAGCGCTTCTTTTTTTCTTCGTCCGCGTGCGTTTACAACGGCGACAAGCAGAAGAACGCGCGAGTTGTTGCTCTCAAGGAGGAGGATGCCTATCCGGCGCTCCCGGAAGATGGCTATGGGTGGGAAAAGCTCTTCGGTGAACGCATGTGCCGGCACTTTGAGGAGGACTTTGGTCTCGAGTGCCGCATAGCCCGCTACCACAATGTGTACGGGCCGTTAGGAACCTACAGCGGCGGCAGGGAAAAGGCTCCGGCGGCGATCTGCCGAAAGGTGATTGAAGCCAAATTGAGGCGTAATCACCAAATCGAGATATGGGGCGACGGCGAGCAGACCCGCAGCTTCATGTACATCGACGATTGCCTGAAGGGCACGGCGATGATCATTGAGAGCGACATTCGCGAACCGATAAATCTGGGAAGCAGTGAGCTGGTGACGATCAACGGGTTGGTAGACATCGTGGAGGACGTCGCCGGGATCAAACTCGAACGTAACTACAAGCTGGACGCCCCCAAAGGGGTGAATGGCCGCAACAGCGATAATACAAAGATTCTCGAATGCCTTAATTGGGAACCTTCCATTCGCCTGCGGGAGGGAATAGAACGAACGTACCGCTGGATTGAAGAACAGATGACGCGCGGCGCGGAGGGGTGTAGTTACTTGGCGGCCACACCGGTGTATTCTTCGTAGGACCCGACGAAATCCTCTATTCGACCATTATCGAAATTCCAAACGCGCGTGGCAACTTCGTCGACCAGATCTTCGTCGTGCGTGACGAGTAACACCGTGCCCTCGAATTTCTGAAGCGCAATATTCAAGGCGTTGATCGATTCCAGATCCAGGTGGTTGGTTGGCTCGTCGAACACCAGCACATTGGGTTTCTGCAGCATTAGTTTGCAGAACATCAGGCGCGCCGCTTCGCCTCCGGATAGTGCATCGGTTGGTTTAAGTCCTTCTTCGCCGCTGAACAGCATTTGGCCCAGAAGACCGCGGATCTCTTCTTTCGAAGCTTGCGGATCCCAGTCGTGCAACCAGTCGGAAACGGTGGTGCCGTTGCGGATACTGCCTCGATGATCCTGAGCGAAGTAGCCGATTTGAACTTCGTGGCCCCACGTAACGACACCTGAGTCCAAGCCGACATCTGGGTCGTCGACGCCGGGGCCATTCGCCAGGAGAGCCTTCAAGAGCGTCGTTTTGCCTGCTCCGTTGCGGCCCATCAGGGCGATTTTCTCGCCGCGCTGAACGGAAGCCGAGAAGCTTTTGACCACTTCGGTTTCGCCGTACGCCCTTTTGACATCTTTGAATTCGAGGGCGTGCCGGCCAGATGGCCGCTTCATCTCGAAGCGAATAAACGGGCGTTGAATGTTCGAACGGGCCAGATCGGCAGTTTGCAGCCGCTCCACCTCTTTCTTGCGAGAAGTGACCTGGCTCGCCCTGGTGCCTGCTGAGAAGCGGGCTATAAATTCGTTGAGTTGAGCGATTTTCTTGTCGCGCTGAGCGTTTTCAGCTTCAATGCGCGAACGGATCTGCGTCTTCTGCAGAACCATGTCGTCGTAACCGCCCGGGTAGGTGATGATCGTCTGGTAATCGATATCGGCCGTGTGGGTCGAGATGCCGTTGAGGAAGTGGCGGTCGTGCGAAATGACAATGAGGGTACCCTCATAGCGCGCGAGAGAGTTCTGCAGCCAGTGAATCGATTCGAGATCCAGATAATTGGTAGGTTCGTCCAGCAGTAGCGCCTCCGGATGGCCGAATAAAGCCTGAGCAAGCAGTACGCGCACCTTTTGTCCGCCCTGCAACTCGCCCATCATCCGGTCGTGCAGCGACTCCGGAATGTCCAGGCCATCGAGCAAAACAGCGGCATCGCTCTCGGCTGTATAGCCATCTTCTTCCGCGACGACGCCCTCGAGTTCACCCAATCGCATGCCGTCTGCGTCCGTGAGCTCAGGCTTTGCGTAAAGCGCCTCGCGCTCTTCCAAAGCCTTCCAAAGAGGCAGATTGCCCATGATCACGGTATCGATAACGCGGTAAGCGTCGAAGGCAAACTGATCCTGCCGCAGAACGCCTATTTTCTTCGGGCGCACAACGACGCCTTTCTGGGGCTCAAGCTCGCCGGAAAGCAATTTCATAAAAGTGGACTTACCGGCACCGTTCGGTCCTGTCAGGCCGTAGCGCCTGCCGGACAGAAATGAAGCCGTAACCTCTTCAAACAAAACCTTGCCGCCATAGCGCATGCTCGCGTTGCTAACTGAAATCATGGGATGAAACAGGTGGGAACTCTAAGTTTAGCGCAGATAAGCAAGCTTATGCAGAGGCACCGCGCGGTGCGGCCGACAGATTCGGGACGCTTTTGGACCTGCTACGAGTGGAATGCGAGCCCAAAGTATTGGCGTAAACCTGAGTGAATATCGCCCCGAAAAAGAAGATCTGGGCGGAGTAGTAGATCCAAACCACAAACGCGACAAGCGAACCGGCAGCCCCGTAGGCAGATCCCACGGCAGCCGTTGCCAGATAAAGGGCAAGCAGCGCTTTGCCTATTTCAAATAATACGGCCGTTGCCACCGCTCCAATTACGACGTCGCGCCAACGAATGGGGACCTCTGGAAGAAACTTAAAGATCAGCGCGAAGAGAATGGAAATGGCAAGTAACGGGATGATGAAGTTAGCCACCTCGCCCCAGATGGCGGCGCGCAGAGGGAGATAGCCCTCAAAAAATTTGATAACAACGGCCAGGGTCGCGCTGAGAACAAGAGAAACAAGCAGCAGGAAACCGAGCGCCAGCACCATGCCGAACGACACGAGACGCTGCCAAATGAAATCGCGCCAAGCCGATGAGGGACGTGGCGGAGCATCCCAGATTGTGTTCAGCGAATCTCGTAATTCTACGAAGACACCCGAAGCACCGAATAGCAGCGTGACGAGCGCAAGGACGCTGGCGAGGATTCCGCTGCTCTTCTGATGAGTATTGTCCAAAACCGACTGCATCGCCTTAGCAGCCGACGGACCCGCCATAGATTGCACTTGGTACAGTAACTGATGCTCCGCGGTATTTTTGTCGAATGCCAGTCCGCACATAGCGACAATCAGGATTACCAGGGGAGCGATAGACAAGAGAGTGTAATAGGCGAGAGCGGCCCCTAGGCGAGGCGCGTTGTGGCCACTCCACTGCGAAGCCGTTTTTTTCAGCAGCTCGAAAGCCTCACGTCGACTTAAGGCAGGCATTATGCTCCTTAGATCATTAGAACGTAACAGATGAGAGACTGGAAACAACCTTTTGACCTAGGGCGTCAAGGTAGGTGTTATATCGATGGAGGGTCACTGTTTGAAGCGTGCCGAGGTAGGGGTGTTTAAGCGGGAGAAATGAATCAGCAGCAGTCTTTTAACCGCATTTGTCTTTATCTGTTCACGCTTTTGGCTTTGGGAACGACGCTTCAGGGGCAGGAATTCGCAGGCAAAATCATCACTGCCATTCATTATCGACCCGTAGAGCAGCCCATAGACCCGCGCGATCTGGACCGTATGTTGATGGTCCAAGCGGGCCGTGCGCTCGAAACGAACCAATTAGCTTCGACCATTGACCGGCTGTACCGAAGCGGCTTATATGATGACATCCAGATTGATGCCGAACCGAGAGGTAGCGGCGTCGATCTGACATTTATCACTCAAGCCAGGCGATTCGTCGGCCATGTGGGGGCAGCTGGAGACATTAAGGATCCGCCGAGCCGGGCGGTGATCATCGGCGACTCGCAGCTATATCTCGGTCAGCCCTTCAGTGAGGAGGCGCTGGTTCTCGCGAGAAAGAACCTCGAACAGCAATTACACGACAACGGGTTCTTTCTCGGGCGAGTGGACACTTCTACAATTGAAGACCCGGTTACTCACCAGGTCACCACCCGATTTCTCGTTGAAGCCGGCAAGCGGTCAAGGTATGAGACCCCGGTCATACACGGCGACACTAAGCTGTCGGACTCGACGATAATCAAAGCAACCGGGTGGCGCTGGCCGTTCATACGCCGCTGGCGTCAGGTAACCGCCGTGCTGACCGACAAGGGCGAGCAGGCGGTCGAAAACAAGTATGCAAAGAAGGGCCGGCTCACGGCGTCAGTGGACTTGGCCTCGCTTGAATACGATCCCGCGACGGAGAATGCCAAGCCGACGTTCGAGATAAACGCGGGGCCCAAGATCACTGTTAAGGCGCTCGAAGCCAAGATTTCGAAGAGTAAGTTAAGGCAATATATTCCGATTTACGAGGAAGGGTCAGTAGACAACGATTTGCTGGCTGAGGGCGCCCGCAACCTTCACGACTATTTCCAATCCAAAGGTTACCCGGATGTAGATGTGACGTTTCACAGAGAAGAGCCAAAGGATGACGAAGAAGTTATCAACTACTACATCGCAACTGGCCCCCGTCGAAGGCTAGTAAACGTCTTCATTAGAGGTAACAATTATTTCCTAGACGAAACACTGAGGGAGCGCATGTTCCTTCGGCCCAGCTCTCTATTTCTGAGGTACGGACGTTACAGCGAGTCGTTCCGGAGAAATGACGAGCAAGCCATCACGAACCTGTATGTGGCGAACGGCTTTCAGGATGCAAAAATAACTTCGAAAGTAGAAAACAATTACAAGGGAAAGCCGTCGGACATCGCCGTAACATATTCAATCGAGGAAGGGAAGCAGTGGCGAGTAGGAAGCCTGAAGGTGATTGGAACGGCGCGATTGGATCTGGCTCCCATCCAGCATGACTTCGCTTCGATTGACGGTCAACCCTATGCTGAAGTGAACGTCGCTGCGGACAAGACTAGGATTCTGGAGTACTACTATTCGCAGGGATTCGCTTCAGCATCGTTTAGCTTTACCAAGCAACCAGGCCCGGATCCAGCTACTATGAACCTAACTTACAAAATTAGGGAGGGTCCAAGGGAATTCGTCCGCCAAGTGATTTTGTCGGGTCTGTATCGAACAAAACCCTCACTCGTCGAGCGCTATATCAATGTACGCCAGAACGAACCGATCTCGCTCAGTAAGGTGAACGATAACGCCCGCGAGTTGAATGGCCTTGGCGTATTTGCAAGCGTGAATACGGCGCTGCAAAACCCGGACGGCTCCACCAGGTACAAGGACGTTTTATATGATTTCGATGAAGCTGCCAGATATCATTTCAGCCTGGGGCTCGGATTGATTGTCGGCCAATTCGGTGGGACAACAACAAACTATACCAATTCCGGTGGATCCAGGGGTGCTTCCCCGATTATTTCCTTCAACGTCAACCGCATTAACCTATTTGGCATAGGACAGACTATCTCGTTGCAAACCACTTACTCAACTCTGGAACAGCGGGAGTCGCTGAATTACATTGTCCCGCGATTCCTGGGCTCGGCAAACCGGACTGTCACTTTCTCGGTTCTGTACGACACGACTCAAGACGTACAGACGTTTTCGTCACGGCGGATCGAGGCGTCGGTGCAAACCTCTCAGCGACTGAGCCGTGCGTCCACTCTACTGTTGCAGTTTGCTTACCGCCGCGTTAGTACCGGCAATATAAACATTCCTGCACTGCTAGTTCCACAGTTCTCCCAGCCAGTTCGCATCGGGATCCTAACAGCAGGCTATATTCAGGACCATCGAGATAATCCGCTCGATGCGCATCGCGGATTCTGGAACACGGTAGACACAGGGCTGGCCGGCAATTTCTTCGGATCGCAGCGAAACTTCGTTCGAGTCTTAGCGCGTAACGCGACGTATACCTCACTCGGAAGGAATTTCGTGCTGGCCCGGCAGACGCAGTTTGGCGCGATCGTACCTTTCAACATGGGGACGGGACTAACTACTTTTGAAGCGATTCCCTTGCCGGAACGCTTCTATGGCGGAGGGGGCGTTTCGATGCGCGGTTTTGGCAACAACCAAGCTGGCCCGCGCGACATCGGCACTGCGAATGAATTGCCCGGGCCCGTGACATCTACACCTACGGGATTTCCGATTGGCGGCAATGCGCTTTTTTTCAACAACATCGAACTGCGGTTTCCGGTAGCAGCACCCAATTTAAGCGGTGTGCTCTTTGAAGACATGGGAAACATCTACACGACCTTCGACAGCGTTTCACTCGGCTATCGTCAGCCGCCCATCCAGAACTCCTACTACCAAAACTTCAACTACGCAGTCCAAGCGCCTGGTCTCGGTATACGCTATAAGACACCAATCGGCCCGGTGCGCGTCGATTTCGCTTACGCGCTGAACCCATCACGATATACCGGCTTTAGCGTGAACGAAAGCTTTCAGACATTACTGAACTGCACTCCGGCCGACATAGGTCATAAGCAGGGCTGCAATCCGGGTCCGCAGCAATTAAGCCACTTTCAAATCTTCTTTTCCATTGGGCAGGCTTTCTGATGTGGCGGAAGATGATAACACTTCTTGCGCTTGCGCCATGTCTGGCACCGGCGGTTATCATTGACCGCATCGCGATCGTGGTTGGCAACTCGATCGTTAAGGACAGTGACATCAACCGTGATATTCGGGTGACTAGTTTTCTGAATGGCGATCCTCTTGATCTAAGTGACAAAGCGCGCAAGCTAACCGCCAGCCGCCTGATCGATCAGATCTTTATACGGAAGGACATCGAACTCGGAAACTACCCGGTGGCCACGCCGCAGCAAGCCGACCAAGAGCTTGACCGTCTGGTGCAGGAGCGCTTCAAGAGTGAATCGGCACTGCAAGATGCGCTTCGGAAGTACGGGATAGTCGGGCCCGATCTTCGAAGCCACTTCCTCTGGCAGCTTACTGTCTTGCGCTTCATCGATAGTCGCTTTAAGCCGGCCGTTCTAGTCACAGATGGGGACGTGGAGAGTTACTACAGACAGCACGCCGCAGCATTGAATCTAGAACACCCCGGTAAATCGTCACTAGAGGATGTCCGGACTGAAATCACCGATATCCTTTCCGCCCAGCAGGTCAATAAGTTATTTTTTGCCTGGTTAGACGAGCAACGGAAGGAGACTAAGATCACGTACTTCGAGGCGAATTTGCAGTGACGCAACGCAACAGAATTCTCTTGGCCGTGGCTGGACCTCTGGCAGGAATACTGGCACTGGTTATCATCGCCGCGGTAATTACGCTCCAAACGCCATGGTTCGCTAGCTTCGCACGCGAAAAGATCATCGGCGCGGTTGAAGATTCGACCGGCGGCCGGGCGGAGATCGGCTCCTTTCAAGTGGATTTGTGGCACCTCACGGTTCGAATCAGGAATTTCGTGCTTCACGGTACCGAGCCTCCTGCGAGTGATCCACTAGCTCGGATAAGACTTCTCGAGTTGAAGCTTAAGCTCTTCTCCGGCTTCAAGAAACCGATCGATTTGCAGTATCTGGGTGTCGAACAGCCGCAAATCAATTTGATGTTGCTGCCCGGCGGGTACACTAATGTTCCTCAGCCGAGAGTTCCGAAACAACCCAGCCAAACATCCGGGTTGCAGACGGTGGTGGACCTGGCCGTTAATCATTTTAAATTGAAGGACGGCTTCGTCAGAGTTCTGCAGCAGAAGACCGCGTTTAGCGGTGAAGGGCAGAACCTTCGCGTCTTTCTGACTTACAACAGCCTCAATCCGAGTTACGCGGGCAACATCGCGATCGATCCGCTGGTGATTGCTTCAGGGAACAGGCCGCCGCTCAGCTTGCATGTAAATGTGCCCGTCACGCTGGAGCGCGATGCGATCCGGGTTGAGGGCGCCAAGCTGGATAGCGGGCGGTCCCATGTCACGCTTAGCGGATCGCTCGAGAATGTGAATGAGCCTGTTATCGCGGCTCAGTTAAACGCAAGTATCTTTTTACCAGAGCTACAGAAAAGCTTTCCTCTTGCTATCGATGCGAACACGCAAGGCGCACCCAAGGAATTGACTGCCCAACTCTCGGTGGGCATGAACCAGAGAACAGACGCGATTGCGATCCATAGCGCGCACGTGGCGCTGGGCCGAACTATACTACAGGCTTCGGGTGACTTAAACCCGAAGGCGCAAGGCTCGGCGCGATTCGATACCAATCTTGACTTAGGCGAGTTGGCGAGGCTCTTGACTCTATCGAAATTCCAAATAAGTGGGGACCTACAAGCAAACGGCGCTGTTACTGTCGACAATCGCAAAGAGTATGCAGTGAATGGAACGATGAATTCCAGCGGTCTCTCGGTAAGAAGCGGGACAACCCAGATTCGCAATGTAACAATCTACTCCCCCTTCCATGCAGATCCCTATTTGATTAGTCTGGACGGGCTCAAACTAGGCGCGCTGGGCGGATCGCTTGCCGCGAAGATCTTTGTCGAGAAGATGCAGGATGCGAGCGTAGAAGGTCATCTTCGAAACTTCTCAATTCCGGTTCTGGCTGCAGCGGTCACGGGCAAACCGCTTGGGTATGACGGGTTTCTGGACGGGTCCGTGTTGGCCAGAGGAAACCTGAACGCAAAAGGAGCTACCGGGTATACGGGCGAAGCCCGATTGGCAATTGCTCCGGGAAGGCATGGGATCCCAATTAGCGGACGTCTGAACGCGAAGTATGTTGGAAAGACTGGCGCGCTTGACTTAGAACAATCGTATATTGCTCTTCCAAACTCGCAGCTTGACTTAGGCGGGTCGTTAAATCGGCAGGTCAATATAGCCGTGGCATCGCATAATCTCAACGATTTTCTTCCAGCCGCCAATTTCGGGTCGGCCAGGCCGGTGGGTTCGCTGCCTGTGACGCTGCAGGGCGGCACGGCGCGCTTGACCGCGCAGGTAACCGGCAACACGGCATCTCCGCATATTGCAGGCCATATCGAAATGAGCGATTTCGCGGTAGAACAACGAGCTCTCCATGCACTGGCTCTGGACCTCGCGGCCTCCTCTTCCGGTGCTGCAGTGCAGAACGGAAGCCTCTTAGCGACAGGCTTAGATACAAAGTTCGACGGTTCGATTGGACTTACTGGGTGGTCGCCTCGTCCGAGTTCGCCTGTATCTGCAAACCTCACCTTGCGCAACGGGGATTTGGCGGATCTGGCTGGCTTGGCGGGCGAGTCATCTTTGAAAGCGTCTGGTGCGACGACGGCTGAAGTTCATGTGAACGGCACATATGGCGATCCGCTAGGAGCAGCGACTCTGCAGGTGACAAACGGAAGCGTGTACGAGCAGCCATTTAGCAGAGGTTATATGCAGGTCAACTTGACACACGGGTTGGCAACGCTTTCCCAGCTCGAAGTGGACACTGCAGGAGGAAAGATCTCCGCGAACGGAAGTTTCCGTCATCCTGCTGAGAGCTTCACGATGGGCCACGTTCAAGTGCAAATCAACACAGACCACGTCCAGCTCACCGATATAAAGATGCTTGCCAAGCAGAACGCCGGGGTAGCCGGGGTAATCCAGCTTGCAGCAAATGTAAGTGCGGAGCTAGAGAATAGAAACAATCAAACAAGCGTAGATGTCTCAAGTGTCACAGCCGATCTAGCGGCCCGTAACTTGCGTGTTCAGAACCAAGATGCGGGAAGTCTTACGGTAAACGCGCGCACGAGTGGCACCAATATTGACTATCGTCTGGATTCCGATTTCGCCGGATCTACTATTAAAGTGCACGGCCGTACTGCGCTTGCGAATGGATATTCGACTAACGCCGCGGCGTCGATTCAGGGTCTCTCCGTTGCCAAGGCGCTGCAATTAGCCGGGCAGGGCACTGTTCCTGTGCGTGGCGAATTGACGGCGGACGCCCACGTAAGCGGCACACTTACTGAACCGAATGTGGATCTCAGCTTCGCACTCCTCAAGGGGAACGTCTATCAGGAGCCTATCGATACTTTAAAAGGCAACGTTCACTACTCGAATAAGCTGGCGGAGATCGGTTCTCTTGAGCTGAAAGCGCCGGCGGGAGATCTGGGGCTGAGCGGATCGTTCCATCACTCTGCTGGCTCATTTCAGACCGGTTCGCTCCAGCTGAAGCTAAGTAGCAGCGACATACGGCTTAGCCGTATTGAGCACGTCGTACAACAGAAACCCGGCTTTGGAGGGACTCTGAGGCTGGGTGCCGATCTTACGGGCAACTTGCGTGAAGTGCACGGAAAGAGTGAGTTCCTTATTGCAAATCTGAATGCAGATGTAGCGGCTGCCGGACTACACCTGAATAGAGTGAACCTCGGGGGCATGAACTTCACAGCTCGGACCGCCGGATCGACCGTTAGGTTTCGACTAGACTCAGATATAGCTCAAAGCCGGATTGAGGGCTCGGGCCAGGCGCAGCTAGCTGGCGATTATCCAGTCAGTGGCAGTATATCTTTCCATAACATAAGATACTCAAACCTGGCACCGCTCTTGGCGAGTGAGATTACCAGTCCGCCGGGATTCGATGTGTTGGTGGAAGGACAGACTTCGGTGAACGGTCCGATATTGAACCCCGATGCCTTAACGGCCCGGTTGGAGTTAGACCGGCTTGATTTCAGGACGAACTCGCAGGCATCGGTAACAGGCGCACCTTCGATCAGAGCAGTCGAGCTCCAGAATCAGGGTCCTATTCTTCTGGCGCTTAGTCAAAAATCGATTCGCATTCAACATCTCGATATTGGGGGAAGAGACACTTCTATAAAAGCGACGGGGTCAGTCAATCTGAGTGATGTGAAGGAGTCGCTGGCGTTGCAATTAGACGCAAATCTAGATCTAGGTCTTCTGCAAGATATAGACCGCGACTTCTATTCTTCCGGGGCCGTGACAATGGATACGACTATAAGGGGCAGCTTCGCCGATCCACGCGCAAATGGACGCATCGAGCTCAAGAACGCAAGCGTCAATTATGCGGCCGCGCCGAATGGTATTTCGAATACCAATGGCCTGATTCTATTGAGCGGAACGAATGCTACTATCCAGAATCTGACAGGCGAAAGTGGTGGCGGGAAAATAGCTCTGAGCGGATTCTTTGGTCTGGGTGCGGGTGTTCCGAATTTCAATTTGCGAGCGAGCGCAACCAAAGTGCGTGTGCGTTCTTCCGGAATCAGTGCGACCTCGAATGCAACCATCGCCTTGGCCGGAAACTTGAAGCGGTCTACTATGTCAGGAACCGTTTCAGTTGAACGCATCGCTTATGCGCGCTCGAGCGATCTTGGGTCGCTACTATCTACTGCTTCGATACCACCTAGTACTCCATCGGCGCCTTCTCCCCTGCTTTCGGGGATGAGATTGGACGTGCATGTTCTTACGGCGCCTGACATTCAGATAATATCCGCCTATGCCAATCGTCTTTCCGTTTTAGCAAATCTAACTGTAAGGGGAACAGCGGAACACCCGGGAATCTTGGGGCGGATGACGGTCACAGATGGGCAACTTGTCTTTTTCGGAAACACCTATACGGTGACAACAGGCACGATCAACTTCTACGACCCTTCGGCGATCTCGCCAGTTCTGAATATCTCGCTCGACACTATAGCGCAAGGTGTAAATGTAACAATTGGAGTAACCGGCCCGATGGACGATCTGAAACTGAGCTATCGTTCCGATCCGCCGCTCACGTTTGAGCAGATCGTCCAATTGCTTGCGACGAATACGACTCCAGCTAACCCGGTCATCGCAGCCCACCAACCCACGCCTCCGCAACAGTCATTCGGCCAAATGGGAGAGTCGGCGCTTTTAGGGCAGGCAGTCGCTAATCCTCTCGCTAGTAGAGTGCAGAGGGTATTTGGCCTGAGTCAGCTTAAGATCGATCCATCTTTCTCAGGGAATAACGGCCAAACAGCGCGAGTGACTCTACAGCAGAAAATAGCTACTAATATAACATTCACCTACATTACTGACGTGACACAAACTAACGCGCAGATTGTACGCGTTCAATGGGACCTCACAAATAGCTTGTCCGCTGTTGGCTTGCGTGACTACAACGGTAACGTCAGCGTGGAATTCTTCTATAAGTTTACGCGCAGATAAGTTGAGATCACGACGACCAGAATGAAAATAGTAGTTTTCGGCCTCTCGATTAGCTCAGCGTGGGGGAACGGGCATGCAACACTCTTGAGAAGCCTGTTCCGAGCACTTCACATCAGGGGACACGAAGTGCACTTTTTCGAACGCGATGCTCCATATTACGCAGCTTATCGTGACGCGCCCAGCTTGCCTTATGTGGACATTCATCTCTATTCTGAGTGGAGCGAAAACCTTCCTCTTATAAAGAGAGTGCTGGCGGAATCGGACGTTGCGATGGTGACGTCTTATTGCCCGGACGGAGCAGCGGCTTGTGAACTAGTCCTGGATGCGAACCGGAACCGCAGCGTGTTCTATGATCTGGACACGCCCGTGACGCTAAGTCAGCTTGCACAAGGTGAATTGCCCCCCTATCTTCCCCGTGAGGGATTAGCGGGCTTTGACCTTGTCTTAAGCTATACAGGCGGCGAAGCGATCAACCAACTGAGCAGCTGGCTGGGAGCGCGCAAAGTAGCGAGTCTGTACGGGTGGGTGGACCCAGAACTTCACTCGCGCGTTCCGGCTTGTCTCGAATTCAGTAGTGACTTATCTTACTTGGGGACTTACGCCATGGACCGCCAGAAGTCCTTAGAAGAACTGTTGATAAAGCCGGCCGGGCGATTGACGGACCGCCGGTTTGTGATTGCGGGAGCGATGTACCCGGAACCGGAGCGATGGCCCAGCACGATTCGGCACTTCTCACACGTTCCGCCACCCCAGCACTCGTCATTTTACTCGTCTTCTCCGCTAACATTAAGCGTCACGCGAGGCACGATGGCCGCCATGGGCTACTGCCCTTCCGGCCGGCTATTCGAAGCCGCCGCGTGTGGAACGGCTGTTTTGAGTGACTGGTGGGAGGGACTCGATACCTTCTTTACACCTGGAGAGGAGATTCTTATCGCAAAATCGGCCTCTGAGGCAATTGCCGCCGTAACCACCGAATCAGAACTACTGGCGCGAGTGGGAATCCGTGCAAAAGAGCGTACACTGGACTGCCATACGGCCGGGCACCGGGCTCAACGTTTGATAAATCTTATTGAACTGCCGCCAGATTCAAGCAGCGAATGGCGGGAGCCGATAAACAGAGCAATGCATTCGGCAAGTGTATCGCCCGTGGATTCGCTTTTGTCAGCTAAGACCTAGGTATGTGGGGCATTATCCCAGCAGCCGGAATGGGCAGCCGCATTCAGCCGCTGGCGTTCTCGAAGGAACTACTCCCCGTCGGTACTTACTTGGCTGGCTCTCAGGAGCGGCCTAGAGCTGTAAGTGAGTACCTGATCGAGCGTATGGTGGAAGCCGGTGTTGAAAAGATTTGCTTCGTGATATCGCCCGGCAAGTCAGACATCATGAACTATTTTGGCGGAAGCGCGCTATCGGCGAAGATATTCTATGCAGTACAGCCGAAGCCTCAGGGTTTGTGCGATGCAATCTTTCGCGCTCTGCCACTTATTCCGTTCCACGAAGATGTCTGCATTGGTCTGCCGGATACAATCTGGTTTCCTCGGAGCGCTCTGCGCAGCCTGCCCGATGGTGTGCTTTCCCTGCTACTCTTTCCGGTGGAGCACCCGGAACGCTTTGATGCAGTTTTGACGTCCGCGGACAATAGCGTTAGTGAGATCCAGGTGAAGACTGAAGGGGCCGCGACTAAGTGGGTATGGGGCGCTCTGAAGATGCCGGGCTCAGTTCTGGCCGAGTTACATCAGATCTGGCAGGAAAGTAAGGATGAGTACCTGGGCACTTTGATCAACACGTATCTGGCCCGCGGCGGGAGCGCTCTAGGCTTAAAACTCGGCGAATCCTATGTGGATGTCGGGACGCTGAACGGTTACCGCGAAGCACTTCGCGTGCTGGATGCAAATTGCGCAGAGCCGCAGCGAAATTGAGCGATCTCTGATCGTGGTGACGCTCGAGGTCGTCGACGATTTTGCTCGCTGGATGGAACTCGGCCCAGAGTGGCAATATCTAGAAGCAAACGTTCCTCACTTAACGCCGTTTCAAACTCCTCAGTGGCAACTTACGTGGTGGCGTCATTTCGGGAGTGGCGAGCTAAGAGTGTTCGTTTTTGGAAACGGAGAAGGAAAGATAGTTGGGCTCGTCCCCTGTTTTCTGCACCAGTGGGAAGGGCGCCGGCAGCTGACTCTAATCGGTTCGGGCATCTCAGACTATTTGGAACCGGCCATGGCACCGGCTTTTTGCCAAGAGATCGTAGACTGCCTCCGCGATCACCTTGCCGCGACGCGAGATTGGGATATTTGCGACTGGCAAGATCTTTCATCCGGTACAGCGCTCCGTGGGCTTGGGTCAAGTCGAGTCTTAAGAGTGCAATGCCAGCCTGATTCGCCCTGCTCGGCAATTGCGATTGAGGACAGCTTTGCAGAATTCTGGGCTGGGCGGCCAAGCGGATTGCGGCGGAACGTTCGGCGTTATCGCGAGAAAGCTGAGCAACTTGCGGCACTCGAGTTTAATGCCGCGCCTTACGAACCGGAATGCACGGAGGCGCTTATCCGGTTACATTCCGCGCGTTGGCGCGAGCAGGGTCAGCCGGGAATGATTTCAGCAAATCGGTCGGCGGATTTTTTGCGTGAGCTTGCTGAGGCGTTTCGCGGGCGGCAGATGCTACGGTTATTTTCCTTGCGTTTTCAGGCCGAAATCGTAGCCGTGATCATGGCGTTTGACTACAGAAACGTGCTATACGGGTATCTGAGCGCGTTCGATCCTTCGTATGCCGATTTTGGCTTCGGAAAAATTATGCTCTTTGATAGCCTTCGTTTTGCGTTTGAGAGGCGATATGCGTCCTGGAACTTTCTTCGAGGGAGCGAACCTTACAAATCGGACTGGGGCGCTGTTGCCATTCCGAAATCGCGCCTGGTAATTACGCGTCCGGAGAATTGAGAAGACAGGATAAGATCGTAAAGCTTAAAGTAGTCCTGGCACATTCGAGTTGCCGTGAAACGTGTTTCTGCTCTGGCTCGACAAGTCAAGGGAGAGATGGTTTCTGTTTTCAAAACAGCTTTCGCCATGTCCTCTTCGGATTGAACTATGAAGCCGGTAATGCCGTCGTCGACAATTTCCGGCAGAGCTCCTGAGCGGAACGCCACAACCGGCGTTCCAGAACTGGTCGCCTCCATTGCGACCAGAGAGCTGGTCTCCGCAACCAAGCTGGGAACGAGTAGACTGCGCGCATTTGCCAATAGCTCTGCTTTGCGCTTGGTATCTACCGGACCGATGTAACAGCGCTTATCATCTAAAAGCGGTTCGATTTGTTCTTTGAAGTAAATTTTGTGGGCGCTAAAAGGGTGGACAGGCCCGGCGACAATGAGCGGCAAATCTAGGCGATGGGCTACGCGAAGAGCAACATGCGTACCCTTTTCCGGGCAGACTCGGCCGAGCCAAAGCAGATACTCCAGCTTGTTCTGGCAGACTTGGAATTTCTCAAGATCGATTCCGTTGGGGACGACAGGAAGCGCCTCGGCCGCGGCTTCTGAGTGGGCCTGATTTTGGGAAACGCAATTTAGAAACAGGTCTGGTTCCGCGAAAAGAGTAGGAGGATACCAGCTAACCGGCAAGTGCAAAGTGGCAAGCTGGGGTGGAGAGTGAAAGCGAGGCCGGTAAGCAAGGAAATCGAGCCCGTGAAAGTGGATAAGATCTATCCGGCGTTGATTGAGCACAGCCTCGATCTGACCCCGGTGAGCCTTTTGCGCATCGGTGCGTACAGAGTCCGTAATGTCAGCGGGAGCAGCAGGCATTTCGATCAGCTCTCCATCGACCGCCGAACCCATAGCGGCGATAACGATTGACCGGTAGCCTGCTCGCACCAGGCCCTGATCGAGCGTATAAAGAATCTGCTCGGATCCACCTCCGGAACTGGAACTGACGGGCAAGAGCGGGTAGGAAACGCTCATAATGGTTAGCCGTTTGGAAGCTGGGTGTGAGGGCCTTGTCCGGTCGGAGAAATGCATTGTGCGGTTCAAAGGTATGGAGGTGCAGCGGCCTGTTTTCGCTACAATGAGGAGAAAACGGGGCCTCTACTAAGAAGCTTTGCGCAATCGAACGCGTTTGGGATGGATTCTGATTTAGATGATTGAGTTATTTACGGATACATGGCGTCACCGGGAGTTGATTTGGGCGCTGGCGCTCAAGGAGTTGAAGATTCGCTACAAGCGCTCTGTCTTGGGCTTCCTTTGGGCGCTTTTGAACCCCCTTCTTTTGATGGTAGTTCTGTCGGTATTCTTCTCAACGATTATGGCGGCGAGCATACCGCATTTCCCCATTTTTCTCTTGAGCGTTCTGCTGCCATGGACGTTCTTTTCTCAATCACTCTCGTACGCCGCGGACTCGATTGTTGGGAACGGAGACCTGATCAAGAAAGTTCGTGTCGCGAAGTTAGTCTTCCCAGTGGCCGCAGTTGTATCGAACATGATCAATTTCCTGCTCTCCATGATTCCGCTAGTGCTGATTGTCGTCGCAATGCGCCACCCATTTCACCTGACGTGGCTTTATCTGCCAGTTCCGCTTTTGGCGCTCACTCTCTTTACCTTAGGCGCCACCTTCTTCTTCGCGGCCGCGAATGTCTATTACCGTGATGTGGCGCACATCTTACAAGTATTGCTAAACGTCTTGTTTTACGTCACGCCAATCATTTACTCCCTAGATATGATCCCGGCTAAAGATCGCTGGCTCTTAAAATTGAATCCGCTGCAATACATGTTAAACGGGTTCCGGCTAAGCGTGTACTACGGCCTGATGCCTTCGGCCAACTCGATTATTGCGTGCTTCGTCTGTGCATTTGGGATGTTGGCTTTCGGGTTCTGGCTTTTCCGAAAACATCAAGACGAGTTCGTATTTTATGTATAGGGCAATCGCGATGGATGCAATTGTCGTTAAGGATGTTGTCCAGCGGTTTCGGGTGATTCACGAACGTCCCGATACCCTTCGCGAGTTATTCTCTAAGTTCTTTCGTAAGGAGGTCAACTATCACGATTTTGAGGCGGTAAACAAAGTCTCGTTCACTGTCCGAGCGGGCGAAATGGTTGGAATCATCGGTCGAAATGGTTCCGGCAAGAGCACATTGCTCAAGATTGTCTCAGGCATTTATAAGCCGACGAGCGGTACCGTTCAAGTCCACGGTTCCATCGCACCGCTGATCGAGCTCGGCGCCGGGATGCATACGGAACTGACCGGACGCGAGAACATTCTTATAAACGGTTTGCTCATGGGATATTCTAAGCGGCAGATGCTCGAGCGAGAGCAAAGAATCATCGATTTTGCCGGAATTGGCGATTTCATTGACGTCCCGGTGAAACAATATTCAACTGGAATGTATATGCGGCTCGCCTTCTCTGTTGCGACCGAAGTGGATCCCGACATTCTGGTTATCGATGAGATATTAGCCGTTGGCGACTTCGCTTTTCAGAGTAAGTGCTTCGACCGCCTGAAGCGCTTTCGAGAGTCGGGCAAAACCATTCTGTTTGTCACTCACAGTATGGATCAAATAACACAGCACTGCGATCGGGCAGTTCTCCTGGATAGAGGTTGTTTGATGTTCGATGGCGACCCGGAAGAGGCGGTGAATCTCTACAGAGGCAACACGTCACTTCCACAAGCGACAGAGCTTATCGGGGCGGCAACCGGCAGTTAAGGATTTATCGATCACGCTGCTACCATGCCCTTGGAAACGGGGATACGACGCGGTCTGGAGGTAATGGCGATCTCTATGATGTTCGCAATCGGACCCACGATGGCGAGCGCGTAATAGGGAGCATGCACGTTCTCATATAGCCGCAGAATCATCTCTACAGCAGCCACCAAAAACGCCACCAGACACTGCGCCCAGCGCGGCTTTACGGTGGTTCGGGGATCGGTGATCATGAAGAAGATGAAGAGCTGATACATGGGACCAGTAATTGGCGCCACTTCCGCCAGGAAAGGATGCCCCGTGATGAAACTTCGAATCAGCGCCAGCGCAATGAACGAAAGCACGTACGTCGCCGTGATATGAAACCTTTTCACCCGTATCACGATCAGCACGCCCAGCGCCCACACGATCAGCATCGGCCAGATCGTGTTTCCCCACTGAATGCTGAGCGTGGCAACGTATTCGGGCACGAGCAGAAGCATCGCTGAAATCGCGAAGTTGGATGGATTCCAGAGATGGCGCCCTCTCCAGCGAATGACGTACTTCGACATGATGGCGAGAACGCTGCAGAAGGCGTAAGGCCAAAATGCGGGGGATCGCAACAGGATGCCGACGCTAATCCCGGAGATATACGCGCTAGCAAGATGAGGAAACTTCTTGTACAGCAAACCGGCCAGCACGATTTCGCAAGCCAGTGCCGCGGCAATCGCCAAGAGCGTGCGCGAGAGACTTTCCAGCAAGCCGAACGAGATTTGACTGACGAGAAGAATGAGTGTAATGAAGATGGGCGGAAGATACCGGTTATCGGCGCCGAAGAAGCGGGCTGCAAGCGAGCGCCGCACAGGTTTGGCCGTGCTGGTAAAATCCGGTTGAGCACGTTGCGCAAGCTCTCTCATGCCGGTTCCTCGATCTTGTGGATCATGTTCAGCCGCGGCGAATTGATGATCTGCGCCCGCCCGGAAGGCCATCGGATTTCCACGCGATCCACGCTCGTACTGCGGCCGATGCCAAAATGAAGCCGGCGCTGATTTTGCGCACAGAATCCGCTGCCGCCCGAAACTTCCTGGACCTGCTCCTGTCCGTTCCAGAATACCCGGACCTCCGCTCCTATTGCGCTGCGATTACTGGAGCGGCCTTCGAGTTGAAATTCGATCCACTGATTCTTTGGCGACACTTGGTTCTTATACAGCAGTAAAGGGCCTCGCTGATTTGCCGTTACAGCGTCGAGCGCCCCATTGTTATATAGGTCGGCGAGCGCCACCGCCCGGCCGTCGAACCGGTCCGTCACACCCACGAGTTGCGAGACCTCTCTGAATTGTCCGGCTCCGTCGTTAAGCCACACGCGTTTCTGTTGATAGCCGGATAAACTTCGGCCGCGCAGCGAAGGCCAATTTGCTGCGTCGGAGATGATGGCCTGGTTGCCCCCGGCCACTTTCGAATAGTCATACCAATAGCTCTGGTCCTGATCGAGCGAAACGTTGCCGTTGACTTCGTAGAGATCCAAGTAGCCGTCGTTATTCAAATCGCCAAACTGTGTGCCAAAACTCCAGCCGCCCAGTTCCACACTCATCGCGTTGGCCATATTCTCGTATTTCACGCTATCGCCCGACGTGCCCGGCTGCGGCATCCAGAGATTATTGCCCTGCACCAGCACGCCTTCTTCCGAGATATTTGAGACGAAGATCGAATAGCGTCCCTGGTTCAAAACGTCACCGACCGATGCTGTCATGCCGCTCTTGGGCGCGTAACCGACTCCAGTCTGTTTTCCGACTTCGCGGAATCTCTTGCCGCCTTCGTTGAAGTAAAGTTCCGAGACGCCGTAGTCGTTCGCGACAAAGAGATCGGGATATCCTGTCCCTCTCAGATCGGCAGCCACGGCGGCGAGCGACCATCGCCGCGACTTGATGCCCATTTTCTCCGAGACCTCTTCGAAATGGCCATTCCCGAGATTGTGAAACAAATATTTGCGGCCGCCATTTTGCGCATATTCGAAGCTCTCGGGCATGATTTTCGTGTTCTGCAGCTTCCAGAGGTTTACGTTTTCGGGATAATAACCGCCCAGGAAAAGATCGAGCTTACCGTCTCGATCGTAGTCGAACCAGATTGCCGTATTGGCATTGATCCAGGGAGGAAGCCCGGCTGTTTCGGTTACGCGAGTAAAATGCTTACCACCGTCGTTATGGTAGAGCTCCGGCTTACCCCACTTATAGATAAGTACGTCTTCGTAACCGTCGTTGTCGTAATCGCCCCACACGGCGCCCATAGTCACGCCTGTGCCCGGCTGGTTCAAATCCGCGAGCCCCACGCGATCTGCCACGTCCTCAAATGTGCCGTTACCCAAGTTCCGGTAGAGCGCATTGCGGCTTCCTTCTCCGCTGTTCGAGACGTAAATGTCATCCCATCCATCACGATCGAAGTCGACAATAGAAACCGCCGCGCCCATGGAAGCGACCTGTTCCATAATGTGCTTCAGCTTGGGATCGAGCGTGGGAGCTTTATGAACGAAATTGATCCCAACTTCTTTCGAAACTTCGCGGAAGCTGAATCCGTAATGCGCGAGAGCAGCCGGGCGCTTCTTTGCGTCATTTTGCGTCAGCCCGGCGCTCTGCCGCTTCTGCATCACCCATTTGTAGACAAGAGGAATCGCCAACAGGCTGACGAATATCGCTCCGATTGCAGTGCGAATTACGTTACGTCGCATGTGCTGCTGATAACTTCAATAGCGTTCCACCTTACCTGGTTCCCGAGGGCCGCCAGAGATCGCTAAAGGGCTAACCGGGGCGATATAACGCGTATGAAAATCCTGCCAATCTGACTTATGAAGTCGGTAAACCTGATCGTCTTCGAGCGTTTTGGCCGGCCCTGCATATTCTTTCATTGAATGATACGGGAGCGGCAGCACTGTCTTCGAGAATTTGAAGCTGAAGTCACCTTCCTTCATCCAGCCATCTCCTATAAATATAAAATCGCGAGACCAGCCGTAGGGCACCGGCGGGGCAGCGCGGAATTGCAAACGCAACTCGTCTCCGCCTGTGGCGATCACAAATCGATCGTCCACCTTCTCGAGCAGGGGTCGCACATCGCCGTAGCGCGTATAGTAGCCTTCTAAGCTCGGCCACTTCTCGCCGCTATTACTTAGCTTGTTGTAATTGGGAAGCTCGGGTGCGAGCGTCTCGTTCTGCGAGATTTGTGAAAAGCCCCGGTGCCGCAGGTCAGCTTTCTCTAGAGGTATCTTTTGTGTCTTCATGCCATCTTCTGAAGCGCCGGCCGCCCACGCCAGCTTGTCCCAATAAATTTCGAGGTTTGTGCGCAGACGTAATTTCCGGGGTGCGCCCGGTTGGAAGATTCCCGTCAGGTCAAGAACCACCGTTTTATCCCGGCCAGCTGGCACGCCTAAGTTACTCCTTACTTCTATCCAGTGGCCATCACGATCCGGAACTTCAATGCTCAAGTCTCGCGGCTTTGATTGTTTACCTTGACTCGCCGCCACTAGAATTCCGTCGTCCCACGGATGTAGCCAGCCTTGGCCAATCAGATACAAAGCACCATGTTGAGGCGTGTCGGGTGGCAACTCGAGTTCTACCCAATGATCATGCGCAATGCCCTGGTAGGATCCAAGCTCAAACGTATCCAGATATTTGCCGTCGAGATCGTGCACAGCAGCGCTCACATCGCGGCCGCGATCATCTTTGGCGCTGCGAAATGCCTGGGGTGTGCCAGTGACATAGATTTTCAAAGGCGCGGCAGGAACCGCCACTCGCTCATCGGCAAAGATCTGCGTATCCGCTGTATGATCCACGGCCAGCAAGCTGTAGTGGTCGATGTAATAAGTCTCCCAATATTCGTCCGTCACGCGCACATCGTAGAAGCCGTCGCGCGGTTTAAGCTGCTCATCCTTTATTTTGAACCATTCTTGCGTCTGATCGACGCCCGCGAAGTGGCCCGAGCCATCATGCGCTCCGAGCGCGGCGGACATCGGCGCGACGTCCTTCACGAATTGCATTCCATGGCCGTCCCAGGTGAAAAGAAGCGGGCAAGATCCTTTCAGCCGCTGCTCAGCCACAAGGGTCTGGTTTGCTTTCAGCGCAAACTCGGTTTGGATTAGGCCGTTCGGCCAAACGATGCGCGCGAATTCGGCGCCACGATGTGTGCCAAGGCCAAAGTGCAAAATAGGCGATTCGATGATCTGCTTTTGAGTAAGCAGCTCAGATCGGATTTCTATCTCGCCGCCGATGCCGAATGAGTTCACGCGCTGATCGCCGCTTGTGGTAGCCGCACGAGGGCGAACGTCCTGCCAATGATACGGCTTTGTTCCGCTACTAACTCCTTCGACCGCGCGCCCGTCCGCCGAGAGGCCAATCACATTTAGCCGCCCGTTCGCGTTCGCTTCAATGAATCCCCGGTTATATGCGGGTAGCCGGTTAGCCAGCGGTGTAAAGGATTGCCCGTCAGACAAGAAAACCTGATCGTTAACGATTAAATCGAGCGCACCATTGTTATCAAGATCCGCAATTGCGAGGCTCGGCGGGGTCGATATCCCGGCCGGCGGCTTCGCTCTTGCCAGTTCCACTACTGTCCAATCGCGGCCCGCTGCATGGTCCGACAATCTCATCACGCGGAAGTCCGGCTGCAGAATGACGAAATCTGGCAGACCATCTCCGTTTATATCGGCGGCGGCCAGCTTAAGCGATTGCCCGCGCAGTTGAGCCGGCGTGCTGCGCATCCTGTAATCCCCGAGGCGCTCGTTCGCGAAGACTATTAAATGTCCTTGCTTATTCAGTAGAGCAACGTCCGGATCGCCATCCCCGTCCACATCGGCGCTCGCGAAATCGATCAGCCCATCGAGACCTTTGAACGGCCTGATCACCGCATAGGAGCCGTCGCCATTGTTTCTGAGCACAACCGGCTCGCCTTCCGGAACTCCGAGCACGACGTCTAGATCGCCGTCGAGATCGATGTCAAATGCCCATGCGCCCGTATAGTTCCCGCGAAGGATAGCGGCCGGCAACTTGGTGCTCGAAGTAACGTCATCGAATCTTCCAGGGCTCTGCTGCTGATAAAAGAGCAGGCCGCCATCTGTAGCGATTACGAAATCCGTTTTAAAGTCGTAATTCAGATCCGCCGCGAGAATAGCGTTTTCAGCGAGGAAACCTCGTGTCGCGTTCTTTCCCTTCGGGAGCGGCAACTGCGCTCCACTGCTCAGATGTAGCGCTTGATAATCCGCCCAGATGACTTCGGCGTCGCTTTTGTTATCCGACACAAAAGTTCCAATCCAGGTGATTCCTCCAGCCGGTGCGTTTGCAACCGGCTCTGAATCGAAGTGAAGTGTGGCATCCAAAGCGCTCGGTTCCGGGCTGGGCGACGGAAGCTTTAGAAATTTCAGAAATGGTTCGCCTGCGGAAGTGACTGGGGTCTTTACTTGATCCAGGCTCTGCCGGTAAGCGGGAACGCGGACTAAGACATTTCGAAGAAATTGCGCCTGGATCGCCGCATCATGTACTTTGGCGCCGTTCGCGTGTTGTTCTAAGACCGAAAACTGCTGCTTGGCTGCAGCAGGCCATTGCGGCGCGCTTTTCGAGAGGCTTGCCACTGCTCCCTTTAAAGCATCAGTATCGTTGCGCTTGGCGGATAGCCGAACGACATCGATCAGGACAGCGGTGTTGTTCGGCTGCTTTTGCAGAATTTGCTCCAGCAGCTGTTGTGCCTTTGCATCCGTTGCCGCCGAATTCTGCCGTTCGGTTTCTTGGGCGAGTCCATATAGAGCTTTGAGATTGCCTGAATCGAGCGACACAGCTCTGATAAAGTGAGCTAGCGTCTCATCGACCTTGCCACGCCTGCTCTCAATTACTCCAAGCAGCGCTTCCATGCGACTGTTTTCTGGAACCAGCGCGTGGGCTTTTTCCACGCTTCGATAAGCGCCCTCGTAGTCCTGCTGCCGGAAATCAAGCAATCCTAAGTCGGCCCAGCCAGCAGGTTCTCCAGCAGCGATCTCAGTCGCTCGAGTCAGGCCTTTGCGGGCGTTCACGTCTTCGCCTGACTGAAGCGCTGAGAGGCCCAGGTAAAAAGCCGTGCACAGAGCGCGATATCGGTCGGATCCGACCGTTGGCAAATCCGAGGAATGTGTGCAAGCAGTCAGGAATAGAGCGATGCTTAGCAATACAACTGAGGCAGAAAGCTTCACAACGTTAACGCCCGGCCTAAACGGAGGACCCCGCGCCTAGCGTAACAATCTAGACTGGCGATGTCCTGCAGTGCAGGTATTATCCGGTCCTCCACCTTAAGATGGACGATTGTTTTCACGCTTTTCAGCGACGGGGTGATCTGCTACAGTGCTCGAAGAAGTCTCGCCCTCAGTTAGAGCAATTCATGAAAGCTTCCGCTATATTTGCGATCCTTGCCCTCGCCATGCTCGGAATAGCGAGCGAGTCCGAGCATAGGATCCAGTTTGTGAACGTCACGCAGAAAGCTGGAATCAACTTCGTTCATCATAACGGCGCACAAGGAAAGAAGTACTTGCCCGAATCGCTGGGATCAGGCTGCGCGTTCATCGATTTGGATGGCGATGGCTGGGCGGATATCTTGCTTCTCAATGATCGCGACTGGACCAGCACTGGCAAAACTTATCTGCCGGCGCTCTACCGCAACAACCATAACGGAACTTTCACCGATATCACGCACGGCAGTGGCCTGGACCGCCAGCTCTATGCGATGGGTGTGGCGATTGCGGATTACGACAACGACGGCTTGCCGGATATCTACATCACCGCGCTTGAGGGAGATCACCTCTTTCACAATCAAGGTCACGGCCATTTTCGAGACGTGACCACCGCCAGCGGCATTCACAATACTGACTTTGGAACCAGCGCTGCTTGGTTCGACTACGATCGAGATGGCAAGGCGGACCTTTTGGTCGCGAATTACGTGCAATGGAGTCAAGAGAAAGATAAACCTTGCTCGATGGATGGCAAGACCAAGTCTTACTGCACGCCGGAAGCTTACAGAGGACAAAGTCTGAAGCTGTATCATAATCTTGGTTCAGGCAAGTTCGAAGATGTTACCAAGAAAGCCGGTTTAGCCGATCCGGCCAGTAAGTCACTCGGCATAACTATCTTCGATTACAACGGCGATCAGTGGCCTGATATATTTGTCGCGAACGACACACAACCCAATAAGCTGTACCGGAACAACAGGAACGGCACGTTTACTGAAGAGGGCGTTCAGGCGGGCGTTGCTTACTCGGAAGACGGTACTGCGCGCGGCGGCATGGGTACGGACGCCGCAGATATCGATCATTCGGGTCATCCTGATTTGTTGATTGGAAACTTTGCGAATCAAATGATGGCTCTCTACCGCAACAACGGCACCGGCTTGTTTGTCGATACCGCCTCGTCCGGGCCGATCGCGCGGGCCAGCCTGTTGAGTCTGACGTTTGGCACATTCTTTTTCGATTACGATCTGGATGGTTATCCAGATATTTTCGCAGCTAACGGCCATCTCGAACCCGAGATTCACAAGTTTCAACCGAATCTGCAATACGCCCAGCCGCCGCTTCTATTCCACAACGTGAAGGGCCATTTCGAGAACGCCAGCAACTCCGTAGGATCTGATTTCTCGCAGCCGATCGTGGGGAGGGGGGCAGCCTACGCGGATTTCGACCACGACGGAGACCTGGACGTCCTCATCAACACGAACAATGGCCCGGCGGTTCTACTCCGTAATGATGGCGGAAACAAAAATAACTGGATCTCTGTTCGACTCGTCGGCAGGAAATCGAACCGCAGCGGCCTGGGAGCAGTAGTCCGCGTTGAAAGCGTTTCCGGGAATCAGTGGCAAGCTGTTCACAGCGGATCGAGCTATTGCTCGCAGAGCGATCTCTCACTCGCCTTTGGTTTGAAACAGGATTCAGCAGTCTCGAAAATGAAGATCGATTGGCCGAGCGGCAGAGTTCAGGAATTCGTAGATCTCCCGGTAAATCGCTTTGTCACGATTGACGAGCTGGGTGGTTTAATGCGCTGACTACGATTACGTCCAACGTCCTTGGGCCGTGGACGCCTTTGACGCGAGTCATCTCGATATCCGATGTTGCCGAAGGGCCGGAAACGGTGGTCAGCGGCACACGGTCGAAGCTGCTTATCTGGCGTATCGCTTCTGGCACTGTCTCCACCACCTGCTGCTCGAAAACAACGCAAAGATGATAGTCCGGTATTAAGGTAAGAGCGCGGCGTCCTTCGTGGACGGTGTGCCGCAGAACGATCGTGCCTGTTGAAGCAATGGCGAGAGCACACCCCGTTACTACCCCTTCGGCGGCATTGATCGCCAGGGTTGTCAAGCCATCGTCACGGACAAACTCGAAGGCCTCCGGCAACCAACGTGTGCTTAGCTGGGCGGGAATGAGCAAGCGCTGTTTGCGGCGTTCGGTTAAAACTTCCGCCAACGCTCCAGCGATTTCGTGTTCCACGCAGTCATATACTCCGCACCCGTAGTCGCGCAACCTGTCCGCGAAGAGGTCGAGTCGCTGCGAACCGTCGAGTGTTCCCGAAATTTCGTATTCACGCCGGATCGAGGTGTATTCGCCCGCACGCTCGGATGAGGTTTTGCCCGTACTCTCGCGAATGCGCTGGAGTATCGAGCTTCGCGCATCATGCATGTTCATCCGCGCCTTCTCGCGCCGCCCACCATTCGCGGAAGGACTGCTTTGGGATTGCCCCGAAATCTCGGAACTTGGTCCACTCCGCCAGCACGCCAGGCAAGTGCTGTAAATTGCCGTCGTGCTCGAATGGTTTCTGGCCGATTCTGGCCAGCTTCTGCGCGGCCGAAAATCTGTTGCCATTCGCCATCGCGAACGCTGCTCCCTTCATCGCCACGCGTTCAGTCAGCGGAGCCTCACCCCGAGCGACGACTTTGCTCCGCAGATGGATCAGAATCTCGGGAATGTTTATTTTGACCGGACACACTTCGTAACATGCGCCGCACAGAGACGAAGCATATGGCAGCGATTGAGAATGCTCCATGGCCTGCAATTGAGGCGTGAGAATTGCACCGATCGGACCTGCATACACAGAACCATACGCATGCCCACCCGTCTGCTCGTAAACGGGACACACGTTGAGACAGGCCCCACAGCGTATGCAATCCAGAGTCTCGCGCGTCTCCTCATCGGCAAGGACGTTGGTCCGGCCGTTATCGAGCAGCACGACGTGAAACTCCTCGGGTCCGTCACCTGAGCTCACGCCGGTCCAAATGGAGTTATAGGGGTTCATGCGCTCACCGGTTGCGGAACGCGGGAGCAGTTGCAGGAAAATTTCCAGATCGGTGAACGCAGGGATGATCTTCTCGATCCCTAACAAACTGATCAACACGCGGGGAAGAGTCACGCACATTCTTCCGTTGCCTTCTGATTCAACAACGACCACCGAGCCTGTCTCCGCGATTCCGAAATTGGCGCCGCTGATGCCGATCTTCACCCGCAGAAATTTCTCGCGAAGATAGTGCCGGGCGGCTGCCGCGATATCTTCCGGCTCATCTCCCAATCCTTGCAGCCCCATCTTGTCGATAAATAACTGCCGGATCTCCATCTTGTTACGGTGGAGCGCCGGCACCACAATGTGCGACGGCTTATCGTCGCCAAGCTGGACGATCAAGTCAGCCAAATCGGTTTCGAAGGGCGTGATGCCCGCCGCCACAAGAGCTTCATTTAAGCAGGTCTCATCGGAGGTCATCGTCTTGACCTTAATAACCTCTGTCTCGTTATGGCCCCTGATGATCTCTACAATGATTTGGTTCGCCTCATCGGCGTCACTCGCCCAGTAAACTTTTCCGCCTGCTTGCGTGCAAGCGTCCTCGAACTGCTCGAGATAGAAGTCCAGATAGCGAAGAACGTGTTCTTTCACCTCATGACCCGCGCTGCGAAGCTGATCCCAGTCCCCTAACTCGTTCGCTACACTCGCGCGCTTGCGACGGATCACTCCCGTGGCATGGCGAACGTTGTGTCGTAACTGAGTGTTTCGAAGCAGTGCACTGGCAGCTGTTGGAAAATCCAGGGCCTCCGCGGCATGCCCTACACGAACGCTCACGCTTTGGACCTAGAGTTAGTCGAAGCTAGAATCTCGGCGATATGGAGGCATTTCACTCCGGCACGCTGTCTGCTCAGCCCTCCTCCTATATGCATCAGACATGAATTATCGACCGCCGCGCATACCTCGGCCCGGGTATTCAGGATACAGCGAACTTTCTCGGATAACATCGCTGCCGAGAGCTCTGCATTCTTAATCGCGAAGGTTCCTCCGAAACCGCAGCACTGTTCGCTTTCTGGCAGATCCACCAACGTCATCCCCCGAACGCCCTGAAGTAAACGCTTCGGCTTATCGCCGACTTGCAAAGATCGCAGCGAATGACACGAGGGATGCAGAGTTACTACATGCGGATAGAAGGCGCCCATCTCACTGACGCCGAGCTTGTCCACTAATAATTCCGAAAACTCAAACACGTGCGGCAGAAGTTCACTTACTCGCTGGCTCAGAGCTTCATCACCCGCAGCCGCGGCCATCTTCGGATAATGATCCCGCATCATTGCCACACAAGAAGAAGAAGGAACGCAGATTACTTCAGCGTCTGCAAATCCGCCGAGGAAGCGCTTCATCAGGGGCAGCGCCTCCTTTTGGTAGCCTGTGTTGTAATGCATCTGTCCGCAGCAGGTCTGGTCCGGCCTGAAATCGACTGTATGGCCTAGCCGTTCGAGCACCGTTACGACTGCCTTCCCGGTCTCGGGAAACAACGTGTCGTTATAGCAAGTGATGAACAAAGAGATTCGCAAACCCTCATTCCAGCACAGGCGTGCGTCGCAATCGCGGTTGGAAAAGCTCACGTGATCCGCAGCGAACAAATGATCGTAACGGTTCAGCAGCATCTGCTGCAAGAGCAGCAACGGTTCCCCGGCGCTCGCGGAAGATTCTCGTGGCTGCTCTCCGGCATTACGCTCGCCACTAAGATGACTGAAGCGAAGATTCGGCGGGCTGGCTTGTTGGATATGTTAGGCGCGGCCGGAGCAACCAACGTGCAAGGGGAGGCGCAACAAAAGCTGGATGTGTATGCCAACCAGGCATTGCTGCATTGCCTCGGACTTCGGGACAGCGTCGCGGCCCTTATTTCGGAAGAGAACGAGGAGCCGGTAACTTTTGACCGCGAAGTTGGAAACGGCGAATACGCGATTGTTTTCGATCCGCTCGATGGTTCTTCCAATCTCGACGTGAACGTCAATGTCGGAACGATCTTCTCGATTTTTCGATGCGCGCCGAATACGGATCCGAATACGGCCGTTCTGCAGCCTGGAAGGCAGCAAGTTGCGGCGGGCTATGTTGTATATGGCCCGTCCACGATTCTCGTTTACAGCACGGGACAGGGAGTTTTCGGATTCACGCTCGATCCGACTATCGGCGCCTACGTATTGAGCCACGATAAACTCCGCATGCCGGAGCACGGCAATATCTATTCCGTCAATGAAGCCAATGCGAACAGCTTCCCCGAACCATATCGAAAATTCCTGACTCGCTTGCGCCAGGGCGATCTCGGGCGAACTTACAGCTCTCGCTACATTGGATCGCTAGTGGCCGACTTTCACCGTACTCTTTTCAAAGGTGGGGTGTTTCTATATCCGCCTACCACTAATCATCCGGAAGGTAAGCTGCGCCTCCTCTACGAAGCCAATCCGCTGGCTTTCATAGCTGAGCAGGCCGGCGGAATGGCGATCGATGGAAAGCGCCGGATTCTTGACGTCGAGCCCTCCGGCATTCATCAGCGAACTCCCTTTATTGTGGGCAGCCGTGAAGAGGTTCAAGAGCTTCAGACTTCATGGAATTAGCTGCTGGTCTGGCGACTGTTTACATATTCGATTCAACCTCCGGCGTGGCTTCAGCGGCCGCACTTCAAGGCGCGCATCTGATCACTAACGCGATCAATGAGGTTGGCAGCGCGAGGGTAATGGTTGCGACCGGCAATTCGCAGCTCCAGTTGGTAGATGCTCTCGTCACTTGCTCGAGCATCGACTGGAATCGCGTCGAACTCTTCCACATGGACGAATATGTCGGCCTCGCGCCGGCGCATCCCTCGAGTTTCCGCTTCTGGATCAAGACCCGTATAGCGGATAAAGTTCATCCAGCTAGCGTGCACTATCTGGAAGCCGATGCTCTCGATATCGATGCCGAAATCCAGCGCTACTCCGAACTGCTGCTTGCCGCGCCAATTCACCTGGCCTTCGTCGGCTTCGGCGAGAACGGGCACATCGCTTTCAACGATCCCCATGTTGCTGACTTCGATGATTCCGCGACAGTGAAGCGAGTGGCTCTCGATGCGGCGTGCCGGCGTCAACAAGCCGGCGAGGGTCACTTCCCGGATCTGGATTCCGTTCCAAGAGAAGCGCTGACGGTGACGTGCCCGGGTCTCTTTCGCGCTCTGGCTTGGATCTGCTGCGTGCCGGATGCTCGTAAGGCAGCAGCAGTTCGTAACGCTCTCGAAGGGCCGATTTCGACCACCTGCCCGGCCTCGCTGGTCCGCCGTCATCCGAACGCTACCGTATACCTGGACAGGGAGTCTGCCTCACTCCTCCAAACGGTGCATGGTCGCGGGTCTTAGCCGTTCTCCAGAGTGCGATAACATTTACCCATCACTAGGCGGAGTTCTGCATGCCCCGTTCATCTCTTCGGAATCTCTGGCGCGTTGCGGAAATCGGCGCTGCTTCCTGCCTAATCGCTGGGGTTGCTCTTCTACTAAGCGCCCGGCAAACAGATACTCACAGGACCGGACAACGCATTAAGCTCGGCGACGCTCAGGGCGGCTCCCTCTATTCCATCACCGTTGCTGTAAAAGACCCTGCTCAGTTTCAGAATAAGCAATCGATTGCGGTGTCCATCTCTGACGCGCAAGGTACCGTGTCCGGGAAACGGTTGCATAACCAGGACCTGGATTTCTACCTGACTCTGCGCCCTCGAGCGGATGGACCCGTTTCAGTGCATATTCAACCGGCGGCGGGCGAAACGATTCCTCAGATCGCGGCCTTCATGCACCGCATCCCCCAGGCCGGCGCGGAACCTGGCGTTATCGCAGCCATGCCCAACGATTCCTGGCGGAACGCGCAGACATTCGATTTTGGCCAAACCATCTACGGCGCATCTGACGAACGCCCCTATGCGCCTGCGCCGGACGAAGATCGTTATGCCGCGCTCGTAAAGGGCTTTCAGTGGTTCAGGTTTACCTTTCGCGGCGATCACCCGAGCCTGGCGTACTTTGTGCTCGATATCACCGATCGAGAAGTCCCGTTAGATGTCGATGTATTCACGCCATCGAAAGACGCAGCCGGCAATCCCGACATCAAGCCATTCAACGATGGCGCCTCCATTTATCAGATCGAGGCTACGCAAAACTATCCCGGCTTGTACAAGTTCCGCACTCGTATCCTGCAACCCGGTCAGACCTATTACGTTCGGATCCAGGCAAACCATCCGTCCTATCAGTTGCGCACTGTCGCCTATCCAGTGCCGCCCTACGATAATCCTCAGCAAGCCGTCCGCACCGGCATGGATTTCCTAATCAACATGGGCGATAGCTGGCTTTCGAATACTCCTCGCCGCGGCGCGATTGCGCTGCGCACCACAATGAATCATGGCGATACGCAGCAGTGCATCGCCTGCCACCCAACCCAGTTCACCTCGCGCGGTTACCTCACGGCTGTGTCGCATGGATACGCTCCGACCCAGCGTCCCGCGCTCGAATTCATTACTGACCGCATCTACAACAATCAGCGTCCGCTGTATGGCGAACCCGGCTCAGATTGGGTGCGCGTGATTTATTCCGCGCGCACAGTGGCCAGCCGATTGCCCCTTATCGAGCATCTCTACGAGACCAACGTGACGCACGATGCTCCCCGGGTTACCTCGTTCGAAATACCTTACGCCAACTTCCTGAAGATCCATTACAAGGACCGCAAGGAGATGCCGGGCGACGAAACGGATGGCTGTGAACCTGAAGTAAGTCCGTTCGAAATCGCTTCGCAAAGCTGGGATTCTTTCAACATTCTGGCGCAGCAGACCGGCGACAGGCAGTGGGTCGCCGAGCGCGATATGGTCGAGCATCTCGCCCTGCCCTATCAGCCTCGCAACATCATTGACCTGAACTGGAAGATCCAGTTTCTCGCCACGATCGGCCGCGATAAATACACCGCTCAGTTGAATCAGTTGATCCAGCAGCTCTACAGTTACCAGCAGCCGGACGGGATGTGGGGATTTGCGCTCGACAACAAGTCCAAGCTGGCCGATTTCATTTCTTATCACGCGGTGCTCGCGCTGGCTCTGGCGGGCAGGCGCCCGGAAACCGATCCGAATTTGGCGCGCAGCGTGCATACGATGATGAAAGCTCAACGGCCGGAAGGCAGCTGGGAGGGCGACCCGGTTTATCAGGGCTTCAACACGCCCTTTCGCGCTACTCAGTTTGCTGTAATGGCTCTCTCCACGCTGTACCCTGGTCCGAACGGTAAACCTGCGCCACAGAAACAGTGGGGCGATGCATTTCCCGCTCCGCCGACCAGCCTCGCCACTTCCGATTTACCGCTGCTGCTGAACCAGTTGGACCAGTTCTGGGATCTTGCGCCGCCTGCAACGCTCACGCAAATCCGGGACGTGCTCGTTCACGACGAACAACCGCTGGCACGCGAAGCCGCGGCGCGCGCGCTGGGCCATATGGCTGATCCGGGGTCTACCAAGCCGCTCATCCAGGCTCTTGGGGACGAAAACAAAATGGTTCAACGTACCAGTGCCTGGGCGCTACGCATGATTCTGGAACGACGGCCGCAAATTGCCGCTGGGGGACGCGACGAGCTAACCACCGCGCTTGAATCCCCCAACGACCGAGTCCGTTGGGGAGCAACGCAGCTTTTCAATCAGCACTTCAAGTACGTAGCCGGTGACGCGCAGCTCCGCGCCGCACTGGAAAAAGATCTAAACGATCCGGTAGCCGCCATCCGCTTGAATGCCGCCCGGGGCTTGTGGCAGTGGTCCTACTGGAGTTCCGATAACCGTCCGGCTCGCGAGAGTATACTCGCAGCGCTCGCCACGCGCTTAAACACCGAGACAGATCCAACCGTCAGGCGCGCCGTTCACGAGAGCATCTATGACGTCCTTGATGAAAATACCGGGTATCTAGATGCCTGGATAAGCGCCGCCGGAACAGAGCAGGATCAGGACCGCATTCGGAACGGGTATGAAGCAGTCGTGCGCGATCAAGCGCAGGTGTTGGCCAAGGTTTTGCGCTCAGCAACGCCGCTCGGCCGCAATGGCGTCCTTGAATCGCTGTGGGACTTCCATATTCGCCACTATTCTTTGCCGCAATTGAAGGAAGGGCAGGTTTCCGTGGCGCTGCCAGCGGTGTTTACCAAGTACGTATCCGGCGTTCCCGAGCTGCATGTTCCGGGTTACGACTATCCGCCCTATCGCGACACCGCGGATTTCAAGTATGACGTTCATAATGGCTTCTATCAAACACGGATCGGCAACGACAGCGACCTGATTCACTTCTTCGCGAGTTCGGGTCCGCAACTCGAACAGGCTCTGATCGCTTGCCTTGAAGGCGCCGACAGCAACATGAAAATCGAAGTGCTCAAGGCCGGCAGTACGCTTAGCGGAGCAGGGGACGCCCAGTTCGCGAAAGCAGCACTCCAGTTGACGCTTGATCCCGACAAAGCAGTACGCGAGACCGTAAGTTACGTCTACGAAAATGGCCAGCGGGGAATTCTCAATATAGAAGCAGCCGTCACTCCTGACCCGGGGCTCGTCCGGACCATCGCTCAGATCCTGTCGAGTGGCGATCAGAACGCTCAGAATACCGTTTTGCCGCTGCTGGCTGCTTTGCGCTCGGGTTCCTCGTGGACGCGCCAGCCGGAGATTGTATCCGCGCTTCACAGCCTGCTCGAAACTCAGCCGCGTGTGAAGAATTATGCGGAGGTACTCACGGCCGCAGCTTCTTTCCCGGGACTGATGAATGAACCCGACGTCCGCAAACAGGTTCAGGAGGCGATCAACGATCCCGACCGGGACGTGCAGCGGGCGGCGCTCCAGATAGGGCTGGAGCGCTTGAGTGATCCTGGCGAGCACGTTGTGGCCGGGCAGCTATTCAGTCATCTCGCCAGCTCCCAGCGCAGTGTATTGATCGAAGAAGTGACCGACCCGAAATTTCTCGTCAATCATCTGGGCGTATCCGGTGGAGCGCTATCGCAGGATCAAGCTTATTTTCTTGGCAAGAAAGCCAAAAATGCGCGTCCCGATCTGCTGAGTGAGCCGGTCGTTTTCCAAGCCGTAATCGCCAGCTTGAGCGACCCCGATGCGAACGTTCGAGCGGCGGCGCTCGACCTGCTGCGCAGATCCAAAGGCATCGAACAGCAGCCCGAATTCCGCGCTGCTCTCGAACGCATGCAGAACGATCCCAATCCCCGCCTGAAGCTGATCGCCAAAAATGTTCTTTCGGGGAAGAAACTCGGCGACTCGCTGGCGGATGTTAAGCCGGGTTCGGTGCTCGACTTCAATTACTTCGTCGCGAAAGTAGAGCCGATACTCGCCGCTCAGGGAGCAGATGGCAAAGCATGCGTGATGTGTCACGCCACACACGTCATCTTCCGCCTTCATCCGCCGGATGCCGAAGGCCAGTTCTCCCCACAAGACAGCGAAGACAATTACAAGTACGCCATGCGCGTGGTTGACATCAGCGATCCGGCGCACAGCCTGATGCTGATCAAGCCAACCAGGCCGACCGACTCAGCCGGCGATGTCGCGGATTATCTTGCGACTCACAATGGCGGCCAGCGCTGGCCGGGCAACGAATCGAGCTGGCAGTACAAAACCATTCTGCAATGGGTGAGAGGAGCCAGCGGCGCTCAACAATCCAATAGCGCTCAACAACGCCCGTAAGCTGCTCCTTTGTTATCCTCACGGTTGCATGAGTGGGGTGATGCTCGACGGCAAGAAAATTAGCCGGGAAATACAAGACGAGTTGCGCCCTCGCATCGAAGCTCTGCGCGCGCAAGGTAAGACTCCTGGGCTGGCAGTTGTTCTGGTTGGCGAGAACCCCGCCTCGCAAATCTACGTTCGCAATAAAATTAAAGCCTGCCACGATCTCGGCATCCGCAGTATCGAGTTCACGCCGCCCGGCAATATTTCAACGGGCGAATTAATGGCGCTCCTGGAGCCGTTGAGAACCGATCGCTCCATACACGGCATCCTGGTTCAAATGCCGCTCCCGCCGCAGATCGATGCTGAAACGGTTGTCAATCACGTGGTCGATCCGCTGCGTGACGTGGACGGGTTCGGAAGCAACAGTTTGGGGCTGCTGGTGCGGAACAAACCCGGTCCGCGTGCCTGCACTCCAGCCGGAATCATGGAGATGCTAAGGCGATATAAAATCCCGATCGCAGGCAAGCATGCCGTGGTCGTTGGACGGAGCGATATTGTCGGGAAGCCGATGGCGGTGCTCTTGCTTCACCAGAACGCGACCGTAACCATCTGCCACTCGCGCACGCGCGATCTGGCGGAAGAATGCCGCCGGGCCGACATTCTGGTTGCGGCAATCGGGAGACCCGGCGCCATCACGCGCGACTTCATCAAGCCTGGCGCGGTCATAATCGATGTCGGAATGAACCGTCTCACCGAAGAAGCCGATGTGCAACGGCTCTTCAGTCACGACGCTGCCCGTCTCGCCGCCTTCGCGAAAAACCGCTCGACGCTGGTGGGCGATGTCGATCCACTCGCCATGCAGGAGCTTTCTTCGGCTTACACGCCCGTTCCCGGGGGGGTCGGTCCACTCACTATCGCGATGTTGATGTCGAACACGGTCGGCTTGGCCGAAGGCAGTCTCTGGCACGATTAGAGCGGCCCCATGTTGAAAGTCGGCCTCACCGGCGGTTATGCCAGCGGCAAGTCCTTTGTCGCCGCTACGCTCCAAGACCTGGGATGCCATCTTATTCATGCCGATAAGCTCGGTCACGCCGTCCTCGAACGCTATGGCGAAGCCTACCAACCGGCATTGGAACTCTTCGGCCCTGAAATTCTTTCTCCAGACGGCGCCATTGATCGCAAGCAACTCGGCTCGATTGTCTTCGCATCGCCCGATTTGCTCGAGAAACTGACCGCAATCGTCCATCCGGCTGTCTTTCGCCTGGAAGAAAAGCTGCTCGCTCACTTAGCCGAAGTCGATCCCGAAGGCATTGCCGTGATCGAAGCCGCTATCCTAATAGAAACCGGTCGTTACCGCGCGTTTGACCGCATCATTTTGACCGTTTGCAGCCGGGACGCTCAGATTGCCCGTGGCATAACTCGTGACGGCTTGACACGTGAACAGGTGTTGGCTCGCCTCTCTCAGCAAATGCCCAATGAAGAAAAGCAGCGCTACGCCGATTACGTGATCGATACCGAACGCTCCAAAGCGGCGACCCTTGGAAAAACTCGGAAGGTCTTTTTCGAGTTGATGCAATTGCAAGGATCAGCGCAATGAGGGGCCGGACCGCCTTCTTTGCTTTTCTATTCACGCTCGGTTTCGTCTGGCTCACGTCGCGAGCGAACTGGAGCATGCGCGAGCTAACCGCGCCTCTCTTCCGCGCCGGTCTGAAGTGGTCGGAGCCAACGCCAGTGCATGGCGCTGGTGTTTCAGCGGAAGAGCAGAACAATATCGAGATCTACAAGGCCGCCCGGCTGGCTACTGTCTACATTACCAGCACCACAGTTCGGCGCGATTTCTTCTACGGCCCGGTCGCTTCCGAAAGCCTCGGTTCGGGTTTCCTGGTTAACGAGAGCGGTTTCATTCTGACCAACTTCCACGTCATCTCCGGCAGCAGCCGCATCCAGGTCACTCTGCCCGATCAGACGCAATACTACGCGACCGCGCTCGACACGGATCGCTCGGACGACCTTGCGCTAATCAAAATCAATCCGAAGAAGAAGCAGGAGTTCCTGAAGCTGGGCGATTCCGACCGGCTGCAGGTTGGCCAGAAAGTGCTTGCCATCGGGGACCCGTTCGGCTTGGAGGGCACGCTCACTGTGGGCGTCGTCAGTTCCATCGGACGCGCTCTCAACAGCGAAACGCAGCAGCGGTTGGAAGGGTTGATCCAAACCGACGCTGCTATCAATGGCGGAAATAGCGGCGGCCCCTTACTCGATTCAAGCGGTTCGGTGATCGGCATCAACACAGCCATCCTCGGCCGCACGAATATCGGAATCGGATTCGCCATGCCGATCAATCGCGCGAAAGCACTTCTCAGCGACTATCAGGCCGGGCGCGTGACCGAACGCCCCAAGCCCGGAGTCACCACCGAATATGTAGCCGGGGATCTGGCGCAGGCCCTAGGCCTGCCCGCCCGGGGCGGTCTGCTCGTGCAAGCTGTTGCCAGAGGTTCTTCGGAAGATCTGGCCGGGGTTCGCGGCGCGCGTCAGGTGGTGGATATCGGAAACGTCGAGCTCGGCATCGGCGGCGACCTCATCATGGCCATCGACGGCCAACCAGTCGAACGTGAAGATGCCCTGATCCGCGCCATTTCCCAAAAGAAGGTCGGTGACACCATCGTGCTCACCATAAACCGCAGCGGACGCAAAGTCCAGATTCCAGTAAAGCTTCTGCGGCCGCCCGCTGACGTCAGTTGATCTTCGCTTCTGCCTCTCCCGTGGCAAACGGATTGAAATTGGTCTGGTAATCGAAGTAATCCACGCCTTCGCTTCGTTTCAGAAAGTTGACGACAGCATAAGTGACTGGCGTCATCACCGTCTCATACAATACTTTGATCAGGTACCCCGAGATAATCAGCTTGATGATCACGCTGGTTGGCCGGGTCCCATAGAAAGCGGCGAACATCACCACCGTTGTGTCCACCGCCTGTCCCACTACTGTCGACCCGATCGTGCGAGTCCAAAGGTAACGTCCGCGAGTCAACAGCTTCAGCTTGGCGAGCGTGAATGAGTTTGCAAACTCCCCGCACCAATACGCGAAGAGGCTGGCAAATACGATGCGTCCTACAGGTTTGAACACCGCGGCAAAAGCAGCCTGATCCTTGAACTCGGGAGCCGGCGGTATGATCACCGCTACGAAGGTCATGGCAACTAATACGAATGAGGCGAAGAACCCGTACCAGATCGCACGCCGCGAAGCATTGTAACCATACACCTCAGTGAAAATATCGCCAAAGATATAGGTGATCGGAAAGAGTACCTGGGCCGAGCTGACACGCAGCGGTCCGATTGCGAAAAATTTCACTGCAATGATGTTGGAAATCAGCAGCACCGTTACGAACAGAGTAATGAAGGGGTCCAGATACTTATATTGGCGGCTGCTTGCGAATAGTTCAGCGATTCGGTGCGGCGCCTTGTTTGTTTGCGCTTTTTCTCTGATGGCCAGTTGCTGCTCCTAATGCGTCTCCTTCAGCCTAAGTGATCGTTTGGTTCAGATCTTAAAGCGGCAGTGACGCAGTCAGGCGGTTTTCAAGAGCGCTGGCTCGGCGAGGGCCGCTTCTGCGTCGAAGCTGGGCGAGACTGAAGCCCCGCTCGGGCTGAAGCCCACGCTCCGTTCGGACGTAACTTGCTCAGTTGAAAAAACGAAGCCAGTTGCGGGCTGGTTCTGTTGTTTCTGCTGTTTGCGCTCCTTTTGCAGGCTGCGGAGTTCGGCCACTTCCTTTTCGTAGCGGCGCTGTAGGCGCGATTCCTGTAGCTGCAGGTTCTTGAGCTGCTTTTCGTATTTGAGAAAGGTACCGAGCTCGATCAGGCTGGCGCCGGTGGTCCCGTGCAGGGCGCAGTACTCCTGGTTTTCGGCGCGGCCCTGGGCATAGATGGCCATTTCGAGACCGGGGATGCGCTGCAAACGCCATTGGGCGTCGGCGAGGGACTGGACTAGCTCTTGCTCACGGAGTCCGGCGGGCTGGTACTCCTTGGCGTATGCGGCGAGGTGCTGCCGATAGAATCGGCATCGTCGCTGTGAAGGAGCACAGTGCGGCCGGTCAAACCCGTTTTGACGGCGTTCAACGAGGAGATGGCTCGGCCTTCATGGGTGATCGGGCCGGTACTGTGGAGGGCGTTAGCGCGATTGATCTGGGCGCGCTGTGCTGCGAGCAGTTCAGTGTTCAGACGGTCGAATTCGGGATGTTTTCTCATGTGACGCTGCCGAAACGTAGCACGGGAAAGGGCGGAAACGAACTTTGGCTTTTTACAAATTGAGGTTAAAGCTTTTGGAATGAACTAGAAGGAATATTTCGCCGGGTTGTGACTGCCTAAAGCTGACTCTGCGTTCCAAACGACATGTCACAGCCTTCGTTAGTTATACTCGGATCGTGTTGCGACTCCCAGCCGCTCTTCTGTTTGCCATCACACTGCTTACCGGTTGCAGCAATGGCATCAAGACCAGAGAGAAGGTGCAGGAAGCGATCCTCCAGCGCCTTCAGGCCAGTTCGGGTCTCGACCTCAAAAGCCTGGACGTAACCACCACGTCTGTGACGTTCGACAAAAATTTCGCGTCCGCTACCGTCTCCTTTCATCCCAAAAGTGACCCCACAATAAACAATGCGATGACGATGAAGTACACTCTCGAGGACCGTGACGGCAAATGGGTAGTGGTGAACGTCGCTGACTCGAAAGGTCACGGACTAGCCGCGCATTCCGGAGCTCGAGGAGACCAGCTTCCCGCCGGACATCCGCCCGTCGACTCCGCTTTGCCTGGGGAGACCGCCCCGAATCCGCACGCTCCATCCACAGATCAAGGGAGTCCGAACGGACAGATTCGATGAAAACGGTGGCAGTATTGGGTGGCGGACCGGCGGGCGCCACTGCAGCCGAGCGGCTGGCGCGCGCTGGCCTGAAGACGATCGTCATTGACGAGAAGCTCGCGTGGGAGAAGCCCTGCGGCGGCGGCATTACCTACAAAGCTTATTCCCAGTATCCGTACCTGATCGAAAACGACACACCGAAACGCTTTGTCACCGATACGCTGATTGCGGCCCCCAAATCCGGCGCTTTCAAAATGTCTCTGACGCGTCCGCTGCTGATTTACTCGCGCATGGATCTTAATGGGATGCTTCTGCAACGGGCTGAAGCGGCGGGCGCGGAAATCGCCCAGGAGCGCGTTCTGGGGCTCGATCGCAGCTCGCGGGGTTGGAGCATCCGCACCCGCTCTGGTAAGCTCGAGGCCGATTACTGCGTGATCGCGACCGGCGCGCGCAATCCGCTGCGAGAGGTAGGTACGCAATACACGGCCAAGGACACCATGTACGCACTTGGCTATTGGGTTCCTTCCGAGCAGTGTCATATCGATATCCAGTTTCTGCCGAATCTCGAAGGCTACATCTGGGTTTTCCCTCGCGCCGGGCATCTGTCGGTGGGCATCTGCGGCAAGAGCGAGTCGGCTCAGTGCCTGCGCGCCCGCCTGGAACGTTACATGGAAGAAAAGGGGATCCCCCGCAAAGATGCCAAGTTCTATGGCCACATGTTGCCTGCGCTCGAGTCGCGCGGTTGGCGCAACAATCGCTTGGCCGGCGACGGCTGGATTGCGGTGGGCGACGCCGGCGGTCTGGTCGATCCGATCACTGGAGAAGGTCTCTATTATGCGGTGCGATCCGGCGATCTCGCCAGCCAGGTTCTCCTGAGCGACGGCGCGCCCGATAAGACAGCCGAGGTCTACCGCCAGATGATTACGCGCGACTTTGGTCTCGACCTCACCTACGGGGCCGGCCTTGCCAAGCGTCTCTTCTGCGGCGCGATCTGCTTCGGTGCCGTGCCGTCGCGCATGATCGACTTCATGAAGCGCAGTCCTAAGTTCTGTGAGATCATGCAGGATCTCTTTGCCGGCACTCAGCCCTACCTGGAGTTGAAGAATCGTCTGTTGCGCAACGTAAATACCACGCTGCACGAAATTCTGATGAGTTTCCTGTTTCGCAAATTGATCCTCGGCGAAACGCGGGTATGAACGTCACCCAGTCGGAGCTTCTCTTTGCCCGGGCTAAAGAAAGCATCCCGGGCGGCGTCAATTCCCCTGTGCGCGCCTTCCGCGGAGTGGGTGGCACCCCGCTTTTTATCGAACGCGGCGACGGCCCTTACCTCTACGACGTAGACGGCAACCGGTACATCGATTACATCGGATCATGGGGTCCGCACATCCTCGGCCACCGTCCTCCAAACGTGATTCAGGCGCTCGCTTCGGTGCTCGATCTCGGCACCAGCTTCGGTGCTCCCACCGGGCGTGAAGTGGAGCTGGCCGAACTGATCATCGACGCAGTTCCCTCGGTAGAAATGGTGCGCCTCGTAAACTCCGGCACCGAAGCTTGCATGAGCGCCATTAGGCTGGCGCGAGGCTTCACCGGCCGCGACCTCACTGTTAAATGCGAGGGCTGCTATCACGGCCATGTCGATTCGCTCTTGGTGAAGGCCGGCTCCGGCGTGGCTACGCTCAGCCTGCCCGATAGCGTCGGTGTCCCGCGCGTTTTTTCTGAAACCACCATCGCGTTGCGATTCAATGATCTCGATCAGATCGAAGACGCGTTCCGCAAGCAAGGCGACCAAATTGCAAGCGTGATCGTCGAGCCCGTTGCGGGCAACATGGGATGTATCCCGCCCGAACCCGGCTTTCTCGAGGGTCTTCGCCGAGTCACTCAGCACTACGGCGCGCTGCTTATCTTCGACGAAGTGATGACCGGTTTCCGTCTGAGCCGTGGAGGCGCCCAGCAAAGATATAACGTTAAGCCCGATATAACGACCATGGGCAAAATCATCGGGGGCGGTCTTCCCCTAGCTGCCTATGGAGGACGCAAGGACGTGATGAGTAGAATCGCACCGGCGGGTCCGATTTATCAAGCCGGCACCTTATCCGGCAACCCTCTAGCCGTTACGGCGGGCATTGCCATGCTCTCTCATCTTGAAGCTCACCCCGAAGTCTACGATGTTCTCGAAGACTCTTCCGGTCAACTCGCGGCGGCCGCCCCGCAAGGCGCATACGTCAATCGAGTCGGGTCCATGCTGACATTTTTCTTCCAGCCCGGCCCGGTGAAGAATTACGCAGACGCAAAGCGCTCCGATACGACAGTCTTCGGCAGATTCTTTCACCATCTGCTCGACCGTGGCATTTACTTCCCGCCCTCGCAATTTGAAGCTGCCTTTCTCTCGACAGCCCTGACGCCCGACAATCTGAGTCTCACTGCAGCCGCCTTCCGTGACTTCTCGAGCTAAACGCGTACTCGTAACGGGCGCGGCGAAACGTATCGGCCGCGTAATCGCCATCGAACTCTCCCGGCGCGGCTTCGAAGTAGCTATTCACTATAACCAATCCCGCACTGAAGCCGAACAGGTCGCGCGCGAGTGCAACGGTGCACCCCTATTTAAGGCTGATCTTTCGAAAGTGGGCGAGATCCGGAAGCTCTTCGCGGAAACAGGCGAAAAATTCGGCCCGCTCGACTGCCTTGTTAACAACGCCGCCCGCTTCACCCGGTTATCCGCGCTCGAGATTACCGAACAGGACTGGGATTTCATCCATGACGTGAATCTCAAAGCGACATTCTTTTGCTGCCAGCAGGCCGCTCTTCAAATGCAGGAGCCTGGCGCCGGTCGCATCGTAAACATCAGCTCGCTCGGCGGGCTCCGGCCTTGGGCCGACCATGTTCACTACTGCGCTTCCAAGGCCGGGGTCATCATGCTAACCAAAGCGCTGGCGAAAGCGCTGGCTCCCGAGATTGCCGTCAACTCTGTCGCACCTGGCGTGATTGCATTCGGCGATGTCGATGAAAGAGTGCAGCGTATGATAGACGCGACGCCGATGCGCAAATCAGGCACTCCTGAAGACATTGCCGATGCTGTCTACTTCTTCCTGACCGCGCCCGATTTCATTACGGGCCAGATACTCGCTGTCGATGGCGGATTAAGTCAGCGATAACCAACTGTGTCACTGCACTCTCACTACCACCAGCGTCATGTCGTCGTTCTGGCGCGCGCCCTTCGTAAAGCCATCAACGCGCTCCAATAACTCAGAGATCAGATCGGCGGCAGTGCGTGCTTTGTGTTCTCGCAGAGCGTGAACTAATTGCTCGTCGTCGAATTCCTCGTCCTGGTTGTTCATCGCTTCGCTGATGCCATCCGTATAAGCAACGAGCACATCGCCGCTCTGCATTTGCAGTTTGCCCTCCTGAAACTCGCAGTCGGGGAAAAGTCCCACTACAGTTCCGCCCACTTCCAGCCTCATCACGTCATCAGGTTTTCCTCCGCGTCGAAAAACCATTGGCGGATTGTGGCCCGCATTGACATACTTCAGAAGCCGATTACCGGGATCGTACTGCGCATAAAAGAACGTCGCGTAGCGATTGTCGGCGGATGCTTCGTAAACCAGATGATTGATATGCTGAATCATCTCGGAGAGCGATTCGCATGGCTTGATCGTCTGGCCGCGCAGCGATGCCTGAAGGCTGGCCATCATGAGAGCGGCTGCGATCCCTTTGCCCGACACATCCCCGACCGCCACGCCCAGACAATCGTATGGCAAGCGGACGAAATCGTAATAGTCGCCGCCAACTCCCTCGACAGGCCGGCAGTACCCGGCGAAATCGAGGCCTTCCACCCGTGGCAAGGTCTGCGGGAAAAGGTGCTGCTGCACATCGCGCGCGATTTCCAGTTCTCGGTCGAGCCGCTCGCGCTGCGCGATTTCTTTCCGGATCGTTTCCGTTAGCTCTGCATTTTCCAGCGCCAGCCCGGTCTGAGAGGCAACTGCGTTCAGCAATTGCAGATCACCCTGGGAATAGGGTGCTTGCGATTTCTTGGCTCCTAAACTAATCAGCCCGAGTAGCCTGCTGTTCAGTGAAACTGGCAGCAGCAGCTGCGCGCCAAGCGTCTGCAGGGTCCGCTGTTCGTTTTCGGGGACCCCATGTACCCACGACTGCGGATCATCGAAGTAAATTTTCGAAGGCGAGTGCGCCTCTTTCAGCATGCGAACGGTAGCCGCATCTCTCGATAGAAAAACCGACGGCGCGGAGTCGTTGAAGCCAAGCGCATAAGCAGGCTCGTAACGCGAGCCTTTCTCGAGCAGCACGGCGATGCGGTCCACGTGAAGCGAGACTGAGATGCGCCGCGAGACGGTCTGCAGCAGCGCCTTTACATCGCGGATACCCGCCACCGAGCTGCCAAGATCGGTCAGGATCAGCTCCGCGTTATACGCTTCGCGGAAGAAGCGGCGGTCCATCCAGGTGCTCATCCTTTTAGCTAACCGTCCAACTGCGACGATCAGCGCCACGCCCGCGATTGCAATCAGAATGCCTTCCGAGCGATGAGAGCTTTGCTGCTCCAGTTCGATGGTCACGAGAACGAGCCCGCTGATTAGCAACACGCGCAGAACTTGAATACCCTTCGCCGCCAGAGCATAACGCACCCCGCTGCGCACGACCATGCGGATATCCATGGCCCGCTGCACCACGATCACGTAAGCCATGGTGATGGGAAAGAACACTACCATCAGCAGGCAAATCGTTTCCAGCCAGACCGGCAGCTTCAGGAAAACAACCGGTAAGAGAGGAACCAGTGCCGCCGAGCATCCCGCGATCATCACGCTTAACCGGCGCTTCGCATCGGGCGTTTTCACCACGCCTTTTTTGAAACCCAGCAGTATGAAAAACGCAAATATATAAATCGTGAAGAACACGTTCAGATATGGCTCGGCTATCCGTGAAAAATTGGCCAGCCAGCCCAAGTCGCGCAGGTGTTTGCCGGCTAGCAAGTATCCGTAGATGTCGAAGCTTCCAAAAATCACGGACGGAACGGCGAGGATCCAGTTCAGCCAGCTACGTCTCTTCCACCACGTGAAAGGAACCGGGAAGTACAGCGCAAACAGCAGCAGCCACAAAGGCCACGAATTCGAAAGGATCGCGTGATAGATGAAGAGCAGCTCCTTCCATGGCGACCCGATAAACCACGAAACACCACTGCCGACGACTTGCCCGAACGAAGCGAGCATCGCCATAGTGATCCAGGCCACCGCGTCCCGCGGCCGTGCAAAGGCGATATAAAATCCCACGAGTAGACAGCTAAGGGGCAGAAAAACCGCCAGCACCAGAACGATGAGCCACTGGGTGGACGCGCGATGCAGTGTCACCGGCACCGTGAACCTCTTCGATTGCCCGTTGACACTGCGTTCCACCGTGACGGTTAGCGTCTCGCCCGGCCGCGACCCAAATCGTACCTCGTCCAGTTGCTCCTCGCCCTTCACGGGTTCGCCGTTCAGCGCAAGCACGTTATCCCCCGCTTGCAGGCGGCTGTTTCGGTACGCCTCCGGGATCTCTGAAATCGTCGTCGAAAAGTTATTCGTGTGGAACGGAACCTGCGCGTAGCGCGAAGCGTTTGCCTGCAGATAAATAAGGAATCCGGAATAGGTGAGCTGCGCGATCAAGGCCCAGGCCAGGAGCAGCCCTAAGATCGCCTGCTGAAGAGGTTGCTTCTCCGTCATCGTCTTCCGCCGCCTGCGCGGCCGATTATCTCTGCCCGACCTTCACCTCGACAGGCGCGAACAGCGGGCTTCTTTTGCGGCTATAGCTCGCGTAGATAAACAGCCCAATCACCAGCCAGACGACGAAACGAATCCAGGTTTCGAGCGGCAGCCCCAACATCAGGCCGAGACAGCAGACAACCGAGATCGCGGGAGTGAATGGGCAAAACGGCACCCTGAACGATCGCGGCCGCTCAGGCTGTTTTCGCCGCAGAATAAGTACACCAAAAGAAACGATAATGAAGGCGAATAAGGTTCCAATATTTGAGAGATCCGCAAATGTTCCTATATCCCATATGCCGGCCGGGATCCCGACCGCCAGTCCGGCTAGCCAGGTGCTTACATAAGGCGTCTGAAAGCGCTTGTGCACCCTTGAAAAGACGCCGGGCAGCAGCCGGTCGCGCGACATAGCAAACCAGATGCGCGCCTGGCCGTATTGATAGACCAGCAGCGAAGACAACATCCCGAGCAGCGCGCCCACCGTCACCGTAAAACGCAGCCGGTTCATGCCGATCGCCTGCAGCGCATTTGCTACCGGAGAAGCATTGTCCAGAGTTTTCCAATTGACGATCCCTGTAAGCACGAGCGCCACCGAAGTGTAGAGAAGTCCGCACACGATAAGCGTTCCGATAATGCCGATGGGCATGTTGCGCTGCGGACTCTTGCACTCTTCTGCCGCGGTCGAGACCGAATCGAATCCGATGAAGGCAAAGAAAACAATGGCCGCCCCGCTCATCACTCCGGCAAAACCGTTTGGCAGGAACGGGTGGAGGTTGGAAGCCTGCACGGCGTGCGCTGCGCCAAAGACAAATAGCAGGATGGCAGCCAGCTTGATTGCCACCATGACATTATTTGCCCCCGCGCTTTCTTTAACGCCGCGTACCAGAATCCAGCTCAGCAGCATTACGATCACCAGCGCCGGAACATTGAACAGGCTTCCGGTGAAGCGCCCGTCTACAATCGCCGGTTCGGATAGGTACTTGGGTAAGTGAGCGCCGAAAAGGTAATCGCACATCACATTGAAGTAGGCCGAGAAGCCAACCGCAACGGACATATTTGAGACCGCATACTCCAAAATGAGGTCCCAACCGATGATCCACGCGAAAATTTCGCCAAGCGTCGTGTAGGCGTACGTATAAGCGCTGCCTGCAATCGGAATCATCGCGGCGAGTTCCGCGTAGCAGAGAGCCGCGAATCCGCACGTGATCGCGACCAATATAAAGGACAAGGTGAGGCCGGGTCCCGCACCCGGGCGGCCGATCAGCGACGTCGCGGAGCTGCCGTGCAAAATCAAATCGAGTAGCGGAGCGTTGAGGATAGACGGAATCATCAAGTGCTGGCCGGCCGCGGCAGTTCCGGTTATGGTAAAGATGCCGCCGCCGATTACGGCCCCAATACCGAACGCAATCAGGCTCCAAGGTCCCAGGGAGCGCTTTAGCCGCTTGCCTTCTGTGTGCGCTTCTTCGACCAGATCGTCAATGTTCTTGGTCCGCAGCAGCTGGATCATCGGTATGCGTAAGTATAACTAGCAGGCCCCGATCGGGGTGGGGCCGGACTGATGGATATCAGGAGCAGGTCTTCGACACTGACTCTGGTCCGCCCTAACCGAACTGCGCCAGCACCACCGTTAAGTCGTCTTGTTGCGCTGGGGTCGAGATTCTTTGAAAGAGCTCCTCGACGAACTCGGCGGGTTCGAGATCTTCCGTATCGAGGAGGAGATGCTCGAGCCTTTCGCGGCCGAACTCCTGGCCATCTGGTCCGCATGCCTCAATGATGCCGTCCGTGTAGAGGAGCAGCTTATCGCCACTCTGAAAGGGAACCGAGATGTTCGAGTACGCCGCATTTGGGAATGGGCCGATGAACAGGCCGTTCTCCGAGAGCTGCACTACTTTGCGAGCATGCCTTTGAAGTAAGAGACTTGAGGGATGGCCGGCGCCCGCGTAGATGATCGTGCGCGCTTCCACATCGATCGCAGCACATGCCGCCGTAACGTACTGGCCGCCGAGACTGCCGCGAAGCATCGCGTTCAAACCCGCCAGAACTCCGGCGGGATTATTTGCTTGTTCCCGCTGCGCGGCGAAACAGACCTTGAGCATGCAGGCCACCAGCGCTGCGGGAACACCGTGTCCTGAAACATCGGCCACCAGAATCGTGAGGAGGTATTCGCCTGTCTGGAGAAAATCGTAGAAATCGCCCGCCACGGATGTCATAGCCTGGTACCGCGTCGCAAGACGGAGGGATAGAAGGCCGGGTGCGGAATGCGGAATGATCGAATTTTGAATTCGTCTAGCTGTGGCTAACTCTTGCTCGACGTCGATCAGTTTTCGCTCGTTCGCCAACGAGCGGCGGGCAGCCGTCGAGCCTAGGCCCACCAATAAGATCAGAAACCCGACCGGCTCGATGTCGATTCCAGCCGGCCTGAATCCCCGGTTTGTCAGCACCACCAGAATGCCAAAGATGATCAGAGGCCATTTGAGGGAATTCGCGAACGAATCCGGCCCTTCGGGTATTAGGAGAACGTGCAACAAGAGTAAAACAGTTCCGGCTATGATCAGGATGCCGTTGACGGAATCTGTCAAGAGCACCTGGTGAGCAAACAGCGCAACGGGAATGGCAGCGATGGCGAAGGCGACCTCAATCCAGGTCCAAATCGCGATCGTCGCGTTCCAGCCTCGGCCGAACAACTCGCGTGCGAAGAGGGCAAACGGGATCGGGATGACATACGTCAGGCAAAGAGCCCAGGGAACTAGTTCCTGGCCGCGAACATTGGCTGCCGCATGGACCAAATCGTTTTGAATAAACAGGCGAACGGCGTACAGAGCCGAAAAGAGGCCTACCCAGAGCAGTAAGCGGTCTCGAGATCTAAGCCACGCCAGCAAAAGTGACGAAACGCCGAAAATCAGAGAGACACAGGCGATTCCGAAGAACGGAAGATTGATTCGCAGCGCAGTCTCGACCACCTGGCGAGGAATGGCGTCAGGACTCACGCAACTCAGCCTACCCTACGCCTCGTTTCGTAACCCGCGTTAACCCGCCTCGAGCTCGCCCCTAAGTCCAGTCACGTCTCGAGGCACAACACCTAAACCTTTTGCCGCCAGCCACTTACGCGCTTTTGCCGACTGAACCCGTGCAAGGCCATGGCCACAATTTTTTCGAGATGTTCAAATCCTGCGTTCTCTTACTGCTCTCATTGAGCGCTGCCAGTGCGCTCACGCCCATCACGGATACCGTTTACACCGCCACTGGCGACACCGTGAAAGCAGGCTCTTACCTTCAAATCACCTGGCCGCGCTTTACTTCAGCCGGCCAGCACGCCGTGCTGCCCAACTCGCTCACCGTGCCCATCCTGAACGGGCAATTTATCGCCTCGCTCGAGCCCACAGCCGGCGCTGCGTTCCCGTTCGAATACACCGTCACCTATCACCTGAATGGCGCCTCCGGTCCGCTGCCCAGCTACACCGAAACCTGGGCTGTGGCAAACACCAGCACGGCGCAACACATCGCCGATGTGCTCGTAAGCGCGCCCCAGGCGGGCCTGGCAAACGCAGTGCCGGCTAACCGAGGCGATCTCACCACCTCCGACGGCGTCTCGCCCGTGCGCTTGGCCGCCCCCAACACGCCCGGCTTCGTGCTCGAAACCAATCCCAACGCGCCCAACGGGATCGACTGGCTCGCCCTCACCTCATTCGTTGGACCGCCAGGGGCGCCAGGAGCTACAGGACCGGCCGGCGCAGCAGGGGCACCAGGGCCACCAGGCGTGCCAGGGTCCGCCGGACCACAGGGGCCTATCGGCTTGACCGGATTAACCGGAGCCACCGGACCCGCCGGATCACAGGGACCTATCGGATTAACCGGACCGACCGGAGCAACCGGACCCGCCGGACCACAGGGACCTATCGGCCTGACCGGGGCAACTGGACCCGCCGGATCACAGGGACCTATCGGCTTGACCGGAGCAACCGGAGCGACCGGACCGGCTGGAGCACAAGGACCTATCGGCTTGACCGGATTAACCGGACCAGCGGGAACAACAGGGGCCACCGGCGCCCAAGGAATTCAGGGCCTAACCGGAGCAACTGGACCCGCCGGATCACAGGGACCCATCGGCTTGACTGGGTTGACCGGACCAACAGGCGCTACTGGCGCGCAAGGACCTCAGGGCCCGGTAGCGACAGCGATACCCAGCTCCGGAACGATCAATGGAGTCTCAGCCGCCGAAACACCCAGCGCGCCCAAGCCCGCGCTTACTAACTTCCTCGCCGCGCTGCACAATTCGAACTCAGGCAACCAGATCGTCCAGATTATGGTCTTCGGAGACTCGATCTCCGAGTGCAACAACAGTCAGACTGGAGCTACTTACTCAAATTGCTGGCCCTCGCTGCTTAGCAGCTACCTGGTAAACCAAGGTTTTACGCTGCGCGGCCCCGGCATCATCCCGCTTTGGCGCAACACCAACACGCAAGCCACGACCGGCGCCAAAACGCAGTACGCCTGGACGATGTCAGGCACCTGGCCGGCGCAAGGCTCGACGCCTTCGCCTGCGCCGTCAATTGGGCCGTATACCAATGCGACTCAGGGTTACGTGAAATTCGGCGAGTACATTATCAGCGGAACGAGCAACACCGCGACTTTATCGAACGTCGCTAACGTGGATCAGTTCTGCATTTCCTACGCTCTATCTACTGACACCTCGGCTGGCTTGTCCTACCAAATAGACGGGGGATCTGTCACGCTAATCCCAGGAAGTAATGCCACGGCGGCGTCTACCACGCCTCAGGCTCCGGCTTGCGTATCGACCGTATCGCTCGGCACGCACTCGATTACCCTCGTTCCTCCTGCAACCGGCAACGCGCATATTTTTGGCGTCGAGCCCAACCAAGGAGTGACGCTCGGCAATAAAGGCTTCGTAATTCACAACCTCGCATATTCTGGTGCTGACGCGGCCTTTGTTGGATCAAATCCTACCTCTCAGATGGCATGGTGGGCCGCCGGCAACGGGAACACAAACAACGCCCCGGTCGGCACTTATCCCCAGACCTCGCCGGGCAACCGAAACGACGTAAGTCTGGTCATCCTAGCGGATGGCGAGAACGACTTCACGCAGGGGCAAACTACGGGCAGGGAATACACGCCAGCTACCTTTCAAACGTATGTTCAGAACGTTGTGAACTACTTCCAGGGCTGGACCGTTCAGCCCGCGATACTGATGCTCGGAGAACCATGGGACTGGTGCGTAAGTTCGGTCTCCGATACGACCGCAGGCTGCAATGCCACGACGCATGCGGCCACTGTCACCAATCAGTACGGCGCAACACTGGCTCAATTTAAATCGGCGTTCGCTTCCGTAGCCCAGACCTCCGGCGTCAGCTTCCTCGATATTGGTGACGCATGGGGAACCTACTGGAATGGCAACAAAGGCATCACCCTCGGTCTACAGGCCGACCACATTCATCCGAGCATCAAAGGTTACTCCGCTATCGCGGCTCTCGTTGAGAATTTGCTGGTAGACGAGGGAGCGGGAATAGCGACCTCGGCTAACCCGGCCAACTACTCTACCAGCGGTACGAATACCGGAATTAACGGCGCTGCCGCTGAGGTCCTAACTGTTAATCTTGGCAGCGCGGCGGCTCCTCTCCCGGAGACTAACTCGATGAAGTTTTACAACTCTAACACGGGATGGGGCTTCAGGATCTGGCCGAACAATTCCAATGCCTATGGGCTGGGCTTTAACATGTATAACAATTCAGGAACATACACCAAAGACATAGGATCTCGCAGTTCGTGGCTCATTCTGCCTTCAACCGCCACTACGGATGCCAGCACCGTCCTGCTGTTTGACTACGCGCCGGTGGCTTCGAGCACCCTGACTAATTCAGCCAAAATCACCGAGTACGGGATACAAGCTATACATTATGGGAGCAACGGCAGCACCTCAACAGCGGCGGCCGGGGCAGCCGCAGGCGCTAGCCCGACCATCAGTGTGGATACGGGATCAAACGACAATAGAGGCTCAATAACACTCACAAGCGGCACGTCCCCGACAACGGGAACGCTCGCCACCGTGACCTTTGGTAATGCTTATCAGACGGCGCCAGTCTGCGAAGTTAGTCAGAATGGGGCAGCCGCATGGTTGGGCATCGGCCACACGCAAACCGCTACCGCGCTCACGATCTCGATCGCGACTGCCATGACAGCCTCAACCATCTATCATCTCGACTGGAGCTGCTCAGGCCAGTAATAAGCAGGAAGTGGGGCAGGCGATCGCCTTTTGTCGCCTGCATTCGATTCATGCACTAACGGCCATCTTCTGATCGTAAGGATGTCGCCCTGGCCGGCCGCCTGCAAGCGGCCGCCCGGGCCCAGCTCGCGTGGGACCCGACATCTACCTGGCAGGCCGCTTCTCATCGATTTTGAATCCCACGCGCCCAAGCATCGCCTGTATCTCTGGATTCGCCATGAAATACTTCCATAAAAGTCCCGTGCGATCGTTTTCGATCATTACCGTCATAGGAGCCTGATTAAGGCCCATGTAAATACGCGAGAACCAATCGTCCTCCAAGTTAAAGGCGTCCCGAAAACCGTAAATATCCCAAAGCCGGTCGCCCAACTTTCGATAGAAAAACTTCAGGGCTTGTAGGGAAGCTTCCGGGGTGTAGGCGAACGAGGCGATCGCACCAGTTGGTGCGATTGTTCCGTCGTCCAGTTTTGGGTCAGGCTCATACGGCACATAACCGCCCGGCCCGTCCACCGCCGTGATGCCCCAACATTCTGGTCCGTAGCCCGCGAAATGCCCCGGATTGCGAATGCAGTACGCCCGATTGATGAGCGCGATCTTCCGGTTATTGTCGAAGTAGTCCGTAAAACGATCTCGAAAATGAGGATCGAGTCCCATGAAGGAATATTGCGTGAAGAAGAGTGGGCCGCCTGACCCGATCCCAACATCCAGCTTGATGCCCTCGTAGGGTTGTCCGCTGACGTATTCCTTGCGCAACCCCGCCCAACCCGAGTAGTAAAGGCTGGCCGGCACGCTGTTACTCGGCGAAGCGATGGCCAGCAGATACGTGATCATCACCTCATTCCAGCCTGTCAACTTGTGGTTGATATGCCACGAGTACTCGGGCGACCAATGCCAGAAGAGAGCATCGCCATCCTTTGTCCTGCGGAACCAGTCCCAGTCAACCGTGTCCCACAGTTGCGTGATCCGTTCGTAAGTAGCACCTTCCGCCGGTGCGCTGCCGTTGAAGTATTCTCGCGCTGTCAGCAGTCCTTCCATAAGGAAAGACGTTTCCACCAGATCGGCGCCGTTGTCATAAAGGCCGAATACAGGCATGCGCCGTCCCGTGTGGCCGTTCAGAAAGTGAGGCCAGGCGCCGTGATAGCGGTCCGCCCTCTCTAAGAATCCGATAATCTTGTGCATTCTCTCGAGCCCTTGTTCGCGTGTGATGAATCCGCGATCGACACCCACCATCAGCGCCATAATGCCGAAGCCGCTTGCGCCAAGAGCGACGATGTTGTCGTCGCCTGGGAAATTCTCGCGCGTCATGCCGGAGTCAGGGTCTGCGCCCTCCCAGTAATAGCGGAAGCACGCTTCCTGCACCATCGTCAGCAGTTCCTCGTCGTTCATTTCGCGGGTCGACGTTATTGCAGCTTGAGAAAAGTCGGATTCACGATAGTCTTCATCGCTGGCCGTGACGCGATACGCAAGTTTTCGGCCTGTCTGCCCAACGAAATCTGCATACCGCTCCACTCCGGGGATCTGAATACCAACCGGTCGAAATGGCCCCCCATCTTGCGAGCGGCGAATGACATAGCGCGCAAGATGTTCATTCGTGACCGGAGCCCAACTGACATCCGTGTGCAGCTCGTAGCCTTTCGCCCTCACATCGACGACACTCGGCAATTTGCGCGCGGCGCCGTTTGTCTTCCCGATGATCCTGAACTCATCCAGGATTAGCCGGTGCTCTACCCCGTCTTCCGCTCCTTGCACAAACAGGATTGTATTCACGCGATGCCGCTCCAGCTGGCGAATGGATGCCGTCGCGAAGCGCGACAGCGGAATAGCGATTTGCGTCCACTGCCGCGGCGGGATGTTTCGCACGAAGGGTGTTAAGTTGAGGGGCTGACTGAAGTTTCCGCCTTTGTCCTTGATAACGACCCGTGGAAGATCGGACGCCGGCAAAGCTTCCTTTGTGTAAACGGCAAAGCGCAGCGTCTCCCCGGGAAAGTATATAGGCCGGTTCCTCCATTCGTAGAGCCTGACTTCCGCGCTCCAGCCGCCGCCCTGCATCGACTTCCAGTGCAGGCGAAGCGCATTCGGAGGCGTTAGGAAAAGATCGGTGTCGACCGGCAGTTTATCCGCCCGAAGCTCGAGCGTGCTCGGCTCTGAAGCCTTTCCGCTGCTGTAATAGTAGTGGTCTGGGGTCAGGCTGTTGTCGAAAAACACCCGCGTAAAGTAATCAGACTGTGCCCGTAATATTACTTGGTGGCAGCACGACAAAGCAATGAAGGCGAGCGATCTGATCCTCAGACGCATGAACGTAACTTTTTGTCTTAAGTTGAGAGCTGTAACCAATCTTGAAATTTCTTGTCCAATTTGCAGTTTAATTCCAGGGGGTCGCACATGCTTCTGACGTCCACGAACAGATTCTCTGTTCGCTTGCTTTCCGCGGTAATAGTTCTTGCAGGCGCCGTTTCCATGCCGGTTTTCGCCCAGTATCGAGCTAGCCTCCAGGGCACCGTCACCGATGCGCAGGGGAACGTTGTGACCGACGCGACCGTGACCCTGACCAGTAAAGAAACGAGCAACTCGAAGACTGTGCAGACTTCGGGCTCGGGCGTTTACTCGATTCCCGGGCTTGCGCCCGGACGCTATAGCCTGTCTGTGGAAAAGGCGGGCTTCGCGAAGCAGGTATTGGATGATGTTCCCGTGCTCTCGGAACAGGCTCAGTCGCAAGATGTACAACTCCAGGTCTCCCAGACCACTGAGACCGTTACGGTCAGCGCAGAGGCGGGTCCGGTGGTTGATACAGAGACCTCGACCATATCGGGCACCCTTACCGGCCAGCAGATCGAATCGCTGCCGACGTTTTCCCGTGACCCGTTCCAGGCCGCGCAGTTAGCGCCGGGGGCGTTTGGTGACAACGCTCGAGGGGCAAGTGGCTCGGGTGCGCAAAACCTGCCGGGCACCGCCGGACCCGGTGGAACCGGCGGCTCCTCGAGCATTTTCGCGACCGAGAACCAAGTCCAGGTGGTCGCGAACGGAACGCGCAACAACTCGAATAGCTTTCAGATTGATGGGGTCGAGGTCAATAGCCTGGCGTGGGGAGGCGCCGCGGTAATCACCCCCAACGAGGAATCGGTCAAAGAAGTAACCGTTCAGACGAGCCCCTACAGCGCAGAAAACGGACGCAACAGCGGCGCACAGGTGCTGTTGGTTACCAAGAACGGCACGAACGAATTTCATGGAAGTGCGCTGTTCAGGGCCACCCGGCCGGGACTGAACGCGTATCAGCGCTACAACGGGCCCGGTATCCCTGTGGTAAGAGACCTGGACCGGTTAAATCAATGGGCGGGCAGTGTAGGCGGACCTGTGGTCCGCAATCACGTTTTCTTTTTCTTTTCTTACGAAACTCTGCGGAACAGCACGGCCAGTCTGACGAATAACTGGTTTGAGACACCACAGTTCCTTGCGGCCGCCAAAAGCGTGCCGAATAGCATTGGAGCTAAGGTGGCTGGCTACCCCGGAGAAGGGGCATCATTCAACGCCATCATCCCCAGAAGTTGCGCGGATGCCGGACTTCCAAATCCGGCGCAATGTCAGGCGATCTTCAGCGGAGGGCAATACCAGGGTTTGGACATTGGATCGCCGCTCAAAACACCACTGGGTACCGCCGATCCGACTTATGGCGGAAGCAGCAGCACTCCGGGCGTTGGCGGAGGCTTGGACGGTGTTCCCGATCTCATGTATGTCCAAAGCGTCAACCCGACCGTCAACAATCCTCAGCAGTATAACGGCCGCATAGATTTCCAGGCAACCAGCAAAGATTTGATCGCCGGTACGACATACTACGTTCCGAACAACAGCACTTTCTACAACGGTCCCGCCCGTTCCGCCAATTTCTGGCACAGCGATCGAGTCAATTACACGGGAACTCTACTGTGGGATCACACGATCTCTTCCAATTGGCTGAACGAAGCGCGCGGTGGTGTCACGCGATGGTACTTCAACGAAGTCCAGAGCAATCCTCAGGAACCTTGGGGGCTGCCTCAGGAGAATATCGACAACTTGGGTAGCGCCAATCCGCAGTACTTGGGTGCGCCCGGCCCCGGCGTGTTCTATCAAACCACGTATAACTTCCGTGATACTGCGAGCGCCAGTTTGGGCAAACATTCATTGAAGTTTGGCGCCGACCTTTACTGGGAACAGGACAATGACGACGAAGCGTTCGCGGCGCGGCCTCAGTACAGCTTCCGCAATTTTTGGGATTTCGCCAACGACGCACCCTACCAGGAGAGTGGCAATTTCAACCCCAAAACCGGGGCGCCAACCAGCGCAAACAAATACATTCGCTCGAGCATCTACGCGGGCTTCATTCAGGACGATTTCAAGATCAAGCCTAATCTCACGCTCAATCTAGGTTTACGCTGGGAATACTTCTCGCCCGTGCACGAGAAGTACGGCAATATCAGCAACGTGCTTCTGGGCTCTCTGCCTGACCCCCTGTTGGGCGTGCGACTGAAAGTCGGCGGAAATCTCTATAACGCCAGTAAGAACAATTGGGGTCCGCAGATCGGTTTCGCGTGGACCCCGCCGAACAGCCAGCGCTTCGCCGTGCGCGGCGGATTCGGAATCGGATATAACCGGATGGAGGAAGCGGTCACGCTGAACGGGCGCGCCAATCCGCCCCTCCTCAGCAGTCTATTGCTCCAGGGCTCAGACATCCTCTATGCGGTTCCTAGTAATGTACACCAGTTCAGCGGCTGGCCGGTCAATCCGGTCGCGGTACAAAGTTACAGTCCCGTCACAGGTCTTCCTACGAGTGGCGGCCCAGTCCAGTTGACCGGCTTTCAGGAGAATCTACCCACTCCCATAACATACCGGTACTCACTCGGCACTCAATATAACTTCGCGGACAACTGGGTATTCAGCCTCGGATTTGGGGGTAGCGCGAGCCAGCACTACACGAGGCAAACGAACTACAACTGGTATTTCACTCCGTTAAATCCTGCGATACAATCGCTCACCTTCTATCTCAACGACGCGAACGCCAGTTATAATTCCCTGTTGGCCGAGCTCGAGCATCGCTTCGCGCACTCCTTCCAAATCGACGTGCAGTATAGCTGGAGCCACGCAATTGATGACGGCTCCAACGACTATTTCACCGGCCAGTATCCTTATGCGCTGCAGTACATGAGAGGGAGCTCCGACTTCGATGTGAGAAATAACTTTAAAATCTTTGGCATCTGGAGCCCGAGCATTTCCAAAAAGAATGGTTGGGTGCAAAAGATCCTCGGCGGCTGGCAGATCAGCGGCATCCTGAACTGGCATACCGGATTCCCCTGGACACCCCTTTACACCAACACGGGCTGCAACGTGACTTTTGCGAATAGCGGATACTGCAATCTGCGGCCCGCCGGTTATCTCGGCGGCGCCGGAACCGATTACAGCAATGCAACCTTCGAAAAAGCGGGTGGCAACTTTCCGAACGGCGCACTCGCCTACTTCACCGTCCCTACATTTCCGGCATCCGGCATTCCTCCGGCTCCTTCCGTCGGGCGGAATATCCTCCGGGGGCCCGGTTACTTCGATACAGATATGACATTGCAAAAATCTTTCGGTCTTCCGAAGCTGCCGGTCTTGGGTGAGAATGCCAGATTCGAGTTCAGCGCCGATTTCTTCAACATCTTCAATAAACTTAACCTTCAGGGTTTTAACAACGGGAGCGGCGCCCAGGGCAACGCATTTGCCGGGAATATTATTAGTAACGACGGTGTAACCAGTAACCCGCTGTTTGGACAATCACAGGGAGCTCTCGGTGCGAGGGTAGTTAATTTGCAGGTGAGGTTCAGCTTTTGAGCGAAACCGGAAGCCCGCACCGGGCTTCGGTAACATACGATGGTGCCCAGGTGTGAACGGATCCGGCACCAGGACCTGCGCCGCGTATGGGTTGTGGGTCTGTTCGCGTGCGTATGTAATTCATCAAGCGCGATGGCGCAGGCTGTTCCGCCCAGTACCCCGCAGGCTGTGTACGAACGCGGCCAAGCGTACTGGAATCTTTCCACACAAGCCTTTAACGAACTTCGAAAAACGGCTCCCGGATCTGCCTACACGTTTGCGTTGCTCGGTGAGGAGAGAGCGAAGAAGGGCCATAACGCTGCTGCTCTCGAAGCTTTCACTGAGGCCACGGGGCGAATGCCTGAGCTTCGCGGTGTACACTCTGCGATGGCGGATGTCTACGCTGCCTCCGGGCAGCCGGCCCAAGCCTCGGAAGCCGAAGCAGCGGAACAGAAACTCGGGCCACCAGACTGCAGGATCGAAAAGCTCGAGTGCGATTTCTCGGCTGGCCGGTTCGATGACGTAGTTGCAACAGCGACGAAGCTGAAAGACAAACCCGAGAGTCTCTACTGGCTTGCGCTCGCATATCAGCAATTGGCAATTCAGTCCTTCGGCCAATTGAGCAATCTTCCCGAATCGAGCGAGCTGCACAAGATGAAGGCGCAACTGCTGCGGCAGGAGCGTAAATACCGCGAATCCGTTGATGAATGGCGTGCGGCGCTGAAACTATCGCCCGGCGATCGCAATCTTCAAAGCGAACTGGCCGACGCGCTTTTTTTGAACGGAGACTACGAGGGGATCCTGCCCGAACTGAAGCAGCTCCTCAAAGCTCAACCTGACTCGGCAAACCTGAATTTCTTTGTTGGTGACAGCCTCCTCGAAACTCAGCGGGCAGAGGAGGCTACTCCCTATCTCGAAACTGCCCTGCGGCTCGATCCGAAGCTGCTTCCGGCGCAGGTGGCTCTGGGCCTCGCCTATGTTCATCTCCGCGAGCCGCAGAAAGCCATTCCACATCTGAAGGCCGGTCTCGAGCTGGATCAGACCGGCCGCCTCTATTATCTGCTTGCCCGCGAATATCAAGCCACCGGCCAGCCGGCACTGGCTAAGGAGATGATGGACAAGTATCAGCAGCTTCAAAAAGCGGCCGCGGCTACGGGTGCGCCGGCTCGTTGACATCGACCATACTTCGAACGGCCGGAAGGCCGGTCAATCGAGCTCCAGGTTCGGCGCTTCAATCTCTACACAACCTTTACGTCTTGGTTACGACTGGCCGGAATAATTTCCGCAACATGGAATAGACCTCCGGCCATACCAGCGGTTTGGCTCGTCACATAACCACTTCAAGAAAGGCACTTAGTATGAATGACGTGAGTAGTTTCAAAAGCTCCGGAAATCGGCGCTCTTTTCTCAGAAAAGGATTGGCGGTGGCCGGCACCGCGGCCGCAAGCGATGCGCTGCTTGCAAGAAACGCCTTCGCGGAAGACGAAGACGAAGACAGTGGACAACTCACCCGGGGAGACGCAGCCATTCTGCGATTCTTGGCAGCGGCTGAAATTATTGAGAGCGATCTCTGGGTACAGTACAACGAACTAGGTGGAGTCCAGTCCAGCGAAAGGCAGGAACTCGGTGGAGGAGGCAACCCCATCTACACCAGCGCGCTTTCCAACCTCGATTCGGATATGGCTCAGTATATACACGACAATACAGACGATGAGCTCAGCCACGCCGAGTTCCTCAACTCGTATCTTTCCGCCAAGGGCGCGGATACAGTAGACCTGGATCGCTTTCGCACTTTGCCGAGCAGTAAAGCCAGCGGAGCTCTGCAAATCGGACGGCTGACGAATTTAATGCAATTAACTGTGGACACCAGTTGGTATACAAGATATCGCAGCAGTACGAAAAACCCCGATCTCGATCCCACGTTCATGTTTCCCCACGCTGTCCCGGGTCTGGCCAAGGGTCAACATCCCGCAATTCCGAGAACCAACGCCGATTTAACCCCTCAGGATCACATTCAAGCGATTGCGAACACGGCGGGATTTCACTTCGCCTTCATCGAGCAGGGCGGGACCAGTCTCTATGCTTCGTTGGCGCAGAGAGTGACGAACCTGCAGGTTTTGAGAATCGTGCTCAGCATCGGGCCTACGGAAACAGCGCACTATCAGACTTGGCATGATAAGGCGGGCAATGCCGTGAACGGCTCGATCCTTCCATCTCCTTTGGTCGACCCTAAAGATCCTTCGCTGGTCTTCCCAAATCTCAACACCACTCCTGGTGGGGAAGACTTCCAGACCAATCTGATCATGCCTGAGCCATGCCCATTCTTGCGAAAGTTTCCGCCTTGTTCAATCATCCGCCCGACCAATCCGAAAGGAGCGGCGATGGGAGCTGTCAAAGCTCTCACCGAGGATGGGCTGTTTATCGGCCAATCGCGAGAGTTCTTTGCACTTCTACGGGACTTGGCGGAAGATGCAGACGAAGCCAGACGCGAAAATCGGCGCTGAGCAGATGTACGTTTAGCTGAGCGAATGCGCGGCCTGCTCGCCAGCACGAGTGAAAACCGCTGGCGAGCATGGTCCCGGTTCGTTTCGTTAACTGGAATGCGAAAACGGCTCCTCGCTTTTACTTCCGCTCCCCGGCTCCCACGCCATAATGGTCTCTTAGCACTTTGCCCAAACAACTTACTACCGACCTCGTGCAGATCAAGAGGTTCGGCGAGAAGCAGCGCGAGGAAAACAAACGTTTTCGCACGTGGATGAAGAGCCATAACTTCGTCGAGCGCCGCCTCAAAGCCATCGCGGAGAATGTGGAAGACTCCATCGACTGCACGCAGTGTGCAAACTGCTGCCGGGTAGCAACCACTCCAGTTACAGATCGTGACGTCGAGCATCTCGCCCGCTTTCTCGGCGTGCGGCTAGCAGATTTTCTGCGCGATTACACGGTGGAATCGCCTGACGAAGGCCGCATTCTCCAGCGGGACGAGAATGGCTGCGTGTTCCTCCAGGGAAATCTCTGTTCAGTGTATGAGGCGCGCCCGCAAACCTGTCAGCTGTTCCCCCACTTGGTCAAAGGCAACGGGTCTTTGCTGAGCCGTATGTGGCACATGCCCGATCGCGCTGTATATTGCCCGATCGTGTTCAACACGCTTGATGAGTGGAAGTCGGAAACTGGATTTCGTAAATGACGGCGCTCGTCGTCTTTCTGCTTTGCTGCCTGTTTGGCGCAGTGGCGTTTGCCGCCTATCACCTGGCAGACGCTCGGCGTTGGAAGCGCTCGGTAAGCGATCTGCGTGTCGAAAACGAGAAGCTCAAAACCCAAGCCGAGGACGCCGAGCGAACCGCTATTCGGCAGGAGGCCGAGGCTACCAAAACCCGCGAGCTGGCCGAAATGCAATTAAAACTGCTGACGCAGACGCAGGCCCAGTTAGAAGAGAGATTTCGCGCGCTGGCGGCCGACGCGCTCCAGAAGAACAGCCAGCTCTTTCTGGATCGCAGCCGCGAACAGTTTCAACATGCCGTAGACCCGGTGAGTCAATCCCTCCGCCGCTTCGAAGAACAGGTCCAGGAAATCGAACGGTCCCGCGCCGGAGCTTACCAGGGGATCATGGCGCAAGTGCAGGCGCTCACCGAACTGCAGGAACGCGTGCGCCAATCGACCGAGCAGCTCAAGACGGCGCTGCGTTCCCCCGTTCAGAGAGGGCGCTGGGGTGAGATGCAGCTACGGCGGGTGGTGGAAATTGCAGGCATGCTCGAACATTGCGACTTTGCCGAGCAGGAGACCTTGTTCGGCGAGAGGCGTCAGCGGCCCGATCTGATCGTTCGCTTACCGAATGGATGTCAGGTAGTAGTCGATGCGAAGGTTTCACTCGAGGGTTACCTTCGCGCAATGGAGTCGGGCGATGATGCCGCACGCACGAATCACCTCGCAACCCATGCCCGGCAGGTGAGGACGCATGTTAAGGCGCTCTCCGATAAAAGCTACTGGCAGCAGCTCCCGTGCTCACCGGAATTCGTAGTGGCATTTCTGCCGCTCGAATCCCTCTTCAGCGCGGCCCTTGAACATGATCCCGATCTACTGGCCTATGCGGCGCAAAATCGGGTCGTAATCGCCAGCCCCATCACGCTGATTACTCTCCTGCTCACCGTCTCCCACGGCTGGCGCCAGCAGCAAATCGCTGACGATCTCAAGAGCGTTGCCCAAACCGGCGCTGAACTCTACGAGCGTCTGCTCGCCATGAGCGAGAACTTCGCAAAGCTCGGAGATGTGATCGAGAAGACCGTCTCCGCTTACAACAGCACTGTGCATTCGATGGAGCGCCGTGTCCTGGTATCGGCACGGCGGCTAAAGAGTCTACATTCTGCGACGGCCGGAGACATCGGGGAAGTACGCGAGGTGGAACTCGTGCCCCGCCGCATGGAGGCGGGAAAGCCCGGACTGAGCTAGTGATTCAATCTTTCCGTGATTGTCACAGGACTGACGAGCTGGAAAGTAAGGCGTGATTCGCTCGGCAGCACCGCCGCTTTGCCGCGTGTAGCAAACACCAAGCCCGTTCCCGCCGCCCCGCCCGCGCCCGCCCCGATCGCCGCTCCCTTGCCGCCGCCCCCGAGCGCGCCAATGATCGCCCCCAGCGCCGCGCCCCCGGCAATCTTGGCAGCATCTGTACCAGTACTGGTCGGCCCACTCTTCTCGACAGAGTTGGTCTGTATCTTGATGCGCTGGCCGTCTGTTGTGTTGATCTCAGTTAACGTCACGTTGAGGTTTGATACACCTCGCACCCGCCCGGCCGGAGTCGCGTCCATGATTCGCCCCAGCACTTTTGAGCCTTTGTCTGCAATGATGAACCCGTTCCGGATGATCGGCTCCTCCAGCGTGCCCCGGAACGCATCCCCCGTGTAATTGTGCTCAGTCGAAATCGTTTCTGCCAAACGAACTGCCAGCGTGGTGCCCGTCGCCAGCTCGACTACATGCGGTTCCGGCTGCGCGGTAGCGGTTTCTTCTTGCGGGGGCTGGCTCAAGGCCGGATACGTAGGCGCAGCGGCAGCGGCCGGAGTAGGAGCGGAGGGCAGCGCAGGCGGAGTGTTCTGCACGACCTGCACCGGCAAAATCGGGGACAGGCTACCCTTTCCCCAATTTCGCTCGACACTTCGTTTCGCAAATTTCGGCTTCGCGGGCGCTGCTGCTGCCTCGGGCCGGGCCTTCTCGGCCGGCGCATCCAGGGGTGTAGCAGCCTCTTCTGGCGCCTCCGGGGGTTTGACCTTCGGCTCGGGCTCGACGGGCACAACTTGCTGCTGAACCTCAAGTACCGGAACGGCAGGCTGCGACTGGTGCGTCTGGACGAAAACCAG
>CAWHMG010000003.1:0-191679 GCA_963830415.1 Terriglobia bacterium
CGTCCGCAGCGCCCATGGTCGAAACAAAAACCCGGGCAGTCTTGCCGTTTTCGGCCTTGAAGTGATTCGTCCACGCGACCGGTATCATCGGATCATTTGGTTTACCCGGCACTGGTGGATCGTTCGGATTTAATCCTGAAAGCACCTGCCCGAGCAGCAGCGGCCGGCACGTCTTTTCCATGGGCAAGCGGACCTCATACACCTCCGTCGGAACCCAGATCTCGCCGCTCTTTATGCCGCGCAGGATCGGGCTACTCTCTGCGCCGGGTGCGAAAAATGCGCGCGTGCTCTGTTTGCCGTGTTGGCCGTGATGGGCAACCCAGGTCTCGCCCAGCACCTTCCGGCCGAATCCGCCTTCCCATCCCGGAACCGTGCTGTTCCAGGAATATCGCTCATAGGTCTTGCTGGTCGTCAGCTGAAAGGGGTGTGTGCCTGTACGAATCGCAATGATCGGCCGTCCGGATTGTACGTAGTCGATCAGCATTTTCATTTGATCGTCGGGCAAATCGCGCCAGCGCATGAAGAGCACCAGCAGGTCGGCGTCTTGCAACGCTTCCAGCCCACGCAGGTCTTTGTTCTGATGCGGATCGATGGTTCCATCCTGGTGGAGCGGAAAGATTACGGTACTTGTAAAACCGTGCCGGACCGCCAGGATTTTGCCGAGTTGCGGGAGCGCTTCCTCCGAGTGATACTCGCCATCATCGCCCGCGATCATCACAATCTTCTTGCCTGTTCCGGGACCGTGCGCTCCCTGGTAAGTGACGCTTTGCGCTTCAACTGCAACCGCACCGATCAGCAAAAGGTACAACAAGGCATGCAAAAACTGAAAGAGCATGGACCAGAAGATTGTACCGAGGTTCAAAGACAGAGCTGCCGGCGCTCGACAATCACCTTGCTTTCTCCATACAAATCAGGCATACTTATGCATATGCGAACCACTCTCATCCTTGAAGAAGAGTTAATCAATCGAGCCAAAGAGGCGACAGGCATTGACGAGAAAACGGCGCTAGTGCGTGCTGGTTTGAGGGCATTGATTGAAGCAGGCGCAGCCAGACGCTTAGCTGCTCTCGGGGGTACGGAGCCTGATTTGTCCGATATTCCCAGACGCAGGATCAAGCCCTCCCGGTGATTCTGGTCGATACATCCGTTTGGATCCATCACCTGCGCTTTTCAGACAACTACTTATCCGCTCTCTTGGAAGCGGGTTTGGTCCTGGGTCATCCTATGGTGATCGGAGAATTGTCCTGCGGTAGTTTGAAGAACAGGGCGGAGTTTCTCAGCAATCTAAAATCGTTGCCGTTGGCAGTTCGGGCGCGGGATGAGGAAGTTTATGCGGTCCTTGACCGGCACCGGTTTTTCGGCAAAGGAATCGGCTGGATTGACGCCCACTTGCTTGCTTCGGCTCTGATCGGCAGTTCTGGGCTGTGGACGCGGGATGAGAGCCTGGCGGCTCTCGCCGCTCAACTGAAAATTCCTTATCGAGTACCCGCGGCAAATGCCCGACGGTTACGCAGCTAAAGAACGGACGAAACATTTCAGCTCAGTCTATCTTTGTGCCCTTGAGCGCGCCACGTACAGCCGTGTTCATCATGTTCTCAGCGAGATCCATAGTCACGCTGTTCAATGTCTCTAGCCGGGTACTGATGAGGTGGTGATCGTCGCCGTTGTACGCGGCTTCCACGTCGCGCTTGGCTTCTTCGATCGCGCTGCGCTGTGCCGTTGATAACGCGCTCCAAGCTTCGCTCTTCTGCGCTTTCACAAGAGCCGCCAAAACGTGGTCGGCCTCCACTCTTGCCTCACGCACCTGCCGCTCGCGCATGTCTTCGGTGGCCTTATCGAGTGATTCCTGGATCATCGCCGAGACCTGTTCCTCAGACAATCCGTAAGACGGCTTCACTTCCACCGTCTGCTCTTTGCCGGTACGCGCATCACGCGCCGTTACGTTCAAAATGCCGTTTGCGTCAATCAGGAAACGCACTTCTATTCGCGCAAAGCCAGCTGGCCTCGGATCGATATCTTTTAAATCGAAACGAGCCAGGCTACGGCAATCTTTCACCAGCTCGCGCTCGCCTTGCAGCACGTGAATAAGAACGTTGCGTTGGCCATCCACGGCCGTTGTGAAGCTTTCGGTTGCACTTGCCGGAATGGTTGAATTGCGGTGAATAAGTTTTGAGACTACGCCTCCCATCGTCTCGATTCCGAGCGAGAGAGGTGTCACGTCGAGCAGCAACTTGTCTTCCACGTCGCCCGCCAGAATGCCTGCTTGCACCGCTGCGCCGAGCGCTACCACTTCGTCCGGGTTCAGCTCCGTGTGCGGTTTGGCTTTGAATAGCCGTTCAACCGCTGCCCGCACCAGCGGAATGCGAGTGGAGCCTCCTACCATCACGACTTCGTCTATTTGCTCAGGCGTCAGTTTCGCGTCGGCTAGACAGGCCCGGCACGGCGCTAACGTTCGTTCGACCACGGGCGTAATCAGGCGCTCAAAGAGAGTCCGGTCTATAGCGCGGGCGTACTCTTTCCCGGCATATGCCAGCTCGATGGTTGCATCGGGAACGAATGAAAGCTCCTCTTTCGCTCGAATCACAGCTCGGCGCAGGCGCTGCACTCCCTCCGCATCTCGCGAAAGATCTTCGCGCCATTCTGACTCGACATCTTCCAGCGCGATCTGTAGCAGCAGATTGTCGATATCATCCCCGCCCAGATGCGTGTCCCCATTTGTGGCAAGCACTTCGAATATCCCGGCGTGAAGACGGAGAATCGAAATGTCGAAAGTACCGCCTCCAAAATCGTAAACCGCGATGATCCCGTCTTCTCGCTTATCCAGCCCGTACGCCAGTGAAGCTGCCGTGGGTTCATTCACCAGCCGTAGAACTTCCAGGCCTGCCAGGCGTCCCGCGTCTTTCGTTGCCTGGCGCTGCGCGTCGTTGAAATAAGCGGGGACCGTAATCACCGCTTCGGAAACCGGGGCGCCGAGTGCCGCTTCTGCGTTGTCTTTAAGCTGCTTAAGGATTTCAGCCGAAATCTCAGGAGGGGTAAATTTACGCCCTCCAAGCTCGAGTTTGATAACGGCTTCGCTGTCCTGCGCAATACGAAAGGGAAAAAGCTTCAACTCACTTTGCACATCCGCGGCGCCGCGCCCCATCAGCCGCTTCACTGAGTAGACAGTGCGGTCCGGATGCGTGAGCAGCAGTTCACGCGCGGGTTCGCCCGCCACTAGCCGTCCGTCATCAGAGAGCGACACGATACTCGGGACGATCTTGCGCCCTTCCGCATCCTCTACGATCCGTGGGCCGGTCAGGTCCATATAAGCGACCAGGCTATTAGTCGTGCCTAGATCGATCCCGACGATCTTCGATTGGCGGCTTTCACCAAAGTCGATTTGAAATGTTCCCATAGAATTTTGTTAGGGTGCCATTTTGCTAAAGGCGATCTTCCAGCTTTTCAGCCGCGACCACTGCCGGATTTAATGCACGGTCCACATCGCGGATCAGGTTCTCGATGTACCTTCTGCGGTTCAATGCGGCGCGGACTTCGTGCAACGCCTGCCTAGCGCTTTCGCTGCTGGATTCCGCTTCGTCATACCGCTCAAAAAGCCTCTCGAGTTCCCCATCGATCTGGCCGCGCATCGATACAAAATGCTCATTCGCGGTTTCCAGTTGGGGCCGGGCTCCCTCATCCCCCGCTTTCAATTCTTCGAGCATCATGTTCAGCCCGAAAACCTCTTCCAGCAGCTCAGGCGGAACGTCTTTCGAGCGCTGCTCGCCGATCGGAAATCCTTCCTCGGCCAGCAGGTATTCGGCTCGCCTGATCGGATCGCGCAGTGTGCGGTAACCGTCGTTCACTCGCGAGGTCGCTTCCAGAGCCTGCGCCTGATCCTCCGTGCTCTTGCGGCTGAAACGGTCAGGATGCCACTTTCGGCTGAGCTCATAAAACCGCCGCTGCAAATCATCCGAGTCCACTTTGAGCTTGCGGTCGACTTCGAAAAAATCGTAATAATTATTAGGAAAGGAAGGCATAGCTGTAGTTGTCACAGCGCGAAGCCGGGCGGGGAAGACCTAAGCCGAGAAGGAAGTGCCGCAGCCGCAACTCTTCGTTGCGTGCGGATTGTCGAAAACAAAACCTGATTGAATCAGCGAGTCTTTCCAATCGAGCGTCATGCCGTCCAGAAAGACCATACTCTTAGGGTCCACAAATACTCTCACATCGTCAAATTCGAAAACGTGATCGCGCGGCCTAGGCTCCAGTGCAAACTTGAATTGATAACTCAGTCCCGAGCAGCCGCCTCCCAGCACGCCCAGGCGCAAGCCACCGCAGACGCCTTCGCGTGCAAAAGCTTCGCGGATCTTCTGCACGGCCTTTGCGGTGACGTAAACCTGTTTCCTACCAGCCGCTTCAGGCGAGGTTGTCGTTTGGCCCGGAGCGCCTAGCTGAGTCAGCTCAGCCATTGGCAGCAATCTCCCTTAAACAGCTACGGGCTCAGCTTTCGGAGCCGTGGTTTGCTTCTTCTTGTAGTCCCCGATCGCTGCCTTGATCGCGTCCTCCGCCAGAACCGAACAGTGAATCTTCACCGGAGGAAGCGACAGTTCGTTGACGATATCTGTGTTCTTAATGTCGAGCGCCTGATCCACCGTCTTACCGCGCAGCCACTCCGTCGCAAGCGAGGAGCTTGCAATGGCGCTGCCGCAGCCGAAGGTCTTAAACTTTGCATCCTCGATCACACCCGTCTCCGGGTTTACCTGCACCTGCAGTTTCATCACGTCGCCGCATTCGGGGGCGCCCACCATCCCGGTTCCCACGTTTGGACTGCTTTTGTCCATTGAACCCACGTTGCGAGGATTCTTGTAGTGATCCAAAACCTTATCAGAATAAGCCATTTATTTCCCCTTCCTTCAGTCTAACGCCCTGTCCGGAATTAATGCGCGGTCCAGGAGACCTTCGTCAGATCCACGCCTTCTTTCGCCATCTCGTATAGCGGCGAAAGCTCGCGCAGCTTCTGCACTACGTCCACTACCTTGTCGCCCACATAATCGACTTCGTCTTCGGTGTTGAACCTGCCTAATCCGAATCGGATAGAGGAGTGAGCGATATCGTCCCCCGCGCCTAGCGCTTTCAATACATAACTCGGCTCGAGCGTGGCGGAAGTACACGCCGAACCACTCGAAACCGCAATATCGTTGATGCCCATCAGCAGGCTCTCGCCTTCGACGTAGGCAAAGCTGATGTTCAGATTATTGGGCAGGTGATGCTCCATTGTCCCGTTAACGTAGACCTCGTCGAGATCGCGCATTAAACGGTCTTTCAGCTTATCGCGCAGGAAGCCCAAGCGTCTGGACTCCTCGGGCATTTCTTTGCGGGCGATTTCGCAGGCCGCGCCCAAGCCGACAATTCCCGGCACATTCAGCGTCCCCGACCGCATGCCGCGCTCGTGCCCTCCGCCGTCCATCTGCGCCGTAATCTGAACACGCGGGCTGCGGCGCCGCACGTAAAGCGCCCCGCATCCTTTCGGACCATAAATCTTATGCCCGGTCAACGAGAGCACATCGATCCCGTCCGCCATTACATTCACCGGGATCTTGCCTACTGCCTGTACGGCGTCACTATGGAACAGCACGCCTTTTTCTTTGGCGATTTTGCCGATCTCAGCCATCGGCTGCACTACGCCGATTTCGTTGTTCGCGTACATAATGGAAATAAGAATCGTCTTGTCCGTGATGGCATCGCGCAGTTGCTCGAGATCGATCAAGCCGTTCGGCTGAACGTGCAGATAGGTGACGCGGACCCCTTCTTTCTCGAGCCGCTTGCAGGTGTCGAGAACCGCTTTGTGTTCGGTGGCCTGCGTAATGATGTGGTTACCTCGCTCCGCATACATCTCAGCGATGCCCTTCAGAGCGAGATTGTTCGATTCCGTCGCGCCGCTTGTGAAGACGATCTCCTTCGGGGTCGCACCTATCAGTTCCGCAATCTGCTTGCGAGCCCGTTCGACGCCCTCTTCCGCCTCCCATCCGAAACTGTGGTTCCTCGACGCTGCGTTACCGAACGTCTCGAGATAGAAGGGCTTCATCGCTTCAAACACCCGCGGGTCCATCGGGGTCGTCGCATGGTTATCCATGTAGATTGGCAATTTCATAAATTCACTTCCTGGCGGCGCTCAAGGACTCCTGAAAATTCGGGGATCTGCTCAGAGTCACCAGCGACGCCGGTGGCATTTCTCCCAGCTCGTCTTCTGAATCCTGCAACATATCTTGGATGCTGACGCTCTCTAGAAGTCTCAGGATCCCATCGTGGATCTTGCGCAATGGACGCTTCACGGTGCAGCGGCTCGAGTGCCCGCAATACGCCCCCTCCGTGAAACAGTTCGCCAGCACGATCGGCCCATCGATCGCTCTAATCACCTCCAGCGCTGAAATCCGTCTCGGGTCCCGGGACAGTTTATAGCCACCGTTTGTTCCGAATTCGGAGGTTAGAAATCCGCTCTTTCCAAGCTTCTGGAGCAGCTTGGAAAGTACCGGCAATGGTATCCCGCATGAATCCGCAACTTCCTTCGCGCTCACCGTATCATCCCGCTCCCTCAGTCGCAGCGCAAAATGCTTGAGAGCAATCAGACTGTAATCTGCCTTCTTTGTGAGCCGGAGCATTTTTTGACAAGTAAACCGGAGCGAAAAGTCTATCGGAGACCGAAGGGATCCTATTTCGTTATACCACGTAAGGGACTAAATGGAAAAAGTTTCATCTCCCGCAGAATCAAGGATTTGTGACAATCGTGCGAGTCTTCATCGCGGCTTGGCGCATCCTAGCTTTGTCCAGTATCCTGTAAAGTTGCAAGCACACTCAAATTCCGCGGCCGGTTGTCCGGACCGGACAGATTGCTGGCCGCAGCTCCATCTCGAAAAGCCCTATTTCGACATAGAAAGCCAAGTCTCGGTTTGACCATAGACGCGTTACGCTCGTGATTCGACTTTTCCGCGTATTCATCCCGGCCAGCGTTGTCGCGCTGCTTATCTCCGAGATCGTCCTCGTTCTTGTCTGCTACGTAGTTGCCCTGCTTGTCCTAGGCATTGATCCGGGCTTCTATTTATTTGGGGAAAACAATTACTGGAAGCTGTTCGTCATCACCACCCTGATCATCCTCTTACTCTATTTTCAGGATCTATACAACAACCTCCGTATCGCCTCCCGCGTCGTTCTTGTGCAGCAGGTCTGCCTGGCCGTCGGCTGCGCTCTGCTTCTGATGGCATTCGCCGGCTATTTGAATCCCGACGTGCTGCTGGGCCGCTGGCTGATGGTTCTCGGCAGCTTCGGCGTCATCATCACGCTCCCGCTGTGGCGGCTCGCCTTCTGGAAATACATCGTCGCCGGCCTGCGGTCCGAGCGCGTTCTGCTGCTCGGCAATTCCAGCATTCTTCGGGAGATCATGACGCCTATTCTCGACCGCCCTGAATTCGGCTACTCCATTCTCGGCTATCTCTGCGAGGATGAAGGCGAGTGCGATTTTCCCGTCCCCTGTCTCGGAAAAATCGACGAAGTCCGCAGCGTATGCGCCGAATACAAGCCCACCCGCATCGTGGTCGGAATGGGCGAGCGCAGGAACCGTCTTCCTGTGCAGGACCTGCTTGAAATTCGCTTCGGCGGCGTGCGCATCGAAGATGCGGCCGATACCTACGAAATGGCCATGCACCGCGTCTGCAGCCGCAAAATTCAACCATCGCAGCTGATTTTCTCGTCGATGCTGGGTCCGCGCAGCCAGGCTATCGCGTTCCAAAAACTGTATTCGCTGATTCTCGGTGTTCTCGGCCTCATCCTCAGCCTGCCTTTTATGCTGCTTGCCGCGCTTGCGGTGGGACTTTCATCCAAAGGCCCGATACTCTACCGCCAGCGGCGTGTTGGGCTCGACAGCCATATCTTCACTCTCTATAAGTTCCGCTCCATGTATGTGGATGCCGAGGCGCGTACTGGCGCAGTTTGGGCCCAAAAAGATGATCCCCGCATCACGCCTGTAGGCAAGTGGCTCCGCAAGCTCCGCTTAGATGAATTGCCGCAGTTCTGGAACGTCGTTCGCGGCGACATGACTATCGTGGGACCGCGTCCCGAAAGGCCGGAGTTCGTAGACCTTCTGGCTCAACAAATTCCATATTACCGGCAGCGCCTGGCGGTCAAGCCCGGCATCACCGGCTGGGCCCAAATCAATCACAAGTACGGCGACACTCAACTGGACGCTATGATCAAGCTGGAGTACGATCTGTACTACATCAAGCACATCGCTCCCGCGCTCGATTTTTACATCATCTTCCACACCATCAAAGTAATGCTGCTCAGCCGCGGATCGCAGTAGGCGAGCGCTCCTGTCCCCTTATTGCCGCTGAAAAGTATTGCAAGCGGAAAGCTGCCCGCTGTCGAATCCCCGCTTGAACCAGCCCGTCCTTTGCGCCGATGATCCGTGCGTAAAGCTCTCCGGGCTTACTCGTCCGGTAGACATTCTTTGAAGCCGGTCATCTCCCACCGCCGCCGCTGCTCCTAGCCCCGCTTGCACATCGCTCTCATCGATGATTTTCCGCTGCGCTGTCGAATGCGCCCAGATCCCGGCAAAGCAATCGGCCTGTAATTCCAGCCGCACCGAAAGCGGATTTGCGTCCTGCGGATTGCTCTGCTGCAGTCGCCTGACTTTAGGCTCGATTCCCAGGATCTTCTGCACATGGTGCCCGATCTCATGCGCGATCACGTAAGCCTGCGCGAACTCGCCCGGCGCCCCGAACCGGCTCCTGAGCTCATCGAAAAACCCGAGATCCAAATACACCTTCTCATCTTCCGGACAGTAGAATGGGCCGATCGCATCCTTTGCCATCCCGCACGCGGACGGGTAGGCATTGCGAAACAGAACCAGCCTGGCGTGTCGATATGGCCGATTTGCCATCTCCGGCAAAACGCGATCCCAATTGTCCTGTACATCTTTTAGAACGAAGGCCACAAACTCCACCTCCGGCTGCTCCTTGGCATCCTGCTGCCGGTCCGGTACCGCCCGCACCTGCTGTGTCGTCGGCCCCGCGCCGGAAAACAACGTGAAAAGGTTTTGGCGAAAAAGCAGGCTGAGCAGCCCGACGACAATAATCCCGCCTACTCCCAAACCTCCGAATCCGAAACCGCCGCCACCTATCCCACCGCCGCTCTCGTCGCGCCGGTCCTCAAGGTCAGGGTTAGATCCGCCCGGTGTCCACTCCATGCAGTACAGTCTGCCAGATCAGATTCTCAGGGCTGAAGCCCTGCGCGGGTCAAAACCCGCCCTCCAATCAGGCGGCTTTTTGGGCGGCACGGGCTGCGGCTACGGCGCGCTCTTCTTCGGCGAAAAGATTGCGGTCGAGGTCCATGGCGCACACCTCGATTTGGCCGAGTGAAAATTCGAAGCCAAGCGCAGCGGGATCGAAGTCATCGCCGAGACGGGCTGATGGTTTTTACCTCTCCCCCGCAAGCGGGAACTGATTGTCGTGCTTGATCATGGACGTGTCGTTCGCGTTTGCTCACCGCATCAGAATCCGATGGGTACGGAGCTACCCTCCTAGGCATCCAACCTATCCGGAATGGATTTGTGACCAGTGCACTGCGCAATGTGCTGCAGAATCGGTGCCGGGACCTCGTTCAGCATCACGAAATAGCCGAGTCGCCGGATCTTTTCAGCAGAACAAAGAGACCGACGCGCGGAGTTGGCTTCACGCGTGCGCTCTTGAGCCCAACCGCATTCAAACAGATTGGGCGTGTTAATTCCGCTCAGTTCCTTGGCAGGATTCTGAAAAACGAGGGCTGAGAGAGGCAAGTTTCCCTCCCGGTAGCCTTCTGCAGAGTTGGGCGCTGTCCGGCGTCAACAGCTAAATTCTGCTGCCGACATTCATATTTCCTTAGCGGCAGACTCTTCAATTTCGCCAAACAGTGGGGATCGGAGCGCTCGGGCAGGTGGTCCGCATTGACCAAAACGGATATGGCCAGGCGCGCCGCGCGGTGCTGGATGTGTTAGCAAGGCTCTTCCTGGACATCATTCTCAAGCTGAGAACGATGAAAAACTTAGCGACGAGGCAAACGAAGATAGGCGAGGAGATTCATATTCACTCTTCGCGAAGCAGTGTTGAAGGATCAAGCGACAGCGCGCGCTGCGCCGGAATCCAGGTAGCCAGGAGGCCCAGCAACGCCATAGCCAGAACAACGCCGGCCAATACTACCGGATCGCGGGGAGTAGCCTGGTACACGATGGAAGCGAGCACCCGGCTTGCGAGAATTCCTATTACCAATCCAGCTGCTGAGCCAAAAGCGAGCAGTTTGAATGCCCGTCCCAACGCGGCCTGTAAGACCTCCTTCCGTTGCGCGCCGAGGGCCATACGAATTCCCAACTCCTTCAGCCGCCCGCTGACCGAATAGGCAGCCATACCAAACATGCCAGTGATGGACAGCATCGCGCCCATCATGCCCAGCACGCCCAGCGAGATCGTTGCCATACGCGGGGCAAAGAGAGCTCCGTTCATTTCTTCGTTCCACGTTTGGATGAAAGAAGGCAGCCCAGAGTCCAGGTCCCGCAGTTTGCTCCGCATGGCTGCCGCCAGTTGCCCCGGATCGCGGTTCGATCGGATCACAAGCGTAGTCTCGCTCGATGGCGATTGCAGGATGGGGAAGAATATCGCCGGCTCCGGATGTTCGCCGATGCGCTGATATTTTCCGTCTTCCGCGATCCCCACCACTTGCACGCGAGTTCCGTCTTGTGTCTTGTAGTACTTGCCCGTACTGTTCGTTACTGAACCAAAAATTGTGCGCGCAAACTGCTGGTTGACGACCGCCACTGGCGGCGCGTTTTGATCGTCGTGCCATGTGAAGTCCCTTCCGGACAGCATGGCTGTGCCGGCCGCGCGGAAGTAGCCGGGCGAGACGCTGTACATCGGGACCTCAGCCGCGGCATTCGATGGCCTAAGATCCGTCGCATCGCCGGCAAACACAATCGACCACCTCATGGTCCCATTAAGTGGCGTTCGATCAGCAAATCCCACGGACGTTACACCAGGAATGGTCTGCATGGCGTCTATCACGCGCTTTTGCATCGCGGGCACTGCCTCGCCACGGTAGCCTGCCATAGTCAGATCGGTATCCATCAGCAGCGCGTTCCGCGGCTTGAAACCGAAATTGCTGTCAAGCGAGCGCGCGTATCCGCGCACGGCAACCATGGAAGAAGTAATCAGCACGGCACAAATCGCAATTTGCACGACCAGCAACAGGTCTCGGACAGTGATCCGCCGCCTCCCCGTACTTCTGGATTCCGACTTGACGATGTGATAGGGATCCGTGCTAAGTACTTGCCTCACGGGAACCGCGCCAAAGAGAAATGCACTTGTGAATGTCAACAACAGGGCTACTGCATACACGCGCGCATCCGGGTACACAGCCATATGGACGGGGAATTTGGGGACGGGCTGCCATACGCTCAGCCCCCTCAACAGCACTGCGCCACCCCATAGTCCAACAGCGCCCCCCATCACGGATATCAGCAGAGCTTCGGTAAAGAGTCCCCGCAGAACGCGGTTGCGGCTCGCCCCCAGCGCAAGGCGCATAGCAGTCTCACGCGTTCGGTCAGCGGCACGTGCCGCAAACAGGCTGCCCAGGTTGGCACATGCGGCCAACAGAATTAATCCGGCCAGCAGCATCAATCCCGTGAGAAATGCCCGCGTTGGCGGACCGCCAAAGTCGCCAAAAAGACTGGGACGCGCCAATCCAAACCTCATTTTGCCATCGGTTTTGGGATAGTTCTTTTCCAGATAGGAGCCAATCGAGTTCAGGTCGCCAATCGCCTGTTGCGGAGTGACTCCCACCTTCAGATGTCCGATGGTCATCAAAAGCGATCGGCTCCCGCGCGCGTTCAGGCTATTCTGCCCTTCCACCTGCTCCTGGTTTACGATCGGCACAAAGAAATCCTGAGAGAAAAACAACACCGGCCCGTGGAACCCAGACGGCGCAACGCCGATGATGGTGAACGGATACCTGTTGACTTGAACGGTGCGGCCAATCACGCCGGGATCGTCCTGAAAGTGGTTGTGCCAATAGGCATAGTTGAGCACGATATACGGAGCGCTGTTTGGACCGTGCTCATCGGATGCGTGAATAAACCGGCCCAGATACGGCTGTATCCCAAATACGTCGAAGTAGTTCCCGCTCACTTCATCGACAAAGGCGCGCCCGGGGTTGCCGCCTGTGTCGAGTCCTACCTGAGCGCCGTTATAAGCTGCCAGGCCGTCAAAGCTGCGGTTGTGGTCGCGCAGGTCGAGATAGTCCGGATACGATAGCGCCAGTGATATATCTCTCCCGTGGTTGATGGTGTAGAGGCTCTCCGGCTGTGGCACATCCAGCGGTCGCAGGATCAGCGCATTCATTACGCTAAAAACCACCGCGTTTGCGCCAATGGCCAAAGCCAGCGTCAAAATAGCGGCGATGGCGAATCCGGGAGACTTGCGCAACCCACGAAGGCTGAAGCGCGCATCCTGTATCAGAGTCTCGATAACATTGCCGCCAAGCGCTTCCTGGCATTCCTCTTTGAACCGTTGATGGCCGCCGAACTCGATGCGCGCGCGGCGTTCCGCCTCGACACGATGGAGGCCGGAATGTTCCAGATCATCGGCGCGGTGCTGGATGTGTGAGCGAAGCTCCTCCTCCATGTCATCGTCGACCTGAGAGCGATGAAAAAACTTAACGGCTAAGTAACGAAAATAGGCGAGGAGATTCATGTTTACTCCTCCCGCAGCAGTCTCGACGGATCGAGCGACAGAGCGCGTTGCGCTGGAATCCAAGTGGCCAGCAATCCCAATAACGCCATGGCCAGAACGACGCCGGCCAATACCAGCGGATCCCGCGGAGTTGCCTGATATACGATAGAAGCCAGCACGCGGCTCGCGAGAATTCCTAATACCAATCCCGCTGTCGAACCAAAAGCGAGCAGTTTGAAAGCCCGTCCCAACGCCGCCTGTAACACTTCCTTGCGTTGCGCGCCGAGGGCCATACGAATTCCCAACTCTTTCAGCCGCTTGCTGACCGAGTACGCAGCCATGCCAAAGACACCCGTGATTGACAGCATCGCGCCCATCACGCCCAGCACACCGAGCGACATCGTCGCCACACGCGCAGGAAACAGAACTACGCTCAGCATGCTGTTCCACGTCTGGGTGTCAACCGGCAGCCCGGCATCCAGCTCGCGCAGTTTACTCCTGATGGCAGCGGCAAGCCGTTGTGGATCGAGGTTCGAGCGCACTATCAGACTGGCCGCACTCGATGGCGATCGGAGAAACGGGAGAAACATCGCCGGCTCTTGCTCTTCCGTGAGGCTCAAATATTTTCCGTCTTCGACAACGCCCACCACCTGGACACGCGCTCCATCCTGCAACTTGAAATATCGGCCGACTGCGTTGACCCCATCGCCAAAGGTCCTGCCGGCAAACTCCCGATTTACTACCGCGACGGGAGGCGCGTTCTTGTCGTCATGCCAGGTAAGATCTCTGCCCGCTAATAAGGTTGTGCCAGCGGCCTGGATGTACCCGGGAGATATGTCGTACTTGTACGGCCTGAAAGCGACATGCGATGGTCTCAGATCGGTGGTGGCTTGCTTAAAGACATTCGCCCGGAAAGCGGCGGTATAGACCAAGGGAGGGTAATTATTCACCAATCCCACTCGCGCTACTCCAGGAATCGTTTCCAGCGCAGCGATCATGCGCTCTTGCATGGCGGGCACCCGGTCGCCGCTGTAACCGGCCATGGCCAGGGTTGCACCGACAACCATGGTGTTACGCGGCTCAAAACCGAAATTGCTATGGAGCGAGCGTACCAGTCCGCGCACCGCAACCAGCGAAGACGTGACCAGCACCGCACAAATCGCAATTTGCGCGGCCAGTAACAGATCCCGGACGGTAATCCGCCGAGCGAACTTGCCCCCAAGCCTACCGCTGGATCCAGCTTTGATGATCTGGTATGGATCGGTCCTGAGAACCTGGCGCACCGGAACCATTCCGAACAGGAAGCCGCTCACCAGCGCCAAAACCAAAGCAATCACGTAGACTTTCGCGTCCGGGCTGACGGGCAAATGGATGGGGGCTCCGGAAAACGGCTGCCACACGCTCAGCTGGCGCAAAAGCGCAATGCTGCCCATCAGTCCGGCTGTGCCCCCAACGAGCGAGATCAGCAAAGCTTCGGAAAGAAGTCCCCGCAAAATCCGGCTGCGGCTGGAACCGAGCGCGAGTCGCAGAGCCACTTCCCGCGAATGATCCGCGGCGCGCGCGGAGAACAGGCTGCCCAGATTGGCGCATGCGGCCAGCAGAATCAATCCCGCCAGCAGCATCAATCCAGCCACAAATTCCCGTACCGGACCGCTAAAAGAAGTCAGGCCTTCCTGTGCTAGCGAAGAGTTCCTATTAGTAACCTCTTTGGGATAGGTTTTTTCGAGAGCCGCTCCAACAGCCTTCAGATCGGCTTCAGCCTGGGCGGGAGTCACGCCCGGCTTCAGATGTCCGAACGCCTCAAAAACTCCACGGTCGCTCCCACGCGCTTCCAGGAGATTTTCCCCATCCACCTGCCCCTGGTTCACAATCGGCATAAAGAAATCGGGAGAGGCAAACAACAAAGTTCCCCGGAACTCCGGCGGTGCTACACCAATTACCGTGAAAGGATGCTTGTCGATCTGAACAACACGGCCCACCACGCCTCGATCATCTTGGAAACGGCTGTGCCAATACGCGTAGCTGAGCACGAGATACGCGGCGCTGTTGGGACCGTGCTCATCGGAGCTGTGGAAGACGCGGCCTAGATACGGCTGAACCCTGAGCACGTCGAAGTAGTTCCCGCTCGTTCCATAGCCCGTAGCGAGGGATGGATCGTTGCCCCTGTCCAACCCTACGAAGACGAATTTCCAAGCTGCCAGGTCATCGAAGCTGCGGTTGCGATCGCGGAGATCGAGATAGTTGGGATACGACTGCCACCCAGGATCGACCCCGTACTCGGTTCCCCACAGGCTATCGGCTTGCGGCACATTCAGCGGGCGCAGGATCAGCCCATTCAACACGCCGAAAACTACTGCGTTGGCGCCAATGGCCAGCGCCAGCGTCAAAACGGCGGCAATGGTGAAACCGGGAGACTTGCGCAACAGGCGAAGGCTGTAGCGCGCATCCTGTATTAGGGTCTCGATAAATTGACCGCCGAGCGCTTCCTGGCATTCCTCTTTAAACCGCCCATGGCCGCCAAACTCGATCCGCGCACGGCGTTCTGCCGCGGCATGATCCAGGCCGGAGCGTTCCAGATCATCGGCGCGGTGCTGGATGTGTGAGCGAAGCTCCTCCTCCATGTCATCGTCGACCTGAGAACGGTGAAAAATCTTAGCGGCGAGGCAACGAAAATAGACCAGGAATTTCATATTTCTTCCGGTCGAGCGGCAAGCGAGGAGGCCATGGCGGCAGCAAGGCGATTCCAGCCCTCGGTTTCCTCTCGCAGACGCTTGCGCCCCGCAGACGTGAGTTCGTAGAACTTGGCGCGGCGATTGTTGTCCGATGTGCCCCAGCTTGCCTTCAGCACACCCTGCCGCACCAGACGGAACAATGCGGGATAGAGCGCCCCCTGCTCAATGAGCAGCGCTCGCTCGGAGATTTGCCCGATGCGCAAAAGAACTCCATAGCCATGCAGAGGACCGAGAGAGACCGCTTTGAGAATAAGAAGGTCGAGAGTTCCTGGAAGAAGCTGCGCTTGGCCGGACATTCACACTCCTAAGCTAGTAAGGAGGAGTATAGTGCATCCTCTCCTAAGCTGTCAAGGAGAAACTAAGGCATGTCGGCGCAAAATGATAAGGTCCTTGCGGAGAGTGCGCGGCGATCCGTACCGCTCGGTGCGGCCGGGTGTGATTGGCAGCACGGGATAGGGCCGGTCTAAGGCCTGGATCGCAGTTTGTCGTCCACGCAGAAGAGCGCCGCGTGTTGCGGCGGGTTCAAGTACAAGCTGATGATTTCGGCTGCCTGGCTCTTGAAGTTCCGTTCGTTGCTGGCCATGTAGCGCTCCAGAAGGTGCGGTCGCAGTTCGGCGCTGCGCCACATGCGGTGCACGTAATTTTTGCTCAGGCTCAAATGCTTGGCCAGTTTGGACAGGACCAATGACTGGAGCCATCCGGCCCCTGCACTGCGTGCCGGCCATGACGTTAGCTTGCGTCGCGTGCTCTGCACCGCTCGCCTGAGGAGACGAGCTGGTCGGCATCAGGCGTAAAGAGTTCTGCCAGCGCTTTAGGATCGCGCTGTTCCCTGGCTTCCGAATAGTGATGAATAACTTCTCGAATGTACGATTATCCCCGGGTTCACGTTCTGCGCAGAAACGAGCACTGCAACCAACAGGAGAAGACAGCAAAATATTCGAATCAAGAACGGCTCTTCTCCGGTATCAGGTCCTCCGCAACCAGCGGCATTCCCGGTTCCATTTTGGCTCTTGAATTTACGTTGTAACGCGACCGCGCGGCGAATAGTTTCTCTACTTCCTCGCGCGGCAAAGCCTGGGCGCCCCCGAGCATCTCTGCCACAAAGGTAATACGGGCAAGGTGCTCGACCATCTCCATCCTGAAGAACGCTTCCCACACATCGCGGCCGTAAGCTGTGCAGCCATGATTCTCGAGCAGTATCGCGTCGTATTGCGGAATATAGGGCAGCATCCCATCGCTCAGCGCCGCCGTCCCCGGCAAGCCGTAGGAGGCCAGCGGCACCGCACCCAACTGGATCACTACCTCGGGCAGCATGGCCTTGTCTAGAGCCCGGCCCGCGACGGCAAATCCTGTAGCGGTGGGCGGGTGGGCATGAACAATCGACCGCACATCCGGCCGCAAGGAGTAGATCGTGAGGTGCATCGCGATCTCGCTCGTTCCGTCGCGATTTCCCTCTACCCTGGAGCCTCTCAGATCGCAAACGATCAAATCTTCTGGCTGTACGAATCCTTTACTGATCGCCGTCGGCGTGCAGAGAATCCGGTTATCATCGAGCCGGATGCTCACATTCCCGTCGTTCATTGCCACCCACCCCTTGTCATAGATGAGGCGGCAAACACGAAGGAGATCCTGGCGATGCTCCTGCTCGGTCTTGCTCATGCGAATTCGATTTTAGCAAGGCAATGTGCGTTGCATGGCTACAATGAAAGCCGTGGAGAAACGCCGCATGTGCCCGAACTGCCGGGCGTTTATCACAACTTCCGATCGTGTCTGCCCGTACTGCGGTGTTCGATTAGGCCCGCGCGCTGTTGATATGCGAGCCAGCCAGTTTGCAGCGTCGTTCGTTCCGCATGCCAACCTGACCACCGTCGTCATCCTGATCATCAACGTTGCGTTTTACCTGGCCGAAGTCGCGGCCAGTTACAAACTCAGTAAATCGACTCAGGTGAGCGGTCAGATCGCCGTCTTATTTGGTGCAAAATATGCACCTCTGATTTATGGAGGGCAGTACTGGCGACTACTCACCGCTGGCTTTCTGCACGGTGGCTTCATGCACATCTTCATGAACTCCTGGTCACTCTTCATTCTGGTGAGGGAGGTCGAGCAGTTCTATGGCACCAGCCGGCTCATCTTCGCTTATGTCTTCTCGACTTTCACTGGCTTCTTGTGCAGCCTCTATTGGTCGCCCGGCAGCCTCTCTCTCGGTGCTTCGGCGGCTTGCTTCGGCATGATCGGGATCATGCTCGCCATGGGTGTACGGCATCGGGCCGATCCTCTGGCGCAAGCCGTTCGCGCGCATTACGGACAATGGTTCGTTATCGGCCTGGTCCTGAGTTTGATTCCGGGCATCGATATCGCCGCGCACGTTGGCGGCTTTATTGGTGGATTCCTGGTCGGCTGGTTTGGCGGGTTGCCAGGACTGCCCAATACAGCCCGCGAAACGCTCTGGAAAGTACTGGCCGGGATCGCCATCGCCTTCACGCTTTACGCCTGGTTCCAGGATCTCCGCTCTTATCAGATCCTGACCCGAACCTTAGGCGCGAGTTGAGGGTCCCGAATGCCATGATGAAGGGAACCTTCCTTGGCACAGCTACTCCTGATCCGAGGGGCAAAACAACTGCTTACGTTGCGGGGCCCCAGCGGAGTTCGCCGTGGCGCCGCGCTCGATAATCTGGGAATTATTGAGGACGGCTCCGTTCTGATCCGGGATGGCCTGATCGCACAAGTAGGCTCCACTCGGCGTATCGAAAATTTGAAAGAGGTCCGGAATGCCGCCGAAATTGCTGTCGACGGCGCCGTCGTCATGCCCGGATTTGTGGATGCGGACATACAGCTTAGTCTCGAGCACTCAAGTGAACCGGGAAAACGAAAGAGAATTGCGGGATTTTATAACGAGAGCCTTCTGCTGATGCGGTCCTGCCTGCAACACGGAACGCTGGCTGCCCAGGTCAAAACCGGTGCACCAGACGGCGATGTGAAATCCGGTCTCGTTCTTCTCGGCCAGCTCGCGCAGATCGGCAATCACCCGGTCAGCATGGTGCGGAGCTGGCGCGTAGATGACCGCTCGGGTAGAGGTTCCACCGTTTCAGATGAGCTTGCCTCCGCGGTTCCGCTTCTTCTCAAACGCAAGCTTGCGCAAAGATTGGAAGTCGCCCCGGAAACGGGTTTAGCTGCTCGGGAAAGGGCCTGGGCCGCAGCTTCCGAGCACAGCCTCGCTATCAACCTGCTCTGGTCCGGCGGGTCAGCGGAGAACCTGGCCAACCTTCTCGCACGGGTTCACCCTCAATCGGTGAGCTCTTCCTATGATTTGACTTCCGCTGAATCCGCCGTGCTCTCGGAGTCGCCCGTGCCTGTCATCTTTGCTCCCGCCCGATCGATTACCGATGACAAATCCAGCGATGTTCTACGGCAATTTGCCAATGGCGGCGGCCCAATCGCTCTCTCGAGTGGATACGATCCTCGGAGCATGCCGGTCTTCAATATGCAAACGGCGATCGCCCTGGCCGTCCTGCGGCTCAAGCTCACCACTGAACAGGCGATCAGCGCTGCCACCATCAACTCCGCGCACGCCTTGGGGCTCGGCGATACGGTTGGAAGCCTTGAACCAGGTAAACAGGCCGATGTGCTGGTGATGAACCTGTCGGATTATCGCGAAATTCCGCGGCGTTTTGGAGTCAATCATGTGGGTATGGCCATCCGCGAGGGCAAGGTGGCGTTTAATCGTACAGGCTGGAAGGTGAGTGCCGCCTGACCGAATCGCTCATCGAATGCGTGCCAAACTTTTCCGAGGGCCGCGATCCGTCGCGCGTGGATGCCCTGGTTTCTGCTATCGGCGCCGTCCCGGGAGTGCTCGTGCTGGATCGCACAAGTGACTGGGATCATCATCGCAGCGTAATCACGTTTGCCGGGCGTGGTGAATCAGTCGTCGAAGCTGCCGTGCGCGTGGCAGGCTTAGCCGCCCGCTCCATCGACCTCAATCAACACCGCGGCGTCCATCCCCGCGTCGGTGCTCTCGACGTGTTGCCGTTCGTGCCACTCGGATCCGCGACTCTGGAAGAGTGCGCTGCTCTCGCCCATCTTGCCGGCCAGCGCATCAGCCAGGAACTCGGAATCCCGGTCTATTTTTATGGCGCTGCCGCTCGACGGCCTGAACGCGTTGCGCTCGAAAATGTGCGCCGCGGCCAGTTCGAAGGCCTGCGCGATGCCGCTCCTCACGACCCTGCTAAAGCACCGGATCTTGGCGGACCTGCTCTCCATCCCACGGCTGGCGCAGTCATCGTGGGAGGGCGTAAAATCCTCATCGCGTTTAACATCAACCTGAACACTACAAATCTTGAAGTCGCTAAGTCAATCGCCCGCCGCATTCGCGCAAGCAGCGGAGGTTTCCCATCGGTCAAAGCCTTGGGCTTGCCGATCCTCTCCCGCAACATGGTTCAAGTCTCCATCAATCTCACGGACTTCGAGCAGACGGCGCTTCACGTTGTCTATGCCGAAGTGAGCCGCCTCGCGTCCGAACATGGCGTGGCGATTGAAAGCAGCGAACTGATCGGTCTGCTGCCTCGAAGCGCCACGGAGCAGGCTTTCGCTCATTTCGTCAGGCTGCCCCAGTTCAGCGCGCGAAATGTTATCGAAGAACAAATCAGGCCGCTTACCTTTAGTAGTGTGGAGCTGCCCGGCCCCTATCTGGCCGGGGAAAAAGTCTGTTAGCATGGCACAAACCTCACCATGTGTTGCTCTGCCGCAAAAGTAGTGCTTGTCGCCGTGCTGCTCACGCCTCTGCGCGCATTCTCGCAAGACGATAGCGGGCTCGCAGTCTACAAATCCGGAAATTTCGCAGCCGCCATTCCGCTGCTCCAGAATGCGGCAGCCAAATCGCCTGCCGACGCCGCTGTTCAAGCCGCGCTGCTCTCTTCGCTTGTCTATGAGGGAAAGGTCGAGCAAGCTTCGAACGCCGACGAACGCTCGGCAACGGCTTTCCCCAACTCGCCTGACATTGTAGCCGCACGCGGCGAGTTCGCTTTCTATATGGGGGACATGCCGCAAGCCGAACGCCTCTTTAAAGCCGCGCTCAAATTGAAAGAAGATACGCCCCGAGCCATTTACGGAATGTCGAGGCTTTACAGGGCCGCTTCGTTCTACCGCTCTGCCCGGCTCCTTTGCCTCAAGGCGCACGATGTCGATCCCGATGATGCCCTGATAACCCAAACCTTTCTGCGCTATATTCCAGCAGCCAAGCGCCGTGAACTGCTCGGGCCTTTTGCCGCTACGCATCCGTGGTTGTATCAGCGCCTCGAGCAAATGCAGGAAAACGGCTTGGCGGTCGAAGCCGCAGCGGGAGATAAAAAGCTCTTCGAAACAGAGGGGGGCCCGCAGGAGACTACACTCAAATTCTCTCTGCTGATGCGCGATGCCCAGCGCGCGCGTGGGGTCGGTCTCGAATTAAAGATCGGCAACGGCAAGTCACTCAGAATGCTCTTCGACACGGGCGCTAGCGGGATCCTCGTGAAGCAAAGCGCGGTAGATAAGGCCGGGCTGGCACATTTAGGGTCCGACAAAGCATGGGGCGTGGGCGACGGAGGCACTAGAAACATGTTCTCCGCCATTGCAGATAACTGTCAGGTCGGACCTCTCAAATTCTCGAATTGCCTGGTTCGCGCCTTAGAAGGCAAGCGCGCCATCGCCGGCGACGAGGACGGACTGATCGGCGCTGACTTCTTCCAGGACTACCTGGTGGAAATCGATTTTCAAAAGCGCCTCTTACATTTGAAGCCTCTGCCGCCCCGCTCTCAGGATCCGCAAGGCTACAACCGTGTGGTTGCGCCCGACGAGAAAGACTTTACTCCGGTTTTCCGGTTCGGGCACATGCTGCTGGTCTCGACCACGGTGAACCGGCGCTGCACCGGTCTGTTCCTGCTTGATACCGGGTCAGAAGCCTCGAACATGGACTCGACTTTTGCGCGCCTCTCGACCAAGATCTACGGCAATGACCAGATGCGTGTGAAGGGCATATCCGGGCAGGTGAAAAATGTTTACGAGGCCGGCAAGGCCGAATTGCAATTCGGACATTTCCGTCAGGACAACATGGGGATCATGTCTTACGATCTAAACAATTCACCGGAGCACAAAGAGGTCCGTCTTTCCGGCATCCTAGGCATTCCTGTGCTCTCGTTATTCCGCCTGACCATCGACTACCGCAATGGTCTGGTGAACTTCGATTACGTTCTGAAATAGCTATTGCCGATCTGGATGTGTTGCAACGTGGCTTGCCGACGCCTCCAGGGTTGCTGCAGTAATCCTCGAGTTTCGCCAGTGATCGAGCCGGTAACCGGCTATCATCTAATGATAAATTCTCCCGGTATTTTAAGTGCTCCCAGTATTTTGCACCTCGCGTAGCGACCGTCGCCCTCTGCGCATAGGATTGTTGCTAGACAGGGAGAGCTTAAGTGGCGCATTTGCGGCGGTCGTCAACGACATCAAGAGCAGCGATTTCGCGACGATAGACCTCCTGGTTCTTCACAAAAATCCGGAAGCAGCCGCCGTTGCGCAAGCGCGTGCGACGCTGTCGAAAATCTATCGCCGACTTGCAAATCCGTCGAGTCGTCGGCTACTTCTGTTCGACCTTTATCAGGGGATCGATCGAAAATTTGCTCCGGAGGACGATCCCCTCGCGGAAGTAGACTGCAGGGACCGCTTTCAGGGGATCGAACGGATTGAAGTCGAACCGATAAAAAAGGGGTTTGTTCACCGGTTTCCTCCCGAGATTGTTGAAGAAATACGCAAGAAGGATTTAGATGTTCTGCTGCGTTTCGGGTTTAATATATTGCGTGGAAACATCCTGCAAGCCGCGCGTTATGGGGTTTGGTCATACCACCATGGGGACAACGATTATTATCGGGGCGGCCCCGCTCACTTCTGGGAATTGGTTGAGGGGAGTCCAACGTCAGGGGTAATCCTGCAGGTACTCACGGAAGAGCTGGATGGTGGTTTGGTGCTTTGCAAGGGGCTCTATCCAACTGAACCTACCTTGTTCCTTTCGCAGAACCGAAAGGCGCCTTTTTGGGGCGCAGCTTCGTTCGTAATCTGGAAATTGAATGAACTGCACCAATTGGGATGGGACGAAGTAAAGGCGCGAGCCTTGCCACCTACTCCATACCGCGGCAAGAAGAAGATCTACCGATCACCCACCAACCTGGAGATGCTGAGCTGGCTAGCACCTATAATTCCGCGGAAACTGCTCAAAAGGGCGAGTCGGCGCGACCTGCAATGGCATTGGCGGCTGGCCTTGCGCAATGATTCAGCGACATCGCTCATCGAGCAAGAGGGGCCGGAAAGTCTTCAGGCCTTTCGCTGGATCGAATCGCCACGCGGGCACTCCTGGGCGGACCCTTGGCTGCTGATGCAGCAAGATCAAATATGGCTATTCTTCGAAGACTTCCGATATTGCGACAATCGCGGCGTGATCAGCTGCGCTGAAGTGAACCCTGATGGCTCGCTTGGACCTGTGCAGACGGCCTTGGATACTGGGACACATCTCTCATATCCAGCGGTCTTCGAGCATGAGGGCCAAGTCTACATGGTCCCCGAGTGCTCGCATACCAAGGCGGTTCCTCTGTTTCGCGCGACCCGGTTTCCGAACCAGTGGACATTTGAAGGGAATCTTTTGGAGGGCCAGTCTCTAGTGGACACAACCTTGCTCTACGAAGGCGGAATGTGGTGGATGTTCACCACTGAGTTGGAGCCAACGGGTTGTGCAGTAACTCTCCTCTTACTGTATGCCGAATCCCTTGCGGGTCCGTGGGCTTACCACCCAGCGAACCCGATTTCCAAGGATGTGCGTTATGCGCGCAATGCGGGGCGGATCTTCCGCAGCAGCAATAGGCTGTTCCGCATGAGCCAAGACTGCGCCCGCTGTTACGGATATAGCTTCACGGCGAATGAGATTCTCACGTTGAGCTGCACAGAGTATCAGGAGAAAGCCTTTAAAACCATAGAGCCGTCTTGGAGCCCTGGCCTGATAGGCACGCACAGCTATGCTCGCGCCGGTCTGATCGAAGCAATAGACGGATACGTTATCGATGTTCGCAGCCGTTTCACCTGACGTAAGCGGCAGCGAGGGATCATCAACGCGGACGGGAACCCGTCAGTTCCCATGGTCCTCAATGAATTGAAGCGGAGGTCTAGGCTGACGATACGGGTGCCGATTCTTGGAAAGGGCGATATTGCTGGGCCAGTATCGTCTATTGCAGGTTATTCGGACTCGCAGCCGCTGCCTGACGCTAGCACAGCGGAGGCGCATCATCGGTTTCGTTTCAATTTTGCAAGACTACCGCCGACCTCTCTCCGTATGATGGAGAAATGGCCGCTACCCTCAGCGCCGAATCGGGCGTGCAGACTACTCCGCTTGAAGAGATCATGGGTCTCGAACGGGAGTATCTGCTCCAGAACTATTCCCGCTACCCACTTTTGCTCCATCGCGGCCGGGGCGTCTACGTTTACGATCTCGATGGCAAACGTTATCTCGATCTCATTAGCGGCATCGGCGTCAATTCGCTCGGCTACTCGCACCCGCGCATTCTCAAAGTGATCCGCCAACAAGCGGGACTGCTGCTCCACACGTCGAATCTTTACTATCACGAATACCAGGGCCGCCTCGCCGAACGCCTTGCCAAAATCAGCGGACTTCAGCGAAGCTTCTTCTGCAACTCCGGCACCGAAGCCATGGAAGGCGCGCTCAAAATGATCCGCTCCCATGGAAACAGCGTTTCCGCCGCGAAGACGGAAATCGTCTCGCTCGAAAACTCATTCCATGGCCGCACGCTCGGCGCAATTTCTATCACCGGCCAGCCGAAGTACCGCAAAGACTTCGAACCTCTGCTGCCTGGCGCCCGGTTCGTTCCGCGCAATGACATCGCCGCTCTGGAAGCCGCCGTCACCGGCAATACAGCCGGCATCGTGCTCGAGTTCATCCAAGGCGAGGGCGGTATTAATCCGGTTTCGGAACCATTCGCGCGCAAGGCCCGTGAGCTTGCGGATCGCCATAATGCGCTGCTGGTGTTCGATGAAATTCAATGCGGAGTCGGCCGTCCTGGCGCATACTTCGCCTATCAGTTGCTCGACCCGGTTCTACTGCCCGACGTTGTCATCGCGGCCAAGCCCATGGCCTGCGGGATTCCGCTCGGAGTGATCATCGCGAACGAGAAAGCTGCCGCTACCATCAAGCCCGGCATGCACGGATCGACATACGGCGGCGGCCCGCTCGCCTGCCGCGTAGCGCTCGAATTCTTCGATATCCTCGATGAGCTTCTGCCCTCCATCAACTCCGTCGGCGTGTATTTCCGCATGAAGCTGACCGAACTCATGCGGGCTTTCCCTTTCATCCAGGAAGTGCGCGGCCAAGGCCTCATGATCGGGGTCGAACTCGATTTTCCCTGCAAGGAACTCGTGCTCGACGGAATCAAAGAAGGTATCCTGTTCAATTGCACTCACGACACAGTGCTGCGCTTCCTGCCGCCCTACATTCTTTCCGAGCAGGACGTCGACCGCGCGGTAGCCGTTTTGACTAAGATTTTCAAAAACGCGAAAACAGCAACAGCATAGGAGGAGCATCTCGACATGCGATCAGTCTTTTTAGGCGCGGTTATCGCCGGAGCGATTGTGATAAACGGAGCTGGTATCAGGGCCGCACAGGCGCCCCAAGTAGCCGCTGCCCCGGCGAACGACATTTCCGGCAAATGGCACTTTGTCTACCAGACGGACGGGGGCGATCGCGATTCCGATGCCAACTTTAAAATCGATGGCGATCAGGTCACCGGCAAATGGAATGGCACTGCCGACGTCAAGGGAACATTCAAAGACGGGGCTTTGGATTTGGCCTTCCCCTACAACTCCGATGAAGCCGGGATGACCGCCACCCTGAAAATGAGAGGCAAATTGCAGGACGGCAAACTGGCCGGCAACTGGGAATTCGCCGATTACTCGGGCACGTTTGTAGCAACACGCCCGAAATAGGATAAACGCTCTACAGCAGTTCTTCCCGCTCCTGCCTATCCAGCACCTTAACGATCTTGCTGACGTCCTGCGCATGGCTCCTGCTCGCCACCAGCAGAGCGTCGGGCGTATCTACAATCACCAGGTTGTCTACCCCGACCAGGGCCACCGTCTTTCCGGCATCTACGTAGTTTCCATGGCTATTCTCCGCGACCAGGTCGCCGCGCGAGGCGTTCGAGTCGGCATCCTTTTCGGCCAGATCGTAAACGGCCTCCCAACTACCGACATCGCTCCAGCCAATGTCGTCGAGCGCGATCCCGGCTACCTGTTCGGCTCTTTCGATCACTGCGTAATCAACCGAAATATTCTCGCATAGCGGATAGGCCTCGGCCAGCTTGCTCCCGAATGTCTTACTCCGAAAAGAAGGCAATCCGGACAGCAAGGTCGAGGTCTCCGGCTGGTGCCTTCGCATCAAATCGAGTACCGTCGCCGCCGGCCAGAAAAACATTCCCGCGTTCCAGAAGAAATTGCCGCGCTCGACAAATTTTTTGGCTGTCTTGACATCGGGCTTCTCGCGGAAGCTGGTAACAGGTACGGCTCCGACCTCCCCCGGCCTTACCTTTTTAGGGAACTCTATATAGCCATACCCGGTTTCAGCCCAGCGCGGCTTGATTCCCAGCACAACCACTTGATTTTCTTCAGCAGCGCGATATGCCGCTTTAACAAAGTTCCGAAAACGCCCCTCTTTCAAGATCAGGTGATCTGCCGGGAACACGCCCAAGACTGCCTCCGGATCTATTCCCTGCAAGATCTGCGCCGCCAGGCCAATGCACGGGGCCGTATTCCTCTGCGCCGGTTCGGCGATGATCTGCCGTCTCGGTACATCCGGTAACTGGCTTCGGATCTCCGGCTGCAGCAGCTCGTTTGTAATCACCCAAATGTTCTCGGGCGGAATCACCGGAGCTAACCGGTCCACTGTTTGCTGGATCAAGCTTCTCTCTCCGAAAAAGCGGAGGACTTGCTTTGCATTGCTCTTGCGGCTCCGAGGCCAGAACCGTGTCCCGCGGCCCCCGGCCATGATCAGGCCGTACCGATGATTCGCCATCAGCAGCGTTTCTGAGCCGCCCGCGTTTGGCGTCCCAAGCACATCTGCGAAGCAGCCAGCAAGCGTTTTTCGACGTTCTTAGACATTCGCACTAAGGATTCGGATTGCCCGGATTGAGCGGCAGCGGCTGCTCCGGGAGCCGTGAGTCTGGAAAACCTCGGATGACCCGGAAGGTTCTGTCCCAGCGCGTGCGCGTAAAAAAGTGCTCCACCAGGTCAGTCATGTGGCTGAAGAGCGAGTCGACCGACGTCCCCGCCAGATCTTCGGTCGAGGCCCGGTAGGACCAATAAATCAGAAGCGGTTTGCCGATGATGTTGTCGCGTGGCACAAAGCCCCAGTAACGGCTGTCGAGCGAATTGTCCCGATTGTCGCCCATTGCAAAATACGTATCGGGGGGCACTACTACTTCGCCATTCACCACGTGATGATCCAGCATGTCCCGCTGATCCTGCGCCTGCAGCCCCTCGGCGAACAGCGAAGGCTCGCCGGGAAAGTTATCGCGCGCCGCGTCGTAGGGGAATTTATGGTAGACATACGGCTCATTGAGCTGTACTCCGTTACGGTAAATGACGCGGTTCACCATTTTGAGATGATCTCCCGGCACTCCAATTACCCGCTTCACGAACGTTTGGGTTATGTCCACCGGATAGCGAAAAACGATGATGTCTCCGTGTTTTGGCTGCTCGTAAGGCAAGACGTATTTGCTGATCACACCGGCCGGGGCATACGCCAGCTTGTCTACCAGCAGGTGATCGCCGATCAGCAAAGTGTCTTCCATCGAGCCCGTGGGAATCACGAAAGCCTGTACCAGGGTCGTTGTGCCGAAGAGCAGCAATAAAATGGTTACCGCCCATTCGGCAATGCTGTTGCGGGTCTGCCCCTCGCGTCGCTTCTCTGCTTTGGCCGGCTTAGTTGCCGGAATCGTTGCCGTCTGATCTGCCATTCGATGAGTTCTCAATACGTAGCCTGAAGCTTTATTGTATAAGTTGAGAAGGGATTTATGTTTCGTAATTCAATCGGACTAGTAGTGATTGCTCTAGCGGGGCTGATCTCGGTAAGCTGCACAAAGAAGTCGGCGAGTGACGAAAGCCTAGTCACGGCTATCCAATCGAAGCTATACGCGGACGATACTACCAAAGCGGCCAGCATTAAGGTCGACGTCAAGAATGGCACTGTCACGCTTAGCGGGGACGTGCCCAGTTCAGACGTTGAGCTCGAGGCGACGAAAGTAGCTAATGGTACGCCGGGCGTAAGCGGCGTTAACGACCAAATGAAGGTCAATGCCGCAGCCGCTAACCCGGCAACTTCCACGCCTGCGGCAAATAGCGCGCCTCAGCCACCTCCCTCCACCGGCTCCTATCCGCCCGTTTCTTCCGCTCCCGCTCCTGCGAGTGCTGCTGCTGCCGCTCCGCCGCCCGCCGCAACTCCTAGCCCCGCGCCAGCATCTGTTCCCGAGACTACTCCTCCCGAGCCCGCCGTTGCCAGCGAGCCTCCTTCTCCTCCGCGTCCAACCACCATCACGATTCCGGCGGGAACCCGCCTTCAAGTGCGCATGACCGACGGGATCGATTCGCGCAACAATACGGTTGGCCAGACCTTTAGCGGCTCGCTCGACTCACCGCTCGTTCATGGAAATCGCGTCGTCGTCCCAGCAGGCTCACCTGTTACCATTCTTCTCACTAACCAGAGCAGCGCCGGTCGCATCAAGGGCAAGAGTGAACTGGAAGTTCGGGTGACCAGCCTTACCGCCGGAGGCCGGACTTACGATGTGGCGAGCGATGTCTACGACGAGACTGGTAAATCCAAAGGCAAGCAAAGCGCAGTCCGCACCGGCATCGGCGCGGCGGCCGGCGCGCTCATCGGCGGCCTGGCCGGAGGCGGCAAAGGAGCGGCGATCGGAGCTGGCGTTGGGGGCGGAGCAGGCATCGGAATCCAGGCTTTCACGCATGGCTCGCAGGTGAAGATTCCGCCAGAGTCTGTGCTTACCTTCCGTCTCGCAGCGCCGCTGACGGTGCGCCGCTGACGCTATATCCAGTAACGCGGCACAATAGAAGAAGGGGTGCGATGTGGCTTCTACCGTCTGGCGCGGTTACATTTCTTTCGCTTTGATTTCGATTCCAGTGCGGCTCTTTCGCGCGGCGCGTCCCGAGCGGATCAGCTTGCGGCGGCTCTATCGCCCATCCGATGACGGGCAGGAGAAGGAGGAGACAGCAGGCCGTCGCGGCGCGCCACCCCCAACTTTTGCAGAATCGAGGCTGGAACGCCCACAATTGGAACTTTCAGCGAGTTCGCGGGCGGTCGCAGCTCCCGAGCCAGTGCTGACTCCGGTAAAACAGGTCGCCGTTCGGAATGGCGATAGCGAGGTGTTATCGCCGAAGTCGATTGTCAAGGGTTACGAATACGAGAAGGACCGGTTTGTGGCGATCGAGCCAGATGAATTACAGAGCGCCGCGCCCAAGACATCGACCGCGATGGAGATTCAGGAGTTTGTCGAGCTCGCCGGGATCGACCCGGTTTACTTTGAGACCTCATACTACGTAAGGCCGGAAGAGGCCGGCGAAAAGGCCTACGCCCTGCTGTACCGTTCTTTGCAGCTAAGCGGGCTGGTTGCGATCGCGCAGTTTGCAATGCACGGGCGGGAGCACGCGGTGGTACTGCGGCCTGGCAAGAAGGGACTTCTGGCGCACACGATGTATTTTGCTTCAGAAGTCAGAGCGGATGAAGAGTTCCGGGCCGATGTGGATGAAGTGAACAAGAAAGAATTGGATTTAGCGCAAACATTGATCCACTCGCTCGCGGCTCCGTTCGAGCCTGAAAAGTACCGCGACACGTATCGCGACAAAATTCAATCGATCATTGACAGTAAGGTGAAGGGATTGCCGATCGCTCCAGCTCCGGCCCTTCCCCGGCAAACCGAGGTCGTCGATATTGCCGAAGCACTTCGGAGGAGCTTGGCGAACTTGAAGAAGCCAGCGGCATCGGTGCAAGAAGGCGCGGCGCGCGCGAAGGCAAGCGAGACCAAAACGCCATCGCGCGCAAAGAGAGCCGGGCGTTAGAAGCGCAAAGGGCACAGCTGCGTGCCGCCAAACAGCAAGGAACTCCGCCAACCTTTCGGGGGGCACACCGTGCCGGTGTTGCGCGAATTCTTCAAAAAAGAGCAAGGTGCGAAAATAGTTTTGCACTTCCCCGAGTTGCGGAGATCACACGAAATAGGAGCTGATTAGTTGCAGCAAGCAGTTCTCGCCCTGGAGGACGGAACCGTCTTCGAGGGCACGAGCTTTGGTGCGCCGGTACAGCGCACAGGCGAGGTGGTCTTTAACACCGCCATCACGGGATATCAGGAAATTTTCACGGATCCCTCTTACTGCGGGCAGATCGTTGTTTTAACTAATCCCCAGATTGGAAACTATGGGGCGAATTCAGCAGACTGCGAAGCGGGAGTTCCATATATCGAAGGTCTGGTAGTGCGCGAAATGTCTCCGGTCGCAAGCAACTGGCGCTCGGCCGAGAAAGCGGAACATTTTCTCGCGAAGCACGCGCTCCCTGTGATTGCCGATGTCGACACCAGAAAGCTGGTGAGAATCCTGCGACAGCGTGGAGCGCTGCGAGGCGTGATTGCGATAGGCGCACACGATCCTGAAGAGCTGGTGCATACGGCACGGAGCGCGCCTTCCATGACGGGGCAGAACCTGGTCTCGCGCGTATCGACGCCGAAAAGCTATTCATGGAGCGAGGCGATCAATCCGGTCTCTGCCTCCGATAAGTTAGCCGCTGCAGCCGAGCCTCAGTTTCACGTGGTCGCCTACGATTATGGAATCAAGCGCAACATCCTACGGCATTTGGTTCAGATCGGCTCGCGTTTGACAGTGGTTCCGGCCGGTACCACGGCGGAAGATGTTCTTTCCCTGCAGCCTGACGGCATCTTCCTTTCGAATGGGCCCGGGGACCCCGAACCGCTCACCTATGAGGCAGGCGAAATAAGAAAGTTGATTGGCAAGGTTCCTGTATTTGGGATTTGCCTGGGCCACCAGTTGCTGGGACTGGCGCTGGGCGGGAAGACCTACAAGTTGCCATTCGGGCACCATGGTGCCAACCATCCGGTGCTAAACCGGCAGAGCGGAAAAGTGGAGATCACTTCGCAAAATCATGGGTTCTGCGTGGACCCCGATTCGCTGCGCGATTCGGAAGTCGCGATCACGCACGTGAATTTGAACGATCAGACAGTGGAGGGCTTTGAACACCGCAGTGAGCCCGTCTTCTGCGTACAATACCATCCGGAAGCTGCCCCGGGACCACACGACTCGCATTATCTGTTCGGTGAATTTGCAGGGGCGATGAAGGAGCACAAGCGGTAGCGATGCCCAAGCGAACCGATCTCAAGCGCATTATGATCATCGGCTCGGGGCCGATCGTGATCGGGCAGGCTTGCGAGTTCGATTATTCCGGAGTGCAGGCCTGCAAGGCGCTCCGGCAGGAGGGCTTCGAGGTTGTCCTGATCAATTCGAATCCGGCGACCATCATGACCGATCCAGGAATAGCAGATCGCACGTATGTGGAGCCGCTTACCTTGGAATTTGCGACAGAAGTGATTCGTAAAGAACGGCCCGACGCGCTGCTTTCTACCGTGGGTGGACAGACGGCGCTGAACCTGGCGGTGGAGCTGGCCGAATCGGGAGTCTTGGAAGAGTATGGCGTCGAGCTGATCGGAGCCAATATCAGCGCTATTAAGAAAGCCGAAGACCGGCTGCTGTTCAAAGACGCGATGCGTAAGATCGGGCTCGATATGACCCAATCGCAGCTGGTGAACAACGTGGAAGACGGGCTCGATTTTGCCGAACGTATCGGCTACCCGATCATTCTGAGGCCGAGCTTCACGCTCGGCGGGACGGGCGGCGGAATCGCTTATAACCGCGAAGAACTGGCGGAAATTCTGGCGCGCGGCATCGATCTTTCTCCGGTTCACGAGGTGCTGATCGAGGAAAGCGTACTTGGCTGGAAAGAGTTCGAGCTGGAAGTGATGCGGGACGTCGCAGGCAACGGAATTATTGTTTGCTCGATCGAGAATTTCGATCCGATGGGCGTGCATACAGGCGACTCGATTACGGTAGCGCCGGCGCAGACGCTAACCGATCGCGAGTACCAGATGATGCGCGACGCTGCGCTGCGCTGCTTGAATGAAATCGGCGTGGATACCGGCGGATCGAACGTGCAGTTTGCGATCAATCCGGAGAATGGCCGGATGGTGATCGTGGAGATGAATCCGCGGGTCTCGCGCAGCTCGGCTCTGGCCTCAAAGGCTACCGGTTTTCCCATCGCAAAGATCGCGGCCAAACTCGCCGTGGGCTACCGGTTGGACGAAATTCGCAACGACATTACGCGAGCAACCCCGGCTTGCTTCGAGCCGACGATCGATTACGTCGTGGTTAAAATTCCGCGCTGGCAATTCGAAAAATTCCCGGGCGCGGACCCAGTACTTACTACGCAAATGAAGTCGGTGGGCGAAGTTATGGCAATCGGCCGTACTTTCAAACAGGCTCTAGGCAAGGGTGTAAGGAGCCTGGAGACGGGCAAATCGTCGAGCGCCGGCGAACTTGATCCAAACCTGATAGCAAAACGGTTGATCACGCCGAATCCGGAACGCCTGGACTATATTCGACTGGCCTTCGCACACGGCTACACGGTGGAACAGGTATGCGAGATGACGAGCATAGATCGCTGGTTTCTGCGCCAGCTCGAGGATCTGGTTGCGGTCGAGCAGTCGCTCAAAGGCCGTCAGCTTGAATCGTTTACAGTGAAGGAATTTCGCAAATTAAAGCGCGACGGTCTAGGGGACCGCCAGATCGCGGAAGTAATTGGGGCTGACCCGCTGCAGGTGCGTGAGGCGAGAAAGAAACTCGGAGTCATTGCGGTGTTCAACCGGGTGGATACGTGCGCGGCTGAATTCGAGAGCTTCACGCCGTACATGTATTCGAGCTACGAATCAGAGGACGAATCTGCTCCGACCGAACGCAAGAAAGTGATGATCCTCGGCAGCGGGCCTAACCGGATAGGGCAGGGAATTGAGTTCGACTACGCCTGCTGTCACGCTTCTTTCGCGCTGCAGGACTTTGGCTACGAATCGATCATGGTCAACTGCAATCCGGAAACGGTTTCAACGGATTACGATACGAGCGACCGCCTTTATTTCGAGCCGCTGACTCAGGAAGAGGTGCTCAATATCCATGACGTTGAGCGACCGGATGGATTGATCGTGCAGTTTGGCGGGCAGACTCCGCTCAACCTGGCAATACCGCTCAAGAAAGCCGGGTTGCCGATTATCGGAACAGATCCAGTTAACATCGATTTAGCTGAAGACCGCAAGCTGTTCGGCAGACTCCTGGAAGAACTCGGCATTCCTGCGCCGGCCCACGGTTCGGCGACGACGGTGGAGCAAGCGTGCAGCGTTGCGCGTGAGCTGGGGTTTCCCGTTCTAGTCCGTCCGAGCTACGTGCTGGGCGGCCGCGCGATGGTGATTGCCTACAACGAAGAAACCGTCAGGCGCTACATGCAGGAAGCGGTGAACTTTTCGGTAAAGAAGCCGGTGCTGATCGACCGCTTTTTGGAAGACGCGACCGAGGTGGATGTCGACGCGCTTGGCGATGGCGAGAACGTGCTGATCGCCGGGATTATGGAGCACATAGAAGAGGCCGGCGTGCATTCCGGCGACAGTTCCTGCGTGCTTCCGGCAATCTCTCTCAAGCCCGAGACAATCAGGACGATTGAAGATTACACGACGAGATTGGCCATGGCTCTGAACGTGATCGGCCTGATGAATACGCAATATGCGTTGAAGGACGGCAAGGTGTATGTGCTTGAGGTAAACCCGCGCGCTTCGCGTACTGTGCCGTTTGTCAGCAAAGCGACAGGCGTGCCGCTGCCCAAGGTAGCGGTAGGGCTGATGCTCGGAAAGAAGCTGCCCGAGCTGAAGCATCTCACCAAGGGCGTAGTAAATGGCACGCTGCCTGTGCCGAGTTACTTCGTCAAGAGTCCGGTTTTTCCTTTCGCGAAATTTCCAGGTGTGGATCCAGCGCTTGGACCTGAGATGCGCTCGACCGGCGAGGTGATGGGCGTGGGACAAAGCTTTGGCGAGGCCTTCGCGAAAGCACAGCTCGCGGCGGGCGCGCCGATTCCGGACGAAGGAGCGCTGTTCATCAGCGTGAATGATCGCGACAAACCCGCGGCGCTCGACGTGGCGAAGAAGTTTCGCGATCTTGGGTTCGAGCTGTTCGCGACTCGCGGCACGGCTTCGGTGCTTAAAGCGGCTGGTCTGCCCGTGAAGACCGTCTTCAAAGTTAATGAAGGGCGGCCTAACGCCGTTGACCTGCTGAAGGCAGGCAAGCTGAACCTAATTATCTACACGACCACGGGAAGCCACTCGTTTCCGGATGAGCAGACGATCCGGCGCAACTCGGTGACGTACCGAACGCCCTGCATCACCACCATGAGCGGAGCAAAAGCGGCAGCGGAGGCAGTGGTCGCAAGGAGGCGCGATCCGGTTCGCGTGTGGAGTCTACAGGAGCTGCACGCTGACAGGGCTGCCCAGGCAGTGGAGGCCTGAGGCCGCGGCGAAGAGAGCGCGGCCGGGCACGCTGATGTAACCGTCACTACCGCCGTCGCGTACATAGCCTGAGGGTGGAATTCCGATGAACTGGCGGGTTTACTTTCTTCTCGCTTCCGTTGCGGCCGCGCAGCAGACCATCCCGCAACCTGATTCGGTTGGGTTGGTAGAAGGACACGTTATCCATGCTGCCACTGGAGAAGCAATCCGGAAGGCACACGTAATCTTGGAAGGATCCGCGATTGAACATGATTCCGAGTTGGTAGCGACCAGCGACGAGGCGGGCCACTTCCGGTTTGCCAACGTAAGCCCGGGCGTCTACAGGTTAATGGCGGACAAAACCGGATTGCTTTCCGGTGGTTACGGCCAGGTAAAGGCCGAGGACGCTCAAACGCTTCTGAAAGTCAGCGCGGGCGAGCGGGTCGAGGATGTCACTCTCCGCCTTTTTCCTGCAGGAACAATCAACGGACGGATCCTGGATGGAGACGGAGATCCGGCAGCGGGCTACGAGGTCGTTCTTTGGACGCGGCATAGACACCGCAGGAATACCCCCAACTCACCTGCTGATCAAACTACGACGAATCAGTCCGGAGAGTATCGGTTCGACGGTCTCATGCCGGGCGCTTACTATGTGAGCGCCGGGAAGGAGTCTTCGGGCCTTGCTGTCCGAGAGATCCCTGTCGATGCTGCGGGCAGAATAACCAAAGTACACCAACTGAGGACCTTTCATCCCGCGGCAATTTCGCTTTCAGATGCACAAAGCATCCGTATCGAGAGCGGCCAGGAGCAGCCGGGTGTCGATATTCAGATTCAACGTGGGCCATTGCTGAGCGTGAAAGGAAGAATTGCGGGAACGCTTAGTTATTCCTCTAAATATGAGGTGAGCGCCACCGTCGAAGAAGGGATGGGATGGACATCGGAAGGCGGCGAGATTCTGCCGAATGGTGATTTCGTATTCGACGAATTACCGCCGGGAAAGCATCGCCTGATCCTACTGGATCACAGCATGAGCGGCCCTGAAGAGATTGGAGCGACGGAAGTCAACCTCGTGGACCAGGATGTCACAGGAATTGTGATCACGCCTTTCAGGCCGGCGCAAGTTCGCGTGCGCGTAACAATGGAGGGCGAAGACAAGCTGCTGACAACTGGATCGGTGTCCTTAAATCCGGATCATTGGGATGGGCACTCTTGGAACAGCTTGAGCCAGTATCCACCCCAGAACGGCACATACCTGATCGATGCTGTTCCGCCGGACAAGTATCAGGTTTGGTTCAACGGCGCTCCCGGTTGCTATCTAAAGTCAGTTCAGTCAGGAGGACGACTCCTCAATGCGGAAGCGATCGATGTGACAGAGGGCGCAAATCTAGATCTGCTGATGACCTTCAGTAAGAAGGTTGCAAGCGTAAGTGGAGACGTTGAAGCTTCAGAAAGTCAGGCTAGTCATCCCATGCGCGTCTTGCTGATTTCAGAAGATACAGCATCAGAATGGAATAAGATTAGCCTGGGCGAATTGGACCAGTCTCTCCATTTCTCAATTGAGCACATGCGTCCAGGCAAGTATATTGCATTTGCCGCCCAGGAAGATGACTTCGATCTCTGGGATAACGCGGATTTCGTCAAGCTGCTGCAATCAGAGGGAACCGAAGTAGAGCTTCACGAAAGCCAGCATGCCAACCTTCACCTGAAATTGATCACGAAGGGCGTAACGGACCACATCCGGCAGTAGCTTGGAATTTAGAGAGCTGACCGATTTGCCCGCAAGCCTAAGGCCGGTGGCGAAGAGAGCGCGGCCGGGTGAATGGAATAAATTCCTGCATCAAGTGATAAGCAAAGTCGCCGCCTAACCCGTACGCGCCTCTAACGAAGCCTTTTGCGACGGTCCCATTGCCGGCCGGCTGCCAGACATTCACGAACTGACCTGCGGCAAAGGTGCTAATTACGCGTCCGTAGGCAAAGGAAGATCTTCCTTCGTCTGTTTTGCAAATAATGACCTGTTTCAGAGAATTTAAGATTCGCAACTTAATTGGCTGTTCTTCGGACGGGAAGTAACGCGGATCTTCGTGCAGAGCCGATTCCAGAACAAAAGCGAAAGACTGGCGCGATAGATTGCCCGCAAAACCAGATCCGTAGCGTTTTGCAAAGCCTTCAACACCGCCGCCCCATGCGTACGGTGTTCCAGAACCCTGTCCGATAGCGGCCGAAATTCCAGCGCCTACGAAACCTCGCAGGCCGAAGCTCTGTACTACGCGGTAATCGAATTTGTCGCGGATCGTTAATGGAGGAGCCGAGACGGTATTGGGCAACTTCATTGCGCCGTTTGGGTTGGGAGATTGCGGGGGAGCAGGCGGCAACTGGCCAGGTTGGGGCGGAGTAGAACCCGCGAAAGCGAATCCGGGAGCGAGCGCTAAAATTGCCGATGCAAGCAAGACCGGCCCCTTCATTACTTTTATTAACGCATTTCACGTTAAAGATCAGGTTCCTGGAACATTCTGATCCCGGCGATTCCGATTGCTCCGGCGGCCATGCATTGGGCTGCGTTCTCCCAATCGACTCCACCGAGAGCGAATACCGGCTTGCCAAACTGGCAGGCAGCTTTCAGCGCCGCGAGGCCCAGGGGCGGTCCTTTGCCTGGCGTTTCGAATACAGGTCCGAAGGTTACGAAATCGGCCGTGCTCTCCTGAACCGCTCTGAGCGTATGGCAAGAGCGGGCGACCAGCAACCCAGGCAAAGATTCGCGCGGCGCCGCGGACGGGAGATGAACGCCATCGGCGCCGGCCGCCATGGCAACGTCGGCGCGGGTGTTGACGAGAATTTTAACTGGTAGCGGTTTGGCAGTTTCCATCTCGCGAACCTCCAGGACGGCCAGCGTGAATTCGAAAAGCTCGCGGGCGGAGAGATCTTTCTCGCGGATCTGAATGTAGTCCACGCCCAGGTGCATCTGATCGCGAATGACCTCGAGCAGTGGCCGGAATCCGCCCACGGCTTTTCGGTCGGTGATGTAATAGCGTTTCATTTTCCGGTAAAGGCCATGGCGGCAGGAGGTATCTCGAGCGTGAGCCGGTCACCGCCTCGGTGCTCGAGGTATTCGGTTTCGCGCATAATCACCGAAAACCCGCTTTCGAGTGCAAGATTGATGCCAAAAGATGAGGCGTGTTTCCCCTTGATGCGCATCGTCAGCTGATTACCGGAAGCGTGATTGCCCGGCGGCATGACTCTCACTTCAGATCGTCGTATGCAGAGGAAACCGGCATCGCCAATCAGGTGGCCGGGAAAGTAAGGGCCTTCGATCTCCTGATCGAGCAGGCGGATGCGACTCAAGTTAGAGGCCGGATCGAGCATCCGAATTTCGGCAGGCGCGATATTGTAGATGCCCAGCAAACGCGCTATCTCGACCGTTGCCGGCTTGGCGAACACATCTTCCCGGGCTCCGCTTTGCAACATGCGGCCTTCATCCAAGACTGCGACGGAATCGGCGAGCTCGAAACACTCGTCGATGTCATGACTGACCAAAAGGACCGGAACTGGCAATCGCGCGCGAAGCGAGCGCAGCAATTCATAGAAGGACTGGCGCAGAGCCGCATCCAAGCCGCGAGAAGGCTCATCAAGCAGAAGAACTCGAGGCTGGGTGAGCAAAATCCGGGCCAGAGCGGCACGTTGTTTTTGACCTCCCGAGAGTTGGGCGGGTTTGCGGTTATCGAGTTCGGCTAAATCGAAACTTTCGAGCAACTCATTGACGCTGCGGCGCAGATTGAGCCCGCGCATGTCGGATGAAGACAGAGAAGCTGCAAAACGCAGGTTTTCGCGCACTGTCATATGGGGAAATAGCGCGTGATCCTGGAAAATGTAGCCGCATCGCCTAAGCTGCGGCGGTAAATGGACGTTCGCGGCGGCGTCGAAGTAAAGCTCGTCGCTCACGAGGATACGCCCTTCGTCCGGACGCACAAAGCCGCCCAGGCAATTGAGTAGCAGCGTTTTTCCGGCGCCGCTCGGGCCGAGAATTACGCAGATTCCCTCGCCTCCGTGGAAGTGAAGGTTCAATTCAAAGGCAGGCGTCTCCTTGATGGGAGGCAGGCGTTTGACAATGCGGGCATCGACTCTGCTCATCTGCTAATGAATGTCTCCGGCCCGGTTGGAGCGCGTGGCATAACTCGCAGGCCAGAGCAGGGCGAGAGTGACAGCCGAGACAAGCAGAACCAAGATGCGGGCAGACCGGCCATTGCCGGATTCCACGGCTTCATAAATGGCGACGGAGAGTGTCTGAGTCTGCCCGGGTATGTTGCCGGCCACCATAATAGTGACGCCGAAATCTCCGAGCGAACGCGCAAAGCTGAGCATCGCAAGAGAGCTGAGGCCTTTACCGGCAAGCGGCAATGTGACGCGCCAGAAAGTACGCCATTCGGAGGCGCCCAGACTTCTGGCGGCCCATTCGTAACGGTAATCCACTCCCTCTAATACTGCGCGCGCGGCCTTGATGTAGATCGGCGCGGAGTGAAGGACCGCTGCCACCACCGCGGCCTGCCAGGTAAAGACCAAGGGATGTCCGGTTAGCACTTCATAAATACGTCCAAGAGGGGAAGCGCGGCCGACAACGATGAGCAGATAGTAACCGAGCACGGTGGGCGGCAAGACCAACGGCAGAGTAATAAGGGAATCGAGCAACGCTTTTCCGCGGAATGTTTTGTGCGAGAGCTGATATGCAAGAAAAGTGCCGATGGCGAGCACCAGGACAGTTGCGATAGCAGCCACTCGCAGGCTAAGCCACAAAGGAAACCAGTCAAGGGGGGTCGCGGCCATGCGCTTGAACGAGCATCCCGATTATAAGCTTCGCTTGCTTTCGGACGCCCAAAAATGCGAGATGCTTCCGAATTTGAATAACCCGGAGTAAACTCCGGTCCTAAACTGGCGAGAGCTGCCGGTGCTCGTAGGCGCTCTTAAGATTCACGTAGACGACCTTCACCATTGCGATCACGGGAACCGAGAAGAACATCCCCGGAACCCCGCCTATCTGCTCGCCGGCGAGCACTCCGAACAGAACGAGCAGAGGATGCAGCTCAAGCCCCGCCTTCATCAGATATGGACTTACGATGTAATCCTGAAAAAGCCGGTAGACTCCCCAGAAGATCAAGAACCAAAGCGCAGCGCCGGACCCGGTGACCAAAGCGACTATCAAAATCACGATCAGCGCAACAGCTGGCCCAATCACAGGAATAAACTCGAGCAGCGCCGCCATCCCTGCTAATAAGAGATTGTATTCGACCCCGACGATTCTAAGGAAAAGTGAATAGACCACAAAAGTGATCATGGCAAGGATGACGAGTGCTCTGATGTAGTTCTTGAGAACGCTGTCGACCTCATTAAGAATCTGCCGGAGAATTCTGCGATCCTGCTTCTCGTCGAGTGTCCCAATCAGACTCCTGGCGACCTTTTCGCCATCCTTTAAGAAGAAGAACGCAAGAATCGGGACCAGGACGATAGGCAGCAGCGAGCCGACACCCGACAGCAGCTTCGGCCCGGTCTCATGCAGGAACGGCACGACGCTCGCTGCCAGATTGCTGGCCTCCCGTTGAGCCGTCGTAACGATTTGAGCACGCACCGGTTCAAGCCATTGCGGAAGCGGAAGCGTAGCAACCCTGTTGCCAACCAGTAAGGTAGGCAGGCGAGTTACCAGACTTGCAGCCTGTGAGGCTAGTTGCGGAATCAGTGCAAACCCAGCCCCTACTAGTGCTCCGATCAGCAGCACGTATACGATAGCAAGCGCAATACCTCTCCGATTCGGAAAAAAGCGAGCGATAAAAGCCACGATCGGGGAGAGCATATAGGCGAAGAAAATGGCCGCCGCAAACACCAGTAAAGTTTCACGGATCAAATAAATCAGGAAGAGCAGCAAGCAGAACAGGAAGATCGTCCAGACAATCTTTAGCGCCCTGTCATCCAGCCCGAACATGACTGTTAGACTAGCAGGAGCTTGCAAGTTTTTGTGATTTCGGCAGCTTGTTTTGCCGCTGCATGCAGATGAAAAGTTCCGGGTGCGACCTTCGGGAGCAAACCAGGCAACTTCAGGCGCTCGAAGAGCAGCTCCGGGGCGGCGGCGGCGACAAGAAAATTGAGAAACAGCATCGCGACGGGAAATGGACGGCGCGAGAGCGCATCGCCCATCTGATCGATCCAGGCAAGCCCTTTCTTGAAATCGGGTTACTAATCGCTTACGACCTCTACGAGGGGTACGCACCTGCTGCAGGCGTGGTTACCGGCCTCGCAAATATAGAAAACCGCCCGGCGGTAATCGTTGCCAATGACGCCACGGTCAAAGCCGGCGCGTGGTGGCCCGAAACTATCACCAAGATCTTGCGGGCGCAGGAAATTGCCATGCGCAACCGGCTGCCGATTGTCTATCTAGTCGATTCGGCCGGGGTCAATCTTCCTCTGCAGGACGGTATATTCCCGGGCCAGTATGGAGCCGCGCGCATTTTCTACTACAATTCGCTGATGCGGCGGCGGCTGCACATCCCGCAGATTTCCGCCGTAATGGGACCGTGCATTGCAGGCGGGGCTTATTTGCCGGCTTTGAGCGACGTCATCATTATGGTGGAGAATGTAAGCTTCATGGGATTGGGCGGCCCTAATCTGGTGAAAGGCGCGGTAGGCCAGGTGACCGATGCTGAAACGCTAGGCGGTGCGCGAATGCACACGACGGTCAGTGGTGTTGCGCACTACCGCGCGGCCGACGATGCAGCATGCCTGGAACTGATCCGGCAACACTTCCGCCAGATGCCCCCGCTGCGAGCGCCGCAGATACACGAAGTCTGCGGTGCGAAGTTTGACTCTGACGGACTCTACGATGTGCTGCCAAACGATCACCGGCTGCCGTATCGCATGGAAGATTTGCTCGACCGTATTCTGGATGCCGGAAGCTTGCTGGAATTCCAGTCCGAGTACGCGCCCGAGTTCCTATGCGCGACAGCACTTCTCAATGGCCGCACGATCGGTGTGATCGCGAACCGGCGCGGCTTTCTCAAAACTTCTGCAGGACCGCGGATTGGGGGCATTGTCTACCCCGAATCGGCGCGCAAGGTTGCTTATTTTGTCGAGAACGCTCAAAGGCGTCGACTGCCGCTGCTCTATATCCAGGACGTGTCAGGCTTCATGGTCGGAGTGGATGCGGAAGCCGAAGGGATTATCCGCGCGGGTGCAGAAATGGTGGAAGCGATGGCCTGCGCGACGGTACCGAAAATCGTCCTCACTGTCAATCACGCCAGTGGAGCAGGTTACTACGCCATGGCCGGGCAGGGCTTCGACCCGAATTTCACGTTTAGCTGGCCGACAGCGCGCATCGGCGTGATGGAAGGCGATTCTGCGGTACAGGCCATCTATGGGCCCGAGCTCGAAAATCTCAAGATCGCAGACCAGCCCGTACCTGAAGATCTACAGCGAAAAATTGCTCAGACCCGCTCGGATTACGACCGCTGGCTCGATGCGAAATACGCCGCGGCGCGCGGACACTGCGATGCCATCATTGATCCGAAAGATACGCGCGGAATCCTGATTTTCGCATTCGAGGCGGCTTGCGCACAGCGCGAGACGGAGCACTTGCCGATTGAGTTGCTGGCGTTCGAGACCAGGGAAATTCAGCAATGAATCTGCTCGTCTCGAGTAAGCAGCGCGTTCTGCACATCGCCTTAAACCGTACTGAAAAGCGAAATGCGCTGAACGCGGAGCTTTGCAGAGGACTTGTAGCGGCAATCTCTGAAGCTCAACAGCAGGACGATATCGGATGCATTATGGTCAGCGCCACGGGCACGGTGTTTTGTTCGGGCATGGATCTTGATGAAGCGAATGAAATTGATGAAGCGGAACTTGCGTCCGTCCACGATGCTCTTTTCAGCGTCGGTTCTCAATCAATAAAACCAATCGTGATGGCCGTGCAGGGAGCGGCTTTGGGAGGCGGACTGGGTTTAGTGGCGCAGGGGCATATCGTGTTCGCCAGCGACGGCGTTAACTTCGGTCTGCCGGAAATTCGAGTCGGCCTGTGGCCATTCTTGGTCTATCGTTCGGTAAGCGCCGCCTTGGGTGCGCGGCGGACGCTCGAAATGAGCTTGACCGGCCAATCGTTTACCGCTGAACATGCCTGCGACTGGGGATTGGTGTACCGGGTTTGCCCGGGCGCTGAACTGCATGACCGGGCGACCTCGATGGCGCGGCATTTGGCGAAGGCCAGCCCGCTGGCGCTCTCGTGCGGTATGCAGTGTGTTCGAGACTCGGCCGGCAAGCCGTGGAAAGAGTCGGGCGATATCGCGAAAGTGCTCCGTGCGAAGTTGATGGAGAGTGCGGATTTCAAAGAAGGGCGCCTGGCGTTCAAGCAAAAGCGCGAACCTCGCTGGCCTAGCATGCCGGCAGATTTTTACGGCAGCAAAACTGATAAGTAGCCATCGGCATATCGCCTGTCTCATCGCGTTACTGGCCGTACCAGCGTCATGCGAACTTCTCGCCGGGCAAGTAAACGTCCCGGCCCCGACTTTCTATCGCGATGTGCTGCCTATCCTTCAAACACGCTGCCAGAGTTGTCACCGTCAAAGTGAGATGGCGCCGATGGCGCTCGAAACTTACGTCGGGACGAGACCCTTTGCAAAGGCGATCGCAAACACCACGAGCACGCGGGAGATGCCACCGTGGTTTGCCGATCCGCGCTGCGGCCGCTTCTCAAACGACCCTTCCTTGAGTCCGCAGCAGATAAGAACCTTTTCAGCGTGGGCGGAGGCGAACGCTCCGGAGGGCAATCCCGCTGATGCTCCGCCGCCGGCTTATTGGAAAAATAACTGGAATATCGACAAACCGGATCTCGTACTGCAGATGCCCGTAGCCAAGCGCCTCCCAGCTTCGGGCGATGTGCCGTACCAATACATCATCATTCCCACGGGTTTCAAAGAAGACCGTTGGGTGCGCATGTCAGAAATCCGGCCAAGCAACCCTATGGTGGTGCATCACGCAGTGGCCTACATCCGCAATCCGCAATCATCTTGGTTGCGCGGCGCTCCGGTAGGCAAGCCCTTCAGCGCGGACGATCTGGCCACTCCCGCTCTGCGCCGCGATGCGATGTGGACCACTAACGACATTCTTCTTGTCTACGCGCCCGGCAGTTTGCCGGACCAATGGCCGCCTGGTTTTGCCAAGCTTGTGCCTGCAGGATCGGACATCGTGTTACAGATGCATTACACGGCGCATGGCCATCCCAGCGAAGACCGCACCAGTGTTGGGCTGGTTTTCTCGCAAGAGCCGCCGGCCAAGCGAGTTCTCACGCTTCAACTAACCAATGACCATTTTCTAATTCCGCCAGGCGACCCCGATTACCGCGTCGAGGTGCATGGCACGCTGCCCAATAATGCGCTGCTGCTCAGCTTTTTCCCGCATATGCATCTGCGCGGCAAAACGTTCGAGTACAACATCATCGAACCGCATGGGCGGATTCGCACGCTGCTGCGCATCCCGCATTACAGCTTCTACTGGCAGCTCAGTTACCGCCTGGCCGATCCTCTGCCGTTGCGCGCTGGTACGGTCCTGCAAGCGGTCGCTACGTTCGACAATTCGAAAGATAACCCGCACAATCCTGATCCTGACGCCGCCGTGAGTTGGGGCGAGCAAACGTGGGCCGAGATGATGGTGGGGTTCTTCGACGTGGCAGTCGATCCCGCGATCGACAAGCAGAAATTTTTCGTCCGCACGCACTAATCTCCGAAGAGGAATGAATAAAGCCGCTTTGCGATCAGGGCGTGTCCGGCGTCGTTCGGATGAACGTGATCGTACATGTACCCGTTCGCATTGGCCGTTCCCCAGTCACCCAGCAGGTCCGCTATGGAGAAAAATGCCAGAGATGGGTTGCCGCTCACAACGCCTTGCTGTGCGGCTTGGTAGGCGGCCTGATTTCCGAACCCGTTTGGATTGCTGCGTGCGTTCCGGTCGTTTGTCTCGCCGATCAGCAAGATGCTTGGCAGCGGGTAGAGTCCCTGGAAGAAAGAAATGCTGTTTTGCAGATAGGCGGCATATGTCGATGGGTTGTATTCTGGGCTTTGCTGCCAGTCGTTCTCTCCGCCGTATGCATTGATTACTAATGAAATATTGCCAATCAGCCTGATAAATGGAGCTAACTGTGATTCCGTATTATGCCCGATAAAATAAGTATCCGAGCCGGCATAAGCGAGATTGTGCACCCTCACCCCGTTTGTACCGCTTATCCCCTCTGCGCCGAACAGGAACATCTCACCAACTGACGGAGCGCGCAGCGTCAATGTGTGCGTTCCAAAGCCGCCCGGCGCTACAACACAGCTCCTGGCAGGAATAAATCTGAGAGTCACCATGTTTGAGCCGCGCAAAAGAGCTGGACCGCTGCCATCAATGGAATAAGTGATTCCCTCGCCGGTATTCCGGTACGTGACGTAATAGATGCAGAAGCCGTCCACGTTAGGGATGTTAGGCAGCGTCGCTGTCACATTCGGGTTATCAACCGGTCCATAGTACAGGCTGTATTTGGCGTAGCCCTGGTTTGGTGAATTAGGGTCGATTGCAGGCACCCCTCCGGTCCAGCCTGGGCCATTGAGCACCCATTTGTAGAGAGTGTTGCTGCCTATCGCGGCTTCCTGGGCTTCATTGTCAAAGAGCGGGATAATCCCGGTTCCGCCGTTCCCGAATTCAGCTTGCAGTTGAGTAGTTAGTTTGTTGAGCCAAGACTTTGCAGCTACGCTGGCGCCTGAGCCAGAAGTTTCGCTATCGCCGAATGCGATGATATTCACCACCTGGTTTGTTGAGTTGCTGATGTCGGAACGAAATCCCGCAAGCTGGGTCGGCAATGCGGATTGGGCGGCGATCGGTATGCTAAAGCAGCCGAAACTCAAGACAGCCATAACGGAGAGACAGATTTTCACCCTGTCATTTGACTACAAATCGAGGTGAGTAGTCAAACTGGAGATAGTGTCCCCTTAAGATGGAGGATAAATTCGTTAGGGCTTCAGGTGATGCCCGGCTTAAACTCCTCCACCTCGAACGAATGCCGGACAATCGCGCGGAGTTCTTCCAAAGAGTTGATCGCCCCAGCGCCCATGGCCTGTGTCAGCGCGTTACCGGCTGCCGTTGCTTCCGCCGGACCAGCGATTACGCGGCGCCCGGAGACATCGGCCGTCAACTGATTCAGCAGCTGGTTGCGCGATCCTCCACCGACGATATGGATCACTCCTAGCTGTCTACCCGTGAGCTGCTCAAGCGATTCGAGTGTCTGCTTGTAACGGAGCGCCAAGCTCTTCAGAACAACCAGTGCGACCGACCCTGGCTCGCCGGGTACCTCCTGCCCGGTTTGCGCAGCGTACTCACAGATCATACGCGGATAATCGCCAGGTGCAACGAAGAGATCGAGATCCAAAACCGTTTGGCAAGGCTTCGCTGCCGCCGCTTGCGTCATGAGATCGGAGTAGGAAAGCTCGAGCCCCTGCCGGTTCCACATTCGCCGGCACTCTTGCAGGATCCACAAGCCCGGAATGTTTTTCAGAAAGCGAATCGTGTTTGCCACTCCGACTTCGTTTGTATAGTTGGCCTTGAGCGAGGCATCATTGATCAACGGCTCCGTAAGTTCGACGCCCATCAGCGACCAGGTACCCGAGCTGATGAAGCACCATCCGTCGCCTTGCGTTGCGGGAACAGCCGCCACGGCCGAAGCAGTATCATGCGAACCAACCGTGAACACGGCTGTATCTCCTTTCAGTCCGCAATGATCAGCCATCTGCGGCAGCACGCTTCCGAGTTCCGTGCCGGGGTCGAGCAGCTCGCCGAGAAAGCTGGCCTGGATTCCGAGGCGGCGTAGCATGTCTGTCGCAAAACACCGGCCGGCCGGGTCATAAAACTGCGACGTGCTCGCAACAGTGCGCTCCGAGGCGGCAACGCCAGTCAAAAAGAAGTTGAAGAGATCCGGCATGAAGAGCAGATTGGCCGCCAAATTCAGCAGTTCAGGGGAATCGCGGCGAACGCAATAGAGCTGGTAAAGCGAATTGATCTCCATGAACTGAATGCCGGTCTGGCGAAAAATCTCCTCGCGTGGCACGGCGGAGAAAACTTGTTTGGGAACACCGTGCGTCCGAGCGTCGCGATAGTGCCGCGGATTTTCCAACAAATTTCCGTTCCCGTCGAGCAGGCCAAAATCGACGCCCCAGGTATCGACTCCGATGCCGTCCAACTCGTCGGTTTGAGCTGCGGCCGCTCGCACGCCCTCGCATATTTCATGAAAAAGGCGGAGAGTATCCCAGTAAAGCCCGTTTGGGAGCCGGACCGGCACGTTGGGAAAGCGGTGTACTTCCGTCAGCTCAACCCTGTGCTGCGCCAAATGAGCAAGCATCGCGCGCCCGCTCTCCGCGCCGAGATCCAACGCCAGGTATCGCCAGGTCATTTCCAGCGAGTATATCGTCCAATTCAAAACCCGGCCGGGCGGTGGGCAAAGAATCGAGCGAGGCCTGTTGTCAGCCAGTTGTGACGGCGAGAGGGCAACCTGCTCCTGGGCCTAAAACTTCTTCACCTCCTCCTCAGAGGTTGCATTCTTGACCCGCTTGGTGTTTCGCAGTACCGTCTCTCAGCAGGGTGTTGCCGTTGGAGTCAAAGCCGGCATTCACCATCTGCACCAGATCGTCGTCCATCAAGTTTTTGTCTGCCACTTTGATTACGATCGGCTTCTTTCCGTCTTCTTGGAGCGAATCGTTTAGCTTTTGTAAGTTTTCGTAGTGGAACCGGCATGCCGGTGCGAATAGCTCCCTTGCGTTCCCGGGTGGCAGCCCATTGCATGCAGTTCAACGCGTGGCTAGCTACAAAGGCATGAAGGCGGAAGAGGAGTTCAGGCCCCTAACCAGAGCAGCAGCGCTTGATCTTTCAGCTTGAGTTCTTGCAATGCGTCTCAGATCCTCGCGACATTGTCAGCGAGCAGAACCGCGATCATAGCCGGCTAACACCGGATTAAGCTCGGGTTTCAGCCCCTGTTCCTCAACTTGGAATCGCCGCAGTCCTTGGCGCATCTGCTTTGCCTGATCTGGCAGGAATGACACCATGTCAAACGATGCCAGCCCCCAACTCTCGGCATTCCACTTGGCTTGCATGATTCCGCCCGGCGCATGAACGGAGGACCCAAGTAACACGTGCCCGATCTCGTGCGCCATGCTGTAGGCGAGCAATACGTCAACAGCTATGCCGGCATATTCTGCTTGAAATTCAATACGGCGATAAATAAGTTCGACGTTCACCCCGGAACGCGCGAACGGGACTGCGAAGCCCAGCGCGCCGCTATATGCGTTAGCTGGTACATCTTGCACAAGTCTCACGACGAGACATGTGCGCTCCCCGGAATGCGACAACTTCACATCGGAAGTGTTTAGATCTAACCAATGTGCTTCCGGCGAATCGGCCGCGGGCTGCTCCCAGCTGGTTCTTATACCCGTCCTGGCGAAGATTCTAGTGGCTCGTGCGGTCGCCCGGGCGATCGTCCCGGGTGGTATCTGAGCCAAATTGTACAGGTGAATGCAGAGGGTCCCTTCTGGCGATGCTTCGGGTGCGCCGGTCAGGGGGCACACAGAAGCGGCGAAAATCGTCGCGAGCAGGAAAGTTGAGAAGGAATGCTTCATACGACCTCCTCGGGTCGTAAACAGCCTCCTTCAGGTCAGAGATCGTCTCCATAGCGCTCGTCTTGTTTGCGCGTGGAGAAGTTCTGTTTGCGCAAGCCATTGTGAGCGCAGGAGATAGAGTGAGATCTATTCTGTTCGCCCGTGGAGCGCTCTCGCTAAATGCTGAAACTGATTTGCTAAGCCGCTCGGGAAGGACTATGATTTTTCCAGCCCCGCGAGACCATGCTGGATACTAAGCGACAAAAACCGACTCATCGGTTCGGTGTCTTTGAATTGGACATGCGCACAGGGGAGCTCCGAAAGCATGGCGTCAGGCTCAAGCTGCAGCAGCAACCGCTGCAAGTGCTGAACATTCTTCTTGAACGCGCAGGTGAGGTCGTCACGCGCGAAGACATTCAGAAGAGGTTGTGGCCCGAAGACACTTACGTGGACTTCGATAACGCGATCAACAGTTCGATACGTAAGCTAAGAGAGGCACTGGGCGATAGCGCTGAAAGCCCGCGCTTCATTGAGACACTATCGCGTCGAGGCTATCGATTCATAGCACCTGTTTCAAACGGCTCGCCTGCGTTCGCTTCGACAGCGGCATCGGCGCCGCAGACAGACAAACATGTAAACCCGCCAAGACAACGCCGCCGGCATTGGTGGCTGATAACATCTGCTACGGCCACGCTTGTCGCGCTCGGTGCAGGCCTTGCTTTCTGGTTTTCAAACTCAAAGTCGAACAATGACGCCGCGAATGCTTTACTGAGTGCTGTACCTTTTACCGCTTATCCGGGGTATGAAGTCCTGCCAAGTTTCTCTCCGGAAGGGACAAGGGTTGCTTTCTCTTGGCAACGACCGGGGAGCAACTACCCGGAGGTCTACATAAAATTGCTTGGTCCCGGCGAGCCGGTTCGCTTAAGCAGCGCGGGCGGTTTCGGGCCAACATGGTCGCCGGATGGACGTTTTGTTGCTTTCTTGCGCCGGCTGGATTTCGGGCATGCGGCGGTCGTGGTGATTCCCACGGTAGGCGGGCAGGAGCGCGAAGTCACACGCGTGACGTTTGATGCAGCTTACGCTATCGATCGCGATGGATGGTCAGTTGCGGCGCCTTTCCTCGCCTGGTCGCCGGATGGCAAGTGGCTTCTCACCCTCGATCAGAGATCACCAGGAAAAACTCAACCTCACGCGATTGTCCGAGTCTCTGTGGAGACGGGCGAAAAGCGGATTTTGACCTCACCTCCTGCCGCCACCTTAGGCGACGGAGGTCTTGCGCTCTCGCCGGACGGCAAGAGACTCGCTTTTACTCAAGAGTCAGGCTTCTGGGCAAGAGACATCTATGTCGTGCCGGTTTCCGGCGACCTGCTACTGAATGCCAAACCCGAAAGGGTAACTTTCGACAACAAGGGCATTACCGGTATTGCCTGGACAAGCGATGGGAAGGACCTGATTTTCTCCTCTCCTCGCAGTGGAAGGCCCAAATTGTGGAAGATCGCCGCGGAGCGGGGAAGCCATCCCGTGCGGTTGAATTTGACGGACGACGAGGTCACCGACATCGCTATTTCTCGTGACGGAAAGCGCCTGGTGTACGGGCATCAGATGGACGATCAAAATATCTGGCGAGCTTCGCTGAATGGCCAACATGTGGCTGGATCGACGAAGTTCATCGCTTCAACAAGGCGAGACACGCAAAGTTATTACTCCCCCGATGGAAAGCGCATTGTGTTCGAGTCGGATCGTTCTGGGAACGAGGAGATTTGGATTTGCAATGCCGATGGGTCTCATCCCCTACAGTTGACTTATTTCGGAAACGCGTGGGCGGGCTCTCCCATGTGGTCGCCGGATGGCAAGAGCATCGCGCTTGGGGCCAATGCGGCCGGAAACTGGGACATCTATGTCGTCAGCTCCGGTGGAGGCAAGCCGAGACGATTGACCAACGATGGAGCGGACCATAGTTGGCCAAGTTGGTCGCAAAACGGAAAATGGATCTACTATTTTTCGACTCGAGGTAAGCAAGCCCAAATCTGGAAGATGCTGGTGACCGGCGGACCCGAGGTCCAAGTCACTAGGAACGGTGGTTTTTGGTCGAATGAGTCCGGTGATGGTAAGGATCTCTATTATGTGAATGAACAAGGATTGTGGAAGATTCCGGTTGCAGGCGGAGACGAAGTTGAGGTCGAGCGATCGTCCTATTTCGCTCCCGCAAAGAATGGGATCTACTACATGGAGGACGGGGACTTATGGTCTTCGGCCTTCCCGCTTTACTTTTTGGACTTCAAAACACAACGAACGAGAACTGTTGGCGTTCTCCCCGGGCCATTCGGATGGAGCATGGACGTTTCTCCCGACGGGCGCTGGATCATTTATGGAAAGCTTGATCGCGAAGGTAGTGAACTGATGCTGGTTGATAATTTCCGCTGAGAAGCTTGCGCCTGGATGAACTCTTAGATGCTGGCCAGAATTTCTGGCTATACTGGACTTAATGGAAGTGAGTATTGTCGAAGCCAAAAACCAGCTTTCCCAGCTCATTCGGGCCGTTGAGGAGGGCGAGCCAGTTATCATCACTCGCAGTGGCCGGCCAGTGGCGCAGATCGTGCCAGCTCCCGCATCAACGCGGCCGGTGCAATTCGATGGCATGCGCGACCGCATTAAATTCTTGCCTGGATGGGATGACCCAATCGATCTCGGCCGTTTTCTGAAGGGCGACCTCTGAAAGGATACCTTCTGGACACGAATGTGGTGCTACTGGCCACCGCTCGTTCCTCTATTCTTCCCGCTTCCATTCGAAAAGCGATGCGGAGCGGACCCAATAATATCAGCGCCATCAGTTACTTGGAAGTTGTACTGAAGTCGGGGAAAGGCAAGCTTGATGTTGGAGATCCGCGCCTCTGGTGGCCCGAAGCCCTCGCGCAACTTGGTGCCATCGCTCTGCCGTTGCGCGCCGATCATGTGGCTGCCGTTCATGGGCTCCCGTTTAATCATCAGGATCCGTTCGATCGCGTGCTCATCGCACAGGCTTCAGTCGAATCGCTAACTCTGCTCAGCACAGACCGCCAGATTACGCGCTACCGTTCCGAGCGATTCCACGTGATCTCGTAAAGTAACAAGAGTCAATCGTTCCCGATCCTGGAGCGTTCTACGCCGCCCTTGCTGACCCCTCGAAATGTTCCTCGATTTCTTCCAGCGTCTTGCCTTTGGTTTCCGGCAGGAAAAAAACGGCTGTAACGAGATAGATCACAGTAAAACCGGCAAACACGAAGAAGATGGTCGAGTAACCGTACTTGCTGACGACCGGCAGGAAGATAGCGGCGAGCGTGGTCGAAACAATCTGGTTGATGACGAGAGCGATGCTCATGCCGTTGGAGCGAATGCGGGTCGGCATCAACTCGGATAACGCTAGCCAGACGCAGACGCCCGGCCCGATAGCATAAAAGGCCATGAATACGTAGAGGCTGATGGCCACCAGCCAACCGTGGCTCGCATCCGGCACAGGGCCAATCAGCGCCTTGTCAATCTTGAGCGGCGCGGTGCGAGCGGCGTCGACATCGGCCAGCGGATTCTTAAAGAAAGCTTCCGCTTTATTCGCGGGCACGCAGCTTGCGCGCGAAATTTGGATCGGGGGCGCGCCGCTTTCATCGGAACGAGCAACCGTACTCTCGGCCGTGAAGTCTCCATAAGAGTAAACAACCACTAGCGAGGCGCGGCCGGGATCGGTCGACTTGCCGCCGCCTTGGCTTGCCAAAAGCCTTTTTGCCTCAGCGGCATCGAAACGAAGATTCAGGGTTTGATCTGAATTCACCACCGATTGAACCGCTCCCCGCACATCGAGATTCGATTTTTCGGTATGCAGAAATAGAACGGCGGTGCCGATGAGCGAGACGATAATGCCGGCTGTGCCGAGCGTGAGCAGGAACTTGCGGCCTCTGCGGTCCACCAGTGCAAGGCCGCCGATGGTCATCAAAAAATTCACCAGCGTGAAGACCACGTATCCCCAATGCGCCTGCACGTCGGAAAGGCCGCTTTGCAAAAGAATGTTCGTGTTGTAACCGATGATCGAGTTAATTCCGGTGGCCGTGTTGCAGAACAGAATGACGCAGGCGAGCACGAAAGGAACGATGTACTTGCGGCGCAGCAGCGAGTCTTTGATTTTCTGGCCGGGGGCCATCTCCGCCGCAGCGGTCGCCGTGTGCTGCATCTCCCGCAACTCGAGTTCGGCTTGCGCGGCAGTGCGCGAACGCAAAAGGGCCGCGAGTGCGGCCTGCTCTTTGCCGCGGCGGAAGAGCCAGCGTGGAGACTCCGCGACAAATAAGCTGCCGATCACAAACAACACGCCGGGCGGCAGCGAAACCCAGAAGATGCGCCGCCAAGCCTGATCCTTGAAGGCGAAAAGAGTAGCAGCATCGGCCGCACGAGAGACGTCAAGAACGCGGTAGCTGTAATAAATCCCAATGAGCGCAGCAGAAACGATACCCAGCGTGAGTAGCCATTGAAAGATGCCTGTTCCTTTTCCGCGAGTCGACGCCACCAAACATTCGGCCAGATAGAGCGGCACAACAACTCCGATCAAACCCCCGCTGATGCCTTGCAGCAGTCGGCCGAGAAACAGCGGGCCGTAGCCGTGAGAGAGCGCTATAACGGGAATACTCAGGACAAAAGTAACGCCGCTGAGCACCATGAGGGGTTTGCGCCCCAGCCAATCGGCGAGCATTCCGGCAAAGAGAGTCGAGAAGACGCTGCCAAGCAGGACCGCGGCAACAATAATCGAAAGCTGACCGGCATTCAGTCCCGAAGTTGCCTCGAGATAAGGCAGCGCTCCGCCGATAATGCCTACATCGACCCCGTAGAGTAAGCCACCAAGCCCCGCCACGAGCAGCAGAAACCGGTTATAGCCACGATTATTGTTTTCGATCATTCCGGTTAGGCGGCGATTACAGACTAGGCGAGTCGTTGCCCAGCATGGCGTGGCGAATCAGCTTGATCGGCACTCCGCCCTGCTGCATAAACGTGTTGTGAAACTCCTCAAGCGAGAAGTCCGCGCCCATCTTCTGGCGGTAGTCCGCGCGCAGCTTGAGAATTTCAAGTTTCCCCAGCGTATAGACAAGATAAGTGGGATCCGAAGTGCCGCGTTTAGTCTCGCGCTCGGCGTAATCGCGAGACATGTAGCCTTGCTTCACGAAAAAATCGACGCCCTGCTCGAAGGTTCTCTTGCCCGTGTGCATTTCGATGCCGACGATATACCGGCAGTTCCGCAGCAGCGCATCGAGCAACTGCCCGACTCTGAGCTCCGGATCGTCTTTACCGTAGCTCTGGTCGATCATCATCTGCTCGGTGTAGTGTGCCCAGCCCTCGATGTTCGAGCCGCATCCGATCAGCTTGCGAACTTTCGATTGCACTTTTTGGAACCACAAAAGCTGCACATAGTGTCCCGGATAAGCCTCGTGTATGGCCGTGCTCTCGATCGTGCCGCGGCTGAAGGCGGTCATGAACTCCTCGGTGCGCTGCGCGGGCCAGCTTTTCTCCGGCAGCGTCACGTTGAAATAAGCTTCGGCTGCGACCTTCTCGTATGGACCGGGCGTATCCATGGAAGCGGTCGTAAGCGCTCTCATGAACGGCGGCGTCTCTTCGAGAATCGGCCTTACAGTAGACGGGATCGTAATAATGTGATGCTGATTGATGAAATCGATCAACCCGGATAACGTGTTGCGGAAAGTCTGCAGGAGCTGGTCCGGAGCTGGGTGGTCCTTTTCATAACCTTCTGCAATCTCTTGGGGCGTTTTGTTGGGGTCGATCTGCTTGCAGAGTTCGACAAGCTTGCGCTGATTTTCATGCAGGTTGGCATAGCCGATCTCGAGGAGTCGGTCAATCGGCAGGTCGACCATCTCTTCGTACATGACCTTGTCGTGATAATTCTCGGCGCCTATGCGGAAATCGCCATGGGAACGCGGCAGCACATCGCTTTTGATCCATTGCTCGTAACTCTTAAGCGCCTCGAGCACGGCCTGATTGCTTTGGCGGAATTGGCGGAGCAGAGACTGATCCTTCACTTCTGTGAAGGCTTCGGGCACATCGCTTGCAAAGAAACTCTGCAGACCCGGCAGCTGTTCGAGCGCTACTTCGGTATAGATTTTCGGTGGGTTCTTAAGATTGTTTTTGGCGGCGATGAAAACCTGAGGGATCTGCTTTTCGCGCGCGATGAGATCGCGCAGTCGCTCTTCGGGAGGCGCGAACTTCCGGCTGATCAAGGAATAGATCGATTCGGTTATGCCGCTGGAGTAAACATCCGGATTCTTTTCCCATTGCCTGATCTCCCGCTGATTCAAAACATCCCCATGAAGGTGCGAGATGACCCAATCGCGGTCGTCCGATTGAGGCATTTTCTCGAATTCAGGGAGATACTTTTCGTCCAAAGCGATCTCCTTATCGACTCCGGCCCGCGAATAGTCTTCGAGTTGGCCGTCATCGGGGCCGTGAAAGCCGGCCGCCGTTGCCGCTGTGGGGTTCAGACGGAAATAATCGTCGAAGTACCGGTTGACCAGATCATCGAAGGACGCTTGAGCGGTCGCGATACTAATGCTCCCCAGCAGGAGCACTGCAAGTTTCATCTCGTCATTATAGGAAGTGCTTCTACAATGAAAGGCGAACGTGACTTTCCCGCCAGTAGAACAACAGCTAGCTTACATAAAGAAGGGCCTTGCCGAGCTGATTCGGGAAGAAGAACTGCGCGAGCGCCTGATTGCGTCAGCCAAAGAGAACCGCCCCCTGCGGGTGAAAGCTGGATTCGATCCGACCGCGCCCGACTTGCATCTAGGCCACACTGTACTGCTTCGCAAGATGAAGCACTTTCAGGATCTGGGCCATACGGTGATTTTCTTGATCGGCGATATGACGGGCCTGATCGGCGACCCTACGGGACGGAATGTCACCCGCCCGCCCATGACGCGCGATGAAATCAATCGCAATGCCGAGACTTATAGGGACCAGGTCTTCAAGATCCTCGATCCGGAGAAGACCGAAATTCGCTTTAACAGCACGTGGCTCGAACCGCTCAACTTTGAGAACGTGATCCGGCTCTGCTCGAAGTACACGGTAGCGCAGTTGCTCGAACGCAATGACTTTAACAAGCGATATAAAGAAGGCGTTCCCATCTTTGTACACGAGATTCTATACTCGCTCGCTCAGGCCTTCGATTCCGTTGCGCTCGAGTGCGACGTCGAGATGGGCGGCACCGATCAGACGTTCAATCTGCTGGTGGGCCGTGAAATTCAGAAAGATTACGGGCAAGCTCCGCAGATCGTCGCAACAGTGCCCATTCTGGAAGGCTTGGATGGGGTCGAGAAGATGTCGAAATCTAAAGGCAATTACATCGGGATTGCCGAGCCGGCTAAGGTGATGTACCGGAAAGTAATGCAGATCAGCGACGAATTGATGTACCGCTACTACGAATTGCTTACGGATATGCAAGTCGATGAGATCGCGAAGCTGCGCGCGGAAATAGCTGCCGGAACCAAGAATCCGATGGAAGTGAAAATGGAGCTCGGCGAACGCATTGTGGCGGATTTCCATTCACCAGTCGAAGCAGATGCCGCTATGCAGGCTTTCGATCGCGAAGTGCGGCATGGGTTGGAACCGGCCGACACGGACACCGTCGCGCTGCCGCCGCAAGCCGCAACCGCGAATGGCATCCGGATCGACAAGCTGCTTGCGACAGTGAGCCTGGCGGACAGCGTTAGTGATGCCACCCGGAAAATCAAAGCCGGCGCAGTCGAAATCAACGGGAACGTTCATAAGGACCTGCTACTCACCGGCGCCTCGGGCGTGCTTGTCATTCGCGTAGGCAAAAAATGGAAACGAGTCAATGCCGTTGGCGTATGATGATCCCGTACCCCGCGTTCGGATAAGTGAAAGGAAGGGAACCATGGCTACTGTTCTAACCGAACCCAAATCGACGCACACGCCGATTAAGCAAACCAGAATTCTGATCGACAACAAATGGGTGGATAGCGTCTCGGGCAAGACCTTTGAGACGATCAATCCCGCCACGGGCGAAGCGCTGGCGCAAGTCGCCGAAGCGGATGCCGCGGATGTCGATCTCGCAGTGAAAGCTGCCCGTAAGGCGTTCCACAGCAAGTCTCCCTGGAGGAGAATGTCTGCTTCCGAGCGCGGCAAGCTGATGAACCGGCTGGCCGATCTGATCGAAAAGAATATCGAAGAGCTTGCGATGCTTGAATCGCTCGACAACGGCAAGCCCAAGCACGTTGCGCTGACTGTCGATCTGAAGTCAGTAATTGCCTGCTACCGCTACTACGCGGGTTGGGCCGACAAGATTCAAGGCAAGACGATTCCAATCAACGGCGACTATTTCTGCTACACGCGGCATGAGCCGGTGGGCGTCGTGGGCCAGATCATTCCGTGGAATTTCCCGCTGCTGATGCAGGCCTGGAAGCTCGCGCCGGCTCTTGCCTGCGGCAACACGGTAGTGCTTAAGGTCGCCGAGCAGACGCCCCTTAGCGCGCTTCGGGTCGGCGAATTGATTGTCGAAGCGGGCTTTCCGGAAGGCGTGGTGAACATTCTGCCGGGTTATGGACCCACGGCCGGCGGCGCCATCGCGCGTCACATGGATGTCGATAAGGTCGCCTTTACCGGTTCCACCGAAGTGGGCCATCTCATCATGAAGGCCGCCGCGGAATCCAATCTGAAGCGGGTGACGCTCGAACTGGGCGGAAAAAGCCCGAACGTCGTTCTTGCGGACGCCGACATGGAGCAAGCCGTCGAAGGCTCCCACTTTGCTTTGTTCTTTAATCAAGGACAGTGCTGCTGCGCGGGTTCGCGGACGTTTGTTGAAGAGAAGATCTATGACGAATTCGTTGAAAAGAGCACGGATCGCGCAAAGCGCCGGCGCGTGGGCAATCCGCTGGAGCGAACCACCGAACAGGGTCCGCAGGTCGACAGCGATCAATTCAACAAGGTGATGGGTTATGTTGAATCCGGTAAGCAGGAAGGCGCCAAGCTGATGTGCGGCGGCGAGCGCGTCGGCGACCGGGGCTACTTCGTGGCGCCCACGGTGTTTGCGGATGTGAAAGACGAGATGAAGATCGCCCAGGAAGAGATCTTCGGACCCGTAATGAGCATCCTCAAATTCAAAGACATGGATGAATTGGTGGAACGTGCGAACCAGACAATCTATGGACTAGCAGCCGCAGTCTGGACGCGCGATATCGGAAAAGCGCACCATATCGCCAACAACGTGCGGGCAGGTACCATCTGGATCAATTGCTACGACATCTTCGACGCGGCCGCGCCCTTCGGCGGCTTTAAGCAATCCGGCCTCGGCCGTGAACTCGGCGAATACGGTTTACAGCAATACTCCGAAATCAAAACGGTCACCGTCAAGCTCTGAGCAGGTCAATACGGGCCGGCCGCGCTAACGGCTGGCCCTCTTCAAAAACCTCTACCTCCCCCTTCCCCCAAACCGTCTGCCGCCCTACCCCCGTCCACTTCGCCACCCTCAAATACGGCACAAACTCCGCCAACTCCCCTTCATACTCCGCCACCCCCACAAATCCACCGATCGAATGCACCTGCCCGGTCCGGCTGCTGCGGCGTGCCACGTCCACCCGCTCCAACTCGCAGCGCGTCATGCGCACTCGCGCCGCCCGCTCTCCGAATTCCCGGAAATCGATCGCCAGCGGTCCGCCTCCGTACAAGCTCCGCAACGTGCTCACCCGGTCCCGCACTCGCGCCGCCAAGATGCCGAACTCCGGCCGCTCCGCTAACCTATGCCCCGCCTTCAATTCCGTCGGCGTTACGAAACGAACCCTCGCTCGCTCGACTCGTTCGGCCCCCGGCACCAGGCTCAGCTCCAGTGGCGGACCCGCCTCGCGCAGCACGGTCGAGCCTCCATCGTAAATTTGCGAAACGAACTCCCCCTGCTCTCCGACCTCCTTCACTTCAACCAATTCGGCCCGCCCGCGACCCGGCCCCAAGCCCTCGTGCGCCAGTTGCACAAAGGTCAGCACCAGATACGCAATCGCCGGCTGTGACATGTCGAACAGATTCAGGTCAAAGGAGAAGCTTTCGCCCGGTCTTACGGTTCGCCCATCCAGATGCGTGGCTCGGAATACAAACGGTCGTGGCCAGTCCGCCAGCCCGCTCGGTCCTTCCACCCCTGCGGCCGGCTCAAACAGGCGTGCATACGCGCAGACTGCTCTCAAATCGCACCTGGCCGCCCCAGGGCACTGCGGAACGCAGGCCAGTCGCCGAAAGATCAGGCCGAAGGCACCCCGCAGTAAATTAGCCGGCTTACCCGGCGGAAAGTGTATCGCATCTTTCGCAACAAAGGAGAACCGCAACGGATAGAGCTTAAAACCGAGCCCGGCAAGGGTTTGGCTTCGTTCGCTCAAAATTGGATCAGGTCTTTCGGCGAGTTCGTTTGGCAAAAACCGCCCGGCCTCCGCTCGCCCGAGTTCGTTTGGCAAAATTTCAGCTCTGCAGCACCGCTTGTTCGCTCGCCGCCCGAACCGCCCCAGCCGGTAGCGTCACTTGGAAGCGCGATCCTTGGCCAATCCGGCTCTCCACCCGGATCTCGCCGCCATGCGCTTTCACGATGGCCGCCACGAAGCTCAGCCCCAGCCCGAGCCCTTTCTCAGGGTTCGGATCCGGCACCCGGTAGAACCGGTCGAAGATGTGCGGCAGATGGTTCTGCGGGATCCCAACTCCCGAATCCTCGACCGTCAAACGCACGTTCGGTCCCATCGACTCCACCTTGGCCCGCACCCATCCGCCCGAGGGCGTGTATTTGAGCGCATTGGAAAGCAGGTTGGTGATTACCCGTTCGATCTGCGTACGGTCGCCTTCGCACAGCACGGGTCCTAGCGCGTCATGGCTCAACGTAACGTGGCAAGCTTCGGCCGGAATCTGGAACTGATCCACTAAATCCCGGACCAGCCCGCTCATTTCGAGCGTGCTCTTCTTAATCGGAATTTGCCCCGACTCGGATTGCGAAAGCAGCAGCAGCGCCCTCACCAGATTCGCCAGTCGCTCCACGTCCTGTAGCGCATTCTCGATTGCCTCCTGCAGCTGTTCCTTCCGGGTAGCTGTGAACAGCGCAACCTCTAACTGCCCTTGGATGGCCGTCAACGGCGTGCGCAGCTCATGCGAGACATCGGTTGAAAACTGCCGGATCTGCTCAAAGGAAGACTTCAACCGGCCGCTCATCGCATTGAACGAATCGATCAGCCGGTCCAGTTCGTCGTCCGCGCCCCGTTTTCCAATCTGCAAACCCAGGTTCGAACCGGTGATCTCCTGAGCCGCCTTCTCGACTGCTTGTAGCCCTTTCAGCACTCCGCCGGCGGAGTACCAACTCACGGCCGCGCACGCCAGCAGCGCGATTGGGAAAAAGATGATGCCGTTCCGCTGAAATCTTCTTACCACCAGCCGGTCTTCCGCCAGGCTGCGGCCTTCCGCGACATACCAGCGCCGTCCGTGCTTGGTGTCGAGCATGGTGCTGCTGAGCACCTGATAAGGTATATTGTCCGTGGCCCGAATTGTCTTCAGCACCGGCTTATGCGTTTGTTGGATCTGGGCCAGTTCCGCCAGAATCGTCTGGCGATTCCAAAGCGCGCCCAGCTTTGGATCGGTAGACGCTTTTTCCAAATGCCCCTGATCATCGGCGATCACGTAGACTGCCTGCAAACGCACCAGCTCCGCCAATTCTTCCGGATCACTTTGGTCTACTTCGTCCCACAACGGCTGGCCGCTGTGGTCGTCGAAAGTGAACCAGCCTTTTAGCGCACCGAGTTGCCCGTTTAATTGGGCCTCGCTTTGAGTGTCGAGAATCTCGTTCAGGTTTTTCGTGGCGAGGAATCCCATGATCGCGAGCACAGCCGCCAGCAAAAGCAGGAACGTGGCAGCGAGGCGGAACCGCAGTGTTCGAAAGAATCTGACAACGCTCAGTCGTCGAGACGCCATGTAAGCATCCCCTATGCGGGAGCACTCTCCGCCGGAGAAGCTTGACCTTCCGGAATGTCCAGCATATAACCGATTCCGCGCACCGTGTGGATCATCTTCATAGGAAACCGGTCGTCGATTTTGCTGCGCAGGTGGCGAATGTACACGTCGACGATGTTGGTCAAACCGTCATAATCCATATCCCAGACGTGCTCGACGATCATCGTGCGGCTCAACGGCCTGCCCCTGTTCCGCATCATGTATTCGAGAATGCTGAACTCCTTGGGCGCCAACTCTATGTTCTCGTTGTTTCTGGCGACCTTGCGCCTGATGCAGTCCAGACTCAGCTCGCCGACTTGCAAACGCTCGGGTGTAGGCTGTCCGCGCCGCAAAAGTACGCGTGCCCGCGCCAGCAACTCGACAAACGCAAATGGTTTTACGAGGTAATCGTCGGCCCCTTGTTCCAGACCTTTCACCCGATCGTCCACCGAATCGCGAGCGCTCAGGATCAGCACCGGCGGAATCGTTTTGCGGTTCTTGATTTTCTCCAAAACCTGCAGCCCATCTATATCAGGCAACCCCAGATCCAAGACCACCAGGTCGTACTCGGTCGCATGCACCCGCTCGATCGCATCGCCGCCGCTATGTACGACATCGACCGCGTAACCCGCGCTTTGCAGGCCGCGCGAAAGGAAATCCGCAATCCGCTTCTCATCTTCTACAACAAGTACACGCATACTTTGGCTGCTGAATAAAGTCTAACCGAAGAAACAGGGCCGCTTTAATCGCCCGACGCGCCGCGTGGCTCTGGAGCAGGGCTGACACTGAAAAAAGATCCGACCGATTTGTACCTTGTTCGCGCAACAGAAAGAACCGTCATCAGCCCCAGCAGCAAAACGGTGAACACGATCACCTGCGTTACTGAAAAAGCCTCCTTCCAGATACCGAGCCAACGTCCGTAGACGATCTCGATATGCACCCAATACACCAGCAGCGAGGTTGTGCCGAGCTGCCGGAACATACTCCACTTTGGCAAGGCTCCCAGATTGACCCAGAGGTAGGCAACTGCCAGCATGGCGAGCGTCACACCTAGCTTGATCAAAATCATGGCCGGACTGTTCAGCCAGAATTCGCTCTTTGCGTAAACCGAATACGGCGCGTTCGAGAAGTAGTACGCGGCGAGAATCAACCCGATTCCGATCCCCAGCGTCCATTCCATGGCGCGCCCCATCTCTTCCTGCTTGACCCGCCGGAGCACGCTTCCCATCGCCAAGCCAAAAGCCAGGAAGGCCGCCCAAGGGAAAAAGCCGAAGTAGTTATAGCTGGGGAACAAGTAAGCGCGCGCGATCCCTGGCACGCTCGATACTGGAATCATGCTGACCACTGGAGCTAAGCCTGCGATCACCAGCCCCAATATGGTGCATAGCCGAATCCGCTCGAGCGTGGTGAAGACGGCCATCGGCGCGAGAATCAGCATCGCCATTCCCATGCAGTTCAGAATGTCCACTCGTAACAGCTCTCCAGCCGGGCTGGTAGGGAATCCAAAGACGTAAAGTTGGAGGCGAAACAGAAATGCAATCAGAAACAGGTAGCGGGATCTCTTCAGCGCTGCTACGACTCGCGCCCATGGCTTAGCTCCTTGCCGCTCCTGGCTGTCCATCAGGAAAGCAAACGTGATACCAGTCAGAAATAGGAAAATCGCGGGCGGCATTCCGCCGAAAAACTGCGACAGGATAAAAGGTCCTTTATTGCGTAGGTCCGTGCGCGTGAAGGAATCGAATACATGGCCCTGCAGCATGATGACTGCGGCCAGCCCGCGCGTCCAGTCTATAAACGCCAGGCGTGTGGATGATTTCCTCTGTTCCGCCATTTCAGCAGGTTTTTCTGTCGGCGAAAGTTCGCCGGAAACTCCTCACGAGCCCTGTTTCTTGACTCCGGACGGTAGTTTCAATTCCAGCTTGCCCCTCATCGAGGGGTTCAGCTTGATGTCGCTGTAGGTAACAATCCGATAGTTGCCGGAAGGCTCAGTGAACCTCTGCTGAATCGGATAAGCTGCGTCATTCGGGACCCACATCTGGATCTTGCTGAGGCGTTTCGCGACTTCGGGGTTCTTGGGAACTAGCGACAGTTTGGTAGTGTCCCGGCCTTCCAATTTCTCTTCCCCCTCGGCAGTGATTTCATAGCTGCCGGCCAGATCCCTGCCGTAAGAACCAAACCCCAGCAGCAGAAACTGATTCAGTACGTCGGAGTTTTTGCCCAAGTCATAATCCTGGTAGGTCTTGAGCTTTGGATAATAAATCCTGACGATCTTGCCCAGAAATCCAATCTGCCGGGCGTCGCTCTCTCCCGAGAAATCGAGGACGGCGCGAACTTCCTGCCCCTTGAGGCGCTGCATCTTGAAGGTGCCGCTTTCCACCTCCGTGTCATCGATGATGGCAGTGTGAGTAGTCATCTTGACATCCGCCGACACCGCACGGAAGGCCGGGGCAGCCTTATCCATTCGCGCAAGGACTGCCTCTACACTTTGTCCATGCAGACCGAGACTCATTAACATGCACAGCACTGGCAGCAGCGTTCTCATGTCTCTCTAAGTAATGACTCCGGAAGCTAGGGCGTGGTGTACGCGATAAAGCCTTTGATTTCGCCTTCGGCTTCATCGCTGATCGGTTCGATTCGCGCCACGTGCCACTTCTTCCCAGTGCGTTTATGAATCAGTGCCTCGGCCCGCTGCACCCGTAATTGCTCCGGAACACCCCTCAGCAACCCTGGCGCGATGAAGACGCTGTTCGCGCCGTTGAGAGAAGACATGAGAATGACGCTCGATGCGGTGGGCTGGTCGTGAAACCACTCTCGAGGCGTGGCGAATATAAAGATAAGAATGAGACCGACAACGATGTCGTATTGCCATGATGCCCTAGGGAAATCCCAGAAAATCAGGCGGCGTCCAAGACTCGGATTTTGAGTTTCGCCTTCCGCCACTAACGGAAGTTTACCATTCGCGGCTGGGGGAAACGTTCGGCCAATTAATACTTTCTGAGTACCCCGAGTACCTTGCCTTGAATCTGCAGGTGAGCGGGATCTATATATATAGGCGCCATGGAGGAATTGGCTGGCTGTAGCCGCACTCTCCCGTCAGGCTCATGATAGTAGCGTTTTAGCGTTGCCTCGGTACCATCTACTAGGGCCACTACAATCTCGCCATTTTTCGCATCGGAACTCTTTTCAATCAGGACGAAGTCCCCGCTGCAGATATGGTCCTCAATCATGGAATCGCCGCGCACCTCGAGCGCAAAGATGTTCTCGCGGCCGGCGAAATCGGAGAAATGCAGGACCTCCGGGTTAGAGATAGCTTCGACGGGCGCGCCCGCCGCGATTCTGCCTAGTAAAGGCACAGTACCAGAAGCCGTCTCCCCCACCGGGTCCTGCTCTTTGAAAAACCTTTCGCCAACCTCCAGGGAGCGGCTGTGGTTGTAATTGCGCCGTAAATACTGCTTCGTTTCGAGTGCCTGGATGTGCTTATGAACCGTCGCCAGCGACGCCAGCCCGAGCCCTCCGGCAATTTCTTCGTAGCTTGGACTATAGCCTTGCCGTCGGATAAACTGCGCGAGGAAGTCCATTAACTCTTTTTGTCTTCGTGTAAGCGCCATTTGCTCTCCGTAACCTTAGTGTTGGCGAATAAACAACGAAAGTCAACTGCGATTCGTAAGACACTCATCCAGCTTGCCTAGCGTCTATGCTTTCAGCGATGGGAGCAAGGGTATTGTTGTATGTCGAGGATGAAGATGCAGCATTCGTGCTGTTTCAAACGGCGCTGCAAGCTGCCCACATCGAAGTTCAGTTGCATCGCGCTTCCGACGGGGAGCAAGCGCTCGCGTTTCTCCATCAAACGGGATCCTTCGACGAGCGCCCGCGGCCGGATCTGGTGATATTGGATTTAAACCTGCCCCGCAAAGACGGGCTCGATGTTTTATCCGAGATCCGGCGTGACCGCGAGTTGCAGGCCCTGCCTGTCGTCGTATTCACTTCCTCTTCCCTCTCGGCCGACAAGCACAAATCCAGAGAGCTTGGCGTGGAAGACTACATCACGAAACCTTTCACATACGACAATTTTGTCGAAGCAGTTAAGGCGGCCTGTTCGTACCTTCCAGCGTATTAGATGCTTGCCAGCGTACCCGACGCCAGCCTAGTTCATGTTCATGCCACACGCGCCGCTTCCGCAAAAGTCAGCCCCGCACATCCCGCTTCCGCAAGCCGTGGGTGCGGAGTCGCCGGAGAGCTTCCCGGCTCGGGCCGCAAATGTGGAGTATTGGGTAGTCAGATGATCCTCGCCGCACGACGGGCATCGGACTGCGTCAGCCTCGGCGCTGCGACGCACTAATTTCTCGAATTTGCTCCCGCAATCATCACACGAGTACTCAAAAATCGGCATATCTTAACGGTACCAACTTACTGGGCACATTTTTCGCACCATAACCAACTGAACGTAAATCAAGAATAATAGAGTGTATGGAACGCAGATCGTTTCTGAAGCAGAGTTTCGGGTTGACCTTCGGGTTCGCCTCTGCTGGCTTGGCGAGCAAGTCCCTCCTGGGATCCTCGGGTAAGCTGATTAAACTCGTCGTTTTTACAGACGCTGGTAAGCGTGAGGGAGTGATTGAAGTGGAGAAGGTTCAGAAGACAGATGCGGAGTGGCGTACGCAGTTGACGCCTGAGCAGTACGAAGTGGCGCGGCATGCCGGAACGGAACGGGCCTTCACGGGCCAGTACTGGAACAATCATGAACACGGCCTTTATCGCTGCGTTTGTTGCGGGAATGCGCTCTTTTCCTCGGATACAAAGTTTGAGTCCGGCACCGGCTGGCCTAGCTTTTGGGAGCCCATCGCCAAGCAGAACGTGAAGGATCGATCCGACATGACCATGGGCATGCCTCGCACCGAGGTGCTCTGCGCGAAATGCGACGCCCATCTCGGACACGTCTTCGATGACGGCCCACGGCCCACCGGCCTGCGATATTGCATGAACTCCGCCTCGCTTGACTTCGTTAAGGATTAGGATCAGCGCTTCTTGAGCAAGGCTATAGCCGGAAGCATCAAGCTGCACAAAACTGAGGATTTGTCTTTCCTCCGCGACCCGCGCCACGTGGTGGTTTATTTGCCGCCTGGCTACGCCAGCGACCGGGCGCGCCGTTACCCTGTTCTATATCTGCACGACGGGCAAAACCTTTTCGACCCGGCTACGGCGTTCCTCGGCAACCATTGGGCTTTGGACGAGGTGGCAGAAGAGATGATCCAGGGCGGGCACATAGAACCCTTGATTATCGTAGGCGTCTATAACTTGGGAACCGAGCGCATGGCGGAATATACGCCAGTGCGGGATCGGCGGGGCCGAGGGGGGCGCGCGCGGTCTTACGGCAGAATGCTGGTGGGGCATCTCAAGCCTTTCATCGATCGCGAATACCGCACGCTGACGGAACCCCAAGACACCGGACTGGGCGGATCTTCGCTCGGTGGTCTGGTGACGCTCTACCTGGGGCTGCACTACACCGAAATTTTCGGCAAACTGATTGTGATGTCGCCCTCTCTTTGGTGGGCGAATCGTGCCATCTTCCGCGAAATCTCCAAGCTCCATCCGAGAGTTCCGCCAAAGATTTGGCTCGATACCGGAACTTGCGAAGGCCAGAATCCGCAAGACTGCATCAGGAACACTGCTGAACTTTGCCAGGCTCTTGTCGGCAAAGGCTGGCAGCTTGGACGCGATCTGGCTTATATGGAAGATGAAGGCGCGGGGCACGACGAAAAGGCCTGGGGCTTTCGCATGCGGGACGCGCTCAGATTTCTTTTTCCGGCGCAGTCTTGATCCGGCAACAGAGCGCAAGCGTGACTGCGATCAGCAAAACCGCCGCGGGCTGATTGCGCAGCAGCAGAGATTGCTGTATCGACTCGACGTTCGCCTGAGTTCCCAGCCATCTCGCAAAGATGGACTGTAGAGGAAAGGCCAGCAACAGCAAGCACCCGCAGATCACGGTAAAGCTGGTTCGATTACTCTTCCACATTCCTGCAAGCGAGGGAATGAGGAGCAGAAAAAGCTGCGCATCATAGTACCGGTGATACGTGATCATCAGAGTCACACTCGAGAAAAATGCTACATCGCGCCAGAAAGATGGAAGCATATTTCGTCTTCGCGCGCGCCAGAATATTGCGGTCAAACTTATTGCTAAGAGCCAGACAGCAAAATCGCACTCGTGCCGATTTCGAATCACGTAAGACAAGAGCGCCTGTGTGTTGAGCATCTGCCAAGCGACCGCGCTGGTTGGGGCCGGATCGCTTTGACCGCCGGACTGGAAGCTGATTGCAATATTTTGTTGCTCGCTGTTCCACCAAGTCCAGTTATGACCGAAGCTGGAGACAACCACGATGCCGAGCGCGAGAGAGATCACGAAAACTGTGAATGCGGCGGCAATTGCCTTCCAATTTTTCCAGACCGCGAACACGCATAGCGCGCAGATTGCAAGCTGGGGTTTAAAGCACAATGCGATTCCCAGCAATGCTCCACTCGCGATCGCGTACTGCTCAGCGCGAAGGCAGATCGAAAGCGAGATAAGACTGATCACGGTCACTCCTGGATTGCCGTCGTAGATGCCGACGTACGTCGGCGAGAAGGCCAGTGCCGCGCATGCGGTAAACCATTTGCCCTGGGGTGGTAGCCCACTCCACACGAGAATCGCGTGGAGCGAAAACGCGAATAGAATCAGCGAGAGCAGACACCAAGCGATGTTTGCTCCGTCCCAGCGTAGGCTTCCGAAAAGCGCGGTCCATGGCATGGCCGATGGCAGATAGACCGACGGATTGATGTCCTGGTCGTGCTGAATATCCGAGGGAGCGCCGGCCTTTATGAGTTCTGATTTCAGGGCAGGGCGATCGTAAGGATTCGTGCCGTGGAGCCAGCAACGCGTTGCGGCGTACACCGTCGAGAAGTCCCCGGTCGTGGAGTAGCGAATCGCGCGATAGGCCCCGCGGTCGATGAAAAAGATCAGGCTGGCAGCGAATAGCGCGGCCACCCATAAATCACGCCGCGACCGCAATTCGTGGTCTCTCGAAGCCACCGACAATGGGAGAATAACATGCGTATCTAGGGAGCATCATGGTCTTTTGTACGAATTGCGGATCTCAGCTTGCCGACAACGCGAAGTTCTGTCCAAATTGCGGCCAGCCGCTAGCAGCGAATGCAAGCAGCTTCAACTCTCCGGTCATCCCGCTTACGCCGCTCAAGTATGACATCGAGGGGCACAACCTTCAGATCGCTCGCGTGCATCTCGAGCCGGGGCAGGAGATTTATGCCGAAGCCGGCAAGATGATTTACAAATCTGTAAACATCGATTGGGCTACTCGCGCAACCGGCCAGTCATTCGGGCAGAAAATCATTGGCGCGATCAAGCGCAAGCTAATGGGCGAATCTTTGTTCTTCACCTACTTTCGCGCCGGCAGCGTACATGGCGAAGTGGGCTTCGCGGGCCATTATCCAGGCAAGATTCAGGTATTCGAGCTGACGCCGGGCCAGACCATCATGGTGCAGCGCGACGGCTTTCTGTTCGCGCAAGCATCGGTCACGCTTGATATTGCGATGGTTCGAAGACTCGGCGCGGGGCTATTGGGCGGCGAAGGATTCATTCTGCAGAAATTGACGGGCCCGGGCGCGGTATTTGTCCACGCGGGCGGCGATCACGTCGACTTCGCACTCGCTCCGGGAGAAGTGCTGCAGGTGCAGACTGGCCACCTGGTCGCTTTCGAGCCCACCGTAACCTACGACGTGCAAATGGTCGGAAGCATTCGCACCGCCATCTTTGGCGGAGAAGGACTTTTTCTGACCACGCTGACAGGACCAGGGCGCGTGATTCTGCAGAGCCTGACGCTGGAACGCCTACGCCACGAATTGTCACCCGGCGAGCATCGTCATAACGGGGATGAGAAAAACCCGCTAAGTGCGATCGCCAGCGGAGACCTCGGCAGTTTCTTCCGATCGGACGATTAGCGCATCAGGGCCCCGCTGCCTTGCCGCACATCGAGCAGTTCCCAGGCGGAATTGCGATAGACGATGCGCGCCGCGTGGAAGCGTGCTTCTGCCGCTGCTTCGGCGGGCGTTCCTGCTGGAACAGCCAAGTAATCAAGGCGCCACCTTGGAGCTCCGCACGTATTCTGAGGCTTATATTGATTTACAAACCATTGATACACGGCTTGGTCGCCCGTATAACTTAATCCGAGGACCTGCATCAATTCCGCTGAATGGCCTAGGTGATTTGGAACTGCGGCTTCTCGCGCGACATCGGCTGACGAAAGGCCGAGCAGGCAGGCGATTTTGAAATACCGATTCACAATATCTCCTGTGGAAGTAAGGGAACGAAGCCCGCTCGGGACGTAAGTGTAGTCTGCCGTGAGCGCCGGAATCAGCAGAATCAATTTCGGGTCGGCCGAGCCGATCACCTGGTTATCAGGTAAGTGCGAGCGCGTCCAAAGTAGCATCGCGACATCAGGATTGCTCGAGCGATGGTAAGGCGCCGTAAGGACGCCGGCATAGGCCAGTCGAGCGGCCGTTTCCAGAATGAGGAAGGTGAGCAGCACTTGCGCGAATTTCCTTACGGTCGCGTTTCTATCGGCGAAGGATTCCTCGACTCGATGTGCAAGCGCGCTGGCAAGAACGAAAAAGAAAATGGGTAGCGCCAAGCGTTTCCAGAAATGCCACGCCTGAGTTTCGTAGCCGGAAAGAATCTGCAGGTTCATGCCGAATAGCGATCCGGCGATCAGTAGCGTGAGGACGAAATAAATGGGTCGGAGCCTGCAGAAGTCTCTGCCAAAAGCTAGCAGTGCAGCGGCGAGAACAAGGCCAAAGATGAGCGGAACGAAATCGGGGCGATGCGTAAATGCGCCCATGCGCTCGAGCAAATATGTCTGGCCACCCTGCTCTTTGCCGCGTACGGTTGCAATCGCATAGGGAACGGAGAGCAGGATCATCAGGCAGAGCGCGCTCGCGGCCCGCGTCCAAACCAAACGGAGCTTCCAGACAACGCCGAGGATCAGCAAGAGGCCGAGCGTTGCGCCCAAGGCCACGGCATAGAAATAGTAGGAATAGACGACTATGCCCGAAAGAGTTCCGGCCGCAAGGGCCCAGAACCAATCGGAATCTTTTTTGATCGCTTTTCCGAGCAGCGCGGCGGCCAGTATCAGCGCAAGAAAAGAGATCTCAGGCTGCGGTGTTCGCGTGATCTCGAGCGGCGCTATTCGAGCGTCGTCGCCCATCCAAATGCTATTTAAAAGCCCGAACGGAACAATGATTGTGCTCCAGACTACGAGCAGCCTGAGGATAGAATTCCGCATGCCGGTAGCGGCGACTGCGTACAAAAGGACGAAGAGAAGCGCGGGAAAAACTACGTCAGCGGCGATGAAGGCCCTCTCGAGGGTGCCAAGCGCCCAGCCCATGCCACCGAGGATGGCAGTTGGAACGAACGGGATGCCAGCCGACAAATTCCTGTTTTCGTAATTGTCGACCTCCGCCCTGATTTTCCCGGTGGAAAGCAATCTGCGAGCGGGAGGCGCATAGGCGTGCGTTTCATCGAAAGTAATTGCTGAAACGGCCGGAGAGACGGAGAACGGTGAGTAGTCGCCGCGATTCTGCCAAATGGCGGTCCAATGGGGCAGAGAACAGAGCACCGCGACAAGCATTGCGTGAATAATCAGCGTGCCAGGCGACTGCCTGAATGCCTGCCTCATGCTTGTATCGTTATTATCTGTGACGGCGGGGAGCCCCTTATACTTTTCAGAGGAGGCTCCCGAAATCGAGCTAGTTGCGGCCAAGGCAGACGTATGACACGTTACCGGTCACCGGCTGCGCGAAATTTGCGGTAAAAGAGCTCACTCCTGAGTAGGTAATCCAAGAGCGGTTACCGCTTCCCGTATCGAACTGAGGAGTTATGGTGCATTCAGGATGAACCAGGTAATATCCCGCGAAAGAATAGGTCACTGACTTGGAAGCCGCCAGAGCAAGTTCGCCATTCATATCCGTATTGCTCTGCGTTCCGGTCTGGATGCGGCCGCCATTCACCTGAACATTATTAGCCGAGTTGCCCAACCCAAAGAAGTTCATTTGCAGCATAGTGACTTCGTTAGAGTCCCATGGCCCGGGGCTGAAGCCGAGGTTCAGTTGATATCCATTGCGCTCGAAATAGGCGTATGATCCATTAGGACCACCGCTATTATCGAAGATCGCCAATCTATTCGGGCTGTAATTGCCCAATTGCTCGATCCACAATTCATTGCCGACTCTCGAGCGCTCGCCAAGGTAGGGCGCCCCTGAGAAACCCTGATCGATGCGGCCCCAAGTGTAGAACGGCCAGGTAATCACTCCGGGAGGGGTTTGATAAATATCATTGCTCACGAGGCCATTCGCGAGGCCGAATACGCGAGAGTTGGTGAACGGAGAGGAATAGGTTGTCCCACTCTGATCAAAGTAAGCAGCCGAGAAAGTGAAGTTATAAAGATTCAAATTCATGGCGCGCAGCAAGTACGCGTCAGTGGGATCGCTGGAGGTGGGATTTCCAATTCGCGTGCCGCTAATGCCGTGTACGGTGAGCGTCTGAACATCGTTGAAATCGATGCAGGTAGCAGCCGACTCGCAGTGAAGCTGGTTGACGGTGGCGGTACCCATTCCGTTGAACCAGATTGCGTGGGCATATTTCGAGGGATCGTTGACGCTGCCGTCCCAGGGCGAACGATACTGCCCATTCACCGGAGACATGGATTCTTCCACATAGACCTGATTAGCAAGAAGCGCGCCCAAGCCGGGAGCGCCCGGATTGTGTATCCAGGAGTAGGAACTCGTCGTACAAGCGATGATCCAAACGTTGTCCAGCTCTGTCGAACCGGTGAAGAGCCCGGGGCCGAACGCGTTGGTGATCAGTACGTGGCGCAGAAACGTTTGGATGAATGTTCCGCGGTAATCTACCAAGGCTTGCCCCTGCAGTTCTTTGGTTTGGTTCGCACCGTTGCCATCGAAGACGACATTCTCGACGGCCATGTACTCGTTGCCGCCCCCTGCCGGGTCCTGGCTATCGAACGTCTGTAGAAGCGAGACGTTGCTGTTAGGCGCCAGCCGGATTACGACACCCTGGTTTGGATCGCCGGCATTGGGATTGTTCGCCGAGGCCCCGTAGAGATAATCTCCATATTGCAAGATCAGAGTCTTTGAAACCAGGTAACAACCACCCGGTGGCTTGGGCAACCAGATAAAGCGATGGGTGTCCAGAGCGGCCTGCAGAGCATTGGTGTCGTCCGTTACGCAGTCCCCTTTGGCCGAAAATGGCTCGGCCAAGACGCTCAGAAAGGGCAAATTGTTGAGCTGGGAGTTAAAGTCAGTTTTGGTCTGCGCTACTGAGATGAGCGGTATCAAAAAAAGTAGGAGGCGGATCGATTTCATGATTTTCCTGGGGTGTGGTCTGGAGTGACAGGCAAGTTAAATTGTGCTATCACTTCTCAGCCATGAGTATTGAGGGTGAGCTGCGAGCCGGTTTCCCGAAGAGCCGTTAAGTGATTGACTGGGCAGGAAAAGAAAAAATGTAAGGCGGTTGTGACCGGCTTGCGAAACTCGGTGCGAGAGAGATTTTCTGGCCGGTGGAGGTGCTCGAAGGCTACGATTTTGGGCAGAGAAACGGAGAGCCAGTGGTGATTTAACGCCAAGCGAGCATGCGGCGGCTGAGAGTTCGGTTCAAACACCCGAGAGCGGCGCAGGTTCGACCTACGGCAAGGACGTTTACCCAGTGAGTTTGAGCAATTGGTCGACCGTCAGTGCGAGGACACCGAACATGAGATGCGTCTCGATCTTACTTGCGCCGCACACGCGAATCAGACGGCCCCCGCCGAATTCATCCTTCAGGAGGGCGTGATCCTTACTTTTGCAAATGGCTCCGGTCACCGGAGGGCGGGCTTGAGCCCGCGAGCCGATTTTCAATCGGCGCTCTCCCGAAGCGCACGCAAAGCCAACGAAAGGTGAGCTTCAACTGACTTGGCCGCGGCCAATGTGTTGGTTGTGCCCTTTTCTCAACAGACAACAGGAGACAATAAGCCGTGGCTATCCGGTCGCAAAATCCCGCCTTGTATGAGATCAACACGTGGGTTTGGCTTGCCGAACTCAGCCAAAAATACGGCAAGTCGGTAGATCTCGGCTCCGTTCCCGCGGCCGAATGGGATGCTATCGCCAAATTTGGTTTCGATGCCGTCTGGTTCATGGGCGTTTGGGAAAGGAGTCCCACGGGGATTGCGATTTCTAACCGAAACGAAAACCTGCTCAACGATTTCCGTCGAGCGCTGCCCGATTTCAAACTCGAAGACAATGTCGGATCTCCTTATAGCGTCCGGCGCTACGTGGTCGATGAGCACCTCGGTGGTTCGGAAGGCCTTGCACGCGCCCGTAAGGAACTGGCCCAGAGGGACCTGGGCCTGCTGCTCGATTTTGTCCCTAACCATCTCGCGTTGGATCATCCGTGGGTCAGCGAGCATCCCGAGTACCTTATCCAGGGGAATCTCGAGGATGTCAGGAACGATCCCATTTCCTACACCGTGGCAGAAGGAAAAGTTTTTGCGTGTGGGCGAGATCCTTACTTCCCGGCTTGGCAGGATGTCCTACAAGTGAATGCGTTCCAGCCAGGGCTTCGGGAAGCGGCAGTGCTGACCGTTGCGGAGATCGCCAATCAGTGCGATGGGATCCGTTGCGACATGGCGATGCTGTTGTTGAACGCAATTTTCGAGCGCACATGGGGCAGTCGCGCCGGGTCGCCACCGCTGACGGAATACTGGGTTGACGTGATTTCTTCGATCAAGAAATCGCATCCCAGCTTCCGCTTCATTGCCGAGGCCTATTGGGAACTGGAGTGGGAGCTACAGCAGAAGGGCTTCGACTTCTGCTATGACAAGCGGCTCTATGATCGCCTGGAGCACGGGAATGCAGAGAGCGTTCGGCTTCATCTCTGCGCCGATGTTGCTTACCAGCAGAAACTTCTTCGCTTCCTCGAGAATCATGACGAACCCCGCGCTGCAGCGGTGTTCTCTCCAGCAAAAGAGCGAGCCGTCGCGGTTACTATTGCCACCCTCCCCGGGGCGAGATTGTTTCATGAGGGGCAGTTCGAGGGCCGAAAGACGAGGCTACCTGTTTTTCTGGGCAGACGCGCCGCTGAGCCTGTCGATCCAGAACTCCGGGCTTTCTACTGCAAGCTCCTCAACGCCATTGATACCTCCGTATTCCGGGATGGTCGATGGAGCCTCTGCGAAACTACTGGCTGGCCCGATAACTCGAGCTTTCAAAACCTGGTGGCGTGGTGTTGGTTGAAGGACGAGGAACGCAGCCTGATCGTTGTCAATCTCAGCGACAGCACACTCCAAGCGCGTGTGAAGGTGCCATGGCAAGACCTGCCAGGAGAGATCTGGCGCTTGACTGATGCGATGTCGAATACATCCTATGAGCGTGACGGCCAAGAGATGCTGTCACCGGGGCTGTACATGGAATTGAAGCCGTGGAACTTCAACGTCTTTCGGTGTCATCGAGCTGGTGACGATTTGCCAGCGGTCTCCGGCGACAATTCCCGTTCACCCGTGTCTGTAGTCAAGTAGCAAATAAGGAAAAGGCCAAAGTAAATCCGGTTTCCCTGAAATTGCATCAGCGGAAGCAGAACGGATCGCCTGGAGGCGCTAAATGATCGCAGAGGAAGGAAAGAGAATTTTATCGGTTGTGCTCAGCATCGTTCTAGCTGCCGGTTCGTCACAGGTCGCATTGGATACCAGGCTCCGGGCTCAGCGCCAGCCCAGAATTCCGGGGATCCGACGGCTCCGGCTCCGATGGCCGCGGGTGAGCTGCAAGGCTTGGTGGCCCCCATTGCTCTATATCCGGACCAACTTGTCGCTCAGATCCTGGCAGCTGCAACGTTTCCAGATCAGGTAGCGGTTGCGAATTACTGGATCAGCAAAACAAAAACCTGACCGGAACCGCGCTGGTACAAGCTGTCGATACACAGACGTGGGATCCCAGTGTAAAGGCCCTGACGTAATTCCCGTCGGTACTCGGTAACATGTCGAAAAATCTGGGCTGGACTTCCGCGCTTGGAGAGGCTTATCAGAACCAGCAATCCGACGTGATGGCAGCGGTTCAGACTTGCGCGCGCAGGCGAAGGCGGCCGGCAATCTCAAATCGACTCCCCAGATTACTGTGCAGCAGCCGGCGCCGCAGACCATTATCATTCAACCAGCGAATCCGCAGATTGTGTATGTCCCGCAATACAATCCTACGATCATTTATGGCACCCCTTATGTCACTCCCGGGTACAGCACTGGCGCCCTGGTCGCAACCGGCCTTCTTTCGTTCGGAGCTGGTATCGCGATCGGAGCCATGATGAGCGGAGGCTGGGGCTGGAATTCCTGGGGATGTAATTGGCATGGCGGCGTGGTGGTATACAACCCCAATAGTTATTACGGAAATCCTGCCTGGCACGGCGGATACTATAACAACCGCTACGGTTACAACAACGGATACAACAACTACAACCGGAACGGTAACAACAACAGTTACAACAAGAGCGGCAACCGTTACAACAGGAACGTGAGCGGTAACACGGTCAACATCAACAAGCAGAATGCTCAGAGCTTCAACAAGCAGAGTGCTCAGAATCGTGGCGCCACTCGTCCGTCCGGCTCGAAATTCCTGGGCCCAGCATAATAATAGCGCGGGAAAATTGGATGCCTTCGGCATCAGCGGGAAGTCTGGGGGATCCGGCAGTTCGGGGGCTTGGTCCTCAAAGGCCGATAGCAGCCGCGGTTGGGGAAGCATGCGCTCCAGCGGATTCAGCGGCGGTAAACTTGCTGGCGCTGAATCCGGCGGTGGTGGTTTTCGGCGCTAAAGGTCACAGGCCAGGAATAGATGAATATGGCAAATTCTGGAGAAACACGTATGTTAGACCCAGTTCGGAACCACAGGATTCCGGCCTCACATTCATGGGTTTCGGTCATGCTGTTGACACTGATTTTCGGGCTGGCCTCTTGCCAGAAGCCGGAGAATCCTGCCGCCGGAAAAAAGTGAAAAAGCTGAGCAAAAAACATTCGCGTCACCAGCAGATGCAGGAGCTGCGTTCTTGGCAGCGGCCAAAACCGGCGACCAGGATGCACTGCTTGTGATCTTCGGTCCGGACGCTAAAAGTGTCCTGTTCTCGGGCGACGCAGTAAAGGACAAGAACGCTCTGCAGGACTTTGTTGCCGCTTACAACACAATGAATCGCTGGGACGAGATCAAAGCCGGCGGCGAGATTCTCAATGTGGGGGCAGACAATTATGCTTTTCCAATTCCTCTGGAGAAGAATACCTCAGGCCAGTGGTACTTCGATACCGCAGCAGGCAAGGACGAGATTCTTGCGCGCCGTATCGGCAAGGATGAGTTGACTGCAATCGCCGCGTGCGGTGCCATGGCCGACGCACAGCAACTTTACTTCAGCAAGGCTCACGATGGCGACCAGGTGAGGCAATACGCTCAAAGGTTCGTCAGCGATGAGGGGAAACAGAACGGTTTATATTGGAACGCCCCAGAGGGTCAGACTCCGAGCCCGCTTGGCGCACTGGGTGACTTCGCGAGACCGGGACAGCAATGACAGAATACAACGCGGGGGACGGCTGGACAGCGCAACCAGCCGAATAGCGCCGCTTGAGATCCTCCTCACATTAGTGGTCGACTGTCCCGCTCTGTTGCAGCAGCTTCGCGACCAATCCCGTCCAGCCGGTCTGATGACTCGCGCCGAGTCCCTTTCCGTCATCGCCGTCGAAGTATTCGTAAAACAAAACATATGGTTGGAAGTTCGAGTCCTGTTGAAAGAGCTGGTCGTTTCCGTAAACAGGGCGCCGGCCATTCTTGTCCGGCAGAAATAACTCTGTTAGACGCCGGGAGAGTTGACGCGCGACTTCAGACAGCCGCATAGCCTGTCCAGAGCCCTTCGGGAACTCGACCTGGAATGCATCTCCGTAGTAGTAGTCAAACCGCTGCAACGATTCGATAATCAGGAAGTTCATCGGAAACCAGACGGGACCGCGCCAGTTGGAGTTCCCGCCGAACATGTTCGTCTGTGATTCGGCAGGCTCATATGCCACCTGGAAATCCCTGTTCGCAAGAGTAATGACAAACGGATTGTCTTTGTAATACCGAGAGAGCGAGCGCACGCCGAAGGGCGACAGGAATTCCGATTGGTCGAGCAGGCGCTCGAGGATTCGCTCCAAGCGGACAGGATTAACAAGCGAGAGAAGACGCCGCTGCCCGACTCCAGTTTCCGTCATGGAAGCGAGTCCGGAGGTCAGGTCGGGCCGATTCTCGATGAACCAGTTCATGCGCTTTTGAAAACCCGGGTGCCGATCGAGCATTTCCGATTCCAAGGTATCGACTGCAAATAGCGGCACCAGTCCGACGAGGGAGCGCAGTTTGAGCGCAATCGACCGGCCGCCTCTCTCGAGCAGCCTGTCGTAGTAGAAGCCGTCCTCCTCATTCCATAAACCAGAGCTGTCGTGATGATTGATGGCGTCGGCGATGTATAGGAAATGCTCGAAAAATTTGCTCGCGATATCTTCGTACGCGCCCTCGCTCTCCGAAAGATGGAGCGCCATCGTCAGCATAACCAGGCAGTACATCGCCATCCAACTTGTGCCATCCGACTGCTCTAAAACCCAGCCGGTCGGCAGCGTCGTATTGCGATCGAACACGCCGATATTGTCGAGTCCGAGGAAGCCGCCTTCGAAAATGTTGTTCTCTTCGGAGTCCTTGCGGTTAACCCACCAGGTAAAGTTCATGAGGAGCTTATGGAAGACTCGCTCGAGAAACGCCCAGTCCGGCTTGCCTTTGATCTTCTGATCGATTTTGAAGACCCGCCACGCGGCCCAGGCGTGTACCGGAGGATTTACATCCCCGAAGTTCCATTCATACGCTGGTATCTGACCATTCGGGTGCATGTACCACTCGCGCAGAAATAAGCTGATCTGCGCCTTCGCGAAATCCGGATCAGCCGGCGCGATTGCCACTGCGTGGAAGGCAAGATCCCAGGCCGCATACCACGGGTATTCCCATTTATCCGGCATAGAGATTACGTCTTCGTTAAAGAGCTGGCGCCACTTGCGATTGCGACCTTCTTTCCGCTGCTCAGGAGGACGTGGCATGTTGCTATCGCCATTCAGCCAAGTCTCGATGACGTAGTGGTAATACTGCTTGCTCCAGAACATCCCCGCGAAGGCCTGGCGCTGAACTTTCCTTGCTTCCTGGTCCAGATCTTCCGCGAGCGAGGAGTAAAACTCCGCGCACTCGGCAAGACGCGCATCGAAAACGCGGTCCCACGCGCTGCGATCGAGTGTTGGCTGCCCTTTTCTGCTGAGACGAAAGCGAAGCGTAATTTCTTGCAAAGGGGCTAAGTTGAAGCGGTAAACCGCGCAGGCTTTCGTGCCTTCTTGGCACTCGTGAACGGCATCGCGGCGACCGTTCACAATTCGATCGTTGAATGCATCCTTATAGAAAACGTTTTCGCCCCGCCAACCCCAGATGCGCTCCGTGTTCGTTTCGTTTTCCGTAAACAGAACTTCGGGAGTTCCGTCGAGCGTGAGAACAAAAGCGCCGAGATCCGGGTGCTCCGCCAGGATTCCGCCTTCCGGTTGCCCACTCAGGTTCGGCTTTTTTGAAAGATCGTAGTCTTTATCCCAGCACCAGATGTTCCGAAACCAGAGCGTAGGAAGTAAGGTGAGCTTGGCGGATTCAGGTCCTCGATTCACGAGTTTCACCCGAATCAGAATGTCATCGACATCCTGCTTGGCGTATTCAGCGAAAATGTCGAAGTAGCGGCTCTGGTCGAAAATGCCGGTGTCCTGCAGTTCGAACTCCGGGTCCTGTCTGCTGAGTTTGCTGTTTACCTCGACTAATTGCTCGTAAGGGAAAGCACTCTGCGGATATTTGTAAAGCCCTTTCAGGTAGGAGTTAGTCGGAGTGGCGTCAAGATAGTAATAGATTTCTTTGACATCCTCGCCGTGGTTGCCCTGCGGTCCCGTTAAGCCGAAAAGGCGCTCTTTAAGAATGGGATCTTTGCCATTCCACAACGCAAGGGCAAAGCATAGGTATTGATGGTTGTCGCAGATGCCCAATATGCCGTCTTCGGTCCATCGATAGGCTCGCGATCGCGCGTGATCGTGAGGGAAGTAATCCCAGGCGTCGCCATTCGCGCTATAGTCTTCTCGCACGGTGCCCCAAGCCCGCTCAGCAAGGTACGGGCCCCAACGCCTCCAGTGTTTAATGCGAGCTTCAGCTTCAGCAAGGCGGCGATGTTCCACCGTGTTTTGATTCGACATAGGGGGAGCGAGTTGATTGTACTCGATCCCTCATGAGAGGCTTACTTAAGCGACGATCGACTCGACCGCTACTTCGGCCTCGATGGGATGTTTGTATTTGCACTCTGAGTTCGGGCACTGTGCGACTGGACCTGACTTCAAATACTTTTCGATTAAATAGCTGCTGCCGCATTCCGGACATTTCTCCGGGATCGGTTTGCCCCAAGCGACGAAGTCGCACTCGGGATAGCGATTGCAGCCGTAGAATGTTTTGCCGCGTTTTGAGCGTCGCTCGACAATCTCGCCTTGCGAACAGTTCGGGCAAGGGACTCCGATGGTCTTCTGCTTAACGTACTTGCATTTCGGATAATTGCTGCAAGCGATAAATTCACCGAAACGCCCGAACTTCTGGACAAGATTGCTTTCACATTGCGGGCACTTCTCTTCGAGCGGAACGTCTTTGCGCTGCTCACCGCCGATCTGCTTGGTGGTCTTGCAATCCGGGTAGCCGGAGCAGGCAAAAAACTGCCCAAAGCGGCCTTTTTTGAGAACCATCGGACGTCCGCAGTTCTCGCAATACTCGGCTTCGTCCTGTTCATGGAAATCCGCTTTTTCTCCATCCGCTGACTCAAGCGCGATCTCGCGCGTATTGCTGCACTCGGGGTAGCCGGTGCAAGCGACAAAACTGCCGTGCTTGCCCCACTTGATCACCATTGGCTTGCCACATTTTTCGCAGATGAGATCAGTAGGCTTCTCCATGCGCTTGATGTCGGTCATGTGGCGTTCAGCATGTTCCAGATCCTTCTGGAAGCGGCCGTAGAAATCCGCCATGGCGACGCGCCATTCGATCTTGCCCTCTTCGATTTCGTCCAATTCTTCTTCCATGCGAGCCGTGTATTTAACGTCGAAGAGATCGTTGAAGCTTTCGAGCAGCAGGTCGGTGACAACCGTGCCGAGTTCAGTGGGATGGAACTTGCCGCCCTCCTTTTTCACATACTCCCGGTCCTGGATGGTGGAGAGAATCGAGGCGTAGGTCGAGGGACGGCCCACGCCATCCGATTCCAGTTTCTTGACCAGCGTGGCCTCGTTGAAGCGCGGAGGCGGTTCGGTAAAGTGCTGCTCGGGGAGAATTTCCTTGAAACGCAGGACCTCGCCTTCGGCAACGGCGGGAAGCTTATGTTTCAGATCTTCGTCGTCATCGTCTTTCTGATCCTTGCCTTCCTCGTAGACCTTTAGAAAGCCTTCGAATTTGAGTACGCTGCCGGTAGCGCGAAAGATATAAGGCGTGTTGCTCTTTCCATTCGCGTTTATATCGATGGTCGTCTGATCAAGCAGCGCGGGATTCATCTGCGAAGCAATAAAGCGCATCCAGATCAGGCGATAAAGCTTCAGCTCGTCTTCGGCGACGAATTTTTCGAGCGACTCGGGCGTCCGCAGAACCGAGGTCGGGCGAATCGCTTCGTGAGCGTCCTGCGCATCCTTCTTCGTTTTATATACGTTGGGCGCGACAGGCACGTAATCCGCTCCGTAGCGCTCGGCAATCATGCCACGTACTTCGTCAAGCGCATCTTCTGAGACGCGCGTGGAGTCCGTACGCATGTAGGTGATGAGGCCAACCGAGCCTTCCTTGCCGATCTCCTTGCCTTCGTAGAGTCCTTGCGCCAGCATCATTGTGCGTTTTACGCTGAAGCGGAGCTTGCGAGACGATTCCTGCTGAAGAGTAGACGTGATGAAAGGAGCAACGGCGTTGCGCTTCTTCTCGCGCGTCGTAACGGACTTAACGGTGTAGCTTGTGCCATCCAGGTCGCCGACGATGCCCGATGCCGTTGCCTCGTTTTTAACTTCAGGCGAGTTGTCACCGATCCTATTGAGACGGGCGGTGAGTAGCGGCGGCTTTTTGGCGTTGAGCGCAACGTCGATGGTCCAGTATTCCTGCTTCTGGAACGCTTTGATCTCGCGTTCGCGGTCGACGATTAGGCGCAACGCGACTGTCTGGACGCGGCCGGCGGATAGGCCACGCCGAACTTTATCCCACAGCAGGGGCGAAATTTTGTAACCGACCAGCCGGTCGAGGACGCGACGAGCTTGCTGCGCATCGACCAAGTTGACGTTGACCGCCATCGGCTTGTCGAACGCCTTCTTGACCGCATTGGCGGTGATTTCGTTGAACATCACCCGGAAGATAGCGGGTTTCTCTGATTTTCTCGGCTCCAGTTCTTCCTTGAGGTGCCAGCAGATCGCTTCACCTTCGCGGTCGGGGTCAGCCGCGAGATAGACCGAATCCATACCCTTGGCGGCCTGCTTGAGTTCGGCAATGAGTTTCTTCTTACCCTCAATCACCTCGTAGCGAGGTGTAAAATCCCGATCGACATCGACGGCTAAGTCCTTTTTAGGGAGATCTTTAACGTGCCCGAGTGAAGCCTTAACTAGAAATTCCTTCCCTAAGTACTTTCCGATTGTTTTCGCCTTCGCCGGGGATTCAACGATGACGAGAGATTTAGCCATACCTGCTTAGTTGTTACCTTAATTAAGTGATTCTAGGATTCTAGCCGAAGATTCCGGCTGGAGACCGCTACCCTTTTACCACACCTTAACGAAGTTCTTTCCGGGAAGCTGCCGGATGAGTCCCGACATCTCAAGGTCAAAGAGAGCGCCGATCAGCTCAGATGAGGAAACCTCTTCGAAAGTTTCAACTAACGACTCAAATTGCTGAGGCACATCGACTTTCAAGAAATTCAGCAGCTTGCGGGCGAGTACCTTGAGCGGTTCTTGAGCGCCGTCTTGAGCCGCAATGAGCCGATCGGCTTCTTCCGGCAGGATCTGCTGCTGGGCGCGGGCGATCAAATCGCGGCGCACGGCTGCCGGAAGTTCGTTGGTGATATCGCTCCATTCCTGAACCAACTTGGCTCCTCCTTCTTTGATGAGCAGATTGGGTCCCCAACTCATTTTTGAGGTGATGTTGCCCGGAACCGCGAAGACGTCACGCCCCTGGTCCATCGCCAGCTTGGCGGTGATTGCGGAGCCGCTGTGCTGAGCGCCTTCCACAATGAGGACCCCGAGAGAAAGACCGCTGACGATGCGATTACGAACCGGAAAGTTTTGGGGGAAAGCGGGCGCTTCCATGAGGAACTCGGACAGCAAAAGGCCCCGCTCGACGATGTCGTCGTAAAGCCTTCGATTGCTCGACGGATAGAGCACGTCGACGCCGCAGCCGAGGACGGCGATGGTACTTCCGTCTGCGTTAAGCGCGGCGCGATGAGCGGCCGTGTCGATGCCCCGGGCCATGCCGCTGACGATGGTCAGGCCGGCTTTGGTCAAATCCGCGCTGAGCCGCTCGGTCGCGGCGAGACCATAGGGGGTTGGACTGCGGGTGCCGACAACCGCCAGGGAGTAGGAATCGATCAGCTGCGTATTGCCCAGCGCGAAAAGAAGCAGCGGCGGGTCGAAGATGTCCCGGAGACGGTGGGGGTAAGCGGGGTCGTGGATGGTGAGGAGCTGGGCGCCGACCTCCATGAGTTTTCCTTGCTGAGTGACTGCGTCGTCGAAGGAACAGCCGCTTGCCACATTACGAGCCTGCGATGGGCTCAGTCCAGCGGCTTCTAATTCGGTTCTGGAAGAGCGAAAGACGGCTTGAGGAGACTTGAGCTTATTCAGGATCCTTAAAGTTCCGAGATTTCCTAAACCGGGAACCATGCGCAAAGCCAACCAGTGCAGGACGTCTTCTTGGGTCAGAGCGGTTCTGGGCACGTCGAAGATGTGGGAAGCCGCTGCCGGATTTCTCAGGCGCTTAATGAAGCTGCAGCGCCCGATCTTTCACCCAGCGCTGAATAACGGCTTCCAGGGCTTCGCGGTTGACCGGTTTTGGCAGGTAGTCGTCCATGCCGGCCGCCAGGCATTTCTCACGTTCTCCCTCCAGAGCATTGGCGGTGACGGCTACTATCGGAATTCGGGATGCAGCAGTCTCATGTCGGCGGATCACTCTGGCTGCTTCGAAACCATCCATGATAGGCATCTGGCAGTCCATCAGGACCAGATCCCAGCCGGACTGATGTTTGATTCTGTCAGCGGCTTCAGCGCCATTCTCGACAATTTCAATACTGCAACCAATGCGGGATAAGAGATGCTTCATAACTTTTTGATTGATCGGATTGTCTTCCGCGACGAGGACTCGGGCTCCCTGAGCACGATCTTGAAACGCTAGAGATTTAACTTCGGCAAGCACCGGCTCATCAGCCTCGCCCAGCTCGACAACTGCCCAGAATGTACTTCCCTCCCCGAGTTCGCTTTGGACGCCTACCGAGCCATTCATTAGCTCAGCTAAACGCCTGGAGATGGCGAGTCCCAAACCGGTGCCACCGTATCTCCGCGCGATCGAATTCTCGGCCTGAGTGAAGCTCTGAAACAATCTCGCCTGCGCCTCGGTAGAGATTCCGATTCCCGTGTCAGTGACCGAGAGCCTGACAAGCAGCTTCCCGCTCTCGGTCCGATCTTCCAGGGCCAGCCGCGCTGTGATACTGCCGGAATCCGTGAACTTAATCGCGTTTGAAAGAAGATTCAACGCGATTTGCTTGAAGCGAACGGGGTCACCGAGGACGGCGAGCGGCAGAGAGGGCTCCAAATCACAGATCAGCTTTAAGCCTTTATGGCGGGCCAGCTGAGTGATCAGGCCCATCGCCTCTTTTAGTGCCGTCTTTAGGTCGAAGCGAGTGCATTCAAGGGAAAGCTTGCCCGCTTCGATTTTCGAGAAGTCGAGTATGTCATTGATGATGGTAAGAAGCGCGCCGCCGGAGTCGCGGATGGCCTCAACGAAATCGCGCTGCTCTCCCGAGAGACTTGTGTCCATGAGCAAGCCGGTCATGCCCAGGACCCCGTTCATGGGCGTGCGGATCTCATGGCTCATCATGGCCAGGAACTCACTTTTTGCACGGTTAGCCTGGTCCGCTTCAGCCTTGAGGAGTTTCTGTTGGGCAAGCCGGTGATCGAGCTCGTCGGTCCGCTCAGCCACCAGGCGCTCGAGTTCGTGCCGTCTGGCAGCAAGGACACGTTCTCTCCAGTGCCAAATACCGAGAGAGAGCAGGAGAGTAAAGGAGGCAAGCACGCCTATGAAACTCCGTGCACGCCACCAGGGCGGCGCAATGGTAAAGCTGAGGGAATTGACGGAGGACAGCAGCCCCGTGTCGGTGTCGAGTGTCAGGGCTTCGAAGCGGTAAGAACGGGGGTTCAGAGCCGGATAACGGATTTCCCGCTCAGAAGTTTCCACCCAATCCTGCTCGAGTCCAACCAGGCGATAGCGGAATCGAATGCCTTTTTCATTTCGCAGGCTAAGCGAAGCGAGGTCGACAGTCAGGGGATTGCTACTCCAATTGAGAACGCGGTTTTTCGCGAGAGCGTTCTTCTGGCCGTATCTCGCAGCGACAAAGATGGGGGGACGCGGCGGCTCGATTGAAGGGCCAGTGGGTATCTTGAAATGGGATAGTCCCCCACTGGTTCCGAGCCAAACGGAGCCGTCCACATCTTCGAAGAACGCCTCGGCATCGGTGTCGTTCCAGATCAGGCCGTTATCGATCGAGTACCTGCGCCAGGAACGGCCATCGAAGACTTGTACACCTTGATCTTCCCCAACCCAAAGCCAGCCACGCCGGTCGACGCGCAGGAATAAGGCCATGTTCGAAAGGATTGGTATATGCTCTGCCCTTGTGATCTGGCTGCCATTTCTGGTGAGCCGGAAAATGCCTATGTCGTCTCCTCCAACCCAGATCGTTCCTGACCGATCGACAGCTACTTCCGAAAGTTCACGACCGAGATTAAATTTGGACATGTCGAAACTGGTCCAGATTCCGCGATCGAATTGGAAGAGAGTGGTGGGGGAAACGAACCAGAGAGATCCATCCGGTGCTTCGCTGACGTTGATGATGGTATCGGTTGTTGTCAAGGCACTGGCAAACTGCTGGATTTTGCGATTGCGGCCAGTCCCTTCGCTGGCGAAAAGCCCGCTCTCGGTCACGACCCACAAGCGGTCCTGACGATCGGCAAAGACCTGGTTTACAGATTGGAGGTTATAGAGGACCGAACGATGTGTGCGAGGGTCGAGGCGTAGCAGATGCTTTTCCGCGGTTTCAGCCCACAGGTAGCCATCGCGGGTGGCCGCCAAGGATCGGCACGCTCCGATGTGCTCTCCCGGCGCGGTCCAACCCTCAAAAGTGCGAGCATCCGGCGCGAGAATACTGACCCCGTCATGATGTCCGACCCAAAGAGTGCCCGAGCCATCGCGCAGAACGGACCAAATTTCGTTGCTGGGCAGGCCCTGCTCCTTGGTCCAGTGCTCCCATTCTCCGTAGCCGATCCATTTGCGGAGACCGTGGCCCAGAGTCCCAAGCCAGACCAGATTGTCGCGGTCGACCAAGATGCTAGATACAGAACCCTCACCGAGGCCGCTGGCGGCGGAAATGGTGATCCAGCTCTTACCGGAGTAGAGGCCCAATGAGGAGCCAAAACCGGCGAGCACGCGGCCGGAACGATCCTCGGCTAGAGGGAGATGGGTTCCTGGAGCTGGCGATTCGGGGGTGTCGCGCGACTCCCACCGCTTACGCAGGACAGAGTAAGCAGCTATATGCTTTGCTCCGCGGGCCCAGAGTTCGCCATCTTTTTTCTGGAGGAGAGACTCCCAGGCGTCTTCTGGAAGCCCGTCCGAGACTCCCCAGTTTGCGACGTGCGCGCCCATCAATTGACAGATTCCGTTTCCGCAACCAAAGAGAATCGAGCCATTACTGCCCCCTAGAACGCTCTTTATTCCTTTGGCTCCGAATTGCGCCGCCTGCCTGGAAGCCAGCAAAGTATCACCGCGCCACGAAATGCCACCGTCCGAAGAAGAAAAGGCGAGCAACCCGAGCTGGGTAAGCGCATAGACTTTGCCGCTCGAGGAAGAGGAAAGGGCCGAATTATAGGGAATGATGAGATTCGCGCCGTTGTATCTGACTTGCTGAAACCGGCCGCTTCGTAAGCTAACGGCCAGGCCATCGGTGGTGCCCACCCAGAGCCGGCCGGCGTGGTCGAGGTGCATGGCTCGGACGAAAGTACTGGGCAGGCCCTCGGCGCGGCCATATTTGGAAAAAGTCGATCCATCGTAGCGAAAGAGCCCGTTTTCAGTGCCGAGCCAGAGGAACCCGGCACGGTCCTGCGCAATGCAATTTACGTTAAGATTGCCGAGCCCCTCGATATATTCCTTGAAGGTATAGCGTTGGGCTGGGCAGACAGCCGGTAAAAAGATCAGCGCTAGGAGAGCCAAAGATAGCCAGTATCGTACGCGCGGCATTTTCATCCTGCAAGCCTATCGGCGGAAACGAAAAGGAACATTAGGACAACGTCATGCAGGATTCGGAGGAATACGGGGATCGCGGCATCAGATACTGAAAGTGCCGATTCGCCTATGAGAATTCTCGCTGCGCAAAGCGCGCTTCCGCCGCATTACTATCCTCAAGACATATTGGTCGAAGCGTTTCGAAGACATTGGGGGAAGCGCCTGGCGCGATTCGACATACTGGAGCGCCTGCACGCGGCAACCCAGGTGGACGGGAGATATCTGGTTCTGCCGCTAAGTTCCTATCCCTTAAAGAGCTGGGGGGAAGCGAATAATCATTGGATCCAGGCTTCGCTCGAGTTAGGAGAACAGGCGGTCTGCCGGGCAATGACCCAGGTTAGAGGGAAGGAAAACGGCGCAAGTCAGAACGGGTTCAGCCAGAACGGCTCACACCAGGTTGGTTCACATCATGCCGGTATCGACCCCAAAGACGTCGGAGCATTTATTTTTGTGTCGATCACGGGAGTGGCGAGCCCATCGATTGAAGGCCGCTTGATAAACCGGATGGGTTTGAGCCCGCGCATGAAGCGGATGCCGATCTTCGGATTGGGCTGCGTGGCGGGAGCAGCCGGTATCGCGCGAGCAGCCGATTACGTGCGGGCGTTTCCGGAACAAGCCTGCCTGCTGCTTTCGGTGGAGCTTTGCTCGCTTACGGTTCAGCAGGATGATTTCTCGGCGGCGAACCTGATCAGCACGGGACTATTCGGAGACGGGGCGGCGGCGGTACTGGTTGGAGGGAGCGAGTTCGAAGGCGGCTCGGGACCGGAGATCGTCGCCACACGGTCGGTATTCTATCCCGATACGGAGTACGTGATGGGATGGGACATCTCCGAAAAGGGGTTCAACATCGTCCTTTCCCGCGACGTGCCCGAAGTGGTGCGGCAGAATCTGCGGCGCGATGTAGACCAGTTTCTAGGCGACAACGGGCTGAGCCGGGCGGATATCGGGAGCTGGGTAATTCACACTGGGGGGCCGAAGGTGCTTGAGGCTACGCAAGACGCGCTGGAGCTGCCGGCGGGAGCTCTGGAGGTTTCATGGGACTGCCTGAGAAAGACGGGCAATCTGTCGTCAGCATCGGTCTTGTTTGTCTTGGAAGAAGTTTTGAACAACAGGCGGCCGGCAACGGGCACGTGGGGTATTCTGGCGGCAATGGGGCCGGGCTTCTGTTCCGAGCTCCTTTTATTGAAGTGGTGACGCGGCACTGCCCCGCGACGTCTGAGGTGTAACCCGGATCGTGAGCGGCGGCATCTAAAGGATCGTCGATGGCCAGATTTGCATTTTTATTGGCGATAGCTTTCCCACTCCTGGGATTTCAATATCCAGGGCAAGTTCCGCCTGGGCAGGGTTCGCCCGGACAGTACCCGCCGGGCCAGTATCCGGGAGGGCAGCCTGGTGGAGGAGGCCTTTCGCTCCCCTCGCGAGGCCACAAAAAAAGCCAGAAGCAGACACAGACAGAGCAGCAGCCGACCATTGAGGCCGATGGACTGACGGTCTCCAATGACGGCAAGAAGCTGCAAGTGGGGACGCAGGATGGGCGCGTGCTTACGATGACGATCACACCCGCCACGAAGTGGGTGCGATCCGGCAACAGCACTCCTCCAACTCAGTTTGTGCCGAGGACGACGGTGCATGTCGTAGCGGCGGAAGACGAGGAAGCCTTCCTGACAGCAGTAACGGTGGATCTAAAAAAGGACGCACCAACAGAGGATGAGGCGGAAGCCAGAAGCGGTCCGGCTGGAGCGAAGGCTGGGGCGGCGGATGACGAGGAGATGGCGAGGCCGACGATCCTGAAAGCGCCTGACGCCCCAGGGCGGCCGGTGCTGCGGCGCGGCGTGCCAAAGAGCACGGATTCGACCGGCGATTCCTCCGCACTCGATACGACAGCCAGCGGGCAAACTTCAACCAGGCCGAGCCAGGCGACAGCAAAGGCTAAGAAAGACGATTCGGTCGATTTCACGCTTGATGCCGATAAGCCCGCGGAGAAGCACACTAACGCCTACGACCAGCTAATCGATAAGACACGGGAATGGGCCATGACCTTTACCAATGGCTTGCCGAACTTTTTATGCCAGCAGAATACGACGCGCTACGTTCAGCGCTCGCGCTCGGAGGGTTTCGAGCCGCTGGACATAGTGACCGCGAAAGTTTTGTATGAGGACGGCCACGAAAAGTACAGCGAGATTACGGTAGGCGGAAGAAGAACGAACAAGAACATGATGGAACTGGGCGGCTCGACCTCGACGGGTGAGTTTGCTTCGGTGCTGGGAGGGCTGTTCGAGGGTGGCACGCGCGCCGAGTTCAAGTTTTTCCAATCGACTACGGTCTCGAGGGAGCCCGCGGCGATCTATGACTTCAAGGTGGCGCTGCGCAATTCGAACTGGTCTATTCAGGTAGGCGGCCAGATGCTCCGGCCCGCTTATAGCGGCAGCGTTTGGATTGACAAGGCAACAGCCCAGGTTCGGCGCATCGAAATGCAGGCGGATAACATCCCGAAGGATTTTCCGAGCGACACGATAGCGTCGGCGGTGGACTACGAAGAGGTTTCCCTCGGAACCAGCAAGTTCCTGTTGCCGGTACATGCCGAGAATCTGAGCTGTCAGCGGGGCACCTCGATTTGTACGAAGAACACCATCGATTTCCGGGACTATCACAAGTACACGGGCGAGAGCACGATCGAGTTCAAATAAAGACGCGCGCGCCTACCGTGCGACGCCGAAACAGAGCCGAATCGCCTGTTTTATCTCCCCCTCCAGCCTCGAACTCGGCATGACGCGGGGAGCGTTAGTTGTTGGTTGTCCGGCAGCCACCCTCTTCAAGTATTCCGTGGTTTTCTGCACGAAGGGAGACTTGGGATCGAGCCGGCCAGCCTTGATGAGATCCGCCATGCCGGCGAGATAATCGGCGGCAATCTTAGCTGCCGAATCTTCGAGAGCGTATCGCGGACCAAGCGTGATCACGTGCTTGTCAACCCAATCCAGGTTTTGAAGGGGATCGGCCTGCACGATCACTTGCTCTGGCCAATCCGAATCGATCTCAAACGGCATGAATTCGCTCACAGATGCAGTGGTGAAGCCCGGCCTGTTCGCGGACTGGATGACAAAACGGGTGGATGATCCAGGTTTCAATGGTATTGGCCGCGACTGCGAACCTCCCGTTAGCGGGCAAGTCCACGACGCCCAATGGCCGTTCGGCGCGCCCGAAAGGCCGATCCTTTTCGCGTCTGTGTGCGGGTCATCCCCCCCTCCCATGTTTCTGCGCCGGTCTGGATCCTGTCATCGGGCGCTCCGACGATCGAAAACACAGTGATGTTGTCCTGCGAGGCTTTGGCATTGGAGAGCAGGTAGTCGTAGCGGAACCGCGTGCCTTCACTTTTCATAGCGACGTTGACGGTTGCGCGGATGCGGTTATGGATCGTCAACCTCAGAATTTTGCGCTCGCCATTTTCGCTATCCGGCGGTAACGCAATCACCACCGTGTCCAGGTCCGGCGTCAAAAAGACATAATGGCCCTTCAGCGATTCTGGAATTTTCCCGTCGGCGGGCCAGATCGGCGCGGGAGGTTGCTGCGTGAATGCACTGAACGCCAGGGCCAAGGCCAGCGCCGCCCCACAGGCAAAGCGGATGATTCTCATGGCGCGAAATCGATCCGCAGAGCAGCCGCGATCTCAGTTTCCATACCGGGCTTGGGCTGCGGAAGCGATTCGAACTGATTGGCGCTGATTCCGGCGGTCCCATCCGCTTGCAGGAAGTTATTTAGCAGCGAGCGTGCCCTGGTCAGATACACCGAATCACGCTCCAAATTGCGATGAACAATCAGAACATCGATGCCATGGAGCAGGTTTTGCGCGATCTCGAATTGCGAAGCTCCTTTGCGAAATCGCGGTCCCAGCACGGTTTGCGTCCGGCTGTCCCACGCCGCGGTAAACACGGCCGCCAGTTGATCGCGCACCACGGCCGGAAGCTGCGCCGCTACTTCCGGGGTGTACTCGCGCCCGCTGGTAAACCCTTTGGCACTGATCGGCGTGAAACCGGGCAGATACGACGAATCGACCGAAAATCCAAACCCCTGGGCCCCCGGTGCAATCGCTTGGCCTGGCGGCGCAGATAATTCGAGGGGTGTAACCGGCGTAATGGGCGACCCGGTGTCGCGAACCTGCCCGCCCATGCGGCTCACCTTCCAATTGCCGGCCTGAACTTGCCCTGTTTGATCGTCCGCCGGAACCAGCAGCGTCAATTCCTGAATCGGCTGCCGCCCTCGCGTTCCATTTACCACCGAGTAGGTGTAGTGAATGCCCCGTTTGCGTCCCCGCCGACGTGCGATGTAATCTGCGGATCGACCAGTGATGTAATCTGCGGATCGACCAGTGAATGCACCCCGAAGCGCTGCGTAACTGTTTCGCTCGTGTCCGGTTTATCGAAGTCTGTTGGATAAGCCGCGACATACTCGCCCGCGGGCAGATCGAAAAAGACGTAGTGATCTTTCATAAGCTGCGATGTGTCGCCGTTGGCCGGCCAAAGCGGCACCGGGCTGATCCCGGCAGCTGCTTTGGGTGTTTGCGCGGCGGCGATCGAGGCCACCGCCGAGATCAGAATCGCGGCAAGATACTTCCTAAACACCCCCATACTTCCCTCCTCTAATCCGGCTATCTTCACTGCGCCCAACGGCAGTGCGGATGCGTGCCTTCGTTTATAGCCTCAATCGCGCTATTGATAACACAGGCTCTTATCCACCGGTTCGCATTGACTGTGTCATTGGCTGGGCAGGTCCGTTGGTTCACTCCTACATCCGATGCGGTTCCGAAGTCGTGGGTAATGTGCGGCGAATTCCAAGGTGCGATTACCTTACAGCCATTGCCCCCCTTCCAGCAAATATCGAACTTCCCACCCAAAGGGAGCGCCATGTCGTTAATGCAGATCTTATTGCCGCGGTTATTTTTGTTGATGTAATAGACCGCAGTGTTCTGCAGATTGGTCGCGGCGCTGACGGTCATCCAGTGATTCCACGTGTTATCGCCATGGCTGTTGGTGTTTCCCCCATTTTGATAAAAGATGTTGGAATTATCCATATAGACGAGATTTGAGTAGCCGACCCCGTAATCAAAGTTGATCAGCTCGCCGCCATCCTGGTCCAGCATATATAGGTACTCTAACTGGCCGACACCAGCGGTTTCCCTTACGCGTGCGATGGCTCAGCCGTTTGCCGCCGCTCTCGTGATTGCCCGGGCAGAGTCCGGCCCAACTGGCGGCATGTTTCGGGCTGTCGAACACGCTCATGTCGGTGCCGAGCTCGGCGATCAATGTCCAGGCCGTGATCACGTCCACACCCGGGATGCTGCACAACCGCTCGGCCGCCTGGATATCCACCCGCCGCGCGATCTCGGCCTCCAGCCGCTGAATTTTGCCTTCCGTGCGTTCCAGGTCGTCCATCAACTCGCCGAGCAGAAACCGGTGATGCTCGGTAATGCGTCCGTTCAGCGCTAGTTGCAACTGCGGCCGCTTACCGCGCAGGCTGCCCCGCACCTCGTACGCCAAATCGGCGGGATGCTCACAACCGGCCAGAATGGCGAATCACGCGCCGCCCACTGACGCCCAGAATGTCGCTGGCGATGGTGTCCAGCTTGAGGCAGGCATCCTCCGACGCCTTATGGATCCGGTTGTGAATGCGGTTGCATTCTTCCACCAGCTTGACCCGGTAGCGCGTCAGATCGCGCACATGGCGCGTTTCGCGCGGGGGAACGAAACTGCGCCGGATCAATCCATGCGCTAGTAACTCGGCGATCCATTGGCTGTCGCGCGCATCTGTCTTGCGGCCCGGCATGGTCTTGATCTGATACAGGTTGGCCAGAATCAAATCGAAGTTCCCTTCCAGTGCCTGCCACACCGGCTTCCAGTACACGCCGGTGGACTCCATCGCCACGTGCGTGACCTGGTTGGCGTACAACCACCAGCGCAGGTTCCCGAGCGCCTTCTTGTGCGTCTCAAACTCCTTCTTGCGGACCTCCGGTTCGGGTAAATCTTTGTACACCAGCACGCAGGCGGTGACCGAGTTTTTATGACGTCGATACCGCAACAGCGCATATATAGTACCTGCATCACGCACCTTTCCGCCGCCGGGCAGTGGACGCGCTGAAAGAAATAGAGAGTCCTTCTCGTGCTCTCGCCGCCCCGAGGTGGAAGGCAACACTGCGTTGTGCCACTGATTGCGTCCAGCCAAGTTCACAGACGGGCTCGAAGCACCAGACGGTAGCCGGATTCAAAGAGCCCGACGGCTCTCTTTAGCATGCCGCCCGCGACCCCGCGTTTTCATCCCTCGTTGCGGCGGAACGAATATCCCGCCATCAGCGATCACCATCTCCACAGAAAAACTTTTCTGAGTCGATGGAATAGCTTGCGGCCGATTTAGTGTCTCCGCAGCGCGGGACGCCTCTCCGCCCCTGCTATTTTTCGGGCAGGTTTACCGATCCACATGTCTCCCAATCAGACCGCCATCCAGGCCGCCGAGCCCTCAAAAACTTGTCACGCGGATGAGCCCGCGCATTTCAGCGAGGCGAAGACTAAACGTTCGCAGATCAATCGCGCCAATGCCCAACACAGTACCGGACCCAAGAGTTCTTTGGGAAAACTCCGTTCCTCTCAGAACTCCTTCCAGCACGGTCTCTACTCAAAACAGCTCATTCTGCCCAATGAAGATCCCGCCGAGTTCGATCACCTCCGCGCCACTCTCCGCAACGAGCACCAGCCTGCCAACACAACGGAAGAAATCCTGGTCGATGAACTCGCCCAGCACTTCTGGCGCATGCGCCGCTTCCGGGAACTCGAAGCCCGGGCCTTTCAACCCGAAAATCTGGACGACTGGTGCAATAACGGCTTGATGACTCTCATCCAGCGCTCCATGGCCTCCGCCGAACGCGGCTTCCACAAATCTCTTACGTCGCTAGAAAAGCTTCAGAAAGCCCGTGGCTTCGTTCCCTCACACTTAGGTGAAACTGGCTTCGTTCCCTCAAATTCAGTGGCGCAGACAGTGGGGCAGACGTGCACAGCACGTTTGCTTCAGCACGAGACGATCGGTTCGGGTCGTCTGTCTTCAGCCGAGCACCCCGATCAAGCTGAGATTGGCTTCGTTCCATCAAATTCCTGCGAGCTTCAATGGGAGGGTGGGCTTGAGCCCAATACGAGACGCTCGGTGGAGCGTTCGCGATCGGAGGGCTTCGAGCCTGTGGACATAGTGACGGCCAAAGTGCGCTATGAGGACGGCCACCGACAAGGATTTTCAGTACAATCTGAAACAGGCGAAGCGTCAAATTGAACTCAGGCTTATGAGGCTTCTGTTCTGTGCGTTACTGGCCAGCCTGATTGCTCTGGGAGTGAGCGGGCCGCCTAACCCATACGTCGACAAAGGAGCGTGTCCCTTTGAAGGCTGTACGTATCGGGATTGGGTGGCGAAGCGGGACATCGTGCTCTTCGACCGGCCAAATGGGAAGAGCCAGGTTGGGCATCTGCGGGCGGGTGAGCGGCTTTCCGGTTTGACTGGCGAAGTGCACTCCGTTCCGATGATGGTGCATGCCAAGGCGAACGTGCAAAATCCGGATAAGCCGCAAGAGACGGTCATCCCGAAAGGCGAAGCGTTCTACTTGCTGCACCATATCGGCGAGGGGAACTGGTTGAGCTGGTACCGGGGCAAGCTAGTGCCGGTGGAAAGTTTTTTGGTAGCAGGCTCATTCCCGAAGAGCGTCTGGTGGGTAAAAGTGAAGACGCGGACCGGCGTGGTGGGCTGGGCAATTTCGGCCGGGAACTTCGACGGGCAGGACAGATTAGCCTAAGCGGCCGAGGTCGATACTTGGAAGCATTATGACGAACAACATCGGGAGGCCACAAGATTCAGAAATTGCACCTCATGCGAAGGCATACGTAGATCTCGTGCCGGGGGATGACGTGGTCGCGGTGCTGAGTGAGCAAATTGAGCGCACGCTCGCGCTGCTGAGCGAGATAGGGGATGAGCGGGCGTCAGTGTTCCGGTATGCGCCGGGCAAGTGGACGGCGAAAGAGATCGCCGGGCACCTGAGCGACACGGAACGGATATTCGCTTACCGCGCGCTCCGCATCGGGCGGCAGGACGCCACGCCGCTGCCCGGATTCGAGCAGGACGACTATGTAAAGAGAGCCAGCTCGAACGAGCGTAAGCTGGAGGATTTGCTAGACGAACTGCGGCTGGTCAGGCAGGCCAGTCTGGCGCTGTTTCGCGGTTTACCCGAAGCGGCTTGGATGCGGCGAGGCCGGGTGAGCGAGTGGGATTTGACAATGCGCGGGATCGCCTTCACGGCAGCGGGTCACGAACTGCACCATTACCAGGTTTTGCGGGAGCGATACGCCGCATAATCACCGCAACAGGGCGACCGCCGCTCGAGAACTCCCGAACCCTGGATTTCCGCTTATCGCAGCCCGATTGACGCTCGTGGCAACATCAGTTCGCCGCCAACTTTGAAGCGATGGTCCAGCATTTTCAGCAGCCGCACTGCCTTTTCATCAGGGTTCCTTGACTGTCAGCGGCCTCATTTTGGGAGATCTTGCTTCGGCGAAACACTTATGCAAACATTTTTTGGATTCCAGGCAGCTGGCGGACGAGAAGCCACGCGGAGGCCGTTCCGGTACTTTACTCAATAGGGTGGCTAAACAGAAAACATAGGGATGGCTAAACAAAAAACGGCTATATCGGCGGGTGGCGCAAGTGCGTTCTCAGGCTTCCCGCAAGCGGGCCTGCAGTTCCTCCGAGAGCTAAAAGAGAACAACGACCGTGAATGGTTTCGAGAAAGGAAAGAAGTGTATGAAGAGCAGGTGAAGCTGCCGATGGAGCTGCTGGTGATGGAAGCGGCAGCGGAGTGCCGCAAGCGTGGGCTCGTGGTCTACAGCAAAGACAAAAGTCCGGTCATGCGCATTTATCGTGATATCCGGTTCAGCGCGGACAAGCGGCCTTTCAAGACCCATGTGAGTGCCAGTCTGAAGGGTTCAGCGGGCACATCCAAGCATGGCGAGGTATACATCCATGTGTCTCCTGACGAGTCTTTTCTAGCGGCAGGTTTTTGGATGCCTGAACGCCTCTTCCTGCAGACGTGGCGGGAATCGATGATAAACAGTCCAGCGGCGTTTTTGAGAATGGTGAACTCGCTTGGCAAAGGTGATCTCCGTTTATCGGACGAGAACGCTCTGACGCGCCTCCCGCGAGGCTACGACCGGTACGCTGGCAATGAGATTTCCGAGTTTCTGAAACTCACTTCATTCGTTACCACACGTGCGCTGCGGCAGAAGGATTGCAGGTCGGCCCAGTTAGTAAATGCAGTTTCCGATTTTGCGCTGGCGGCGAAGCCGCTGCTCGATTACGGCTGGAAGCTCAGCTATACGCCGAATCGAGACATACTCGATGAGCGGTGATCGATTAAAGAAGCTCATGGAACACTTTGTCGAGTGTCGCCACCGGGCTTTCGCATAAGCCGCTGTGGACCGGTGACACTTGAATCATCGTGCTACGGGGCGCGACGAGCCAGTGGAATTGCTCACGCTTCGATAAGTGCGGTCGAACGTAACTGAGCCTGGCAAGTAATCGAGCGCGAGATTCAGACCTACGCTGGCTTGGAGCAAATCGCGAATTTCTTCGTCCGGCTCGTTCGCCCGAGCGCCTCATCGACCTCGATGAGCACGATCTCGGGAATGCGAAGACCGAGTACGCGTCCAATTTCTCCGGCGAGCAACTCGGCGACCAGCGCAAGCGGTCCCTGCCCGGCACCGCGGAATTTGAGCACGTACAAGCCGAGCTCATCCGCTTCCACGGTTGGGGGGAGCGAACCGCCTTCGCGACGCGGTGTCACATAACGAGTGGCACGTACGTTTCGAAGCATTTATTCAAATCGCTGGGTCGAGAGCCGCCGCGGCACACTATGAGTTTGCGTCAAACAGGGCTCGGAGATCAGTGTAGCTTGTAGAATGGTGACCGCCGGCCGGCCCCTCTTCGCGCATGATCAACGATCTCTGGTACAAGAACGCTATCATCTATTGCTTGTCGGTCGAGACCTATATGGACTCCGACGGCGACGGGATTGGCGATTTCAAGGGTCTCATGCGGAGGCTGGATTATCTGCAGGGGTTCGGAATTACGGCAATCTGGCTGATGCCGTTCCAGCCATCGCCGGGCCGCGATGATGGGTATGATGTTGCGGATTACTATGGCGTCGACCCACGCTATGGCACGCTTGGCGATTTCGTAGAGTTCACACGCGGCTGCAAGCAGCGGGGAATGCGGGTGCTAATTGACTTGGTGGTCAATCACACCTCGAATGAGCATATCTGGTTCAAGGAAGCGCGAAGCAGTCCCGATTCCAAGTATCGCGATTGGTACGTATGGTCAAAGAAAAAGCCAGCGCGCTCGAAGGATGGCGTTGTTTTCCCGGGCGTTCAGAAATCGACGTGGAGCTACGACGATGCGGCGAAGGCGTGGTATTTCCATCGCTTTTTTCAGTTTCAACCGGACCTGAATACCGCACATCCGGAAGTGCAGGCAGAGATTCTGAAGATTATGGGGTTCTGGATTCAGTTGGGCGTTTCCGGATTCCGCATGGATGCCGTGCCGTTCGTGATCGCTACCAAGGGCATCGATGCGGGAGAGCAGCCGATCGAGCAGTATGAGATGCTCCGCGAGTTCCGGGAATTTGTGAGCTGGCGGGAGGGCGAATCGATCATTTTGGCGGAAGCGAACGTGATTCCGAAAACCGATATGGAGTATTTCGGCGCAACGGGCGAGCGGCTGCAGATGATGTTCAATTTCCAGGTAAACCAAAATCTGTTCTATGCGCTTGCGACCGCCGATAGCCGCCCTTTGGCTAAATCACTGAAGGCGACGCGGCAACGACCGGCGACTGCCCAATGGGGACAGTTCCTGCGGAATCACGATGAACTGGATCTGGGGCGATTGACCGACGAGCAGCGGGAGGCGGTATTCGCGGTATTTGCTCCCGATGAAGACATGCAGCTTTACAAGCGCGGCATCCGGCGGCGGCTCGCTCCGATGCTGCAAGGCGACCGGCGACGGCTGGAACTGGCTTATAGTCTGATGATGACGCTGCCAGGAACGCCCGTGATCCGGTATGGAGACGAGATCGGCATGGGAGACAATCTTCGTCTGCGCGAGAGGGAGTGCGCCCGGACGCCGATGCAATGGTCGCTAGAACCGCAGGGTGGATTCACCAGCAGTGAAAATCCGGTTTTGCCTGTAATCAGCGAGGGAGCCTATGCGTTCGAGTATGTAAACGTAGCCGAGCAGCGACGCGATCCGAACTCGCTGTTGAATTGGATGGAGCGCATAATTCGCATGCGCAAGGAGGTGGCTGAAATCGGCTGGGGCGATTTCACGGTACTGAACGCTGGGAATTCCGAGGTGTTTGCGTTATGTTACGAGTGGCGCAACAATGCCGTTGTCATTTTGCATAACCTCAGCGCGATTCCTCGCGAAGTCAAATTTAAGCCGGATCTGGGAAACGGCGATAATCGCTGGCTGATCAATCTTCTTTCAGGTGATCACAGTGTGGCCGATGACTCAGGTAAGCACTGCATCCTTCTTGAAGGGTACGGCTACCGATGGTACCGGGCCGGAAGCATCAATTACGTCGAAAAGCGCAGCGACGCGTGAAAGTTCGATCAGCCGGAGCGCTATTTAGGCCGTAAGCAAAGGACGACCGCAGATTCTCTCGAGCACGCTAAGCGGGGAATTTTCAGGATGAGCAAGCGAGCTGCGTGCAATGATCAACGTCTGCTCGAGCGCGTGCTGGCCCGCGTGGACGGAGTGCGGCAAAACGTCGGTGAAGGTAAGCCAGGTGGAACCGGGCGGGAAATCGAAGCGATATTTAGCGCAGTTGGCCTGGAAATCGGCATTACGCTTCAGGTATTCGTGAAAATGCAACATGAAGCGGTCGTAAGCGGAGCGAGGCACGATAGGCAGGCCGGCTTGCTTGAGAACGCGGGCCGATTGATGGAGAAGCCGTCCAGTGGCGGAGTGCCCACTTGCGGCGATGCCTTTTAATCCGGCATCGTGCGCGTACTTCTGAGCAAGTACCGGGAACGGATCGGTGGTGACCCAGTCGCGAGTCTTCGAGGGATGAATGTTGGTGAAGACCCGCAGAATCAGATCCCCGTTTGTTGGCCGCGAAGGAAAGGCGTCGGTATGCAGGAGATCGTTGCGCTTATTCAGGGGCAGATCGCGGGCGTTCTCTTCGAGCGGACGGAAGCTGGCGTAATCCAGTTTCCAGGAAGATGCGTATTCGGGAAGCAATTGCGCGGTGAACTGCACGACAGCACGCGAATAACGGCGCATGATCTCGAGTAAACGCGCGCTTTGCGAGCCCTCCGATTCGATGCCGGTAACGCGGTCGGCTGTCGGGCGGTAAGCGATGTTCTTGTGAACCGCATTACCCGCGAAACTCAGGCTGCGCAGGAACTCCTGGGCTTCGGTTGGAATAAGAAACGGTGTTGCAGGAAAGTACAGCACGTTTCCCGCCTCGAGATCCTGCCGATAATCAACCCGCTCTCCAGATGGCCAAGGGTCAACGGTAACGAATTGCATAAAGAACTAGATTACCTGCGCCCGCTACTCTAAACTCGCCCGGGTCTCGTGCTTGGTCATTGGCTTGAGAATGTCATCGAGCAGGGCTGGGGCGCCTGGTTGACGCTTGAGGTGGGGATATTTCTCTCCGCCATGGTTATCGAGCTTGACTGTTTTGAAATAGCCGCTATTTTCGATAATCAGCTCGACGGCTGGTCCCTTGCCTTTTGAATCGCGGATGGCTCGGCGGAGCAATTCGTCGCTGGCGCGCCTTCCGTTGACCGCGACAATTCGCATTTCCGGTCCCAGACCAGCGGCATCAGCCGGCGAACCGATCAGCACATCACTGACTGTGTTATCGGTAACCTGAATTCCAAGAGAATACCAGGCGTTTACTCCGCGATCTCTGCTTTCATCGGCGCGTGTGAACTCGTTCGGCTGATCGGTATACTCGAGGGTATAGCCACCCTCCGTAATACCCGCCAACGGGGCGCGAGCGGATTTCGAAGTGATCCTTTGGCGCAAAAAGTCAGCCCAGTCGTATGCCTGAACTGCATTCAAATTAGAAACTAGATCTTCGAAATCGTACGGGAACACTTCAGGCGGCGTGTTACCCCGCGCTCCGAGGAAACGCGCGCAGAAATCATTGAGTGATTTTTTGTTCTTCGACAGTTTGCGAATGGTGGTATCCACATCGAGCCAAATCAATTCGCCTTCCGGATAGTAATCGACGGAGCGGCGCCAGTTGTCCCACTGTGGGCTGGTCGAGTAGAGAATCTGCGCAGAAACAGCTGTATCCTCTAAATCTCGCCACGTGCGGCCAGGACGGTGATCCATTTCGGCAGCTGATGCAGCCAAGTAGGAGCGGTATTGCTCATCCGTCCAAATACCGCTACGGGCGGCGAGAACATCGCCCAAATACTGAGTGAGACCTTCATAGACCCAGAGTAGATTGCCTCTCATCGGCTGCCCGTAGTTCTGGGTCGCAAGACCGGCGGGGCGCCGATACTTTCCATTCCATGAGTGCGTGAACTCATGCGGGAGCAGGTCGCCGTTCAGCATGGCGAGATCCTCGTCGATTAGACCGCGTGCTTCGACGCGATCGTCGCTCGATTGATGATGCTCCAGCCCGAAGTGCGCGACATTTTCGCTCAACGTGACTAGGAAGTGATAGCTGTTGTAATGGCGCGAACGGTAGAGTGCTCCGGTTTCGCGAACCAGATTGCTCCAGGCGTCAATTTGGGCAGAAGTGACGTTCAGGTCTTCGGGCCCGTCGGCAGCCAGATCCAGAAAATGTTTGGGCGTGATTTCGGGTGCGAGGGGCACTTCGCGAAAGAAGCGTCCCGCAAGCACGGGCGAATCGACGAGCATCTCGAGTGCAACGGGCTGGAAATGAATGGTGTTGGCCTCGGATGATGACGTAGCGAGAGCGGTGGCGAACTTCCAACCTTCCGGAATTTTCAAGCTGGGCGTGAAAGTGACTTGCGAAGAAGCTGCGCCGTCCGGGTAGACAGCAACTTCATTCCAACTCACGATGGCCAAGTTGGGGCCGGTCGACGCGCCGGCCGAAAAGCCGGACGGAGCTGCTGTGGCAAGAAAGTCCACTTTTGCGTCGAGCTTGTCGACGCCTTCGGGCACAGTGAGGTGCAGCGCAAACATGTTTACCTCATCACGGTGCCACGCAACGGTCTGACCATTGGCGGAGAAGACAATCCCGGCGAAGTTGTCGATCGGACCCGTGGGCGAATGCTCGCCCGGTATCCATTGCGGATAGTCGAGCGTGAGGGGGCCAGGCCGGACCGGAATAACGAGATGAGCATGCAGGAGTTTGCGCGGCGCATCGGTGAGGTCGAGAGAGACCTGAATGGGAGCGCCGGTCTGAGCTGCCAGGGGTGTCAGCGCGAGAAGGACGAGAAGGCTTTTCAACTTACAGAATAGAGGGTGTCAGGATGGATCGAGACACAGCATGCAGGAAGTGGTGGTTATGATCGAGAGATGACGGCTATCGGCCAATCTGTATGTGCGCTGGACTGTCCGGATTGCTGCTCGCTCCTTATCAACGTCGATGAGCAGGGCCGCGGATCACGCCTCCGAGGAAATCCGGCACATCCGATAACGCAGGGCTTTTTGTGCGGTAAAGTCGCGCGTTACCTGGAGCGCGAGTATTCGCCTGAAAGACTTCTCTATCCTCAGCGGCGCACGGGAGCAAAAGGGGAAGGCCGCTTCACTCGCATCACTTGGGATGAGGCACTCGATGAGATTGCAACGCGGCTGAAGCAGATCGCCAATGAGCACGGTCCGGAAGCGATTCTGCCGTACAGTTACGGTGGGTCGCTGGGCAAGCTTGTCGGGAGCGGCATGGACAGGCGGTTTTTCCACCGTTTAGGAGCGTCGCGGCTGGACCGCACGATCTGCGCGACGGCTGGAGAAGCAGGTCTGCACGCGGCGCTCGGTCACCAGTATGGGACGGAGCCGGAGCAGTTCCGCCATTCGAAGCTGATTCTTGCGTGGGGGGCGAACATTCTGGCTACGAACGTTCACCTCTGGCCATTCATCGTGGAAGCGCGGCGAAACGGAGCTAAGTTTTACACAATCGACCCGGTCCGGCACAAGACCGGCGACCTGGCCGACAGGCATTTCGCGATTCAGCCGGGCACGGACGCGGCGCTGGCTCTCGGCTTGATGCACGTCATCATTCGGGAGAAGCTCCAAGATGCGGAATACGTTTCCGATCACACGAACGGTTTCGATGAGCTTGCTTCAAAAGTCGCGGAATTTACTCCGGCGGTTGTCTGCAACTTTACCGGAATTCCGTCTGACGAGATTGTTTCCCTTGCGCGTGAGTATGCGACCACCCAGCCAGCCGCAATCCGGGTAAATTACGGAATTCAGCGTTCCGAACGCGGCGGGATGGCAATGCGATTGATTTCTTACTTGCCTGCGCTGACCGGATCGTGGCGCCGTGAGGGCGGCGGTTTGCAGCTAAGCACGTCCGGCGCTTTTCATTTGAATAATGCGGCGCTGAAACGGCCGGATCTGCAATGGCTTGCGCTCGGGCGCGAGGCACGGCTTGTGAATATGTCGCAACTCGGCAAGGTGCTGAGCGAAATAACTGACCCTGCGATTCACGCCCTAGTTGTCTACTGTTCGAATCCGGCGGCGATTGCTCCGGATCAGAATGCCGTACGGAGCGGTCTGGGGCGCAACGATTTGTTCACCGTCTCGATTGAACAGTTCCAAACCGATACGGCTGACTGGGCTGATATCGTGTTGCCGGCAACGACGTTTCTCGAGCACACCGACCTCTATACGGCTTATGGCCATTATTATTTGCAGCTCGCAAGACCCGTTCTCAAAGCGCCTGGCGAGTGCCGCTCGAACGTAGAGATCTTCCGCGAGCTAGCGAAGCGCATGGGTTTCGATGATCCATGCTTCGACGAATCAGAGGACGACATGATGCGGAGCTTGCTCGATTCGGGGCACCCGTTTCTGAAAGGTATTTCGCTCGAACGTCTGGAGCGGGAGCGTTCGATACGGTTGAACATCTCCGAAGAGGGCGAACCGTTTTTGCCTTTCGCCGAAGGAAACTTCGGGTCCCCTTCGGGCAAATGCGAATTCGATGCCGGGAGCATCAGCTACGAGCCTCCGGTGGAATCTCGACGAGGAGATCCGGGATTGCGCGAGCGATTTCCTCTCGAGCTTGTCTCACCCAAGAATCACAACAGCACCAACTCGACGTTTGGGAATCGCGAAGAGCAGGATCGAGAGACGGCGATTGCGATGATCCATCCACAAGACGCTTTAGCGCGCTCCATCGAGAGCGGCGACCCGGTGCGCGTGTTCAATGAACGCGGAAGCTGTTTATTGCATGCTCGCGTGGCGGACAAGGTTCAGCCAGGCGTGGTAAGCGCTCCTTCAGTGCGCTGGGCTCGCAAGGCTCCCGACGGACAGAATGTCAATGTGCTTACCAGCCAGCGCCTGACAGACATGGGCGGAGGCGCAACGTTCTATAGCTGTCTGGTGCAAGTGGAACGAGCCGGCGACTAGCGCCGGCGATCTGTCTCACTCAACTTAAAATTGGAAATGCAAACCGAACTGCATCTGGCGCATCGGCAGTTGAAGATATGTTATTTGTCCCGGAGCACTCCCGTCGATTTGGCTGGCAGGATTTCCGAGATTAGCGTGATTAAATACGTTGAAGGCATCTGCCCGCAACTCGAGCTTAAAGCGCTCGCTTAGCAACAGGTTCTTAGCAAGAGAGACGTCAGATTCCCACTGGTGGGGTCCTCGAAGGGAGTTGCGGCCGGCGGTGCCTTGGCGGAAGGCTTGCTGCGGTTCGCTGTAAGCTGCGGGATTGAACCAGAGATTCGCATTCGGGTTGGGCACGCTCGGATTTCCAATCAAGTCGGCGCGTACTTGCGAAAAATCAGGGTCATTGAGAAGCGGCGCGCTGTTGACGGTGGGCGTAAACGGCAGCCCTGTCCCGAAGGTATTGACGCCGCTCAAGCGCCATCCACCGATAATGGCGTCGGCGATAGCGTTGTTGCCGAGCTTCCAGTGGCGATTGCGGCCCACAGGAATGTCCCAGTTATACGTAAATGTCACGGTTTGCGTGCGGTCAAAGGAGGCTGGACCGTAATCGTTGCGCCCGTCATAGATATTCGAAGGAGAACCACCGCTTCCTTCGGAAGCGTAATTGAGCGCCTTGGCCCAGGTGTAGGTCAAGAGGAAGTCGAGGCCGCGAGAGAACTGTTTTTGAAATCTCGTTTGTAGCGCGTTGTAGTTTGACGTGGAGCAATTGCAGTATTGGTAGAGGCCCTGCTCCAAACCATACTGGTTGTAGAAGGGACGGCGCGGATCCACGTCACCGGGGCCGGGAACAGCTTGATTGCGGTTAAGCGATTCGAAGAGGTGGCGGCCCACGTTCCCGACATACGCGACTTGCAGCGCAATAGTGGGCGTCAACTGCTGCTGAACGGTAAAATTCCAGAACTGGACCAAAGGAATGCGATAGGAATTCAATGGATCTGTGAAATAGTTGATGCCGATTCCGTCGGGAAGCAAATAGCGCCCGTTCGCGCCTACGGGCGGGTTCAGCGGGGCAGGCGGACCATTGAGGAGGTTGAAGGGCGCGAAGTAGATGTTGGACTGGTTGATGCTTTGCGGGTTTACGATCGGCGGGTTGTAATCAGCGCCTTGTCCGAACACAGATCCAAGGCCGGCAGGGTTGGCGCTGATTCCATACCCAGCCCGAACGACTGTTTTCGGCGTTGCCTGATAGGCGATGCCGATGCGCGGCTCGAAGAGCCTGTTGTAAGATTGCACGCCAAGATTGAGCGGCACGCTGCCAATTCCTGCGGCAAGCACTTCGCCAGTAGATGGATCGAAGCTGCCCGCGCCCCCAGGCTTCGCTGCTGTTTGCGGAAGATAATTTTCCCAGCGCAGGCCGTAGGTAAAGGTCAGCTTAGAGTTGACACGCCAGGAATCTTGCGCGAATAAAAATATGCGCGTCTGCCGGAGCCCGGGATAGTAGTCGTAAGCCGTGTAGTAGCGATTGAAAGTGGCCGGAAGCCCCAAAAGATAAGAGCCGAGCCCTGCGCCCGTGGAAGCGTTTCCTCCAGCGAGCTGATCGATACCGTAATCTCCGGTTTCCGAAGCGTTGAATGCGATCTCTCCCGAGCGGTGACTATCGCTGGGGATGCGCTGCTGCTGGGCACGGCGGATATCGGCGCCGAATTTGATGGTGTGATCGCCTTTGATCTTGGTCCAGTTATCTACCCACTGAAACTGATTCTCGGTTTCTTTCAGCGGGCAGTTACACGCATTCACGCCGAGCGCATACCCGAAGTTGAAGCCGCCGTTTCCGTTGATGTAAAACGCGGGCAGACCACTGGTCGCTTGCGAGCCCGTATTCAGCCCCGGCAAGCCTGCATCGGTCGCGGGCGTTGTGCCAACATCGTTCGGTTCAACGCGAATGCGATAGCGGTAGAAGCCGAAGCGAGCGTCGGTGATCAGGGTTGGACTGAAGGTATAGTCTACTCCCAGAGCGAGGCTTTGATTCCGATCGATGGATGTACCAGAGAAGTTGAACGCGCTCGGACCGCCGCCTGCATCGCCGAAAGCAGCGGGTGAATAGTTGTTGAAATCAGCAAGTGTGTAGCGGCCAAAAATGTGCGTTTTAGCGTTCAAGTTGTAGTCGACACGCCCGTTGTATTGATCGATGTCGAATCGCTGAACATTCCCGGTAATGTAGTTATTGACAACATCGCTGCCATTGTTCGGAAGAGGAAGCAGCGATAGCAACTTCTGCATGGGAGCGGCAACGGGGATGATGTTCACCTGTCCGTTTTTTGAATAAACCTGACGCCCCGCACCCGTATTGGGATCACCGGTGTTCGGGTCGAAAACCATGTTGCCTCGGGCAGGCGCGCTGCCGCCTTCGGTGGTTGGAACCATTTGGGGATTTGCGCACGGCCCCGCGGAAACGCTGCCGTCGGCGCAGATGTAGTTGCCGAGAAGCGCGCTCAGGTCGCCGTTGCGTTCGGCTGCCGTCGGGACGGTGGTGAGGATCGAGCCTCCCGTGCGGCGGCGCGTGCCCTGGTAATCGAAAAAGCCGAACAGCTTATCTTTCAGGATCGGCGCGCCCACGGATCCTCCAAACTGATTCCAGCGGAGCGGTGGATTCAATTGTGTAAAGGGATTCGTGGCGTTGGTGATGTTGTTCCGCAGGAACTCGAAAAGCGACCCGTGCCATTGGTTGGTGCCGGATTTGGTGGTAGCTTGTATCAACGCACCGGATACGGACCCGAACTCCGCGTCGTAGTTGCTGGTAGAAACTTTGAAGTCCTGCAGCGAATCAATGTCCGGGTTGATAACCGCTATGCCGAGGATAGCGCTCTGATTTTCCGTGCCATCGAGGAGGAAGCCGTTCGCAGTAAAAAATTGGCCATTGACGTCCACCTGAATGCCCCCTTGCGGATTCTCACTGGTGGCAATCTGAAAGGTTTGGTTCAGCAGTGCCCCGGGAACGATCAGCAGGAGATTCGTCACGTTACGATCGAGCACCGGAAGTTGCTGGACTTGGCCGCCGGTAAGGCTGGTGGAGACTTCCGCCCGGTCGGTGGTAAGCAGCGGCGTCGCATCCGTCACTTCGACGCTTGTTTGCACGTTCGCCGGCGCGAGCTTCACGTCGAGCGGCGTAGTCGCGTCAACCTCGACCGTGGCATTGGCCGTAAAGACGCCGAACCCCGCGCTGGTTACTTTGATCTGATAGTGCCCGGCGAGCAGGTGGGTCTGAGAGAAGTTGCCGTCGCCGCTGCTCTGCAGGTGGTAAACAGCGCCACGGTCGAGATCCGTTATGGTGATTGCGGCGTTCGGGACAGCAGCGCCGGTTGGATCCTGGACGGTTCCCGAGATGTTGCCGGAAACTGCCTGGCCGAATAGAGCAGAACTCGTCAACAGGAGAAATAAGGAAAGGCGCTGTAAATGAATAAACATAGAGGATTCCCTGAATTGCTGTTCAGTCTATCTAGTTGCCGAGATCGCGTCAACTCGCATTACTGCGGCATGGCGCCTGCGTTGAGTTGAACGCGGATACGAATCTGGCTAAGCTTGCCGCCACCGGCGGTTGAATCGATAGCGAGCACCTTCCATCCGGAGGTTTCGGTTGCGGACGTCTTGACTTCAAGCGGGAGACTATATGTCTCGCGGGGACCGACCGAAACACTCGAAGGAAGCCGCCGCCTGATGTTCCAGCCTTCAGGCAAATCAACGGAAAACGCAACATCGATAGGCTTCTCCGTTGGATTTTCAATCATTACGGGAATGACCAACGGGCTCGCATATTTCGCCATGATTTCCGGCGCAACGAGATTCGACAAGTCTTCCAATCCGTGAGCTTGCCAAAATTGCCGGTAGAAGTGCCATGGGCCTCCCAGTTCCATGCGAGGCATATCGGTTTGCTGCGTTTTGAAGCCAGGGGCGCGATGGTAAACGATACCTGCCTGCTCCACACCCTCAAATAGATCCCCTGTCACGCTCGATTTCACATAAGACTTTCCGAAAATGAATTTCACCGGTTGTTCGAACATATGGAGATCGTTCTTGTTCAGCGCATCCCGGGCCGTCTGGCCAGTATCGCCCTGTGTCAAATGATACGAGCACTCTTCGGCAGCTAGCTTGGCGTAAGAGACGTGCCGGGAGGGGGATTGGTCCTTAGCCGAATACTCCGGCCCCTTGCCGTTCAAGAAATCGGTATGAGCTGCATCGCTAAAGTAGTAAATCTTCTCAGGCTGCCAGGAGTGTAAGCCTTCGGTGAGATTGTTGATGTCCTCGCGATTCCTCGGAGCGGCGAGTTGCTCAGGAAAGGCTGTGGGATCGCCCGCTAAGTCGAACGACTCCGTTGCTATGACACCCGCCGCCTGGTGATCGCCATGGTTTTCGCCAGCCACCCAATCGGGCAGCCAGGTCGCAATCACCGAAGGGCGGGTGAGCCGAACGAGTCGGACAAGACGGCCGAGCGAATCGCCGTGGTTCCAGGTTTGGAGCGAGTCCAGAACATCTTGCCCGGGCGTGTCGAGGCCGTTCAGGAACCAGACGTCCATCACGCCAAAGTGAGCCAGGGCTTTGCGTGCCTCGATCTCGCGGATCGCGCCCAGCGCGCCAGCCTGCTCCTGGCCCTCTGCATTTCCGCCGCTATTGCCGCGCGTGCCGAAGACAACTGCCACCCGTTTGTTTTCGTCGAAAATCGCCCGTGCGAGATAGGCCCCGATTTCGGTCTCGTCGTCGGGATGCGCCACTACTACCAGCAGATCTACTTTGAAGCGCGCATCCGGTGGAGGGCTGATAGAAGTATCCGCATGCATAAGAAGCGCGCCACAGAGGCACAACAATCCCGAAAGAAGATGTTTCGTCATGTGGGAGGAAAAGAGCTGAAAGAAAATCGTAACAGGTTCGCGATTGTAACGAGCCAAACGGGTGATGCGAGAAGCTCAGGGGAGCAGCGCGCTCTTGCTTTCCCAGTGGTGAAGAAAACCCTCTGCCTGTGTGTGCCCGCTTTCGCTACCACGGAAGCGCGTGATCTCAACCTGCTTGGGGTACCACTTGTCCGGCTGTTGCGAAGCATGCGCGTAACAGGCGGCATGCCGGCGTTCTTCAACGCCAGAGATGTCGACGTACTGCGCCGGAGAAAACATCATGCTGTCTTCAGCCACTTCGTAATAGTAGAAGGCGGACTTTTTGCCAGATCGAACCCACGCGTCGAGCGTAAGCATAGAAATGGCGCGGTGATCCCGGTGGTTGTCGATGGGCCATTGCGTGAACACCACGTCCGGCTTTTCCGAGTCGAGCAGTTTGTCGAAGGCTTCGTAATGGGAGTAGTCGATGATGGGGCGACCGTCGTATTGTCCGGCGAAGGCGGCGCGGGCTTTCAGTATCTCGCACGCTTTGATGGCTTCGGCCGTGCGGATGGCGCCGCAACGGCTGAGGCTGGCACCGCCGCAGAAACCCTCACCGCGGTTCAGGTAGAGGATAACGACTTCGTGCCCGAGGTCGGTATAACGGGCGATGGTGCCGGCACAGCCGCACTCCGGATCGCCAGGATGGCCGCCAGTAACCACGACCTTGAGCCGAGGCGCTGGCGGGGCAGGGGATTCGGGCTCAGCAAACGCACTCAGCAGCGGAACAGCTGCCACGGAGGCGATCAAATGGCGGCGAGTTATGGACACGGGAATTGATTGTAATACAGCAACCCGGAGTTAATGCGCGACACTGAGCGGCTGTTCCGCCACGCGCTTCGGGGGCCGGCGCATGATAAACGGCAGCGGCACCAAGCACAACACGATGGCACTCATGACCCAGAAACTATTCTCGAAACTTAGAGCGCTCGACTGCGCCTGAACGCTTTGATAGGCCATCGCGAGGGCTTTCTTAGTGGCCGTAACGGTGTCAAAGCCCTGCGAGATGAACAAGGCTTTCAATCCGGCAATCATCTGCTGAAAGTTGAGATCCGAGTTGGTGGTGTGATTCGCGAAGTTCTTTACGTGCGTCTGATTTTGCCGGACCAGGAAAGTAGACAGCAAGGATGTTCCGATCGCGCCGCCGATATTACGCGCGAAATTCGACATCCCGGAGACCTGATTATTTTTCTCGCGCGGCACGCCGATGTAGTTCAGCGTGCTGATCGGGATAAAAATCAGGGGCAAGAACATGACCTGGATCATGCGCAAAATTACGATGGAGCGGAAGTCGAGCTGCAGATAGATGATGGTCATCATGTGCAGCGTGATGGAAGTGCCCAGAAAGCCGACGGCGACGAGTATGCGCGGGTCGATCTTAGTCGCAACAAGTGCCCCGGCGACGGGCATCATGAACATCAAAACGAGTCCTCCTGGCGAGAGAGCGAGACCCGCCAGCTCGGCCGTGTAGCCGAGACTGGTTTGCAGGAATTCCGGAATCAGAACCGTAGAGCCGAAGAGCACCATCCCAAGCACGAAGGAAAAGAATACGGCGGTGCCGAAGTTACGGTTTTTCAAAAGCCGCACGTCTACGATCGGGTTTTCGTGATACCACTCCCATAGAAAAAACGCGACCAGGACCGGGACGGCTAGGCACGACATGCCGGTGATCAGCGTGGACGAAAACCAGTCTTTCTCCTGCCCTTTATCGAGCACAATCTGGAAGCAAGCGACGCCGAAGATGATGAGTGCCAGACCGATGTAGTCAATCTTGATGCCAGCCCGCCTCTCCTCCGCGATCCAAGGTGGATCTTCAACCAGGCGATGGGTGAGGAAGAGCGACAGTGCCCCAACCGGGAGATTGATAAAGAAAATCCAGTGCCAGTTGTAGTTGTCGGTGATCCAGCCACCGAGCGTAGGGCCGATAGCGGGGGCAGTTACGACAGCCATGCCATATAGCGCAAATGCCATGCCGCGCTTTTCAGGCGGAAATGAATCGGCGAGAATAGCTTGCTCGGAAGGCTGCAATCCTCCTCCGCCGGCGCCTTGCAGGACACGGGCGATGACGAGCAGCGGCAGACTGGAAGCGATCCCGCACAGAAACGAGCAGGAAGTAAATAGCGCGACGCACAGCATGTAGAAACGCTTGCGCCCGATGAACGTGGAGAGCCAGCCCGAGATCGGAAGTACAATAGCGCTCGAAACCAGGTAGCTCGTCAATACCCAGGTCGCCTCTTCATAACTTGCGCCGAGTGAGCCGGCGATGTGCGGCAAGGCGACGTTCGCAATAGAGGAATCCAGGACCTCCATGAACGTCGCGAGCGTCACCGTAAGCGCGACAATCCAGGGATTGTGCGAGGGTTTCCAGTTACCGTGAGGAATGGATTGCGGAGCGGCCAAGCCTAATCTCCGATGCGCACATCGGGTTCAACCGACATGCCAGGCCGCAAGCGATCCATGCCGGTCTGATTGGGCTTGAATCGAATGCGCACAGGAATGCGTTGCACAACTTTGACGTAGTTGCCGGTGGCGTTCTCGGGAGGCAATACACTCGCGACCGCGCCTGTCGAGCCACCGATGTTCTCAACCGAGCCTTGAAAATCCCGTTTCAGTGCGTCGACATGAATAGTCACGGATTGCCCGGGTCTGATGTTCCGGAGTTGCGTTTCCTTGAAATTCGCGGTCACCCATACGTCGCCGGTTTGCGCGATCTGAAAGAGCTGCTGTCCAGCTGAGATGTGCGCGCCCACCTCGGCTGAGCGCCTCATCACAATACCCGCGACCGGTGCTGCGATCCTGCAGTAGCTGAGTTTCAAGCGCGCCTGCTCCACTTGGGCGTTTGCCCCTTGAGCGTTGGCCTGATTGGAGCGAACGGTGGCGCGCTGAATGGCTATCTGGCGAGGCGCGTTGTGCCGGTATTGTTCTAACCTGCTTTGCGACTGCTGAAGCTGAGCCTGACGTCCATCGACGGTTCGCGCCGCGGATTGCAAGCCGGCCTGGCTTGCCGCCACGCTTGCCGCTTGCGCTTTTGCCGTGGCCAGAATCTGATCGAATTCCTGCTGCGAAACCTCTTCTTTTGCGATCAGGAGCTTGTAGCGCGCCAGATCCGCCTGCGCACGCGCGTTATTGGCTTCCGCTTCGGCGAGTCTAGCGGCCGCAGACTCACGGTCGCGCTCAGCCGCGGCCAAAGCTGCTTCGGCATTCGTCACTTCGGCCCCGCTAGTCGAGATGTTCGTGGTGCTCTCCACCTGCGTAATCGGAATGTTGGGCTCCTGCGCGATCACCATGCTTTGTGCCTGCCCCAGTTGCGCCAGGGCTTGAGCGAGCTCCACCTGGTAATCGCGCGGGTCAAGATCCACCAGCGGATTCCCGGCCTGAACGATTTCGTTATCGTCCACGTAGACCCTGGTGATTGTCCCATCAATCCGGGCGCTGATCGGGTTAAGATGAGCATCCACCTGGGCGTCGTCCGTCGATTCGAACTGGCGCGTGTGTAGCCAGTACAGCAGGCCTGCTATCGCGAGAACGATGAGAATCAGAAAGAAAATGAGAAAGGCTCTGCGGCGTCCGCGAGGCGCGCTCGCCTTGTTGCCAGGAGCCGGGCGGCCGTCCGTCTGGCCCGCCACCGGCTGGTTCGAAATTGCGTCGTCGCGCGTCTCTTCCTGAGTAGTCATGGGCGGCTTCCCTTCAGTAAATCCGGCAGATCGGTTTCTGCTTCTCCCGTCGCTCTAGCCAGGCTCAGTCTTGCCAGGTCGAAAGAGAAGAGGCTCGAAATATAATCGCTCTGCGCGCTGGCTACCTGTTCCTGGGCCTGCACGACTTCGACCGTAGTCGCCACGCCGGCTGAAAAGCGGTCGCGCGATTCGTCAAGCGTCTCGTTGGCATAACTTCGATTGCTCTCTGCCAGGCGCACCTGTCCGGCGGCGGTCTGTAGCTCTATTAAAGCGTTACGCACATCCTGCTCTACCCGCCCGCGTTGGTCCGCGAGTTCGGCTTCGCGTTCGTGAAGCGTCGCTTCGGCTTGTTGAATATCGCCTCTGGTCCGGCCGCCTTGCCAGATAGGAACGTTTACTGCGCCGGTAACCGCAAAAACTCCATGCGTGCTGACTGGATTCGCCCCGAGTACGCCATAGTCCCCGTTCAGCGTGACCGAAGGTAGGCGCTCGGCGTGGGCAGCCGATAGAGCCTGCGCCGCTGCACTTACCTGAGCGGCGGCCGCTTGCAGGTCGGCGCGGCGATGAAAAGCCTGCTCGATGGCAGCCGGCGCATTCGGGATTGGGGTCTCATGAAAGCTGAGTGGCTCGGAAAGTATCAGCTCGCGATCCTGTGACAGGCCGATCACCCGCGCCAGCATAATTTTCTGCTTCCGGAGATCGGCTTCCAGCGAACTGAGCCTCTGCTGCTGCGTCTGCAACTCCACTAATGAGCGCGTCACGTCGATTTTGGAATTTGTCCCGGCGGCTTTGCGCGTAACAGCCTGCCGGTAAACGGCCTGGGCGTTATCCACCTGGGCCCGCTGCGACGCCACCCGAGCCGCATAAGCGACAGTTTGCAAGTATGTGCCGCCGACTGCAAGCACGACGAGTTCGCGCGTGTCTTTAGCCGAGAGTTCAGTGGCGCGTTCAGTTTCTTTGCTAGTCTTCCAATTACGCCGCTGCACTGGATCGTAAATCGACTGGCTAAGCGCGCCTTGCAACTGCGAGTAAGTGAAAGGGCCGACGACTGAAGGAATCGAAAAATTAATGCCTGGTGGAAGCTTGAACTGAAAGCCATAAGCGGCCAGGTTCACCTGCGCTACTGTCGAGCTCGCGTTGGCGGAGATGTTCGGCAAGAGCCCGCTGAGTGCTTGGATCCGCTCGGCTCGTGACGCGCGGACCGAATCATCGGCTGAAATGGTTCCCAAGTTCGTCGCCAACCCGAGCTTCAATGCATCTGCCAAGGTCAATGTGATCGGGCTGCCAGAGACGCCAGACGCAGGTACGCTTCCGGCGTAATTCCCCGTTACTTGAATCGAGCTGTTGACTGTTGCTATGCCACTTCCAGGTGCAGCAGATTGCTGAGCATCCACCGACCCCGGCTGATTCGTGCGGCCGGAACCCGGCAGCGGCGTTGCGCGGCTCGATCCCATGCTGCCAACGCCTGCGGTAGGCGCCTGGCCAAAGAGATAGCCTGTTCCGATCGCCAGCAAAATGGCAACACGCAGCCGAGCGAAGTGGGGTGTGCAGCTCTGATTCAATACATACATACATGTATCACATTTGCATTTTAGCTTTGTATATAATTGTGCTTTGACAAGCACTCACCCGCTAGGTATCAAGAGAACCGGCACGGCTCGCAAGCATCGCAGATCTGGTGCGGCTTTTTCGTTGAATAAGCATCAACAAAGAACGGAAGTAACCAAGGGGAAACTGCTTAAGGCCGCGTTGCGCATCTTTGCGCGCAACGGCTTCGAAGCGGCTAGCATCGATGACATCGCAGTCGAGGCCGGTTACACCCGAGGCGCATTTTACGCGCACTTCCAATCCAAAGAAGATCTTTTCTTTGCGATGTTGGAAGACGCATCCCATAAACAATTCGAAGCAATAACCAAAGCAATGGAAGGACTCGAGAGTAAGCGGGAACGGCTGGACGCCCTGCGAGAGTACTACGTTTCGCGAGTGGCGGACCGCCGTTGGTCAATCTTAATCCTCGAGTTTAAACTGTATGCTTTGCGTCATCCCAAATTGCGGGCGAAATTGGCGGGGATGCATCGCAGCATAAAATCCAAAATGAAGTGGGGAGACATAGGGCGGATCTGGAAAACTCCTTCCGGGCATTCGGCCGAGCCCAACGAGTTCGTTCGCGTTGCCTTGCAGGTGGTCCTGAACGGCCTGGTCCTGGAAAGAACCTACGATCCGGCGAGCATTTCTGAAACTCAGGTCTCATCGTTGCTCCGGAAACTATTCGACTTTATGACGGATACGCGATATCACGGCGCGACACGGCATCGCAACAACCACGGCTGATATTCGAATAAACGAGGAGCGTGCGTGCTGCTTCGGATATCATTCTTCTGGAAATGAAGAAATCGATCGGCGACAACATATTCCCTCCCGGCCTCACCTTCGAAGAAGGGCTGCAGCTTCTAAAGAAGGCCGGCTACGATGGCGTGGAACTCTGGCTGGGAGATCGACCCTGGTTCAAAATGAGCGCCAGCGATTCCGATCTCCGGCAACTGCATCGCCAAATTCAAAATGCTGGCTTGCAAGTTTCAGATGTAGCAAATTCACTCGATTGGGACGACAATGTATCTTCGCGGGATCCGCGCAAACGCGAAGCAGCTTTTCGCCATATCGAACGCCAGATCGAAGCGGCTCAGATCTTCGATTGTGACGCGATCTTGATAGTTGCCGGCCTGGTGACGAGCGAAGCGCCTTACAACGAGGTCTATCATCGCTGCCTCGATTCGCTCGGCAAACTTGCCGCCACCGCTGCTAAAGCTAAGGTCAAAATCGGAGTTGAAAACTGCTGTTCGGAACAGAAATTTCTGCTCAGTCCGCGGGAATTCTCCAACTTCTTAGGTGATGTGAACAGCCCATGGGTGGGCATCCATCTCGATGTCGGGAATATCCACGATACCGGATTCGCGGAACAGTGGATCGAAATCCTCGGTCCGCAAATTACCCGCATTCACGTGAAGGACGTTCTCAAACACAGGGGCAGGTGCGGCGATCAGAGTGTCTACACGAATATTTTTCTTGGTGACAACGATTGGCGCGCGATCCGGGATGCGACGATCAAAGTAAAGTACAATAGCTGGTTCATCGCGGAGATGGAAGCGAAGTATCGCTTTGCCCCGGACCAGCAGATCTATGACACTTCGGCGGCTATGAGCCGGTTGATTTCAGGAAATTTGTAAGTGCTTTTGCAGAGCCGCCGCCGATTGTTGCAACAAGCTTTGGCGGTTCCGTTCGCGCTAGCGGCTCCGGGATCGAAGTGCTGCGTCCTTTCAACGCCGGATTGCCTCTCGCAAGAGTCTGCCTCCGGATACCTGCGTCTCCTGAAACGAGAGCAGTTTCCCCCCGCAAGCCTCGAGGCGTCGAACGTCATCATCGTCGCAGGCGCGTCCAGCATCCCGCGCTCGCTTCTCCTGGAATTGCGTTCTAACGTTCGGCGAGGTGCGCTGGTAATATGGGAAACCCACGCATTCCGCGGCAGTGAAGAGAGTCTTCTCCAAGAAACATTCGATCTCCGCCTGGGCGAGCCTGTAGATAGCCGGCGCGAGATGTACGTTCGCTACCACTGGCCGGGTTCCGCGATGATCAGAAGCTTTGGCAACGTGATTCCAGTCGAATGCCGGGAATCGGAATCCATAGCGCACCTCGGAGGCAAGTCCATCGCGATCAGAAGGCGTGTGGGCGAGGGTTGCTTCATGTTTTTAGGGAGTATGTTGGGTCCCCACTTACAAGCTGAGGATCGTGAAGCCCAGCAACTCGCGAGCGGTCTGGTGCGAATCAGGGTTTAGCAAACAACTTTTGCCGGCTCCGGAGCAAGTTGAGTCATATTACTATCTCGCTCTCATTGCGCAGTCAGCATGATACTTTGCGCCAGGTGAGACTTGGCGAGCTCTTGTTGATCGCAGCAAGCAGAAGATCCTGCGCCTGCGGCACAGAACCCGCTTGGCAGAGCGCAAAAGCGTCTTTGAAAGCCCGACCTTGCGCCTCCGACGCAAACGTCAGCAGCATCGTCTTGCGCCAGCAATCCGGATATAGAGCCTGCGCTCCCCTTCTTGGCAGGTCCAGCGCGAAATGAGCTTGCGATTTCGCGCCCAGATCTAAAAAGAAGTCATCGCTGAGCTCGCGGGGAAGGCGCGGAACCTTTACCCGCTCAGCCCGTCGCAGGTGACTCCACTTATGCAGAAGCTCACCCACTTGGTTCAGAGAGTGTTGTAGCAGGTCAGCCTCGGATCTCGTGAATACGGGCCAGAAGGCAATCCACTTTACTGCGATGCTGAACTTATCGCATCAGGCGCGAACTCTGAGCAAATATTCAGTCTTTAGAACACGCGACGGAACATCCAGTAGAGCCCGCCGGCAAGAGCCATTGACATCGGCAGTGTCAATACCCAGGCGGCAACCAGGGAACGGATGGTGTTCCACTGAAGACCGGATCCGTTTGCGGCCATCGTGCCGGCGACGCCTGACGTTAACACGTGGGTAGTGCTGACGGGCAAGCCGAAGCGATTAGCGGTCAGGATAGTACCCATAGCTACCAGTTCGGCGGAAGCACCTTGCGCGTAGGTGAGGTGCTCTTTTCCAATGCGCTCGCCCACGGTGACGACGATGCGTTTCCAGCCGATCATCGTACCGAGACCCAGTGCCAGAGCAACGGCGACTTTCACCCAGCTGGGGATGAATTTGGTGGCACGATCTATTTCCTTCTTATGCGGCTCGAGCGTGTGCGTGTAGATGGCCGTCGCAACCGTATTGCCAGTATCGTGAAAGCCGTTTACGAATTCGAACCCAAGTGCGATGGCGAGCGCAAGACCCAGTAGTACAAAGGGCCATGGAGAGGAAACCTGGACGTGTTGGAGGTCGGAGAGGAGCCGGGTTGCGGAATATATGACTCCGCCAAGGAGAGCGAGTCCGAAGACAATGCCGCCGATGCGGCCGGGTGTTCGCTTAATCTTTGAATCAAGTAGAGAACCGGACCTACTTGGAGTGATGGGCGCAACTGGAGCAGGAACAGCAGCCATTTATACCTCGATGTTGTCGGTGCCCAGCATAGCCGCCCAGTGTTACAGCAGGATTACGTTTGCCTCGAGAAGATTTTCTGGTGCTGTATTTTTGCCGCGGCCCCTGGCAAGCGCGTACCCATACGATCTCAGCATCGTGCTACTCTGTGAAACATCATTATTGTTTCCGCAATATGAGCGAATTAAGTCGCATTGGCGTCGCAATAGATTCGAACCTTCTTACGCGCTTCGATCGCTTTATCGCAAGGCAGGGATACACGAATCGGTCCGAAGCCTTCCGTGACATGATTCGAGACCGGCTGGTCACAGCGACCATCGAAGATCCCGAGGCCTTCGTGGTTGGAACCGTGACGCTAATCTACGATCACCATTCGCGGCTTTTGCCCGAGAAGCTGATCGATCTGCAGCATGTCCACCATGATCAGATTGTCTCTACTACCCATGTCCATCTGGATCACGATACCTGTCTGGAAGTTATCGTCGTGAAGGGCGCTTCCAGAAAAGTACGCAAAGTAGCTGATCTCCTGATCGGCACTAAAGGCGTACAGCATGGGCGACTTTTCATGAGTTCGCCTGACAGCCGCCTTTCACAAACCGCTTGAAGATTTTCACCGCTTAAGGTAATAGGTCCAGCTTAAGCTTACGTACGACTTCAGTGGCACTCCCACCATCTCTTCAAAAGGAGCAACACCTGGCGGATAAGGGAGCACTTCCGTCGTCTGTCCAGTGTAGCCACTCGCGATGAGGAAGTTGGTCGCGATCGACATGCGGTTCTGGAAAAACGGCCGAAGCACGGCGCCTCGAAGCTCTATCACCGGCACACCCACAAAGCCGTCTCCGAGAGGTTTCGCCTTGACGTATTCGAACTCTCCGCGAATCTGCAAGCGAAATGGCAGATGATTCTCTGAGGCAACTGCGTCCCAGATCATGCGCGGGGCTTCCGGTATGGGCTGGCCGTTGTCCTTGTCCCGTGCGTCTGCCTGCGCGTAGGAGACGTAAATGGCTCCATGCGAGAAATTTCTCTGCAACGAAACCGAGATCACTTTATTCAGCGAAGGACCTACTGCGTCCTGAAGCCCAGTATCCGGGTCAATCTTCGCCAGTTCGAGCGAGTTTGAGACACGTCTGAAGGTAACGTAGAATTGAGTCTGTTTGATCACTTTCGAGAGTACGAGTTGATAGGCCTGTGATGGCGCGAGCAGCGTTGGCGGACCTGTGCCGTTGCCTATTCGCGGATCGTTCGTGTGAAACGCCTCTCCATAGCTAAAGGCAACCGTCGGCAGATACCAGCCATTCGGCGGAAGCACCGTTAGGGTTCCTTTCGGTAACGTCAGGGTCGAGAGCTTGTTGAACGAATTCTGCGGACTGATTAGGTCTTGATTGTCCATCCAGACTTCTTCCTCCCGCACGCCCGCATTGTAGTGCAAATATTTGCCGACTGGCCCGTCCAGCGACATGAATGGTTCGACGAACGAAAGGGTCACGTTATTGCTGGTGACGGGTTGGAAAATCCCCTGGTCATCCAGATGCTTCAGGTCAAGATCGCGTGGCGCGTCCCGTCGAAGGTCAACGCCCGCGAGCAACGCCAGCCATGGGCGCACGCTCTGCGCGTAGGTGGTCTCGCCGCCCAAGACGTTGCGCGTTTCGCTCTGTTGGATCAAGCCATCGCCGAAATTCGATCGCAGCGTCAGAGCGTAGTCGCGAACGAATCCCGAGAACGATAGCTGTCTCTGTTCGCTCAGCTTCCAGGTGTCGCTTGCAACCCCCAAAAACGTATGAGTCCGGTCGAGTTGCCGGTTATCGATGGTGTCGCCGGGCACTACAACGTGAATGGGAATCAACCCGGGAACAAAAGAAAAACCATAGTAGCCCACGCCAAACAGCGTTAGCTGATGACGTCCCAGATTGAACTGCCGGAACCCATTCAACTTGTACTGTTGACGGTGTTCCAGACGTTCGAGGAATCCATTGCCGAATGACACCTCAGCAGCCACCCAGGCGTTCGTGTGCGCCGGACCCCATCCTGCCATGACGTCGCCGTCGCGATAGTCTCCGGTAACTTGGACAAAGCTGGTCACTCGCTGCCTCGGGACGTAAGAGGCAGCAGCATCCACAGAGTTATTTCCTTCTCGAACATTGAAAGCCGCGCCATCTACTCTGACACTTTCAATCGTCGGAGCAATCAGGAAATTCGGATCGGCATAGCCGTTGCCGTGCGCATTGGCTGGCAGGTTGTTAGGGTAAAGAAAATCGCCGATTTGATAGAACTGGGCGATCGGTTCTCCGTGATCACCGGCAACTCCCGGTGCAAAGTATTGCGGAGCTTTGATTCCGCCTGAGGCCGTCTCGATCGGCAGCCCCGGAATTGAGATCGGAGCGCCTGGTCGGCCTGGATTGGCATCCAGCACTTGATCGTGGATCACTACGTTCTGCGAAGGGTCAGGCGATAGCGAGGATGGAGCCGAACTGACAACGGTTATCGACTGCAACGCTGACGCAATTTGCTGGAATTGCAGGCTGATCTCTTTTTGCTGTCCAGAGGAAACGGAGACATCGGTGACTACCGTGACAAAGGAGGGTGCCTCGGCTCTCACTTGGTATACGCCCGGGTCGATGCCCGCAAGGACAAAATTGCCTTGCATGTCGCTGGCAGCTTCTGTGACCAACTCTCCTCCGGAGTTCACCAATTTCAGGTGAGCTTGGGCCACCGCTGCGCCCTGCGGATCAGCGATTTGTCCGTGGATACTTCCCGATTGGCCTAATACAGCAGAACTCCCCCACAGGAGACAGAGTAGAACTTTGAGGAGACTCAATAGGCTGCCTTTCGGTCGGGATCTGAGTTGGGCGGCCATTAAGGCAATGAGCCTCCTGGGTCAGGAGCGGAGTAGTCGATAGTAACATGCTTCTAACTTTCGTGCTATTTGTTAGTGGTTGGCCGCTTATTCCTCACGCAGCGCAATCATCGGATCGACGTGCGAGGCGCGACGCGCCGGGAGATAGGTCGCCAAAAGCGCGACTCCAAGGAGCAGGATCGCTGCTCCCGCAAAGCTCAGTGGATCACCTGGTTTGACTTCGTAGAGCATGCCGGAGATTGCCTTTGTCGACCAGGCAGCAGTTAGTGCCCCCAGGCCTATGCCTGCCGCTGCCAGCGTTGTTCCGTTGCCGAGCATCAGGCGTGCGATATCGCCTGATTTCGCGCCGACTGCCATCCTGATGCCGATTTCGTGTGTCCGGGCTGCCACTGAGTAGTGCATTACGCCAAAAACACCCAGTGCTGCGAGCGCCAGCGCCAGCCCGGAAAATACACTAACTAGCCACGCCTGAAAGCGTCTCTGCATCTTCTGCTGATCGAGAAGCACGTCCATCGTCGTAATGGACGACACAACCGCGTTGCGATTCACCTGATGGATCACCGTTCGCAGAGTGCTGGACAGATACGCTGGATTCCCAGCCGTGCGAACGACCAGATTGCCAATCTGCTCGCTAGTACGCTGTGCCTGTACTTCGTAGATCTGCGAAAAGGGTGCTTTTTCCAGGCCGCCGATCCGTGTATCTCCCACTACGCCGACGATAGTCAGCCAATCGTCGTGCTGGCCGCGCTGGTCGAAACCCTTCAGATGTTTCCCAACTGGATCTTGGCCAGGCCAATAACGCCTGGCAAGCGTTTCGTTGACAATTGCCACGGGGGATGACTTAGGACCGTCATGATCGTTGAAGAAACGTCCACGAATTAACGGAATTCCCATCGCCTGAAAATAGCCGCCGGCGATTTGGGTCCACACCAGAGGTTTCCAGGCGCTCTTCGGCTCCGGTGGATGGCCTTCAATCAGCCGCAACGCGTGATTGCGTGTCTCATCGAGGTAGAACAATTTGCCTGCGCCACCCACCGCCTGCACGCCAGGGAGAACGGAGATGCGCTGCATGACTTCCCGGTAGAACGCGGGGGTCTGCGCGGCAGGTATTTCATCAGGGAGGCCGATCGGGACAGTCAGTGCGCTTTCCGGATGAAAGCCAGGATTCACCTCGAGCACTGCGATGAAGCTGTGAATCAGCAGCCCGGCCCCGGTAAGTAACATCATGGCGAGCGCGAATTCAGCGGCCACGAGTAGGCTCTTTAAGCGCCGGCCCTGGCGCGTCTCCGCCAAGCTGCGGCTCGTCGCACCGAGAGTCTCGCTTAACTTATTTCGTGAAACTCGCGAACCGGGTGCTAACCCGAGCAGTAGTCCGAGCGCGACGCTGAGGACCAAAGCAAACACCAGTCCGCGGCCATTCAGCGTGACGGCATTCAACAGGGGAGTATTAGCCGGTGCGAATGCCTTCAGTAACGGGACGAGTTCGATACCAACAGCGGCCCCTAGTGCGCCCGAGATCAAGGAGAATGCCAGCGCCTCAGTGAAAAGCTGACGGAAGAGGCGTGCTCTTCCCGCTCCGAGCGTCGCCCGAATAGCAATCTCGCGTTCCCTCCGCGCGGCTCGCGCCAGCAAGAGATTGGCGACATTTGCGCAAGCAATTAAGAGCAGGAATGCGACCGCGGCAAAAAGAACGAACATGGGTTTCCGCACGTTACCCGTGAAATGTTCGCGCAAAGAGACAACGCGCACATCGTTCGCATGGAATTCCGGCAGGGCGGCTCTCAACCCCTTCCATAGCGAATCAGCTTCGGCTTGCGCGCGAATGATCGGCACACCCGGCTTTAGCCGAGCGAAGATGTCCCAGAAAGGCTGCTCATGCGGATTGACATGGTCGGGGTCGTTCCAGTCCGGATGCGACAATACCGGGGCCCAAAGCTGCGTGTCGAGGAAAGGAACCGCAAAAGTCGCAGGCATTACGCCAATCACTCGCCACCGAGCATGGCCGATCTCCAGATCCTGACCTAGAGCTCTAGGAGACCGCCCGAACCGTTGCGTCCATAATCCCTCGCTGATCAAGATTACCCGCTCTGCGCGTAAGTTTTCTTCGGCCGTGAAGGTTCGGCCAATGATCGGAGCGCGTCCGAACAGACCGAAAAAATGAGGCGAAACGAACGCCCCTTGCATGGCGACCGGCTCAGTTCCGCTCGTCAGAGTAACTCGGGACCAGCCCGTGCGAAATGTGACGGCAAGGTCCGCAAACGAGCGGCTCTTCGCTTTGAACTGTTGGAAATCTTTATACGAAAGGGAACCGTTCGAATCAAAGGGCGGCCTCGAAGCACGGCTTGTCAGTGTTACAAGACGCTGCGGATCGCGGTAAGGGAGTGGCCGAAGCAGGATGCCATCCACGAGACTGAAGATCGAAACACTGGCTCCGATACCAAGCGCCAGGATGCCGATCACCAGTGAGAAAAAGGCGGGTGCCTGGCGGAAGGTTCGCAATGTGTAGCGCAGGTCGGCTAGTAAAACGTCCATCGATGTGAAGCCAGCAATCGTTCTTCCAAGTTATAGCCCAGGAAACCGGGCCTAAGTGAATTTCTGAAAGGCCGATTCCGGGATTTAGCTGTCCGAGAACGAACAGCGGCATTCTGCGGGATAATCGCAAAAGTCCGCTAACCTATTTACTTGGCAAAGCAAAAACACATTACACTTCCGATGGCGCTTCTTCTGCTGCTTAGCGTGAACCGCGCTCAGGCCAGTGTTGTACTTATCACTTCTATCGCGGACATCAGCGGACCTACAATCGATTTCGAACAACCGGGCGGCACAGCTAACATTCTGTCCGCGTTTGATATGGTCGCTTTACCTGATCCGCCGCCGATTACCACTCTAATTCCTTCGATTACGGGCAATAACTCCGCCCCAATTCGCGATCGGGCCTTATTCACGGCTGGATTTCTGATCGAGACAACAGGTTTACCGTGGGTTCAGATCGGCCTGACGGGCGTTGGCACTCAATTCGGAATAAGCCGCAGGCTCACGCTGAGCGCATTCGACAAGGATGGTCCTGAGCTCGGAAGTATCACTCGGATCTTCGCTCCCGCGAACAGCAGTAGCTCAGCCTACAATGCTGCTGCCGTATTTCTTGGGCTGGGATCGACTACACCGATCTCTGCCATTGGATTGACGAGCGACGACCCAAACGTTGCGTGGGATAACCTGCGTTTCAACCCCGTGCCCGAACCATCAACCCTGCTTCTTTTCAGCTGCGTTCTTGCAGCAATAGCTCTTCTCTCGTTTAGTCGTTGGCACGCTGCCACCAGCGGAACTTCCACAAGGCTTCGGCCTAATTTGGACCCAAAGACTGAGATAGACTTACCAGATTTTGCGGACTCACGCGAATGACTCCTCCACGCGGACTGTCAATGTCCGCGATGAGGAGGAACGAAATGGACACAACCAGCGGCAGCACAAGTAAGAGGATGGCGTGCCCTTCAGCCCGCCGCGCACCATAGCCGATCAACAGATTGCTGCAGATGGCGATCACGCCCATCAGGCCCCATGCCGCAACTGGGATGCGGTTCCACCATGCGGCCTGTGTGTATCCCTGCGAGTTCAACACATCGTTCATGCCCGAAATGGCCAAGGCGATTACAGGCGTCGGCTGCGCCGCGGCAGGGGCGCGGACCGCCGACCACAACTCAGCCTGCAGTTGAGCAGTATAGGCATTGATCTGCTGAAGCTGGTGTGCATCGCGGGTTCGATAGAACAAGACACGCTGATCCAGGTACTTCCTCAGTAGCGCATTCACCCTCGCCCCATCGGCGACAGGCAGCAGGTCTGCACGAACATACTCCGTACCGATCGCGTTGGCCTCCGCCTCCTCATAATTCTTGCGTTGATCGTATCGGTTGATTGCCATCGAAAAGCTGAACCCGATGATTAGGCCGAGTAGTGTAAGGGTGGCGGCCAGGATGACCCCAAAATCTTCACGCTCCTCCTCTTCCAGCCTCCGTCGCCTGTCGAAATAGGAGCCGGCCCGAGCCGAGAGCCACAGCAAAAGAAACGAGAGCGCGAATACAAGGAGCGGGAAATTCATTAGTTTATTTGATTCCATAGTCTCGTGTTCTGCTTTGGCCAGCTTACATTGCGACGCTTCGTTTATTATCGGAGGTCAACTGAGCTCAAGAAATGGAGCGGCTGAATTGGAGTATGCTGATGCCACTTATAGATGCCTCGCCGGATCAAGATCGGGGGTGTCGTTACTGGCGCCTGGACGGTGTTCGGAACCTTGCTGGCGCAACCGATTTACGCGCTTAGAGCGAACAATAACGAGTCAACGAGTTGGCCGCATGCGCTGCTGTATGAACTCGTTTACTGCTACGCCTGGGCGTTGTTGACCCCGGTCGTCTGTACCTCGTTCTAAAATTCCCGCTCGAGAGCAGTAGACTGTGGCGTAATCTTCCGATTCATCTCGCCGCTGCTGCAACGCTGGCCGCTGTTGCTCAACCACCGAGGTCGCAGTTCTCACGGCGTTTCATTTCAGCTGGTTCCCCCCGGCCGCCGCTTGCTCGCGTCGGACGCTCGATCGTCAGCACGCTCGATTAGAGCTCAATTCTGTATTGGGTCGTGGCGCTCGCAGGCCATTTCCTTGAGTATTTGCGGCGCTACCACCTGGAGCGGGTGCAGAAATCGGAGTTACAAGCGCAGCTCGCCGAAGCCCGGCTGTAGGCGCTCAAAACGCAGATGCAACGTTTTGGAAATTCGAATTCGCGCACATGAGGATCAGTCTGGCATGCATGGGACACGGTGCATCGAAATAGATACTCGGATGGGACTTATGCGACGCCAATCAGATTTTGGGGTCGTAAAACTTCAATGAGGTTTGGAATGGTCCGCACCACTGGTGGCAGGATTATTCTTCCGGAGTTCATGATCTCAATTCCGTATATGCGCACCAGGCAACCATCACAGATGAATGGCTGGCTCGCCGAGCTTACTTGAAGGACGATGCTGATAACGCGTCATTCACCGATGGGCACGAAGAGGAGGATGAAAGCAGGCCGCGTAAAATCCAGAGTGTAATTAGGGTCTTGACAAGGCCAGCCGAAGCTGTCTCGAGTGAAAGTTCTCGAAGCTTACACGGAAGGAGACAGACAACGGCATGGCCAAAGACAGGATAGAGCGAGACGAGCTGGCAAGCAAGTTAGTAACAACGGCAGAGAGTGCGGAAGATCCGCTGCGGGCGATGGCGGAGATAATCGCCGACTTCGTAAGGGAGGCGGAGGTGAGCGGAAAGGTCGGGGTGGCGCCGCATGAGCGTTCGGACGAGCGTACGACGCATGGCAACGGGCATCGCGAGCGGCGGTTTGGATACGCGCCTGGGGACACTGCGATTACAAGTCGCCAAGCTACGCGAAGGCGGGTACGTACCGAGCTTCATCGAACATCGCAAACGCAGCGAACAGGCGTTGATCAGCGTAATTCAAGAAGCGGTGGTGAAAGGCGTGTCGACGCGGAAAATCGAAGCCGTGCTGGAACAGTTCGGACATCGAGTTCAGCGCAGGCGTCCTGGAAGAACAAACATACTGGCGACTGGGAATTTACGCACCGAATGGCACGCATCGTCGCCTGGGTCTAAGCTCGGGAATTCGCTCTTTCGATGAAGAGCGGCGCTCACGTCCAAATCGAAGGCGAGCTCGGCAGCCGGGAGTACCAGAAGAACGGGGCTAACCATCGCGTTTGGGAATGCAAGGCATCCCGCATCGCCAAGCTGGGTCGCACGAACGCGCCGATGACAGCAATTCGGCCGGGGAGGCCACCGACGATCAGCCGGCCTTCTAAGGCGGACTCCAACGCGGACCGGCATCGCTCCCGGTCCGCGCTTACTTCTGCGCAAGGCTGTACCGGCAGAGCGTCGCTATTAGGGTGTGGAGATCTCCAGGCGCGCTCAATCCGATCCGCGGATTTTGGAGGGACAAACACTTTGCAATGCGAACTGTCGTCGGGAGAGTGGCAAAAACCGCGTAGGTATATTGTTGCCAAGCCGTTTCTGAATTTCTTTCGCCTGATGACTTCAGATCTGGACATCCGTCCCCAGCAGATTCGAAGGAAGGAGAACCTTCCCTGTCTACAGCCCGCATCACAACGCGGTCTTCCGGGACCATCCCAGCGGGGCTACGCCGCCCCGCAACGCCCCGCTTCGGTATTTTCCTCTTCGTTCCATTCCACCTTCTGAAGGCCTGCCAGAGGCCCTCTTCCCGTAAAGGCTCTCCGCATTCGCTCCGACCCTCCGGGCGCGGCTTGTCGCCGCAGCCTTGACGGGTGCCCCTCATATCCTGTGGACAGAAGAGAGGCCGCCACACGCTACTGCACATTCCTCTGTTATTGCTTCACGAACTAGTTCGTTGGGACGCTCAATTCGATTGGACTCATACGTTGTATCACACCAACAACTGGTTTGCGATCGCGGCCCGACACTTCTTCGATGAGTTGACGCTTGGCCAAAACGCGATCGAGTTCCACATCGCCAGCAACTTCATCCTGGAGACCGCGTTCACCAACCTTCAGTTTGTGGGCCTCGCGCCTTGCAATCGTTATTTCGCCGGAGGCAGTCTAAGAACCCGACAGTCGGGCCAGTAATATCCTACGAGTGCCTTCAGTGCTTCCACGTTAGACTGGTCTCCTGAATGCCCCGCTATCGTATTCACCGGATGAAGGAGGCTCCCCGGGAGAGCTTTCGCTGGGCGGCTCACACAGGCGGCTTAGCGGTTACCAGACGTAAGGACTACGAGTTTTCAGGAGAGATTGGAGCCGATACTCCCTACCAGGCCTGGAAGCTGATGGCCGAGCAAGGCCGCCCCCTACACCCGGGCGATCTGCTCGAAATTCGTGACGATGGTAGCGAGACTCGGGACCCTGCGCCAGCCATGTGGATCGCAAAGTACATCGGGTTTGAACCGGCGCAATGGTGGTCACCGGTTGTTGCACCGGAACTCGATTCAGGCGCGAAGGCGGTAGACGCGTGCAGCCTAGAGGGCCGCTTCTCCTAGCGGAACGGTCTGGCATTGGGTCTGGCAATGATCGATCCTGACAGTTTTGACTACTTCGATAAGCGTGAGCCTAGTCCCCTGGGTTGGTTCGCCCTGGTCTGCTACGTGCCTGATCCGCAAAGATCTTTTCTCGATTCGCTGCGCCAGTCCATCCCGGGAAAACCGCTTGCCCCGGTCCATGTTACCGTTCTGCCCCCGCGGCCCCTCAGGTCCCCGGCAGAAGCGGCCTGTTTACACGTGGGGAGCATCGCGCGCGAGTTCTCCGCGTTTGAAGCCGAACTCTCCGAAGTTCGACACTTCTCCCAGACAGATTTTCTCTATTTAGACATCGCCGAAGGCAGCAGCAAATTGCGTGAGGTTCACCGGAAACTCGATGCGGGACCGCTAGAATATCCCGAAGCATATGACTTTCGCCCTCACCTCACGCTCGGCGGTCCAATACCGGTCGACAGCCTCTCGGCGGTTCAGCAGCGCATCTCCGCTGAGTGGGAAAACTCGAACTGCCCGCGCCGGGTGCTGATTGAGGAGTTGGTCTGCTTGTGGATGGCTCCGAGCGCCGGCGGCAAGCACTGGGAGCGCTATGGGTCATTCTCTCTTTCTGAAAGAATCTAAGGTCCGCCACCTTGAGGCTGGTGCCAGCTTACGAATCGAACATGCTGAGTTGACGACCGCCCGAACCGGGTTCAATCTGGTCTCGCTTTGCCGTAGCCGGTCCTAGGCCGCCAACCACGCCCCGCAATTCTGTTCTCGTCAGTGCCGCTCTTGGGATGAAAACTCTCTGACGAGTCGCCTTCGCCTGCGGCGGGATGATAAAGTATCCGGCGTTAGGCCATTCCAGAAGATTGTGCGAAAGAATCCCGTCCAGCAAGGCTCCGTCGCGAAACACAAACCGGGTCCACAGCCCAGGTACCCGTGGGCGGCGTTCGAACAAATTATGCTCGGTGAAAAGATCCGGTTTACTGGTTTCCGTGACAAAACACAAGGCCTTACACTCTTCGAATGGGCACATTTGTAGCCTTCCATCCGGCGTTATCCATTCGATCAGGCGGTCCAGAAGGTACGCGGCTGGATTGATGATCCCATCCGCCGGTTCGCGATGCCACCGGTACAGGACGACTCTTTTGGTGGTGCTAGGCGGCAAGTGAGAGCTCGAAAGCGACCCGGGACAGCCGAGCACCACTTTGCTTGGGCGCTGTCGGGCTGCCAGCTAAATGGCGCTTTGTTTCAAACAATTTGTCGAATATTGTATCATTGACAGAATGGTTCGAACGGCATCACTCGGCGGGGAAATGCGTTCTTACCTACACTTCTGCCGGACAGAAAAGGGCTTATCCGCCAATAGCTTACAGGCGTATCGTCAGGATTTGTTTCAGTTTTCCGCTTTCCTTGGCAGTGTCCGGCTTTCTTCGGTAACGCTCGAGAACCTCCGTTACTACTTGGACCATCTGCGCGCCAGCGGGATGGCGAATCGGTCAATAGCCCGCCACGTAACAACACTCCGAGGCTTGTTCGGATTTCTGGTGGAAGAACGGGTCCTGGCCACGAACCCGGCCGAACTGCTTTTGGCCCCCAAAATAGGCTCGTCGCTCCCCAAATATCTCGACCTGCCCTCCGTTGACAAACTGCTGGATGCGCCTGGGTCGAATATCCACACCGGGCTGCGGGATCGCGCCATGCTGCACCTGCTCTACGGTGCAGGCCTGCGCGTCAGCGAGCTGATTACGCTCCGGGTGTCTGATCTCGAAGAATCCGCCGGTACCATTCGGGTCATCGGGAAAGGCGACAAACAGCGCATTGTGCCGGTTGGAAGAGAGGCGCTGGCCACTTTGGATGAATACCTGCGTTCGCAAAGGCCTCAACTGCTGAAGGGCCGGACCAGCGCTTATCTGTTTGTGACTGCCCGGGGAAGTGCTATGACGCGCCAGGCGTTCTGGAAGCTTTTGCGGGTCCACGGGAAACAGGCGGGAATTTTTCGGCGTTTGAGCCCGCATGTTCTCCGCCACACCTTCGCCACGCACCTCATCGAAGGAGGCGCCGACCTGCGCAGCGTACAGGCAATGTTGGGGCATGCCGATATCGGTACCACCGAAATCTATACCCACGTCATGCGTTCCCGCCTGAAGCAGGTGGTGGAAGCGCATCATCCACGCGGGGCGCGAAAGCGCAAGAGTTCGTCCGGAATAGGAGCGTAAGAGCTTATGAGCGATTACATGTTTATGCTGGACAGCCACTTGAGCGGAGAGCAGAGTAAAGCTGTTGGCGAAGTGCGCAATGCTGCCGAGCAAGCCAACCTGAACCTGTTTCTCACGGGTGGGGCGATGCGCGACATGATGGGCGGATTTCCAATTCGTGATCTGGACTTCACCGTCGAGGGCGGCGGCATTAAATTTGCCAAAACAGTGGCTCAGAAAGCAGGCGCGGAAATTCTCTCCACTGACGAAATACGCAAAGGCGCCGAGCTGCGTTTTCCGGGAAATGTTTCCGCCAGCATTTCCATGTCTCGTCAGGAAAAGTACAGCAAGCCGGGCGCAAAACCGCACGTGCAGCCAGCCACGATTCACGAAGACCTTAGGGGCCGTGACTTTACCATCGATGCCATCGCACTGTCGCTCGGTAAAGCATCCCGCGGTCTGCTTTTGGACCCGGCAAATGGATTGGGCGATCTAAGCCGCAAAGAACTGAGAGCGCTGACAAACTACACGCTCTACGATGATCCCGCCCGCATCCTCCGCATGATTCATCTTCGCGTGCGCCTCGGCTTCTCGATCGAGGAGCGTACTCTCAACCAGTACCGCAACGTGCGCGAGGCCGGGCTGGACGCAAAGATTCCGGCGGCAGCCTGGGAGCATGAGCTGCAGCAGATTGCCGTCGATCCGCTCGCCGGAGATATTCTCAAGGCGCTCGAAGACGAAAACTTGATCCGCTGGATTTCGCCCGCCCTGGCTGGGCCGAAATTGAACTTAGCGGGATTCCAGCGATTACAAAAAGCCAGGCAATCGCTCCCCTTTGGGAGCGACCTCGGAGCCAACTTCCCGGCCCTTTTTTTGTATTTTCTGCTAGAAAAGCTTTCCGTGAAGGAGCGGGCCCAGCTTACTAAAAGCGTCAGTTTTCACAAGGAGCATTTAGAGGCCGCAGCAAAGCTGGAGAGCAAAGCCGCTAAGGTGGAAAGGGAATTGGCGACCGCCAGAATTACCCGTCCCTCCGCCCTTTACGCCCTGCTGCACAAAGTGCCGGGCGAGATCGTTCTCTTTCTGTTGGCGCGCTCCGGCCAGCGGCTAGTCCTTGACCGCATGAAGAACTATCTTCAGAAGTATCTTCCCGCCGCCCAGGAGATTACTGAACAGGATGTCGTCGAAAAGGGCGGTGTTCCGGGCACTCCTAAGTTCGAAAAGTTGCGCGCCCAGCTCGTAGCTGCTCGCCTGGACGCGAAACCTAAGAAGGTGGTGATTGAAGAACCGCCGCCCCCGGTCCCCTCCGGACCAGGCCGCCGCTCGATCAGTATTGCGCGTTAGCGTCCTGTTTTGCTGCTTCTGACTGTTCCCTATATTCCCCGATGTGCTCATACACCTCGTGCGGAAACTCCAGACTCTTATAGAGATTGCAGGAACCCGGATCATTCGGCTTTGGGCAAATCGGAAACCCTTGCCGGTCCATCCATTCGAGCACCCTCTCGCGTCTCGGCGGATTGTAGTTCCGCTGCTCTACTTGCTCGATCAACGAACGGGCCTTCGCCTCGTCGCAGTCCTTGTCCTTAGTCATCCAATCCAGAAGGTCGTCCTTGTCCAGCAAGTGACGTGCGCCCATGATGAAGACCAGCCTGCCGTAATGTCCTATGTCCTGCCCCTGGTTGAGCGCATTCATGAGGTGCTTCATCATCTCGTCTTTTTCTAATTCTTCGACCGCCGCCATAGTCACTTCTCCTGACTTTTCGATTCGCGCACGCCTTCCTTGGTTACGTACTTTCTTCGCCCATTTACCCTTGCTGCGATAATCGCGAGGACTCACCATGTGCATATGCAATCAGGTCTAGGCACTACAAAATCGTTGCGTTCGTAACCACTGCGGATGTGACTCGCGCCAAAGAGTTCTACCGTGACAAGCTTCGCTCGCGCCTGGCAAGTGAAGAACTTCCGTTCGCGTTGGTATTCGACGCAAATGGCATCATGCTTCGCCTCGCAATCGGGAAGAATGTAACGCCCCCTCGCCGGTACTGTCTGTCCTGGGCTGGATGGTTCCGGACGCAAACACAGCCGTAAAAGACCTCGCATTAGCCGGAATACGTTTCCCCGGGACAGTCGTAACTTCGCCATCAGCCAGAGTGATATGGTGCGTGTGCGCCATGCGATCCAGGGGAACTATTTAAGTCGCCGCCGCCGTTCTGCAGAACCCCGAAACTTCGTGTGGTCCGGAGTTTAGGCCCGTCATGCGCGCCGCCCCCGGGAAAACCTTGCTCTTCATGAAACACCTCTAACTTCATGATCCACGCCTTTGAGACGTTTGCAGACAGGATCGAATACTTTTACTGCTTGCCGGAAGGGCAATGTGCACCGACTCTTACAGGAGCGCGATCACTTCGGTCCAACTAGCTCTCCACCCCGAGTTCGTGGTGTCCAAATTCGTTCCACCCGTGTTGTTGAACCCGACCACATCCGCTTGCCCCGCGGCGCGGTCATACAACAGAACCTGATTTCGCCCGTTAGAAACGAAATTGCCTGCCACAATGACATCCCAACCCCCCGCTACCCCGAATTCGTAGTGTCTAAATTCGTCTTCCCCGTGCTGTTAAATCCCACTACATCCGCCTGTCCCGCCCCACGGTCATATAGCAAAATCTGACTTTTCCCGTTCCCCACGAAACTGCCGGGCACAATAATATTCCAGCTCCCTCGCCAAACCCGAATTCGTGTAGTCTAAATTCGTTTTCCCGGTGTTATCAAACCCGACCACATCGGCCTGGCCCGCTGCGTGGTCGTAAAGCAGTATTTGGTCCCGTCCATTCCCCAGAAACGACCCCACTACAATCAGATCCCAACTGCCCCGCCACCCCGAATTCGTGTAATCTAAATTCGTTTTCCCCGTGCTGTCGAACCCGACCACGTCCGCCTGCCCCGCGGCGCGGTCATAGAGTAAGACCTGAGTCAGTCCGTTCCCGATAAAATCTCCGGCACCAATAGTGTCCCACCTCGTGCGCCAGCCGTTATTCGTGAAATCCAGGTTCACCCTTCCGGCCGCATCAAACCCCACCACATCCGCCGCGCCGCCCGCCCGGTCGTACAGCAAGATCTGCTGTTCTCCAATCCGCACAAAGTTGCCCGGCACGATCATGTCCCGGCTGGTGCGCCAACCGCTATTCGTTGTGTCCAGATTCATCTGCCCGTTCACATCGAACCCCACTACATCCGCCTGGCCCGCTTGCTTGTCGTACAGCACCACCCGCGGTGCGCCGCTGCCCTTCGGAGGAGGCGGTCCATATTGGCATGCTGATTCAGGAGCCGGACAGCTGGAAACGGAAGCGGGCTGCACAATAGCGTTGATGAAAAAACTGTATGTGAATGGGGGCGGCCAATCCTGCGACGTTGCCAAATAGGAATCCGTCGGCGTTGGGCTCGGCACTACGAAGTAATCGCGCCAGGTTTTCTGGCAATTCGGCCCACACGGATCACAGACTTCCGGATTCGACGAGGCATCCGGGTCCACGGTCATTTCCGCCACCTCATGACTCAGAAAGAGGGCAAAGTGGTCTTTGTCCGTGTTATCCGGCGGGTCCGCCACCGTAAAAGTTCGAGCCATGCACATTCACGAAACAATAAGGAGAGTTCGCCTTCCCGTGATAGCCCTGAATGCCCTTTGTGGCATCCGCGTCTGTGTTCAAAGCGCGCGGAGGGTTCAATATCACAATGCACGAAGAACCGGCCGCCAGCTTGTTCTGATTCAGAGTGTCGTTTACCCAGGCCCGCACCGTATCATCGTTGTAAACCAGATTTGTAACGGCAATGCCGTAATTCAGCATGGTCTGAGACACTTCGAGATTGTTGGGACCGTACTGAGACGCGTACTCCGATATCGGTACCGCCGCGAGAGTCGCGTATTGAATCGCCGTCTGCACATCTCCAATGTTCACCGCCAATATGTCGGTATTCGTCGGCTCGACATAGAACAGCATCCGCACGAAATATAGAGTGCCCTGAAACAGTGGGATCGCGACGCTGGGCTTTGCCTCTTCCTCTTGCTTCCTCAGCCGCCTTCGCAGCTTCCAGAAGTTCCGGGTGACTCGCCAGTTCGGCATCCGTCATCAGGTGAAACCTGCTCAGCACATCGAATGGCACGAGGCTGGTAAAGCCCGCCTCCGGCTCCTTGGCAGGAATAATATTGGGTGCTACGGATTGAATTCGTCGCGCATTTTTCAGCGCTCGCGTTACGCAGATTTGATCCATTTGGGCTAACGTTTCCGACCTGATGTTTTTCAAAAAACCTTCTAACTACGTCGCCCTCGCATTAACCGTTTCTTACGGGCAGTGTTGGCTATGAGCAGAGCCAGGGCCGCCATAAGTATCCCCCAGGATCCAGGTTCCGGGGTTGCGATCGTGAAGTCCAACCCGTACGGAACTGTGCCTGTATTTGCCTCTTGAACCCAGAACGAGTAAGTTCCCGAGGGCAGTTTAGGTCGGAGTTGCATACGTGGGCGCGAACTCGGAGCGCTCCATCAGCGCCGGAAAACAAAGCCCGTATCCTACCTCCGGATCCTCCTCTACCGAACCAGGCGTCAGGCAGCCGCATTACCGGATGGATGATCCTCTTGCCGTTGGCGGCGCTAACTGCCCTGGCGATTGGCGCAGGCCTCCGGCTGAAGACAAACGACTACTTCTGGCGAAACCCTATCGCGGAAGCAAAATTTCAGACACAATCACCGATTTCGATGGAATGGAGTAAGCAGCTGCGGTGTCACGCGACGGTCAGTTCGTCGCGTTTCTGTCGGACCGGGACGGAAAGATGGATGTCTGGGTCACGCAGGTCGGTTCGGGACAGTTCCATAACCTGACCCGCGGGAGCGCGCCGGAACTCGTGAATCCCTCGGTCCGCAACCTGGGGTTCTCGCCGGACGGCTCTTTCGTAACGTTTTGGGTTCGCAAGCCAAACGGCTCGAGCGGCAGCGGCATCGGCATCTGGGCGATCCCAACACTCGGCGGGCAGCCCAAGCCGTACCTTGAGGGGGTGGCCGAGTTCGACTGGTCGCACGACGGCTCCCGGCTGGCTTACCACACGCCTGGACCCAGCGACCCTCTGTTCGTTTCGGAACGCGCCGTGTCGCCCCGAGCTCGGCCTATCTTTACCGCGCCTGCCGGACTGCACGATCACTTCCCGTTGTGGGCTCCTGACAATGCCTTCCTTTACTTCGTCCAGGGTTCCCTCCCAGACAAATTGGATATCTGGCGCATTCCTTCGGCCGGCGGAACTCCTGAACGGATCACGTCGCACAATGCGCGTGTGAGCCATCCAATCCTATTGGATCCGCGAACGCTGATATACCTCGCTAGTGATCCCGATGGCTCCGGGCCGTGGCTATATAGCATGGATGTCGGGCGCTGCATTCCTCACAGGTTGACCTTGGGCCCCGACCTGTACACGTCGCTGGCGGCCAGCGCTGATGGCCGCCGCCTGGTTGTCACGCTCACAAGTCCCAAGCGAACACTCTGGCGCATGCGGATGGCCGATTCGCCAACAGAGGCGCCGGTGGCTGTTCCCATCTCGCTAACGGCCAGCACCGGATTTGCCCCGCGACTGGGTCCAAACTTCCTTTTATATGTTTCTGTGACCGGCACGGGCGAGAGTATTTGGAAGCTCGCCAACGAAACTAGCACCGAGTTGTGGAGCGGTGAGGGAGCGCTAGTCTTTGGCGGCCCGACAATCTCCTCCGACGGTCGGCATGTTGCATTCTCGATCCGGCAACACGGGCGCTCGCTCTTACACGAGATGCAGCCCGACGGCACAAACACCCGGATTGTGTCCGATTCGCTCAACCTGCAGGGAGCTCCAGCATGGGCGCCCGACGGCCAGTCGATCACCTCGGCGGCGGACGATTACGGCGTTCCACACTTGTTCCGGGTGCCGGTCGCTCCCCGACAGTATTCGCTTAATCCCGCTTGGGCCCCCGACGGTCCTTTTGTTGTCTACTCGGACCCGACACCGGCACCACATTTCCGGTCGAAGCCGCCAGCTCCAAGGGCGCAGCGTATCCCTTACCCGACCTGATCTTGACTCGGGGGGCTCGACACCTCGCGTTTCAGCCTGGAGGACGCACCTTCGTCCTCCTGCGAGGCGAGATTCAACATAAGAATCTCTGGCTCGTCGATGTGAAAACGGGCGTCGAGCGGCAACTAACCAACCTCGATCCCGACTTCCACATTCAGGACTTCGACATTTCGCCAGACGGTCGTGAAGTTGTCCTCGAGCGAATCCAGGAGCGCTCGGACCTCGCGCTACTGGATGTCCCGCCGCCATGAATCAAACTGGGAAGTAAGGCTGGCTCGATCGGCCGCTGGAAGGAGAGCGAGTTTAGTCTCCCACGTTCGCGTATACGTACTCGTTCTGCCGGCGCACCAGGTGTTCGGCGGAACTCACATCCGCGGCTGGACTGATCCGGTTCATCACCTCGATAACTTTGTAGGTGTAGCTCGCATCCGGGTTATACAGCCTGAGCTTTCCGAACAAATTCTGATTTCTGTAAAGTGGGCTCTGACCGAGCTTAAACGCCACTAAGTTCAGTCCGGCGCGAATGGAGGGGAAAGGCTGAAGGCCATTGTTCCAGCCGAAAATGTTGTTATTCCGGTACGCCTTCCCGCCTCCGGATTCAATTACCGAAATACTCGGAAGGAGCCGCCAATCCAAGTGGTTGTCGTCCGCCGCATGCACGAAGTCTTCAGCCATGCCGAGCACTGGGCAGTGCAGGTTCGTAAAAAAGCGCCGCAATCTTACGGTCCGGGGATCTGAAGTAGCTTCGGATTCACCTGCTTTTGCAGGCACAGGTGCTTTTAGGGGAACGGGCTCCGCGGAGGCGGCCTTTTCAACTCTTGATGTCAAAGGCAGAATCAAGAGACCCGCCGTCATTACGATTCGCTTGGAGAGAAGTGACCAAACACTCCTTATGCAGCTATAACCAACGCGCATAGGGACATTCTAGCAAAGGTGTATCCCACCTTGGGCAGGGTATATAGATGGTTTATAGTAGCGGGGAGCAGAGAAGAACAACCGGCTCGTCACATTTCATCGGATCTGATAGTTTGAATCGAATGCCTCAAGACCTCGAGAAATTACGCTCCGAAATAGAGATGTATCTCCAGCAGTCGGGAATGACGGTGTTCTACGGATCTCATCGCATGCTGGACGCGCTGCAGCAAGTGTCCTGGGATACCGGGCGTCACCCGGACTTTCGCGAGTTTCTGACGTCGGCGCGATCCGCCGGGGCGAAGCTGATTGTTTTCAGCCAGGAAGCCTTCTCTCTTGATCAAATCGACGGCGCGCTCGACCAACTTGAAGCCTGCGACTTTACTCGCGAGGAAAAGCGCCAATATGAGAGCCGTTTAAGGCAGCTTCAGGGCTATGAGGGCTTCACCTCTTCGCTCGAACTCACCTTCGCGCTGGATGCCCGGATCTATTTATTCGAGGTGCATACTGACTGGTACGAGGCGTTCACCGACGTTCTCGGCGAACTCGACGCCGCCGGCGAGGAAGAAGATGTAAGCGAGGATGGGTCCCTTGGAGGCTACTTCTCTAATAATTGATGAACTCAAGCAATAGCGCGTTCTCGAGAAAACGGCCGGCCGCCCGCTGGCTAATGCCGGATATTCCGAGCGGCGCCCTCGTGCTCTTTCAAGAATCATTAGGACTCCATCCCGTTGCCGCCAGCATAGTTGCGGCTCGCGGCTATTCCGACCTTACTGCCGCCGGCGAGTTTCTTAATCCTCAACTCGACAAGCTGCATGATCCGTTCCTCATGCGCGACATGAAGCCGGCGGTCGCCCGCATTCAGGAGGCAATCCGAAGCTCGCAGCCTATTTTGCTCTACGGCGATTACGACGTGGACGGTACCTGCTCTATCGTGGTCCTGAAGAAAACCATAGAGATCCTGGGCGGCTTAGCGGATTTTCACATTCCCGACCGCCTGAAAGACGGCTACGGCATGCGTAGTGAAGTAATCGCACGGGCCGCGGAGTCTGGCGTACGGCTGATCGTAAGCGTCGATACGGGCATCCGCGCGAATGCAGTGGTGCGGTACGCCAACTGCCTGGGCATTGACGTGATCGTCACAGATCACCACCTACCCGAAACCGAGCTCCCCCCAGCGTTGGCGATCTTGAACCCGAACCGGCCGGATTGCCCGTATCCGAACAAGCATCTTTGCGGCGCGGGCGTTACCCTCAAGCTGGTACAGGCCCTGCTGGCCGGTAGCGATATGCCGGAAAGCCGCCGAGCCGCTTTGCTTGACTCATTTATCAAGCCGGTGGCGATCGCGACAGTGGCGGACATTGTCCCCCTCAGCGGCGAAAACCGCGTCATCGTTAAAAGAGGTCTTTCTGGCTTGCGGCAGGTCCGCAACCTCGGCCTTCAGGCCTTGCTAGCGGTGGCCGGCTTTGAAAAAGGCGAGTGTCCTTCCGCCCACCAGGTCGCATTTAGACTTGCGCCGCGCATCAATGCTGCCGGCCGTATGGCGACGGCGCGCGACGTGATCGAACTCTTTCTTACCGCCGACGCAAACCGCGCTCAGCAGCTTTCGGAGAATTTGGATACCTTAAACCGGGAGCGCCAGCGCGTCGAGACGGAAATCGTCGAGGCTGTTCTCAAGCAGTGTGAAGAGAGCGCACTGTCAGAGGATTGCGCGGCCATGGTTTTCGCCGGCGCTGGATGGCATTTAGGTGTACTCGGCATAGTTGCCAGCAGGTTGGTCGAGCGTTTCGGCAGGCCCGTATTCGTTTTGAGTGATGCAGCCGAGCCGGATAAAAACGGGCGCGCTTGCTTTTCTGGTTCGGGGCGCAGCATCCCCGCTTTTCACTTGCTCGAGGCTCTCGAGAGCATGCCAGAGCTTTTCAAAAAGTTTGGCGGCCACCGGCAAGCGGCTGGCTTAAGCCTCGGCGCAAGCGAAGTGGACGAGTTCCGGCTCCGCTTCCACCAATTTGCTGCCAGCAGATTGACTAAGGAAGACTTTCGACCGCTCTACTCGGTGGATGCTGAAGCGACATTGGCGGAATTAACGGATTCCTGTGCCCGCCAGGTCCTTTCCTTAGGCCCGTTTGGCTTCGGCAATCCGGTTCCCGTCCTTTACTGCTCGAAGGTCCGGGTTGCCGGCGCTCCAAGGCTGCTCGGGTCAGGCAAGCATTTCACGGTGCCCCTCCAACAGAACGGCCGGACATTATTCTGCAAAGCGTGGAATTTTGGCGATCGCATCGAGTCCTTTGCACCCGGCAACACCCTCGATGCTTTGCTGCAGATCGAGGACGATCCGTTTTCGAGAAAGCGTGGTTACGGATCATGGTGCTTGTCCCTTAAAGACTTCCGGTTGAGCATAAGCTCGAAGGCTGGCACGGAGGGCGGGTCTTCAGCCCGCGTGGAGTTCTAGCTCCACTCTGGGCCGTGGTGGAGCAGGCGTTTTCGCCAGGCGTTTTCGCCTTCGATGCACGCACACATTCGCTGCTACGCCCCCATCTCTTAATACGAAACATCTTTGATGTGCGTGGCAATCCACCACTTATAACCGAACGGATCCTGGACGCCGGACATGCGATCCCCGTATGGTCGGTCGGTCGGCTCGCGAAGACTTTTCGCTCAGCGGCCAGGGCTTGCGCATGCATCGCGTCGCAATTCGGTGTATAAATGAGCAGGCTTATCGGAGATCCGCCAAAATGCTCGACACTGAAGGCGTCCATCTGCGGCGCTTCGTCCGACATCATAATAATCGAATCGCCAATCTCAATTTCCGCATGGCTTACACGGCCCTCTGCGTCGGGCATTCGAAACTTCTCTTTGGCGCCGAACGCCTTCGCGTAAAAAGTTATAGCTTCGGCGCAGTTCTTGAGCATTAGATACGGCTGGACGCTGTGGTATCCATCCGGTATCGGCTTCACCTGGGGCATCGGGTCCTTTCCTTGCATTGCGATTGTCCCGCGGATCGAGGCTGCTGGATTGTAAGAAATGGACCTTCAGATTAGCGGGACGTGATTGAGGTAAGGCTTAGAGGCGACAACATACGCGCTCGGCGTGAGGCCCGAGAATGACCGAAGGCCATGCATGAAGTGCGCCTGGTCTCGCGCGGAGCCCATTCGAACCTCGCTCTAATCTAACTCCGTGTCACAATACTGCTTTAGATTACACCTCACATTTGATTTGTAATTCGTGGACTAGATCGACGCTGCACACAGGCTATCCAAAAGGAAACATTCACCGGTAGGCACCTAAACGCCTCGAGACACGCCGATCGAAGTGGAGCAGAAACTGTTGACGCTGCGAATTACCCAGGCCGGGCCCGAAGTCAAGACGGTTCTGGACGGTGGCGGACCAGCGCTATCGGAACGAAGACCGTTCTCCTTCATGCAGTCCGCCCAAAACATAGAGAACATCCGATGGTATCTGGAGGATTACCCGATCTACCCGGTTGACCCTGCCCCAACAATCGCCAAGGATGTCGAGCGACTCATCACGGACGCTGGGCACGAATTATTTAAGCTGGTCCTGGCGGCCAGTGACATCTGGGTAATCGTGCGTGACAGGCTCAGTGACACACGCATTGAAATTGAAACCGAAGCCGAGGACGTCTTGGTTCCGTGGGAACTGATGCGTGATCCGGTAGCGGACAGCCCGCTCGCGCTCAATGTGGCGTCATTTGTGCGGTTTCACTCCCGGCCCGCTCGCTGCCCAATATCCCCTTCGATATCCGATCGAAAATCCGTATATTACTTGTGATCTGCAGGCTGGAAGGTGACGCCGCGCCGTTTCGGTCCGTGGCAATGCACCTTATTCAGGCGCTAACGGCTCAGGCGCGCGGACGTTTCCATCTGGAAGTGCTGCGGCCTGCTACGCTCGAGGAACTCGCTAGACGGTTGCGTGCAGCGAAAGCGCAAGGCGAGCCGTTCGATATCGTCCACTTCGATGGCCACGGGTCTAGTGGCGAAATATTTTTTTTGAAAACTCAGCGCTCAAGCGAAATGCACAATCAGTGAGGGGTGCTGAACTTGGCAACCTACTTCACGAGACCCGGGTACCGCTGCTGATTCTAAACGCGTGCCGGTCCGCGCACAGCGAACCGCAGGAGCGGCCCGAGAAAGTGCTCGATGCTCATCAGCAGATCCGTCAGTTCGGATCTTTCGCCCACGCACTCATGGACTACGGTGCGTCGGGCGTGGTGGCATGGCGCTACAGCGTTTTCGTTGATACGGCCGCAAAGTTCATGGGCGACCTGTACCGGGAGCTGGGCGCTGGATACCGCTCGGGGAGGCCTCTACGCTGGCGCGAAAGCAATTGAGCATCAGAAAGGGTAAGATCGAGGACTGGACGGTCCCGGTGGTATTTGAAGCGGCACCCGTCCAACTGTTTTCCAAAGCAAAAGAGAGTTTCAATCTGGAGGTGACAGCCAGTGCGGCGACCGAATCGAGGGTACCGCAGCCACCGGACATAGGCTTCGTCGGCCGCGATGAAACCCTCCTGAAGCTGGACCGAGCCTTCGACAATCAGAGCGTCGTTCCTTTGCACGCGTATGCGGGAAGCGGTAAAACAAGCACTGCAGAGGAGTTTGCCCGCTGGTACTGTCAGACAGGCGGGTCGGTGCATGCGCTTGTCACGTCGTTTGAAGTGTACAGTCCGCTGGCGCTCGTAGTGGACCAGTTGGAACATGCTTTTAAGCGTGCTCTCTCGAAGCGCGGTATTGAATGGCTGAAGCTCACGGGCGCTGAACGTCGAGACATTGCTCTGGAGATTCTGCACCAAATTCCCGTGCTTTGGATCTGGGACAATGTGGAGCCGATTGCGGGATTCCCAGCGGGCGACTCGTCCGACTGGACCGAGACGGAGCAGAACGAACTGCTGGATTTCCTTCGCGCAGCACGAGGCACCAACGCGAAATTTCTATTAACCTCGCGGCGTGAGGAACGTGGCTGGCTGCATGACCTGCCGGCTCGCATCGAGCTTCGACCTATGTCCCTCCACGAATGCGTACAGATGACGGAAAAGTTAGTGAAGAAGTTCGGTCGCCGGCTAGAGGATGTAGAGGACTGGCGACCGCTCTTCCGGTTCGCGCAGGGCAATCCGTTGACATTGGCAGTGCTGGCCCGTCAGGTCTTGCGAGAGAGACTGACGAGCCGAGAGCAGATCGCCAACTTTGTGCGCAAGGTCGAGGCGGGCGGAGTGGTGTTTGAAGATGAGGCGGAGCAGGTCTTTGGCCGCTTCGTTGAATTACGGTTTTGAGCATGCTTTTACGGAGGCCGAGCGGAAACAATTAGCACTGCTGTATTTGTTTAAAGGATTCGTGCAATTCGCCACGCTCGGGCATATGGGCCGGCCAGAGGAGGAGTGGTGTCTGCCAGAACTAAAGGGTGTCTCGCGAGAGACACGCATTGCGCTGCTTGATCGCGCCGCTGACGTCGGGCTTTTGACCCCTACAGGCGAACGGACATTTTATAACATTCACCCGGCTCTGCCCTGGTTCTTCCGTCGGCTCTTCGAGCAATATTACTCTCAGACTCGCTCCGCCGCAGTTCGTGCTTTCGTAAGGGCGATGGGGATATTGGGAGGCCATTACACCGTTCGATACGAAAGCGGGAAAGATGTGATTTCGGCTGTGAAAGCGGAGGAGGCGAACCTGCTGCACGCCCGCCGGAATGTTGCGCTCATGCTCGACGGGCAAGGCCGCTCCAACGAAGCGCGCCATTGGGCCCTGTCCGCCCTGCGCGACTTCCAAGCCAGTGAGAACGCAGACAAACAAGTCGTTACGACTCTGAAACTGCTGGAACAGATTGAACTTGGTCTGCAAGCGCCTTCACCGCCGCTGTAAGCACATCCTTACCGACGACATTTATCAGCTCGATGCCTAATAAGAGCGTCTTCATGCTTGGGTCCGCGTCAGTCTTGTCCAAAGTCTCTACGGCCCGCTTTAAGACCTGCTGATCTTCGGCCGAGACATTTTGCATTAGCGCCAAGCAGAAGGACGGCAATGCGGTCAATGCTCTGGCAAAATCGACATCTTTCATCACTTCAGTGACAATGTGGGAGCGCGCTGCCGCGAGTCTGCGATCCTCGGCTCTGTCGATTGCGGCAAGGAAAATCTGGAGAAACCCGCTTGGACCAACACCCACGTCACGATCACCTGCTCGCACAAGGAACAGCGATGTCCGGAAAAACGCCATCGCGCTGAGGCCCGCCACAAGGATCTGTATCCAGCCGGATGTGTTGAACCATCTGTTGGCCTGAATCAGGCCGAGAGCGCCAAGCGGGGCCGAACCGTTGATTAGTATATAAAAGACAGCCGGCCAAGTCTTGATCGCCCTTCCGGGTCGATCCTTGTAGCGGGAGATCAACTCACTGGCCCCGATTACGCCGCCCAGAATCGTCACCGTAGGCCATTCAAGCCAGTCCCAGCCCATATCTAGGCGGGCTTTGCAAGTGTTGCTACTTCCGCCCCATTACTCGTCAAGCGAATGATTTGCTCCGGAGCTTCCCCCACAATTGCAATATATCCGGCATTCAGCAAGCTTTTCAGCGCTTCGGCGTAGCGCGCAGGCTGCATGGCACTCAGCGTCTGCAGATCGAAGATGGGCAGGGACCGCTGAGACTGCCTTGCGAGAATCTCAAGCAAGGTCAGTGGACTTGCCGGTGCCGGCTGCAAGGAGAACTTGTCTCGTTCCGATGCTTCCATAAACGGCAAAAACGTGCCGGGTCTTGATTTGAAGTCACCCACGCGTTTCTCTCATGTCACCGCGAGATGAGCCGACCTGCCCCTTGAAATTGCTGCAGGGCCTACCGCCGCATGTAGTTCAGGAGGACGCACGAGCTGCTCAGGTAAATGTTACAAACATCGACTCAACGCTGCATCCTGCGAGAGACCGCGTATTTCACGAGCCCTAGCCATAGATCGTCTAGGACAGAAATGCCTTCTGCTTCTGAAGCAGGCATGCGGAAAAAGAGAATGCTCCGCCTGGCCGGAACTGTATCCCAACAACGCGTTCTGGTTGCTGGGTATCGATGGCAAAAGAGTTCGAGCGTGCCCCCGTTTGGTAGTACCTCCATTTGATGGCCGTTTAAGGTGCTCCCTCCCAGTACCACAGGCAATGGACTAAGTCCGAGAGCGGTGCACGCGGAGTTATCGCGCGGAGCCCATTCGAACCTCTCTCTAATCTAGCTCTGGTAGAGCAGGCCTTTTCGCCTGCGTGCCGCCATTCCTGGTGCTTTTCCGCTCTTCCTGACCCTACTTCTTCGCCGAACTCGCTACTTTCACCGTTTCTCCCGTAACGTTCGCTGCTTCGGCCGGAATCTTCACCGCGCCTGGCGTTTTCGCCGCTACCAATTTGGCCGCCGCGTCCGAGGCAGTGGACGGATCGCCGTACAGCACAATCACCGAAATACGCCGGTTAGAGGCATCCAACGGATTGGCCGCGTTTCGCAGGCTCTGGTCCGCATAGCCGCGAATCTGCTTGATCTGGTCTGGGCGTACGCTATGTGCCTGCATGATGCGGCGAGCCTGATGCGCACGATCGGTCGAGAGTTCCCAATTCCCGTAGCCTTTCGCCGCCCCATAAGCGACAGCATCCGTATGGCCCTCCAGAATAATCGCGTTCGGTAAATCGCCAAGCTGCGAAGCCAACAACCCGATCGCCTGCAATCCGAGCGCGGTCGGCTGGGCATTGCCTGATTCGAAAAACACCCCGTTAGAGTTTTCGACCAGTTCGATCCGCAACCCTTCGCCGGTAATCGTCATCGTGATCTGATCCTTCAATTTCTCCACCGACGGAAGTGACCGGAATGCTTGCTCCAGCTTGGTTTTGAGCTTCTTCATATCATCAATGGACAGGTACATCGATTTGCCGGAGCCATTTAGCCCGCCGCTGCCCACTTCCTGCTTATGTCCCTTCGGATCCAGAAAATACGCCGCGATCGATTTCTTGACCTGCTCGCTACTAGCCATCAACCAGAGCACAATGAAAAGCGCCATCATCGCCGTCACAAAATCCGCGTAAGCGACTTTCCAGGCACCACCATGATGCGGCACGTGGGCGGCCGCTTTTTTGCGGATGATAATGATCGGCTGCTGAGAGGAAGGTAAAGGCAAAGCTGTTCCCTGTCTTTCTCATCGACTGAGACCAGGGTTAAGTTTAGGCTCGGGAAAGTGCTGGGCTGTCCGGTTGGCATCCGGGTAATCTGAAGCGAAAATTCCCGCTTCGGAGCACTAAGCGCGAACCAGCCTGGTCCAGTCTCTAAGACTTCCCCGATACGTTATGGTGATAGCAGCGGTGGAGTTCGCTTAACACTGTTCGCGGCCCATAACTCCTGCTCAGAGTGGAGCGGGAGTGTTTTTCCTCCAAGCTCGATTGATAAGCGGGTGTGTTATTTTCCGGCATCGTGCTGGAGGAGGATGGATTGGATCAAACGGTCAGTTCGCATCAGAGTGCGGTCGATCTCGTCGCCACACTCGCTGACCGTTATCAGATCTCCGCAATTTACCCGCTCCTCGACATTTGCCGGGCGGCCGCGACTCGCTTGCACCTCACTCTAGCCGGTCGATTCAAAGCGGGAAAAAGCGGCTTCATCAACCATTTGACTGGAAGAGATCTTCTTCCCGTGGGTGTTGTCCCGGTGACATCGGTCATCACAGAACTGGCGTATGCGCCAGCCGATACGCCTGGTCTGGAGAGCACATTCCTCTACAGCACTGAAACCTCACTCGCCTGGGCTCCAAACGTAAACATCGCGCTGGTGGCGATCGGGGTTGACCCTCCGCTTTCGCAGCAGGACATCGGGCTCACAGGTAGATTGCTCAAATACACCCCCCAACTCCGCCGTGCTGCTCACGAAGATAGATGTGCTTTCACGCGCCGAGCAGCGCCAAGTTCTCGATTTTGTGCGCACCCAACTCGCGCGGAACTTCACCCGTGAGATTCCGATTTTCCCATATTCGACCCGCGTGGGTTACCAAGAACTCCGCCTCGAAATAGAACACAGCTTCATCGCGAAAATCGCGCGGGACGTCACTCATCACCGGCGAGAGATCGCGAGCCAAAAAGCCGCCATGCTAGTGCGTGAATGCGAGGAGTACCTTCGGCTAACGCTCGGATCTGCCGAAATGCTCGATTCCGAGCGGCTTGCCTTGCGGAAGGCTTCACTAGGAACACTTTGGACCGTCGGCAAAGGGCTGCACCAAATGCACTTCAGATCAGTCAGGAATTCCTCCAGTGGCCGGCTTCCGCCCGTGTTGTATACGATTTCATGAACTCCGTCCGACGTTGTAAGTCTCAGCGATCCGAGTAGCAGGACAGTTCCTGTTTGAAGTTGGATAAGCTCGTCCAGTTTGATTTCGACAGGCGGTTGCCCGAACGTTGGGTGCGGAATCACCTCCGGGTTCGCGCCTCTCGCGGAAAATCATCCGGAATATCCGCGTTCGTTCGGAGTGGATAAATGAAAACATAGGCGCGGGAATCCATTCGCGGGCCTCACCTATGTTCCTGTGCTCGATTCGACTGGCTGATCGATCTTCTTTAAGTCGAGCTTGTCCTTCAAGAAATCCATATCCCGCAGAATCGACTCAGTCCCAACGCTCCCCTCCGAACCACCGGCCGAAGTCAACCGTTGGAGCTGGGCCCGAATACATCAGCGTGCGTTTCAAATTCACGCGCAAGGCGATCGAGAGTCGTGCGACGCCAAAACTTCGATGGCGCGCCCGTAAGAGTTGAAGAACTCGGCTAGCCTCGCGTTCAGCTGTTTTTGGAGCTCATGCTCTATAGAGCGGCGCGCCCATCCGGCGGAAACAGTGAACAAAACTGGCCTTCTCAGATCTCCTGTGCCCGGAACTAACTGCGCCACGGGCATTTCCTTCACAAATCTCTGTAGGCTAGAGCGATCTTCGCGTTCGCCTGTGGAGAGGACACGCGCGGCTTCATCCAGTGCCAAGGTCATTTCTTCCGCAGCACTTTGGACCGAGTGCGCGACGCGCTCCGCTTCAGCTTGCGCCAGTTGATTCGCATTTCTCGCAGTCCATGTATCGTCGGGCTAAGAAGATCTTGACTCTTTTCCCCAAAAGGCAATCGCCCTTTCCGCCAGCTAGCGGATTGCAGGCTCAGCAGTATCTCGACCCTCTGCTCAAAACATTCTTTGCGAGTGTAGTCAAGGAGTAGCTCTCGGTCCGCCTCCTCCCTTAGGGGATCGGTTTTGCTCGGCACGACCAAAGCGGGAACTGACGCCGCTCGCAGCGCATCCACCGTAGCAAGGTCATCAGAATGGAGGCTCGAGGACGCATCCACAAGAACTGCTCACAGGTCGCAGCGGGGCAGATAGGCGAGCGTCTCCGCCGCTCCCCCCCAATGCCAGCGAACCCAAGCCGGGAGTATCCACCAGAACCAGCGCGTTCGGGAGCATGGGCAAGGGCATTTCGACGAGCAGACGAGTAACATGCTTTTCGTTACCTGGATTTCCGCTTTCCGTGACGAAGTCGGCCAGGCGATCGAGACCGTGTTCTGCGCGTTTCCCAACAGCGCGTCTCGAACAGGCCCGCGCGCGCCCCGGCCGATCCACACCTGAAGCTCAGGAACCGCCGCGTTCTTGATGCGCGTCGGTACTGCGGTATGAAAGAATCACCCTGCTCCCTGCTTGAGGCGAAATCGATTTACCTTAGCGGTGCAGTTGCACCATTCGACACAACGGTCACCTCTACATCCGTAACCGCGATAAGGCCGCTGTTCATCATTGCTTGCAAAATAGGCAGCGCCTCGCGGGCTTTCTCCGGGCTCTCGACGACTGTGATGATAATCGGCTGATCGTCTCCTGTTAAGTGGCGTCGGTGGACTTCCGTTGACTCGCCAAAACCTTCGAGGCCGCGGAACACGGTTACCCCGGCGAGATTTTAGCTCTTGGCACCTCGCCACAATTGCCCGATAGAGAGGCTTCCCTTTATACTCGTCTCGTTCGTTCACGTAAAGCCGAAGTAGTTTACCTGGTTGCTTGCTCATCGAAAATCGCTGCTCCCGCACTAGGCATTTCATGCACGATCTAGTGTAATTCAACATCGGAAGTGACGATGATCCCGTCCTGCATCATGCCGGCGACCACCTGGACTCTTTCAGCGGCTTTTTCCGGCTGCTCCACCGCGGAAATCATGATGGGCAAATCGTGCGAAAGATGGAAACGCCCTTCCTTACAGTAATCTCAAAGGCAGCGGTGGAGTTCGCGTAATGCCTGCGCTGAGCAGCCAATGACTCCTACAGTGGGATCACTGCAGGAGGTTCGCACCTGCCTACGGTTCCCGTAAATCTGCCGATGAGGTGAACCGTATGGAAAACGTTTGGTTTCTCGCAGCACTGTGGTTCGGACTGGCGCTTCTGGCCACCCTCCTCTCTATCTGGTTTCACATTTCGACAGCCCTGTCCGAAATTGTCGTTGGAACGGTTGCGCAGCTCATCATTGGCGCCGCTACCGGTCAGAGCGCAATCGGAGCAAAAGCTCCCTGGGTAACTTCCTCGCCGGTACCGGCGCAATTATTCTGACCTTTCTGGCCGGTGCCGAGCTAGATCCCACAGTTTTCGCCCACAAGTGGAAAGAAGCAGTCGGCGTCGGGCTCGTCGGCTTTTTTGGGCCTTTTCTGTGCGCTTCGGCTGTCGCTCATTTTGTTCTTCACTGGAGCATTTTGGCGAGTTGGCTTGCCGGCGTGGCTCTGTCGACCACATCCGTCGCGGTTGTCTATGCAGTGATGCCCGAGACGGGCTTCAATGAGACCGATTTCGGGAAAGGCATCTTGGCCGCGTGTTTCGTCAATGATCTAGGCACTGTGATCGCCCTTGGCCTGATCTTCGCGCCTTTCACATTTAGAACATTGATCTTCGTTGTGGTCAGCAGCGCGGGCTTCGCCGCGCTGCCGTTTCTCACCCCACGTTTCTTTCGGAAATATGGGGGGTCGAGTCTCCGAACTCGAGGCCAAATATCTACTCTCTCTCTTGTTCGGACTCGGCGGGCTCGCGGCCTGGGCGGGCAGCGAAGCGGTTCTACCGGCCTACATCATCGGAATGGTGCTAGCCGGAACGGTGGGAAAGGATCATCAGCTCATACGTCGTTTGCGTACTTTGACCTTTGGGCTACTGACACCTTTTTATTTCATTCGTGCCGGATCGCTGGTGTCTATTCCCGACATCGTTGCGGCTCCTATTGTGTTCCTAGTCCTCTTAGCCACCAAAATGGTCTCGAAACTTGTTCCGCTGGTCCCGAGGTAGTGTCAACCATTTTGTGTAAACAGCGTTCCCAGCATCTTGTCATTTGTTAGCTGGCCATCTTAGGGAAGCGATCTTCCCAGAGAATGGCGAAGCGGTTCAACGCTTCTCGCCAGCTCTGAATGGTGTGCCACTTAGTGGCTACATTGCGCAGTGCCAGGTAGAGTAACTTCATCGCAGCCTCCTCGTTCGGGAAAGAGCCTCGGGTCTTGATGACTTTGCGTAAAGTCATGTTGAGCGACTCCACGGCGTTGGTCGTATAAATCACCTTGCGGACCTCATCCGGGAACGCAAAGAATGGGATCACCTGTGCCCAGTGGCGCCGCCACAGAGCGCTGATGGTGGGGTACTTTTTATCCCAACGCGCAGCGAGCGCGGTTAGTTCTTCCTCGGCCTGTTCGGCGGTGGCCGCACGATAAATAGCCTTCAAATCAGCGGCTACTTGCCTACGCTCTTTCCAGTTCACGTAATTCAAACTGGCGCGAGTAAGATGCACAATGCACAGTTGCACCGTCGTCTTTGGATACACGGATTCGATGGCCTGCGGAAACCTTTCAGCCCGTCAACGCACGTGATGAAGATATCCTGCAGCCCTCTGTTACGTAACTCGGTGAGCACTTGCAACCAGAATTTCGCGCCTTCGTTAGCCGATGTCCAAAGGCCCAGCACTTCTTTCTGGCCTTCCATGGTGATGCCGATCGCCACATACACCGCACGATTCTGCACTTGCCCGTTGTCGCGCATCTTGATCACCAGGGCGTCGAGATACATGATCGGATACAACGGATCGAGTGGCCGGTTCTGCCAGGTGCGCACTTCCTCCAGCACCGAATCGGTTACATTCGAAATCAGCGTCGGACTTACTTCGACCCCATAGATCTCTTGTAAGTGCCCCTGAATCTCGCGCGTGGTCATGCCGCGCGCATACATGGACAGGATCTTGTCGTCAAAGCCGGCGAACCGCGTTTCGCCCTTCGGCACGATCTGCGGTTCGAAGCTCGCCTGCCGGTCGCGCGGCACCTCGATCTCGACTTCGCCGAAATCACCCTTCAGCCGTTTCTTGCTCTTGCCGTTGCGCGAGTTGCCGGTCCCGTACCCTACCGGGTCGTGCTTCTCATAGCCCAGGTGCGTTGTCAGTTCGGCTTCCATCGCGCCCTCCACCAGCGCCTTGGTGAGCTGCTTCAGCAGCCCGTTCTCGCCCACGATGTCTTCCGGCTTTTGGTAGTTCGCTAGCAGCTTGTCCAGTACGTCCTTGTCGATGCCCATCGGTTCCTCTCAGTGTGCCTTTCCTCTGTTGAGAAAAACCGTTTACACATTCTGGTTTACACCCTCGGTCCCGACCGTGCGTTCCTTCAATTATCGGCCACGAAGGCCTCTACTATTCGCTTATGATGTCAACCGGCCTGACTTTCGGCACCATCGCCTCCTTGTTTGGGCTGCAACATCGAATCATTACTCAGGCGCAGTATTCCTTTCTCGTCGCCACTGTCATCGGAACAGCAATTATTCCAACCGCCATCGCAAACGCGTACTTTTCTCCACGCCATCTTTTGAAAAAGAAGCTTACCGCCGTTCCTTCAGAACGAGAGGCCTTTGGAGAAGAGGATCTGCCGGAGATGCCGTAAGCGAATCACAAAGCCAGAGAACAGTCCTATTATGCTCAATTCTGGGGTCCACGCAACGCGTTTCGTACCTCAATCCTGGTGGAACGGACCTCGGCTTTTTCGGCTTCACTGAAATTGCGGTCTCCTCTAAGCGCCACCGTGTACTCCGCATAAAGAACCCCCAGCGTCGGATCGTCGGGCCCAAAATTCGACTCCCTTATCGCTACCGCCCTTTTTAGCAGTGGTTCTGCCTCCGCGTATCGCTTCTGATAGCAGTACAGTCTGGCTAGATTGCCGGCGAGCAAGCCGGTATCGGCATGATTTTCCCCTAAACTCCGCTCGTTGCTCGCAAGGGCCCTGCTCAGCAGCGCTTCCGCTTCCGGAAAATGGTGTTGCATGAACGCAAGTGATCCCAGATTGTTCAGGTCAACGGCTGTCTTCGTGGCGTCCGGTCCCAGCACAGTGCGATCGATTTCCAGCGCGCGCTCATACAGAGCTCTGGCCTTCCTGTATTGTTTGCGATCTCGATAGACAGTTCCCAGGTTACTGAGGCCGGAAGCAACTTCGGGATGATTCTCGCCATAAGCCTTTTCGAGCGTTGCGATTGAGCTATTCAGCAGCTTGACGGCTGACCGCCAATCACCGCAACGCGCTCGTGCTTCCCCGAGATTCTCCCAGACCCCCGCCACTGACGGATTATCTTCGCCGAGAATACTCTCGAGGATTGGTGCGGCCTGTGAAAAATAAGCTTCTGCCGCTTGGTTCTTTTCCTGGGCCAAGCTGAGCCTCCCCAGTGTGTTTAGCGCATTCCCCGATGCCGCTTGCGCGTGTCCATCCTGCTTCGCAACCGTGACGACCGCCTGCCTGGCCAACTTCTCGGACTCTTCGTAATTTCCCCGGGAGAACAGGATTGTTGCCAAATCATTGCTGGCTTCGGAAGTGGCCAGTGCATCAGCTTTCTCTCGAGTCGCGAGCGTCAGCGCGCGCCTCGCAAGCTCCTCCGCTTCAGCCAGCCTGCCTTCTGCCGAATACAACAGCGCCAGACCTCGTAGGGCACTCTGCCCATGCGAGTCCCCGGCGTACTCTATCGCTTTGCGGTAAAGGGGTTCCGCCTCTCCGTAGTGGGCCTGAACGCGGTATGCCGTCGCGAGATTTATGTAAATAGTCGCTAACTTACTCCTATTGGCGATCTCGTCACCGCTCGCGAGTTCAAGAGCTTTCTTGAAGCAGGACTCCGCTTCCGGGTAATGACTGGAAGCGAAAAGAATGCTGCCGCGATTATTCCAATCTGAAATCGAACTCTGTTCCGCCTCGACCGCCGGACTGTTCAACCCAAGGCCGACGACCAATAAGAAAACCGTCTTCATATCCTCATCGTTACGTCGATGAGGGTGCCAACAACAGTAATCGCCCGTAAGCTTACCGTGTGATCTTACGGTAAGCTCATCGCGGCTGCGAATCTGGAGCATTCTCCTGGGCTACACCAAGCCCGACCCGCTTTATCAGCGCTTGAAAGCGAACATCGGCGCGAATTGCGTTCCATGCAGGATGAGTGTTAAGCCCGCTAGCCGACAATTCGTGTGCCTCTACCATTTGTTCCAGTCGCTGCAACGCTGCGTCTACTTCACCGAGGCCGAGATGAATTAGCGCAAATGTTGCGTGACCCACGTAGCGCGTCTTCGAGGCAGTTTTCAGAGACTCTAACAGAATTAGAGCTTCATTTCCTTTTGCAGCCAGGGCAAGCGTTTGTCCCAATGCGCCCAGGATCTTCGGGAAATCGCCCGCGATGGATCGCGCCATTTCGTACATTTCGATTGCCTTCTGGTATTCGCCTGTTTGTGTATAGAGGCGGCCCAGAGAGCTCCAGGCCATATAAAACCAGCGGTCGTGTTCCAGCAGTTCCTCGTATCGCCGGCGAGCGTCGTCGAAGTCGCCCGCGATCATCGATAAGTACGCTCTACCTTCCAGCTTGATGCTCGAAAGGGGATCTAGCGCGATCGCTTTATCCATTTCGGCAATCGCCAGTCGGACCCACCCCAGTTTCACCAGATAATCCGTTGCATACCAGTGGTGAGCCGTCGAATAGCCGGGATTTAGCGCAATCGACTTGCGATAAAGCTCTCCCGCTTCCTGCCATTTCCATTCGTAACCTCGGACCAAGGCAAGACATGTGAACGGCTCCGCCAGGTTTGGGTCCAAAGCGATGGCCCTTTCGGCAGCGTCCTTCGCCGCCAGCATAGTTTTCGCCGGCTCAGCCATGCTATAAGTTCCAATCAGGGCATGGGCATCTGCCAGTCCGGCCCACGCCAGGGCAGATTCCTCATCGGCCTTGCCGGCCTGCTGAAAGTATTTGACCGCGGCTTGCAGTCCCTCCGGACTGCGCTTGTTCAGGTGAAAGCGCCCTTTCAGATAAAGCGTGTGCGATTCGGCGTCCCGGCGCGGCGGCGCAATCGCCGGGCTGACGTTCTGATCCGCGTCCACCCGAAGTTTTTGAACAATTGCTCCCGCAATCTCCTGTTCGATCAGCAATAGATCGGAAGCCGAGCGATCCCATGCTTCCGACCATAGATAATGCTCGTCGCCCGTATCGATGAGCTGGGCCGTCATTCGAAGGCGATCGCCAAAACGCCGCACGCTGCCTCGCAGGATATTCTCAACCCGTAGTCGATTCCGGATAGCCGCTATATCCTGCTCTTGACCTTTCATTCGTAATGCCGAAGGCCAAGCGACTACGTGCAAGCCCTGCAAGCGGGTAAGCGCATGGATCAGTTCTTCCGTCAAGCCGTCGCTGAAGTAGTCCAGATCTGGATCGCCATTTAAGTTCACAAAGGGTAGCACCGCAATCGTCTTCTCCGCGCCGGCAACAGGGTCCCTCTGCGGACGCGCGTTACGGTATCGGAAAACCGCGGAGTACGCTCCGGTCGGCAATTCAATCAGAATCTTCGAATCTCGTCCTTCTGTTTCGTGCCATTGCTTGAGCTTGGCTCGAAGGCGCCGCGCCTCGACTCGTACTACAGGATCGATCCGGGAGTCGAACGATGACCCCCGATCAAAGACCTCGACGCCGATGACATATTCCTTTGTTCGCTCGGAGGCGCCGTTTAATGTAGCGTCGACCGAGAACTGAAGAAATCGGCACAGGCGATCGGAGCGATGGAAGAGTTCGCTCGCAAGAATGCGTTTCAGATGCTGTTGCACCAGCCCGCTTGAGATCAACTGCCCGCTCACAACTTTCTTGTACCCTGTCCCTCCCTCGTTCGCAAGTACCAGTAAAGGCACAGTCCAGAAGGCCACTTTTTTCTCACCCTCTCGGCAGCATCAACTCGAAGCGCATCCCCTTGCCTACTTCGCTCAAAACCTGAATCCGTCCGCCGTGCTCATCGACAATCTTCGCCACCAGCGCCAGCCCCAACTCGACACCCTTCGCCTTGGTCGTAAAGAATGGATTGAAAATGCTCTCCAGGTGGTCGCGCCGGATTCCCTCGCCTTCGTCGCTCACAAAATGCTGGCTTCGTTCGCCGTGCTGCCCGCGCGCAACTCCACTTCCTGACCCACCGCGCTGGCCTGAATCGCATTATGCACTAACTTTCAAAGCGCTAGCCTGAGCCGGTCGCCGTCGAACGCAAAAACTAATCCTGCATCTTCTGCTTTGGTCACCAGCTTTGACGCCGCGCGTGCAAAATTACAGAAACGATGTTACACGAACAGGTGAAAGGCCGCCCCTCGAAGCAAGACTCATCTCGCCGGAAGGCCTCAAGTCGTGATCGAAGTGTCCTCACCATCCAATGACAGCGTGCGAGGTGTTCAAGAAGCCGCAGATGTATCTAGGCGCCGGCGCATAACCGCGGCTCAGGCGAGTCTTCCGATCAAATATTGGCCCACTAGGTTTCTTTACTGCTCACCCTCTCGGCAGCATCAACTCGAAGCGCGTCCCCTTGCCTACTTCGCTCCAAACCTGAATTCGTCCGCCGTGCTCATCGACAATCTTCGCCACCAGCGCCAGCCCCAATCCAACTCCCTTTGTCTTTGTGGTAAAAAACGGATTGAAAATGCTCTCCAGATGCTCGCGCCGGATTCCCTCGCCCTCGTCGCTGACAAAAATCACAACCTGATCCGCCGCGCCCTCCGCCCACAACTCCACTTCTTGCCCCGTTGCGCTAGCCTGAATCGCATTCTGCACCAAGTTTGAAAGCGCCAGCCGGAGCAGATCGCGGTCGAACGCGAAAACCAAGCCACCGCCTTCTGTTTTGGTCACCAGCTTGATGCCTCGCGTCCGCGCCGGCTCGCTTTGCTCTCGTATCACTTCCTCAATCACGCTTTTCAGATCCGCTTCAACGGGATGTATCTGCAGCGGACGCGCGAAATCCAGAAAGCTCGCCACCAATCCGTTCATCCGGTCCACTTCGCTCGTTATAAAGCCTGCCATCTCGTCCATCACCTCCGGGCGCTTTTTCGCCGCAGGCTTGCTCAGCATCTCGGCGGATGCTTTGATCGTTCCCAACGGATTGCGCAGCTCGTGCGCCAGCCCCGCCGTCAGCTGGCCCAACGCCGCCAGCCGCTCGCTTCGCCGTAACGAGGCCTGCGCCTCCTGCAAATCCCGGTTGCTCTTCGCCAGTCTCCTCGCCGCCTCCTGCGTGCGTGCCATTTCGAGCCTTTTCGCATGCGCCTGCTGATATACCAGGAATCCAACAATCGCGTAGAAAGCCCCGCGCAAGCTCATCACGCTCAAATAATCCGGCGGCAGCTCGAATTCGGCGTAGTTGATGAAGATCTTCGACAAGAATGAGAAGTAAGCTGCACAAGCGATCGCGATTACCAGAACTACCCCTCGCAATTCGAACAAGGTAGCAGCCGATACCACCGGTATTAGAAAAATTGGATAGTAATAGCTCGCCACCCCATGTGTCCACCCCACCAGCAGATAGCTTAAGAGCAGTTTCAATATGATGGAGGCAACTTGTCCACGGTCCGAAGAGAATAGTTTCCAGCGCGGCTCCATGATTTGAAATGCTCCGATGATTGGCACGATGATAAGTGCCTGGTAACTGCGGTCAGGAGCCGTAGCGATCAGAACTCCGATGAATAAAAGCCATGCGAAATCCTGCGGCTGAAACCTTCTCGGGCTCCTTGTGGACTGCTGCGAATCCGCGCTCTCGCCCTCATTCATGCTCGCTGCTCCAAATCGCGCTTATGGAGCAGGCGTTTTCGCCTGCCACGCCGCCATTCTTGGCGGCATTTGTTCTGGAGCGGCAAGCTGCGGGCACTCTCGAAACTATCGGCGAGCCCCAAGACAACTTTCAGCCTCTTATGTTCGAGCAACAACATCCTGACGGCGCCAGCAGCGAAACTGTTACCCGCACCATTGTCCACTGCAAGGTGAAGATGCCCCCTTGTCAGAACCAGGTATTCCGTTCCGATCACGCGCGGGCCGCACAGGTTCACTCAAAAGTTTGAGCGAATGTGATTCGATTGCTCTCGAGATCCAAGACACGGAAGTCGCGAAGGCTCCACGGGTGCCTGACCGGTGCTCCTTGGACGTTTGCTCCCTTCGCGGACAATTCAGCGTGAAGAGCGTCCGCATCATCAACGTACACCCCGAACGACCCAATACCCTCGTGTTGCTCCGTGCGAGCAATCAGCAAGACGGTGATCGCGTCGCGATACATCACTCCAAGATCGTACTGCTCATAATTGATCCGAAAGCCTAACACCTCACGGTAGTAGGCAATGGCCGCCGGCACATTGTCGAACGGTAACTCAGGTAAGGCTTGCCGCATTCCGCGAGGCTGCTGATCGCGCCTACCGGGGGAGTCCTGTTCTTCGTGGTACGATTGCCCGAACCAGAGCACGTTGCCGTCTGGATCACGGATCTCGAACGTGCGCATCTTGATCCAGTTCACGTTTTCGATTTCGCTCGGAGCGCCTCCGCGAGCAACGATGGCGGCACGTTCCCCCGCAACGTCGGCAGTCTGAAAGAACAGCACTCCTGGTCCAGTCTCCGCCTTTCCGAACTGGATCCGAGCGGGTCCGGAGAAAGCTTCAATTACGCCCGCTTCATGCCGCAACTCAAACCCGAGTACATTCTTGTAGAAGGTGCTGCTCCGCACTACATCCGCTATGGCAATGGCGCGCACTACCGGGCTGGTGATCGCTGGCTCGACGTTCATACGAAACTCCTTGTCTGTTCAGAATAATTCACGCTGGCTGGCCAGGAGGTCAGGGCCGCAGCAACGGCACCGAACGGCAACCAGGGAATACCGACGGAGTTTACTGATCGCTCAAACCGAGACTTACGGATTGCACTTGGGCGAAACGCAAGCCGGAACGTTTCCACCAGGCAAACTTTCGATTGGGAATATCCTGCGCGACGCTTAGCAGTGAAATGCGAGATGCACCACGCACGTCAGTGCGGCAACATCTCAATAAAGGCATTCATCTGGAGTACGTCCGCCTCGTCCGATCGAAAGATCACGTGACTCGCATGCGTAATCGAACAATGCGCGCCGACGGTACGCCAGTTTCAAATGCGTGATTTCTGCGCCGACGCGTTCTTCATCCGTTTCCTTCAGACCCTTGTCCGAAGGCTGTCAAAGGGCTCAGATCCGCTGGTTGCCCAGCCAGATCGCTCTTCAGCTGCCATCTCCTAACGACAACGATACGGGTGGGAACTTTCGCCCACCCGTGCTGTGCGTTCTTGGCGCGCACTCAGAAATCACGACTAGTTCCTTCCTATGCAGACGTAAGAGACAAGACCTGTCACCGGCAATCTGAAATGGACTGTGAACGAATTACTCTCAGGATAAGTCACCCAGATATTATTCCCTGCGCCAAAGTCAAATTCCGGAGTGACAGAACACGCTGGGTGGCTTATATAGGTATGTGTGAACGAATAAGTCATCGAAGCGGAGGATGATAGAGATAACTCCCCGACCAGATCGGTATTCTCCGCTGTACCACTCTGCAGGCGTCCTTCATCTATCTGTACGCTATTTCCAGGGTTGCCCAAGCCGAACCAGTTCAGCCGCAGCATGGTTTGTTCGCTGTTGTTTATCGGCCCCGGGCTGAAGCCAAACTTTAGATACATCCCCTCGCGCTCAACATAAGAATAATCTGAGTTGGGAGCTTCACCGCCAAAGAAGCCGAGGCGATTTGGGCTGTAGTTGCCGAGTTTCTGAATGAAGAGCTCGTTAGCAACAACTGGGCGCTCTCCCAAAAACGGAGCACCTGTAAATGCCTGGTTGACTTCTCCCCAAGTGTAAAAAGGCCACGTTATCCGACCCACTGGAGTTTGAAAGATATCGTTACTCGCTAGACCCGCGGCTAGGCCGAACACTCGCGAGTTGGGATAGTTACCTTGGTAGGTTGACCCACTCTGGTCAAAATAGGCGGCTGAAAACGTGAAATTGTAAATATTGGTATTTAGAGCCCGCATTAAGTACTGATCCGTGGGATCAGGTGAGTTCGGATTTCCGATTCGAGTGCCTGATATCCCGTGGATCGTTAGCGTCTGAACGTCTTTGAAATCTATGCATGTCGCGGCAGACTCGCAATGGATCTGGTTCAGGGTCGCGGTTCCCAAGCCATTAAACAATATGGCGTGGCCGAAGGTGCTTGGATCATTGACAGCGCCGTTCCAAGGCGTCCGGTAATGTCCACCATTAGGTTTAATCGTTTCCTCAACGTAGACTTGGGTTGCCATCAGAGCTCCCAGGCCAGAAGCGCCAGGATTGTGGATCCAGGCGTAGCTGCTAGTCGAGTTTCCGATCAGCCACACGTTATCCAGCTGAGTCGATCCAGTGAAGAGAGCTGGGCCGAAGGAATTTGTGATGACCACGTGGCGCAGGAAGGTTTGGATGAATGTTCCGCGGTAATCCACAAGCGCTTGTCCCTGGAGTTCCTGGCTTTGTGATCCACCGTTTCCGTCAAACACGACATTTTCAACGGCCATATATTCGTTCCCTCCACCGGCCGCTTGGAGAGCATTGAAAGTCCGTAGGAGTGGGACATTGCTGTTTGGGGCGAGCCGAATAGTGACGCCATTGTTCGGAAGATAAGGGTTGTTGGCGGATGCACCGAACAAATAATCACCCGGTTGTAAGATGAGCGTCTTAGAGACGAGATAACAAGCGCCAATCGGCTTATCCAAATAGATGAACCGATGGGAATCCAGCATATTTTGAAGTGCCGCCCAGTCATCTGAAATGCAATCTCCCTTGAGTGAAACGACCTTTGCGTTATTGCTTAGCGTGGGAACCGGCGGAATGACCGCAGGGCTCGTTGCCGCCGGTCTTGCCGGCAAAACTGTCAGAGCCGCGAGCAGCACCGCGGCTGCGCTGTTAAAAACTAGTGATTTCATGTTGATCTCCGCCGCATTTTGCGGACACTGATCTCATCGGCGAAAAAGGCCGGCGACTTTAGCGGCGGGTACGGCGCACGGACCGCCTAAGGTCCTGGATCCGGGCTTACGCGGAGACGTACAGACAAACCTGCGGTGCGGCTCAATGGCGTGTGATCTTACGCGCGGCCGGCCAAGGCACCGCTGAGAGCGGCACGACAATCCACGTTGTTTGTTTCCCCGAATTGCCCCGAATCTCGGCGGATGCCAGCCGAGGCATCGGCATCAGGAGCTTTTGTGGGGCCTCGAGAAAGGGAATTCACGTACGCTAAGCTAAGAACTTCTGAGTCGGCTCTTTTTCAGTCTGAGTTGCGTTCTGCGATCATCCCATGCTGTTCGAGCAGGTCTTTCACTCTGCCGCCCAGCTGCTTCTGATGTTTCCTCTCTGGTGTATTGTTCGTCCTGACGAACCGACGCCTTTGGGAAACTGAGCGATCTTGGCACTAAGCAGCTCAAGCGATTTGGCACTGTATTGTGCGATCTTATAATTCTCGTTTTCACCTTGCCTATGCGCTGATATGAGGTGCGGCCTGTTCCGGGCGCTGTTGGCGAGTTGCTTGAGGCGCTGACACATCTGCTCACCCACGCACTGCTCAATGGTAGTCTGGATGAGTTTTTCGCTAGCCATCCAGCCTTGACTCGCAATTAAGAGCGCGCGCCAGGTTCTGGCCCAGCCCGACCTCCTCCGACCCGCCAGAGATCCAACTTTACGCGACTCCGATTCATCTGCACGCCAGCGTTACTGCTGGCTCCATTTTGTCGTTTGAGTACCGGACGGTACAGGGAATCGAGCGCTGCCGAAGGCGCGGCGGTTTCGCCAACTGGCATATCAGCAGTTTTGAGCGGGGCGCGAATGGTCTTGATCGCGTTTGGATAAAGCTTCGCCGCACATGATTTATGAAGCTCGCTCCCCGTTCCGATGGCAACAGTTCGCCCAGGGGAGCCATTTCATCCGGTGCCGAACTGGTGAACTTGGCAAACCCGTGCAGTAGCTCCGCAATTCGACCCGGCGGATACGTTAACGCTCCCGCCAGACGTTGTCCACGGAATGGAGGCGGTACTCGAGAGTCTGTGTGACAACTGCTTGCCACTTCTAAAACATTTAATTTCTAAATGTTTCAGACTTGGTGGATTATAGGATATGGGCAACTTTCGTGCGTATGAACCGGATCAAGCGTTGTTGTTGCCGCCTAGTGTGCGCGACGTGCTGGGAGCCGACCATCTGTGTTTCTTCGTTCACGAAATGGTCGAGCGGCTCGATTTGCACGAGATCAGGAAGAAGTATAGCGAGGAAGGAAAGCCGGGTTATGACCCGCGCTTGTTGCTCAAGGTTTGGCTGTACGGCTATTCTCTGGCGATCAGCTCGAGCCGGCGCCTGGCGCAACGCATACGAGAGGATCTGGGATTTCGCTACTTAGCCGGCGGGCAGCAACCCGACCATTGGACCTTGAACGAGTTTCGGCGCAAGCATCCGCTGGCCCTGAACTCTGTCTTCACGCAGGTGTTGGAATGGGCCCAGACACAGGGCTGGGTGCGTCTGGGGCATGTGGCGATCGATTCGACACGGATGGCGGCCAACGCCTCACCAGACGCCGTTTGGTCGCAAGAAGGACTGCGCAAAGAGCGCTTGCGGTTGCGGCGCAAAGTTCGCCATTGGCAGAAGCAATGCGAGCAGGAATCGCAATAGGAAGCAGCCGGCACCGAACTGGCCCAAGGCTGGCAGCAGCGTTTGCAGGAAATCCCGAAGCAACTCAAACAGCTACGGAAGGCTGGGCTGGCGAAACAGTCGCCGACCGATCCCGACAGCCGCTTCCTGCACCAGCGCCGGGGGTTTGTGCTCGGCTACACGGCCGATATCGCGGTGAGTCAAGATCATCTGATTGTGGCGCAGCGCGTAACGCAACAGCCACATGACAGTGCTTCGCTCGAGCCGCTGGTGGCACAAGTACAGCAACGCTGCCAAGCACTGCCCCAGCAAGTGCTGGCCGATACTGGCTATTTTCAAACCGAACAAGTGCAAGCGGTAGCCGAACGCGGGATCGATGTCTATGTGCCCGATTCCAATCTGGCGCGAGAACTGCGCGGCGGCCCGCCGGCCGAGAAGATCGATGGCTGCATCAAAAAACACCGTCCGCTGATTGAGCAGATGCGTAGTAAGCTGCGTTCGCTGGACAGTTTGGCCACGTACCGCAAGCGCTGTGCCACGGTCGAGTTAGTCTTTGGAGTCCTCAAAGAACAGCGGCAGGCTCGTCGCTTCCGCTTACGGGGTTTAGCCAAGGTCGGGATCGAATTTTGTTTTCTGACCCTGGCCTTCAATCTCAGCCGGCTCTTCAACTGAAACTCGCCTCCCTGTGCTGAACCCGCACCGCAATCGCTCGGCGCTCTTCCAGAGCAATCTTCCTCTCCCGGTAATCCTTTTCCTCAGGCCTTTAATCAGGCCACCCCTTTTACTCCTAAAAACTTCATCCCAGTTGTCACACAGACTCTCCAGTCCCGTCACAACACCGGAGTTTCCGCCTCCACCGCGAATCGCCCAGAAAAGATCTGGATTGGAGTCCCGCCTGGCTTCCACTTCTTTGCCATCGACCAGCACAACGTGTGCCGATACCAGGTTGTCGCACGCCGCGCTGAAGTGAACCCCTGGGGTGAGACAGGAAGTTAAGGGGGTAATGCCGTTGGCTGAAAAATCATTGCACGGCGGGGTTATGGTTGTCCATTCTGTGAGCACCTGAGCGGAGGATAGGGCAACGCGGGGACGCGACCCGAGCGCCGACTCAGGAGCCGGAATGGCTGGGGCGGCGCAAGCCGCCCTGAAATAGAGCGATTCTGGCGCAACGGCGGTAAATCCCGGGGTTTCAGGGGCGGAGCCACTGAACAAAGAAGCCGGGTTCCTCATTTTGCACCGTTCTCGAAGTCCGCAGGCGGCCGGTATCCCAGAGCCGAATGCAGCCGCCGCTGGTTATAAACGCGCTCCAGGAATTGAGCAATGCTGGAGCGGGCTTCGTCAAAATGGGGATATTCGTTGCGATAGACCTCCTCGTGTTTGAGTGTTTTCATGAACGACTCGCCAGCAGCGTTGTCGTAAGGATTGCCTTTCCGGCTCATGCTGATGATCGCCTGATGTTGCTTCAGCAGATCCGTATACGCTTGCGAAGCATACTGTACGCCGCGATCGGAGTGATGCACCAGACCAGGCGGCGGTTGCCGCTTTGCCAGCGCCATGCGTAACGCCAGCACGGCCAGTTCCGCTTCTAACGTCCTTCCCAGCGCCCATCCGATCACCCGGCGCGAGAACGCATCCAGCACCACCGAAAGATACACGAACTCCTCGCGCAGCCGTATGTAAGTGATGTCTGCAACCCATCACTGATTGATTGCAGTTGGCTGCATTGCGCGCGCCAGATTCGGATACACCGGGAACGGATGGCGCGAGTCAGTGGTAGTCACGAATGAGCGCCGTCGCACACACAGCAGGTTGTCTTCGCGCATCAGACGCAACACGCGTTTGTGATTCACGGCGAAGTTGCGCCGCTGCAACTCGGCAGTGATCCGCCGGTAACCATAGGCGGGCGACTCCAAGGCAATCTTCTGCATTTCATCGCGCAGTTCCATCTGCACAGGAATGCCTTGACGCGGTAAGCGCCAGCGGTAAAAGCCACCCCGGTTCAGACCCGTCATGGCGCACAGCGCGGTCACGGCTTTGCCCGCCGCCGCCGTTTGGCGGATTTCTTCGAACAAGCATCCGCGCCACTGACGACGACCGGCGGGTGATAATCCTTGAAATGCCGCAAGGCCTTTTTTAAAAATCGTTCTCCATGGTGAGTTGACCGATCTTGCGTTCCAACTCACCAATCCGCCTGGCATCGTCGAGCGCCGCCAGGTCCGCCCCGCGCCGGCCGAGTCCGGGCAAAGCCAGTTCTCCTTTGGCGCGCCACTCGCCACGCCAGCGCTCCAGCAACTTTGGAGCTAGCTGATATTTGCGCGCGATCTCACTTGTCGTCGATCCGGCATCCAATGCACGCATCGCCGCGATTTTCAGCTCGCGGCTCTAAACAGCTCGGGACAAATCCATTCCTCTCTCCGTTCAATGTATTTGTTCCCTTAACTCGCTCTCTCATTTTTGGGGTTCACTCCGCACCATACATCGACATCAATAACCCCTCTCCCCCGCCGAGCGTGAAGCCTCCAAGTCCTACATCAGGGCAACAGTCAGAAGTCGTGGCCAGTCGGAACCCGTGTGTCGTCCAAATCGCCCGACCAGCGAACCTCCTTCCGCGCGCGCGACGTGTTTGTCTGCATCGACTTCGACCCGTTTCATTCCAGAGAAATCAATTACGACGCCCCCATTGCACACCGAGGACCCAGCGCGGCTATGACCTCCGCCACGCACCGTCAGTGGCAGATTCCGAGTCTGGGCAAAATCGAGAACCCGCGAGTCCGACGCGCCGGCACAGCGCACGATCACTGCGGACGCTGATCGAATGCGCGGATGAACACCATTCGGGACGATTCGTACTCGGGTGCTTCCGTCGTGATTATGCGGGCCGCTAATTGTGGAAGCAAGCATTCGGATCGCGGCCGGATCGACCGAAGCAGCATTACTCTTGCGCGCTGCAGAAACCCCTTGTGCTCCAGGGCGCGCGTGAATCGGGTGCCTGTAAAGCGCGGCCGCGGCAAACGTCGCTTGCTGCAGAAACTGTCTTCTGGTAGTGAGCGCCATCTTGACTCCGCCAATTTTTCTCCGCAAGTCTCGGCTGTGAGCCTCGCAGTGCGACATTCCAATCTAGTCTTCGCCGTAACACGCCGCGTCGAGCGATAACCTGGAGGCGGTGTGTTGACGTGAGGCAAATCGCCGAGTCCAACCGTCAAATTCCATCTCGACTACGCCTCTCGAAGCAAGTAATTCATTCCCTATGACGCCAAGCCGGACGTTGGCCGCATATCGGCTCCTACGCGAAGCGCACGAAAGCGTTTTTCAACAGCATCGAAGGTTCATGCAGGACCTCGATGCTACCCGCCTTTTCTGTTTCGTTGAATCTTCGACCCGCAAGTGCCCTATTCGCCCATTCGTGTCTGAGCGCCATCACAGGGGTTGGCTCGCATCGCTCTCCGAGACGGCGAGGCGGACAAGGAGCGAAGCTTTTTCTTGAAGCTCACACGTGGCCCTAACGAGCGACTTGCAGGCATAAAATAGATGGACTCTGATGTCCGAGTTCTCTCCTTACGAGCTGCGGGAAACGCTTGGACGTGTGGTTAGCAGTCGCGAGTTCTTGCGGAGCGAACAACACCGGCGGCTCCTTTCCTTCCTGGTGGAAGCCGCGATTCAAGGCCGAACAGAGATCCTCAAAGAGTCCGTGATCGGAGTCGAGTTTTTCGGCCTTTTGTCAGATTTTGACCCCAAGCGCGATCCTGTCGTTCGAATGGCGATGAGGCGTTTGCGCGATCGTCTGCAGCGCTATTACTTCCGCGACGGCGCAACGGATCGAATCGTAATCGTCTTGAAGCCAGGGAGCTATGCCCCGCAATTCCTGCCGAAGCGTGACAAAGCGCAGCAGCGGGTTCGCATTGCGGTGCTGCCCTTCGAATACACACCGAATGGAGCCGGAGAAGAAGCTTATGCAGAACGGGTGAGGGGTGCTCTCCATACCAGGCTATCGGGTAACAGCTCCTTTGATTTGGTGGGTCACGATTCCCTGATTCCCAATAGCGCATTATCTCCGGACATCGATCGTGTCGCGCGGCAAGAGAGAGTTCGCTTTGTTGTGCGAGGCGCCTGCTTTTCAAACATCGAGACACTTCGAGTTTGCACCGAGTTGGTGGATGCCGACGGCCAGCAGACGACGATCTGGGCCGAAAGCCATGACCAGGTTGCGACTGCGGAGACATGGACGGTACAGAACAAAATCGCGATCAACGTTGAACGCGAGGTGCTGAAGGCGATCAAGCGCGGAAGAAACCAGGCCATCGGCGGGGCGGAGGACGGCACTCATCGGCTAACAGTTCTAGGCAGACACTATCTGGCCCAGAACCACAGAGAATCGCTTGCAAAGAGTGAGGAGTGCTTTCTGGCGGCCCTGCAAAGGCAGCCCCGATCCGCGATAGCGTGGGCTGGATTGTCGGTCGTCCAAAGCTTGATGGCGGTCTATTATGTGAAACACCAGCGGCCGCCCGGCGAGATGCCAGGCGTTCCGCTGAGCGAGCTATTGCTTTTGATCCTTCGCTCCCTGACAGCTATACGGCGGCGGGACTGATTGAAGTTCTGGATACGTTCAGGCCTGCAGCAGCGCAGCAATATTTTCGCCAGGCACTGCAACTGAATCCACACGACAGCTCCGCGCCCTAGTACATGCATTGACTTGTTTAGTGCCTTTCGGCAAGTTGACGGACGCGGAGCAAGAGCTAAGGGCAGTTTTGGCGAGCGACCCGCTGAATTCAAAAGCACTTCAAACGCTTGCAGCCGTCCTGTATTTCGAACGAAATTATCAAGCGGCAGTGGAGGTGGCTCGTTCAGCGCTTGATGTCTTGCCAGGAAGCTCGATCGCATCATTCACACTTGCGAACTGTTATGACCGCCTCGGACGTGAATCCGATGCGTTAGCGGAGTTCCGCAAATGCGAAGAGCTGATGCCGAATTTGCGAGTTCTGAAATTGCCGGCGGTATTAGGCGCCGTCTATAAAGGAAGGTTTAAATGGGTGCGGCCGGGTTTGTTGGCCGCTACCAAGCTGCTGCAAGCCTCCAACCGTGCACCGTCCGCGATGGTTGCCGACCTGCTTCTGCGGATCGGCGAGCAGGAGCGCGCCGTCTGGTGGATGCAGCGTGCATTCCGGGAACGCGCGTTCCGTGCCCTACTTCTCGGGGTAGATCCGGCCTTCGATGCCATTCGTGCGCATCCGGAGTGTCGAAAACTGATCGAAATTTTACAAAGCTCAGAGCCCAGCGCCGCTATTGAGCCAGTTATAGCCATTCGCCGCAGGTAAACTGGTTACCCCGCGAGGTATTCCAGTTTTTTCCTTTATCCCCTAAGCTCTCGTTTGTGCAAGCACCAATCGGGAACACACAGCGGGGAAAAGCCTGTCGTTAACAAGTCAAGATGTCCGCTTTTATTAACAAGTGATCTGTCCGCTTTGTGGTTTTCTGTTTAGGCAGCACGAGCCGCCTTGGTTTTCCGTTTACTTATATGCCTAGCGTTCGCCGGCGCGGTGGGAAAGTGGGAATCTCGCGTTGTGGGCGAGATTTCCAAGGAGGGGTGGGAAGCGGTGGAAACCTGCTTGTGGTTTTCGCCGCTTTCCATGCCTCGGCCTTTTCCACGGCGCACCGGGCTGGCAGTTTTGTTCAGTGGCCGGGCTTGGCTGTCAAACCGTCCGACCACATGCGGTCCGTAGCGCAGCGACACGCGGCCATCCAGATGTTCATGAATGGTGACGGTGCAACCGGCCAGTGTACTGCGAAAGCGTGACTTCTCGAGCTGCCACACTCGGTCGCCGATCGCGACGGTGTTGTCCTTCGCTACCGTGCGCTCTGCCTGCACCGTGAATACCCAATCCAGATCCGAGCGGCTCGAACGCCGGAAAGCACTTGCCTTCTGCTCGGCAGCGACCTTGAACCTGCGGTTGAACACGTCGATGTAGTGTTCGCGCAAAAATCGATTGGCCTCCTCCAACGTGCTGATTCCGGCCAGCCGAAGCTCTTGCGGCAAGCGCCCTTGCCAAGTCCCGAAGTTCCGTTCTGAACGCCCTCGTGCTTGTGGGGAATACGCCGGAATCATCTGCACGCCCATCTCCTTCATCGCTCTTCCCACTTGCGTCAAACGGTGCTTATCCACGGGCTCGCCGGCCTTCGGCGTCCAAAAGAAATGACTGCCGCGATCGCTGTAAAGCGCGCAAAATATTCCCTTCGTTTCGATCACCTCGCGCAAGGCCGCCATCACCGTGCGCGTCGATTCCTCTTCCACTAACTGCGCATAATAAATCTCGTTGTTGGCGTCGTCCAGAATCACAATCAAGTCATAGCGCCGGCTCCCTTCGAACCAGCAATGTTTGCTGCCATCGATGTGCAGCAGCATCCCCGTCATGGGCCGCCGCGGACGTCTCCTCCGGTGCACCCCGCGCTTGCTTCGCTTCGAGACCAGGCCTGCCCCTTGCAAGGCCGTCTGCACCCACGTGTAGCTCAACTCCATCCCGTGTTCCTCCTTGAGCTTCTCGTGGAAATGCCGCATGTTCAGGTCGTAGTACGTTTCCCGATACAAACGCAGCACCCTCTCGCAGGTCTCCAGCGGCACCCGTTTCGGGCTCACCATTCCCTTGCGCCGATCTGCCAGTCCGTCGTAACCGTCCTGCTCCAGCCGCTCCCGCCAGCGCCGCATGGTCCGATCCGTTACCCCGAGAATCTCTGCTGCTTGCCACCAGGTGATCTTCTTCGCCATGGCTCGCAATAGCACTTCTTGCACCTTCATCATCCCCTCCATCGCGGAGCTCGTATACGTTCGGCTGGATTCCAACTCCCAGCCTTACGCCCCTGCTCCGCTCTTCTTAAAGCGGACAGATCATGTGTGAATTAGAGCGGACAACTCACATACTAACGACATCAACGGGGAAAAGCCTTGACGGGGTGGATCGTATCGCATATAATACCTATCGCCTGTTTGGGACGTTGCCCAGCAGCGCGCACGCAACGTGGTCGAAAGGATTCGGAGTGATCAAATTACTGCTAACTCTTGGATGCGCAGGCGCATTGGTTTTGCCTGCAGCCGCTTCGTCGAACCTTGTCTTTAACGGCGGTTTCGAAAGCGGCGATTTTACGGGCTGGATTCTGTCCGGTAACCCGATACCTGGCGTAGTCGATACATCAAGTCCGCATTCCGGTACATACGCGGCGAAACTGTTCGCCGCCGGGTCGCCCGGGTATATGGAGCAGATCCTCCCGACAAATCCTGGAACGATCTATCAGCTTACCTATTTTGTGGAGAGCGACGGCGGAGTTCCTAACCTGTTCTCTGCGCAAATAGCCGGTACCTCTCTATTCGATGCAACGAACATTCCAAGCCAATCCTACGTTGAGTATCTCTTCTCTTTTCGCGCCGCCAGCAACTCGACCGATCTCAAGTTCGGTTTTCGGGACGATCCTGGTTCCTTGCATCTGGATGACATTGCTGTGACGGCGACGCCGGAACCTGGTTCTCTTTATCTTCTAGGGTTGGCCATCGCCTCGGCTGTTTTCAGTGGATTGGCGAAGCGGCTGAAAAGGACTCCTATATGAACATGAACTCCCCGTTGAGAATAATTTGCACCGGATTGTGCCTTCAATGGGCAGGGCTGGCGATACAAGCGGCCCCCGCGCAACCACGTCCGAACATCATTTTTGTCATTATGGACGATGTCGGTATCGATCAACTGCGCAGCTTCGGCTATGGAGGTCTGACACCTCCGCAGACTCCGGTTCTGGACACCCTAGCGAAAGGCGGCATCCGGTTCCGTAATGTGTGGGCGATGCCGGAATGCTCGCCCAGCCGGGCGATGTTTTTCGAAGGTCGATATCCCCTTCGCACCAATATTCTGACCGCGATATTGAGCACTGACCTGGCAAATTCGCAGGTTTCTCCCTTCGAAACCACGACGCCCAAAATTCTGAGGGCAGCGAATTATGAGAGCGCTCTCTTCGGTAAATTTCATTTAGCTGGTCCGACGAACAATCCGTATGGCAACGGCACTCCGAACTCTGTCGGATTCGATTACTTCGACGGCTTCCTGGAAGGCGCTCCGCATCCGATCGACACCACAGCCGGAGGAGTTCAGACGACAGGAGGCACCCCTGTATTACCAGCCGGTCCATACGGTTGCGGGTTTGTTCCGTCCAAGGCAAACGACCCAACGAACGGCAGTGACTCGGGTCCCTGCTACTTTGCGGACAGCCGGGGTTGCAAGGTAATCACAGCATCCGCTACGACGCCTACCGCCGGCCGTGCTTGCCTCGAACAGGGCGGCGTCTTCGTACCGGCTGAGCTGGACGGCCCAAGCTGCCGTGCGACTCCACCTTCGAAGTATGTCAATTTCACTCTCCCCAACGCCTACTACGTTTTCAACCTTGTCAAGAATGACCTGTCGGCAGGCACCGTTTACAAGGCGCCCCTCACAGATCCCCGTGCTCGTCAGTACTCGCCAACGGAAACGACCGATGCGACTATTCGCTGGATCAAGTCGCAGCCGAGTAATCGGCCGTGGATGGCGACGGTGAGTTATGCGTCGATCCACGCTCCTTATCAACAGGCGCCGCAGTCACTAACTCCCTCGTCTTCAGATGTCGGCGGCGTGCACTGCACCGGCGGCACCATCGAAGAGACACGAACGCTGAGTAACCAGATGCTGGAAGGATTAGACACCGAGATCGGCCGTTTGCTCCTGGGGCTCGGCTTGGTTACGCGCAAAGGGGACGGGACTCTCGAGTATGACCCATCCGGTTCCAATACGATGCTGGTGATTATCGGGGACAATGGAACTTACTCTCCAAGCGTCAAGGCGCCCTTTGACCTTAATCACGCCAAGGGCTTCGTGAACCAGACGGGTGTTTGGGTGCCCCTCATTGTTGCCGGGCCCATGGTGAACACGCCGAACCGTGACGTCAACAACATGGTTAACGTAGCGGACCTCTTCCAGTTGTTCGGCGAAATGGCAGGATTGAACGTGAGGAATTATGTGCCTAAGTCGCGCATTCTGGATTCGGTCTCGATGCTCCCTTACCTGACCAACCCCGTGCAGGCGAGCCTCCGCGACTATAACTTTACGCAAACCGGCATCAATATTAGCGCGCATAATGCAAGGCCCGGTCCATGCGTAATCACGATTCCGCCCACAGGCACGCCTATTGTGAATGAGTGTGTGCAGGTCTTTCCCGAAAAGGGCCTCTGCGAACAGGAGGGAGGGGTTTGGTACGGCGAGGGTTCGACGGTTAGCCAGGGATACAGCTCCTGCTGTGCCCTCAAGAACGCTACCGGGATGGATTTCACGATCCTGCCGCTCTCGCAAGCGGCGGTTCGCAACGACAACTTTAAGTTGATTCAAGAAACTAACGAGAACTGCAGTAGCTCTTCTCCTCCGACCAGTACGGAGTTGCAGCTTTATGCGATAAATGAAGCGCCGGGCACGCCGCGAATCGACTACGTCCAGTTGAATCTGATCACAGATCCCAGCAATCCGCTCAACGGGTTGACCAAAGAACAGGCTGCGGCTTTCATCGATCTCAAACGGGAGCTATCTGACATTCTCAGCTCTGAATCTCAGTGCCCGGGCGACGGGAATGTCGACGGAGTAGTCAACAACCTCGATATCAACAATTGGAATCGGTTCCACAAGAGCGGATCGAGCTGGTACGATTTCGATCTTACGAGTACGAACGGCTACGACGGTCAGACAAATCAGGCAGACCTGAATTACATCATGCAAAATCTGGGACGGACCTGCCCGGCGAGATGAACTTAAGCTGCGGATCGAAGACAGGCACCGGGGCAATTTCTCCCCGATGTCTGCCTTTTTTGTTGTGGCCGTGATCGGTGTGACAGCGGCATCAAGAATCAATGCAAAGACGTCTTCGGACTGCTTCAGGTCAACAAAACATCAGTTAATATTTTGTTTCTCTCTCAGGCGCGTTGCACCTGCCGCAAATGATCTGTGGCCCTGATGCGCGCCCGGCTACACTCCTCCCACCCCTTCCATTATGCCAGAATAAGGGCATTCCCCGCAGTCATGAGTAACGAGAACTTCCAGCCTTCTTCTCCCGCCGAAGAATCTTCCTCGCGGGAAGAGAGCAACTTTGGCGACATTCTTTCCACCTTTGAGCAACAACATCCCGATGGCGTCAGCGGTGAAACTGTAACCGGCACCGTTGTCTCGGTTTCGACCGATCTTTGGCTAGGCGAATTTCCGGCGCTCTGGCCCACGCCTTCACCCCGTAACCTATTTCCCGGCCTTTCCATACTTGGCCGTCGAGCCTCAAGAGCAAGCCTGTAAGCAAGTCCTTTTTTCTCACGGGCAATCTGAAGACGCCGTGCGCAAACGAAGGTTTGTGCAAGACATTTTCCGGGTTGCCGTGATCCGACCGGAGCAGGAAGCCGATCAGAGTACACAACCCGACTTTGGGTTACCGATTGAGACTCTTCTCTCAAGAAAATCAGAACTGGATGCATCAGGTCGAGAGTTCCGGGCAACCGTATTCCGGTTCAGCTGGAAATGGAGAAGGCGTTCTCCCAGTAAGGTAATGGAGAGAACGCATGAAGAAGCAACGGAAGCACTACACGCCGGAAGAAAAAGTCGCCATTCTCAGGCGGCATCTGCTGGAGAAGGAGCCGATCTCGACGCTCTGCGATGAGCTGGGCCTGAAGCCCACGGTCTTCTACCGCTGGCAGAAGGAGTTTTTCGAGAACGGGGCGGCTGCCTTCGAGCAGAAAGCACGGCCGAATCATTCCGCCGAGGAGGAACGGATCGCCTACCTCGAGAAGAAGATCCAGACGAAGGATGAGGTCCCAGCTGAGCTTATGGGGGAGCATGTGACGCTAAAAAAAGAGATTGGGGAACTCTGACCGGGGTCTGGGTTCCGCACGACACGCGGGATCAGATCGTGGATTTCGTTCGGCGCTGGTCGGCGAAGACCGAGATCGGCGCCGGGCGGTTCATCGGGTGGCTCGACATCGCCGCCAGCAAGTTCTATGACTGGCGGGAACGCTACGGCAAGGTCAATGAGCACAATGGCTGGGTTCCCCGCGATTTCTGGCTGGAGGATTGGGAGAAGCAGGCCATCATCGGCTTCCATCTGAAAAATCCGCTGGGAGGCTACCGGCGGCTGACGTTCATGATGCTGGATGCCGACATCGTGGCAGCGAGCCCGTCCAGCGTATGGCGAGTTCTCAGCCAAGCAGGACTGTTATCGAAGTCGAACGGCAAGCCGTCGAAGAAGGGCACTGGCTTTGAGCAGCCACTGGCAGCACATCAACACTGGCACATCGACGTGTCGTACATCAACGTCAGCGGGACGTTCTATTACTTGTGCAGTGTCCTCGATGGCTGCAGCCGATACATCGTCAACTGGGATCTGCGGGAGTCGATGACCGAGGCGGACATCGAAGTCATCTTGGAGCGGGCCAAGGAATTTCACCCGGAGGCGCGACCCCGGATCATCTCCGACAACCGGCCTCAGTTCGTTGCCAAAGACTTTAAGGAGTTCATTCAGATCTCGGGCATGACCCACGTCAGAACTTCCCCCTACTATCCTCAGTCGAACGGGAAGATCGAACGCTGGCACAAATCGCTCAAAAGCGAGCGCATCCGGCCAGGGACGCCATTGTCATTGGATGATGCGCGACGTCTGGTGGAGGGCTACGTCGAGCATTACAACAACGTCCGCCTGAACAGCGCGGTTGGCTACATCACGCCGAAGGACATGCTCGCCGGGCGTCAGCGGAGATCCACGCCAAGCGGGATCTGAAGTTGGAGGAAGCCCGAAAACGGCGGCAGATTCGTCGGCAGAAGGACGCGTGAAGAACGACGATCCCACGTTCGGAGTCGCCGGTGAAGCGGATACTGTCGCGGTAGGGACGACCATCGCTGATCGCCCCCCGCACAGATCCGTACGTGCGCGTTTACGCATACGGCTCCTATTGAGGATGGGTGGCGTTGAAGCGAGCGTCAGGATAAGGATGCAAAACGCGGGGTGGAGGAATCCATCGGGTCAGAATCGGGTTAAGTCGATCCCAACCGACCTGTGCACGTTGGCTGCGACGAATTAATACGTTCCGCCACAACCAGGCGACACGTCTGCTGAAGACGCGAAGCTGAGTCGTGTTACCTGGAACCGCTTGGTATTGGTAGTAGCCCAGCACAACCTGTCGAAGCCACGCACCGACTTCGGATGTACGGTGATGCTTCCGGCGTTGAAGTTCAGCCTTGATGGCTTCTAGCTTCGCGACCATCCGCTTCTGAGCCGTGATCCGCCAGACGGTGAATGTTCCGGTGGTGAGCTGCCCACAGAAATGGGTGAGCCCTAGAAAGATAAAGGTTTCCCGCTTTCCCTCGCCACGTCGCTTTCGGTTTCGAACAGCAAACCGTCCGAACTCGATCAGCCTTGTCTTGTCCGAATGTAATTCCAAACCGAACTTTGCTAGACGATCCTGAAACTCGCGTAGAAATCGCTCGGCATCTGTCCGGTGCTGAAAGCCCAGCACAAGATCGTCAGCGTAGCGGACGACAATCACGTCGCCATTTGCCACTTTCTTGCGCCAGCCTTCAACCCACAGGTCGAAAACATAATGCAGGTATACGTTCGCGAGCAACGGTGAAATTACCGCGCCTTGCGGAGTTCCTACATTCGTTTCCGCCCATTGACCGTCTTCCGATACTCCAGCTTTCAGCCATTTCTGGATCAGCCGGAGCATGCGGCGATCAGTCACACGATGCTCGATGAACTTCATCGTCCATTCGTGGCTCATGTTGTCAAAGGACACCACGACACACTACCCACCATCAGCACTTTCCCGAACGTCTGACCATCACGCGTCCGCATCACCGATTCCATGGGCAATCTCTGGAGGTTCTTCGGCAAGCCCGCATGCCCAGCGGCTTGCAGTTTGTGGTCATACTGCCGGACGGCAGTAAGTCGTTGGTTCCCGCTGAGTGGACAGACTTCAACACTGCTGACAGCCAGCCTCCAACTCACCTCGTCGGTTCGTTGAATGACTTGTTGCGCCTTCGCGGCCTCGTCGATGCATTCCTTCATCGTGCTCTGCCTGTAGTATCTGGGGCAAGTCAGGAGAGCCATGCCGCAGTTGATTCTGAACTTCAACGACATCCCGATTCCGGAGACGCACCTGTGGGAGCAGTTCGACGACGAGCAAAAACGGATCGTCATCGAGACTCTGGCGCGCCTCCTTCACCAAGCAACCTGTGATCAGCACCAGGAGCAGACCGATGACTGATCCCTCAAAAATCAAACCTACGCACATCCAGCGCGTTGCTTGCGTCTACATTCGTCAGTCCACGCCGGGCCAAGTCGAGCATAACCGCGAATCTACCGCCCGCCAGTATGCTCTGGCGGATAGGGCCGCTCAACTGGGTTGGCCCAAAGAGCAAGTGGTCATCATTGATGACGATCTCGGGCTGTCCGGTTCGACCACTGATAAACGCTCCGGGTTCGCTCGCCTCACCAGCGAAGTCGCCTTGGCTAACGTGGGCATCGTTCTCGGACTGGAAGTTTCTCGCCTCGCCAGGAACAACGCGGATTGGTATCGTCTGCTGGAACTCTGCGGTGTCACCGATACTCTCATTGGTGACAACGACGGCGTTTATCATCCGGCGCTATTCAACGATCGACTGCTGCTGGGGCTAAAAGGCACCATGAGCGAAGCCGAGCTACACATCATTCGCGCCCGCCTGGACGGAGGCATCCGTAACAAGGCAGCTCGCGGGGAACTGCGCCGCGGATTGCCCGTGGGCTTCATTTGGGGAGAACAGGATGGTGAAGTCTTGTTCCATCCGGACGAGGCAGTTACTGGCGCCCTCCGTACTGTCTTCGAGCGGTTCGCCGAGTTCGGTTCGGCGCGACGGGTCTGGCTCTGGTTCCGTTCCGAAGGTCTGTCTTTTCCGCTGCAGACGATGCCCGCCGGCATGCCTGGCCCGATCCGCTGGGTGGCTCCCACCTACCACGCGCTCCACCAAGTCCTGACCAATCCGGTGTATGCTGGCGCTTACACCTACGGCAAGACCAGGTACGAACGCTACGTTGATGAAAACGGCGCTGTCAGAAAACGCATTCGGCATTTGCCCATGGATCAGTGGTCCGTGCTCATCCAGGATCATCATCCGGGCTTCATCGATTGGGTTACCTTTCAAACCAACCAGGCACGGCTGGATTCCAACACCCGGCCTAAGCCGCATCAGGCTGGGGGCGCGGTGAGAGAGGGATCGGCACTGCTGCAGGGCCTCGCCACCTGCGGGCACTGTGGCCGCCGTCTGCATGTTCATTATCGGGGCCGCAACTCAGCGCCGGGTTATCACTGCGCCGGCAAGGACCTCGTCAACGGACGCGGCGTGTACTGTCTCAATGTCGGCGGAATGGTGATCGAGCAAGCCGTGGCCAACGCTTTTCTCGAAGCCGTTACACCAGCGGCCCTAGAAGCAACCATGCTCTCGGTCCAACAGCTCCAAGCGAATCACGATGCTGCTCTGTCGCAGTGGCGGCTGGAAGTGGAACGGATGCGTTATGAGGCGCAGCGGGCGGAACGCCGTTATCGAAATGTAGAGCCCGAAAACAGGCTTGTCGCACGCGGCCTGGAAACCGAATGGGAGAATCGCCTACGCGATCTGGCGGCCGCCGAAGCAGAACTGCGGCGCCGCGAGCAGCAGCGGCCCAATCCGATTGGTCCCGAGCAACTCGAACGCATTCAGATGCTCGGCTCCGATATTCGCCAAGTTTGGACTGCGCCGGCTATCACGGATCGCGATCGCAAGGAACTCCTGCGAACGCTGCTGGAAGAAGTGATCCTGAATCTCAAACGAGCCGAAGGTCACGCGCATCTGACTTTGCGCTGGCGCGGCGGCGCGATTACTGTACTCGATGTCCCTGTTCCGCGATTCAAGCCGATGGGACCGCGCACCGACGAAGATACGATCTCGCTGCTCCGGCGCCTGGCCGCTCTTTATCCGGACGAAGTCATCGCCGGAATCTTAAATCGTCAGGACCGCAAGACCGCTACCGGCGAACGCTTCACCGCCAATCAGGTCGGCAGCCTGCGACGATACCGCAACATCCCGCGATTTCAGCCATCCGCTGACCCACTCACTGGCGAACTCGTTTCGATTCGCAAAGCCGCGCAGATTTTGGGCATGAACACATCTTCGATTCACCGCTGGCTGGCCGATGGTTTTATCGCCGGCGAGCAGGTCACGCCAGGGGCGCCTTGGCAGATTCGGATCACCGATGAACTGCGGGCGCGCGTTGTGCAGCAGGCGCCCCCGGAATACCTGCCGATGCTGGAGACCACCATGAAGCTCGGCGTTTCACGGCAAACAGTGTTGCAGCTTGTAAAGCGGGGCGAGCTCCAAGCCGTGCTGGTAAGACAAGGCCGACGCAAAGGCTTGCGAATCAAAGTCATTGATCAGCAGCCAGCTCTATTCGAACAACTGTCATGAACCAGGGGGCAGTATGAAGCGTATCAAAGAACACGCGAATGTCTGCATCAAGCACCCAGTTCACTCGCTTTCGGAAGATGCCTACATTCAGCGCGTCGAGCGCTTGATGTGGACCGCGACCGGGACGGAACCCATAAGAGAAGCCCTTGAAATCGACCTCATAGATCTGGTTAAGGATCGACACCACGGCCTGCTGAACGATCTTGTCCTCCAGGGCCGCAATGCCTAATGGACGTTGCCGCCCATCAGCTTTCGGAATATAGACTCGCCTTGATGGCTGTGCCCGATACGCTCTTCGGTGAACCCGATTGTGCAAATCGATAAGTCGATCTTCCAATCCGGTCTCATACTCTCGCCACGTCACACCGTCCACTCCAGGCGCAGCTCGCCGCTGTAACGCGTGGAAGCTGTCTCGCAGCAGATCGACAGTAACATGGTGGAGCAAAGCAGTGAACTTTTCCTGCTTCCTTTCTGTTGCTGCTTTACGCACACCGCGCAATCCCTGGGACATGCGTTTCCCGCGCTGTGTCGGGGACATGTGAGATCGAACGATGTTCTCCTCAATCTGTGCCCTTCCCTCCCCATCCTCCGCCGAGGTTTGCACCTCTTTGTTCGGCTGGCTCACAGGTAGTACGGCACAGTCCGACTTCTCCTGCACGTGCATGTCCGCCGTTCGGTTTATGGCCTTCGCGGACCGGTCTTGATCCTTCGACCAAGACGCACAGGAGATCTCCCGGTTCTCGTGCATGTTGTTTCTCAGCGTGCGCGGGTTCTTAGACTACGTAGGACCGAACAACCGCTCGCGATAACGCGGTTGCCGTGTTGCCTTCCTCCTCTACGAAACGGAGTCGGCATCCTAATACATCGGCTTTTCGAAGCTCAATAGCCCGGCCCACCGATACCTCTGTCTACGCTTCGACTAGCACCTCGCGGTGCTCGTCGAAAGACTCAAGGCCAAGATGGAGTCGCTCTCTCCTTTCTTGTAGGACTCTTTCATTCCCAACAACACGCCGGTTTATCCCGGCGCACTCCGGTAGCCGACGAACAAGACACATCGAGCAGCAGGTCCTAATCCTGAAATTGTTGCCCGGAACTCCGATAAACCCAGCTTGCACAAGAACCGATTACGTCCCTGCTGTGTCAGGCTCTGGAAACGCGGCTTGATACCATTCGCGGAAGTGGTTGCCCTTATTGCGCGCAAGCGGCTCCGGTTGAGGCCGACCGCGGCCCGCGTACCGAGGGGATGATCTGCTCAACTAAGAGCCGCGCGGGCAAGTTCGCCGCGGTAGGATCGTTGTACCGCCCAGCAAGTATCGTTACCACGATGTGCAATTCGGGCACCACATAGATGCGTTGCTGACCGTTGCCATTTGCCCAGTGAACTTCCAGTGTTCCCATCGCAGTTCGGAGGCAGGCGTGCCACCAGAGATAGCCGTAGCCGAATGTACCGTAGGCGCTGACGGGAGTCGGTAACGCAATCCGCCGCCGAGTGGATTCGTACACCCAATCTGCCGGCACGACCTGGCTCTCGTTCCACTTGCCGTTGTGCAGATACAACGAGCCGAACTTGACGAGGTCGCGCGGCCGCAGCCGCAGCCCGGAGGCCGCCGCTGGCACTCCGGCGAGGTCCCCCAACCATTCGAAGTCGGTAATCCCGAGCGGTGCGAACAGCACTGTGCGAGCGTAGTCTCGGAGCGGCTCTCCTGTGGACCGCTGCACAATAGTTGCCAAGACCTGCGGAAGACCACCGTTGTACTTCCAAACGGCGCCGGGCCCGGCAACCATCGGCCGCGTTAGAACATAAGTTATAGGGTCCTTGCTGCACGTCATGACAATTTCGTCGTTGCGCGGATCGGTGTACGGAATGTCTTCGTTCCAGTCCAAGCCGGCGCTCATTGTCAGAGCGTCGCGCAGCGAGATGCGCGGCTGTCCCGGTTTGGCAGCAGCGGCTTGTTCCGGGAAGAAATCCAGCAGCGATTGATCCAGCGAGCGGATCTTGCCGGAAGCTAGCGAAATTCCTACCAGCGCTGACGTGACGCTCTTTGTCACGGAACGAAGATCATGCTTTGTCTCGCGTGTGAAAACTACACGGCCCAGACTTTGTCCCCATTTCTCGTCTTCTCCAGCGAAGTATTCCTCATAGACGAGGTACCCGTTACGCTCTATCAGCACCGCGTGGATGTTCCAATCCGGGTAGCGGCGGATCTCTGCCGTCATTGCCTCGAGTGGCCGGCGGTCCATGTCCACGGCTTCGAGCGTGCCAGTTTTCCAGCCGTCGCTAATAGCGGCCGGCTGCTGAGGGAATGCCGTTCCGACCACGAACGGGAACAGGGCGAGCCGGGAATATACACGTAACATCATGCGTCACCTTTGGCCACACAGTATATAGGCCCGGAATGCAACTGCCGATAACGTCGGGATCTTGTCCGGCTACACGGAATTCCGAATTGCTGTCGGATCACGCGCCATTCTTCCACAACTCGAGTAGTGGAATCGTCTGCCGACCATCCACTCAGTGCAGCCGCGCAGTGTGCCACATGAACCCATGGATTGCTACGGACAAGGACCTTACTTAGACGAGGCGGCCGAATCTGGTTTCAAGTATTGAGACAGCCAAGCGATCCAGCGCCGGCCAAGATCACGCTGTCGAACCGGATCGGCTGGAAAATGTCCAGGAATCGGGTATGCAATGAATCGTGTGGGAACGCCGCGACCTTTCAATGCGTGATAAAGCCGGTAAGACTCCGTGATCGGCACCCGATCATCGCCCGTATCAGACAAAATCAGGGTCGGGGTCGAGATTTTATCGACGTATGTTATCGGCGATTGCTCTGTATACGCCTTCATATTGTTTGCCGCATAAGGAGAGCCAAGTGCGGGCGCGAATCCATCCGCCAACGGCACGCCGATGTCGCTCAAGGTATATGTGTCGACGAAGTCTGTGAGCGCTGCTCCAGCGATAGCGGTTTTCCAGCCTGCGTAATGTCCAAGCAGCCAGGTTGTCATGAATCCTCCGTAAGACCAGCCGGTTACAGCGACATTGGTCTTGTCCACGAAGCCTCGTTTTTCGACCTCCTGAATGCCAGCCATCACGTCGCGACCTGGACCGGCTCCCGCATCACCGGAGACTGCAGCCTCGTACTTGTGGCCAAGATTGTCGCTACCGCGATAGTTTGGTTCGAAACCAACCAGCCTTGGGCCGCCATGAGCTGCGGTAGGATCGAAAAAGCCTCGTGCGATGCTGCGGGAGGCCCTCCGTGGATAAAGAGGACCAGCGGATAACAACGCTCGGGAGAGAAATCCGGTGGGTATCTCAGTACCCCGTCTTCGTGAAATCCGTCCGTGCTCGTCCATTCGATTGTTTCGCTTCTGCCTAACTCGAGAGATGCAATCTGCGAATTGAAGTCCGTAAGCCTCGATGGTTTGGCAGTTGTGTTTGCAAGGTAGTAGAGTTCCATTGGACGCTGCGGTTCGCTGCCAGCGAATGCAATCTCACCGCGAGGACCAACCGACAGGTCCACCCACCAGCCAGGCCAACTCGGGCACACGTTCCCCAGGTCCAGACGCAACGGCTTGCCGTCAAGCGGCTGAACCCAAAGGCCGACCGTGGTGTGATCGTTAGCTCCTATCAGAAGCGCTTTGCTATCCGGCATCCAGGCCAATCGAACAATATCGCGATCGATTTGAGTGCTTATACTTGTACCTTCTCCGCGGGTCCCTACGAGCACATACACGTCGTCACCGTTCTGCATCTTGCCCTCATGCGGAAACAGGTACGCGAGATGGTTGCCATCCGGTGAGAGGTACGGGCTGCTCCACTCGTACTTGTCGCGGCCTGTCACAGCTTGAACGATGCGTTTCAAGTACCGGGCGCTGTGGGTGCCTACGCGCTGGTAGCTTCGGGCAATTATAATAGACGCTGATCGCCACACCTGATTGCGACTATATGAATTGTGTGCAGTAATCCAGCGCCTTTCGGGGCCCGACGCATGCAAATCTCATGTATCTAGTCTCCTTGGCGGCTAACTTCAGTTTAGTTTGGTACCGTGGGCTTTATTTAGTAAGGGTAAAGACATGGTTTCAGAAGTTGGGGATGGATGCTCGGCAAGCCGGAAGTTGACCGTCTGACAATCGCGAGACGACCTCCGGGTACTTGACTTTTTGATTGATCCCGAAGTGCTCTTACGCATTCTCCTGATGCCTCAGGAAACTCCGATTGTGGCGTCTACCGAATGCTGGTGAACAGTCTCTCTTGGCAGCATCATTAGCAATCGCGCCGCTCTAAACCGTGGTCCACGCCCTGCTGCGTGTTCCTGCTACAAACGCGAGCCAGCCAGCAAGCACCAGCAGGGCCGATCCTCCGATCACTTTGGCTTCGAAGAGCAAAACAGAGGCGCCCTTCTCGGGCGGTATCAGCGAAAAGCCCATCGCTACGAGCGTAACGAACAGGCCCGATGCGCCGCTCCACTTTTGGCCAAACTTCCAGGCCGACAGGAAGATGTAGACGTACGGCAGAAATGCCATCAGGATTTCCATATCCATCAGCAATTGCCAACCACTCCTGACGCTTTCCCCAGCTTGCGTCAAGACGAGAAAGACCGAGCAGGCCGCGCCCTGAATTACAAGCGCCACCCAAGGGGTTTTCCACTGCGGATGTAACCGCGTAAAGATGGGCGGTAGGATGCCGTCCATTCCCACCGTGAGAGGAAGACGTGCCGCACCCCCTCCCCAGGTGCTCAATTTACCGAGTATGCCTGCGAAGAGGAGTCCCGCCGTCAGCGGCCCAAGGTAACTGAGACCTAGCCGTGCTCCGGCCAATGAGGCAACCTGCACGAGCCCGCTGATTGGATTGATATTCTCCGGAGCTAGCACAAGCATGAGCGCCCAGGATCCGGCGACATAGCCCAGCATCACCAATCCGGCACTAATCCACGCGGCGCGGGGAATAGTTTTGACGGGATTGCGAATCTCCCCTCCCATCAGGGATCCAAGTTCGAGGCCTGTGTACGCGAACGCGATCTGAGCCCATAAGCTCACCCGGCTGAGATCGAGCGTCTTATCGAAATGAAAGTTTGTGGCCGACCCGTAGCTGGCCCAGACCGCAATGCCTGCCGCTAGGACAAGTGCGCCCCCTGCATAGATCATGCTTGCTCCGGCATTGCTGAGCCATTTACTGAAGCGCAATCCGAGTATGTTCGATCCCACGGTAAACCAGAGGATCACGACCGCAATTCCAACCTCCCATCGAGCATCGTCCACAAAAGCATTCCCGGCGGTACCGACGGCCTCAGTCAACATCCCGGCGCCTATCAACATGAGGCTCGGCAAAAACAGCAGTACGCTCAGCCACCAGCACCAGCCGCACAGAAAGGCGTGCGATTCTCCGAAAGCGTATTTCGTCCAGAGATAGAAACCGCCCTCGCCTGGGAAGCGCCGGGAGAGGTTAGCCACTACAGCGACACACGGCACGAAGAAAAGAACGGCGGCGGCGACATGGAGCGGAATAGCTATCGGTTCTGCTATACTGAGGAGTCTTCTGCCCGCATTCGTCCTTTCGCAGTGGCTGCCAGCCACTGCTCTGAACCCGTTCATTTCGGATTTTTGGTCTGTTTTCTAAGGACGTGCTGCCGGTACTCGGCATTGTCTTTTAAAACATATGAACCAATTCTCTGAAGTAAAGTTATCTCCGTCTATTCATCACAACCTGGCGCGTAATCAAATCAAAGAGCCAACTCCGGTGCAGGCGCAAGCTATTCCGGCGGCTCTTTCGGGCGCGGATGTGGTCGCGACGGCACAAACCGGCACGGGCAAAACGCTCGCGTTCCTGTTGCCTATCGCCGAGAAGCTGCTGAGTGCAGCGGCGGTAAATAAGGGCGCAATCCCAAGCAGGATCGAAGCGCTCATCCTGAGTCCGACCCGTGAGCTGGCGATTCAGATCCATACCGCCTTCGCGGAACTGGCGCTTGGCACCGGCCTGCGATCCGCCGTGATTGTCGGCGGCATGAGCGAACAAACGCAAATCAGCGCGCTGAAACGGGGCGTGCATGTCGCTATCGCGACGCCCGGACGGCTGGAGGATTTTCTCGACCGCAGACTCATCAACCTGGGATCGGTGAACACGCTGGTGCTGGATGAAGCGGATCGAATGCTCGACATGGGTTTTCTGCCCGCGATTGAAAAAATCCTGTCCGGCTTGCCGGCGGCGCGCCAGAGCCTCTTCTTTTCGGCAACCATGGACAGAACGGTCGAGAAGCTGATCGTGCGGCACTCCAGGAATCCGGTCCGTATCACTGTGGGAGACGCCACCGCCAAACCGCCGGAGCAAATCGATCTGCACGTTTACGAAGTGGAGCACGATAGGAAAATCGGGCTGCTGCGCCACATGCTCACCCAGGAAACCGGCTCGTTTCTCGTGTTCGTCCGTACCAAGCACGGCACAGACCGGGTAGCCAAAGGGCTTGCCCGATCCGGCATGCGAGCGGTTGCCATGCACGGAGATCGCACGCAGAATCAGCGCAATCAAGCGCTGGCAGGGTTTCGCGACGGGCGCTACCGGGTATTGGTCGCGACAGATGTAGCTGCACGCGGCATTCACGTGGACAGCGTGGCGCACGTAGTCAACTACGATCTGCCCCAGGCCCCGATGGACTTTATCCACCGCATTGGGCGCACCGGCAGGGCGGGCCAGGGCGGCACCGCCTCGACCTTCAGCTTAAGATCGGAGCGGGGTGAGATACGGCGCATCGAGCGCGAATGCAGAGTGCGGCTGATTCAGCAGAGTGTCGCTGCGGAAATTGTGAGCGAGGCCAGCACGCGCGTTCTGGAAACAGCCGCAGCGAGTCCTTCGCCCGAACGGAATGGCGTTCACTTCAGCAAGCCGGCTCAGGAAAACCGGCTCGGGCCAAGTTCGGGGGGCTTTCCTCCCAGGGGCAAGCGCCAGTTCGGCAACGCGAAGCGAAAATCAGCGGGACGTTAAGCTCGCATCGGGCCGGCGCAGATTATCGATCAGAATAGAAATACTAATTAAGAGCACCCAGAGCGGGAAAACCGGCCAAATCCAGGTAATATCGCGCCCGCTAGATACCAGAAGTAGCACGCACGCATAGCCCAGGATCGCAATCCAGCGTGGGCTGAAACCGATGCGGATCACCAGCGTCGACCCAGTGATCATGAAGACGCCCGCCATCTTCATTGCGTAGAAATTCATGACCTCGTAGGTGGCAGCCCTTGCGAAGGCGAACGTCCCCAACTCGATTAGTCTCGTGGGCCTGGCCTCATAGGCCAGCAGAATTCCGCCTACTACCGCGGCTGAAACAAACAGCATGCCAATAAACAAAAAACCGCCACCGAGAAAAACGGTGGCGAAAAGCGGTCTTCATGTTTTCCCAGGCGGTCGCGCAGCAGGCCCATGAACCATAAAAACGCGATCCCCACGAATGGCACTAGTTCAAGTGCCAGGGCGACGCTGTTCGAACGTGTTCGAAGCCACCCCCGGCCTCCCGCGGATTTGCCGGTACCGAAAGCTGGAACAGCGAAAGGCCGCAAATCAGCAGGATCGAAAAGACGAATCCCGGCAATAGCGTCGGCGCGCGGCGTCTTCAGGCGTCCACTGACCACATTCATTTCCTGATTCATCTAATTCTTCGTGCCCAGCACCGGACTTAACCAGATGGATCAAAAAGTAAGCGCAGCTCGGGCCCCTGCGGCTACGCGCTATCTCCGTGAACAGGGTCATATCCCGGTGCAGCGCATCGTGGCCGCCGCGTAGATGTCACCGTCCTGGTGAACAAGGGCCGTAATCAGTAAGGTTTTCAAGTGGGGGACGATCGCTTTACGTCGTCTGCGTTTTTTTTACTTGTCAATCCTTGTCCATCGGCAAAACCCGCTCTCTTCTGCGGAAAAACAGGTCATATAGTTGGCGGCCACCTAACACCCGCTGTATTTCTCTGATGGCGAAGAAGGGAACAAAAGCGCAGAATAGGATCAGGGCGTGGGCGAGTAACAGATATATTCCTGAGGGTTCACGCAGCTGGTCGAAAGCTGCCGTCACGGGCTTATGAGCTAGCAATGCTTTAACTATGTCTTCAACAATATGAAATGCCACCGCAAGCAGACCAAATACCAACGCCTTGTAAATTGTAGAAACGGACAAACGCCGGTGCTCGTGTCTTTTGCCAAGCCCCGCATACTCTCCGATCATAATGATTTTGGCCAAAACCAGCGCGGTTATAAGCGCACCCGCGTAGCTGACATACTCGACTTGATACTCGCGTAAGAGCAGCATACGATATGCCGCAAACACCTCGAAGAACAGAGCGAGGTACAAGAAAATACCCAGAAACTCTTCACCTTCGTGAACCACCTTCTGCTTCAAACTGGTCTGCTGGCTAGTTTTGCTACTCATCTCGCCTCTCCGCCCCTCCTCTGGACGAAATTCGATTGTCGTTTTGACTATCAGGCCTAGGTGGGGTTGCGCACACTCGGACTCAAGACTTTTTGCCATATCCAACGAGATCGCTTTTCGGACACTGCTGAGGTGGAGTAGGCGTTTTCGCCCGCCATTCCGTCATTCCTGACGGCACAGATGCAGAGTACGCCACGGGAACGATTACGCAGTTTTCACACGTTTTGCAAACCGTGTTGTTCGATGGCTTGGAGCTGGAGCTAGGGTCGTTATCAGAGAAAGCACGTTTGCTGGCGGTGTTGAGCAGGCTATCCGTGTCGCGCTGGATTGCGTCGCAGCGCGCTTGGCAAGGGCGTCGGGTAACAGACCCGCAAAATGCTCGGCCAACTGCCGCGCCACCGCAGTGTTCAAGAAGAGCAGCAACGGCCACCTCAGCTCCTCGCCCGGCTACAAGCTGCATCCGGATGTGGCCGACACTCTCCGACGGACAGATCCCGGTTACCGCTCTTCTGACCGGTGCCTCGGTGCATGACTCGCAAAGTGGCCGATCCCTCCTTGATGACGTTGCCTTCGCAGCGCGTGTACGACTGGATGGACGCCGCTTACGATGCCCCGCCAGATTGACGCTCACAGCAGATCTCTCGGACACGTTCCGCTAATTGCACCTAACGGCGTGGCCACCGCCATTCCTCCACCCCAGAGCAGCTTGCGGTGCTACGACAAAAGGCGCAAAGACCCAACCGATTCGACCGCAAAGGGCTCCCATTCACGCCTGCCCAGGAGCAGCGCTTTGCTTCACCCGTGTGCGCGGAGCCAGCAAGATCATCGCGCATTTGATGTGGCATCCTCGCGCTCACTCTCGATCAACTACTCAAACTCACCGGTTAGCTCTCCGCCCTTCCTAAGACCACCCGCGCCGGACACGGCGCCGTCGCGGCGTGCCCATGTATTTTCGCTGACCGCCAACAAAGCTCCACCTCACGCCAATCGCAGACAACACTACCTATCTCGCTCCGTCAAGACCCTCGCGGACTATTTTTCGCGACTTTGCAAGTCGGTGACAAATCCCTACAATCTCCCGCCTCAGCCACTTACAGTCAAATTTTTTGTTCTTAGTTCGTTTTGGCCCCTCCTTGTGCTACCGTCTGGCAGGTTCTCCCCATGAATTCTTTATATCTCAGCAGCGCCGCCGAGCGCCAAACCTACACCGAAACCCCTCTGCCCGATCAGCCACGTCGCGCGACCCGAAACGAGGAACGAATAAGCGCAAGCACCCGATCCTCGGCGAATTGAAAGACGTCTACGGCAATCTATGGGATATCCGCGACATTCGGGATACCAAGCGCGGCTTCGATCTCTGTTTCGGCGCTCTAGCCGACAATCACGGTTCTTATCGCGGCGGCTTGCCTCGCCTGATCACCACCAGCGCTCTTCGAGGTTTCTGGCGCGCAACCGAACGCAGGGCCACGGCTTATTATTCGATTTGCCTGCGGGCCGAACCACGCTCAAGCGCGCAAGAAGGCGGCTTGGTTTGAACCAACGCAATGACGTCACTGAGTTTTGGACCGACCGCATCAAAGATTTGGAGTCTCTGCCCATGAGTGAGTTTGCCGCTCGGCATGGCGTGGATCAGAGCATGGGCTTTCACTGGCGCACAAAGATTATCGGAAAACGTGCCAAGCCAATTGGTTGGTGGCGTACCCCTGAGATCCGCGGAATTCTGCTTTCCGGCTTGACTCTAAGCCGGGTAGGCCGGAGACTTGGCATCTCGACCAGCCAAGCGAAGCGGCTGTGCCACCGGGCGAAGCAGGACCCGCGCGAATTGATTGAACGCCGCTGCGCCTGAACGAGCGATTTGTGGCGACTTAAGAAATGTGAACGCCGAGGCGAATTCGAGCTCCCTTTCGAAGCTTCCTTCATCTAAAAGTGCGTAAGCACGATTTATTACAAATGATGAAAAGGCTAGAGGAGAACGAAATGACGAACTCGATTGACCTCGGCGGAAGCTTCACACTTCCTGGCACCTCGCTGGCCTTGAACCGCATGGGCTATGGCGCCATGCAACTTGCCGGCCCACAGGTGTGGGGACCCCCGCGTGACATTGACCGCGCCCTTGCGGTTCTGCGAGAGGCGGTTGCCGCTGGAGTCAACCACATCGATACGAGCGATTTCTACGGTCCGCATGTGACCAATCAGATCATCAAACAGGCGCTTCATCCCTATCCCGATGGCCTGGTGATCGTCACTAAGGTCGGCGCTCGCCGGGGCGAAGACAAGTCGTGGATTCATGCCCTTTCGCGTCAGGAACTGATCGATGCCGTCCATGATAATCTCCGAAATCTCGGGCTCGACCAGCTCGATGTTGTCAACCTTCGCGTCGGAGGCGTAATGGGGCCATCGGCGGGATTGATAGAAGAACCGCTGACTGTACTTGCCGAGCTTAAGAGGCAGGGCCTGGTTCGTTACCTCGGCCTGAGCAACGTCAGTCCCGAGCAGTTGGCGGAGGCTCAAACAATTACGGAGATAGTCTGCGTGCAGAATCTGTACAACGTGGCGCAAAGGAACGATGATGCCTTCATCGAGGACCTCGCAGCGCAAAGCATAGCTTATGTGCCGTTCTTCCCGTTGGGAGGATTTACTCCCCTCCAGTCGTCGGCGCTCGACGCAGTATCGGCCTCGCTGCACGCCACGCCCATGCAGGTCGCGCTTGCCTGGCTTCTTCAACGCTCGCCCAATATCCTGCTGATCCCCGGGACATCTTCCCTCGAACATCTTCGCGAGAATCTCAAAGCTGCAACCCTGCAACTTCCTTCCGAGATGATCGCCGATCTCAATTCAATCGCGCTGGGTCGGTAAGAGCTTCTTCCAGGTGGCGCGACGACTCTCGCCTCATCGGGACCCATCCCGACGCACGCACCAGATTAATCGTAGCCGGAAATTTATCTCCCCAACATTTAGGTATTGACCTAGGTATTCCTTTCCTACCACAGTAAGGTACTTGCCTAACCAACAGGCCTCCCAGTTGAATTGCGTGTTCCACGGACTGGCCGACCCCACGCGACGAGCGGTACTCGAACGGCTTAGCAGTGGGCCCGCTGCCGTGAGCGAACTGGCGGAACCGTTCAGCATGTCGCTGCCTTCGTTTCTGCAGCATCTCGACGTGCTCGAGGATTGTGGGCTGGTCAAATCACGCAAATCAGGGCGCGTGCGAACGTATCGGCTCACGCCGCAGCCCTTAAGGGTCTCGGAAGCCTGGTTCGAAAAGCAGCGCGCCATTTGGAATCACCGCCTCGATCAACTTGATGTTTACCTCTCAGATCTTAAGGAGCAGAAATCATGAGCATTGCAACTCTTCAGACGAACTCAAAGCTCGACCTCGTGCTGGAAAAGGTCGTCGATGTCCCGAGAGAACTCGTCTGGGCAGCATGGACCAAGCCTGAAGACATTAAGAAGTGGTTCACGCCCGCACCGTGGACTACCGTCGATTGCGAGATCGATCTTCGCCCCGGCAGCATTTTTCGGACCGTCATGCGTTCGCCGGAAGGGAAGGAATATCCCAATGTGGGCTGTTATCTCGAGATCGTACCCAACGAGAAACTTGTGTGGACCTCAGCGCTCGGCCCCGGCTACCGGCCGACGAGCAGGCACGCCGCAACAGGATCATCCGAAGAGCTGTATTTTACGGCCATAATCATCCTCGGAGCGCAGGGAGCCCGGACGAAATATACAGCGATAACAATGCACGGCGACGAGGCGGCATCCAAGAAGCACGAGGACATGGGTTTCCACCAGGGCTGGGGAACGGCGCTCGATCAACTCGTGGCCGTGGCCAAGTCACTGTAGGTTGCGGCCCTGCTTCGCTGCGGGTCCAAAAACAGCACTGCCTGAACGCGAACGCTTACCGTATGAAGGTGGATACCTTTCGAATCGCGCTCGCGAACCTTCGGGTCCCGGCGGCTCCCGCCGAGTCGGTCACCTTAGCCGAGCAAGCTATCGCTCGAGCGTCCCCCGAAGGCGTCGGCGTAATCTGCTTTCCGGAATGCTTCATTCCTGGTTACCGGGGAATGGGCAAGCGGGTGCCGCCCCCCGACCCCACATTCCTCGAAAACGCTTGGGCCACCATTGCAGCCGTCGCCGAGAAGGCAAGAGTGGCGGTTATTCTCGGTACCGAGCGCGTCGTAGATAGCGCCCTGAGAATTACCGCACTTGTCATCAATCGAGACGGAACGATTGCCGGCTTCCAAGACAAAGTCCAGCTCGATCCTTCCGAGGAACGTACCTATTCGCCCGGTTCTGGAAGGCAGATTTTCCAAACCGGTTCGCTGACGTTTGGCATTGCGATCTGTCATGAGGGTTGGCGCTATCCCGAGACGGTCCGCTGGGCCGTGCGGCGCGGGGCACACATCGTGTTCCATCCTCATTTCCACGAAGCCGAGCCGGGCGGTTACATTCCGGCGACTTTCGCGGATCCGGCTAACTCGTTCCATGAAAAAGCAGCCTTGTGTCGCGCTGCCGATAACACCTGCTACTTCGCAACTGTAAACTGCGCAAGCCCTGGCTCGCCAACCACTTCGGCTGTCGTGCGGCCGGACGGAACGCTGCTCAGCTACCAGCCATATGGCAAACAAGGATTGCTGATCGCGGAGATCGACATCGCCGCGGCCACAGGCCTCCTCGCGGCGCACTGTAAATCCGTCTAGAAGTTCCAGCGGCTTGCCATTGCCGTTAACCGAGAACTCGCCACGAAATCGTGCAGCCGCACATTACTAATCTCGAAATTCCGTTCGACATACGCGATAGGCTCCAATACGTCGACGCGTACCTCGGAAATCGCATTCAAGCGCGGTGAGAAGAATTCATCAAGAGGATCTACGCTGAGGTCGGCTGGGAAAGGAGAGTACGAGACCGCACGGGAGAGTCCTTCCGTTGTTGCTTTAGCTCCGGTCGGGGAGTTCTGTAAAATTCGGATAGCGACCAAATCGGATTGTGGCCGGAATGCGGACTTGCAAAGCAAGAAACGCGCGCCCGCCGAGCACAGGCCAATTCCATTCACAGTAACGGGACTCGTGGTCAAAGGAATGAGGGCGCTTTGCTTGTTTCCGTATAGCATAAAGCAAAGCGAGCCGCGAAGCTGCAAGGGCTGATCCTTCACTCTTGCATAAAAACCTTTCCCATTACCGCCCGCAACGACGTAATGCCGCCTTCAAGTTAAAAGAAGATGGAGGTGGCTCGTTGCCGGCCCACGTTTCGCCATCGGAAGCGCGCGGCGTCAAAGTGAGGCCATTCGGTTTCACTTCCGTGCCGGACGGCAGGCCGCTGATTTGAAGCGGTAGTTCGGCAACCACCTGATCTTGCTCGGCAACGTAGATATGTCCCAACCATTTCCGGTCCGAATCCAGTGCGACCCGAACCGTGGAGAAATCGACCCTCCGTTATGATAAATGCGTTTGCAGCGTGAATGCCGTGGTCCAGGGGAGTAGCGCGTTACTGACCAACAGCACCATGACCGTCACGCCCGTCACTGCCCGCGTCGCGAATGTCTTTGGGCGCGTGTATTGCCAAACTAAAATAACCGCCGCCGCTGCGGCGATTTGCGCCACCAAACAGTAGGTTTTCACCCACTCTAATTCCATCCAATAGAAGCCCCAATTCCAATAGAAGCCCCAATTAGTGAAAGGGCTAGTGAGAAGCAGCGCTAGGATTCCAACCAGCAAAAGTAACGTCACCGCCAGGAATTCTGTCAATCCGCTAGTGATCGCGGAAAACGCCGCGGCCGGGAGCACAAATGCAGCGATTAGCAACAACTGCGTCCAAAGAAGACCGGTCACTTCCTCGCGGATGGGAACCCAGCGGCATAAATAATTGCCGCATCCGCTATCAGGAGAGGTAAATTGACGAAAGCAAAAATAAATAAAGCCTTTTGCACCAAGTAAGCTCTTCTAGTCATAGGGTCGCGTGAGCAAAACTGCCGGTTAGCCGGTAGCGCTTCCGCGTGAATGACCCTCGCGATAAGAAACCACCAAGTTACTGGCAGTATTAATGCTGTCGGCCCCGGGCCTCGCACGTTGCGTCTTCCCACAAAACAGAAAGCCATGGCCGCAAGCAGCGTAATCCCGATGTCGTAACGAAAGTAGCGGACGTCCTTCGTGAAGATGTGCACCGCCTGTTTCATTCACGCTGCCTTCCGACTTGCTTTTGCCAAAGTGACAAAAATCGATCGTGGCGGCATCCCTTTCACCGCCACCTGCTTTATGTTTCGAAACAATCGCCCCACTTCGCCATCGTTCGCTCCCGTTCAAACTGCGTCTCCACAGAGCGAACTAGCGAACCGGATTGTTCGTGTTTAGCCAGGATGCCGGCCAACCGAATGCAGGCATGCGAGACTCCGGATCGGTAATGACCTCCACCTCACGAAACGCTCTGTGAGAGATGTCATCTCTTCGGAAAACTCCAGCCGCCCACGCTCGAGGTAACCGATATGGCTCGCGAAGGTTTCAATTTCAGTCAAATCGTGCGAGGAGATCAGAATCGAAACGCCTTCCGCGTTGGCCAGCAATACCTCTATCAGTTCATCGCGCGTTGAAGAGTCGAGCGCGCTAAAGGGTTCGTCCATCAGAAGCAAACGCTGCCGATAGGCCAGCGACGAAGCCAAAGACACCTTTTGCATGCCTCTAGATAAGTGGCGCAACTTCCGTTCCAAAGGCAAGTCAAACTCAGACAGCAATTGCTCAGCCAAGCTCGTGTCCCAGTTTGGATAGAACGGCTGAAGATATGCCGTGAAGCTTTCCACGGTCATCCAATCCGGCATCTCCTGGCTTTCCGCCACGTAGCCGATTCGAGTGAAGTTTTGCGGCGAGATGCGCCTCGAATTGTGCCCAAATATCTCGGCGCGGCCCGAGCTCGGTTGCTGAAGATTCATCAGAATCTGCAGGGTTGTGCTCTTACCCGCGCCGTTTGGTCCAAGCAGGGCGTAGACGCTGCCCTCGGGCATTTTCAGCTCCATTTTGTCGAGTACCACGGTCTTGCCAAATCGTTTGCAAAGCTGGATCGTCTGGAGTATTTCGTTCATTCTCGTCTCCGTCTAAACGCCGCCAATGCTGCGTAAGTGCCGCCGTCACTTCTTCTAAGCCCAGGCTAAGTTTCTTGGCTTCGACTACCAACTGCTCAAGTTCCTTTTTGAGTAGATTGCTTCGTTCGGCCGCGGAAGAACCCAAGCGTTCCGCAACGACAGTGCCAATCCCCGAGCGGACTTCCAGCACGCCCTGAGCTACCAAATGGCCGATCACCTTGTGTGCGGTATTTGGGTTGATTCTTAGAGCCGCGCTGAGCGCCCGGACTGATGGAAACGGTTCGCCAGGACGCATTTGTCCCGACACAATGGCTTTCTTAGCGGCATAAACCACCTGCTCATAGAGCGAAGTACCCGGCTTGAAAGATAGCCGAAACGGAATCACAGCAGTACTATAGCAGATAGTACACCAAACACGCTCTGGAGGGTACGGCTTGTGGCGAGGGTTAGGCTTCGAACTCGAACTTATGAGGAATGAGTTTGTGCCTTATTGGCAGACCACAATCTGATGACTTTGGAGAACGGTTGCAATTATAGATACGCCATTCTCGCGTGGTATTAGCAACTGCTTGGTTTCTGCTCGAGAGTAACCCCTCTGTGAGATTCGGATATCGTAACGTGCAGCTGTGGAACATCCGAATGCAAATCTGCCTGCCTGATCGGAGTACGTCCTAAACGCCGCCTGATCCGGATATTTCCAACTTCGAGGATAAACGATTGCAGCGCAATAGTAGGACTGCTTCGAAGATTGACAGATAATTTCTGCTGGCAAAGCCATCAGCCGTTATCCTCCAATTCATAGGCGCGAGCGGGGATGTTGGCGAATTCAACAGATCCGTCGCAAGTCAATTCGTGACCCGATCCAATGAGATCACCCTCACAGTAGCCAGGCCGATCCCACTGAACCCGAACCCTTATAATACGGCGAAAATCGTCCGCTCCTTTGCCGCATAGCCTGCTGCGCCATGTTTTAGTGAAATCGTCCAGACCGCAGCGCATAACACCGCTAAGCGGATTAGCCTCCATCGGACAACAACTCCACATCGCGCGGCCGGTTATTAAAACTAGCACGACTCCCCTGCGCCAGCCCCACCGCCCCACTGCGCCCAATCGAACTCCTTCTTGAAGTGTCTCCGTGACAATCTCATGGCTCAATTCTCCGTTTTTAAATCCATTTGAGCCTGTGCCTCGGTTTCGGGACCCTCCAGTTCGAAGACGAGTCGCGTGACCCGCCAAGGCTAAGGAGACAACTCTCGTTGCGTAGTACGGGTCCGTACCCCGCCGCCCGGAGCTTCTTCCAGCCTCAAGCTTTAGCCGCTTCGAGATGTTGGGGTTTTCCCCAGGCTTTTATGTAAACCGGCTTTGATCGGAAAGAATTACCTACCTGGATTGCGGCCTCTACTGAATACACTTCAGCTCGACCGTTCAAGAGCAAAGGTAGGCCTCCCGGGAAAGGGATCGGTTCAGAAGTTCGCGCCTATAGAAGGAGGCTTTTAGCTCAGACGTTTACCTGTTAACATTGTGCACCTGTACTGATCGTTTTCGGATCAGGAGAACCTGGCTTATTAAGAATCCACCTCGATCCGATAAGAAACTGCAAAAGCAATACAGACCTAGAGTTTGGGATCATCTGCATTAGTATCATTATACATTTTAATCTTTGGATAAAAAAACTTTACTTTCCTCTTGTTTCAGCGAGGCGATTTCGCTAACAATGTAAGAAATACATAATTTATTTGCACAAGTCAATGCCTGCCGGATATCGGGCGACGAATTATGATGAACTGGTTGACTGACGATGAAGTGGGGATTACTTGTACGTCAGAGAAAAAAACTGTGCGAATCTGCCACACCGAAATTTAAAGTACTCGCGCCCTCCAGGAGAGAGATTCCAGAGCCTTAAATCGTTCCCGCAATGAGTTCCGAGGACCATTCAAATCTCCTGTCGACCTCCAGAAGCTCCGGGGAAGCGTTTACCGTGAATA
>CAWHMG010000004.1:0-100712 GCA_963830415.1 Terriglobia bacterium
CCGCAGGCAGCGAGCGCTTGTCGCTCTAAAGACTGCGTATAGAAAACGGGTGCGGAGCAGCTTTCATCGTGACCACAGAAGAAAATCAACTATTACTCATTGACAACGGTGAACTTCTCATAGAAAACGCCCTTAGGGCCTTTCAACTGTCCGGCGGAGCGAAAACTCAATCATTTACAGACCGCGTGAGTTGTCGAATGTAACAATCGAGTCGGGGTCTGCCAAATTGGCAGCATAGATACCGAAGAGCGATTCTAGACCCCGCCGTCTACGCCGCTCGCGCCTCCAAAATCGCCCGATTCTTAGAGCACGTCGGACAATCGCACCCGCCGCGCTCCTCCGGCCTCGGCAGATTCCCGCCGCACGGCAGTATGTGCCCCGTCCCCAACGCTTTCTCTTTCTCGATCAGCTCCAGCCAGGTATCTACCGTCATTCGCTGAATTCCCATCCCGCCCGACTTGCGAATTCGCTCATCGCTCGTCGCCCACGCATACTCGTGCGGCACGCCATTCACAAAATGCATCCGCCGGTACACCAACTCCGGCGCCGGCCACTTCTTCTGCCCGTCCTGAATCAGAATCTCGTTCGACGGATGCTGCGTCGTCACCGTCCTGCCAGTCGGCGATACTTCAATCTCCACCCACTGCTCCAGAGTCTGAATCTTCTTCAGCTTCTTCTTCGACTTCTGCCCCTGAAACAGCTTCTGCGCCTGTGTTAAAGGCGCTTCGCTCTCCGCCTTCTCTGCAGGCGCTTCCGCCGGCTTCGCCGGCCGCTCCGCCAGTTCCTTCTCGAGAACTTTGTTCTTCTCTTTTTCCTTTTCCAACAGCCGCCCCGCTGACAATTCTTCGCGCATAAGATCCTTCCTCAATCCCTCGAGAGCATTCAAAGACCGGTAAAAAGCCCGTTCCTGCGTGGTCTTGTACCGCAGCACCAATTCGATTTTGTGTTCTTGTTCGGCCGTCCAGGTCGCCGGATGGCAGGTCTCTTCCTCGCCCACCAGCGCCGCTTCGGCTTGCAGTATCCGCCGGTTCGCCCGCTGCAGCAGCCAGTCGTTCAAGATCAACTGCTCCACCAGGCGCATTTCGTGATAATCCGCCGGCGTATATTTCTTGAGCCACCCGATGCGTGTCTCTTCGTAGTCTTCCCGCGTCTCGTCCGCCAGAACCGTGAAGCGTTGCGATCGCATCCCGTGCGTGATTGCGTTCTGCGAAGAGACCGCCTTCCCCTTCTCAGTCGTCGGACCGCCGCTCTTTGAGCGCACAGGGCCTTTGGTGCCCGTTGTACGCGATTCAATATTCGCCGCCACGTGCGAAGTATCCAACCAGCCCGTAGCGCCGGGCCCGCCGATTCCCCGCAACTCATTCAGCCGATTACCCAAACAAAATTTCTGAGATTTGAAACACTGGAGGGTGGGCTTCAGCCCGCGTGGAGCTTTGACTCCACTTCTTGCATTGTGGAATAGGCGTTTCCGCCTGTCACTTTGCGGAGTAAGCTGGTAGCGCGCGGTCTCAGAGTGCCGCGTCCGCACTCTTAGCGACGCTTGGCTGTGGTCTGCAGCCGCCCCAGTTCGTTTGGTAATTTTTCACCCGAGCGCCGGCAGCGACTTCGTTACATCGCCGCAATCGTCTCGGAAGAGCTCGTCCGGGCAGAAAGCAGATTACAACTGGGAACGGTATCGCTCCAGAGAAATCCTCCGGCTCGATAAAAGAATAGCGTCGGCGCGACGCCACGTGACATCTGCGCCGACATCGCCCAACTACTGCTCGACTTCTGCCAGCTCCTGGTTCGCCTCTTCGAGCAGAGGAGGCGAGAGCTGCGTAAGCAACTTGTCTGCCTTCTCTTCTTCCGCCAGCGTTTGCGCCAGCAGCTTCGCCACTTTCTGGTTCCCCAGCTGTTCGGCTATCGCCCGAAGCGTCCCGTAACCGGAGATCTCATAGTGCTCCACCTTCTGCGCGGCCGCCACCAACGCCAGGTCTGCTATCGCCTCCTCTTTCTCTTTGCCTTCCTGTATCGTCTCGCTACCTTCCGCCACCAGCCCTAGCATGGCCTGGCAGGGTTTCGCTTTAGCCCGCGCCCCCAGCAGCTCGAAAGCCTGTTTCAGCCGCTCGACCTGCCCCTTCGTCTCTTCCAGGTGCTTTTGAAACGCCTGTTTTAACTCCGGGTTATGAGCCGCTTTGGCCATCTTCGGCAACGCTTTCACTAGTTGCCCTTCGGCGTGCAGCAGGTCCTGCATCTCTTCTACTAACAATTCTTGAAGAGCTGACATGTTTTCAGTTATTCCTCCGCAAGTAGGACCTTCGCCGACGTTTGTGGTTTCGCGAAATAAATTACTAAGCTGCCGCGAACTTCCGTTTGCGCAGCTCGTCAAAGCCAACCGCCGCGATGATAACGGCTCCGATCGTTACCTGCTGCCAGTAGGGATTGATGCCCAGAAGGTCGCTGCCGTTTGCCAAAAGCCCCATGATGAATGCGCCGATCAATGTTCCGGTTACGCTGCCTTCTCCGCCTTGCAGGCTGCCCCCGCCGATCACGACCGCTGCAATTGCCAGCAACTCGTAACCTAGCCCGGCGGTCGGCTGTCCGGTCATTAAGCGCGACGCCTCCACCATCCCGGCCAGCCCAGCGAGCAGCCCGGCAATTGCGTACACCGCAATCAGCACGCGATTGATGGGGACCCCCGCATAGAAAGCCGCGTTGACGTTGCTCCCGATCGCGAAGGTATAGCGGCCGAGCTTCGTGTTCTCGAGCAGGAAGTGCATGCCAACCGCGCATACGCCGAGCACCCACAAGGAGAATGGAACGCCCAGCAGGTTGCCATCGCCCAGGAAAGAGAAGCTGGCCGGAATCTCGTGGACCGGCAGTCCTTTCGAGACTACCAGCGCGAAGCCGCGATATGCGCCGAGCGTGCCAAGCGTCACGATGAACGGGTTAATCTTCAGGCGGGCGATCATCAGCCCGTTCAGCAAGCCGCATAAAAGTCCCGCGCCAATGCCGATCGCGATGGCAAAGGGAATCGGTTGTCCCGCTTTGATCGCCATAGTGCCGAACAAGCCCGCTACTGCCAGGATCGATCCGACCGAAAGATCGATGCCCCCGCTGATGATGACCAGCGTCATGCCGAGCGCCATAATATTGATCACCGCTGTCTGCCGGACAACGCTCGCCAGGTTGATCGCTGTGAAAAAATGCGGCGTGGCAATAGTAAGAGCGATGCACAGCAGGATCAGGGTAAAAAACGGCAGCAGCTTTTGAATGCGCCTCACTGCACGATCTCCGCACTCGTCGTAGCTCCGGAAGGCGCGGCAAGCCTCATAATCTCCTCCTGCGATGCGCCGCGTGCGAGTTCGCCGGTGAGACGGCCTTCGCGCATCACCAGAATCCGGTCGGCTACCTGGACCAGTTCCGGCAACTCCGAGCTCACCATCAGCACTGCCGCACCCGCTCGCGCGAGCTGGTCCATTTGCTCGAAGACATCCTGCTTGGCCCCGACGTCGATGCCGCGCGTAGGTTCGTCGAAAAGGAATACCCGAGCGCCACGCGCCATCCACTTGGCAATCACCACCTTCTGCTGATTGCCCCCGCTCATCCGCCCGGCGAGTTGCCGCGGCGAATCGCTCTTGATGCGCAGCCGCCGCCCATAATCCTCGGCAATACTCAACTCCTGGCGCTTGCTCAGAAGTCCCCAGTGCGAATAGCGGCCGAGATCCGGCAACGTGAGATTGTACGAGATTGGCAGTTTCAAGGCCAGTCCGTTGCGTTGCCGGTCTTCCGGAATCAGGGCAACTCCGGCCGCCGCCGCCGCTTGCGGAGAAGCGAACGAAACGGTTTGTCCCGCGACCTGAATAGAGCCCCGTTCCGCCCGGTCGATTCCGAAAAGAATGCGGCACAGCTCCGTCCGTCCGGCGCCCATCAGACCCGCCAGGCCCACGATCTCGCCGGCCCGGATCTGGAAACTGATATCGCGCAGCCAGCTTCGCGAAACGTTTGCCACGCTCAACAGCGTTTCGCCTGGCCCCACCGGCTCGCGGCTGTAGACCGCGTTCACAGTGCGCCCAACCATATGCTGAATCAACTGCTCGCGCGTAAGGTCCGCCAGCGCGCCCGTGAACACGGTTGCGCCATCTCGCAAGACTGTCACGCGGTCGCCCAGCGAGCGCAGTTCCTCGAGCCGGTGGGTGATGTAAATCACCCCCACGCCGCGGTCTCGAAGCTGGCGCACGATGCGAAAGACCTCGCGCGTTTCAGCATCCGAGAGCGAAGAAGTGGGCTCGTCGAAAATTAACAGACTGGATCCCTGCGCAATCGCCCGGCAGATCTCGACCAGCTGTCTGCCCGCCGGACTCAGAGTCTGCACCCGCGCTTCAGGATCGAGATGGAAGCCGTTACCCGCGATCAGCGATCGGGCGCGATCCACAATCACGCCACGCCGGATCCAACCCGCCTTGCTGGTGATTTCGCGCCCCAGGTAAATATTCTCCGCGACCGACAGGTGTGGCGCGAGCAGCGACTCCTGATGCACCATCGCGATCCCTTGAGCGGCTGCTTCGGAAGGGTTTTTGAAAAAAGCGGCCTTGCCCCGCCAGAGCATCTCGCCGGCGTCCCGCGCGTGCATGCCCGCCACCATGCGCATCAGAGTCGATTTCCCGGCTCCGTTCTCGCCCATCAGCAGATGCACTTCGCCCTCGCGCACTTCCAGGTTCGCGTCGCGGAGTGCGCGTATACCCCCGAAGTTCTTTTGGATTGCTCGCAGCGAGAGCAGCAAGTGAGAAGTTTATATCAGCGCAAAACTGGCCGCCAGGTTAGCCATGCAAGAGCAACTCAGCGGCCCAGCCGCAATGTGAAATCGCCACGCGAGAGGCGCCGGATAAAGTCAAGGTCTCCTTCCACGAAATCGAGCGAGGGTAGCGCTTGCAGATCGACCCAACTGATTTGTTCGAAGACACAGGCGCTCGGTTCTCCGCTGAACTCGGGCACGGAAAAAAAGAGCAGGTGGACGCGGCTGCCGCTCGGGTAATCGTGCTCGTAGCGGGCAAGTTCGCCGCCCACCGTGGCCCGTACGCGCAACTCCTCCCAGAGTTCGCGAATGAGCGCTTCGTGCGGAGTCTCGCCATGCTCCACCTTGCCGCCCGGGAATTCCCATTTCAGCGAATGCCGGTCTCCCTTTCGCCGCTGCCCGATTAGAATCTGACCTTGGCGGTGAATGATGCCGGCCGAGACAAGTAGCGGCGCACGCTTCCTCATTGCCCGAAAACTAAGCCGAAATCTGCTGCCCGGTTTTTGCCGTCATCAGTTGCTGCAGGACAAAGGGCAATATGCCGCCGTAGCGATAATATTCCGATTCCTGCGGTGTATCGATGCGCACCTTCGCCTCGAAATGAATCTGCTTGTGTTTAGGAGTGATGGCAGTCACCTGGACCGTACCGCCGCCCACCGCAATTGCCGCCGGGATACCCGTCACTTCGATCGTTTCCTCGCCCGAAAGGCCCAGCGTCTCATGCCCCTGACCGGGCGCGAACTGCAGCGGCAAGACCCCCATCTGAACTAGGTTCGAGCGGTGAATGCGCTCAAAGCTCTCCGCAATCACCGCGCGTACGCCCAGCAGTAGCGTGCCCTTGGCGGCCCAGTCGCGTGACGAACCCGAGCCGTACTCCTTCCCTGCAATCACCACCAGCGGGACGCCTTCAGCCTTGTACTTCACCGAAGCGTCGTAAATAGACATCTCTTCGCCGTCAGGCATGTGCCGCGTCATGCCGCCTTCAACCCCCGGCACCATTTGATTCCTCAGGCGTATGTTTCCGAAAGTGCCCCGCACCATCACTTCGTGATTCCCCCGGCGCGCTCCGTAGCTGTTGAAATCGCCAGGCTTGACACCGAGCCCAATCAAGTATTTGCCGGCCGGGCTGTCGATGGGAATCGAGCCGGCAGGCGAAATGTGATCGGTGGTAACCGAGTCGCCCAAAACAGCCAGCACTCGCATTCCGCTAAGATCGCTGACAAACGTCGCGGGATCGGCGAGCGCCTCGAAGTAAGGAGGCTGCTTGATGTAAGTGGAATCGTTGCTCCATTCATAAATGCTGCCGCTCGGCACCTTTAGCGAGTTCCAGGCGGTATCGCCGGCAAACACTTCCGAGTACTCCTTTTGGAAAAATTCCGTGCGTGCGGAAGCCTTCACCACCGACTCGATTTCTTCGGTCGATGGCCAGACATCTTTTAAATGGATATCTTGCCCGTCGGCATTCCTGCCGAGTGGGTCTTTGGTGAGATCGAGATCGACCCGCCCTGCTATGGCGTACGCGACTACCAGCGGCGGAGACGCCAAATAGTTTGACCGGACAAGCGGATTGACTCGCCCTTCGAAGTTACGGTTGCCGCTTAGAACAGCAGCTACATTGAGCTTTCCATCGGTCACGGCAGCGGCGACATTATCCGGAAGCGGGCCGCTATTGCCAATACAAGTTGTGCAGCCATACCCGACCAAATGAAAGTTGAGCGCTTCGAGATAAGGCATTAGGCCAGCGTCGCTAAGATAATCGAAGACCACCTTCGATCCGGGCGCGAGCGATGTCTTTACCCAAGGCTTGGGAGATAGTCCTTTCTCGAAAGCTTTTTTTGCCAATAGCCCGGCCGCAATCATCACCGACGGATTCGACGTGTTAGTGCAGCTTGTGATCGCGGCAATCACTACCGCCCCGTCGTGCAACTTTTCCTTGTGCGCATTGACCCGAAGAGTCGCCGACTTCGGCGAGTGTCCCAATGAAGAAAGAAAGTTTTCCTTCACATCAGGGAGATCTATGCGGTCTTGGGGACGGCGCGGTCCCGCCAGGGAGGGACAGACCTTATGTAGTTCGAGCGAAAGAGCGTCGGAATAAGACGGGTCGGGCGAATCCGCATTAAGAAAGAGGCCCTGTTCCTTGGCATACGCTTCCACCAGGTTCACGTGCTCGGGCGTACGGCCGGTCAGGCGCAGGTAATCCAACGTGACTTCGTCGATGGGAAAGAAGCCAATAGTAGCGCCGTATTCAGGAGCCATGTTACTGATGGTGGCGCGATCCGCCAAAGAAAGCGCGGCAACACCGGGTCCATAGAATTCGACAAATTTTCCTACGACGCCCCTCTTGCGAAGCATTTGAGTAACGGTCAGGACAAGATCGGTCGCGGTAGCGCCCTCTGGCAAATGGCCGCTCAACTTGAAACCAACCACCTGAGGAAGCAGCATGGAGATGGGTTGACCCAGCATGCAAGCCTCGGCTTCAATACCCCCTACGCCCCACCCGACCACGCCGACGCCGTTAACCATGGTGGTGTGCGAATCGGTGCCCATCAGCGTGTCGGGATACGCCTGCGCAATCTCGTGTTTGCGATCAGTGAAAACGACGCTGGCGAGATACTCGAGGTTGACCTGGTGCACAATGCCGGTATCCGGCGGAACAACGCGAAAATTTCCGAACGCCTTCTGGCCCCAGCGCAAGAAAGCATAGCGTTCTTGATTGCGGGCGAATTCGAGCAGCGCATTTTGCGCGAAAGCGCCATCGGATCCATAGGCGTCGACCTGCACCGAGTGATCGATGACCAGATCGGCCGGAATAAGAGGGTTCGCGAGTTCGGGATCCGCCCCAAGTTTCTTGAGCGCGTCGCGCATGGCCGCTAGATCGACTACGCACGGCACGCCGGTAAAGTCCTGCAGCAACGTGCGGGCGGGACGGAACTGAATCTCCTGGGCGGCGGTTTTGTGGTCCCACTTCGCTACATATTCAATGTCGCTGGCCTTGACGGTGCGTTCGTCTTCAAAGCGCAGGAGGTTTTCGAGCAAGACTCTGATCGAGTATGGAAGGCGCGAGAGCTTCACGCCCGTCGCAGCTTTCTCGAGGACGTCCAGTCGAAAGATTTGAAACTCCTCGTTGTTCACCCGCAACGTGGCGGCCGCGCCAAACGTGTTTTTACTGGCCATCTGCTTTTAGTTTAGATCCCGGAGCTTAGAAGCAATTTCGCTCGCATCAGTTACATATAGGCCGGTTGCTCGATGCCGAGGATGTGCAAGGTCGAGGTAAGCTGATCACGCACATATTGCGTGAGCCACAACAGGGTAGCCTGCCGTTCCAGATCGGGTTCAGCAATCACCGAGTGCTCGTGATAAAAATTGTTGAAGCTCTGGGCCAGTTGGAAGGCGTATTTCGCGACATGCGCAGGCTCCCCCGATGCAATGGCGCGTTCGAGTATCTTGCCCGATTTGGAAGCGAGTAACAGCAACTGCCAGAGCCCCTCATCGGAGAAATAGCGCGCCAGCACGTCAGGCGAAAGGGCAGCTTTGAAATCGGGAAGCGGCCCATTGCGGGCTTCGTACTTGCGAAGGATATTCTCCGCTCTTACCGCCGCATATTGAACGTAAGGTCCAGTCTCGCCCTCAAAACTGAGTGCTTCGTGAAAATCGAAAGCGATCACCGAATTGCGCGTAAACTTCAGCATGAAGTAGCGAAGAGCGCCCACGGCGATTTGCCCAGCCACATGCTGACGCTCGTGCGGCGGAGCTTCGGAATGCCGGTCTTCTACTTCGCGCAGAGCCGTCTCGATAAGCTTGTCGATCAGATCATCGGCCTTGACACCGAGACCTTTGCGGCCGGAGACCTCCACATACGGCCGCTTCCTGTCTTCTTCGGATAGCGGGATTCCCATCTCCACGCAGGTGCGCGGAGAAAGCGCAACCATTTCGTAAGAGAAGTGCATGGAAGCGTCAGCTTGAGCGTTGAAATCTAGGGCGCGCAGACCGGCGACCACCACGTCCTGCAAATAAGACTGGCGCGAATCGATGACGTTGAAGACCTGTGAGGCGTGCCCGAACTGGGGTGCTTCACCGGATGAAGGTTGGTCGGCGGTTACCCAGATCTCGGAGCCATCGGGGTAAGTTGACCAGGGCTTGTAGAAAAAGTCTTTGCCGAGGAGACCGAACTTCCAGAGTTGATATGCAATATCTTTACCGACGTAAGTTACCGTCCCATTTGAGCGAACGATAACTTTGCTGTCTTCCTCAGCCGCTCCGTTTGCATCGACGGCCGCGGCGTCGCCCGTGCGGAAAGCGGAGGCGGGCATGACCCAACAGTCCTTATTCTTACCTGCGGTTTCAAAGTAGATCGCATTCCGTTGCTTCAGCAACTCAAAGGCGGTCGACCAGAACTGCAGGTGAAGAATTTCACTCTCGCGCGGCAGCAAGTCATATCTCACGCCGACCCGCAACATGGTGCTCAGATGCAGCTGGACTATAGCATCGGCCACAAGGTGCCCGAGCTCCGCAACCTCGCCCTGCCCTCCTTCAATGGCATGAAGTGTTTCTCCACGCCAGACCAGGGCCTCCGGATTCTCTTTGTAGTAAACCGAGATACGGGCATACAGATCCCAGCAAAGGTAATCGAAACGGGTTTCAGGATCTTCGATCAGCTCAATTATCTCGGCAGGAGAATTCTTCTCCAGGTAATGAAAACCCGCGACGACATCCGCGACCTGAACGCCGGTGTTATCGATATAGTTCTGAACTTCCACCCGGCGTCCACGAAACCGCAGCATGCGCACGAAGGTGTCTCCAAGCACCGCGTTTCGCAAATGCCCGATGTGGGCAGCCTTGTTTGGATTGATATTAGTGTGTTCGACGATGATCTTGCCGGGGATTGCAGCCGGGCTCTGAACGGGCGCGAAAAGAGAGTGCGCGTACTGTGCGCGGTCGAGCCGGACATTGATGTAGCCATTGCCCGCGATCTCGAAGGAGCCGATGCCCGGAATACCGGCAAGGCTGCTCGTCAGTTCTTCCGCGATCTGTTTGGGAGGGCGTTTCAACTGCCTTGCCAACTGGAAAGCGACCGGTATCGCAAGTTCGCCGAATGAACTCTGCTTCGGCTGCTCTAAAGAGGCGTTTGTGGACAACCCGAACTGGTTGCGGACACGGTCCTCTACGGCTGCCGTGATTTTTTCTTCAATCTCCTGGAACACTGAAATACAGTATGGCGGAAGGGAGAATATAGGGCCGGCGTAATCGCCTTACTTTCTCTTCCCTGAGCTATGTCAGTTGCTGTCACGGTGTTGTTCCAGGTCTGAAATTCGTCCTTCGTGCGATTCGACTATGTCGGCTAGCTGCTTAAAAATGCGCGTGTAGGTCTTCTCGTTGTCCTGGTGCATCTGGGACAGCAGTTCCACGCTGTGGGTGAGGGCCTCAATTCGTTCGTCGATGTTCATATTTCTCTCCTTCAGGTTAGCGCTAAGCATCTGCTCAGTTCGCGCCGGTTTGTAGGCTCCGGCACATTCTATGTTCGGCTTGTACAATAGGATGTGCCGAAGGTTACTTTCGTGCCGGAGGATAAGACAGTTGAATTCGAATCCGGCAAACTCCCCTATAGCGATCACGGAAAACGCGAGTCATTGCTCGATGTGGCGCTAAATAAGGATGTAGATCTTGAACACGCGTGCGGTGGAAGCTGCGCCTGCACGACTTGCCACGTTATCGTGCTCGAGGGAGACAAGAATCTTTCGGAGCCGGATGACGACGAGCTCGACCGGCTTGAGATGGCGGCCGGCTTAACACTCCGCTCGCGGCTCGGCTGCCAAGCGGTTGTAATGGGCGATGTGAAGGTTGAGATTCCGCAATGGAATCGCAATTACATCAGCGAAGGCGGCAAATCGAGACTTTAGCGGGGCCCAATCCCGGTGCTGACAAAGCGATTCAGAAGCTTGTCCGCCAATTCCGACGAAAGATCCGCGTCGACATACACCGTCTGTTTATCCTGTTTCACATGGATGGCGTCGTAGAGCGGCAAAAAATCCAGCTCACTGTTCTTAACAGCTAGCCGTGCGAAGCCAATTCCACCACGCACTCCATCGTCGACGCGCTTCGCTCCCGCCTCAGATACGCAATCGATCTCGGCTTTGAAGTGCAGGCCGCTATCGAGCGTAATTCCGGCTGACGTGGTTTTGACGTAATCCGGCAAAGTTGGAGAGGATCGAAGTCCGTTCGGAACTCGCTGGCATATCGGCGAACGGCAGGCCGCCGCGGCTCACCAGCCAGATCTGATCCGCTTTCGAAAGTTTCGCCAGATTCGCTGAGAGCTCGCCGGGCACTCCACCATTTCGATTTGCCGCTACATCGATGGCGCGCTCGACCGAACGAACATTTCCGCCGACTGCGACTTCTGTATCGACGAAAGTAAGAGCGTCGCCCCGATATTCGAAAAGCGTGTACTTCTTGTATTCCGCGCGGATCGCACTCGCCGTTAGCTGCCGCTGGATCTCCTCATTGGCGAAGCGTCCCCGTCCGGCGATGACCATATCCTTGCCGTTCCAACTCAGCAGCAGAGTAGCGAGGTCGCGCCGGAAATCGAAGCCCGTTTGTCCGGCGAAATTGTTCAGCATCGGAACGATCGAGCTGCTTCTGGTGTCGCGCATAGAACGGAGCCGTCCTTATCCTGTCGACGTCGATAGCGGCCAGCGCGACTGTATCGGGCGCCACGAATTTCCCTAGCGCGGGATCCACCGAGACACCGGTAGAGAGGTGTTTCCCGCAGCCCGCAAAGGCGAGCAAGACAACTAGAGTGGCGAGAGCAGAGAGTGCGCGCATTTAAAAATCTCTTTTGCGGAAGAGCGCCAGCGCGGCCGAGAGAACGGCTGTCGCGAAGAAAGCGGAAGTCCATACAGGCGTCCACCAATCTACCTGCTGGTCGTACAGAACAATTTGTTTCATCGCTGCGCCGAGATCGTAGACTTTGGGCACAATCCAGTAAAGGGCGGACCAAAGATCGCGAGACCACTCGGAACTAAGCAGCCTGACAGCGTGATCGCGCTGCGCAAGAATCGTGCTGACCAGCATCAAGGCGAAGGCAATCATGACAGAGAGTGCCGCGCTTTCCGTCAACACTCCAGTCAGCACTACCACGGAAAGCAAGACAGCAAAGATGAAAAGCGCAACGGGGATGGCCAGGAGAAATCGCGGCTGCCAAATATGTGTTTTCAGGCCGAGGATGATCCAAACGCTCCCGATCAGGTAGACGTCGTTCAATGCGATGACGAGCAAGTTGCCCAGATAGCGGCCGATCAGTAAAGTGCCGCGCGTGATCGGCTTTGACAAAAGGAGCGAGATGCGCCCGGGCTTCGAGCACGCTCGGGATCAGGCCGGAGGAGGCGAAGATCGCGAGAAACGTACCCCAGATATACAGAAAGAGCGACACCCACGAGTAGGATACGTTGACGAACCTCTGAATCCCGACCGACTCTGAACTGGATCGTACGTGTGCGAACGAAACGGCGCCCTGGGCCAAATCGATGTTCAGCGCAAAAAGAAAAAAGCAGATGAGCAGCGTGGATAACGCGAACAGTCCCCAGAAGAGCCAGCGTGCGCGCGCCTCTTCGAACGTGTCTGCGACGAGCGCGCCAATGGCCGACAACTGCGTCCGAAACAGTGGAGCGCTCACGCGGCCCTTTCGTCCTTCGTCACACGAATAAAGACGTCTTCCAGACTGTCGCTCGTAGCTCGGAGGCTTTCAATCAACCCACCTGCCTGCCGGATCCGGTCGATGATAGCGTTCGCCTGTTCGCGCGTAGCTGCACCAAACTCGATTCCATTCGGAAGCGGAGTTAGTGACGAAGTGATTGAGCGAAGTTGTTCGAGCGCGGCTTGCGGTATTGCGGAGGCTGCGACTTTGTAGCCGCGTCCGGCGACGAGCGCGCTGATTTCGCCTTCGAGCGCAACTTCTCCCTTTCTCAAAATGGCTACGTGATCGCAGAAGGATTCGACTTCGCTGAGGAGGTGCGAGTTCAGGAACACGGTAACGCCGGTCGCAGCCAGCCGGTTCAATATGTCACGAATGTCGTGTCTGCCAACGGGGTCGACTCCATCGGTGGGCTCATCCAGGATCAATAAGCGGGGCCGATGCATCAACGCCTGCGCCAAACCGAGCCGCTGCAGCATGCCCTTGGAATATTTCTTCAGGCGGATGTCGCCCCAATCCCGCAAGCCTACAAGCTCGAGCAATTCAGGGACGCGCCGTTTCCGCTCGGAGACAGGCAGGCCCGAAAGAGCAGAGTAAAAATCCAACATGCCTCTCCCTGTGAGATAGCCAGGGAAGCGATGGTTTTCAGGCAAGTATCCAACAGGCCGCCGAGCTTCGGCTAGCGCTACGTCCTTTCCGAACAACACTGCGCGGCCGGCACTGGGATTGACCGCCGAAAGCAGCATCTTTACAAAGGTTGTCTTGCCCGCGCCGTTTGGCCCGAGCAAGCCGTACTTTACGCCCACCGGCACGCGCAAACTGAGATTCGATACGGCCTTTACTTCGCGGCCACGCCAGCGGGACCGATAGGTTTTCCCGAGGCCTTCGGTCTCGATCGCGTAATCGGTCATCATGTACCTTGTAAATACGAGCGCGGGAAGCGATTAGTTCCTTTCGTCTCTAATCTCAGACACGGTCCGAATGCGCTTCTCTTGTCTGTTCGCAATAGCCCTGCTAATCCTTCCTGGAGCCTTTGCCCAAACTAACCCGGGCACAGCGCCGCCGAATCAGGCTGCGCAAAATCCTCCGCCGCTAAAGACAACAGTGACGGTAAATGCGACGCTCGCGAGCGAGGTTCCGGCTTCGATTACTGTTCTTACCGGAGAACAACTCGAGCAGATTCCTGGCGCCAATTTGGACGACCGGTTGCGGCAGGTCCCCGGCTTCAGCCTGTTTCGCCGCAGTTCCAGCACGGTCGCGAACCCTACCACCCAGGGCGTCTCGCTGCGCGCGACCGGGTCATCGGGGGCCAGCCGCACGCTGGTGCTTTGGGACGGCATTCCAATAAACGACCCTTTCGGCGGGTGGGTGTATTGGGATCGGATCGACCCCGATTACATTAGCGAAGTGGACATCAGCCGTGGAGCTTCGACGAGTATCTTTGGCGACCGGGCAATGGGCGGCACCATTTCACTCTTCTCGCCCCTGGAGCAACATCAACAATTTCAAGCGGACGTCCTGACCGGAAACGAAAGCACCGAAGACGTTTCCGCCGGCTATTCAAATATGTGGGGGGTGTGGGGCTTGTCAGTTCACTCGCGGGCGTTTGAGACAAATGGATATTACATCACTCCCAAGCCGGTTCGCGGCAGCGTTGACGACTTAGCCAACGTGCGGTTTGCTACGGGCGACGCGCGTATCGATTATCTCGGGACCGCCGACCGCCTTTCGCTGCACTTCGATGTTCTAGCGGAAGAGCGCCACAACGGCACGCTGCTGACCCATAACTCTACCGGGCTTGGGATGCTCGCCCTGACTTACACGCATTCATGGAGTAACGATCAGATTTCGTTTCTCGGGTTTCACAGCCAGGAACAATACAACAGCACTTACTCGCAGGTTTCCGCGAATCGAAATCACGAGACGTTGACGTCTAACCAACGCGTGCCCACGCAGGATACCGGGGGCGCTTTGTATTGGCAGCATCATGCCAAACGTTGGAACACGATCGCGGGCGCCGATACCGACGATACGCACGGCGTCAGCTATGACTATTCGTACCTGACGCACGTAACGACACCGAGCGGCGGCACGCTGCTCGAGCACGGAGTGTTCGGCCAGGCTGATTTCACGCTTGGGCCGGCACGCTTCTTCGCGGGAATCCGCCATGAATTCACCGGCCAACACGGCGAAACGTTTGTAAGCCCAAACGGCGGCGTGGCAGTGGGCCTGAAAAATTTCCGCTTGCGAGCATCGGGATACCGAAGTTTTCGAGCTCCCACGCTTAACGAGCTCTACCGGCCTTTCCGGGTGGGCAACGCGCAGACGCTGGCCAATCCCAACCTGATTCCTGAGGGACTGGTGGGAGTCGAAGCCGGGGCAGATTGGAGCGCCGAGAACACCAGCATTTCGCTTACGCTCTTCCACAATGAGCTGAATAACTTTATCGACAATGCGACGCTACTCACCACCCCGAACCTCATACTCCGAAAGCGCGAGAACTTCCCGAGCGGATTCTCGCGCGGGTTTGAGGCGAACATCAGGCACCAATGGCGGCACTGGGGCGCGCAGGCAGGTTATGTGTATGCGGACGCTCTCCTCGCGAGTGGGTTGCGAATTCCCGAAATACCAAAGAACCAAGGCACAGCGCAGATCACGTTTAATGCGAAGAACACCACATTTTCTGGCGGAATTCGCGCTTTCAGTTTGGTTTTCGACGATGATCTAAACCAATACTTGCTGCCGGGTTATTCCACCCTTCAGTTCTCGGCTCAGCAGCGCCTTACAAGCAAGCTCTCTGCGGTCGCCTCAGTAGACAATCTGCTCGACCATACTTACCTGGTCGCGCTGACGCCTTCTCCAAATACGGGATCGCCGCTCTTGTGGCGGGTCGGTCTGCGCTGGAGCGGCGCGATTAAATAGCGCAGTGGCTCCTCTTTGCCTGTACTCTCACTAGGATCGGTTAGGCCAGCATGACGCGTCAAACAACGATATGGATGCCATTAAACTGTCCGACTACGAAGTTATCGATCTGGAAAATGTCGCTCCCGGAATTTTTGGGACGCGCATTGTTTTTGTGAATGTTTATGCCGTAATTAGTGAAGGCATCGGATGGACGCTTATAGATAGCGGCCTTCACCTTTCCGCCGCAAAGATCAAGAGCTGGGCGGAAGAGCACTTGGGCAAGGGGACACAGCCGAGCGCGATCATTCTCACCCACGGGCATTTCGACCACGTAGGTGCGATAGAAGACCTGCTTAAACAATGGGACGTGCCGGTCTATGCTCACGCGAGCGAGTTTCCCTATCTGACCGGGCAGATCAAATATCCACCCCCCGACCCCTCGGTTGGAGGCGGCTTGATGGCGGTGATGTCTCCGCTTTACCCGCGGACCTCGGCCGACATTCGCGATCGTGTACAAGCGCTGCCCGCGGACGGCTCTGTTCCCACAATGACCGGCTGGCGCTGGTTGCATACGCCGGGGCACGCTCCTGGCCACGTTTCACTGTTTCGGGAATCGGATCGTGTTCTGCTGCCGGGAGATGCTTTTTGTACCACCGATCAGAATTCATTTCTGGCCGTGGCCACGCAAAAACCGGAACTGAACGGACCTCCCGCGTACTACACGCCGGATTGGGATGCTGCTAAAGAATCGGTCCGTCAATTGGCGGCACTCCGTCCTTTAACGATTGCGCCGGGACACGGGAAGCCGATCTCCGGCCCGCAAATTGCTGATCAGCTTGCAACGTTGGCGGCGGATTTCGATCGCATCGCGAGACCGGAGCACGGCAAGTACGCGCGTTCGCAAACCAGCGCGACTTAAGTTACTGGATCGTACTCCCTCCGGGCGCAACTTTTGCGACATAAGTTTGACCGCTTTTGTAAATATGTGGGGCCGATCTGGTATATCTGCGGCTTTACTGGCTCAAACTCGAAGCTACTCGGAGTAGGTCGGGGATGCGCCGGCGGCTCTAAACAGCGGTCAAACTGAGCCTCTGGCTGGCTAGGCTACTTCCCGTCGCGTGCCCACGCTTGGGTCCACTGTAATTCCCGGAGCTTCCGCCTGGCAGTTGTCGCAGTTGCAACAAGGGCCAGTGAACTCGTCGCCGAAATAGCGCAGCAAATGTTCGCGACGGCACGAACTTATGTCCGCGTATTCCTGCATTCGGCGCAGGCGCTCCTGTTTCGATTCTTTTCGGCGTTCCTGTTCTTCCGCTGCCTCTCGAGCTGCTTCTGTAGGAATCGCGTCCTCCACCATTCGCACTTCGCCGGTCGGCAGGATTTCCAGAGCGCCCACGTCTTCCAGCCGGTGAATGACGCTGGTCAACTTTCTCTCCGAGAGGTTTATCTCTTGGGTTACTTCCTCCACTTCGACCGGCCCTTCCTGATCGGCGATCACGTTCGCCACTTGCTCGACGTCCCGCACGCTGAGCTTGCCCTCTCCGCTGTGGAACTTTTGCACCCCCATATCTTCCTGCCGAAAGAAAAGCACCGCTTCGGCTTTCTCGCCATCGCGGCCCGCCCGGCCAATCTCCTGGTAATAAGAATCGAGCGAATCGCTTACGTCGAAGTGATACACAAACCGAACATCCGCTTTATCGATTCCCATTCCGAAAGCGTTTGTGGCCACGATCACATCCGCCTCGCCCGCCATAAACTGCTCCTGAATCTCGTGGCGCTCCGCGGCTTTTAGGCCGCCATGGTAGAAGAGCGCTTTCACTCCTTCTTCTGCCAACAGCCGCATGATCTCTTCCGCGTTGGTTCGAGTTGCGACATAAACAATCCCTGGCTTCTCCGCCCAATTCACCCGCTGAATTAACTTTTCGAGTTTTTCTTCCTTCTTCTCGAAATGATCTACCCGCAGATAAATGTTCGGCCGGTCGAAGCCGTGTACGAAAATCTTGGGCTTGCGCAGGCCGAGCCGTTCTGAAATCTCCCGTCGCACGGCCGCCGAAGCAGTTGCAGTCATGGCCAGCACCACCGGATGTCCAAGCCGCTCTATCACCGGCCCGAGCTGCAGGTAATCCGGGCGAAAATCATGGCCCCACTCGCTGATGCAATGCGCCTCATCGATCACAAACAGCACGATCCCGGCTTGTTCCAGCCGCTCCATCGTCTCCTGCTTGCGCAGTTGTTCCGGCGCCAGGAAAATGAACTTGCTGCCGCCTGTTTCGATTTTCTCAAAGGCCTCGCGCGTCTCGGTCGCGCGCTGCGTCGAATTTACTGCCACCGCTTCCGCGTCAGACTGCTCGTTGATTGAGTCCACCTGGTCTTTTTGCAAGGCGATCAAGGGAGAAATCACCAGTGTCGGACCCTTCAACAAGGACCCGGCAATTTGGTAAATCGCCGATTTCCCAGAACCGGTCGGCATGACCACCAGGCAGTCGTTCTTTTTGAGCAGGGCGTCAATCGCTTCGGCTTGGCCCGGGCGAAGTGAATCAAACCCAAATTCCTCTCGAGCCGTCTTCAGGATGCGAGATGCCGCTCCGGCTGATTTGCTGTTCTTCTTGCCTGCAGGAGTTTTTCCCGCTTCCTGAGCCTTTTTGGGCGTCCTGCGTCTCGTCGCCATTTCCTCCCATCTGATTTCGCTCGCCTGGATGGGGTTTCAGCGGAGTATTACTGAGTTCCCAATTCCCGGTTCGCTAGTCCAAGTCGAAGGGGCGCTTGGGAGGCGCACCGGTTTTGTCTTCTTTGGCCTGCTTCAGCAGCTCCTCGAAGCGTTTCTCGCGGAACTTGTCGCCGCTTTTATGCGTTGCGAAACTCTTCTCGAAGGCGTCGTTCCGGCGATCGGCATCTCCCTTGAGCTGCTGCGCAGCAGCGTGCAGGTCCTCAATCAGCGGCTTCTTCTCCGGCTCCCGATGATGAATTACAAGTTGCGTCTCGGTATCGATTTGCAGACTCGATCCGCAACACGGGCATTTGACTTCGAACAACTGACCGTTCCCCTGAGCCATACCGGAATCGTAGCGCAACGAATGGCAGCCCGCGCCGGCTGCTATTCTCTGAACTGCGAAAGTCCATGAATTCTGTCTTCTCGTGGATTTCACAATATGGTTACGCCGGACTGTTCTGTTTGCTGATGCTGGGCATCGTCGGGCTGCCTGTCCCCGATGAAACGTTGCTGATGTTCTGCGGCTATCTCATCTGGAAAGGGCGCCTTCACCCCATCGTTACTTTCTTCGCCGGGCTCAGCGGAAGCGCCTGCGGCATTTCGCTCAGCTATGTTTTGGGCCGCACTTACGGTCACAAGGTGGCCTATCGTTACGGTAAATACGTGGGCCTGACCTCTGAACGGCTGGAACAGGTTCACCGCTGGTTCGATCGCATGGGATCGTGGCTGCTGGCTGCCGGTTATTTCATTCCGGGCGTGCGCCATTGTTCGGCTCTGGTGGCGGGCATGTCGGAGGTGCGTTACCTCAACTTCGCGCTGTTCGCCTATTCGGGCGCTGCCCTATGGGTGGCTTCCTTTCTCTCGCTGGGTTTCCTGGTCGGCGAGAACTGGCAACACGTTTCCGCCCTGGTTGACAGGTACGCCTTGCTCCTCACCGCTCTTGTCGTCACCTTATTTGGCATATGGTGGATTGCTAAGGGAAAATCCAAAGACCGGCAACGGAATGCGGTCCAGAAATGAGCCGCCGAGCCGGAATCATTCTTCCCTATTCTCGTTTGATACCTTCGTTTACATGCAGACGGTTCGCTGTGTCCGCGTCTGGGCAGCTTTCTGGGGACTAGGCTTTATGGCCTTCGCGCAGAGCTCTTCGCCTCCGAGCGGGGTCGACGTGACGGCCACGGACAAGAGCGCGGACCCATGCCAGAACTTCTATCAATACGCCTGCGGCAATTGGATTCGAACCAACCCGGTGCCTCCGCAGTATTCGCGCTGGGGCCGGTTCAACGAGCTGCAGAATCACAATCAGGAAGTGCTCCGGACCATTCTCGAGGATTCGGCCAAGCATCAGGACCGTTCGCCGATCGATCAGAAGATCGGAGCCTTCTACGCCGCTTGCATGGACGAAGCGGCGGTCGAAAAGGCGGGTGACGATCCGGTCAAGCCGGGCATCGAGCGTATTCGCAGCCTGCAGGGTAAATCCGCGCTTCCGGGTGAGATTGCGCGCCTGCAAAATCAGGGTATCAGCGTCTTCTTCGGTTTTCGTTCCGGTCCCGATCCCGATAATTCGAAGATGACCATCGCGGATGTCGACCAGGGTGGCCTGGGTCTGCCCGATAAGAGCTACTACATCGGTCCTAAAGACGAGAAGACGCGCCTGCAGTATGTTCATCACGTTTCGAAAATGCTGCAGCTGATCGGCGAACAGCCTGCCGAAGCCGACGCGAGGGCAACGGCGATATTGGCTATCGAAACGGAGCTGGCGAAAGCTTCTCTCGACCGGGTCGCGCGCCGCGATCCGAATCTGACGCATCATAGGATGCCGGTCACCAGTCTGCAGGCGCTAACGCCCGAATTCAACTTCAAGACTTACTTCAGCGATCGCGACGCGCCTTCGTTCGACACTTTGAACGTTTCCGTGCCAGATTTTTTCAAGACCTTGAACACTACGCTTGGATCGAGCAGTCTCGACGATCTGAAGAGCTACCTGATCTGGCATTATGTTTCCGCTTATGCACCCGATTTGAGCAAGGCGTTTGTCGATGAGAATTTCGATTTCTATCAACGGTATCTGACCGGCGCGAAGGAACTGCAGCCACGCTGGAAGCGCTGCGTTATATCGACGGATAGCGCTCTCGGAGAAGCTCTCGGACAGAAGTATGTAGAGAAAGCTTTCGCGGGACAGTCCAAAGAGAAAACGCAGCAGCTCGTCAGCATTATCGAGCAGCAAATGGAGACCGATATCAAGTCGTTGTCCTGGATGAGCGAGACGACTAAGCAGCAGGCCCTAACGAAGCTGAAAGGTGTTACGAACAAAATCGGCTATCCAGCCAAGTGGCGGGACTATTCGAGCGTTTCGATCACAGACACGAACCTGATATCGGACGTGCGCAACGCGCGCGAATTCGAAGTACACCGGAACCTCAATAAAATTGGCAAACCGGTCGACCGCTCGGAATTCGGCATGACTCCGCCGACCGTCAACGCCTACTACAATCCGTTGCAGAACAATATCAACTTTCCCGCCGGTATTTTGCAGCCTCCTTTTTACAAGAATACGGCCGATATGGCGGTAAACTTTGGCGGCATTGGTGCGGTGATCGGCCACGAGTTGACACACGGCTTCGACGATCAGGGGCGGCAATATGACGCGGATGGCAATCTGCGCGACTGGTGGCAGAAACAAGACGCCGAGGAATTCAAGCAACGAGCCGATTGCATCGCGACCGAATATTCGCAGTTCAAGCCGGTTCCGGACGCCAATCTCAACGGCCGGCTGACGTTGGGCGAAAACGGAGCAGATAACGCGGGCATTCGCCTTGCCTACATGGCCCTGCTCGGCGGCATCGAGAACGGCAGCGTAGACAAAGCAAAGCTTGACGGCTACACGCCCGAACAACGCTTCTTTCTGGGCTATGCGCAAATCTGGTGCGAAAACGTTCGCCCGGAGTATTCCCGCAACAGCGTGCGGACAGACCCGCACTCGCCGGGACAGTTTCGCGTGATTGGCGTGCTTCAGAACGTCCCGGAGTTCGGCAAAGCTTTCAGCTGCTCAGCGGGACAGCCGATGACGCCCGCAAACGGCTGCCGCGTTTGGTAACACGTTTCTCCCCGCAACAGTCGATAACACTTGAGGTGAATGGTGAGTTTCAACGGTAGGTTCTGTATCTGCGGAATTGTTTGCGCGGCAGCTTTGTGGGCCCAGTCGCCTGCAACGCCGCCTCAGTCTACGAGCGGTCTTGATGTGAGCGCGATCGATAAATCGGCAAATCCGTGCCAGAATTTTTACCAATACGCTTGCGGGACATGGATGAAGGACAATCCTATTCCGCCGGATGAGAGCCGGTGGAGCCGCTTCGATGAGTTGCATGAGCGCAACCAAGTAATTCTGCGCGGCATTCTCGAGCAAGCGGCGAAGAATCAAAGCAGCTCTCCCATCGACCAGAAGATTGGTGGCTTCTATGCCTCCTGCATGAATGAGCCTGAGATCGATCAACGCGGCGACAAACCGCTTTCCTCCGAACTCGAGCGCATCGGCCACGTCACAAACAAGGAGGAGCTACTTGATGAAGTCGCCCGCCTGCAGCAGCGCCAGATCAGTGTTTTCTTTGAATTCGGGCCGACTCCCGACCTGAAGAATGCAAGCATGATGATCGCGGGCGTCGATCAGGGAGGGCTGGGCCTCCCTGAAAAAGACTACTATCTACGAACCGATGCGAAGTCCGTCGAACTCCGTCAGAAGTATGTTGCCATGATGGCGAAGATGTTTTCCCTGATCGGCGCGCCCGGTCCGGAAGCGGAGAAGAAGGCCGCCGTTGTCATGTCGATCGAAACCGATCTCGCGAAGGCGTCGCTTGACGTGACCAGCCGGCGCGATCCGCAAAGGCTTTTCCATGAGATGCCAAAAGCGGAGCTGGCGAAGCTGAGTCCAGATTTCAACTTCGATGAATTTTTCGCAAAAGTCCGGAGCCCTCAATTCACAACAATCAACGTAAGCGTGCCGGATTTCGCAAAAGCGCTCAGTCAGCTGCTCAGCTCGCGCCCGATGGGCGATCTCCAGGACTACCTGAGTTGGCATTATCTGAATGCGAGCGCCACGCTGCTTAGCGAGCCGTTTGTCAACGAAAACTTCGATTTCTACGGCCGCACATTGCGGGGCACAAAGGAACTGAAGCCGCGCTGGAAGCGCTGCGTCTCCGCCACGGACGACGAATTGGGAGAGGCGCTGGGGCGCAAGTACGTCGAGAAGACGTTTGGCGAAGAGGGTAAGGAGCGCACTCTTCAAATGGTGCACGAGATCGAGCACGAGATGGCCAACGATCTCGAATCTCTAACCTGGATGAGCCCACGAACAAAGGAGCAGGCGCTGGTCAAATTGCACGCGGTCGCAAACAAGATAGGCTATCCCGACAAGTGGCGCGACTATTCATCGGTCGACATCATTCCCGCTGACTACTTCGGAAATTACTACAGAGCAAACGAATTTGAATACCGGCGCCAGCTAAACAAAATCGGCAAGCCCGTCGATCGCAGCGAGTGGGGAATGACGCCGCCAACGGTCAATGCCTATTACGACCCAACGCAGAACAACATTAACTTCCCAGCCGGCATTCTGCAGCCTCCGTTCTATTCGAACAAGGCAGATGATGCCGTGAATTACGGCGCGATCGGCGCTGTGGTGGGCCACGAATTAACACACGGCTTCGATGACGAGGGGCGGCAGTTCGACGCAGACGGGAACCTGCGCGATTGGTGGCAAAATAGCGACGAGGCGCGTTTCAAGAAGCTCTCCGACTGTACGGTGAACGAATACGGCAGCTTTACACCGGTTCCAGGCATCGAGCTGAACGGAAGACTCACACTCGGTGAGAACACAGCCGATAACGGCGGTATCCGCCTGGCATATATGGCTCTGATGGATGATCTGGCGAAAAAGAGTCTTCCGCCTTCCGAGAAAACAGACGGCTATACGCAGGCCCAGCAATTCTTCCTTGGGTTTGCGCAGGTTTGGTGCGAGAACGTTACCCCCGAAACCGCGCGCCTTGAAGCGCAGACCGATCCGCACTCGCCGGGGAAATTCCGGACCAATGGCGTACTCAAGAATGTGCCGGAATTCAGCCAGGCCTTCGGCTGCAAGCCGAGCGATTCGATGTATGTGGCCAAGGGAAAAGGCTGTCGCGTTTGGTAGCGTCCCTGACGATATGTCCCATCATCCGATGGACAGCCATTCACGTATTAACTTATGAGTGAAGATTTCAAAGATAATCCGCTCCTTGCCGAGCGACCTCCGATCCAGTTCGACCGGGTGAAGGCCGAACATGTGGAACCTGCCATTCAGTGGCTTTTGGGCGAGATGAAGAACCGCTTGTCCGATATGAGCAGCGGATCAATTGCACGATCATACGACAACATCCTGTTGACGTTAGACCAGTTCACGGAACCGCTCGATTTCGCCATGTCCGTCGTCAGGCACTTGGAGGCTGTCTCTACGTATCCGGAACTGCGAAACGCTTACAACAACATCCAGGCTCCGGTAAGCCAGTTTTATTCCTCGATTCCGTTAAATGCGGAGCTTTGGGAAGCGGTGAAGCAAGTGGAGCAAGACACCAACCCGGATGACCTGGCTCCGGTGCACCGGCGTTTTCTAAGAAAGACGGTCAGCGGTTTTCGAAGGGCCGGAGCCGATCTGGATGTGGCAGGCAAGAAGAGATTGGAAGAAATCGATGTCGCGTTGACCGAAGTTACCAACAAGTTTGCGCAAAATGTTCTGGACGCGACCAATGCTTTCGAGCTTGTAATCACAGACGCGGCGCAGCTTAGCGGCTTGCCCGAATCCGCGCTGACGGCGGCGCGGGAAAGTGCCAAATCGAAGGGCAGGGAAGGGTGGCGGCTCACTTTGCAGGCCCCCAGCTACATCGCGTCGATGACGTATCTCGATAGCCGTTCTTTGCGGCAGGAGCTTTGGGAAGCCTCGAACAGGCGCGCGACGTCCGGCGAGCTGGACAATCGCGGGCTGATCGGGGAGATTTTGCGGCTCCGGCGGGAAAAGGCCCGGCTCCTCGGTTACAGTGATTTTGCCGACCTTGTTCTAGAAGAGCGCATGGCTCACACGGGGGCGAGGGCCGAGGCATTTCTCGAAGACCTCTATCGCAAGACAGAGCCAGCGTTCGAGCTGGAAAACGCCAGCCTGGCCGAACTCGGAAAGAAACTTGGCTACTCCACAGTCGAGCCCTGGGATGTTAGCTATCTCGCCGAAAAGCAGCGCCGCGCTTTGTACGATTTCGATGAAGAGGAACTGCGGCCCTACTTCGAGCTCGACCGCGTGGTGGCCGGCATGTTCGACATCTTCGGCCGCATTCTCGGCATCCAGGTGATCGAAGAACCCGGCGTGCCAGTCTGGGACCGGGCAGTTAAGTACTTCCGAGTGCAGGATGGCTCCTCGGGCAGTCTGCTGGGTGGCTTCTACACCGACTGGTTTCCCCGCGAGAACAAGCGCGGCGGAGCCTGGATGGATTCTCTAATCACGGGCAATCCGGAGGAAGGCGAGCCCCATGTCGGGCTGATCTGCGGAAATTTGACTCCGCCGGTAGGTGACACTCCCGCGCTGCTCACGCATCGCGAGGTCGAAACGATTTTCCATGAATTCGGCCATCTCCTCCACCATATCCTCAGCCGCGTGCCAATTCGCACGCTTGCCGGAACCAACGTTCCGTGGGATTTTGTCGAGCTGCCTTCCCAGATTATGGAGAACTGGGCCATGGAGCAGGAAGCGCTGCACCTGTTTGCGCGCCATCACCAGAGCGGCGAAAGCATACCGGACGAATTGTTCCAAAAAATGAAGCGCGCCCGAACTTTCCGGAATGCCAATCTGCAGATGCGGCAGCTTGGTTTCGGCACGGTCGATCTAAAGCTTCATCGCGAGTTTAATCCCGATGAGAACGGCGATCCGCTGGCGTTCGCCCGCGACATACTTGCGAAGTTCACGCCTGCCGCTTTGCCCTCCGATTACGGTATGATTGCCAGCTTCACCCACCTGTTCGCCAGCCCTGTGGCTTATGGCGCCGGTTATTACTCTTACAAATGGGCAGAGGTGCTCGACGCGGACGCGTTCACGCGTTTTCGCCGGGAAGGTATCTTTAGCGCCGAAACCGGCGGCGATTATAGGCGTCACATTCTCGAGCGCGGAGATTCAGAAGATCCCGCTCAACTTTACCGGAGCTTCATGGGACGAGATCCGGATCCCAACGCTCTGCTCGAGCGCTTAGGACTATTGAAAGGAGTGGCGGCTTAAAAGTGACTGAGGCCGAGGAACAACTCGGGATATTGAAGCAGCAGATGGAGCAGCTCGAGCAGGCTCACGCGAGCTGTCTGAAGGAAATTGAAAACGTTCGGCGAGAACTAGATAGTAGTCTGGCCGATGCCCACGCGGCCCAGGAAGAGCTGCATTACTTCGTGTATGCGGCCAGTCACGACTTGCAGCAGCCGCTGCGCGCAATCGGTACTCATGCTCAACTGCTGCAGAGGCAGGTCCCTAACGATGATCGCGTGAAAGAATTCACAAACGTCATCGTCCAGAACGCCGCTCAGATGAATAGGCTGATCGCCGATTTATTGACCTATTCGCGTACCGGCAATACCGCGCAATGCGCGTCCCTGAACCTTGACGGCCCCTTGCAATGGGCGCTCTTAAATTTAGGAAAAGACATTCAGCAATGCGGCGCGCAAGTGACCAGCGGCGAACTCCCGGAAGCGTTCGCCGATGAAAAGCAGATGGTCACTGTCTTCGAGAACCTGCTGAGTAACTCATTCAAATACCGCGGCGAGGAAGCGCCAAAAGTTGAGGTTGCGGGCGAGACCGGGGATGATTTCCACACCGTCTCTGTGCGCGATAATGGCGTTGGAATCAAGCCGGAGTTTCACGAGAGGGTGTTCGAGCCCTTCAAACGCCTGCACGGAAGAGAGATCCCGGGTAGCGGACTCGGGCTTTCTATTTGCCGCAAGATCGTGCGCGCTCATCGGGGCAAGATCTGGGTGGAAAGCGACGGCGTGCACGGCTCGACTGTGAAGTTCACCGTTCCCGCTTGACCGGCCTCAGTTGGTGCAATCGGCCCAACATCGGTGCATTTCAACCAGCGCCACGCCGTAGTAAACCCAGCTAACTCCTTTTGTTCTGAAGCTTAGAGAGTGGCATCCGACCTGTACATAAGGTTGGCGTAGTATGTTTCGCGATTCCATAACGATGCTAGTGGCCTTCGCGGTAGCCTCGTTTACTTTGAACCCGGCTCTCGAGGCGCAATATAGCGGGCCGGCGGCTCCACAGGCGCAAATGAGCCAGTACCCTCCTATCACACAAAATCAGGGCACACGGGATCCGGGCACGCAGAACGGGAACCAAGCTCCGCAAGGTCCAGGGTTCGATCCGAATGGAACCCCTGACCAGCAGAGTAATCCTCAGCAGGACCTAGCGGCGGACCAGAAACATGCAGTGGCGCGGTTGAGCATCGCTCAGGGCGACGTGAATATCAAGCTTGGAAACGGCGAACTGACCGGAGCCGCTCTGAATGCCCCGCTGCTTGCCCAGGATCGCCTCCAGACTTCCGATGGTTCGCGGGCTGAGGTCGAACTCGATGCCGCGAATCTGGTGAGGCTTGCGCCGAATACCGATCTCGGCTTTGCTGACCTGGAATATCACCGGTACCAACTTCAGCTTGGGGCGGGAACCATCATCTACAGAGTCCTGCGCCAATCGGACGCGCAGGTGGAAGTCGATACGCCGAGCGTGGGGTTCCGGCCCATGAGCCTGGGCGAATTCCGCTTGAGCGTGCTCGATGACGGTACCACTCAGATCACCGCGCGCTCCGGTCAAGGCGAAATCTTCGGTCCGCGCGGCTCGCAAGCCTTACCAGCCGGCCAGACCGTGCTTGTGCGGGGAAATTCGGGCGATCCCGAGTTCCGCAGTGCGCCCGAGATCGCCCGCGATCAGTTCGAGGATTGGAGTGCTCACCGGGACAGCGATCTTTTGCGTTCTCAGAGCTATCGGTATGTGAGCCAGGACGTCGCTGGAGCAGCCGATCTGGACAACTATGGCCAGTGGGTGCCTTCACAGTACGGACAAGTTTGGACTCCTCAATCGCAACCTGCCGGATGGTCTCCCTACAGCACAGGCCAGTGGTCCTGGGACGATTACTACGGCTGGAATTGGGTGGATTCCGCGCCGTGGGGCTGGGCGCCTTACCATTACGGGCGCTGGTTCTGGAATGGCGGTTATGGCTGGTCCTGGTGGCCAGGCGCTATTGGCGCTTCATTCTGGAGCCCGGCGTTGGTCGGTTTCTTCGGGTGGGGCGGTTTTGGTATCGGTCTCGGCATCGGCGGACTTGGCTGGTGTGCTCTGGCGCCCTTTGAATCGTTCCATCGCTGGTGGGGACAGGGCTGGTATGGGCGAGGCTGGGGCGGGCGCGGCTTCCGGCCCTATAACAATTTCGCCCGGAACGCGGACATAGCCAGAACCTATCGCAATGCGGCTTACCGCGGCGGAGCCATGACGGCCAGCTATAACGCGTTCGGCGGTCCGCATCAGAGGTTTTCGCCCGCCACGAGAAGCCAGTTGACAAATGCCAGCTCTTTCCGGGGAGGCCAGTTGCCAATTACTCCCACCCGGGCGAGCTACCAGTTTTCGAACCGCGCAGTGGCTGCGAATCCGAGGCTCGCCTCCGCTTCGAGCCGTCAGTTTTTCCAAAGCTCGCAATTTCGCTCGATTCCGACTGCCGGCGGGCGGCCTGGCACGGGCAGCGGTGTAACAAGCCCAAATCTGAATTCGCCGCGATCGGCCCACGGTATCGCTCCTAATATTCAAAACAGCTACGCCGGACGAGGAGGTTATTCGGGCGCGGCCAATCCGTCGAACGGCTGGCAGCGGTTTGGCGATCCGGGCAACGGCGGCGCTCTGCGGCAGGGATTTGCCAGTGGGTCGGAACAGAGCGGCTGGCACCGTTTCGGACAGCCGCAACAGCAAGGCAGTACCTCCTCTCAGTTGAGCGGAGGCCGGATGAACGCTGCGCCTGCGCCGAATCGGAATAGCGGGCCAGCTGCCAATACGCGTTCCTATACGCCTACGCCGGGTTTCTCGGCGCCGCGCAACAACACGCCAAGCTACAACTCCCCGGGTTACAACAGGCCAAATTATAACTCCCCGAGTTACAACAGGCCGAGTTATAGCTCACCTAGTTACGGTACCCCGCACTACAACGTGCCCAGTTACAGTGCCCCGCATTACAGCGCTCCGAGCGCGCCGCGTTTCAGCGCACCCTCAGGTGGCAGTTCGTCCGGTGGCGGACACAGCGTTGGCTCCTCGGGCGGCGGACACAGTGGCGGCTCTTCCGGTGGCGGCGGAGGTCATGGCGGCGGGGGTCATCACCGCTAACGCTCAAATTCACGCTTTTCCCTCAGCCGCTCCGGCTCACCTGACAGAACTGGAGCGGCCTTTTTTTCGGCACGCCTCAGAACCCCGAAAATCCAGCCCGTTCCAAACCGCGCCTCGCCTCGGGATTCTTCATGAATGTCTCCCAAACGAAACCCGTGCGCAAATTCTCGGCCATCAACATCGTAATACCGGTATCGATTCCAATCACGTCCGTGTCATACCATTTTGTCAGCGGATTAAATGCATTCACGAAACCATATTGGCTCCAGGCAGCGCCGTAACGGTTCCGTATATTCTTTAGCACACGCAGCGTTTGCGGAGGCATGAAAGGAAGCGACCCGCCGGGCGCGCTTGGCACCACCGTTCCATCTATAGGCCCAATTTCCGGAGGGCCTCCCCACACCACGTAGCCGTGCTCCGAATCCGACGCCGTGATCCCCCACAAATCGTCGCTATAGTCCGGAAACTGCTTCGAAAGTTCAAGGCAGAAGCGGCGATGAACCTCGGTCGCGATAATCGAGTTCTTGAAATAATCCACAAATTGGTCCTGCTTACCGCGAAAATCGAACCACGCCTGTGAATACTGGTGTATGAACAGCGGCGCAAAGGAACCGATGTAGCGCAGCCCTTCATATTCGAAAGTCGTTCGCTTCCATGAGTTCCAGACTTCATAGGGCAGCGGATAGCGCGACGAGCCGAGCCCGAGCAGATACATCATCATCAACTCGCTGTAATAATCCCAGCGGTAAGGCAGAAACCCGTTCTCGGGCGACCAGCCATGCGGCAGCAGATTCGTATCTTCGGAGAGCCACGTCCACTCAACGCGGTTGTAAATATCGAAAGCCAGCCGCGTCACTTGGGAACTTCGGAAGTGCTGACGGCAGGTAAGGACGCCGCACAGCAAAAGCGCCGTATCGATCGAGGAAATTTCGGAATCCCAAATGCGTTCGCCTGTTTTCGCATTGGCGAAGTGGTAGAAGAAGCCGCGATGATTCGGCATCTTCTCCCAAAGAAAGCGCAGCACCAAAATGGCCCGCTCGCGCGCCTCCGTCATCGAGACATAGCCGCGTTGCTGCCCGATGCACAGCGCCGTCAACCCGAATCCGGTCGCGGCAATACTAGCTACAATCGAGTGGTCCGGCTGGCGCACGTTGCAGCGATCTTTGATCAATCCTGTCTGCGGATCCGCCTGTTCCCAGAAGAACTGGAAATTGGTCTTCTCCAGCTCCTCCAGAAAATCGTCGTCTTCGCTAGATAGATTCGCAGCGGAAAACTCCGGCGAAACCACCACGGGTTGAGGCCGTTGGCAGAAGCAAAGCTGGGCCGCGCCACTCGCCAAAGGAAGACTGGCCGCCGCACGCAGCATCCGCTGTAACAGCGCGCGGCGTGATGCACGATTAAGCTGGATATTGTTCGACTTCACGGATTTCGACGGAAACAGATGACCGGGAAACGAAGAATCGCCATTTGGACAAGGGCAGTGGTTAGCGTCATCATTGCGGTAACGGGATTATTCTTCATTATTCGACAACGGCAACCGTCGGGCCCGATTCTGCTCACTGGCGTGGTCCTGAAGCAGGATGCCGATCCGCAAAAGCAATCGCCGATTCCGGATGCAGTCGTAACCGCCACCATGGGCGAAGGATCTTTCCGAGCGGTCTCGGATTCCTCAGGCCTCTTTCATCTGACTCTGCAACCGCGCACGGCCAAGCCATCGACGTTCGAGCTTAATTTTCGTCACCCTGGATACCTCTCGCTCGGCATGACCGTTATCAATGGAAACCAGCTCTGTGTCGCGCGGCTCTCGCCCGTCCTGAGCGTCGCGAGCGTGCCGGTCATCCTCTCGGAGTCGCGACTCGGCAACATCAGAGTACGGTATTCGGAGAAGGCTCCCATCACGACCAACGTCGGCAGTTACGTCAAGACATTTGAAGTGGTGAACACCGGTAACGTACCGTGCGGCGGCCGGCCTCCCTGCTCGCCCGATGATAAATGGAAAGCTACCATCGGCTCCTTCACGGTTGACACCGAGGGCCGCGAGTTCCGCAACGTTCGGTTGTCGTGTATTGCGGGGCCGTGTCCGTTCAGCAAGATCGAGTCGCAGGGCCTGTCCGCTGCTAACCACAATCTGCAGATCTCAGTGCGCAACTGGTCCGACACGACCACCTATTTGCTCGAAGCGGAAGTGAGCCAGACGATTTTGAGCGAGATGATCCGGCAAGCTTATCCGGCCATTTTCGGATCGAGTATGAATTTCACGCTGCCCGCGGCAGCTCAAGGACCCAGCATCGAAGCGGAAGTGAGCGGACCGGGCCAAGAGCACAAGCAAGACATTGTCTTTCCCTTAGGGCCCGATCTCATTTTGTCTTGGGCATCTTGCAGCCTCAAAATCACTCCCGCCCGCACCAAGCTGTTTCGCTGCGATCTGAAACCGGGCTACCGGTTCCAATAGGATCCGCGAAGCTCCCACTCCAACTACGCAAAATAGGCGTATAGTCAGTCTTGTAGTTTGACTTTGCAACTCAGGGGGTTCACCGTGAGAATTCACCGCGCTTTTCAAACTGGCACAAATGTAGGTTTCACTCTTGCCGTTGTGCTTTCATCTCAACTTCTCTTAGCCGACACGTTTACCCGAACGGATCTTGTTTCCGACGTGCCTGGCATGGCTGCCACAACCGATCCAAATCTCAAGAATCCCTGGGGCGTCTCTTTCGTGCCAGGTGGTTCGCCGTTCTGGGTTTCCAATCAACTCTCGGGCACATCGACTCTCTACGACGGTGCGGGTGTCAAGCAGACGCTGGTGGTTACCATTCCCCCTGGCACTCCGCCCGTCACCGGCCCCACCGGTCAGGTATTTAGCGGTGGCAGCGGTTTCGCACTGCCTAGTGGCGGCCCGGCTTTCTTCATCTTTGACACTCTGAACGGCACAATCGATAGCTGGGGGCCGCCAGGCAGCGCAGCCGTCCAAACTGCATCCACGCCCGGCGCTGTCTATACCGGCTTGGCTCTCGCCAGTTCCGGCGGCTCGAATTATCTCTACGCGGCCGATTCCACGGGCAGCATTCGGGTGTTCGATTCGAGTTACAAGCCAGTTACTCTCGCCGGGAACTTTACCGACCCGAAAGGTGTCGCGGGCTTTGTCCCTTTTAACATCCAGGCGATTGGCTCGAGCCTGTATGTGACTTATGCGCAATTAACTCCCGCGGGTACCGGCCTGCCCGGCGGGTATGTGGACGTTTTCAACACGGACGGCACGTTCTCGAAGCGCGTGGCTACCGGTGGACCTTTATTCGCACCTTGGGGTCTCACCATGGCGCCCGCCTCAGGTTTCGGCAGCTTTTCCGGCGATTTGCTGGTCGGAAACTTCGGCAACGGCGAGATCCTTGCCTACAATTCGAGCGGCACTTTCATGGGCACGCTGAATGACTCGACCGGTAAACCGATCGTCAACGATTTTCTCTGGTCCCTGAAATTCGACCCTGGCGCACCGGGCGTCTCCAATCCCGACGCGCTCTATTTCACCGCCGGCATCAACAACCAGAAAGATGGCCTGTTTGGCACAATCGATTACACTCCGGAACCAGGCACAGTGATGCTGGTTCTCTTCGGTTTTGCGGCTGTGATTCTCTTCCGCCGCCGCTACTCAAAACTCTAAGCGGGTACATGCATCGCCCGGATGAAGACGGACATTTGCCAGGAGAGGCTACCGGGATCCAGTTCCTAGACAACGAGCTGGATCTCTGCCAAACTTTCCTGGATCTTGCGGAAGTCGATGCGGACGACCCGGCTGTCGCTAACAAGGCCAGGGCCAACGCCCAGCGTGGATTTCAAACGGTCTTGTCTTTGATTGCCACCGTACGCGATCCCGGGGAACTCGATCGCTTGACAACAAAACTGGATCGCTTGAAAGAGCGCTTGGGCAACGTTCCGACATGAAGCCGTAGAATCGTTATTTGGTCCAGCTAGAGAATCGCCAGCGCAGGCCCCGGATCCTCATCGTCGAGGACGAAATGATCACCGGCGCTTACTTGCGCCGCGTTCTCGTCCGGCTCGGGTATGAGGTTGTGGGAATGGCGTCAGGTGGCGCCTCGGCTCTCAAAGAGGTCGAGCAAACCCACCCCGACCTGCTGATCGCCGACATCGGTCTTGACGGCGAGATGGACGGCGTTGAATTAGCCGCGCGGGTCCTGAAAAAATGGCAGATACCGACTGTCTTTCTGACCGCCTACAACGATCCGGAAACGCACATTCGCGCAAGGCTCACCGATGCTTATGGTTTTGTGGTAAAGCCGTTCGCAGAGCAGGATCTCTATGCCACGATTGAGACGGCCTTGCAGAAGAAAGAGCTCCAGACCGGATGCAATGTTGGCCAGCGCCTCGTCATCATACAGGCCGGCCTGCAACGGGTTTTAGAGGATTTTCCGGCTGCGGTTCGCGACCAGAAGATCCCGGAGATCGAGACTTTAAGCCGTCGTGTAGCTGAGCTGGCAAACGATTTACGCGCAATATGCGATCGCTTGCAGCGAAATAAGGAAACAGAATGATTTCGGAATCCGACGGGCAAAACGAAGGCAGGGAAGCCGTCGAAATCGATCCCGGCCTGCCGCCTGACCCAGGAGCCATCGAGGTCGAGCGCGGCAACGAGATAGATATCAGTCCGCCTCGCGGCCATCCTTTTCCAGTAGTTGGCATCGGTGGTTCCGCGGGTGCTCTGGATGCCTTCAGCTGCCTCTTGGATGCTCTCCCGAATGACACCGGCATGGCTTTTGTTATCGTGCAGCACCTGGATCCCCACCACGAAAGCCAACTGCCCGAGATTCTAGCTACGCACACAACGATGCCGGTTCATGTGGTTGAAGACGGCATCGGTGTGCGACCTAATGAGGTCTTTGTCATTCCCCCGAATGCCACTATTCTTCTCGAAGACGGCGTATTACGCCTGACGGATCGCAATCCCGGTCTCCACCTGCCTATCGACACCTTCTTCGAATCGCTCGCGCATGTCCAGGGCGGCCGCGCCATCGGGGTGGTTCTCTCCGGAAACGCTTCTGATGGCAGCCTGGGCCTGCGCGCCATCAAAGCAGAATGCGGTTTGACTTTCGCGCAGGAAGAAGCTACTGCCCAGCATGTCGGAATGCCGCGCAACGCAATTGCAACCGGGGCTGTAGATTACGTCCTCTCCCCTTCCGATATCGCGAAAGAGTTGGTCCATCTTAGCCGGCATCCATTCGTCCGGCCGCCTGAGCCAAAAGAGCCAGACAAGGAGATATTGCCCGAAGGCGACCACGAGCTGAAAAAACTCTTTGCTCTCCTGCGCGCCCGCACCAACGTCGATTTCACTCATTACAAGTCAAATACGATCCGGCGCCGTATTAGCCGCCGCATGATCGTGAAACGCACTAAGACGCTCGGCGAGTACAACGGTGTTCTGAGTGAGAACACGGAAGAGGCTCGGGAACTCTATCGCGATCTTTTGATCAGTGTCACCAGCTTCTTCCGGGATGCGCCGGTCTTCGACGCTCTGAATCGTTTGCTTAAGGACCTGCTGGTATCGCGCGATGCAAATGAGGCATTCCGGGTTTGGGTTCCAGGTTGCGCCACCGGTGAAGAGGCCTATTCGATCGCGATCTGCCTCCGGGAGTTGATAGACGAACTGGACTTGAACACGACCCTCCAGGTGTTTGCAACTGACATCAGCGATCTCGCCCTCGGCCGGGCTCGCGCAGCTGTGTATCCCGAGCTGATTTCCCAGGACGTCCCACCGGAACGGTTGCGCCGATTCTTCATTCGTATGGATAAGGGCTACCAAGTGAGTAAATCCATTCGGGAATCCTGCATATTTGCCCGGCAGGATGTTACTACTGATCCGCCCTTCGGGCACACCGATCTCATTAGCTGCCGGAACCTGCTTATCTATTTGGATTCCGCGCTTCAACGCCGGGTTCTCCCCATGTTTCATTACAGTCTGAATCCGACAGGGTTGCTTGTGCTCGGCACCGCGGAGTCGATCGCCGCGGCCAGTGACCTGTTTTCCGTGGTCGAGAAAGAGCAGCATATCTATGGCCGCAAGGCGGCACCCGTCCGGCTAACCTTCCCATTTACGAGCGGAGCTGCCCACGAAAGCGCGGATCCGGCTGAGGTACGTACCACCTTGAACGGTGTCGAACTGCAGAGGAAAACGGACCTTGTCATTCAGAGCAAGTATTCTCCAGCGGCTGTGGTGGTTGACGGTGACCTCCAGATCCTGCAGTTCCGCGGCCGAACCGGCTTCTATCTGGACCCGGCTCCCGGCGAAGCCACTCTCAACATCCTCCGGCTCGCGCGCAAAGGCTTGACGCCGCCGCTGCGCAAAGCGGTGGAAGCTGCCGCAAAACAAAACATTTCTGTTCGAGAAACGGGAATTCCGCTCGAGCATCGGGGCGAGCGTCGCCAGATCGACATAGAAGTAACCCCTATAGCCGGAGCGTCCGCTGGCGAGCGCTACTTCCTGGTCGTCTTCGAAGAGGCGGCTAAGAACGGTGCGCCGCCAGCTCCTGTGTTCCTCTCCGCGCCGAGCGGCGAATCAACCGGAAAGGTCACCGCTCTCGAGTCGCAGGTGCGTGATCTTCAAAAGCAACTGGCGGAAGCGGTCGAACACCTGCGTAATACCGACGAAGATCACGAAGCTCACCTGGAAGAACTCAGGGCCGCCAATGAAGAGATACGAAGTGCGAATGAAGAACTTCAAAGCACGAATGAAGAGCTGGGCACTACTAAAGAAGAGCTGCAAAGCGCTAATGAAGAGCTCACTACCCTCAACGAAGAGCTGCAAAACCGGAACCAGGAGTTGAACCTCGTCAACAGCGACCTTGGGAATCTGCTGAGCGCGGTAGATGTGGCGTTTTTGATACTCGATCGCGATCTCCGGCTCAGGAAATTCAGCGCGGCAGCCGTCAGGTACCTAAATGTGCAGGCTATTGATATTGGGTATCCTTTGACTCACTTACAGGGCCGTATAGATCTTTCGGAGTTCCAGGCGCCGACCCGCAAGGTGGTCGATACGCTGGCTGTCGAAAAACGCGACATTCAGGATCGAGAGGGGCACTGGCTTTCAGCCACAATCAGGCCGTATCGCACGGTAGACGATCGCATTGCAGGGGCGGTAATCGTCTTCGTCGATATCGATCCTCTAAAACGAACCTTGCGGGCAGCCGAAGAAGCTCGGGATTATGCGGAAGACATGATTTCGACAGTGCGCGAGCCCCTGCTGGTCTTGGATGGCGATCTGAGGATCCAGCGCGCCACCTCATCGTTTTATCAAGTGTTCCGTGTCTCTCGTGAGGAGACCGAGGGTCGTCTGCTCTACGATCTCGGAAATGGCCAGTGGAATTCGGCCAGGCTGCGAGAGTTGCTCGGGGACGCTTTGTTTCGCAATCACTCCTTTCAGGATTTTGAGATTGAACACGATTTCCCGCACCTGGGGCGACGCAGGATGCGGCTCAACGGAAGGCGGATTTCCAGTCAGAATGAGGAGAACCGCACGGTACTACTCGCCATCGAGGACGTTACGGAGCGACGCGAAGAAGCCGAAATCCGTTATCAGCGCCTGTTTGAAACCGCCAAAGACGCCATGTTGCTGTTCGACATGGAAACCGGAGCTTTAACCGATGTGAATCCTTACTTCCTCGAACTCACCGGCTTCGGGCGCGAACAGTTGATCGGCCGCTCGTTGGGCGAAATGGAGCCGTTTCAGAGCGCCGGCGAGGCTGCCGATATCATCGCTGAGGCACGCCTCCAGGATGTTACACGCCATGACAACGTGCCCCTTGCCACTGCGGATGGAAGACGCCTGGAAGCGGAGTTGCTGGCAAACCGCTATTCGGTCGGAACTCAGCACGTTGTGCAAGTCAATCTCCGCGACGTTACCGACCGCGCTCGTGCCGATCAGCAGCTCCGAACATCGCTCCGGGAAAAAGAAGTTTTACTCAAAGAGATTCATCACCGTGTCAAGAACAACCTTCAGGTGATCGCCAGCCTCCTCAGCCTGCAATCGGAATACCTCCCTGACGCGAAATCCCGGGCGGTTCTGGAAGAGATGAACACGCGCGTTCGATCCATAGCGGCGATCCATGAAATGCTCTATGCCGCGCCCGACCTGTCGTCCATCGATTTCGGAAAATATTTGGATACGCTGGCGAAAGATCTCTTTTCCTTTTACTCGACGCGAGTGGATGGAGTCCGTATCCAGGTAAACTCCAGCCCGTTATTGCTTGAGATCACCCAGGCTGTCCCATGCGGCTTGATCGTCAACGAGCTGCTGACGAACGCTTTCAAACACGCCTTTCCAGCGACCCGCTCCGGCCTGATCGAGGTCTCATTTCACTGTTCTGACGAGAGATGCTCGCTCGGGATCTCCGATAATGGCATTGGACTGCCCGTCGGCCTGGAACCCGAGACCGCCGCATCTATGGGGCTACAGCTCTTAGATCTCCTCGTCCGCCAATTGGAAGGAGAACTACGCATCGACCGCCAGCCGGGTACTCGCTTCACGATTTCATTTCCTCGAAAAATTGTGTAATCTTAATGACTAATTGGCTCGAATGCCGTATCAGTCGTTCCGAGTATTGCATCTTACGATACATGTCACCAGAAAGAGACAATCTCTGGAGGATAGCGGCTCTGATTGCCATTCTGCTCCAGCCCGGCTCAATACCCGCAGAACCGGTAACGGTAAGATACACGGAGGGAACCGTCCGCGGCTTTCTCGCCCTCCGCTCAGCCGAGGGTAAAATTCTTGCGGAAGGTGATCTGTTCCAAACCATTCATGGAGAGCGGGCGGTCTCTCGGCTGGTCTTCCATTTCAAAGACGGCTCGGTTGACGACGAAACCTCTGTGTTTACTCAACGCGGTCACTTTCGGCTGATACGCGACCATCACATCCAGCGAGGGCCGATGTTCCCGAAACCGATGGATCTTATGATTGACGGCCTTACCGGCCAAGTTACGGTCCGCTATCAAGACAAGGAACACGAAAAGGTCGATACTGAGCACCTCAACTGTCCGGCCGACCTGGCGAACGGCATAATTCTCAACGCACTGACAAACATCTCACCCGATACGAAAGAGACGAAGTTATCCTATGTGGCGGCCACGCCAAAACCGCGGGTTGTGACGCTTTCCATCACACCTCAAGGCGAGGAAACGTTTTGGGTCGCCCAGACTCCTCACAAGGCGGTTCGTTTCGTTATCAAAGTCGACCTGGGTGGCCTCACTGGAATCATCGCGCCTCTGATAGGCAAACAGCCGGCCGACACTAACGTCTGGGTCAGTGCCGGGGAAGTACCGGCATTCGTTAAATCAGAGGGTCCGCTTTATCAGGGAGGCCCTATTTGGAGCATCGAGACGACGAGCCCCGTTTGGCGGGGCGCGCCGCCGTACAAAAAGTAAATCATGTGCTTACTGAGCCGCGGGTGAGCGAGCGGTACTGATCCCGCCGCCTCTCGCGAAGCGCGCGCCGATTGGGCGTATTTCTGGAGCGCACCCACACCGCGACCGCCTGCATTCGGCGCTCGCCTACCGCCCGCAGTCACTTTTCAGTGAACGGCGACTTGGCTTCGTTTCTCTGTATCATCAAGCGGTGCACTCCTGTCCTGCGAACTTCCCAACTCCGTACTCCCAATTCAATAGAATTCTTCTTCGTGCTTACTTCGTTTGCTCGTGCTAAGAGCGTTCGTGCTGGTGTCTTGCCCTTGCTTTGGGGTTTTGCCTTCTTGAGCTATCTGCTGAGAACGAATATCGCGGTTGCTCAGCAGTATATGGGACGCGAGCTGCGCTTCAGTGATCTCCAGATCGGCTACGTGTTCAGCGCGTTTCTGATTGGCTATACAATCTTCCAGGTTCCGGCAGGAGTGCTCGGAGACCGGTTCGGACCCCGAATCGTGCTGGCGATTTCAGGACTGAGTTGGGGCGCAACCACGCTGTTGACGGGCTTAGTGCCGGGATTTTTGCTCAAAAGCGCCCTTCTTGCGTTAACCTCGCTACTCGTGATCAGATTCCTGCTTGGCGCGGGTGAGGCCGCAACGTTCCCGGTAGCGATGACGGCCGTCGCAGATTGGTTTGCTCCTTCGGAACATGCGTTCATCAATTCTCTGATCTTTACCGGATCCACGTTGGGAGCAGCCTTTGCGCCACCGCTCGTTGCCCACATCATGAACGCCCTCGGGTGGCGAGCGACATTCTATTGCACCGCGATTCTACCGGTGGTCCTCTCATTGTTGTGGTGGCGTCAGACGAAAGGACGGCAGCATCGGACAGTCCTACTTCCAGCGCGCGAAATTCGGAATGTCAGGGGAGGCAGTTGGCGCAGGTCTCTCTACGAGCCAAATGTCCTCGTTCTCTGCACCAGCTACTTTCTCTATTGCTACTCGATCTCTATCTTCGTCTACTGGTTGTTCAAGTATTTGGTGGACGTACGCCATCTGAGCGTTGTAAACAGTGGCTGGGCGACCAGCCTGCCATGGATCGTGGCATCGGCCGCTGTTCCTTGTTTTGGTTATCTGAGTGGCCGCGTTTCGGAGCGCTTGGGAATGCTACAGGGTCGCCGGATCATCGCCATGAGCTGTTTAACCGTTTCGGCTTTCCTGATGTTCGTGGGCGCCGGTTCGCAGGAGATTGCGGTTTGCATCGGCGCGATCGCTTTGAGTGTTGGGCTGCTCTTCAGCACCGAGTCTTCGTATTGGTCGACCGCCATCGAACTTGCTCCTCATGACGCGGGCGCAGCGAGCGGCTTGATGAATCTGGCGGGTAATTTGGGCGGCGTCGTATCGACTCTGCTGGTACCCGTTCTGGTCCACAGGTTCGGGTGGTTCCAGGCGCTGCTCTCGGGTTCCGGATTCGCTATCTTAGGCGCAGCGTTCTGGCTTCTGCTCAAAGCGCGGCAGCACACCGGTAGCTTAAGCTCGAGCATCAAGGCGCAATGAGAGAATCGCAGCTTGGTCCACAGATGAAAAGCTTCAAGATACCCGTAAATCTCCTCCTCGCCTGCGCTGCGCTCAGTCTAACCGCGACGGCTCAGACGTTGCCGGCACTAACGGCGCCTGTGCAGAACCGCGCGCCCCTGCAGCCGAATGCCTTCGATCCTCTCCCCTTGGGAGCCGTCCATCCAAAGGGCTGGTTGCTTAAGCAGGAAGAGATCCAGGCAGCGGGCTTGACGGGCCATCTGGACGAGTTTTGGAACGACGTCGGGCCGAACAGCGGATGGCTGGGTGGGACCGGAGAATCGTGGGAGCGTGGCCCTTATTATCTAGATGGGCTATTGCCGCTCGCCTATCAATTGCAAAACCCTAAGCTGATTCAAAAAGCCCGAAGATGGGTGGATTGGAGCCTGAATTCGCAGCGTACTGATGGCCAGTTTGGCCCGCCAAAGAACGACGACTGGTGGCCGCGCATGGTCATGCTCAAAGTACTCACTCAATACGCGGAGGTTAGCGGCGACCCCCGCGTGATCCCTTTCCTGACGAAGTACTTCGCGTACGAGTTGCGGGAGCTGCCTAACCGGCCATTGAAGGACTGGGGCAAATACCGCTGGCAGGACAACGTCTACACGGTCATCTGGCTTTATAACCGCACGGGCGATAAGAGTCTGCTCGCGCTGGCCAAGCTGTTGCATGGGCAGGGCTACGACTGGGAGGCGCAATTTGCAAATTTCCGGTACACGAAAAAGGAGACGCGCGAAGACTTAGGTCTAGGACCGAAAGGCCCGCCTCCCGATGCCGCCATGCAAACGCATGGAGTAAATAATGCGATGGCGTTGAAGGTGGCGCCGGTGTGGTGGCTGGTCAGCGGTAACGCGCAAGACCGCGGCGCGCTCGACCGGCAATTGGCGATGCTCGACAGATATCATGGGCTGCCGAATGGGATGTTCAGCGGCGACGAACATTTCGCTGGCCTCGATCCTTCGCAGGGCATCGAGCTGTGCGCTGTGGTCGAGAGCATGTTTTCCTATGAGGAAGACTTTGCAATTCTGGGCGATGCGCGGCTGAGCGACCGATTGGAGCGCGTGAGTTATAACGCTCTCCCGGCGACTCTTTCGAACGATATGTGGTCGCACCAATACGATCAACAGCCGAACCAGATTGCCTGCACGCGCGCCCACCGCCAGTGGTCCACCAACGGGAACGATTCCAATTTGTTCGGTCTCGAGCCGAATTTCGGATGCTGCACCGCTAATCTTCATCAGGGTTGGCCCAAATTTGTTTCAAGCTTGTGGATGGCAACCCAGGACGGCGGGCTTGTGACCACCGCCTATGCCCCCAGTGAAGTGCGGGCGAAAGTGAAGGGTGCCAATGTCACGATTGAGGAAGCGACCGAGTACCCGTTTCGCGGCGATGTCCGGTTTACGATTCACTGCGGATCAGCCGCTACGTTTCCCCTGCTTGTTCGTATGCCGGGATGGGCTTCCGGCGTCGCAATCGGAATCAACGGAGGTCCGACGAAAACCGTTGCGGCCGGCGAGCTGCACAACGGGTTCTATACGCTCCGCCGGACCTGGAGGGACGGCGACGTGGTAAACCTCGCCTTTGCGCTTCAGCCCAGCGTGAGCCACTGGTTCCATAATTCCGTGGTCTTCGAGCAGGGACCCTTGGTTTTCTCTCTACCGCTCGATGGCCAATGGAGTGAACTCAAGAACTACGCCCAGAAGTCCGGCGACTGGCAAGTTACCTCGGCCAAGAACTGGAACTTCGCTGTGGAGCCTGGAGCCTGTACCGCGCAGGCCGCGCAAACATCCATTGGGAACACGCCATTTGACGTGACACATCCGGCTATAACTCTTACTGTCGAGGGCCGTAAACTTCCGCAATGGACGGTAAGTCAGAACTCGGCGGGGCCGCTGCCGCTTAGCCCGGTAAATTCAACCGAGCCGTTGCAGAAGCTGACTTTGGTGCCATACGGCGCGGCGAAGCTCCGCATCACGGCGTTTCCCTTTCTGAGTGAAAAGGTAGCGTGCCCGGGCGGATCTCAATTGAGTGCGGTAAGACGATTGCCGTGAGCTTAACTGAACCGAAAAGCCGAAGGCAGCAAATCGTCGATCGAATATTCTTCCTCGCGATTTGCGATGAGGACTGTTGCTTCAGGAGCGAGTTCAGCCATCCACTGGCGACATGCGCCGCACGGCATCAGGCCCGATATAGGTCCGTTGGGGTCCGCATCTATGCAGGCGACCGCGATAGCGCGAATCGCGCGGTCTCCCGCGGTAAGCGCAGCCGAGAGAGCCGATCTCTCCGCGCACAGGCTCAGGCCCCAGCTCGCGTTCTCAACGTTTGCTCCTGCATAGATTCCAGCTTGCCCCAGGACAGCAGATCCCACCCGAAACTTAGAATAAGGTGCATAGGCAGCTTCGGCGATCAAGATCGCTCTTTGAATGAGTTCCAGACGCTCGCTTGCGCTTAGCTCTTTTTTCATTGGGCCCCATTAATTATGACCGTTCGAATTTCAATCAGCTTCAGGCTCGCTCTGCTGGCGCTGCCAATTGCCCTTGCGATTCAGGCGCAGGACAATTATGAAATTCAGGTTTATGGTTCGGATACGATTCCTCCCGGCCGGACCATGGTGGAGCTGCATAGCAATTTCACAATTGAAGGTTTCAAGACAAGCGTGGGCAGTGTTCTTCCCGACGAGCATCAATTGCATGAAACAGTCGAGATCACACAGGGCTGGACCGACTGGTTTGAGACCGGGTTCTATATTTTCACCAGCTCGGGACCGAACCAGGGATATCAGTGGGTGGGCGACCATATCAGGCCGCGCGTTCGAGCCCCGAATAGCTGGCACTGGCCTGTGGGAGTAAGCCTGTCGTTGGAGTTCGGCTATCAGCGTCCAGAGTTTTCGGCCGACACCTGGACTTTGGAGATCCGGCCAATTATCGATAAGCAGTTCAACCGGTGGTATCTGTCATTTAATCCGACACTCGATCGTTCTTTTCATGGCGCCAGTGTGCCTCAAGGAGTGGTTTTTTCGCCAAACGCTCAAGCCGCTTACTCGCTGACCAAGAAGTTCAGTGTCGGGCTGGAGTACTACGGCTCACTGGGATCGATTACAGGATTCAGTCCTTTCGGTCAGCAGCAGGAGCAGCTCGTGCCTGCCGTCGACTATGACTTCGGGCCGAACTGGGAATTCAATTTCGGAGTCCCAATAGGCCTCACGCACAATACGGATCATCTGATTGTCAAAATGATTATTGGGAGGCGTTTCAGTTTTTTCAAGCCACATTTTCCCCACGCAATGCGCGGCGCCCCAACCCAGATGCCCCAGTAAGAGCGTTAATGGACTTTTCGCGCGGACTTGGCGTCGGCCGCGGCTTTCTTTTGGGCCTGCATCTCTTTCGCTTTCGCAAACTTCTTCTGGAACCGGTCGACGCGGCCTTCCGTGTCTACCAGCTTTTGCCGCCCCGTGAAGAACGGGTGGCAACTCGAGCAGATTTCTACGCGCAGATCGCCCTTGTGAGTGGAGCGCGTATTAAAGTGTGACCCGCACGCGCAGATGACATTTACTTCGTCGTAGGAAGGGTGAACTCCTGCTTTCATTGTCTTTGGGAACCTTTCGGGAAATCGGGAGGGCTAAATCAATATTTTATCACGCAAAAGCCCGCCGGCACAAAGAACAAGCGCCGACGGGCTCCAGCTTTATACTCTAGCTACGTAACGCGCGACGGGGCGGCCGGTCCACAGGAACCTCGGCCTCGTCACTGAAACGAAACCTGAACGTACGAACGGCGACTTTAAGAGTCGGCCACCTCGCGCGTGGATTGTATGCTACAGTCACTACCAGAATTCATTCGACTGGACCACCTCCTTTTTCAGTGATGCTTTGATTTTAAGATCAAGCCCTGGAAACTGTCAACGTGTCCCAGCTCTATAAGATCAACTTTTTGGGATGATCATCGCGCGCCTGTGGGTCAGCGGATTTTTGGTACTGGGAGTTCTGCTCGGATTGCTTGGATCCCTCTCCGTGGCCTGGCAATACCATTTAGATGTGGAGCCGCAACTCATCGGTCTTCACTTTCTGGCCCTAAATGCCGGCTACGTACTGGCAGCGGCGGCCGCGCAGCATCTGCTTCGGCGAATTTCAACTAAGTTCCTGGCGACTCTGGCCTGCGGGTTCACGTGCCTGAGCCTGGTGGCCTTATCCCTCATGGCACCCCCGGTCGTGGCTGGATGGCGCCTGGTAGTGCTCTTTGCAGCCGGTTTGGGAGCGGGTGCGCTGGGGGCGTCCCTGCTCTACGCTCCTGAATCCCATTTTGAGCTAAGGCCCGGAGCCGTCGTCAACCAGGCCGGAGTGCTGTTCGGCTGTGGCTGCCTTATCTCAACTATGGTCGTAGGCGCGACCTATCTTTCAAACAGGGCACAAATCGCCCCTGCTCTGCTGGCGCTTTTGCCACTAGCTTTCCTTCTCGTTCTCGGCAGAACTCCCACCTTGAAGGTATCGAAACCGGCGCCCAGTAAAGAACGAGAATCGCGGGAGACCCTGCGCGATCTCCGTAGTATCGCCACCGTGCTCTTCAGCCTGCTTCTCTTCTTTCAGTCCGGGAACGAGTGGGCCGTCGCGGGATGGCTCCCGCTTTTCCTGGTGCACCGGTTGGGTACTAACCCGGCGCTCGCGATTGGTGTGCTGGCGCTCTATTTTCCTGCATTGATGCTGGGGCGCATAGCCGCAGTGAGGCTCTTGCCTCGCGTAAGCCACCGTAAATTTCTGCTTGCCAGTATTGCGGCCGCGGTATGCGGATTTATGCTTTTGACCTTCGTGGGTTCACTTGCCTCCGCCACGGCTGGAGTGATCGTGATCGGGGTAGGTTTCGGGCCGATCTATCCATTGATCGCCAATCGCCTCGACAAACGCTTTCTCTATCATCCCGGGCTCTACAACGGCGCCCTTTCTATTGCGATCACAGGAGGTATGAGCGCGTCTTGCCTCCTGGGTTTCGTCGATGCATCGCTCGGCATGCGCTATGTCATGCTGCTGCCGGTCTTCGGTTCAGCCATAGTATTGATGCTTTCGCTTCTCCTAATGCTCGAAGCGCATCTAATGGACGAAAGGCCGACCGAAGAAACCAGATTAGCCAAAGCTGGCGGGGGATTGTAAGCACGGCGATCGGCTTTTCCTTCACAAATGCAAGTAGAGTTTCGCGAAACTGGAATCTATTTGCCTGCCATCGATCTGTGGCTAGATAACGCAGAAGCGTGCGCGGCAAGCTGGATTTCGCATGGGCACAGCGATCACGCTCGCGGGTGTCATGGCAAGGCAATCGGCACATCGACGACCCTGCGGTTTTACCGTATGCGGCTGTTGCTCAACGAAGAGCAACAGGAGCCCGATCTGATCCCGCTCGAGTTCGGGGAAAGTATGGAGTGGAACGGAGCGACTCTGACGGCCTTCCGGGCCAGTCACATTCTCGGCGCAGCGCAGCTTTTAATTCAGCATGAGGGCGAGCGCCTGGTTTACACGGGCGATATCAAGCTTCGCCCCCCCTTATGCGGCGAGATGACCCAAACAGTAGCCTGCGACCGGCTCATTATTGAATCGACTTTCGGGCTTCCTATTTATCGACTGCTGACACGCGAAGAAGCAATTGAGAAGATCATCAATTTCGCGCGTAATTGCCTCGCTGAAAACATCACCCCTGCCTTTATCGGTTATCCACTCGGACGGGGGCAGGAGATTGTTCACGTGCTCTGTCAAGCGGGGATTTACACTGCGGTCCACGGCGCAATCGCTAAATTCATTCCGGTTTATCAGGAGCACGGTTACACATTCAATGGTTGGGAGCCATACGATGCGAAGACCACGGCAGGGAAGGCGCTGGTGGTAGTTCCGGCGCACGGGAGTGTTTTGGAGGCAAGCGGGAAAAGTGTGCGTCTGGCGTATGTCTCAGGCTGGGCCGCCCTGGATAACGCGCGCGCACGCAGCGGAGCGGAGGAGCTCATCCCGTATTCCGATCACGCCGATTTCAATGAATTACTTGAGTTGGTTGAGTGTTCTGGAGCGCGGTATGTGGACGTAGTGCACGGCTATACGGCGCCGTTCGCGCATATTCTTCGCCAGCGTGGTTACTCCGCGGCTGCTCCCCAGCGCGACGGAACCCGGACCAACATCGAGGCAGAGGGCTGATGGACGAGTTAGCCCTGGTTTGCGAGCAGATTGCCAGCTACGGCAGCAAGCTCAAGAAAGTGAGCAGACTGGGCGAATACCTGCGCGGCTTGCGTGATGAAGATTTTGCGCTGGCTGTGCAATTCCTGAGCGTTGGCCCGGTAGCGGAAGGCGCGCCCAACTATCATCTGTTCGGGGCCGAGGAGAAAACACGGCTATCGGTTGGCGGCAGCGTGCTGCGCGAGGCGCTAAAAAGAGGGGTCGAATGGGATAGTGAAATTCTCAGCGTCTGCCAGGCGGAAGTAGGCGATACGGGTGAAACGATTGCACTGCTGTTGCGCGGCAAAACCCTGGATGAACCGCTTAGCCTACAGATGGCCAACAGGCTCTATCAGGATTTGTTTCGCGCGCCCACAACGGCGGCAAAAAGCGAATTGCTCATCTACACCTTCAGGCGTTACCGGCCGCTCACTCTCAAGTACTTCGTGAAAGTGATCACGCGAGGTCTGCGGATCGGGCTGATGAGTCGCATGGTGGAGGAAGCAGTAGCGCTCGCTTGCGGCGTTCCGAATACTGCAGTGCGTGACGCTAATAATCGGCTAGGAGATTTGGCCGCGGTAGCGCTTGCGGCGCGTCAAGGCCGATTAGCGCAGATCGCGGCGCGGCTCTTTCATCCGATGGACTTCATGCTGGCGAAGCCGCTCGAACGCCTGGAAGATATAGCCAGCCCCCAAGACTGGATCGTCGAGGATAAATACGACGGTATCCGGGCGCAGGCCCATTTCGATTCTGGCCGGGTAAAGCTTTTCTCGCGGGGCATGGAAGACGTGACGCATGCGTTTCCGGAGGTGGTGGCAGCGATTGCGGCGCTTCCTGGCAATGGACTGATCGACGGAGAGATTCTAGCGTGGCGCAATGGTCGGGCATTGAACTTCAACGTACTCCAGCAGCGCATCTCGCTTAAGAGCGTGCGGGCTGCTCTTCTGGAGGACGTCCCGGCTGTGTTCATGGGCTATGACATGCTGCTCCGAAATGACGAGCTGCTGCTCAAGGCTTCCTTCGAGCAGCGGAGGGAAATACTTCAGGAGACGCTTGCGCAAGTAGCTCCGGCGCTGCTGCTCTCGCGGCAATTCGCGCCCGGCACCCATGAAGAAATTGACCGGCTCTTTCGTGAAGCGCGTGAGCGAGGCAACGAAGGACTTCTGCTCAAACGCCGTGGCGGAGAATATGAGTCGGGCAAACGCAGCGGCACATGGCAGAAGCTGAAACGGCCCTATGGCACCTTGGATGTGGTAGTCACGGCCGCCGAGCAAGGCAGCGGACGCCGCGCGATTTACTTTTCAGATTACACCTTTGCCGTACGGTCGGGCGATGTCTTTCTGAATGTAGGAAAGGCCTATTCAGGGCTGACGGATGCTGAAGTGAAGGAACTCACGAAAGTGTTGCGGTCTGCATCCAGCGATCGCTTTGGCCCGATGATGACCGTCAGGCCAGCCGTAGTATTGGAAGTGGCGTTCGATGGCGTCCAGAAAAGCGTTCGCCATAAAAGCGGCTATGCCCTCCGCTTTCCCCGCATCCTGAGATGGCGGCGAGACAAGAAACCTGGAGATTGCGATGACCTCGCGCGCGTTGAAGCGCTCTACCAAGCCTCACTCCAGTAAACGCGATCTCGAGGGTCAACCCAAAGCTTCGATCCTCGCCGTGCTACATCCCTCGCTTGCCGAGTGGTTCGTTGCGCAGTATGCTTCGCTGAGCGATGTGCAACTCGAGGCTCTACCGCACACGCTGGCAGGCGAGAACACGTTGATTCTCGCCCCGACTGGGAGCGGCAAAACATTCGCTGCGTTCCTGTCGGCCCTCTCGCAATTGGCTGTGAAAGCAAGCAAAGGGAGCTTGCCAAATGCGATTTCAGCTATCTATGTGTCGCCGCTCAAAGCACTCGATAACGATATTCATCGCAATCTTACGCCAGCGCTCGAGGCAGTCAATGCGCGCCTTCCCAGTACGCAGCAGATCCGCATGGAAGTTCGGACCGGGGATACCGCCAATGCCGAGCGCAGCAGGCAATCGCGACAGCGTCCGCATTTATTGCTAACAACTCCGGAGAGCTTGAGCTCGATCCTGTCCCAGAAAACCTGGCGGGAAAATGGCTTTGCTCCCGATACCGTAATCGTGGACGAGATTCATTCGTTTGCGGAAAACAAACGCGGATCATTGCTCGCGCTCTGCCTGGAGCGATTAGAACATCGGGTCGGGCGGCCGGTGCAGCGCATCGGGATCTCAGCGACAGCCTGGCCGGTTTCGGCAATTCAGCAGCTATTGTGCGGCGATCGGACATGCGCAGTTGCCCAGGCGGCGTTCAGAAGGGTACACCGTCTGGAAATCGTAGCGCCCGAGCCTGGCATGTGGCTCCCGCCCGCCGGTTACAATCCCTTTCGAATCGCGCCCACTGTGGCGGATGCCGTGCAGCAAGCGCAATGCAGCCTGATCTTTCTCACCACCCGCTCAGGTGTCGAAAGGCTCGGTTTAGCGCTGAGAGTTTTGCTTCCCGAGTTGGATGACGAGATCGCCGTGCATCACGGGTCGGTAGATCGCGAGACACGTCAAACGATTGAAGACGGACTCAAGACCGGCTACTGGCGAGCCGTAGTTGCTTCCAGCAGTCTCGAAATGGGCGTGGACTTCGCCAGCGTCGATCAGGTTTTGCTCATCGGCACGCCCCGCGGAGTGAGCCGGGCGCTACAGCGGCTGGGGCGCAGTGGGCACCAGGTGAACGGTATTGCGCAGGGAGTTCTCATTCCTCTGAGCCTGCCCGATCTGGTCGAATGTGTCGCGTTGCGCGAAGCGTTGCGGGAAGGCCGACTGGACGCTCTACGGATCCCGGATTCGCCGCTCGATGTGCTGGCGCAGGTGCTGCTCGGGATGAGCATCGAAGGCGAGTGGAAACTCGATGACGCATACCGCCTGGTGCGGAAATCGGGTCCTTACAGTTCGCTTGCGCGCGAGAATTTTGATGACGTGATCCGCTACTTGAGCGGCCAAGGTAAAGTGCTCGGTTCATACGGCACCTACGGAAAAATCGAGCTTATCGAAGATAAGTTCCGGGTAGCGAACGCGAAGACTGCGCGCAATTACTACCTCAACGCCGGGGTAATCAGCTCGGATTACGAGATGAAGATCGTTTCCAACCGGTATCGCCACATCGGGGCCGTGGAGGAATCATTTATCGCGTCGCTGCAGCCTAATGAGGCTTTCGTCATGGGCGGCAGGCCTGTGCGCATCAAACACGTTCAGGGAAACACGGCCGTAGTCGAACCCGCGCAAGGCGAACAGATCAAGACTCCGCGCTGGATGGGAAACAAGATGCCGCTTACCGCGGAGCTTGCGCAGGAGGAGCTGAAACTGCGGCGTGAATTGCGCACCGTCTGGGATAACGGCGGAGCGCCAGCTTGCTTTGAGTATCTGCGCGAAGTACATGCTGTCAGCGAAAATGTGGCGAGCCGGGTGGCCGCATTCATCGCCCGACACTGCAACGCCATGCCAATTCCAACAGACTCACCCGTGCTGGCCGAGCGCGTGGTGAACGGCAGAAACATGCTCGTGCTCGTGCATATAGTGGCCGGGCGCGCGGTGAATCGTTCGCTTGCCTGGGTAGCGGGCGCGCGCATTGCTAAAGGGCGCAGCGTCGTTGCCAACTTCGACGATCACAGCTTTCTGCTTTCGCTCGATTCCAAGATGGAACTCGACGCAGACATCTTGCGCGACGCCTTCAACCCGGCGCACTGGATAGAAGACTTGCGGACCACGCTGTCGACTACCGAAACGCTAGGCGCCAGTTTCCGCCATATCGCCGAGATCGGCCAACTGCTGCCGCGCCGCACTTTGCGTGGTGATGTTTCGGCGCGGACGGCCACCTGGAACGGCAGCCTGCTCTACAAAACGCTGCTCGAACATGAGCCGGACCATCCCTTGGTGCGCGAGGCCGTACGTGAAGTATTACAGGATCAGTGCGACGCTCCACGGGCTTTCGAACTAACGGCGCAGATCCACGCTTCTCCTTTAGAGATTTACGATTTGCCGCGCCCGTCTCCCTTTGCCCTGCCGCTCTTTGCCGCATTTAATCGCGAGGTCCTGGTCGCGCCTGATCCCGATCGAGCGTTGGACGATCTGGTGGCCGCGCTATATGCCGACTGGGAAAGCGCGGTGACTAGGGTAACAGCGACGCCCTGAATTCCGATTCCACAATATCCGGAAAGCCGATACGTCGTACGAGACTCTGCCAGGTGGATCACAACGCAGGCTGTCGAACATTGGCAAGGTTAACTCAATAATCCGAAATACCCGTTGCTGATACGCTCTTCCCAGCCAGTGAAACGTCGAAGCCAAGTCGCCAAGCCCCAAGCAGATCGATACGCGCGGCAACGCTCCCGCCCGGTGCCGGACTCCCGCTCCGGGGTGTAGCTTTGACCCATTTCGATGCTGTTGATCTTCGGTCGCAAGTGCCGACGCCGTGACGGAGTTCCTGAAAAAATCTTCTGCGGCCCAGTCAGCAACGCGACTTCACTGAAGCTAAATCAAGTAGCAACACTCATCATGCAGTCTTGTTTCTGGCGGTTCCGATCCTTAGCTGAACCGCCAATTAAAGGGGACTAAGCAATGCCTTTGAAAAGGGTGATCTTGAAATCGATCCACGGCCTGCGCGTGAGCTGTGTCGCGCTGGCTGCGTTTCAACTGAGTCGGGGAGGCGCTTTCGCGGCTCCGATCCAAGCCGCGGAAGAGGCGCAATCGTCTCAACTCCGCACCCGCAGCCCAATTAAACACGTCATTGTGATCATCGGTGAGAACCGGACCTTTGACCATGTGTTCGCCACTTACAAGCCAAAGGACGGCGAGACCGTCGATAACCTGCTATCCAAGAGAATCATCAATGAGGACGGAACGCCCGGCCCCAATTACTCTCTGGGCGTCCAGTATTCTGCCATCGCTTCGAATAGCGACAAGTACCAGGTCAGCCCAATGGCTAGATCGCTTTACGAAACTCTCCCACCGCCCTTAGTTGGCGGCCCCACCACCGCGCCTTTTTCAACCATCCTCGCTGCGAGGGATGCCGAGAACGGTCTGGCTCTGGGATATTACAAGTACCTGACCACTGGCGGCACCGGACAGAAGTCTGGAACTCGCGATCAGCGCATTCCCAACGTGAACAGTCTGCCGCCTGGCCCGTTTCAGCTCACCTCGAGCACCATGCCTTACGACGCCTATACTGCCAGCCCCGTACACCGCTTCTATCAGATGTGGCAGCAATTGGATTGCAACATGTACTACGCCACAGTCTGGAATGCGAGCGGATGTCAGGCCGACCTGTTTCCTTGGGTGGAAACGACAGTCGGCGCGGGCACGAACGGCAAAGCACAACCTCCGAATTTCAATCGTGAAAGTACCGGAGAGGGCTCCACTGCCATGGGATTTCACAACGTCCTCCAGGGCGATGCTCCCTACTAAACGCAGCTCGCCAACAATTACGCCATGAGCGATAACTATCATCAGGCGGTAATGGAGGTACTGGCGCGAACCACATCATGCTTGGAACGGGTGACGCAATCTGGTTCAGTGACAGCAACGGAAACCCGCGGTTCCGCCCCACAAACAACTCGTGGCGGCTGGTACCCCGAATGGTGGCGTAGTTGAGAAATCGAAAACCCCAATGCTGCTCCAGATACTAATAACTGGTACACGGAAGACGGCTATGGCGGCGGGAGTTATGGTTCTTCTTCCTACGGTGGCGGGAGTTACAGCAATTGCTCGGATTCCGCCATGCCTGGTGTTACTTCCGTGCTCACCTATCTCGATTCACTCCCCTACTTGGTGGACCCGAGGTGCGCTCCAGGACTTCTCGGGGCGTTTGCTGGAAGAGAAGGCAGTATTCTTGGATAGATAGGCCCAGTAGCAAATACAGTTTGGAGAAGTTGTGAAGAGTAAGTCCGTGAACAAACCTCGTACCAGGCAGCGGAAGAGCGCGCCTCCAAGTCGGGCTATGTCGGGCCACCCAAAGTGGATCGTGGTTGCTGGGGCGGCCGTGATTGGAATCTCGCTCTGGGCGTTCTATCCACATCGTTCGAGCGGCAATGCTCAGGCGGCCGTTTCCTCAGCCGCCCCGGTATTTCAGCCGACGATCACGAATCGTACTCCTGCTCCGGGGAAGGCGCCTGCAAGCATGGTGTGGATTCCCGGAGGCGAATTCTCAATGGGCGCCAACGATCCGCCGGACATGGACGATGTGGGCATGAAGGCCACTAAAGATGCGCGGCCTGTGCACCGAGTGTATGTGGACGCCTTCTTTATGGATAAGACTGACGTTACGAATGCTGAGTTCGCAAAGTTCGTGAACGCCACCCGGTACGTAACCGTGGCCGAGCGCAAGCCGCGCGCCGAAGATTATCCCAACGCGCCGCCGGAAAATCTGGTTGCAGGATCGGTGGTCTTCTCTCCGCCCGACCATCCTGTGCCGCTCAACAATCACTTGCAGTGGTGGAGCTACGTGAAGGGAGCCGACTGGCGGCATCCCAGCGGCCCGGAGAGCGACATTAAAGGCAAGGAAAATTATCCGGTCGTTCAGGTCGCCTACGAAGATGCCGAGGCTTACGCGAAGTGGGCTGGCCAGCGCTTGCCGACTGAAGCGGAATGGGAGTTTGCCGCGCGCGGCGGTCTCGCCGGAAAGCCCTTCGTGTGGGGCGACGAATTTCGTCCCCATGGCAAGTGGATGGCGAACACGCATCAGGGACACTTTCCCGATTCAGACACCGGCGAAGATGGTCAGGTGGGCATCTCTCCGGTGGCCAAGTACCCGCCGAACGCATACGGCTTGTACGACATGGCCGGCAATGTCTGGCAATGGACCAGCGATTGGTATCGTCCGGATTACTACCAGCAATTGGCAACAGCGGGCGCTGTTGCCCGCAATCCGCAGGGGCCCGAATCATCCCTCGATCCGGCAGAGCCGAATCAGCCCAAGAAAGTTCATCGTGGCGGATCCTTCCTCTGTACAGATCAGTATTGCTCGCGCTATATAGTCGGGACACGTGGCAAAGGCGAGGTCACAACCGGAACAAATCACCTCGGCTTTCGCTGTGTGATGACAAGCAAGCAGTGGCAGCGGGACCGCACAACCAGCTCGGCCAAGTTGAATTAGTCCTCGCCCCCGCTATACTGTTACTCTTGGCTGGGATCGTTCAAATCCAGCTTACGTATTAATGAAGCTGGCCAAGCCGTCCAAACGTCTCAACAGATATCGTCTCTAAATGAAGCCTCTCAACATTTTTCAATCATGGGGGAAGGTGCTCGTAGGTAAAATTCCGATGCTCTCGATTGAAATCACGCGAGAGTGTCCCTTGCACTGCCCCGGGTGCTATGCCTATGGGGACGCGCATTTGGGAGAGGGAGGACCAAATCTACGCAGCGTAAGTGACTATCGCGGTGATGAACTCGTAAGCCGCATCCTGGGCTTGGTCGACGCGCACTCGCCGTTGCAGGTATCGTTGGTGGGCGGTGAGCCTATGATGCGCCATCGCGAGTTGAGCCAGGTGCTTCCAGAGTTAAGCCGCCGAGGCATCTACACGATGGTAGTGACGAGCGGCGTGATTCCTATTCCAGAAGAATGGAAGGACCTGCCCAAGATTACGATAGCCGTGTCGGTCGACGGCAATCCCGAAGATCACGATGTGAGGCGTAAACCCGCCACGTATGAAAGGATTTTGCGGAACATAAAAGGCTGCAAGGTAAACATCCATTGGACAGTCGTACGCGGGAACATCGAACAGCCCGGATATATGGATCGATACCTGGCATTTTGGGATGCGCAACCGGAAGTAGACCGCATCTGGGTCAGCGTTTATACTCCGCAATTGGAAGAGGAGTCCGCCGAGAGGCTGACGCCGCTGAATAGGGTAGCGTTGGCAGAGTACTTCAACAGCACCGGCGGCAAGTATCCAAAGCTGACGATGCATAAAGGCCTGATGGATGCATTTGTGCGTCCGCCGGAGAACCCGGCAGGCTGCCTCTTCTCGAAACTGTCGGTAAACTACACGGCTGATTTGAAGAGCCGCGTGGAGCCGTGCGTGTTCGGTGGATCTCCTAACTGTGCGGAGTGTGGCTGCTCGATGAGCATGGGCATGCATTGGCTGGGCAACCTGAGAGTCGCTGGACCAGTGCATGCGCGGGATCTTATTTTGGGTTCGCTTGCAATCGGCCGTACTGTCAATCGCGCCCTGCGCAAAGAAGAGACTCTGCGCTGGAGCGATGTGCCGCCCACACCGGAATCGCCTGAGCTGGTGCAGATCGACCGGTAGACGGTGCCGAAAGACCTTATCGTCATTGCGAGCGGAGACCTCCGTCTCTCTGCCAATCGAGTTTGCTGGCCTGCGCAACAGCGCGTGGAAGAAGCTCTCTTCATAGCCATTCGAAGCTTCGGGTTTGAGCCGAAACGGGGCCACGCCTACGACTCAACGAAGCAGCACGGTTTCATCGATTCGCAGAAGCGCGGCATGGAAGTCTTTCGCGCGATTCCGGCCGATGTTCCGCTAATCGTAGTGGAAGCCGTCTGGCAGTATAGCCATCACGTACTGGCTGGGTTGACGACGCACAAAGGGCCGATTCTTACTATCGCGAACTGGAGTGGCGAGTGGCCGGGACTGGTCGGCATGTTGAACCTGAACGGTTCGCTGACGAAAGCCGGCGTGAAGTATTCGACGCTTTGGTCGAAAGACTTCACTGACGAATTCTTTCTATCGCGATTAAGAGCGTGGCTCGAGGGCGGGGAAGTGGCGCATGATACAAGCCACGTACGGCCCCTCGAGAGCGTGACCTTGCCGGAGGATACTCGATCTCTCGGCATTGAGCTTGCTCGCCAGCTCAAACGAGAAAAGGCAATCCTCGGAATCTTCGATGAGGGTTGCATGGGCATGTTCAACGCAATCGTGCCCGATCATCTTTTGAACCAGACAGGAGTCTTCAAGGAACGCCTTAGCCAGTCTGCTCTCTATGCCGCTATGCGCGAAGTTCCGGACGCGGAAGCACGCACGGTTCGCCATTGGCTCGACGGCAAAGGACTGCGGTTTGTAACAGGATCGAATCCGGAAACAGATTTAACCGATTTGCAGATTCTCGACCAATGCCGGATGTACATTGCCGCTGTGCGAATCGCGGACGAGTTCGGATGCGACGCCATCGGGATTCAGTATCAACAAGGGTTGAAAGACTTGGCTCCGGCTTCCGATCTGGCAGAAGGACTTTCGAACAATTCGGATCGGCCGCCCGTGAAATCGCCTGATGGGCGCCTCCTTTACGAAGGAGAACCGTTGCCGCATTTCAACGAAGTGGATGAGTGCGCGGGTTTGGATGCTTTGGTCACGAAGCGAATCTGGAAAGCTCTGGGCTTGCCCCCAGAAACCACGCTGCACGATTTGCGCTACGGCGAAGAGTTTGGAGGTGAGTTCGTTTGGGTATTTGAGATATCGGGAGCCGCTCCTGCGGCGCACCACATTGATGGATATGCCGGCTCGGTAAGCGAGCGCCAGCCCCCCATGTACTTTCGGCTGGGCGGTGGTTCTTTGAAGGGCATCGCGAAACCGGGCGAGATTGTCTGGAGCCGCGTGTTCATCGAGGATGGCCAACTCAAAGCAGACTTAGGCCGGGCGAAAGTGGTTTCGCTGCCTCGGGAGGAAACGGAGCGCAGATGGCGCATCACCACGCCGCAGTGGCCGATCATGCACGCCGTTTTGTATGGAGTGACGCGCGATCAGATGATGGCGAAGCACAAGGCGAATCACATACAAGTGGCATACGGAATGGATGCGGAGAGCGCGAATAGGGCGCTTGCTGCCAAGGCGGCTTTTTTCCATGAAGCGGGACTTGCCGTGAACATCTGCGGTTCGGAAACGGGCTTGCAATAGATGAGAGTAGGATTGCTCGGTACCGGAGCGATCGCGAACAAGCACGCGCAAGCTTACCGGAACATCGGCTTTATACTAGCCGCCTGCTCCAACCATACAACGGAAAAGGGAGTTGAATTCGCGAAGCGCTGGGGCGCGGAGTTCGTACCTGACTATCGCGATCTGTGTCAGTTTCCAGGGTTGGATTTCGTCGACGTCTGTACCTTTCCGGACTTTCATCTAGAACCGGTGAAGGTATGCGCGGCAATCGGGCGGCCGATTCACGTACAGAAGCCGATTGCGACGAATCAGGCCGCAGCGCAAACGATGATCGATCTTGCGCGTGAAGCGGGTATCGCTTTGGGCGTGGCGAGTCAACACCGCTTCGATGACGCCACCATCTTTCTGAAACGGGCTCTCGCGGCGGGCCGCTTGGGCAGGCTGCTAGAAGCAGATGCTTACGTGAAGTGGTTCCGCGACGAAGCGTATTACGCTCGTCCGATAAAAGGGAGCTGGCATACCGAAGGTGGAGGAGCGCTGATTAACCAGGCAATTCATCAAGTGGATCTGCTGCTGCATTTAGCTGGCCCGATCAGCAACATAAGCGCGATGTGGCAGATCGCAGCGCGTCACAACATCGAGTCCGAGGATGTTGTGAATGCGTTGCTGGCCTACCGGTCTGGGGCAACGGGCGTGATCCAAGCTGCGACGGCTTTTTGGCCCGGTTACACGGAGCGCATTGAGCTGCATGGGACGAAAGGAACAGCTATAGTCTCCGGAGACCGCATCAGCCGCTGGGACGTTCAAAACGATGGATCGGCGAATTCCGCCGATCCAGTTCCGCTGACGAACGATGTGCTGTTGTCTGGATCATCCGATCCGATGGCGATCACCGTCACATCATTCGAGCGGCAATTTCTGGATTTTGCCGATGCTATCAAGACACGGCGCCCACCATTGGTGAGCGGCGAAGAAGGGCTACGCGCGCTGGAAGTTGTGCTGGGCATATATGAGTCATGCCGTGAGCAGCGCTCCGTCTCACTTTCTTCGTAGAGTCGTAATGCCCTTCTACATCGCGCAAGGCGATACAATCAGAGCATTAGACCACGCTGTCTAAGCGGCTTGCCGAAGGTCGCCTCGGGTATCATGCCGCAAACGCACACTGACCATTCCGTCGACGTGCTCTCTTCCAATGCCGGGCAAGCAGCCGGGCTAAATCTGCAAGATTTGACAGAAGAGGCCGCCCTCCATTCAACCGATCCTGAGCGTGTGCGCAAGTACTTGCTCGATCTCCAGGAGGGCCACTCCGATGTGCTCGACCGGATCATGCGCGATCCGGAGCGCTTGCGCTGGCTCGCGCTGATTTTTTCTTCCAGCCGGTTTCTTTCAGAGGAGGTGCTGAGGCATCCGGAGTGGATACTCGAGATCAGCGAAGTTACCCGCTCACTGTCGCGAACCGATTACCGGCAGCGCTTGTCGAACTTTATTGAAGGGTCGCGAGTGATGCGGTCGAGTGCGACGGAACTTGCGCTGTTCCGCCGTAAGGAATTGCTGCGGGTTGTGGTGCGCGATCAAATGCAGGCTGGAACTTTATCCGAGGTTACGGAAGAAATCTCAAATCTGGCTGATGAGATTCTGGCGCGCGCCTTGCAAGACGTCACCTCAGAGCTGGAGCAGAGATTTGGAACGCCGCTTGAAGACTCCGAGAACGCGACGCCTGCGGTTTTCAGCATTCTCGCACTCGGCAAGTTGGGCGGCCGCGAGTTGAACTATAGCTCGGATATCGATCTGATGTTTCTCTATAGCGCGAACGGAGAGACAAACGGCCCACAGCGAATCACAAACAAGGAATTTTTCAAGAAAGTAGCGAACCAGTTAACCAATCTGCTTTCGACTTACACTCCGGCCGGACAATGTTACCGGGTGGATTTGCGGCTGCGTCCAGAGGGGAGCCATGGCGAGGTCTGCATTTCATTAGCCGCCGCGAAAGACTATTACATGAAGCGCGCCCGCGATTGGGAGCTTCAAATGCTCCTGAAGGCGCGTGTTGCGGCGGGGGACGGGAGGGCCGGTGAAGCGCTGCTCGAGTCCGTCGCGCCCTTGATCTACTCGACAACCCTCGATTTCTCAACCATCGAAACGATGTCGACCACGCGAGAGCGCATCGGAGAGAAGATCTCGCGCAAAACTCAACGGCGGAAAGAAATCAACGTTAAGCTTACGCGCGGCGGCATACGGGATATCGAGTTCCTGGTGCAGTGCCTGCAGCGCCTGCACGGCAGCCGTGAAAGCTCGGTAAAAGATGGAGGCACGCTTTCTGCCCTTGCGCGGCTGCACGAAAATGATCTGCTCTCGACAACGGAATTCTCGCGTCTGGCGCATGCCTACCGCTTTCTGCGCAATCTGGAACACATCCTGCAGCTCGAGGATGACCGGCAGACGCATACGCTGCCATCCGATGGAGCCGAGCTGCAGCGTATCGCGCGCCGCGTATCCCAATCCTGGCAAGAGCGGCAAACCGATATGTCTGCTTCGGTTCACTTGCTAAGGGAACTCAATCAGCATCTCGAGAATGTGCAGGCAATTTACGAACGGATTGTTCATGCGCAGCGGCCGCTTTATTACTCCTCTCCACAAGGGGCGGGCTCGTTCTGGGAGGCCTCGCTAAAGAACGACGAAACGCCCGAGACGGCATCGGGCGAAGAGGTTCTGAGAAGGATCGGAGAAGTTGTACCGGAGTTGGCGGAACGGTTTCGCGCGGCTGGAATAGGCAATCGAAAGAACGGCCTGCCTGACTTCCTGCAAGATCTTTTGCGCCACCCGGCGGAGCTCAAATTGCTTGCGGAACATCCCGTGCTAAGCGCCTGGGCGATGCAGGTTTTCAAACTCAGCCCGGTGCTTGCCGGCCAGCTGACAAGATCTCCGGAATTAGTGGAAGAGATCAAGAGAGCCGCTGACCATCCGGGCCGGCGTTACGCATTTGAAGGACTGGCCGCGCCTCTAAATGATTTGGAGGGACTGCGGCTTTTTTTCCGCCGCGAAATGTTCAGGATTCAGGTGGGAAGTATCTGCCTGCCCGAGCCTGTCTTCCAAACGCTCGACCAGACCTCGGCGCTGGCCGAGTTTGTGATTGCGCGGGCTTATCGAATTGCGCTTGAAACGGCGTTAGAACATGGCCGGAGCCACGCAAGTGCAGCCAAGCCATTTGAGGAGCCGCTGGATGAAATGATGGTGGTTGCGCTCGGGCGTCTCGGCATGCGGGAGTTCGATGCCGGCTCCGACGCGGATCTTTTATTCATCATTCCCGATATGGAGGCGCCCAGGCAGCGTTTCTGGACGCGAGTTGTCGAGCGGCTGCTCGAAATACTTTCGGCCTACACGGAAGGCGGTCCGCTGCTGTCGATAGACACGCGGCTGCGACCCAACGGGCGCGAAGGAATGCTGGTGCAAACCGAATCCAAATACGTGGAGTATTTTTCGAACAAAGCGGAGGCGTGGGAGGGCATTGCTTATATGAAAGCGCGCGGAGTGGCCGGGGACACGGACCGCGCGACTAAGTTTCTGACCGAGCTTCAGCAGGTCGACTGGCGCAGATACGGGCAGGGCGGTCGCTCAAAGCTCGAGTTGCGTCAGATGCGGTTGCGATTGCAACGCGAGCAAGGCGCGAATGCTCCGCTCAAGGCGGCCCAAGGAGGTTACTACGACGCCGATTTCATTCTGATGTATTTGCGGCTGAAGGGCGCAGGCATGTTTTTCAAGAGCCTGAATACGCCGGAGCGCATTGAAATCGTGGAAAGAATGGGACACCTGGAACGCGCCGATGCCGAATTTTTGCTGGAAGCGGCGACTCACTTTCGCGCGCTCGATCACGGGCTCAGGCTGGTGACTGGCCACGTAGAAGGCAAGCTGCCGACATCTGACGATCACTGCGAGATGGTGGCCGAGCTGATGAGCCGGTGGACTGCGCAGAAGTCAACCGCGGCAAGCCTGGAATCAGACCTGCTTGCGCTCCAGACCAAAATGCACCGCTTGTTCGAAACGATCTTCGCGCAGTAAAAGAGTCTTATTCTTCATCTTCGAAGGGCGCGTGAGTCTTGGCGGCAGCGATGATCTTTTCGGCTTGCGCTCCCGGCACATAATCGTAATGATCGAATTCCATGTGGAAAGAGGCGCGGCCTTGTGTCTTCGAGATCAGGTCGTTCTGGTAATTCAGCATCTCCGACATCGGGACAAGGGCCCGGATAGATTGCATGTTGCCGTTCAGGTCCATGCCGGCGACGCGGCCGCGGCGGCCATTAAAGTCGCTCATCAAATCGCCTGCGAAATCGCCGGGAGTTTCCACCTCGACTTTCATGATCGGCTCGAGCAGCGCGGGCTTGGCCTGTTGCATAGCGGCGCGAAACGCTTTACGTCCGGCCAGCTTGAAAGCCATTTCGGACGAATCGACATCGTGATAAGAGCCGTCGTAAAGAGTCACCCTGAAATCGGTTACTGGAAAGCCCGCGATGAACCCGCGCTCGGCTGCTTCCAGAATGCCTTTCTCCACCGCGGGTACAAACTGCCGCGGAATCGCGCCGCCGAAGATATCGTTCACGAACTGAAACTTTTCCCCACGAGCGAGCGGCTCGATTTTGATCCAGCAATCGCCGAATTGTCCGTGGCCGCCAGTCTGCTTCTTGTGACGGCCTTGCACGCTGGCGCTGCCGCGGACGGTTTCACGGTATGGGATTTTCGGCGACTTCAACTCGACTTCCACGCCATAGCGCCGCTTCAGGCGGCTGACTACAATCTCGAGATGCTGCTGTCCGTTGCCGGCTAGCAGAAACTCTTTTGTCAGTGTGTCGCGATAGAAGCGCAGAGAACGATCTTCCTCCAGGATCTTGGCGAGAGCAGTGCTCAGCCGGTCCTCATCATTGCGCGTTTTGGCCAAGATGGCGTAGGAGATGGAAGGCTCGGGAATACTCACCCCATGGAAGACTACGCAGTTAACCTTCTCGCAAAGCGTGTCACTGGTTAGCGTGTCCTTGAGTTTAGAAACTACTCCGATATCGCCCGCCCGAAGCTCCGGAACGGGCTGCATGCTCTTGCCGAACGGTACGGCAATATGCGCCAGACGCTCGTTTACGTTCGACCGCTGATTTGTAAGGTGAGCATCTTCCTTCAACGAACCCGACATGACTTTGAAGTAAGACAAGCGTCCGGCGAAGGGATCAGCCGCGGTTTTGAACACGAATAGCGATGGGGGCTCATTCGGAGCAACTGCCTTCGTTACCTCACTGCCGTTCTGGGTGGCTGGGACACCGGGTCGCTGCAAAGGCGAAGGAAAAATCTCCCCGATGAAATTCAGCAAGACATCTGACCCGATATTTTGAGCGGACGATGCACACAGGATCGGAAAGATGCGCCGATTACCGATCGCTTCCTGCAGACCGCTCACAATGTGTTCGACCGGAAGAGTCCCCGTGGCAAAGAATTCCTCCATCAACTCATCGTTGCCCTCGGCGATCATCTCGATAAGCGCCTCATGACCTGCCGTAGCAGCCTCCTTTTCGGAATCAGGGATATCGCCCTCCACGCCGCGGCCGTTAGCTCCCGGCTTGTAAGAGATGCACTGCATCCTGATCAGGTCGATAATCCCAGTGAAGCTTTTCTCCGACCCTAGTGGCAGGTGAACCGGGACAGCCGCCCTGCCGAAGCGCTCATGTATGCTCTCCACGACGCGCTCGAACGAGGAACGTTCGCGATCCAGCTTATTCACCACGAGCGCAGCAGCTAGGCTAAAGTCTTTAGCGAACCCCCAGACTTTCTCTGTCGAAACTTCAATGCCGGCAACGCCATCCAGAACCACCAGAGCGGCATCCGCGGCAACCAGTGCAGACCGGCTCTCGTTCAGGAAAATGTTGTAGCCAGGTGTATCGATCAGATTGATTTTGGATTTTTGCCAGGGAAGTGCCGCCAGCGCCGCACTGATGCTGAGCTTTCTCGCGATCTCCTCTTCATCGAAATCGGTCGTGGCGTTCCCGTCGTCTGGCTTTTGATGACGCTCGGTGGCGCCGCCGGTAAACAGCATGGCCGAAGCCAGCGAAGTTTTGCCGCAGTGACCGTGTCCAATCAGAGCCACGTTCCGGATGTCGGAACTCTCGAACACCTTCATGCCTGGTCCTCCCAAATACAGCTGCAGCGGCCACCAGTAAAGTGGCCGAAGCCGAGAGCATATCAAAGACAAAATTTGGAATTCAGGAAGCTACAGGAGAGCGAAGCTAGGCCAGCGTTTCAGGCGGTCTGACGGGACGCCGCGACATCGCTTTCGACGTCGATGATCGGATTATAAGTCAATATGCGACCGCAGCTTTCGCATTGCATGATCTTGTCTCCGCGGCGCAAATCCTGAAAAAACTGCGGCCTAAGCGAAATCTGGCAAGCGCTACAGCGTCCATCGGTGGCATCGGCGATCGGTGTGTTTCTAGTCTTCTTACGAATCCGCTCGTATTCTTTGTAGAACACGGGACTCACCTCGGCGGCGACAGCTTTTCTCTGTTCCGTTTCCGTCGCGAGTTGCTTTTGATCGGCCGCGGTGCGTTCGCGTGCGTGCACTTTCTCGCGGTCGACGTGGTGCTTTTCCTCACCGAGGTGACTTTCAGCGGCGTTGACGTTCTTGTCGAGTGGCTCCGACTGCTCCATCAAGTCGAGAATCCTGTCCTCCGACTTGCGAATCTCGCCTTCGGCGTACGCGATCTCGTTCTGGAAAGCTTTGTATTGCTCGTTGGTCTTGGCGCCGAGCATCTGGTTTTTCAGCTTCGAGATTTGTGCATCGTGCACCTGGATATCGGCTTCGAGTTTTTTGCGGTCGCGCTGATTGGCCGCCAGCGCAGCACGGTCCGCTTCCAGGCGCCGCGTATGCGACTCCAGCTTTCTTTCAATCTCAGTGATGTGTCTGGGAAGGGTCGCGATCTCGTTCTCGAGGCTTGCGATTTTCCGGTCAAGCGCCTGAAGACGCAGCGCGAGAGCCAGGTCCTGCAGCATCAATCTCGGATTTTAGCATGCGTTCGGCCGTATGACTCCAGAAAGTGTGCGATCGTCCTGATTCCTTCGTAATAATTAGTGATACGGTATTTCTCGTTCGGCGAATGCAGACCGTCATCGGGCAAGCCAAACCCCATCAGCACCGTGGGAATTTTGAGGTACTTGGCGAATTCGCCCACAATCGGTATGGAACCTCCGCTGCGAATGAATACCGTGGGTTTGCCAAGCATCTCACTGAAGGCTTGCGCCGCCACCTGAATGGCAGCATCCTCGGGGTCGACTGAAATGGCCGGCCCGGCGCTCAGAACGCGCACGGCGGTTGTGACGCCCTTAGGCGTGTTGTCGTTTACCCACTGCTTTACAACTCTCAGAACATGCTCTGGATTCTGTTTCGGGACCAGCCTGAGGCTTACCTTTGCGACCGCTTTCGCCGGTATAACAGTCTTTGCACCGGCGCCAGTGAAGCCGCCCGCAATGCCGTGTACTTCAAAGGTGGGTCGCGCCCAGACGCGCGCGAGGACCGGTTGCTCAGGCTCGCCGGTGAGCGCTGTCGATCCAACCTCCGCTTGCAGAAATTCTTCTTCAGAGAAAGGAAGCCTTCGCCAGCTTTCGATTTCGGCCGGCGCTGGAGCCGCCACATCGTCGTAAATTCCAGGAATCTGGATATGACCCTGCGCATCTTTCGCCTTGGCGAGCAGTTCGATCAATCCATAAACCGCGTTGGGCGCTGCGCCGCCATACATTCCCGAATGCAAATCGCGAGCCGGGCCGCTAGCCTCAATCTCGAGGTATATCAAGCCGCGCAGACCGATGCATAAGGTCGGAACGCCGTCCGCGAAAAGCTCAGTATCCGAGACGAGCGCGACGTCCGCTTTGAGCTTGTCCTTGTGCTCAGAAACGTACTTCGAGATCGACTCGCCACCCACTTCTTCTTCGCCCTCGATCAAAAACTTAAGGTTGACCGGCAGCTTGCCGCCCGAAACGGCCCGCAACGCCTCGACGGCTTTGACGTGCATGTACATCTGCCCTTTGTCGTCGCAGGCTCCCCGCGCGTAAATATTGCCATCGCGAATACTCGGTTCAAACGGCGGCGTCTTCCAAAGTTCAAGAGGGTCTGGTGGCTGTACGTCGTAATGGCCGTAGCAGAGAACAGTAGGCTTGCCGGGCGCGTGTAGCCAGTCTGCATAGACGAGCGGGTGCTTGCCTGTCGGAATTGCTTCTACATTTTCCATGCCCGCGCTCTTGAGCGCGTCCGCAACAAACTGGGCAGCTCGCGCAACGTCGGTTTTGTGCTCCGGTAAGGTGCTGACGCTCGGTATACGCAAAAGCTCGAGCAGCTCCTCGAGGAAAGGCGATTCGTGTTCAGCTACGAATTGATCGACAGAAGAGGGCAAACCAGATATCCTTCGCTTCAAGTATACGGATGCTCAGGCCGACGCCCGAATAGAGAAAACCGCAACCGTTGAGAGCAGGTTCGCGAAGCGCCGGACCCGCCGGTTCTCGCTCAGAAAGAATTGTCTTTCTATCTCCCAACTCTGTGCGCGGCAAAGCAGGATGAAGTCGTCGATGGTTAGAAAGTGAAGATTAGGCGACTCATGCCATTCATGCGGAAAGAGCTTCGTGCGAGGCGCCCGGCCACTAGTGAGATGTGAGAGCCGCGTAGTCCAGTGGCCAAAATTCGGGAAAGCGACGATGCCATGCTCTCCTACACGGAGCATCTCGCGCAGTACTGAAAGAGGGTAGCGAGTCTCTTGCAGCGTTTGGCTGAGAATGACAAAATCGAAAGCCTTGTCGGGGTAATCGGCCAGCCCGTGATCGATATCGCTCTGGTATGCCGAAACTCCGCGGGCGATGGCCCGGCGAACCTTGTTCGGGTCGATTTCCACACCCCTTGCTTCGACCCGCTTCTGTGCTTGCAGGGACGCCAACAATTCGCCTTCGCCGCAGCCAAGATCCAGCACACGCGAGCCAGGTTCCACCAGTCCAGCGATCATGGCGTAATCGGGACGCGTACTGATTGACGCCTCGACTTCTTGCAGGTCCGCCTTTCGAAGCACCGCAGCCTCGACATCCCCTGAGCGCTTGAATGCCCGGCTTTGCGGAGCCGCGGAATCGCGGCTGACGCTGGTCAAGAAACCGGCGACCATTTCGCTCTGCTCTTTCGTCTCGAGCAGAAACGCGTCGTGCCCGTAATTCGAATTCAACTCGCAAAAGGCTACGTCGATATTGCGGCTCCGCAAGGCACTGACCGTTTCGAGAGATTGATAAGTGGGATAGAGCCAATCGGAGGTAAAGCTAAGTACCAGAAAACGAGCACGCGTACAATCGAAAGCGCTGGCAAGCGAAGTCCGCGAGGCAGATAGATCGAAATAATCCATCGCCTTAGTGATGTATAAGTAAGAGTTCGCGTCGAAGCGAGTTACAAATTGACTGCCGCGATAGCGCAGGTAACTCTCCACTTCGAAATCGACAGAGAAATCGAAGCCAAACACATCTTTATCGCGCAGACGCCTGCCAAACTTCTGCCGCATGGAGGCATCACTCATGTAGGTGATGTGGCCGACCATGCGCGCAACCGACAGACCCCGGCCGGGCGGCGGCCCGTCGTAGTAATCGCCCTCATTCCAGTCCGGATCGGACATGACCGCCTGCCGGCCCACCTCGTTGAAAGCGATTTGCTGGGCGCTGTGCCTGGAAGTAGCGGCAATCGGGATCGCGGCCTGCACAGATTCCGGATAAGCTACAGTCCATTCGAGTGCCTGCATGCCGCCCATGGAACCCCCGGCCACCGCGAGCAAGCGCTCGATGCCGAGATGGTCGACAAGCATTTTTTGGAGCCGCACCATGTCGCCGATTGTGATGACGGGGAAATGCATGCCGTACGGCTTGCCGGTCGTGTGATCGATAGAGCTGGGACCCGTAGTGCCGCGGCACCCGCCAAGCACGTTGGATGAGATAACGAAATATCGATTGGTATCGAAGGCGAGCCCAGGACCAATCATCTGTGACCACCAGCCAGGCTGGCCCGATTCTTTGCTGACGCCTGCAGCGTGGGCATCGCCGGAGAACGCGTGCAGCACCAGAATTGCGTTAGAGCGGTCGGCGTTGAGAGTCCCGTAGGTCTCATAAGCGACGTCAACTTGTATTAGAGTTACGCCGCAATCGAGCGCCAGTGCAGGGAAACTTGCAATCTGAGTTTCGACTGTAAATTCAATTTCCGTCGAAGTGGGCATGAGCGCAGGCAGCGCGTAGGTGCTGACTTGCACGATAACATGTAGCGGGGTAAACCTTGCTATCAATCTTGTTGTTGGCTTTTGCATCTATGAAGCTTGAGCCTCAAGCCGCGGCGGTCCCGAACGCAGTTTATGCACCACTGTGGCTGTACAACGGTAGCTGGAAGGTCTCAAAGAAGGATCTGGTTGCAAAGGCAAAGCCGGACGAACTGCTCAATCAGTGCGCGCTGGTGGGCAAGTATTTCACCTGCCAACAGACAGTCAATGGCGTGCCGAGCGAGTTGCTTGTTTTTTTGCCGGCAAAAACAGCGGGGCAGTATTACACGCAATCCATCATGTCGGACGGACGCGCAGGCGGACGCGGCGACCTGGCCATTGATGGCGACGTGTGGACTTACTTGAGCAACTGGAACCAGGGCGGAAAGACTATCTTCTACCGCACCATCAACGTATTTTCCGGTAAGGACCGAATTCATTACGAGCAGCAGGAATCAACGAACAACAAAGATTGGAAAACGACGGGCTCAGGCGACGAGGTGAGGACCGCTGCAGGCAAAATGACCGTGGCGCGCTGAAGCTGCTACTTGCGCCGCAAGAGAAGGCATACCAGGCCAGCAATCAAGCTGACCGCGAAGCCTGCGACAGCATCGGCCGTGTAGTGATAGCGGCCGTAAACTGTTGCGATCGAAACACTGATCGCGAAGACCAGAAGGCCCCAACCGATCCCCTTGTTCCGCGGTAGCACCAGGAACATGGCCCAGGCAGAGGAGAAGGCTGCGGAAACGTGCGCGCTCGGAAAAACGCCCGAGTGAATGCTGGCATTTCTCAACAGAAACAGATTGAAGCGGCGAAACACGTCATGCGTAACAGGCAACTGCATTCCTGGAAAGACAATGCGCGGCGGCCGGCTGGGAAAGTACGGAAAAAGCGCATAAGCGAGCAGCGTTCCGGTCAAGAGAACGACATAAAAGCGGTCGACATCTTGCCGCTGTGCTTTGATCCAGAGCACAATTACGCAGAAACTTCCAACCCCGTAGACCAGCAAATAACAAAGCTCGAGATAAGCCGGAATGAGCGGGCCCAGGCTCTCGATAGCGCGCCTAAAACCCCATTCGTGAAGCACGAGATTGTCCCATTTGATCCACGTTTTTTCGAAACTGGAGTTGTAGATTCGTGGCACAAACAATTCCATCTCACGGAAAGCGCAGAGCGTGAGTGCCATCGGAATCCAGTCGCGGATCATGCTGACCGCGTTGGCAAGGCGTGACCTCTCGGCCAGCGTGACCGAACAAAGTAGCAAGGCTATGAACAACAGCACGACGAAAGGCTGCAAGCCTAATCGTGGCCGGTCGCGGAAGAAGGGGACGAGCGCAGCGATGTACGCAAAAAACGCCAGGAGAATCCATTCGGATGCTCGCAGCCTGACTTTAGCCATTCTTTAGGTTCAAGTGGCGGCCGGCTTGCCAGTGCTCAGAGTGGATCGAAACGGTAAGGCGAGACCTGCCAGTAAACCCGCCCAGATTGCCCATTGGGTCAGGAAGTGATGATTGATGAGGATGCCTGCTATAACCGGGGCCGTGATTTGCGCAACGGAAGTCAAGGATTGCGTTAGACCCAAGATAACTCCCTGCTCGCGCTTGCCAGCTTTCTGAGTGACCAGACTCGTGAGTGCCGGTCGAAGCCCAGCGCCACCGATTCCCGCTAGAGCGGTCACCCAAAGCAATTGCCCGATCGTGTACGTGAATCCCGTGGCCGCATAGCCGATCATCGAAGTGAAGAAGCCTAGTTGGACTACACGCTTTTCCCCGATCGCTTTAACCAAACGTCCGACCACGCCGCCCTGCATGATGATCCCGATGAATCCATTGAATGCGAAGATATAGCCTACCTCGCGTACCCCCACTGGCCTTCCGTCCCAGAGATACCGGCGCTCGGCGAACAGGGCGAAGCCTGAAATGAAAGTCGAGAACGAGAGTGAAAACAGAAGCCATTGAATCAGTAAGCGCGCGAGCTCGGGATCTCGGAAATACCTGCGGTATTCGCCCCAGGAAATCAGCGACAGCCGTTTGCCTCCCGGGCCCGGGGCGACGGCGGTTTCGTCCTGAAGCTTGTGTGTCTCGCGCCTGGGAAGCAGAAAAAAGGTGCAAAGAATGCTAGTCAACGAAAGTGCCGAAGCTGTAAAAATCGGGGCGTTATAGCTGTAATGAGCGAGGAAGCCGGAGATCGCGGGTCCCACCAGGAAGCCGAATCCGAAAGCGACTCCAATGATGGCGAACGATTTGGCGCGCTCGTCTGGCTTCGTCACATCGCTGATATAGGCTTGCGCAATGCTGAGATTTCCGGCGGTCGCCCCGTCAATGGCGCGCGAGAGGAAAACCATCCAGATTTGAGTCGAGAAAGCGAGAATCAGAAAGCCTGCGAGCGTACCGGCCTGGCTGATTAATAGGACAGGGCGGCGGCCGACGCGATCTGAAAACTGACCCAGGATCGGACCCGCGAGGAGTTGAAATGCGGCATAGATCGCGACGATCATCCCGACCACAGTAGGAGAAGCGCCCAAGCGCTCGGAGTAAAAGGGAAGCAGCGGCAGAATGATCGTGAAGCCGAGGACATCCACAAGCACGATCAGAAATATAGGCAGCAGGGCAGATGCAAGCCGTCTTTCGGGAGAGGTCTCGACGGAACCTCCACTCGGGGGCTTGGCAAGCTGTGCTCGATTCACAACTCGATCTTAGCGACGACGTGGTCAGCGGGTCGCACAATGCGAAACTTAGAAGAGGGAGAGTTTGCGTGAAGAGGTCGATAAAGATATGAACTTCCAGAAGTGTGGTTTGCTGAGTCTGCTACCGGCTCTCTTGTTTTCGCAGGAGCCGAGTCCCATGCAGTCGGTCGGGCAGCAGCAGCCGGAGAACAGTCAAAGCAATCCCATCTTTCGGGTTCAGGTGGTTTCCCGTTCGGTATCAGCGGTAACCTATCGCAATCGCAGCGGCTGGACCAAAGTCGATTTTCAAGGCACTTCGCTTGCTCCGCAGGCCAAAGGCAGCGCAAATGTGCGGAGCCAGTCCGGATACATGCAGGTGAAAGTCGACGTGAGAAACCTTCCGTCAGCCCGGAATTTTGGTGAGCTCTATTTAACGTATGTGTTGTGGGCTATCACGCCTGATGGCCGTCCCTACAATTTGGGCGAGGTCCTGGTCGACTCGAACGGCACTTACAGCGGACAGATGACCACGCAGTTACAGGCATTCGGGCTAATCATCACGGCGGAACCCTATTTCAACGTACATCAGCCGAGCGACGTTGTCGTGATGGAGAATGTTGTCCTGAACAGCACTCAGGGCAAAACGCAGGCCATCGATGCCAATTTTCAGTTGTTGCCCCGTGGGCAATATACCTACCATGTTCCCGAATCTGAGCTGAAGCCGGTTGATCTGAATTCGAGTAAGAAGAGTCCGCTGGAAATATACGAAGCTCAGAATGCGGTGCAGATCGCGAAGTATGCCAAAGCCGATCAATATGCGAGCGAGCAGTACAAGCAGGCGCAAAGTTTATGGCAGCAAGCGCAGGACTACCAGGATCGCAAGCAGTGGAAGCCGGCCATCATGACGGCCCGCGAAGCAGTGCAAAAGGCCGAAGATGCCCGTACCATCTCTCTGCGGAACCAGCAACAACTGGCTTTACAGAATGAGCGCGACCAGGCGGCAGCTCGCCAGGCGGCAGCCCAGCAGCGAGTCGCTGAAGAGGCTAAACGCGCGCAGGAAGCACAGCAGCAAGCGCAACTCGAAGCTCAGCAGCGGGCCCAAGCGCAGAAGGCAGAGCAGGAGGCCAATGCGGCGCGGGCGCAGTCCGCGGCAGAAGCCGAAAAAGCTCAACAGGCAGCCGCAGAAGCTGACCGGTTGCGTAACCAGGCTATAGCGGATAAAAACCAATTGCGCGAGCAGCTCTTGCAACAGTTCAACGCGGTATTGCCGACCCGCGAAACTCCGCGTGGCTTAGTCGTGAATCTGCAGGATGTTCTGTTTGACACGGGGAAATACACCTTGAAAACTCCGGCTCAGTTAGCGCTAGCGAGGATCAGCGGCATCGTGGTGTCGCATCCAGGGTTGAATTTGCAAATCGAGGGCTACACGGATAGCACCGGAACCATGGAGTTGAACCAGAAGCTCTCCGAGCAGCGCGCGAACGCTGTCCGCGATTTTCTTTTGAACCAGGGTGTGAACACGAACAATATGACCGCGGTAGGCTATGGCTCCAATTACCCGATCGCGGCGAACGACACTGCCGCAGGGCGCAAGATGAACAGGCGCGTCGAACTGGTTATTTCAGGAGAAGTTATCGGCGTGAAAATTGGCACTCCGCCGAGTCAGGCTCCGACTGCTCTGGGTGCGCCCGTGAGCCCGACGAATGCGCCGCCTCAGCAATAAGCGCGGACCGTTCAAAACTGCTCTTCCACTATGAATTGTTCGAACTTCCCGTCGGGCATGAGGTAGATGTTCAAGGCAACGGTGTTCTTCTCGAAGTGGGCGCGATAGCTGAGGTGCCGCATGCCGCCTCGCAGAGTATCGGACTGACGACTTAGAAGCTCTAGTTTCCCGAGCGGCTCCAACGAGCTTCTGTAATCCCTGAGAGCCGTCTCGGAAAAATAGGAACTTGCATTCTCGGTAAGCATGGAGCGGTCGATGCGACCCTGTTGCAACCCGTCCAAAATGCCGCGTACTTCGCGATCCTGCTTCTCGGTCGCGGCATGGTCTGGGTCAATCAAAAGCGCCGCAATTAGCTGGCTGAGTGGCCCGATCAGATTTACGCCGTCTTCATTTGTGAGGACTACTGCCGCCACATGTTTTTCAGGAAAGACACTATTGGCAGCCAGGAAGCCCGAGACTTCGCCGCTGTGTGAAATTCTTGGCGTGCCCTGAAACTCGCCTACTTGCAAGCCAAGCGCGTAACCGGTGCCCTTGCCATTCTTCAGCTTCACCTCGCGGGTGAACTCGTCATAGGAAGCGGGCGAAAGAATACGCTTCGCGAGAAAAGCCTGGTCCCACTTAGCCAGATCGGAAGGCGTCATGCAGAGCTCACCGGCGGCGAAGTACCAGCCGGGCCCTTCCCGCCCGACCGGCTGCGGCGGCCCGAGCGCGTAGCGCGTATAAGAGGATGCGTCCTCCACGCTTTTCACGTCGCAATCACCGGCCGAACTCATCCCAAGCGGCCGAAAGAAGTGCTGTTGAAGATAAGGAAGAAGCTCCTCGCCCGTTACCTTCTCCAGAATTTTGCCGGCCAGGACGTAATTGGTGTTGCTGTATTGCCATTGCGTTCCGGGATCGAAGTTTAGCGGCTTCTTCGCCCACCTGTCGAGGATGGAATCGGGAGTTGTGGGTTTGGTCCAGCTTGGAATCAAGTAGTCTTGCGGAGCGTAATCCTCATAGCCGGATGTGTGTGAAAGCAATTGCCGAACGCTCACCTCATTGGCGCGAGTCAGCTTCGGGAAATATTTTGAGACTTTGTCGTCGAGCGCCACCTTTCCCTTCTCCTGCTCCAGAAGCAGCGCCGCGGCCGTGAATTGCTTGCTGATCGAGCCGACGGCGTACCGGGTATCAAGCCCGGCTGGCTTCTGCTTGGCGAGATCGCTTTCCCCAAAGGCTTTCGCGTAGACGGTGGCGCCGTCCTTGACGACCGCGACCGATACGCTAGGAACGCCGAAAGCCAATCTTGTCGAAGAGATAGCGCGGTCCAGGTCCTGACTGAGCGACGGCCCATTCTGTCCGAACGATAATCCGCTCAGCGCGAGCGCAGCAGCAGGCAGAAGCAAATGCTTTCGAAACATTCGCCACGCATTTTGCTCAGGCGCGCTTGACCAAAACGATAGTGAAATCATCTGTGAAGCTGCTACTCCCGTGCCAGTTTCTCAAATAATCGACGAGACCGGATACCAGCTCACGGCATGACTCTGATTTACGTTGCCAAAGGAAACTAGCTAGCCCATCTTCGCCGAACTCTTCGCCGGAAGGGCTGCACGCTTCGGTGACTCCATCGCTATACAGCGCCAGCATGTCGCCCGGACCGAGATATGTTTCCCGCAGCTCATAGTGGCTCGTAGGGAAAAGGCCGAGTACCGTTCCGCCTCCAGCAAGTTTCTCGACCGAGCCATCGGCCCGCAACAGCAGAGGATAATTATGTCCTGCGTTTGTGTATTTCAAAAGGCCTGTATCCGGATCGAGCAGCGCGTAGAAAAACGTCACGAACCTGCCTGCCGGGCACCTCTCGGCAAAATTGCGGTTTAGCAGGGTGACAGCTGAGTCGGGCTCCGGGTTCGTTTCACGGAGCATCTGCACGCGAGCCTGCAGGCTGAACATAAGAACTGCGGCGGGTAGTCCCTTGCCGGAAACATCCGCTACCACAAGCCCTACCCGGCCGTCCGCGTAAGGAACGAAATCGTAATAGTCGCCGCCCACCGTTTGGCAAGGAAGATTGTGACCGGCTAAATCGTAACCGGAATACACGGGTGCTTCGGTTGGCAACAACATGGCCTGGATCTCGCTGGCTTGCGAGAGCTCAAGTTCCATGAGCTTTTCAGACTGCTCTACTTCGTTTAACCGTGCATGCTCAATGCGAATAGCCGCGACATTTGCCATCACCGTGAGCAAATCGAGATCTTCTTGAGAGAACGGCCGCAGAACGGAGCCGTTGTCAACGTAAATCAGCCCGATGACCCGGTCGCCCGTTTGTAACGGAACTCCCATCATGCTCCGCACCCGGTGCATCACGATGCTGCGCTGTTGCCGGAGCGCATCATCGAGCTGAGTATCGCTAATCACGAGGGAACAGCGCTGGCGGAGGATACGGTCACGCACGGACGTACTGATGAAGAAGCCAGCTCCCTCGCTTGCACGCACCACGAGCTCGCCGTCCTCGAGGGTCATGATGACGCCTCGCTGGGCTTCCATGGCTGACAAAGAGAGCTTCAGGATGACCTGAAACAACTCGTCCAGGGGGCGGTGTCCGGCAAGCTCCTGGCCAGCTCGGATAAGAGCTCCCACCACACGGGTCGTATTCAACATTACGTCCCGATCGACTCGCGCGCCAGCGGCAGGGCTCTTGCCAAGTAATTTGTCTAAGCTGGTGACGATTGTTGCTTCCCGCGTGATCCTTTCCTCTTCCTGGGGAACGAAAGAGATCACCGGCTTTGGAGTCTCAGCCAGATTTTCGCGAACCTCGATCGTCAGGTGGCCGGCATAGATCCGGTCACCGTGACGTATCTTGTGCGGCTCCTTTAGACTGGCGGCGTTGACTACCGTGCCATTTCGGCTGGCGCAGTCTTTGACGAACCAGGCGTCGTCATTCTTTTCGAAAGTCAGATGATAGCGTGAGAGCCAGGGATCCTCCGGATAAGCCAGATCGTTGTCTCCGGAACGGCCGAGAGATAGGACTGGCTTGTGTAATTCGATGTTTGTCGATGAGCCTTCCGGCCCGGATATCAGTAACTGCATCCCGCTTTTTAAACGTATCATCAGTGCGCTAAGATCCAGCTGGCGATTGCGTTTTCGCCACGGATTCGCGGGCGGCGCTTCCGGTAATCAAGCGCGCTCCGCGATTGAAGGTCAAGTAAAGAAATCCCCATTCGACAAAGACGAGAATGCGGCTTTGGAATTCCACGATGTACATCAGATGAATGAATAACCAGACCAACCAAGCAGGAAATCCTGATAGGTGAACTCCGAAAACATTGGCCACCGCGGCGGCCCGTCCGATGACGGCCAGATCGCCCTTATCGAAGTAATGGAATGGCTGCAAGGCCTGTTCGCCTTTCGCGCGCCTGACAATAGATTTCGCCGCGTACGATCCGCCTTGCATTGCCACTTGCGCGACACCGGGCAACGGTTTGCCGTCCGCCCTGGTGATGTACGCGAGATCTCCCACGACATAAATCTCCGGATAGCCGGGAATCGTAAGGTCGCTCGCTACTTTAATCTGGCCGGACTTCTGTGTTTCCGCTCCAGTGCGCTTCGCCAGATGACGGCCGAAATCGGAGACCGCTACTCCCGCTGCCCAGATCGTTGTGTGCGTTGCAATGTGCTCTTCCACTCCGGACTTGTTTTTCACGGTAACCCCGTTTTCATCGACTTGCGTGACCATCAGGCCGGTTCGCACTCGCGCGCCTAATTTAATCAGTTGTTTCTCCGCCTTAGTGGATAAGTCAGCCGGATAAGTGGAAAGCACTCTTGATCCTCCATCCACGACGATGATTCTGGCGTCCTCGGGACGTATCGACCGGAAGTCATGCTGAAGCGTGTGGTTTGCGATTTCACCGAGCGCCCCCGCCAGTTCGACGCCGGTGGGGCCTGCTCCAACAATGACGAATGTGAGCCAGACGCGGCGCTCCGCAGGATCTGCTGTGCGCTCAGCCGCTTCAAATGCGAAAAGAATCTTTTGCCGGATGGCCGTCGCGTCCTCGATTGTCTTCAGGGCTGGCGCCCATGGACTCCAATTGTCATGCCCGAAATAGCTACTCTGCGATCCGCTGGCGACGATGAGGGCATCATAAGGGAGGCGAATGCTATCACGCAGTATAATTTCGCGCGCCGCCGGATCTATATCGACCGCCTCATCCAGAAGTACACGGGTGTTCTTCTGCTTGCTTAAGACCGAGCGGAGCGGGGCTGCAATTTCTCCTGGCGAGAGCGATCCGGTTGCAACCTGGTAGAGGAGCGGCTGAAATAAATGGAAGTTACGCTTATCGACCAGCGTTACGTCTACTGGCGCACGCTTCAGGGCCTGAGCCGCATAGAGGCCCCCGAAACCGCCCCCTACGATCACTACGCGATGTTGTCCCGTCATTGACTGATCCGTCGCATGCTTTGTGGATGCCCGTGAGGGCTCTGGTTAGGCAGAGAAATCGACCGTAGCCAAAAATTGTGGCTTGGTCCGAGCTTTACTTAACCTTTCGAAAGCGTAAGCGATCCTGATCAGCTTGGGCTCGCTCCAAGCTTCGCCGAAGAAAGAGATTCCGAGTGGCAAGCCGAACTTGAATCCCGCGGGAACAGTAATATGCGGGTAGCCGGCCACGGCAGGCGGGGAGGCGCAGCCGCTATCCACGCGATCGCCATTGACCCAGTCTGTCGTCCAGGCCGGCCCCGCAGTAGGCCCGGCAATGGCGTCCAATTTGTGTTTCTGTGTCAACATGTCTATGCCGTCTCTCCTGGTCAGGCGGTGACTTTTTTCGAGCGCCTTTTTGTAAGTTTTATCCGTCAACGGGCCTTTCTCCTGGGCCTGCTCCATGAGTTCCTGCTTGAAGAAAGGCATCTCTTGTCGTTCATGGGCACGATTGAAAGCAATACAATCCGCAAGCGACTTTACCGCGGCTCCGCGTCCTGCGAGATATGTGTTCAGGTCGGCTTTGAACTCATAAAGGAGAACTTCGGTCTCGGTGTCGCGCCAGGGTTCGAACTTCGGAAACTCGACGGGATCAATAATTTCGGCTCCTGCTTCCTTCATCAGCGCGATCGAATGGTCCATGACGGCCGTAACTGTTGGGCCGATATTGAAGTACTGGCGCGCTATGCCGATGCGCATCCCGCGCAGGCCGTTCGGATCGAGAAACTGAGTGTAGTCCCGGTATGACTTGCCCGCGCTTGCGTCGGTCGCGCCATCGCGAGGGTCGATGCCGGTAAGCGCGCCAAGCAGGATTGCCGCGTCCTTCACCGAGCGAGCCATGGGACCCGCTGTATCCTGACTGTGCGCGATCGGAACGATGCCCGAACGGCTGATTAGTCCGAGCGTAGGCTTAATACCGACAATGCCGCACATGGCAGCAGGACAAACAACCGATCCGTCTGTTTCCGTACCGACCGCAACAGACGAGAGATTTGCCGATACAGCCGCTCCAGAACCCGAGCTGGAGCCGCAAGGATTGCGGTCAAGTGAGTATGGATTCTTGGTTTGACCTCCGCGGCCGCTCCAGCCGCTAGTTGAATGGGTGGACCGAAAATTTGCCCATTCACTCAAATTCGTTTTGCCCAGCAGTACAGCACCGGCTGCGCGCAGGCGCTCGACGACGAAGGAATCTCGCGGCGCGGGCTGGCCCACGAGGGCTAAAGACCCCGCAGTCGTTTGCATTTTGTCAGCGGTGTCGATGTTGTCCTTGATCAGAACGGGAATGCCGTGCAGTGATCCGCGTGCGCGTTTGGTTTTCCGCTCCTCATCAAGGCTCCTGGAAATTGCCAACGCATCAGGGTTCAGCTCGATCACGGCGCGCAACTCGGGGCCGTTACGGTCAAGTTCGCGGATGCGCTCGAGATAGATTTCGGCAACTCTCTCCGCTGTCAGTTCGCTCCGGGTCATTCGGTCCTGCAATTCGGAAACGCCGACCTCTTCGAGCGGAAAGTGCTTGAGCGGGGTGATAGTTTTCTGTTCATTAGCTGGTGAAGCTTCACTGAGGCGGCCGGCAACAGCCGTGACAAGAGCGTTCGATAAGAATCTACGTCGGTCCATGGATAAGCTGTTTCAATTTACACTGGAGACATGGCAACCACTGCGGCTCCGCCTCTTACGATTGAAGAGTTCTCCCGGTTGCCCGGTGACTCGGAGCGGCATGAGATGAGCGAGGGAGAGCTGATTACTATGCCGGCACCTGAATCCCTTCACACGCGTATCGCTCATGCTGTTTACCGAATCCTGCGTCCCCGATTGGAAGAACATGGCTCCGTTGAAGTTTTTTTAGAAGCCGGCTACGTTCTGTCCCACTCTCCGCTGACCATTCGGCAACCGGATGTTTCGGTCCTGAGTAAAGAGCGCGTTCTTGCCACGCCGGAAGATAATTATTTCGAAGGAGGCCCCGAGCTTGCTGTTGAAGTCGTCTCGCCATCGGATTCGGCGGAAGATCTGGAGCTTAAAGCCAAGCAGTATTTGAAGGCCGGCAACAGCGAAGTTTGGGTGCTCTGTCCCAAGACGAAGGACATTCATGTGTTCGCGGCATCTGGCGAGGTGAAGGTTCTGGGCGAGGGAGACGTTCTCAGATCCACCGCCCTGCTTCCCGGTTTTTCCGTAAGAGTCGCGGAGCTTTTCCTTCAATGAAAATCATGCGACTGCATGACGGCCGCCTCCCGAAAACTTAGCTCTTCTATGTCGCCCGCCTTCACCGAAATCACGCCGGTGATACTCTGCAAAATTCCTTTTACCAGAACGTAAGGCGCAGTCGTGCAAGCCTGCCGCTTTCGGTCGAACAGGTCCGGTTGCACGATGATATTCACGATCCCTGTTTCGTCTTCCAGGCTCATAAACACGAACCCTTTGGCGGTGCCCGGGCGCTGCCGCGTGATGACGCAGCCGGCCACCTTCAGTAGCATTCCATCGCGCTGAGCTTTGGCAGTAGCTGCGTCCATAACGCCCATTTCCCGCACGCGGCCGCGGAAATGCGCCATGGGGTGGACTCCGATACTCAGGCCGCTGTTGCTGAAGTCGGCAAACGTCCGCTGGCCTTGCGTCATCAGCTCGAGCGGCGATGCCACGCTCTCGTCCACCGCCGGTTCGAGCAGATCTCCTACTGGCTGCAATGCCAGTTCCGCTTGCCACAATGCACCGCGGCGGTGCCGGTCACTTTTCTGCTTCGGCAAAGCATTCAGGGCGCCTAATTCCGCCAGCGCAGCGATCTCGTCTTTCTGTAGTTCTGGAACGCGGCATACTAAATCGCGCAATGAGGTGAAAGGCTGGCGTTTTCTGCTCTGCTCTATCTTTTGTGCGGTGGAATGGCTTAAGCCCCGGACGTAGTTCAAACCGAGCCGCACATACTTCGCCCGGCCCTCGACCTCCACCGTACAGCGAAAATCCGACCGCAAGATATCTACCGGACGAAAGCGCTGTCCATGCCGTTGCGCATCCTTCACCAGCGTCGCGGGCGCATAGAAGCCCATTGGCTGATTGTTCAGCATGGCTACTGTAAAAGCCGCCAGATAGTGGCACTTCAGATAAGCGCTCGCATAAGCAATCAAGGCAAAGCTCGCCGCGTGCGACTCCGGAAATCCATACAGAGCAAAAGAAGTAATCGCCTGTATGATCCGGTCTTGAGTCTCTCCCGTTATGCTGTGGCGCTTCATTCCTTCCCGTAGTTGCACTTCCACTTCGCGCATTCGCTTCTCCGACCGCTTGAAGCCGAATGCGCGGCGCAATTCCTCCGCCTGGCCGCCACTGAATCCCGCCACAATCATGGCGATCTTGATGAGTTGTTCTTGAAAAAGTGGAACCCCTAGCGTCCTCTTAAGAACCGGCTCCAATGAGGGATGGAGACAAACCGGTTTCTCCAGACCTTGCCGCCGCTTCAGATAAGGATGAAGCATCTGCCCAACGATCGGGCCGGGCCGGATAATTGCTACTTGCACGACAATGTCGTAGAAGCAGGCCGGTTTCAAACGCGGCAGGCAAGACATTTGCGCGCGGCTTTCCACCTGAAACAATCCGACGGTATCTGCCTTCTGCAAGCAGGCATAGACGTCGGGGTCGTCTTGCGGCAAGTGCGCCAGATCTACCGTTTCGCCATATTGTTCAGTGATGATATGAATGGTGTCCTCGAGCACCGCCATCATGCCAAGTCCGAGCAGGTCGACTTTGACAATACCCAGGTCCGCGCAGTCATCTTTGTCCCACTGCACTACTACACGATCGGGCATGGAAGCCGGTTCGAGCGGCACAATCGAATCGAGCTGGCCCTGGCAAATCACCATTCCTCCCGAATGTTGCCCGATGTGCCTCGGCAGATCCAGGATCTCTGTTGTAAGAGAAAAAAACTTCAGTATGCGGGGGTCCGCCAGATTAAAACCTTGCTCGCGGAAGCGACGCTCCAACGTGTCTTTTGGATCTCTCCATTCGAACGTATTAATTTGACTTGCTAGTTTTCCAATCTCCTGTTCATCGAAGCTCAAAGCTTTGCCGATGTCCCGTACCGCAGAGCGTCCGCGATAGGTGATTACATTTGCCGTCATGGCCGCGCCTAATCGGCCGTATTGCTGATAAAGATTTTGAATGGCACGCTCGCGCTGATCGCCGCTTGGCAAATCGAGATCGATATCGGGCATTTCGCCGCGTTGCTCAGAAAGAAATCTCTCGAACAAAAGATCCATGCCCACGGGATCGACGGCCGTAATACCAAGCGAATAGCAAACCGCGCTATTGGCGGCCGAGCCCCGCCCCTGCACCAGAATGTTTTCGCGGCGGCAAAAATCGGCAATGTCCCAAACGATCAGGAAGTAGCCGGCTAATTTCAGCTTCTCGATTAAGGCAAGCTCTCGTTCCACCTGCGCGCGCGCTTTTTCGTAATAAGGCTCATAGCGCCGGCGCGCTCCCGCATTCGTGAGTTGCCGTAAATACGAGTCTTCAGTTTCTCCTGGCGGAACCGGATAGCGAGGGAACTGATAGCCCAGATCTTTCAATGTGAACTGGAGGCGGCCGGCTAACTCGCTCGTATGTGCAAAGGCGTCCGGCAAGTCTTGAAACAGCCGCGCCATTTCGCCGGAGCTCTTCATGTGCCGTTCCGCATTGAAGGAGAGCAGCTTCCCCGCTTCCGCCAAAGTTGTTTTGTGATGAATGGTCGTGAGGACGTCCTGCAAGTCGCGCCGCTCCGGCGTCTCCTGCGACACGCCGTTTGTCGCCAGCACTGGCAGTTTCATACTGTGGGCTAACTCGACCAGCGCTTGATTGCGCGCCTCCTGATCACGGCGGTAATGCCGCTGCAATTCCACAAAGACGTTTTTGTTTCCGAAAAGCTGGACCAGCTTTGTCAGCCGCTGGCGCGCCTCTGTTTCGGCCGTCGGCCCAGCGAGTTCTCGATAGACCTGGGCCAGTGGTCCTTCATCGCCTCCCGTGAGACAGACCAGACCCGGTGCATGTTCGGCCAAATCGCCGTCTGTCGCGAATGGATTTTCCGCTTTCCCAGGCAGCCCGCTGCGAAACTTGGTGCGCGTAATCAGGCGGCATAGATTCTGATATCCATGCCTGTTTTCGACCAGCAACGTATAGCGGGAACCTGAACCCGAATTCAGCTCCGTCCCGATCAGGGCGCGTATGCCCAGCTTCTTAGCAGCGAGATGAAAACGCGGCGCTCCATAAACTCCGTGCGCATCTGTAATCGCCATGGCTTGCTGGTCGAAAGCGGCGCAACGTGAAGCCAGATCTTCCGGCAGCGATGCGCCTTCCAGAAAGGAGAAGGCGGAGCGTGCATGTAGCTCAACGTACTTGGAGGAGCTCATGGTTTCAGTATAGGCGAATAAAATGCGAAGACAGCTAGGAAGAAAGTTATCACGGCTTCTATCTGAAAGAGCAGGGCTAAAGCCCTACGCGGGTTGAAACCCGCCCTCCATGGGTCATGCGGCCTTGGATGTTTGGCAGATTTTGGCGATTGCGTCGGCGCGGAAGGCGGCGTGCTGGGCGTCGGCCTGTGCGTAGATCTTGCGGCGGCGCTCGCGTGCCTCGCAAACGATCGAGAGGCGCTGGTCAAGCTCTTCGATTGAAAATTCGAAGCCATCTGCGGCCGGATCGTATGTTACGCCTTCTTTTCTTGCGGTCTCGAGCGCCAGGGCGCTTTGATGAAGCGCCTTCGCGCGTTCGCTCTGCGAGTTTTGGAGCCGCTCGACGTCTTGGTCACGCTGGCGGCGGAGACGGTTCTCCTGAATGCTGAGGTTATTGAGCTGGCGCTGGTAGGTGAGGAAAATTTTCGCGTCGAGCAAGCCGGAGTGATCCTGGAACTGGCCGGCGAACTCGAGGCGGCCGAGCGCGTAGATACCGGATTCAAGAGACGGGATGCGGAGCAGACGCCACTCGGTATCGGCGATGGATTGAAGCAGCGAGCGCTCGGGGTCGGTGGCGGGCTTCCATTGCGCTTCGAAGCGGGCAACGTGGGCCTGGTAGGCTTCGACGTCATCGTTTGGCAGGAGGATGGTGCGGCCGGTGAGACCTGTTTTGAGAGCGTTGAGCGAAGAGGTGGCGCGGCCCGTTTCTGAGGTGGGTCCGGTTGAGAGGGCGGCGTTCGCGCGATTGGCGGCTAGACGGGCAGGAGAGACTGCGGCCCTGGCGCCAGCGCAGGACGGCTCCGGTGCGAAGTCGAGGTGATTCTCGGGGCCAGGTTGATCGGCTGCCATTGGCTGATCGGACAGAGAGCGTTTTTGTGAAAGCTTGCGGGCTTCGCGCTCGGCGGCGCGGCGGAGGGAACGGTTGTTCATTTGAGAGCCTGCCGGACGATAGCACGGAGAGGAGCCAAAACGAACTATGTACAAAAATTTTAGTTGTAAGTGGCTGAGAGCTGGGGAGATTGAGTTGTGATGATTTTGTGACCGAGATTTCGGGGAATCGGGAATGGGGGCTGAGGAGTCCCGATCGATCCGAGGTGTCTTGGCTTTGCGATGGGTAGCACCTGGACTATAAAGAGCCATGTTTCGGGAAAGAGCCATGTTTCGGGCGAAGGCGCGATGTCATGGAGGCCGCTAAGCAGGCGTTAATTCAACCTTGAAAAGAGTAGAGAAACTGCGCTGCGAACAGATCGGTTATCAAGTCAACTTTGGTGCGCAAAAAAATAGCCGCTGAGGAGGGTGTAAACCAGAATGTGTAAACGGTTTTTCTCAACAGAGGAAAGGCACACTGAGAGGAACCGATGGGCATCGACAAGGACGTACTGGACAAGCTGCTAGCGAACTACCAAAAGCCGGAAGACATCGTGGGCGAGAACGGGCTGCTGAAGCAGCTCACCAAGGCGCTGGTGGAGGGCGCGATGGAAGCCGAACTGACAACGCACCTGGGCTATGAGAAGCACGACCCGGTAGGGTACGGGACCGGCAACTCGCGCAACGGCAAGAGCAAGAAACGGCTGAAGGGTGATCTCGGCGAAGTCGAGATCGAGGTGCCGCGCGACCGGCAGGCGAGCTTCGAACCGCAGATCGTGCCGAAGGGCGAAACGCGGTTCGCCGGCTTTGACGACAAGATCCTGTCCATGTATGCGCGCGGCATGACCACGCGCGAGATTCAGGGGCACTTACAAGAGATCTATGGGGTCGAAGTAAGTCCGACGCTGATTTCGAATGTAACCGATTCGGTGCTGGAGGAAGTGCGCACCTGGCAGAACCGGCCACTCGATCCGTTGTATCCGATCATGTATCTCGACGCCCTGGTGATCAAGATGCGCGACAACGGGCAAGTGCAGAATCGTGCGGTGTATGTGGCGATCGGCATCACCATGGAAGGCCAGAAAGAAGTGCTGGGCCTTTGGACATCGGCTAACGAAGGCGCGGAATTCTGGTTGCAAGTGCTCACCGAGTTACGTAACAGAGGGCTGCAGGATATCTTCATCACGTGCGTTGACGGGCTGAAAGGGTTTCCGCAGGCCATCGAATCCGTGTATCCAAAGACGACGGTGCAACTGTGCATTGTGCATCTTACTCGCGCCAGTTTGAATTACGTGAACTGGAAAGAGCGTAGGCAAGTAGCCGCTGATTTGAAGGCTATTTATCGTGCGGCCACCGCCGAACAGGCCGAGGAAGAACTAACCGCGCTCGCTGCGCGTTGGGATAAAAAGTACCCCACCATCAGCGCTCTGTGGCGGCGCCACTGGGCACAGGTGATCCCATTCTTTGCGTTCCCGGATGAGGTCCGCAAGGTGATTTATACGACCAACGCCGTGGAGTCGCTCAACATGACTTTACGCAAAGTCATCAAGACCCGAGGCTCTTTCCCGAACGAGGAGGCTGCGATGAAGTTACTCTACCTGGCACTGCGCAATGTAGCCACTAAGTGGCACACCATTCAGAGCTGGCGAGAAGCGTTGAACCGCTTCGCCATTCTCTGGGAAGATCGCTTCCCTAAGATGGCCAGCTAACAAATGACAAGATGCTGGGAACGCTGTTTACACAAAATGGTTGACACTACCCCGCTGAGCGCAGGCACGCGCCTCAAACGGACTCTCAAGAATCAGAGTAGACGCTTAGGTATCTCAGCGCCTGATCTAATGCCCGCGCTTGGGCTTCCGCCGTCTTTGGACAGTTCCGACCGGAACACGAACAAACGATCCGGGCGTCCACCGATCTGGAGCGCAACGACTTCAGCATTTTCGAAGATGGCGTGGAACAGAAGATAGTCGCCTTCAGCAGATCGCCGGCCGCCTCTTTGCCGGTACAAGTTTCGGAATTCGCGGGTCATGCCTCGACAGTTCCTCCCAATACGGGTCAGGGCGCCAGCCCTAAGCGAACTTATCTGATCTGCCTGGACGTTGCACTCGGCCTTTGACAACTTCGCCCAGCTGCACCAAGCGCTAAAGAAGTTCTTTGCCTAGGAGCCGTCGGGCGACTCACAATATGCTCTGATTGCGCTCGGCAGGCAACTGCACCTCCTAGTGAATTCAACGCGAGAGCCGTCGACGATCTTCGCAGCGATCAACAGTAAAACTCTGCTCAAAACCATTCAGGACGGCGAGGCTGCAAAACGTTACAAGCGAGAGTTAGGCCTTCATCCATCAGGTCGGAGCTTGGTGCGCCGCTTGCCCGTGCGCTAATCCACTTATAGCTATGAAGGACGTACGGTGCCCGGTTTTGAAATCGCAGGTCAAGGCTACTCTTTTCAGCTTCTCCGAACGAGCATTTCTTCTCAACCGGAACTTCCTCGAGCAACTTGCGCAGTTGGTAAGCGCAACGTCCAGCATGCTAACCAAGCGCACCATCTTGTTCATCTCCGACGGGTTCAATCGCTTCCCGGGACAGGAACTTTACAGCATTTTGAGAGGCTACGGTGTGAACGATCCCACTTTTAAGTTCGACCCCCGCGATCTGCGGCCGCGGCTTGACGGCATTTTGAAGCTGGCGCTACGCTATGACGTTCGCTTACACCCTTGACTCCCGCGGACTCTATACGGGTGCAGCGGCTTGGATGCAAGCAGCCGGGGAGCGCCCATGGCCGTCACGCATAGGCCGTGATGACAGCGTGGTCCAACGGAGATGCGATGGCGCAGTTGGCCAGAAAAACGGGAGGATTTTTCTTCGAAAACAACAATGACCTGCTAAAAGGAATTCGTAGAGCGTTTGCCGATGGACGCGAAGAATATGTTCTGGCCTATATCCCCAGCAATACGAAAATGAACGCACAGTTCAGGCGAATATCGGTCGAGCTAAAAGACGAGAAGCTTGGGATAGCGGCCAAGGCGGGTTACTGGGCCACTCCTTAGGCCATGGACTCGTCAGATTCGCATGGCTCGATTTGTCAACGGCGGAAAACCAGAAGAGCCTTCCTAACAGGTAACATCGTTTCAATAAAAATGACGACCGCTGCAGGGCGTCATCATTAAGGGATGAAAAACGCGGGGCGCGATCAGAATGCACCGAATCTCAACTTATCTGGCCGTCTCATCATCCGCGGCAGGTCACAACGAATAGCGCTGCCTTATTTTACTGTCACGTCGGCCGGATTCACTTGATAACCCTCATCCGCTGCAGCCTTGATTGCGGACGTGCTGAGCTGTTGTGGATCAGCGTTCTTCGGGTCGCTGCAATAACGGCGAATCACCTCTTCGCCTACAACGATGCGAACCAGCCATTTACTTTTCGGTTCATCCCAAGAGACTTCGACGCGGTCGGCTTTCATACTGATAATGTTAACCCTGGTTGAGAGCATCGCGGATTAGACTCTCGAGGCCGGTCTTTGACAGAGATGTGCTGATAAAGAGTTCCTGGCGAGCGCCGGAACTGAGTGCGATGGCCTTCCAACCGTTTGTGGTGGGGACAGTGACGCGAATGACCGGTTCGCCTTTGGCATCGCGGACGGGCCGAATAACACCTGGAATCACCGAGCGAATCTGCGACTGGCTTCGCAGCAACTGCTCGAGGACAGGGCGCAAGCCGTCGATGATGCTGTGCTCGATTTTCAGCTTGCCTTGTGATGTGCGGAGTCTCATCCGAAGCGCCTCTTGTAATGTATCTCGCTGCCGAACCAGTACGTTATTGCCACGTGCAGCGATTGTTAGGATCGTCGTATATGTCACCGGATGAGAAGGAGCGTTACTCCCGGCAAATCCGATATTCTCCTATTGGCGAAGCTGGCCAGGAGAAAATCTGCCACGCGTCGGTGGCCGTGGTGGGTTGCGGCGCGCTGGGAAGTTTCCAAGCCGAGGCACTGGTGCGGGCCGGAATAGGGCGCGTACGGATCATCGATCGCGACTACGTTGATTACACGAATCTTCAGCGGCAATGGTTATACGACGAGAGCGACGCGCAGAACGAGACACCGAAGGCCATCGCAGCGGCCGAGAGATTGCGCCGGCTGAACCGGCACGTTCGAATAGAGCCCCTGGTCGAGGACGCTACGCCTTCGAACGTGGAAGAACTACTGGCGAACTGCGGTCTCATCCTGGACGGCACGGACAACTTCGAAACGCGCTATCTCCTCAACGACCTTTGCGTTAGCCGGGGAATTCCTTGGATTTATGGAGCTGCGATCAAGAGTTACGGGGTAGTGATGCCCGTTTGGCCGGGGAAGGGACCTTGTCTCGCGTGCGTATTTCCGGAGCGGCCGACCGGATCGCAGATGACCTGCGATGTGAGCGGAATTTTGGCATCAGCTACGGCATCGGTCGCGGCCTTGCAGGTATCGTTAGGCTTGCGTTTGCTAGTGGGTTGGGAAAATTTTGAATGCCGTGTTCACAGTTTGGATGTTTGGGAGGGAACGGCGAGACAGGTAAGCGCAGGAGAGCCCGATCCGAAATGCCCTGTTTGCGCTTTGCGTGAATTCCGCTATCTGGAAGGCGGCCGGCGCACCCCGGTGAGCCTTTGCGGCAGAAACGCAGTGCAGATCCATGAGCATTCGCAGCCGCTCGACTTGCAGCAGCTTGCGGCGAGGCTGCGGCCGCTCGGGATGGTTCGAGTGAACGAATTTGCGTTGCGGCTCGCTTTGCCGAAATACGACCTGACGGTTTTCCCCGATGGTCGAGCGATTGTAAAGGGCACCACCGACATTGCCTTAGCGCGCAGTGTGTACGCGCAAGTCATCGGAAGCTAAATCCGCTATGCGGTTGATCTCGATGTTTATTATCTCCGCACATGCGACTATAAATAAGAATTCCTCTACGGGCGGTTAGCTCAGCCGGTTAGAGCGCCTGCCTTACAAGCAGGAGGTCCACAGTTCGATCCTGTGACCGCCCACCAAGCAATCGCGAATCTTGCAGTTCGACGTCATCCAGGAGTCCCTCGAATCGAGAGCGTCTTTCGAACCCTCTATTGAGAAATCGTATACAGCCATTGATTGTGTAAATCGTCTGCACCAATAAAGCATGATACCCGTACTTCCATAAGTGGTTTACGTGTGTAACAGCTATCAAATACTGGAAAAATCCTATCGTTCTTGCAGGTCCCAGTACCTCACAACAGTACTGAATTCCCTGCGTGTGCTTGTACCTTTGGGAAACATCTTGCAAAATCGATACATACCAGTCGGACGAATTCTGAACTAAAGCGAGTGTGGCCCGCCCTTGCTGGTTGGCACAACTATAAATCGGAGGCTTCGAGTGTGCGTGTAATCATCTTCGCTTCTACCTTATTTACATTTTCTGCAGTCGGAAGCAGAGGTTGGCGATGATTGAGCCACTCTTCTGGCACGGCCTCCCAGTTGCATTAGTTGCGAAGTAACTCACGGCCTATATGCAGAAAATCTTAGTCGTCGCGCAAGATGGTGAGCTGTGCCGGAATATGCGGCAAGCCTTAGAGCCGCTTTGCCCGGACATTGAATTCACAGCAAGCGGAGAGGATGCACTTTCTCGGATTGTGAGAGACGAGCGGTATTCAGTTTTGCTGCTGGATTTCGAGCTGGCGTCAAGCGGAGGAGCGCAGACTGTAGACCGCGCAACGCTCTTGCGTCCCAAGTTGCCGGTGATCATTTTATGCGACCGCTCTGCTCCGCTAACCAGAGGCTTGGAGCAGGACAAGCAGAGTTGCCCGGTGCTGCTGAAGCCACTCTGCCGCGAACAGTTGCTCGCAGCCATTTTGCATCTCGACGGAACGCCCGGCGACACTGAGCTATCGGCGGCTGAACATCTTACATCGCGCGCGGTACAAGAAGAGGCAACTGCGGCAGGCACTTGGTCGCAGAGAATAGAGTCGCTGTTAACGCGTATCGGCTCGGCGGACGTTCCGGTGCTTCTGCAAGGCGAAACGGGAGTAGGGAAGGAAGTAATTGCGCGGAAGTTGCACGCGTATTCGAAACGCGCCGCGGGTCCCTTTGTGAAGCTCAATTGTGCCGCTTTGCCTTCGGAGTTGGTCGAGAGCGAACTTTTCGGATATGAGCGGGGCGCTTTCACGGGCGCTTTCAAGAGCACCCCGGGTAAATTCGAGATGGCCCATAGAGGGACCATTCTGCTGGACGAAATCGGGGACATGGACATGAAGCTTCAGGCGAAGCTGCTGCAGGTGCTGCAGGATAAGGAATTTTACCGTCTGGGCTCGCATGAGACTTCCCGGATCGATGTTCGCATCATGGCGGCTTCGCACTGCGATTTTGAAAAGGCCATCATCGAAAAGCGCTTTCGGGAGGATCTCTATTACCGCTTGAACATCGTAGACATAAAGATCCCGCCACTGCGGGAAAGGCGCAGCGAAATCGTACCGCTCTCTGAACTCTTCCTGCAAAAGCATTCGACTGCCGAGTGGCCCAAGGTGGAAATGGACCCGATTCTGCGCCAAGTGCTCCTCGAATACAACTGGCCAGGCAACGTTCGAGAACTTGAAAACGTGATGCGCAAGTACCTTGTCCTGCGCAGTCCGAGCATTCTCGCGGCCGAGATCCGGCAGCGCACGGTGCGCACCAAGAGCGTCTACGTCCCGGCCGGGGAACTCGGCAAAGCCATGCAGGTGGTTAAGAGCAACTCGGGCGAGGTCGTTTTTTCCAGGCGTTCGACGGATGTGCCGGGCAGACCGGCTGAGCCCATGGAACGGATAGTGGGAGAGTTTTCTAATCGCCCGGCAGGGCTGCATGAGATCTGCAAAGTGCAGGAACTGCGCGGGCCTACCATGATTTCCCGGTCTAACGGTCTTGGCGCTGATGACGGACGAGCTGCTCTCTCGAGGGTCGATGAGGCGAGAAGGGCGGCAGAAGCGGAAGCGATTCTGCACGCTCTGCAATCGAGCTTATGGAACCGAAAGCAGGCGGCAAAGCTTTTGAACGTCGATTACAAAGCTCTTTTGTACAAAATGAAGAAATTGGGCATCGGCGAAAAAACAGCCGCTGCGATTTGATTCACCTTTCGCAGGCGCGGCCCCGGGCTGTCGCGAATTTCTCGAGTACGCCTATTCGTCGCCGCTGAAACTTTGCGTGATCGCAGTCTCCACGCAATATCAGGCGCCGTTCGCGAGATTGCCAAGGGCCCGCTTGTCTTGTCTAACCCAGATCTCAAGCGTTAATTGAGCCGCCCCGCTTTATCCCTAGTGTTACTTGCGGGCTGAGCATTGGTGTTTAGGGGAAAACCCGAAAGCGAATTAATCTTACAAATTGGCACCAAGTACCAATCCCTTCGCGACAGGCCAAATACCCGGGCGTACACAGTAAAGGAAACAATAGGAAGTAGCTGCGATTTTGCGTTTCGAGCGATTGGTATTCAAACTGCTAAAAGAACAGGGTCAACGGAAATCTTAGAGCAAACAGTAAGTCTCAGATGGGACTTACGGTGCGGTAGCTTACGCAAATGCGTCTAAATAGAGCGCCGGCTTAGCAGAATCACCCTCATGGATCAAAACTCAACAACGTACTTGGAGATGACCGAGCCGCAGCGTCGCTGGTACGCCGTGCATGTGAAATCACGCGCGGAGAAAGTGGTTGCCGCAATCGCGCAAAACAAGGGTTTCGAAGAATTTCTCCCTTTGTGTAAGGTTCGCCGGCGCTGGTCAGATCGAGTTCAAACGGTCGACGTTCCATTATTCCCCGGATATCTGTTTTGCCGGGTAGGCGCAGAGAGCCGCCTCCCGATCCTGACCATCCCGGGTGTTCTGGGCTTCGCGGGTGTCGGAAAGACTCCCCTGCCTATTGAAGACGGGGAGATCGCTGCGATTCAGACCGCGGTTGCTTCCGGGTTATTCGCCGAGCCGTGGCCATTTCTAAACTGCGGGGAAGTTGTTCGCCTGGAGGCCGGGCCGCTTGCCGGCTTGGAAGGAATCTACGTCACGTCTCGAAAGCAGCACCGCATTGTCGTCTCGGTCGCTCTGCTCCAGCGATCGATGGCGATTGAAATAGACCGGGACTGGGTGACGCCCTTGAGGTCGAACGGTTTCCAACCCGCCTTTCAGCTTACTCCTGCATCTTAACTGGACGTCCGAGCGCTAGATCTGGCGTGGCGAGCCTTGCCGCGCCGTCCGTAGCATTCAGTCTTTCAACCCGCATTCAAGCGATACCACACGCTCCTTAAGGAGGCAAATTCATGGCAACATCCGTGTCGAGAAGCCCGCGCCTGAGAAAGAGCTCACACCCTGTGGAGAAAGAAGACCACGCGCGTGGGGCGTCGTCGCGCGTGGAAATTCTGAGCGAGAAGACTTTCCTGAACCTTCTCCGTCTAGAGCGCAAACGGGTGGAACGCTCTGGGCGGCGGTTTGTGTTGATGCTGCTTGAAGCGGGCAGCCTGCTTAGAGACCCGGCCAAGCGGCACGCGTTTGATCGCGTGGTCTCGACTCTGCTGCAGTCCGCCAGGGAAACAGATTTCAAAGGATGGTACGAAGAAGGCTCGATCTTTGGTGTGGTTTTCACCGAAGTCTCTGAGGAAGGATGCGGGACGGTCCTGCAAGCTCTGTTAGCCAAGGTGGGTAAGGCGCTTTGCAGCGCTTTGAGCGCAGAGCAAATTAACGAGATCAGGCTCTCTTTCCACATTTTTCCTGAATGTGCGAACAGTGACGGGGCGGGCGGCATGCCGAACTTCGTGTTCTACAGGGACCTAGTGCAGGATCTGGAGGGCGATAGCTCCTACCGGCGGCTGAAGAGGTCGATCGATATAGCGGGGAGCCTTTGCGGACTCATACTCCTTTCCCCGCTCCTGGTTGCCATATGCGTGGCGATTTGGCTTACTTCCCAGGGTCCTATTTTGTTCCGCCAGGAACGCGTTGGGCAATTCTGCCAGAAGTTCACTTTTTTGAAGTTCCGATCGATGTACATCAACAGCGACCATGCCATTCACAAGGAATACGTGGAGCGTCTTATTGCGGCCGGCAACAAGGCCGGGCAGGCCCCAAGTGAGGATAAAGCCGTCTTCAAGATTACGAACGATCCAAGGGTGACACCGGTAGGGCGGTTTCTAAGAAAGACAAGCCTCGATGAGCTGCCGCAATTGCTGAACGTGCTGCGCGGCGAAATGACGCTGGTCGGACCGCGGCCGTGTATCGCTTACGAATTCGACTGCTACGAGGTATGGCACCGGCAGAGATTGCTCGCCGTGAAACCGGGCATTACGGGGCTGTGGCAGGTGACTGGCCGGAGCACGGTCAAATTTGACGAGATGGTTCGTCTCGACCTGGAATACGCAAGAGCCCGCTCCTTGCGGCTGGACTTGAAAATTCTGCTCCGGACACCGCGAGCTGTGATTACTGGAGCAGGCGCTTACTAAGTTCGCGGTGAATTGCCGCCAAGACGCGGCGAGATTTTAGAGAGAGAGTTACGCGTGATTCGATTTGGAGTTCTTGGATATGGATATTGGGGCCCGAACATCGTGCGTAATTTGCAGATGCTCGAGGATGCGGAAGTCGTGGCAATCTGCGATAAAAGCCCAGCTGCCTTGAGGCGGGCAAAGCAGATTTACCCGGGCGTGCGACTTACCTCAGACTGCGACGAGTTAGTTCGCTCGACCGATATCGACGCGATTGCGGTCATCACGCCGGTCTGGACGCACTTCAAGTTTGCTAAATCAGCTCTTTGCAATGGCAAGCACGTCTTTGTGGAAAAGCCTTTCACGGCGACGGCGGAGGAAGCAGAGCAACTCATTGAGTTGGCCGAGAGCCGGGGATTGAAGATCATGGTCGACCACACCTTCCTGTTTACGGGAGCGGTGAGAAAAATCCGCCAGATGATCGACGAAGATACGCTTGGCAAGCTGTTCTATTACGACTCCACACGAGTGAACCTGGGGCTGTTTCAGCACGACATCAATGTGATCTGGGACCTGGCTCCGCACGATCTCTCGATTGTCGATTACCTGATTGGGCGGGCGCCGGAAGCTATTGTGGCAACCGGTGAGGCGCACTTGAATGGATTGGTCGACGTGGCTTTTATCACGGCCTATTTCCCGGACAACGTAATCGCTCATATCAACGTGAACTGGCTCTCACCGGTCAAAGTGCGAACTACGCTGATCGGCGGCGAGAAAAAAATGCTCATGTGGAATGACCTGGAAGCGGACGAAAAGATCAAGATCTATGACAAGGGCGTGCAGATCGGGAATTCACGGGAAGGCTTATACGACCTGCTGGTCAGCTATCGCTCGGGCGATATGTGGGCTCCTAAAATCGAGCAGTTGGAAGCGCTGCGTGTCGAACTAGGGTACTTCGTCGAGTGCATTCAGAACAACAGCACTCCTTTTAACGATGGGGCGGCGGGGTTAAGGGTGGTGAGGATGTTAGAGGCGGCCGAAGAGTCACTGAGAAAAAGGGGAGAGGCGGTGTGCGCATGAATTGCCAACAAAGCATCTCGGACGACGTAAGGGTGGGGAAAGACGTCAAGCTATGCGACTACATCAATCTGTATGGCTGTGAAGTGGGAGATTACACAAAGATTGGCGCATTTGTCGAGATACAAAGAAATGCGAAAGTTGGACGGAACTGCAAAATTTCGACGCATACGTTCATTTGCGAAGGGGTAACGATTGAAGACAACGTATTCATCGGCCACGGAGTGATCTTTGTGAACGATACCTATCCACGGGCGACCGCACCCAACGGACGGCTGCAAAATGATGACGATTGGGCAGTGGAGTTCACGCTAGTGAAAAAGGGCGCCTCCATCGGGTCGGGAGTGACGATTCTACCCAATGTAACCATTGGAGAAAATGCGATCGTTGGCGCCGGCAGCGTGGTTACAAGAAGTGTTCCAGACAATGTGATCGTGGCGGGCAACCCAGCCCGATTCTTGCGTTGCGTGGGCGCGGCGGATTTTCGGAGGGCGCGATGAGCGCGGCGGTTGCGATTCCCTTTTTGGATTTGGTTTCCTTGCACGAGGAGATGAAGGAAGAGCTGTGCGGTGTGTTCCGAAGCGCGCTGGGGACGGCGGGCTTCATCGGCGGCCCGATGGTGCAGGATTTCGAAAATGCTTTCGCCAAGTACTGCGATACCGACTATTGTGTCGGTGTCGGCAGCGGGACGGATGCGTTGAGATTTGCCTTGATAGCGGCTGGCGTGAAGCAGGGCGACATGGTGATCACGGTCCCACACACATTTATCGCTACCACCGAAGCCATTTCCCAAGCGGGAGCGCAGCCCGCTTTCGTGGACGTCGATGAGCAAACGTTTAACATCGATCCGCGCAAGCTGAGGGCTTACCTGGAAGTTGAATGTTGCTTCGACGAGCAGGCGGAAAAGATGGTGGACCGCCGGACCGGGAAGCCCGTCGTGGCGATCGTTCCGGTGCATCTCTACGGCCAAGTGGCAGACATGGATGCCATTGCGGAGATCGCCGAACGGTACGAGCTGGTGGTGATTGAAGACGCTTCACAGGCGCATGGAGCCGAATACTTTTCCCGGAAAGAGAATCGCTGGCGGAAAGCCGGGTCGATGGGGGCTGCTGCTGCCTTCAGCTTCTATCCCGGCAAAAATCTGGGCGCGTGTGGCGAGGCGGGAGCGGTCACGACCAACAACGAGGAGCTCGCACGAAAGATGCGGATGCTGCGTGATCATGGCCAGGCCCGAAAGTATTATCACGATATTGAAGGCTATAACGGCCGGCTGGACGCCATTCAGGCCGGGATCTTGAGCGCGAAACTGAAATATCTGCCGGATTGGACACGAAGACGAATCGAAGCGGCGAAGCGTTACCGCGAGCTGTTCGAGTATGCCGATGCGGACGTGATTCTGCCGTGCGAGCCCGCGTGGGCAAAGCCCAGCTATCACCTTTTTGTCGTGCGAGTCTCGGATCGTGAAGATTTGATCGGGCATCTGTCGGCTCGAGGCATTGGCAGCGGCATTCATTATCCGGTGCCGCTCCATTTGCAGAACGCCTATCGAAGTCTTGGCCATCAGGAAGGTGACTTCCCGATCTCCGAAAAGCTGGCCAAAGAGATTCTCTCGTTACCGCTATTTCCCGAGATTACCGCCGGGCAGCAAAGCAAGGTAGTAGAAGAAGTCTTGAGCTTTGTAAGAGCGGAGCCGGTGGCTGTTCTTCAGTAATGTTTGATTGGACGGGGCCGGAAATAGCGGCGCGAGTCGAACGATAGCATGTTGCGGACAGACAGCTTGGCAACCCTGTATTTCTTCCATCCGCTCGCGAGAAGCATGCCGCAAACGGGCGTCCGGGTTCCCATTCTCATGTATCACAGCGTTTCGGAAGTGGACCGCTCAGGAACGCACCCCTACTACCAGACCGTTACGACGCCCTCTGTTTTCGCCCGGCACATGCAATTTTTGTCCGAGAATGGATTCACCCCAATCGGAGTCGGCGATGCTCTGAGGTGCCTCAATGCGCGTGCTCGGTCGATAGAGAGGCCGGTCGTGATTACGTTCGATGACGGTTATCTCGACTTTTATGCGAACGCTTTCCCGATCCTGCGCCGGCACGGATTCACCGCCACGATGTATTTGCCGACGGCCTATGTTGGGACGGAAAGGCGCTTTAAAGATCTCGATTGCATGACCTGGAGCCAGGTCCGGGAACTTCAGAAGGCCGGCATCGAATTCGGTGCTCACACGGTCACTCATCCCTGGCTCAAGGGCATGCGTCAGGAGGATATCGAAAACGAGATTTTGGATTCCAAGTGCCGGATCGAGGACGAGATACAGTCTCCGGTCAGATCGTTTGCCTATCCGTATGCTTTCCCTGAAACGGATCGCCCGTTCCGGAGAATGTTGAGAGCTTTGCTGGAGCACTCGGGCTATGAGCATGGCGTATCGACCATCCTGGGAACCGCCGATGCGAGCGACGACCGGTTTTTCATGCGCCGTTTGCCGGTGAACTCCTGCGACGATGCCAGACTGTTCCGGGCGAAGCTGGAGGGCGGCTACGATTGGCTGCACGGGTTGCAGTACGCCGCCAAACGGATGAAGAGCCCGCTCGCGAGAAGCTCTAACTTGTATGCTGTAGGTTCCTAGTCGTTCATTCCACAGGCAGAAGCAAGTGCCTCGAGATGAAAAGCGATTTTTGTTTAAGTTTCCCCACGACCTCCTTTGAAACCAGTACTCTCGAGCCTATTGATTCGAGATTTTAATAGTGGTATAAATAATGGTTTCAAAGGAGCGACTGATATTGCTAGCTAAACTTTCGATGATTGCGGTCACCCTGCTCGGCCTGACCGCGTGCCGCAGTGTAATGCAGGCCTCAGACATTTACATCGCCCAGAATGCAACGGGAGCGAATAACGGACAGGATTGTGCTGACGCCCACGACACTTCCTTTTTCAACAACGGTAGCAACTGGGGCTCAGGAGCACCGATCGGCCCGGGGACGACCGTGCATCTGTGCGGAACATTTACGGCATCAAGCCCGGGTACTACCTTGCTGACTTTTCAGGCTAGCGGCGCAAATGGCAACCCAATCACCCTGCTCTTTGAGAACGGTGCGCTGCTTACGTCGCCTGCTTGGAGCGGAGGGAGCGGAGCAATCAACCTGAACAGTCAGAGTTGGGTAACGGTAGATGGAGGGACAACCTGCGGCTTTGTGAATAAGGTAGATACGCCCTGTAATGGGACGATCCAGAATACGGCGAACGGGACTAACCTGGCCTATGCCACTACATCGGTTGGTGTTTACGCGGCAGGCACATCGAACGCCGTAATTCGTAATCTCAATATCGTTAACATGTACGTCCACACTTCGACTAACGACACTAGGATCGACCAGACAAATACCAACGCAGTCAAAGCCTACCCGCCGGCAGCAAATTTGACGATCAATAACAACTTCATTCACGATTGTGGTTGGTGTCTCAATGGATATGGGAATAATTTGTTGGAGAACAACAACAACATCTACAATGGCGACCATCCCATCGATGTAGGCGTGAATTCAGGGTCTTATTCAAACATCACTCACCACGACAACCACATCCATGACATGGCAAATTGGGACACCAACTCGAACGCTTACCACCACGACGGCATCTACGATTATGGAGAGACGGGCGGGTCGATAAATGGTATCTACCTCTATAACAACCAATTTGACGGGGATCCTGGCCATAATCTTACAGCTTGGGTCTTCCAGGACACTCAGCTCAACAACGTCTATGATTTCAACAATGTGATGACCGTACCCTCGGGGCGGATTATGAACGGTGGGTCAATCGAAATTTACGCTTTCGGATGTAGCGGGTGTGGAAGCTTCTATATCTTTAATAATACTGTGATAGATAATAATGTTTCCAATGGTGGAGCATGTTACAGCGTTACTGGCTATAACAATGTTAATTTTGAGAATAATATTTCTGTTGGCTGCCAAACGGATGTATACTTTACCAATGTGGGACTGGGAACCGTCGACCACAACACCTATGACAATGCCAGCGTCGGTCCCGGCAATAGCTTCGGCTGGAACGGAGCCGACACAAGCAACCTGTCCAGCTGGCAAGCTGAATGCGGCTGCGACTCGCATTCGAAATTCGTATCCTCGGCGCAGATCGGCTTGGGCAGTAATGGTCGGCCGCAAAGCGGCTCGGTTCTTATTGGAGAGGGAGCAAACCTGACAGGCATGAATATCAAAGCTCTCGATTACGACCAAGCCGGCATTCTCCGCTCCCCGTCTGGCTCGTGGGACGATGGTGCGCTTCTTCCCGGAACGAGCACAAGTCAACTAAACCCGCCCAGTGATATGAGCGCGAAAGTCAGGTAAGTAATCGAGAAAGCTCGGCGAGCTCTCCAAATCGGCTCCCTTCGAGTGATCTAGCTATCTTTCTGGAATCGCCTTCAATAAACATTGCCGATGTGAGTAAGGGAGCGTGGTTCAATGCCACGCCCCCTATGATCGCAGGCAGAGAAAACTCTGCGACGCCTACTTCCAGAGCACCCCTCGGTTAAACATTGAGAACTTACGATCAAGGAGCGAGAGGGCTGCTCGTTAAAAATAGCGTTCTTAATCTTATAGGGCAGATTTTGCCCATGCTCGTAGGCGTAGCAACAATACCCTTTATCATCAGGGGGCTCGGACCGGACGGATAGGCATTCTCTCGATCGCATTTGTGATTTTGGGATATTTCAGTATGTTCGACTTGGGCCTTAGCCGAGCAACAGTCAAATTTGTCGCCAGCCATTTAAGCGCGGATAAGGTCCATAGAGTTCCTGAACTGGTCTGGACCTCGTTGGCTCTCCTGGTCGCATTGGGAATCGTCGGGGGCGGTTTTTCTGCAGCGTTCGTCCCACTTGCAGTCACTCGCTTTGTCAAGATGCCGGCCTCCTTCGTAGGAGACGCGAAAACCTCGCTTTTTCTACTTTGTGCCTCGATGCCCATAGTACTCGGAAACGATGCACTGCGTGGCGTTCTAGAGGCCACGCAGCGCTTTGATCTGGTCAATGTTGTCAAGGTGCCTGGCAGCATTTGCTTTTATCTGTTCGCGGCGCTGGCGATTCCTTTCGGGGTGAAGGTCCCCGGAATCGTTCTCATTTTGATTTCCGTTCGGCTTGTTACTGCTTGCGTATATCTTGCCATGTGCTGCCGCGCCATCCCGAACCTCATTAAAAATCTCACGTTTTCCCGAGAAGCGGTGGGTTCGCTGGCCTCATTTGGCGGTTGGATAATGGTCTCCAACATAACGGGACCCATTCTTGGGAACATCGAGCGATTCCTCATCGCGTCGGCGCTATCAGTCGGCGCGCTCGCTTATTATTCAGCGCCATGTGATCTCGTTGGGAAGCTCATAATATTCCCTGCCAGCATTGCGCCGACACTCTTTCCTTACTTCAGCTCTTATAACGGCAGAGGCAAGAGTGATGTATCCGATGTCAGCTCTCGGTCTATCAAGTACCTTTTGCTGGTCATGACGCCTTTGACGGCCCTCTTTGTTTGTTTCGCCAGAGACATCTTACAATTCTGGCTGGGCTCGCAGTTCGCGACTCGGAGCACTGAGGTCATGCAATTGATCTCTGTGATGTTCTTTTTGAATGCTTTTGCTTACATCCCCTACACTTCCGTCCAGGCTTTGGGGCGCCCGGATCTGAAAGCAATGTTGGATATCTTTTCGCTCCCAATTTACGGCTTGAGTTGCTGGTGGCTGCTGGGGCACATGGGCATAAACGGAGCAGCGCTGGCGAGACTGCTGATCACAGTGCTCGATACAGCCGCCCTGTACTTTTTTGCATCGCGAATGAAAGCGTTCTCCTTCCGCGACTGCGTCTCCGGATCACTGTCCCGGGCGTTCCTGGCGAGTGGTGGCTTACTGTTTATTGTCTTTTTAATTCAGTCTTTCCATCGACCGCTTATACCCTCTCTTATCACTTCGGCAGCCTGCATTATATGTTACGTCGGCATCTTTTGGGCGTTGGCCGACCCTGCGGAGAAAAGTGCAATCAGGCGTCTGTACGGGATTCTCTTTCGAGTTCAACCAACACCAGAGATTGAGGTCGGAATGAGGCCAACAGATACGATGGTGGCGCCATGAAGGTTACGTTCTTGGCACCCGGCTATACCTGGGGTCCCTCTGGTGGAATCAGGGTCGTTTATGAATATGCAAATCGGCTTGTGGAGCGCGGTCATGAGGTCTCAGTCGTTCATCCTCGCCGTCTGAAATACAGCCCCTCTCCGGAAAAACGGACGCCTTACTATGCTGTTCGCGGTTGGGCGGGCAATCTACTCAGCTTAGCAGTTAAGCCGTCGATCAACTGGCATCCTGTCGATCCAAGGGTGAGATCCCTGAATGTGCCCAGCTCAGATGAAGCATACATTCCAGAAGCCGACGCAATATTCGCGACAGCTTGGACCACCGTACGTTCCGTTCTCGAGTACCCCAACATGAAGGGTGAAAAGTGCTACTTGATTCAGCACCATGAGACCTGGATGGGTCCAACGGATCTTGTAAATGAGACTTGGCGTTCGCCTCTACACAAGGTTGTTGTCTCAAAATGGCTCGTCGAGGTAGGTAAGAAGCTTGGGTGTGATAATTTAACCTATATTCCCAATGCTGTAGATCATAACCGTTACCGCATGATTCAGCCGATTGAAGGGCGGCCTCCACGGGTTGCGATGGCTTTTTCGAAGGTGCCTTTCAAGGGGGGAGCAGATGGCCTTGAAGCGCTACGGTTAGCCCGGGAAAAGTATCCGAAGTTGAAAGCCGTATTGTTCGGCCAGACAAGACTGCGCCCCTCGATCCCAAAGTGGATCGAATATTATTCGAATCCTCCGCAGGACTTCATCATCGACGAGATCTACAATCGGTCGTCTATCTTTTTGTGCTCGAGTTGGTCAGAGGGATACGCACTTCCACCCGCTGAAGCGGCTGCTTGCGGTTGTGCTGTTGTGGCCACTGATAACGGCGGAATCCGGGACTACATCGAACATGGAGTTACCGGCCTTCTTTCTCCGCCAAGAATTCTCCAGCTCTCAGTGAAAACGTCTGTCTGTTGCTCGCGAACGACGTCCTGCGGGCAAAGTTGGCCAAAGCCTGTAACGACTACGTGTCGCAATTGAGGTGGGAAGAGCGAGCATCTCTGCTCGAGAATTTTGTCCTGCAAGTAAAGGGCGATAAGAAGGCGGGCCACCTGCCTCATAGTGGGGCACCAGTGGTCCGCAAATCGGGTCGATAAGGGAGCGCTCACTTAGACGAAACGTGCCCGGATGGGCTTTCCCCTCGCAGCGGATCTGTGCTCGACAAAGTTTGGGCTATAGCTCGCCTCTTTACCGCGCAAAATTGAAGATAAAGTCTACAGGAGGACCGACATGAATAACTTTCGTGCCACTCTTCCCACGTTTGCTAAGAAGTACGTGTGGGAGATGAAATATGGGGTGCTGGGCTACCCTAAGTGGATCGCGCCGGAAGATACCGTGCATTATTTATCGGGTTCATTGTCTAGTAACGCATCCGTTCTGGACCTCGGTTGTGGCGAGGCTCCCTGCTTCGTGCGCTCAGGGAGGCGGGATGGGCGGGCTACTATTGCGGCGTAGATATTTCGGAACGGGCCATCCGCGAGGCACGGAAACTTTCCGATCAACATAGTTCCTGGGCCGTCTCGGACTTCCAGTCTTTCCGCTCCCCCTTCAAATGGGATGCTATTGCGATGATCGAATCAATTTGCTACCTGAAATTGACTGAGCTTCCAGCTTTCTTGGAACGAGCAACAGGGTTGCTGAATAAGCGCGGGTTCCTTCTCTTTCGGCTTCACGATCTTGAAAAGTACAGAGAGTACGTTGAGACGGTCTGCCGCCTTCACCCTGGAACGGAGAAGATTGCCGATAATCTATTCCAGCTGAGTTTTCCCGTTTCGATTTGATGTTACGCGGGTAAGTCTCAGAACAGGTCGAGGTGGGCCATTGCGCCTTCTGATTACTTCTGGCTAATGCATCCGAATATCGCATTTGGCGGCGGGCCCGCCGCGAGTCTTATGAGCCCCATTGTCCTCATGGGCATGATGGTCGTATCCGTACTGGTCCTGCTGCTTCCTCGACAAAAGATAATCGGCCCTGTACTCATTTTTATATTCCTGACTCCTTTGGGCCAACAGTTTAACTTGGGTGGCGTTCATCTTTTTGCCGAGCGTATTGTTCTTCTGATCGGCTGCTATCGGGCATTCAGTTCGAAAGAGCTGGTGTTTTCCGGCGGATTCAATTCCATTGACAAGGTGTTCACCATCTGGGCGATCTGCCGGTCGCTGGCTTTTGTGCTTCTTTACAGGCAAGGCGCCGCAGTCATCAATCAACTTGGGTTTCTGTGGGATGCGTTCGGAGGCTACATTCTCCTTCGCTATCTCATCAGAGACAAAGACGACATTCGCCGGGTAGGGAAGGCATTCGTCATGATCGCCGCGATCATGGCAGGGTGCATGATCTACGAAAAGCTGTATTTGAAAAACGTGTTTGCGCTCCTCATGGGCGGAGGTCGCGTAATACCCGATATCCGGTACGGAAAGGTGCGGGCGCGTGGCGTTTTTCGACAAGAAATCTTGGCTGGCAGTTTTGGGGGTACGCTCGTTCCCTATTCCTTTGGTTATGGAGTGGGGCCAAGGCGAAGCTAGCGGCTGTAGTCGGCGTGATCTCTTCGACGATCATTACTTTGACCTGTTCTTCAGTACCGGCCTTTCGGCATATGCGATCGGAATCTTGGGCCTGTGCATGTGGCCGTTACGCAAACACATGCGCGCCTTCCGCTGGGGATTAGTGATCGCGATTCTTGGGCTGGCATTGGTGATGAAGGCGCCGATTTGGTTTCTTCTCGCTCGTGTGGACCTCGTGGGCGGATCGACGGGCTGGGACCGCGCTAACCTGATCGATCAGTTCGTCAGACACTTCAGTAGCTGGTGTCTGATCGGCACCAACGACAACGCCAACTGGGGAGATTTTACCTGGGATCAATGCAACCAGTTTGTTGCGGAAGGGGAAACGGGAGGACTAGTCACTCTCATTTTGTTTCTCACACTATTTACGCGGAGCTTCCGCCGGCTTGGTATTGCAAGGAAATTAGTGGAAGGCAATCGGCCCCAAGCCTGGCTCCTTTGGACTCTCGGCGCGATTCTCTGCGCCCACATCGGCGCCTTTTTCGGCATCAGCTATTTCGATCAGACGCAAGTCTGGTGGTTTACCTGTCTTGCTATGGTATCGGCG
>CAWHMG010000005.1:0-958776 GCA_963830415.1 Terriglobia bacterium
CGCCCAGTCGAGCGCCGTGTCCAGATCCGGCACATTGATCATGTAAAAGCCGCCGAGCTGTTCCTTGGTGTCGGCAAAAGGGCCGTCCTGGACGAGCCGCTGCTCGCCGTTAAACCTCAGTGTTCTTGCGGCAGCTTCGGTCTGCTGCAGACCCACATCCTCCCACGAAAATACCCGCCTCTTTAAGAGCCTTGGAATAGGGCGGCCAGGCTGCCCAGTAATCTTCCCGTTTTTTGGCGTCTGCGCCGTTTCGCACGGCAAAATCGGCGGCCGTTTCATAGATCAGAATCGTGTAGTTCATATCGGTCCTTTCGAGTTTTGGAGCGTTTTATTCTCGCTCAATTGAATAACGAGTCAAGCGTCCGCGCTTTGACAGGGCCGGCTGAGTTTTCTCCGATTATTTTTGCATTCTCAATAACCCACAGCTTGATACCTGAAGGCTGCCGGACTACTTGGCCGTAGCCGTACCCGCCTCATACTTCCAGGGGGTCTGAATACTCGCTTGATCGGAAAATCGAGTATCGGTGTATTCGTCGAACGCGATCTTCTTGTTCAGTACGCCGGTCTCGATCATCATGTCGCGAACCAGATCGAAATCCGCTTTACGCGGCGCCAGCGGACTGTACATGACCCGGTCCATAGGATGGGTCAGCGCCCAGCGCAGCAGCGCTGGCTTCTGGTGGTAATAGAAGCGGCCAACGAAGTCGGCGGCATCCTCGCGATGAGGTTTGCTCTTGTCGAGCCAAAGACCGGAGCGGGCGATGCCATCCACCAGAACCTGCACGACATCCGGGCGGGTGTCGATCAAGTCTTGCCGAACAATCAGAATGCAGGACATGTAATCCGGCCAGTATTCGCGAGCTTGAAAAAGAACGCGGCCATAGCCGGCCAATTCCGCCTGCGAAGGAAATGGCTCGCCCATCGAGAACGCATCAATAGCGCCAGCCGCGAGCGCGCCCGAAACATCCGGCGGCGCCATTTCGACCATCTTGATCTCGTTCGGCTTGATGCCCCAGACCTTCATGGCGCGAAACAGCATCAATCGCTCATCGGAAAAACGGGTCGGAATGGCGACCGTCCGTCCGCGCATGTCGGCGAACGTTTTGATCGGCCCGTTCTTTCGACCACCACCGCGCTTCCATAGCGATGTCCCAGATAGACAACCTTGATAGGAACGCCTTGCGCCTTGAGCGCAATCGCCATCGGCGCAACGATAAACGCTGCCTGAACTTTATTCGAGATCAGGGCTTCTTTCATCTCCGGAAAACCCTGAAACATGCGCGGCAGAAACATCTCGCCGCTTTCCGAGAATTTCGAAATGTAATCTGTTACCGGACAGGTGAGCTGGCACGTAACTGGAATATAGGCGACGATGATCTTCCGTTTCGCCGGCGGCCGGTAGTCATTCAAAACTGCTGCCCAATTAACATTCATGTAGCCGTGCAGCGCCGAAATAACGCGAGCCATCCAAGCAGCCGCCAGCAAGATTTTGTTCTTAAGATGAATGGCGGAATCCCCAGCGAACCGATTTCAATTTTTTCGAGCCTGCGGAAACAGAAATCGAGCGCCAGTCCGATAACTCCAATCAGCAAAATGGCCGCCACGACCAGATCATAGCGTTTACCGGAATTGCGCGAATCGATGACCAGATAGCCCAGGCCGGAATCCACGGCGATCATTTCCGCCGCGACCACCACCAGCCAGGCGATGCCGAGCGCAATGCGCAAGCCGATGATGATCTGCGGCAGCGCGGCCGGAAAGACTACCTTCGCCAGAAGTTGCGCAGGCGTAAGACCGAAGTTGCGGCCTGCGCGCCGGAACATGGAGGGCACATTCGAGACGCCGTTTACGCAGGTCACCACAATCGGGAAAAAAGCGCCCAGAAAGATCAGAAACGTCGCGGCGCGGTCGCCTACCCCAAACAAGATGATCGCGACCGGAATCCAGGCAATCGGACTGATCGGTCGCAGCAACTGCAATACGGGATTGACAACCTGGTTTGCCGCCGGATACCAACCCAGCGTCAGTCCAAGCGGGATGCCGAGCACCGCAGCCGCGCCGAATCCAATCGCGACGCGCCGCAATGAATCGCCGATATAGCTCCACAGAAGACTCTTCCGAACCAGTTCAGCAATGCCCTTTTCCACATCGAGCGGCGAAGGAAACACTTGGTCGCCGTCCAGATCACGGCATAATGCCAAAGCGCGAGAAGTAAGCGCCGCCGCCAGTACCGGCCAGAAAAACTTTTCCCATTTCCCGGTTCGAGCGAGCGAATTCATACCTTGTGCGCCAGCCCGATCTGCTTGAAAATGCCGTCGCGAAGCTCCAGATAGCGCGGCGAACTGATGTCGCGCGGATGAGGGATATCGATGTTCACAATCTGCTGAATTTTCGCCGGACGCGCGCTCATAACCACCACGCGATCGGCAAGCTGAACCGCTTCATCAATGTCGTGCGTCACAAAGATAATCGTCTTGCGTTCCGCCTCCCAGATCCGAAGCAGTTCGCCGCGCATAATCAGGCGCGTAATGGAATCGAGCGCGCCGAACGGTTCATCAAGAAAGAGCATGTCGGGGTTCACGGCGAGAGCCCGCGCGACTTCCAGCCGCTGCTTCATGCCGCCCGAAAGTTCCTGCGGATAGGCGTTCTCGAAACCCTCGAGGCCAACCAACTTGACGTAATGCGCAATCCGCCGCTCGCGCTCTGCGCGCGACAGCTTGAATAGCCCGAAACCGATGTTGCCTTCGACCGTCAGCCAGGGAAAAACACCGCGCTCCTGAAAAACAAAGATGCGGCGAGGGTCGGGCCCGCGCACCACTTCGCCATCGATTCTTACTTCTCCCCTGGTCGGCGACAGGAAACCAGCCATGATGCTCAACAGCGTCGACTTCCCGCAACCGGAGGGTCCGAGCAGACAAACAAACTCGCCTCGCTTACTTCAAGGCTTATGTCGTCGAGAACAGGCATGTTTTTGCCATCGCGCTTCGAACGCCATGCTGATGTGATCAACGCGCAACTTGGTAGGGATCATTGGCGGACGTCGCGACGGCTTCCATTACTGACATTGCTAATCCTCCGAAAAGCCCCAGCGGAGCGACTTTACTCTTTCGAGCGATCGCATCCCCATATCGAGCAGCAATCCGATGACGCCGATGATGACCATGCCTGCGACCACCAGATCGTAGCGGTTGCCAGCATTTCGCGCATCGACGATCAGGAATCCGAGCCCGGAATTCACCGCGATCATCTCGGCCGCGACCACCACCAGCCACGCGAATCCCAAGCGTAATGCGCAGGCCGATGATCAGTTGCGGCATGACGGCCGGATACAAAACGCCGACAACAAGGTCGGCGGGCTCAGGCCGAAGTTACGGCCCGCATTCATATAAACGGCCGGAATGTTCTGCACTGCGCTGATCGCGGTCAGCAGCAGCGGCAGGAAACAGCCCACGAAGATCAGAGAGATCGCGGCGAGATCGCCGACGCCGAACCACAGGATGGCGATCGGAATCCAGGCCAGCGGCGAAATAGGGCGAAGAATTTGAACGATAGGATTGAAGGCCATCTCAGCGCGCCGGTTCCACCCGATGGCGAGCCCGAGCGGAATGGCCAGCACGGCCGCAAGAAAGAAACCCCAGGTACGCGAAACAACGACGCGACGACGTATTTCAAAAGCAATCCATGCCGCACCAGATCCGCAATGCCTCCAACTACGGCCAGCGGCCCCGGCAGGAAGTGAGCGGGCTGCCGGCGATGGCAATTTCCCAGACTGCAAGCAGAGCAGCGATAAAGACGATGGGGCGTAGCCGACGGCGAAGCGAGCTCAAAGCGAATCGTACTGGATTGTTTCGGAGGAGTAAAGATGGAAGGAAGTCTCCAACTAGGGAGGGATACTGGCATCCAGAGAAGCCGGATGCTGGTAGCAGGTACTTAGCAATACGGCTGGTTCGATTCTTGACGTATTGAATTTGTTGGGCGACGTTGAACGGTCTCAATGATACCGGAATTTCCAGCGCCTCGGATTGTGCCGCCCATGCATGCAGGCAATCACTACAATGCGATTATTTTCCACTTTGAAGAGCAGGACGTAAGGAAAACGCTTCACCCCTGCTCGCCGTATTTCCCCATGCACAATCTGAAAGCGCCGGGGACTTTGTGCGATTACCTCTACTGCCGCCTCCATTGCCAGCGCAAACCGCAGGTCAAGATCAGCATGTATATTCTCGTACCATGCGAGGCCTTCCCTGAGGTCTGCATTGGCCTCGGGTATCCAGACGACCGGCAGCGTCACAGTTTCTTAAACAGGTCCGCCCTGACTTGCTCCCATGGAATGACTTCAGTCGGATTGTGGTCGTACTGCGCCATGCGATAGTCCAGCTCATCGCGCTGCATTTCCGTGAGCGACAGCTCATCCGCCTCAAGGCTCGCCCAAAGCGCGTCGAGCAATTCGAATTTCTCCGCCGCCGACAGGTTGCCGATTTCATTTCGTAGATTGCTCATCGCCGGGCATGCTTCTGCGGAGATGCGCAAGGGCATCTTGAACGATATCCTGAAACAGGCAGGACTCAAGCATGAATAAGTACACCGTGGTTATCTCGAAGGAGTACGAGGAAGGCGGCTACAGCGCCTACGTGCCGGATCTACCGGGTTGTGTTGCTGCCGCCTCGTCCAGGCATGAAGTAGCGCGATTGATTGCAGAAGCTATCGGCTTGCACATCGAAGCTCCGATAGGGCAACGCTATCCGGTTCCATTGCCTAGTTCATCGGTGGACTACATTCAACCTGCTGCGGTCGCGTAAACCGTCAAAGGCACCGTTGATCCCGTGGTAGGGGCGACAGGGATCGAACCTGTGACCCTCAGCTTAGAAGGCTGATGCTCTATCCGACTGAGCTACGCCCCCACGGCGCAACGCTCTTCTAGTTTACGGGACGGCGATTCTCATTCGATCGTGAGCAGCAGATCGTGTGCTTCCACGCTGTCGCGCGCCTTCACCGCAACTTCTGCACGGTGCCCGCATCGGCGCATAAACCGTGGTCTGCATCTTCATAGCTTCCATAACGAGCAGCCGATCGCCTTTTTTCACCTGCTCGCCCGCTGCACATAGACAGTGGTGACGGCACCGGGAATCGGCGCGCCCACTTGCCCGGCTTCGCAGGATCGGCTTTGCGGCCGCGCTTACTGCGGCCTTGATCGATTTATCGCTCACTTCCACCTCGCGCGGCTGCCCGTTCAGCTCGAAGAAGACGGTCCGCATTCCGTCGGCCCGCGGCTCGCCGACGGTCAGCAGGCGGATGATCAGCGTCTTGCCCGGCTCGATATCGACCGTGACTTCTTCCCGCTCCTCCAGTCCGTAGAAGAAAGGCGGCGTCGGCAGCACTTCCAGATCGCCAAATTCCGCTCGCGCTTCCGCGAATTTCGCGAAAACGTCCGGGTACATCAGATAGCTCATCAGGTCGGTGCGGCTCTTCGATCCGCCTTCTCCGCGACCGTCTTGCGCGGCTTTCAAGTCGGCTGGCGGCAGATTCGCGCCAGGCCGGCCCTTCTCCGGCTTCTTGCCGCGCAGAATCACTCGCTGCAGTTTCCGCGGCCAGCCGCCTTCCGGCTGCCCCAGCGATCCCATGAACATGTCCGCCACCGAATTCGGCAGCGTCAATGATGATCGGCCGGCAGATTCTCCAGATCCTGCACCGTCATATCGTGGCTGACCAAGAACAGCGCGAGATCGCCCACGACTTTGCTCGACGGCGTCACTTTCACGATGTCGCCGAACGCCATGTTCACGTCCGCATACATGCGCGCGACCTCCGGCCAGCGACCGCCCAGCCCCATCGCTTCGGCCTGCTCCTTGAGATTCGTGTACTGCCCGCCGGGCATTTCGTGAATGTAGACCTCGGCGCGTGCCGGATTTCGGCGCTTCGTCGAACGGCGTAGTAATACGTCCGCACCGTTTCCCAGTAATCCGAGCAGCTGGTTCAGCGCTCGAAAATCAAGCCCGTATCGCGCTCGGTATGCGCCAGCGCCGCCACGATCGAATTCAGATTCGGCTGGCTGGTCGTGCCGCTCATGGACGAGATCGCGCCGTCGGCGACATGCACGCCCGCTTCCGCGGCCTTCAGAATGGTGGCGGCATTGATCCCGCTGGTGTCGTGCGTGTGCAGGTGAATCGGCAGCCCGATCTCTTCGCGCAGCGTCTTCACCAGCTTGTAAGCCGCGTACGGCCTGCAGCAGGCCGGCCATATCCTTGATGCCGAGGATGTGCGTGCCCATCCGCTCCAGCTCTTTCGCCAGCCGCACGTAATATTCGAGCGAATACTTCTCGCGCTTCGGATCGAGAATATCGCCGGTGTAGCAGATCGCCGCTTCGCAAACGCGGCCGGTCTTCAGCGTCGCCTCCACCGCGACCTGCATGTTCGGCATCCAGTTCAGCGAATCGAAGATGCGGAAAATATCGATGCCCTGCGCCGCCGCTTCCTTGATGAATTCGCGCACCACGTTATCCGGATAAGCCGTGTATCCGACTGCGTTCGAGGCGCGCAGCAGCATCTGAAAGCAGATATTCGGAATCTTCTCGCGCAGTGCCGCAGCCGCTTCCAGGGATCTTCCAGCAGGAACCGCATCGAGACGTCGAACGTCGCGCCGCCCCACATCTCCAGGCTGAAGAGCTGCGGCAGTTCTCTGGCAACGTAGTCGGCAATGCGCAGCAGGTCGTACGTGCGCACGCGCGTCGCCAACAGCGACTGATGCGCATCGCGCAACGTCGTGTCGGTGAGCAGCAGCCGTTTCTGCTGCATGGTCCACTCGGCGAATTTCTCCGGGCCCAACGCGGTCCAGCAGCTGCCGCGTGCCTTCCGGCGCGTTGCGGATGTTCCGAGATGCGGCACGGGCGCCTCGCGGATCACGCGTCGGCCTTTCGGCTTGTCCGCCACTTCCGGATTGCCGTTCACGATCACGTCGCGCCAGATAGCTCAGCAGCTTCGTCGCGCGATCGCGCCGCGGCTTGAACTCGAACAGCTCCGGCGTCTCATCGAGAAACGACGTCGTCATCTCGCCCGATTGAAAAGTCCGGATGTTCACCACGTTTTCGAGAAACGGAATGTTGGTCTTCACGCCGCGGATGCGGAACTCGCGCAGCGCCCGGTCCATGCGCTGGCACGCTTGCTTGAAATCCGGCCCCCACGCCGTGACTTTCACCAGCAGCGAATCGTAGTACGGCGAAATCACCGCGCCGCCGTACGCCGATGCGCCGTCCAGCCGGATGCCGAAACCCGCCGGCGAGCGATACGTCTGCAGCTTGCCGTAATCGGGAATGAAGTTGTTCGCCGGATCTTCCGTCGTGACGCGGCACTGCAGCGCCGTGCCGTGCAGCGGAATCTCGCTCCTGCGTCGGCAGATCGATCTCCTGGCCGTGCAGATTGAGCCCTTGCGCGACCTGAATCTGCGTGCGCACGATATCGATGCCGGTGACCACTTCCGTCACCGTGTGCTCCACCTGCACGCGCGGGTTCACTTCGATGAAGAACCATTCGTGCGTATCCGCGTCGACCAGAAACTCGACCGTGCCCGCGTTGTAGTAGTTCGCCTCGCGCGCCAGGCTTCACCGCGGCATCGGCGAGCTCCGCGCGAACCTTCTGCGGCAGACCGATTGCCGGCGCGATCTCCACCACTTTCTGATGCCGCCGCTGCACCGAGCAATCGCGCTCATACAGATGAAGAATGTTGCCGTGCGCGGTCGCCGAGAATCTGAATCTCGATGTGCTTGGCGCGCCGGATATAGCGCTCCAGAAACACCGCGGCGTTGCCGAATGCCGCCCCCGCTTCCTGGCTCGCCTCCTTCACTTCGCCTGGAACTCCGCCGCGCGATTCGACCACCCGCATGCCGCGCCCGCCGCCGCCGAAAGCGGCCTTGATGATCAGCGGAAATCCGATCTGCCGCGCGATCGCTTCAGTCTCTTCGCTCGCGGGATCGACCGGATTCTCCGTGCCCGGAACTACCGGAATACTCGCGCTTCTGCGCCAGCTTGCGCGCCGCCGTTTTGTCGCCCAGCGGTTCCAGAATTTCTGCGCTCGGCCCGATAAACGTGATGCCCGGCCCTCTCGCAGGCTCGCGGCAGCGCCGGATTTTCGGCAAGAAAGCCATAGCCCGGATGAATCGCATCGACCTCTTTCTCCGCCGCCAGATCCACGATGCCTTCTACATCGAGATAAGCCTGCACCGGACCCTTGCCTTGGCCGATCAGGTAAGCTTCGTCCGCTTTGAATCGATGCAGGCTCAGCCGGTCTTCCTGCGAATAACGGCGACCGTTCTGATATTTAGTTCATTGGCGGCGCGCAGGATGCGGATGGCGATTTCGCCGCGATTCAGGGCTAGAAGTTTTTTCATGAACGACAGGCGGGAAGGTTAAAGGGTAACATGCGACTACTCGATCCCATCACTGCTTCGCTACCCGTTTCAGGAACTTCTTCGTAGCCTCGGACGTGCTATAGATCTCGCCATCGATGAGCAGTCGGCCAGTGTACGAGCCGCCGGGGCCATCGAACTCCCACGCGACCTCGTGACCCTCCCTCGCGAGCTTGGCCCATCTCGAAGCTTTGGATGTGTTCTGCTCAAGCCAAAAATGACCTTTTCCATTTGTAAAGGATCGCAAGCGCGAATGCCCCAAATGCTCGCGCCACGTCTTGATGTCTTTCAGTTCTGGCATGGCATCCTACAGATATTGTGCCGTAGCAACTGGACGTTAGGTGGCTGTCGAGAGCATCGGTCTTCCGGGTCGACAATAATCAATATGGCCGCACTGTGTTAGTGAAAATCTCGTTCCCGTAAATTCTCAAACCGCACAATCCACAGAGCTCGGTCAAACGAACTCGGGCTCAACGGCCTTGCTCGAAATCGTTCAGACGTGTCTTCACCCCCGCGTGATCGGAGTGGATCTTCCTGCGTGAGCTGAGAGTGGGAACTGGATTCCATGGCAATGCCGCTCAGCGTCTCGATGGGTTCGCTCTAAATTGTTTGCCCCACACTTCCATGAAGCGGGTGTGCTACGAAGTCAAAACATCGCGTGCGGATTTTCTTATGCGAAATGAAGCAGCCCTTGAAACGGCGCATAGGATTGCGCTATTCGAATGAGTTCTACTTCGTTACGCCCGCAGGATTGGTGAACCTGTCCGAAATTCCGGTTGAATGCGGACTGGTCGAAATCGGAATTTTTACGGACGAGGAGCGGAACTTAACCTGGCGCGCTCTGGGATGTTCGTTCATTTTGATCCGAACCACAACACTCACTGTCGTGTTACAGTACCAGCCCTTTGGCGAGAGACGCCGGGGCCGACGTGGCAATTTGTTGCAGGTATGCTGCGGAACCAGCAAAAGGTGTTCCAGGGTAGACCTCCGAAGCAGCCAGATCAACAGCGTCTGCCCTTTGTAAGCGGCGCAGAGGTTTGACATGCGGATTGGGGGGTAACTTCAAGGCGATCTCGCGCGGCGGAGCGACCTAAAAACACCGTTGCGTCCATCCGGATTGACGCGTCGCGGATGCTTGAGGCTGTCATTTTCTTCCGTGCCGCTGGACTTCGCAAATATCTCAGAGAGTGGACCGCTGGTTTGATGACACAAGCGCCAGTCCGAGCCGTACACACCCGAGTATTCGCCGCAGTGAGAGGCGGCGGAAATCCCTGCTCTGTCATGGTGGATACAAGGGGATAATGCCCGCCTCCACCATGCCGCGCTAGCGCGGAGGTTCGGACTGGATACCGCCTTCGTTCCTTTACAGCACGAACGTGCGGATCTTCGCGTCCGTTACTTCGTTTTCGATCACGAGATGGGCGTATCCGGACATGCAACAATTGCCGCCGTCACCGTAGCGCTTGTTACCAAAATCCTCGACCAGAATCCTGTTCGCATTGAAACCTCCTCCGGCATTTTTGAAGCAAGCTGGACTCGCACACGAACGACTATCGAATTACTCTGGATCAGAACCCTCCCATTTTTGCTTCTGCGACCTCCGGACGATGCCGCGCGGGTTCTCGGAATTCAGGCGCCCGACATTGCTTCGACCGAGAGCCCTGCCTGTACCGCGAGCCAAGCTCCTGTTACCGCTGTCGGATTCGCGAATCCTGAACCATCTCACCCCGGATTTTGAAGCGCTCTGGCGTCTTTGCGAAGAAGGCAGGTGAGTGGGCTATATCCGTTCACGCGTCGTACAAAAAAAGAACGTGAACGCAGAGGCACGTCAGTTCCCGCTGCGTGCCGGATTTCCAGAGGACGCCGCCACAGGAGTACGGCAGCGGCGCTGGGCGCTTACCTCGCCCATTATGATCTCGAAAGGCGCGCCGGTCACCATGAATTCCGAATTGCTCAGGGCTATGCAATGCACGCGCCAAGCATAATCGAGGTCATCGTCGACTGCTCCGCGGACGGGACGGATCACGGCGATCCGGGGTGTGGCCCAAATAGTCCGGCAGGAAGCGATCCGCTTGAGATTGATTTTCACGCGGCCTAGGGGCCAGTTGTTTGTCGAGGGAGTGACTCATGTACGAAGTGATTCTGAAAAGGTTTGAGACGCCCGACGAGGTGCGGGAATTCGAGAAAGGCAGATTCGAGCTGCTGCACATCGGTGGGATGACCATTGGCAGGGCAACCTATGAGCCTGGCTGGAAATGGTCTACCCACGTCGGCCCATGGGTCGGGAAAAACAGCTGTGAGGTCGCGCATGTGGGTTTGGTTCTTGCCGGAAGAGCCGCCGCCGCGATGAACGACGGCCGCGTTGTCGAAATGAAGGCCGGTGATATCTTCTACATCGCTCCGGGTCATGACAGCTGGGTCGTTGGCGAGGAGCCTTATGTATCGATTCATTTGATGGGAGCGGCGACTATGCCCATAGTGGGCGAATGACAGAGCAATGACGGATTTTTAATCCGTGAGCGACCACATTACAAAATCGATCCGGCAGAGCCACGATCGATTGTCGGACGTATATACCCGGAGAACTGCCAATGAACTTCAATACAAGCCGATCGATCGGCAACTCCTCGATCGTTTCGCGAGCGAAGTCGCAGGCCGCGACCCGGTATGTGACATGGGCTGTGGTCAAGGTCCTATTGCGCGCTACCTGCGCGACCAGGGCACAGAGGCAGCGGGGCTTTTAATTGAAGGAATCTTCGAACGAGATCTTCGCGCGGAAGCCCCTCAGGACTCCTCGCTCCACTCATTGCCACGTTCACATAGCGATTGTCTCTGAGAGCTCTTGCACTTTGGCCACGACAAGTGTAATGTCATCCCGCTGTTCGCCCTGGCTAAACTGCCGAACATCGCTCACGATAGACGAAACCAGAGCATTTGCAGGCAATTCGCAATTTCGCCGCAATGCATCGACTAGCCGTTCTTCACCAAACTCCTCTTCCGAGGCGTTGAACGATTCGGTTACCCCATCGGTGTAAAGCACGAGCACGTCCCCGGGAAACAGCTGGCGTTCTTCCATCAGGCAATCCCATTTTTTGAAAAGTCCGAGCACAGTGCCGGTAGAGTCGAGGCGCTCAAGAGCACCGCTGCCCGCGAAGCAGAAGGCCCGAGAGGTGCCCGCAATTCGCATAACGCAAACGTCGCAACGTGTTGTCGTATTCAGCGAAAAAGAGGTAGCGTAAGCGCTGTCGGCGGTATTTTCATAGAAGGGCTGGTTGGCGGATTGCAAGAGGCGTTCCGGCTGATCTAAGGCGATGGCCGACTGGCCGCGCAGACTGGCTTGCAGATTCGCCATCAGGAGTGCCGCAGCCATTCCTTTGCCGGCAATATCGCCGATCACCAATCCGAGCCGCTGTCGGCCGAGCTCGAGAAAATCATAGTAATCCCCGCCAACCTGCCGCGCCTGAATGCAAATTCCCGCGTAATCCAACGTCGCAATGGGCGGCGCCTTCTGCGGAAAGAGACTCGCCAGCACCTGAGTAGCAATCTCCATCTCCTGCGCGGCCCGCCGTTCAGCTTCCAGCTTCTCCGCCATCGCGCGACGCTGCGCTTCGATGCGCCGGGTTTCTTCGTCGAAGTCTATCAGCGAAAAGGAGTTTCCATCCGGATCTTCGAACCGGGTGAACATTCCGCCCCAATCGGGCGTTTGCGGCGGATGGCGGAACGGTACGCCGCGCTTGCTCCATTCATCAAATTTGCCAACGACATCCTCTGTAATAAAAGCGACCTGTCCGGACTGTCCGATACGTTTGTATTCTTCCGAGTCCGGCTCCGGTCTGACTAAGGTGAGCATGGCAGTTCCGTCCGGGGGAGCGACCGCGAGCCAGCGTATACCATTTTCCGATTGATGATCAATAAGAAGTTGAATCCGAGCTGATCCAAATAGAAGCGCAAACTGCGTTCCTGATTGCTAACAAAAACGGTGACGAATGCGACGCGCAAATATGGACCCTGCCGCTCAGAGGGGAAAATGGAACGGACACTTACGTCGCTGAACGACGAGCTAGCCATCGGCGTGATTATAAGCCGGAAGGTCTTGCCCCGCTGGCCCGCTCCGAAAACGTCTACAATGATTCTGTGAAAACCCTTGCCTTGCTTCTTTGTGCTACAGGCCTATCTTTGGCTCAGGGGCACGAGGGCAATTTTGTGATCCGCTTCGAGCCGCGGGCCATTTTGCAGGCCAAGGCGGTGATCCCATTCGAGATCCATGTCAACGACGATCGTCATCATCCCGTGATTGGGGCCACAGTTACACTGCAGATCGAGACTCCGCAGCACGCTCAAGTCAAGGTGTTTAACGCGCCTTCGGTCGACCAGGGAGTGTACATAGCTAATCCGGTTTTCCCCTCCTCGGGAGAGTGGAGCATATATGTGGAGGTGCATCGCAACGGTCAAATGAGCGCGCGCACGATCGAGTTCAATGTTCCCGAATCGGCGGCTCCTTAAGAGAAAGGGCGAGACCGTAGTCCCGCCCTTCTTGGCCACGTAAATCGAATCAGAACATATACAGCGGAGTTACTGCGCTCGGCGCTGTTTCTTCCACGCCGCCGGCCGCGACCGGTTGACCTTCCAGATCGCCTACCTGCCGACAGTACAGACCATTCTCGCCCATGTACACCGTCAGCTCCGCGGGGCGGGGAAGCGTCCCTTGGATTAATGCTTCCGAGAGCGGATCCTCGATGTACTTTTGCAGAGCGCGCCGCAGCGGTCTGGCGCCATAGCTGCGATCCGTGCAGGTCTTGTCCAAAATGTATTTGGCCGCGTCCGGCTCCAGGCGTATCTTGATCTGCTTCGCGACCAGGTTTGTGTTGATCTGTTCGACCAGTAGTTCCATGATCTTGATCAGATCTTCGTCTACGAGCGAGGTGAACAGAATAACCTCATCCAGGCGGTTGAGAAACTCCGGATTGAAGGCCCGCTTTACCTCGCTCATCACCTGATCTTCGATCTTCTGCGGAATCCCGGTGGTGAGTTCGGAAGAGAATCCGATCTGGCCGCGCTTATCCAGGAACCGAGCTCCCAGATTCGAAGTCATGATGATGATCGTGTTCTTGAAATCGACCGTGTTGCCTAAGCCGTCCGTTAATTGCCCATCCTCGAAGACTTGCAGGAGAATGTTGTAAATATCCGGATGAGCCTTCTCGATTTCGTCTAGCAGAATAATCGAGTAAGGAGCCCGCTTCACGCGCTCGGTGAGCTGTCCGCCTTCTTCATAGCCCACATATCCCGGAGGCGAACCGATCAGCTTCGAGATCGAGTGCTTCTCCATGAACTCCGACATATCGAAGCGGACCAGCGACTTCTCGCTGCCAAAGAGAAAATCCGCTAGCGCCCGCGCGACCTCAGTTTTCCCAACGCCTGTCGGTCCGAGGAACAGAAACGAACCGGACGGCCGTTTCGGCGACTTCAGACCTGCACGTGACCTGCGAATGGCTCTAGACAGCGCCGAGATCGCCTTCTCCTGGCTGATGACCCGTTTGTGCAGTTCTTCCTCAATTCGGAGAAGCTTATTGATTTCCTCCTCTTTGATCGAGGTCATCGGCACGCCTGTCCAGCGGGCGACTACGTCTTCAATATCGTCTTTCGAAACTACGCCCGTCGACGTGTCGTCCAGGTTGTATTTCTCGCGAAGAATACGCAGGTTCTCGCGTTCTTTGCGTTCTTCGTCCGAGTAGAAGCGCGCCTTTTCAAATTCGTGGTTGGCGATCGCGTTCTCCATCCGGTGGACAATGAACTTGATGCGCTTCTGAATATCGGCTACTTCGGTCGGCAGCGTTGTCTGCCGGAGTTTCACGCGCGCACCCGCTTCATCGATCAAGTCGATCGCCTTATCTGGCAGGAAGCGGTCCGGAATGAATCGCGTCGAGGTATAGACAGCGGATTCGATCGCTTCGTCGGTGTAAGCGACCGCGTGGAACTTTTCGTACCGTTCTTTGATGCCGAAGAGGATGCGGATAGCGTCGGTCTCGGTCGGAGGTGGAACTTTGACCGCCTGGAAACGGCGCTCGAGCGAGCGGTCCTTTTCGATGGATTTTCTGTACTCGGACGGAGTAGTGGCGCCGATGCATTGAATCTCACCGCGCGAAAGTGCCGGCTTTAGAATGTTTGCTGCGTCGAGCGATCCCTCCGCGGATCCAGCGCCTACCAGCGTATGCAGCTCGTCTATGAAGATGATGGCGTTCTGGTTGTCCATCAACTCTTTCATAATCGTCTTCAGCCGCTCTTCGAACTGACCTCGGTATTTTGTACCCGCGACGATGAGCGAAAGATCGAGCGCCAGAATGCGCTTGTCCGACAAGAACGAAGGCACATCGCCATCGGCGATCCGCTGCGCCAGGCCCTCGACGATGGCTGTCTTCCCAACTCCCGGCTCGCCGATCAGAACGGGATTGTTCTTCGTTCGGCGGCAGAGGATCTGCACTACCCGGTCCAGTTCGGAATCACGCCCGATCAGCGGATCGAGCATTCCGTCCACTGCGGCCTGTGTCAAATCGCGGCTGAACTCAGCCAGCAGCGAACTTTCTTTGGGCCGGCTCGCCGAAGTCTTTTCCGAAGCCGATCGCGCAATCTCCTCCCGCACAGCGGAGAGGCGCAATCCGCGCTCGTGCAAAATTTCCGCCGCAAAACTCTTTTCCTCGCGCAACAGGCCGAGCAGCAGGTGCTCCGTCCCGATGTGCTTATGGCTCAGGCGCTCCGCTTCCTCCGCCCCGTAAGCCAAAACGCGCTTGCACTCGTGGCTGAGCGGCAGGTCGACCGAAGTCGATACCTTTTCGCGCGCCGTGGTGTGCGCCTCAATCTGCTTGCGAATTGATTCGATTGCCGCGTGCGAGCGCAGAAACCGGTTCGCCAGCGCTTTGTCTTCCCGCAGTAAACCGAGCAGTAAATGTTCGGTCTCTATATAAGGGCTGCCGAATTGGCTCGCTTCGTATCTTGCAAAGAAGATGACTCGGCGCGCCTTTTCGGTGTATCGTTCAAACATAAGTACCACCGCCAGGACGGGTTGCGTCCCGTACAACTCCGGTTCCCTGCATCTCTGTCGCCAATGGCGAATGCAGCGAACCCTTCCTCAACTCTAAAACCCGATCGCAACGGCTTGCGAACAAAAGATTGTGCGTCACGAAAACAGACGTGAGCCGGTATCGCTCGTGTACTTCGTTCAGCAGTTCGATAATCGTCTCGCTCGTTCTGAAATCCAGATTTCCCGTGGGCTCATCGGCTAGCAGAACCTGCGGTTCCCCTGCCAAAGCCCTGGCCAGAGCTACCCGCTGCTGCTCGCCCCCGGACAACTCGCCCGCTCTGTGCGCCAATCTTGCTCTAAGACCAACCTCATCCAACCGCGCCGTAGCCGTCTTTGCCGCCGCGTCCGGGTGAATGCCCCGGATCAGGAGCGGCATCGCCACATTTTCCAAAGCACTGAACTCGGGCAGCAGCGATGGATTTTGCCAAACGAACCCTAACTCCCGATTACGAAACTCCGCCAACTCCTGCTCATCCAACCCGACGATATCGCGGCCGCCGTAATAGATCTCTCCCTTAGTAGGACGATCCAAACCGCCAAGTAGGTGCAAAAGGGTCGATTTGCCGGCCCCTGATTCGCCGATAACCGCCAAACGCTCGCCCCGGCACACTTCCAGCGAGAGCTCATGGAAGACACTAATCTCCACTTGGCCCGAGCGAAATTTCTTGCCAAGAGACTTAGCCCAGATCGCACTATCCGTGCTCAAAACGCCCCCTTTTACTCTTAGCTTAAAACAGGTTACGCGGGAAGCACCCTCTTTTTACACATCGGCACATTTGTCCGGCAATTTCAGGGACATTTTTAGGTGCAGAGCAGGTTTCGGTACTGGGTGACTACACTGGAGGTCAAATACCCCACGACAAAGCTTCGTTGCGAAACCTGCCGCCTTCAGTAGACTCATCGCAATATCTTTTTGCAACGCGAAATCCGCGGCTTTCAAGCAAATGGATAATCATTGCAGAAACCCTTTGTTTGAGCAACGAGCCGGCTATCCCGAGGATTGAGGATGGGAGTCACGCCCTTTTCATGCGCAGTTGCCGGGCCGTATGGCTCTTTTTACTCCGACGTTTTATTCATACCGAAGAGCGACCAGCGGATCGATTTTGCTTGCTCGCCAAGCAGGAAGGTAACTGGCAAGCAGCGCTACGAACAGCAGCAAGACCGAAACCAGCGTGTAAATCAAAGGATTAGTTGTGCGGACACCAGCAAGCAGGCTGGACAGGAGCCTTGTAAGGAAAACAGCACCCGCTGCGCCGATCGCAATACCGGCGACGGCCAGCAACGCCACATGTTTGACAATCATAAGAGCAACGCTTGCACGCTTCGCTCCAAGAGCCATGCGTATACCAATTTCCTTTGTGCGGCGGGCTACCTGGAAACTGAGCAGGCCATAAATTCCAACCGAAGTCAGAATGAGAGCGAGGGCAGCGAATGTGCTCATCAGCGACGCGTTAAAACTTGGGCGCGCCATTGAACGTGCCACTATATCGGACATTGGCTGGAGATTGAGAATGCGCTGATTCGCCCGCATGGCTGTAACGGCTTTTCGAAGTACTGAGCTTAAAGAAGAGTTGCCGGTCCCACGAACCACCCACGCTGTCGAACGTGGCTCTCTTGGAAGTTGCGGTGCTGGTACATAAACGGTAGTCGGAGTGGCTTCGTTGATCGCGAGGTTTTTCACATCTGCCACAACGCCGACGATCTGACGAGGCTGTTCCAGAACCTCAGGGAATAGGTGATTTTTATATTCACCGACTACGATGCGATCACCAATCGGGTTCTTGCCTCTCCACCAAGCACGCGCTACGCTCTCGCTCACAATGGCTACCGGTGTCGCGAAAGCCGTGTCCGTCTCGCTGAAGGCGCGTCCCTGGACGATAGGAATTTGCATTGTTCGGAAATATTGTGAACTGATGGCACGATACTCCATCCCGCCGATGCTGTGCTCGGGGTGTCCTTCATGTTGAGTTGGGAGGTTATCAGGGCCGGTCAGCGGCAGCTCGGTAACTACAGCCGCTGAGGTAACACCAGGCGTCGCCTGAATACGTCGAAGGACGTCTTTCTCGAAATTCCATATTTGCAGCGCGTTAAGCTTTGCAGTCGGCCCGAACGGAGTGACCATGGTGTATACGTGGTCGGGATCGAAGCCCAACCTTTGCTGGTGCAGGCGATAGATGCTCTCAATCAGCAGTCCCGCTCCCACCAACAGCATCAGCGAGACCGCAATTTCGCTGGTTACCAGCACACTGCGCGCGCGATTTTGAGCCGCAGTCCGCCCCCCACCAGGGCTACCCTCCTTGAGCGAGCTATTCAGATCCAGTCTGGTCGCCTGCCAATAAGATGCCAGGCCAAAAATTAGGCTTGTACCAACGGCCAATAGCGAAGTGAAACCCAATACCCGAATGTCCAGGCGAACCTGTGTGGTTAGCGGAATATCCCACGGGATCGTGGAAATCAATCCTCTAAGCGCCCAATTGCCCGCGATCAATCCTGCCACACTGCCGATAAAGGCGATCAGCAGACTTTCGGCCAGTAACTGCTGGAGCAAGTGTAAGCGCCCGGAGCCAATGGCCAGCCGAATGGAAATCTCTCGCTGGCGGGAGCTGGCCCGCGCCATCAAGAGACTGGCGACATTAGCGCACGCGATCAATAGTAAAAGGCTGACGGCTCCAAACAGCATCAACACGCTCGTTCGGAAATCACCGGCGAGCAACTTTTGGTAACTCTCGAGCTGAATTCCCCTCTGCCCTGACTGGACTGAACCTTGCTGACGAAGAGCTTCGAACACAACGTTCATATTGGCTTGCGCCCGGGCGATAGTCACTGTCGGCTTCAAGCGGGCGATCACGCGGGTGTTCATTCCGGTATCCGCAATACTGCGCCCCAGTTGCAGAGCCACGAAAACGTCCGCGGGCTGCTCGACGAAGATAAAGTTTTGTGGCATTACGCCCACCACCGTGTACGGAATATTGTCAATCTCTATCTGACGGCCAATTACCGTAGGATCTGCGCCAAATGCGTTTCGCCAAAGCGAATTGCTGAGGATGGCGACCTGAGGACTACCGGGGCGGGTATCATCGCGCTGAATGTCTCGGCCCATCGCTGGATGAATACCCAGTACACCGAAGAACCCATCGGTCGCCCGAAGAGACGTAATCCATTCGGGAACATCTCCTCGCTTAATAGAGACCGTTGCACCGCCCCTATACCCGGCCACGGCTTGAAAGGCACTGCTGTGGTCGCGGTAGAACTCAAACTCGGGAACGGTTAAGGTATCGTTTGGGTCCCCATTTTTCCAAGCCAGGCGTATGTGAACGATAGTGTCTGGTTGCGGGTACGGAAGAGGGCGGAGAAGTACCGCATTCACAACGCTGAAGATGGCCGTATTGGCTCCGATACCCATTGCGAATGTTGCGATCGCCATAACGCTGAATAATGCATTCCTTCGCAGTGATCGCGCCGCGAAGCGAACGTCCTGTAGAAATCGCTCGATCGGTGTCCATCCCCACATTTCCCTGCTCACCTCTTTCAGTAAGGTTTTGTTTCCGAACTGCCTTCGGGCCGCGTAAACGGCTTCGACGGAATCACAGTCCTGCTCGCTTAACTTAGTGGCTCGAAGTGCGATGTGAAAGCGCATCTCCTCGTCGAGATCTTCCGCGAGGCGATTACGGCGGCAAAAGAACAACACTCGTCGCCACAGTTCTCCAGGCGTCATGCATTGCCTTCATAAACAGGCCGAAGGACACGTGCAATTGCACGGCTGATTCGGTCATAGCGTTCCAACTTTTGATCTAATCGCCGGTGCCCGGCACGTGTCATCGTGTAGTACCGAGCTCGACGATTTTCTGCGGTCTTTCCCCATTCTGCTGTCAGCCAACCTTTGAGAAGCATTCGTTGCAGAGCTGGATATAACGAACCTTCTTCTATCTGGAATATTTTCAGAGGTCGTCTGAATCGTGTTGGCGATCTCGAATCCATGCAGTTGCTTCGTACGCGCCAACATCTTGAGGATTAGTATGTCGATTGTTCCCGGTGGTATTTCATCCCCGTTGTTGGAGAATGGCACGACATAGATAGTCTATGCTATTCGGTTCGCAACCGCAACCTCATCGAGGTTGCCCGAACGTTCCTTGGCTGTTGAAAAACTCCCCGCGCATTTCGGGCTCGCCTGTGCCGGCCCAATTTCCGTGTAGCCCGTGTTTCATCACGACCCCAAAATTACGCCAATCCACTCCACCTGACGCGACGAGTGACCGGCCGGAAAGTCCCACAATCCCACGCGATACGATAGTTGCCAATCACACAGTCTTGAGGGGCCAAACGATGCGAGCTGCGCTTCTTCTTCTGAATCTTGTCGCATCCCTCGTTTCGGCAGCGTGGGCCGTGGTTGCTCTTGTTCGACCAGCATCTCTGTCAGCTTCGGGTCACATCTCAGGCGGCGAGAGTTTTTATGTGCGGATGTATGCCGCGCGCTCCATTCCGTTCGGGCTAGTAACGGCGACCATGCCGTTCTGCGCTGGGGGGAAAGCTGTCGCGTGGCTCCTCTTTACTGGTGCAGTGATTCAGATCGCCGATGTCATGATTGCAGTGGGAAAGAAGGAGCGGGGAATGATCATAGGCGCATCCCTCGCAGCAATCATCCATATACTGTGCGGTTTGGCGATTTTGTAGTCTCTCCACGTCCGTGTCGGCGGTGCTCCAGCATTGATTCGTTCAAGTCGGCTGGTCAGAGGTGAACCGCTCTATGTGATCGACGGGCAGTCCGGAACTAACCCAAGAACATGATGAGAGATGCGCGCGCCCCCTCACTCGGCCCCCAGCTGGTCGGCAACCCGGAAAGTAAAAAAGCGCCAACCATAAGAGAATAAGTCAGTTAATGAAGGGTTTAGGTGACGTTCGGGCCTTCGTGAACGTCTTTCCATTGACTTGTTGATGTCGTTTTCAATCACATTCTAGGGCGGCGCGCTGCTCACCATGATGGGTCAACACACTCGATCTGGGTCTCTTTACTACTTTCTGATCGAGGACCATATTCCTGGCGATCATTTGCTAAGGCTTGTGGACCGACACATCGACTTCGCGTTTGTGCGCGAGATCTTGGAGGCGAGCTACAGCCACACGGGTCGCCCGTCGATCGATACCGAAGTGCTCTTGCGTATTCTCTTGATCGGATACTTGTATGGCATCACCAGCGAGCGTCGCTTGGTGGACGATGTTGGGATGCATCTCGCCTATCGTTGGTTCACCGGACTAGGCTTCGATCAAGAGGTCCCTCATCACTCGAGATTCTCCAAGAATCGGCACGGCCGTTTTCAGCAGTTGCCGCTCTTCCTTGAACTTTTCGCGCGAATCGTCCAGCAGTGTATGAATATCGGGCTGTTAAAAAGTGTCGATCTCTCCGTCGATAGGACGTAGATTCGTGCTGATGCCAGCCCAGCCCGGACGATCACTCGTGAACAACTGCCGGAGGTTGCCAAAGTCAATCGCCCTGTGCGCGAGTACGTGGAGCCGGTCGAGCTTTCGCAGAACCGGCACAGATTCTTGATCCGTCTTCGTCTGAAGCTGAGGGTAAACTCACGCTCCGCCGCACGTATCGCGGACGTCATGGCAAACCCCAGCACGGCTCAGCCAAGAAATTATTGCGGCGCGTCAGATGTTGGAAAGAGCGAAAGAACGGTTCGGGTTGCAACCGTCAACGTCACTGCTGACAAGAGCCATGGCACGGGCGAGTTCCTGTCGTGGCTTTCGAATCGGCAAATGACACCGTACATACCCGTGTTGGATCGAAAGCAACAAACAAAGGCTTCTACACGCGGCATGAGTTTACTCACATCCCGGAAGAAAACGCCTATCGCTGTCAAGCAGGCCACTTGCTTCGCTACATCGGAATGAGTCGAGGTTCACAGGGCTTTACGTTCGGCGCGGAGCCATCACAATGCCGAAGCTGTTCGTATAAGCCCGCGTGCACTCCGTCGTCGAGTCACCCTACTCTGAGAGTCAATTAGTATGAGGACGTGCGCGAACACGTTCGAAAGCTCAGCCAAACACCGGAATTTGCGAATGCTCGCCGAGATCGAAATAAGATCGAGGCGCTCTTCTCGGAACTGCGCAATCAAATTCACCTTCGTAAGTTGCGGTTGCGCGGTCTGCCAAGGGCAGGAGAGCAGTTCATCCTGGAGGCAGCCAGGAATGGCCTTATTTTTTTATGCCGAGTGGCATCGGTTTGTTGACCAAGGAACCGTGGCGGTTTGTAGTTTCAGGTACTCGGGGCGGACGGGTTCATACACAGCCTATCGATGAAGGTGCGTGCACGTCGCGTGACCGCAGGGTCAGTTGGTCCAAATGCTGCTTCGTCAAGCACGTTCTAGGAATGCTTGGAAACGTTTGCAGATCCAGAAATCACCGATTTATGAGAGATATTTAACTTCACGCGCAAGTTGTGCCTAGTAAAGGCCTGAACGCTTCGTTGCACTAGCCTCTCAATCTCGCGGGGATCAGTGCTTCCTGCCCGCACATTGGCTGGGCTCATATCGGCAACTAGCCTGTCACCACGCTTAAGAGGAAGAATCTTAGCACCTCCTTGACCCAAGTAAGCTATAGCGGCATCCACCCGGCGAGCCAAGTTAAGCTGTGCGCTGATCGCCTGCCAAAGCGTCTCGTTGGACAGAAAAGTCGTTGCTTTCAGCTGAGATGCTCCTCTTGCTGGTCGAATGGAAAGTTTATGCCAGCGCAATTTGAATTCCGTCGACTGCATCGGCTTGGGCTTTGCAAACGAAGAAATGCCCGCTCCGGCTTTGAAATCGACGTATAACGTACTGCGAAAACTGGTTCTTCAGCCGGAAGCTCACGCAGGCAAACGCAGCGCCTCAAACAACAACTCCTTCCACCGCGGTACATCCAACTTCCAGCAGACCATCGTTCGAGCCCCTTTGTTCAGGGCCTCCGACCACACCTGTCGATTGCGTGGATCCCCGGCCACATTCAATCTGTCGACGACAATCATTCCGCGTGTCAGTTCGCTCTCAGTCTCGATTTCGACATAATGCCGGCTTGCTTCAAGGCACAGCGAAGGATCCAACAACACGCCCATCGCAACCGGATCCGGCAGCGGAATGCCGTGCTCGCCAGTTTGCCAGTAGTATGCCTCTTTAGCGAAACTGTTGGCGCGAATCGAGAAATCCGCGAATGAAGTGCCAAAATTCATCATTTCCTCGATGTCCTTCGCGCCCACGACGGCAGAACCTCGACAAAGTTGCCACCCGATTAACTCGATCGGAAGACCGGATCGGAAGACAATCCGCGCTGCTTCCGGATCCACCCAGCTATTGAATTCCGCGGCTGGGGTAACGTTTCCTTCACAGCAAGGCGCGCCGCCCATAACGACGCAGCGAGCTACATTTACTGCCAAACCAGGCTCACGGGTAAGAGCCAGCGCCAGATTAGTGAGTGGCCCAAGAGTAACAATCTCAATCCCTGGGACATCTTTTATGACGCGGAGGATCGCGTCCACAGCATGCTCAGATTCGATCGACCTATTCGCAGGAGCATAGCCGTGATCGCCCAAGCCGTCGCGGCCGTGAAACCAGTCCGCCGTCTCTAACTGGCGTGCGAGCGGTCTATGGGCACCCGCAAACACCGGGACCTCGGCGGCGCATAATTCAACTGTGTAGAGAGCATTCCGGCTACCCTGCTCTACCGGAACATTTCCGGCCACCACTGTAATCGCCTCAATTTGCACTTCGCGGGAACGGAGCGCCATGATCAGAGCCACAGCATCGTCGGAAGCCGTATCGGTGTCGACAAGAACGCGCCGCGTTTTCCCGGTTGTCACGCTGCGCTACTCAAGCCGACTCGCGCGCGCATACTAATGAAATACGCGATTGCGGCAACACCGAAGCCGACGAACCAAGAGTAATCATACAGCCATCTCAGACCAGGAACGACCAGTCCGCAAAGCGCAACGGCCACGCCCGCGGCAAGCGCCAACATAGCACGCGGGTTGATCCCGTTCCAGTACTCGTAAACGCCGTCGCGCCTATACAGACTCTCTACATCGAGCCTGGTTTTCCGCAGAAGAAAATAGTCGGTAATCATGACGCCTGCAATCGGCCCGAGGAAGCCGGAATAGCCAACCAGCCACCCGAAAATATAGCTATTGAAGTCCGTCAGCAGTTTCCAAGGCATCATGCATAATCCAGCAACGCCCGTAATCAGACCGCCTGTACGAAACGAAATCAGCCGCGGATTAAGGTTGGAGAAATCATTCGATGGCGAGACTACGTTTGCGGCTACGTTGGTGTTAAGTGTTGCGATCAGCAGCGCGACTAATGCGATCGAAGCCACGACGGGCTGCTGAAATTTCCCTAACAGCGCGACAGGATCCCAGATGGCCTGACCGAAGAGAATCACCGATGCGGAAGTTACCGCCACACCGATAAAGGCATACAGCGCCATAGCCGGGGGTAGCCCGATTACCTGCCCGATCACTTGCGCTTTCTGAGATTTTGCGTAACGGGTGAAGTCGGGGATATTCAAAGCCACTGTAGCCCAGAAGCCAACCATGCCCGTAAGGGAGGGAATAAAGAAACGAATGAATTGTCCTGTGGTCTTGAATTTACTCGGACTACTCAGAACCGGGCCCAAACCGCCGGCCTTGCGAGCGATCCACCAGAGCAGTAAGAGTCCGACCCCCAGCATGAAAGGCGCGCCAACTCCCTCCAGGAAGCGAATCATGTCTATGCCTTTCCAGATGACAAACAGATTGAGACTCCAGAACGCGAAAAAGCAGAGCCAGGGTACGGCTGGGTTGCCCGCCATTGTCGGAGCCAGGATGCGCAGCATAGAGTAAATCGCCTGTCCGCCGATCCAGGTCTGAATGCCGAACCAACCGCAAGCCACGACGGCCCGCAACACTGCCGGCACATTCGCGCCGCGCACTCCGAAAGACGCGCGGACAAACACCGGGAACGGAATACCGTACTTCGCGCCTGCATGCGCGTTGAGCAGCATCGGGATCAGAACAATGACGTTTCCAAGAAGAATCGTCCCAATCGCCTGTTTCCAACTCATGCCGCCGGCGATCAACCCGGAGGCGAGCATGTAGGTTGGGATGCAGACGCTCATTGCAACCCAAAGCGAAGCGTAGTTGTAAACGCCCCAGATTCGCCGGCACGGTTCGATCGGAGCAAGATCTTTGTTATACAGCCCGGGGTCAAAGCGTCCGAACTCGTTTGGTTTCGCCCCCTGCTGCGCTTCCGTTCCTCGGACCATAGCTCAGGGTAATTGTGCTCTGATGAGATTGCAACCACTTCTGCTGGCTTTAAGATAGAAGATCCGTGGTTGACCTTTGCGAGCCGGCCGCGAAGACTGCTCGTACCCGTAGAGAGGAGACTGCTTGCAAGCATGGGATGAATCAGCGGCATCTGAGCCGGCTCTCTCTGAGCTGCTCCCTCCGTTAAGCGAACACGGAGCGTTGGTTGAAGCCAACCGGTGCGTATTCTGCTACGATGCGCCCTGTACGCACGCCTGCCCTACTCACATTGACATTCCTCGTTTCATAAAGAAGATTGCTTCGGGCAACAATCTCGGCTCAGCCCGAACCATTCTCGAAGCGAACCTTCTCGGGGCAACTTGTTCGCGGGTCTGTCCTGTTCAGGAACTCTGCGAAGGTGCTTGCGTCCTGGGTTCCGAGCACAAGCCTATCATGATTGGCCGCCTGCAAAGATATGCCATGGATTACGTTTATGACAGGCACATCGACGTATTCCCCCGAGCATTATCGACAGGAAAGAGAGTCGCCGTTATGGGTGCGGGTGCCGCCGGTTTATCGTGTGCTGGTGAACTCGCAAAACGCGGTTACTCAGTGACTGTCTTCGAAAAACGCGACCTCGCAGGTGGACTGTCCACATACGGCATCATCGGTCTCCGGGAGCCGATAGCGATAGCACTTGCTGAAATTGAAATGATCAAGCGCCTGGGTGTTGAGTTTCAAACGGGCGTTGAACTCTGTCGCGACTTGAAGCTGGCCGATCTTCGGTCCCAATTCGATGCTGTGTTCTTGAGCACGGGACTGGGCGCCACTCCGTCGCTCAATATTCCCGGCGAAGAGTACATCGTCGATGGGCTCCGCTACATCGAGCAGAGTAAAGTCGATCCGTCGCAGCTTAAGGTCGGGAGCCGGGTCGTGGTGATAGGCGCAGGAAACACTGCCATAGACTGCGCGACAATCGCCAAACGGCTCGGAGCGGAACAGGTCACAATCGTATACCGGCGCTCTGAAAGTGAAGTGAGCGCCTACCCGCACGAAATTGAGTTCATCAGGAACGAAGGCGTCGAGTTTCGGTTTCTTGACCCAGCCTGTGAGAATCGGCGTCCGTGATGGACAGGTGATCGGGCTTGAGTGCGTCCAGGTGATCCTCGGTGATTTGGACGCAAGCGGGCGTCCTGCGCCGGCGTCATTGCCTGGTTCGGAATTCTTCGTACTGGCAGATCAGGTCATTAAAGCGATTGGCCAGGAGAAGCCGCCAATTGCCAATGCTCTTGGACTAGCGACAAAACACGGCTATATCGACGTGAATGCCGATTTCGAGACCAATATCCTGAACATCTTCGCCGGCGGTGATTGCATTCGCTCTTCCGGCAAATGCTCTACAGTGATGGCGGTCGAGGACGGGAAGTTAGCAGCGCTCGCAATCGACAAGAAGCTCGCGGCCTCTGCGCGAACGGAGGCGCCCTAAATGGCAGATCTTCGCACCAGCTTCGCCGGGATAAAGTCACCGAATCCCTTTCTGGCTTGCTTCAGCGCCCCCTACAAACTCCGGCGCCCAGATTCATAAAGCATTTGAAGCGGGTTGGGGCGGCGCGGTGTGGAAGACTATTGGGCGCGCCAGTATTGAACGTTTCAAATCGCTATGGCGCCTGGCATTATGGCGAGCAGAAGAATGCTCGCGATCAATAACGTGGAGCTGATTTCAGACCGCCCGATCGAAGTCAACCTGCGTGAAATCGCCGACGTCAAACGCCACTGGCCGGATCGCGCCGTAATCGTTTCGGCGATGGTCGAATCGTCGCCCGAAGCGTGGAGCGATATCGTGCGCCGGATCGAAGATACAGGCGCCGACGGCGATCGAACTCAATTATGGATGTCCGCATGGCATGAGCGAGCGCGGAATGGGCAGCGCTGTCGGCCAGGTTCCGGAATACTGCGAGAAGATCACGCGCTGGGTCAAAGACGCGGCTCGTATTCCCATAATCGTAAAGCTCACGCCAAACATCACGAACATCGTTCATCCGGCGCGCGCCGCGGTCAGTGCCGGCGCCGATGCGCTGTCGCTGATCAATACGATCAACTCCATAGTCGGTGTCGATCTGGACACGCTCGAGATTACGCCCAGCATTGGAGGCAAGGGCGGCCATGGCGGATACGCTGGCCCCGCTGTGAAGCCGATCGCGCTCGAACATGCTATCCGCGCTCGGGACGGATGAAATCGTGTCGCATCTTCAGGGCTGCCGATTTCCGGCATGGGCGGCATCTCCACCTGGAAGGACGCGGCCGAATTCCTTCTGCTTGGCGCAACCAGCCTGCAGGTGTGTACGGCAGTGATGCATTACGGGTTCCGCATCATCGAAGACCTCTGCGACGGCTTGTCGAACTGGATGGACGCAAAGGGATTCGCCTCGCATCGATGACTTGCGAGGGAAAGCGCTCGCTCGCATCTCGGATTTCAAGAACTTCGACCTGGCATTTCGCGCGGTCGCTCGCATCAATCCCGACACCTGCATCAAGTGCAATCTTTGCTACGTCGCTTGCAATGATACTGCTCATCAGTGCATCGATTTGATCGCCGCGGATGGAAAAGCCGTCGAGCCGCTTTCCTATGATGTCCGTTCGAATGGCAAGCATGAAGCCGTGAGCTCTCGCCCTCAACCGCGGGTGCGCGAAGAGGATTGTGTCGGATGCCGGCTTTGCTACAACATATGTCCTGTGCACAACTGCATCGAGATGGTCGAGTTGCCGCCCTGCCGCCCATCCGTAACCTGGGACGAACTCTCGAAGAGCCAACCTGAAGTCACGGATAATTGGGAAGCCATGAAGCGATACCGCGAGGCTCACGGCATTAACATCCACTAGGAGCTTCACTATTTGCCGCTGCTGATCAGGAATGGCGAAATCGTAACTGCTGATTCGCGCTACCGCGCCGACATTTACGTCGAGAACGAGACCATCACGCGCATAGGTCAAAGTCTTGAAGCCCCGCCCGGCGCCGAGGTGATCGATGCCGCGGGCAAATTTGTTTTTCCGGGTTTCATCGACCCTCACGTCCACATCTATTTGCCGTTCATGACGACGTTCGCCAAAGACACGCATGAGACCGCCAGCATTGCGGCCTTAATCGGTGGCACAACGACCTACATTGAAATGTGTTGTCCGTCCCGGATGGACGATGCGCTCGAAGGGTACCACTTGTGGAAGTCGAAGGCCGAGGGAAACAGCGCCTGCGATTACACCTTTCACATGGCCGTTTCCAAGTACACGGGCGAAACCGAGTCGCAACTCCGGGAGATCGTTCGCGGACGGCATTAGTTCCTTCAAGATCTTTCTCGCTTACAAGAATTTCTTCGGCATCGAAGATTGCGAGATGTATCAAACCCTTGCGTTGGCCCGCAAGCTCGGGGTAATCGTCACGGCGCACTGTGAAAACGCCGAACTGGTTGCCCAGCTTCAGCAAGAGCTGCTCAGAGCTGGCAAGACCGGGTCCCGAATGGCACGAGCCGAGCCGGCCGGAATCTGTGGAGGCGGAAGGGACTCATCATTTCGCGACGTTCTTGGAAAATACCGGGGCGACGTGGCTACGTAGTTCACCTGTCCTGTCAGGGTGCGCTGAAAGCGGCTCTTGCGGCAAAAGAGCGCGGCGTCAAGATCCATATCGAATCGGTGATCCCGCATCTTCTCCTCGACAAAACGCTATGCTGAACTGCCCGGGCCTCGAAGGTATGAAGTACGTCATGTCCCCTCCGCTGCGTGATAAGCGCAATCAGACGTACACTTTGGAACGCTTTGAATGCGGGTCTGATCGACACCGTCGCCACGGACCACTGCCCTTTCGATACCGATCAAAAGCTGCTGGGCGGAAACGCATTTACGGAGATCCCCAACGGAATTCCAGGTATCGAGGAGCGAGTAAACCTGCTCTTCACATACGGTGTCAAACGAGGTAAGCTCGATCTTCACCGGTTTGTCGACGCAGCGAGCACACGTGCCGCTAAGATCTTTGGGCTGTTTCCGCGGAAGGGAACCATCGCTGTCGGCAGCGATGCCGATCTCGTGGTATACGACCCGGCTTACCACGGCATCATCTCCGCCGCAAGCCAACACGTAAATAACGACTACAACGGATTCGAAGGGATGGCCATTGAAGGCCGCCCGGCGGTGGTTACGGTCCGCGGCAAAGTTCAGGTGCGCGACGGCGAGTTCGTTGGCGAACGCGGGCGTGGGCGCTTTCTGAAACGTGACAAACATGCCTCTAGATCCCAAACGAACCGTCCATGAGTTAAAGGAACTGCGCCAGCTCACGAGCGACGTCAATGGAGCACAGCGGGTTGCCTGGACTGACACGTGGCTCAAAGCACGCGAGTGGTTCCAAACGAAGCTGGCGGGTTTGCCGGTACAGCAGCATTACGACGCGGCCGGCAACAACTGGGTCACCTTGGCTGGAAAATCGCCCAAAGCGCTGCTGCTTGGCGGTCATCTCGATTCTGTTCCCAACGGCGGCTGGCTGGACGGAAGTCTCGGAGTGCTGTGCTCGCTTGAAGTGCTGCGCCGTTTCGCGCAAGAGTTTGACGGCCGGCCACCGATCACGATCAGGCTGGTCGATTGGGCGGATGAAGAGGGCGCGCGCTTCGGACGCAGCCTGTTCGGTTCCTCCGCATTCGCGGGTACGCAAACTATCGAAGCCGACCGCATTCGAACTGACAAAGAAGGCATACAGCTCGAAGATGCGCTCCGGCGCTGTGGGGTAGAAGTCGATCGCATCGCCGAAGCCGGCCGGGAACGGGAAAATGCGAGTGCTTATCTGGAACTGCACATCGAGCAAGGTCCGGTGCTCGAACGCATGGGCCTTCCCCTGGCTGTTGTACTCGGGACCAAGGGCGTGGAGCGGCATGCGGTCACCTTCTTTGGACAGGAAGCACACTCCGGCTCAACACCGATGAACATTCGTCGCGATGCACTTGCCGCCGCCGCCAAGCTTGCGCTTGAAATCCGTCCGATCGCAGCACGCCACAAAGACGCTGTCTGTACGATGGGCAGCCTCAAAACGTATCCGGGCATTGTCACCGCGGTTGTGGGCCGATGTGAAACAACCCTCGATCAGCGTGATCTCGATCGGGCCGTCCTCGCGGGGATGCATCGAGAAGCCATCGAGGCAAGCGAGCGCTTCGCCCGGGAGGAGGGCTGCTCGGTCAAGTGGTCCCGTATCTGGAACATTGAACCCGTCCCGTTTCATCCCAAACTGATTCAGTTTTGCCGGGAAGTCGTTCGCGAGATCGCCGGCGAGGGCCCTTCCATGCCTTCGGGTCCACTGCACGATGCTGCGGAAGTCAGTAGAGCGGGTATCCCCACCGTTATGATGTTCGTGCAGTCGCTGGGCGGGATCAGTCACAATAAAGTCGAAGACACCAAGGAGGAGCACATAGAACTCTCGGTTGCCGCCTTCCATCGGCTCGCAGCGAAGGCGGCATCTTGGATTCAAAACGGCAGAGAATAATTCAACTAGATCGGCTGGTTTTTGGCCCGGAGTTTAGTAGTACCCGCTGTTGAATTTTAGGACTACGCGGGTCTTCTAGATGTTGACAGTCAAGCGCTAAGCGAGGGATACTAGGCGATCTTCACAATTTCAGTTTGGTGACGAGGTAGTTTTCCACTAGAGTCACTCCGTGGGTGGCCATGAAAGGGAGCATTCATGCTTACTAACAGGGGCTTACGCGCTGTAACAATATCCTCGTTTCTTCTTTCTTTTTGTCCACTTCTTTATGGCCAGGCAAGTGGCAGCATCTCGGGTACCGTGTCCGATGCAACCGGGGCTGCTGTTTCCGGCGCTAAAGTGACGGTGAGCGCGGAGGGAAGAGGCGTAGTCCGAGACGCCACCACAGACAGCTCCGGCCACTACGTCGTTCCGCTGCTCGCTGCCGCGACCTACACAGTACGGGCCGAATTCACAGGCTTTCAGCGCGCTGAAACGCGCGAGGTGCCGCTGCAAGTGGACGAGCAGCGCGAATTGAATTTCAAACTTGTACCGGCCAATGTGCAGCAGAGCGTCGAAGTGACGGCTACTGCCGTTGCGGTGCAAACCAACAATCCGACCCTGGGTCAGGTGATCAACTCGCAGCAAGTCGCGGAACTGCCGCTCAACGGCCGCGACTTCGTGCAACTGGCGACGCTCACTCCAGGCACAACCCAGGAGACCAATCCAAATAGCTTCTTCAATGGCGGCGCCGACAGCGAAGTCTCCGCCCGTGGATCTTTCTCGCTTTCGGTTGGCGGCTCGCGTGCCAATTGCACCGATTGGCTGCTCGACGGGAACGACAACAACGAGCTCACGGCCGGTGGGATCGCCATCTTGCCTTCGATTGACGCGATCCAGGAATTCAAGGTTCTTACTTACAACTACTCCGCCGAGTGGGGAACGCGCGCTGGCCCGACGGTCCTGGTCACCACAAAATCCGGAACCAACGCCTCCACGGAACCGTTTTTGAGTTTTTTCGAAACACCGATCTGGATGCCCGCAGCTTCTTCGCCGCCACAACCGAAAAGTTCAACCTGAATCAGTTTGGTGGTTCGGTGGGCGGACCGATCAAGAAGAACAAGACTTTCTTCTTCGCCGACATTCAGAACAAGTTCCAGCGGCATGGCATTGCCTTTACGGGCTTGGTTCCGACCGTCGCGATGCGCAACGGCGATTTCACTAACGATGCATTCGGCAATCCCCGGTCAGGATTCCTGGTGAATCCCAACGTGGGTGGATCCGCCGACACCGCCTTCCAGTGCGACGGCGGCAGGGAACCCGCTTCCTGCCAGCTCCGGACGGCAGCCAGCCGAGCGGCGTCAATTGCAACAAAATTCCTTCGAACCTTCTCAATCCGATCACGCGGCAGATGATCGACCTGTATCCCCTGCCGAACGCGAACAATCGGCGCTCGGCTATAACTACATGAACGAACCTGTGCGAAAGCTGAACGAAGGAGAGTTCGACGTCCGGCTCGACCAGAATTTCTCGAACAACGACTATGCCTTCGCGCGCTTCAGTTACGACCAGGCGACCTCTTATGTTCCCGGCGGGTCGCCAGGTTTTGCGGAAGCAAATCCCTTTGGCAGCAATCAAGGAATTCTCAACCATGCGCGCAACGTGGCGGCTTCGGAGACTCACGTTTTTTCTCCGAACTACGGTCAATCAAATCAACGGCGGGTTACAACCGCATCTTCAATTACATTTCGTCGCAGGGCACGGGCAGTTGTTATTCGCAAGCCCTCGGGATTCCTGGGGCCAATCTGGGGGGCGTGAGTTGCGGGTTGACAAGTACCCAAATGGATGGCGGCTACTGGTCGCTGGGTGATCGAGGCTTTTCACCTTTTCAAGGTGGAACGAACGTGTTCTCCGTCTCCGATTCGTTCGACATGGTTCGCGGCAATCACGACATCAAGATGGGTGGGTCAATTCCGCGCCAACCAGATGAATGTTCTGGCGGAGGGTTTTCAGGATGGTTATTGGATTTACAGCGGCTTGTGGGCCGGTGAGCCCATGGCGGATTTCCTGCTGGGTCTGCCGAGCCTGGCTATTCACGATCAGACGTTCAACGGAAACGTAACCGGCCGCCGCTGGAAACTGTTTCGTCCCTACGTCCAGGACGACTGGCATGTAACCAAGGACCTGACGTTGAATCTCGGCCTCGCCTGGGCGCTTGTCACTCCCATCACCGAGGCTGCCAACCGCCAAGCCGACTTCAATCCCGCCAACGCGCCAATTCCTGATTGCAGGACAAAATGCCGGTCCCCGCGCCGGAATTCAGATGGATAAGACCGCGCTAGAGCCGCGCATCGGCGTCGCCTGGAAGCCGTTCGGCAGCCAGACTACCGCCGTACGTGGTGGCTACGCCATCTTCCACGATTCTTCCTGGAATCAGGGTGCGCAAGGCCTGTGGCAGAATCCGCCCTACTATGCAGAATCGGACCAGTTTGCGTTCGGCGGCGCTTGCACCTTTGCGACTGCTGCTTGCGCGACGATGAATGGCTTAACGCCCACAGCGATCAGCTGCGTCGATGGCTTTCCGATCTTCACGGCGCCTCCCAATCCCGCCGATTTCACTGGCACCATTCAATCGCAAAATCTGAATTTCAAGCAAGGCCGAGTTCAGCAGTTCAACGTCAACGTGGAACGCCAGCTACCTGGAGACATCGTCTTGACGGTTGGTTACGCGGGCTCTCGCAGTTCCCACATTCTGATCGATGGCAACAACCTCAACGTGTCATCGCCCGTCGGCTTGCGGCACTGTCTCCGGTTACACGTTGGGTTGCGGGCCGGGCGGGGCTGCGTTCGGTATTCCGTACCCGCAGTTCCCCTTTTCCACCATCTCAAACATCAATGACATAGGCCGGGCCCATTACAATTCACTCCAGATCAAGGCCGAGACCAGGAGTTCGCGACATGGCCTTTATGCTCTGCTCGGCTACACATATGCAAAAGCGTATGACAACGGCTTCACCGATGGCCTCGGAAGCCTCATCGGCGCGACATATTTCCCTTTGCCGGGATGGCAGTCACTCGATTGGGCGCTTTCGCAAATCAATGTGAACAACAACTTCACGGCCAGCGTGATTTATCAACTGCCATTCGGTAAAGGGAAAAAAGTTCGGAAATTCCTGGAGCGGCCCTCTCAATACGCTTGTGGCGAATTGGCAGATCACCGTCATCGAAAAAGCTGACGTCCGGGTTCCCGGTTTTCATTGTTGACAGCAACAACAGTTCCGGCGTCAATTTTCAGAACAATGGAAATAGCCTGATTCGCCCGAATCAGACTTGCAATCCCACAATCCGGCCCTCAAAATCTGGCCGAGGCTTTCAACACTTCCTGTTTCGCGGCTCCCGCGGCAGGAAAGCTTGGAAACGCGTCGCGCACGCCCGTTTCCGGTCCGAACTTCATCAACACCGATTTCTCGGTGATCAAGCATTTCCCCATCCGCGGAGACGCTGGGCTGGATTTTCGCGCGGAGTTTTTCAACATCTTCAATCACGCGCAATTTGGCTTGCCCGGTGCGGACTTCAATTCGCCGGCAACTTTTGGAACCATCGGTTACACCGTGAACAATCCGCGCGTTATTCAGTTCGCTTTGAAAGTCACGTTTTGATTTCGTAGCTTGAGCCGCTGGTAACCTGAGGTTCATGTCGACCCATCGAAGGTTATCCCTCGGCCTTTTGCTTCTTCTTGCAATGTCCCATTTGTCGGCGCAAACCCGCCGCAAAGTGATCATCAACGAGGATTGTTCCGGGCCTGGCGGCAGCAACATGCAGACGTTACTGCTGCTGATTCAGTCGCCGGACGTGGAAGTTCTTGGGATAACCGTCGTCAGCGGAGATCAATGGCGCGATGAAGAAGTGGCGCACACACTGCGCCTGCTCGAAATCATCGGCCGCACCGATATCCCGGTGATGAAGGGCGCCGCTCTCCGCTGGTGCGCACGCGCGAGGAAACGCTCTTGTGGGAGCAGCGCTTCGGCAAAGTGTCGTATGCGGGCGCCTGGGACGATCGCTGGTGGCACGAACCGTTTGTTGTTCCCGCACTACCGGAAGGCCAGCCCACAACACAAGCCGCTCGACGAAGACGCCATTCATTTTTTGGTTCGCATGGTGCGTCAGTACCCACATGAAGTAACCATCTACGAAGGCGGCCCGATGACAAATCTGGCTCTCGCCATCTCGCTCGATCCGGAGTTTCCGGAATTGGCGCAGGAATTGGTCTTCATGGGCGGCAGCCTCAATCCCCAGACTACTGATCCCGAGTTCGCCAACAATCCTCGCCACGAATTCAATTTCTGGTTCGATCCGGAAGCGGCCCATATCGTGTTGCGCGCTCCTTGGAAGAAAATCGTCTGTACGCCCACCGATATCTCCATCAAGGCGCGTCTCATCGCCGGAAACGGTCAAACGGATTGAGCGAAGCAGGACTCCGATCGCCGCGGTATATTGCCCGGTTCTACCAACCCGGCGTGGGCAACGATTACATGTGGGACGAACTGGCGGCTGCCGCATGGCTAGATCCCTCCATCATTACTAAAAAGGAGAATTCGCTTCATGAGCGCGGATATCGATCACGGAGCCGGTTACGGCAACACGCTGATTTGGGACAACAGCGATAGACCGAAAATAACTGTGCAGCCCGTCGAGATACAACTTGATCTGGATACCGGCAAATTTTTCGACATGTTTGCGAGCCTGATGACCAGACCCACACCTTCCTACTGAGCTTGCTTGGTTTGCGAGGCCGGGCTTGGGCCGCGCAAATCGACGACAAACTGCTGAATTTCCCGCCGCTCGCGTTCCACTTTTTCGGCCGACTTCTCCGATAAATGTTTATAGATCGCGAGTTCCCGTTCGGCGTTGACCCGGTCGCCGCTTAACCGGTACGCCTCGGATAATCGGTAATGTGCCTCGTCTAGCTCCGGGGCCGCGCTTATCGCGTTTCTGTAAGCGCTAATGGCGTCCGGATATTTCCGTTCCGCAGCGTTAACAATCCCGAGCTGGAGGTAAGCAAGACCGAGATGCGGATCAAGCGTGACCGCTCGTTCGAGAAAAGCGTGTGTCCTTCGGGAAGCTTCGAAATCCTCGGGTCCACTACGCCGGTTCCATATGCTGACTGCGTAGTAGTAGTTGGCGAGAGCGTTATCTGGTTGCAATCGCGCAAAGCGCGCCAGCCGTTCCTCATAGTCCGCCGATTGTGTGATCTCGCGAGTTTGCACTTTGCTAAGAAGCAGGTAAGGACTCGGATTGGTCGGATCAAGGTCCGCCGCCTGAAAGAAGTATTGCGCAGCTTGCTCATACGAACCTGTGGCATACCAGGCTGTTGCGAGTCCAAGCCGCATTCTTACTGATTGAGGAAACAGTCGAACACCCTTCGTGAACACTTCTGCTGCCGGCTGGGGCGCGCGATGCGTTAGCAATTCCGTTCCCCAGTCGAACAGGTTGGCCTCGCTTGGATTCGATTCCGCTGCGCGCTGAAACTCTTGAACCGCTGCCAGCGGATGTCCCGACATTCTCGTCCATTTCTCCAAGCACATGATGTGGCTCGTTCGTATTCTCATTTGGCGACCCCTTGCCGAGTGAAGCGGTCTCTTTTGTCAATACTTCCGCCGAGCGCAAAATGCGTATCTGAACCATGTCCGCCGCGATAGGTGTTATCTGTCAAACCAGCGACGGTAAATTGAGGCTCATCGAAGAATTGCGGCTGCGCGGCTGCGCTCGGTTGAAGAACCAAATCGATAATTGTAACTTGATTGGGCGCGACTGCGAAAGGACCGGCGGAAGCTTCACCCTTTCCGTTGCTTTCCGCGCGCACTGTGTAGCTGCCGCTGAGCACGGCAAAGCGGTACACTCCCGCGAAGTTTGTCTGAGCGGTTAAGATTTCCTCCTGAACGGAGCTTTGCAAATACATCTTGACGCCAGGAATGCCAAGATGATGCGAATCGAGCACGGAGCCCGTGAGGACGCATCTATCCGAGACGTCTGCAGATTGTGCGTGGACCGGAAGTACCGGCAGCAAAACTGCTAGCGCCCATCGCCAACCATTCATAGATACTTCTATTGTCGATCACAACCGGCCCAGCCGCTCAATCACCAAATCGAAATAGCCGTCTGCATCCACCTCGCGAAGGAACCGGACGTTCGGCGGTCTTCCCGTCACCGACCACCAGTCCACCACGGTCATCCCGAGCGTGATAGAACTCGCGCACTCTACGGCGACATTTACGTCGCGCCCCGAGAATAGTTCGGGAGCGAGCAAGTAAGCTATGACGGTGGCGTCATGCAACGGTCCACCCTCCCATCCATATTTCTGTTCATCGAAAATTTTGTTGAATTTCAGTAGATGGTAGAAGGCCTCCGCAACCGCCGTGCCGAAGCCTCTCAATTTCTCCAGGCGCTTTTGCGTCGTAAGCGCCCGATGAGTGCAGTCCAGCGGAATCATTGTTATCCGCGCCCCGGATTCGAGCACGCGTGCTGCTGCTTCCGGGTCGACATAAATGTTGAACTCCGCGGCGGGTGTGATATTCCCGCCTTCGGAAAACGCGCCCCCCATCAGCACGATCTCTTTGACATGGTTGCTTAGGCGCGGCTCTTTGGCTAATGCCAGAGCAATATTGGTGAGAGGCGCAAGGCAGCACAAGGTGACTTCGCCCGGCTTGCGTCGCATCACAAGATCAACGATGATCTCAGGAGCGAATCCGTCGGCCAGAGGGATGGTTGGCTCGGGTAATTCGTATCCGTCGAAACCAGTGCGGCCGTGGACATGCTCCGCCGTCACGAGCTTGCGGACCAGCGGAGCTGAAGCGCCTGCATAAACCGGCGTATCGGTCCGCTTGGCAAGCTCGAGAGCTTTTCGGGCATTCTTCGACGTTAGCGATACGGGTATGTTCCCGGCTACCGTGGTTACGGCCAAGACTTCCAATTCTTCGGGCGATGCCAGCGCCACCAGGATCGCGACAGCATCATCGGGCGAAGGATCGGAATCGATAATAATCGAACGTCGCATCACGTCGCCTTAAGCTCAATGCAGTTGCGCCAACGCCTGTTGCGCCAAGGCGTTGATCTGGATGCTGCGTAAGAAGAGCAAGCAGGACCGGGCGCGCCTTCTCGGGATTTCCTTCAATCACATACGTTCTGGCAAGGTTCAAATAAGACTGGTCAAAAGCAGGGGCGACGCGAATGCATTTTTCAAATGCGGCTACCGCTTCATCACGACGGCGCGTCCTGAGATAGAGCACTCCGAGATTGTTCAGAGCCTCTGGATAAGCCGGCCGGGCTTGCAAAGCCTTCTGCAGATACTCATAGGCCCGCCCGGTATCATTCCATTGCGCGAACACCATACCCAGGCTGTAGTTAGCCTCCGGATCCCCAGGCTTGATTGCGAGCGCCCGCTCCAAAGTCTCGCGAGCTTCCTCCCAACGCTTCTGTTGACGGTAAGCGTTGCCGAGGTTTTCAAGTGCAATAAAGTGGTCCGGATCGGTTTGAAGGGCTTGCTTGAAGTAGCCGATGGCGCTTGCCGTTTCGCCTTCACTTGTGGCCAGAAGTCCCAGATTGTTCCAGGCATTTGGCGCAGTCTCCGGATAGCTTGCCTTTAGACTCGCTGCCCGTTCAAAGCATTCTCGTGCCCGGCTGTTCTTCTCCTTCAGATAAACGCTTCCCAACCCGTAGAATGCTTCGGCGCTCAAGGGATCGTCCTTCAATGCGGATTCGAAAAAGTCTTCCGCGGATTCCATGTAGCCGCGTTGGAAGAAGATCGAGCCCAAAGAAAGATAGTTCCTCCCAAATTCGAAGGTCGTGGAGACGCCAGTAAAAGGAAGTGCTCTTGCAAGCCGCTCGGCAGAGGTGCGTGGAATGTTCCGGAAGTCCTTCTCCACGCTCTTAGCGTCCGCTCGTCCCTGATAGACCTTTACAATTTGTCCGTGCTCATCGATCAGAAATGACGCCGGAAGGGGCAAATCGCGGTGCCGATCGAACATGTAGCGAAAGAGCAGATTGTAAGTGGCGGCGACTTCATCCGAAGCGCGCAATATGGGAAAGGAAGTACGGGCTTCCTGCGCGTGCTGTTCACCCACGTTGACCACAGCGAGTTGGAGGCCGTCACGTATCCACCGTCCGTGGAAGCGAGCCAGGCTCTCTAACTCCTCGCCTGAACCAGGACAATCCGAAGCCCAGAAAGCAGAGCAGCACTGGCTTCCCTCGAAGAGCTGAAAGCGTCCAAGATTTTCCTTGCGAATCGGGAAGAGAAAAGCCCGGCGCGGAAATCGGGACCAACAGCCACGTCTCCATTGTTTCGGGAAACCGCTCGCTAAACGAAGGAACAGACGAGTTCCTTTCCAAGCTATTCGTTTTGAAAGTTTCGATGCGAGAGGGTTCCGAGCCTTCCGTCACCCAAACCCGGTGGTTAGGCGGAAGATCTCTCACTTGTTGAACCAAACCGCTCGGCCATCTGATGGTCGCCGATACATTGCCTTTGGCTTCCCCCAAACCGAAGAACAACTCTTTGCTGTGCTGTGAAAGAAATCCCGATCCCGCTTGCAGTAGCTTTGTCTGGCGGCCTGCGGCAGTCTCAATCGTCACGGCCGCGCCGACCGCGTCGCGGTTGCTCTTTGTGCCGCGAAGGCGGAACGCGATCGATGGCGGCAAATTTGAAATCGTGTTCTTCATCAGCCGAAGCTGCGGAGCGTTGCGGTTCTTAAGCAAAATTTCCTGGCGTCCATCGCCGTCGAAGTCCGCTAACGCGAAAGCTCTGCTGTCTTCCGGGAAATCCAGCCCCAATGCGCCTGAAACATCTGAGAATGTTCCGTCGCGATTGTTCGCATACAAGACATTTCTTTCGAAGCCGCTCCAGCTATAGTCGGCACGGATCAGTTCGTTGACCGCGTTCCAACCTTGTTCGTAGTCGGCCTCAGGTCTTCGCTGTGTTCGGCGAGTTCGCAACCACCTGACGCCAGAAGAAACTATTCAGGTCTTCGCGCAACAGTGCCGGATATCATGCCATTGGCGATATAGATGATCCGAAAAGCCGTCATGATCGAAATCCCAGGCATCGCTCGACCAGGACCAGCGGCCCATTCCGGCCTGCGATTCGTCCGGTCACATCGCGAAAGGCGGCATCGGCGCCATTGCGGAATAGCGAGTTCCCCATGGCGTGTTTGCGATATAACGCCTGGATTTGCTGCGACGCATCCTTCTGAAAGCCGCTCTCGCCCGTGATGCGTTCGCCGGCAGCGGTCCACATATTGGCAACGTAGAGATCCTCCGCTCCATCATTGTTGTAGTCGAGCCAGCAGACACTCATGCCTGCCCCGGCATCCTCGACACCGGCTTCGCGGGCTATGTCGCTAAAGGTGCCGTCGCCGTTGTTGCGATAAAGATTCTTCCTGCCGAAGTCGTTCACCACGTACAGGTCTGGCCATCCATCGTCGTTGTAATCGCCCCATCCGCAGCAGAAGCTGTAACGCGTGTTGTTCTTGTCGAGACCGCATTGCGCGGTTACATCGCGAAAGGTCCCATCGCCATTGTTGTGCATCAGGAAGTTCGGCGGCCCGTTCTCGGCGGCAAAGTAAGGCGTCGGATATTTGTATTGACCGGCGCCTTGATAATAGGCGTAAAGGCAGAAATAGATATCGAGCCGTCCGTCCCGGTTGTAATCCGCGGCCGCCGCGCCGGTGAAGGTGCCTTGCGGAGGACTGGCGAACTGGAAAGCGCCGGGTTTCAGCCGGAACTTGCCATTGCCCTGATTCAGGAACAACAACGGGCCATTCGCTCGCACAACCACCAGATCCTGACGCCCGTCGTTGTCGAAATCTGCGAACAAAGCGCAGGCCGTATTCTCCAGAATTCCGACGCCGGAGGACTCGGTAATGTCTTCAAACGTCCCATCGCCCCGGTTGCGATAGAGCCGATTGGGAAGACCGGCCGGTTGGCATACGTAGACGTCATCGCAGCCGTCTCCATCGATATCTCCTACCGAAACGCCATTGTGCCCGTAAATATCGATGCCGCACGCGCCGTCAAGCACCGTCCGCCAATAGTCGGCGCCACGCAAAATCTGCGAAGAATAGCTGGAGTTGCCGCCAAAAGCCATGTGAGTCACGTCGGCGAAGAACGGCTGTGCCGACCGGCTGCGAACTTCCTCATCAGCTTGCCAGCGAAGCAGACGATAGTCGCTTTGTGAATCGGTTTCCCAATCGAGCAGCCAGTAACCGATGCGCTGCTCGCGATAGAAACCTTGCCCAGTCCCAACCAGTTCATAACGAACCCGCGTGGCCAGGCTGCTAGCATGCGCCTCCATTCTGGTGATCTGGAACTCTGCCGTCAGAATTTGCGAGAAGCCGCTAAGAGCATCCCGAAGCTCGCGGATAAAAGGCTTCCGATTTCAAATAATGCTGCGGGGCAAAAGCTAAAGCGGCGCACGTCCAACGTTGTTGAGACGGGACGCAACGGGTGCGATTCGGCGGGCTGCCATGAGGTTCCCAGGAAGTTCCCGCTAAGCGCATTCTCGAATACCTGTGTATTCGTCGGGGATTGCAGCAGACTCGTGCTCCACATGTCAAGAATCACGGCAATGCTGTCGTGATACTTCTCGGTAACAAAGCTGTCCAGCCCCGGCTTGATCTGGAGCAGCGCGGCGTCGAGCGGGGTCTTATCGCGATAGTGAGGGTGTAAGTGAAAATCGGGCCCAGGAGGGCTCGGACGGGCAGCGGAGCTTCTGCAAAGGCCTCCGGGAATCAGGAACGCTCCTGCCGCGTTGCAGCATCCCATTAAAAAGCTGCGCCTTCGGAGATCAGCGAAACAGAGGGCCTCTTGCCGCTTGGATAGGCTTGCCCCGAAGATCTTCACACCACGCCAAATCAAAGCAAAACCAGTCTAGGTAGTTGAAACTCTGACGCTGCTTTCAAAAGCGAATTGCACGGCCGCCTCCGATTCTCGCACAGTAACAGCGTAATTGGCGTGCAATGATCTTCTTTCTCTTTTCAACGTTCCGGACTGCCCGCGCCGGCTGTCCCTATACGATTGAAATAGTCATTGGTCTCATTGCGGGTTCTAGTCCATTCGTCTTCAAAGCGTTCGAGACGTGCTGAAGCAATCGAGTTCGACAGATATACTCTAAATGAAAGATGCGCAAAGTAAGAGTGTTTTTGTTGCGACTGGACGCGCGGCATTCACCATGATCGTCCGGCGCCTCGCTATTGAAGTAGTCGGTCTTGTAACTTACTTTCTCAAACGCGTGCCTAATGAAGCAAAACCGGGCGGTATCCGGCTCCCGAGCGCCCTCGGCAATTGCCGCCTGATTGATTCGCTGTGTGCCCGAAGAACGAATCGGGTTCAGTGCATTCTATTCGTTTGAAGTTAGCTTAAATCAGACTCCGAAAAAGTGCCTTCGCGATAAAACTGGTTCCGTGGAAACCGATCTTGCCACCAAAGAACTTCGCAACACGAGGGTTGCTTTGCGCGCCCTGGCTGTTTTTTCCTCTGTGCGGCCGTGGTTCTCTTTATATTCAGCTTGAATTCGTTCGAGCAAGTGCGCGACTTGACGGTATCGTCGGTGTCCCCGGCCTACCGCGACCGTTTTACTCCTGGCTTGTATCACAAAATTGTGCTGAATGTGCGGCTGGGGTCCGCTGCGCTGGGTATGCTCGCCGTAGGCACTTGGATTTGGCTGAAGCAGCTCGCATCGGCATGTGCGGCTGCCGCGGTGGCGGTGCGAGACGTTTATAACGCGGCAAGGGAAGGCGTGCGGCGCGTGGGCGATGACGGAGTCCCCATTGGGCGCCGCTGCTGATCGTGATCCTTTGGGGGATTGCGCTACGGCTTCGGTTCTTCTCCGAGCCGGTACGGTACGACGAAGTGTACACGTTTCTGCACTACGCGTCGCGTCCCCTATTTATTGGCATCGCCTATTACACGGTAAACAACCATCTTCTAAACACGCTGCTTATGCATATCTCGACGGCATTGCTCGGCAACGCTCCATGGGCGCTGCGCCTGCCCACCCTGATCGCCGGCATTTTGCTCATGCCTGTAACCTATTCAGCTGTGCGGTGTTCCGCGGACGGAACGCCGGGCTGCTCGCTACGGCGCTTGTGAGTGGGAGCTCCGCGCTGATCGAATTTTCGTTTAATGCGCGCGGATATATGCTCACAGCCGTGCTTTTTATGGCTTCGACCACTTTGATCTGTCTCATCAGACGAGGCGTCCGAGGCGCGTTGGTGCTGTTACCATGCACGGTGGCTCTAATGATGTATTCTGTGCCGACGATGCTGTACGCGGCTTCCGGCATGTTCCTGTGCTTGCTAGCAATCCGTGAAAAGCCGAGCCGGGTGGTGGCTGCAGGAACGGCCACGGCCCTGATTACCGGATTCCTTTATTTGCCGGTACTCGCCACGGTAGGACCGGCGGCCATCATCCATAATCAATGGGTAGTTCCTATTCCGCGCCCGAGTTGGGGACCGGCACTTCTCAGGGAGGCGCGCAGTTTGTGGATGTATTGGGCCCTCGATATGCCCGTGCTGATCTCCCTTCTGGTAGCAGCCGGGTTCGTTTTTGCGTTCTTCAATCGACAGACCAGACGACAAACCGGACCGGCAATCTTCGCTTCGGTAGCTGCTGCCGCGGTGGCATTGATGCTGTTACAAAGCGTGGTTCCGCCCAGAAGAACCTTTTTGTTTCTGCTGCCGCTGTATTTTGGGGTGGCGGCAGCGGCCTGGAGCACGGGGCTCAGACAAATGCGAAGAAGAGATGGATTTTCTGCAATCGCGGCCTTGCTCTGCGCTGCCGTTATGGGGGTGATGGTTTTGCAGCGGAAATCACTCGAAGATGAAAGACACATAGAAGCGGTCGGAATCCGCAGCGCTGAACCGGTTGTCGTGGCACTACGGTCTGCATTGGTCGCCGGGGATCAGTTTGTGTGCTCACGTAACGAAGACGGCGGGCTGACCTACACGATGATGCGAGACCACGTACATTACCATCCCCTGCCCGGTGGCGATTTGCTCCTTCTCGTCCCCTTCTGACGAGACTCCAGAAAAGGTTCTCAACCAGGCAGGTATCTCGCCAGAGAAAGTACGCGGCGTGCACCGGGTCGGGCATTTTGAAGACCGCGATGTCTATGCTGCGAAGCGGACGCCAGCGCTGCCATTTATGCCCGAAGGGAATGCTTCGATGGGCTGGTTTGAGTAATAGCTCTGTCACAGAAGCTCACGCTCTCGCAAGTCTGCAGCCTGCCAGCTCTCCGCCGCCGCGCCGCTTTGGTCACTTATCAGATTATTGCCCGCGTGATCCCAATTTTTGAAAACATGGAGCGGGAGACGAGAATCGAACTCGCAACCAACAGCTTGGAAGGCTGTGACTCTACCATTGAGTTACTCCGCCGGCGATCTTGCTCTTTTTATTCTAGGCGGCGACGAAGAGCAACGGCAACTCTATTGGCAAAAATCGCCTGCTCGAATTGCGCTGCTAGACTTGGGACTGAAATCGATCGCGAGTCCACTCATGCCTCACTCCGAGTTGCCCCGCACTCTCGGCGCATTGCGCGCCAGCCGGTTTTTCGACGGATTCAGCCCGAACGGAACTTGAAAGAAGAATTCAGATCCAATCTGATCTGCAAGCTCGAGCGCGGGCGAAACACTTTTTCCCGGGCGTTATGGGTTACGAGGACACGGTCGTTCCGCAGGTCGTCAACGCCATTCTTTCGCGCCACAACTTCATCCTGCTCGGGTTGCGCGGCCAAGCCAAAACGCGTCTCGCGCGCATGCTGACCCGCTTGCTCGACCCGCAGATGCCATTCATTGCAGGCTGCGAGATTCGCGATCATCCGCTGCGCCCGATCTGCAAGGCGTGCCGCGACAAAGTGGCATCGCTGGGCGACGACACGCCCGATTGCCTGGCTGCCGGCCGACGACCGCTACGTCGAAAAACTCGCGACCCCCGACGTCACCATCGCCGACATGATCGGCGACATCGATCCGATTAAAGCTGCCCGCACCGGACAGGACATATCGAACGAGCTCACGATTCACTACGGGCTTTTGCCGCGCGCCAATCGCGGCCTGTTCGTCATCAACGAACTTCCCGATCTCGCCGGCAAAGTACAGGTCGGGTTGTTCAACATCATGCAGGAAGGCGATGTTCAGATTAAGGGCTACCCCGTTCGCCTGCCGCTCGATGTCATGCTCGTGTTCACCGCTAATCCGGAAGATTACACGGCCCGCGGCAAGATCATCACGCCTCTTAAAGACCGCATCGGCAGCGAGATTCGCACGCACTATCCGCTGACCATCGAGCAAGGCATCGCGATCACGAGGCAGGAAGCCTGGACGGGCCGCCGTTCGCCGGTTGCAGTCGAGGTGCCTCCATATATTCACGAGGTCGTCGAACAGGTCGCGTTTCTTGCCCGCGAGGACAAGCGCGTCGACAAGCGATCAGGCGTTTCGCAACGGCTGCCGATTTCCGCTCTCGAAAACGTCATCTCGAACGCCGAGCGCCGCGCCCTCAAGGCCAAAGAGACCGAAGCGGTTCCCCGCATTCTCGACCTCTATGCCGCGCTGCCTTCTATTACCGGCAAGCTGGAACTTGAGTACGAAGGCGAGCTGAAAGGCGGCGACGCGGTCGCCCGCGAACTGATCCGCAACGCCGTCGGCAAAGTCTTCAGTTCCTATTTCGATGGAGCCAATTTGCGCCCGGTCGTGCAATGGTTCGAATTGGGCGGTTCGCTCCGGCTCGACGAAGACATGCCTGCTGCGCAAATGGTGAACCAACTCGGCCGCATTCAAGACCTGCTTTCGAATCCACCGAGCAAGCTGGGCTTGGGCGCGAGCGAGAGCGATGCCCTGCGCGCTTCTGCCGCCGAATTCATTCTCGAAGGGCTGTACGCGCAGAAGCGCATCAGCCGCAACGAGGAGCTCGCGTTCGTCGGCGGCGACCGCTCCTCGCGCGACGAACGCGCGCGAAGAACGTGAGGAAACCCGTCGCGGTGGATTCGATCCCGCGATCCGCGGCGCGGCCAGGTGGCGGCGGACGCCGCAATCTGAACTGATTTCATCGGGAGCCCAAAGCCATGCGGCGGATCACTTACGCCAAGTTTACAGAAGAAGATCTCGGTATCGAGATGGAAGATCTGCTGCGGGCGCTCTCCGATTTTTTCCTGCAGAGCGGGTATCGACAATCCGTACATGCAGTTCACCGAGATGAACGAGCATACGCTCGAAGATCTCAAGCAGGCGATCGAACGCGCGCTCGAAAGCGGCGAACTCTTCAGATCCCGAACAGTTGGAGCAGATGCAGCAGCGCCTGCAGCAGATGTCCGCCGAGGAGCGTGAGCAGCTCATCGATCGCCTGATCGAGAAGCTCGAGCAGGCCGGTTATGTCAATACTCGAGGCGAGCCGCCCGGAATCGCCTTCTGCCCCCGGATCGCAAGGCGGACCAGAAAGCCAGGTGCAATTCGAAGTCACCGATAAAGCGATCGATTTTCTCGGCTTCAAAACTTTGAAGGACCTGCTGGGTTCGCTCGGCAAGTCCAGTTTTGGCGCGCACGATACGCGCGATCTGGCCACCGGCATCGATGCCAGCGGCGGCACCAAGGCCTACGAATTCGGAGATACGTTCAATCTCGACATCAGCGCCACGCTTGTTCTCCGCCATCGCAGCGCGAAGGATTGGGCTGCCGCTCGAATCTCGAGTATTCGGACCTGCACGTCCATCAGTCGGAATATCAGAGCTCCTGCGCGACCGTCCTCATGCTCGATTGCAGCCATAGCATGATCCTCTACGGCGAGGATCGCTTCACTCCCGCCAAGAGAGTCGCGCTGGCGCTCTCGCATCTGATTCGCACTCAATATCCCGGCGACTCGCTGCGCTGCGTGCTTTTTCACGATTCGGCCGAAGAGACTGCGCATCTCGCGATCTGGCGCGCGTGCAGGTCGGCCCGTATTACACCAATACTCGCGACGGCCTGATCCTGGCCCAGCGGCTGCTCGCGCAGGAAAAGAAGGACATGAAGCAGATCGTCATGATCACCGATGGCAAGCCCTCGGCGCTCACGCTGGAAGATGGCCGAATCTACAAGAACGCCTTCGGCCTCGACCCGCTCGTGATCAGCCAGACGCTGGAAGAAGTCGCCCGCTGCAGGAAGCGCGGCATTCTGATCAACACGTTCATGCTGGCGAGCGACTACGGCCTGATGCAATTCGTGCAGAAAATCACGCAGATGTGCCGCGGCAAGGCGTACTTCACCACGCCCTACACTCTCGGCAATTATCTGCTGATGGACTACATGAATCGCAAGACCCGAACCATTCACTAGTGTCTTAGTTTCGGATGCCATCCGCGCCGGATCGAACTGCTCGGCTTCCTGGGCAGGCGCTGCGGCCATCAGAAGCGCACAAGCCCGCGAACACCTTCCCCAAAAGCAGCGGCCGGCGCATTTCATCGAGTCTAGGCCGCAACTTTCGCCCGCTTCGCTTTCGTCTTTCTGGCCATCTAATAGGAATTGGGTCCTGGCAATGTAAACCGGAGATAGTTGAGCTCCGTCTTTAGCTCCAGGTTAATACCCGCTATATTGAAGGTGATTCCGCCAACGTTGGTTTTCTAGAAATCTGGAACCGAGGCGGCGGCAAATTAATCCAATTCTATTGATATGAATAAAGCTTCAAGCGAAAAGCAGCAGAAGCTGATGGGGCCTGAGAAAAATATCGGCCGACGGACGGGCAGTCTAGCGCGTTCCTCCTACTTCCGGTATTACATACATGACGGCATCTCCTCCTGCCGCCTTCAGCTGTTGGGCGAGCTGACGGAAGCGGATATCCCCGACTTGAACGGTTGCTGGCGAACAGCCAAGACCACCCTGGGCTCGCGTCAATTGATTCTGGATCTGCATGCGCTGAAGAGTGTCGACGAGGCAGGCAAACAATGGCTGGCTGGCATGGCGCAAGAAAACGCAACCTGCTCGCCGGAAGGTTATCTGCGCGATATTGTCGCGGGTAAGCACACAGCGGGTATTGATACTGCGGCTCCCGCCGCCAAACCCGGAATCTTCGGGCGCATTTTGAACCTCTTCCGGGGAGTTGGCGTCGAAGCTGCGAAGTAACTCTTAAAGTTTGGAAGCTGGAACTTTTCCTCACCGCCTGATCCGTCCGGCGATGAACGCCGCTATCCATTTGGATAAGGAATAGGTGGGTCGCCGCAAAAAGCTCGTGAACTAACAGCATAAATCTCTGCTTCTATGCAGCGTGTGCTTTTGGAACTCTGTGTGCAAATCATTCACCAGTCATGCAGCGCATTCGGAGGACGATCGCGCCGCATGCTTTCAGAATTCAAACTTGCCAGGAGCTCCCATGGACTTAACCAGACTTCGCTTCGGATGGAATCCGGATCTTCCCGACCATCGCGATTTTATGTATGCCGCCCCCACGCCCATCCTTCAGAACATCCCTGCTTCGGCTGATCTGACGGGCCAATGTCCCGCGGTCTACGATCAAGGGCAACTCGGAAGCTGCACCGCCAATGCGATCGCCGCCGCTTTCCAGTTTGACGAGATAAAGCAAAAGGAGGCTAACGTTTTTGCTCCTTCGCGCTTGTTCATTTATTACGAAGAGCGTGCGCTGGAAGGGACCGTCAATGAAGACAGCGGAGCCCAAATTCGCGACGGTATTAAAGTGACCGCCAGCAATGGCGTATGCCCGGAAACCGAGTGGCCGTACGATATCGGCAAGTTCACGCAAAAACCTTCGCAGAAGTGTTTCAGCGACGCGAAGAAGTACAAGTCCGTGACTTACCAGCGCCTCATTCAGGATCAGAACACCATGAAAGGCTGTCTCGCGGAGGGCTTTCCCTTTGTATTCGGCATCACCGTGTATGAAAGTATGATGGCGAGCGATGTCGCAAAGACGGGCATAGTTCCGATGCCCACCACCCAGGAGAAAGTTTTGGGAGGTCACGCCATTATGGCCGTCGGATTTGACGACAAAACTCAGCGGTTCAAATTCCGGAATTCCTGGGGAACCGGCTGGGGTGATGGCGGCTACGGATATCTTCCGTATGCATATTTGATGGATCAGAATTTAGCATCCGACTTCTGGACCATCCGCGCCGTGACGGATTCGGCCGCTAAATTACACGCAAATGCAGCGTGAGTGACTGGGTGGCGGCCTTTCGATCCCACCCTCTGGTCAGTTCCATCTGGATCGTAGCGGTTCCCGGCGCGTCCGCGCGAAAGCGCCACTCGTGCGTGCCGGAGCCGCCGGTCTGATGGGAGTCCGCCTCGAAAAAATCAGCTAAAAGCTCACACTGAGGAGCGCCGGTTTTCGTGAACGCCCAACGATAGCCTGTCGTTGGATTTTCCGGCAGCGCGATCATAAAACTCTGCCCAACCGCGAGCGCGACTTCTTCCCCATTCGATGTTTCTGTAAGTCTGACGTCCATGGGTTTATGTCGGCACTGACATCCTCCGATTCATTGCCGAATCGACTCTGTCATCTCATATGCTACAGTCCACGTAAATCTTATGAACAGAAGATCGTTCTCTAAGCAGCTCGGAGCATCGGCCCTTGGAGCCGCCGCACTCTCGGCATCACCTGCCCAACAAACCGGCGATTCGGGCGCGCCGCCTTATAAGCTCTCCGTAATGCTCTGGACCGTTTTCAAGAATCTGCCTTTCGAGCAGCGCCTGGAGAAGGTAGTCGAAGCCGGCTACCAAAACGTGCAACTCATCGGCGAATATAAAAGGTGGTCGCCGGAAGAATGGACGCGAGCTTTGGCCAAGGGTAAAGAGCTGGGCATCACGTTTGACGTGACTGCCGGCTTGCGCCACGGTGTTGGCAACCCGCAGGATCGGGAGGGATTGCTGGCCGATGTGCGAAATGAACTGCCCATCATGCAACGCCTGAACTGCCCGGCGATGATTATCATGTCGGGCAACGTGATACCCGGAATGCCGCGCGAAGCGCAACACCAGAGCTGCATTGACGGCCTCAAACAAGCCGCCGCTCTAGTCGAAGGCAAGCAGATCAACGGAGAGCCGGTCCGGCTTCTGCTCGAAAATATCGACCCTGAAGAGAATCCGAAATACTATTTGACTTCGGTTGCCGAAGGCTTCGAAATCATCCGGTCCGTAAACAATCCTCAGGTTCGCCTCCTTTACGACTTCTTCCACGAGCAGATTGCGGAGGGCAATCTGATCGAGAAGCTGGAAAAGAATATCGAGTACACAGGCCTTGTCCACATCGCCGACGTGCCGGGCCGCCACATCCCCGGTACCGGCGAGATCAATTACGACAACATCTACCGCAAACTCGCAGACTTGAATTACCGGCACACCGTGGCCATGGAATTCCTGCCGATTCACGATGGCGTGGCCGAGTTGCGCCGGGCGAAAGAACAGGCATTAAGAGCCGGGCGCGTGTAACCCGCCAGAGGGTAATTTCAAGCACGAGGGAACGCCCCGGCAGGCCAAAAGGCCTACTCTACAAGGCCTACAAACAGTTGATACTTGGAGTGGAGTAGTCTGGCCCGGACATCGCGAGCATTGCAAGATGTTGCCCCGCTTTCGGGCGGGTAGCACGCGGAAGAGATTTCTTTTTCATCGATGTTCCCTGGAACTGCGGCGGAAGGAGACCCATGGGGACCACAAAGAAGAAGCGATTTGCGATCGAGGATCTGGCGGATGTGCATGAGCGCTGCGCGGGGATCGATGTACACAAAGAGAGCCTGTCGGTGTGTCTGGTCGTTTCAGGCGAAGGCGGAACTGCCGAGGGGGAAGTGCGGCGGTGGGACACGACCACCGGACAGTTGCGGGCCTTGGCGGCGTGGCTGGAGCAGGAGGGAATCACGCACGTGGTGATGGAATCGACCGGTGTGTACTGGAAACCGGTGTGGCAGATTCTGGACAACGGGCGGCTGCATCTGCTGCTGGCCAATGCCAAAGCGGTGAAGAACATGCCGGGCCGCAAGACCGATCAGGCGGACTGCATCTGGTTGGCCACGCTGCTGCGCAAGGGGCTGATCCGGGGTAGTTTCATTCCACCGGCCGCAGTGCGCGCGCTGCGCGATTTATGCCGAGCGCGCACGACGCTGGTGCAGCAGCGCAGCGAGGTGGTGCTACGCATTCAAAAGCTGCTGGAAGAGGCAAATATCAAGCTGGACTCGGTCATCACCGACGTGATGGGTGTCTCCGGGCGGGCGATGCTGGAAGGCTTGAGCGCAGGGGAAACGAATGTGGAGAAACTGGCCGAACGGGCAGTGCCGCAGTTGCGCGGCAAGATGCCGCAAATCCTGGCGGCGCTGGAGGGAAACGTACTGCCGCACCAGCGCTTCGTGTTGCGGCAATGGCTGAGCAGCTTCGACCAACTCGACCAACATATCGCGGAGTTCGAAAAGGAAATCGACCAATATGCGGTCCCTTTTGAGCGCCAGATCGAGCTGTTGAACGAGATGCCTGGCATCAACCGCATCGCAGCCCTTTCGATTCTGGCGGAAACCGGCGTGGATATGGCAGCGTTTCCCACCCCAGCCCAGTTCTGCGCATGGTCGGGCTTATGCCCGGGCAATAACGAGAGCGGCGGCAAAAAAAGGAAAGGCCGAAGCCGGCAAGGGAACCGCTGGTTACGCGGCATGCTCACGCAATGCGCCTGGGCGGCCAGCCGAAACAAAAAGAGCTATTTCCGAGCCCAGTACCGGAGGCTGGTCCGAGTCTGCGGAAACACCCGCGCACTGGTCGCCGTCGCCCATTCTATGATCAATGCCATGTGGCATATGCTGAAACGCAACGCATCCTTCCAGGACCTGGGTCCCGACTGGTTCGACCGTCTCAATCTGAAAAACAAACAACGAGCCTACGTCCGCAAACTGGAGCTACTCGGCTTTAAGGTCACGCTCGAATCAGTAGCCTGATCCACGCTCTGAGGGGGATTTTCGGAAGAGGCGTTTTCGCCTGCGCTTGCCTGAAGTGTTCGGCAGCGTCCGTGAGCGACTAGCGTGCTCTCTTGTAATAGGTAGAATCGAACCATTGCTTCCCGTCCGCTGTTACACCGGAAGCGTAGATCACGAGCGCATTGCCGCCCGGCACAGCAGCAGTCACGACCCGCATCGTTTCCTTACCTGTAACTTTGTCACATACACGCATGTCAGATAGATCGGGATTTCCGGTCGGCTCGTATTTGATGCTGGTTTTATCGTCACCGGATAGGCTGTTGGCCTGCCTGTCAAAGCGAAGATCCGTTTTCTTGCCTGAACGATCAGTGGCCACATAGGTCCAGCCTTTGTCGGTAATCGTTAGGGTTGCGTCGCGGGGCGGGCCGCTTGGATTGTTCGAGAAATCGCTCTTGCTTACGTCGAGCTTCCAGGTTCCCTGCTGAGCTTTGAACGAGTCTGCTGCATAGGCTACGGAGAATGCAATCAGGGCCGCTAGAAAAAGCTTCATACGAATTACTCCTTTCAGGCGTGAGCACCACCGTGCTTCGACTGTGCCGAGTATATACCCGTTTGCCGGTGTGTGGCCGGTCTTCAGCGGTATGGCTTGTGCAGCCATGCACGCCGCCCCGGCACTCAGGCCAGTCCACCAATTATCTGCCGATACTCATCCTCGCTGAAGGCACGGCAGGTCTCGGACGTAACACTCCCCTGAGATGTTGAATTCAGAATCGCTCTCGCAAGTGTCGCGTCATCGGGAGCTTCCAGGATAGTAACCATATCGTAGTGGCCCGTGACCATGTAAAAGTCCTTCATCTTGACGCCGGCCGCCTCGAAGCCCTTTCGAGCCTTATCAAGTCGGGATGGACCCTGTTTGATGTTTTGGAGTCCTTGTGGAGTCCACTTGAGCAGTGCGATGTAACTGGGCATAGCTGCCTCCTACAGCCACATTCTATTCCAACCAAGGCTCGGCGTGCAATGGCCGAGCGCCCTGCTTCGCTAGTCTGCGATCGATTTCGACTCGCGCCGGATCCGAATGATCTAATGTCGAGTAATGCGCAGATCCCGTTCCGCTTTCGCCTTCCTGCTTTCGGCCCCGTTTCTCCATACACCTGCCTCGCCGGCGGTCATCGATCCCAGTTGGTTTTCAAAGAAGGACATGCTCACAATCGGGGTCTACTACTACCCCGAAGCTTGGCCTGAAGCGCAGTGGGCGCGCGACATGGAGAATATCCGCAAGCTCGGCATGGAGTACGTTCACATGGGCGAGTTCGCCTGGTATTTCATGGAGCCTACCGAAGGGCATTACAACTTCGATTGGCTCGAAAAGGCCGTCTCTCTCGCGTCCGCCAATGGTCTCAAAGTAATTCTCTGCACTCCAAGCGCCACTCCGCCCATTTGGCTCGAACGTGCCCACCCGGAAATCTTGATGGTCGATGCCCAGGGCCGCACCATGGAACATGGCAGCCGCGAGCAGGCCGATTGGAGCTCGCCGGTCTATCGCGATTACGTTACCAGGATCGACACGGAACTGGCGAAGAAGTTTGGCCATGACCGGCGCGTCTGGGGCTGGCAGATCGATAACGAATTAAGCCACTATGGGCGTCGTTTTTCGTATTCGCGCGCCTCTACTGCTAAGTTCCGCGATTGGCTGCGTGAGAAATATGGCACTATCGACCGGCTCAACACCGACTGGGGCGGCGCTTTCTGGTCGGAAATGTATCAGAACTTCGAGCAGATCTTGATTCCGAACCCCGACACGTTAGTCGCCGATCCCAGCCCGCACGCCATGCTGGATTTCGAGCGCTGGTTCGCCCAGGAAGCCGCAAACTATATCGCCATGCAGGCAAGTGTTCTGCGCAAATACTCCGCCGGTCAGTGGATCACCACCAACTTCATGACCATGCATGAAGATGTCGATCCATCGCTTTCGGCGAAAACTCTCGACGCGTTTACCTGGACGCATTATCCGGTCCACGGTGAGCTCAATGAAGGCCCTCTCGGTTTTCGTCTTGGCAGCGCCGAAGAGATGTCATTCATGCACGATTTCATGCGATCTTTCAACGGCCTCTCCGGGCCCATGGAACTTCAGCCGGGCGAGGTGAATTGGGGCCAGGTGAATCCGTGGCCGCTGCCTGGCGCCATTCATATGTGGATCATCCGGGCGTTCGGCGCTGGCGCTCGCCTGGTTTGCACCTATCGCTACCGTCAGCCGCTCTTTGGCTCGGAGTTGTATCACAAAGGATTAGCCGAGACGGACGGTGTCACTCCCTCGCCCGGCGGCCGCGAATATGCGCAGGCGGCGCGCGAGATGGTCGAGCTCCGCAAGCACTACGACCCGAATGCTCGCGAACCGCAGGATTACGCCGCCCGCCGTACCGCTTTCTTGATTCATTACGACAATCGCTGGGACATCTCGAACCATCCCCAGACCGCGCGCTGGAGCACTGTGGGCCACTGGATGCGCTACTACCGCGCGCTAAAGAGCATGATGGCCCCCGTCGACGTGCTTACACCGGAACGTGATTTCACTAAATATCCATTCCTGGTTGCGCCTGCTTATCAACTGGTCGACCACGATCTAATCACTCGCTTCAATAGCTACGTGCAGAACGGCGGCCATCTGATCCTCTCCTGCCGCACCGGCCAGAAAGACATGCGCGGGCATCTTTGGGAAGCTCCCTGGGCCGAGCCGATTCTCCCGCTCATCGGCGCGAAAATTCCGTTCTACGATGACTTGCCCGTGGGTGTAAATGGCCAGGTTACTGCGAACGGCAAAAGCTATGCCTGGGGCTCGTGGGGCGACGTCCTCGAACCGGATGACGGAACAGAAGTGCTTGCTCGATATGCCGATCAGTTCTATGCGGGCCGCGCCGCCGCGACCACTCGCAAACTCGGGAAGGGAACTGTCACCTACATCGGGGTCGACACCCTCGATGGTGATCTTGAGCTTGCGCTGCTCCATCACGTGTATCAGGCGGCCGGTGCCGCGCCTGCGAATCTCGATCCCAACTTCCTGGTGGATTGGCGGGATGGTTTCTGGGTGGCTACAAATTTTGCCAGCCAGCCCGAACATATACCGGCTGCCGCGAATGCGCAAGTCTTGGTTGGCGAACGCGATGTTCCTCCCGGCGGCGCGGCCGTCTGGAAAACACGATAAAATTGCTCAGTCATGGCAAACGTAAAACCCATTCCCGACGGATACCATTCGGTCACTCCGTACTTCTCACATAAGAAGGCGGATGACGCCATCAAATTCTATGAGCGTGCGTTCGGCGCCAAAGAGATCATGCGTCTTGGTATGCCGGACGGTGGTGTGGCTCACGCCGAGATCCAAATCGGAGACTCACGCGTCATGTTGGCCGATGAAATGCCGGCTTTCGGAAATAAAAGCGCGGAGACCCTCGGCGGATCACCCGTCTCTTTTCTTTTCTATGTAGAGGATGTCGATGCCGCTTTCGACCGCGCCATAAAGGCCGGAGCAACCGTCAAGCGGCCGGTAGAAGATCAGTTCTACGGTGACCGCGTCGGAACTCTAATCGATCCCTTCGGCATTCAGTGGAGCATCGGAACCCACAAAGAGGAAGTGTCACGAGAGGAAATGCAGCGGCGCATGGAAAAGATGTTCAGCGCGCAATGAGCGCCTCCGCCGACTTACCTTACTCAAATCGCAAAGCAACCATGGGATCTACTCGCACCGCCCGGCGAGCCGGCGCCAACGTTGCCATACCCGCGATGAATATGAAAAAGCCGGACAAACCCAGAAACGTCGCCGGATCGTAAAACGGTACACCATAGAAGAAGTCGACAGCACCAGGAAATGTGAGTGAGCTGTGCAGAATCCAAGTGAGTGCTCCGGCGCATAGCATTCCAAGAGCGATCCCGATGAAAGTGGGCCGAAGACCCTCGAGAACAACCGTTTTGAGGACGCTTGCCGCCGTCGAGCCCAAAGCCATACGGATGCCAATTTCTCTCACCCTTTGATTCACGAGATAGGCCATGACACCGTAGATTCCTACTGCCGCAAGCATCAGTGCAATAAAGGCTAGTCCGCCTGCGTACATGGCCGCAACTTGCGCCATGGATTTTTGCAAATGCAGCGGCCCTCCTTCGACTGTTCGAAACCACAAACTGGGTAGCAAATTCTTATCAAGCCCCTCAACCGCACCCCGAACAGACGCTATCGCGCGCTGCGGGTCTCCGTGAGAACGCACTAAGATACCGTAAAAATCTTTAGTTCCGGTGGGGACATAAACGTGTGTGGGATCTATCCGAGTGAGATTGGCAAATCGAACGTCCTTAGCTATTCCAACGACTTCGAACTCAGTAAACTTTCCACGGAAAGCCAGGTCTAACTTAAACCGTTTGCCGAGCGGATTCTCTCCAGGCCAGAAATGGCGCGCCGTGGATTCGCTTATTACCGCGACATGTGCGCTGTTCGCGGCTTCCTGATCGGTAAATGCTCGACCCCGCAGCAGTTCGATGCCAAGTGTGTTGAAATAGCTATCCGATGCGTAACTGGCGAGAGTTCGATCCCCGTATTTAGTTTGCGGCGACCGGCTTTCTTCAGTGATGATTGGGGGTGTCCATGTTCCCAGTAGCGGCATTGTACCGAGCGCGGCGGTTTTTACCCCAGGCAGGGACTGAAGCCTATCGAGTAGGCGCCGCTCAAGAGCCACGCTCTTTTCAATATTGCTGCCAAAGTTACCCGAGACCAGAAGGACTTTCTGCGTCTCGAAGCCAGGATGAGCAGCCTGAGACCGTAGCAGGCCGCGCAGCAACAGCCCGGTGCTGATAAGCAAGACCATACATACTGCTACCTGCATCGCGACCAGCAGACCGCGGATGCGCAAACGGCTCCCAGGCCGGCCCAAAGACCTGCCTTCGTCTTTTAGCGTCGTCGTTAGCTCGGGCCGGGAGATCTCGAGAGCGGGCGAGAGTCCGAACAGAACTCCGGTCACAACGGACAAGGCAAGAGAATATGCGAAAACACGCATGTCGGGGTTGAGATCTAGTCTGAAGACCACACCGCCGGCAAATAGGCCAGCGAAGCTCTGCTGAATCGAAACCCAAAGGAGCTTTGCGGTCCATGTCGAAGCCAATAGCCCACCCGCTCCGCCCAACAGGCTTAGGAGTATGCTTTCCGTGAGAAGCTGCCGGATGATGCGGCCGCGGCTAGCCCCGAGAGCCAAGCGAACGCCAATTTCTCTGCGCCGTACAGCTCCGCGCGCCAAGAGCATGTTAGTGACATTGACGCATGCGACTACCAGGACCGATCCGACGAGCAGCATCATGGCGGCAACGAATGCCTTAAATCTGACATCGTCTGTATTGCCGAAAAAGGCCGTGCGTTGTAGCGTTGTAGATAACGTTTTCTCTCGCGCTTTGAACGTCGTTGCAAATTGCCGGATGAGCGCATCGGCCTCTGCCTGCGCGTGCTTTGGGTTGGTGGAAGCCTTGAGACGCGCCAGAATTTGAAGTTCCTGATTGTCAGGTTCGTGAAGCCAGTCGGGACCCCGTAGAAGCTGGGTTTGCATTGAGAGAGGCACCCAGAGATCTGGCACCTGCGGAAGCGTCGAGGTACCTGTGAACTCTTTCGACGTAACTCCGATCATCGTGAATGTAATGCCGTTGACCCTGAGGAGCTTTCCGATGATGTGCGGGTTTTTATGAAGGCGGCGCTGCCAAAATTCGTGGCTGATGACTGCTACCGCATCCGCTCCGGGAACACGGCCCTCGTTCGGCAAGAATGTGCGGCCGATCCGGGTACCGATCCCGAGATCGGCAAAGTAGTTCTGCGAAACAAACTGGGCCGCAGCGGTTTCCGGTTCGACAGCACGACTGTCGACGGCTTGCACTAGCACTTGGTTGGGCCAGCTTGCGGCCACCAGACTCGAAAAGACGTCGTTGTGATCGCGGCAGTAGGCGTACTCCGGATAGGAAAACCCATATTGATTTTCACCACGATATCCGTGTTCGAACCATCGCTCCAATCGAACAACCTTATTCGGATCAGCTAGCGGCAGAGGTTTTAACGCAACCGCATTGTAAGCCGAGAAGAGAGTTGCGTTCACGCCGATGCCCAATGTAAGCGTCAGCACCACGACAAATGCAAAACCGGGGTTTCTCGCAAGGCTTCGGCACGCATATCGAATGTCGCCGAACGTCTGTTCGAGCCAGACGATCGACCGTTCATCCCGGTGCAGCTCCTTCGCTTGCTCGATTCCGCCATATGTGCGCCTCGCCGCAAATCGAGCCTCCTCCGGATTCATGCCACGCCGAGCGTAATCATCTTCTATAAGTGCCAGATGTGACGCCACTTCACGAGCGAGCTCCTGTTCGGCGCGCTCCTGCCGGAACAGGTTGTAACACTTTGCTAAATATCTTCTATAGCTCCACATGGCTCACGGTCTTTCCAGCAAAAGCTTTTCCACTAAACCGGCCACCCTGCGCCAGCGCTCCGTCTCCCTATTGAGTGCCTTTCCCCCCGCTTTCGTAATCGTGTAATACTTCGCTTCGCGGTTATTCTCTGTCTTGCTCCAGTTCCCCTTAATCCAGCCTTGCTGTTCGAGGCGCACCAGAGCTGGGTACAAAGTCCCCTGATTCAACTCGAGCGAGTCATCGGAGATTTGTTTGAGCCGCGAAGCGATGTTATACGCGTGCTGAGGTCCCATAATTGCAAGGGTTCGTAAGACGATGAGGTCGAGCGTGCCTTGTAAGACTTGAATACGTTCCCGTTCTTCAGTTGACATCCAAGTGGATTCCGCAGAACCAGTTTTCCTCAGTTTCACTGGGATGTCAAGTAGATGCTTCGAAAGAGCGAGAGGCCCCGGCTTCCCCGAACTACTCCATCCGAACCCAGCCCAGCAAAATATTCCCTTCCCTCTCATTCCGCACGCCTTAACCTCAATTCGTAAAAGGCCAAAGGCCGTTTTGGCCCTTCGCAGTGCTATCTTCCGGCAGATTCACCCTGAGAAAGCATCCGGAACTCGACCGGCTGCACGCGGAACAAATGAGATTAGAGCGTGTCCAGATCAATCGCGCTAACGCCCTCCACGGTACCGGCCCCATCACCCACGAGGGCCGGGCCATTTCGTCTCCTGGAGCGCACAGGCCGTTTGGCTGGCCGTTGTGCGCGGTCTATCGGCAACACCTCGCTGCGTACTCCAAGGAATATCAACCCGCCGGACTCCGCGAGCAACAGCTCGTCCATCTCTCGCCGACACCCAATGGCGTTTGCAGCGCATCCCCGGTCTCGAAATGGCAATTTACGCCCAGGGCCGGGCTGAAAACCAGGACTATTGCAGCCAGCATACGACCGCCAGCGCAAGCCTGATCGAGCTCGGCACCTTTCTCAAGTACGAAAAGCAGCTCAAGAGCCTGCAGCTCCAGGAATCCCGTCTCCAGCGCCGCTATGAAAAGGAAATGGCCGAGCTCCGCAGCCTGCAAAAGGAGCGCAAACAACAGAAACAACAGAACAGCCCGCAACTGGCTTCGTTTTTTCAACTGACACAGTTACCTCCGAACCGAGGGCGGGTTTCAACCCGCGCGGGGCTTCAGTCCCGCTTGCTTCCGCCTCGTAGCAGCATTCCCCGGAAGCCGCCGCGCCAGCTTCCGCCTCACCAGCACTATTGAAAACCGCCTCGACTCCGGAGTAGTTTTATACCAACACCTTACAATCTTAAATATCCATGACAGTCGCTTCACTCCGCCGCCTCAGTAAGTGGTCCTTCATCTTGTTAGCGGGAGTTCTGCCCGCCTTAGCGGCAGAGTTCCGGCCACCCGCGGTTCCGCTCGTTCCGCACGATCCGTACCTCAGCATCTGGTCCATGGCCGACCACCTGACGGACGAGCCCACTAAGCATTGGACCGGAACCGTCCAGTCACTCTGCGGTCTGCTGAGAGTGGATGGAAAGATCTATCGCGTTATAGGAAGAGAGCCGCGCAATGCGCCGGCCCTCGAGCAAACCAGTTTGAAAGTGCTGCCCACCCATACCGTCTATCAATTCCAAGGTGCCGGAATAGCGCTGACTCTGACTTTTCTGACGCCCGCTCTGCCGGACGACTTGGATGTCTTGTCGCGTCCCGTCACATACCTCACCTGGAGCATTCACTCTACCGATAGTGGAGTCCATAAAGTGCAGGCCTATTTCGATGCGAGCGCTCAGCTTGCGGTCGACTCCATCCTGACCGAGCGAGTTGCCTGGTCGCGATATCGCCTGGGCGGCATGCAGGTGCTGCGCTTGGGCACCCAGCAGCAACCGGTCTTGGAAAAATCGGGCGACGACCTGAGAATCGATTGGGGTTACCTCTACGTGGTTGCCCCGCCTGTAACTGGCGGTTTCGAAGCAGCCACTATTAGGCCCGAAGCCATCGAATTGTTCAGCAAATCCGGCCGTGTTCCTGAATCGGATGATTTGCAGATCGATCAGCCTTACGCGCAGGCGCTTCCCGTTTTGGCGAACTCGTTCGACTTCGGCGATGTCACAGGCGCGCCGGTCTCGCGCCATCTCGTCTTGGCTTATGACGATCTTTACTCGATCGCCTATTTTCAACGGCGTTTGAAACCTTATTGGCGGCGGAACGGAATGGATATCGACGAGCTGTTGAAGGCGGCCCTCAACGACTATCCTTCTCTCGAGCAGCGTTCAAACGCGTTCGATACCAAACTCATTGCCGATCTGCAACACGCGGGCGGCGAGGAGTACGCCCAGCTTGCCGCGCTAGCTTACAGCCAGACCATCGCAGCTCATAAGCTGGCAGTCGATTTCGACAACACGCCTCTCTTCTTTTCCAAGGAAAACTTCAGCAATGGTTCTATCGACACCGTTGATGTAACTTACCCAAGCTCGCCTTTTTTCCTGCTCTTTAATACAGCTCTGCTCAAGGCGCAGTTACAGCCGATCCTTGTCTATGCGGATCTTCCGCGCTGGAAATTTCCCTTCGCGCCGCACGATTTGGGCCGCTATCCATTAGCCAACGGACAACAATACGGTGCCGGAGAAGCCTCGGAACGTGACCAGATGCCCGTAGAAGAGAGCGGCAACATGCTGCTCATGATCGCTGGGATTGCGCAGGTGGAAGGTAATGCTAATTTCGCCAAGACTTACTGGCCGACACTTACTAAGTGGGCTGAATACTTAAAGGAAAAGGGCCTGGATCCGGAAAATCAGCTCTGTACAGATGACTTCGCAGGTCATCTCGCCCACAACGCGAACCTCTCGATCAAAGCGATCCTGGCGCTCGGCGCCTACGGCAAGCTGGCCGGAGATTTAGGGCAGCAGGGCATCGCAGCGCAGTATGCTTCCCTCGCAAGCGACTTTGCCAAGCGTTGGGTCAACTTAGCAAATGACGGCGATCACTTCCGCCTGGCTTTCGACCGCCCTGGTACCTGGAGTCAAAAATATAACCTTGTCTGGGATCACCTGCTCGGACTGAACCTGTTCCCGCCGGAAGTCGTGCAAAAAGAACTCGCGTTTTACAAAGCTCACCAAAACAAGTATGGGCTGCCCCTCGACAACCGTGCCGATTACACAAAGCTCGACTGGCTTGCTTGGACGGCCTCACTGAGCAACTCGCCGGCTGGTTTTCAGGCGCTCTTCGATCCGGCTTATCGGTTCGCGACCGAATCGCAGAGCAGAGTTCCTCTTACAGATTGGTACGACACCAAGACGGGCAAGCAGGTCGGCTTTCAGGCCCGGTCTGTAGTGGGTGGAATCTTCGTGCAGATGCTCTACGATCCCGTTATTTGGAAGAAGTACGCCAATGCAGCCCGTCCGCAATAGATGCGCTTTCGCCCAATGCCCGTTAGCTAACTTCTCCGAACCCTCTGTAAACGACTGATATTTGTTGGTGGCGCGGACACTTTGTCCAATGTCATTTACTTAAGCAAACATTTTGAGATAGAAATGTTTGAATGAGAACTCTTACCCCCTCCCCCGACCCGCAGCAAGCATTGGAGTTGTTCCAGCAACTTACAGAGAATAGCCCGTGGATGAGGAAGTTGCGACCAAAGGGTCCGGCTTTCTCGCGAACCCGCATCTACACATTGAGTGTGGTCCTCCGGCTGATGATCTTGCAGCGACTACTAGCAAATTTCACTTTGGGGCACGCGGTTCAGCATCTGGTGCATAGCCGGAGTTCGGCGGAAGGTGGTGGAGGAAAACGCATCTCACTGCGAGCCGGAGCCTATTGCCGAGCGCGTCAAAAGCTGCCCACACTGGTAGCTATTCAGGTGTTTGAACAGATCGCCGATCGTCTCCGGGGCTGGTTGCCGCGTAATCCCATATTGCCGGACCGGGCGGTATTCGTGCTGGACGGAAGCACCCTGCTGCTACCGCCTGCCCCCACTTTGCTGAAGGCTTACCCGCCCCATCGCAATCAGCATGCTCCCTCGCATTGGCCGCTGATCCGCCTGGTGGTGTTGCAGGACGTGCAAACGGGACTGGCGCTGCGGCCTCACTGGGGCGCGGAAACGGTAAGCGAACAGGCGCTTGCTCTGGAAGCGATCGCTCATCTGCCTCCCCAAGCCGTAGTGATCGGAGATCGTAATTTTGGCGTCTTTGGCGTGGCTTGGGCCGCCTGCCAGCGGGGCCATGCCGTGCTGGTCCGCCTCACGCGCGTACGGGCCGAACATCTGGCTGGTGGCTTGCTCCAAGCCTCTTCTGGCCAGAATATTAGTTGGAAACCCACGCGCTGGGATCGTTGTGGCCGACCCTATCCACCCCAGGCCGCGGTCGAAGGCCGACTGCTGTGCCTACTGGCCTCTGACCCGAGCCAGCAGGAACCGCTCTATTTTTTTACCACTCTCGATGCGTTGTCCGCTGAGCAGATCGGTCACTTATACTCGCTGCGCTGGAATGTGGAAACCGATTTGCGTTCTCTCAAACAAACTGTGCACCTGCAACAGCTCTCGGCGCGTTCGCCGGCCATGCTGGAAAAGGAGCTTTTCCTGGCCTTAGCCGCTTACAATCTCGTGCGGGCGGTCATTTGTCTGGCAGCGGAAAAGGCGCAGGTGGCTCCGCGCCGCCTCAGCTTTACCGGCGTTTATACGCTGCTGGAAACCTTTTCCGGTGACCTCGCAGCTGCGCGCGGTCCCCGCGCCTGGGATGCCTGCTGGCAGCGCCTTATCGCTTTGGCCACCAACTACCTCTTGCCCAACCGCACCAAGCGACGCTCCTACCCTCGTGCCGTTTGGCCTAAACCTAAAACCTTCCCGGCCAATCACTCCTCTATCCCTTAAGTAAATGACATTGGCACTTTGTCCGCCGCGCCGAGACTCATCTCGGCGAGTGGTGCAGCTCTGGATCATTCACGGCTCTTTTCAGTCAGGCCATTGCACCAACAGCCGGCTGTCCCACCACATTCACAATCCGGTATTCAGGCGAGGGAGCGCCTTCCACGAAGGTCAGATTTTCCGGACGCCAGGAGGTATCGCCGTTGTAGCGCGCCACCACGCTATTTGCGATCGAGGCGGTTCTCTCAATCGAGCGCCTCTTCGGCACGCCGCATAGAGCACTCCACGAACTATGCAATGTGTTGAGCGCATAGCGGGAATCGAGTGGCAGCGCATACTGTTTCGCAACCGCGGGATCGATCTGCAGGCCCAGCGCGCTTGCCTTATCCATCATCCAGGTCAGCGTAATATCCGATAAAGCGCTTTCGCCGTCCGCGCTATCGGGTTCTCCGCCACCCACGTCACTGTGGACCCCGCAGAACCACACCTGCTCCAGAGTCTGGCCCGGAGCGATGGGTAAGGTCCACAGCGTTGGCGGAAACTCACAACGCATTTCGTCGATTGCCAGCGCCTGATACGCGTTGAGAACGTCCGGGTGCAGGCCAGTATCTAGGAACCCATAAAGGACCGGATCCACTCCGCCCAGAAGCGACGGGATCCCGAGCGAACCTACTGTGTCCCAGACTCCAACCATGGTGATTTTCGCGTCATGCATCTCGGAGCCGGATAGCTTCGCCAGCAACTGCGCCCGCTTACTCTTGTCTCGGTAAGCTTCGAAGGCGGTGTTAACCAGGTCCGGAGTGAAATTCTTAGTAGGCAGTCCACAAACAGCAATCATGCCAGCCACGCTGCGCGCGGTGAAAGCGCCGCGGCTGAATCCGAAGATGAAGATTGAGTCGCCGGCCTCGTATGCGTGAGCAATCTTTGTGTAGCCTTCTTTGATTTTTTGCCAAAGCCCAAGCCCAAATGCGCCTCCGAGCAACTTGACGATCGGGTTCCCGTCCGCGCCGACGCCATCATCATAGAAAGGCATTTGACTTGAACTTACGACCAGTGACTTGTACAGCTTGTAAACGTTCGTGTGCTTACTGGCGCTGTCCCAAGTGCCGTCCGCACAGAACGCGATGACCTTACTCATTGAACTTGTCTCCTGAATTTTGGTCTTTCTCGATTTAGTAACTCAAAAAGACTGCAATTCATATGCCACCGCTCACGAGCTCGCTTCAACTCCTGTCGTCGGATGCCACACCGGCTACCGCCGTTGCAGCCGCCGTAGGCAAAGAGAGTTGCCGCTCTTGGCGTTGCTGATCGTCTTTGGAAGCTACCATCGAACGTAAGCGAATCAGATTTTGCAGCGCCGCATACCAGAAAGGCGCGCCCAGGCTCAGCAGCACGGCCGAAAGCAATATACCGATGACCTTCATTACAGCGTTGTCCCCCGACCATCGATTTCTCCAGTCGGACCAGCTGGTCGGAACCCCAACTAAGTTGTTCGTCATTAGGTCGTGAGCGTTTTGAACTTCAACATCTGTCAGGTGAAGCTTTTGTCCTTCAGGCTGCTGCGCCTTTGCCGCCTGTGCAACCAGCGAGTTCCGAAGCGCGTCATCGCTCGCGAGCCGGCTGACCAGTGCAGCGGTATCCAATTGGATAATGAGCGCCAGCAGCAGGCCACCCGCGAACGTTACATGACGCGCATGAAGCGTGAACCGGTCGGAAACGCGGTCTATGGTCTGATCGAACCAGAGATTTACTTTCGCCAGAAATGCGCTGTTCGCCTCTTTCAGCATGGCTATCCGGGCGCGCTCGTTGTTGGTCAACTCCGGATGCGAAAGCTCGAGTTGTAAAGCCACCGAGCCGACATTCCTTATGATGCCCTTTATTTGCTCGTCGATTTCGACCGTGTTGCCGCGCCGGCAGACGCCCGTGTTTACCAACGCTCCTTGCAGCGCGTCCTTCAAATTCTGGTCCAGCTTTTTGGGCCCATCGCTCGAGGCGAGTTCAAGCAGCAGCTTAGTCAACTCCTCACGATGAATGACGCTCCCAATTCTCCCGGTACCGTCCGCGATTAGAGGGTGAGATAGCACTGCGCGCGAAATCCTTTCGGCGATCTCCCGCTTCATCGTCGGGTCTACCTGCTGAAGAATGTCCGCTATCCCTTGCAGCAGATGTTTACCGCGGCTGCTCAGAAGCGTTGTAACGGCCTGCGTCATCACCGTAACAATCATGCTCATCAGCAGCATGACTACCGACAATCCGATCAATACATCGATGGTCTTGAGCATACAGGCGTGTCGCGGTTAAGCGATTCTTTCAAGTCCCGTCGAGAAAGTCAACGCATTTTGCACGTCTTGCTGCCAAGACAACGATTACTGCTTCCCCGCTTAGCTTTCATGGGTTGACATGAGCCGATCATAAACAACGTCGAAAAGCTCCTTGTTCCGGCTAATGAAAGTCAAGCACTCGTTGCCATCGGCAATGTACGAGTCGGGCTTGAGCCTCTGCAATTGCGGCCAAAAAGATCGACCAAGCTCTGCACCGCTGGGTCCGCGGTATGCAAAACGAATGACAGGTACGAAAGGAAAACGACCGTTCTTCCCGGGGTCGGAGCGAATGGCGCCAAGAACACGCTGTCCTTAGATCTTTCCCCTAAATCGCAACGCGCTTCGAACGTATAAAACTCGTCGTAGCCAGGAGCGTGAGGGCCGCCAAGTTGGTGAGGCACATCATCTGGGCAATCGAGCTTTGGACTGTAGCCAATTCCTCGGCGGATCCTCCCAGCCAGCGGTTTGCTGGCTATCCTTCGCCCGCATCACTCCGCTATCAACGGAGGTCACTGCCAAGTATCGATTAAGGACAACTTCGGGGTAGATCCGGAGGATCCAACCGCTGTAAATCGTCTATGCTGGTCAACCAGCGGTAACCGCCACGAGAGCCCTTACGGATTTGCTTTTCGTCCATTCGCAATCAGTTTGCCAGGGACGCACCCCCAAGTTCCGAGTGATTGGCGGCCGGCAGCGAAGCCATTTCGCTCGCGACCGGCAGTGAAACCGAGAAGATGCTACCGCCGCCGGTCTTTGTCTCCACTTCGATCGAAACGTGATGTTTCTGAGCGATAGCGTTCGCGATCGCCAGGCCCAGCCCATAACCGCCGGATTCTTTATTTCTCGATGGGTCCACTCGAAAGAATCTCTGGAACAGCCGCGCTTTCGCCTCTTCCGGAATGCCGGTCCCGGTGTCCTCAACACGCAGAACCGCGTGTCCGTCTGCTCGCTCTACGACAACCGATACCCGGCCCTCCTGCGGCGTGTATTTGATCGCGTTATCCAGCAGGATCAGAAGCATTCTGCGCAAAGTTGAATAATCGCCCATTACCGGCATAGGGGAATCCGATAGTTCTTTCGCCAGCGCGACTCCTTTCTGCACCGCAAGCGGCATGATATCCAGGCACGCGCTCTCCACCAGTGATTTCAGTTCAAAGGCCCCGTGCTCTGCCTGCGGTTCTTGCACGTCGGCCCGCGCCAGGAATAGCAGATCTTCTATCAGCCGCGTCATGTTTTCCGATTCGCGTTGAATGCGCTGCAGAGCCGCTCGGTACTCGGCTTCAGGGCGCATTCTCCGCAACGCATTTTCGGCCGCCAAGCGAATGATTGCTACCGGGGTCCTAAGCTCGTGAGATGCGTCTGCGGTAAAGCCGGATATCCTCGAGACTGCCATCTCAATTCTCTCGAGCATCCCGTTCCAGGTCTCCGTTAGCCGCTGCAACTCGTCATGGGTCTCCGGAACCGGCAAACGCTCGGAAAGATTACTCACCCCGATAGTACGCGCCCGCTCGGTGATTTCGTCGACCGGAACCAGGGCCCTCCGGCTTAACCAGTACCCTCCGCCAATGGCGCAGAGAACAAAAACGGGCACGGTCATCACCAGCAGTAGACCCAGCAACTCCATTGCCCGGTCCGTGGCCTCGGAAGAGATGGCTAAGAACGTGCGAACAGTGCCGTTTCTCAGAGCGACTGTCCGGTTTACGCCCAGATACGGCCGGTGTTTCCAGTTAAATCTCTGCGGCTTCGTGGAGTCCCTGAGTTCGCGCCGCTTTGCCAGGAACGTGGCTGCCACGCCGCCATTGCTGTAGATCGGTCGACCCTCGGCATCGAAAACGGCCAGCACGTGATTCTGCGGCAGAGACTGCGAATACTCGTCGATCTCGTGAGCTAAACCCGGCAGCCGGTCCGGGTCCTCAATCCGTAGATACTTGTCAAGTCCGCGCGAGTGGTCAAGCAGAGTAGTCGAGAGATCCGCGGACAAGGTATGGCGCAAAGCCAGCCAGACCGTGCAGCTAAAAAGAACGAGACCGGCCGCGAGTATCACCGCATACCAAACCGCCAATCGCGTGCGAATGGAAAACCTTCTCAACGCTCATCATCCTGCAAGCAGTAGCCTATCCCGCGTACCGTGCGAACCAGCCTTGGCGCATCCGGCAATTCGACTTTGTTGCGTAACAGCTTGATGAAAACGTCCAGCGTGTTTTCTTCGATCTCGGCGTCAAACCCCCATATCGATTCCACGATAGAGGACCTCGAAAGTACCCGCCCCTTGTGCCGCATCAGCAGTTCCAATAAGCTGTACTCGCGGGGCGTTAGCGATATGTGCTTGCCGCTCCGGGTTACCGCGCGCGTTGCCGTGTTCAAACTCAAAGCTCCCGCGTTTAGAGAGACCGCCTGAGGAATCTCGCCGCGGCGGCTTACTGCCCTCACTCGCGCCAGAAAAACATCCAGCGAGAAAGGCTTTGTCAGATAATCGTCGGCTCCGCCATCGAGCGCGCGCACAATGTCGGTGGGTGAATCCCGCGCCGTCAAAACCAACACCGGCGTGCGGATGCGCGCCTGCCGGAGCTGTCTTGCAACCTCGAAGCCGTCCACCCGCGGCAGCATCAAGTCGAGTACGATCAGATCGAACCGGCTCGCTCTCGCAAGCTCCACCGCACGCTGCCCGTCGCCCGCCAGCGTGACGATGTGGCCCTCCTCCGATAATGCCGATTGCAAGAGTTCTGCCATTGCCGGCTCGTCTTCAACCGTCAGAATATGCATGCCCGGTTACATCTTAGCTCCGGAAGCTGAAGATTGGCTGAACTCCAAGCTCGGGTTAGGAAGAGCCCAAATAGGTGGTCGGCTCTTGTCTGCGCTGCAGGCGTGCAATCACGCCTGCCAGGGCTCCTGTTAGAAGCCCTATTAGGGGTCCAATCACGAGATGCGAAAAGGCCGAATCGAGTGTATTCGCAATCGTAAAGGCATGTACATCCGTCCAGCCGCTACGTTTGAATTCTTCCCAAGTGGCGACTACGTGTGGCCTGGGCATTGCCAAATAAAGTTCCACCGCAAAGCCGAACATCACCGTAATCAGCATGCTGACGATTGCGCTCCAAAAACCCGTGAGCGCGCCCACGCCGAAACTGCCCGTGGCGAGAGCAGAGCGATATCCGGCTATACCCCAGAGTGCGAACACGCATAACATAAGGAGCAACGTAGTCTTACCGCTTACGCCTGCGCCGAAATCAATCACGTTTTCCAGCGAGATATGTACAACCTGTAGGCCCCCAGCGATCAGGCCGAGTAGAGTTCCGATTTGCACTGCGACGTGACGCAATGGGCCGTAGCTCCTCGTCGCCCACACGATCAGCAATCCATAGATGGCCAACAGCACTGCCGGTTCGATTACAAACCTGAGGCCGCCTGGCATTGTCAAGAACGGGCGATAGAGCAAGACCTTAACCGTCATCATCGTTAGGCTTGTGGCGATGCCAACCAGAAGAGCCGTCCGGACCATAAATGAATTATCGGCGCGCATAAAAGACGTCCTCTCTCGGGTGTGGTTATCGCCACCATTTCAGACTTTCTTCAGGAACTGCTGCTTCAATAAGAGATTGCTGGAGAGTACGTTATTGCGTAAAGAGTTCGGAGCGGTTTCCCTCCTGATCATAGTGGCTTGCGCCACGCAGCTTATTGCTCAGGAACCGGGAAGCCCCAGCCTTTCCGGCGCTGCTGAGAGCATGACCATTACACTCGCGGACGCCATCGCTCGCGCGCAGAAATACGGCATGCAGATACAATCTGCGAACATCGCGGAACAGCTGGCGCGCGAGGATAAAGCTCAGGCCAGGGCCGCCACGCTTCCCTCGCTTAGCGCCTTGAACCAGTTCATTTATACCGAAGGCAATGGCACTCCTTCCGGCGTCTTTGTTGCCAACGATGGTGTTCATGTCTATAACGAACAGGCGTACGTGCACGAAGAGCTGTTATCTCTGGTGCGCCGTGGCGAAATCCGCATGGCGGCTGCCGCCGAAGCTGTCGCTCGAGCCAGAGTAGACGTGGCCGCGCGCGGCCTGCGGGCAACCGTGATCCAGAATTATTACGCCATCGCGGCGGCCGAACGCAAGCTGAAGAACGCCCAGCGCAGCCTTAATGAGGCCCAGCAATTTCTGGACATCACGCAAAAGCAGGAGCAGGGTGGCGAGGCCGCCCACGCGGATGTCATCAAAGCGCAGCTGCAGGTTCAGCAGCGCCAGCGAGACGTTCAGGACGCTCAACTCACGATTCAAAAAGCCAAAATCGCCCTCGCTGTGTTGATGTTTCCAACCCTTCAGCTCGATTACTCGATCGTTGATGATCTCGCCCAGCTTGGAGCGTTGCCGCCCTTGCCGGAGTCTCTGGCGCAGGCTAATTCCACCAGTCCCGATCTCCGCGCCGCTCAACAAACGGTAACTCAATTCCGCCTCGGCGTCAGCGTTGCAAGATACGCCTACCTTCCCTCTTTCGGCCTTGATTTCTGGTACGGCATCGACGCCAATCAATTCGCCGCCCACACCAACTACCCGACTCCGGAGTCTGGCCGCAGCACGCTGCCCAATTATCTTGTCCCCTACCGCCAAAATCTGGGTTACTCTGCCGCAGCGACATTAAATGTTCCCATCTGGAATTGGGGATCGATCCGCAGCAAGGTAACTCAGGCGAGTCTCAGGGAACGCCAGGCTGAACTGGACCTCACGACTACCCGGAAGCAGCTACAGGCAGATGTGGCCTCTGCTTATCGCGAGGCGCAAACCGCGCTGTCCCAAGTGGATTCCCTTCGCTCTTCCTCTGAGCTGTCTGTCGAAAGCCTGCGGCTGACCGTCCTTAGATACAAGGCCGGTGAAGCCACCGTGCTTGAAGTGGTGGATGCGCAAACCACCACCAGTCTGGCCCGCAGCGCCTATGATGACGGGCTGGTCCGTTACCGCGTGGCGCTCACCTCTCTCCAGACCTTGACAGGAAATTTCTAACCCATGAAAATCTCCGTGCACTTTGTGCTCGCCCTGTCGCTCCTCACGATAAGCTGTTCGAAAAAAAATGCGGCGGGCAATGCCGCGGATGAAGCTCCCGCCGCTTCCGTCCAGGTGGCAACCGCGCAACGCGCCACTATGCACTCTTTCATCACGGCCGAAGCAATCCTCTATCCGCTTAAGCAGGCCAACATTACGCCTAAAATCAGCGCGCCAGTCGCTCGTTTTTTCGTGCAGCGCGGCGATCACGTCCACGAAGGTCAGCTTCTCGCGGCTCTCGAAGACCGCGACCTGGTGGCGGCGGCGCAAGAAAGCAAGCAGCTATACGAGCAAGCTCAGGCAGCTTACCTCAATACCTCTGGAGCGACTATGCCAAATGACCTGACCAAGGCGAAGACCGATCTTCAGTCCTTTCAGGAGGCATTCGATGCTGCGCAAAAGCTTTACGAAAACCGTGTGTCTCTCTTTCGGCAGGGCGCCCTTGCTCAGAAGCTCGTCGATGACGCCAAAGTTTCCATGGTTGCGGCCCGGAGCCAGCTTGAAACCGCGCGCCAGCAGTTGAAGTCTCTTGAGACGGTAGGCCGCGCCCAGCAATTGAAAGGCGCTGAGGCACAGGTTGCCGCCGCCAAGGCGCATTACGAAAGCGCGCTGGCGCAGTTATCTTACGCCGAGGTCCGCAGTCCCATGAGTGGCGCGATCTCCGATCGCCCAGTGAACGTCGGCGAAATGGCAAGCAGCGGATCTGCTTTGTTTTCGATTGTCGATCTTTCCCGCGTGGTTGCGCGCGCCAATGTGCCGGTCCATGAAGCCGCCCTGATTTCGCTCAACCGCCCGGCTACCATATCGAGCGGCCCGGCGCAGCTCACCGGCTAAAGTAACCGTCGTCAGTCCCGCCGTCGACCCGAACACGACCACCGTCCAAGTCTGGGTGGAAGCCCCGAATCCGGGTGAGCGTCTGAAGCTCGGATCCACTGTCCAGATCTTGATCGATGCCGGTGAAATTCCGGATGCCATCGTCGTGCCCGCTTCCGCGCTACTCCCTTCCGAAGAAGGCGGCGAAAAGGTGATGGTAGCTGGCCCGGACGGTCTCGCCCACAATCATCCGGTCAAGATTGGCATTCGTTCCGGAGACGACGTGCAAATCCTCACCGGCGTCAATCCGGGGGAACAGGTGATTACCCAAGGTGCGCTAGGGCTCGATGACAAAGCAAAAGTTGAGGTCACCAAGCCCGAGACCAGTTCCCAAAGTAAGGACAACGGCAAGTGAGCGTCTTATCACCCGTCACTACACCTGCGCAAACCAACGATTCGCCCGATCACTGGACCGAACGTTCTCTCAAGCCGATTCTCTTCATCATCGTCGCCCTTGCGATATTCGGCGCTTATCTCGCGTTCACCATTCCCATCGCCGTTTTCCCTTCCACTAACTTTCCGCGTATCGTCATCGGCATCGATAACGGCGTCATGCCGATCGATCAAATGCAAGTCGTAATCACGCGCCCCATTGAGGAGGCTGTGAACTCCGTTCCCGGCCTCGATCACGTCGTCTCTATCACCAGCCGCGGTTCAGCCGAAGTCGATCTCTTCTTTACCTGGACCGTGGATATGTTCCAAACGCTGCAATACGTGAACGCAGCCGTCTCTCGCGTGCAAACCACTCTTCCCTCCACCGTTGTCCTGAACACAAATCGCCTGACGTTTGCCGCGTTTCCCATCATGGGCTACAGCCTGACATCGCAGAATATCCCGCAAACCGAGCTGTGGCAGCTTGCGACCTATACCATCAAGCCCCGACTAAACCGGCTGCTCGGTGTCGCGACCGTTGTCGTGCAAGGCGGGCAAGAGCCTGAATTTCAGATTCAGCCCGACCCTGAGAAGCTGATCGAATCTCAAATCACGGTCCCCAATCTTCTCGATGCAATTTCCAAAAGCAATCTCATCGACTCGCCAGGTCTGCTCGAGCAAAATCATCAACTCGTCCTGGGCTTGGTTAGCGGCCAGGTACACGATACGGCCGGGATAGGCGGCATCGTCGCAAAAACGGCGCCCAGCGGCTCTCCCATCAAGCTTCGCGATATTGCTTCGATCAGCCCTTCGGTGAAACCCGTTTACACTGTAGTCACCGCAAACGGCAAACCGGCTGTTCTCCTGAATATTTACTCGGCAGCCGGACAGCAATACTGTGGCGGTTGCTGACGAGATTCACCAGGCGATCGACAACTTGCGCGGCACTCTCCCGGCTGGCATATCGATCGACCCATTCTATGACCAATCCGAGCTTGTGAGCGCTTCCATAAAGAGCGTGCGGGACGCCATTCTAATCGGCGTCCTGCTTGCCGCAATTATTCTGGTGCTGTTCTTGCGCGATTGGGGGACATCCGTCGTCGCAGGTCTCGTCATACCGGTCACCATGGCCGTTACCTTCATTGTCTTGCGGCTCATAGGCCAAAGCTTCAACCTGATGACGTTGGGCGGCCTCGCGGCCGCTGTCGGCTTGGTGATCGACGACGCCATCGTAGTGGTCGAAAACATAGTCATTCATCGCGAAGCCGGGCAGACCCGGGCGGAAGCCATCCGTAGCGCCATACGCGAAATCCGGGTGCCGCTCGTCGGTTCAACCGTCACGCCGATCGTTGTGTTCCTGCCGCTCGTGACCATTACTGGCGTCACCGGAACGTTCTTCCGCGCGCTGGCCGTCACCGTAGCCGTCGCGCTCGTAACATCTCTCGGCCTCGCGCTCACCTGGACGCCAACGCTCAGCCACCTGCTCCTGCGAAAACCACCCAAATCAAGCGCGGACCAGTCAACGCCGCACTCTCCGGATCATGAGAAAGCCACCACCGGAGTCATGGGCTATCTCACTCGCCTCTATGAGCGCGCCATGCGGGCCACCTTGGCTCACCCCTTCATTCTCGCCGGGCTCTCGGTCCTGCTGATCGCCATTTCCTTCCTCTGCTATCGCTCCCTCGGTTCAGATCTGCTTCCCGCTATGGACGAAGGCGGCTTTGTACTGGACTACCTGATGCCTGCGGGAGCTTCTCTCGCCGAAACCAATCGCGTCCTGGTCGGTGTCGAGAAGATGCTCCACACGATTCCCGAAGTACAGAGCACTTCCCGCCGGACTGGCCTGCAACTGGGGCTTGCCGCCGTCACGGAGGCCAACACCGGAGATGTTTCCGTCCTGCTCAAGTCCCATCGCAGCCGCGGCGTGGAAGAGGTTATTTCAGAGGTTCGCGATAAAATCAACAGCCAGCTATCCGCAGCTCGACACCGATTTCCACCAGGTCCTCGAAGACATGATCGGCGATCTAACCAGCTCGCCCAATCCCATCGAGATCAAACTGTTCTCTGAAAATTTCGAGTTGCTGAAGACCTGGGGCCCCAAGGTCGGCGACGCCATCAAGACCATCAGCAGCGTGAAGGATGTCAAGAATGGCATCGAAGATACCATCAGCGGTCCCGCCATGACTTTCAATGTCGACCAGGGCATAGCCGCCCGCGCCGGCTTTACTCCGCAGGAGATCGAACTGGATGCCAGCGCCATTTTCCAGGGCGAGCCCGCGCCGGTCCCCGTAATTGTCAATAATCGCCCGTATACTCTCCGCGTCACCTTCCCGCCAAGCACCCGCTCGTCGCTCGACGCGATCAGGAATACGCTGCTCGTAAGCGGTACCGGAAAGATCGCCACGCTCGGAACGCTCGCAACTATCGAGAACGACCCGGGTCAGTCGGAAATCCGCCGCGAAAATCTGCAGCGCGATATCACCGTAACCGGCCGCTTCGAAGGTGTCAGCCTCGGCACGGGCATAGCCCTAGTCCAAAAGAAAGTAGCCGCGTCTGCACATACCTTCTTCCATCCGCGTCGTCTACGGCGGTCTCTATCAGCAGCAGCAGCAGTCGTTCCACGATCTCCTGTTCGTACTTGCCGCGGCTATCGTGCTCGTATTCATCGTCTTGCTTCTCGAATTCGGAGGCTTTGCCGCTCCTATCGCCATCCTTTCTTCGGCGATCCTCTCCACCTCCGGCGTTCTTTTCGCGCTCTTCATCACAAACACCACTTTCAACATCTCTTCTTTCATGGGTCTCATCATGGTCATCGGTATCGTCGCCAAGAACGGAATCCTGTTGCTCGATGCCGACCAGAAGTTCCGCGCCGAGGGGTCGTCTCCGAGTGACGCCATGATCGAAGCGGGCGAAAGGCGTCTGCGGCCCATCGTGATGACCGCTCTGGCCACCGTGGCCGGTATGATTCCGCTGTCGCTCGCTATCGGCGCCGGCTCTCAAATGTTGCAGCCGCTTGCCATTGCCGTCATCGGCGGCATTCTCGCTTCCATGGTGCTGTCTTTGTTAGTAACTCCCACGGTTCACTACTTTCTTGCCAGGGAGTAATGGATCAAAGATCAAAGCGTTCTCACAGCCACAAACTTTTCTGGCGTTTCGGCCTTGCTGAGCGTGTTTCGCAACTCCCTTCCAAACTGCGGGAATGATACCTGCATCACATCTCCCGGTGCCAGTGTTACGCCATCTCCAAAGCTGAACGCGTCCGCACCGAAGAAGTGAACGTGGACGTCACCCGGCCTCCGGTGAGCCTGGTATTTGAAGTGATGGTGCTCCAGGTTTGCTAATGAATACGACATGTTCTTCTGTCCGCTCCAGACATCCTTCTGCCAGAGCACGGCGTTGTCTCTCCAGATCGCTACCGTTCCAGGCACATCCTCGAATTCGATTTCACCGAGCGTAAGTTCTGGCCCGACAGCACAATTCCGCAGCTTTGATGGAGCCAGATACAAATAGTTCTTCTTCTCCATGCGGTGGTCTGAGAATTCGTTGCCCTGTGTCAGGCCGACGCGGTACGGCTCCCCGCTGCCTGCCACAATGTACACGCCCGCTATTTCCGGTTCCTCGCCGCCATCCCATCCGTAGGCCGGTATTTCGAGTGTTTCGCCATGCGCCCTGAGAATTGAACCGTCGCCTTTGTAAAACCATTCGGGCTGCACGCCGACTTGCCCCGGCTCTGGTGCGCCGCCCTCCAGTCCCAGCTGGTACATGCGAATGCTATCTGTGAGCTCGCCCTCTCCGCGCCTGTGCATAGCCGCGCGATTCTCCGCGCTCGCCCTATGGGTAAGCCCTGTGCCGCTGATCAGGCAGTGCGCATTGTCTCCCGGATGATCGAATGCCGGTAATAAGCGCCACTCCGAGCGCCCTTCATAGATTGCGTTGTAATCGACCGACTCGCCGCCTACTGCTTGCTCTACGGCCCTTCGGAGTTCTTGGCCCTGCTCTGCTGCCCGCATTGCCAGCGAGTAAAGATCGGAGCCGGTGCCACCACCAAGAAGTCGAAGCCGCTCTCCATCGACCCATCCAACCCGCCGTTGGCCTGACCGAACCAGCTGCACAACTCTCATCGAGCCTTCATCCCGAATCTTTGACCGACTTTTGATATTCCTAACACAGTGCGTTTCTTCAAGATTTTGCTTTCCGCTCTGCCGGTTATCGCGCTTGCCCAGCAGCCCGTGACCATCCAGGTCGATGGCGCCCAGAAGGAGGGCCCCGTCAATCCCGCCTGGAATTATTTCGGTTACGATGAGCCGAATTATACTTACACCGCAGAACGGAACTAAGTTAATCCACGAGTTAGCGGCTCTAAGTTACTCCTCCGTTCACATCCGCACGCATTTTCTCCTGGTTACGGGCGATGGCGCGCCCGCTCTGAAGTGGGGCTCTACCAACGTATATACCGAAGACGCGTCCGGCAAGCCCGTTTACGACTGGACGCTCGTCGACAAGATCCTCGGAACGTATCTCGATGCTGGCGTCACGCCATTTGTCGAAATCGGCTTCATGCCGAAAGCTCTTTCAACGCATCCCGAACCGTATACGCCCGTCTGGAAACCTCACGGCAGCTCGAGCGACTACAATCTTGGCTGGACCTATCCGCCCAACGATTACGGCAAATGGAGCGAACTCATTTTTGAATGGGTAACTCACTGCGTTCAGAAATACGGCAAAGCAGCGGTGGAGACCTGGCATTGGGAAGTTTGGAATGAACCGGACATCGGCTATTGGCATGGCACGCCTGTGGAGTATGACAAGCTCTACGATTACACCGCGGCCGCTGTCAAACGCGCTCTGCCCACCGCGCGCGTAGGCGGACCTGCTTCGACCGGACCTGCTAATGAAAAAGCCGCTGCCTTTCTAAAGCAATTTCTCGAGCACTGTTCTTCCCGCAAGAACGAAGCTACCGGAAAAGCGGGCGCGCCGCTCGATTTCATCAGCTTTCACGCCAAAGGCCGCCCGGAAGTCGTGGACGGGCATGTGCGCATGGGCCTTTCACAAGAGCTGAAAGACGTCTCGCGAGGCTTCGCCATCGTGCGCTCTTTTCAGAAATTCCAAAATTTGCCGATCGTCTTAAGCGAAGCCGATCCGGAAGGTTGCGCCGCCTGTTCCGCCCGTGTGTATCCGCCCAACGCTTATCGCAATGGCACGCTTTATCCGGCCTACACTGCCGCTGCCATCAAGGCCATCACGGGAATAGCCGATCGCGACCATGTCAACCTGGAGGGCATCCTGACTTGGGCTTTCGAATTCGAAAATCAGCCTTACTTCGACGGCTTCCGCACGCTCGCCACAAATGGCATCGATAAACCGGTGCTGAACGTGTTTCGGATGGCCGGACTCATGCGCGGCGATCTGCTAAAAGTAGAAGTCTCCGGCGCAGTCGATGCCCTCGCTTCCCGTTCCGATCATCAAATTGCTGTCATGGTCTGGCATTATCAAGACGATGACGTTAGCGGACCAGATACCCGCGTCGAGCTGCGCATCTCTGGCAGTCCCTCGAGCGGAAAACGTATCTTGCTCCAGCACTTTCGCATCGACGCCGATCACAGCAATTCCTACACGGTCTGGAAACGAATGGGCTCGCCGCAAAACCCTACGCCCGATCAATACCGGGCGCTCGAAGCCGCCGGGCAATTGCACTTACTCGAGTCGCCCCGCTGGATTGACGGCTCCAACGGCGTCACTGAAGTGAAATTCCCGCTTCCTTTGCAGGGAATTTCACTGCTGGAGTTGACCTGGTAAGCGCACCACAGCGGCGCTTGCCTCTTCGCTGGCAAATCGCCCTGCTCATCGCCTGCGCGATCACGCTCAGTTACTTCGACCGCCAAACGTTGCCTGTTGCGATTGCGGCGATCAACCGCGACATCCCCATCTCCAATACGCGCTTCTCCGATATGCAAGCCGCGTTCCTCCTCGCCTACGCTGCTATGTACGCCGGCGGCGGCAAGCTCATCGACATCTTAGGCACTCGTACTGGATTTCTCCTCATCATGCTCTGGTGGTCGCTTGCTTGCGCCAGCCACGGCTTCGCCACCGGCTTCGGCATGTTGATGATTAGCCGTTTCCTTTTAGGCATGGGCGAGGGCGGTGCCTTCCCGGCTGCTACTAAAGCCGTCTCCGAATGGTTCCCGGTCGTCGAGCGCTCTCTCGCTATGGGCGTCATCAATGCCGGAAGCGCTCTCGGTGCTGTAATCGCTCCTCCCTTCATCGCGGGCGTGCTCGCATTCACCACCTGGCGCTGGGTATTTTTTCTTCCCGGCGCATTTGGATTACTCTGGGCTGTTTGGTGGTGGAAAGCATACTGGTCTCCCGCGCTGCATCCGCGCCTCTCATCCGCGGAACGCAGCGAATTGACCTCACTTCTGGCTCGCGAAGACCTCTCGGCTGCAAATGCCCCGGCGCCCTCCTGGCTTCAACTGCTCGCACGATCAGACGTCTGGGGCATCATCGGCGCAAAGTTCCTCACCGACGCGGCCTGGTATTTCTATCTCTTCTGGTTTCCCAAATACCTCTACGACGTGCGCCACTTCGATATCAAGCAGGTTGGCTACTCCGCCTGGATTCCCTACGCCGCTTCAGGCATCGGCTGTCTGGTTGCCGGTTGGTTTTCCGGTTGGTTGATCCGTCGCCGCCACTCGCTCAACTTTTCCCGCAAGCTATCGCTCGCTTTCAGCGCCGCTCTGATGCCGTTCATTGTTCTCGTAACCCATCTCCCCGTCTCGCTTGCGATTGTCCTCTTCAGCATCGCCTTCTTCGGACATCAATCGTGGTCCACTATCCTGATCGTTCTACCGGCTGATCTGTTTCCGCGCTCTGTCGTTGGCTCAGTTGCCGGCCTGGTCGGATTCGGGGGCGCCATCGGCGGAACGATCTTCGGACTTGCTTGTCGGCTACTTGCTCGATCACGGATCTGGCTATGGCGTGGTCTTCGCTATCGTGAGCACATTGCACGTCCTTGCGTTCGCTCTCATTCTGCTGACTGTTCCCCCCGCGCGATTTTCCCGAGCTCAGGATTTGCCAGTGTGATAAGAAACTGTCTTGGCTGAATCTTATTACATGTCGCTTGAACTCTTCGATCTCACCGGCCGCGTCGCCGTCGTCATGGGTGGAACCTCCGGTATTGGGCGCACTCTAGCGCTAGCTCTGGCCGGTGCCGGGGCCGACGTGGTGGCTGCAGGACGTCGCGAGCCGCTCGTTCTCGAAGCTGCCGAAGCCATCGAGAAGCTGGGCCGCAAAACTCTGCGCTGCACGGTCGACGCATCCGATCGCAGCTCTATCGACCATCTGCGCGACGAAGTTCTCAACAGCTTCGGCGACGTAGATGTTCTGATCAACTCCGCTGGCCAGATCTTTAGAAAGCCCACCATCGATATCGGCGAGCCCGAGTGGAACAAGCTGCTCGATATCAATCTGACCGGCACTCTACGCGCCTGCCAGAGCTTCTATGCGCCACTTGCGCAAAGCGGACGCGGGCGCATCGTGAACATCGCCTCGCTGAATTCATTCGTCAGTCTTCCTTGAAGTCACGGCTTATGCCGCCTCCAAAGCAGGTGTTCTGGGGCTTACCCGCAGCCTCGCCGTGGAATGGGCCGGGGAGGGGATCAACGTGAACGCTATCGCCCCGGGCGTGTTTCGCACCGAGTTGAACTCCGCCCTTCTCGATGGCACCGGACGTGGCCGCGAACTGCTCGCGCGAACTCCCATGAAGCGCTTCGGCAACGTCTCCGAACTCGCCGGCGTTGCTCTTTTGCTCGCCTCCGATGCCGCCAGCTTCATAACCGGCCAATGCATTGCCGTAGATGGCGGTTTTCTGGCAAGCGGCGTCAATCAGTAGTCTCCGATGCAAGTCACGCCAGTTTTTCAAGATCGCTCTCAGGCCGGCCGTTTGCTTGCCAAACAGGTTGCTCAGTTCGCCTTCGCGAGACCTTTAGTGCTTGCTCTACCGCGCGGCGGCGTGCCCGTGGCGCTGGAGGTGGCGCATGCGCTGCTTTCCGAACTCGACGTCTTTCTCGTCCGCAAGCTCGGGCTGCCCGGGGAAGAGGAGTTAGCCATCGGAGCAATCGCCAGCGGCGGCACCCGTATCCTGAATCGGGAGCTCGTCGATGATCTGAACATCCCGGCCGAAACCATCGATGTCATCGCCGGCCTCGAAATGAAGGAACTGCAGCGCCGCGAACAGCTTTATCGGCAAGGACATCCCGCCATCCCGGCAGCGGGCCGCACAATCATTTTGGTCGATGACGGGATCGCCACGGGTTCCACAATGAGGGCCGCTGTCGCCGCATTGCGCTCTCAAAATCCCGCGCGGATCGTTGTTGCTGTTCCTATCGCCTGCCCGCGGACATGCCACGAACTCCGCCCGGAGGTCGATGAATTAATTTGCGCCGTAACCCGTGATCCTTTTATAGCCGTCGGGATCTGGTACGAAGATTTTCAGCAAGTCACTGACCGCGAAGTGCAGATGCTGCTGAAAGAAGCCCGTCGCCAGATAGTCGTCTGAAGCTATTCAACTGAACACCAGCGTGATCGCGCCCGCTGCTATCATCAGGCCCCAGCCGGAGCTATAAACTGCGTCTTTGCCGTCTGCAAACAACCAGCACAGCCATTCCGATACCGGCCAGCGCGATCGAAGCCGGCTCGGGGGTCACTGCGAATGCTCCGTCAATTATTCCGGCAGCCGGGTCAAAGTTGCTTACCAAGCTGGTTTTACCGTTCGTTAAGTCGAGAGTGACCACTTGACTCGTCATGTTCTCGAAGGCGTAAAACGTACCGTTCACGTCAACAACCGCGCCAAGGCTGAAGGTAGTAGGGGCGATAAGCGTCGTCAGTCCCGTCGAGGGATCGATCTGGTAGAGATCTGGAGCGAATAACGGGGGTTATCATGAAGGTCGTGGGGTTAAACGTGACGGTGTCGAAAGTAGCGTACAGCTTTCCCCCGGCGCCGAATAGAGCCTCATCATAAGAATTGAAAGACCCATCAGGATTGGTACTGAGAGGAATAAACGGGATAGCCGGAATACCGGTAGGCCCAATTAGCGTCGCCTGCGCCAGTCACTGGGTTAACCTTATACAGATCGTTGTGGAAATCGGTTGCATAGGTCGTTCCTCCCAGTGTGCCAAGGGTGTTGGCCGAGGTCGGCCCGCAGGGAGAGATTGGCGTCGAACAGTCGGCCAACCCTGTGGGGCCGATAACGCGAGGTTACGCCGGTGGCAGGGTTGATTGAGTCCAGATTGCCAGAGAAGGTAAGAGTCAGCAGAGATCCGTTCGGTCCCGGAGCCAACCCACCGTTTCCCGGCCCGTTTGGACCGATTTGCCGAAAGGCTCCGGTAGCAAGATCAATCGTGCCAAATTGGTTGTTACCGTTGACGACATACACCAAAGAGTCGGCGCTTGCCGGAACCGTGAACAGAACAAGCGCAAGCGAAAGCATCAGTTTTTGTTGAGTGAGCATATCGAAATCCTCTTAAGAAGCTGGACTCTTCCGGCGACGCCGTGCCAACTTCCCTGGCGCTATACTGCCAGCAATCGTCAGAGAAGTACTTTAAGGCGCGCTGAGAAATCGATGAGAAAGTTATGAGAGCCGATAACTCATTGATAGAGAAGCGCGTTTACGAGTTCGGCAAATTCCGGCTCGATACCGCTGGAGCGCGTCCTCGAGAGCGCCGGCCACCCGCTTTCGATTGCCCCCAAAGCCCTTGACGTGCTGATCGTGCTCGTCGAGAACCGAGGCCGGATCGTCGAAAAAGAAGAACTGATGAGGAAGGTCTGGCCCGAGACATTTGTAGAAGAAAATAATCTCGCATTCAACGTCTCCGTTCTTCGCAAGCTCTTCGGGGAAAGCGGCGCGTCGCCGCATTACATCGAAACGGTTCCCAAGCGCGGTTATCGCTTTATCGGAGAAGTTATCGAGGTTCCCGAGAAGTTAGCCCGGAACAGAAGCTGCGACAACCACACCGAACCTTCGCCGCCGGTACACATAACCAGCAGATTGGCACGACCGCGGACCTTTGTAAGCGCGCTGTTAGCTTTGGCAGTTGTTGGAATCCTGACGTATTATTTTCACCGCACGCCAAAACTCACGGACAAGGATAAGATTGTCCTCGCCGATTTCACAAACACGACGGGCGATCCCGTGTTCGACGGGACGCTGCGCCAAGGGTTGGCGGTACAGCTGGAACAGTCGCCTTTCCTCAGCCTCGTCTCTGAGCGAGCGTATCCAGCAGACGCTGCCGTCTGATGGGCCAGCCGGCGGATGCGCGGCTTACTCCGGAGCTCGCTCGGGAAATCTGTGAGCGAACCGCAAGTGCCGCCGTCCTGGAAGGCTCGATTGCAAGCCTCGGAAGCCAGTACGTATTGGGATTACGCGCAAAGAACTGCCGCACCGGAGACGTCCTCGATGAGGAGCAGGTGCAAGCAGCCAGAAAAGAAGACGTCCTGAATGCGCTGAGTCAGATCGCCAGTAAATTCAGAACGCGAGTCGGCGAATCGCTCGCCATGGTCGAAAAACACGATACTCCGCTCGCTGAGGCTACGACGCCGTCGCTCGAAGCCTTGAAAGCCTATAGCGCGGCCTGGAAGGTTCACGCCTCAAGCGGCGCGATGGCTGCTCTGCCGCTTTTCAGACGCGCCACGGAAATCGATCCTGAATTCGCCATGGCACATGCGTCGCTCGGGCGCATGTACGCCGATCTCGATGAGTCCGATCTCTCGGCGGAAAGCACCAGCAGAGCCTGGCAGTTGCGGGATCGCGCGAGTGACCGGGAGAAGTTCTTTATCACTGCCGCCTACGACATGCTGGTAACGGGAAACCTGGAAGAGGCGCAACAGACCTGTGAGGCGTGGGCGCAAACCTATCCTCGTGAGGCACGGCCCCACCATATGTTGTCGGGGATGATTAATAAGGCCACGGGTCAATACGAAAAAGCGGCCGCGGAAGCCCGGAAAGCTATCGAGCTCGATCCGGATTTTGCCATCGGGTATTACAATCTTGCCGTCAACCATGTTTATCTCGATCGCTTGGGAGAAGCCGAGGACACCCTCCGGCGCGCGGCCGGACGCGGGCTGGAAATCGATGAGTTTGTCATGCTCGAGTACGATATCGCTTTCCTAAAAGGTGACCAGGCGGGAATGGAACGGGAAGCCGCCGGGCTCGGGGAAGGTCCGGAGGGGAAAACTGGATCTCCAACAAAGAGGCGTTTGCCCTGGCATACTCGGGCCACCTGCAACAGGCGAGGAGCATGTCGCGCCGCGCAGTGGATCAGGCTCAGCACGCGGCGCAGCGGGAGAGGGCGGGTCTGTGGGAAGCCGGAGCAGCAGTGCAAGAGGCTTTTTCGGGAACGCGTCTGAAGCAAGAAAGAGGGCGATGGCCGCACTCGAGCTTTCAAAGGACCGCGAGGTGGAGTATGGCGCTGCCTTTGCGCTGGCCCTCTCCGGGGATTCTTCGCAGGCTCAAGCACTCGCGGATGACTCGAAAGGCGGTTCCCGGAGGATACATCGGTCCGATTCAGCTACCTGCCGGCGCTTCGCGCACGCCTCGCACTGAATCATGGCGACACTTCGAAGGCTTTCGAACTGCTGCAAGCCGCCGTTCCCTATGAACTGGGCGCGCCGCGCAGCATGCTTCGGGGCGCTCTATCCGGTCTACGTGCGTGGCGAGGCTTATCTGGCCGCGCACAAGGCGCCGAAGCCGCCACGGAATTCCAGAAGATTCTCGATCACCGCGGAATCGTGGTCAGCGATCCCATAGGCGCACTGGCGCACTTGCAACTGGGCAGAGCGTTCGCTTTGTCGGGAGATAAGACCAAGGCAAAGACTGCCTACCAGGATTTCCTCACGCTCTGGAAAGACGCCGACCCCGACATCCCGATCCTCAAGCAAGCCAAAGCGGACTATGCGAAGCTATAACCGGTCACCCGTGCAACGAAGTTAGAGATGCTCGCCTGAGAACTTTCAGCTAAACACCAGTGTGATAGCGCCTGCTGCAATCATCAGGCCGCCCGTTATTTTCGCCAGCGAGAGACTCTCGCCCAGAAAGCCGGCCGCAAAGAGAATCACGAACACTACGCTAAGCTTGTCCACCGGAGCCACTTTCGAAGCCGGCCCGAGTTGCAGAGCCCGGAAATAGCAGAGCCAGGACAACCCTGTCGCAACTCCGGACAGGATCAGAAACAGCCACCCCTTTTGTGTGACGCTTGCCAGCTCGCCCGATTCGTAAGTAACTCCGACGATTGCCCACGCAAACACCAGAATCACGACCGTGCGAATTGCTGTTGCCAGGTTGGAGCTGATCCCGCTGACCCCCACCTTCGCCAGGACTGCGGTAGCCGCCGCAAACAAAGCAGATAACAACGACCAGAGAAGCCAGTTCATTTCTCCAGCATCGCGCAGCCGCCGAATTTTCTAGGTCGTTGGTTTTCGCTTGAAGAGTCTGTAGATAAGGAGCAGAATCATCGCGCCGATTACCGACATGATGAAGCCCGCGCTCGATCCGTCCTGGTAATGCCCGAACATCCGTCCCAAATAAGTTCCCACAAACGAACCGGCGATGCCTAAGAGCATCGTTACGATAATTCCACCGGGGTCTTTGCCCGGCATGAGGAGTTTGGCGACCGCGCCAATGATAAGCCCGATAATCAACGTCCAAAGAATATGCATTGATTAACTCTCCTTCTTGTTTGCTTGAACAGAGATCACTCTATCACTTTTCACTAACGCGCTAAACCGCCTTCCACGCCAACGCGACTAATTGAATTTCGATGTTAGTCTTCTTCAGTCTTATGCTTACCGTCTCCAGTTGCTCAGTCGCCGGATCGACTTTTGCTTGCTGGTTTGCCAGTTCTGTTTCGAACTCCGTCTGCAATTCCGCGGCTTGCTGATCGAATTGCTGCACGTTCTCGTGCGCTTGTCCAACGCCCTGCATCTGCTGCCACGACCGTCCTGCTTGCCGCGCCGTAGTAGCGGCCCGCGAGATGGTTGTCGCGCTTAGAGCTTTTCGCCCCATAAAAGCGCTCAGCAGGCCGCCGCCCACCGAAAGCGCGGTTTGCAGGAACGCCTGATTCTGCTGGCTCTTCTTCTGCTCCTCTGCCATTTCGGCGCGCCGTTTGCGTTCCGCTAAAGCCGCCAGTTTCGGCGCGTATTTCTGCTTCAGAGCTTCTGCTAACCGGTCCCGCTCCTCGCGCGCGGCCTGCTGCAAGCGGACCCGGAAATCCCGCTCCGATTCGTCTGGCTCTGAGGTCTGCTGCAGGCTCGGACTCTTGAAAATGTTTAGCTGCTGTGTTTGAAACAGCCAGTTTGAAAACGCCTTATTCCAAGCCGCGTAACTTTTCGCCTTCGTTGCTTCCGCCGGCAAGTTGGCGAACGCAATGCCGGGCTCCGCGCTTTTTTCCAGCTCGTTAATCGACAGCTCCGTTTCCTCGGCTTCCGCCCAATCGGCAACTACTGGTCCATCATGAATGGGCGTACTCCAAACCGCCTCCTTCGTCTCATTCAGATTCCGCTTTTCATCCACGAAATGCAGCTTCGCCGCTCCTACCAGCACCGGCTGATACGTTGCCGCCGACGCTTTATCGACCGGCAGAAAATAGTGCGGCACATCCGGCGGCAAAACAGGCGCTACAACCGAATCCGCCGGCTGCGGCTTTGCGCTGCTTACATCTGAAGCCGTCGCCGCTCCGCTCTTCTTGCTCTGCATCAACACCTTAATTTGTTCGCGCGTGATCGGCCCGCTCAGATACGACAGCGTCCAGCGCGTCTTGAAGAGCTGCGGCCTGTCCTCATGTACGTTGTTCAACAGGAACATCCGGCTCCCCAGTCCCGCTATCAGTTGCTCCATCGCCCGCCGGTCAAATTTGGCATGCGCTTCGCTCGCCGCGCCTTCCAGTCCCTCCATCACGCGCATTTTGTCGCGCTCCGTTTGCAGTCTGCCGATAAACCACGTTCCCGTGTTCGATAGACCCTTATAATCCAGATCCACCGGGTTTTGCGTCGCGAGCACAATGCCCAAACCATACGCCCGCGCTTGCTTCAGCAGGGTGAGAAGCGCTTTCTTCGAGGGAGGATTTGCCACCGGCGGAAAATAGCCGAAAATTTCATCCATATAAAGCAGAGCGCGCAAACTGGTTGTGCCCGGCTGCGTCCGCACCCAACTCAGGACCTGGTTCAGCAGCAGCGCAACGAAAAACATGCGCTCGGAATCGCTCAAATGCGCAATGGACAAGATGGAAATACGCGGTTTTCCTTGCGCCGTATGCAGCATCGACGCGATATCCAGCGGCTCGCCCGTAAGCCATGCTTTGAACCCGGGCGACGCCAGCAAATTGTTGAAACTCATCGCCAGCGCGAAACGATCCTTCGCCGGATAAAACGTCTCCACGTCCATCACGCCCGCCTTTTGCATCGGCGGCTTCTGAATCTGCGTAATGATGCTCGGCAGGTCCAGGTCGCGCTCCTGTTTCCAGTTCGCCTCGAAAATATTGGCCAGCAAAACGTGTTCGCGGCTTTGAATCGGATCGGCCTCAATGCCGACCAGCCCCAGCAGGCTCGTGACCGTTGCGCCGATCAGGTCCCGCAGCATCTCGGCGTCGTTCAGGATGCTTTCATCCGGCGCGGCAAACGATTTCAGAATCGAGATCGATACGCCCGCCTCGCTCCCCGGCGTGTAAATCGTAATATCCGCCGCGTTCTTCAGCCGCGCGATTCGCGCGCCATCCTGCCCGAATGAGGCGATTCCCCGCTTCCACAGATCGGCCTGCTGCGCCGCAAACTCGTCAACGCTCACGCCTTTCACGCCGGCTTCGGCTTCGCTCACCCAGGGACGAAAGTCCTCCGGGCGCAACTCGGGAAAGGTCAGCAGCAGGTTCGCGATGTCACCTTTCGGATCGATCGCGATCGCTGGAATCGCGTCGATGGCTGCTTCTTCCAATAACCCGATGCACAAGCCAGTCTTGCCGCTCCCTGTCATCCCTACGCACACCGCATGCGTGACCAAGTCCTTCGATTCGTAAAGCAGCGGCGTGTCCGATTCCTGCTTCGTCCCCAAATCCACCGGTTTACCAAGATAAAAAACGCCCAGCTTTTCGAAATCCTGCATTCCTATGATTCTAGTGACCCGCAACCGATGTTGCGCGCGTCGACCGGTTTCTGCCATTGACAAGTCGCGCAATAAGATCCATTCTTTGATCAAGGGGTTCCCTCTATGCGCTTGCCGGGCGTGCTGTCTTCGTGGCTCCTGATCCTGACCGCCTGTTCTCAGCTCTCCGCTCAGGCCGTCATTTCCACCCACTCGGGTCTTGTCAACTATCACGAAGGCTCCGTTTTCGTCGACGATCAGCCTTTGGATCAAAAGTTCGGAACGTTTTCGAGCTTGAAAGACGGGTCGACCCTGCGCACCGAAAAAGGCCGCGTCGAGATCCTCCTCACTCCCGGCGTCTTCCTCCGTCTGGATGAAAACAGCGCTGTCCGCATGCTCTCGAACGCGCTTACCGACACGCGCGTCGAATTTCTGCGCGGAGCCGCCATCGTCGATTCCAACCAGGCCGCCCCCGGCAACTCGCTGGTTCTCGTTTACAAGACTTATCAGCTTCGTTTCCCGAAACCCGGCGTCTACCGGCTCGATTCCGAAACGGAAGTCTTCGAAACCTACACGGGCGAAGCCGAAATTCTGGCCTCTGGACAGCCTGCCAAGAGCATCGACGAATCGCATCAGTTCTTCTTCGGCATAGGCACTGAAACCAACAAATACGGGGACGGCGCCATCGACAACTTCTCTGAATGGGCGCGAAATCGCGCCGAAACCCTTGCGGCTGACAGTCGCGCCGCCGCCCAAAGTACCGCCCCATTGCCCGATCCCAGCACCGATCCCAACAACTCCCTCCTTGGCTCTACCATTCCTGTGCCCCTATATAACCAGCCGACCTATAACCAGCCGAGCTGGGGTCCCTTTGGCAGCACGGTTGTGGTTAACAGCGGGTTCTACGGCGGGTACGGTCCCTATGGCCCGTTGGGCGGTCCCTGGTTTCCTGAGTATCCCCTGGTGATCTTCGTTTATCCGCGCTTCTATGGCCGCAATCCGGTTTACGGAACGCCCCCGCGTAAACCGGGCTATCCAATCCTGCCCCCGTCCCACGCCGGTTACCCTCGGCCGTCGCCGTATCGTCCAACCCCCATTCCTCTCCGCACAACGATGGGCGGGCCTGGCGTTAATCGCATGCCTGTGACTCGCATGGCTGTTGCGCCGCCCGCTCGCACCGTTGCACCGCCCCGCTTCTCTGCCCCTGTGGCAGCACATCCCGCTGGAATCGGGGCGATTCATCATCGCTAAGCTATGTGACCAACGTAACAGGAGAATACGTCGCAGTTCCATGTTGTACAGGCTTGCTCTGATCGTTGCTGCGTTCGTTGCATGCACATGTGCCCAAGTAAGTATCCCGGACACACCCGCTGGCCAGACCCTCCGCGCCTGGTTCGACGCCTTCAATACGGGCGACCGCGCTCGCGTGGAAGCTTTCATTCAAAGGTTCGAACCGACAGCTTCCGTTAGCCGAATAATGGAGTTTCGCGATACGACCGGCAGCCTTGAACTCCTGGCCATCGACAAGATCGAGCGGACACACATCGAGTTCCGCGTCAAGCAGAAAGCAAGCTCGAAAACGGCGATTGGCGAATTAGACGTGACGGACGCAGTACCCGCTCAGGTTGTCAAATTGAACTTCATGGGCCTCCAAGTCTTAACGCCCGGGGCCGCCGCGCTGCGATAACCGAATCAATCGTTAGGTCGTAATGCTCGCGCACCGTCGACAGACTTTCAACACGTAATACAATTCGTGCGATGAACAAAGTGATTGCTCCGCTTTTGACGACGTTGTTCAGCGCTTCACTCGCCTGCGCGCTTCCGTCTCAAGTACCGGGCACTCCGCCGCCGGTATCTACTCCACAATCCGGCGCTGGATCAGCCTCTGTTCAGGAGAACGTTCCTTACGCTTCGGTAAACGGTTCCGAGCTGCGCCTCGATGTTTACGAACCCGCCGGCCGCGGCACTGAGACTCATCCGGCAGTGCTGCTCATACACGGAGGTGGATGGACGAGTTTCGACAAGAGCACCATGCACGGCATGGGACAATTTCTTGCGCGTTCTGGGTTTGTGGCCTTCTCGGTGGATTATCGTCTCTGTCACGGCGCGGAGAATCGCTGGCCGGCACAACTCGATGACGTGCAGCGTGCCGTTCGCTGGGTGCGGGCCAACGCTGCCAAGTACGGCGTCAATCCTGACCATGTCGGCGCTTTCGGGCATTCGGCTGGCGCTCAACTGGCCGCGCTGCTGGGTATGGAAGAGACGCGCGATAATTCCGATCCCGCTCTCGCTAAGTATTCCAGCAGAGTGCAGGCAGTTGTCGATGTCAGCGGGCCCAGCGATTTCACCACCGATCACGATCCTGATGGCGACGCATTTCTTGCGAACTTCCTGGGAGCCGATTACTCAAAACATCCAGAGGTCTGGCGTGAAGCATCGCCTGCCTTTCACGTCTCCAAGGTAGACGCGCCTTTCTTGATCATGCACGGCACCCAGGATCCAGACGTTCCAATGTCGCAATCCCAAGAATTGTTCGAGAAACTGCAGTCGGCCGGAGTGCCCGTGTCACTCATCAAAGTCAACGACGTCCACACATTCCAGACTCCCGAGGCGCGACGGCAACTGGCTGTCGAGACACTCGCGTTTTTCAATCGTTACCTTGTAATGAGGCGATAGGAGGCGTGCGCGATACTCAGGCAGCTGCCTTTTCCATCGGAGTAGAGGGCTCTTCCGAAAGTTCCTCAAGGCTTTTGCCCTTGGTTTCGGGTAATAGGAAAACTGTCACGATCAGTCCCAGGATGCTGACAATGGCGGCAGCACCTTCCGCGGCCGGCAAGCCATGCCATTGCATGAAAAATGGAAAGGTAAAAACGCCGATGAAACCACCGATCTTGCCCATGGCCGCCGAGATACCATGCCCGGTAGTTCGAACCTTCACAGGAAAAATCTCCGAAGGATAGACGAACGTGGTGGCATTTGGGCCGAACTCGGTGAAGAAGTAACTCAAGCCGTAAATGATCAAGAAGGGATACATCAGCTTCTCGACATTGGGGATGAGGGCGAGCAGGCCGAAGGTCACTCCCATCATGCCGAAGCCAAGGACCTGGATAGTCTTGCGTCCAAGCTTGTCCATCGTAAGCGCCGCGACCGCATAGCCCGGTGCTGCGAACACAGCAAAAATGCCGAGCTGAGTAAGTGTCTTCTGCAGAATCGTGTGATTGCTGCCAAGCGCTGAGAGCACCAGCGGGCTCGAGACAGTGTTGCCGTAATAAGCGAAGTCCATCAGAAACCAGGCAGCGCTTGCGCCGATCAGGCGGTAAAGGATCATCTTGTTGTCGACCAGGCGGTGAAAACCATCCCAGAAGGAGACCGAGTGTGTTTTCTCGTCAAAATGTTCCGACTTCCTGAGATTGCCAGACTCGTCCTCTTCATGACCCGCAGCTTTGAGAAAACGCGGTGTCTCTTTGAGGTGACGGCGCGCTCCATAAACGGCCAGGGCGGGCACGGCGCCGAACGATAACAGAATCCGCCAAATGATGTCATGCGAGACATGAGTGGAAAGCAGAGCCGCGGCGAAAAGAGGGCCCACGATCAGTCCCGCCGCTTGCATCGCGAAGACCAGTGTGACGAGCATCCCGCGATGAGCCTTGCCGGCATACTCGCTCATAATGGTGGCCGAAACGGGATAGTCTCCGCCAATGCCGATGCCGAGAATGAAACGAAAACCGATCAGCCACCAGATGTTAGGCGAGAAAGCGCAGGCGATTGCGCCCGCCGCGAGGACCAGTACTTCGACGCCGTAAATTCTCTTGCGGCCGAGCATGTCCGCGACTCGGCCGAAGAGCAGCGCGCCGATTGCCGAAGCAAGTAAAGCCGTGGATTCGACCAGTCCCTCCTCTACTTTGGCGACATGCCACATGGGCTTCAGCAGCGCCATTGCGACGCCGATAATGAAGAGATCGTAGGCGTCGGTAAAGAAGCCCATGCCCGAAATGAACATGATCTTCCAATGCTCTTTCGAGATCCCCGCATTGTCCATCTCGGAGAAATCTGTCTGTCTGGTGTCGATAGACGTGGCCATAGCGCGTTTATCCAACCCAATTTGATGCCATGCATGTTAAAGGAGCATGAATACAGCATGGAAATCGCTAACCGGTTAATCTACTGGCCCGTAATACCCGAGCCTCCAGCGCGCCTTCAAACCAGAGAGCCCCGGCGGTACCGTCACCTTCACTTCCACGCGCCGGTATTTCCCATCCTTTTTGCGATCCGAAGGTGAATAAGCCAGCACATACTGATTGCGCAACTCGATTCCGATCCTCGCCGCGATCGCCGGCAAATCCTTGGCAGACGAGGCCGAAAACGCTCTCCCGCCCGTCTGCTCCGAGAGTTCACTCAACAGCTTTGGCCCGGAGAGTTCGGCGGCGCTCAACGCGAAAGCCGGGAACCGGTCGAACACGCCCATCGAATAGACCTGCACGTCAGCCTTCCGCACCAGTTCCTTGATCTCTGCCGCGTTATACCGGCTGTTGTTGTCCCCGCCATCCGAGATGATCAGCAGGGCTTTGCGCGTGTTCTTTGCCTTCCGCATCTCCTCTAGCCCCACCGAAACGGCATCCAGCAAAGCAGTCAAGCCCTCCGGCTCCACTTTCGAGAGCTTGTCTGTAATACTCTCTGAATTGTTCGTGAACGCCACTGCAACCCGCGCCCGGTCGCCAAACTCAATCAGGCATGCTTCGTCTTGCCGGTCCATCGTTTTGAGGAATTGCCCAACGGCATCTTTCGACAGCTCGATTTTGCTTCCCATGCTCCCGCTCGTGTCCAAAAGCAGACCCGCTGAAACAGGCGCATTCTCGCCCGCAAACTGCGTCACCTTCTGTTCCACGCCGTCTTCCAAAAGTGTGAAATCCTTCTTTTCGAGGCCCAGCACAAACCGGTTCTGAGAGTCCGTAACCGTCACGGGTATCACTACCAGTGTTGTGCCGACCCGGATGTTGATGTCCTGAGCAAGCGCGAGGCAGCCCGCCAAAAGCCCACACGCCGCGGCGATTCTACCCCGGAAGCTTTGCGGCCAGTACATCGATTTTCTGGATATCCGGCGCTTGCGCAAAAAGCTCGGCTCCCTTTTCCTTCAGCGCCGCGGCAACCTGCCCCGCTAGATGTGCTTGCCGGCCCGATTCATCCGGAAAAGCATCGAAAACTCCGAACGCGGACGGCCCCATCCGGATCGCGAACCAGGCTGTCGTGGCAGGTTCGCCCTGTACAACCGGCAGCGCGCCCCGCAAAAATTCCGCCACCCCCTCCTCTTTCCCAGGCTTCGCCTCGAGCCGAACAAATAAGGCTACTGTAACCATCTATATCGCCTCCCCTACTAAAGTACTCTGGAGGGCGGGTCTTTAGCCCGCGTGGAGCTTTAGCTCCGCTTTGCGTGTTTGCCGCCCGTTGCCGTGGCGCGGACACCTTGTCCGCCGCGCCGAGACTCATCTTAGCGCTTCGGCCGTTCCACAGCGCCTTGCGCACTTCCGGGCTGCCTGAAGTGTCGAGGCTAGCTCCGGCTGATGGAAACGCACTGTCATCCGCTGCGCATTGACCTCAATGGGCGACAACGTTCCAACACCGCCGCAAGCTCATAGAAATTAGTTGAATACAAAGTGGGCCCGCACACACCACAGCCGGCGGCGAGGGTGGTCCTGACTACTCTTCGAACGTTAATTATCATGGGTCGGAGATCCCATGCACATAAGACTGGTCATCGTTCTTTCGGCTTTTTTTGCAGTGCCGCTTCTCGGACGGCCGAAAACTGACTCCATCGTGATGAAGAACGGCGACCGCTTTACATGTGAGATTAAGAAGCTCGAGAACGGCGTGCTTTCCGCCGGACTCGACTACGTAGACGGGACCATTTCCATCGAGTGGACGAAGGTGGCTCGAGTGGAAAGTAATCAGCTGTTCCTGGTCCATACCCAGAATGGCGCTGTCTACCAGGGAACCTTAAGAACGGCGGCGACACCCGCCGAGGAACCGGTCAGGATCGAGATCGACGAGACTCCTCGAGTCCATGAACTTATTAATCGCCGGCAGATAGTCGGGATGGCCCAATCGTCCGAGTCGTTCTGGCGCCGGTTCAGCGGCAGCCTCGATAGCGGAATGCTTTATTCGAAAGGCAACAACACAGCCCAATACAATCTGGCTTCGGAACTCGCCTATCGCCGCGAGCGATGGACGGCCGGGGCCAGTTACAGTTCCTCCCTCTCCAGCAGTAATCGGGACACGGCGTCGACACGAAACCAGGTAAACTTGGACGCGCTCAGGCTCCTGCCTTGGAACAACTGGTTTTATACCGGCGTCGGGAACTTCCTTCAGAGTTCACAGCAGGGAATCAATCGGCAGACGACTTTGGGAGGCGGCATTGGGCGCTTCTTTAAGAACACCAATCGCGCGCGTATCTCGCTCACCGGCGGCTTTGCGTGGCAGGACACCCAGTACAGTTCCTCGGTAAACCCCTCGCAAAAAGCCGTCGCAGGATTGATTGCCGGAAGTGTTCAGTTATTCGTGTTTAAGAAAACGACCTTGTCGTTGGATGGCACCTTGTTGCCTGTGCTCAACCAGCCGGGGCGTGTTCGGTTTTTCACCAACACCTCGTATTCCATCCAGATCATAAAGAATCTCTGGTGGAAGTTTTCGTTTTACGGGAACTGGGATAACAAGCCGCCAACCCACCTCTCCGGCAGCGATTTTGGCTCCAGTTCCGGACTCAGCTACTCGTTCAACTGAGATGCTACTTGCTGAGGCGCGAAGGTTGCCATGGAGGGCGGGTCTTTAGCCCGCGTGGAGCTTTAGCTCCGCTTCGGCGATACGTATTCATTGAAGCGCACAGGGCGTTAACGTCGGCAGCGCGCAGCGCTTTCTCCGAAACCCACCTTACTTGTCATGAGAATGTCACGTCCGCCCAATCGGCGCGCGGTGCCTGACAGGCGCGGCATCTCTTCAGCGCATGTTCCTGACGGCTTTGTTGCTGGGGCGCGCCGGTGCCCCCCCGAAACGACCCATAGAGAATTGCCAGCCCACTGGAGAAGATCGGCGCCCTTGATGGCGTCGAAGCAGCCAATCGCCACAACCGGAAAACCTGTTGAGCAACAGTCCCATTGCAGTCATAAACAAAAACCGGGGAGCCGGGCGTTTGCGGTGGAGGGCCGAAATCCAGGCAACGGCCCATGTAGTTTTGCGTGCTAAAGGTCGGGAATGGCTGCTGTGCGCGCCCACCGGAAACGAACACGAACAGTGCGCAGAGAGCAAACAGAACAAAGGTCAAACCCGTATTATGTCATTCAAGCTGGTGCGCCGCTCCTCCGCTTACGGAGAAAAACATAATCCAGAAACATCGACGTTTACGAGAACCAGAATATTCGCCAATCAGCGCCACGATGGCAGGCACTTCTTTGCCACAATCCGTCCCGCGCGCGGCGCGTGAGAAATTGGAGTACATCGATGAAACAACCCAATTACAAGATCGAGGGGTACGGATGCCGTCGAGAACGGGCGCGGGATTCGGGCGCAGCAAGGAAAGCGCCTTTCCTCAAAACTGGCATTCTTCTTCGGGCAAAGCGGATCCCTGCGCTGCTCCTGGCAATAACGGGACTAACCGCGGCTTGGATACGCCTCGGCGCTCAGACGGCTTCCGAACCAGCGGACAAATACCTCTGGCTGGAGGATGTTAGCGGCGAACGTGCCCTGGCATGGGTAAAGGCGGAGAACGAGCGCTCCGCCAAGGTGCTGGAGATGGATCCGCGTTTCAGGGGATTGGAGGCGACCGCGCTCAAGGTGCTGGAGTCCCCGGACCGTCTGCCCGTTCCCTCTCTGAACGAACGAGATGTGTATAACACCTGGCAGGACAAAGAGCACGTAAGAGGTATTCTGCGGCGCACCTCGCTGGCCGACTACCTCACCGCGCAGCCTCATTGGCGAACGGTACTGGACTACGACGCGCTGGCCAAACAGGACAATGAGAAATGGGTCCAAAAGGGACTCAACTGCCTCTATCCGGGCAACGATTTGTGCCTCGTTGCGCTCTCCGCAGGCGGCGAGGATGCCTACACGCTGCGCGAGTTCAATCTGAAAACGGGCAAGTTTGTCGCAGGTGGCTTCGTGCTGCCCCGGTCTAAGCAGGATGTGGCGTGGATGGACAAAGACACGCTGCTGGTGGCGCGTGACTGGGGCGCCGGTACTATGACCAAGTCCGGTTATCCGTTTGTGGTGAAGACCTGGAAGCGGGGTCAGCCGCTTGAGCAGGCCAAAGAGGTCTACCGTGGCGCGGAAGGGGACGAATCCGGTACTTCGGCGGTGATGCTCAACGATGGCTCTGGCCATCACGCGGCAATGCTTATTCGCCGCATTAGCTTTTTTGAGCAGGAAGTCTCACTGGTGACGCCGGATGGCGCCAAACGCATTGCATTGCCTGGCAAGACCAATGTAGAAGGTCTGCTCGAGGCCCAGATAATCGTCACGCTCAACGAAGATTGGAAGCTGGAAGGAACAGATAGCGGGGAGAATACAAAATTTGTCCAGGGCTCGGTGATCTCCTTGGATCTCGAGGCGGTGAAGAAAGACCCGCTTCATCTCAAGCCACGTATCGTGTTCGCTCCGACTGCGGTCGAGTTTGCCCAAAGTGTGGACACAACGAAGAATCACCTGCTGCTGACAACCCTCGAGAATGTACAGGGGCGCGCATACGTCTACAGCCTGGGCGCTAAAGGTGTTTGGACCCGCAAGAGGCTCGATGTGCCCGACAACCGGACGATTGACATCGCAACCACCAACTGGTCAGACAACGAGTTTTTTCTATCGCTGACGGGGTTTCTCACTCCTTCGTCTCTCTGGCTCGGTGACGCCGGGGCCAACACGCTTGAAGGAAGCAAAGACGTTGCCGCCGCAGTTTGACGCGTCCGTAGATGTAGTTGAACAGCTCGAGGCGGTCTCAAAGGACGGAACGAAGGTGCCGTACTTTGTGGTGCATCCGCAAAAACATCAGGTACGACGGCGCAAACCCGACATTGCTGAAGGCCTACGGCGGCTTCCAGATTTCGGAGACGCCGGACTACTCGGCTCTCGTCGGCAAGCTTTGGCTGGAGCGCGGCGGCGTGTTTGTCCTGGCGAATATTCGCGGCGGCGGCGAGTTTGGTCCTGCCTGGCATGAGGCTGGACTGAAGACCCATCGTCAGCGCATTTATGACGATTTTGCGGCGGTCGGTCAGGATCTGGTGACGCGCCGGATTACTTCGCCACGACGCTTGGGCATCATGGGCGGTTCGAACGGCGGCCTGCTGATGGGCGTCGAGATGACCCAGCACCCAGAGATGTGGCATGCGGTCGTGATACAGATTCCGCTGCTCGATATGCTCGGTTTCGAGCACATTGCCGCCGGCGCGTCCTGGGTGGGCGAATACGGCTCCATCTCGGTCCCTGATGAACGCGAGTTTCTGGCCTCGATCTCTCCCTATAATCAGCTGAAGCCGGATGTGAACTACCCCGAGCCGCTGATCTTCACTACCACCAAAGATGATCGCGTCGGCCCGGTACATGCCCGAAAGTTTGCGGCGAAAATGGAGGAGTTCCGTAAACCGTTCTTCTACGACGAGATCATCGAAGGCGGTCATGGAAGCGGCGCTGACTTGAAGGAGCAGGCGAAGACCCAGGCCGTTTGGTACACGTATCTGACTCAGAAGCTCATGGATTGAAAAAATGCTGGCCGGTTGAGGCGCTTGTGCGTAAGTCTTCCGAAACTCACCCTCCCTGTCATGAGAATGTCACGTCCTGCGTCCAGAATGTATTCTTATGCGCTTTCTCGCTCTTGCTTCCGATTACGATGGCACTCTCGCCCACGACGGCATCGTTGACGAGCCAACGGTCAAGGCCCTGGAGCGCTTCCGTCAGTCGGGCAGAAAGCTCATTCTGGTCACGGGCAGGGAACTGCCTGATCTTGAAAGGACTTTCTCGCGGCTCGACCTCTTCGACTTCGTGGTTGCCGAAAATGGCGCTCTTCTGTTCAACCCCGGCAAGCGCGAGAAGCGTCTTCTTGCGCCGCCTCCTCCCGAAAACTTTGTAAACGATCTGAAACACCGCGGGGTGCAAAGCCTGAGCGTCGGCGAGGCCATCGTCGCCACTTGGCATCCCTATGAAGCCGCCGTTCTCGAAAGCATTCGCCAGTTCGGGCTTGACCTGCAGGTCATCTTTAACAAGGACGCGGTAATGGTCCTGCCTTCCGGGGTCAATAAAATGACCGGCCTTGCGCGCGCTCTCGAAGAGATGAAGCTTTCCCGCCACAACGTAGTAGCGGTCGGTGATGCCGAAAACGATCATGCTTTTCTTGGTTGTTGCGAGTTCTCGGTCGCGGTCTCGAATGCTATCCCCGCGCTCAAAGAGAGAGTCGACTGGGTGACCGATAAGCCTCGCGGCGAAGGCGTCGCGGAATTGATCGACCGGCTTCTCTCAGACGATCTCGCCTCGCTCGACTTACAACTTCAACGGCATGGCCTCCCGCTCGGCCGCTCCGGCGAAGAGGAAGTCTTCTTCGATCCCCATGGAAAAAATCTTCTTCTCTGCGGTCAATCCGGCAGCGGCAAATCCACTTTCGTTGCGGGCTTCATCGAGCGTCTCCTGGAGCGCGGCTATCAGACCTGCGTTATCGACCCGGAAGGTGACTACGAATCGCTCACCGGCTTCTTCACCATCGGCGACGAGAGCCACCCGCCCTCTCTCGATCAAATCTTTCAACTCCTCGATCATCCCGATTCGAATCTGGCCATCAATCTCATAGGGGTCAAAATGCAGGACCGGCCCGCCTTCTTTCAGTCTCTGCTCAGCCGGCTGCAGGAGAAATCGCTTCGGGAAGGCCGCCCGCATTGGCTTATCGTCGATGAAGCTCACCACCTGCTCCCTTGCGAGTGGGCGCCTGCTTCGGCTGAAGTTGCCGGCGAGAAGTTCAGCATGATGCTGGTCACGGTTCATCCCGAACACGTTTCGCCCGCTGCCTTGCGCCTCGTCAATGCGCTCGTCACCGTTGGCAAAGCTCCGCTCCAAGCCGTCGAAGAGTTCGCCAAGATCGTTGGAATCTCTCCGCCTCAAAAGCCTTCGGACGACCTCTCGCAAGGCGAAGCTTCAGTCTGGTTCCTCGATTCCAATCGCGTAGTCGCCCGCATTCAAACCGAGCCTGGCAAAGCAGAACGTAAACGCCATAAGCGGAAATATGCGGAAGGTGAACTGGAAGCGGAGCGCATGTTCTGGTTCCGCGGCCCCGCGGGCAAGCTGAATCTTCGCGTGCAAAATCTGAATACGTTCCTGCAATTAGCCGAAGGAATCGACGACGAGACCTGGCTTTATCATCTGCATCGAGGCGATTACTCCAACTGGTTCGAGCATGCCATCAAAGACAAAGATCTGGCGTCCGAGATCAGGCAAATCGAGCAGGCCAACTCCCTTTCGCCCGAAGAAACCCGCAGCCGCATAACCAAAGCCGTCGAATCCAGATACACCGTCCCCGCTTAAGCCACTTTGATCTGTCAACTGCCATCCGGGAACCCGCCTCGGTGCAGCACCATCGGATAGTGCGGCACAAGTCGAGCAGACCTTGCAAGCATCAGCAAAGCTATTCATAGCCTTGCTGATGGAGCTACGTCCTTCCGCTCGCAATTGACGGGACAAGTTGGCGATCTCAAAAAAGTCAATCGCCGACTTCACGAGGGAACCGACCTTTAAACCTAAATCCGGCAGTTCACGATGAATCAGGAGGGCAGGAAGGCAATTTCAGGCCGCGCATCGCCCGAGTTATGGAGCCAGTCACGGAAAATGAAGCGCAAGACGGCACGCCAGCGCTCGGGTGAAGTGAACTGCTCCGCGGTTTGTTTGACTCGTTGCAGAAACGCGCTTACGGCTTCGAGAGCGCGGCGTACGGCTGGGGCCTGCGCATGCATGCTCGTAATGGTCAGCGTTGCCTGGTTGGAATGGGTTGTCTGCCGTGCGACGCCGTTCAGCAACAGCGGCCGGCTCGTCATAGCCTCCGTGTGCCGGTTGGGAATCGCGAGCCGCGTGAAGAGCGTCCACCAGTTATAGATCACCGCAATCGTGCGGGCCGAGCGGGCCTGTTAGCTTGTCTTCTTCCCCTACGGCCAGCGCTTCGCGCAGCCGCCGCCGCAGGATCACCACTCGCCGCGTCCGGCTCCATCCGCTTAACTGCAACTCGCTACTCAGACCCTCCCAACCCGCAGCACCCGCGGCCACCCAGTCCTGCCGCCCCCAGAGCTGGTCGATGTGCCGCTTCACCTTCGAGGTTTTCTTCAGCTTGAACAAGTACGGCACATCGCGCTGTTCGGCTTCCTGCATTATTCGCTCGGGTACCCCAGCTGAGGTCGCCTCGCAACAGATGCGGCCATTGCTCCCGCGGGTGCGTGTCCAGCCACTCCCACAGTCCAGGCTGCGCATACTGTGCTGCGGTGCGATTCCCTGCCTGCACCTCCACCTCAATGACGAGGCGAATGGCTGCAATGAAGTAGCAATGATAGACATGCGACGGCCGGCCTGGTTTGCCCGGGTTATAGCCGAGCATAGCTTGCTCCTGATGCCCATACAGCGGCTTTACCGTGGCATCCATATCGAGAATCCACGGCTCACTCAGCAAGGGCTCATAGGTCGCTGCCAGGTGCTTGCGCGTCCAGACCGTGTAAGGTTCCTCCTCCCCGTGCTGAAACGCTCTCCGCACCGCATCTTCACTGCGTACGCGCTGCATGCCCAGCAACTGCGGCAGCACGCTGTCACTGCGTACCGTGGTGATGTGCGCGTAGCGCTTGTGACCCGCCACCACCGAAAGCATCACCGTCCCCAGGATGTCTTCCTTTGCTGGAGCGTTGGGGCTCGTGTAGTGCAATGGGCAGTCCTGCACCCACCTCTCCCATAGCCCGTTCGCCTTCAGAAACTCGATGAAGTAAGCCGCAGGGCCGAAGCCGGTGACCCTCGCATCCGGATCCCAGCGAACGAAAACCTTACCGCCGAAGGTGTCCACCGCACTCGGTCCCGGAACTGTCAGCCCTTCCTTCGCAGCCTCACCTGATAGGTGAACAGACTTAACAGCCGAGTTTTCGGACATGGCTCAACATATCAGAGCCATGCACTCTGGTTCACCCAACGAACCGCCGGAATTAGGTTGAAGAGCACTTCTTGAGATGGGTACGGTCCCTTAAGACAGGTAGGGGCGTGTTAACTCTCATGGGCTACGTCACCGCATTCATCGGGCTGCTTTCAGCCTGGTACAGCCTACTTCCTCGAGTATCACTGTTAATTGGTCCGGTGTCAGAAGGCTCCTACGTATTTCGAACGACTTTGAGCGTCTCGAATGACACTTCGTTTGCGTTAAAGATGTTTGGATAGGTTGCAGAATGGGCGAGATCGATGGTTCCAATACAACGCCGCGATCTTCAGATTACTGGAGAACAGTCCACGACACTTTCGGGACCCCCAACTCTCATACAAACACGATCTCTCGTATGCGGTAGGTCCAGGTCAGAAAGCATCCGTCAATTCTTTCTGCGCTATGGAGGACCGGCAGGTGAGCTATGCAGATATTCTTGATTTAGTGGTCCACTTCCGGTACGCTTGGGTTCCGGTACAAGAAGAGCGGATCTTTCGGCTAACGACTGTGAGGCATGGAAATGGGGTCATTGAATGGATGCAAGAGCCCTTCCAGGAGAAACGAAAGCCGCCCGGGGTGTACCGTCCCGCTCTTTGCCGTGATTGACAGGGTGCACAGCGTTTGCAGGTTCCAGGGTGCCAGGCGAAGATACGAGACCAGCAAGGCGATGACTTCCGCCAGCACCGCTCAGAGCTTTCCGGTTTTTTGCAGCAGGGCGCTGATCGTCGCCAGTGGCAGCACAAGGGTCATCGGCGCATCGAGCAGTGGCACGGCGCCGTAGCTGACGTACCAGCTGACAACTCGTTCGTTCTTGGCGTCGATGACGAGAGCCGTGCCGCCGACTTCGGCTGACGCGAGAATGCAGCGCCGCGCCGCCGAGAGCAGCAGCTGACCGCCAAGGCCGAGTTTCTGCATGTCGGTTGCGACTGCCAGCCGGGCGAGACGAAAGCCGGGCACTTCGTAACGGCCAAGCCCGCGCTTGGCGACTTCGGGGACGCGGGAATATTCCACCGAGGCGGGGCTGAGGCTGTAATAGCCGATGATGGCTTCCGTGGCTGTTGCGATCGCCAGGATGGTTTTTGCGCCGCCGCGCTCATGATTTTTGCGGGCGTGTTTTTGTAAGTAATTGTTCAGCGCCGCCTCACCGCAATCGAAGGCGTCGCGGTCATAAGCCTTGCTGATCGGCGCTTCGTGCCAGGGAGGCAGGCTCACGAAAGAGTAGGCAAGGCTTTGGCGGCGGCCAGCAGTTTGGCATTAGCGGCCGGCGGATGTTCGAGCAGATCGAGAATGCGCAGACTGTCACGCGTGGAGAGCGAGACCTGCTCGGATTTTTCGATCAGTTCCTGCGCCGCCCGCACGGCCGTCTTGACGATGAAATCCGTCATGTCGGTATCTGCCAGGGCCGAGCCGCGCAAGATGGTGGCTTTGTCGCGCGGGCGTATACGCAAGGCCAGGCGATTGTTGTTTTCAACGGCAATTCTCGGCATCTGATGTCCTCTCTGTACGTCTTCAAAGAGTACATCAAAACGGGCGTCCTGTCAAACTCGTGGCTTTCGAGCGGATCATCGTCAAATTTTTCGACAAGGTTCCACAGGCGAAAGCTTTTTACGGTCGTTGGATCATCCCGCCCGATGACCCATTTGCAAGATGGGAGGGAGAGCGGGAAGAGCGGGAGGAGCGAGTTTATTATGCTCTTGCTCTCACCTCCAGAGGCAACGTCGTTATCTTTAACTTTTTAGGCAGCGAGCACGGGGAGGAGGAGTATCCCTCCGGAAAGTTTTTTGTTTATGAGTCTTTCGATGAAGCGGCCGCGAATAGCTCGACGCCGAATATCTCCTTGATGACGCCATGAAGCGCCAGGGCGTCGAGGTTGAGGAGCTGGATATCTGATGTCCGTGGCCCGCGCCAGTAAACAGCTTCAAAAACCGAAAACGTCCAAGCCGACGAAAGACCGCTGGAAGACCGCCGAGGTTAATCCCAAGGCGCTGTTCATATGGGAGACAGAGAAAACCATCGTATTGTCGTCGGCAGAGCGTTAGCGTTCGCGATTGCCGCGATGATCGGCCGAACTTCTCTTTGGAGCACCTCGGGTTCCTGGGCTTCAATCTTGGCTAAATTTTTTCGGTCATCATGGCCGGCACGGCCGGCGGGCGTAAGGTGGGCGTCCCCGAGCCTTCAGTAAGTCTCGGCCATGCGGTGACAATCCCCCATGCAGATCGAAAGAAAGCGGGGCCTTGCCCGCGGCAGCAGCCCGCCGGCTTTTACGCTTCTGCGAATTTCAGCTTGCCGTTCCTTCCGATCCGGCAAAGAATAGCGGCCCATTGCCGGGCTGGAGGGAGCCATGACTGACGCAGCTTTGAAATTCGGCCGAAGTGCCAAAGCGTCGCATTATGCTTACACAGTTTTGCCGTGCTTGCCGAGCCCGGCGCGGGCGCTATATCCACATCGGGGCTGAAGTCGATCAGCCGCCCATCGGCGGGCTTATCATCCGGCCCCTCGAAGAGGACACCGGCATTCTGGCGGACGAGCAATGACAAATTTCAGCGCGATGAATTGGGCCGGCACGATCCTCCAAGCCCCTGGCCCGCAGCGATGGCCCGCAGCTCGCGAAGCGCCTGCTTCGCTGCAAGCCGGGCGAGCAGGCGGCCATCCTTGAAATCCGCCGCGACTTCCCGGCGGACGAGCTGGCCGCTCTGACCGAGACACTTCGGGTCTGCCAGTTCTATGCCGAACTGACGCGATGCAGCCAGTATCTGTATAGCCTCGCGATCTATCCCGATCCGGCGCAAGCGCCATGGACGCAGAGCTAGGCATCGATTTCATCAACCGCGCGGAAGCCAGGCTCGGTCTGGCCGAGCAGCCTTGCGCCGTCATCACGGTTGTATTGCTTTCCATGCGGTAGTGCCATAAACGTGGGTTTAGATCAGTACAACAGGCAGGCGCGGAAATGTTTTACCGAGAGACGGGGTAGCAGCCATATTCACTGCGCGATGGCCGGTCCGACTTGCCAAGCCAATCAGATTTGGACGTGGTAAAGCTGTAACAATAAACAGACAGTTAAGGTTACCAAAGGGTGACTACTTGCCAAATAGCTACCTGTGATTTATTCTTTAGCAAGAGCACTTCAACAAGGAGGTTCAGCTCATGAACGATGTAATGAAAGATGGTGCTGTTTGCGGTGTTGGTGGCTGTTCGGTTCCCTCGGCTTCTGCCTCGCCGCAGAATGCCAAGGCAGTAGAAACCCGCGCCATGCACGATCTTACGATCGTCTCCGACGTTATTTGCCCATGGTGCTTTGTCGCCAAAAAGAATTTCGAAAAGGCGCTCGAACTCACGGGGAGCAATCTCGATTTTGAAATCACCTGGCGGCCTTTCGAACTGAATCCCGACATGCCGAAACAGGGCATGAACCGGCGTGAGTACCGCTCCAGAAAGTTCGGCTCGTGGGAGCATTCGCAAAGCTTGGACGCACAGGTTTCGGCGGCGGGAAAACAGGCCGGGATTACCTTTCGTCATGACCTGATGGAGCGCACGCCCAACACTTTTGAGGCACACCGGATGATTTCGTTCGCGGGCCGGGACCACATGCAGGATGCCGTGGTGGATGCGTTGTTTCGCGGCTACTTTGTCGAGGGCCGCGATGTCGGTAAGAAAGAGGTTCTGGCCGCGATTGGGAAACAAGCGGGTCTGTCAGAGCCGGCAATATCGGACTTCATGAACGGAGAAGCCGGTTCAAGCGAGGTACGGCTTGAGTCTGCAAAGGCGAGACTGAGCGGCATATCAGGGGTTCCGACGTTTCTGCTCGATGGCGAGGTATTGTTCTCCGGAGCAATGAAGCCGGAACTGATGGCTACTCGCCTGCGTGAGGTCGCGGCCTCTCAACTCCGCGAGGTCGGACCCGCGCCCTTGCGCGAGACAACGACCGTCCCTCATGCAGCGCTATAGCCTGAAAGACTTGCGTGTGGCCGTCGCCGGGGGCTCGCTTGGCGGTCTCTGCGCGGGTATTGCCCTGCATGGGAAGGGTGCGCACGTTGAGATTTTCGAGCGCAACTCCGGCCCGATGGAAGCTCGCGGAGCCGGGATCGTGGTGCAAGGGGAGCTGACCAGCCTTTTACAGCGTCACGGTGCCCCTCCGCTGCCGACCACTTCGTGCCGGGGGCGGCGCTATCTCGATCCCAGCGGCGGCAACGGCCAGACACAATCCATGCCGCAGAGCTTCACCTCATGGGAAGCCATCTATCTAACCCTCCGGGCTACTTTTCCGGATGCGAATTATTACACCGGCAGCGGGCTTGAGGGGTTTGAAACCCGTGACCGCATCGTATCCGCTGACATTATGGGGCGCGGCCGGATCGACCCCGATCTGCTGATCTGCGCGGACGGGGCGCAATCAGAAACGCGCCGCCGCCTGCTGCCGGAAGTTCATTCTCATTACGCCGGTTACATTGCCTGGCGCGGTACGGTCGATGAGGCGGGGGCATCGCCCGATCTTGTGAGGTTTTTCGATGACACGTTCACCTTCTCGGAAGCGCGGAGCGGCGGCCATATTCTGGTCTACCTCATTCCGGGCGCGAAAGCCGATGTCTCGAAGGGGAAGCGGCAACTGAACTGGGTCTGGTACGTACATGCCGAAAACGACGAATTGAACCGGCTCCTGACCGATTGGGAAGGCCGCCTGCACCACAATTCCTTGCCGCTGGGCGGCGCGACGGAAGACACCATTGCGGGGTTGCGGTCTCGCGCCCGTCGTGAGGTCCATCCCCGCATGGCTGAGCTGATCGAGGCGACGGCTGAGCCTTTCATTCAAAAGATTGTCGATGTGGTTGTGCCGCGTACCGTTTTCGGCCGCGCCTGTTTAGTGGGTGACGCCGCCTTTGTAGTCCGTCCGCATGCGGCCGGGGCGACGGCGAAAGCCGCGACCGATGCGACCTTGCTGGCCGACGTGCTACAGGAGTCAGAGGGCAATATCGAGGAAGGGCTTAGGTCTTTCCAGTCGGCACAACTCCGTTACGGAAATCAGATTTACCAGTACGGCGTTTCCCTCGGGAATCGCTGGGCAAAGCCTGTCACCGGACCATGCCTATGAGTGAGAACAAACCGCGCCGAGTGCACCTTTTTGGACAACCGCAATCGGCTGAAGCATATGCGCTTCGCGACTATCTCCAGCGAAGCGTCGTTGCCTTCGATTGGGTAGAGCTGTCTTCCGATACGGATTGTCAGACCCATTTGGGAGTTTCCGACCTGAAGAACCTCCGCCTGCCGGTGGTCGAACTCCCCGATGGCAGGCGGTTGTTCGCACCGAGCTTGCGCGAAGTGGCGGGCAGCCTCGGGTGGGTTACTCAACCTCGGTTCAAGGAATATGACGTGTCTATCTATGGCGCGGGGCCAGCCGGATTGTCGGCGGCCGTGTATGCCGCGTCCGAAGGTCTGCGCGCTGTGGTGATCGAGCGGAATGCAGTTGGGGGCCAGGCCGGATCGAGTTCGCTGATAGAGAATTATCTCGGGTTTCCCGATGGCATCAGCGGCGCTGAGCTGGCTGAACGCGCCCGGCAGCAGGCGTCGAAATTCGGCATTGAATTCCTCATGATGCGTGAGGGCATCAAAGCCGAGTTTCACGATAACCGCATTCACGTCGACCTCGCTGACGGGTCTCATCTGGTGGCTCGGGCTAACATCTGCGCCACGGGCATCGAATGGCGACGCCTGGGCCTTGCGAATGAAAGCCAGTTCCTTGGCGTCGGCCTGTACTACGGAGGGGGCGCGAGTGAAGCCCCGTTCTGCGCTGGTTTGGATGTTGTGGTGGTGGGCGGCGGCAACTCCGCAGGCCAGGCGGTGATGAACCTTGCCGGGCATGCGACCAAGGTCACGATGATTGTCAGGGGCAAAGAACTGACGGCCGGGCTCTCCCGATACCTGGTGGACCGTATCCTCTCGCATCCAAAGATCGAGGTCCGGTACGAAGCGGCGGTAACGAAGCTGGAAGGGAATGGCACGCTGCAAAGAGTCGACATCACCATTCATCGCGACGAAGCTACCGAGTCGCTCGACACCAATAAGCTGTTTGTTTGCATCGGCGGGAAGCCGAACACGGAATGGGCCAAGGATACGCAGATTGTACGCGATCCGGCCGGTTACCTGGTGACTGGTTCCGATCTTCTCGATCAGGGGCGTGTTCCCGACTTCTGGCCTTTACAGCGGGTGCCGTACTACCTCGAAACCAGTGTTCCGGGCTCCTTCGCGGCGGGCGATGTGCGCCATCGTGCGGTGAACCGGGTTGCCTCGGCTGTAGGAGAAGGCGCAATGGCCGTGACGTTCGTTCACCGCTATTTATCAGAAACCGCTTAGATTAACGGTTCAATGAACGAGCCCCAGGACAGCGCAGAAAGTCTCTTTTTCGGTACCATGTCACCTGATGGGCACCAAGAGCAAACCGTCCGACATCTTCGACGAACGCTATCCCGCTCGTCGCATTCTGAAGCTCATAGGCGACAAGTGGACGCCGATCGTTCTTTATTGCCTCTCAGGCGGCGTACGGCGCTTCAACGAGCTTCAGCATCGTATTCCTGATATCTCGAAGAAAATGCTGATTCAGGTGCTCAGAAAACTTGAGCATGATGGCCTTGTAAACCGGAAGGTCTACCCCGTCGTACCTCCGAAAACCGAATACAACCTGACGAAAATCGGGCTGCAATTGCATGAACCTGTGGCGCTTCTATGCCGTTGGGCTGCCGCCAATACGGAGCTGCTGGACAAGATCGAAGCACGGGGCTCTCAAAAAACCCTGAGCCTGTAGAGAAAACGAAGGAAGCCCAATGACACCATCATCCACCTGCACACATTTCGCCTCGATTGTTCCATCCGACGCGCCCCTAACGGATGTCTGCGAGGCGTGTCTCGAAGTCGGTGACGACTGGGTCCATCTGCGGCGGTCTCTGACCTGCGGCAACGTTGGCTGTTGCGACGATTCCAAGAACCGTCACGCGACAAAACACTTCCATGCCACAAACCACCCGATTGTGAAGGCGCTCGAACAGGCTTGGCTGTGGTGCTACATCGACAAGATTTTCGTCAAAGCTCACTTATCAAGGCCAAACACCTGATCCGCGCTGGCTATCTGCTGGAACGACGGCTACATAAAACCCTCGTTTCAGGACAGTCATGCGGAAATTTCAATACGTGCGTTGATCCAATATCTCCATTCGCGGAGAGGGACAAAACATGGAGATGAACTCGAATCAGGCTACCCCGGACATCGTACTCGTCCTCCTGGAAAAACTTCTGCTTGTCATTCTTGAATCTGGAGCAACTGAGGAGGAAATCGCTAGCTACGCTACAGTCAGCAGAGTCGATTCTCCCACTCCTGAAGCTTCGGTCGCGTTATCGCCAAGGCTGGATTTCTCGCTAGTTTGTCATGTGGGCACTGGTCATATTGCGGAGCACTTCCAAGACAGTGGGCACTTCATCAGCAATCGACCTCTGCGTAAACAGAAAGCACTCGTGCAGCGAGACTTCATCAAGACGGCAGAGATCGGGTCTACGCCACTATTTCTGGCAATCCGGGTTGAGGCTGTAGCTAAAACTGAGGCAGCAGTGTGCACCGCAGGGGCCCATGGAGGACGTCTGCGTCACGACGACCTTTTCATTCGGCGCACTGCCTTTGCTGATGAACAACTCACGATATTGTTGTGCGGAAGATCCAGAAGGGCAGGCGTTACCATTGGGAGCCCCGATCACTGTACTGCCACGCTCTTGCTCATTGACAACATAGTCCGTGCTCTGTCCCGTCACAGGATCGTACCCCTGCGCGGTCCCATGCGAATGCGTATGAATCGTGTACGTCACCGATCCATCCGCATTCGTACACGGCTGGACAGTCGTCTTGTAGACCAGAGTGGCCGTAATCGTTTGCGGCGAACATTGGCTCTGGTAAGTTTGGGTGAGCGTAGATTCGGAGTGCTGAACTGGTCCGCAACCGGTCTGAGCCCGTGCCTGTTTCTTGGTCGTGATTGCGGCCACTCCAGCGACGGCTAGGGCAGCCCCTAGGTTTTGAAACATCTCACGTCTGTTCACAAAGGAACTCCTCTCGTCCCTTGCTGAGCAAGGGACGCTAGTATATCAGCTTCGTCGGACCGTCACGCCAGCAAGTACTGCGACAGGAACGTGAGGCGGTCAAAACAGCTGCCCGCAGAAACTCATGCTCTCGTTTAATTGAGGGATGATTGGGATCCGGATTTGTGCCTAGCGCTAGATCCGCCTGCGAGATCATCCGCCGCAACGCCTGTATATCCTGGTGCTTTGCCTTCAGGATGCCCCACACTACCACGCACCGAGCGCTCGCTGTTTTCGAAAAACCCCACGAATCGCTTCAACGTACCTTTAGGACACTACCTTCCATGCTTCCATACTCCGTCCGGCAGTAAGATCGTATCGGTCGCTTGGCACCACTTCCGGTAAACACGGTGTGCTACGAAAGCGTTGAACCAATGAATTCTACTCTGTCAAGAAGAAGTCTGGTAAAGAGAATCAGTTCCGCAGCATTGCTTCCGTCAGTGCCACTTAGAATTGCGCAAGGACAAGAGAAATGGACGCCCGGCGCGGGCATGCCGCAAGAGGGACCCGGGACACCTAAGATTGCCTGTCCGATCGCCGTCAGGAACATCACCGAAGCCGCCATTCGGCAAGTGAGGCAGATTGGCGTAAGTCACGTACTCTCCGGTGGGCCACCGATTCCGTGGGGAGAAGAGCAACTTCGCTCGATGGTTAACAAGCTGAAAGAGGGCGGTATTTCACTCGCAAACTTGATGATCAGCGGGTTTCCAAACACGCTCTATGGACGGCCGGGTCGCGATGAGGAGATTGAAAAGCTCAAAACGTCGATTCGCGCTGCCGGCAAAGTTGGCTTGCCGGTGATTGAATACAATTTCTATGCGCACCGGGCCATCGAAGGGTATTACGAGCAGGAAGGCAGAGGTGGAGCAGGATTGACCGCCTTCGATGCGGACCGGGTGGGGGATTTGCCGCCATCGCCTGGGGAGGGCGTGCACACGCTGAACGAAATGTGGAGCAATATCACGTATTTTCTAAAAGCAGTGATACCGGTTGCGGAGCAGTCAAACGTGCGGCTGGCATTGCATCCGAACGATCCGCCCGTCGCCGCGAGCCGCGGATCGGGGCAGATCATGGCAACGGTCGAGGGCTGGAAACACCTGATCGGAATCGTAGATAGTCCGGCCAACGGTATCACTTTCGACTGCGGGGTCACGCGCGAAATGGGGCATGATCCGGTCGAGGTTTGCCGGTACTTCGGTTCGCGGGACCGCATCAATCACGTCCACTATCGCAACGTGCGCGTTAAAAAGCCGTATGACGATTACACCGAGGTCTTCATCGACGAAGGCGAGAACAACATGCTCGCAGTGATGCGCGAATTAGTGCGGATGAAATACTCGCGGCTGATCTATCCCGAACATGAGCGGGCGCTCGATTACGACCGCGCGGTGGGCATCCATAACCAATATCCGGGAGGCGGCGGTTACACCGGGATGGTTTATGACGTTGCCTACGCGAGGGCGATGTTACAAGCCTCGCTGCTGCTCGAGAAAATGTAAGCATTGTTACTCCTCGACGAATGCTTTCAACCGCCCAATGGCCTGTCTCCCACTGCGCCGAGATCTGATTTAGGCAGTGATGCGCCATCTCAAGGCGTATTGGTTCCAGTTGCCAGATCCGCTCGCGTCCCTTGCGTCGGTCGCCTAAGGCAGCGAACACAGGCGCTGCCTCGGTTAACCTCGCTTCTGCGGCGATGGTCATATGCAATCTCCCGGTTGCATACGCCACATACCCCAAAAGACCGTTCCCATTTTCCACAGAAAAATTTCGCTCAGCCCCCTCAGTGACTTACCCCCGATTTGAAGCTCTCGCCCCTCAGCCTTGTCGCCCCGCGATGCTATTTTTCGGCAGGTTCCCAATCCATATGTCTCAACCTACTTGCCGCGCGGAAGCAAATCGCGCCAATGCCCAACACAGTACCGGGCCCAAGAGCGTCATCGGAAAACTGCGTTCTTCGCAGAACTCCTTCCAGCACGGCCTTTACTCCAAACAGCTCGTCCTGCCCGACGAAGACCCAGCCGAGTTCGATCACCTCCGCGCCACCCTTCGCGACGAGCACCAGCCCGCCAACACCGTAGAAGAAATTCTGGTCGACGAGCTCGCCCAGCACTTCTGGCGCATGCGCCGCTTCCGCGAACTGGAAGCCCGCTCCTTGCAACCCGAAAACCTCGATTCGTGGTGCAACAACGGTTTGTTCGCTCTCATCCAGCGCTCCATGGCCTCCGCCGAACGCTCGTTCCACAAATCGCTTACTGCTTTAAGGGGTCTCCAGAAAGCCCGTGGCTTCGTTCCTCAAATTGAGGTCTCAGATCCTAAACCTGGCTTCGTTCCCTCAGATTCGGTGGGGCAGACGATCGGTTTGGGTCGTCTGCCTTCAGTTGACCACTTCGATCAAGAAGAAACTGGCTTCGTTCCCTCAGATCTGGCGGGGCAGACGTGCACAGCACGTTTGCTTCAGCACGAGACCATCGGTTTGTGTGGTCTGCCTTCAGCTGAGCACATCGACCAGGCTGAAATTGGCTTCGTTCCTTCAAATTCCATTCACGTCCTCCTTCAGTCCGATCAAGACGAAGACTTCGAGCTCCTCGCCGCCTAATGGAGGGTGGGCTTCAGCCCGCGTGGAGCTTTAGCTCCACTTTTTCTACCGATCGAAGGAGCCCACCGGACAATGGGCCTACAATTGACCGAATGAACGAGCTCGAATACACGCGTTCTCCAAACCGCCTCACCGAAATTGTCGAGAGGACAAACGCCCTTGGCTTCGACATGGCCTCCGATCCTCGAACCGGGTCCCTGCTGAGGACCCTTGCCGCTTGCAAACCGAACGGCCGCTTTCTGGAGTTAGGTACGGGCACCGGTATCGCTACCGCATGGCTCTTGGACGGCATGGATGCAAGCTCAAATCTGACCAGTGTCGACACGGACGCCCGGGTTCAGGATGTCGCTCGAACCTTCCTCGGCGATGAAAAGCGCCTGATCCTGATCCTAGAGGACGGTCTCGAGTTTCTGAAGCAGCAACCGGCCGAGAGTTTCGATTTCGTTTTCGCCGACGCCATGCCCGGCAAATATGAAGGCCTCCCGGAATGCCTGCGGGTCGTAAAGCCGGGTGGCTTTTACGTCATCGATGACATGCTCCCTCAACCGAACTGGCCCGAGGGGCATGCACAGAAGGTGCCGGTATTGCTCGAAGCGCTGGCCGCGAACAAAGGTTTCTCGATAGCTCGGCTGGCATGGGCAACCGGGGTGGTCGTTGCGGTTAAGCTTGTATCGCCGAAATGATTATTTCTTAGCCGGTGTCTTCCGCGCAGCAATCTTTTTGCAGAAATCTTTAGGTGAATTCTCAGTAACCAGCCTTGAATAAAGGCGCATCGGCAAAAGGCCGATCTCTGCCCAGCGCTGAGCAGGCTGAATCGAGGAGGCGCTGATAAGCGCCGAGACACTACCGGGCCCACGGGTTCTTCAGCAGGGGCGCTCGCGGGCCTCACGCTCAGCCTCTTCCATTGCCGCTGCGATCTTCTTCATGCCCGGCGCCAGACTCGAGGTGAATGCCCGACTGCACTTGTGCCACGTATGCCGCGGTATTCTCCCCTTTAAGCACAATGTGTTGGGTGAGCCGCGTTCCGCCGTCCGCGAGCCCGTCGAACTGCCACTCGAACGATATGGCTGCTCGGTCCAGCCCCATCTCGAGTGTGTAAGCCTGCATTGGCCTGACTTCTTGTATGCGCCAGTGCCGAAGCTCTTGTCCTGGCATACAAGTCCTTCCGAGGGCCCCGTTCTTAAATGGCCCGTCCAGTTCGAACTCAGCCGGGGGATCATCCCAGTTCGCCACGTTCGTCATGTAGGCCCAAGCGAAAGCCAGACTGGCGTTCGCGTCAACCGAATGCGCGATTTCCCATGCGATGCCGCTCACCACTGGCCGGCCTTACTCGAAGCGATAAACCGTCGCTCTTTCGATGTTGATCTGCCGCTGGTCGAAGCGCCAGTACTTGCCCTGGTCGGTCTCATCGCCGTTGAGGCGCCGGCCGGGGATCCACTTGCCTTCCTCGAATCTGCCCTCGTCCACTGAGGCGAGTCCGACGTGAGGCGGCCCTGCGAAGTGCGTCTGGAACGATACCCGGAAGCCTTGGCCGGCACCCACAAACTCGTTCGGCCCGGTAGCGGCGATCAGGCCAAATCCCTTCTCGGTATGGTGCCCGAAAATCTGGTCGAGGCTGACTGCGACGGTATACCCGTTCATCACAAATTCAACCGAGGGACGGTCTTGATCCAGCACAAAGCCGTGCACGTTGCCCTCGGTCTGGTGCTCGAGGATCAACGGCGCGATCTGAGCTAGTGCGCGATAGCTCTTCCCCAGTTCGTTGCTGCTGTCGTTCCACGAATCGATACCGAAAGGAGAGAAGCCGAGCGCCGCACCTTCGCCGAACGCATAAAAGGAGTTTGCACCGCCCGTGGCGCCGCCACTCGCTTCGGGAATGAACAACGGATTGCCCGTGCGATGATAGCGAGTGCACCATGCGGCAAAGTTTGGCTGGTAAATGTCCGGCGAGTAGATATCGATAGCGGATCCGGCGGCCCTCCAGATGTCGATTACTCGCGGTTGGGGACCGCCGCTTGGGTATTCGCCCGGCGTCGCATCCTCTCGCGCCAGCCAGGTATTGACATACATCGGAATCCGGTAAGCAGCCTTGCCGCTTGCCGCAACGGCGTGAACATAGCGGGCGTAGTGCCATGCCATGAAGATCTCGTCCGTGCGGGACGACGCGCCAAAGACCTGCTCCCATGTGCCTGCGGTCTTCGCCCCGTTGTTCTCCCATAGCTCGAGCAGATCCCGATAAAGCAAGTTCCGGTAAGTTGTCAGATAGCGGGTCAGCTCAGCGGGAACAGGCGACTCGAACGCGCGGTTTGCGGCTGGCGAGTGGTCGCGTGTATCCCCCAAAACCCCAACTTCGTTTTCCACTTGCATCATGAGGACGGTGTGCTCGCGCCCGTCTACTTCACGCAAATGGCTCATCACCGCCCCAAACGCCCGGGCATCGGCCTTCTCAGTGGCTTGGCCCAAGGTGCTGAAGATGTCCACCGGGTTGCCGTTCTGAATCACGCGAGGGAAGCGGCGAGTATCGCTCTTCACCCAGACCGGGGCGTAGCTCGACATCCCGTTCTTCCAGGACGCAAGCCATAGAAACACGATGCGCAATTTGTGCTCTCTGGCTTGCGCGAGCAGCCCGTCGAGCAGCGTGAAATCGAACTTGCCTTCCGACGGTTCCACCAACTCCCAGGAAAGTGGAGTCAGCACTGTATTCAGCGGAATATCCGCCAGCCGCGGCCAGACCGGCTTCATGTAATCGAGACTGGACGAACTCGAATTGTGCAGCTCAGCCCCGAGCATCAGAAAGGGCTTGCCGTCTACGATGAGTTGCGTCGCCGTTCCGCGCTTTTCGAGGTGCGGGACGGTTGTATCTTGCGCTTGAAACGCGGCCGCCAAGAGGCCCAAGCCAAAGCCAAGGAAGAGAGCAGAACAAACGAAAAGCCCGCGACGCATATGCTCGTCAAAATGTATCAAAGCGAGACCCTATGGCGCTTCGCCCGCTACGGAATCGGATATGCTTAGTCGAAAAGGCCCGAGCGTGGATTTGCTCCGGAAGAGCTCATTTCGACGGTGGATAGTAATCGCATTCGTCGCGCTACTGTGCGTTGGCTGATAGTCGTCACTTGGCCGAGCCTCTTGCCAAAATTGGTGACGGTAGCTAATCCTTCTAGGCAGAGGGCACCGGCTCGCGCCCTCTGATTTTCTCCTTCTAATCGCAAGCAAAGATCGTTCCTGTAATTTCCGGGACGCGTGTGCCTGGCCCGGTTGATACTACGAGCCCGGGCGCCTTCTAAGTCTTCGCGCGCACGCTCTTATTAGGGTTGTTTCTCGTCGGGGGTGCGTTAAGCGGGATGCCGATCCGGCCCGAAGAAATCGAGGATCACTTGCGGAATATGAGCGAGGCGGAGGTTGTGCAAATTCTGGAAGACGAGAGTCGATCTGCGGGGGACCCACCCACGCATGAGATTAGAGTTCAGACTTCAACGGAGACTCCGGCATCCACGTTACTTAGACGGATGAAGCGCTAGACGTGAGTACTGCGCCTGGCGCTAATCGCCATTTCCGTATACCCTGCGCACCAGGTATTGCGGCCTCGACTTCGCCTCGCTGAAGATCTTGCCGACATACATTCCGATTACGCCGAGCACGCTGATGATAGTCCCGCCCAGGAACCACAGAGAGACCATGATGGAAGTGAAGCCCGAGAGGATGTAATCCGGCTGCAGCCATTTCTGAATAACAAGCTTGCAGGCAAAGGCCAGCGAAAGAATTGTGATCACGAGACCGCCGGCAAAGATCACTGTGAGCGGATAACTGGAAAACGAGGTAACTGCGTTCACCGACAATGCAATCAATTTAAACGGCGTGTAGGTCGAGGCGCTCGCCCGGGGCGTTTTCGTCACTGGGCGCGGCCGCTGCACGAAGCCCGTCCAACTGAAGAGGCCCATCATGAAGACGTGCGTTTCGGTGAACCGGTCGATAGCCTCCACGTAAGGGCGGCGCATCAGCCGTACCGTGCATCCATTCTCCGGTATGCGGGTATCCGAAGCCAGGTTGAAGAAGCGATAGAACAGCCGTCCGGTATGCCGCTTCATCATCGATCCCGCGCGCAGCGTTTGCACTCCGTAAACCATATCTGCCTTATCCTCGTGCAGGTCCCGCCAGAACTCGTTGAGCCACTCCGGCTGCTCTTCCAAATCGATGTCTATCAGAAAAACCAGCTCGCCTCGCGCATGCCGAAGCCCGGCGAGAATCGCTGGATGATGGCCGAAGTTTCTGGATAATTCGATTACCCGCACTCGTGAATCTCCTGCTGCGAGTGCAATCGCAAGCGCGAGCGAATCGTCAGGTGAGCCGTCATCCACCAGCACAATCTCGTAAGAGTCCGTCATGCTTTGCGCGGCCGCGCTGATTCGCCTGTAAAACTCTCTTACGAAAGCGGACGAGCGATACATCGTACTGACAATCGACAACTCAGGTGTATTCATTCCATCCGGGCGCTCTCGTCCTCTATGATGTTAGTTCGAGGGCAGCGAGCACTTCTGCGTATCGCCGAGCCGTCACTCCGACGCATTCTACATGAAAGTTTCTGTTATCATTCCAGCCGCCGGCCTTGGAACGCGCATGGGCCGGAGCGCGCCCGAAAAGGAAGGGATCAGCCGTAAGCAGTTCATGCTGCTGAACGGCTCGCCCATCCTGGTCCACACGATTCGCAAATTTGTCAGCTCGCAGCTGGTTAACGAGATCGTCGTCGCGCTCCGTCACGACGATCTGGCCTGGGCCGACGAGCTTTTTCAAAGTCAGCATTTCGGTAAAGCGGTCCGGACAGTAGAGGGCGGAGAATCGCGCCAGCAGTCTGTCGAAAATGCTCTCGCCACGATCAGCGAGGATACGGAGCTGGTGGCGGTTCACGATGCCGTGCGGCCTTTTATCGAGCGCGAGGCGATTGAGAAAGTCATTCAGGAAGCGGCAGAAACAGGCGCCGCTATTGTCGGGATTGTTCCTGTGGACACCGTGAAACAGGTTCACCGCAACAAAGTTCGCGCCACGTTGCCTCGCGAGCGGCTGATCCTCACGCAAACTCCGCAAGTGTTCCGCTTAGGGCTCTTACGGCAAGCCTTCGAGAAAGCGCGCCAGGACTTGTTTGCCGGCACGGACGAGTCTTCGCTGGTAGAGCGTCTCGAGCAGGTGGAAGTTTCGGTGGTGCTGGGAACCGATCGCAACATCAAGATCACCAAACCCAGTGATATGGAACTGGCACGGCTTTACCTGACACTAGAAAGCTCCGCATTTGAGCTCCGCCGCGAATGAACACCGCTCGTCCAGCAGCTTTTCGCATCGGCCAAGGCTGGGATACGCATCGCATCGAAGCCGGGCGCCCATTGATCCTGGGTGGTGTGGTGATTCCGTCGGATTTCGGTCTGGCGGGTCACTCGGATGCCGACGTGCTCTTTCACGCTGTAACGGACGCGATTCTAGGCGCGCTTGCGTTGGGCGATATCGGAATGCATTTCCCCGATACGGCCGCGCAATGGAAAGGCGCGGAAAGCCTCCAATTTCTCCAGCACGCGTTGAAAATGGCTGCCGGCCAGGGATACCGCCCCGTCAATGTGGACACCACGATCATCTTGCAGCGCCCTAAGCTGAAAGATTTCCGCGATGCGATTCGCGAATAGCCTCGCCAACGGAATCGGTTTGCCGCCTGACTCGGTCGGGGTGAAATTCAAGACCGCTGAAGGCGTAGGTCCCGTCGGCGAAGGCCGTTCCTGCGAGGCCCAGGCAGTGGTCCTGCTGGTTACCGGTTCTGGGTAAGTCCTTGCAAGCCGGTTTGCCCTTCGTTGTCAGATATCTGCTGATCGCCGGCGCCTTGGCAGCAGCCATTTATTCGTTCGTGCTGGCGCGCGCCAGTTGGCTGTTCCGGCAAGACACCGCCATTTCTATTCCCGCCGCTGTAGCGCTAGTCCCTTTCGACTCGACCTATGTTGCGCGTTTGGCCGCCTGGCGGCCCGCGGAAAAAATCGCGCTTCTGCATCGCGCCGTCGAGCTGAATCCATTCGATTCCGAATCCTGGATTCAACTCGGATTCGTCAGCGAGTTTCAGCAGCATGACCGGGCAAGCGCCGAACGGTATTACTTGAAGGCCGCCGAGGTAAATAAGATGTTCCTGCCTAAGTGGACGCTTACGAACTTCTACTTCCGGCAGGACCAGCCAACGTGAATTCTTTCGTTGGGCGAGTGCGACTTTGGCCATCACTCCCTATTCGCCCGAGCCGGTATTCGTGCAGATGTGGCTCATCAGCCAGGACGCGGATAAGATCGCCGCGGAATATACCGGACCGGCCGCGCATACTGCTTCCCTATGCCTGGTTCCTATCCAACAGCCGCCAATATTCCTCCATCGCGCCCATCGTTCAGCGCTTGATCAAAGCAGCAGGCAACGGCGGATCCGCAAGCCTGGGGGCGCGACGACTTGATTGCCGCAATAGAAGACCGGCTGGTAGCGGAGGGCCAGCGCGATCCGGCCTTGCAAATTTGGACGAGTATGGTGAAGGCGGGCTGGCTGCGCGAAGACATACCCTCCGCCCAGCATCCGTTAACCAACGGCAATTTCCGGGCCTCGCTCTTTCGCCACGGCTTCGACTGGATGCCGGCCGGAACAGAGGGAGTGCGTATCGAGGAGTCACCGGCGGAGGGCCTGATACGGCTACAATTCTCCGGCAATGAGCCTGAGCACTGCGTAGTTCTTCAGCAATACATGCCAATGGAAGCAGGGCGGACGTATAGTTTCGGCATGGCAGGCGATCCTCGATCTCGGGTGACAGCGCTCAGCGGCCTGACTTGGCATCTCAGGCCGGTAGGCAATGCGGCGGAAGTTGGTCTCGCATCGAGTGACCTGGGCTTGGCGCAAGCGGGTAATTGGAAGATGCGCGCGCCCCAAGGCTCGGAACTATACCTTTTGACACTCGAATATGCGCGGCCTCTCGGTCATTTGCGGGCGAAGGGGGACTTTCATTCTGAAATCTGTTTCCGTGAGTGTCGAGTAGCAAGCGCGCCGCTCAAGTCTAAACTTAATGTCAGTGAAGTTGCAGGACCAAAAAGTTGTTGTTTGCGGAGGGGGCGGATTTATCGGCGGCCATCTCGTAAAGTATCTGCGCGATAGCGGCGTCGATGTGATCCGGGCCGTGGACATCAAGCCGCGCGAGGAGTGGTATCAGCAGTCGGACGGAGTCGAGAATCTTGTCCTGGATCTTCAGCGCAAAGAAGTCTGCCAGAGTGCTGTGCAGGGTGCGACCGTAGTAGTGAATCTGGCCGCCGACATGGGCGGCATGGGTTTCATCGAGAACAACAAGGCGCTCTGCATGCTGAGCGTGCTGATCAATACGCATCTGCTATGGCTTCGCGAGAGGCGGGGGTCGAGCGCTTCTTTTTTTCTTCGTCTGCATGCGTTTACAACGGCGACAAGCAGAAGAACGCCCAAGTGTTGCCGCTTAAGGAGGAGGATGCCTATCCGGCGCTCCCGGAAGATGGCTATGGGTGGGAAAAGCTCTTTAGTGAACGCATGTGCCGGCACTTTGAGGAGGACTTTGGCCTCGAGTGCCGCGTAGCTCGCTACCACAACGTTTACGGCCCGTCGGAACCTACAGCGGCGGCAGAGAAAAGGCTCCCGCGGCGATCTGCCGAAAAGTGATTGAAGCCAAGATTCAGGGTAACCATCAGATCGAAATATGGGGCGACGGCGAGCAAACCCGCAGCTTCATGTACATCGACGATTGCCTGAAGGGCACAGCGATGATTATTGAGAGCGACATTCGCGAGCCGATAAATCTGGGAAGCAGCGAACTCGTCACGATCAACGGGTTGGTAGACATCGTGGAGGACATCGCCGGGATCAAACTCGAACGCAACTACAAGCTGGACGCCCCCAAAGGCGTGAATGGCCGTAACAGCGATAACACGAAGATTCGTCGAACGCCTTGATTGGGAACCTTCCATTCGCCTGCGGGAGGGAATGGAACGAACTTATCGCTGGATTGAAGAGCAGATGATACGCGGAGCGGAGGGAAGCAGTTACTTGGCTGCCGACCCCGGTGTATTCTTCGTAGGATCCGACGAAGTCTTCGATTCGGCCGTGATCGAAGTTCCAAACGCGCGTGGCAACTTCGTCGACCAGATCTTCGTCGTGCGTGACGAGCAATACCGTGCCCTCAAATTTCTGCAGCGCGATATTCAAAGCGTTGATCGATTCCAGATCCAGGTGGTTGGTGGGCTCGTCGAACACCAGCACATTCGGTTTCTGCAGCATTAGCTTGCAGAACATCAGGCGCGCCGCTTCGCCTCCCGATAGTGCGTCGGTTGGCTTAAGGCCTTCTTCACCGCTGAACAGCATCTGGCCGAGCAGACCGCGGATCTCTTCTTTCGAAGCTTGCGGATCCCAATCGTGCAGCCAATCGGAAACGGTGGTGCCGTTGCGGATACTGCCGCGATGATCCTGAGCGAAGTAGCCGATTTGAACTTCGTGTCCCCACGTAACTACACCTGAGTCCAGGCCGACATCCGGATCGTCCACGCCCGGGCCATTCGCCAGGAGAGCCTTCAGAAGCGTCGTTTTGCCCGCTCCGTTGCGGCCCATCAGAGCGATTTTTTCGCCGCGCTGAACGGAGGCCGAGAAGTCCTTTGATGACTTCGAGTCTCGCCGTAGCCCTTGCTGACATCCTTAAATTCGAGGGCGTGCCGGCCCGAAGGCCGCTTCATCTCGAAGCGAATAAACGGGCGTTGAATATTCGAGCGGGCGAGATCGGTCGTTTGCAGCCGCTCCACTTCTTTCTTGCGCGAGGTGACCTGGCTCGCCCGGGTACCTGCTGAGAAGCGCGCGATGAATTCGTTCAACTGAGCGATTTTCTTTTCGCGCTGGGCGTTTTCAGCTTCAATGCGCGAACGGATCTGCGTCTTCTGCAGAACCATGTCGTCGTAACCGCCCGGGTAGGTGATGATCGTCTGGTAATCGATATCGGCGGTGTGGGTCGAGACGCTGTTCAGAAAGTGGCGGTCATGCGAAATGACGATCAGCGTGCCCTCATAGCGCGACAGAGAAGTTCTGCAGCCAGTGAATCGATTCGAGATCGAGATAGTTGGTCGGCTCGTCCAGCAGCAGCGCCTGCGGGATGGCCGAATAGGGCTTGAGCAAGCAGTACGCGCACTTTTTGTCCGCCCTGCAACTCGCCCATCTTCCGGTCATGCAGCGGCTCCGGAATATCCAGGCCATCGAGCAAAACAGCGGCATCGCTCTCGGCTGTATAGCCATCTTCTTCGGCGACGATGCCCTCGAGTTCACCCAGGCGCATGCCGTCTTCATCCGTGAGCTCAGGCTTTGCGTAGAGCTCTTCGCGCTCTTCCAGGGCCTTCCAAAGCGGCAGATTGCCCATGATGACGGTATCGATAACGCGGTAATGCATCAAAGGCAAACTGATCCTGCCGCAGAACGCCGATTTTCTTCGGGCGCACAACGATGCCCTTTCTGCGGCTCAAGTTCGCCGGAAAGCAGCTTCATGAAAGTGGACTTACCGGCGCCGTTCGGTCCGGTAAGGCCATAGCGCCGGCCTGGCAGAAACGATGGTCGCAACATCTTCGAACAGAATCTTGCCGCCATAGCGCATGCTCACATTGCTAACTGAAATCATGGGATAAAACAGGTGGGAAACTCTCAGTTTAGCGCAGATAAGCAGGCTTATGCAGAGGCGCCGCGCGGCGCGGCCAGACAGACTTCGGGACGCTGCTTGGACCTGCTACGAGTGGAATGCGAGCCCAAAGTGTTGGCGTAAACCTGAGTGAATATCGCGCCGAAGAAGAAGATCTGGGCGGAGTAGTAGATCCAAACCACGAACGCGACAAGCGAACCGGCAGCCCCGTAAGCAGATCCCACTGCAGCGGTTGCGAAATAAAGGGCAAGCAGCGCTTTGCCTATTTCAAATAATAGGGCCGTTGCGACCGCTCCAATTACGACATCGCGCCAATGAATGGGGACCTCTGGAACGAACTTGAAGATCAGTGCGAAGAGAATCGAAATCGCAATTAGTGGTACGACGAAGTTCGCCACCTCTCCCCAGATGGCCGCACTGCAGTGGGATGTAGCCTTCGAAGAATTTGGTAACGACGGCCAGCGTGGCGCTCAGGACCAGCGAGACTAGCAGCAGGAAACCGAGTGCCAGCACCATACCGAAGGACACAAGGCGCTGCCAAATGAGAGTCGCGCCACGTCGAGGAAGGACGCGGCGGGGCATCCCAGATCGTGTTCAGCGAATCTCGTAATTCTACGAAGACGCCCGAAGCACCGAAGAGAAGCGTGACGAGCGCAAGGATGCTGGCGAGGATTCCGCTGCTCTTCTGATGAGCATTGTCCAAAACCGATTGCATTGCCTTGGCAGCCGATGGGCCCACCATCGATTGCACCTGGCTACAGCAGCTGATGCTCCGCGGTATTTTTGTCGAATACCAGCCCGCATATAGCGACAATCAGGATCACAAGAGGAGCTATGGACAAGAGAGTGTAATAGGCGAGAGCGGCGCCAAGGCGAGGCGCGTTATGGCCACTCCACTGCGAAGCCGTTTTTTTCAGCAGCTCGAAAGCCTCACTTCGACTTAAGGCAGGCATTATGCTCCTTAGATCATTAGAACGTAACAGATGAGACACTGGAAACAACCTTTTGACCTGGAGCGTCAAGGTAGTTATTACAGCGATGGAGGGTCACCGTTTTGAAGTGTGTCGAGTGTAGGGGAGTTTAAGCGGGAGAAATGAAGCAGCAGCGCTCTTTTGACCGCATTTGTCTTTATCTGTTCACGCTGTTGGCATTTGGACCGACGCTTCAAGGGCAGGAATTCGCTGGCAAAATCATCACCGCCATCCATTACCAGCCGGTACGCCAGCCCATAGACCCGCGCGATCTGGACCGCATGTTGATGGTCCAAGCCGGCCGTGCGCTTGAAACCAACCAACTGGCTGCGACCATCGACCGGCTATACCGAAGCGGCTTATACGATGACATCGAGGTCGATGCCGAGCCGAGTGGCAGCGGCGTCGATTTGACGTTTATCACACAAGCAAGGCGATTCATCGGCCACGTTGGCGCGGGCGGGGACATTAAAGACCCGCCGAGCCGGGCGGTGATCATCGGCGACTCGCAGCTTTATCTCGGTCAGCCGTTCAGTGAGGAGGCGCTGGTTCTCGCGAGAAAGAACCTCGAACAGCAATTACAAGACAACGGACTCTTCCTCGGGCGGGTGGACACTTCCACAATTGAAGACCCGGTTACTCATCAGGTCACCACCAGGTTCATCGTAGAGGCCGGCAAACGGTCAAGGTATGAGACTCCGGTCATACACGGCGACACGAAACTGTCGGACTCGACAATAATCAAAGCCACTGGGTGGCGCTGGCCGCTCATACGCAGATGGCGTCAGGTTACTGCTGTGCTTACAGACAAGGGCGTCCAGGGCGTCGAAAACAAATATGCAAAGAAGGGCCGGCTCACAGCGTCAGTGGACTTAGCCTCGCTTGAATACGATGCCCGCGACGGGGAATGCCAAGCCGACGTTCGAGATCAACGCGGGGCCTAAGGTAACTGTTAAGGCGCTGGAAGCTAAGGTTTCGAAGGGTAAGTTAAGGCAATATATTCCGATTTATGAGGAAGGGTCAGTAGACAACGATTTGCTGGCTGAGGGCGCGCGCAATCTTCACGACTATTTCCAATCCAAAGGTTACCCGGACGTGGATGTGACATTTCACAGAGAAAAGCCAAAGGATGACGAAGAAGTTATCAACTATTACATCGCGACTGGCCCCCGTCGAAGGCTGGTGACCGTCGACATTAGAGGTAACAATTACTTCCTAGACGAAACACTAAGGGAGCGCATGTTCCTTCGGCCCAGTTCTCTTTTTTTGAGATACGGACGCTACAGCGAATCGTTCCGGAGGAATGACGAAGAAGCAATCAAGAACCTGTATGTGGCGAACGGCTTTCAGGATGCAAAAGTAACCTCGAAAGTAGAAAATAATTACAAGGGAAAGCCCTCGGACATCGCCGTAACATATTCAATTGAGGAAGGGAAGCAGTGGCGAGTAGGAAGCCTGAAGGTGATTGGAACGGCGCGAGTGGATCTGGCCCCCATCCAGCATGACTTCGCTTCGATTGACGGTCAACCCTACGCCGAAGTGAACGTCGCTACGGACAAGACTAGGATTCTGGAATATTACTATTCGCAGGGATTCGCTTCAGCATCGTTTAGCTTTACCAAGGAACCAGGCTCGGATCCAGCTACTATGAACCTGACTTATAAAATCAGGGAGGGTCCAAGGGAATTCGTACGCCAAGTGATTTTGTCGGGCCTGTATCGAACGAAACCTTCACTCGTCGAGCGCTATATCAATGTCCGCCAAAATGAGCCGATCTCGCTCACTAAGGTGAACGATAACGCCCGCGAGTTGAATGGCCTCGGCGTATTTGCCAGCGTGAATACCGCGTTGCAAAACCCGGACGGTTCTACCCGGTACAAAGACGTTCTATATGACTTCGATGAAGCTGCCAGATATCATTTCAGCCTGGGGCTTGGATTGATTGTCGGCCAATTCGGTGGGACAACAACAAACTATACCAATTCCGGTGGATCCAGGGGTGCTTCCCCGATTGTTTCCTTCAATGTCAACCGCATCAACCTATTTGGCATCGGGCAGACTATCTCGTTGCAAACCACTTACTCAACTCTGGAGCAGCGGGAATCGCTGAATTACATTGTTCCGCGATTCCTGGGCTCGGCAAACCGGACCGTCACTTTCTCGGTTCTCTACGACACGACTCAAGACGTACAGACGTTTTCGTCACGGCGTGTCGAAGCGTCTGTACAAACGTCTCAACGACTGAGCCGTGCGTCGACTCTCCTGGTGCGATTTGCGTACCGGCGCGTTAGTACCGGTAATATAAACATTCCTGCACTGCTAGTTCCGCAATTCTCACAACCAGTTCGTATCGGGATCCTATCGGGAGGTTATATCCAAGACCATCGAGATAATCCGCTCGATGCGCATCGCGGATTCTGGAACACGGTGGACGCGGGGCTGGCTGGCAATTTCTTCGGATCGCAGCGAAACTTCGTTCGAGTCTTAGCCCGTAACGCGACGTATACCTCACTTGGAAGGAATTTCGTGCTGGCGCGGCAGACGCAGTTTGGCATTATCGCGCCTTTCAATATAGCGCCGGACCTAACTACTTTCGAAGCTATTCCATTGCCGGAACGCTTCTATGGCGGCGGGGGCGTCTCGATGCGCGGCTTTGGCAACAATCAGGCTGGCCCACGCGATATCGGCACAGCGAATGAACTGCCCGGGCCCGTGACAGCTACACCTACGGGATTTCCGATTGGCGGCAACGCGCTTTTCTTCAATAACATCGAGCTGCGGTTCCCGGTGGCAGCACCGAATTTAAGCGGTGTGCTCTTTGAAGACATGGGGAACATCTACACGACCTTCGACAGCGTTTCACTCGGCTATCATCAGCCGCCCATCCAGAATTCCTACTACCAAAACTTCAACTACGCGGTCCAAGCGCCTGGTTTCGGCATACGCTATAAGACGCCAATTGGCCCTGTGCGCGTCGATTTCGCTTACGCGCTGAATCCGCCAAGATATACCGGCTTTAGTGTGAACGAAAGCTTTCAGACATTACTGAATTGCACTCCGGCCGACATAGGCCATAAGCAGGGCTGCAATCCGGGTCCGCAGCAATTAAGCCACTTTCAAATCTTCTTTTCCATTGGGCAGGCTTTCTGATGTGGCGGAAGATGCTAACACTTCTTGCGCTTGCGCCATGTCTGGTACCGGCGGTTATCATTGACCGCATCGCGATCGTGGTTGGCGACTCTATCGTGAAGGATAGCGACATCAACCGTGATATTCGGGTGACTAGTTTTCTGAATGGCGATCCTCTTGATCTAAGTGACAAGGCGCGCAAAGCTAACCGCCAGCCGCCTGATCGACCAGATATTCATACGGAAGGACATCGAACTTGGAGATTACCCAGTGGCTACGCCGCAGCAAGCCGACCAAGAGCTTGACCGACTGGTGCAGGAACGTTTCAAGAGTGAAGCGGCCCTGCAAGATGCGCTTCGGAAGTACGGGATCGTCGCGCCCGATCTTCGAAGCCATTTCCTCTGGCAGCTTACTGTCTTACGCTTCATCGATAGCCGTTTTAAGCCGGCGGTTTTGGTCACCGATGGGGACGTGGAGAATTATTACAAAGCAGCACGCCGCAGCATTGAATCGAGAACACCCCGGTAAATCGTCACTCGAGGATGTCCGGACTGAAATCACCGATATCCTTTCCGCCCAGCAGGTCAATAAATTATTTTTTGCCTGGTTAGACGAGCAACGGAAGGAGACTAAGATCACGTACTTCGAGGCGAGTTTGCAGTGACGCGGCGCAATAGAATTCTCTTGGCCGTAGCTGGATCTTTGGCGGTGGTACTGGCATTGGTTATCATCGCCGCGGTAATCACGATCCAAACGCCATGGTTCGCTAGCTTCGCACGCGAAAAGATCGTCGGTGCGGTTGAAGATTCGACCGGCGGCCGGGCGGAGATCGGCTCCTTTCAACTTGATTTGTGGCACCTCACGGTTCGTATCAGGAATTTCGTGCTTCACGGCACCGAACCCACTGGGAGTGATCCGCTAGCTCGGATAAAACTTCTCGAGTTGAAGCTTAAGCTCTTCTCCGGACTCAAGAAGACGATCGACTTGCAGTATCTCGGCGATCGAACAGCCGCAAGTAAATTTAATGTTGCTGCCCGACGGGTCCACTAATATTCCTCAGCCGAAAATTCCGAAACAACCCAGCCAGACGTCCGGGTTGCAGACGGTGGTAGACCTGGCCGTTGGTCGTTTTCAATTGGAAAACGGCTTGATCAGAGTTCTGCAGCAGAAGACTGCGTTCAGCGGCGAAGGGCAGAACCTTCGTGTGCTTTTGAATTACAACACTCTCAACCCGAGTTACGTCGGCAACATCGCGATCGACCCGCTAGTGATTGCTTCAGGGGGCAGGCCGCCGCTCCGTTTACGTGTGGATGTGCCCGTGACGCTGGAGCGCGATGCGATCCGGGTTGCCGGCGCCAAGCTGGATAGCGAGCAGTCCCATGTCACACTTACCGGATCGCTCGAGAACGTGAATGAGCCTGTTATCGCGGCCCAGCTAAACGCGAGTATCTTTTTGCCAGAGCTACAGAAAAGTTTGCCTCTTGCGATGGATGCGAACACGAATGGCGCGCCCAAGGAATTGACTGCTCAACTCTCGGTGGGCATGAACCAGAAAACGAACGCGATTGCGATCCATAGCGCACATGTGGCGCTGGGTCGAACTACGTTGCAGGCGTCGGGTGACTTAAACCCGAACGCGCAGGGCTCGGCGCGATTCAATGCCAATCTGGACTTGGGCGAGTTGGCGAGCCTCTTGACCTTATCGACATTGCAGATAAGTGGTGGTCTGCAAGCGAACGGCGCTGTTACTCTCGACAATCGCAAAGAGTATGCAGTGGATGGAACTCTGAATTCCAGCGGCCTTTCGGTGAGGAGCGGGACAACCCAGATTCGGAATGTAACAATCTACTCCCCCTTTCATGCAGATCCCTATTTGATCAGTCTGGATGGGCTCAGACTAGGCGCGCTGGGCGGATCGCTTGCCGCGAAGATGTTTCTCGAGAAGATGCAGGATTTGAGCGTAGAAGGTCATCTTAGAAATTTCTCGATACCCGTGCTAGCCGCGGCGGTCACCGGCAAACAGCTCGGGTATGACGGATTTCTGGACGGCACGTTGCTCGCGAGAGGAAACCTGAGAGCAAAGGGAGCGACCGGGTATACGGCCGAAGCCCGATTAGCAATTGCTCCGGGAAGGCATGGGGTCCCAATTAGCGGACGTCTGAACGCCAAGTATGTTGGAAAGATTGAATCGCTTGACTTAGAACAATCGTATATTGCTCTTCCGAACTCGCGGCTTGACGTAGGCGGGTCGTTGAATCGGCAGGTCAATATCAGCCGTAACATCGCATAATCTCAACGATTTCCTTCCAGCCGCCAATTTCGGGTCGGCCAAGCCGCTGCCTTCGCTGCCTGTGACGCTGCAGGGCGGCACAGCGCGCTTAACCGGGCAAGTAACCGGCAACACGGCATCTCCGCATATTGCGGGCCATATCGAAATGAGCGATTTCGCGGTAGAACAACGAGCTTTCCATGCACTGGCTCTGGACCTCGCGGCCTCCTCTTCCGGCTGCTGCGGTGCAGAACGGAAGCCTCTCAGCGACCGGCTTAGATACAAAGTTCGACGGTTCGATTGGACTAACTGGGTGGTCGCCTCGTCCGAGTTCGCCTATATCTGCAAACCTCACCTTGCGCAACGGGGATCTGGCGGATCTCGCTGGCTTGGCAGGCGAGTCATCTTTGAAAGCGTCTGGTGCGACGACGGCCGGAGTTCACGTGAACGGCACATATGGCGACCCGCTCGGAGCAGCGACTCTGCAGGTGATAAACGGAAGCATCTACGAGCAGCCATTTAGCAAAGCTTATATGCGAGGTCAATTTGATGCACCGGTTGGCAACCCTTTCCCAGCTCGAAGTGGACACTGCAGGAGGAAAGATCTCCGCGAACGGCAGTTTCCGTCATCCTGCTGAGAGCTTCACGACGGGTCACGTTCAACTGCAACTCAATACAGACCACGTCCAGCTCGCCGATGTAGAGATGATTGCCAAGCAGAACGCCGGCGTGGCCGGAGTAATCCAACTTGCAGCAAATGTAAGTGCAGAGCTAGGGAATAGAAACAATCAAACAAGCGTAGATGTCTCAAATGTCACGGCCGATCTCGCCGCCCGTAACTTGCGTGTCCAGAACCAAGATGCGGGCAGTCTTACGGCAAACGCGCGTACGAGTGGCACCAATATGGACTATCGTCTGGATTCCGATTTCGCCGGATCTGATATCAAAGTTCAAGGCCGTACTGCGCTTGTGAATGGATATTCGACTAACGCCGCGGCGTCGATTCAGGGTCTCTCGGTTGCCAAGGCGCTGCAATTAGCCGGGCAGAGCACTGTTCCTGCGAGTGGCGAATTGACGGCGGACGCCCACGTAAGCGGCACACTTACTGAACCGAATGCGGATCTCAGCTTTGCACTCCTCAAGGGGAACGTCTATCACGAGCCTATCGACAGTTTGAAAGGGAACGTTCATTATTCGAATAGGCTGGCGGAGATCGGTTCTCTTGAACTGAAGGCACCGGCGGGAGATCTAGGGCTGAGCGGATCCTTCAATCACCCTGCTGACTCATTTCAGAACGGATCATTCAAACTGAAACTCACAAGCAGCGACATACGGCTTAGCCGTATTGAGCACGTTGTGCAACAGAAACCCGGCTTTGGAGGAACTCTCAGGCTGGGCGCCGATCTTTCGGGCAACTTGCGTGAAGTGCGCGGAAAAACTGAGTTCCTTATCAGCAAATCTGAATGCAGATGTAGCGGCTGCCGGACTTCACCTGAATAAGGTGGACCTCGGGGGCATGAACTTCACAGCTCGGACCGCCGGGTCGAACGTTAAGTTTCGCCTGGACTCGGATATAGCTCAAAGCCGGATTGAGGGCTCGGGCCAGGCACAGTTAAGTGGCGATTATCCAGTCAACTGGCAGTATATCTTTCCGTAACATAAGATACTCGAACCTGGCGCCGCTCTTGGCGACTGCAGACGACCAGTCCGCCGGGATTCGATGCGTTGGTGGAAGGACAGACTTCGGTGAACGGTCCGATATTGAACCCCGACGCATTAACGGCCCGGCTGCAGTTAGACCGGCTCGATTTCCGGACAAACTCGCAAGCATCGGTAACAGGCGCACCTTCGATCAGAGCAGTCGAGCTTCAGAATCAGGGGCCGATTCTTGTTGCACTTAGTCAAGAGTCGATTCAGATTGAACATCTCGATATTCGGCGGAAGAGACACTTTCATAAAAGCGACTGGGTCAGTCAATCTGAAGGATGCGAAGGAGCCTCTGGCGTTAAGTTAGACGCGAATTTGGATTTAGGTCTTCTGCAAGACGTAGACCGCGACTACTATTCTTCCGGAGCTGTGACGATGGATACGGCGATAAGGGGCAGCTTCGCCTATCCGCGCGCGAATGGACGGATCGAGCTCAAGAATGCAAATGTGAATTATGCAGGCGCGCCGAACGGTATTTCGAATACCAATGGCGTGATTCTGTTGAGCGGAACGAATGCTACTATCCAGAATCTGACAGGGGAAAGCGGTGGCGGGAAAATAACTCTGAGCGGCTTTTTTGGTCTGGGCGCGGGTGTTCCGAATTTCAATTTGCGAGCGAGCGCAACCAAAGTGCGGGTGCGTTCTTCAGGAATCAGCGCGACCTCGAATGCCTCCATCACCTTGGCCGGAAACTTGAAGCGGTCCACAATGTCAGGAACCGTTTCGGTTGAACGCATCGCTTATGCGCGCTCGAGCGATCTTGGGTCGCTATTATCCACTGCTTCGATACCACCTAGCACGCCATCAGCGCCTTCTCCCCTGCTTTCCGGGATGAGATTGGACGTGCACGTTCTTACGGCACCTGACATTCAGATAATATCCGCTTATGCCAATCGTTTTTCCGTTATTGCAAATCTTACAGCTAAGGGGGACGGCGGAAAACCCCGGAGTCTTGGGCCGTATGACGGTTACGGACGGGCAACTTGTCTTTTTCGGAAATACCTATACAGTGACAACGGGCACGATCAACTTCTACGACCCGTCGGCGATCTCGCCAGTTCTGAATATCTCGCTCGACACTATAGCGCAAGGCGTAAATGTAACGATCGGAGTAACTGGGCCAATGGACGATCTAAAACTGAGCTACCGTTCCGATCCGCCACTCACGTTTGAGCAGATCGTGCAATTGCTTGCGACGAATACGACTCCCGCGAACCCGGTAATCGCAGCCCACCAGCCCACGCCTCCGCAGCAGTCATTCGGCCAAATGGGAGAATCGGCGCTTTTGGGGCAGGCAGTTGCTAATCCTCTTGCCAGTAGAGTGCAGAGGGTATTTGGCCTGAGTCAGCTCAAAATCGATCCATCTTTTTCAGGGAATAACGGCCAAACCGCTCGAGTGACTCTGCAGCAGAAAATAGCCAGCAATATAACATTCACTTACATTACTGACGTGACACAAACTAACGCGCAGATTGTACGCGTTCAGTGGGACCTTACAAATAGCTTGTCCGCTGTTGGCTTGCGTGACTACAACGGCAACGTCAGCGTGGAATTCTTCTATAAGTTTACGCGCAGATAAGTTGAGATCACGACGACCAGAATGAAAATAATAGTTTTCGGCCTCTCGATTAGCTCAGCGTGGGGGAACGGGCATGCAACACTCTTGCGAGGCCTGTTCCGGGCACTTCACGCCAGGGGACACGAAGTGCACTTTTTCGAGCGCGATGCTCCATATTACGCAGCTTATCGTGACGCGCCCAGCTTGCCTTATGTGAACATTCATCTTTACTCTGAGTGGAGCGAAAGCCTTCCTCTTATAAAGAGAGTGCTGGCGGGTTCGGACGTCGCTATGGTGACTTCTTATTGCCCCGATGGAGCAGCGGCTTGTGAAATAGTCCTGGATGCGAACCGGAAGCGCAGCGTGTTCTATGATCTGGATACACCGGTGACGCTGAGTCAGCTTGCACAAGGTGAATTGCCCCCCTATCTTCCCCGTGAAGGATTAGCGGGATTTGACCTTGTCTTAAGTTACACAGGCGGCGAAGCGATCAATCAGCTGAGCAGCTGGCTGGGAGCGCGAAAAGTAGCGAGTCTGTACGGATGGGTGGACCCAGAACTTCACTCTCGCGTTCCGGCTTGCCTGGAATTCAGTAGTGACTTATCTTACTTGGGAACTTACGCCATGGACCGCCAGAAGTCCTTAGAAGAACTGTTGATAAAACCGGCCGGGCAATTGCCGGACCGCCGCTTTGTGATTGCGGGTGCGATGTACCCGGAGCCGGAGCGATGGCCCAGCACCATTCGGCACTTCCCACACGTTGCGCCGCCCCAGCACTCATCTTTTTACTCGTCTTCTCCGCTGACATTAAGCGTCACGCGAGGCACGATGGCCGCCATGGGCTACTGCCCTTCCGGCCGGCTATTCGAAGCCGCCGCGTGTGGAACCGCTGTTTTGAGTGACTGGTGGGAGGGACTCGACACGTTTTTTACACCTGGAGAGGAGATTCTTATCGCAAGATCGGCCTCGGAAGCAATTGCCGCCGTAACCACCGACTCAGAACTACTGGCGCGAGTGGGAATCCGTGCAAAAGAGCGTACACTGGACTGCCATACTGCCGGGCACCGGGCTCAACGTTTGATAGAACTTATTGAATTGCCGCCTGATTTGAGCAGGGAATGGCGGGAGCCGATAAACAGAGCGATGCATTCGGCAAGTCTATCGCCCGTGGATTCGCTTTTATCAGCTAAGACCTAGCTATGTGGGGAATTATTCCAGCAGCCGGAATGGGTAGCCGCATTCAGCCGCTGGCGTTCTCTAAAGAACTACTTCCCGTCGGTACTTACTTGGCTGGTTCTCAGGAGCGGCCTAGAGCTGTAAGTGAGTACCTGATCGAGCGTATGGTGGAAGCCGGTGTTGAAAAGATTTGCTTCGTGATATCGCCCGGCAAGTCAGATATCATGAACTATTTTGGCGGAAGCGCGCTATCGGCGAAGATATTCTATGCAGTGCAGCCAAAGCCTCAGGGTTTGTGCGATGCAATTTTTCGCGCTCTGCCGCTTATTCCGTTCCACGAAGATGTCTGTATTGGCTTGCCGGATACAGTCTGGTTCCCTCGGAGCGCTCTGCGCAGCCTGCCCGATGGTGTCCTCTCTTTGCTACTCTTTCCGGTGGAGCACCCGGAACGTTTCGATGCAGTATTGACTTCCGCGAACAACAGAGTTAGCGAGATCCAGGTGAAGACTGAAAGGGCCGCGACAAAGTGGGTATGGGGCGCTCTGAAAATGCCAGGCTCAGTTCTGGCCGAGTTACATCAGATCTGGCAGGAAAGCAAGGATGAGTACCTGGGCACTTTGATTAACACGTATTTGGCCCGAGGCGGGAGCGCTCTGGGCCTAAAACTCGGCGAATCTTATGTGGATGTCGGGACGCTGAACGGTTATCGCGAAGCACTTCGTGTGCTGGATGCAAATTGCGCAGAGCCGCTGCGAAGTTGAGTGATCTCCGATCGTGGTGACGCTCGAAATCGTCGACGATTTTGATCGCTGGATTGAACTCGTCCCCGAGTGGCAGCATCTGGAGTCAAGCGTTCCCCACTTAACGCCTTTTCAAACCTCTCAGTGGCAGCTTACGTGGTGGCGCCGTTTCGGAAGTGGCGAGCTCAGAGTATTCGTTTTGAGAGACGGGCAAGCAAGGATGGTTGGGCTTGTGCCATGTTTTCTGCATGAGTGGGAAGGGAGCCGGCAGCTAACTCTAATCGGTTCGGGCATCTCAGACTATTTGGAACCGGCAATCGCGCCTGCCTTTTGCAAAGAGATTGTAGACTGCTTCCGCGATCACCTTACAGCGACTGCGGGATTGGGATATTTGCGACTGGCAAGATCTTTCATCCGGTACAGCGCTCCGTGGGCTTGGGTCAAGTCGAGCCTTAAGAGTGCAATGCCAGCCTGATTCGCCCTGCTCGGCAATTGCGATTGAGAAGAGCTTTGCAGAATTCTGGGCTGGGCGGCCCAGCGGATTGCGGCGGAACGTTCGGCGTTATCGCGAGAAAGCTGAGCAACATGCCGCACTCGAGTTTGATGCCGCGCCTTACGAACCGGAATGCATGGAGGCGCTTATCCGGTTGCATTCCGCGCGTTGGCGCGAGCAGGGTCAGCCGGGAATGATATCCGCAAACCGGTCGGCGGATTTTTTGCGTGAGCATTGCTGAGGCGTTTCGCGGGCGGCAGATGTTATGGCTATTTTCTTTGCGTTTTCACAGCCGAAATCGTGGCCGTGATCATGGCGTTTGACTATAGAAACGTGCTTTACGGGTATCTGAGCGCGTTCGATCCCTCGTATGCCGATTTTGGCTTCGGAAGAATCATGCTCTTTGATAGCCTTCGTTTTGCGTTTGAGAGGCGATATGCGTCTTGGAACTTTCTTCGAGGGAGCGAACCTTACAAATCGGACTGGGGTGCTGTTGCCATTCCGAAATCGCGCCTGGTGATTACGCGTCCGGAGAATTGAGAAGACAGGATAAGATCGTAAAGCCCAAAGTAGTCCTGGCTCATTCGACTTGCCGTGAAACATGTTTCTGCTTTGGCTCGACAAGTCAGGGGGGAGATGGCCCCTGTTTTCAAAACAGCTTTCGCCATGTCTTCTTCGGATTGAACTATGAAGCCGGTAATTCCGTCGTCGACAATTTCCGGCAGCGCTCCTGAGCGGAACGCCACGACCGGTGTTCCAGAACTGGCCGCCTCCATTGCGACCAGAGAGCTGGTCTCCGCAACCAAGCTGGGAACAAGTAAACTGCGCGCATTTGCCAAGAGCTCTGCTTTGCGCTTGGTATCTACCGGACCGATGTAACAGCGCTTATCGTCTAAAAGCGGTTGGATTTGTTCATTGAAGTACATTTTGTGGGCGCTAAAAGGGTGGACGGGCCCGGCGACAATGAGCGGCAAATTCAGGCGATGCGCCACGCGAAGAGCAACATGCGCACCCTTTTCCGGGCAGACTCGGCCGAGCCAAAGCAGATACTCCTGCTTGTTCTGGCAGACTTGGAACTTCTCAAGATCGATTCCGTTGGGGACGACAGGAAGCGTTTCGGCCGCGGCTTCTGAGTGGGCCTGATTCTGAGAAACGCAATTTAGAAACAGGTCTGGTTCATGCGAAAAGAGTAGGAGGATACCAGCTAAGCGGCAAGTGCAACGTGGCAAGCTGTGATGGAGAGTGAGAGCGAGGCCGGTAGGCAAGGAAATCGAGCCCGTGAAAGTGGATAAGATCTACCCGGTGTTGATTAAGCACAGCCTCGATCTGATCGCCGGTGAACCTTTTGCGCATGCGGCGCGCACAGATCCGTAATCTCAGCCGGAGCAGCGGGCATTTCGATCAGTTCTCCATGGACTGCCGAACCTTTAGCGGCAATAACAATCGACCGGTAGCCCGCTCGCACCAAGGCCTGATCGAGCGTGTAAAGAATCTGCTCGGATCCGCCTCCGGAGCCGGAACTTACCGGCAAGAGCGGGTAGGCAACACTGAGGATGGTTAGCTGCTTGGAATCTGCTTGGGACGGCATTGTGCGGTCGGAGAAATACATTGTGCGCTTCCAAAGTATGGAGGCGCGGCGGGCCGTTTTCGCTACAATGAGGAGAAAACCGGGCGCGTCTATTTAGGCGCTTCGCGTGAATTTGACCTGCTTGGGATGGATTCTGATTTAGATGATTGAGTTATTTACGGATACATGGCGTTACCGGGAGTTGATTTGGGCGCTGGCGCTCAAGGAGTTGAAGATTCGCTATAAGCGCTCTGTCTTGGGCTTTCTGTGGGCTCTTCTGAATCCCCTCCTATTGATGGTTGTTCTCTCGGTCGTCTTCTCAACTATTATGGCGGCGAATATACCCCATTTTGCAATCTTCCTGTTGAGCGTTTTGCTGCCATGGACATTCTTTTCACAATCGCTCTCTTACGCGGCGGAATCGATTGTTGGGAACGGAGACCTGATCAAGAAAGTTCGCGTCGCGAAGTTAGTTTTCCCCGTGGCGGCAGTTGTATCGAACATGATCAACTTCCTGCTCTCCATGATTCCGCTCGTGTTGATCGTTATCGCGATGCGCCACCCGTTTCACCTGACATGGTTGTATCTGCCGGTTCCGCTCTTAGCGCTCACTCTCTTTACCTTAGGCGCGACCTTCTTCTTCGCCGCGGCGAATGTTTATTACCGCGATGTGGCTCACATTTTGCAAGTGTTGCTGAACGTCTTGTTTTATGTTACGCCAATCATTTACTCTATCGACTTGATTCCGGCCAAAGATCGATGGCTGCTAAAATTGAATCCTTTGCAATACATGTTGAACGGCTTCCGGTTGAGTGTTTATTATGGCCTGCTGCCTTCGGCGAACTCGATCATAGCCTGCTTTGTCTGCGCCTTTGGGATGTTAGCTTTCGGATTTTGGATTTTTCGCAAACACCAAGACGAATTCGTTTTTTATGTATAAGAGAAGCGCGATGGACGCAATTGCCGTCAAGGATGTTGTCCAGCGGTTTCGGGTAATTCACGAACGTCCCGATACTCTTCGTGAGCTATTCTCGAAATTCTTCCGCAAGAACGTAAACTATCACGATTTCGAGGCAGTGAATAAAGTCTCGTTCACGGTCCGAGCGGGCGAGATGGTCGGAATCATCGGTCGAAATGGTTCTGGTAAGAGCACGTTGCTCAAGATCATCGCGGGCATTTACCGGCCGACGAGCGGCACTATTCAAGTCCATGGTTCCATTGCGCCGTTGATTGAACTCGGCGCCGGCATGCACTCGGAACTGACAGGCCGCGAGAATATTCTTGTGAACGGTTTGCTCATGGGGTATTCCAAACGCCAAATGCTCGATCGAGAGCAAAGGATTATCGATTTTGCCGGGATCGGAGATTTTATCGACGTTCCGGTGAAGCAGTATTCAACGGGCATGTATATGCGGCTCGCCTTCTCGGTTGCTACCGAAGTGGACCCCGACATTCTGGTTATCGATGAGATACTAGCGGTTGGCGATCTCGCTTTTCAGGGTAAGTGTTTCGATCGTCTGAAGCGATTTCGAGAGTCGGGCAAAACGATTTTGTTTGTCACTCACAGCATGGATCAAATAACACAGCACTGCGATCGGGCGGTTCTCCTGGACAGAGGTTGTTTAATGTTCGATGGAGAGCCGGAAGAGGCTGTGAATCTCTATAGAGGCAGTGCGTCACTGCCACAACCGACAGAGCTTATCGGGGCGGCCACGGGCAGTTAAGCTAGCTCGATCAGGCTGCTACCAGTCCCTTCGCGACGGGCGATCGGCGCCCTCTTGAAGTAATGGCGATTTCCATGATGTTCGCAATCGGGCCCACGATGGCGAGCGCGTAATAGGGAGCATGCACGTTCTCATATAGCCGCAGAATCATCTCCACCGCCGCCACTAGAAATGCGACCAGGCACTGCGCCCAGCGCGGCTTTACGGTAGTCTCGGGGATCGGTGATCATGAAGAAGATGAAGAGCTGATACATGGGGCCGGTAATTGGCGCCACTTCCGCCAGGAAGGGATGGCCCGTGATGAAACTTCGAATAGCGCCAGCGCGATGAACGAAACCACGTAGGTCGCAGTGATGTGAAACCTTTTCACCCGTATCACGATCAGCACGCCCAGCGCCCACACGATCAGCATCGGCCAGATCGTGTTTCCCCACTGAATGCTGAGCGTGGCAACGTATTCGGGCACGAGTAAAAGCATCGCGGAAATGGCGAAGTTGGACGGATTCCAGAGATGGCGCCCTCTCCAGCGAATGACGTACTTCGACATAATGGCGAGAACGCTGCAGAAGGCGTAAGGCCAAAATGCGGGGGATCGCAATAAAATGCCGACGCTGATGCCGGAGATATACGCGCTAGCAAGATGAGGAAACTTCTTGTACAGTAAACCGGCGAGCACGATCTCACAAGCCATGCCGCCGCAATCGCCAAGAGCGTCCGCGAGAGACTCTCCAGCAAGCCGAACGAGACTTGACTGATGAGAAGAATCAGCGTAATAAAGATGGGCGGAAGATACCGGTTATCGGCACCGAAGAAGCGGACTACGAGCGAGCGCCGCGCAGGTTTCGCCGTGCCGTTCAAATCCGGTTGAGCACGTTGAGCAAGCTCGCTCATGCCGGCTCCTCGATCTTGTGGATCATGATTCAGCCGCGGCGAATTGATGATCTGCGCCCGCCCGGAAGGCCATCGGATTTCCACGCGATCCACGCTCGTGCTTCTGCCGATGCCGAAATGAAGTCGGCGCTGATTTTGCGCGCAGAATCCGCTGCCGCCCGAAACTTCCTGTACCTGCTCCTGCCCGTTCCAGAATACCCGGACCTCGGCTCCTATTGCGCTCCGATTGCTGGAGCGGCCTTCGAGTTGAAATTCGATCCACTGATTCTTTGGCGATACTTCGTTCTTATACAGCAGCAGGGGACCCCGCTGATTTGCCGTTACTGCGTCGAGCGCTCCGTTGTTATACAGGTCGGCGAGCGCCACCGCGCGGCCGTCAAACCGGTCCGTCACGCCGACGAGTTGCGAAACTTCTTTGAATTGTCCGGCTCCGTCGTTGAGCCACACGCGCTTCTGTTGATAGCCGGATAGGCTTCGGCCGCGCAGCGAAGGCCAATTCGCTGCATCGGAGATGATGGCCTGGTTGCCGCCGGCCACTTTCGAATAGTCGTACCAATAGCTCTGGTCCTGATCAAGCGAAACGTTGCCGTTGACTTCGTAAAGATCCAAGATAGCCGTCGTTGTTCAAATCGCCGAACTGCGTGCCAAAACTCCAGCCGCCCAGCTCCACGCCCATGGCGTTGGCCATATTCTCGAATTTCACGCTATCGCCCGATGTGCCCGGCTGCGGCATCCACAGATTATTGCCCTGCACCAGCACGCCTTCTTCTGAGATATTCGAGACGAAGATCGAGTAGCGTCCCTGGTTCAAAATGTCGCCGACCGAGGCTGTCATGCCGCTCTTCGGCGCGTATCCGACGCCAGTTTGCTTTCCTACTTCGCGGAATCTCTTGCCGCCTTCGTTGAAGTAAAGTTCAGAGACGCCGTAATCGTTCGCGACAAAGAGGTCGGGATACCCGGTCCCTCTCAGATCGGCAGCCACGGCGGCGAGCGACCATCGCCGCGAGTTGATGCCCATTTTCTCTGAGACCTCTTCGAAATGCCCATTCCCGAGATTGTGAAACAGATATTTGCGGCCGCCATTTTGGGCATATTCGAAGCTCTCGGGCATGATCTTCGTGTTCTGAAGCTTCCAGAGATTTATGTTCTCGGGATAATAACCGCCCAGGAAAAGATCGAGCTTACCGTCCCGATCGTAGTCGAACCAGATCGCGGTGTTGGCGTTGACCCAGGGCGGAAGCCCGGCCGTTTCGGTCACCCGCGTAAAATGCTTTCCGCCGTCGTTGTGGTAGAGCTCCGGCTTACCCCACTTATAGATGAGAACGTCTTCGTATCCGTCGTTGTCGTAATCGCCCCAAACGGCGCCCATCGTTACGCCCGTGCCGGGCTGGTTCAAATCCGCGAGCCCCACACGATCCGCCACGTCTTCAAACGTGCCGTTACCCAAGTTCCGGTAAAGCGCGTTGTGGCTTCCTTCGCCGCTGTTGGAAACGTAGATGTCGTCCCATCCATCGCGGTCGAAGTCGACGATAGAAACCGCCGCGCCCATCGAAGCAACCTGTTCCATGATGTGCTTCAGTTTGGGATCGAGCGTGGGGGCTTTATGGACGAAATTGATTCCAACTTCTTTCGAAACCTCCCGAAAACTGAATCCGTAATGCGCGAGAGCAGCGGCGCGCTTCTTGGCGTCATTTTGTAATAAGCCGGCGCTCTGCCGCTTCTGCATCACCGATTTGTAGACCAGCGGGATGGCTAACAGGCTGATGAATATTATGCCAATTACAACGCGAATTAAGTTACGCTGCATGTGCCGCTGGCAACCTCAACATCGTTCCACTTCACCTGTCTCCCGAGTGTCGCCACAAGATCGCTAGAAAGGCTGACCGGGGCCACGTAACGCGTATGAAAATCCTGCCAGTCTGATTTGTGAAGCCGGTAAACCTGATCGTCTTCTAGCGCTTTAGCTGGCCCTGTATATTCTTTCATCGAATGATACGGGAGGGGCAGCACAGTCTTTGAGTACTTGAAGTTGTAATCACCCTCCTTCATCCACCCGTCTCCTATAAATATAAAATCGCGCGACCAGCCTTTGGGCGGCGGCAGGGCGGCGCGGAATTGCAAACGCAACTCATCTCCGCCTGTGGCGATCACAAATCGATCATCCACTTTTTCGAGCAGGGGCCGCACATCCCCATAGCGCGTATAGTAGCCCTCTAAGCTCGGCCACTTCTCGCCACTTGCGTTTAGCTTGTCGTAATTGGGCAGCTCGGGCGCGAGCGCCTCGCGCTGCGCGATTTGTGAAAAGCCCCGGTGTCGCAGGTCAGCTCTATCTAGAGGCATCTTTTGTGTTTTTATGCCATGCTTCGGAAACGCCGGACGCCCAGGCCAGCTTGTCCCAATAAATTTCGAGATTCGTGCGCAGCCGTAATTTGCGCGGTGCGCCCGGTTGGAAAATTCCCGTCAAATCGAGAACCACTGTTTTCTCCCGGCCAGCCGGGACTCCCAGGTTGCTTCTTACTTCGATCCAGCGGCCCTCCCGATCGGGCACCTCAATGCTCAAGTCTCGCGGCTTCGATTTGTGCGCCCTGGCTCGCGGCGACTAGAATTCCGTCGTCCCACGGATGGAGCCAGCCTTGAGCCAATCAGATACAAAGCACCATGTCGAGGCGCATCCGGGGGCAGCTCGAGTTCTACCCAATGATCGTGCGCAATGCCCTGATACGATCCAAGCTCAAACGTATCCAGATATTTGCCGTCGAGATCGTGCACAGCAGCGCTTACATCGCGACCGCGATCATCTTTAGCGCTGCGAAACGCGCTGGGGTGCGCCAGTGACATAGATTTTCAAAGGCGCGGCAGGAATCGCCACGCGCTCGTCGGCAAAGATCTGCGTATCCGCCGGATGATCCACGGCCAGCAAGCTGTAATGATCGATGTAATAGGTCTCCCAATATTCGTCTGTCACTCGCAAATCGTAGAAGCCGTCGCGCGGCTTGAGCTGATCACCGTTTATCTTGAACCACTCTTCGAGTTTGAGAGATGCTCGCGAAATGTGCCCGAGGCGTCATGCGCTCCGAGCGCCGCCGACATCGGCGCGACATCCTTTACGAATTGCATTCCATGCCCGTTCCAGGTGAAAAGAAGCGGGCAAGAGCCCTTCAGCCGCTGCTCAGCCATCAGGGTCTGGTTTGCTTTCAGCGCAAACTCCGTTTGGATCAGACCGTTCGGCCAAACAATGCGCGCGAACTCGGCTCCCGAATGAGTCCCGAGCCCAAAATGCAGAATGGGCGATTCGATGATCTGCTTTTGAGTAAGCAGCTCGGATCGAATTTCTATCTCGCCGCCAATGCCGAATGAGTTCACGCGTTGATCGCCGTTCGTAGTTGCCGCCCGCGGCCGAACGTCCTGCCAGTGATACTGCTTTGCCCCGCGATTGATTCCTTCCACCGCGTGTCCGTCCGCCGAAAGGCCAATCACATTCAGCCGTCCATTCGCGGTTGCTTCGATGAATCCCCGGCCGTTGGCGGGTAACCGGTTAGCCAGTGCTGTAAAGGACTGGCCGTTAGACAAAAAAACCTGATCGTTAACGATCAGGTCGAGCGCGCCATTATTGTCGAGATCCGCTATCGCGAGGCTTGTCGGTTCCGCTGCTCCCGCTGCTGGCTTCGCTCTTGCCAGTTCCACGACCGTCCAATCGCGGCCCGCTGCATGGTCCGACAATCTCATTACGCGGAAGTCCGGTTGCAGAACGACGAAATCCGGCAGCCCATCTCCGTTTACATCGGCAGCGGCCAGCTTAAGCAGTTGCCCGCTCAGTTGAGCCGGCGTGCTGCGCAGCTTGTAGTCCCCCAGCCGCTCGTTCGCGAAAAGTTTCAAGTGTCCTTGCTTATCCAGCAGAGCGACATCGGGATCGCCATCCCCGTCCACATCGGCGCTCGCGAAATCGATCAGTCCATCGACGCCTTTGAAGGGCCTGATCACCGCATAAGAGCCGTCGCCATTGTTCCTGAGCACAACCGGCTCGCCTTCCGGAACTCCGAGCACGACGTCTAGATCGCCGTCGAGATCGATGTCAAAAGCCCACGCGCCCGTATAGCTCCCCTGAACAATAGCCGCTGGTAATTTGGTCTCGGCAGTAACGTCATTGAATTTTCCAGGGCTCTGCTGCTGGTAAAAGCGAAGGCCGCCATCTGTTGCAATTACAAAATCCGTCTTAAAATCGTAATTCAGATCCGCCGGGAGAATTGCGTTTTCAGGAGAGGAATTCCTGTCGCGTTCTTCGCCTTCGGAAGCGGTAACTGCGCTCCGTTACTCAGATGCAGCGCTCGATGATCGGCCCAGATGATTTCAGCCTCGCTTTTGTCATCCGGCACAAAAGTTCCGAGCCAGGTGAGTTCTCCAGCGGGTGCATTTGCAACCGGCTGTGAGTCGAAGTGGAGTGTTGCATCCAAAGCGCTGGGTTCCGAGCTGGGTGACGGAAGCTTTAGAAATTTAAGAAATGGCTCGCCTGCGGAAGTCACCGGAGTCTTTACTTCATCCAAACTCTGCCGGTAAGCGGGAACGCGGACTAAGACATTTCGAAGAAATTGCGCCTGAATCGCTGCGTCATGTACTTTGGAGCCGTTCGCTTGTTGCTCTAAGACTGAAAACTGCTGCTGGGCTGCAGCGGGCCATTGCGGAGCGCTCTTGGCCAGACTTGCCACTGCTCGCTTCAACGCATCCGTATCGTTGCGCTTGGCCGATAACCGGACTACATCGATCAGAACCGCTATATTGTTCGGCTGTTTTTGCAGAATTTGCTCCAGCAGTTGATGCGCCTTTGCGTCCGTTGCCGCCGAATTCTGCCGTTCGGTTTCTTGGGCGAGTCCATATAAAGCTTTGAGATTGCCCGGATCGAGCGCGACAGCTTTCGTGAAGTGAGCCAGTGTTTCATCGACCTTGCCACGCCTGCTCTCAATTACTCCAAGCAGCGCTTCCATGCGGCTGTTTTCTGGAACAAGCGCATGGGCCTTCTCTACGCTTTGATAACGCGCCGTCGTAGTCTTGCTGCCGGAACTGAAGCAATCCCAGGTCGGCCCAACCGGCAGGTTCTCCAGCAGCGATTTCAGTGGCTCGAGTCAGGCCTTTACGAGCGTTCACGTCTTCGCCTGACTGGAGCGCAGAGAGGCCCAGGTAAAAGGCCGTGCACAGATCGCGATATCGGTCGGATCCGACCGTTGGCAGATCCGATGAATGCGTGCAAGCAATCGCAAAAAATGCAATGACTAGCAATACTGAGCTAAGAAGCTTCACAATCGATACGCGGCTTAACGGAAAATGACCCAGCGCATCAGAGTAACAACCTGCGATCGCTGTTGTCCTGCATTGCGCGTATGTACAGTGTTGTCCACCTTAAGGTTGACACGCCCGCGTACGCGATTTCGGCGTCCCTGATCTGTTACATTGCTCGAAGAAGTCTCGCTCTCCTCAACTGCATTATGAAAGCTTCCGCAATGCTTGCGATCCTTGGCCTCGCCATGCTCGGAATCGCGAGCGAGTCCGGGCCCGGAATCCAGTTTGTGAATGTCACGCAGAAAGCTGGAATCAACTTCGTTCATCATAGCGGCGCACAAGGGAAGAAGTACTTGCCCGAATCGTTGGGATCAGGCTGCGCGTTCATCGATCTCGATGGCGATGGCTGGGCGGATATCTTGCTTCTCAATGATCACGACTGGAACAGCACCAGCAAAGCCTATTTACCGGCGCTTTACCGCAATAACCATAACGGAACTTTCACCGATATTACCCGCGGCAGTGGCCTGGACGTTCAGCTCTACGCAATGGGTGTAGCGATTGCGGATTACGACAACGACGGCTTACCGGATATCTACATTACTGCGCTGGAGGGAGATCGCCTGTTTCACAATGAAGGCCACGGCCATTTTCGCGACGTGACCGCCGCCAGCGGCATTCACAACATGGACTTTGGAACCAGCGCCGCGTGGTTCGACTACGATCGAGACGGCAAGGCGGACCTCTTGGTCGCGAATTACGTGCAATGGAGTCAAGAGAAAGATAAACCTTGTTCAATGGACGGCAAGACCAAGTCTTACTGCACGCCGGAAGCTTACAAAGGACAAAGTCTGAAGCTGTATCATAATCTTGGTTCAGGTAAGTTCGAAGATGCTACCAAGAAAGCCGGTTTAGCCGATCCGACCAGTAAGTCGCTTGGCATAAGTATCTTCGATTACAACGGAGACCAGTGGCCCGATGTATTTGTCGCGAACGATACCCAACCCAATAAGCTATACCGGAACAACAGGAACGGCACGTTCACTGAAGAGGCCGTTCAATCAGGAGTTGCTTACTCGGAAGACGGTACTGCGCGCGGCGGGATGGGGACGGACGCTGCGGATATCGATCGTTCAGGGCATCCTGCCTTGTTGATTGGAAACTTTGCGAATCAGATGATGGCTCTGTATCGCAACAACGGCAGCGGCTTGTTTGTCGATACCGCCTCGTCCGGGCCGATCGGGCAGGCTAGCCTGTTGAGCCTGACCTTTGGCACATTCTTTTTCGATTACGATCTCGATGGCTACCCGGATATTTTCGCCGCTAACGGCCATCTCGAACCTGAGATTCACAAATTTCAACCGAATCTGCAATACGCCCAGCCGCCGCTCCTATTCCACAACTTGAAGGGCCATTTCGAGAACGCCAGCAACTCCGTAGGTCCTGATTTCTGCGCGGCCGATCGTGGGGAGGGGGGCAGCCTACGCGGATTTCGATCACGACGGAGACCTGGACGTTCTCATCAACACGAACAATGGCCCGGCGGTCCTGCTCCGTAATGATGGCGGAAACAAAAATAACTGGATCTCTGTTCGACTCGTCGGCAGGAAATCGAACCGCAGCGGCCTGGGCGCGGTCGTACGAGTAGAAAGCGCTTCCGGGAATCAGTGGCAAGCTGTTCACAGCGGATCGAGCTATTGCTCGCAAAGCGATCTCTCGCTCACCTTTGGATTGAAACAGGATTCATCGGTCTCGAAAATTCGAAGATCGAGTGGCCGAGCGGCAGAGTTCAGGAGTTCGCAAATCTGCCGGTAAATCGCTTTGTCACAATTGACGAGCTGGCTGGTTTAGTTCACTGACACGATTACATCCAACGTCCTTGGGCCATGCACGCCTTTGACGCGAGTCATCTCGATATCTGATGTTGCCGAAGGCCCGGAAACCGTGGTCAGCGGCACACGGTCGAAGCTGCTTATCTGGCGTACTGCTTCTGGCACTGTCTCCACGACCTGCTGCTCGAAAACAAGGCACAGATGATAGTCCGGGATCAAAGTAAGAGCCCGGCGTCCTTCGTTCGAAGTGTGCCGCAGAACGATCGTGCCTGTTGAAGCGATTGCGAGAGCGCACCCGGTTACTACGCCTTCGGCGGCATTGATCGCCAGCGTTGTCAAGCCATCGTCACGCACAAACTCGAACGCCTCCGGCAGCCACCGCGCGCTTAGCTGCGGAGGGATGAGCAAGCGCTGCTTACCGCGCGACGTCAGAATATCCGCAATCGCCCCCGCGATTTCCGTCTCCGCGCAATTGTATACTCCGCACCCGTAGTCGCGCAATTTGTCTGCGAAAAGCTCGAGCCGCTGCGCACCGTCGAGTGTTCCCGAAATTTCGTATTCACGCCGGATCGAGGCGTATTCGCCCACTCGCTCGGATGAACTTCTCCCCGTGCTTCTGCGAACGCGCTCGAGTATCGAGCTTCGCGCATCATTCACTTTCATCTGCGCCCTCTCGCGCCGCCCACCATTCGCGAAACGACTGCATTGGAATCGGCTGCAGATCCCGGAACTTAGTCCAGGCTGCCAGCACGCCTGGCAAGTGCTCTAAGTTACCGTCATGCTCGAATGGTTTTTGGACGATTCTGGCCAGCTTCTGCGCTACCGAAAATCTGTCGCCATTCGCCATTGCGAACGCTGCTCCCTTCATTGCCATGCGTTCCGTCAGCGGAGCATCGCCCCGCTCGACTAGTTTGCCGCGCAGATGGATCAGAATCTCAGGAATGTTTATCTTGACCGGACATACTTCGAAGCACGCGCCGCACAATGACGATGCGTAAGGCAGAGATTGCGAGTGCTCCATGCTCTGTAATTGAGGCGTAAGAATCGCGCCAATGGGCCCGGCATATACCGAGCCATACGCATGCCCGCCCGTCTGCTCGTAGACCGGGCACACGTTCAGGCAAGCTCCGCAGCGTATGCAATCCAGAGTCTCGCGCGTCTCCTCATCGGCAAGCACGTTCGTCCGGCCGTTATCGAGCAGCACGACGTGAAACTCCTCGGGTCCATCGCCCGGGCTCACGCCAGTCCAAATGGAGTTATATGGGTTCATGCGCTCACCGGTTGCGGAACGCGGGAGCAATTGCAGGAAAATTTCCAGATCAGTGAACGTAGGGATGATCTTTTCGATCCCTAACAAACTGATCAGGACGCGGGGAAGAGTCACGCACATTCTTCCGTTGCCTTCGGATTCAACAACTACAACCGAGCCCGTCTCCGCGATTCCGAAATTCGCGCCGCTGATCCCGATCTTCACCCGCAGAAACTTCTCGCGAAGGTACTGCCGTGCCGCTGCCGCGATATCTTCCGGCTCATCTCCCAAGTCTTGCAGCCCCATTTTCTCAATGAATAACTGCCGGATCTCCATTCTGTTGCGGTGAAGCGCCGGAACCACAATGTGCGATGGCTTATCTTCGCCAAGCTGCACAATCAGGTCAGCCAGATCGGTTTCAAACGGCGTAATCCCTGCCGCGGCAAGAGCTTCATTTAAGCAAGTCTCATCGGAGGTCATCGTTTTGACCTTAATAACCTCAGTCTCGTTATGGCCCTTGACGACTTCTACAATAATTTTGTTCGCTTCGTCGGCATCGCGTGCCCAATGAACTATGCCGCCCGCTTGCGTACAGGCCCGTTCAAACTGCTCGAGATAAAAATCCAGGTGCCGAAGAACGTGCTCTTTCACTTCGTGACCCGCGCTGCGAAGATGCTCCCAATCCGGTAACTCGTTTACTACGCTCGCGCGCTTACGACGGATCACTCCCGTGGCATGGCGGATATTGCGTCTTAGCTGAGTATTTCGAAGCAGTGTCTTCGCGGCTGTCGGGAAATCCGGGGCCGCCGCGGCGCGCCCAACACGAACGCTCACGCTTTGGCCTCAGAGCTAGTCGAAGCTAGAATCTCGGCGATATGAAGACATTTGACTCCGGCGCGCTGTCTGCTCAGCCCTCCTCCTATATGCATCAGACATGAATTATCGACGGCCGTGCATACCTCCGCCCGGGTATTCAGGACACAGCGAACTTTCTCCGATAACATCGCTGCTGAAACCTCCGCATTCTTAATCGCGAACGTGCCTCCGAAGCCGCAGCACTGTTCGCTTTCTGGCAGGTCTACCAGCGTCAACCCCCGAATGCTCTGAAGTAAACGCACGGGCTTATCGCCCACATGCAAAGATCGCAGCGAATGACACGAGGGATGCAGAGTTACTGTGTGCGGATAAAAGGCGCCGACCTGGGTAACTCCGAGTTTGTCCACTAGTAATTCCGAAAACTCGTACACCCGCGGCAGAACGTCACTTACTTGCCGGCTCAGATCTTCGTCGCCCGCAGCTGCGGCCATCTTCGGATAGTGATCCCGCATCATTGCCACACAGGACGAAGAAGGAACGCAGATTACTTCAGCATTTGCAAATGCGCGAAGGAAGTGCTTCATCAGGGGCAGCGCCTCCTTTTGATAGCCTGTGTTGTAATGCATTTGTCCGCAGCAGGTCTGGTCCGGCCTGAAATCAACCGTATGGCCTAGCCGCTCGAGCACCGTTACGACTGCCTTCCCGGTCTCGGGAAATAACGTGTCGTTATAGCAAGTGATGAACAGAGAGATTCGCAAACCCTCATTCCAGCACAGGCGCGCGTCACAATGGCCGTTGGAAAACCTTACGTGAGCCGCAGTGATCAAATGATCGTAACGGTTCAGCAGCATCTGCTCCAAGAGCAGCAGCGGTTTCCTGGTGCTCGCGGAAGGTTTTCCTGGCTGCTCTCCGGCATTACGCTAGCCACTAAGATGACCGAAGCGAAAATTCGACGGGCTGGGTTGCTGGATATGTTAGGCGCCGCCGGAGCGACAAACGTGCAAGGTGAGACTCAACAGAAGCTGGATGTCTATGCCAACCAGGCCTTGCTGCATTGTCTCGGACTGCGAGATAGCGTCGCCGCCCTGATTTCGGAAGAGAATGAGGAGCCAGTAACTTTCGACCGCGAAGTTGGAAACGGCGAATACGCGATTGTCTTCGACCCGCTCGATGGTTCTTCCAATATCGACGTGAACGTTAATGTCGGAACGATCTTCTCGATTTTTCGGTGCACGCCAAATACCGATCCAAACACGGCAGTTCTGCAGCCTGGCAGTAAACAGGTTGCCGCGGGATATGTTGTATACGGCCCTTCCACGATTCTCGTTTACACTACCGGACAAGGAGTTTTCGGATTCACGCTCGATCCGACCATCGGCGCATACGTGCTGAGCCACGATAAACTATGTATGCCGGAGCACGGCAATATTTATTCCGTCAATGAAGCTAATGCGGACAGCTTCCCCGAACCGTATCGAAAGTTCCTGGCTCGATTGCGCCAGGGCGATCTCGGGCGAACTTACAGCTCTCGCTACATCGGATCGCTAGTGGCCGATTTCCACCGTACTCTTTTTAAGGGTGGCGTATTTCTCTATCCGCCTACTCTTACCCATCCGGAAGGTAAGCTGCGCCTCCTCTATGAAGCCAATCCGCTGGCATTCATTGCCGAACAAGCAGGCGGAATGGCGATCGATGGGCAGCGTCGGATTCTTGACATCGAGCCTTCCGGGATTCATCAGCGGACGCCGTTTATCGTTGGCAGCCGGGAAGAAGTTCAAGAGCTTCAGGCTTTATGGAATTAGCTGCTTGGTTCACATTTTCGATTCAACCTCAGAAATGGCTTCCGCGGCGGCACGTCAAGGCGCAAAGCTCATCACCGGTGCGATAAACCAGTTTGGCGGCGCAAGAGTCTTGGTTGCCACTGGTAATTCGCAGGTCCAGTTAGTAGATGCACTCGTCAATTGCTCGGGCGTCGAGTGGAATCGTGTTGAACTCTTCCATATGGACGAATACATTGGCCTCCCGCCGGAGCATCCGTCGAGTTTCCGTTTCTGGATCAAGGCCCGTCTAGCGGACAAAGTTCAGCCAATTCGGGTGCACTACCTAAAGGCCGATGCCCTCGATATCGATGCCGAAATCCAGCGCTACTCCGAACTGCTGCTTGCCGCGCCAATTCACCTGGCTTTCGTCGGCTTCGGCGAGAACGGCCACATCGCGTTCAACGATCCACATGTGGCCGACTTCAATGATCCTGTGACAGTGAAGCGGGTCGTGCTCGATGAGCGTTGCCGCCGCCAGCAAGCCAGTGAAGGCCACTTCCCGGATCTGGATTCTGTTCCAAGAGAAGCGCTGACTGTGACGTGCCCGGGTCTCTTTCGCGCTCTGGCTTGGATCTGCTGTGTCTCAGATGCACGCAAGGCGCAAGCAGTTCGTGAGGCTCTCGAGGGCCCAATTTCAACTGCCTGCCCGGCCTCGCTCGTCCGCCGTCACGCGAACGCGACGGTATTTCTGGATAGAGAATCTGCCTCGCTGCTCCAGGCTCCTCTTAAGTCGACGGCTTCAAGTAGCGCTTAAACCATTCAAGCATTCGGATCAAAACATCTATCTGATGTTTCTCCTCTTTAAATCCATGCGGCTCACGCGGGTAAGTGACTAGCTCAGTCTCCACTCCATAACGCTTCAATGCACGATAAAGCGCGGTCGATTGCCCGAGTGGATCAATGGGATCATTCTCGCCCTGCAGAATAAGCGTCGGTGTTTTTGCATGGCTCACATACGTCATCGGTGAGCTTCTGGCGAATAGCTCTGGATGTTCCCAAGGCGTTCCGAAATACCACTCGTCCCCCTCTGGCCCGCTTTCAGTCCCGAACTCCGCCCCCAGATCGAACATCCCGGCCCCGGATACCGCAGCCTTGAACCGGTCAGTCTGAGTGATCGCCCACTCGGCCATGTATCCTCCGTACGACCATCCGCCAATGCCGAGGCGATTCGCATCGACCTCTCCCCGCGCCAGAACAAAATCGAGTCCCGCGACAATGTCTTTGAAATCGCCGCCTCCCCAGTTGGCGTGATTAGCTTTTAAGAATTCCTCGCCGTAGCCGATCGAGCCTCGCGGGTTGACCATCAGCACCTGAAAGCCATTTGCTGCGAGCAGTTGCGCCCACGATGAGTAGCTTTCGCTGAACTTCCCTGCCGGACCGCCATGCACATAGACAACCAGAGGCTGCACCTTTCCGGCCGAGGCCGGCTTCATCAGCGCCCCCTCTATCTCAGCCTTGTCGAAGCTTTTAAAACGGAATACTTCCGCAGTTTGGAGCTTGATGTCCGTCCAGGCTGGTGGTTGGACGTGACTGATTTGCCTGACCTTGCCCTGTAGCGAGCGAACATACACTTCAGGCAAGCGATCGAAGCCTTGAGCAATGAACGCGAGTACGCCATTCGGAGCAATATCGAAATCCCCGGTCGAGTACGGCAGCAATATTGGCTGAGGTTTGTCTTGTCTCCCGATCCGATAGAGCACTGAACGGAATCCATCCCCTACCGATATCACCGCATCGGCATCGTTCTGCCATTTCACGCCGAAAACCGGACGGTTTAATACGGCAGTTACGTCGCGTGCGGTCCCGCCCTGCGTTGCCTGCACAAACAAGTCATGTGGAGCAGGGCCGGCCCTGTTCGCCGCCGCGAACGCAATCTCACTTCGGCCTTTCGACACCGTCAATCCTCCGAAGGGTTGATTGGGCTGGCTAAAGCGGGTGAACGCGCCGGTCTTGACGTCGATCGTGTAGAGCGCGTTGTGCCAGGTCTCCATCTTCGGTCGATCTGCTGCAACGGCCATCAAATGCTCCGGCGAAATCCACTCGAAGTCGCTGATCCGCCACGCACCTCGTGTTGTCTGACGACCCTGCTTTGACGCAACCTCCAATAACCACAAACGGTTAAGGTCCTTCTCCCGATCAGCTTCTTTCGCGTCGTCTTTATCCGTTTCCCTTTTCTCATCTGCATCGGACTTAGGCTCGGGCGCCAGGTACGCAATCTGCTTTCCATCGGGCGACCAGCGAAACTCACCAACCGCGTTCTTCCCCGATGTAAGCTGCATTGCCTCCCCGCCGTCCACGCGAATTGTGTAGATTTGTGATCGCTCGTTGCGATCGGAAGAGAAGGCAAGCGATTTCCCGTCCGGCGACCATTGAGGCGAGCGTTCGGATTTTGTCGAGAAGGTGAACTGACGGAACTCGTTTCTTGACCCGTCGAATATCCAGATATGCGACTCCGGTAAAGCGCCTTTCGGGATGTTCGATACAGTGCCGGCAAGATAGGCGCCATCCGGAGAGAAAGTCAATTCGGAAATGTTGCGCACTTGTGTCGCTTGTTCGGGCGTTAAGATTGCAGCCTGCGCCAGCTCGTAAGAAATAAGTGCTAAAGAAACTCTTGCCAATCCAAATCGGGACATTGGCTTATCACAATAACATTTAGAATGCGATAAGATTCACCCATCACTAGGCAGAGTCCTGCATGCGACGTTTATCTCGTTGGAATCCTTGGCAGATTACTCAAATCATCATTGTTTGTTGCCTAATTGCGGGGGTTGCTCTTCTCCTAAGCGCCCGGCAGACAGAGACTTACAAGCCTGCAAACCGCGTTGACCTCGGGAACGCGCAGTCCGGTTCGCTCTACTCCATTACCATTGCTGTAAAAGACCCTGCTCAGTTTCAGAACAAGCGCCTGGTTGCGGTGTCCATCTCTGACGTGCAGGGCACCGTGTCCGAGAAACGGCTGCACAACCAGGACCTTGATTTCTACCTGACTCTGCGCCCTCGAGCGAATGGGCCTGTTTCGCTAGATCTCCAATCGGCAGCGGGCGAAACAATTCCTCAGATCGCGGCCTCCATGCACCCCATTCCGGAAACCGGCGCGGAACCTGCGGTCATCGCAGCCATGCCCAACGACACGTGGCAGAGCGCGCAAAATTTCGATTTCGGCCAAACCATCTTCGGCGCTTCTGACGAACGCCCCTACGCTCCTGCGCCGAACGAGGATCGTTATGCCGCGCTTTTAAAAGGTTTTCAGTGGTTTAAATTTACCTTTCGTGGCGATCAACCTAAATTGGCGTATTTCGTGCTCGATATCACCGATCGCGAAGTTCCCTTGGACGTCGATCTATTCGCGCCATCCAAAGATGCAGTCGGCAAGCCGGACATTAAGCCATTCACGGAGGGCGCTTCCATTTATCAGATCGAGGCTACGCAAAATTATCCCGGCTTGTATAAGTTCCGCACTCGGATCCTGCAACCCGGCCAGACCTATTACGTCCGCATCCAGGCAAACCACCCTTCCTATCAGTTGCGCACCTTCGACTATCCCGTGCCGCCCTACGATAATCCTCAGCAAGCCGTCCGCACAGGCATGGATTTCCTGATCAACATGGGCGATAGCTGGCTCTCGAATACTCCGCGCCGCGGCGCGATTGCGTTACGCACCACAATGAATCATGGCGACACGCAACAGTGCATCGCGTGCCATCCAACCCAGTTCACCTCGCGCGGTTATCTCACGGCTGTGTCGCACGGATACGCTCCCACCCAGCGTCCAGCACTCGAATTCATTACCGACCGCATCTACAACAATCAGCGTCCACTTTATGGCGAACCCGGCTCGGATTGGGTTCGCGTGATTTATTCCGCGCGCACAGTGGCCAGCCGCTTGCCCGTGATCGAGCATCTCTACGAGACGAACGTAACGCACGATTCTCCCCGCATCGATTCCTTCGAGATACCTTATGCGAACTTCCTGAAAATTCACTACAAGGACCGGAAGGAGATGCCGGGAGACGAAACGGATGGCTGTGAACCTGATGTGAGTCCGTTTGAAATCGCGTCGCAAAGCTGGGACTCTTTCAACATTCTGGCGCAGCAGACGGGCGATAAGCAGTGGCTGGCAGAGCGCGACATGGTCGAGCGTCTCGCCCTGCCTTATCAGCCTCGCAACATCATTGACCTGAACTGGAAAATCCAGTTCCTCGCCACCATTGGCCGGGATAAATACGCCGCTCAGTTGAATCAGCTGTTCGAACAGCTATACAGCTACCAGCAGCCGGACGGGATGTGGGGATTTGCGCTCGACAACAAGTCCAAGCCAGCGGATTTCATTTCTTATCATGCGGTGCTGGCGCTGGCTCTCGCGGGCAGACGCCCGGAAACCGATCCCAACATTGCTCGTGCTGTTCACACGATGCTGAAAGCTCAGCGGCCGGAAGGCAGTTGGGAGGGCGATCCGGTTTATCAGGGCTTCAACACGCCTTTTCGCGCCACTCAGTTTGCCGTGATGGCTCTCTCCACGCTGTACCCTGGCCCGAACGGAAACCTGCGCCACAGAAGAGTGGGGCGATGCATTTCCCGCTCCGCCGACCAGCCTCGCCACTGCCGATTTGCCGCTGCTGCTGAACCAGTTGGACCAGTTCTGGGATCTTGCGCCGCCTGCAACGCTCACGCAAATCCGTGACGTGCTCGCTCACAACGAGCAGCCGCTGGCACGCGAAGCCGCGGCGCGCGCGCTGGGCCATATGGCTGATCCGGGATCGCTCAAGCCGCTCATCAACGCTCTTGGTGACGAAAATAAAATGGTTCAACGGACTAGTGCCTGGGCGCTGCGCATGATTTTGGAACGCCGCCCGCCAATCGCGGCTGAAGGACGTGCCGAGCTGACAGCGGCCCTCGAATATCCCGCAATGCCCGAGTTCGTTGGGGAGCCACGCAATTCTTCAATCAGCACTTCAAGTACGTAGCCGGCGACTCGCAACTTCGCGCGGCACTGGAAAAGATCTTGACGACCCGGTAGCCGCCGTGCGCTTGAATGCCGCCCGGGGCTTGTGGCAGTGGTCTTACTGGAGCTCCGATGACCGCCGGCTCGCAACAGCATACTCGCAGCGCTCGCCACGCGCCTGAACACCGAAACAGATCCACCGTCAGGCGCGCCGTTCACGAGAGCATCTACGACGTGCTGGACGAAAATACCGGCTATCTCGATGCCTGGATCAGCGCCGCTGGCACGGATCAGGACCAGGACCGTATCCGAAAGGATATGAAGCTGTCGTGCGCGATCAAGCGCAGGTGCTGGCCAAGGTTCTGCGCTCAGCTACGCCGCTTGGGCGCACTGGCATTCTTGAATCGCTTTGGGACTTCCACATCCGGCACTATTCCTTGCCGCAACTGAAGGAAGGGCAGGTGTCCGTGGCGCTGCCCGCGGTTTTCACCAAGTATGTATCTGGTGTTCCCGAACTGCACGTTCCCGGTTACGACTATCCGCCCTACCGCGATACCGCGGATTTCCAGTACGACGTTCATAACGGCTTCTATCAGACGCGGATCGGCAACGATAGCGACCTGATTCACTTCTTCGCGAGTTCCGGTCCCCAACTCGAACAGGCGCTGATTGCTTGCCTGAAGGGCGCCGACAGCAACATGAAAATAGAAGTGCTTAAGGCCGGCAGCACGCTTAGCGGAGCAGGGGACGCCCAATTCGCCAAAGCAGCGCTACAATTGACGCTCGATCCGGATAAAGCAGTGCGCGAGACGGTGAGTTACGTTTACGAAAACGGTCAGCGCGGCATTCTAAATATAGAAACGCCCGGCACTCCTGATCCAGGGCTCGTGCGGACCATCGCACAGATTCTGTCGAGCGGCGATCAGAACGCTCAGAGTACGGTTCTGCCGCTGCTTGCTGCTCTGCCCTCCGGTTCATCGTGGACGCGCCAGCCGCAGGTTGTATCCTCGCTCCACACTCTGCTCGAAACTCAGCCGCGGGTGAAGAATTATGCGGAGGTCCTCACGGCCGCAGCCTCTTTCGCGACGCTGATGAATGAACCCGATGTTCGCAAACAGGTTCAGGAGGCCATCACCGATCCTGACCGCGACGTTCAGCGGGCTGCGCTGCAGATCGCTCTGGAGCGCTTAAGCGATGCGGGCGAGCGCGCGGCGGCTGGGCAGTTATTTAGCCGTCTCGGCAGTTCCCAACGCAGCGTGTTGATCGAAGAAGTAAACGACCCGAAATTTCTCGTCAATCATCTGGGCGTATCCGGTGGAGCGCTATCGCAGGATCAAGCTTATTTCCTCGGCAAGAAAGCCAAGAATGCCGCCCCGATCTACTGAGTGAGCCGCTTGTTTTCCAAGCCGTTATCGCCAGCTTGAGCGACCCCGATGCCAACGTTCGAGCGGCGGCGCTCGACCTGCTGCGCAGATCAAAAGGCATCGAACAGCAGCCCGAATTTCGCGCTGCTCTCGAGCATATGCAGAACGATCCCAATCCCCGCCTCAAGCTAATCGCCAAGAACGTTCTTTCGGGCAAAAAACTTGGCGAGTCCCTGGCAGATGTTAAGCCGGGCTCGGTACTCGACTTCAATTACTTCGTCGCGAAAGTAGAGCCGATACTCGCCGCTCAGGGAGCCGATGGCAAAGCATGCGTGATGTGTCATGCCACGCACGTCATCTTCCGGCTCCATCCGCCCAATGCTGAAGGCCAGTTCTCTCCGCAAGACAGCGAAGATAATTACAAGTACGCCATGCGCGTGGTCGACATCAACGATCCGGCGCACAGCCTGATGCTGATCAAACCGACCCGCCCCACCGACTCGGCTGGAAACGTTGCGGATTACCTTGCGACGCACAACGGCGGCCAGCGCTGGCCAGGAAACGAATCGAGCTGGCAATACAAAACCATTCTGCAATGGGTAAGAGGAGCTAGCGGCGTTCAACAATCGAGCAGCGCTCAACAGCGTCCGTAAGGGATCCTTTGTTATCCTCACGGTTGCATGAGTGGGGTGGTGCTAAACGGGAAGAGAATCAGCCGGGAAATACAAGATGAATTGCGCCCTCGCATTGAAACTCTGCGCGCGCAAGGCAAGACCCCTGGATTGGCGGTTGTTCTGGTCGGTGAGAATGCCGCCTCGCAAATCTACGTCCGCAACAAAATCAAAGCCTGTCACGATCTCGGCATCCGCAGCCTCGAGTTCACACCGCCCGGCAACATTTCAACCGGCGAATTAATCGATCTCCTCGAACCCTTGAGAACTGACCGCTCCGTCCACGGCATCCTGGTTCAAATGCCGCTCCCGCCGCAGATCGATGCTGAATCGGTGGTGAATCGCGTGGTCGATCCGCAGCGCGATGTCGACGGGTTCGGCAGTAACAGTTTGGGGCTGTTGGTGCGGAACAAGCCGGGCCCGCGCGCCTGCACGCCCGCCGGGATTATGGAGATGCTGAGGCGATATCAGATCCCGATCGCGGGCAAGCATGCCGTGGTCGTTGGCCGGAGCGATATCGTCGGTAAGCCCATGGCGCTGCTCTTGCTTCACCAGAACGCGACCGTAACGATCTGCCACTCACGTACCCGCGATTTAGCAGAAGAATGCCGCCGCGCCGATATTCTGGTCGCAGCGATCGGCAAGCCCGCCGCTATCACGCGCGATTTCATCAAGCCCGGTGCTGTCGTAATCGATGTCGGGATGAATCGTCTCACCGAAGAGGCCGACGTGCAACGGCTCTTCAGTCACGACACTGCTCGTCTCGCCGCTTTCGCAAAAAATCGCTCAACGCTCGTGGGAGATGTCGATCCGCTTGCCATGCAGGAGCTTTCTTCCGCTTACACGCCCGTACCCGGCGGCGTCGGTCCGCTCACTATCGCGATGTTAATGTCGAACACAGTCGGTTTGGCCGAAGGCAGTATCTGGCACAATTGAGGCGGCTTCATGTTGAAAGTCGGCCTCACCGGAGGTTACGCTACCGGCAAGTCTTTTGTCGCCGCTACACTCCAAGACCTGGGATGCCATGTTATCTATGCCGATAAGCTCGGTCATCGCCGTCCTGGAACCCAATGGCGAGGGCTATCAACCGGCATTGGAACTCTTCGGCCCTGAAATTCTTTCTTCGCGACGGCGCGATTGATCGCAAGCAGCTCGGCTCGATTGTTTTCAATTCGCCCGATTTGCTCGATAAATTGACCGCCATTGTCCATCCGGCTGTCTTTCGCCTGGAAGAAAAGCTGCTCGCTCACCTGGCCGAGGTCGATCCCCAAGGTATCGTCGTGATCGAAGCCGCTATCCTGATAGAAACTGACCGTTACCGGTCATTTGACCGCATCATTTTGACTGTTTGCAGCCGGGACGCCCAGATTGCCCGCGGCATGACTCGTGACGGCTTGACGCGGGAACAGGTATTGGCCCGCCTCGCAAAGCAAATGCCCAACGAAGAAAAGCAGCGCTACGCCGATTACGTGATCGATACTGAACACCCCAAAGCTCAGACGCTTGGACAAATCCGGAAGGTCTTTTTTGAGTTGATGCAATTGCAAGGCTCCGCGCAATGAGGGGCCGCACCGCCTTCTTTGCTTTTCTATTCACGTTCGGTTTCGTCTGGCTCACGTCGCGCGCGAACTGGAGCATGCGTGAAGTCGCTGCGCCTCTCTTCCGCGCCGGTCTGAAATGGTCGGAGCCAACGCCGGTACATGGCGCTGGCGTTTCGGCTGAAGAGCAGAACAACATCGAGATCTATAAATCCGCCCGGCTCGCCACCGTCTATATTACAAGCACCACAGTTCGGCGAGACTTCTTCTACGGCCCGGTCGCTTCCGAAAGCCTGGGTTCAGGTTTCCTGGTCAACGACAGCGGTTTCATTCTGACCAACTTCCACGTCATCTCCGGTAGCAGCCGCATCCAGGTCACTCTGCCTGACCAAACGCAATACTACGCAACCGCGCTAGACACGGATCGTTCTGACGACCTTGCGCTGATCAAAATCAATCCAAAGAAGAAGCAGGAGTTCCTCAGGCTGGGCGATTCCGACCGGCTGCAGGTTGGCCAGAAAGTACTCGCTATCGGCGACCCATTCGGCTTAGAGGGCACACTCACTGTGGGCGTCGTCAGTTCCATCGGGCGCGCTCTCAACAGCGAAACTCAGCAGCGGTTGGAAGGGCTTATCCAGACAGATGCCGCTATCAATGGCGGAAATAGCGGAGGGCCCTTGCTCGATTCAAGCGGTTCCGTGATCGGCATCAACACGGCCATTCTCGGCCGCACAAATATCGGAATCGGATTCGCCATGCCGATCAATCGCGCGAAAGCGCTTCTCAGCGATTATCAGGCCGGGCGCGTGACCGAACGCCCCAAGCCTGGGGTCACCACTGAGTACGTGGCCGGGGATCTGGCGCTGGCCTTAGGCCTGCCTGTCAGGGGCGGTCTGCTGGTGCAAGCTGTTGCCAGAGGCTCTTCGGAAGATTTGGCTGGCGTTCGAGGAGCCCGTCAGGAAGTAGATATCGGGAACGTCGAGCTCGGCATCGGTGGCGACCTCATCATAGCCATCGATGGTCAGCCCGTTGAGCGTGAAGATGCCCTGATCCGCGCCATTTCCCAGAAGAGGGTGGGCGACACAATCGTGCTCACTGTTAACCGCAACGGACGCAAGATCCAGCTGCCAGTGAAACTTCTGCGACCGCCTGCCGACGTCAGTTGATCTTTGCTTCTGCCTCTCCAGTGGCAAACGGGTTGAAATTGGTCTGGTAATCGAAGTAATCCACGCCTTCGCTTCGTTTCAGAAAGTTGACGATGGCGTAAGTGACTGGCGTCATCACCGTTTCATACAATACTTTGATTAGATACCCCGAGACAATCAGCTTCATGATCACGCTAATCGGCCGGGTCCCATAGAAAGCGGCGAACATCACTACCGTCGTGTCAACAGCCTGTCCCACTACTGTCGACCCGATCGTGCGAGTCCAGAGGTAACGGCCGCGAGTCAACAGCTTCAGCTTCGCCAGCGTGAATGAGTTCGCAAACTCCCCGCACCAATACGCGAGCAAGCTGGCAAATACGATGCGTCCTACAGGTTTGAACACCGCGGCAAAAGCAGCCTGATCCTTGAACTCGGGAGCCGGCGGTATGATCACTGCGAGAAAACTCATGGCAACTAATATGAATGAGGCAAAGAAGCCGTACCATATCGCGCGCCGCGAAGCATCGTAACCATACACCTCAGTGAAAATATCGCCAAAGATGTAGGTAATGGGAAAAAGAACCTGGGCCGAGCTGACTCGCAGTGGTCCGATTGCGAAGAATTTCACCGCAATGATGTTGGAGATCAGCAGCACCGTTACGAACAGAGTAATGAACGGATCCAGATACTTATAGCGGCGGCTGCTTTCCAGCAGTTCAGTGATTCGGTGCCTGGATTCGCCTGCCCGCGGTTTATCTCTGATGTTCAGTTGATGCTCCCGATGCGAGGACGCCTGGGTTTGTTGCACTCCGACATTACCTCTTTTAGCCTAAGTGATCGCTTGGTTTACTTTCCCTGGCAGAGCTGGGCGAGGCTGAAGCCCCGCTCGGGCTGAAGCCCATTCTCCCGGCGGATGCAGCTGCTTCACTTGAAAAACGAAGCCATTTGCGGGCTGCTCGTTTTGCTGCTGTTGTTTGCGTTCCTTTTGCAGGCCGCGGAGTTCGGCCATTTCCTTTTCAAAGCGGCGCTGGAGGCACGATTCCTGGAGCTGCAGGTTCTTGGGCTGGTTTTCGGATTTCAAGAACGTTCCGAGGTCGATCATACTGGCGCCGTTGGTCCCGTGCAGGGCGCAGTACTCCTGGTTTTCGGCGCGACCCTGGGCGTAGATGGCCATTTCGAGACCAGGGATGCACTGTAAGCGCCATTGGGTGTCGGCGAGGGATTGGACGAGCTCTTGTTCGCGGAGTCCGGCGGGCTGATATTCCTTGGCGTACGCGGCGAGGTGTTGCCGATAAACATCGGCATCGTCGCTGTGGAGCAGCACGGTGCGGCCGGTCAAACCAGTTTTGACGGCGTTCAATGATTGGACCGCGCACAACGGCCAGCCAAACGGCCTGTGCGCTCCAGGAGACGAGATGGCTCGGCCCTTATGGGTGATGGGGCCGGTACTGTGGAGCGCGTTAGCGCGATTGGTCTGGGCGCGCTCTGCTGCGAGCAGTTCAGCGTTCAGCCGGTCGAATTCGGGATGTTTTCTCATATGAGTCTGCCGGACCATAGCACGAGGGGGGGCGAAAACGGACTTTGGCTTTTGCGAATTGGGGTTAAAGCGTTTGGAATGAAAGGGAAGGAAATATTTATCTTGGGCTGTAACCGCTCGACGGCTCCTGGCGAATCAGACAAAGTGTCCAGCTTTCGTTAGTTATACTCGGATCGTGTTGCGATTCCCGGCGGCTCTTCTGTTTGCCATCACACTGCTTACCGGTTGCAGCAATGGGCTCAAAACTAGAGAGAAGGTGCAGGAAGCGATTATCCAGCGCCTTCAGGCCAGTTCGGGTCTCGATCTAAAGAGCCTCGACGTAACCACCACTTCCGTGACATTCGACAAGAATTTCGCGTCCGCTACTGTCTCCTTTCATCCCAAGAGTGACCCGACAATAAACAATGCAATGACAATGAAGTACACTTTGGAGGATCGAAACGGCAAGTGGGTGGTAGTGAATGTTGCCGATTCCCAGGGCCACGGACTAGCCTCCCATCCCGAAGCTGGACGGGACCAGCTTCCTGCCGGACATCCGCCCGTTGATTCCGCTTTGCCTGGCGAAACCACCCCGAATCCACACGCTCCATCCACAGATCAAAGGAGTCCGAACGGACAGATTCGATGAAAACGGTGGCAGTACTGGGTGGCGGACCGGCCGGGGCCACTGCGGCCGAGCGGCTGGCGCGAGCTGGCCTGAAGACGATCATCATTGACGAGAAGCTCGCGTGGGAAAAGCCCTGCGGCGGCGGCATCACCTACAAAGCCTATTCCCAGTATCCGTACCTGCTCGAAAACGACACGCCGAAGAAGTTAGTCACGGACACGCTGCTTGCGGCTCCCGGATCCGGCGCGTACAAAATGCGCTCACGCGGCCGCTGGTGATCTATTCGCGCATGGACCTGAACGGCATGCTTCTGCGGCGGGCGGAAGCGGCCGGCGCGGAAATCGCAGAGGAGCGCGTGTCTGGGTCTCGATCGCAGACTCTCGCGGCTGGAGCATCCGCACCCGCTCTGGCCGGCTCGAAGCGGATTACTGCGTGGTCGCGACCGGCGCGCGAAATCCGTTGCGCGACGTCGGTACGCAATACACGGCGCAAGGACACGATGTATGCGCTCGGCTATTGGGTTCCTGCCGACCAGCGTCATATCGATATTCAGTTTCTGCCGAATCTGGAAGGCTACATCTGGGTGTTCCCGCGCGCCGGGCATTTGTCGGTCGGTATCTGCGGCAAGAGCGAGTCGGCGCAATGCCTGCGCGCCCGCCTCGAACGCTACATGGACGAGAAGGGAATTCCGCGCAAAGAAGCGAAGTTCTACGGGCACATGCTTCCCGCGCTCGAATCGCGCGGCTGGCGCAACAATCGTCTGGCGGGCGACGGCTGGATTGCGGTGGGCGACGCCGGCGGTCTGGTGGATCCGATCACGGGCGAGGGCCTGTACTACGCGGTGCGATCGGGCGATCTCGCGAGCCAGGTTCTGCTGGCGACTCTGAACCCGAGCGGAAGCGCCGAGGTCTACCGGCAGCTGATTTCGCGCGATTTCGGCCTGGATCTGACCTACGGTGCCGGGCTCGCCAAGCGGCTCTTTTGCGGCGCTATCTTCTTCGGCGCGGTCCCACGCCGCATGATCGATTTCATGAAGCGCAGCCCGAAGTTCTGCGAGATCATGCAGGATCTGTTTGCCGGAACCCAGCCGTACCTGGAACTGAAGAACCGGCTGATGCGCAACGTCAACACAACGCTGCACGAAAATCTTCATGAGTTTCCTGTTCCGCAAGCTGATTCTCGGCGAAACGCGGGTATGAACGTAAGACAATCGGAACTTCTGTTGTCCCGGGCGCAAGAAAGCATCCCGGGCGGTGTCAACTCGCCCGTTCGTGCTTTCCGGGCGTCGGCGGTTCGCCGCGCTTCATTGCGCGCGGCGACGGCTCGCACCTGTTCGACGTCGACGGCAACGACTACATCGATTACATCGGCTCCTGGGGGCCGCTCATTCTCGGCCACGGCCCCAAGCCGTCATTGAGGCGCTCGCTGCTGCGCTCGAACTGGGCACCAGCTTCGGCGCGCCCACCGGCCGCGAAGTGGAACTGGCGGAGTTGATCATCGACGCCGTGCCTTCGGTCGAAATGGTGCGGCTGGTCAACTCCGGAACCGAAGCCTGCATGAGCGCCGTCCGGCTCGCGCGCGGCTTCACCGGCCGGGACCTCACCGTCAAGTTCGAGGGCTGTTATCACGGCCACGTCGATTCGCTGCTGGTGAAGGCCGGCTCCGGTGTCGCCACACTCAGCCTTCCCGATAGCGTGGGCGTTCCGCGCGCCTTCTCCGAAACGACCATCGCGCTTCCGATTCAATGATCTCGATCAGGTCGAAGCCGTTTTCGCCAAGCAAGGGGATCAGGATCGCCTCCGTCATCGTAGAGCCGGTCGTCGGCAATATGGGATGTGTTCCGCCCGAGCCCGGCTTTCTCGAGGGACTGCGGCGAGATGACAGAACGCCACGGCGCGCTGCTGATCTTCGACGAAGTGATGACCGGTTTCCGCCTGAGCCGCGGCGGCGCGCAGAAGCTATATGACGTCACGCCGGATCTGACCACGCTGGGCAAGATCATCGGCGGCGGCCTGCCGATAGCTGCCTATGGCGGGCGCGCGGACATCATGAGCAAAGTCGCGCCGGCCGGCCCGGTTTATCAGGCGGGAACGCTATCCGGCAATCCGCTGGCAGTGACAGCCGGCATCGCCATGCTGCACCTATCTCGAAGAGCATCCCGAAGTCTACGATGCTCTCGAAACCACGACAGCGCGAATCGCTGCGGCCGCCCGGAGGCGCGTGCGTGAACCGCGTCGGTTCGATGTTCACGTTCTTCTTCTGCCGGGGCCGGTACGCAACTACGAAGAAGCGAAGCGCTCCGATACGGCAGCCTTCGGCCGGTTCTTCCACCATCTGCTCGATAACGGCGTGTACTTCCCGCCCTCGCAGTTCGAAGCGGCCTTTCGTCTCGGCGGCGCACACGCCGCAGACATCGCACAAACCATGAGCGCTATCCACAGCTTCGACGTTCCTGTTTTCCATGGAGCTAAGCGGCGCGTCCTCGTCACCGGCTCGGCGAAGCGAATCGGGCGAGTGATCGCGATCGAACTCGCGAGGCGCGGCTTCGACGTGGCGATTCACTACAACCATTCGCGCGCTGAAGCCGAAAAGGTCGCGCGCGAGTGCGGCGGTGCTCCGATCTTTCAAGCTGATCTTTCGAAAGTGGACCAGATCCGGCGGCTGTTCGCGCGAAGTCCGAGAGCGTTCGGCGCGCTCCATTGCCTGGTCAACAATGCCGCGCGGTTTACCCGAATTCGATCCGCTGGACATCACCGAAGCCGACTGGGACTTCATCCATGACGTCAACCTGAAGGGGACATTCTTCTGTTGCCAGGAAGGCGCGAAACAAATGCTTGCGAACTTGGCGGCGGCCGGATCGTGAATATCAGCTCGCTCGGCGGGATACGGCCGTGGGCGGACCATGCTCATTACTGCGCTTCGAAAGCAGGGTTGATCATGTTGACCAAAGCACTGGCGAAGGCCTGGCGCCCCGGATCACGGTCAACTCTGTCGCGCCTGGCGTGATTGCGTTCAATGACGTCGATGCCGCGTGCAAGAGATGATCGACGCGACGCCGATGCAGCGTCCGGCACACCCGAAGAGATCGCCGACGCAGTGCATTTTTTCCTGACGGCGCCCGATTTCATCACCGGGCAGATACTCGCCGTTGACGGCGGATTAAGCCAGCGTTAGGTAAGTGGAGGGCGGACTTCAGCGCGGCCTTTCTTTCTTTCCGTTACTGCACTCTCACCACCACCAGCGTCATGTCGTCGTGCTGCCGCGCTCCCTCTGTGAAGCCGTCGACGCGTTCCAATAACTCCGAAATCAGATCGGCCGCGGTACGTGCTTTGTGTTCGCGCAAGGCCTGAATCAGTTGCTCTTCGTCGAATTCCTCGTCCCGGTCGTTCATCGCTTCACTGATGCCGTCGGTGTAGGCGACCAGCACGTCGCCGCTCTGCATTTGCAGTTCCCCCTCCTGAAACTCACAGTCGGGGAAAAGCCCGACCACCGTGCCGCCCGCCTCGAGCCTCATCACGTCGCAGGTTTTGCTCCGCGGCGAAAAACCATAGGCGGATTATGGCCGGCATTGACATATCTCGAAGACGGTTACCGGATCGTACTGCGCGTAGAAGAATGTCGCGTAGCGATTATCGGCGGACGCTTCGTAAACCAGATGATTGATATGCTGAATCATCTCGGAGAGAGTTTCGCACGGCTTGATTGTCTGGCCGCGCAGAGATGCTTGCAGGCTCGCCATCATGAGAGCGGCCGCGATGCCTTTGCCTGACACATCGCCTACCGCCACGCCAAGGCAGCCGTACGGCAGGCGCACGAAATCGTAATAGTCGCCGCCCACGCCCTCTACAGGCCGGCAGTATCCGGCGAAATCCAGACCTTCGACTCTGGGCAGAGTCTGCGGAAACAGGTGCTGCTGAACATCGCGCGCGATCTCGAGTTCCCGGTCAAGCCGCTCGCGCTGCGCGATTTCTTTCCGGATCGTTTCCGTCAACTCTGCATTCTCGAGCGCCAGCCCCGTCTGAGAGGCAACCGCGCTCAGCAGTTGCAGATCACCTTGCGAATAGGGCGCCTCTGATTTCTTCGCTCCTAAACTGATCACCCCGAGCAGCCGGCTGTTCATTGAAACCGGCAACAGCAGCTGCGCGCCAAGCGTCTGCAAGACGTCGCTGTTCATTCTCGGGAGCGCCATGGACCCATGATTGCGGATCATCGAAGTAAATCTTCGAAGGCGAGCGCGCCTGTTTCAGCATGCGGACGGTAGCTGCATCGCGCGATAGCGAAATCGGCGGCGCGGAGTCGCCGAAGCCCAGCGCATAAGCGGGCTCGTAGCGCGGGCCTTTATCCAGCAGCACGGCAATGCGATCCACATGCAGCGAAACAGAGATGCGGCGCGCGACAGTCTGCAAAAGCGTGCTTGATATCGCGTATGCCCGCTACGGAGTTGCCAAGGTCGGTCAGGATCAGCTCCGCATTATAGGCTTCGCGAAAGAAGCGGCGGTCCATCCAAGCGCTCATCCGTCTTGCCAGCCGTCCGACGCATGACGATCAGCGCCACGCCGGCGAGGCAATCAGAATGCCCTCCCAGCGATGAGAGCTTTGCTGCTCGAATTCGATCGTGACGAGAACGAGCGCGCTGATCAGGGCGATGCGCAGAACTTTGATCCCATTCGCGGCAAGAGCATAACGCACCCCGCTGCGCACCACCATGCGGATATCCATGGCACGCTGCACCACGATCACGTAAGCCATGGTGATCGGGAAGAACACCACCATCAGCAGGCAAATCGTGTTCAGCCAGACCGGCAGGTTCAGGAAAACAACCGGCAAAAGAGGAACCAGGGCCGCCGAGCATCCCGCGATCATCACGCTCAACCGGCGTTTCGCATCCGGCGTTTTCACCACGCCTTTTTTGAAACCGAGCAGGATGAAAAACGCCGTAATATATAGCGTGAAGAGAACGCTCAGATACGGATCCGTACGTCGCGCGAAATCCGCCAGCCAGCCCAGCTCGCGCAGGTGCTTGCCGGCCATAAGATAGCCGTAGATGTCGAGAGCTCGCAAGAATCGACGGAGGGTAGCGGCCAGAATCCAGTTCAGCCAGCTATATTTCTTCCACGCAGGCGAACGGAACCGGAAAGTACAGCGCAAAAAGCAGCAGCCAGAGAGGCCATGAGTTCGAAAGAACCGCGTGATAGATAAACAGAAGTTCCTTCCAGGGCGACCCGATAAACCACGAGACACCGCTGCCGACGACTTGCCCGAAGGAAGCGAGCATGGCCATAGTGATCCAGGCCACCGGATCGCGCGGCCGTGCAAAGGCAATATAAAATCCCACCAGCAGACAGCTCAGTGGCAGAAAGACGGCCAGCACCAGGATAATGAGTCCACTGGGTGGAAGCGCGATGCAGCGTCGACAGGCATAATGAGCGTTCTTCGTTTGCCCATCGACAGCTGCGCTCTACCGTGACGGTCAGTGTCTCGCCCGGCCGCGAGCCAAATCGAACCTGGTCCAGTTGCTCTTCGCCCTGGACCGGCTTCGCCATTCAGCGCGAGCATGTTATCGCCCGCTTCAAGCCGCTGTTTCGATACGCCTCCGGGATTTCCGAAATTGTCGTCGAAAAGCTGGTACGTGTAAAACGGAACCTGCGCGTAGCGGGAGGCATTTGCCTGCAGATAAACGACAAATCCGGAATAAGTGAGCTGCGCGATCAGGGCCCAAGCCAGCAGTAGCCCAGGATCGCCTGCTGAAGAGGTTGCTTCTCCGCCATCGACTTCCGGCCGTCGTCGCGGCCGGTTATCTCTGCCCGATCTTCTCCTCGACGGGCGCGAACAGCGGGCTTCTCTTGCGGCTATAGCCTGCGTAGATCAACAGCCCAATCACCAGCCAGACCACAAAGCGAATCCAGGTTTCGAGCGGCAACCCCAGCATCAGGCCGAGACAGCAAACAATCGAAATCGCCGGCGTCAACGGGAAAACGGCACCCTGAACGACGCGGCCGCTCAGGCTGTTTGCGCCGCAGAATCACTACACCAACGGAAACGATAATGAAGGCGAATAGGGTTCCGATATTCGAAAGATCCGCAAAGGTGCCGATATCCCAGATCCCCGCCGGAATGCCGACAGCCAGTCCCGCGAGCCAGGTGCTCACGTACGGCGTCTGAAACCGCTTGTGCACCCGCGAAAACATATCGGGCAGCAACCGGTCGCGCGACATCGCAAACCAGATGCGCGCCTGTCCATATTGATAGACCAGCAGCGAAGACAGCATCCCGAGCAGCGCGCCCACCGTCACCGTGAATCGCAGCCGGTTCATCCCGATCGCCTGCAGCGCATTCGCCACCGGCGAAGCATTGTCCAGAGTCTTCCAATTGACAATGCCTGTCAGCACCAGCGCCACCGATGTATAAAGGATCCCGCACACGATCAGCGTGCCGATAATGCCGATGGGCATGTTGCGCTGCGGACTCTTGCACTCTTCCGCCGCGGTCGATACCGAATCGAATCCGATGAAGGTAAAGAAGACGATTGCCGCGCCGCTCACCACGCCGCCAAACCGTTCGGCAGGAACGGATGAAGATTCGAGGCCTGCACAGCGTGCGCCGCTCCGAACACAAACAGCAGGATGGCGGCCAATCTTAATCGCCACCATGACGTTATTCGCGCCCGCGCTTTCCTTCACGCCGCGCACCAGAATCCAGCTCAACAGCATCACGATCAGCAGCGCCGGAACATTGAAAGGCTTCCGGTGAGGCGTGCCCTCCACAATCGCCGGTTCCGAAAGATACTTCGGCAGATGAGCGCCGAACAGGTAATCGCACATCACATTGAAATAGGCCGAGAAGCCAACCGCGACCGACATATTCGAGACTGCATACTCCAGGATGAGATCCCATCCGATGATCCACGCAAAAATTTCGCCGAGCGTCGTATAGGCGTAGGTATACGCGCTGCCCGCAATCGGAATCATGGACGGCCAGTTCCGCATAGCAGAGAGCCGCGAATCCGCACGTGATCGCGACCAAAATGAAGGACAAGTGTAAGGCCGGGTCCCGCCCCGGGCGGCCCGATCATCGATGCCGCGGCGCTGCCATGCAGAATCAAATCGAGCAGCGGCGCGTTCAGGACAGACGGAATCACTCATATGCTGACCGGCCGCTGCGGTTCCCGTGACCGTGAAAATCCCGCCGCCGATCACCGCGCCGATGCCGAACGCAATCAGGCTCCAAGGTCCGAGCGAGCGCTTTAGCCGCTTGCCTTCCGTGTGCGCTTCCTCGACCAGATCGTCGATATTCTTGGTCCGCAGCAGCTGGATCATCGGTAAGCGTAAGTATAACTACTAGCACTAATCGGCGCGGAGCTGCAACTTTTACTTCGCGGCAGACCCAATCGGGGCCACGGCGACCTTCTAACAGGACGCTACGTTTGACGCGGCCTTAACCGAACTGCGCGATTACCACCGTCAAGTCGTCTTGTTGTGCTGGAGTCGAGATTCTTCGAAAGAGATCCTCGACCAACTGCAGCGGGGTCGAGGATCTTCTGTTTGATCTCACTGGAGAAGATGCTCGAGCCTTTCGCGGCCGAACTCCTGGCCCATCTGATCCACATGCCTCAATAATGCCATCGGTGTAAAGGAGCAGCTTAGTCGCCTCTGAAAAGAGGAACGAGATATTCAGAATAGGTTGCGTTAGGGAGATGGCCGATAAACAGGCAAATTCTCGGAGACTGCGACTACTTTTCGTACATGCCTTTGAAATCGGAGACTTGACGGATGCCGAGGCGCCCGCGTAGATGATTGTGCGCGATTCCACATCGATCGCAGCACATGCAGCCGTAACGTATTGCCCGCCAAGGCTGCCTGCGAAGCATCACGTTCAGACCCGCTAAAACTCCGGCAGTGATTATCTGCTTGTGCCCGTTGCGCGGAGAAACAGACCTTGAGCATTAAGCCACCAAATGCTGCGGGAACCCCGTGTCCTGAACGCTAGGCTCCGAATCGTAAGAAGGTTTTAGCTCGTCTTGAGAAAGTCCGTAGAAATAGCCTGCCAACGGAAGTCTAGCTTGGTACCGCTTGCAAGACTGCAGGAAAGGAAGTCCTGGTGCGGAGTAGCGGAAAGATTCCGAATCGTAATTGTTGTGGCTGTGGCTAACTCTTGCTCAACATCGATCAGTTTTCGTTAGCTCGCTAGTGCGCGACGGGCAGCTGTCAAACCTAAGCCCGCGAGTAGAATCAAAAAGCCCAGCGGCTCGACATCGACTCCGGCCGGCCTGAGATCCCCTGTTTGTGAGCACCACCAGAATGCCAAAGCGATGAGGGGCCATTTCAAAGAATTTACGAACAGGTCCGAGCCTTCGCGTTGCAGAAGAACATGCAACAGGATCAAGAGAGTCCCGCCTATAATCAGGACGCCGTTGAGGGAATCGGTCCAAAGCACCTGATGAGCAAATAAGGCAGCGGGGATGGCAACAATAGCGAACGTGACCTCAAACCAGGTCCAAATCGCGATCGTCGCGTTCCAGCCTCGACCGAATAACTCGCCCGCGAACAAGGCAAACGGAATCGGAATGAGATAGGTAATGCAGAGAGCCCATGGAGCGAGCTCCTGGCCGCGAACCTCCGTCGCCGCCCGAACCAACTCGTTCTGGATAAACAGGCGAACGGCGTACAGGACTGAAAAGATACCTACCCAGAACAGCAAACGGTCTTGTACAAGCCAAGCCAGCAAAAGTGACGAGAGACCGACAAGCAGAGTGACACACGCGATTCCGAAGAACGGAAGATTGACTCGCAGCGCAGCTTCGACAACCTGACGGGGAATGGCGTCCGAACTCAGCGCAACCCAGCCTACCCTAAGGGTCGTTTCGTAACCCGCGCTTAACACGCCTCGAGCTCGCCCCGAAAATCCAGTCACGTCTCGAGGCGCAACAACTAAAGCCGCCGCCACCAGTCACTTAGCCGCTTTTACCGACTGAACCCGCGAAAGGCCGTGGCCACAATTTTTTCGAGATGTTCAAACCCTGCGTCCTTCTACTGCTCTCATTGAGCGCTGCCAGTGCGCTCACGCCCATAACGGATACCGTTTACACCGCCACTGGCGACACCGTGAAAGCAGGCTCTTACCTTCAAATCACCTGGCCGCGCTTCACTTCAGCTGGCCAGCACGCCGTGCTGCCCAACTCGCTCACCGTGCCCATCCTAAACGGGCAATTCATGGCCTCGCTCGAGCCCACGGCCGGCGCTGCGTTCCCGTTCGAATACACCGTTACCTATCACCTGAACGGCGCCTCCGGTCCGCTGCCCAGCTACACCGAAACCTGGGCTGTGGCAAACACCAGTACGGCGCAACACATCGCTGACGTGCTCGTAAGCGCGCCCCAGCCAGGCCTGGCAAACGCGGTGCCCGCTAACCGGGGCGATCTCACCACCTCCGACGGTGTCTCGCCCGTTCGCTTGGCCGCGCCCAACACGCCCGGCTTCGTGCTCGAAACCAATCCCAACGCGCCCAACGGCATTGACTGGCTCGCCCTCGCCTCACTCGCCGGACCGCCAGGGGCCGGGCCAGGAGCTACAGGACCGGCCGGCGCAGCAGGGGCACCAGGGCCACCAGGCGTCCAGGGCCCGCCGGAACAACCGGGCCGCAAGGCATTCCCGGTTTCACCGGGGCACCCGGCGCAGTAGGCCCAGTCGGAGCGCAGGGACCCATCGGCTTGACCGGCCTAACCGGAGCAACTGGACCCGCCGGAATACAGGGACCCATCGGCTTGACCGGCCTAACCGGAGCAACCGGACCTGCCGGAATACAGGGACCCATCGGCTTGACCGGTTTAACCGGAGCAACCGGACCTGCCGGAGACAGGGACCCGTCGGCTTGACCGGTATTAACCGGAGCAACGGGGCCTGCCGGAGTACAGGGACCCGTCGGCTTGACCGGTTTAACCGGCGCAGCCGGGCCTGCCGGAGCACAAGGGCTCCATCGGCTTGACCGGCCTAACCGGAGCAACCGGACCTGCCGGAGCACAGGGACCCATCGGTTTGACCGGATCAACCGGAGCCAGTGGACCCGCCGGAGCAACAGGCGCTACGGGCGCGCAAGGACCTCAGGGCCCGGTAGCGACGGCCATACCGAGTTCCGGCACTATCAGTGGGGTCTCGGCAGCCGAAATACCCAGTGCGCCGAAGCCCGCTCTTACTAGCTTCCTCACTGCGCTGCACAATTCGAACTCAGGCAACCAGATTGTCCAGATCATGATCTTCGGAGACTCCATCTCTGAGTGCAACAACAGTCAGACTGGAGCTACTTACTCAAATTGCTGGCCCTCGCTGCTCAGCAGCTACCTGGTCAATCAAGGCTTCACGCTGCGCGGCCCCGGCATGATCCCCCTCTGGCGCAACACCAACACGCAAGCGACTACTAGCGCGAAAACACAGTATGCATGGACGCTCGCTGGAACATGGCCCTCCCAAGGGTCAAATCCTACCAACATGCCAACCGTTGGTCCATATACAAATCAAGCTTATGTGAAATACGGTGAATATATCATCACCGGCTCTAGCAACACTGCGACTTTATCGAATGTCGTCAACGTCGACCAGTTCTGTATTTCCTACGCTCTGTCTACCGATACTTCGGCTGGATTGTCTTATCAGGTAGATGGAGGGACGGTGACGCTGGTACCCGGTAGTAACGCCACCTCTGTGTCTACCATTCCTCAGGCTCCGGCTTGCGTATCGGCCGGACCGCTCGGGACGCATTCAATTACGCTCATCCCTCCTGCCACCGGCAATGCGCATATCTTCGGCGTCGAGCCGAACGAAGGAGTAACGTTAGGTAACAAAGGATTCGTGATCCACAATCTGGCCTACTCGGGAAGCGACGCGGCGTTCATCGGATCAAACACCACATCGGAAATGGCCTGGTGGGCGGCCGGCAACGGGAACACGAATAACACCCCGGTCGGCACGTATCCGCAGACCTCGCCGGGCAATCGCAACGACGTGAGTTTGGTTATCCTAGCGCTCGGTGAGAACGACTTCACGCAGGGATCCATTGCGGGGCCCAAGGAGTACACGCCTGCTACTTACCAGACCTACGTGCAAAACATCGTAAATTACTTTCAAGGCTGGACCGTTCAACCGACCATGCTGATGCTCGGCGAACCTTGGGACTGGTGCGTCAGCTCGGCCGCCGACACGACTGCGACGTGCAACGCCAGCACACATGCGGCGACTGCCTCGAATTTGTACGGCGCAACGCTGGCGCAATTCAAATCGGCGTTCGCCACGGTCGCACAAACCTCCGGTGCAAGCTTCCTGGATATTGGCGACTCCTGGGGCGCATACTGGAACGGCAACAAAAGTATCACGTTAGGATTGCAGGCCGATCACATCCACCCAAGCATCAAGGGTTACTCCGCAATCGCGGCGCTGGTCGAGAACTGGCTCATCGATGAGGGCGCGGGCACGGCTTCCTCTAACCCCGTCAACTACTCGACTAACGGAACCAACACCGGAATCAACGGTGCTGCTAGCGAAGTTCTGACGGTAAATCTCGGAAGTACCGCGCCCCCGCTTGCCGAAAGCAATTCGGTGAAATTCTACAACTCGAACATCGGTTGGGGATACCGCATCTGGCCGAATAACGGCAATGCCTACGGAATGGGCTTTAATCTGTACAATAATTCGGGAACCTACGCCAAGGACGCATCGGGCCGCAGTGCGTGGCTGATCCTGCCTTCGCCGACCACGAGCGATGCCAACTCGGCCATCCTGTTCGACTTCGCACCAGTTGCCTCAACTACACTTGTCACCGCCGCCGCTGTCACTGAATTCGGCGTCAAAGCAATTCACTACGGCGGAGCCGGCGCCACTTCGACGGCGATCGTAGGAGCAGCCGCAGGAACGGGCCCGGCCGTTAGTGTGGACGCCGGCTCAAACGACAACAGGGGCTCCATAACGCTCACCACTGGCACATCTCCAGCAACGGGAACGCTTGCCATAGTCACCTTCGGCAACGCCTACCAAACCACGCCGATCTGCGGAGTCGAGCAAAACGGATCGGCCGCCTGGTTCGGCATCGGCCACACGCAAACCGCGACTACGCTCACGATCTCGATCGCGAACGCCCTGGCTGCCTCAACCACCTACCATCTCGACTGGAGCTGCTCAGGCCAGTAGCAAGCACTCGTGTTGCGGCGGCCGCCGAAAGCGACCGCCGCGCAGTAGCGCTGGGGAGATTACCTGCGAATTGTCTCGTGCAACGAAAACTGTAATCCGGCGTCTATAGTCGGTTTCACATGCTTCGTCGCATCTTCCTCCTACGATATGTAGGTCTGCTGGTCATGAGCGCGCTTCCCATTTGGGCGCAGTTCAACGCAAGCCTCCAGGGCACGGTTCAGGATCCATCGGGCGCCGTCGTTCCGGGAGCGCACGTCAAATTTGTCAATACGGGAACCCAGGCTACGCAGGAAACCACAACTAACGATCAAGGCTTCTATCGCTTCAACCAGATTGCAGCGGGACGTACACAGTAACCGTGGACGCGAAAGGCTTTCAGACGCCACGGTAAACGACGTGCAGGTCGCGGCTGACCTGCCGCAAACTACTGACGTAATCTTTGCAGGCTGGCAACGTTCAGTCGACAGTCACGGTAGAATCCTCCGCTGTTCCCGCCTTGCAGACAGCTGACGGCAGCATCAGCGGCACCATCACCAGCCAGGCGGTGCAACAACTGCCCACCTTCGGGCGGGATCCTTACGAGTTGATTCGCACCGTGCCGGGCATCACCGGCACTGGCGGCCGCAGCGGAACCGGCAATTCGGTCCCCCTCGGTAATACACAAGGCCCCGGTGGATCGAACACCTCCATCTTTCAAACCGAAAACCAGGTCCAGATCAGCTCCAACGGTCAGCGCGTCGAGCAGAACGTATATCTAATAGATGGCGTGTCGGTGAATAGCTTGGGTTGGGGCGGCGCTGCCGTTGTCACGCCTAATACCGAATCGGTAGCCGACATGACCGTAATCACAAGCGATTACTCCGCCGAAGATGGCCGCGGCAGCGGCGCGCAAATCAAAACAAGCACGCAAGAGCGGCACCGACCAGTTTCACGGCAGCGGCGTTTTTCTTTATCAAGATCCTAATTTCAACGCATACAACAAGTGGGGCGGCCCAAACAGCGCTCCTCCGGTGCGCGTCCAGAACAATTACCGGCAGTATGCCGGCTAGCCTCGGCGGACCCAATCAAGAAAGACAAGCTCTTCTTTTTTCTGTCTTACGAAGGCTTGCACAGTAAGAGCACCACTTATGGACAATCGTGGGTCACGACTCCGCAATACCGGCAGCTCATGCAGACGGCGCGGGCAGGCACGAATGTCGGGAAGATCTTCAGCGAGTCAAATGCAAATCCCCGTATTGTCCAGGTCCTGAACGCAGACTGCTCGATATTCGGCAGCAACGCCTCGACTAACTGCCGCCAGGTCCCAGGCGGCCTGGACGTAGGTTCGCCAGGTCGCGGGCGTCGGCGCAAACAATCCTTACTATCCGAATCCCCCGGCTGCTGGCTCGATCGGCGGCGGGTTCGACGGCATGCCCGATCTGCAATATGTGCAGTATTACCTTCCTGCCGAGCAGATCGGCAATCAGTTCAATGGGCGCTTCGATTACAACCTGAGTTCGAAGGATACTATCTCGGTCTCGGCTTACGTTACGCACTTGAACTCGGTCAGCGCCGATGCCACGTCGGCTGGCATTCCGAGGCGCGGACCTTCCCTTCAAGCCGACTAATACCGCAATTACAGCTATCTACATCCGCAACATCAATCCGACCACCGATCAACGAACTGCGCGGTAACTTCACGCGCTTCGCCGATAACCAGCTCAATGACACTAGCGGCATGAACTGGGGCATTCCGCGTATCCAGGTCGAAGGCATATCCTTTCGGCAACATGCAAGTAGCCGGAGCGCCCTGGGGCCCCGATACTCCCGCCATTCTCGCCCAGAACACCTATGAAGTCCGCGACACGATAATCAAGGTGGTCGGCAATCACACGTTCTCATTTCGGCGGCCAGTACCGTTAGGAGCAGGACAACGACAATCTGCTGGGCGGCGTGCGGCCGTTCTACTCGTTCTCCGGGCTCTGGAACCTGGCGAACAACGCGCCTATCTTTCGAGCAGCTTTATGCCAATGCCAATACCGGAGGCCCGGCGAATGCGGCCCGCTATATCCGCGATCAGCGACGATTCGCTTTTCGTGCAAGACGACTGGCACGTCAACCAAAGCTTGACCCTGAATCTCGGCCTGCGCTGGGAATATTTCGCTCCGCTTAACGGAAAAGCAGGGTACAACTTGAAAACATTTTTCTTTCCGCCACCGGCCCCAACCAGCTCGTGAACGCTCAGGTGCGCAAGGTCGAGCCAGCTATGGGGTTCGAACTGGAACAGATTTCATGCCGAAAGTCGGTTTCGCTTATGCACCGGTCGCCGCCCATCAGCGCTTCGTGGTGCGCGGCGGCTTCGGCATCACTTACAACCGCCAGAACGACAACATCTTTCGCCAACAGCCGGGAAAACAACCCGAATTATTATCAATTACAACCTGTGTTGCGGCACGGATCCGGCCCAAGCTTATCGCCCTTTTGATGGCGGCAGATCCAGTTCAATCTCGGCAGCAGCAACGCGCCAATCAGTTATCCGGCCAATCCGTTCCTGGCGACCGGAGTCAATCCGCTCACCGGCACCCCCAACGCAATAGGCGGAGGCACTCCTCCGGCTATCGAAGTCTATGGCGCGTGGCCCTATACGCCCGATGCGTCCACTTATCTCTATTCGTTTGAAACGCAGACCCAGTTATTCCACAACATTGTTTTGACTGTCGGGGTATTCGGGCTCTCTGAGCCGGCACCTGATCCGGCTGGTCGACCAAAATTTCCTCTTCCCGCAGACTGTCGGGACGCAATCAAGCTATTTTTATGCGGTTTACATTCCCACGCCGGACGTGAATGCCTCTTATAACGCGTTCAACACCCGCATAGCGAAGCAGTTCTCGCACGGCTTCTCGTGTCGACGCGACTTATACCTGGAGCAAGAGCATCGACATGCTTTCGGCCGAAGGTCCGGGAGCGAACACAAATCAAACCGATCCCGTGCACGCGCAAACAACCGAATACGGGCCTTCCGACTTCGATGCGCCGCAATCGATTTACCGCCAACGGGCTGTGGACCCTGCCTATCTTCCCGCACAGCAAGGGCTTTCTGCACAGCCTTCTTGGTGGCTGGCAGCTTGGTGGCATCCTGCAGGCCTTTTCAGGTTTTCCATGGACGCCCGTCACCGGTATCAGCAGTCGATCGCGCCCGTCACCAGCGCCGCGACAATCGCGCCGACCCGGCCGGTCGCTTACTTCCAAAACGCCGGCATGAACTATGGCAACCAGTGTTTCATCACGTCTGCAATTTCGGCGGAACGTCCGCCGTCTCCGATATCGTCGGCACCAACTATTTCGACATCTCCCATGCCGGACCTCCCGGACATCGGCCGCAATTCGTTCCGCGGCCCCGGCTACTTCTCGACCGACGCGAGTCTCGCGAAGCGCTTCTCGCTGCTTTTTTGGGTGAAACCGGCGGCAATCGAACTGCGTGGCTACGCCTTCAATGTGTTCAATCAGCTGAACCTGATTCCGTTCCTGTTCGGTGACGTCGATACGCACGTAGAGAATCCGAATTTCGGACGCCCGGCCGGTGCCCTGGCCGGACGCTCGATCGAGCTCCAGGTCCGGCTGACGTTCTAAAGGCGTTTCGCCGTTTCTGTGGAGGGCGGACTTGAGTCCGCGCGGAGCTTCAGCTCCGCTCTTCCACAGGGGGCTAATACAGTCCCGCTCGACCAAAAGGAAACTTCATTCGCTCCAGAAGTGCCACGAAAGCCGGGCGCGACCGGAGATCATCATATACCGGATCGGCTTGCAGGTAAATCATCCAAAAGGATCTTTCTTCGAATCCCTGCTCGAGTCAATGGCGCGGTCTAGTTCGGAGCCGAGAAGGATCAAAGCTAAACGAGTCGGCTCCGCCCCGAACTTCTCCATGTCATTCAGCATCGCCTCGGCTCGTGTGACCTCTCCAAGGCGGGCATAGGCGTGGGCCAGCGCGGCATTCGCTTGACGCACTCTTGAAAGCTTTGCTGCCGCCTCAAAAGCAGCAATTGCTTCCTGATACATTCCGGCTTGTACATAAGCGCGTCCCAAGTTGTAATGAGCTGCGGGCAAACTAGCATCGCGTTTCAGTACTCGGTTGAAATGCTCTATCGCGGAAGAATATTGACGCGCGAAGAAATATGGATCAGCCGCATTCATGGCAATGGTCAAGCTTAGCGGATCCAGGTCCTCTGCAATCTTCTGTTGTTTCGCCGCTTCGTCGAAGCGCAGCATCACGTTCAGGAATGCTGCATACCAATTGTGGGCTGCGGCATAGTTCGGCTTCAGATCGATAGCTGCCCTAAATTCGCGCTCCGCCGCCGCCCAGTTCCATTCGTGCCAGAAGGAGACCAGTGCCAGGGACGCATGTGCTTCGCCGAGCAGGTCTCGCAGCTTTACCGCTTGTGTTGCCGCCACTTTTGCCTTCGCTCCCGCTTCACGCGCCGGCAAAGCACCGAACCACCCAAGACGCCCGTAGCAATCAGCGATCCCCGAGTACGCCAGCGCGTATTTCGGATCATATTCGAGACACTGCTCAAACCACTGAATAGCCGTACTCGCGTCTCCGCCAGAACCTTTATTCCAAAAGTACCTGCCCCGCAGATACGCTTCATACGCCTCGGGCGAGACGGCCGCCGCATGAGCGCCCTCGTCAGGCAAGAGCTCAAAAGCCAGCGAGTCGGCTACCCGTCGCGCTACTTCGTGCTGAACCCGAAGAATGTCCGCCAACTCGCGATCGTAACTCTCTGCCCACAAATGTGTTTGATCGGGTATCTGGATGAGCTGCGCCGTGATTCGGGCACGGCTCTCCGCCCGGCGGACACTCCCCTCCAGAATGTAGTCCACATCTAACTCCTTGCCAATCTCGTTGATTCGCTTTCCACTGTGCTTGTAAAGCAACGTGGAGATTCGCGCGATCACGCCAAGCCGTTTCGGATTCATCCGTCCAGGTCGGAAATCATCCCGTAAGGCCATCGATGAAGATTCCTGTTTTAAAATCGGAGCTCATGTTCTCGAACGGGAGCACGGAAAGTCGGATTTCTGAGCAGCGTTCGGCGCACTTCGGAGGTCCATGCGTTGTCGGACCGGGACCAGCAGCCGGTATCCGCGCCGCGCCACAGTCTCGATAAATCGGGGATTGGTCGCCGAATCGCCCAGTGCCTCCCGCAGGCGAATCATGATCTTGTTTAACCCAGCGTCAAAATCGACGAACGTCTCTCCCCGCCAGAGCCGAGTCTGCAGCTCGTCACGCATATGAGCTCGCCGGGTGTTCCAGCAGCATCCAAGACTTGAAACACTTGCTCCGGCAAGCGAAACTTGCCGCCGTGCTTGCGTAACTCAGCGCTTGAGATCGGCCTCGAATGAGCCGAAATGAACGATTGAGGTCTGCGCATACCCGTGAACCTGCCAAGTCCGGCCCGCAACAGGAAAGCCGGTCGGGAAGAACTTCCTTAGAGTTCCTACGTTATCAAAGAGTTGCCCAGGAATGTAAATTTCACACACTTGTGATGCGCGGGTAATTGCGTCATGCAGATCTCGGAGCGAGAATCCAGCTTGGAGTAAATTGCGGCGGGCATTCTAATCTTTCATGGAGATGCTACAACACGTCGCGCCATCCGGACGATGCTCGAGCAGGAGAACTTCACCGCGGCAGACGCGGAGAACGCCGAAACGGGGTTGCGTTAGGCACGCGCTCTCGAGTGGTAACTAATACTCGTCGATCTCCCATTTCCAGGCATCGGTGGCATGGAGCTATGCATCCAGTTGCGAGCCTTTGCGGCACAGACACCTATCGTCGTCCTAACTGAAGGAGATGACATACATAGGATCTTGCTTCTCGAAAGCGGCGCGGATGACTGTATGGTCAAGCCGTTTAGCATGCGGGAACTGTTGGCCCGAATCAGAGCTATTTTAAGGCGTGAATCAGATCACCCGAGAGAACCATTCGCTTTGCGGATGTGCAAATCGACCCGATACGGCGCTTAGTCACGGGCTGCGGCAAGCAGGTGCCAGTTACGCCTTCGAGTACAAGTTAATTACTGTTTTTCAAGAATGCTGATGGCTCCTCACCCGCGATGCGCTCTTGAATTTCGTCTGGGGATACGATCAATACCCGAACACCCGGACCGTTGACACTCACGTTATGAAACTGCGGAGTAAATTCGAGTCAGATCCCGCTATGCCTCGGCATTTCTTAACCATACATGGGGTCGGCTACAGGTTTTGATGTAAGTTGCCAAGCGCAATCACTTAGTCTTACAAAGCATTTCCTCTTGATTGCAACTTGCTTCCATGATTTACCGCATATCGAATAGAACCCAAAGGAAATCATGGGTTTGTCATCCAGTAACACTTTCAAGAAAGGCACTTAGTATGAATAACGTGAGTAGTATCAAAAGCTCCGGAAATCGGCGCTCTTTTCTCAGAAAAGGATTGGCGGTGGCCGGCACCGCGGCCGCAAGCGATGCGCTCCTCGCAAGAAATAGCCGTTTCGCGGAAGACGAAGACGAAGACAGTGGACAACTCACCAGGGGAGACGCAGCAATTCTGCGATTCTTTTAGCGGCTGAGATTATTGAGAGCGATCTCTGGGTGCAGTACAACGAACTAGGTGGAATCCAGGACAGCGAGCGGCAGGAACTCGGTGGAGGCGGCAGCCACCATCTACACCAGCGCGCTTTCCAACCTCGATTCGATATGCCTCAGTATATCCACGATAATACAGATGACGAGCTCAGCCACGCGGAATTCCTCAAGGCATATCTGGCCGCGAAGGGCGCGGACACGGTAGACCTGGAGCGCTTTCGCACTTTGCCGAGCAGAAGGCCAGCGGAGCTCTGCAAATCGGACGGCTCACGAATTTGATGCAATTGACTGTGGACACCAGTTGGTATACAAGATATCGCAGCAGTACGAAGAATCCCGATCTCGATCCCACCTTCATGTTTCCCCAAGCTGTACCCGGGTTTGGCCAAGGGTCAACATCCGGCAATTCCGAGAACCAACGCCGATTTAACCCCGCAGGATCACATCCAGGCGATTGCGAACACGGCGGGATTTCACTTCGCCTTCATCGAGCAGGGCGGGACCAGTCTCTATCCTTCGTTGGCGCAGAGAGTGACGAACCTGCAGGTTTTGCGAATCCTGCTCAGCATCGGACCTACGGAAACAGCGCACTATCAGACTTGGCATGATAAGGCGGGCAATGCCGTGAACGGCTCGATTCTTCCATCTCCTTTGGTCGACCCTAAGGATCCTTCGCTGGTCTTCCCAAATCTCAATACCACTCCTGGTGGGGAAGACTTCCAGACCAATCTGATCATGCCGGAGCCAGTGTCCATTCTTAGCGGAAGTTTCCGCCTTGTTCAATCATTCGCCCGACCAATACGAAAGGGGCGGCGATGGGGGCTGTCAAGGCTCTGACCGAGGATGGGCTATTTATCGGCCAATCGCGAGAGTTCTTTGCACTTCTACGGGACTTGGCAGAAGATGCAGACGAAGCCAGGCGCGAAAATCGGCGCTGAGTGGGGCGGTTGTACGCGTTAAGCTGGCCGGCCAATAATTGTTGGATACACGGCATGCTCGCTGGGCGTGAACTGAAACCCGCTGGCGAGCATGGATCCTGTTGTTTAGGGAGCAGACGCAGCACTCCTCTGGCGCCTACCGACCGCCGAGATTGCACCCGCTCTCATCGAGCGTCTAGCGAAGCACATACCGCGCATCGTATTCCTTTCGTCCTCAGCGATACGCCAGTATGTTGAGAACAGACTGGTGTGGTTGCCAAGGTCCGTGCCGGTGTTGAACAGTCGATCGAAAACTCTGCGCGGGAGTGGACATTCTTGAGGGCCGCCGGGTTAGCCACGAATGCGCTTTGGTGGTGGGGAGCGCAGATCGGGCCGCGTTCGCAAGTGCGAATATAGTCTAAAACGGCTCCTCGCTTTTACTTCCGCTCCCCGGCTCCCACGCCATAATGGTGTTTAAGCACTTTGCCCAAAGAACTTACTACCGACCTCGTGCAGATCAAGAGGTTCGGCGAGAAGCAGCGCGAGGAAAACAAACGTTTTCGCACGTGGATGAAGAGCCATAACTTCGTCGAGCGCCGCCTCAAAGCCATCGCGGAGAATGTCGAAGACTCCATCGACTGCACGCAGTGTGCAAACTGCTGCCGGGTAGCAACCACTCCAGTTACAGATCGTGACGTCGAGCATCTCGCCCGCTTTCTCGGCGTGCGGCTAGCAGATTTTCTGCGCGATTACACGGTGGAATCGCCTGACGAAGGCCGCATTCTCCAGCGGGACGAGAATGGCTGCGTGTTCCTCCAGGGAAATCTCTGTTCAGTGTATGAGGCGCGCCCGCAAACCTGTCAGCTGTTCCCCCACTTGGTCAAAGGCAACGGGTCTTTGCTGAGCCGTATGTGGCACATGCCCGATCGCGCTGTATATTGCCCGATCGTGTTCAACACGCTTGATGAGTGGAAGTCGGAAACTGGATTTCGTAAATGACGGCGCTCGTCGTCTTTCTGCTTTGCTGCCTGTTTGGCGCAGTGGCGTTTGCCGCCTATCACCTGGCAGACGCTCGGCGTTGGAAGCGCTCGGTAAGCGATCTGCGTGTCGAAAACGAGAAGCTCAAAACCCAAGCCGAGGACGCCGAGCGAACCGCTATTCGGCAGGAGGCCGAGGCTACCAAAACCCGCGAGCTGGCCGAAATGCAATTAAAACTGCTGACGCAGACGCAGGCCCAGTTAGAAGAGAGATTTCGCGCGCTGGCGGCCGACGCGCTCCAGAAGAACAGCCAGCTCTTTCTGGATCGCAGCCGCGAACAGTTTCAACATGCCGTAGACCCGGTGAGTCAATCCCTCCGCCGCTTCGAAGAACAGGTCCAGGAAATCGAACGGTCCCGCGCCGGAGCTTACCAGGGGATCATGGCGCAAGTGCAGGCGCTCACCGAACTGCAGGAACGCGTGCGCCAATCGACCGAGCAGCTCAAGACGGCGCTGCGTTCCCCCGTTCAGAGAGGGCGCTGGGGTGAGATGCAGCTACGGCGGGTGGTGGAAATTGCAGGCATGCTCGAACATTGCGACTTTGCCGAGCAGGAGACCTTGTTCGGCGAGAGGCGTCAGCGGCCCGATCTGATCGTTCGCTTACCGAATGGATGTCAGGTAGTAGTCGATGCGAAGGTTTCACTCGAGGGTTACCTTCGCGCAATGGAGTCGGGCGATGATGCCGCACGCACGAATCACCTCGCAACCCATGCCCGGCAGGTGAGGACGCATGTTAAGGCGCTCTCCGATAAAAGCTACTGGCAGCAGCTCCCGTGCTCACCGGAATTCGTAGTGGCATTTCTGCCGCTCGAATCCCTCTTCAGCGCGGCCCTTGAACATGATCCCGATCTACTGGCCTATGCGGCGCAAAATCGGGTCGTAATCGCCAGCCCCATCACGCTGATTACTCTCCTGCTCACCGTCTCCCACGGCTGGCGCCAGCAGCAAATCGCTGACGATCTCAAGAGCGTTGCCCAAACCGGCGCTGAACTCTACGAGCGTCTGCTCGCCATGAGCGAGAACTTCGCAAAGCTCGGAGATGTGATCGAGAAGACCGTCTCCGCTTACAACAGCACTGTGCATTCGATGGAGCGCCGTGTCCTGGTATCGGCACGGCGGCTAAAGAGTCTACATTCTGCGACGGCCGGAGACATCGGGGAAGTACGCGAGGTGGAACTCGTGCCCCGCCGCATGGAGGCGGGAAAGCCCGGACTGAGCTAGTGATTCAATCTTTCCGTGATTGTCACAGGACTGACGAGCTGGAAAGTCAGGCGTGATTCGCTCGGCAGCACCGCCGCTTTGCCGCGTGTAGCAAACACCAAGCCCGTTCCCGCCGCCCCGCCCGCGCCCGCCCCGATCGCCGCTCCCTTGCCGCCGCCCCCGAGCGCGCCAATGATCGCCCCCAGCGCCGCGCCCCCGGCAATCTTGGCAGCATCTGTACCAGTACTGGTCGGCCCACTCTTCTCGACAGAGTTGGTCTGTATCTTGATGCGCTGGCCGTCTGTTGTGTTGATCTCAGTTAACGTCACGTTGAGGTTTGATACACCTCGCACCCGCCCGGCCGGAGTCGCGTCCATGATTCGCCCCAGCACTTTTGAGCCTTTGTCTGCAATGATGAACCCGTTCCGGATGATCGGCTCCTCCAGCGTGCCCCGGAACGCATCCCCCGTGTAATTGTGCTCAGTCGAAATCGTTTCTGCCAAACGAACTGCCAGCGTGGTGCCCGTCGCCAGCTCGACTACATGCGGTTCCGGCTGCGCGGTAGCGGTTTCTTCTTGCGGGGGCTGGCTCAAGGCCGGATACGTAGGCGCAGCGGCAGCGGCCGGAGTAGGAGCGGAGGGCAGCGCAGGCGGAGTGTTCTGCACGACCTGCACCGGCAAAATCGGGGACAGGCTACCCTTTCCCCAATTTCGCTCGACACTTCGTTTCGCAAATTTCGGCTTCGCGGGCGCTGCTGCTGCCTCGGGCCGGGCCTTCTCGGCCGGCGCATCCAGGGGTGTAGCAGCCTCTTCTGGCGCCTCCGGGGGTTTGACCTTCGGCTCGGGCTCGACGGGCACAACTTGCTGCTGAACCTCAAGTACCGGAACGGCAGGCTGCGACTGGTGCGTCTGGACGAAAACCAGGGCGCTCCCCAGGGCCGCGATCAAACCCACAAAGAACGCGATAGCAAGTTTCGGCAGACTGGAGCGCACCATACTGACTCCCTGCTACTTCAAACGTAGGCACAAATCAAAACGTTGCGCTGACTAGCAGTTAAAATGGGTTCACCAGCCCAGCTCTTTACCCATTGGGTTCGTTTTTGCATGTCAAATACATTGATCCCTGATTTCCCTTCGGAATTTCAGGTCGGTTCAATACCGATCCGCCCAGCAACCGTCCTCGCCCCGATGGCCGGTGTAACGGATACCGTATTTCGGCGTCTGATCCGGAAGCAGGGCGGCTGCGGTCTCCTGATGACCGAATTTACCAGTTCACATGGTGTCGTCAGTACCCGTAAGACTAAGAAACCAAAGAGAAATTTCCGTTATCTCTACTTCGAACCAGAGGAGCACCCGATCACTTGCCAGCTGTTTGGGTCCGATCCGGATGTGATGGCCGAGGCGGCTAAGGTGTGCGAAGACCGGGGTTTCGACATCGTCGATCTCAATTTTGGCTGCCCGGTCAACAAAGTGGTCAAATGCAACGGTGGGTCCGGCCTGTTGCGTGACCTGCCGCTGGTCGAAACGATCCTTCGGCGAGTTCGTTCGGCAATCTCGATCCCATTGACCTGCAAGTTCCGAGCAGGCTGGAGCGACCACGACTTGGTGGCAGTTCGCTTAGCCAAAATCGCCGAGGATTGTGGACTGGCTGCCATTGCCCTCCACCCCCGTACCCGGGAGCAGGGTTATAGCGGCCGGGCCGACTGGTCGCGCATCGCGGAGGTAAAGGCAGCCGTAAAGATCCCGGTCATCGGGAACGGCGACGTCGTATCGCCGGAAGACGCAGTCCGGATGCAGCGCGAAACGGGCTGTGACGCGATCATGATCGGTCGTACAGCTTCTTACAACCCTTGGGTCTTCCGGCAGCTCCAGGATTACCTGGCGACGGGCTCCTACCGTGTTCCTGCCGATCGTGAGCGCTACGACATGATGAAGACCTATTACCTAATGCTCGAGGAGCATGGCGAGTCGGATGCGGTCGGCAAAATGAAACAGTTTGCGACCTATTTCACGCACGGCGTCCGCAACGGATCGAAACTTCGCACCGAGATCTATCGCGCTGCGGGCGTGAAGCACATCCTCGAGATAGTCGATGCTTTCTTTACAAGCGAACTGCGGCCCGTCCTCGACTGTGCTGAGGTTGCTTGAAGCAGGTTCGACTGATTACCGACGGAGCGTGCAAGGGCAATCCGGGTCGCGGGGGTTGGGCCTGTATCCTCCGCTTCGGCGAATCCAAACGCGAAGCATTCGGCTACAGCCCGCATACGACGAACAACCGCATGGAACTGGCCGCTGCGATTGAGGGCCTGGAGCGCCTGAAAGAGACTTGCGCGGTCGAGATCATCACCGATTCCGAGTATGTGAAGAATGGCATAACGAAGTGGATACATGGCTGGAAGCGAAACAACTGGAGAAAAGCCGACAAGCAGCCGGTTAACAATCAGGATCTTTGGATGGCTCTCGATGAGCTCGTAAACGCCCACCAGACCCAGTGGAAATGGACCAAGGGCCACGCTTTGCACGAAGACAACAACCGCTGCGACGAACTCGCCAGCGTCGCGGCTCAGGAACAGATCGCGAGCGATCGAAAAACGGGGCTTGACCGTTACGCTTTACATGCCGGAATCGAAACATAGCGGCAGGCGGATCTGCCTCTTCGGCGGCACCTTCGATCCGATCCACTCTGCTCATCTGCGCATAGCGGAGGAAGCCGTCCGAAGCTTGCAGCTGGACAGAGTTCTATTCGTGCCCGCACGCACGCCGCCACACAAAACAGGAGTATTAGTCACGCCGTACGAGGACCGCCTTCGAATGGTGGAGTTGGCTTGCAGGCCGTACCTGAAATTCGAGGCCTCCAGACTGGAGGAGAGACAGGGGCGAAGCTACACGATCGATACCGTGCTTCTCCTCAGGCGAATACTAGACCTGGACGACCGTTTGTTCTTCCTGATTGGCGCCGACGCTTTCGACGACATCGAGAGCTGGAAGGACTGGCGGAAGCTGGTCGAGGTGATCGAGTTTATTGTGGTCACGCGCCCGGGGGACACGTACAAAATTCCCAACGGAGCCAGAGTACAACCGCTCGAGGGTCTCGAGCTACCGGTCTCCAGCTCTTCCATTCGAGCGAAGTTGTCAGTGCGAGCGCCTACCCCGGAATTGCCAAACGGGGTCCGCGCCTATATCGAAGAACGCGGACTCTACCTCTCCGTGGAAGATTCTAGCGTTTTGCAGTAACGCAGTATTGATCGAAGGCTTGCACAAGGAGATTTGCGATCTCGGGGGCCTCACGGCTCTCGATCTGATGCCGATGCAAAACAAACACCGGCTTACCATCGCGAAATAGCGCCATCGACGGCGAGGATGGAGGGACGCCCGGAAGCAGTTCGCGAACGCGAGCCACCGCTTCAAGGTCCGCGCCGGCAAATACCGTAGCCACGGCATCTGGGCGGCTAGCGTGCTTCAAAGCTAAGCCAACAGCGGGCCTGGCCTTTCCGGCGGCGCATCCGCAAACCGAGTTAGTGACCATCAGTACGGTCCCGCTATTCGGGCCGAGCTTTTGATTCACCTCTTCCGGCGTTCTTGTTTCATCGACGCCAAACCGCGTCAGGTCTGCGCGCATGTGCGCGGTGAGTTGTTCAGGGTATCTCATGAGTTGTCTGAAATCTGTTATGTTCCGGCTCTTCCATTTTGCACCTTGGGAGTAGCCAGATAGCCCGCGATAGTATTTTTGCCGACCCGGTTGACCACGAGTTCGTCCGGCTGGTGAGCTTTTGATGTTAAGAACTGGATCGGCTCGTTGATCGTCCGGTCTTTCCTCTCCACTGTTTTGTCGTCGACCGTAATGGCTATCGTGAACTGATTCTTTTTGACGTCAACTTTCTTCAGTTCCACCATCACATCGCCTACGCGCGTTGGCTTTTTCGATTTCAGGATGGTGAATTCGGAGTAGTTGCGTTCGCCGAGCTCGCGCAGCGCCTGCAGCTCTTTGCCGTTAGTCGCAATTAAGCTTGCGTGGGTATCCAGTTCGCCAGTCGCATGTTTGAGATTAGCGACCGTCTGCTCGAGCTGAGTCTTGGTGTTTCCGAGATCGGTCGAGACATTGCCGATCTGAGTCGTCGCCGTGTCCGCCGTTTGCTTAACCTGGCTGATTGCGGCCTGCTGAGCAGCTTGCTCCTGTGCAACCTTCTCCTGCAGGCTCTGGACTTTCTGCTCGGCGTCTACTTTGGCCTGGCCCACAGCTACCTCGGCTGCCCGCCGCTGCTGCGCCAAACGTTCCTGTAACTGATCCACGCTGCGCCGCGAACGCTGGACCTGCTCATTCGAGTCGATCCGCATCTTTTCCATCGCTCCGTTGAACTCAGCCGAAAGCTTGGCTGCTTCGTTGCGGTTGTCGGTCTTGACCCGGTCGAGCTGTACAAACAGGAACACGTTCGCAGCGGCCAGGAGCACAAGCACTCCTATCAGCAGCGGCGTCTTCCAGTTCGGACTAGATGGGGGAGGAATGATGTAAGTGGGCTGCTGTGGTGCGCTACTCATTTCTTCTATTATGTTTCAGTCTAATGCAGACTTGTTGCTATCTGTTGACAGGAGGTCAGCGACATCCTGCCGGAAAAGCCAGGGGCAAAGCATTTCCTGCAACGCGCCTCGTAGCAATCGACGGCTCCAACCAGAATAAGTTCCTCCGATTTCACCAGCCGCTGCGTCCGTTGGGCCGAAGCCCCGCATCGCGCGCACACAGCTCGTAACTTTGTGATGGATTCCGCCAAGGCCAGAAGCTCCGGTATCGGAGGGAACGGCCGTCCCAGGTAATCTGTATCCAGGCCAGCTATGATGACCTGCTTACCCTTCTCTGCAAGCCAGGTGGCGGCAGTTACTAGCTCGGGACCGAAGAAATTAGCTTCGTCAATGCCGACCACCTGTGTTTTCCCATCCAGCCGATCAACTATTTCTCGAGCTGAATCGACCGGCTCCGATCTCATACGTAGGTTCGCATGACTGACAATTTCGTCCTCGGAATAGCGTTTGTCGATCCTCGGTTTGAAAACCTGAACCCGTTTGCTGGTGGTTACGGCGCGACGCAGCCGCCGAATCAGCTCTTCAGATTTGCCGGAGAACATCGGGCCGCAGATAACGTCGGTCCAGCCCACGTCAGGCATGGGGCTTTCCCAAAATACACCCCTGGAGCTTCCCAAAAATACAGTGCGGTGCGTGGAGTAAGGGATAACGGTGTTTAAGCACAGGCTGATAAAGCCGGAGGTATTGGATCATGTATCGCCTGAAGAAGCGCGTCCGAATCTGGAAGACCTGGTCCGCATTAATAACAAATTCGGAGGCCATTCAGTCCTAAGGAAAACTCTTGCGCAAGCCGTTGGTACTGAGAATAACGGGTACTCGGTATTGGATGTGGGAGCCGCTTCCGGGGATTCGGCCCTTATCATTCGAGAGCTATATCCAGGCGCGACGGTCACCAGCCTGGACTATAACTGGACAAATTTAGAAAGAGCCCCCGATCCAAAACTCCTCGCGGATGCTTTCGAGCTGCCATTCGGAAACGACGCTTTCGATTACGTGCTTTGCTCGTTATTTCTACATCATTTTGAAGATGCGGAAGTGATAAAGCTGCTGGCCGGATTTTACAGCATTGCAAAAAGGGGGTTGGCCGTGTGCGACCTGGAGAGGAACATTCTGCCTTACTTGTTCCTTCCCGCCACAAGAGCGCTGTTCGGCTGGAACAAAATTACGGTAAGCGATGGCGTTAAATCCGTCAGGGCCTCGTTTCGGGCAAAGGAACTGAGAAGCTTGGCGATTGCGGCTGGCCTCAAAAATCCCGAGATCAGGGTTTATCGACCGGCGTTTCGATTATCGATGGTTGCGATGAAATGAGGCACCGGTGGGCACTCGGAGGAAATACCCACCGGAATGTGTGCAGCCCGAAAGCCGCACACTTGTCTTGGCGACAAGCTTATCACAGACTACGAGGCCCCGAACTGCCCTCGAACCACGATATGTACCTGGTACTTCGAACGTGCTTTCAGCGAGGAAAAGCTGGTTTTAGTACCGTTTCTGCTTCCCATTGTTGTTCTCGTGGGTGGCCAACGACAAAGGAATATCCAAGTACTCCGATCAGCAGCACGGCGCAGGCAATGGCGAAGGGGGCGAAGAAGGAATGAGTGGCTTGCAGAGCGTAGCCACTCACGATTTGTCCTACCACCCCGGCCAGATTTCCCAAACAGTTCTGAAAACCTGTCCATGTACCGGCGGCTTGCGGTCCGGCGAGCAACTGAGTGAGTGCCCAATGGTTTGAGGACCAAGCTCCTAGCGAGGCGCAAGCGAGTAGCAGCAGAGCGTTTGCTAAAGACGGATCCGAAACCACCACTGCCGGAAGCATCAGGCCGCAACAGCCAATCAGGCCGAAACAGGCAAAGGCTTGTCGCACGCGTCCCGCCCCAAAGCCGCGGCGAATCAGCGCGTCCGCCAGAACTCCGAAGAGCAGAGATGATAGAGCGGCGGTCCAGAACGGCAACGATCCGAAAAGAGCGAGCCGGTCATGCTTATAATGGCGCTCGGTCTCGAAATAGTAAGGGAGCCAGTTCAGGAAAACGAACCACGTGTAATTGCCCCCGAACAGCCCGAGCGCACTCCCCCAAAAAGGACGGCGCGACAGGATTTCTTTGGATGGCGGAACGCGCGCGTTAGCTACTGATGTGTTTTGAGACCTGGTTGGGAGCTTGGAAGCGACGAAGCACCAAGGCACGAGCCACAGCAAACTGGCGCCGCCCATCACCAGGAACATGCCCCGCCAGGTGAACCACTGGATCATTTTCACTCCCATGAGCACCCCAAGAGCGGGGCCGAGTTTCGAGCCAGCGTCGATCAGGGCATTGGCGGTTCCACGGAGCTGCTCAGGGAAACTGATGACGATCATCTTGGAGTAGGCAGGGTAAGCGACAGATTCGCTGATGCCAAGCAAGAGACGGAGGATAAGGACCGCGCTAAACGTGCGGGCCAAGCCGGTTAGACCAGTAGCCGCCGACCACAACAAAAAGCCGGCCGCATAAACCCAGTTGACGTTCCAGCGATCGATGATTTTTCCCGCGAAGATCTGCGAAAAAGCATACGTCAGCGAGAAAGCAGCCAACAGATATCCAAGCTGCTCGGGCGCGAGATGAAGTTCTATCGAGAGGCTTTTAGCAGCGACGCCGAGATTGCCGCGATCCGCATAATTGATGCATACCGAAAAAACGAGCAGCAGGAGAGCGAACCAGTCCAGAACTCGTGGCTTCCGCATCTCGCTCATTATGTGGGCCAAATGTATTAGATCAAAAACACGCGGCTCAATGCAGATAGAACAGGCTGAGACGCGGGAGGTTGGAGCGTTCGAGCAGTGCCGTTGCCAGATAGCGGGTTTCCAGCATCGAGAGCTGATCGGTTGTCATTTTGCCCCGATACGGTTTCAGTTCACGGTTAAGAGTTTCATGCAACGCATACAGATCTTGATCGGATTGAAGGGTACGGACAGTCGCAACCAGTTTCTCCTCAAGAGCGGTGAGGCGGGATTCCAGGCGTTCCAGGTTGTTCAGGTAGCCCTCCACTTCGAGCGCCAGATTCTCAAGCGAAGAGGCGATGGACTGAAATATTTGCTCTGGTTTTTGCCTGATGGATTCAGCCGCGCCGGTGAGATAAGAGCGGAGTTCTTCGGCGGAAAAAGGAGATCGAGTGCTTTCGGCGCCGCGCTGATGCGAAGACGGCGCGCGTTGAGCCGCTTCCATTACAGCCTGAGTGCAGTAGGCAATCGAGTTTACGAGACGGCGCTTCTGTTTACGGCTACGCCATTTCTCGAAAGCATTGTCTATACCCTTCAGCACGGCTTCGAGGGGGACGCCGGCATTCTTCCAATTTTCTATCAGCGCCCAATCGAGTGGCGAGAGCAAAAACAGACCCGTGCCACGGGCGCTCTGAAAGTGTTCCTCCGTTTCGGTGAAGTAGTTGAAGTAATTGCGGGGCCAATCGGATTCGGATTCGGGAGCGGCTGGAAGCTCACTCATGCGGGGACTCCGCAATCGGGGCGAACGCCGCCCGAAGAGACGCGCTGGGTAATACCTGTTTCAGAGCGAACGAGGAGAAAGCCGTGCTCGTCGAGCCCTTGTGTTAGTCCGCGCGACCCGTTTTCTTCCACAATTACGCGGCGGTTCATCACGTAGCTGGATGCGGCAGCGAAGGAGCGAAGAATAGCCTCCGGTCCTTGACCGGAGAGCAGACTGGAAAATGTGTCAAGCGAGTCAAGAAGGCGAATGAGAAGATGCTCGCGGGACTGCCGGCGGCCATCGCTCGAAAGAAGCAACGAAGTGGCTGGGGTGCGCAGATCGGATGGATAAGCGGTGTTATTCACGTTAATCCCGATGCCGGCGATGATGTAGTCATCTACGAGCTGGGTGAGAATACCGGCTACTTTCCGTTCTCCAATGAGGACGTCGTTCGGCCAGCGGAGATCGCAAGCGAGATGAGTGGACTTCTCGATAGCCTCGGCCGTCGCCAGACCGGCCAAGAGGCTCGCAACCGGCAGTCGGGACGGCGGCAACGGGAGCTTGAGGAGGATTGAGGTATAAATGCCGGCATCCATTTCGGAAATCCAGGAGCGGCCCAAACGGCCGATTCCACTCGTTTGCTCATCGGCGATTACAACTGTGCCCGGGTCCGCTCCCAAAGACGCTAAATGGCAAGCTTCCGTCATGGTCGAGCCGGTCGTCTGGAAGTAGTGGAAGTTGTTTTGAGGCCGGAGCTCGCGGACTTTATCGATGTCGAGCGGCATTACAACCCGGTGACGAGTCAGCCGCCTTCGAGCAGGCGCTTGTTTTTCTGATGCTGAAGCTGGTAATCCGCAAGCTTGGCGCGTATGCCGGCAATTACTTTTTCGGGAGCCTTGCTGAGGAACACGGGATCGGCAAGCTGGCGCTCGGAATTAGCAATGGCGCGCTCCAAACCTGCATTCTCTTTTTCGATTCGAATGCGCGCTTCCGCGGACAGGACGCCATTCTGATGCACGGGTATGCCATGGATCTGGAATGAGTACTCGATGAGGTGGCGATCAGGTTCGGCGCGTTGTTCAAGGCGCAATTTCGAGAGAGCGCCGATCGCGGCCAGGTCTTCCTCTGCAAACGCCGTTCCCGAGATCGCCAGTGTCGCCTCGAAAGTCATCTTGGGATCCAGCTTGTTGTCGGCGCGCGCTTCACGCGCGGCAGTAACTATCGATTGGAGGAGAGAGAACTGATTGGCACGCTCGCATTTTCCGGGCTCGCTCGCTGTGGTCGGATAAGCCGCCAGAGAAATCGATTTCGGCTGGCCGGCGTTCAGAGAGGTACTGTGGATCAGGCGCTGCCAGAGTTCTTCCGTGATAAACGGCATCACGGGATGCAATAGCCGCAGCGCGGCTTCGTACACAGTGAGCATCGATTGCCAGTGCGCATCGAGGCCGGAATTTTCCCGGAACCGCAGCTTTTTGATCTCGAGATACCAATCACAGAAGTCTTTCCAAATGAAATCCCAGAGAGACTGGGCCGCTTCATGATAGCGGTGCAGTTCGAGTGCGCGGTTGACGCTCGCGATGGTGCGATGGAGGCGCTCGAAAATCCAGGCGTCTTCCAGTGTATCTGGAGCTGCGACAAGGGTGCCGGAAGGAGCCCAATTGCTAACCCCCGAGCGCTCCATGTTCATGAAGATGAGGCGCGAGGCATTCCAGAGCTTATTCGCAAATCCACGGCCGGATTCCATGCGATCTTCTTTGAGCGCGACGTCCGAGCCGGCGGCGGCAGACAAGAGCAATGCAACGCGGCAGGCATCGGTGCCGTATCGATCCATGATGAGTAGAGGGTCGATGACATTGCCTTTTGTCTTCGACATTTTCTGCTTATCGGCATCGCGCACGAGACCGTGAATGTGAACTTCGCGGAACGGAACATCGCCGGTCATTTCGAGTCCCAGCATGATCATGCGAGAGAGCCAAAAAAACAGAATGTCGAAGCCCGTGATGAGCAGAGACGTCGGATAGAACGCTCGCAGATCCGGTGTGTCGTCGGGCCAACCCAAGGTAGAAAAAGGCCATAGGCCGGAGCTAAACCAGGTATCAAGGACATCTGGCACCTGCTCCAGCTGTGTGGAGTGACAGCGCGGGCAGGTAGCGGGCGTTTCACGGGCAACGGTCATATGGTGACAGTTGGCGCAGATCCACGCCGGTATGCGGTGACCCCACCAGAGCTGGCGAGAGATGCACCAATCACGGATGTTCTCCATCCATTGGAAAAAGAGAACCTCGCGGTCATCGGGTACAAATCGAATACGGCCGGCGCGTACCGCCTCCATCGCTTCGATGGCAAGGGGCTTCATGCGCATGAACCATTGCGTGGAGACGAGCGGCTCGATGACCGTATTGCTGCGATCGCATTTGCTGATGCTGGCTGTGTACGGTTCAGTCTTGACTAATTCTCCGGATTCCTGCAGCGCGGCGAGTACTCTTTTGCGGGCTTCGAAACGATCAAGTCCGGCGTATGGACCAGCGGCGCCGGTCATGCGCGCGTCCTCGCCGATCACTTTTATGAGAGGCAGGTTGTGGCGCTTGCCCACTTCGAAATCGTTTGGATCGTGAGCGGGAGTGACCTTCACGGCGCCCGTGCCGAATTTGGGGTCGACCATGGGATCCGCAATCACGGGAATCTCGCGGCCGAGGAGCGGCAGGGTTACGCTTTTGCCCAGGAGATGCCGATAGCGCGGATCATCTGGATGGACGGCAACGGCTGTATCGCCTAGCATGGTCTCTGGCCGTGTGGTCGCGACGGCTATGAATTCATTACTTCCCGTGACCGGATAACGCACGTGCCAGAGGTGGCCCTCAATGGCCTCGTGCACTGTCTCGAGATCGGAGATGGCGGTCTGGCATTGGGGGCACCAGTTGACCATGTACTCGCCGCGATAAATCAGGCCCTTGTCCCACAAGCGAACGAAGGTCTCGCGAACGGCGCGTGAAAGCCCCGGATCCATGGTGAACCGCTCGCGGGACCAATCGACGCTCGCGCCTTCGCGGCGGATTTGCGAGTTGATACGTCCGCCGTATTCTTCTTTCCACTGCCAAACGCGGCGCTCGAATTCCTCGCGGCCTAACTGCTGGCGGCTCAAGCCTTCACTTGCAAGCTGGCGTTCGACAACCATTTGCGTGGCAATCCCGGCGTGATCCATGCCAGGCACCCACAAAGTCACTTCTCCCTTCATACGATGCCAACGGACCGCCGCATCCATCATGGTGTGTTCGAACATGTGCCCAATATGAAGCGAGCCGGTAACGTTGGGCGGCGGAATCACGATACAGAAGGTGGGGCGGTCTTGGGCCTCGGCCTCATTTGCGCGATAAATACCCGATTCGATCCACCACTGAGCCCAGTGCGGTTCGAAGCGCTGAGGCTCGTAGACCTTCTCAAGTTGCATGGGAAATTTCAGCGTAGCATCCGAAACCTGATTGGCAAGGTGAGGAGATGCAGCAGCCCCGGCCCCAATGCGAGTTGTGTTTTAATGGGTGTGTCCCATTTTGCATGAGGCCCGAGAAGCGGCGCGTGCAATGCGGAGCGTGATGCTCCTCAGTAGCTCAACGGTAGAGCATTCGGCTGTTAACCGAAGGGTTGTAGGTTCGAATCCTACCTGAGGAGCCAAATGGTTCAATAACTTCCAAACGCCCTCTGGCGCGATTTTCTGAGCACTGTAGGGACAACCGATCGCAACGCCGCGCAATGCATCCTTATCAACATCGTCAACATCGCCGCCGCATAGCCGATCACAGGCCTGCTTCTTTCGACCCTTCGGGCGACAACCGAAGGCTTGCTATTCGCATCCGCCGAGGAGTTGTTATTCGTCTTCAATTTGGCGGATTTCGCCAACGCCGCTGCTTCTTCAGTGTAGGGACTTTTGTAGGGACACGAGTTTGGAAAAACTTAAATCCGCGCTACACCCTAGTTGACGGGCGTGGATTCCCGATGCCACTTCTTCGTGGCCGCAATGCACAATACGTCAACCGGCCGCCCCTTGACTCCGGCGCAGCGCCGGACGAGACGAACTCTTATCCGAATCCGACTTATTCACGAGCACAAAGTGCGTGAACAGACGGCAGGTCATTTGCTTCCCCCATACGTCCACAGATGAGTCGGTAAGTCATTGTCGAGATACGGCGTACGATGAACTTACTGGACGGCTCGTGAAAACAACGTAGTCAGGTTGCGTATGGCCGCGCGCCGGAGTCACTTCCACAGCCTCGCCGGCTCAAACCACCGGGCGAAGTTCTTCGAACGTGGATTGGCGGCCACCGTACACGTGCGTCTACGGAGCATATATCACGCGCCTGGTGCCCGCGCCGGCACGTAGCAACGTGGAACTCCGGGTCGCTCACCGTTTGTTCTCACTCACCTCACCCGCGATCAGGCGGGCCGCCCCAAACCACATCTATGCACGATGGTTGCCGATCTTCAAGCGCAAACGAACCCAAACGCTGCTTCCAGCCATGTTACGGCCGCAGTCACATCCGGGTTCGTGATCAATGGAATCACCCCAACAGGGCGAGTTGACCGATTCTTTGAAGTGAACCCCTGGGGTGAGACAGGAAGTTAAGGGGGTAATGCCGTTGGCTGAAAAATCATTGCACGGCGGGGTTATGGTTGTCCATTCTGTGAGCACCTGAGCGGAGGATAGGGCAACGCGGGGACGCGACCCGAGCGCCGACTCAGGAGCCGGAATGGCTGGGGCGGCGCAAGCCGCCCTGAAATAGAGCGATTCTGGCGCAACGGCGGTAAATCCCGGGGTTTCAGGGGCGGAGCCACTGAACAAAGAAGCCGGGTTCCTCATTTTGCACCGTTCTCGAAGTCCGCAGGCGGCCGGTATCCCAGAGCCGAATGCAGCTGCCGCTGGTTATAAACGCGCTCCAGGAATTGAGCAATGCTGGAGCGGGCTTCGTCAAAATGGCGATATTCGTTGCGATAGACCTCCTCGTGTTTGAGTGTTTTCATGAACGACTCGCCAGCAGCGTTGTCGTAAGGATTGCCTTTCCGGCTCATGCTGATGATCGCCTGATGTTGCTTCAGCAGATCCGTATACGCTTGCGAAGCATACTGTACGCCGCGATCGGAGTGATGCACCAGACCAGGCGGCGGTTGCCGCTTTGCCAGCGCCATGCGTAACGCCAGCACGGCCAGTTCCGCTTCTAACGTCCTTCCCAGCGCCCATCCGATCACCCGGCGCGAGAACGCATCCAGCACCACCGAAAGATACACGAACTCCTCGCGCAGCCGTATGTAAGTGATGTCTGCAACCCATAACTGATTGATTGCAGTTGGCTGCATTGCGCGCGCCAGATTCGGATACACCGGGAACGGATGGCGCGAGTCAGTGGTAGTCACGAATGAGCGCCGTCGCACACACAGCAGGTTGTCTTCGCGCATCAGACGCAACACGCGTTTGTGATTCACGGCGAAGTTGCGCCGCTGCAACTCGGCAGTGATCCGCCGGTAACCATAGGCGGGCGACTCCAAGGCAATCTTCTGCATTTCATCGCGCAGTTCCATCTGCACAGGAATGCCTTGACGCGGTAAGCGCCAGCGGTAAAAGCCACCCCGGTTCAGACCCGTCATGGCGCACAGCGCGGTCACGGCTTTGCCCGCCGCCGCCGTTTGGCGGATTTCTTCGAACAAGCATCCGCGCCACTGACGACGACCGGCGGGTGATAATCCTTGAAATGCCGCAAGGCCTTTTTTAAAAAATCGTTCTCCATGGTGAGTTGACCGATCTTGCGTTCCAACTCACCAATCCGCCTGGCATCGTCGAGCGCCGGCAGGTCCGCCCCGCGCCGGCCGAGTCCGGGCAAAGCCAGTTCTCCTTTGGCGCGCCACTCGCCACGCCAGCGCTCCAGCAACTTTGGAGCTAGCTGATATTTGCGCGCGATCTCACTTGTCGTCGATCCGGCATCCAATGCACGCATCGCCGCGATTTTCAGCTCGCGGCTCTAAACAGCTCGAGACAAATCCATTCCTCTCTCCGTTCAATGTATTTGTTCCCTTAACTCGCTCTCTCATTTTTGGGGTTCACTCCACCTTGCCCTGGTCAGCCCTGTAGAGACCTTCACGCCGCATCTCCCAGCTTCCGTTATGCTTCCTTTTTCTGCTCGCGCAGCGGTTCCATGTTGAGGTACTGCATAGCCTCAATCCAGTTTTCATGAGTTTCGACAGCCAACGCCCGCACCAGCCGCAAGCAAGCGGCCGCGTTCGGGAAAATGCGTACGACCAGCGTGCGGCGCTTGATCTCTTCGATCAGCCGCTCGAGCATGTTGGTTGATTTCAGGTTCTTGTGATGCTGTCGTGGTAACCGATAGAAGCTAAGGGTTTCTTCAATGTTTTCTTCCGCCCAGGCACAGAGCTTGGCGTAGCGTTTGCCCCACTTCAGCAACCAGGCCGAAAGATCCTGTCGCGCTTCTTGTGCATCTCGTCGGTCGTAAATCCAGCGCAGCTCCTGCAGGCAATCATCGTCGGCCTTGCGTGGCAGATAATCGAGAGCATTGCGCAGAAAGTGCACGTAGCAGCGTTGCCATACTGCCTCGGGCAGTGCTTCCTGAATGGCCCGACGGAGGCCAGCATGATCATCGCTGACGACGAACTCTACTCCGTGCAGCGATCGCTGCCGTAAGCCCGTCAGCCGATCCTTCCAGCTAGACAGGCTCTCGCGACTGGCGAGCTCGACGGCGAGAATGTTGCGACGGCCTTCCCAGTCGATCCCGATCGCGATCAGTACCGCCTGACTCCGTACCGCACCATCCTCGCGGCTACCAGGGCTTTCTCGCTCCGCTGATAGCGCTCAAATACCTCCGTACGAAAGCGCTCCTGCCGATCTTGTGGCACACGCAATTCGATATGCCCTACTCGTGTCACCAGCATTCGGTTGTAGTAGCCAGCTCGGTACCCGAGCCGGCCCACCGTGCGCTCGCCTTTGCTTGCTTGCAGCGCTTCGTCCATCTCCGCTTCCAACACCTGCTGTAGCGTCTCTTCCACGATCGTCTTCAGCAGATCTCGATCCTTGGCCAACAGCTCCTTCCGATCCTCTGCTGTGATTTTTCCCTTCGCGTTATCCTGCTTTCGGGTCACCTGTCCCTTTCCTTTCTTCAGCCTCTAACTGAATTCGAAAGGTCCAGTCTGTTTGAATGCGTAGGTGGGAGGTCTCGCAATTGTCGAGCGTGAGGCCCGGCGGTTGCGTTGAACACTTATGTCAGCTACCGTTTCTGTTTCCTACTACGTGGGTCTTGATGTACATCGCAAAACAATCAGCTATTGCGTGCAGACGAGCGACGGTCGTATTGTCCGGGAATCCAGTATTCCTTCCAATCGGGAAGCGCTCAGCCAATGGGCCGAGAGTCTGGAGCAGCCCTGGTGCGGAGGGCTTGAGGCCACTATTTGCAGCCATTGGATTTATCAACACCTGAAGGCGTATGCGTTGGAGTTGAAGATGGGTGCACCCGTCCGACTGAAAGCGATTACGGCCGCCAAGCGAAAAAACGACTGCCTCGATGCACGTACGCTCGCCGATCTGTTACGGTGCAACTTGTTTCCAGAGTGTTATGTCATGCCGGCCGAGTACGCGGACCTGCGAAGACAACTGCGCTACCGTGCGCTGCTGGTCCATATGCAGGTGCAGTTCAAGAACAAAACAGCTGGGCTACTGATCGAAAACGGCATCGCCTACGATACCAATCGACTGCACCAGAAGAAGTATTTCGCCGAGTTACTCAAAACTTCCCCGCAGATTCCGGAGGAGCTCAAACGCCTGCTCGGCTTCAACCGCATGCAGATCGAAACTTTACAGCGCATGGATGGCAGTATCGTCTCCATCTTGCAGCGCGACCCGCGGTTGGCCGCTCGTATTGCACGTTTGCGCGGCATTGATGGTGTCGGTGAAATCACGGCATTGACCTGGGCTCTTGAAATCGGTGAGCCGTCGCGCTTTCCAAACTCCAAGCATGCCCTTAGTTACTGTGGGTTGTGCTCGCCACAGCGCGAATCCGCCGGTGTCGGAAAGCGCGCTCCTCTTTCTAAACAGCGCAATCGCTTCCTGCAAACTACGCTGGTGGAAGCGGCGCATCTGGCTCCGCGTTATAGCCAGACGCTACGGGCCATCTACGACGCGGCGCGACAGAAAGGCAATTCCAATCGGGCTACTCTCGAAGTCGCCCGTCGGCTCGTACGGTATCTGCTGGCCGTGGATCGTCAGCACTTTCAACAATCTGCTGCAGCTTGAGGCGCGCGTTTTTTAAGGCATTGCAGATCTATCCGAATGAAGAACTTGCTACCTCTTCACGATTTTTTCTGCTGGTGAAGCGGAGGCGGGCTCCGGTGGCGACCGACCCGTCCAGGAATAACCAGCCAGACTCATCCGGGTGAAGCGAGAATCGCTTCCCGGTTCCATCCAGCGGCGGCTGCGATGAACAGGACCGGCTCGGCCCCACGTGGTGGGTTTCGGCAAAGTCAACTTACCTTATGCCGCCTCAGTCTGTTTCGGGGCGGGCCGGGAACAACCCAAACTCAATCTTCTGGACGCTTGCTCTTAGCTCGTTAAGCGATCTAGCAAATGAATGTCTGGTCGTAGACCTGTCTATCGATCTCTTTGAATCCTGTTCTGCACTACGCTGACCCGTCTGTTCGTGAACGGCTTCACGATTACAAGCCGAAGCGCCGCCGCGCTCTAAAGAGAAATCTTCGTGTACGCTATTGACTTTTCCTACCATGAATGACCCACCTCCTTTTTGCAGAATCTTTGAAGCTTAGCCGGCTCAAAAGTTTTTGGCAGGTTTTGGCAAATTTCGTTGCTTTAACAAGTCAGGAGGCCCTTCAAAGGGGTAGTGACATATGAAACGCAGAGATTTCCTCAAAGCCACAACCGCAGTAACGGGTGGAGTTTTCTCAGGCCTGTACAAGGCGTCAGCCGAAGGAATACCCGAACGTACGCCAGTGTCCGGTGACAAGCCAAATATCCTCTTTATTCTGGTGGACGAGTTACGGTACCCTACTGTATTCCCGGACCACATCAAAACGCCGGGCAAGTTTCTGGAGAAATACATGCCGCACGTCCACAGCTTGTGGAAGCGCGGCGTAAAGTTTGGTGAGTATCACAATGCTGCTAACGCCTGTACACCGTCGCGAGGTGTGATGATTACGGGCCTGTATTCGCAGCAGAACTGGCTGTTCACAACCATTACATCCTCTCCTTTGGCGGCACCGCCTAAATACATGCCGGTACTGAATCCAGCTTATCCAACCTATGGCAAGCTATTGCAGTCGAACGGGTATACCACTCCCTACATCGGTAAATGGCATGTTTCTCTTGCCTCTCCAGCGACCGATACGCTCCAGAATTACGGGTTCGATTACTACCCGACTTATTACGATCCGATAGGGTTCAATCTCCAGGGGACGTATGGGGAGGAACCAACTTTTCACAGCGACGTTTATACTGCCTCGCAGGCAGTGACTTGGCTAACTGAGCAGGCGCCAGCGAACAAGCCTTGGTGTCTGACTGTAAGCCTGGTCAATCCTCACGACCGGGAGTTCTTTCCCGCCGGCACCGAATTTCAAACCGTCGCCGACTTATTCGCTTCGGATGCCAATCCCGACAACTTGAAGCAAATGCAGGCCGGATATGGCACCGATGAAAATCCCCCCGCCGTGTCCTGGGAGGCGAATGACCTAAAATCTCCCAATTCTTACGGGTACCCGACGCTGCCACCGAATTGGGAATCGCGCGCTGATCTGATGAACAATAAGCCGTCCACTCACGTCTTTATCCACGATTTCCAGCAAGGCGTATGGGGCGGTGCGACCGACGATCCGACGCAGACTACAGCCACCATTGAACAGTATCCGAATCCGAATAACCGAGAGAATCTGCAACTTGGGATCGCGAAGATGCCTTTCAGCTACTGGCAGCGCGGTTTCGACAGCTATACCCAAATTATGCAGATTGTCGATTTTCAGATCGGGCGAGTGCTCGAAGCGCTGCATTGTTTGCCGGATAGCGTAGTCGACAACACGGTGATCGTATTTGCATCGGACCATGGCGAGTATTCCGGAGCGCACGGCATGCTCCAAGGCAAAATGGGGACTGTGTATGAAGAGGCCTGGCACATTCCGCTGATCGTAGTCGATCCGAGCGGCCGGTTTACCGACGATACTCACATCATTCGAAACGGGCTCACGTCCTCGGTCGATTTGTTTAACATGCTGGTCAGCATCGGATACCGGGGCACGAATGATTGGATGAGACAGGGCGATCTTGCTGCAATATACGGCGACCGGCACGACATGGTCTCGATGTTGAAGTCATCGAGCGCTCCTGGACGCCCTTACGTGCTGTTTGCCACGGACGAAATAGTATTCAACTATCTCAACTTCAACAAAGCCCCTTTCCATGTTGTGGGTATGCGGCTTGAAGACAGCAAGTTGGGAACCTATGCGCACTGGTTGCCGCTGACATCCCAAATCGTAGGGAGGGTGCAGAAGGAATTCTACGACTACTCAACAGAGCGCGGCCAGCTCGAGTTGGACAACGATCCGAACCACCCGCGAGTTTCGGCCCTATACGAGAACCTGATCCACAACCTTATCCCCAATGAATTGCAGCAGCGTCTGCCTGGGACGCTCGGGGTGCAACAGGCAGTGTCAAAAAGAGCTGAACTCATCTGGGCCGAATTTATTGCGTTGCAGCAGCCCTCGACCTTGAAGAGCGGCGATCTGCATAAGCTGCTAGGTTACGGCTGGGGATTCTAGCGGTCCTCTGCGCGAGAGAGGACCGGCGTGGGCCTCCGCTACGCCGGTCCTCATCCATGTGTTGCGCTAGCCAAGCGCGTAAGCTACCGGGAACACCGGATAGTGAATCAAAGGGGTAAGCGCGGGTATTTCGTCTCCGCGCCGTTGCTTGCCCTAAGAACGACGCGAGCGCCCTATTCTGTCCGACGCAATTCGCGAAACAGCCAAGCCCGGGCAAGATCCCACTCGCGATGTACGGTTCGGAGGGAGATACCGAGAACTTCGGCGGTCTCCTCGGCAGTCAAACCGCCAAAAAATCGCAGTTCGACGAGACGGCTCTTTCGTTCATCCATGCGCGCCAGCGTAAGCAAGGCTTCGTGCAAGGCGACTACGTCGGCAGTACGGCTGGGAGCCGCATCCGCAGAAGTCAGCGAGACCAATAGCGCACCACGACCGCGCTTCGCCCGGCCACGGCTGGTAGCCTGATTTACCAGAATGCGACGCATCATTTTCGCTGCGACCGCGTAGAAGTGGGCTCGGTTTTGCCACTGCTCGGCATCCCAGCCCATGAGGCGTATGTAAGCTTCGTTGACCAGAGCAGTGGGCTGCAATGTATGTCCGGTGGCCTCACGGCTGAGATACATGCGCGCGAGGTGCCGCAGTTCGGTTTCGAGCAACGGAGCTAGCCGCTCGAACGCTTGGGCGTCTCCACGACACCAGGCGTTCAGCAGTTGGGTTACTTCTCCTGTCGTGGCATTCATAGCATTCGTGCTATCGGAAGTTCTCGATCAGCATGATATCGTTTACTTCCTGATCCAGGCGTGCGGTCAGTAAAACGCGGCCATCATCAGTGAGTGCAAGATCGGGATAGTTCCAAATAGGCTCTCGATCGAACGTGAGCAGCGGGTAAACGCGGCGAGTTGAAAAACTGAAGAAACGCACCGTCTGGTAAGGCCTGTCCTCGCGCGACATGAAGTAGATACCTTGTTTTACAACTCCCCAAGACCGGAAGATTCGGTCAAATTGCCGCAGTTCCGCCACGGGTTTCTCAGGACCGCCTTCGACGGGCAAAGTCCAGATCGTGCCCCAACCGTGATTTGTATAGTAAAGCAATTTTCCGTCGCGTGATGCCCACGCCTCGCACCCGCCGCCGCGAGTGACCTGAGTCAATGGACCGCCTTCCGCGGAAACTGACCAGATCTGATCGCTACCCGAGCGGTCCGACTTGAAGTAGATTCGCTTACCGTCGGCGGACCATGATGGCATATAGTGCCCGAAGAGTTCATTGGTGAGCCGCCGGAGCACTTTACCTTCGGCATCGATCACGTAGATATCGGGTGTGCCTGTGGCGATTGAGTCGAAGACGATGTGATTCCCGTCCGGGGACCAGCGAGGCGTTCCAGTCTCCGGTCCGCCAAACGAGGTCAGCTGCTTGGGATTGCTGCCGTCCAATTCGCATCGCCAAATCTCTTCATTACCCGTGCGTCGGGAGACAAAGACGATTCGATTTCTACCCTTCGAGATGCTCGGGCTATCATCGCGGCGGGAGGAACGAATGAGCGCAGTCGCCTTCCCGAAACGACCCGGTACGGGTCGGTCGCCAAATCCCGAACCTTCACTCGAGTAGATGTTGGTGTCGAGGAACGACTCCGTGTAGATGAGCCGGTTCCCGCCCTTTGATATGGCTGGATAGAACGCACCTGCAAGCGTCGCGGAAAGCCGGCGTGGGGTACCGCCGTCCACAGAGATGCGCCACAGGGTCTCACCACCGCTTGAGCGGTTGGACGAAAATATGATTTCTCGACTGTCGGCCGTCCAGGTCGCACCATATGTGGGTTGGTGGTCAAAGGTGAGTTGCCTTTCAAATCCGCCGTTCGCAGAGACAACAAATAGTTCACGCGTTCTCGGACCGAAAGAGCGAGTAAAAACAACCCATTTCCCGTCAGGAGAAAAGACCGGTAGTTCGTCCAAATGAACAGCCGAACGCGTCAGACGAGCTCGCGAGCCTGTTTTCAGACCGACTCGGAAGATACCTCCAGATTGAAGAGGCAGCCCGGAGACCGCCAATGTGTTACCGTCGGGCGACCAGGACACGCCCTCGCAGCCTTCCCAAATTTTGCTTTCTCGGCCTCCGCTTGCGGAGATGAGCACAATGGCAAATTGCCTGAATGGCAACTCGTCTTTCGTTAGGCGGCAAAGTGCGACATGGCTGTTATCCGGTGACCAGACAGGGTGCGTCTCATCCGTGCCCGCGAAGGTCAATCGGACAGGATCGCCATTCCCGATGTTCTTGACATAAATGTTCCGTTCCTGCCTGCCGCCCCTACCGCCAGAGCCTCCGTTCCAACTGAATACGATTCGCTGTTCATCGGGAGAAAAGGAACCATAGTCCTTATAACCGGGAAAGCTCGTCAGAGGGAGAACATCAACCGGTGGCGCTTCTCTGGTTTCATTTCGCGTTGACTTGGAACGTACGGCGATTAGCCCGATGGCTGCCGCAACCGTGCCCGCTCCGGTGAGGACGACTCGCCTCGAGAAGAGCTTTTTTTTGACGCCGAGGGCATGCTCCGGAAAACTCGCCGGCTGCTCCTGAAAACGCTGCATGTCTGCAGCGAACTCGTCCATCGTCTGATAGCGCTCGTCGCGAACTTTTGCCAATGCCTTATGCAGGATCGTATCCAAACCACTGGAGGTCTTTTTCGGCTCGTGGGCTAGGACCGCGGCGAACATTTCCGCAGCAGTTGCGCCGGGAAATGCCGGCTGGCCGGTAACCATTTCGTACAGCACGGCTCCGAGACTGAAGATGTCGGTCCGCGCATCTAGTCTTTCACCACGGGCCTGTTCGGGCGACATGTACCGCGGTGTTCCCATAACCGTACCAACGTGGGTGTCGTTTCCGATCTCGGAAGACTCCTCAGAACGTCGAGCTAATCCGAAATCGACAATCTTTACAACGCCGTCGGGGCGCACCAGAATGTTTTCCGGTTTAACATCGCGATGCACAATGCCCGCATGGTGGGCCACAGCAAGCGCCCGGGCACATTGGGATGCGATATCCAGCGCTGTACCGGTTTCAAGGTGCCCCTCCTCGATCCGGTTCCGCAAAGTCTTGCCTTCTATGAATTCGGTTGCAATAAACCACGTCCGTCCGTTTTCACCGACGTCATAAACGGTCACGATATTCGGATGATTGAGCGCCGATGCGGCCCTTGCCTCACGGCGGAAGCGCAGGATGCATTCCTCGTCCAGCGTGAACCGTAAAGGCAAGACCTTCAAAGCTACCTGCCGTTTGAGTTCCACATCGCGAGCCAAATAGACGTGGCCCATGCCCCCGGCGCCGATTGACGACAGAATTTCGTAACGGCCGAATGTACTGCCCGGGGCGACTTCGGATTCCGGCAACTCGCGGATCTGCGAGCACAGCTCTTCCGGGTAGAGGAAACTGCCTGCTTCATCTCTTGCCTCGAGTAGCGATTGGATTTCGAGCCGAAGATCTTCGTCATCACCACACGCTTCGTCTAACACCCTCTCGCGGGCTTCCGGAGAAACCTGAACGACGCTGTCATATATGTCTGCGACGCGGGTCCAGCGTTCTGGGTTCATGCTCGGAAGTACCGTCATTCTATCGCTGTTGGGCGCTGGCGCATCAACGGTGCTAGTTTAAAGGGGCTCCGAAAATGCCCTCCGTTTACAAGCAGCCCCGCAATCATCACACCTCGCGACGGTGTACAGGCGTTGGCAGCATTGTGATACTCACCAAACTTTACGCCGCGCTTCTACAAGCTGTGGACGTGCGGAATGTATTTCTCCAGAAACTTGCCCCGCGTTTTGATGTGGTCTGGGAATACAGTCGGGTACCGTAACTCGTCCACCAGAATGAAGAGGCTATTTGGCTTGGTCCCAGTGGACAGCAGAGGATCTCCGAAATTCGATCGGTTGGCTGCCGCATTAATGCCGCTGATCGGACTCGGGACGAGGCCTTCGCCATTTTGACAAGTACAAGGTCCGTGACCAAGGGTCCGATAATCGGATCAGCTCAGCACTGTAGGGACTATTGTAGGGAAATGCCAGTGGAGCGCACCAGATCGCGACGCATAGCGTTCCCGCAATCTCCGTCATAGCGGTGTTCATACAGACCCGTCGGGCGACAACCGAAGGCTTGCAGTTTACGTGCCAGCTGTAGTCTTACGAGTGTTGAACTTGAGGGATTTCCGCGACTCCGCTAATTCTTCGATGTAGGGACTTTTGTAGGAATACGAGTTGAACCGATCGCGCTACCGGCAATTAAGTGTGCGCCATTTATTTCACGTCCCGCTGGACTGAAAGCCGCGATTTAGGTTCGCTTAAGCAACTTTGAGTAACGCCCCATAGTCAATTGAGCTTTGTGCTTCGATCTACCGGAATACGACAGAGTGAACCGCATCTACACTTGACCAGATCACTGCGTAGATAGTCTTCGGCGGGTTCGAATCGGCATCCAGTGAAAGCGAGCGCGCATCGCGTTTTGAGGCGGCGTCCTGTTGCCGGTCTTCTTTGCCAAGGACTTAGCCATTTATGGAAGAGTCAGAACAGCCCTGGAGTGGGATAACTTGAATCCCCACGTCAGCGTGCTTTCTTCAGGTGCGAGGCGGGCTTGTTCGACGAGCCATTTCAGCTGCTGTAGGCGGTATCCGGATTCTTAGGCTGCCATTCCTTTCTCCACGTATTCGGTTCCGAACTTCATCATTCTGTAGATCAGTCTTGCCAGCTTGTGGATCATCGCCGTGATTGCTTGAGGAACACCCAGTTTTGAAAATATTCAATCGACGAGATCGCGCTGCTCTCGTGAAATCAGTTCCCACAGTGGCTGGTACTGAAACCAGCCCACTCTGGAATTCCCCACTTGCTGATGAGCGACTAAGGCGCTTTCGTGTGAGATTTTGACTGGCTTTCCCGCCGCTTCCGCCATCAGTTGCGATTGGCAGGAGCGGTCCATTGTGATGAAGAACCACGCAGCTTCATCAACCGTGCTCCCTACTGCGAGCAGACCGTGATTCTGCAGAATGGCAGCTTTGTAATTGCCAAGAGTCTTGGCTATGCGATCACCTTCCGAGGTGTCGTACACGACTCCCGTGTAATCGGAAAGATGCCGTGATCCTGATAGAATGCACAAGCGTCCTGCGTTAACGGGTCAAGCAATCGCCCTAGCGACCACCAAGTTTTTCCGTAGAAAGAATGAGCATGCGCGGCTGCCGCTACATCTGGGCGAGCCATGTGAATCCGCGAGTGTATCGCGAAAGCAGCTTCATTGATCGGCCGGTCCCCTTGCACTACTTCGCCCTGCTCGTTTACCAGCACAAGATCAGATACGCGGATATGCGCAAAGTGCATGCCGAACGGATTCACCCAAAAATGGTCGGGCCATTCCGGATCACGTGCGGTTATATGACCAGCGACGCCTTCACTGAAACCAAATCTTGCGAAGAGGCGAAAGGCCGAGGCCAAACGCTGCTTGCGATGTATCCGCTCTTCTTCAACTGTCTGGAAGACCGGCGGCTCAGGGGTCTTCGCGATCTTCACTGTAGCTGAGGCAGATGTCGTGGCCGTTTGCGTGCTGCTGCCGGTCGGATCTGGGCACTTCCCAGATTATCAATGTGCATCGGATGGTGGAGAATGAAGTTTTGATCGATGCAAAAAGTTGCGTTAGTGACAGGCGCCGGGAGCGGGATTGGCCGCGCAGTGGCCCTCGCTTTACATTCTACCGAATACGCAGTCGTGCTGGCGGGACGTCGCGCGTTGGAACTGGAACGCACAGCGGCGGCAGCATCGCCTTCGGCCGTCGGCAAGATCCTGGCCGTGCCGACGGATGTCAGCAAACCTGAATCGGTCCGCGCGCTCTTCGCCCAGGTCAAGAAAGAGCTTGGCAGGCTGGACGTTCTCTTCAACAACGCCGGCACGGGAGCTCCGGCAATGCCGATGGAAGAGCTGACCTACGACCAGTGGAGCGCCGTAGTGGGTGTCAACCTCACCGGCTCATTCCTCTGTGCGCAGGAGGCCATCAAGCTTATGAAAGCGCAACATCCGCGTGGCGGCCGCATCATTAACAACGGCTCCATTTCGGCTCACGTTCCGCGGCCTAACTCGGCACCTTATACCGCGACCAAGCATGCGATCACCGGACTGACAAAATCGATATCATTGGATGGTCGCGGATACGACATCGCATGCAGCCAGATCGATATAGGCAACGCTGCGACTGAAATGACCGAAAAGATGACAAGCGGTTTGTTACAAGCGAACGGAACGGTTGCCGCGGAGCCAATAATGGACGTGCAGTACGTAGCCGATGCGGTCCTCTATATGGCGAGTCTTCCGTTGGACGCAAATGTGCAGTTCATGACTGTAATGGCAACTAAAATGCCGTTTGTTGGACGTGGATAGCGTCCCTTGGGCGGTAGCGTTGCCACAATGCGAGTTCCGCCCCGAGCATTCCTTTAGCGCGGCATGATTCCACATAATCATCAGCTCACGGCCAAGGGATTTGCCGGCAAGAACGCAGAAACCAAGCATCTTCCGAACGCCACTCCCGTGATCAAATTCAGCGTCGTGAATAAGAAATCGGAGAAGGGCGAGAACGAAACGTGGAAGGAAAAAACGCAATGGCACAACGTCGCTGCTTTCGGCGGGGCTTTGCGCAAATGGCCGACCGACTCGTAAAAGGAGGAAATGTCTTCGTAGAAGGCGAATTCAACACCTGCGAGTACGATCGCACGATCAAGGCTTCTTGTCTCGGCCGAGCGGAAAATTTCAACACAAGCGTGCATTGAACGTCGCGCGTTCTACTCAGAGTTCGATTCGGCCTGCGAGGTCGGAAGACCGATTGTGCCGGCGCTTCGTTTATTCAGTAGGCGCTTCGATCAGGCGCTGAATCGTCTCGAATACCGCCTGAATTCGTTGCCCTGCTCGTTCTGCCGCTATTCGAGTTCTTTCAGTCTGCGAGCAAGTTCCTCATACGTGGCGAGGAGTTGCCGAAGTGGCGACCTAGCATCCCTTTGTAACGTTTCAACCGGTGCGCTAAATCAAGCAGTGAAGCGCAACCGCGAGCGCTTTCCCGAGATTTCATGTTTCAGCTAAACCAGGAGGCAAGCGAAGAACTCGTGTGCACATATTTGCGATGAGGATTGGGCTAGGAGCCATCCGACTCCTCGGTGCGGAGCACTCGTTCGCCGCGCCGCCGATAGGCAGCACCAACAGTCAGATTTCAAGATTGTGGGACCGCTAATGGACGATTACCTGAGTTACTCAGCCGCAGCTCTCTGGTAGGAGTTCTAGGAAACGATGGGAACTTCAGCCTGTCTGACCTGTAGTCAAGGACTACGCAGTTAAACAAACGAGAGAGACAGCTTAAACGGAATGCGAATCTTATTTGGATGTATGGCGATTTTGGGGGTACTACTTGGAGTGGTTCCTGGCCACAGTCAGACAGTTGGCCCTCAGCTCACTGAGGTTTATCACAACGGTGACTTCCAGCTTACTGGCATCAGCGTTTCAAAGGCCGGAAGGCTATTCATCAACTTCCCTCGATGGTCGCCGGAGTATTTGAACGCCGTGGTAGAAGTAATGCCGGACGGTTCGGCTAAGCCTTTCCCTGACCAAGATTGGAATCGATGGGATCTCGGTCCCAAATCGGCTCCCCAGCACTTTGTATGTGTACAGAGTGTTGTGGTCAGCCAAGATTCGCTCTGGATACTCGATGCTGCTGCTCCAATGCTTATGAGCATTGTGCCGGGCGGACCCAAGCTCGTCGAGGTCAATCTAAAGACAAATAGAGTGACTCGTGTCATTCCGGTCGGTCCCGAGGCGGCAAAAACGAGCACTTACCTGAACGATGTACGAATCGATGATAGCCGAAAGTTCGCCTACATCACCGATAGCGGGGTGGGGGGCATCATCGTTGTTGATCTTACGACGGGCAAAGCGCATCGTGCCCTAGATGGTGATCCTTCCGTGATGCCGGATAAGAGTGTAAAGATTGTGATTGGAGGAAAGCCGGTGCTGGGGCCGACGGGGGAAACGCCTCCCTTCTACTCAGATGCGATCGCATTGTCACCCGATGGACAGTATCTCTATTACCAGCCCATTGCGTCAAAGGCACTGTATCGGGTTAAAACAGATGCCCTACGTAATGAAGAAACGGCCAACGTCGAGAAATATGCCGAGACGTTTCCACTTGATGGGATCTGGATGGATTCCAAAGGGAACATCTACCTGAGCAATCTACAGGCTGAGGGCGTGTCACGCTTAACGCCCGATCGAAAAATGGAGACCGTGCTGACTGATCCGCGCCTCCAATGGCCCGATACGTTCAGCGAGGGACCGGATGGATCAATTTACATCACAGCGTCGCACATAAATGAATCGCCGACCTATAACAAAGGTAAAAGCACAAGGACAACTCCCTATGCAGCCTTTAAATTCAAGCCGTAAGAACTGGTTGCGGCGGTCGCGTTGCAACAGAAGATTCAGAGAGGGTCGAATGGTCGGGCCGCCGGGATTTGAACCCGGGACCTCTTGCACCCCAAGCAAGCGCGCTAGCCAGGCTGCGCCACGGCCCGAAGGTTCCAGTTTAACGTACCGTAGTCATTTTCCGGTTAGCTGGCGCGGCGGCGGTCCGCCACAATCGTCACCTCCATATCCCTCGCCAGTCCCACGACCTCATTTACGAGGCTCTTGCGATTGAGCCGCTCCCATCCCTTCGCAATGAGCCTCGGAAGGAATATCTGGCGGGCATTATGCAGCCTGGCAAATTCCACCAGGGCGCGGGCGTGCTCCGACCCAATCAGCACACGCGTTTCTATGTGCAGATTACGCGCAAAGTTCAAGTGGCGCTCGATCGCCTGCCGCTTGCTCGGGGGCGAGGCCTCAAGATCTCCTTCCTCGGTCACCAGGACCGCAAAGCAGTTGGCGCCAAGAATATCCGCCACGCGCTTGCCACGCCGGATCAACATGGCGGTCGAGGGATTATCGCTGAGGTATATCACGACCGCCTCATCCTGCCGCTTCGCCCTGGCCGCGACAGGCGTTTGCTCCGAAGTTGCCGGCGGGGGCTGGCCGTTATGCTCCAGCCGTCCTTCCAGCTCGTGTGCTGTCTGGCGCAGGGCCATTTCGCGCAGCGCGACGAGGGTCGATTCCCTGAAAAAATTCTCAAGCGCCAGCCGGGCTTTGTCCGGCGCGTAAACTACGCCGCGCTCCAGGCGATTCAGCAGAGCACGCGGCGTCAGATCGACCATCACGACTTCTTCAGCCTGCTTAACCACCCAATCCGGTATGGTCTCGCGTACTTTGACGCCTGTAATCTGAGCCATTTGGTCGTTCAGGCTTTCCAAATGCTGCACGTTCATCGTGGTTAAGACATCGATGCCGGCATCGAGCAGGACCAGCACGTCTTCCCAGCGCTTCTCGCGCACGGATCCCGGCACGTTGGTGTGCGGAAACTCGTCGACTGCCGCGACCTGAGGGGAGCGTTGCAGAATTGCATCGGTGTCCATCTCCTCGAACGTCGAGCCGCGGTAGCTCACAATTTTTCGCGGAAGCATCTCCAGTCCCTCGGTCTTCGCGATCGTGTCCTTTCTGCCGTGCGGCTCGAAGTACCCGATGAGAACATCCGCTCCTTGCGCCCGCAACGCTTGCGCCTCTTCGAGCATCTGATACGTTTTGCCGACGCCCGCGGCATAGCCAAGAAAGATTTTCAGCTTGCCTTGATTGTTCACGGCGTCTCGGAGAGTAGCGTGCCTGACGGGCCGCGCTCAGCCGGAAGAGCGAAGCGGTACCCCACCCAGGGCTCCGTCAGAATGTATTGGGGGTGCGCCGGATCAGCTTCGATCTTCTTGCGCAACTGGCTGACAAAAACGCGCAAATATTCCACCTCATTCCCGTACTCCGGCCCCCAAAGCGTCTGTAGAAGCTTGCGATGCGCCATCGGCCGGTTGGCATTCGAGACAAGTAATTGCAATAGGTCGAATTCCTTTGGCGTGAGCCGAACCGGATGTCCCGCCGTCCTTACCTGCCGGGCCGAGAAGTCGATTGTGAGCCGATTGGAAACCACCAGCGGCTCTCGATTCTCATCCTGGGCAGGAACGCGGCGAAGATTGGCCCGGATGCGGGCCAGCAGCTCATGCACGCTGAAGGGCTTGGTGATGTAATCGTCAGCGCCGGCGTCGAGACCGGTGATCTTGTCCGCCTCGCTGTTTCTGACGGAGAGAACAATGATAGCCACATCCGAGAGAGCACGGATTTCCCGGCACGCTGCCAAGCCTCCCATGCCGGGCATGTTGATGTCGAGTAGAACCAAATCGGGCTTGAACTCTTTCAGAATGTCCAAGGCATCTTCACCGGTCGGAGCCTCGGACACTTCATACTTGTTCGAAACAAGGGCGGTTTTCATAACGCGCCGTAGCTGCGGCTCGTCATCAACGATAAGAATACGTCCGGGCGGATGCATGACTATCCCGATACCGGCTCGCTTGCGGCATGCAGCGTGATAGTGAAGCGCGATCCTTTCCCGATGTGGCTTTCGACCGAGATTGCGCCGCCATGGGCTTCAGCGATTTCTTTCGCTATCGCGAGTCCCATGCCGGTGCCCTGCACACCCGAGCCCCCGTAGCGCCCGCGATAAAACTTGTCGAACACTCTTCCTTGCTCGATTTCAGTCAACCCAGCTCCTTCGTCGTGCACCGAGATTGAAACCAGCTCGTCAGCTACCGCCGCCGAGATCGAAATATCGGTTCGCGAAGGGCTGTACTTCAAGGCGTTATCGAGTAGCTGCTTCAGAGCCTGAACGAAAAGTTCACGGTCTACAAAAACAGGCGGCAGCTCTGGCGAAAGCTCGACGGAGATGTGGCGCGAGTCCGCACGATCGGCGACCGCCGCCAAGGCTGCCCGGACTAGATCGCCTACGGAAATGGGCTCCGCTTCCAGCTTGAGCTTTTTCGCGTCGATGCGAGCCAGGTGGATCGCCTCCTCGACCATGCGCCGCAATCCGGTGGTTTGCTGTTTGAGAACACTCAGCAGATCGTTCCGCTGTTCGTCCGGCGTGTTGGCCGAGGGAAGTAATAGGTCAGTCGCGGCCTCCATTACGGAGAGCGGCGTTTTCAAATCATGAGCTAGTGCATCTATCATCACAGACTTCAATTCTTCGCTCTGGCGCACTGCCTCGGCCCGGCTGCTCGCTTCCTGCGCTTCGGCTTGGGCGAGAGCTATCGCCACAGTATTTACCAGAACCTGCATGGTGGTTTCGGATAGAGCTTTGCCGGTGAAACCAAGGCTGCCGAAGATTTTATTGCCTAAGGCAATAGGGATAACCATGCTAGATGGCTCTTTTCGGAAATCAAAGGAGCCGGTCAACGCTGCTCGTTTCAGCATTTCATCTGTAAACAGGCCGGGAGACTGCGAATGCTGAACGGACCCCGTTGCGCTTTCAAAGAGTGCTGCTTCGGAGAATTCGAAAAGTTCGATGCATTTGTTTACAATGAGCCGCCGTACATCCTGGCCGCTGGCCAGCAGCATTGCCCGGCTGAGCGCATACAGCTTTTCCTTTTCGCTCTGCTGCTGGATCAGTTCGTCCCGTTGCTTACGCACGCGAGCCGAAAGGTTGCTGGTGAGGAGTGAGACAGCCAGGAAAATGGCCAAGCTGAACCAGCCTTGCAGATCGCCGATCGTGATCTGCTTTATGGGAGGCACAAAAAAATAATCGAGGCACAGAGCCGCGGCAAAAGAAGCGGCGATTGCGTCTCCGAGCCTCATATAGATGCTGGCTAGAAGAACCTCGAAAAGCAGCAGCATTGCCGCGACGGTCGCGGTGGCAGATAGGATGAAACACAGATCTGCAAGCGCGATGGTGCCTCCTATTACCGCTGCGATCGGCCATACGCGCTTAGCGCTCATGTCAAACACAGTTTAGCGGCTGTGGTGGAGCGCAGTGGATAGACTGAAACCATGTTGAAACGATGGCTCCTCTACGCCACCCTTACCGGCGCGATTGCGGCGGGTGAAACCTTTCAGCTCTCTCAGGACCGGATGCGTGCTGACGTGAAGTATCTGGCCAGTGACGAACTGGAAGGGAGGGGAGTCGGAACACAGGGCGAAAAGCTCGCCACCGACTATCTTGCCGCGCAATTGAAGGCGGCGGGCGCCAAACCAGCAGGCGATAACGGCACCTTTTTCCAGCAAGTCCCTCTGGTGGGCTCCACGACATCGCCATCCGCAACCTTGCAGGTTTCAGGCCATGGCGAAAATCTATCTTTGACTTTCGGGAAAGACTTCGTGGGTACTGCGTTTTCTCAAGTTGCCGAAAATAACTTCGATGCCGAAGCAGTTTTCGTTGGACACGGAATCTCTGCTCCGGAATTTAATTGGGACGATTACAAGGGCCAGGATGTGCGCGGGAAGGTGCTGGTCTACTTCACGAACGAGCCGCCTTCGGACGACCCTCATTTTTTTGCCGGGCGCGCGCTTACCTATTACGGCCGCTGGACTTATAAATTCGAGGAGGCGGCACGCCGGGGCGCGGCAGCTGCGCTCATCATTCATACGACGCCGACGGCCGGTTACGGCTGGGGAGTAGTGAATGGATCCTTCAGCAGGGAGATGCCTGAGCTTAAATTGAGTCACGGCGAATACGGGCTCAAGCTGGCCGCGTGGCTCTCTCAGGATGCTGGCGCTCGGCTGGTGAGCGCGACCGGCAAATCGCTAGACGAACTGCTAGGCATGGCGAACGATAAATCATTCCATCCCATTCCACTTGGCGTGCGAATAGCTGGCCGGATCCCGGTAAAGTTGCGCGCGATTGAGAGCCGCAATGTGGTGGGTCGCATTGACGGATCGGACGCTCCTCTGAAAGCGCAGGCGGTTCTCTACACTGCGCATTGGGATCATCTCGGCATCAGTGTTCCGGTAAATGGAGACAAGATCTACAACGGCGCGGTTGACAATGCAACGGGCTGCGCGGTGGTGCTGGATCTAGCTCGGGCTTGGGCGGCTCTACCGCGAAAGCCGAAGCGAAGCGCGGTGTTTCTGTTTGTCACGGCGGAGGAATCCGGGCTGCTTGGCTCGGAATATTACGGCGAGCACCCAGAAATCCCAGCAGGCGTGACGGCGGTCGATGTTAATTACGACGCGCTCTATCCATTCGGAAAAACGCGCGACGTTCTGGTGAGTGGAGCGGAAAGGACCACGCTCTGGCCGCTAGTTGAACGCGACGCAAAGAGTATGGATCTCAAAATTGGATCGGATCCAACTCCCGAGCAAGGCCACTATTATCGTTCCGATCATTTCTCTCTTGCCCGGGTTGGCATACCTGCCTTCAGCATTTCACAGGGCAGGGAATACATAGGTAAACCGGCGGATTTTGGCCAAACAATCTTCGAGCAATACAATGCGGAGCATTATCACAGGCCTTCCGATGAGTATCGCGCCGACTGGGATTTCAGCGGCATGGAACAGATGGCCGAGTTCGGCCTGCGGATAGGAATCGATGCCGCGAACTTGCCAAAACTGCCGACCTGGAACTCTGGCGACGAATTTCTGAGGGCCAGGGAAAAAAGCGAGAGTAGCGCCAGCCGCTAACCTCGAGCTCGTCCTGCGCGCAGCGGGGTCCGTTCGGCGCGTTCGGCGTTAACAGCGGACCCAATCGTCGCCACGCTCTCGCCGCCCGGCACTACTTCAATCTGGTAGCCCTGCAGCGGACTCAACTTCACCATTTCGTGCAGGTATTCGTTAATCAGATTCAGGTTGATAAAGCGCGCATTAAAACCCGTGATGAAAAACTTCCCCGGACCATCGAGATGAATGCTGGTGGCCGTCGCCGCGGCCAGCGCCCGGTGCCATAGCTTGACGAAGTCGACGCAGCGAGCCTCTCCTGCTTCTGCCTCCGCAAATACCTCTTCCGGCTCCAGATCCATGAAGCGCAGGCGCATCGAGCGATGCCCCATTATGCCCTCGAGGTGCCCCCGGCCGCCGCAACCGCAGAAGTGCTCTTTCGGATCGAGCGTTACTACCGAGTGCCCCGCTTCCCATACGCCGTCGTTCGAAGGATAGCGGCCGTATCCGATCCCGGTCCCCAAGGTCCAAACGCGGATCAGCTTATCCAGGTGCCCGCGCGTTGCAGCCATTCCCGCGGCCATCACATCGGCATCGTTGAAGATCGCGACCGGCACGCGCCCGAACAGCGGCTCGAGCGCCTCGATCACGAGTTCGCGCATATGAATGCCCTTGAACTGGACGAGATTGGGCGAGTCTTCCACGATTCCGTTCCGGATGATTCCCGGCATCCCCATACCCACGTGAGAAGGCGCGTCCTTCAGTTGGAGGCTTTGGATTTCTTTAACGATGCGCTGGATAATGATTTCGGCTGGAACACCGAGCAGCGAATCTGCGACGGAGAGATCATCGGGAGAGAGCCTGAGCGGTCCTGAGAGCTCATTCCCTGAAACCGCGCCGACCGTAATTCTTTCCGTGATGACGATACCAATGCTGTGTGCCATAGTTTTCCGCAATCAGCTCCGGGACAGCTTGTTTAAGCCGTTGAACGCCGCTGCTTTGTAACACTCAGCGAGCGTGGGGTAATTAAATACCGTATCCACGAAATAGTCAACTTTACCTTTCAAAATCAGCACGGCTTGGCCGATATGAAGCAACTCAGACGCACCCTCCCCAATGATATGAACGCCCAACAAGTCTAGCGTCTCGCGGTGGAAGATCAGTTTCAAACGGCCGGTTGTGTCGCCGCGGATCTGACCGCGCGCGATCTCCCGATAATACGCCACCCCCACCTCATACGGGACATCTTCGTCCGTCAGTTGCTCCTCTGTTTTTCCAATGAACGAAATCTCCGGAATGGTATAGATGCCGAACGGGAAATAGCTCGGATTGGACGAGACCGGTCTGCCGAAAGCATGAGAGACGGCGATCCGGCCCTGCTCCATCGAAACCGACGCGAGACTCGGAAACCCAATCACGTCGCCGACTGCATAGATATTTGGTTGCGTGGTCTGATAATTTTCGTTCACCGCGATTCTGCCGCGCGAATCGGCACTCAATCCGGCAGCTGACAGATTGAGCTCATCCACGTTGCCCTGCCGTCCCACCGCATACAGCAGCGCATCTCCTGGAACCTTTTTGTTGCTCTCCAGGTAAGCCAGTACGCCCGAACCGGACCCGGTCGCAGTCTCCTCTACGCTTTGCACTTCTTCGTTCAGCCGCATGGTCACTCTGTGATCGCGCAGGTGGTAGGAAAGCGCTTCCACGATCTCCGAATCGGCAAACTCGAGCAACCTCGGGCGTTTTTCGATTAGCGTCACGCGCACGCCGAGTGTCGAAAACATGCACGTGTATTCAACGCCGATCACGCCGCCGCCGACTACGAGCAGCGTTCGTGGAATAGACGGCATCTCCAGGATCTGGTCGCTGTTGATGATTGTCCGCGCGTTGATTGGCACCTTATCCGAATTAGCCGGCTTCGTTCCCGTTGCGATGACAATCTTCTCGGCATTGGCCTCCGAGGATCCTCGGGTCCCAGACACTAGAACCGAGTTAGAGCTCTTGAAACTCGCGACACCCGTCAGCACTTCGATACCGTTGCGCGCCAACTGCGCTTGGGTGACGTCGATTTCAGTTTTTATTACGTGCTGGACTCGGAACGCGAGATCCGCCATCGTGATCTTTTCTTTTACGCGATAGCTGACACCATAAATGTTCTGGTAGTTATATCCCGAGAGATGCAGGACCGCTTCGCGCATTGTCTTGCTCGGTATGGTGCCCGTGTTGATGCAGACCCCGCCGATTACCTCGCGCTGTTCTATTAACGCGACCCGCTTCCCGCTTTTTGCGCCCTGAATGGCTGCGCGCTGGCCCGCCGGGCCGGAACCGATGACGACCAAATCGTATTGGGACATGAAGGGCTGATGTTCCAGTTCGTAATGCAGTTAAAGTCTCATACCCGCTGCAACACATCCGAGTATAGCTTTCAAGTTACAACGTGTGGTTACGGTTGCGCCAGTCCGATCTGTGCGTCAAGACTCGAGCGGCCGCTGACTTCGTCCTGCAGGCGATCGCGGGTGGATTTTCTGAGACGCGCCGAAGTTGCGAATTCTGTCTTCGCTTCTGCCGGCCTGTTTAATTGCATCAGTGTCTGGGCTCGCAAGTAGTGCAGGCTGGAGCTATCCGCATCGATCTTGCCAGCTGCGTCCAGGTTTTTCAAGGCTTTTTCATCCTGATGATTTGCCTTGTAAAGCTTTGCCAGTGCCAGGTAAGAGTTAGCCAAACGCGGATTCAACTCCACTGCCCGGCGGAAGTATTGCTCGGCTTCGGCCGGCCGCTCCAGTTTTAAACTGATTGCGCCCAACTCCTGATAATTCAACGCCAGGTCCGGCTCAATCACAGCATCATGAAGGAACTCGGCCTGCGCTTGAGTGTAGTTCCCCGCGCCCGCATAGATCCTTCCTATGCTGTAGTGAACGAACGGCAGCTTGGGGTCCAATCGTGCCGCCTCGCTTAGCTCTTTCATTGCCTCGTTATCCCGCTGACGCAGCAGCCATGCTCTTCCAAGAAACAAGTGGTACTCTGCCGAATCGTTCCCCACCTGATACATGCGTTCGAGGGCCTGCTGTTCCAAATCAGGCTTGTTCGCTTTATTAGCCGAAAGGGCCAGCATATACAAATATGTCATCTTGCCGTTTTCCGAGGCCCACAGCGGCTTCAAAGCGGTGACTGCTTCCCTGTACTGTTCAGTTGCGAAGTAGCAGAGCCCGATCAAGTAGCGTGCTTGCAGAGACGAAGGGTCGCGTTCGAGAACCGATTGGAACGGCTTGATAGCCGCCGCGAAAAGTTCCTGGTGAAAATAAGTGAGCCCGATGTTAATCTCGATGCCTGGATTGTTCGACGCCAGACGCTCAGCTTTCCGAAACTCTTCGAGAGCCCGCGTCCAGCTCTTCCGGCGCATATACACAACACCCAGATTTGCTCGCGCCGGCACTGAATCAGGCTCGGCCGCGAGCACTTTGCGGAAGTCTGCCTCGGCCGCTGACAGATCGCCTTTCGCCAAAGCCGCCTGCCCTTCGGAAAAAACCGCCGCCGCACTGTTGCCGGCTTGCTGCGCAAGAGCGATTGCCGGGACAGCAAGAAACATGAGAATCCGGAGCAACGCACCCTTACCTAGTCCCGGCGTTTCCGCCGCAAATATCCCGTCAGGAAAAGTGCCGCCAGCGTGATCGCTAATAGCGGGACCTGCTGCCACCAGGGCAGGTTCGGGTCTGCCTGAGTGCTCAGCGCATCGCCTGCCAGGCAGCAGAGCACATGGACCGAAAACACCTCGATGGAAGCCTGGCCGAGCAGCACCAGCGGCTGAAAAATCCGCAACGCGGCAACGTGCTGGCCGAAGCGTACCACGCAAATAGTGAGCGCGGCGAAGTTGATTACCCGGGCCGGCCCTAGATGCCACTTATCTATCAGCCAGCCGTATGCAGCCGGGTTCATCCAGCGGTCCACCGGAGTATAACGGAGCACCAGGAACATTGTCGCTAAGCCGATGCTCAGCATCGTCAGCCAGCGCGGCATGCCTGCTCTGCTCTCCGCCGGCTCCGCCCCGGAAATTTGGTCAGCGTAAATGTTGCCTAACGCCAAGCCCACCATCCATAACAACTGCCAGGCATACATGTCGAAAGCGCCCGTCGAGTTCTCCGGCACTCCTAGTCCGAAAAGGTCGATATGACTGTAGAGCCAGCCTCGCAACCCGAATTGAGCGGCCGCCCATAAAGCGAAGCTCGCATAGACGACCGGGTCCCATCCCCAACGCCGCGCAACCGCTCGCGCGCATGGAGTCAACACCAAAAAGATAACGTACATTGGCAGGATATCCAGCAATGACGGACGGTACTCGAGTAGCCCTGCCGCGATGATCGCCTGCTTGGGGCGCGCTAGATAAAAAGAAAGCAGGTTCTGCAGCGCGAGCCTGTGATGCCGGACGCCAACTTCAGCTACCAAGCTGAAAGCGATCGCCAACAGCGCGGCATGGTATCCATAAACCCGGGCCGCCCGTTTCATGGCGTCGCGGATTGTTGCGCCGAGGCCACGCTTGCTCTCGATCCGCTGCTCCAGTTGCCCCATCATAAAACCGGAGAGAAAAATAAACCCCTCGGCCCCTGACACGAACCCAAAGGTCTGGTTCGAGATCACGCTGACTGCGGTTGGCAGATGCGTCAGAGTCATCCAGAGTAGTAGGAATCCGCGCAGGATGTCTAGTTCGATAAGGCGGGGCGGCGAAGATCGTTTTGGTGCTTCAGCCGTCTCTGCCACTCACGCGCTCAATTAGAGATCCAACAACTCAGACGCGGGCCTTGGGCGGCTCCAAATCGCGAGCCTTGCATTGAGAGTTAAAACCGTTGCGCCCGTGGCTTCCATCACAAAACGGCTTATTCTCTGCCAGTCCGCAGCGGCAAAGAGAAATAACAGAACGGCCGGCGAGACCGTACGAATTCCCCTCCGAATCGTTAATAGTGAACTCTCCCTCGATGCGGATGGGGCCGTTGTTCACAATTGTCACTTTCGTCGGCATGCAACCCGATGTTAGCAGAGGCAGGGAAGCGCCTAACTATAATTGTTCTCGCAGGTGCGCGAGTGATTCAATTCATCTACGAGACCGACCGGGAGCTGTTTGAAGGCGCCATTCGCTTTGCGCAAAGGCAGTTCAAACGGCTCATCGAAAACTATCCCGATTACTATCCGATGTACACCGTGGGCGGCGTCTGGAAGCATGAAGGACCGGCCCTGGCACATTGGTGCGACGGCTTTCTGCCCGCGGTTATGTGGCTTTTCTACAAGCGCCTGGGGCCCAACAGCGCCGACTCCAGATTTTGGTGGGAACATGCGATCCGCTACAGCAGACCGCTCGAGCCGCGCAAAACCGATCCCGATGTTCACGACCTCGGGTTCATTTTTCTTTCCGCTTACCACCGCTGGTATCAGTGCACGCACGATGACTCACTTCGCGAAGTGATGGTCGAAGCGGGCAAAACGCTTGCCGCGAACTTCAACGAGAAAGGGCAGTATCTTTGCTCGCTTGTCGCGGAAGACTCCGTATTCATCGACATCATGATGAACGTCGGAATCGTCTTTTATGCAGCACGGGAAACCAACGATAAACATCTGCGCGATATCGCCACTCGCCACTCGCTCACCACCCGCAAGCACCTGGTGCGCGGCGACGGATCTACTGCCCAGGAAGGCATTTTCGATATCGAGACCGGTGAATTTCTTCGGGAATCAAGCCAGCAAGGCTACCGCAGCGATTCCTGCTGGTCACGCGGCCTGTGCTGGGCGCTTTACGGATTCAACACCGCTTACGAATATAGCCGCGACCCGCGTTTTCTGCACACCGCGGAAGCATGCGCCGACTACTACATCACGCATACCCCCTCAGACGGCATTCCGCCTTGGGATTACAATGCTCCTGCCGACGGCAGGCGGGTTCTCGATACCTCGGCTGCCGCGATTGCAGCGGCGGGCTTGCTGCGCCTCTGCCGTCACGTCGCGGACCCGATGAAAGGCCACTTTTACTGGTCCACCGCCATTCATATCCTGCGTAATCTCTGCTCGAAGCATTTGGCGAGTGCCGATCCCAATTGGGAGGGCGTACTCAAAGGCGCTGTCTACCACATCCATAAAGGCCTGGGCGTAGATGAATCGGCCATGTGGGGCGAATATTATTTTGTAGAAGCACTTGAAGAAGCATTACGCGTTATGGCCCACACTGTGCCTCACGTCTGGGTAAATTAGCCTGCTCGTGTTAGCGGGAATGAATCGCCGTTTCCGAAGACGGCGCCACGTCAGCCCGCAACATGCCTTTCATCTGCTCCATCGCGAAATCATGTTCCTGCGCATTGCAGGCAGCAACGCAATCCTTCGGAACCGCCAGGGCCAGATCCCTCATGTACGCATCGTCTGCCGTAAACAGGACGCAACTGTTGGTCGATACTCCCGTGAGAATCAAGTGCTCCGCTCCCAGGTGTTTCAGGAGAAGTTCGAGGGGCGTCTGGAAAAAGCCCGAGTGTTTGGGCTTCAAAATAAAATAGTCTTCTTCATCGGGAAGAAGCAAGTTTACAAAGCTGCGGCCCCGGGACTCCGGCCTAAGCGCTCGTTCCACAATCTGATTGAAGTTGGAGCGCCAGCGGCCAAAGTTGTCGTTTATATAAACGCACGGTACGCCCGCGGCCCGTGCTCGCCTCTTCAGGGCTGCAATAGGAGGCCCGATGTGTTGCGCTCTCTCGAAGAGCTCGTCGCCTCTAGGGAAGTCGAAGTCGTTGATCACGTCGATCAGTAAGAGACAGGTGTGGTGATTATCCGGGGCGCTGCCGTGTAAATCGTGCTGTTTTCCCGGTTGAGTCTTCACAAAATCCAATGTACAGTCATTCCTAACGGTCGTTTCGGCTGTTACGTTGAATCGGACAGCTCTAGACCGAGTCGTGCGCCGAGTGGAGAGCGTATCGCGCTCAGCAACGCACCGAAATAGCACAGACTTCCTACAATCAGCGTCAGCTGCAATCCAATATAGATCGCCAGAAACATCGCCGCCGCGGAGCCCATCACGCTTGACGCAGCATTGATCGCCCACGCCCAGCGTACGGAAGCAGGCATAATTCTTTCGAGTAGCGTCAATCCGGTCGGAAACGGCATGCCCATCGCGAAGCCAAGCGGGCTGATCAGCGCTACGGTGATCAGGATCTTGATCGGTAGGGGCAGCGCCACTCCAATCTCGGAAATGGGTGAGACCACCAGTGCCAGCACAACATTGGCAAGAACGATTAGCACCAGCACTCGTGCCAGGCGACCCGGATTGCTCTGAATCAGTCGCTTGCTCGCGAAGCTGCCGCAACCGCTCGAGAGCAGCATCGAAAAGATAATCACCGTCAAGGCATATGTGGGATGACCTAGGAACAGTACAAATTTCTGAATAAGCGCGACCTGAATGACGATATAGCCAGCGCCAAGGCAGAGGAAGAAAAGAAGCACTCGGATGCTACCTTCTCCGCGCGGCAGCCGGTTCCCCAACAGCAGAGGCGGTAGTGCAAGAATCACCACAGTCGCGATAATGCTGATTGCAACCAGGCCAAAAAGCACCGGCAGCGCTGAATTTATTTTGTAATCTTCGCTAACACGCGATCCATGTAGGAGAAAATGCATCAAGTCTCTTGGCTGAACGGTGTAGAAAAAAAACGGTCGGTTATCGCTTACTGGACGAACGTCGAACGGGTAGAACTCGTAAAACCGATTCAGGTCAGAGGCGCTGAGCAGCATCCGGAAAGGCGTTTCGAGATTGCTTCCGGGCACGTAAATTACTTCCATGCCGGCGGTCTTTGCCCCATTCTCGATTAGGGCGATATCGGACGGGCTAAACGGATTTCGCGCGACCAGAATCGTATCTTGCGCGCCCCACTTGCGAAGCTTGTTTACGTCCTCCCGAACCACCGCAATGTTGCGTGCCGGGTTCGTTTGCCCAAGCTGTTTCAATGCGGCATCGGCCAGCGCGACTACGCGCAACGATTCGCGCGGCGGATCGAATCCCCAGCGCGTGAACGCCATAACGCCATCCGAGGTCAGGTGCGAAAGATAGTCGACAAACGCGTTCGTTGTGTACAGATTGTTCTCTGATAAAGCAAACGCGCCTGCCGCGGTCGAGGCCCAGGTATCCACCAGCGTTGCCTGCAAAACCTGGTAGCGCTCCTGCGAGCGGCGCACGAATGAACGTCCATCCTCAACCACGATCTTCAGTTCCGGTTTGAAATACAGATAATTGCTGTATTGCGGATAGCGCTTCCGCATGATCTCGGTCGCAATGATGGGATTAATTTCTACGCCAGTCACATTTTTGCTTCCCGAAGCAAGCGCCCGAGCAACATCCCACCCGCCACCGGGACCGATAATTAGCGCCTTCGCGCCTGGCCGCAGTAAATAGGGAAATCCAGGGCCGTGATAGGGAAGATCGAACTTCTGTTTCGGAGTCAAGTGCTTTAGATCGAGTTGCGCCAGATACGTGTTAGCATCGCCGTCGATGATGATTACCTGAGCGCCGTCCGGCTCCGCTTTCAGCGCAATTCGCGAGAAGCTATTCCATTTCACAAACTCTTCATTAGTGAGTCGCTGCCCTTTCGCAAACTTGACGTCGATCAGATGATATTTTGCATTCAGCGTAATGAGTCCGACCAGCAGCAGTCCCAGCAGAACCGCCGCCACTCGCCCTTGGGCCGAGCCTGCCAAGTGAAACCAAATGGCCGCCGAGACCGCAAACAGCACCGCCGCAATCAGGATCGTATTCGGGCCGCCAACAGAATCCAACAAGGAGACCAGCACGGCGCAGCCACCCGCCGCTCCGATCAAATCGAAAAAGTAAACGCGGTTAACGCGCCCGATCGTGTCTGCAATAACCAGCGAAACCACCGTTCCCGACAAAAGAAACGGAATCGCGGCCACAAAATAAGCTGCAATCAGAGCCGCTGTATTTACTTCGGCGCTTCGCCGCAAAAGAAAGTCGAGGCTAAGCACGACCGCAACAGCATTACTCGCCGCCAGCGCGCCGATTTTCTGATACAGCGTTCCCGGCCAGCCCGAAACCACGTATGAGAACACGCCACCTGCGCCTAAGCCGAATAGCGCGATGGAAATCGCCAGAAACGCGAAGTGGTAGTAGTACACGACCGAAAAAACACGTGTAAGAGCTAGTTCCAAAAGAAGCGTCGCCAGCGACGTCGCGGCGATTCCGAAATAGATCTGCGGCCATGGTCTACGGCGGGCGGACTGAACACTTTCCTGGCGCAATGGCGTCGACGTCAACAACTTCTTATGTTAGAGGAATCTTCAAATGGGAGGTGATCCTCCGCGCAATTCGAGCGCTTGCCCGGCCGTCCCCGTAGGGATTATGGAGCCGTGACATGCGCTCGTACTCCTCGCGATCTTCGAGCAGCCGAGCACTCTCTTTTACGATTCGCTCCGGGTCGGTACCCACCAGCTTCACCGTGCCCGCCTCCACCGCCTCTGGCCGCTCGGTGGTCTTGCGCAGCACCAGGACCGGTTTGCCAAGCGAAGGCGCCTCTTCCTGTATGCCGCCGGAATCCGTAATCAGAAAGTAAGCGCGCCGCATGAGATCCACGAAGGGAAGATACTCGAGAGGGTCCATCAAAATCACATTTGCTCTGCCGCGCAACGCCGCTGCGACCGGCTGCATGACGTTTGGATTGCGGTGAACGGGCCAGACAATCTGAACATCACTGCGCTCAGCAATTTCGGAAATCGCTCCGCAGATCTTTTCGAACTCTCCGCCAAAACTTTCCCGCCTATGCGCGGTAACCAGGATGAGCTTCTTGTTTCCGTCGAGCGCCACATCGAGACCCGAAGCGGCTCCCGCGTCCAAACGGCCGCTTACCGCGAGAACAGCATCGATCCCCGTATTACCGGTCACTTCGATAGCCGCCGTAGGGATGCTTTCGCGCAGCAGGTTCTGCGCGGCCCCTCGCGTTGCGGCAAAATGCAGCGTCGCCAGCCGGGACGTAAGTACGCGATTCATCTCTTCAGGAAACGGCGCGCGCAAATCGAATGTGCGCAGGCCCGCTTCCACATGCGCGATATCTACGCCCGCATAGAACGAGGACAAAGCTCCGCATAACGTTGTCGTCGTATCGCCCTGCACAATCGTGAGCGCTGGTTTTACTTCGGCGAATACCGCGGGTAACATCCCAAGCAGTCGCGAACTCAGCTCCGCGAGCGACTGTCCGGGCTGCATTACTGCCAGGTCGAAATCCGGATGGATCTCAAAAATGCGCATCACCTGGTCAAGCATTTCCCGATGCTGCCCCGTGACGCAGATCATAGGACATAGCTTCTCCGCGTACGCGCGTGCCTTCAACGCCGCAATGAGCGGGCAAAGCTTGATCGCCTCGGGGCGCGTTCCGAAAACTACGAGCACCCGCTTGCGAGAATTGTTTGTGGAAGAAGGCTTACTTGTGCCGGTAAGTGATTCGGCCCTTGGTGAGGTCATAGGGGGACATCTCAAGGGTGACGCGGTCTCCGGCCAAAACTCGGATCCGGTTGCGTCGAAGCTTGCCAGCTAAGTGAGCGAGAACTGTCCGTTCCTGATCCAACTGAACGCTGAACAATCCGCTCGGGAATTTTTCTAATACGGTTCCTGTTACTTCTATGCTGTCTTCTTTACTCATTCGCCTCTTAGTAATTAAGTTTGTGGCTAAAGCTAATCGCTAACACACCACCATGAGTGAGTATAGCGCAACTCCCATCATTTGACGCACTTCCGGAGCCCACGGCCAGCAGCGCAGGCGCGTCCGGCGGGCAACTCTCCGCGGATTAGTTTACTCTTGAGGCGGGGCCATGTTTGCCCAGACGAAAGAATGATTCGAGTGTGCCGAAATCGAGTGGCGAGTTTAAGAATAAAAATATCTTAGTGACTGGCGCCGGACGCGGGATCGGTAAACGCATGGCCCTCGGTTTTGCTCAGCTCGGAGCCCGTATCGCTTTAGTGGGGCGTAGCAAGGCGGAAATCGATCTCGCCCATATCGAGATTGAGCAGGCAGGCGGAAACGCTCTTCGCATCCGGGCCGACGTCACCGACCCGGAGCAGTTGACGCTTGCAGTAGACCGCGCGCGCGTGGTATTCGGCAGCCCAGTCGATGTGCTCATCTGCGCTGCTGCCACGCTCGGGCCTATCAATCCTTTCATGCAAAATTCGCTTAAGACATGGACCGACACGCTGGGCATCAACTTTCTCGGCGTGGTGCATTCCTTTCGCGCCGTTCTGCCCTCCATGACCGAACGGCGCGCAGGGAAAATTATTGTTTTGACTTGCGATGCTGACGATCTGCCCAAGATAAGCCTGTCCGCTTACACCACATCCAAAACCGCCGTCGTTCGTTTCGCCGAGGCAGTCGCGGCCGAGGTCCTCGAGCACAACGTCCAAATCAACTGCTTCGATCCTGGACAGGCCTACACGAGCCTTACCGACGAGATCATCCGGGCTGAAAATCGCCTGGAGCCTCGTGTGGTGAGTGAAGCTAAGGAGACGCGCCGCACAGGAGGCGTGTCGCCCGATCTTCAATTGAAAGTAGCGGCCTTCCTTGCTTCAGAGCAATCCAACCACCTCACCGGCAAACTCATTCATGTTACCGATGATACAAACAAGTTACGTAATGATACTCTGCGTCCCGATGCGCTGACCTTACGAAGAATGCACAAGTAACTCGCCTGATTATTCTGTTGAGAACCGGTATATTGTAGTCTGATGAAACTCTTCTCCTGGATGTAAAACCGTCGTAGGAAAGCCCGGATGATTCGGCGAGTCTGGGAAATGTTGAGTCTCCAGGCATAGAGCAGACCGGTGCCGGTAGAGGCCGCCGATTCCCTGAATGTTGCCCTCCAGAAAGTTGCCCGAGTAGAATTGCACTCCAGGCTGGGTCGTAAAAACTTCCAGAACGCGTCCCGATTTGGGCTCTTCCACCTTTGCCGCAAGCTCATTCAGATCGCCCGGATGGTTCAGCACGAAGTTATGATCGTAGCCTTTGCCTAGCTTGAGTTGCTCGGAATTCGCGCCGATCCGTGCGCCCACATCTGTCGCTTTTCGAAAGTCGAATGGGGTACCCGCCACGCCCTCGAGCTTGCCTGTCGGAATCAAAGTGCTGCCGACGGGAGTGAAGCGGTCGGCGTTCAAAGTTACCTTGTGGGTCAAAACAGTCGCGCTGCCCGCCCCCAGGAGATTGAAATAAGAATGATTCGTGAGATTCAGCACCGTATCCTTATCGGTCTTAGCATAGTAATCGATGTGCAGCCCATTCTTGCCGTCTAGCGAGTAACGCACAGTAACATCCAGATTGCCGGGAAATCCTTGATCTCCGTCGGGACTTAGATAGTGCAACTCGAGCGCCGGGATATCAGCCGCCGAAACATCCTTCGGCTCCCACACATGCTTATTGAACCCGACCGGCCCGCCATGCAGAACGTTGGGTCCGTCATTGAGCGGAATATGATAGGTGTGCCCATCCAAGGTGAACGTGCCTCGCCCAATGCGGTTTCCGTAACGCCCAATCAAAGCGCCGAAATAGCCGGTATTTTTCTTGGCAGTGTAGCCGTCCAGATCGGCGAAGCCAAGTACCACGTCGTCGTACTTTCCGTGCCGGTCTTTGACTTTGATGGATTGAATCGTCCCTCCGTAATTCGTGATCTTGACTTCCATCCCAGAAGCATTCTTTAGCGTGTAAAGAAAAACTTCGTGCCCATCCGGAGTTTTCCCGAACGGCTTCTTGGGTAATGATTGAACGAGCTGTGCCTGGAACAATCCGGGAGAGCACAGAAATAGGAAGAGAGCTGTGGATACGATGCGCTTCATAGGCGTAATCATCTTAATGTATTGTGATTCGGTGGCGGAGAATCAAAACCTCGAAGACGGGTTTACTTCGACGGCCTGTCAGCTTAATCGGGACTTGAAAAGCGGCTCCATTTTTCTCAAATAGCGGATCGAAGGGCTTCAAAAGCAGGTGCTTGATGCCGGATTGCGTGTCCGATAAAGTTGCATCCATTCTAAATATCCCTTTCATATCGATAACTTCTGATCTCAGATTGTATTCACCCGTCATGAGAACAGTCGCGCCAGGAACTCTGAAGGCGCAACGGGAAAACGAAGCCACGCCGTCGCGCAGCTTGAACACACCAACCAGATCCGACGCGATACTTCCATCCGCATTGCGCCTCCCTATCTCTTCTTTCTTCGAAATACCGCGCGCCCGCTGGCTTAGCGTGGCCAGCATCCCTTCCACTTTCGCGCTGGTGAACTCTCCGTCGTTGACGGCAAATATTCCATCCAGCTGAAGCTTATCGAAAACCGGCCGGGGCCCCTGCGGGATAAGGACCCCGGTTTTGAAATCTACCTCGCCTGTCACGATCGGCCGCCCGCCGCCCATCACCAGCTTCAGAATGTCTTCCATGCGCGCGTGCTTGGTCTCGGCGCTCAGAGAAATCGTCTTGCCCTCGGAGCCCGCCACGTGGCTCACGCTCCCGCGGCAAAGAAATTTGGATGCCCCGAATTCCGCATCTACCGGGTCTAAGATTGTATCCCCGTTTGTGCCGTCAACAATCGAATGGAAGGTGGTCTTCAAATGCACCGGCTCTCCCTTTTTCTTGAGAGCAAAATCCGGCGTATCCGTCGCGCCATTTACGTCGATCCGGTCCAGCACGCCCCCATACTCGCCTATAGAAGAAAGTATTCCTCGTATGCCCTTGAACGCTCCGAGGTCAGCATTTTGAAAGGTGTATTTGCCTGAAACAGCCGTCGCGCGCGGGTCGTCTCTCTGCCACGGTCCAAAGTCGCCCGCAGTTTCAATCTGCCCGGGCGGTATCGGATTCCTGAGATTAGCTTTGAAACTCAAGGCCCGGCCCGGATTGACCGAATGTAACGTAAGCTTGACCAAATCGAAGCGCCGCGGCTGCTTCATGGGATCCTTCGGCTCGATCTGAAGCAACGCGCCATCCGCCACGATCGTATCCACCATGAAATGCAACCTGTTTTGGGATCTGGCCCGATCGCCGCCATAATGCGGCATCATAACGCCGGTGCCGGACGATTTGCCGCGCCGGGGCAGATAAATTTCGAGCCCCTCCATCTTTACCAGTTCCACCCGATCTCCGCGGCTAAGTGCCGTCGAAAAGCTAACCCGCGCATAAAAGCGCCGGATTGAAATCAGCGGACGCGGCGACTGCCACCGCTTATGCCGGATCGTCAGACCTTCCGCCACCACGCTCGGATGAGGCAGCAGTGAGACCTCTAAAGACTTCAGCTCCACATCCGCGTCGAAGCGCTCAGCCAGCGCCCTTACAACGCGCTCTTTCGAACTGGGACCCAGCGTCTTGACGTACCAACAAGCGAAGATAATGCCGCCGAGCAAGCATGAGCAAAGCACCCACAACCCGTATCGGTAAGCCTTACGCATGGGCTTGCGCATTTAGCAGCTGCCGCGCTCGGTGTGCGAACTGTTACCGTAACGATTGATGCTGCGCCTTTTCCTCTGCTTATTCGTTTTGCTCGCCTCTTTGCTTGCGGCGCAGGACTCGCCCCGTCCCCATTTCGTGCGCGCTTCGGGCGAAGCCATTATATCCGCGAAGCCCGATCGCGCTGAAGTCACCATCGCCGTCTCTTCGCGCGCCCCCACCGCTCAGGCGGCTTCCACCCAGAATGCCTCCGAAAGCCTCCGCGTCTTGAGGTCTATCAAACAGGCTCTAGGCTCAGGCGGCCAGGTGAAAACGTCCGGTTACTCGCTTGCCCCGCAGTACGACTATTCGAACGGACATGCCCCACGGCTAACCGGTTATGAAGCTTCGAACTCCGTTATTGTGACTGTCGATGAACTCTCTCTTCTGGGTAAAGTAATCGATGCAGCCACGACCAGCGGCGCCAACAACGTGAACGGAATCTCGTTCACTCTGCGCGACAGTTCAGCCGTTCGTGAACAGGCGCTGGCCGAGGCGGCAACTCGTGCTCGCGCTAATGCCGAATCGCTCGCCAAGGCTCTGCAAGTCCAGGTCATCGGCCTTCTCGAGGCTGAGCCCACCGAGGCGCCTGTTATCCGGCCTCTGGCAAAATCGTTTAGGGCCGCGCCCATGGCCATGCAAGCCGCCACTCCCATCGAGGCCGGAGATCTGGATATCCGCGCCACCGTCACCGTCACCCTGCAAGTCCGCTAAACTGTCGTTTTGCCCTTCAGGCTTTCCGGACCTCTTTCTATCCCGATACAATGAGGGTCGAACTGTTTCAGCGCGGCGACCATGGAAGAAGCGAGTTTAAGAACCGCCGAAACACCGGAGATCCCCGACAAGCTTTACTTCCGGATCGGCGAAGTGGCGAGGCTGGCCGGCATCAAGCCTTACGTGCTCCGCTTCTGGGAATCCGAGTTTACCGGCCTTGGGCCGAAGAAATCCGGTACAGGACACCGGCTCTACCGTCGTAAGGACGTCGAATTAGTACTCGAGATCAAACGTCTTCTTTATGACCGGCGGTACACCATCGAAGGAGCCAGGAAGGTTCTCCAATCGAAGCCTAAGCACCACGCTTCCTCGCCTGCCGTGCCCAACAAGCAAGCGGAGTTGTTCTCCTCGCCCGGTTCCGCGTTTCACAAAGAACTTCGCAAGGAACTCACCGACATCCTGGAATTGATGAGCCCGAAAGACAAGTCCGAGACGTAAGGGTAAAGCCGCTCAAAATCCGTGTTCATCCGCGTTAATCAAGGGCTATCAATCTTTCTGATTCTTGAGCTTCTCGAAAACTTTCTGACTTTCGAGCTTCTCGAAAAGTCTCTCCGCCGCTTCCTGGCTGGCAGCCTTTTTGGACGATGCCGTCGCGCGGCTTGCCAGCCCATCTCCGATCTTCGCTTCTACGGTGAACTGCTTTGCGTGTTCAGGTCCGCTAGTCCCCACGGTGGAGTAGCGCGGATGCGGTAGGCCTAGCGCCTGGGCCCGCTCCTGCAGCAGGCTCTTGTAATTCAGCAGTCCGACGGGCCCTAGTTCCTCCAGTCTTTCAATCCGGTCGAGAACGTAGTTCTCGATGAGCTTTCGCGCCGGAGCTAAGCCTCCATCCAGGTGCATCGCGGCAATTAGCGCCTCCAGGGCATTCGCCAGCAGCGTCTTTCGTTCCCGCCCCCCGTTTTGTTCTTCCCCTTTGCCGAGCTGCAGAAAATCACCCAGCCCAAGCGCTGCTGCACACCTGTGCAAGTGACGGGCGCTTACCAAATGTGCCTTCAATTGGGAAAGCTGCCCTTCGCGTGCCAGCGGATACCGGAGCAACAACGCTTCGCTGACCACAAATCCCAGAATTGAATCGCCCAGGAACTCGAGCTGCTCGTTATCGCCCTCTTCTGGCATAGGCGAGCCGCGCTCCGCTGCCCAGGAGCGATGCGTTAAAGCGCGCAGCAGCAATTGACGGTTCCCGAAGCTGTATTGAAGCTTCGCCTCCAGTTCCTCCACCGGAACCTGCATCTGACGTCCGCGCTATTTTGCGGCTTTCAGCTTCGTCGCGTTGTCTTTCTGCTGTTGCGCAAATTGCTTCACTTGCGGAGGCGCATCGGCCATCGCCAATACCTTATCGGCCATCGAGATAGCGTCGTCATACTGCTTGCTCTCGACGTAAGCCTTAGCTAACCGCACCATCGAAACTGAATTCGTCGGCTGTGCATCCAGCGCCGTTTTATACTCTGTAATCGCGTCGGGATACTTTTTCTGCAGTTCGTCAGCCTGCCCCAGCGCATCGTGCGCTTGCGCCGTCAGTTGCTTCTTCAGGTCTGGCCATTGCGCATCAGGGATGCCGGCCGGCGGAGCGGTGGCCGTCTTTAGCAGGTCCAGCGCCTTGTTCGCGTAATCCTGGATTTTTTTGACGCTCTGATCCTTATCGAGATCGGTGTCTCTGCTGTGCGCGGCAATTGTTTGGGCCAGCGTTACCCGGGCCGTGATGTCGTTCGGGTCGGCCTGGATTACCTGTTGTCCGAAGGCAACGGTCTGTCCATAGTCGCCTTTCTTCTGCGCGGCCTCCATTGCCATATTCAGCAGCATGTCCTTGTATTCGGTGTCGGCGAAGTTCTCGAGCACCGCATTGATGTCCGTTATTTCCTGGTCCGCGTTGCCCGCCTGCGCGTCTGCCTGTACCTTCTTCAACGCGTCGACTTCTTTCTGCGACTTGGGTTTCGGAGTCTGCTGCTGCGCAAGCGCCGGTATTGTTAGTGCGGCCAGTAAGGTGGCCAGACTCAAAATCGATCTCATTGCTGTTTTTCTCCTGATGAAATACTCTGCATCGCCTTCTCAGTTGCTTCGCGAGCCTTGGCCGATATGCCCTGCGTTTGAAGGGCCATCTGGAACTGCGAGGTCGCCTTCTCCGGATCCCCGGCCTTCAGCTGCAACTGGCCCAAGTAGTAATGCGACCATGCTGCGTCCGGCGAGCTCGAATTAGCATCCACCGTATGTTGAAAGAGATTGAGCGCCTCGTCCCAATGTTTCTCTTCAAGAGAGATCAGCCCCAGTCCGTAGTACGCGCGGCTCTGAATCGTCTTGTCCGCGGTCTGCCCAAGCGCCTTCTTGAACATCCTGCTCGCATTCTCCGAATCACGCTGCTCTAACAGTCCTTGCGCCGTCTCCAGCGATTCCTCAGCTGGATCGATTTGCATCCTGGCGGGCGGCGCAACTACCTTGGGTGCGGTCGACTGCGCGAATTCAACATTCTTTAGCCGCTTTTCTTCTTTTCTTACGTCAATCGCCGAAACCAGATCGGGATAGTATATCCGAAAAGCGTCCGGCTGCTTCTCGTAAGCCGGCAGCAAATCGGCGAAAGCCGCGGACAGAATGAAGCCTTCCCGCATCGCTTCATTCACAAATTGCGCTCGCTTTTCCGCGCCCCCGTGAATCAGCCGGCTGTCTATTGCCTTAATTAGGCACTTAGTTACCAGCAGCGAAAAATCGTCTTTGTAGGCTAAGTCCAGGGCCGGCGCTTCGGATGCATACTTCGCCAGCGGTTTCTTCTCTTTTATCACCTCGCTGTATTTAAAGCTGAGCGGGTCGAGCAAGTAAGCCAGATATGCGTCCCGTACTTCATCTACCACCGGGGTGCTCGTCGGCGTGATCACAATAAAATAATCGTCTTTGTAACTTCGCACTTGCACCTGATCGGGCGCGGCGAGCAAGTCGAGATAGATTTGGAACCGTCTTCCCAAATACCCGGACGGGTTCCGCAGATAGCCGTTCGCTTCGAACAAGGTGCCGATCACCGCGTCCTGGTACTGGCCGATGGCCGCCGTATAAGCTGGCTGTGCACGGTTCCACAAAGTCTCCAGGTCGGCTTGCTTGTAAAATCTGGCGAGAATGCCGCTGAAAGCTCTGAGCGGCTCCACATCGGGTGGCACTTCGCTCTTCGGCAGTTCGAAGTTTGGAGCATCCCCGGCTACCAGCGCGAACGATATGTATTGGCTTAGATCCGCCGTATCGGACGCCTTCTTATGCCGGCGATAAAAGTCTTTCAGCTCCGGCAGGCAAGGAATCGTCCTTTTCGCCAAATCTTCGCGTATGTCTGTCCGCACCTTAAATCGCTCGTTTAAGAGCGAATCGAGTCCTGCGTCGTAACCCGCCGCATTGATCGCCGCGAGTGTTGAGAACATCGTCAAGCTGAAGCTGAATCCGTTCTCCAGCGGCTGCTTTTGGGCCCACGCAGCCGTCGGCGCGAAAACAAACACGAGCGAAAGAGAAAAACTGGCGATGAGACGAATCAAGAGCACCTTGCGAGAAAACGGTCGCTATCTGCACCTCAGTTTAGCCTAGGATGATAGCCGGTTCCTGCTACTTTGGCCGCTTCCGGGGTGAATCAAAAGCGCAAGTTCCGTCATCAATTGATAGGAGATTGATAATGGCAGGCAGCAACACTGTTACCTTCACTGACGATAGTTTCGATAAAGATGTCCTAAGTGCGGACGTTCCCGTCCTGGTTGACTTCTGGGCGGAGTGGTGCGGCCCCTGTCGCATGATGGGTCCTACTGTTGACCAGGTCGCTGCCGACTACGCCGGCAAGGTCAAAGTCGGCAAGCTCGACGTCGATAGCAACCAGCAGACTGCGTACCGTTATGGTATCCGCGGAATCCCGACGCTTCTTCTTTTCAAAGATGGCGCAATTGTCGAGCAAAAAGTGGGCGCGATCAGCAAGCCCGAGTTCCAGAAAATGCTCGACAAGCATCTCGTCTCGGCAACTGCCAGCTAATTCAATCGGCGGCGGCCTTAGCTCCACTTTTTCTATATCCCCCGTTGCGGACGGTATCCCGGACGCGCGCGCACTTTGTACTTCTTCATCGCTTCGTTCGTCAGCTCGACCCTGATTCTGCGGAATCCCTCGTTCGGGTTGGGTTGCGGATAGTAAGTCACCACGTAACTGTTGCCGAGATCCTCGCGGATAGATTCAAACGCCTCCACTTGCTTCTGCCAGGTCTTGGCAAAGTAAGTCTTGCCTCCCGTGTTAGTGGAAATGCGCTTGAAAATCGTGCTCGAGATAGGGTCCTTATTTATCTCGCTCGTCGAGATAACGTAAATCGGGATCCCCTCGTCTTCCGCTACGGCGCGTACGTCATCCGGAGCTACCATGCTGGCGTTATCAGGACCGTTGGAGAAGACAATCACCACTTTCCGTCCGGGCACTTTTGACGCATCCCGCAAAGTAAGCAGCAGGCAATTGTAAAGCGCCGAATCATCCCCCGCGACCGCCTTCCTTAATCCGGCGATCGCGTTCGTACGGTCGCGATTCAGGGAAACAGCGCGATTCAGGTTGCGGCTATAGGTATAGACCGCGACGGAATCCGCGCGGTCAAGCCCGCGTATAAAGTCCGCAATAGCATCCGAGGCGTAAACGAAGCCGCGGTACATGTAATTGCTGGTATCGAACAGAACGAAGACGTTCGCCCCGGTTGAATCGGATCGCAGGTCTACAGCATTCGGATTCGGCATGCCGCCCGGTCCAATGCCCGCCTCCGCCGCGTTGTGAAGCGGGCGCGTCTCGCCATTGGCCAGCACCTGTAGAGGTGCACGGTTGCCTTCTGTATAAGTCGCCAGCTTCTGTGGAATATCGTCTTCGTAGACTTTGAAATCACGTGGCTTCAAACCGTTCACATATTTGCCTTTGGCATCGGTGACCGTGAAGCTCAGTACTACCAAGTCGACCTTCACGTGAAAGGTCGTGAGGTCATCCTGCGCGCGCAGCCATAGGCCCCCTCCAACGGCTACGACCAATGCGAATAAAGACGTTAAGCGGGCAGTCTTAGTCACAGGCTTATTGGTCCTCCGATCTTGCCAGGGCAACAGGCGAGTTCTCGTGTTGCCGCACTTCTTTGCCAACTGTCTGCAAAGAGCGCAGAATGGCCGGCCAATCTTCCAGATGCGTCGCGAAAATGTTCTCGATCGCCGAACGGTTCCATTCGGGCACGTAAGCGTCAAGCTGCTGTACAGGAACGCCCGCTTCATCCGCTAGGGCTGCGAAGTAGAGATTGTTCGATTCCCAGCTTTCAGCTAAGATCCTGCTGGAATAGCCCATCAATGCAGGGAAGGTACGCAAGTAGAGAAGCCCGGGCCGGTACGAATGTGTGAGGGTCGGCTTTGGCGTGCCAAAGACATGGGAGATCGTTAGCGGCGACAACTCGGGAGTTTTTTCCGTGGCCAAGGATGCCAGTTCTTGCGACGCCACGTCGGGCGCCACACCCTTCAAAGGTGGGTCTTCGGCCAGCGCATAGAGCACCGAAGTAGGAACCTCGGCTAGCCCCTGGGCGAAATCGCCCGCATGCAATTGGTCCGCTGTCGCCTCCACCTTGCCGGGAGGCTCAAAGCGCCGCATCGAATCAAGTATCTGTGGTTCGATCGAAGGGTCCAAAACGCCAGCAGCGAGCAAATCCTGCCCGCGTTGCAGGTGAAGATCTACCCAGCGAAGCTGTAATGGCGTTACATTGCGCCATCTGTTTACCGTCACGTCTACGATCATCTGCGGTACCAGGTCCGCCCAGATCAAAGCCTGTTCCCGTCTCGGCGTGAGGAAATTCTGTTCGGCTTCCGCCAGCGCGTAAGGCAGCGAGATCAGCGAACCGGTTAGCCTTCCGCCAGAACTCGCTGGCCACCCGCTCCCCGCGACCTCCGTTGCCCGCCATTCAGCCGGCAAGCCCTCCGGGCCTATGAAATCGTGGCTGCGCACGAATACCGGATTTGTGATCAAAATCTGCGCTCCCAGTGGCGCGTAATAAGAGTAGACAAAACCCACAAGCGTGTCCCTGAGCAGAGGCGCTAATGCGCCGCGCGGATCCTTTTTCTCGGGATTCTTCGCCAGCTCTTCCAGATTCAACTTGTGCTCTTGATCGATATGGCGTTCGCTCCAATATCCAACGCTGTAGAAGTTTTTCTCCTGCGAGGAAAGCGAATCCTTCACGGACTCCGCTTCTTCCAGCCGGTTTAACTGCTGAGATACCGCTTTCAGCAGCTTAGGATCGACGGATTTATTTGCCAGGTGATCGGAAAGCGCGAATAGGCTATCCAGAGGAATCAAACTCTGCGCGTCGAAGATATGCAGAAATCTTTCAGCGGGCGAAGTAACCCCGCCCTCATTTAGTACTCGGCCGACTAGCAAGTCCGTCATACGTTCCTGACGTGTTCCGGTGCCGCCGCCCTGGGCGGCCGACAGGAGCAGATCCACGCCCGAGCGGCCGGCGCTGAACAGTTCGGCTTCCCCATTCGATTGGCTGAAAGGCGCAATCAGCTTGGCGAACACTGCATCCTGCTTGGCCGGCGCGATCGAGTCCTGTCGGCACAGAATGCGCCAAAGCTCGACGAGCGATTGCAAAGTCCCGAGCGAATCGGATCGCAAGAGCGCGTTGCGGATACCCATTGTCTGCCCAAACAGATTCAGGTATTGCTGAATGGAGGCCTCACTCAACGCCGGCGCATCAGCGAACACCACGTACTGCGCGTTGTACGCTCGATAGCCGCTTATCAACCGTGCCGCGAGCTCTGGCGAAATCGGGCGTGCCCGGTTACGGTCGATGTCATTCAGTGCCAGGAACATTCGCAGCGGCTCATTCTCCACCGTCTTCCTACTTAAACCGAATAGCGCGTCCAGCAAGTCGTCACTGTTCTTCCAGTTGCTGGCGGAGCGCGTCAGCTTGCCGTCGTATTTGCCGTGTGGGTGTTTGATGAATAGATTCCGCCATACGTCCAGATCGCCCGGAACGTGCGGTTCCCCATTCGCGTCAACGCGGAGGGAGGTAGTCAGAAGCATCAATTCAGTACTCGATCGGAAAACCGGACGCGCCGGTCCCGGGCTGGTAACTTTGCCGCGCAGCGCATCGTAAAATCGGCGCAGGTGATCCGGCGAAGTCAGATAAGCCGCCGTCGGACCGTCGATACGGGAGAGTGCATCGAAATAGCTGGCCAGCCAGCCGTCGTCGGTCGAGATCAATTTTTCAAAAAATGCTCCGGGATTGCTGGGCGAAGCGCCCGTGAGCGAAGCCCAAATTTTAGCGGGACCCGGAACCACTGCCGCGCCATTCCGGATCTGGAACATTCCGCCATAAAAGTCGAGTACGTGGGCGTAGACTTTCAGCTTGGCAGCGGGAGCCTGTTTGCGTAAAGCCTCGGCCGTCTGACGATCCAGGTGCGAGAGCCCAAGGTATAACCGGCAAAGCGATGGATCGGAAAGGAAAGCGTCGACGAAGTCGCCTCCGTTGCTGCGGCCCGCGGCGGAGAGCCAGTATTGCGGGCTATACAACACCGGAACTGTCGTCGGCGCATACGAGAGTTCGAACGGATGGTTCGCGCGCAAATCCTGCTCGAGCTGAGTCAGCGGAAATCCGGAGTCGACGGTGAGAAAGGCACGCGTTGCGTTCACTGTTTCGAGCACAATATCCGCTCCGCACGTGCCCCGCATCCGGTAACCGAGCACTTTGAGCAGATCGCCCGTTTGGGTGCTGTCGCAATTCGGGATCACAATTTTGCGGTCTTTGTTTGTCAGCGCCTGCAGCTCTCTGGCTTGCCCAATGTAGCGGGTCAAAAGCCGCAGGTATTCGGTCGGCTGCAGCAGTTCATTACCAGACGCCTCGAATCCGTTGGTCACCACGTTTCGGGCCAACGCCGGCAACAGGTCTTCGGGCGCCAGGTCGGGCGCGAGCGCCGCCATGCGCGCGAAGGAGGGTAGCGGACCCGGAATCGTCACGCTTGAGTAAAGGGAGTTTTTCGTGCGCTCGGCCGGAGCACTGAAATCGCTTCCCCCGGCCGCCCGGTACTGGTTCAGATCATTAGCGAGGTCCGCGGTTCTTCCAGCGATGAGATCATCCAGCACCAGCTGCCGGAGCGCCAATTTCTTCTTGGCGGGGTCCGTCTCGGCCGCGGCCCATTGCAGATATGCTTCGCGCGAATCCGCGCTCCGGTGCCGGTCAAGAAACTCGGCCAGCTCCTCCGAAGCGGCGGTATTTCCCGGAGTTCCGGCTTCCTGCTTCAGGATCGATTGGGCGCCGGCCAGATCCCCGGAAGCTTCATGTTGCGTCACCTCATCCCGTAGTTCGGCGGCCGATTTCGCCGCCCGCAACGGCATACTGCCGCAAATTAACAAAGCAACAATGAATGAGAGAGAGACCGCCCCAACCGGCCTCACTCTCGGAAGGACGAGAGCCACAGCGTTGTACCTCGACTTAGGTTATTAAATTACCACTTGTGGAACGAGGCGGGTGATCTTTTTGGATGGACTAGAGTACCGGATTAGCAGTACCACACCGCCAGGACGATGGAATTTGATTTCGTGACTAGGTGTTGCCTCTGGTCCATTTTTGACCATCGAATGTATCCGCCGCGTCATTCCACGTCCCGAACTTTGAGGCCATTTGGCCGCCATCGACTGGAAGTGCCGCGCCCGTAATGTAAGAGGCCGACCCTGAGGCCAAAAACAAGACCGCCTGTGCCACTTCGCCGGGCTCTCCGCCACGTCCCAGAGGAATGTGCCTGAAGTAGTTTGAAAGCGCCTGTGCGTTGGAAAAAGTATCCGCGTTGATGCGCGTCCGGATTAGCCCCGGGCAGACCGCGTTTACACGTACGCCAAACGGACCCAGCTCGTTGGCCGCCGTGTGGAGAATTCCAAGTAACCCGGCCTTGCTCGCATTGTAAGCAGCCAGTTCCGGCTCGCCGTCGTATGAGTTAGTCGAGGCCAGCAGAACGATCGAACCGCCGCCGCGATGCTTCATGTTCTCGGCCGCAAGCTGCACAGTGTGAAAGGCCCCCGTGAGATTCACCGCCAGGGTTCGATTCCAAATCTCTGCGCTGGTTCCCAGCAGCGAGCCGCTTGGCGCGATACCCGCGTTGGCCACCACTATATCGATATCGCCTACGTGCTCGAAGGCAGCTGCAAGTGCGCGCCGGTCCGTTACGTCGGCTACGCAACCGAAGGCTCCCACGCCTTCACCGGCCTCGACCGGCTTTTCGCCGGCCAGATCGAAAATCCAGACTGAAGCTCCTGACGCAACAAAGCTTTGCGCGATCGCAAACCCGATACCATTTGCCCCGCCTGTAACCACTACGCGCTTTCCACTGAAATCCATCTTCATCGCACGCCGGAGCTATTGATTAATCACTGTTCCGTCGGCGCGCCGCACCACGCCCCAGCCCCCGTTCAAAGCTTTCCGCGCACCGGTCTCAGATCCATATGGATACTTGGCCGCGGCCTTCTGGTCGACTTCGATTCCCCAGCCAGGTTTTTCGTTTGCGTACACGTATCCGGCCTTCACGACCGGATAGCCCGTGAAAACCTCCTGTAAAGCTTCGTTGGGAAATGTCCATTCCTGAATGCCGAAGTTGTGACAGACGAGGTCGAGCGTTACATTCGCGCAATGCCCGACCGGCGAAACGTCTCCCGGCCCGTGCCAGGCGGTCCGCACTTCGAACGCTTCGGCCATCGAGGCGATCTTACGGCAGGGCGTCAAACCGCCCGCTTGCGATACATGGAGTCGTATAAAATCAATCAGACTCTCGCGGATGAGGCTGTTCCACTCGTGCGGGTTATTGAACAATTCGCCCATGGCCACCGGAGTAGCGCAGTTCGCGCGGATTTGGCGAAAGTAGTCGAGGTTTTCGGGTGACAGGGCATCTTCCAGAAAGAACAACCGGAACTGCTCCATGTCTTTGGCGAATTGCACCGCCAGGCGTGGTGGAACTCGTTCGTGAACATCGTGCAGTAGCTCGATTTCCGCGCCCAACTCCTTGCGCCCCGCCGCAAATAGTTCGAGCGTGCGCCTGACATATGGCTCCGGCTCGAAAACATCGTCGCGCGGTTCCAGATTTGCCGCGCCATTTGGAGTCGCTGTTGTCCTTGCTGCTCCGTAGGCAGCCATTCCCGGGATCCCCACCTGTAGCCGAACTGCTTTAATTCCGCGTGCCATAATCTTGCGCGCCTGATCCAACGCCTCTGGAATCTCTCGACCCGCGGCATGAGAGTAAATCATGGCTCCACCCCGGCACTTGCCTCCGAGCAGTTCGTAAACAGGCATCCCTGCCTGGCGACCCTTTATGTCCCAAAGCGCCTGATCCACTCCGCTGATGGCGTTGTTCAATACTGGCCCGTTGCGCCAATACGAGGAGTTGTACATCGCGTACCATAAATCCTCAATCGCATCGGTTGGCCTGCCCAGTAAAAAAGGTTTCAGATAGCGGTCCACCGCTTCGACCACCAGCTCCGCCCGCTGGGTGAACGTCGCGCAGCCGTAACCATAAAGCCCGTCCTGATCGGTCTCAATCTTCACGACCGCCAGGCGAACCCCGGCCGGCGCGGTCGCGATTACCGAGACCTCTTTGATCTTGGGCGTCGGCATGCCTCGTAACAGCGGGGCAATAGCCAATGAGCCTGCTACGCTGAGAAACCCTCTTCTCGTTTGGCGAATCATGAATGCCGCAGGTTAACTCTTCGCCGGGCTATCGGTCAGGAGTTTGGATTCCAGATGTCTACGTGCCACTTCCACCGTTCATCTTCCTGCCGCCAGTACACCACGTATTTCACTGCGATCTCGGCTGCGGCTTGCCCTTGCGGCTCGATTCCAAGCCTCGCCTCCCCAATCTCAACAACACCATCGCCCGCTTGCATCACGTCAACGGAAGCGAGCACCGCGGATTTGGCGTTAACTGATCCAATTAACTCAGACCAAAATCTCTTAATGGCTTGGCGGCCGAAAATCATGGGTGATCCAGGCGGCAGAATGCGAGCATCGCTCGTGTAGATGTCGTCAAGGGCGTCGAAATTCCGTCTTCCGAAGACCTGCTCGTTAAAGAGGTCGTTCGTGCTTGCCATTGCGGCTCTGATCTGGTCGGTTGATGCTCGTTCCGAAGTTGCCATAGGCGAGACTCTAACACACGCTGAAGAGGCTCTTCTGGTACCAACTTGCAGAGTGTCGCCTAAAACCGCTCCCTGAATGCCCCGGCTCGAAAATTGTGCCATTTATATAATGCACGCGTGAAGCGTAGAAGGTTCCTTTCCACGACCTTTGCCGGCGTGCTTGCGGAAACTTCTCACGTCTTCGCTGGAACCGCCCGCCCCCCGATTATCGACAGCCACATCCATCTATTCGACGTTTCCCGTCCACAGGGCGTGCCATGGCCGCCGAAGGACAGCGCAATCTACCAGAGCGCACTTCCGGCGCGCTTTCGCAAGTTGGCCGGGCCATTCGGTGTTGTCGGCGCCATCGACATAGAATGCAGCCCGTGGCCGGATGACAACCAATGGGTTCTGGATATCGCTGCCGGAGATCCGATGATCGTAGCTACAATTGGGGACCTGGAACCCGGTACGCCTGGCTTCGGCAAACAGTTGGAGCGGCTGCACATGAACCCTTTGTTCCGCGGCATCCGCTACGGGAACCTCTGGGGCCGCGATTTAAGCAGAGAGACATCGAATGGTGAATTCATAAACGACCTGAAACTGCTGGCGGCGGAAGGGCTGGTGATGGACACAGCGAATCCGGACCTTGCACTGATCCACGCTGTGGTTGGTCTGAGCGATCGTATTCCAAACCTCACAATTGTTGTCGATCACTTGCCTGAATTGACGCCGCCGGAAGACCCTGTTGCACGCAAAGCTTGCGATGCTGATCTGCATCTGCTGGGCGAGCGGCCTCAGGTGTTCGCCAAAGTTTCTGGGATTGTGCGAAAAGTTAATGGCCGCGTGCCGCTGGATCTCGATTTCTATCGAGACCGCTTGGATCACATCTGGGGAACTTTCGGACCAAATCGGCTGCTGTACGGCAGCGATTGGCCGAACTGCGACCAATGGGCGCAGTATCCGGACGTCTTCCGCCTCGCCGAGAAATTCATTTCAGAGAAAGACCCGACCGGCATCGAGAAATTCTTCTGGAAGAATTCACTTCGAGCCTACGCCTGGATCAAGCGCGATCCCGCCCAGCCGTAGCTTCGGCAGCGAATAGCACAGCGCTGTAAACTGCTTCCATGTTTCCGCCGTTTACTCGCCGCACCTTCCTGGCCGCCGCTCCTGTCGCGGTCGCTGGAACTTCGTTTGCTATCTCCCAAACAAACCCGATTCATCTCGGTGGTCCTGTCTTCCTCAAATCGGATGACCCACGGGAACTGGCAGCAGAACATAAGCGGCTTGGATACAGCGCCGCCTATTGTCCGGAAGCTAAAGTTTCAGAGGCAGACCGCATTCAGGCGATAGAAAAAGCTTTCGCCGATGTAAACGTGGTGATCGCCGAAGTAGGGGCCTGGAAAAACATGCTTGATCCCGATGACTCAAAACGCCGCGCAAATCTCGCCTACGTCACGCAACGCTGTGCACTGGCTGATGCTGTCGGCGCGCGTTGCTGTGTCGACATCGCTGGCTCCTACAACCCGACAGTTTGGTACGGGCCGAATCCCAAGAATCTGTCCCGCGAGTTCTTCGATGCGACCGTTGAGAACTGCCGTCATGTGATCGACTCCGTAAAACCAAAACGAACGAAATTCACCATTGAAATGATGGGCTGGAGCATCCCGGACGGACCCGAATCCTACCGGGAGCTGATTCGCGCGGTGGACCGCCCGGCCTTTGGCGTGCACCTGGATGTCTGCAATGGCGTGAATTGCCCTAAGCGCTTCTACGAAAACAGCGACTTCATCGGCGAGTGTTTTTCAAAGCTGGGCCCAAAGATCATTTCTTGCCATGCGAAGGATCTGGCGTGGATTATCGAGCTGAACGTGCATTTTCAGGAAGTTGTGCCTGGACGCGGCCAGATTGACTATACTCGATACCTCAGCGAATTAAGCAAACTCGCTTCCGGGCCGCCGCTCATGATGGAACACCTGAAGACTCCAGAAGAATACATGGAAGCTGCCCGCTACATACGCAGCGTGGGCGCTCATGCCGGCCTGGGTTTTGCCTGACACAGCTTTTAGATTAAGCGTGGAAGATTTCCTTCCTGGCAGAACATGACAAAATTCTTCAAAGGAATTCACTTCGAGCCTACGCCTGGATCAACCGCGATGCTAAGCGGCCGGAGCTCCTGAGTTATCTTAGGATTTCCCTAAACCCGAAAGAGAACTACTCCATGAAAATCGCCTCGACCATCGCGCGTTATTTACTGGCGCTTATTTTTACCGTTTTCGGCCTGAATGGTTTTCTCCATTTCATCCCGATGATGCCGATGCCCCCGCTTGCCGGCCAATTCGTCAGCGTGCTTGTGGCCTCCCACTATGTGCTCCCCGTTTTCTTGCTCCAGCTTGTTTGCGGACTCCTTTTTTTCATCAACCGCTATGTGCCCCTGACGCTCACGTTGATCGGTCCCGTCATTGTCAACATTCTTCTCTTCCATCTGACGATGAATCCCAGCGGCATTGTGCCTGGTCTCATCGCAACCGTTTGCTGGTTTATCCTCTTCTACAGCGTCCGCCCTGCGTTCGATGGCATTTTCCGGCAGCACGCTCGAAGGGAGGCAGCCTTGTAAGAAGCTGCTCTGAGATGCAGCAGATCAACCCTGCGCAATTGCTTGCGGAACAATCAACGCGCGCTGCCGTCCTGCCAGCAGAATCGCCACGCCCACTACGAAAACCGCCAGCGCAATCCATTGCGTGAGCGAAAAGGGTCCCGCCAACGCCTGCTCGTGCTCGCGGAAAAATTCGATGAGGAAGCGCGCGGTCGAGTAGAGCACCATGTAAAGCCCGATTACCTGTCCGGCCGGGTGCTTTTGCGTAGCACGGCGGTAGAGGAGCAAGAAAATTAAGAGATCGGCAGCCGATTCGTAAAGCTGTACCGGATGCAGCGTCTTGTCGAGAGGCACGGGCGCCGCAAAGTCTGAGCGGAAGCGCACGCCCCATGGCAAGCTGCACTCTTTGCCCCAGCAGCAGCCCGCGGCAAAGCAGCCGAGCCGGCCGATCGCCTGACCGATTGCAACGCCCGGAGCAAACACGTCCATGGTGCCGAGCACCGGCAGTGCCTGCTTCCGCATGTAGAAAATCGCCATCAGAAAGGCGGCGATAAAGCCGCCGTGAAACACGCCCGCAGCCTGCAGCGTTTCGAGCGTGAAAATTTGCCCCGGGTTCCTGATGTAATCCCCCAGGTCGAAAAGAAACATGAACAGCTTTGCACCGAAGATGCCCGCTATTGCGCAATAGACCGCTAGATTTGTGATCTTTTCGGGGGGCAACTCCGCGCGCCGCGCCAGGCGCAATGTCGTTCCCAGCCCGGCCAGAAAACCGAGCGCCACCAGCACCCCGTAAGTCGGGATATAAAACGATCCGATGCTGATCAGCTTGGGTAACATCTCTATTCGCTATGCGCCAAACTAGCCGGCTTGCGGCGCGGGCGCATCACTTCGAGCAACAGCAGCATCGCTCCGATTGTTATGGCACTATCAGCCACGTTGAATGCCGGGAAAGACCAACCGCCGTGATACACCTCGATGAAATCCGTCACCGTGCCATGTACCACGCGATCGTAAAGGTTCCCGGCCGCCCCGCCCAGGACTAATCCTAAAGCGACGCGTGACGTCACGTGTGTGAAAGCCGTCCGCGATCCCCATAGCGCCGAGACAACGAACACCAGCACCAGTGCGGACACACCTATTAAGATGCCGCTCCGCAACCATGGGTTGCCTTCCGCCAGAATTCCGAACGCCGCGCCGGGGTTCTCTGTGTGAATAATCCGTAGCCAGCCGGGAATAATAGATACACTATCGAACGAACTCATTGAGTGTTGAATGGCGATCTTTGACCAGCGGTCCGCCAGCACGATCAGCAACGATAGCGCAAATGGCGCGGCCCGGCTCAACATTCTGACGAGCTTTTTGACATTAGACGCCTAAGCCCCGCAACACCGAAGCGCAAGCGGCGCAGACCGTCGGGAACTCGGCGTCCTGTCCCACGTCCGTCGTGAACTTCCAGCATCTTTCGCACTTCTCGCCTCGCGCTCGCTCTATCCGTACCTCGAACCCGTCACCCGGCGTGCGTTGCAGCTCGACTTGGGAAACGATAAACCAGCCTGGAAGATCGGTAACGTGCTTCTCGAGAAGCGCATGTAGTTCGCCACCCGCCAGTAGCGTCGCAGCGCCTTCCAGAGAGGAGCCGATCACTTTATCTTCGCGGGCCGCATCGAGTGCCTTCAGTACGTGGTCCCGCACCGGTACCAGCGTCTCCCAATCCTTTGCTTCCTCTCGCAGTCCCGCCGGCACACCCTGGGTTAATTCCGCCGCCTCCGGAAAGTGGGCAACATGCACGCTATCCGTGGCTGAGGTGCCAACCTTCATGCTCTTCCACACCTCTTCGCAGGTGAAAGAAAGAATGGGAGCGAGTAGACGCACCAACGCCACGTTCAGCCGGTACAGCGCAGTCTGCGCGCTGCGCCGAGCAATCGAATCCGGACCCGCCGTATAAAGCCGGTCTTTTGCGACATCGAAATACATCGCGCTCAGCTCAGTCGTCGCAAAATCGTAAATCGCGCGATAGACCTTATGGAACGCATACTGGCTGTAGTATTCCAGGCAGCGCTTTACCAGCTCCTCGGCTCGCACCAGAATCCAAGCGTCCACGCCCGCCAGCTCTTCACCGGTAACTCCTTCCCGCTGCGGATCGAAGGTGCCGAGATTTCCAAGCATCCAGCGGAAGGTGTTGCGCAGCTTGCGATAGGCCTCAGAAAGCCGGTCCAGGACCAGTTCCGACATGCGCACATCTTCGGTGAAATCTACCGACGCGACCCATAGCCGCAAAATGTCCGCGCCCTTTTTGCTGACGATCTCCTCCGGTTCGATGATGTTGCCGATCGACTTCGACATCGCCCGTCCCTGCGCGTCTAACGTCCAGCCATGCGTCGCGCACTCGCGGTAGGGCGACTGATTTTTCAGCCCGACCCCGATCAGCAGTGAGCTGTGGAACCACCCGCGATACTGGTCGCCACCTTCGAGGTACATGTCCGAGGGCCAGGGGAGTCCGTTCTCCGGAGTGAGAACCGCCAAATGGCTCGAGCCCGAATCGAACCAGACGTCGAGAATGTCCGTCTCTTTGCGAAACGCCGTGCCGCCGCATTTTCCGCACGCATGGCCCGGTCCCATCAGTTCTGCCGCGCTTCTTGCGTACCAAATGTCCGACGTGCATTTGCGAAACTCCGCTACTACCCGCTCCAGCACGCCCTTCTCCGTGAACGGTTCGCTGCAGGCTTCGCAATAGAAAACCGTGATAGGAACGCCCCACACGCGCTGGCGCGAAATGCACCAGTCGGGACGCATCGCAATCATGTTCGACATGCGTTCCGCGCCCCAGGACGGGAACCAGTTCACCGTTTGGATCGCCTCGAGAGCCCGCGCACGCAAACCTTCCCGGTCCATTCCGATAAACCACTGCTCGGTAGCCCGGAAGATCACCGGATTGTGGCAGCGCCAGCAATGCGGGTAACTGTGCTCGAAACGGGCCTGCGATGCGAGCGCGCCGTTTCGCTCTAAGAAATGGATGACTATCGGGTTTGCCTGCCAAACGGTTTTTCCGAGGAGTTCGTCTGGTAACTTGCCGTCTGCGCCTTCCGCCTGGAACATGCGACCCGCGGCGTCAACCGGGCAGTAGACCGGAATGCCGTAGCGTTGGCAGACAACGAAATCTTCTTGCCCGTGTCCCGGAGCGGTGTGCACCGCGCCCGTTCCCTGCTCGAGTGTCACGTGGTCGGCCAGCAGCCCGAGAGAATCGCGTTCGATAAACGGATGGCGAAACACCGCGCGCTCCAGCTTCGTGCCTGGAAACCGCGCGATGACAGTCCGATCCCAACCGAGCGACTCCGCCACCTGCGGCAGCAAGCCTTCCGCTACGACGGTGACGCCTTGCGGCGTATCGACCGCCACATATTCAAATTTCGGATTAAAGGTGATCGCGAGATTCGCCGGGATCGTCCAAGGCGTCGTGGTCCAGATCAAAACGGAGACCGAGCGCCCGGCCAGCGCCGGATCGATCAGCGCCGGATCGGACACCATCTTGAAGCGCACGTAAATCGTGGCGCTCGTGTGATTCTCGTACTCGACTTCCGCCTCCGCCAGGGCAGTACGGTCATGAATGCACCAATGAACCGGCTTCAGACCCTTGTAGATATAACCGCCGTGCAGAAAATCCACGAAAGCCTGGGCGATCACCGATTCGTACTCGGCGCTCATCGTCAGATACGGCCGTTCCCAACGTCCGAAGATGCCCAATCGCTTGAATTCGGCGCGGTGAATATCTACAAACTTCGCGGCATACGTGCGGCATTCGGCCCGGATCTGCGCGGCCGTCATGGAAGCTTTGCGCTTGCCTAATTCGCTATCGACTTTGATTTCGATCGGCAGCCCGTGGCAATCCCACCCCGGAACATATGGCGCGTCGAAGCCGGCCATGCTCTTCGATTTGACGATGAAATCTTTGAGGATTTTATTGAAAGCGGTGCCTAAATGGATGTTGCCGTTCGCATAAGGCGGACCGTCGTGCAGAACGTACTGGGGCCGTCCGGCACGCGATTCGCGAATCCGCTCGTATAGCTTCGTTGCCTCCCAGTGCGCAAGCATTTTAGGCTCCGCAAGAGGCAGGTTGGCCTTCATCGAAAATTCGGTTTTCGGCAGGTTGACCGTTTTTTTCAGGTCAACGGAGGTGGCGCTCATGGACTAACTTCATCGTAGCCTGGAAGGCTGATTTGAGCTGCGCCCTCCATCAGGCGGTTTTCAAGAGCCCGGGGGCAGCGGAAGCAGGCGTTGACGAACTTTCCGGGGCCGCTTCCATTGCAGAGCTGGGCGAGGCTGAAGCCCCGCGCGGGTTAAAACCCGCCCTCCCTGCGGAGGCAAGTGGTGCAGTTGAAAATTCGAAGCCAGTTGCGGGCTGGCTCTGTTGTTTCTGTTGTTTGCGTTCCTTTTGCAGGCTGCGGAGCTCGGCCATCTCCTTTTCGTAGCGGCGCTGGAGACGCGATTCCTGCAGCTGCAGGTTTTTGAGCTGCTTTTCGTATTTGAGAAAGGTACCGAGCTCGATCAGGCTGGCGCCGGTGGTCCCGTGCAGGGCGCAATACTCCTGATTTTCGGCGCGGCCCTGGGCGTAGATGGCCATTTCGAGACCGGGGATGCGCTGCAAACGCCATTGCGTGTCGGCGAGGGATTGGACGAGCTCTTGTTCACGGAGTCCGGCGGGCTGGTACTCCTTGGCGTAGGCGGCGAGGTGGTGCCGATAAACATCGGCATCGTCGTTGTGAAGAAGAACCGTGCGGCCGGTTAAACCCGTTTTGACGGCGTTCAACGACGAGATGGCTCGGCCCTCATGGGTGATCGGGCCGGTACTGTGGAGGGCGTTCGCGCGATTGATCTGGGCGCGCTGTGCTGCGAGCAGTTCAGTGTTCAGCCGGTCGAATTCGGGATGTTTTCTCATATGAGGCTGCCGAACCATAGCACGGGGAAGGGCGAAAACGAACTCTGGATTTTTACGAATTGAGGTTAAAGCTTTTGGAATGAAGGCGGCCGCGATATTTCACGGGGTTGTGACCGACTTTGTCCAAGTGACGAGAAACGCATCTCTCTCCCGGAGCCAACCGCCAAGTTCGTAATGTACTTCCAAGATTTGTTTGGTACACCAAATGCAGCACCACGATCGGTAGGGGACTTCGAAAAACACCCTATGAAAGCTATAGTACGCACGCAATACGGATCGCCAGACGAGTTGCAGTTTGCGGAAGTGGGTAGACCTATTCCCGCCGCGAATGAGGTCTTGATCAGGCTTTATGCCGCATCGGTGAATCCCGTCGATCTGTTCGTGTTGCAAGGTGCGCCGTGGAATCGAATTCCGGGACTTCGCACACCAAAACACAGGGTTATCGGTTGTGACATCGCTGGGCGAGTGGAAGCTGTTGGTGCGAACGTCAAATTGTTTCAGGCAGGCGACGAGGTCTTCGGGACAACAGGTTTTGAGGGCAACGGATTTGCCGAGTACGCATGTGCGTCTGAAGAAAAATTGGCGGCGAAGCCATCCAATCTTTCGTTTGAGGACGCTGCCGCAGTACCCATCGCGGCAATTACCGCGCTCCAGGGTCTTCGTGATAAAGGTCAGATCCGACCGGGCCATAAGGTTCTTATCGAAGGCGCGTCGGGTGGCGTGGGCACCTTTGCAGTGCAGATAGCCAAAGCGCTCGGGGCTGAAGTCACTGCGGTATGTAGCACGAGGAATGTGGACATAGCGCGGTCGATCGGCGCAGACCATATCATCGATTACACCCAACAAGACTTCGGCCGAAGCCGCCAGAGGTACGATCTGGTCTTAGCTGCGAACGGTCATCATTCGATCTTCGAGTACAGGCGCGTTTTGAGTCAGAGCGGGATTTATGTTGCCGTCGGCGGCCTGGTTCCAATTCTCCAGGCGCTCTTACTGGGGCGACTGCTTTCAGTGACCGGGCGCAAGCGGATGACTTTCTTTATCGCGAGTATCAATCACAAAGATCTAGTCTTCTTGGCGGGTCTTCTGCAAGCCGGCAAGGTTGCCGCGGTCATCGATCGACGTTATTGCTTGAGCGATGCATCGGAAGCTCTCCGTTACTTGGCAGAAGGACACGCGCAAGGAAAGGTGGCCTTAACCGTCTCACGTTAAGGGCGCAAAACTCGCGTCGTTAGAACGCCTTCCTGCTTCAGAACTCGAATGGCTGCCGGATAGGCGGGATTCTTGTCCACATCAATCACCCGCGGAGTGGAGTTCGCAGCTAGGCTGAAGACTTGAAGCTTAACTCAGTGAAGGGCCATCTTTTCCGGCGCGCTTACAGAAGCAGGCGGCTCCCAGGCCAGTGCCGAGCAAGAGAAGCGTGCATGGCTCCGGGACAGTAGAAGTGCTCGGTGTGGCCAAAAAGCCATGGTCGCGGCCGCTGCCATCGACATAGCTTCCGACAATCTGACCGGAGTCGTTGATTCCCGAGGCATTCGTGCCTAAGATGCCTGACGGGTCGTCAAAGTTGGTGAACGTGCTCCCATCGATGCTCCGCAAAAAGCCATGAGACACGCCGCGAGCATCGAAATAGCTGCCGACGACCTGACCCGAGTCGTTGATTCCCGAAGCATTCGTGCCTAGAATGCCTGACGGATCGTCAAAGTTGGTGAATGTGCTGCCATCGCTGCTCCGCAAGAAGCCATGTTCCATGTTGTTGACGATATAGATCCCCACGATCTGACCGGAGCCGTTGATTCCGTCGCCATCCGTGTGTCCGATGCCCGAGGGGTCATCGAAGTTGGTGAAGATGCTGCCGTCGCTGCTCCGCAAAAAACCATGAAACCCGCTGCCATTGGAATAGTTTCCGGCGATCTGACCCGAGTCGTTGATTCCGAGGGCACTCGTGCCTCCGCCTCCGGCAATTGAGGGGTCGTCGAAGTTGGTGAACGTGCTGCCATCGCTGCTCCGCAAAAAACCATGAGGCCCGAAGCTACTATCGAAATAGGATCCGGAGATCTGACCGGAGGCGTTGATTCCGACGGCAATCGTACTTGGGATGCCTGAGCTTGAGGGATTGTCGAAGTTGGTGAACGTGCTGCCATCGCTGCTTCGCAAAAATCCGTGTACCCCGCCGCTGCCGTCGATATACCTTCCGACGATCTGACCGGAGGCGTTAATTCCGAAGGCATTCGTGCCTAAGATGCTTGAGGGGTCGTCGAAGTTGGTGAAGGTAAAACTACCTGCCCGAGCCACCTTCGTTCCACTGATCAGCAAGGTGAGAACGACGAGCGGGAAAAAGTATGCGATTAGGGGAGCGTTGCGCTTTCTAATTTTGGGAAACATGGAGCTTCCTTCTCCTTCATGAATGATCAGGTATTGAGCAATGATCGGCCTAGTGAATAATGGCCTTGCACCCGGATTGCCATTCTGGGACGACCTCCAGATCGCGTGGACCGAGCCCGGCTTGGCAGGTATTTTACGCTCATCTTTCACTTCGAGCCCCTGTCACGCGAAAAAATGCTGGTACCTTCTCGAGGCCGTCTATCCCTCGAAAATTCACCTCGCGAGCCAGAACGATTGCATCCGAATTGTGCCTCGATCGCGCACAACTCGGTACTTGACCTTGGTCTAAGCTAAGTATCGTTCCTGATCCGCTCCACGGTTCCGGACCGCGGCGGCGCTGTGATCGAAGCAAGATGTCGTCCCGGTGTTATCTTTGCGGTTTGCCGACTCACGTGCTTGAATGCGTCTTGACTCATGTTTTGCTAGACCGTACTCGGGACGCCGCTGCTGTCGAGCGATACCGGGCAGATGTAGGCGTGACAGTGTTTAGGCTAACTCTGTGACGCACTCGAATCGATTCGGACGTCGACACCGCATCGGCGGCTTTATAGTAGCGACAGTCGCGATGTTACCAGCCGGTACCTGGGGCCAGACGGTGCCAACTTTTCAATACAGCTTCGAGGCGAACACTTACACTCTGGTCGGCAGCGACTCGGTGCTTGGGCGCACGACGGAGATCCCCGTCGTTGTTGTTCCCGTCTCGCTTTCGTTCGCGTCCAGCAAGCAGCCATCCCTCGACGGTACGACAGATGTCTTCGCGCTGCTTGAGTCGCCAGTGTTCAAAGCATTCTCTTTCCGTGGACAGGGCGCTCTTCAGTATGGCGACGCTATGCTGCGCGCCACGTTGCCTCACGCTCAGAACTGGCACACCGTTCTTGCGAAAAGCAGTGTGAACAAGACGGTGCACATTGCGATACCGGCAGCCTTCGGATACGTATTGAGTTCAAAGACGAGCGGCAGGTCCCTAGCGATCGCAGATATCGAGTACGTCCAGCGAGAACTTTTCAGGCAGGTTCCCAAACAAAACGGGAAGCTCATCATAGCGGTCACCCACAACACGGCTTATTACGCGGAAGGAGACGCAACGATCTGTTGTTTATGGGGTACGCACGGGTCGGACGCCGCCACCGGGAACTCATTTGTTCTCGCGTCTTACTTGAACTCAGCACCTTCAGTTGTCCAGGACCGGGACGTACAGCCTATAACAGAGCAGCTTGCGGAGTTTGTCAATGACCCGCTCCATGATCCCTTGATACGGCAACGCAACGGCTATATGCCCGGCAACCAGTTTCCTCCGTGGATTCGGCCATCTACCATGCGTCCCGGAGACCAGGGGCGATGTGGCGGCGATCGTGTAGCTTCCGCTTACTTTCTGCTGGAACCAACGGATACTAATCGCAAGAATAACTTGCCTTACTCCAACGCGTACATTGCAAAGAATGGAAACATGGAATACCACGTGCAAAACGTCGCGTTATTTGCCTGGTATTTGGGCTCTACGGGAAATGCCGGGCACATGTTCAGCTTTCCGGATCCTGGCGTGCTTACTGCACCTGCACAGGCGTGTTCCGAGAGGTCCAATGATGCCGATAACGAGGGTCCTTCCCGTCCGCACGTTAGACCCGCTCCAGTGCTCAAATCTGGGAACGGACACGCACTCATTGGATATTGGACCGGATCGCAATCCAACGGGATTAGCTTTTCTCTCCACGAGGTGTCACCGCAATGGGACGTGATTATTGTTGCGTTCGCCACGCCCGATCACAAGGGAACAGAGGGAACGTTGCGGTTTCAAATACCGCCGGGAATCGACCCTAACGAGTTCAAGCGCGAACTCACTCATTTGAAAAGGCAGGGCACAAAGGTTTTGATCTCGCTCGGGGGCGGCGGTGAATACTTCACCCTGGAGGACTCCCGCAACATTTCCAACTTCGTATCGTCTGTGAGCGCAATCGTCAAGGAATATGGGTTTGACGGCATTGATCTCGATTTTGAAACTCCGTCGCTCATGCTTGTACCGGGAGATACAGATTTCAGGCATCCGAAAACGGCATCTATCGTCAATTTAATCGCGGGACTCCGTCAATTAAAGCAAGAGCTGGGGCCTTCTTTCATGCTCAGCTTGGTGCCGGAGGGTCCGCAGATCCCAGCGGGGCACGTCACATACGGAGGCCAGTTTGGCTCGTATTTACCGCTTGCTTATGGCATCCGCGACATCCTTTCATTCGTGGACGTGCAGGACTACAACACTCCCCCGTTAGAAGGGTTGGACGGAGAGATCTATCAGGCCGGCACAGTGGACTACCATGCGGCAATGACCGAGTTGGTTTTGCATGGCTTCAGTGTGGGCCGTGAGCCCGCGCAGGTGTTCCCGGCAGTACCGCAGGATCACGTGGCCGTAGGCTTCCTCACCGGGGAGACAGCGCCGGACATAGTGGAAGAAGCAATGCGCTATCTCATAACGGGCCAGCGACCCCCACAAGCCACTTACAGGCTCCGCAAAGCGGAGGGTTATCCGGGCATGATCGGCGCTATGTTTTGGACGATCGATGCCGACGCGCGCGAGTCTTATAAATTTTCCAACATTGTCGGTCCCGAACTGCACGGCTTTTCTACATCCAGGTAATGCGTTAGATAGCTCCCGGATTACGCCACCCGAAAGCAACTGGGCACTTGTGCGCGAGAAAGTGTTCTAAGCGAAACCGCCAGGAAAATTTTAGAACTCGCAGCGGTGCCAAGGGCCGGTGCGCGCGGTGCGAACTGCGACAATCACTGACGTTCAGCCCGCCCGGCGAATTGGCCGAATTTGCCGCGCATCTGCTGCTTACTGATATCGGGGCAACATAAGTAAGAAGTTGCTATCGCAGATAGATCTCCGCTGAATAGGCGGGCAAGTGCACCGATCCGCTGCCATTTTGAACAACCAGGTTTTCGCTCTTGCCTAGCGTCGCCGCAAAAGTCGCGTCGATAGAAAACGGAACTGCAATATCGGCGGCCGCAGCCCCGTCGTTGATTACGACGACGGCCGTCTCTGCTCCAGTCTGGCGGGCGTAGGCCCAGGTTCGAGGGGTCACTGCCAAATCGATCATTTTGCCGCGCCGCAAAGCTTCCGATTTCGCTCGCACTCCGGTCAGCTTGCGAACATAATTAAACATTTCGTTCTCCTGCGAGGTGCGTCCAGATGCTTCGAATGCGTTCCGCGGATCTTCCTTCCAACCGCCCGGAAAATCGCGCCGGTTATCTGGGTCCGCGCCGCCCTGCATGCCGATTTCATCTGCGTAATAGATGCAGGGAATGCCACGCATCGTCAGCAAGAGCGTAAACGCCAGTTTCAACTTCTCCGCCGTCGCTCCGCTCTCGCTCATGAAGCGCGCTACATCGTGATTGCCCAGGAACGTAACCAGCGCGCCCGGATCGGGATACAGCCGGTCTTGCGCCAGCGTGCGCGAAAGCTTATCCATCTCACCGCCTTTCGCGAAGACTTCTCGCATATTGAAGTAGCTGGGAAAATCGAAAACACTGCCGATGCCGCTATCAATTCCGTCGAAGCGCGTCGCGCCGCCCTGAAAGAAGGACGGCACGGCAGGATCGGGATCGAACACCTCACCTACCGCACGGAAATCTGGATACTGCCGCTTGAGAGCCGCCGACCAATCGCGCCAAAAGCTGCGCGGTACATAAGGCAGCGTGTCCTGACGAATACCGTCGAACCCGGCCTCTCCCATCCACCACAGCGCGTTCTGAATTTCATACTGCGCCACATCCGCGTCTTCCTGGTTCAGATCCGGCAATACGTCCGCAAACCAGCCGTCAAGGACGCTCCGGTTCAGTTTGGCGGACGCGTGCACGTCGGGCAGACTCCATATCTGCCACGTTTCATTGGTGTGGTGCTCGCGCGTTCCGTGAAACCAGTCCGGCTTCGGCGAATCCGTGACCCATGGATGATCCGGACCGACGTGGTTCGCCACCTGATCTTGAATTACCTTCAGGCCGATCGCATGCGCTTCATCGACCAACTTCCGCAGCAGCGCAAGATTTCCCAGGTGCTCATCCACCGCGTAATAATCGACCGCACCATAGCCGTGATAATCGGCGATCGCCTGCCCTTGCACCGCCTGCCGCTGATTCGGCTGGTTCGTATTGTCGTAAACCGGAGTCAGCCAGAGCGCGGTAACGCCGAGCGCCTTGAAGTAAGCCAGATGCTGGATGATCCCACCCAGATCGCCGCCGTGATAGAAATGGCTGTTTTTCCGGTCGAACAGGCCGCGCGAGTTAGCGGGATCATCGTTCGACGGATCGCCATTTGCGAAGCGGTCCGGCATGACGAGATAGATCACGTCATCGGGTGAAAAGCCCTGGAAGCGTCCTTCCGCCGGCAGCGGCGTTTCCAAGCGAAACGGAGCGGTCGTTACGCCTTCGTGAGTTTTGATCTCCAACGGATAACCGCCGGGGGCTAGCGAGTTCGATATGTCGATATCTACAAAAAGATAAGTCCCAGCCTCGTTCACCCGGACCTTCGTGGCTGTTAGACCCTTCGGCGCACTGACCGTCGCCTCTTGCAGTCCACTGCCATGGATGAGCAGCCGAACCGGATTCAGCGTATGATCGGGCCACCAGTTCGGCGGCTCGACCTTGCTGACCTTCGGAACAGCCCCACTCGCCGCGAACGGCAGCACCAGCAGAAAGACACCTATGCGAAGCAGCAAATATTGCATCGTTTTAACTCCTAAACGGAACTGCCGAAGCCAATTTAGCGTACTCTCGATGTAGAGTAGGGTTTTCGCCTGCTTTTCCGGAGTTTTCAGTCAGCCCCAGGAAATAGTCACGGGAGAACGAATCGTTGCCGTTTTGCACTAACTGCGGGTCGAGCGTGGATGGAGTTGCCGCCTATTGCGCAAGCTGCGGAAGACCGCAACCGCGCCCGGCGCCCCAGTTCAGCGATTTTCTGGATGGAATCAGCGATCGAACGGCGTCGATGCTCTGTTATATCCCGATATTCGGCGTGATACCGGCAATTGTATTCCTGGCTTCCCAGAGGTTTCGCGGGAATGTTAAAGTACGCTTCAACGCTTTTCAGTCGCTCTATTTATTCGTCACCTGGCTGATTATCTCCTCGGCGGTCCCGATACTCATTTTGGGGATGCCTGGTTGGGGCGTTGAGCATGCCTTTGTGGATGCCTTAAAAGTCGTGCTGTTTGTCTGCTGGATTTACCTGCTCGTTAAAGCGGCGCATTTGGAGCAGGTGCGTATCCCTATTCTGGGCGACTTAGCGGCGCGCTCCACAATGGAGCAGTTGTAACCCTTGAAGTATAATTATTCATCTGAGTGAATAAATATGCCAAGCCGCACCAAGTCGGGATCGCCGGTTTCCGGGGTTATAGCGGGGCTGAGCTAGTCGCAATCCTGGAGAGGCATCCGGCAGTGGAGCCGGTTCTGCTCGAGCACCGGCAAGATCCCGAAGTTCGGTCGGCTCCTTTAGGGCGCAAGCCTCTGAAGACGATTCCGGCCGATCCTGCAAGCATTGCGCAGGAAAAGCTGGAAGTAGTTCTGCTCGCAACGCCGGCGGATGTTTCGCTTCAGCTCGCGGGGCCGCTCCTTACCCAAGGCACCAGGGTTATCGATTTGAGCGGTGCTTTCCGGCTCCGAGACGCCGAAACCTACTCGCGTTGGTATAAAGAGCGGCACACGCAACCCGATTTGCTGGCGCAAGCGGTTTACGGGTTGCCGGAGTTTTATCGTAACGACATTGCGCCGGCGACGCTGGTGGCTAATCCGGGGTGTTATCCGACGGCGGCGAACCTGGCGATCCGGCCTTTGCTTAAGGCGCAAGTGATCGACCGGAGCCGGGGTGTGATATGCGACGCCAAGTCGGGGGTAAGCGGGGCGGGGCGTAAAGCCTCGCTCAAGACCAGCTTTTGCGAGGCGGGAGAAAACTTCAGCGCTTACGGCATTCTCGAACATAGGCACGTTCCGGAAGTGTTGCAAAACTCAGGATTGAGTGAACGCGAATTTACTTTTACGGCGCATCTTTTGCCCGTCACGCGCGGCATTCTGGAAACGATTTACCTGCGGACGCAGGGCATCGAAAGAGCCGTGGATTTGCTTTCGATTTACGAAGAGGCTTATGAAAATGAGCCTTTCATCCGGCTTTATGCGCCGGGAAAAACGCCGGACTTGCGCGCGGTGCAGAGGACGAATTTCTGCGATATAGGGTTTGTTTTTGAGCCGGAAAGCCAGCGGGTTGTAATCGTGGCGGCGGAGGACAATCTGGGAAAAGGCGCGGCGGGACAGGCGGTGCAGAACCTGAATCTAATGCTGGGGTTGCCCGAGACAGAAGGGCTGCTATGAGAGTCCTGGTGAAGTTGGGCGGCACCTTGCTCGACGAACCGGCTAGCCGGAACAGTCTGGCCCGGCAATTAGCCGCGGTCACACGGGAGCACGAATTTACGGTCGTGCACGGCGGCGGGAAGCAGATGACCCGCTACCTCGCGCAACGAGGCATCGAGAGCCGATTTGTAAACGGGTTGCGCGTCTCGGATGAAGCTGTGATCGATGCTGCAAGCAAAGTAATAGCGGGAAGTGTGAACAAGCAGTTCGTGGCCGCACTGACGGCCGCCGGACGGCTTGCGCTGGGATTGAGCGGCATCGATGGGCGGCTCACCACAGCCGTGCGGATGGACGGGGATTTGGGTTTCGTGGGGTCCCCGGTGCGGTCGAACGGGCGATTGCTGCGGCTCCTGATCGACGGAGGCTATCTGCCGGTGGTGGCTTGCCTGGCTGCCGACGAGAACGGCACGATTTACAACGTGAATGCGGACGCGATGGCGGTCTCATGCGCCCTCGCCTTCGAGGCTGAGAAACTGCTTTTTCTCACCGATGTAATAGGTGTGCGAGATGGCGAAGGACGCGCAGTGGATTACCTGCTATCTGAGAAAATAGCCGATTTGATCGAATCGGGCGTGGCCCATGGGGGCATGCAGGCCAAACTCGAGGCGGCCCAGGCGGCGCTGGCTGGCGGAGTGAAAGAAGTGATCATCGCATCCGGTCATGAGCCGGAGGCTTGCCGGCGAATTTTGCAAGGCGAGCAGTTGGGCACGAAGCTGGGGAACAGACTTTTGCCAGTTTAAATTCTTTGCGCTTCCAATTCTGCTAACGCATCGTCAACCATAGCGAACCACTTAGTACTAGGACCAAACCAAATGGCGGTTGGTTCCGGATATTGTGTGTAGAAATTACCTGATATAAACAGCTCTAATGATCTTATTATTCAGTTTTCGTAACTTTTAACGTAAAATGTTCAGCTGTTCACGAGTTTCTACTAGCTTTTGGCCTAATAGTACCGCTATACTCAGTACCACGTTCGGTTAGTACTATTTTAGGATTTTAGGAGGTTCCATGCGAGCTCTAACCCTGGATATTCAGGAATCTGCTGGCCGGGTACTCTGCTGCACCATTTTTCGGCAGGGCGGCCGCAAGCTGTTGGCCAAGGGTCATATTTTGAGCGATGAAGATATACGGCTGCTCCAGACCGAAGGGATGCAGCAGGTGTGGGTGACAGAGCTCGAGGATGGCGAGATAGGTGAAGACCAGGCGGTGATGGATGTGGCGCAGGCGATGTGCTGCGGATCGGTCGAGATCCGGTTAGCCGCCGGTGGGCGCGCGAATCTGATTGCGACCTCCAACTGCTGCGCTCTGGTGGATGATGAGCTGCTGCGGCAGATCAATTGCACGAGCAGCATCGCCATTGCGACTGTTGCCAACTACCGGTTCATGAAGGCTGGAGAACGGATGGCGACCATCAAGAGCGCGCCCTTCGCGGTTGCGCAATCGCAATTGGAGGCAGTCCTCTCAATTTTGAATGAACGCGGAGCCATTTTGCAGGCGCGGCCCATTCGAGATGCGGGTGTAGGCGTGCTTTATACGGATCCGGTGCATGGCGACCGAGCCAGGACTCTTTTCGAAAGCGTCGTGCGAACGAGGGTAGAGCGTTTCGGCGGAACCCTGCGGTATGCGCTTGCGGCGGTAGAGGAAGAGGAGCAGGTGGCGCGAGCGCTTCAGCATTTATTACGCACAAAACCGGCGGTAATCCTGGTGGCCTCGACGACCGCTCCGGCTGGACCGGAAGATGTAGTCGGGCGGGCGCTGATGGGCTTGGGCGCCCATCTGGAACGATTCCTGGCCCCCGTGGAACCGGGCAATCTGATGATGCTCAGCTATAAGGACGATATTCCGATCGTCTCGGCGCCCTGCTGCTTCCGTTCCCCCAAGCCGAATGTTCTCGACCTGATCCTGCCGGCGATGCTGGCTAAATACAGGATCTCGGGGTGGGAAGTGGCGTGTCTGGGGCACGGAGGTTTGCTGAGTTAGTTAGCCAGGCAGTAACGCACTCAACACCCGTTTATCGGAGGCTGGTCGGCAGGCACTCAGGCTGTCAAGCTTGCTTTTCTTTGCTATCGTCTCAGCATGTCCACCATGCGGGACGAGATCTGTGAGCAGCCAGCCTCGATTGAGCGCACTTTGGAAACGGAATGGAGCCGGGCCGGCAAACTGCGCGCGCACTTCGAGCGCAACTCGGTCCGTCTGATCGTCCTGGCCGCCCGCGGCACTTCAGACAACGCCGCTCAGTTCGGCCGCTATCTGCTCGAAATTTCTACCGGGATTCCGGTTTCGCTCGCTGCGCCTTCTGTTTTTAGTCTTTACCGCTCCCGCCTGAATCTCAAAGACGCGGTCGTGGTTGGCATATCGCAATCCGGTGAATCGACCGACACGAATCTCGTGCTTGAGCACGCCAAGTCCGTCGGCGCGTTTACCGTTGGCGTGACCAATGAGAGCGAAAGCACGCTGGCCAAACTAGCGGACGAAACTTTTCTGGTTCGTGCCGGCAAAGAAAAGAGCGTCGCTGCAACCAAAACTTACACTGGGCAGCAGACCTGTTTTTACTTACTCGCGCACGCATTGGGAGCTTCGCTAGATTTGAACGATCTCAAACGCATTCCAGACTGGACTGCCGCCGCGCTGCAACTCGAAGGTGAGATCCGCGAGCGCGCCGAACGTTACTGCTTCATGCGCCATGCCGTGTGCGTGGGCCGAGGTCTGAACTATTCGAACTCTTTTGAATTCGCCTTGAAGTTGATGGAAACGTGTTACGTAGTGGCCGAGCGATTTTCTTCGGCTGACTTATTGCACGGCCCGATCGCCATGCTCGAAAGGTCGTTCCCTGCGTTTCTGTTCTGCCCACCGGGGGCTACCTGGAGTCCCATGCTCGAGCTTTACGCGAAACTGAAGTCCATTCAGGCCGAAACAGTTATCGTTACCGACCGGAGCAACTCCGGCGCGCAGAAACTTCAAGGACTCTTGCAGCCGCCGCTTACCATTCCGGCTCCGCTCACTCACCGGCACGAATATTTGCCGGAAGATCTCTATACGCCGATTCCATACATCATTCCGGCGCAATTATTCGCGGCGAGTCTGGCCGCAGTGAAGCATCTCGATCCCGATCAGCCAAGATCGCTCAGCAAGGTCACGCAAAATCTATGACCGACTTCCTGGAGAGGACACGCTATTTGCGTGAGCCGCGCGTGGTACCCTTCAGCGCAGATTGACGCCGTTTGGCCGACTTCCGCTTTGGTTTGACGATTCGGAAAGTCCCGCTACCGAAGTACTCGGCTTGATACAGGTTCTCTTTTTGCTTCAGCTTGGGGGAGGCAGCGTGTTCGATACGCTCGGTGGTCTGTTGTTCGGCCATAGAATCTTTAGTTTAGCGAATCGTATATCCGCGCAGAAGGGCGGGTTTTGACCCGCGCAGGACTTCAAGTCCTGCAAAACAGACATGTCAAGGATGCGCAATCACCATCAGTGTCTTCGCCCGCTCTATGGTGGCCTCGAGCGCGATCTTCGTATTCTCCGGATCGAGCGCCGCGAAACTTTCATCCAGAATCACCAGGTCTGCCGACTGCAGCAGCGCGCGGGCAATGAATACCCGGCTGCGTTCGCCGTGCGAAAGCTGCCATCCGCCTTCGCCCACCATCTGCATCAGCCCGCTCGGCATGGAATCGAGCAGGTCGCCCAAGCCTAATTCGCGGCAGACCGTCTCCGCTTCTTCCATGTCGGCTTGCGTGGGAGGCCATCGCTTACCTAACATCAGGTTGAACGCAAGCGTTTCAGTCAAAATATAATTCTCGTGAAACTGGGGAGCGGCTGCAATCCGCTTGCGCCACTCTGAGCTGCCGAGCGTAGCGCGATCCAGGCCGTTCGAGAGCAGAAGCCCCGATTCCGGTTCTCTCATTCCGGAGAGCAGTGAAGCGAACGTCGTCTTCCCGCCGCCGGATGGCCCTCCGAGCAGAATCCGATCCCCGTGCTGCACGGTCAGGCTGCCCGCTTGCAAGGCCGCCTTGCCGCTCGCTCGATAGCGGTAGCTCAGCCGGTCGGCCTCAATCACCTTTCGCGACCGGTGACTCTTCGCGACCAGACTCTCCCCCAATTTTTCCTGCCGTGCCGCGGCTTGAAACAGGGGCTCGGTTCTCTTAAAGGCAACCCAGGCCGCCGCGAGGTCCGCAAACGATCCGGTTAGCTTGCGCAATGCAGTGTAGGCGAGCAGCACGCCCCCGAGCGTTAATCCGATGCCCGTGCCTGCGCCATGCCGGGCGGCTATGGCCGGTAGCAGACAAAACAGCCCAGCCAGCAGCCAGCCTCGTGGAATAGCCGCAATCAGCCAGGCGCCCGTATTGTCCAGCGATTTCGACATCGCTAAATACCCATGCAGCGCCTGATCTTCGCCTTCGTGCCACTCGCTCCGTTGCAGTTGCGCCACCCTGGTACGATGGCCCACCATTGCTTCGACCAAGTCTTCCGTCATCGCCATGCGCGTGTCGGTCCAGCGGGCGAAGGCACGCAAGAATCGCCAAGCCGCCAACGCTGTGAGCAGGCTCCAGAAAGCCAGCACCAGGGCGAAGCGTCCCAGCACGAACATCGCGAGCACAATCTCGACCGTCGCCAGCAGCCCGGCAATGCCGCCGCTCAGGGCCAGCGTTTCCACCGCTTCGGCCTCGAGCGCCTGCCCCAGGAAACTCCCGATGCCTCCGTGCCGCATCTCTTCCGGCAGAAGTTTCATCGCGCCACATAACAACCGCCGCTTCAGGAATCCGCCCAGTCCGATCGCAAATAGGCCTTGCAACCACGTCGTGATCACCTGGCAGGGCACCAGCGTCAGCAGCAGCAGCGCCCACCCGAGCAGCCATCCGCGATCCATGCGCCCAGTATTCGAGAGGCTCGCCAGAATGGCCCACGAGGCCAGCCATAAGACGTATTGAACCGTGTGCGCGGCCACCATCCCCGTTGCGTTTCCAATTACCCCGGCTTGCCGCAGCAGCCGCATCGGATTTGCCCCAGGTTCGCTTCGCAATACCCAGCAAGCGTTGAAGCGCGTTCTGGAAAGTTGATCATTGAGCAGTAAGGCCATTGCCTTCGCGCTCCTGCCGCTGGAGATCCCGCTTCCGCTAAGCATCTCTTCGAGACTGCTTCGATGAGACGCCTCCGCAGGCTTGCGTAAGATACCGCACAGATCCTCGATGGCAACCTGCTTACGTGTCAGCACGGGTGTCAGAACGTGAAGGTGCTTACCCTTCGCGCTCAACACGACCAGATAAGCGTCTTCACCGAGTTGGATCAGTGCCGGATACGCTGCCGCGAGTTCGTTTGGTAATTCGCCCAGTGTTGTCGCGAGCGGCTCCGCCTCGCAACCCGCCCGCCGCGCAAAGTCCTGAATCCATTCGCTTATTTGTTCGCCGTGCTTCGGGGCCTGCGGAAGCCCGTTTGAGCTCGCCGCCTGATCTGTTCGGCAAATCAGTTCCTTCAGCGCATCCCCGAGACGTGCAACTGGCCAGGCAAGATCGCACAACGTGCCGTCCATCAGGCTACTTCCGCCTGCTGCACCGGTTCTTCCACCGGCGGCACTTCTTCCACTACGCGCCCTGCATGGACATGCACCCGCCGCCAAAGTTTGCCGCCCCATAGCGTGGTGCGGGTCTCCTCCTCCGCCCGTAATAGCTGTGCATACCGCGAATTCGGATCGGATGACAGCTCGTCCGGTGTTCCGCTTTCAGCGATTCGCCCCCGCTCGATCACAACGGCACGATCGAAAGTCTGTGTCTCGCTCAGGTCGTGCGTAACGCAGAGGAGTGTTGCGCCGCACCAGAATTCGCGTGCTTTGGCAAGCAACTGCCGCCGTTTCTCACGATCCAGTCCGCGAAATGGCTCGTCGAGTATCACCAGCCGGATATCTTTTCTTAGCAGCGCGCGCGCGAATCGTACTCGCTGTCCCTCGCCGCCCGAAACCAGCGCCCCGCCTTCGCCTAGTTTGGTCTGCATCCCTTCCGGCAAATTCTCGAGCACTCCGCGCAACAGCGCTCCATCGATTGCCTCACCGGCATTCTCAGCAGACTGTGATCCATACACCACGTTCGCCAGCAGGGAGCGGTTCCAAAGCTGCACGGCCGGATCCACCCAGGCCATCGAAGATCGCAATTGCTCAATGTTGAGAAGCTGATCGTCGATCAGAACTTCGCCTGCGCTCGGCTTCAGCCATCCGAGTAAGAGCCCGACCAAGCTCGATTTGCCCGCGCCTGAAGGGCCTACGATCGCTACGTGACTGCCAGGTTCGATTCGTAGCGCCACGTCCTCGAGAATCGTATGACCCGAGACTTGCACCGATAGGTTGCGAAACTCGATGGCAGAAGCCCCGGCCACATTGGGCGCATGTTCACTCGCGCTCTCCTGCTCTTCGGGCGCGCCGAGCGGATCGAGCAAACGCAGCGTCAGGTTGCGATAGTACGGGTACTGCCGCATGAGGCTGCCGATTTCCTGCCCGAGCACCGGCAGATTGAGCGCCCAATAAGCGAGCAGCAGAACCCGCGCAATACTTGACCCCGTGATTGGGTGCCAAAGCAACAATGCGCCGACTAGTCCGAATGTTAAGAATAGTTGGACGGCCTCGATACTTACCGCCAGCCGCTGCAATCCGAGAGCGGCATGAGCCCACTCGCCCAGCAGTTTTTGATGTTCCCGCCTGACGTTTCGTTCTCCCCCATGCGCCCGAATCGCAAATAGCCCCAACAGCGCATCCAGATAGAAGCGCGTGAGGCCCGCCGCATGGCTTCGCACGCGCAGCTCGCGTTCCGCCAGCATGGATTGCATAGTAAACGCTGGAATCAAAACCACTGCCACGATCGCCCAGACGAAAGCCCCTAGCGCGGGTTCGAGCCACGTAATCGCGGCCGCCGTGCAACAGAGTTCAAAAAACGCGCGTAGAAGCTGTCGCACCTGGTCAGGGAGATGGCGCAGCCTTTTCGTCGCGTGGCTGCGCTCCGCCATGTCGGAAGTCAACCGGCTCTGGAAATAGCGGTCCCTCAGCTTGGGGATCTTTTCCAGAAACCGCACTCTCAGCCGGTTCTCGATGTGGCGTCCCAACCTGCCGCCGAAAACAAAGGACGGAAATTCCACGAGCAGCAGCGCCAGGCTGAATAGGAGCACGCTGCTGATTGCGACCAGCCTTTGACCTGTTAGCGCTAGCTGCTGTGTTGCGTCGAACAGGCCCCGAAACAACAGAGCTTCTGCGATTGTTCCGCCGGCGGCAAGTGTAAGTGTGAATAGCAGCAGCGCCGAGGAAGCGGGGCCGCTGTGCCACAGAGCGCTCGCCAACTCAAGCCCTGGACGCGCGGGCTTTTCCGCAACCGCCGCCGCAAGCTCAGGCCCTAACTCGCCCCCCGCGGTGCAGGCCTGTTTCCCAAGCACTCGCACCAGCACCGCCCCGCGCATCAGCACTTGCTCATTTCCTTCGGAGTCTCGTGGCGCGGCACGCACGGACCAATAGCGCTCCGGAATCATCTCCGAACGTTGGCAAAAGCGCTCGAGCAAATGCACCGCCTCGCGGCCGCCTCTCACAACTCCGCCTTCTCCCAATGCTTCGACCAGCCGAACAGCGGCTTCGAATGCGGCCAGCGGGCGCCAGTTTTCGTCCGCCAACACGCGGCCAAGCAGCCTCGCGCTCTCTTTCTCTCCCGTGCTGAGCTTCTTCAGCCGCGCCCGCAGCACAATTTGGAAATCCTCGGAACCGGCAAACTCCCGCCACTCTGTTGCCGAGGCCGGCATGGTGTGGCGATAGATCTCGCTCGCGAACTGCTGCACCTTAACCCAGCGCCGGCCCACGGCCGGGTCCATCACCTGCAGCAAGTTGCCAGTACGCCGCCACACGATTACGAAATGCGTCAACCCGTTCGGCAGCAGCACCACGACCAGTGCCGGAAGAGCCTTGGCTTCCGCAATAAAGAGGTGATCGGCCGGTAGAAGGATCTGCTCTGCCCGCAAACCGAGCTGATTCGCGACCGTCTCCATTGTGTCGATCGATGTTCCATCGATCCCGGTCTGGCAAGCCTCCCGCAAGCGGCCATAGCTGACCGGAATCCCGAAGCCTTCGAGCAGACACTTCAGCGCGGCGGGCCCGCAATCCATATTGGAGGTCTGGACCACCTCCGGGACAAAGAAGCGCCTCAATGGGCTCCTACGGTCTGGCCGGCCGATCGCAAGACCAAGGCTGCAGGCGACAGCCGCTCGATTTCAATCTCGACCGAGCCCGGCAAGCCGTGCTGGTAAGGAATGCGCGAGTGGCTGCCGGATATCACCGCGAGCTCTACCCTTATCTTGCCGTCTCGTATTTCGTCTGCCACCCGCGACACCTGCGCGGGAATCGTCCCATATTGCGCCCAAGGGAAGCCTTGCAGCCGGACCACAGCCCGCTGTCCCGGGCGCACTTTGCCGAGCGCGGCGGAGGGTTCGAATTCCGCGACCACTTGTAAACGGCCGCTTGGTAGGATTATGCCGAGTTGCTGCCCTTCGCTGATATGCGTGCCCGGGCGTAGCGTCGCGCACTCGCCCAAGCGTCCCGATATCGGAGCCAAAATTCGCCTTCGCTCCAGGTCGCTCGCGAGCCGGTGAATACTCGCTTTCGAGGTTGCCGCATCCCCTTCGAGCTTTGCGATCTCGACCAGGATCTGTTTCAAGCGGACATCGCGGTCCCGTTCATGCACCTGCATCTCCGGGGCTAGCCGTGAGATCGCCGCCCGCAGATTCTCCGCCGTCTCACGTTTGCTCCGTGCGTCCGCCTGAGCGCGCTCCGCATCCGCATCCGAGAGAATGCCCTCCGCATGCAGCCGCCCAGCCCGGTCCGCCTCGCGCGCAGCGAGTTGTGCCTGGGTTTCCGCTTGCTGGTATTGCGCGCGCGCCGCATCGGCCGAAAATCCCAGCACTTGCCGGTCGTCCGAGCGTCCTGCCCCTTCTGAACTCATTTGCGCTCGAAGGGCTGCTATCTGCGGTTGTAGGCTCGTAAGACGGGCTTTTTGTTCTTGTAAGATCAGCAGTTCTTCGTCGCTATCTAGCTCCACCAGCACGTCGCCCGCTTTGACTTCTTTCCCAAGCACGAGTCCGGACGCAACCAACCGGCCAGCCACGTTAGCTTGTACCGGATATACGGATCCCTTGATTTCGAGCCGGGCCGAATCCGAGACTTCATAGCGGGTGACTTTTGCCGCGAGTGCCCAGGCGGTCCAGGCACCCAGAAGAGCAAACGCCATACATAAGCTCGCAGCGGACCTGAACCCTCTATCCGCGCGCAAAGCCTGATTCACTCGCCCAAAACCGTTGGCCATCCTTGGTAGTAGTGGGCGAAGCCGAAAAAAGTATAGCCGCTTCGATAAATATTTCGAAGCGGCCTATTATTTTTATTAAGTTCTAACCTGAAAATGCCGAAAAGAAAACTATGCACCCCACATGGTGCGACCGGCCTTGACATTGCTCTTGATCTTCATTGATGAATCCTCCTTCCACTGGGAATTGGCGCTTCTTGCTGACAGGCAAGAAACTTCTAATACTCGTACCGGAATTGCCGATGAGGAAATTACGCGCCCCACATCGTACGGCCGGCTTTGACGTTGCTCTTGATTTTCATTGTTCGTTGCTCCTTCCTTGGGAATTGGCGTTCCTTGCTGACAGGCAAGAAACTTCTAATACTCGTACCGGAATTGCCGATGAGGAAATTACGCGCCCCACATCGTACGGCCGGCCTTGACGTTGCTCTTGATTTTCATTGTTCGTTGCTCCTTTCTCAGATTGCGGTTCTTGCTGGCAGGCAGGAACTCGCTTCGCTTTTCTGTGCAAACTGGATATTCAAGTTATAAACCGTTTTTCCGAAATCTTGAATAAGGATTCTCCCGGCTCGATCTGCCGCACGGCATAGCTTCGTGCGCCACGCGCGCATAGTTGTTTCTGGCGATGAGCTTCCAGGGCCGGCGTTTTATAAAGCGTCCTTTTGTGGGTCTTCTGCTCGACGAGGCGGGCGGTGTAATTTCGCGAAAATGGATTTAGCACGGCCAGGAGAATCCATGCGGCGCGTTCGGTATTCAGTGGTGATGAGTTTAGACGGTTATATTGCAGGACCAAAGGGCGAAGCCGATTGGATAACCATGGACCCCGACTTCGATTTCAATGTGATATTCCGCGAGTTCGACACCATCTTGGTCGGGCGCCGGACGTTTGACGCCATGGTAGCCGCTGGGCGTGTGTCGATGCCCGGTATAAAGATGATCGTTTTTTCGCGGACGCTGAGGCAAGAAGATCACCCTGAAGTCACTCTCGTCGCGAACGATCAACAGAAGACCTTAGCTGCTCTTAAAGCGAGCCCCGGCAAGGACATCTGGTTATTCGGTGGTGGATCGCTCTTCCGCAGCCTCGCCGAAGATGGACTCGTCGATACATTTGAAGTCCGCATTGTCCCGATCCTTCTTGGCGCGGGAGTTCCTTTGTCGCCGGACCTGAAGAACCGGATCAAACTCGTGCTAACAGATAATAAGATTTACCAAACTGGCATTGTCTCTTTAGAGTATGCGATCAAGTAAACGCTGCCGGAGATGTATTTGCCGTTCACGCCAGCTGCGCTTAGAGGCGAGATGCTATCCTCGCAAGCGAGGGCAGTCGAATGAGTCGCCAGGCATTTGCGTTAGTGCTGGTCTGCGCGGGGATTTTCGTAGGAACTGCCTATGCACTCGACCGTACTCTGCCGCACGCATTCCGCGAATATGGCGGCATCGAATATCGGGTAGGCTCGATTCCGCTGCCGCCCGATTTCAGTGAGAAGACCGAGTGGGCTTTCGCCCGGCTCATGTTTCCTGGCGGCGAGCTCGATGGTTATGCAGGCCGCGAAGACCCCGACTGGCGCGAAGGCTATTGCTTATGGACACAAGACTTTCCGCGCGCGGACCGCCACTTCTCTGAAGCGGTCCGCCGCCTGACGCGCGTCCACGTGCGATCGGTCGAGCAGGCGATCAATCTCGATGACGACGACGATATCTACAATTGGCCCTGGCTATATGCGGTGCAGGTGGGCGAGTGGGGAATCACAGATGCCCAAGCCAGGAAGCTGCGCGAGTATCTTCTGCGCGGCGGCTTCTTCATGGCCGACGACTTTCACGGCACCGACGAATGGAGAGTCTTCGAGAAAAGCATGGAGCGTGTTTTCCCTGAGCGCCAGATTGTCGATATCTCAAACAGTGACGCGATCTTTCACACCGTCTACGATCTCGACGAACGCTATCAGATCGTCGGCTATGAGCACCTGCCCGAAGGCCATAAGAAGGATGGCTACGTCGCTCGCTGGCGCGGCATTTACGACGACAAGGGACGCCTTATGGTAGCCGCCTCGTTCAACTCCGATATTGGCGACTCATGGGAATGGGCCGATTCGCCTGAATACCCGGAAAAGTATTCGGCGCTAGGCGTTCGAATAGGCGTGAACTACATCGTTTACGCAATGACTCACTGAGCAGCGCCGCTACGAACTGGGGACCTCTCATTTAGACGCAGCTCCTTTGCGCCAGTAAACAGTGCAGTCGTCGAACTCCTGCTTGTTGGGGAAGTTATCGCCCAGTTTATAGTCCTCCGCGATCTCATCTTTGCAGGTTTCAACTGTTTGAAAGCGGCCCTTCGCGATCTGCTCCTTCAGCTCTTTCGAAGAGATGACATGATATAGCGCTTCCTCGCTGGGCGAGAGTTCGAGTTTGTGCGAATAGGAAAACTCGAGGCCAGATGGCGGAGTCTGCCGCAGAATGAAGTAGACCAATTCATCGGCCAAATACTCTTTGCCGGGCGGAGTTACCTGCTTGATCTTCGCGGCGATCTTTTCGTAATCATGCCAATTGGTGGCGTCGCGATCATCGAAGACATATTTGGCAGCACTCACCGCCAGAATGAAGACGAGCGTGGCAATCGCCCAGCGCGGGCGCTCGGGGCCGATGAGCTGCGAAGCCGTGTAGTAGAACCCAGGGCTAGCCACGATCGCGGTAAACGGAATCATGAAAATGAAATAGCGGCCGAAGGTGGGATGCGCGACCGCGATATAAGCGCCAAGTCCGGTAGCGATCCAGGCTGCCAGATAGAACTCCCGCCGCACGACTCGATCCCAGTTGCTTTTCTTGGCAATGAACAAGATTCCGATCAGCCCGAGCAGACCGAGCAGCAGTGTTGGCGCGGACACCGTCCAATCCGTCAGCACGTCGAAATCATGCGAGTTGGCGTCCCCCCAGTTCACCCGCCGAAAGAGTGCCTGGTACTGAACAACATTGAAAAACGTCTGCCGAGGAGCTTTCGCGAGCAACCATAGCTCGGGAGCGAACGGAAGCGCAGCGCCAACGCAGAAGGTAACCACCTTGCTTGAGCGCGTGCCCCGGCGATTCTCAAATAGGATCCAGAGGAGTAGAATCAGAACCACTGGTGCGGCCAACAGAGTAGAGCCTGCCGCTGCGCCGGCCAGCAAGGCAGCCCAGAACGTCAGCCATGCGCTTTTCCGTCCGACACTTAGAATTGCAGCCCGGTAAGCGGCGATCACCAGAAACATGCCACTGCCATAGGCCTGTGCCACAGGACCAAAAGGAATTACGACAGTATTTAACCCAACCAGGCTGGCCGCTGCTATGGCGCAAGGCAGACGCCAGCGCCGATCGGGAAAACGGCGCATCACGTAAGTGGCGGTAAGGCAGATTGCGGCCGCGACGAATAGCGCATCGAAAACATGTACTGTCTGCCAGTTGTCGCCAATGCTCTTGAGCACTGCGGCATTGAAGTAGGCATTCAGAAGGGTTTGCGGAAAAATGAAATCGACGTAGGGCGTTTTGCCCCAGGCGATGAGTTGCGCCGCTACGAGGTGGAATCCTTCATCCCAGACAAAGGCCATAGTCTGGGAGTAGATAAAAATTCCGGAGCTGATCAGCAGAAGAACGCTCCAGAGCAAAACCCACGGGCGGCGAAGTTGCTCCAGCAGTGCGTTCTTCGTCCTCGTTAGAGGCTCGTCCATTGCCGGGCTGCTCTGCATGCTACTGGGATGTGCCCGCGCTGAACCGCTGATGGTAATTCGGGTACGCTGGGCGCTCGAAAGTCGGAGGTGGATTCTTCTTCAAGAGCTCGAGCGCGACTTCCACTGCCCGCTCCAGTTGCGGATCATGGCCTTCGCGGACCAGTTTCGGGTCGAGATCCACCTCCACGTCAGGCGCGATCCCGTGATTCTCGACCTCCCATCGCCCGGTAATCCCATAAAATGCCCAACGCGGAGCAGTTACTTGGCCGCCGTCGATTAAGGCCGGGTACCCGCCTATACCGACCAGGCCGCCCCAGGTCTTCATGCCAACCAGCGGACCGACCTTGGCCTTCCGGAAGTACCACGGCATCGCGTCCCCGCCGGATCCCGCGAACTGGTTGATGATCATTACCTTGGGACCATAGATAGCTTGGGTAGGATCGGTAATGTCTTCTCCCTCGCGCGCGGCGATACGTCCCATAGGTTTTCGGTTTAAGTATTCGATTACATAATCGGCTATTTCGCCCCCGTGGTTATAGCGTTCGTCGATCACGGCGCCCTCGCGCCCGATCTGCGCGAAAAAGTAGCGGTTGAAACTGGTGAAGCCTCCCATAGCTGTATCCGGGAGATGCACATAAGCCAGCTTGCCTCCGCTGAGCTGATCGACTTTTCTGCGATTGTTTTCGATCCAGGCGAGATGCCGCAAATTCACCTCGCTGTCGACCGGGATCACAATCACTTCTCGTGAACTACTTCCATCTGGATTCGGGCCGACCTTTAATGTGATCTGTTTGCCTGCCGTTTCCTCGAAAAAGCTATACAGATTGTCTGTGCTGTGCAGTTCCCGGCCGCGCACCGCAAGCAGATATTCGCCCGGAGCTACATTCACGCCAGGTTGCGTGAGAGGGGCCTGGAGCTGAGGATTCCAGTTCTCGCCGTTGTAAACCGAAGCGAAGCGATACCGTCCGTTTTCGATTCGGTAGTCCGCGCCGAGCAGGCCGACTTTTAATTTCGGCGCTTCGGGCTGAATTCCGCCCCGGATAAACATATGGCCGACGGTGATGTTCCCGAGCATCTCCTCGAACAAGTAATTCAGATCGCCGCGGCTGGAGAGCCCGGCGACGTAAGGCAAGTAATACTTTTCAGTAATAGCAAGGTCGAGGCCATGAAAGTGAGGATCATAGAAGAAGTCGCGCTCAATGCGCCAGGCCTCGTGATACATCTGCTTCCATTCCGCGCGCGGATCGACATAAACCTCCATATCGGCCAGCTTCAGAACTCCGTCGCCCGGCTTCGGCGCATTATCGGCTCCGGTAATGAGCCATTGCTCGCCTTGACGGTACAGCATTTTCTCGCGATTATCGGAGAGGTTGAAGGCGATAACGCCTTCTAAGATTTTGTCCGTTTTGCGAGTTTTGAAATCGAATTTGTTGACCGTGATCTGGCGTGGACCTGGCTGCAAATCGACCACCGGGCCATCCTCCACATAAAGGATTCCCTCCTTGCCAGGCGCCACGGCAAAGTAATTCTTCTCCGGCAATGGCAAGGCTAAAATCCGCTGGCCGAGGTTATCGAAATCGATGCGAACTTCCGGCGGTGGGCTCTCCTTCGCGGCATCCTTTCCCTTGTCCTTGTTCTCGCTCTTGTCTTTCGCGTCTGGCTTGCTCTCGTCCTTTTTCTCCGGGGTTGCATTCTCGTCATCGCTCTGTGGCGCGAGTGGCGAGGGCAGATCCTTGCGCAGGACCATAACATAGACGGCACTCGTCACCGGATGTTCGATGCTCGACATGTCGATCCAGCCGCCACTCAGCGCAATATTCGTGCTGGCGACAAAGTAGAGGTACTTGCCGCTTTTGTCGAAATCAGGAGACGTCGAGTCGCTCAACCCGTCGGTGATCTGCGTGCACTTGGCATTGGCAAGCGAATAGACAAAAACGCCGTGCTGATGATTCTCGAGCTGTTTACTGTATGTGAGCCAGCGGCTATCCGGTGACCAGCGCGGATTGAATCCGTACGACGGGCTATCGTAGCGGTCCGTATCGACCTTTACGGGCGTCTTGCTCGCGAGATCGATGTACCAGAGATTGAGCCGCTTATCGAAATAGGCGATCTTCTTGTTGTCGGGTGACCAGGTGGGCGAATAAAAATACGACGGCGGACTGCCCAGCGAAATTTTTGCAATCTGCCCGAGGCCGTTCTGATCACGGATATGCAGTGCGTATTCGCCCGATTCATCCGAGAAATATGCTATCGATTTGCCGTCCGGCGACCATGCGGGATCGCGATCGGCGACGCTTGGACTCGCGGTGAGATTGCGAATATCGCCCTTCTCCGCCGGCACTGTCAGAATTTCACCGTGCGCCTCGAACACAGCTCGCTGCCCGGTAGGCGAAAGAGCCGCGTTCTCAATCTTGGCGACCGTAAGTTTCTCAAAGTGCGGCCGCACCTCGGGCAGATCCGCTGAAACCTCGATGTCTACGTGATGCGATTTGCCGGACTTAGTATCAAACAGATAAATCGAGCCGAACTGTTCGTAGACAATGCCGCCTGGACCTTCTGAAGCGGACTTAAAGTCAAGTCCCTCATTCTCCACAGACTCGCTCACCTTCCCGGAGCGCAGGTCATAATCCCACAGACTCACCGGACCTTTGCGATCGGAAAGAAAATAGACCTTATTGGCGACCCACATTGGATTGAAGTCGTTCGAGTTCTCGCGGGGAATTTTGATCACGCTCGAATCGGCGAGATTGGCCAGCCAGATTTTGGTGGTCTGGCCGCCGCGGTACCGCTTCCATGCGGCTTGCCACTGAAATACCGGCACATAAGCAATGTGAGTGCCATCGGGCGAGTAGGAACCGTCTTCGGCAGTCGCGAGCGGCAAGGCTTCAGGAAAAGCACTATCAAGCCCGATCGTATAAAGTTGTCCGCTATCGGCGTAACTGTCGCGACGGGAGCCAAACAGGATCCGTTTTCCATCCGGTGTCCAGCCAACGGCGATATCGGGACTCGGGTGATAGGTCAGGCGGCGGGGCACGCCGCCAGCAGCGGCCACCACGTAAACGTCTATGTTGCCATCGTACTCGCCGCTGAATGCAATTTTCGTGCCATCTGGCGAGAAGTGCGGGTTGAATTCCCGTCCCACGCCGCTGGTTAGGCGGGTAGCGTGACCTCCTTGCCGGCTCACGATCCAGAGATCATTCGCATATTCAAAGACGATTTGAGACTTGCTAAGGGAAGGACTGCGCAGGAGCAGCGGTGTTTCTGATTGTGCTGCCAGCATCGGAGTCAGTGACACCAGCGCCAGGGCAATCGAGCAAACGGCTTTTCGCATGATCTGTAGAGTTTGGCCCATTATAGGTTGTGCGGTTGCCCGTTTCCGCGCCCCGCCGCTGCCCACCGATTTTCGTTCATAGACGTCAGGCGGTTTCCCTGGGCCTGGTGTCTAACCCGGTTCGTTCGGTAGAATTCGACATCAGCTATGGCTCACAACAAAATCGACCAGTTAAATCTCCTCGTCCGCGTCAACAAAGATGCGGAAGCCGGTTTCCACAGCGCAGCCGAAAACGTGAAGAACTCAGAGCTGGAGACGCTTCTAACCGGCTATGCAAAGCAGCACGCCAAGTTTGCCAGGGAGTTGCAGGAGGAAATAGAACATCTGGGCGGAGACACGTCGGATTCGGGAAGTTTCGGAGGAGCACTTCACCGCGGATGGATGGATCTGAAATCCGCCATATCCGGCCACTCGGCCGCCGCCATGCTTACATCATGCGAGAGTGGCGAAGAGTCGGCCGAAAGCGCCTACCTGGATGCCGCGGATTCAAATCCCACCGGACGCGCGCACGCGCTGATCGACAAGCATGTGGCGCAGATCAAGGCGTTTCGTACCCGTCTGGCCCGGCTGGTGGGCGAAACAAAGGACGGCGTAGAATTCCAGAAAAACGAATAACCTGGCGCGGTCCGGCCTTCCTCCTTAAGAAAGAATGACAGTTTACGCGCAACAGAACATCTAACCTGCGTGGCGAACGATTTCGATATTCCTTACAGAACTCTCGGTCACACAGGGGAGAAAGTCTCGTGCATTGGGATGGGCGGCTTTCATCTCGGCAAGCCGGCCCTAAAAGAGAAGGAAGCGATCAAACTGATGCACGCAGGTCTCGATCGCGGCATCAACTTCCTGGATAATTCCTGGGATTACAACGAAGGCGAAAGCGAGCGGCGCATGGGCAAAGCGCTTAAGCAGAACGGCTACCGTCAGCGCGCTTTCCTGATGACGAAAATAGACGGCCGCACGAAACAATCGGCTGCCAAACAGATCGACGAATCGCTCAAACGTTTGCATACCGATCACGTGGACCTGCTGCAGTTTCATGAGGTAATCCGCTTTGAAGATCCCGACCGCATCTTCGCGAAAGAGGGTGCCATCGAGGCGTTCAAAGAGGCCAAGCAAGCAGGCAAAAGCCGCTACATCGGTTTTACCGGCCATAAAGACCCGCGCATTCACCTATACATGCTCGAAGTTGCCGATCAGCATGGCTTCCAGTTCGACGCCGTGCAGTTGCCCGTAAACGTCATGGACGCGCATTACCGCAGCTTCGGCAAACTGGTCGTCCCGGAGCTGGTGGAGCGCAACATCGGCGTCCTCGGGATGAAAAGCATGGGCGATTCTGTCATTTTGAAAAGCAAAATAGTTGGCGCTCTCGAATGCTTGCACTACGCGCTCAAGATGCCGACCTCGGTAGTCATTACAGGCATCGACACCGCAGAGATTCTGGACCAGGCAATCGAGGCCGCCGGCACTTATGAGCAGGTAAGCGCTTCGCAGATCGAAGCGATTCTCGCCAAGACCAGGCAAGCGGCTGCAAGTGGTGACTGGGAACTCTTTAAGAGCAGCGGCGCTTTCGACAGCACCGCGCAGAATGTCGAATGGCTCGGGGGCAAAAGCCCTCACGTCGAGGAGTTCGCGCCTGTTTAGTGGAACGTAGTTCGAAACGGACAGCTTTGCTAATCTGAGCGCGTGTTGCCAAACCGAAAAACCGCTCATGCAGTCGCATTTCTCGTTCTGCTGAGCACTCCTCCTATATTCTCCGCGGTAGGGTCGAAGCCTAAGCTCATTCTTGCCATCATCATCGATCAGTTCCGCTACGATTACCTGACGCGTTTTCGCACGGACTATCATGGCGGTCTCGACCGCCTCCTAACACAAGGCGCCGACTTCACCAACGCCTTTTATGGCCAGGTTCCAACGGTAACGGCGGTTGGTCATAGCATCTTCCTCTCGGGCGCGATGCCCGCCGTGAGCGGGATTGTAGGCAATGCTTGGTATGACCGCGGAGAAAGCCAGATCGTCACGAGCGTTTGCGATTGGGATGTGAAAGCCGTTGGCGGCGAGCAGGCGGCGAAGGGAAAGACCTGTACGGACGCAGATCCCGCTTCACCCAAGCGGCTGCTTGTCACCACCCTCGGCGACGAGCTGCGAGCCGCGCACGGCGATTCGAAAGTGATTGGAATATCGCTGAAGGCGCGGGCAGCAATTCTTCCCTCGGGCCATGCGGCGAATGGCGCGTACTGGTTCGGCGACAGAACTGGCAACTTCATGAGCAGCTCGTTCTACATGCAGCAGTTGCCGGAGTGGGTGAATGCGTTCAATGGCAAAAGACTTCCCGCCGCGTTTGTCGACCGGAAATGGGAGGGCTTCCCCAGCTGGAGTTTCCGAGCCGCGCCGGGAAGTAAGACTCCCTATGCCAAGCTGGCGGCGAGCCCCTGGGGCAATGAACTGGTGGAGCAGTTTGCCGAACAGGCGATCGCGGGTGAAAAGCTCGGTGAACGCGGCGCAACGGACCTGCTTACCGTTTCCTTTTCCTCGAACGATTACGTGGGACATGCTGTTGGCCCGTACGCGCCGGAAGTGCGAGACATGAGCATCCGCACCGATCAGGCCCTGGGCAAGCTGTTTCGCTTTATCGACGAAAATATTGGGTTGGGCAATGTGATAGTCGTTCTTTCAGCCGATCATGGAGTCGCGGCCACTCCGCAGCAGGAGGAGGTCAACAGGATCCCCGGAGGTTATCTGCCCGGGGGAGTGGAAGAAGCCGTCACGACAGCCCTGAATGAGCATTTTGGGGCCAACGAGTGGCTCATCGCCGGGGCGGGCGAAACGTCGCTGTATTTCAATCGCGATGCCGTCAGCAAAGTGAAAGGGCCCGACGGAAAGCCGGTCAGCGCGGACGATCTCTACCGTGTGGCAAAAGACGCGCTGTTCGCGAATCCCCGCCTGCATGTGGCACGCATCTACGCGCGGACCCAGCTTGACAACGGCCTGGCTGGGGACTTTATTGCGCAAGCGGAAATGAACGGCTATTTTCCGGCCCGTAGCGGCGATCTCAATCTGGTTTTCGAGCCGGGCTATATTCCGGGAACGCACGGGACCGGGCACTTCTCGCCTTATGCCTATGACCGGCATGTGCCTGTGCTCTTCATGGGATCCGGCATCAAGGCTGGCCATTACGATGCCACAATTCAGCCGAACGATATTGCCCCTACTCTGGCGACAGTACTCGATGTCCAGACTCCAAGCGGTTCATCCGGCAGGGTGCTCATCGAGATGCTCGCTCACTGATGAAAGACGTACAAAAGCGCGAAGCAGAGCGCGCCGGAGATCACAAAAATATTGGCCGCCAGCAGAGCCAGGAACGCATAGCGCAACCGGTTTCCCGCGTGTCCGTCCCCGGCTGGTTCCGCGTCGAATACCGAATCGCGAGCGAGCGGCTCGGATTCCAGGCGAAGCGTGGTGAAATTCGACAAGTCTCCTCCTTCCTGTCATATCGGTGAAAAACCGGCGAACGATAGCCATTCGTAAGAAAAGTACTTATACTTAGCTGGCGCTTACCTACAAATCAAAGTAAGAGAACAGGAGAGTAGAGATGAATCGGATCGGGTTTCTGACATGTGGGGCGGTGTGCGCTGCCCTTCTAGTTCCTTTCGCGAACGCGCAGACAGTCAAGGTGAATTGGCGGCAGCAGGCTCCCTTCGCAGATTACAAGACCTATAGTTGGGTTTCCCCCAAGGGTCAGGAAAACAGCTTTTACGGGCAGTTTGTGCGTCCCAATGTTGACCAAGAACTCCAAAAGAAAGGACTCACAAAGATGCCTCAGTCGCAGCCGCATGATCTGGATGTCGTGTATAACTTTGTGACCCAGGAAGTGATGGATTCAACCACGACTTCGGACGGCTTCGCCTGGGGGGGCGGGCCTTGGGCCGGTGGCTGGGGTGGCTGGGGTGGATGGGGCGGATGGGGAATGGATATGGGTCCTGACTTTTCGACGACCGAAGAACGCCCCCGCACCATGGGGATCTTAACGCTAGATCTCGTGGACGACAAGCATAAACAACTAGTGTGGCGTGGACAAGCTACTGAGGACAGCGTGTCGAACAGCCAAAAAGGTGACGAGAACCAGGTCAAGAAATCCGTCGATAAGATGTTGGAACACTTCCCACCAAAAGGAAAGTAAATCCCTGAAATGAAAATAGCCGGCCATCTCGCTGGGAGCGCACAGGACGATTCGCTGTCCCTTGTGCGCGGTCCTCGCAGATAGCCGGCTTCTTTCTTGCCCAACGCGTGGCGGATTAGCGCTGGTGCAGCGGAACCGAAATCATCGCCGACAAGTCGAGCTTGCGGGTCATGTTCTTCTCGATAGCCGAATGAGATACGGCGTTGTCGTAAGAGGAGCCGGCCACTGCGACTGAAGCGAGAACGTATTCATTCCCGTAGCGTGCAAACGTCAGCTTAGAGCTGGTCGGGTTCACGTTCTGGTGAATGGGAGCGTTCACGAACTGCGAAACGCCCGCAGCGCGATCCGAGATCTGAAAAATACCGTTTGCGGTGCTTTCCTTCAGCTGGTACGTGCCTGCCGGCAGTACCTTGCCCTCCGCATGGAACGCGAACGGGATGTCTGCAACCAGCGCGAGGTTTTGAGCTGAGAGAGTCAGGCCTCCGAGTAGAGCGGAGAGCCCGGCCGTGAGAAGGGTTTTTGTAAATAAGCGTGTCATTTGAGTCTCCTTGTGTCATTTCGGAGAGGTTTTGGTCTCCGTCTCTCTTACGTTGCCGTTCGAGTGATGCCAATTAGAAAGCGATTTTGTGGCCAGCGGCCGACGCAAGTTGTTTCAATGACTTACATGTAATCAAGGGCACTTGTACCTAACAAATAGGTGAAGAGTAACTAGAGTCAGTTAGATAATGTTAATCTCAGCCCGGCTGGAAAAGACCGTCTGGCGTCCTTTTGGGACTTCTATACTGGAAAGCGGCGCTTCTTAGCACCCGAGAAACATGCCGTACGCCGATTTTCACAACGATCAATCGCTTACAAAGGCAGCTATCGTTACCGGGGCGGCGCAGGGAATTGGCAGGCGAACGGCGGCAGTGCTGGCAGAGCGGGGATACGCCCTTTTGCTAAGTGACCTGGTGTCATGCGCGGAGACCTGCGCCGAAATTGTTCACGTGGGATCGAGGGCAGTTGAGGTCCTCGGCGATGTGTCCGACCAATCTACTGCCCGGGCCGTCGCGGAAACAGCCCGCAAAGAGTTCGAGCGAATCGATGTTCTGGTGAACAACGCCGGAATCTCGCACATCTGTCCGGCTGAGAAGACCAGCGCGGTAGACTGGCGTCGCGTGATCGATGTGAACTTGCTTGGCCCGTTTCTGATGTGCCGGGAAATTGGCCTGCGCATGTTGGAGCAGGGGCAGGGAAGCATTGTTAACGTCGCATCTGTCGCGGGCCTGCTTGGAATAGCCGATCGCGCCGCTTACAACGCGAGCAAGCACGGGCTGATCGGGTTGACCCGCACGCTTGCCGCCGAGTGGGGTGGGCGTGGCGTTCGTTGCAATGCGGTATGTCCAGGATGGGTGAAGACACCGATGGATGTAGCTCCCCAGGCAGTCGGCCTCTACAATGATTCGGACATTGAGGGACGCATACCGATGGGCCGTTTCGCCTCGCCTGGCGACGTTGCTTCGGCAATTGCCTTCCTGGCCGACCCCGAGCAGAGCGCCTTTATCAACGGGCACGCTTTATCTGTTGACGGCGGCTGGTTTGCCGATGGCAGTTGGGAATCGCTGCGCCTGCGGCACCGCTAATAGCGCCTCACCCATAAGCTGCCCTTGATTCACGGGCGCGCGAAGCTTCGGTTGGGTATCATCGTTCCATCGCCGGTTTTATTTCCGAACACCAACCTAGCGCTGCGCCCTCCTTGTTGATGGAAAAAAGCGCCGGCAGAGGGCTGCTGAAGCGAACGCAGTCCTTTCTCATGGCCCTGGCAGCCGTACCTTTGCTGCTCGCGCTGGTAAGTTACTATGCCAGCGTGCAGCACGCCAGGAGCGTAGCCGCCGCGTTTGCGACCGGAGGATTCGTTCTTAGTCTGGACGACCTGCTTAGCACTGTGCAGGATGCCGAAACTGGGCAGCGCGGTTATCTCATAACTGGTTCAGGATTATACCTGGCCCCATATCTTCGGGCCAAGAATCAGGTTCGCGAACGTCTCTCAGATGCCATGGGACTCGCCCGGACGGCAGGGGTGAAATTTTCTCAGTGGAACGCGCTCCGGGCCGCAATCGACGACAAGATGGACGAGCTGGAGCTGACAATAAAATTGCACGACTCCGGTAAACCGGAGGCAGCACTGGACGAGGTGCGAAGCGGTCGCGGCCAGCGGCAGATGGTTCGAATTCGCCAGATCATCGGGCAGTTGAGGACAGAGCAGATTAACTTGTATGAAGGCCGCGATCACGAGCAGCTACTCGGCGAAAGACGCCTCAGAATCATTCTTTCCGCTGGAGTTCTGCTGGCCATCGTTCTACTTCTTTCCGCCTTCCGTCTTGGTGTGCTCTACCTCCGCGAGCGCGACCAGGCCGAAAAGGAAATCCTCAGCTTGTATGAAAAGCTGGAGCTGCGGGTGCTCGAACGCACTGCCGAACTCGAAGCCCGCACCAGGTTTTCGGAAGCGCAGGCAAAGGAACTGGAGCGCTCCAACGCGGACCTTGCCCAATTTGCTTACATTGCCAGTCATGACCTCCAGGAGCCCCTGCGCATGGTGGCGAGTTACGTGGGCATGTTGTCTAAACGATACGGGGCGGCGCTCGACGATTCGGCCCGTACTTATATGCAGTTTGCGATGGATGGCGCCAGCCGCATGCACGCGCTGATCAACGATCTGCTTTCTTATGCACGAGCCGGAACTCAAGCCATCACCAAGAAGCAAATTCCATTTGAGCGAATCATGGAACAGGCCCTCGCAAGCCTGCGGCTCACAATTGGGGAGACTTCAGCAGTTATCGACTACGCAAGCCTGCCGGTCGTGGAGCTTGATGAAGTCAAGATGACTCAAGTCGTCCAAAATCTCTTGAGTAACGCTATCAAGTTCCGCAGAAACGGTACGCCGCCCCGGATTAGAGTGTCCGCTGAGAGGCGCGGCGCCGAGTGGCTGTTCTCAGTTGCTGATAATGGCATCGGCTTCGATCCCAAGTACCAGGATCGTATCTTTGAGGTATTTCAGCGATTGCACGGCCTTGGCAAGTATTCGGGTAACGGAATCGGACTTTCGATCTGCAGGCGCATTGTCGAACATCACGGCGGACGCCTGTGGGCAGATTCGAGGCCCGGTGTGGGCTCGACCTTTTTCTTCACGCTCGCAGCAGGCGAAGAGTTCAAAAATGAACGTAGAAGCAGACGCGTTGTCAAGGAGAACCTCTGAGTCGCATGCCACGCATACAAATGCCCGCAGATATACTGCTCGTGGAAGACAATCCTGGAGATGTTCTGCTTACCCGGGAGGCGTTCCGGGAGGGAGGTTATTCACCTCGCCTGTCCGTTGTCGAAGACGGAGAAGAGGCCCTGCGATTCTTGAGAAGGCAGGAAAGCTTTAAGAATGCTCCGCGCCCGGATCTCATTCTGCTAGATCTCAATCTGCCAAAGAAGGATGGCCGGGAGTTGCTGGCTGACGTGAAGCAGGACCCTGAGCTGCATCATATTCCTATAATCGTGCTTACCACGTCCTCGGCTGAGCAGGACATCCGGCGCGCCTATAACTTGCACGCGAATTGTTACCTCACCAAGCCCTTGGACATGGAAAGCTTCCTGAGCAAAGTGCGCGCCGTCGAAGAATTTTGGTTAAGAGTGGTGAGGCTACCGCCGAAGTAGTGTGTCTGGGCCCTTAATTTGAGCTCGAAGAAAGTCAGGCCACAAAAAGCGATGGCCTAGCGCTGAAGCAAGCGTGCTCTGTGCGCCTGCCCCACTTCGTGCATCTTTAGCTGCTATTGCGTGATAGTCCCAGCCTTTTTCCACAGGCTCTTCAAGTTCGACTTGGTATTGTTCACCTTGTCAATTCCCTGACTAGCCTTATCCGTTGCACCATCGGCCTTAGCGCTTGGGTCTGTCGCCCCGCCGGCAGCAGCCGTCGCACTACCAGCCTGGGCGGTCTGCGCGGAACCAGCGGCAGCTGGTTGTTGCCGCGAGGGCATGACGCCTGCAGGTTGCGCTTCCGCCATGGGAGTAATCGGAATGGATTCAATGCGATCTGAACCATACGCCAGCGCTGCGACCGTATATTGGGCGGGCACATCGTCATATTCCAAAATCATGCGAACAGGCACGTTGGAGCTCAACTCAGCCGTGTCGAATGTGCTCCCATCCTGATCTACGTAGTGGGCCGCGTGAATCGGCACCACGCGCTCGCTGCCGACCACCAGCTTGACGGTATTGTAGGCGTATCCGGCGGGATATTGAGCGCTTTGCTGCTTCGTTTCGTCGAAGTCGCAAAACACACGGGTGCCCGAGCGAAGGCAACTGAAAGCGGTCACCGTAGTATCGCCAGCGCGGAATGTGCCGAGCCCAGCAGCATACCCGAGAGGCGTTTGCGCCCCTCCCGAAGCGGAAGCATTGTTCGGCGCAAAGGCCGAAGAAGCGGGCGTCGCACCGGCGCCCGTATCTGTGGTCTGAACCGTCCCGCTAGCAGGGTTCACGCCTGCCGTTGAAACCACTTGTGAATTTCCGGCTTGATTCGCTGTAGACGCGACAGGTCTGGCGCTGCTATCCGAGGTGGCCGGTAGGTTGGACTGAGTCGCCGACCCTAGCGGATTCGTTGCCGCGGTTGCCTGGTTCGCTGCCGTGACGGTCTTAACCGGAGTGGGCTTCGCCCGAGTATCAGCCCCCTGAACCGTCCCGCTGGCAGGACTCACGCCTGCCGCTGAAACCACTTGTGAATTTCCGGCTTGATTCGCCGTGCCCGCGACAGGTCTAACGGGGCTACCCGAGGCAACTGGTGCGACAGGCTGAGTCGCCGGCCTTACCGGATTGGTTGCTGCGGTTGCCTTGTTGGCTACTGCGACGGTCTTGACCGGAGCGGGCTTCGCTACCGTCACAGCGGGTTTAGCAGGAGCGGATTTTGCAGGCGCTGGCGCAGCTTTGACGGGAGCCTTCTTCGCCTGCGTACTCGTACTTGTCGTTTGCGCCTGGCCGGCAACAGACCCGAAGAAGGTTACTGCGACGGCGACGGACGAAATGGGCTTCGAGAGGATACTGGGAATATGCATGGGAACACCTTTTCTCTGTTCACTTAGCCTTTGCGTAATTTCCCTGAAGCAGCTGTCATGTACATCCCAAAAAAGTAGAAGACCTTTTCTGAACCAACTATCGCCCAGCTAGGCCGGTAACAAAATCTTCAGCCAGCCACTACACTGGCGTGGCGCTTCCATGCGTACAGCGGATAGCGCCCGGTAAGTTCTTCTACTCCGCGCCGCGCCTCGGCAATATTCGATTCCGACTTCACGTCGTGAATCACTTTCGAGATGAGCTGGCCCACTTCACGCATCTCGTTCTCGCGCAATCCGCGAGTAGTGACGGCCGGACTGCCTAGGCGGATTCCGCTCGGATTGAGAGGCGGATTGGTATCGAAAGGAATTGCGTTCTTATTTACGGTGATGTGCGCCTGATCGAGCGCTTTTTCCGCTTCTTTACCCTTGACGCCTTTTGCGAACACATCGATCAGGAACATATGCGAATCGGTTCCTCCGGTAACCACACGAAGGCCTTCTTCCGCGAGCGACCTTGCCAACGCGCGCGCATTTTCGAGCACCCGCTGTTGGTAACTGCGAAACTCGGAGGTTGCCGCCTCGCGGAAGCAGACTGCTTTGGCGGCGATGACGTGCACCAGCGGGCCGCCTTGCGCGCCAGGGAAGACAGCTTTGTCGATTGCCGGGCCGAACTTCTCTTTCGCAAGGATAATGCCGGATCTGGGGCCGCGCAGCGTCTTATGCGTAGTCGAAGTAACAATGTCGGCGTGCTCGCAGGGATTCGGATATACGCCGGCCGCGATTAATCCTGAATAGTGCGCCATATCGACCACAAAGACTGCCCCGGCGGCGTCCGCGATCTGCCGAAAGCGCGCGAAATCGATGACGCGGGAATAGGCGCTTGCCCCGGCAATGATCATCTTGGGCTTATGCTGCTGCGCCAAACGATCGACTTCTTCGTAATCGATGAGCTCATCCTCCTGCCGCACACCATACGCAACCACCTTGTATAGCTTGCCGGAAAAATTCAGCGGGTGACCGTGCGTGAGGTGCCCTCCATGCGCCAAATTCATGCCCAAAATGGTCTCGCCGGGCTGCAGCACCGCGGCATATGCGGCCTCGTTGGCCTGCGAGCCAGAATGGGGTTGAACATTAACAAATTCAGCCCCAAACAACGCCTTTGCGCGATCGCGCGCCAGATTCTCCACTACGTCCGCGAACTCGCACCCGCCGTAGTACCGCTTGCCCGGGTAGCCTTCGGCATACTTGTTTGTGAATACGCTGCCGGTGGCTTCGAGCACCGCTTCCGACGTGAAGTTTTCACTTGCAATCAACTCGAGTCCGGTATCCTGCCGCTCAGCTTCGCGCTGAATTGCATCGAAGATTTCCGGGTCGCTATCGGCGAGCGATCGAGCCATTCTCTGCTGTTCGTTCATGTTGGGTCCCGTTCCACTATTCTAATGGGCGCTGAGTCGATTCACCCGTCTCAGCAACGGAGCAGAGAGAGGCCAGCCGGACTGTTCCCGAAGGGAAGACTATGCTTCGGGGAAAACGGGCAAGCGAAAAGTGCTCAACCGGTGATAAACTGAGATCCAAATGAGTTCGCTTTCGCAGCGCATGCACCTCGGTGTCCAGCAAAAGCAGATACTCACGCCTGGACTCGTGCAAATGGTCACGGTTCTTCAGCTCAACCGTCTGGAGCTGAAAGACATGATCATGAACGAGATGGCCGAAAACCCTGTGCTCGAGGAAGTCGGCGAATCTGGCGAGGAACTCACTCCTGCCGAAATTCAATCTCTACTGGAACGGGAGCGTCAGGCCGAACCGGCCGATCAGGCCATTCTCGATCGCGTTGAGCATTCCGACGCGAAGAGCGAACTCGATGCGCCGTCCGACGGTGACTTTAGCCCTGAGAGCGCACCTGATTCCGACATCGCTGTGGCGGTTGCCGTACCCGAGGAGCCGGCCAAGACCGCGGACACGGATCCGTTTGAAGAAATTGATTTCGGAAGCTTTTTTGATGATTACCTGGACCCAGGCTTCAAAAGTCCGGCATCGGAGTCGGTCGAGAAGCCTTCCTTCGAGACCTTTCTCTCTTCGCCCGTTACGCTGAGCGATCATCTGCAAAGTCAGTTGAGTCTGCCGGACCGGGTTCGAGAGGCGGCTAACGCAATCATAGGCAACCTGGAAGAAAATGGGTACTTGACTACGCCGCTCCAGGAAATTGCGGCGGCGGAGGGGTTGCGTCTCGCTGATATGCAGGCGGCGCTCCGGGAGGTTCAATCGCTGGATCCGACTGGCGTTGGCGCGCTCGACATCCGCGAGTGCCTGCTTTTGCAGCTGGAGGCCCGGGGCTCGCGCGATTCGGTGGCCTGGAAAATCGTCCATGACCATCTGAAGCTACTCGCAACCAGGCAGGTCTCTCAATTAGCCAAAGTCTTAGGCCGCCCGATAGAACATATTCAGATTGCTCTTTGTGTGATTCGTCACTTGGATCCCGAGCCAGGGCTACGGTATTCAAGTGCCGGTGCGAGGCAAGTCGAGCCAGACGTTTATATTTCAAAAGACGGCGAAGATTACGTCATTAATCTGAACGACGATGACATCCCGCAACTACGGCTGAATGGCAAATTGAAGCGCATGATCGATCGCGAACAGGAGCCGGACCGCGATGTTCGAAACTATGTGAAGGAACGCTACGCGTCCGCGCTGCAGTTCATCAAGAATATCGAACAGCGCAAGCAGACGATCATGCGAGTCTGCCAATCTATCATTCAGCGTCAACCGGAATTCCTCGAGCATGGTATCGATCAGCTAAAGCCGATGATGATCAAGGAAGTGGCTGAGGAGATCGGAGTGCATCCCTCCACTGTAAGCCGGGCGGTCGCGAACAAATACGCTCATACGCCGCAAGGCGTTTTCGAATTAAGATACTTCTTTTCGGAGCCGGTGCAAGGCCGTTGCGGAGGCGATACTCCGCTGGTAATTGTGAAGAGGCGGGTCAAAAAGATGATCGAAGACGAGAATACAGCTCAACCGCTAACAGACGAACAGATTACTGCTCGTTTGCTGTCCGAAGGCATAGAAGTTACCCGGCGGACGGTAGCAAAGTATCGGGAGGACATGAAAATTCCTTCGACACATCAACGGCGCGTCCGCGCCTAATCAGCATAAAGGTAATCAAGGTTCTCACTCTGTAGCGAAACCAATTCCGGGAAGCGAGCCCGGCAGGGCGAGCATTCCCCAAAGAGGAAGAATGAAGCTCATTGTTTCCGGCAAGACCAAAGATTTTACTCCTGAGCTGGAGGAAAAGTTCAGTGCAAAGATTTCCAAGCTGAGCAAGTTCATAGAGCGCCGGGGGGAGCGCGAAGCTCACGTGACGCATCAGATTGAGCGTCATCTCCACCGGGTGGAAGTGATCGTCAACTTCTATGATCATGCGTTGGTGGGAGAAGGAGTAGATCCTGATCTCGATACTGCGCTCTGCGATGCGGTGGAGAAGCTGGAGAGACAAATCGTCAAGCTGCGCAGCCGTTGGCGCGATACGCATCGCGATGCGAAAGGGGTGCGCTCGACTAAGGAAGATTGGGAGAACGGGCAATCCGCCGCCGCTGAAAGCGGCAAGGTAAGCTCATCTAATGCGAAGAGTAACGGCCAGCCGTCGGCCCGGCCCAAGATCTTTCGCGTCGACTATAACGAAGGCCGCAAGCCCATGACATTGCAGGAGGCGATCCTCGAAATGCAGCGCGACGGTGACGATTACGTAGTCTATCGCGATTCGTCCCACAATTGCCTTTCGGTCCTGGTGCGCCGTCCGGACGGGCATTTCGATCTGATCGAGTCCTGAGCGGCCTTGCCTCGTGACCGCTTGGCTGTCAAGCTAGCCTAGATTGTAAATGGCCAAGCCCAACTTCGAACCTCAGGGCCGTTCCGCGTCCAAGCAGGCGCTCCCTGCGCACGACCTCGTTATCATTACCGGTATGAGCGGCTCGGGCAAGCTGACCGCGCTTAAAGCCTTTGAGGACTTAGGATTTTATGCGGTAGATAATCTGCCGATTGCCTTGGTGCCGAAGTTTGCCGATCTGAGCTACGACTCGAAAAAGAGGGGCGCCCTAATCATCGATATCCGGGAAGGAGAATCGCTTAATCAATTCCCAAGAATTTTCCGCGAGCTGAAATCGCGTTTGAGCTGTTCTCTCCTGTTTTTGGATGCAGAGGATGAGGTTCTAAGAAGACGTTTCAGTGAAACAAGGCGGCCTCATCCTTTGGGAGGCGAGACTACCGTGCTGAACAGCTTGCGAAATGAACGCGAGCAGTTGACCCCGATCCGCGCGCTCGCCGATCTGTATATCGACACTTCCAAGCTCAACGTGCATGATCTAAGGGCGCTGATCTCGGCTAAGTTTCAGGATTCAAGAGATGCTAACAAGATCCTGATTTACGTCAACAGCTTCGGCTTTCGGCACGGTGTGCCCTCCGATAGCGACCTGGTTTTCGATGTTCGATTTCTGCCTAATCCGAACTATATTCCTGAGTTCAAAAAACTTACCGGACGCCATCCGAATGTAGCTAGATACATCCGATCGTTTCCGCAAACCGCAGAGTTCATCAGCCGCATCTCCGATCTCCTGGTATATCTCTTGCCGCACTACATCCGGGAAGGGAAAAGCTATCTCACGATTTCTTTCGGGTGCACAGGCGGCCACCATCGCTCTGTCTTTATTGCCAACGAAATCAATAAGCGCCTGAAGAAGGCTGGCTACTCTGTCAAGGAGAGTCACCGCGATCTTAAAAAGTGATTAGCGGCTGCTTGCTGGCTGGGTGCGCTCGTTCTCGCTTGGGGTAATTTGCCTGTAGTCAGAGTAGAAGGTCTCCAGCTGATTACGATAACCATAAAAGCCGAGCACGCTGGCATTCACTTTTTGGACGAACTTCTTCGGCAACCAGAAATTGCCTACGGGTGCCCGCATCAGCTCGAACTCCGTTCCTGGCTTTACGCGTGCAATGAAGAAACCAAATGTGACGGGCTCGATCACTTCAGCTTTCACTCTTACCCAGTGATATTGCTGCTCATCGATCCACATCTGACCGCGCATTCCTGTTAGAACGCGGGCTTTTTCCACCGGGGGACGGTAGCCTGGATCTGGAGTTGCTTGCAGATGGTAGCAGGAGACGCCCTCCACTTGCTCTTCTCCCAGCAGCTTAAATTGGAAGGCTGAAACCATCTGCTGCATGAGGAGGTGCTCTTCTGCGCGGCTTTCATTGTATTTAGCGATTCGTGCCTTCCGCTCCGCGGACGGTTCATTTCGACGGCGGGCGATCTCTCGGGTCAACTTAGCCTCCTCATCTGCCTCTTGGGTTCCGCTGAGTGGCTCATCGTTTAACGCCAGAATGCGCCGATAGGGCGATCCTTCAATCATCAGGTTCTCGTAAGTCTTGGACTGCTGGAGCGTTACTCGGCCGTTTTCGTCTACTCTACTCTTGACCTCGCGTTCCGTATCGGAAAAGATGTCCTGCGCTTGCCAGTCGCGCGAGTTGGCCGCGACGGACTTTTGGACAATCACAGAAACCGAAATCTCTGATGCGGATGCCAGGCTTCCGGTGTGCGCAAAGATTATGAGAACAAGAAAAGTGACTCCTGCTCGCTTCCCGTTGGCCATTCAATATCCGAACATCAGATTGTTTATACAATACAGCAATTCAGTCAGAAGGCTCTTAGCAAACTTTTTCTTGACCACGCGGAAATGCGTCGGGATCACGCTCTTCCAGCTGGCCATCTATACACTCGAGATCCTTTTCTATGGCGACTTTCAAAGTGGCATTCTGAGCCGAAACATCGAAATAGAGGCCTATCGACTCTCCGTGAGCCCAATCCCGTATCTTCGATATAGGCGCTGCGACACGAATCACGCCGCCTTCAAAAGAGGCTTGCGGCGAGGAGTTCGCCTGAGGCTCGAAAATGTAAGCAAAGTGCGCTCCATTCGGAAAAACCACTTCCTCGCGTAACGCAGTTCCGGAGGCGAGCGTTTCCACTTCGCCGCGATTGAGTCTCAGCCGGAGCGAATTACCGCGAAATCTAAGCTTCATGTCACTCCGATTTTATCCGCCACTCACCTGAGTACACGTTGAAGCGCTCGTTTCGCACGAAGCCAAGCAGCGTGAGACCATACTTCCGCGCTGATTCCACCGCCAGACTGGAGGGACTCCCTACGGTAGCAAGCACCGGAGCTCCGGCGATCGCTGCCTTCTGCACCAGTTCGAAACTGCTTCGGCTACTGAGGAAGAGAATGCGCTTCGATAACGGCGACTCCGCCTGAAGCACGCGAGAACCGATCAGCTTGTCCAGCGCATTATGGCGCCCGATGTCTTCGAAGACTGCGCCTTCGACGATTTCGCCCCTTCCATCTATAAGAGCCGCTGCATGCAGGCCGCCTGTCTGAGCAAATCCCTTTTGAGCCTGGCTGAGCTTGTTTGGCAACTCGTTGACCAGCGCGGCACCGATGGAGAACCCGTCGCCGGCTGCAATGCGGGATCGGAGCTGAAAGCTGTCGATACTGCGCTTTCCGCATACTCCGCAACTCGAGTTGACGAAGCTAGCCCTCGAAATGCGCCACATTTCGACATCGACTTCGCTCGAGAGTTCGACCAATAGCTCATTTGAGCTTTCGCCCCCCAGAGAGCGAATTTCACGGATCTCTTCTCGATTCTGTATCACACCTTCACAATAGAGAAAGCCGGTCACAAGCTCACGATCATGGCCGGGGGTACGCATCGTGAGCGCTAGACCTTCGGTTAATTGAGCGCCTTTGAACCAGTATTGGAGGCGAATTTCCAGCGGTTCTTCGACGGCCACAGTATCGATAAGGCGCTCCGAACGATACATGGCGATACGCTTCACAATCACTTGCTGTACGAGCGCGCCAGGAGCCATGATCATGATCGGCCTCGCTTCAGAGTCGCACGCGGCCCAAGTAGAGCTTATTTTGCTAGGCAGCTACCAAGGGCGCAAGGGACTCATCTTTCACTATGCTTTCGCGGACGCGCATGGTGAGAACAGAAGCAATGAGCAGACAACATCCGCCTATGATCAGGGCGCTCATGCGATCATTGCCGAGCAGGTGTGCCATAATCCAGCCGAACACCAACGCCGAAAGAATCTCGGGAGTGACGATGAAGAAGTTGAAAATGCCCATGTATACTCCCATCCTGTTGCTCGGAATCGCCGCTGCAAGAATGGAATACGGCATCGATAGTATGCTGGCCCATGCGATTCCCACGCCTATCATCGGCAAAAAGAGCAGCCACTTATCGTGAATAAGTGCAATAGAGAGAAACCCGAGAGCGCCGGCAAACAGGCAAAGCGAGTGAGTTTGCCGTTCGCCTAAACGTCGGGCAAGCGCGGGCAGAAAGGGCGAGAAGAGAAAACATACGGTGTTGTAGATGCCCGAACAGTAACCCGCCCAGATGACTCCTTCTGTATAGCCGCTCTCCGCTGTGGAACGGGCGCCGAAGACATTATGCGCAACCGCCACTGCGAAATAAAGAAACATGCAAAATAGCCCGAGCCAGGTCAAGAACTGAACTGCTGCAAGCTGCCTCATCGTTACTGGCATTTCCTTGAGGGCGCGCCCGATTTCGGCAAAGTCGAATTTCTTGGCGTGCCGCAGGCGCTCCCGTTCCGCCTGGCTTGGCGGGTATTCTTTTGTTGTGAATACCGTAACTAAGACTGCCGTGAGAAAGGCAGCTGCTCCAATCCAGAAAGAGACGCGCACAATGGAGGGAATCGCCTGTCCGGCACTTAAGCCCGAATTTAGAAAGCGCCTCAGCAAGAATGGCAGGTAGGAAGCGGCAACGCTGCCAACCCCGATGAAGAAGCTCTGCATGGCGAAGCCACGGGGACGCTGTTCGTCAGGAAGCATGTCGGCAACAAAGGCTCGGAACGGTTCCATGCTGATGTTGATGGAAGCATCGAGTATCCAGAGAAGGCCGGCGGCCATCCATAAGCCGGGACTAAGCGGCATAAAGATGAGCGCGAAAGAACTGAGCAGCGCACCGGTGAGGAAGAATGGCCGCCTTCTGCCCAGCGCACCCCAGGTGTTATCGCTCCAATACCCGATAATGGGCTGAACCAACAAGCCGGTGAGCGGCGCCGCGAGCCAAAGCATGGGAAGCTGACTCGGCTGCGCACCTAGATACTCGTAAATCGCGCTCATGTTGTTCATCTGTAGCGTCCAGCCAAACTGGATGCCAAGGAAGCCAAAGCTCATGTTCCAGATTTGCGCGAAGGTGAGACGTGGTTTCTCCATGTGGAGCGCAGCAATACGATATCAAAAGCTGCGGATTCGAAGGAACGCGTTGTATCGCTCTAAGCGTTTCCAGGTCGCTGAGCCGTCCTAGCAAAGACGCTATATTTGGGCGGAGAGAGCCAGAGGCGTGGGTACCGCAACACCGAGGGCCCGGCAATCGGCATCCACCATTTCGTGGACCAGGTCCTGAAAACTCGTTTTGACGCGCCAGCCCAGATCCTTGACGGCCTTGGTGGCGTCGCCGAGCAGAATATTGACTTCGGCTGGACGGAAAAGATCCGGATCGGTCGTCACAAATTTTTCATAGTCGAGTCCGGCATACGAGAATGCAGCTTCCACAAATTCCTGCACGGAGTGGGTCTCTCCCGTCGCAATAACGTAATCGTCCGGCTCAGGCTGCTGGAGCATCAGCCACATGGCTTCCACATATTCACGCGCATGTCCCCAATCGCGCTTTGCTTCCAGATTTCCGAGTCGGAGCTGATCCTTCTTCCCGGCGAGAATTCGCGCTAGACCGGAAGTAATTTTGCGCGTCACGAACTCATAGCCTCGCCGCGGAGATTCGTGATTAAACAGAATTCCGCTGCTAGCGTGCATGGCGTAAGCTTCCCGATAATTGCGGGTCAATTCGAAACCGCACACTTTGCTGATTCCGTAGCTCGAGCGGGGATGAAATGGCGTCCTCTCGGTCTGCGGAACCTCCTCCGCTTTTCCGAACATTTCACTGGAGCCGGCAAAATAAAAGCGGCAATGCGGTGCCACGCTCTTCACGGAAGCCAATAGGAAATGCGTGCCATTGATATTGGCGTTTAGCGTCGAGAACTCGTCATCGAACGAATAGCTGACGAAACTTTGAGCAGCCAAGTGATAGCATTCGTGCGGCACGATCTCAGCCACAACCTGGAAAATGCTTGCGTAACTCTCGAGCGACGCCGCATGAAGCTTAATGCGGTCTCTCACCGCAGCCAGCCGGGCTAGCCGGTGGTCAGGGTCTTCCAGTGCAACTCTTCGGATGATCCCGTGGACCTCATAGCCTTTCGAAACCAGCAATTCGGCGAGATACGAACCATCTTGACCGGTAATTCCGGTAATTAACACTCTACGAGCCATAAAGCCCACAGTCTAGCACGCGAAGAAAAAGCACGAGACCGGACAGAAAGCCGGCGAAATGTGACATCCTTGGCAACTGTACAGCTCTGAACGGGATCCCTGGCACAATTCGATAGACATGGAAAGAGAAGGCATATATTTCTTTCATATTCCCAAGACTGCAGGCACGTCGGTCTGGCGTTTCCTCGAGCAGTCCTTTTCCTCTGACGAGATCTGTCCCTGTGGGTTATGGGATCAACTGATCACTGTCTCGCGGTCCGAATTGGAGCAATGGCAGATTTTCCGTGGGCACTTCCTCTCCCACTTGGAACCCTATCTTGGCAGGTCGCTCAGAACTTTTACCATGCTACGCGATCCTGTCGAACGTACGATTTCGCATTACTACCACGTTCGGCGCGCTCCCGAGCACCCCTACCACAAATATGCTTTGCGAATGTCACTAGCGGAGTTCTGTGTTCATCCGGAAACGCGGCACATGGTTGAGAACTATCAAGCTGCCTATTTGGCGAAAACGCCTTGTGACCCGTTGATCGCCGCCCAAGGGCTTTCCCCAGAGGACTTGGCGCGTTTCGAGCTGCAGAGACGGATGGAGCATCCGGACAAGACCCCCGCTTCGGAGGAACTATTCGAACGTGCAGAAGCGCGGCTCACTAGGTTCACAGCCGTTGGAATTACGGAGAACTTCGACAACTCACTTCTCAAGGTGAGCAGGTCTTTGAAGTGCCTGGCGCCAATACCCTTCGCACCCCAGAACATCAACCCTGAACGAGCACGGGTAGAAAATGTCGATAGTGCTACATTAGCCCTTGTTCGTGATCTGACACGGGTAGATCAGCGTCTTTACCAGTCCACTATTGCGCGTTCCCAACAAAGGTATCTACATTGGACGAACGGGTATGATTCCTCACTCAAAACCGACATGATTTCTTATGCTCAGAACTTTGAAGATGTGATTTTGCAGCGCGTCTTTCGGGATCGAAAAAATGGATTCTACATAGATGTGGGCGCCATGGATCCGGTTAATGAATCCGTTACGAAGTTCTTCTACGATCAGGGCTGGTCCGGCATCAATATCGAGCCGAACGAGTTTTTTTACAACAAGCTGGTGCAGGAGCGGCGCCGCGATATCAATTTGAACCTGGCGCTAGGAGAACGCGAGGAGAGGCGGACGTTATATGTCTTCGAGCAATACGGGATTTCCACTTTTGATCAGTCTAACCGTGACCGCTTCGTCGAGCAAGGGTATGAGTCGGAGGAAAAGAGCGTAAAGGTTACTACGCTGGCCGCGGTCTGCCAGGAACACGTCACTCAACAGATCGATTTCCTGAAGATCGACTGCGAGGGTTGGGAAAAGCTGGCCATCGAGGGCGCTGATTGGAGTCGATTTCGCCCCATCGTGCTGGTCATAGAAGCAACGGAACCTCTAACGACTATCCCTGCGTGGCAGGAATGGGAGCCGCCCCTCATCGAAAACGCGCTCTATGACATGGTCTATTTCGACGGCCTGAACCGTTTTTACTTGCGCCGGGAATCCGCGGACCTTCGTTGCCACTTCAAGTTGCCGCCCAATGTCTTTGACGAATTCAAGCTTTACGCCACAGAGAAGGCGGAACAGATCAGTCAAGCTCTCGAGCAAGAGCGAGAAAGCTTAGCAGGGCGCATCGCCGAGCTCGAGCAGAAGCTTAACGAAATGGCGGCTGAAATTCAGCGCTTGCAGGAGCATAGTGCGCGAGATCAGAGTCAGATCGCGGAATTACATGGGAAGGCCCGGGTGGATGCCGCCGAGATCGAGCGCGTAACCGCTGAACTCCTGTCTGCCCAAGCGCGCACAACCCAACTGGACCAGACGGTGCTGAAAACCCGGTTATGGGTTGGCCAGCTGTCCCAGGAGCTGGCCGCGAGTAAACGGAGATGAGAAAAGCTCGTTGCCGCGCACGCGCGCTCATGCCGATGGGTCATTCCTCGAGGGCTAGAGGGCTGAGGGGCTGTCCGACCGCTATGTCGCCAGCAGCACCCCATGCGATGGGAATCTGAGCTCCTCCGGCAATCGTATTCACGTACCAAGTGCCATCCGAGGGCCGCCACACGGCATAATCGTTTTTACCATCTCCGTCATAGTCCCCGGGGACGGGAATATCGGTCGGCGCGCCCCAAAAGGCCGTTATAGTTTGCCCAGTGCTGCTATAGCGCACCCACCAACTGCCGTCCGAGGGCCGCCAAATCGCGAGATCGTTTTTGCCGTCGGCATCGTAATCACCGGGCACCGGAACATCTCCAGGCAAGCCCCACTGCTCAACAGTCGTTTGCCCGGTGCTGCTCGGTCTGATCCACCAGCTGCCGTCGGAAGATCGCGAGATCGCTAAATCGGTTTTGCCGTCGCCGTCGTAGTCACCGGGTGCGGGAACATCCCCCTTTTGGCCCCACAGCACAACAACCGTTTGCCCGCTGCTGCTATATCGGATCCACCAGCTGCCGTCCGTCGGCCGCCAGATCGCTAAATCGGTTTTGCCGTCGCCGTCGTAATCACTGGGAACGGGAACGTCTCCCGCTTGCCCCCATGTTTCAATTAACGTTTGCCCAGTGCTGCTCAAGCGTATGTAAAACTTGCCCTCGGATGGCCGCCAAATGGCGTAATCAGTCAAACCGTCGCCGTCGTAATCTCCAGCCACGGGAACGTCTCCCGACTGTCCCCATAGGACAACGGGATTTGCTTCGCTAGCTGTATTGAAATTGACGTACCAGTTACCTTCCGATCGCCTCCAGACCGTATAGTCGCTAACCCCGGATCCATCGAAATCATTAAGGTAGGCTTTCCGAGCGCCGGTTGGGTTGCCGACATTTATGCTCACTGTGAGTGTCGACGGAGAAGTCGTCGAAAAATATAGACTGAAAGCCAAACTGCCCCCCCCAGCTCCCATGGGGCGCGTTACGCTTTGCGGACTCGGTGCAGCCGATTGAGCTCCCAACTGAAAGAACGGAACGCCGTCTCCGGAGGAGTTGACCTCGAGAGCGCCGGTGAACGTAACAGTAACCGTAGCCATGATTGGGAAAGTGCCGGGAGGTAGCACGCCCTCGAGATTAATCTTCCCGATTGGAAACTGAAGATTGGGAGAACCGCTACTCGGCGGAGTCACGCTGTAAGTTATGTTTGTCGTTGTTGCTGTTTGACTCACACTCGTGGTTACCAGATATCCCTGGGCGAGCACACCCGGGGTTATTTGCGGATTTCCCAAAAGGATCGCGGCCGATTGCGCGTGAATGGGTAGAGCACAAAAGCCAAGTGCAGTGGCCAAGACTGCGGCCGTCGGCAAACGCCTTATCAGAAGCAAACGAAGCTTGCCGATTCTTTCAGAAAAACAGATTTCACTAGCCATGAATAGTCCAGTCATTTCTCGGTGCTAAAGGCTGAGATTTAGATTCTACTGGTTAGGCAGGCCAAGAGGTTGCCCGATTAATATGTCGCCTACAGCGCCCCAGGCGAATGTCGGCTGGGCTCCATTCCTCACCGTGTTGACGTACCAGGTGCTATCCGAAGGGCGCCATACGGCGTAGTCGTTTTTGCCATCTCCGTCATAGTCGCCGGGGACGGGAATATCGGTCGGCATGCCCCAATAGGCCGTTACAGTTTGCCCAGTGCTGCTATATCGAATCCACCAACTGCCGTCCGAGGGCCGCCAGATGGCGAGATCGTATTTGCCGTCGGCGTCGTAGTCACCTAGTACAGGAACATCTCCCGGCAAACCCCACTGCTCAACAACCGTCTGCCCGGTGCTGCTATATCTAATCCACCAGCTGCCATCCGACGGTCGCGCGATGGCGATATCGGCCTTGCCGTCACCATCGTAGTCACCCGATACGGGAATATCTCCCGTTTGGCCCCACGCTTCCACTACCGTTTGCCCAGTGCTGCTATATCGGATATAAAAGTTGCCCTGAGAGGCACGCCAGATAGCGAGATCGGTCTTACCGTCGCCGTCGTAATCAGTGGGTACGGGAACGTCTCCCGATTGTCCCCACGCTTCAATTACCGTTTGCCCAGTGCTGCTATATCGGATATAAAAGTTGCCTTCGGAGGGTCGCCAAATGGCGTAATCGGTCAAACCGTCGCCATCGTAATCGCCGGCTACCGGCACATCGCCCGATTGACCGAATAGCACAACCGGAGGATTCGCCGAGGTGCTGTTCAAATCGACATACCAGTTACCTTCCGACGGCCTGAAAACCGAGTAATCGCTAACCCCATTTCCCTCGAAATCATTAAGGTACGGTTTCCGCGCACCGGTTGGGTTGCCGACGTTTATGGTCACCGTCACCGATGCGGGAGAAGTAGTAGCTACATCCAGGACAAAAGCCAAACCGCCCCCTCCAGGTTCATAGGGCCCGGTGGTGGTTTGCGGGCTCGAGCCAGCTTGAGATCCCAGGTGCACGTGCGGAACGCAATTGCCGTACGAATTGACGTCGATAAGACCCGTAAAGGTCACGTTCACCGTAGCCGAGGCAGCAGGAAAACCGCCAGGAGGAAACACGCTCTCCAGATTGATTTTCCCGATTTGGAACTGCGGGTTAGGAGACCCTCCGGACGGCGGAGTTACGTTGTAAGTGATGGTTGTCGACGTCGCTGTTTGACTCGCGCTAGTCGTGATGACATATCCCTGGGCGACTAAGCCGGGAGTGATTTGAGGATTTGACAACAGCAATGATGGCGACTGCGCTCCTGCAGGTAGAATGGCGGCGCCGAGTGCAACCGCCAAAACCGCGCTCATGGGTAAACGCCTTGTTAAAGGCAAACCAAGCTTGCTGATTCTTTTGAAAAAACAATCATCAGTACATACGACTAGTCCGACCATATTAGCCCTTTCACAGCGATTGGAATTGTATCACGACCGCGCGAGCCGCCAGCGGAAAACGTCGCGAACGATCGACCCTGCACTCAAACTGGAGTTTGGATAAAGCGCGGCACTCTCAGAGAACATTGGCCAGTCGCTCGTTCGAAGCAGCCGGGCTTAAAGGTAGAGGGTTGCGTGCTATCACGACCATGTGGATGAAGGCGGTACGCAGCGAGAAATCGACTTCCAAAACCATGAAACCGGCTTCGCGCAGAATTTCGAAAGCTTGCTGGCGAGATCTTAACCGGCTGACTTCGTCGGGGAAGAACCGAAAGCGACGCCGGATGAGTGCAGAGCGCAGCAATTCCAACGGACCCAGAACCCAGCGGGACAAGTTCGCTTCGGCCGGCCAAAAAAGTACGATACTGCCGCCTGGCTTGAGTACCCTGCGAAACTCGGCGAGAGACTCAATGAGCGCACTCCCTTCGAAGTGCTCCATTACGCCAAGATTCCAGATGCCGTCCACCGATTCGGGCCGAAACGGAAGGTGAAACAGGTCGGCGCAAAGGAGCGAGTCGAAACAAGCAGTCGATTGCGCCTGCTCCAGCGCTACGGTTGAGAAGTCAATTCCGATAAACCGTCTGTTTCGCCGCGGCACGCTAGCGGAAGACTCGCCTGTTCCGCAACCCGTTTCTATGAAAACACCTTCGGAGGAGAAATACCTATCGAGAAAGAACCGAACAGCAGGCTGAAAGATGAGGCGGCGTACAGCGCTCGACCCCAATCCGAAGAGCGAGCGTGAACGCCCGTTCCCAAGCGACAGCCAGTGAAGATCCCAGGCCCCACGAGCCCCGCCCGTGACGGCAGCTTTGGAACCTGTCTTCAGGCCTTCAGAAGACCTGTTCGCGCTGATCCCCATGAATGAATTTCAGATTAGCATTACCAGGATCCCAACAGCATTCTTAGTCAACGACGAGGAAGCATCGTCCAACAAGGTTCGGCGCCTGTTCGCTCACTGTACAATGCATAGAACATGCCAGCTCCGAAGGATGTGACCCGTGCCGCAATCTGTGTTGGCTTTGTGGCGCTGATTTTGTTGTCCGGCTGCAACTCGCAGCAGAATAGCGGCGCGATTTCGGAGATACACAAAGGAGACCACTTGACCTCGTTCTCCCAGGAGATTACTTCGCCGATTCATGAGTTCCAGGTGAAAGCGGGCGGTACTTACACGGTTGATATCGAGGCAAAAAACACGGGGATTCAGCCCTGGTTTGGAGGGACGGACGCGATGTCAGTGGATGTGAGCTATCGCTGGCTTGACGATAAAGGAAACGTCTTACCAGTTGAAGGCAAGCGAACGTTCCTTGACCATCCCGAACTTCGGCCCGGAGAAAGCGATGCATTGAAGTTGCAGGTAATTGCGCCATCCAATCCGGGTTCCTATACTTTGTGGGTTTCGATGGTGCAAGAAGGAGTGAACTGGTTTTATTCGCGAGGCGCCAAACCCCTGGTGTTGCAGGTAACGGTAACGTAACCTGTTGCGAAGGTGTGGTTACTGCGGATCTGCTGCTCGGGCAAGCTTCAGAAAGTTTCGGGCATCCTCACCTGGTGGGTTGTTCTCCGGCACGAAGACAAAATGCTCCGGGCCCATGGGAAAGATATCGCCTCGTGACTTGAGATGGTGTTGCCACTGCATAAGGTGCCCCGGCGTACGATCGATGATGGCCCATTTGAGCGTTCTGTTGCCAAGACCGTTTCCGAATGAAAGATAGTCGAATTCGGGTTCAACAGGGATTCCCAGGACTGCGCCTCGGCTATCGAAATTCAAGTTATAAACATCCCAGTAATCGCCCAAGACCGCTTGAATGTGGTTCTCCTTTAGCCATTGAATTAATTGCTCATCGGCAACCAATGAGATTTGCAGCGACTCTCGAACCGGAGAAGCAGTAAGGGGATACTGTCTGAGATTCATGAAGAGCAGAAATCCTATACCGATGGTGGCGGGAACCAGCCATCTCCTTTTGAGTGCGGCGAATAAAATGGAGGCCATTCCCGGAATGACAAGGTAGATGGGAAGAATATAGCGCACAGCCCAGCCGCGGATTGAGCCGGCTGCGGAAAACACGTACAGCCCGGCGCAAGACAATATGATCAACCCAAGCAGTGCCGTCTGGGACGACAATGCCGGCTGTTTCCTGATCGGAGAATCAGGCCAAACACCAAGGTAGAGAAGAACCAGCAGAGCGGCAGCATAGAGCAGGAGGATGACGGCGGCGGCTGAGAATAGGGGAAGCTGGTATGCTCCTCTTTCCGCCAGCAGCCAGGGGAGCTGGATAAAGACTAGATACGAAGCATTGGAAAGAACTTGAGTCAGAGTCTTCGCGGTATGTATCGCGCCATCACCCAGAACTTTTTGCCCGCCACCATAGGCGAGGAATATCCAAACCGGCAAGCTCCCCGCCAGGATTCCGCTAACAATCAAGAAAATCCTCGAGGCGGAATTCAGAACCCGGTGAAGCAGAAGCCATAAAATAACAGGCAAAGTAATCATGAGGCTCTGTGCCGAACACCACAAGGCGAGACCGGCCGAGAGGCCAAATCCTAGAAACCAGATGCCGCGAGGTCTCTTGCGTTCCAAAACAGTAGCCAGCCACAAAGTGCTGGCACAGTACATCAGGATTTCGCCATATGCCCAAGCCACGTACGTGTTGACAAGGAGCTGTAGAGGAGGAACCGCCATCAATACGAGGCCGGGAATACTTGCACGTGAGCCAAACGCTTCTCTCAAGTAGAGATACATGAAAAGTATGAAGACAGAAGAGAATAGAATTCCGGTAAGGGCCAGAGACTCTCGGGAAACTCCAAACAAAGAGAACGCGCCTGCCGTTACATAGCAGCTCTGCGCGCCGAGGCGATACCCACCCGGGAAAAAGACTGGATGGCTGCCCTGCAGGACTCTGATACCGCATAATCCGGCGAGAATGCCGTCAGCATCCGCCACGTATTTGTGGACGGGGAACGCGACCAGAAGCCGTATCACGAGCCCAGTTATCAGCACCATTACCGCTAGCATCGTCGCCAACGAGAGAGATTGAGCGCAAAACAGCTTTATGTAGCTCAGGGCGGTCGGCATCAGTCTCATCTTTGATTCGCCCGCGATTCGGAAGATGAATTGGATGGGCTCCTCTACGATCGTTCGGCCGGCCGCCTGGGCGCGCATAAGGATCTCAGGGAGAAAGGCAAACCCTCCGCTCGTGAATGCGATCTCGCGCGCCGCTTCAGAACGGTATACCCGATAACCGGACGTCATATCGGCGACAGGCATGCCTATTACGGCCCTCATATAGCGATTTCCGGCATCGCTGAGTGTCCGCTTCCACAGAGGCGTCCCCTCGGTAGCGCTGCCATCGACTTTACGCGAACCGACGACAATACTCGCATTCCTGCTAAACAGGGCAGTGACCAGCCTGGGTATTTCTTCCGGCTGATGATTCAGGTCTGCATCCATCGTCACAACAACGTCGGTATCAGGAGCAATTGCGGCGAAGCCTTTGCGGAAGGCATTTGCCAGGCCGCTCGGTTGCAGATTGTAAAAGATCCGTATCTCAGGGCGTTGGGAAGCGAAGCGTTCAGCGATCTCGCGCGTGGCATCAGTGCCTTCGATCACATAAATCAACTCCCAGCTACTGTCCTCTAAGGTGTCGAGTGTAGAAATCAGCCGCGTTGTAAGCGGTCCGATGTTGTCTGCCTCGTCATAGGCAGCGATGACGACAGAAATCTTCATGCTGGCTTATAGGAAGTGCGGCTGGTGCGTCAATAGAAGCCTACAACAGGCCGTAAGTACCAACCTAACAAATAGGTTTGGGCGTAAGGTAATCGCGGTGCGGCCCCCAATAGTCCGAGGGTCGAGGCACGCTAAGCCTAAGCCTGTGCGCACCAGCGAAGAACTTCCTGAGTGAATGACTGCCAAGTAGGTAGAACCAGGCGCATGGTTTCTTCTGTCTTTTGATTAGCATATCCGTCGTCCATGAAGGCCAACACTGCCCTCCGGAGATTGAGGGCGGTCAACGGCTCGACGAAATGGATCCCCACTGACCCCAGATCTTTCAAGCTGGGGATCGTGCTCGAAGCAATGACCGGAGTTCCGACCCAGAGACTTTCTACGGGAGGTAGGCCATAACCCTCAGCAGAGCTAATGTAAATCGTCGCACGGGACTGTTCAATACAACTCCGGACTGCCCCGTCACCGGCAGCAGAGTGGAATCGAAGTCCTGAGTGTTTGTCAGAGGCAAGTACTTTAACCTTGTGGGCGAAATCCGGATCGACCCATCCCATCCTGCCGACAAGGGAGAGAGTCAATCCATCCACCTGCCGGAGCAATGGCTCGAATGCTTCCAGTATCAATTCGTGGTTCTTGCGCGGCTCAATCGTTCCGAGAACGCTGAAGTTCAATGAGCGATTCAGAGCGGGCCGCACTGCTCTAGGGCCCAGCGCATCGCATCCAAGCGGCAAGACAACTCCGTCCCGAGTAGCGGTTCGCTTCAGCCGGCCGTAGTAGGCGTCCCGTGTGTATTCTGAAATGAACCCACAAGCGCTCGCGCGCCTAATGATCTGAAAGTAGCCCGACGCGAAGGCTGAGACGGTCTCGGGAGGGAAATATTCGGGATGAGTAAGCGGAAGCAAGTCGTAGATGATGAAGCGATAGCGTAGCAACTCCTGCTCTGGCATGCTTCGAAAGAACCTAAGTCTTTCCGCTTCGCCAAAAGCTTCCGAAACGAGGACGCTATCGCGCGACGAAAGTTTGACTCGCGAGCCGTTCTCGATCTCGCCGAGCCGGGAGATCTCTGCCCCCCCAGATTTGCTGGGATCCCGAAAGTACTTTCCAATTGCTGTAATCAGGGCAGGAGAAAGCGCAATGTAACCACCCGAATGGAGCCTGACCGGCGTCGCGGCGTTCGGCGGCAAATACCTGCATATTTCGCCGGCAATCCTCTGAATGCCAGTGGTGATCGGGTTAGCCAGAAACTCAGTCAAATCGATATAGAGACTCATGCGATTCCAAGAATCTCGAGCAGCCGTTTCCCGTAATACTCGAAGTTGTGCGTTTCGAGGTACATAGCGCGCTCTTCACTGTACGAAGCGCGTCCATTCCGCCTCTCCCAAATCAGCGCAAGTTGCTCCGCTACCTGCAATGGCGAAAAGCGATCGGGCACTCTCAACACGTATCCCGGAGCGCTGCAGGATTCAGCAAGGTCACTGTTTGCGACACAAGGAAGTCCTGCGCTAATGCAATCAGTGAGGGCGGCAGAGAATTGCCCGAATCCGTAGGTCCTGAGCTGAACCGCCGCGTCTGACGCCAGTAAAAAATCTCGATAGCTCACTTCATCCACGAAATCAGCGTACGCGTGTACATGCGCGCCGATTTCGTATAGCTTAGAAATCCGGTCCACCTCTCGCTTATGAATATCCGCATTGCCGACGAAATAAAGTTCGGCAGGAATGTTCCAGCTTCGAAGAAGCTCAATCGCGAGAATGCATGCCTCCATGCCCCTCACTCGGGCTACGGCTCCGAAAGTCGAAACGAGAAAAACAGAGGGAGATATGCCGTGCCGTCGCCGTGCTGCTTCCTTTACAGCGGCTGTCAACTCTTGCTCTTCAAAGAAATTTGTTGGACAGCACGTGGCCAGGTGAACGTCAGCTCCGTACCGTTTCTTAAGCAAGGCCTCCTGAGTTGGCGTATGCACAATCAGCGGGGATGCGCGCTCGATCACCGGCTCGAGAAATAACGAGGGTAGGTTCCGGTCCTGCAGCCAAATATCGACTTCCTCCATCGAAACGGAGCGGCCCAAGAGTTTGTTAGCGAAATCAAGAAATCTCACCTGCCCTAAACCATGAAAGAACATACCAGTGAGCCGAGAATCGTGGAGAATACACGGCCCCCCATACCGTTCGAATACTTCGAAGATGCCGAGGTGGCCGGAATGATTTCCGAGAACGGAAATGATACCGTTATAGCGGCCCCGCAGAAGCGGAGCTAAACTGATTTTCCCGCCGTCCTGGACGCGACCTTCAAGAGTGAGCGGTCGGGCGGCGTCGCTGTAAATATCGCTGTCAAACAACTTCTTTCCCGCCTGTATTGTCATCGCCGTGTAACGGGCGACACCTGACCTATCGGGCGGAAAAACGCTCAAGAAAGCGAGCCGGGGTTTTGGGGGTCTGGTGAAAACGGCATTCGTAGGGCGGTTCTCAACTGAACTCCCAATGGCACTCCAGAACCGCTCACCGACGGCATTCTCGTGAAACTTTGCACCAAGATGGGCTTGCGATGCTACCAGAGAGGCTTGCAGAGAAGGTTCATTTAGCAAAGCATCTAGTTTTTCGGAAAGAGCGATTGAGTCGTCCGACGGGAACAGAGCCTCCGTTTGCTCGATCAATTCCAGATGAGCAGCGCAAGTTGAGGCGATAACTGGGCAGCCGCACACGGAAGCTTCCACGATTGGCAGCGAAAACCCTTCTACATGAGAGGGAGCGATGGTTGCAATTGCTCCCGCGAACATTGCGACAAGTTCTTGATCGGAAATTCCCTGATGAAACTCGAGAAAGCCATCCCCCTCCGCATGGCCGGCAAATCGCAGGAGATGCCCTTTGAAAGCCTCATCGTAATGGCCGATGACTCTCAGTGCGATCCGTCGCGAGTAAAGCAGGTTCAAGTGCCGCACCGCTTTTACAGCGGCCTCCGGGTTCTTGCGCGGATCGGAAGCTATGACGACTAGAAAATAGGGTTCTATCGCGTCATAAGGAGAGGATGCGATTTCCGACTGCCGGAGTTCATACAAGGAACGCCGCACGGAAGCGCCGGTTACAGAGATGCGGGCCGGGGAAATGCCCAAAAGCTCGGAAAGCCGCCAGGCACTATACTCCGAAATCGGGAGAAACAGGTCGAATTTTCGAAGCCGGGCCATCTTTGCCAGGTAGTCAATCCGGCTGGCGATTGAGGGTAAGTATCCGGGCCATTCCAAAGGGATGAAGTCGTAAATCACCGCTGCACGCAGAAACGCGGGATAAGCCAGAAACCGGAGGCTAAAGCGAGTGTCGTGAGTCATCGGCGTTCCGTCGATGAATACGGCAGGAGCGCCATCGCTAACAGGATTCAGCGAAGAGCTAACCTCGTCCACCCAAGAAGCGCATTCGTCCGGAAGCTTGGGCGATCGTGGGTCAACCAGGCCGACGGTCTTCCACGTTGAACAGACGCTTTGCCTCCGTGTTCTGAGCAAGGCCGCCACATGGTGGCCAATTCCTCGAACCCGATAATTGATGTCCTGAAGGCACCGTAGGTCAGCGTAGATTACTGGCTGCATGCACTCGGTTTAGATCGGTCGAGCTCAAAATCGAGGTGTGCTGCGGTAGGCTGAATTTCCAGTCTGAATTCGAAGTTTGCAATTCCGGCGCACGGAACAAAGCCAGAAGCAACTGCTCGATGGCATCCCATTGCGCCGTGTTGCTCAGTTCCGCGCCCCGTAATTTCTCCTCGATTAGAGCCCAGCGTTGCTGGTGATCGTCTCGAAGCCGCCGCTCGATGTTGTCCAGTTGAGCCGTTATATCGGCAAGAAAGAAAATTTTCACCTTCGTGAGAAACCACCAGAGGAGTCTCTCAAAAAAGGTGCGGTAAATGGGGCGGAAGATAAAAAGCACTATCTTTTCGCCAAACCGCATTGTAATCACCTATTCGAAACAAGATTGATGTCCAACTGAACATCGTAAGCAAATATTGTAACCAGAACCGATTGTGAGGATGGATTCCACAGGGCGCACGTTAGAAAGCAGGACTCTCTTTTTTACCTGATCAGTAGGGTCAAAGATCCCCCGGCAGACGCCGTTAGATCGCAATCACGCCAAGCGTTACCTCCGACATAAAGCTCATGGATGTGCTGATCGGCGCCCGCATAGTTGATTCGCAACATGTTTTCTATCACGTCGACAACGTTTTCAATCGATACACCCCCGGCTACATTCAATGCGCCCGCAGCCGCCGTGAGATCGCAGTCGTGCCATGCGCTACTGCCGATATAGAGCTCATGTACGTGCTGATCGGTAGCAGCATAGTTGATTCTCAAAATGTTCTGAATGGTGTCAACAAAGTTGCCGATCGACGCGCCCGCAGCGAGATTCGGCGCGCGTGCGGCCACGGTAAGATCGCAGTCGTGCCAGGCGCCCCCGCTGATGTAGAGCTCATGGAGATGCTGATCGGCACCGGCATAATTGATTCTCAATGTGTTTTGAAGGGTATCGATAAGGTTAGCAACCGCTGCGCCCGGAGCAAGATTCGGCCCACCGGCAGCCGCCGTCAGATCGCAATCGCGCCAGGCGCCCCCGCTGATGTAGAGCTCATGGAGATGCTGATCGGCACCGGCGTAATTGATTCTCAACGTGTTTGTGGTGTCGAAAAGATTGGCAATCGATGAGCTAGCGGCGAGATTCGGTCCACCGGCAGCCGCCGTCAGATCGCAATCGTGCCAGGCGCCACTGCCGATGTAGAGTTCATGCATATGCTGATCGGCAGCGGCGTAGTTGATTCTTATCGTGCCTACCGCAGTATCGAGAAGGTTAGCGACTGAAACGAGTGCGGCGGTGTTTGGTCCGTGAGCGGCAGCCGTCAGATCACAGTCATACCAAGCCCCGCCAGCGGTATAGATTTCATGCACGTGCTGATCGGCACCTCCATAATTGATTCTCAGCAGGTTTTGAGATGTGTCGAAGACCGTGACAATCGATGAGCCAACCTCGATTTCCGGCCCTTGAGTTGATGCAGTGAGATCTCGGTCGCGCCAAGCCCCGGCCGCAATATAGAGTTCATGTACGTGCTGATCGGCACCGGCATAGTAGTGTGTTCCCGCGTCATCAAATCCGCCTGCCCCGGTAACAGCCACCGTCTGAATCGAACCCGAAGCATTATCAGTGATCGTAAAGCTCGCCGTTCTCAGGCCGAGCCCGTTCGGTGAAAAGCTGATCGATACCGAACAACTCGCCCCGGCGGGAACGGCACTCCCGCAGCTGGTGGTCATGCTGAAATCTGCTGCGTTCGCGCCTGCTAACGCCACGCTTAAGACGTTCAGAGGGGCAGACCCGATGTTGGAGATAGTCATCGTGTTCGCAGTGCTCGTGCTTCCCACTGGTTGGCTACCAAATACGAAAGCATTCGAACTGAGCGCGATCTGCGGAGCTGCACCTGTTCCCGCAATCATTACGGTCTGCGGCGAATTTGCAAGATTGTCTACGAACGTCAGTGATGCAGTTCTAGAACCGGCGCCCGTGGGTGAGAAGACCAGCGAAGTCGAGCAACTCGCTTTAGCAGCAAGAACGCTCTGACAACTGGTAGAAATGCTAAAGTCTGCAGCATTCGCTCCTCCGAGCAGAATGCTCGAAATATTGAGCGCGGCCGTTCCCGAATTGGACAGAGTAATGCTTTGAGCGCCGCTGGAAATTCCGAGCGCCTGGGCCGCAAACGTCAGGCCTGCGGGACTGAAATACAACTGCGGAACTGCTCCGCCGGTGCCTGTTCCAGTCAAAGTGACCGACTGGGTTGTGCTCGCGGCGTTCAGGCTGTTCTCGGTAAGCGTCAAACTCCCGCTTAGATTTCCACTCGTAGTCGGAACGAAGTCCAGGGTGATGGTGCAAATCCCGCCCGCCGCTAAGGTCGCCGATGACGAGCAGTTCGCGCCGCCCAGAGACTGCTGGCTGAAATTCGGACTTATTATTAAACCGGCGAAGTTCAACGACTGATTGCCAATATTGAGCACTGTCAACGTCTGCAGCGGGCTCGCTTCACCCACCAGCGTGCTCGGAAAAGCCATGCCGCTTAATCTTGAAACCTTGCGAATTACGTTGTTGGCGTAGTCGGCAACGTAGATGTTCCCGGCTGAATCCAGGCCCACTCCGGTTGGGTTCTTCAACGCAGCGCCGGTTGCATTGCCGCCATCTCCAAAAAAGCCGGGAGCACCGGTGCCAACAATCGTTGTGATGATGCCAGATTGAGCATTCACCTGCCGGATCACGTTCTTTGCCTGATCGACGATATAGAGGTTTCCGGCCGCGTCCAGGCGGACACTCACGGGACTGCCCAACTTCGCTCCGGTAGCTGCGCCTAGATCTCCGCTATATCCATATGCGCCGGTACCGGCGGCGACCGTCATCGTGCCGGAGGACGCGTCAACTCGGCGCACTATGCTGTTGCCGCTATCCGCTATGAAAAGGTTCCCGCCGGCATCCAATGCAACTCCCGTCGGATTGTGCAACCCCGTGCTGGCGACCACCGTTATTATTCCCGATGCGGCGTCCACCCGGCGAATCAAATTGTCGAACGAATCAGCGATGTAGAGATTGCCCGCGCCATCCAGCGCCACATCATTGGGTCCCCAAAGAAGACCGTTTGTGGCAAAGCCGCCGTCGCCAAGCCCGTCCGGTCCCGAAGCGGCGGTGCCCCCGCCCGCGACCGTAGTAATTTGCTGGGTCGCGGCGCTCACCTTGCGTATGACGTTGTTGCCCTGATCCGCGATGTAAACGTTCCCGGCTCCATCGAGAGCTACTGCCACTGGCGTGTTCAGAGCGGCTTTCACCGCTGGGCCGCCGTCCCCGGTGTATGCCGCCGCTCCACTTCCCGCAATGGTGCTTATCTGGCCGGTTGTTGCGCTCACCTGCCGCACTACCTGGTTAATGGAATCGGCGATGTATAGATTTCCAAGATTGTCGGTGGCAATTCCTTGCGGGTTGCTTAGGACGGCTCCCGTGGCTGGCCCTCGATCGCCTGAGTAACCCCAGACACCAGGCGTCCCCGCAATGGTGGATATTATGCCGGGGTAAAGCGCAACTTGGGACCCAAGCCCTGTTCCATAGAGAAGCGTAGTCGCAATCACGTTGCCCAGCCGATCTTTGACGAGAACCGCGTCTTCTCGCAAGCCGGGCCAGTGCGGTTGGAAACCGACCGAAACGGTGCAACTGACATTACCAGAACCGGTGCACTTCGACGATCCTAACGTGTATTCGGTGCCGTAAGCCAATGAAAAAACGGGAACCACGGCACCAGAAGACAGATAACTCAAGGTTTGGCTTGCTGGAGCCGAGCTGTTCACCGCTACTTGCCCGAAGCCCTGCGCGGCCGGTGCGCTCACGAGTGTCTGTGCTTCTGTCAGGCCCGGTACTGTACAAAGGAGGCAAGTAAAGGCGATCTTTTTGCCGAACGAACTCCAGGTGGTTGTGATCCGATTAGACATAGTTCTTTTGTATTAGCCGCGCCTGGCAAGGTTCCGATGGCGGCTTCAGAATCAGCATCGGCATTTCAGCAAGTTTGCTTTAGGCGCGAGACTATAACTGGTAAACCTTGAATGTGGCGAGTTCGTCTCCGCATCACGGACCGGCATTTGTTTTCGCCCTAGACACGCCGAGTGCCGTTCCGGTGACTGCTGACGAATCGTATGTAAGAGGGTGGTTCGTTTCGCAGGATGGCAACACTCATGAGCTTTGGCTCCTCGTTGACAAGACATGGATTCAGGCATTTACCGGTCTTCCACGCCCGGACGTGGCTCGGCACCACAAAAACCAACCCATTTTCAGGAATTCAGGATTCCTAGCCCGTTTCAAGCGCCCCCACGTACCTGCATCCGCCACGCTGGTGGCACGCACGAACGATTGCGAGGTTGTTCTGGCAGAGGGCATAGCGGTATCGGCATGCGAAGCTAGTACCGCGCCACACAGCTCCGCGCCACTTAGTTATCGGCCGTTGATCTCCATTCTCTTGGCGCTTCCGGACGCTCATCCTTACCTCGTTACAAGGTGCGTGGAATCAATATGTAAACAAGATTACTTTCGATGGGAACTGTGCATTGCTTTTGAGCCCTTTGAACCAAGCCCTGCGCGTGAGTATCTCGAAAAGGTGGCCGACGAAGATGCCAGATTCAAGCTGCTCAATGCCGGGACCGGCGTCGAGTCCGCTGAAGGTGATTTCGTTCTTCGGATGGATTATCGCGACGAGTTAGATTCTTCGGCACTGGCTGAAATCGCCGGCGCTCTGAACAGCGGTGTCGACGTGGTCTATGTGGATGAGGACGGGATGGATTTCTATGGCCACCGCGGACAGCCGTTTTCAAAACCGGAATTCGATCCGGAGGCTTTCCTGTCCTGGAATTTCATCGGCCATGGCGTGGCAGTCCGGCGCAAGCTGCTGCTGGAAGCGGGCGGGTACGGCACCGACGATTGGGACGCGTTGTTTCGACTGCTCGAAATCGCTGGACCGTCACGCGTCCGGCATATCCCAAAACCCCTGTATCATTTCCGCAAAGGCGATGATAGTGTGGCTCCACTGCCGAGAGAAGCGGGCGACTCCATCCAGGCAATCCGGGATCACCTCGCAAGAACCGGAATCAGCGCAACCGTCGAAGCGGGTCTCTTCCCCGGATCTTTCCGGCTGCGCTATAAACATGGCTCACCTCCTCAAACCGTGGTTCTGGTTAGGTCTGAAGATGGCGCGTTCCAACATGCCGCGCTGGCCGCTAACATCGATCCGAGGACAACGCGAGTGTACGAAGTGTTCGGCTCTGGCGCCGATCTGCTCCCGGATAGCCGAATACCTGAAGGGGAGCAGGCAATTTCGGCCCGGCTGCGAAGCTTGAGCGAACTACCGGCGGACGTATTCATCTTTATCAATCGTCCGCTGGACACGGTGAACCATTGCTTTTTCGATGAGCTCGCTTCGCAGGCTATGCGCACCGATTGCGGATTGGTGACGGGCATTGCCCTCGACCGGACCGGTCGGGTCCTGCATTCGGATATTCACTTTTCGCAAGGCGAGCTTCCGCGAAATCTAAGCGTCGTCCGCTCCGTCGAGGAGATCTCCGATGAGTTCTTTGCGGTGAAACGAAGCCAGCTCATTGCTCTCGGCGGAGTTGGCGCTATTTCCAGCGCAAAGATGCCGCAGGTTGTACAGAGGCTCGCGGAGCTGGCGCGCTCTGCCGGAACTCGCGTGCTTGTCACTCCCTATGCTGTTGCGACTTTCGATGTTGACGGCGCTTACGATCACCTTGATACTGAGGAACGAATGCCAGAGGATGAATCTGTTCGCGAGCTAGATGACGAGCTGAACGCGGCGCAAGCCGAGCGAAAGCTCGCGGCTGCCCAACTTCGCGAGATCTCGAGCGAGAGGAACCGTCTGCGCCGCGAACTGGCTGCCGCCGAGAAGGCTCTCTCGCGACTTGAAACGAACCAGAGTCAAAATCTACAGCAGCAAATTCAGGAGCTGAAGACATCGCTCGAGGCGGAGCGGCGCGTCACGGCGGGAATCCAAAATTCACTCTCCTGGAAGCTGACTGCTCCCTTGCGGGCGTGCCTGCGGCTCGTCAGAGGGAAATGAATCGTCAGCCGATAGCCATTCTGATTCCAGCGCATGGCGCTCCCGCAGCGCTTCGGAAGTGTCTCGCCAGCCTGGCGCAGTTCGCTCCACCGGAATGCCTTGTTTACGTGCTGGACGATGCAACGCCTGACGGCAGTGTGCGCGAAATCTGCGAGCAGATGGCGACCTTGCTCCCTCAGCTCCGCTACGTTCGTAGCGATGTTCATCGCGGATTCGTGGGCGCCTGTAATTGGGGATGCCAATCTGTTCGCGAGCCGCAAAACGATCTGCTGTTGCTCCACTCTGATACGCAGGCGACAGCAGGATTTCTCGAGGAGATGCAAGCAGTTCTTTACCTGCACGAGAGGCATGGCGTGGTATCGCCGCGTAGCAACAACGCGACAATGTTTTCCGTCCCGCTCCAGGAGGCAAATTTCGATGCTGCCGATTCCAACGCTGTGTGGCAGCACGTCCGGCATTTTCTGCCCCGCTACCAAGTGATGCCGACGGCCGCGAGTTTCTGCATGTTGATCAAAGCGGAAATTCTCGACCGGTTTGGCCTGTTTGACGACGCCTATTCGCCTGGATTCTACGCGGAGGATGATTTCGTTCGCAGGATCAACCGCTGCGGTACTTCGGCGGTCGCGGCGAATTGGGCTTACGTCTTTCACCATCGGGCCTCTTTGTCGGGATCGAGACCGTCGAATTTACGGGAATCGCATCGCGATACGCTGCTCTATAGATACCCCGAGTACGAGCGGAAGCTCGTCGACTACGAACTCGTGAATAGGCATCCCCTGGAGAGGTTTGCCGCCCTGTACCGGCCACATCGGCCGCGAATTCTTTACGACTTATTTCACCTCACAGCCGCGCACACGGGAACTTCAGATTTCGGATTGAACCTGCTGCGTGAACTGTCGCGGATCGTTGAGGGTGAATTTGATTTGTTCGTTGGAATGAATCGACAGGAGCGCTTTTTCGCGCACGAGCTGACCGGTTATCCAATGTATGAAGACCGTCCGGATTTTTCCCAGGTTTTCGACGTCGTCTTCAAACCGTGCCAGGTTGTTTCGTGGGCCGAGTTCCGCCGAATGAATCGCCTTGCTCCCCGCCTGAGCTGCACCCTCCTAGACATCATTGGCGTGCGCTGTGAATATCTCAACTCGCCGGAGCGTCAGGTGGTTCTGCAAAGGGCGGCCGAATTGTCGGATTGTGTATTCACGTTGAGTGACTTCTCACGCTCTGATTTCGCAGCGTTCTACGGCGCCGACATCCCCTTCCGGGTCATCCATCTCGGAACTAATTTTGGAATGACCGTCGGCGAGTTCCGTCAAGGCGAGTATGTACTGGTCGTGGGAAACAACTTCGCACATAAAGGCGTTCGGGATGCGCTAGACCACTTGGGCACAGAATGGCCGGTAGTTGTCCTGGGAGGCGAGCCCGCGCCCGTGCCGGCCAACATCCGTTGGTTGGCCAGCGGAAACATCAGCCGCCAACAAGTGCGCGAGCTGTTCTCCAACGCGCGCGTGCTGGTCTACCCGAGCTACTACGAAGGATTCGGTCTGCCCGCTATAGATGCGCTCGCGCTCGGCAAACCAGTGGTGGTTTTGGATAGCGCGATTAACCGCGAACTGGCCTCGACACTCGGCGATTCTAACCTTCACCGGATCAGCTCGATGAAAGGCTTGCATTCGACGGTAGCAAAGCTCTTGGAAATGGAATCGGCGACCCCCGGCAAAGAGCCGCGGCGTTGGTTCACTGTTGCCGACGAGTACGCGCAAGCGTTTCGCAAACTATTGAGCCGCGATATCGATCTGGTCAAGATGCGGGCGCGCTGGGAGGTGCTGCGAAACTGTTGAGGAGTCGCGCTTTTGAAGAGCTAGTTAGTTCCACGTGATGTGATCCCCGGGCAAGAGCGGAAGCCGCAGGTTATTCGGATTCTGAGAATTGATTTCGACCCGTGTTAACCGTCCAGCGCCGTGTAAACTGCGTGTCAGCTGAACAGCGGATTTTTAGAACCACGAGTACTGCTGCGTCCGCATATAATAGATTCCGCCCATATATTTGGTACTCTACTGCCGCTGGCGGGTTCCGGATGGATTGGATGCGAACGGGTGTTGTGCTCTACAGAAGACGGCCATCGCGCAAACATTTGTCGCCTGCTCGCCAGCCATTGAGAGGAGTTTCGTGTGTCGCAGAAATCTGATCAGTGTCGCAGAAATCTGATCAAATGATTCGAGTAATTTGCTTAGCGATCGCGCGGCGTGTTGAGGCGGGCGCTTTGCTCTTGATACTTCTGAGCGCGGCATTCAGTGCTTACGCCCAAACAGCAGAACTATCAGAGCAGCCCGATTACAGCAACGTGAAGGACATTCTAGACGGCCGCCGAACTCTTGTAGCGGTAGATGATCTGACTGTCGGCGGCTTAGTGCTCAAGACATCTGACGGCACCAAAATCGAAGACAAAAATATCTACAGCCTTCCCGACTTTAAGATACATAAGGCATACCCAGAAATCCCGGCTCGCATGTTCAATTCCACATATGACACGCTGGTGTACGCGCATGCGAATATTATCTCTGCGATAGACCCCATCTCAAAAAAGACAACATCTCTGACCTTGAAAGGAGACGAGTTTAGCCTCGCGGGTGTAGGGGCCGGTGATTTCAGGGGCGATGGCCTTCAGGAGATCGTTCTCGCTTCCTCGTACGGGATACGAATAGTAAGCGCGATAGACCCGAACGACTTCGCAAAGGGAATAACGTCCGGGCCGTTTTCCGCCGTCGATGCAGACGGAAGTTACAAGGCTGCTGTCGCGGTAGGCGACTTCAACGGAGATGGGCGCCTCGAAATAGCTGTGGCCTACGATGCCCTTAATAATGCGCAGGGGCGCCTAAAGGTTTACAAGGTTGATCCAAGAACGCTCGCACTTGAATTGCAACACTCCGAGCTTCTCACGCCAGAGCTTCGACCCATAGACACGTTTTCTGCGAAGTTGGCAGCGGGACGATTTGGGACGACGTTGCACGATCAGTTGATCCTCGGCTATCGGATCTCTGCGTTCAACGCTCCGGACCCTCAGGACGTGCAGATCAAGTCTTTCGACTTCGATAGCTCTCTGACGCCCATCCTGAAAGATTCTTTGAATACCGGCCTGAAGAATGGAGTGGAATTGATTCTCCAAAAAGGCCATTTCAACTTCAACTCTCCCTACGACCAAGTTGCCATGAAATGGAACCAGGGTCGCGACAATGTACAGCTTGGCGTTCTAACCTTCGATAACAATTTGAAGATCCATTACCCAAAATTCATCGTATTGCCCGGCATAGCCTGCAGCTCGGGCCTGGCGACAGGCAACTTTGCACGGACCGAGCCGGAGCCACAAGATCCTTCCAAAACCCAGCTCAGTTTCAAGCTGCAATTGGCAATCAGCTCCTCGAACTGCAGCGGCAGCCTGGGCGTGAACATCTACAACGTCGATTTGCCTAAAATTCCCGGTGGCGATTTCGTAATCGATCCGAATCAGGCGTTCGGCAATCACACGACTGATCCGAACAGGACCAAGTTCTACGGTCTTCCCATCGTCGCGACCGATATACAGGGGCGCTCCTTCGTCGTCGGCGAGCCGACGAAGGTAGTGATCCAAGATACGGATCAACCATCGGTAATTGCCGCTATGCCTCCGATGCATGTGGATTTCGTCCCTCCGGTGGGCAGCAAAGATTCCATCTTGCTGAACCTGAGCACAATTCCGGATGGCTTCCGCACAGTCTATGAGACGAATCAAACAGAAACGAACCAGTCATCTACCACGAACGCAACAAGCTGGTCTTTTGGCGCCAGGCAGACTCTCGAAGCTGCGTACGAGATTGGGGACGTCGAAGCTGGGTTGGGCGTGAAATTTGCGAGCACTACCCGAGCGGCTCAGGATCTTAAGGGAGTCGCGGAAAACGAACACGGCACGTATAGCAAGGCAGATTTTAATGCGTTTGTGAAAACAGGCTTGGCGGACCAGATTTGGTACACCGCTTCCCGCTTCAACATCTATGTTTACCCCGTTATCGGGCAGAAGGTCTGTCCGGCAGCTAAACCTAAATGCGTTGAGAGCGAAAAGGTTCCGCTAACTATTCAGTTTTCTGCGCCAGACAAAATCGAGTACAACAAAACGGATGGCAATCTCATACCGTGGTATCAGCCGCCTTGGGAGCCGGGCAACGTGTTCTCATATCCCGCGACGTTCGAGCAACTGCAAGCGATCGCCCCTAATCTCGACCAACTATCCAAGGCGCAGACCTCGCGTACCGATACCAGCACCGCAACCGAAAGGGCGACGTGGATCAAGGAGACAACTGAAGGCGCCTCGACGAGTTTCGACCAGAACTACTCTTTCGAACAGGAATTGTCTGTCTCGGGAGCTTTCGGCTCCGTAACGGGCGGAGCAACCTTGAACCTCAGCGGAAGCTTCGGGTTTAGCGATTTGAGTAAGTCGGCTACCACGCTGGGCAAGTCAGCCGGCATTGGAGTGGAAAAACCTGGGACTTTCCTCACTCCTTCAAATTACAGTTACGCATTTACGCCGTATATCTTTGGACAAAAAAAACCGGCTAGCGTTGTCGATGAAGTTCCGCTCGACTCGGATGTACAGACTTTTGGCCTCTTACGTTCAGCATTCGTTGCTAACCCTGCACGTAATGACGCGGGCAGCTGGTGGAAGCAGGCCTACAGGAGCGGGCCCGATGTTGCTGTGAATCATCCGTCACGCTGGTCCTGGAGAGAAGTAGCTGTGGAAAATCCGCTCCCGCCCAACTGCCTGAATGTGGGATTCGGCGGAACCAATATGGATTGCGTATATCTCTCCGCTCCTCTTCCAAATGATTTGTGGGATAGCAACTTTCACGTAATGCGTGGATTTTTTATCTCCAGCGCGCTCAATCCCGGAAAAGGACCGCAGCTCACAACGGCAACGGCGGGCGATAGGCTCACGCTGCAGGCTCGCGTTTACAACTATAGTTTCGCGCCCATGCCTCTCGATAGCCGCGTGCATGTCCGCTTCTATGCGCAGCGCTTGGACAAGGACAAGCACACCTTCATAGGCGACGGCGAGCTCGTTAACGACGAAGACGTTGTGCTCTCGCCGATCCCGCCCTTCAGCGACGATAACGGGGCGCCGCTGAACTGGGTACTAGCCGGCACCACCTTTGATACGACTCCCTATGAGAATACGTACCTGGTCTTCTGGGTGGTGGTGTGGATCGAGGACAGCAGCGGGAAACTGGTGCCGGAGATTGGGAGCCACGGCCTGAAGAGCATCCCCGGCACGCTTAAATCGCCCGCCGACGTCCAAATTGAGGATTACAGCAATAATGTCGGCTTTTACAATGCTGAGTTCTACGTTTTTCCAAAAGCGTCTCTTCTCGACGAATCTCCGGCAAACAGCGAGCCCGCCGTTATCGATATCGGGAAAATCCAGCTTGCTGCCCGGCGCGTTGCAGTTGGTCAAACCCTAGATGTGTCGGCTGACTTATCCGCTGCGAAGAACAGTGCCTCTGGCGTGACTGCAATCTTTTACGACGGTGACCCGCACGCCGGTGGCAAGCCATTTGGGCTGGAACGGTCGCCCTATATCGCGGAGAACGATACGTATCAGGTGAAGGCGCCTTATCACGCAAACACCTGCGGGGCGCACGACTTATTCATCGTCGTCAATAAAGACGCGCAGAACGAAATTTTGCGCCGCTCGCCTTCGGTAATTGTTGATTGCGGCATTTTTACGCCGAACAAGCGCTGAATCCCTGGTTATTTTAAGGCGGCCTAGAGAAATCGCCGAGCTGTTGTTCGTCAGATAATTACGTCCTTACGGACCTGGAGGAAAACGTCGTGAGAATTGATTTCGGAAAGTGCTTTTCACTGTCTTTTCTAACAATGGCCTCGCTGGCGTTGACGGCTGGCATGATGCAGGCGAGCAACATCACCCTAGAAGGTGTGTTCGCGCTGGACGACGACGCACAGCTCTTTGACGTGGTTGTCAGTACAGCCGGCCCGGCCGATATTCGCACCTACAGCTACGCCGGTGGCTTAACTTCAACCGGGAGAGTGATCGCAGGCGGAGGATTTGATCCCGTGTTGACGCTGTTCAATTCCGGTGGAATGTTCCTCGCCGACAATGATGAAGGCGCTGGTATAGCAACCGATCCGACCACTGGAGAAGCATTCGACGCGCGAATCACAACGAATTTGACGCCCGGAAGCTACATTGTTGCGCTCACTCAATTCGACAATTTCGCTGCCGGCGATCTGGCAACTGGCTTTGTCGAAGCAGGTCATCCCCACTTTACTGCTGATCCTACGTTCACTACGGGCGCCCCCTGCCCGGGAGACCTGTTTCGCGACATCTCCAGCACAGCCGGGCGATGCCGGAATGGAAACTGGGCCGTCGACTTTCTGAACGTAGCCAGTGTCACAGCGCGAAGTCCATCGTCGGTGCCCGAACCGAACGCCGCTCTCTTACTGGGTTCTGGTCTGATCGGGCTTGGCTTTGTGTTGCGAAGAAGAGTTCACAGGAGCAGTAGACATGTCGCAGCTTACAAACTTATTGAAGAACTTAACTGAGATTGTTGAGCTGCCTGCGCACAGCACAATGCTGATTGCGTTATTACCGAAAATTCTGCGCTTTGCACGATAGATGGCTTCAGGTGCTGGTTGATTCTTCCGTCAAGCCTGACACCATTTCCGCGTTAGGACGCCGCTAGGTCGATTCGAGAGGAAATGCAACTCACCCGCCTCCAAAATCCGCATACCGGCTGATAGCTCAAGTTATCTGCGAAGCTAGTCTTGCCAGTTTAGCTCTCTTCCGTGTGTTACGGAATTGCGATGCCGCGCAAGACTCTTGAAGCTGTCGTAAGCGACTTTACCCAAGCCATTGAGCTCCTGGTGCGCAGCGTGCGCGCGGCGGCCGCCTCTCATGAGCTTTGCTTGATTGAAGCTGCCGTCCTGAAGCGCCTGGCGAACGACGGGCCTGCAACAACCGCCGACCTGGCGCGCGCGGAAAGCATGAAACCGCAGTGGATGGGAACCAGGGTCGCGGCGCTCGAGGAAATGGGCATGGTCGAGCGCAAGCCGCACCCGAGCGACGGCCAGGTGAATATCCAGCTGAGCGCGAAAGGCACCGCCGTGCGGGGGAATCGGGACGAACGTGAACGCGATTCCGGGATAAAGGTGAACACCGATTCCGCGCTGAAGCCGAACAGTTTCAGGCTGATCCCGGAACCGCCTTCGGCTTGAGCCCGGATTTCCAAAGCCAGCGGCGCTGGACAACACAGTGGTGGGTAGCGTCCCTCAGAAAGGGAGGATTGCTTGCCAGCCAGGAGATTGTCCGTGCGCAAGATCAAAGAAGTTCTTCGATTGAAGTTTTATGCCGAGGCCACCGGCGACGAACAGTTGGCGAACTGGATCGGCGCACATGTGCGTGCTTTCGAGTTCTTTCAAGGTGTTCCGAAACTGGTGGTGCCCGACAACACCAAGACCGGCGTGACGAAAGCCTGCCGTTACGATCCCGATCTGAACCCGACGTATCAGGAAATGGCCATGCACATCGCGGATTCTCTTCCCCACACTCCAGCGCTCGGCGGATTGCGCCGCCATGGCCGTCAAAGAAGATGGCGGTTCAGCGTCATGGTCGCCAACCCGCTGACCAGGCCGCCGCCGTGCCACTGTGCGAAGGTTTGAGTGCCGGGATAGAACATCAGATTGCCCGGCGCGATCACCGGCGCCCAAAAGAGCACGGGCGCCGCCAAGTCGGGCCGCGTGTGGTAATTGGGAATGGGTACGCCGTTATAGTTCGGCCCTTCCCCGACCAGCGGCCAGCCATAATTCTTGCCCTTCTCGATCAAGTTCAGTTCGTTTGCCGGCGCGCGGGCCATGCTCCACTTCCCATAATCCGCCAGCGGGTGAAAACGCCAGGCCGTAGGTGTGCGGACGCCGCCCGCCCAGGTTTCTGCCGGGGTCAGGTTGGGGCCGGTAAAGCCACCTTCGCCGTCTTGGCAATTTCGGTGTCAACGGGCGGATCGATGAGGGGAATTGTGGCTGCGCCGGTTTTGCCGCGCATGACGGTCATCAAAACTTCAACTCCTTATTTCGCCTGCGCTAGCCCCGCAACAACTGCAGCAAATTTATCGAGTGACTGGTTCCAGCCCTCTACTTGACCGCTATTTTTTGCCTTCTCCATGGTTTCATTTCCAATGAAGGTCAGTTTCGTTTGGCCGTTTCCAAAATCCTCAAATGTAATCACATCGTGCACACCGTCTATGGCCTCATGTTCTATTCCATATTGCGCAGGGTCAACTTTGTTTCCCTCCGGGTCGGAAAAGTACATGGAGGAAACGATCTTCTCGTGCAGAACAATCTCGTGGTATTCACCACCATTCCAGAACTCCTGCCCATCCTGCGCTCTCATGCAGCACAGAAATTTTCCTCCCACGCGAAAATCCATTTCGCAAAAAGGCGCAGTAAAACCCTTCGGCCCCCACCACTGCATCACATATTTCGGGTCTGTCCACGCCTTCCAAACCAATTCGCGTGGGGCATCAAAAACTCTTGTGACAACCATCCGCTCTGTCTCGTTAACCGTGTTTTTTGTCATCCCTGACCTCCGTTTTTTTCATTTGATTCACAACCACATCCAGCTTGTCGAAACTCTCTTCCCAGAATCGGCGATAATAAGCCGCCCAGTCGCTGATTGTTTTTATCGCCTCTGGCCTAAGCGTGCACACACTCTCTCGTCCACGCTTCGTCTTGATGACAATCCGCGCCCGCACCAGGTAGGCAATATGTTTTGAAATCATCTGCTGCGAGAGTGCAAACGGTTCCGTCAATCCATGCACAGAGGCAGGCCCATGTGAGAGTCGTTCGATCATCGCCCGCCGGTTTGGATCAGACAAAGCCGCAAATGTTGTTCCCAGTTGATCCACAACCATATGGTAGTGGATTATCTGTCAATGTCAAGTGTGAATTTTCGATTCCTGATTTCTGTTCCCTGATCTCTGAAGCCAGGCCGGGAGCTTCCCGCGATACCCCCCAGCCAGTGTTGACGAACCCGTATCACCAGCAATCCGGGTCAGCGGTGCCGAAACGGGCATCTGGGAAGCATCGGATCGGCATTGCGCCCGAACGGTTGGGCGTCCGGAAGTTATCTACACAACTTTACATTTCAAAGCCAAAGCGCTGTTCGCGCTCTGGGGTTTCTGCGTGCTGAGGCGGGGGCAGGGGACGGCTGCCCGCCGCACTCTGGTTCACGTTTGAAATACCAAAAATTAGAGTTTTCATGCGGCCGATCTACCAGCAGATGGGGTTGTTGCCCATGCGCGACATGGACCTGGTCTCTGACAAGCTCGAAACCAGCTAAATGCTCTTGCGAGCGCACTAGTCAGATGTCTCTCGCCGGTACGGCATGCAGTCCCTCAGGAGCCGCTTTTCCCTCGGCCAACATGCGCGCCGCTATAGTTTCTGCTCTCGTAATGAGGCTCTTCTGAGTTCGGGCCGGGAGGAGGCGCGAGAGCGGAACCAGTGTCTTGGTTGCGATCCTTTCCGCCAAACGGAATTCATGGCGCGGACCAACCAAGAGCGCGGGTTTGAAGATGATCAGCGAACGAAGACCAAGAGCTTTTACATCGTTTTCGGTTCGGCCCTTGACTTGATTGTAAAAGAACATAGAGCTCGCGTTCGCGCCCATAGCGGAAACGAGCGTGAATGATTTTGCATTATGTGCCTTCGCGATTTTCGCGAAGGCGACAACCCCGGCGTGATCGACTTTTTCAAAATTCTCTTTACTGCCGGCTGTCTTGATCGTCGTGCCGAGACAACAGAAGTAAAGGTCGCCGCGAATCCTCGATTCCATTGACGGCAACTCCGCCAGGTCGGAGACCAGCACCTCTGTCAGCTTTGCATTCAAAAGGTTCAATGGCTTTCGCGAAATGGAGATCACTTTCGTTATCGCCGAATCCGCTAAGAGCTGCCGAACCAGAGATGAACCCGTAAGACCTGTGCTGCCAATGAGTGTTGCAATCATGAATTGACGCTTGAAGACTCGCGAGGTCATCGGCCCTTACAGACGGTCGCGATATCAAGTATCGCTTGGTCTGGATCACGAAGCACAGTTACGAGGTAGTGCCTGAGCGAAAATGCGTGCGGCGTTCCGCACCCTAGCCGAAAAGGGAAACATGCCTCTCACTCAACTCGATACAAGCGCTGCTCTGGTCGCAATTGACCTTCAAAAATTCGTTTTCAGTATGCCGGCCGCGCACCCTATCGGCGCGATCGTTGATCGTACAGCCCAGCTGGCGCGCGTTTTCCGCGAGCGAGGCCTGCCGGTCGTTCTAGTCAATGTGACGGGTGGAGCTCCGGGCCGTGCCGACCCCGGGCGTCCCAATTTTCCGCGTCCGGCAGATTGGGCCGAGCTTGTCCCTGAAATAGAGCAGCAACCCGGCGACTACAGCCTTACTAAGCAACGACCGGGAGCGTTCATCGGCACCTCATTGGACGAGTACCTACGCGAGCGGGGTGTAACCCAAATCTTTTTGGCGGGCGTTGCGACGAGCCTTGGCGTGGAATCGACGGCGCGCAGCGCCTACGATTACGGCTATAACGTTGTGCTTATCGTGGACGCGATGACGGACCGGGATGCCGAGGCGCACCGTCATAAGGTTGAGAAGATTTTCCCCGGTTGGGCGAAACGGCCACGGCCGGCGATGCGATAAAGCTGCTGCAGAAGGAGCGATGCTGAGCGGTGATAATCGTCATCGCCGGGGCTAGAATATAGTTTCAGCCGCGTTTTGCTGCCCGATCCAAACCGTACACGCGAGTAGCAGTTGCGCCCAGAATAGAGTTTTGCTCGTCTTCGCTTAGCAAGTAGATTTCCTGGAAAACCGAGTCGAACCAGCCGCTATAAGTCGTGGCGGCGAGGCAGACGGGCCAATCGGAGCCAAACATCAGGCGGCTGGGGCCAAAGGCTTCGAGCACGGTATCGAAGTACGGGGCAAGGTCTTCCTTCGTCCAGCTTTTGTAATCTGCCTCGGTCACCATCCCGGACAACTTGCAACAAACGTTTTCACGCTCGGCCAGTATTCGCAAATTCTCTCGCCAGGGCGAGATGAACTGCTCGCGAATGCGAGGCTTCGCAATATGATCGAGGACAAAAATCTGGCGGGGGTGGCGATCGACGAACTCGATAGCAGCCGGCAAGTGGCGTTCGAAGATGAGAATGTCGTAAACAAGGCCGAACTGCTCGAGAGCATCGATGCCCCGGTTGAAGTCGTCGCGAAGCATGTACCGGTCGTCCGGTTCCCCTTGCAGGACGTGGCGCACGGCTTTTAGTTGGTCGTGCTCGGTTAGAGATCCCAAAAACTCATTGATTGCGGGGTCGATCAGCGGAGCCCATCCCACCACGCCTCGAATAAAATCATGTTCCGCAGCGACGCCCAGCAGCCATTCGGTCTCCTGAAGCGTTTGCCGGGCCTGCACCGAGACGACGCCCTCGATGCCGGGACCGCGGATCTCGGCTTCCAGGTGAGCCGGAAGAAAATCGCGCCGAATGGCAGTCATCGAATCGTCGATCCAAGCGTATTCCCCCGCAGTGTAGATCCAAAAATGTTGGTGAGAGTCGATCCACTCGACGGAAGAATGCCGATGGGCTGACATGCGAACGATTCTGTTTAGCAGCCAAGAAACAACGGCCTGATGTGACGCAAGTAGAGATTGCCGGTTACGTTCTTAGCAACTATCGCTTCGTTGGCCGACAGCAGGTCGAGATACCGGACGCCCATTTGGGCGGCGATCTTGAAGCCGACGTGCAGCAGCTGGCGCATACTCGCGTTGTACGCAGGCGAGCTTGAATCGTGGCGCAGCGCTAATACAAACTGCTCCGATGACCACGTGTTGACTTCTTCCGGTCCGGGAAGTTTGGCGGGATCGATATCGATTACCTTTGCATAGGGGATGCACAGCTCTTCGCGATGGGCGTATGCCTCCGCATAGATCTCTTTCGCCAGATCCAACCCTGCCCCGCCGGCCTCCGCCAGGCCAATTAATTCTTCCAGCCAAGTGGTGCCGGCAGTCTTGAGATGCACGCCCGCATCGAACTTCTGCAAGGCGCCGCGCATTGGTGGATATATCGAAAATTTGTCACTGCCGGAGTGCACGCTCAACTTCAGGTTACGAGGGAGGCCATATTGGCGGGTTGCAAACGCGAGCACCGCGACGTCATCCGAAAACTCCTGCGCGAATTTATCGAGATTGCCGATATAATCGACTCCCTTGTTGAAGCGCCCGGTAAATTTCGGCGCGATGGTTTGAATGGGAACGCCCTCATCCGCGATAGCGGCAAGAATGATGAGCAGTTCAACCGGCGTTTGCGGGGCATCGGTCTCGTCCATCGAGACCTCAGGGATGAAACGCCCTTTTCCTTTTTGCTGCTCGATGTGGCGGTAAATCCGGCCCGCTTCCTGAACTGCGCCGAGATATTTCTTCGCGATCTCCGCAGCCTGCCCGCGCTCGATCTCGAGTGGAGCATCGATCCCCTCGATCTGAACTTCTCCAGCGAGTTCCGGATGCCGTTTTGCAAAGACGTGGAGGCTTTCTTCAGAAGCTGGCTGGCCGATAAAATCCGCGACATCGATGGTGAAGAAGTCGCAAGGATCGAGATACCGGTCGACTGTTTTCAAGCTAATATGGTCGGCGTCGAGATGATAGGGCTTCTCCCAGCCGAGCGCCTTTACCGCTGCATCGCCCGCGCTTCTTGTCTGCTGCGGGCTCGAACCAACGATCGAATGCTCCCGGTTCGATTTGTTCCAGACTGGAATCACCTCGACCCCGTCTTCTGCCGCTTTTACGCACGCTTGGAGCTGCGCTTTGGCTTGACGCGCGAACCTGTCGCCAACCCCAATGGAATATTTCGCAAGCGCAATCGATTCGTTCACGGAATCACCTCTGAGCTGTCCGGAAGGGCATCTGCTGGGATAATTTTCCTTGTGGCTGCTCGCTTGAAAGACATTGCCCAGGACCTTGGGCTTTCCATAGTCACCATTTCCAAGGTACTGCGGAACCACGGCGATATCGGCGCGGAGACCCGCGAGCGTGTTCTCAAGCGCATGAAGGAGCTGAACTATCAGCCCAATCTTGCGGCCAGGGCACTGGTAACCGGGCGAAGCCATCTCATGGGCTTGGTGGTGCCGGATCTGGTGCATCCCTTCTTTGCGCAGGTAGCCAAGGGCGTCTCGAGAGCGCTCCGCGACAAGGGATACGGCCTGGTGATTGCATCCTCGGAGGAAGACGCCGATCTCGAGAAACAAGAGATCCAACAAATGCTGGCGCGGCGGCTGGATGTTCTGATCATCGCTTCAACGCAATCAAATATCGACAGCTTTCGCTGGATTGAAGAGCACCGCAAACCATACGTTTTGATCGACCGGAAATTCGCTGGGCTGGCTGCTCACTTTGTGGGCACGGACGACATCGCGGTGGGCAGGATGGCCACCGAACACCTGATCGAGAATGGCTGCCGGCGCATTGCATACATTGGCGGCCAGCACGTAAGCACGGCAGTCGACCGCCTGGAAGGGTATCGGCGCGCGCTTGCGGCGGGCGGTCTCCAGTTGCGGGAAGAGTACGTCGTCTGCCGTCAGCATGTGGATGATTCCGCCGATCTAACCGGTTACCAGGCAATGCGGGATTTGCTGCGGCTCAGTACGCCTCCGGACGCCGTATTTTGCTTCAACGACCCTATCGCCATGGGAGCCATGAACGCCGCCGCGGAGGCAGGAGTGCGGATTCCTCAGGACGTGGCCATCGTTGGCTGCGGCAATGTTCGCTATGGCGCTGCTCTGCGCGTCGCCCTGACCAGCGTGGATCAAGGAAGCGAGTCGTTGGGAGAGCGGGCCGCGAAACTTGCGCTCACGCTTATTCAGGGCAAGACCGTTGAGAAGCTCAAGCAGATCCTGATGGAGCCGAAGTTGGTCATCAGAGAATCGAGCATGCGGCTCAAGACCGGCTCCGCAACGACACAGGGGGAGCGCAAATCGCGGCAAAAATGCTAAGCTATAACGTTTACTTGCCGGATGAAGAGGGAGCAGGGTGCGTTATAAACAGCTGGGGAAGACGGGTGCCGCGGTGTCAATTCTCGGATTTGGCGCCTCACCTCTGGGTGACGTATTCGGTCCGGCTGACCCGCTCGAAGCAGAAGCCGCCGTACGAGAGGCCATCGAGCAGGGAATCAATTTTTTCGACGTTTCGCCTTACTATGGACGGACGCTCGCCGAGCGGCGTTTAGGCAGAGCGCTGGCGGGTAAGCGCGATCAGGTTTTCCTCGCCACGAAGTGCGGCCGCTATGATTCCGCTTCCTTTGATTTTGGGGCGCGCCGCATCGAAGAAAGCATCGATGAATCCCTGAAGAGGCTGCGCACGGATTACGTAGATCTTATGCAAGCGCACGACGTGGAGTTTGGCGACATTCGGCAGATCGTGGAAGAGACCATCCCGGCGCTGCGAAGGATTCAGCAGGCGGGCAAAGCGCGATTCATCGGGATCACCGGTTATCCTTTGCGAATGCTGGCGGCTATTGCCCAGGAAACGGAAGTTGATACGATCCTCTCTTATTGCCGGTACAACTTGATGATTGACGATATGGATACCTTTCTAACGCCCTTGACGCGCGAGCGGGAAATCGGTTTGATCAATGCTTCGCCGCTTCACATGGGCATTCTGACTGAGAAGGGCGCGCCCGAGTGGCATCCGGCGCCGCGCGAGGTCAAGGATGCCGGCCGGCGGGTAGTGGAATTGTGCAGGCAGCATGGCGCCGATCCCGCAGTGGTTGCGCTGCGTTTCTGTTTGGATCACCCGTCTGCGGGGTCAACGCTAGCAGGAATAGCAACCGTCAAGCACGTTAAGGACAATTTGCGGGCGCTCGAGACCGAACTCGATCCGGCATTGCTCGAACGAATCCAGCAGATCGTAAGGCCGGTAAAGGACGCGGTATGGGCGTCGGGGCGGCCGGAAAATGCCGATTTTGCAATCGAGGAAGTAACTCAGCTTTGAATTTATGAAAGCACTTCAGGTTCGAGGGCCAGGCGAAGTGGAGTTGGTGGACGTGCCCACTCCCAGGCCGAAAGAGGACGAGGTTTTGCTGAGAGTTCGCAGGATCGGGCTATGCGGCACCGATCTCAGCACGTTCCGGGGAAAAAATCCGCTGGCCTCGTATCCGCGCATTCCTGGCCACGAAATCGCCGCCACGGTGGAAGAGGTTTCGAAGATCCCGAACGGCGTCACCGCGGGTAGCAACGTGACGGTTTCACCTTACAACAATTGCGGCAGATGTCCCGCTTGCCGCCGGAACAGGCCGAATGCGTGCCAGTTCAACGAGACGTTCGGGGTTCAGCGTGATGGCGCGCTGGCCGAGTTTATCGCGGTCAAGTCCGAAAAGCTCTACCGGGCAGACGGCTTGGCGCTGAACGAACTGGCGTTGGTGGAGCCCCTCACGATTGGCTTCCATGCAGCGGCGCGCGGACGCGTGTCGGAGACTGACAGAGTGGCTGTTTTCGGTTGCGGAGGCGTGGGACTGGGCGCGATTGCGGGCGCGGCCCGGCGCGGCGCAACCGTGATCGGAGTGGATGTGGATGACGCCAAGCTCGCAGTTGCCAAAGCCGCCGGCGCGAAATTTGTGATCCACTCGCAACGAGAATCTCTGCACGAGCGGCTCCAGGAATTGACGAACGATGACGGGCCCGACGTCGTAGTCGAGGCCATCGGGCTGCCGGCTACGTTTCGAGCCGCAGTGGAGGAAGTCGCTTTCACGGGCAGGGTGGTTTATATCGGTTACGCCAAGGAACCGGTGAGCTACGAGACGCGACTGTTCGTGCAGAAAGAGCTGGACATTCTAGGTTCGCGGAACGCCGCACCGGAGGATTTTCGCGCTGCGATCGAGATGCTGCAGCAGGGCGCCTTTCCCGTGAAGCAGGCGGTCAGTAAAGTAGTGCCGCTCTCTGAGGCTGGCGCAACTCTCGCCGAATGGAGCGCCAACCCGACCAGCTTCAGCAAAATTCTTATACGGCTGGACGATTAGCCGGCAGCATGAATCATTGGCATGTTAGCCACCGGCATTTTGAACCCTTCCATTAACTCGCTGCTCAGCCGCGTGCGTCACACCAACGCGCTGGTGATCGCCGATCGTGGCTTCCCCTTTTGGCAGGGGATCGAGATTATAGATATCTCCCTGGTCGATAACATTCCTCGCGTGCTTGACGTGTTGCAAGCGATTCGCGCGAATTTCACGATCGGCAAGGTCTTCATGGCTGAGGAGTTCCGGCAAATGAACGCGGCGGAGACTCAGCGGCATTTCGAAACCGCTCTCAAGAACGTTTCGCTTGTGTTCGAGCCGCATGCCGAATTTAAGCAGCGCGTGCCAAAAGCGATCGGCCTGATCCGGACAGCCGATACGATTCCCTATGCAAATGTGATTCTGGAATCGGCTTGAGTGCCTCTGACTGAATGGGAGATCTCACACGCTAGGCTAGGGTTGTGAGCTGCGCAGGGACAAGGATTTCGCTGGCGTTCCGCAAGTGGGCGCTAGCTACGCTCGCTATTGCGATTTTATTTGGCGCGTCGCCAGCGGAGTCTTTACATGCAGGATTTGGGGGCCAGAAGCGGAAGAACGAAGAACCGAAATCGCAGGTCATGCCGCTGCCTCCGCAGCCGCCAATGGCATTAAGAGCCGAGACGGAGATGCTCGATTTTCACCTTTCTCCGCTGCTGCACGCAGGGGGCTTGGCGGCGCAGATTCGGAGCAGCCTGAACGATTTGATTCGTGACACGCATGGCGAGACGATTCTGAAGTTGAGAGCGTTTGTAGCGGGCGCGGGCGACGCGCGACGAGTGCAGGCGGACGTCTCCCAGCTCTTCACCGAGCGCAAGCTGCCGCTGCCCGTGCTCACCGTCGTCCAGGTTGGCGCATTGGGTGAAGAAGCGGCCAAGGTGGTGATAGAAGCGGTAGTTTCCACGCGCCGCGTAGCCAATCCGAACGGACTGGCGTTTTTTGCGGGTGAGTACAGCAGCTCTCTTGACAGGGCGTTGAAGCAGCTTCAAGAGAGCGCACGGGCGGCTTCTGTAACCCCGGACCGCATGCTGACGGCTACCTGCCTCACTTCGCGCCTGGAAAATTTCCAGAGCGTTCGCGCCGGCATTCAGGCTGCATTTCCCCATGCCAATGTAAATCTGGTGCAAGCGGTGCGGGACCCGGCGAACGACAACAGCATTTGCCAGGCGGTCGGTCAGCTGTCGCAGGCGCCTGCGGAAGGCCCGTTGGTTCTGCTGAAGGAACGCCGGATTGCGCTCGTGAGCGCCAAACAGCTCGTGTTCACGGGGCTTCAGCTCTCGTTCGGCAGCTTTCTCGATGACGCGCATGAAGCTTTTGTGCGGCTGCAAAGGGCCGCCACGGCGCTGGATCCGGTCGAAGTGCCGGTCGAGGTAAACGTCTTCTCTCTCGACCCTTCCGGCGGCTCGGCCCTGCGCAAAACAACCTCCGTGCCTCCGAGCACCTTTACGGTTCAGACCATCGAGGGACTGCCCTCGGTCGACGCGACAGCCGGCATTGAAGCGGTGATGGCTCCCAATATCCAGAACGCCGCTATGCGCTAGCCGCTTCGCGCTTGGAAGCAACAGATTTCGCCGAAAAGATCGCGGGAAGTGATTGTCGGTATAATCTGCGGTAGGCTACCCTTTTCATGCAGTTCTGTAAGCCGAGCATTATCGCGGCCGGATTTGCTGTAGCGCTATGCCTGCTACCAGCCGGCTTCGCCCAGCAGAGTTCTCCTTCTCCAGGCGCGCAGCCGCCCGCCGGGACCGCCCAGCCGCCTGCGACCCAGACGCCTCTACAGCCACCCGTCTCGAAGAACAGTTCCTCGGGCGAGACCGGCGTCGCACCGCCGGTCACCGAGAACAAGGGCGCCGAAGATGCGCCAAACAGCCATTCGTCCATTCGTGTTTCGGTGAACGAGGTGATCGTGCCCGTAACGGTGACGGATGAAAAAGGGCGCTTTGTCTCGGATCTCGACAAGAAAGATTTTTCGATCTTCGAAGACAACAAAGCGCAGAGCATTCGCTACTTTACCCGCGAGCGGAGCCAACCAGTAGTGATCGGGTTTCTGCTCGATATGAGCAGCGCCAGCCGTATTCATTGGAAGAATTTTCAGGACGCGACGATCGAGCTGATCCAAACTCTGCTCACTGGCGACCCGAAGTACTCTGGCTATCTGATCGATTATGCGCAAGACGCGGAAGTAGCCGTCAATACGACGGACGATCCTGAGCCGATGGTGGACAAGATCCGGAAACTGAAGCCTGGCGGCGGGTCGGCTTTGTACGATGCGATTTATCTGGCTTGTACCAGCCGCAAGCTGATCAAAGGCGAGCCGATTGAGCCGCGGCGCATTATCATCATCATCGGCGACGGGCATGACAACGCGAGCAAACATTCGCTGAATGAGGTGATCGAGCTGGCGCAGCGCAATCTGGTCACCGTCTACTCCATTAGCACCGAGGCGTTCGGGTTCACCAACCAGAGCACCGACAACCTGGTCAGGCTGGCAGCCGACACCGGAGGGCGCGTGGTGTATCCGTTGGGTGACGTTTACAAAGACACCGACGGCTATCTCTCACATCCTTCCGACGACGGCAATTACGCCCTGACGGTGGGGACTGGCGCCTACCGTTCGGCGGTGGACAACAAAATGTATCACGCGGTGGCCGATCTATCGGGCGAAGTGACCATGCAATATATCATTCGCTATGTATCGGATAATCCCTCGGAGAAGTCATACCGCAACCTGAAGGTGGTCGTCGATTTGGGGAATGTGCGGGTGCGGGCGAGGAAAGGCTATTACGCCAGTACTGCTACCCCTTGATCGGGCGGGTAGGTATAGGAAAGCTTGCCCGGAAGCGCTAGCATAATTGAGAATGAGCGCGGCCCATCCCTGCCGCGCTCGTAGAGTTTGGCCACTGATGTCAGCGCGCGTCGTCCGGTTCAGCGATTACGCTCCGAAGCCGGGAGAGTATTCCCTCCTTTTCTCGTACTTGCCGAATCACGGTGAGCAGACGATAGGCGTCCTGCTGCTCGATCCGGCAACCGACACTCTTCACATCCGGTTGCGGCGGGATTGGCACTACGTTGCGGATGAGGAAGATATCGAGGTTCTGGCGGAACTGGCCGATGACCTGGAGTCGCTGGCCCGGCAAAACGGCGGAGCGGCGGTGCTGGCGCGCCTTGAAAACGAGGCCTCGCAGTCGCTGCGCGTAAACGACCGGGAAGCCATCTCGGTTCGCAATTTCGAACGCACTCTAGAAGAGCTTTACCGGGAACACGTTCCGGCCAAGGTTCTGCAGTTTGCTACACACCTGCCCCGCTACTCGCTGGCGGTCGCCGCCGGCCTGTTTTTGAGCACTCGGGACGAGGTCACGGCGGAAGAGTGGATCGAGGTTCCTCCCGGAGTCAAGCTCGACCAGGACATGTTCGTCGCGCGCATTCAGGGGCATTCGATGGAACCATCGATTCCCGACGGCAGCCTGTGTATCTTCCGCCGCTTCGGGGCGGGTTCGCGCAACGAGAAGCGGGTGCTGGTAGAGAACCGCGAGTCTGTCGACGACCAATATACGGTCAAGAGATATAAGAGCGAAAAGATAGCCACCGAGGAAGGTTTCCTGCACACGCGCATCCGCCTCGAAAGCCTGAATCGTGCCTATCCCTCCTGGGACCTCGACATGGATGAAGACAAGTACCGGGTAATAGCCGAGTTCGTCCGAGTGCTGGAATAAGAAGACCTTAGCCAGCACGCTCGAAGCGAACGGTTCTCGGGCATAGCTGACGGGCCAGCGTCAAAGCCACAATTTGAAAATCGCCTTGCTGGAGCCTTGCTCATGCGATTGATCGTTGCGATCGTGACGGCGCTCATCAGTGCGGATCCGCCTCACGCCATCCTCCCATCCCTGCTCACCGTTCCTTCTGTACTGGTTCCGGTGTTCTGCTGGGTAACGGGCGCGTTTGCCGCGTTCGAGATCTGTTCGTCGTTTCTGAACCTGCGTTGGAAAGCCGACTGGAGCCCACGCTCGCTGCCTCCTGTGCGAAAAGCGGCGCGCGTGGTCCCGCGCACGGACTCAGTGGCTCAGATTATTTTCGGGACCGCGGCGGTCCTCTAGTGGCAGGCCCTACCGGCAACTCCTTACCTGGTTTGGCCCTGCGGCAAGCTTCGTCGCGCTTAGCCCAATTTTGAATACGCTGCATTGGCCCATCCTCTTGCTGACGGTAGCGGCGATGTGCAGGCATGGGTCGATTTGGCGCGCCCGCACCCGACAAACTTGCGCGAGGGAGTTCGGTTGCCGGTACGTGCAGCGGGGCTGGTGATCCTGTGCCTCATTCTTCGCGCGGGCAACTCGGTGGTGCTCGCCGCCGGAGTGCGCTATCCCGCCAGATACACCACCGCGCTGAGTATTGTGAACCAGGTATTCTTTAACTGCTTCGTTGTTGGTTTAGTGATTGCGGGCTTTCAGTTCGCCTGGGACTGCTTCAAGAATTCCGAAACTCTGCCTCGCGCTCTGGAGTACAGAGCACGCCTGCGGATTGCAAGCTTTAACTCCGCTTCGCTTCCCGAAACCATTGTGCAACAAAAGGAAAGGAACCCCATATGCTACGTGTGTCTCTGCTCGGAATTTTCGCCGTGGTGCTTTTTGCACAAGAAGGTCGAACGATCTATCAAACGCATTGCGCCGCCTGCCACGATGCGCCTGTGGGACGTGTTCCTCCCGCCGCTGCTTTGCGCGCAATGGATTCGACCAAAATTTTAGATGCACTCGACACCGGCGTTATGAAAACCCTGGCCGCGGACCTGACGGAACTCGAGCGAAGAGCTGTTGCCGATTATCTAGGGAAGCCTACAGATGTGCAAACCAGGGCATCGGCAGGTTCGTGCGGCCCGAACGAACAGAGCTCTTTGCCATCCCGTGCGACCGCAGTTTGGAGTAGTTGGGGCGTAGATGCGGCCAACTCGCGTTTTCAAGATGCCGCAGCCGCCGGACTCTCCCCAGCCCAGCTACCGAGGCTCAAGCTCAAATGGGCATTCGGTTTGGGTGAGGGTACGCCGCATTCGCAGCCAGCGGTTGCTTTGGGCCGCATATTTGTTGGTACCAGCGCGGGGACGGTATATTCGCTCGATGCGCACACCGGTTGCACCTACTGGGCTTTCAAAGCAGACGCAGCAGTGCGCTCCGGTTTGGTATTTGGCTCAGTTAATGATAAAAAAGACCCGGCCGTGTTTTTCGGAGATCAGAAAACAAACGTGTATGCCGTTACGGCCGATACCGGACGGCTCCTTTGGAAGGCGTACGTCGGCGACCATTTCGCAGCCTTGATTACGGCAGCTCCGGCGCTGCACAACAGTGTGTTGTACGTGGCGATTTCTTCCTTTGAAGAAGCCATAGCGGCGAGTCCCAAATACGAATGCTGCACCTTCCGCGGTAGCGTGGTCGCTTTGAACGCCGCAACCGGCGCGCAAATCTGGAAGACGTACACCATTCCCTCCCTTCCTCAGGCGGCAGCGGTGGAGCAAGCCGCACCGAAGCTGCGAGGACCGTCCGGCGCCGCTGTATGGTCCACGCCCACCTTCGACCAAGAAAGAGACCGATTGTACGTGGCGACTGGCGACAACTATTCAGATCCGCCTACCGCTACCAGCGATGCGATTCTTGCGCTGGATGCCAAGACAGGCAAGCTTCTCTGGTCCCGGCAGGCCACGCCAGGTGACATATTCAACAACGGCTGCGGTACGCCCCGCAAAACAAATTGTCCGTCGTCAACAGGCCATGATTTCGATTTCGGACAGCCTCCCGTCCTCGTGTCGTTCACCAACGGCCATCGAGCGCTGGTAATCGGACAGAAGTCCGGGTCGGTCCATGCATTTGATCCGGACGAGGGCGGAAAACCGCTGTGGAGCAAGCGCCTCGGGGAAGGTGGAGTGCTTGGCGGGATCATGTGGGGCTCCGCGGCGGATCACGAGCGCGTCTACGTTGCGGTTTCAGATGTACGCATCAAAGCCGCTCCAGACAGCAGCGTGCCGCAAGGTTACCGGCTGGATCTCGATCCGGGGCATGGGGGAGGTTTGTTTGCGCTGAACGCTTCAACAGGCGACATCGTTTGGAGGGCGAAGCCGTTTTCCTGTGGCGATCGGAAAACCTGCAGCCCAGCGCAATCGGCGCCTGTAAGCGCAATCCCTGGCGCGGTCTTCTCGGGTTCGCTCGACGGACATCTCAGGGCCTATGCCGCGGATACCGGCGCAGTTGTTTGGGATGTGGATACAGCGACCGAATATGACACCGTCAATGGACAGAAAGCGCGGGGCGGTTCGCTCGATGTTACGGGGCCGGTGATCGCGGGGGGCATGCTTTATCTCACTTCCGGGTATGGCCAATGGGGCGGGATGCCTGGTAATGCACTTCTCGCATACTCTGTCGATGGTCGATAGGAAGCAGAGTAAAGAGCTCCAAACCTCAGTTCGCCTTTTCCTTGCGTCCGCGGCCCTTTCTTCCCGTGTTCGTGACCAAAGCGAACTGGAGCTTCTTTTCCACGCTGTCCGCCCGGTCCAGGCGAACGTGTACAGCATCCCCAATCGAATACGTCTGGCGGGTTCGCTCGCCAATGATTTTACGCCCGTTCTCGTGGTAGCGAAACGAGTCGCCCCATAGCGTCTCGATAGGCACCAGCCCCTCGACAAACAGCTCGGTAAGTTCGACGAAGAAACCGTACTTCGTTGTGCTGATGACCAACGCGTCGAAATCCTCGCCGACACGCTCTTCCATGAATTTTACTTTCTTCCATTCGATCAGCTCCCGCTCAGCTTCGGCCGCCCGGCGCTCGCTGAAGGACGTATCGTTCCCGAGCTCATGCAGGCGGGCCTCGTCGAGCACGGCGGCCGCGCTATCGAGTTGCTGAGCGAGAATGCGGTGAATCACCAGATCCGGGTAGCGCCGGATAGGCGAGGTGAAGTGGGTATAAGCCGCGGCGGCTAGGGCGAAGTGCCCTTCGTTGGTGTTGCTGTAGCGAGCCTGCTTGAGGGAGCGCAGCATGAGGTAGCTCAGGATGCGCTCCTCGGGTTTCCCGGCGATCTTTGCAATGAGCCGCTGATAATTGCGCGAAGAGATATCCGGGTTTTGCGGAAGAACGATGTCCCTGCGCGCATCGCGGCCGCCGCCCTTCCGCACCCCGGCATTGCCTCGAGAGCGTCTGTCGACCACCGCAAATTTCCTGGCGGGGATGGCGCCGATCCCGAGCGAGTAACCGAAATGAGCGGCGATCTCCTCGAAATCGAGCAGGCGTTTTCCGTCAGGAGGCTCGTGAATCCGATATAACGACGGAATCGCGGCTGCTTCGAGATGGCCCGCGACGGCCTCATTGGCGGCCAGCATGAACTCTTCAATGATGCGGTGAGCTATGTTGCGCTCCCCGCGTGTCACGCCAATCATCTGCCCGGAAAGGTCCAGCTCGATATTCGTCTCGGGCAAATCGAAATCGATCGAGCCGCGCCGGTGCCGCTTCCGGTTCAGGATGAGCGCGAGCTCGCGCATAAGCTCGAACCGGCCGGTGAGCGCGCTGTAGCGTTCGCGCATGGCGGCGTCGCCTTCGAGCACGCGAAACACGTTGTTGTACGTCATGCGCTCGGCGCTGCAAATCACTCCACGGGTGAATTCCTGGGCAACGATATCGCCCTGGCGATCGATTTCAAGTAACGCCGAGAGCACCAAGCGGTCTTCCTGCGGGCGCAGGGAACATATATCGGTCGAGAGCTCTACCGGCAGCATGGGAACAGCGCGGTCGGGGAAATAGACGCTGGTTCCGCGGTTGAGCGCTTCGCGATCGATGGGCGAACCGGGCTGAACGTAGTGGCTCACGTCGGCTATATGCACCTGCAAGGCGAAGTTGCCGTTCGATAACTGCTCGACCCAAACAGCGTCATCGAAGTCGCGCGCTGTCTCGCCATCGATCGTCACGATTTGCAAATCGCGGAAATCGCGGCGGCGGCCCAGCTCCGCGGGATCGATTCCATGCGGGATCGCCTGGGCCTGAAGAATCACTTCTTCGGGAAACTGGTGCGGCAGATGGTGTTTGCGGATGACGATCTCGACATCGATGCCGAAATCGTCCGGGTATCCAAGTATTTCGATTACCCGGCCCACTGCATTTTCGCCGCCTGCCGGAAACTGAACAATTTCCACGTTGACGATGAGCCCGTCGAGATCTTCCGGATGCTCAAATTTCAAGGACGGGAGATCGCCTACCCGGTCAGCCGACGCATCATGCGCCGGTTTCTCCAGACCCTCAGGAATGGCGATCCATTGCTGAACGCGATCGTCCGATGGGACCACGAAATTGCCCCGCTTGCGTACGCGAAATTCGCCGACCACCGTGACATGCGCGTGCTTGAGAATGCGCACGACCTCGCCCTCTGCCCTTCCTTCACTAGCTAGACGGGTGACGTGGACGAGCGCGCGGTCGCCGTGCATGCCCTTGGCGGCTTCCGGCGGAGGCAGGAAAACATCGCCTCGGATGACTTCGGGCGCTGGAGTATCGGGAATCAGAAAACCGAAGCCGTCACGATGTACCGAGAGCCGTCCTGCCACATACTCGGGATTGGTTCCGGTCGCCAGAAAATGACCGGACCGCAGTTCGACCAGCAGCCCCTTATCGCTCAGGCGATCGAGCGCATCTTCTAGAGCATCACGATTTTCACCTTGCAGGCGCAGCTCGCGGACAAGTTGCTTGTAAGTGGCGCGCGCATGCGGCAGCCGGCGAATATGTTCGAGCACGCTCTTGTCGTTGAAATGCTCCGCCTTACTTTCGCCGCGCTTGAGGCCTGCGCCCGCCTGCTCTTGCACATTCGCAATTCTAGCCGGGAGACTCTGAAGAGTGGTTTGCCCATCAGGCTGGGTTGACATCGTTCTGGCCCGGCCAGCCCTCAGGATAAGTCCTCTCCATCCACCCGTCCGATACCATCCCTAGCAGGTGCTTACCCTCGTCTGGCGTAGCTGGAAATCTTGGAAACGCGAGAAAGGTCTCGCTCTTCTCGCCATCGCCGCGCTCGCCGTCGGTATCGGCTCTGCCACCGCCATCTTCACCGTCGTCGACGCCGTCCTGCTCAAGCCCCTGCCCTACACCCACGGCGAACGCTGGATTGCCTTATTCTCCGGAAGCACGCTCGACCCTGTTCACTTTGGCGGTCTCAGCTTTGCTGATCTTCTCGCCTATCAGCAACGGATGCGCGACTTCGAAGTCTTCGGCTGGTTCCCCGTAAGCGGCGACTTCAATCTGACTTCACCCGGCCAGCCCAGGCACATCGATGGCATCGAGGTCTCTCCCTCTCTCATGGCAAACGCCGGAGCCAATCCTATCGCCGGACGCTTCTTCGCCGCCTCCGATGGACCGAACGTTGCGCTAATCTCCCATCGCCTCTTCACCCAACTCGGCCCCGGAATCATCGGACAGCAAGTCACCCTGAATGACCAGTCGTATATCGTCATCGGAGCCATGCCGGCTTGGTTTCGGCTCCCTCTCGCAACCGTATCTAACGAGAGCTCGCAAAACGATGTCTGGATCCCCCTCAAAACGCCTCGCGACGAGGACCACCTCCGCAACTACGCGATCTACGGCTCTTACGCTAGGCTCAAACCGGGTGTCACGGTAGCGCAGGCCAAAGCCGATGCGAAGCGAGTTGCCGCCGAAATCCGTAATCAAAATCATGCAAGCGACCCCACTTACACCTCGGCGCTATTCGGCCTGCAGGATTATGTTGTCAGAACCATCCGTCCCATCCTGCTCCTGCTCTTCGGCGCTGCCTGCCTCCTGCTGCTTGTTACATGTGCCAATGTCGCCGGTCTTCTAGTCGCCAGATCTGTCGGCCGCGCGCGCGAAACTGCCGTTCGCGTTGCTTTGGGCGGAGGCCAGAGGCAGTTAGCCCTCCAGTACTTCTTCGAAAGTCTCTGGATCTCTCTCGCCGCCGCGATCGGCGGCATTCTTGCCAGCGTGCTCTTGGTTCATCTCGTCGTGTCTCTGGCCGCTGATTACATTCCCCGTTCCGATGAGATCTCTATGAATTGGTCCGTAGCGCTGTTCGCCCTCGCTTTGGCTTTTCTCACGGCCACGCTGTCCGCTCTCGCGCCGCTCTGGCAAGCTTTCCGCACGCAGCCCAATGAGGTCTTGAGTGAAGGCGTCCGCGCCTCTGCTGGCGCTCGTAGCCGGAAGCTGTCCCAGGCGCTCGTCATCGCCGAAATCGCTCTCGCCTTCACCCTCATCTCTGCCGGCGCGCTCTTGGTCTGGCACCTTCGCAACCTCAATCGGACCTCACCTGGCTTCGATCCCAACGGCCTCCTGACATTTCAGCTCACCAGAGCCGGCGCTCAGGGCGCTAACGCCTCGCAAACCTCCGCCTATGCCGATAAGCTAATCGACACGCTTGAAAGCATCCCCGGTGTTACCGATGCCGCCGTCGCCAATCAGTTACCTTTGGCGGGTTGCTGTTTTTCCACTTCCCTTTCTCCGGAGGTCCGCACTACTGGTGTGGAAGTGCATCAATCAGTAAGTTTCATGGTAGTCAGTCCCAGCTATTTCAAAACTTTGCGCATTCCTCTTTTGGCAGGCCGGTTGCTGAACGCGCACGATACAAACGAGAATCTGCTGCCCGTTGTTATCGATGAAGCGGCAGCCAGGCGCTACTGGCCAAACCGCAGTGCGGTCGGGCAATTCGCCCGCATCGGCGGTCAGAGCGGCAGCTCGCGATCGCAAATCGTGGGTGTCGTCGGTACGGTCCGAAATGAAGGAGTCGGTGAAGCTCCCAGGCCGGAGGTCTACCTTCTTCAAAACGTTTACCCCCTCCAATCGATGAACTTCGCGGTTCGCTCCACTCTGCCGCCGGCCAGCCTTGCGCGAGCTATCCGCCGTGCCGTTGCCAGTGTCGACCCATCTCAACCCATCTACGCCGTCCAATCCATGCGCGAAATCTTCCGCGATTCCCTGATCTTCCAGCGCATCGAATCGATCGTGATTACTTTCTTCGCTCTCGCGGCGTTGCTGATGGCTGCCCTAGGCGTCTATGGCTCGATGTCCTACTCGGTCCGCCAGCGCACGGTAGAAATGGGGACTCGCATGGCCCTCGGCTCTACTGGCCGGCAACTGCTCCAGCTCATCACCGGTAGCGGTTTGCGCCTCTCTCTATACGGCCTTCTCATCGGCGCTCTTGCAGTAGCTGGCGCGACCGGTATCGTCGTTCGCTACTTCAACGTCCAGCACCTCAGTCCCATTCCTTACCTGTTTTCGATTGCCGCAGTCATAGCGCTGGCACTCGTTGCGTCGCTGCTTCCAGCCTGGCGCGCTAGCCTGCTCTCTCCGATGGTCGCAATCCGCAATGAGACAGATTCGGTCTGGATCTCCGCCCGCCGAACTTTTGAACAAGCTCGCCAACGGATCTCACTCGAGAAAGCTCCCCCGCCTGTAGACTCCACTTTGCTGACCGAGTTTATCGAGGCCAGCCGCCGAGCCGATTCCTTCTCGGAGGTGCTTGGCGTGTACCTCCGGGATCTCGCCGTGAAACTTCACGCAGAGTCCGCGCTCTTACTCGAGAAAGTCTCGCCCGGCGAGTTCCGCTGTATAGCCCCTGCCCCGGAAAGCAAACTCACTACCTTCGCTATTCCCGAGAATGGCTTTCTCTTGAACCGGCTGAAATTTTATGGGTCTCCCCTGAGCTTTACATCCGCTGATCTGGAGACTTCCTTGCGTTGGGCAAGCGAGCAAAGGCCTCAACATGTAAAGGAATTGGAGCTATGGCAGGCAATTGGCTTGCGCTTGGCCGCGCCTCTTCGCACCAAGAACGATCTTATCGGCTTGTTGTTATTCGGCGAACGTGCCGGCCACATCCCCTACAGCTCCTCCGAGCGGAATCTGCTCGCCGCCTGTGCGGAACAATTTGCGCTGACCATGGAGAACGCCCGTCTCAATGAACGTGTCCTGGACCAGGAGAAAGTCCGTCGCGATATCGCGCTTGCCACCGAAGTGCAGAAGCGCCTTCTTCCCGAAAGCGCTCCCCAAACCGCCGCCACTTCACTCGGCGCCTACACTCTGGCCGCTCGCAACGTAGGTGGTGACTACTACGATTTCTTTCAGGTCGGCGATCACAGCATCGCCATCGCTCTCGCCGACGTGGCTGGCAAAGGGATCGCTGCTGCCCTGGTCATGGCAGTCGTGCAAGCTTCTCTTCGCATCATCGCCGCGGAGCGCAATATCTCCCTTCCTGAATTGGCAGCCAAGATGAACCGCTTCCTCCATCGCTCAACTGGCTTCAACAGCTATGCCACGTTTTTCTATGCGCAAGTGGACGAGGAGAAGCGCCAACTGCGCTACGTGAACGCGGGACACAATCCGCCCTATCTCGTGCGTGCTTTCCACTCCCACGAGTCGAGCGCCCGTATAGAGGAGCTCGCCGCCGGCGGCATGATCATCGGCATGTTTCCTGTTGCGAGCTACGAAGAGTCCGTCGTCGATCTTCAGCCCGGTGACCTGCTGATGGCCTTCACAGACGGCGTTACAGAAGCGCTCAACCCGGCCGAAGAAGAATTCGGCGAGGCGCGCCTGAAAGAACTGATTCGCCGTGTGGCCCATTTGCCCGTTACCGAGATTACCGCCGCCATCTCGCAGGAGCTCCGCGACTGGATTTCGACGGCTCCCCAGCACGATGACCTGACCTTTGTCGTCATGAAAGTGAATGACTGAATCGTCGAGAGAGCTCTCAGCTGCAGTTCACTGCTTTTGCCTGACTTACCGCTTCAGGCTCCAGATATTCCCGGTCAATTCTCCGAGACCCATCACAATTTTGTCGCGTGCCACGTCGATCTCGAGGTCGCTTACGCCGACATTGTCCATTGCGAGCCGGGAATTGCGAAAGTGGTACAGCGCAGAGGGCGTGCCAACTGGCTGCTTGGTGCGGTTCTCCAGGCGTTGCGCCCAGAGGCAAAATTGACCGTCGCGGTCGGAGATGAAATAGATCAGATTGCCATCCGGCGACCATCGCGGCTTATCATCCCACCAACTTGGGTGATCGATCTCTATCCAATTGTCCGTCTCGGGAGTTCCGTCGCTCTTCAGGAGTGCCACGAAAAGCCGGCAGCCTACGGTCGGTGCACAGGCGACTAAAACCACCGCTCGATTGTCCGGCGAGAACTTGGCCTGAAACAGCGAATAGCCCGGCTTACTCAAGAACAAAGATTCTCGACCGGACGATATGTTGAGTGTATGGATACTCGCTGCGGGACGAGTTCCAACGAGCAGGCGTTTGTTATCCGCCGACCAGTCCCATGCTTTACTCCTGTTCTCTATGAGAGCGTTCATGCTCGGTGGCAAATGGTCAATCTGGACAATTCGGATGTGCTCGCCCGAAGTGTACGCGAGTAGAGTGCCGTCCTTCGAAATCTGCGGAAACGGTCGCCGCGGTTCGGCGTCTTGGACCGAGTCCTCTTTCCCGGTTGAAAAGTCCTTTATTCGCACCTGGAACGTCGCTGGCTCTTCTGAAAGCACTTCGGCGGAATTATGGTGCGGATTTTGATTTGTGACAAACACAAGGTTTCGACCATCCAGCGAGATGGACGGCTCTGCCTCGGTGGGCCCGTCAGTTATTTTTTTTAGCTCTCCGGTAAGCCTGGCGCGGTCGGCGTCGAGCGGGAGACTCCAAATAGACTGAACCAAATTGAGGCTGGAGAAGATCAGGTCCTCTGAAGGTGTCAGCAGGCCGGAAGCTTCCAGAGTAGTACCGGAGGTCAGGCGTTCGGCGCGGCCCAAGCTCCGCCCCTCATCGGAAACCGGCATCCGCCACACATTGAAAGCATCGCCATAAACGGCCGAAAACAAAAGGAAGCCGCGCGTCCACTGCGACACCCGAGGGATTCGATTCCTTCCGATCGAGAAGCCTTGCCGTTTGAGGATGTCAAAAAGGCCTGTTCGGCGCGATGGCTCACCGTTCAGCGAAATCACGCACCAAGTGGGTGAATCATCCGCAGCTTCCGGACAAAACACCACGAGATGTTTCCCATCTGGACCCCAAACGGGATTTCCCGAGTGGCGAAGATCCGTCCCCAGCCGCCGGGGCTGCCCACCAGCAGCAGGCAGAACGTAGACTTCTCCTCCTTCCTCGCCAGTAAGAACGGAAGAGCCGTGAACCCCTACCCAATAGGCGATCCATTGCCCGTCAGGAGAATAGCGCGGATTTCGGCCCGCTAAACCTAAGCGAGTGGGTTCTCCGCCGATGGTGGAGATGGTGTACATGCCGCCACCGTCTTCTGTGGAGCGGAAGACGATCTTACTGCCATCCGGAGAAAACGAGGGCTCGCTTGAGTCGGCCTCGAAGTTTGTCAATTGGACCGCGGTTCCCGCCGGAGCTAGTTGCTGAATCCAGATGTTCAGATTGCGCCCGTTTGCACGGTCAGAGGCGTAGGCGAGCAATTTGCCATCCGGCGAAACAGCCGGGTCCATGGTCAAGCCCGCTCCATTTGTCAACTGGACCATTGTGTTTTGGTTCGGTCGAGCCTTGTGCCAGAGCCGGACGCCAAAGACCGCCACCGCAGCCACTGCTGCAAAGGCAATCGCAACTACGGGACCAGTCCTGATTCTTGACTTGATTGCCGGAGTTGCTGGAGCGGTCGAAATCTCCTGAACCGGCGACACAACCGGAACGCTCGCGGTCGCGAGTACCGGCGTAACGTTGCTCTCGCTATCGTTTTTGATCTCTACCGGCGCAATGAACCGGTAACCTCGTCTCGCCAACGTCTCAATAAACCGGGGGTTTTCTGCTGAGTCGCCTAGGGCTTGACGAAGCTTGGCGATTGCCGCGTTAAGGCTGTGATCGAAATCGACGAAGGTGTCCGACGGCCAAAGCACCTTCTTCAGCCGGTCGCGCGTAACCGGCTGGCCCGGCTGCTCGAGCAACAGACACAACAGCCGAAAAGGCTGTTCTTGCAGCTTGAGCTTGCGTCCGTTCTTACACAACTCGCCGGTGTTCAGGTCCAGCTCGAAAACACCAAAGCGTACGAGTTGCGGACTGACAGGTATCACTGGCCTCTTTCCGGCGAGTGTAACAGAAAAGACGTGCTCTTTCCCATGAGCAACTAAGAAATGACTTGCTAGTACAGCTTCTTTGTTTTCAGCGGATAAGGAAATGACAACCTCCTTCCCTTCGGATGTGGTGCTGGGTATGGAGACACGCCGCTCCTGTCCTGACACTTGTCTCACCGGTTTTCCCGGAGGTAAGTGCCATGCAAACAGCAAAACTATGCATCAGATGCTTGCTCACGACTATCCTCGTTTCGAAGATGGTCACCCCTGCGACGTCAATCGATGCGCTTCTCATGATTTCGATGTATGATCGAGCCCACATCGGGTCGAAAACGTTGACCCGCGCGGAACTTCTGGCGAGCGAGATTTTCGCCCGCGCCGGAGTCGAGGCGCACTGGACAACACCGTCGACTTTCGATGGTGACGCTCTGCTGCAGGACTTCAGCGCCGGTACCGGGGAAGATTGCGCCCAGCCCCTCGCTTCAAAAACTGTAAGCGCCGAGATCCTTCCCCATGCACCGAACGGATTCTCCCTGCAGGCGCTTGGGTACGCATTGCCCTGTGCCGGACGCGGGATGCAGGTCACCATATATGCGGATCGCATCGAAACCGTGAGCGGCGCCAGCTTGGCGTGCTTTTACCGGGTCCTGGGTCACGCGATTGCGCACGAGGTTGGTCACGTCCTTCTACGGTCATGTGCGCATGACAGTGGTGGCCTGATGAAGGGTGTTTGGGCTAAAGGCGATTGGCAGCGCGCAGCCGTTGCGATCATTCCGTTCACCCCGGGTCAGGCAGGACTCCTAAAACAAGAGTTGCTGCAAATTGGCGCACATGAAACGACAAGAAACTAGCTCACACCGCCTCTCGTGCCTCCAAAATCTTCCAATTCCCCGAACACACGACGCAATCGCAACCGCCGCGCTCTTCCGGCCTCGGCAAGTTCCCGCCGCATGGCAGTATGTGCCCCGTCCCAAGGGCTTTCTCTTTCTCGTCATCGGCTGAATGCCCATCCCGCCCACGCCGTTGCACCGCCTAGATCATAGTTATAAGTAACTTTGGAAGTCTTGCCGTCCGTATAGCTCTTCTGAGTCAACCGGTTCAGCCAATCATACGGCCATAAGTGGGATGCGTCCGGCCATAGGTGGGATGTGTCGCGGTGAGCAGAAGCCCGCGCCCGTCATGAGTGAACGTGCGTCTTTGGCCGGCTTGGGTCTCCGTCGTTAGGGCATCTAACGCGTTATAAGTGTAGCTCGTAACCGCATTAAGATGGGGGCTCGATCCCGGATCTTCCACCGCAGCCGTAATTTGCCCAAGAGCATCCAGGCCGGCGGATTCAGGCACTGTGCCTCATTCGTTAGGTTGCCGCGCGGACCCCCGCTGGCATGATTTTGATTGTCATGGCCAACGAGATTAGGGGCCTTGTAAATCGGAGTTCCATTAACGCCAACAATCAGCAAATTGGGTCGGATTGGCCGGGTCTGGCGCGTTCGAAGTGGGATTTCCGTAAGATAACGTCGTGGTCGTCGTGGACCAGGTCCTCGCTGAAGTTTTATCGTGGTTTACGGTTAGCGGGATCGTTCACCGTATAGATTCCCCCGCCAGCCGCTCTGGCCGCGATCGGCATACTGATAAGTGGCAATCTGGGTATAACTAGTGAGTGTCGAATCCTGTGGCTGACCATTAAACCGGGATTTACACCAGCAGCGTTGCCTGACCCGCCTGCCCCTGATGCCGCTCTAGCCTGTTGCGCAGCTCCGTCCGCGCGCGAAGCAATCGGCTCTTCGCTGCCGCGACCGAGATCCCCAAATCTTTGGCCACTTCCGTCATGGGCCGCTCCTGTACATCGCGCAACAGAAACACGTTCCGCAAAAGCGGCGGCGTCCTTCCGATCTCTCGATCCAAGACTCGTGACATCTCAGATTGCCCCAAGCTCTCCTCCGGCGACTGCCGCATGTCGCGCAGCTCGAACGGACCTATCTCCTCGCCCGGCTGAACTTCGTCCAGATAAGCGAACTTCGCCCGCCTGCCCTGGCGCAGCCGCATCAAGCACTGGTTGACCACAATTCGGGTCAGCCACGTCGAGAATTTCGCGTCTTGCTGGAATTGATCGATGTGCTGATAAGCTTTCCAAAAGGCATTTTGTACCTCGTCTTCCGCGTCCTGTTTGTCGCGCACGATAGACAGCGCAATCTTCAGCACCGCCGTTTGATGCCTCTTCATTAGCTCGTCAAAAGCGCTGTTATCCCCGCCCTGGCACATCCGCACCAAGCTGTCATCCGCCATTTCGCGGCACTCAGCTCGATTTTGCATCTCCGCCCGGTTTTGCATCTGCTGCGTTTTCCCAGAATCCATCACGTAGGCCTCTATGAATGAATCTATTCCCGAACCTGTCCAGATAGGAGGCCTAATTGAAAGTGACTTCAGTGACACGAAAACTTCGGCGCACGAAGTAAGCTTGAATAAAGTAAGTTTGAGGCTAGCTGAAAACAGTGAGGAAACCGTCCGCCGCTTGTTGCAGAATTACGACCTCGGACAGAAGCTCCGCCAACTGCGGCTGCGCAAGAAAATTGCCCTGGTCGACCTAGGCAAACACACCGGCTTGTCAGCTTCTATGCTTTCCCAACTCGAAAACGGCAAGCTCATTCCGACCTTGCCCACTCTGGCGCGCATCGCCACCGTTTTCGACGTCGGCCTCGAGCACTTCTTCTCCGATCAGCGAGCTCGCAAGACCTTCTCGATCGTGCGCGCCGCTGAAAGGCTACGCTTTCCCGACCTGCCGGATAGCCCGGTCCCAGGCTTCTTCTTCGAGGTCCTGGCCTTCGGCGCTACAGATAAGAGTATCGGGGCTTACCTTGCGGAGTTCCCACCGCGCGACTCCCACGCTGCTCGTCCCCACCAGCATGACGGGGCTGAGTTCATTCACGTCTTGCAGGGCGTTCTGGCGGTAAACTATCAAACGGAAGAGCACACCCTCGCCGCCGGGGATAGCGTTTATTTCGATGCCTCCGAGCCCCACTCCTACGTCGGACACTCCCAAGAGCCTGCGCGCGCGATTGTCGTCACCACAACACTTCGCCCCTAAAGCCCTTGCCTTCGCAATTGTCCTTGGGTTCGTTTTTTTATTTTTGAGTGCCCCCGCAACGGGCAAAAGCCGCTGGACCGAACTGAACATCGGGCCCTTCTACGTCGACTCCGAGCGCGATGCAGCGGCCGCTCGCGAAGACCTCGTGCAATTGGAGCAACTCCGCTGGGTCCTAGGCAACTTATTAGAGTCGAAGGACTTACCCAGCCTTTGGCCTATCCGGACTATGCTTATCGGCAACAACTCGACAGCAGGCCAACCGCCCTCCGAGTTCGTTTGGCAAAATGCCCAGTACATCTGGGTCAACCCTCCAGGTGGGCGCCTGCCCCTCGCCGAAGTCGCCGGCTTACTGCTCGACGCCAACACTCCACGCTTGCCGCCCGGGGTCGAGTCAGGCCTGCGCCAGCTCTTCTCCACTCTCGAAGCGCACGGCAGCCGTGTCACCTGGGGCGGCCCTCCTTCGCATCCCGATCTCGATTGGGCCCGTATGCAGCTCTTCGCCACCAAGTTCGAGTACGGCGCCAGCTTTCACATCTTCCTGACCGCGCTCAAAGGAGGCAGTACTCTGGCCGCCGCTGAACGAAACGCCTTCGGCAAAGCGGCGGCTGAGCTGGAAAGCGAGGCCCAAGCCAACCTGGCCGCCGGCAACTGGCCGTCCGTACCCGTTTCCGGGCGTCCCCTCGATCCGAAGCGCGATTTCGGCGAGCATTCGCTCGATCCCGCCGAGGCCGACGTCTACCTGGCGGATTGGACCGTTGCCTCAGACCGCCCGAAAGCCGAAGCTGCTTACAAAGCCGCCGTGGCAGCCGGAGGATCTGCTGCCGCCCTGGGATACGAAGGCCTGGGGGAACTCGCTAGGGCCCAGGGCAAGGATCCCGAGAAGTTCTGGGACGACGCCATCCACGCCGGAAGTCACAGCGCGCCCGTTTACGTCGCCGCCGCCGAAGGTCTGGATCCCAAGGAAGCGCTGCCCCTCCTCAAAAGGGCCACTCAACTGAACGACCGCTGGTCTGGGCCGATTTACGCCGAGGCGCAGCTCGCCCTCACGCCCGCCGAGAAAGAAACTCTGCTCAAGACCGCCCTCCGGCTCGATCCGCGCAATACCGCCTACTGGATAGAACTAGCGCAATTGCAAACCGTCGCCGGAGAAGGAACTGCCGCTCAGGGATCCTGGCTTCGGGCCGAAGATTCTGCCCCTGACGCTTCCGAGCGCGACCGCGTTCACCAGCTTCGGCTTGCCGGTGAACAGCAGCGCCTGGACGCCGCCGAAGAAGCCCGGCGCCGTGACCGGGATTCCGCGCATCTCGCCGACCAGCAAGCGCAACAGGCCGAGTCTGACCGCATCCGCGCCGCCGAGCAGAAAGCGAACCAGGCAAACGATAGCTCTTCAGGCGACGAGGCGCCGCCCGACGCTGTCCCATGGGGCTCGCTTGTAGGTCAGAAAAAGTTGAGCGGCGCCTTAATTCGTGTGGACTGTCTGAAGGGCGGCTGGCGTCTCTCCATCAAAGACAAGAGCGGTACTGTGACTCAACTCTTCCTTTCCAAAGAGAGCCATGCGCCCCTAGCCTGTGGACCCCAACTACGTCCCCGTAGGATCTCGCTCGAGTACCGCGCCGCCCCAGACGACGAACTCCACACGACCGGCGAAATTACGGATCTTCAGCTTCAGTGATTCCGCACTTGCGCAGCGCGACCGAGGCGGACATCCCAGCCTTGCTTGCTATCGAACGCCAGTCTTTTCCCCAACCGCACTGGTCCACCGCGGACTTTCTTAAATACGGCTGCACTGTGGCCGAGGTCGATGGACAAGTTGCCGGTCTTCTCGTTGTGCGTCAGACATTCCCGGGCGACAACAGGTCTCGCCCCGAATGTGAAATACTGAATGTCGCCGTCGCGCTTCACTTCAGGCGCTCACGCATAGCCACGCTGCTGCTAAAGAATGAGCTTGCCTCTGGCTCCATCTATTGCCTCGAAGTGCGCGAATCCAATGTTGCTGCGCAAACGCTTTATCGTAAGCTCGGCTTCCGCGAAATTGGTCGTCGCGAAAAGTACTATAGCAATCCTCTCGAAACAGCTATTGTCATGCAGGTGAAATAGTGCTAATTCTTGGAATGTGGGCGGCGCGTGCCCGCACGGGAGGCCTTTTTCAATGGAGAATCACACGCCAGACGAAGAGCTGAAAGCGCATCTGCTATCTACAAACGAGCAATTCCGTACATTTGCCGAGCAGCATGCGCACTTGAAGCATCAGATTGAATACATTGAGTCCAAATCGCACGTCACTGGTGAGGACGAACTTGAGGAGCAACGCCTCAAGAAGCTCAAATTACACATCAAAGATCAGATGAACGAGATCTTAGAGCAATACAAGCACGCAAGCGTCAGTTGAATTTCTCAGAGGGGCAGACGCTCCCGTTTGCCTCTCACTTCACAAAACCCAGCTTCTTCAGATCCGGTTCGGGCAGCGGTGCATAAAACTGAGCTTGCCCAAACGTCTCCTTAACCCGCCCATTTTCCAAAGCCACGCCGAACGGCGGATCTACAAATGGGAAGGCCTTCTTCAGCTTGTCTGTCTCAAGGCTGGTTCCCGCTTTCAGATGCGTGTCGTGCAGAAAACTGGCAGCCCACTGCGGATTGGTCGTCGGGATCGCCACCACGCGGCTATCGCCCCAATTCAGTTTCGACATGAACTTCGAGGCTGCGTCGCAATGGAGGCAGGAGGGGTCGTAAAAGAAGAGAAATACTTTGCCGTTAGTTAGATCCTGAGCTTTCCCGTCAACAATCACCGGCGTGGGTATTTGCGCATTCTTGCGTTGCGCTGCATTGACTCCGAAACTAACACTCGCGAGCAGCACCAGCGATGCAAGCGCTATCGCCGGCACTTTAATTCTGGTCACGCGCGGCGACCAGGCAAACGCCGCCAGCGCAAGCAACAACATGATGCCGTCGCCGATGAAAAATCCGGGTCCTACTGTTCGCTTGATGATCGGAAAGCAACTGCACTCGTGGCCCATCAGCACGTTGTAGTAATAGCCGATCCATCCCATAAAGAAGATCATCATCGCAGAGCCGAGCAGTCCGCCCCAGCGCCGCAAGCGAGGCATGAAAAGCAGGAAAGCCGTAAACAGTTCCAGTGTCCCTAGCGCCGCTGCCCCCAACGCCCCCCATCCGGCATGCACTTGCGCCTGTTCCAGCAGTTCTCCCGTTTTGAATGGGCTCAAAACTTTCCAGACGCCAGATGCCAGGAACACGATCCCGAGCAGGACGGCCGCTATTGCCGCCGCCGTACGTTGCCAGTTCGCGTAGTCACGCGAAGACGAGATTCCCCGAGAGTTTTCGAGTGCTGCTTCCATCTTTTATCTAATTGTATTCTGATTTGATACCGCATGCTCCAGTCGCGCCGCATTATCTCTCTGCTATTCTTCTGCGTCTTGGGCATGGCTGCGCCCCCTGACGCGAGAAAAATCGACGCCGAAGTGAAAGCCATCACGAAGTCAGCCATCCTGATCGATACGCACAATGACATTCCGAGCTTCACCGTCGATGGCGCGGATATCGGCAACTCGCCCAAGAATGAAACCGACATTCCGCGTCTGAAACAGGGCGGCGTCGGCGCGGTATTTTTCTCGGTCTATGTGGCGGCCAAATACGTCGACGGAAATCATTCCGCTAATCGCGCCCTCCAGATGATCGATACGGTGAAGCAGGACATCGTCGGCCGCTATCCCGATACCTTTCAGCTTGCCCTCACCGCCGACGACATCGTGAAAGCGCACAAGAAGCACAAAATCGCCGCGCTGATGGGTCTCGAGGGAGGCCACGCCATCGAGGACAGCCCACGCCTGTTGCGCGATTATTACCGCCTCGGCATCCGTTACATGACTCTGACCCACACCAATACCAATAATTGGGCCGACTCATCGGGCGATTTCGATAAACCGGACGTGCAGCATCACAACGGTCTGACCCCTCTCGGCAAAGACCTGATCCGTGAAATGAACCGGCTCGGCATGATGGTCGACATTTCGCACGTGGCCGATAAAACGTTCTACGATGCGCTCGAAACCAGCCAGGCGCCGCTCATTGCCTCGCATTCTTCCGCCCGCGCAGTAACGAATGTGCCGCGCAACATGACTGACGACATGATCCGAGCACTCGCCAAAAAGGGTGGCGTGATACAAGTCAATTTCTTCTGCAATTTCATCAACCAGCAGGCGGCAGATGCGCCCAAAAACACGCCCGTGCATGCCTCGCTAGCCGATGTTGTCGCGCACATCGATCACATTCGCCAGATCGCCGGCATCGACGCGATCGGAATTGGTAGCGACTTCGATGGAATTGAATGCTCGCCCGAAGGGCTCGAAGACGTTTCCAAATTTCCGAGCCTCACGCGTGCTCTTTTAGAGAAGGGTTATTCGCCATCCGACATCAAAAAGATCTATGGCGGCAACACGCTGCGGCTTATGCGGCAAGTAGAAAAAGTCGCTAATTGGGTTCCAACGCCTTAGCCTCCTGCCACAATTCTTCCATCTGCTCGAGCGACGTTTCTTCGAGTGTCGAACCACGGCTCACCAATTCACGTTCTATATGCGCGAATCGCTGCCGGAAGCGAGTGTTGGTCTTGCGCAAAGCCTGTTCGGGATCGACCTTAAGAAACCGCGCCAGGTTTACTAAGTTGAACAACATGTCACCCAGCTCGTGCTCAATCTCATTCTGGTTCCGTGCTCTGGCCAGTTCCGCCGCCTCTTCGTTTATCTTTTCGATAACGCCGCTCACGTCGTCCCATTCAAAGCCGACCGTGGCAACCTTGTGCCCGATCTTATCCGCTTCCATCAGCGCTGGCAGATTTCGCGGCACACCGTCGAGCATGGAGCCAAGCGGTTTCGCACCTTGGCCGGCTTTCTCCCGCTGCTTGATTTCATCCCAGCGCGTCTTTACGTCTTCCGCGGTTTCCGCCAAAGCATCTGCGAACACGTGCGGATGTCTTCGAATGAGTTTCTGATTGATTGCATCAAGCGAATCTTCAATGCTGAACAGTCCTTCTTCGCGCGCCATCTCCGCAAAGAATACGGGCTGCAGAAGCAGGTCGCCCAGCTCTTCGGCCAGACCGGCGAAGTCGCGCGCGTCGATCGTATCCATCACTTCATAGGTCTCCTCGAGCAGATACGATTTGATCGTGTCAAAGCTCTGCTTCCGGTCCCACGGACATCCGCCCGGAGCCCGCAAAAGCGCCATAATCCGCACCAACTCTGAAAATTTCCTGCCAGCTTCCTCAAACTGATCGGCCACCTAGTCGTCCTCCGCTCCGAATATATCGAGCCGGATATCATAAGAATGTTGTATGGCAGATCGCACCGAAACGTCGCAGGATTTCCCGCTTCCCCCGGCCAGCTTTGAATTTCTGATTGAATCGATCCTGATGCAAACTCAAATGCAATTGGGTCTGATCCACTTTCGCGAGAAGGATGACGAGCCGGAGGAGCCGAACCTTCCGCTGGCCAAGCATTCGATAGATATGCTCGCCATGCTGCAGGAGAAAACGCGCGGCAACTTGTCGAGCGAAGAACAGCGGCTGGTCGAGAACGGCCTGACCGAACTGCGCTTCCGCTACGTGCAGGTAGCTGACGAGCAAAAGCGCCGCGTCAAACCAGTGACCGCGGCGGAACCGAAGAAAGAAGACGATCGTCCTTTGATCATCACCGCGGACGGCGGCAAGGGAAGCAAGACGGACTAAATGCTCGCTGATTTCGAGCATGCGTCCATACTCGTGCTCGGGTCTGGCACCAGCGTGGGTGTGCCCATGGTCGGTTGCCATTGTAAGGCTTGTACCTCCAGCGATCCGCGCGACAAACGCCTGCGGCCTTCGGTACTGCTCCGGCTGGGCGAAAAACGGGTTCTGATCGATACCTCGCCCGACTTCCGCTATCAGGCGCTGCATTTCGGCATCGAGCGCCTCGATGCAATTCTCTACACTCACGCGCATGCCGACCACATCCTCGGTTTAGACGATGTCCGGCCCTTCAACTTCATGCAGAAGGGCGACATTCCGTTCTATGCTTCAGCTGGCGCCTGGGAAGTGATCGAGCGCACTTTTCGCTACGTATTCGATACATCTCCATCGCAATCGAGCCGTCCGCGTTTGACTCCGCACATCTTCAATAGCCAGCCGATTATGGTTGCAGGCACTTGCATCCAGCCCATTCGCGCTCTTCACGGCAAGGGCACTGTTTACGGCTTTCGCTTCGGCGATTGCGCCTACCTTACGGACCATAGTGAGATTCCGCCCGCAAGTGAAGCGCTGCTGATGGGCCTGGACGTCTTATTCCTCGACGCTCTCCGCAACAATCCGCACCCGACGCATTCCACGGTGGAAGAGTCTCTGAAGACGGTCAGCAGACTACAGCCTAAGCGGGCATTCTTCACCCACATTTCGCATGACCTGGTGCATGCGCCGACCGAAAGGCGCCTGCCGCTCAATGTACACATGGCTTACGACGGCCTGGAAATCTTTATCGGTTGGGGTGATGCGCCTGAGGGAAGCCGGAAAGTTTCATGAGCGCCGCGATTTTCCGTTCGCTCGAGGACGCGCGAAGTCATTTTGGTCCGTGCGCTTTGGCGATCGGAAACTTTGACGGCGTACACATTGGTCACCAAGCGTTAATAAGAGAGGCAGCGCGTTGCGCAGAGGAGCAAGGGCTTACTCCCGCCGTACTGACCTTCGATCCGCATCCCAGCGCGGTAGTGGCTCCCGATCGCATACCCGCCCTGATTTGCCCACTCGAGGAACGATTGCGCTTAATCGCTGATGCTGGAGCGAAGCGCATCTTCGTCTTGCAGTTTACGGCGGAAGTTGCGAGTCTCTCCGCCGAAGAGTTCGTTTCGCGGGTTTTAGTCGACGCTCTCGAAACTAAAGCTGTTTTCGTGGGCGAGAACTTCCGCTTCGGCTACCGCCAGGGGGGCACGCCGGAGGTTTTGAAAGCGCTGGGGCGATTCGGCGGCTTCGAGACACACGCCCTAAAACCGGTCAGCTTCCGCGGAGAAGTCGTATCGAGCACGGCAGTGCGCACGGATCTGGCGAGCGGCCAAGTTGTTCGGGCGGCGCACTTGCTTGGGCGCTGTTATACGTTCAGCGGGCCGGTCGTTTCAGGCCGCGGCATAGGATCCAAGAAGACTGTCCCGACTCTTAATCTCCGGCCAGATCCGGAGCTAATCGTGCCGCGCGGTATTTATGTTACTGAAAGCGTCGAACTGACCGAAACGCTCGAGCGGGCGACCGGACGAACCTGGCCGTCGGTGACCAGTTGCGGCTACAATCCCACCTTCGGCGCGACCGGCCTTACCGTCGAAACATACTTGCTTCACGGACTTTCAGGTGCAAGTCCTGCTGCGATCTCGGTTCATTTCCGCCATTTCTTGCGCGACGAGCAGACATACCCCGACGCCGAAATGCTAAAGACGCAAATCTTCAAAGACGTAGCTCGCGCGGAGGCTTACTGGAAGCACTTGGATAATCTCCGCAAAGCGGTCCCTTCGATATACTGAACTTTCAACAGATTCAGCCCTTCCGGAGGAACAACATGCAGCTATCTGAAGGAAAAATCAATCATCTAAACGCGCTTTCAAACAAAGACGGCATTATAGCGGCTGCCGCAATGGATCAACGCGGCAGCTTGCGCAAGATGATTGCTCAAGGCAGGAACGTTTCCGAGGAGCAGGTCGCCGACGAGGCGCTGGTGGAGTTCAAAACTGCCGTGAGCAAAATTCTGACGCCGCATGCCAGCGCCATTCTTCTCGATACTGAGTACGGCTTGCCCGCAGCTCAGGCGAGGGCGAAAAACGCGGGTCTGCTGCTCGCTTACGAAGAGAGCGGCTACGACAATACGAAACCTGGGCGTCTTCCCGACCTGCTGCCCGATCTTTCGGCCAAGCGCATACGCGACCACGGGGCCGACGCCGTGAAGGTTCTCCTGTATTACACGCCTTTCGAAAAGCCAGAGGTCAATAACATCAAGCACGCTTTCATCGAGCGAATTGGCGCCGAATGCGAGACCTACGAAATTCCGTTTTTCCTGGAATTTGTCGGATACGACGCGCAGGGTGGCGATGAAAAAGGTCTTGACTATGCGAAGAAGAAACCGGATGTGGTGATCGGCTCGATGCAGGAGTTCGGCAAGCCGCAATACAACGTGGACGTGTTGAAGGTGGAAGTGCCGGTCAATTCAAATTACGTGGAAGGAAGCAGCGGTTATAAAGGCGAGCGCGCATATTCGCGGCAAGAGGCGCTCGATCTGTTTCGCAAAGCAGCCGAGGTAGCGCAGAAGCCGTTCATTTATCTGAGCGCTGGAGTGAGCAACGCAGAATTCATCGAATCTTTAGGCATGGCTGCCGAGGCGGGTACCGATTACTCAGGCGTCCTATGCGGACGAGCTACCTGGAAGAACGGTGTCGGCGTGTATGCCAAGAACGGAGTGAAAGCACTTGAAGACTGGCTCTCGAATGAGGGCGTGAAGAACATCGAAGCTGTCAATAATGCGATCAGGACAGCCAAGCCATGGCGCGCCAAAGCCGGGGTTACAACGGCCGCGGCGTAGAGGCCCACTGCTCTAAGTGGTTCCATCCTGCACAGAGTCGGAAGCAAGCCAGCGCCTTGCTCACATGAATTTCGCTTCCATTACGGATGCCGTAGAAGACTTCCGCAAGGGCAGGATACTGGTTGTTGTAGACGACGAAGATCGTGAGAACGAAGGCGATCTTACGATTGCGGCCGAGAAGATCACCCCCGAAGTAATCAATTTCATGGCGACCCATGGGCGGGGCCTTATTTGCCTCGCTTTGGATGCCGAGATTTGCCGACGACTCGACCTAGGCCCTATGTCAGCCGTTAATACAGCGCGCTTCTCCACGGCTTTTTGCGAAGCCATCGACGCCGCTGAGGGAGTTACCACGGGCATTTCGGCCTATGACCGGGCGCACACAATACGCGTTGCAATGGATCCGAAAACACGGCCGCAAGATCTGGCGCGGCCCGGGCACATCTTCCCTTTGCGCGCTCGACCGGGCGGCGTCCTGGTGCGCTCCGGACAGACCGAGGCGGCGGTCGATCTGGCGCGCCTTGCCGGGCTCTCTCCCGGGGGCGTGATCTGCGAAATTATGAATGAGGACGGCACTATGGCGCGCGTCCCCCAACTAATCGAGTTTTGCGGCCGTTACGGATTGAAGATGATCTCGGTGGCGGATCTGATTCGCCATCGCATGCAAACGGAGCGGTTTATCGAGCTGGACGGAACAGGCAGGATCCGCACCGCTTACGGCGAGTTTGGGATGTTGCGCTTCGTAAGCAGGCTTGATAACGAAACCCATCTCGCGTTAGTTCACGGCGACGTTGCCGGTAAAAGCGACGTGCTGGTGCGTGTTCATTCGCATTGCGTCCACGGCGATGTTTTTCATTCCACAGACTGCGATTGCCATTCGCTGGTGGCGGGCGCTCTCGAAGCAATCTCGCGGGCTGAATGCGGCGTCTTTGTCTATCTTCATCAGAGCGGGCAGGGTCTCCGCCTTGCCTGGCATGATGGCAAACGCGAGCTTATCGGGCATTTTCGAAATCAGTCGAGCTTTATCCCGTCTGAGCGTCATCAACCGTTGCAGCATGAGATCGGGCTCGGCGCGCAGATTCTTTCCGCGCTTGATCTGTCGACTATTCACCTGTTGACGAACCATCCACGCAAAGTGGTTGGGTTGGAGGGATTCGGCATTCAGATTACTGAACAGATTCCTTTCCCGCCTACCGTCGAGGGCGGCCCAGTGCTCTGATGCCGGTTCCCTTCAAGCTTCCGCGCTTCTATCCAATTCTCGATACCGCGACTCTTGAGGCACGAAATTGTCCAGTACTTACGGCTGCGGACGTGCTGCTCGAAGCTGGCGTAAAGATCCTCCAATACCGGCATAAGGATGACTGGACCCAGCATAATTTCGACGAGGCAAAGCAACTGGCAGAGCGGTGCCAGAATCTCGGTGTCCTCTTCGTGTTGAACGATCGCGCCGATTTTGCGCGCATACTGCGCACGGCCTTGCATATTGGGCAGGATGATCTTCCGCCGGTAGCCGCCCGTAAAGTCGCCGGTGATGAAGTGATGGGCTTTTCCACGCACAATCTGCCGCAACTTCAGCGTGGCGATTCGGAGCCGGTAGAGTACCTCTCGCTCGGTCCTATTTTTTCTACTCGGTCCAAGCTGAGGCCGGACCCGGTAACAGGTCTCGAGGGCTTGCGTAAACTTCGCGACCTAACGGTCAAGCCGCTGGTGGCTATCGGCGGGATCAAACTTGAAAATGCGAGCGACACTCTCGAAGCGAAGGCTGACTCACTGGCAGTTATCTCCGGGCTCTTGCCGGAAACTATCGATCGAAAGGCGATTCGCCGTCGCGCTGACGAGTGGCTTACTCTGCTTGCCTGATGCTTTTACATCCCCAGGATTCTATGATTTTCCAGTTGCGAAACCATTTATTGTTTGCTGCCTTCGTAGTGGGCGCCGCTGCTATGTGCCTGGGGGCCGATCAGCCTCCCCAGCTTCGACTGCCCGAGTCGGTTGCACCCTCGAGTTACCGGGTAGCTCTTAAGCTCGACCCTGCCGAAACTACTTTTACGGGCCGTGTCGAAATACAACTCGATATCAAACAGTCGGTCGAAACGCTTTGGTTGAACGCCTCCCAGATTGATATTTCGGAAGCAAAGCTCACTGCAGGCGGGAAGACTTTCAGCCCCAAGACTGTTCCGGGAGGCAGCGACTTCGTGGGCCTTGCCTTCGATTCCCCACTCCCAGAGGGCGCGGCATCAATCGAAATTCAATATACCGGTCACCTTCGCCTGCGCGACAGCTCCGGAGTCTTTCGCATGGAAGAAGATAGCAACCAATTTATCTTCACTCAATTTGAAGAGACAGATGCGCGTGCCGCATTCCCATGTTTCGATGAACCCTCTTACAAGGTGCCCTGGCAACTGACACTGGAAATCCCGCAGGACGACGATGGAGTCAGCAATACACCGATCGAGAAGCAGAATGCCAGCGACGGCCACAAGACTCTGGTCTTTAAGCAGACAAAACCGTTGCCGAGTTATCTGGTCGCGTTTGCAGTCGGCAAATTCGATTTCGTGCCGGCCGGTTTCGCGGGTAAGAATCGCGCGCCGGTTCGCATCGTCACGCCGAAAGGGCATGCGAGGGAGGCGAAGTATGCGGCCGAGGTGACTGCGACAATTCTCACGCGGCTAGAAGATTATTTTGGCATCCCGTTCCCCTATGAGAAGTCAGACCAGGTGGCGATTCCTGTTACGTTCGGCTTCGGTGCGATGGAGAATGCCGGAATCGTTACTTACGCGCAGAACCTGCTGCTCGCCAACCCGGATCGCGACACTGCGGCCCGCCAGCGCGGTTATGCATCGGTGGCCGCGCATGAGCTGGCGCACCAATGGTTCGGCGATCTGGTAACGACTGCCTGGTGGAACGATATCTGGCTGAACGAGGCTTTCGCCACTTGGATGGAACAGAAGCTTCTAGCCGAGTGGAAGCCCGAGTGGCAGACCCGGGTGGCCGACATAGATTCCAAGCTCGGCGCCGAAACCGAGGATACTCTAACCTCAGCCCGCAAAATCCGGCAGGAGATCAAAACCAAGGACGACATCAGCAATGCCTTTGACGGGATTACATATCAGAAGGGCGCAGCCGTCATCGGGATGTTCGAGAACTGGATGGGAGCGTCGCCGTTCCGCAAAGGAGTGCATAGCTATTTGAATACCTATGCATTTAGAAACGCGACGGCGCCTGAATTTCTAGCAGCGGTCAGCGCGGGAGGCGGCAAAGAGATTAGTGCGCCGTTTTCTACCTTTCTGAATCAAGCTGGCGTGCCGCTCGTTTCCGTGGCGCTCGAATGCAACGGATCTTCTCCAGTGCTGCACTTGGAGCAGCAGCGCTCCCTGCCTCCGGGGACCAGCGGGGCGCAGGATCAGCGCTGGCAGATTCCGGTTTGTGTTCGTTACGGGAGCGGCGACAAGAGTGAAAACGCATGCACGCTGATGCAAGATCCGCGAGCAGATTGGAAGATCAAGGCGCAAAGCTGTCCAGCCTGGGTCGAAGCCAATGACGACGCCGTGGGTTATTATCGAGTGGCTTACAAAGGCAATCTGCTGGCGACTTTGACCGAAGGAAATGTGCAGCAGCGTCTGAATGCTCCTGAGCGGGTTGACCTCTTAGGAAACGCGCAGGCTCTGGCGAGCACGGGACAAATGTCCGGCGCCGATGTTTTGCGGCTGGTGCCGGTATTCCACGCCGACCCCGAACGCTACGTGGTTGAAAGAGCAATCACGGTGGCTCAAATGCCGGTGGAACATCTTGTGCCTGAGGATCTCATGCCTAACTACGAACATTTTGTGTGCAAGAATTTCCAGGCTCGGGCGCATGAGCTAGGCTGGCAGCCTAAGCCGGATGAAAGCGACGATGTGCGCCTGCTGCGGCCTAATCTGCTGGAGTTTGTCGCCACTGCTGGCGGCGATAAAGAGCTGGCGAGAGAAGCGCGGGCGCTTACCGATAAATGGCTAGCCGATCACAATGCGGTGCCCGCCAACGAAGTAGCGGCAGTTCTGAAGACCGCGGCCTACTATGGCGACAAGGCTCTGTTCGAAAAGCTTCTGGCGCAGTTTAAGGCAACTCACGACCGTCAGGAGCGCCGGCACATCGCCAGCGCGATGGCTGCATTCCGGGATCCGTCCGCGGTAGAGGCCGGCATGGAAGCTGTGCTGCGCGGAGACGTACCGTTTATCGAAGGATTCCAGCTTCTATTCGGCGGACAGCAATCGCCCAAAACTGACAAGCTTGCGTTCGACTTCATGAAGCAACACTTCGACGAATTGGCAGCCAAGCGCCCGTCCGGTGGAGGCTCAGATTCCGGGGCTCGCTTTGTGCTCGTGGGCAGATCGTTCTGCGACAGTAAATCGGAAGCCGAATTCAAGAGCTTCTTTGCACCGCGTATAGATAAATTTGTCGGCGCGCCGCGCGTCTTCGCGCAAACCCTGGAAGGGATTCATGCCTGTATCGCGAACAAGCAGGTGCAGGAGCCCAGCGTGGCAGAGTTCTTGAAAGGCTATTAAGTGCGGAGGATTTTCAGAGCTGCTGTTCTATCTATCGCTTCTGTTATCGCTATCTTTGCCGCCGATACGGCGACTTCATCGCTCGACGGCTATAGCCAGAAATCGAGCGAAGCCGAACGTGGTTGGGAGACGAAGTTTCGCGCCCTGCCCTCGGTTGCAAATCAGCGCGAATACATGCAGCGGCTTTCTGCAAGACCGCATCACGTCGGTTCCCCTTACGACAAGAACAATGCCGAATGGCTTCTCGCGAGGTTTCAAGAGTGGGGCTTCGACGCGCACATTGAAACTTTCGACGTCCTCTTCCCGACGCCGAAAGACAATCGCCTCGAAATGATCGAGCCCAAACACTTCGTGGCAAAACTCTCTGAGCCGCCGCTAACGATTGACCCGACTACATCGCAGAAAGGCGAGCAGTTGCCGGTCTACAACGCTTATTCGATAGACGGAGATGTCACCGGGCCGCTGGTTTACGTGAACCACGGCATGCCGGACGACTATAAGGATCTCGAGCGTAACGGCATATCGGTGAAGGGCGCTATCGTGATTGCCCGTTATGGCGGCGGCTGGCGTGGAGTGAAGCCTAAAGTCGCGGCCGAGCATGGCGCAATCGGCTGCATCATCTATTCCGACCCGCAGGATGACGGATTTTCGCACGGCGACGTATTTCCGCACGGCCCCTTTCGCCCGCCGGACGGAGTGCAACGCGGCTCCGTGATGGACACTGAGTATCCAGGCGACCCGCTCACGCCTGGAGTTGCCGCGACGCCCGGAGCCAAGCGCCTGACGGTAGCCGAAGCCGAGACGATCACCAAAATTCCTGTGCTGCCGATCTCTTACGGCGATGCGCAACCGCTACTGGCTGAGTTGGGGGGACGGGTAGTGCCGCAGACTTGGCGCGGCAGCCTGGGGATTACCTATCGCTTTGGTCCGGGGCCCGCGAAAGTGCATCTCAAAGTGCAATCGAATTGGGATCAGAAACCTTTGTACGATGTGATCGCAAGGATCGAAGGCACGCGCTTACCGGACCAATGGGTGATCCGCGGCAATCATCATGATGCCTGGGTAAACGGGGCCGAAGACCCGATCTCGGGATTGGTTACTGAATTGGAAGAAGCGCGTGCTTTCGGCGAGTTGCGAAAACAGGGATGGAAGCCTGATCGCACGATCATTTATTGCGCCTGGGATGGAGAAGAGCCCGGCTTGCTTGGCTCGACTGAGTGGGTGGAAGCGCACGGGGACGAACTGCTACAGCATGGGGTTGCCTACTTCAACAGCGATTCAAATGCCCGCGGCTATTTCGGAGCCGAAGGTTCGCATGTGCTGCAGAAGTTCATCAACGATGTAGCTCGCGAAGTGCCGGATCCTGAAAAGAAGATGTCGGTGCTGGAACGCGCCAGGCTGCGAGAAGTGGAAGAGGCGAAAACCACAGAAGCGCGCGAAGAAGCTCTGAAAGCCAGCGATCTGAAGATTGGAGCGCTCGGAGATGGTTCCGACTACACAGCCTTCATCAATCATATCGGCGTTCCGGCCGCGGATATAGGTTTCGGAGGCGAAGCGAGCGGCGGCGTCTACCACTCGATTTACGATGACTTCTACTGGTACACGCACTTCGGCGATCCCGACTTTGCGTATGAGCGTGCGGAATCGCAGGTGATGGGAACGGCAGTGATGCGCCTGGCAGATGCGGAGGTCCTCCCGTTCGACTTTCAGGGATTCGCGGAGACGGTAAAGAAATATCTGTCGAATGTGCAGGAGCTTCTCGAAACGAATCAAACCGAGATCAAACAGCGGGACGCGGAAATCGCAGACGGCGTGTTTAATGCGACCAGCGACCCGACAAAGCCGCTCTTGCCCCCACCGGCCGCGAAGGTTCCGCCTCATTTCAACTTCGCCCCGCTGCAAAATGCGCTGGATGATTTGTCGGAGAACGCGGGCAAGCTTGCCAAAGCCTGGAACAAGGCGCAGGCAAACGGCTGGGCGCTGCCGGAAGCGACGATCGCGCGCGTGAATCAACTGATTATGCAGAGCGGCCCTGCCTTAACCGACCCAGCCGGTCTGCCGCACCGGCCCTGGTTCAAGAATATGATCTATGCGCCGGGCGCCTATACGGGATATGAAGCCAAGCCGCTGCCCGGCGTGCTCGAAGCGATGGACCGCAAGGACTGGACGGAAGCGGAATCCCAGATCCCTCGTGAGGCGGACGCGCTGCGCCGTGAAGCAAAAATCATTGAGCAGATGACGGCTGCGCTCACGGAGGAAGCTACGCAGACGGCTGCGCAAGGGCGCTGACAACCGTGGACCTCGCCAGTAAGCTGCTTGTCTGGGTTTTACGCATCGCCTTCCTGGTGGCGCTGGGTTTGGGCCTTGCGCTTTGGAGTGGCCACGCCTACGCATATCTGCGGCTGCATATGTGGCTCGGCTTCGTCGTCACATTCGCGCTTCTGTTGCTGGTCATTCTGAGTTTTCTATCGCGCGTGAGCCCGGCTCTTCCGTTTGCGGCGCTACTTTGGGCAGTCGCCCTGCCGGCGATTGGCATCGCGCAACTGCGCATTTTGCCCGGACACAATCATTGGGTGGTTCAGACGATACATTTGATCCTGGGACTCGGCGCAATCGGTTTAGGCGAAGTGCTGAGTAAGAGGACGCTGCGGAGGAATGTCGCGCGCCCGTAGCTCCAGCCCGACCGGATGCGGAATAGCCTCTTTACACCCACTCGCCCTGACGCATGAGCGGCTCGGCGCTGCCGTCGAAGCGAATGCCATCCAGGTCCATTGCGCCCGAGCCAATCATCCAGTCCACATGAATCAAGCTCTCGTTCGCGCCCTTAGTCGCGAGCTGAGCAGAATCGAGCGCGTCGCCGCCGCGAATGCACGTAGTGTAAGCCTGACCTAAGGCGACATGACTGGCGGCATTCTCATCGAACAGCGTGTTCCAGAAAAGCAATCCGCTCTTGGCGATGGGCGACGAATGCGGCACCAGCGCCACTTCGCCCAGTTTGCGCGCCCCTTCGTCGGTCTCGATCATGCTCCGCAAAACCGTTTCGCCCTGTTGGGCGGAAGCTTGCACAATCCGGCCGTTCTCAAATTTCACGGCAATGTTTTCGATCAAAGTGCCCTGATAGGAGAGTGGCTTAGTACTGGTTACGATGCCTTGGACGCGATCCTTATGCGGAGTAGTGAAAACCTCTTCGGTTGGCATATTCGGGATACACTGCAACCCGTTCCCGGCTGTTGTGCCGCCCCCGAGCCATAGATGGTCGTCGGCTAAACCTACCTTGAGATCTGTCCCGGGCCCACGGAAATGCAAAGCAGAAAAGCGCTTAGTATTCAGGATCTCCGCCCGTTTACGAAGCTGCGCGTCATGCTGGCGCCAGGCCGCGACTGGATCCGGCAAGTCGATTCGCGAAGTGGCAAAGATTGCGTCCCATAAGCGATTCACCGCTACTTGTTCGGGGTCGCCGGGAAAGACGGCACGGGCCCAGGCGGGCGTGGCACAAGCAATGATCGTCCAGTTGATCTCATGACGCGTGATGAGCTCGAGCGCTGGCCGCATCGCTTTGGAGTTCGCGACATTCACGCGCGACACATTAATTGGATTTTCGTGGGCAAGCAGTGCTGGATTCGCTCCGGTGATCGCCAGCCTGGCAGCTCCGCTTCTGAACGCGGCCGCTATTCCATTGTGCAGCCATTCTGCCGCGCGATCGAAACTTTCCTCGGGAGCGTGCCGAAAACGCAACAGGGTCGCTTCCTCATCCATGAACAACGTAGAAACCAGCGCTGCGCCTGCCCGGTACGCATGCTCGGTGATCCTGCGGACCAGCGGAACCGCTTCGAGGGGCGCCGTCATGACCAACTCTTGACCGCGGCCGAGGCCGAGGCCTACTTCGATTGCAACCGCGGCGAGCCGGTCCAACTTCTCCGTGTGAGATATAGTCACTGACGACTCGCCGGTACCGTCAAGGTTCTTGTTCTGCTCTAGCGCGCTTGTCTGCATTTGCTTATCGATCTTACGAAAACCTCTTCAGCGGTCCTCACACTACTTTGTTAGTCTCCATAGTCGAACTTGTAATTCCATAAGCCCGGTGTACATCGTCCAATGTGAGCGTCCCTAAAACTTCGTCGGGCTCGAGGCGGCTTACCACTTCGATAACAGGCTCAGTCGAAAGGAGCCGGAGAGCCGCATCCAACGGTTCATCCGGATACAACAGCCTGCCGGAAACGACACTTGCTCTGGCCGTGGCCGGACGCATCGCGTCCTCTACCCGTAGCGGTTGGAAATTTCGCTTCTCTTCCGCTGAAGGCAAGTTGATGCCTTCCAATTGGGCCAGCATTTTGAAAAACGGGGTGGGATGCAGCTTGCGTGATAGGAGATAGGCCGTGGTATTGGCGATCATGACCGGCAATATGATCACGTAACTCGCGCTCAACTCGAAAACCATGAAGATGGAAGTGATCGGAGCGCGAAAGACTCCAGCGAAAAACGTTCCCATGCCGACTAACAAATAGGCCTCGGCCGGAGCTGCGCCTAAAGGCCAGAAACGGTGTGCGAGGCCGCCCAGTCCGCCGCCTACCATCCCGCCGATGAAAAGTGCCGGCGCGAACATGCCGCCCGGTGTTTCAGCGGTAAACGCAAACAGCGTTACGGCCAGCTTCGCCAGCGCGAGATAAATTAAAACCGGCCAAACAAACTGGCCGTGCAGCGCACTATTGATTGCCTCATAGCCTGCGCCCATGACTTCCGGAAACCATAATCCAACTACTCCGGTGAGAAACCCGGCCGCAATCGGCATCCAGTAATGCCGGGAAGCGGGCATGTGCTCCATGCTCTTTTTTGAAGTCTCGATGGACCAGATGAATAGCGCCGATAACGCTCCGCCAACCACTCCCAAACCTGCATAGATCAGAAGCTCCGATGCGTTGGCAAATTCAAATGCCGGAACCTGAAAGAGGGGCTGATCGCCGAGAAATGCGCGCATCGTCACGACCGCCGAGACCGCAGCCAGAACAATCGAACCTACTGCCGTCGCGCTCCAATCCGCGAGCACTTCTTCCATCACAAACAGCACACCGGTGATCGGCGTATTGAACGCGGCCGCGATACCAGCCGCGGCGCCTACAGGCGCAATCAGCCGCATGCTGTTCCGCGGCAGATGAAATAGACGTCCCAACCAGGAGGCCACGCCCGAGCCCATCTGTAGCGAGGGGTCCTCCGGCCCGAGAGAATTGCCGCTTCCGATTGAAATTGCACAGGCGAGGAATTTTCCGAAAATCGTGCTCGAGGGCACAAAGCCATCCGAGCTGTAGATAGCGATTTTCGTCTGGTTCACGCCACTGCCCTTAGCTCTCGGAAAGACTTTGCGTACCACCAGCACCGCCGCAATCGCGCCCACTGCGGGCGTCAAGAGTCTCACTAAACGGAAGCGCCCCGCCAGCGCTCCGAGCGAAGTCCAACTGATTACATCGATCGAGATGTGAAACAGCACCACCAGCAGCCCAGAAAACATGCCGATCAGGAGAGATAGAAGCAGGAAGCGCTGGGCCTCGCTCAATCCGAGATGGCCGAAAGCGCCATGCCAGAATTTCAACTGTGCCGCGGGAATTCGAAACCTGCCGCCCAGAGTGAGCAAACCCGGCCGGTCACTCATGCCCGATCCTCACCCGTTGACGGCCGGTCACGCGCGCCCGAATCACTCATGACCGATTCTGGTAAGCACCGTATCGAGTGCACGGTCTTGCGGAACTGCGCTCCCGCAAAGCGTTGTTCTGTCCGCCCAAACCTGAGCCGCGGTTGTTTGCATCGTGTACGCCGGGTCTCCGCCTTTGATCGGTTTCGAAAGCAGATCTTTTGCAGTCTGCAAGCGCTGGCTGGCCGCTCCTGAGGCTGGATTGCATGCTTCTAAAGTTTTGATAACTCGGCTCAGCAACTCTCTGCTCCTTCTCACTTGCTCAAAGCCCGTGATGTAAGGTAATGCCGCATCCATATCGATCACATCGTTCGTCAAGCTCAGCGCTTGCGTGCTCTCCTTGTTGTTGGGATTCAAGCGAAGTGCCCGCTGAAGCTCATGCCGCGCCGAAACGTAATCGCCATTGCTGAAGTAAGCTTCGCCCAATCCACGGTGGGCTTCGGCATTTTGCGGCGTTTGCTTCACCAAATTCTCGAAGATGCGGGCGGCCTCCGATGCCGCGCCATTCGCGAGCAACAGAAAGCCTACCTTCAACTTTTGCGCGACATCCTGAACTGGCAAGTTCGTATAGAGTTGCATCAGTTCGGCGACGAAACCGCTCCGGTCGCCGGTTTGACTCAATAAACTCGCTAACTCCCATCGCGCCTGCCTTCTCTCCGCGAATTCAGATTGTGGCCAGTACTCGTAAACGCCCCGCTGGTAATAGTCCACAGCCTGCTTCAGCTTGTGCTGTTGAACCGCCAAACGTCCTAGCAGCAGATTGATTTGTCCGCTGGTGGGATCTTCCTGCGCCAATTGCTCCAGATGCGATTGCGCTTCGTCCAGGCGGCCCGCTTCGAGCAAGGCAGTAGCAAGCGATAGCCGGTACTCTGCCTTGTCGGGCGAAAACAGAAGCGCCTTTCGATACTCTTCCAGTGCCGGTTCCAGCTCTCCGTGAGTTTCAAGCGCTTGTCCGCGCTCAAAATGGGTGGCCGCAAGTTCCGTGCGCTCCCGGTGATATGCCCTGCTCGCAAAGCCGGTCACTACGAAAGCCATCACCAGCGTCACCGAGACCGTCAGAGTAGCCTGAAAGGTGTTTTGTCCAAAGAGCAAACGCCAAAGACCCTAACTCCAGGATAGGGGACCCCCTCTTCTGAAACGAATGGTGCGCTGATCCGCGACCACTTGCTGGCCCAGCTCAGTCGAAGCGCAGCTTTGCTTGGGCGCCATAACGACGATAGCCGGAGAATTTCAGAGCGTTCCATTCACGCCGCCCGCTGTCACGGTAAATCACCTGATACTCGCCGTTATCTGGTAGCAGCCATCCCTTGCCGTTCAAATCTACGGGGCTGAGCGTTACGCTCCAGTCGATTTGAGCAATGCGAAGCGTGCTGGGGATGTTCGTCGACGCTCTTGCAATCTTGAGGATTTCTCCCGACGACTCGGATAGCCAGACACGTGTTCGGAACGGAATGAAATAGTGGTGTCCGCCCACCTCGAGATCCCAGGGACTATTCGCGGCCGCGACATCGAAATGGAGCATCACCGCCGGCACTCCATTCAAATTGGCCGCACCGTCGATGACGGCGGGTTGCGTTCGCAGGAGTTGTTCACTCTGCTGCAATAAGGTACCGAACTCTCCTTCTGACCACGCCCCGTCCAGGCTTGCCAAGTCCCTGATAGGGCGGTTCTTCTGGCGAACATCTGAATAGTGCGCCGTGCCGTTCTCGAGGGAGACCTTAACCGACACTGTGTCGAAATGTTTCACTTGGCTTGAACCTGCCCCACTCTTGTATCGTTCAATTGACTCACTGCAGACGAAGGATTGCAGAGACGCGTACAGGTCCTGGTTAGCCGCCGCCGCGCGTGCCAGCACATCACGGGAATCCATAGCGGCGCTGGCTGGACCGGAAACGAGCGCGAGTGTACACGAAAGTGAGCATAGAAAAGATATTCGAAAGCGCAAGGCGTACTCCTGGATCGGCCGCATTTGCGAGGGGTGCTGCATGGAAATCAAGATTTCCATGCAACTCCGAACCGTTTGGGCCCGACATGAGAGTCATCGGCCCTTCGCCGTGACCTCAGGAGGGAGAAGAAAACCAAGAAAATTGTGATCTAACGTCTTCTTGGTTACTTGCCGATATTCACGCCGCGGTCACAAGCAGCCCGCCCGCGCAATTGGAATGTGGCTAAAATGTTTTCACTGGAACTCGTTAGCCGGCTAGGAACAGCGCTAGTCGTATTGTGGTCGCTTCTCGCGCCATCGATGATTTGCGCGCTTCCGGCTTCGCGGATGACACCTGCCGAGCATGCCTGCTGCAAACAGATGCACGGTCATTGCAGCGCGATGCGCATGCCTGCTTCCCATACCGCGTCCTCTCACACATGCTGTCAAACCACGACTGAAGCAACTCACTTGAGGCGGTAAAGCCGGTAGTGCACTCTTGCGTTTCGATACTAGGCGTTCTTGCCTTCTTGCCAATTGAGCCGCAAACGCCCTCCACGGCGCTTGTCGGCGGTCCGCATATGGCGGAACTCGGGTATTCACCTCCGGGCTATTTAATCGCCGTCTCCGTTCTAAGAATCTGATTTTTTCTCCTTCCGATATCAGGGCCCGAATTTGGTCCGGGAGCCGTTTTGCGCGCGCCCGGGGCATCCCAACCGATTCAGAAAAGGAGATTCTAAATGAGGAGAAGCGTCCTCATCGCCGCCGCGGCATTGCTGGCCGGCGCGCCTCAGGCCTCTGGCCAGAGTGCAGCACCGCTATCGCAGCTAATTGCCGAAGCAGAAGCGAACAATCCGGAAATTCACGCCGTTGAACATGACTGGCGCGCGGCCAACCCAGGTGCGGAAGCAGGTCACCACGCTGCCCGATCCACAGTTCACGTTGCAGGAGTTCAGCGTTGGCAGCCCGAAGCCGTTTGCGGGCTTCACCACCAGCAACTTTGCTTATATCGGGATCGGCGCCTCGCAGGAGTTACCGTATCCCCATAGATTACGGTTGAAGGGTCTGGCGGCGGACCGAATTGCCGACTCAGCGGCAGCCCAGATAGCGGTCATGCGGACGTCCATCGCCGAGCAAGTGAAGGCATCTTACTTTCGCGTGGCTTATCTGCAAGACACGCTCGTCTCGTTGGAAGCAAGTCGCGGAACGATTCGTCAGATTGTCGATACTCAGTTAGCCCGGTACAGCAGCGGTCAAGGCAGCCAAGCGGACATCCTGCAGGCGCAACTCGAACGGACAAAACTTGTGCGAGAGATCGCCTTTGTTCATGAGCAGATGGCGCAGGTTCAGGCCGGCCTCAAGCAGCTTCTCCACCGCCGGCAAGAATCGAGCGACATCGGCGCCGAAAATTTATCGCCGACTCCGCTCCATCGCACCTCGCAAGAGCTGCTCGCTCTAGTCCGCAAGCAGAACCCAACCATTCAGTTCGATTCCCGCGCTGTCGACCGCCAATCGGCCGAGCTGGAATCCGCTGAACGCGCCGGCAAACCAGATTTCAGCATCGGCTACATGTACCAGAGGACCGGCACTGATTTCCCTGCTTACTACATGCTGACATTTGGCATGACTCTGCCAAGGCGGCGGCGCGTGGATAGTCAGGTGAGTCAGGCTGTCGAAAACGTGAGGAGCGCGCGCGACCAGCTCGATGCGCAACTGCAGCAACAGCTCGCGGAAGTTCAGAAGCAGTATGCCGCCGTGACCAGCGCCGCGGAGATTCTTATTATCTTTGATGAACCTATGTCGCTGTCTCGCATCCAACTTCGGTCCAGGAAACCGAGTCGGAGCGAACGCAGGAGTTCAGTATTCGATGGTCGTCTGCAGCGGGTGGGCAGCCCAAAGAAATTGTGCGCCATCAATGGAATTTTAGTCCTGCTGGCGCAACTACAGAACTTGAAGCTTATACCATCGACTTGGACGCCGTTTCTGTCCTAGAACTCGCGATTCAACCCAGTGTTGGTGGACGGGAGGCAGTCGCGAGCTTGGCAGCTTGCCGTGTGGGCTGATTGCGCCGCGACAACGGCTTTGGAAAGCGCGCTGACTGCTTTCCGTCGCAAAATAGCAAGCTCCCTCCCCTCCCTCACCGTCAGGGTTGTGTTAGCAGTTGAAACTAGAGAGGCACGTCTAGAGACGCCCCTGGGGATCTCTCGGCTCTGCTATTCCGGCTGTGTACCGCCGTCATCTGAGTTACGGCGCGACAGCGTGGCACGCACGACGCGATCGTTCAATTTCTGCGTTGGCCGGAAATCGTTGCCTAAAATCTTCCGAAATGCCTCGAACTGCTGCGGTGAGAACTGCGCCTCGCGCTTCAGCACAAACCAAGTCACGATTTCAGAGCAGGGCGGAGTTGTGAATGACCCCGGATAGGTGTAGTAACTCGCAGTGTCGGTAAAAGCATCGCGAAGATTCAAGTCATTGACGGTGGTTTCAGGCGATTTCGTCTTTTCAGGCAGGCCGGCCTCGATCAGCTTCTCTAGCAAAACACTTTGTCTCCCGATCGTGTATAGGACGCCGATCACTGCAAAGTGAGAGCTTGCGTCTTCGAATACAGCATGCAGTTCCATTCCGGTATGCCTGCCCTTAAAGGTGTGCTCGGAGAGCGTATGGAAGTGGAACTGATGCAGCTTGAAGATAGTTCCGTCTACAATCAGCACGTTTCGAGCGCGTTGGGTTGGGTCTGCCGTTGCCTGTATTGTGTAACCCGGGTTGTTCAGAGTAAACGAAGTCCCGTCGAGCGTCAGATCGAGCGGCGCAAGTCTCGGATCTTCAACGGCCGACCGGACATCAATCGGCGACTGGCGTGAGTTAGGCGTGGCAGCACAAGCGGGATTTATTTCCGCCCAGAAACCTGGACCAGTATCGCCCGAGTAGGCAAAAATTGGGGCTCCAGATGCTAACAAGGACGGACCTGATGCCGACTGCGCGAATACCGACATGGAGTAGAGAAGGAGAGACGCAAGCAGGGTCCAGAGTAAAGTGATTTTCGGTTTCATTCGTGAGGCCAAGGGGAATATATCACCTTTTCAGGAAGGTGATCATCACAAGCGTAAGAAGCGGTGCAGGCAGCATAAAACAGCTCGCCTATGGAATTACTCAACAAACCTTAGCTTGTCTCTTAGTTGCCACGAGTTTGTTCTTCAGGAATCGGCAGTTCAACTGTGATGGGCGTTTCGTTGCTCCTTATGAGCTGCAGGCTGCCCATATGCGTTGCGCTGCGGTAAGAATAGGACTATGCGGAAGAGGATCGTGGGGTCGGATGCTGTCCAGCGAGCCGGCGGATCGGACCAAGGCTTGGCTTGATCTCGATCAGATCGCCACTATTGAGGTAACGTCGGAAGATTCCGGCTTTACCATCGAGTCTGCGTTCGGTGCGAACGGTGGGCCTGGCTGGCGAGCTTCTAAAAAAGGTGAACAGCGGATCCACCAAACTCCAATATCTGCATTGAGTGCAGCCGAATGACATCTTCCACCGAGAGCCACCGCGGCTCGATCATTTAGCCAGTTCAGCAAAACTAGACCGGTACCGCTCAAGCTCCTCGTGAGCTAGCTGCCGAAGCGGATCGATTGCGTCGATGATGCGGTCTAGCGCTTGATCAACACTGTGCGACTCAGAGGAGACTACATCTTCCAGAACCTGACGAATCTTCTCTCTCACCGCAGCCGTTTCGTTCATAAAGCCAGGATATCGCCGGACTGAGTCGGAGTTTATCGTAGGCTTATCGGATCCGACCGCGACCTTTTGTCACATGCTGCGTCGAGCGATGAGCTTCTGGGACCCTACTACCGCCGCAACCGTGAGGTCCTGAAAGACCGCCGCCCCGAACAGAGATTTGCCTCCTGAGTTCCGCCGGAACTGCGAGAGCTTCTGCTTTGAATCGAAAACTCGGATTCTTCGATTAATTTGCTGGTCGTGCTCAGCCGGCCCTGATTGGAACTGCAAGAGTAGCCTTGATCTGAAGCCCGAGCTCGGGCAGGCCGACAATGTAGGCGAGGTAAAGATTCTCGAAGACGCCGTCATAAGGAATATTAGGGAAAACGGACTCGATGCGGCTTGTTCGGGGCACGCTATTTCTTTGCGGCAGTTCGAGTGGCTGCCCGTGAGTGTGCGGATTTCTTTACCGCCGCTGTCCGGAGCCTTGTGCCAGCGAGGCCAGATGATTTTGGCTGGATTGGGGTACTCATGATCTTACGCACGGCATTTACTCGATCGGAGCTAAGCCCGAGAATCTCACGCATTTCTTCAGGAGCGGTCCCGATGACCTAGGCGCTCATGTGCAGATCATTGGCTCTTTTCTGGATGCGCGAGATAGAAAGTTCAGGGCTTGGTCAGTCAGCATTGTTGATTCAGAACTGAAGCGACGGCCTTTGCTACCCGTGAAGTCGAGCCTGCAACTGTGATGGGCGTTTCCTCGCTTCTTATGAGCTGCCAGACTGCCCACATGCGTTGTGGCTGCGATAAGAATAAGCCTATGCGAAGTGGATAATGGGGCGCGCGTCAGATACACAGCCTGCTTGACGTTCGTGCTGTGACGGGATGCTTGTCTGACCTGCCTTGGAGCTTCCGGCTGGGACCAACCGGAAGCTTGCAGCACACTGAGCAATCAATTTCGCTCGCGACGAGTTTAGGGGTAGCTGACCACGTAGTTCGGACCCGGATTCGCCGCGGAGACCGCACCGCCGACGTTGTTGATCACGCTGTCGATGCCGCCGCTTCCGTTTAGAAAGCGGGTCAGTATGTCATGGAATTGGACCCCAGCGGTAACCGGCACTTCAAAGGCGTGGGATGCGTGAATATCGACGCCCAAATCGAAGAAGCAGTAGCTTCCGAGACCCCAGCCTTGGTGGGTTGTCACGGAATCCGCGATCTTATACGCCGCATAGCCGAGAATGCCGTCGTGCATCCAAGCCTCTTGCGAGGGCGGATCATAGGGCATCTCGTTCTGGAACATGATGGTTTCGCCGTTCTCACCATTCCAGATGACCTGATACTTCTGGTAATGTTCCACAAAGAGGCCGTAGGCTCTTACATTGTCGCCGTTGACGACTAAGCCTGTGTCAGCGGTATTGACGGTCCAACCGACTGTTCCCGGGTTGCCGTGATCGGCGCGCCAGGCCCAAATATCATCCAGCAACACATTGTCGCTGTTTACGACGAGGCTGCGGGTAGCTTTGCCCAGAGCCGCGCCGCCGATTCGGAAGAACACGTCATTGAGGGTTGTCGGATCGAGAGGATCGCTTCTATGTGAAAACGGGAGGCCCACGTCCAGGAGTACGGGCGAGTTGACCGGGCCGGCATCAAACAAAAATCCGGCGATTTTCACGCCTTTCGCGGCGGCCACGGTCATGGCTGGAAGGCCGTTCTGCGGTGACAGTGTGGGAAAGCCAAGTCCAAGCACGACAGTGTCAGGCCGTGTAACGACGACCGGGAAATCTAACGGGTAAACGCCGGGAGTAAATATCACGTTCTTGCCGAAGAGCAAAGCGAGATTAATCTCAAGAACGGAAGTGGCCGGGGTTGCGATGAAGAACCGATTGATCGGTATGGAGGAACCCGCAGTTGGTCCGCTCGCCCAGGTCGTGCCGGAAGAATCGGTTTGAACGGCGGGAACAAAGACGTTCCAATTGCCAGCCGAGTCCACATAGAGAAACGGTCTTTCCCTGGTGACTGGGCTGGTCGGGAGAGTCGTGTACGGGTTCGGGTTGGCGGCGGTGGGAGGGAAATTTTGCGCAGGCGCGCCGATCACGCCGGAGAAGACTTGATTCCAGACGCCGTTGGTCCAGCCATCAATGTTGCTGTTACGAACCAGAAACTGCTGCTGCGAGCCGTTTATGATAGGCGAGCCCGTGGTTTGGGTGTCCGCTATAAAACCGCCGCTTGCGAAGTCCGGACCTCCGTTACAGTAGTCCATCAACGAAACCTTTCCATTGACGTGAACACGCCGCATGGGCGCTGCTTGTGAGACGGCCCAGAACTCCGTTTTAGATTGGCAACCCAATCCACCACCAGCCACGTTGATGGTCAGGTTCGACAAAGACCGCCAGAAGTTATCGAGCGCGATGCAGTTGGTGCCGAAACATTGGTTGTATACGTCGATGGTGCCGTTAATCACCACGTCGGCCGGGGACGCGCCCAAGCCCGCCACTTCGGTGTAGTAACCGACCTGGAAGATGAGCGGATCGCTTGCGGTACCGTAGGTGCCAGGCTTGAACAGCAATGCATATCGCTGCGGGCCGAATTGATTAGACACCTGTTGGGTGGCGATGTTGTTGACGGCTGTCTGGATATCCGTCTGCGACATGCTGGGGTCGAAGACCAGCACGTTGGGACCGAAGTCTGGGGCGGCTGCCCTCAAACCCGGCGATGCCGTAGCAAGCGCCGCAATTAGTAAGAGAATGTGCGAGAAAGACTTTCTCATGTACTTGGCTCCTCCTTGGAGTGCGGGGAACTTGATTTGACGGGATTCTAGAACTTGCGGAGCATCGGAAGAGCACCGAGGAAACCCGAAGCCCTGTTGTGCATTGTTAGGCGAATCATTCATGGACTCCCGCCTTTGCTAGCGTACTCCAAGTGAAGCCAGATTTTATTTCGGATTCGGAACATATTGGGGGTGGTCAGCGAGTGGGGAAGTGGAACCTAGCGCGTGATGCCATGCGTGACTATGCACCTGCTCTGTTTTTCTCGATCACTTCGGGCGAATCGCTTTCTTGATGGCCGCGTTGCGAACGCGATCATCGACCATCAGCAAGCGCAGAGGGTACGTTCGGGCACCGAAATGATCGCCGGACTGAGGAAGCCGAAATGTGCGACAATCAGGCGCGAGTTTGCCGGAGAACGATTGCATGAGGTCTGGAGTGAGTCGCGCGGTGGACGAACCCGGCTTCGTTAACGTACTGAGCAGAATCGCCATGGTCGCAATGCTAGTTGGGGCTGCCGGCTCGATTAGGTTGATGCTTCATGCAGGTAGTCGCCAGCAGTCCCGAGTTCTAATGTTACTTTTTGGCGCATGGGTGCTCTTCCCATTTGTGGCGGCCCTAGTGACCAGTTCGCTTTCGAGGCGTTGGGCGGTAGTTACTCGAGCGACGCTCTACACAGCTACCGTCGTTCTCACGCTTTGCTCTTTGGCAATCTACGGGAGTGTGGCGTTCGGGTATGCCAAGGCGAAGGTTGGTTTCGTGTTCCTCGTTGTGCCGTTGGTGTCATCACTACTTGCAGCAATAGGCGTAGGGACGGCGGCCTTAATTTCCGGCCGTCAGTCACGTCAAAGTGCAAGGGTCGGCAATCCCGGGATTAAGCCGGATAGGTGCCCGCGAGTCTGCTTCCCGGCAGCAAGCAAGTCGGATTGACCTGGTCGAGATAAGCGGACTCTTAACAAGGATTGTAAAAGATATTTGACATCATCGGCGTGATGCGCTACATTTTCTATGTCAAATATTTTTGACAATGGAGCGATTGCCACAGTGACAAGCCTGTCCTACCGGGAGAAGACTCTTTACGCCTCGCTTGCGGCGGAGCTCGTTGTGTACTGCCCTTACTTTTTCCTACATCAGCAAAACTCAGTCAACAAGGTCGCAGGCATGATTGTCGCGATTATCGTGCTACAGATAATCCTGCAGTCAGTCATTGCCGCACTGACGCGGAACCGTGTAACAGACGAGCGCGATCGGTTGATCGAGCTGAGAGGCTATCGGGCCGGTTATCTAGCGCTCGCCTCACTCATGGTGATTGGGCTGGGCATGTTGTGGTTTCACGCGACCGTCGGCCATCTTCAATTGGACAGCCGGATGGTAGGACTTCATTTCTTGAGCGTGTTCTTTGGCATGTTGGTCATCGCGGATATCACGAAGACTGCCACACAGATTGTGGCTTACCGGAAGGCGCTCTAATGCCCGCCATACGCAATCAGATTCGAGAACTCCGGGCCCTTCGCGAGCTGACCCAGCAGGAACTCGCGGATCGAGTCGGCGTCACACGCCAGACGGTCATAGCCATCGAACAAGACAAGTATTCGCCTTCCCTCGAGACTGCGTTCAAAGTGGCAATCGTGCTGGAGGTGCCGCTTGAGCAGTGCTTCCAGTATGACCCTCGCGGTAAGCGCTGACCTGCGCTGCGGGAGCTGCGATTGAGCACGACGCTGCCCGCTTATCTACGCTAGCTTCTGAGGTCCGTGAACAGCTCAATCGCTTTGAAGCTCACCGAAGGGACCAGCGATCCAAGTATTCGCGGGTACTGGCTAAGAACAATTACTCACGACAACGTCGTTGCTCGCTCCTTATAGGCCGCCAGAATGTCCAGATGCGTCGCGTTGCGGTAAGAATAGGACTATGCGGAAGAGGATCGTGGAGTCGGATTCTGTCCAGCGAGCCGGCGGATCGGATCAAGGCTGGCTTGATCTCGATCAGATCGCCACTGTTGAGGTCACGTCGGAAGATCCCAGCTTTCCGATTGAATCTGCGTTCCGAGCGAACGGTGGGCCTGGCTGGCGAGCTTCTCAGAAAGGTGAACAGCGGATTCGGATTCTCTTTGATGAACCTGTGTCGCTGTCTCGCATCCAACTTCGGTTCGACGAAACCGAGTCGGAGCGAACGCAGGAGTTCACTATTCGATGGTCGTCTGCCGCGGGCGGGCCGCCAAAGGAAATTGTTCACCAACAATGGAATTTTAGCCCTGCTGGCGCAACAACAGAAGTTGAAGATTATACGATCGACTTGAGCGCCGTCTCTGTTCTAGAACTCGCGATTCAACCCGACCTTGGTGGACGGGAGGCAGTCGCTAGTCTGGCAGCTTGCCGTCTGGGCTGATCGCGCCGACGACAATTGCTTATTTGAAAGGCGCGCTGCCTAGAGAGGCACCTCTAGGAACGCGCCTGGATAGGGGGGTCTGTTGCTTCCGATCGAGGATGTGATCCAAATGATGCTGCATGTGCAGCACATAATCCTCGATCAAGAACCCGAGCGAAACGGGGGCACCTTCGTTAATTGTGCACTCAGTCGATAATCGTTCGGGCGGAATACGTTCTATCGTGCGGACGAGAGCTTCGTTCAAGCACGTCCAGAGCTCGACTAAATCCGTCCAGGGACTATCTGAGTAGCCGCCGAGCTCAACCCATCCGCGGCCATCATACGTCGGGCCCGCGTAGTTTCGATTAAGAGCGGCGACGATGAACCGCACGCGATTGTTGGTCGCCGAATCGATCAGATGGCCCAGTTCTTGTTTCCGGGACCAACCTTCCTCGATACCGGAACGAGTGGCTGCCTCTACGAATACGCTCTGGTGGACAGAAGCCACAGGATCAGCCTGGCAGACCTGCGCAGCTTGCAGGACTGGCACCTGCGCTATGCGCTTGAAACGGTGCCAGGCGTGGCGGAGGTTGCGAGTATCGGGGGCTTCGTGCGCCAATATCAGGTGCAGCTCGATCCGGCCAAACTTCTGGCGTACAACGTCTCGCTTGCAACGGTAATTGATCGGGTAAAGGCCAGCAGCAATGAAGTGGGCGGCCAGGTGCTCGATTTAAGCGGCGTTCGCTACACGGTTCGCGGTCTGGGGTATCTGCGCTCGCTCGATGATTTGGCCGCAGTTGCCGTCGCAAGCCAGAACGGTACCCCGGTGATGTTGCGCGATCTCGGAAGCGTAAGTTTCGGCCCGGACATTCGCGAAGGTGTGGCTGAGTGGAATGGCGAAGGCGAGACCGTAGGCGGTATTGTTGTGATGCGCCAGGGCCAGAATGCTCTGCGCGTAATCGACGGCGTGAAGAGCAGGCTTCGGGAATTCGCCCCCTCGCTGCCGGCAGGAGTCGAGGTCATGCCGGGCTACGACCGCTCCGGACTCATTGATGCCTCGGTAGCAACGTTGCAGCGCGATCTGCTTGCCGAAGCCGCCATCGTAAGTCTCGTCGTTATAATCTTCCTGCTTCACTTCCGCTCGGCGCTAATCGCGATTTTGACTCTGCCCATCGCCGTTCTGCTTTCCTTTCTTCCGATGTATATGCTCGGCGTTTCGTCCAATATCATGTCGCTCGGCGGACTGGCGCTCGCAATCGGAGTGCTGGTGGATGCGGCCATCGTGATGGTGGAGAACGGCTACCGCCACGTCTCGGAATATCAGGAGCAACATTCCGAACGCCTCACCTATGAGATCAGATCGCGCCTGTTGATCGATGCCGCTAAACAGGTGGGTCCGGCGCTCTTCTTTTCCCTGCTCATCATCGTAGTTTCGTTCTTGCCGGTTTTTTTGCTGGAGGCACAGGAGGGGCGGATGTTCCGTCCGCTCGCCTGGACCAAAACTCTTGCGGTCGCCTGCTCGTCAATTCTGGCAGTTACGCTGGTGCCTTTGCTGATGATCCTGCTGATTCGCGGGCGTCTTCGCCCGGAACGCGCTAACCCGGTGTCACGAGTCACGGAAGCCATATATCTTCCGGCGCTGCGCTTCTGCTTGCATCACCGCGCCATCACAATCCTGCTGAATTTTTCCTTCGTCGCAGTCACACTGCCTCTTGCGCTCCGTCTGGGCAGTCAGTTCATGCCGCCGCTTTTTGAAGGCTCCGCTCTTTACATGCCCACCGCCCTGCCCGGTCTTGGAATCGGCCAGGCGGCCACGCTTCTGAATACACAAGACCGCATTCTGCGTGGATTTCCAGAGGTATTGAGCGTATTCGGCGCCGTTGGACGTTCGGATAGCGCGACCGATAACGCTCCGCTCGAGATGTTCGACACCACCGTTATGTTGAAGCCGCGCAGTTCGTGGCGCGCAGGGATGACTTACGACAAGCTGCTGCAGGAGATGGACGACAAGCTGCAGTTTCCCGGGCTCTCGAATACCTGGACCATGCCGGTCGAAAATCGTCTCGATATGGAACTCACCGGTATAAAAACCCCAGTCGGCCTAAAGGTGCAGGGGCCGGCTGTCGGCGGAATCGAGCAAGTCGCATTCCAAATTCAAAACGTTCTTGCAAAGATACCGCAGGTGCGATCCGCCTTTGCCGAGAGAGTGTCACAAGGCTTCTATATCGATGTAGAGCCCGATCGCGTCGCTGCGGCGCGCTATGGCCTCACCATCGAGGACGTCCAGCGAGCCGTCTCCTCGGGTATCGGCGGCGAGAACATCGCGGAGAATATTGAAGGACGCGAGCGCTATCCCATTAACGTTCGCTATCAGCGTCATTTCCGGGACGCGCCTCAGAGAATGGGTAGCGTGTTGGTCGGCACGCCCTCAGGTGCGCAGATCCCTCTTGGTCAAATCGCCCACATCTCTTTTTCGCAAGGCCCGTCCATGATCCGCGATGAAGAAGGCGCGTTAACAGCCTACGTCTTCATAGATCTCAAGACCAATGACTATGGCAGCTTTGTCTCGGAGGCCTCCCAGCAACTGGCAGCCAAGATTAAACTGCCCACCGGTTACGCGTTTCGCTGGTCCGGCGAATACGGGTTTGAACTTCGGGCGAAGCAGCGCCTCAAATTGATCTTGCCGGTCGTGTTTTTCGTGATCTTCCTTCTGCTCTACATGGTCTTCCACTCGGTCGCCGAATCACTCATCCTGATTTTCCCAACCGTTTACGCATTATCCGGAGGTCTCCTGCTGCAAGGGCTGCTCGGGTTTAATTTCAGCGTAGCCGTTTGGGTCGGCTATATCGCCCTCTTCGGCATCGCGATCGAAACCGGAGTCGTGATGGTCGTCTATCTGCATGAAGCTGTCAATCGCAAACTCGCGGCCGGCCATGCAGTCACCAACACGGATCTGGAGGAAGCCGTCATCGAAGGCGCGGTGCAGCGACTGCGGCCCAAGCTCATGACTGTCGCGGCCGTGCTGGCGAGCCTCGCGCCAATTCTATTGGGATCCGGCATCGGCTCCGATGTGATGAAGCCCATTGCCGCGCCCATCGTCGGCGGAATGATTACATCCACAATTCACGTTCTGATCCTGGTTCCAATTTTCTTTCTAATGCTGAAAGAACGCGCGCTGCGGCGATCCAAGGCGGCTTGACACTATACCTAACTATAGGGTTTATTATAACCTTGGGATTAAAAGACTCATCATGGCCCTAAAAATTGGCGAGGTGGCGGATCGCGGCGGTGTGAACCTCCAAACCATTCGCTACTACGAGCGCGAACGGCTGTTGCCCGAGGCTCCACGCCTGCCGTCTGGCTATCGGACCTTCCCGGAACAGACCGTCAACCGAATTCGCTTTATCAAGCGGGCGCAAGAGCTGGGGTTTTCACTTGCGGAGATTCGCGAATTGCTTTCTTTGCGCGTCGACAGAAAACGCGATCGCGCTGCGGTGCGGGCTATAGCGCTCGGCAAGATGTCAGAGATACAAAAGAGAATACGCTCGCTGGAAGTGATGAAGCGGGCGCTTGCACATCTCACAGAGCGGTGCAAAGGACACGGCCCGGCGAGCGAATGCCCGATCTTGGAAGCTCTGGATTCCAAGGAAACATTGTTATGAGAATCATGGAACAGCGAGTGGAACAGGACCCTGTCTGCGGCATGCGCGTAGATGTAAAACCAACCACGGGTCACTCTTCGCACGCTGGCAAGTACTACTATTTTTGCTGCCGGTCTTGCCTCGATAAATTCGAAGCAGATCCACAAAAGTACCTTGAACCGCAACCTCCTGCTGCTGCCTCGGTTAAGCAACCTGCCGCGGGCGTTGAGTACACCTGCCCGATGCATCCCCAAATCGTTCGTCCCGGACCCGGTTCCTGCCCGATCTGTGGCATGGCGCTCGAACCGCGAACGGTAACAGCTACAGAAGAGAACCCCGAGTTGCGCGACATGACGCGCCGGTTCTGGGCTTCTGTGGCTCTAACAGCACCTATTTTGGCGTTCATGGTTTCGGAGATGCTACCCGGCAAGCCACTTCAATCTTGGTTGGGCGGCACGGCCCTTGTCTGGATTCAATTCGCGCTTGCCACTCCGGTCGTACTGTGGGGCGGATGGCCGTTCTTCGCTCGCGGCTGGCGGTCGCTGGTCAACCGCCACCTGAATATGTTTACACTGATCGCTCTCGGCACTGGCGCGGCCTACGGTTATAGTGTCATCGCGACTCTCGCGCCAGGCATTTTCCCGGACTCGTTCCGCGATCCTCACAGCGGTGCGCTAGCCGTGTATTTCGAACCCGCTGCGGTCATCGCGACGCTGGTCCTGCTTGGTCAAGTGCTAGAACTGCGCGCCCGCAGCCGCACCTCGAGTGCGATACGTTCACTTCTGGAACTCGCTCCGAAAACTGCGCGGCTGGTATCCGCTGAGGGCGATGACCGCGACGTGCCGTTGGAGCAGGTCAAGCGCGGCGACCGCCTGCGCGTTCGTCCGGGGGAAAAGGTTCCGGTGGATGGCGTCGTTCGCGAAGGCAACAGTTCCGTTGACGAATCGATGGTCACGGGTGAATCGATTCCGGTCGAAAAAGAAGCGGGCAGCCAGATCACCGGTGGCACTGTCAACGGCACAGGCAGCTTCATTATGGAAGCGAATCGCGTCGGCAGCGAAACACTGCTCGCCCAAATTGTCCGCCTGGTCGGAGAGGCTCAGCGCTCTCGAGCGCCCATCCAGCGGCTCGCCGACACAGTTGCCGGTTGGTTTGTGCCGTTTGTAATTGCCGTTGCCGTCCTCACCGGGCTCATCTGGGGTCTCTACGGTCCGGAACCTCCCTTCGCTCATGCGCTCGTGAACGCGGTTGCAGTGCTTATCATTGCTTGCCCTTGTGCCTTGGGCTTAGCTACGCCAATGGCGATCATGGTTGGTACCGGACGCGGCGCGCAAGCTGGAGTCCTGGTGCGTAAAGCAGAAACGCTCGAGGCTTTCGAAAAAGTTGATACGCTCGTCATCGATAAGACCGGAACTCTCACCGAAGGTAAGCCGAAGCTTGCGTCTGTAACGCCAATCGGCGAGAACGATGAATCGTATCTTCTGCGTATCGCCGCCAGTCTCGAACAGGGTAGCGAGCACCCTCTTGCATCCGCGATTGTGGGCGGCGCAAAAGCGCGAAATCTTACTCTGCCTCGCGCCGAGAATTTTCAATCGACGACCGGTAAAGGCGTCCGCGCAACCGTGGACGGCCGTCCCGCCGCGATCGGCAATGCAAGCCTTCTTACTGAACTCGGGATAAACCCCGCGCCCGCGATCGAGAAGGCCAATGCTCTGCGGCGTAATGGCGAGATCGTGATGTACCTCGTCATCGAAGGCCAACTCGCCGGACTCCTCGGCGTGGCCGATCCCGTGAAGCCGACTACCGCCGAAGCTACCGCGCTTCTACATCAGGAAAATATCCGGCTCGTGATGCTGACCGGCGATAACCGGCATACCGCTGAAGCAGTCGCGCGCAAGCTTGGCATTGATGAGATCGAAGCGGACGTTTTGCCCGAGCAAAAGGCTGAGGTCATCAAAAAGCTGCAAGCCCAGGGACATCGCGTCGCCATGGCCGGTGATGGCGTCAACGATGCTCCTGCGTTGGCCCAAGCCGACGTCGGTATCGCAATGAGCACCGGCACCGATGTCGCGATCGAGAGCGCCGGCATCACGCTCGTCAAAGGCGACCTGCGCGGACTAGTTCGCGCGCGCCGCTTGAGCCGCGCCACCATGCGCAACATCCGGCAGAATCTGTTCTTCGCGTTTATTTACAACGCGCTTGGAGTTCCGATTGCCGCCGGTGTTCTCTACCCGGTTTTTGGTTGGGCTCTGAGCCCCATGATCGCGAGCGCAGCCATGACCTTCAGCTCAGTCTCGGTGATTACTAATGCGCTGCGGCTCCGCTCCGTGAAGCTATGAAGGGAGCCCCAGCATGCTTCAATACAGAATCGTGAAATTCCCATCGCGCCGCGCATAAGCCGCGGGTAAACTCCACACCGGAACTCCGTCCGCGTGTCCTAGAGAATCAATCGCTTTGCCGTTCCGGTCCACGATTTCCCATTCCAGCGAGCCGCCCTTCTTCCAGCCCATGCCTTCCGTCCACGCTACGAGCGTTGAGCCATTTGCGTTTTCGGCTAGTGCCGGATATTTTCGATTTAGTCCCGGCGGTCCAGCCGGAGTTTCGTCGGCAACTTTCAAGGTCGCCGGATCGACGCGCCCAAAGTGAATCTGTTTTTCGGTTTCCCAGGCCGCGATGAGCCCGCTCTTGCCCTTCGCGAAGGCCTCGGCGCTCATTACGCAATAGCCGACATCCCACTTGGAAATATCCGCTCCATCGAAAGTGCTTCCATGATCGCTCGAGACCAGAAGATACATGTCGCGATGGAGAACCTCTTTCGCAGAGCGAAATAACACGTAAACCTTCCCCCGATCGTCGGCATAAGCGTTGAGAGAGCAGCAGGCACAAGCGCCCGTAGGTTCATCCCAGGCAACTTTTTCCGGTTCGAAAACGCGGCCGTCGTCGCTGGATTTCGTCACCCAGACCCTGCGATTTGCCTCGCCGGCGGCGCTACCCGGTATCCGAGCATGCCAAAAGACATACACATTTCCGCTTCGGTCCGCCGCGACGCCTCCGCCGCCATCCACACCGTAAGCCGAGTGAACCAGGTTGCGTTCAGGCTCGAATGCTTTGCCGCTCTCATTCAGCCGGGTGTAAAGCATTGGCGCGCGCCCTCCGTTTAACTTCGCAGCTACCGATGATCCATTCCAGCTAACGTAAGCGCGTCCGTAACGGCCCAGTGCGATCCGCGCGCCCCGGATGTTGCCGATCGCGATCGCTGTTCCCGGCTCTGAATTTACGCGAATCGCACGCGAGAAACTCGTTCCGCCATCGGAAGAGCGGCTGTAATAGAGGTCGCCCGCTGCCGGATCCCCGTTAAAGTAGACAAGATGTATCGCTCCGTCTGGGCCCGCTGTCACTTGCGGTTGAATGCCGCCTTCGGGCACTCTCTTCAACTCCACAGTAGCTGTCATCGCGTGCGCAACCGCGGCAACTACAAAAATAGCGAGCCTGCAAAATGGCTTCATTACTTCTCACGCTACCAAATATTCAATACCTACGATCTAAATGCTACCTATTAAGAACACTTACTGTTGTTGTCTTTCAGAGTCATCCGGTTGAAACCGCCGGAGCAACGATGTGCGTCATTTTTTTTTGTACGGTACCACTTACTTCGATTCATTTCGTGGATACAAGTAAGCGCACAAGCTTATAGGAGAAGTTTCTTGAAGACGTTTTGCTGTTCTCTGTCATTTATTTCCTTGCTGACCTTCGGCGCAGGTCTTGCGCATGCACAGGCGGGGCTCGATGCCTATTTCGGCGTCGGCACGGCCACGGCTCCATCAAGCAATCAGCTGATCGACACTTTTAACGACGGAACTCTGTATGGCACACCGCGGCTGGGCGGCACTTTGGGCAAAGCCGGCGCGGATTTTTTGCTTACTCCGCATTTCGGAATAAATGCCGAAGCAGACTTTCGCTTTTCGCAAGGGGGCTATGCGGGTCTAACCTACCGGCCGACCTTTTACGACTTCAACGGAGTGTGGTCGCCCTTTGGGGATCGCTTCAAGCGGATCGTTCCCGAATTTGAAGGGGGCCTCGGCGGCGTGAATCTCAAATTCTACTATCCGAATTCTTACTGCGATGCCTTCGCAGGCTGCTCCAGTAACAATCAATACATCGAAAGTTCGAACCACTTACAGTTGCACCTGGCAGGCGGAGTGCGATTTTATCTCAGCCATCACGTCTTCATTCAGCCGCAGATTGACGCACGCTGGGTAAACAATTTCTATCAGTTCGGAAGCGATTGGACCCCCGAGTATAGCGCGTCCGTTGGTTGGAGCTTCGGTTCTCACTAACTTGGGCGAAGCGTCAGCTGGTTCAGCCGACGCTTTCACCTTCGAGACCCAGTTCCGCCGCTCGCTCCTTCAGTGCCTCGATACAGAATGCCACGTGCTCCTCGAGCGAAACGCCCAATTCCTGTGCTCCGCTGGTAATGTCTTCACGATTCACGTTTCGCGCAAAGGCTTTGTCTTTAAGCTTTCGCTTCACGGAAGCAACGTCGACTTCGAAAATGCTCTTGTTCGGCTTTACGTACGAGCAGGCGGTCAAAAATCCCGATAATTCATCACAGGCGAACAACGCTCGCTCCATCAAAGACTCGCGCGGAATTCCGCTGTAATTGGCGTGCGAGAGAATCGCGCGGCGTGTTTCCTCGTCCACGCCCCGCTCCTTAAGTATTTGTTCGCCTTTCATCGGGTGATCGGGCGCTCCGGGATGGATTTCCCAATCGAAGTCGTGAAGCAGCGCAGTAGTCGCCCAGCGCGCGGGATCCTCACCGAATTTTCCCGCGTACGCCACCATGCAAGTTTCCACCGCCAGCATGTGCCGGCGCAGACTTTCGCTCTTCACAAATTCACGGACGACGCCCCAAGCCTCCGTCCGGGTCACTAGGCCTCTTCGATCTTCACCGAAGCTAGCGTGTCGCCCTGCTTGATCGCGTCCACCACGTCTTGTCCCGAACGCACCTGGCCAAAGACCGTGTGCTTGCCGTTCAGCCAATCGGTCGCGACGTGTGTGATGAAAAACTGGCTTCCGTTCGTGTTCGGGCCGGCGTTGGCCATGGATAGCGACCCGATTTGGTGCTTGTGCGGATTGCCCTTGGTTTCATCTTCGAACTTGTAACCGGGTCCACCCCGGCCGGTGCCGGTGGGATCGCCTCCTTGCACCATAAAATCTGCTAAGACGCGGTGGAAAATCGTTCCATCGTAAAAGCCATCGCGTGCAAGGAAAACGAAGTTGTTAACGGTCTTGGGCGCGTCTTTTGGAAACAAGTCGACCACAATAGTGCCACGCGCAGTTTCAAAGTTAGCGGTATACTTCTTCGACGGATCGACCGCCATCGAGGGCGGTGCGGAGTACTGTTTGCTCATCTTGTTTCAGTTTAGGTGAGCGCAATAGCTGTTTTGGGAATTATTGGGAACCAGCTATTTACCGGCGGCTTCTAAACTGTAAGTACATCCTGCTATGCGGCTTGGTTCGCTTGCTTTTGCGTTTGCCGTCTTGTTTGCGGTTCGTCATGCCCCGGTCCAGCAGGTCGAGTCGTTCTCAGGACCGCCGCCGCAAAATCCGAACGCCAAACGGTATCCCCTCTCCGGCACCGTTTTCAATTCCGTTACCAACGAGCCATTGCCTCGCGCTCTAGTCAGAATCAATAGCGGACAGGATCAGCGCGTCGCGTTTACCGGCGGCGATGGCCGGTTCCAGATCACCGATATTGCAGAAGGAATGGTTTGGATCTCCGCCCAACGGCCCGGCTATTTCGATCCGTGCTCTCTGTCGAATTCGCCGTACTGCACAAATCGTTCCGGGCACAAGGTTGGTCCAGGGACCAACGACTTCCGAGTTCCCCTTACGCCCGGTTCGAAGATCAGCGGAACGGTGCTCGATACCGATGGCGAACCGGTGGAAGGATTGCAGGTTCAGCTAATAGGCGAGCAGATTGCCAATGGCCGGAAGCAGTGGTTACCCCGCGGCTCCACCACAACGGACGATAACGGCTTTTATCGTATGAGCGAACAACAGCCGGGAAAGGTGGTGGCCTGCACCATGAGCAAAACTCTAGAGCCATTCTCGACCGGCGGTTCCGAGGCATATCCGCCGCGCTGTTATCCCGGAGGCGCCGATGTGGCCTCCGCCCAGGTCATCGATTTGGCGGCCGGCCAAGAGGCACAAATCGATTTCACTTTAAGCCTTGTCCGGGGATTCAATATCAGCGGGGTTATCACCGGCCTGGCACGCCAAACGCAGATCGGAGTGTGGACCGAAAGTGTGGGCGGCATGCAGACCAGTGTTGGCAATTTCCAGCACAATCCCCGCACTGGACAGTTCGTAATTCGCGGTGTTCCGGACGGTTCCTTGAAGTTTCATTTCCAAACCAACGATGGTCAGGGGAAGGCACTCGAGGCAATCGAGGAAATTTCAGTAAACGGCGCCGATGTCACGGGCTTGCGGATCGCGCTTGGGCCGGGTCTCGATATCCCGGTCGTCGTGAACCGCCCCAGTTCAGCCCCCGTGCAGCAGGCTGTCGGGCAGAACCCAAGCCACCCGCAAAACAACGGCTGGGTTCAGGTGCGTCTGGTGTCAACCAGCAACCCGAGTACACAGTATTACTCGTCTCAGTTGCCGGGCGCCCAGCCCGAGTCTGGGGTTCAGCCGCCATTAGCTATTCAGAGCATTCCGCCGGGCAGTTACAACGTTTTGGCACAGTCGGCGGGCAACGGTTGTATCGGTTCCCTTTTCTACGGCGGCGCCGATGTTTCGCGTGAGCCGCTAACAGTGAGCGCCGGTTCACAACCTCCGCCTCTCACTGTTAATATTCGCAACGATTGTGCCACGCTTACCGTCACCCCGCACTCCGATTCGACCGGCGCGAGCGGCGTGCTCCTTTTGACCTCCGATGCATCATTTCTGGAACCGCAGATCCTCGGAACACAGCCGACCCAAAGCATGACGCTCACTAATCTAAGTCCCGGCTCATATCGTCTATATGCCGTGTCCGATTTGGACGGGCTCGAATACGCCAACCCTCAGGCCATGCGCGATTTTCCCTCTGAGGCCGTGAACTTAGAGCCAAACGGAAACGCAGCAGTCAACATCGAGCTGTTCAATCGAAGGCGGTCGCAATGAAAAGCTGCGCAGCCGCTGCCCTGTTTTGCATGCTGAGCTGCGTGGTTTCTGGGGCGCTTTGTGCGGCCCAACAGCCGCCAACGCCCCCAGCCCAATACCTCATCAGGGGAGTCGTCGTGCGGCATGGAACCAATCAGCCGCTAAAGCGCGCGCGTGTCACCATCACGCGCAACGATCATCCCGATCAGCAGGTGTCCTTAAATACTGCAGAGGACGGGCATTTCACATTCACTAATGTTCCGCAGGGAAAGTACACGCTGGCGGTCGAGTATCGCGGCGTTCAAAAGACCTTCGAGCAGGATGACTTCTTTTCAACCGGCATCGTGACCGGCCCCGCGCTCGATTCCGAGCACATCGTTTTTCAGTTCCCAGCGCCCACAAGTATCGTCGTCAAAGTGTTGGACGGCGAAAATGAACCCGTTCAAAACGCGCAAGTCTGGCTTTTTCGGAGACGAATTGCATCAGGGTGGGCCCAGATTGAGCTCGCATCGCAAAGTTACGGCGACCCTGAGGGCGTGTGCCGCCTGGCGCATCTCGAGCCGGGCACTTACTACCTGGGCGCCTCGGGAAGGCCCTGGTATGCGCAGAACAGGTCTATGAATCAAGGCCCCGGTCCGCAATCCGCGGAAACGTCGGAGCTCGATGTGGCTTATCCAATCACTTATTACGCCGCTACCCAAGATCCGAATTCGGCTACCCCAGTCAACGTAGCCGAAGGCGATTCCGCTCAGTTGCAAATTACCTTGCGCGCGGTTCCGGCTACCCATACCTCAATAGAAGGAATTGCCGGCGATCCGGATCCGGCTCGCGGCGGTCAGCTCGGCGGTCAGGTGATGACGACGGTCGAAGCTATCGGCCCCGGAGGGATACGGCTTCAGACGAACACGTCCGCTTACGTTTCCGATGGAGGGAGTGACAGACAGATCGAGGGGCTGGCGCCAGGCAATTACGTTGTTTCGCTGGCGCGTTTCGGTTCACGTGGGGAGGGCCCGGAACCCTTAGGCATGGTAAAGATAAATGCCGCGGGGGACACAAAGGTTTCAGCTTCGGATGTCGCTAACGGCACCCGAGTCGCCGGGCATTTAGCTTTGGAAAACGGCGAGCACGCCGATTCGCTTGGAATTTGGCTTGGCCAACCCGGCAATGGGCAGAATGCGTTTTGCCCAGCCAAACCGGACGGATCGTTCAACTGCCGGATGGGCGGCGCTCCCAGCGGAAATATCGCGCCTGGCTCTTATGAAATTCGCCTGCTGAACACAAACTCGTATTACGTTAAGTCGGTCGAGGTGAAAGGCGCGAGCTACTCATCCGGGCTGCTCGATGTGCGCGAAGGCGCGGCGGTGAATCTTTCCGTAGTCGGGGCTAAGGGTCTCACCAAGGTGAATGGGATCGCTCAAAAAGAGGGCCGTCCACTCTCAGGCGCCATGGTCCTCCTGGTGCCCCGCGATTCGGGTCACGGGACAGGCATCCCGCGCGACCAGAGCGATAGCGACGGAACGTTCACCCTGCTCCATGTCAAGCCTGGCCGCTATTCGCTTATCGCTATAGATAACGGGCATGACCTCGAGTACCACAATCTCCGTGTGCTCCGGCCTTATCTTTTGCAGGCGCAAACCATTGAAATTCCGCTGCCGCAAAGTGATCCGCTACGCGTCAACGTGCAGACTCGGCGCTAACCGGACTGCTATTTTCTCATCCGCTACACTGGGGAGTTTGAATATTCTTGCTGGATGTTCTGAGGGGCGGCGTGTGCCTATGCTGAAACCGCGACCCGGTAGGTAACGTCAGGGGGGTATTCCTTCCGGGGATGACTAGAACTCGTTCGAGCGGCAACGAAAGGACTCGCTTTTTGGAAATAATTCATCACAGGCCTGGCAGCCTGCGTATGTTGGCCGCGGCAGTTTGCATCTACTTGTTTTTTTCCGCCACAGGCTATTCAGCAGATTCCACCTTAGATGTAGCTGATCTTGCTTCGAGCGAAGGCGAGGCAGCCGGACAGGCGCAACAGCCGGCCCCTACTCCCCAAAAGCCCTCCTCGCAGCCGCAGCAGAATCCGCCCCAGCAAAATCCCCCTCATCCTCCGGATACCTTCGAAACAGTTCCAGAGGCGCCGCAGAAAAACGCTCAGCCGCCCGCACAACCTCAGAATCCAAACGGCGTTCAGGAAGCGAAACCGGCCGCCGTGGCCGCCAACATTATTGAGGGTGTCGATTTTCGTGGCCAGCACAAAGTTCCGCAGGATACCCTGCGCGCCTTGATCTATACAAAAAAGGGCGATGTCTACGACGAGGAATCTATCCACCGCGACTTTATAGCGCTGTGGAACACCGGCCGTTTTGATGACCTGAAGGTCGAAACTGAGCCGGGACCCGAGGGCGGCCTGATTTTGCGCTTCGTAGTAACCGAGCGGCGCACCGTTCACGTGATCGATTACACGGGCAACAAGTCGATCAGTAAATCCGAGATTCTGGACCGCTTCAAAGAGCGCCATGTCAATCTCACGCCAGAGTCGCAGTTCGATCCGGGAAAAGTCCAGCGCGCCAAGAATGTCCTGCAAGAGTACGAAGCGGAGCGCGGCCACCAGTATGCAACCGTAACGCCGCAGATCCGGCAAGTGCCGCCCGGGGGCGTGGACGTGGTCTTTGCTATCGACGAAGGGCCGAAGGTGAAGGTCGGGAAAATCATCATCGATGGAAACCACGCCTTCAGCTCGCGCGATGTGATCCAGGCGATGAAAAATCTGAAGCCGATCGGGATCCCGCATTCGCTGATCTTTGAAAATCTGTTTGCGCGCACTTACGATTCGACCAAGCTCGACGAAGATTCCGAGCGCATCCGCATGTTCTACATGTCCAAGGGCTACTTTACCGCGCGCGTCATCAACCATTCGGAGAAGGTGTATGACGTCTATGGGCGAAAGTTCTTTATTCCCCTGACGAAATCGACCAAACCGGGTAAGCGCGTCGACATTACCATGACGGTTTCCGAAGGCGACCAGTACTTCCTGCGCAATTTCAATTTCGTCGGCATGAAACTCTTCCGGACGCCGGACCTTATTGCGCGCACCATTTTCCGGATGGCCCCGGGGGATGTCTTCTCGACTGAGAAGATGCAAAAGGGGCTGGACGATCTGCGCAAGCTCTATGGAAACTTTGGCTATATCGATTTTGTCCCTACTCCGGATCCGGAAATCGTTCCGGGTAAGGACCAAATCGATCTGACAGTGGATGTGGACGAAGGTCATCAGTTCTTCGTTCGCCGCATCGATTTCCAGGGCAACACGACCACCCGCGACAGAGTAATCCGCCGCGAGATGCTTATCAACGAAGGCGATCTTTATAGCCGCCAGCTTTTCGATACTAGCATCCTGCGTATAAATCAGCTTGGCTATTTCGAGCCGCTAAAACCGGAGGACGCCGCCGACATCAAGCGCGATACCAAGACAAACACCGTCGATTTGATTATCAAATTGAAGGAGCGTGGTAAGAATTCGATCCAGCTCAATGGCGGCGTCTCAGCCATCTCGGGAAGCTTTATCGGGTTCTCTTATTCGACCAACAATTTCCTCGGATTTGGAGAGACGCTTAGCCTGAGCGCTCAGATTGGAACGCTCATGGATAACGTCACGTTCGGGTTCACTGAACCGTACCTCTTCGATAAGCCTATCCAGGCCGGCTTCACTGTTTTTTATCAGCGGTACAGTTACAACCAATGTCAGCAGCTCTCCATTCTGACCGCCCAAAACGTGACTGCTCAATGTAATGCAATCGGCTCTCAGAACGTGCTGAACTATGTGACAAACGGAAAAGGGTTCACTACCTTCACAAGCTACAATCTGCGGCGCAGCTTCGCGCGGGTGGGACTTTCGTATAGCTTTACCGATCAATCCGTGACTCCTCTCTCCACTGCGGCTCAGTCTTACTTTGAATACTCGAATTTCGAGGGAGTCAGCGGCCCGAATTCACTGACCGGCATCAAGAGCAGTACGATCACCCCTACTTACGCCTACAACACCGTCGATCATCCCATCATCCCGACGCGCGGCCTACGCATCAATGGGAGTTTTGGCTTTACATCGGCTGCGCTGGGCGGCAATGTGAATACTCTTCAGCCTTCTTTGGATGTCGCTTATTTCCGCCGCGGGTTTTTCAAGCACAACGTGATGGGTTTCCACTTTGCGGGGCGGATGATTACCGGGTACGGAGGCAGAGTGCCGCCTCCTTACAGCCGTTATTACATGGGTGGCGAGGACGATGTGCGCGGCTTCGATATCTTAACCATCAGCCCATTCGCTTTCATCCCTACCGAGGCACAGATAGCTGTCTTAAACAATGACGGGACACCGCGCTATCAAAATATAATCAACCCTGATGGGTCAGTAGGCAAGATTGCAGTGACGCAAACGGTACCCGTATATCAGTTGCTGCTGCCGGGTGGCGATACCTATGGTGTGGTCAACTACGAATACCGGATTCCGATCATCGGACCCGTCACTCTGGCTCCCTTCGTCGATTTTGGGATCGATCGTATTTCGTTTCCGAGCCAGTTAGGTTTGAATGCTGATCGGGTCGCCATGTTGAACGGGGAGTTTCCACAGGCAGGCTTCGGAACAAAGGCGGTTATTCCTCCCAACACCCAGCCGCCCCGCGCCACAATCGGACTCGAGCTGCAAGTGCTCATGCCAGTGGTGAACGCCCCGTTCCGTTTGTATTGGGGGTATAATTTAAGTTACCTCAATACTAATTTGCAGCCCCCGATCGTAGCGAATCGCTCGTCCTTTCCTAATAACGCGACATACCAGAATTACCTGCAGTACGGTGTGCCCACATCTTGGGATGAACGGCGGTCAATCTTTCGCTTCTCCATCGGGAGGACATTTTAGACAAGTCGCTCGGTGGGCGGTAAAGCCCATGTGTGACGATGGTTAGGGACTTCAGGGAAGGATTAGAAGTAGATGTTTAAGAAGAGTAGCTTAATAGCAACAATCCTCTGCGCCGGCTTGGCATGGGGAGCGAATGCGCAGCAGAGTCCGGCTAAAGTGGCCGTGATCAGCGTACAAGGCGCGATTGTCGGAACCCACGATGGCCAGAAAGCTTCGCAGGAGCTGGAAAGCAAGTTCACTCCGAAGAAGAAGGAGTTCGATACCCGTCAGAGCGAAATCGCCCAGCTTCAGGATCAATACAACAAGGGCGGCACGGTGATGAACGAGGAGAAGCGGAACCAGCTTGCCCGTGAAATCGACGAGAAAAAGAAGCGGCTCGAGCGTGACATGACGGACGCTAATGAAGAGTTGCAATCCGAGCAGCAAAAAGTATTGCAGGGTCTCGGTCAGCGCATGATGGCTGTGATTGAGAAATACGCCAAGGATAACGGGTACACCATTGTCCTCGACGTAAGCAATCCGAACACGCCCGTGCTCTATGCCTCGAGCGGCATCGATATCACGCAAGATATAGTGCAGCTTTATGACAAGAGCTCGACCAACGGGGGCCCCGCCGGTGCAACTGCGACACCCACGCCCGGAGCGCCTGCTCCTGGAACGCCCCGGACAAGCACGACGCCGAGTGGCTCCGCCGCCTCCCGCACGCCCGGCACCCCCCGCTAGCTAGTGGACCCCTCCCTCGCAGTCGCGGCTCGGAACCGTTTCTGAGCCGCGCGCGTAAGCAAGCGGTTCTCGAATCCCCAGCACGTTAGCATGTGTTTGTGCTCACGCGTAACCTCTTCCTTGCCGCTTCTATTTTTGCTTCCCTTGGGCTCTCTGAAACTCATTCGCTTACGCTGCAGCAGACGCTTGAACTGGCTGCCCGCCAGAATCCCGATGTGACCCTTGCCCGGCTTGATCAGCAGAAAGCCGAAGAGGGTATTCGAGTCGCCCAGGATCCGTTCCACCCCAAAGTTACGCTTGGCAGTGGTGCAGCCTACACCTACGGCTATCCGAACACAATCGAGGGTAGCGCCCCTGCCATCTTTCAGGTCACAACAGTGGATTCTCTCTTCAATCGTCCCAAGACTTACGAGGTTGCGGCGGCGAAGGAACTCGCCCACGGCTCCGAATACGCTTCACAAGCGAAGACCGACGAGGTTGCGTATCAAGCCGCCGATCTATTCTTGACAACGAGTCAGCTGGAGCACGCTGGCGAAACACTCACGACCCAAATCCCGAGTCTGCAAAAGGTGGTCGACACGATATCGGCCGCGGTACTTGAGGGAAGCGAGCTGCCGCTCGAGCTGAAGCGAGCCAAAGTGAATCTTGCCAGCTCGCAGGAGCAACTCAGCTCAGCTCGTCTCGACCAGGACTATTACGAAATGATTTTGGCGGTCGTCGTTGGCTTTCCTGCAACCGATCGTGTCAAACCCGTCGATTCGGACGTGACAGCCGAATTGGCGCCGGCTTCCGAAACCGAAGCCGTCGATCTCGCTCTGCGCAATAATCGCCAGCTACGCCAGATGCAAAGCAACATTCTGGCAAAAGAAATGGACCTTCGATCGTACAAAGCAGCGCGGCTGCCGCAGGTCGATCTGGTCGCGCAATACGCTCTGTTTGCAAAATACACTTACCAGCAGTACTTCCCGTCGAATCGCTTTCAACGAAACAACTTTCAGTTGGGCGCGGCAGTCTCCGTGCCTTTACTAGTGGGTTCCGGCCGCCAGGGATTCCTCGGACAAGCCTTCACCGATATGCAGAAGCTTCGCTTGCAAACCGACCAGTTACGCAATCGTATTTTGACCGATACGCGCCGCAGCTATGAGCAATGGCAGAAGGCCCAAAGCCTTCGCGATCTCGCGCGCATGAAACTCGACCTTGGCCGCGAGGATCTTACAGTGAAACTCGCCCAGAATGCGGAAGGGCGCATGCCGCTGCGCCAGCTGGAGCAGGCCCGTATCGAAGAGAGCACCCTATGGATGCAGCTATATGATTCGGAGACACAGGTCACACGCGCGAAGCTGGCAATCCTGCGCCAAACTGGTACGCTAATGGCAGCTGTGGGGAACACGCAGGGAGGCACGCAGCCTAATGGCGTCCACCCCTGATTCCTTTTCGAGCGCGAACGGCGCGGCGGAAGCTCCGGCAATTGAAATAGCGGATCTGCACAAGATCTACAATGGCGTGCACGCAGTCGACGGACTCTCGGTCACGGTTCCTCAAGGTTCATTCTTCGGATTCTTGGGTCCAAATGGGGCGGGGAAGACAACCACCATAAAAATATTGATGGGCTTGGCGCAGTCGGATGGCGGAACGATTCGCATCCTGGGCCTGCCCATGCCTGAGAAATCGCTCGAAATCCGGAAAGTGATTGGGCTCGTTCCCGACGATTCTCTTCTATTCGACTATTTGAACGGCGCGGAGTATCTGGAGTTTATCGCCCGCCTCTATGGATTGCCGCGCTCCCTCGCGCGCGATCGGGGACGTGAGTTGCTGGACCTCTTCGAGCTGCACGAGAATCCTCGCAAGTTGATTGGGGAATATTCGAAAGGCATGCGCAAGCGGCTCGCCCTCGCTGCGGCGCTCATCCACCGCCCCCGCCTTTTTCTGATGGACGAGCCGTTCGAAGGCGTCGATGCCGTCGGCGCGCGTCTGATGAAAGATATTCTGCTCGAGCAAGTGAGGCATGGCGCGACTATATTCCTGACCTCCCATGTGCTGGAAGTTGTCGAAAGATTATGCGATCACGTCGCGATTATCAGCCGTGGCAAGGTGATCGCGCGAGGCACTATCGAGGAACTCAGGCAGCAGGCAACCGCCGAGGAGAAAACATTGGAAGACATCTTCGTCAACCTCGTTCACGCCGAGCGTTATAGCGGAAGCCTCGAGTGGCTATAAACATGGACTGGTTATAAACGTGGGCTGGCTCTGAACTATGTGGCGCCAAATCTCAGCCATCGCCTGGGCACAATTTCGCATCAGCCGCAATCATCTTCCGCGCACCAATCTCGGCACAGTTCTGATGTGGCTGCTCATGCTGCTCTGGTACGGGATCTACGCCGTGTTTGCCGTTTTTCTGGCCATTAAAATTCCGCAATTGCCAATCGGGCCGTTGCTGCAATGGCTGCCCTCCGGATTGCTCGCCGTCTTCCTGTTCTGGCAGATCGTTCCGCTCTTTACCCTGAGTAGCGGATGGTCGCTACAGCTCAATAAACTGCAAATCTATCCCGTCAAGGCCGGTGCCCTGTTCGGCATTGAAACGCTCTTAAGAATTACCAGCGCCCCGGAGATGCTGATCGTCCTTGCCGGCGCAATCATCGGCCTTTTCCGCCACGCACAGGTGCCCCCATGGGCGCCGCTCACCCTATGTTTGTATGTTCCCCTGAACTTATTTTTTCAACTAGGCATTCGCGATCTGGTTCTGCATTCCTTTGAGCGCAACCGGTTTCGTGAACTGTTTGCGGTGGTGATCATCAGCGTTGCCATTCTTCCGCAACTGCTGCTCAGAACAGGCCTGGGCCGCGCCTTGAAACCATACTTCTTTGCCACCTCCGGGAGCCATGCCGCTCCCTGGTACGAAGTTGCCGCGCTGAGCCTTAGCCGCGCCACCTACCTGGATTTTTTTCTGCTGCTTGCCTGGACCGTGCTTGCCTTTGCCTTCGCCCGTTCGATGTTCGCGAAGAGCCTGGTTTCCGATGACAGCTTCGGGACCGCCCCGGTCGAAGCTCTCAGGCCACAAGTTCGTGAGAACTTCAGGCTTTCGACTTTGCCGGGGCGCATCTTTCGCGACCCGCTGGCGATGCTGATTCAGAAAGAACTTTCATCGCTCGTGCGCATGCCGAAGTTTCGCGTATTGTTCGGCATGTCCTGCATCTTGGGCATCGTTGTCTTTGTGCCTGCGGCGCTCAATGGCAGCGATCCCAGTTCCGGTTTCATGCGCAATAATTTGCTTCCCGTCGTGAATGTGTACGGCCTTCTTTTGCTGAGCGACACTCTGCTGCTGAATGCCTTCGGCCTGGACCGTGGTGCCGCGCAAATGTATTTTGTAACGCCCGTTGCGCTCGGCACGGTTCTTAAAGCAAAGAATCTCACTGCGATCACGTTCGTCTTGTTGCAGAGCGCCGTCATACTGCTGGTCGCGGCCGTGGCTCGCGTTCCGGTTACCTGTAAGAGCGTCACATCGGGCCTTCTCGCCTCCGCTGTCGTGACTGTTTTTCTGCTGGCCGTTGGCAATTTCACTTCGCTGCAAATGCCCCGGCCGATCGATCCCAAACAAACCTTCAAAAAACAGGCCGGAGCCAAGATGCAGCTTTGGCTGCTTGGCTGCAGCTTGGGATTGTTCGTGCTGGTCGGGTTTGCTTTTCTCGCCCGCTATGCGCTACAGAGCGATTTGATTTTCCTGGCCGTTCTGGCGTTTGAATTTGGCGTGGGCCTGATCGTGTATCGCTTGGGCCTGGAATCCGCCGTCTCCCGCGGAATCCGAAACCGCGAAGCGATTGTTCAAATGCTCTCGAAAAGCGGTTCGCCCATCAGTCTGGGTTGACCGAAGAGAGTGTCGGCAAAACTGTGTAAGCATTCTCCGGAGAAGATAAGGAGAACGAGATGAGGAAAGAAGAAGGAAGCCATTCAGCCAGGAGCAAATTGACGAATGGCTGAAAAGCGGGCATAAGCCGGAAAGGACGTCAAGTCACTGCTGCAACAGATCACCAAGGCGGTGCTGGAGCGAGCGTTTTAAGGTGAATTGGCCTAGCACTTGGGCTATGCCGAAGGCGAGTTGGCCGGGAAGACCACCGATAATGCCCGCAATGGCAGCACGAGCAAGCGCCTGAAAGGCGAGTCCGGCGAGATCGAACTGGAGACCCGCGCGATCGCAAACGCCGAGTTTGAGCCGCGGCTGATCCGGAAACACCAGACGCGTTTCACCGGGTTTGACGAGAAAGTATTGTCGCTGTACGCACGCGGCATGAAGACACGCGAGGTTCAAGGTCACCTGGAAGAGATGTACGGGGTGGATGTCAATCCGTCGCTGATCAGCGACATCACCGATGGCGTGGTGGAGCAGGCCAAAGCCTGGCAGAGCCGGTTACAGATAGCAGAAAATAGCGAATCGGCGCGTGCACGGCACGACGCGGGAACAGGTCCTGCTGATTCGCTGGGATGGAGACCGGTTCAACCTGCAGCCTGTTAAAGGGCGTCTTTCCTATCGGTATGCCGATGACGAACAGAGCAAGGTAGCGCCGGATGCGTATGTCTTCTAAGCACGGAAGCCGCTACTCGGTGCTGTGGTGATATGCGGGCCGAGAGGTCTCGGTACGCCAGCAAGGCCGCGATGTGGAGGTGGCTACGGCGCCGAACTCATCGCCAGGCATACTCCCGCGGTAAGACGTCATTCAGGTCGTCACCCAAGGTGAGCATCACGAAGGCATTCCGCTCGGCAACAAGCAACCGGGCAAAATGCTCATTCACATCCAACAGAGTGCGCCGATTCGTGGAGCGGCGGCCGCTGGATGCCTACGAGAGTCTGGCCCTGGTAGGTGTGGGCTGACACTGGAGCGTTTTGCGAACCACTCTGGCGGCACTCGGCCTGACTGCCATCGATGCGCGGTTGGACACTCTTCTGGAAAGCGCTTCGAAAAAGGAGCCGGCCTATGCCGACTTTCTGCTCGAGGTGATGAGCGCGGAGGCCGATGCACGGCGGCAGCGCTACCTCAAGGCTCGGTTGCAGCTGGCACATCTGCCCTATATAAAAACGTTCGATCAGTTTGACTTCGCCTTTCAGCCTGTCAGCGCCGGTGCAAAAATCCCCATAGTGCCGTTTGAAAATTCCCCAGCCCCTCGGGCGGGTGGTGTAACCCCAACTCTGGGAACCAGAGGAGGGCCGACACCTGTTCAGGGGGAAAGACGTGGAAGAGATCAGCGAGCTCAAAGGAGAAGGGTTGAGCATTCAGGCAATCAGTCAGTTGACCGGTTTCGATCGTAAGACGATCCGGAAGTATCTGTTGAAGCCGGAGGGAAGACCGGTGTACGGACCAAGGCCGGCGGCGGTGAGCAAACTGGAACCATTCAAACCATATTTGAAGGAACGGCTTCAGGCCGGCGTCTGGAATGCGCAAGTGCTGCTGCGCGAACTGCGGCAAGGTAATTACGGCGGCGGCTACACGATCCTGACGGACTGGCTTCGGCCGCAGCGCGAGTCGGCGCGCGTGGTTGCCGTCCGGCGGTTCGAAACGCCACCAGGCAAACAGTCGCAGGTGGATTGGGGACATCTCGGGTCGCTCTTGGAATCGGGAGAAGAGCGCATGCTGTGGGGCTTCACGATGACGTTGGGCTACAGCCGCATGATGATGGCGGAAGCCGCCACGGATCAGAAACTGGGGACGCTGTTGCGCATGCACGAAGCGGCTTTTCAACAGTGGGGCAGCGTACCGGAAGAGATTCTCTATGACCGAATGAAAACTGTTTGGACCGGCACGGGCGAACGCGGCGAGATCGTGTGGAACGCTGTGTTTCTGGACTTCGCCCGCTATTGGGGATTCACGCCGCGGCTGTGCCGCCCCTACCGGGCGCAGACGAAAGGCAAAGTGGAATCGGGCGTGAAGTATGTGCGCCGAAACTTTCTGTGCGGTTTGCAGGGCCGCGAGCCGTCCAACTTGGTCGATCTCAACGCGGAGTTACGCCGTTGGGTTTCGGAAGTCGCCAACCAACGTGTGCATGGAACGACTCGCGAACAGGTGTTGATTCGCTGGGACGAAGATCAGTTCAGTATGCAGCCGGTGAACGGCCGTCTGCCTTACCCGTATGCCGATGACGGGCAGCGCAAGGTAGCGCGAGATGCCTATGTGTCCTGGCAGGGCAGCCGCTATTCGGTTCCCTGGCGCTATGCCGGCAAAGAGGTCTGGGTTCGCGAGCAAGGCCGCGATGTAGAAGTGCGCTGCGGTGCGGAACTCATTGCCAGACACGCGCCAGCGGTCAGACGCCATCAGGTGGTCACTCGCAGCGAGCATCACGAAGGCATCCCGCTCGGCAACAAGCAAACCGGCAAAACGCTCATCCACATTCAACAGAGCGCTCCCGTGGTGGAGCGGCGTTCGCTGGATGCTTATGAGAGTTTAGCGGCGGGAGGCGGGCGATGACGCTGGAACGGCTGCGAACCAGGCTGACGGCATTAAGCCTGACTGCCATTGATGCCCGGCTGGAAGCTCTACTCGAAAGCGCCTCGAAGAAGGAACCGGCCTACGCCGACTTCCTGCTCGAAGTGGTGAGCGCGGAAGCCGACGCGCGGCGGCAGCGTTATCTCAAGACCCGGTTGCAACTGGCGCATCTGCCGTACGTGAAGACATTCGATCAGTTCGACTTTGCTTTTCAACCCTCCATTGACGAGCGGCAGATTCGCGAGCTGCGCACACTTCGATTCGTCCACGAAGCCTCGAATGTCATTTTGCTGGGGCCGCCCGGCGTGGGCAAGACTCATCTGGCGGTGGCGCTGGCGGAAGCCGCTATTCAATCCGGCCAGGCTGCGTATTTCATGACGGCGCACGACCTGGTCACCGATCTCGGACGCGCCTATCGCGAAGGCCGGCTCGACCGGCGGCTACGAATCTATCTTGCTCCGAAGGTGTTGATTATCGATGAGATGGGCTATCTGCCGCTGGATGAGCTGGGCGCGACGATCTTCTTTCAGCTCATCAGCGCCCGTTATGAACGAGGCAGCATCATCCTGACTTTGAACAAAAGCTATGGCGAGTGGGGGTCGATCTTCGGCGACCCGATCATCGCGACCGCAATCCTCGATCGCCTGCTGCATCACTCCACGACGGTGAACATCCGCGGAGAAAGTTATCGGCTCAAAGAGCGACGTAAAGCCGGACTGCTTCCTACGCCGGAAGCGCAGCACCCAGCACCGATTGCTGCCGCTCCGAACAATCGCAGTAAACGTAGCCATTCGGCGTGAGTTTTCGAGGCATGGGCAAATCTATCAATCCGATGTTCAGCTTAACGATTCGGGGCGAGGCCCATTTCGGCTCCGCCCCGAGTCTCATCCTCTTGATGAGTTTGCAGCCAGCTATTCCTCGGCAGGTTGCACTCCTGCAGTGCCTGCCTCCGCTTCACCGGCTGGATTCTATGTTCCATCTGCCAGCCGGAACTGTAAACCACCACTTGACCAGGGCTGGGGAATTTTCAATCGGCATAACGAGGAGTTTTCAACCGGAGTTGACAAGCCCTCGATTGACGAACGGCAGATTCGCGAACTCCGCACGCTGCGATTCGTGCATGAAACATCCAACGTGATTCTGCTGGGCCGCCCTGCGTGGGAAAAACTCATTTGGCAGTTGCGCTGGCCGAAACGGCAAGCCAGTCCGGTCAGGCGGCGTACTTCATGACCGCGCGCGACCTAGTCACCGATCTCGGGCGCGCATACAGGGAAGGCCGGCTCGACCCGCGGCTGCGCATCTATCTGGCCCCGAAGGTGCTGATCATGGACGAGATGGGCTATCTGCCGCTGGATGAGCTGGGCGCGCGACGATCTTCTTTCAGCTCGTCAGCGTACTGTTCCTGCGTCTCGCCCGAATCCGGCGTCGTGCTGGCGACGAGAAGTGGCCGCCATCAATCGTGGCCAAGCAGCGTTGACCACATCTAACACGAATTAGAAACTCAGTCGTGGCGTGCTTAGCCGCGCACGCGGCGCAGCTAATGCCTGCTCGCTAACTGCCTCCAGCCCGTACATGGCGCCCCAGCCAGGCCGTTCCGCCAGCCCACTGCTCAGATCATGCATCACTACCATGCGCAGCACTGGCCAGTGAGAAGTTCCGTGTTGGTTTTCCGCAGGCGGAAAGGTCTTCACCAACTCCTCGCTATGCGCTAGTTCAGTGAAGAGCCCATCCACTACAAACACGGCTTGCTCCAGGCCGGGCCAGGGTTGTTTCAGTTGGCTCCGTAACCGTTGTTGGATCTCGTCACTCACTTGCTTAACTACCAGTGTCGGGAGTTTCCGGCGCGCTTGGCAATAGCCTCCTGTAGCCGCAGAGATCCGTCGTTCCCGCACCCGCTTGCACCCCTGTAGCTAACTCGCTGAGCTACTCTGGCCGCAGCAACTGGACGGCCTGGCTCAGGGTGCCTTTTCGGGTGCAGACGCTGTACCATCATCAACCAAACCACAACTGGGCAGCGAGTAAATACCACGCCGCCAGCGGCCTCTGGCCTACTGCTGTAGAAATTCCACCACCGGTACGAAACGCTCATCCAGGGTAAAGACTTGATTCAGTTCAGAGGAGGTCATAAATAAAACAAAAGGTATTTAGAATGTTCTATCTAGCCCCCTTCGACCTAAACTAAGTCGCATTGGGCGTTTTCGCCTGTAGTCCCCCCACTCACGTTCTAACTTCGTTCAACCGCCGTAATTCATCCAACGACAGCTTGCCGGTGTAAATGGACATCCCAATGGCGCAATGGACATTCATCGCCGTCAGCGCCTTCACATCATCGAGAGTCGTAATGCCGCCCGCCGCGATCAGCTCGTGATCGGTAGCCTTGCGCAAGCTTTCGAACCACTGAATGTCGGTCCCTTGCATCATGCCTTCTTTGTCGACGTATGTGCACAGAAAGCCGCGGCAGTAGGGCTCGAATTGACCGATCGCCTCGCCGGCGGTCCATACCGTCTCCTGCCTCCAGCCGTTGACGACGATGTGGCCGTGTTTGCTATCGAGAGCAATGGTAATCCGGTCCGGACCGGCCGCGTGTGCCAACTCTTCGAGAAAAGCCAGGTTGGGCCCGTGTTGCGAAAAGGCAGCCGTACCTACAATCACCCGATAGGCGCCCTGACTGAGTAATTCAATCGCGCGATCGGCCGTGCGCACGCCGCCGCCGGCGCGGACCGTAGCGCGACGGGCAAGATATTCAACCACCGAGTCATTCGAACCGCGGCCCATGGCTGCATCCAGATCGATCACCTGAATCTGCTCGAAGCCTTGAAACAAGCCGAGCATTTCATCCGTCGACCGCTCGAGAACTTTTTCGCGCCCCTGCACAAGCTGGACCACCTTACCATTCATGAGATCGATGCACGGAATAATCATCGAATCGGCCTCACCGGCACGTTGGCTCGCTCGAGCGCCTGCTTTAAATCGCTCACCGTGTACTTGCCATCGTGGAACACGGAGGCAGCCAGCGCGGCATCGGCCTTCCCCTTCGTCAGTACTTCGACGAAGTCCTGCGGCGTTCCCGCGCCCCCTGAAGCGATGATCGGTATAGTCGTGACCTTCGCGACCGCTTCTGTCAGTGGACAGTCAAAGCCGGTCTGCACGCCGTCCGTATCCATCGAAGTCAAGAGAATCTCGCCCGCGCCTAATGTTTCTCCGCGCTGCACCCACTCCACGGCATCGATCTTCTCATCGTGCCGGCCGCCCTTCGTGTACACATTCCAGCGGCCTTCGTCAGAACGGCGGGCGTCTATCGCCAGCACAACTGCTTGCGCGCCGAACTCGAGGCTCAGTTCGCGAATCAGCTCGGGCCTGTGCACGGCTGCCGTGTTCACGCTGATCTTGTCCGCGCCCGACAGAATGATCTTGCGGGCATCGGCCACGCTTCGCAGTCCGCCGCCTACGGTTAGTGGAATGAAAACTCTCCGCGCAGTCCGGGCAACCAGGTCGGCCATGATGTCGCGCGCATCGCTTGAAGCGGTAATGTCTAGAAACACCAGCTCATCTGCACCCTGCATGTTGTACCGCTCGGCCAGCTCAACCGGATCGCCGGCATCGCGCAGTCCTAAGAAGTTGACGCCTTTCACAACTCGCCCGCCGGTTACATCGAGACAAGGAATGATGCGTTTCGCCAGCATCAGAGTTCGATAAAATTCTTCAAGACTTGCAGGCCCGCCGGACCCGACTTTTCAGGATGGAACTGCACCGCGTACAAATTCTTCTGCTCGATGACCGCGCTGTAAGGCTGAATGTAAGTGCAGGTCACGGCGGTCGCATCCACCACCGGCGCGTAATAGCTGTGCGCAAAATAGGTGAACACTTCGTCGTTCAGATTGCTGAGAAGGCGGGACGGCCTGATCTGCTCCAGCGAGTTCCAGCCCATGTGCGGCACCCGCAACGGACCCTTGAAGCGTTTGACTTGTCCGGAAAGAATTCCCAGGCCGCTGGCGCCGGGCGACTCCTCGCTCGATTCGAACAAGCACTGCAACCCTACACAAATACCGAGGAACAACGTTCCCGAGCGAATCTTCTCGATCAGAATATTGCGCAAGGCGAGCTGATCCAGAGCCTGCATCATCTGCCCAAAATGGCCGACCCCCGGGAGAATGATCTTCTCCGCGCGCTCGACGATCTCGGGCTCATTCGTCACAACGTGCGGGGCATCCAGCTCTTCGAGAGTATTCTGAACGGAGCGCAAATTGCCCGCCCCGTAGTCGACGATGGTTGTCACAGCAAACCCTTGGTTGAAGGAAGCTGATCCTTCAGGCGCTCATCTGTCGAGCACGCATATCGCATCGCCCGGGCGAAACACTTGAAAATGGCTTCTATCTTGTGATGATTCGAACGGCCATAAAACACTTTGGCGTGGAGGTTCGCTCCCGCGTGATTTGCAAATCCGGAGAAGAAATCTTCCAGCAGCTCAGTTTGCAGATCTCCCACATGAACCACGTCCACCTGCTGGTCGTAAACGAGAACCGGACGGCCGCCAAGATCGACAGCTACTACTGCCAGGCTTTCATCCATTGTCTGGACAAAGTAACCGGCCCGATTGATCCCGCGCCTGTCGCCCAACGCCCTAGAAAAAAGATCCCCTAAAACGATGCCGAGATCCTCCACTGTGTGATGCTGATCGACATCGAGATCGCCTTTGGCATCCATCTGCAAATCGAACGCGCCATGCTTGCTGAAGAGCTCGAGCATATGATCGAGAAACCGTATGCCGGTCGAGATCTCATACCGTCCGGTACCGTCGATGCAGAGGCGGCCAGCGATCTGCGTCTCTTTCGTTTTGCGCTTGAGAGATGCCTCTCTCATTACGCTTCACCTGACTTTTCAAGCAGTCCTTCCAATTGATTCACGTCCTCAATCACGGTGAACGCGCCGTTCTCGTAGAGCGTTCTGGCAACCTCCGCGTACCTTGGATTCGCTCTCATCGACACACCGACAAACGTTACTCCAGCCGATTGCGCGCTATGTGCGTCGTCCACCGTATCGCCCAGATACCAGATCTGCTTTTGTGGGTAGCGCTGCTTGATAAGCTCAAGGCCGTCCGGCGCCGGTTTTGGATTGGCGACAGACTCATCGGTAATGATCGGATCGAACCGGACGGAGTTCGCGTAACGCCCGAGAGTGGCGTCAGCTTCGTACTTGGCGCGCCCCGTGAAGATAGCCAAGGTCGCACGCCTTTCGAGATTCCTGAGAAGGTCGGTAGACGGAATCCATTTCTCACGAAGAATAAGGCCGTTGCCGTTCTCGCCGAGGAAGATACGATTGAAATATTCAACGACATCGGCGTACTCGACCTTTGCGCCTCGATCGGCAATCAGCCGGTGAGAAAGCAGCCAGTCGTTATTCCAGCCACCCTGGTTCTTGAAGTCCTGGATCACGTCATGCGAGACAGGCTCGCCAGTAAAGTGAAGGACAGTCTGGCGGATGGCTTCACGGTATGACTCGCCCACTTCGACCAGCACGCCGTCCATGTCGAAAACGATAACGTCGGGTCTCGCCGGATCTACCAAACTCTCTCCAATTCAGTAAGAAAGCGCTCGATCTGATCTCGAGTGCCGACAGTGACGCGAACCGCACCGGGGATCTCATAGCTGCGATCGCGAATCAGCACGCCACGGTTGCGCAGTTCGTCGCGGATCGAGATGGCGCGTTCGCCGGCCTGAAACAAAACGAAATTCGCCATGCTCTCGACGTAAGAAATATTCAAGCGCTCCAGTCCCACATAAAGAAGCTCGCGAGCAGCTAAAACTTCGAGCACGTACTCTTCGACGAAAGCCTGATCCTGCACCGCAATGCGCGCCGCCATAGCTGCCAGGGCATTTACGCTATAGGGAGATTGCGCCTTCTTCAAGTAAGCCATGTTCCCGGCTTGCGAAAACAGGCACCCACAGCGCATGGCTGCCATGCCATACGTTTTTGAAAAGGTGCGGCTGACAAAAAGGTTCGGATGCTGGTCAATATGCGGGAGCACGGTGACTCCGCTGAACTCGTAATACGCCTCGTCGATCAGAACAGCCGCATTCGGGGCCTTCTGAAGTATTTGGCGAATTCCTTCGAGCCCGGTGCCGGTGCCTGTCGGATTGTTAGGATTGCCGAGCAAGACGGCGCGGGTAGCCGGCGTAATTCGCTCCAGAAGTTCCTCTAAAGGAAATGCCAGCGTCTCTGGCCGATAGCCAACCTCGACTACATCTGCACCCGCCAACTGACTATAAAAGCGGTACATTGCGTAGGCGGGTTGTAGCAGCAGGACTTGATCGCCGCTGTTGATATACGTATTCATGAGTAGCTGAATCGCTTCGTCCGTGCCGTTCGTGAGAGTCAGCTCATCGGGCGCAACGCCGAAGTGGAGCGAAAGATCCTCCAGCGCATGATCGTATTCCGGATAGATGCTGAGATCGCTGCCCGTGAGATAGCGCTTGATGAAATCGAGCACGTGCGGCGGAGCGCCGACAGTATTTTCATTAAAGTCGAGACGCAGCTTGTTGCGCCGGCCGCCGGTGGGCGGATGATAGGGCACCATGCGAAGCACGGCTTCGCGCGGAGTGAGCCGTTTTGATTTCACATTGTGTTCCGCTTCGAGGACAGTATTAGTCGACAGATCGAACCTCCACGGCGCGCGCGTGCGCCTCCAGACCTTCCGCGCGTGCCAGCGTTGTAATAGTCGGCGCAAGCTCTCTCAGGGCAGAAGGAGTTAGTTGTTGCACGGCTATCACTTTGACAAAATCAGTTGCGGAGAGCCCGCCGCGCAGCCGTGCCGCGCCGCCCGTCGGTAAGACATGGCTGGGGCCGGCCGCATAATCTCCCGCCGATTCAGGAGACATTGAGCCAAGGAAAACCGTTCCGGCGTTTTGAATATATGGCAACAGCGACGGGTCGTGCAGACTTAAGTGTTCAGGCGCAATCATGTTGGATAACGCAACCGCTTCTTCCATGTTAGGCATTACTGCGATGAAGCTGCTGTGCGCGATAGAAGAACGCGCGACTTCCGCCGTCGGCAACGTTTTGACCTGTCTTTCAAGCTCGTTCGAGACAGCAACGGCCAGCGACTGCGAAGTGGTGAGCAGGACCGCGCTGGCAGTAATGTCGTGCTCGGCTTGGGCGAGCATATCGGCGGCGATGATCTTGGGATCGCCGTCTTCGGCCAGGACTAGTATTTCGGTGGGTCCTGCTGCAAAGTCGATCCCGACATCGCCAGCAAGCAGCCTCTTGGCCGCCGCGACATAGGCGTTGCCCGGTCCGACAATGCGGTTCACCGGGCGGATCGTGCCGGTGCCGAAAGCCATCGCAGCAATCGCCTGAGCGCCGCCAACCCGATAAACCTCGGAGATGCCGAGTAGATGAGCGCAGCCGAGAATCTCGCGCGACGGCCGGGGAGAGGTGACACAAATGCGCTTCACGCTGGCTGTTTGCGCCAGGACTGCTGTCATCAACAGCGTAGAGGGCAAGGGATAACGGCCGGAAGGAACGTAGCAACCGACGGCAGCAAGCGGACGAACAATCCAACCCAGTTTGCGGCCGGGCGAGAACTCGGCAAGGTACTCGCGAGGGAGCTGCGCTTCGGCGAATTGGCGAATGTTGGCAATAGCAACTTGCACGGCCTCCCGAACTTCGGGGGCCATCGCCATGTGCGCGGAGGCCAATTCGTCTTCGGGAACACGCAGCGGTAGCTCGCCCAGTCCATCCAGTTCCCGGGCGTAATAGAGCAAAGCACTGTCGCGCTCCGCTCGGACCGCCTGAATGATAAGGCGAACGCGCTCTTCATAGGATCCTGCATCAAGCGAACGGTTTGCCACAATCCGTTTCGCCTCGATGCCGTCGACAATTCTGATCATTGCTTACATCACGATCTTGTTCAGCGGATATTCAACTATGCCTTGCGCGCCGGCTTCCTTTAGCCTGGGAATGATCGTGCGGACCGTGACCTCTTCGAGAATCGTGTTCACTGCGACCCAGTCTTCATCGCTCAGTTGAGAAACGGTCGGGTTCTTCAGAGCTGGCAGAACGTTCAGAACTGCCGCCAGTCCCTCTCGCCTGACGTTCATCATCAAGCCCACTTTTCCGAGAGCGCTCATCGCTCCTTCGAGCAGCAGCTTGATGTCTTCCAGTTTGCGCCGCTTCCATGCGTCGGTCCAGGATTCGATGTTCGAAATCAACTGAGTATTCGATTCAAGTACGGTTTCGAGTATCCGCAGCTTGTTGGCGCGCAGCGAGGAGCCCGTCTCTGTTACTTCGACAATGGCGTCTGCCAGTTCAGGCGGCTTCACTTCGGTCGCTCCCCAGCTAAATTCGACGCGCGCTCTAACGCCCTTCACGGCCAGGTAGCGTTCCGTCATATTCACAAGCTCGGTGGCGATGATCTTGCCTTCCAGATCGTGAACACTCTGGAACGGAGAGGACTCAGGAGCAGCCAGCACCCAACGGACTTTACCGAAACTCTGCTTGGCATAAATGAGATCCGCGACTGTTTCAACATGGGCTTCGTTTTCTTCGACCCAATCACGCCCGGTCAAACCGGCGTCCAAAATGCCGTCTTCCACGTAGCGAGCCATTTCCTGCGCACGGATCAACATGCAATCAATTTCGGGATCGTCGATGGCTGGAAAATAGCTGCGGCTGCTGGTCGTAATATTAAATCCAGCGCGCCGGAACAGATCGATGGTGGCGATTTCTAGGCTGCCTTTCGGTATGCCGAGCTTGAGCTTCAATGCTTGACCCCGTAGACGGCGTCCGAATCGTAGACTTTCTGCTCGGTTTCTTCCCATTGGCCGTCGTTCAGGGTTCGATAAAAGCAGCTTTCGTAGCCGTTGTGGCAAACACCAGGACCAACCGGGCTGGCAAAGACCAGCAGAGCATCTCCGTCGCAATCGGTTTGAAGTGATTTCAGGTTCAGAAAATGCCCGGAGCTTTCGCCTTTCGTCCAGAGCTTCTGCCGGGAGCGGCTAAAAAAGGTTACGTGGCCAGTTGCGACCGTCTTGTCGAACGCTTCGCGATTCATGTAGCCGACCATCAGCACGCGATGCGAACTCGCATCCTGCACAACAGCAGTAATCAGCCCGTCCTGTTTATCGAAATCGAGAAAATCACCCACTAGAATCGCCTCAAAAAATCAAAAGACCCGCCGGTGGCAGCGGGTCAAGCCGAAGTATAGCAAGCTGGTACCCGAAGCATTGCACTCAAAAACGTTTTTAGGCGAAAATGTTATTGAATTGGTTGTGGAAATGCAGTTGAGAACTTTTTTTTCCAGGCATTGGGCCGAGAGAGCGTTGTGGAATATGCATCTTCGCCTCTTGAAGCCGACTGGAGCTCTCAGCTAAATTAATCGAGTTGCAATCAATGGCCGCCCGCGACCTCAGTCTCGATCATTTGCTCCCCGACAACCTCGACGCCGAACGGTTTGTGCTGGGAGCGATCATGAGCAGCGAGACGGCTTTTCTGCAGGTTGCCGGTACGCTGGCGGCCGAAGACTTCAGCCTGGAGAAGCACAAGCGCATATTCCTGCGCATGAGTGAGCTGCACGAACGCGGCGAAACAATAGACCGGGTAACGCTGGCGAACGAATTGATGAAACAAGGCCAGCTTCAATCGGTCGACGGCTTAAGCTACCTTGTTTCGCTCGACGACGGCCTGCCACAGCTTCACAATCTTGAGAGCTACGTCGCGATAGTCAAGGAGAAGGCACTCCTGCGGCGTATTATCACTGTTTCTCAAGATACGATTAACCGCTGCATCTCCAGCGAAGACAACGCGACCGGAATTCTGGGCGCGGTAGAGGATGCGTTCATGAAGCTGGGCGATGTCCAGTCGAAGAACGCGCTTTCCAGCCCGGCGCAAATCGTCAGCGAGTATGAGGGCGGCATCAACGCGTTTCTCGATGCCAGCAAGCGTATTAAAGGGATCAGCACGGGTTTCCTCAAGTTCGATGAGATGACCGGCGGGCTGCGGGAAGGCGAGCTATTCATTCTTGCAGCGCGTCCCGCCATGGGGAAAACAGCTTTTGCGCTCAACATCGCGCAGCATGTCGCGTTGTATCCGAAAAACCCCAAAGCCGTGGCAATTTTCTCGCTCGAAATGTCCAAAGAGTCACTCCTTACTCGCCTGATTTGCGGAACGGGTCGGGTGGACCAGCAACGTTTCCGTGCAGGTTATCTGAGCGGGGAGGAGCGCCACGCCTTGCAGGACGCGCTCTATCGCATTGTGGAATCTCCCCTCTACATGGACGACTCGGCGGGCACAAACCTGATGGACGTGCATTCGAAGCTGCGGAGATTGCAGGCCGAGCAGGACCTCGGATTAGTCGTCGTCGATTATTTGCAATTGATGCAGGGTCGCGGACGTTACGAAAACCGCGTGCAGGAAATCAGTTCTCTCTCGCGCGGATTTAAGCTGATGTCAAAAGAGCTGCGCGTTCCATTTCTGGTGCTCTCGCAGCTTAGCCGCGCACCGGAGACACGGCCCGGCGATCATCGCCCGATGCTGAGTGACTTGAGAGAGTCAGGTTCGATCGAACAAGACGCCGACCTGGTGGCTTTCATTTTCCGTGAAGAGGTATATCGCCCGGATAAGGAGAGCCTGAAGGGGCTTGCTGAGCTGATCGTTGCCAAACAGCGAAACGGTCCCACAGGACGGGTGAAACTAGCCTTCCTGAACCGCTACACGAGATTTGAAAACCTGGCTTCGGATACAGGTGAAGAGGACGGCTTCGGCGATGAATAAATTTCGCACTTAGAACTTCAGGCAGATTTTGCCGAAGTGTTGCTGACTGCCCATATAGCGGAGCGCCTCTTTGATGTCGGTCCAGGGGAAGACCTTGTCGATCACTGGTTTGATCTGATGAAATTCAAGGGCGCGATTCAGGCGTTCGAACATGGCGCGCGAGCCAACATAAATCCCTTGGAGCCGGATGCTGTTCATCAAAAGGGAGACAGGGCTAACGGACGGCTCCACGCCGCTCAGGACACCGATCACACCGATTGCTCCGCCGGCGCGCACGGCGCGAAGGGATCGCGGCATGGTGTTGCTGCCGCCCAGTTCAACCACGTAATGAACTCCCTCTCCATCGGTCAGCTTGCGCGCTGCTTCGTCCCAATCAGGGGTTGTTTTGTAATTAACAGTCTCGCTCGCACCCATTTTCTTAACACGCGCGAGTTTCTCATCGCTGCTGGAGGTGACAATGGTGCGGAGGCCGGCAGCCTTAGCGAGTTGCAGGGCGAAAATGGCAACGCCTCCCGTACCTTGAATCAGAACAGTCTCGCCCGGAACGAGCGAAGCGTGCTCGAAAAGTGCCTGCCAGGCAGTTACGGCAGCGCACGGAAGAGCAGCCGCCTCTTCATCCGTAAGGAAGGCTGGTGTGTGTACCAGTCCTCCTTCAGAGAAAACAGCGTACTCGCGCAAAATCCCATCTATCGCTCCGCCCAGCGCGGAATTGGCCTTCTCCTTGCTGGGCGGCCCATCTATCCACTTCTGCATGAAGCAAGCCGTGACCCGGTCGCCCTCTTTGAAGCGAGTAACTCGTGGCCCGACCTCGGCGACAACTCCCGCGCCATCCGAAAGCGGAACCATCGGCCGCCTCATCTTCGGGTTGTAAGTACCGTTAACTGACATGTAATCGCGATAGTTCAGCGACGCCGCGCTCATTTTGACCGAGACCTCGGTCGGGTTTGGCCGCGGCGCTTCCCGTTCGACAACGGCAAGATTATCGATGCCGAAGTCTTGGATTTCGACCGACTTCATGTTGAGAATTCTGCCCCACCAATGGCTACAGGTTCGCGATGGGCTTCGCGAGCTCCAAATTCAATTACCTGCTCCAGTTTGCGCCGGGCCGCCCCGGAATCGATGGACTCGGCGGCAACGTCGACAGCAGATTTGAGATCGGGAGCATGTTGCGCAAGGAAAAGAGCTGCCGCGCTGTTGGCTACGACTACGTCACGACGCGGCCCCGGCTCACCATCGAGGAGAGCCCGAATGAGCTCTGCATTTCGCTCTGGATCGGCGCCTTGCAGATCGCCGATGGAAGCGGTATTCAATCCGAAGTCGGCGGGTAGCCAGCGGCCCTTCTGAACCCGGCCTTCTTCCACCTGGAAGACGGTGGTCATTCCCGTGGTTGTTATCTCATCGAGTCCATCGGAGCCATGTACGACAAAAGCGCGCTTGTTCCCCAGCCGGGCGGAGGCATGCGCCAGGATCTCGGCGGATCGCACGGAAAACGCGCCGATCAGTTGATTGCGGGCGCCGACAGGATTCGTCAGCGGGCCGAGAAGATTAAAAACGGTCCGGCCCTTCAGCATTAGACGCGCCTCTTGAGCGTGCTTCACCGCCGGGTGGAGCAGCGGAGCATAGAGAAAACCGAGTCCAACTTCTCTGATACAACAGGCAACCTGCTCGGGAGCAAGCGTAACCGGAACGCCGAGCGCCTCCAGAACATCCGCGCTTCCACATTGGCTCGAGATGCGGCGATTCCCATGCTTCGCCACTTTAAGGCCGGCACCGGCGGCAACAAACGCGGTTGCGGTTGAAATATTGAAGGTGCAGGTTCCATCGCCTCCTGTTCCGCACGTGTCGAGCAGTTGGTCTTCCAGATCATCAAGGCCCAGGGGAGTGCTCATCTCTCGAATCGCGCTGGCGAATCCCACCAGTTCGGACAAAGTCTCGCCTTTGCGTTTGAGATAGCTCAACACTTCGGCGATATGCTCAGTGTCCATCTCACCCGACAGCATGCGGTGCATCAGGCCGTGTGCTTCCGGTTGACTAAGATGTACAGAGTTCCTGAAAGGAAGATGAGACATGCTCTCGCTTTTCACTTCAAATACAACAGGTTCGGCCGGTTGCGTTACTCGAGCCTTCGCTTCGCCGGGGACCGCACGCTGCTACATCACCAGCGTGGTTCCACGGATATGTACTAATATTCCACACTGTAGGTTTAGGAATGAGCAAGCGCCCCGTTGAGCGAGCCGAAGAACTGCGCAGGCAGTTAGAGCACCACGAGTATCTTTACTATGTTCTTGACCAGCCCGACGTCACCGATGCAGAGTTCGATGCGCTCATGCGTGAACTGCGCAATCTGGAGGCCGCACATCCGGAACTCAGCACACCGGAATCTCCGACGCAACGGGTGGGAGGGCAACCGCGTGAGGGCTTCGTCAAAGTGGCGCATAGTTCGCCGATGCTTAGCCTGGACAATGCTCTGAATGAGGATGAATTGCGCGAGTTTGACGCTCGCGTAAGAACAACCTTGAAATCTGAGCCGTTCGAATACGTGGCTGAGCTGAAGCTGGACGGTTTGTCCATGGCTGCTCAATACGACAGCAACAAGCTTCAGACCGCTCTCACCCGGGGTGACGGACGGGTGGGCGAAGAAGTGACCGGCAATGCACGGACTATCCGGTCGTTGCCCTTGCGAATTCGCGACCGGTCATTTGCGCATGACCAGCCTTTTGAAGTGCGTGGTGAAGTGGTGATGCAACGCGGCTCGTTCGAGCGTTTGAATCAAGACCGGGAGCAGGCTGGTCTCGCTCGTTTTGCAAACCCTAGGAACGCGGCGGCGGGCGCCTTGCGGGCACTCGATCCGGCGGTTACGGCGGCGCGGCAACTCGATTACTTCGCTTATTTTTTGCTGCGAGATGGGCAGCCCCTTTTTGGCAGCCATTGGGAAAACTTAGAAGCATTGAAAAGCGCTGGATTCAAAGTGAATCCACACCGGCGGAAATGCTCTGACCTTGAAGAGTTGCTGGAGTTCATCCGCGAATGGGATCCTAAACGCGCATCGCTGCCTTACGAAACTGACGGTGTGGTTGCCAAAATCGACTCCATCCAGCAACAGGAGCGCTTAGGCTGGACCGCTAAAGCGCCGCGCTGGGCGATCGCCTTCAAATATCCGGCAAGGCAAGCGAGCACTTTGCTGGAGAGCATCGAGGTACAGGTTGGACGGCTGGGTAATCTGACTCCGGTTGCTCACCTGAAGCCCGTTACTATTGCAGGCGTCACAGTTTCGCGAGCCACGCTGCACAACCAGGATGAAATCGAGCGCCTCAATGTCGAGATCGGCGACACGGTGCTGGTCGAGAGGAGTGGCGATGTCATTCCGAAAATTGTTCGAGTCCTCGAACAGGGAGCTCATCGAAAACCCTTTCACATGCCGAAGACTTGCCCCGTCTGTGGAGGGCATGTCGTGCGCGCGGAGGGCGAAAGCGCTACTCGCTGCGTCAACGTAAGCTGCCCGGCGCGTTTGCGTGAATCCATCCTTCACTTCGCGTCGCGTGGAGTAATGGACATCGACGGCATGGGCGACGCATTGGTGGATCAGCTACTCAGCCGGCGGATGGTTGCGAACATAGCCGATCTTTACAGCCTGACCATAGATCAGCTCCTTACGCTCGAGCGAATGGGCAAGAAGTCCGCGTCCAAGGTTATGGCGAATGTCGATCACTCACGCTCACAACCGCTTACCAGATTAATCTACGGGCTGGGCATCCCATTTGTTGGCGAGCGCACGGCGCAGTTCCTGTCTGAACACTTTGGAAATCTCGATGAGATTGCATCAGCCTCCGCCGAAACCTTACAGGAAGTGGGCGAGATTGGGCCGAAGGTCGCCGAATCGATCACACAATTCTTTTCGGAGCAGCGAAATTGCGACTTATTGGAGCGCCTGCGTAGCGCCGGATTGCAATTTACTGCCCCGAAACGGACAAAGGCTAAAGCGGGGCCGCTTGCCGGGTTGACATTCGTCTTAACTGGCACATTACCCACCCTCAAACGCGAGGATGCCAAGGTGAAAGTCGAAGCGGCAGGCGGCAGAGTCGGAGCTTCGGTCAGCAGCAAGACGAATTACCTCGTGGCGGGTGATGAAGCGGGATCCAAGCTGGATAAAGCGCGGGAGTTGAGTATTCCAATACTCGACGAAGCAGGGCTTTTAGCTATTCTGGGCTCGGAGGAGTGACGGGTGTTCTTCCTTATCTATGCCGGTTTGGCGCCACATTGTCGACGTTCTCCTTACCTGGGGTCCTTACGGGCTGCTTTTGCTTTCGCTCCTTGATTCGGTTGGTCTGCCGGTTGTGGGCGGTGTCGACAGTCTGCTGGTTGCGGTCGCAACGAACGAGCCGGGACAGGCCTACTCAGCGGCGGTTTGCGCGATAGCCGGTTCGCTGGCGGGTAGTTTGATTTTGTTCAGCGTCGCGCGCCGGGGAGGCGAGGTACTGCTTGCCAGACACATCTCCGGCCGTACCGGGGCAAAGCTGCACCGCTGGTTTCAGCGCTATGGGCTTATCACGGTTTTCGTGCCAGCGATTTCTCCTTTGCCGTTGCCCATGAAGGTTCCAGTTTTTTGCGCGGGCGCTTTGGATGTCCGCATTGGCTACTTCGTTTTTGTCGTGCTCACGGCACGAGTGATACGATACTTCGCGCTGGCCTACCTGGGCCTCCACTATGGTCACCTCACCGCCCAGTATCTGCTTAAACACGGGGTTCTGATTGGAACAGGGGCACTCGCTCTGGCGGTTATCGTCGCGGTCGGTCTGCGGCTTTATCAGCGGCAAAAAGCACGAGTTGGAGAACCGGAATGAGCGCAGGCGGGCTGTAACGGTCCGGGGCTCATTAGCATTGCTTGTACTGCTGCCCATCTCAGCGGGCTTCGACCAACGCTCCCACGAGATGCTTCAGAATATCCGCACGAAAGTAGCGGAGCAACTAGCAAAATCCAGAAATTACACCTGCTTGCAGACCGTCGATCGAAGTTACTTTCAGAGCACATTTCGAACAAGGAGTGCTTGCGATGCGCGCGCCGCGAATGATCAGAACGAAATCATGCACGATCGATTGCGCCTGAACGTGGCTGTTTCGGATAGCGGCGAGATTTATTCCTGGCAGGGAGAGCGAAAGTTTTCCTCCGCGCCAATCGACAAAATTGTGCAAGGAGGCCCAATCTCCTCAGGCAGCTTTGTTGGATTCCTGAGCAATATCTTTATCACGCCAGGAATTGAGTTTACTTTTCGCGGGAGTATGAAAAAAGGGAACGTTGGGACCGTACAGTTTGACTACAAAGTACAAAAGGCGTTCTCGCACTTTCGTGTACAAGACGGAGAAGGCCTTTCAGCGATTGTGCCCTTCCACGGATCTTTCGCCGCCAATGCGGACTCTTTCGAGCTTATCCAGTTGAAAATCATTGCCGACCAGATCCCGCCCGGTTTGAGCATCTGCGCCACCGACAACGAAGTGCAGTATCAAATGGCGGAGATCTCCGGCAGTCCAACGTTGATTGCGAGGACATTTGAGCTACGCATCAACAGCGAACAGCATCTCGACACAATAAGCCGGAGCACGTACTCGCAGTGCCACGAATTTCAAGCTGCTTCGACCATACATTTCGACACCCCGGGTGACTTGACCCAAGCTCCCGCGGAGCCGGTCCAGGAGCAACGGTTGCCAGCAGGCCTGGACCTGCCGCTTGTCCTTACCAGCACAATCGATTCGAAGACCGCTTACACGGGGGATCCGGTGGAGGCTGTGACGACCGCGGCTATTCGCGATTCACAAGGCAAGACTCTCATTCCACAGAGTGCCGTGTTGCACGGGGTCATCACTCAACTCGAGCGGTTCTATCGACCGCAAGACTACTACGCTCTGAGGCTTCAGTTTCGCTGGGCAAGTTTCGGCGGCAAAACATATTTACTGCGAGCGTCTCACAAGCCTACCGGCAAGGAGAAGAAGGTCCTCATCGCCATCTACGAAGCGTTCATAACTGAAGACGAAATGAATCAAATTGAGCAGGGCACAATCTATTTCCGCTCAGGTCATCTCCGGCTGGACTCGCGCTTTCGCGGAGAGTGGCAGACTACAGAGCCACCTTCCGCCGAAGACAACGCCGGTCATTAAAACTGGGTTTGCGAAGTAGCTGCGGATAAGATGGATGCATGTCACACACCACTCGCCGTGTGTTTGTTGCCCAGTCGGCAGCGCTTGTTCCCATGGCTCGATCCCTCTTTGCGTATGAATCCCTGCGCGCCAGCAATCTTGGCGTTCAGCTCTACACAGTCAGAAACGTGATCGGGAAAGACCCGGCGGCAACGCTCGAAGCGATCCAGAAGATCGGCTACACAGAGATCGAAGCGGTCTACGCCAATTTGCACGAGATTTGGGCCGCCTTGAAGCAGACGAGCCTGCAGCCGGTCAGCGTGCACATCGACGAGGCTATTTTTATGAAGGGCGGCAGCGATCTCGATTCAGCGCTGGCCGATGTGAAGGAGCGCGGGTTCCAATACGCCGTAGTGCCATATATCCCGGTCGAGCAGCGCGGCGGGGCCGACATGTTCAAGAAACTCGCCGAGACCTTGAACAACTCCGGCGAGAAGGCGCAGTCTCACGGGCTAAAGCTTTGCTATCACAATCACGCTTTCGAATATAAGCCGATCGATGGTAAGACCGGTCTCGAAATGCTTATGAATGAAACGCAGAAAGGTCTTGTTTCGCTCGAGCTGGACATTTTTTGGGCTTCGGTTGGCGGTCATGATCCGGTCGAATTGTTGAAGACGTACTCGGGACGTGTCCTGTTATTGCACTTGAAAGACAAGTCGAAGAGCTTTACAAAAACTCAGTACAACGAAAATGTTCCGCATGATGCCTTCAAAGAAGCGGGAAGCGGTTCGATAGACATACCGTCCGTTCTCAAGGCTGCGGATACCGCTGGCGTGCAGCATTATTTCGTTGAGCAGGACCAGACGCCCGGCGACCCGATCGAGAGCCTGCGCACGAGCTTCAATTATCTGGAGACGCAGTTTAATAAGTAGCCGAAAACAGCAGGCTTAGGCGCGCTCCAGATAACTTCCGTCCGCGGTGCTGACGCGAATTTTTTCACCTTGATTAATGAACGGCGGTACTTGCACGACGAGGCCGGTCTCCATTTTAGCTGGCTTCGTTACGTTTGAAACCGTTGCACCCTTCAGTCCGGGCTCTGTTTCCATGACAGCCATTTCGACGCTCGGCGGAAGCTCTACGCTGATCGGCCTTCCTTCGTAAAACTCGACGTTCACTTTGAGCTGTGGAATCAGATACAGGATGCCGTCCCCCAGGATGTCCTTCGTGAAATGCGTCTGCTCGTAATTTTCGGTGTTCATGAAGTAATAAGACTCGCCGTCGTCATAAAGAAACTCCATTTCGTGCTCATCGAGTGAAACACGCTCGACCTTATCCTCGGAAGAGAAGCGATGTTCCATCATGGAACCCGAACGCAAATTCCGCATCTTTGCCTGCACGAAGCCCCGCAGATTGCCAGGAGTCCGGTGGACCATGCTGAATACCGAATGAAGCTCGTTGTTGAACTTCACCACCATGCCGGGACGCAGTTGTGTTGATGCAATCATTACTTAATTTTCGGAACTTTCAGTCTAACAAGCTCAGCGCCGCTCCTGAGATTCGCGGCAGACTTTACCGCTCGTATCGTTAGGAACGGGCCACAGTCCAGCGGGATCTGCGTGTTCGCGAGCACGTTGGCGATCATGCTCGTAAGTGAGCTGTGCCTGTGGCTTCAAATTCCGGAGGATGATCGTTTCTTTGTTGTTCCGCATGGGAATGACCATGCAGGAATCCGTTAAGGTGCTCAGAGTCAGAGTTCCGAACTGCGTTACCGCCTTTCCGCAGTTCTGTTCCTCGTGCCACTTTGGGGAAATGCTTATCCAGCATGCGTCGCGCTCCCAATTGGTTCGAGCAAACAGCCGACCAGCGTGATCGTAGATCCAGGGGTCCATGTTCTGGTAGGCGACACCGGGGAGGTAAGGATCGGCCCAGAGAAACTCATACGCGACGCCCGGCCCGTCACGCAGCATCTGACTATCCTCCATGGCCCAACCCTGCAGGAATTGAGAATTCTCGAGATTCGGGTCGAGAGTTATGAGCCCGAGAGCGACAATATGCGCCATCCAATCCGGATGCTCAACCTGCGCGGGTCGAAGACTCAGCAGGAATTCTTTTGGAAGCAGAGAAAAGAAATGAGGATCGGATTCGCGCAGATCGGTTCGCGTAAGGCTGCGCATGGCCATCATATACTCGACATTGGCATAGAGAGCGGCGGGATCGATTGGACCTGACTGCTTCAAATCATCGACCAGACGTTTGCTAGAAGGATCAAGCTGATCTTGTTTCACATCGCCTAGCACGATCGCTTTGAAGAGGTGATCGCGGAGCGTGATTACCGGGGGAGGAGGTCGCCCGGCAACGACCAAACCACAGTCTGCTTGGGTTAGGGTGCGCTTCTGGTCCGCCGAGATTAGCTCGCCAGCCCAGTCGATGACAAGCGCAGTCTGCCGCCACTCGCACTTATGCGCAAGCGCCCACTCGACGGCTTCCGTGCCGCGCTGCTGATCGTGCGCGACTGCATAATATAGCGCCAGTTCGAAGCCGCGTTCCGGTGAATCCGGTACAGCTTGAACGCGCTTTTCGAAATTCAACCATCTGACGGTTTGCCGCTCGCGATCCCGCTGCAATCGGCGAAGGAGCCTCGGCGTAAGTAGGAGTCTCGGGGAGGGATCGCTCTCTTGAGCTGTCGCCACGGCGCTCAAAAGGAAATTGGCCAGTAAAAGCGCCGCAACGATTCCTCGCACTGCGCATATTGTTCCACAATACGATCGGACCACTTTGCTACGCTGTTAGTTCCACCGTGCGGCAAGGAGTCGACGACACATGCCGGCTCGGGTAAGTGAAACCTACGTTCTGCGTACTTATCCTTTCCGTGAATCGGATCTCATCGTCAACTTCTTCACTCGCGATCAAGGTAAGCTGCGCGGCGTGGCTTATCGAGCCCGGAAGCCAAAGAGCAGTTTCGGATCGGGCTTGGAACGGCTCTCGCTCGTGAATCTATCGTATTCGCAAAAGGAAACGCGCGAACTCGTCAACTTGAATGGCTGCGATCTACTGCAATCACAATTCGATTTGCTCGACGATTTCGAGGCGAGCGTCGCTCTTGACTACGTGGCCGAGGTAAGCGATCATCTGCTACCGCCACACGAGCCGAACGAGCGCTTTTTCCGTCTCTTGACTGCGATTCTCGACTTCATGCATGAGCGGTCCCCGGGGGCCATTTGGACGGCCATCACTTACTTCTCTCTTTGGGCCACGCGCCTCTCAGGTTTCCTGCCTGATCTGGTTGAGGAGCACGATCGCCAAATTTCTTCGGCTTCCCGTGAGCTGGCTTCGACGATGCTCCGCAGTCACATCGCTGAATTGCCTGCGCGTTCCTGGACGAAAGACACCGCTCTCGATCTGCGCCGTTTTCTCGTCCGCCAGATGGAAGAGCACGTGGAGCGCCGCTTCCATACGCCGCCACTGCTCGAGGCACTCTGACGCTGCAACCAATGGATTCCTTTCAAGACACAATTTTCAAGTTGAAACGCTATTGGGCTGACCGTGGCGCGATTATCCAGGAGCCCTACGATCTCGAAGTCGGCGCAGGGACAATGGCGCCTGAAACTTTCCTACGCGTGCTTGGACCGAAGCCATACAAAGTCGCTTACGTTCAGCCGAGCCGGCGTCCAGCTGATGGCCGCTACGGCGAAAACCCGAACCGGCTGTATAAGCACCAGCAGTTGCAGGTCATTCTCAAGCCTTCGCCAGCAGATGTAATCGAGCAATATCTCGGCAGTCTGCAGGCGATCGGAATAGATCTAACAAAGCACGACATCAAGTTCGAGGAAGACAATTGGGAAGCGCCGACGCTGGGTGCTTGGGGCGTTGGCTGGCAGGTTATGCTCGATGGTCTGGAGATTACACAATTTACTTACTTTCAGCAATGCGCCGGCATGGATCTTGCGGTCGTGCCGGCAGAGATCACTTATGGTTTAGAGCGCATTGTGGCGTTCCTGCAAAATGTCGAGAGCGTGTATGACATCGAGTGGGCGCCAGGATTTAAGTATGGAGATGTGCGGCTGACGGAAGAGCGCCAGTTTTCGATTTACAACTTCGAACTAGCAAGCGTGACGGCGTTGTGGGACGAGTTCAACTTGCATGAGGCGGAATGCCAGCGGCTGTTGGCGCGATTTCCCGCCGACAAGGAGCGGACGCCTGTTTTGGCGGCTTACGATCGCGTACTCAAATGCTCGAATTTGTTCAACTTGCTCGATGCGCGCGGTGCAATTAGCGTAACGGAACGCGTCGGCATCATCGCGCGAGTTAGAAAGCTGGCGCTGGCTGTCGCGGGGGCCTGGGTTGAGCAGCAAAGTGCAGAGAAGGCGGCCGCATAAGTGCCGGATTTTCTGCTTGAGATTGGTACCGAAGAGATTCCGGATTGGATGATCGAGCCGGCGTTGACGGATCTGAGGGATAAATTCCAATCTGCTTTCGGCGCGTTTGGCGGCTCGGCGCTGATTGGAGATGCGACGCCGCGCAGACTTGTTTTGATAGCGCGAGAGTTGAGCGAGAAAGCGCCGGACGTTCAAAATGTGGTTCTCGGACCTTATCTTAGTGCTGGCTCGAAAGCCGCGGAGGGGTTTGCCCGGAAATGGAACCTTGCGCTTGATCAGCTTGCAAAAACGCAAGATGCGAAAGGCGAGCGGTACATCTTTCATCAGCTCACGAGAGGCCAGACGGTGGACCAGGTATTGGCCGAAAAGCTTCCCGCAGCAATCGCCGCCATTGAATTTCCGAAAACAATGTCTTGGCCGGGCAGCGAGGGCGTTCGATTCATTCGGCCTATACGGTGGATCGTTGCGTTGCTGGATGATAAGGTCGTTCCTTTTGATATAGCTGGCGTGCATTCGGGTGACACGACCCGTGGTCACCGCGTTCTCGGTTCCAAAGACCCGATAGCAGTCACGATCGAATCTTATGAGCAAGTACTCCGCGACAATTACGTGGTTCTCAACGCGGAAGAACGCAAGCAGCGGATCGTGTCGGGTCTCGGACGCGATGTGCAGCGCGACGAGGAACTTCTGGCGACGCTTGTCTACCTGACTGAATTTCCCTCTGTCATTCGCGGCAGCTTCGACGCGGCTTATCTGGAACTGCCAAAAGAGATCCTCTCGACCGTCATGCGCCATCATCAGCGCTATTTTTCTGTTGTCAAGGAAGATGGGTCGCTGGCGCCGGAATTCATGGCCGCGACAAACACGGATGGTGATTCCGAGGGCCTGATCCGTCAGGGCAATGAACGCGTGTTACGCGCACGCTTCAACGATGCTCGATTCTTCTGGCAGTCTGACCAGCGCAAAAAGCTGTCTGAACGGATTCCAGATCTCGGCAAGGTGACATTTCACGCGAAGGTTGGCAGCTACGAAGACAAAACGAAGCGAGTGGTTGAGTTAGCAGCGCAGCTCGCAACGGAATTGGGGGCCGATCAAAGAGTTGTCCAGCGCGCTGCCTTGCTGTCTAAATGCGACCTCACAACCGACATGGTCAAGGAGTTCACCGATCTGCAGGGCATTGTGGGCGGTCTCTATGCTCGCGCGCAAGGTGAAAGCGAAGCCGTAGGCGCTGCTATTTACGAGCACTACAAACCGCTCAGCATGGAAGATTCGATCCCTGGCACGCAAGGAGGCCAGCTTCTCTCGTTGGCCGACAAACTCGATACCCTGCGCGAATGCTTCAAGGTCGGCCTTGCCCCGACGGGTTCTAAAGATCCATTTGCGCTCCGGCGCGCCGCACAAAGCATCGTCAAGATTCTCTTCGAAGCCAAGTTACCGCTTGCGTTGATGGCCCTGGTAGAGGACGTGTCCGAACTGCCGGGTTTCATGCGAGAGCGCATTCAGTTCTATCTACGCGAAGTACTCGGGTTCGCCTACGACGAGTTGAATGCGGCCATAGCTGCCGGGATCACAACCTTGCCAGATCTTGCCGATCGAGTAGCCGCCATCCACTACATTCGGCCTACGGAGGGTTTTGAGCCTGTAGCGGCGAGCTTCAAACGTATCAAGAACATTCTTAAGCAAGCTCAGGTGACACGCGCGGAGCCTCCGAATCCGAAATTAATTACTCAAGGCCCCGAGGAGGATCTCTATAACGCCTTCGTTCAGGTACGTGAAGGTCTCAAGACCACGCCTGATTATCGGGCGAGACTGGATGCCATGGCGTCGCTGCGGCCACAAGTGGATCTCTTCTTCGATAAAATTCTTGTAAACGATCAAGATCCCGCGATCCGGCAGAACCGGCTGGCCTTGTTACATAGCCTGCTCACTGAGTTCTCCAACATCGCCGATTTTTCCGAAATCGTTACGCAAGGCGGCAGTGGAATCAGCGCCTAAGAAATTATTCACGCTCAGAAAGAAATTAGGAGACAAGACCGGAAATGAAGAAATACGTTTACTCGTTTGGTGGAGGCGCGGCGGATGGGGATGGCAAAATGCGCGACATCCTGGGCGGCAAAGGCGCCGGCCTCGCTGAAATGAGCAAGGCTGGTGTTCCGGTTCCTCCGGGGTTTACCATCTCGACCGAAGTTTGCAATCTTTTCTTTGAGAATCAAAGCCAGATGCCGTCTGAAGTTGACGCTCAAATCCACAAAGCCCTCCAAAAGGTCGAAAGCGAAATGGGAAAGAAGCTTGGCGGAGTAGACGATCCGCTGCTCGTCAGCGTTCGCTCGGGCGCAAAGTTTTCCATGCCAGGCATGATGAACACTATCCTGAACCTGGGCTTGAATGACGAAACTACGGAAGGTCTAGCCAAGAAGACCGGCAATGCGCGATTTGCCTATGACTGTTACCGGCGCTTCATTCAGATGTTCGGCGAGGTTGCCCTGCACATCGACATGGCGCACTTCGACCACATTTTCGACGCGCGCAAAGCGAAAGTCAAAGCCAAACTCGATACCGATCTTACGGCCGACGACCTGAAGGTCATCATCGGCGATTACAAGAAGCTGGTGAAGAAAGAGACCGGCAAGGAGTTTCCCCAAGATGCGCTGCAGCAGTTGATGATGTCGCGCGACGCGGTTTTCCATTCCTGGAACACACCCAAGGCTATCTACTATCGCCGTATGGAGAAGATTCCGGATTCGATCGGCACCGCGGCTAATGTGCAGGCGATGGTGTTCGGCAACATGGGCGACAACTCGGGAACCGGGGTTGGCTTCACGCGCAATCCGTCAACTGGCGAGAAGGTTTTTTATGGCGAGTTCCTGGTCAATGCGCAGGGCGAAGATGTGGTGGCTGGCATTCGCACTCCGCAGCCGATTGCAGAGCTCGAGCAGGTGATGCCCGAAGCCTATAACCAGCTCCGCGAAATCACCAGTAATCTCGAAGAGCATTATCGCGATGTGCAGGATTTCGAATTCACCATCGAAGAAGGCAAACTTTACATGCTGCAGACGCGCAATGGCAAGCGGACCGGGCCTGCCGCAGTGCGCGTAGCCGTCGACATGGTCGAAGAGGGTGTGATCTCGAAGAAAGAGGCCGTGCAGCGCGTCGCACCGAATCAGCTCGATCAATTGCTGCACCCCGTGCTCGATCCAGCCATGCGTAAGAGCTTGCAGAAGATTGCAACCGGTCTTCCGGCTTCACCAGGCGCAGCCGTAGGACGAGTGGCTTTCTCTTCGGAGGATGCCGTGGAAATGGCGGCCGGCGGGCCAGTAGTGTTGGTGCGCAAGGAAACAACTCCCGACGATATACACGGCATGGATGTATCGAGAGGCATTCTGACGGCTGTAGGCGGCCTCACCAGCCATGCGGCCGTAGTGGCTCGCGGTATGGGACGCCCTTGCGTGGTCGGTGCGGCATCGGTTGCTGTCGATGAAAGCAGGAAGCAGGCCACGATCCTGTTCGAAGGCAAGAAGCAGATTCTGAACGAAGGCGACTGGATTTCGCTCGACGGTACGCTCGGCGAAGTTTATCAAGGCCAGTGCAAGACGAGTGAGCCCGATCCTAAATCGCACTATTTTGCGGTGTTTATGGGGTGGGCCGACGAATTCCGCGGCAACTTCGGCGTACGGGCGAATGCGGACATCCCGCGCGACGCCAAGCAAGCGCGGTTGTTTGGCGCGGAAGGCATTGGCCTATGCCGCACCGAGCATATGTTCTTCGCCGAAGATCGCATCGAACACATGCAAGCCATGATTCTGAAGCGGGATGTAAAGAGCCGAAAGAAGGCGCTTCAGAAGCTGCTGCCAATGCAGCGCAAGGACTTCGCGGGCCTGTTCCAGGCGATGGACGGCTTCCCGGTAGTCATCCGCACGCTCGATCCGCCGCTGCATGAGTTTCTGCCGAAGCGCGAGAATCTGATGGTCGACGTCGCCCGGCTCCCGGGTGCGACCGCAAAGGAGAAGAGGGAAATCGCGGCTAATTACAAAGTCAGCGTAGGCGAACTCAAGAAGTATTTGCCCGAGCTCTTGCATCGCGTGGAAGAGCTGCATGAGTTTAATCCCATGCTCGGCCATCGAGGCTGCCGTTTGGGCATTACCTATCCCGAAGTGACCGAAATGCAGGCGCGCGCCATTTTCGAAGCGGCGGTGGCAGTTGCTAAAAAGGGAATCAAGGTGATCCCCGAGGTGATGATTCCACTCGTCGGCAACGTCAAGGAGCTTGAGAACCAGAAAGCCATCGTCGTCAGGGTTGCTGAAGAAGTACTCGGCGCGGCCGGCATGAAGGATCTGAAATACTATGTCGGAACTATGATCGAAATTCCGCGCGCGGCTCTAACCGCTGACGAAATTGCGCGCGAAGCGGAATTCTTCAGCTTCGGCACCAACGATCTGACGCAAACCACCATGGGCCTCTCGCGTGATGATTACACGAAATTCTCGAAACAGTATGAGGATCTGAAAATTTTCAAAGCGGACCCGTTTGCCGCCATCGACCAGGATGGCGTCGGCAAGATCATCGAGTATGCCGTCAAGCTAGGCCGCAAGACCCGGCCGGATCTCGAAATCGGCATCTGCGGCGAACACGGCGGAGAACCAAGTTCCGTCGAGTTCTGTTACCGGGCGGGAATGAACTACGTTTCCTGCTCGCCGTATCGCGTGCCGATCGCCCGCCTCGCTGCCGCTCAAGCTGCAATCGCCGGTGAGGGGAAAGCCGAAATGCAGCGTACTGCGTAAGATACTGCGAACTGACGTATGCTGGGCATAGAATGGCTGTCGCTCAGTCTGCGGAGATTCAGACACTAGAGGAAATTGCGGTACTCGTAACGGCGGCAGTATTTCTGAAGCAGCCGATTACGGCTGTATATCACAACTGCCGCCGCTCTCTCTGTCCGCACGTGCTCGGCCGAAATAAAGAAGGAACTATGCATGTGCTCTGTTACCAGTACGCGGGCGGAAGCATCAGCGGACTCAAAGCACGCGGATCTTCCGACAACTGGCGCTGCATCGCTCTGCCGAAGTTGCGAGCCGTGCGCTTGCTCGACGAGCCATGGCAATCGGCGGAGAATCACATGCGGCCGCAAACCTGTATCGCGGAAGTGCTATTCGATGCGGAGAAGCTGCCGAGATTGAACCTTGCTCGTTAACATTGCTTGATTGCTTCAATGGTGGCTGCCAAATTCTCTGAACGTCCTTCCGCCGTCGATTCTCTCGGACTTCTCGGCCTTCCTGCGCCGATTCGCGAGCTTGCCGCCAAGCGCTGGGATACGGTCGTTGTCGGGGCCGGACATAACGGGCTGACTTGTGCCGCTTATCTCGCGCGCGCTGGCAAAACCGTACTGGTACTCGAAAGCCGCAAGCGCATTGGCGGGGCTTGCACAATTGAAGAGCCTTGGCCCGGAGTGCGGATGTCACCCTGCGCCTATCTGGCGGGTCTGCTCCATCCACTTGTCATTGAGGAACTGGACCTGTTCTCGCGGGGTTTTCATTGGACGCCGGCGGTTAACGGATTGTTTGTTCCGTTTGAGGATGGCACAAGCATTCAGCTTTACGACGATGACGAGCAATGTGAGGCTGAACTGAGGCAATTATCGCCGTGCGACGTGAAGGGCTGGAAAGCCCTGTCGGATGTCATGCGTCGAACGCGCGATGCGATCCGGCCGGCCAACGAACATGATGCGTGGATCGGTGACGCGCCCTCTCGTGAGGAGCTTGAAGAGCGCCTGCGAAATGATAGCGAGGCGCGAGGGCTTCTTTTCGAATGGTCAATGGCGGAATTTGTCGAGCGATATCTGACCGATGAGCGTCTGCAGATCGCCTATCTCGGACAAGGCGTGATTGGTACCAATGCCAGTCCGTTCGATGCGGGAACCGCCTCGATTCGCTTTCATCACTCTTCGGGGCGCCTCGGCGGTTTGCCCGGTTCATGGGGCTATGTCAAAGGCGGGATGGGGATGGTCTCATTCTTTTTGGCCGATGCAGCGCAAGAAGCGGGCGCCACGATTGCGTCCGGCGTGGCTGTCGAGCAAATCGTGCGAGGAGAAGGCGTATTGCTCGAAAGCGGCGAGCGCATTCGAGCGGCCACGGTGATTTCGAATGCGGACCCGCGCGTGACGCTAGGGCTTCTGGGCGAGAACGCGGATTCAGAATGGCGCAGACAAGTGGAATCGATCCCGATCCAGGGCTGCACCTTGAAGCTAAACGTTTGGTTGCGCGAGCTGCCGAATTTCCGAGCGCGCTCGGGCACTTGCGAGCCGCATCACTTCGGTCAGGTCAATACACCACTTACCAAACACGAGTGGAAAGCAGGATACGCGGCGGCACGATCCGGCCAGCTTCCCGAGCGGCTTTGGACCGAGCTCTATTTCCAGAGCGTGCATGACCGCTCCGTGGCTCCTGACGGCACTCACGCGATGAGCATCTTTTCCCAATACGTGCCCTACAAGTTTGTCGAAGGAAGCTGGGACGATCATCGCGCTGCTGCCAAGGAGCGCGCCCTCCAAGCTCTGGCGCGGTTCTGCAGTAACATTCCAGACGCGGTAATCGACGCCGAAGTGCTTGGACCCCCCGATATCGAAAAGAAAGTCGGTCTTACCGGCGGCCATATTTTCCAAGGCGAGTGCCTGCCCCCTTACATGTGGAGCAATCGTCTGAGCGCAAAAACTCCGATGCGGGGCGTGTATTTGTGTGGCGCATGCACGCATCCAGGCGGAAGCGTAATTGCGATGAATGGGCGCAACGCCGCTATGCGCGTGCTCGCGGACGATTCACTTGGCGCTTTCTCTTGAGCCATTGATTGACCGCGAACAAAATAAGGATCAGCGGCAGTACAGCGAAGTAAGGCCAATAGGCGAGAATGGGCGGCTGAGGCGGCTCAACCGTGACTTCGCCTGCCACTTCCGCGCTTCCGTTCTTCGAATCGACTATGGCAACTAATCGCCAAAGACCGGCCGCAGGCAGATTTAGATGGGCCGCGTAAAGCAGCTTATTGGTCGCGTTCGAGTGCGTCGTGGGAGCAAATACCTCGGCTATACCATCAGGACTTGAGTGCGTAAGATGTAGCTCGACCTTCGCATCGAGCACTTCGGATTTATCCATCGCTCTTTGTACCATCACGCTCAGATCGGCTGTTCCAACACGCAGTGGCTCAGGAGTACTGAAGATGCTGATCGTGAGCGGCCCGGCTTGCTTGTGCAACACCAGAGTGCCGCCATCCGCAAATAGATTCCCCACGCAGGCCAACGCCAGTGCGATTAGCCAGCTTGACTGCACTTCTAATGCACCATTCCGCGCATCTGCATCGGCTGGAAGAGAATCCATGCGCCGGCGCAATAGAGGGCGATCGCAAGCGTGGCCCAGGGAGCAACCAAGCTGAAGGCCGTGCGGAGCTTTTGAGCGCACTGCACGGCGACGCGCCAGCCCACGTACAGTGTCAACAGCAATCCCGCGTCTAAGAGAAGTAGTTGGGCCGCCGTTAGCCAGTCCGGTATCGCTGGCATCGCTGTTTGCCCTTGCGCCTCTAATAAGCGTTGTTGCAGCACGGACCATGGCGCGCTCCAGCCGGCTGCGAAATGATAAAGCAAGTGCGCCCCCCACATTGCGAAGCCGAGCGGAACAAGCGTGAACATAAGGCGTCGGGAGATCTCTGCGAAGCCTGACTTGCTGATGCTGCGATTTAGCAGAAAGCAGATCAACGCAGCGGCCGCGGGTGCGACTACAACACACGTCAGCACAAACGCAGCAATCACCATCGGCATCGCGCGGGCGCCCAGCAACGCGTGCCAACGATGCTCCCAGGCCATTACGGGTGACACCATACCCGCCGCATTCGCGAATGCACCGAAGACAAAGACGAGTGCTAGCGCCGCTAGATCGGTCCGCTTCGACAGTCTGCCAAGCGAAGAGCGGTAAGGATCTGAAAGAAGAGTTTTGGCCGGCGCAACCGGTAGAATCGCGACGTTGTCATGGGGGCAGGCTTTCACGCAATCGAGACAAAAAGTACAATCCAGACTGCTTGCCTTTTTTGGCTGAAAGAGATAGAGCTCGCACCCGCGCGCCTGCTGATTGCCTCGAATGCAATCATGCGTCCGGCAACTCTGGCACGTCCCAGCGCTCTTGATAGCAACCTCACTTGGAGAAATTAATGAACTCACAAAATGGAACTGACCGATAGGGCAAACGTATTTGCAGAAACTAGCGCCGCGAAAAAAGCCGTCGATCAGCAAAGCGGCAGCAAAATATCCAACGATGATCCAGGCCGTCAGCATAGGGCTGTCCCAAAGATCGAACGCCTCGTAGGCCCACAGGTACAAAATCAGTAGGGCAGCAGGAAGCCACTTGTTTCGCAGTTGCCGAGGCCAGCGCAGCTTCGCGGGCAGAATTTTGCGTCCCCAGTCGCGCACGAGAGTGAACGGGCAAGCCATGCAGAACAGATTCCCGACTATGAGCAATGCCAGGATCGAGAGCGCCCGCCAGTGAATCCAGGGCAAGATGCCCGCGAGGTTAAGCGGTGCCGCCTGTGGTCCAAACCATCCGTCCGCGATCACTACGATAGCGAGTACGAGCATTGCCACCTGAGTCCAAGGGCGGAATCTGGCCAAACGCCTCCAATTTACGGTTAGGGCCGGCCGTTGGTCACGGAAAATCCTTCGTACGGGAAAGTTGTTTCGCATTTGGGGCGGCGAGAGCAGCCGCATCGCAATCACGAGCGCCGGTATCAGGTACACGATCGACCCTGGCACCCACATAATTAATCCGGCAAAACTCTGATCTTCGAGCGCGCCAAAACTGCTTGCTCGCACAAGGCCGTAGCTTGGGTAAAGCAACCGTCCGTAGAACACAAAAAAAGCTGAAAGCCCGGTGTTTAGGATATCTGCGAAAAGCAAATAAGGAATTTTGGTCCATGGCGGCCATTTCGATTTCTTGGGCCCGGGCTCGACTACCGGCCACCAAAAAAGAATACCGGTCCAGAAGAACGAAGCGTGTTGAACCGCGTGCCAGAAGGGCGACCTGAGAGCGAGTTCATAGGTCGAGGGCAAATGCCAGAAAAGAGTGCTGAACGCAAACACTAACCATGCAAACGGCGGCGAGACAAGGAACCCGCCAGCTTTCTTCAAAAAGGTCCAGCTTAGAAACGGGCCCAGCCCTTCCTTCAAGAAGCGCCTCGGCAAACCACGCAGGAGCGGTAGCACGGGATGCCCGAGCAAGATTAGCGGCGGAGCGATCATCATGAGCAGCAAATGCTGCGCCATATGAGCGGAGAGATATAAACCGTCGAAGGCATCAAGTGGCGACTCGGTCGCGATAAACAGAATCGCCAGTCCCGCCAGAAAGCAAGAGAGTCGCTGGTAGTCGCTTGCTTCCAGCAGTAAGCGGCGGCCGCGCAGCCATCCGCGTATATAAATCAGTGCAGCGATTGCAAGCGCCAAAACCGCGGGTGCATGAAAAGCCCAGGATGTGAGTGCCGCATTGGCGAAAGAGTTCACTACTTATTTCGATGCGCCGCCTGGAACTTGAAATACCGCGAAGTCTCGCGGCAACTTATTCTGCGGCGGAGCCGAGTTCCTCACAGGAGGCGCAGTTTTCGGCGTGAGTGTTGCAAGGAAGGAGACCAGAGCCTCCACTTCCGCAGGACTCAGCTTTTTGCCGTAAGCGGGCATATTGCCGCCACCTTGGATCACTTGGCGCACCAGCTGATCTTTGGTGAGCCTCGTGGCGACGGCATCCAGCGCCGGACCACGCTGGCCGCCTTCGCCTCCCAGAGCGTGGCAGTTACGGCACTGCTTATTTTGGAAGACCAGAGCACCGTGAATTTCCAGCGGAGTGCGCCCTCGAACATACTTCACGGGTATCGCGTCACCGCTCCAGGCCTCCATTTTGGGCGACCAGGGAGATGTGTCGCCCATATAAGCTAGAACCCCGATCACAAGCAGAGTGAAGATCACAGATAAGACCGCAACGGGCCTCCTCCGGGCGCTTTTCTCACCCTGGCCAGAGATGAACGGCAAAGCAAACAGAAAGCCGATGCCTATCGCAGGGGCAACAAACAAGACCAGCACTTCCATCCAGTCGGGCAGCAGCGCCAACGCAGCAAATATGGAAAGAAAATAAAAATCGGGGCGTGGGTTTGTATCCACAAGCGTTGGATTCGGTACTCCGGTGGGCCCCTTGGGTCCGAAAATGAGCGCGCATCCGAGTATTCCAACAATCACCAGCGCCGAAAAAATTAAATCCTTGCCGATCGCGTTGGGTACAAACGGGACACCATCTTTGTGCAGGATCTCGGCATATTCCGCGTCGTAAGTAGCTTTGTGAACGGGATGCCCGGGCCTGGGATATTCATTGATTCCTTTTGTCAATACCAGGCGCAAGTGCATGCTGACGATCGCAATAATGGCCCCGGGAATGATGAAGACATGTAGCGTGAAAAATCGCGACAGCGATTCCCCAGCTATGATCGGACCGGCCAAGAGCACGTGTACTAACTGCGCCCCTATTAGAGGAACGCGTCCCGTGATTGAAGCCCCGATGGTGAGGCCCCAGTATGCATCCTGATCGAACCGCATCACCTGCCCAGTGAATGCCATTCCCAACGTCGCCAACAAGAGAAAAACACCGCTTACCCAGGTGAGTTCCCGCGGATACTTGTAAGCGCCGAAGAGAAAAACCTGAACCATGTGGAGCGTCATGATAAACACCATGAAGTTTGAGCCCCAATAGTGCACTGCGCGCATGTACCAGCCCCAAAATTGCGCGTGATTTAGATACTGGAGGCTGGTAAAAGCTTCGTTTGTAGAGGGAATATAGACGAACGCAAGGCAAGCGCCTGTAATGACCTGAATAATAAAGCAGAGTAGGGTGGCGCTCCCAAAAACATAAAACCAGCTTCCGGCACTGGCGGGCACTTCGTGTCCGGCAGTCGAAGCGTAGAGCGCCGTCAGATGAAGTCGATCGTCGAGCCAGACCGCAATTTTTCGCAGTTCCTTCATTCGATACTCCGAACCCTTAAACTGGATTCGAAAGAGTGGGCATTTCGCCGCCCTTTACCCAGAGCTGGCCAGCATCGACTTTATGATCGTACTGGTACAGTCCACGCGGCGGCGGCCCGGCGGCTCGAGCACCGTCTTCGTAATATACGCCCCCGTGGCAAGGGCACAAAAACAGTCCTGATTCCTGAAACCATCTGACCGGACAGCCGAGGTGTGTGCAATTGATTGCAAAAACCTGGAACTCCTCGCCCTGCACGCGCCGGACCCAGCACGGGATATCAGCCGTCTGACCATCCCAGGGACGAGTAAACGGGTTGCGGTACATGGCAATACGGGTTGCGTGCTCGGGGAAATTCTCAAGTGCTCCAAGCGAGATCCAGCTGCGCGGATCTTTTCTTTCAACAAAGCTGGAAAATACAAAACCTATCAGCGGTACTGTTAGCACCAGACCGGCCGCTATGTTAAGCGCCACTCCGCCCGCGAACAGCCAGTCCCGCCTGGTAGGATCCTTTGTATTCTGCTTTCCCTTACCCTCTTCTCGATCAGTTCCGCTCATTTGACTCCGTGTTGACTACTCGCGCCAGTTGATTTGTTGCCTTCACCGCGTTCCTTCCGCGGACTCCCAGGGCCATTGCCACTCCCTTCATTTCCTTTGCTGGTGGCGCCCTGCTTCCCGGTACCCGTGTTGTTCACATCTCCATTCCCGACTGCTCGCTGTTCGCCTTCGTTCCCGGGCGTACCCGCCGGTCCCGGGACAATGTTTTCGTTAAGCTTTGCGGTCGTTTCATCTACCGGACGCTTCGATGCCAGGAACGCGACTAAATCTGTGACCTCGCCGTCGCTCAGCGGTTTGCCGAGTTTCAAATTGCGGTAATCCGGCATGCCCAAGTCGGGGCGTCCAATGATGATCGAAGTTCGCAGCATCTGATTGCTCACGAGCGAGAGGTACGAGGCATCGGTAACTGAGCCAACCTTCGCTCCAGGCCCATGGCACATGAAGCAATTGCGCAGGAAAAGCTTTCTGCCCGCGTCGGCATCGCCCTGATTGTCACCGGCGCTGTAGGCGGGAAGCTGCGCGCCCTGAAAATTGGCCGGCTTGGCCCAGTTCTCTTCAATGCCGTTCACGAGAACGTCGATCTGAGGCATTGTCAGCGGACCGCCCTGTTCCTTCGCCCAGGCCGGCATAGCCGTTCCCGCGCGCCCGTAGATGAGGATCTGCTTCAAAGTCGCTTTTGGAAGGACGGCAAGATACAAAGGATCATTCAAAATGCGCCCCGGACCGTTCTTGCCGTCGATGCCGTGGCATCCGGAGCAGTTAGCAGAATAAAGCACCTTGAAGTCGCTGATATCCTGTGGTGCGATCTCCGGTTCTGGTTTCCCCGGGGGGTCGCACGCCACCGAAAGAAGCAGCACTCCGCACAGGGCGCCTAAGACCCAGCGCGACATCACTCGCGATCCTTTTCCGGCGGCGCCATGCCAGGGGCGTGAAGAAAAGCTCGTTCCGCGATCGGCCATGATTGCATGGTGCTGATGCTCGTACTGCGCGCAATTACATAGCCGCCGACCAGGCCAAAGCCAAGCTGGGCAACCACGAACCACGGCCAGCTGATTCTTTCATTTAGCGCCGGATTTATGATGTTGAGAGTTGTCGCAACCAGTCCGCTCCAGAAGAGCGGCATTAGAATACCGGCCCAAAAAGGTGCATACTTCGGGAACATCGGCAGCATTACGGCATAAACTATGCCGACTAAGCAGGAGATGATTACATGCCCCATCAGCGCTGCGAAGAAAGCCGGTCCGTTAAAGGCGCGCAACTGCTCGAGAGAAGCATTTCCTAAGTTGGGGATCACAACCCCGGCCAGTAGATTAACGGGATACCAGATACTGTGCTCGGCTATCAGCCCGTACAGAACAGCCAGCGCCGCCATCGCCGCGCCACCCGCCAAGCCACCCCAAATGCCAGCTGAATATGGATGAATCTTCTCTGGAATCCTGACCCGGTGGCCTGCCTGACCCAGCTGCAAGTGCACGACCGAGCGCGCTTCCACCAAGATCGGCGCGGGACGCAAGGCCGGGTTGATCGGCACTTCCTCATGCGCCTCATGCGGGATTACGTCTTTCCACCAGCCGAAAACTCCTCGCACCACGATGATCAATCCCACCGCGCTGATTGCCCATTGGGTAAGCAGGCCGGCGAAGATAAGTGTCAGCCCGAACGCAAATACGATGGGCCAGAACGTGGGAGCAGGCAGTTGAATAAAACCCTGTTCCGTGCGCTCGGATGCCTCTCCGTGATGTGTCTCGTATTCCATTCACTCGAACCCTTATCTGCCTATGATGTAAACCACCGTAAAGACCACCACCCAGACGGCATCGACGAAATGCCAGTACCAGGAAAGGAACATCACGCGCCTGAGTTGCGTGTGGATGGGAAAGCCGATCAGGGTCATGATCATCACCAGGCTCAGAAAGCATAACCCGACGATCACGTGACTCGCGTGCAGGCCCACCAGCGAGTAGAAGGTCGAACCGAACAAGTTGGTGCGAATGGTCAGATGATCCTGCGTGATAAGCTTCTTCCATTCGAGACCCGTTGCGATGAGAAATTCAAGCCCGAGGGCGATGGTTATGAACCACCACAACTTGAAGCGCCCAAGGTTGTTATGCTTCAATGCGTGCTCGGCAACTACGACGGTTAAGCTGCTCGAGAGCAGGCAGATTGTCGAAATGATAGGCAAATCGAGCACATCGTTCGGATAAGGGCCTACCAGGCTCTTTCCGATGTAGATCAAATAAGCCGCGACAAAGATCGCGAAGAGTGCAGTTTCCGTGATGATCAGGAAGACAATGCCGACGGCCCCGCGATCCGGCAGCTTCCATTCCCGCTCCATCGTGAGGGCATCGGCTGTTAACGCGTGAGGCTCAGTCATAAGAGCTACTCGTATCTCCAATCCGGATCCTGCGGATGTTTCAGATCCCAAAGCGGACGGCTACTGCGCACCACGGGAAGTTTTTCGAAATTGTATTCCGGAGGCGGGGAGGATGTGGACCATTCCAAGGTCCATGCATCCCACGGATCATCGCCAGCAGGCTCGCCGGATTTCACTGATTTCAGCACATTCAGGACAAAACACAAAATTCCAGCAGCCTGCAAGACCACGCCGAGCGAGGCGATCATATTCCATAACTCCCATCCGCGCCCGGCCTGATAGGTATAAATACGACGTGGCATCCCGAGCATTCCGGCAAAGTGCAAGGGAATGAAGGTCATGTTGAAGCCGATGCACAAAAGCCAGAAATGCCATTTTCCGAGACGTTCATCGAGTAGCTTGCCGCTTGCTTTCGGGAACCAGTAGTACATCCCGGAGAAGAGTCCAAATACCAAGCCGCCAATTAGTGTGAAATGGAAATGCGCTACCACGAAGTAAGAGTCGTGAAGTTGCCAATCGAACGGAGCGACGGCCAGCATGATTCCGGTGAGTCCGGCTACCAGGAATTGCAGGAGAAATCCGCAGCAGAACAGCATGGCGGTGTTGAAGTGGAGCTTGCCGCCGTACATGGTGGCTGTCCAATTGAAAATTTTGATTCCAGTAGGTATGCCTACCAGCATGCTTGAAGCAGCAAAAAAGGTATTCGCCCACGACGTCATGCCAACCGCGAACATATGATGGGCCCAGACGCCCAGACTGATAAATCCGATTGCTACCACGGCGCCCACCATCGCAGGCCGGCCGAAGAGCGGCTTTCTAGAGAAAATCGGGATTACCTCGGAAAGGATGGCAAAGGCGGGAAAAATCAGAATGTAAACTTCCGGATGTCCGAAAATCCAAAAGATATGTTGCCAGAGAACGGCCGAGCCTCCCGCTTGCGTATCGAAGAAGTTCGCCCCTAAGTGACGGTCGAGCAGCAGCATGATCTGCCCTGCGGATAAGGGCGGCAGCGCGACGATAATCAGCCACGAATCGACCAGCATGACCCATACAAACATCGGCATTCTACTCAACGTCATGCCAGGGCAACGGAGCGAAAAAGTCGTGGCGATGACGTTAATCGCGCTGGCAATACTCCCGAACCCGGCAACCAGAACTCCTACCGCCCAATAATCCGTGCTGGCCCCCTGGGAAAACGCGCGAGAGGTAAGAGGCGCATAGGCGAACCATCCGACGTCTGGAGCTGAACCCGCCCCCGAGAGCCCTGAACCTCCGATATAGCTGAAGTAGAGAAGCAGTCCACCGAACAGAAAAATCCAGAAACCGAAGGCATTCAGCCGCGGGAAGGCCATGTCGCGCGCCCCAATCATTAGCGGCACCAGGTAGTTCGAAAAGCCCGCTACCATCGGCATTCCCACCAGAAAAACCATGGTGGTGCCATGCATCGTGAAAAGCCGGTTATAAGTATCGGGACCGACAAGGTGGTTATTCGGAACCGCCAATTGCATGCGAATAACCGCTGCCATAATCCCGGCGACAACAAGGAACAGCAGGGCCGAGACGATATACATCAGGCCCAGTCGTTTGTGGTCGACGGTCGCGACCCAGGAGTACAGTACTTCTGAAAACGAGAATCCTCGCTCTTGAACTTTGGGGTGATTGAGCGGGTAATCTATGGATGCCATAAGTAACTCGTTATTTCAGCGATTCCAGGTAAGAAACTACTTGATCCAATTGGTGGTCCGTCAGTTTCATGCTAGGCATCAAACAGCCCGGCTTACTTTCCTGCGGATCATTGACCCAGGCGCGAAGGTGCTCCGATGTGTTGGTCAAAACCCCTGCCGCTAGAGTTTGCCGGCTCATCACATGGGTCAGATCCGGACCAAATTTTCCAATAGATGGCGTACCCTTCACCATGTGGCAGTTTACACAGGAGAGTGATTCGAAAACAGCTTTGCCTTCTGCTACCTGAGAATCGCTTGTGGCGGACTTCTGCTGTTCAGCCACCCACTGTTCGAAATCCGCTTTGGGTTGCGCAATAACCCGCAGCAACATGTTGGCATGCTGTGTTCCACAATATTCGGCGCAGTTCCCGAGATAAATGCCGGGCTGCTGGGGATCGATCCACATGTAATTTTCCCGATTCGGAATCAGGTCCATCTTGCCGGCCAGTTGAGGAACCCAAAAACTATGGATCACGTCGAGGCTTTCGAGTTGCAGGTATGTTGCGGTCTTGCTGTCCGGCGATACCGGCACGTGAATCTCGTTTGCAGTCACGAATCCGTAATCGGGGTATTCGACTTGCCACCACCACTGGTGACCAATCAGCCTGAGTTTCAGCATGGAGGCGGGCGGACTAGCATTTTCCACAGCCGCGATCACGCGCGCTGAGACACCAATGAGAACGAAGACAATTAGAATGGGGATTACGGTCCACGCTACTTCAATTTGATTGCTTCCGTAAACCTGGGCGGGCTCTTGGCGGCTGTTGTCGTCCGGTTTACGGCGGAAGCGCCACATGGTGTAGACGATCAACCCGCCGACCGCGACAAAAATTGCTCCGGTAATCGCCAAAGTCAGCACGGCGATATTCTTCTCGGCTGCTCCTGGAGTGGCCAGCGGATGGAAGATGTTCGACACCCGATGTTCTGGCAAATTCGCAATTTGCGCCTGAAGCAAAGCGAACAACGCGTTCACACTCACCTGATGCTCCTCCTTGCCGGTCGGTTTTCTATATTAATACGTCTGGTTCGGAAGCATGACCTGTTGGCGTTTCCATTACCGGCGCAAGAGCTTAAATGCGTGATTGGCGCCCTGCTTTTGATTGACCGCCAGATCGATCCAGAGCATGGCTATAGGCTCCAGCCAGCGGGCATGTATTAATGAACCGACGTCTACCGGATTTAAACCTGCATCTTCGATCAATCCCCACACTGTCGCTTTCGCATCAGCATCGTCGCCGCATAAGAAGCCATCGGCTTCGAGATCACCGAATTGCGCATTCCCGAAGCAAGCTGCACCTATCGTGTTGAAAGCCTTTACCAAGCGCGCTGTAGGAGCCCAACTCGCCACCTGCTCCGCCGCCGAGGTTGAGACGCCAAGCGCCAGGCCAGAGAGGTCCGGCAGCAGCGGGTTGGTGCAATCTATTAGGATCTTTCCTGCGAGATCACCGCACATCTGAATCGCTTTCTGCGCAGCAGGCCACGGCACACTGAGCGCAACGATCTCAGCGCTGTTCGCGGCCGCCTTATTGTCCAGCGCACGAACACCCGGCGTGTAATCCAAGGCCTGTCGTGCGCGCTCACTTTGAGGATCCGGTAAACCGAAGACCACCTCGTGTCCGGCCTTGCTCCAGATTCGGGCGAGCGCCCCGCCCACATTCCCTGCGCCCAGCACTGCAATCTTTCTAACCCGCATAAGGCACCGGTTCTCCTTCCGCGCTGAACCTGACATCTGTCAACTCGTATTGACGCATCTCTTCAATCTGCTCCAGAAAAGGTTGCACGTGGCGGTAGAACTCGGCGAATTGAGGTTCGCGCCGAAAGCCTTGCAAGTGGCCCTCCGCGGAATCCCAGTTGATTCGCAGAATGTGTTCGCCGGAATCTTCCGCGCACTGGGCCAGCTCGTACCCAAGGCAATGATCTGAACTCCTCTACTGCTGCCCGGCCAATCTGTAAGCATTCTGAAACTCATCGATCCTGGATTCGGGGATCGTATATCGTATGTATTCGACAGTCATTTCGAATTCAGAGTAGCGCGGTTACTCTCTGCCTGGCTAGAACTTCCCTGCGAGGATTTGGCGGCGCTGCGTATCGGGCAGATGTTCGATTGCATAGCGCAAGGTAGTGCGTGGGATTGACGTATAGTGCTTTTGCAGAAAAGCGAGCAGTCGTTTCCGGGAGGTGCGGCCCGCTTCGCGTAGAGCCCATCCCACCGATTTGTGGATCAGATCGTGTTCGTCGGCAAGCAGCATTTCCGCGATCTGGAAAGTATCTTCCACATCGCCAGATCGCAAGAAAGCGAAGGTGGCGACAATGCCTATCCGCCGCTCCCAGACATTCGCCGAACGAGCAAGCCCGTATAGCGGATCGCGCGGCCGGTGGAGCAGATGCGCGCCGGCGATGTAGGGCGCGGATGTATCCACCAGGTCCCAGTTGTTGAAGAGTTTCGCGTAACGGAGATAAAATCTGAAAATCTTCTCCGCCGGAGGGCCTCCACCGGCTTTTTCGTACTGTGCTACCAGAATCTCAGCGGCAGTGAAGCGGTGCTCGTGAATGGGCGATTTCAGCAGGCGCGCAACATCTGCCAGGTGCAGACCCACATACCGGTGCGCGAGCTTCCTCTGAAAAGGAACCCGGATACCTAGGAACTGATCCCCTTCGCCATATTCTCCTTTTCCAGTCTTAAAGAACCAGGCTAAATTCTTCGCGCGTTCGGGATCGGCAAGTGCTGCTAACTCGTTTTGAAGATCCTCGAGCGTCAAGGAAACAGGTTAGCGCAGCTACTTTGTCCCCACAAACAAGTCCTTCCAGGACTCGTCAAGGGAAACCCAATGCTCCGATTCCTCATCCCAGCTCGGGGCCAGGTGAGGAACATGCAGCAGCCCATGCCCTTCGGTGCACAACAGCTCCATGCCAGACCAATTCAATAAGAGGCAACCAGGACAACCGACGCGCACTGGAAAGCATAAGAGTCGCAGGCACACGCGGCAGCGGGCCCGCTGATCCGCTATCGCCCAGAAGAGCACGCCCATGGTTCCGAGGATGTAAAGCCATAGCAGAAATGGGCCGGCGGCGGGATCGCGCGATGCGTAGAGAATTGCGGATGCCGAGCGGCTCCACTCGAGGGCCGCACAGAAAACGATAAGGAACGCCAACAGCACTTTGAAGGAAAAGAACAGCACTCTTCTGACCACGTCGCCTTTTTCGCCCGCCTTCAGCAGTCCGCGCAAGCGGCGCAGCGGCACGCGCGAAACAGCCAGCACCAGCAGCGCGGAAGCCAGGAATGCTGCCGCGAACACTTCAACAGGAATCCAGGCCGCTTGTCTCAGGAAGGAATAACGCAGCTCCGAACGGAAAAAATAGTAGCACGCGGTCTCGGCAATCCGCGTCAGCTCTTTGTCGAGCTGCTGTTCGGAGACTCCGGGCTTCACGCGTCCCACTATCATCTGCTGAGCATCCGGAAGCTCTGGCCGAATGAGGTAAACGGCGGATTGACGGGAAAGGAAATGGAAAGCAGGCGGCAATACGGCGGCCACTTCGCGCCAATCGCGGCCAATCTTCACCACTTTTCCGACCACGCGAGGATCACTGCGAAAGAGCGATCGCCAGAGGCCATACGTGAGCACGACTCCATGGCTCGATGGAAATCTGCCCAGCAGCGGTTTGGCTTTAAGCACGCTGAATAGACTTGCCTGCGTTCGGATAACCAGGGGCTGGGCAAATCGCCCGTCAGTCCGTCTGACACTCTGATGGGCGATCACAAACGGCGCGACACTTTGGAGCAAATGGCTTTGGGCAGCCCAGGCCGGAGCGACATCGGACGGAAGCCCTTCGTCGCCGCCGCCAGTCACGGGATGGAACCAGATAAACACCAGCCCGGCATTCCTGCCAGGCATACCGGCCTGGAACAGGTTGCGCGTGGCGGGAAAACCGGATGTCACGCAGGCGAGAATGGCCAGCAGCAGGCCCAGGGTTCCGAGGCAGGTCCAGGGAGAGCGAACAGCGTCTCGAACACGTACCTGAATAGCCTCTTGGCCGGTGAAGTGCCATAGGGCATCGGGGAAAACGCCCATGCATCTTCGAATCAGCAGCAGGGATTCCCAGACATTCCAGGCTTGCGCGTGCACCAGAAACTGCCAGCGATGCCACAGTTCCGCCTGCCACTCCCGTTTCCAGTCGAGTCTTTGGGCCGCCGGGACCATTCGGGAGGCCGCACCGACCATTGCGACGCAAACCAAAAGCGAAAGAGGACGCCTTGGCTCTGGTGCCATAAATTACTCCTAGCGGCGAGGTTTTGCCACCAGCCGGTTTAAAAGCGGGTAGCGTTTCTGCGATTGCTCCAATACTTCGGTACCTGCGCGAGTGACTCGATAATATTTTCGAGCGGGCCGTTGTTCCGCCAGCGCCTTCTTTTCAGCCTCCCACTGCGAGGAGATCAATCCTTCGGTTTCCATCCGGCGCAGGGCTGGATAAACCGTGCCGCTCGGGAGTCCCGTCGCGTCCATAATGTCGAAGCCGTAGCTGCAGCCCTGATCAACAGTTTGGAGAATCAGAGCCGCGGTGTGAGAAAGCCTGGTTGCATCAGTCATCCTATATAGGATTCTACGCCTGGGAATTTCATCGCACAACGGACCCCCAGGGGGGCTTCAGCTGAGTTCACCTGAGCGGGTCGACTCAATTCGAGTGCAGAAGGTCGATTGCTGAGGTATCGGCCCTTGGAGTCAACGTTCCGGATGGCGGGCCAACTGGACACAATTGCTAAAACGCTGCGCCGCTACAGGCGGCTATTCAATAGACGGACCACATCTGCAATGAGCGTTTACAAACATAGCGAGCCAGTGTTCCCAGGACCTGCATGGGAACATTTGTCCAGCGCGGGTTGATGGATTCTCTCCCCAGTATGATGGACCAACAGAAATGGACCAGAAGCAAACTCTTCTCTGTCACTTCCTTGCCGCCCTTGCGTATCGGACTCAGAAGGCACTCCGCGCTGCTCCTTCACAATTTGCGTCATTTCGAGCAGCACCAAAGGTCCGAACGCCGCATGAGCTGATCAGGCACATGGACGACGTATTGGGGTATTCACCCACTTTCTTTATCGGCGGAAGATACCGGGCACCCGAATTTCCTGACTTCCAAGCCGCTATCACCCACTTCCATGAAACGCTTGCCGATGTCGCGCGGCACATCGAACTCGGGACCACACTCCGGGAGGGGCGTCCTGAAGCTCTGTTGCAGGGCCCGTTTTCCGACGCCATGACTCACGCCGGACAACTCGCGCTGTTGCGGCGTTTGGCGGGGAGTCCTGTTCCACCTGAAAACTTCGTTTTTGCTGACATCAAGCCCACAAACCTCAGTGCGGATCAGCCGCTCCCCGCGCGTCCAGATGAGGTTTGGCCGGATGGACCCTGAGTTATGATCAAGCCCCGAGCCCTTCGCCGCGGTGACCGAATTGCGGCGGTTTCTCTTTCCCACGGTTAGCCCAACGTCTTCCCAGGCGTCTACGGCGATGGAAAGCTCCAGTTTGAGAACGCCTTTGGCGTTCAGGTGATTGAGAGTCGCCATGCGCAGGCGAACCCTGATTGGCTCGCCGCCCATCCCGAGGCTCGGCAGCGGACTTGATGGAGGTACTGAGGGATACGTCGATTCAAGCCATCATCTCTACGATTGGGTTGACGATTCGATTCGGATGTGCCATTTCTGAATTTCTCTGTGATTCGTGAGAATCCGAAAGGTTTTATCGGCTATTCGGACACGACCGTCACACACTTAGCCTTCCTGAAAGCGGGCGTGACTTCATACTATGGACCATCCATCATGGGCGGCTTTGACGAGAATGGTGGATTGCTACCGTACACGGTTGGTTCTGTGCGGCAGGTGCTCTTCGGATCATTCATCCCCGAGATGCCGATTTCGCCAAATCAAAATGGGTGGACTTGTGCGTCGTTCGCTTGGGGCGATAAAGCACGGAATCAGAAACCGAGACCACTTCAACCGTGCTCGGGTTGGCGGTGGCTCCAAGGGACTGGGCGGCATCGCGGCCACCTGATCGGGGGATGTCTTGAAGCTCTGGATTGGCTCCGAGGTGCCCTGATCTGGCCCGAGCAGTCCGTGTGGCGAAACAGCATAGTGTTCCTTGAGATCTCCGAGGATGCGCCACCCGCCGCCTCGGCCGTGATGCGCATGCTTCGGGCACTGGCCGCGACAGGCGCTTTGCGTGAAGCTCGAGGCATTTTCTTTGGACGACCCTACGGCGACGAAGCAAAATTTGAGGAATATGACGGCGCAATCTTGCAGGTGCTTGCGGAGTTGAGATTAGGCTCTCTTCCGTTAATAACTCGAATGGATTTTGGCCACACCGATCCTAAGTTCATTGTTCCTTACGGAGTTGAGGCGCAAATCGACTGTGACGCAAAGCAGATCAGGCTTCTTGAATCGGTCACGACTTAGTGAGTCCTAGCCTCCTGCGCGTTCACTCAAATACCGGTAGACTAAGCTGCTGCCGCGGGTCATGGAGCGGATCGTAAAAGATTAGGAAATCGCATTTGAAGAACTCTATGTAAGATCTGCGATAAAGCGCAGGCCGGTAATGCTAGGCAGGAAAGTGTAGGCGGAGCCGCGAGTCGTTACCAGCCGGGGAAAATCTGAAATCACCACCGGTTTCTCGTTCTCGCGGGGAATGACAAACTTGTTTTCTCCCTGAGGAGAATTCCCAAGTATCGGATCGGTCGTGCCGTAGATACCGGGCGCGAAGCTTCCGCCGTTGATCCATTCCGACATCAGAAACTCAAACTGATCTTTGATGCTCACCCCAATAAACAGACCGAGAAGTCCCCGCTTGATCCCATCATGTGGGTGAGACGGATCGTAGGGCCGCCCATACGGAACACCGCGCCGCACGATTCGATGCCGTGAGCCACCATTTCCGGCGATAGTCGCTCCCCGAGGATTGGCTCGCCGCATATGAGAACCGATTGGACAGCGAAAACCACGCCGATCGTCGTAAGCTTTCGGATTCGCGTCGGTTGGGGCGTAGTCGTATTGATTCAGCTCCGTGTCTGCTGGCGCAGGAACCGGCGAATCAGAGTCGGGCGAAATAGCAAGCGGTGTCCCATTTCGCCAACGGCCCACTATCTTCGCTGCCAGAAGTTCTCCAGCTATTCCGTAGCGCTCCTCGGATTCATTAAGCAGAGCGTCAAACGCGGCGCAGTCCTGTTCGAGGATGCGCAGCACCATGAAGCTTCCGTTGCGGCCCAGTTCGTCCGGTACAGGCACCGGATACGTGAACTGGTCGAACTGGCTGGGATACCCGAGCAGGAACTCACCGGTAGGCGCGATGGGTTGCTTATCAGGAACAGGATTTCCCAGTCCGCAATCAATCGTCGGTTGAGAAAAGCCATCGCGATACCCGAAATGGGCCTTACTCCCAGGGAGAACGTCGCCGGGGAGCATCATTATTTCTGAATACGCGCCGTCTGCCAACAAACTTTGCCGAAGCACAACCGCTTGAGTGTCGCGGATCTCAGCTGTCTGAGCGAAAAGCAAGACGAGTGCGTGGAGACCCGGTTGACCTAGTCCGTAATCCCAGCTATCCGCGGAACAGGATCCTACGTCGCCTACTTGCGCACAACGTTTGGAGGCGCCCACTACGAATTCCTGGGGGAAAGAACCGAGAGAAGCTGCTGGAAGCCCCAATGCTGTAAGGCCGTCAAACGTTAGCCCAACATTCAAACAGAACGCCGGTTTTTCGTTCCAGAGCGCCCCGCTCGTAATGGGAAGCGTGCTAAGTAGCCGCCGCGCTGCTGGCGGACTTTCCACCCGCAACAAAAAAAATGCCGCGGAATCCATCCCGTAGCTCCGGAGGATTAGACCCTGAACATCGGCTAACGGCAGCATGAACTACTGTTGGGTTAAAGCATCCAGAATGGTAACTACCGACGCTTCAGGATACGCACTGTAAAACGGCTCGATCCCCCTGAGATCGTTTGCCTTTACGTAGGCCAGGAAAGCATCCCGGTCCGTCTGCACGGGCAGAGGAGGTGCGTCATTCATATGAGAGAGCAGAGCGTTAAAAACGTCCCCAATCTCATCAATGAAGTCGTTGATGTATTTGTCGAATGGCCCGTCGTAAGTTGTGATGATCGCTAATTGGGTATTGTTCGAAAGAAACACGAACCTGGCGAAGTGTACAGTCTTCAGTTTTGTAAGTGCAACCCAAACTGGGTTCTGGTCGGGGGGAGCGCTTTGAATCTTGGCCAGCAAACCATTCAACTGAGCGTAATCCTCAGGCGATTTGATATTCATGACGAGCGTGAGCGGACTTTGAATTATGTTCACATCTATTCTCCTGGCTTTGGTATCCGTAGCCAATGGCAGACGAGTTTACCAGATCCAAGGGTGCGAAAAGAGCCCTTCTAAAACGCGAAGGGGCAAACGAGGATGTCACAACTACAGCCTGGATATCCTGGATCACGCGTCACCTGTAGGTTGGCGAATCAAAGAACTTGTTGCCGGGCACTGAATACATCAACTTCCTGTTTGCCGACGATCTGGATTTGAAGGTCCATGCCACGTAGCGTCTCATATCGCGTTCACTGCAGCTTGGCGTATTCCGTCTTGGCTTGCTTGAGGATTGGAATGTCCGCGTCGGCATCCTTCCAAAGCGTCAGGAAATCCAGATAGGCCTCTTTGGCTTTGGTCATGTCGCCCGAGGCAATGTATGCTCTGCCGAGTTGCAAGTGCGCCAGCGCTCCTATAGGATCGGCGAAAACGATGCCGCGATGATTGAGAACTTTTTGGAATTCCCCCGCGGCCTCTTGGCCACGCCCTGCCGCGAGGTACGCCTGGCCGCGTACATACGCGGGATAGAGGCCTCCGAATTTGGCAAAGAATGCTGTGCCCGGCAGCGCGAAGTCGTAAGGAGCCGCCTTTTGCAATCGCTCGACCGCATCCAGCGGCGCCCGATGCGCGATTGCAAACAGCGCATGCAGGGTGGGAAGATACTCGAACTGCACGGGGGTATCCTCCGGGAAGCGTTTCTCAAGATCGCCGGCGAGCCTCTGAGATTCGGCCGAATCGCCCGAGAGGGCCAGCGCAAAGGCCGCGGCATACTCCACATCGCGGCCTTTTGCCAGATCTAGTGCGGCCCGGGCGCGCTGTTTCGCCCTCACCGCATTGCCGAAATGCGCTTCGCACACAGCGTCCGCGGCCTGGTAGATTGCGGCTCATTCACGATTGCCAGCCTGCCGCGCCAATGCGATTCCTCGCTCCCACATGGTCCGCGCCTGCCGCATTTGCCCGGAGCGGGCGAGCACCATGGCCTGATTGTGGGACATCCAATCCTCCGCATGCTCTTGAGGAGCACGCGCGATTTCACGCTCCATTCCCGGCTGGTCGCCATTAAAAAACGCCAGGTAATAACGAGTGATCAGCATCTCGGGGATTTCCAGTTTGTGCTCCGCCGCGCGCCGCAACATATCTGCGGCCTCCGTGAACCGATCCAGGAACATATAATGCAGGGCCACAGTGTACGGGAATGGGTTGTCCGGATTCAGCCGAAGGGCTTTTTGCCCTGCTTGGATTCCCTTTTCATATTGGCCTGTGCCCTGCGTCCCCCAGCCCCCCAAAACGGCAACCGGACTCCAATCGCGCGGATACATCTGCACCCACGATTCGAGGTTCTGCAGCTCTCTTGGCAAGTTTCCCGTCACCTGCCGGTCGTAGAGAAAAAGGATCCAGCGCCTTTCCCGGTCACTGACGCGATCACGAAGCTCGTAGGCTTTGCGGGTGTACTCGGACGCGAGATCGGTTTGGCCCAGATTCCAGTACACAATCGACAAATCACCGTAAGCCATAGCGAATTGCGGGTCGATGGCGATGGCGCGCTGAAAGTGAGGGATAGCGGCAGGTCCGCCATGCGCGAAAAGAGCGGTGCGCCCTGCACTATACGCCTTCAGAGCTTCGAGAGACGGCGTAGTTGCCTGTTCCAGCGGCGTCGAGTGCTGCTGGACGCTGGCTAGCGACTCGCCGAGCCCGGTCCTCATTTGAATCGCAATTCTGCTCAGCGTCTTCAGGACGTCTTCTTTCCCTCCTACCTGAGCCTGCTCCTGGGCGAGGACGTCTCCGGTGTCGCAGTTCCGAGCGCGTAGCCACAACACGTACTGGCTTCCGAGCCCTGCAATCGAGCCCTCCAGCACCGCAGTGCCACCGTTGCGCTGGCAGATCTCCCGTGCGATCTCCGATGTAAGCCGCGTCTCGGCCGGCCGGTTCATGAGATACAGTGCCTGTTTGATGCTGTCGTCCGATAAGAGCCTAAGGAACGGGGACTGTTCCAGTTGCACGGCCAAGCCGTGGCGAAGTGTTTGATCGAACACCGCGTCGCCGGTCTTATTCTCGAATTCCCCCAGAACAATCGTGTCCTTGGCAGTGAGTTTCGGGGCGCGATGGACATAGAAATATGCAGCACCCAAAAGCGCCAGAACAACAGCGGCTACCGAAATGGGTATCCAGGGGCTTCTTGCCGTGGTTATTCGTTTCAGCTCCCGCTCGAGTTCGGCGGCGGATTGCCAGCGGCATCCGGAGTTTTCTTCGAGACAGCGATTTACGATTTTTTGCAGCCTTCGCGAGCGGATGTGCTTCCGCTGAGTCCCGACTCGTCCGCCGGTCAACATCTCATAGAGGACGCAACCGAACGAGTAGATATCTGTGCGAGCATCCGCCGGTTTGCCCTCCCGTTGTTCGGGTGCCATGTACCCAGGCGTGCCCATCACTGGGCGGCTGGCCGTGGCCGATTCATCCTGGCTCGATTTTGCAAGGCCGAAATCCAGAACCTTCACTCCGGACTTGGCGATCATGATGTTGCCCGGCTTGAGATCGCGGTGAACAATGCCGTTGGCGTGCGCCTCGGCCAACGCGGCTGCGATCTGCGAGGCGTACAGGTGCGCGGTCTTCACTGGAAGAGCCCCGCTCCTGAGCCTGGTCGCTATTGTTTCGCCCTCCACCAGTTCCATGACAAGGTAGTTCGGCCCAACATCGTAGACGGTGCAGATGTGCGGGTGATTGAGCGAGGAAATCGTGCGCCCTTCGCGCTCGAAAAGGGAACTAAACCGCTGATGCGCGATCTTGATGGCCACCGGGCGGCCTAATCGCGTGTCTACGGCTCGAAAAACCTGGCCCATGCCGCCTTCGCCGAGTTTCGATTCGATACGGTATGGCCCCAGGCAAGCGCCGGCGATGAATTCGGTGACGGTCGCATCCTCGAGCAGTTCGGGGGCGTTCTGGATGGCAGGCCGATCCAGAAATTCGCCACTGGTGTGTTGTGAAAGCAGTGATTCTATCTCACGGCGCAGTTCGGGATTTGCCTGCGCGAGCAGCACCGAGCGCTGTTCGGAGCTCACTTCACAGACCGCATGGTAGAGCTCTTCTACTTCCCGGAAACGCTCCGGCGTCATGACTCCGGTACCGAAGATGCCCTTGTTGGAGGGCTCAACTCCCGCAGAAGCCAAGCCTTGGCGAGATTCCAATCCCGCCGGACCGTGCGCGGCGAAATTTCCAGAGCGGCGACGATCTCCTCCTCCGTCAATCCGCCGAAATAACGCAACTCGACCACCTTAGCCTGGCGCGGAGCCAGCTGCGAGAACGCTGTTAAGGCCTCGTCGAGAGCGAGGATGGACCGGTCCGTGGCCGGTGACAGGACGGCTGTTTCATCGATGTTCACTTTAGGCGCTATTCCGCCACGCTTTCCAGAACCCCGAGCGCGAGCCGCGTCCACCAGGATGCGCCGCATCATCTGCGCCGCCATGGCAAAAAACTGGGCGCGCGCCTGCCATTCGACCTCAGTCATCTCTGCCAGGCGGAGGTAGACCTCATGGATAATTGCGGTGGCCTGAAGGGTATTGCCCTGCCTTTCATTCTTCATGTACCGGTGGGCCATCTGGCGGAATTCAGGATAAACGTGCTCCGCCAACTGGCCCAAGGCTGCTTTGTCACCGCTACCCCAGGCTTTCAACAGATTGGTGATTTCTGCAGAACGTGCGTCGATCAATAGCCGTTCTCCTAAGGGGCACAAGAAAATATACCAGAACGTGGCCGCTTTTGCCGCCTGCTTCCGCCTGTACGGGTGGAAGGAGAACAGAGTCTTACCATGATCTCCTCCAAGAAATAGGAGACACGAATGAAACACATAGCAACTATGGCACTGATACTGAATCTCGGTGTCGCAGGCGTCTACGCACAAGAGAGGCCCGTCAAGATGACGTTTTCGGGAACCGAGGGGGCCAGCGCGATCGATCTAAAGTTCAAGGACACACACACCGGGGAATTCAATTTCGCCGGGAACGGTGGCCTAGGCCCATTCACCTTTCGTAATGTAGAGGCCGAGGGAGCTTTCCCGCAGCAGTCCAGCGCTTGCCCGGCAAATCAGGTTTATTTCCCAACCATGGCCGGCGCGGGCGTATTTCGCTTCCAGGATGGGAGCCTATTGAATGTCAATCTCAAGGAGGGATTCGATTGCATCGATTTCCTGCATGGGAGGGCCCACTGCACCAGGATTTTTCAAATCACTGGCGGAACCCGTCGTTTCAAGGATGCATCCGGCAAGCTTGTGTTGACCGAGATAGCGAAGCCGGTGTTGGCCGACGCCTCTCAAAGCCCGGTCTTCTTTGTCGCCACGGGCGAATTTACCGGCACGGTTTCGGCAGCTGCCGCGGAGGAGCAAGACCAAGACGAGCAGCAATAGGAAAAGGCATACGCGCGTGCTCCTGTGCAACGAGCACATTGCACAATCAACCTTCGAGTAGATCCCGTAATCCCCGATAAGATGCGCCGACCGTTAGGCTCGTGATGCGGGGCACAGCAAGTCCATGCGATGCTGGCCCGACGGTTCGCCGCACCGCCTTCCCGCTGCGGTACATCGAGGTCGAGACATGATGCTCTCTTCGTCCGATGCCAGGCAGCTGTCGTCGGACGATCTGGAGTTGCGGCCTGCCGGCGCGCTTCCCACGAGCGGCGCCAAAGCTCAGCTTAGCTTCAGAAACTCGAACGGCGCATCAGGGCCGTCTTCGAATCTCAATTGCTTGTCGGTAACAGTCTGCTGCTGCCGGTAGCGCGCGAGCCAGTACCAGGCTAAGGCAAACGCTAGCCCCAGTCCAAAAAATCGCGCTGGCTTCTCAAGCATGGAGCGTTCTAGGCTGGCCAGTATCGGGACAAAAACCAACGCTCCAAACACCAGTCCCAACATCTGCACCAGAAGCTGTTTCACATCGAACTGCGCGCTACAGGTGAAGGGGATTTTCGAGAATCGCAGCAGCATGAGATCGGCAAACAGCATAGTCGAGGCAACCACGGCCGCGACGTGCAGCAAGGCAAGCGGCCATCCCAGGCGGCCCGCCGATAGGGGCAACAGCACGAACAGTTCCCATGGGATGGTCGCCCACAGCATAATTCTCCTGGCTATCTTGCCCGGCTCGGGCCAGGGCGAGTCCGCCGCAAGCCGGAAGACCCAGTTGGCCGGGAAGGCAGCGGGCTTATCGAAAACAAACCGTAACCCCGTGATCAGAAAAAAAGCAATCAAGAAAGGAATGGCCAAATATTCCGAGCCAGGCAGCGATCCGTGCGCGGCTCCTGCGCCGCTATCCAGTGCCGTTTGCGCTACCAACACCAAGCCGATCCCGAGATACGCGCCAAAAAACATCAGGTGCTGCTCGCTTCTCAGCAGGACTTTCAGCGCAAAACTGCTGCAGGCGCGCTCGAATTGGGAACGAAAGAGAGGCCGCAAAAGCGCTTCCGGTAACTCGATCCTTAAGAGTGGACGGCTCCCGCCCATGCTGTCGAATGATTCGGGGAGGCGCAGGAAAATGCGGCGGTAGCAAAGCACATAGGCCGCGATCGAAACGATGATTGCGACCCCGAGTGCGAGCAAAGCCTGTTTCCCGAGTGCCGACATGGCAGGTTTTGCAATCCCGAGCATGTTCTCATAGATTCCCAAAAACCAGAAGGACGGAAGCCACTTTATGTAATGGCCTGCCCCGCCTGGAAGCTTTCCGGCGAACAGCTGAAGAAAAAGGTTGGAAAAGAACTCAGTGAGTAAAGCCACTACCAGGGCTATCCGCATCGCGAGGGAAACCCGCCGAAACATTCTCCGCGGAACAATCAGCGTAAGCAGTCCAAGGAACCCGAATACGGCAAAAAAACTGAATAGGCTCGAAGAAAGGACGGTTGTGAAATGGCTGATCCCTAGCTGGAAAAGTATAAACATGCTCTCCTTGCCCGTACCCAAAGTCACGAACAGCGGAAACAGGAGGGCTGAAACCACGTTTACATCCAACGCAAACAGCACCGCCAGCCCAAAGAGCGCCAGGAAGTTCGCAACGAAAATATTGCGAATCGGTATCGGCAGAACGGCCAGGTTCGCGAAGTCGCGGCTGTCGGGAAAGAGCCGATTCCAGCGGGCCACCATCACGAGGCCAGTAATGGTCATTGACAACACGACAAAGAAGTATTCATCGGCGGGCGACCTCAGAATCGCGTCATAATGTTCTCCCCGCGCCCATTGCAAGAGCGTTCCGTATTTGTCGAGCAGGAAAATCGAAGCAAAGGCGCCCGGAGAAGCGACAATCGCCAGTACCGCTCCTAACCCCAGCCCTACACCGCCTGAGTCTTGTTCCTCTTCGCTCGCAAACAAGCGTCGCACGAAGTGCGCAACTAACGCGGCAAAAGGGCTCTTCCGCGCCCTGGTGAATGCAACTTCTACAAGAGTCACCGGCTCACCACCGCATCCACCATCGCACCCGCCGATTGTTCCGCGTCCACTTCCTGCACCAGATTTGAAAAAGCGGCTTCGAGCGATGGCATGGATTGGAAGCGCTTGAGCTCGTCTATTTCGCCGTAGGCAACCTGCTTGCCTCGCTGGAGAATCGTCACATGCGAGCAGACCTTTTCGACTACTTCCAGCACGTGCGAGCAATAGCAGATTATTTTGCCTTCGCGGCTGAGCCCTGAAACGAGTTTCCGGAAAATCAGCGCGGACGTGACATCAAGGCCCGATAAGGGTTCATCGAAAATGAGAAGCTCTGGATTGTGGAGTAAAGCAGCAATCAGCAGAATGCGCTGCCGCATGCCTTTCGAGTAAGCCGCGATCGCGGTGTGCCGGTGGGGGCGCATGTCGAAGAGCTCGAGCAGCGACCCCGCCCTGCGCTGGCTTGACGATTCCGGCAGACCGCGCAACCGGCTCACCAGTTGCAGATATTCAAGCCCCGACAAAAATGGATACAGATTCGCTTCTTCCGGCACGTAGCCGATTACACGTTTGTAAGCGGCCAGATTGTCGCGAATCGGACTACCGCCAAACAGCACCGTCCCGGCGGTTGGCTCGAGCAAACCGGTAATGATTTTTACGGTCGTGCTTTTGCCTGACCCATTCGGACCCAAATAGCCGAGAACTTCGCCGGGCGCGATGGTGAAGCTGACATTATCGACGGCAGGAATAGAGCTATAGCATTTGGTGAGTGCGCGGACCTCGAGCATGTAAGCAGGATACTACATAGCCAGCCAAATTAGAATGTAAAGCCGGCCAGGAACTCTGCCTCGTTCTGATTGGAGTACACGTTTCCGGAGGTTGCCTGAATATTTCGGCTACCCCAGCGTGTGTAGCGAAATTCCGGTGTGATGTGGAGGATCAATGCATGAAAATCCAGCCCTGCTCCGATTGCTATTCCTGCTGTGGAGGAATTTAGGGTCAAAAAATTGATACTGGAGACGTGATTAAAGGTCGGCCCGGCATCTGCAAATGGGTGTAATAGCGGAATGCCTTTGAAACGATACTTCAGCAGAATTGGAAACTCCCACTGGTTGATCCCGCTACCATTGACGTTGTAATGCCTGTATAGAGCGTCAGCCTCCAGGCCCAGATGGAATGGCAGCCGAAGTTCTGCTTCAGGACCGATGATATAGCGGTTCGTAGTCGTGGAAGGCGGAGAAAAATTCGGTTCGAAAGTACCTGTATTCACAAATCCGTCGTTCAGTGGCACCCCGCCTTTGATGCCAACAGATAGAAATTGCCCGAAAGCGGAAGTGACGCCAGCCGCGGCCAGCAAAAAGACTCCTGCAAAAAAGCGAAAGCTCATAACCCTCTCGACGTAGCGCGTTTCGGGATAGTTGCTCTGGCCAAAGGTAGTCTAAGATTTCGACATGAAATGGATATTGATTGGGCTGGCGCTCGCGAGTGTGCTGGCAGCTGGACAAATCGCAGCCGCAGGCGCGCAGGAAGAATTCCCGCAAGTGGACGCCATAATTAACGACGCGGTCCAGAGCAGTTTGATTCCGGGAGCGGTGTTGGTAATCGGCCATAACGGGAAAGTAGTGTATCGGAAGGCTTACGGGTCGCGCGCGCTGATTCCCCACCGTGAACCGATGACACTCGACACGATTTTCGATGCGGCCTCACTGACGAAGGTGGTGGCGACTACGCCTTCGATCATGAAATTATTCGAGCAGGGAAAGATCCGGCTGGACGATCCGGTTACGAAATATCTGCCGGAGTTTCAGGGCGGCAAGAGCGACATCACGATCCGTCTGCTCATGACACATTTCTCGGGCCTTCCACCCGATCTGCCGCTCGTGCCGAGGTGGAGCGGGTACCAAACGGGCATCGAGAAGGCTATGACAATTACCCCGATTGCACCGCCCGGCGCGAAATTTATTTACAGCGACATCAATTTCAATCTGCTGGCCGAAATCGTCAGGCGCTTATCAGGCCAGAGCGTCGCGGAATTCGCCCAGCATCAGATCTACGTCCCTTTGAAGATGAACGAGAGCGGATTTCAGCCGGCCTTCTTGCTGCGGCCGCGCATTGCCCCAACCGAGATCAACCCCGACACAGGCGAGCCCATGCGGGGCGTGGTAGATGATCCCACCGCGCGATATATGGGCGGCATCGCGGGCGACGCGGGACTCTTCACCACAGCGGACGATCTGGCGAAATATGCGGCCATGATGCTTGGCATGGGCGAATACGCTGGTGTGCGAATCTTCGATTCGGCAACGGTAAAAAAGTTCACCGAACCGGCGACCCCGGCCGATCAGCCGATCTTGCGCGCGCTCGGTTGGGATATGGATTCGACCTTCTCGAGCAACCGAGGCGAGCTGTACCCGATCGGATCGTTCGGGCACACAGGTTACACGGGAACCTCCATGTGGATGGATCCGGCAACGGACTCGTTCGTGATTGTCATGACGAATGTGGTGCATCCGAAACACGGCAATTCGCTTAGCTCGTTTCGGTCGCGCATCGCAACCGTCGTCGCGGCGCGCTACGGAATGACATTGCCGAATACTGTCTCGCTCACCGGTTATGTAGAAACAATCTCAATGGCCGGCGTGCATCGTGTGATTGCCCGGAATGCACAGACGCTCACAGGGCTCGACGTGCTCGAGCAGCAGGGATTTGCGGAGCTGAAAGGAAAACGGATCGGCTTGATCACGAATCAAACAGGCCTCGACCGCCAGGGCAGCCGCAATGTGGACCAGATGTTGGCCTCGGGCGTCCGCGTCGTGCGCTTATTTTCGCCAGAGCACGGATTCAGCGGAACGAAAGATAGCGATGTGGGTAAGGGCCGGGACGAAAAGACAGGGCTACCGGTGATCAGCCTGTATCAGCCGAACGGGCGCAAGATGTCGCCCGATCAAATGGCCGGAACAGACGCGATCGTCTTCGATATCCAGGATGTAGGCGCCCGGTTCTATACATATTCATGCACCATGACCTACGCGCTCGAAGCAGCGGCGCGCGCCAAAAAGCCTTTTTATGTGCTGGACCGGCCCAATCCGATCACCGGGACACATGTCGAAGGTCCCGTGCTCGAAAACCAGCTCGCATCGTTCGTTGGGTGCCTGGATATTCCGCTCCGGCACGGCATGACGTTTGGCGAGCTGGCCACGATGGCGAACACAGAGCAGCACTGGGGAGCCGACCTGCATGTTATGAAGATGAGCAACTGGCAGCGCGGCGACTGGTTCGATTCGACAGAGCTGACCTGGGTGAATCCTTCACCCAACATGCGCAGCTTGAACGCGGCGCTGCTGTATCCCGGCCTGGCAATGCTTGAGGCGAATTCGAATTACTCAGTCGGCCGCGGAACCGATGCTCCCTTCGAGCAGATAGGCGCGGACTGGATAAGCGGATCGCTGCTGGCACAAGCCTTGAACGCGCGGTTCATTCCGGGGGTGAGAGTTTATCCCACTCGATTCCGTCCGGCCGAATCGAATTTTGCCGGCAAAGAGATCGAAGGAGTGCGCTTTCTAATTACTGATCGGGAAGCCTTCGACAGCACCCGGCTGGGAATTGAGCTTGCAGTTGAGTTGCAGAAGCTCTTCCCTGGCAAGCTGGATTTTGAGAAATGCCGGTTTCTAATCGGTAATCAGAAAATAGTACTCGAATTAAGAAATAACGGCGATGCAGGCTCGATTTGGTATGAGGCCCAGCAGGAAGCGAACCAATTCACCGAGCTTCGGAAACAATTTTTGCTGTATTGACTTGGGAGGCGGGTCTTCAGCGCGCGAGGGGCTTTAGCCCCCACTCATGACCTAAATAGACGGCGTTTGGCCGGATCAAGCCGCGCCTTGCGCTGCATGTTTAGCCTTCGGAGGCCGCCCGCGCCGTTTCGGTTCAGACGAATGTTCTTCCTCTCCAGAACTCGAGCCATTTCCGTCGGCCAAGGAGGAGGCCGCTTCGGTGGCGTCCTTCAACCATGACGGGGGTCGGCCTCGGCGCCTCCCACGCCCACGCGCTAGGCGTTCCAGCGTCAGGATTGCTTCTTCTATCTGCTCCCGCTCGAGCCTGAGCTCAGCAAGCATTTTATCTACGTCCAAGTTATTTTCACCCTTCAAGATTTACAAGAAGCTTAATTGTTAGTTTGAGAGAAAAACAACTGGACTAGGAGTAAGTGTGTGGTTTTTCAGTCCTAGTACTAAGCTCTATACAGACCTCGTGCAAAAAACTACTTCGGTTTACGTGAAAAACCTTCGCCTTGTTTAGATTTCCAGAAAAAATAAAACGGCACGCCTAAGGCCATCATTCCTAAACCCATAAGCGATTCGCGCGGGCGCGTCTGAAGAGTGCTGATGAGCAGCAACAAAGCCACTCCGACAAATAGTACTGGCACGAAAGGGTATCCAATCACGTGGTACGGACGCTTTAATTCGGGACGCTTGCGGCGCAGCACCATCACCGAGAAAGCGGTCATGAGATACAGAATCCACGACCCGAAGATGACGAAATTGTATAGATCGTCGAACCAACCGCTAAGAACTACGATGCAGGACCAGAGGCAAAGCATCAGCGTGGCGTGGCTTGGAGAGCGAAACCGGGGATCGATCACCGCTGCTGTACGGAAGAAGAGGCCGTCGCGCGCCATAGCATAGGGAACACGCGCGCCCGACAGAATCGAGCCATTCAGCGCGGCCAGAATCGAAACAAGCACCGCGACTGTAACACCCACAACGGCGATATGGCCGCCAATTGTATTCATCACGTCGGCGGCGACTCGATGACTGGCGCCGACTTCGGCTGGGCTGAGCACGTAAAAGTACGCGAGATTGATCAAGAGGTAAATCACAATGACCGTCATCGTCCCGAAGATGAGCGCGCGCGGAAGGTTACGTTGCGGATTGCGAATTTCGGAGGAGACCATGCTGACGTTGTTCCAGCCGTCGTAAGCCCATAGCGCGCTAACCATCGCGGCGAAGAAGCCGCTGATGCCGGCGGAGGCGGCTATGTGTCCCGAAAAATGCGCTATGTTGCCCCGTGACGCGAAAAGCCCCACGGCAATGACGGACGCCAGTAAAGTCAGCTTAATCGCTGTGACGAAAACCTGCACATTGCCCCCGGCGCGCACGCCGAGATAATTGATGCCGCCGAGGATCAGGATTAAGGCGATAGCGACGAGCTGGCCGTAATGTATCTCGAGCCGCGAGCCGCCGGGGCCGATGCGCCAGGGCAACACTACCAGCGGCGCAGCGAGCAATGGGAAGAAGACGGTCAGATAGGTATAGAATCCGGCCGCGAGAGTAGCGATAGACCCGCTTTTAGCGACCCAGAACTGCGTCCACCCGTAGATATACCCCCAGAATGGGCCGTAAGCAGCGCTCAGGTAGACATATTCACCGCCTGCTTCCGGCATAGCAGCGGCGAGCTCGGCATAGCTAAGAGCGCCAAATAGACTCAGGATGCCAGCTACAACCCAGACCACGAACAGAGTTTTTACCGATCCGACTGAGCGGATCATGCTCGAGGGGACCAGAAAGACTCCACTGCCAATTACGGTGCCGACCACGATAGAGCTGGCGCTCCAGAGGCCGAGAGCACGCTCCAGAGATGGTTGCGAGGAGGTAAAGGTGGTCATGGGGCGCTAAGCCGGAACGTCCCCAATTCTCTGAGCGCTTCTGGCAAATGGAACGAAGCTGGCTGCGTACCCGACCGTAAAGGTGACCAGAGAGCCAATGAGAACGTACCAGGTATAAGCGACGCTCGAGCGGAGCAGCAAAGTCGCCAGGAAACCCGCGCACATACCGGCGATCGCCGCCCACTCTCCCGGGCGTCGGGTGAGAACGCCGAGCAGAAATACTCCGAGCAGCGCCCCATAGAGCACCGAGGCGATAGAGAGCCCGACCTCGAGAACGCGCCCCCAGTGGCGGGCAGTTAAACCGATCACAAAAAGGATTGCGCCCCAAAGTACTGTGGCCCAGCGCGCGAGCTTGAGATAGCGGGATTCGGAGTGATGCGGGCGGAGCGGCCCGACGAAATCCATAATGGTGGTCGAGGCGAGCGCATTAAGCGCGGCACTCAAATTAGACATAGCGGCAGCCAGAATGGCCGCTACCACCAGGCCCGCGACTCCGATCGGCAGATGACTCCAGATGAACTCGGGATAAGTCCGCTCCGGAATGGCAGGGGCGGCGCGCCCGTTGCTTTGGTAGTAGACAAACAGCAAAACACCGATGAACAGGAACAGAGCGAATTGGAAAAAGACGACCGCCCAACTGGAAAATAAAGCGAGCCGGCTTTCGCGCTCGGTTTTGGCCGATAATAGGCGTTGCACGAGCAGCTGTTCAGTACCGTGGCTTGCGGTGCAGAGAAAGCAGCCGCCGAGAAGCCCGGCCCAGAAGCTGTATGTACGGTGGAAGAAGGCGGATGAGAATGAGAACCGAAAATCGAATACCTGGAATTTGCCCGCGCTGAAGCCGAGCGAGGCGACGTGCGGCCAACCTCCGGGAATGAGGTGGAGAATAACAAAGAAGCTGAGGAGAGCGCCCGAGATGTAGAGGAACATCTGCACGACATCGGTCCAGATCACGGCAGTCATTCCGCCCTGAAACGTATAGAAAAGCGTGAGAGCAAGGATAACCGCAATGGAGGCGATTTCGCCCGTCCCGAGCACGATCGAGATCACGATAGAGATGGCGAAGACCCGCACTCCCTCCGCCAGAGCACGCAGCAGAAGGAAGGTGGCCGCGGTGAAGCGGCGGACGTGAGGGCCGAAGCGGCGCTGCATGAGCTCATAGGCGGTAAACATTTCGCCCCGGAAATATTGGGGTAGAAAAAGAATGGAAATGACAATGCGCCCCAGCAGATAGCCCAGGATGAGCTGGAGAAAACCGAAGTTACCGGCGAAGGAGAGCGCGGGCGTACCAATTACTGTGAGGGTGCTGGTTTCGGCGGAAACGATTGAGAACGAAATCGCCCACCACGGCGCGCCCCGGCCACCCAGAAAGTAATCTTTGAGAGTGGCTTGTTTTTCCTTGAATTGCGCTCCGAACCAGGTGATAAAAATCAAGTAAGCGGCGATAACGGCGAGATCCGCATAGCGCATGGAAACGTGGATGATAGCATGCAAACTAGTCCTGGCCGCCGCGTACCGGAACTAGGGAACAAGTCGGGTCGCGGTAGCATCTTACAGTAGTAGTGAATGTTGCGGGTATTGGACGATGTTCGTTATACTCTGGCTTTCGCTTACAGTATCCAGAACTAAATTCCTCTTAGAGGGGGTAACAGTGGAGTCAAGCTTTTTGAGACCGAGCAAAACGATCATCACGACCGGCGCGATAGCTCTTATCGCGAGCCTGGGTTTTACGCCGCCACCGGCTCGCGCCCAGGCCCCAAACGGGCAGCAGAGCGCGGGGCAGGCGCCCGGCGGTGCGCCTCAGAAGAATTACAAGGATCGCGGAGAGTACGACCTCTACTCGAAGATTACTCAGACGCAGGATCCGAAGGCCCGGCTGGATCTACTGAACCAGTGGCAGGATAAGTATCCCCAGACGGAGTTTTCGCAGGAGCGAAACGAATACTTCGTAGCCACCCTGGCGCAGCTGGCCCAGACAGACCCGGCGATGCGTCAAAAGCTGCTGGACAAATGCAACGAGATCCTGAAGACCGATCCTAAGAACTTCCGCGCTAACTATCTGATTGCAGTTTGGGGCCCGGCGGTGGGCGGCGCGAATCCTTCACCGGATTTGCAGACGCAGGTTCAGACGGCAGCTCAGGCGGTAGTAGACAATGCGCCCACCGCATTTGATCCGGCTAAGAAGCCGGCCAATGTGGACCAGGCTGCATTCGACAAGGCGAAAAGTCAGGCGCTCGGCATAGCGCATAATGCGCTGGCCTGGGTAGCAGTATCAAAGAAGGACAGCAAAACTGCTGAAGCGGAATACAAGGCGAGCCTACAGGCCAATCCCGAACAGGGCACTGTCTCTTATCAATACGGCAAGGCGCTGCAGGAAGACAAGAGCGTTCCGGACGACCAAAAGTACCCGACTGTGCTATTTGAGTATGCGCGAGCCGGCGAATACACGGGACCAGGGCAGATCCCGGCGGCGCAGCAAACGCAAATCATGGACTATTTCAAGAAGATCTATACGCAGTATCACGGCGGCACGGACGGCGAGGATCAACTGCTGGATCAGGCTAAGACCAGTGCCCTGCCGCCAGACGGGTTCACGATCGGTAGCGCAGCTACGGCCGCCAATAAGCAGGCCGACGCGATGAACCAACGAATCGCTTCCGATCCTGCCTTCAAGATCTGGTATGCCGTTAAGCAGAGCCTGACGGGAGACCAGGGCGATCAGTTCTTCAACTCGAGTGTCAAGGATACAGAGATCCCGGGCGGCGCGCAGGGCGTGAAAAATTTCACCGGAACTGTGATTTCGCTCGATCCACCCGACCGGCCGACCAAAGTCGTGCTCGGAGTGGAAGACCCGGCCAAGCCGGATGCGACTCTGGAGTTCTCGCAGCCTCTGCCCGCTTCGGCACTGGACAAGGTTAAGGTAGGTCAGAAGCTGGACTTTGAAGGCGTGGCGGACAGCTATACTAAAGATCCCTACATGCTGACCTTCAAGGATCCGTCGGTCCCCGGAGTGCAGACAACGGCGCCCGCCAAAAGAGGGCGGCACCATTAAAGCAAGCAAACCTAACTAAAAGGCCCCGAGGAGCTTGTGACTCCCCGGGGCCTTTTCAATTTGCCGGGTGGTTACATCTTATAGCGGCCCATGTCTTCGTCGTTCAAGTTCTCGAGCCACTTGCGCAATTCTTCGTTGTTGACTTTTTCGGAGACAGTTGTCGAGTTACGGGACGATTGCAGCACGCGGTCATCGACGTAGATCGGGCAGTCATGGCGCAACGCCAAAGCCAGGGCGTCGCTCGGGCGGGAATCCACGCTCATCATCTTGCCCTCTTTTTCCAGCCAGATTAGAGCATAAAACGTATCGTCCTTCAGTTCGCTGACGACGACTTTTTTCACGGATGTTTCAAGCCCCATCAGAAGCACTTTGATGAGATCGTGGGTCATCGGGCGCGGCGTGGTGACTTTCTCGATCTCCAGGGCGATCGCGTTGGCCTCATAGATCCCGACCCAGATAGGTAGCACCGAATCGCCGGTGATGTCCTTTAAAACAACGATGGGCATATTAGTCATCGGGTCCATCATGAGACCTCTTATTTTCATTTCTACTTCCATATTCCTCCGTTGTATCCGCATTTAGATCCGCTATTGGACGCGCATTCCCGCCAGGCTGTTCGGCCCCGCCCGCGTGACCAGTACATCCATATACTGGCCCACCAGAGTCCCATTCTGCCCGGGTGCCGGAATGTTCGGATCGTGAAAATTCAGGGTCTTGTTTTGAGTAGTGCGGCCGATCCACTGACCAGTAGCCAGGTTGTAGCCCTCTACATGGACCTCTTCTTCGATGCCCACACAGCGGGCGTTGCGGCGTAGCTGGATCGCGCGTTGACGCTCCTGCAGCACCATCAAACGGCGCGTCTTCTCCTCTTCCGGAATGTGATCGTCATACTGCAACGCAGACGTATTGGGCCGCTTCGAATATTTGAAAATGAACATCGAATCGTACTCGACTTCATCTGCCAGCTTCAGAGTCTGCTCGAAATCCGCTTCGGTTTCACCCGGAAACCCGACGATAATGTCAGTCGTGATGGCCATAGGCCGTCTGGCGCTTTTCATCCAATCGATGCGGCGCATGTACTCATCGCGAGAGTAAAGCCGCTGCATGCGCGAAAGCAAATTCGTGGAGCCGGATTGCACTGGCAGATGCACATGATTGCAGAGGCTTGGATTTTCGTCGATCGCGTCGATGATCTCTTTCACAAAGTCGCGCGGGTGCGAAGTTGTAAACCGCACGCGGCGCATGCCCGGTATCTGGCCGGTGGCGGCCAGAAGTTTGGCAAAATCCAAGCCCTCGGAAGATGGATCACGGTAGCTATTTACGTTTTGTCCGAGCAGTTGTACCTCGGAGTAACCCAACTCCACGAGCGAGCGCGCCTCGCGCATAACACTCTCGCTCGTGCGGCTGCGCTCCGGACCCCGGGTAAACGGAACCACGCAGTAAGCGCACGCTTTGTCGCAGCCTTCGATAATCGTGATGTAAGCGCGGTGCGGATTATTGCGGCGCGTGAAAGGCGTATCGAATGTTTCAGCGGTATCAAGGCTTAGGCCTGTCACGCGGCGGTTACCGGCCTCCAGTTGCACCAGCATTTCGGGCAGCTTGGTGTAACTGGCGGATCCGGCAACCAGGCTAACGTGCGGAGCCCGCTCGAAAATGCGCTCGCCTTCCTGCTGCGCCACGCAGCCAAGTACCGCAAACACTTTCCCCTTGCCCGCCTCGCGCTTAAAGCTCTGCAGGCGGTTGAAAACCTTCTGCTCGGCTTTATCGCGAATGCTGCAGGTGTTGTAAAGAATCAGTTCCGCGTCGGCCGGCTCCGAGACCTGCGTGTAACCGGTTTGGAGCAGCGTGCCCACAACTTTTTCCGAGTCGTGCGCATTCATCTGGCATCCAAAAGTTTCGATGTAGAACGTCTTCATGGGACACCTTTATCCTCGGAACGCTTTTCAACCGTGCAGCAGCCGCATGAACCAGCCGATGCCGAAAAGCGCCAGCATGAACCAGCCAAAGCACTGCAATCCATAACGGAACCGTTCACGGTCGGTGCGCCTGGTGGTTAAGCCTAGAATCACGCTGGCCAGCAGCGCGAATAGGAGCGAAGTTTCAAAATGATCGAGGTTCAGCTTAGGCACGTAAGTTTATTCTTTCTGACGAGTCGCGATCTCGTAAGCGTCCACCATGGCAAGTATGTTCAAGAGGCCGGCGGCAACCAGAAACTTGGAGCCGTAGTCGGCATTGTGAGTGGGCTGATCGGGTGGCCAGTAGCCTAGGCCTACCGAGACGAAGTAAATCAAACCAGCGGCTATATCGCCGATGAAGCCGGCCGATTGAATGAGCCGCGAGAGCACGTCGCCGGCCGACGTGGGCTGGAACATGGGACCGTGCATCAGCATTCCCACGGCAAACGAAATGATGACCGCGCAAAAGATAATCGCGGCCCGGCCCTTGCGTCCCAGCAGAAAATGACCCAGACCTGGAATAAGCCAGGCCATAAGAACGGTGAGCCACGGAGAGCGTAGAGGCGTTTCCTGAATAACAGGCGCGGTGGTAGCAGGCATTGACTCCATTTTAGCCATCCGATCGCAGGTGCTTTACAATAGTGGCTGTTCGACCCACCAGCTACGCGGATGTGGCGGAATTGGCAGACGCGCATGATTCAGGTTCATGTGCCCGAAAGGGCGTGGAGGTTCAAGTCCTCTCATCCGCACCAAAACGACGGCCCGATCAATCATCCGCCCTTTTGACGGAACCGCGCTCTTGCTCTTTGGGGGAGACTCTACTCTGGCCGGCTTCCCGCGGCCTTCGTCACGCTCGCTGACTCTACGCGAAAGTTCGCCGCCTTTTCGCGTTGGCCGAGATGATCGTAGATGTCCGCGAGATCTGTACGAGCAGACCGCAGCCAACTCACTGATGGGCTTGTTTGCTTCGTAAGAATGCCGTATCCGGCAAAACTGCGCGCTTCGGCCTCGGAGTATCGCTTCTCACGCAGCAGGGTGCGTCCAAGCTTTACTTCCGCGATACCGATGTACAAGTGATCGGCCGGAAGAACCTGCTTGTAGAGTTCAAGCGCTTCACGAAAACTCTTCTCGGCGCGCGCATATTCCTTCTTGTCCAGGTAGACGCTGGCCAGATTGGCTAACCCGAGAGCCACGCGATAGTGCTGGTTTCCATAAGCGGCTCGATAGATCTCCACCACACGGGAAGAACAGCGTTCTGCTTCCTGCAGCCGGTTACGGCCGAGAGCCACTATGCATAGTTCATTTAGGACATTAGCAACATGAGGGTGACTAGAACCGTAAATACGCTCCTGAATACCGAGTGCTTCGCGCAACAGACTTTCTGCCTCTTCGAAACGCTTTTCGGCTACGAGTGCCTCGCCGAGCATATAGAGATTAGATGCCGTTTGCGGGTGGTTCTCGCCATACCACGCCCGATTAATCTGCAACGCCCGGCGGTAAAACTGCTAGTGCCCGCGCTCAAACTGAACAGCTCCGAGATCTATTAGATCGTCAACTACTAGCGGATGCCGTTCACCATATAGTTGTCGATGCATGTCTAGGACCCGCCGGGTCAAAGTTTCGCAGATATCATAGTGCCCGGCGTAGAACTGCGCGTCAGCCAATTCTTTTAGGGTCGCGGCCAGCTCGGCAAGTGGTACTTTCGCCTCCGACTCAAGCTTGACAGCCTCGTCAAGCACGGGTATAGCCGAGGAATAAGTAGCTCGCGCCTCGAGGACCTTGCCAAGCGCCAGTGTCGATTTGGCAAGCCCTTCTTTGTCCGGCGGCCGGGCACGCTTCATTTTCTCCATGCCTTTTCGAATCAACCGCTCTGCCTCCTGGAACTGCGCTTGATCGACGCGCAAAAGACCGAGGTCCACCAGGCTTTCCGCGGTGTCGGGATCGTTAGATCCGAGGAATGCCTTGCGTTGCTCGAGGGCTGCGCGCAGCAATTGGTCCGCGCGATCAAGTTTGCCCAGCTTTTCGTAGACAGTCCCCAGAGTTTGATACAGATCGGCTCGCAATTCGGGGTCGCGATTGAGTGTCTGGGCCTCTTGAACTCCGCGGTCCAGCACAGTGAGAATGCTCAGGCTTTCAGCCGGGGCAGCGGATTTGTCACCACCCTCGAACAGGTTCAGCATGAATGCCTGAACGCGTTTCGTGCGCGCGGCCGCGGTCAACGCGGCGTTTCGTGCGCCCGCTAAGCGAATCGTGAAAAAAATAGCCATCGCGAATACAGCCATGAGCACTGCGGCCGCCATAAAAAGAGGTAGCCGGTTGCGCCCCACGAATTTTCCGATCCGATAGCTTAGTGAGTCGGCCCGTGCTTCCAGAGGTTCGCCCTTCAAGTGGTGATCGACATCTCGGATTAGGGCTTCAACTGACCGGTAGCGGCGCTGTGGGTCCTGCTGAATGGCGGTGAGAGATATCACGTCCAAGTCAGCCCAGGTGCTTCTGCTCGTATCTAAATGTCGTAAGCCCGTCGTAACCATCCGTCGCGCTGCTGTCGAGGGCTTCTCAGGATCCGCTTCGAAACTGCTCTTCGCCCCATCAGGAGTACGACTTGACACTTTGAAAGGACGAGCTCCAGCAAGCAGCTCATACAAGACAAGCCCCAGAGCGTAAACATCCGTGAAAACGCCAACCGCTTCCCCGCGAGCTTGTTCGGGCGCAGCGTATGCCGGTGTCATTAGTCGCACTTCGGTCTGGGTCTGGTCGACGGGTCGATCCAGAGTTTCGAGCTGCTTTGCGATCCCGAAATCGAGCAGACGTGCGCTGCCATCCCCCTTCACCAGGATGTTCGATGGTTTCAGGTCACGGTGGATGACTGCGTGTTCATGCGCATACTGAACCGCCTCACATACGCAACGGAACACTTCCAAGCGCTTCCGTATGACGCATTCATGCTTGCTGCAGTAGTCAGTAATCGGAATACCGTCTACGTACTCCATGACAAACCACGGGATGCCGTCGTTAGTAATACCGGCATCGTAGAGCCGGGCTATATATGGGTGATTCAACTGCGAAAGCGTGCGCTGCTCGACGCCGAAGCGCTCCCGGCGCGCTGGCGAGAGCCATGGGTCACGTAAGAACTTAATCGCCACGAGATTCCCCAAATCTCCACGCCGGGCGAGATAGACCACGCCCATACCGCCCTCGCCAAGAACTCTTTCGAGACGGTATGGTCCGAATTCGCGCAGATGATCCAACGCAGGGAAGCTCTCGACAAGTAGTTGATGTGCAACCGGCGCTAGACCGCCATCGAGCAGTGAGCCCTCGCGCCTATCCTCATCTAGCATTACGAGCACGTCAGCCATGAGATTTGCATCTCCATTGCAGGCGGCTTGCAGAAAGTTGAGTTGTTCAGCTTCAGAAAGATCTGCCGCATCGCGAAACAGGGCTTGAATTTGCTGCAGCCGCTTTTGATCCATATCGAACGATTGCCTTAACTCCGCTCTGCGCTCAACGGAGCTTACTTTTCAGCCACGCCCTCGCAACTCGCCATTCCCGATGAACGATTGCTTCGGATACTTGAAGCAACTCGGAAATCTCAGCGATCTCCAGCCTTCAAAAAAAAGCGGCTCTCGACGAGCGCAGCTTGCCGCGGTTCGACACTTCCGAGTTCTCGCAAAGCCTCGTCCAATGCGAGCAAGTCTTCCACACAGGATACGGTCTTGCCCGGTACCCCGTCTACAGTTACAAGCACGGCTTGGCCGCCGCCCCGTTTATCGGAATGCCGGCGCCGAGCGGCTTCCACCGGTACCTGTCGCATGGCACGGGCCACGATGGGCTTGAAATGCAGCGGAGACGTCGTCGCGAGGCTGGGTGAGCTGGCCAGCTTCAACCAAGCCTCGTTCACTAGCGCTGTCGGATTGAGCGTCACGCCGGATCCTTGCGGCTTACAGTAGATGCCAACCTCCGCAACTCTTCGTAAGCCACGCTGAACACGCGATCAAGCTGTTGAGCATTTTCGAGCGGGCCGTCCAAAGTGGCGCTCCTTACCGTACTTGCGGTTTAGTTTATCCAACCCGCTGACAGCTTTTCCTGGCTATTGCGCAATGCATGGTTAGAGGTTGAAGTGTGATGTTATCTGTGCCGCGGCAGCTTCCTATAAAAGGACTCGCAACTGCCTTCTTGACGACCCAGCTTATTGTTGTCCGTGCCTTGCTGCCCGTGCCGTATGCGTCTGCGCAAAACCGCGCACAAGCAAAAACGCAAACCAAGCTTACGCCGGCGAGCTTTTCAGCCAATGGGTTAACGCATGAGAAGGCGCTCATCAGTCTTTATCTTGGTGAGTTGGAGATATCGATTTCAATCCCGAAGACACACTGTTCGTCGCCTTATTCGAAGAGTATCTTGAAACTTTCGCGCAGCAGTGCGCCGCCGAGTTGCCTGCCGACAAAGTTGAGATGACAAGACAGCGCTGCGATGGAGAAAGATATGGTGTCAATCGTTACGGCGCCCGAGTTGGCCCTTCCACTTGCCTACACTACACGGAAGAAGGCACCGGGCTGTACGCGGATCCTGCGTTATACGCGGCCAAAACCAAGCTCGACGCAATCGTCGCATCCAATGCTCTTCATGAGGCATTTCGCTACATGTGGCAAGCGCAAAGCAATCCGGCGGCCCCGGCAATGAACATCTTAAGCCAAATACAAACGTCGAAAAGCGACATGAACGAACTTCTGAAGCTGAACGGCTGCGCAACTCCTGGTCTCAAGCGCTTCCAACAGAACCTCCTGCTGTTCGCCTTGGGTAAGCAGCCGATTCGTCTGTCCTCGCCTGGCGGAACACTGACAGCAAGCGAACCGCCTGTGCTGGCGGCTCCGGGTAGCAACCAAAACTACAACAAGTTGCTGGACGATTTGATTTCGGAACAGTCAAAGACTTGGCTCTTCAATCGATTCGTCCGTGGAAGCGTTTCGGGCGCAGTTGTTTCCCATCGGGATTCAGCGGGACACCCTTCGAAAATTGTTGCCCGCTACCTATTTAACGGCAACAGCCAGGGATCGGCTGCAGAACTCCCGATCACCGGGTAGTCGCGGCGTTCGCGAACGGCAATTATCAAAACTGAAGGGCTGGGCCGCTCGTGGTGCCACACCGCGTTCTTGGAGCAGGCGTTTTCGCCTGCTCTGCCTCTATTCTTGGCGGGCGTCCGCGAGGAACGGAATAACGTCGAAGTCTCGATGAATACTCAGGTGATATTCTGGCTCGGTCCTAATTAATTTTCCCGGCCAGGAGAACCACGCATGTCCTCTATAGACGTTCCCTTGCGAGGGAATCGCCTTGGCAATACGGCACGCCGCGATCTTTGGTGGATTCAGCCTCTATTTACTTTCCTTGGCCTTTCACTTTTCATCGTCTATGCCACCTGGGCGGCGTTTCAAGGGCATTTCTACCGATTCGGTCCGTATTTATCGCCCTTCTACTCTCCTGAAATCTTCGGTGACCCGCTTCGTTCGTGGTTTGGAGCTTTGCCCGGCTGGTGGCCGTCGTGGGCGCCCGTCTCAGCAGCGCTCTTCATCCTCTGGGCGCCCGGAGGCTTCCGGCTGACCTGCTACTACTATCGAGGCGCTTACTATAAAGCCTTTTGGGCCGACCCGCCTTCCTGCACAATCGGCGAGCCCCGCAAAACCTACCGCGGCGAGCGCTCCTTGCCGCTGATTCTCCAAAACCTTCATCGCTACTTCCTCTATCTGGCCCTAATTTTTCTAGTCATACTCGCCCTCGATGTCTGGCGCGCACTCTGGTTCTTGAGTCCCGCAACCGGGCGCCTTCAGTTCGGGATTGGCGTCGGCACCCTAGTCCTCGCCGTGAATGTCGTTTTGCTCGGCTGCTACACCTTCGGCTGTCACTCTCTGCGTCATCTGGTCGGCGGCCGCGCGGACGAAATATCCAAAGCCGCCATGCGTAAGACCAGTTATGCCTGCGTCAGCTGTTTGAATCGCCGCCACATGCTCTTCGCATGGTCAAGTTTGTTCTCCGTCATGTTTGCCGATCTGTACGTGCGGCTCTGCGCGATGGGGATCTGGACCGACTGGAGAATCGTTGGATGACGCCATACCAGACGCACGAATACGATGTGCTGGTAATTGGAGCGGGCGGGGCAGGATTAAGGGCGGCGATCGAAGCATCTGCTAACGGTGCCCGCGTCGGAGTCGTGACCAAGAGCCTGCTCGGCAAAGCACATACCGTGATGGCCGAGGGAGGCATCGCCGCGGCTCTCTCGAATGTCGACGAACGCGATAACTGGAAAGTTCATTTCTCCGATACTATGCGCGGCGGGCAGTATTTGAACGATTGGCGCATGGCCGAGCTGCACGCCCGCGAGGCGCCCGACCGGGTCCGCGAACTCGAAGCCTGGGGCGCTCTCTTCGACCGCACAAAAGACGGCCGCATCCTGCAGCGCAATTTCGGCGGCCACCGCTACCCGCGGCTCGCGCACGTCGGTGACCGCACCGGCCTCGAGATGATCCGCACCTTACAGGATCACGGTATCCACCTCGGGATGGAAGTTCACATGGAGTGCACCGTCCTCACACTATTGAAGGACGGCGGCCGCATCGCCGGTGCCTTTGCCTACGAACGCGAACGGGGGCGCTTCATGGTCTTTCAAGCGCGCGCTGTTGTGCTGGCCACTGGCGGCATCGGCCGTGCTTATGAAATAACCAGCAACAGCTGGGAATACACAGGCGACGGGCACTCGCTCGCTTATCACGCCGGCGCGTCTCTCATGGACATGGAGTTCGTTCAATTCCATCCCACAGGCATGATCTGGCCTCCTAGCGTGCGCGGCATTCTCGTTACCGAAGGCGTGCGCGGAGAAGGCGGAGTTCTGAAAAACAAAGAGGGCCGTCGCTTTATGTTCGACGACATCCCGGAGAATTATCGCGCCCAAACTGCCGACTCCGAAGACGAGGGCTGGCGCTATACGCAGGGTGATCGGAATGCCCGCCGCCCGCCTGAATTGCTCACCCGCGATCACGTCGCCCGCTGCATCGTCAGAGAGGTTCGCGAAGGGCGCGGCACACCGCATGGCGGCGTGTTTCTCGATATTTCATGGATAAAGGCGCGCATGCCGAAAGCCGCCGATTACATCAAGCGAAAGCTGCCTAGCATGTATCACCAGTTCAAACAGCTTGCCGATATCGATATTACGCACGAACCGATGGAGGTTGGGCCGACCACTCACTACATGATGGGCGGCGTGCGCGTCGACGCCGATACACAGATGGCCGATGTGCCGGGATTATTCGCAGCCGGCGAATGCGCGGCCGGCCTGCATGGAGCAAACAGGCTCGGCGGAAACTCACTCTCCGACTTACTGGTATTCGGAAAACGCGCTGGCGAGTATGCTGCTAAGTTTGCCAAGGAGAACGGGCCCGTCGCATTGGATACAAATCAGATCGACAACACGGCTCGTGATGCGTTGGCGCCTTTCGATCGGAAGGGCGAAGGCCCATATCACGTGCAACACGATCTGCAGCACATGATGCAGGATCAGGTCGGGATTGTGCGGCGCGCCGGCGAAATGGAGCATGCTCTTGACGAACTGGGCAAGCTTAAAGAGCGAGGTCGCAAAGTGGCCGTAGTGGGAAATCGTGAGTACAACGGCGGCTGGCATGCGGCTTTGGACCTGCCCCATTTGCTCACCGTCTCGGAACTCATTACGCGCGCGGCTATTGAACGCAAGGAAAGCCGGGGCGCGCACTTCCGCGACGATTATCAGAAGAAGGATGAAATCGAGGGGCGCTGCAATCTCGTGTTGCGGCGCAGCGACTCGGGCGAGCTGCAAGTCAAACGAGAGCCGCTTAGCCCTCTACCGGCCGAACTCACGCAGATAATCTCTGACATGAAGTAGAGAACATGAAGTAGGCGAGGAGATATTCATGCCCACAGCAACGCTCCGCATCTGGCGTGGTCAAAACGGAGAGGGAGTGTTTAGGGATTACACGATCGAGATCGCGCCCGGCATGGTGGTGCTCGATGCAGTTCACGCCGTGCAGGCGGAGCAGGCCAACGATCTGGCCGTGCGCTGGAACTGCAAGGCAGGCAAGTGCGGATCGTGCTCGGCCGAGATTAACGGGAACCCGCGCCTGATGTGCATGACCCGGCTGAGCGCATTGCCGCTCGATCAACCGGTAGTGCTCGAGCCGATGAAATGTTTCCCGTCCGTCAAGGACCTCGTAACGGACGTTTCCTGGAACTATCGCGTGAAAAAATCGATCAAGCCGTTTAAGCCCAGGCCGCCCGATGCAGCGGACGGTACCTGGCGCATGGCCCAGGCCGATGTCGATCGCGTGCAGGAGTTTCGCAAGTGCATTGAATGCTACCTCTGCCAGGACGTTTGCCATGTGTTGCGTGAGCACACGCTGCACAGTCAGTTCTTCGGCCCTCGCTTCCTGGTCTATGTCGCCGCGCTAGAAATGCATCCGCTCGATTCCGAAAACCGCGTCGCCGATCTCAGAAACGCGGGCGGCATCGGCTTCTGCAACATCACCAAATGCTGTACGAACGTCTGCCCGGAGGGAATCACTATCACCGATAACGCCATCATCCCGCTGAAAGAGCGCGTGGTCGACGAATACTTTGATCCGCTCAAGAAGCTCTTTCGGATCTTCAAAAAATAGGAGTACACATGCAATTCGAACTGAAACCGCTCTCCCATTCAGCCATTCCGGCAGCGCTCGAAAGAGCGCATCTCTACCGTCTTCTCAACGAACCCTGGCAGGCGGAAAGCATCTGTGAAGACGTTCTGCGCGTCGACTCGCGTAATCAGACTGCCTTAGTCACGCTCTTACTCGCTATTACCGACCAGTTCGGAACCAATATCTCACCAGGCCGGGCCCGCGACGTGCTGTCCCGCATGAGCGGCGAATACGAACGAGCCTATTACGCCGGAATCGTCTCCGAACGCTCCGCCAGAGCCCGCATGCGCCAAGGCCTCCCAGGGTCAAATTTCAAAGCCTACGAGGAACTGCGCGAAGCTATGCGCCTTTATGAGTTGGCCGAAGCCCAACGTCCGCCCGGCAACGACGAAGCAGTCTTACGTTGGAACACCTGCGCCCGCACCCTTTCAGCCAGCCACGAACTCCGCCCCCGACCAGAAGAGGTCCTCACCCCGATCCTCGACGACTGACTGACACAGCATCGTCACTGCCTCTTCAGCCGATGATCCATTCCGCCACGGCGCTGGCGCTCATTCACTCCGGCCGACGTCGCGCGATGAACTAACTTCGAACTGACTGAAGCCGACTTCCGGGCATCGGCAGCGCGGCTAGCCGTCTTTGGGTCGCTTCCGCATAGTCACCTGAACCCGCACCCGATCGTCGTCTCGCGTTCCTAGTTCGGCCATTTTCGACTTGACCTCTGCTGCCATAGCGTCAACTTCTGTGCGGAGACCCGGAATTTCACTGAAGATGTCCAGGAAGAAGTCTGAGAACGCCGAGTGGACACTTTCTATCCACGGAAGCATACGCTCAGATTCATCAAGCAACTCTGTGACGCGTTTGTCGAAGTAGTTGCCTTGAAAATGGAAGATACCGTTGCGAAAGCGTCGGATCAGGTCAGGTCCATTGCTGTTGTCAAGCAGAGCCTCGATTCGGTCGTCAGTGACCCCGATCTCCCAGTAGCCTTCAATGACGACAAACAGCGTCCCAAACCAGAAGGCCAGAAACATGAAACAGTGCCCAGAAAGAAAGTTGGTAGCTGTGATCTGGCCTTTCGCCTTTGCAGCCGCTTCGTCTAAGTAGTTCTGGGAGAAGCCTCTAAGCCGGGTCGCCCAAAGCCAGTAGCGATGAAGCGCGTGCAAGCGCCCAAAAATATACTCAATCTCTTCTCCAGGAAGCCGATTTCGCTGACTGGAGCCTCGCCGTCGATGGCATGGTCGCCCGCCCGGCATCGTTCTTGCTTCCTGAACTCAAGAGCTTTCCTTCGCGCAGCCAGATTACTCATCTGGCGTGCGAAGAGGGCTGGGTCCTACATTGCCGAATGGATTGGAGTGCCTCTATCTCACGTCCTGGATGTGTGAGGACGCTGCCCCAAGCCCGATACGTTGTCTACCGTTCCATTCAACCCGACTGGTGGGAAAGCATCGACATGGCCGATGCATTGCACCCGCAAGCTCTCGTCACCTACGGCATGAATGGCGGTGAGCTTCCCGTCCGATTTGGCGGACCTCTTCGACTGCGTGTTCCCCGGCAGCTCGGCTACAAGAGCGTCAAATACATCACTCGCCTCACCGTAACGGATAGTCTGAAGCACTTCGGCAAAGGCTTGGGCTCGGCTTCTCCAGAAAGCGGCTACGCCTGGTACGCCGGAATCTGACACCCTGGATCCTCTCCGAAACACCGACTTCACTACTACGTGAATCATTCGGTAAAGACATAGGATCCGGGGACTGAATGTTAGCCTGAAGGGCACGCGATAGCGCGCCATAAAGCATCCCTTCCAAGGCCTGGAGAACTAACAGCCATGAACGAAAGCAGCGAACCCATGCACTTTGAAGCCCCGTCGCCCGATGAGCAGAAGCCTTCTCTTCCTGCTGGATATCGTTCCGGAATCATCACTGCCATTACGGTTATGCTTGGCTTCTCCCTACTCTTTTTTCGTTCCTGGGTATTCGAACTTCCTGGCGAATGGACGGCATCATCCGTAGTCGCTGCCGCCGTCCTATTAATCGCCACAGTGTTTGAACTGATCGCGTTATGGAGGTCATTGCAGCCGGAAGATGAGCTTCTAAGTGAGTACAGGTTAACTCTTCGCTGGTTCTTGGCTTCGACTGTGCTTCTGCTCCTTAGTCTGATTATTGCCGCCTTTTCGTATGCGCACGTCAACGCTTGAACGCATCTTCTGGTGCCGAGACTGATTCCTCGTTTTTCCCGCGGTTAAGCCGACCGGCGCCACCCATTGATCCCGCGTTGATCCGCGGCCATCACGCGTTTACCTCCATGATGATCGAACCCATTCCTCTACTGCTTGCATTCCCGATGCGCGTTCTGAACATCTTGCAGCTTGAACGTACCCTTCACAGGAATCGACATTTTTCCGGACTTGAGCCACTCGAAGAGTAGCTCCAAATCCGGCGCGAAGTTTTTCGATGTGCGCCTCAGACCGAAGAAGGTCGTCCGTTTCCCAGACACAAGAGCAGGTTCCTTGCGAACAATTTGAGGATCACTGGAAGAACGGAACGCCGGCGGGTCTTCGTGAAGCTACGTAGATTCATCCCATACCCAACCAGGCCCCCCTCCTTTCAGAATTGAATAGGACTCATCGAAGCTTTCGAAGCCGAGTGGATCGAAGGCGGTATCGGCTCCGCCAAGTCCCTTCATCGCGCTGATCCAGTTCTTGTTCGAATAGTCGAACGGAACAGCGCCCAGCTGTCGCAACTCTTCGTGTTTCGCTGGCGAAGCTGTCCCGAACACCTCGGCGCCCTGAATTTTGCCGAGAGCTAACAGTGCCCGGCCAACTGCGCCACTGAGACCATGAACAAAAATCCTCTGGCCGGCCTTGACCCGCGCGGCCCGGTGCAGCATCTGGTAAGCCGTCACCCAGTCCAGGACCAGAGCGACAGCAAGCTTTGGATCGGCTCCTTCGGGAACCCATATCAGGAAGCGCTCGGGAAGATTGACCAGCTCTGCTTGCCCGTCATATTTCGAAAGGCAAGCGACCCGATCGCCCACATGAAATTTAGAGCAGCCCTCGCCGTTGAGGCGTACCTTGCCAACAACGCTATAACCAGGTGTGAGCGGTGCCTTCTTTTGAAAGGGGTAGGTACCGCGGCGCATGTTGACGTCCGAACCTGAGACTACGGAATATTCGACCGCGATCTGAACTTCTCCGGCTTTCGGTTCTGCAATGTCACTTTCAACAATTGCGAGTTTGCTTTCGTCCCCAAATTCTGTAATCAGTACTTTCTTGATCATGGGCACGAGTCACCCTCTGACCGATATTACCGGTGCTTCACGAAAAATTTCCCCTCTACGCCGCTCCACGTGTCCACGGCGACCAGCTGAATGCCAATTCGTCTGCCGCACGAATCCGCTCGCCGCGCGCCGCCGCCGCCCTGTTCTGGGACATTGCGGGCTTGAGTCGATTGGCGCCGAAATCCGACTGGCAGCGGTGTCCCTAGCTTCTGCTCCAGCCTGAAAAGCACGGTAGGCTCACCCTCTGAAGCCAGTTTATTCGGCGACTTCTGCCCTTGAAAGAAGACCTCGCTGTGCCGATTCGCACACTCCCGAGGAATGTATGGCTCCGTTCGGCGGGGCTGGAATCGTGCGTGGCAGCGCTCTTCACGGCGGGCCGTCATCATGAAGGATGATAAACAGGCGGTGAAGCGAGCCGTCGAGGCAGAACGAAGAAATGCCAAGAATGGCGGCATGGCAGGCTAAAAGCCCGCTCCACCGGGCAAGTATGGAGAAGCATCCTATTGTATGTGACGGACTTATAAATCGACTTTTTCGTAGGAGGAGTGATGTGGAAAGGAGCAGAAGCCGAGATGAGTCGCGGCGCGGCGGACAAAGTGTCCGCGCCACTATCACAGGCCACCTAGGCGGCTTTCTGTCCGGGCAATTCGCTTTCGACTTTTGCTACACGAATCGAGTTCGCGATGCCCAGCCACTTCAGTACGGTGATTTGCATCCAGGAAAAATCAACCTCGTACCAGGTGAGCCCGTGGCGCGCGGAGGTTGGATGCGCATGGTGGTTGTTGTGCCATCCTTCACCGAACGTGAGAAGCGCGACCCACCAATTGTTCTTTGAATCGTCGCGAGTGGCAAAGCGCCGCTTGCCCCACATATGGGTGGCAGAGTTGACGAGCCAGGTGGCGTGGAGGCCTAACGTTATGCGAAGGCAGATTCCCCAGAGAAACAGGGGAAGGCCGCCAATGGCAAAGAGCAGAACTCCCAGCAAAACTAGCGGGAACCAATGATAATTGTTCAGCCAAACGTAGAAGCGGTCTTTCGCAAGATCGGGAGCATATCTAGCCATCAAACCCGTGTTGTTGTGTTTCGATTCCCCAAACACGAGCCATCCCATGTGAGCCCACCAGGCGCCGTCACGCGGCGAGTGCGGGTCGCCCTCCTGATCCGATTTTTGATGGTGAATGCGGTGCGTGGCCACCCAGAAGATCGGGCCGCCCTCGAGAGTGATGGTGCCGCAAACAGCGAAGAAATACTCCAGGAGCTTGGGAACCTTGTACGAGCGGTGGGTATGCAGCCGGTGGTAACCCATGCTGATGCCGAAGCCGATGCCTACCCAATAAAGCAGCAGCGCAACCGCCAACGATTTCCAACTAAACATGAACAGCGCGGCGGCTGCTCCCACATGAAACAGCGTCAGTACAACCACATTTATCCAGTTCAACCCTTCGTACTCGGGGGTTGTCAGGATCTCAAGATTATGCTCTTTTTGCATCCGGTACTTTGAACGTAGCAAGTAAAGAGCGCTTTGTTTGTAACACTTATGTAATTCCACTGGGATGTTAGGGCGGCAGCGCAGGATGTTATAATTTGGACATATATGGCAATTCCGAATGTAAAGCGGTTTCGGCCTTTTTGCCCGACTTGCAACGAGAGCTTCACCTTGATGTCAGTGCTGCCGACTGGTACGGACGTGGACGCCTATTTAAAAGATGCCGCCGAACGTCACGACCATAAGGCGTATCAGGAAGCCAAACAACAGCAGTACAAGATCCGCGTCGGTCAGCAAAAGCAGAAGAAAGCCAAGTAAAGCTCCTCGTGTACTGATTCAGACCCGCAGGTTGTTTGTCATGACGACCTGCGGGTTTGTGCTATTCGGAGGGCTTTGGCGGCAGCGACGGCCACGTCTGGATCGACATCCTTTGCGAGCACATTCAGTTCGGGGACAACCTCCGGGGTTTGCGCGGCTCCGAGCACAGAGCAGAGCGCAACTTTTTGCCATTTGTCCATTTCCGGGATCATCTTTGCCACCGCGTTCCGCACGTTTTCATTAGCGGCAAGCTCTGTCAGGTAAGGCGCGGCGATTGGGGCGCGAGGCTTCGTCCCGAGACATTGAATAAGATAGCCGAGCGGGCTGAAAACCGAAGTATCGACCTTACCTTCGTTCACCATTCCAAAGGCGGCGGCTAGATGAATACGCCAATCTGCGTCGGCTTCGTCGAACGACGTTTGGAGCAGGGGAAAATCTTCCGGTTCTCTGAGGCGGCCCAAGCCTTCGAGGGCGCTGGCCCGCAGTTCCACATCGCGATCCTGCGCGTACTGCACGAAGAGAGGGCGGTCCTCGGGCATTCCGAGCATGGCGAGCGCCTCCAAAGCGGCTCGCTGAACCTTTACATTCCTAGCACTTTGAAGCGCGGAACGGACATCCGGTGCCGAAGAAGAAATGCGGAGGACGCCGATGGTCTCGAGCGCGGTGGTTTGTATCCGGTCATCGAGGTCATGGGCGAGAAAGCCTAACGCCGGTCCGGCGGATAGGTCGTGGATCTTCTGCAAGGCGATAAGGCATTCGAAGATCAGGTCGCCGTCTCTGCCATGGAGACCCTGAACCAGAGTGGGAACGGCGCTGCGGTCGCGCAAGATACCTATCGCAAGCACCGCGTTCGCACGAGCAGTCAAGCTGGCGTTACCTGATACCAGGTCAGCGAGAGCCTTCGCCACATCGGGACGGATTTCGACGCCGGGATCCACAGTCTGATCGTTGCGCGAGGAGAAAGATGCCTTTACCTGGCGAACGCTGCGAGCCGTGGTACCGACGAGACCAGCTTTTGCAATGTAACCGGGAAGATAAACGTTGACGATACCGTCGGTGGCACGGATCTCGACCTCTTCGTCCCTGTCGCTGATGGCTTGGACAAGCGGATCGAGGCTGTGTTCGGTGTCGATTTTGACGATCGCTTTGACGGCTTCGATGCGGATATCGCTATCGGGATCGGTTAAGTATTGGGCAAGGGCAGGCAAAGCCGCCGGATTGTTCTTCTTGCCAAGCTCACGGATGCGCTTGATGCGCTGATTAGCGCTATAGCCATCCTGATTTTGCCCAAACACGAGGAGAGCAAATAAAGTTCCGGAAAGGGCCAGACGGCAGAAAAAGCGGTAGGGCATACGGTTTAGTGCACGACTTCGATGGTGGTTTTGAAGGGGATCAAGCCAGCTTCAAATCCAAGATCCAGCAGTTTTTGAGCGGCGCGCGGCACGATCTCTCCGCCATCGACCGTGTAATGGTTGACGTACATACCAACAAACTGGTCGGCCAAAGCGGGATCGAGATCGCGGGCGAACTGCAGGGCGTAATTCAGCGCTTCTTCGCGATGGTCGAGCGAATACTGGATACTTTCACGCATGAGCCGAGAACACTCAGCCTGAACATCGGGCGCCAGATTACGGCGCAACGCGTTGCCGCCGAGCGGCAGTGGCAGATCGTATTTTGCGCGGAACCATTTGCCAAGATCGAGCACGTTCTGGAGGCCGCCATGGCCGTAAGTCAACTGGCCTTCGTGAATGATCAGACCGGCATCTACTTCGTGATTCTTGACAGCTTCGAGTATTTTGTCAAAGGGGTAAATGACGTGCTCGAAATCGGGTTGAAACAGCTTCAATGCGAGAAAGGCCGTAGTCATGGTACCGGGAATGGCAATTCGTTTCCCCGCAAGCTCGTCCGGGCCTAAGCTCTTCGTGCTGACCACCACGGGCCCGTAGCCATCACCGACGCTGGAACCGCTCGACAGAAGTACGTACTTGTGTGCGACGTAAGGATACGCATGGTATGAGATGGCGGTGAGCTCGTACTGCCCTTCGGTCGCCTTTTTATTGAGTGACTCGATGTCTTCGAGCACGTGACGGAAAGAAAGAGTGCGGGAGCGGACTTTCCTGGTCGCCAGAGCGTAGAACATGAAGGCGTCGTCCGAGTCCGGACTATGGGCACAGACGATTTCCTGCAAGCTCATAAGCGCCACTCAGGCTCGAGGGCAACCTCAGTGTAACAGGAGGAGTTAGGGGCAGAGACAAGCTTGACGAAAGCTCGATAGATGGGTGTTCAGCTCAGCTAAATCACGGTTTAAGGCTTCGAAAGCCTCGGCGCAGAGGCGGCTATTTCCGTTCCTGGCAGCCATTTCAAGCGACTGGGTGCGCTGCCACGCAAGCGGCGCATGCAGAGCGGCGAGTGAACCTTTGAGAGTGTGAGCTAAGCGAGAAAGCTGTTCGAAATCCGCTTCGGCGAGGGCTTCGACCATTGCGGGGACTTCGCGATTCTGTTCGGCCGAGAAGAGATCGATGATTTCGATCATGAGCCCTGTCTCGTTCGCGCACTGTTCTCCGAACTGCTCCGGCTCGAAGACGGGCAAAGTGGGGAGGCCTGGTTGAGTCGGGGCGGCAGCCGGCCCTGCGATTTGCGCCCGGAACACGGCGTCGGCCAATAGTTCCGCATTGAACCCATGAGGGAGGGAGCCGTCCAGAAAGGGGGCCTGACCGAGCGAAGGCGAACAGGCGAGGACTGTTGCTCGCGAATCGGAGCGCTGCCCAGACTCAAGGTTACGCAGCTTTGAAACGAAAGCAGCCGCGTCTTCGACGCATTCGACGGAAGCGAGCAACACCAGGTCGAAACGTTGGATCGACAAGGCTTCTGCGGCTTCGTCGAGATCCGGTACCAGAATGGCGCAGTGTCGGGCGGCGGCGAGAAGCGAGAGCAATTGGTCCGCCCGGCGCTCATCCCTTTCGACAAGGAGGATGCGTAAGCTGTCAATCCGATCCCGCGCTTCTAAATTTCCGAGCAACTTTGTAACCGACCGGTCCACTTTCATTCTGTATGGTATATACTTTCGGTTTAGTGGGGGTGTGCCTTCCCTAGTCTCACGACTCGCACCGTCATATCTAGTAACACTCATCGACCAAGCTCGCTGATATCACGTATCAGAAAAGCCCCTGTCGCATCTTTCTGGAAGTCGCGCGCTACGGGCTTGCCACCCGCGCCTGAGTCCGCCGAATCGTTCTTTCGTTCGAGGGCGCGTGCGTCGGCCTGTGCGTCTTTCAACCTGATCTTCCCGGACGAATGCCGGCTGTGCGAGCAGCTTTTAACTGGTGTTTCACGAGTCCCCGTCTGTGCTTCCTGCCTTTCGCTTCCCCAGCCCTTGCAGGCGGAATTCTTCTGCCGGTCGTGTCGCACTCCCTTTCTGGAGGCGTATGCGCTCGACGGGGATGGGCTTTGTACCATCTGCCGCGAGAGTCAGGTGAGTTTTGACGCCGCCTACTCTTTCGGCAGTTTCGAAGACTCCCTCCAGCAGTTGATTCACCTTTTCAAATACGGGAAAGTTGAGAGCCTAGCCGTGCCGCTCAGCCGGCTTTTGCTGAGAGCCTTGCCTCGCGAAAAGGATTTCGATCTGGTGATGGCTATGCCGATGCACTGGCGCAAGCAGTGGGAGCGGGGATTCAACCAAGCCGAGCTGTTGGGGATTCCAGTGGCTAAACGCTTTGGCTTGAAGCTGGCGACCAATTTACGGCGCAAGCGTTATACAAAATCGCAGGCCGGCTTGGACGAGCAAGAGCGGCGAAAGAACCTGAAGGGTTCGTTTTCTGTCAGGCGGCCTGAGCAGATTAGCGGCAAGCGCATCCTAGTGGTGGACGACGTGTTCACAACGGGCGCAACGTTACGCGAGGCGACCGAGGCGCTGAAGGGCGCGGGCGCAACGCACGTTTCGATTTTGACGCTGGCTCGGGTAGACCGGCGCAGCAGTTTCGGGAATTATCGACTTTCAATCCAGCCAAGGGAAGCGGGTGCGCTGACGGGCAAAAGTTAGCGCGGAAAGCGAAAGACGGACTGCCTAGACCAGGAGTTCGTAAATGTAAGGGAGGGTACCTGGGATGGCTAGTACTGACCGGCTGCATAGGCCTGTTCTCGTTCTGAATGCCAGCTACGAGCCGATCAACATATGCGCGGCGCGTCGGGCTGTGGTTCTGATCCTGAAGGGCGTGGCATCGGCAGAGGAATTGGCTCCAGCGCAGGTGCACTCGGCGCGGCGGTGCCTGAACGTGCCCTCGGTAATTAGGCTGCTCGAGTACCGGAGAATCCCTCACCAGACACGAGCTCTCTCACGCAAGAACATTCTGATGCGGGACCGCTACACCTGCCAGTATTGCCACAAGACGCTGCCTTCCGGGGAAATGACGTTGGATCACGTAGTTCCACGGTCGCGGGCCGGTGAGACCGCCTGGGAGAATCTGGTGGCGTGTTGCCATCCGTGCAATAACAGGAAGGGCAGCCGCACGCCGGAAGAGGCCGGGATGAAGTTGCTCCGGCCACCTCGTCCCTTCAGCCTGCATACTAGCCGACATTTAATGCGGCTGCTGGGGCGCAGTGACGACCAGTGGCGGAAGTACCTGTTTTACTCGGACTAGAGTTTTTGCCGAACGAACTCGGAGGGCGGAAACCTTTTTGTTTCAGTGACTTGGACCTCAAAGGTAAGCCCGTTCGCTGTTGATGTTGAGACGTTTGGCACAAGTCCCAAGACCTCTCTTCAGTAGCATCTCTACTTACCCGATAGACAATGGATTGACTGCGCGCCAGAATTCCTGCTAATCTCGATCAACATGAGAGAGAAGGTCGCAGGCTTCCTGTCCATATTCTTTTTCCTCAGCTTTGCTGCCTCTGTGCGTGCCCAGGTAGTCGGTGGCTCGCTGTCGGGCATGGTAAGGGACGAATCAGGTTTACCGCTGAGCGGAGCCAAGATCGTTTTGACCAGTGACGAGACCGGGAGCGAACGGTCGCTGGCCACGGACTCGTCGGGCCGCTACGAAGTACCGTCGGTCGCGATCGGCTCCTACAGGATTGCTGCCTCAAAACCGGGCTTTGCATCCGAGGTCAAAACGGGCATTTCGCTAGCCGTGGGACAAGCTGCCCGGGTGGACTTAGTTTTGCAGATTGGGGAAGTTCGCCAGGTCGTAACGGTTGAAGAAACGCCGGATTCGGTCAGTGTTACTACGGAGCAAACCTCCGGCTTGGTCAATGAGCGACAGGTTAAAGAATTACCGCTCAACGGACGGAGTTTCGATCAGCTCATGACGCTCAACCCCGCCACAGTGAATTACACTTCGCAGCGTTCGGGCGGCGTTGGAACTTCGAACTCCGCGGTCGGAAACATGTTCGCCGTCTCGGGCCACCGTCCACAGGAGAATCTCTTTTTGCTGAACGGAATTGAATACACAGGCGCGTCCGAGATCAACAACACGCCGGGCGGCACGAGCGGCCAGCTTCTCGGTGTCGACGCAGTCCGAGAGTTCAATGTGGTGACTGATACCTACGGGGCCGAGTACGGGAAGCGTCCCGGGGCGCAGGTCAGCATCGTTACAGCGTCGGGTGGTAACCAGGTACACGGCTCGGTGTACGAGTTTCTGCGCAACAGCGCCTTAGATGCGCGGAACTTTTTCGACGGAACTTCCATTCCGCAGTTCCAGCGAAATGAATTCGGCGGAGCGATCGGCGGACCGATCAAAAAGAACAAGATTTTTCTTTTTGGCAATTATGAAGGTTTCCGGCAACACCTTGGCCTTAGCGACGTGACATTTGTACCGGATAACGCAGTGCGTGCCGGATACATTCCGGGAGCAAATGGCAAGCTCACGCAGTTAGGCATTGCTCCAAGCGCGGCTGCGTTGCTTCCGCTCTGGCCGGTTCAAAACGGGCCGAGCCTGGGTGGTGGGATCGGCTTAGCTTACAGCAATCCGCTGCAAAAGATCCGGGAGGACTTCGGCACCACGCGCGCCGATTACAACCTTTCAGACCGCGATACGCTGTTCGGCGTTTACACGGTGGATGACAGCTATGCCAATACGCCCTCTGCCAATCCTTTGAGCAGCGTGATTGAAACACTGCGCGAGCAGGTGGCGAGTGTGCAGGAACAGCACGTGTTTTCGCCGCGGGTGCTGAATACGGCGCGCTTCGGCTTCTCGCGCGCAGGTTATTTCTTTGATGGCTATACACCGGTGGATGTACCGGGGTGGGTGGAGGGATCGCCGATCGGCGCGGTTGTGATCGGGGGCGGCACGGCGCTCAATGGTGCTTCACAGATTAGCGTTGGCGGCACCAATGCGGGGAGTAATCTTTCGGCGGTACGCAACCTGTTTACCTATGACGATCACGTCGCCATCACGAGCGGAATACATCAGATAGAAGCGGGCGTTTGGCTGCAGCGCATTCAGGCGAATGACGATCTGGCGCAATATCAGTACGGCCAGGCTTCTTTTGGCAGTCTCACGAGTTTCCTGCGGGGCGCGGTTTCTACATTCACGGTTATCCCTTCGCCGACGCCGCTGGGCTGGCGATCTCTGGAAGCTGCCGGCTTTGTGCAGGACGCGATCCGGCCTACGCGTTCTCTGGAACTGCGCATCGGTTTTCGTTTTGAATCCACCGATGGTTGGAACGAAGCGCATGGACGTGGCGCCAATTACACTTTCCCTGGTGGGGTAATCGCGACCAATCCCCGCATCGCGAGTTCTGTGTTTGCCGTCAATCGGGCGAAATTTCTGCCGGAACCGCGCTTCGGCTTTTCCTGGGATCCATTTGGCAAGAGCAAAACTGTTATAAACGGCGGTTTCGGTATCTACCGCATGCTGCTGGACAATCTTGATTATCGCCTCGATCAGACGGCGCCTTTCAACACGACACAGACATTGAAGAACGTTTCGCTCTCACAACTGCATATTGTGCCCGGCTCTCAGTTGCCATCCGGAGGGTTGATCTCGCCGAGCGGTATTCAGCCCGATGCTTACACGCCCACAATTCTTACTTGGACCTTCAAAGTGCAGCAAGAGATCGCGCCTAACACGGTGCTGAGCGCCGGTTATGTTGGCTCGCACGGCTATCACGAGATACTTTCGCTCGATGCGAATGAACCCTTCCCGAGTTACTCGGCGACTGGCAGCATCTTCTATCCCAGGAATGCCCCGCTCGCGAATCCCAGCCTGGCGAATACTACTTCGTGGTTTTCAGAGGGCGTAAGTTCTTTCAACGCACTTGAACTTGACCTGAATCGCAGGTTCAGCCAAGGCCTGCAATTGCGGGCCAGTTACACATATTCGAAGAGCCTGGACGACGGCACGGCGTGGAACAGCAGCGTTGCTTCCAACGCCCCTGGTTTCGTCATGTACCCGCTGAATCCGAAGCTTGACTGGGGGCTTTCCACAACCGATGTTCGCCAGCTAGCTAGTATCAATGGAACGTATGATCTGCCCTTTGGCCGTGGAAAGCGCTTTTTGAATGGAGTTACCGGATGGCGAGATAAGCTTGCGACAGGGTGGAGCGTGAGCGCGATCCAGACCATTCAGTCCGGACTCCCGTTTACTCCGCAACTGGGCTTTAATCCAACGAATAATGGTGATTCCCGGAACCCAATCAGGCCTTCCTGGAATCCGGCTTACTCGGGGAACGTCGTTTTGGGATCGCCGAATCTCTACTTCAATCCTGCTGCCTTCGTGGTGCCGGCAAACGGAACATACGGCAACGTGGGGCGTGACACGCTGATTGGTCCGGGGATCGTTTCGCTTGACCTCTCGGCATTAAAGACAACCGCGCTTACGGAGAAGGTACGGCTGCAGTTCCGCGCGGAATTTTTCAATGCGCTGAATCACGCGAATCTCAGCACGCCGAATCCGGTAGTGTTCACGTCGGCGGCGTCGATTGCTTCGCCGACGGCGGGCGTGATTACTGCGACGTCTACGACGTCACGGCAGATTCAGTTTGGTTTGAAGGTGTTGTTTTAGAACCGCATAGGCCTGAAGGATGGTGAGGGCAATCAATTAAGGAACCGAAGCCAAAGGTTTGATGTTGAGCAGCCAAAGAGAAGGTGGCTAACAGTAGGAGTGCGACACGCCGCTCCCGGGTTCGACCGTAAACACGTTGGGACCCTTAGGGGAGTGATCGAATTTACACAGGAATCAGAGCCTGTAATTGCAGCCTTCTGGAAACAGGGGAGGGGCGCGGAACGAGCCCCGTTGGATCACCCTTCAAGGCAGTACCCCCTGATCGCGTCATTCAAGCTCTCCTTCGCTTTTGAAGCGCTCTCGGCGCGAACAATCAAGCTTAGGTCAATACCTTCAGCTTCGAACGCTCCGGAACGTATTGGATATACGCAACAACGCAATTCGGTCGGTAGCGCTGAAAACGTGAGTGAAGGAGATGCGGGTGTGTTGATGACTCCAGGTCGAACTTAAATCCCATCGCCTTTAGAATCGCTATAACCTCGGTTGGCGTAAGCGGGTGGATATTTGCGCTGCCCCATTTGCCCCTACAACGTTTAAGCTAATCGATGGTTGAGCTAGACACGCTTACATACAGCACGCGGTTCGAACCCACATGGGCCTGTTCTTCGTCGATTGCTTCGCCAACGGCGGGCGTGATTACTGCGACGTCCACGACCTCGCGGCAGATCCAGTTCGGTCTGAAATTATATTTTAGCGTGAGGTCGGGTCGCCTCTGCAGGGGGTAGCTGAGAGGTTTGACGGGGGCTGCTCTGCGCGGCGAACGAAAATTCGAGTGAGTGGTGAACTGTTGTTCGAACCATCTTCAAACAAAATGGGGAGATGACGTTGATTGGAGATGACGTTGATTAATGATCGTGATCGAGCATTCGGAATTCTCAGGACCGTCGTTGAGTGGGCGAAAGCGAAAGAAGAGATTCGCGGGGTTGCTCTGGTAGGTTCTTACGCTCGCAATCAGGCCCGTCCTGAGTCCGATATTGACCTACTTTTGTTGACTGAACATTCCAACGCTTTTCGGGATGCCGGTTCGCTCACAACTATTGATTGGCCGAGGGCTGGTGTTCATCCAACGAGATGGACGTACGAAGAGTACGGAGTAGTGTGGTGCTATCGGATATGGCTTGAGCCTGAGTTCGAACTGGAATTTGCCTTTGCCCCTGTATCCTGGGCGAACGTTTCGCCTATTGACAAAGGAACGGAGCGGGTTGTGTGGGATGGCTGCCGAGTTTTGTACGATCCGGACGGATTATGGAAGCGCCTGGCACTCGCCGTCGCCCGTCTCTAGTCGGAGCCTTCGTGAGACAGTCATGATCGTCAGTGGTGAACCATTGCAAGCTTGTCTGACTGCGCCGAAATGTCGGGTCTTGTGGGAAGGAAGACGGCGGAGTGGCTATGACGATAGACACGCGGACGAGTACCTTTCGTCCAATCATCCGCTGCTTTTACGATTAGACGGACGCTCATTGGCGCAACTCGTCTCGACGATTTCGGAAATGGCAGCGGTGCGGTGAGGTTAGTGGCAAATCTCAACTGATGTTCAGGGCAAGGGGCACGGACGCGTCCTGTCGGCGTTGGTTGAAGATTATGCACGGCACTTGGGACTAAAGCTCTTGTTTGTCAACGCTGCACCGGAAGCAATCGGCTACTACTAAAAAAATGGGATGGGAACTCTACGATTGGAATGAAGCGGAACTCATCGGCATCAGTTCCGATTGCAAGTAAATGATAAAGGCCATTAGGTGACCGGTAGCGATGCGGTGTCTCAAGGGTACCCTCTCTCGAACATGACAAGGTAGGGCTGCAGCCATAGAATGCGCCGGCGCCATCACTTTGAGGAAAATGAAGGCCATCAACGGAGTACAGTTCGTAACCGGTGATAAGGGCCGGAAGGTGGCCGTACAAATCGACCGAAAGAAGCACGGCGCACGATTGGAGGATTTTTGGGACGGGCTGATTTCGGAATCCGGCGCAAGGAGAAAGGCATGCCGCCAAGAACGTCGGAGCCGCTCCCGGAGAAGTTCTCGATACAGTCCGCGCGTATATAGCTCTTCTGATCAATGCCAAGTAAGACAGGTCTAGCGCTGCGAGGAGGCTCTGATTCGCCTGCTAGCAGCCAATTCATCTCTCGCAGAATTCAGGGAGGCCGTCGCGGCTGATTCCACAGGAGCACTGCACGGCAGCTTCTGGGTTAGGCTTCAAGCATTGCGGACAGCACCAGCGGTCTTCCGTCCAAAGCCGGGGTTGCGGCTCATAGATGGAAGCCGCCAAAATCCGGATATCTGCCTGCGTGAGTTGCTCGCCGAATAGCTGATTCATACTTGCTGAACGGGAGTGCAACCGCAGGGGCAAATCTCGCATCAGGTTGGTTCCGGTACCGATACTGAGTACTCACCAAATCATTTTCCGGGTACTATGCTTCAGCGGACGATCGCTGTACGGTAAGTTTTTCCAGGTGCTTGGCAAGAATGTCCACTTCGATGTTCACGCGCGAGCCTGAGCGGCGAGTATGCAGCGCCGTGTTCTGGTAAGTGTGAGGGATCACCGCGAAGCTGACCAGGTCGTCGGCTATTTCGGCTACCGTTAAACTGATGCCGTCGACGGCCAGCGACCCTTTGCTCACGATATACCGGGTAAGGCTGCGTGGTACACGGACGCGCAGCAACCAATTCTCGTTACTGAGCGCTTCGAGCGAGACAATCTCACCTGTCCCATCGACATGTCCCAGTACAAAATGACCGTCCAGCCTACTGCTCGCGCGAAGCGGCCGCTCGAGATTCACAGCCAAGCCAGGCTGAAGGCCCGCTAAATTAGTTCGCTTCAGAGTCTCGGGCGCAACATCGGCAGTCCACTCGTTGCGGTCGATCTCGACGGCGGTAAGACACGTTCCATTCACCGCAATACTTGAACCTACGCTTGCGCCCTCTAGAACCGCGGAGCAGCGGATTCTCAGGCGCGCGCTGTCCTCCCTGAGTTCGAAGCCAGTGACTTCGCCTAGCTCTTCGATGATTCCGGTGAACACCTAAGTTTTTTCCTTGACCAGGTAGGCTTCCACGACGAACTCATTTTTTGAAATGGGGAGGACGGTCAAACGGTCGAGCAGCATGGCGTCCGCGCGCCGCATGCGCCCCGTCCCCCCGGCCACCGGAATGCTCTTCAGGCCGCCAAGTATTTTGGGTGCGTAATAGAAGAGGACCTTGTCGGCGATTTGTCCGTCGAGCATTGTCCAGTTCACATGGCTACCAGCTTCCACCATCAAAGACAAATACCGTTCGGCGGCCAGGTACTGAATCACCTTATGCGGATCGGTGCGCCCCGCCATCCCATCGGCAATCAAAACCCGGATACCGGCTGCTTCGAGAGCTTTGCGCCGTTCGGTACTTGCCGCGGAGGTGCCAACCAGCATGACGTCGTCTTTTGCACTGGTGATGATTTTCGATTGCAGCGGGATCCGAAGCTGCGAATCGAGGACAATGCGCAGCAGAGGGCGGCTGCGCGGCAGACCCGAGCGATCGGTGAGCAGGCAGTCGTCTTCCAGCACCGTGCCTAATCCTGTGAGTATAGCGTCGGAGAAGTGCCGCACCTTTTGCACGTCACGCCGTGCTATTTCGCTCGTAATCCAGCCGAAATTATCCTGCGGGGCAGCTATCTTGCCATCGAGAGTGAGCGCGGCTTTCACCGTCACCAGCGGCCGGCCCGTCCGCATGAAATGAACGAAGGGCTCGTTTAGCCGTTCAGCAGCATCGCTCGACGCCTCATCCAGTTCCACTTCGATACCAGCTTTTCGAAGCCGTTCAAATCCCTTGCCGCCGACCTGAGGATTGGGATCTTGCATGGCAGCGATCACTCGCGCGACCCCCGAGCCGATCAGCGCATCCACACAAGGCCCGGTACGGCCCTGATGCGCGCACGGCTCGAGAGTGACGTAGAGAGTCGAGCCACGCGCCAGGTCGCCGGCCTGACGCAAGGCTGCGATCTCGGCATGGTCGGCCTGTGCCCAGGTGTGGAAACCCTCGCCGATTACCGCGCCATCGCGCACCAAAACAGCTCCTACGGCCGGATTGGGACTCGTTTGGCCGCGCCCTCGCCCAGCTAGCGCAAGCGCTTCTTGCATATAGGAAGTCATGGCGCGGACGTGTAACTCGGGCACGACAGCTCCAAGGGGGGCTTGCTAAGCAACCCTGGGCAGCCAAACACTCTGTGTGTCGTAGGGAGACTTGCGCACGACGGGCCAGACGCCCTGTGCGCCTTTGCAGGGATCGCGCACAACGGGCAGCCCAACGCCCTGTGCGCTCTAATCGAAAAGCGATTCAACAAAACTCTCCGGCTCGAACGGGAGAAGGTCATCGATCTTCTCGCCAACCCCGATGAAACGAATCGGGAGGTTCAACTCGCGGGCGATCGCTACCACAACTCCGCCTTTAGCCGTCCCATCGAGTTTGGTCAACACAATGCCGGTGACACCTGCCGACTCGGTGAATTTGCGCGCCTGCTCCAGGCCGTTCTGTCCAGTCGTTGCATCCAGGACAAGCCAGACTTCGTGGGGCGAGCCGGGCACAACCCGTTGGCAGGTCCGGCGCATTTTCTCGAGTTCCGCCATCAGGTTTTCTTTGGTATGAAGCCGCCCCGCGGTGTCCACGATTACGTAATCGAAGCCTCGCGCTTTTGCAGCGTGCAAGGCATCGAAGACGACGGCGCTCGGATCGGCTCCGGTTTTCTGGCGAATCAAATCAACGCCGGCGCGCTGTGCCCAGATATCTAATTGCTCAATTGCTGCTGCCCGAAAGGTGTCGGCTGCGCACAGCAAGACCTTACGACCCTCTCCTAGGAAACGATGGGCAAGTTTGCCGATGGTCGTCGTTTTCCCCGATCCGTTGATGCCCACCAGCATGACGACAGCAGGGGCAGTGCGGACTACGTCGATCGGAGTTTCTGAAGCGCGCAGCACTTCAAGCAGCTGCTCGCGGATCAAAGCTCGAATTTCAGGGGCATCGGCGCGCTGCTTCCGGTCCATACGCTGCCGGATGCGCTCCAGAATGTCGCTTACGGTCGCGATGCCGATATCGGCCGTGATCAGCGTGTACTCCAACTCCTCCAACAGATCGGCGTCGATTTCTTTTTTGCCCGAGAGCACGTCCTCCAGCCGGTCCACCAAGCCGGAGCGCGTTTTCTGAATTCCGAGCTTCAGTTTGTCGAGAAGATTGGGCTCTGCCGAAACGGACCCGAATAAAGTCTGAATAGCCATAAGTAGCCTGCATACACGTGGAAAGACCCGCCAGTATGCGATTTCGGCTTAAGTTTAGCAGGGGAGGCGCCTGCTCACGTCCTCTTCGCAGCTCTGCCGGGCGGCGTGCCGCCGAACTACTAAAATGAAGAGGGAACTCGCATCGGCTCCCGGTGGAGGACTCGGCCGGGGTAGCTATTCCGGATGTGAGACAGTAATCCAATGACTGTGCCGGCGCACACCAAAACACGGCGACGTCTGGCAGCTTTGTTTTCCGTTCCGCTCGCATTCAGCTTGGTTTTCTTCTTCGTGAACCAGGCGGCGGAGCAACGTGAAACGCATCTGCTCGAGGTGCAGCGTCTGACAAATTGCGTGGCGCAGCTCCGCGCGCATGCCCGGGATGCGGAAGCCGGTGAGCGCGGTTTCTATCTGACCGGCCAAGAGCGATATCTGATGCCTTTCAAGCAGGCAGAGGAGTCCCTGCCTGAGTGGATCAGGCAAAGTCTGGCTTACGCGCAAGAACGTCCGACGTATCGGACGCGGGTGAACAAGATCATCGAGCTCGTTCGCGAACGCTTCAGGGAAGCTGCCTCTGGTATCGACGAGAAGCAAAAAGGGCAGCTTACAAGTGAATCACTAACTGCGCGCCTTAGCCAGGGGCAACACACGATGGAGGAAATTCGTGAGCAGGCCCGCGGCATTCTGCAGAAACTTTACCGCGAAGAAATCGCCATCCTAGACGCACAAGAGGCCTTTTCCCGGTGGACTTTTCTCTTCTTCTCTGTCGGTTCATTGATCATGGTCGGCGTTATTGTCTGGCTGTACAACGCCCTGCTGAGATATATCTACCAGCGCGACGCGGCTGTAGAGAATCTGAAAACGGCTAATACTTATCTCGAGGCGCGCATCGAGGAACGCACCCGTGATCTGACGCATGCAAACGAGGAATTGCAGCAGTTCGCTTACGTGGCCAGCCACGATCTGCAGGAGCCTTTACGCACAATCACCAGCTTCACCCAGTTACTTGCCGTTCGCTACAAAGGGCGTCTGGACGCCGATGCCGATGAATTTATCGGTTACATTGTGAGCTCGTCCCGGCGGATGACCGATCTCATCAACGGGCTGCTCGCGCTAGTGCGTTTGCGCAAGGCTGGACAGCCGACTACCGAAGTTTCCTTTGAGGATTTGCTATCGGATGCCGAGATTAGCCTGCAAGCAGCAATTCGCGAGAGTCAGGCCCACATCGAGCATGGGCCGCTACCGTCTCTGGTGGTCGATTCCGTCCAATTCTCGCAAGTACTCCAGAATTTGATTTCGAATGCGATCAAGTACCGGCGCGAGGAAGCTCCCGTGATTCAAGTGGAAGCACACAAGGATCTGAGCAACTGGATTTTCTCAGTCCAGGATAATGGGCGCGGTTTCGACCCTCAGTTCGCGGAACGAATTTTTGGATTATTTCAGCGCCTGCATAACCGCGAAGATGGCACAGGCATGGGCCTCTCGATCGCGCGGAAAATTGTCGAGCGGCACGGCGGCAGGGTGTGGGCGCAGTCGAGCGAAGGCACCGGTTCCACCTTCTTCTTCAGCTTGCCTGTCTCACTCGAGAGCACGCGCGACCGGGCCGGAGTAGTGGATTCAAATCCCGTTTCGCAGGTGAAGTGAAGCAGGGGAGAACTCAAGCCGGCGCCGACCTGTTGCGGCTGAAACTCGTTACGCTTTTCTTCGAAATAGCTCTATAAAGTGTTTATGAGCAATACAAGTGAAGCAAGGATTACTTCGGCGAGTGTCCTAGCCTTCACGATTCCAACTGACCAGCCCGAGTCCGACGGAACTGCCAAATGGGACGCAACAACTGTCGTCGTTGTAGAACTGTCGGCGGGCGGCCGCACCGGCCTTGGGTACGCATACGCAAATATTGCCGCGGCTCAGGTTGCTAAAGAATTGATTGAAGAATGCCTGCCAGGAGAAGATGCTTTCGATATACCGCGTCTGCATTCGAAGCTCGACCGCGCGGTGCGCAATTGGGGGCGCCCGGGCCTCATCTCGAGCGGCATCTCCGCGATAGACATCTGTTTATGGGATCTCAAGGCGCATCTGCTCGATCGGCCGCTTATCTCCGTTTTAGGCCGGATGCGTGACTCTATTCCCGCTTACGGCAGCGGAGGATTTACCTCTTATACGGAAAAGCAACTGGTGGATCAGCTCACCGGCTGGGCATCGCAGGGCATGCTTTCGGTAAAGATGAAGATCGGCCGTGAGCCCGAAAAAGACGTGGAGCGCGTTGCCGCTGTCCAAAAAGCACTGGCGGGAAAGGCGGAACTGTTCGTCGATGCAAATGGCGCTTACACTCGCAAGCAGGCTTTGCACAAGAGCCGGCAGTTTGGCGACCTCGGTGTGACGTGGTTCGAAGAGCCGGTCACGTCCGATGACCGGGTCGGCTTGCACATGATGGTCGAGCATGCGCCGCCCATCGTGCGCATTGCCGCCGGGGAGTATATCTACGTGCTCGATGATGCGCGCGTGATGCTCGAGGCGCAAGCCGTCGATGTGCTGCAGTCGGACGTTACGCGCTGCGGCGGCGTAACCAATTTCACAAAAATCGGCGACGCCTGCGAAATAAACCATTTTCCGTTTTCCGCTCACACATCGCCATCCATCCACGCGACTCTCTGTTGCTCGGTTGTCTCGGCCATCAACGTCGAGTACTTCCACGACCACGCCCGCATCGAGCGCATGATCTTCGATGGAGCCATCGAGCCCGTGAATGGCGACTTGCAACCTGATAATTCGCGACCGGGGCTGGGGCTGGCGCTTAAGAAAAGCGATGCGGAAAAGTTTCAGGTCTTCTCGGCGAAGATTACGCCCTCATAGCGGGTGCGCAAGCAACGGAGTAGAGAAGAGGCAAAGCTAATTGTAAAGATAGAAGAAGCGGTTTTCGAGCGGGGGCAGGCCGGCTTAACGCGCGGGCTGTGTCGCCGAAGGGATCGCCGTTTGCGTTATTGGCAAAAGCGATTCTGTCGCGGTACGCGGCGCGCCCTTTACGGCAGTTACCGGTATGAACGGCGAAGTGCTGTATAAAACCTGGGGTCAGATGAACGCGCTCCACGTCAAGTGAGCCATTCTGAAAATCTTCCCGACGACAACTACATCGTCAAGACGCGCATTGGAACAGCTTTAGAAAGCCTCCGCACTATGGGTGCTCGCAGCTTACAAGCTAGCATTCGCGGGATAAGCCGCTTAGAACAGATCCAATTCCCATTCCTGCCCAATGAGATCCTGGCCGAAGCTATGGTGAGGCTCCTCTTTGACCAGGCGAAAGCCCGCTCTTTCATAGATTCGATGTGCTGCGGTAAGAATGCTCTGCGTCCAGAGGACGACTTTCCGATAACCTGCGGTGCGAGCGAAGCCGATGCACTCGTTAACTAGTGCGTCTCCAAGGCCCATCCCTCGAGCACTTGGCTCGACAAACAGGAGACGCAGCTTGGCTGTTTGGGGTTGGCTCCGATGCTTGACCAGAAAAATGTGCCCGACATTCTGGCTGTCGACCTCGGCTATCCAGCAACGGTCCCGGCTTGGGTCGAAATTGGTCACGAACTCATAGACAATTCTGGCGACGAAGGCTTCAAACGTCTCGTCCCATCCGTACTGCTCCGCGTAGCCGACGCCCTCTCTATGGACGACCCAGCCCATATCGCCAATTCGATGCGGACGCAGGAGGTATGGCAGGCGGCTCCGGTCGACTTTCATGAGTATGCCCTCGATCGCCTGCATGTAGCGGACGAGGTCCAACCGAGCCGTGGGTGCCAGCCCTTCAAGAGCGGCGCCCGCTTGTTCGTTGGAGAGAGCATTGAGCTTTTTGAACGCAGACTTACCGCGGATGGTGAGCTTTAATTCGGCATAGCGGCCATCTTGTTCCGAGGTCTTCTTGCGTAACAGACCATTGCGCTCGAATTTTCCCAGCAAACGACTCAAGTATCCGGGGTCCATGCCAAGCTCTTCCGCGATCTCGGTCGCTCGGGTCGCAGAGCGGGTCGCCAGTTCGTACAGAACGCGGGCCTCCGCCAGACTGTACTCGCTGTTCAGATGTTTTTCACTCAAAGTCCCGATGAACCTTGTATACATTCGGTTGAAGCGGCGGAAGACCTTCGTTTCATTGGTCAGGCCAAAAGGCGCTTCGTGGGGCTTCGACATAGTTGACATCGTCATCTAAAGTGATTGCTTCTGTCAACTACTACTCCACTACTGCCCCGCGGCGCAAACCTTGTCCCGGATAAACGCCCCGCTGCAGTTCGCCATTTCTCACGACGAACGCGCCGTTGACAATCACATACGGAATCCCTTCCGAGTACTGCGCAGGATTCTCGAAAGTCGCGCGATCCTTCACCCGGTCGGGATCGAAGATGGTGATATCGGCGTCTGCCCCCACGCGCAAGCGGCCTTTGTTCGGTAACTGCAGGCGTTGCGCGGGCATAAGGCTCATCTTGCGCAACGCATCCATCAAGGAAAGCGCCTGCTCTTCGCGGACATACTTGCCCAGGACACGCGCGTAAGTGCCGGCCGCGCGTGGATGACCCTTGCCCTGGTCGAGAATGCCATCGCTCGCGATCATCACGTCGGGCGCTGCCACGGCCATTCTGACGATCTCTTCCGGAATGCAGTGAATCGCAACCATGCCGCCCTGCTTGCGGTAGCGCGCGAATGAATCTGCGGTAAGACGTTCGCCCGTCGCTGCCCATTGCAGGTCGTGGTACGTGATTCCTCCATTGCGCTGCTGCCAACCTTCGGAAAAAATGGCGGAGCTGAGATCCGTCATGCCGGCCGTGTAGGGGTACGCTTCGGTGGTGAAATCCAGATTGTCTTTGCGAGCGCCTCGAATCATCTCGAGAGCAAGCGAGGTCTGGCGCAGTTCGGTGCTCGTGATGTGTACCACGTGCAAAGATCCGCCCGTTGCTGTGGCGTCGGCCATGACTTCCTGAAGCGCATCGATGCCGCCGGGTTCCACCGGCCCGGCGCTGCGCAGATGGACATAAATTGCCGTCTTGCGATCTGCCGCCAACTGAAACACTCGAAAGATTTCCTCGCGGCTCGCGCCGGGAACATAAGCGATCCCCATGCCAACCCCCAGCGCGCCTTCCTCGAGTCCTGTGCGGAGAAGGGAGAGGATCTCTTTCAATTGCTGATCGCTGGCCTTCGTATCGACGGCGCGATCGCGCGGCAAGAAAGTTCCGCTGTCGTGCAGGACAGCCATGCGCGCTGGAATGTGGCCAGCGCTCGCGCCGAAGTTGATCAGCGATTTGCCCCGACGTTGCTCGTACCAGGGATCGACCGGCGAGACACCGACTTCCATCTCGAGCGCGGTGGTGACGCCGTCGCGTGCTTTGAACCGGTAATTCTCAGGAGTCTGTCCGTGCTGATGCATGTCGATAAAGCCTGCGGTTACGACTAAGCCGCGGGCGTTGACGACAGTATGCCCTTCGAGTGGCGCTTCCGAAACAGCCGCGATTTTGCCGGCGCGAATCGCAACGTTCCGCACCGCGTCGAAATTCGTTTCCGGATCGATAACGCGGCCGCCCGAAATCACCAAGTCGTATTGCTGGCCGAGAGCTGTCATTCCTAGGGCCAACAGCAGCCCGGGCAAGGCGCATCTCATCTCAGACGATTATAGATTTCAAGAGCTGCCCGATGCTGACCCGGCGTAATCGAAACCCTGTTATACTTTCTGCGCTACGAATTCCCGTCCAAGGAGGACTCCCACGTTGAAATTTTCGCTGCTCGTTTTCCTGATTGCCGCCTTCGCAAGTGTCGGCTTTGCGGAAGAAAATTGGAAAGTCCATCAACCCAAGCTCATTCCGCAAAAGAGCGGCACTACGCAACTGCTGATTAGTGTCAGCCCGGTGAACGCCCGCGTGGTATGGGCGGCCGGAAGTGGAGGTACATATGTGGTCACGACTGACGGCGGCCGGACCTGGAAAGCTGCCGTCGTGCCGGGCGCCGAAAGCCTGCAATTCCGTGATGTCTACGGCGTAAATGACAAGGTGGCCTATCTAATGTCCGTTGGCTCAAATACGACAGATTTTCGTATCTACAAAACCGTCGACGGTGGCGCGACCTGGACGATACAGTTCACGAACGAGACTGTAAATGCATTCTACGATTGTTTCGCATTCTGGACTCCGAGACGCGGCATCACGCACAGCGATTCGGTGAACGGAGTATTTCCCGACATTCGTACAACGAATGGAATGACTTGGCACTCCATCGCCGCCAATATGCCGCCGGCCTTGCCGGGGGAAGCTTCGTTTGCAGCAAGTGGAACCTGCGCGGCAACAGAGGGCGAAAGAAATGCCTGGATTGCCACCGGCGGGTCAACAGTTGCGAGAATCTTAGCCACCAGAGATGGAGGCGACACCTGGAACGCGTATGACACGCCACTCCTGAGCTCACCCAGCGCGGGTGGGATCTCGGTCGACTTCCGCGACGCCTGGCATGGCATTCTCGGCGGCGGCGATTTGGCCTCAAACGACGCCGCTGCGACCGCAACGTCGGATGACGGGGGCCAGACGTGGACTCTTACCAACAAACCCCCCGTGGAAGGAGCGATTTTCTGCCTCGCCTATGTCCGAGGCAAGCGCCATCACGATGATCGAGAAGAAGAAGAATTCGACCACGACCGCGAGCACGACCATGCCGTCGTAATCACCGCGGAAACGGAGCCGAATTTCGACTCTGGATCTGCAGCCTGGACGCCCGACGAAGGCCGCACCTGGTTCCAACTGCCCTCAGCCAGCGGCTACTGGGCCGTCGCTTTTGCGAACCCGGAAGCTGGATGGTTCGTGGGCAATGGAGGTAAGATCTTAAAGATCAGCTTCTGACATAATCCGGCGCGAAATCGGCAAATTCAGTAGACATCAAGATCGTGAGCCGACACAACTCGTCCCTTGTAATCCTTTTGAACTTCCATGACCAAGCTGCTATCCGTGGCGCCCACCATTATTTGGTGATACAAGATCAACAGCTTCGGCTTCGATTTCGCAGCAATCTGCCCGAGTTCCGCGGAGGACGTGTGGAACTCGTGCAAGTATTCGCGCCATTCGGGCGGCGATTTCTCAGCTCCGGCCAGAGAGTAGACCTCGTGTAGAAACACATCGCACCCGTCGCAAGCTGTCGCCAGCGCAGGGGTCGGCGCACAATCGCCGGAAATCACGATTACCCGGTCGGGCGTTTTAATTCGATACCCGAAAGCTTGTGCCCAGGAACCGTGATGCACCGGTATGGCACTCACCTCGAGCCCATTCTCCCGGAAGATCACGCCGGCTTCCACCTCATGGACCGTTACTTGATATCCAGTGGCATTGGCGTGCTCTAGCCCATGCAAACGGACATCGATATCCTCCTTCCATGCGGCTTCAAGATGATCAGCCATGGCTTTGGTTCCTTTGGGGCCGTAGATGTCTAAAGGCTGGCCGCGACCCAGCACCCAAGGCGAGAAGATTAGATCGGGCAATCCCAAAGTGTGATCGGAATGAAGATGGGTGAGAAACACCCGATTCAGATTAGGTGCCTGCAGGGCGGGAATGTCGAGGCGAGCAGCGGCGGCGGCGGCCCGGCGGACAACACCCGGGCCGCTATCGAAGAGATAGGCCCGGCCCAGATAGATTATCGCCACGGCGGGACCAGAGCGTTCCGGATCAGCGTTGGGCGTGCCCGTCCCAAGCATCACTATTTGCGTGGTCGCAAGTGCGCTGCTAGAAAGCAGGCCTATCAACAACAACAGTTTGGACGTGCTGCGATCCTAGCACTGCAACAGCTATTTCGGAAGGGCATTGGTTTGATTCCTTGCCCAGTGATAGCGTGGTAATATCTGCCAATTGGAGGTAGACCAATGCCCCACTGTTCCAGACGAGATTTCCTGAAGACCGGGCTTGCCGCGGGGACCCTGGCAGCCACCGGAAGCGTTCCGCTGATCGGCAAAGGCGCGACCGCAACCGATTGGGTTGCCCTCGGCGACTCCGATGTCAAAGTGACCCGGCTTGCCTTTGGAACCGGCACCCTCAGCGGACAAGTTCAGCGGGACTTGGGGCAAGACCAGTTCACCCGGCTCGTGCGCTACGCCTACGATCGGGGCATTCGTTTCTTTGAGACCGCCGAGTCCTACCACGAGATGCACAAAATGCTCGGCATAGCACTGCAGGGCATTCCGCGAGACAGTTATCGCCTGATGTCGAAGGTGACGACGCGTCCAGGCGTCGATCCGCAGGAGAAGATCGACGAGTTGCGCAAGCTCGCCAATACCGAGTACTTCGATATCATGCTGCTGCATTGGCAGCACGTTGCGTCGTGGCCCACCGACAGCCTCCGCTGGCAGGACGGCATTCAGGAAGCGCAAGCCAAAAAGATTGTGCTGGGACGCGGAGCTTCCGTTCACGGCCTCCCGGCCCTGCGCCAGGTGCCCGATACCAAGTGGCTCCAGGTGGCCATGATTCGCATGAATCAAAAAGGCGTCGCCATGGATGCCGAGGACTACGCCACCTCCGGGCTGGGAAATGTAAGCGAGGTCGTCTCGCATGTAAAGCAGGCCCGCAACGAAGGCATGGGCGTGATCAGCATGAAGCTGGTTGGCGAAGGCAAGTTCACCAATCGCGAAGACCGCAAGGCCTCGATGAGATACGCCTTCAGGAATGCGGGCGTGAATAGCGTTACCGTGGGCTATAAGAACACGGCAGAAGTCGACGAAGCCATCGAGAATTTAAACCTGGCGCTGGCCTGACATGGTGGGCCTCCATATAGGCTTCGCCATGCACCAGCTCGACCGTAGTTAAAATTTTCTGCGACGGCTCCGTGCAATAGAGTGCGGCGGCGTTCTCGGTGCTTACCCGGCGCAGATGGCTTCCACCAATCCGGCCGCGGTATGCAGGCGGGCTTCGGCGGCCACGGTCAATCCCAGCTTGCGCACTGTCGCGGAGGTAATTGGCCCGATAGCCGCGATCTTTACCTTCTGTAAGGCTTCGAATCCGGCGAGCTTGCATGTATTCTCCGCCGCCGACGAACTCGCAAACGTCACCCAATCCGGATATGGGTTCCGAAACACTTCCGCCAATCTTTCCTCCGCGCCGGAAGGGATCACGTTCCGATATGCCTCAACAGGCTCCACGCGCGCGCCAAGTTTACGCAGGGCTTGCGGCACGATATCGCGTGTTACGGCCGCGCTCGGGATGAGAATACGCTGGCCAGTTAGATCTTCACTCCCGAGCGACTCGGCCAGCGACTCGGCCACATACTCGGCAGGTACAACGGCCACCGTGAATCCATTTTTCTCGGCGGCTTCGCGGGTTGCTGAGCCGATGGCAGCGACTCGCGCGCGACAAGACATATGCGGCTGCGGCAGTTCGGCGGCAAATGCCGTTACGGCATTCGCACTGGTGAAAATGAGCCAGTCGTATTCATCGCATTGCGCGGCGGCCTCGCGCAGGGGAGCCGGGTCGGCGGGAGCAGCGATGCCAATGACTGGCGCGAGAATCACCTCCGCGCCTAAGTCGCGCAAGGGGTTAGCCAGCTCCTCGGCTTGATGCGTGGCGCGCGTCACTACGATGCGCAGGCCGGCGAGATGGCACATGTTACTCGACGCTCGCCAGAATGAACCCTGCGCCGCGGGCCAGAAGCTCTTCCGCTACACGGCTGCCGAGCTGCGCGCCATCTCGAGCCGGCGCCTCGCCTTGAGTCCGCAAGTGCCGCGACCCATCCGGCGCGACCACTACTGCGGTCAGCCGCAGAGAAGTGCCGACGACTTCGGCAAAGGCACCGACCGGCAACTGGCAACCGCCTCCCAAAACCGACAAGGCCGTGCGCTCACAGTTGACCGCCAGGGAACTTGGCAGGTGATCGAGAGCGCGGCAAATTTCGTAGGCTTCATCACCGGCGCGTGTCTCAATCGCCAGCGCTCCTTGGCCGGCTGCCGGACACATCACCTCCGGCGAAAGGATCTCCGCGATCTCGCCATCGAATCCTAAACGCCGCAGCCCTGCGGTCGCCAGCATGAGCGCCTCGTACCGCCCTTCCTTCAGCTTGCGCAATCGCGTATCGACGTTGCCGCGAACCGGCTCTGTCACGATGTCGGGTCTCAGCAGGCGTAGTTGGGCGGCTCGCCTGCCCGAGCTTGTGCCCACACGCGCACCTGGCGGCAAATCGCTCAAGCGCATTCCCACTAGCGCATCGCGCGGATCTTCCCGCTCCGGTATCGACGCGATTACCAGCCCGGCCGGCGTTTCCGTGGGCAGATCCTTCAGGCTGTGTACCGCGAGGTCGATCGTACCCGCCAGCAGCGCATCTTCGATTTCTTTAGTAAACAGCCCTTTGCCGCCTGCCTGGGTGAGCGATGCGGTTTGCAGATGATCGCCGGTAGTCCTAATGATCTCTATGCGAGTCTGCACGCCCGCCTGCTCGAGCAAGCCTGAAATGTGGCGCGCCTGCCAGAGCGCCAAGTGCGAACCGCGCGAGCCGATCGTCAGCGTTGCCGCTTGTGCCGACTTCATGGCTTAGCGCAGCCGGAACATTCTGCGAACGGCGGACACCAGCTCAGCCTCCTGCGTCTGCTGCTCAGCGATTTGCGCTCCCGCTTCGCGCCGCATCTCGGAGATTGGCCCGTGGGCGATCTTGCTCACGATGGCGCGGGTCAGGGCTTCCAGCGCTTCTTCCTGCTCACCCGATAAGGTTCCCAGCTTGAGCCGGTAGCGTCCCAACACATCGCGCCGGATCGCCTCCAACTGCTCCTGCAGGCTCACAATCGTGGGAGCCAGGTGCCGCTCTCGCAGTTTGCTCTCGAACCTCGCAACCTCCTCCGCAATAATGCGCTCAGCCTGTTGCGCGACGTCCAGCCGCGTCCGCGTATTGCGATCGGTCAGGCGTTGCAGATCGTCAATGTCGTAAAGGAACGCATGCTCGACGCTGTTGACCGCTGGATCGATATTGCGCGGCACCGCGATGTCGATCAAAAACATGGGTTGGTTTTTGCGTGTCTCAATGGCCCACCGGATCAAATCCGGATACAACACATAGCCTGGGGCCGCAGAGGAAGTAATCACGATATCCATTTCGCTCAGCTGATGCGGGAAGGCTTCGTACGGAAGCACCTGGCCCCGAAAGAGCTGGCTTAGCTCGCGCGCCCTTTCGGGGGTGCGGTTGGTGATGAATATCTCGTCGGCTCCGGCGCGCAGTAAATGCCGGGCCGCGCTTTCCGACATCTTACCCGCCCCGATGATCAGCACTCGCTTCTTGGCGAGCGATCCGAAGATCTCGCGCGCCAACTCCACGGCCGCATAACTTACCGACACTGCGCTGCGGCCGATCTCGGTCTCGGTACGGATGCGTTTGGCGACGCTAAAGGCGCGCGTCAACACCGTATCCAGAAAAGTTCCGATGGTGCCGAGATCCCGCGCTTGCAGATAGGCTTGCTTCAGCTGCCCAAGAATCTGCGGCTCGCCTACGATCATTGAATCGAGGCTGGCAGCCACACGGAACAAGTGCCGCACGGCATCCTGCGCTTCATATATATAAAGGTGCGCACGCAGAGATTCCTGCGCGATTTCTCCCCGGCCGGCGACAATCGTGTCCAGCAAAGCTCCAGGCGTGAGGCCACCTTCGAGAACCGCCGCCACCTCCACGCGGTTGCAGGTAGAGAGGATTAGCGCCTCCTTGGCGCCGCGGGTTTGCAATAGAAGCAGCGCGCCGGGTATTTCATCGAAGCGAAACGCGAACTTCTCCCGCAGTTGAACCGGAGCGGTTCGATGATTGATTCCAGCAAGAGCCAGCCTCATCGCAGCCACAGGCTCCGTAGCGTCATGTGCGTGGCCCAGGTAATCAGGGAGCAGCCCAGCACCCCTACTGCCAGCCAGGCCATGCGGCGGCCGCGCCAGCCGGCCGAAATCCGCAAGAAAATCATCGCCAAATAAAACGCCCAGGTAAACAGAAAAAACGCGATCTTCGGATTCCCGATCCAATCGGCGCCGCGCTCGATCTGGAAGGCCCAGACAACGCCGGTAACCGTCGCCACAGTGATGAAGACGAATCCGGTGTTCATCGATTGCGTGATGATGCGATCAAGCGTAGCGAGCGGCGGGAGGCGGTTGGCGGACGGCGTCACATCTTTTCTTTTTAGCTGACGCTCCTGCAGCAGGTAATAGATGGATGCGATAGCGGAAAAGATGAGTGCGGCATAGCCGATCAGCACGGTGGATATGTGAATCACCAGCCAGAGACTCCGCACCCGGGGGCTCCAGGGCGCTCCCGGAAACTCCGTAACGCCGATCAGTGTCATGAAAAACACCAGCGGGAAAATGGAGATAGCAAAGCTCGAAATTCGATAGTAGCTGTACCCCGCTAGAAAAAGGACCGCGATGAGAAATGAGCAGAAGGAGCAGGTCTCGTAGAAATTGTTGAGCGGCAGGTGGCCGGTTTCAGACCACAACTCCACAATCGCGACTAGCTGAAGAATGACGCCTGTACCGAAGGCGATGAGCGCCGCCGGAAACAGATCCCTACCTGCAAAGAAGCCGCGTAGGCCGTAGCGCCGCAGAATTCCAGAGTCATTTTCCGCCGCGGCACTGCTTGCGCCGGTTGTGCTTCCGAAAAAAAGGTAGATAAGCGCGTACAACAGTCCGCACGCATACAAGGCGGCGGCCGTCCGCAGCCAGATAACGCTCATAGCGGGGGCTCTGCATTCAGTATAGGTGCAGCTCTCAGGATTAACCCGGTAGAACCGTGCCGCACTTCACATTGATCCAATTTTTTTCAGAGAAAAGAGACAGCCCCGTAAGCACTGATTTATCGAAGCACAAGGCCTAAGAATTAAGCCGAAAGCGTGCTGAAGGAGTCTCCCATTCGTTTCTCAATTTCTTTCTTGATCCTGGCTGCTGGGTCGGTAGTATACGCCCAAACGCCGAGCCTCGGTGGCTGTTCGATGTTTCCGGCGAACAACGTCTGGAACACTCGCATCGACACATTACCTGTCGACAAGAACTCTGCTGCTTACGTCGCATCGATGAATGCGACGAATACCAAATTGCACCCCGATTTCGGCGCAGGCGGCGGCATGCCATACAATCTGGTTCCGGACAGCACGCCTAAAGTAAAGGTGCCGTTCTACTACGGCGGCGACCCTGGCCCGTACCCGATACCCAATAACGTCGAAATTGAAGGAGCTTCGGACCATCATGCCCTCATGATCGACACGGGCACTTGTGAGCTGTATGAAATTTTCAATCTGACGGGCGGTCCGGGGTCTTGGGCGGCTGGCTCGGGCGCTATCTGGTCGCTAAACTCCAATGCACTTCGGCCGAATCCCTCGAATTCCTCAGATGCTGCCGGCTTACCCGTTCTGCCGGGGCTAGTGCGCTATGACGAAGTATGGGCCGGTCACATTGACCACGCAATCCGGGTAACAGCCGATCACACGCGAAATGCCCATATCTGGCCTGCCCGGCACGATGCCTCGTACCTTACAGGGATGCAGTACCCGCCGATGGGACAGCGCTTTCGGCTGAAGGCGAGCTTCGACATCAGTTCGTTTCCCGAACCCGTTCAGGTGATTCTGCGGGCGCTGAAGGTTTACGGCATGATTCTGGCGGATAACGGCACCTCATGGCACATCTCCGGGGTTGGCGACCCGCACTGGAACGACGACGTCATGCACGACCTGACGGAAGTCACCGGCGGCAACTTCGAAGCCGTCGACGAATCAGGTTTGATGATGGACCCTAATTCCGGACAGGCTAAGCAATCCGGCGCACTCACGGTACCCACCGGCTGGGTTAACGTGATCTCGAAGAACAGCGGCAAGTGTCTCGATATGACGGGCGGTCCCGCGGCCACCTGGCAAACGGATCCGGCAGGGCAATGGACCTGCTGGGGCGCAACTAACCAGGAGTTTCAATTTACGCCCGTTACCGGCGGATATAAGATACAGGTCAAAAGCAGCGGGCTGGCGCTACAGGTTACCGGGGGTATGTCGTCGACCAATGGATCGATAGTGGAGCAATGGCCGTTTGGCGGGCAGCCTTACCAGATCTGGAAGGTTGCGGCTACTTCTGATGGCTACTTCTCGATCAGTCCGAGCAGCAGCCCGACTTCCTGCATGGACGTCAGCGGTATTTCTAAGAAAGACGGCGCTCCGGTTCAGCAGTGGACCTGCTGGGGCGGCGATAACCAGAAGTGGAGCTTGGCTTCTGTAGAGTAAATCCTGGTTTTTAACCGGTCATTGGGCTGTGCGAAATCGTACAGCCCTTTTTTTTGTTTAACCTTCTGCTACAGGTTTCGTCCGCCAGCCAAACTCGATCACTCGCGATGCCTCCGGTGGTTTCAACCAACCAGTCAGTATTCAATGGAGGTATAGGAGCTAAACGAATCTTCATGAGCAACCTGTTAAAAGACAAACGAGCCGTGGTAACGGGCGCTTCCCAAGGTATTGGACTGGCCATCGCGGGCGCGCTCTCGAGCGAGGGTGCGGACGTAGCAATTTGCGCCCGCAACCCCGAGTCATTGAAAAAAGCTGTGGAAAACCTGCAGCGGGATGCGCGAGGCCGCAAGGTGCTGGGGTATGCCGCCGATGTCAGCGACAGCGCACAAGTAGCGCAGTTGTTCGCCTTTGTGGACAAAGAGCTGGGCGGACTGGATGTTTTGATTAACAACGCGGGCATCGGCCTTTTCCGGGCGACCGCTGAATTGACCGTCGAGGAGTGGGACCGGCTGATCGGCACCAACCTGTCGGGCGCCTTCTATTGCAGCCGGGAGGCGCTCTGCCGTTTCGAAGAGCGCCGGGGCGGTTCCATCATTAATATCAGCAGCTTAGCCGGGCGCAATCCATTTGCCGGCGGGGCTGCGTACAATGCTTCTAAATTCGGCCTGAACGGCTTTAGCGAAGCCATGATGCTCGATCACCGCAACGATAACGTGCGCGTGAGCTACATCATGCCGGGCAGCGTCTCCACTCACTTTGGCGGCGAGGAGCTTGGCAAATCCGATTGGAAGATCTCGCCCGATGACATCGCCGAACTCGTACTGGATGTTTTGAGGATGCCGGAGAGGACGTTAATTTCGCGAATTGAGGTGAGACCTTCCCGCCCTCAAAAGGACTAATCGGAAAAGCCCTAGAGACTTAGAGGAGGAAAAAGGCTTGTTAGCCTCTCCATAAAACGGCCCCTTCTGCCGATGTTTTACACAGGAAGCACCGAGGTGGTAATTTGGCACCCGGCTTGCTCAATGTTGGTTGCAGTCCAACAGGTTAGTCAGCCTGGACAAAGCTCTCAGGGGAGCTTCGTGCCCGGGACAATTGAGTGGGAAAGGGAAACGTATATGAGCCACCTCCGGAAGGTACTGGATCCAACCAGAACGGGTAAGAACGCAGAGTCGCTGGAGCGAACGCTCCTGAAACTGGTTGTCGGCCAGGACGAAGCGATTGAGCAGATCGTGAACATCTACCAGATGCACATCACGGGGCTCTCCGCGCCGGGACGCCCGGTTGGCAATTTTCTGTTTCTGGGGCCAACCGGCTCAGGTAAAACAAGAACTGTCGAGGCCACGGCCGAAGCTCTGGTAAACAATCCGCGCGCTGTGATTAAGATTGACTGCGCCGAGTTTCAGCACAGCCATGAAATCGCCAAGCTCATCGGTTCACCTCCCGGATACCTAGGCCATCGCGAGACTCACCCCTTGCTGAGCCAGGAAGTAATCAACCAGCACCATAGTGAAACCGTGAAGCTGAGTTTCATTCTTTTCGACGAGATCGAAAAGGCCAGTGACGCGCTCTGGAACCTGCTGTTAGGCATTCTCGACAAGGCTACTCTCACGCTGGGCGATAACCGCAAAGTGGATTTCTCGAAGGCCATGATCTTCATGACCAGCAATCTCGGTGCGGCCGAGATGAGCAATTTGATCTCGCCGAAATTAGGCTTCAATAGCTGCTCCGGCATTCAGGAGCCGCTGAAAACGGACGAGAAGCTGAACGAAAAACTGTCGCGCAGCGGAATCGAAGCCGCTCGCCGCAAATTCACGCCCGAATTCATGAACCGCATCGATAAGTGCGTCGTCTTTAAGACGCTCGGCGAAACGGAACTGCGGCGCATTTTGGATCTCGAATTGGGACAGGTGCAGCAGCGCGTCTTTTCGTCGCCTTCCGAAAAATCTTTTGTGCTGACAGTCTCAGGCGCTGGCAAAGAGTTCCTGCTTTCGGAGGGCACCGATTTAAAGTACGGGGCGCGCCATCTGAAACGCGCTATCGAACGGCTGTTGGTTCATCCGCTCTCGAACCTGATTGCCACGAACCAGGTCGCCACTGGCGATTGGATCAAGGCAGACTTCGACTCCGAACGCTCTTGCCTGCTGTTCACGACTGAAGAGGAAAATCTTTCGTTGAGCACGATGTACAGCATGATGGGAGACGAGTCTCCGATGCCCGCCGTCATGGCTGCTGCCAGCGGGGCCGTGGCTCCGCTGAAGACCGCATCCGCCAAGCCGGGTAAGAAATAGTTCTTAGTTCAACCACCTGAATAACTGCCGGGCGGTGTTGCAAGACTCCGCCCATTTTTTATTTGCGGGTTGGGTGGGGTGAGCTCCATAGACCCAACTTAAGAATTCCGAACGTCTTTTGATGCAGGTCCGCAATCGCTTGTAGTACTGCTTTTGTGTTCCTGTTGATCAGGGACATATTCTTGTGGTGCAAACACGTAATGACCATGGTCTCCAAGCCCAGCTGCGGACTGGAGGGTTTCGAGGCTAACCAAAAGGCAGCTGCGAATGCGAGCGTTGTAATTGCGATTGCTTGATAGCTGAAACCGCTCACGGCATAGCATCCTCCTAATCGACTGGGATGGATACCATCACCATTAGTTTCCGGAGTTCAATAGTTTACTGCGGACACTTTGTTACATGACGTGGACATTTCTAGCGATATCCGCGGGGACACAAGCCAAAGTGGAGATCTATTCACTCCCGCAAGATCTTCAATCGGATCATTGCAGCGTCACTGTAAATGACCAACCCGTACCGGTCGCGCATGCGGCGGCAGGCTACTAGTTTGTCAATTTCGATAATAAAGGTTTCCATCAGCGGGCCAGGCAATCATTTCGCCGGAGCCGAGATGTTGTTCCTGTTCGCGAACGCCCTAAAGGTAAATCCACCCAGACAGGGCGACGCTGGAGTTCGTTACTACGGTCCGGGCATTTATCACGAGGACGTCGACGTCAAAAGTAACGAGACGATTTACCTCGCCGGCGGCGCAGTCGTTTTCGGAAGGCTGAATGTTTGGGGCGCGGAGAATGTCAAGATCCTGGGGCGGGGAACGGTCGTTTATGACGTTCCGCAGGATCCGAATAGCGACACGGGCTGGATGCACCGGCCTAATTGGCTCGTCATCGTGATGGACCACCGAGCTATTCGCCATCCGAAGATGCGCCTCGTGCTTCCTTCACCTTCGCGCCGGTTCGCAAGCGGCCGAATAACTACGCTCTGGTGTACGACGGCTACCTTGAAATCCCGGCGAATGGGGGATATACGTTCACGCTGGTATCGAGAGACGCTGCAAGGTTGGAGATTGGATCCGAGGTGGTGGCATCGAGCGCTACGCCCAGGTGTGCGGATCGATCGGCAACATGGTCCAGGAAACCAAGGGCAGCATAGGTCTCAAGAAGGGAAAGTACGCTATTCGCGTTTCGTGACAGCCACCGTTGGCGAAGACGCATTTGCAGTGCGATGGGAAGGTCCAGGAATCGAGCTATCCGAGGTGCCTTCGAGCGCGTTGTTCCAAAGCCGCGCTGGCAAGCACAGCAGTAGCGCGAATCGCTGATGCCATTTACAGGCGCCGGCCGCTCAGTCTCGAAAGCACCCGTGTCCATATGAAACAAATCCTACGGCTTTTGTTTCAGGCTATACTGAAAGTGCCCTTCCCCGCCCGCTCGAAAGGAATTCCATGGACGAAAAAGAACGTACACGCACGCTGACCCTGACGCTGGGCCAGATCGAAAAGCAATTCGGAAAAGGGTCGATTTTGCGCCTTGGCGCGAAGGAAGCGATTGTTCCGGTTTCGGTGATTTCGAGCGGGTCGATTTCAGTCGATTACGCGCTCGGAGTCGGAGGGTTTCCGAGGGGACGCATCTGCGAAATCTTCGGGCCAGAGTCTTCGGGCAAGACGACCATTGCGCTGCAGGTAATCGCCGAAGCGCAAAAGATGGGCGGCATGGCGGCCTTTATCGACGTGGAGCACGCGCTAGATCCGATTTACGCGAAGAAGCTCGGAGTGGATGTAGACAATCTACTGGTCTCGCAGCCAGACTTTGCCGAGCAGGCACTCGAGATTACGGCCGCGCTGATTACTTCGGGCTCGATCGACGTGCTGGTATTGGATTCGGTCGCGGCGCTGGTTCCCAAGGCGGAGCTTGACGGCGAGATGGGCGATTCGCATATGGGCGTGCAGGCGCGGCTGATGTCGCAGGCCATGCGCAAACTAACCGGGATCGTGTCGAAGTCGAATACCTGCCTGATTTTCATCAACCAGATTCGAGAGAAGATCGGGGTGATGTTCGGCAATCCGGAGACGACGACCGGCGGCCGCGCTCTGAAATTTTATTCTTCGGTGCGGGCGGATATCCGGCGCATTGCGGCCATCAAAGACGGCGAGACGGTGACGGGCAATCGCACCAAGGTTAAGATCGTAAAGAACAAGGTGGCGGCGCCGTTTCGTGAAGCGGAGTTCGACATCATTTACGGCGAAGGTATCTCGCGCGAGGGCGATCTGCTCGATCTGGGTGTAACGAATAACGTAGTGGAGAAGAGCGGCTCTTGGTACAGCTATAAGGGCGAGCGAATCGGGCAAGGACGCGAGAACGCACGGCAGTTTTTAAAAGATAATCCGGACGTGTTGGCGCGTATCGATGGCGAGGTGCGGAAGGTGCTCGGGTTGACGAAGAGCGCGGAACCGGTTCAAGACGGCGCACCGATGCCACCGACTCCGATCGATACGGCGAAGGCGGCGGCGCGGGGGAGATGACAGGAATCGCGGCGACGGAGTTCGCCGTCCGATGAGCCAGACGCCGCCGTAGCCAATGCAAACAGTCCCAGAGCGGTCAATGCGATAGCAGTGCACGAGGCGGTAGCGGGTTCGGGGACTGGCAGATCCCTGGGCGTAGCTGAAAAGCTCGACAGTCCAAATTGATATGACAGAAAGAGGACGCCGGCTGTCGTGTCCGTGAACCCCGAGGTGGCGGGCAATCCAAGAGTAGGGGGTATAGCGCTGGACAGGTCGTATGTCCGGAAAAGACGGCTGATTGTGCCCAGAACTATCTCACTACCCGTGAAGTCAGCAAACCCGGTGGTTCCCTTCAATTGGTCTGCCAGGACCCCGATCTCACTGGTGAATGTTCCTGATCCGATTCCGTCGATGCTGAAGACACTGGTTCCGGCCAACATGTAAATGCCGGGCGAGGTTGACACTACATCACCTGTAGACCCGGTCAGCGTGATGTTAACGAGTGTATCTGTAAACGAGATGGAACCAAGCGAACCATTGAGCTTTCCCTGGTCGACATATGTCAGGGTCGCAGCGCGGGTCGCACCGCAGAGGATGAAGCACAGGACCAAAGTTACGGTAGACGCGATCTTCAACTGGAGTACTCAGTCTACGGGAGTTTCGGTCGTGCAGCAAGAAGGTTTGCAATTTGGGTGTCTGCAATTTGGTTGTACCAATCTCCTGGTTCGCGAAGATTTGTTGCGATAATGGCGAGTGTCGAAGGCCGTCTATCTCTGCGCGTTTGCGTGCCTGATTGGCGCCCAGCTTCGTGCTGATAGCCAGGCTGATTTAGCAGATCGGGCTGAGCAGGAAATTCGCGCCGGTAATAAAGATGAGGCGCTTGCGACTTTGGGCAGTGCGTCGGCTGCTTCGCCTGCGACAGCAGAGTCGGAAGACCGGATCGGGTTCCTCTATGCGGTTCTGCAACAGACTCCGGGTGCCATTTCGCACTTCGAGAGTTCGATCAAGCTCAACCCGGATTATGCGCCTGCACACTACCACCTGGGCGTTGCGCTCTGGAACGGGGAGCAGCGGGAGCGGGCGCTAAGCGAACTGCAGACAGCGGCGAAATTAGATCCAAAGAATTTCGATTACCAGCGCCGCCTGGGAATGGCCTATCAGCGCTCGGGAGACTTGGCTGGCGCGGCCAATGCATTTGCAAACGCGCTGGCTCTGCAGCCGGCGAACGACGAGCTGCGTAATACCTATGCATTTCTGCTGATCGATACGCGCCAGGCGGACCGTGGGATCGAAGAGTCGCGGAAGGTGCTCGAGCATAATCCGAAAGACACGAACGCGCTGATGAACATCGGGTATGCCGACCTGAAGAAAGGCGATTTCGACCAGGCCGAGAAAACATATCGCGACATTCTCGCGATCGATGGGGACTCAGCGGCGGGGCACTACGATTTAGGTATTGCACTCAAGAGCAAGGACCAGCTCGAGGCGGCTCAGAAAGAGTTCCGCGAGGCCATCCGGCTCGATCCTTCGCTGGCGCAAGCTCACTACTCTTTGGGAATTGCGGACTGGCAACTGGGCGATTTCGCCGGGTTGACGGATGAGATGCGGACGGCGATCAAAGTCTCGCCCGATTATGCAGAAGCGCACTACATGCTGGGCATTGCGCTGAAGGAAAGTGGCGATCTCGACGGGGCGCTGGCGGAGCTGAGAGAATCTGTGAGGTTGGATGCGAGCACGCCGGGGCCGTACAACACGATCGGCCAGATTCTGCGCATGAAGGGCGACAAACAAGGTAGTGAAGAAGCGTTTGCAACCGGGACGCGCATCAAGAGAGAGAACGAATCGGAGCTGGCGAATACGCTCGAGCAGGGAATGCGCGGCGGCAGCATGATGAAGCCGATCACCATGGAGCCGCGCGGGCACGAGTCGCAGGCGAACACGGATCCCCATTAGCCGTAGCATGCTATCCCGCAGAATATTTGTGAAATCGCTGTGTGCCAGCTTGCCGGTTTTCTCGCTCGATCAGCTTTTGGCCGGGACTGCTTTGGGCGTGCAGTTTGTAAACGTGGCGCGCGAAGCCGGGCTAAGTGCGAAGACAATTTTCGGCGCGGAAAGCAAGAACAAGTATCTACTCGAGACTACGGGCTGCGGCCTGGCGTTCATCGATTACGACAACGACGGTTGGCTGGACATTTTCTTCGTAAACGGAACGCGCTTCGAGACTACCTATTCGAAGGGCTCCGAACCGGTCAGCCGGCTTTACAAAAACAATCGGGATGGCACTTTCACAGATGTGACCGTGAAGGCGGGCGTGGGGCGCACGGGTTGGGGGCAGGGCGTCTGCGCAGGCGACTACAACAACGACGGGCATGAAGACCTGTTTGTGTCGTACTGGGGCGATTGCGCGCTGTGGCGGAATAACGGCGATGGCACTTTCACGGATGTGGCCGCACAGGCGGGCGTGACGACGCGGACGACCAGTGGGCTGAAACGCTGGAACACCGGATGTGCGTTCCTCGATTACGATCGCGACGGGCACCTGGATCTTTATATTGCGAACTATATTGATTTCGATCCTAAGACAGCGCCGCTGCCGGAGAGCGGACCGTGTTTGTATGAGGGTCTGATTGTGGCGTGCGGCCCACCAGGTTTGCAGGGTGGCAAAGATATCCTGTTGCACAACAACGGTGATGGGACGTTTACCGACGTTTCAGAGAAGGCCGGGATTCTCAAGAAACAGGGCACATACGGTTTGGGCGTGCTGGTTGGGGACTTCGACGACGACGGCTGGCCGGATATTTACGTGGCCGATGACTCGTCGCCTTCAGCGCTGCTGAAGAACAATCACGACGGCACGTTTACCGACGTGGCGCTCGAGTGGGGCGTGGCGTTCGGAGCGGACGGGAAAACGCAAGCGGGGATGGGCGTTTCGGCGGCAGACATTTATGGGAACGGCAAGCTGGACATCGTGAAGACCAACTTCGCGGGAGATGCCTCGAGTCTTTATCGAAATCTGGGCAGCGGAAATTTCGAGGACGTGACATTTCAGGCGGGACTCGGACGCAACACGCGCTTTCTTGGTTGGGGCGCTTGTTTTCTAGATTTCGACAATGACGGCTGGCCGGACATCCTTACGTGCAACGGGCATGTTTACCCGGAGGTACGGGAGAAGGCGAGCGAATCGGGCTACAGAGAGCGGAAGGTGCTCTATCACAATCTCGGTAACGGCAAGTTCGAAGATGTGTCGCTCGAAGCGGGGCCGGGGATCCTGGAACCGGTTGCGGGCCGGGGTTGCGCAATCGGGGATTTCAATAACGATGGCAATCTCGACATTGCCGTGAACTGCGTTAACGATGTGCCGCAACTGCTGCGCTGCGACAGCACGCTGAAACACAACTGGCTCAAGGTGAAGCTCGTAGGCGTGAAGTCGAACCGGTCAGGGATCAACGCACGGATTTACTGCCAGCCGGAAGGCGAGCACCGGCAGATGGATGAAGTGAGGAGCGGCGGAAGCTATTTCTCACAGAGCGATCTAGCAGTGCACTTCGGACTGAAGCAGGCAACGAAGGCGGATCTCGAGATTCACTGGCCTAGCGGCCAGGTGGACAAGGTTCCAGGAGTGAAGGTAAACCAGGTCGTGCGGGTGGTGGAGGGAAAAGGACGCGCCTAGCTCAGCTCAACGATGATAGAGGACACTGACTGTATGGCCGCTGTTGCAGAAAAGCTTACGTTCGCAGAGTTCCAGTCGAAGTATGAGCACGGTGACCGGTCCTACGAATACTGGCATGGGGAGGCTGTACCGAAGGGAATGCCGACTTGGATCCATGGACTGCTGCAGGCGATCCTCGGTCGCTTGCTCCACGAAGCCGGTTACGCTGCGGGCGCGGAGGTGGAACTGCGGATCATTCCCGACGCGCATCCAAAGCCTGACATAATTGCGACGAGCCGCGACGTGGAGCAGCCCTATCCGACTAAGGCCGTTGACGTGGTTGTCGAGGTTCTTTCGCCTGACGACAGGATGCCCTACGTTCTCGAGAAATGCCAAGCGTACAGTGAATGGGGGTTCGAGTATATCTATGTGGTCAATCCGGAAAGCAAGCAGATTTTTCGCTGGACTGGCTCGGCGCTGGAGCTTACTGAAGCCTTGACGACCATTCCGGCCTCGCGGATCTGGCAAGAGTTAGAGAAGAGTTTGCGGCCGCGTGGCTAAGCGGACTCGTGCAGGTGAAAGAGGCGCTCATCGTAGGTGATTGATTTGCACCATTCGACGGCGAGATGGCGCGCGTCGGGGTGCCGAGGATTCAGGAGGAAGTTGATGGATTCGGGAGCGGGAAGCGAAGGGACGCTCAGCAGAGCAGAGGTCTTGGCGGCGAGCCAGGCGTCGCCCACCGATTGTGTTTGAGGGAGATTGGTTCGCCAATCGTGCGGTAGCGTGGCAGCCGAGATAGCATCCGTGGAAACGGAATCGGGAACAGCGGTTTTGATGAGCTGGTAGGCGTCTGGGAAGAGTCTCGGATCGCCTTTGAGATTGGCGAGAGCTTCGATCAGCGAGAGGGCGGGGTGTTCGGACAGGTAGACGATGCGTTTGCCCCGGGCGGCAATATGCCAGCGCCCATCCGCACGTTCGCCCCCTACTCCTTCCAGATCACAGCGATTACTGATGCGCCACAGAAACCTCACGCATAGACGCCTTCGTCGATCTGCCAGAGCATCTTTTCGACCGCCCGGCCACCGGATTCCGTATGAAGCAGACTCAGAGGGGTGCGCCCGTTGAGGCGGTCATCCGGGGAGCGCAGCCAAGCGAGTGCTTTATCGTGATTACGAAAGACCTGATCGGCGAGGGAGGCCATCCGGGCAACGCGAACAACACGGTCTGTCTCTTCGTTCGAGAGCCGCTCGCCGCGAGCCTTGCGGTGTTTAAGGGTGCGCGGAGAGATGACGATGTCGGCGACTTCGGAGAAGGTCAGCCCTTTTTCTTTGAGGCGGTCGACGCTCGCAAGCGGGAGACCCTGTTCGACAATTCCCGCTAAGTCGAACTCGGATGGGGAGGAAATATTGAAGTGGTCGATCAAGTTAAGTAGGTCAAGAGTAGTGGACATGGAATCTAAAGCCATTATGCCATATTACCAGGGGGCAAAGTGGCGATTTGTTGATTCTATTCCGAATCTGTGAACTAGGGCGAAAGGAAAGCGGCCGGAAGAGCATGAAGCTCTTCCGGCCGCTTTTGTTTTTGGCTGCCTGTTTTCGTTAGAAGTTGATGCTTCCCGAAAATTGAAGGCGGCGCATCTGATAATTGCCTTGGTTAGCCAGTTGGGTGATCTGACCCACGTTTCCGGACTGAATGTCGGCATTCGGCTGGCCTAGGTTCGCGTGGTTGAAAAAGTTGGTGCTATCCACTCGTAGCATGAACTTAAGGCGCTCTGTAATTGAGAACTGCTTCGATAACGAGGCGTCCTGGTTGATAAAGTGTGGCCCGATCAACGTATTGATCGGGTAATTGCCGAACGTATTGGATGCGGGCAGCGTGTAGGCCCCACTCGAGAGTGGCAAGATCCATTGGGCGCGGTTCTGGTTGGCTGCATATGGACTGCCGGAACCTACGTTGGGCCGGTTGTTCGGACCGGTGTAGGGTTGGATACCGGTCCCATAGTTCTCAATTGTGGGCATGAAGGGCAGACCTGAATAGAAAGTCGTAATGCCGCTGATGTTCCATCCGCCGAGAGCCGCATCGACCCATTTATTTACATTCGCGCCGAATTTACGTCCACGCCCAAAGGGAATGTTGTAGTTTTGGGCGAGCACCCACTGGTTATGAGGCATATATTGGTTGTTGCCGTAGCCGAGCGGACGGTCATAGAGGAATGTGTAAGCCTCGTTTCCGCCCCAGCCATCGCCCTTGACAGATTGATACGTGTAATTGCCCTGCAAAGTCCAGCCAGCCCAAGCATTCACCTTGAACAGAGTTTGGAACGAGTTATATTGAGTAACCCCGCAATTGCAGAAATCATTCACACCGGTGGTCCAACCATAGTTGTAGCGAGGGCCAAGAAGCCCGGCGTACGGATAAGTGGCTGTGTTGCTCGAAGAAGATCCCGGCAGGAAGTACTGCTGGTTGATGTTGAAGTTCTGATCGGTGCCGATAAGGGTGTGCCGGCCGGAGTTGCCCACATAACCGCCGGAAACCACGATCTTGGGGGTGATCTGCTGCTGGACGGTAAAGTTGTACGCATATAGAACCGGCATGGTCAAGGTTCCGGGACGAGTAAAAGCGCTTACGGTATTTCCAGGCCAAGGGAACGTTCCGTTAGGGCCTGGCTGGTAGGGGGCTAGGTTGGGCGCGGAAGGTCCCTGGGCGAGCGTGAAGACATCGCAGAAGTTCGTCGGGCAACCACCCGGAGAATTTTGGTTGAGAGTCTGGTTGAGAAGGACCGGGGGGTTCTGTGTCACATTGTGTCCGAAGTTATTGCCGAACGTTCCCAGACTGTAGCTCCAGCCGTAGCCGGCGCGAACGACAGTTTTGGGCTTGATCTGATAGGCAACACTGGCGCGTGGCGCGAATTCTCTCCAGTTCATATTTTGGTAGCCGTGAATAGAAGTCAGGCCCACGCCGTAAACATCCATCTGACCTGTGTTGACGTTTAACTCGGCACCATTGCCAGCAACGTTGACTGTTTCCGGGAAGACCCACTCCCAGCGCAGGCCCAGGGTAACGGTTAGCTTGGGACTGACATGCCACTCGTCCTGGCCGTACCAGAATAGGCGCTTCTGGCGCTCCTGAGCATTCAGACTTGAGCTAACATACCGATTGAACTGGGAGACATCGCCTAACATGAACGTTGCCATACCGACACCCCCGGTGGGATTAGCGCCCGCGGTTGGAACATCACCAGTGACATTGGGGAAAAAGAAGAGCTGCCCGGCACGATGGTTGTCGCTTGGTATACGCAAGTTCAAAGCATAACGGACGTCTGCTCCGAATTTGAAATTGTGGTTACCATGGATTTTGCTGATGTTATCCACGAACTGATACTGTCGCTCCAACTGATCGAGGGGACAGTTGCAGTGCGTGTTGTTGCCTAAAGCATATCCGAGGCTGGTCTGAGCAGTAGTGCTGTTCGGAAAGTCAATCTCGAAGTACGGAAGGGCAGACGTGGTTTGATCGAGATTCAGTCCCGGTATACCGGCAGCAGTGGCAGGTGTAGTGCCGTAGCCGTTCGGGACGTCGGTCACGTGATATCTCATGTAGCCGAACCGAAACTCGTTGATGAGTGTTGCGTTGGCGGTGTGGGTCCAACCGGCCGCAATACTTTCGTTGAAAGTCGATGAGCTGCCGGCGTAATTGGTATTGTTAAAGGCTTGGCCACCGCCTTCTTCCCCAAAAACACCAGGCGCTTGCAGCTGAAAGGTCGCATAGCTGTATCGGCCAAAGAAGGTGTTCTTCTCGTTCAGATAGTAGTCCCAGCGGGTATCCCAGAGATTTCCGTTGTTGGTCAAGGCTCCGCTGCCTTCATAATTGTTAAAAGGAGCGGCAATACCATTGATGGTGGTACCGACAGTATTCGGTAACGGGAAGTACTGCAGCAGGGCCAACGCTTGCGGGCTAAGACGACTGGGCGGAATCACGTTCGCTTTGCCGTTGTAGGAAAACGGGGTGCGTCCGGTACCATTGGCATTCCCCGTATTCGGATCGTAGATAAGGTTGATCGGATTCACGGCCAAATAGTCGCTAAAATCGCCGGTACGGTTTAGCAACGAGGGGACCGTTGTCAGCAGCGAACCACCAATTGTCTGGCGGTTCAACTGGGTATCGGCGAAGTAAAACAGCTTGTCCTTGATGATCTTGCCTGAGAGCGAGCCACCGAACTGGTTCTGGCGAGTAGTGGGCGTAAAAGCTCCGGGGCGGCCTGGTATAGGGGTGTTCTGGCTGAAGGGGTTACGGCCGAAATCCTGGAATCCAGGAGTATTTACGAAGAGATACTCGAAGGCGTCACCGTGGAAGGCGTTGGTGCCCGACTTGGTCGAATAAGTGTTGACGCCGGCCGATGTGTAGCCATACTCGGCATCGTAATCCTGGTTCGCCTGCTTGACCTCGTTGACCGAATCGAAGGTCGGATTGATCACAATGATCCCGAGGATCGGATCCTGATTGATCGTGCCATCCAGGTAATATCCCGTGCTGTCAAAGAGCTGCCCGTTCACGATCATCTGGACGCTGCCCTGCGGATTTTCGTCGGCCGCGTGCTGCCAGCCCGTGGAAACCGTCCCTGGATTTAAGAGCGTGAATGCCTGCAGATTCCGGCCGATGCTCGGCAGCTGCGAGATCTGTTCCGAGGTAAATGTTTGAGCTACGTCCGCACGGTCCGTTTGCAGCAGCGGCGCGGCAGCCGTAACTTCGACAGTCTGGTTCACGTTACCGACCTGCATGGAAGCGTTAAACTGGGTAGCCTGATCGACCTGTACGGTGAGCTCGCTGGACTCAACTTTCTGAAAGCCAGCGGCCTCGATCGTTACTTTGTACGCATCTGGGATTAGCTGGCCTTTCGTGTACTGGCCAGCATCGTTCGTCATTACGTCGGACGAAGTGCCCTTGGTAGTGTCCGTGATCGTAACTTTGGCGTTAGCGACGGCGGAACCGCTTGGATCGGTTACTGTGCCGGCAATACTGCCGAAGACTTGCTGACCGTGCGCGCTACTGCCTACTGCAACGAATAAAGCAGTCGCGATACAGAGACTCTGAAGAAGCCCCTTGCTCAGACTAACCATATCTTCTCCTTGGAAGCCCAAAACTTTAGGGCTGTTGGCCGCGGCAGACCCATGCCGTGGTAACAGCAACTTACACCACCAGCCGCTAGTGTAATCCAAATGGGTGGATTCTTACCAGCTTTTTTTGCGGATGAGTAAATCCACCGGGAGTTGGAGAGAGTTCTGGCGCAGATCTACTGGCGGAGACGCATGAGGATACTTTGCGGGACAAGGTGCAGGAACTCCTCTATTACGGCCGAAGCCTGAGCTGGCTGGTGAAGGCGCTCGTACAGGGCCGAAAGGGCTTTATAGGGACGGTAGTCGTAGGGATCGGCTTCTATGCTTGCGCGAAGCGAGGAGAGAGCGGATTTGGTATCGCCCGCCGCGCTTTGCGCCACGCCTAAATCAAGCCAAAACTCTGCATTTGCCGGTACTTGACCGGCCGCCCTTGCGAAGAGCTTGGCGGCGGGAACAGGTTGCCCGCTGCCAAGCAGCATGTAGCCTTTCGCGGCGGAAACTTCGGCATCATTCTCGCTCGACGGCAGCTTGGATAGGACGCTGAATGCCTGTGCGAATTCCCCGCCGGACATCTTCAATTTGGCCGTATGAAAGAGAGCGAGACCGAGATTCCGGGCGGCAAACGGCGGCTCGGCGGGCTGCCAGGCCACCACCGGCGGTTCGCCGGCCGGTACTGGTACCGGCGCAGCGGGCCAACGGCGGATACGGTGGTCAGTAACCGCAGCGTGGGAAATATCCAGCGCTTGCCTCCGGGGCATATGGCAGGCAACACAATCGATCTGTTCGGGCCGATGAAATGAAGCCAATTGCGACGTGGAGTGGCACGACTGGCAGATACCTCGGATTTGGACTTTCCGGTCGGCCGGTTCGCCGTGCGGATCATGGCAGGTGCCGCACCATAGCTTTCCACCGCTACCTCGCAGACAGGCGCTCAATGCCAGTTGCTCAGCGTGACTGACTGCTGCGAAAGGCGCGTCCCGGTAGACGTAATGAGTTTCGGTCTGCTCGAGGATTTCTCCCGCTTGGAAGTCCCACCAATACTTGCCGGGATTCAGGATCACGGTAGCGCCTTCCAAGTGGCACTGCTCACAGACGCTGTCGCGCTTGCGGACCGGTAATTTTGCGGGATTTACGATGGAGCCGGGAAACGGGTCGCGGAGATGGTTTTCGCTAGGGCCGTGGCACCGTTCGCAAGAAAGTGCCGCGAGAGCTGTCGAACTGCCCGCTTTATTTACCGAACCGGCATGACAGAAGAGGCAATCTGAGGTGATAGGACGAGAGAAGTCGAGCACCTTCTGATGTTCGTAGCCCGGAGAGACGCCCCACTCAGAGCGTTGGCTATAAAAGGAGGCAGGAGATTGAAAGAGGTGTCCACCGAGTTCGATCAGAAAGCTACGCCCGACATTGCCGTAGCCGATCGAGTAGGCGATTGGGTAATCGGCGGTCAGACCCTGTTCCTGGAGGCGGTGGTGCAGAACGCCGCTCTCATGGAGCACGGTGACTTGGCTGCCAGAGGGCTGATGAGTAAACGCACCGTCGGGTTCGTTATGGGGAACGGATAGCGACTGGCCCATGGCGGAGCTCCCAAACCGGCTGACTTCGCGAGAATGGCACGGCAGGCAGGGGTGCGTCTCGCCCGCCACTGCGGAATGCCGCCCCGTCAGAACAAAACAGAGCGCAAGAGCGATGCGGAGCGGCGATTGCAACCGACATTATACTTTTCATGTGTTGAGAGGTCTCTTCTTATTGGCGGCGCTGGGGACGGGAGCAGGCGCGGCAAACGAGGTCCATCAACGCGGGGTCGAATTATACAAGCAGCAGAAATACGCCGAAGCAATCACCGCATTGCAGGAGGCGATCAAAGGCGAGAGCCCGGGTTCGAGCGATTACAAGGAAGCGTCGCTGATCATCGGACAGAGTTACTTTCAGCTTGCTCAGGCTCCGAAGGCGATTCCGTGGCTCGAACGGGTGCGCGATGTAAATGAGGCAAATTACATGCTGGGGTATGCCTATCTGCAGACTTCGCAGGAGGCGCAATCGGTGGCGGCCTTTGCGCGGCTGTTTGGGGTTGCGCCGCAGTCGCCGGCCGCGTACCTGGTAGCCGGACAGATGATGCTCAAGCAGGGATACGAGACGCAAGCTGAAACGGAATTGAATAAAGCTTTGGCGCTCGACCCAAAGCTTCCGGAGCTGCATTACCTCCTCGGCGAAATTGCGATCTATCGAGGGCGGCTGGATATCGGGATCGGTTACCTGCGCCAGGAACTCGCGCTCAATCCAAACTTCAGCATGGCGTGGTACCGGCTGGGGGATGCGCTGTCGCGGCAGGAACACTGGGAAAGCGCGATTCCGAACCTGCAGCGGGCCATCTGGTTGAATCCCGACTTCAGCGGGCCTTACATCCTACTCGGGAAATGCTATTGGAAAATGGGCAGCTACGCGAACGCGGAAGGAATCTTGAAACGGGCCCTGGCACTCGATCCACGCAACGCTTCTGCGACTTATTTACTGGGACAGACGCTGATGGTGGCGGGGAAAAAAGATGAGGGCAGGACCGTACTCGAAAGATGGAAGACGTTGCAGCAGGAGAAGCCAGTGCCGCAGCTAATTCCGCAACCCTAACTCTGCCCGTACTCGCGCCAGATTGGCGCGCGCCGCCGCATGCTCCGGATTGATCCGCAGCGCCTGTTCGAAAGCCTGCGCAGCGCCGGGCAGGTCACCGGTAATGGCAAGCAGCGTGCCGAGATTGGCCTGCACATCGGCATCGTTGGGCGTTCCGCTGGCGGCTTTGCGAAAACAGGCGAGGGCGTCCGGCACGTCCTGTTTCTTGAAATAGATGGTGCCGAGCGCTGCCTGCGCCTGGGCATCGTCGGGCTTGGTCTTGAGGAAACGCTGATACTCGGGGGCGGCGGCATCCAGGTCCCCGTTGGCCGCAAGGGCGCGGGCGAGGTTGTAGCGAGCGTTGGCGTAATCGGGATCCGAAGCCAGCGTTTGGCGTAGCTCCTCAATCGCTTCGGGCAGGCGATCCTCGAGCATGAGTACGGCAGCGAGGCTGTTGCGTGCGGTTGCGCTGCCGGGCTCGACCTGCAAAGCGGCACGGTAGCTGGCGAGCGCCTCATCGAGTTTCCCGCGGGTCTGCTCGAGAGCTCCGAGGTTGTAGTTGGCGACGAAATCGGCGGGATATTTCTCGAGGCGGCGGCGCATGACCGCTTCCTGCAAAACAAGGCGCGGGTCGTCATGCGTATTTGCATTTGCCTTGGGTAGAACCTGCAACCAGACGTGCCCCATCTCGTCCTGGCTGCGGTTGCCGGTCTCGACCAGCTTGGGCGGCCGGTTCGGGTTACGCGGATTATCGGCCGAGTTGTCGTAAGAGACTCGCATCGAAACCACCGTGCCCTCGGGCAGCGGAATCGGCCGCTTGTATTCATACTCGGCCTGCCAGTTGATGTCCCAATCGGGAATGCGGATCAGCGGGCGGCGGGTGCCGTCCGGCAGAGTGGCCCAGGCTTGGATTGTTCTGCCGAGGTAATGGGCGTGAGGGTAGATGGCGAGCAGCTCCACGTCTACCGGCAGCTTTAGCGAATCCGTCACTGCGAAGGTGCGGTCACCGGGCGGGACACGGATGGCGCCATCGTGCTCAAGTTGCAGCAGCATGGGAAAACGCGTGGGAGGCGTAGGCGAGAAATAGAGGCCAATTTCGGCTTGCACAGACTCCGGTTTGCCGGTAGGCTTCAGGTGAAGGTTCACAACCAGGTCGGTCCCTGGATCGAGGCGCCAGCTCATATCGGGCGGCTCGAGGCGGAGCACGGTGGCCGGTTTCCAGAAGAGAAAATGCGAATCGGGATCGAAAGTATCGGGAGCGGCTTCAGTGATGATGTCCATACCGGGAAAGCCGGGCTGGCCGTCCTCTCCCTCACGCTTGCGTAAAGATTGCGTGCGGTCGAGAACGACGTTGGCGTGATGCACGACGCGCTGGTTTGAGAGATGCAGTTCGAGTCCGCGAACGTATTTGATTTCGGTGAGTCCGGTGGGCACGATGAAATTTCGAAAGACATCGGTGCCGGAGGCAGGCATTTGAAACGGCTTCGGCATGGTGAGGATCAGATCGGGCTTTCCCATTTGCCAGTCGCTTGAAAATTGCGGCTGAGGCGGTAAATCGGCGGGATCGCCTTGCAATTTCCCCTGCTCTAGCCAGTTTGAAAACAGGCGGATCTGGGCGGGAGAAAGGCTTCGATCGCCGGTGAAGTCCCCAAATCCATGCTCGGGCGGCCAGGGCGGCATGTAGCGGCGCCCGGTTACAGAAACGATTTGCGAGGCATGCTTAGCAACATCTGAATAAGTCAAGAGAGGAAAGGGCCCGATACCGCCCGTGCGATGACAAGAGGCGCAATGGACGTAGACCAGAGGCGCGATGTCCTTGTTGAAGGTGATGGGTTTAGGCGTTACCGGAGCGGCGGCGAGTGAGGCCGCGAGCCAGAAAAGAATAAGCCACTGCATCGGCTTCTCTTAGTATCGTGCCGGCACGTGATCCCCAGCAAGGCTATCGACATAAACTAGAAAGAGAGATGCTGGCGACAGCCGAAAGAATAGCGGATTCAGGATTGCTGGAACGGATCGGCAACACGCCACTCCTTAAGATCGGCTTGGCGTGCCGGGGCGACGTAACTGTCTGGGCGAAGGCTGAATTCTTGAATCCAGGGGGATCGGTTAAGGACCGTCCCGCGCTAAACATGATTCGCGACGGCGAAGCACGCGGGCTGCTGGCGCCGGGCAAAACACTGCTCGATTCAACGAGCGGAAATACCGGAATCGCGTACGCCATGATTTGCGCTGCGAAAGGCTATCCGGTGAAGCTGTGCTTGCCATCGAGCGCCTCGCCCGAACGGATTCAGATACTGAAGGCGTTTGGCGCCGAGCTGGTGCTGACGGATGCTGCAGAAGGATCGGATGGCGCATTTCGCATGTGCCAGAGCATTTATCATGACGAGCCGCACAAATATTTTTATCCGAACCAGTACGGCAATCCCGCCAACTGGCAGGCGCACTATGAAACGACCGGGCCGGAGATCATGGAGCAAACAGAGCGGCGGATCACGCATTTTGTAGCGTCGTTAGGAACCACGGGCACGTTTACCGGCGTGACGCGCAGGCTGCGCGAGGAGTTGCCGCGGGTGCAGTGCTATTCGGTGCAACCGGCATCTGCGCTGCACGGACTGGAAGGCACGAAGCACATGCCGAGTTCGATTAAGCCGGCGATTTACGATCCCGATTTAGCCGATGATAATCTCTGGGTGGAAACCGAAGACGCGTACGGCGTGGCGCGGCGGCTGGCACGCGAGGAAGGGCTGCTGGTCGGGGTTTCGGCGGCGGCAAATGTGTCGGCAGCGGCTCGCGTGGCGGAGCAATTAGCGGCCAAAGACACGTCTGGTTTGGTGGTTACGGTGCTTTGCGACGGCGGCCAGAAGTATTTGAGCGAGCGGTTCTGGAACGAGCGAGATGAATGATCGAGGTTGAGGCTCATCCCTGGCAGTTGATGCTGCTGCATGCCGAGCGGACTTATCCGAACGAGTGCTGCGGCGCGATGCTGGGACACATACAGGGCGAGAAGAAGGTGGTGACTGAGGCGGTTCCACTCGATAATGTTTACGCCGGCGAGCAGGGCGCGCGTTACGAACTTCGTCCAGAGGATATTCGCGGCGCGGACAGCGCGGCGCGGGCCAGCGGCTTGGACCTGATCGGTATTTTTCATTCGCATCCCGATGCGGACGCCTATTTCTCCGAAACCGATCTCAGGAATTCGTGCCCCTGGTATTCGTTCGTCGTGCTTTCGGTTCACCGCGGCAAGTTCGATCACGCAAACAGCTTTCTGCCCGATTTGGAGCAAACCAGGGCAGAGCAAGAGGAGTTCATATGGCCACGATTTTGATTCCGACGGCGCTGCGGCAATTCACCGGGCAGCAAGATGCGATAGAGGTCACGGGCGGCACGGTGGCCGAGGCTTTGGGCCAATTAACGGCGCAGTACCCGAACATCAAAAAGAATCTCTATAACGACCAGGGCAAGTTGCGCAGCTTCGTCAACGTGTATGTTGACGAGGAGGACATTCGTTATTTGGACAAGGACGAGACGGAGCTGCAGGGGAATGAGACGATCTCGATTGTGCCGAGTATTGCTGGAGGCGCGACCAGCCTAGCAGAGCCGTCTAGGGCAGCGCTGAACAACGAAGAGATTGCGCGTTACAGCCGGCATTTGATTCTGCCCGAAGTCGGCATGGAAGGCCAGCTCAAGCTGAAGCAGGCCAGAGTGGCGATGATTGGGGCGGGTGGTTTGGGTGCGCCGCTCGGGTTGTATCTAGCGGCGGCTGGAGTAGGCCGCATTGGCCTGGTCGACTTCGATGTAGTGGACGCTTCGAATCTGCAGCGGCAGGTGATTCACGGGACAAAAGACATCGGCCGTAAGAAGCTTGACTCGGCAGCGGACAGTATGCGCGACATCAATCCGAATATTCAGATCGACAAGTTCGATACGGGATTGACGAGCGAGAACGCGCTCGAAATTCTGCGCGACTACGATTTGGTGGTTGACGGGACTGACAATTTTCCGACCCGGTATCTGGTAAACGATGCCTGCGTGCTGCTGAAGAGGCCGAATGTCTACGGCTCGATTTTCCGCTTCGAGGGACAGTCGACAGTCTTCGCATACGAGGATGGGCCATGCTATCGGTGCCTGTATCCTGAACCGCCGCCGCCAGGACTGGTGCCGAGCTGTGCGGAAGGCGGCGTACTGGGCATTCTGCCGGGTATTATCGGATTGATCCAGGCGACGGAAGCAGTGAAGATCATCCTGGGCGCGGGCGAGACACTTAAGGGAAGACTGTTGCTTTATGACGCGCTGGGGATGCGTTTTCGCGAACTGAAACTGCGGCGCGATCCGGATTGCCCGGTGTGCGGCGATCATCCAACGATCAAGAAATTAATCGACTATCAGGAGTTCTGCGGAATAAGACCTATGGCCTCTCAACCTGCGCCTTCCGGCGATGCAATCGATGCAGTGGAATTGAAAACGAAGCTCGATCGCGGCGACAATTTCGTGCTGATCGATGTGCGCGAGCCCCATGAATACCAGATTGCGCGCATTCCTGGTTCGCGCCTGATCCCGTTAGGCGAGTTGCCGAAGCATCTGAGCGAACTCGATCCGGAGGCGGATATCGTTGCGCACTGTAAAAGCGGAGGGCGCAGCCAGCAAGCGGTTGACCTGCTGAAGGCAAATGGTTTTCGGCACGTGCGCAACATGACGGGCGGCATTACGGCGTGGAGCGATAAGGTCGATCCGGCTGTGCCGAAGTATTAGGGGCTCATGCCGGTTTCCTTTAATGCGTATCTGGAGCACCTCAATACTCCTTCTTTTATCTGGCGCGTTAACCCTCCCAGCCCAGGTCGCGCGATGTTCATTGACAGGGACGGTTACTGATCCGCAAGGCAATAGAGTTCCGGGAGCAGTAGTAACCGCGGTGCGAAGTACCACCGGACTGGCGAGACGCACTCTAACTAACTCGCAAGGGACATACTTCCTCAATCACTTACCAGCGGGCATTTACGCTGTCTCTTTTGTCAAAGCCGGTTTCGAGGAGTTCAGAGCGAGCCGGGTAGAAGAAGTAGTGGGCAAAACTCAAACTCTAAATTCGAGCTTGAGGCTGGCGGCGGCAACGGCAGAGCAGACGACCGTCAACGAACCTTTCGTTCAACTGGACAAGAACGATGCGGCTGTAGGAACCGCTATCGAGCGGGCGCAAACTCAAGAACTGCCGTTGAACGGCCGAAATTCGATGGGCCTCACCGCCCTGACGCCTGGTGCCGTGGATAACGGGGCCAACGATCAGCGTACGATTCGGTTTGCCGGTCACGCCCTGGACGATAACAACATCACTTTGGATGGGGTAGATGCAACTGCCATCTACAACCAGGAGCAACGTGAATATGTCAGGTTGTCGATTCCACTCGAGTCGATCAGCGAATTTCAATCGCAATCGCAGAATTTCAACGCGGACATGGAGGGTGGCAGCGCCGGAGGCCAACTGGCCGTAGCCACGCCTTCCGGCACGAATGCCTGGCACGGAGACGCCTTCAACTTCTTCCGCAACGATGCTCTGGATGCGCGCTCTCCGTTCGATGGAGCCTCGCCAGACCCCTTTCTCCTGAATCAGTTTGGGGGCAACCTGGGCGGCCCGATCGTGCGGGACAAGACCTTTTTCTACGTAAATTATGAAGGCCTGCGACAAAGGCTGGGCCAGTCGCAAATCGGCCTAGTACCGAGTCCTTTATTTCTTTCGGAAGCGGAGGCAACTTCGCCCGCTCTGCAGCCGATTCTCTCCGCCTATCCGCATGGCACATCGCCGACGGGCAATCCTAATATCTGGAACTATCGCGCAGAACCGAATCAGGTGGACAACGAGGATGCCGGCATGGTCCGGATAGACCAACATTTCTCGGATAAGACTACGGCTTTCCTTCGCTTCAATACGGATCAAGCGGCAGATACAATTCCGACGGGTGCCTTGAATGTGGTAACTACGGCGGACACCCATTTCCGCAATGGCATACTTGACCTGCTGCATTTATTTACTCCGGCGGTTGTTAATGATGCAAAGTTCGGCGTGAACCAGGAGATCTATCACGCGGCAACTCTGTCGCCGAGCCCTTTGAGCGTTACGGTTTCGCAGTTTAGTACTTTGGGAGGCAGCTCAAGTTCGGACGCGGCAGCGAAAACGTTTTCGAACCTTGACGATTTGTCATGGATCAAAGGCAAGCACATCCTAAAGTTCGGGTATGAGATTCGCTGGATTCAGATGAACCAGGGAAGCTCTCAGAGCGGAACGATTACTTATGACTCGCCTGCTCTGTTCGCAGCAAATCAGGCCGATAGCGCTACTTACATTTCCGAGTTACCTCTGAAACGATTGCGCAAGACGCAGTATTGGGGTTACATACAGGACGAGTATAAAGTGACCCCGAACTTAACCTTCAATCTGGGAATTCGCTATAACTTCTTCAACGTTTTTCATGAAGTAGATAACCGCGCTATTCCCTTCGATTTTGCAAGTTGTGGATCAGGCGGCTATTGCCCTCGAGGAAGCAACTTCAGCTTCCCGCGATATAACGATGTGGACCCGAGGGTGGGCATCGCCTGGGCGCTTGGTAAATCCGCTCTTCGCGTGGGAGGGGGAATTTATCATAGCGACGGACAGGAGGATGACCAGAATTTGCCGATTTCGAACGATTACCTAAGATATTCGTTGAGTGCGGTTAGCTCGCCCGGTTTATCGTACCCGCTAGCGCCTTTCTTGGGAGCGGCAACGGGCGTCGTTTCGCCTCGACTGCTGGACCGGAACAGGAAGGATATGTACGTGGCGGCGTGGACCGCTTCCTTTCAACAGCAACTAAAGGCAGGTCTGGTGGGGACGGCAACCTATCTAGGGAACAAGGGCACTTATTTATTAACGACCACTTACGTGAATGTGCTGGATCCGGCGACGGGCTTGCGGCCCTATCCTGCCTTTGGAGTTGTGGCATGGCGCGGCAACACGAGTAACAGCACGTTCGAGGCGTTTGAGTACAACCTGCGAAGGGCATTCAGCAGTGGTTGGCTGCTTTCGGCAAACTACATGTGGTCTCACTCCATAAACGATGGCAGCATCGGAGGCGGGGAGGCGGATACGGTTCAGGATGTTTTTTGCCGGGCCTGCGATAAGGCGAGCAGCGATTTTGACGCCCGGCAGGTTTTTAATATGTCCGCGGTCTATGAATTGCCATTTGGCGTGGGGCGGCATTTCCTGGGTTCTCCGGGAATTGCCCGCGCTCTTCTTGGCGGCTGGGAACTGAATGGTATCGGGACAGCCCGATCCGGCTTACCAGTGAACGTCACAATCAATCGTTCCAACGCATCCGTGCCGGGAGGATACAGCGTGCCCGGTTCAGAACGCCCCGACCTCTACCCTGATATCCCGGTGACTCCGGCGATTCAGACGGTCGACAATTGGATTAAAGCCGCCGCTTTCTATACGCCTGCGAGTGGAACGTTCGGAAACTTAGGCCGAAATGCGCTTTCCGGACCGGGACTGTGGCAAGTGGATGCCGGGCTTGCAAAGGCCGTGGCGTTCAGAGAACAGATCAGCGTGCAGTTTCGCGCCGAGGTGTTCAATGTGTTCAACAGCGCGCAGTACGGCCAACCGAATGCAAACCTTTCGACGCCTGGAAACTTCGGAATCATCACGACCACGGTGAATGAAGGCGCAACGGGCAGCGGGACGCCGAGGCAGATTCAGCTTGGCGTGAGAATACTGTTTTAGACCAGTGCAGCGGTTAAGCCGTTCCATAGACGGATAACTACGATATCGGAAACTGCTTCTGGTTATCCGTAATCAACGTTAAGCCGTATTCGGGCGCGGTAGCCGCGATTAGCATATCCGGAAGGGACAGAGCGAGGCCTTGGCGGGCATACTCGAAACGCAGCCGCCCGCGAGGTGTCGTACCAGACCAGCGAAGACAAGAATTGATCTGTTTGCGGAGCTTCGTGTGGCCGCATCCCGGCACAGATTTCCGCTACTGTGATCGCGCAGCACGCCAGCCGCTGGCCTTGGAGCACAAGGTCCCTTAACCATCCCGGCGACCACGTTTGCCGTTCAAGGCATCTACCAAGACGTTGGTATCGGGAAGGAACACGGTCATTCCGACCGCCGCCACCATTCGCCCAACTTTTCCTGCTCCGATCGCTCATCTTGATCGCGCAGTTTGCGCACCCAGGCCTCGGGCCCGTCCGCCAGCTCGGGATGATCCGCGCCTTTCCAGATCGGTTCGGGGTTGCTAAGGATCTGGAGTAAACGGCGGCGACGCATCTCCTTGCGGATCACCTCCGTTAGAAATGCACTCCGACCACGTGGACCCACGAGGCTGTCTACTTCGGCGAGCAGGTCGTCCGGAAGCACAATGTGGGCACGTTTGCGAGGCAAGGCTGAAGCTCTGCTTTCCGTGTGCCATATCTCGGGCCACTCCGATCGCTCAATATTAGGATCGGTATAATTCTCCCGGATCAAAGTCAACCCGCTCAGATACGTCGCGCTTGCGGTGCTCTTTCTTTGCGCCTTGGCCTTCCAGGCAACTATTTCCGTCGAGGCATTGCGTTTTTCGAGAGCTGAAACTGCGGCGCGATTCTGATTGCCCGGTGTGCGGCGATCATTTGACGATAAAGAAAGTAATCGACTATCAGGAGTTCTGCGGAATAAGACCTATGGCCTCTCAACCTGCGCCTTCCGGCGATGCAATCGATGCAGTAGAATTCAAAACGAAGCTCGACCGCGGCGAAAATTTCGTGCTGATCGACGTGCGCGAGCCGCATGAATACCAGATTGCGCGTATCCCCAGTTCGCGCCTGATCCCGTTAGGCGAGTTGGCGAAGCATCTGAGCGAACTCGATCCGGAGGCGGATATCGTTGCGCACTGCAAAAGCGGAGGGCGGAGCCAGCAAGCGGTTGACCTGCTGAAGGCAAATGGTTTCCGGCATGTGCGCAACACGAGGGGCGGCATTACGGCCTGGAGCGATAATGTTGATCCGGCTGTGCCGAAGTATTAGCGACAGGCGAAGGCGCCCGTCCCAAAGTTGTTTCCATCCCGGGCCTCATTTGGAGATCCGGCCCCGCAGCACGGTAATCGAAGCTTTGGGCAGAGTGAAGATGGTTTGCGCGTCGCCGATGACCGTTGTTCCGACTGGCGGATGATCGGGATCGGCGCGGCTTTGCGCGCCCTGATCGTGCCAGACATATTGCTCACTGCCGAAAGAGACAAAGCGTACCGGGCCCGAGAAGGAAGCGGCGCCATTCGGCCTCTCGAAAGTTACGCGGACTGTGTGCGCGGTGTCGAGATCGCGATTGACCAGCAACAGCGACCAGTCGCCATCGGGGCGATGTAGGGCATAGGCATCGACGAGCTGGTTTCCCTCGCTATTTCTGCTATCAACCGAAGACGGAAACATCTGGTGGATTCCGGAACGATGCGCCACCCACTCGAGATTGATCATATGCGCAGCGTAATAGAGAGAGGTATAACCGGTTATGTTGTAATCGCGATCGGTTTCGAAATTGGACCAGGAAGCCCACCCTGAGCAACTGCGCTCTACAGGTTGGGGCTGAATGGGCGAATGATAAAAGGCCGCGCCGCCGCCCTCAAAGAAGGACCCGACGTTATCAGCAAGCCAGAGCGCGGCGAAAATCGTGCTCATAGGCCCGGCCAGCGCTGGCGCAAGATGGCTTTCGGTCACCATAAGCGGAACATCGATGGGGACACCATCCGTTCTCCAAACCTGGAGGATGTGTTTCATCAAGTCGGGCTCGGTGTAGAGCGTTTTCCAGGTCATGCTGCACGCATCGAACGGATAATGTTCGAACGAAACGAAGGCGAGATCGGAGAGGCGGCCGTGCTCTTTCAAGTAAAGGATGAAACGGCCCATCCATGACGTGCGCCCGTGTTTGTCGGGCCAAACGTGAATGTCCTGGTTGACGCCTTCGAAGATCGGGCCACCTAGCTTCAGTTTTGGATCCACTTTGTGAAGAGCGGCAGCCCATTGCAGATACAGAGCGGCGTAGTCTTCGGGCAGAGCATGTTTGCCGTCCGGCTCTTCGCCCATCTCCACATGGCTAATCGGATAACCGCGTTTCTCCAAGTAACCGATCTGAGCAGAGGCGTCTTCAGGCGTCCCATAAAGCATCGTGACCGGAATCATGGCAGGTAAGTTGTTTGTGATGCCGCTGGTAAAGAAGAGATCGAATCCGGTGTGTTGATAGGAGCCGTCGCTTTTCGCATCGGATGCGGCGTGCCACGGGTCGATGGAAGAAGATGTGTAAGTTGGTTCCGCAGCCGTTTTAACGAACGAACCTGTTGCGTCGAATGTTCCTGGATCTATTGACTCGATCGCGTAACCGACGCAATTGCGGATATCAGATGAGCCGTGCAAATCGCAGGTATTAGAAGATTCGGTCATCCAGATACGGACAAAGCGAGTGGAAACCGGCGGTTTACCGAGCTTCAGAATGACTGCGCCCCCGCTGGATTTGTGAAGTATGCCGGAAGGAAACGGAATCCAATCGCCTTGCGGGCCGGCATCGAAATCTAGCGCGTCGTTTCCTTTCCAATATTCGACGCGGTAGGCGCGGGCGTAAGGACTCGCCCAGGCGACACGAACCGCATTGACCGGCTGCTCGCTTTTGAGATCGACCACTACCCACTGAGGGTGTAAGGCATCGCTCTCGCCGGTGAAACCGCTGGTGAGATAGGGATTGCTTTTCCAATAGCTGAGATGAGGGCCAGAGACGGGCCGGTCGCCACTACTCGAGAAACCGCGGTGTGGAAGAGCGTAGGCAAGGATATAACGTATGGGCTCGCCAGCTTCGGTACTGCCGGTGAAGTAGCCGCTTTGCGAGTTAGGATCGCTCCACTGCCCTTTCGGATTCCAGTGCCAAGCGGCCATGCGGAGCTCCGTGTTATTGCGATACGTGATGGGCCCCCAACCGGCGGATAACGATTCTTCGATGATGTGCGGAGAATAAACCAGGTCGATATCGCGGTGTGAAAGGACATCGATGGAGCTGCCAAGCGCGCTATCGGGATCGAACGAGTTCAGCGCATGGCCAGGGTTGGTATCGACGTGAACCGTAGCAACCTCTTGTCCGGTCCGAGGACTAGCGGCAGTCGCGAGAATGAAAAACAACGCGTAAAGTTTAACCAACGGAACAGCTTACTAAAGATCCTTTTGCACGGGATAGCCTTTCACGACCCAGTCGGCGTGGAGGCTAGTGGGCCATCGGAGGACTTTGAGATTGTCAAATGGCATGCCGTTCGCGGTGTCAAAGGCGGGACGGATGTTCGGGCACTTATTGAATGGACAGCAGCCGCAATAGAGGACGATCTGGCGATTGCGCTGCAGGTTGGCGAGCGCTTTACGCAAGTTCGCCAAGCCTTGGGGTTCTGAACAGGGACCTGCAGAATGGCGCGCGTTATGTGAGCGGCCCCACGGCAGAGAGGCTCTCCTGAAGAGTCTTGCCGTGGCATATACGGACAGCTATTTCCTCCAGCAGGTGGAAGCATGTCAGCAAGATGGCGAAGGCGGCGGACTTTAACAGAGTCGGGTACATCAGCGGCTTATGCTTGAGATTGTCGGCCAAATGAAGCTCTTTGGCGACCAGCATGACCTTTGCCAAGGCCAGCGCGTTTACGAAGGCGAATCCGTAAGCGGTATATTTTATGTGTTGCTCGCCAATATGATCGACTTATGCAGGGCGAACAGCGCCAGGACTACCCAAAGATAGAGAAACACCGCTAAGAATTCCTTTCTCTGAAAGTAGGCTATCTCCTTGACACTGCGTTTGCGATTCTTCACATGAGCTTCCCTCTGCGGTGGTTAAGCTGCGGATCTCGCCAATACGGGTCGAGGTTGCTCTTCGAGGAATTATCGAAATCACAGGATACATCAAATCGGAGGTCGGACCCTGCTGCATTACGGTCCTCAGCCAAGCGCTCGCGAGCGGCGGATTTAGGCTAATACGTCTGTCGCACTGATGGTGTATGCAGCATGAGGAGCGATCTCGAAGGCGCGCTCTATGAAGGATCAGGGCAGTGACTTGCACGCTCTATGATGATGCGTGCCAGGAGAGAGCCCTCAGGTCCAAGCTCGAGCCAAACGGGCGTGAGTGTTTGGGCAAAAGCAAGCGCGAGGAGGAAAGGACAACAGAAGAGAAAGCGCATCTGGCCAGTAGAATGGAGGAGTCACGCTGCTGCGTGTTTTCCGCTAGCTTCAGTGTATCAGTGTCTCACTGATACGTAGTCGATCACATCCAGAATGGCCAATAACCCGGAGACCAAGGTGCCAGCCGTTTCGTGGCCTCGAGTTTTCTGGCGCATTCTCAAACGAGTCGATAAGAGCAAGCTGAATAGCCCCGGGATGGCGCTGCGCAACTCGCTCGCTGTAGCGCTACCGCTGAGCATCGGAATTGGCATCGGGAATCCGCTGGGCGGAATAGCCATCACGACTGGCGCGCTAAACGTCGCGTATTCAGATGGTAGCGATCCATACGCGCATCGCGCGCGCCGCATGTTGACGTGGAGCCTGTTGGGGGCCGTCGCAGTATTTCTGGGATCGGTGACCGGGAATTATCACCCGCTGGCGATTTTGCTTGCGGCATCTTGGGCTCTGATAGCGGGCTTACTGGTTTCAATCAGCTCGCGCGCGGCCGATTTAGGGCTAAATACGCTGGTCGCGTTGATCGTGTTTGGCGCGCGAGGAGCGATGTCACCGAAGGGCGCGCTCTATGCAGGGCTGCTGGTGCTTGGAGGAGGCTTGCTGCAGACGTTGCTGGCTTTGCTTTTCTGGCCAATCCAGCGTTACAAACCGGAGCGGCGGGCAATTGGCGGAGTGTATCTGGAATTAGCTGCGCAGGCGGGTCAAGCCTCACAAGATATTCTGTCGGCTCCTCTAAAACAACCTAGCGCCGACGTTCAGGACACGCTCTCGGCCTTGGGACGGGACCACAGCACGGAGGGCGAGCGCTTCCGGCTTTTATTCGATCAGGCGGATCGGCTTCGCTTTTCGATTTACAGCGTAAGCCGCCTGAGAGCGGGATTCGAGCACGAGCAAGGCCAGGAAATAGCGCCTGACGCCGGCGCGGCCGAGGCTCTCGATCATATGCTGGACATTGCGTGCGACTTGCTGCGTTGGGTCGGTAACTCTCTGCTGAACGATGATCCTTCGGCGATCGGTCCCGAGCTTTTGAAGCAACTCCAGCCGTTACTGAAGCAGATGCAATCGAGCGCGGGAGTTACAGCTTCCACATTTGCGCGGGATTTGTTTTCGGCAGCGGATGTGCTTGCCGGACAATTGCGCGTGACAGCTCAATTGGCTGAGCACATGACAACTTTAGGCGCGGAAGAATTTGCCAGAAGCGAATCTGGGGCTCCGCTGAAGCTGCAACTAAGGAGTTGGCTCGAGACGCTACGTGCCAACGTGGACATTCACTCGCCAGCCTTCCGGCACGCGATCCGGTTGGCAGTGTGCGTGGCAATTGGAGACGCTATTGGCCGAAGCATCAACACGCAGCGGAACTATTGGCTGGCTATGACCGTTGCGGTGGTGCTGAAGCCGGATTTTGCAAGCACGATCAGCCGGGGAGTGCTGCGCCTCTTCGGAACGTTTGGCGGTCTCCTGCTTGCGACCGCTCTGTTCCACTTTCTTCCGAATACGGCGATTACCCAACTTTTCCTGGTAGGACTGTTCACCTTTTTCATGCGCTACATGGGCCCGGCGAATTACGGCATATTCAGTATCACGATCAGCGGGCTAATTGTGTTTCTGATTGCCGCAACCGGCATTGCACCGTCTGAAGTGGTGTTTGAACGCGCGGTGAACACTGCAGCGGGAGGAATCTTCGCGCTGATTGCTTATGCGGCGTGGCCCACCTGGGAGCGTTCGCAGGTTTCCGACGTCATGGCGGAGATGATTGATCGGACCCGCGATTACTTCCGGGCGGTGATGGAGCGCTTTGAAACTGATAATGAACTCGTTGAATCGGCTCTGGATAAGACGCGCAATGCCTGGAGGCAGGCGAGATCGAATGCGGAGGCTTCGGTTGACCGGCTTTCTTCGGAACCGGGTACGGACAACGGGCGATACGATTCCCTGACTTCGATTCTGGCCAGTTCTCACGCATTCGTGCGGGTAACGATGGAGTTGGAAGCAGGCGTGATACAGGCCGCCATTCGGCCATTGCCGCCAGCTTTTCAGACATTCGCTCATGACGTGGAATTTACGCTTTACTTTCTGGCTGCTGCGCTGCGCGGTTCACAAGCTGCAACGGAAGCGCTTCCAAGGCTGCGAGAAGATCATCGCCGGCTGGTGGAGGCTCTAAACGACTCCTCGGTAGTTAACGAATACGTCCTGATTGAAACGGATCGGCTGACGGTGACGCTGAACACGTTACGCGAACAGGTGATGCGGTATGTTGTGCCGAGCCAGTCCACGGCGGTGGAAGCGGTCCATACGACGATGAAGTAAGTGGCCCTCCTACTCAACGCGCAAGAACTCGAAATCCGCTACGGCCCGGAATCGCTGTTCCGAAATTTGTCATTCAATATTTCGGAAGGGGACCGGACTGGGTTGATAGGACCCAACGGCTCGGGCAAATCCACTCTGCTGGAAATCCTAGCGGGACGTCGACGACCGGATAAAGGCGCGGTCGCGCCGCGTAAGAACACGAAGTTAAATTATGTGGCGCAGATCGCTGAGTTTGCCAAAGGCGAGACGATCCAGACGGTGATACGAAAAGCGCTTGATCGCGCCCAAGTACCGGAATCGGAGCGAGAACGGCTAGAAGGCGAGACACTGGGGCGCGCCGGATTCACCGATTTCGATATTTTAGCGGAGGCTCTTTCCGGCGGCTGGCGCAAGCGGCTGGCAATTGCGGAAGCACTGGTTGCCCGACCTGACATTCTGCTGCTGGATGAGCCGACGAACCATTTGGACCTGGCCGGGATTGAATGGCTGGAGCGACTTTTGCAGAATGCCGCGTTCGCTTGCGTTGTGGTCAGCCACGACCGTTATTTTTTGGAGAACGCCGTGACCGGAATAGCAGAGTTGAATCGTGTTTACCCGGATGGAATTCTTCGGGTGAGCGGGAGATATAGCGCGTTTCTCGAAAAGAAAAGCGAATTCCTGGCAGCACAGTCGAGGCACCAGGAAGCGCTCGAAAATCGCGTGCGAAACGAGATCGCCTGGTTGCGGCGAGGCCCGAAAGCGCGCGCAACCAAGGCCAAGGCGCGAATCGACAATGCGTACGAGTTGATCGGAGAACTCAACGATCTTAACGCGAGGACGCGGACGTCTTCGGCGGATATCGATTTCACAGCTACGGAACGCGCGACCAAGCGCCTGGTGAGCTTCGAGCATGTTGCATTCGGTTACGGCGAGCGCACGATTTTAAAGGACCTGAACTTCGTGATTACGGCGGGCACGCGGGTCGGACTGGTGGGGCCGAACGGCAGCGGAAAAACAACGTTATTGCGATTGCTCCTCGGCCAAATGGAGCCGCAAGCAGGCGTAATCGATCCCGCACCATCGTTGCGAGTGGTCTACTTCGAGCAAGACCGGACGCTCGATCCCGAGCTTACATTAAGGCGTGCGCTGGCTCCAGATGGTGATTCGGTCATTTATCAAGACCGGACGATTCACGTTGTATCCTGGGCGGCAAGATTTCTCTTCACAAGCGAACAATTAAGCCAGCCGGTAAAAAGGCTATCGGGAGGTGAGCGGGCGCGGGTACTGATTGCCAAGCTGATGCTGGAATCGGCGGACCTGCTATTGCTCGATGAACCAACCAACGATCTGGATATCGAGACGCTTGAAATCTTAGAAGAAAGCCTGCTCGAGTTTCGTGGAGCGCTGATACTAGTTACGCATGACCGTTTCATGCTGGACCGAGTATCGACCGTAGTGCTGGGACTGGACGGCCAAGGTAACAACGAGCGGTTCGCGGACTATTCGCAATGGGAATCGTGGCTGGCGCAGCGCCGAAAGATGCCGGTTAAAGGGCAGCCAGCGCAAGTTGCGGCCGAAGACTCTCGCCCTGCGCGAAAGAAAAAGCTTTCGTATATGGACAACCGGGATTTCGAGACTATCGAAGAACGGATCATGGAAGCAGAAGAAATCCTAGCGGAGAAGCGCGCGGCGTTGCAGGATGCGGACGTGGTACGAGATCCCAACCGGCTGCAGCAGGCATTACTGGAAAGCGATGCAGCGCAGTCTACAGTAGATGCACTCTATTCGCGCTGGAGCGAGTTGGAAGCAAAGCTCGGCAGTGTTTCCTGAACGTCGCCTGTAAAGATCACTAGCACTGATCGTCTGTCACTCAGGGGACAAAAAGCTTGTCTCTCTAAGAGGGGATTACAAGAGTATGGAACGGCGACGATTCTTAGGCAGTGTGCTGGCAACCGGCATGGCGGGTCCGATTGCTTTTGCACAACAGAACGCGATGGAGGGTGTAACAGCGGGCAGCGGGAGCGTAGCAAGCAAACTTCCGCGCGCTACAGATGCTGGCGAATTGCGAGGGGAGATGCTGTACCGGAAGCTCGGGCGGACGGGCGAAACGGTTTCGGCCATTGGACTCGGGGGATCGCATATCGCGAAGCCGACGCTCACAGACGCGGAATCGGTCAAGCTAATCCAATCCGCTATCGATCGCGGCATCACCTTCATGGACAACTCGTGGGACTACAACGAGGGCCGCAGCGAGCGCAATATGGGGAAAGCTCTATCGGAAAGCGGCTATCGTAATAAAGTTTTCCTGATGACGAAGCTCGACGGGCGCAACAAACAGATCGCCGCCCGCCAGATTGAGGATTCTCTCGCGCGGCTCAAAACGGATCACATCGATTTGCTTCAGCACCATGAAATCATCCGCTTTGATGATCCGGATCGAATTTTTGGCGAGGGTGGGGCAATGGAGGCCGTAGTCGAAGCGAAGAAGGCAGGCAAGATTCGGTTCATCGGCTTCACAGGACACAAGGACCCACACGTTCATCTTTATATGCTCGAAACAGCAGAGAAACATGGGTTCCAGTTCGACACGGTGCAGATGCCGCTGAACGTGATGGATGCGCATTTCCGCAGTTTTGCCCAGTTAGTGTTGCCGAAGCTGGTCGAGAAGCAAATCGGTGTTCTCGGAATGAAGCCGTTCGGCGACGGCATTATCTTGAAAAGTAACACAGTGCAGCCGCTCGAATGCCTCCATTACGCGCTGAACCTTCCGACTTCGGTAGTGATTACGGGTATCGACAAACCGGAGATTCTGGACCAAGCCTTCCAAGCGGCCAAGACATTTCGGCAAATGGATGAGCAGCAGCTTTCGGCGCTGCTTGAGAAGACGCAGACCGCGGCAATGAATGGCAAATTCGAATTGTTCAAGACGTCATCGCACTTCGACACGACGGCGAGGCATCCGGACTGGCTGGGCGCCGATTCGCCAGCGGTACAGGAGCTTGCCCCTCAGTTACCGGGCTGAGCATCGAGCGCGACGCTTACGCTGTAATCGTTTTGATCAACGCGAAAGGCCAATAGCAGAGAGCTGAAAAGTAAGGCGGCCGCCAGATAGAAGGGCGCGCCCGGCACACGCAAGTTACCGAACCCGGTGATGGCGCGAGCAAAGACAAACGTAAACAGTATGGGTCCGATCAAGCCGGCTATGCCACGCAGAGCGCTAATCGCGCCTTGCAGCTGACCCTGTTCAGAGGGTCCCACACCGCGACTCATCAGCCCTTGCGCGCTGGGTCCGGCGAGACCCCAAAGGTTCATGACGGGTATGCCGAATGAGAAGACTACACCATTGGTGGCAGCGCCAAAAATCGCGAAGCCGAGCGAGCCAAAGAGAAGTCCGCCGAGCATCGCTGCGCGATCGCCGAATCTCTTCACGGCGGCCTTCACCAGGACCACGCCGACCAGCGCGGAGAAAATACCGACAACTCCCAGGGACAGTCCGACCGTCTGATCATCCCAGCGATAGCGATACTGGGCATACAGAACGTATACTTCAAACACCTGGTGTGCAAGGTAGCCGAGGAACATGACCGCGCCGAGTGCCAGCAGATTCGGGCGTAGGCGCAGCATGCCAATGCCCCCGACAGGATTGGCGCGCAGCCAGGAGAAACGGCCTCTGGAAGATCTTGGCAGCGACTCAGGCAGAACGAATAAGCCGTAGATCGCATTGACTAGCGAAAGCGCTCCCGCTACCCAGAATGGCAAGCGTGGATTGATGTTGCCTAGCATCCCGCCCAAAGCGGGACCCAATACAAACCCGAAGCCGAACGCGGCGCTGATCATCCCGAAACCGGCGGCACGCTGAGCGATTGGCGTGACGTCCGCGATGTACGCCATGGCGGTTGGAATGCTGGCGGAAGTAATACCCGAGATGACGCGGCCCATGAAGAGGATGTTGAGGGTAGGTGCGAGCGCCATAACAAGGTAATCGACGCCCGTGCCGAAGTTCGAGAGCAGAATCACCGGACGGCGTCCGAAGCGATCGGATAAAGAGCCGAGCAGCGGTGAAAACAAAAACTGCATCAAGGACCAGACGGTACCGAAGACGCCGAGCATTCTGGCGGCACGCGCGGTATCACCGCCGAGGAAACTCTTAACAAGTCCGGGCAGCACAGGCACGATCATCCCCACGGCAAGCATGTCGAGCGCAACCGTCACGAAGATAAAAGCGAGGGCAGCTTTACCGGGGCCTCCTGAAAAGAGATTCTGTACTGGGCGCCTAGTAAGATGAGGGACGTTCGATATGTCTTCCAAGCTGGCCCTCCTCGCTGCTGCCTTGACCGTAACCTGCGCTGCGCAACAGTATACGCATGGACCGGATTCCGAGCGTCACGAAGGAGTGCCGCGCGGCACGGTTACGAAGTTCACGTGGATCAGCAAGGGCGGCATGTATCCGGAAATCAGCCGCGATTACTGGGTGTATGTTCCCGCGCAGTATCACGCGAGCAAGCCCGCTTGCCTGATGGTGTTTCAGGATGGCGCAGGCGCGATCAAGGAAGATGGTGATTTTCGCGTGCCGCTGGTGTTTGACAACTTGATTCAGCAGGGTGCGATGCCCGTTACCATCGGCGTCTTCGTCGATCCAGGCGTGTTGCGCAACGGCTCCGAACAGAAGCCGTTACTCATGAACCGGAGCTTCGAATACGACTCGGTAGACGATCGCTACGTGCGTTTTCTCATGCAAGAACTTTTGCCGGGAGTAGAGAAACGCTGTAAGATCTCCGCGAATCCGAATGATCGTGCCATCGGCGGAGCAAGCTCAGGCGCAATCGCGGCGTTCACCGCCGCCATGCTGCGACCTAACGCGTTCCGGCGCGTACTGAGCTTTATCGGCAGCTACACGAATCTGCGTGGCGGCAATCAGTGGCCGGACCTGGTTCGAAAGATGGAACCGAGTCCGCTGCGGGTATTCGTGCAGGACGGCAATCACGATCTGAACATCTTCGCGGGCGATTGGTGGATGGCGAATCAGGACATGTACAGCGCGCTGAACTATCGCGGTTATGAGGTCAAGTTTGTAACGGGAACCGAAAGCCACAATGGGAAACACGGCGGGGCTATTCTGCCCGACGCGTTGCGATGGCTCTGGCAAGGATGGCCGGCTGAGATTCCCACTCCGTCCAAAAAAATGCCGGAAGGCTTTGCAGATATCGGGAACGTCATTGATCCCGCTTCGGGCTGGGAGTTGGTAGGAGAGGGATACGGTTTCACGGAAGGTCCCGCGGTGGACCGTGAGGGAAACGTCTTCTTCGCCGACGTCGCAAAGAACAGGATTTACAAAGTCGATACGCAAGCTGGCAAGCCAGTGGTTTTTCGTGAAGACGCAGGTGGCACAAGCGGACTGATGTTCGGGCGGGACGGTCGCCTCTACGCCGCTCAGAATGGAAAGAAGCGCATTGTAGCGTATGAGCCCGACGGCCGCGAGACGATTCTGGCCGAGAATGTAGGGTCAAACGATTTGGCCGTGTCGAGCGCCGGCGCCGTTTACTTTTCGGACCCCTCGACGAAAAGCATCCGGCGAATCGATTCGCCGGGACATGAGCATTCGGTTCAAGAGGGATTGCAATTTCCGAATGGGATCCGCTTCACCGCCGATGAGCGAATGTTGATGGTGGCCGATAGCGCCACGCGCTGCGTTTGGTCGTTCCCGCTGCAAACCGATGGCGGCCTGGGCGGAGGCGAGCCGTTTTATCGGCTGGAACTGCCGCTGGCTGGAGACGGCAAACTGGTAAACGCGTGGGCCGATGGCATGACATTCGACAGCGCGGGCAATCTGTACGTCGCGACTAAGTCTGGTATTCAAATCTGCGATCAGGCCGGGCGAGTCTTCGGTACTTTGCGCAAACCGTCCGAAGCTGATCCCTCGAACGTGGTATTCGGCGGAGCAGATTTTCATACGCTGTACGTGACTGCAAAAGACAAGGTCTTTCGCCGCCATTTACTGCAGGGAGGGTATCTGCCGTGGGCGCCCCCTCAGCGGCCTCCAGTGCATCTTTGAGGGACAGTTTCGCACGCGTCTGATTTAACCACAGCACTCGGCTGATATTCCGGTATGACAGTCTCGAGAGCGCTGAGCAATTCAGCCAGATTTCTTGCTTCGCACGAAACCTGAATGCGTGGGAGTATTTCTAGAACATTCTGCTGATCTGTGCCGGAAGTTACCACGCGCGAAATGTGTTTCAGCGAAGTTGGAGCCAAATCCTCTTCACCCGAATGAAGTTGTTCGCGGACTCTCTCACCGGGTTGCATGCCGGTCCTGCGAATTTGGATCGCGTCGCTCGTATCGAATACTGCGATGACAGCCTGCGCCAATTCGCTTATCCGCAATGGCGGCCCGGGAGCATAAGAATAAATTTCGCAAGCATCAGTTAGGCAGGCCACCTCGATCAGCGCTCCGGCGGCTTCCCGTACAGTGACGAAAAAGCGTTCGGCAGACTCGTCCGTCACGGTCACGGGACCGCCGCTTGCAATCTGCTCCAGCCAGATTGGGAGCACGCTGCCCGATGAGCCCAGCACATTGCCGCAACGGAGACTTGCGAACTTCGTGGCTGCTGACTTGCGCTGCCCCAGCAGCATTTCGCAAAGCCGCTTAGAAGCCCCCATGATGCTGATGGGGTCAGTCGCTTTGTCGGTTGAAATAAAAATGAATCGCGCCGTTTGATATTGCTCGGCGAGCTGAGCCAGATGTGCGGTCCCCAGGAAATTGTTCTCGATCGCCTCAAACGGGAAATGCTCGAGAAGCGAAACGTGCTTGTACGCTGCCGTATGAAAGACAATATCGGGGCGGGACTCAGCAAAGAGGCCGCACATCCGGCTTTCATCGCGAATATCCGCCAGTTCGGGCCTTATGTGCTGGACGCCTTGCGTCCGCCGCAGCAGAGCGGTCAGGCGTTCTTCATTGTCGTCAAGCGCAACAATTTGGGTGGGCTGTAAGCTGGAGATCCTGCGGCATAATTCCGACCCGATAAATCCAGCGGCGCCGGTAATCAGAACGGTTTTGCCGCGCCATGCTCCTTCGTGAGTGGAAAATCGATCCTCGGGCCTCGCAAGCAAGTCGCTGATTAATTCCTGATCGTTCACGGTTCAAGAGCCGCCGTGCGGGTAGAAAAGATCGTCCGTGCTGCTTGTAGCAGCAATCGCAGATCGCTCCAGACCGTCTGCCGCTCCAGATATTGACGCGTCAAAGTGAGCTTGCGAGGCAAAATGATGTTCCGATAGGCGGTAATCGGGTCGGCATAAGAGGCAAGCAGGCGTGCTTCTTCCGGCGCTTTCAAGTAAGCAGGGTCCACCAGGCCGGGCCGCACCAACAGAACCGCGCGCCAGAGCTCACTTGACTCGTCGACAAAGGCGGGAATCTCAGGCCGGGGTCCAACCAACGACATCGTTCCGCTAAGAATATTCAGAACTTGCGGCAGCTCATCCAATTTGGTCTTGCGTAGAAAGCTACCTACTCGCGTGATGCGTGAATCGCCGAGCACAGTAATTGGCAATCCGGGCTGGTTGATGCGCATCGTACGAAATTTCCAGAGGCGAAACGGGTGCGCATTTAAACCTATACGGGTTTGCGAGAAGAAGACAGGCGGCCCGGATTCGAGAAGAATGGCCGCGGCAGCCGCGACGAATACCGGCGCTAAGAGCACGAGCAAAGCAGCACTCAATAGCAGATCGAAAACACGCTTCACGCGAGAGCCCGTGCCGCCATCGCATGCGCGTGCTTACGGCAACTGACAATAACCTCTCGCACCTGAGTTATCGCGTACTCGTGCTCCTCCTCGCTGAGGCCCGGATAGATCGGCAGCGACACGAGCCTGGGAAATTCTCCCTGCGTCTTAGGCCAAAGGTCCATCGGTCCGTAATGAGCGAACCAGCTATGCATCGGTATGGGCCTGAAGTGAACGCTGCACCCAACACCACGCTCCGCCAGAAGTGCGATGAACTCATCGCGGCTGACCGTCAGTTGGTCAAGGCGCAACCGAATGATATAGAGGTGCCAGGCGTGGCGGCTCTCTGCATTCGTGCGCGGTAATTCAATTTCGTCGATGTCGGAAAGTCCTTGGGTATAGTGGCGGACAACTTCGACGCGGCGCTCTGCATGTCCGGCTGCCTTCTTCAACTGCGCGACGCCGAGAGCAGCCAGAACGTCGCTCATGTTGTACTTGAAACCGCGCTCTACAACTTCGTACTGCCAGCGGTTGTCGGCCCGCTCGCTTGTCCGCTCTAATCCGAACGCGATGACTCGCCTCAAGTGCGTCGCATGAGCCGCATCCGAAGTGGTGATCATGCCGCCCTCGCCCGTGGTCAGATTCTTATTGGCGTAAAAACTGAAAACAGCAGTGGAATGCCCGTTGGCGCCGACCGGGTGGCCGCCCCAGGCTGCTCCGAAAGCATGCGCGGCATCCTCCACGATCTCAAGACTATGCCTTCGGGCTTGTCCCTCTATCGCGTCCATGTCACAGGGCAGCCCTGCAATATGGACCGGGAGGATTGCGCGTGTGCGCTCGGTAATCGCGCCCGCGATAAGCCCAGCATCCATGTTGAGATCGGTACTGATGTCAACAAAGACTGGCCTGGCGCCGGTTTCTTCAATCGAACGAATGGTGCCGCAAAACGTGAGCGGTGTCGTGATCACTTCGTCGCCAGCTTTTATGCCAGCGGCAATCAAGGCCGCATGTAGCCCCGTTGTGCATGAGCTGACTGCCACGGCGTGCTGCGCGCCTGTTGCCCGGCAGAACTCCTTTTCAAATTGCTTCGTGACGGGACCGGTCGTCAACCAACCTGAACGAAGCACTCCGGCCATGGCTTCGATGTCGTCGTCTCCGATATCCGGGCGGAAGTAGGGCACCTGCATCCAGTTCATTTTTCCTCCAACGACCGCTTTATGATCGCCAGATAATGAGTGCATAGCAAGGGCATACGATCAAGCGCCTCCGCAAGCCTTCCGCTTATGCGGAGACTGAAGCGTGCAAGCGGCGGAGCTAAAGTCACAAGGCGTAGTCTTATGTGGCAGTCAGGAAATAGTGTAGCGATTTCCGCGCGGCGAACTGCCTTGGTCCCGCGATTGTACGGATTCGGGGCGAAGAAATCGTACCAGAGAATGCGGCCCTGTGGTTTCAAAACCCGCAACATCTCGCTGCCGATACGCAGCCGGTCTGCCTTATCCAAAACCGACGTGAACACGACAAATTGCGATACGAGGTCGAAGGATGCATCAGCCCAGGGAAGATCGCGGGCATCACCCGCTACGATGTGGGCCCGTTTTACACGTCGCCGCGCGCTCTCAACGCGTTCCCAATCGCGTTCGATGCCATAAAGCGTATCCGATCGCGCATTCCAGCTTGCGAAATACTCGAGCCAGTAGCCGCGCCCGCATCCGATATCAGCGACTCGCGCATCGGACTTCTCGCCGAAAACAGAACTGAGTTGCGACTCTTGAAGAATTACTCTTGCAAGCTGGGCGCGAAAAAAGGAAGAAACACGGTTGTCCTGATCGGCTCTCACGGGTTAACTCGCAAACGCAAAAAACCCAAAAGCGTGCCGCTCCCGTAAGCCAAATGCGCGCAGGGAAAGACAACGGCAAGACCCGGAAGCAGCCTTAAATCGGACGAGCGCTTGATGAGAGCCACGCTCGCCAGAACGGCTACTGCTGCGTAAGCTGAACACGCAGCCAGCAGAATGAAGCGGTTCCGGCGGCTGGCTAAAGCGCCGCAGATGAGCACGCCGAGTGACGCGACCGCAATGCCGGGCGCCAGATGGCGCAAACGAACCACCTCCCGATGTTTGCGCATCGTATACCCTTTCCAAAATCCGTAGCCGAAGAATTGCCGCGCCAAGGCCAAGGGCGAAGTCCGCGGATGGTACCAGCAGCGGATTTCCGGCGACTGCCAGATGATCCCGCCAGCTTCGGGGATCCGAAGACTCAATTCGTCGTCCTGGTTGCGCACCATCGTTTCATCGAATAGACCCGCTTTTTCGAGGACAGCGCGCGGCCAGCAGCCGTATAACACGGAATCGACCTTACCTTCGTATTCGACATCGTAAACACGCGAGCCGCCGGAAAAGAATGTCGCCGGATAGGCCAGGCCGATTGCATTCTGCCAATAGGAACCGCGCGCCATGCGCATCGGACCGCCCACCATCGCGGCATGCGTCCGATGCAAGACCGCGATGCACGTGGCTACATAGTTTTCCGCATACTCGGTGTGCGCATCCATCCGGATCACGACTGACCCACAACTGGCGCGAATAGCGGCATTCAGCCCCGTGCTGGCTATGCGGCCGTGATTGTCGATCACGCGCACCCATGGGCGCCGCGTCGCGAAATCATCGAGAATCGCTCTGGTTCCGTCAAAGCTTCCGCCGTCGGCCAGGATCGCTTCTAGTTCGAAGCCGTCGCGGAGTTGCAAGTCGAGCGATCTCAGAAAGCTGCGGATGTGACGGATCTCGTTCCGGCAGCACGAAATAGTCGACACTTTCTCCATCACTGAGCAGCACTTGTATTGTAAGAAGGTGCGGATGCTCTCGATAAGCGCTTTGTTACTAGCGTGTTACACCCACTGCGCCGCGCAAGCTCCGGATCGGCCCGAGCCCCAGTCCGCACCCCAGAGCGCTCCGCCTAAAGGTGGCGAGATTCCGCGGCAGGAGGAGAACCGTCCGCCGGAGCCACCCACGGAAAATGAGCGCTGGAATCTTTTCTGGCAGGCGACCTCCGTAGGGCAGTACCACGGAGTCTTTGATTCTCCGTATGAAGACGCATTCAGCTTACAGAATTATCCCGAACGCGATGTCTCAATAACTACCACGCTGTTTTTCGGCCTGCGGCTGGACCAGAATTCTTATCTCTATTTCAATCCGGAAATCGCGGGCGGCAGAGGTTTTAGCGGCGTGAATGGTTTAGCTAATTCCTCAAATGGTGAACTGCCGAGGGTGGCTTCGGCAACACCCAAACCCTACCTGGCGCGGCTCTATCTCATGCATGACGTTGGGTTCGGAAGCGCGAAAGAATCATTTGAAAGCGAAGAAAACCAACTGGCGGGCGAGCGGCCAATGGTTCGCTACACAGTTATCGGCGGACGGTTTACCCTGACGGATTTTTTCGATAACAACAGGTATTCGCATGACCCGCGAACGCAGTTTCTGGGATGGGCGGTCATGTACAACGGCGCATGGGACTATGCCGCGGACGTACGTGGATACACCTGGGGATTGGTGCAAGAACTGCACACCAGAAACTGGTCATTTCGCTACGGCGTCGGATTGATGCCTACTGTGGCAAACGGGTCGCGCCTCGATCATAGGATTGCGTCAGACCGGGGTCAGGTTTTTGAAGGCGAATACCGATACTTCGCTCGCAAGCACCCGGGCGCCGTTCGGGTCATGCCGTACCTGAATTACGCAGACGCGGGAACCTACCAGGCATCGATTGACCTTGCGAAACAGAATGGCGGAGTGCCGGACATCACCGCAACACGAAAACTCGGAACGCCCAAGTACGGCATCGGGATGAACACCGAACAGGAGCTCACGAAGGACATCGGTTTCTTTACCCGCCTTGGATGGAATGACGGCAAGACCGAGAGCTTCGCATTTACTGCGATCGACAGGCTGGCACAGGGTGGCGTGTCGGTGAGCGGGACTTCCTGGAAGAGGCCGTTCGATACCGCGGCGAGTGAGTTTACGGCCGCCGGGCTCTCGGCGGTGCACGCGCAATACTTAGCCCTCGGTGGACATGATTTCCTGATCGGCGACGGACGACTTCAGTACGGGGCGGAGTGCATCTGGGAGAGTTACTATAGCGCGCGCGTCGTGCCGGGCTTCTTTACAACCATAGATTTTCAGCATGTAAAGAATCCAGCCTTTAATCAGGCCCGAGGACCACTCTGGATCTATTCGCTCCGGCTGCACATTGAACTCGGCAAGGAAAACTTCCCGCACCACAGTCAGAAATAAGTCAGAGCGCCGCTTACGCCAGCAGCTTATCCAGCGTAATCGGAAGATCCCTCACCCGCTTGCCGGTCGCGTGAAAGATGGCGTTGGCGACTGCGGCGGCAGCTCCGGTAATCCCGATCTCGCCGATGCCTTTCGCGCCGATCGGATTGACGTGATCGTCTTTTTCATCGACCCAGAGCGCGTCGATCTGTCCGATGTCGGCATTCACCGGAACGTGATACTCGGCCAGGTTATTGTTGACGAACCGCCCGAGACGCTCATCCATCGCGCCGTGTTCATACAGAGCCATGCTGACGCCCCAGATCATGCCGCCCATGAGCTGGCTGCGCGCAGTCTTCGCATTGAGGATTTTGCCTGCGCCGAAGCAGCCCACCATGCGGGATACCTTGATCTGGCCGAGATCCGGGTCCACCCGAACTTCCGCGAATTGCGCACCGAACGCGTACATCGAGTAACGCTCTTTCTCCGGGCCGGGCTTGGCGTTAGCTTGTGCTTCGACATACCCTTGCCCGCTGCGTGCAATCAAGCTCTGGAACGTTTCGCCCTTCGCCGGATCGGCGTGCGAAAATAGCCGGCCGCTTTCCAACGCGATGTCCTGCGCGCTCACTCCGTTCAGCGGCGACTTTGCATCGCCCACCGCCATTTGAATCAGCTTCTCGCGCAGAGCTTGCGCCGCCAGATATACCGCAGAGCCAGTGCTGGCCGTTGTCATGGAGCCACCCGATACAGGCGTCTGCGGCAGAATGGTGTCGCCCAACCGGAACTTCACCTTTTGCATAGGCACGCCGAACGACTGAGCCGCGAGCTGGGTCATGGTTGTGTAAGTTCCAGTCCCGAGATCTTGCGTGCCGGCGTCGACCGAAAAGGTTCCATCCGCATTTAAACGCGCCGAAGCATTCGAGGGCATGCGGCGGGTCGGATAAACCGCGCTCGCCATTCCCCAGCCAATCAAGGTATTGCCGTCGCGCATGGAGCGCGGCTCTATTAGGCGCTTGCTCCAGCCGAACCGGTCCGCGCCCTGTTTGTAACACTCGCGCAGCGACTTGCTCGACCACGGCTTGTTTTCTTCCGGGTCAGCCTCAGCGTAATTCTTCAGGCGGAACTCCACCGGATCCATCTTGAGCGCGTACGCCATTTCATCCATGGCCGCCTCGAGCCCGTAAGTGCCAGGAGCCTCGCCTGGAGCACGCATATACGATGGTTGCCCGATATCCGATTTCAGCAGGCTATGAGACGTGCTGTTATTCGGGGATTGATACAGCATGCGGGCGGCCAGACTAGCGGTTTCGACAAAGTCATCGGAGGTCGAGGTTTGGCAAACTGTATCGTGTTGGAGAGCCGTGAGGGTTCCGTCGTTCTGCGCGCCGGCTTTTATCGCCTGCCGTGTTTGCGAACGGAAGCCTACCATGCCGAACATCTGAGGGCGTGAAATCGCCAGCTTGACTGGCCGGTTGAGTTGCTTGGCAGCCATGGCGGTCAAGACGACGTGGGACCACATCGGGCCCTTACTTCCAAAGCCGCCTCCCAGATAAGGCGAGATGACGCGCACATTTTCGGGCTTCAATCCGAACAGTGAGGCTACTCTGGACCGGTCGCCAAAAACCCCTTGGGTGGCATCGTAAATCGTCAGATGATCCGGCGCATCCCAGACCGCTATCGTGGCATGCGGCTCCATCGCGTTGTGAAATTCGAAAGGCGTTCGATATACCTGATCGAGGCGAGCGTTGGCCGCCGAGAGGCCCGCTTGCATATCGCCTCGATGGCTGAGCGCCGGATCGCCACCGCCGCCTGCTTTTTGCGGCGAGTAGGTTTGATCGAGCCGCTCGTCGAGATCGACGTGGGGCGGCTCGGACTGGTATTGAATCTTAACCAGCCTTGCGCCTTCAATTGCATTCTCCAAAGTATCGGCGATGACGACTCCAACCGGCTGATTTGCATATCGCACAAGATTGTCTTGCAGCACTTGCACTTTCCAGCCGCCCGGCGGCTGATTCTGGAGCTGCGGCAACTTCAGGGAGTTCTGCGGAGTCATTACGAGCAAAACACCCGCCGATTTCTCTGCCGCTTGCGCATCGACTGCTGAGATACTGCCCTTGGCGACAGCGCTTGTTATTAGCACCGCATATGCTGCGTTCGGCACTCTCTGTTCGTAGGCATACGGCGCGCGGCCTGTGACTTTTAGTTGCCCGTCGATGCGGCTGATGGGTTGTCCGATAAGCTGTTCCATTTGCGTTACCTCTATGCCACTCCGCTGTTAACCGCCGTGCGCACCGCGCGCACGATACAGCGTTTGGCCAGCTCAATCTTGAACGAGTTATATTCGTAACCTCTAGCTTCGTGCAACTCCGCTTCCGCGGCTGCGCGTAGAGTCGCCTCTTCCGGCTTCTTGCCTTTCAGCTCGTGTTCCGCCTTGCTCGCCCGCCAAGGTTTATGGGCAACTCCGCCTAATGCGATGCGAGCCTCACGTATGGTGCCCGCTTCGTCCAAGTCGACAATGGCAGCAACCGAAACCAGCGCGAAGGCGTAGGAGTTTCGATCCCGCACCTTCAAATAATGAGAGCGCTTACTGAAAGAAATCGCGGGAAGATCGATGGCAGTGATCAACTCGCCGGGTTGAAGATTGGTATCGATCTGCGGCGTTGTGCCCGGCAACCGGTGAAATTCGGTCATGGGGATCGAACGCGCTCCTTGCGGACCTTGCACCTGGACGATGGCATCGAGTGCCGCAAGCGCTACGCACATATCACTCGGATGCGTGGCGATGCATTCCGCGCTTGCGCCTAAGATGGCATGGATGCGGTTATAGCCCTTGATAGCCGCGCAACCGCTGCCAGGATTCCGCTTGTTGCATTCGGCGTAACTCGGGTCGTAAAAGTAGTAGCACCGCGTGCGTTGCAGCGGGTTGCCGCCCGTGGTCGCCATGTTCCGCAACTGCTGGGAAGCGCCGAACAGGATCGCCTGGCTAAGCACCGGGTAGCGCGTCCGAATCAGAGTGTGATTTGCGACATCGGTGTTGCTCACCAGCGCGCCGATCCTCACGCCACCCTGGCGCTCCTCGATTCCAGTCAGTGGCAGGTGATTAATATTGACGAGGCGCGTGGGCTGCTCGACCCCCATCTTCATCAGATCGAGCAGATTCGTTCCGCCGCCGATGAATCGTGCGTTGTGACCGTCGCCGACGGCCTTGATAGCTTCATCAACTGTCCTGGGAGCCGAGTACGCAAACGGCCTCATACTTGCCCTTCTCCATGCGCTTGCCGGATCGCCGCCACAATACCCGCGTACGCTCCGCAACGGCAGATGTTTCCGCTCATCCGCTCCTTGATTTCTTCATCGGTAAATTCAACAGGTCCTTGTTGACCGAGATTACCGGTGACAGCGCTGGGCGCCCCCGCTTGCCACTCCTGCAACATGGCGACGGCGGAACAAATCTGGCCGGGAGTACAGTAGCCGCACTGAAACCCATCGTGATCGATGAAGGCAGCCTGCATCGGATGAAGTTCGTTGCCCTTGGCGAGACCCTCAATAGTCGTGACGTGCTGGCCACCTTGCATGACCGCCAGCGTCAGGCACGAATTGACGCGCTTACCGTTCACAAGTACCGTACAGGCGCCGCACTGGCCGTGATCGCAACCTTTTTTGGTACCGGTGAGTTGCAGATTTTCGCGGAGCAGATCGAGCAGCGTCGTGCGAGGATCTACTTGCAGCACGTGCTGCTGATTGTTAATCGTCAGCGTGCAAGGAAGCTTAACTGCCGCTTCTTCCCTGCCGGGTTGCCCGGTCTTCCCGTCAGCGGGCATCACTGCCGCCGCACTGCCCACAACCGCCACGGCTACGAAGTCGCGCCGGCTGACAGAGGATGCTGCGGCTGATCTCTCTTCGTCTTCCATGATGATCCTCAAAGCTTAATTAGAACGTGTAAACATTCGACTGCATTTGAAGCCTTGGAGTATCAGATTAAAACTGCCTCTCCTACTTCCGTCACCTTCGTCTCATGGTTAACTTCGCGGTGGTTCGCGGTCTTTACAAAGCTACGCAGAACCTCCGCAACGCTCCAAGCCTGAGCGCAGCAACCACGCGGAGTAAAGGGCGGCTCCGCGTCGAAGATTTCGCTGATGGAACCGACACAAGCGCTGCAAAGCTCAGCTTGAAATCCGTCGAGAAAACTTCTGGCAGTTTCAAAATCTTCAGGCTGCACTCGCAGCCACGCATCGATGAACGGTCCGATGAGCCATGCCCAGACGGTCCCCTGATGATAGGCCGCATCGCGCGCGCGAAGGTCGCCGTCATACCTCGGCTTGAAATCCCGGTCTCCGGGCGCCAGCGAACGCAGGCCAACCGGCGTGAGCAAGCGGTCCTTGACGACGTGCAGCACCGGTTTCCAGCGCGCTTCGGCCAGCACCGGGTAGTCCAGAGAAATCGCGAAGATCTGGTTCGGACGGCACTTGCGATCATTCCTTCCATGCTCGGAATCGACTACGTCATACAGATATCCGCCGTCGGCGTACCAGAAGCGCTCATTGAAAGACTTCTGCGCCCGGGCCGCGTGCTCCGCAATCCCGTTCGCGTCGTCATCGCGCTTGGCCTGCCGCAGCCATTTTTCAAGTAAGCGCAGCGCGTTGTACCACAGGGCATTAATCTCCACCGCCTTGCCCCGCCGCGGCGTCACGACCCAGTCGTCCACCTTCGCATCCATCCACGTCAACTGATAACCTGGCGCGCCTTGCACCAGCAAACCGTCTTTATGATCTACGTGAATATTGAACCGGGTGCCACGCAGATGATGTCCCACGATGTCCAAAAAGTGGGGTAGCAATTGCCGCATCAGGTGGCGGTCCTTCGTGTAATCGAAGTAGCGGCCGGCGGCATGAAAGAACCAAAGCGTAGCATCAGCTGTGTGATACAGCCCTTGCGTTTTCCCTTCCGGGAACATGTTAGGGATCAGACCGTCTCGAATGTAATGCGCGAAAGTGCGCAGGATGTAACTGGCATCGACGTGCCGCCCGGTTGTGAGCGTGAGTCCTTCGAGGCTGATCATCGTATCGCGGCCCCAGTCAGTAAACCAGTGGTAACCCGCGATAACGGAGCGGATTTCATCGCCCGCGGCGCGCGCCCGCACGGTGTCCTCGCGCCTGCCCACCGGCGTAAAGAGAAACTGATCCGCCGCCCAGACCAGCTCACGGAACGCTGCATCGCTAGTGCTTGGGTGTGCCTCGAGCAACAAACGGCGCTTGCGTTCGTGTTCCGCGTCCCAAGCTTGCCTCGGATCGAGGGCCGACATCACTTCCCAGCTTTCGGTTGAGGCGACAATACTTGCATCGTTGCCGCCTTCGATTTTCACATTCCAGTAGCCCGGGCTCCAGAGATCGCCGCGCCAAGTGTACCCGCGGCTTCGCTCTACGTCGTACACGACGTCGTGAATCTCATGAGGATCCACCGTCACCGCCCCCGCCTTGCCGAGCAGTTGGATCCGTAGTGGCGGAAAATCTTTCGATGATTTCAGCTCATAGTTATGGTTGCGAACCGTGAAAGTGTACGGCTCGATATCCGCATTAACAGGCGCTTCGTGTTCGCGCATGTTGACCGCGGGACGAAGCTGCAGCTTAACCGGCGTTCCACCGGTTAGCCGGTAGTTGACGTAAACGGTGTTCTGCCGATGCGGCAGCGTCACCCGCTTTTCGATGATGCTGCCCTCAACTTCATAAGTCCAGACTGGAAGACCCGCATCCAAGCGGAAATTCGTCAGGTATTGGACGTTATCAGCATACTCGCCGCTTTCGGTTTCGAGACCGTTAAGAGGGATAACGCGGCCGTCCTCGAGCACCACAAGTTCGAGAATATCGTTGAGCATCATGGTGCGGCCTAGTGGCGTCGGTAAAGATGCAATCAAATACCCGTGAAAGACCCGCGTCAAAGCGCCCCCAACCGTCCCGGAGGCATATCCTCCCAAACCGTTGGTTACCAGCCACTCCGTCTCGAGTAGCTGTCGCCTCTCCTCCTCGTCCAACGGCGTGTTCGCTTTGTGAGTGAATATGTTGTTCATTCAGGAATTAGTGGTGTGAACTTGTGATAGCTCGGCTTCTTGCCTATCGTAACGGACATAAAACTACAGCCGCATGGCCCGGAATTCTCCAGTTTTCACTGCTGTCGAGCGGCGCGGTACCGCATCCGCCGTAGCGGGCGTCGTCGGAAGACCAGAGCTCCTTCCAATGGGTACCTCTGGGAGGCGCTAACAAAGGCTCCGGCGAAGGATTCAATTCGAGATCGGTTCCTAAGTTAACCACCAGCAGCCTATCGTGCTGAAAATCCGGCGAGAAATAACGCAGGACGAAAGCTGACTCGGACAGAACGGCGCCATCGATTCCATTTTCCCCTTGCTGCGAAAGCACCGGGTCCTTTCGTCGAAGCCTGAGCAGATCCTGGTGAAACACGTACTGCTCGGCATGTTTATATACTTCGGCGAAATCTAACTTCGACCGCTGGAAGGTTTCTTCCGAACAGGGGTCTATCAAGCATTTCTGCATTTCGGGAAGCTGTAGTGAGCGCCACTGTTCCAAGAATTCCACCCGCCCCACGCGTATCAGTTTCGCGAGCTCCGGTTTGTGGTCGGCGAAATATAGGAACGGGCTCGATGCGGCAAACTCCTGGCCTTGAAAGAGCATGGGGGTTCCCGGACCGAGCAGCGTGAGCGCGGTGATTGCCTTTAAAACACCCGGCGCGCTTAGCTCCTGCACTCGTTGTCCACGGGCCGAGTTGGCCACTTGATCGTGATTCTGTATGAACGTGACCATCGCCGCGCGGGGTAATCCCAAGTTCGACCTGCCACGCCTTTTCTTTTGCCATCGGTACCATTGCCCCTGATACAGGTATCCGTACTTCATGGCCGAAACCAACTCCTGCGGTTTCCCTCGGTAATCCGTGTAATAGGCTTCGGCCTTGCCGGTGAGGGCCACCATGGCGGAATGATGAAAATCGTCGTTCCATAAGGCGTCCAGCCCGGAACCCCCTTCCTGAATAGGCCGGATAAGCTGCGTATTCTGCGGCTCATTCTCGCCGATTAGAAGTATAGATCGCTGGCCGGCAGCTTTGCGCGCGGCTTCTCCAATTTCAGTAATCATGTGTGGCTGCGATTCGTCGTATATGTCTTGGGTCGCGTCGAGCCGCAAGCCATCGAGGTGAAACTCGCGAATCCAATAGGCCGCATTCTCGCGAAAGAACTCCCGGACCGGGCCGCTTTCGGCGCCATCGAAGTTGATGGCCTGGCCCCAATCAGTTTTGTATTTTTCGGTGAGGTAGAAGGGAGAAAACTTGGTCAGGTAATTTCCATCCGGCCCGAGGTGGTTATAAACGACGTCGAGAACGACTCCCAGCCCCAACCCGTGCGCTTTATCGATAAATGCGCGCATATCATCGGGAGTGCCGTAGATCGAAGCCGGCGCGAAGGGCTGCACGCCGTCATAGCCCCAGCCGAATTTACCGGGAAAGTCCGCAACCGGCATCACCTCGATAAGAGTTATGCCCGTATCGTGCAGGTATTGCAATTTTTCCGCCGCGCTGAGCCACGTTCCGCCAGGGGTAAAAGTTCCCAGGTGCAGTTCATAGATCGCCTGGCCCGCTAACTTCACGCCTTTCCATTCGCCGTCTGACCAGGCAAACGCCTCTGGATCGATTACTTCAGAGAACCCGTGCGGCCCAGTCGGTTGGTAGCGCGATGCTGGATCCGGATAACTTTCCTGGTGGTCGACTTCGTATTTATAGCGAACTCCCGCGCTCGCCTCGGCAGCAAGACCTGAGAAGTAGCCGTCTCCTTCGGCGGTGAGAGGAGCCGCTCCCCGCGCCTCCTCAAATACGACAGCTATAGAAGAGCGCTCGGGGGCCCACACGCGAAAATGCGTGCCGCTTCCATCTGGCTGAACTTCGGCGCCCACGGGCAAGCTTCTAACGGAAACGTTGTTAGCTCTAGTCGGCTGCGGGGTTGATTGCAATTTCGACATCAATGACTAGCTGAACGTCCCATCATAACTATATAGATGGTAAGCTTCCTATTGGCAAGCAATATAGGAGGCTATGGAGAGGAAAACAGATGTTTGGCAAGGGACTCTCGCCTTGATGGTTCTAAATACCATTGAGGCGCTGGGCCCGCTTCACGGGTATGGGATTGCTCGCCGCATCGAGCAAACTAGCGGCAATCTTCTTTCTCTGAACTACGGAACCTTGTACCCTGCCTTGCTGAAACTGGAGCAGGAGGGCTCGATTGCTTCGGAATGGGGATTCTCGGAGAACAATCGCAAGGCCAAGTTTTACAAGCTCACGCGTGTGGGCCGTAAGCAACTCGCCAAGGAAAGGCGGGATTGGGAGCAGGCCACGGCCATCCTCGCGCGCTTTCTCTCGCCCGCCAAGAATTCGGTATGAAACCGTTCCGAGCGCTCATTTTGAGACTGGCCGGCTTGTTGCCCAACGCGCGGCGCGAGCGAGAGCTCACCGATGAGCTCGAAGGCCATCTCCAGATGCACATCGATGACAACCTACGCGCCGGTATGACCCCGGAGCAGGCGCGGCGGGAAGCAATCCTAAAATTGGGTGGCATTGAGCCCACGAAAGAAGCTTACCGCGACGGAAAGACGGTTCCGTTTCTCGAAAATCTCTTGCAGGATTTTCACTTTGCGCTGCGGCAACTTAGGAACAATCCGGGCTTCACCGCGACCGCGATCCTCATGCTTGCCCTCGGGCTCTGCGCGAGCGTGTCGATCTTTGCCTTCGTGGATGCTGCTCTGATCAAGCCCTTGCCGTACCGCAATCCCGCTCGGCTGGTTGGCGTATTTGAAAGTATCCCGCAGATCATGTGCCCGCAGTGCAACCTCTCCTATCCCGACTATCTCGACTGGAAAAAACATAACAAAGTCTTCAGCTCGCTTAACGCCTACCAGCACACCGGTTTCATGCTGAGCACTCTCACAGGAGCAGAGGCAGCACATGGCGCGCGCGTAAGCGACGGCTTCTTTCGCACACTCGGCGTTTCTCCGGTGCTTGGGCGCGATTTTCGTCCGGGCGAGGATTTACCAGCCGCGCCTCGCACCCTCCTGCTGAGCTATGCTGCCTGGCAGAAGCGATACAGCGGGAAAAAAGATGTCTTGGGAAAGATAGTTACGCTAAATGGCGCTCCATACATCATCATCGGCGTACTCCCAGAAGAGTTTCATTTCGCTCCTGCCGAGCCGACCGAATTCTGGACGGCGCTTCACGCGGCTAGCGAATGTGACCTCAGACGAAGTTGCCACAACTTTTATGGCGTAGCGCGGCTTAAGGACGGCGTCTCTGTCCAAACGGCGTTGGCCAACATGAAGGCAATTGCGCAGCAACTGGAAAAACAGTATCCCGAATCTAATCGCGATCAGGGTGCTAATGTCATGCCTCTGACCGAATACATTATTGGAAATATCCGTCCGATACTGCTGGTATTGCTGAGCGGAGCTGGCCTGCTGCTGCTGATCTCGTGCGTGAATGTTGCGAGTTTGCTGCTGGTCCGTTCCGAGAGCCGCAAGCGAGAGATCGCAGTCCGTAGCGCGCTCGGTGCAGGACAGGCTCGATTGGTCCGTCAATTTGTAACGGAGGGGTTGGTTCTGGTCGCTGCTGGCAGTGTCCTTGGCCTGGCGTCCGCCTGTTGGGCAATGGAGCTCCTGACCGGACTCATTTCGGCAGACATGCTGGCCAGCATGCCGTTTCTGTATGGGCTAGGCTTGAACGCTCGCGTGCTGGCCTTTGCAGGGGCGATTTCGCTTCTTGCGGCGGTATTGTTTTCCATCACTCCCGTATTGCACCTTTCGCTGACGGAGGTGCGGGCGGGTTTGACCGAGGGCAGCCGCGGCTCGGCGGGAAATACTTGGCGCCGGTTCGGCTCAAAACTCGTCGTGCTTGAGCTGGCCACAGCAATGGTGCTGTTGGTGGGTGCCGGACTGCTCGGCAAAAGTCTATATCTCTTGCTCCACGTAGGTGTCGGGTTGCAGCCCGACCATCTGGCTGTCCTGGTTACCGGGGCATCACCGCTCAGCTATGCCAAAGACGCCCAGGTCGTTGCGCTGGAGCGGCAGGTCGTAAGCGGGATCGCAAGCCTGCCGGGTGTGAAGTCTGTCGGCATCTCGAGCGATCTCCCCATAGGCGGATGGGGAGACACCACCTGGTTCCGGGTGCTGGGCCGGCCGTGGCACGGAGAGCACAATGACACGCCCGAACGGGATGTGAGCTCCGGGTATTTCACGGCGCTTGGCGCGAAGCTGCTGCGGGGCCGTTACTTCACTGAAAATGAGGATGCGACTAAACCGCGCGTCGCGATTATCAATCAGGCGCTAGCCAAACAATACTTCCCCGGTGAAGATCCTATAGGAAAGCAGATTTCTGGCCTCTCGGTTCCGCCTGTGCCTATAACGATCATTGGGATCGTGGAGGACATCAAAGAAGGCGCGCTGGATACAGAGAACCGGTCCGTCCTGTATTTTCCTTTCAATCAAAGCCCGGGCAGGGATTTCAATGTGGTCGTTCGCGCTTCCCAAGCGGAAGAGTCGCTGCTCCCGAGCCTGACCGCCACAATCCATCGAATCGATCCCGGCATCGCGATCTATGGCGGAATGACCATGAGCGAAAGAATCAATAACTCGCCGTCGGCCTGGCTGCACCGTTCCTCGGCCTGGCTGGTAGGAGGCTTTGCCGGCGCAGCATTGCTGCTGAGCGTGGTCGGCCTCTACGGAGTAATCGCCTATTCAGTGAGCCAGCGGACCCGGGAAATTGGCATCCGCATGGCACTCGGCGCGGAACACAGTTCGGTTTGCCGGCTCATCTTGCAAGAAGCCGGCTGGTTGGCTGCTCTTGGCATCATCATAGGTGTTGCCGGCTCGCTGGCAGCTGCAATCCTGATGCGTGGGCTGCTGTTTGGGGTCCGCTCGTGGGACTTGCCGACCCTGGCCGCTGTCGCTGCCCTGCTGGGCCTTTCGGCGCTGCTGGCGGGCTACATCCCCGCGCGGCGCGCCGCGTCGGTCAATCCGATAGAAGCGTTGCGCGCCGAATAAACTATTTTGCGGCTGACTGCACCGGCTCCTTCAGCTTGCGCGCAAAGAAATCCGCTGTGGCCTGGTAAGCCTCGACCCAGTGGCGATGCAGCAGAAAGTCGTGGATCTCGTTGGGGAAGATCAGCTCTTCGAACGTGACGTTGCGTTTGTGCAGCGCTTCCACCAGCATGATGGTTTGGGCGAAATCGACGTTGCGGTCGTCGTCGCCGTGGATTAGTAGAACGGGCGATCGCCAAGTATCGACCGCAGCCATGGGCGAGGATTCGAAGGCGAGCCTGGCGGCCTCCTGGCGTTCTCTGACTTCGGTGGGATCGCCGCTGGCATCGCCGTGCGTCGGATAGCCGCGCAGGCTGCTCCAGTCATGGACACCGTGGAAGTCGACACCGGCCGCGAAGAGGCCGGACGCTCTCGCCAGCGCCAGCGCGGTCAGATAGCCGCCGTAGGAGCCGCCCCAGACACCGATCCGGCCCGGGTCAACATCGGCGCGCGATTTCAGATAAAGGCCAGCTCCCATGACGTCGTTAAACTCGCTGGCGCCTCCCGCCCCGTAGTTGATGGCTTCGCGGAAGTTGAGCCCGTACCCGATGCCGCTGCGGTAATTAACCGACAGCACCACATATCCCTGGCTGGCGAGGTACTGATTGAGCGCATAAGCGTTCGAATAGTAATACATGTAATGGAAGCCGAGCAGCATCTGCCGCCGGGAGCCTCCGTGAAAGAAGATGAGCGCCGGATGCCGCGCCGCGGTCGATTGGCCAGACGGCAGAAAGAGCTGGCCGTGGATCACCAGGCCGTCAGCGGCGGTGATCAGGACTGGCTCTGGTCGGACCAAATCGCGGGCCGGAAAAATCGCCGGCAGGCCGGGTCCGATGGGTCGGGTACCGCCTTTTGCCAAACGAACTGCTGCGTGCGCCGATTCGTTATAGCTGGAACTTAAACAAAGCAAAGCGCTTCCGTCGGCAACCGGGACCGGCTGCCATTCTATGCCAGCGCCCGAGGTCAATGGCTTCGTTTTTTCATTTCCAGATGGAGCGACGCTGGCGAGGTGCCGGTGGTCAATGTCCCCGATGTTGGTCGAGAAATATATGATTGAGCCATCCGGCGCGGCGGACACGTGTTCCACTTCGCCTTCGCCCGGCGTGAGCTCGATGGGATTGCCGCCCGCCGCCGCGATCGAGTAGAGGTGATTCCAGCCGGTTCGCTCCCACGGAAACACGATGCGATTGCCTGCGGTCCAAAAGATCTGCTGGGTGGCTTCGATTTCATGAAAGAGGCTGCCGGGACCGTTTTGCGCCCGGAACAGCTCACGGCCGGTCCCAGTCCGGATGTCCGCTACCCGGATCGACCAGGGCGGACCGGCGCGGCGGGCAGAAAAGAACGCCGGCTGGCTGGTAGCCGGCAGTCTAATAGAAGCCAGTTGGGTGCCATCCGGGGACCAGACCGGCTCGCCATCGTTATCGACGCTGGGATCGAGATATCGCACGCTTTTGTCCGCAGGGCTATACAGGCCGATGAAGCTGTGCTGTTTGCGATCGCTTACGAAAGCAAATGAGCGGCCGTCCGGGGACCAGCGGAGATCGGATTGGGAGCCTGGCTGCTCGACAAGCGCCGCGGCATCGGTGGCGTCCGGCTTGATCCACGAGTAGATCTGTCCATTACGCAAAAAGATGACGATGTGGCCGTCTGGCGAGATCTGAGGCGCATGGCCGACCGCAAGTTTCGCGGGAGTACCGCCGGTCAGGTTGACCCGCCAGATAGCCTGCTCTGGCTTTTTCGGATTCAAATCGGGATTTGGATTTTCGCCGCCGTTCTCAAAGTCGCCTCCGCGAGTAAAGAGCAGGTAGGAGCCGTCCGGAGACCAGCTGATATCGGCGATCTCCTGTCCATCGTCTTTTTGAAAGGCAGTAATCGCGCGCTCGTGCCACTCTGGGCCATTCGCAACCCAAATGTTGCGCCGCCCCTGCTCATTTTCGAGCCACGCCACAGCTGCTCCCTTGGGCGATGCCACAAGGCCGCTTGCGAAAGGCGCACTCATCACTTGCTCGACCGTGAAAGAGTTCTGCGCGGCGCTAGATAAACAGGAAAAAGCAGCTAGGAGCACGATGAGGAAGGAAGCGGGTGATCTTCGCATGTCTCACTATAGGCTGGTTCCAAAAGAGTACCAGCGGCCTCTGGTCCGGCTTTGTCTGCGAGCCGCTTTAGGAGCACGTAGACTAGCAGGAGCGACGCGATGAGTAAGAACAGCTCTCCGTAATGAACTATTCCTTCGCCCAGCGTTCCTGGCGAAGGCACGCCTTTGCTGTAGACCACGTAAAGCAAAAAGTTGAACGCACTCTGGACGGCCACTATTGCGATCGCGAGGCGCCGGGAGACAACCCATATCGCGAGGACTGAACCGCTGGTCGCAAGCAACGATGTAACATACGTTCCTTGGTGGACGACTGCCGCATGAGGGGAAAAGAGCAGGGCACACCAGAGAAGTAAAGTGCACACGACGTACAGCCAGCTTAGGGCGGCAGTTCGCCACGAAACAGTGCGAAGTCTTCGAGCCAAACCGACCAGGAGAAACAGGGGTCCGAACATGAGCGGCCCCAGGGAAGGGAGGAAGCAAAAGAACTGCAGGCTTCTCAGCATCTTTCCAATAGCTCCGCCGGACTTAGCCTCATGTGTCATATCATGCGGCAGTTCGCCAGCAAACTGCCTTAAGGTGGACCAGTAAGTACTCTGGTTGTCCAGGATCGTAAGCGCGTTGCTCTTGCGGGTCTTAAGTATCTGATCCCAAGTCGACTTGGAGTAAGCCCTCCAAAGCACTTCCGCAAAGGGCCCTGCGTTGGGGCTGTCCACACCGGCCAAGTGCAAGTTCAAAAGCCGATTGCCTGGAGGGTCATAAAATTTCTGGTACATCATCCAGGGCAGGTAAAGAAGCATGCAGGAGCTGATAAGGACAACCAAGCTCTTCCAATAAACGCAGCGTTTGAGAACGGCGACTGTGACAACCAGCCCTAACATAGCGAACGCACTTCCACCGTGTGCGAGCAGCCCAAAAGCGAGAAGGGCGCCGGCGACCGCAGCGAGAAGCGGATTTTTTCGGAGCGATTGGCGCAGGCGGCCGGACAATAAAAAAGCGGAAAATGCCAGCGCGTACGTGGCCGCGAGCAATTTCGGCCAGACGAAAAAGCTATTCACAATGGCAAATCCTGAAAACAGAACTGCCCCGAGCGCGCAAACAATCGCACGCCGGCTTACATCGAAGGCCTGAAGAAATGCCCAGAGCGCTGGAATCCAGACGCTTTGCAGTAGGACAGCGATTACCTGGTACCCCAGACTTCTCGGCGCCACCACGAACGGATATTGCAGAAGTGTGAGACCAGTCTGCAAGGGTGGCCGGTCACTGGACAGCCAGTCCAACACCATGGGCTTCGGCACGTGACCATGCCTGACGTCCTCAGCTAAAAGGAAGGGCAGAGAGTTGTCCATCGGAAGTTCGTGAGAGAACCGGGTCCCGGAAGTTACCAAGGGATTTGCCAGACCACCGTAAAGAAATCCGGCGGCAAGAGTGAAGGTCGCACCAGCGAAGGTCAGCAGCCAAGGAACGGCAAGCGTAGCCAGGAGGCGTCTATCATTCATGCACAGTCTTCTCCAAATCCAAAACAGGTACGCCAAGCCAGCTAAGGGGAGCAGGAAGCTATAAAGATGTCCGATTTTTGGCGACAAGAACCATAGCCAAAAGGCCAGGTAACCGGCGGCTGCGTTCGTTGCCAAACCAATGAAGACGAGAACGGAAAGGTCACCTATCTTGCCGCGAACGGCGGCAGAGCATGCCGCAAAGAACGGAATGGAAAGCAGGACGAAATACTCCAGGATGCGGAGAAGGAGCAGCGCTGTTTCCTCCGCCCCGCCAGTTGGTCCGGTATCGAGCGGCTCACTGAAGCCCGTCCAGCCAGTACTTCCCGAACCGGTCGCGATAACGGCAATTTGTACCGGCTTACCCCACCAGGATCGGGGTACCGAGAAATCGACGGGTAACCAGCCTCCGCGCGGCGTTTCATCGGGATCGATAAGCAGCCGGGATCCGTCCGAGAGATTGCGCAGGGACATGCTGATTCCATCGCGGCTGTTAAACCCGAGCAGATAGAGGGACAGGTGTTTAGGAGCCGGGAAGCTTTCGGTAAGAGCAGCCGCCTGGCTCGGGCTGGCCGGTCCGCAATACGAGGTCCAGGCTCGCAGGCCGGCTGGCTTGCCACCAGTCCATGGGAACTGTTCTGGAACTTCGGCGCAGAATCCGTGCTTGCTTATCAGGCCAACTCTGGGCGTCAGAAAAACTGGTTTCGCTTCAGCCTGCCAGGAAAGCAGCGAGCCGAGGGCAAGACCTAGCAGAGCCGGAGTCGATCTCGGAAGGTGCTTCATCTGATCTTGGCCAGAAATAGCAAAAGGGCCAAGCGGAAAATCCGCTTGGCCCTTTGCTTTACTACTAGCCGCCGTTTACTTCGGGCAGCCGAGCGCCTTCACCTGAGCCTCAGGAGTAGGCTTGACGGTCACACCCGGAGGCATGGTCGTGCTGTTGTGCGGTACCAGGTAGACTTCGACGCGACGGTTCTTGTCGGCCTGAGTCGTCTGGGAGCCCTTGCGTTCCTTCACATTGGAAGTTCCGCAAAGAGCTGGCTTGGTTTCCGAAGTTTGCTCTGTGCCAACCCAATCCACCTTGATGCGGGATAGATCGACCTTGGCGCAAGTGCCGGTTCCGCCACTGAGGACAGCGGCTGAGTTCAGAGTGCGAGCCTCGTCGAGCGGAACAGCAGTTCCCTTGCGACGGCCCCGGGCTGCCGGTGCATTTTCTGCCTCATCGGTGTCACGATGGCCAACGAGCAGAATGTCGTAGTCACCGCTTGCCACCTTCGGAGCAGCGTCGTCGATGAGGACGCGTTTGTCGCAATTGTTTACGCGAGCATTGTTCTTGGCGAAGATCAAGTCGTCAAGCCGGACAAACTGCGGCGGGCAGTTAACCGTGATTGTGGTCGACTGAGATGCTGTCTGACCCTGCTCATCGGTTACTGTGACCGTGGCCGTTACCGTCTTGCTCTGACCCTGCGCGCCACCCTCAAAGTTGAGGCTGGAAGAGTCGAAAGTCGCATTGGCATTACTGTCGTTGGTGACACTGCCTTCGCTGACCGTCCACTTATAGGTCAAGTTGCCGCCGCAAGCGGAGGCTTGAGCCGTGGCGGTGAGATTGGCCGTGTGCTTGCCGCTGGTGTTAGCAGCGCAATCGAGGGCGGTCGGATCGGAAGCCACACTGCTGATGGTCGGAGGCGCGGCGTTGATCGTCAAAGTGGCAGTTGCCGTCACAGGAGCCACGGGCGGGGGAGCCGGAGGCTGCACCCAGCAACGAGTCGGGAACTTCTTCGGCTTCTCCATCGGAGGCGGCGGAGGCGTTGTGTCGGTCACCGTCACCTGGATGCTGGCGTTGCTCTTCCCTGGGGTGTAGCTTAAATCGGGGCTATCACTACCCTGGGGTTGGCCGTCCGCCGTCCAGGCATACTTCAGCTTGCGATCGGCTGCAATACCGGGAAGGGTCGCATGCAAATTGACCGGCTTGCCAGGACAAATGGTTCCTTCCGCGCCCGATATCGTAGGCGTCGGCAACGGAGCCGGTGGCGGAGGCGCAGGCGGCATCTCCGGGCACTTAACGTTGCCCGCATAGAAGACTAATCCGAGAGTGCCCTGAAAGCCGTTGATCTTGTCGTGCGCCGGGATGTAGATTCCGCCGTTAGGATAATTCGGCAACCCGTACGTCGGGTTGCGCGACCAGAAACCTCGCGCATCAAGCCGCAAGCCGAGGTGATCGCTCATGTGAAACTTCACGCCGCCGCCGTAGTTCAATCCAACCTGCAGGTTGTTTCCCAGGTTGCCTGAGTTATAGAGGGCGACATGGTTCGCCGATTTTGCGATCTGCACCGCTGTGTTGGTCGGCTCAAATTGGATACCGTTCACGCCGACGGTCAAATACGGCTGAACCTTAGAGCCCCTCGGCTTGAGGTTAATGATCGGGTTCAAGCCGAAAAAGATATTACGAGCACCGAAGCTATAGGTCGGCAGCGCCGCGGTAGTGCCTGGATAAAAGCCGCTCGACGACCTGAATTCCACGTTTGCCTGATCAAAGTCGGCCCAGAGTTCAATGCCGAAATAGGCAGCCGGATTGTAGGCGAGGCGCAGGCCAAACAGACCGCCATCCACGAGCTTGGTTGTCAAGCCTCGCTGAACCTGCCCGTAGGTGCTGACCCCACCGAAGGGATCGATTTCGATTAAGTCGGGATACTCGTCCAGCCCGCTTGCGCCTGCCGATTTGGCAGTCTTGGTTTTTGTCGTAGTTGTGCTTTGATTGCTCGCGTCTTGAGCGAAAGCCGATGCACCGAAGCACAGAGCCGCGCACAAGGCAGCCGAACCGATCGGCCTGAATTTGAGCCGAGACTTCATCCTACCCCTCCAGAAAGAGAATGTACCCACCAGAATAGATCCAGTTTACTAGCTTAAACAAATTTCTAGGACTGTTTCATTACGTTAACAGGAATTAATCCCACCCAAGAGAGCCTTGCGATTCTCCCGGGAGGGACCAAAAACAGAGATTTTGCCCGAACAACCGAGCGTCTTCACGAACTCCAGATACTTGTCTGGCATCGTTTACGGCAGATGGCAAAACCACGCTAGTCGATGCCTTATTTTGACCGGGCGCACCCGAGCACAAGCGTCGAGCTAAAAAAAGGGAGACCTCCGGAACAGTCTCAAGCCTGGTCCTCATCCTTTTTCTACTTAAACAGGTCGTAAGCAACGCCAAAAGTTGATCTTAGCCGATTATGCTCCGTCGCGAAAGAGAATTCCGAGGTCGCTGGTAATTACATATAGGCGCCCGGAGGTCAGATCGGGCAGCCACAGCCGCCGAATGCGCGACGAAGGAATGGCTGAGGGCTCTTGCTTCCAGGCGGCTCCGGCATCGGTCGTTTTGTATAAGCGACCGTACTCGACGGCGTAAGCGACGCCCTCCGAGCCAGTGAAGAGGACCGAATTGACGGTCGAGGCCGGGATCCCGCTCTTGCTGGGGTACCAGTTTGCGCCGCAATCGGGTGAGGAGTAGAGTCCGAGCCGGGTAGCCGCCAAAAAGGCGCCGCTTTGCCCGCCGGAAATAGCGATCTCGTTCACATCGGACGAGGGCAGCGGGAAGCGCAACTCCGCCCACTGCTCACCATAGTCTTTAGAGATAAACAGGCCGGCCGCAGTGCGAGCGACAAGATTTCCGGTAGAATCTGCCGCCGAATACAGGGCGGAGACAGCAGGCGAACCGCTGATGGTAGCCGGGGTCCAGCGTTCTCCGGCATCGGCGCTGATGAGCAGCCCTAAATCGGTAGCAGCAAAAACGAGATCCTGTTCGCCTTTCTTCATCGAATAGAGCGCGTCGATTTCGGAAGGAAAGACTTCGCGGGTTTTTGCTACGGGTTTAACGGGCTTTGTCACGTGGACCCGAGCGGGAGCGTGCGCGGAAGGGCGGGCACCGACGGCCCGGGGGGACGCGGTTTTCGATGGCACGGCTGGCGCGGCAGGCGGAACGATCAGGCGAACCGGAAGCGGTTTCCAAAGAATCCCGCCATCGGTAGACTTAAACATGTGGTGTGGGCTCGCTGCGAGTAGGGTTTCCGGCTGGCTGGGCATACTGGCAATCGTCTTCAGATGGACGCCGCCCAGGCCACGTACGTCCAGCGAACGCGTCCAGGTCTGCCCGCGATCACTGCTCGAAAAGACACCGCTGGTGTCGCCCTCCTGCGTCTCGAGTGCAAAAAGCTTATCGCCGGAACGGGTCACTGAAGAAATAGAGCGGTCAACGAAGCCGTGATTGATCAGCTTGATGGTTTCAGCACCGTTATCGCTGCGGCCGATACCTTCGTATTCAAGCGCCAGATACATCCTTCCCGGGTGTGAGGGGTCAAACACAATGTAATTTGCCTGCGTGTCGCTTAACGTCTTCCAGCTGCCGCCACGGTTCATAGACTTAAAAAGACCAGTGGTCGTGCCGGCGTAAATCACGTTCTCGCCTGAAGGATCCTCTCGAATCACATGAGTCCGGCGCGAGGTGTTCGGGATGCCCAGCAGCTTTTTCCATGCGTCGCCGTGGGTGGAACTGGAGTAAATCCCGCTGCAGGCGCTCGCCAGGATATCGGACGGGTTCGATGGGTCGACAAAGATCGAGAACACATCGGAGTCGTCGATCATGCCGGTGTGAATGGACTCCCAGTTTTTGCCGCCGTCGGTTGTCTTCCAAGGCAGGTGGTTGGTCCCGGCATAGATCACTTGAGGGTCCTTGCTGTCGATAGCTACCGCGCTGATACCCTGCATTTCGAGATTTTCCTTATCGGAGATTCGCTTCCAGCTCTTGCCGGAATTTTCACTCCACCAGACGCCTTCCAGCGTGCCGGCCACAAATTCCGAGGGCTTGCTGGCGGACGCAGCCAAAGCTCTCACCCCAAATTTGCTGATGGCCTTAACGGGTTCCCAACTGCTTCCCTCGTCATGGCTTTCGAAAAGGCCGCCGTCTTCTGCCGATATCATGCCCACGAAATAGTGGCTCGAGTCGGCCGGATCGACCAGGATCGAAGTGATTTCGGCGAGGTTGCGTTTGGGGAAGTCGAGCAATTCCCAGTTCTGGCCTGCGTCATGGCTACGGAACACGAGCGAGTTCATGCCGCCCGCAAGTACCACATCCGGTTTTTGCGGATCGAGCGCCACCGAGCGCGCGGTTCCACCAAACGGTCCGGCGATGGTCCAGTCGTTGAGCGGGGCGGAAACGGCCCAACCGGCGGCGCCAAGGGCGGCGAAGGCGGCTCCATAAGCAAGAGAACGGAGCAATTGTCGAATCATTTTGTGAGACATCTGTTTTGCGGCTATTCTCTATTGTGAACGAAGCGGGTTGATGATCTCTAGTTTGCGGAATTTCGTCGTACCAGAACGCGCCGTACTCGCTAAATTAGCCAGAGGGTCGATGCGCACCGGGTCGCGAGATTGCCGGGCAGTTGAAAAGGCTCAACATCCGCACTGGCGGGGGATCGCTGGTAGGCCAGCACGGTAAGAAATCCTGACGATTTATTTGGCGTTCCTGTATGCACAAATCGAGGTTTATGCACAAACTCTGGGTGTTGCAAAAAGGGTCATTGTGAGACATTGAATTGCGGCGCAATCCAGCCATGCTAGAGAAGGCCCATGACAGCCGACATCACACCATTGCGAGCTAACCCGGTCCTCACCAGATTCCGGGCCGCTCTTGCCGAGATGTACGGGGGACGGCTGGAACGTGTCGTCTTGTTCGGTTCGCAGGCGCGGGGCGAGGCTCGCCCGGATTCTGATTACGATGTAGCGGTTTTTCTGAACGGCATGAATGGTTCATCCGACCGTTGGGCTGAACTCCACAAGCTCGCAGCACTGCGGGTTGAATTCATCGATGAAACCGGCGTTTTCTTCGACGCCAAACCCTATCCGGCAGGCGCGTACCGCGAGCGCTCCCCGCTCATGCACGAAATCCGGCGCGAGGGGCTGGACCTGTGACCCCGGAAGCTGCACGATTTTTGCAGAACGCCGATGACCACCTTGAACGCGGCCAGACTATGCTCGTCGCCGGTCTTAACTACGATGCAGCCCGCGCCGCTTATCTCGCTGCATTCCACGCTGCGCAAGCCGTCATCTTCGAGCGCAGCGGCAAGGTGGTCAAGACCCATAAAGGCGTTAACATTGAATTTCTCGGCCTCACCAAAGATGATCCAGCCCTTAGGCCGGACCAGCGCGGCTTCCTCTCCCAAGCCTACGATTTCAAAGCCGTCGCGGATTACGACACCGGACCCATTGCCGAGGTTTCGTCCCAACAGGCCATCAATGCTATGGGAGTAGCCCGCAGCTTTGTTGCTACCGTGCGCCGTGTGCTGACACCGCAGCCGCCGAAGTGACGTTCCGAAAAGGGTAAGTTTTGCAACGTGAGATGCAGCCGATTCAAAAACCGGCACTTTCGGACGTTTCAAATTTCAGTCCCAAAATAGGTGGCCCGGCGCGACCGTTTCCGCGCATGGTATATGCGAACAATGTCTCCCTGAACGGCTATGCGCGAGTATCGACGGGCCGCCAGAGCGTAGCGGCCCAAGTCGCCACGCTGACCCAGCCCGGAGCCGAAAGGGCTTTCAAGGAAACGGCCAGCGGAGCCAAGACCGACCCGGCGCAGATTCAGAAACTGCTTAATGCACTCGATGAAGGGGACGTGCTGTTGTTGACGCGGGTCGACCGGCTCGCTCGCGCAGCATCCGCGACCTGCTCAGTACGCTCACCCTCATTTCGGAGAAGAAGGCCGGTTTCCGCTCGCTCAAGACACACATGGGCCGACACAACGACCGCGCACGGGCGGGCTGATGCTTACGGTTTTATGCGGACTTGCGGAGTTCGAGAGCGAACGGATACCGCCCGCACCAGTGAAGGACGCGCTCGAGCTAAAGCTCGAGGCGTAAAGCTCGGGCGGAAATTCAAGCTCACGCCGCACCAGCAGCGGGAAGCAGACACGCGCAGGGACAAAGGCGAACCCCTCATGGATAGTGCCCGTACCTATAACCTCAGTCACAGCACCATACCAAGGCTCAGCGCATGAACGACGTCATTCTCTACCGCATCGACCCAGCAAGCATATGCACCGCTACCACCGGATGGACGTGCAGCCTGATTTATTCGGACAATGGTGCTTCATGCGCGAATGGGGCCGCATCGGCAGCACCGGGGCAGACGCGCTCTCTCTCTCCCGTCCCTACCTCGCAGGAAGCGGAGGCCGCACCAGAGCGGCAACGCAGCGTTAAAGAGCGGCGCGGATATGCGAAGGGAGCGTAATTCACATCGCTATACTCCAAATCTATGGCTTCACATGCCGACTCAGGAACTGTGAAAGGGGCGCTGATAAATGCCGCAGCATTGGTGCTTGCGGTCCTGATTGGTGCTGGAGCGACTATTTACGGCACTTTTGCCACCGGGCACCTGACCACACCGAGCGACGCGCGTGAGGCTCAGAAAACCAAACAGGAAAACGCCCGCCTGCTGCAAGAAAATGAAGGGCTAAAGGCCGAGAGCGAGGGCCTGAGGCAAGAGATTACGGGTTTGAAACAGCAGAATGCGAGCTTGAACGATGAAGTAGCCCAGGCCCGCTCTAACCCTTCCCACGATTCGCAGGCGCAGGAACCTCCGGCAGCAGCCGACAGCACGACGGTGAAGGTAGATGATTTCGTGTCCCGATTGGACAAGTGCCAAAAGAACACCAGCGGCGTGACGTGCAGGGTGAGAATCATGAACACCAAAGAAGACCGTGTCGTTCGCCTTTATAACGATTGGACTCGAATCGTTGATTCGACGGGAACTGAGGAGAAAGCGAAGGTAGCCACGCTGGGCGCAAGCACGAACCCATACCCCTTTATGTACGCCGAGACCAACTTGCCCACCAATGTTTTTGTGGGGACTACGGTCACTTTCGGACGCGTCGATGTAGACATAAATCGGCTTTCCATCCTGACCATCGGTATTCAAATCGTAGGAGTGACTAATGCGGATGAGATTTTGCGGGATGTTGTTGCGGATTAGTTCGAGGAAGAAGACCGCTTTATCGAAGCGGTGAAACAGGGTGAAGCTGCTTCAGAGCGTGGCGAATATGTCACGCATGAGCAGGTCGGCGAGCGGCTCAGCCGCTTTCTACAGCCCTGATGGAAATCCGTTGGTCTTTGCCCGCAGTAGAAGATCTCCTGCGCATTTGCGAATGGATAGAACGCGACAACCCGGAAGCAGCCAGACGCGTTGCCAAAATCATCTATGACGGTTGCGCACAGTTGCGAAATCTCCCAAACATCGGACGGACCAGCCCACGCATAAGCGGACGGCGCGAGCTGGCCTTTCCGCCCCTGCCCTATATAGCCGTGTATCAGGGCAAGGAAAAGACGGTTGAAATCCCGCGCGTATTTCATGGGCCCAGAACTGGCCTTGATGCTCTGAGCAGAAGAGCGCTAGCAAGAGCGATTACCCCTTGTTAACCCTAGGTTCGCCCGGGTCGTTATCAACACACAGCGCGTGAATTCATCGGAGAGAAAAAAGGGCGCAAGCATGCGACTCGGATATCCTGATCCTATGCTGGATTCAAACGAGGTAGCCGAACTCGCTCTCGTTCCACATTACAGCGACGATGGCGTGGACCTGACGCTCATTCGCTGGATCCTGTCGCTCACGCCCTCGGAACGTCTCGAGTTCTGGAACAGCGTATCGCCGACTTCCAGGCGATCCCTGCGCTAAATGCGGGAAGGTAGTCTGCTTGAAGCTCTGTGCAGGCTAGCAGCGAGCAAATCCAATTCATTCTCGTCGGCGGCCTGGCCGCTGTCCTGAACGGCGTTCCCATCCAGACGTAAGACATAGACGTTGTTTATTCCCGAAAGCCCGAAAACATTGCACGCTTGCTCACAGTAGTTAAATCGCTTGACGCCGGATTTCGGGTACAGCGGGAGCGGCGGCTGCGACCTATTGAAAGCGGAAGCGTGGTGCCTCGTCCGGAAATAATTCGCCTCTGTTAGTACGGCATTGCTAGATGTAAGCTGATTTAGTTAGTATTAGTATTATCCTAAAATTCCACAATCGCCCATGCGTAAGCGTGGGCGGTTTTGTTTTGGAGGATAGACGAAATCTGAAGGAGATTGTCGCATATGGAAGAAACGTTGCTGTGCAACGTTGAAACGCTCAATGGCGTAGATATTTACTTCGAAAGTCGCGGAAGTGGCGAGCCACTCGTTCTGCTGCATGGCTTTTCCGGCTCAAGTCAGGACTGGAACACATCCGACGAGACATTAGGAGCAGGATTCCGAGTGATCGTGCCTGACCTGCGCGGTCACGGTCGGTCGAGCGTTCTTTCTAAACCGTTCCGGCACCGGGATGCCGCTGACGACATTCTAGCCCTGCTCGACCGTATGGGAGTTCAGAGCTACAAGGCGATTGGAATAAGCGGAGGCGGCAACGTTTTGTTACACATGTCGACAAAGCAGGCCGAGCGCGTGAAAGCGATGGTGCTGGTTAGCGCTACCCCATACTTCCCTGCGCAAGCACGTGCGATCATGCGCGATTATGCGAATAGTCTGACCGAATCACAATGGGAATTCCTGCGCCTTGGTCATCCAGGGGGCGACGCTCAGATCAGAAGCATTCTGGCGAGCACTAGCGCATTCGCTGACAGCTACGACGACATGAACTTTACTCCGCCGTACCTTTCGACCATTCAGGCTCGAACCTTAATCGTGCAGGGCGACCGCGACCCCTTGTACCCGGTTGAGCTTTCTGTCGAGATGGCCAAAGCTATTCCGCAATCTAGCCTGTGGATCGTGCCCAATAGCGGTCATGGCGCCATTCTCGGCAAAAAGTGGCCCGAATTCTTGAAAACCGCTGCCGCATTTCTTCACGAATGACTCAAGGGTTCCGAACTGCTCCGCACATCTACTCGCCATTGGAGCCGTCTAATATCTGACGCACCTGCTCAATGTGGTTTATGTCGTGACCAGCTAATTGCGCGGCTAGCTCCTTGACCGTCATCCTGCCCCGTTCGGAGTGCATCCCGAAGCATTGCCAGTCTTCAGGAGTGAGCTTCGCGAACATTCTCAGGTTAGCCTCGCGCAAAAGGCGGAACATCTCGAGAGCTTCCGTGGCCTCCCAGGAAGCGTAATCACCCAGTCTCGCCCATTCGTCCTGATCAAACCCCGCTAGCATTGCTCCGGTGTTCTCGATCATCTGACGGTAGCGCCAACTGCTGGCCAGTTCGTCCTCGGCAAGATGAGCAAGGATTGCAGCTATGGACCACTTTCCCTCCGCGGGCGGCCTTTTTAGCGTTTCCGCCGGGACCCCCTCGATGAGACGAGCAAGCGTCCGTGGCGCCTCACGTTGCATCGCGATGGGATCTTTGCCCTGCACGTAACCAGCTAACCGAGTTTTGTACTGTTCCGCGGGCGTGATGGCCGAGCTTCCGGCTTCTCTAGACACCTCTACATTTTCTCGCATTTAAATCGTGTTGCCTCCTTCTTTCGCGAGAGGGGCGATGCACGAAGAAGGGGTTCGACACGCCAATGAGCGGATTCAGTGTCCGCTTGCGCGACGAGGTTTCGCGGAAATGACCGATAGAACTCTGCGGCTTAGCTGAAAGCACGGCCAAATTTGGGCTTTTTCCTCGGGTTCTGGACGCACGGCCGCTTGGCGATGCACTTGCAAGTCCAGACCGGAATGACATTGACCTTTGGAGGTGATTCGATGCGATCCTTTGCGCAGGATCTAGGCTACGCCTTCCAGCAGTTGCGAAAGAGCCCTGGATTCGCAGCTACCGCCGTACTATCGCTGGCCCTCGGCATAGCGGCGACTACGGCAGTTTTCAGCGTAGTTTATGCCGTATTGATGGATCCTTATCCATACGCGCATGCGGAGCGGATGGTGCATCTGGTGGTCAAAGACAAGGGCGGACATGAGCACTTTCCGGGCTTGACCGGGCCCCAGGTTGAGCAGCTCCAAACGTCCAGCTTAGTGGAGAGCGTGGCGGCACAGGACGAATGGAATCTCACGACGACAGAAGAGGATGTTCCGGAAGACGTGACCGGCGTCTATCTGACAGGGAATGCGACGAGCCATTTTGGTGTTCCGGCTTTGCTTGGCCGTGGGTTGATCGAATCCGACGCGCCCAAGGGAGGGGATCCGCAGCCGGTGATCGTGCTGGGTTATCAGTTCTGGCAGAGATACTACGGCGGCGACCGCAACGTGGTGGGGCGGAGACTTCAGCTCGTGCACAAGCCTTACACAATTATTGGAGTCATGCCGCAAAGGTTCGCCTGGGGCGATGGCGATGTGTATCTTCCTCTTGTCCTCACACAGGATCCGAAGAAAGAGCTCTTTCCAATGATCCGGCTCAAACCAGGCGTGAGCCACGCGGCAGTGGATGCGGCGTTTCAGGCACTCGTCACCCGTTTCGCCAAAGAGACGCCTACGCATTTCCCAAAGGAATTTCATGTCAAGGTTCAAGGATTGAACGAGCAATTCGTAAAGCGGTTGGGAGGTACGCTCTACTTGTTGTTTGCAGCCGTTACGGTGCTACTGATTATCGGTTGCGCCAACGTTTCCATTCTGCTTATGGCGCGCGGAACGGCCCGGCAGCATGAACTGGCGGTGCGCGCGGCAATCGGCGCGAGCCGAGCGCGGATTGTGCGGCAGCTGCTGACCGAGTCTCTGGCTTTATCGATCAGCGGAGCAGTGCTCGGCGTATTGCTCGCCTATCGAGCGGTTGCGCTGATCGTCAGTTGGCTGCCGGAGTATTCATTTCCGCACGAAGCTGCGATTCACATCAATTTGCCGGTCCTGTTCTTCAGCGTGGGCCTGGCGCTGATAACGGGCGTGTTGTTTGGCTTGTCGCCCGCGCTTCAGTTCTCGCGCCCAGAGTTAGCGCAGATCATTCAATCGAGCACGCGAAGATTGGTCGGCGGCGCACGCGGGAAACAAACACACGCTGTCCTGGTGACTGCGCAGATTGCGTTGACCATGCTATTGCTCAGCGCGGCCGGATCCGCCATCGGCGGATTTCTTCATCTGGCTCACGCAAATCTCGGCTACGATCCACACAACACCATGTCAGTGGGAATACCGGTGCACGACAACACCTTTATGACCTGGGAACAGAGATCGGTGTATTTCGAGCAACTCCGGCAGGGCTTGGCTTCAATGCCGGAAGTGCAAATTGCTGGGATCTCAAGCAATGCAACGCCTCCCTCAAACGGCTGGAATACCAGGTTCGAAATTTTTGGCAGGCCGGTGCTCCAGAACCAGGAGCTGCGCACGAATTTCGTCAGCCCTGAATATTTCGCAGTGCTTCACATCGGGTTGACTCAAGGGAGGATCTGGGACCATGCGGAAACCATGCGCGGCGCTCATGTCGCAGTGATTAACCAGACGATGGCGCGTCAGTATTGGCCGCATGGCGATGCGCTCGGGCAGCAGATACGGATTCCTGAAATGAAGGCCGATCCGCCCTACTCGCCAGGCGCCCCGAATAGTGATGGATGGCTGCAGATCGTGGGTATCGCGGGCGATGCGCAAGACGATGGAATGCGCAATCCGATCAAGCCTCAGGTGTACGTGCCATATACGATGCAGATGCGGATGTATACCCAGATTCTGGTCAGGACGCGAGTAGCGCCTTTATCCGTTCTTCACAAGATTCGGGCGGAAGTGCAAACGGTCAACAAAGACCAGCAGGTTTTCAGGGAAGTCCGCAATCTGGAACAGTGGATCACTACACAGCCCGAGTGGCAGCAGGAGTCATTGGTAACGATCCTGTTTGGCGCCTTTTCACTGCTGGCGCTAGCGCTGTCGGCGGTAGGGCTGTACAGCGTTGTTTCATACAGCGTGGTGCAGCGGACTCCCGAATTCGGAATACGCATGGCCCTTGGCGCGCAGCAGCGGGACGTTCTCCGAAACCTTATGGCATCGATGGCGCTGAGCATCGGAGGCGGAGTTATGACCGGGGTTGTGCTGGCGCTGATTCTGAACCGCGTCATTGCGGATTGGGTGGAGGGAGGCTCCCGCGATCCTCTTATTTTGCTAGGAGTAATGCTGGTGCTGATGAGCGTTTCGATCCTGGCGTGTTTTATCCCTGCCCGCCGCGCTTCCTCAGTCGACCCGATGGTTGCGCTGCGATACCAGTAGGTAGGCGCCGTCGTAATTGACGCACCACCTTCTATTCACCTTTGCCGGATTCGCGGCCGAGACATCTCTGCTGTCGTGACGAGTAAGCGGTACGCCAACAAGACACGTAATCTTCCCAAGGCAGTTTGTCCGCCGACGCTCCGTCTCATTTGTTGCGGAGCCACGTGGATGGCGCAATTCGCCTTGCAAGCTCGAACCCAACATGGGCGAGGCTCTTTCTTGAACGAAATGGAGAGCGCGTTATCAAAACCGGATCGTAGAACTTCGAATATAAAGATGCTCGGTATCGGTACCACCGCGTTCGTCATGATGCCTGCGCTCAGTCTTGGCTGCGTTTATCCAAAGGCGTGGTCTCCCGACCATGTGTGGGCACGCGGATCGCGAGTTACGGTTTATCTTGATCGTAGCTTCGACGCATCGCACGTCCAATCGATTAAGCAGGCATTCCAAAATTGGCAGACACATCAGCCTGGTCGGACCGCCGTTTCATTCACGTTCGTTGGTGGAAATGCCCCGGATGGAAGCAATACGTATAACGTCTACAATAAGTTGCCCCCCGGTTACGATTCAAGCTTCACTCGCGGCGTTACCGGCGGAGATACCTCAGGCGACTGGCGAACGAATTCTTATACGTATTTAAATCCGGTCGTCTCAGAGCCGGATGCAGTGCTGCAACTCATGGTGCATGAGATCGGCCACAGCTTCGGCCTTAAAGGCGTGAACACGTCCGCACCTAAAGATACGATTATGGCCAAAGCGAGCTGTATGAACTGTTCCGATGGATTGAATATGCCGACCGCTTGCGATGATGCATCAGTGACTTCGGCCTCGCAAGGAGAATCCGGTAACGTGTCTGGCACGTACCCAGGAATAAGCCTGGATTTGTGGCAGGAAACACCTGTTAGCTGGGGCCATACTGCGCAAGCGGTTGCCGAATGCGTCTTTTTAAAACGGCACGGATTAAACGGCACGGAAGAGAAATGCCAATACTTTGCTATGCTAATTAGGTAAATTCAATTAGGTTCATGGCAAATACAGTTTCAGCGCTGAAGCGGGTTCGGATGACGGAGCGCCGCACAATCATCAATCGAATGCGCAAATCCCGTCTCCGTCACCAGATTCGCGCCATGCGGCGCTTGCTCGATCAGAAGGACGCGTCGGGGGCGACTAAGATGCTTCCTTCGACCTTTTCACTGGTTGACCGGGCAGCTAAGTGGGGCATCATCAAGAAAAACACCGCAGCTCGCTATAAGAGCCGTTTGACCTTGCGCGTGCGCAAAGTCGCGGCCTAATCCGCTAATCCAGCAAATCTCCGATCCGGGCAATCTCGAACTCGATGCCTTTGGCGGCTATGGTGAATTTGTCGCTCCGAAGCAATTGTCTCTCCTCATAGCGAGAAAAGCTTCCGTCCTGCGGATCGATGACCCAGATTTGAGGAATGCCCATCGCGGCGTAATCATCTAGCTTTCGCTTTAGCCTTTGCAGTGTGTCTTCCGGGGAAAGGACTTCGAACATTGCAAGCGGTGCGTGCGTGATGATTTGTTCGGGTGGCTGGTCGCGGTCTAATACTGTTACGTCTGGCACGCGAAAGCGGGTCGGCGAAACTTGGACTCGCAGTTCGGGACGAACTCGAAGATTCCACTCGACCTCATGGGGCCAAAACCACCTCAGGATGGCTTGTTGCCAGGAAGAATGGTCGAACTGCCCCATAGGGCGCTCCTCAATCTCGCCGTCCACGTACTCGGCATCAGGCTCGTAGGATGAGTTTAAATATACTTCGACCGGAACGTAGGTAGTGGTCGACATCGGCCCGCCTTTATCCTGAGCATAGCGCTCATTCGTGTCAGCAGAGCCGCTGGGCCGAGAGACCGGCTTTCAAAACTGAAACTTCACTGCGAGCTGCAGGTTGCGCGCTCCGCCTCCTCCGAGATAGGGGTTTCCGCTGCCCACGTCGGGAGTCGCCGTGATCGGAATCGACCCAATGCCCCGGCCGTTAGCGGCGGGAAGCGAGCCGTTCAGGAAATCCACCGCGAAACCAGGCAGCAGCGGGTTGCTGAAATTCGGGTGATTGAAAACATTGAAAAAATCGATCCGCCACTGCATCGAAACTCTTTCCCACAATTGAGTGTTCTTGGCGATCGAAAAATCGAACTGCTTGAACGTTGGCCCGGTGAAGGCGTTCCGGCCGAGATTGCCGAAGTGCTGAGTGCCGGGAACACAGGCGCCCGCAGTGGCGTCCCAGGTGCAAGGAACGGCAAAGGCGGCGGCGTTCAGAAAAGTATCCGGAAGCTGCCGCCCGGCGGTGGGATTGCCCACCAGATCAGGCCGGCCGAAATATTCGCCGCTTCCGTTGAAGTCGCCTTCGAAAAGGTAGTTCACGTTAACAGGCTGTCCGGTCTGCACGCTCAGGATGCCGTTCAACGTCCAGCCCGACAAAAGAAGCTTGTGATGGCTCGAAGCCGGGAATGCGTAAACAAAGTTCCAGGAGAGGCGCTGGCGAGTATCGAAATTCGAGCTGGCTCTCTCGTTCGCGGTATTGAAGCTGTTATCCGGCTGGCTCGCGTTGGGAACAAAGTCCTGACCGTCGCTAGCATTGTCGATCGAATGCGACCAGGTATAGTTCACGTCCGAGGTCAGGCCGTGTGTGCGTAAGCGGAGCGTGTTCTGGAGCGCGTTGTAGTTGGAGACCGCAGTCGATTGAAACTGATTGATGTAGCCGAACTCAGGGTACGGGTGCGGACCGCCGCCGACAGTCTGGTTGATGTCGACGAAGCGGAACAGCTTGCGGCCGGCTGAGCCGACATAGGCGGTCTCAAGCGCGATGCCCCGAGCGATCTGTTGCTGTATGTTGAAGTTATAGTTCTGAATGTAGGGAGTCCGAATATGCTGGTCCACCGTGAAGATGTCGGTGGCTGCGAAATTGCTGAAGACCGGCGGTGCGCATAGCTTCGAGTTGGGTATTGGAATCGCCTGCGCCGAGCACGGGCCAGGAGTTGTGGAAATCGCTGCCGTACTGCTAAAGAGTATCGGCGCTGGCCCGCCAATATCGTTGTACGCAGGACCCGCGTTAAAAGTATTGAACGGCAGCTGGCCAACGAAGAAATCCTGCGAAAAGGCATCGTAGAAAAGTCCCCAACCCGCGCGCACGACTGTTTTCCCATCGCCTCGAACGTCATAGGCGAAACTCACCCGCGGCGCAAAATTATTCCAGTCGTTCGGATAAAGTTGCTTCACCTGCCGGGGCCCAGGTATCGAAGGATCGAAGATGCTGAATTGATCATTTTGCTCGCCGATGACCCCGAAGTAATCCCAACGCAGACCGGCGTTGACTGTCAGATTACGAGTAAGTTTGATATTGTCCTGCACATAGAGTGCGTCGTTGTTCTGGTAAGTGCCGCGCCTCGAATTGCCCATCGCCTGGTGGTTGGATGTGGTGAGATTACCCGAGGGCAGGCCGGCGAGAAAGCTGGCGAGATCGGGAAAAAGCAGCCGTCCGCGGTAGCCGTTATCGAAGTATCCATTCACGAAAGTGCGCCGAAACTCATAGCCGAACTTCCAGTTGTTGCGGCCGGGGCTGTAGGAGGCGTTGCCGAAATACTGCCAGTTCGTGTCCACCCGCCCGCGAGGAACAGAAGTGTTGGCGCCCAGGGTTGCTTCACCCGAAACAATAATCTCCGGCAGGCCAAGGTCGCCGTTTTGCACCGTGTTCAAGCCGATTGAGCGAGGGTCGAACGTGCTGTCCTGAGGCGCAAACGTCTCGGCGAAGCGGTTGTAGCCGGCGCGCAGCTCCAGCAGCAGCCGCGGAGTGAACACATGCGTGTAGGACATCGATAAGAGCTGCACGCGAGTAGGAGTTACCGTGTTATATCCAGGCAGATTTCCGCCGCCAACCAGGGCGAGAGGAAAGCTCTGGTTGCTATTCCCGAAGTAATAGCGGGCTGTGAAGACATCGCCGGACGCAAAGTGCTGGTCGACTTTGGCAATCATGCTGTCGATCGTGTTCGAGAAGCGCGTGGTTGCTAGGAGATTGTTGCCGTTCGCGTCGGTCGGGATGTTCGCCGGGGGCCACGGATGGAGCGCTAGCAAATTCGCAATGATCGGACTCTCACCGCCCGCGTTGATGACTGTCGGGGAGGCCAGCGCCGCATTGATGTCGGCCTGGGTCGGCACATGACCGGTGCTGGTAAGGCCGCCATACTCGCGCTGTCCTTCATAGGCAAGAAAGAAAAAAGTTTTGTCTTTGACGATCGGCCCACCTAGTGAACCGCCGAACTGATTGTTGTGAAATGGATTTTGCGGAACGGCGGTAGTGTTGAAAAAGTTCCGCGCATCCAGAGCGCTGTTGCGAAAGTATTCAAATCCGCTGCCGTGGAACTGGTTGGTTCCCGATTTAGTCACAATGTTTACGATGGCGCCCGAATTTCTTCCAAATTCCGCGTCGGCCCCGGAGATGACGGGGATCTCAGCTAGCGCATCGAGCGGCAGAATAGTGGCCGGGGTTCCAAAAACACCAGCTTCATTGATGGCCGGGTCGTTCCGGTAGCCGTCATTCATATCAGTGCCGTCGAGAAGATAGTTATTCGAGCGGCCGCGGCTGCCATTGATACTGAAGGTGCCGAATGCGCCAGGTGAGTCCGAGACGGATGCGGGGTCGGAAGTAGCGCCCGGAACCATCAGCACCGCTTTACCAAAATCCCGGCCGTTGACGGGCAACTCGGACATCTGTTGGGCGTCGATTGTGCCGCCTTGGTTGTCTCCGGATGTCTCTACCAGCGGGACGTTACCCACGACCTCGACGACTTCCTTTGACTGGCCGGGAGTTAGCGTCAGGTTCACGCGCGGCGAAGCGGCAACCTCCACGTGAATGCCAGTTACAATCTGCTTTTCAAAACCGCTCTTTGTCGCACTGACGCTATACGATCCCAGAGGCAGTTCTGCGAAGAGGTAATTGCCGGAATCGTCGCTGACTGCCTGACGCGCGAGATTGGTCTGGTCGCTAACGACAGTGACTTGGGCGCCCGCAACGGCCGAGCCGCTGGAATCAAGAACGGCGCCCTGAATCGAGCCTCGAAAAGTCTGCGCGCGCAGCGAGTCCGGGTGGAAAGTGAAGCACAGGAGAAAGACAGCTACTATCGCTCGGAACATCATAGGTGACCTCCGGATTTTCGCGACGTGGCGACTCTATACTACCCGCTTAAGTTTTAGCAGACCGGAAGCAGGCGTATCCCTTGTTAGACTGGCTTCGAGATGCCGCGCGATTCTCTTGAGGAACTTCGCCGCACAACGGACTCGCGATCCGCGCCTAAGTCCGCTGAAGTTCCGCTTTTCGTTTGGCGGCGCGGGCTCGCGGCCTGTGCGACTTCGAAAAATCTTTTGGCGCTAGGTTTATGCACGTGTCTGGCTGCGCTTGCTCAGGCAAATGCAAAGGAGCCGGTCCGGGCAAAGCACGGTATGGTGGTGGCGCAAGAGCGCATCGCGGCGGAAGTCGGGCTGGCAGTGCTGAAGAGCGGCGGCAATGCGGTTGACGCGGCAGTCGCCGTGGGTTTTGCCTTGGCGGTAACGCATCCTTCGGCAGGGAACATCGGCGGCGGCGGCTTCATGCTGGTGCGGCTCGCCAACGGACAGACTGAGTTTCTCGATTTTCGCGAATGCGCTCCGCAAAAGGCCTCGCGGGATATGTATATAGGATCGGACGGAAAGGCCACGCGCGACAGCATTGTTGGCTGGCGTTCATCGGGTGTTCCGGGTTCGGTGGCTGGTTTCGAGACCGCTTCGAAGAAGTTCGGCAGCAAGCCCTGGGCCGATCTGGTCGCGCCCTCCGTCAAGCTCGCCCGCGACGGATTCCCCGTGTCGCAGACGCTTGCGATCTCGCTACAGAGCGAGAAGTCGTTGGCGGAAGATCCTGAGTCGAAGCGTATTTTCTTGCGCGACGGCAACCCATATAAACCCGGCGACACAATCAGGGAACCCGAGCTCGCGGTCACGCTCGAGCGCATTGCAACGGGCGGATCGAAGGGCTTCTATCAGGGCGAGACCGCGGATAAGCTCGCCTCAGCCATGGCGGCGCACGGCGGCTTGATTACCCGGTCTGATCTGAAGAATTACAAAGTTCAGGAACGCAAACCGCTGACGGCTGAATACAAAGGCTTTGAGATTATTACACCGCCGCCGCCGAGCGCCGGAGGCATCGGCTTGCTCCAGATTATGGGCATGCTGAAGGGAACCAATTACGATTCGGACGGCCCCGATTCGCCGAAGGCCGTGCATTTCGAGGCGGAAGCGATGCGGCGCTTCTACGCGGACCGCAGTGAATATCTGGGCGATGCCGACTTTTATAACGTACCTGTGAAACCGCTGCTCGATCCGGCTTATCTGGCGCGGCGCAGCAGGAGCATCGATCCGGAACATGCGACGCCGAGCGACCTGGTTGAACCGGGTTTGCCGAAGACAGCCGCGGCTCATGCGCTCCCTTATGAAAGCCCGCAGACGACACATTACAACGTAGTGGACGAACAGGGCAACGCGGTTGCCGTTACGTACACGTTGAACAATTCTTACGGAAATGGAATCACAGCGCCCGGCCTGGGATTTCTTTTGAACGATGAAATGGACGATTTCGCCGCGCAGCCCGGAGTGCCGAATATGTTCGGCATGGTCGGCGGCGATGCGAATGCAATCGAGCCTGGGAAGCGCCCGCTCTCTTCGATGACGCCCACCATCATCACTAAAGACGGAAAGCTCGTCATGGCGGTTGGCGCTCCCGGCGGATCACGCATCACGACTGGCGTAGCCGAAGTGATTCTCGACGTGCTCGACTTCCACCTGAACGCCCAGGATGCGGTCGACCTCCCACGATTTCATGAACAGTGGAAACCTGACTTTCTCTACGTTCAGAAAGGGTTTCCACCTCAAACGGTCGAAGCTTTGCAGAAAATGGGTTACCAGACGAAGCCGGTGGATGGAGTGGCAAGAGTGGAAGTAATCGTAAAGAACGGCGACACCCTGGAAGGGGGAACCGAGTCGCGCTTGCACGGCAAAATCGCGGGATACTGAGCGCCGGCCTTCCCTTTAACCCAAACAAAGTCTTCATGCAGCAGTTGTTATCCACACATTTGTTTGTCAGGCACCGCCTGACAACGATCTGGCTCGAACGTGTCTGGGATGCCGGCTTCCCGGCGGTTGAAATCTTTTGCGCGCGCCAGCATATCGATTATCGCGATAAGGCGCAGATTGCAGAACTGGGCCACTGGTTCAAAGATTCCGAGTTAAAGCTGCATTCTCTGCACGCGCCCATGTATACGGACGACGTTTGGGGCCGCTCGGGACCGCACGCTGTCGTCAATATCAGCGATCCCACGAAGGCGCGGCGCATGGCGATGGTCGATGAAATTAAGCGCGCCATAGAGATCTCGGAAATCGTGCCCTTCCGTTACCTGATCCAGCACATCGGGGTGCAGGGGGAGGAGTACGATGAACGAAAACTTGAGTCCGCTTTCTCGTCGCTCGAGGAAATCAAGGTATTCGCCGGTCAGCGCGGGGTAGAAGTGCTGCTAGAGAATACGCCGAACGCGATGTCGACGGGCGAAAGGCTCAATTATTTTCTTTCGCAGACTCACTTGAATCTGAATTATTGTTTCGATGTTGGGCACGCGCACATGGCTGGAGATATCAGCGCGGAATTCGAGGCGATGAAGAACCGCATCCGCTCAACGCATTTGCACGACAACAACGGAAAGGAAGATCTGCACCTTTTTCCAGGTAAAGGAACGATCAAATGGAAGGAAGCGATGCAGTTGCTCGGGAGCCGTCCGGATCAATATCCAATTCTATTAGAGCTGCGCGAGGAAGCGGATCTGGAACGACCGATACAGGAGGCGAAGCGCAACTCCGACGAACTTACCGCGTACTTGACTCAAAATGAGCAGTGACATTCAGACCCCGCGCCCAGCGACACCACAGAAGATCAGCGTAAGTGAAGCGCGTAACTTCGTGGGCCAGTTAGTCGAGATTCAGGGCTGGCTTTATAACTTGCGCAAGTCCGGGAAGATCGTTTTCCCGATCATTCGCGACGGCACCGGGATGATGCAGTGTGTGGCAGTGAAAGCTAATCTGCCGGAAGACGTGTTTGAGGCGTTGAAAAACCTGACCCAGGAAAGTTCTTTCACCGTAACAGGAGCCATCCGGGCGGAAGCGCGCGCGGCCGGTGGCTACGAACTCGACGTCACGGATGCCAGTGTGATCCAGCGCGTGAGCGAAGAGCATCCGTACCCGATCACGCCGAAGGAACACGGCGTCGATTACCTGATGGATCACCGCCATTTGTGGCTGCGCAGCCGCCGCCAGCATGCGGCCATTCGCGTACGGCACGAGATCATCAAGGGCATTCGCGACTACTTCGATTCGCACGGGTTCACGCTGGTGGATACGCCGATCTTCACACCGGCCGCCTGCGAAGGCACGACTACCTTGTTCGAGGTCGATTACTTCGAAGATGAGAAAGTCTATCTCACGCAGTCGGGCCAGCTTTATAACGAAGCGAACGCCATGTCGTTCGGCAAAGTCTATTGCTTCGGGCCGACCTTCCGCGCGGAAAAATCTAAAACACGCAGACATCTAACGGAGTTCTGGATGGTGGAGCCGGAGATGGCTTACGCCGATCTGGAAGAAGTAAAGCGCGTGGCCGAAGAGCTGGTGGTTTCTCTTGTCGGCCTTGTGCTCGAGAACCGGCAGGAAGAACTAAAAGCATTGGAGCGGGATACGGCGAAGCTCGAAGCCATTCAATCGCCGTTCCCACGGATGAGTTATGACGAAGCGGTGAAGGTGCTGCAATCGAAAGGCAGCGCCATCGAGTGGGGCGGCGATTTTGGAAACACGGATGAGACGCTGCTTACCGAAGATTCCGATCGGCCGATTATGGTGGATCGCTATCCGACTGCGATCAAAGGTTTCTACTTCCAGCCCGATGAGGCTCGCCCGGAACTGGCACTTGGCCTCGATGTAATTGCTCCGGAGGGTTACGGCGAGATCATCGGCGGAGGGCAGCGTATTCACGACTTGGCGCTGCTCGAGAAGCGTCTCGAAGAACATAGTCTGCCGCGCGAAGCGTTCGAGTGGTATTTGGATCTGCGCCGTTTCGGCAGCGTGCCGCACGCGGGATTTGGCATGGGTGTCGAGCGCTTCGTGGCCTGGATGTGCGGGCTCGAACATGTCCGGGAAACCATTCCCTATCCGCGCATGCTGTATCGCACACGGCCGTAGGTGATCGCATGCGTTACTCCACAATCACGATTTTGGGAGCGCCCCTAGACCTGGGTGCAAGCCGGCGCGGCGTCGACATGGGCCCCTCGGCTCTCCGGCTGGCCTTGCTAAACGCGAGGCTCGAATTGCTTGGGTACGCGGTCGAGGATCTGGGCAATGTTGCGGTAGCACAGCAGGAGAATACGCCAGAAGGACGCGAGAACGCCAAGTATCTCTCTCATATCGCCCAGACCTGTGGCGCGTTGGGAGAAGCGGTCGAGAGAGTTGTAATGGCCGGCAAATTCCCGCTTATTTTGGGTGGCGATCACTCGATAGCGGTGGGCACAGTGGCCGGAGTTTCGCGCGCTTTCCGGCACCGCGGCCAGCAGATCGGCGTCATCTGGATCGATGCTCATTCCGACATGAACACGCCGGAGACGAGTCCCAGCGGCAATATTCACGGAATGCCGCTGGCTTGCTGTATTGGCCAAGGACCTCATGAGCTGACGCACTTACTCGACTATGCGCCCAAGGTCGAGCCCGAAAACGTCGTGCTAATTGGTTTGCGCGATGTGGATCTGAGCGAGCGCGGACAAGTTCGCCAGTCGGGCGTTACCGCATTTACTATGCGCGATATTGACGAGCGCGGATTAAAAAATGTCATGGCCGAGGCGATTCAACTGGCAAGCGACGGAACCGCAGGCTTTCATCTGTCATTCGATATGGACGTGCTGGATCCCGATGAAGCTCCGGGCGTCGGAACTCCGGTCCGTGGCGGTGTAACTTATCGCGAAGCGCACCTCGCGATGGAAACACTGTGCGACTCGAGCCGAATGGTCTCGATGGAAGTAGTAGAAGTAAATCCTGTGCTCGATGTGGCGAACCGAACCGCCTTGCTGGCGGTCGAGCTGATCATGTCGGCTATGGGGAAGAAGATTTTGTAGCGGAATGCGAGAGTCGATAACCAGAGATCATTCGTGTCTGAGCGAAACCATTGGATCAATACGCGATGCACGATGGGCGGGCACATAGCCGGCCAGTGCAGCTGAACCCAAAACGACGAAGAGGGCCGCCGCGATCGACACAGGGTCCGCGGCAGAAACTCCGTACAGGCGGCTGGAGATTACCCGCGCTACGGCTACGCCAAAGGGCAACCCAATAGCCATTCCGATCGCTACCATCCAAAGGGTTTCACCAAGCACCATCCTCATCACACTAAGAGCCGAGGCGCCCAAAGCCATTCGTATCCCAATCTCGCTGGTGCGCCGGGCCATCGAATACGACATCACGCCATACAGTCCGATGGCTGCCATAAGCAGCGCGAGGCCGCCGAAAAACGCCGCCAAATCCGCCACCAGACGCTCCGTTATCAACCGTCTGTCAATCTGCTGGTCGACAGTCCGGACCGCCAGGATGGGCAGGTTTCGATCGAATTGCCGCAAAAGTTTGAGAACTGCAAGAGCAACACTGCCAGGATTTCCCGAAGTGCTCAGCAGAAAAGTCACTTCGCCCACAGTTCCGATCGGGTGGGAAATATTGGAATAGAATCTTGGATACTTCTTCTCGTTTGGCCGGTGTTCTTTCGAATCCGCGACGACTCCGATAATTTCGAAAGTCTCGACAGTGGTCGGATATTCGTCTGTGATGTGCTTGCCAAGCGCGTCCAGGCCTGGAAAGAATCGCCGCATAAACGATTCGTTGATTACGCAGACCGGCGCCCCACGCGCCGCGTCAGCCCCATCGATCTCGCGCCCTCGCAGTAGCGGGATTCTTAGAGTCTTAAAGTAATCGGCGCCAATTTCCGTCCACTGCGATTGCAGCTTTTCCGGCTCCCGCACCCGCGACCCCTCGATGGCAAGGTGATCTCCGGAATCGCCGTTAAACAGCCCGCCATGGGAGAGACTAACGCTCCGTACGCCGGACACGCTTCGCAACTCTTCCCGGACTCTTTCGTACATCGCCGTAGCGCTTGGCCCTTTGTAACCAGCTGTCGCCGGGTCGACGCTGACCATCAAGAGATGCTCACGGTCGAACCCCAAATTTTGCGTGAGCATATTGTGCAAGCTACGCATAAATAATGCAGCGCCCATGAGCAGCACCAGCGACAAGGCGACCTGAGTCATACCCAAAATTCTGCCTGTCTGAACACGCCCGCGGCCGCCCGTCGAACCACGGGCGTTCGCTGCTAGCGTTCGATTCATGTCCAGTCGCGTTCCCCGAATGGCGGGCGCCAGGCCGAACACCAGACCCGTCACGAGCGAAATGGCCGCCGTAAATAGAAGTACGCGGGTGTCGCTGTGAACTTCCAGCCCGAGATCACTAACACCGGTAGAGACCAGGGCGAGGAGCAGACGTGTGCCAGCAATGGAGAGAACAATCCCCAGAACGCCTCCCATTCCGGCAATCAAAAGGCTTTCCGTCAGCAGTTGCCGGATCAGCCTGCGACGAGCTGCTCCTAAAGCAAGACGGATGCCAATCTCCCGCTGCCGCCCACTCGCCCGAGCCAGCATCAAGTTCGCAATATTGGCGCAGGCGATCAGGAGCACCACGCCCACCATGATCATCAGCAGGATCAAAGGATCTGAGAACTCTCCGCGCAAGGCGGAGGCACCGCGCGAGCCCGGCCGGAGCTGAATCTTTTCATTGAGCTTGTTTTTGCGTTCCCTTTCGGTCGGCAGATCGGCCGCCCAGCCCCGCAGCGTCTGCTGGAATGTCGTATTAATCCCAGCCTCGGCCCTCTTCAGCGAAATGCCGGGTGTGAGCCGGCCCATTACTTGCAGCCATAGCGTGTCTCTCGGCTTCAGGTAATCCCGGCCGGGAAGCACCTGCTCCTGCATGCTGATTGGAAACCAGAAATCAGTGTCGGAGCCGATCAGGATTCCACGAAAACCTGGAGGCGCGACACCCAGAATCTGAAATACGCCTTGGCCCACGCGTACGATGCTTCCCACTACGTTTGGATTGCCGGCGAACTCCCGTTGCCAATAGCCATACGAGACCACCGTGACCGGATTCGCTCCGGGCGACTGATCTTCTTCGGTGGTGAAGACGCGCCCTACTAATGGCTGGACTCCAAGCAGATGAAAGAAGTTGCCCGACACGAGTTGGGTATGCGCTTTCAGCGGTTGGGCCGTCTCCTTGCCGCCCGGAAATACGTCGCTGTCGCTCACATCGCTCTGCGAGGCGAGCATACCCGAAAAAACAGTATTGTGTAAACGAAGCTGCTCGAATTCCGGGTAGGACAAGAGCGAGCGTACACCGTGTTCGGTCGTATCCACCGCCACTCCGCTTTCAGACGGATCGGTAAGCAGCACCAATTGCTCCGGGTGCTGTACGGGGAGCAAGCGCAGCATTACGGCGTTGATCAAGCTAAAAATCGCTGTGTTCGCGCCGATACCCAAGCCAAGTGTGAGCACCGCGACGGCCGTGAACCCTGGACTTTTTCGTAGTGTCCTCCAGGCATAACGGATATCTCGCGTTGTGGTTTCGATAGCCGCTCCCATGCGCGCCTCTCTGACCTTCTCTTTCACTTGCTCTGGCCCCTCAAACTCCAATCGCGCCGCTCGCAGAGCCTTTTCGCGCGATAAACCGCGGGCCATGTAGCGATCGATCAAAATATCGAAGTAAGCTCGCACCTCGTCATCCAGCTCGCGCTCAATCTGCTCCCGGCCAAACAAAATCCGGCGAAGGTGGGCGATGCGCCTGCCCCAGGACACGGTTTACGCCTCCTCCGCCAGCACCTGGTTCATGGCGTTAAGCACCTTCTGCCAGTTGCGCTTCTCCTTAGCTAATTGCGCTCGTCCCGGCTTCGTCAGAGCATAGAACTTGGCGCGGCGTCCCGTTTCCAGCTCGCCCCATTCGCCTTCGATCCATCCTTTTTCCGCCAACCGGTGCAGCGCGGGGAAAAGCGATCCGGGTCCCACGACGAAGACGCCGTCAGTCACCTGTTGGATACGGTCGGCAATTCCGACCCCGTGCAAGGGTTGCAGTTCGAGCGTACGAAGGATAAGGAGATCGAGCGTGCCTTGCAATAGCTCAGCTGCTTTGGCCATTTCCTAATGATATTGGCTGTCGATATCGAATGTCAATAAATCGATTCAGAGTTCCTGCATGACTTCGGCCTTCCGCGCGGTGAGCGTTGCTCCAGCGCTGGCAGTCATGACAAGCACGACTGCGAGCCACTGCCCGGCGCTCAAGCGCTCGCGCAGAAACACCAGACCGCTCAATGCTCCGATCGCCGGCTCCAGGCTCATCAGAATGCCGAAGGTACGTGCCGGCATGGCTCTTAGGGAGACCATTTCCAGCGAATACGGAATAGCGCTCGAGAGGAGCGCAACCGCTACGCCCACTGCGAGAGAACCAAGCCTGAGGCGGCCAAGACCGCCGGTCCAGAGCGCAAACGGCAGCACCGCGGCCAGAGCGAACAGCATTCCAACCGCCGCGCCTTCGCCTCCCTCGAAGAGGCGTGACACACGGCCTCCCAGCAAAATGTACGCTGCCCAGCCCACGCCGGCCAGCAGCGCGAACAGTACGCCCTTGCCGTCAACGTTTTGCGAGCCGGCCCAAGGCGTAATCAGCAGAATTCCGGCCCCTGCCAGCAGCACCCATAAAAAATCCTGGGCGCGCCGCGATCCGATTACCGCAACCGCCAGCGGCCCAGCGAACTCGAGTGTCACGGCGAGTCCGAGTGGAATACGCGCCAGCGCCAGATAGAACACCAGGTTCATCGCTCCGAGCGCAATTCCGTAAGGGATTGCCGCGCGCCACTGTCCCGCGCTGAGGCGTAGCAGCGGCGGACGAAACACCGCGAGCAGGATGACGGCCGAAAACCCGGTCCGCAAACAAACTGTTGCCACCGCGCCCAACTCGGGGAAGAGTCCTTTTGCCAGCACGGCGCCAATCTGCACGCTGATCATGCCCAGCAGAACAGCCGGCACGGGCAGCAAAGCAACGCGCAACGCATTTGCACCCGAAGCCATGCTTGTCACGATACACGCCTCGTTAGCTGTTTACCCTGGCGTATGCTTCAGTAGTATTTGCGCCGCCAGCGCTTATTCATGAAGCTATACCGGACTCCACAAGGAGCTTTCGCTGAGCACGAAGGCATACTCTATCGGATCATCGGAGAAGATTGGGACGCTCTGCTCACCCAAGCCGATTTATTCGAGTTTCTCAGGACGAAGTTCAAACCGGGGCAGGAGCTCAGTCCGGCTAGCCTCGAAACCATTCTGGCGCCCATTGGGAAGCAGGAGGTCTGGGCCGCGGGTGTCACTTACTACCGCAGCCGGGATGCCCGCATGGAAGAATCGAAAGCTTCAGGAGGCGGCGATTTCTATGATCGCGTATATAGCGCAGACCGTCCGGAGTTGTTCTTCAAGGCGACCCCGCACCGCGTGGCCGGGCCTAATCAGCCAGTTGCTATTCGCAGCGACGCCGCTTGGTCCGTTCCCGAGCCCGAACTGACCCTGCTGATCACTCCAGGCGGAAGGGTCACCGGCTACACGATTGGCAATGACATGAGTTCGCGCGATATCGAGGGCGAAAATCCGCTCTATTTGCCACAGGCCAAGGTCTACGACCGCAGTTGCGCGCTCGGCCCCTGCATATTGGTTTCAAATTCCGCCTTGCCGAAGACAACCGAAATCCACCTGGAGATCCGGCGCAACGGGCAGTCTGCCTTCGCAGGTTCCACCACGCTCGATTCGATTAAACGCGATCTGGATTCTTTAGTTCAGTTCCTTTACCGCGACAACAGCTTCCCAAACGGCTGCTTTCTGCTGACTGGAACAGGCATTGTTCCCCCGGATTCGTTCAGCCTCAGCGCCGGTGACGAGATTCGGATCACCATCCCGCCGATTGGCACCTTGATCAATCACGTGGGCTGATCGTATTTCGGCCGCGCCGCTAGCTCCGTGTTCACAGTAAAGAAGCACTTGTCCTTATTGCTGACCACTGTGCCGCGCCACTTCTCGCGCCCGTTCAGCAGGCCACTGATCTCGGACTCCGTAGCCTGTTCGAGAACCACCGTGTCCCCGGCCTCGAGATCCAAAAGTGTTCTAGCGGAGATGGTTCCTGCATTCAAACGCGCTTCAAAGCTGACGGTGGCGTCTTGGATTAGCCGCTTTAAACGCTGCTGATCTTTTTCCGAAGATTCTGCCCGGCGCACCTGCCGGACCTGATCGAACTTGTTTCGAAGCCGCTTGATCAGTATCGAAGGGATCGCCAGATTCATCAGCCCTGAGAAGGCGCCAACGCGCATCTCAACCGCAATCACTACCACCGCCTCGCCGGGCGCCAACACATGTTGCAATTGCGGCTCGCTAGCAAGCGACTGCACCCCAAAAGAGATCTCCGCGACTGATTTCCAAGCTTCCGAAAGATCTCGCAGCATCACCCGCAATAGGGTCTGTATCAGATTCTTTTCTATGTCGGTGATCGTACGCTGAACCGCGGGTGCCGATCGTGCCTTGCTGCCGAGCAAGAGTTCAATCAGGCTGTACACCAGCGCGATATCCAACTCGAGCACTGCGGTGCCGTCGTAGGGCGGCATTGCAAGGTATGCCAGGCAGGTTGGCGATTCCAGGCCCTCCAGAAACTCCGCGTACGATATCTGAGTTAAGCTCACCAGGTTGAGCACAACATAGGACCGCAAGTACGCGGACAAGCTGCCGGCTAAGTTGCGGACGAAGGTCTCGTGCACCAGGTGCAGAGCACGGAGCTGCGACTTCGAAATACGGTCCAGTTGGCCAAAGTCAAACTGCGCTATATCCTCGAATGGAGATTTTTGATCCATTTTGGATGGGCGGTGCTACGCTACGCCTTTTAACGCCAGACGATCCTGACGGCTCATGATCTCTTTGATCCGGACCCCGTAATTGCCCCTCACAGACACAATTTCTCCTCGTGCCACAACCGTGCCGTGTACCATCAGCTCAACGTACTCGCCTACATTCCGGTCCAGTTCAATCAAAGATCCCGAAGACATCCTGAGAATGTCCTGAATCGGTAAAACAGCCCGCCCGAGCGCGACTGCCATGGGCATCTCGATTTCCATCAGGCGCTGCAGCATGGGGCTGCTGCCCGATGCCGGAGTGTAGTGCGCGATTTCCTCGCCGCGCAACTCGGAGCGTTCCGAAATCGCTTCGATCTCTGTCTCAGTATTCATAGTCTGCTTGTCCGAAGGATTTCAAAAAGTGCTCGTGGCGGCAGAGGATCTCTGAGTTTCAGGCGCGGTATCGCTGGCGATGTCGGCCAGGCGAACGGCCAGCGCTCCGTCGATCACCAGGATTTCGCAACTCCCGATATACACTTCGCTTGCATAAAGATCCACGTTTTCGCCTGCCGGCCTGGACAGGGGCACTATGGTCCCTTCCTCGAATTCCAGAAGCTCACGGATGGAAACAATCTTCCTATCCAATTCCGCTCGCAGGACCAGCGGAACGTCGTCGACAGTCTCGAAGTTCAAAGACCCAGGATCAATCGATGTATTCGTCATTTGCAGTGCCACTTAAGCTAATGAGTCCTTCTTTTTCAAGTTCCTGGGCGAGCGTAATCACCGATTGCTGGGCTGCGTCGACGTCCTTCAGTTTCACCGGCCCTAAGTTGGATAGTTCCTCGTTCATCATTTCGGATCCGCGTTGAGATTGAGTAGATAGAAACTTCTGCCGCAGCGATTCATTCGCACCTTTTAAGGCAAGTAGCAGCGAATTTCGCTCCACCTTACTCATGAGGATGCGGAGCGCGGCTACATCCAGTCCTTCCAGGTCGCGGAACACAAACATAAACCGGCGAATGTTCTCCAAAAGTGGCGCGTTGTCTTTCTCCACCGCCTCGAGTAGTTGCGTGCAGGTTGCGGGGTCGAGCCGGTTGAACATGCTCGCGACGGCGCGTACGCCACCCACCGCCTCCCGGCTCAATTCCCCCAGATTTCGCAGCTTCTGGTCAAGCACGCTTGCAATGTTGCGCACGATTTCCGGAGAGATCTGATCCAGATCGGCCATTCTGACGGCGACTTCCGCCCTGGTCTCGACCGGTAAAGAACTCAGAAGAGTTGCTGCCTGACCCGCTTCCAGGTTAGAAAGAATCAGTGCAATCGTCTGCGGATGCTCATCTTGAATAAACTTGGCGAGTTGTTGGGGGTCGACCTTCCGGAAATTCTCGAAGGTGATCGCGTCATTCTTGAGCGATTTCGTCAAACGCTCCATCAACCGGGTTGCCACTTCCACGCCGTAGGCTTCCACTAACAATTTCTGGGCGGATTCCAGACCCCCTCTCACCATTAAGCGGTGTGAAAAGGACTCCTGCTCAAACTCTTCCAGAGACTGCTGTAGCTGTTCGGCGGTGGTACCATCCAATCGCACAATTGCCCTGGCGAGCTTGTCTACGTCGTCTTCGGGAATGTGGCGGAGAACCGCCGCGCTTTCTGCGGGGCCTAAAGCGATGAGAATAATGGCGGCTTTTTGTAATCCAGTCAATATCGGGACAGTCACTGCTTTTGCGTTCCGTCCGGCGTCCTCGGGCATCAGTAAAACCTTAGTTGCTCACCGGAGTATTGGCTCTCACTCAAATCTGGTCCGGGGCTGATATAACAACGGGAGCAATGCAAACCAAAAGCAACCGGCGTAGCTTTCTGATGGCCAGCGGCATGACAGCCCTGGCGGCTTCCAGGGTTCTGGGCGCTAACGACACCCTTCGCCTGGGGGTGATCGGGGCGGGCGGCCGCATGAAGACGCTGCTCCATTCGGCGGACAAGTCCGCGCCAAATCAACTGGTGGCGGTCTCGGACGTTTACTCGCCGCATTTTGACGAAGTCAAGCAGCGCGTCAACGGGGCTGACGCAACCACGCATGTGGATTACAGGGAGGTCCTCGACCAGAATTTGGACGCGGTCCTGATCGCCGCGCCCGACCACTGGCATGTCCGTATGGCATGCGACGCTCTAGCCGCCGGTAAGGATATCTACCTGGAGAAGCCGGCAACCCACTCCATCGAAGAAGGGGATACTCTCACACGGGCTGTCCGTTCTTCCAAGCGGGTTCTGCAATGCGGGATGCAGCAGAGGAGTTGGCGCCATTTCCAAAGCGCCGTCGAACTGATTCAGGGCGGAAATATCGGCCGGATCACACAAGTCCGCACCTACTGGTATCAGAACTATCAGCGCGACTGGCCCTCGGATCCTATTAATCCTCAATTGCTCGATTGGAAACGCTGGCTCGGGTCCGCTCCCGACCAGCCCTTCAGCGAGGAGAAATACCGGCGCTGGCGTTGGTTCTGGAACTTTGGCGGGGGCGCTATGACCGATCTTTTTGCCCACTGGATTGATGTCGTTCATTGGGCGATGAAAACAACTCAGCCTGTGAAAGCTCAGTTAATAGGCGACAAATATTTCTTCGAGCAATGGGAGTGCCCCGACACTCTGCAGGCCGGCTTTCGCTACGGCGGCTTCGATGTCGGGTACGAAGGGACCATGGTTTCCTCTGTCGATGATGGCGGCCTGGAATTTCGCGGCACCGAGGGGACTCTAAAGCTCACGCGAGGAGGATTTGAGATTTATCGCGAAGGTGTGGAGAAAGGGAACCCCGTGCTGACCGAGCGCAGCTTTGAAGACGGTACGATTTCGCACATGGGGAACTTCTTCGAATGCCTCACCAGCCGCAAGGAGCCGAATGCCCCCGTCGAAGCCGGCGTTGCTTGCGCCCGCGCCGGACAGATTGGCAATCTGGCGCTGCTCCGCGGAGGCCAGGTGAATTGGCCTCTAAAGGCCTGACTGAGCGTGCCATGATGTTCCATGCGCTTTCTCGGTTTATTTCCGTTTCTTCTGCTCACTTCTTTCGCGGCGGACAATATGCCCCCGGCTGCCGATCGGCAATTGGCGCACGACATTTACAAGCAGATCATTGAAATTAAATCCGGCTATACCAGTGGCGCTACAACACCCGTAGCAGAGGCGATCGCCGCTCGTCTCAAGTCCGAAGGCTTCCCGGATTCCGACATCTTCCTGGGTGGCGTAATCCCGAAGAAGGGCAACCTGGTGGTGCGCTATCACGGAACTGGGGCACGCAAACCGCTGCTCCTGCTAGCGCATACCGATGTGGTGGAAGCCAAACGGGAAGACTGGAGCACCGACCCGTTCGTGTTTACCGAGCGCGACGGCTATTTCTATGGCCGTGGCACCGCGGACGATAAGGCCCAAGCCGCTATCTGGATCGCCAACCTGATTCGCTACAAGCGCGAGGGGTTTAAACCGGACCGTGATCTGATCGTCGCGCTCACTGCCGATGAGGAGGGTGGCGGACCCTACAACGGTGCCGACTGGCTGGTTAAAAACCACCGTGACCTGATCGATGCTGAATACGCGCTAAACGAGGGCGGATTTGGGGAAGAGCGGAACGGCAAGCGAGAGTCGAACGATGTCGAGATCAGTGAAAAATACGTCATCAATTTTCGCCTCGAGGTTCATAACAAAGGCGGCCACAGCTCCATGCCAGTCCCCGACAACGCCATTTACCATTTGGCGGCAGCTCTAGAGCGGCTTTCTGAGTTCGGCTTCCCCTTAAAGACAAATCCAGTTACTCGCGCCTACTTCACCGACATGGCGAAAATCGAGACAGGCTCGATCGCAAATGACCTCGCCAAGGTCGCCGGGAACTCGCTCGATGTAATGCAACGCGTCGCGGCAGCTTCTCCGGCCTGGAACTCCATGCTGCGTACCACCTGCGTTGCCACGCAATTGGAAGGGGGCCACGCGCGAAATGCTCTGCCCCAGCTTGCGGCGGCAACGGTGAATTGCCGCGTGCTGCCCGAAGATTCAGTCAAATACGTGCAAGATACGCTGGCCAAGGTTTTTGCCGATCAGCAAGTCGGCATCAGTATACTCGGCGAGGTGGTCCGGGGCCCGGCATCACCCCTCAATGCTGAGCTGATGCACACGATTGCCCGTCTAACAGATACCCTTTGGCCCGGTGTGCCAACCATTCCTGTGATGCTGGTAGCTGCAACCGATGGCCTTTACCTGCGCAATGCCGGCATTCCAACCTATGGAGTGCAGGGCCTTTTTCTGGACCGGAATGAACTTCGCATCCACGGCCGCGACGAGCGCATGGGCATCGAATCTTTCTACCAAGGTCAGACGTTTCTATACGAGCTGGTAAAGGCGCTGTCTTCTCCCGGGTCATAAGAAGGCCGGCCCGGTTTGGTGTTTGCTTTTTGAGAATGAAGCCGAGTTTATGAAATGATTTTGCTTCTCACATCATCTCGATGCATAGTAGGGAAGTGCGAAAGGAGGCGATTGTGAACCGCCCGTATTCTGTTTTGACCGATAAACAAGAAGATGACTTCGACTACGAAGATGAACATATTGAGCTCGAGTCGGAGAAGGATGAGTATAACCAGGACGAAGACGACTTCGACGACGACGATGACGACGAGGAAGAAGTAGTAATCGAGGTGGTTTCTCTAGAAGCGCCGCAGTCGAGGCCGGCTGAGAAATCCGCCTCTGCTGAAGACAAGGAGGAGCCTGGTGGGTCGAGGTCCCGAACCGCTTCCGAGTCTGGCTCTGCGGAAGGTGAGAGTACGGCTGTGGCTCACGCGGGCGGCGACGGGCTGGAAAGTAAGAAGCAGCCTCGAGCGAAGCGGAGCCGACCTGCTTCCGGCGCGAAGGCAGTAAAGACCCCTGCCGCGAGCTCGATCGGCTCTTCGGAGCCTAAGAGCGAGACGCCAACTGCGCCCGCCGCAAAGAAGACCCCTCCGGCCAAAAGCGCTGCCAAAAAGACCGCTGCCAAGAAGACCGCTGCCAAGAAGACCGCTCCGGCCAAGAGTGCTCTGAAAAAGGCCGCACCCGGCAGGCATTCGGCCTCTAAGAAGGCTGTATCGAAGAAGGCTGCTCCGAAGAAAGCAACAGCAAAGAAGAGAGCAACAAAGAAGGTTGCGGCCAAGGCGGTCCCCCGTAAATCGGCCGCAAAAAAGGGCGCCACGAAAAAAACTGCTCAAAAGAAGGCGGCCAAGAAATCGCCGGCCAGGAAAAGCGCATCCAAAGCTACGGCGAAAAGAAGACGTTAAGAAAGCTGGGGCCGGGTACCAGCTCTAGTCATGCGCTCGGAGCCCGGCGAGTGATTAAGCGGCCGCTTTAGATCCTTTGCGAACGACCGAACGGCAGCGCTCGAACAGGTCCAGCAAAGAATCGGCATATTCTTCTGCCGAGCGCGGGCCCTTGCCGCCGAAACCAGTGCTGGTGAGACCCTTGCCGTAACCTGTGGTTACAGCGATGAACTTCATTAGCTCCAGGGCTACTTCGTCTGGACTCGCCGCATGCCTTTCAGAAATCTCGTCTGCCATTGATCTCTTGGTCCTCTTCTCAAGAATAGGTTCTAGCCCGATTTTCGCACTCGGCAAGTGAATTGAGCGAATGCCGATCCGTGCCAGCAAGCTGATCCGGAAGATGCGGGGCGGAGCGCAAGCGCATTTAGTGGAGGGCGAGGACGGGCTCTTTTATGTTGTGAAGTTCACGAATAACCCGCAACACCGGCGAATTCTGATCAATGAATGGCTCGCCTGCTCATTTCTGCGCTACTTGCAAATTCATGTACCGGAAACCGCCCTCATAGAGCTCACGCAGGAATTCATCATTGAGAACCCGGATCTTTATCTTTCGATCGGTTCCCGCCGGGAGCCGGTGCCGCCCGGTATTCACTTCGGGTCGCGCTTGGCCGTGCATCCCGATCGGGTAGCCATCTTCGATTTCCTCCCCGACAAGCTGCTCTCTAAGATAGAGAACCGGATAGATTTTCTCGGGACGCTTGTCTTCGACAAATGGGTTGGCAACACTGATTCGCGGCAAGCTGTTTTCTTCCGCGCTCGAGCGAAGGCTTGGACGCCGCTGAGAGGCGAAGCGCCCGCCCGGGTGGGATTCTTTGCTCAAATGATCGACCATGGGTACGCGTTCAGCGGACCGCACTGGCAGTTTCAGGACTCGCCGCTGCAAGGCTTGTACTTTCGAACATCGGTTTACGACGCAGTCGAATCCCTCGATTCGTTTCAGCCCTGGTTAGCGATGGTCGAAAATTTCCCGGTGGAAGTCGTGGATGCTGCGTGGAAAGAAATACCTGGACATTGGCTCGAAGACGATCCTGAACATTTAGAGCAAATGCTCGAACTGCTGCTGAAACGCCGCTCGCGAGTGGCACGGTTGCTTTCCGATCTGCGCCAGAAGCGTGCTACGGCGTTTGCAAACTGGCGCTGATTTCGGCGGTTTGCGCGGCTATTTGATCTCCACGTCGAATTCGTAGGAGCCCTCATTGTCCTTGAAGCCGACGCCGCTGCGATCATTCACCGAAAACCAAGTATGCTTTTCGTCTGTTTTCACGATCAAAGCTCCAGCCCCTGCCTGCGCCGCTAGAAATCCTGGCCCTGCGGGCGTCGCGTTTCCGGAAGGCCCACTACAGCCATTCGAGCCCTGCGAAAGATCCCAACAAACTACCCCGTGAGCGTTGGTCACCACTACTGTGCGCCCGGAAGGATTAGGGATATTAGCGCCCCATTCCAAATTGCCAGGCAGAATGACGTGGTAGCCAGCGTCGCGGTGCTCGACAAGCGCGCTCTCAGGCGTACACAGATTGCGATCGGGCAGACATGTCGACGAAGCAAACGTGATATGAGAACTAACCACCGAGATGCCTGAGGAAACTTCGGCGCCGCTGAAAGACCACTTGAGGATGTCGTGGTTCTCGTGCCCTCCTCCGGTGGAAGCGCTGAATCCTACCCAGGCGCTCCCTCGCCGATCCACGACGATCGAAAGATCCACAACAGCTTCGAGAACGGGTGCGGGAGAGTCATCCAAGAAAATCGATAGAACGGGCGGCTGAAATAATATGCGCGCGGTATGCACCTTCCCGTCCTTCAACTCAACCGACAAATGCGGCGTGAAAGCAAGGCGGCGAGCCGGCCAGCGCATTTCGCTGGGTTTGCCGTTGGTACAGAACGCGATGTAGTTGGCCGAAGGATCTCCTTCGTCCTTGTTCCGATAGGTGTCGAAGAAAACCGCGACGCTCCATGGGATGGCCTTTCCCCTGTGATGGTAATCTGGGTCGGAAACGGCAAAGCCTCCTGCCGATCCACGTCCTCCCAACGCTTCCGGTCCGGAACTCTGCAGGACGAAAGCGAAGCCGTCGGCACCGTGCCCGAGCCCACCTTGACGCGTCAGTTGGAATTGGAATGTGGTCTCAAACCCGGATGCCACAGGCTGCTTCTCAGTGAACCAGGCAGCGCCCGATCGATCGCCCTTGGCCGGCGTGAGGCGGAGGGCAGTGCCAAAAACTGCAGCATCCCCAATCAGGCTGAGCCCCTGGACAGACGCGAAACCGTTGAAGCGGATCGCCGCCGGCACGGTCGCGGTTGCAATTAGGCAGAAAAGAGTTCCGGCAGTGCGGTATCGGGCAGGCCCCACATGCTAAAGATACGTTTGCAAACTGGCGCTGATTTCGTTTTTTATATGGTGCGCGGTGATAGGAGCCAGCAAGATACCGTTCCGGTAATGCCCGTAGGCAAGATAGAGATGCCTCGAATGCCAGCAGCCGATATGAAGCGTGTCACTGGCCGGCCGGAATCCGATCCACGTTTCCGACGGACTTGTCTCCGTCAAGTGAGGAAGAACAAAGCCCGCCTCTCTGGCGAGGGAAGCGACTATTTTCATGTCGATCCCACGATTCCAACCGGCATCTTCGACCGAGGCGCCCGCAATGAGGAGTCCGTTCGCGCGCTGCAACAGGTAAGTGTGGCCATGCCGGACGATCGTGTTGCAGGTCTGATCCGGCTGCTGGAATCCGATCAGATGGCCCTTCACGGGACGGGAGAGAGGCAGCGGAGGAACATTCTTTATCTGGATAGAGCTGCTCCAGGCGCCCGCGGCGATCACCAGGGCATCGAACTGCCGCGTGCCCGTTGCGGTGTTCAGAGTAACGGCACCTGTGGCGACCTCGGCCGAAACAACAGGGGAGTTTTCTAACAACTCTACGCCCACCTCGCGGCAAGCCGCCGACAGAGCAAGCACCAGTTCGCGCGGATTGACGATGGCATCGTCAGGATAAAAAAGCGCGCCGGCCAGATCTTGGACTCGTACCCGAGGCCAAAACGTTGCTACCTGAGTTGCGCCGAGTGCTTTTGAAGACACGCCGAAGCTAGCTTGCTGCTCGGCGCGTGCAAGCAAAGCGTTCCATTGCGCTGCGTCATAGGCCAAATCCAGAGCGCCGCATTCCTGGTAGTCGATCGGTAATCGCCCTGCTTCTTCCAGTCCGCGAACGAATTCGCGATAGAGCCGGTGAGATGCGATGGCCAGCTTTGCAAGCTCGGAAAGGGAATCGAACTCGCCGCCGGGAGCTAGCATCCCAGCCCCGGCCCAGCTGGCCTCTCCCCCGATCGAGCCTTTGTCGAACACCGAGACCGAGAAGCCGTGCTGGGCCAAACGCCACGCGATAGACATTCCGATGATGCCCGCGCCCGCTATTGCTATGGATTTTTGGTTCTTGTAAGCGCCGCCCTGGCTCACACCGGTTCCTGAATGGGCTCCAGTTCCAGTGTGTTGCGCTTAACGACTTCGAGGAAGGCTTTGGCGGCGTGGCTCAACGCCCGGCGGGCCGGGTAGACCAAGCGGATCTTGCGTTCCAGGTTCAGTTCCCGCACTTTAACTTCACGCAAGAGATTCTGCTTCATCTCCTGTTCCACGCACATGCGGGGCAGAAACGCCACGCCTTCATTATCCTGGACCAGTCTGCGGATGGTTTCGATCGTGGGCATCTCGACATCCATGTTGATCGGTACTTTGTGCTTCTGGAATTCCCGCAACACCGCTTCTCGATAGGGAGAGAGCACGTTGTGCGCGATAAAGGTTTCCATATCGAGCTCCGTGATCGAGATCTCCGGGCGGCTTGCAAACCTATGCTCCGGCGAAACAATCAGCGTGAGCCGGTCCGTGTAGATCACTTCGGTAAGCAAATGATCGTCATTCGGGTCATAGCTGATCACGCCGAGCTCGAGCTCGCCATCGAGCAGCTGGGATGGGATTTTGCTTGATTCCGAGCGCCGCACCTGGATTTTCACTTTAGGGAAGATACGCCGGTACTTCTCGATGTGTTGAATAAGATACAGCGACATCGATTCGTTCGCGCCAATCGAAAGCCGGCCCGCATAGTTGTCTTTCAACTCTCGCAACGCGTTCTCAAGGTCGCCTTCGAGATTTTGAAAACGTTTTGCATAATCCAGCACTACGCGGCCCGCATCCGTCAGGAGAAGCTCACGGCCTGTGCGGTCGATCAGCCGCTCTTTCAGGTCACTCTCAAGACGTTGAATTGCAATCGAAATGGCGGGCTGAGTACGAAGCAGCTTTTCACCTGCACGTGAAAAGCTCCGTTCAGTGGCTACGGTGAGGAAAACCTTTAGAGGATATAGTTCCATAACGCCGACTCCGACTGTGGCGTTTATGTCATCATTATAGCTAATGACAACCGGCAACACTATAAATTTGCATAATCAGCGGCATTAAATTATCATCAGAAAAATTTGTCTTTCGCATGGAGTCCACATGAGCCGAGTCTACATTTTCGACACAACCCTTCGCGACGGTGAGCAGTCACCGGGCTGCAGTATGACAACCCTGGAGAAGCTGACGTTGGCTTCTGCGCTCGTGGATTTGGGAGTAGACATCCTCGAGGCCGGATTTCCCATTGCGTCTGAAGGAGATTTCGAAGCAGTAGATGCTGTCAGCCGCCAATATCCTTGGGTGCAAGTGGCCGCTCTGGCTCGCTCCTGCACGCTCGATGTCGAACGCGCCGCCCAGGCGCTTGAACATGCGAAGCGTCCCCGGATTCACACTTTTATCGCTACCAGTGACATACATCTTAAATACAAGCTACGCAAGTCGCGGCAGCAGGTGTTGGATGATGCCGTGGCTGCCGTTGCCCTGGCGCGGAACTATACAGACGATGTCGAGTTTTCTGCTGAAGATGCAACGCGCACAGATCCCGACTATCTCGAACAGATCAGCAACGCGGTCGTCGAAGCGGGAGCGCGCACTGTTAATTTGCCGGATACTGTAGGCTATTCCACGCCTGATGAGTACGCCGAGATCATTGGCAAAATTGTAAGAGCGCTTGGTGACCGGGCGGTAGTGAGCGTTCACTGTCACGACGATCTTGGATTAGCTGTCGCAAATTCTTTGGCGGCTGTAAAAGCCGGTGCCCGGCAAATTGAATGCACAATCAACGGGATCGGTGAGCGGGCTGGAAACGCGGCGTTGGAAGAAGTCGTAATGGCCATGAAAACCCGTCATGATCGCCTGCCCTTTGAAACGAAAATAAACGCCGAGAAACTGTTCCATGCGAGCCAGACGCTGACTCAGTTCATCACTTTTGGCCCACAACCGAACAAGGCGATCGTGGGCGAGAACGCCTTTGCGCACGAGGCGGGTATTCACCAGGACGGCTATCTGAAGGAACCCACCACCTACGAGATCATCAACCCTGCGACGGTAGGAGTGCCTCAAACCAGGATTGTGCTCGGAAAGCATAGCGGACGGCATGCCTTGAAGCAGCGCGCCGAAGATCTTGGTTTTAGGCTCTCGCGCGAGGAGTTGGAGGAGGTCTACCACCGTTTCACTCAAATGGCCGATAACAAAAAAGGTCTGCGCAACGATGAGATCGTGGCGCTGATTGAACTCGTAGTGGGCAGCGATAGCGTCCAGGAGCGTACCCCGACTGTAGTCGGCGCACAGCGATGATGGTGAACCTTTAACCAATGGAGCTCAAGATTCTGCTCTTGCCCGGGGACGGCATCGGCGTCGAGGTCACACGTGAAGCGGTCAAAGTGCTCCACGAGGTTGCCGCGGCCTTTGGGCATAGCGCTTCTCTGAAGCAGGGCTTGTTGGGTGGAATCGCGATCAAGCAGACCGGCGATCCGTTTCCTGAAGAGACGCGCCGTTTAGCCGCAGACGCGGATGCGATTTTAATGGGTGCAGTCGGTTTGCCCGAATTCGACAACGCACCGCCTGAGAAGCGCCCGGAACGCGGGCTGCTGGGAATCCGCAAGGCGCTGGGGGTCTACGCCAATCTCCGGCCGGTTCGCTCTTATCGCGCTCTGATCGATTCTTCTCCGCTAAAAAACGAGCTGGTGGACGGGACCGATATGATTATCGTTCGCGAGCTTACGGGTGGGCTTTACTACGGCACCCCGCGCGGCATCTCCGGAACCGGCTCGGAAGAGCGGGCAGTGAACACGATGGCCTACTCGCGCCCCGAGATCGAGCGCATTGCTCACATGGCTTTCGGGCTCGCGCGTAAGCGGCGCAAAAAAGTCACTAGCGTCGACAAATCGAATGTGCTCGAGAACTCGCAGCTGTGGCGGCGCGTTGTGACAGAGATCGCGTCTGGCTATTCTGACGTTGCGCTCGATCACATGCTGGTCGATAACTGCGCTATGCAGCTCGTGCTCAATCCCAAACGCTTCGATGTGGTGTTAACGGAGAACATGTTCGGCGATATCCTAAGTGACGAGGGCGCTGTGCTGGCTGGCTCCATCGGGATGCTGCCGTCGGCGTCCATCGGTCCAAAACGCCCTTCCGGAGCCTGGGTGGGGTTGTTCGAGCCAGTACATGGATCTGCCCCCGATATTGCAGGGCAGAACAAGGCGAATCCGCTCGGGGCGATCGGCTCTGTAGCTGCGATGTTCGAGTATAGTTTCGGGCTGACGGACGAAGCGCAGTCGGTCTATAACGCTATGGAAAAAATTCTGGATAGCGGGCGTGTCACTGCCGATCTAAAACCGGCTGGCATACCGGCGACTACGGAAGAAGTAGGCCATGCAATCTGTGAAGCAATCGCTGTAACAAGGCAACAACATGTCAGCTAGCAAGCCGCGAACAATTATCGAAAAAGTCTGGACAAACCATGTGGTGGCGGAGCGCGAGGGCGCGCCAACGCTCCTCTACATCGATCTTCACCTGATCCACGAAGTGACCTCGCCCCAAGCTTTTTCGGGTCTTCGCGAGCGTGGACTCAAAGTGAGGCGGCCGGACCTCACGCTCGGCACCACAGACCACAGTATTCCGACGCACCATCGCTCGCTGCCTATTCTCGACAAGGTCGCTGAAACGCAAATCGCACAATTCGATAAGAACTGCCGCGAATTCGGCATTCCTTTCTACGGCCCTGACAGCGAAAAGCAAGGCATCGTCCACATCATTGGGCCGGAGCAGGGACTGACCCAGCCGGGCATGACGGTCGTCTGCGGAGACAGCCATACCGCTACTCACGGCGCGTTCGGGGCATTGGCATTTGGGATTGGCACCAGTCAGGTGGAGCATGTTCTCGCCAGCCAGTGTCTGTTGCAGACTCCTTCGAAGACCTATGAAGTTCGGGTCGAGGGATCACTCAAGAACGGCGTGGGCGCGAAAGATATCATTCTGAACCTGATCTCGCGGATTGGGATCGGCGGCGGTACGGGCTGTGTGTTCGAGTACGCCGGCTCGGGTATTCGCGCACTGTCGATGGAGGAGCGCATGACAATCTGCAATATGTCAATTGAGGGTGGCGCCCGCGCGGGGCTGGTTGCTCCGGACGAGACAACCTACGAGTACTTGGCAGGCCGCCCTTACGCGCCGAAAGGCCAGGACTGGGATGAAGCGCTAAATCTGTGGCGTCAGTTGCCTAGCGATGAGGGTGCCGTCTTCGATAAACGGATCGACATTGACGCGAGTTCGCTCGAGCCTATGATCACTTTCGGCACAAATCCAGGTATGGGAATTCCCATTACCGCGCGCGTACCCGATCCTGCTCGCATGAGCGATCCTTTGGAACGGGATTCGCTCGGCAAGGCGCTTCGCTACATGGATCTGATTTCCGGTAAATCGCTGCTCGGCCATCCCGTGAACGTGGTCTTTATCGGTAGCTGCACAAATTCCCGCATCTCTGACCTGCGCGCCGCAGCCCAGATCTTCAAAGGCCGCAAGGTGAGCCCGAGCGTGCGTGTCATGGTGGTTCCCGGATCGCAGCAGGTCAAGGAGCAAGCGCAAGCCGAAGGGCTCGACAAAATCTTCAAGGATGCGGGAGCCGATTGGCGCGAAGCTGGCTGCTCCATGTGTATCGCGATGAATGGCGACATGCTGCATCCCGGTGAATACAGCGTTTCGACCAGTAACCGTAACTTTGAGGGGCGCCAGGGCAAGGGTGGCCGGACATTTCTGGCTAGTCCGCTGACAGCCGCTGCTGCGGCCATCACCGGAGTTGTTACCGACGTCCGAACGTTGCTCTAGGGCAGACATGGATAGATTCACAAGCTTCACCAGCCGTTTGGCTCCGCTAGCGATCGACAATGTCGATACTGACCAGATCATTCCCGCGCGGTTCCTAAAAACAATCTCGAAGACCGGCTTAGGCGATCAACTGTTTTATGACTGGCGTTACGACGAAACAGGCAATCCGAAACCCGATTTCCTTCTTAACCGTCCGGAAGGCCGTGCTGCTCAAATTCTGCTGGCAGGTGATAACTTCGGCTGCGGCAGTTCGCGCGAGCACGCGCCTTGGGCCTTGCTGCAGTACGGTTTTCGGGCAGTGATAAGCACTTCTTTTGCCGACATTTTTCGCGGCAACGCTCTCAAAAATTCGCTCCTCCCTATTGCGATTCCACCCGACGCCCACAAGGCCTTACTCGCAGCGGTACTGGCCGATCCAGCCACCACCGTAACGATCGACTTAGTGCAGCAAAAGGTTGTTTTGCCGGATGGCTCGGCGGTGACGTTCCCGATCGACGAATTTGCCCGCTATTGCATGCTCGAGGGTGTGGACGAGCTAGGCTACATTCTTCAGCAGGAGAATGCAATCGCATCGTTTGAGGCTAAACGGCAGTTGAGTGTGAACACGCTTCAGCCCGTCTGATCACCTTCGGTGTTGTGTTCCAACGCTTTCAAAAACCGCACTTTTGCATGTTACTGTGAAGCTAGTGTCGTCGCCCTTTAACTTCCATCTGGAGCAATACGAAGGGCCTTTGGATCTCTTGCTGGATTTGATTCGCAAGCAACAGATCAATATTTACGACATCCCGATCGCCGGCATCACCGCGCAATATCTCGACTACATGCAGCGCGCCATGGAGCTCGACATGGATCTGAGCTCCGAGTTCGTTTATATGGCGGCGACCCTGATCCACATCAAGAGCAGAGTGCTGCTGCCGCGGGATCCGGAACTCGACAAGATTGCACCGGAAGAAGATCCACGCAAAGAACTGGTCGAGCGTCTGATCGAGCACGAGCGTTTTAAGAACGCGGCTGAAATGCTTCAGCAGAAGCGCATCGTCGAAGAAGTAATTTGGTCGAATCCGCAGATGGAACAGTTCCTGGCGGAGGATGAGGGTCCAGGCCTTGCCGCTACCATTTTTGACCTTGTCAAAACGCTTCAAAGCGTGCTCGAACGCGCGAAGCACCGTCCCATTTACGAGATCGGCAAAGAGCACGTCAGCGTGCCGGATATGATCCAGTTCCTGCGCCACCAGCTTGCGCGCGCGCGCCGGAATGAGCCGCTCTCCGCAACGCGCTTGTTCGAACGCCAGCGCAGCCGCCGCGCAATGATCTGCTTGTTTCTCGCGATATTGGAGCTCGTTAAGCGCCAGACGGTGGAGCTCACGCAGGGTGAAGAGTTCGGCGATATCGGGCTGCGGCGCGGCTCTGGATTTGACGACGTTGCCGATCCGCTTGAAGAGCTTGCCGCGGTAGAACAGGATTATCGTTGACAAGTGATCATGGAAGAAACTGGAGAGGAACTCGAAACAGATCAAACCGACGCAGAGCAGATGCATTCCGATTTTGCTCAAGCGGAAGAGGTCGCCGTCATTGCTGAGGAAGTCGCGGAAGAACCCGCCGCATCTGTTGAACCGTACGCAGTTCTCAAAGCTGTAATCGAGGCCGCGATTTATATCACCGATGAGCCGCTGACGGCCGAACAGATGTCAACTGCCGTTCAACAGCCGCTTGAGCGCGTCAAAGAGGTCCTCGGACAACTCATGACGGAATACTCAGCCATGGATCGTGGTTTGTCGATTCGTGAACTCGCGGGCGGTTACAAAATGTCGACGAAACCGGAGCATCACGAAGCGATTCGGCGATTCGTGAACAAATTGCAGCCTCCTCTTAAACTCTCGCTAGCGGCGCTCGAAACCCTGGCAGTTGTCGCCTACAAGCAGCCGATTACGGCGCCGGAGATTTTGGAGGTAAGAGGCGTGCAGGGCGCAGGCGTACTGAAAACCCTGCTCGACCGTAAGCTCATCGCGGCTGCGGGGCGGAAGAATGTGCTCGGCAAGCCCATCCTCTATAAGACAACCCGCGAATTCCTGATTCAATTCGGCTTAAACTCCCTGACGGAACTCCCAACGCTCAAAGAGTTCGAGGAGCTCGGCCGGTTCGCACTCAGCGAAGGAGACGAATCTAGCCCGGCCGCGCGGCCACAAAATCCGCAGCTCCCTCTTGAAGCACCAACTGAGGCCGTGGAAACTCCCCAAGAAAATGGCTGAAGAGCGCCTGCAAAAGATCCTCGCGCACGCGGGCGTCGCAAGCCGGCGCAAAGCGGAAGAACTCATTGCGGCCGGACACGTATCGGTGAACGGCACAACCATCACCACACTGGGCTCAAAAGCCGATCTTTCGCGCGATCAGGTCAAGGTAGATGGCCAAGTGTTGAGCGCTCCAAAGCACCATCTCTACATCGCGCTAAATAAGCCCAAAGATTGCATTACGAGTGCCCGCGATCCTGAAGGACGTCAAACAGTAATGTCGTTCTTCAAAGGAATGCGTGAACGTATTTATCCCGTCGGGCGGCTCGATTATGCAAGCGAAGGACTGCTGTTGCTCACCAACGATGGTGATTTCGCAAACCGGTTGATGTCGCCTGCCAGCCATATCACGAAAACCTATCTTGTGAAAGTGAACGGAGCTCTTCTTCCAGAGCAAGAGGAAGAGTTTCGCCGGGGCATTCCGATGTACGGGCGGCGCACCGCTCCGGCGGGCTTAAAGCTCGTCCGAAAGAGCTTAAATCCCTGGTACGAAGTGAGGCTGGTCGAAGGCAGGCAAAACCAGATTCGAACGATGTTCAAGCATTTCGGGCGTTTGGTCGAAAAGCTGAAGCGCGTAAAGATCGGATTTCTGGAATTAGGCGCGCTCAAGCCTGGAGCGTACCGGACGCTTACGAAAATTGAAGTCGCGCGATTTCGCAAGCTAATGGATTTGGAAGAGCCCGAGCCGAAGCGTGCGAGTATGAAATCGTGATAAACGATGCCGAGATCGCCGGAATCCTGAAGTCTTCCAAAACGATTGCGGTGGTCGGCTTATCGAGCAACCCTACTCGCCCGAGCTTCGGGGTGTCGCGCTTTCTCCAGCGGCAAGGATTCCGCATCATCCCCGTTAATCCGCAGGAGACCGAAGTGCTTGGGGAAGCCGCCTATCCTTCACTTAAGGACGTTCCCGACCCGGTAGATATCGTCAACATTTTCCGTCGCCCGGCGAGAGTCCCGGAAGTAGTTGACGAGGCGATTCAGAAGGGCGGCACCCGGTGTATCTGGATGCAGGAGGGCGTTGTAAGTCCAGAGGGTGCGGCAAAAGCGCAAACCGCTGGCATTCCAGTGGTAATGGATCGTTGCATTTTGAAAGAACTCGCTCGTCTCCTTCCTTGAGGAGGAATCTCTGAGCTGTTTCTCCGGCACTCGATCGCTTGCTTTCTCCGGCCTCTTTGTGCGCCGGCCCGCGCTGGCAGCTCTCCCGTCATTCCTGTTATGTTTATTGCTCGGCTGCAACAGTGAGCCGCGGAACTCGCTCGCCCAGGCCTACATTGGCCCAGCTAGCGTAAACCTTCGCGCTCAACTGAATCAGAAGAATAGCACCGTTACCGTTCTAAGGCATGGGCAGCGGGTCAGCGTGGTCGACGTGCATCGCCGCTTTATCAGAATCCGAACGAGTAACGGGGTGGAGGGTTGGGTTGATTCGCTCGACCTGCTCAGCCCCGATGACATGGCGCGTGTTCAGCGCGAACGAGCGCAGGCACTCAAGCTACCTTCCGAAGGCACCGCTACCGCTTATGAAACGCTTAACATTCACCTTGACCCGAGCCGCCGGTCTCCTGCCTTTACTCAAATCGCGGAAGGCACGCCGGTAAGTGTTCTCGCCCGTAGAGTGACCCCTAAAGTCAGTGAACCTGCCAGGCCTTCGGCCGCCTTTGATCGGCCTAAACCGGCCCCGCGCAAACCTAAGAAAGACAGAAACGCCAAAAGCAATTCGCTGCAGCCGCCTATGCCCCCGGCACCCAAGCCGCCCACCGGCCGCAAAGATTTAAGGGGACTCAACGACGATGTGGAAGGTCTCGAAACTCCAGCAAACTCTCAGGCCAAGGCCGGGAAAGAAACAACTCCAGGCAAGCCGCAAACACCCAGTAGGCCAATCATGGAAGATTGGACTCTTGTACGAACTAAAAGCAATGAGATCGGCTGGGTTCTCTCCCATAATCTAATGATGTCGATTCCGGACGATGTGGCGCAGTACGCGAACGGCAGACACATTACTTCCTACTTCGATCTGGGCGCCGTCAACGACGAGAAGCGTGGCCAGATGCACAACTGGCTCTGGACCACAGCTTCTGAGCTGCAAAACTTCGACTTCGATTCATGGCGCGTCTTTCTCTGGAACCGGCGTCGTCACCGGTATGAGACTTCTTACCGGCAGCGTGATCTGGAAGGATACTTCCCCGTAGAGGTCGATCCGGCGGATCCTGGTGACCCGGGCCGCACTTTCAAGCTGGTCACAAAGGACGACGATGGGAAATTTCGCAGGCGCACCTACCTGTTCGACGGTACACGCGTCCATCTCGCCGCAACCGAGGATTACCGGCGCGGCGAATCTGGTAGCGCGACCGGCGCTCATGAGCTGGATGCAGGTGCGCTCGAAGCTCAGAAACAGGATAGCTGGCTAAAGCGCGAGTGGGCAGCGTTGAAGCAGCGTTTCGCCAGCGGCCGCTAAGTATCTTCAATCTTTCCGCTTATTTCTACTCGATCCATCGCGATGAATTGCTTCACGTGCGGGTGATTGCACGTTTCCAATTCGCTCACAGGCCCGAAATAAATCGCTTCGCCTTTGTAGAGAAACATCACTGAATCCGCGACCTTACGCATCAGGTCTAAATCGTGTGTGACAACGACCCCGGTCAGTTTCATGTTTTTCTTGAGCCGCAGCATCAGATCGCTAAGGTGATCCGACATGATCGGATCCACCATAGTGGTCGGCTCGTCATAGAGAATGCATTCAGGCTGAGCGGCCAAAGCCCGCGCGATCGCGACGGACCGCTTATAGCCGGTTGCTAAAGCGTCTGGATATGCATTCTGCACATTCGTCAGATCTACCTTCTTCAGCAGATCTTCAACCATCGCTTCTTCGTGCTCTCGACTACTCCCGTCCCAGGTTTCCATCGGAAACTCGATGTTTTCACCCACCGTCAGCGAATCGAAGAGCGCGCCCGATTGGAAGACCATAGTCACTTTGCGGCGAATTTGTCGGAGCTCCTGCTCGGACATATGCGTGATGTCGGTGTGGGCAACGATCACCTGGCCGCTATCCGGCTTCAGGAATCCCATAATGTGCCCGAGCGTGACAGATTTGCCGACTCCGCTTCTTCCAATGATGGCCAGCGTCTGGCCTGCATCGACATAGAAGCTGACGTCCTTCAGGATTGGGCGGCTGAAGGTTTTGTCGACGTGTCTAAATTCGATGTAGTGCGGATATTCGTCACCCGGCATTAGCTGAAAGGAGCCGCCTTCCGGAATTCACGAGTCCGCCAGGCGATCCACTCCTCCGGAGTATTCACGTTCGGAATGCTTTCGGGAATGGAAACGTATGCGGGATTCAGTTCTTCAATGAAATCAAGAACGCGCAAGCGGCCCTCGTCTAGCGCTCGTTGCAACCGCGGCAGTGCATCCTTCTTCCACACGGAACAAAGAGGGTGGACAATGCCCGCCACATCCCGGCAGACGCTACAAACTCTTTTTTCTTGCAAAGCTTCTTGAATCAACTGCTCTAGCCACTCCACCCGGATACCCGGCATGTCGCAAGCCACGACCAAGCTTAGATCGCCTCTTTGGCTTTTAAGCGCCGTCTCAATGCCGGCCAGAGGACCGCAACCTCCCCTCAAATCGTCCAGGCACTCGATCTTAAGATCGCTATAAAGCCGCGAGTCTCCCACCAGCGCAACACTTTGAGCGATACAACTCACCTTTGCTGCCACATCTTCTACAAGCAGATGCGGTTCCACTGGCAATCTCGCTTTATCCCGTCCCATGCGCAAGCTGCGTCCACCTACAAGTACGAAGCCAGCCACCGACATGCCCAATTATTGCATTGGGTTACCGGAATTCCAGGTATAATCGAGAGAAACAATCCGCGGGTCTTTTGCCTTATGTCTCTGTGTACTTGGCGAGCTTTTTTTCGAGCGTGTAGGAACGAACCCGCGCGGAGCAGCGGTCATACTTAGCAGCGGCTCATTCTCATGTTTCCTTCTTCGGTCCGCATCGCTCCGCCGCTGCTACTCGCTTTGCTTTTCGGGCCAAATCCATTTTCAAGTGCTCAATCCGGTCTGGCCGCTAGAGTACAGGCGATCCGCTTCTGGTCTTTCGGCGACGTGACCCGAGTAGCAATAGAGACTGAAGGCGACTATAAGCTGTTTTCCGACCAGGTCGAGAAGCCCCCGCGCGTTTATTTCGACCTCACCGGTCTCCGGCCGCCCGTAACGGCGCACCATGGTTTACAGACCATCGAAATCAAAGACCGTCTGGTAAAGGAGATTCGCATAGCGGAAGTGCTTCCGGGCAAAACGCGCGTTGTCTTCGATCTCGAAACTCCGGTAGACGTCGTCTCCTCGCAGCTCGTCAACCCGGATCGCCTCATGATTGAAATTCGTCCGAAGACTCAGCTGAAACCGACCGTTTCGCTCGCGCGCAGTACCACCGGTTCTAGAAAGATCGACCTGTCGGCCTCTGGAACGGACTCAGCATCGGTTGAAAATACAACTGCTCCCATCGTGGTGGTTGCAAATAGCGTGTCGAATGCGCCTGACGTGAAGCAGGCCGAGCCTTCGGGAGAGCAGGTCACGACGGCCAACGCAAAAATTCCGGCCATCGTGACGAACGTTCCTTCCGTTGCGAGTAACAATACAACGGATGCCGCTTCCTCTGCCGCTCTGGTTTCATCTCACGAAACGGCACCTCCTCCGGTCACGACTTCGAAGCTGAGTGGCGATGTTGCCCCTGCCAAACGGGATAGCAGCGGCGACCGCTCGCTAGTGCGAGTGCTCGGCCTCAAGCTGGGCCGCGTTGTTATCGATGCGGGCCACGGAGGTCACGATACGGGCACCATTGGCCCGAATGGATTGATGGAGAAAGACCTTGTTCTGGACGTGGCGCTCCGTCTCGGCAAGCTGATCACTCAGCAATTGGGCGCAGAGGTCGTCTATACGCGCTCGGGAGACGTCTTTATCCCGCTCGAGCAGCGCACCAAGATCGCCAACAACGAAAGGGCCGATCTGTTCATTTCGATTCACGCCAACTCTTCCCCTGAGCCGAGCGCCACCGGCGTTGAGACTTTCTTCTTCAACTTAAATGCGGACCGCGTGGCACTCGACCTTGCCACCCGTGAGAATGCCACATCGCTCAGTTCCATCTCGGATCTCAACGACCTGCTGCATAAAGCTGTGCTCGAAAACAAGCTAGAGGAGTCGCGCGAGTTCGCGCAGAAAGTTCAGTCGGCGCTTTGGACCACTTCGCTCAAGATCAATTCGCGGTCCCGCGACCGCGGCGTGCGCCAGGCCCCGTTCGTGGTTCTCATTGGAGCCAGTATGCCTTCCATTCTGGCCGAGATCGGGTTTGTTTCCAACCCGCATGATGAACGTTTACTGAAGCGTGCGGACCAGCGGCAAAAGATAGCGGAAGCCCTGCTTAAAGGCATTTCCCAATACGCCAGCACCCTCAGTCATGTGCAGGTCGCTCGCGCGCACCCAGTAGTTCACTAGCTCTCGGGATTGCGCCGACGCGCCTCGCGACAAATGCCGCGTTTGCTTTCCCTGATAAATTGCACCAGATGCGTCGTATGCTCCGAGGGGCACTCGGCTTCTATCCGTTCAAGAGCATCCTCCTGCTTCAGGCCCGAGCGGAAGAGGATGTGATACGCGGTCTTGATCACTTGGATTTCCTGCGAAGAAAACCCTGCGCGTTTCAAACCCACCGCGTTTATTCCTTTCGACGCAACATTGAAATCGGAGTACAGAAAATATGGCGGAAGGTCGCTGTTTACCCTGGTATTCCCTCCCACCATAGCGAGTCGTCCGATGCGGGAATATTGGTGAATAACCACTCCTCCAGAAATAAAAGCCCGGTCCTCGATTTCCACATGTCCGGCAATTAAGGCGCAACTGGCAACTACAATGTTGTCGCCCAGTTTGCAATTATGAGCGATATGGCCGGAAGTCATGATGTAGTTTTCGTTGCCAATGCGGGTCTCCGATTCCGGCTGGGTTCCACGCGAGATGGTAAAGTGTTCCCGGATTTTGTTGCGAGCGCCAATCGACAAATAACTGCGTTCACCCGTAAAATTTTTATCCAGCGGATCTGTGCCTAAAATTGCGCCCGCGGATATCTCGTTTTCATCTGCTATCGTTGTCCAGCGTTTGACGTAAACATAAGGCTCGAGCAAGCAACGCGCGCCGATCACCACGTCGGATTCAATCACGCAGAACTCGCCAATGCGAGTGCCAGGTCCTACATGCACGTCAGAGTCCACCCGGGCAGTCGCTGCAATGTAGGCCGAGGGGTCAACCGGCATTCATGATAAGTATGGGGCATGCCCGCCCTGACAGTTGCCGAGATTGCACATGCCTGCGAGAGCGTTGCCGAAGGCGACGCGGGCAGGATCATCCGTGGCGCCAATGCTCTGGAATCGGCCGGTCCCAGCGATTTATCGTTTGTTTCGAATGCTAAAGCGCAGGCAGCGGCCCTGAAATCGCGCGCCGGGTGCCTTATCGCTGGCGATTCGTTCCGTGGTACTGGAAACTGCTCGGTGATTCGAGTTCCGGATCCTCGCAGCGCCTTTGCTCGGGCGCTCGGTTTGCTGTATCCTAATCGCCGCCCTACGCCGTCCATTCACCCCGGCGCGGTAATAGCCGAAACTGTTCGCCTCGGCGAGGGCTGTTTTGTTGGCCCAAACGTCGTGATTGAAGAGGGTGCCGGGATTGGCCGCAACTGCTGCATCGGCGCGGGTGCGCACATCGGGGCAGGTGTGCACATCGGCGAAGAAACCGTTGTCCACCCCCATGTCACGATTTATGATGGCGTGCAGATTGGCGCCCGCGTAATCCTCCACGCTGGCTGCGTGATTGGCGCGGATGGGTTCGGTTTCGCCTTAACGAACGGCCGCTACGAGAAATTTCCACAGGTAGGTACTGTCCGGATCGAGGATGATGTCGAAATCGGAGCAAACTGCTGTATTGATCGCGCCGCACTCGGGATAACCCGGATTGGTACTGGAACTAAGCTCGACAACCTGGTACATATTGCTCACAACTGCGATGTCGGCAGCCACGTTGTGATTGCCGCCCAAACCGGATTCGCCGGCGGAGTCACGGTCGGCGATTATGCCGTCATTGGCGGTCAAGTCGGAGCGGGCGAAAAAGCCGAGATTGCGTCGAGAGCAATCGTCGGCTCCAAAGGCGGAATCCTGAGTTTTCAGAAAGTGCCGGCGGGCGAGCCCGTATGGGGCATTCCGGCCAGGCCTGTGCGGCAGCATCTCAAAGGACTCGCCAACATTGGCAAGATACCTGCTCTGAGAGAAGAGATTCGTCAGCTCAAGCGAGGCCTGGAACTTTCAAATACTGAACAGCGGGAAGCCGTCTAGAACTAGGTAGCAGATGCGTGATCCAGAATCCGGTTGGCTCTCGTCACCATCAGCCGGATCTGTTCAAGATGCCGGCATACACGGTCATCCGGCGTAGTCATTTCAAGAAAGTACGCCAGCGATTCAATCGTGCTTAAAGGCTGGCGCAACTCGTGCGCAAGTTCATCCGTACAGGCGGGGTGAACACCCGTGCCACGATGATGGCTTCTTTCATCATCGTTCTTAAATGAAGAGTCTTCCAGGAAAGCAGAAACCTGAGGAACAGCGTTGTTCATTGCGGTTGGGGAGATCAGATCCCACGGCCCTTGACGGAGCGGAGCCGATTGATCCGACCGTCTGATTGTGCCCCCTATCCGCGTCTGAGTCAAGAGCATTTAGCAGTAAAAGTTCGAGTACTAAGAAGGAACTGTAGGGGGCGTTCGCTGGTACCTGGTTGTGCTATTCTCAGGACGTAAATTGATCGATAAAGACGGGCCTGTGGCGCAGTTGGGAGCGCGCTTCCATGGCATGGAAGAGGTCGACGGTTCGAACCCGTCCAGGTCCACCAAATCACCGCTTCAGCTGCCTTAGCTTTCTTTAAACCCAGCGCAACCGAACATTCATCACGTCGTGATACTCACCTTTTTCCAGGATCAGGTGTGCACGCTCTCGAGTCGGCTGAATGTTATCTCTTAAATTCAAAAGGTTGATTTCCTGCCAGATTTGACGCGCGGTTTCGATCGCCTCGCCTTCCGAAAGGCTGGCGTAGCGGTGAAAGTACGACGCCTCATTTTGAAAAACGGTCTCGCGTAAACGCAGGAAGCGCTCCACATACCAGTGCTCGATCGTGCTCTCGTCAGCATCGAGATAAATAGAAAAGTCGAAGAAATCGGAAACGAAAACCCGCGACGCATCGCGCTGAGTTTCCGGCGACTGCAATACGTTTAGCCCTTCAAGAATTAAAATATCAGGCTGCTCTATTTCCTGTGAGGCGCCCGGAACAATGTCGTACTGCAGATGCGAATACACCGGCGCCGAAACGACTGGAGCTCCCGCTTTGATATCCGCCAAAAAATTAAGCAGCCGCCGCTGGTCATAGCTCTCCGGAAATCCTTTTCGCCGCATGAGGCCGCGCGCGTTCAAAATCTGGTTGGAATAAAGGAATCCGTCGGTCGTCACCAGGTCCACTCTCGCGTGATCCGGCCATCGCGCCAAGCACGCACGCAGCACACGCGAAAAGGTACTCTTGCCGACCGCCACACTGCCCGCGATCCCGATAATGTAAGGGACTCTTTGCGGAGTGGGAGAACCTAGGAACTCTCGTCGAGCCTGATACAGATGTTGGATCGCCGCCACGTGCAGGTTCAACAGCCGTGACAATGGCACGAAGATGTCTTCTACTTCCCACAGCGAGACCTGCTCGTTGATTCCCCGGAGCGATGCGAGCTCCTCCTCAGTCAAAAGCAAAGGTGTGTTCGCGCGCAGCCCACTCCAATGCTCCCGGCTAAATACCGTGTAGCGGCTGATCGCCGGGATGGGAATCGCTGTAGGCGGATTCAAGGGGTGCCACCGCCTTTATCTTGCCAGAAGACCCGTCCCGGAGTACTGTCGCGTCCCTGTTTCCAGCAATGCCTACCATTCCGATAGGCATTTGACTTTTGCCGCCGCGCCGGGTTATCGTCAAAGGGTGACGTCTCAAGTCAAAGAGACCAAAGCCCAGCGTGTCGAGCGGCTTAAACTCGAGAAAAACCCTTGGGATGCGCTCGATGAGATTCGTAGCTTCGCCCGCCAGGGACGCGCTAGCGTACTGCCCGAGTGGGCGGGGCTATTTTTCAAATGGTGGGGCATTTATACCCAGGGAGATGGCGCGGGTGCCTTGGGTGGTCAGGGCGGCGAAGGCAAAGCGGACGAATACTTCATGCTGCGGATCGGCCTGCGCAACGGCCAGGTAAACGCTCGCCAGCTGCGCACGATCGCGGAGATCAGCCGAAGGCATGGACGCAATCTCGCGGACATCACCACCCGCCAGAGTATTCAACTCCATTGGCTTCCGATCGAGGCCATTCCGGAGGCGATCGACCTGCTCAATTCGGTAGGCCTTTCGCCCAAGGGCGCTTGCGGCGATGTGGTGCGCAATGTTACCGGCTGTCCTCTCGCGGGCGTAGCAGAGGACGAGATCCTCGACGCGTCTCCCATCGCGAGAGCGACAGCCCGGCTCCTGGCCGGCAATCCTCAGTTTTACAATCTTCCACGGAAATTCAAGATATCGATAACAGGTTGCCCGGTTTGGTGTTCGTTCCCCGAAATTAACGATGTAGGTTTGACCGCGGTGCGCAGAGGCAAGGAGGTTGGCTTCTCAGTACGCGTGGGCGGCGGTCTTTCAGCCGATCCTCACCTGGCAGTCCGGCTGAACGCCTTCGTGCCGGCGCATCAGGCCGTGGATGTAGTCCGCGGAGTCACAGAGATTTTTCGCGAGCAACAGGGCCTGCGTGAACATCGCGATCGCGCCCGTCTTAAACATCTTTTTCTGCGTGAGGGCTGGACGGCGGAAAGCTTTCTGGAGGAGCTTCAATCCCGCTTGGGTTTCGGGCTCGATCCGGCAGCCGAAGAAATCGTTCCGAGTGGCGAAGGCCGCGATCACGTAGGCGTCCACCCGCAGCGGCAGCCCGACTTGTACTACGTTGGAGCTGCTGTGCTGCGAGGCAGAGTCACAGGCGACCAGTTACACGCCGCCGGGGAGTTGGCCGAGCGCTTCGGCAATGGTGAATTGCGGACCACGGTCATGCAGAACCTTATTCTTCTGAATGTGCCGAAGCACAATGTAGATATCCTGATCAGAGAACTCAGAGACATAAACCTCCGTGTCGAGGGCTCCCCGTTCTGGCGCGGAGCGATCACCTGTACGGGCACTGAGTTTTGCAAGCTGGCGATCACGGAGACAAAGGAATTCGCCCGCTGGCTGGTGGAAGAACTCGAAATACGCCTCCCCGCCTTCGATCAGCAACTCAAGCTGCATATCACAGGATGTCCCAACAGTTGCGGGCAGCACTGGATCGCCGACATCGGCATGGAAGGTAAAAAGATCAAGCGCAATGGAGCGTTGGTGGACGCCTATTATTTCTGCGTCGGCGGCGGCTTAGGCGCGCATGCGGGGCTGGCCCGCCCAGTTGGTTACCGCTGCCCGGCATCCGAGATCCCCGATGCACTCGAGCGTCTTCTCGCCGGTTTCCTTATGGAACGAACGGGAGAAGAGAACCTGCAGAGTTTCTTTCGCCGCAGCAGCAATGAAGAACTGCGCGCTTTGCTGGCCGGCGAAACCGTTCCTGCGGTGGAGCGGGACGTAGCGCACGATCGAGTACCGGTCGGAGTTGCGTAATGCCGGGGTTGTGTAATGAGTGAACGGCTGCCCTTGCTGCCGGTCTTTATGAAAATGCAAGGCCGGCCCTGTCTGCTCGTCGGTGGGGGCCGGATCGCGCTAGAGAAAATTCGCGTGCTGCTCGATTGCGGCGCCCTCATTCGCGCCGTCGCGCCGGAAGCTCTCGATGAAGTGAAGCGTCTGGCACAGGACGGCAAAATCACGCTTCACGAGAAAGAGTACTCCAAGCTTGATTTGCAAGGCGTCTCCGTCGTGATTGCGGCAACCGACAACTCTGAACTAAATCACCGCGTCTACTCAGAAGCCATCGCTCACGGACAATTTGTCAACGTAGTCGACGATCCCGAGTATTGCGATTTCTATTTCGGCTCTATCGTCCGTCGCGGCGCGCTGCAAGTTGCCATCTCGACAACCGGCGAGAGCCCGGCCTTCGCGCAGCAGCTTAAACAGGAGATTGACGACGCTCTTCCGGCCGATACTGCTTCCTGGCTGGCACGACTGGGCGAGCTGCGGCGTCACGTCAATCGCGTCGTAGAAGCTGGTCCTGGGCGCATCTCTCTTCTCCGTGAACTCGCCCGCAGAGAAGCGTGCGATCCGGCGACTTGTCCCTGCCGCTCACTCACATGACTCAGGCTCAAAAGGGCGTCGTATACCTTGTGGGCGCCGGCCCCGGCGATCCCGAGTTGCTCACCTTAAGAGCTGTCGCGTTGCTCGCAAGCGCGGACGTGATCTATCACGATGACCTTGTTTCGCAGGAAGTGCTTGATACGGCACGGGCCAGCGCGCTCCTGATCACCGTGGGAAAACGGTGCGGCGCAAAACGTGTCACGCAGGGCGAAATCAACCGCAGACTTATCGAGAGTGCTCGGCGCGGGCTGAGTGTCGTTCGCCTCAAAAGCGGCGATCCGCTTATCTTCGGAAGAGCGGGCGAGGAGATCGCCGCGCTGTCCTCTGCCAGCATTTCGTACGAGGTGGTTCCAGGCATTTCGGCTGCAACTGCCGCTGCCGCCACCCTGGGTTGCTCCTTGACCGATCGCGCAACTGCATCGAGCGTTCTCTTTCTCACGGGTCATCATTCGGAAAAACCCACTCCAGATCTTCCGCCCACCCGCGTTGTCTACATGCCAGGTTCCGATCTGAGTGCCTACGCTCGCGCTTGGCTGGAAGATGGCGAGTCGCCTGATTTGCCCTGTGTCCTGGTCAGTCGCGTATCGCAGCCCGATCAATCGATCTTGCGGACGATCCTGCGCAACTTAAGCGCCGCGGTCGTGCCCCAAAGTCCAGCGATTCTCCTGGCCGGCTGGGCTTTGAGTAATATCACGCGTGCTGGCGTTTCTTTTGAATCGCCTCTCCCGCTTGCTCAGCAGCCGCATACACCAGCGGACCCATCTTAGGAGAAGAAGGAACGATGTCGGGCCGCAGCCCGCGTTCCGCCAGCGCCTCATTCATAATCGGGCCAATAGAAGCCATGGCTACCTGCTCGGTAAGAGCCCGTTGTACTTCGTCCGTGAGACCGCTTTCCGCAGCGACCGAAAACAAATGTTCGAGCTGGATGCTTGACGTAAACAGAATCACATCCGCCTCGCGGTTTGCCAGCCGCCGCACGGCCTCTCGCAGTGGATCTACATCGTCCGGCAGCTCCCAGCGATAAAGCGCGAACGTCTCTACCTCGGCCCCTAGAGCGTGTAGAGCGTCCACGAACTGCTGATTCGGCCGCCCATACTCCTGCACCCCAAGCCTGCGCTCGGGTCGCACAGCGAGTGCCTGCACAATCTCTCGCCAGGTATTCGGCTCAGGTATGGTGATGTCAGGAGTGATCCCGGAACTCCGCAATACAGCCGCTGGCTTAGGTCCTCGCGCCAGCAGTTTCACGCGCCGCAGAGCCTCATCTGCCCGCCTCACGTCATAGCGATCGGCGACCACATCGCGCCAGAATGCGAGACCAACGCCGGTCATCAGAATCAGCATCTCGATACCGCCGCTTTCCATCCGCTCGAGCAGACGAAAGGCATCGGAGTGATCGGCCAGCGCGCGCTCCTTCACGGACGGAGCAACAAAGGGCTCGCCTCCCTGCTTACGAATCAGCAGCTCGATTTCAGCCGCCCTGCGGCTTTCGAGACTGAGGACCCGGAGACCTTCAAACGACATACTTCATCTTTACAGGCGCGCCTATAATCCTGCGAGACTGGTCCGGCGCCAGCGATAAGCTGGAGATTCCTATCTCACAACCTACATGAGTGCATCTGGTCCAAACCAGGCTTCCGATGAAGCCGATCTAAGTGTGTGTGCGCAAGAGCGCATTCAAATCCCCGGTTCCATCGAATCTCATGGCGCACTTCTGGTTGCACACAATCCTGAGTTGCGGATTGTGCAGGCGACCGCAAATACCGAGTCTGTGCTCGGCTATCCGGTCGAGGATGTTCTTCGCACCACCCTCGCTCACCTGTTGGAAGACTCATCCTTTCATCGCCTTCAGGCCGAAATCCTTCAACGTGTACTTGACGCGAATCCTTATCGTCTGCTGGGAGTTCATTTAAAGGCCCGGGAACACGCATTCGATCTGACCGTACATCGCCTGCAAGGCCTGCTGATTGTGGAATTCGAACCTAGGACTCACGACGAATCGCATGATCCGCAGGATTCGTACAAGGTTCTGACCAACACTCTTGCCGACCTCCGCGGGGCTCCATCCCTGGCGAATTTGTGTCAGCGTGCCGCCGAGCATGTGCGTCGCATGACCGGCTTCGATCGCGTTATGATCTATCGTTTTCTCGAGGACGATAGCGGCATGGTTCTCGGCGAGAGTCGCCGCGAAGATCTCTCCCCATATCTGGGCCTCCATTTCCCAGCTTCCGACATTCCCCCGCAAGCCCGGCAGCTTTACACGCTAAACCCCATCCGCTTGAAACCGGACGTGAATGCTCCCGCGTCTGCACTCGTGCCGGTTATCAACCCGGTCACGCACGAAAGTCTGGATATGAGCTACTGTATCCTCCGCCGCATGTCGCCTGTGCATGACGAGTATCTGCGGAATATGGGAGTCACGGCTTCTATGTCACTCTCTATCCTCAAGGGACAGCAACTCTGGGGCCTGATTGCCTGCCATCACGGCAAGCCTAAATTCGTTACTCACTCCAACCGCATAGCGTGCGAGTTCCTCGCGGACTTTCTCTCTTCGCAGATAGTTGCGAAAGACGACGCAGAAGCATGGGGATACCATAACCGGCTGGCAGCAGGACAAAACCGGATCGAAGAGTTGCTGCGATCCCACGGACTGCGAAAGACACTGGCGGAATACCCGGATCAGGTGCTCTCGGCTCTCGATGCAGATGGAGTTGCGATACACGCCAACCGCAATCTCGCGCTGGTCGGCGTCACGCCTGCCGCTAACGATATCGAGAAGCTCGTCGAGTGGCTTTCAGCAACTCAGAACGAGATGGTATTCGCGACGAATAATCTCTCCCGTGAGTACGAAGCAGCCCGGTCTTTTGTCGAAGCCGGAAGTGGCCTGCTGTCTATTCGGATCACGCGCAGCAGTCCCGATTTTGTGCTCTGGTTTCGCCCTGAGCTCACTCAGATTGTGAATTGGGCAGGCAATCCCTCGAAGCCCGCGGAGATAACTGAACAAGGTAGGCGCATCAGCCCGCGCCTCTCATTTGAAGTCTGGAAGCAAACTGTGGCCGGGCAATCCCGGCCCTGGAACGTCCTTGAGCGGCACTCCGCTGCCGCTCTGGGCCATCTTATGGCCGAGGCCATGCTCACGGAGCGAAATGAAGAGATCGATCGTCTGAATCAGGAGCTCGCAAGAAGCAATATCGAGCTCGCTTCGTTCGCCTATGCGGCCAGCCACGATCTGCAGGAACCGATGCGCACCATCGGGGCCTACGCTCAGCTTCTGCAACGACGAGACACGTTGCGTATCGATCCGTTTGCATCTGAGTCGCTCCAGCTGATTGTCGACGCCACAAAGCGTACGGCTGACCTAATCAAAGGTTTGCTCGAGTACTCCCGTCTTGGCGGCCATGAACGCGTCCAGCGCACCACCATGAGTCTCGAAGACACATTGCGGTGGGTTACTCTCAACCTCAGCTCTGCCATTCAGGAATGTGACGCCACCATCACACACGGTCCATTGCCTCACGTCAAAGCCGACCCCGCTCGCATTGGCCAGGTGCTCCAGAATTTGATCGCCAACTCAATCAGATACCGATCTTCAGATCGGCCAATCATCCGAGTTTCCGCCGAAAATCGCGACACTCAGTGGCTTATCCGCGTTGAGGACAATGGACGTGGCTTTGATCCGAAATACGCGCACGAGATCTTCGAGGTATTCAGGCGCCTACATGGTAATGAGCTCTCGGGCAGCGGCCTCGGGCTGGCCATCTGCCGCAGAATCATCGAGCAACACGGCGGCACAATTGAAGCTGATTCCACCCCCGGCGCGGGTTCTGTATTTTCATTCAGTCTTCCGGAATCCTGACCGTCTCAAACAGTTCAATATGCAATTAGCAGCAGACTCCGCAACTGTTCTCCAGCGTCTCAAGGAAGAAACACGCCAAGCTCACCAGCGAGCCGAAGACACCCTTCAGATCTTCAACTCTGATTTTGATCTGGCCCGCTATGTAATTTTGCTGGAGCGATTTTACGGATTTTGGACGCCGCTCGAAGCGCAATTGAAATCTTTCGAAGAGCTGGGTCGCGGAAGCCCCAATTTTCATAACCGCTTTAAATCACACCTGCTCGCAGCCGACCTCCGCATTTTCGGGCGAGATCCCGCCGGCCTCCACAACTGCGGCCGCCTGCCCGGCATGACCACCTTTCATCAGGCCCTTGGCTGTTTATACGTTCTTGAAGGGTCTACTCTCGGTGCTCAGTTGATCGGCCGCCATCTGCAGGAGCGCTTCCAAATAGGTCGCCAATCCGGAGCGGCCTTCTTCAACGCAGACGGCGGCAATGCCGGCCAGTGCTGGCGCGAGTTCTGCGCCTTCCTTGCCGCGCACTGTAGTCCGTCTCATTCAGATCAGGTCGTTTCATCCGCGCTGGAGACTTTCAACAGATTCATTGAATGGTTTGCTGAAACCTCGCATCGCTCCACGCCGCATTGAGTGTTTACGCTCGCGCTTGGCTATTAGCGCAATGTAGTCTATTTGCACCGGCAAAACTCTACTTTATTTTGACGGAGCAAACAAATCTCTAGTACATTTGGTAGGTCAGGAGAACTGCGAACATGTCGAGATACTTCGCTGAATTTATTGGTACGTTCGTTCTCGTTTTCGCCGGATGCGGTTCGGCGGTATTGGCCGGAGACAAAATCGGATTTCTCGGCGTGGCGCTCGCTTTCGGGCTCGCGCTGCTTGCCATGGTCTACACAATTGGTCACGTTTCGGGTTGCCATATAAACCCAGCGGTGACGCTTGGCTTGTTCATCACGAAAAAGATGGAGCGCCAATACTTGCTTGGATATTGGATCGCCCAGATCTTAGGCGCGATCGTCGCCGCAGCCTGCCTGCTTGCGATTGCGAAGGGAACGCCAAACGGGTACGATCCAGCGGCGCTTGGGTTTGCCGCAAATGGATATGGAGAGCATTCTCCCGGGCACTACGGACTCGCGGCTGCCGCGCTCACCGAAATTATTCTCACTTTCTTCCTGGTCCTGACCGTGATTGGTGCGACAGATCTTAAAGCGCCTGTCGGATTTGCCGGGATCCCCATTGGGCTCGTTTTAACGCTGATCCACCTGGTGGGCATTCCTGTTACGAATACCTCTGTCAACCCGGCTCGCAGCATTGGCCCGGCGCTTTTCGTGGGCGGCTGGGCCTTGCAACAGCTTTGGCTGTTCATATTTGCGCCTCTCATCGGCTCGGTTCTCGCAGCAGCAGTGTACAACGGTTTTAGAGTTCCAACCCTGACTGCCAGGGACGCAGAACGAGCTCTGCCGACCGAGCAGGAAGAACGGCTGAAACGTAAGGCCAGTGCTTCCTGAAAAATTGTGAGGACAGGCTATCGCCCGCTCGCTCACAGACCTAGCGCGAGCCGCCGATGGAACAATCCGAAAACAAGCCCGTAGCACTGATACGCGAGGGCGGGATCGTAGCGGTATCCCTCATCGCGCATAAATGCGTGGGCGCCATTCACTTCGAGCCACTGAAAATCGGCTCCAACGTCCTCAAGGCGAGCTTTGATGCGATTGCGGCCTTCGAGCGGAACGTGCGGATCATGGCGGCCCCAGATGTGCAGCAACTCGCCCTTAATCTCGGCTGCACGGGCAAGCGAGTCGTCCTGTTTGCCTTTGCCTAAGCTGCCGGAGTGGATATCGGTCGCGTAGAAGCAGGTAGTGGCGAGGATCTCCGGATGCATGGCGGCGCGGAAGGCCAGATGGCCGCCGAGACAAATGCCAATCGCGCCCAGACGCCCGCTGCAATCTTCACGCGATTTGAGGTGATCGATCAAGGCCGACGTATCCGCATCGTAGGAAGACAACTCTTTGCCGTATTTATGGGCGTTGCCCTTGTCGGCGCCGGCTTGATCATATGCCAGGACTGTACCGGGCGTCTCGAGCTCGTGATAGACTTCGGGGACGGCTACCAGATAGCCCTGCCCCGCTAGCATGGCGGCGGTCCGCCGAATGGGGCTCGTCACCTGGAAGATTTCAGAAAAGAGAAGGATGCCTGGATACTTGCCTTCAGCAGCAGGGAGGAAGAAGTAAGTGCGCATCGGCCCGGTGGGCGTCTGGATCTCGGCGACGATATCGTCTTTGATGGTCATGAAGTAAGTGCCTTAACGGGCACGCGGGGCTTCCTCAGTGGCAACCATGGCTTTTCCGCTGGAGAGATTCTTCTTTTTGGCGCGCACAACCTGGCCAGGCCCGAACTGCCAGCTTTCGCCGTCGGGCATCGGCTCTACGATCTTGTAGTAATCGCGGCCGAGATGCTCCGCCCGGACAGCCCGCAGGACGTTAAGGCCTTCCCCGACTAAAGTTACATAGATCATGGCTTCCTTGCCGGAAGGCACGGGAGCGGGTGGGGCGGCTGCGGGTGGCGCTGGAGCAGGGGCCGGCGATGGAGCCGGTTCGGGGACAGGAGCAGGAGCCCAAGTTCTTGCGGCGACGGGTGCCTGTAGAACCGGTGCCGGGGGAGCGGGTTCGGTCCATACGGGCTCCGCAGGGGGCTGGCTGAAACTGGGCTGAGTGAAAATGGGCCGGGCGGAGGCTGCCACGGACACCGGAGGCGCGGGGGTCGCTACAGGCATGGCGGGCAGTGTAGGCGAGGCGCGAGGCACGGGTGGCGGAGGCGGCGATTCAGCAACTGTAGTGCGGGGCGGTTCCGGAGCCTGCGGCGCGGGAGCAGGCGAGAGCGAAAACGTAGACGGTATACCAGGAATGATCGCCTGCGGCACGCGCCCGCTCATGCGCGCGCGGTCGATCGGCCAAAACAAAACGGTTATGCCGGCCCAGAAGAGCGGCATCCACTCGCCGGAAACCCGGCCGCCGAAAGGCGTGGTTTCGCCTTGGCTTACAGCGGCAATACTCAGCAGAACGGCAACGGCAATGGTCAAGCAAAGCGCGAATACGGCGGAAAACGCCAGGCTTTCGAAAACGGTCCGGTAGCCTTCCCGGTCAAAGCCAAGCAGCACGAAAGCAAGGACCAGGCCGCATATGCTGCCGAGCCACGCGAAAGGACCCGAGAGAAGTGTAAGGGCGAGCGCGGCGGCTACCACCGCGACGAGCAAACCGGTCCCGTCAACCTGAGATTTGGGCATGTGTTCTCTGAAGGCCAATTTTAGCGGACGCGCCAGGCCGGGACGTAATTACCGCCCAACTTTGCCCGGCAAATCCGGCCGCGCACCTCATCTGCCGCGATTCTCGTCTAATCTGGTAGACAGTCACTAATGGCCTCGATTGTTTTGGATGTCCCGCAAGCAGAAGAGCTGTTTCGCAGCCTGGAAGAGAAGGTTCGCGGGGACCGACCCAACGAAGATTTGAAAGCCCTCGATCGGGCGTACCGCTTTGCGGCGGCCGCGCACAAAGACCAAAAGCGCAAATCGGGCGAGGACTATATCACTCATCCGCTGGCAGTAGCCCACATTCTGGCGGACATGCAAATGGACCTGGTCTGCCTCCAGACCGGGTTGCTGCACGATCTGCTCGAGGATACTCCGGTTACCGCCAATCAGATTCGAGAGAACTTTGGCGAGGATGTTGCCCGCTGCGTGGACGGCATCACCAAGCTGACCAAAATCAGTTTTGCCAACCGGGAAGACCGGCAAGCCGAAAGCTTACGCAAAATGCTGCTGGCCATGACGACGGACATTCGCGTCGTAATCGTCAAACTCGCCGACCGGCTGCACAATATGCGCACCATTTCTCTCTCTCTCGCGACACGCAGGAGCACATTGCGCAGGAGACGATCGATATCTACGCTCCGATAGCGCACCGCCTCGGAATGGGAAAAGTGCGCGGGGAGCTGGAGGATTTGGCCTTTGAGACGCTGCATCCGGAGGCTGCGGCCGACCTGATTCGCGAGATGGAATCGAAGCGTCAGGAATATGTGACGTGGGTCCATCAGGTGCGAACAGATATCGAGCAGCGCCTGATCCGCGAGGATATACCGGCGCGAGTAGAGGGCCGCGTGAAGCGCGCTTATTCGGTTTATCTGAAACTGAAGCGCCAGAAGATCACGCTCGACCAGGTTTACGACATTCTGGCCATTCGGATCATTACCGATTCCGTGAAGAACTGCTATGGGGCACTCGGAGTGATCCACAACGAGTGGCATCCGGTTCCAGGGCGGATCAAGGATTTTATCGCGATGCCGCGCCCGAACCTGTATCAGTCGCTGCACACATCGGTGATTGGACCGGGCGGCGTGACGTTCGAAGTGCAGATTCGCACCGAGGAGATGCACAAGATCGCCGAAGAGGGCATTGCGGCCCATTGGAAATACAAGGAAGGCAGCAAGGGACCGGGGCTGGAAGATCAACGGATGGCGTGGCTCCGCCAGCTTGTCGAGTGGCAGCGCGAGATCGATTCGGGCGATTTTATATCGACCGTGAAGATGGACCTGTATGGTGACGAAGTGTACACGTTCACGCCACGGGGGCGAGTGATCGTGCTGCCAAGAGAAGCAACGCCTATCGATTTTGCATATGCCATCCACAGCGATGTAGGAAATACCTGCACGGGGGCGCGCGTAAACGGCTCGATTAAGCCGCTCAAAACAATGCTGCGCAACGGCGACGTAGTGGAAATTCTCACGCAACCTGGACATCAGCCCAGCCGCGACTGGCTGGCGGTAGTGAAAACAGCCCGCGCAAGAAACAAGATCCGGCACGTGATTAACGCGGTTGAGCGCGCGAAGGCAGTCGAGATCGGTCAGAAATCGCTTGAAAAGGAAGCGCGCCGGATAGGCTTGAGCCTGGGGCGGCTTTCGCAAAATGAGCTGGCTTCGGTCGCGTCTGAATACGGCGTCAGCAAGCCGGACGATCTGTATGCCGCGCTCGGATTCGGACGCTTCTCGGCAAGGCAGGTGCTGCAAAAGGTTGCCCCGGAAGAGCAGGCTTCCGAGGCGGCTCCGCTGCCGCTTCCACCGCGTATTCCGCAATCGAAAACGGACGCGGCGCTGGCCAACGGTGATTTGACGATTCACGTGAAGGGCGCCGATGATGTGCTGGTTTACCGCGCTAAGTGCTGCAACGCGGTACGCGGCGAGCAGATCGTCGGTTACATCACGCGCGGCAAGGGCATCGCGGTTCACTCGGCGCAATGTTCTAACGTGCAGAAGCTGCTGTATGAGCCGGAACGCAAGGTCGCGGTTGATTGGACACGCAGCGCGAGCGATCCGCTGCCGGTGAAAGTAGTGATCTACACCGACGACCGGCCGGGCATTCTGCACCGATTAACGTCCATTCTCGACGGCGAAAAGAGCAATATTCGCACGCTCGAGGCGCGCGGCGACGAGAAGCGCACCGACAACAGCGCAGTGATCGACATTACCATGGATGTGAAGGATAAAAAGCAGCTTGAACGCGTAATCACCGCATTCCGGCGCATCCCAGGCGTGCGCGATATCGAGCGCATGCAGAGCGGAACGTAACGAGCCATGCAACAGGAAACCGGCACTTTGCCAGCGGCGGCAGACCCCGAACACATCGCCATTTCTAAATCCACCGGCATTAAAATCGACTGGCGGGATGGCCACCATAGCGATTATTCACTGGCTTATCTGCGCGATGAGTGCCCGTGCGCAACGTGTACAGGGGCTCATGGAACAGAACCGCAGCGATCGACTTACTCGAAGCCAGAACCATTTCCGATGTTCAAGCCGGTGCTGAAGATGAACTCAGTAGAGGCGGTAGGTCAGTACGCGGTGCGCGTTTATTGGAACGACGGACACAGCTCAGGGATTTATTCGTTCGATCACCTTAGGAGAATCTGTCCATGCGAGAAGTGCCGCGGCAGCCGGACGAATTGGTGCACCGATATTTAGAGAGGCATAAAAGGACATGGCTGACGCTACACCGGTTACGAAGGCAGAACTTAAAGTTGAGCTAAATGAGCTGGAAAATCGGCTTCTCCAGCGCATCGAAAAAGTAGAGACCAACCTACTTACCGCATTCCGTACCTGGGCCAGACGGTCCGATACGCGCCGGACGCCTACTACTATCCTGGTAAACAATTTCGACGAGCGGTTGGGCAACCTCGAAGAAGAGGCAGCAGATATACGCGACAAGATCAGTAGAGGTGGGGCAGACCATCGCTCTTGGTGGTCTGCCTTGCGGTATTTCCCAGTTACAGCAGGCGGAAGCTGACTTCAATCGTCGCCTGCGTCGCAACAGGACGGCCACCTTTGATACCCGCCCGGAAGCGCCATTTCTGAACGGCCTCAATCGCTTTCTCATCCAGGCCAAGACCAAGCGGCCGAACGACCTTGATGTCCCGCGGCAAGCCGTTGGCATCCACGATGAGCGATAGGAGAACGGTACCGGAATATTTCGCCTTGCGCGCTTCTTCCGAGTACTCGGGCTCGGTCTTGCTGATTAGGACCGGAGCGGATACTTCGCCGCCTACACGATAGATGCCGCCGCCGGTTCCACCGCCTTCACCGGGGCCATAACCGTTGCCGCGACCAGGTCCTACTCCGCCGCCACTGCCGCTGCCGAGCCCTTGCGACCCCGGGCCCCCTGAGAGAGGAGCCATCTTCGCGAGCGGATCGCCATAATTATCGGCTACAATTACCGGGGCTGGGGCGTTGATCGTCGGTACAACAGGTAGTTTGGGTTGCTCAACAGCCAGTGCAGGCGGAATAAAAGGCTTCAGCGCGGGTTTCGGCGCTGCCCCCTTGCTCACCGGCGTAGGCATATGTTGGCCGCCGCCGCCACCGCCACCGGACTTTACGGCCGCGGGTATTTTCGGCTGGTAAGGCGGCACATAGATGATTGCGCCCAGGTCCTTAACTTTTTTCTGAACCATGGGCGATTGGAAAATCAGCAGGGCTAATGCAACCACCCCGACATGAATCAGAACCGATACCAGTCCGGATTTTTTTTCTCCGCCTCCATATGCTCCCCAGATGCTGCCGACCTCGACAGGCTTGGATGTTACCTCCAGCGGAGGAAGATTGGGCGGATGGATTAGGTCTTTGACATTCGATACAAGAGACTTGAACCAAGGCTGCTCGATCGCGGCCAAGTCGCCAAGATGAGCGCTTTCGATGGGGCGTGAAGTCAACTCCAGAGGCGGGAGTTTCGGCGGGTTTATCGTTTCCCGAATGCCTCTGACGATCGATTTGTACCACGGCTCTTCGATGTCTGTACTCATCAGAAGACGATCCAGATGATCGCCGGGCACGGGCCCACTCAGATGAGCATCGGAGCTAATCCGATTCGTTTCGAAATGCGCCACACTTTCCTTTTCAATGTCGCTGGTCACTACACGCTCCGGAGGTTAAACTTCTCGCGACTTAATTTCTCGATATAACTCAGGCACACCTTGGGACGTGATGATTGAAACCGCAGTTGCAAGATTATGGCTGAGCTCAGGGCCGACATCTCCAGTTTATATCAGGGAAACCAGCCTTAGGAAATGCGAGGGCTTGTAAAACTTTAGTAAACGTCATCGGGGCCGCCGAGCAGGAACTTTTGCGCATGGAGCCACATACTCTCCAATACGTCCGTCAGCTCATGGCCGGATTCAAAACGCACCAGTCTAGCCCCCGGGTTAGTTTGGACAAAGGCGAGAGACTGCTCCACAGGCACAACCGCATCCTGGTTGCCGTGAAACACCAGCGTAGGCTGCCGGATATCGGGGAACGGTTGGTACTGGCGCGCGTCCTCGAAGAACTCGTAGGACAGCGGCACTTCTCTGCCCTGACCATAATGGAATACGTTTAGCGTTCCGCTTCGCTGCCATTCCGTCAGACGTTCCGGGCCAAGCTCGGCCATCCATAGCTGGCAAAAACCGAAAGCAGGAGCCAGCAAAAGCGCTCGTTCGACTTCTGGGTGAGAGGCTGCGTACAATGCTGCAAGATAGCCGCCGAGACTCGAGCCGATCAGCGTGACGGGTTGGTTCGCAAGGATGCCTTCGATAAGCTTGAGCTGACCGGTAATCGTAAGGCGCTCGAAATCTCCCTCGGCGAGATCCGGAATCCTGACCGGAATTCCTAACGCCTCGAGTTTATCGGCAAAGAAGCGGGCCTTTCTCGATTGAGGTCCCGAACCAAAGCCGTGGAGATATAGGATACTCAAACTACTTGACAACCTCTATATGTTAGCCGTGCTGAAGACGTGCGGCTTCAGCGAAAAAACGGATGAGGTACGGTAGAGAGTTGAACCGCGCAGCTTGACCAGGGCGGTACGAGAATTTGCCAACACAGGAGAACAAAGAATGCCGGTAGCAGAGAGAGTAAAGCAAATCATCGTGGAACAGCTGGGAGTGGACGAAAACCAGGTAGAGCCAAGCGCATCCTTTGTGGATGATCTGGGCGCGGACTCACTCGATATCGTTGAACTCGTGATGGCTTTCGAAGAGGCTTTCGACCTCGACATCCCTGACGAAGACGCCGAAAAAATCAAGACTGTAAAAGACGCCATCGACTATATCGAAGCGAAGAAGAAGTAGCAGGTTGGCGGCGCTTTCGAAATTGGGCTGGCTGCGCGCAGGCAGGCAATGGGTCCCCGAAGAGTAGTAGTCACCGGTGTCGGATTATTGACTTCTGTCGGCACGGGAACAGAGGCGACCTGGGCCGCCATCCGTAACGGCGAAAACGGAATCGGCACGATTCAGCAATTCGACGCTTCGGACTATGCATGCAGGATTGCCGGCGAGGTGAAAAATTTCGATCCGCTCCTGTATGTCGACAAAAAAGATGTGAAGAAGATGGGCCGCTTCATCCAGTTCGCGATGGCGGCCAGCGACTTCGCCATGCAGTCGGCCGGGCTTGGACATGTCTCCGGGGAAGAAGCTGAGAACACCGGCGTATATATAGGTAGCGGCATAGGCGGATTTGAAGTGATCGAGCGCGAGCACAAAATCCTGCTCGAGAAGGGGCCGAGCCGCATTTCTCCGTTTTTTATTCCTTCCTGCATAGTGAACCTGGCGAGCGGATACGTCTCGATCAAGTACGGTGCGAAAGGGCCCAACTCGGCGACCGCAACTGCCTGTACCACCAGCGCTCACTCGATCGGGGACTCTTTCCGGTTGATACAGCACCGTTACGCGGACGTAATGATCTGCGGCGGGAGCGAAGCGTGCGTGACACCGATGGGCATTGGTGGATTCGCCGCTATGCGCGCTCTTTCGACGCGCAACGATGAGCCGCAGAAGGCTTCCCGGCCATGGGACATGCAGCGCGACGGATTTATCGTCGGCGAGGGTTCGGGCATTCTGATCCTCGAAGAGTTGGAACACGCACGCCGAAGGAACGCCAAAATCCTAGCCGAGATGTTAGGTTACGGAATGAGCGCGGACGCGCATCATATTACCGCGCCGCCGGAAGATGGAGACGGGGGCTATCGCGTGATGCGCAATGCCCTCCGTGACGCTGGCATCGAACCATCGCAAGTGCAGTATGTAAACGCACACGGCACATCCACCGGCTTAGGGGACAAAGCGGAAACCGTGGCCTTGAAGCATGCCTTCGGAGACCACGCATATAAGCTCGCCGTCAGTTCGACCAAGTCGATGACCGGGCACCTGCTTGGCGGAGCCGGCGGTCTCGAAGCAGGAATCACGGTACTCGCGCTGCGCGACCAGATCGCCCCCCCGACTATCAATCACGAGTTTCCAGATCCGGAATGCGATCTCGATTATGTGCCGAATCAGGCGCGGCCGATGGCAATCGAGCACGCGCTGTCAAACAGCTTTGGGTTTGGCGGCACCAATGGGTGTTTGATCTTCAAGTGCTTTGAAAACTAGCTGTTCAGTCTGAGCCGGCCTTTTCGCGGCCGCCCAGGGTGGCAGGAGGGAAGGACTGCATCGCGGCGGTTCACGCTGGGTCATCGGCTTCGTCCTTCTACCGCGCAGGACGGCAGCTTGTCCTTGAGTTCTGACTTATTAGAAAGGTAACATTGACAAGTAGATCCACTTAACCGATAATAGTTAATGGGCACGCATTCCTGCAAACTCGCAGGTTGTCTGGACTAAGTCAGACAGTCTGATCCTCTCCTTCTTAGGCCCACCGGTTAATCGACCTCTCTTAGTAAGTATCAAAGTGGCGAAATCACTTATATAAGAGACTAGCAAGCAGTTAAAGGAAACTCGCATCCATGAACATTCGACCCTTGTACGATCGCATTATCGTAGCGCGGACAGAGGAACAGGAAAGCATTCGCAATGGCATTATTATTCCCGATTCCGCCAAAGAAAAACCGCAAGAGGGCGAGGTAATTGCCGCTGGCCGTGGCAAGAGGCTCGAAGACGGCAAAATAGTCCCTCTCGATGTCAAAGTGGGCGATCGCATTCTGTTTGGAAAGTACTCCGGCAGCGAAACCAAACTTGAGGGCGCCGAGTACATCATCATGCGTGAGGACGACGTGCTGGCTATTCTGGGCGCGGCCGCTAACGGCGCGAAGAAAGCCGGCTAACTTCGGATTGATTCAAGCAATCGATTTAATAAGGAATCTATAATGGCAAAACAAATAATTTACAGCGATCATTCCCGTCAAGCGATCCTTCGCGGTGTCAACCAGCTGGCGGACGCAGTTAAAGTTACCCTCGGCCCGCGAGGCCGCAATGTCGTTCTCGAGAAGAAGTTCGGCGGACCCACCATTACCAAAGATGGCGTGACAGTAGCCAAGGAAATCGAGCTGAAGGACCCACTCGAGAACATGGGCGCGCAGATGGTGCGCGAAGTGGCTTCGAAGACATCCGACGTTGCCGGTGACGGCACGACGACCGCTACCATTCTGGCCCAGGCGATCTTCCGGGAGGGCATTAAGGCAGTTACGGCGGGCGCAAACCCGATGGCGATCAAGCGCGGGATCGATAAAGCGGTTGAAGTGGCGGTTGCGGAAGTGCAGAAGCTTTCCATGCCTGTATCCGGCGACATGATCGCGCAGGTGGGCAGCATCTCGGCTAACAGCGACTCGACCATTGGAGACGTCATCGCCGAAGCGATGAAGAAAGTCGGCAAGGACGGCGTGATCACGGTCGAGGAATCGAAGACCATGACCACCGAGTTGCAGACCGTCGACGGCATGCAATTCGACCGCGGTTACCTTTCGCCTTACTTTGTGAGCGACCCCGATCGCATGGAATGCGTTCTCGAGGACCCGTACATTCTGATCCACGAGAAGAAGATCAGCAGCATGAAAGATCTCCTGCCGATTCTGGAGCAAGTCGCGCGGGGAGGCAAGCCGCTGCTGATCATCTCGGAAGAAGTAGAAGGCGAAGCTCTCGCCACGCTAGTGGTGAACAAGCTGCGCGGCACCCTCAATGTTTGCGCCGTGAAAGCACCGGGTTTCGGCGACCGCCGGAAGGCCATGCTCGAAGATATCTCGATTCTTACGGGCGGCAAGGCTCTCATGGAAGAGACCGGCATCAAGCTCGAAGGTGTTCAATTGGCGGATCTGGGCCGCGCCAAGCGCGTGACTGTCGACAAAGACAACACGACCATCATCGACGGCGGCGGGACGCCGAAGAACATCGAAGGCCGGATTAAGCAACTGAGGACCCAGGCCGAAGACACTACCTCCGATTACGATCGCGAGAAGCTGCAGGAACGCCTTGCGAAGTTGGCGGGCGGTGTAGCCATCATCAAGGTCGGCGCTGCAACTGAGACCGAAATGAAAGAGAAGAAAGCTCGGGTTGAGGACGCTTTACACGCTACCCGCGCGGCGGTCGAGGAAGGGATTGTGCCGGGCGGCGGAGTTGCCCTGCTGCGGGCGGCAGCCGCGCTCGAGCATCTGAAGCTGGAAGATGACGAGCAGTTCGGTGTTGCTATTGTTCGCCGTGCTTGCGAAGAGCCCGTCCGCCAGATCGTGCTCAACAGCGGGGCGGAAGGCGCGATTGTGGTCGAAAAGATCAAGAACCATCAGGACGGAAACTTTGGCTACAACGCGTTCACCGATAAATACGAAGATCTGGTAAAGGCGGGTGTGATCGATCCCACTAAGGTTACTCGCACAGCGCTTCAGAACGCTTCTTCCATCGCATCTCTCATGCTTACCACCGAAGCGATGATTTGTACCTTAGTGGAAGAGCCGGAAAACTAGGAGCGATGTAATGGAGAGAGCGATTTTCCCGAGGAGCATGGAAATGCAGTTTACCCTCACAGGGTTCAAGCAGGATACCGGATTTCGGGTGTTCGCTTTTGAGAACACCGCAGCCGATCGAACCCGGACCGAATACACGGTCCGGGCCGACCTTGCTCTCACGCGCAAATACGGCATTCAGATGCAGGAACTTCCTCTTCTCTGCCGTGGACTCTTGGAGCGCCATGAAGGCGACGTGCAGCACGCTATTACCTTTACTGAAGAGGAAATGTGCCTGCACGCGCAAACCTGCAGAGAGGCGCGAAACACTGCCCTTCTAAAAAGAAAATCAGCTCGCCGGCCGGCAACCACCAGCCAAACGGGAGCCGGCTGGCGGGGTTCGCAGCCAGTGCGATCGTGAAGCCTCAGTACATTTCCCCGGCATAAATCGAATCGAGATAAGAGTTCGCTATGTTTTCTATCCAGTGTCCGCATTGCAGATCTATTGGCTTCAGAAGCGTAGGCACGCGAAACCGTTTCGAGAGAGCGCTTCACTGGCTGATTCTGCCTTACCGGTGCGACCTGTGCAACCGGCACTTCTTTCTGTTCCGCTGGCAGACCCCCGCTATCGGGACGGTCTAAAATCGGGGGGTAGGCACGTTCCCGAACCCATCGTGACCTATGCCGTATGAAGTACGTCCCTCAATACTCCGCCTTATTTCTGTTTTGTGCACTGCCCGTTTTAGCAGCGATTGACGGTACGGTGACCAACCGCACCACGGGCAAACCCCAAGCGGGAGTGAGTATCACGCTGGTAAAGCCCGGCCAGAATGGAATGCAGACGCTTGGCGCCGCAACCTCCGACGCCGCCGGTCACTTTGCCTTTGAGCATGATCAGCCGGACGGCGGTCCCCAACTGCTGCAGGCCAATTATAAAGGCGTCAACTACAACAAGCTGATGACGCCCAACATACCCACATCTAATGTTCAGCTCGAAGTCTACGAGGCGACGAAATCGCCGGCTGTGGCGCACATTGCGCAACGGATGATGCTGATTGAACCCTCCGCCAGCCAGATCGCAGTGAGCGAAACAGTCATCGTGCAGAACGATTCGAATACCACGTACAACAACGATGCGTTGGGCGGTTTGCTGTTCTTCCTGCCGCCCGCGGCCAATGGGCAATCGCGAGTGAATGTACAAGGGCCGCAAGGCATGCCGCTGCCCCGCGCTGCCGAGAAGACCAGCGAAGAAAACGTCATGAAGGTCGATTTTCCAGTCAAGCCTGGGCAAACGGAGTTTGAAATCAGCTATGTGCTGCCGGCCGGATCGCCTTTCACTTTCCGCAGCCGCGTCACACAAGTGAAGGGCATGCCGGCAGGGCCCTTGCGCTTAATTGCTCCACCGGGTGTGTCGCTGGCAGGCACGGATATCGCAAAGGTCGGGACGGAGCCAAAAACGCAGGCGACGATTTACAACGTCGCAGTGGCGGGCAACTTCTCGGCGGAGATCACCGGCACGGGCTCGCTTCGGGCAGCCGGTAACGATGCGAGTGCAACCGACAATTCCGACCAGCCTGCCGTTACACAAGGTCCGCCGCAAATCTATCGCCATATGGTTTGGCTGGTGGGTCTAGCCTTCGCGACGCTTGCCGTGGGCCTCGCCATCCTGTTCCGTAGTTCTCCGGTCCGCTCGCCGTAACCGCTAGTGCCACACCAATAATCAACTGTTTGCAAATTTTGTGGAGTAGGCCTTTGGCCTGCCGGTCACTTTTCAACAAGCTCCTAGCAAGTAAGCTGAAGTCAGCGCAATGTCAGACGCGATCGGCCTGAGCCGGCAAGTGGCGTTGGAACACGTCTGGAAATTCTATGGCGACTATGCGGCTCTGCGTGACTGCACGCTCACTATTCTCGAAGGTTCGTGTTGCGCGCTGCTGGGGAGGAATGGGGCAGGGAAGACCACGCTGCTGCGTATCCTGGCCGGTCTTTCACCTTTTCAACGAGGGGAAATACGACTATTCGGCGAAGCGCCTCGCAACGAGAACGCTCGCCGCCGCATCGGTTTCCTCGGACACGGGATCGGTGTTTACGAAGACTTATCGGCGCGTGAAAACCTGAAGTTTTTTGCGCGTGTCGCCGGTCTGCCTTCGGCGTCGAAAGCTTCCGCGCAATGGCTGGAGCGCGTGGGCCTTGAGCGCGTCCCTAATATGCCCGTCCGGCAGTTCTCGCGCGGCATGCGCCAGCGCCTGGCACTCGCGCGCACGTTTCTCCATTCGCCCCGGCTGTTGCTCCTCGATGAGCCCTTCACCTCGCTCGACGATCGCGCCATTGCCATGCTGAGCGAGTTGCTTTCCGCGGCCCGCCGCGACGGAGCCACTATCATTCTTTCTACTCATCAATTGAGGGAAGCTCTTGCCATCGCCTCGCACGTGGCGCTGGTTGAAAATGGCCGCTTGCGTTACTCGGGCGAAAGGACGCAGGAGATGTTGGACGATCCCGGCTATCTTTACCGGCTGTATACAGAGCCAGGCGCGGCTTGACGACGTTGCGCCAAGCGCTGCTGGTGGCGGGCAAGGATCTCGCCGTGGAGCTCAGGACAAAAGAATCGCTCAACGCGGCGGGGGCATTCGCTGTTGCGATCCTGTTGCTTTTAAGTTTCGCTTTCGATGTCACTGCTGAGGAGACTCGCCGCAGCGCCGGTGGCCTCCTCTGGATTGTATTTGCCTTTGCCGGCGCTCTGGTATTCAACCGCGGCTTCGCGCGCGAACTGCCGAACGAGTGCCTGGACGCCTTACTCTCTTCGCCGCTCTCTGCTTCCAGCCTCCTCATAGGCAAAGCGCTGGCGAATTTTGTCACCCTGCTTGCCGTCGAGATCGTGTCGCTTTTCGTATTCGGAATCTTCTATGACATTCGCTGGTGGATCCACTTGGGTACCCTCACCCTGGTCTTTGTCGCTGCCACCTGGGGAATCGCTATTCTGGGCGCTGTGTTCGGCGCCCTCACAGTGAACCTGCGCCTGCGCGAACTGATGCTGCCGGTCGTCATTTACCCGCTCCTCATCCCGCTCTTGATTGCCGCGATCGAACTGACCAACGGACTCTTCGAACCCGCGCCTTTGAGCTCCGGACAGATGCTTTGGGCGCGCGTGCTCATCGTCTTCGATATCGTCTTTACCGCGCTCGCCTTGCTGCTGGCCGATACCATCCTGGTGAATTAGGCAGAATAGAAGAAGTACTATGCGCGAAAAGAGTGCGATCACGCTGGCGGTCCTGGCCGGCTTGCTGTTAGCGTACGATCTCCATCAAATCTTTCTTGTCTTGCCCGACGACGCCTTGCAAGGCCCCATTTATCGCATTATGTTCTTTCACATACCTGCCGCGATCGCCGGGATGATCGGCTATTTCGCTGCCCTTGCGCTTAGCGTGCTTTATCTTGCTTCCGGTAAGTTTCGTTACGACGCGCTCGCCGCCTCGATAGTAGAAGTGTCTGTGATCTTTTCCATTGTGAACATCGTTACCGGCAGCATCTGGGCGCGCGTGATTTGGGGGATCTGGTGGACCTGGGATTACCGCTTAACTTCCGCCCTCGTCTGCGTTCTCATCTTCAGCGGCTATCTCATGATGCGCCGTGCGATCGACGAACCCACTCAGCGGGCGCGCCTCTCTGCCGCACTCTGTATCTTCGGTTGTGTCGATGTAGTGATCGTCTGGAAATCCATCGAATGGTTCCGTACCCAGCATCCGGCTCCCGTCTTGAGCATCCGCACCGGCGGCGGCAATATCGATCCCGCTATGGAGCACATGCTCTATCTGAATTTCTTCGCAATCTTAATGATCGCGGCCGCCCTGGTCCTCATTCGAACAAGACAGGAATCCACCGCTCGCGAAATCGATTCGTTGCGCCGCTTCGCCAATCTCGCGTAAACAGAGGATTTATGGACGCTCGCAACTTCACCTTCATGTTCTACGGCTTCCTAGCCGCCTGGCTTATCGTGCTTCTTTATGTCATCAGCTTGGCGCGGCGCAATGCCCGCTTGAAGAAAGAACTCGAAGACGTGAAGAATCTGATAGCCTCTGGGCAGCCCGAGCGTTCCCCACCCCTGGAAGATCGCGTCCGCTAAGCGGCCCACGATCCCAGCATCGGCGTTTATCCGCGTTAATTGGCGGCCATCTATCCTTCTCTCACCCTCGCCGCGCTACACTCTCGCCTCCAAAACCGCCCTATTCCCCGCACACACCGCGCAATCGCACCCGCCCCGCTCTTCCGGCCCACTTCCGATATAGATCGCTTGTCAGCCGCGAAGCCAATCTTTTGGTTTACGAGAGTTACTTTTTCCCTCTCGCCTCGAAACTGAACTGATCCTGCGATGAAGGGATCCGATAACCACAAACAGCACTAGCGAGAGCAACAGGATACCCGCCGCTCCAAACCTCCATGTCTCCGGAATGGAAGCTTTTTCGACGAAGAACGGTAGTGAAGCGATCGTGAAACTGGCTGCAACGACAAAAGCAAATACCGCAACCATCAACTTGCTTTCGGAAACTAAGCTTAGGGCAAGAAAGTGGGCGAAACTAGCGGGCAAAAAAAGAAAGGTGAACACTCTTCGGGCCGGCCCTAGGCCGGAGTTCTTGCCTTTTAGTACCGCTGTTGCGACAACACTCGCCTGAGTAAGCGTGTTGATGAAGTGGTCAGTGCCCATTTCCGTTTCGAACGTTTCGGCATCGATATCGCACCCCGTCCACAAGGCCTCGAGCACTTCTCCCGGCAATATCGGCAGCGCGGTAGATGATGCGCCCATCAGCACTCTTAAGCGGTCCAGAAACTCTTGGCCGAGTCGAGGCGCATGGCGGTCGTCAATATCCTGCTGGATCGTCATAGCGAGCATCGGTATTTCTTCCCGTAAGATCGCCAGCTCAAACCGGCGGAGAACCGCCTTTACGGTTGCCGGCAGCTGTTCCGGCGCCGCGTTCGTGCCAAGAAGGCTGGTAATTTCTTGCTCGACTAGCTGGCGTTGGCCCCTCCACCAGGCCCGGCAAGCCTCGCGATCCAGTCCTTCGGCAGGGATAGCGATGCGCTCCAGCTGTTCGAGAACACCGGTTACAACGTTAGTGTCTGCTGACGTGCGACACAGTTCTGTTATCCGCTCCGGATCAAGAACGATACGTAGCATGCGCTCCACTCCATGCAGCCTTCCTAACGTCCAGTCAAATGCCCGCCAGGATCGTTTATAGAAGCCGCCAAATGCGGCGAGCTGACCGCCTAAAGGCCGCTTACCGGAGCTCAAGCCAACCGAAATTTCGGCAGAGTTGTCAGAGCTGAATTCGGCCAATTCGAGTATTTGGTCAGTCAGGCCGCGCACCGTGCTCGAAACACCAAATCCGAACTGCACAACTTCGAGATTCAACAATCGTTCCAGAATACGTTCGGGTGATAAAGGAAGCTCCTCAAAGACCAGGAGTTTCACCAGGTCGGAGAATTCTTCCCTTGCGCGCATGTTATTGGAGCAAGCACTAGCCGTTCGCAAACTTTCGCTTGCTTCGCTCAGCAACTTCGCGAGCGCGTGTGCGCAAGATCCAGCTCCTTCCGTTGAATCGCTCGCTCCTGCGTTTGCGACGCATTCACGAACCCATTTGCGGCCGAGGCTCGGCTCGAATCGGAGCTGCTTGCCGCGCTCGCGCCATTGCGAGTCACTGTCCTGACGCGAGCGGGTGAGTTGCACATATTGTTCGCTGGCCTCACGCAGTTTTTCCCGAAGAGTTATCTTCGCTCGATGTTCTGCCTGTCCCGGCTGCGTCTGCAAAGGTAAGAGGCGAATCCCACTTCGCAGAAGATAGAGCACCACGTTTGCGATATTCTCGACCGTGAACGCACCCCAGTCCCAATCCTCTGCCGAAGGAACATCCTTTCCGCCGGATGGGCGCGCGGACGGAATCCAGGGCAAGCTCTTGGTCTGATCGAACATCTCTAGAAACAGATCGACGATCCATTCTTTACGGCGGCGCCCGATTCCAGCGTCGGACTGGTCTGCCGCAATGCCTTTTGAGACTGCATCGGCGATATAGTTGGCGAGGCTGACCGTCCGCCTGACTTGATAAGCCTTGAATACCTGGGCGGCGATGCTGTCGACCTGCTTCCATCCGAGACTCGCGATAGTGCGTCGCGTGCTCCGAACTTCACGTACCATCCGATTGTGATCGGCGATTTGCTGTATCTGGCCGGAGATCGACTGCGCGAGAGGAATGCCGCCTAGACTGGCGATGCCGACACTCAGAGCGGTAGGCGGTATGTCTTTCGAGTCGGGATCATCAGTGACGGCCATTTCCGGTGACGGCACAACGTAGCAAAGCACCCGGCGGAACTCCCCTTGCGCTCGCTGTTGCCGCACACCGTTTATGGCATGATCCAGAGGCTTATTGTCAAGCAGGCCGCCATCGACGAGGTAACGGCCACTCGGGAAGCTCGTGATATTGCTCGTATGCGTTCCCTTGATGCACTCAGCAAACTGCGGCTCAAACGCGATCGGAAAGGAGGCCGTGCACCGCGACCCGACTGCCAGTTGCGCTGCTATGTTCGAATTATCAAAGTCATCCCCGTCTTGATCTCGGCGAAAGCGGAAGAAGGCGCGATGGTTGGAGTCATAGATTGGAGTGCCGAAGTCATCCACCAGCGTATTCGGGACTCCGCGCAGGAGCGTGCTGGTGAGCGTTAAATCGATCGGAGTTGCGCTAGGGTCCGTCGGCGTGCCCCGAGTCAGCAGCCGGAAAGCTTTCTCCAACTCCGCCAGGAAATACTCGCCCCGTAAGAGCGACTGCGGCTCTTTATCACCCGTCCTGTGCAGTAATTCTTCAAGCGCACCCTTGTGGATCCAGAGGTCTCGTAGCGGGCCAAGGTCACTGCCGTAGGCCCGTGCTGCAGCGAGAAACGCGCCATTGATACCCCCGGCGCTGGTTCCACTTATCACATCCGCCTGTACCTGAGTCGCTACAAACGCCAGGAGCTCCGAATAACCCTCGGGTGTGGGAGTCTGGAACCTGTTCAGTTCAGCCGTGACTCCGCCAATCCAGACCGCAAGGCTCACGCCGCCATTCATGACAACGGCAAGGCGCATATCCTGATAGTCGGCGCGATCCAGGGTTGGGATTGACACCCGGCTACTACCTCAAGAGTTTACGGACGGTAGACAGGTACGTCTCATAAACCGGCTTAAGAGATTCGACCAGAATTCTCTCGTCCGTACCGTGCGCGTTCCGGTACTCGACGCCGAACCCGGCGGTGGCCGGGATACCGTGAGCAGCTAGCAGGTTGCCGACGCTGGAGGGTCCGGCTATTGTTCGCGGCAAGTTCTTACCCAAAACGTCTTGTGCGGATTCCCAAAGGGCCTGAACCATTGGATGATCCGGCCGTACACTGTAGGCTGGCCATCCCGGCTCGATCTGCACTTCTGTAGAAGCAGTGTCGCTTTCCTGGGTGTCCAACCAGGCGACCGCCTCGCGAACTAATGTTTCTGCGGCTCTGGCGTCGAATGCCGGGGTCAAGCGGATATCCAATCGCACCACACACAAATCCGGTACAGTCGAATCTCCACAACCTCCTTCTATCGAGGTGACAGTGAGTTGTGGAGGAAGAGGGAAATCAGGTGTACCCTCTTCAGGCAGGTGAGCTTCGTTAATTCGCCGCACGAGGGCAGTAGCGCGAGTGATTGCATTTACTCCGTGCCTGGAGGACGACCCTGAGTGCGCCGCCCTGCCATGGACGCGAATGCCTGCGCGTAGAAACCCTCTGCAACCGTTGACAATCTTGTCCTGCCCCGGATAGCCAATCATGGCTCCAGCAATGGCCCGGCCCGCAAGCGCGGACGTGAGCGCTCGTTGCATGCCCGTAAATCGGCCCGAGTGTTCTTCGGCATCGAAGACCAGAATTACGGCTCCTCGTAATCGGCGCGCCTCTTCAAGCAGTGTCGCTGCTACGTGACAGAAGACCGAAATGCCTGATTTACTGTCGGCCGATCCGCGCCCGTATAGCCATCCGTCGCGCAACTCGCCCGAGAGAGGTTCAAAGGCCCAGGCCGACTCGTCTCCGAACTCCGCCGTGTCGGCAGTAGCGACAAGAAGATACGTTGGCCCCCTATCCGGTTCGCCTACTGTAGCGGTCACCGCCACTGGAATATCGCCGTCGAAAAGGATGTGAGGTGCGATTCTTTTAGAGATGAGCCACCTCTTAAGGCATGCGAAAAGTTTGTCGTAGGAGTCAGCTCCAGACCGGCTGGGAATGCGAACCAACGTGCGAGTCAGTTCGAGGAGGGAACGCTCCGGATTCTCGTCCATCGCTTATTCTATAGTGCGCCTGGTCGGCCAACCGGACAACCGCTCTACGCCGCCCGCGCCTCCAAAATCGCCCGATTCTTCGAACACGTCGGACAATCACACCCGCCCCGCTCTTCCGGTCTCGGCAGATTCCCTCCGCACGGCAGAATGTGCCCCGTCCCCAGCGCTTTCTCTTTCTCGATCAGCTCCAGCCACGTATCTACCGTCATCCGCTGAATCCCCATCCCGCCAGCTTTGCGAATTCGTTCATCGCTCGTCGCCCACGCATAATCGTGCGGCACGCCGTTCACGAAATGCATCCGCCGGTAGACCAGCTCCGGCGCAGGCCACTTCTTCTGCCCATCCTGAATCAGAATCTCGTTCGACGGATACTGCGTTGTCACCGTCTTCCCAGTCGGCGAAACTTCGATCTCCACCCACTGCTCCAAAGTCTGAATCTTCTTCCGCTTCTTCGGTGACTTCTGCCCTTGAAACGTCTGCTGCGCCCGGGTCAAAGGCGTTTCGCCCTTGGCTTTCGGCACCCCTTTTTGCACCGCGGCCAGCTGAGTTTCGAGCTCTTTGATCCTGCGATCCATCCCCGATTTTTCTTTGTCTTCCCGCATAAGATCCTTTCCCAAACCTCGTAAAGCGCTCCACGCCCGATAAAACGCTCGTTCCGCCGTCGTGTTGTAGCGCTGCACAAGCTCCATCGCGTGCCGATCCTCGGCCGTCCAATCCATCGGATCTAGCCCGTTTTCTCCCACCACTCTGGCTTCGGTCTCGAGCTGCCAGCGTTGCCCCCGTTTATGCATCCAGTCGTTCCGAATCAGTGTTTCGACCAGCTTTTCTTCCTGGTAATCGGCCGGCTGCCAATGCTCATTCCAGCCGCTCACTACTTTGTCGTACTCTTCCTGCGTCTCGCCCGGCAGAATGAGCCCACTCTTCGCCCGCATCCCATGCTTGAGCGCATTCTTACTTGAGTTCGCCTTGCCTTCCGGACTCTTCCCCACGCCTGCAGTGTCGAACGGCCCAGTTCCCACGGCCGCCTCAACCCCACCTAACATGATGTAGCCCTAGCAGAAACAAAATTTGCCGCTTCGGTCACCGGACGGCGGGCTTCAGCCCGGCTTTTTCGTCTTTGTGGAATAGGCGTTTTCGCCTGTTGCTTTAACTCCGCTTCGGCGTGCACTGGTAGCGCGGCCACTCTGGTCGCCTGGAAGTTCGTTCGGCAGAAATCTCCTGCCCCGCCTTGTGCTACTCTGATAGAGAATTAAAATCGAGATTAAGGTAAAGACGAGGAGTATCGTTTCCTAGAATGGCCCTGGCGGTAGTAGAGAAGTCTCAAGTAATCAGTAAATACCGGATTCATAAATCGGATTCGGGGTCGCCAGAGGTTCAGGTCGCGCTTCTGAGTCAGCGTATTTTAGAGCTGACTGAGCACTTTAAGACGCATAAGAAAGACCATCACTCCCGGCGCGGTTTGCTGACGATGGTTTCTCGCCGCCGCAAGCTGCTCAAGTATCTGAAAGACCGCAGTCCAGAGCGTTATAAGACTCTGATTCAGAGTCTCGGCATCCGCCGCTAGTTCACGATTCCCGAGCAGGCGCGGATTGGGTGCTTGACCCGATTTCGAACGCGCAACACCGCCTTGGTAGGCGGCTAGTCCTCAGCTTCCCACTCTAAGTCCTCACTTGATCCCGAAGTCGATCCGCATGTCCGCGGTTGAAGCGGCCTTGCACGCAAAGGAATTAGGATGCAAATCGTGCATCGGGAAATATTAAATGTCGCATACAGTTGAAATCGACCTTCACGGGTCAAAGGTCTCTATCGAGACCGGCAAGATTGCCAAGCAGGCCAACGGGTCCGTAGTTGTTCGCTCCGGTGATTCAGTGGTGCTGGTCTCCGCTTGCGCTTCGGAAAAACCGAAGCCCGGGGCCAGTTTCTTTCCTCTCACGGTGGATTACCGCGAGTACACCTACGCGGCGGGCAAGTTCCCCGGCGGATTCATAAAGCGCGAGGGACGGCTGTCGGAAAAAGAAGTTCTTACCAGCCGCCTGATTGATCGCCCGATCCGGCCGCTGTTCCCGGAAGGCTTTAGCCATGAGACACAGATCATTGCTATGGTGCTTTCGGCCGATCCCGAATACGATCCTGGCGTTCTGTCGATCATTGGGGCGGGCGCGGCCCTCGCTATTTCCGACATTCCGTTCCACCACGTTCTAGGTGGCGTTCGTGTCGGGTTGGTCAATGGCGCATACAAAGCCAATGCCTCTTACGAGGAGACAAAAGACTCCAAACTGAACATTATCGTAGCCGGTACCGAAGAAGGTATCGTGATGGTGGAAGCGGGGGCCAGCGAGGCCTCCGAAGCCGAAGTTATCACCGCCATCGAGTTCGGTCACGATTGCTGCAAGAAGATCGCTGCCGGTATTCGCGAGCTGATGGCGGCTACCGCAAAGCCCAAGCGCGCCTTCACGCCGTCGGTGGTCAACCAGGCAATGCTGAACCGCATGTCGGATTCCATCCGGCTCGATCTCAGCGACGCTCTGAATACTGAGAAATACGCAAAAACAGAGAGTTACAGCCGCGTCGATGAGGCGAAGGCCAAAGCGATTGAGCTCTTCACGGAAGAAACCGAACTCGCACAGGCCCCCAAGACCTTCGACTACCTCAGAGAAAGTATCTTCCGCGATGCGATGCTCAAAGAGCGTCGCCGGCCGGATGGGCGCGCCTTCGACCAGATCCGTCCGATCACTTGCGAAGTGGGTGTTCTGCCCCGCACGCATGGGTCCGCTATCTTCACTCGCGGCGAGACGCAGGCGCTCGTAACAACCACGCTCGGCACCAAGGACGACGAACAGCGCATTGAACTGTTCGACCTGAGCGAAACCTCCAAGCGCTTCATGCTGCATTACAATTTTCCGCCGTTTAGCGTGGGCGAGGTAGGCTTCATGCGCGGGCCGGGGCGCCGCGAGATCGGCCACGGCGCTTTGGCGGAACGATCGCTCTCGCCGATGATCCCGGATGACAAAGCGTTCCCTTACACCTTGCGCGTAGTGAGCGACATTCTGGAATCGAATGGCTCCAGCTCGATGGCCAGCGTTTGCGGCGGCACTCTGTCCATGATGGATGCCGGCGTACCTCTAGCGAAGCCGGTTGCGGGTATCGCGATGGGTCTGGTGCTCGAAGGCGACCAGTACGCTATTCTCACCGACATCGCCGGCGCGGAAGACCACTACGGCGACATGGACTTCAAAGTTGCCGGCACGCGGGATGGCATCACCGCCCTCCAAATGGACATCAAGGTGCCGAACGTGACGACCAAGATCATGGCGGAAGCTTTGGAGCAGGCGCGTAAGGGCCGGCTGGAAATTTTGGCGAAGATGATTGCCACCATCGACACCCCGCGTGCTCAACTTTCTCAATATGCCCCGCGTATTTACACGACCAAGATCCCGACCGACAAGATCCGGGAACTGATCGGACCCGGCGGCAAGGTGATCAAGGGCATCATCGATCAGACCGGCGTGAAGATCGATGTGTCGGATGACGGCACGGTGAATATCTTCGCCTCGAGCGGGACTGCGGCCAATCGCGCGCTCCAGATGGTCAGCGATATTGCTGCCGTAGCGGAAGTTAACAAGACCTACTTGGGCAAGGTGGTCAGAATCGCCGATTTCGGTGCTTTTGTCGAAATTTTCCCGGGGACCGACGGCCTGCTGCATATTAGCGAAATTTCGGAAAGCCGCATCAAAAACGTGCGGGACGAGCTCAACGAGGGAGATCAGATTCTGGTAAAGGTGCTGGCGCTGGAGGGCAATAAGATCAAGCTCAGCCGGAAGGCGATCCTGAAGGAACAGCGGGAAAAGCTTAAGGTCGGCGCTGCCAGCGAGCGGGGCGACTGACCTAAATTCAACAGTTCTTATTTTGGAGTAGGCGGGTCTTAACGGGGGCCGCCTTTTTTTTCGTGCAAATTTCTCGCCAAATCTCGTCCAACGGCTGGAGCGAGTGCATGATCGATCCTAAATTCAATGAGCTACCAGATAAGACCAAAACGGGTCCGGAAGACCTTTCCGAAACTGAGTTAGAAGGAACGGATACCCCGGCGCGGACACGAGCGCCGCGTCCGGGGCTGAGTGTGAATGACACCGTAGCAGCCAACGCCAACCTCTCGGTCGGCGGACGCGGTGTGAATACTTCGGGTGTAAGCTCGGGAGCTGGCGCCGGCGCGGGCGGTTCCTATGTTACGCCTGGTTCGACGGGTGAAACGCCCGCTCCGAACGTGGTGCCAGGTCCAACTGGCTCCGGAACAACCCCGTTGAGCGATGCCTCTCCGGGTCAGAAGCCGACTCAACAAACTTCTCCAAGCGAATCCTCGTCTGGGACCGGCAACTCTGATTTAAGCTACGACGAGATTTCTTCGCACGCTTACCGTTGCTGGCACGAACGCGGTTGTCCGGTTGGTTCTCCGGAAGAAGACTGGCACCGTGCCGAGCAGGAGTTGCGTCAAAGACGGCAAACTCCCCGGACCTCGTCAGCGACCGCCTGAACCTATTCTGACAAAAGTTATGGGGAGGACCACCGTGGTTCCTCCCCATTCTCCTCCTACTCATCTCATCAATTCGATTACGGCCCCTTTCCAGGCCGTGGGCGGGGTGGGCCTGGTTCACTCGTGTTGCAGTGATAAATCTTTCCGTTCACGGTGCCCCGTGCCCGCACGAAAAGCTGTCCGGACTGGCAGCGATTATCCGTAGATTGTGCGTGGTGGAGAAGCCTTGTACCGCTTTCGCCTCCTGCTTGGTAGCGCAAACCTGGCCGCGAATTCAGCCCGGTCCAGCCTTTACCGGTTATTACTAGAAGCTTGTGGTATTAGAGGTCCTGCCGCAGAAAACCGAACACGCCTACTTACTTGGCCGTCGTAACCTCGGCTTCGGGAACGGGCGTTTCGTGGGTCAGTTCAAGGAGGGTTTTCCGCAGTGCCTCGAGGAGCTCTTCTGCAGGGATCGACGCGCTCAGCGGGAACTTTAGAACGCCCGCGGGCGTAAACTGGGCGCCTGCAGTATTGCGGACCAGAGCCATCAGCCGGAAGGGATCGATTTTCGATTGCTGATGGAATTTGATGTTCGCGAAACCCTGGCGGCGATCGATCGACTCGACGCCGGCGCGCTCCGCCAGGCTCTTCAAAAGAGAAAACCGCATCAGTGTCTTCACTTCTTCGGGCGGCGGACCATAGCGGTCGGCCATTTCTTCCAGGATTCGGCCGCCCCGTTTCTCATCGCTGGCGTCGGCGATGCGCTTGTAGGAGCGGAGGCGCTGAGCCTCATCTGAAATGTAAGAAGTCGGGATGCGGAACTCTAAGCCCAAGTTTAGTGTCGAATGTATTTCGAGCGGGACCTCTTCGCCCTTGAGTTCGCGGACGCTTTCTTCGAGCAGGCGAACGTAAGTGTCGTAGCCGACGGCCTCGATATGCCCGTGTTGCTCTCCGCCGAGCAGATTACCTGCGCCGCGCAGCTCGAGATCCAGGGCGGCAATTTTGAAGCCCGCGCCCAGGTCGCTAAACTCTTTGAGAGCGGCCAACCGCTTTCGGGCGACTTCGCTTAACTGCGTGTCAGCCGGGACGAGCAGGTAAGCATAGGCACGCCGATTCGAGCGGCCCACACGTCCGCGCAGCTGATAGAGCTCGCTCAAGCCGTAACGCTCCGCGTTCTCGATCAACATTGTGTTGGCTAAGGGTATGTCGAGACCGTTTTCGACAATCGTCGTGCAGACGAATACGTCGTACTGGTGGCGCATAAAGCCAAGCAGCACCTTTTCCAGTTCGGCCTCTCCCATCTGTCCATGGCCCACCCCGATGCGCGCGTCCGGTACTAATTCCTGAATGGAGGCAGCGCGCATGAAGATGGTATCGACGCGATTGTGGACGAAGTAGACTTGCCCTTGACGCGCGAGTTCCTGCTCAATGGCGGTTTTGATGAGATCCGGATTGAAGTGCGCGACTACCGTGTTGATCGAAAGGCGGTCCTTGGGCGCGGTCTCGATGACGGACATGTCGCGCAGCCCCAGCAGTGACATGTGGAGCGTGCGCGGAATAGGCGTCGCGCTCATGGTGAGCACGTCGACGTTGTGCTTGATCTGCTTCAAGCGCTCTTTGTGACGGACGCCAAAGCGCTGCTCTTCGTCCACGACCAGCAGGCCCAAATCGGAGAATTCGACATCTTTCGACAACACGCGGTGCGTCCCGATGAGGACATCGACTTTCCCTTCCGCCAGATCTCCGAGAACTAATTTCGTTTCTTTAGCGGAGCGGAAACGGCTGACCAGTTCGACACGGATCGGGAAACTGGCGAAACGGCTCTTGAAAGTTTCATAATGCTGGAACGAGAGCACGGTGGTGGGCGCGAGAACAGCCACCTGCTTGCCGTCGCCGAGGGCTTTGAAAACCGCGCGCATGGCGACTTCCGTTTTGCCGAATCCTACGTCTCCGCAGAGGAGGCGGTCCATCGGCTGTGGGCTCTCCATGTCGGCTTTGATCTGGCTGACTGCGCTGAGTTGGTCCTTAGTAGGCGCGTACTCGAAGGCGTCCTCGAATTCGCGCTGCCAGTTGCTGTCGGGCGAGAAGTTGAAGCCTTTGCTCATGCGGCGCTGCGCGTATAGCTTGAGAAGCTCGTCGGCCATGTCGCGCATTTTGGCTTTGACGCGCGATTTGGTTTTCTCCCAGGTAGCGCCGCCGAGACGGTCGAGATGGGGCTTGGCCTCCCCGGCGCCACGGTATTTCTGAACCAGATCGAGGCGCGTCAGCGGGACGTAGAGCTTCGATTCCCCGGCGTATTCGAGCAACATGAAGTCGCCCTTTTGATCGCCTTGCGCAATCTCGCGAATTCCGAGAAACTGTCCCACGCCATGGGTGGTATGGACGACGAAATCGCCGGGCTTGAGATCGGCAATATCAGCGGCGAATGCGGCCAGCTGCGATTTAGTCGGCTGGCGTGCGACTAGGTCGGATGTCTCGAAGAGATCTTCAGAGCCGAGAATGGCGAGTTCCGAATCGACCAGGACCCCGCCGCGCCGGACGCAGCCTTTGATGAGATACGTTCCCGCAACCGCGCCAGCATGATAGGCGCGCTCGGCAAGCGAGGGCCGCGCACCGGAAGTCGATTCACGCCCCAACTGGTAGGGAACCGAGTATTCCTGCAGTACATCGGCCAGGCGTTCCAATTCGCCGACAGCCGCAGCGAAAAATGCGACGCGGTTGCCAGACCGGATCAAGTTCTGAGCTTCGGAAACCGCTACCTTCATGTTGCCCTTAAAGGCCAAAGAAGGCCTAGTTGGGATATGAAACCGTTGTGTTCCGTCGTTCGAACCGTTCCCCCCAAGCACCTCTAATTCTTCGAAGCTGATACGCGTGCGCTCTGCAATTGAGTCTTTGAGTTCATCCCAGCGAGCGAAGTTTTTCTCGGGCTCGATCGGAGCGGGCCGGTCGGGGTGGTCCAGGCGCTGCCAGAGGCGATCGGTAGCCGATTCGATGGCTGAAGGCTCGTCAAGCATGACTAAAGCATCGGGAAGCAGGGAGAAGATGTTGCTTTCGCGTGGCCGGACGAGCGGGACGAGAAACTCCCAACCGGGGAAGATCTCACCTGGGTTTGAGAGATCGATGTCGAGTGCGTCGGCGGCGCCGGCCAGATCGCGAAGGAGCGGGCGCGATTGCGGATACTCGGCGAGCGGCAGCAGCGTAACGGAACTGATCTTCAAAATAGAACGCTGCGACGCGACGTCGAATTGCCGGATGGACTCGATCTCATCGCCGAAAAACTCGAGCCGCACCGGTCGCGACGCTTCCGCCGGAAAGACGTCGAAGATGCCGCCGCGGACAGAGTATTCGCCTACCATCTCCACTGGCTCGCGGCGCTGATAACCGATGCTGTCGAGGTGCTGGGTAAGATCTTCCAGCGCCATTTCTTCACCGACTCGCAGAGTGAGCGCGAGCTGGCGGTAGAAGCTGGCCGGCTCCGTGCGAAGAAGCGCCGAGGCGAGCGGCACGATGGTGATCGGAACTTTTTGGGTGGACAAGCGCCAGAGCCCGACGGCGCGCTTTTCGGAGATTTCGTTGTGAGGGGAGAGGCGCTGATGCGGCAGAACATCGAGCGCGGGAATAAGTTGCGGCGGCGTCAGATCGCGGCCTTCAAAGAACATGTCGAAGAAAACTTCTATTGTTTCGAGGAGGGTCTCTGCTTGCTTGTTGCCATCGACGAGAATGAGCAGAGGTTTCTCGGTTGCCTGGTAGAGCAGCACTGAGTAAAGAGCTTTGGCCGTCGTTACCAGACCGGAAACAGAGAATGGGCCACGCTCGCCTCGAGTGAGGTGCTGGAGGAGCGACTGGAAATCCGTGTGGCGCGCCGCGGATTGGAAAAGATCACGAGTGGCGGGATGGGTCACTGGGATGGATAGCCGTGGGCCGAAACAATTCTTGTCGCGATGTCGGTAGTGGAATAACCAGGCTCTAGAGGAAGCGCGTGCACCTGGCCGCCGGCGGCTTCGACCTCTTCGCGTCCAGCAATAAAGTGCGCCCAATCGGCGCCTTTTACCAACACGTCCGGGACGAGGGAGGCGATGAGCTCGCGGGGCGTGTCTTCATCGAAGAGTGTCACGGCGTCGACGGCTTCCAAATGGAGAACCAGCGCGGCGCGCGTCTGTTCGTTGAAGAACGGCCGGGAAGGGCCTTTAAGCCGCTGCACGCTCGAATCAGTATTGAGTGCGAGAATAAGTACATCTCCGAGCGAACGCGCACGTTCGAGCAAGCGGATGTGGCCCGGATGCAGGATGTCATAGCAGCCGTTCGTGAATACAATCTTTTTGCCTTGCGCTTTCCAGAGATGGCGCGCTGCAATGAGTTCGCTGCGGCTATAGAATGTCGCCATCCGATTACATTTTAACGATGGAGCATGGAAAGATATTGGTTCGCGCGACGAACTGGGTGGGCGATGCCGTGATGTCAGTGCCCGCTCTGCAAATGCTTCGCGAGCGATATCCCGAGGCTTACATCGCGATTCTGGCGCGGCCATGGGTTGCGGCTTTGTATGGCCGCGAGCCGTTTTGCGACGAACTGATTCCATATGACGCGCCGAGGGGCGTGCGGGGATTGGGCACAAAGTGGAAGCTAGCCCGCAGCCTGCGCAAACGAAACTTCGATTGCGCGATCCTCTTCCAGAATGCGTTTGAGGCGGCTGCGCTGGTTTGGGCGGCTGGGATTCCGATGCGCATCGGCTACGCTCGCGACGCGCGGGGCGTCCTGCTGACGCATTCGATACCGGTGCCGCGGCCCGGTGAAACACCTAAGCATCAGCGGTTTTACTACTTGGAATTGCTGAAGCGCGCAGGTTTGATCGATAGTTTTCCAGCCGCAAGTAATATTCGGTTGTCGGGTGCGAGTGCCGCGGCAGAGGCGGGAAGAAGGCGCTTCGATGCGGCCAGCGTGCGTGGACCGGTAATCGGCGTGAGCCCGGGCGCGGCGTATGGGGGAGCCAAGCGCTGGTTGCCGGAGCGGTTTGCGGAAGCGGCTGCGGTGCTGGCTCGCGAAAGAAAAGCGGCAGTAGCGGTGTTCGGTTCGCAGGAGGAACGGTCGGTTTGCGAAGCTGTTCGCGAAAAGGTGGAAGTCGCGGGCGAACAGTGCCTGAACTTTGCGGGCGCGACAAGCCTCGCTGATTTCATCGAGCTGACAGCTGCCTGCGAGCTATTTCTGACGAACGATTCCGGACCCATGCACATAGCATCGGCGCTCGGAATTCCCACGGTTGCGATTTTCGGCGCCACCGATGAGGAAGCGACCGGGCCTACCGGGGAGCTCAGCCGTGTAATTCGAGAACCGGTGGAATGCAGTCCGTGCCTCTTGCGGGAATGTCCGATCGATCATCGGTGTATGACGAGGGTCAGCGTCGATCGGGTCGCGGAAACAGCCCTGAGTTTGATTGAGGTCGATTAAGCGAGAAGAGAGAGATGGATACTCGCGAAAAAATAGTGGACCGGGATACCATAGCGGCTCTGCTCGCAAGCGGTCAATGGACAGTTGTGGCCGGTCTATTCGATCCTTTGACATTGACGCAGGCGCAGAGACTGGCGGTAAATGCCGGCACTGGGCGCAGGAAATTAGCAGTTGTCATTCCGGACGGAGACACTTTGCTCCCGGCCCAGGCAAGGGCTGAATTAGTGGCGGGTCTGCGCAGCGTAGATGTAGTGGTCATCGCAAAACCGGAGCAGATAAGAATGCCTGGCGTGCATATTGAGGAAGATGCGGCAGCAGAGCGAGAGCGCTCGGAGGAGTTTGTCCGCTTCGTGCTTCGGCGGCAGGCGTCAGCTGAAATCCCCGTATGAGTTCGCAATCCATTCTGGTGATTCGCCTCGGCGCAATGGGCGATGTTCTGCACGCGTTACCGGCCGTCGCCAGTTTGAAGCTGAGCTTTCCGGAAAAGAAGCTGATCTGGCTGCTTGCGCGAAAATGGCTTCCTTTACTCGCGGGGAATCCATATTTAGACGAACTGATGCCGTTCGATCGCAACGGAGCCGCTTCCTTGCTAAGCGCACGTCGAGCACTGCGAACGTTAAAGCCAGAAATCGCCATCGATTTTCAAGGGTTGCTCCAGTCGGCGCTGGCGGGACGAATGGCGGGCCCAAGGAGATTCTATGGGTTTGATCGCTCGGTAGCTCGCGAGCCGCTGGCTTCCATGCTCTACAGCGACCGCATTCATGTTACGGGCCCGCACCGGATCGAGCGGAATCTGCAACTGGCAGCGGCGGCCGGAGCATCGCGATTGAGCGAAGAGAGTTGGATACCGCCGGGGATTCCAGAGGGTCGCTTGCCCGAAGGTCCATTCGTGCTGGCGAGTCCTTTTGCGGGCTGGGGTAGCAAGCAGTGGCCGATTGAACTCTACGAGAAACTTGGTCAAGCGTTGCGGGTGGAGGGATTCGAGCTGGTCGTTAATGTCGCTCCCGAGCGGGCAAACGAATTGCGTCTGTTCCGGCATTTGACTGTGCATAGCTCTTCGCTTACAGGATTGATTTACGCGACCAGGAGTGCTGCCGCTGTGATGGGAGTCGATAGCGGGCCATTGCATCTAGCCGCTGCGTTGAACAAGCCCGGAGTCGCGCTGTTTGGGCCGACAGATCCGGCACAGACCGGTCCATTCAGAAGCTCGATGAAAGTGTTGCGGAACTCGCAGGTAGTCACCAGCTATAAACGAGCGCGGGCCGTCCACGCGAGCATGTCCGTTATTCGGGTCGAGCAGGTTGCGGAGACGCTGCTCAAATCGCTGGCGGCGGTCCGGGTTTGAGTTCTGGGCCGCGCTATTTCTTCCCTAAACCATACGCCGATTTTGTTCAGCGATTGCGAGTGGCAGGAGGATTCATTTTGCTGGCCGCCTTCGCGTTGCTAGCGAATCCTTCGCCACGATCGATGATGATTGGATTACCGATTTCCGGGCTCGGGTTGCTGCTGCGCGGCTGGGCTGCGGGGCATCTGGCGAAGGATCGGGAGCTGGCCACATCGGGCCCATACGCTTTCATTCGGAACCCGCTTTATGCAGGCACTTTGATTGCGGCGTTCGGGATCGTTTTGGCGGCGCGGAACGCCTGGCTTGCTCTTCTCTTTGCAGCGGTCTTCCTGCTGGTGTATTTGCCGGCGGTCGAGCTCGAAGAGCAGCATCTGCGTGAGATTTTCAGTGACTACGCCAGTTATGCAGGACGAGTGAATCGCTTTCTTCCGCGAAAGGGGGTTGGCCTGCGCCAATCAAAGTTTTCGTGGGTGCTTTACCGGCGCAACGAGGAATATAAAGCTCTAATAGGCTGGCTGATCGCGGCCGCTTGGCTGTGCTGGAGATCCGCTTAGCTGTGATACTCTTTCGCTGATGAGAGTTGGATGTTTTACCGCATTGTTGACGCAGTTTCCGCTTGAGAAGGTGCTTGAAAAGCTCAAGGCTTTGAACATAACGACCGTGGAGCTTGGGACCGGCAATTATCCGGGGGATCCGCATTGTAAGCTCTCGATGCTTTCGAATGAAAAAGAGCTGAAGGAATTCAAGAAGAAGCTGGACGATCACGGATTTTCTATTAGCGCTTTGAGCGCGCACGGAAACGCGCTGCACCCGGATGCAGCGACAGCAAAGAACTATGCCGATACCAGCAAACGGACCATCGAACTGGCGGCGAAGCTAGGCGTTCCCGTAATGATCGACTTCTCGGGATGTCCGGGCGACAGCGACTCCGCCAAGTATCCGAACTGGGTCACGTGCCCGTGGCCGCCGGAGTATCTGGATATGCTCGACTGGCAGTGGGAGAAGAAAGTAACTCCTTATTGGACTGAGCACGCCAAGTTTGCGCGTCAGCACGGGGTGAAGATCGCTATCGAAATGCATCCCGGCTTTGTTGTGTATAGCCCGGAGACGATGCTGAAATTGCGCTCGATTGCGGGCGACAACATCGGCTGCAATTACGACCCAAGCCACATGTTCTGGCAGAGCATCGATCCGATCAAGGCCGTGCGGGTGCTGGGCGACGCGATCTTTCATGTTCACGCGAAAGACACCCAGATCTACGAATGGAACTTGCCGAAGACGGGCGTACTCGATACCAAGAAGTACACCGATGAGCGCAATCGCGCCTGGATTTTCCGCTCCTGTGGGTACGGGCATCCTTACGGCTGGTGGAAAGAATTTGTTTCCACGCTGCGGATGTACGGTTACGACGGCGTGCTCTCGATTGAGCACGAAGATAGCCTGATGTCGCCGGACGAAGGCCTCAGCAAAGCAGCGGAATTTCTGAATGAGATTGTGATTCGAGAGCCGGCGGGCGCAGCCTGGTGGGTGTAGAGCAATAGCCTATTTCTGGCCTAATCAGAGCATTAATTGTCCGCCGTTGACCTCGATCGTTTCCCCGGTGATGTAACTTGCTGCCTCGGAGGCCAGGAATGCGATTCCTTTCGCCACTTCAAGCGAAGTTCCGACGCGGCCGAGAGGAATGGATCGCACGAAATTCGCCATCATCTCTGGTGTGGAAAAGACTTCGTGAAAGGGAGTGTCGATTACGCCGGGGGAAACAGCGTTGACGCGCACGCCATACGGCGCTAACTCTTTGGCGAGCGATTTTGTAAAGGTGATCAGGCCGCCTTTAGCAGTTGCGTAAGCGCCAGCACCGGGTCCGCCTCCGTTCCGGCCGGCTATGGACACGATGTTTATGATGGATCCACTACGCCGAGTGATCATGGATGGCGCGACGGCCTGCGAGCAAACGAAGACGCTGCTTAAATTCAGCTCGATGACGTCGGCCCAGATCTGATCGCTCATTTCAAGCAAGGGTTTGCGTTCGATCAGCGACCCGGCATTGTTCACCAGGACGTCGACAGGCCCGAGTAGATCCCGTGCTTGTTCGAGCAGAGATCGCGCTTGTTGTGCCTGCTGGACGTCGGCTTGGATGGCGACCACCTTAGAGCCGGAGCCGGCTAGGGCATCACGAAGTTCGAAGGCTCCTTTTTGATTCTGGTGGTAACCGATAGCTACAGACGCACCGAGTTCCGCGAAGACGCGAGCGGTGGCCGCGCCAATGCCAGACGAAGCGCCAGTGATCAGCGCGGCTTTGCCGGAAAGATCCAGGTAATTTGTCATATGTGCAAGCGGTTGGGACTTGTGATAGGTTGACGCTACCATGCTCGTCCGTTTCGATGAGCGCCCGGTTCCCTGTACTCTAATCGAGGAGTCTGATTTTGAACCGAAGAGATTTCAATCGCCTCAGTGCGGCCGCAGCGTTTTGCTGGATGCCGGAGTTGCGCGCTTCCGCCGAAACATTTGATTATCCCTGGAAGCTTGGCATCATCACCGACGAAGTAGATGCAGATCTTGCCCGAGTGTTGAGCAGTTTTTATCCCAAATATCAACTGCATTGGGCGGAGATTCGTAATCTTAAACTAGACGGCAAAAGCAGCTATGTTTATAAGGCAGCCACGCCGGAGCAGCTGAAACAGATCAAGAAAGAGTTGGACGATGGGGGCGTAAGGCTGTCGGTCCTCGATACGGCGGTTTATAAGATCACTTTGCCGGGTACGCGGCCCGTCGGCGAGAACGCGGCCGACCTCAATCCGGAAACTGGCGAATACGCCCGGCAGATGGATGACCTGAAGCGCTCGGCAGATGCGGCCCACGCGCTGGCTACCGATCGGGTACGGATCTTCACTTTCAAACGCGTAGCCGATCCAGCCAGTGTTTTTGAGCGGGTCGTCGAGGAATTGCAAAGGGCGATCGCAGTGGCGAAACAGCACGATATCACTTTACTGGTCGAGAACGAGTTCGATTGCAACGTTGGTACGGGCGCGGAAACTGCGAAGCTCTTCCAGACAATCTCCGACCGGACTTTGATGCACAACTGGGACCCCGGCAATTGCTTCGAAGCCGGAGAGCAGCCCTTTCCCAAAGCCTGGGACGAGATCGATCATAGCCGGATCAGCCACATTCATTTGAAAGATGCTGCCGGAAAAGCGTGGAAACCGATTGGCGCCGGCGAGATCGATTTCGTCGGCCAGTTCGAGGCATTGAAGAAGATGAAGTATTCGGGAACGATGTCTCTCGAAACGCACTATAGGAATGCGCAGCATGATACGTACACGTCAAGCGTGGAATCGATGGACGGGCTGATCGGCGTTCTGAAGAAAGTTTGACCGGAGTAATGTGGAAGAGAGAAGGTATCCCGAGAGGAGGAGGAGCCATGTTGCAGAACGATCTTGAGAAACCTGGTAGACGTACATTTCTGAAAGCAGGTGGGGTGGCTGCCGCGAGTCTAATGACCGCTGCTTCGGCCAGAAAAGTTCTTGGCGCGAATGACAGAGTTCGCATTGCAGTCGTTGGCATACGGGGCCGGGGGTGGGATCACGTCAGGGGCTATCAATCGGTTCCAGGAGTCGATATCGCCTATTTCTGCGACGTCGATGACAATGTGATGCGGAAGCGCCTGACGGACGCAGAGAAGCTGGGTATTCCAAAACCTCAGACGTATGTCGATGTGCGAAAACTGCTGGAAGATAAGAATGTCGATGCGGTATCTATCGCCACGCCAAATCACTGGCATTCTTTGATCGGCATCTGGGCAGCCCAGGCGGGGAAAGACATTTACATCGAGAAGCCTTGTTCGCACAATTTGTGGGAAGGCCAGCAATTGGTTAAGGCGGTAAATAAGTACAAAGTCATGTGCGAGCACGGAAGCCAGTCTCGCTCGAATGCGGCTATCCGCGAAGCCATGGATAGTATGCGCTCCGGCCTGCTCGGAAATGTCTACATGTCTCGCGGCCTCTGCTACAAATGGCGGGATACGATTGGGCACGCGCCGCAGGAACCGGTTCCCGCGGGCGTGCACTACGATCTTTGGACCGGGCCGGCTCCGCTGAAGCCTTTTACGAAAAACCGTTTTCACTATAACTGGCACTGGATTTGGGACACGGGCAACGGCGATCTAGGTAATCAGGGTATTCACGAGGTCGATTTGGCGCGGTGGGGCCTTGGGGTGACCTTGCCGACAAAAGTCACCGCAATGGGTGGCCATTTCCTGTTCGACGATGATCAGCAAACCCCGAATGTCCTCACGGTGGCATATGAGTTCAAGACGGCCGACGCTAAAACTAAGATGATGAACTTCGAGGTACGCGGCTGGATGACGAATCATGAGGCGGGAATCGGCACGGATGAATTCTCAAGCGGTGGAGTTCCTGAAGCTGGATTGGCGAAGACCCCCTCGCCAGCTGCATCGGAGAAATCGAAGAGCTCCTTGGGACCTGCTTCGGGAAAACCTTCTACCATCGGGAATATGTACTACGGGTCGAAGGGCTATCTGGTAGTCTCCGAATACAACGGCTATAAATCATTTCTCGGTCCAGAGGATGAGCCCGGCCCTCAGAAAAGCACTCCTATTAAGAACGAGCACTTCGCGAATTTCATTGAATGCGTGCGCAGCCGCCGGGCCGAAGATTTGCATGCTCCCATTCTCGAAGGGCATCTCTCGTCGGCGCTGGTGCATCTGGCTAACGCCTCGTACCGGCTGGGGCGCACGATCAATTTCGATCCGCAGACGGAAGCGGTCATTAACGATCCCGAAGCTGCTGAACTTCTTAAGGGTACCTATCGAGCTCCTTTTGTAGTGCCGGAGCAGGTCTAATCAGCTATCTGGCAGCCGTCGTGTCCCGCAGCAAAGGCGTAGCATAGCCGCACGCGGTCAAGCTGTTTTCGCGCGCGAAGCTACAATAGAGACGATCCAAAATTCACAACGCGCGATTTGCAATCAGGAGAGTCATGTCGGGCAAAAAAATCGGCATTTTGACGGGCGGCGGTGATGTGCCTGGTCTGAATGCGGTGATCAAGAACGTTGTTTACCGGGCCACTACCGATGGTCACGAAGTGACTGGAATCCGGCTCGGCTGGAAAGGCCTCACGGATTTGAATTTCGACGATCCGGCCAGCGTGAGCAGATTTATTCTTCCGCTGACTCGCGAGAACACGCGGCGCATCGATCGTACCGGAGGAACGTTTCTTCATACCAGCCGAACGAATCCCTCCAAAACGAAAAAGCTGCCCGATTTCTTGAGCCCGGCTGATTTCCCCTCCACGCCGGGCAAAGATGGCGCGGTGACTTACGACATTACCAAGCGGGTCTTGGCGAATCTGGAACGGCTCGAGATCGATCACCTGGTGGCAATCGGCGGCGATGACACGCTGAGTTACGCGGCGATTCTCGATAAGCAAGGCTTCAAAGTCATCGGCATTCCGAAGACCATGGACAACGATGTCCGCAACACCGAATACTGTATTGGATTTGCAACTGCGGTATCGCGGGCGAACGACTCGATTCAGCGGCAGCGCACAACGGTCGGGTCGCACGAGCGGGTCGGGATTTTTCGGGTGTTTGGGCGCGATGCCGGATACACCGCTCTCTACACTGCTTACGTGACTTCGATCCGCTGCGGAATCCCCGAGTATAAATTCAATCTCGAGCACATGATCGACCTGCTGATGACGGATAAGAAGAACAATCCGAGCAATTATGCGCTGGTGATTCTTTCTGAGGGCGCCCAGTGGGAAGGGTACCAGACCAAAGAATACGGTGAGCCCGACGCCTATGGGCATCGCAAAAAGTTCAGCGTTGCGGAAGCTTTCAGCGACGAGGTGATTGCGCGTACGGGCGCGGAGACAGTAGTCAGCGATCTGACCTACGACTTGCGAAGCGGCGCGCCGGACTTCCTGGACATGATGGTTGCGACTACTTTTGGGACGATGGCCTATGATGCGATCACGTCGCACAAGCATGGACTGATGGCGTCGATATCGGAAGGCAAATTCGCCATGGTGCAGATACCTGATCCCAAGGATGGCCCGCGCCGGATGGATGTCGAGCACATGTATAACAAAGACCGGTACCGGCCGAGCTATACGAGCAAGGAAGGCATGCCGCTGCTGCTTTCGCATCCGTGATCATGGCTGACTTGCCAGCGAGTGAAGTCGTCGAGGCGCAAGGACACCTGGTCGATTCTCACATCATGGAGAAGATTTTCGACACGGTAGTCGAGTTCGGCGGCCGTTTTGAAGTCGAGCAGTTTTCCATCGGCCGCACGAATAGCGATGCGTCCAAACTCCGTCTGCGGGTGGAGGCATCTCACGATGAGCAACTCGAAAAGATGCTGGCTCAGCTGCTCGGTTTGGGCTGCGCGCTGGCCGATTCAGGGGAAGCGGATTTGAAAAGGGCGGAGCGGGACTGCTGCGCTCCCGAAGATTTCTACTCGACAACCAATCAGCGGACCCTGGTGCGCTATCGCGCGCAATGGCTCGAAGCTCGCAATCAGCGAATGGACGCGATGATTGTCGTGAAAGACGGGAGCGCCTCCTGCAAGCGGCTGCGCGATCTAAAAGCCGGCGACATGGTGGTGGTGGGTGTGAAAGGAATTCGCGTCATTCCGGAAGCAAAAGAGCGCGACCGGCAATCCTTCGCCTTCATGAGCAATGAAATCTCGTCCGAACGGCAGGTGGAAACGGCTGTCGGGCAGACGGCCGCCATCATGCGGCAGGTAAGGCGTGAAGGAAAGAAGATCGTGGCTGTCGCCGGGCCGGTAGTAGTGCATACCGGCGGAACGGGGGCCTTCGGAGGCTTGATTCGGAACGGGTGGATCGATGCGGTGCTGGCCGGCAACGCGCTCGCGGTACACGACATCGAAGCGGCGCTGCTCGGAACGTCATTAGGCGTGCGTACGTCCGATGGCCGGCAGGAGGAGCACGGGCATCGCAATCACATGCGGGCTATCAATGCAATCAACCATGCCGGAGGAATCGCGGAAGCTGTGGCATTTGGACGGCTAACAAAAGGCGTGATGTACGAGTGCATCAAGGCTGGGATTCCGTTCGTGCTGGCGGGCAGCTTGCGCGACGACGGGCCGCTGCCGGGCGTACTGACGGATATGAACGTCGCGCAGGACGCATATGCGGAGCAATTGCAAGGCGCCGGTGTAGTGCTGTGTCTCAGTTCAATGCTGCATTCCATCGCGGCCGGGAACATGCTTCCTGCGTGGGTGAAGGTTGTGTGCGTGGACATCAACCCGGCCGTTCCGACGAAAGTTGCAGATCGGGGCACTGGTCACGCGCTAGGTGTAGTTACCGACGTGGGATTGTTTCTTGATCTGCTAGCCGGCAAATTACAAGCGAAATGAAGAAGAATCGTGAGTACAAAGATGAGCACGCCGGGGCGGGGGTCAACGCGGAACTGCCGGAAATCGAAACTTGGCCCAATCAGTTCAGCGGTTACGAAATTGAGATCGAGATGCCGGAATTCACCTCGGTTTGCCCGAAGACGGGCTTGCCGGACCACGGTACGCTGCGTCTGATTTATACGCCGGCTAAACGCTGTCTGGAATTAAAGTCGCTAAAGATGTACACTCTCGCATATAGGAACCTGGGTATTTTCCAGGAGAACGTAGTGAATCGCGTGCTGGCGGACGTGGTGAAGGCGACCGACCCCGTCGAGGCGGCGGTAGTAGGTGATTTTGCCGCGCGAGGCGGCATCACGACCCGGGTGACAGCTACTTACCGACAGGAAAAAGGAAGTAAATAGAGACCGGAGAATTTAGCGGATCAACGCCGCGGAAAGACGGGGAGCATGAGAGTTCGCGCCGCAACATTGCTACTTTTAAGCACCTCGCTTCTCGCAGCCGAATTTGAGAGTGGACAGGCGGCGCGCGCTGTTTTGGGCCAGTCCTCATTCAGCTCACGCGAAGCCGGAATCAGGGTTACGTCGATGATCGTTTCACGTGACCGCCTCTATGCGGCCGATAGTTCCGGACACGTTCTGACTTTTGACCTCTCGAGGCTTGGAAGCGTGCGGGACGACCGCTCGGCCCGGCAGTCGGGCGGCTGCGCGGTCTGCCTGCCATTGCCATCTGCTGAAACGAAAGAGTCCGTTATGCCCGGCGTTGCCGCAGTGAGTGTCTGGGACAAAACGATCGCCGTGGCGGATGCGGTGAATCACCGTGTCTTGATTTGGCGCGATTCGACGGCGCCTCGTCCCGATCGCGGTCCAGACATCATACTCGGCCGTTCGAGCGAATCTTCTGGCCCTGGCCCGGCCACTTTGGTGAATCCAGTTTCGGTAGCTCTCGACGGGAAACGCATCTATGTCGGTGACGCCTCGCTCCATCGCGTTCTGGTCTGGAATTCTTTGCCGTTAACGGACGATCAGCCGGCCGATGCGGTACTGGGCCAACCGGACTTCACTTCTAGAAATGCGGTGGATGCCCCCGATCCCGAATCGATTGCGGCTCCGTCCGCCATGGTTTCGGACGGAAACAATTTGTTTGTGGCGGACAGCGCGAGTCGCCGCATTCTGGTCTTTTCGCCAGGCGATTTGCCGCTGTCGCCGGAAGCCGCCGTCAACTCCGCAAGCCTAGTGAACGGGCCAGTAGCTCCGGGGACGCTGATCACCATCAGCGGCAATCATTTCAGCGAAACTACCGAATCAGCTGCATCGGAGGACGGCGAGCCGCTACCAAAACGATTAGGCGGCGTGGAGGTGATCTTCGACGGACAGGCGCTGCCGCTACTGGCGGTCTCGCCAACGCAAGTGCAGGCGCAGATTCCTTACGATCTTGGGAATCGAAGCGCCGCGAGCTTATACCTGCGGCTCGAGCATAGCGCGTCGATTCCGGCTGTCACGACGGCCGTCGGCATCCGGCTGGTACCCGCGAGTCCCGGAATTTTTGCTTTGGGCGGAAGTGAACCGCGTGGCGCCATCCTATTGCACGCAGCGGCGCTGGCTACGGGAGGTGCTCCGCCCGTTACCGAGGAGAGCCCAGCCAGAGCGGGCGAAGTGCTGAGCTTATGGGCCACTGGCCTGGGTGCTGTTTGGGAGGACGGAGCCGGTTATCCGATAGCTGGACATCCGCAAGGAACAACCGCTGAGGCCGCCATTCCGGTCACGGCCCAAATCGATGGTGTCGCTGCTACAGTACTATCGGCGAAGCTGCCGGAAGGGTCCATCGGCGTTTACGAGATTCAGATTGTCATGCCGGCCGAAGCCATTGTGAATACGAAAGCGCGGCTGACTTTAACGCAGAATGGCATAATCAGTAACTCGGTCTCGTTTGCAATGCAGCCAGCGCGACCCTGAAGCTTCTTAGCTGGCCACATATGGCTTGTACCGGTTTGCCGCAAGTACGCCCCGGGCGTGCTGGGCGTCACCAGGCACAACATAGAAAAAAGCTCCCGTCAGATCGCGCCGCATTAGAAACCCGGCCGTGTAAGTCCCAGCTTCAACCAGGTAATCGATTTCGGCCCGGTCCAGAATGCCTTCCAGTCTTAGAGCATCTCGCAGGGTACGAGCCATATAGATGAGATCGAGCTCGGTGTCTTCAAAGAATTCGGAATCACGGCGCATGGCTCCGGCTCCGCCACTCTTCTATGAGCAGTGTGCCTCGGCATCGTACCAGTTTGCCTGATCGTTCCCGCCGGGCCTTCCCGAATTTTCCCAAAGAAAGTAGGCATGCTCTTCAATCGAGGGCGCTTCTCGTTCATCGGGGCTAGCCGCCGGTGCCGACCGCATGATGAGCGCTTCAGCTCGTCTGCAAAGCAGATAGTCGGCGAGTTTGTTGCGCGTTCTTAGATAGTGGCGGTGAGCGGCTGAGGTCTCAAAACCGTTTTGAGCCGGATGCTGAGCCAGCTTCTGAACGTCAAGAGCAAGTTGTTGAAACGCAAGGTCGTAATCCGAGCGCAGTATTTGGTATTTGTTATCGCGCTGCGCAATAGGGCTCATGGTCTTGGGATGCAGACCGATCGAGGAAAGACTTAACTTGGCAGGGAGCAGTGAGAAGTGACCCCTGGTTGGCGAAATATTAGGGCTTAGCAGGGAGGATGAGCTCGGGACGATTACAGTCCGGGTAAGAGATTCTTTACAGTTCATCACCCGGACTGTCGGGCAAAAGGTCAGTGAAAACAAAGCTGTCGCGTTCAACGGTTTCGCCAATTCTGGTGGAGATCGGAGACGAGAAGACTGGCGAGTCATACACGAACGTGTGAAATTCGCCATTTTCCCCACAGGGATCAATGGCCGGCGGAAGCGACTCGAGAAATTCGTTGTCAAACTCCCTTCCTGCGAAAGACCGGTCGAGTTTTGCTGGATCTAGGCAGGTAACCTTTGCCTTTACGCCCTTCTGAAGCATTTCTCTGGCGAGCTCACGAGTAGGAACGTGCCATATTGGAAACAGTGCCGCAAGACCGGTTCCCTGGAGTTGCCGCTCACGATACTCGCGAACGTCTTGGAGAAATAAATCGCCAAACGCTATGTCCGTGACTTGCTCAACGACTGCACGCCTCCAAAGCGCAATCATCAAGTCTTCGTAAACGGTATTGAGACACGGCCATGGGAGTTCCACGGGCCACAAAGGCAAGCCGGCCCTCTCTGCCTGTGCTTCCACCAGACCGCGACGGACAGCATGCATCGCCACGCGATCCGCCGAGTGGTTGAAAGTGGTGACGAGCGCAAGAATGCGCAAGGCGGGTGTCTGCCGCAGTAGATGTAAGGCCCAAGCGCTGTCTTTGCCGCTACTCCAGGATAGGATTACGCGCCTCATCGACTGTTAGCAGAAACCTGGCATTACGTTAAACGAATCGTACAACAGCCTGACGCCGTCTACTCACTAGGATGCGGTCACTGCTCAGAATGCGTCGGCGCTGGCGCGAAGCGCGGATGTTTGTGCGAGCCATGGCCTCGGCCAACCATCCGGTGCTGGCGCAGATCATTCCTATCCGCCGTTGTAATCTCGCTTGCACTTATTGCAATGAATTCGACAACCATTCGCCTCCAGTGCCGACGGACGAAATGCTACGCCGGATCGACAAACTGGGCGAACTTGGAACGAGCATCATCACATTTAGCGGGGGTGAGCCGACGCTACATCCGGACCTCGATTTGCTCATACGGCGCGTCCGCGATACGGGCGCCATCGCCACACTGATCACCAATGGCTACTTTCTGGTTCCTGACCGGATTAAACGCTTGAACGCGGCAGGTCTCGATTACCTGCAGATCAGCATCGATAACGTGCAGCCGGACGAAGTCTCGAAGAAGAGCCTAAAGGTGCTCGATCAGAAACTGAGATGGCTTGCCGAGTACGCCGATTTCGACGTGACCATCAACTCTGTGCTGGGTAGCGAGATCAGGCAGCCGGAAGACGCCTACGCGATTGCGGCGCGCGCTCGAGAACTGGGTTTCAACAGCACGATTGGCATTCTGCACGATGGCACCGGGCAACTGGCTCCCCTCCAAACACGGCAGAGAAGCGTATACGATCGGATTCTTGGACTAGGTACCGGCCTCTTTTCGTTCGCACATTTAGATTCGTTTCAGCAGAACACCATTCGCGCGCTGCCCAATGCATGGCACTGTCCGGCAGGAGGCCGTTTCCTGTATATCTGCGAAGAGGGGCTGGTGCATTACTGTTCCCAGCAGCGTGGGGCGCCCGCGATACCGCTGGAAGATTACGGTCCGGAAGATCTAGCGCGCGAAGGTAGCAAACCGAAGGGCTGCGCGCCTTTCTGCACCATTTCCTGTGTTCATCAGACAGCTTTGCTCGACGATTTTCGCACGCGTCCGCAAGCGACGCTGGAAGGCATTATCGCGCGCCGGAAAAAGCGCGATCCCGAGTGGGCGACTCCGCCTTCCATTCGTCTGCTGCAGGCGATGTTCCTGAAAAATTCTCGCACTCGCGACTTCTTTGGAGCCATAGCGCTCCGCCTTTTCCAGGCGAAAAGAACGTAGCTGAAATAGCTTAGTATTACGATGTCTGAGATGACCCGATTGTTATTTTCAGGCGCACTCGTCCTGCTGCTTGCCTCCTGCGGCGCAGCACCTAAGGCAGCGGTACCTGCCTTAAATCCACAAGAGGCGGGCGAGCTGCTGCATTACAACAACAAAGCACAGGACTGGCTGAAATATGTCAGAAAGCAGAACGCCGCCTGCGATTACCGGCTCGATCTTCCGGATCAGAGTTCGCATCCGGAAAGCATCGACCTCGACCATATAGTCATGTGCGGTGCGCGGCCCAGCCCGAAGGAATTCGATGCCAGTGTTTCGTTTGCTTACGACCAGAACCAGGGCAAGTGGGTGATTAGTAAATTCGCGAGCTAGGGCGTCAGCCGCTCAATGCTCTGGCCGGCGATCTGCTTACGGGGATGCCTTCATTCGAGGCCCGCATCACGGCTCGCTACGAGGGCCAGGCTGGACCAATCGAGATGTTGCTGCCCGTGGGCCATGGCAGAGACAAAATGGTCTCGAATAATGCTGGCAACCGGCATTGGCGCGCCGACTGCCTCGGCGGCTTCGATCGCCAGCTTCACATCCTTCAGGCCGAGCTTCAGCGCAAATCCGGCGGGCTCGAATTTCCGGTCCGCTGCATTCGTCCCGTAATTCTTGTACACCGGGGAACCGAACAATTCGACGATTGCATTCAGGAAAAGGTGCTCGTCAATTCCGGACTTTCGCATTACGGCGAAAGCTTCGCCGAACGACTCGATCATGCTCGCGATCATGAAATTGCCGCAGAGCTTCATGGCGTTCGCCTGCCACGGCTCCGCGCCAACTACAAAGGTTTGACGTCCAATCGCGTCCGCCAGGGGGCGAATTTGCTCGACTGCCCGATTGTTTCCGGCGAGAATGACAATCAGCTTCTTCGCTTCAGCCGCGTCCGGCCTTCCAAAAACAGGCGCGCTGACGAGAACCTGCTGACGCTTGCTATGCTCACCGGCAAGCCTGCGCGCTAACGCCACGCTGATGGTGCTGGATGAGACGTGGACGGCGTCCTTGGGCAAAGTTGCAGCAATTCCGTCAGTGCCAAAGACGACGTCATCGAGTGCGTGGTCATCCGCGAGCATCGTGAATAAAGCCTCCGCATTGCTCGACGCTTCAGCTGGTGTGCTTGCGACCGAAGCGCCGTCTTTCGCAAGCGCTTCTGTTTTTTCTCGCGTGCGGTTGTAAACGGTCAGCTTATGTCCGGCTCGCAACAGGCTGCGGGCCATACCACTGCCCATTTTCCCGAGCCCGACGAATCCGATAGTCATAGAGTTTGGATGCACTGCATTCGCCACGTTAATCAATTCTTCCTTCTACAATAGAAGTATGAACAACCTGCTCCATCGCGGAGCTTTAGGTGTTGGTGTATTTCTACTCGCCTCTGCTTTTCTTTCCGGACAGAGTTGGAAAACTGCAGACTCGCTGGATGGGGTTGGCCTGAGCCATTTATCCGCGGCGCAGAAGGTAAGCGCGCTCAAAGTGCTGCGCAGTCAGGGTTGCTCATGCGGCTGCAATATGAAGATCGCCGAATGCCGGGTGGTCGATCCAAATTGCTCGTACAGCAAGGGTATGGCCGCGGCGGTTGTCGAGGCTATTGCTCACGGCAAGACGGTCGACGAAGCGCAGGCTGCTGCTGTAGCTTCAAAGTGGGGCCACCTTCAGGAACCTAAGCTGCTCGATGATGCGGTGACGATTCCGGTGGCAGGAGCCCCGTCGACCGGTCCGGCGCGCGCGCCCATTACGATCGTCGAATTTTCCGATTTCCAGTGTCCCTACTGTGCGGCGGCCGTACCGGAGATCAACGCTCTGCTGAAGGCTTATCCGACACAGGTAAAGCTCATTTTCAAGCAGTACCCGCTCGAGATGCATTCACAGGCGGATCTTGCGGCGGCGGCCGCCCTCGCGGCTCAGAAGCAGGGAAAGTTCTGGGAAATGCATAACGCAATGTTTGCTCATCATGACGAACTGTCGCGCGCCAACATCCTGGTTTTAGCTAAGCAAAGCGGCCTTGACATGAAACGCTTCCAGGAAGATCTGGATTCCACGGCTGTGCACGAAAACGTCATTCGCGATGTTCAGGACGGCGACCATGCGGGCGTGGAGGGTACGCCGACACTCTTCATTAACGGCCAGCGCTATAACGGGCCGATAGCTCTTGACGCGCTGAAACCAGTCTTCGAATCGGAGCTTAAGCCGGGTGGCGGTCAGGGTACCGCATCGGCTCGCAATTAGCTCAGCCCTGCTGCTCCAGCTCTTTAACCAGCTCGAACACCACGTCTCCCACCACCTGTAGGCTGTGAGCGGTGAGCTTATCCATGGTGTCCTGGCCAGTGTGCCAATAGGAACCGTTCGGCCCGTAATCGAGATCGATGATGTCGATCACGTTTACTCCAAGATCGCCAAAGGGCTTATGATCGTCGTCGATGCCGCCCGGCTCCGTGCGAAAAAACTTCGAGTCCCCCAGCTTCGCGGCGATCTTCTGAACCTCAGCCCTCAAGGACTCCGAAGAATTCGAATCGTTCGAGATATCCAGATTTTTATCGCCTATCATGTCGACATTGATCAGTGCCTTGATGCGCGGAAGAGTTCTGTCGGCGAGCCACTTTGCAGCGAGCTGACGGCTGCCGTACCGGCTGTCGGTATCAGACCACTCGCCCACGGCTTCCTCTCCGTCGAAGAAGACAATTACAATGTCATCCGGGTGTTTGAGGCCGGCGAAAGCCTTGGCGAACTCAATGAGAAAGCCCGTCGAAGAGCCCGCATCGTTCGCGCCCACGAAATGAACCATGGGAATTTTCTTTGTGTCGTAGTGTCCCGTAACAACCACGCTTTTGCCAGACGTGCCCGGAAATTTAAGGATGATGTTCGCCATTGCCACCGGCCCGGCAGGGGTCTGGCCGGTGAAAGAATCGAGCGAGATCTCGCCGCCTAGCGGCTTCAATTCCGACATCACCCAATCCCGCGTGCGCGTCAGAGCCTCGGAACCTGAGGGACGTTCCCCAAACGAGGTCGCATGCCGCGTATACGCCAAAGCCGCCGCTCCATCGAATCGGGTCGAGCCACTCGTGGCCGAGCAGACTTGCGGAGCGGCCGCGAACAGACAAAGCAAATTGAATAGCGTGAGCGAACTTACGAAGCCGACGGGAAAACCAGGAGTTTGCATGAATTTTGCTGTCTTGTGTGCAAATGAGAGTGCCCAATTTGCACAAGATTGCCGCGGGCTGAGACTGTAGTATTATAGCCGTGCAAAGAAAAGTCTATGCAGTCTGTCGGACAGAAACTCCGTCACGTGCGCGAAGCGCAGGGGCGTACGCTCGAGCAGGTTAACTCGACCACACGAATATCGCTGAAGAACCTCCGGGCAATTGAGGCCGATCAAATCGCGGTCATTGGTTCAGCGTTTCTTTATCGGAGTTTTGTCAGGCAATTTGCGCAGGATCTTAAACTCGATTACGCCGATCTCGAAACGGCTACTCAGGAAAGCGCCGGCCGCATTCCGGCCCCACGCATGCCCGGCGAGGTTATAAGCGCTGTGCCCCGGGTACCCGCGCTGCCCATTGGGCGCAGGAAAAAAGCCCGTCTGGTGTATTCGATTTCATCATTCGCCGTAATGCTGGTGGCGTGCTCGGGAATCTATGCTCTATGGCAGAATTCAAAATTCAGCCTGCCGGCATTCCAGAAGCTTGCGAAAACCCGTCTCGCTACTCCGCCCGTTGTTGCTGTCACGCAAAGCTATCAGCTGGGAGCGCCTCCCGAGAGGAACGACTCGAACGCAAATACCGCAAAGCGCGAACCCGAAAGCGCTTCTGATCCGAGCGATAAGTTCACGCTCGAACTCTCCGCCACTGAGCCGGCGTGGCTGTCGATCGTAGCGGACGGAAAGCCGTCTTTCAAGGGCATTCTGGAGAAGGCCGAGACCAAGGTTCTCGAAGGCTATCGCAGTGCCCGCATACGCACCGGGAATGCTGGGGGCGTGGAAGTTGTGTTCAACGGGAAGGCACTTGGCGCTTTAGGACCGCGCGGACAGGTTCGCACGGTGCTATTCACACAGAACAACTACGAAGTGCTGAAGACGCCGGTCCACATATCGCTGGTAAGCTTCAACCAGACCGCCGCGCCTGAGCTGCTTCTGACGGTTCCTGAGCAGTTTCCTGGCTCTTGACTCCGCGCTGCAATCGCCGCTTCTGACGTTCTAAAGCGAGCAGCTCATTTCTTCGCCGCAGCTTGATGCTGGTATCGACCTTGCCCCAGAATTTGCGAAAGTAATCGATCGCAGAGGCGAGACCGAAGACCACCACCGCCCACATCGCCGCCAGCGCGAAAGGCCGCAGAGCTGCCCACCGGATCGACAGCATCATGAGAGCGACTCCGACGACCTGTAGCGTCATTTTGGACTTACCCAGCTCTCCCGCCTTAACTGTGAAGCCCTCCGCCGCGGCAATGCTCCGCAGTCCAGACACAGCGAACTCGCGGCTAATGATCAGGATGACGAGCCAGCCTGGCAGCAGCCGGATTTCCACAAGCGAAATCAAAGCAGCCGAGATAAGCAGCTTGTCGGCGACCGGATCGAGCAGCGTCCCTACCGTGGTGACTTGTTTCCAACGCCGCGCCAGATAGCCGTCCAACAAATCGGTCAAAGCCGCCGCCAGAAAAACGCCCAGTGCAAAAAAATCGTTGGCCACAAGGAGCTTGCCGCCCCAGTGGATACTCAGGTTGTGTTGAACCAGGGCCGCCACGAGGAGCGGCACCAGAAAGATGCGTACCAGGGTTAGCAGATTAGGCAGGTTCGACAATCGTACTCAAATATAGAACATTTTGCATAAACCCGCTTCCCGCCCCCCCATGAAATCTTAGGCTAGTTTACTGCGCTCTGCGGAATGGTTGCCATTCCGGAAAGTGATATCACGTCGGTACGAGTCTTTTCCCATTCCTGTACCGCCAGGCCTTGTGCTTCAAAGAAAGCACGAATCTTGTTGGATGTCCAGCCGAAAAGATCCTCGAGAACGGGCACAAGTACGCTGGTGGCATCCTCACTGAGCACGGTTCGGTGCGCGATGGGCGTCAGGTATTTGTTCTCGGAAACCGCTATCGTGAAGCCGTCGAGCCGATTGACGTGGAGCATGACGTGCACGTCGGAACTGCCGTCGCCCACATAGACTACGCGGTCCGGACCGAGACGCATCTCCGCCCGCAACTTGTCGACCACGGCGACCTTGCCATAGCCGGCCGGCAGGCGCACAATCGACTCGATTTCGCCTGTATTCTGGTGGTAGCGGAAGCGCGTTCCATGAATGTGATCCGGCGGAACAATTCCTTCCAGCGCCGACTGAATGACTTCCTCGGGCGCCGCGGACACAACATGAAAAGAGAATTCGCTGCCGTCGAGATTCTGAAGCAACGACGATAACAGTGGGATGTTTTCCTTCAAACGGATCTGCTTGCCTACCGCGGCGAGTTGCTCCTTACGAACGCGCCGGAATTCGGGATCGTGCAAGAGTAAGTAAGAAAGTTCACCTCCCTGCTGCACCAGGTGGACTTCTGATAACCCGGCCACGCGCTCGTTAAAGTCGGTCATACCTAGCATTTTGCTGAGTACGAGACCTGAATCGTTAAAGCTGAGCGTCTGGTCGAAATCGCTGACAAACAAGTATTCCTTTGCTGATTGGTTCATAATTTTCGTCCTTCCCTTTGAACTAGTAAAGAGGAACGCTGGTTCACCACCAACGGTCATGTATTTGAAATGAACGCGTGAGGTGCTTTCCAACGACAGAGGAGTAAGGCAGACTCGAGATAACGTCCTCTCACCTGGTTGGACGAACTGCGGGCAATACAAGTCGCACGACACAGCATAAAGCTGCTATATCTGATTGTTGGATCGCCATCCAATGAACTCTCCAAAGAAGCCGAAGTATCAACAGCTATTCGAATCGCTGAAAGCGGATGTCCTCTCCGGGCGTTACCGGCCCGGACAGAAACTGCCGAGTGAGGCGGCGCTTGTGAACAAGAGCGGCGCATCGCGGATAACAGTGGGGCGCGCCATTCGCGAGCTACAGAATTTGGGCTTAGTGGACCGTGTCGCCGGATCGGGCACTTATGTCCGGCAGTTGGGTGCGGACGATTCCCGGCCCAATCTTTTTGGACTGCTGATTCCTGATTTAGGCGAGACGGAGATCTTTGAACCGGTTTGCCAGGGCATCGCGAACTCGCCCGATGCCGGAGATCACGCGCTTCTCTGGGGACACGCGGATTTCAAGGCTACCAAGTCAGATCAGGCCTGGCGACTTTGCCAGCAGTACATCTCAAGGAAGGTCTCTGGAGTCTTCTTCGCGCCACTGGAATTTGAAAGCGAATCGGAAAAGATCAATCGAAGAATTTTGTCAGCTTTGAAGGAAGCGGCAATCGCAGTAGTGCTGCTGGATAGAAAATATTCGAAAGCTCCGGAACGGAAGCGTCCCGATCTCGTCGGTATTAATAATCGTCAGGCCGGTTATACGGCAACAGAACACCTCATTCATCTCGGCTGCAGGCGCATCGGGTTTATGGGATATCATGGAGCGGCTTCAACCATTGCAGAGCGCATGGGCGGGTACGAAGAAGCGCTTCTCGCGCATGGCTTGCGGCCGGCGATCGACTCGGGACTGCACCTCCATTTACATCAGGAGCAACCATCTTTGGCGGCCGGAAAAGCTTTCAAACTGCTGGAAGCGTTCGTGTGCGTGAACGACCGTGTTGCTGGAGAATTGATGCACATGTTTCTGGCGAAAGGGCGGCGCATACCCGAAGACATTCGGCTGGTGGGCATTGACGATGTGCGTTATGCGAGTCTGCTGCCGGTGCCCCTCACCACCGTACGGCAGCCGACGCGCGAAATCGGAGAAGCGGCCCTTCGCACCATGTTGGACCGCATCCGCATGCCACATCAGCCTCCAAGAGAAATCTTGCTGGATGGCGAACTGATAGTCCGAAAATCCTGTGGAGCTGATCGCGAGGAGTAGCGTTGAAAGCGATCAATCTTCTATAGTGGGGACTGCGTTGGCGAGGATAGCCGCCAGCAAGCTCAGCGCGACCACAAGCAGAAGTGCTGTCCGTAGCGAACTCCATTGGGCGACGAGGCCTATAAGGGGTACCGGCAGCATCTCTGCGGAAATTTACTCTAGCGTATTGTACGCAGGTCAACCCTGCATGCGCGCCATATACGCAGCCACGCAGGGTATCCTGAGAGGTCGGAGATCATATTGAGAGCACCACTTCGCAAATGGGTCACTCTGCTGAGCAGCGTGCTGTCGGTTGTGGGTTATCGGAAACTGGCCACCGTGTTTGCCTGCGGGCCGCGGCTGTATTTCACGCAATGTGAACCTCCGAGATAGAAGTCGGTTTGCTCCGTACAATACGGCTGGAAGAAGACGTACATTGCGTGAAAACGGTATTGTAGGCATGTATTTCGCGCAAGGGCTGCCGTCTCAAGCAGCTTTGACGCGCTTTTTTACTCCAAGACGGCCCGAAACCGCCTCCTTGGGTCTGTATCGCCGGAATCCTCGATACCCGCGTCGGGATGACCAGACCATGAATCAGAGAGCGCGCAACTACCGCCCACCAAGGGGAATCGATCCCGGGGCCGGGTAATGACACGTACAGCGGAATTAGTGAGTTCAGTCATAGCTATGCAAAGGAGTGAACAGCCTGTTTCGGCTCGCTCTGCGGTTCACACGTATCGGGTGCGCTGCAGATGGCATAGCGAAAGCGCTGCTTCACTCAGTTGGATTCGGCGAGCTATATCAGCTTTCAAGGCTGGGCAACGCCGATATATCAAAACGATGTCGCGGGATGCCGTCGATAGTAAGACTAAAGGCCACGTTCCCTGGTCCTGGCAAATTCAGCTGCCGACCCATTCACTGTTTCGTGTCGAGCGGGTGGGCTGCTTTGTCGTAGAACTCATTTTGCAATTGCAAAGTCTTGTTGTCGGCCTTGATAGCGCGAATTGCATTTACCACCTGGGCCGTCCATGCCGTCACGTCAAATTCGCCGAGTTCCTTACTAGCAGCCGCGCCGTTCCCGGCATAATGGTTCGGAAAGCGGGCGTACCACCAGATTCCTGTATACACGTCCTGCGGCAAGTCGAGCCGGTTCAGATCCGCGCCCGATTCCTGACCGGAGCGGTCCTTGTGAACCAGGTCGGGCCGGGAGATCAAGGTGTGCGCAGTCTCCGATTCGCCAGCATGCATGTCTATCTTGTCTTCGACGGCCGGACGGCCCTCAGGATAATGCCCGTGCATCAGAACATAAACCGCGTAATCGTGCCGCGAAGCCATTTGAGACTGCGCGAAATACGGAAGAAAGCTGTTGTTTCCGCCGTGCCCGTTTACAACGAGAATTTTCTTGCACCCGTTGCGTCCCATCTCGTCGGTAGTCGCCTGTAGAAGATCCATCTGCAGCCGCGCGCTGTAAGCCACCGTGCCTGGCTCGTGCCGCGCTTCAAAGATCTGGCCGAAGTAATATTCCGGAAAAACCACCGCGTACTCTTGCTGAGCCGCATGCAACGAAACGTACCGCACGTTGATCAGATCCGTGCCAAGCGGCAATTGAGGTCCGTGTTTTTCGATGATGCCGAACGGCAGCAGACACGTCCCTTGACCTTTCTGAACCGCGGTTTGAAAATCCGCGCCGGTGAGTTCTTCCCAGTGGACCGAGAGACTCTGGGCGGAAACAGACGTCGCGAGTAGAGCCAAACTGACGAAAATTGCTTTATTCTGCATATATGCCTGCTCAAGACTTTACAAGAGATGACAATCGCACTTTGCGACATTTAGCCGGCGTCGGCAAGAGTATCGAAGGCAATTTGCGCGATTTAGGTGTGAGCACCGTTGCCGAACTTGCCAGGCGGGAGGGCCTCGAACTGTATCGCCAATTGTGCGAGAAGACTGGTGTGAGGCAGGACCCCTGCGTGCTCGACACATTTCGCTGCGCGGTAGCGCAAGCCCGGAATGCAGATTTACCGCAGGAGCAGCGAAATTGGTGGTGGTGGTCGCGGCAACGGAAGGCGGCCGGCGCCTGAAACCTATACTGAAGTTTCCATGCCGTGCCCTTTCTTTGAACCGGAGCGCCTGGCAGCCGATCCGCTGCATCCCGGAGCTCGCATGCCGTTGCTTGAAGAGTACGAGGGCAAATGTCATGCCGCCTCCGGGCCCTTTACCGTACCCGTTGAGCTTCGCTTCCAGTGCTGTAACCATGGCTACTCGCGCGGCGCTTGTGCGCATTTTCCGGCTGCTGAAATTCGCTCCGCCATCCGATTCAATATTCTTCGTTCCGACGCTGCAGCTCTTGAACTTCTCTACCTCGAAGAGCGCGACCACGCGCCCCTTCGGTGGCAAACCGTTCGCTACGTTTTAGGGACTGAAATTTTAGAGCCTGATTTGAATGACGTCTGCGCCCGAGCTCAAGTGGTGGCTTTCTGCCGAAGTTATCTGCGCCGGTTTGGCGAATTTAAGGCGTGACCCTTTACAGCGTTAGCGGAAGAAGATTTCAGCAGGTTTATTGCGGTGCCGCCGGGCCGGTCGTGGCTGGAGCGCTTGCTGGGTTTGCTGGCGTACTTGACTTCGTGGCGCTGCCCTTTGTTGCCCAATCATGCTCGGTGGCTGCGTTTCCGACTGCCCCCTTCGCCACGTCCTGCGCTACGTCGCTTTTTACAGCCTGGTCGGCTTGTTTGGCTGCCTGATGGGTGCCATCACCCAACTCAATCACGTTCACGCGTACGGGCTTTTTGCCGAATTTCTTACACTCGGCCGTGTTCGGGAGGTAGATATCCAGCTTGCGGCCTACGATTTTTTGACCCGTGTCGGCGACCACATACTCGCCTGAGTACCTGGCGGCGCGCCCGATCTTGATTCGGCTGCCGATCGGCAAAATGTCCGGGTCCGCGGCCACCACATGTCGATGGGTATATTCGCCAGAGGCTGTGATTCCGGTTACGGAATAAGCGGTCGCGACAAACCGGCCGTTGAGATTAGCCGGTACAGGGCTGGCGAGACAAAGCGGCACGCTAGGGAGCGAGCAAACGCAGGCGAGTCCGATCAGAAAAGTTTTACGTCCTAATCTTCCTTTGCTCCACATGTTTAGTTGAGACGGGCAAGAAGGTCGAGCGGTGTCAGCGAATGAGTTTACGCGGTACTGGTACCCACTCTGAATGGCCGGCACGGAGCGATCGCGAACGGCCGCCCACTTGTCGCGCCCTTTTGCGATCCAAATATGAACGATAATTCTCAATCGCCAGGCGCATAATAACGCCTGTAAGTAACAAGGGACCTGGTGAGGAGCGCATCGATGATGAACCGCGTCGGTTCTGATGATGAACCGCGTCGGTTCTATAGTGGGCCCCTCAATCCCTGACGGCTGCTATTTTGAGTCTCGCCAGCCTTGCTTTTGTCGCTGCAAGCATCGCAGCCACTGGAGATAAGGCACAACATCAAACTGAATCGGGATCACGGAAAGCGCTTTGACAACGTGGTCCTGCAAAACTTCCGGTTTCCTGCAAACGCTCCGCCAGGCTTTAGTGGCCTGCGGGCGCTGGGCGATTATCAGCAGTTGAAGAGTTTGGGAAAGACCTTTTATGGCGTCTTCTCGGGAGATGGCGAGCCGTTTGTCGGCCGCTCTAATACGGCGTTTGACCGCCGGTCACACCATAGACCTCGCCCGTGACAAAACGGGCTTCGTTGGATGCTAGGAATACAAAGATGGGTGCAATCTCGACAGGTTGGGCGGGACGTTCAAACGACGTATCTTGACCGAACTTCTTGACCTTCTCTTCCGGCATTGTCGCCGGAATGAGGGGCGTCCAAACCGGACCAGGCGCAACCGCATTGGTACGCACACCTTGCTTCATGCCTATTTCCGAAAGCGTCTTGGTCATACTGACGATGGCAGACTTGGTTGCAGCGTAAGGAAGCAGGTTGGGACTAGGGTCGTAGGCTTGAATCGAAGCGGTGTTGAGGATCACGCTTCCCGCTTTCATACGCGGCAGGGCAGCCCGGCTTAACCAAAATAGTGCGTAGACATTCGTCTTGAAGGTGCGATCGAACTCTTCGGTGGTAAACTCCTCGATTTTGTCATGAGTCATTTGGAAAGCTGCGACGTTGACCAGCAAGTCTAGTTTCCCGAACTCTTTGAAAGCCCGGTCCACAATATTGGTGCAGTGTTCTTCTTGTTGAAGATCACCGGGCACTTTGACAACGTTGCGGCCAGCTTTCTCTACCCACTCCGCTGTGTCGCTGGCATCTTGCTCTTCTTCAGGCAGGTAGCTCAACAGAATGTCGGCTCCCTCTCGTGCGAATGCGATCGCAACCGCCTTCCCGATCCCACTGTCTCCGCCGGTGATGAGAGCCACTTTGCCCGTAAGCCGACCCAGACCCTGATAAGAGTCCTCCCCGTGATCCGGCTTTTGATGCATCTCGTCAGTCAAACCCGGATGTGCGATTTTGGTTTGCCCGGGATCTGGTTTCGGGCCTTGCTGCTTCGGGTCCCTCGATGCCGGGTCCTGTGGTGTGTTCTTTGGCATAGTTCGCTTTCCTGCTGTTAGATCGGATAGACCTGGCTTCAGCACATTTCGCATTGCTAGTAGATCTCTCATTGCGCCCGAGGGTGTTTATGGGGTGGCATTGCGGGGCGCTCTTTGTCAACGAAAATAGAAAGTTCCCTGTTTGTGCAAAGTAGAAGGATCCGCATTAAGCCTTTTCGGTTGACACGGGCTAGTACCAACTCGTACACTAGAAAAGTTTGGCGAGTTGATTCTTCGGCCTCCGTGCTACCGTGCCTGGAGACAAGCCCGTTGTTTAACGGCGGGTGCAGTACTCTATAGATAGGCATCCGGCCGGAAGTCGGGCCCCGCTGTCGGACCGATAAGCTCTTTCTCGAGATTGGGAACGAGTGACGTCGGAAGCTGGCATGGGCCAATACCCGAAGCAGTTACCCTCGCGTTTGGGGCTGGTGAATACGCTATATCAGCCTCCTGGCGATTAGACATTGCAGCCGAGCTAGTTTTGATCGACTGGTTCGAGCCTGTACGAAGACCCAAGTTTTTAATCCGGTTCGTGCTGTTGCACGAGCCAAACAGATTAGATAAAGGATTTGTAGGTGGTGTCCGGCTGTTTGACAACTTTCGCCGGGCGCTCCCAGTCAACTTGAAGTATGCCGACTTTTAATCAATTGGTGCGCAAAGGGCGCAAGCCGACGCGGTACAAGACGGCGAGTCCCGCTCTACAGGCCTGTCCCCAGAGGCGCGGAGTTTGCACGCGCGTGTATACGACCACGCCGAAGAAGCCTAACTCGGCTCTTCGCAAGGTTGCCCGCGTGCGCCTCACAAACGGGATCGAGGTGACAACTTATATCCCGGGGGTCGGCCACAACCTCCAGGAGCATTCGATCGTGCTGATTCGTGGCGGCCGTGTGAAGGATCTGCCCGGCGTACGCTATCACGTGGTGCGCGGAACGCTCGATACGGCAGGCGTCGCGAACCGCAAACAAGGCCGTTCCAAGTATGGAGCGAAGCGTCCGAAGGGTGGCGCTGCCGCCGCTCCGGCCAAGGGTAAGAAGTAGGGAGAGAAGATGAGCTCGCGCTTTTCAGCTAAGCGAAGACTCAGATAAGGACACTATGCCGCGCAGGAGACGACCCGAACCAAGGGAAGTGATTCCCGATCCGCTCTACAATTCGACGCTGGTCGAAAAGTTTGTAAATTCAATGATGTGGGACGGGAAGAAGACGACCGCTCAGAAGATCTTCTACCAAGCGATGGATACGCTGCGGGAACGCTCGCAGGACGATCCGTTGAAGGCGTTTAAAAAAGCCGTCGAGAACGTGAAGCCGGTACTCGAAGTGAAGACCCGGCGCGTAGGTGGCGCGAACTATCAGGTGCCGGTCGAAGTATCGCAAAACCGGCGCACCAGTCTGGCGCTGCGGTGGATCATCACCAACGCGCGGGGCCGCCCCGATAAAAGCATGGCCGACAAACTGGCCAATGAATTGAATGACGCTTCCAATATGCGTGGAGGCGCGGTTAAGAAAAAGGATGATGTGCACCGCATGGCGGAAGCCAATAAAGCCTTCGCGCACTATCGCTGGTAGCTAGAAAAAGAACAGTCGAAATAAGTTATGCCCCGCACCGTACCGCTGAATAAACTGCGCAACATCGGCATCATGGCTCACATCGATGCCGGTAAGACCACTACGACCGAACGCATTCTGTACTACACCGGCCGTACGCACAAAATCGGTGAAGTGCATGAGGGTACGGCCACCATGGACTGGATGGCGCAGGAGCAGGAACGCGGCATCACGATCACCTCAGCGGCGACCACCTGCCAGTGGCATGACATCACGATCAACATCATCGACACGCCGGGACACGTGGATTTTACGGCGGAAGTGGAACGCAGCCTGCGAGTTCTCGACGGCGCTTGCGCGGTTTTCGATGCAGTAGCCGGCGTGCAGCCGCAAACTGAAACCGTTTGGCGGCAGGCCGATAAATACCGGGTTCCGCGTATTTGCTTTATCAATAAGATGGATCGCGTAGGCGCCGACTTCGACTTCTCGGTCAGGACCATTGTCGACCGTCTGAGCGCGCGTCCGGTGCCGATCCAGTTGCCCGTCGGCGCGGAGGATCAGTTCAAGGGCGTGATCGATCTGGTCAAGATGAATGCCCGGATCTGGCTCGACGAAACACTCGGCGCGAAGTATGACGATGTGGAGATTCCGGCCGATCTGGTCGAAAAGGCAAAAGAGTATCGCGACAAGCTGATCGAAGCGGTGTCTGAATCCGACGACGTGCTGATGGAAAAGTACATCGAGGGTCAGGCCATTACCGAAGCTGAATTGCGCGCCGGCATTCGCAAGGCGACTATCGCGCAAAAGATTTTTCCGGTAATCTGCGGCTCTGCATTTAAGAACAAGGGCGTTCAGAATCTGCTTGACGCAGTGGTGGATTATCTACCTTCGCCGCTCGACGTTCCGCCTATCAAGGGAGTGGCGGTCGACAATCCGGAAGAAGCTCTGGAGCGCAAAGCGAGCGATAGTGAGCCGTTTGCCGCGCTGGTCTTTAAGATCATGACCGATCCATTTGTCGGCCAGCTTTGCTTCATCCGGGTTTATTCGGGCAAGCTAAATGCCGGCGAATCGATCTACAACGTCAGCAAGGGCAGGCGTGAGCGCGTGGGACGGCTGGTCAAAATGCACGCCAACAAGCGCGAAGAGATTCAGGAAGTTCTGGCGGGCGATATCTGCGCGGCGGTCGGATTGAAACAGGTCGTGACCGGCGACACAATCTGTGACGAAGACAAGCCCATTCTGCTCGAATCCATTATCTTTCCGGCCCCGGTAATTCAGCTCGCCATCGAGCCGAAGACGAAGGCAGACCAGGAAAAGCTGGGCGTCGCGATCCACAAATTGGCGACCGAAGATCCAACACTGCAGGTTTCAACCGATCCGGAGACCGGGCAGACGATTCTGGCCGGCATGGGCGAGCTGCATCTCGAGATTATCGTCGACCGCATGCAGCGCGAGTTTAATGTAGGCGCCAACGTCGGGAAACCGCAGGTGGCTTATCGCGAGACGATTCGCCAGCGCGCCGAGTACGATTACACGCACAAGAAACAGACTGGCGGCAGCGGCCAGTACGCTCGCGTGAAATTGCGCGTCGAGCCGGATCCGGAAGCGAATTTTGAATTCGAGAACGAAGTCACGGGCGGCAATATCCCGAAGGAATTCATTCCCGCTATCGAGAAGGGCGTGACGGAAGCGCTCGAGGGCGGCATCTTGGCTGGCTATCCGCTGAACAACATCAAGGTGACGGTATACGACGGCGATTACCACGACGTCGATTCTTCCGAGATGGCGTTCAAGATCTGCAGTTCGATCTGTTTCAAGGAAGCTGCCAGGAAAGCCAAGCCGGTGTTGCTCGAACCCGTGATGCGCGTGGAAGTGACTGTTTCCGAAGACTACATGGGTTCGGTGAACGGCGATCTGATTTCCCGGCGAGGCCGTCTGGAGGGCACCGAGATTGCCGGCGGCACGCACATCATCAAGGCGATGGTGCCGCTTTCGGAGATGTTTGGCTATGCGACCGAGCTGCGTTCGCGCACGCAGGGCCGCGGCAGTTTCACCATGCACTTCGGGCAGTACGAGGAAGTGCCGAGAAATCTGGCGGAAGAGATTATCAACCGCAACAAAGGCGGAGTCGCAATTAAGTAAGGACGGAACGTAAAAGGAATTCAACCATGGCGAAAGAGAAATTTGACCGCAGCAAGCCGCACGTAAACATTGGGACGATCGGGCACATCGATCACGGCAAGACGACCTTAACGGCGGCGATCACGAAGACCTTATCGAAGCACAACCCGAAGAACAAGTTCCGGAGCTTCGATTCGATTGACAATGCGCCGGAAGAGAAGGCGCGCGGGATCACGATCGCGGTAGCGCACGTGGAGTACGAGACGGCGAAGCGGCACTATGCGCACGTGGATTGTCCGGGTCACGCCGACTACATCAAGAACATGATCACAGGCGCGGCGCAGATGGACGGCGCGATTCTGGTGGTGGCGGCGACCGACGGTCCGATGCCGCAGACACGCGAGCACATTCTGCTGGCCCGCCAGGTGGGCGTGCCGTACATCGTGGTTGCTTTGAACAAGGTCGACATGGTAGACGACCCGGAGCTGCTCGAGCTGGTGGAGCTGGAAGTACGCGAGTTGCTGTCGAAGTATCAATTTCCGGGCGACGATCTGCCGGTGGTGAAGGTTAGCGCCTTGGGCGCGTTGAACGGGGAAGCGAACTGGGAGGCCTCGGTCGACGAGTTGATGGCGAAGGTGGACGAGTATATTCCGCTGCCGGAGCGGGTGATCGACAAGCCGTTTCTCATGCCGATTGAAGACATTTTCTCGATTCAGGGCCGCGGCACGGTGGTGACGGGGCGTATCGAGAAGGGGATCTGCAAGGTCGGCGAGGAAATGGAGATCGTCGGGTTCCAGGACACGCGCAAGACGGTGGTGACGGGCGTCGAAATGTTCAAGAAGCTGCTCGACGAAGGCCGGGCGGGGGACAACGTCGGGCTGCTGTTGCGCGGCATCGAAAAGAACGACGTAGAGCGCGGGCAGGTGATTGCGAAGCCGGGCACGATCAAGCCGTATAAGAGATTCAAGGGCGAAGTATACGTGCTGTCGAAGGAAGAAGGCGGGCGGCACACGCCGTTTTTCAATGGCTATCGGCCGCAGTTCTACTTCCGGACAACAGACGTAACTGGGGTGGCGAAGCTGCCGGAAGGCATGGAGATGGTGATGCCGGGCGACAACGTTTCGATGGAAATCGAGCTGATCACGCCGGTCGCCATGGACAAGGGGCTGCGCTTTGCGATTCGCGAAGGCGGCAGGACGGTAGGGGCTGGAACGGTTACGGAGATTTTGAGCTAATTCGGAGGAGTAGGCAGACGACGGAAATCGATCGTCTGCCCCACTGCCCCACTTGGAAGACTACAGAGAGAAATGAAAGAACGCATCCGCATTCGCCTGAAGGCATACGATCACCGGGTTCTCGATCAATCGACGGGCGACATTGTCGATACCGCCAAGCGCACTGGAGCCACAGTGGCCGGTCCAATCCCGCTACCGACCTTGAAGAATCGATATACGGTACTGCGGTCCCCGCACGTCGACAAGAAGTCGCGCGAGCAGTTCGAGATTCGCACGCACAAGCGCCTGCTCGATATTCTCGAGCCCACGCAGGACACGGTGGATGCATTAATGAAGCTGGATCTCCCGGCCGGCGTGGATGTGGAGATTAAGGCGTTCGGTAAGGGCAAGTAAAGGTTAGGCCAAGAAAGCGAAGCGCATGAGTCCAGGAATTCTCGGCAAGAAAATCGGTATGACGCAGGTGTTTAACTCCGAGGGGCAGGTGATTCCTGTCACGCTCGTGAAGGCGGGCCCGTGCGTCGTCACGCAACGTAAGACTCCGGCCACTGACGGCTATGATGCGATCCAGTTGGGCCTGGTCGAATACGCGAAGAAGGCAAACAAGCCCATGTCGAAGCACCTCGCGAAATCGGGAGCGGAAGGCGTGAAGTATCTGCGCGAGTTTCACCTGGGGCAGGGAACGGGCGACCTGAAACAAGGCGATCGCGTCCTTGCCGAAGAGTTCAAGCCGCGCGACGTGGTGGATGTGATCGGCACCAGCAAGGGGCGCGGATTCCAGGGCGTGGTGAAGCGCCATCACTTTCGTGGCGGTGACGCGACGCACGGCTCGATGTTTCATCGCGCTCCAGGCTCGATCGGCGGCTCCTCTTTTCCGTCGCGCGTTTTCCCGGGCATGAAGATGGGCGGCCAAATGGGAACCGACCAGGTAACGGTGCGCAATCTCGAAATCGTCAGTGTCGATAGCGATGATAATGTGATCGCGGTCAAAGGCGCGATTCCTGGGCCCAACGGCGGCTATGTAGTGGTCCGGCGAGCCAAGAGGTAATTAAAAAAATCATGCCGAGTGTAGATATTATCGACCTGAACAACACGGCCGTGGGCTCGATCGAGCTGGCGGACGCGGTGTTTGGCGCGGAAGTAAACGAGGCGCTGTTGTATGAGGCGGTCCGGCAGTATACGGCTGCCCGGCGCTCGGGAAGCGCGTCCACTAAGACGCGGCACGAAGTTTCGGGATCCGGCAAGAAACTGTGGAAGCAGAAGGGAACCGGCCGGGCGCGTATGGGTTCCATCCGGTCGCCTCTGTGGCGGCACGGTGGCACGGTGCACGGGCCGCAACCGCGCTCCTATGAATACAAGTTGCCGCGCAAGATGGTGCTTGGAGCGCTGCGCTCCGCTCTATCGGCTAAACTGCGCGACGGCGAACTGCGCGTGGTGCGTGCCTTTGAACTGGCCGATCACAAAACCAAGAGCGTGGTCGGTGTTCTTGGCAAGCTGGAAGCAAAGAAGACGGTACTGCTGGTCGAAGCAGCGGAGAACACGAACCTCCATCGCGCTTCGCGCAATTTGCCAGGTGTAAAGCTGGTGCCGACCAAAGACGTAAACGTATACGATCTGCTGCGCCATCAGGAAGTGCTCCTGAGTGAAAGCGCGGCAAGAAAGCTTTCGGAGGCATTGGCCTGATGACTGTCTACGATGTGATCCGCCGCCCTTTGATCACCGAGAAGGGCCACGAAAAGCGGGAGAACGAACGAACGTTGTGCTTCGAAGTGCATCCGGAAGCCAACAAGATTCAGATTAAGCAAGCCGTCGAGACGGTTTTTCGCGTGCGCGTGGCCGACGTCCGGACCAGTAACCTCGTCGGGAAGCTGCGCCGCCGGGGCCGTTTCAGTGGTTACAAGTCGGATTGGAAGAAAGCCTACGTGCGTTTGGCTGAGGGGCAGAAAGTGCCCGAGTACGCGGAGATCTAAGGAAGGAAGCTGAAGCATCATGCCAATTAAAAGTTTCAAGCCGACCACGCCGACTCGCCGCTTCCAGACTTATCTCACGCGGGAAGACATTACTAAGGACCGGCCCGAGAAGTCGCTGGTCGAGGGCAAAAAGCGCACCGGCGGCCGCGACGCGCGCGGGCGAACCTCGAGCCGTTTCATCGGCGGAGGCGCCAAGCAGGCGTATCGCGTCATCGATTTCAAGCGGGACAAAGCCGGCGTGGTCGCGAAAGTAGCGGCCATCGAATACGATCCGAACCGCTCGGCTCGCATTGCGCTGTTGCACTACACGGACGGCGAAAAGCGTTACATCATCTGCCCGGTCGGCCTGGAAGTGGGACGCACGGTAAGCTCGGGACCTGAAGCCGACATTCTCATCGGGAATGCTTTGCCGCTCAAGAATATTCCGGCGGGCACGGTGGTTCACAACATCGAATTGCGGCCGGGCAAGGGCGGCCAGATGGCTCGCTCGGCGGGCGCGCAGGCGCAGTTGGTCTCAAAAGAGGGCGATATCGCGCTTTTGAAACTTCCCTCGGGCGAAACACGCCGGGTGCAGGTGGACTGCATGGCGACTGTTGGCCAAGTGGGCAATGTCGAGCACGAGAACGTTTCGCTCGGTAAAGCCGGACGTTCACGCTGGCTGGGCAAGCGCCCGCACAATCGTGGCGTGTCGATGAATCCAGTCGATCACCCGCACGGCGGCGGCGAGGGCAAGACATCCGGCGGACGGCATCCGGTAACGCCCTGGGGTCAGCCAACGCGCGGCTTCAAGACTCGCAATAACAAGAGAACCGATCGGTGGATCGTAACCAGGAAGGCGAAGAAGCGCTAATGAGTCGATCGCTCAAAAAGGGACCATTCACGGACGACCATCTCATCAAGAAGGTGGAAGTCCTGAACACTAATAATCAGAAAACTGTAGTGAGGACGTGGTCGCGCCGCTCAACGATCGTGCCCGACTTCATCGGACACACGCTCGCCGTGCATAACGGCAGAAAATTCATTCCGGTCTACGTCACTGAGAACATGGTCGGACACAAGCTCGGCGAATTTTCGCCCACGCGCACCTTCAAAGGACACGCGGCCAAGTCGACTGAAAAGGCAGCAAGGTAATGGATCAGAAAGACAATGTAGCGAAGGCCGAAGCCCGTTACCTGCATGTCTCGCCGCAAAAGGCGCGCCTGGTGATCGACATGATTCGCGGGCGGCAGGCGGGCGATGCAATCAACATACTGAGCGCGGTCAACAAGCGCATCGCTCCGGCGGTGGAAAAAGTGCTGCGGTCGGCGATCGCAAACGCGGAGAGCAAGTCGGAAGACATCGATGTCGACCGTCTCTTTGTGAACGAAGCATATGTCAATGAAGGCCCGCGGCAGAAGCGCATTCGGCCGGCTCCGATGGGTCGAGCTTATCGCTATCAACGCCGTACGGCGCACATCGTGCTAAAGCTCGGCGAACGGGCCGAAGAAGCGGAAGAAGGACGATGAGGCCGCGTTTCTCAGCGAGCCGAAGACAGGAATAAAGATATGGGCCAAAAAGTACATCCTTACGGGTTTCGCTTAGGTGTTACCAAAACCTGGCGCTCCCGCTGGTTCGCCAAACAGGACTACTCGAAGCTTCTGCATGAAGATCTCGAATTGAAGGAATCGTTGCTGGCCCGCTTGAAAGCGGCTGGCGTCAGTTCAATCGAGGTCGATCGTCCCGGCAATAAGCTCCGGATTACGATTCGCACGTCGCGTCCGGGCATCATCATCGGCCGCAAGGGCGCGGAGATCGAGAAGCTCAAGGGCGATCTGGCGAAGAAAACCAAACGTGAAGTGTTCATCGACATTCAGGAAGTGCACCGGCCCGAGCTCGATGCGCAGCTGGTGTCGGAATCGATTGCGTTGCAACTCGAAAAGCGCGTGGCGTTTCGGCGGGCGATGCGCAAAGCGGTCGATTCGGCGCTTCGCTTCGGCTGTAAAGGAATCAAAGTTCGCGTTTCGGGACGGCTGAACGGGGCCGAGATCGCGCGCAGCGAATGGTACCTGCAAGGGCAGCTTCCGCTGCACACTTTGCGCGCCGACATTGATTACGGGTTCAGCCAGGCCTATACAACCTACGGTGTAATCGGCGTGAAGGTTTGGATTTTCAAGGGCGAGGTGATCGAAGGCGGCAATCGCCGCAATTCGCTGCGCAATGAAGGCGAACCGCGCCGCCGACCCCGGCGTGATGACCGCGTAGGCGATCGAGGGGTTGATCGGGGTGACCGGCCGGAGCGCCGCGGGCCCGTACAAATGGTTCCGGAAGGCGGTGGTCCGGTCATACAACCAAGTCCGGGCGAATTGCCGAAGCCGGCTTCAGCGCCTATTATCCCGCCGCTTTCAGCGCCTCAGGCTCCGTCCTGGAAACAGGGTCAGCCGGACGGTGCAGCCGAAGAGCCGGAACAGGCCGCGGCTCCGGCCGTCGAAGGAACGGAAAATCCAAGCGAGTAGCCAGAAGGCAGCGCTTCAGAGGAAATTATTGCTATGTTGATGCCGAAGAAAGTAAAATTCCGCAAGCAGCAGCGCGGCCGCATGAAGGGCAAAGCCTGGCGCGGCTCCTCGCTGTCGTTCGGCGAATTCGGCCTAAAGGCGCTCGAGTGCGGCTGGGTAACAAACCGCCAGATCGAGGCGGCCCGCATTGCAATGACACGCTTCATCAAGCGTGGCGGCAAGGTCTGGATCCGCGTATTTCCGGATAAACCCATCACCAAGAAACCGCCTGAGACACGTATGGGAAAAGGAAAAGGCGCGCCGGAGGCTTGGGTCGTGGTGATTAGGCCGGGCAAAATGCTTTTCGAAATGGAAGGCGTGCCGCTCGAAGTGGCCACGCAAGCGATGCGCTTGGCGGCAGCCAAAATCTCGGTTCCGACGAAATTCGTCTCGCGCGCGCAGCCTGCGGAAGGCGCGAAGGCGAGCTGATTTCAGGGTTGAGCCACGGTGAAAAGGTAAAGCATGAAGGCAGATAGAATTCGCAACATGGATTTGGGCGAGGCCGAGCGCCAGGCCCAGGACGGCCAGGAGCAGCTTTTCCGGTTTCGTTTTCAAATGGGCATGGGGCAGAGCGAAGGATTGAAGAAGTACCGGATCCTGAAAAAGGACCGGGCTCGTTTGCTGACCATCATCAATGAGAAGCGCGCGGCGGGCGAAACGGCAGCGCCGGTTGCTGCGGCCAAAGCGGGCAAGAAGAAAAAGTAAAGAGGTTTAGACAAAAGCACTATGGCGGCACCAGCAACCGAAACGAGCGAAAAGCAGGGTCATAAGAACGAGAAGGTCGGCGAGGTAATTTCGGCTAAGATGGCCAAAACCATTGTGGTCGAAGTGACGCGGCGGGTGCCGCATCCGATGTACAAGCGAATCGTTAACAAGCGCAGGAAGTTTTACGCTCACGACGAGGACGGAGTCGCCAAGGTGGGCGATGTAGTTCGAATCATCGAGTGCCGTCCGTTGAGCCGGTTGAAGCGGTGGCAGCTTGGCGCGGTGATCCGCAAGGCGGTGCAGGTGGGAATCGAACACCCTGCCTTGGCAGAGAGCGCCGACACACGCGAGAAGAAGACGATTAAGAAAGGCAAGTAGGCTCTAAGCGCTCTCTGAGGGCGCGCTGGCCTGACGGAGAATCGACATGATTGGAATGCGAACGATGTTGGAGGTAGCCGATAATAGCGGCGCGCGCAAGCTGCAATGCATCTTGCCCCGCGGCGGCGATCTCGGGCTTCGCGCGGGCTTGGGCGATGTGATCACCGCGAGTGTGAAAGAGGCTGCTCCCGATTCCAGTATTAAGAAAGGCAAAGTGGTGCGCTGCGTGGTGGTCCGCATGCGTAAAGAGACCCGCCGCAAGGACGGCACCTATATCAAGTTCGATTCGAACGCGGCAGTGCTCATTAACGAAGTCGGCGAGCCGGTTGGAACCCGCGTCTTCGGCCCAGTAGCTCGCGAGCTGCGCGATAAACGCTTCATGAAAATTGTTTCCCTCGCTCCGGAGGTTCTCTAGCTATGCCGAAAGTTGCTTATCTGCGGCGCCAGGAGCGCGGCGAGCGCCAGCCGGTGCGCGTCAAAATTAAGAAAGACGATCTGGTCCGGGTGATCGCCGGGCGCGATAAAGGCAAGACGGGAAAAGTTCTCGAAGTCGATCGTTTCGACCGCAAAGTGACGGTCGATGGCGTGATGATCGTTAAACGTCACACGCGCCCTAATCCGTCGAAGCAGATTAAAGGTGGCGTGGCCGAAAAGCCGATGCCCATCGACGTTTCGAATGTCATGCTGCTGACCGCTGGCGGTATTCCGACCCGCGTCGGCTACAAGATGGATACCGTAGGCGGTAAAGTGCGGCGCACGCGCGTTGCCCATAAGGGCGGCGAGGCGCTCGACAAGAAGTAGGCCGGGAACTGAGTTGAAGCAGTTATGTGGGACAGGCGCTTTCGCCTGTGATTGGGAACTGAGCCACGCACGTCAGTAGGCGGTTAGTTGGGCCGTTTGGAATCGGCCAATAAGGGAATTAAAGAAATCATGGCGAAGGATACGGAAAAGAAAACAGGCGGAGGGGCTAAACCGGCGGGCAGCGCAGCCAAGCCGCCCGCAGGCGACAAGAAACAGCGCGCCCCGAAGAAGGACGCCGGCGGAGGGCAACAGGTTCTTGAGAAGGCTGCGGCGCCGCGCTCACAAAGCGGGAAGGCACGGTTGCGCGAGCACTACAACAAGCAAGTGGTCGTCTCCCTCAAGAAGGATTTCAATTACGCGAATCCGATGGCTGTACCGAAAATCGAGAAGGTATCGATCAACATCGGGCTCGGCGAGGCAACAGGTAACAGCAAGCTGATGGACGGCGCTGTAAATGAACTGTCCGCGATCGCCGGGCAGAAGCCGGTGGTAACCAAGGCTAAGAAATCGATTGCCGCCTTCAAACTGCGCGAAGGCATGGCGATCGGCTGTATGGTGACTTTGCGCGGCGACCGCATGTATGAGTTTCTGGATCGCCTGATGAATGTCGCTCTGCCGCGCGTGCGCGATTTCCGCGGCGTCTCGCCCAAATCGTTCGATGGCCGCGGCAACTATACGCTCGGGTTAAAGGATCAGCTGATTTTCCCCGAGATCGATTACAACAAGGTGGAGAAAACCAAAGGCATGAATATCTCCATTACAACCACGGCTAAGACGGACGCCGAGGGACTGGCTTTGCTCCGCCACATGGGCATGCCCTTCCGTCAATAAGGAATTTAGGAAAGCGTACAGGCCGATTGGCTGGCCATAGTGCGCGATTGGAAAAAGATGGCAACGACTGCAAAAATCGCTAAGGAAGTAAAAAAGGAAGCCGAAATGGCGCAAGCGCGCAAGGACGGGACGACGGTGAAGTTCCCGACCCGCCTGCGTAATCGCTGCAAGAACTGCGGACGGCCACGCGGATTTCTGCGCAAATTTTCGCTATGCCGCATCTGCTTCCGCAAGTTTGCGCTGGCCGGTGAAATTCCGGGCGTGACAAAAGCGAGCTGGTAGGAAAGGGAGGCCAATGACACTAGACCCCATCGCCGATATGTTGACGCGCGTGCGCAACGCGTTGATTGCCCGCCACGCTAAAGTGGACGTGCCCGCATCCCGTCTCAAGAACGAACTCGCCCGCATCCTGAAAGAGGAGGGCTATATTCTCAATTACAAGTTGACCGAAGAAGGGTCGAAGAAATACATTCGCCTCTATCTCAAATACACTCCGTCGAACTTGCCCGTCATCTCCCGTATTGAGCGCGTGTCGCGGCCCGGTTGCCGGGTCTATGTCGGAAGCAAGGAGATCCCGCGCATCCTCGGGGGACTCGGCATCAACATTCTCACCACTCCGAATGGTGTCATGACCGGCAATACCGCGCGCAAGGAAGGCGTTGGCGGAGAAGTTCTCTGTCAGATCTGGTAGAAAGCGCACAAACACATGTCACGAGTAGGAAGAAAACCAATTCCCCTGCCGCAAGGGGTAAAAATCAAAATCGGCGACGAGATCCAGGTCGAAGGCCCTAAAGGCAAGTTGACTGTCCCGATTCCTTCGGGCGTCCACATCGAGCAGAAGGATGGGCATCTAGAGCTCGTCCGCGACAGCGACAAGTACGCCGCGCTGCATGGCCTGACTCGCGCTCTTACCGCTAATGCCGTACAGGGGGTTTCGACAGGCTTCACCCGTGAGCTCGACATTGTCGGCACCGGCTACCGCGCCGATGTCAAAGGGAAGGTCGCGACCTTCACTCTTGGCTATTCCCATAACATCGAATTTATTCTGCCCGCGGAAGTCGATCTCAAGATCGACAAGCAAACTCATCTGGTCTTAACGAGTTACGACCGTCAGGCCGTAGGGCACGTGGCCTCTCAGATCCGGGCGCTGCGTCCGCCCGATCCATACAAGAACAAGGGCGTTCGCTACACCGGCGAAGCGCTGCGCAAGAAGGCCGGCAAGACCGGCGCGGGGAGCAAGTAAGTGGCTCGGGATACCAGAAGAGAGATACGAACCAGGATTCACAAGCGCATTCGCAGCCGGGTCTCCGGGACACAAGAGCGCCCCCGCCTGGCCGTGTTTCGCAGTGTCAATCATATCTATGCGCAGGTGATCGACGACGGTCAGGGTCATACGCTGGTAGCCGCCGCTTCCACTGAAAAGGATCTGCGCGGTAAAGGCGGCAACGTGGAGGGCGCCAAACTGATCGGTAAAGCCGTGGCTGAGCGCGCCAAGGAAAAAGGAATCAACAAGGTCGTTTTCGATCGCGGTGGTTATCAGTACCATGGCCGTGTCAAAGCGCTCGCTGATGCAGCCCGTCAAGCGGGACTGGAGTTCTAACTTAATGGCAGTGAATGGAAATGGCAAGCGCCTCGACGCGCATAACCTGAACCTTAAGGAACAGGTCGTTAGTATCAACCGCGTAACCAAAGTGGTCAAGGGCGGCAAAAATATGAGCTTCTCGGCCTTAGTCGTAGTCGGTGATCCGAGCGCGAAGGTGGTTGGCTTCGGCACCGGCAAGGCGAAAGAAGTTCCGTCGGCCATCAAAAAGGGCATTGAGGCTGCGAAGAAAAATCTGCGTAAGGTGAATGTGCTCGAAACCACCATTCGCCATGCCGTACTAGGGCGCTTTGGCAGCGGTCTGGTGCTCTTAAAGCCCGCCCCGGCAGGTACCGGCGTCATTGCCGGCGGTCCGGTGCGCGCCGTGATTCAGGCGGTTGGAATTCCCAATGTGCTTACTAAGTCGATTGGCTCGCACAACGCACATAACGTGGTAAAAGCAACCATCGATGCGCTCGAGCAACTCTGCGATAAGAATGCCATCGCCGATATGCGCGGCCTGCCAGTCGAGAAGCTGTAGGACAAACTAATGGCCAGCGAAGGAAAAATCAAGATCAAACTGGTGCGCAGCACGATCTGCACGCCGCAGAAACATAAGAATATTGTTAAGTCGCTGGGACTTCACAAGATCGACCGGGTAGTCGAACGGCCGGATACGCCCGGCTTTCGCGGCATGGTCAAGAAGGTGCCGCACCTGCTCGAAATCGTAAAGGAATGAATGCCGTTACTGAGCCGCGCGCACCAGTGAGCAGTTATTTGCCAAGGATCAGGAAATGAATTTAAGTAATCTCCGCCCTCCCAAGGGTCAAAAACATAAAAAACAACGCATCGGACAGGGTATGGGAACCGGCCGGGGCAAATACTCCGGCCGTGGCGCTAAAGGCGCCAGGTCGATTTCCGGTTATAGCCTGATGCGCGGCTTCGAAGGCGGCCAGATGCCGTTGCACCGCCGTCTCCCGAAGCGCGGTTTCACAAACATTTTCCATAAAGAGTACGCCGTCATCAATGTGGGCGCGCTCGAGAACCTCGAAGGCGACAGCTTCACGCCCGATTCTCTGGTTGCTAGCGGCATCGTAAAAAAGCTGCAGGCCGGGCTCAAAATTCTCGGCAACGGGGAACTGACCCGGAAGATCAGCGTTCAGGCGCACGTCTACTCAAAATCGGCCCTCGATAAAATTCAGAAGGCCGGTGGCAGCGCCGAGGTAATAGAGAGGCCTGCTGTGGAGAAGGCGGTTAAAGGTTCCAGTAAGCGCGCGAGGAAAGCTGGGCCGCCCGAAACGGAAAAGAAGTAGACCAGCACTCGTTTTGACGAGTGCGAATTGAAACATGCAAAAGTTCTTCGAAGCTCTCGCCAACGTATTCCGGATACCGGATCTTAGGAAACGTGTCCTCTTCACCTTGGCCCTGCTCGCGGTTTACCGTGTCGGCGCCTACATCCCGACCCCGGGCATCGACACCAACCGTTTTCAGGACTTCTTTACTCGAAACGCCGCCGGTGGCTTTCTAGGCTACTTCGACCTGTTCAGCGGCGGCATGCTGCGGCGAATGACTATCTTCGCGCTCGGCATCACGCCTTACATTACTTCTTCCATCATTCTGCAACTGCTCACAGTTGTGATCCCGACTCTCGACAAGCTGCAGAAAGAGGGTGAGCTTGGACGCCGCAAAATCACTCAGTGGACGCGCTATCTTACCGTCGCGCTCGCCATCATTCAGTCCTTCGGGATCGCTTTCGCCTTGCAGAATTCGGAAGGCAATTTCGTTCTGCATCCGGGTTTCCTGTTCATGTTCATGACGATTCTGACCTTCACGGCGGGATCGGCTTTTATCATGTGGCTGGGAGAGCAGATCACCGACCGTGGCATCGGCAACGGCATGTCGCTCATCATCTTTGTCGGCATCATTGTAGGTTTGCCGCGCGCTGTTAGCAGTATCTATACCAACACTTTCGTTACGCATCAGTGGCCGGTACCGCAGATGGTCATTATCATTGCGCTGATGATCGCCGTGGTCGCCTTCATCGTCCTGGTCGAGCGTGGCGAGCGGCGCATTCCCGTGCAGTACGCCAAGCGCGTGATCGGCCGGAAAATGATGGGCGGCCAGTCTACTCACCTGCCGCTCAAGGTTAATGCTGGCGGCGTCATTCCGATTATTTTCGCGTCGTCGCTGCTCGCGTTGCCGCAAACTGCGCTGCAGTTCCCGATTGTCAAGAACAGTCCCTGGCTCGGCAGGATGCTGGGCGCGCTGGGGGGCGCCGAGCCAACCTATTACCTGGTCTTTATTCTGCTGATTGTCTTCTTCTGCTTTTTTTACGTCTCGATCATTTTCAACCCGAGCGAAGCGGCGGACAACATGCGCAAGTACGGCGGCTTCATCCCAGGCATCCGCCCAGGCAAAAACACCGCCGACTACATGGATAAGATCCTCTCGAAAATAACCGTCGTCGGGGGGCTCTATCTCGCGCTGCTATCGATCATTCCGCAGATCATGATTCAGGGCATCAAGCTGCAGCACCTGCCGCTTGCCGGAAACTTTATCGATGCGCATTTTCCGCGCTGGCTTCTTGATGGCCTGGGCGTCAACTTTTTCTTCGGCGGAACTTCGCTGCTGATCGTGGTCGGCGTCGCGATGGATACCGTGAATCAGATCGAAGCGCAGCTCATCATGCGCCATTACGAGGGCTTCACGCCCCGCAGCGGCCGCATCCGGGGACGGCGCAGTTCCTCCAGTTAGGCTTGCTTTTGCCCCCGGATACCCCATCCCATTCTTCTGTTGCGCTTATCCTTTTCGGGTCGCCCGGATCCGGCAAAGGCACACAATCGAAGCTGCTCCGGCAGTGCGTGAGCGGGCCGCATATCTCAACTGGCGACATGCTGCGTACGCATATTGCATTGGGAGACGACATCGGGGTGCAGGCCGAACAGTTAATAAAGGCCGGAAAGCTGGTTCCTGACGAACTCGTTAACCAGTTGGTTGAAAAGCGTTTGCGGGAACCCGATGCCCGGCAAGGCGTCATTCTCGACGGCTACCCGCGCACCATCAACCAAGCGGAGGTTCTGCTGCATTTGCTGGGGAAAAATGGGTTTCGCGCCGCTGTGGTACACTTGATCGTCAACTACGAAAAAATCGTAGCTCGCCTGAGCGGCCGTCGGCAGTGCCCCGTTTGTGGAACCCTCTATAGTTTAACCACCAACCCTCCTCGATTGCCTGGAGTTTGTGACCTGGATGGAGCGGCTCTGGTGACGCGTGAGGACGACCGGGAATCGGTGATTCGGGAACGTTTGCATGAGTACGACAGGCAGACGGTGCCTATTCTTGAGTTCTTCCGTCAGGCAGGCGTGCAGATGATCGAGATCGAAGGCGGTGATTGGTCGCCAGAACAGATCATGCAGAACATCTGCGGATCGCTCGACAAGGCGGGTTTGCTCGAGCCCGATGTAACGGGCGTGAAGAGTTTGAAGCAGTGATTGTCCGTCGAAGCGCAGTGGAACTTGAGAAACTCCGTCGGAGCGGTCTCCTGGTGTATCGGATTTTGCAGGACCTGCGGGCACTGGTGGCCGAGGGTGTCACCACTCAGGAGCTTGAGCTGGCCACCGCTAAGATGATTGCGGACGCCGGAGCGAAGCCGGCCTTTAAAGGTTATTATTCGCAGGCTTCGGGAACCAAATTTCCTTATGCGCTGTGTGTGTCGGTGAATGAGGAAGTCGTGCATGGTATGCCGTCCATTCGGCGCAAACTGAAGCCTGGCGATATTGTTTCGCTCGACACAGGTGTTCAGCTCAACGGCTATTACGGAGATTCGGCCATCACGGTCGCGGTCGGAGAAGTGAATGACTCGGTGAAGCGGCTGTTGAAGATCACCGAAGAGAGTTTGGAGTTAGCGATCGATCGGGTGCGTTCGGGGAACCGTCTGTTCGATGTCTGCGGCACAGTGGAGAAGTTTGTGACTTCTAACGGTTTCTCCATCGTCCGTGAATTTGTTGGGCATGGGATTGGGACCTCTTTGCATGAAGAGCCGCAGATCCCGAATTACGTGGACCGTCGAGGTGAAAACCCGCGGTTGAAACCGGGCATGGTGCTTGCCATCGAGCCTATGGTGAACGCAGGAAAGCCGGACACCCGGGTGCTGTCCGATAAGTGGACAGCCGTTGCCAAGGATGGTTCCTACTCGGCGCATTTCGAGCATATGGTGGCCGTGACCGATAACGGGCCGTGGGTTCTAACGCGCCCGTGAGTGGCCAGGCGGTGGAGCGAACCAGCGAAGGAATTGTGGTCGAATTGCTGCCAAGCGCGCTGGTACGTGTCAGACTGGAAGGTGAGCACCAGTTGCTTGCTCATCTACCCAGCTCCCAACGTGCCAATTTCGTGCGTCTACGAGTCGGCGACCGGGTTTTGATTGCGGTGTCGGCGCAGGACCGGACGCGTGGGCGGGTTTTAGAGTTATTGACGAAAGGTCAAGTTTAGTCGTATGAAGGTACGAGCATCAGTTAAGAAGATGTGTGACAAGTGCAAGGTGATCCATCGCCACGGCGTAGTGCGCGTCATCTGCACGAATCCGAAACATAAGCAGAGGCAGGGATAGTATATGGCGCGTATTGCAGGTATCGACTTACCGGCGAGGAAACGGTCGGCGATCGGGCTGACCTACATTTATGGTATCGGGCGTACCCGCGCTCTGTCGCTTCTCTATCGTGCCCAGGTCGATCCGGGGAAGAAGATCGGCGAGCTGTCGGAAGAAGAGGTGAACCACCTCCGAAATCTCATCGAAGGCGAAGGGGCGATCGAAGGCGACCTGCGCAAAGAAAACTCGATGAACATCAAGCGCCTGATGGAAATGGGTTCTTACCGTGGCCTTCGTCACCGCCGCGGCCTGCCGGCACGGGGCCAGCGTACTCATACCAACGCGCGCACGCGTAAGGGCCCGCGCAAGGGTACAGTCGCGAATAAGAAGAAGGCTACGGGCAAAACTTAATGGCGAAAGCACCAGCTAAATCGACGAAGAAAAAGTCGTTCAAGAAGAAAGAAAAGAAGAACGTTCCATTCGGGACCGTTCACGTCCAGGCATCGTTTAACAACACGATTGTCACGTTTACTGATCCGCTCGGAAACGTGCTGGCCTGGTCCAGTTCCGGTTCGCTAGGCTTCCGCGGATCCCGCAAAGGAACTCCGTTCGCGGCCCAGCAGGCATCTTTGACGGCCGCAAATAAGGCAAAAGAAGCGGGGCTTCGTACCGTCGAAGTGCGAGTCGCAGGTCCGGGATCGGGCCGTGAGTCGGCTGTCCGCGCCTTATCTACCGCCGGGATCGAGGTTCGTTCCATCAGGGACGTCACGCCGATGCCCCATAACGGCTGTCGGCCGCCGAAGAAGCGCCGCGTTTAGGAAGGCGGACTTCAGTCCGCGCGGGGCCTCAAGCCCCGCTAGCAACGTAAGCGGGAAGAAGGCCTGCCGGCCGTAAACCGCACCTGACAGTAGGACAGGCGCTTCCGCCTGTCAAAAGCGCGAACGAATTGCGCAATTTGGAGGTTCTTACTTGGCACGTTATACTGGCCCCGTTTGTCGGCTCTGCCGCCGCGAGGGCATGAAATTGTTTCTTAAAGGCGAGCGCTGCCACACGGAAAAGTGTGCCATCGAAAAGCGCAACTTTGCTCCTGGCCAGCACGGCAAAGACAAAAAGCCGAAAATTGTCGGTTTCGGTCTGCAGTTGCGTGAAAAGCAGAAAGCCCGCCGCTATTACAGCGTTCTCGAAGGTCAGTTCCGGAACCTTTATGAGAAGGCCGTGAATCAAAAAGGTATCACCGGTGAGCTGATGCTCGCCATGCTCGAGCGTCGGCTCGACAACGTGATCTATCGCATGGGGCTCGCTACCAGCCGTGCGCAAGGCCGTCAGGTGGTTCGCCACGGGCATGTCCAGGTGAACGGGCGCAAGGTAAATATCCCCTCTTTCACGGTGAAGCCAGGCGATGTAGTCGAAATCCGGGAAAGCAGCCGCAACAATTCAAGCATTTTAGGCGCGCGTGACGCGACGGCTCACGCGCCGAGTCCCTCTTGGCTCGAAGTGGATCGCGACGCGCTCCGGGGACGGGTCCTGGCGCAGCCAAAGCGCGAGGAGTTGGTGCAAATTCAGTTGAACGAGCAGCTCATCGTCGAGCTGTACTCGAAGTAAGCTCCAGAAGGATTTAAGGAAATAATATGTTCAAAGGATTCCAGAAGCCCAAGCGTTTAGTAGCGAATACCGAGTCGCTGACCGAACGCTTCGGCCAATTCACAGCACAACCGTTCGAGCGTGGATTCGGGTCCACCATCGGCACGGGCTTGCGTCGTGTACTGCTCAGCTCAATTGAGGGAGCGGCCATTACGGGCGTGCGCATTGAAGGCGTATCGCATGAGTTTAGTCCCATTCCGGGCGTAGTTGAAGACGCAACCGACATCATCCTGAATCTGAAACAGGTTCCGTTCAAGATGATGGGCGAGGGCATGAAGATTGCCCGCCTGCATGTCGAAGCTGCCGGCGAGGTGATGAGTAGCCAGATTGAAACCGACGCCGATGTGGAAGTGCTCGACCGCAATCTGCACATCGCGACCATCGGTGAAGGCGGCAAGCTCGATATCGAGATGCGTATCAAGAGCGGACGCGGCTACGTCTCGGCTGACCGGAACTACGACGAGGATCTGCCCATCGGCTACATTCCGATCGATTCGGTGCACTCGCCTGTTCGCAAAGTGAATTACGGCGTCGAGGCGGCTCGTCTCGGCCAGAACACAGATTACGACAAGCTGACTCTCGAAGTCTGGACCAACGGTGCGATCTCACCGCAGGATGCCGTCGGCCAAGCCTCTAAGCTTCTCAAGGATCACATGACGATCTTCATCAACTTCGAGGAAACACCCGAAGTGACCGAAGAGCCGGCAGAGCGTGCGATCAATCAGATGAACGAAGTGCTCAACCGCTCGGTGGAAGAACTCGAGCTCAGCGTTCGTTCTTACAACTGCTTAAAGAACGCGAACATCCAGACCATCGGCGATCTGGTGCAGCGCTCCGAGTCGGAAATGCTGCGCACCAAGAACTTCGGCCGCAAATCGCTCAACGAGATTAAGGAAATCCTATCGGGTCTCGGACTTTCGTTCGGCATGAAGTTTGACAGTCAAGGTCGATTGGTCGGCGGTGCCCCGTCCGCTTCCGCATCCGATTACGGCAACGACAACGACAATTACGCGGGATTGGAAGAATAGCCGTGCGTCATCGCAAGGCTGGCGTCAAACTTAAGCGCGATCTGAGCGCCCGCCGTGCGCTCCTGCGCGGTCTCGTGACGAACGTCATCGAGGAAGAGCGAATCACTACGACTGTTCCCAAGGCCAAAGCAGCGCGGCCGCTCGTCGAAAAGATGATCACCCTGGCCAAGGCGGATAACCTGCATGCCCGGCGTCAGGCGGCCGCATTTCTCACTAAACCGGAAGCTGTCGAGAAGCTCTTCGAGAAACTCGGACCGCGCTTCAACCAGCGCAACGGCGGCTATACCAGAATCGTGAAGATCGGCTGGCGCAAAGGCGATGGCGCTGAAACCGCCAAGCTCGAACTCGTTGGCTCAGAACTCGTCAAGCGCGCCGCGGACCGGGCAGCTCGCCGCGAAGAGCGTCTCAAGCAACTCCGTACCGGCGAAGGCGAAGAAGAGAAATAAGCTAACGGCGGCGTCCTTTCTTGTGCTTCTGCACAGATGGGGGCGCCGCTTTTATTTTTTGTGAACCCGGCTGTTGCGGACCAATCTTGCTCAGGATCCGGTCATGGATCCAGTGCTCGTCCCACCACTCTTTCGGATCGATCTGCACGCCAGCGATCATCATGCTGAAATGCACGTGATCTCCGAACGCCATCCCGGTCGAGCCGCTGATTCCAATCTGCTCTTCCTTGCCCACCGTGTCGCCAACCTTCACGAGTAACTTGCTCATGTGGCCGTATAAGCTCTGCAAGGAATAGCCGTGGTCGATGATCACGCAATTACCAAACAGCCCGAGCCGGTCGGCATAGATAATTCTGCCGGAGTTGGCCGCCTTCACGGGCGAGTTCATGGTTTGGGCGAGATCGTAGCCGAGATGCACCTGCTGATCGAACGCCTTTCCGTTGTAAACATAAGTGCGTTTGTCCGCAAAAAACGATTCGCGCGCGCCTTTCACCGGAATGAATGGGCCGGACCACAAAATCTTGTGCTCGCTGTTGTTGCGCAGTTCGTAAACCGTCTGGGCATTTGCCCGGCGCATCTCGCGGTTTAGTTTGATGAAGCGGTCGAGCAAGCTGCCAGTTCCGTCCGGGTCCAGTTCGCCGACGACCTTCTGTAGATTCTTATCCGTCACGACGATGGTACTTTGCCGAAACCTCTTGGGGAAAACCTTGACCCAAAAGGATGTCGTCACTTCCGTGCCGGCGCCGTTGCGGACAAACGCGAGCGGCACTGTGTCTGGCGAGACGTCCCACGGATACGGGAACAGCGAGAAACGGCGACTGCTCGAATCCGGCTGGCCCGGCATGGCGAATGAACCGGCCGAGTAGTTTGCGACCCGCACGCCGGCGTCCGTCCAGTTACCGCCCAAGTCGAGCGTGACCAGTTCCGAGCCGCCCTGGTTTATATAATGCTGGAAGCCGTCGGCGGCGATGGTCGGCGGCCGCAACACCACCTGAACATCCTGGGCCAGCTCCGTAGTTGCGCCACGGAGGTCGTTCGACTTGGCCTTCATGATCAGCCTGGCCGGTCCCTCTTTTAGGAATGGCGCTTGCTTCTGGCCGGCGTAGAAGGTGTAAGCACCCACTCGCTGCCTGGTGTGTGTTTTGTCCTGGTAGACGGTCTGTCTCTGGCCGTCCTGTTCGACCGCGGCCGAGAAGGCTTTCACGCCGTGGGGCGCGTCCACTTCAACCAGAATCGAAGTCGAAGGACCGATAGCGTCGACAGGCCTCGCCAGCTTTAGGTTGGTTTTCGCGCCGGAGAACCAAATGATTCCAAAGATGATCACAAGAATCGCGGCGAGCGCGCCGAGAAGTCTTTTCTGAGTCGGGTTCAAGTGCATTTAGGTCTTTATTACGCGCCGCCCTTCGATGCGGAAGTTGCCGGCAATCATCCAAGCGATCGCTTCGGAATAGATCCGGTGCTCCTCCCTCAGAATGCGGGCGGAGAGGGTCTCGACGGTGTCGTCGTCGAGGACGGGCACGGGCGCCTGGAGCAGGATCGGGCCGCTGTCGAGGTTCTCGTCGACGAGATGAACCGTGCAGCCCGTGACCTTTACCCCGTGGGCCAGGGCCTGATATTGGGCGTCCAGGCCGGGAAAGGCGGGCAGCAACGACGGATGGATGTTGAGGATTCGACTGGGAAATTGCCGAACGAACTCGCCCGTTAAAAGGCGCATGTAACCTGCCAAACAGACGAGATCCACATCATGCCGTTTAAGCAAATCAATGACTTGCAAATCGAAGGCGGTACGGTTAACGCCCTGGGATGAGAGCGCTGCGTGCGGTAGATCATATTCACGTGCCAGGACCAAACCGGGGGCATCGGGCCGGTTCGAAAAAACAAACCCAATCTCACAGGGGAGGAGTTCGTTTCGCACGTTGCGGGCAATGGCTTCGAAATTGGAACCACGGCCCGACAAAAGGATCCCAAGCCTCACTGGTAAATGACTCGTGGCTGCTTAGGCGACTTCTGCTTCACTACATTACCGATCGGGTACGCGGGCTCACCCAGATTCTCCAGGAGTTTCGAAGCTGCGTCAAGCTTCTTTGAAGAAATGGCGAACACCATCCCGATCCCGAGATTGAAGGTGCGTCGCAGATCATCTTCCGGGATGTTGCCGATTTTCTGCAGCAGGTCGAAGATAGGCTGCTTGGGCCACGAGCCGAGCTGAATTTCGGCGGCGCAACCTTTCGGAAGGATACGTGGAAGATTGTCGGTCAAGCCGCCACCTGTGATATGGGCCGCGCCCTTCAGAAGTTTCTCCGCGTGCAAAGCCCGGACAGGCTTCAAGTACGATTTATGAACTTTGAGCAGCTCGTCGGCGAGAGTTCCGGCGAGCTTGGGAAGCTTGGCACTGGGTGCGTGTCCGGCAGCTTCAAACAGCAAGAGGCGAGCGAGCGAATAGCCGTTGGTGTGCAGACCCTGTGAGGGAAGGCCCAGCAGTACGTCGCCGGGCTTGATTGTTTCGCCGGTGATCATGCGCTTGCGCTCGACTGCGCCGACAATGAATCCAGCCAAGTCGTATTCTCCGGGTTGATACATGCCGGGCATCTCGGCAGTTTCACCGCCGATAAGAGCGCAGCCGTTGCGCTTGCAGCCGCGCGCAATTCCTTCCATCACGCTGGCCAAGACCTTGACATCCAGTTTGCCGATGGCGAAGTAGTCGAGAAAAAAGAGAGGCTTAGCGCCCTGCACTGCGATATCGTTGACGCAATGGTTGACCAGATCTTCGCCAACTGTATTGTGCCGCCCGGCGGCGAAGGCGATCTTCAGTTTGGTGCCAACGCCGTCCGCCGAACTGACAAGCACAGGATCGCGCCAGCCTTTCAGGTTGAAGCCGGCCCCAAAACTTCCGATCGAGGTCAGGACATCCGGCGTGAGAGTCTGTGAAGCGAGGCGCTTGATACGGGAGAGGGCGCGGCCCGCTTCGTCGATATTCACTCCGGCGTCGCGGTAAGTTGTTTTCTTGGCCACTGCTCGAACGTTCAGTTTAGCCCAATGAGTATATGTTGAATTTTTCCAGATACGCAGTCATTTCTTTTCTTCTTTCTTGCTCCATGAGTTTTGCTTCTGAGTTTCCACAGGTCGAGATCAGCAACGGCATCGTTCGGGCTAGCCTTTATTTGCCTGATGCCCAGCGGGGCTATTATCGGGGCGGGCGCTTCGACTGGTCGGGAGTGATTCCGCACCTGGAATACGCCGGGCACAGCTACTTTGGGGTCTGGTTTCCGAAGTATGAGCCGACTCTGCACGACGCGATCACCGGCCCGGTGGAAGAGTTTCGCTCCGAAGATGGCGCTCTGGGCTACGGCGAGGCGAAGCCGGGGGAAATGTTCGTGAAGATTGGAGTGGGCGTGCTGGTTAGGCCGGATGAAAAGCCTTACGAGTTCTCGCGAAACTACAAGATCATAAGCACTGGCGTGTGGATCACGAATCCAGAGCGCGACCGCGTCAAATTCGTTCAGGAACTGAAGGGCGTGAACGGTTATTCGTACGTTTACACAAAGAATGTGCGGCTGGCGAAAGGCAAGCCCGAGTTAATCCTGGAACACAGCTTAAGAAATACCGGCAAACGGACAATCAAAACACAGGTGTACAATCACGATTTTTACGTGATCGATGGGCAGCCGACTGGGCCTGCGTTTTTGATTAAGTTTCCGTTCAAGCCGAAGGCGATCGGCGATCTGAAGGGGGCGGCGGAGGTTCGAGGGAATGAGATTGTTTATTTGCGCGAGCTGGAGCCGGGTAATCGAGACTCGGTGGCGAGCTATATCCAAGGCTACGGAGTCGATGCCGTGGACAATGACATACGCGTCGAGAACAGCAAAAGCGGAGCGGGCGTGCAGGAGATAGGCGATCATCCGATTTCGAATCTGTATCTCTGGTCTGTGCGAACAACGGTGTGCCCGGAAGCGTACATTTCGCTGCGGATCGAGCCGAAACAGACGGCTAAGTGGCATATCCGGTACCGGTTCTATACGCTTCCGGAGCAGACAAAGAAGTAACGAACGCAGGCCAACGGCCTGCTCTACAAGTGGGAGGCCGCCATCTGCGGGCCTGAAGACGCGGTCAGGGGCGAGTAGGCCATCCCAACTAAAATTTGGCTTTCCTATGGACTTCGAATATAGAGTGCGTTTCGAGCTATTACATAGTGCTGAATACCTGAGCATATAATCGCTCTTGGTTCCACTAGAAAGTCAGATGAAGCGTACAGTAGAATAACCTCCAGAGCAATGCCAAGAAGAAATACTTCGGAAGGAGACATGTTGCAGGGGACGCTCGACATGCTAGTCCTGCAAACGCTTGTACTCGGTCCTGCCCATGGTCACTCGATCGCGCATACGATTGAGCGGGGCTCGGACGAGGTGCTGCAAGTAGAGCACGGCTCTCTATACCCTGCGCTCTACCGTTTGGAGGACCGCAAATGGATCGCTTCGTTCTGGGGCACTTCCGAAAACAATCGCAAAGCTAGGTACTATCGCCTCACCCCAGCAGGTCGAAAGCAACTAGCTGCCGCAACTTCACGATGGGAGCGGCTAGTCGCCGGAATCAGCCGCATTTTGAAGCCGGCGACGGAGTAAACAAGAGATGAAATGGCCGCGTGCTTTTCGCCGGGCAGAACGGCTTGCTGAAAACGCTCAAGAACTTCAGTTCTACCTCGAAGCCGAAACGGAGGACAACATGGCTCGCGGAATGTCACGCGGGGCAGCGTATTCGGCTGCTCGGCGGAAACTTGGCAATTCGACCTCGATCCGCGAGGATGTGTACCGGATGAACAGCTGGACCTTTCTCGAAACAACCTGGCAGGACGTGCGGTATTCACTGCGAACGATGCGCAAGAACGGCGCTTTCACCCTGACGGCTCTACTGACACTGGCTCTGGGGATTGGCGGCAACACAGCCGCATTTTCGGTAATCCACGCGGTCCTGTTGAAGCCACTTCGGTACGGTGATCCTGACCGGTTGGTTCAGGTTACCGCAGACTATCCAAGGCGAAATGTGTGGAATACCACCTTCACCAAGCAACAATTCGATGAAGTGAGAAAAGCGACGCAATCATTTACGGGGCTTGGAGCGTTTTTATGGTCGCAGGAGAATGTAACTATTTCAGGCAATAGCGAACCGGAAGCGCTGAAGGCGGCTCGCGTTTCGGCCAACTTCTTGAACATTCTGGGCATAGCGCCAATTGTAGGCCGCGGTTTTCTCCCCGAAGAAGAGGAGCGTAGTGGACCTCCTGTGGCGATGATCAGCGCCCGGTTGTGGAAACGACGTTTTGACGGCAATCCGCAGATCATCGGCGAGACGGTCGATCTTAACTCGACGCCGTACACGATAATCGGTGTGCTCCCGCAAACCTTCACGTTCCCGTTTCCGAGCGTGGATGTCTGGGTGACGAAACCGTCGGAGTGGTCGGTGTTGCCGCCCCGATCCTGGGACATCAGCACTAGCCTAATCGGGTTCGGCCGCTTGAAACCCGGAATGAGCCTGGAACGGGCGCGCGCCGAGATGAACGTCTTGAATCGCCAATACGCTATGGCGGATCCAGGAAAATACGTCGCCAGAATGCAAGTCGCCTGGCTGAGCGATCAGGTTGTCGCGAGCGTCCGCCCAACACTCTGGATTCTGTTCGGAGCGGTGGGTTTCGTGCTGCTAATCGGGTGCGCCAATGTGGCGGGTCTGCTGCTGGCCCGCGCGCGTTCCCGATCACGCGAGTTTGCGGTACGTGCAGCGGTAGGCGCGCCCCGGGGAAGATTGATACGGCAGCTGTTGGCCGAGAGTGTTGTGCTCTCGTCGATTGGCGGCGTTCTGGGCTTGTTGTTGGCTAAGTGGGCTCTGAGCGCCATTACACATATCAGTGCGCTCAATTTGCCGGGCGTTGCTGGAATCCGGCTGGATGGCAATGTGCTCGGATTCGCTACGGCGTTGTCGGTGTTAACGGGTCTTTTGTTCGGCGTATTTCCAGCCTGGCAAATATCGCGGCCTGACGTAGCTGATACTTTGCGACAGAGCAGCGCCGCCGCGGCCAGTGGAAAATCCGACCGTTCAAGAGTGTTCGCAGTGGATATGCGCGGGCTGCTGGTAGTGGGGCAGATAGCGTTATCGACGGTCTTACTGATCGGAGCAACTCTCCTGATGAAAAGCTTTGCACGCTTACAAAGCGTGGATCCTGGATTTCAGCCGGAGAATCTCCTGACTGCCAAGATCGCTTTACCGCCTGCACGCTACGACACTGGCCTCAAGAGGGTTGCCTTTATTGATGAGTTCGTACGGCGCGTGGAGGCGATCCCCGGAGTGCGAAGCGCCGCGCTGGCAATGTCGCTCCCTACGACGAGCTGGCTTCGAACCAACATACAGATCGAAGGAAAGCCGTGGGAGGCGGACCCCGGCAACTGGCCATCGGTGCAAATTCAGAGCGTCACACCCGGTTATTTTCGGACGCTTGGGATTCCGATTGAACGCGGGCGTCAATTTGCCACCCGTGATAACAGCTTCGGCTCGCCGCCCGCAGTAATCATTAATGAAAGCTTCGCGCGTCGATTTTGGCCGGCTTATCCAGGTGGACAAGACCCGGTTGGCCAACACCTTCGTGAGGGTGCCGATCGAACCGATTGGGTTGAGATTGTGGGCATTGTTGCCGATGTCCATGAAGGCGGCCTGGCAATGGACACGCTACCGGAGTTCTATGTCCCTTGCGTGATTCACCCACCGCAAACGGCGTATTTGGTGGTGCGAACACAAGGCGATTCGCTGCAATTCGTCAGCGCCGTGCGAAAGCAGGTACAAGCCATAGACCCGGACGAACCTCTATCCGATGTCGGAACGATGGATAAGGTGCTGGCTTCCACTCTCGGGCAGCGCTGGTTGGCCACGTTGCTGGTCGCATCGTTCGCCGGAGTTGCGGCGCTGCTTGCCGTAATTGGAATTTACGGAGTTATCGGATATTCGGTGGCACAAAGAAGTCAGGAACTCGGGATTCGGCGAGCGCTGGGAGCGCAGCAGAGTGACATCCTCCGACTTGTACTGAGCCACGCCCTCAGTCTTGCTGTAGCAGGCGTCGTGATCGGAGTCTTCGGAGCCTTCGTGCTGATGCGAGTTGTGAGGGGTCTTCTCTACCACATCAGCGCCACTGACCCCATGACTTTTATCGCCACTGGAGTGCTGTTTGTGCTGATCGCATTAGGAGCCAGCTTCATTCCAGCTCGCCGAGCCGCGCGGATCGAACCGATGGCCGCTTTGAGGATGGGATAAGGCCGGGTGCGCGAGACTTCGAGCAAAATAAAGCTTCTCGCCTTCCTCGTTCTTCAACTGTCGTTCCTATCCTGCTCTTTGCATCATCCGGCGGCTTTCCAGGTCCTTCCTCACGCCCCGGCGTACTTGTTGCGATCTCCTAACTTGCGCCAGACATCCTTTCCCGACGTATTGCGGGATTACAACGGCTTCGAAGCGGGTCGAGGCTGGATCGATCTGCGGCCTTTGATGGAGCTTCGCATCGAGAACGCATATTACGAGAAAGGCTCCTCCCGGCGTGGACTGCAAGGCTTTCTTGGAACAGAAGTGGCGCGCTATGCAGTGAGGCCTCATGGCTTGCGGTTACTGTCTGTTCAGCCGATGAAGGAACGGCCTCTGACCGATACGCCTGTCCAGCGCCTGATCTCGCCTTCTCTCACGGATGCCCGCTATTACAGGCTGTACTTCGAAATCGTCTTTCGAAGCAACAACACTCATGGCTCGGTCCTTCTCGGGGCGAACTCAAAGGAGGCGCTCGAGCAGCTTTCCGCCCAGATCGATCACCCGGAGACACTATGCACGCAGACTTCTACTCACTGCACGGCCTTTCCTGAAGCATGTTCGGTATCGGTGGAAATGAAGATTGTTGTAAATGGGAGGAACGAAATGCTCGTCTGGGGCAGCCTTTTAAGCAGCGTGGTGGGGGATCACCCGCGGCAGTTGGCGGTGAAACGGCTTTTTGATGGGCGGCTGACCCCGATCGAAATTAATTTTCAGGATGCTCGTGCCCTGCAACTGCCGCTCTTGCCGGGGGATCAGATTACGTGGAATTAGCGTAGTGTTTCTGAAAATTTTGTTTACTGCTCTGAGTTGTGGCGGTGTGGCGGGCGAAAGGCCTACTCTACAACCTGGCCTGCGCCAAGATAAGCGGAGCGTAAAGCTCCACGCGGGCTGAGACCCGCCCTCCGGTGACGGAACAAACCGGCTGAACCGCGCGTACATATATGAGACTCCTGTATAATGGAGTCACGAATATGGCCGCAACCTCACCGGATCAGGAATGGAAGAAAGGAAGCGCGGAGCTTCTCGTTTTATCTTTGTTGGAAGGCCAGCCCCGTCACGGGTATGACATTTCAAAGCTGATCCAGATCCGGTCGGGCGGCGCACTGCGATTCCACGTCACTTCTCTTTATCCGCTGCTGTACCGGCTGGAAGAGCGGGGCTGGATCGACGGGCATTGGGTGGAAAAACCTGAGCAGCGAAGAAGGCGTTATTACAGCCTGACGGCGGAAGGCCGGAAAATGCTTCGCGCGCAACGGAAGAGCTGGAAGGAATTCGTGGCCGCTATCGGCCGAGTGACAGGAGTTGAGCATGCCTGATTGGAAGAGTATCGTGCGAGAGCGGATTGGCTCGCTGCATCTGGAGGGTACCGCCGAGTCGGATCTTGCGGAGGAATTTTCGCAGCATCTCGAAGACCGCTATGGCGAATATCTTAGCGGCGGAAAAAACGAAGAAGAGGCCTACCAGCAGACTATCTCGGAATTGGATGACATGTATCCGGTGCGGGCGGAGTTGAAGCATCACAAGGCGCCCGCCGGCGATGTGAGACCAGGCAATTTCATCGAAGACCTGTGGAGAGATCTCAGTTATGCGGTCCGCACGATGCGGAAAAGCCCCATGTTCGTTCTGTTCGTGGTGCTGACGCTGGGGTTGGGGATTGGCGCAAACACTACTGTCTTCACCCTGATCAACACGCTGATTTTGAACCCGCTGCCCGTGCCGGATTCCGCAGGGTTGGCGGCGATCAGCGAGAGCGAGACAAGAAGTACCTCGAAATCGAGCGCGCCCTTGCAGATGTCTTACGCAGACTTGAGGGACTATCAAGCCAGAAACGAGGTTTTCCGCTCGCTGGCGGGTTACACCTCCCCGCGGGGCGTCACTCTACAGATGGGCCGCGCTTCGCAAGGAATGTTCAGTGAGCTGGTGACAGGCAACTACTTCTCAACCTTAGGCCTCAAACCCGCCAAAGGACGCTTCTTCTTGAGGGAAGAGGACAGTGTTCCTGGCGCGCACGCAGTTGCAGTCATAAACTACGGGACTTGGCAGGCCCGCTTCGGCGGTGCGGCTGACATCGTAGGCAAAACTCTGCGGCTCAATAACGTTGTCTTCACGGTTATCGGTGTCGCTCCGCCCCATTTCATTGGAGTGAATGCGATTTTCGGTCCCGATTTGTGGATACCGGCCGCTATGGCGGAACAGTTACTGTCCAACGAGATGCAGGGTGCGTTAACCGATCGCAGTAAAACGGTTTTCCAGGGCGTGGGGAGGTTCAAGCCGGCCGTCAACAGAGGGCAGGCGCAAGCCGATCTGATGGCGATCGCGGCGGATTTGGCGCGGGAATATCCGGCAACAAACGAGGGTCACACGGTAACCGTGCGGCCGATCCGTGACGCCCTCTTCGCCAGTTCCTTCGGCGGGTCGACGCAGGTTCTATTGGTAAGCGCCGGGCTATTGGTTGTGGTCGGGATCGTTCTATTAATTGCCTGTTCGAATGTCGCGAATCTGCTGCTGGCGCGCTCAGCGGCGCGGCAACAGGAGATGGCCGTCCGTTTGGCTATGGGAGCAAGCCGCCGAAGGCTGGTGCGCCAACTTCTGACTGAGAGCGTGTTTCTCGGAGCCCTGAGCGGCGCCGTGGGGGTTTTCGTTGGGTATGCGGGCCTGCATCTCCTGTTTGGGGCGTTACCATCGTCCGCCAACTTTATAGCGCCGAAGCTCGATGGGACGGTATTTGTTTTTGCCCTCGTTGTCTCGCTGGCGACAGGCTTCCTGTTCGGGACCATTCCAGCGTTCAAAGCTTCTCGCGCGAGCGTTTCGGAAACCCTGAAAGAAGAGGCCCGCACAACGGGCAGAAGCCGCAAGAGAGTTACGCTAACAAACGCTCTGCTGGTGGGTCAGGTAGCGTTTTCGTTTCTCTTGCTGGTAACGGCAGCTCTGTTCTTGCGAGGCATCGGGCGGGCGTACGGTATGGATCCGGGCTTCCAAACTGCACATCTAGCGATCTTCATGACGAATCCGGGACAGGCCGGGTACAAGGAGCCGCAAACCAAAGCGTTCTACAAGGAGGTCCGTGAGCGCGTTGCGCGGGTTCCAGGCGTCCAATCTGTTTCGTGGGCGTCGAACATACCGCTATGGGCGCGAACAGTGAATGGACTACAGGTGGAAGGCCGGCAAAAACGGTCGCAATCGGACAACATTACGGCCGTTGTCAACACGGTAGATCGCAACTATTTCGAGACGGCGGGCGTGGCGATCGATAGCGGGCGCGAATTTACGAATTTAGATCAACGGACCTCGGCCCCGGTAGCTATTGTCAATGAAAAGATGGCACACGATTATTGGCCTGGCTTGCAAGCGCTGGGAAAGCGTATTCAGTTGCCTGGCGAGAAACAGATGAGGCAGATTGTAGGCATCGCCAGAACAGCGAATTACTCTACCTGGGGGGAGCCGCCGCAACTATGCGTTTATGTGCCTCTGGAACAAAACTATTCGGATGCCATGACGTTGTATGTGCGCAGCAAGGGCGATCCACAGCAGATGCTGAGCCCCGTCCAGCGCGAGGTGCGTGCAGCCGGGATTCAAATCCTGGCTACGGGCGCGCGAACTGGCCGCGAGATCGTCGACGGAGGTTTGTTTGGGCCCAAAATGGGCGTGGTGCTGCTGAGTGTGTTCGGTCTACTGGCGCTCGGGCTGGCGAGCATCGGATTGTACGGAATTATGGCGTATTCGGTCAATCAGAGAAAACGAGAGATCGGTTTGCGCATGGCGCTGGGCGCGGCCCAGAGAAGCGTTCTCCGGCTGATTCTGAAGCAAGGCATGTCGCTAGTGGCGGCGGGGGTGCTGATTGGCTTGGTGGCGTCGCTTGTTGTGGGGCGCCTGTTGAGCAGAATGCTGTATGGGGTAAGTGCGAGCGATCCGGCCAGCGTAGCGGGAGCGGCAGTGGTGTTATTAACCGTCGCGCTGCTGGCGTGTTATCTGCCGGCGCGCTGGGCAAGCCGTGTTGATCCACTGGTGGCGTTGAGGGAAGGGTGAGGGAGAAGAAAAGGACTGAAGCGCTCATCACCAGCGAAGTATTCCGCTGCACCAAGCGCCGGGATGAGTTGCGGCGCGGCGGACAAAGTGTCCGCGCCACCACCGTAGGCAAGAGTGGAGCTGAAGCTCCACGCGGGCTAAAGACCCGCTCTCCATGATGGAACGCAAGTACATCAAACAGTCCGCAACTTCCCGCCGTCCTTTATGGCTTTTGTCGGGATTCTGGGTTGGCGTCGTAATCTCCATTGCGATCGTTGTGCGGAGACTCAGCGAGTTGATCCGTCCGTCGAGCGGCAGACCTCCGCAGATGGCGGCGATTGACGCAACGTTCTCATCGCATGCTGTGCTCACCGCGATGCACATTATTCCGGCGTCCATTTTCGTGCTTCTCGCCGCGGGCGTCCTGCTGCGCCGAACGAGCAGTGAACGGTTGGAGCGGTTCTTCTTTCCCTTTGGCGCGATCACCGGCGCGACCGCATACGCGATGAGCCGTTATGCTATCGGCGGCTGGGTCGAGCGCTCTGCAGTCCTGGTCTTCAACACCTGGTTCCTTTTGTCGCTGGCCCGTGCTTACTGGTATCGCGTGCGCGGCAAGCCCGTACGAAAGCGGGAGTGGATGACGCGTGCTGTGGGTATCCTGCTGGGTATCGCGACCACTCGTCCCGTGATGGGAGTGTTCTTCGCGACGAGCCCGCTTACCCATCTTGGCCCGCGCCAATTCTTCGGGATTGCGTTCTGGATCGGGTTTTCGATCAACGTGGTCGTCATCGAGCTTTGGCTGCACTCCAAAAAACGGGCACAACTTCAGAAAGCGGAGGCTGTGATCGGGGGCCTTCCAGTTTTCGCGAAACGGACATCGGCTTAAGGCCCGACGGGTCGCGTGATTGAGCGGTTGAGAATGGCAAACGAGATTATCGCCCAAGTGAAGCTCCGGTGTGGGCCGGATCTGACATCTTAGGTCTCAATGGAAGAAAACGCTGCTGGTCGGGTACGGTGAAGCGCAACTCCGTTTTATCGCTCACTCCAAGGGCAACAGAGTTTCGGGATATCGCAGGGCCATTTTGAGAGTTCTGATCTTGAGAATAAAGCAGCTGGGCCGCTCCAAAAAAAAACCTGACAGGTTAGTACTCGCTGGTAGATGTGCCAACTCGTTTCGATCCGGCTTATCGTGGTTCTCGCTGGGCTCATCATCCTGGAATCTCAAATCTGGGGCTCCTATACGCTCCTGCGGAATGTCTTTCGTGTACTTGCTTTGGCGCCGCCGTTGATGCTCTTAGTCATGCGTATGACAAACAATCGGGGCAATCATGGGCAACCGCGTCAATGGCAGAGCATCAACGTACCGGGTTGGATCACGACGATCACCATCTTTGCCGCTTCCGTTGCGACTCGTCATTAGCTGGTTTGTATAATCCGCAACTTCGGAAAAAGTCGTTACTCCTTCGCTTTGCTGAACTTAGCTTTCCAGATCGCCGCAAGGACCAGAACCATCAAGATTGCGAGTGCCGACACGAGAGGGCTCCAGGAATGTGGTCGCCAAGCGCCTGTGAGCAAAAAAGAAACAGAAGCATCTGGAGCAGAACAGCAATTGAGCACATCGAGTTCATGAGCTTCCGCATCTTACAGCGTGCCGAACGGGGGCGCCCTAGCGAATCTAATCGATCCGGAGAACCGGCGTATATTGAGACGCCCGCACCGGAGGCAGGCTGATTGTCAGGCCGGCTGCATTCTGTCTCCACCGCAGCTTTTCTCCCGATCCAAGCAGTTGAATATTCCGGATCGTGCGATCCGAATATTGCGAGCCTCGCGCGAGTGACTTAATAGTCAACTTCCCGCCTGCGGGCGAACCGAGCGCGATGGCGTAGAGCGCGTCGCCCTTGGTGGTGAAGCGGATATCCTGCGCCGTGTAGCCCTTGGTCGCTGTATCTTTGAAGGCGCCCCCGACGACCTTCGTTGGACCCTCTCCATAGATCTTCCACGGCCTGGTTCCGTAGATCGCCTCGCCATTGACGTCGAGCCACTTGCCCATCTCGAGAAGGATCTGCTGCGCTTGCTCCGGAATGGTCCCGTCCGGCTTGGGTCCCACGTTGAGCAGCAGCGCGCCGTTTTTCGAAACGATGTCCACGAGTTGCTGGATCAGTGATTCAGGTGAGCGGTATTCGTCGTTATCGATATAACCCCACGATTTGATGCTGATCGAAGTATCGGTTTGCCAGAATAGCGCTCGGGAAGAATCTAGCTGGCCGCGTTCGATATCCAGCACAGCCGTGCCGTCCGGGAACGATCCGTTCTTATAATTTATGGCGGAGCCTCCGCGATCCCACTGAGCCGCGCGATCGTAGTAGTAGGCTGCAAACTTCTGCAGATAAGGTTGCCAGGCCGGCTCTTCGATCCACCAGTCGAACCACATAATTTCGGGTTGATACTTATCAACAATTTCGGTTGTACGAGCCAGCCAGTTATTCATGTAGGCAGCGTCAGGTTGGTTGTCATGATTCTCGCCGGGCATGCGCTTCGGCATTGCCGGCCCATACAGGCCGAGATAGCGGGCATCATTCACGTCGGAGTGAAACGAGCGGCCTCCTTCGAAAAAGAACCAATGCTCGGCCCGGTGCGAGGAAGCTCCGAAATGCAGTCCCTGCTTGCGAATCGCGGTGGCGAGTTCACCGACAATATCCCGCTTCGGGCCCATTTTGGCTGCGCTCCAATCCGTAAAGCCGCAATCATACATGGGGAAACCGTCGTGGTGCTCGGCAACCGGAATGACGTATTTTGCGCCCGCCTTGTGGAATAGCTCTGCCCATGCATTCGGGTCGAAATTTTCCGCTTTGAACCGCGGAATGAAGTCTTTGTACCCGGCTTTTGATTGCGGTCCATAGTTTTCTTGCTGATGTTGAAAGGCTTTGGAACCCTCCATATACATGTTGCGCGGATACCACTCGCTGTCGAACGCAGGCACGCTGTAAACACCCCAGTGGATGAAAATACCGAATTTGGCGTCCTGATACCAGTCCGGTATTTTGTAGTTTTTCAGCGATTCCCAGGAAGCCTGATAAGGAGCAGTGGCGCCCTTTTCTACTGCCTCGAGCTGCATCTTCACCTTGTTTTCATAACCGCGCTCATAACCCTGAGCGTGCACGAGCGGAGGCGTCATCACCAACCCCAAAAAAGCGAGCAGGCGGAGAGGTACATTGTTGCAATCCGATTGCACACGCATGGAGTAAATAGTAACGCTTGCCGGGGAGGACAAGATCAAGCCGACGTTTGAGCGTTGAGCGAAGCGGCAAGGAACGGCATTCCTTCCACTCCATGGAAGGAATGTCCCCCTGCGAAGATCTCCTGTTGAGCTCTGTCGGATACGCCGAGCAACTCATAAACCCGCTTCACTTTGGCAAAGCTTTCACGAGTTGCGCCCACTGGAAAAATAGGATCGCGATCTCCGCCTTCGGAAAATAAGAACCTTGGCGCAATTAGACTCGCGACATCGTAGTTTTCAGCCCACTCTAGAATTCCCGGCACGTAGTTGTCGATGCAATGCGAGACACTCATTATGCTGTCGCGGAACGTGTTCAAATATCCGCTAACAAAGGCAGCCTTGATACGCAAATCGAGCGCAGCGGCAAACTGCGTACAGGTACCTCCGCCGGAAATCCCCATACAGCCAACGCGCTTCGCGTCCAGTTCCGGCCGAGTTTGAATCCAGTCGATGGTGCGCATCACATCCCACACGCGCCAACCGATCATCGTTTGCCCTAACAGCAAAGCAGCCCCAGCAGAGGGTTGGCAGGCGGTTGCAGTGGATCCCTTCGCTCGGGTGACTGCGTCGCGCCTGTGTCCAAAGGCCATAGGCTCGATAGCAGCCGCTGCCAATCCGTGCTCGACCACTTGTATAGCGAAATCGTGCTGGTAGCCGGGCTTGCCGGTACGATCTCTACCGTTCTCATCGATTGCGACGATATCGTCCACACCCCGGCCGTGTCCAGGCACACAGATCACCGTGGCATAGGGCGGTTTCGCATTCGCAGGTGTCAGCAGATAACCAACGACGGCCAAGCCAGGCCGGCTCTCAAACACGAATTTTTCCCGGCGATAGTGAGGATAATCGCGGCTTTCAAGCGTGTGCGAGTTCAGCGCCGTTCTTTCCGGAAATCCTCCCAAGAGTTCGGTCAGCTTAGTTCGCAATTGCTGCTGCCAGACTTCCGCGGCGGATTTATCCGTTGCGCGAAAGGTCAGCCGCAAAGGCGCCGCTTTGTATTGTTCCAGCGTCCAATGCACCGGGTCGAAATCGTTCGTCGCGGTGTCATCTTTCGGGTTTTCCAGCGGGCTGCTGAGATCCGATGCTCTTACGCTGGGTGCTAGCGCCGCCGCAGTTGCCGCTGCAAAACCGAGCTGGCGGCGTGTCATGCGCGATTTCATTTCTCAGATTATATGTTGTGGAGGAAGGGCTGGTCTCGCAGGCCCTTCGGCTCGCTAAAGCGGGCGAAGCCATCCCGGACGATGGCAAATCGCGGCGTCGCCCTGATCCATCCGCGCAATCAAATCAGAAAGTGATTTTCGCCCCGACTTGCAAATTCCGCGGATTGTATTGCGAAGTCACACGGCCGAAGTTGCCATCGGGTATATTGGCATCGATTCCCTGCAGATTCACGCGATTGAATAGGTTGTATACCTCAAACCGAAGCTGCAGGTTGAGCCGCTCGTACAGCTTCTCGTTCTTCAGTAGGGCAGCATCCCAGTCCTCATAGTTCGGGTTCCGGAAACCGCTAACCTTCTCGTTGCCCTCCTGGCCCAAAGGTGGTTGCGAGAATTGGCCGGGCGAAAATACGCCCTGCAAATAGGCGTGCCGGGTGGTCCCCATGGAGTAGCTGGTCGCGTTCGGATAGTCGAGGTTGAACCCGTCGGCATTGTAGTCACCGCTTCCCGGCAGCAACCCCGTGATGGTTCCAGTTGGCCCAAAAGTCGGCTGGAACGGAGCGTTCGTCGAAACCGTGAAAGGATTTCCGCTCTGAAAGATCGCCGTGCCGCTGATGGACCATCCACCCAAGACGTGACCCAGGAATCCGCTGCCTGAATGAATATTAGGTAGATCGTAATTCCAAGCTAGCGAGAAGCGATTCGGCGCATCCCAGGGCGATGGCCCGTAGTATTGCGATATGTTCTGGAATGTCGGATAAACTTCCGCGTCGTCCAACGAACGCGAGCGCGTGTAGGATGCATCGAAGTATGCGCGACGGCCGAAGCGGCCCTTCACCTCGGCAATGAAGGCGTTGTAACTGGCTTTTGCCGCATTTTCCGCATAATTGATCGGCCCAAAGCTGGTGTTGAGTCCCGTTGGTGAAGTACTGTTGTGCTGGATCAAGTCACCGGCGTAGCGATTGATGTTGATGCCGTATGAGGTATTGCTTGTTTGCCCGTACCCGGTGATCAGGTTGTGGGAGTGCGACCCGGAATAGCCGACGCTGCCGACAACCGATCCAAAGAGCTTGTGCTCGAGCGTAGCGGCATAGTTATACGTAGTAGGCGCGGCGAGCAAAGGATTGATTCCGCCGACCGTCGCCTTAACGCCCAATAAACCACCCTGCGGGGTCAAAGTAGTTGAGCCGAGCGCCGGATACGGAAATCCGAACGGGTACTTATTGCTGCTGCCGAAGGCAAAGATCGGCGGAGCCGTCGTTCCATTAGAGAAGAAAGTAGGAATGATATATCCGGGCGGGTTTGCGTTGAGGCCGTTCTCGTCGTTCCCGAGCGTTGGGAAATCATGGTAAAACCCGAAGCCGCCTCTGACTACCCAATTGCCGTTGCTTCGCGGATCCCAGGCAATGCCAATCCGGGGCGACCAGACGTTATCGATGGGGCCGGTGAACACATTGCTTACCTTCTTCATCACGCCGTACGTCACCTGCTGGTCAAAGGTTGTACCTGGGCCCAGATAGAAGTTGGAGAGGTTCGTGCCGTTGTAGGATGGATACGGGTTTCCGAAATCATCCCAGCGGAGACCGTAGTTCATCGTGAGATTTGGCCGGATTTTCCAGGTGTCCTGCGCGAAGATGCCGCCCGTGGTCATGGCATATCCGTAGTTCCCGGGCTGCGGCTGCCCGGTGAGTGGGTTATAGGAAAGACCGGTCTCACTGAAGGGCTTGTCTTCGACGAGATCCAGAATATTGTTGAACTGGAAATTTCCCTGACCTCGCGCCCCGGCAAATAAAGCGACATCATCGCCGTGCCAGCCGTCATAGCCGAATTTGAACTCGTGAGTGCCCTGAATGTGGGTCAGGACATCGCGCCAGTGATAGCTGTGCTGAATGAAGTCTCCAAGCGCAAAACCATTCCCGAAGCCTGTTCCCAATCCAGTTACGCTCACCACGGGAACTTCGAAGTTGCCGGTGGCGGGTGAAACGCCTTCGACCTTCAGGAAAGCAAATGCCGCTTCATTCAGAGTGGTGGGGGTGAAGGTATGTGTTTCGTTGACCTGCAGCGAGTTAGTTGTGTAATTGCTTGTAGTGGCGAAGGTCGGCTGCACGGCTGGCCCGCCGGTGTTTAGCGTAGTGCGGAAGAAGTTTCCGTAAACCCTATCCTTTGTCCAATACTTGTCTATTCGTGTATTCCACTGCAAAGCGTTCCGGAAGTTGCTTGCGTTGAAGATGCCGTTATCGATTGCAGGCAGGCCGCAGGGTAGAAATGCCGTGGCGGCGGTACCGCACGTAGAAGGGAATAACTGGGCTGCTGTCTGCGAAACACCGGTGATGGTCGCGCCGCTCGCCGGATAAGTAGTGACCAGCTTAGTGCCAACGGTGTTAGGAAAGGCGCTAGCCGCGAAACTTGTAAACTGCGGCGAGATAAAAGTGATCACGTTGTTGCCCGTGGACGTCAGGGAACGCAGCGGTTCGATGCCGAAGAAAAAGAAGAACTGGTGATGAGGAATGATTGGGCCGCCAATGTTCGCGGACATGTTGTTGCTGTGAAACGGCGAATAATTGTGCACGAACTCAGTGCCTGCCCAGAAATTCTCATACGTGAAGTAGTCACTGGCCAAGCCGTGAAATTGATCGGTACCCGATTTGGTTGTCATGGTCATCTGAATCGAACTGGCCCGTCCATAATCCACCGTGAAGGTGTTGACCTGGATGCTTGCTTCCTGAACTGAGTCGGGATCCGGAACCAGATTCAGTACACCTGGCCGGATGTTACTCGTCACATCCAAGCCATCGACGATGAACATGTTGCCATTACTGCTGCGCCCGTTGGCGCTGGCGTCAACCTGCGTCTCAGTCGAGAAGTTATCGACCGCTGAACCCGGACTGCCATAACCCGCCACGCCTCTGCCTGTTACGCCCGGCGCGAGGGTCACCAGATTGATCATGTTCCGGCCGGGAAGCGGAAGCGCTCCCAATTCAGCGGTTTGAATCGTCTGCTGGTTGCGGCTATCCGCCGTGTCTATCACGGGAGTGGCGGCGGTCACTTCGACGGCAGTTGAGGTGGAAGCTAGCGTAAGCGCAATGCGCACGTCCAGATTTTGACTCGTTTCAACGTTTGCCGTGAGGTTCGTCTTAATAAAACCCGGCGCCTCTGCGGAGATCGTGTAAGAACCGGGCGCCAAACTCACGAAGCGATAATTGCCCGAATTGTCCGTCTTGGTGTCCTGCTTTATCTGGGTGGCGTTGTTGACGAGAGTGACCGTCGCGTTAGCTACGTTGCCACCGCTTGGGTCTTGCACTACACCCTGAACGCTGCTGCTGAACTGTGCGGAAGACGGGCGGGGAAAGGCCAGTAGAATAGCCACCAGCAGCGTGCCGGTAAGCACTCTCCGCGCGCCGGTAGCGTGTACACTTTTGTGAGCTGCCAACCTGATTCCCAACATTTGGTTGCAACGATATCACACAACACAGAACCGGTTCTTTACGAAGATATCCTGGTATCGCAGATGGCAACGGCGATCTTCTTGCTCTGTTCGATGGTCGCCTTTGGACAGTCGACGTCAGCACCGGCTGAATCCATAATCTCCTCTCTTAAGGCAGGCAAATACGAGCAAGCGAGGGAATTAGTTGTAACGGCGTTAAAGCAATCGCCGGGCGATGCACGCTTATGGACCTTGAACGGTGTTGCGCTTACCCATTTAGGCAAGAAGAGCGAAGCTCTTGAAGCATATAATTACGCTCTGCAACTCTCGCCGGAATATCTTCCAGCGCTGGAAGGAGCTGCCGAAATTGAATACCAGGACGGGAGCCAGCGCGCCGTTCCCCTGCTGGAAAAAATTGTCAAAATGCAGCCGGAGGGCAAGACCGCCCACGCCATGCTGGGTGGCCTGGCCTTTAAACGAACGGACTGCAAGGCAGCGGTCGAGGAGTTTGGGCGAAGCGAACCTCTTATCGATTCGCAGGTAAGCGCATTGCAGCAATACGGGTCCTGCCTGGTGAAGGTCAATGGACCGCAAGAAGCCGTCCCGGTCTTTGAGCGGATAGCCGAGCTCCGGAGCACCGATGAAAAGGCACGCTACAATCTGGCATTAGTTCAGTCGCTCGCCGGTCGCCCTGCGGACGTGATTCGAACGCTTTCCTCCGCCGCCATCACTTCCATCGATTCAGACGCTCTCGACCTGCTCGCCGAAGCATACGAAGCGACTTCCGATACGCCGCGGGCGGTTCAAACGTTGCGGCGGGCAATCATTGCAAACCCGGATGCCCCACGATATTACGTTCACTTTGCGGATCTGTGTCTGGTACATGCTTCCTATAAAGTTGGCATCGACATGTTGGATGCCGGCCTGAAACGCTTACCTCGCTCAGCAGCGTTATACACAGCGCGGGGGATTCTGCTGATTCAACTCGGCCAATATGACCAGGGGCAAGCGGATTTCGCGAAAGCAGAACAATTAGATCCGAACGCCCGCTCCGGGGGGGCCGCCAAAAGCATGGCTGCGCTGCAGCAGAACAATCTGGCAGAGGCGGAGGTGACCATTCGCGACCGTCTCAAGCTGCATCCGAACGATGCGTTTCTTCAATACCTGTTGGCCGAGACTCTTGCCCGGCGCGGGGCTGCGGTTGGCACTCCTGAGTTCGCCGAGGCGGTCCAGGCCGCTGTAAAAGCTGTTCAGCTTCAACCCGGCATGGCATTGGCCAGGGATGTACTTGGCAGGCTCTATCTGGAAGCAGGAAACGTAAGCGCGGCAATCGAGCAGAGCCGCCTGGCGGTTCAAGCTGACCCGACTGACCAGACTGCTCTCTATCATTTGATTCTGGCGCTCAGAAAAGGCAACCAGAAAGCAGAAATTCCGGAACTGATGAAGCAGCTTGCTGCGTTAAGAGAGCAGGCCCGGGCCAAAGAAGCCAGTGAACGCAAATACACATTGATAGAAGAGAGCCCGCCCGTAGGGTTGAACAAAGAATAGCGAGAATTATTTGTAGAGTAGAGGCGTTTTCGCCTGTTCTGCCATCGGAGGCAATTTCATGTCTGCAGATCTCTTACAAGATGTACGGCACGCGTTGCGGGGGTGGGCGCAAAACCCGCTCTTCGCCTCAGTTGCGATTATGATGCTCGCGCTCGGCATCGGAGCGAACACGGCGATCTTCAGCTTAATCAATTCCGTCATTCTGCGAACGCTGCCGGTGCGTAATCCCGAGCGGTTTTTTTCTTGCAGTGTGATGGCCAGCCAGATCGCGCTAGTGACACGGGTAACCCCGAGACATCCTTTAGCGAGTATGTCTTCGAACAGCTACGGAACGATCACCAGGCTTTTGCCGACGTGGTGGCGTATGTCCCGCTGGGCCTCAACAAGATCGCTGTCCGCTCCGGCAACCTGCCCCAGGAAGCCGCGGGCGAGATGGCGAGCGGCAATTACTTCACCGGCTTGGGTGTCAGCGCGCAATGCGGCCGCCTGCTGAACCCAAGGGACGAACGCGAACATTCTCAAGTGGCAGTTCTAAGCTACGGATTCTGGAACCGCAGCTTTGGGCATAACTGCGATGTACTGGGGAAATCTATATCGATTAAGGGCGTGCCTTTCACAGTAATCGGCGTGGCGGGGCCACGCTTTATTGGGTTGGGAGGCGATCCAACGGATCTCTGGGTGCCCTTGCAGACACGACCGGACTTCAATGCCCGGGGTTTACGAGACGAGAACTACTATGCGTCGCCGAACTGGTGGTGCATCCTGCTCGCCGCGCGGGTTGCGCCCGGCATGACAAAAGCTCAAGCGGAAGCAGCGGCTGCCCCGGTGTTCGAGCACGCGGCTTATGAACACTTGGGTGGTAAGCCGAGTCCCGGAGAGAAGCCGACACACTTGCATCTGATCGAGGCGCGCGGCTTGCAAGGATACCGGGACGCTTACTTCAGGCCTCTGGTTCTGCTGCTGGCGATGGTTGGTGCGGTGCTCGTGATTGCTTGCGGAAATGTCTCCATGCTTTTGGCGGCTCGCAATGCAGCTCGCGTCCGAGAGTTCAGCATCCGGCTGGCATTAGGCGGCAGCCGCGCACGACTGTTCCGGCAGTTGTTGGCAGATAGTCTGGTGCTCGTTGCGGCTGGAGCGGTGCTGGGATGGATTTTTGCGCTCGCTGCAACTTGGGCCCTGGAAGCTGGTCGGACATACAGGCGAGCCTTGCGCCCGACCGACGAGTGCTGCTTTTCACGCTGGCAGTTTCCCTGCTCGCTGCTCTTCTGTTTGGGCTGGCTCCGCTGCTCGGCATGGGGCGAATCTCCGTCAGCGAAACGCTGAAGACTTCCTCGGCAACGGCGTCTCGCAGCGTATCGAAACTGCGCATCGGCAATCTGACTGCTGTGCTCCAGGTTGCGCTCTGCCTGGTGTTGTTGGTCGGGACCATACTGCTGGTGCGCACGCTGCGTAATCTGCAGGATGTGAACCTTGGGTTCCGGCCCGGTGGATTACTGGTTTTCGGCGTGAGCCCACGCTTTGCAGCCAACGCCGTTGAAAAGGCGGCAGTCTTCTATCGCGACTTGCTCGAGCGCTTGCGCGCCGCCCCGGGCGTCGAGTCGGCGACGCTCATGCAGAACCGCCTCGGGTCCAATTGGAGCAACAACACCACTACCGTGCTCGACAATAGATACCCGGATCCCGGTCAATCGTCACTTATGCGCTGGAATGCCGTGGGTCTTGATTACTTCCGAACGTTAGGCGTCCCAATCTTATATGTGCGTGACATCAGCGATGCGGATGGACCCAAGTCGGCCAAGGTAGCTGTGGTGAATAGCACATTTGTCAAGAAGTATCTGGATGGGCGGGAGCCGCTAAGGCACACGGCTTCGTTCACGCCCCAAATGCCGTTCACCATCGTGGGGACAAGTTAAGATAGTAGAAGTTACCAGGGATGCGTCCTCCAAGGGCGAGTTTTCCCGATTTCCCTCCACCTATTGTTTTCACCTTTTCAACCATGAGTCTTAGAGCTAAATCCGCGTCCGAGCAAGCCGAATTGAAGCCGGTTGCGGTCGAAGATCGCTCCTTAACGGATCTGCTGAGCCGAAGGAGAACAATAGAGGATCACTTCGCTCAGCTCGGCCATACTTACCGCCATGGGCGTATGTACCGCACTTTTGAACATCGGGTCTCACGGCCGGCGCTCAAGTTGGCCCTGAAAGTGGCCCGCATCTATTCGCGTGGCGTAGAGAATGCGCTAACACCCGCCATCAGCAACATTACCCTCTTCTTTCCGCGCTTGCCGGCTGCCCTCAACGGCTTCCAGATCCTGCATCTCTCCGACTTCCACATCGAAGGCACGCCCGGACTCACCGAGCGCTTGGTTCCCCTGCTGGAGAAATTGAGGCCCGACGTGTGTGTCATGACTGGCGACTATCGCTTTGAGGATCATGGCCCATGCGAGGCCGTGTATCCGCTCATGCGTAAAGTGCTTTCCGCCATTCGGGCGCGCTTCGGGGTCTTCGGAGTACTGGGTAATCACGACAGCTCCGCAATGGTCTCGCGGCTCGAAGAACTCGGCATGCGCATGCTCGTGAATGAGGCCGTTGCGCTTGGATTGGGTTCCAACCCGCTCTGGCTGATCGGAGTCGATGATCCCTTCGATTACGGCTGCCATGATCTCCAGCGCGCGCTCGATCCGGTTCCCGCAAATGCCTTCAAAGTTCTGCTTGCGCATGCGCCGGAGATATACGAAGAAGCGGCGCAGGCGAGTGTCGATCTATACCTCGCCGGCCACACTCACGCCGGGCAAATCCGAATGCCCGGCATCGGCGCTCTTCGCCTCAATGCAAAGTGTCCTAGATCCTACACAGCGGGCCATTGGAGGCATCGCGATATGCAGGGCTACACCAGCGCTGGCGTTGGCTGCTCTTCCTTGCCGGTTCGTTTTGGCTGCCCCCCGGAAATTGCCCTGATAGAGCTCAGATCGGATAGCGGAAGCGGCTGATTAGAGTGCTTCCGCGAATCGCCGGAAGAGTTTCAACTGTTCAGGATCCCGAGCGATTTGGTCTTCGGGATGCCACTGCACGCCTAGCACGAAACGCTTATCGTGGCGCTCGAGAGCTTCGATAACCAGATCCTCAGCATCCCGCGCTACAACTCGCAATCCGATGCCGACCTTATCCGCCGCCTGGTGGTGACGGGAATTGACGCGCCATTTTGGGGCTTCCGCAATTTGTCCGAGGATGCTCTCCTGCTCGATCGCGACTTCGTGCGCCGGTGCTCCCTTATCTTCCCGGCTGGCGTCGTGCCGACCGGCGGATGGCAGGTGCTGCAGCAAAGTTCCGCCATGATAAACGTTGAGAATCTGCAAGCCGCGGCAGATGGCGAACAGCGGGATATCCTTTGTGATCGCCTCTTCGATAAGATCGAGTTCCGCTTGGTCGCGAGCATCATCGGGCTCATCTGTCTCAGGCTGAGGGTTTGCCCCGTAGCGCGCGGGGTTCACATCCGTGCCGCCCATGAGAAGCAGTCCCTCGGCGTCCCAGAGTTTAATCGGCGTCGCAACATCCGCGGGAACGGGTTCCAGCCCGGCCGCCGCCGCAGCGTCCACGTACGGTTTTAGCTTCTTGGGGTGGCGAAAAGGAATGAGGACTCGCTTCGGCATGCTACTACCTGTTTACCGCATCGAGTCTCGTGACAGGAAGTTTATCGGATAGCATGGGCCTTGCGAGTCTTCCATAGCTTCCTCCTGTTTCTGATCGCGAACAGCGCTTTCGGGGCAGCGAAAGAGAACTGGCAGGATCTACGTAAGGAGATCGAGCAAACGCTTCACGTTGCGCAGCCCTTGCCGAATTTGCAGGAAAAGGCTTACGGGCACTTCCCGGTGGCTGAAGGCGTGGCGGCAGATCGTGCCTCGTACGCGACCGCCTACGGGCTCCGCGTGCCCGCGATTATCTACCACGAAGCCGGCCCGACCATCGCAAAACACCCCGCGCTCATTATCGTCAATGGGCATAGGGGCGACAAGTCCTCCTGGTACGCGTATTGGGCAGGCATACTTTATGCGCGCGCGGGTGCTGTCGTCCTGACTTACGATCCGATTGGCGAATACGAGCGTAACAAGGAGCGTCTCTCCCGAACCGGCCAGCATGATGACTATATTCCGCCGGACGATATGGCGCGCCGCCTCTCCGGCCTGATGATCACGGATGTGATGCAGGCGGTCACGTATCTGAGTGGCCGTAGCGATGTAGACAAGAAGCGAATTGCGGTGCTTGGCTACTCCATGGGATCGTTTGTAAGCTCTCTGGCCTGCGCCTTGGATACCCGTATTCACGCCTGTGTGCTTGCCGGAGGGGGTGATCTCGACGGCCCCGATGGCTATTGGGATCGAAGTGACAAAATGTGCCAGGGAATTCCATACCGCTCGTTGATGTTTCTTGGCGAGCGCGGCCCAGTGATCTACGCGTTAAATGCCAAGCGCGGCCCTACGCTGGTCATTAATGGCAGCAATGATGAGGTTGTCGACATTCCCCACCATGGGAGAGATTGGTTCGAACAGCTTCACAAGCAGACTGTAGAGCTGCTCGGGAATTCGAAAGATGTCTTCGATTTTGAGTTTGCCGCGGGCGGAGGGCATCGCCCCTATTTCTTGACAAAATCCGCAGCGTTATGGCTGGAGGAGAAGCTGAAGTTGCCTAACTGGACGCGCAAGGAGATCGAAGCGATTCCCGAGACAAACATCGGAATCTGGGCGACCCAAAACGGTATTGTGGTTGGCTCGGGCGCCAACCGGGCTCACGAAGCCGGGACCATGGCTCTAGGCGGCAACGTCCCTGCGATAAACCGGGATCAATTACACGCATTGCCTGAGGTGGTCTGGGATGCGGAATTCAGTGACTACATGTATGAAACCTGGGTAGAGCGTGCTCAGGCCGCGGTTCGGTCGGGCGCTCCGTAGAAGCAAACGGAGCGACAATTCATCACGCGAAGCGAAGCGAGCGGCCATCGTGAACCGCGAGGCCAATCTGCTCGGTCGTGTTATTGCGGCCGTTGTACCAGAGCATCCAGCGATCCCCGTTGAGAATGGCGAATGGCTTGTAGCAGGCATCCCCGTCCCAGTCTCCAGCGCTTGCGCGAATGATGGGATTGGCAGGATGCCGCTGCCAGCCGGAGATGCCGTCAGGGGATTGCGCGACACCGATCTGAGCGTGATCGATGTCGCGGAAGCCAATGTAGAACATGTAAAACGCACCCGCATGCTCCACAACCTGGCAAGCCGTCACTTTGTACTGCTCCCAAGCAATGCTGCGAGCTGGCGTGAAGATTGGATTCTGGCTGTGCCGCGTCCAATGCAGCCCATCGCTGCTGGTTGCGTAGCCTATCGCGTCGGGCTCATATTGATCGCCGCCGGAATACCACATTCGATACTGTGCGAGATGACGATCCCACATGACATCCGGACACATGACGCTTGTCTTTTCCCACGCTTGTTGAGGGGCTAGAACGGGCGTCTGGCTTTGGCGTGCGAAATTCTGGCCATTCGGACTCGTCGCATAGCCAATGAAAGACTTTCCGTTTGCCTGCCCCGTGTACCAGAGCTGGTACAGGCGGTCGCGCTTTACGACGACCGGCCGGTTGATATTGTCTTCCCAGCCGGTCGCCGGATTAGGGCCAAGCACGATGGCCGGCTCGCTCCACTTGATACCGTCTGTACTTTCGAATAGAGCGAGACTCTTTTTTGGACGCCAGGATCCCCACAGCAGAAAGCGCTTGCCTTCTTTGAGCACAGAAACATCAAAGACGGTTCCATATTTGCCTCCGATGACCGGATTGCCGCGATACTTCTGCCACCCAGCCGAAGTGCTTGCGTTGCTATCCTGTGTTTCTCTGGCGCCGCTGTAAACTCTTGCGCGGACTACCGTCAGACCCGAAAGCCCTGCCAGTAGTTCTCTTCTTCGCATGGATTTTCAACACGCTAAACGCCACTTCTGTTCAGAGACTATAGCTTCGTCCGCGGTTGGCGCCCACCAAAATCTGGAAGAGCCGATGCCCGATCAGCTCATGTAAGGAGAGCAGTTCTCTGTTCGCATTTACCACCGATGTCACGTCCTTCGGATCAGCACCCGCGCCACCGGCCTTCAATGCATCGGTAGCTTCCTTGATAATCGGATCGGAGATCACTTCGCCGGCCATTTCCCAAAGCGTGATGAAGCGGTCGATCTGAGTAGGCAAGCTTAAGGAGAAGACTGCGTGCTGGCTGGTTGTGCGCGGTGGCTTGTAATCCATATTGAACGGGCCCTTGTAATTGTGTGCGCGAAAGAGGACCAAAATGTTGAGCCAGTCGAGAGGGTTCACCAACCCAATGGCAATATCGACGTCATGCTTGAGGCGATATCCATCGTTGATATCGAAATGGAACAGTTTCTTTGAAAGCAGCGCTCTCGCCAGCGCGGCACGAGGCGCACCGCCCCACATCAGCTCATGCAGATACTCCGGATTCAATCCCACCATGTCCGGGTGCTTAAGCAAACCAGACGAGATGAACGCCAGCATCGCGTCGGAAGTAGGCAGCAGGATCTCGCCCTGGGGCTCAAACGGCTTTGCTTCCATGCAATGCTTCAGCGTCGGCCCATTGTTTTTCTTGGCGACTTGGATGTCGTGCTCACAGGCCGCATTGATCCCTTCGGCGTACCAGCGTAGCGTTTGTGTCTCATCGATTGCGCCTTGAATGTAATAACCGAGCATGCCTGGCCAGTAGACGCAGAACTGAGCGCCCAATTCGTGGCCAATTCCGACGACATTTTCCAACCGGCGCTGAGCATATGTGCGCACGTCTGGCGATTCCGCTGCCGGCCCCGCCGCCCAGACAGGGTGATGAAAAGTCTCTGCTGTCACCATGGAGCATTTCATCCCGTATTTTTCGAGCGTGCTTTTGATTCGCGCGACGATCTCGTCCTGCTTAGGCGTAAACAGATCTTCCGTACGGATCACGTCGGTGTCGTGCGTGCACCAATACCCGACGCCCATCTTGCTGTACTCCTCGATCACCTTCTCGAAGGTGATGGGTGGACGCACAGGCGCGTGGAAAACGGCTTGGCCTTCGTAGGCCGGAGCCCATTGCGGTCCGGTGATGAAGTAGCGTCGCCGGACCTCCGGTGAGTAGCTGCCTCCACAGGCCTGAGTGAGCCTGTCAACGAGCGCGATTTGCTTGTCCTGCGGTATGGAACCCATAAACGAGCACCATAATATCGCTCAAGTCCAAAGACGCTTTTGAAGAGCAGTGAAACTTTGGATGATTTGCTCCTGCTCTTTATGCCGGCCATCTTGAAGTATCGGCTTGCCCGCGACGTATACATCGCGGATTGCGCCGCGTTGACCGGCGAAGACAACGTTACTCAAAAGTGACTGCGGATCTGCCCCCGCGATCGAAAGATCATTCACGTGCACTGTGAAAAAGTCGGCCGCCTCTACTGCGGCCAGGCTCTTTGCACCACCGAGCGTTGCGTAATCGAGGAGCTGCCGAGCGCCCAGCAAGACCCGTTCCAGTCGTTTTAGCCGGAGATGGTATTCCAGTTCTCGTGCATCTTCAAGTAAGTCGATTTGAACGTTGCTGTCCGATCCCAAACAGATATTGATCTCGGTCTCGGCCCACTCGTCCGCAGGGGCAATGCCGTCGCCCAGATTCCGCTCCGTTGTCGGGCACGCGCAGATGCTGCTTTCTGCTCTCGCCAGAAAACCGATCTCTTCCGCTGTCGTGTGCGTTGCATGAACCGCGGTAAAATCCGGCGCGAGCACTCCATGCTTATCGAGCAGTTCAATGGGACGCAAACCGTGCTCCGCGAGGCAAGCCTCGATTTCGGCAGGCTGCTCGGCGACGTGCATGTGAACCGGCATTGCTCGCGATCGGGCATAGCGTACGGTGTGCAACAGGAACGGCAGCGGGACCGCCCGGATGCTGTGCGGCGCTACGCCGACCCAAACACTATCCGATGGGTAAACTGCCGCGAGTGCTTCGGTATCCCGCATGAAAACATCGATGTCGCTTGTAATGAAACGAGCCTGCCCCGGATGCGCCTCTTTCTGCCACCCTGCCCTTACATAAGCCGTCCTCAGGAGCGCGATCCGTATCCCCACTTCCCGCGCAGCGCGGATTACCTGCAGCGCTAGTTCATTTGGATCGTCATAGCGCGTTCCGCCGGGTGCGTGATGCAGGTAATGAAACTCGCCCACGGTAGTAATTCCGGACCGCGCCATTTCGAGAAACGCCATTCGCGAAACATCGAAGACATCTTCCGGCGAGAGTCCGCTGGCGGCGTGATACATGGCTTCACGCCAGGTCCAGAAATTGTCATGTGCGGCCCTAGTGCGATACTCGGTACGGCCCCGGATCACGCGCTGAAACGCGTGCGAGTGTGCATTGACAAGCCCTGGCAGCACAGCGCGATTTCTCAGGCGCTGCGCGTTGGCGAGATCCGCCGGTTGCGAGGAATACCTGGTGATCTTGCCCGAGTCATCAGCAAAAAAAGCGATACCGGATTCAAAACGCCCGTCCCGGTAGAGAAGATCGGGCAGCCAGCCGGTCTCTGCTTCAGGCATGACGCGAGTACACAAGCTCTCCGCGGACATATGCTTTTAATGCCGGTTCTACGCCTGCGTAGTAAGCAATCTCGCGATAATCCGCGCAATCGTGAATTACAAAATCTGCTTGCTTGCCAGGTTCGAGTGAGCCGATCGAGTCTCCGCGCCCTAAGCTGTAGGCTGCGTTGATGGTGGCGGCCGTAATTGCTTCAGCAGGTGTCATGTGCATTTGTGTAGATGCCAAAGACAGCACAAAAGGCATGGAGGGCGTGGGCGAAGACCCGGGATTGAAATCGGTGGCCAGCACTACGCCCAGGCCTCGCTCGATCATCTCCCGCGCGGGCGCAAATCGTTTCGATCCCAGCGTGTAAACAGACGCCGGCAATAGTACAGGCTGGACGTCAGCCTCGGCGAGCGCCTGAATTCCGTTTGAATCGACCTGCTCTAGATGATCGGCTGTAGCCGCGCTCACTTCTCCCGCGAGTTGTGCCGCTCCTGAGTTAGAGAGCTGATCGGCATGAATCCGCAACCCAAGCTTTGCTTTGCGCGCCGCTTCCAGTATTCGCCGCGATCTCTCCAAGTTGAAAACGTTCGGCTCGCAGAAAACGTCGCAGTATTCTGCCAGGCCGTTCGCCGCAACAGCCGGCAGCATCTCGTTTGTCACAAGGTCCACGTATTCGTCGGGAGTGCTCTGGTACTCATCCGGCACCTCGTGCGCGCCCAAGAATGTGGGGACAACGCGCATAGAACTCTCGTTCGCCAAGCGCGCAATCACCCGCAACATCTTCAATTCGGATTCAAGCGAAAGGCCGTATCCCGATTTGGCTTCAATTGTCGTCGTGCCATTGCGCAGGAAAAGCTTGCAACGCTCGATGGCCCCCGCCAGCAGCTCGTCTTCTGAAGCCGCGCGAGTTTTTCGCACAGTCGCCCGTATGCCGCCGCCCTCTGCGGCAATTTCTTGGTAGGTGGTGCCTCCGGCCCGCTTCTCGAATTCATCTACACGGTTGCCGGCGAAGACAATATGCGTATGCGCATCGATAAAGCCGGGCAGAACGACGCGGCCGCCCGCACTCACTACCGTGTGTTCCGGCGTAACGAAAGGTTCGATTGCAGCGCGTGGACCTATCGACTCGACGCGCCCATCGCGAACCAGCATCGCGCCGTCCGGAATCATGGAAGGCTCTCGCATCTCGCCGTATATTCGAGGCCGCTTTGGTCCGGCAAGCGTAACCAGTTGGCTGCAACCGAGGATCGCGAGCAACATTCAGGGCAGCATCGGCAGTTTCACGTTCTCGCGCCGAGCGACTTCGACCGCCTTCTCGTAACCGGCGTCGGCGTGGCGAATAATACCCATCCCCGGATCGCTCGTTAGAACGCGTTCGAGCCGGCGGTCAGCTTCTTCGGAACCGTCAGCTACGACCACCATTCCCGCGTGCTGCGAGTACCCGATGCCTACGCCGCCTCCGTTATGGATCGAGACCCACGATGCGCCAGCCGCTGTATTCACCAAAGCATTCAGCAACGGCCAATCGGCAACTGCATCCGAGCCGTCCCGCATGCCTTCCGTTTCGCGATAAGGAGAAGCGACTGAGCCTGTATCCAGGTGATCCCGGCCAATCACGATGGGCGCCTTTAGTTCGCCCGAGCGGACCAGCGCGTTCATAGCGAGGCCGAACTTGGCCCGCTCTCCGTAGCCCAACCAGCAAATGCGCGCCGGCAGCCCTTGAAAATGAATCCGCTCCTGTGCCAGTTGGATCCAGCGGATCAGCTCTTGATTCTCCGGAAAAAGTTCTAACATGAGCCGATCCGTTCGGTAAATGTCTTCCGGATCGCCCGAGAGCGCTACCCAGCGAAATGGCCCCCGTCCTTCGCAGAACATGGGCCGGATGTATTCAGGCACAAAGCCCGGAATTTCAAAAGCATCTGCCGCGCCCGCTTCGGAAGCGTGCTTTCGAATGTTGTTGCCGTAATCGAATGCGATCGCCCCGGCCCGTTTCAGCGCCAGCATGCCTTCCACATGCCGCGCCATCGATTCAAGTGAACGACCGACATATTCTTCCGGATCTCGCGCCCGCAGAGCCGCCGCCGCTTGCAGGCTCATTCCGCTCGGAACATATCCATTCAGCGGATCGTGCGCGCTGGTTTGATCGGTGACAATGTCGGGAACCACGCCGCGCCTGGCCAGTTCGGGAATGACGTCCGCGCAATTTCCAACCAGACCTACGGAAGTCGCCGACCCGCCGGTCCTCGCTTCGGCAAGAATCTGCATCGCTTCCTCTAGGCTGCCGGCCATGCGATCGCAATAGCCGGTCTGGATACGCTTTTCGATACGTGCTACGTCGACATCGATGCCCAGAAAACAGGCTCCGTTCATAGTCGCGGCAAGCGGTTGAGCGCCACCCATGCCGCCCATTCCCCCGGATACAATGAGCCTTCCTTTCAATGAACCGCCAAAATGTTTCCGGCCCGCCGCCGAGAAAGTTTCGTAGGTGCCCTGTACGATCCCCTGACTGCCGATATAGATCCAGGAACCGGCGGTCATCTGGCCGTACATCATCAGGCCGAGCCGTTCTAATTTGTGGAACTCGTCCCAGTTAGACCAGTGCCCAACCAGATTCGAATTCGCAATCAAAACGCGCGGAGCTTCGGGATGCGTCCGGAAGATACCGACGGGCTTGCCGGATTGAACCAGCAGCGTTTCATCATTCTCCAGACTTTCGAGCGACCGGACAATGGCGTCGAAACACTCCCAAGAGCGAGCGGCGCGGCCGGTCCCGCCATAGACAACCAATTCATCGGGCTTCTCCGCGACATCAGGATCCAGATTGTTCATCAGCATGCGCAAGGCGGCTTCCTGATGCCAGCCTTTGCACGTCCGGCTGTTGCCGCGAGCCGCTCTGATTACTGTCGCGGTCGTGCTTTCTGTCATGACAATCCTTACTGTACAAGGATCGACATGACTTGAGGAACTACAAACGTCCCGTAATTGTCGGTTTAGTTTCTACCGGCGGGTTCAACCTGTTTTGCAGTGTGTCGCGGATTTCCGCCAGCAGTGCTTCCGAGGCTGTGGGAGGCGCCGCCAGGTGTTTGGCAAACCGGTTAAACGGGAGCACAATAAAGAAATACAGGCCGGCAGCTTTGATCAAGAACGCTATGACAGCGTTTATGAAATTCCCGATGCCGATGTCAAAAGGTTTGAACGTAGAGAAGTCTGGCTGCCCTCCGAGTTTGCCGATTAGCGGCGAGATGATGTCCTTGGACAACGAATCAACAATAGCCGTGAACGCCACGCCCATTACAACCGCAACGGCCAGATCGATTACGTTACCGCGTGAGATGAAAGCTTTGAATCCTTTTAACACCTGTTCCTCCTATCGCGCGAAGGTTGCCCTGAGTCCAGTCGTCAACAAAATATCGTTCCCCTTGCGGCCAAAAACCGGCTTGCTCAGATAGTTGTCGGTTACGCTCACCTGCCAGCTTATCCACTTGTGAATCGTGGTTGCTGCCCCGGCGTTGAACAACAGGCGGTATTCACCGTCGGAAGGCGCATAGTAGAAAAGAAGCGACTGGGTAAAGGAAGTGGTGGCCAGTATCTTATGACTGAAGTTGTCGCCTGCATTAATTTCGGCCAGGTTCCTGATAGTGTTCCCCGAAGGCGAAGAACCCGGGGGTGAAAAAAATGAAGACCGGGAATAATCGCCGCCCACGAGCAAATCCAGCGTTGTCCTATCTGTTTTTATGGCATGATAGCCCAAATCGCCACCGCCAATAAAACGGTAATTCAGATTCTGAAAAGTATCGTAACCATCGGTGTTGAAAACCTGCCAGAACCAGCGTGCGTTGATGTTGTGGTCGTAGGAAATTCCCCCCAGGATTGCATCTGCCGTGGGCCCGGTGACCCCGCCGATAGTGCCCGTAGAATAAACCTGGTTCATGAATAAAACCGTTTTGTCGTTGTTCGTTGCACGGGTGGCATTGAACGTGGTCGTCAGTGTGTCGGTATGCGAGTTGCCACGTGCGAGCGAGAAGCCCAAGTCCACATAGCCCGCCCACAAGTCGAGCCAGCTGGGCGATTGCAGCTTTTCATACTTCTGCTGTTCGGCCGCATTCCTGATGGTCGCCACCTGTCCGATCGGAGCAGTTTCCGTCGCAGCCGGGCTGGTAACCTCAACATCCTTGCCTTCAGTACTCAGCTTCCCATTCACCTCCTTACCATTGGGAAGCTTCACGTAAAGCGGATTATCCGACTTGACGCTGGTAACGGACGTCCAAGGCACAGTGACTTCGCCCATGAACTCGCTCTTAATTGTGAGGCAATCACCGTGAACGGCAGGCTCACCCGCGGCGGCAACACAGGCGTCTTTTTTGATAATTTGCCCACTCACCACATCGCCGTTTTTCAGCATGATCTGGTCGGCTAATATTGGACCAGACAGCGAGGTAAATAGAAGAAGAAAAGAGAAGTATGTCCTCATATGTTGTCTTCCGATTATGCACGAACACCGAGCCAAGCGAGCTCCGAGCATTGGATAACAGTTGAACCCGAGCAGATTTTTTTAATTGTGACCGAACGCCTGGGTTGCAATGGTTTGCTTAGAATAAGCTTGCTAGATAAAATCCTGGTATGAAGAACTCCGTGAACAGCGTTTCGGGCAAGATAGCGCTAGGCTTCGCAGCAGCGATCGTTTGTGTGATTCCGCTTAACGCCCATTCTGAAAGTAATCAGTCCGCGAAGGACGAACAACCGTCCCCAGCCTCAGCTCAGGTGCAGCGAATTGCCCAGGACGTCTATAAGCAAATCGTCACGCTGCCCCAATATGGAGTTTTCGATAACATTAACTTTGCAATAAAGGGGGACAACACAGTCATCTTGCGCGGCGAGGCATCCCGACCCACTCTGAAGTCCAGTGCTGAAAACGTCACAAAGAAAATCGAAGGTGTCGGGCAGGTCGTTAACGAAATCGAGGTGCTCCCGGTCTCCCCAAATGACGATCGGATTCGAGCTCTGACTTACGCCAAGATTTACCGCAATACCTGGTTGAGCCGTTACACCAGCAACCGGGGCGGTGGCAGCCGGATCTATTCACCCGTCCGCGCAACGATGGGCATAACCAACGACCCGCCGATCGGCTGGCACGCTATTCACATCATTGTCAAGAACGGGAACATTCGGCTCGTGGGCGTAGTCGACACCTCGAGTGACTTAGCGATGGCTGAAATGCAGGCGAGGCAGGTGCCTGGCTCGTTCACCGTGGAAAACGATCTGATTGTAGCGAAAAACGGGAAGTAGCTGCGGGCCGCCCTGGCTCACCGTTCAGAGTTATTTAACTCGCCACTCTTGGATGCCTGCCGAATAGTCCGGCTGTAGGGTAAGCTCTAAACGAACTGCTTTCGTCTCGATTGGCTTGAATGTCACGCGATTGAAGCGATCCAGCGCGGTGCCATAAGTGTCCTGTGTCTCCACCGGCTTCCATTCCATGCCGTCTCTGTAGAGCAACCGCCAGCTCGCCGGGATCTTGATTTCACTGCGCCCGGGTCTTGCGAACCAATACACCTCGGAGCTGGAAATCCGGGTTGGCTTGACGAAATCATACTGGATCCACTCGTTACTGCCTCTTTTCGGAAGCCAATCGTAATAGGAACTCGAGTCGCTCGAAGAAGCGGGATCCTCGCCATCAGCCGCACGGCCCGGATCTTTCACGCCATTATCAGTCACCGAGCTTCCCGATGCGGTGACTTTGCTCGTCATTGCGATTGTCGGGAACGGCCTCGGATGAACGGCGGGCTCGGTATCGGCGATCCACACTTCCATCTGCCCTCGACCGCGGTTTGCCCACGCATAATAAGGTATTGCGGTGAATGACTCTTCGCTGTGCTGCAATCGGTGGTCCGCATCATATCGATAAGCTTCTGCCTCGCCTTTGATGACTTCGACTCCGTTCAGCAAATCAGGTTTGAATTGAGCGGTGAGCTTCTCGCTATCGGCAAGTAGTAAATTGCGCACGTGTTTGTCTGGGCTGTCTGGCCATTCCGCGCAGTACACTAGTGGCCCCCGCTCGAGCGCTACGCGGCCCCGGTCCGCGGCAACCTGCTCGTTAGCGGTTACCCGGCTAACTGGCATGGGAAGTTCCAACTCAATCGAATCTCCCTTCTTCCAGTCGCGCGCGATCGTTGCGTAACCCTTGTCCATCTCAAAAGTCTCTCGTTTTCCGTTCACGCTTAATTTGATTCCGGAGGCAGGCGCGGCTCCTTCGAAACGGTAAAGATCACTCGGTACTACCTCGCCGCGAGCCCATCCGGGAATGCGCAGCCTCATGGTAAACCTACCACTCTGTTCAGAACTAACCGTGATGTTGATGTGGCCATCCCAGGGATAGCGGGTCTTTTGAATCAGGTCTACCTTATGGCCATTCGCCAGCTGGATTTGAGCCGTATTACTCATATAGAGGTTGACGTAGATTGAGTCGCCTCGCTGGGCGTAAACATAGCCCGGGATGGAGGGCATGAAGCGCGTGATATTCCCTGGACAGCAGGCAACGCCGAACCAGGGACTCCGTTGGTGCTGTCCATTTGATTCCAGAGGATTCGGATAAAAGTACGTTTCGCCGTCGAGCGATACGCCGGAGAGCAGGCCGTTGTAGAGAGTTCGCTCCAGAACGTCGACGTACTTGGCATCGCCATGCAGCAGAAAGAGACGCTGGTTCCAGAAGTCATTCGCTACAGCCGCGCAAGTCTCGTTGTAAGCGGTCATGTTCGGCAATTCGTAGTTCGCGCCGAACGCTTCGCCCGCCCCGACGGCGCCAATCCCGCCTGTGAGATACAGCTTCTTGCCGACCACATTTTTCCAGATCTCATCGAGCGCTTTTGTATAAGCAGTGTCACCAGTGAGCGCCGCGACGTCTGCCATGCCCGAATACATATAGCCAGCCCGAACAGCATGCCCTTCCGCTTCGGTTTGGTCGACCACGCGCAGGTCAGCCTGATTGTACTTCTGTCCACCAGGGCCGCGGCTGTCGAGCATAAACTTAGCCAGGCTGAGATACTGCTCATCGCCAGTCACGCGGTAGAGCTTAACTAATCCCATCTCGACGATCTGGTGGCCCGGATAGATTGCCCGTTTGTTGGGGCCGAATGTGCGAACCAGCAGATTCGCGCTTTTAATTGCCACATCGAGCAGAACCCGTTTTCCGGTTGCCTGATAGTTTGCCACCGCGGCTTCGTACAAATGACCCAGATTGTAAAGCTCGTGGCTTAGTATCTCTTCGTTCTCCCAGCGTTTTGCCCCGGCCCAGGGATGCGGATGCTGCGGATCAATCTCGCGGGTCGTGTAGATGTACCCGTCAGGCTCCTGCGCAGCGGCGATCTTTTTGATCAATCTATCTACGTAGGCCTCGAGCTTAGGATCCGGATGAACGCTGAGCGTGTACGATGCGCCTTCAATGACTTTGTAGATATCGGTGTCATCAAACGGATAGCCAGGCGCATGTTTATCCGTCAAGTTCTCGCCCCGGATTGCTTCTGCAGCACGGACGAAGTTCTGTATGCGGCCGGTCCGGTCGCACTGCTCGAAAGCGGTTGGGATGCTCACCTTCCGGTTCGTCTCGATGCGGGGCGCCCAAAACTGATCGTCCACATGTACTGCAGTGAACGGCACTGGCTTGATAGGGTAATCCCGGTTGATATCAACTGAACTCCCGGCATTTTCTTGGGCCAGGGCGATCCCGGCCAAAAGAGAGAGTAGACCCAGCCATGCTCCCTTTATTACGAAGGCTTGCTTGTGTTTCACTTGCTTACTTAGATTTTGGAAGAGAGAATCAGAATTGCACTGCCGCCCCAAGCTGAATCCACCGCGGATTGTATTGTGAAAGCGCCTTGCCGAAGGTTCCGCTTGAGAGATTTGCATCCACGTTGTAGAGATTCGCCCGGTTGAACAGATTGAAAAATTCGAAGCGGAGTTGCAGCTTCACGCGTTCTGTGATTGCCGTATCCTTAAGCAGACCGGCATCTACATCGAAGAACATCGGGTTGCGGAACTGTCCATAATTCTCATTCCCGCTCGTTCCGAAGGCGGGAAACGGAAAGTTGGATTTCGTGAACAGTCCATTGAGAAACGCCTGCCGGCTAGTTGACTGCTGATAGCTTGTCACGTTCGGAAAGTCATAGTTGTCACCGTCAGCGTTGAAATCACCGCTCCCCGGCGCAAAACCGATGAACTGGCCAGCCGTATTCTTGAGCGGATTGAACGCAGCGTTCGTGTAAACGGTGAATGGATAACCGCTCTGCACGATCGCTGTCCCGCTGATTGACCAGCCCCCCGTCAGGTGCCCTACGATTCCGCTTCCCCGCTTTAGGCCTGGAATTTGGTAGTTCGCTGTCAACGAAAAACGATTCGGTGCATCCCAGACAGAGGGCCCATACCACTGCTGCGGATTGTATGCCGATGGATAAATCTGCGTATCGTCGCGCGAAGACGACCGGGTATACGAGAAGTTGACGAAGCCGCGCTCCCCAAACCGGCCGTTGAAGCTCGCGATAAAGGCGTTGTACCGTGAATCCCGATCGTTAGCGGTGTAGTAAACCGGCCCGAAACTGGAGTTGAGCCGTGTCGGAACTAGGCTGTTGTGCTGGATTAGATCACCTTGGTACGCGTTTACGTCTGCTCCGTAACTCACATTTGTAAGTTGCCCGCCGCCTGAAAGCAGCCGGTTACCGCGCGAGCCCGAGTACCCGAGGCTTACTGCGTAATTTCTAGTGAGCTTGCGCTCCACCGACCCCGCCCAGTTGTAAACGATGGGCGCCGATAAACTAGGGTCGATAGCGCCCACTGCGAAATTCAATCCGGTCAACCCGCCATGTGCATCGAGTTGAGCCGGCGGGAGCGTCGGGTACGTGTATCCGAAAGGCGGTGTCGTGTTGCTTGTCCCGAAGCTCAGCACTGGTGCTACACCCTGAGTCGAGTAAAACGTCGGAATAATCAGCCCTGGCGGGTTCCCCCGGTATTCTTCTTGGATATTTGCCAGCGTCGGCCAATTGTGATACACGCCGACGCCGCCCCGGACCACCCACTCCCCATTTCCGGTTGGATCCCAGGCAAGTCCAACACGTGGGCTCCAGACATTTGTGATCGAATTCGCCAGAGCATTCTTGGTCTGCTTCATAACGCCATTTGCAACTCGCTCCGTCATGGTAGCTGCATTCGCCATGTACAGATTTGCGAAAACCGTCTGGGGGCTCCGCGAGTAGGCATTACCGAAATCGTCCCAGCGAATGCCGTAATTAATCGTCAACTTCTTAGTAGCTTGCCACGTATCCTGCGCAAACAAGCCCCAGGTGCTTCCCGCAGCGTTCCAGTCCCAAAGCGTCTGTTTCCCGGTGAGCGGATTGAAAGAAACCCCGCTTTCGGTGTACGGAATATCTTGTACCAGGTCAATCAAGTTGTTGAATGTGAAAGTCGGCTGCGAGTAGGGGCCCTGAAATTTCTCGACATCGTCGCCAAACCAACCCTCGTAACCAGCCCTGATGCTATGCGCTCCCTCTATGTGAGTTAGTACATCGCGCCAGTGATAGTTGTGTTGAATGAAATCCCCAGTCGCAAAGCCGGCCCCGAAGCCCTGGCCGAGGCCGGTCACGTTTACCACCGGTATTGAGAACAAGCCCGTTTTGGGCGTAATTCCCTCAACGTAATTCGTGCCAAAGACAGCTTCATTCAATGTTGTCGGGGAGAAGGTGTGAGTCTCATTTACCTGAAAGGCATGCTGATAGGTTTGATTGGTTGTCGTAAAGGCCGGCCGTATAGTGGAATTGCCGTAACTCAAGTCAGTTTTGTAGTACGTTCCATAGACTCGGTCATTCTTGAAGTATTTGTCAATTCGAATATCCCATTGTGTACCGTTTCGATAACTTGTTGAATTGAACACGCCGTTATCTAGCACGGGTAGATTACACGGAATATTGCCGGCCGCCGGCGTCCCGCAGGTTGACGGAAAAAGCTGAGCAGCTGTACCGGCAAGTCCGGTTACCGAACCGCCACTCGGCTTGTAAGTTGTCAATAACTGAGTTCCGAATGTGTTCGGGTAATTCTGCTGCGCCCAGTTAGTAAACGCAGGATCTTCGAAGGTCGTCTGGTTGTTACCGGTCGAGTTTAGAGACCAGAGCGGCTCAATGGAAAAGAAGAAAAAGAACTGATGATGCGGGATGATCGGGCCGCCGATGCTAGCGGACATGTTGTTACTGTGAAACGGCGAGTAGTTGTGGACAAATTCAGTGCCCGCCCAAAGATACTGGTTCGTGAAGTAGTCGCTTACGTTTCCATGGAACTGGTCAGATCCCGACTTCGTCGTCATTACCATTTGAATCGAACTGGCACGCCCATAGTCCACCGTGAAGGTGTTGCTCTGGATACTTGTCTCCTGGATCGAATCCGGATTCGGTGTAAGGTTCAGCACGCCGGGCCGGATCGCGCTAGTAATGTCGAGCCCGTCCACGATGAACATATTCCCGACGCTGCCCTGGCCATTGGCGCTGGCGTCTACCTGGGTTTCGGTGGAATAATTGTCCACCGCCGATCCGGGACTCCCGCCCGCGGCTGTGCCGACACCAACCACGCCCGGAGCGAGCGTAACCAGGGAGATCATGTTGCGCCCAGCCAGCGGTAAGGTCGAAAGGGTCTGGCTCTCCAGCGTCATCTGATTGCGCGTTTCGGCCGTATTCACAATCGGCGTTTGACCGGTCACCTCGATCGCCTGAGTGGTTCCGGCCATCGCCAGCGTGAGCGGCAGATTAAGAGTCTGACTGGTTTCGAGGGCTGCACTGATCTCCGTCGGTGCGAACCCGGCCGCAGTTGCGGTTACTTTGTAAGCGCCAGGCGCCAGACTCGCGAATTTGTACTCGCCGCGATCGTTGCTCGTCGTCTCTTGCGTAACCTGCGTGGCAACGTTTTGGAGCGCCACTTTGGCTTTTGAGACAAGCGCGCCAGTGGGGTCTTCAACTACGCCCTGTATATTCCCACTGAACTGCGCGTAACAGATCGAGGAAAAAAGCAGCGACAGGGAGGCAGAGCTAAGCGCCTTGCGCTTTAGAGCCTTATTGAACACAGAACCTCCTGCCTGGGGCGAGGGCGCTAGCTAGTACTCTTTTATACGCTTCGAGTGGCGGTTGTACCACTCGCAAAAACGCGAGGTAAACGGTGGTGTACTGTGTCGAGAGATATTCCCAGGCGATCGCCTAAGACTCCCCAAAGCGCTTACGCAATCGCACGACAAGACCTGCTGAGAAATAAGTAGCGGCCGTTCTGACTTTCTACGGACCGCTAACCCGATTCCAAACTGGCCCGCCGCGCCATTCCGGAATGCCCCATTCAAAAGGATCGCGGTCGTCGAAGATCAAGAACGCTTCAGCGTTAACGAAGGCCGACCCTTTAATATGCGGACGCACTCGCCCGTCCATTACACTGATCGAGCCCTCGAACAGGCTACCGATGATGCTTTCCTGACGCCAGATCTCGCCCTCTCGCAGTTTTCCGGACGCATAAAGACAAGCAAGTTTCGCGCTGGTCCCGGTGCCGCAAGGTGAACGATCATAACTTCCACCGGGGCAGAGCACAAAGTTTTTGCTGTTAGCTCCGAGCAACGTAGGTGCGCCGAAGAGTTCGATGTGATCAATCTCGTCGCCGCCTGCGCCTGTAATGCCATTCCGCCACAGAGCGTCGCGAATCTGCGAAGTGTAGCCGGTGAGTAACTCGATGTTTGCCGGGGCCAACGCGAAGGGGCAATTGCAAGTCAGGAAAAACCAGTTTCCACCCCAGGCCACATCGCCGGTTACGACACCGAATCCCTCAACTTTGATACTAACGTCTGCCATTAAGCGGTAACTCGGCACGTTGCTCAAAGTAACTTCTCCGCTCTCATGCAAAACGGCCTCTACCGTGCCCACGGGAGTCTCGATCCAGTGCCGCCCCGGCCGGATCCGCTTGAGATACGCGAGTGTCACCGTCAACCCGATCGTTCCGTGGCCGCACATCCCGAGATAGCCCACGTTGTTGAAAAAGATAACTCCCGCCGAGCACGACCGGTCGACCGGTTCACACAGCAGAGCGCCGACGACAGCATCCGATCCGCGAGGCTCATTGGCGATGCCTGAACGAAAGTGATCCCAGTTGTCGCGGAAAGATCGCAGCCGCTCCGTCAGTGGGCCATTCCCAAGCTCAGGTCCACCATCGATAACGACACGAGTGGGCTCACCTGCCGTATGAGAGTCGATTACATGCACTTTTCTGGTGACAGCCAAGCCATAGAATACGCTAGCCTGAATCGTGAGTTCGCGAGTCTTTGATGCTCTTGTCGTGGGCGCGGGCATCGTTGGAACGGCCTGTGCGCGTGAACTCGTCCTGGCTGGTTTGCGGGTGGCGATCTGCGAGGTAAACGATTGTGTCGGCGGCGGAGCAACTGCGGCTGGCATGGGTCACCTGGCTGTGATGGATGACTCCGAACCGCAATTTGCTCTGACCAACTTCTCGCAGCGCTTGTGGCGCGAATCAGCAGATGAATTGCCCTCGGATGCGGAATATCTTCCCTGCGGGTCTTTGTGGATCGCTGCCGAAGGAGAAGAGTTTGCCGAAGTCGAACGCAAATATAACTTCTACTCTAATCGTGGAGTGCAGGTCGAGATACTCGATTCGAAACAACTGCTTGAGGCCGAGCCGAACCTGCGCCCGGGGCTTGCAGGCGCCCTGCTGATCGGCTCCGATAGCGTTTGCTATCCGCCTTGCGCCGCGCGCTATTTTGCGGAAAAGGTGATAGCCTCCGGTGGACAACTGCTGCTTGGGAAAACGGTTATGCGGGTGTCCGGCTCAGCCGTTGTGATGAACGGGGGAGAAGTCATCAGCGCTGGCCTGATTATCGTCGCAACTGGCACAGCCGTTCAGAAACTTATACCGGAAATTCAGGTCCAGCCTCGCAAAGGCCACTTAGTGATCACCGATCGGTATCCAGGATTTATCCATCATCAGCTCATCGAACTCGGCTATTTGAAAAGTGCGCACCTGACCACAGCGGACTCTGTTGCCTTTAATGCGCAGCCAAGAACCACGGGTCAGATTCTGATCGGCTCGTCACGTCAGTACGGAGTGGAAGATCCTGCCGTCGACCAGCAGATCCTCCGCCGCATGCTTAATCGCGCGATGGAATATATGCCCGCGCTTGCTAATGTCCTCGCCATTCGGACCTGGACCGGCTTTCGTGCTGCTACTCCGGACAAGTTGCCGTTAATCGGCTGTTGTCCCGCGTACGAACACGTCTATCTGGCAACCGGACATGAGGGGCTTGGCATTTCAACTTCGCTCGCCACCGCGCGCCTGCTCGTGGATGAAATCCTGGGCAGAGATTCAGAAATTTCGCGGCTTCCCTATCGGCCAGCCCGAAGCTTTTCGGGAGCTAAATGCGTTGACGCGCCCAGCGCCCTTGACGAAACAGCACGACGCTGATCAGCACAATTGCGGTTTGGGCGACTACAACCGAGAAGAAAACTCCGTTGACACCCAAGCTCGTGTGCATGGCCAGCCACCAGGCGAGCGGGAGTTCGAGTATCCAGAAACCGAAAAGATTGACATAAGTCGGGGTCAATGTGTCACCCGCGCCGTTGAACGCCTGCAGCAGCACCATACCGTAGGCGTAGGCCATGTTGCCATAGCTAAATATTCGCAGGCAAGAGACTGCATAACGGAATACCGATGGGTCACGAGTGAAGAGCCCGATAATCTGGGGCGTGAAGACGATGAAGATAACGCCGACCGAGCCGAGAAAAACCATATTCCAGAAACCCGTGCGCCAAACGGCGCTCTTAGCTCGATCGGGGCGCCCTGCTCCCAAATTCTGGCCCACCAAAGTAGCGGCCGCGTTGCTGAGCCCCCACGAGGGCAGGATCGCGAAGATGACGATGCGAATGCCGATCGTGTAGCCGGCTAAGGCCGGAGCGCCGAACAGCCCCACGATTCTGACAAGGCCGATCCAACTGGCCTGTCCGATAAGGAATTGCACGATGCCGGTTATGGAAACTCGAAATAATCGCCAGAGAACATCACCCTGTATTCGAACATGGCGCGCTAGGATGCGCAGCCTTTCGGTTCCTTTGGCCAACCGGTAGAACTGGTAAAGAACGCCGATCCCTCGTCCACTGAAGGTTGCAAGCGCCGCGCCGGTTACACCGAGCCGCGGAAACGGCCCGAGTCCGAAGATGAGGCAGGGATCGAAGATGAGGTTGAGGATGTTCGATACCCAGAGCAGGCGCATGGCAATTGCCGCGTCGCCAGCTCCGCGGAAAATCGCGTTGTTTAGGAAGAGCAGCAGCACGACGCCCGAGCCGCCAAGCGCGATGCGCGTGTAGTTTACGCCGGAAGCCACGATGGACGGAGTGGCGCCCATGATGAGAAGCAACTTAGGAGCCAGCAGCAAGCAGGGCAAGCCGACTAGAACGGACGCCATGATGCCCAGGAACACGGCCTGCACGGCGGCCACACCGGCTCCTTCGCGATCCTTCTCGCCGATCCTCCTCGCGACCATCGCGGTCGTCGACATACCCAGCCCCATGCCCACGGCGAACACCAGAGTGAGCACCGATTCCGTTAGTCCGACGGTCGCGATTGCGTCGGCTCCCAGTCGGCTTACCCAAAAAACGTCAACGACGGCGAAGAGCGACTCGAGCACCATTTCCAGCACCATCGGGATTGCAAGCAGCAGAATCGATCTATTGAGACTGCCGGTCGTGTAGTCCTGATGGCTGCCACGCAGGGCTTCCCGGATCGATTTCCAGAGCCCAGGCACAGACGGATTTTGGGTGGTTAGCTGCATAGCGATTCGCCCATGAATTGCGCGCGCGCAAGTGCGCTGACAAGCTAAAGAGGGTGTGCAAATAAGTCTCGCACACTGCCTGAATGCTTCGGCAAATCGCTACTTACCGGCGCTCTTTCACGAGCACGCGCCGGCTTGGAAATCGAACCAAGTCAGCCCGCTGCTACCGGCTGACGATCAAAATCTTGAATGAGTCCGGCAGAATGGCAGGACGCGGTCGCGCATTTTGCGCCGTGGCGGCTGGCGCGGGACCATACTCGGCGCTGGACAAATAGATCTTGTGAGTTTTCGTATCCAGAGCCATGGTACGCGCACCCTTCGCAGTCGGCACGGTCTCAACTACTGAAAAATCATTCTTGTCTTTTTCGCTGACAACCGTAAGTGTGCCGTCTCCGTTCGACGAAAACGCCAGCTTCGTGCCAGGATCGAAGCCCGCGGCGTCCGGGCCATCACCAACAGTAGGAGTCGCCAGAACTTTCCCCGAATCGGCATCGACGACGGCCATCATCTTGTTATCGCAAACAGCAAAGAGCCGGCGGTTCTTGCTATCGATAGCCAACCCGGAAGGCGATTCGCACGGAGCCACGGACCAGTGAGCCTTCACTTGCAGATTTTTCGAATCGATCTCCACGATCTCACTTTTGTCCTCAATATTGTCGAAGACGTTGCCCTTGCCGTCAGTCACCGGAAATTCAGGTTTGCCGCCCAGCGCGATCGTGCCATCCACGTTTCCGCTCTCCCCGTTTATCGCCGTCGCATTCTGGCTGCGCCCGTTGAACGCGAAGACTCGCTTTGAGGCCGGATCATAGACGATTCCGTCAGGGTTCGTGCCGGCTTTGACTTTCTTTTTGACTTCCAGCGTCTTCAAATCGAAGAAGACCACGTCGTTAGTTGCGCCATCGCTGATGAAGCCCGTGTTGAGATCATTCGCAATGGCGATGCCGTGAATACGGCTCATACCGGAAATCTTACCGACCGGCTTTTCGGTTTCCAGATCTATGACAACTACTTCGCCAGCGTGGGACACATATAGGCGATGATTCTCACTATCCGCGGTTAGGTAATCCCAGCCGCCGGTTCCCCCAATCGCAATTGCCCCCGTCTTCTTATAACTCTGTGCGAAAGATAAGCCCGATGATACTGCGGCGAGCATGAACACTGATGTCAGTCTGCGATCAATTTTCATAAGCGTGTGATGGTGAGTGAATTATTACTGACTCTAGACTCGCAATCTGAAGAATTGGTGAAGGGATACCTGTTGCGCACTCCCTTTCTTCCTAGAGCCGCACGTTGTCGAGATTCTGAAGAAACATCGAGGGCGTCAGTATGCCGTCCGGAAGAACTACCGGATCGGTCTGTTTGGGCGCGTAGATCAAATAGAAGGGTATACCGCTGCGGCCAAATTTCGCCAGCCAGTTCGTGATAATCGGATCGTAAGACGTCCAGTCCGCACGCAGCAGCGCGATATCGGATCGATTCAACCGCTGCTCCACTTCGGGCGAATGGAACACCACCCGGTCATTCACCTGGCAGGTCAGGCACCAGGCTGCCGTGAAATCGATCAACACAGGTTTACCCGAAGCGCGGTAGCTCGCCAGCTTCTCCGGCGAAAAGGCTTCCCACTTCAACCCGCCGCTCGTTCCGTCCGCTGCATCCGCCCGTAAAGCACCCGCTCGCAACGGGGTCAATGTGACCGAGACATAAAGGGTCACCGCAATCCCCAACAGCACGGCGATTGTTCTAGCAGGCCGGCTTTGCGGCCACCTGCCCGCCACCCATCCGGCGACGGACAAGGCAAGCAACGTGAGCAGCAGTTTGGCTAGCTGATCGATTCCCACTTGCTGTCCCAACACCCAGAGCAGCCAGACAACCGTTGCGAAGATCGGAAATGCCATGACCTGTTTGAGGGTTTCCATCCATGCCCCGGGCTTCGGCAGCATTCGGCTCAATTGCGGGAATAGTGACATGAGTAGAAATGGCGACGCGAGGCCGAGCGCCATCACCGTGAAGACCAGCGTGCAGACAAGGGGCGATTGGCTCAAGGCAAAACCGACAGCGACTCCCATCAGCGGAGCAGTGCAGGGAGTCGCAACTACCGTCGCCAGCACGCCGGTGAAGAACGAGCCTGAATACTTCCCTCGCTGCGTGAGTCCGCCGCCGAGATTCATCAGCGAAGCGCCCATCTCGAAAGCTCCGATCAAGCTGAGCCCGAGTATGAACAGCAGGCAGACCAGAAATGCCACGAACCCAGGCGCCTGCAGCTGAAAACCCCATCCCAGGTTCCGGCCCGCTGCGCGCAAGCCAAGCAGGACCGCAACCAGCGCCCAGAACGACGCCAGCACTCCGAGCGTATAGATCATCGCGCTCAACTGGATTACCTTTCGCTCGCCCTGCGAGCTATCAAGCAAACTGAGAACTTTGATCGATAGCACCGGAAACACACATGGCATCAGATTGAGAATCAATCCTCCGCCGAAGGCCAGCAGCAGGATCGTGATCAGACTTTGCGAAGGCGAGGGAACGGGCGTCGTCCCCCCAGACAGCACATCGGGCGCACGAGAAAGCTGAGCGGAAATCGTGTAGGCAGCGGGTTCTCCGGCTCCCTCGGTCAGCAGCAAACCCTCGAGCGAAGATGGATTCCCGGACGCATTGGCCGGCCTTTTCAGTGTCAGATCTAAACTCCGTGAATCGCGTGAAACTGCCTGCGGCGCGGCATTCTCGATCTGATTTGGATGCGCCGGAATAAAGCTGACCTTCGCTTCTTGCGGCGCGCCCGTGATGGAAAGAAGAATCGCGGGCGTAGTCTCCTGCGCTGAAATCTTCCAATCGGACGGGAGCGCTTTTGGTTTAGAAGCGTTTGCCTGTGCGAATAAACTTGCGTTCTCCACCACGGCCGGCGGCACTCCTTTGCGGACAGGCAAAGTCAAAGTGAGTGCTGCTTTCCCGGGCATGCATGTCTCTCGGCACACCAGCACTCGCAGATTCGCGTTCAAGCTCTGAGTTGATTTCGCCGGTACTTCGGGCGACGCCTCGATCGTGATCGGCAGCAGCACTGCACCTTCGTAGCCGTAGTCGAGTAGCGGTCCCACCGGTAAGCGTTTGGGTGACGGCCATTCAATTTCGCCTGCCGTCAATCCCGCCGGCAATTCCCATTTGAGGTGGGGCGGCTGCCCCGAGTCGCCCGGATTCTTCCAGTAAATATGCCACCCCGGTTCAAGCCGGAAAAGTAGGCCTACCTGAAACGCGGCGCCAGGGCTGATCGAACTCACCGCCGGAACCAGCTCGACCGTGCCATGTGGAATCCTGCTCGGCTCAGCTCGCAAGAGTGCCGCCGATAGTACCACCGCAGCAAAGACGTTTGAGACTCTTGGCATGGACTATTTACATTCTCTCTCCTCTTAGGCCGTTAATCCCGAAAGCATCTGGAAAAGCCGCAAGCTGAGTATCGGTCCCGCGCTCGGAGACTTTCCAGGTCCCACTCGAATGACCTAAAGGTTGCCACTGCTCCTGGCGCGAGGTATTGCGCGGCTGCCGGATAAGAGAACGAATCTGTTTGCGGCGTTCCCGAATCTTGCGGATTCGCCAAGAGCGTAACCTTACCGGAAATGTTCTGCGCATCCACCGTCAACGTCAAGTAGCCCCAGTGCTGATCGTCGGCGGCTATCAACGTCGCACCGGTTGCAGGATCCGTTGTACCTGGGGAAGCGTTCAGCTGATGCAGGTTGTAATAACCTCCCAAGCCGGCCACCATGAAACGGCGTTTTACCGCTGGCGGAAATCGGATGCTCGATGCGCTGGTAATTGTGCACATGAGCGGTCAGCACCATATTGGGCACGCGTCGCGAATCGTTGATCGCTTGCTGAACGGCGTCCGCCATCCGGGCGCTCCCACTGTGAAAATTGTCAAAGGAATAAATAGGGTGGTGCAGCGCAACGATTAGCGCCTTGTCCGCTGGCGCCGTCGCAAACTCGTTTGTCAACCACTGTTGCTGCACCGAATCGATCGACCCGCCTTCCGGAACGTTCGTGTACATGCCCACGATTGTTAAGAACGGGCAATTCAACGTGAAGTAGACATTCGGCAGCGACATCGTGACCCTTGGCGCGTCATGTGAATTGGGGTCGATGTGCGGCGTGCCCTGCATGAAATACGCCACCCAGCCGTCGAGCGATGTTTGGGAGCTGTTGATCGGATCGCCGTCGTGATTTCCGGGAATCGAAATGATCGGGGGCGCGTAGCGTGCATACGGTTCATAGAACTGCGCATAATACTCGCTGATTTGGCCATTGAAGTAAACCACGTCACCTAAGTGATAAAAGAACCTGGGCAACTGATCCGCAGGCAGGGCGAGGTCGCTTCACCATGGCAGCCGAAACCGCGGCCTGATGGTCAGGGTTGCTTCACGCCTCCCGTGTCCCCGACTACGTGAAGGACCAGCTTTCCTAGTTGACTCGCCGTCGCTCCTATCCCTGGAACTGCTGTCTCCAGATCGAAATGATAGGGCGGCACTCCCAAGGGTGTCGGGAGCGGCTGAAATTTCTGCGTGTGCGTGAATGCCGAAAGCGGGTAAACACCGGGATGAGCCTGTGACTGCCCGCCAGATGGCCGCTCGAACGTTGAACCAGGAATCATATTGCCTCCCTGTTTATGATGCTTGGGTCCAGTTTCAAGCTCCGCCAACGAGTCATTCGTAACGCAAGGTTCTGATCGAGGCAGAATCCTTACACTCCCCATTAGGACATTTGCTCGAACGGCTGAGACTCAATCGCCTCTAGGAGCTTGTTGAAAAGCCCTGGCCGAGCAAGACGTCCGCTCCATGTATAAGGTTTGGAAACAGTTGATTCTTGTTGTGGAGTAGGCGTTTTCGCCTGCGCTTGGTGGAATTGCGCGGTTTTTTTCAACAAGCTCCTATTTGCCCAAATGCTGGAGTGAACCCCAAAAATGAGAGAGCGAGTTAAGGGAACAAATACATTGAACGGAGAGAGGAATGGATTTGTCCCGAGCTGTTTAGAGCCGCGAGCTGAAAATCGCGGCGATGCGTGCATTGGATGCCGGATCGACGACAAGTGAGATCGCGCGCAAATATCAGCTAGCTCCAAAGTTGCTGGAGCGCTGGCGTGGCGAGTGGCGCGCCAAAGGAGAACTGGCTTTGCCCGGACTCGGCCGGCGCGGGGCGGACCTGCCGGCGCTCGACGATGCCAGGCGGATTGGTGAGTTGGAACGCAAGATCGGTCAACTCACCATGGAGAACGATTTTTTAAAAAAGGCCTTGCGGCATTTCAAGGATTATCACCCGCCGGTCGTCGTCAGTGGCGCGGATGCTTGTTCGAAGAAATCCGCCAAACGGCGGCGGCGGGCAAAGCCGTGACCGCGCTGTGCGCCATGACGGGTCTGAACCGGGGTGGCTTTTACCGCTGGCGCTTACCGCGTCAAGGCATTCCTGTGCAGATGGAACTGCGCGATGAAATGCAGAAGATTGCCTTGGAGTCGCCCGCCTATGGTTACCGGCGGATCACTGCCGAGTTGCAGCGGCGCAACTTCGCCGTGAATCACAAACGCGTGTTGCGTCTGATGCGCGAAGACAACCTGCTGTGTGTGCGACGGCGCTCATTCGTGACTACCACTGACTCGCGCCATCCGTTCCCGGTGTATCCGAATCTGGCGCGCGCAATGCAGCCAACTGCAATCAATCAGTGATGGGTTGCAGACATCACTTACATACGGCTGCGCGAGGAGTTCGTGTATCTTTCGGTGGTGCTGGATGCGTTCTCGCGCCGGGTGATCGGATGGGCGCTGGGAAGGATGTTAGAAGCGGAACTGGCCGTGCTGGCGTTACGCATGGCGCTGGCAAAGCGGCAACCGCCGCCTGGTCTGGTGCATCACTCCGATCGCGGCGTACAGTATGCTTCGCAAGCGTATACGGATCTGCTGAAGCAACATCAGGCGATCATCAGCATGAGCCGGAAAGGCAATCCTTACGACAACGCTGCTGGCGAGTCGTTCATGAAAACACTCAAACACGAGGAGGTCTATCGCAACGAATATCGCCATTTTGACGAAGCCCGCTCCAGCATTGCTCAATTCCTGGAGCGCGTTTATAACCAGCGGCGGCTGCATTCGGCTCTGGGATACCGGCCGCCTGCGGACTTCGAGAACGGTGCAAAATGAGGAACCCGGCTTCTTTGTTCAGTGGCTCCGCCCCTGAAACCCCGGGATTTACCGCCGTTGCGCCAGAATCGCTCTATTTCAGGGCGGCTTGCGCCGCCCCAGCCATTCCGGCTCCTGAGTCGGCGCTCGGGTCGCGTCCCCGCGTTGCCCTATCCTCCGCTCAGGTGCTCACAGAATGGACAACCATAACCCCGCCGTGCAATGATTTTTCAGCCAACGGCATTACCCCCTTAACTTCCTGTCTCACCCCAGGGGTTCACTTCAGAGGACGATTTGTGCAGAATCCTCACACTTCCTATGGGGACGATTCGGGCGGCCGACCGATATTAGAGCGGCTCTACTTGCCAAACGCCGCTCCAGCCCCAACGCCTCTCCTCCAGTTACACTGGTATTACCCCCTCGAACCATGCTCGACAGTACGCTCGCCAAGGTATTTGGCACCAAACATGACCGCGAAATCAAGCGCATTCGTCCGCTTGTTGCCGCGATCAACAATCTCGAGCCCGCCCTGCAGCAGCTGTCCGACGCAGAACTTGCCGCGAAAACGGCCGATTTCAAGCAGCGCTTAGCCAACGGTGCCTCTCTCGACGACATCCTTATAGAAGCGTTCGCCGTTTGTCGGGAAGCCGCCCGGCGCGTGCTGAACATGCGCCACTTCGATGTCCAGTTGATTGGCGGCGTCACGCTCCACCGCGGCCGCATCGCCGAAATGAAGACCGGCGAAGGCAAAACGCTCGTCGCCACCCTCCCGAGTTACCTGAACGCGCTCGAAGGCAAAGGCGTTCACATCGTCACCGTGAACGACTACCTGGCCCATCGCGATTCCGATTGGATGGGCCGCATTCACCGCTACCTCGGCCTGACCGTCGGAACCATCGTGCACGATCTTGACGACGGCGAGCGCCGCGCCGCTTACAACTCCGATATCACTTACGGCACCAATAACGAGTTCGGATTCGACTATCTGCGCGACAATATGAAGTTTCGCCTGGAAGACTACGTCCAGCGCGAGTTCAACTTCGGCATCGTCGACGAAGTCGATTCCATCCTTATTGATGAGGCTCGTACGCCGCTCATCATTGCCGGCCCGAGTGAAGAATCGACTGACAAGTATTACAAGGTAAACCGCATCATTCCCGCTCTCGAGCGCGGCGAGGTCATCGAAGGCAAAGAGCCCGGCCAGTCTTATACCACCGGAGATTTCACCGTTGACGAAAAGCATCGCACCGTCGCCCTGACCGAACAGGGAGTGCTGAAAATCGAAAAGTTGCTCGACACCGGCAATCTTTATGATGCTGCCAACATTGAGATGAATCATCACGTGCAACAGTCGTTGCGCGCGCACATCCTTTACCAGCGCGATCGCGATTACGTGGTACAGGAAGGCCAGGTGATCATCGTCGACGAGTTCACCGGACGCCTTATGCCCGGCCGCCGCTGGAGCGACGGTCTTCATCAGGCCGTAGAGGCTCATGAAGGCGTCAAAATCGAAAGGGAAACCCAGACTCTCGCCAGCATCACCTTCCAGAACTTCTTCCGCATGTATAAGAAGCTGTCGGGCATGACCGGCACAGCCGACACCGAAGCCGCGGAGTTCAGCAAGATCTACAATCTCGAAGTCACCCAGATTCCCACCAACCGCCCGCTGATTCGCCTGGAGAGTCCGGACGTTGTCTACCGCACGGAGGAAGAAAAGTTCCGCAACGCGGCCAAAGGAATAAAGGAGGCGAACGAGAAGGGGCAGCCGGTTCTCGTCGGTACGATCTCCGTCGAAAAATCCGAGAGGCTGTCCGGCATCCTTAAGAAGATGGGCGTCAAGCATGAAGTGCTGAACGCGAAAAATCATGAGCGCGAAGCCCATATCGTGGCCCAGGCCGGGCGCAAAGGAGCAGTCACTGTCTCCACCAACATGGCTGGACGCGGCACCGACATTTTGTTGGGCGGCAACCCTGACGTGCTGCTCGAAGATAGTCTGAGAAAAGCTGGCAAATCCCCTGACATGCTGCCCCCTGCTGAACTGCAGGCGATAAAAGATCAGGTCACAAAAGAGCTCGAGACGGAACGCAAGGAAGTCATCGCGCTAGGCGGCCTGCATATTCTCGGCACGGAACGGCACGAATCCCGCCGCATTGATAATCAGTTGCGAGGACGCGCCGGACGCCAGGGCGATCCCGGCAGTTCGCGTTTCTATCTTTCCCTGCAGGACGATCTGCTGCGTATTTTCGGCGGCGAGCGCATGCAGAATTTGATGCTGCGCCTCGGCATGGAGGAAGATGTCCCGATCGAGTCGAAACTGATCACGCGCCGCATCGCAGCTGCCCAGCAAGCCGTCGAAGCCCAGCACTTTGCTTCCCGTAAACACGTCCTTGAATATGACGACGTGATGAACAAGCAGCGGCAGGCGGTTTATAGCATGCGGCGCCAGTTGCTCGAAGGCAAGAATCAAAAAGAACGCATGATGGAGATCGTGCAGGGCATAACCGGCAGTTTCGTCGACCAGTTCTGTCCGGAAGGCGTGCGCTACGACCAGTACGATCTGCTCGGTTTGCAGACCTCCATCCTCAATCAGTTCGGAGCGAAGCTCAATCTGGAAGAACTTGCCGGATTGAGCCGCGCTGAAATCGAAACCAAAATCAACGATGATCTGGCCGAACGCTACGATGCGAAGGAGCGCATGGTTGGGCCCGAAAACATGCGCCAGGCGGAGCGCATAATCATGCTGAACGTGGTCGATAACCAATGGAAAGACCACCTGCTCTCGATGGACCACCTCAAAGAAGGCATCGGTCTCCGCGGATATGGCCAGAAAGATCCGCTCATCGAGTACAAGAAGGAATCCTTCACCATGTTCCAGGACATGATGGATCGCATTGAAGACGAGACCATCAAGTTTCTGTATTTCATGCGGATCGAAACGGGCATGGGATCGCCTGCGTTGCCCTATCCCGAGCCCGAAGAGGATGAAGATATCTTTGAAGGCGCTGAAACTGCGGATGCGGATGACTCGCCTGCGTCAGCGAAGGCGCGGCATCTTGAGACGGAACGGCTGGACGCTGAAAAGCTCGAAGCCCAAAGACGCGAAGCACAGAAATCGGTCGTCGATCTAACCCGCAACATTCATCGCAAAAAGGACCGCGAGCTGGCCGACTTGCACTTGACCGGCAGTAATGGAACTGGCAAGTCCGAACCGGCGTCAAACAATAAGGGGCCCAAGGTCGGCCGCAACGATCTCTGCCCATGTGGCAGCGGAAAGAAGTATAAGAAATGTCATGGCGCAGCGGCGTAACACTGGGCGCTGTACTCCTCTTTTCGTCAGCGCTCTTTGCTGACGATCAGGCTCTCTGGCGCGAGTACGGTCTGGTTCACTCCGAAACCGCTCCGTTGGGCAAGATGAGCCTGACGAGTTATCAAATGAAAGATCCGACCGGCGCGCTCGCTGCCTGGGAATGGCTTCGCTCGCCCCAGGGGCACTCCTGCAGTCTCGCTCCCTTTTGCAATCAGCAGGGGGACCGCACTGTCCTCTCTGACTTCAATTACGTGTTCCTCTTTGAGCGGGGACTGCCTGGCAAATCGGATGTAGCCGGGACTATGAAGGTACTGCCGAATAAACGCGATAGCTCCTTGCCCGCCATCCTGACATTTCTGCCGCAGCAAGGCCTGGTTCCCAATTCTGCCCGCTACGTGCTGGGGCCTGCTTCACTGAACGCTTTCGCGCCTGAACTCACGTCCTTCAAGGCTGGCTTTGAAACAGGAGCTGAAGCTCAAGTGGCCGATTACCACGTGGGCAAAAATGAGAAGCCGGTACGCCTCGCGATCTTTTATTACGCTACGCCCGAAATGGCTCGTCTGCATGCGGCGGATCTGAAGCGGCTCTCCGGCGTGCATGTCAAGCGCTCCGGAGTCTTAGTTGCCGCCGCGCTGCCGCCCGCGACGCCTGAAGAAAGTGACACGCTCTTAAGCCGCATCCAGTATGAAGCCAAAGTTACCTGGAACGACACTCCGCCACCCAGCCCGATCAAGCCCATGTATCAGCTGTTGTGGAACATCATTTATCTCAGCATTGTGCTCACCGCGCTCTGCCTGTTTGCCGGCCTAATCTACGCCGGCATGCGCTTATATCGCCGGCGCTACGGAACCCTCGACGCAGACGAGGCAATGACGACGCTGCATCTCACCGGCGACTAGCGAGGCTGTTCCTTTCCGCTTGCATTTATCTCGATCCCCGCCGCGATCGCGTCCAGCTGTTTCCGGATAGCTCGCACTTCGCGCAGCATCTCCGCTAACCAGTGCCAACCGACTACTAAGATAGAAATAGGAATCACCCAAATCAGCAGCTCCAGAAGAATTATCAGCAGACGTGCTATCGACTGGCTCACGTGCTTAGTCTAGTGCCTCGTCAAAGACACCTGGCCTCGATAAGCATTTTAATCAATATTGGACTCTGCGTCTGACAAGGGATTAATGAGGCTGTTCCGTTTCGCTTTTCTCCATCGAGTCGATCAACTCATCCCATCCGAGCGCATAACCAACAGCGCGTTTCACTTCGTCCCCCCGGTTCCGGGCCAAAGTTGCAATGCGCTCGATCAACCAGGGCTTCGCAACGGTTCGCAGATTGTCGCAGTTCACAACGCAAGCCTTTGACAATCCATCGCGCTTGCTGAGCGCAACCTCCACCGGGATATTGCGAATCGTCGTCGTGATCTCGGCGACAATGAATTTGTTGAGGTATGAGTAAGCATCATCGCGGTTCAAAAGGAGCACCGGCCGCCTTCCCGCAGGCTTCGGCAGGTTCGCCCACCAAATCTCGTATTGTTTCACTCAGGCGAACTCCTCGGCTGTGGACCAATCGTCCGCATCGGCCAATAGATCTGGCTTTTGGAGGTACCCTTCTCGAATTCGCGCGTACTCCTGATCCCTGATTGCCTTCTTGATAGCACGCCGAATGAATTCTGCCCGTTGCCTTTTCGCAGCCGGTGCTACTTGGTTAAGTGCTTTGAGCGTTGCCTCGTCCAGGTGGATCAATATAGCCGCCATATATCGATTGATGATATACAGTCTCACTCGTTCTCCGCAACATTCCATTCCGAAGTCCTTGACCAGAAGCCGAAGTAAGTGCGAAAATCACACAAAATGCAGTACTTAGCTTGCCCTTAGGGCCTCTTTTCCACCGCTAATTTCATCTTCTCGTCGAATTCCCCGAAAACATCTTCACCTGTAAACGGTTTGTACACTGGAACTTACAGACCACTTGCAGATCGCGGAAAAATGCCCTTGACTTCACCCCCCGCTCGCCCTAAACTCCAATCACAAACAGGTTTTGATGGTTGCGATGCCATCGGATCTGATTCTCCCATCAAACGTAACCCCTGGCTCTTCCAGGGGCATAGCAAAAGGAAGAACAATGCTCATTCGTTTCGGATGAGCATTTTCTTCTACTTAGCGCACTTTAAGTGGGCCTCATGAGGCCACGACCTCCCAAACCCGCCGAAACGCCCCAATCCTGGCGCGAACGCTTCGAAGCACTCCGTAACGTTCCGCCCCTCCTCAGAATGGTCTGGGAGACCAGCCGTTCGCTGACTGTCGCGACCTTACTCCTGCGTTGCGTCTCGGCCTTATTCCCCCTCGCGACGCTTTGGGTTTCAAAGCTGATTGTCGACCTGGTCGTGAGGGCCATCCGTCACCAGCCGTACCACCGAAACGACATCTGGAGGCTGCTGGTTTTGGAGCTCTTGCTGGCCGTCGGTGCCGATACTTTGGGCCGCTTCGTCTCGCTGGTGGACAGCCTGCTTGGGGACCGCTTCACCAATCACGTGAGTATCAAGCTCATGCAGCACGCGGCCTCGCTAGATCTGGTGTCGTTCGAAGACCCGGTGTTTTACGACAAGATGGAACGCGCCCGTCGCCAAACGACCGCCCGGCTCGGTATGCTCGCCGGTTTGGCGGGAATGGCTCAGCAGCTTTTGACCTTGATTTCGCTGCTTTCCGCTGTCTTGTTCTTTTATCCCTGGCTACTGCTTCTGCTTGCCGCGGCGACCGTGCCGGTCTTCCTCGGCGAGACCCGATTCGCCATGCTGAATTACTCCATGCTCTACCGTTACACGCCCGAACGCCGTGAGTTGGATTACTTGCGTTATCTCGGGGCGAGCAACGAGAGCGCCAAAGAAGTAAAAATCTTTGGCTTGGGAAACTACCTTATCGGCCGCTCCCGAGCGCTCTTTGAACGTTTTTACGCCGACAACAAGCATCTGGCGGTTCACCGGGCATGGCACGGAACCTTGCTGAACCTGATTCCAAGCGCTGCCTACTACACGGCCTACGCTCTAATCATTCTGCGGGCGCTGGCCGGCGCACTGACCGTAGGTGATCTTACCCTGATCGTTGGAGCATTCTCCCGGGCCCGCGGCATCATGGAAAGCATGGTCTCGGGTCTGGTCGGGATTTCCGAACAAGCGCTATTCATCAAGGACCTGTTCGAATTTTTCGAAACGAACCCAAGCATCCAATCTCTCCCCGAAGCCATCGCCGCGCCGCGCCCGATCCGGGATGGGTTCGAATTTTCAAACGTTTCATTTGCCTACCCAGGCTCACCTCTTAAGGTTCTAGAAAACGTCAGTTTCAGATTCTATCCAAATGAAAAGATTGCACTCGTCGGCGAGAATGGGGCTGGCAAAACGACGCTGGTTAAACTCCTGGCCCGGCTGTATGACCCAACGGGTGGCCAAATTCTACTCGATGGAGTCGACCTCCGGGAATACAAGGTCGAAGACTTGCGCAATGAAATCGGAGTGATCTTCCAGGATTACATGCGATATGACGCCTTAGCCGCGGAAAACATTGGGTTTGGGCGTATTGCTGAAATCGAAAATGAGGGTCGGGTAGTTCGTTCGGCAGAAAAAAGCCTGGCGGCTGATGTGGTGAACGGGCTGCCCAACTCCTACCGCCAGATGCTGGGGCGGCGCTTCGAGGGCGGGGTCGATCTCTCGACCGGGCAGTGGCAGAAGATCGCACTTGCCCGCGCCTATATGCGAGACGCCCAGATCCTGATCCTCGACGAGCCCACGGCCAGTCTGGACGCCCGGGCCGAGTTTCAGGTCTACCAGCGTTTCGTCGATCTCACCGCCGGCAAGATGGCCGTCCTCATCTCCCACCGCTTCTCGACCGTACGAATGGCTGACCGCATTCTGGTGCTCGAACACGGCCGTATCGTCGAGCAGGGCTCACACCGGCAACTGGTCGCCCTCGGCGGGAAGTACTCCGAGCTATTCGAACTCCAGGCTGCGGGTTACCGCTAGATCGTGCTCTACTATTTGTTACGAGCCTGGGTTACCCGGAGGTCGGTTCATCCATGAGAAATTCTGCTCTCCTCTCGGCATTCGTCGTTTGCACATCCTGCTTCGCCGCCACCCCGAGTTTCGTTCCCGAAGGCACGCAGTTTGAAACCGCTGGCTTTGCGAGCGAAGTGAGCCTTCAGAATGGCGTCGATCTTCGCCTTTCTGCCCGTTCCGCCAGCACTATCTTCCACGACCATCTGGTGCTCGACGACGGCGCCGTCCGCGTCAGCCACTTTAACGGCTATCCGGTCAACGTAAGAGCGCTGCACATTGAGTCGTCGGATTCGAGTACGCAAGCCGTTGTTCGTCTGACCAAGGGGACCGTCGAAATCGCCTCGCTTGGAGGCAGCCTCAACGTCACGGATGGGGGCGCCATGCTGACCCGCGTAGTAGGGGGAACCAGAATTTCGTTCCAGCAGAACAGCGCTCCCGCACACAAGCCCCTTCCCTCCGATCAGCACACGATGCTCTGGGTGATCGGCGTCACCGCAGTCGCCGCGTTGGTTATCGGTTTGACTGCAGCCTCGCAAGGCAAGAGCATCTGACGTCTGCGCGAACGGGCGGTGCCGCGATGCAGTAAGCTGTTTAGCTTGGCCAAACGCACCATCGCTTTACTTCTCTTTCCACTGATTCTTTTCGCGCAAGAGCCGCCGGGCCTGGAACTGATGCCGTGGCCGGCGAGCGTGTCGCGCACTGGTGGCTCTCTCGCAATCGACGCTTCGTTCAGCGTTGCGTTGTCCGGCGATGGGGCAAAAGACAGCCGCGTGACAGTGGCAGTAGATCGCCTCTTCGATCGACTGAGCCGACAAACCGGGATGCCGATCCTGCCGCATCTTGTTCCCTCGGGCGGAAGCGCCACCCTGAACATCATCGTCGAGCAGCGCGATCATCGCGCGCCGCAGCGGCTTGGCGATGATGAGCGATATTCGCTCGAGGTAACGAGCAATCAAATCAGAATCTCCGCCGATCAACCGCTCGGAGCGCTTCGCGGAATTAACACTTTCCTGCAATTGGTTCAGCAGAACCAAATCGCGGACGGTGTGGGAGCGCCTGGTTTTTCTCTTCTGTCAGTGACTATTCGAGACGAGCCCCGCTTCCCCTGGCGTGGATTGTCGCTAGATGTCGCACGCCATTTCATCCCTGTCGCTGAGGTCCGGCGAACCATCGACGGCCTCTCGGCTGTCAAGCTCAACGTGCTTCACATGCACCTCTCCGATGACGAAGGATTTCGCGTTGAGAGCAAGCGCTATCCGCGGTTGCAGCAGTACGGCTCGGACCGTCTCTTCTACACACAAACCGAAGTGCGCGAGCTGGTCGCGTATGCGCGCGATCGTGGAGTGCGAATCGTGCCCGAGTTCGACATTCCGGGTCACGCCACAAGCTGGCTGGTGGGGTATCCACAGTTGGGTAGCCGATCCGGCCAGTTTGAAATCACTCGCCACTTCGATAGCTCGACCGACTTGATCGATCCAACCAAAGAGTCCACCTATCGCTTTCTCGATGGATTCGTGGGCGAGATGGCCAAACTGTTCCCCGACGAGTATTTCCATATCGGCGGGGACGAGGTCAATCCCAAAGAGTGGAACGACAATGCCCGCATACTCGCCTTCATGCAAAAGCACAAGCTGGCGGATGCCAAGGCACTTCAGACGTACTTCAATCAGCGGCTCCTGAAGATCGTAACGAAATACAAGAAGCACATGGAGGGCTGGGACGAGATTCTGCAGCCCGATCTGCCGAAAACCATCGTAGTTCAATCATGGCGCGGTCAGGCTTCGCTCTGGGAAGCCGCACGTGGAGGTTTTCAGGGCATTCTGTCCGCCGGATATTATCTCGACCTAATGTATCCGGCCTCGTATCACTATTCAATTGATCCGATGAAAGTGCCTGCGCACGCGCCAGGGCACGGCGGAGAGACGCAGCCGGAAGATTCGGGCAAGCCCAAGCCCGGTACACCAGCGGATCTTTCGCCACAGCAGAGCAAGCTCATCCTGGGAGGGGAAGCCGCAATCTGGGAAGAACTGGTTACGCCGGAGAATCTAGACGCCAAACTGTGGCCGCGTCTGGCGGCAATTGCCGAGCGGTTCTGGTCTCCGGAATCGATCACCGATGTTACATCGATGTACAGCCGCCTTTACGTAACGAATCGCTGGCTGGAATGGCTCGGCCTGACACAACGGTCAAATCTGGAGCTGATGCGTCAACGTCTGGCGGGAGCGATGCCGTACCAATCGCTTGACACGTTTTCCTCAATACTCGAGCCGGTGAAGGGCTATGCAAGGAGTGCCGAAACGTATACCGACTCCTCCCCGCTGAACCGGCTGGTGGATGCGATCCCGCCCGAGAGCAATGCGGCACGCGAGTTCCGTGAAGCAGTGGATGGCTACCTGGCGGTTCCGAAAGCTCGACGCAATAGCCAAGCCTTTCGCGACCGGCTTTCGAAATGGGCGGAAGCGGCGGTCGATGTCCGGCCGATGTTTGAGCAGAATTCGCTGCTGACCGAGAATTTGCCCATTTCAGTGGCAGTCGAAGCTTTATGCCGAACGGGTCTGGAATCGGTTACCTATTTAGATGAAGGGACGAAGCCACCTCCGGGGTGGAAGGATCGTTCTGCGCAAGTGGTGAGCCAGTACAGCTACAAGCGCGTGGGTGACATTCTGATTCCAATTGCGCCCGGAGTAGCAAAACTTGTTTCAGCCGTGCCATGAGAATCATCGCCCTCCTTATTTTTGGAACAAGCATATTCGCTCAAACTGCTGCGCCAGCCGCAATTGTGTTGCATGCGGCGAGGCTTCTCGATATTGAGTCAGGGCGGATACTCTCACCGGGCGAGGTGCTGGTCGAGGGAGAACGGATCGTGGAAGCGGGCCAGAGCGTGACGCATCCCAGTGGTGCTATGACTATCGATCTCGGCGACAAAACGCTCATGCCGGGGCTGATCGACGCGCATGTTCACCTGTTTCTGCACCCGGGGGCTGAGGATCTGCAGACGGTAGAAGAATCGGTTCCACAGCGAACGATCACCGCCGTGCTCGCCGCTCGCGATGACTTGATGGCTGGGTTTACGGCAGAGCGCGACATGGGTACCGAAGGCGCAGGCGCGGCCGACAGCGCGGTTCGCAACGCGATCGATAAAGGTGCACTGCCCGGTCCCCGCCTGCGCGTAAGCGGGAACGCAATTGACATTCTCGGCGGACATGAAGACGCGAATCATTTCAACCCCGAGCAGCACGTGCTCTCCAACGCCACCTACGCCAACAATGTCGACCAGATCATCAAAGTCATACGCGAGCAATTCAAAGTGGGCGCGGATTTCATCAAAATGTACGAAACGGGGCCTGATTCGCTTGAAGATGGCAGGTTCTCGACTCCGTACCAATACACAGAGGCAGAACTGAGCGCGGCAGTGCATGAAGCAGCGCGCGTCGGCAAGCGTGTTGCGGTTCATGCGACGGGCGAGCCGGGAACACTGTACGCGGCACAAGCGGGTGTTGTCACGATCGATCACGCCGACTATTTGAGCGAAGAGACGATGCGGATCATGCGCGAGAAGCGGATTCCCGCTGTTCCTACTTTTACGATTTCGGAGTATTTCGCCGAGCATGCCGCGTCACCGGCGGCTAAGCGCGAGCACGAGATGCTGGATTTTCACGCCCAGGAATTTCGTAAGCAACTCGCGGCAGGCATACCGATGGCTGTAGGTTCGGATGTCGGTCCATTTCCGCACGGCACGCAGGCGCGCGAATTCGTGCTGATGGTGAAGTACGGGATGAAGCCACTCGCAGTCTTGCAAGCGGACTTGCTCAACGGCGCGAAAGTGCTCGGATGGGAAGGGCAGATCGGCGCACTCAAGCCAGGTTACTTGGCGGACATCGTGGCCGTTCCCGGCGATCCCGTGCAAGATATCAGCGCAGTCGAGAAGATTGCGTTTGTAATGAAAGGCGGGGTAGTTTACAAACACTGAAATGACGCGGCGCGCTCCACGTGTCCTGTATGCGCTGCTCTTTCCCTGGATGCTCGTCAGCATGGGTTACTACCTCGCCGGCGTGGCTGCGCTGAATGAGAAATGGTTTCACGGCGATAGACATGGAGACTTTCCCTTTTCTCTCCACGATGACCTAACTCTTCACGATCTCGACAGCGCGGCAAGGGAAGCGGGACTCAGGGAGATGTGCTTGAAACGCTGAACGGACGCCCGTTCAGCGGCGATTTTCAACTTACAAATTTCTTAAGGCATGCGAAACCGGGCGACGTTGCCCACCTGGGGGTCCGTCGATCGAACGGAGAACTAAAGAGCGCTGCCATCCACTTAAGGCCTTGGCCAAGCCAGAATTTCAGCCTCGGCGGGTATATTGCGTATCTGACTCCAATTTTGGGTGTGACGCTGCTCAGCCTGCTAGTCGGCTTTTGGGTAGTGGCCGCTCGCCCGAGAGATCCGAACCCTTGGCTGGTTTTAATCATACTGACTAATCTAGAAGGCTCGTTCGGCATACAACGCGGAAGTCGTACTGAGTGACCAGTCGGAACACACGCGCCGATTACCCGACAAAGAACTGCTGCTCGAGACCGTCTCGCGCCGCATCTCCGAGGTGCTGCATGTGCCGCAGATTTCCGTTTGGCTCCGGTGCAGCAACTCGTTCCAATTGCAATACGCTCTGGGCTTCGATGCCCTCGAGCCAGTGATGGCAAGCTTGCGTGCCTGCCTCCGGACCATGACGCTCGTAGGGCCGATGCACCTGGCCACCCTCATGCAGAACATGAATCAGCTAGTGTACGAGGCTTCGGCGATAATCGCTATGCGACTTTTTTCTTTGCTATTTATGATCCAGAGAATCGCGGATTAAGTTACGTGAACGCCGGCCATAATCCGCCGATTCTGTTGCGAAGTGTAAACGGAGCGTTCGGACAACAGTTGCTCGACGTAGGCGGTCCGGTGATCGGCTTGCTGCCTCGAGCCTTTTGCGAAGAACAATCGTTGACTCTCGAAACCGGCGATCTATTGCTAACGTACACGGACGGCATCAGCGAAGCGATGACCGCAGAGGACGAGGAGTGGGGCGATGAGCGAATGGTTTCGGCAGCAGAAAAAGCGCATGCGGCGAATGAGGAGGAAATTCTGCGCGCCATCTTTGCCGCGGCCGATGAATTTACAGGAAGCGCTCCTCAGCACGACGACATGACTCTGCTAGTCGCGAAGCTAAGTTAAGATCTGTGCTGCAGGTCGTCTGGCCACAATCTCGGCCACGGACCTCCGATGGGCTGGATCAGCCGGTTTGCCTTCGTACTCGTGCAGGATTTCCCAACCGTGAAAGTATTGCTTAAGTTCGCCAGGGCGGAGGCGGCTCTCGGTCGGCTCTTCGTTTCCCTGGGTGGTGTGAACGATAGCGAACAGGATACCGCCCGGCTTCACGCCGTTCCCGGCGGGAGCAAAAAGATCGCGCTGCAAGTAATAGCAGATCGTAATAAGGTCGAAACGTTGGGGTGGGATCCGGAACTCACTGCTTTTGAGATCCGCTACGTGGACGTCCAGCGCCAAGCCTTCCATACGGGCTCGGTCGCTCAAAATTGCGATGGCCGCAGGAGCACCATCGACGGCGGTTACGGTCCATCCAATTCGGGATAACCAGAGCGCGTTGCGTCCAGCGCCACAGGCGAGGTCAAGCGCCCTGCCGGGCGGGAGTTTCGCTCCGATTTCAACCAGGAGCGGAGTAGGCGCAAGTTCGAGATCTTCGGCTTCTCGCTCGCGCGCGAGGTAGCGGTGGTTCCAGGACTCGACGTCCATAGCTCCGGCTTAGATGGGCAACAAGCTAAGTGCCGCCTCAATCTCCGAGCGCGTGTGCAGATCGCCTTTTCGGGTAGACGCCTCGATCCCTTGCTCATAGACGACTCGGGCTTCGTCTACCCTCCCGAGTTTCTCCAGAGTTTGACCGCCGTGATAGTAGGCGGCGACATAGCTTTGGTCTTTCGCCAGCAGCGTTTCGAATTCGCTCACCGCCTGCTTTAACTGACCGTCTTTAGCCAGTTCCATAGCGAGGCCATAGCGCGCGAACGAATTGTTCGGATCCTGCGCGAGCATCTGTTTTAGGATCTCAAGACGGTTAGTGGCCATGGTTCACATTTTGGCAGGTGCTGCCGTTTACTTATAGTCGTTATGCTGATCCGGCTGGTGCTCGCGTCCGTCGCGATCGACGTTTTCCCCCTCTTCCTTTGTGTCTCCCGCCGGTTTTTCAGCCGGTTTCTGCGCTGGCTTCGGATCGGTTTCAGAACTCGGCATATTTCTCCGTGGTCTTTACGACGTGTATTCGCGGACGTGACGGGCGGCGGTTTCGACAGCGCCGGCTGCTTTGGCGGCGCCCGACTTAGCCGTTTTGGCCGCTTCTCCGAAGCGAGATTGGGCGTGCCCGGCAATGTCGCCCAAAGAAGCGGCCGCACTTCCGACTCCTTCGCGCCCCTTCTGGACTGCTTGTTCAATTAATCCGGCCGACCAATTCATGCAAGCTGGAACGATCAGAACCAAGCCGGCGGCCGTTAGACCTACACCCATGCCGATCAAAATAGCGCCCATAACACCGTTGTTCGATTGCGTCTTCATTGTTTTCTCCTTACCCGGAGCTACCGGGCCTCCATTCAATCAGACTGAAATTTACAGGTGACTGGTTTCAGTATAGGTCCCAAATACTTTCTTTAGAGCGCTGCAGACCTCGCCTAGGGTTGCGTAAGCGCGGATTGCATCCAGGATGTAAGGCATGGTATTCACGTTACTTTCAGCCACATGACTGAGCGCATCGAGAGTTTTGCGGACAAGAGCGTTGTCGCGTCGCGAGCGCAATGCAGCGAGCTTCATTTCTTGGTGTTCTTGCGCATGTGGGTCGATCTGCAGTAAATCGATGGGCTGGTCTTCCGATTGGAAACGGTTTGCCCCGACGATGACCCGCTCGCCCGATTCGATCTCACGCTGATAACGGTAACTGGCCGCCGAAATTTCGCGCTGCGGAAAACCAGCTTCGATGGCCGGGATCATGCCGCCCATCTCATCAATCCTCCGGATGTAATCGTTCGCTTCCGATTCCGCCTGTAAGGTGAGTTTTTCGACGAAATAGGAGCCACCAAGCGGATCCGGCGTATTCGCGACACCGGTTTCGTAGGCGAGGATTTGCTGCGTGCGGAGCGCAAGAGTAACTGCCTGCTCGCTCGGCAAAGCATACGCCTCATCGAGCGAGTTTGTGTGCAGTGATTGCGCGCCACCCAAAACGGCCGCCATTGCCTGCCAGGCCGTTCGCATCAAGTTGTTGTGTGGCTGCTGCCAGGTGAGCGAGCAGCCAGCCGTTTGGGCATGGAAGCGTAGCTTGAGGCTTCGTTCGCTGAGTGCGCCATAGCGCTCACGCATGACGTGGGCCCAGATTTTGCGAGCGGCGCGAAACTTCGCAATCTCTTCGAAGAAATCGTTATGCGAATTGAAGAAGAAGCTGAGGCGCGGAGCGAAATCGTCAACAACAAGGCCCCGCTGCAAGGCCCAATCCACATATTCGATGCCATCGCGCAAGGTAAACGCGAGTTCCTGCACAGCCGTCGATCCGGCTTCGCGGATGTGATACCCGCTCACGGAGACCGGGTTGAAACGGGGCGTATAGCGCGTGGAGAACTCGATCGAATCAGTGACCAGCCGCATGGAGGGGCGTGGCGGAAAAATGTATTCTTTCTGGGCTATGTACTCTTTCAGAATGTCGTTCTGGAGCGTGCCGGAGACGCGCTGCCAATCGGCGCCTTGCTTTTCGGCGGCGGCCAGATACATCGCCCAGATCACCGAAGCCGGCGAGTTGATGGTCATCGAGACCGTGACGTCGTTTAACGGGATTCCGGAGAACAGCGTCTCCATATCTTCGAGAGAGCAGATGGAGACGCCGCATTTGCCCACCTCGCCTTCGCTCATCGCGTCATCGGCATCGTAGCCCATTAACGTGGGCAGATCGAAGGCTACCGAGAGCCCGGTTTGCCCTTGATCTAGCAGATAGCGATAGCGCTGATTGGTTTGTTCGGGAGTGGCGAAGCCTGAGAACTGGCGCATGGTCCAGAGCTTGTTGCGGTACATGTCGCGATGAATGCCGCGAGTGTAGGGAAACTCGCCCGGAGCGCCTAAATCGCGGGCGACGCTGAAATTCCGAAGACTCTCCGGCCCATATAACGGGTCGACCGGAACTCCGCTGATAGTCGTGAACCGGCGGTCAACAGCCTGGTCTTTTAGTGGCACACCCACCTCGTTTCCGAGCGCCGCTTCGATGGTAACCTAACGACTCTGAGCCACTTACAGGCACTTACCGTTGATACACTGGGATTTCGTGGAAGTCGCGCTGGAGGTCTATTAGATGGCTGCTTCGCCGCGCCGTAAATCGGTTGCTGTCCGTATCGGGGGGATAGAGGTGGGAGGATCGCATCCGATCGTGGTGCAATCCATGACGAACACCGACACCGCCGATACAGCCGGTACGGTGAATCAGATAATGCAGTTGGCGCGCGCGGGATCTGAGCTGGTCCGTGTCACGGTAAATACCGACGAAGCCGCGCAGGCTGTTCCGGTGATCGTCGACACGTTGCGCAACTTCGGCGTGGACGTTCCGATCATCGGCGACTTTCACTACAACGGGCATATTCTGCTTCGAAAATACCCCGAGTGCGCGCGAGCGCTTGCCAAGTACCGCATCAATCCGGGGAACGTGAATATCGGCCGCAAGCAGGACGATAATTTTCGAATTATGATCGAGGCCGCGATTGAGTACGACCGGCCGGTACGCATCGGCGTCAACTGGGGCTCGCTCGATTCGGTCCTGCTGACCAAGATGATGGATGAAAACTCGCGCTTGCCTGAGCCGCTCGATGCTATGGAAGTGACCCGGCGCGCCATTGTCGAGAGCGCTATTTGCAGCGCCGAAAACGCCGAGCGGTACGGCCTGGCGCACGACCGCATCATTCTCAGCGCGAAGGTGAGCAATGTGCAGGATCTGGTCGCGGTGTACCAGATGATGGCCGGGCGCTGCGATTATCCGCTCCATCTCGGGTTGACGGAAGCGGGCTTGGGATCGAAGGGAATTGTCGCGACCACGGCAGGGCTTTCGGTGCTGCTGCAGCAGGGAATCGGCGACACCATCCGCGCTTCTCTCACGCCCCTGCCGAATGGCGACCGGACGGACGAAGTGGTGGTCAGTCAGCAGATCTTGCAGGCTCTGAATCTGCGAAGCTTTACTCCGCAAGTAGCGGCCTGCCCAGGTTGTGGACGCACGACGAGCACGTTCTTCCAGGACATGGCCGACCAGATCCAAACTTATTTGCGGGAGCAAATGCCGGTCTGGCGTGAAAATTACACGGGCGTGGAAGAGATGAAGGTAGCAGTAATGGGCTGTGTGGTGAATGGCCCGGGGGAATCGAAGCACGCGAACATAGGCATCTCGCTGCCCGGGACTTTTGAAACTCCCGTCGCTCCTGTCTACGTGGACGGCAAACTTTCCACTACGCTGCGCGGCGACGGCATTGTCGCCGAATTTCGCGAGATACTGGATAAGTATGTAGCGCGGCGCTATGGAAGAAACGAAGTTGCCGCGAGCGAGCCTCTCGAAGCCATTCTCGCCTGACGAACAAATCGTCGAGTTACAGCAGGCGCTTGCGGCTCTAAGAACGCGCGTCGCGCAGCTCGAATACAGGTTATCCGTCATCGAGCAGCCTGGCTCATCGTTAGATATACGTTCGCGCCCGGAGTTGCCGCAAAGGCCTCAGCTCGAAGCGCGCTTCGGTCTCACCCTTGCCAATCGGGCAGGAGCGATTACACTTGCGATCGGCATTATCTTCTTTTTCAAGTACGCAGTCGATAGCAAATGGGTTGCCGCGGAAGGCCGCATCGCGATCGGCGTAATCGCCGGCCTCCTGATGCTTGCCGCAGCCGAGTGGCTGCGCAGACGTGACCGTGGAGGGCTGGTGCAAGGTCCCGATCGAAACGTCTTTACGCAAGGCGTCGCCGGTTGCGGGCTGGCAACGATGTACGTCTCGCTTTACGCCGCCTTTGCTTATTACGAGCTAATCATTCCGGTCGCGGGCTGGACGTTGCTGGTACTGGTCTCAGGGATGGCGGTGCTCCTCTCGGTGCGCTACAACAGCGAAGCGATCGCCGCGCTCGGCTTCACGGGCGGCCTGCTCACGCCGATGCTCCTGCATAATGCTGCTACCGCCTGGTGGTTCGACTTTCTTTATCTACTGCTACTTGGTGTGACAGCGCTCGCGATTGCGATCCAGCAGAGCTGGCCCATTCTCATCCCTGGACTTGCCGCCTTAACCGTGCTCTCCGCGGGAGTTCTGCTTAACCCGCATCATCCGGGCTGGTTTGTATTGTTTGCGCTGCTGCTGGCGGCTGCTCACTTCGCTGGTTCCCGCCAGGCAAAACACGATCCGCGTCTCAAGAACTTTGCCTATCTCACAGGCCACGGCTGCATGTTGATAGCCTCGCTCCGTGTTGTGGCGCTTTGGGGCTCGGGAAATAGCGCGCCTGACCGGTATAGCCTTATCAGCTCGCTCGAATCCGTCCTGTTGGCGATCTACGGGCTGCTTGCGCTAATTTCCGGCATGGCGCGGAGTTCGCTAGTCAACCGCTCGCTCGGCCTTGTGCTGTTGGGATCGGTGATCTCTAAGCTCTATCTCTGGGACGTTTGGCAACTGAGCCGTTTTTATCGCATCTCCGCATTTGTGGCGCTCGGCATTTTGCTGCTGGCGGCTTCGTATCTTTATTCGCGCTTCAGAAGCCGGGCGAGCGAATAGGCCCCTGCTATTTCTGCACGAGTTGCTGAATGGCATCCAGCTCTTTACCCGCATCTGACCATTTGCCTTGCGCGCTCAGCTCACGGTAGCGCTGCAGGTGATCTTTGATCTGCTGCAAGGTCGCGATTGCCTGACTGGATATTTGTGGAGCCGACCCGGTCGCAGCGGTGGTTTGAGGTGGTTCTGTCGCCTGTGAATTGCTTGGCTGAATACTCGGCCCAGTGCCCCCTACCTGCTGGATCAGTAGCCCGAGAGCCTGTTCGTACGTATCAGAGTAGGCGAGCCGGTTGCCCATTGCAAGGGCGACCTTTTTCAACTGCGGCATGCTCGTCTGCGATGCCTGAATGTATATCGGTTCGACGTAGAGGAAGCTCTTGTCGATCGGCAGTACCAAGGTCTGCCCGCGCAGCACTTGTGACCCCTGCTGGTTCCACAGAGTCAAATCCTTCGAGATGTTCTGATCCTGATTGATCCGCGCATCGATCTGCATTGGCCCGTAAATAATGTTCTGCTTCGAGAGCTGCTCGAATTGCAACTCGCCAAGGTGTTCGGCGTCGCAGCGAGCGTACATCACCCCGATCAGGTTGTCTTTATTGGCCGGCGTGAAGGTGGTTATGAGCATGAATTCCGGAGCGTCGGTGCCCGGTAGCGCGGCGACAACGTAAGTTGGCGAGACTGCCGAAGCGCCTTCACCCTGCTGGTGGCCGCCGGTCTTGGCAAGGTCCCAGAGATCCGCGCGGTTGTAGAAAGCTTCCGGATCCCGCATGTGAAAGGTGCGATAAATTTCCGCTTGGGCGCTGAAGAGAGTTTCGGGATAGCGGGCGTGCCGGCGCAGATCCGCAGGCATGGCCGATACCGGTTTGAAAAGCGTGGGAAAGAGCCGGCCGTAGGCTTGGATCAAAACGTCGTTCGGGTCGAACACATAGAGATTCGTCTCGCCGGTATAGGCGTCGATGGTCGCCTTGATCGAGTTGCGCAGATAGTTGACATCTGTGCCCTCGTCGCCACCGATAGTCAAGGCGCGCGAATAGGGATGCGCGTCAGAGGACATGTAGCCATCGATGATCCAAACCAGCCGGCCGGCATCGGTCAGAACGAGATAGGGATCGGAGTCCCAGGTGAGGAATCCAGCGAGCCGGTGCAGGCGGTTCAAAATCGACCGGTGAATCATCATGCGGCTATTGCCGGTGAGATAAGAAGTGAGGATTACGTTGAAGTCGCCATAATAAACAGCTGCCGCGAGACGCATGAACGGAGAAGCAATCGAGAATCCGCCTGTACCAGCGTAGTTTGTGTATTTGCTCTCCGATCCCGACGGATAATTGAATTCCTGCTGGGAGGTATCTACATAGACGGGCTCGTGCGCGACCTCGCTGTAGTAGATCTCTGGCTGTGTAAACTTCAGGCTGCTCGACGTCACCACCGGCGGGGCATCCTTGATGAACAGAACGGGCAAGCCGTCGGCAGTGATCCGATTCGCCTCGGCCATCACGATCCCATAACCGTGGGTGTACATCAAATGGGTATTGATCCAGCGCGCGCTGGCTGAACCTAACTGCCGGATATCGAGCTCGCGGGGCGCGACCAGCACCTGCCTCAGGCGTCCATCGATGGTGTATCGGTCGACATCGGTATCCATGTAGACATAAGGACGCAAAGGCTGAATTTGCGAGATCGTGTCGTGGAAAGCCCGCCAATCCCACAACCTGACGTTGTCGAGGACGGCTTCGTGCTTAGCGAAATCGATGGGTGTCTCCGGCGCTGCTTCGAAGGAAGTTTCTTTAGTCCGGCTGTTCAATCCGTAAGCTGAGCGGGTCGCGTCGATGTGGTGCTGAATATAGGGCCGTTCGAGAGCTAGCTCATTGGGCCTCACGTACAGGCCAGCCACAAGCGCCGGAAGGACGAATCGCACGGGGAGCAGCACCAGCAGCAGCAACGCGAGCCGCCCGCGTCGGGCCAGCACGAGTCCCGTAGCAGCGATGGCACCCAGAATCAGCATCCACTGCAGCGGAATGATCAGATGATCCGCCACCCAATCGACCCCAACCAGGTATTGGCCATGATCATCGAGCAGCAGAGTGTACCGGTCGAAGTAGATCTTTACTGCGAGCGCCAGCAGAAAAACGGCGATAATCACGCGAATAAAACCGGTATTGAAAGATTCGCGCAGAGAAAAAGAGTCGAACTGGAAAGCGCCGCCGGCCGGGGGAAATCTCGGTATGCTTTGGCTCAGGTTCTCCACGTTGGCGGCAGCCCAATAAATCAGCAATGTGATCACTGCGCCCACGAGAACGATTTGCAGCAGCAGGTTGTAAAAAGGCAGGCTGAAGAAATAAAAATGGAGGGGACGCCCAAAGATCGGGTCTATGTATTCACCTGCGGAGGGCGGCAGCCGGAGGCCACCGAAGTAACGCACCACTGTCCAGCTTTCGACGGTCGCGTTGGCGACGAAAATTGCGAATAGCGCAAAGACGAGTAAAGCGATGCGGGTAAGAAGACGGCGGTGGAGAAATCCGAACAGTGGCGTATCAGTTCTTTGCCTGCGGAAACCTGCTTTGAAAGCGGCGAAGAATGCGATAAAAAAGAGCAGCGCGGCGATGGCGACAGGCCCTGTACCATAAATGAGCAAGTTGACCCAGGTATCGAGCTGATGCATCTCCCGCCACCATGCGTAAGCGATCAGCGTCCCGGCAAGATAGCGCGAGCACAGGAGAATGACAACCAGCGCGATGACGATGAACAGCAGACTGCCGCGCCTTTGCCGCTGTCCGATGTATAACTCGGCCATGGCGGCTATTTCATGCCTGCCAACGGCGGGGCGGTGAAGGAAGGGAGAAGATGTTCAGGCAAAGAGCGAGTATATCGTTGATTCAAGCGGCGTTTGGACGTTCGTCTTCGCGCAGTATGCCGAGCAGGCCACTCGTTACGCTGTTAAAGGCCTTCCGGCGGCGATGGATGATGTAGAGGGGCCGGAACAAATCGGCCGGTTCGAGCCGCAAGCCGGAGAGTCTTCCTGCCTTCACGTCATCCCGCATAACGCGTTTCGGCATGATGCTGATTCCCGCGCCGTGCGCAACCGCTTCCTTGATCATTTGCAGATTATCGAAGTGAAGCGCGATCTCGACGTTGACCTTGTGCTCCCGGAGATAGCGCTGAATGTGGCTTTGAATGGGTAAATTGTCATCGAAGCCGATGAATTGCTCGCCTTCGAGCTGCATGGCTTTGACTGTTTTGCGCCGGGCAAAAGCATGTTGGGGAGCGACCGCTACCACCATCTCTTCTTTTCGCCAGGGCAGGGCAATGATCTCGCGAGAAGACTCGGCATAACTCATCAGTCCAAGGTCCGCTTCGCCCCGCTCCACTGCTTCCCAGACACGCTCCGGACGCAGATAAGAGACCTCGAGTTCCGCTTCCGGGAAGCGCGCCCGATAACTCTTTTCGATCTGCGACATTTCAGAAAGGCCGACTGAGTAGATGGCCGCAATCCGCGCAATGCCGTTCGACTTCTTGCGCAAGAGGTCTAGCTCGGACTGCAATTCCTCCTGTCTGTGCAACACGTCCCGGCAAAAATTGAGGTAAGCCTTGCCCGCCGGTGTCGTGGTGAGAGGCCGCGTAGACCTGTCAAACAGCGTGATACCAAGTTCCCGCTCCAGATCGGTGAGCGCCTGGCTGGTCGCCGATTGGCTGAGTTCATTAGCCTGGGCTGCCTTGGTTACACTGCGTAATTGCGAAATGTCGCGGATCAGACGTAGATTCGCAAGGGTCACCACTCCACCGTATCATAAGAAAAACCGATACTGTAGACAATTAGTTTCAATTTGACTGATAGTTGACGGTCCGCTATACTTGTGACTCATCTCTCCATGTCAACAGAGGAGCGAGAAGTGTATCCGGCCCGCAAGGTCAACCAACTGCCCCCTGCTCAAGGTTTATACGACCCCTCCAACGAACACGATGCTTGTGGGCTGGGGTTTGTCGTAAACGTCAAAGGCGAGGCTTCGCACGGGATCGTGCTGAAGGGACTCGAGATCCTGGAGAATCTTGCGCATCGGGGAGCCTGCGGCTGCGATGCCGAGACCGGCGATGGCGCCGGGGTTCTGATCCAGATTCCGCATGCCTTCTTCGCGCGTGAAACCCCGAGTTTCGGCTTTACGCTACCCGGCCCTGGCGAGTACGGGATCGCAATGTGTTTCCTCCCGGTAGAGCTTCAGCAGCGTCTTTTTTGCGAGGGGCTGATCGAAAGGATCTCACGCGACGAGGGGCTCAGTGTGCTCGGGTGGCGCGACACGCCGGTTGAAGTAGACGCCATCGGTCGCGTGGCGAGAGCGTCGCAGCCTTACATAGAGCAGTTTTTTGTAGGCCGCCCAGCTGCCATGCCTTCCGAAGAGTTCGAGCGGAAGCTTTTTACCGTGCGCAAACGCGCCGAGGCCCACGTCGCGGCCGCAGCTGATGTTCGCGATAAGGGATTTTTCTACATCCCTTCGTTCTCCTCGCGAACCATCATTTATAAGGGGCTGCTGCTGGCTCACCAGATTGGCGAGTTTTATAACGAGCTGCTCGATCCCGAGACGAAAAGCGCGCTCTGCATGGTGCACCAGCGCTTTTCTACCAACACCTTTCCCACCTGGCAGCTGGCTCATCCCTTCCGCTACCTGTGCCACAACGGCGAAATCAACACGGTACGGGGCAATGTGAACTGGATGAATGCGCGCCAGTCCATGATGTCTTCTCCTCAGTTTGAAGACATGAGTAAACTGTTTCCGGTGATCCAGCCGCACGTCAGCGATTCGGCCGCGCTCGACAATGCGGTGGAGATGCTGACGCTCGCCGGGCGATCACTCCCCCATGTGATGGCGATGCTGATTCCTGAGGCGTGGGACGCCGACACCACCATGTCTCCCGAGAAGCGCGCGTTCTACGAATACCACGCCTCGCTGATGGAGCCCTGGGACGGTCCCGCAGCCGTAGCCTTCACCGATGGCCGCGTGATTGGAGCCACGCTAGATCGCAACGGACTTCGTCCCGCTCGCTACCTGATTACCCGGGACGGGCTGCTCGTAATGGCGTCGGAAACCGGTGTGCTGCCGTTCGCGCCCGATGAGATTGAATATAAGGGCCGCTTGCAGCCGGGCAAAATGCTGTTGGTGGATCTTGAGCAGGGGCGCATTGTGCCGGATGAGGAGATCAAGCACCAGCTCGCCGCGCGCCAACCTTACGGTGAATGGCTCAGGCAGAATCAGATCAATCTTGAGGCGCTCCCCGAGCCCAATCGTATCCAGAATTCCGATCACGAAACCGTGCTCATGCGGCAGCGCTGCTTTGGCTACACCGACGAGGATGTGCGGCTGCTGCTGACGCCGATGGCGGCGGATGGCCAGGAAGCGGTAGGCTCTATGGGCATCGACACGCCGCTTGCCTGCCTTTCCGAAAAGCCGCAATCGCTCTTTCACTATTTCAAACAGTTGTTTGCGCAAGTAACAAATCCGCCGATCGATCCGATTCGCGAAGAATTGGTCATGTCGCTGAATAGCTATATCGGCGTAGAGCGAAACATTCTGGATGAGACGCCCCAAAACTGCCATACCTTGAAGATGCCGCACCCGGTGCTAACAAACCGTGATCTGGAAAAATTGCGGCGGGTCTCGCGCGGAGATTTACTGGCCTCCACTTTGCCGACTACCTTCAGTGCGCATGAAGGCGAGACGGGACTCAAACGCGCGCTCGACGGTCTCTGCCGCCGGGCTTCGCTGGCGATCAAAGCCGGTTATACACTGCTGATTCTCTCCGATCGCGGCATCGATGAAGAATTCGCGCCGATCCCGTCGCTGCTGGCGCTCACCGCCGTTCACAACCACTTGGTCCGTGAGGGGACGCGTATGGGGGTGGCGCTGATCATTGAGTCAGGTGAACCACGCGAGATCATGCACTATTGCCTGCTGATAGGTTATGGCGCGAGTGCGATCAATCCTTATCTCGCACTCGAAACCATCGAGGAATTGGCCATGGGCGGCGACCTGCCCAGCGGAATGACTGCCGAAGTCGCCGTAAAGAACTACATCAAGGCGGTCAATAAGGGCTTGCTGAAAGTGTTCTCGAAAATGGGCATCTCGACTCTGCAGAGCTATCGCGGTTGTCAGGTCTTCGAGGCGATCGGCCTCACCAAAAAGCTCGTCGAGCAATACTTCACCGGCACAGCTTCCCGCGTGGAGGGCATCGGCCTGGACGTGCTTGCGCAGGAAGCAGTCGCCAAACATGCGTTTGCGTTCCGCCCGGTGTCGGAATCAGAGACCGAGCTTACTATTGGCGGCGATTATCAGTACCGCACCAGCGGGGAGCGGCATCTGCTGAATCCAGTCAGCGTGAGCAAGCTCCGGCACTCGGTGCGCCAGCAGAGCTACGCGACGTTTCAGGAATACACTAAGCTCGCTGACGAGCAGAACGAAAACTTCTATACGCTGCGCGGGCTGATGCATCTCAAGACCGTCCCGCGGCCAATACCGCTCGAAGAAATTGAGTCGGCGAGCGATATCGTAAAGCGCTTCGCGACCGGAGCCATGTCGTTTGGCTCCATTAGTGCCGAAGCACACGAGACGCTGGCGGTGGCCATGAACCGCATTGGCGGCCGCTCTAACACGGGTGAGGGCGGGGAAGACGAAGCGCGTTTCATTCCCTTGCCCAACGGAGATTCCAGGCGCAGCGCAATCAAGCAGGTTGCTTCCGGACGCTTCGGCGTCACGACATATTACCTCGTGAACGCGGAAGAGTTGCAGATCAAGATCGCGCAGGGTGCTAAGCCGGGCGAAGGCGGCCAGTTGCCCGGGCATAAAGTGGACACGACGATTGCGCGCGTACGCCACGCCATTCCGGGTGTCGGGTTGATTTCGCCGCCGCCGCATCACGACATTTATTCCATCGAAGACTTGGCACAGCTGATCTATGACCTTAAGAATGTGAATCCGAGTGCGCGCGTCTCAGTGAAGCTGGTGTCCGAAGTAGGAGTCGGCACGGTCGCAGCTGGTGTTTCAAAAGCGCATGCCGATGTTGTTCTCATCAGCGGATATGACGGCGGTACCGGCGCCGCGCCGCTGACCTCCATCAAGCACGCCGGTATCCCGTGGGAACTGGGCCTGGCGGAAACGCAGCAGGTGCTCGTGATGAACGATCTGCGCAGCCGCATTCGCGTGCAGGTCGACGGCAAGTTGCAGACGGGGCGCGACGTCGTTATAGCCGCTCTGCTCGGAGCGGAAGAGTTCGGCTTCTCCACCGCTCCCTTGGTTGCGCTCGGCTGCGTCATGATGCGCAAATGTCATTTGAATACTTGTCCTGTCGGGATCGCCACTCAGAACCCCGAATTGCGCAAGAAATTCGACGGAACGCCGGAGCATGTCATCAACTTCTTTTTCTTTATTGCAGAAGAAGTTCGCGAGTGGATGTCCAAACTCGGCTTCCGCACGATTAACGAAATGGTGGGACGTGTCGACATGCTCGAAATGCGCACTGCCATCGACCACTGGAAAGCGCGCGGGCTCGACTTTTCATCGATTCTCTACAATCCGCAGGTTCCGGGCCGCGTCGGTAGGCGGTGCATGATGGGCCAGGATCACGGATTGCAGGAGGCGCTCGATCATAGCTTGCTGGTCCAAGCGCAGGATGCAATCGAATATAAGAATCGCGTTGAGTTGCACATGCCAATCCGGAATGTTCACCGCACTGTAGGCGCGATGTTGAGCGGGGCCGTGGTGCGGCGGCACGGATCGAAAGGCCTCCCGGACGGCACCGTCAAAATCTGTTTTTCCGGGTCGGCGGGCCAGAGCTTCGGAGCTTTCCTCGCCAAAGGCGTCACTCTGACGCTCGAAGGCGATACTAACGATTACACCGGTAAAGGATTATCGGGCGGCAAGATCATTGTCTATCCTCCGAAGGCCTCGCGTTTTGCGCCGGAAGAAAATATCCTGGTGGGCAATACGGTCCTCTATGGTGCCACTAGCGGTGAGGCCTATTTCAATGGCGTAGCGGGTGAGCGATTCGCGGTACGCAATTCTGGAGCGACCGCAGTGGTGGAAGGCGTGGGCGATCACGCCTGCGAGTACATGACCAACGGCATCGTGGCCGTGCTCGGTTCTACTGGACGAAATTTCGCGGCCGGCATGAGCGGCGGCTTGGCGTATGTGTTCGACCCGCATGGAGACTTCGTTCGCGTACGCTGCAATGCTGGCGGGGTCGACCTCGAGCCGCTGTTCGAACACGAAGACATATTGCTTCTGGAAAGCCTGATTCGCAAACATCTGGAATACACCGGAAGCGCGCTCGCTCGACGCATGCTCGACAATTGGGCCGAAACGCTCAAAGACTTCATAAAGGTGTTCCCGCACGAATACAAACGAATTCTCAAAGCCAAGACGGTTGAGCAGGAAATAAAGCCTGTTCCGTTCCTTCCCAGAGTTATTGCAACAGCCGCGGAGAGCGCCCGGTAACTTGCATGGGTAAGATTACTGGGTTTCTGGAACACACGCGCGAGATGCCCGTCAGACGCCCCGTGCTGGAGCGCGCCAATGACTGGTTCGAGGTATATCAGGATTTCCCCGCGGATCGAGCCAGGGAACAGGCAGGGCGCTGTATGGATTGCGGCGTTCCGTTTTGTCACACCGGGTGCCCGCTAAACAATCTGATTCCCGACTGGAACGATCTGGTCTGGAAAGACCGCTGGCGCGAAGCAAGCCGTTCTCTGCACGCTACGAATAATTTCCCGGAGTTCACCGGTCGCATCTGTCCGGCGCCTTGCGAAGCTTCTTGTGTTCTCGGCATCAATGACAAGCCTGTCACCATTCGCGTTATCGAGCAGCAGATTGCGGATCGCGCCTTTCAGGAAGGCTGGCTCGCACCCGAGCCGCCACGGCGCCGCACCGGTAAGAAAGTGGCCATTGTGGGATCAGGTCCCGCTGGTATGGCCGCGGCACAACAGCTCAATCGCGCGGGGCACCAGGTAACCCTACTCGAAAAAGAGGACCGCATCGGCGGCCTGCTGCGCTATGGTATCCCAGATTTCAAGCTTGAAAAATGGGTGGTCGATCGCAGACTGGAGCAGTTGCGCGCCGAAGGAATCGAGTTCCGGACCAACATTCACGTCGGGGCCAGCCTCCCGGCCGACGAACTCGTGCCCAATTATGACGCGGTGCTGCTCGCGGTCGGAGCCGAAGCTCACCGCGATGTGCCTATACCGGGCCGCGAGCTGAAGGGCATTCACTTCGCAATGGACTACCTGACCCAGCAGAATAAGCGCGGCGCTGGGGATCGCTTGCACGGAGCCGAAGAGATTCTTGCCACAGGCAAGCGCGTCATTATTCTAGGCGGTGGCGATACGGGCGCGGATTGCCTGGGCACAGCGCACCGCCAGAAGGCTGCTTCCGTCCATCAGCTTCAGATCCATGGCATGCCTCCTGAAGGCCGGCATGAGGCTACGCCTTGGCCAATGTGGCCCCTGCAATTACGCATCGAACCGGTGCATGAAGAAGGCGGCGTCCGCGAGTGGAGCGTGCTCACCACTCACTTCAGCGGCGACGAACAGGGCAACGTAAACAAGCTGCATTGCGTGCGCGTCGGACCCAAGCCCTCTTTCCAACGCCTGCCGAATAGCGAATTTTATCTGGATGCAGACTTGGTGTTGATTGCCATCGGCTTCTCCGGACCTGTGCGCAAGGGCTTGCTGGAGCAACTGCCGCTTGCACTCGATTCGCGCGGCAATATAGCTACCGGAAAGAACTACATGAGTTCGTTACCTGGCATCTTTTCAGCCGGTGATTCTCGGCGCGGGCAATCACTCGTAGTTTGGGCTATCGCCGAAGGCCGTGAAGCAGCGCGAAATATGGACGAGTATCTGATGGGAACGACCCGGCTCGCCGTCTAATCGCTATTCTGGCGCAATCAAATCGGTTCGAGGATTCACCGGCAAGATCATCGGCAAGCGGGGAGTCTAATCGAAATTGAATTCCGCTGTCAGGTCGCCTGGTAAGGGATTCTCTTCGCGTACGCTGGGACGCGGATCAGGACGTCCGTCCTTGGATCGAGTCTCTGCCCATGCAGAAATACGTCTTCTATGAATTTCGCATACGCGTCGAAGCTGAGCGTTTGATGATCTATATAGCCGCTTTCAGCATAGGGAGAAATCGTGATGCCCGGCACACGCAAGCCACAGCCGTTCTCATCGGCTTTCGGGGGAACGACATGATCATAGAAGCCGCCCCAATCGCCCCACGCGAGAAAAATGACACAGTCCTCCCAATTAGGCCCTTGCATGACGGCGTTAATCAAGGCCGTCGTGTATGACTGACCCTACGATATGAGCCGGCTTGATGCTCGCTAACATCACCGGAAGGCGCAACCCACGAAACTGCGGCGAGCGTACCCGACTCAGCTTCCCGCAGGAAATTTGTAATCGGCTGAATGTTGCCAAGCTGCGCATTTTCTTTCACGGTGTCGAAGTAGGGCAGCGCGTTCCAGATACCTGGCGTTTTGGCATTCTGCTGAACAGGAGGACAATCCTGATCTTCGTCATTCTCGCAATCCGGTTCAGTCCCTTCGACGATGTAATAGCCCCAACTCACGTTGTTGTTGTGCAGAAGATAGGCAAGTCCGTCCAGGCGTAGATTGGATGAGCCTTGGTTTTGGCCGGGGGTAAATCCGTGGTAATCCCGGATTTTGCAAAGCGTTTTTGCAACTGAATTGGTTATCGTGTTCTGTGCAAAAAGCCGACCGTCCCGAAACCATGAACAAATGCGCCGGCAAGCTCCAGGAAGCGTTGGGCTCGAACATGTGATCTTGCAGTACGAAGTTTTTCGCGCAAGCCCAATAGTTTGGAATATCCTTCCCGTTGTGATAACCCATCACGTCCGGCGCGGCGGAATCCGTGCAAAGCGGATCGTTCGGATCCAGGCAACCTTTGGGGCTCTTTCGGCCGTCGCTATAAAGCCGTCCATCTTACCCCCTTCATCCGAGATAGCGCTTTGCTGGCCGTGAGGACCTCCGCCATTCTTATCGTTCCGGTCGCGATACGGTGTTTCGCACAGCCCGCTTTTGGGATCAGGGACGCAACCGGTGGGCACCCCGTTTTTCATCGGGATGCTATCCGCGCCCGGGAAGGTTCCAAAGTAAGAATCGAACGAGCGATTCTCCTGCATGATGAAAATTACATGCTTGATCTCGCGTCCGGGCGCCCGGTCTTGCGGGACCGGCCGCTTGCTGGGCGCGGGACTTCTTGCAGCAAGAAACGCTATAAAGAGGGCAAGTGAGGCTGCCAAGAGAAGGGCACTCGATTTTACTCGTTTCTGGGAGACCACTTGATTTCACCCACAACGGAGGCGTCGTCGCTATGCTACCTCTCTCACGAGGAGACACAAGCCCTAGTAGACCCAGCACAATCTCCAGTAGCCACCCCTAAATTCCGGTCCACTTGATAAAAAGCGCAGCAATAATTGCTCCGCATACCGGACCTAGAATCGGCACTCCCGCGTAACTCCAGTCTGAGGAGCCTTTCCCCGGGATCGGCAGGAACGTATGCGCCAGCCGTGGGCCGAAGTCGCGCGCCGGATTGATGGCGTATCCGGTAGTTGCCCCTAGAGAGAGCCCGATGCTCCAAACTACGCCGCCTATCAGTAACGGCCCGAGGCCCGGCGCAACACCGCCCGGCGCCAAACGTTTCGATACCAGCGCCGAAGCGACCAGCACCAGCACAAAAGTCCCGATCATTTCGCTTATGAAATTAGCGCCCAAGCTTCGTATGGCAGGTATCGTTGCAAAGCAGCTGAGCTTTCTTGCCTGATCATCCGTCACCTTCCAATGCGGCAGATACAGCAGCCAAACCAGTATTGCGCCCGCGATCGCTCCCAGAATCTGCGCCGGAATGTAAGTCCAGAGCCGCTCCGGTTGGCCCGTCATGAGTACCGATGCAACTGTGAAAGCCGGATTCAGATGCGCATCGGAGTCCCCCATCGAGATGCTGACTGCTACCCCGGCAAAAACTGCCAGCCCCCAACCGGTGGTCACTACCAGCCAACCCGCGTTTTCTGCTTTAGTACCGCGCAGCAGCACTCCTCCCACCACTCCGTTGCCCAGCAGAATCAAAACTAACGTTCCGACAAATTCTCCCAAAACCGCTGAACTCATTGGCCCTCACCGTTCCAGACGTATCCTTGCGCTACGCTTCGGAACGCTTTCACTTGCTCTGCCTGCCACCGCTCGTCGCGTCCCAGTGTTTGCGCCATGAGTCGCGCCACCTCAGGCGCGGCTTCCAGGCTAGCGCGGGCGTCCAGAAACAGCGCTCTCGTCCTACGCGCCAGGACATCTTCCACAGTCCGGGCCATCTCATGCGTTGCCGCCCAAACTACTTCAACTTTTCGAAAAGGAAGTTGAGGATCCAGCGGTTCGCTCCATGCGGAATTTTGTTCGGCAAGCCTGTTCAAGTCTGGCAAATCAGAACCATATACCTGAGGCCACTCGGCCTCCGGCGCTAAATCCGACATCCAGCCATGCAGCTTAAGGTCCGATGTCACGGATTTGCTGGAAGCCAGTCCCGCAAGTTCGGTTGTTCGGTCGATGACATCCTGCGCCATCTTGCGATAAGTCGTCCACTTCCCGCCCGTGATCGTAACCAGCCTGGAACGCGAAATCAGAACCGTGTGGTCGCGCGAAATGGCAGCCGTGCTCGATTTGTCCGGCTGGCGCACAAGCGGCCTCTGCCCGGACCACATGCTGCGCACATTCTCCGGTTTGGGCCTGCTGCCAAGAAAGCGCTGAATATTGGTCGCGAGAAAGCTCCTTTCCTCGTCCAACGCACGCGGCTCATATTGCGGCGCAGGCACCGGTTCATCCGTCGTGCCCACCACCACCCGGTTATGCCATGGGATCGCAAAAAGAACCCGTCCATCGGAAGTTTTCGGGATCATTAGCGCCGCGCTTCCCGGCAGAAAACGGCGCGGTAGAACGAAGTGAGTGCCCTGGCTCACTGTGAGCATCGGTTTCGATTGCGGCTCATCCATATGCCGCAAACCGTCGGAAAAGATTCCGGTCGCATTGATCACTACCTTCGCCCGCGCCTCAATTTGCCCTCCTCCTTCGCCATCTTCCGCCATCACCCCCTTCACGATTCCTTTATTCTTCAGTAAGCTTTTTACGCGGAGGTAATTGACCGCCACTCCACCGAGATTTAAAAAGGTCCGCAGCAGCGCAATCGCAAACCGCGCGTCGTCAAATTGGCCGTCGTAGTAGAGAATCCCGCCGTGCAGACCAATCGCTTCCACGCCCGGTAATGCTTCCAGTGCACTTCGCCGGCTCAGTATTTGCGACCGCCCCAGTCCTTCTTTCCCGGCCAGCATGTCATAAACGGTCAGGCCAACTCCATAAAACGGCAAATCTAAGATTGAATAGGCCGGCACGATGAACGCTTGCCGATGCGCCAGGTGGGGAGCGTTGTGCAGCATGCGGCCGCGCTCGCGCAGCGCTTCGAGCACCAGTTTTACGTTGCCTTGCTGCAAATAGCGCACGCCTCCATGCACCAGCTTCGTGCTGCGGCTGGAGGTAGCTTTGGCAAAATCCTGCGCTTCGAGCAGCAGTGTCCGGTAGCCCCGCGAGGCAGCTTCTAGGGCCGTGCCGAGGCCTGTCGCGCCTCCGCCGACCACGATGTAATCCCACTCGCCACCCGCTCCCGCTTCGCGAAGCAGCTCATCGCGATTCGGAATTATCGGCATCCCGTCAGTTTTCGTGCCATGCTTTTGCTCGTTCCAGCGCTTGCCGCCAGCGCCCCAGACGCGCCCGCCGCTCTCCCTCTTCTATTCCGGGAACGAACTGGCGCTCTGCCCTCCATTGCTTCTTAATGGCGGCTTGATCCGGCCAGAACCCTGCGGCCAACCCCGCTAGATAGGCCGCTCCAAGCACCGTAGTCTCGGTATTAGATGGCCGCGTAACCGTCACATCCAGCAGGTCCGCCTGCATCTGCATCAGTACGTTGTTGCGCGCCGCCGCGCCATCCACGCGCAGCTCCCGCAACGGAACACCAGAGTCGCTTTGCATGGCACCCAGAATATCGGCGACTTGAAAGGCAATGCCTTCGAGTGCGGCCCGCGCGATGTGCGCTCGGTTTGAGCCGCGTGTCAGGCCGAGAATTGCGCCCCGTGCATACTGATCCCAGTGCGGAGCCCCCATGCCTGCAAAAGCCGGCACAAAGTACACCCCGCCGCTGTCCGGAACGCAAGCCGCGAGCGCTTCGATCTCTTCCGAGGTCCGGATCATCTGCAGTTCGTCGCGCAGCCACTGCACCACCGCGCCCGCAATGAACACGCTGCCCTCCAGCGCGTAGCACGTCTCCCCATCGATGCGCCAGGCAATCGTAGTCAGCAATTTGTTCCGCGAGCTGACGGCTTGGCTGCCGGTATTTTGCAGCATGAAGCTGCCCGTTCCGTAAGTGCACTTCACCATTCCGGGCTCTGTGCACATCTGGCCGAATAAAGAAGCGTGCTGATCGCCGGCTATCCCCGCGACGGGTATGCCCTTCAACACGCCCGAAGTTTCGCCGCAAATCTCGCTCGATCCCACCACCTCCGGCAGCAAGGACTTCGGAACCTCAAAGAGTTCAAGCAGATCGTCGTCCCATTTCTGCGTGTGAATATTGAAGAGCATCGTGCGCGACGCATTCGTCACGTCCGTGATGTGCCGGGTGCCCCCGGTCAGCTTCCACACCAGCCAGCTATCGACCGTTCCGAACGCGAGTTGGCCACGTCTCGCCCGCTCCCGTGCGCCCGCTATATTATCGAGTATCCAGCGCAGCTTGCTCCCGGAGAAGTAAGCGTCTATCACCAGACCCGTCTTCTGTTGAATGGCACTTTCGTGGCCCTGCTCGCGAAGCTGGTCGCACAAGCCCGACGTGCGCCTGTCTTGCCAGACAATAGCGTTCGCAATGGCCTCACCCGTCGTGCGGTCCCACACGATCGTGGTCTCGCGCTGATTTGTGATGCCGATCGCTGCGATCGAATCCGGTGTCGCATTTGCCCGGGCCATTGCGTCCATAGCAACCCCGAACTGTGTGGACCAGATTTCGCCTGGATTGTGCTCCACCCATCCGGGCCGCGGATAGATCTGCTCGAACGGCGTCTGGGCCGTCCCGTGCAGCCGCCCATCTTCTCCCAGCAGCAGAGCTCTCGAGCTTGTCGTCCCCTGATCGAGCGCCAGGATATACTTCATCCGCGCCTCTCAGCCGCGCACCCCGGTTCAAATTCGCGCATGGTAGAAGGCTACCAAGTACGGCCCGCGCTTTTATAGCACTGGGCACGGCTCAGCGTACAGCCAGATCGCACAACCGCAATTAGCCGCCTTCGGGCTGCCGGGCGCCCGCATGATGCGCTTTGCGGGGACTCTTTGTCCGTTTTCAGTGCGCTAATCGAGTGGCCTGATCCAGATATTCCGGAAACTGATTGGTTCACTAGCGTCGCCATGCGCCTGCAGCTTAATCGGAGCGGTTGTGTATGGCTTGTAGACCGGCTTGCCGATGTACAGCGTCTCGCCTTTCAACTCGTAGTGATTCTCTACCAGCACGCCGTTGAACAAAACCGTGGCATACGCGGGGCTTTTCAGAGAGGCGTCGGCGTTGAATGTGGGTGCCGTCCACACTACGTCGTAGGTCTGCCATTCCCCGGGCTTGCGGCCCGGATTCGCCAGCGGAATAGCTTGCTTGTAGATGCTCCCGGCCATCCCGTTTACGTAGGTCTTGTTGTTATAGGAATCGAGAACTTGCAGCTCGTATCCGGCGTCACCGGGACCGGTTGAGGCTAAGAACACGCCACTATTGCCGCGCGCCTGACCGGTGCCTGTGATGTTCTCGGGGACTTTCCACTCAAGATGAAGCTGATAGTCCTTGAAGGCCCGCTGGGTTTCGATGTTTCCCGCCGTCTTGCTCACTGTTAACACGCCGTCGGCGACAACCCATTTCGCCGGCGACTTATCTTGGGCCGACACCCACTGGTCCAGGTTCTTGCCATCGAACAGCACGATCGCGTCGGAAGGAGGCGCTCCGCAGGTGACGCCCGGAGCCACGACCTTGGGTACTGGCTCCCACACTTCTGTGTCTTCATGTTTCGGTTTCGTCCCTTGTTGAGCAGAAAGGCTAGTGGCTACGGTAATCAAAGCCGTAAGTGTCAAGTATCTTGGAAAGTGAATGCACACCATAGTAAATGAGAATACACGCAATCATTTGCGAGCTGACGTTATCGGGCAAAGTTCGATCACGACCTGACCGATATTGACAAGAGGTGAGAAATCTTTACACCAAAGACTTCGCTTCCACTACTGACCGCAGCCAGCCATGCTTATCCGGTACACGTCCATATTGAACCGCAACCAGATGCCTGTGAAGCCTCTCAGTTACGGGGCCAGGCGAAGGAAGAGAGAAAGCCTCGCCCGGCTCCGTTCTAAGCAGATCGATTCCGGTGATCGTGGCCGCCGTGCCGCAGGCAAATGCCTCCTGAATCGATCCATCTCTGAGCTTTGAGGTAAGCGCGCGCGCGCTATAAGCCTCCTCGCGAGTTGGTATCCCAAGATCTCCGGAAAGCGTCAGCACACTGTCCCGAATCACACCCGGAAGTATAGTCTCGTTCAGGGCTGGAGTCACCACCGTCCCGTTTTCGACGAACATGATGTTCATCCCGCCCATCTCTTCCACGTGGTGGTCGGGCGTCGTATCGAGAAAGAGCACCTGCGCGCATTCGTGTTGCTTTGCGTCGGAGATAACCTTGAGCGTCACGGCGTAATTAGCCGCCGCTTTGATCGAACCCGTGCCACCAGGAGCCGCTCTCACCACCGAATCAGAAATTAAAACATGAACCGCGCCTGGTCCGCCATGCGCCTCGGGAAAGTAAGCCCCGCTCGGCAGCGCCAGTACGTAGAAGAGAAACTCGTTCGAGGAACGAACGCCGATCGAAGCCTCCGTCCCGATCATCACCGGGCGCAGATAAAGGCTCCCGGGTTCGGGTATGACAAATTCTTCCTGCACTTGCGTCAGACCGGAGACGGCCGCCAGGAAAATATCTTCCTGCACGTGCGGCATGCACATCCGGTCGGCGGACCTGTTAAAGCGCTGAGCATTCCTCTCGGGCCGGAACAAAGCCACACTGCCGTCCGCCTGCCGAAAGGCCTTCATTCCCTCAAAAATAGCCTGCGCATAGTGCAGCACTAATGCCGCCGGGTGAAGGCTAAGCTGTCGGAGAGGTTCGATTCGCGCATCTTGCCAGCGTCCGTTCCGGTACTCGCAAGTGAACATGTTCGGAGCAAAAGTCTTGCCGAAAACGATCTTCTTCGGATCAAGAGTGCTCTGCGGAGGACGCCGCTCGGAGAGATCCTTGATTGTCACTTCTCCATCTTCACACTTGGCCCGTGGCGTAGTCAGGCGAAGTTTCGGCTATGAGCAAAATTAAACATTTTTAGGACGGTGACAATCCCCGGAGCCGCCGCGTCTATACGGACGTAGCGTTAAAGCGCTTCAAGGAGAAAACACAAAATGAAGAAATTGACCGTTTCCGCATTGGCACTTGCGTTCGTGCTCTCGAGCGGTGCCATCGCTCAAGACACGAGTGACACGAGCGGCACTACTGGCAGCACCAGCACCACCAGCAAGCACAAAACGAAGCATAAGAAGCACAGCACAACTGACAGCTCAACTACCTCTACTTCTACTTCGTCGTCCCCAACGAAGTAAAGGCTCGGGCGTAGCGCTTACAGGTAAGTCGACCTGCATGGACTTCCCTCATTCTTTCGGTTTGGAGCCCTACGCCGAGCAATCCCACGCTCGAACAAGCTAACTTCTTTTGTTTGCAGAGCTTCTCAGAAAGAGTGGAGGCGCGGGGCGGGATCGAATCACCGAATGAAGGTTTTGCAGACCCTAATTCACCGGCCAAGTAGTTTAACTGTTTGTTAGAGTTGCACGTCTGGCGTGGCAGACTGTCCTAATTTTATGCAAGAGGCCGCCGGACCGGTCAGACCACTTCGAGTGCGAGGGGGCGATGGCCTTTACCGAGTTGGGGATCTCCATGTTGTCCTCCGTCCTACCAGTGACCGATGCCATGGAGGTCAACATTGCGGTTATGCGTACGTTCGTGCGCCTGCAGCAACTGTTGGCTACCCATGGGGACCTGGGCAGCGCCCCGGCGAAGCCCCGTTTAAAGCAGATATCCAACGTCGAAGCTGAGCACCACGCGTGTGTCTCTCTTGTGCCAGAATGCAAAACGACCTTCGAGAGCCGGCCGCGCCGGTTGCAGCAAGTCTGCCTATTCAGCAGGTACCATCTGGTATTTTCATCGGTCTGCATTACCGCCGCTTGGGCTGTTAGGCCGCTCCTTTCGCCCAGCCGGATGCGGTCCTCATAGCCGGCCTGCGGCAGCCAAAGCCACGGATTGCCAGCTCCAGCTAAGGGTGGCACTATTACCTGCGCCAGCGAATCGGGCTGGTACGGCGAGATCAGCGGCTTCTCCTGGCCCACTGAAAAACTACGCTTCTCCCAATCTAGAGATATCGTGCCGTCCGCAACCGAAACCAGTTCCCCCCGGGCTCGGAGTAGCCGCCGCCGAAGTCCATCATCACAGACCCGTGGACTTGGTCGCCCCCAGGAAGCGACGGGCCTTGCATCTGCAATCCCAGCAGCCTCTGCCGGATGGTAGCGCCCGCGCGTCCCGGGCCGCTCAGCGGTCCATATGTAGCTGCCGGATACGCTAAGCTCCCGGCGCTGTTCAGGAACGAGTTGGAAAGCAGCATGCCATCCAGCGAAACCGGGAATTTCTGGGAGGCCTCCACTTTTGTTTGCGCCTGCTCGGCGACGCGCGCTTCATTCACCGCGACTCGCTCCTCGACCGGGCTTGCTTTGCATCTGTTGACGCATTGTTGGCGGTTCCCACGGCCGCGGTCTTAGCATCCTCCGGGTTCCCGGCCGCCACCGCCTCCCGCAAAGCGTGAACTTCTTGCAGCAATGCGCGGGTTTCGTTTTCACGGGAGTCCAGCCGTTGCAGGACCTGCTGCAGAACGCTCTGTGAATCGGCCGCCTCTTGCGCTTATTGTGGAAACGGTAATCAAAGAAATCAGCAGCAGCCCATTTAAGATGAAACAGGTCCTCCATGAGTGACGTACAGCCGCGGGTGATCACCAGCACGGGCAAGCCGCATAGCGGAGCAGCGTCACCCCCTCGAGCGCGGCCAAAGACATTTTTCGAGTGGCGCAATTCCATCGACATCTTCCACCACCAACACAGTGCGGGACATAATCGCTTGCTACGGCAGAAAACGATAACCCACGCCATGGATTGTAAGAAAGTGACACGGGACAGCCGGGTCCGGTTCCGGTTTCTGCCGGAGGGGAACCACGTGAGCATCCACCATCCGCGTATTCGGATACGCTTCGTAACCCCAAACCGAGTTGAGAATTGCGTCACGAGTCAAAGGCCGATCGGGATTGTGCAGAAAAAACATCAGCAGGTTGTACTCGGCCGGGCCGGTTTCACTTCAGATCCCCGATTTGTTACCAGGCGGCGCTCGCCGTCGACCTCTCAGCATTTGCAAGCCGCATGATTTACAGTGTTTCGGGCAATGCGCGCCGCAGCAGCGCCCGGATGCGCGCGATTAACTCTCTAGTCCCGAACGGTTTGACGATGTAGTCATCAGCTCCGATCTCGAGGAGTAAAACCTTGTCGACTTCATCGCCGATAGCGCGAAAGATGAGAATCGGAGTTTGAACGCGGTCCGCGCGACGTCTCTTGCAGAGATCGATGCCGCTCATGCCCGGTAACTTCAAGTCGACCAGCAGCAATTGCGGCTTGAGCGAGATCGCATGGTCGAAGCCGCTTATTCCATCTTGAGGCGAACAGCGGGACGAAGCTCTCACGCTCAAGCATCATGCTTAGAGTCTCACGTAGGTTCTCATCATCATCGATGACGAGGATCATTTGCGTTGTAATGAATTCTAGCCCTTATTGCGCTTCATTGTCCGGCCCGCTCCGGACAGCCCCGCCGTCCCGCGCCATGGTTTACAAAACTTTTACAGTTTCCGGACAGAGATCCGAGATCTTCGGCCTCACTATACGCAAGAGTGGTTAAGATCTCGAAGGAAGTGGCTCGTAAATGGCCCCGTTACCAGGTACCTTTGCCTCTGGACTGCTGTGGAATTGGGTAAAGATCAACCAGCACCTCAAGTCCAGGTATCCGCGCCTCCAGAAATTCGCAAAGTACATCGCTCAACCCTGTCTCGAGGGGAGACTTGCTATTCCCGTTCCAAAGGTACTCGAAGGCCATTTGGTTTGGACGCAAGGCCGGTTGTTGACCGCTGATCCACCCGAGGCTCATATCCTGCGATGGATCTTGCAGGCGGCCTCCCCTGGTGCAACGTTTTTTGATGTCGGCGCTCACTATGGTTGGATGTCGATAGCCGGAGCGCGCGGTAGGTTCGTCGGGCCGAGTGGTCGCGTTCGAGGCGTCGCCTGCCCTCGTCCAAGTACTCCGGTATCACAAACGCGTGAATCGTTTATCTCAGATGAGCATCGTCCATGCCGCCGTTTCAAACAGCAACGATCACGCAGTACCGTTCTTCCTGTTGAATCAAGGGCTAAGTTGCCGCAACTCGTTGACGATTGGCGAGGAAGACGTTCCGTACGTAAAGGCAGAAGACAAAGAATGCATTCACATCAATTCCGTAACTCTCGACCACTTTGTGGCCGGTTCAGGAATCATTCCGGACGTGGTGAAACTGGATGTGGAGGGAGCTGAACTTCTTGTTCTGCAAGGGGCCGAGAATATCCTCGACGCTTATCGCCCCACGTTAATTGTGGGTGTTCATCCGTACTGGTTACCGAGGCAGCACACTCTCCAGGAAATCCTTCAGCTTCTGCGGAAACATCGGTACCGTATCTGCGATGAACATAGCGTCCGCTTTGACGGCCATCATTTGACGGATTACCTGTGCAGGCCGGTTTGAGGAATCCTAACGCGCGAAACTAAGAAGTTACAGACGGCAAAACAACAGGAAAAAAGTGAGTGCAGCGACGGCTGTGACGGCGGCGCAAACGGTGAGCGTGAATCCGTAACCGAGATTCGCGAGCAATGATCCTGCAAGGGCGGCTGCAAAGATGCCTGCGAGCGATGTAACAAAGAAGTTGAGCGCCGATGCGCCGCTTCGGTACGGTTCCGCTACGCCATTCATCAGCATGCTAAACAGGCATGGTTCGCTCATGTACTGGAAGCACATATAACCTATATAGAGAGCCGCGCTCAGGCGTGCTCCTGGAGCGATAGCAAGCAGAAGTAGCATTGCCGCCGTTGCAAGCTGCATGCTAGCAATGCTCTTCTGCTCGCCGATTCTTCTCACGACGAGCGGTGCTGCAAGAATAACACCGACCTGCGTGAGCTGTCCGTAAGAGAAGATGGCGCCAATCTGTTCCGTTCCGAGGTGCAGGCGCTGTGAGAAATATACGTTGAAGAAAGGATTAAATCCGCCCGTTCCAACGGTCCAAACGAACATGCAGGCGAGGAAGATATAGAGGAACCGGGTTCTGGGGTATAGTGTTTTCGCTCGGGGCAGGGTCGGGGTTGCCGGGTACTTAATCCTAAGAGCAGGGAAAATGGCCAATGCGGCGAATCCAGATCCTAGCAGTAAAGCAGCACGCTTAGCGAGGTGATCGTTGGAGAAATAGCCGGCCTGCAAGAGCAAGGCTGGGAGGTGGCCCCCGGCGAACCCGGCGACAGCCCCGGCCCCTATGCCGATGGAAGTGATCAAAGCAAAACCCAGTGTTCGATTTCGTTCGGTCGTGAATCCGGCCACTATTGGGGCTAACGTTACGGCCCAGATCGACATGAAAAAGCCGTTGAGAAATGCTCCGCCTAATAGTGCCGGAGGCCATAGGACAACGGCTCGCAAGGTCGTCGCGCACGCACTACCCGCTATCGCAACGAGTAGGGCTCTCCGCAATCCGACTCGGTTAGTGAAGGCGGCTGCCGGAATCACGCCTGCGAGCGTTCCAGCGGTGAGAACGGCCGCGAGTTGCCCCATAAATTTTTCGCGGTAGCCAAAGTCGAGCACGTAAAGGTTGTACAGTAAAAAGAATATAAATTCACCGAAGTCGAAGAGCGCGGAGACGAACAAAAAAATCAGGAATTCCTGACCTAGGCCCTTCCGGTAGAACCACCACTGCAAACCGCTCCTACATGTGGGCAAGAGAGTGCGTGAATGGTAAGCAGCACGCCTGAGCAGGAACGACAGCCCGATGCTGGGCTGCCTGCGGCCGTCCAGAGCAGTACGCGCTTCGATGTTATTGGTGAAGTTCACTGCGTCGATTGGAAGCAATCGGCGGCGAAAAACGCGAAGCCTGCCTTGCCAGGACCTCACCAGGCAAAGGTTGAGCCATAGCTCGTCTTTGTTAGGGAAGAACAAAGCCTCGATTGGGGACCACCCGTATTTCTGAATCCAGAGCTTGATGTCATCGGGGAGAGACTCCGCTTCTTTTGCGATCAACTCCGGCAATCTGCAGTTGAACCAGCGGGAGGCGAGGCAGAATACCACAAGTTGCAACTTACGAACCTCGGGAGGATAGGTGAGTTGCCAGTGAGCCCAAAAACCGTCGTCGGAGGATCGAGTGTGCAAGAAGTACGCGATCTCCCAGGCGCGTTGCAGCCTTGCATCGCCGTGCAGAAGGTGCATAAGAAGATGTAGCGCCGCAAAGGTCAGAGTATCGGCGGTATCGCCGCATACCGCGATCTTCTTTTCAAGCCAAACCTGGAGGACTACGGATATGGTTTGGGTATCTTGATCCCCTAGCCTAGAAAGCAGGCATCAGCCTATTTCCCTTTCTCGAGGTGTCGCCATATATCGTTAGAAGAGGATCAGGATGGCAGCATGAGGCGGAGTGGGAGCCAAAACAAGCGCCTTCTCCTGATCGGTTTCGGTGGACTCCTGCTCTTGCTCGCCTTCACAGGTCTCAATGCACTGGTTGTCCTCAATAGAATTGAGACGGAAAACGAGAGCATCCGAAAAGATTACGTCAATCGGGACCGAATCCTGCAGCAGCTCCGGTCGGATATCTATTTATCGGGGACATATGCCAGGGATCTTCTTCTAGAGCCCGATCCGGCTCTGGCAGACTTGCATCGCAAGGAGTTGGAGAATGCGCGGGTTCGTGTCGAAGAAAGCGATGCCGCTTACGCCCGAATTCTGCGAGGTGAGGAGCGGGCTCCCTTCCTTCAATTCGTCCGGGAGGTGAGAGCTTACTTCGATTCACTCGATCCTGTTCTCCAGTGGAACGCCAACCAACGGCGGCAATTTGGGTACTCCTTCATGAAGGATTCGCTGCTTCCCCGCAGAATGGTAGTCGTTCACCTGGCCGATCAAATCAGTCAAGTGAATCAAAAGCAATTAGAGTCGGGCAGCCGTCGAGTGAGCGATCTGTTCGCGAACTTCCGGCGCTCCTTAATCCTGCTTCTTGTGCTCGCCCTTATCTGCGGTGTTCTTCTGGCGGGCGGCAGCGTCTATCGCCTTCTGCGCCTGGAGCGTGAATCTGCTTCGCGTTTCGACGAGGTTGAGCAGGCGCGAAGTGCATTGCGCGATTTATCGGGTCGGCTGCTGGAAGTTCAGGAATCGGAGCGCCGGGCGCTTTCTCGCGAATTGCACGACGAAGTGGGCCAGTCGCTCTCTGGAGTGCTCTTGGGCTTAGGCAACGTTGCAGCAACGATTTCGGCTGACGGTAATGGCGAAGCGCGCGCTCAGCTCCAAGACCTACGCCGTCTTGCCGAACGGACAGTGGCGGTGGTGCGAGATATGTCACTGCTCCTACGGCCCTCCATGCTGGATGATCTGGGGCTGGTGCCGGCCCTCCAGTGGCAAGCCCGCGAGATGTCGCGCACTGAGAATCTTACCGTGAGAATTCACGCCGATGCTGTTTCCGACGATCTGCCGGATGAGCACAAAACCTGTATTTACCGGGTCGTACAAGAAGCACTGCGCAACATTATGCGGCATGCCAGAGCGAAAGGTGTTCAGATCCACTTGACCGAGCGAAAAGGAGAGTTCTTAAGCCTTACTATCCAGGACGACGGGCAGGGCTTCGTGCCGGCTCGAGAAAAGGGAGTCGGCCTACTCGGAATGGAAGAACGAGTCGTGCACTTGCATGGCTCTTTTGTCCTTAAGTCGCAGCCCGGGCGCGGCACGCTCATCCAAATAGAGTTGCCGTTATCGAACAAATTCGCCAGAGTGGCGGTATGAATGGAGTCCGGATTGTATTGGCCGACGACCATACGATCATGCGCAAAGGCTTGCGCCTGGTGCTCGAGCGGCAGCCCGATTTCACGATTGCCGGCGAGGCCAGCAACGGTAGAGAGGCCCTGGAAGTCGTCGACCGGGTGACTCCGGACGTTGTGATCATAGATATCGCGATGCCGCTCTTGAATGGCATCGAGGCGGCCAGGAGAATCACCGGAGGTCACCCGAAAATTGCAGTGTTGATTCTGAGCATGCACTCGGATGAAGCTTACATTCTGAAGGCCTTGAAGGCGGGCGCGCGCGGTTACCTGCTGAAAGATTCCGCCGAAGCCGATCTGATTCAGGCCGTTCGCGCGGTTTGCACCGGGAAGGCGTTCTTCAGCCCCGCTGTGAGTAAGGTGTTGGCAGACGATTATCTGCGTCAAGTAAGCCAGCGGGGAGTTGATGATCCGTATGACTTACTCACGGCGCGCGAGCGGGAGCTTTTGCAGCTAGTTGCCGAACTGAAGCCGACCAAGGACATCGCCTCGATTTTTGGCGTAAGCCCGCACACCGTGGATACGCATCGTGGCAATTTAATGCAGAAGCTGAATGTTCATAGCATCCCTGAGCTAATCCTCTATGCAGTACGCAAGGGAATTATCGCGTGATGCTGGGTTCTTACTGGTTATTGTCTCCGTTCGGCAGATTGGTGTGAGCGTTACGGCCTGCGGCGTTGTCCGAAGGCTCGCTATTGCTCTTATTCTTCACGCTCTTTTCAGGCTGAGCATTGGGATTCCCCTGCTGCTCATTAGGATCGTTCGGGGTGCCGATCTGCCGTTCGTTTCCGCAACTACAGGTAAATCCGGCCAGTAAGATGAAAGGAAAAAGCTTGCGCATGATCACGATTCTTAGCGACTGGTAGGGGCTGGTTGAAGAATGGCATCTACCGCTAGCCCGAGACCAGCGAGCGTGACAGCAAATAGCAGCGCTGTTGCTGTTACGTACTTGATCCGGTTATTGTTGTTTGGCGTGGCTGAACCTTGGCCTCCGGCGGGCGAGCCCGTCTGAAAAGCGGAAGCAGTGCCCGATCCGATATGAGTCAGCAGCGCGCCTTTTCCATTGAACACGTTTAGCGAACCAGCTAAAGCTGCTACTTCGACCGTGTCACCATCTAACCGAACCACCGCTTGGGAAGCTGGTTGACCCTGTTCAATCCGGTATGTGGCCGCATGAATGCTGTAGCCATTCATATTATCGACCTTGGTGGCTCCGCCCTGCAGAAGCAGATGATCACGATAAATCGTACCGGTCGAATCGATCCCAATAGTCAGAGTCGCGCCATTTTGCAGAAATACCTGACTCGACGCCTTGCCAGTTCTTATTTCCGAGCCCTCGAATAAGTTCGCGTTGCCGTCGACCTGATTGCTGTTCACGATAAACGTGCCCACCGTGGACGCGATCCCGATCGTCGGCGGCAGCGCGAGAGATGTCGCCACGGAAATAGCAGATGCTAAGCAGAAATATAAGACCCTAGTGCACGGCTGGGATCGTTTGAGCGCGCTGGTTGCGACGCGTGCGCTTTTGACCCTCATACCTCCCCCTCGGACGTTTCGAACTAGAGTCTGCAATTAATTCAGTATAGCGGTGTTCCCCTAACGCCGCTCTGCCAATCCAGGCGAGTGATGCTAAGATCCGGCAGGTATCAAAAACGCATACAAAGGGGACAGGAGTGTTTTCGATGCGTGTAAGGCGAATCTCCATCACGTGGGCGCTGGCGAGTGTCCTTTGCCTGCCTTGCGCGTGGAGCCAGCAGAATGCAGCGGCGGAGGGCAAGAAGAAGGCTCCGGCCACGCCTAATCCCGAGAAGATGGACGTGCTTAAGCAATTGAGCTCTTCCTTCGAGGAAGTCTCGGAGCGATGTGGCCGCGCGGTAGTGCAGATTTTCGTGCGCAGCTATGTGCCGGCGGAGGCGTCGAGCAGCAACGGCGAGCTATTGACCGCCGAAGACAGCAGCGGTTCAGGCATCATCATGAGCCCGGATGGATACATACTTACGAACGCACATGTCGTAAAAGGCGCGCACAGCGTGAAGGTACAACTCAACGTGCGGACCGAAGCTGCCGCTCGAGAACAGGGTGATCGTTCCGTGAACCGCCCATTACCCGGGACTCTTGTCGGACTGGATCATGATAGTGACCTCGCGGTAATCAAGATAAACGACAAGAACCTGCCTTACTTGACTTTCGGAGATTCCGACGAGCTAAAGCAGGGCGAGATCGTGCTCGCGCTCGGTAACCCGCTGGGTCTTGACAACTCCGTAAGCATGGGAGTGGTAAGCGCAGTTTCCCGGCAAATCAAGCCTGAGGATCCGATGGTCTATGTTCAGACCGATGCGCCAATCAATCCGGGGAATAGTGGAGGGCCGCTGGTCGATACCGAAGGCCGGGTGGTGGGCGTAAACACGTTCATCATGACGCAGTCGGGCGGAAATGAAGGGATTGGTTTTGCCATTCCGAGTAAAATTGCGCATGACGTTTACCAGCAGTTGAGGACCCAGGGGCACGTGCACCGTGCCCAACTCGGAATCGTGGCGCAGACAGTGACGCCCGAAATGGCTGAGGGGCTGAAGCTCGAGACCGATCATGGCGTCATCATCTCCGATGTCGAGCCGGGCAGCGCGGCTGCCCACGCCGGGTTGCAAGTCGATGACATCGTGACCGGCATGAGCGGGCGTCCGATCACGAGTCTTCATCAGCTCGAGGCGCGAGTCTTCAACGTGAGTCCTGGAACCAAACTTAGTGTTCGAGTACAGCGGGGAGATCAGCAAATCGATTTGCCGGTCATCACGGAAGAACAATCGGGAGGCGAGCTAGACGCTCTGGCCGATCTGGTGGATCCGGTGAAGAATGTAGTTCCCGAACTGGGTATTGTGGGGCTCGACATTACAAAGCCGGTGCGGGAACTGATGCCCGATCTGCGCCGCCCCGCTGGCGTCGTAGTCGCGGCCCGCAGATCTGGCGCGCCCTACTCAGGGCCGCCGCTCGAGACAGGTGATGTGATCTATGCGCTCAACCGCCAGGTGGTCAATGGAGTCGCCCAATTGCGCCAGTACCTGGGAGCGATGAAGCCCGGCGATGCTGTCGTATTACTCATCGAGCGCGAAGGTCACCTGCTCTACGTGCCCATGCAACTGGATTGAAACAACAGGAGGGTATTGCGAACCCTCACGGGCTTATGATGATCCGGGCGGTTGTATCCGACAACCAAAATCATTGCTGCTCGCTCAGTTACCACTCTTTTAGCGCGTAGATAACTACTCTGCCAGGGAAGCAATTGTGGTATGGCAGAGCGTTGTGTGGAGGCACCGCGCTTGCTTTATTGCGTCACCAGTGAATCGTCAGTTTGCGTTTCGAGAAAAGCGCTTGGAGTTCGTCGTCGGTCAAGTTGCGGGAACTTCCTTCGGACTTGGGATCGCCGGCGGAATAGGGGCCGCCGACCATAAGTGCCAAACCTGTGAAACTCGGGTCCAAACTGATCTGCGCTACACCTTTCGAATCGGTCTGGCCAATCCTGTCGGCGCCGCCACACGTATTGGTCAGCCAACTCCCATATACGTTAATATCTTTTCGAGGCTGGCCAGTGGCCGTCAAAACTCGTAGCTCGACGTCCTCAGAAAGATCGTCGTCGTCCGTCAACTCCCACTGCTCCTGGAGCCGCAAATTCTCTCCAGGACCGGTTTTCAGCCCAGAGTTGTGGGAGTATGCAACGTCCGCAAGGCCACTACCGACGACCTTCTCGTAATATCTAATCCCATCAAGGTAAAGCGCCACGAGCGGCGCCAGTACTTCAATCGTGCCGGTTTTGTCTGTGCGATACGTTCCCAATGGCAAACCCTCGTGGAAGCCACAATGATTCATGTTCCACAGATAGATCGAAAGAGTGATGTTCACGTTCGCCGCAGCCGCGCCTTTCGGATAGAGCAAACTAACATGGCGTTTTGTGGGACGAGGCAGAATTACTTGCGTCTCCCCAGTTGCGGATTTAGTCGCTCGCCCGAGAGAATCCACAGCGAGGGATAAATTGGTCCATACCATCCGTGCTCACCAATCTGCAACACGACCACATAGCCGTCCGTGGTCGGATTTGGGTCGAGTTGGCGCTTCAATTTAGCTGCATCCAATGACACCAGCGCGAGGCGATTTTCAATCGCCGCGAGTTGGATTTTTTGTAGGCCGTACCAAGAATAGCTATTGAGCCCTATTTTCCCGGAGGAAATTCTTTTAGACGAGGTACCGATCGAGAACACGTACTTCCCGTTCGGGTGTTGACTGAGCACATGCAGGCAGCATCGAAAGTAGACCCAGCAGCACGGCCCGCGTTAGAGGGGAATTAGAGATACTCGGATAGGCCGCCACACGTGCTCGCGTGACCCGAAAGACTGTATACCGAGTAGTCTAGCGTTAGATGCGCAGTTATCGATTAGGTTTAGGGCCGCAGACGCAGGCTGCTGCCTTGAGAAGCTCGGCGGCGACACCCGTAGCTTGAAATGCCACGCGCGAGTATTCCCGTCGAGCGCGAAGGTCACCTGCTCTATGTGCCTATGCAACTGGATTGAAACAACAGAACGGTACCTTGGATAGGAGATGAATCAAGGTCCGATTAGCAGCTTCATAAAACATCATTTCCGCCACTTCAACGCAGCCACACTGGTGGATGCTTCTGAAGCCTACATCCACCACCTTCAGCAGGGCGGAAAGATGTTTGTCACGCTTGCCGGAGCGATGAGCACGGCCGAATTGGGCGTGTCGTTGGCCGAGATGATTCGCCAGGACAAAATTCATGGAATCTGCTGCACCGGCGCAAATTTGGAAGAGGATGTCTTCAATCTTGTGGCGCGTGATTTCTACGAGCGAGTCCCGCACTGGCGCGATCTGAAGCCGGAGGACGAGCAGGCACTGCTCGAGCGCCACATGAATCGTGTCACCGACACCTGCATCCCGGAAGAAGAAGCCATGCGGCGCATCGAAGGCGTGATTTTGAAAGAATGGACCGGAGCCGACCAAAAAAACGAACGCTATTTCCCGCACGAGTTCTTCTTTCGTATTCTCCAGTCGCCCGACCTGCGGAAGAGCTTCCAGATCGATGTGAAGGATAGCTGGCTCTACGCGGCTATGGAGCGCAACCTCCCGATGTTTGTCCCCGGCTGGGAAGATTCGACGCTGGGCAACATGTATGCGGGCCATTGCATTTCGATGGATGTGAAGAACGTTCACACGGTTCGCACTGGAATCGAATATATGACTGAGTTGGCGAAATGGTACACCGAGACGTCCAGGAATTCTTCCATCGGTTTCTTCCAGGTCGGCGGCGGCATTGCCGGAGATTTTCCGATCTGCGTAGTGCCGATGCTGCGGCAGGATTTAGAGCGCGAAGATACGCCTCTCTGGGGTTACTTTTGCCAGATCAGCGATTCGACTACCAGCTACGGCTCCTACTCAGGCGCTATCCCGAACGAAAAGATCACCTGGGAAAAGCTGAGCATTTATACGCCAAAGTACGTGATCGAATCCGACGCATCGATAGTGGCCCCCTTAGTGTTTGCGTACGTTCTGGGATGGTGATGCCCTTACTCCATGCCATTTTCACCGCGGCAATAACGGTTGGCTCCGCGTTTTCTGCTCAAGTCCCGGATTCCCGCGCCTGCAGGCCTCGGGTCCTTAAGAGCTACGGTCTACTGGGTCCAGTAAAATCCGTGCGAGTGGAAAGTGCCGAGCCTGACGGGCAGCGGAGTCCTCACTGCAAAATACGTTTTCGATCGAACTGGCCGATTGTTGGAGGATTGGCACGCGATTGCTGGAGATGCTCCAGAACGTCTTCGGTACCAGGTTTTTCGTTCCCACTACGAACCCAAAGGGCTCAATTACGAAATCGACACGTTTGAGATCGATCCCGCGCTGGAAGAAAAGCCGATCGACCTACACCGTCATCTCGTCAAGTTCGACTCGCGAGACCGCTGCATAGAAGAGAGCGATATAGACGGCCACGGTGAAGCCAATGGCAAGAACACCTATACGTACGGCAGTCACAACAATCTCATAAGAGCAATTGACTACAATTTCAGACGGCTCCATTTTCTCCATAGAAGTTCGCACTTACCGTCCCGATCACCAACTGCTCTCCGAGGAGGCAAATCGAGGACCGTGGCCAGGGGTTGACCTATCACTGGTCGCGAGAGTACCGGTACAACGCACGAGGTAACCAGACGGACATGTTCTCTTACCGGCAGGGTTTACTCGAAGCACACTGGATTTACAAGTATGACGAGCGTAACCGGCTGATCTCTTCACGAACCATAGTGGCGGATGCTCAAAAAGATCAGCCGTTCTATGGGAAGTGCTTCGATTGCGGGCTATCGTCCGGCGAAACGACTTATCAGTACGACGATGCCGGGCAATTGACGGAAATGCGATTCTTCCAGCCCGACCGGAAGCTTGTTCGCGTTGAAAGCTATCCCTACGATGCCCATGGAAACCGCTTACCATTTGTATGATTCTCGGGGTAACTGGATCGAGGAAATCCCGCGTAGCCAAACGTCGAACAACATTCGCTACGGGGTGATTGAATACTACTAAGATCCTCGTCTGCGGGCAGCTAGAAGTGAAAACCGATGGTCGCGGTTAGGGTGCGCGGTGTGACGTAATGGGTTCCGCTGAAGGTGGAAAGGAAATTGTAGAGTGTCTCTTTGTTGGTTAGATTGATAACTTCCAAACGGGCGCTCCATTGATACCTGTCGGCGTTAAACAAGTTGTCATCGCCTAAGGCGATGTCGAACAAGTTGCGCGGCTGAATTCGCTGAGGATTGTGGTCGTCATTTTCGGTCCCGGGCAACGGCACTTTGACATATATGGATTTAAGCCCTGCCGCGTCGCACGTGGCGAGACCCGTTCCGCGCGGGTTAGGAGCGGTAGGTTTGCCATCGCAGGTGAGGCCTGCCTGAAACTGCTGGTCGGCAGTCAGCGGCAGCCCGGTTATAGCGTTCACAAGGGCCACCTGACCACCTGGAATGTTGGCGCCGCCGGCATCCGCGATTGGAGTGGAAGCGAAGCAGGTTGCAGTGGGCGCGGAACACGGCACCGCGCCTGCCACCTGGCCGCTGTCATAGCGCCAGTTAAATGACAGCCACGGCCCCCGTTTGAACGGCTGGTATTGAAGGTGTGTCGTTTGATTGAAGACCTCGTCATGATCAATGCGGAAGACGGAGTTCGAAACCGGGATGATGGGCAATCCGGCTACTTGCGGCAGAAAAAAGCGCGCAGCAACGCCGGACATCACGACAAATGCTGTAAAGCCGTGAGTCTCCGGAACGTTCGCCCGGATGGCGTATCCGGGGATCTTCGAGTTATGCCATTCAATTGGGAACGTAATGGGCGTGCTGCCGACAACACCGAAGTCAAAAGCATTGTGAGTATATTTCCAGATGTATTCGGCGTTCACAACCAGGTATTTACCGAATGCCTGCTGCAGGCCGACATGGAATTCGTTGCGCCAACCGGCGCTTATAGGCCCCAGGCTACATGGTACGCCGGGCGGCGGAACCAGAGCTGCGAGAAACGGAATGCTGCATCCTGTGCTGGCAATCACTAAATTTTCATTGAATGGGGATTCCAGGGTTCGCGCGTAGGAAACACTCAGAATTGTATTCGTCGGTTTGAAGTTGTATGAGATTCCAAGGCGAGGCTCCGCTTGCCGCGCAATGGTGAGGCCGTTGTAAAGATCGCCGCGGATGCCGAGGCTGAAGACCCAATTGCGCTTGGTGATCGTGTCCTGGACGTAGAGTCCGAGTTCCTTGACATCCGTGTGCCCGTGAAACGGGAACGCCGTTCCTCCCCGGGTCAAGTCGTATGGCGCCAGGATAGCGCACGGCGTGCCTGGGATCGGATTTCCATTCAGGTTGAGGCAGGAGGGTGAGAGTCCAGAGATAAGCGTTGGATCGACAATACCGAAGCTGTCCCCCTCGGTGAGAAAAGTCTGCTGATAAGTGACTCCCGCCTTGACGTTATTGATCCCATTCACATACGACACACTGGACCGGACACCTGCGTTGGCGAGCGAACGGGACTGAGTAACGGTCTCGCTCTGCAGATCCGGAGAATAATCTGCAAATGGATCGGCGCTCGGATAGTAGTTATATTGATCTTTGCGCAAGTAGGCGCCTAGCGTAAATACCGTGGTGGGATTGATTATCCGCGTCCATGACGGAGCGATATTGAAGGTTTGAATTTGCGAACGCTGATCAGACGAGCCCAGCGCGCCGCCAGTCACCGGGTTCACCAGACCCGTATGATATTCCTGGTCGAACGAATTCGGATTTTGGAACCAGGAGCGAGTATATTGCAGGTTCAGACTGAGTGAATCCGCATCTGTGGGCTTAAGATCGAATCGGTCGAAAGCATTTTCTTCGTTGCCCTTGGCGTGCATAACGGCGAATTCGGGCGGATCAAGAAATCGCCCTGAATTCAATCCATTTAAGGAAACGAAGTTGCCCCAGGTCTGTCCACCGTAGGCGAGATTAGCCGTCTCATTCGAAGTTCCGAATGTACCGTATGAGGCGGTAACAGAGCCATGCGGTTGCAGGACTCCGAGGCCCGACCGTGTATTCGCTACGATCACCAGGCTGGTTTTGCCACCATATTCGGCGGGCGGCGCGCCCTGTATTACCTCGAGCGACTGTACGGAATCAATCGGAAGCTGATTTGAGAAGACCTTGCTCTGCTGGTCGGTAATCGGCTGCCCGTCGACAGAAAAGGAATTGGAAGCGTGATCACCGAGTCCATGAAAAAGACCGTTCGAGTCGGCAGAAACGCCCGGCGAGGAAAGCGTGACAACCGAGCTGAGCGAAGAAGACTGGCTTTCAACTGGAAGCTTGTTGATTAATGCGCGATCCACATCCGTGTGAGCGATAGGATCGTTCTCGACCAGATCTTGGCCTTCCGCTGTCACTGAAACGCTGGTGGTCGTTGTGCCAAGCTTCAGGGTGATCTTCAGATCAGTTGGCACGGTGGAGCGGAGTTCCAAATCCTGGGTCTGCGCTTCAAACGACGGCGCCGTGAAACTCAAGTGGTATGTGTTGAACGGAACATTGTTGAATTCGAACCTTCCTTGAGCATCGGTCTGCGCGGTCCGTTGATAGCGGGAAACGGGGTTCTGTATCTCTATCGTTGCGCCCTGAACTACTGCGCCCGAGGGATCGAGAACCGTTCCGCGGACTAAGCCGCTATTGGCGGATTGCGCGTTGCCGGAAACACCGCAGTACATACAAAAGACTAGGCATGTGATTGTGGCAAAAAACGATCTCATCACCCCATGAGTATCACGAGAAGAAACGGGGCTCCAGTTCGCAGCGTGTACAGCCGTCTATCGGCGCATCCACGAGCTGTTTATTCTGTATCGCGTTGGAATGCTGCAACCTGGGCTTCGATCCGGCGCTTGACTCGATTTAACCTCGCGAGGTTCCCCAGGGAAGGGTGAAGAGCTCAGATTCCTTCGTGTAAGCACCCTGCGACGTTCCGTAAAGACGTTCATTGCCCCGCAATTTCCTAGAACATTCACTGTGACGAGCGGGATCGAAGCGTGCTGGGCGAGCTGTTTAGAGAGCACCCACCCGCTATTCTCCCAGTGCGTAAGTTTCCATACGGATGCATCTCCTTTTTTAACTCACGAGAAAGGGCAGAGGACATGGCAAGAAAGACGAGAACAGAAGATCCGGCCGGAACCGCCCCAGGCGACGCATCGGAAAACAGCGGTTCAAGAGTCGCTCAGACGGATACGGAGACTCAGGGTAGCTCGCCGGGAGCCGGTATCGCCGATTCTGCTAAGCAGGCGGCAAGCCAAGCTAAAGAAGCGGCGGGCCGGGTAATCGAGCAGGCAAAGGACCAGGCGACGTCACGTGCCGAGGAGCGGCGGCAGAGCGTCGCAACGGGATTCGAGGCAGTCGCGCATGCGTTCCGAAGCATGGGTGATGATTTGCGCAATCAGGAAAAGGGACCCGTCGCTGAATATGCCGCCGAGATCGGAAACGCGATGGGCGGACAGGTGGAACGGCTCGCTAATTACCTGCAGGGACGGGATGTGCATCAGCTTGTAACCGATGCGGAGGACTTCGCACGACGGTCGCCCGCGGTATTTTTGGGGAGCGCCTTCGTATTGGGTCTGGCCGCTAGCCGATTCCTTAAGAGCTCCAGGCCGACATCCGGATCGGGCTCGAGTCAACGGTTCAGCCCTTCGTCACGAGGAGCAGTGGAAAAAGGCTTTCCCGAAATGCAATCCCCACCGGCTCTTACAGACGGCACGCTCGACTCCGCGCTCCAAACGCCTTCTAGTAGCGATCGGGGGGACCAGAGCATTATTTCCGGGAATCCGGGATCAGGCAGCGGTCTTGATCGGGCGGGTGGAATATGAAGCCGGAGGGAATTTAAATGCCTGACAAGCAGGAGCGCTCTATCGCCGATTTGTTTTCTGAGCTCGCCAGCGAGACCGGCCTGCTCATCCGGCAGGAAATCGCACTCGCCAAGGTAGAACTCACCGAGAAGGCTAGTCGTGTGGGGCGAAATGTCGGTTATCTGGTGCTCGGAGGAGCAGTGGCTTACGCAGCGCTTCTGGCTCTGCTTGCCGCAATAATAATTTTGCTTGCGAACGTAATGTCGTGGTGGCTGGCAGCGCTGGTGGTGGCCATTCTAGTGGGTATCGCAGCCGGTGTGCTCACTTCTAAGGCGTTGGCCGCGTTGAAGAAAACGCAGGTGGCCCCGCGGCAAACAGTAGAGACATTGAAGGAGGACGCACAATGGGCGAAGCAACAGATGAAATGAGAACCAGGAACGACTTGAACGATACACCAGTTGAAGCCCCAGCGATTCGCCCGGATGAGAGTTCAACGGAAGGCGGCCCCGAAGCTGCCCAGATCCGGTCAGGAATCGAGCGAACGCGCGTCAATCTTAGCGAAACGATTGATGCGCTCCAGGAAAAACTTGACCCCGCACGCATAGCGGAACAAGTCAAGGATCAGATCCGGGAGAAAGCAACCGAAGCGTTTGATACCGCCAAAAGTGCAGTCAAAGAAGCAACTATAGGGAGGGCAGAAAAAATCGTGTCGAGCGTAAGCGAAACAGTGAGCGAGGTGACGGGTCGCGCCGGAACCGCCGTAAAGGATACGGGTTCATCTGTTGTTCAATATATTCGCGACAATCCGATTCCGTTCGCGCTTGTCGGAATCGGCTTAGGGATGATGGCGTTGAACAAGAGTAAAACGGGCCAATCATCATACGGCTCAAGGTTCGACACCGAATCCGATGCGGGCGACATTTACCGAAATGGCAGTCCTGGCGAAGACAGGTCATCATCCTTGGTCCATCGTGCAAGGGATCTCGCAAGCGGAGTGGCCGAGACGGCGCGTGGCGCCGCTCAGCGGGCAAGTACCGCGGTGAGTTCGGCGACTGGCAATGTACGCGACGCCATGGGAAGCACGGCCGATGCTACTCGTCAGCAATTGAACGATGTGAGCGAACAAGCCAAACAGGGGGCGCGAGTTGTAAGCGGGCAGTTCAAGAGCACGCTGGAGGAAAACCCAATAGCGCTCGGCGTTGCGGTTTTTGCGGCCGGAGCTATTGTTGGCCTGACTTTGCCCCCCACGCGTGTGGAAGGCGAGTACATGGGGGAAGCGAGAGATCGTTTTATAGACCAGGCTAAGTCCGTTGCCCAGGAAGCCGCGCAAAAGTTTCAGCACGTTGCTTCCGAGGCGGGCAATACGGTAAGGGAGGCTGCGCACCGGGAGGGTCTAATCGGAGGTGAGCCGGGCAAGACCCCTGAGGCGTAGAAACGGTTTCGCAGGGCCCGGCTGGGCCCGCATTCAACGCCTTAGAGATACCTACAGACAAATGGCGGCAAAACAGGCTATTTCACTTCTTTCTGAGACATACCGTAAGTGGAGCGATCATGAGGCCCCCAGGTTAGGGGCCTCTGTGGCTTTCTACAGCATCTTATCTTTCGCCCCCCTGCTGGTCCTGATCACCGCTGTCATTGCCTTGGTTTTCGGGCACGAAAACGCAAATGGGGCGCTGGTCGACGAGGCCAGACAGGTGATTGGCGACCGCGGCGCCGATACTGTACAGACGCTGCTCAAAAATGCGCAGAAACCTGCTTCAGGCGTAATCGCCAGTGTCGTGGCTTTCGTCACGTTACTTTTCGGGGCCTCCGGGGTGTTCACAGAGCTGCAGAATGCGTTGAATCTGATGTGGGATGTAAAGGGCCAAAGCGCTTCTGGAGTGATGGGGATGATCAAACAGCGCCTGTTTTCCTTTGGTATGGTCCTTTCGGTCGGCTTCCTCCTGCTGGTCTCCTTACTGCTGAGTGCCGGGTTATCGTACCTGGGACGCTTCTTCGGTCAGCTCGTGCCGATGCCGCCGGTGATTCTCCAAAGCATTAACTTCGTCGTATCATTCGCCGCCGTAACGGTTTTGTTCGCGTTGATGCTCAAGTACGTTCCTTCCGCTAAGGTCGAATGGAGAGACGTCTTTGTGGGTGCGTTAGGCACGGCTCTTCTGTTTACTATCGGTAAACAACTTCTCGGCGTATACTTGGCGAAGGCGAGCGTTGGGTCCACATACGGCGCGGCTGGGTCGCTTGTCGCCGTCGTGGTGTGGATTTACTACTCGGCGCAGATTTTCTTTTTCGGCGCCGAGTTCACCCGTGTATACGCTGAAGCTCGGCGGCCGCGGAGCAGATTGGCTCAAGAGCGCTCCGGCGATGTGCGGCCATTCGCCGGGGCTTAGAAGCAGGAAGTATCAAAACAGCCTTGGCGCTCATCATGCTGGCAGCCAGACTCGGAGAAGCCGTGCTGCTTTCCCGGCGCAGGTTTCGCCGGCAGCATATTAGGGATGCCGGCAATCCGCCAACCTGTGGAAACGCGGTCAGGAGAAAGGTGGTCCACATCCTTCTGTGTCTCCAGCGTTTGCACGAGGTGACGCCTGCCGTAAATGAAATGTTCCTACCGGTCGACTTCTCCAGGCCTTGATTCTCTTTGAGCTCGCGCACGACTTGGCTGTAGCCACGCGTGGTCAGGCCATGCATGATTTTTTTGCCACCCCGCTTCTTCCATCAACGAAGCGCGCTGCAGCAGGCCATAACTGCCCAGCGGCACTTCACGCCTTCCTGTATCGCGCATCCGGGTCGGCTCAACGACCTTCTGCCCGTCCACCAAGCAGTAGCCAGGCTACGCCCGGCAGCGCATCACGGCCCGGTTCTGTTGCGATTTATTCTTTTGCTCCTTCCAGTTCCCCGACTTCCCAGCGCATTCTGTCTTCGGCCAATTCGATGAAGGCAGCGACTGCCAACTTCTTCCATCCCTACCCGGCTAGTGCCAGCACTTCCGTCAACGGTAGCGCAACTGAATCTCGCGTTTGAACTTCTGCGCTGTGGCCTTGATCGCCGCATCGCGCGTTCCTCGTTGATCTAATATGTTCTTTCATCTTCGACTCTCCTTGCATTGGTTTTGCCGGAGTGCATCGTAGCGCCGGCGAGAGTCGCTGTTGGAAAATCGTCCTGGTTTTTAAGGCGCTCCGATTTTTTGTTAAGTGCAGTACTCATTGCCTTGATTGCTTCCCTCACACCCAAAAGAGATTTAGGAACGCGTTCGCTCGACCTGAAGCTTGGACCAGTATGAACAGGACCTGGACGAACTCACCATATCCTGGTAGTCGTGCGTGGAGGCAATTTTTCCGGCGGTCAAAAAAAAATTTCGTGAAACCCGGAAAAAGTGTGGGTAGCTCCGACGTTACAGTTAGATGGCATTCGCCTTCCGACGAGGGTTCGCGGAGTCCGGAGGAGCCGCGTGGGGCTGGTAGAAGTGGAGGGATCCAGGAAGAGGTTATAGCGCTCTATGAGGCCCATCGAGAGGCGGTCTACCGCTTTCTCGTGCGTCAAGGGCTGAGCCCTGAGGTGGCGCAGGAAGTAATGCAGGATGTGTTCGTTGACTTGTTCGTTGCTCTCGAAAAAGGTACTGAAATGAATTCGGAGCAGGGATGGTTGTACGCTGTGGCTGGGCGCGCGGCGATCGATCACTGGCGGCGCAACGCCGCGCTACCTTAGTTGAACTCGATTCAGGTTCAAATGTGGCGGTAAATCTTCCGTCGAGCGAGCCGACTCCGGAAGCTGAAGCAGAACACAACGAACGGCTCGTCAAAGTGGCGGCGGGCTTGAAAACACTGCCCCGGGAACGCCGGCTGTGCATCCATCTTCGAATGCAGGGTTTGCGTTATCGCAAGATCGCGAACATTCTACGTGTCTCAACCTCGACAGTAGCGGAGTGGCTAGTCTCCGCCGTCGATCACTTGCGGGGAGAAGCGTGAATAAACACCTTTCGCGAAGACAGCTCGTCCGGCATCTGGACTGCGAGTTATCGGAGTCTGCGATGCGGAAGACGACCGAGCATATCCGGAAGTGCCGGAGTTGCTCGGTTGAACTGGACCGCCTGAAAGAGCAGATTGCAAGCATGGTCCAGGCGGAGGAGATGATAGAGCAGTCCATACCTGTTCCGCCGCAATTATGGCCGCGGCTGGAGTCGAGGCTTGAAGCGGCTCGCGTGAGAAGCCTGCCTTTTTGGAAGAGTCTTCTTCCGTCTTGGAAACCGCTTTCCAGGATGCCGCTGGCCTACGGCAGCGCAGCCCTGAGCCTCCTCCTCATCGGACTGTTGATCTGGGGGCCCGTCGCGCCTGTTTCCGCTATGGAAGTCATACACCGTTCGACTGCCGCAGACGCAGAACGCCTGAAGATCGCGCCGCAGGAAGTAGTGCGCCAGCGCGTCCAGGTTACAAAAACCCGAGCGCTGGCTTTTTCCGCCAGGAGACGGCCCAGCTGGAATCGTGGAAATCCACGCGCTCCACTTACTGGCAATCGGGAGGCGACCCGGTGAATGCAGAACTGCTGAATCGCTACAAGGCCAACGGACTTGCCTCGGCGCTCCCGTTGTCCCCCGCGGCGCTGGAATTATGGCTGAAGCTCGCCGGTTCCGAGCCGAATGCATCCCGTCACGGCGAGAGCATTAAAGTCCAGGCGGCATCCGGCGCCGGGGGACGAGCCCAGGGGCTTCAGGCGGTCAGCTTCAACGTGCTTGCTAAGACTTGGGACGTCTATGCATTGACGCTCTCCTTTCAAGATGCCATTTTTAGAATCCAGGAAGAAGAATCGTCAATCCTGGATCGCCGTGAAGTTCCTAAGGATGTGCTCGCGCAACTGGAGCCGGAATCTGGACAGCCGAACACCCCGGTTCGCGTGAAGCCTGCGCTTTCTGCCTCTCGTAATGCCGCCCCAGCGGTGAATCTTGATGATCTGGAAGTGACTGTCCGTTACGACCTGCATAGCCTGGGCGCGGATCTCGGCGAAAACATTGAGATTACAAGGAGTCCGTCAGACCGGCTGGTAGTAAACGCTAGCGCCGCTTCTCCCGCCGTAAAGGAGCACTTGGCTGCGATTCTTAGCGACAAGCCAGGAGTAGAGCTCGAACTTTCGACGCCGGCCGGTCACTTGGGTATGAGGCGCGGCGGAGCCATAACGGCACTGCCATAGACGGCCGTGCCGCAGCAGGACGAACGCCTCCCCAACTTCTTTGGCGGAGTGGACGCCCAAGAGAACTACGCTCGAGCGGTGTTGCAGACTAATAGCCAAATCCTGGAACACCTCTACGCGCTGCAAGATCTGGCTCGGCGATGGCCCCGCAATAATGAGAGTGATCTTTCAGCGGTTTCCATCGCCGAGCTTTCCGGCATCGTGAAGGACCACGCTGGCGCCGTTCAGGCCGGAGTGTCGCAGTTTGAAACGGAGCTGGATCCTTTGCTCAAGAACTTCGGCCAGTCCATTAAGAGCGACGCGAGCACTAAGAGCGACGCGACGCCGCTTGGCCGCGCGGCATGGCAGGGCGTCAGCCTTTCGGCACTCGATGCCGCCCGGAGCGCAGACCACATCCTCCGGTCACTTCTCACGATTTCGGACTCGCCTGTCCCGCTCGATGATGGCCTCCTCAAGCTCACGCAAAGCGTCCGGTAGATGGACCAGGATACACGCGAACTGAGCGCAGTTACGCAGTAGGGGATCTGAACGCGCCCGACCTAGGCGCATTTGGGTTAGACTTTATAGACCGGAGTAGTCCCCGAGTACGGGAGCGCGGACGAGCTACTCATGCGCCAGGGTCTAGAACTATTCTTCGCAATTCTTTTCCCAGCCGGCCTGCTTTTCGCCCAATCAGCCGAACTGAGCGGCTTCGTCAAAGATCCTAGCGGCGGAAACGTCGTGGGCGCAAGCCCGGAACTCCGAAACCAGGATACGGGTATCCTGCAGCACGCAAATACCAATACAGAAGGTTTCTACACTTTTGCCGGTCTGAAGCCCGGAACGTATCAGGCTACCGTCCAGACAAACAAGTTCCGGACGCTCACCCAACAAGCGATCATTCTGGACGTGACGGAGCGCGCCAGCCTGGACTTCACTCTCCAACTGGCCGTGGTGGCCCAACGCATCACCGTCAATTCCCAACCCGCGCTTTTGAATTCAGTGGATCCGGCGGTAAGCACGGTGGTGGATCAGCAGTTCGTGCAGAATATGCCGCTGAATGGCCGCAGCTTTCAGTCGCTCATTGCGCTCACGCCGGGTGTCGTATTCACACCGCTTTCCTCCTCAAATGCAGGGAACGCTGAGGGGCAGTCAGTGTTAACGGCCAACGCACCAACGCGAACTATTTTATGCTGGACGGGGTGAGCGCCAACTTCGGCACCTACCCGCACTCCGCTATCGGGCAAGCGTTCGCGGGCACGGTGCCCGGGCTGACCACTGCGGGCACCACGCAAGGGCTAGCTTCGGTGGATGACATGCAGGAATTCCGACTTCAGACCTCCACCTACGCGCCTGAGTACGGCCGCACGCCCGGCGCCCAGATTTCCATACTTACCCGTTCCGGTACCAACCTATTTCATGGCACCGCGTTCGACTACCTGAGGAACGACTTCTTCGACGCCAGAAATTTCTTCGACGTCCCTCCCCTGCCTAAACCGCCGCTACGCCAAAACGACTTCGGGGGCACCCTGGGTGGTCCCATCCGCAAGGATAAGACGTTCTTCTTCTCTTATGAAGATCTGCGGCTACGGCTTCCGCAGACCGACACGGGTTCGTTCTACACCGCGGCCGCGCGGGCGAACGTCGCTCCCATTTTCAACCTCTGCTCGCCGGACTGCCACTCCCGAACGGGCCTCTGAACCCCGATGGCCTCACCGCAAACCTTATCGTCGCGTATTCCAATCCATCTAACCTGAACGCCACCAGCCTGCGCCTCGATCACAACTTCAATAGCCGGGTCACGCTCAGCCACGCGCCGTCCAGCACCACTGATCGCTACTGGTCGGAGTTAGCGGAGACTACGGTCAACTCCGACACGGCCACGGTCGGTCTGACCGTTCTGATGACTCCAAGAACACTAAACGAATTCCGTGCAAACTGGAGCCGGCAGACTGGGACATCCTCGATCCACCTGGACTCATTTCACGGAGCAGTGCCGCCGCCTGCCTCCGCCTTGTATCCGCCCGCTTACAGCACGAGCGATCAATTCGTCTTTCTTACACCAGGTTTCGACGAGATCAGAACCGGCAATCAACTTGCCAACATCCAACGGCAATGGAACTTCGTGCATACCTTTTCCATAACCGCGGGTACGCACCAGTTCAAGTTTGGCTTTGATTTTCGCCGGCTCACTCCAACCAGCGGGTCTTTCAACAGCTTTCTGATATTTGAAAGCACTTACGCTGAGCTGCAGTCCGGCATTGCAGACTCTGTAGCCCAATTCTCTGGAGCGACGATCTCGGCGAGAATGCAGAACTACTCAACGTTTGTGCAGGATACCTGGAAGGCTTCGCCGCAGGTCACTTTAACCTACGGATTGCGTTGGGAAATCAATACTCCGCCCGTCTCAACCACACCAGGAAAGCCGCTCTATGCCGTTACGGGGATCTTCGATTCCCAGCCCTTTGGCCTTGCCCCCGCCGGCACCCCGCTTTGGCATACCAGGCTGAATAACTTCGCGCCCCGCGCCGGCGCTGCCTGGCAACTCACTTCCAAAACTGCACTGCGAGGAGGCTTCGGCCTGTTCTATGACTTAGGCATTCCTGGCGGCGTGGGCGATACGACCAGCGAGTTCCCCTATGAAGGGAGCAGTTCTATCGATTCGCCGCAGCCATTTAACTTGAACAACCCCGCCTACACGCCTCCGCCGTTCTCGCTCGTGCCTGGTCCCGACACCGCCTATATCGCAGCCTTTGATCCCCATCTGCGGGTTCCGCTGACCTACCAGTGGAACGCAACTATCGAAGAGGCGCTGGGCGTAAATCAGCGGCTCTCCGCGTCCTATATTGGCTCTTACGGCAAAACCTTCTGCGCGACGATACCATTCAGCTGACGCCCGCCGAGTACCCACAAATTTTCCCTACCACTAACTCTGACTGGTCTCACTATTCCGCGCTGCAGGTACAATTCCGGCGCCGTATGTCAAACGGGCTCCAGGCGCTCGTCTCCTACACTCTCTCTAAGTCCGCGGATACCAATTCAAGCGACATCTGCGCGTGCACCCACACCAACAGCTTGAGCAACGTCTACCCTGCAGCGGACTGGGGGCCCTCAGACTTCGACGTGCGCAACTCGTTCACTGCCGCGATCTCCTATCAGCTGCCGGCTCCAGACGCGCGCTTCCTTGATGTCGTGCTCCGCAACTGGACGATTGACGGAATTGTGAGGTCTAGTTCAGCGCTCCCATTCGACCTATCCGTAGGAGCCTACTCCCCCGTGTTCGGCCCCTATCGAACCCGACCCGATGTGGTGCCGGGCGTACCTTTCTACATACCTGCTCCAGCAGAGCCTGATGGACGGATGCTGAATAGTGCCGCGTTCTCCATTCCCGCCAACGGAAAGCAGGGCGACCTCCCACGCAACTACTTCCGCGCCTACCCGATCAACCAGACCCATGTCGCATTGAGCAGGCTGATGGAACGCGCTGTCCTGCAAATGAGGGCCGAATATTTCAACGTTTTCAACCACCCAATGTTCAGCCCCCCAGACGAACTGAGCCCGACGTTTGGCCAGGTCTATCAAACGCTGAACAACGGCCTGGGAGGATTGAGTCCGCTTTACCAGATCGGTGGCCCACGCTCGGCGCAGTTTACGCTGAAACTAATTTTTTAGAGTGCCTGGTGCCCGTCGCGGTCGTAGTCCACGAAGCGCTTCGCACGCCTGACGCGCGCCTCTAAGCAAACGCCCGATTTCGCTTGGTACAGCCAGTCTGTCACAATGTTGACGGGCACTCTGCGCTGTAGGGGTATCCTATCCGACTTAGATGAGGAAATATTGGTGGGTGTTGGTCTTGCCGGCGGCGCTCCTGCTCTGGTGGGCGTTCGGTCGGGGGGGATCGGCAGCCGAGATCCACTTCGCAAGCGCGCGGAACGCGACCCTCTCGAGTACTGTTCCAACCAACGGAAAGATCGAGCCGGCTGAGTGGTCGGCTGCGCGGTCCGAGACCTCTGGGGTAGTTCGTTCGGTGGCGGTCCATCGGGGAGAGGACGTGGCGGCGGGGCAGATCCTGCTCACGCTCGATACGACAGCCGCGCAGGCGGACTTGGCGGCGGCTCTAGCGCAGGAGCAGCAAGCGCAGTCTGAGATAGGCACGCTCAAGCAGGGAGGAAAAGCCGCGACCCTGGCGGATCTTATCGATCGTATCGCAAGCGCCGAAAAAGCCGTTGAGATCGCCCAGCGCATTTATGATTCGGACAGCCGGCTGGCGCAAGAACAAGCGGCCACCAAACTTCAGGTCCAGACAGATGCAGATACTCTCGCGCGAGCCAAGCTGAATCTGGCCGCAGTACAGAACCAGAAGCGGACTGCCGTTACCGCGAGCGATAGAACCGTGGCTGCCGCCAAGCTGCGGGACGCCGAAGCAGCCGTTGCGCTGGCCAAGCACCGGCTGGAACTGGGGATCGTGAGGGCGCCGATGAAAGGCACCGTCTACCAGTTCGATCTCAAGGTTGGCGCTTATCTGCAACCCGGCACACTGGTGGCATTGGTGGGGAACATCGACCAGGTGAAAGTGGTGGTTTATGTCGACGAGCCGGATTTGGGTCGGGTTGACTTAGGGATGCCGGTTACTATTTCTTCCGATTCGCGGCCGGGCCAGAAGTGGTATGGCAGGGTCGATAAACTGCCGACTGAGATCATCGCCCTGCAAACGCGCTCCGTGGGAGAAGTTACCTCAATCATCGACAATCCAGGTCACGATCTTTTGCCTGGCGTGTCTGTCGATGTGACGATCACTTCCAAAGTGGTCAAGGACGCCCTGGTGATCCCGAAAGCGGCGCTCCGCAGGTTGGGAAACGCTGACGGTGTGTACAGGCTGAGCGGAACAAGACTCGTGTGGACTCCGGTGCGCACCGGAATCAGCGATATCAATAATGTGCAGATCCTCTCCGGCTTGCAATCGGGAGACCGGGTTGCCGATCGCGTACTGGACCCGCCCGATGCGGAAATCAAAGACGGTATGCGCGTGAAAGCAGTTTTGAGGTGAGCGCAGCCTACTGCCTCAGCTTCACGAGCAGTTCGGAGGTCTCACTGGCAAGCACGGCGGCTGCATCGGCTTCGGTAAACTCCTGGGTTTTGGCCGAGTGATTCATGGAACAAAATTTCGGACCACACATCGAGCAGAAAGCCGCGTCTTTGAAACCTTCTTCGGGCAGCGTCTCGTCGTGATAAGCCTGAGCAGTTTCGGGATCGAGGCTTAACTCGAATTGCCTGCGCCAATCGAAATTGAAGCGGGCGCGAGATAGCTCATCGTCACGGTCCCGGGCTCCTATCCGGTGGCGCGCGACATCCGCAGCGTGCGCAGCGATCTTATAGGCGATGATTCCCTGCTTGACGTCTTCGCGATTAGGTAGTCCTAAGTGCTCCTTCGGAGTGACGTAGCAAAGCATGGAAGCGCCATGCCATCCAATCATCGCGGCCCCAATGGCGGAAGTGATGTGATCGTAGCCGGGAGCGATGTCGGTTACCAGTGGCCCGAGCGTGTAGAAGGGCGCCTCGAAACACATTTCGCGCTCCTTCTCGACTTGCATCGCGATCTGGTCGAGCGGAATATGGCCTGGACCTTCAATCATCACCTGCACATCGTAGTCCCATGCCTTTTTGGTCAGCTCACCGAGAGTTTTCAACTCGGCAAATTGAGCAGCGTCACTGGCATCCGCGAGGCAGCCGGGACGCAGCCCGTCTCCCAAAGAGAAGCTGACGTCATGCTTCTGGAAAATTCTGCAGATGTCGTCGAAGTGCTCATAGAGCATGTTCTGCTTATGGTTCTTGACCATCCACTCGGCGAGAATTGCACCGCCGCGGCTCACAATGCCCGTGATGCGATGGCGCGTCAAAGGAACATACTGCACTAAAACGCCGGCGTGGATCGTCATGTAATCCACGCCCTGCTCGGCCTGTTCCTCAATGACTTCAAGTAGAACGTTGATGTTCAGATCTTCGACACGCCGGACCCGGCCGAGCGCTTCGTAGATCGGTACGGTCCCGATCGGCACGGGTGATTCATCGATGATGGCCTGACGGATGCGCGGGATGTCGCCGCCAGTGGAAAGATCCATCACCGTGTCGGCGCCGAAACGGACGGCGTACTCCAGCTTTTCAAGCTCCGCGGCAATCTCGGAAGTGGTGGACGAGTTCCCGATGTTGGCGTTGATCTTGCATTTCGACTCCACGCCTATGGCCATTGGTTCTAGCCGCGCATGATGAATATTGGCCGGGATGATCATGCGGCCCCCCGCGACTTCCTTCCGAATGAGCTCGGCCGGGAGTTTTTCTCGCTCAGCGACATACCGCATTTCGCCCGTGATTACTCCCTGCCGGGCATAATGCATCTGGGTGCGAACGGGATCCTTAAGTCGTGGCGCAATCCACTCGTGGCGGTTCATGTTCCGATTATAGGTCTGTTACGGCAAGGTGTTTGAAATCATGCTACACGACGAGACGCAGCGGTCTGCATGTGCATAGCGGCCGCCGAGTAGCGCACGGAATCCGACGCCATCTCACCCGCATTATGGCAAGCGCGACGGTCTGGCTAAGCGATCTTCCAACCTTTGCGAACCATAGGTTTCAAGAGCTCATTGGCCGCGGAGTTATTACTAACTTTCATCTTCTCCGCGTCCCACTCGAGCTTGCAGTTGAGCTTCACGGCGATCGCGCCAAGCGCAATCCACTCCGTGAAGGGAGCTGACACGCTGAAGTTCGAACACGCCGGCACGCCACCCTTGCAGGCACGAATCCAATCCCGGTAGTGGCCTGGCGACCGCGGGATGAATTCTGGCGGGAAGTCGTAATCCCTCATCTTTTCGACCGGCAGCAGCCGCGTGTTTTCACCATACGTGCCGGTCGTGATCATGCCTTTATCGCCCACCAGAAGGCTGCCGTTCGTACCTTTCCCGATCAAGCTCATCCATTCGCGGAGTTCCCTTTCATGAGGCGTCAATTCCGCTTCTTCTTCCTGCGAACGGGGAGGCCTGGGCGGAGGCATCTCCTTCGGAGTAAAGAACTGATCAGTGAATACTTCCCCGATGATCTGATGCTCAGCCGGTTTCACATCCCCTTCCACATTGCCCACCCGGTTCGACGGCAGATCGCCTAGTATTTGGTCCTTGGGAGCATTTGGCAAATCGGGTTGCTCTTCCCGTTTGGCGTCGTACCAGAAGATCTTCACCGGCGGCATGGAGCCTCGGGCCGGGAAGTCAAAGCGGATAGCAGATTTGGCCGGATAGAATATATCGCTTTTACCTTCCAGGCTGACGCACTCGACGGAGGTAGGCGCGGTGAGGCGCAATGCCATGTTTGGCGCACCCAGGATGTGGCACGCCATATCGCCCAGCGAACCCGAACCGAAATCGTAAAAGCCGCGCCAGGTAAACGGGAGATAAGCGTCGCTGTATGGCCGTTCCTTCGCCACGCCCAGCCACAGGTCCCACTCGAGCGTGCCAGGGACCGGCATCGAGACAGGAGCAGGGAGCGCGCCTTGCGGCCAAACGGGACGGTTGGTCCAGGCATGCACCTCCGTAACGTCGCCAATGGCGCCTGACCAGATCATCTCAGCGCATTGCCGCGTGCCTTCGTTCGAGTAGCCTTGGTTTCCCATCTGGGTCGCGACTTTATACTTCTCAGCGGCCTTCTGCAGTTCGCGGCATTCCCAAACCGTGTGTGCGAGCGGTTTCTGCACATAAACGTGTTTTCCGAGCGAAATCGCATGAATCGCCGCGGCAGCGTGCATGTGATCGGGAATTGTAACGATCACCGCATCGATATTGTTGCCCTGCTGATCGAGCATGACTCGATAATCTTTGAATTTTTGGACGTTCGGATATCGGGCGTAGGTCTTTGCCGCCGACTTCTCGTCAACGTCGCAAAGCGCAACTATATTTTCGGTTTTAGCGCACCCGGCGATATCGCTTGTCGCCTTCCCGCCCGCGCCGATCGACGCAACATTGAGCTTCTCGTTCGGCGATTTATAGCCGAGTGCCTTTAGAGACGGCTCGCTGCCGAAGCCAGCTAACGGAACGGCGCCGGCCAAAATGCCGCCAAAGAAAAAATATCTTCTCGATACTCCGTCAGATTTCATGGTTACGACTTACAGCTCCCTACGAATCATATAACTTACGGACAAAGAGAAACGGCCATCGCCCCCGAAGCTCGAGGGAAATGGCCGTTGAAAGCGAGCCGATTGTTAGCTCAGAGTGTTCGCAGTACGCCGCACTGGCCGGTCGCTTTCCGCGTAATCGGCCGAAGCTTCGCCGGTCGACGAGATATCCTCGGCACCCGTTTGCTTGAGAACGTCCTTGGCTTTGCTTACCCAGTCACTGTTGTCGCAGTGTACTGATAACAAAATGCCGCCGGCTTTGATACGGCCTTCGTAGCGTTTGGCTTCGAACTCGGGAATACCCATGCCCACCAGCGCGCCGATAATTCCTCCAACCACTCCGCCGGAACCGATGCCGGCTAGCGCACCCATGATCGGCCCCGCCGCAATAAAAGGCCCAATCCCAGGAATAGCTAATGCCCCAATCCCTGCTAGCAATCCGAGGGTTCCGCCTACTACGCCGCCTGCTACTACGCCGGTCGTCGTTCCTTCCGGCGCCTTGGTCGCCTTCTCATGAGCGAAATCTTTGGTTCCCGCATTGTCTTGCAAGAGCACCGAAATATCTTCGTTGCGGAAGCCAGACGCTAGGAACTGGTCAACCGCGCTCTCCGCCATCTCTCGACTCGAAAAGATTCCGTAAACTACTGTATTTTTGCCTGCCATTTATATTTTCTCCTCACTTCAATTAAATTGCTAACTACCTTTTACGCTAAGGTCGTTGGTTACGTTTCCGGCCCCGGCGTACTTGGTTGCATGTTCTTCAATCGCTTTCTTTTCTTCCTCTGAGTGCACTGTGCCGCGCAGAGTAACCTTACCGCCGGCCGCAATAATTTTCACGTTGTGAGCGTAAGTGGAAAGCGCTTTATCTTTCACCAAATCCCGGCGGATGTGCTTCTCCAATGCCAGATCCGACTGATCGTTCTTCGCGTTATCCGCTGTTGGAGCGTTGCTGTTCGTGTCAGTCTTGTTGGCTGCGGTATTGTCGGGCGCCTGCTGAAAACCGTTACTCGCGAAAGATGTGCCTCCGGCTAAAAAGAGCACGCCTGTTAGTACCAAGCCAGATAATACCGATCCTAAACTTCTATTCATAATCCTCCTCATACACTCGTTGAAGTGCAAGCTTGGGGCCGTTACGGCCCGACCAGGGGTCGCGCTGAATAAGAGCTTTAGTCTTACTGACTTGACGATTTGGTAACGAGAACGCGTCCCACGTTAGCCATCTCCACAAAGAAGAAATAACTGCTCGCACTCGCTCCTACTGGTAATCCTTGCCGCCGTAATCATCTGTGCCCGGGGCGCAACTCCGGGGCCCGCAATGCTCTTGAGCCTCCGCCTACTCCGAAGACTATTTCGGATGGGTCCAGAAGAAAAGGTTTAGCACGAGACCTAAGGAGTTAATTTGCTGATTAGGTCTCTTGCCGGTATTATTTTCGTGCTCGTAATAGAGATCGAACTGGGCGCGCTTCTTGACGGGAAACAAACAACCCGCATAAAGGGATGTCGTGCTCCATTTTTGATATTGACTTTCATAGAAGAACTCCGCGCTGGTGTACGGTATGAACCGATAGGAATGAATCCCGACGGTTCTTTCGACAGTCGGCCGGTTGCGATAACGCCGCGAGAAGTTGCCATTTGACCAGTCCAGGTCTTCGCGGTTTCTATCGCTAATCAGGAACCGGGCCTTCGACGGAATGTGCAATGTTGCTACCAACTCCATGCGGTTTTCAGGCGGCGAATTGGGCGAAGGAAGATATCGGTAGCCGGCTGACAATACCAGAAAGCGTTTCTTCGAATCATCTAAGTCGAAAGCGGTAATGTCCCGCAATAGGCTGGCAAACAGCCTTAAATAAAAATCGATGCTGGGGCCTAGCTCAGCTTGCGTGGGGTCTCCTCCTTCCCTTGTCTCCTTGGCCTGAAAGCTGACCCGCACGTCCGGATTCAGCTTGAGATATGTATCGATCTCAGGCAGGAACTGAGCCGTTTGCGCGCAGGCAGGAACGGGCAAGAAAAGGGCGAGCACTGCCATCGCGCACCACGAGTTCCTAAAGCGGAACATTATTTTGCTTTTTTTGGGAACAGAAGTTGAGCTTGCAAACGCATGCCCCAGGGGGAAGCGCCGACGGGATGTACGGCATTGCCGTAGAACTGCGCCGTAATGTTGACGGGCTGGGGACCGAGGCGGATGATGCGTCCCAAGCCGCCGCCGAAGGGCACGACCCACCGGTTACCGTTGTTCGCCTCCCAATCGGCAGTAACGATGGGCGATGTGGTGAGATACCAACCCTTTTTCATGTTGTAGTTCACGAACCACTGGAGCACCATCTGGTTCACCGCGGGCCGTCCGCGCGGACCGGCAACGGACCAGACATTGTTGATTAAGGCGCCGATGACCCAGTGGCCTGGCGTGGTTAAGGCTACGATGCCCGGCCCCATGCTGAACTTCCCCTGACCGAGTTGCGCAGTCGTAGCCGTCGGAAGAACGAAAGTAGGTCCTGCGCCCCAGATTAGCTTGCCGGTTTTAGCGGGAGAGAAAAAGAAGCTGGGATTCAAGTCTCCGAAACCAGACCACCCCTGGGCAGGCTGACTCGTGTTCGGCTGCGAGATGACGGGCCAAATCGTGCGACTAATCAGGTTCCAGTTCTCACTGATCCTAATGGGAATAACGGGCTGAATGTTTAGCACGTTCTGGGCGCGTCCGTACGGTCCGATCCCGAAGCCGGTGTTGTTCTGGAGCGGAAAGCTGATCAAACTGGCCACCGGATTCTGCGCGGCCTTGGCAAGGCCTTCGGTATTGGTAGCCGACGGCGCCGTCTGATCATCCGCCGGTTTCTGCTCCGCAGCAGGATCAGGTTTGTCCTGGGCAAATACCGGCACTCCGAGCAGAAGAGCAAAAGAAAGCGACAAGGTCCCAAGTACGCGCTTCAGCATGGTCGGTTTAAATTCCTTCAGCATTCACGCGTGGCGATGAGGTCGCTTTAAAAGGAGAACTGGATTCCGGCAAATTTGACCCTTCTGGGTTAAGTGGATGCAAAACCGGCCGCTCTGACTGTTAATAATCAGGCGCGTTCCCAACTGGGTAGCCCGCAGTGACACGCAAATGCTTGGTCAGTGTAAAGGCAACCGTGCCGCCGCCAGTAACAAAATTCCCGTACCGGAAGAGATACATACCAGGCCGGTTCCCTTCCACGAAGAGCCGGGGGTGAATTAGTCAGGCAAAAGCGAAACTGAACCCTGCAACTGGAACGGGGCAAGCAACGATCCTTTGGCCAAATGCTGTTTGTTGATTACGCAGCCGCTGACCTGCGGCCCCCGTGTTGTGATTCCCCGTGTCGAAACCGCGACCTGCACGGCGATTCCAAGATGTCCACGCTTTCGCGCAATGATGTCGTACCGGTAACCCGCGGGCGAGAGCGAAAGATTTGAGCTGAGCCTGCGTAAGCAGCCCTACGTCGAAGATCTGACCGTGAAATTAGTTGTTCGTGTCGGCGTCTACGAAATCCATCTGTTCTCCGTCTGGCGCTGCGCACGGGTATTCCCAGATAAGGCTTTTGCCATCGGTCAGATAACCGGAGCGGTAATATTGCCGGGCCGGAGGTTTGGAATCCTTCAGTTTGTCCAATAATGGCCGCAGTTCTTCGTGCCCGTGCAGAACTCCGCTTTCGCCGCCAAGGAGATGTAGAACAAGCGGGCTTTCAAACACCGCGTCCGGAGCGTAAAGGGCAAGAAGCCGTCGCGTCGTTGCGGGACAACACATCGTTCCATGCGAAATACATTCGTTCGACAGGACTGCTAGACGTTTCGCTCTCTGGGTTCGATTGATTCAGTACATTTGTCTCTCGCACACTGTCCTCCTGCCCGTAATCTTAAGGAAAATTTCTATCCTGACGTTTCACTGATCAGGGTCAAGTATTTTTCCATTCGTGTTGCCTCAACAGAAAATGTTACCGAAGAGTAATCGAAGTCCACACTGGGTCGATGTCTTGCTGGAGGATCTTGTGTTGACGAAGAAACTCCCGAGCAGCGTTGGCGCCGTCTACCTCAAAACGATCTGTAGCGCTGCTGTGTTTCGGAGGGAGACCCATATCATGAAACATTGCACTTACGTACAGCAGCTCTGGATCGAAGGTGAGATCTTTACGTCTGCCCGTTACAGCGGAAAAGTAGTAGACGCGGCTTGAATGGTTGAAGAGCAACGTGTTCTCTGTATCGCGAACCAATTCGGTGACTTCGCGAGCCATTTTGCTGTCGGGGATGGTTACGCCAGAGGCGAGAGCGAGAGTAAGTTACGGTGCTTGAACGATTGAGTCCCCGCGAAGCTCTAGCGAACTGCTTTTTGCCATGCCCGGGAATTCGCAATTGAGCAGCCATGGAGCGACAACCATCGATGTGACTGAAAACAAGCCTTTGGAACAGGAAAACATCGAGCATAACGGCCCGCTGTGACGATCAGCCCAGCAGTATGTGTCGAGATAGTGTCAGAAGTGTTCGCGTAGCGACCCTTTTTGATTTCGGCCGCCGGCGCGCGGTGTCCGATCAGGCAAAAGCTACCTACAACCAAGCCGTGGCGAATTATCGTCAAACTGTGCTCACGGGATTTCAGCAGGTGGAGGATAATCTAGCAGCGTTGCGGGTGTTGGAGCAGTAAGCAGAAATCGAAAAACGCAGCAGTAACGGCCGCCCAGGGGCACTGGACACTTCCATGACTCTCTTTAGGGGCGGTCTGACAAGCTATCTTACGGTGACCTCAGCGCAAACCGCACTACTCACTGATCAAGTTACAGCAGTAAATATCCTCGGGCGGCGCATGTCTGGCGCCGTGCTCTTGATCCAGGCGCTTGGTGGCGGTTGGGATGTATCGGCCCTCAAGACCTGAGGGCGCTCTGCAGACGGTGATGTAATTTCGATTGTGTAAAGAGATAGGGTGTAAGTTGATTTCGCCTTACGAGCAGAAAACCAAACCTGGAAAGGAAGCTTACACACATGGCGAAGATAACACCGCTCCGATGACGGAGCAATTCCATCATTTGTGCGAGGCCTGAAAGAGAGTTTTTGGGGAGACGTTTACAGGCAAACGCGATTGCCTGGAAGCGGTTTTGGGAGGCGGAGCGCGCTGGCATCTCAGCTTTCAAATCAGACCGACGTGCTAGTGACGGATCATGGTCTGGTGAACGGCGATCAGGTCGATGGTGCGGAGCTCGATGCTCATCGCAAGGAATGCCGCCAGTTGCAAGAGGAAAACGGGCGCCCTCGAACAATCCTGGAATAACACGATATTCATTCAATCTTTCCGGACCGGTTCAACGGGTCGTCGAGCCGGTTCAAGACAAAGTCAAGCTCAGCACTTCAGACAAGGTCGCCCTCTTCCGGTTCGTTTTCCGCTGCCCGGAGGACGTCTACGCGCCAGCGATGGGAAAGCCCGGACGTGCGTTCTGGCTATTCGCCGAGGGCGGATCGAGACTGGCAAGCCTACAATGCAGCCAAATCGGAGGACCGAAAGTGCGCCGACCGGAAGACGCGCAAGAACATTCCGCTGACGGACGAAGCGATTCATGCGTGGAGAGACGCCATTAGGTCAGGCTGGACTCCTCTGATCGCTTCTTCCCCAATCAAGACATAATGCCTAAGGGCGGATTCGCCAACCTGATTGCGTTGCCGCTTCAGAAGGTTCCGCGAGAATCAGGGAACACCGAGTTTCTTGACGACGAGCTGCTACCGTATACAGATCAATGGACCTTTCTCGCCTCGATCCGCCGTGCGACTCAATCTGCGGCCGAGCGGCTTATTGGCGCTGCCCTTCGGCACGGCGACCTGATCAGCGTCAGAATAGCCACCCTTGATGACGAGGATCAGCCTGACCCTTGGACGCTGCCACCTTCCCGCATGCGTCTGGATAAACCGATCCAAGGGTCGCTCCCCGCAACCGTCGAGGTCGTCCGTTCCAATCTTGCCTTCATCGAGAAAAAGGGCGTACCGCCCGAGATGCTGAACCGACTTCTTCGAATCGCGGCGTTTCAGAATCCGGAGTTCTACAAGGCGCAAGCCATACGGCTTTCGACTTTTGACAAGCCACGCGTCATCGCCTGCGGAGAAAATCTGCCCAGGCACTTGGCGTTACCGCGAGGATGCCTGACCGAGATCTTGTCCCTTCTCGAAGAGCATGGCGCAGAAGGAAGCCGTTGCTCAGATTCTGCGCAGTGCTGACCGCCTCATCTGTGCGCCAACCGCGTTTGGCAGGACCGCTGCCGCATGGTTGATCGCAAAGCGGAAGGTGAACACATTGGTCATGGTCCATCGGCACCAGTTGCCCGATCAGTGGCGCGAGAGGCTTGCGATGTTCCTTGAAATTCTAATCGACGAGGTCGACCAAATCGGCGATGGTAAACAAAGCGGTTGGGCAGCATCGACGTTGCTGTAATTCAGAGCCTACATCGTGAACGGGAGGCGAAGGACTTGGTGGCCGAATATGGACAGGTGGTTTGTGGATGAGTGCCATCAACTTTCGGCTTTCTCGTTCGAGCGAATGATGCGCCAAGTTAAGGCCAGATTTGTTGTTGGCCTGACGGCGACACAACCCGGAACGACGGGCATCATCTAATCATCTACATGCAGTGCGGGCCTGCGCAGGTATAGTCTCGGAGTTCGCGCATGACGGAGTCGACCCCTTTCGAGCATACGGTGACTCCGCGTCCCACTGACTTTCCACTGGCCGACGGCTGTGGAGGTATGTCGATTCTGGCGCAATTGTTCGGAATGTGATCCGTCGTCCAGTCCGGCAGGTCGCCTCTCGCTCCGCCAATCCGAGACAGCGTATTGGCTATGTCACAATCAGCCCCGACTCCGCGAGTCCCTGAACCTGCGGTTCGACAAGAGCGCGTTGGAGCAGGTCGAGTCGGTTCGTACGCTCGCCTTCTAGGCCCAGATCGAGATCCTTGGTCGCCCTGGCGCAGGGGCAACTCGCGTCAGCCGTTTCTCAAGCCGTTCAACAGCTTGCGATTTGGGTGTCAAGATGCTCGAAGCCTGCCCAACTATTATTTCAGGCGCCCTCGGAGCCGTTGCGCTTCGGCGCTAGAAATGAATCCTTCCCGACGCGCATCCGAGATTGTTTGCTTGACGAGATCGACTCGACCTCCCAATTCGAGTAGATCCACGACTGTACGGCGATTGCCCGATGCCTTTTGGCGACCGGAAAATGTTACAATAAGACTACCGCAATACTCTTGGCTAACCCTATGCGCTTCAGCAATTTGCGTATCTGGTTTGCCCCGCTGACAGGAGTTTCTTTTGGCCGATCAAAACCCGCCGACCGACGGTCCCTTATTTCCGCCCCCGACAGTCGAAACCAAGAATGTAATTCCCATCAATATCGAAGACGAGATGAAGCGCTCCTATCTCGATTATGCAATGAGCGTAATCGTCGGACGGGCGCTTCCGGATGTGCGCGACGGGCTGAAGCCGGTCCATCGCCGAATCCTGTTCGGGCTGCATGAAATGGGGCTGCATTTCAACCGGCCCACTCGTAAGTGCGCCAAGATCGTTGGCGAGGTCCTCGGCAAATACCACCCGCACGGCGACGCGCCCGTTTACGACTCGCTGGTGCGCATGGCTCAGTCCTTTTCCATGCGATACCCGCTGATCGATGGGCAAGGCAACTTCGGTTCGGTGGATGGCGATCCCCCGGCGGCAATGCGGTATACGGAGGCGCGCCTGGCAAAGATTGCCGGGATGCTGCTCGAGGATATCGACAAGGAAACGGTCGATTTCCGGCCAAATTATGACGATAGCGAGCACGAGCCGGAAGTCCTTCCGACGCGTGTTCCGAACCTGCTGATCAACGGTTCATCGGGCATTGCCGTCGGGATGGCGACCAATATCCCGCCGCACAATTTGAGGGAAATCATCAACGCGACGATCGCGCTGGTCGAAGACCGGAACACACCACTCGCCAGGATCATCGAGATGGTCCCGGGGCCGGATTTTCCGACGGGCGGATTTATTCTTGGCCGTCAAGGCATTCTCGACTACTTCACGCGGGGCAGGGGCAGCATCAAACTGCGCGCCAAAGCCGCTACCGAGAAATTGGGTAAGGACCGCGAATCGATTGTTGTCACTGAAATACCTTTCCAAGTGAATAAGGCGCGTTTGCTCGAGCACGTGGCCGCGCTAGTCTCGGACAAGAAATTGGAGGGCATTTCCGATGCCCGCGATGAAAGCGATCGCGACGGCATGCGCATTGTTTTCGAGCTGAAGCGGGGCGAGAACGCTGAAGTTGTCCTGAACAATCTGTACAAGCAAACGCAAATGCAGATCAACTTCGGAGCGATCATGCTCTCGATTGTCAATGGGCAGCCGCGCGAACTCAGTTTGATCGACCTGATCAAACGCTTCATTGAGCACCGCACCGACGTTGTGCGGCGGCGCACAGACTACCTGCTGCGCAAGGCGCGGGAACGGGAGCACCTGCTACTTGGATTCAAGAAAGCGCTCGACAATCTCGATGCGGTGATCTCGTTAATCCGTGCCGCGAAGACGCCCAGAGAAGCGCGCGAGGGCTTGATCTCTACCTTCGAGTTTACGGAGCGCCAGGCCCAGGCCATCATCGAACTGCAGTTGCAGCGCCTGACGGGCTTGGAGCAGCAGAAGATCCTCGACGAGCTGGCGGAAATACAACGCATGATTCTCGAATACCTCGAGATTCTGGGATCCGAAAAGGTTCTCAAGGGTCTCATCATCAAGGAACTCAAAGAAGTACAGAAAGACTTCGGCGATGAACGCCGCACACAAATCATCGAAGACACGGGTGACATCCGGCTAGAGGATCTGGTCCAGATGGAAGATGTCGCCGTAACGGTGTCACGTGGTGGCTACCTCAAGCGAACGTCTGTTGATACTTATCGCCGCCAGTCGCGCGGCGGTAAGGGACGCATCGGAATGGGAACCCGTTCGGAAGACGTGGTTGAACACCTGGTGATTGCGTCGACACATTCTTACCTGCTGATCTTTACCAATAAGGGCCGCGTTTACTGGCTCAAGATTTACGAAATACCCGATGCCGCCACGACGGGTAAGGGCAAGCACGTTTCGGGCCTGATCAGTTTGCAACCGGACGAAAGCGTGAAAGCGTTCCTGTCGGTTAAGGAGTTCGAGGCGGGCAAATTCATCGTGATGGTGACTCGCCAGGGTGTGATCAAGAAGTGCGAGCTGACAGAATTCGACAATCCGCTAGCCCGTGGCATTATTGCGCTGGCGCTTGACGAAGGTGACGAATTGTTGGGCGCGACAATTACGACGGGAGACAAGTTCATCTTCCTGGGATCGCGTAAAGGAATGGCGATCCGTTTCAACGAAGATGAAGTGCGTGCCATGGGGCGGCAGGCGCGTGGCGTGCGCGCGATGGACCTCGAGGAAGGCGACTATCTAATCGGCCTCGAGGTGGTCGACGAGAACGGTCTTATCCTTTCTATCTCGGAAAACGGTTTCGGTAAACGGACCCCGCTCAAAGATTATCGTTTGACGGGGCGCGGCCGTAAGGGCGTGATCAACATGAAGACGACGCCGAAGGTCGGGAAGGTCGTGGCCGTGCTTTCGGTTCGCGAAGTCACTGACCTGATGCTCATTACCAAGGACGGCAAGATCATACGGCTGGAATCGGGCGAAATTCGCCAGGCTGGCCGGTCCACGCAAGGCGTGCGACTGGTTCGGATGGACGAAGGTGATGTGGTAGCCGCGGCTTCCTGTATTCCTGAACCGGAAGAAGAGGTGGGCAAGAACGGCGAACTGCCGCTGCAGTAGAGACCGTATCAGGGCCGCTATACTTCAGGTATGGCGGCTCTTGTCAGTATTCAGGGCGCGGCGAACGGTTCGGGCGAAAGCGAACTGGCGAATAAGCAGGAACACCTGTTTGAGCATTTGCGCTCGCTGGGCCGCGTGATCATAGCGTACTCTGGCGGGACTGACTCGGCTTATCTGGCTTGGGCGGCGCATCGAGTGCTCGGAGATAACGCGCTTGCGGTCACTGCCGATTCGGCTTCCATACCTGCCTCTCACAAGCGCGCTGCGGAAGAGTTTGCGGCAGAGTGCGGCTTTCGCCACGAGTACATTTCGACTTATGAGTTCGAAAATCCCGACTATGTAAAGAACGATAAGAATCGCTGCTTCCACTGCAAGGATGAACTATTTACGCGGCTGGACGCTTACGCGGCGGACGCCGGATTCGATCACATCGTCTACGGCGTGAATGCGGACGACTTAGGCGATTACCGTCCGGGACAAACGGCGGCAAAGTTGCATCACGTGGAAGCGCCTCTGCTCAAGGCAGATCTGAGTAAGGCAGAGATTCGCGAGCTTTCGCAGCTGGCGGGATTGTCAACGTGGGATCGCCCGGCCGCAGCATGTCTGAGCTCTCGCGTGCCTTATGGAACGCCTGTTACGGTCGAGACGATCCAGACCATCGAGCAAGGCGAAGAAGCGGTACGGGCGCTTGGTTTCAAACAATTTCGGGTACGCTTCCACGGAGATTTGGCGCGCATAGAGGTCGCTAAAAACGAGCTGCCGCGAGCTTTGAATCTGGAAATGACGCAGGCGCTCACGAAGATTTTCAAACAACTTGGGTTTCTTTACGTGACGCTCGACCTCGAAGGCTACCGGCAGGGATCTCTTAATGCCGCGCTGGCGGCAGACAGATGAGCGCCGCTGTAAAACAACATAGTCCTGGTTTTCTCGCGATCGTGAGCGACGCAAAAACGCGAATACGGGAGATCGATATCGAGGAGTACAAGCGCTTGCGCGATTCCGGCGAAGCTGGGCGGCTCGTTGACGTTCGCGAAGACCACGAATGGGAAGACAATCATGCTGCGGGCGCCATTCATCTGAGCAAGGGAACGATCGAACGCGATATCGAGGAGATGTTTCCCGATAAGAACACCAAGCTCGTCCTTTATTGTGGGGGCGGTTACCGCTCGGCGCTGGCCACAGACAATCTTCATAGAATGGGATACACGAACGTGATCTCACTCGACGGAGGTTGGCGCGCGATCGAAGAATCCGGCCTGCCGCTCGAGCATCCCCTCTAGAGTCTTAGCAATCTGTAGAAGTCTGGCGTCGGTAAAGGGAGCGCTAATAAGCTGCAGGCCTACCGGCATGCCGGTGTCAGTCTTGCCGCATGGCATCGATAAGGCCGGTTCACCCAAATAGTTGAAGCCGCGCACGAGGCGGGTAGAGGCCGTGCGAACGGTTTCTTCCATGCCGTTGATCGTGACATTCCCCTGATCGGCAAGCGGAGCGGCAATGGGAGTAGTGGGTGCGACCAGCACATCGACTTTCTCCCAGAGCGCGTCCATCTCCCGGCGGAACACGGTGCGCAATCTTTGTGCGTTTACGTACTCGTGACCGGCGACCATTCGCCCCTGTTCAAGCAAGGCCCAGACATCCGCGCCAATGATCGAGGGATCCTGCTGGTGAACATATAACGAAGCAAATTCGGCGAATTGAACGATGGGCGCGGCGATGTTAATTTCAGCGAAATCGGGCGGCCGGATATCGCTAACGACTGCGCCTGCCAGCTCCATGATTGTCAGGCTTCGGCTCACGCGAGCAGTCACTTGTTTGTCCAGATTGTCGAAGAAGAATTCTCGAGGGATGCCCACGCGGAGGCCTGTGAAATCCGGCAGCGCGGGCAGGTCAAATGCGCTGCCAGTTTCGGCGATCGCATTCATGGCCAGCGCGCAATCTTCGACACAGGACCCGAGAGGTCCGACATGATCCAGGCTGAACGCCATCGGCAAAACACCGCGGCGGCTGACCAGGCCGTATGTGGGCTTGAGTCCGACAACACCGCAGTAAGAGGCCGGAATACGGATGGAACCTCCGGTATCCGTGCCGAGCGCCATGGGCACCATACCTGCCGCGATAGCCGAAGCAGAACCACCGCTCGACCCTCCCGCAAGACGTGAATTATCGAGCGGATTCAGTACTGGGCCGTAGTGCGAGTTTAGCGACGTGATTCCAAACGCCAGCTCGTGCATGTTCGTTTTGCCTATGCTGATGGCGCCGGCGGTGCGCAGGCGGTCCACGACATCGGCGTCAAAGTCCGGCACCAAGTTTTCGAAAACCTTCGAGCCGGCAGTGGTTAGTACGCCTTTGGTGTAAAAGAGATCCTTCAGTGCGATGGGAATGCCGTGGAAAGGTCCGCGATCCAACCCGCTTTGCAACTCGCGATCTCGCTCGGCAGCTTCCGCGAGTGCCTGCGTTTCGGTGATTGTGATGAAGGCACGGAGCTCTTCCCGCTTCTTTGTGGTGTTGATAGCATGGCCGACCAACTCGAGGCACGACGTCTCTCGGGAACGCAGGAGCGCGCCGAGTTGACGGACATTCACTGCTGAGCTTCCTTGGAAGAAGCCTTCAGGAAGAACACGGTTGCAGGTTCCACTTCGGGTGTAAGGCGTTCGAGTAACGAAGCGAAGTTTTCCCGCAAGGTTTTCATAGCCGCGCGGCTTTGCTTATCTGCAGCACCAGATTTCTGTTCTTCGGTGCGTAGTCGATGCAAGCTGATGCCAAACTTTTCAAACGTGGCCGCAGCGGGCGTCCCTTCCCGCAACACTCCAAGCAGAAGATGAGGCGTGTCGATCATCCTTTTGGTGAGCATCTCCGCCTCCTCCGCACCATAGGCCAAGACCCGTTTCGATGCGCGCGAAAGCGGCAGATCCACGCTGGTCGATATCTTCGGATTCTTTGTCAGACCGGAGCGAATCTCTTGTACGAGATCGCCGAGACTCACTTTGCCCGATAGCAATTTTTCAAATAATCGGCGATCCTCGCGCATCAAGCCGAGCAGTATGTGCTCCAGTTCGATATAGGGAGAGCCAACTTCGCTCGCTTCATAGCGTGCGAAAAAGATGGCTCGGCGGGCGTTTTCAGTGTAACGTTCGAACATAGCTGCTTTCAGTTTTCTACTGTGGCGCCGGACCGCGCACCACCTGCACCATGTCGCCCGGCTTCACCCATTTCGCAAAGGCGGACCGCACCTCGTCCGCGCTCATGTTGAAATATTTCTCGGCAGCGTGAAACGGCTCATCGAGCGGCAAGCCGATGCGCGATCGGGCGATGAAGCCTCCCGCTACCGCATCTTCGCTCGATTCCGCCAAAGGAATTTGACGCAGGATCAAGGCCTTAGCTTGCTGCAACTCAGCGGGCGTCACATCCGATTGCGCCATGGCGATAAGTTCCTGATCCACCATCGCCCGCGCTTTCGAAACGTTCTTCGGATCGCAGCCAAACTCGATCGCATAAGTTGCGCGCGTTTCACCCGCCTCGAGAGAATCGTCGATGTTGTAGACGTAACCGGCTTTTTGCCGCAAGTCGCGGTATAGGCGAGTGGCATAGAAGCCGCCGCCGAGTACGTGATTGCCCAAGCGAAGAGCATAGTAATCCGGACTGAAGCGATTCATCTCGAGCTCCTGCGCCAATTGCACCTGATCCTGCACGCTGCTGGGATCCGGCACATCTGCTGCGCTGGGCTTGCTTCCCGGGATGGGCGGTAGAACCACCACTGGCTTCGGACCGGCAGCCTTCCATTCGCCGAAGCACTTTTCGATCACACTGCGCGCCTCTTCTGGCGTGATGTCACCGATGATGGCAATCGTAGTCAGATCTGGCCGGAACGTCTGTGCATAGTAGCGTTGAATGTCGTCGTACTTGAGCGAGCTGATGGTCTGCGGAGTGGTCTCTCGAAGCAACGGATCCTTGGGCGGAACCAGGGCGCGGGTAAGCGCCCGATCGGTGCGATAACGAGGAGATTCGAGCTCTCCGGCGCTCTCCTGGGCGGTCTGCTGCTGAACCACCTGGAATGCATCGCGGGGCAGCGCGGGATGCAGCTCGTTATCGGCAAGCAACTCGACGCCGCGCGCGAAATCCTGTTTCAGCACTTTCAGATTGAAATTAGAACCGGCGGATTCGGAAGCAGCGATGTCGTCGAGTGCTTTCTGGAACTGGATGCGGTCGAGCGTGGTAGTGCCATAGGAGAAGAGGCCTTCCAGAACATCTGAAACGCCATCCTGCCCGGGAGGGGTCTGCATCTGAATTTGCGTTTTGATGGAACCAAGCAAGGTGATGGTCGGGCTGGTCTTTTCGGTTTCAACGATCAACCGGATGCCATTGGCGAGCCGCATATCGGTGGGATGAATGGAACTTTGAGGAACGCGAAGCGACTTCACGGACGATTCGGCCCACGCGGGCAAGGCAACGGGTTTGGTAGGCGCGGAGGTGGTTTTCTCAGAACCTCCAAAGCCCTTCGATGAAACTGCCTGGCCGGAAGGCTGCGGCTTCAGGGTTGCGGTGATGGCATTCTGCTCGAGCAAATATTTCTTCGCAACGCGATTCACATCGTCCACGGTTACGCGCTTGATCGCTTCTACGTCTTCATCGGGAGACTGGCGGCCTTCATCGGCGAGCGCTTGCGACCATAAGGCCGCGAGGTTCGAGATGGAGTTGCGCGCGAACTCGGCGCTGGCGAGCTCGCCTTTCTTGGCAGCCTCAACTAAATCAGGGGGCACGCCGTTAGTGGCGTAGGTTGTCAGAATTTTCTTCATCTCGGCCTGAATAGCGGTTGGATCCGCACCGGCAGGCAGACCTGCGAGAGCATAAGCGGCACTTGCCTTCCTGTAGGTTTCAAGCATCGCGAAAGCAGTTCCGAGCGCTTTGCCTTGTGGAACGAGCCCATAAAGATCGCCGCGTTGACTGGCGAGAGCGTCGCTTAAGATCTCGCAGGCCGCGAAATCGGGGCTGCTGGTTCCCGGAAAGCGGAATGCCAGAAACGTCAGCATGTAGGGCAGGTTGCTGTCGAGAGTGAACGAATCGGCCGCCACCGGTTGGAGATCGATGGCAGGGTGGGCGGGCACTGCGTGTTGACCGATAGCGCCGTAATACTGCTTGATTTTGGCGAGCGTCGCGGTGGGGTCGACATCGCCGGTGATGACCAGGATGGCGTTATTCGGTGCGTACCAGTTCTTGTAGAAATCTTTGAGCATCTGGCCCGTGGTCTTGCCGAACGATTCGGTGGTACCGAGCGCGTCGTGCTCGTAGGGCGTGCCGCGGAAAAGATCGTGGTTCAGCCGGGTGATGAATTTATAAGTCGGGTTCGAGAGATCGCGCGCGACTTCCTGTTCGATTGCGCCGCGCTCCTGTTCCCATTGATCTTGCGAGTCTTGCATGTCGGCCATGCAGGCGGCGTCAACCTGAAGGGCGACGTCCAGATCCTTTGAGGGAACGGTCACGAAGTATTGCGTGATGCTCTGTTGCGTATCGGCATTTTGGTAGCCCCCTAATTGCGCGTAGATGGCCGCGATCTGGTCGGCAGTAAGGCCGGTGCAGCCGCGGAAAGCCATGTGCTCCTGCGCGTGCGCGGTGCCAGGAAAGCCGGCCGGTGTCTCGTTACCGCCAGCCAGATAGTTCTCTTCGATAGTGGCGACAGGGGCCAGCGGGTCGCGGATGATGACGACCCGCAAGCCGTTATCGAGGGTAGCGCGGGTGACGTTGCCGGAGTTCGGGCTCTGAGCGAAGAGGGGGACGATGGATAATTCGAGGCACAGTAAGAGAGCGAAATAAAGGGTCTGCAATTTCATGTGGAACATTTTCAGCTTACGGCAAGACAAACGTGGCCGCCGATGAAATTGTCCGCCGCAATCTTCTCGACGACCGCCTCCTACGCGCAAGCCGCGGCGCTGTAATTGCGATCGCCTCTTCTACCCTTAGTGCAGTCGCTACGAGTGCAGGCTTTCTGCCAGCACGCCGCGCCCCGCCTGTAGATCCAATGGTTGCTTTGCGCGCTGAGTAAAGGTTCTTGGTGCCGGCGGCAGGAGTTGAACCTGCGACCTACGGATTATGAGACCGTCGCTCTAACCACCTGAGCTACACCGGCAACAAGCGTATTTTAGCGCAGCACTACCTTGCCCAAGCCTGCGTTACCTGCGGCATCGTACACACGAAACACAACCAGGTGCTCGCCCGGCCGCAGCTTTTCCAAATGCAGTCGGAAGCGCTCCTCAGGCGAATCGGTGATGCCGTCCACTGACTCGATAGGCTGCCATGTCCCAGCATCGAGCGAATATTCGCAGAGCCGCAGCGGGCTGGTTTTATCCCGCGCTTCAATCTCGATATCGGCAGCTGTGCCGTTCCTCTGTTCTGTCCCAACGGTAACTACCGGCGGCGTATTGTCGATCAGCACCGGCGTGCTGACGAGTTCCGACTGGTGCGCGAATTCCGGAGCGTTCGATGGCGCATCGGAAGCGATCACCTTAAAGAAATAACGTCCGTCGGCGAAAACGTCCGGGTCCAGCAGCAGAGTGTTCTCGAACATATGACTTCGAATCAACTGCCACTCGTTTTCATCTTCGGCGCGGAAGTAAAGAGAATAGACGAGCTTATCGCTATCGGGATCGTCGGCCTGCCAGGAGATTTGAGTCTGAGTAGTCTGCAACCGCGAGACAACCTGGCTGCCGGAGTTTGATGAACTAGCGGCAGGCGCCTCGCCGGTATCCGTGACCGTAATCGAGTACGCGGAAGAAGCGGGAGCAGCCGCGCCGGCGCCGGTTTTCGCGACGTTCGTTCCGGCCACGGAGCTGACAGAAATGCTTCTCACTATTGGCGACGAGTTCTGAGCCAAATACGGAACATCGATTGTATTGATCCGCGCGTCACTGCCCGCCGGCCACTCGGCTCGGAACTGCACAAAGCGTGCCGGCGGGCTCTTGATCAGCGAATCAGCGGGGCCGCTGATCGGAGCTGACCACGCGCTCCATGTAGAGTCGGGGCGCGCCGAATAACCGGTACGCGTGCGAAAAATCACGCCCTCGCCTGCCCCATGCCATTGCAAATGTCCCCAGCGCGCAACGCTGGTTGCGTCGTGAATTTGCGATTCGTAGTAGCCAGGCGCCCCGCCCGCTGGCCCGTAGCTCAGCAGCCGCGCGGCATTGCTGAGAGCGGCATAAAGGCTTGTCCCAATCTTCAACAGCTGCGTTGTTTCGCCCGAGCCCGGTTCGGCCACCAGACTGATCTTGCCGTCCGAGAAACGATAAATCCGTCCGTGATCGTCCGTCGAAAAGAGAAGGGAATTGCCGTCGAGCAGAAGCGCATAAACATTATCTTCTTTCGAACTTCGAATAGTCTCGACATTGCCGTCGCGGCGGATGCGGTACATGGCCGATTTTTCTACGCCGCTCACCTCCGTGATCGCGGTGGGAGGCGTAACGGCGTTGGTCGAAGCCGTGGAGGTTCCCGTCCGGGTTTGATCGGCAGTCTTCGCCGCCTGCTCGTTGTCGGCCGGCACGCCGCTTTCTTTCGCCGCGGTGACCGTGATGACGGTCGGAGCGCTTGCGACTACCGCGGCAGAGGCCTGAGGAACGCTAGCGGACGTGGGAGCTCGAGCCGCGACGGCCCCGCCCATGGCAGCAGCATAGATGGTTCCTTCGCTATCGACCTTAATGGAGCGAATTTCAGGAAGACTCGAGTCGTAGAGCACTGTTGCATGATTTGGGCCTGTGATGTCGTACAGCAGTCCGTTGGGATCCGTGCCGGCATAGAGATGCCCGTTTGAGCCGCCGGCCAGAGAAGTGACGTTCGACTGCCCGGTTTCGTAGTAGACATCCGTATTAGCTTTTCCGTCATAGCGATACACGCGGCCACCCTCGCCTGTACCAATGAAGATCGTGCCGTCCGGTGCGCCTTCCAGAGACCAGATGTATTTGACCGGCGAGTGCCAGACTTCCTGCGCTTTCCCGTTTTCGACGCGATACAACCCCCCATTCGGCGACGTGCCCGCAAATAGAATGCCGTGAGCATCCATGCAAATAGCGAACACCTCGGTTTGTTGGGCAGACCAAATGAGCGACGACTTCCCATCCGGCGAAATCCTGAAGATTTTGCCGCTGTGCCCGGTGGCCGCATAAACCGATCCGTCTGGCGCTTGCGCAACGCTCCAGAGCGCCGGCTGATCGAGCGTGGCCGTCCATTGGACGGAAAGCCCGGGCTGCAGCCGGCCGTTTGCATCGAGAGACAAGCCGGATAGCCGGCCTTTCAAAAAATCGTTGAAGCCACTAACTTCCCAGGCAGTGCTGGTCGCCGCGTTAGCTGCTGAAGCGGCGATAAAAAGTGCTGCTAAGACTGTTATGTGGAATAGGCGTTTTTGCCTGTCCTTGGCAACTAACCTCATTCCTTGACTTCCACCTGAAGCGTCTTAGCACCCGTTATCACATACCCTGGCATGGAGACGCTCAGCTCAGCGATCTGCGAGCCGCGAGTAAATGTAAGAGCCGCGTTGCTCGTAACTGAATTTGAAGGATCGGAGAGGACAAGCGCGACAGAAGGAGGAGGATCGCTGATTTCACCTGACGGAGACGGCCCCGAGATGGTAAACGACGGCTGCTGGCGCCAAACGCGAACATATACAGCGTCACTATCGCGGAAGGCGTTGATAGCCCGGATCAGTTCGTCAGGCGTGTGCAGGGACGACTGGGAAAGCCCCGCGAATTCCGGAAAATTGAGCGTATTGCCATCGCTTATGGTGAAGTTCAGAGCGCCCGCCGGTGCGCCTGGAGGTATGCGGTAGGAAATCGAACGCGACATTTCAAGCCCGCCTTCGCCCTCCAGAAGAGCCGTAATCTCAACCGATTCACCGGGCCTTATATCATGAGTCGAAGTCCAGGCCTGCGACAGCCGAAGCTGGCGTTTGGACTCGTTGGCCTGCAGATGAAACGACATGTTACTTGGATGTAGCTTGCCGAACCCCGCGCCGAGAACAAAGGCCAGCGGTACGACAGCATCGGCCGAGACCTGCTGGACAAGACCGCTATCGCTTACGAAAGTGTCGCGGATATTCAACGGCGGAACGCCTGCTCCCCAATCCACTTGTCCCGTAAGTTGAAGCGTGCCTCGCCCGAGCGTGCGTTCAGTCGCGTCGAGCACCGACAACAGCGCGGTTTGCGTAATGAACGGGGTCAGGAAACGGTCATTCACCACCTGAAAACTATAGTCATGGTTACCCGTTGCGTTTGAGTGGACAGATACGGTGAGCGGAATGGTATGAGCCGGTCGGCCAATTACACCTGCGATTGCGCTCGCACGATCGCTCAGGATCGTGCCGGCCCAGGCCTGCGGCGATGACAGCTTGAACGAGCTATTCAGATTGGGGATAAGGGCTACAACGTCGGAGTGAGCGAAGGGCATCTCGACGGAGCCGATGTCTAGAAAGCGATGTCCGAAGGCGTACACCTGGTCCCCTTTCACATAAGTAACAGTGCCGTCGGCAGTGATGTTCATGTCTCCTGTAAGCAGCCCCACGCTGATCATGGATCCGGGAATGATAGTCGAGGCGCTCAGCGCTGCATCGACCGTGCCGTGAGCGGGCGTTCCACCTGAAAGTCCCGATAACAGCCCGAACCCAAGATCACGGAATGGCTTGGCAAGCGTCTGCAGAGTCGCGGGAGTAAACCCGGAGAAGGACAAGGGAACCAGCAGTTGATCCAGACTTCCGTAGGGCGTAGAAAGCGAAGAGCTGCGGGATGTGGGAAGCGCCTGGAAATTATAAACGCTGCGATACCAACCCCAAGAGGCAGCGCTCCCCTGTTGGGGCAGGGAATCGCGGGTTGCAACGACTGGGGAACTCAGGCCCGAACCCTCCAGCATGGTCTCGATGGGCTGGATCCCTGCAATGGGCTCTTTAGAGAAGGGAAAGCCGAGAGCGACCGCGCCGAGAAGCTTGCCGTCTATGTAAACGGGGCTGCCGCTCATGCCTTGCATAATGCCGGTTTCGGCAAGCGGACCGCCACTGAGGCGCGCCAGAATGACTGTCTGTTTGGGCCCGGTGTTACGCAGCACGCCAAGTACTTCAACCTGGAACTCCTCCACTCGGTCGCCCGAAAAGACAGTACGGCCGATGCCCCTCAGCCCCGGGTGGACGTCCCTTAGAGGGAAGAAGCCCTGGGCTATGCAAGGGGCTGAAAGGGAAACTGCCACCGTCGCAAGTGAGATAGCGGGAATGAGTCGGTTATATAATCGCGAGCAAAGCGCTAAAGGACGTGCAAGATACTTTTTTGGCAAACGAATCTGGAGCTTTCCCGGATAAATGGCTCAAAAGAGCTAACTTCAATTTAGAACGCTCGAATACGGCCGAGCTCGAAAAGGCTCTCGCCGCCGGTTTCTCGGTGTGGCCGCTTGTGTGCAAATGGAGATTTTGGAGAGCAGTTGGCACTTCCTCATATGTGTCAGGGGTGACTTTTGTGCTTAACTAAAGGAGATTCAACGAATCCATGGTAAGCGTGCCTGTGGCTCCGCCTGCAAGTGCTCCGGCGGAGCGGTCGACTATCTCCTGGCAACCGATCGCCTGGTTTGGCGCATTACTGCTCATCTGTTACGCGCCAATCCTCTACCGGATGGGCGTGCAATGGGCTACAGACGAGAACATGGGCCACGGGTTCTTCGTGCCTGTGGTGGCGGGCTTTATAGCTTGGCAGCGCCGCGAAGAGTTGCTCGCCGCCCCGAGAAAACCGAACGGTTGGGGGCTCTTTCTGGTAATTTTCGCCGCGGCGGAAGCCCTCGCCGGAACGCTCGGAGCCGAGTTGTTTACGGCCCGTTTAGCCTTCATTATCGCTCTGGTTGGCGTAATTCTTTACCTCGGTGGCACGCGCTGGATTCGCATCCTGGCCTTCCCACTCCTGCTCCTTCCTTTCATGATCCCGATTCCGGCGATTATCTACTCGCTCCTCACTTTGAAGCTTCAGATGCTAGCCAGCCAACTCGGCGAAATGATGATCGGCGCTATGGGCATCCCGGTTTTGCGCGAAGGCAACACGCTGAAGCTGCCGAGCCAGACGCTCGATATCGCGGAGGCCTGCAGCGGGATTCGCTCGCTCATGTCGCTGGGCTTCTTGTCGCTGGTGTATGCATATTTCGCCGACAAGCGAGTCTGGATGCGCTGGGCATTGCTTGCCGCGACAATCCCGATCGCGATCGGCGCCAACGGCGTTCGCGTGGCCGTCACCGGACTACTCTCGGAAGTGAACACGAAACTGGCCCAGGGCGCGTACCATGAAACCGAAGGCTACATCGTTTTTCTGGTCGCCATGGTAGCCTTGCTCGCGACCCACCGCGTCATCAGCTTCGCCGCAAAAAAGTGGAAAAAAGCCTAATATGACTAATTTCTGGCGGTCGAAAAGCGTTCGAGTTCTCAGCATCGTGCTGATCCTGCAGATGGCAATGTTTTACGGCTTCTCGCGCGCCGAGAAGGTACCCCCGCACAAGGCGCTTGCGGGGTTCGCGCTCGATAGCGGCAGCGGCGCGTGGAAAGTTTCGCAAGAGCTGGAGATGGACAAGGAATCGCTCGAAGTTCTGAAAGCGGACGACATTCTATCCAGGGCATACGTCGACCAAAAAAACGGCCAGACTGCAACCCTGTTCGTCGCTTACTTTTCCACCCAGCGTACCGGTAAAGCTCCTCATTCCCCGAAGAATTGCCTCCCAGGGAGCGGGTGGATACAGACAAGATCAGGCGTTGTGGCGATTCCCATTCCGGGCAAACCTGAGCCGATTCGAGTAAACGAATATCTGATCGCGCGCGGCGATAACGAGAGCGTGGTTCTTTACTGGTACCAATCGAGGAACCGCGTAATTGCCAGTGAGTATACGGCGAAGATCTACACTGTCACCGATTCGATCCGCTACGACCGGAGCGACACCGCGCTCGTGCGAGTGGTAGTGGGCGTCGAGGATGGCAACCGGCAAAAGGCGATCGATACCGCTACTTCCTTCGTACAGACCTTCTTCGAACCATTGAAAGAGTATCTGCCTTCCTAGAGGCGGGTTACCATCCTACAACTGGACCGACTACATCACTTCCAACGAGAGGGTGGGCGACGTTCCCCTTTTTCATCCACGGCCGCATCTGGGCAGCGATAGACTAAGTCAAAACACGTACGGCAACAAACGCCAGGAGCGCCTTCGATAGTCCGCGTACTCCTCCGGAAACTGATCGAGCAGCATCTTCTCTTCCCGGCCGATTCTGGTTGCGATAAACGCCGCGCTGATCACAAATACGATGATCGAAAGCGGGCTTCGTAAGGCGAGCAGCATGCCCGGGACCGTCAACAGGCCGCCCAGGTAGAACGGGTGGCGAATGTGGCGATACGGCCCCGTGCGGATAAGCTGATGCTGGCTTTGAATCGTAAGAAACATGCTGTACTGCCGCCCCAACTCTCGTAGCGCAGCCAAACGTATGGAGTCGCCGATCGCCAATGCCACCACTCCCGTCCAGCGGACCGCGCCGTCGTCCGGGAACACGGAGATGTTTCGCCGGTCACAGAACGAAACAGCGGCGAGAACCGGCGGCACTATCGCGGCTCCGACAACGATCGGCCAACGCCGCCCCTGTGTCTTGCCAGTGCGAAACGGATTCTGCTCGATGCCAAGCAGGCTGCCCGCCAGGTAGCTGCCGCAGAGGACAACTATCAAGCCGGTTCGAGCGTTGTTACGGAAGAACCCCGGCACGTCCTGCACTCCCCAGCCGAGCAGGAGACACGCCACAATCAGCAGCAGCGGGGGCAGTAACAAAATAGCGGCCCTGCGTTTCTTCACGACTCCGGGCATTCGATTTAGCCTCGAGTCTGAAGACTACCAAAGTGGGCCAGTGCTGCCCCGAGGATTGGAGGCTAGTCGTCTGGTGGCGTGGCGACTTTCGCCGCCGCGAACGCACTTGGACTGAAAACACAACTTGGAGAAGCGACAATCGGGCGGAAAGCAATTGATGCGTTCTACACAGTGAAGCTGCCGGCTAGTCGCGGGAATTCTCCACAGCATTCATCAAACCGCCTCCACCCATAGCCGCTTTCTCACGTAAGCGCATGTGCTGTGATGGGCGAGTTATTTAATACGCTTCCTCGCGAAGAACAGCGGCAAAAGCCAACTGGGGATCTATGTTGAGATCCGCATTCGAGAGAGCATGGACACGATTTGGCAGCTTCCGGCGATCCAAAGTCCCTCATCCGGCACGGCTCAGGGCTATTGGCGCTATGTTCCCGTCGAGGATGGGCTGCGGTCTTCACCTGGTACGACTATCAGTTCGGTTTGGTAGTCTCGGGCGGCTGGTGGATCATCTCGCCTTTCGTCCGCTGATCGGCTGGGCTACTGCCTGGAGCTTCGATCGTCTTCGGCTATGGTCCGAGGCCGGGCAGTCGCCAGAGTCTTCGATGAACCTTTGCCTTATCACGGTGGCTATTAGGCCAGCCAAGCCACGCAGTTGTGCTGCGCATACCATCATTTTCTTCCCCTGATCGAAGGATCGGCTTTCAATGCCAGGGCCATGCGCCGCTCGCCTTCCGCCTTTTCTCCCCGCTGCATAAGAACAAGGCCTAAGTTGTAATTGAGCTTCGCGGAAAGCGGATCGACCAGGAGCCCTTTGCGGAAGGTATCGATGGCCTCTTGCTGCCTTCCGGCCGTGTACAGCGCGGCGCCCAGACTTTCGTAAGCAGCCACCATGTCCGGATCGAGCTCGATGGCGCGCTCAAACGCGGCAATCTGCTCAGCCGGTTGGCTTCCGAGTGTCAGCGCCAGGTTGAACTGCGAGGAAGAGTCCTTGGGATAGGATTGCACCGCGAAGCGCAGCAGCTCGGCTGCCCGCGACACATCTCCCGCCTGGCCTAGCATCGTTGCCATATCGATCATGGCGCGCAGAAAATACGGATAAACCGCCAAAGCCTGCTGATCCTTTAGCAGCGCGCCCTTGATATCGCCTCGCGACTTCAGCTCGGAGGCTTGCTGAAACAACTGATCTGCTTCCCACTTGAAATCACGTGGCAAACGATTGAGAATCACGTAGCGTTCGCCCAGGTTGACAACTTCGCTCGTTTCTCCGTACCAGAGCTTCGCAGCTGCCCGCGCAAGCGTCGCATCCAATTGCGATAGCTCCATGGACCCGATGTATCCGCCGGCCCCCGCGCTCGGATCGGTCGAGAGTTCGCGCGCCACTTCGCGGAAAGGCTCGCCGCTCGCTACGCGCTTCGCCGCGCTCTGCGCTCTCTCGTCATCATTCGTCACAATCAGCCGCAGAAACTCGCGCACGGGCGGTGTTTGTGAACGCCCGTTCTCATCATGGTGGGAAGCCTTGATCCCTTGCTCCGGATGAACGCGAATCCAATGGTCCGTCATGTGGAACGAACCCTTCTGAACGGATGGCATGTGACAGCCGATACATTCGCCTTGCGCATTGACCGGGCAAATGGCCGAATGCGGAGTTTTCGAACCTTCATGACAGGACAGGCATGTCTTGGTAGTCGTTGCCGCCACCCGCGGCGAATCTGCATGCGGGTCATGGCAGCCCGTGCAGGTTAATCTTCCGCCACTCTGAATGAGGCACTCAGCGTTGCGCAACGCGTTTGCCTGGTTCGAAACCAACAGGTCGTCAGGCAGCGGATCGGATTGATAGGCTAACCCGGTATGGCATTGCGCGCAAACCGCCAGTTGTTCAGCGTCATTCAAGCGCGCTGGACTGACGACGCCTTCCTGAGGCTTGCCCTTTCCCACCGCGGCGATGTGCCCGACGGCCGGCCCGTGGCAGCTCTCGCAACGCACGCCTCCCTCTTTCCCAGCGCCTAAAGTGCCGGGCTTTCCGTGGCACTGCAAGCATTTTTGTTCGAAGGTCGAGCTCAATGCGTTGCCCAACGCATCCTCATAAGTCCGCGGCTTCTCCAACGCGAATCCCGGGGAAACCACTAGCTCGCGATGCGCCACACTGTATGCGTAGCGGCCTTCGATCAGCGTCGGGCGGTCAAGCGCAATCTGCTCTACTTGCTCGATCCGCTCGAGAAAGCTCAAGCCGTGGCGAGCGCCGCCCATCACGACTTCCACTGGCAAACTGAGTTTCGTGCCGTCCGGCAAAGTTGCTGAATATTCGAGTCGCCCGCCCGCTCGCTCGACTTGGTAAGTCGCTTGCGTGCCCTTGCCCTCTGTTTTGCGCTCCGTAAAACTCGGTGGAAGCGCCTGGGTCTGCGTGCCCTGCCACGTCTTTGCCATGGCCGTTTTTGCCTGGCTGGCTGCGATGTCTTTGTGACAGCCCGCGCAGACTTGCGCTCCTGCATAGTGACCCACGGCCGGATCTGGTTGCTGGCAAAAAGTCGCCGACCCGAGCAAAGCGATCAGGCAACCGGCCCAGCGGGAGAAGCGCAAAGCACATTATGCCGCACGTTCATCTGGATCACGCCCACTCAAAATCCGCGGCCAGCGGCAGATGATCGGACGCCGTCAATGCCCCTGCCGTTTTGTGCAAATGCAAACCAGCGAGAAGAAAGGCTTCGTCATAGTAGATGTGATCCAGATGGAGGAACGGGATCACGCCTGGATAAGTTCTCCCGCGCCTCAAAAGCAATCGCACATCGGCGCTCTTCAGATGCTGGTTCAGCATGCGCGTAGCAAGCCCGCGCGTCCACTCATTAAAATCTCCAGCAACGATCCGGCGTCCCAGTGCCTGCGGTTGACCTATGAGTTCAGGCGAAACCAGGCGCGCTCCCTGTTCTTTCCGTTCGAAGTAAGAAGTGCCAAGATGGGTCGCGAATATTTCGACCGTGCGCCTCGCTGTGATCTCAACCTCCACTTGCAGACAGCGCCGCGGTTCTCTTCCCGCCACCGTCAACTCGTGATTCACTGTCCGCAAGAGTGGCAGCCGGCTCAAAACCGCATTTCCATAATCGCGCCCGTTTACCTTCCTGGCTGGACCGAACACGTGTCGCATCTCCGCGCTTTCCGCCAGGCACTCTGCCTGTTCCGCAAACACTTCCTGCATCGCCAGAATGTCGACATCTATCTCTCGAATCACTTTCAGAATGCGCTCCGGACGCACCTTCCAGTCGATGCCGCGGCACTTGTGGACGTTATAAGTTGCCACCCGGAATCTACTCATTCCTGCCGTTCGAGCAGCCCCAAGATCCGGTCTGCTAGCCGGAAACGCATTTTGCGGCGCCAGACCTCATAGGTAATCTGTCTGCTCTGATCCAGGTCGTGTTCGAAATCCTGCATCAGCCGTCGCGTGATCCCTCTGTCCAGAATCGCGAGATTCACTTCGTCATTCAGGTCGAACGAGCGGTAGTCGAAATTGGTCGAGCCTACCACCGCCCAGCAGCCGTCCACCATCATCGCCTTTACGTGAATCATGGCCGGCTCGTACTCGTGTATTTCGATGCCATGCTTCAGAAGAGTTCCGTAAAGCTCGCGGCTCGAAGCGCGTGTCATCATCTGATCCGAGCGCCTGCCTGGCGTAAGAACTTTTACCTGAACGCCACGATTTTTGACAGCTTCGATAATCGCTTCCCGTGCGCTGCGGTCGGGCAGAAAGTACGGCGTGCTGATGAAAATCTGTTTCTCCGCGGACGCGATTAGCACTTGGTAGAGTATGCGGGCCGGAGTCGATCCCGCCGCCGGCGTACTGCTTACCACCAGTCCCCGCGGGCCATCGTCCTCCCTTGGAAATTGGAAGTTCTCGGGGCCGGTCAGGATCTCTCCCGCCACCCGCAACCAGTTTTGCGCGAATACCGATTGCAGATTCGCCACCAGCGGTCCTTCCACCCGCAGCACGGTGTCCCGCCAGCGCGGAGCTCCCTTTACGCCCGAGTACCATTGGTCTGCGATTCCGGCGCCGCCAATGAAGCCTACCCGGCCATCCACCACCAGCAATTCCCGATGAGTGCGATTGTTCATCTGCAGCAGTAAATGCGGTAGCGGCGAGTGATACCACTTGATTCGGCCGCTGGCGCTCTCGAACTCCTTGAAATAGCTTCTGAACGTGCTGAAACTGCCGATGTAATCGAGCGTTAGCTTCACCTCGACGCCCATGCGCGCCCTTTCGGTCAGAGCTTCCATGAACTTGCCGGCGATCTCTCCACGATGGAAGATGTAGGCTTCCAAATTGATCGTCCGCTCCGCTCTGCGAATTGCATCCAGCTCAGCCGCATAGAAGCAATCGCCGTTGGTGAGCACCTCGATGTTGTTTCCGCTCAACAGCTCCGATTGAGTGAGCGTGGTGATTAGACTCTGAAAATATTCAGAGTTCATGGGCAGCTTCGGTTGCTTTCTGACGCGATAAGCCAATCCGGGTGCGAAAAGCGCCACGTAAAGATACAGCGCCAGGAGAGCAATACCTAAGAAGCTAAATGCTGTCAGCGTAGCGTGCATTCAAGTTCGCACGGGACTTGTCCGTTCAAGTGGATCATACGCGAACAGGACAAGACTCATTAACCTGACGGTTCCGGGCGATTGGCCGCGGTCTGCGTCAACATGGGCCGTTTTGGCCGTATGTGCCTATTGGGGCTTCTTCTTCTTGCCGAACTGATTTAAGAGAGAATTTACAGTGTCCTGGGGCGTTTGCTGTTGGTTAGGCTGGGCTTTGCCTGGTTGAGCCGGTGGCTGGGCGCCGCCGCCGAGCAGGCCATTGACAACGCCTCCCGCGCCCTTGCCGCCCATGATTCCACTGGCAAGTTTAGACGGATCGCTCACGGAGGGCAGTAAGTTGTTGAGCTTCATTTTGGCCAAAGCGGCGGCGTCGGGGGTGAACGTCGGGTGGGCCATGGTACCGGTGACGATCACGGGGATGACAAGCTCGCCTTTATTATTGGCCAGCGCGGTGTTGAGAAATCCGCCGACCTGCGTACCGCCGACCTCCTTGCTGGTCCCGCTAGCAAGAGCCGCGGTCATATGCAGGTCGAGGCCTTGATTCACCAGATTCATAGTGCCGTTCGCAGCTAGCGAACCCGCATCTAAAGCAGCCGTCAAGTTGTTGGTTGAGGCAACCCCGTTGACGATATTCAAAGTACCGGAAAATTTTTTGAGCGCGGTCGCGGAGCCGGCCTGCGCCGGGGCGCTGCCAAGAAACTTACCCACCTTTGAAAGTTCATTGAGTATGTTCACGTTCTTGAGCTGTCCATTGGTAACGTTGAAACCTACCGTGCCGTTCAAGGTCTGGGGCAGCTCGTTGCTTGAGACGAGCGCAAATCGTAAGTTAGTATCTGCCGCCAAGCTGCCATAAAGTGTATTCTTGGCCGAGCTTACAGCAGACAGAAGAGCGTTCGTATCTACTCCCGAAAACTTTGCGTTAACGGAGCAGAGAGGATTCACCGGCCGCACATCGAGGGTTAACGTTCCATTTTCCGTTCCGCCAAAAATACCCGCGCTGAGCGGCGAGAGAGTAATCAACCCATGATTCAGTTTGCAGCTTGCGTGCACGTTTGTCAGAACGATTTCTTGGGCTTTGATGGTTCCGGCGGCCAAGGTGCCTGAACCGGTCATGCTGTCGATCAGGCCAGGTTGATTAGCTGGAGGAGCATGGGCAACGGCGGGTTTGGCTGGCTGGTGTTTGGCGCTAAGTGATTCGAGATCGTCCATATCGACCTTATCCGAAGAAAGCGCAAACTGCACCTCGGGCGCGGCGAAGTTCTTAGCAGAGAGATTTCCCTGCAGGCCCGTCGCGCCGACGGCCGCCGATAATCCCGTGATCGCGATTGAATTTTGGGAGAACTGGGCGTTCGCAGAATGGATCGTGATGGGCTTCGTGAGAGATGGAGTAGTCAACGTAGCCGCCGAGATATTCGCCGTACCGGAGTAATTCAGCTCCGAAGTTTTCGCGAGTGGGCCTTGCACATGTATGTTGGCGGATAACTTGCCCGTTCCTGACATCCCTTGCGCGCTATCGACTCCATACGCTTTCGCCATATTGAGAAGCTCGGCTATATTCGCGCCGTCGGTCTTAAACGTGGCATCGACGGTTTCGTTCGGAGTCGAATACTGTGACAGAGCGAAATTACCGTTTAAGGTAGTGCTACCACTGCTGGCATTGAAGTTGTTCGAGCGAACGACATCTGGAGTAAAAGTGAGATCGATCTCGGGCACTGAGACGGGCTCTTTGATTTCGCCACCGCTCGCCTGCAGCTGCTTCGCGGAGATCGATCCATTCAGCTGCGGTAAGGTGGCCGGTCCTTTGGCCGAAATATCCGCGCTGATGAATCCTTTCACCTGATAAGCGGGATTGAAGGCCACGCCGAAGGCGCCAGCCAGCTTCGCCAGTTCTGTAATCGACGAATTCCTGGTGCTGAGTTGAAGGTTCAGATTGGCAGGCTTAGCATGCTCATCCACGGTTCCAGACATGGTGAAGGAAGTTGATCCGAGATCGACCGAGCCCGACTTGATCTGTATGGTGTTTTGAGCGCGGTTGGCGCTTACGTCGTATTTCGCCTTGATCGGGAAATCGAGTTTAGCCCCGCGCAGAACGGCATTTTGTACGTTGAGGTCGCCTTTCGCCGAGAGTTGTTCGGCTTGCGAAGTCACGTCGGCGGCTCCGGTCAGAACGGCGTCGGTCTGAGGCGGTAGAACACCGCTGGCGAACCGATTGGCAGCCGCCAACGAGACTTCCTGGAGCGAGATGTGCCCGTCGATGGGCGTGGCTGCGGAATTGCCGGGCTGTAGCGGACCCGCCTTCCCCTTAAAGCTGAGCAACTGTTTTCCCTGTCCCGGCAAATGCGCGTCGGCATCGATCCCAAATTGCTTGCCCGGGGCGAAGTCGGTCAGGTTCAAATCGATGTGGTCATAGACAGAGCGAGGCTGATTGGTTGCCTGGTCCGTAATTGCAACTTGACCGTCTTGGATCTTCAGCTCGTTGAGCGAAATCTGCGAATTCGAGCTGCCACCTTTGCTGGGGCCGCCAATCGTCGAGAAGTTCCAGACGCCGGCGGAATTGTGAATGAGTTCGATCTGTGGCTGATCCAGGGTAAGTTCCTTCACTTCGGGATTGCCGCCCAATAGAGAGAACAGTCCCACGCTGATATAGAGCGCCTTAGCAGTGGCAAACGGGCGAGGAGATTGGAAGGCTGGCGAATCGGCCACCGTCACGTTTTCGGCGCGAATCGACAGCGGAAAAAGACGCAAGCTGAGATGCCCGATCGCGACTTGACGGTCAAGCTTCTGCTGCAACTCGGCCTGGACGCGTGGGCGGTACTTGTCCACATTGCTCGTGAGTATCGCGACCACGGCAACTATTAGAACGATGAGAACAACGACCGGGATAACGATGTATCGAATTCGCATGGGTGTCAGTTAGATGCCAAATCCCGCGGAAATCTTCCAAAAGAGAAGAGCGGCAAGGAAGAAATCAGTCCTGCAGCCCGTCTACTCGGTTTGCGGTCTGATCTCCGGCCTGAGACTATATCAGAAGCACATGGCGTTGGCGAGACCATCCATACCCGCCGCCGGTATCGGTTCCTTTCGGATGCTAAAGCACCGCCGTTTAGCCATCTGGGCTATCGTGCTTTCGGCATTGTGCTCGCTAGGGGCTTTTATTTCATTAGTATGGCGGGATCAGAGTCAACCCCGCGTGATGATCAACGAGCAATCCTCTCCGGGCCTGGCCCGTGCAAACGCTGTAAGCGCGGCATCGCCCCCCGCACACGCCGTGTTCGGCAAGACTGCTCCGCAAGAACCTTCAGAGCCTATCAATCCCGCTATGAAGCCGTTCAGCATAAGTAAAGCAACCGGGCTGGCGCCGTTGGGTCCGGTGCAGCTCAGGCTTATCAGCACACATCCCGCAAGCAATGTTTATGACCTGAACATAGTCGTAGGAGGGCGCTCGTTCTTACACCGGCATCTTAGGGCGAACCAGCCGCTCTGGATAGCCGGAAAAAGAGGCGGCGGCGCGATCGAGCTAATTGTCAAGTTGGTGCAGGAGGACGCGATAACTGGCTATTGGATGGCGTCCAACCGGCTGGCACAGGTTAGTCCGCGCCGGCGCTTGGCGCACCAGTAGGCTCACAAAGCGGGACCCTCGCCGAGAGCGCGCAGAGCTGGACCTTACTTAGATCAGACTAGACGAGGATAATACTTTCAGGCCTATGGCGATCACCCCAATCAGTAAATCCTCCGTTGCGATTCACACCCCGGCCAGTACCGACAAAGGCGCGCTAGCCATGGTAGCGACCCTGTTCTTTGTCTGGGGTTTTGTTACCTGCCTCAATGACATTCTGATTCCGCACCTGAAGGCCATCTTCGACCTGAACTACGCAGAGGTCATGATGGTGCAGTTTGTATTTTTTTCGGGCTATGCACTGTTTGCGGTTCCGGCTGGCAAGTTAGTGGAAGTCATCGGCTACAAGCGGACGATGGTACTCGGGTTGGTGACGATGGCGGTCGGGGCGATCCTATTCTTGCCCGCGGCGAGCGTGCCAGCGTTCTCGTTCTTTCTGGCGGCGCTAATCATCCTGGCTATCGGCATTACGGCCCTGCAGGTCTCGGCGAATCCGTACGTCTCGGTGTTGGGACCGCCTCAAACCGCGCCCAGCCGTTTAAATCTCACACAGGCCTTTAACTCGCTCGGCACTTTCGTGGCGCCCTACTTCGGGAGTCTGCTCATTTTGAGCACGGTAGCCCAGCGTCCTGCTGACATTCGAAGGATGATGCCTGACGTTCTGCAGGCCTACCGCTTGCACGAGGCGGCGACGGTCAAATTCCCGTACCTCTTAATTGCAGTGGCGCTGGTTGCGCTGGCGGTTGTGATTGCGCTTTTTAAGCTGCCCGTGATTTCCACCGCGCCCGATCCGGCTGAACTGGACGATCCAAACAGCAAAACGGCCATTCGACTTTGGAGCCAGCGGCACCTGATTTTGGGAGTGATTGGAATTTTCGTTTACGTAGGAGCGGAGGTTTCGATCGGCAGTTTCCTGGTGAATTACTTCAGCCAGCCCGATATTGGCGCTATGTCCGAGAAAACGGCGGCGGTGTATGTTTCTTTCTATTGGGGATTCGCGATGATCGGCAGATTTATCGGTTCCGCGGTGCTGCAGAAAGTGCGCGCGAGCAATCTGCTCGGCCTGGTTGCGGTCGCCGCGTGCCTGCTGGTCGTTGTTTCGATGCTCAGTTTCGGCCACTTCGCGATGTGGACCATCATTCTCGTTGGGCTGTTCAATTCAGTGATGTTCCCGAGCATCTTTACGCTGGGGATCGCAGGCTTGGGTCCGCTCACCGGGAAGGGATCAGGGTTGCTGGTGGCGGCAATCGTAGGGGGCGCAATCATTCCGGTCGCTGAGGGAGCGCTGGCCGACCGGATTGGAATTCACCATGCCTTCATTCTGCCCGTGCTCTGCTATATTTACATCGCCTATTACGGCTTTAGAGGGTCGAAGCAGATAGCGGTGGTTTGAGGGCTACGTCAAGTCCCAGCCAGTGAGCACACTGTTCAAAGGCAGCGCTTTGGGCAGTCTGTCAGCAGATTGCGAAGCTTAAGTCTCCCGCATTCGACTTCGTAGTGCGAGGCGGCGCTTATGTAACGTTTGGACAAACCGCAAGACAAAGGACACATGCTTGCTTGCGGCATGGAAATTGTGGGGCCACCCCTTCATAAACGCAACTTAATAACTGCAAATTGAGGCTGATTTGCACTTTGCCGATAGCGCCACATGTCGGGCACGACGGGCGAATTGTTTCCGAGTGGCGCGTTAGCCCGGCACAAGTCGGAAATTATTCTCCAGGTTCAATTTGTAAACACATGCCGACTACACAAGGTCTGTGTTGGGATGTTAAGCAGTTTTGTGGATGGGCAATCAAAAATGAATTACAGGTTTGCGCCGAAAGCGAGAAGGCGACCGTCACAATCCTCCAATACAACCTCGCGCAATTTCCAAGGCACGTTGGCGAAGACTGTCGCCAATCCATGCGGCCGAGGCTTGGCTTCGAAACTCACCCGGAATGAGGAAGTCGAACGCTACTTCGGGATAGACTACGCCGCGAGTCGGCAGCTAGGCATAGTTTCGAACCGCGGCGGCCGAAAGCTTTCGGCTTCTCTGGCCTTGTCCGGTGGCGCTCATTTTAGCCAGAAACGAGCGCCGCAGTGACTGGTCCGCCACTCCGAGCAGAACATTGTCAACGGCTCGCTGCGATTCGGCCAATAATTCGTCCGTTCCCTTGTCTAACAGAAGAACGCTCAGACACTCGGCGAGCAGCACCGGTTCCGCAAGTCGTCGCGCCACGTCGACCGACGCCCGAGCGTCATCAACTGCCTTCCGCAGTCCCAGTTCACGCAGGGCCCGCGCGCGAACTGTCAGCGCCAACGCCTGGTACTTCGGACGATGGCGGCTGTTGCTTTGTTCGATCACGTCGCTTGCAAATGTAATCGCACGGCTCCATTCACCTCTCGACAAAGCTAATTCAGCGCGAGCCTGACAAAGCCGCATCTTCCACTTCCATGCGTGCCATCCGCCCGCTTTGTCGACCGCTCGCTGCACCTCGACCAGCAGCGGTTCGGCCCTGCCTGGATCATGCGTCCTGGCAAAGATTAGCAGAAGGTCGATCCCGGCGCTGACCAGGGCCGGCTCAAAGGCTACACGACGCGCCAGTTCTCGCGCCTCCATCGCCCTGTTTGTCGCAGCAACGAAGTCGCCTAGATTGAATAACGGCGTGACGGACATTGATGTCGCGCGCGCGAGCAGCGAAGATGGGCCACATTGCCGGCCAAACGTACAAGCTTCGGCAAAGGTCTGTAACGCTTCGTCGTACCGCCCGCAACCGGAGAGGCAGATTCCGAGATGCTGTAACGCATAAAGCAGGAATGCGGGTTCGCCCGACGCCCTGGCGCCTTCTACCGCTTGCTCCGCCCGTGAGGCTGCCTCAGCCGTGTGCCCGGCCCAGTAAAGCGTGAGCGGAACCCTGGCTAGTGCAAAAGAGCGGATTCCGCCCGAGCGCGCCAGCGTTCGGCGATCGGTAGCGATGCCGCCCAGCACATCTCCGTCAGCCACCCTCGCGCTTGCCGTCCAGGCGCGAGCGTCTGCCCACAAATCGTCCCGTCCGACGGCATCGGCCAAGAACTCCGCTTCGCTTGCGAACCGCCGCAATGCCGGAACATCCATGAGCCAAAACGATGCTTCCGCGATTTGGACCAGCAACTCGCACTGTTTCACCCGCTCCGCTGGATTGACAAGACTCAGCGCTGCTTCGAATTCAGTCTTCGCACTCGCCCATTGACAGGCTTGAAGGAAACTTCGGCCGCGTAATATATGAAGCTCGATGCGCTTACCGTCTCTAACCGGTCCCGGGGGCAGCAGACACAACGTACGAAGGGCCGTACCGAAATGACGCGCGGCCTCTTCTAACGCGAGTCCGTTGTGCGCACGATCACCCGCCCGCACGGCGTATTCGATCGCTTTCTCCGTGTCGTAAATAGCTCCCTCTCCGAAGTGGTAAGCCAGCTCTGGCAGTGGAAGTGTCTCCAGGGATTGTCGTTCGAGAGCCATGCCGACGCGATGGTGCAAACGGGCACGCCGCGCCGCCATCGTATCGCCATAGAGAGTCTCGCGAATAAGTGCATGCGTGAAGGAGAATCGTTCCGTGGCTCCCGGGATTTCGCTAACAACCTTAGCCGCTAATGCCTCCTCAATGCCGTCCAGCACCTCATCCTCTGGCATATCTAGGAGCATTTCAATGAGGGGCAAGGAGAACTCCCGGCCGATGACCGCGCCTAGCGTCAGAAGCTTCTTGCTTGCCGGACTTAAGCGTGCGAAACGGCGGCGGATGACGTATCGGATTCCTTCCGGTAGGCCCAAATGGGTGGACGCGGCAGCCGCCAGCTTTCCGTCAACACCACCTGTTTCGGCGAGATGCGTCAACATCTCAGTCATGAATAACGGATTGCCCTCGGTGGTTGCGGCGATCCAATCTTTCAGTTGTGGCGTCGCGCTATGGTCGGTCCACGAATCAACGAAGCAATGAACGTGGTCGGTGGCTAATCCGCTGAGACGAATCCTCGTGGCCGCAAACTCCCGCTGTAAATCGTGCAGGATCTCCTCTGAGAAGGAACCGCTGTCGGGCTCGTTTTCGCGGTAGGTCATCAGGATGCAGAGGGCCGCGCCCTTTGTGGAGCGGATCAGGTGACGCAAAAAAAGAAGGGATCCGCCGTCTGCCCAGTGCACATCTTCAAAGAGCAGGAGCATGGGACAGGCACGCGAAAGGGCAACTAACAATTGCGCAAAGGCATCGAACATGCGGAAACGGCGGCTCTCCGCAGTTGCTTCAATCTCAGGCGCAGTTCGTAGCATGCCTTTCGTAATTTCGGGCACAAGCTGAGCCAGCTCGTCGCTTCCAGCTATTTCGTTCAATAGCCCCTGTAGCGTTGAAGGGTCGCCCGTTCGCACCAGCCACCGCAACATGGTGACAAAAGGCGCAAAGGGGAACAGAGCTTCACGATCGCAGACTCCGGTGAGTAGCGTCGCCTCAGGAGCGGCCGAGCGCGCGAATTCGAATGCCAGTCGCGTCTTCCCTCCGCCAGCTTCGCTCGTGATCAGGGCAATCTGTTGGCGTCCCGCCAAGGCGGCCCGCCAAACTTTCCAAAGTGTCTCGATTTCACTGTCGCGTCCTAACAAAGCAACCTGGGTACACAAAACGCTGGTCAACGATGGCGGCAGGGGAACGTGTCGCCGCCGAACCACACCAGCCACCGGCATTTCGAAAACGGGAGAGCCGAGGGATTCTTCCGGTTGACGGCTGTTCATCCACGCATCCAACTCCGAAGCGTAGGCGTAGACAGAACTGAGCGCCGAGTGTACATGCCGGTGTACCGGTAGTCCTTCGTGCTTCTCCCAGCGCCGGACCGTCGTTATGTGACGGTTTACATGCGCAGCAATCTGCTTCCATGAATCCAGCCGTATACCCGCGCGGTTCGAACTGCCATCCGGTGGTGCAGACATGTACCTATCCTGCGTCCTGTTGATTGTGTCACAGCAAACAGCGGTGCGAACTGTTCCGGTACCACTAATCAGCCCGTGAGCGACTTTGCTCCACTTTGCGCGTTGCCTGCCCGTTGCTTCGAAAACTAACATTGACTCATGAAATACTTCCCGAAGAAAGCTGCCAGTGCATTTCGGTGTTTACTCGGCCTCACGCTCCTACTGGTTCCCGCGACTACCTTTGCTGCCGCAATCGTGCCCTTCACGTTAAGTGGCTCGCTGCCCGCCGATGATGATGCATCGAGTAATCCGGTGCCTCTCGGCATTGACGGCGCCAGCGGAATCAATTTTTTTGGGCAGAATTTTAAGACTGTCTACGTGAACGAGAACGGGAATGTAAGTTTTCAGCTTCCGTTGAGCCAGTTCACTCCTAGTGGCCTATCTACCGGCGTCGGATTTCCGCTGATTGCGCCCTTCTTTGCCGACGTCGATACCGGAGGGACAGGTAGCGGCGTCCCCACCTTCGGAAACGCCATCTACAACGGACGCGCGGCATTTGTCGCGGACTGGCTCAATGTCGGTTACTTTGATTCGAATACGAGCAAGCTGAACAGTTTCCAATTGATCTTGACGGATCGGTCCGATACCGGTGCAGGAAACTTTGACATTGAATTCAATTACAACCAGATTCAATGGGAAACCGGCGATGCCAGCGGTGGCCGCAATGGAGTCGGGGGCACATCCGCTGTCGCGGGCTATTCCAATGGGCTTTCCGGCGCCGGGAATGTTTTCAATCAGCTCCCAGGTTCGATGGTCAATGGCGCCTTTCTCGATGGCGGCCCCAATAGTTTGGTGGCCGGCAGTCTTCACTCCGCAACTCCCGGCCGGTACGACTTTCAAGTACGTAATGCGCAGGTGAATACACCGGAACCGATGAGCATTGGCTTGTTCGGCATGGGCCTCGTAGCTTTGCTAGTCGGGAGGAAGAGAGTTACTCGACGTTAGCTGGTTCAGACAAGTTTGCTCCGCTTTGCGCACTGCTGGACTGCAGGTTCCGAATTAGATTGAATGCACCGAGGCACGTGGTGACGACGCTGCCTCCAATTTGAAATATGGCAGATTGCTGCCGGATCACGATACCGGCACGAAAGAGGATAAGAGAAATGAAAATAATCGGACGAAAGACCATGAAGGGGACTATCGGAGCGCTAGGCTTGTTCCTAATCACCGGGTACGCGGTGAAGGTTTGGGCGAACCCCCCGACCGGGGTGATGTCTACAACGATCGGTCGGGGAACTTACAAGAAATTTCAGATCGTAGCTGATCCTCGGAGCGACCCCACTAATCCAGAGAGTGAGCCCATCTTTCAGTACGCCGCGCAGGCTCAGCCTGCCGTCGACATAATCGTTCAAACGCATACCTATCTGCCGGGCTCTTCGACAGGTTGGCACAAACATCCCGGTCCCGTATATATCACTGTGACTCAGGGTGCACTTGCGTTTTACGAAGTGGATGACCCGACATGCACGCCGCATGTGGTTACGGCAGGTCAAGGGTACCTTGACACGGGGCACGGGCACATCGGTCGTAACCAGACAGGCAGTGCGGCACAGGATGTGACAGTAGCCGTCGCGCCGGTCGGAGCACCGTTCCGCTCCGAGCTTCCAGCTCCAGGCCCATACTGCTCCTTTTAGATCGTGATTTAACCTTGAGTTTCATCAATTGAAGGACGGCAGGTGGATTGTATGGTGCAGGCAAAATCGCCGCGCATGTACGGTTGCGATGTCAGAACGACGGCGCGGAGAGTTCGCGCCGTCGGCGATCCGCCTGAGATAACTGAAAAGAGGGCCGCTGCATCGGGGAAATCAGTATTCATGCGTGTGACCAAACGCTTGATCGTTAGTTTTGCGTTACCGTTGACGCTTTTAACCGCCCAGATGCTGGTTGCGCCGGCATTCAGCCAGATCAAGCCGTTGGTTGAAACAAAAGGCGCAATCGCCAAGGAGCAAGGTGATGGCGATGGAAAGACAGCCACTTTGGCCCAGCATTCGAATGAAATGCCGCCGCCTAAAGACCTCAAGCTGGAACGTTTAACCGCGAACACTCCCGAGCTCCCTATCCACACCGCCGCCATTTCGCCGGATGGCAAATTTGTCGGCTACTCCGATCCGCTTGGAATCCACATATACTCTTCCGCCACCGGCGAGACTCGGTTGTTGCCTGAAACTTACGACTACAAGTTAGTGCAATGGATGCCCGGCAGTAACAGCTTGGGGACGAAGGTGGTGAAGTCTACCGGACGCACCGCGGCGGCCATTGTTTCTCTTGACGGCAGCACGCCCACTACGGCGCCCACACTCGACGAGTCTGTAAGTTCACCGGATCGAATGCACCGCGTGACAGTATCGACGGACAAGCTCGGGATCTTCATTCAGGATTCGAATGGCCACAACTCGCGCGATCTGTGGAAGGCTTCCGACCAAAGCACACTCGATCAGTACCAGTGGTCTCCGACGGGTAAGCAAATCGCAATTTCAAGCTCAGTAAGGGACGCGGACGATAATCGAGTCTCCAAGCTTGAACTGGTCGACATCGAAACCGGGAAAGAGAAGGTGCTAGTTCCATCAGAGAAGAAGCTCGCCATCAGTTCATTGGTCTGGGTGAGTCAAGATCGCCTGATCATGGTCATTGACGAGGAAGTCCGCGGAGTGAATCAATACAACAGCAATCTTTGGGAGTTGCGGTTGGGTGGCTCGGGAGAACTACTGTCCGGGGAATTTCGCCGGCTCACAACATGGATCGATTTTCCTATCAGGGCTGGGTCTTTAAGTACCGACGGCAAGACCCTGGTTTTCATTCGGGCCTTCCGGCAGCGGGACGTGTATGTTGCCTCGCTGGAATCAGGCAACAAACGTCTAGGGATCCCCAAGCGTTTTACTTTGGATCTCGGCGATGACTATCCTTCGGATTGGACACGCGACAGTAAGACCGTTATCCTCACTTCAGACCGCTCCGGTACGCAAGGCATCTATCGGCAGGATTTAGATAAGCTGGCTGCGGAACGGATCGTCACCATGCCGGGTCATCAGCTTCTGGCCCGTGTCACCCCCGATGCCACCGCAGTCCTGTTCATGAACTATGACCCTGCGAAGAATCCCCACAGCCAACTGATGCGCGCGCCAATCTGGGGAGGAACTCCGTATCTGGTACCGAACGCGGAACACATAAGTTTTAACTACCGTTGCCCACTCGTTGGCGTCTGCATCATGGCGCAGAAGCAGGGCGAGGGCTTCGTCATTGCCGAACTAGACCCGGCGAAGGGAAAGGGTCGCGATATCTATCGCGATAGTCACGTGGAGCATCTCGACGTTTCGCCGGATGGGAAATGGATTTCCGATACATCAGGGAAGGGCGCAAAAACCAAGATCGTAATCCGTTCGTACTCAACTGGGGACGTTGTCCGGGAAATTTCTCTCCCTGGTGCGACGAACCTCGTCAGCACGGACTGGGCACCGGACAGTAAAGGATTTTTCTGGGGTGATCTAACGCCGACTGAGATCCGTGAAATGTATGTCGATCTCACTGGCAACACTACCGTCCTCTGGCGCAACCCTGGAGATTCCGATTCGATTTGGGGCATCCCATCGCCCGACGGCAAGCAGTTGGCGCTGCTATTGCTGACGGATGACTCGAACGTATACACCGTCAAAAACTTCTAGCGACGAAGAATCGGGAAAATCAACAGACGTTCCATGAAAAACCTGAAAATCATTATGGCGTGCGGGTTCTGTTTTCTACTCGGCGCCTCAGTGCCCATTAAGCTCATCCATGCGCAGGCAGACAAACTCCCTGAGACCTATTACATGCTTTCTTTCATGAAGACTAGGCCTGGCCAGAACGCATTCAAAATGGAGCGGGAACTCTGGAAACCGATACAAAGAGAGCGTGTTGATAAGGGGGACACAGACTCTTGGACAGTTATAGAACCTATGTTTTCCGGGCCGCACCTTTACGACTATATGACCGTCGAGACTGCCAGCAGCCTCGACAAGCTTACTCATATCGACTATGGGCCTGCGATGACCAAAGCCTGGGGTACCGTGGAGAAGATTAGGTCAAATGCTGCCCGAACAGACAGCGCCCGCGACTTATTGGGCTCGGAAATATGGGTGTCGGTGGACGGCGTTTCAAAACAGGTCAAATAACGTGGTCTGTACGCGTTTACAGTTCTGAGTTGATGCCCAACCTCTTAATACTCGCCCGAAAGCTTCACGAAAGCCGATTGGCCGCTTGCAGTCGAAAGTCTTCAACTGACTGCGGCGCTTCTCCATGAGACCAAGTCTCCGAGATGATTCTCCGTTGCCAGTACGGCGACTCGGAGCCTGACCTAGTCCGGATAGGTCCGCCCTGACGGCGAAGGGTTTACTTTCCGAGTTGATCCTGGTTTGTCGGCTATCCGGCAATTGGAAACAGAAAAGAGCGTTACCGGAAAATAGCGAGGGACTGTCAAGAACAGCGGAATCGGCCGGTCTCAAGGCGTTAAAACCAATAGGGAGTCTTGTAATGCCTCTTCCTGGTTGATTCAGTCAAATCACGTTCGATCTCGGGCCAATGATCCAAGGTCTCTTGGAGAGCGAGAAAACGGTCTGTAGCTCGCTGGACTTGGTGAAGGGCGAAAAGAATTCACTCCAGGGGCTGGCCTGCGAACTCCGGCAGAGCGTAGCCCCAGGGCGAAATATCACAACCCATACGGATTTATTTTTGCGTGAGCAGCGCGATCAGGAGTTGCCCATAGAGCCATGCCCTCGAACTGTGTGCGTCTTACTTAGGTAGATGGCCCACGCGCCGCAGGGTCTTCAACCGCTTGAAAACCAGTTCTATTTGCCACCGCATCCGATACCAATGCAAAACCTGTGCGGCCACGCCCTGCTCATAGGTAGTCAACACCATGAGCATCCGCTTCTATCGCTAAAGCGGGTACCCGCAGTTCAAGCGACGCTGCCGCATCCTGTGAATCACGCCGCCAGTACCACAATTTTCCGTTCCTCTTCCAGAAGTTAGCAGGCCTCCCCGAAGTCACTGGCTTCTCCATAACCTACAACTTAGACGGGCTTCCCCTCGAACTCCACCCATTTTCTCAGCGCCACCGCCCGGGGCGAAGTGGGTTCGTTTCGCAAAACCGCAGTTCCGCCCGGTTCGTTCGTAAATCCCTCGAAAGGAGACTCAATGGGTTTGTTTTTTAATCCTGATCCCCCGACCGCAAAAGTGAGGCGTCGACAGTTCGTTCGGCAAAGTCGCAGCCGCAGTTCGGCTGGCTTCGTTTTTTCAATTCCAGCTCAAAACCGGCAAGAGTTCATTCGGCGAAAAAGCCCCCGGGACAGTTCCGCTGGGTTCGTTTCGCAAACCGCAGTTACGCCCGGTTCGTTTCGCAAATCCCCCGAGACGAGACTTAATGGGTTCGTTTTTTCAAATCTTGACCCCCAGCCCCAAAGTGAGGCTTCGGCAGTTCGTTCCGCAGAGTCGTAGCCGCGGTTCGGCTGGCTTCGTTTTTTCAATTAGAGCTCAAAGCCGCCGAGAGTTCGTTCGGCAAAAAGTTCCCACGGCGCCCTGGCTCGCTTCGTTCCTTCACTTCGGGAGCGCAACGCGCTCCTTTTCGCCTTGTCTTCGCATTTCGGGCCAGCCTTCCGCGAATTGCTGTGTGATTTTCAGAAGTCTTACAATGAGGGAGATCAAGCCCGCAAAGGAGTGTCAAGTGGTTCGCCTGACGGTGAATGGGAAACCAAGAGAATTTAACGGCGATGGCGAAATGCCGTTGCTTTGGTATCTCCGTGACATTCTCCAACTAACTGGATCGAAGTTCGGGTGCGGCATGGGCCTGTGCGGAGCTTGCACGGTTCACGTCGAAGGCGAAGCCACTCGCAGTTGCCTTGCTCCGATGCAGAGTTTGGCAGGAAAACGGATAGTGACCATCGAGGGCCTGGATGAGCACGGCGCGCATCCGGTGCAGCTCGCGTGGGAACAGATCAACGTGCCGCAGTGCGGCTATTGCCAGAGCGGGCAGATTATGCAGGCGGCGGCACTGTTGCGCGCCAAACCGGCTCCCACCGACCACGACATCGAGCAAGCCATGAACGGCAATATCTGCCGCTGCGGTACTTATCAACGCATACGGCTAGCAATTAAGACTGCGTCCGGAGTCAAGGCATGAGCGAAGTTCGTATCGCCACCCGCCGTGATTTCCTGAATGGATTCTTCTCCGCTGGCGCATTGATCCTGGCGACCCGAATTGTCCCTGCTGGTGTTCTGCCGAATGAACTCGATGTCGCGAAAACTGCTTGGAATCCCAGTGTCTACCTGGGTCTCGACACCGATGGTTCCGTCATTATCGTGGCGCACCGTTCCGAGATGGGAACGGGTGTGCGTACGTCTTTGCCGATGGTTGTTGCCGACGAGCTCGAGGCGGACTGGACGCACGTGCGAGTCGAGCAGGCGCTCGGCGACGCTAAATACGGGTCGCAGGATACGGACGGTTCGGCTTCGATCCTCGACTTTTATATGCCGATGCGCGAAGCGGGCGCGACTGCGCGGCTCATGCTGGAGCGTGCCGCTGCCGCCGAGTGGAAACTCCCGGTAGTTGAGTGCCGGGCTCAGCAGCATCAAATTGTTCACGCCTCGTCGGGACGCAAACTCGCTTACGGCGAATTGGTCAGTGCCGCTTCTAAGCAGCCGCTTCCCAAAAAAGAAGAGGTTCATTTGAAGTCGCCTAAAGACTTCCGCTATATCGGCAAGGGCGTGCCTGGGATAGATATTAAGGACGTCTGCACAGGCCGCGGAATGTATGGCTTTGACGCGAGCGTGCCGGGTATGGTTTACGCGTCCATCGAACGCGCGCCGGTGCTCGGCGGAAAGCTCAAAAACTTCGATGACAGTCTCGCGAAACAGGTTGCCGGGGTGCAACAAACGGTTATCATCGACAGCGCCAAGCCGCCGTATGCGTTTCAGGCGCTGGGCGGTGTCGCTGTCATCGCGGACAACACCTGGGCAGCAGCACAGGGCCGCAAGAAGTTGAAGATCGAATGGGAAGACGGTCCGCACGCGATTTATCAATCGGATTCCTACAAGAAGATGCTGATCGATCGCGCGCATCAGCCGCAGAAAGTTGTCCGGCACTCAGGCGATGTGGAGGCTGCATTCGCAAACGGAAGCAAAATCGTCGAGGCCACCTACTATACTCCGCTGTTAGCGCACGCTCCCATGGAGCCGCCCGCCGCGGTCGCGGACTTTCGCAATGGTGAAGTCGAGATCTGGACCGCAACCCAGAATCCTCAGGAAGTGCAGAAGACGGTCGCGGAAGCGGTCGGCGTCAAACTCGCAGATGTGCGCTGCCATGTCACTCTGCTGGGGGGCGCATTCGGGCGCAAATCCAAGCCCGACTATGTTGCCGAAGCCGCCATTCTTTCGAAGAAAATAGGCAAGCCGGTCAAAATCTCCTGGACACGCGAAGAGGATATCCGCTTCGATTACTATCATTCGACCTCGGCCATGTTCTTCAAGGCAGCGTTGGATCCAACGGGCATGCCGTCCGCCTGGCTGCAACGCACGGTATTCCCACCCATCGGCTCTACTTTCGACAATAAAATAACTTATGCGGAGACCGGAGATCTTACCCAGGGTTTTACGGACATGCCGTTCGATGTGCCGAATGTTCGCGCGGAAAATGGCCCGGCGGAACCTCACTTGCGCATTGGCTGGTTGCGTTCGGTCGCTAATGTGTACCACGCCTTCGGAGTGCAGTCATTCATCGGCGAGCTGGCACAAGCGGCTGGCCAGGACCCGGCTGAATACTGGCTAAAGGCGCTCGGTGCGCCCCGCAAAATGAATTTCAAGGCGCAAAATGCGGAATACGACAACTACGGCAAGCCGCTCGATCAATTTCCCGTTGATACCGGAAAATTGCGGCGAGTGGCTGAACTGGCGCTCGAGCGTTCCGGTTGGGCTAACAAGAAATCGGGCAATGGCCATGGCTGGGGCTTCGCGGCGCACCGCAGTTTCTTAACCTACGTGGCGGCTGTCGTGGAAGTCGAAGTCGATCCCAACGGAAAATTGCGTATTCCCCGTGTCGATCTCGCTGTTGATTGTGGGCGCGTTATCCATCCCGATCTGATGAAGGCGCAGTTTGAAGGAGCCTCCGTGTTCGGCGCTAGCATCGCTCTGCTAGGCGAAATAACAGCGGCCGACGGGCGGGTGCAACAGAGCAACTTTAATACTTACCCAGTCGCTCGCATGAACGAAGCGCCCTATGAAACGCACGTTCACGTAATCGCAAGCGACGAAGCCCCGACCGGAGTGGGCGAGCCCGGTGTCCCGCCAATGTCCCCGGCGATTGCGAATGCCGTCTATGCGGCTACTGGCAAGCGCATTCGCGAGCTTCCGATCAAGAAGCAAAAGCTGGTCTGATTTTGCCAGGTGATCTAGCGGAAGAGAAACAAGCGGCGGAGGCGGGTGTCGTCGCTCCGGAACTGACCGAAAGGCAGCAGCAAGAAGCTGAAGATCGCACCTCCGTCAGCGCGGTAGTAGTGCATGAGACCATTCGCTACGATGGCGAAGAGGAACTCGCGCGGCCTACTTCGGCCTTGGCTTGGTCCGGGCTCGCGGCGGGAATGTCGATGGGCTTTTCGCTGATCGCGCAAGCCTTGTTTCGAGCGTACTTGCCCGATCAGCCCTGGCGGCCCTTGATCGTAAGGCTTGGCTACCCGCTAGGATTCTTAATCGTCATCATCGGCCGGCAACAACTCTTCACCGAGAACACCCTGACGGCAATCATTCCTTTACTTGCAAGGCGAAATCTCACGACTCTCATTCAAGTGGCGCGGCTTTGGGCTGTCGTGCTGGCTGCCAATCTGGTCGGCGCTCACTTATTTGCCTGGGTTGTAAGCAATACGCCAATGTTTAGCCGCGAAGTGCAAAACGCTATGTTGCAGCTCGCCAGGGGAGCAGCGGACGTGACTTTCGGCGCAGCGGTCCTGCGCGGCATCTTTGCCGGCTGGCTTATCGCCATGGTGGTCTGGATGTTGGCTGCAATCGATACTGGCCGCATTGCTGTGATCATCATTCTCACGTATATCGTCGGCCTCGCCGAGTTGACTCACATCATCGCGGGTTCGGTAGAAGTTCTCTTTCTGGTGATGGTGGGAGCAAAGAGCTGGGGAGCAATCGCCTGGGGCTACCTGCTGCCCACCTTGCTCGGAAATATCATCGGGGGCGTTTCTCTCACCGCGGCGGTAAACCATGCCCAGTCGGTTGCAGGCATGGCTAAAACACAGGTGAGTTGAGTTTACGAGTTACGCTCGGTCACGAGCTCCAGAATGGAATGGAGCGCGCGCTGTGCGGCGTTTTCAGGCAAAATCGAAAGAATGGTCCGGGACTTTTCGGTGAAGCTGTGCGCGCGATCGTAGGCGCGCTGGATCGCGCCATGGCGGTCGAGAATCTGTACGATGTGCATGAATGGAACGTGCTCATAGCTGCCCTCGCTGATGACGCTCTCTACCGCGCGGCGCTCGTCGCTTGATGCAGATTCAAGCGCATAGATCATCGGTAGAGTCACTTTGCCTTCGCGCAAATCATTGCCCGCCGGCTTGCCCAAAATCTTCTCTGTCGATGTGAAATCGAGAATGTCGTCCACCAGTTGAAAGGCCATGCCCAGGTTCCACGCAAATTCCCGGAGATTCGATTCAGCGATTTCGCTGGCGTTCGCGGCGGTAGCCCCAAGCGCGGCGCATGCCGAAAACAGCCCGGCGGTTTTGCGGTCCACCAGTTCCATGTAATCCGCTTCAGTCACATCGATTCTGTGCAGGCGATCCAGCTGCAGAAGTTCGCCTTCAACCATCATCTGGGTCAAGGAGATCAGAACATCGAGAATGTGAAAGTTGCGTTCTCGCAAAGCCAACTGGAAGGCTTGCATGTAGAGCCAGTCCCCGGCTAGTACGGAAACATGATTGCCCCAGACCATGTTGGAGGAGGGACGGCCGCGGCGCGTTTTCGCCACATCGATTACGTCATCGTGCACCAGCGTTGCGGTATGGATCATTTCCACGACTGCTGCCATCCGTCGGGCGCAGTCCGTAGATGTACCGAAGAGCCGATTACATAAAAGCAACAAGGCCGGACGAAGGCGCTTGCCCCCGCCCGCCTGCAGATATTGATTGATTGTCGTGAGGGTCTCAACCGAAGCGGCTGATTCCGCGGTGATCTCGCGTTCTACTTCGATCAAATCCGATTTCACCAGTTCGAATGCTTCGCGAGCTGAAATGGATTGCCGGATTTTGCTGAACATGTCGTTTGAACCTTGCGGCAACCTCAGTTTAGCTGGTACTCGAATTGTTCGCGTTCGCTTCAGTGATCGCAAACAGGCGCTCGAAGTTCCGGGTGGTTGCTTCCCCAAGCTCCTCAACCGATATGCCGCGCAGTTCAGCGATCGCTTTTGCTGTGTGTGTGACAAATGCTGGCTCGTTCCGCTTGCCTCGGTAGGGTACGGGTGCCAGATACGGCGCGTCTGTTTCGAGGAGCAGACGATCAAGCGGCGTGATAGATGCGGCCTCGCGAATCGCTGCCGATTTTGGAAACGTTATCACTCCTCCAAACGCAAGATGAAAGCCACGATCCAGACACTCGCGAGCTTGTTCAGCATCTCCCGTAAAGCAATGCATCACGCAGGGCAAACCGGATGGAGCCCAATAATCGCGAAGAACTTCGAGTGTGTCGGCCCAGGCATCTCGGGTGTGAATCACAATGGGCATGCGAGCGGCGGAAGCAATCGAGAGTTGGTCGAGGAACACCGGCATTTGCGCTTCTTTCGGCACGCCCCAGTGATAGTCAAGCCCAATCTCGCCGATCGCCCTAACTTTAGGATGCGTAATCAGCCGGGTCAGATGGGAGAAAGTGTCGCGGTCGATTTTTGGAGAGTCATTCGGATGCACTCCTACCGTGGCGTAGACAGATGGCCACTGATCCGCGAGGCGAATCGCGACTTCTAGGTCAGGAGGGCCTTCGCCGGTTCCGATTGCAAGCATGTATTTCAACCCCGCAGCTCGGGCGCGCTCGACGACCTGTTCGCGGTCACTCGAAAACTGCGCGTCGTCAAGATGGCAATGAGAATCGGCAAGATTCACAGTTGCTACTTAAGCCGTGATCCTGGGGCGATCTCCTCGTGAAAGCCGGCCAGCACCGGCGAGCCGTCGTCCAGGCTGGCTGCAACAACCATACCCTGCGACGTAAGGCCCCGCAGCTTACGGGGCGCCAGATTGGCTACGATCACAACTTTGCGTCCGATAAGCTGTTCCGGCTTATAGGCGAGCGCAATGCCTGCCACAATCGTGCGCGGTTCCGGCTCGCCGATGTCTACTTTGAGGTGTAGTAGCTTGTCGGCCCCTTTTACCGGCTCGGCAGATTTCACTTCTCCGACCCGCAGATCTACTTTGGAGAAATCGTCAATCGTAATGAGATCAGAAACGGGGGCAGTAGCAGTTTGCGCGGCTGCAGCGCTTTCTGACGCTTTGCCCATCAAAGCAGCTTGTCGGTTCTTTTCGACTTCTTCAAGGTCTTGCATTTTTGCAACAGTGGGCTTGAGATCGAGCCGTGGAAATACTGGAGCAATCACTCCTATCTTTGGACCGGCAGTTAGATCGCCCCACTCCAAGTCCTTCGTGCGCAAATTGTCTAAGGAGTCTTTGAAGCCTAACTGGCGCCAGATTTCTCCAGTGGAATGTGGCAGCACCGGATGCGCCAGAGCGCATACGAGTCGCAGGGCCTCCGCCGCCGTGTACAGCGTTTCGTTCAGCTTCTTCTGCGCTTCTGGCGTTTGATCTTTTGCCAGTTTCCAGGGCGCTCGCTCGACAATGAATTTGTCGACTGCAGAAATAATACTCCAGATCTGCTCCAGCGCGCGCGAGAACTCAAACTTGTCGTAGGCGTCGAGCGCGGCTCGGGTCGCGGCGCGCGCCAAGTCGGCGACCATCTGATCGCCACTACTGCCAGGAATCACTCCGCCGCGATACTGCTCGATCATATTCAAGGTGCGGCTCGAAAGATTGCCGAGCCCGTTCGCAAGGTCCGAGTTGTAGCGGCCGACCAGCGCGTCGAAGCTGAAGCTGCCGTCCTGCCCGAATACAATTTCGCGCAGCAGAAAGTAACGAAGCGCGTCAACGCCCATCGTTTCTGCGATCGGCGAAGGCCGGACAATGTTGCCGCGTGATTTGCTCATCTTGTCGTTCTCAAATAGGAGCCAGCCATGCGCGAATACGTGTTTTGGCAGCGGCCACCCGGCAGCCATCAGAAACGCAGGCCAGTAAACGGCATGGAAGCGCAAGATTTCTTTACCGATTAAGTGCAGATCGGCGGGCCACCGGTCCTCACCCTCCACAGCGGTGATATAGGTCGTCAGCGCATCAAACCAGACATAGAAGACATGCGAAGGATCGGCCTCCACGGGGATGCCCCATTGAATGCTGGTGCGCGTAATCGAGAGATCCGAGAGCCCTTGTTTCACGAAGGCCAGAACTTCATTACGGCGAATCTCCGGCTGAATGAAATCCGGATTCGCAGCGTAGAATTCAAGCAGGCGGTCAGTGAAAGCGGAGAGCTTGAAAAAGTAGTTTTCCTCGGTGACCTCTTCGTATGGCTTGCCGGTTTCCGGATCTAAATCGCCCGGCTTCGCCTCATTTACGAACGACTCGCTGACCACCGCATACAGCCCGGTATAGCTTCCTTTGTAGATATAGCCGTTCTGTTTACAGGCTTCGAATAGCTTATTCACTAGCTTCGCGTGGTCCGGCGCCGTGGTGCGCTTAAAGCGATCGATTTCGAGGCCAAGCTTCCGCCATTCGTTTTGAAACTCGCTTGAGATCAGATCGGCGAACTCTTGCGGAGTCTTGCCCTGCGCCTTGGCCGCCCGCTCTACTTTGGTCCCGTGTTCATCCGTCCCCGTGGTCAGCACAACATCGTAGCCCTGCATCCGCTTGAACCGTGCGATGGCTTCAGCGGCGATGGTGGTGTACGCATGGCCAATATGCGGCGCTGCGTTGACGTAATAAATGGGAGTCGTGAGATAGTATTTGCCGTTGCTCATCAGGTGGATTGATTAGACAAGTCGCTGTTTTTGAAACGCTTCGTTCGCTTCCGCCATCACCGTGCGGAGCGGCACGCTATGCGAAGCAGCCGCGTTGCGGCAATCTTCGAACTCTGGCGCGTACGAGCCCGCATCCGTGTACTTGACGCGAATTTTCCCGTAAGCTGTTTCCACTTCTGCGAAGTGTCTCGCGAGGACGCGCCGCTCGGCTGAATAGGTTCGAACTCCTAGCGTCGTGGTTTCCGAAAACAAAATGGCCGCGAGTTTCTCGCTTGTTTCAGGCGAAGCCAATACAGCGACCAGCGTTCCTGGCCGGTTCTTTTTCATAAATACCGGCGTCAACGTGACGTCCAGAGCGCCCGCTTCGAATAGACGCTCCATCGCGTAGCCAAGCACTTGCGGCGAGCAGTCGTCGATGTTCGCTTCGAGGACAGCTACCGTGGTGGATTCCGCCGCCCTCGTGCCCTCGCCAATCAGAACACGCAGCACATTCGCCTGTTGCGAAAAGTCCTTATCGCCTGCGCCGAAACCCTGCGAGAGTACACGCACTGCCGGCAACGGTCCGAAGCCTGACGAAAGCGTTGTGATTAAAGCCGCTCCGGTCGGTGTCGTGAGTTCCGTCTCTGGGCCGGCCGCATAAACGGGCGAGTCTTTCAAGAGCTCGGTGGTGGCAGGCGTCGGTACGGGCAGCACGCCGTGTTCGGTATTTACCGTTCCGCTCCCAACATTGATCTGTGAGCAGCGAATCTCGTCAATTCTAAGTAGATCGAGCGCCACACAAGCCCCCACAATGTCGGAAATCGAATCTACCGCGCCGACTTCGTGAAAATGTACCTTCTCTACCGGCAAGTCATGGGATTTCGCCTCGGCTTCCGCGAGCCGGTGAAAGATTTTGATTGCATCGTTACGAGCCCGCTCGGAAAGATTGCCGTTCAGAATGATCTTTTCTATGTGAGGCAAATGCCGGTGCTTCTTCTGATCCGTGAAATGGACGGAGAATTTTGAAGCGGAAATTCCTTTCCTCGTCGTCTTCTCGATGCGAAAGTCTGCATCCAATTCCAGACTCTGCAGTGCCTTATTGAGTGCCGCCCAATCGGCACCCGCATCCACCAGGGCGCCGACGGTCATGTCTCCGCTGATGCCGGAAAATGCGTCGAAATAGCAGATTTTCATGGAGTAACGGACAGGTCTGCGGAGGAGCCGGCCAAGAACCCAGTTTACAGGGCTGGAGTAATTTCAATGGTTAGGATCGAAGCAATATCATGAGCACGGTCCTGAGAACGGAATCTCAGACTGTTACACTCGCCGAGGGTGAGCGACTCGAGATCAACCTGCGTGACATGTGGGCTGAGCTCGATTAAGCGCGGCTCTAGCCGCCTTTACATCTTCGAGCGCCTCTTCGACACTCGGCGCCAAAGCGGTCAGGTGCCCCATTTTGCGGGTCGGGCGGGGTTCAAGTTTTCCATACATATGGAGTTTCACGTCAGCGACCGCGGCGGCAGCAGCCCAGTCCGGTTCGCCTTTCGCCCAAAGATCTCCGAGCAGGTTAGCCATAGCCGCCGGTATCAATTGAGTCACCGCGCCGAACGGCAACTCGCATACGGCGCGTAGCTGCTGCTCAAACTGGCTGGTCACGTTGGCGTCGAACGTAAAATGGCCGGAGTTATGCGGACGCGGAGCGATTTCGTTGATGAGTAATCGCCCGTTTTTACCAACAAAAAACTCGACGCAAAGCACGCCGATTACCTCCAGCTTCTCCAGTACCGCTCGCGCAATCTCCAGCGCTTCGCGCGCCATTGACGGCGCCACGCGTGCCGGAGCAATTGAAATATCCAGAATGCCGTTTACATGCTGGTTCTCGACAGCGCCGAAATGAACGAATTCGCCGGCTACCGAACGAGCGGCCACGACCGAAATCTCGCGCTCGAATTCAACCAACGCCTCCAGCACGGCTTCCTGTTCGCCGACGGCCTGCCACGCCGCATCGAAATCAGCCGGCTGGTGAATACGGTATTGCCCTTTGCCATCATAGCCGAATCCTGCGCTCTTGAGTATGGCCGGAAACCCGATTTCGCCAGCCGCGCTTTCCAGACTGCTCCGATCGGCCACCCTGCGGAAAGCCGTCAGTGGCAGGCCTTCCTTCGCCAAAAATGTCTTCTCCCGCAGCCGGTGCTGCGCAACGTGCAGCACATGACCGCTTGGCCGGACCGGTGCACAGTGCGCCGCAGCGGCGGCGGTCTTGGCAGGAACATTCTCGAACTCGAAGGTAACCACCGACACGCCGCTGGCAAATTTGCAAATCGCATCCAGATCTTCGTACGGGGCATTCACTTCCACATCGGCAACTTGGCCGGTAGGTGTATCTGAATCCGGGGAAAGAGTGTGCACCCGATAGCCCATGCGGCGCGCCGCAATCGCAAACATGCGGCCGAGCTGTCCGCTGCCGAGAACGCCGATCGCACTACCGGGAAGAATCGGCCCGCTCGCGTGCTGCTTTCTCACGGGATGCGATTTCCAAGCACGGCTTGTGTTTGAGCCTGCCGCCACGCTTCGAGCCGCTGACGTATCTCGGGATACTTGTTACCCAGAATGCTAGCTGTAAGCAGAGCAGCATTCGTCGCGCCCGCTTGCCCGATCGCCAGGGTGCCCACTGGAACGCCCGCCGGCATCTGCACCATCGAGAGCAGGGAATCCACTCCATTCAGAACACTGCTCTTGATCGGCACGCCCAGTACCGGTAAGGGAGTGTGCGCCGCCACCATGCCTGGTAGATGCGCCGCTCCGCCTGCTGCCGCGATGATCACTTCGAGACCACGGAGGGCTGCGGTCTTTGCGTATTCCGCCATCCAATCCGGCGTGCGATGCGCGGACACAATCCGGCACTCATGCGCGACCGCCAGCGCATCGAGTGTTTCACTCGCGCGCTGCATTGTCTCCCAATCGGATTTGCTGCCCATAATCACGCCGACCAGCGGCTTATCGCGATCCCGCAGCGGTCCTTCGCTCACGTCTGGGCTCATTCCCCTTGCGAGGCCACGAAGCCCTTTTGCCCGTCAAAGGTGTACAGGTTCTCGATCTTGATAAAGTCGAGCCCTGCCCTTTGCATGCGGTCGAGCAGGCTGACGACCTGCCCGTGCGTAACGGGTCCGTTCTCTTGCTGCGACAGGAAGCCGGCCCGCCAATGATCGGTGCAGAAAGTCTCGTCGAAGCCGCCCGGATAAACCTTCACGCCGCGGTTGCTCAAGGATTGAAGCTTTACCCCATCACCATTAAACTGCTCGAGCTTTTTCCCGAATTCCACAGGGTTCCGCCCGTTCCATTGCAAGAATACATCCACGCCCACTAATTGCTTCGCAGCACGCTTGTTTGCGCTGATCGCGTGATCCGCTCTTTGATTCGGAGCCTTCGAGTACGAAGCTTCCTTTAGATGTTTGGGCTTTTGGCCGAGCCGCGCCACCACCGCCTCGGCAAATTCCTTCGTGCCAACCTTGCTCTTGCTTACGCCCTTCTGATAGATGTCGTAGGTATGAATGCCGTCTTCGATCGTACGCAGCCAGGCATTATGCGTGCGCTCGGCAATTTCCGGTTGCCCAATGTGTACCAGCATCAAGATTCCGCCATGCAGCAGCCCCGAGGGATTCGCCAGATTCTGTCCGGCTCTGCGCGGAGCCGAGCCATGAATCGCCTCGAACATGGCGGCTCCGATACCAATATTGGCCGAGCCGGCGAGACCGACCGAACCCGCAATCTGCGCCGCCACATCCGATAGGATGTCGCCGTACAAGTTGGGCATCACGATGACATCGAAGGCCTCGGGCGTGTCAGCGAGTTTCGCGGCGCCGATGTCGACAATCCAATGCTCTTTCTCGAACTCCGGGTACTCGGCGCTGATTTCATCGAAAACTTTGTGAAAAAGGCCGTCGGTGAACTTCATGATGTTGTCCTTCGTGAAGCACGTCACCTTTTTCCGGTTGTTGCGCCGCGCATACTCGAACGCATAACGGACGATCTTTTCCGACCCCGGACGGCTGATCAATTTCAGGCACTGATATACCTCGTCCGTCTGCCGGTGTTCGATGCCCGCGTAGAGATCTTCCTCGTTCTCCCGGACAATGACCACGTCCATACCTGGATGCTTGGTCTCGATGTAGGGGCTGTAAGAGACGCAAGGGCGCACGTTCGCATACAATCCAAGTGTTTTTCGCGTCGTCACATTCAGCGATTTGAAGCCACCCCCCTGAGGAGTCGTAATCGGGGCCTTGAAAAACACTTTCGTGCGCCGTAGCGACTCCCATGCGCTCGGCTCGATACCCGAATTGATGCCGCGCAGATAAACTTTCTCGCCGATCTCGATAATTTCTGTTTCGGTCCGCGCGCCCGCCTCCTCAATAATGTGAAGGGCCGCCGCCATAATTTCCGGGCCGATACCGTCACCGTAAGCGACAGTTATGGGAACACGATTCGATGCCATGGTTTACATCGTTATTAGATCAAAGAGCCCCTGTGGTTCAAGTTTCCCGCAGCAGGAATGATGCCGCGGCATTCTCGTTAAACCGTAAGGAGTACACTGACAATGTTGGCATGCTGCGCCGCTCTTCCGCTTTCCATCGCCGCCCGAATCAGATCCAGCCAACTGTAAGTCACTCAGAGTGAAAGACTACCTCGAGCTAACGAAACCCCGGATCACGTGGCTCATCGTGATGAGTACCGCCATCGGGTACTACTTCGGACACAGCGGCGATTGGACCCTTTGGCCGTTATTTCACACGCTCATTGGAACGGCTCTAATCGCCTCCGGAACAGCGGCGCTTAACCAGTGGTACGAGCGTGAAGCTGATCGCCACATGCGGCGCACTCAAATGCGCCCGCTGCCCTCCGGACGTTTAAGCCCGCCCCGTGCTCTCTGGTTTGGAATCGCTCTGGCCCTGGCCGGCGGCCTGGAGCTTGGCTTCGGAGCCAACTGGCTGACGGCTGGCTTGGGCATATTTACTTTGTTGTTATACCTCTTCGTCTACACGCCTCTGAAGCAGAAGACCTGGTGGTCTACCACTATCGGTGCATTTCCCGGAGCCATGCCTCCGCTCATTGGTTTCGCCGGCGCCGCGTATAAACTCACCGCTGAAGCCTGGGCGCTCGGCGCAATTCTGTTCCTGTGGCAGTTTCCCCACTTCTACGCAATCGCCTGGATGTACCGCGAAGATTATTCGCGCGCCGGTATCCAGATGCTGCCAGTGGTCGAGCCCGATGGCGAATCCACCGCCCGACAGATTCTGATCTTTTCCGTTCTGCTGATTCCGATCAGCCTCCTGCCAAAATGCCTGGGGATGACGGGCGACATTTACTTCATCGGCGCACTCGCCTTGGGACTCTGGTTTCTCTATTCAGGCATTCGGGTTTCGCTCGACCGCAGCAAGCTCCGCGCACGCAGAGTCCTGCTTACTTCGGTCGTTTACTTGCCTGTCCTATACGCGCTGATGGTGCTCGATCCAGTCCGGCTGTGAAAGTTCCACCAATAGCTTATTTGTTTCCGCTTACGGCCGCGGTTTTCTTCTCAGCCTGCACAGATCCTGCCTCCAGGCTTCCTGATTATGGCTTTGTCCCGCCATTTACCATGACGGACTCGACCGGTCGACTCTTCGACCGTGCGGCGCTGGCCGGTAAGGCCTGGATCGCCGATTTTATTTACACCAGTTGCCCGGCTGAGTGCCCTATGATGACAGCCCGGATGCATTCCGTCGAGAAGCTGGTCCGCGATCAAGAGGACGTCCGCCTGGTTTCGTTCTCGGTCGATCCGGACCGCGACACGCCGACTGCTTTGACCGCCTTTGCGCACCGTTTCGGAGGCCCGACAAAACAGTGGGTCTTCCTGACTGGTTCGCCCGCTACGGTTCACGAACTGGCGTATATCACCTTCCACGTTGGCGATGTGATCGGCAAGATGAATCACAGCACCAAGTTCATGCTGATCGATAAGCGGGGCCACATCCGCGGTTACTACTCAACCTTCGATCAAGACGGCATTCCATCCATGATGAAGGACTTGGCTGCATTGCGTCGGGAGCCTACCTGATGGTGAACCCTTCCGTTTCGGCAGCAACGGATCCAGGTCTCGCCCGTAAACCGCTTCCGTTCATTTTGGCATTAAGCGCGGCGATCACAGCTTTTCTCGTCTGGCTGATTTATTTCAAAGGCAGAGTCGCGGGACCTAGCTGGATTACTTACCTGCCCGGAGCAAACGCGCTTTTTAATTCGCTCAGTGCGCTCTGCCTCATCCTGGGCTACATCAACATCCGCCGTGGAAACCGTCTGGTTCACATGCGCTTCATGATAAGCGCCACCACCTTTTCGGCGTTGTTTCTGCTGAGCTACATCACTTACCACTATTTCCACGGAGACACGCGTTTTCCCGGACACGGCTGGATTCGTCCTGCCTACTTTTTTGTCCTCATCACTCACATAAGTCTCTCGATGTTTGCGCTGCCGCTCATCCTCGGCACGCTCTGGTACGCATTGCGCAGCCAGTTTCGCTTCCACCGCAGAATCGCCCGCTGGACCTTCCCGTTCTGGTTGTACGTGTCAGTCACCGGCGTGATTGTATATTTCGTTCTCAGAGCCTACACTGCATGAGTTCGAAGCAGGCCTGGAACCCTGAACTTTACGAGGCTCGTCATGGTTTTGTTTGGCAGTTGGGGCGGGGCATTCTGGAATTGCTGCATCCCGAGAAGGGCGAGCGCATTCTTGACCTTGGCTGCGGGACAGGTCAGCTTACCCACCAGATTGCTGAATCAGGCGCGGAAGTTGTCGGCCTCGATTCGTCACCTGACATGATCGGCCAGGCCCGCCGGAACTACCCCGCTTTGCGCTTCGTTCTCGCGGATGCCGCGTCCATGCAGTTCGCGCAAGAGTTTGATGCGATTTTTTCCAATGCGGCGCTGCACTGGATGCTTGACGCTCAAGCAGTGGCTCGCTCAATGGCGCGAGCATTGAAGCCGGGCGGCCGCCTCGTCGCCGAGTTTGGCGGAAACGGCAATATTGCTCATATTGAAGCCGCGCTGCAGCAGGTTTTGGTCAAGCATTACGGCGGTCCCAAACCAACTCGGAAGACCTATTTTCCTTCGATTCCTGATTACTCAAGCATTCTCGAGAACGCCGGCTTCGAGGTGCGAATGGCCCATCTATTCGATAGGCCAACTCCGCTCGAAGGACGGCAGGGAATGGCAAACTGGTTGCGGCAATTTTCCTGGTATAACTTCGAGCCTCTTCGGCCTGGCCAAAGGGAGCAAGCTCTGATTGAGGTCGTTGATTTGCTTCGCAGCGATCAATATCGCGAGGGCCAGTGGTTCGCCGACTACCGGCGACTGAGGATACTTGCCGCGAAAGTTTAAAAAAGGGCCAGAGTTGCGGTTCTCTGGCCCTTTTCGTAGTCCCACCGTGGACAGAGAGTTATCTGGCTGCGGTCGCGGCTTGCCGGTTCACCGAAGATTCAGCGATTGTCGTCAGTTTCTTGTCTGCCGCGGCCTCCTCGTTTAATGTTTGTTGCAACAGATTCGCGGCTTGGGTCATGTTAAGTCGCTGGGCAAACGTCCTGGCCGTCCCATAGCCCGCCATCTCGTAATGTTCCACGCGCTGTCCGGCCGCGATCAGCGCGGCGTCTCTCACTTCCGGGTCGCCCTTTGCTTTGATCATCTCTTCGCCTTCCGCGATCAAGCCCTTCATTGCCTCACAGGTCTCCCGCTTGGGCTCTACTCCCAGTTCCCGGAAAATCGTTTCAAGACGCGAAACATGCCCCTGTGTCTCGGTCAGGTGCTGCTGGAAGGCCTGCTTCAACTGGTTCGACTGAGCAGCGTCGGCCATTTTCGGGAGAGCCTTCGTGAGGCGGTTCTCCGCATCGTACAGATCCTCAATCTGATTCACAAACAGATCATTCAACGAATTAAATTCTAGGGATGTAAACACTGGCATCTATGTACCTCCTTCAATCTTGCGAGGGACTTCTTTGTCCCAGCACGACACTTATGAGACTCATCTCCTCGCCCCTGGTTTCACCTGCTGATCACAAACACTTCTTTCTCCGCATTCCGCGCAACTTATTCACTTGCACCGGCGCTTCTCCCGAGCCAAATGCGGCTAAATGCTGATATTGTAATTGCAGCCGTTCAACGAAGGAGAATCAATGGCAAGTAGTTCGACGACGAAAGATCACGACGAGATACGGAATTGGGCTGAAGAGCGCGGAGGAAAACCCGCGCACGTTTCGAGTACCGGGTCCAAGGGGGATATAGGTATTCTGCGCATCGAGTTCCCCGGCGCCACCGCCAGCAAGGATGCCAACCTCGAAGAGATCTCCTGGGATCAATTCTTCGAAAAATTCGACGAACGCGGGCTTGCGCTGCTGTATCAGGAAGAAACAGCAGGGGGAGAGAGAAGCAATTTCAACAAGCTGGTGAGCTCCGAAACCGCCGATGAGGCGGAGGAGAGCGGGCACTCGGCTGCTTCATCTCGCCCCGGCGCGCCGGCAAAGAAAACTGCGCCGGGGAAGAAGACTGCATCAGTGAAGAAAACGGCATCTGCCAAGAAAACCGCCCCCGCCAAAAGCGCCGGCTCTCCAAAAAAATCCGCTTCTTCAAACAGAACTGCTTCAGCAAAGAAGACGGCACCCGCAAAGAAGAGCACTTCTGCCAAGGAGTCACCGGTCGCTAAACACGCGGGTCGTTTCGCGCGCCCAGTCAAGAAATCTGCGGCTAAAAAGAGTGCGCGCTCTGCTGCGGTAAAGAAAGCGGCAAAGTCGGCGCACCGCCCTGGCATGGCCAAGAAAAGCACAAAAAAGGCGGTAAAGACCTCGGCTGCAAAGCGTCCCGCCTCCAAGAAGAGTGCCGCGCGCAAGCGGCGCTAGCCTATAGCTCATCAACATCAGGCCATGTTCTAGACTTGCAGTAGGATATGGCCCCGGTTGTCGCGAGAAAGCTTCCCGTCATACCGATCGCGGTTGGTTTGGCGGCTGTAATTGCTCTGATCGCTGGAGCAATTTACCTGCGGAGCCCGGTACAACCGCCGCAGGAAAGCGTTGCCTCAGCCGAAGCTAAACAATATCTGCCGCACCTCGCCCTGAGTGAGGTCTCCATGCAAGCCACCGAAAACTTCATGAAGCAGCAAGTCATCGAAGTCAAAGGTAAAGTTACCAATAACGGCCCCCGGACGCTGCGCTCGGTAGACGTCTATTGCATTTTCTACAGCATCAACGGGCAGGAGATCCATAGCGAACGCTTGCCCATCGTGCCGCTGCAAGGTCCGGCCCTTCGTTCTGGTGAAACCCGTCTGTTTCGCTTACCGTTTGATGCTGTGCCGGATGGCTGGAATCAGGCTTTGCCGAAAATGGTGATCGCTCAGATCAAGTTTGCGCCTTAACCTGCTCTTACTTGTATGAAAGTTCTGATTGCCGAAGATGACCGCGATCAACTTGCGGTGCGGGAAATGTTGTTGCGCCAGTCCGGTTTCGAGCCGGTCCCCGCTATCGATAGTAAATCGGCTCTGAGTGCAGTGAAGGCTGGGCGTCCCGCCTGCGCGATAGTGGATCTGAACTTTCCAACCGAAGAATCCGGCCTGCGCCTGATTCGGGAGTTGAAAGGGATCGATGCCGGATTGCATATCTTCGTGCTGACCGGCAACAATACAGAACGGCTCAATCGATTGCCTGAACGATTACTGATTGATGAAGTCATCGGTAAGGGATCGCCAGCTTCGAAGCTCATTCAAAAACTCAAAAAGCTCGAGCTGGCAGAGCTTGCTCCGGGATGAGCCAGGCGCAACGACCGGGTCACCTGCAGTCCATTGCATCCAAGCCGCCTTCAGCCTGGATCAAAACGTTTAAAAGCGAACGCCTTGTTACGATTGAGGCTGATTCCCCTGAATGGCTCTGCGCTTTCACAACACTCTTACGCAAGAGGTCGAAATTTTCCATCCCCGCGACGGCAACCTGGTTCGCATGTACACGTGTGGGCCGACTGTTTATAACTACGTCCATATAGGTAATTTCCGCACTTTTACGTTTCAAGACGTATTAAGGCGCTGGTTGAAATACCGCGGGTATCAATTGAATCACGTGATGAACGTGACCGATGTAGACGACAAAATCATTGCGAGCGCTGCGCGTGAAGGCAAGTCGATCGAAGACTACACGTCGATTTACACAAAGGCATTTTTCGAGGACGCAGCCAAGCTTAGATTGCAGCAGCCGGAGCACGTGGCCCCCGCAACCAAACACATCGGCGTGATGGTGGACGCCATCGAAGAACTTGCCGCGAAGGGTTCCACTTACACGAACGATGGCTCCACTTACTTCCGGATCTCGACTTTCCCCGACTACGGCAAGCTGTCGCACAACGATTTCAGCGGCATGCGAAGCGGCGCTCGCGTCGATGTTGACGAATACGATAAAGCCGATGCGAGGGACTTTGTGCTTTGGAAGGCGCGCAAAGGCAACGAGCCGTTCTGGGAGACACCGTTCGGCGATGGACGTCCGGGCTGGCACATCGAGTGTTCGGCCATGGCGATGAGTTACCTCGGCGAGACGCTCGATATTCACGCGGGCGGAGTCGATCTGATCTTTCCGCACCATGAAAACGAAATCGCGCAGTCTGAATCAATTACCGGCAGACCCTTCGTGCGCTTCTGGCTGCATGCCGAGCACCTGCACATCGAATCGCAAAAGATGTCGAAGTCGCTCGGAAACTTCTTCACTTTGCGGGACCTGCTTGAGAAAGGGTATCAGCCGGAAGCGATTCGTTATCTGCTTGCCTCGGTTCCGTACCGAAAGAAGCTGAACTTCACCTTTGAGGGTTTGCGGGCGGCAAGCAAGACAATTGACCGGCTGCGTGACTTTGAACTGCGCCTGGCCTCCGCCAAGCTGCCGGCAGGGCGCAATGAGGCCTTAGCGGAGCGCTCCGCGCAGGCCATTCGTGAATTCGAAGAGGCGCTCGACGCCGACTTGAATACAGCAGAGGCGCTGGCTTCCATCTTTGAATACGTGCGCGAGGTGAATACGGCGGTGGACGAAGGCGAGTTCCGCGAGGAGAACCGCTGGGATGCCGCGAAGGTGTTGGAGATTTTCGACACGATTTTCGATGTACTTAAGCCGAGCAACTCCGTTCCGTCTGAGCCGGGCGGGGCGGAAGCGCCCCGTCCCTCTGACGCGGAGATTGAGGCGCTTATCAACGAGCGAACTCAGGCCAAAAAATCGAAGAACTTCGCGCGCTCGGATGAGATTCGCAACTCACTGCAGGAAAGAGGAGTGATCCTCGAAGACACCAAAGAGGGCGTGCGCTGGAAAAGGAAATGAAGTTCGATTCGCAAGTTGTCCATGTAGGAGATCGCAAGCGGCGGCCCGGCGCTCCGGTACCGGCAACTACTCCGATTCATCTAAGCTCCACTTACTTTTACGAGTCGGCCGGTACCCTGGATCGGGTGCTCGGGCATGAGGAGGAGGGATTCTGTTACGCGCGGTACGCGAGCCCCACCAACGTCGCGCTCGAAGAGTTAACGACGGAGTTGGAGCATGGTGCCGGCTCACTGGCGACTGCCTCAGGGATGGCGGCAGTACAGATCGCATTACAAGCGGCGCTGCTCGACCGGCCGCACCGGGTGATTGCGTCGCACTCGATCTATGGGGCGACAGTAGGGTTTCTTGATCAGATTCTGGGGCCTTTCGGAGTAGAGGTCACATACACCGACATTTGCGATCTCCCGAAGCTGGAGCGAGTTATCGAGAAGCAACGGGCAGGCTGCATTTTCATCGAGAGCGTTTCTAATCCGTTGCTACGCGTAGGAAACATCGCGAGGATCGCGGAACTGGCGCGCAAGGCGGGAGCGGCCCTGGTCGTCGATAACACGTTCGCGACGCCGATGATGATGCGCCCGCTCGATTTCGGCGCGAATATGGTTGTGCATTCGGCCACCAAGTATCTCGCGGGCCACGGCGACGTGCTGGGCGGCATCGTGGTGAGCGACACGCCGCATCACGAACAGATTCGCATGATCTCGCGCCTGGTTGGCCCGGTTCTCGGACCCTTCGAGAGTTACCTGACAATGCGCGGGATCAAGACGCTTGCCCTGCGTTTTGAACGGCAGTGCCAGAACGCTAAGGCGCTCGCCGAGTGGCTAGCGCTGCATCCCTGCGTAGAGCGCGTGTACTACTGCTCGGATTCCGCGCATCCCGACGCGGAGGAGATCAGAAGTTTTTTCCAACCTGGCCTCTTTGGAGCGATTCTCAGTTTTGAAATCAAAGACGCATCGAAACCAGAAGTGCTGAGCTTTATGGACCGGCTCAAGATGGTCGTGCCCGGAACTTCGCTTGGCGACGTGCATACCTTGCTGCTATATCCGTGGATCGCTTCCCATCGCAATGTGGCGCCCAAGATGCGCGAACGAATGGGTATTAAAGAAAACCTGGTGCGGATTGCGGCGGGTATAGAAGCGTTGGAGGACATTATGGCGGATCTGGACCGGGCCTTGGGCCAGTGACAGCGGAATAAATAGCTTGGGCTGGTAAAGTAAGGGCGGCTCCGTGTTTGCGCATCAGAGAAAAAAGATCCAGTTACTATTTGCCGCGGCAGACGCCATCCTGACGGTCATCGCCTTCCAGGCAGCCTACTTTACGCGCACGCAGCTTAGTCTGGAACACGTCTTCTTTCTTGCCCCGCGCACGCATTTCCTGTTTCTTTGTTTTTGCGCGGTTTCCTGGGTATCGCTCGGCTCGCTTTATCGGGTGTACGAGTATCTGGATTCTTCGAGCCCCTGGCGCATTGTGAGCCGCACGCTTCGCCAGAACTTCCTCGGTATCATACTCGTAATTCTGTTCCAGTATCTAGTGCGTTTGGATCCTCCATTAAGCCGTAGTTTCCTCTTCCTTTTCTTCGGTTACAGCCTGTTTCTGCTGACTGCTTTTCGCTGGTATTCGCCGGCTTTCATCAGCGCCTTTCAGCGCGGATTCGGGAGTCCCTACCATGTAGTGATTGTCGGGAACGGCCACAAGGCCGCATCTCTGGCGGGAACGTTGAGCCAAGACTCGCCGTTTCGGATCAGAATCGCAGCTGAGCTGAACGAGGAGGACTGCGCGCGGGAACTGCCCAAACTGCTGGCGGACCGGATTGTGGATGAAGTGATTTTCAATGTGGACAGCAGTAAGCTCGCAGGTCTGGAAGAGGTTTTTCTTCACTGCGATGAGCAGGGCGTCCGGACGCGTGTCGCGATCGATTTTTTTCCGCACGTCAACAGCGAAATTACATTGGATCGCGTAGGCGGCGCTCCGCTGCTGACTTTCTCGGCGGCGCCGCTGGAAGACATCCGACTGGTAGTAAAGCGCTTTTTCGACATCGTTGTCTCGCTGTCGGCAATGATCTTATTTGCGCCATTCATCGCCGTGGTCGCCCTGCTGATTAAGCTGACCTCGCCCGGGCCCGTGGTCTTTAGCCAGGAGCGCTGCGGACTGAATGGCAGGAAATTCACAATGTATAAATTCCGGTCGATGGTGGAGAATGCGGATGAGCTTAAGCTTCAATACGAGCACATGAGCAAACGGTCGGTCGCTTTCAAGATCGCACGCGATCCCCGAGTCACCCGGATTGGGCGCTGGCTGCGTAAGTTCTCGATCGACGAAGTCCCGCAGCTTTACAATGTGCTCCGCGGAGAGATGTCGATTGTGGGTCCGCGGCCTCCGATTCCGGAAGAAGTGGAACGCTACGAGCTCTGGCAAAAGCGCAGGCTCCGGATGCGCCCCGGTCTCACCTGCATCTGGGCGGTTTGCGGCCGCGACCACATCGACTTCAATTCATGGATGCGCATGGATATCTCGTACATCGAGAACTGGTCTTTGAAGCTCGACTGGTCGATCATCCTGCGGACCATTCCCCACGTACTGGCCGGAAAGGGCGCTCATTAAGGCCGCCCGGCGTCGGGTTTACTATGCATTTGATTCCCACTAACGAAGAAGTGATTGCGCTGTTGCGCGAGACTGGCGCCCTGCGCGAAGGTCACTTCGAGTATCTGAACGGCATGCACACAGACGAGTATTTGCAGGTGGCGCTTGCTTTCCGCTACTACCAGCACGCGAAAGTATTAAGCGTCGGGCTGAGCAGGCGCCTGCGGGCCGACGCTGAGATCCGGGCCATGATCAAAGAGCTTTCCATCGTTTGCCCGACGATCGGCGGATTGCCCATTGCCTTTGGAGTTTGCGAGGCGCTGCGAGCACGGCAGGTTTACTGGGCTGAACAGGATACAGAATCGACCCCCATGAAATTCCGGCAGTTTGTGGAGCCCGAGAAGGGTGAGAAGGTCTTGATCGTCGACGATATCCTGCGTTCCGGACGGCGCATGACACTGTTGCGCAGGTTGGTCGAGGCCAAGGGCGCGCAGGTGGTGGGACTTGCCGCCGCGGTGTACCAACCGAATCCGACGATTGCGGATCTTGGCAACGTGCCTTTGTTTTACCTGGCGAAGATGGACGCTTTGTATTACAAGGATTCGAGCTCGTGCGAACTTTGCCGGCGCGGCGTTCCGATCGAGAAGGTCTGGACTTAGGATCCGGTCAAGCGTGACGGGGCGGCGCATGCGTTTCCATACCCTGCAGTTCCCCTCGAATGTCCATCCAAATTTTGAAGTACGCCCATTCCGGCGGGGCATTGGCTTCCTGAATGTGGTCCGGCAGCAGAATCAAGTTCCCGGTAGACAGCAAGACCTGGCGCACCCTGGGGTTCTGCGCAAGTTTAGCTCGCATGGCTTCGACGATCAAGTGATAATGTTCGCCCTTGGTCATGGAGCGATAGGGCATCCGGTGGCCTTCGAAAGTCACCCAGTCGATGCCAAGCTTGCGCATGTTTTCTTCAGCGATTTCGCCGGCCGCCTTGGCCTGAAAGGCCGTCATCTGCGCTACTTCCGCGCGCGTGTACGGCCATTTTAAGAAGGCGGCTTGGGCGCGGGGATCGCGGTGGCCTTCGGGATAGAGCATCATTTGCCAGAAGCCCTCGACGCTGGCATAACGAACGCCCCGCAAGGTAAAAGGCGTGGCGGCGAAGTTGGAGAGGATCCCGAGTTCGTTGCGTTTAGAGAGGATCACTTCACCGGGTTTCGCGGCTTGCGGAAGAACTTCCCAAGCGGGCTTTTGAGCATCGGTTACCGGCGTCCACCAGTTCGCGGGATACTGGCCGGGCACGGCAAAGAGCAGCCATGCAAAGATTTGGATCGACATCTGCCCTACATCAAACTACCGAATTCGAAAACTCGCTAGAATCGGACGCATTTCCCGAGGAGGTTCGATGTGCACTTCTCTGTACGCGCCTGACTTCCTGGCTATTATCAATCGTTACTTGGACACCGGGGGCCGCTACAGGCCTTTCCCTAGCGCGATCAATGGATTTACTTCATCCTGGTCGATCGTTTCAACAATTCACTCGCGGCACCGCGCCATCTGCCGTTCGATGATCCGAATTACTACGACTTTCAGGGGGCAATCTGGCTAGCATTCAGGATCAGCTTCCCTACATCAAGCAACTCGGCGCGGGCGCAATCTAGCTAAGCCCTGTTCTTAAGAATGTTGCTTTCGAAGGAGGCACTTATCACGGTTATGGCATTCACGATTTTCTGCACGTCGATTCCCGCTTCGCCCGGGACCCCAGCCATGCGGACGATGAGCTTCGCAGCTTGGTCGATGCCGCCCACCATCTCGGTCTCTACATCATCCTCGATGTCGTTCTGAACCACACTGGTCGCGCCTTCCCTTATGTCTGCGATGCCGGCGAAAACGACTGCATCGACTCGCAAGGATCAGAAGCCGATTTCCGAGTCGCCGCCCGTCTCGTCCACTGGCGCGATGCGAAAGGTAACGCGCGTGCTGATTGGACCGACATCGTTAGCTCCCCGTTGCGCCTCACCTCTTCAATCACTTAGACAGCTTAGTGTCCTCTTTAGTATCCAGAGCGCCGTGGTTTTTAGCTCGTTCGTATCGTTTCATGCTATCGGGAATGGAACGATGGCGCGCATCAACATTATCAAGCAGATCAAAATCGTTCGCCAGTGGGTCTTTAAGGCGATCCCCGCAAAGAAAATGGGGAGCGCGATTGGAACGCGCTGCCCGAAGGTAGATACTTCCTCGAAATGGCGCGAGAGCGGAAGGCGCGTGCGCTTGCCGGCGGGCCGCACCGTTTCCCAAGCCCTGGAATCCCGGCGGATCAAGAAGGCAGAACTCGCCGCCACCGACGCCGGCATTCTCCAGCGCTACAAGCCGGTCGTATCGCCTCCCCCTCCGGAGCAACCGTTCCTCCTCGCTTTGATCCGGCGCTATCTCGACCAGACCGATAGGCTCAAGAAGCCGAACACCTACCGCAAGTACAATGCGGTACTGACCCGTTTCGAAAACACTTTAGCGGCCGGCCGCTGGAACAGATCTCAATCCAAGAGTTCGATGATTTTATTGTCAAGCTCAAGAAAAGCGGGCTATCCGCCAACACCGTCCTGCACAACGTGATCATCATCGCGCAGTTTTTCCGGCGTAATGGCCGACGCGACATCACGCGCGAACTGCAATGGCCACAAGCCATTCACGCACTCCCGCGCATGTACTCCGAAGAAGAACAATCACGATTTCTCTCGGCGTGTGATTCCTGGGAATTGGCCCTGTTTTCCACCTTTGTGCGACCGGCTTCCGGGAACAGGAAGTGATGCATCTCTTCTGGACAGATCTCAATTTGAAACTCCGGACGGCGCGGGTTGTTTCTAAGCCGGAGTCGCGCTTCTTTCCCAAACGATGGGAGGAACGAGAGGTCCCGGAGCCCATCGATCTGGCACAACTGCTTGCGAGCCACCCGCAGTCGCTTGATAGTCCGTTCGTGTTCCCGTCGCCCACGGGGAATCGAGAACAGAAGGTCCTGCGCCGCTGCAAGGAGGTCGCGGCGCGCCGGGCTCGATCCCTCCACCTTCGATCTGAAGACCTTCCGGTCGACCTATGCGACGAGTATGCTGAGATCCGGGTTCGATATTCGGACCGTGCAGCATTGAATGGGCCACAAGTAAATCGAGACCACCATGCGGTATCCGGTGCCCGCCCAGGACGTGCATGATCGCTTGGATCGGATCGGAATACCAGAAGAGAGAAAAACTCCTCGCCAGTGAAGCCGCGCAAGCCAGGTTGCGTGTCCCAATCCAATCGAAAGGCGAGCCGCGCTTCTTCGAGCTCTCCCCGCTGGCTTGCCCCATCGCGGGCGCGCTCCTCACTCACCGCCCGGCCATAAGGAGTCTAACCGGAGGCGCCTGCTTCAGAGTTACGGTGTTCATGAGCGAGCCGTCGCTAGCCGTAACTTTCCTCTTCCTGTCGACGAATCGAGTAGCAGATCGGCTCGACCGGTTTTACATACTGTATGCATAGGTTCATCGGGTTGCTGCAAACAAACAGATACTTAGCTATTCTCGCTCTGCGCCCTATTCTCCTTCCTGGCTGGTCACAAGCAGGTCTTCGCAATAGTGACGGACCGAGCGCGACCACTCCCGTGTTTGTTGAGCTGTTCACCTCGGAAGGCTGCTCGAGTTGCCCTCCCGCCGACAAATTGCTCGCGGACCTTGATCGCAACCAGCCTATCCCAGGTGCAAACCTCATCGTTCTCAGCGAGCACGTGGATTATTGGAATCGGCAAGGTTGGTCCGACCCGTTTTCCTCTCACGCCTTTACCGGCCGCCAGGAAATGTACGCCTCGCGCTTAGGCGTGAGCGAAATCTACACGCCTCAACTCGTAGTGGATGGAACCAGATCCGTTGTTGGCAGTAATCGGCCCAAGCTGAAAGACGCGGTAAACGAGTCATTACGCGACTCGAAAATTCCGCTGAGCGTGGCTGCCGGCAGAAACAATGCTGAACGCAAAAAGAATACCGTAATCATCCATGTGACGCTTGGAGCCGCACCGCTCCAACCTCGCGCTCGCGTGTACCTGGTGCTTGCCCGGGACCGCGCTCAATCCCAAGTCTCGCGCGGCGAAAACGCCGGCCGCTCGCTCAGCCATGTCGCCGTTGCGTACTCCATACGAGAAGTAGCTCCCGCCGGTCCCGAATCCAACTCTGACATTACTCTGCCGGTTTCGTTGCTCCCCAATTCGCGGATTATCGTTTTCGTTCAAGCGTCCGATACCGGAAAAATCATCAGCGTCGCCCAAACCATTGATGCTGATGAATAACTCTTGTGCGTTTCGCGTCAGAGCCCCTGTTCAGCCAACCTCCGTGTGGAACGTCATTGAGGAGTTACCAGAAATAATCATTCCGGCGTTCCTTAAGGCTGCTGGCCACTTGCGATCGTCGGCCCGAACGCCATTCTCGAGGCGGCCGACTCGATGCACAAGGAAGTGGTTGGGTAAACGGACCGTGCTAGGCGACGCCGTCCATACAGGCCGTCTATTTTGGACGGTTATGGCGATGGCATTCGGGTGGATTTAGCCCGATACTATATGCGCGGTCGCCGATGAACCTGCGGCAGACGGCTAAGGAGAAGCGCGGATTAAGAGAGCTCGCACGGCAATGAAGGTACAAAGACGAGTCCGAAGAACTCCAGCACTCATCAACGGAAAAGGGCCGGGCATCTGCCCGGCCCCGATCCATTTTCGCCCTGGAACGCATCGGATTAGCCATTTTCCCTTTGGGCCGAATTCCACCTCACGTGATCGAAGCGTTACCTGAACGTGAGAAATTATCTGTACTGAGTTATGGCGCTGGTTCAGTGGGTGGTTTAACAATCTTGATAACGGAATCCTGTTCGGCCCGTGGCGTCACTCCATTGGCGGCAAAAATCACTACGGCCCACTCCCTACCTACCAGTGACTCGTCAGCAGGAGCCTGGATGGTCAACGTCCCGGTCGCGAAACCCTCGGCATTAACGTTGCTAGCCTTGAAGTCCCGTGGCAAGCGGAAGGGAGAAAAAGACATCCACTGCGGCCCGCAGCAACGTTCCGGCGGAAGGGGGCCGGCGGATGCGGGCAAAGGCTCCGACGACATCAAGGGGAATCCGGTAGTTGTCACGGTGAATGTCCCTCCAGGGGGCACTTCCACCGTACAATTCGGCGACAGGCATGGGCCGGTGAACCGCGGCGCCTCGTTTACATTTAGAGTCAGCTGTTGAGTGGTCGGCCCCTCTGTTCCAGGAGCAGTGGCCACCAGGTTGACAGTGTACTGACCTCCTGTTCCCTCGGCCGGGGTCCCGAAGATAACGGCCGGATCTACAGACCCATTCGAGATGAACGTGAGACCCTGGGGCAGCACGCCGACTAGCGTGATGTTCCCCTGGCTGGCCCTGATCTTAAACTTACTGTCTTTTCCGGCGTAAAACGTTGCGGTATTGGGGCCGGTGAAGACAGGTGTATTCTCCACCTTCACGGGGAACGGATTTAGGAGGGTGATCGTTCCTTCAGCAAGCGGCGCGATCCTAGGATTGAATGTGCCGGAGGTACCCACTGGGGGTTCACCCGTCAGGAACGCGGTGCCATCGCCATTATCCTTGAGATTCAGCCAAGGCGCGTTAGGGTCTGGGATATAGCCCCACGAGACCGGCGTGATCGCGCCTTTCGACTGCAGCACCCGCAGATTCGTTGTGCCCGTGTAAAAATTCGCTTCGGCCGGAGGAATTAATGTAGCCTCTGGAGCCGGCGTGAAATTCAGCGAAAAATCCTGGACGATTGTTCCCCCCGAGTTTTTTGCCTGAATTCCGCAGGGGGGGCCTAAGCAAACGCTTGAGCTAGGGAATTTGACCACGCCGCTGATGGTCGCTGTGCCGTCGCCATTGTCTTTAAACGTCAGACCCAAGAGACTCAGGTTCGGAGTTGGCGACAATGCCGGCGTTGGAACCCCGGTCGCGATTACTGTGAAGGTCACGGGAATGCCCGCACGGCCAGACAGCGAGGGCGGCGAGATGATGGCAAGTTGCGGGCTGACATCGACTATGACGGGAATCGAAATGATCCCTTTGCTATCGCTAGCGCTCAGCTCGAGCCTATACGTATGGGTCTCAGCGCTGAGGTTGCCGTTGAATTGAATCTGGAAGGTCCCCGTCCCGCATGTCCCTCCATTGAGCGAGAAATCTGCTGGTAAGGATCCGCTCGACAGGCAGATCGCCGGCGCAGGATTGCCGGTGACGGTAATGGTCTGAGTCGAAGGTATGCCCGGTCCGAACGCCAGGATGGTAGAGCCGCTGACCCCGGGCGGTGTCAATACGTCAAGCTTGGCCGTTACAACATTGCCGCTCGCATCCTTCAAAGTAATGTGATCGGATGTGTAGGTGGAACACTTGGTGAGATCGGTTCCGAGAGGAGTCACGCCCGTCGCCGTGTCGGCCACGCATATTAAATCTGTAGAGTCGGCCTTTGCTTTCGTATGCACGAAGTTGTTGCCCAGTCGAGACGCTGTCCATTTCACTCCGGCGGCATCGACATAACGGATGTCGACGTTGATAGCCTCGCCGGACAGACACGGTTCGTTAACCGTTGTACAGGTCTTGAGAAACCAGCCACCCCAAGTTTTCGCCGTCACATGATTCCCTTCCCAATTCTGAAAAGTGAGGATGTCCGAGATGCTCTTTTCGCCGCCAGACGCAGGGAAGATCTCGAAATTGGGATCCGTTCCAGGCCGGTGCTCCGGAAGCACGGTTTCGCTGGGCACGTCCGGCACAGTCTGCGAGTTCATGGCGGCCTGGATTTTATAGTTGCCGAGGCCAGTTGTGTCGTCCACCATAGCCGCCAAATCAGGCAGATTATTCTGAGCCTGGGTCAGAAGATTGCTGAAGTTTGCAATATCATTCTGGTGTTCAATGTTCGTCCCGAGTTGCAACCCCGCCGCCACGCCGACCGTGATGGCGACCAGGATGACCGCCACCGGCCCCGCAACAGCGCTGCCTATTCCTACTAAACTTACCGTTTTGCCGGCAATCAAATACGTTGTCCCCGCAGCCAAGGCGGCAGAGGCAGGCCCCACAGCGGCCGTTGTACCTGTGAACGCTGCCAAGGCGGCGGCAAGGTTGGCATAAATGGCCGCTCCGGCGATCCCGGCAACAAGGGCGCCCGCGCCCACGGAGATCCCAGCCTGTGCACCTAACGACAGCGAAGTATCGGCCATTAATGTGCCGAACTCCTTAAACTGCTCTGCGGCTGCCCCATAGGATTTCTTGAATCCCCACGCCGTAAAATAACTCGCCGCCGGAATCGGAGGTGTAAAGACAGTGCTCTGACCTCCGCAAAAAGCAAGGCCGTTGTAGCGCAAATTGTAAGCGCTAGCAATGTCTGAGTCGAGCGTGAAGGTGCAGGGGTCAACGAAAAATCGGCCGGCCTCCTCAATGGCGTTAGTGTAGAGTGCAATCTCGTTCTGCTGAACGAGGAGCTGCAACCAGCTGAATAGCGTCTGTTCGTGTGGCGTCCGCTCCGATGCTGGTTTCTTGATAATTGTCAGCATCTGGGCAATCATGCTCGCACGAATTTGATCACGCAAACGTTGCCGGCCATAGGTGTAAATGACGCTCGCGTCGGTTGCGGACAGACCGTGCAGGCCCAGGAAAGCGTTCACCGCATCCGATTCCAACTGGCTCAGATCGCCATGCAAGTTGAATAGTTGGCCATTTATGCAGTTGGTTCGGATGATCGCGGTCGCAGACGCAGGTCCGCAACCGGTGCCGCCGGTGGTCTGTGCCGAGGCCTGGAACGATTCCGCGCTGGGACCGAGCGGAATGCCGGCCACGCCCTCGAACCAGGAAAGCGAGGGAATAAGCAAGACCGACATCGCCAAAGCGAGCGGCCGATAGAACGCGCGGCGGCGAAGGCTCCGTAACGTCAGCGCTCTAATTCTGCCGCGTTCAGATTTTTCTGGATGGCCACAATTTACCCAAAAGGCGCCGAATCGAGGCCTTTGAGCGCTTGATTGTGTCTTCATGTCAGTCTCTCCTTCCGACCATCGCCGCCAAAACATCAGCCGAATCCCGAGTAACCGAGTTTTCACGCATCCGTTTTCTGGCAACCTGGTTCTCGGTTGTCTGCTAATAGGGAAAGGGAGAGCAGGCGGTTAATTCACGCCACTAACGAACGCTTTTAGCCAAAGAATGAGTTTCGCTGCGATTTGAGTTGGATACGGTTATTGCTGCGACTCAGGGGCAAGCTGGTGCTCAAGCCACTTGCGGGCAAACGACCAGCGCCGGTCAACAGTTCGCGAAGCGCACTCCAGGTGGGAAGCAATCTCGGGAATAGTGAATCCCTCAAAGACGTGCATTTCGACAATGGTTCGGAGCTGGGGATCGATGTTCGAGAGACGCGCTAGAAGATCTTCGATGTCAGCCAGATCGGTCGCACGCAGAGTTTTGAGATCCAGTTCCTCGGAAAGATCGATTGCTTCGGCACGGCGGTATAGGGGGCGCGCATGATGGACAAGCATGCGCCGCATAATGTGAGCCGCCAGGCCAAGGAAAGCTTCCCGGTCCGACCTGCGCTCGTCGACCGCATTCAGCGCCTTAATCTTTAGAAGCTCCAGGTACAGCTCATTGACGAGGACGGTGGGCTGCCAAGTGTGAGGCGTCCGTTCGTTTCGCATACGGGAACGCGCCAAACGGCGTAACTCGGGGTAGAAAATAGCGACCAATTGACCGGCCGCCTCCTTGCTGCCCAGCCGGAGATTTGCCATGAGACGTGCGATCTGGTCCGGGTCTGTTCGGTTGGACTCTGCGGACGGCCTGTTGCTGGTGGTCACGAAATAGACCCATCCGGGATGATAAGAGCGGCCGTCGTTTAAGTACGATATTATCCCAAACGAAAGCGTGAGCCTCGCGATGTTTCCGCCACGGGGGAGCCGTATTACAGATGAGAAGTGGAAGTGCGCGTACGAACTTTTTGGGCGCGCGCTCGAGCTTCCTGCCAGCGAACGGTTGATATTTACTCAGTCCGCGACGAGTGATCCGGAGGTATTGCGCCTGGCGTCCGAATTGATCGAGTGCACAAAGGACGAGGATTCGGAAGAGTCGGCCGGGCTTGTGCTAAAGGCCGGAGACAGGATAGGCCGGTACGAGGTCATAGGCAAGTTGGGACAGGGCGGCATAGGATCGGTATACTCGGCGCGGGATACCGATCTGCGGCGGACGGCCGCTTTGAAAGTACTAGCTCCTGGCCTGGGGGCGACGGACCTCGCGGCGGAGCGGCTGGTTCGCGAAGCAAGGGCCGCGTCGGCGCTCAATCATCCAAACATTGTGACGGTTTATGAGGTAATCCGGCTCGACGGACAGGTAGCGCTTGCGATGGAGCTGGTGGAAGGCAGCTCGCTGCGTAGGTATTGCGGCGAAGCGCAGCCCGGGGTTCGCGTAATTGATTGGAGCCGCCAAATGGCGCAGGCCTTAGCGGCGGCACACGAACACGGGATCGTGCATGGAGATGTCAAGCCGGAGAATCTGATGGTGCGACCGGATGGATATATCAAAGTACTGGATTTCGGGCTCGCGCGTCAGCTCATGGCGACAGAGCAAGCCGAGTCGACGAACCCTTCAGGTGTGTTAGGGGGCACATTGAATTACATGTCGCCTGAGCAGACTCGCGGCGAACGACCGACACGGGCGAGCGACATCTTTTCGCTGGGGCTGATGTTGTACGAGCTCGCAACAGGTACACACGCATTTGCCACCGATTTTCCGATCGACACCGCGCACGCGATTGCGCACAACACGCCCAAGGCCGTTTCGGCAGTGAACCCGAAAATCCCTGCGGTCTTGGATCGGTTGATCGGCTCGATGCTGGCCAAAGATCCAGGCAAACGGCCATCCGCGGAGGAAGTGGCAGGCCGGTTGACTGGGATGGTCGAAACAGATCGCAAGGATAAGTCGCGGCGAGCGAAAACCTGGTTGTGGGCATCCAGTTTGGTTGCCTGCATAGTTTGTGGATTCGTACTGTGGGCCATCGCAGTGAAGATATTGGCTCTCAAGGAACCCATACTGCAGCAAATTACTACGCAAACCAGCGAGAACAGAGTCACTGCGGCAGCCTTATCGCCGGATGGAAAAAAACTCGCTTTCGGGACAATTGCAGGCTCAGTACTCGTGCGGAGAATGAGCGACGGTCTCACCCGACCTCTCCGGACGCCGGCCGGGCTTCAAGTGCACCGAATTGCCTGGTTCAATGACGGCTCGCGGCTTTTGGCGAGCGGAATGGCGGCCGATCACCGCCGTGGCGTCTGGATGATACCGCTAAACGGCGGGGCAGCAGGTCTGATGGTGCCCGAAGGTGAGGACGGAGTCCCATCGCCGGATGGAACGCGAATCGCTTTAACCAGTGCAGGCGGAACGATAATCTGGGTGACCGGAGTCAATGGAGCGAGACCCCGCAAGATTCGTGGCGGCGGCGGAATGAACTCGTTCTCGGCATTAGTCTGGTCGCCGGATGGCAAGCGGATCTCGTACGAGCGCCAGGAGTACGCAGCGCCGCGGGACGGGCAGATCGCGCGATATGGTGCCGCGCGGCCTCAACAGAACACCTACAATTACGAAGCAGCGGACGCGGATACGGGGCGAGTAATTGCGTCGGAAAGGGACGTCGTTATGACATCTGCATGCGGCCTGGAGGACGGGCGCGTACTTTATCTACGCTGGGTTTCGGTTATGGAAACGCTCCTACACCAGGTCTGGGAATTGCGCACGGATCCGAAAACCGGGAAGGTTCTCGCGCCACCTCGTCAGGTAACCCACGGCTCGGATTTGATGCTATCGAGCATCTCGGCAGCATACGATGGCAGCAAAGTAGCCCTAGTCCGGAGGTCTGAGTACTCGAACACTTATATTGCTGATCTGCCCTCAGGCAAACCGGTATCGAAACTGCTGAATATTCGAAGGCTGACTTTTGCATTGGCCGACGACTATCCGCACGCATGGACGGCGGACAACGGCGCAGTGATTTTTGAATCGAACCGGAACGGCACTTTCGGTCTCTTTCGGCAGAGAATCGACGAGCGGGAACCGGAGGCACTTGTGTTATCAAACGCAGATAGCGTTCTCCCGCAGGCATCACCCGACGGAAAATGGATACTGTACCGCGAGGACCGTGAACAACGCACCAAGAGAACGTTAATGCGCGTGCCAATGGATGGCGGCACGCCCGAACCACTTCCGAAGACCGGGAACGTTGAAGAATTCCGATGTGGCCGGCAGCCCGGCTCGCGGTGTGTCGTGCGATCTACCGAAGGCGATCAGTTCGTGTTCTATGAGTTGGATCCGCTGCGCGGGAAGGGCCGGGAGCTCGCGCGCACCGGATGGAGTTCCTCGTTAACGGGAGATTGGGAATTATCGCCCGATGGACTATTCATCGCAATTCCGAACCATGATCCACAAAATGCGAAGATCCGTGTCATTTCGCTCGATGCGACGGAACCGGACGGGGCCGAGAGGGTGGTCACGCTGGACGGAATGAGGAACCTAATGGGAGTAGTTTGGGGGATAAGCGGACAAGAATGGTACGTAGTAGAAAGGACGCCGCTGGAGGTGGTGCTTTTCGATGTGGATAGCGACGGACATTCGTGGGAGTTGCTGAAGTCACAGAGTTTATTGTGGGCTGTCCCGTCGCCCGATGGACGAAGAATTGCCTTTCCAGAGGACACCACCTCGAGCAATGTTTGGGTTAAGAACGGGTCTTGAAAAGGCTGAGCAGAGACGAAGTGTTGCCGTTCGGAACGCCGGCCTTGCGGTGGGGACGGCAAGTATTTGGCAATCAGGGCACCCGCGACGGAACGCAATTCGTGGGCGATCGAGAATTTCTGACGAGGAGTATTCCTGTTAATCGCGGGCACTTAGCACGCCATTTGTCGGTCTCAAGAAGCTACCCATTAGCTCTGCGTCCGAGTTTCCTGTCCTCGTTGGTCGGCCAACCGGAAGTTGAACGCTTGGCAACGCGCGAGGAGCGGCCTGCGGTGGTTTCGCTCTCGCCGGAGTCAGTTCCGGGCGAGGCGATGGTGAAGTGCTCGGTGATTGCTACAATCCCGGATGATGTTCAACGGTGTCGAACATTTTGCCATTGCCTCTCCGAACCCAAAGCGGCTGGCCGAATGGTATGCCTCAACTCTTGAATTCGAGATCACATATGAGTACGCTGGCAATTATTTCGTCGAGGCGTCCAACGGCGCCCTGATCGAGATCATCCCAGCCGAAGGCGACCGTGCGGAAGCCGGCCTGCGCTCTCCCGGCATGAGACATATAGCCATCACGGCCGGCGATTTTGATGGAGCGCTACGCCAACTCGCTTCCCAGGGAGTCAAGTTCGAAGGGGAGCCGTATTCGAACCAGGGCAATCGTCTCTTGTTCTTTAAGGATCCGGACGGCAATCTTCTTCATCTCATCCAGCGCGAAACACCGCTTCCCTCCTCTCGAATTTCATCCTCGCGCTGAACGGGAGCCTCTTTGCAAATGCTACTAGACCTGACGAGCGGCCATTCAGAAAGCTTCGCTTGCTGACCCGGATTTTCCGAGCCTTCCAATATCCTGATTTCAGGCTGATGTGGCTGGGTGCCTGCGTGTCGAGCATTGGCACTTGGATGCAAATCCTCGCCCAGAGCTGGCTCGTTTACCAGCTCTCAAATTCCTCTCTCTACCTGGGCCTGGATGCATTCTTCGGGCAAATTCCGATATTCCTCCTTTCGCTCTTCGGCGGTGTCTTCGCGGATCGCAAGAGCCGTCGCAGCCTGCTGCTGATCTCACAGGTCATTCAGCTTTCTTCCGCATTTACTCTCGCCATTCTGGTTGGCACTCATGTCGTGCGGGTCTGGCACATTTGGTGCCTCTCCTTCACCGTAGGAGTGGCGCAGTCTTTCGGAGGGCCGGCCTACTCAGCTCTTATCCCCTCGCTCGTCGGGAAAGAAGACCTCCAGAATGCGGTTGCGCTAAACTCCATTCAATTCAATCTCGCTAGAGTAGTCGGTCCGGCGCTCGGCGGCATCGCGCTCGTGAAGCTTGGCGCCAGCTGGTGCTTCGGACTGAACGGGCTCTCATTCCTCGCCGTCATTGCCTCGCTGCTAATGATTCACCCTCACTTCGTGCCGGCGAAAACCGAGCAGTCCGTGATCAAAAGCATGCGCGAAGGCATTGACTTCCTCCTCAAACGTGAGGGGATGATCAGCCTTGTCATCCTGGCCTTTTTAGCCACACTGCTTTCGTATCCGCTTATCACCTTTCTCCCCGTAATGGCGCGCGACGTTTTCCACGGCGGCCCCAATATCTTTACGCTCTTCCTATGTCTGTCCGGCGCCGGCTCTATAACGGGTGCGCTTCTTGTCGCCGCCAGCCAGAAGCAAGCCGGCCAGGCGCGAATATCGCTTCTCGTAATGTTGGTTCTTGGAATTTTGATCGCAGGCTTCGGCCTTTCGAAGAGCCTCGGCATTAGCGCTGCGCTCGTGTTTGCCGCCGGAGCAGCACTAATGGTCGTCTTCGCGCTGAACTCCTCGCTCGTGCAGCTCTACGTCGCCGACGACATGCGCGGCCGCGTAATGAGCGTCTACAATGTCGCTTTCCGCGGCGGCATGCCCCTCGGCAGCCTGCTCTCCGGACTCCTGATTAAGCAGGCTTCGGCCCCAGTCATCATGGCCGGTAATGGCATATTGGTCGTGATCCTCGCCGCCTTCTTCCTCCTCACCGGAAGGAAGCTGACGAAGTTATAGTTAGTAGTAAGGCAGAGGCCGATGGCGGCCACCAAGCAGCTCATCAGCGTCGAAGAATTCTTAAGCTCACCTCAGTACGAGCGGTTCGAGTACCCAACTAGAAAGATGGCGCACTAAGTAACTGGATCGCTGCGCTGATCCTGAAGTTTTATCCGGTGTATGTTCCTGGCTCGGAGGTCCGTTCCAGGCTTCGGCACAACAGATGGAAATTGCCGGATATCGTGGTTGCGCTTCGCGAACAGGTAGAAGGCGAGGAGTATGCAATTCGCCCTCCTCATCTCTGCATCGAAGTTTTGTCCCACGATGATACGAAGGAAGAGATGTTCGAAAAGTGCCGGCAATATCATGATTGGGCGCTTCGTACTGCTGGGTTCTCGATCCGGAAAAGGAAATGGCTTGGCAATCTACGCCGGACCACGAATCCATCCTAGCCGGCGAATTTTTGTCGGCTGATCCAATTTCGTTCCGTACCGACGTCCTCTTCTCCTGTCTTCACAAAGGCTTCAGACCGATCCTACTCAACAGCTAACCCATGGACCTTCTACTTAACACCAGATGGCTCCTAGCCAACTGTCCCGTTGATAACATTATGAAGCTGCATACGTCTTAGTGGATATGTCTTATAGGTATGGGACAGTATCGGAAGTTGCTGGCTTTGACGAAGGAAGAGAGGGCGGAAATGACGCGGTTGGGCGCAGTCGCGGACGCTTCCGGCGGGCGACGTTTTTCGGGCCCGCTTGATTCTTGCGCTTGCCGATGGGTTGACCTGGGACCGGATCATGGCACAACTGAACACAACCGGTCCAACCATTTCGCGCTGGAAGCAGCGGTTTGAAAAAGACCGGCTGAGCGGATTGGAAGCTCGTCACAAAGGAAGCAAGCCGCGGGTAGCTACGCCGGCGTTGCAGGCAAGAGTTGCCCGGAAAACCACGCAACCTCCTGCTGACGGAAGCACGCACTGGTCGTGCCGCAAAATGGCGGCCGCTTTGGGCCTTAGCAAAACGACGGTACAGCGGTTGTGGGCGCAAGTGCGTTTGAAGCCGCACCGGCTCGACCGTTACAGGGCAAGCAACGATCCGGATTTCGAAAAGAAAGCAGCCGACGTGATCGGCCTGTACCTGAATCCGCCACAACACGCCGCCGTCTTCTGCGTGGACGAAAAGACCGCGATTCAAGCTCTCGACCGTTTGGACCCGGTGCTCCCGTTGTCGCCTGGCAGAGCCGAGCGGCATGGCTTCGACTATTACCGGCATGGCACGCTTTCTCTCTACGCGGCTCTGGACGTGAAGACAGGCAAGGTGCAAGGCATGACGGCCGCACGCCACACCAGCGATGAGTTCATTGCTTTCCTCTCGAACTTGGTCAAGCGCGCTCGCTGGGCCAAAGAGATCCACCTCGTGCTCGATAACCTCTCCGCGCACAAGACTAAAGCCGTTCAACAGTTTCTGGCCGACCACCCGAAAGTGCGCTTCCACTTCACCCCAACCTACTCGTCGTGGCTCAACCAAGTGGAATTGTGGTTCGCCAAAATCCAGCGAGATGTCATCTCGCGAGGTGTTTTCACCTCAGTCGCCGACCTCGGCAATAAACTCCGCAAGTACATCCGGGCGTACTCGAAATCAGCACGCCCTTTTCGATGGACTTACAGCGATCCTAGCCGCAGATTCCGCCCTAATAAAATCAGCGGGACATCTCACCTAGTGAGCGAATGTGCGCCTCGCCCCAAAGCCCTTCCGCCCAAACCAGTTCGGAAACAGGTGCGCAAAACGGTCCGACGCGAAAACGATTGGATGAAGAACTTCACCTGGCCAAGGACGAAGCCCGCCGGCGCGAAACCTTGATGCGGTAGGCTGGGCCAACACCGCCCAGCCGTCTTCCCGTTTACTGTAAAGGTCTCCGCTCCGAAGTTTCACCACATTAAATCTGCTTTCCAAAGACAAAACCCTCGGGCCGAAACCCACTGGATTTCCTGGCCCGAAGGCTCGCTACCTTTTAGTCCGGAGCCAACTCCATCGTATCGGCCTGGCATCTTCTCCACGGGTGCGACCCGCAGAGAATCAATTGCACTCTAACCCTGAACTCCCCAATCCCTCCTCAAAACCGTACGTCTCTACTTTGCAGAGATTAGGGCATTTCTATTTGCGAGGAACAGCCTCTTACAATTTGCCCAGGCGAGGAACAACGCCGCCGTAGCGAAGAGCTCCCGATCGCCTAAAGGCAATCGCAATATGCGCCGCATTCTGAATCAGGCGGCGCGCGCTGCGATTAAGGTCAAGGAAGCATATTGGAGCTTGTGTTTCAAAGCAGACGACCAACCGATCGTCTTCCTCACGGGCCAGTCAGATGCCTCACTTAAACTTTTTCCGCGAACCTGCCGATGAATCAATCACTATATAACCTCTGCCCTCGCCAGGGCGGACGCCCCGGAAACCAGCGTGGAACTCTTTAACAGCTCAAAGTCGAACATACGGCCCGCCAAGCTGCCTGCCTGGGCGACCCGGCTGCTGATGTGGGCCTCGTTGGCTGTTTCGGCCTACGCTGCGGGGTTGCCTCTGCTTACCTCCGTCAGCCAGGTCCGATCACTTTCACCAGAAGAAGCGAACCGCCATTACCCCGTTCACATTCGCGGGGTTGTCACCTTTTTTCACCTGGCTTCGAAAAGGTCCAACCCCAACCTCAATATCGATACTGATCTCGCCACCGACATGTTCATCCAGGATTTTTCTGGAGGAAATTGGGTTGACCTCGGCACGAATCCAGCGCGTCCCCATGCCGGAGATCTGATCGAGCTAGATGCCGTAACCACTCAGGCCGACTTTGCTCCAGATCTCGCCCACCCTCACTGGGGCGTCGTGGGTACTGCGCCCTTTCCAACTCCGCGACACGCGGAATTCGGGCGTTTGGCCTCCACCCGGGAAGATAGCCGCTGGGTCGAACTGGAGGGAATCGTTCGCTCTGCCGGCGTGAGCGACGGTGGCCTCCACCTTGAAATAGCCATGGACGGTGGCCGTCTGATCGCTTTTATTCCAGACTTTCATTTGCCTCTTCCCCCGGGACTCATCGACGCGAAAGTACAAGTGCAGGGCGTGTGCGGAGCTTTGTTTAATGCCAAGAGTCAGCTCCGTGGGGTCATTATTTATGTGCCTGGGCTGAGTCAGATCAAGATTCTTCAGCCCGGCGTGGCGGATCCCTTTGCTATCCCGGTCCAATCGATTGACAGCATTCTGCGATTTACCGTCGGCGGAGCAGCAGGACACCGGGTCAAATTGAAAGGCTTTGTTACCTTGCAGCGTCCAGGGCGATTCGTCTTCATCAAAGACGATACGGGCAACATTCGCGCCGACTCCGATCAACTTATCGAGTTGCATCCCGGGCAGCAAGTCGAAGCCGTAGGATTCCCTGCTGTTGGCGCGTACGGGCCCATCCTCGAGGACACGAAGTTCCGCGTGATTGGCTCTCCCGCGCTGCTTTCTCCGGAACGCGCGACCGCGGAACAGTTGCTCGCAAACACCAAAGATGCTGAACTCGTCCAAATCGAAACTCAACTGCTCGATCGGACCATTACACCCCACGAGCAGATCCTGATTGCTGAAAGCGGTCGGGTTATCGTGCAGGCTCAATTACAAGATCCCAAACCGGATCCCCGCTTAGTGTCGATCGAGCCTGGTAGCCGGATCCGTTTGACCGGCATTTGTTCCATGAAAAGCGAAGCGGGCTCAGGGCCAGCTGCTCTTCGCATCCTCTTGCGCTCATCGGACGACGTTCTGGTCCTCTCGCGCCCGTCCTGGTGGACCTTTCGCCACGGATTATGGCTTTTTTGCGCGCTGGCCGGGCTGTTTCTTGCCACCATGGCCTGGGTTACCGTCTTGCGTCGCAGAATACGTTTCCAAACCGACCTCATAAAGCGGCGGCTTGAGGCTGAGGCCGTCCTCGAACAGCGCTTTATAGAAGAACTCCAGCAGACCGTCAGCACGCTGGTGAAAGCCGAGGCGGAGTTGCTCGCGGCCAAGGAGGCCGCCGAGAAAGCCAACCGTGCCAAAAGCGAGTTTCTCGCCAACATGAGCCACGAGATCCGCACCCCCATGAATGGCGTGTTGCTCGCTGCTGAACTTGCCTCCGCCGAAGACCCCACGCCCATGCAGAAGGAGTATCTCGACACGATTCGCACCTCCGGTGAATCGCTGCTCGTCCTCCTGAACGATCTGCTCGATCTTTCAAAAGTGGAAGCCGGCAAGATGGAGCTCCACTTCGCCGATTTTTCGATCGAAAAGTGCCTACGCGATTGCCTGACGCTGCTCGACAGCCGCGCCCGTCAGAAATGCCTGGATCTGCACCTCGACGTCTCGGATGACTTCCCGCCTCTCATCTCAGGCGACGCACTCCGTTTGCGGCAGGTAATCCTGAATTTGGTCGGCAATGCCGTCAAATTCACTCAGCATGGATCTGTTTCTGTCAAAGCCAGTTATCTGGGGATGCGCGACGGTCGGCTCCTCTGCCAGTTTTCCGTTGCGGATACCGGCATTGGCATTGCTCGCGACAAGCACTCTTCCATATTCCGCGAGTTCGAGCAGGCAGATGCCTCAACCACCCGCCGTTTTGGCGGGACTGGGCTCGGCCTAGCCATCAGCAAAAAGTTCATAAACTTGATGGAGGGCACAATTTGGCTGGAAAGCCAAGCAGGGCAGGGCAGCACGTTCCACTTCACTGCTTCTTTTCTGCCTGCACAAGAGGAGACCAAGTATGAAACTTCTTCCAACCAGGCGCACGAAACGCGCAGCACTCTTCGTGTACTGCTGGCTGAAGACAACGCCGTTAACAAGCGGTTGGCAGTCCGTCTCCTCGAAAAGGCTGGACATTCAGTCGTTGCCGTAGGGGACGGAGGAGCCGCGGTACAAGCCTGGCACGCTCACTCCTTCGACGTCATTTTGATGGACGTTCACATGCCGGAGCTGGACGGAATCGCAGCTACTCAGCAAATCCGGCTCGCAGAGAGCAAGCCAGGCGTTTCCCACACTCCAATTATTGCTATGACGGCCAGCGCTATGAAAGATGACCGGGAGGCCTGTCTCGCTGCCGGTATGGACGCCTACCTATCGAAACCGATCTGTGCCGAGGAGTTGCTGGCGACCCTGAGAGAGGTCACAGCCGGATACACCCTCGCAGCTTGATGCGAGCTTAAACCGTTCGCCCCCGGCCTCGTACGAAATGAAGGATCAGGAAGATGACCGCAATCACAACCAGCAGGTGAATCAACCCTCCCGCCACGTGGAAGGCCAGCCAGGACACTAGCCAGATAATCAAGAAAACAAAGAACAGCAGCAGGAACAGCGAATCTCTAACCATAGTTGAACCTCACCGGAGCTGAAGAACAGTCGAGCACTTCAGAGACGCTCAGGGAAATTTCTAGTTTCGTTTTGCCCGGCCTTCTTCCTTTCTGTGAGATACTTTTTTACCATCCGAGTCAAATCGCCGGAGGCCTCATGGCTCAAAACAAGAAATGCGCGCATCCCTCATGTAATTGCCAGGCTAAGGAAGGAAGCGACTTTTGCTCTTCCTATTGCGAAGGCGCCGGCAAGACGCCCGACATTCACTGCACTTGCGGTCACCCGGAATGTTCGGGCGGCGCTAGCAAACTGTGAATCCGGCTACTTGACGAAATAGCTGTTCCAGGCTTTTGTCGCGGAGGCGGCAAAAGCCTCGAGTTGCGTGTAGTCCTCTCGCCACGTTACGTACATAATCCCCTGGATCCCGGGAATCCCTCGCGCAACAGCCAAATCCTCAGCGGCGCTTTCCCCTTTTCCGCTGTCATAATATCCAGCGATGATCTGCCGGTGAGCTACTAGTTGTCGTACGTTCAGTCCCGCGAACCATTCCATTGAGCTTCGTAAATGCCCGTGATTCCAGTTCAGCACTCCGACCTCGCGAGGCAGTCCCGTCCACGATCCGGCTAAATCGCCTTCGACATAGAAGTAGTGATCGTGAGCGTTGTGCTCCGGGTCGAACATGTCGCTCCAGACATACAAAGTCGATTGGGGCATTACGGACTGGTATAGCTTAGTCGTTTCCCGCACATTCCATGCCAGCAGTTCACCGGCGCTCATTTGCTTTGCCCGGCAGCTTGCGCATGAGTTAGCCTGCCGCATCTCGTCATAGGAAAGCAGCACATCGCTGCCAGGCGGCAGTATCGCTTGGAGCGCAACAGCATTTTGCTTCAGCCAGCGAAACACTCCCGGCTCCGTCAGGCACATTCCCACTTGCTCATCTTGCGGAATTGGAAACACGGCGTAAAAGTCCATTGCTACGGTTTGCCCCGGCCGCAAACGCGTCCCAGCGGGCAATCTCACCCGCACTGGCGTATGGTAGACGTTTCTGAAAATGGCTCTTCCTGGTCCGAGCACTGGATCTGAGACATAGTTGAAGTCCTGACCCTCCCGATAAACAACGCTCTCGTCATTCGGATCGTAAACTCGCAGCGGAGCGCCCGGCCGCCTCACCACGTAGACCGGCGCCGTCTCTTCCAGCTGAACGTCGTCAAACCACAACACGCCCGAGCTCTGGCCCCAGATGCCGAAGTACAGATACGCCCAGCTCGTTTCCCGGCTGTCGAACATGTAGTCGAGCTTCGTCCACTCATGCGTTCCGCCTACTGGAAGTTCTGTGTAAAAAGGGCCCTGCTTGCGATGCCAGAAGTCCAGCACCTCCACCGCCGCGGGTCCCCGAAATTTCTCCGTCTTGAACCACAAGCTCAGGTGATACTGGCGCCAAGGCGTCAAACTGATCCTTTGTCGAAAGCGCGCATTTCCGGGGGCGTCCACAATAACCGCTGAGTGCTTGCCGCTGTGCGCGACCTGGCTGACCCCGATGGCCACGTCGTCCGTGTCGAACCACTCCGCCCGGCCTTCCTCGAATCCGGAGTTTTTCAGAGGCTCCAGAGTGTTCTCAAACTCGAGTTGTCTGCCCTCGTGATCGACTCGGAAGGTCGCGCCGATCACGCGCTGACCCTCAGCCAGATTTCCGTTCGTTGCCAGCGCGGGATTCGACCAGCCGAAAGGAGCACCCATCGCCATTACGCTGAGTCCTTTCTGCTTCGCGTACTGCATAACGTCACGCAGCCGTTCAACGTTCGCCTTCGGCCAGAACGGGGCCGATAAATAAGCGAAGCTGTTGTCCCAAAACGCAACGCCCGTATACCCGCACTTAGCCGCTCGGTCGATCAGCGCCTTGCTCGAAACTGTTTCTTCACCGGTTGTGAGATACGAGCGATGCCAATACCACAGCTGTAAAGCTGGAGTCGCAACGAAAGAGCAATATGCTGCCGACCCCGCCAGCAGCAGTGCCGCCCCGACTGCTAGCTTTGCGAAGCGCTGCCCCAAGGTTTCGCTTCGAGAATGCCTTTGTAGCCGCTCTTCAGCCGGGTTTCGATGACAGCCCAGACCTTCGGATCGCAACCTTGCCAGTGCGCCACCGCTGTGTTGCCCAGATAAGGCAAATCGGCCACTCCCACTTTGCTCGAAAAGAAGCCGCTCACCGTAAGGCTTCGGAACTCATTGAAGAAGTGTACCCAAGCCTGATCGGCCTTGGCTGCTCGCTTCGGGTAGGCGATGCGATCGAGTAACTGCTTCTGCTGCTCGGGCGCTGCCTGCGCAAAATCTTTTTGAAAAAGCTGATTCGATTCCCGGTCGAGCCACATCAGGCCGCCGAAAAGCTGAGCTTTCAAATTCTCGTTGCCGCTCTGGACAGTGCGGTAAGCGATCCAGTCATCGAGAAACTCAGGGGCGCCCGCCTGTGTCGCGCTTACGCTGCGCTCATCGGCCGGAATGATGAGATCGCATAGAACTTTCACGGTCTCCCATTGATGATCATCGAAAGTCTGCCGCTTATAAGCACTACTGGCATCGCTCTGCGCTTGCGCCGCCATATGCGCGTGATCGTGCCCCTGTGCCTTGGCGGAGCCAGCACCAAGAGCCGCGACTGCCGGCGCTGCCCCGATGATCTGTAACAAACCTCTGCGGCTGACATTGGGTTTCGACATGCTTGCCTCGCTAAACCTTCACGTTCAACTTTTTCACTTGATCGGCTATGTAATCCGATGTCCGCCAGCCCAGCGCGCTAATACTGAGCGTCGGGTTTTTGTCGGCGTTACTCACGAACGGAGCCGCATCGGTGATAAAGAGGTTCTTCACGTCCCAAGCTTGGCAATATTGGTTCAGCACGGACGTCTTCGGGTTATCTCCCATCTTGGTTGCGCCGACCTCGTGGATGATCTCTCCGCCTCTTGAAATACCCCAGTTCGTGTCTTTGTCGTGCTTCTCGGTCACGATTCCACCCATAGTGTGGATGATCTCCTGGAACGTCTCCTGCATATGCTTGGCTTGCAGGATTTCATCGTCGCTCCACTTGAAGTGGAAACGCAGAACCGGAATACCCCACTCGTCGACTACGTTCGGGTCGATCTCGCAATAGCTGTCTTCGTTCGGAATCATCTCGCCGCGCCCGGAGAAAGATACTCCGCAGCCATACAGCTTGCGGAGATTATTTTTCAGCTCGGCTCCGTAGCCGCCATCCAGAAATTCGGTCGCATATCCGCCCAGCGCGCCCGCCCCTGGCTGCTCGCGGCCGCCGCCAATCTCGATGTGGTAGCCCCGCGCAAACGGCATCTTATTCGCCTTCTGCTCTTTGTAAAGCCACCATGGCATGTAAAGATGCATGCCGCCCACCCCGTCTTCATTTTGCGGAGGCAGATCCTGCAAGAGCGGCAGGAAGCCGTCGACCGCGGATCCGACCGTATCCATAATGTACTTGCCGACCAGGCCGCTCGAGTTGGCAATCCCATTCGGAAACTGGCCGCTCTTCGAATTGAGCATGATGCGGGCGGTCTCACAGCAACTGGCAGCAAGCACCACGACCTTGGCGCGTACTTCCACTTCGTCGCGAGTCTTCTTATCCACGTAGGATACGCCAGACGCAAGACCATCGCTCCCGACGAGAACCTCCCGTACCATGGCGTTGGTCCGCACTTCGAACGTCTGCGGGAACTTTTTCTGGGTCGGGATAATGTGGACGCCCGGCGAACTGAAGTTTGCATTTACGCCGCACGATCGTCCGCACTGCGCGCAGTAGTGGCAAGCTGGCCGCCCGTTTAGTGGCTGAGTAAGAATTGCCAGCCGCGAGGGAATGCAAGGGATGCTCAGCTTGTCGCATCCCATCTTGATTATTCGTTCATAACCGCGCGGGGCCGGGGGCGGCTGAAACTTGCCGTCCGGCGTATTCTCCAGACCTTCGTGTGATCCGAAGACGCCAATCAGTTCTTCCGCCTTGTCATAGTAAGGAGCCAGATCGTCATAAGTGATCGGCCAGTCAAAGCCTTTGCCATCCCGGCTGTAAGGCTTGAAATCGTAAGGCCCCATGCGTAGCGAAATACGTCCGTAGTGATTCGTTCGACCGCCCAGCATGCGTGCGCGCCACCACATCCAATCCGAACCGGGCGCGTTTGTGTACGGCTCGCCGGGAACCTGCCAGCCGCCGACTAATGTCGCGTCGAAGTATCCAAAAGGCTTCTCCTTGCCCCCTGAAGCGCGATGCGGTGCCTGGTAAGGCCAGCCAAACATCTTCGAGTCTTTGGTGCAGTCGAACCACGCGCCGGCTTCGAGCATGCAAATGTTCGCGCCTGCATTTGCCAGCACATGCGCCGCTACGCCGCCGCCGGCGCCTGAGCCGACAATCACTACATCGTATGTCTTTGGGCTGGCCTTGGCTTGGGGCATAACTTGTATAGTTTTACATTACTCCTCGCCCAATTTGCACGCCACAGCAAAAGGCCGGGGAGAGCCCCTTGAAACGCGAAACGGGATTACTACGCTTCGGCTCCCGCCATCACGTCTTCCGAATAAGCCGGCAGCCCAAATTCTGGAACGTCCAAACCCTGCAGTTCCACTTCAGGCGAAACCCGCATCGACTTGACCCTATTGACAACCCAGAAGACCGCATACGTTGCTCCAAAGGCCCAGATTGCGCAGAGTGTCGCTCCAAGCAATTGACAACCGAACTGTCGCACATCGCCGTGCAGCAAACCCGTGACACCCTGTCCGGCATGTCCGAGATAAGTACTTGCACCGACACCATTCCAACCGGCGCCGTACGTGCCGTCCGCGAAAATACCAACGCAGACCGCCCCCAACCAGCCGCAGAAGCCATGAACTGAAATCGCGCCGCAAGGATCGTCAATCTTAGTCACCCGCTCATTAAACAGAACACCAGCGCAAACCACAATTCCGGCGAGAATTCCAATGATCATGGACGAGGTTGGCGAGACAAAGGCACAAGGGGCGGTGATGGCCACCAGACCTGCGAGCATTCCATTGCAGGCCATGGTGATATCGGGCTTGCCGAAAGCAAAGTACCAGATAAGCATGGCCGTCGCCGAGCCTGCGATCGCGGCAAGGTTCGTGTTGATCGCTATGACCGAGATACGTAGATCGGTTGCGCCCAGAGTAGACCCTGGATTAAAGCCCATCCAGCCGAACAGGAGGATAAAAGTTCCCGTGACAACGAATACGATATTGTGTGCCGGGAAGGCGCGAGGCTTTCCATCAGGACCATATTTGCCGAGACGCGGCCCCAGGATGATGGCGAGTGCCATGGCACAAAAGCCGCCCACGCCATGTACAACGGTCGATCCCGCGAAATCCACATATCCGTGGCCAAGATTCATACTGGAACCGAGTTGCGAGAGCCAACCGCCTCCCCAAACCCAACATCCGAATATTGGATACAGAATGGCGCCTACAAAGAGTTCGCAAAGAAGAAACGCCCAGAAGGTGATTCGTTCACAGATCGCGCCCACAATGATGTAGCCAGCCGTTTCCATGAATACGACCTCGAAGAGCGTCAGACAGTTGCTGGCTGAATCGTACGCGGGGCCGGTCAAGAAGAATCCCTTGCCTCCCACAAATCCCCACATGCCACTTCCTATGAGGAACTTATTAAGTGTCGGAATTCCGCCAAGGTTGGTAGGCGCCGCGTTGATTGCAACCGCGCCGAACTGGAACGCGTAGCCGAGTGCGTAGTAAGCAAGAAAGGCAAATACATAGGCCGCAAAGTTCAGCATCATAAGATGCGCCGCGTTCTTTTTCCGGACGAGGCCACAGGTGAGCAAGGCAAAACCGGCTTGCATGAACAGTACGAGATATCCAGTGTTGAGCGTCCATGCAAAATTGGTGGCGATTCGAATATGCCCAACAGAATCGGCCAGTTTTACCGCCAGCGGCTCCTTCGCAGTCTGCTGCTGATACTCATCGAAAGCTTGCTTGTTCTTGTTGTAGTCTGGAGCGGTCTTGTCGGTCGGCGCAGGCACCACAAATGGATTACCGCCAGCGTCGACAACCACCGTCTTATCTCCGGTCGCTATGCCGGCCGGGTCCGGAGCAGGCGCCTGGTCCGCTAAACAAAGCGTCGTCGAGAGCCCTAGTCCCAGAAGAAGCGTCGCCCATCCTTTCGCCCTTAGAAATCGAAGCAAATGATCCCCTCTGCGGCGATCTTCTATAAATGCTTTTATGATTTGCACTTCCATCTCCTTGGGTAAATTACTCATGAATGAAACGCGTCAAGAACACGACTGCCGCCACTAACTGAGTGAAGGAGTGCTAGAGCACTCCTTCACCACGCTCACCATTTCTAATTCGAATCGCTTCAACGACGTCGTAAACGAACACCTTGCCATCGCCGATTTTTCCGGTTCGCGCGGCAGCTATGAGAGCGGAAACCACCTCCTCGAAGCTACTGGACGGAACCACGACCTCCAGCTTCAGCTTCGGCAGCAGATCTACCGTGTACTCCTGGCCGCGATAGACCTCCGTATGGCCCTTCTGACGCCCGTGGCCGCGAACTTCAACGATCGTGATCCCCTCCACCCCAACATCATGAAGGGCTTGCTTAACTTCGTCGAGTTTGAAAGGCTGTATGATCGCTTCTATTTTTTTCATGATTCCTTTCGCAACACAGATCTCAAGTCGAATGAAATCGGAGCAAGTTATCGAGCCCCGGGTGGAGGCTGCCGGTGAGTGATGCAGGTGAGCAGCTCGCCCTCTTGTCTCAACGTGCCAGATTGGCACCGTCACGACTGAGTGACGAAATCTCAGAAGCAGTCAGGAGGTCGGTGCTGCGTTCTGAGCTTTCAAGCATTGTCCAACAACGCTCGGCTTGGTGGGAAGCAAATTATTTCTATTACGGTAATACGAAATTCTTATTTGAGCCAGAGTGACACGATGAGAAATTCTTGGTCAGCCTTTTGCAACCGTAAACCTGTAGAGTGGGTCATTGCAGCTACCCGATCCGTAAGTTGACACAGCCAGGGCTCATGTGACTGATCCAGAAATGCGCACTTCTTTGCACCTTGTTTGTTTGTGCTGTCACAGCGTCAACTCAAATGACGACTGACGATAAGATGACGGTGCTAGAACAACGCATTTAATAGCTGCATGAACGCGTCCAAAGAGTTGGAAACGCAGTTAGCGGCGGCAAAGAAGGAAACTCTGGCAGCCTAGCCTCCAGAAGCATCAGGGCACCTACTGCGGCCAGCGCAGCGAATCGAGCACTGCTGGTGCGTAACCAGCCCTGTGCATCCTGACGCTACGGTTTTTTCTCGGTGATGTTACTGCCGAAGATGAAGCCTATCTCAGCCATGGCTCGTACCTGGTTTGAGTTCGAGCCGGTAGAGCCGAAGGCGAAACCTGGCGTGTACCTGGTCGCCCAAACACTGGAAAGGTCTCCACGAACGAAGAAGCCAGCGTACTGAAACGTTGGCGTCAAAGTGCCCGACCAGCCGCCGCTGCCTGGGCCGTAAATCAGGTTGACAGCCTGGTTGGCGACGCTCCCCGAGCTTGAGATATATTCGCCGCGTCCCGCGAGCGAAAAGCCGCGTTTAAAGGCGTGGCTTACCAGTACTGCACCCCCTTTGGTCGAGGCACCCTTCACCACGCCGATGCTGGCGTTGGTCGGAACGTCGGTGTACTGGAAGTAAGGCTGGACGATCCAGGGCCCCTTCGTGTACGTGTAGATGATGTTGTAGATGGCGCCGTTGTTTTGCACTGGAGTGGCTAGAGTCTGAAACTTTGTCTGACCCAGGTTTCCGCCGGCGACAAACGACACGGCATGCGGCCCAGTGGTGTAGGCTAGGGAGCCTGACATCCATGTATAGCGGTTGGAATAAAAGCCGTCGTTCCAGCTCAGCGAGGCAGTGAATTTTCCGAGGGTCTGATTCACTTGGATCCCACGATTGACAGCGTTTTCCTGGTTCCACAAGAGGCCGCGCTCGATGTTCATATTTTCGAAGCTGAAGGTGTACTCGGCGCCGATCAGTGTGGGAAGCGCTCCGATCTCGAAGGACGTGTTTTTCCCCGCCTGCAGCTTGACAAAAGCCTGTGGCAGGGGACCATAAAAGTTGCTCAGCGTCTTGTTGGTAGAAAGAAATGGCGTCCCTAGGGCCGGAATAGTGTAAGCGCCCGCCTGCAGGTAGAACTGAAACCAGCCATCTGTCTTTTGAATAAATATCTGCCCATTACTTAGAGCCGCTTGTGTGGGGTTATCGCCCGGAACGTGATTATCTTGCCAGAGCCCCGAGCCGCTGAGAATGCCGTTCACAGCAATTTTGCCGAAAGGCCCGGCATCGAAGAGAAAGGGGGGCTGTCCCTGCAGCGGACCCGTGATAGCAGGAGTGGGGAGCGCTGTCGGGGCTGGAGCGGGAGTCGCGGCGGCAGGCTTCTGCTGATCAGGTGTCTGCGCAGCAGGCGTGCTCTGGCCGGTCGGCGTGGTCTGTGCCGGGTCGGAACTTTGTGTCTGGGCCCAAACGCTTGGGGAGGCACACACGAGAAGACTGAAAAGCACGGTTTGGATCTGAAATACTCGCATATTCCCTCTCGAAAACAAGTTTTTCGACACGGAACGGAGTGCCGGGCTACAGACGGGGTAAGTTACTTGAACTTAACTAGCCATCGTACTCTGAACCAACACCAGAGACCAAATCAAAAATTTCGATCGGACATATGGACGGAGAGACGCAGGTCGGTTGTTTTGCGAAAACTTGGCTGCCGCAAATGAGCTGTGAAACACGATGTTGTTTACGTACTTACATGCCGGACCCGTCAACGGTGGCGCAACATCGGCCTTTCAGTTGGTCAACTGCAGCTGGATAGACTGGGGTTCTTGTCCAGGATTTGCCGATTCCACCAACGCCTCGCGAAAGAACAATTTGGTTGAAGCGGCATCGCGTTTGGCAGTGAGCAGGAAATTGGTCGTCTGCCTGGTCGAATCCACCGCTCGGTAGAGATATCGGTCCTGCCCTTTTACCTTGAAAACCTTTACTCGATTCGGTCGGGCCTAAACACTAGAAAACCGGCTTGACATAGTTCGCAAACTATGGCACGTATTGCGCAAGATAGCGCTTCGCCATAATGAAGCCCATTTGGAAGTCCGGGCTGAAGTCGGAACCCTTATTCGTTTCGCCGCCATACAGCGGGTCTTCCTGCTCAATGCTCATTGCTCCCGTGTATCCTACGCTCTGCAGAACGCTAAAGAAATCGCGCCAAACAATGATGCCCATGCCCGGAATGCGATACCGCCACCAGCGAGCATGATTGACCGGATTGATCCCGCCGGCGCGTAGGACGGGCCATAGGATCTCAGTATCTTTCAGATGCACATCGTAAATCTTGTCGACGAAATCGCGCGCAGTCTGGATCGGATCCATGAATTGACGGACCAGATGCGACGGATCGTACTGCAGCCCCACGTATGGTGAGTCGCCGAAACCCTTGAAAAGCGCCTCGAATCCAACTGGGCTGGTCGCAATGTTCGGACTCTCCGGATAGGGCTCCCAGAGGATGCGGACGTTGTTGCGCTGGCAAGCCGGAAAGTATTTCTCGTTGTACACCCGAACGATCTCGTCCACTTGCTGCTGGAGTGATTTCGAGGCGTCCTTGCCCGACTGCGTGCCGATATTTCGCACGCCCAGTTTTCCGGCCAGGTCAATAGCCTTCACGATGTACTCGTTTTCCTGCTGGCGCTTCTGCGGATCAGGATCGATATGATTGCCGTCGATCTGAAAAGCAGAAACATGCATGCTGAACTTTGCTAGCGTCCCCTTCACCTCTTGCACTTGTGGGTCGGTGATGGTCATTGCGTCCAGCGTCGATTGCCGCCCGGCATTCAGGATCATGTTGGTGAAGCCCTGGGTTTTCGCAAATTCAACGTTGGCCGGCGTGTAGGGTCCAAGCGTGCCAAGCAGAGGCTTCCATTCCTTGTGCTCCTCACGCACGCGATTGGCCTGAGCGGTTTGCGTCGTCTGTGACCTTAATGTTGCGGCTGCAGCAAGCGAGCCCACGAGAGTTCGGCGAGTCATGATGCGACAAGTTTATATTGCCGGGCTCCTCAGGTTAGCTCAACCCCACGTGTTTCCGGTATCAGACAGGCGCTCAGCGCCGCTCCAGCAAACGCCACGCCACATGCGGCGAAAGCCCAGGGCAGGCCGCGTGTCTCGCCGATCGCGCCAATAACAAAAGGCGAAAAGGCGCTGAGCCCTCGCGCCGCGTTGTAGGAAAGGCCAAGCGCCGTCGCGCGAATCGCCGTCGGGAATAACTCGCTTCCTATGATCCCGGAACCGGTGAAAAAGCCTGTTCCAAAAAACGCGGTAATCGAAGCGGTCAGCAGAATCATGCCGGGTTGACGCGCAACCGCGAAAGCCGGAACAGATAGCGCAGCCAGCAGCAAGTAAGAAATAATCGTCCGCTTCCGCCCAAACTTGTCCGCAAAAATGCCGAAGAGCAGGTAACCCGGAAGCATCCCGCACAGATTGAGCACAACGAGAAATGCGGTGAATCCGAGTGCGCTAAAGGCTCTTCCGCCCTTTGCTTCAGGCAGGGAAAGATAAGCGGGAATCCAGGTGAAGAGTCCCCACCAGGCAAACATCCCGAAAGTGTTCATCGCGAGCAGAGCAAGCAAACGGGGCGCAGCAGCTCGCCACTGTTCGCCAACCGCTCTTATCCTTTTTTGCCGCTTCCAGATGGCCGGCTCCGGCACGTCGTGCTGAATCCAAAAGGTGATGAGCGCCGGCAAGACTCCCGCGAAAAACACCCACCGCCAGCTTGCCCGAGCCAGTATCACCTGAGCGACTGCCGCTGCGCAGGCGTAGCCTATGGCCCAACTGCTCTGCACAATGCCAAGTGCCCGCCCGCGCCAGGCGCTTGGCCACGTTTCGGCCACTAACGTCGCACCTGAGTTCCACTCGCCTCCCATTCCGAGCCCTAGCAGAAAGCGAAAAATCGCCAGCATGCTGATGCTCGTCGAAAAACCGCAGGCAAATGTGAAGAGAGAGTAAGTCAATATGCTCAGGCTCAGCATTCGTCGCCGACCGTAGCGGTCGGCCAACAGCCCAAAACCTAGACTGCCTAGCGCTGAAGCAATCAGCGTGAGTGTGTTGAGCAGCCCGGCAGTTGCCTTGCTCATCCCGAACTCGCGCATCATAGTGGCGAGAACAATGGAATAGAGCATCACGTCGAAGGCGTCGAGCATCCAGCCGAATCCGGCCGCGATCAACGTCCGGCGCTGGGCCGCGGTCGTGTTCCGCCAGCGAAACTGAGGCGTGCGCTCTTCCGTGGGTGCTTTCTCCAAACGTTAGGATAAGCATGTACTGGGACCATGCGCATCGCAATCGACACAGGCGGCACATTTACCGACTGTGTTTACGCGACCCCCGATGGTCTCCGGATTCTGAAGGTTCCGTCCACCCCGGCTGATCCGGGCGAAGCTCTCTTGCGAGCCGTTTCCGCCATCGCCCCGGATGGCGACTCGGAAATTCGTCACGGAACTACTGTCGGAACGAATGCTTTGCTCGAACGAAAGGGCGCGCGCGTGGCGTTCGTCACTACGCGCGGTTTTGAAGACACAATAGCTATCGGCCGGCAAGCGCGCCCCAAACTCTATGATTTGTTCTGGACCCAAGATCAACCACTGGCAGGTGAGGACCTTCGCTTCGGAGTTGCGGAACGAGTTGTCAGCGACGGGGCGGCTCTACTCGCTGTTACAGAAGCCGAGTTGACGCGCCTCAAAGCAGCCGTATGCGCTGCTCAGCCCGAAGCCATTGCCATCTCTTTGCTCTTCTCCTTTGCTAATCCTAGCCATGAGCGCTTAGTTGCTTCCGCCCTGCGCGAGCTCAATGTTCCTATTTCCGTCTCGCATGAGATCCTACCCGAGTTTCGCGAATATGAACGGGGCTCGACCGTGCTGATCAATGCCTATCTTGCGCCTAAAATGCAGCGCTATCTGGAGAGGATTGACAGTGCTCTTTTTTCGCGCAGCTCCAGCTTTCACGTGATGCAATCCTCCGGTGGCATCGTCCCGGCGGCTCTGGCTGCCCGTGAGCCCGTTCGCACGATTCTCTCAGGTCCGGCAGGCGGCGTCGTCGGGGCTACTGCCGTTGCTCAGGCTGCCGGGCACCAGCGCATCCTGACCTTCGACATGGGCGGCACCTCAACCGATGTTGCGCTCGTAAACGGCCACGCGGGTCAGGAAACTACCCGCGAGTCTCTCATCATGGGAATGCCCGTCGCTGTACCCATGCTGAACATTCACACCGTGGGCGCGGGCGGCGGCTCCATCGCCCGCTTCGATTCCGGCGGCGCTCTAGCGGTAGGACCTCAATCTGCGGGTGCCAATCCCGGTCCAATCTGCTATGGCCAGGGCGAGCTTCCAACCGTTACGGATGCCAACCTGCTGCTCGGCCGGCTTGACGCGCAATGGTTCCTTGATGGCAGACTGGGCCTCGATAAGCAACGAGCCCGGGAATTTTTCTTGCGCGCCAAGGGCTCGATCGCCACTGTCGAGCAATTCGCGGAGGGAATCATCCGTGTCGTCGATTCCCATATGGAAAAAGCGCTGCGTCGCATCTCGGTCGAGCAGGGTTACGATCCGCGCGATTTCGTTCTGGTCAGCTTCGGAGGCGCGGGACCCTTGCACGCCGTCGCGCTAGCACGCGCTTTGCGCATTTCGAAAGTTCTGGTCCCGAATTTTCCCGGCGCGCTCTCTGCTTACGGCATTCTGGTATCCGACGCAGTGCGCGATTACTCACGAACGATTATGTTGCGCGCCGATGATTCCACTATTGAACAGCACTTCGTCGACTTGGAAAAGGATCGGGAGGGCGTCGCGATCCGTTCACTCGATATCCGTTATGCAGGCCAAGGATACGAACTCGCTGTGCCGTGGTCCGCTGAATTTGTCGAAGAGTTTCACCGGCTGCATGAACAGCGCTACGGCTATGCAGACAGGCAACGGCCGTTAGAAGTCGTAAATGCGCGGGTTCGGATGATTACCCGAACTGATCCTATTCCCGCGAAGGTCATTCCGCCAAGCGGCTCGCAAAACCCTGTTCTTATGCGCAAACCGATATACTTCCATGGCGCTTGGCTCGAAGGAACAGTCTCCAATCGTGAACTCCTGACGCCGGGAGCTTGCCTCCGCGGCCCCGCGGTGATCGTCGAATATAGCGCGACTACGTTTCTGCCCCCGCACTCGGCTGCAGGGGTCGACCAGCTCAACAATTTGGTCATCGAGGTAGACACTTGATCGAGGCTAATGATCCCGTCGAACTGGCTATTTTCGCCAGCGCATTCCACTCTATTGCAGAAGAGATGGGTTTAGCGCTGCGCCGTACGGCTTTCTCACCCAACATCAAAGAGCGACGCGATTATTCGAGTGCCGTTTTTGAGGCGAACGGCAAAGTCATCGCAATGGGCGATGATATGCCAGTGCACCTAGGGTCGATGCCGATGTCCGTGCAAGCGGCGCTCGACAAGCTTTCCCTCGATTCCGGCGACATCGCGATCCTGAATGATCCTTACGACGGTGGTACGCACCTGCCCGACATCACACTCGTGATGCCGGTCTTTGTCGACGAGCGGCAGACGGCCTCTTTCTATGTTGCCAATCGCGCTCATCACGCGGACGTCGGCGGCATGTATCCGGGCTCTATGGGCTTGTGCCGGGAGATCTGGCAGGAGGGCATTCGCATTCCACCGGTCAAACTCGCGGCCGGCGGCGTGGTCAACCAGGCATTGCTGCGACTGATCCTCAAGAATGTGCGCACACCGCAAGAACGGGAAGGCGATCTCACCGCACAGGTCGGCGCGTGCCGGATTGGCGTGGAGCGCTTGACGGAGATGGTTGCGAAGTACGGTCTGATGCGCATCGACGCAAACATTTGCGCGCTGCTGGACTACTCGGAGCGCTTGACGCGCGCGGCGCTCGCGCAATTGCCTGAAGGCGAGTTTAGCGCCGAAGATTATCTCGATAACGACGGGATAGTTGACAGGCCGGTAAAGATCGCCATCACAGTCCGGACAATGCCAGACGAAGGACGCCTATCGGTCGATTTCACCGCCTCGGACGGTCAGGTCGCCGGAAGTCTGAACGCCGTTCATGCGATATCTTATTCCGCTGTGTTCTATGTAATTCGGTGCCTGCTTCCCGATGACGTTTCCCCGACCGCTGGCCTAATGCGTCCCGTCGAGGTAATCACGCATTTGGGCTCTGTCGTAGCAGCCAGGCCGCCGGCAGCTGTTGCCGGCGGCAACGTGGAGACTTCGCAGCGCATTGTGGACGTTCTTCTGCGCGCCTTTGCCGAGATCCTGCCCCATCGCATTCCCGCTGCGAGTTCCGGCAGCATGAGCAACGTCACGGTCGGTGGCACCGATCATCGAACGGGACAGCCCTATGCCTATTACGAGACCATCGCCGGCGGCTCCGGAGCGCGTCCCAATGGGAACGGCATTCCAGGCGTTCACACGCACATGAGCAATTCGCTCAACACACCCATCGAGGCTCTCGAATATGCTTATCCGTTTCGCGTTCTCCGATACTCATACCGGCGCAATTCGGGCGGCTCAGGCAAATACCGCGGAGGCGACGGGCTGATTCGTGAAATCGAGCTCGTTGATCCAGCGCAGATCACGATCTTGTCCGATCGCCGCTTGTTCGCTCCGTATGGGTTGCAGGGCGGCTTGGAAGGCGCAAGAGGGCGAAACGTGCTCATCGAAAAAGGCGTGGAATCCGAACTGCCCGGCAAGTGCAATCGCCAGGTCGAGGCCGGAGCCGTGCTAAGAATCGAAACGCCCGGCGGCGGTGGCTGGGGCAGTTAACCTTTGCAAGAGCGCGACAGCTTTACCGATGTCCGCCGCGCGCTTTCTCTCATCCGGCTCTTCGCGTTCAATACAAAGCACACCGCGATAGCCGATCTCCTTCAGCTTGGAGATAAATGCTGGGAAATCCACGCTGCCTTCACCTAGTGGTTTCTCAACTCCCAATGCTTCCGGCTGATCCACTGGAGGCCAATCGCCGTCCTTGCAGTGCACCGAGATCACATGTGTCCCAAGCACGCCCAGCGCTTCTACCGGATCACCCGTGCCGTAGAGAATCATGTTCGCGGGATCGAAATTGATCTTCAGATTTTTGCGTTTTACATCGGCGATGAATTGCGACAGCACCTTAGCGGGCTCCTGGCCGGTTTCCAGCGTGAATGACTGGCCGTTCTTGCCGCAGTAATCGCAAATTTCGCGCGCCACGTCGCGGATCTCCGCGTAACTCCTGCTGCCGAAATCGTGCGAGATAAATCCGATGTGGCATGCCACGCTATCGATTCCCAGCTTGCGGGCAACATCCGACACTGCCTTTGTCCGCGACACGCGTTCCACGCGAGTTCCCTCGGGCACCAGGCCCACTGTTCGCTGAACCGCTGGAATGTCTTGGTAGTCTTCGCCAACATAACTGCACACCGTTGTAACAGCAGTGAAGTGCTCAACCGTAAGCGCTTCGTCCCACTTCTCGGCGGCTCCATCGAGCGATAGCTCACCTGGGAACCCCAGCTGTCCAGCGCGAATGCCGAACTGCTTCACCTGCTGCAGCGTCCTCTGCGCATCTTCTGTGGCCCAAAACATCAGTCCGATTTCCAGGTCCTCTAGACCAAGCATTTGATTGGCTCTCCCCCATTGCGGCGCGATTCCTTCAACAACAGAGCAAGCCTCACCGCTTCGGCTGATTGCCATGGCGGGCTAAGCTCGGGCTTGTTCCCCGTGCGACAGCAATCGACAAAATATGCAATCTCCGCATCGTAGGCATCGCGCTCAGGTGACTGCATCTGGCGCCGCCCGGTTTCATCGTCGAGAAATAATCCTTCCGGAGCCAGTTCCAGTAAGGCTCGTTCCGACTTCACTTGGAAGCCCATTGAGAACGGCGCGCCCGGTAAAAGCCAGCCGCCCTCGATTTGGACGCTCAAACCGTGATCGTAATCGAGCGTCGCCGTCATTGCATCCGCATCTGGCAGAGGCATCGCAGCAACTCGTTCAGGTATGCCGAACAATTTCAGCGCTTGATCGACATCGTGAATCAGCAAATCGATCACTGCCCCGCCGCTGCGCGCCTCGACTGCCAGCCAACTGCTCCAATCGGGCAAGCCGCACGTGCGCACAAACCGAGCCGACAGAATCGCCCCGTGCTGCTGGGCGCTGACGAACTCACTCAGGACTTCATACTCGGGCCAAAACCGCAGAACATGCCCGATCATGAGCACGCGCTTCTGCTCTTCCGCGGTCGCAAGCATGCGATCGCATTCGGCGGTAGTCAGAGCCATCGGTTTTTCACAGAGCACATGCTTGCCGGCTGTGAGCGCCGCAATCGAAACCGTCGCATGCAAGTCTGTCGGAAGGCAGATGTCGACAGCATCGATTTCGGGATCGAGAACCAGTTCGCGCCAGTGTGTCGAATGACGGACTCCGGAAAAATCGAACTGTGTCGCTGGCCGGCCGAGATTGCCGCCTACCTGCGATATGTGTTCAGCCGGGCTGCGCTCGCTCTGCGTACAGATAGCGGTGAGTTGCACATCTGGAATCTTGCTGAAAGCGGCCAAATGCGTCGCGCCCATGAATCCCAGCCCCACCATTCCGATCTTCACGACTGTATTGTACGAAGACTGGCTTATCTTTAATGAATGCGGTTCCTTTTCGGATTAATATGCGGAGTCCTGCTAGTAGTAGCAGGCGTGTACTCTTATTTTCGCTTCGGATATGCTCCGGTTGCAACGTCTTCTCCGCCAATACCCTTCGAGATTACACTGGCCCACATGGCACTGAATGCACACATCGATAAGGACGCGCCGAAGAACGCCCCATTTCAGGCAAGCGAGGCGGATCTGGAAAACGGCGTGCACCTATATCGAGAGCACTGCTCTATGTGCCACGGCTTGATGGATCAGCCCAAAACGGCGACAGCTAACGGAATGTTCCCGAAGCCTCCGCAACTGCTGCATGGAAAGGGCGTCACCGATGATCCGCCCGGCGAGACTTACTGGAAGGTCGATAACGGCATTCGGCTGACAGGCATGCCCGCTTATGGTAAATCGCTTTCGAGCAAGGAGATGTGGCAAATAAGTCTGCTGCTCGCAGGTGCTGACAAAGTTCCCGAACAGGTCAAGGCGCTACTACAGCAGCCCGCCCAGTCGCAGTAAGCAGAGGCGATTACCAGATCAATTTAGCTGCGATCTGCAGTTGGCGCGAACTCGTCGACGTGCTGGTAATCACGCCAGCCGAACCGGATGGCGCCGTTACGGCGGATGAAAAGACGACCAGGTTCGGCGTGTTGAAATTGGCGTGATTCAAGCAATTAAACGCTTCGCCTCGCAATTGCAGCGACAGCTGCTCGCTCAGGCGAGTGGTTTTCATTAAGGACATATCGAGCGTCGTGAGACCGGGACCAGTGAAGGAGTCGCGCCCGATGTTGCCGTATGTGCCATTCGCAGGAACGACAAAAGCATTTGGGTTGAAGAACTCGTTGGGATTACCTGTGATGATCGGTCCAGAGAAAGCCGGGTTCAATGAAGGACGGACCGGGTTCGTCGTGTTGCCGTTGTTCGACGGGTTGAAACTCAGTTGCGGTGTGAATGGGAAACCGCTGTTGTAACTTACGATCCCGTTCAGAGTCCAGCCTCCCAGCAACACGCCTGCGAATCCGTGAACATCTTTAAGCCAGTGCTTGCCCGGGCCGAACGGCAGCTCATAAATCCCGGTGACCGCAAGCGCCTGACGAAGATCGAAGGTGGAAGGTCCCCAATCGTTGCGGATATCGTCGGTGTTTTGAGTGAGCCCGGGAGCGTTCGCGGCAGCGCTGGCATTTAACGTGTCGCCATTATCGAGCGACTTCGACCACGTGTAAGCGGCGCTGAAATCGAGCCCCGCGGCAAAGCGATGGCGAAGATCTACTTCGATTGCATTGAACGAGCTGTTTCCCGCCGAGATCCAGGTCCAGCTGCTTGCGAGCGCGGGATTCATGAGCGGCGCGTTGGGTCGATAGTAAATCGTGCCGTCTGAATACCGGGCAGGGCAGGGAACCGCGGGGCAGATGGTTGGGAACGGCTGGTTCAAATCCGCGCTAAGCGTCTCATGATACGCGTGCGAACCGATGTAGCCCACAGAAAGCGAGGTATTGGGCGTAAGCTGCTGCTGAACTTTTATTGTCCAGGCGATCACAGTCGGAGTGTAGAGATTCTGCTGCACACCCGCCGGCGCTATCCTTGAGGTTGCCGGTATTTGACCTGGATAGATCGGGAAACTCGAGAGCGGGACATTGGGCAAGGTGATGCTCGTATTGAAGGGCGCGTTTTGATCCAGCCGGTAGCTCAACGCGTCTTGCAAATCGTTATAGAGGCCGAAGCCTCCCCGGATTACGGTCTTGTTAAGGCCCGCAGGGTCCCACGCGAATCCGACTCGTGGTTGAGGCAAAAACTTGGCGTTGTTTACGGTGAAAGCCGAGTGCGAAATTCTTGGCTGCGTTTCGAGTGCGCCGTTGGGACCCAGGACAAAGGTCGACGCGCGCCCGGTTGCTTCGTTCCAGCCGCTCGTGAACTCGTCACGGAATCCTAGCGAGAGAGTGAAGCGAGGCGACAATCGAATCTGGTCCTCGGCGAACCAGGCGCCTTCCCACGATCGCCAGCCTAACGGGGTTGGAGAAGGGACAGCCGTAAACGTGGTCACGACGCCCAGTAGAAAACTGGTCAAGTTTGAAAAAGTCGCCTGCCCATGCTGGCCGAGCGCTAATTCGTCGCTCGATTGCACGCGCTGGAACCAGGCTCCCAGGCTGATTTGATGTTTTCCTCTCACGATCGAGAGCTGGTCCTGATAGGTGAAAAGATTTCGAGTAGCGAACAGATGGCTGCCGTTGTTACTTCCCGCCATCGTGATCGAGCTCGAAGTGTTCGGCGTGGCGCTGCCGCCGATCACAATGGCACCGACTTGATCGTTCCCAATGAAGCCGGGAACATCAATGGCCGGTTCACCCGTATAAAAGTAGCTGGCCTGGGAAAATCCAGCTCGAGCGGTGTTGACCATGCTCGAAGAGAAGACATGCGTCTCGCGAATGGTCGCGACTTGCTCGAGTAGGCTTTCAATATCCAAGGCGAGGGGATTGGCCGTGGGAGTATTGTCTGCGCTACTGTCCACCGTATAGCTGGCAGCTAAAGTGTCTCGCTCGGAGAAAACTTGGTCCAGGCGCACGGTGCCAAAGTCTTCTCGAATGGTTTGTCTCGGAGTGCTGAATGCCTCCGCGATTCCTCCGCTATTCAAGGGTGAATCAGGGCTTTGCACCGGCCACAAAGTGAGAAGCTGCTGCACGCGAGGCGAGAGCGCAACGTGCACGCCGCTGGGAAGAATGCCCGCTCGTGCGTTATTATTCGGAACCAGGGTCACATCGCTCAAATGGAGAGTTTGCCGAAAGCCCTCGTAATCCCCAAACAGGAACGTGTGGTTCGGAACCAGCGCTCCGCCCAGCGATCCACCGAACTGGTTCCGCTGAAACTGCGGAACAGATTGGCGATCAAAGAAGTTTCGCGCATCGAAGTAACTGTTGCGCAGAAACTCGTATGCCGAACCGTGAAATTCGTTGCTGCCGGCGCGGTCGACAATCAGTACCTGCGCTCCCGGCCGTTTGCCATATTCGGCCGGATAGTAATCGGTAAGGGCGTTGAACTCTCGAATCGCATCCACGCCAAGCAACTCGCCGCTCGTGCCCCCCGGCGTCATATTGATTTCAGCCGAGCCCGTGTATTCGATTCCGTCAATCAAGAACAGGTTTTCCTGCGGCCGGCGTCCCGAGACCGCAAACATATTGCCCACCGCGGAGTTCGAAATGCCCGGCGTGTTGTTGTTCTTCTCGTAAGAGTAGTTCGCTACTCCGGGATTCAAGGTAAGCAATTGATCGTAGCTGCGGCCATTAAGCGGCAGATCGCGAATTTGCGCGCCATCTACCAACCCCGCTGCCTGATCGACGACGGGCGCAACCATCGGGGCCTCCTCGGTGACCTCTACGGTATCCGTCAAGTTACCAAGCATCAGATGCAAAGAAATGCTCTCCGATTGATTCACTGCAACAGTCACGCCGCGCTGCAGTTCCCTCTTGAAACCCGTTTTGGCTGCTGTGATGTCGTAATCACCGGAAGGGAGTTGGACGAAGCTGTAATGGCCAGTCCCGTCGGTCATAGTCTTGCGAACGGATTGGGACTCGGAATTAGTGAGCGTTACGTCTGCCTCCGGGACTGTGGCACCCGACGGATCGAGCACATTGCCGGAGATGGAAGCCGCTTCTTGAGCTCCTAGCCGGGCGAGAAAACAAAGTTGCAAAGAAAGGACGAGTGCAGATATTCGTGGAACTTTCATGAGTCAATTATCTTAGACTAAAGTCCAGGATAAATGACAAAGAAAAACGGCCGAGTGCCCGAATCTTCGCCTCTCAGAGCAATTCGTAGCGAACGAGCGCTGAGCGTCGTGGAATTAGCGATCGAAGCAGGCGTTGCCCGACAGACGATTTACGCGATCGAAAACGGCAGCTTCGTTCCAAATACGCTGGTGGCCCTCAAACTTGCCCGGGCGCTTGATGTGTCTGTGGAAGATCTATTTTCACTTCAGGAAAAGGCTGTCGTTCCAACTCACGTCCGCGCTGAGCTCCTGGCGAATACGCCCGAGTTGCCCTTCGAGCGTGAGCTGGTACGTGTAATCAGACCTGGTATTGAGAGAATCGCGGTGCCTGCTCAAGCCGCTTTCAGCTATTTGCCTCCAACCGACGGCGTGGTCGAAAGCAGATCCGGCCGGAAGCTGACGGTGGCTGCTTCGGAAGCGTTTGCAGCAGGACAGGGAAAACAACCGGCGCCGGTTTTGGTGGCAGGCTGTGATCCGGCGTTATCGCTGCTGTCGGAGCTGGCGCGATCGCAAAATGTGCATCTGATCCCGATTCCTGCGTCGAGCCGCCAAGCCTTGAAGTGGTTATCAGATGGTAAGGTTCACATCGCCGGATCGCATCTGCTCGACCGCGCCAGCGGCCAGTACAACATCCCAGCTATCCGTGACACATTCCCCAAAGCTGCTGTCAAGGCGCTCACCTTCGCAGAGTGGGAAACGGGTTTGGTTACAAAGCCGGGCAATCCCAAAAAGCTTCTCTCAGTCGCCGATCTGGCTTCCCGTAAGGTCGGCATAGTCAACCGGGAGAAGGGCTCCGGCGCTCGCGTTCAACTCGACTCGGCACTCAGGTCCGCGGGCATTCCGGTGTCGAAGGTGCACGGGTATGAGCGGATCGCTTACGGACACCTGCCTGCGGCCCTCTGCGTCGCAACCGGCTGGGCTGACTGCTGCATCGCCACCCGATCGGCCGCCCTGTGTTTTGGACTTCATTTCGTCCCGCTTCGCATGGAACGCTTCGATCTCGTCTTTATCGCGCAATGGATCCGGACAAAATCAGGGGAGGCGCTCGCCAATCTTCTAAACCGCTTTAGCTTGCGGCAGGAACTCGCAAAATTTGCCGCCTATCAAACTACTCATACCGGAGAAGCCACGCTCTGATTAACGGCTGCTGTAGATCCTGCTTTCACTTCATCCGACACAACCGTAAATTGAGTCAAACGCGTAATTCCGAATGATGTGGTAATCGCAACGTCGGCCGCATCGCGTCCAGTCGCCATCACCACCCGGCCGATACGAGGCTGATTGTGCCGTGCATCGAACGTCCACCAGCGGTCTCCCAGGTAGGCTTCGAACCAGGCGCTAAAGTCCATCGGAGACGGCGCAAGAACCACGCCAATATCACCGAGGTAGCCAGTAACATATCTCGCGGGAATGTTGAGGCTGCGGCAAAAGGTAATCGCGAGATGTTGAAAATCGCGACAAACGCCCAACCGTTCGGTATAGACGTCGAGCGCAGTCTTAGTCGAGCGCGCAAAGCTATAGCCGAATGTGACTTTTTGGTACACCCAGTCACAGATAGCCTGTACCCGGCCGTAGCCCATCGGAAGATGCCCGAAGAGTTCGACTGCTGTATTAGAGAGCAGATCTACCTCGCAATAACGGCTGGCCAGTAAAAAGCGCAAGGTCTCGGGTGGTAACTCTTCGACCGGCACTTCACGCGCCGAAAAGTTCTGCGCGTCCGGCTGGCCCGCGTCTTCGATCAGCGTTGAATTGTCGAGTTGAAGCGTACCCGCTGGGGCCAGGAAACGGCAGCAATGATTTCCGAAGCTGTCCGTGTATTTGTCGATCTTTACGTCCGGCTTTATGCGCAATTCGTCCGGCTCGCGGAGATCCGCTATGCGCGACGGATGCACGTTCAGCAGCGCAACAATCGGAACCGGGCATGGAATATCGAACCGGATGTCATACCCAAGACGGATCAGCATACTTATATTTCTCCAGGATTCTACTGCTGATCTGCGTACACGGCAGCCGGGCTGTTTGGCAGTCCATCAGCGTATTTCGACAGTGTAACCAAATGGGAACTGGCAGTGCTAAAACCGCGACTTGCCACAATGGAAAGTCGAACATAAATCTTGGGGAGGCACATGACTTATTGTCTGGGCATCGTGACAGAGGACGGACTGGTAATGGCGTCGGATTCCCGCACAAATGCGGGCTACGACCAGGTGAATGTATGCAGAAAGATGCACTACCTGGTGCAGCCAGGAGAGCGGGTCCTGGTGCTCCTGTCGAGCGGAAGTTTATCCATCAGTCAATCCGTGACGACAATTCTGCGCACCGATTTCGACCACGGCCAGGGCTTGGCGAAAGCGGAGTCGCTGTACCATGCAGCGCGGATTGTCGGTGACTGTGTTCGCCGCGTTTCGGATATCGATCGCGCGGCGCTCGAACGCGATCAGTTCAGTTTCAACGTCCATCTACTGTTGGGGGGACAGGTCAAAGGCGAACCGCCGAACCTTTATTTGATTTATCCCCAAGGGAATCCGCTGCGTGCCACGCGAGACTCCCCTTATTTGCAGCTTGGTGAGTGCAAATATGGGCGGCCAATCCTCGACCGCGGAATCGAAGCAGCCACTTCGCTCGAGGTAGCCGCCAAATACGCACTACTGTCGTTCGACGCCGCGATCCGCTCCAACGTGACGGTAGGTCCGCCAATCGAAATCGTTCTTTACCGGAAAGACAGTTTCACGCTGGAGAAATATCGCCGCTTCGCCGCCTCTGACCAAGACCTCCTTACCATCCACTCTTCCTGGGAGCAATCTCTGAGGCGAGCGGTGGAGCAACTGCCAGAAATCGAATTCGAAAAACCGCCTCCGCACATTCCCATTTGATAGGGCGAGTTTGTCGGCGCCTATGTAAGCGATCCGGCGGCGGAGGGGAAAATGGCTCAGCGGTGTCCTCACCTGGACAAAATCCTTGGCATGCATGACGATATCTCGCGCCGGGACTTCTTGGACGGAGCTTTGCTGGCCTCCGGTGCGGCTCTCCTCGCCGGTCTCGCTCCGCAGCAGGTCATCGCCCAGGTGGAAGGCTGGACCGGATACACGGGTGAGGGAGATTACAAGGGCACAGCGGGCAATTCGGAAGAGGTCGTCCAGAGCGCGCACGCGGTCCGCGATGGTCTATACGACAAAGCTCCCACCGACGTTACTGACACCAATGAAATTTTCGATTGCGTCGTAGTAGGCGCTGGCTTCTCTGGATTATCGGCGAGCCTGTTTTTCAAACAGAGGACAACAGGGAATCGCTCCTGCCTGGTCCTCGACAACTCACGCGTTTTCGGCGGAGTTGCCAAACGTAACGAGTTCGTAGTGGACGGCCATCGCTTGTATGCTCCTCAGGCTTCGGTTCACTTCCAGCCGCCGTATCCAAACAGTTTTCTGAAGAGTGTTTACGACTCTATCGGGCTTGATTGGAATGCCTTCAAGGACTATCAGTCTTGGCAAGGCCCTCCGGCGGACATGTCTCTCCCTCGCAGTCCTTACCGCGTGGCGGGTTATCCCGCCAGGAGCACTTACGGCTTCTATTTCGGGGCGAAATACGGCCAAAACCCCGGCATCTGGGTGAAAGACCCATGGCGGGATAGCCTTGCGAGGACGCCGTTCTCCGAGCAAGTCCGCAAAGAATCTCTCGCTTGGCACAACGGTCAGCATGCCAGCGCTGCGCTGATCTATGAATATCCCGGGGATGCGGTTTCGCGTCAGCTCGACGGCATGACCCTCGAAGACTACTGGGTGCGTCTCTTCGGAATCAGTCGAGAAACGATCCGGCTGTTTACCCTTTCGGACACGGCCGCCGGTTTTGGCTTGGGTCCCGACGCGCTGTCCGCTTTCCTCGAGTACGAATGGTCAAGGACCGTTCCAACTGTAGACGACTCCATGGAGACCGGGATTCAAATGTTCCCGGGCGGCAACAGCGGCCTGAACCGCTTGATGGTTAAAACGCTCATTCCGGAGGCGATTGACGGTCCGCGCGGTATGGAAACGACCTGGAAGAATCGCATCAACTTTTCAGCGCTGGACCGGCCTGGCCAGCAAATTCGCATCCGGCTGCAGTCAACTGCGGTGCGAGTCGAACATGCGGGTGATCCCGCTAAATCTGAGTACGTCTGGGTTACTTATACACGCGAAGGCAAGCTCTACCGGCTCAAAGCTAGAACCGTCGTGATGGCTGGAGGCGGTTGGATGACGAAGCACGTCGTCCGCGATCTTACGGCCGATCGGCAAGCGGCTTACTCGTCTTTCTCTTACGCGCCTTACATGGTCGCGAACGTGGCGCTTCGCAACTGGAAATTTCTCTCGAATCTCGGCATCTCCGGCGGCAACTGGTTCGAAGGCTTCGGGCGCTTCACCGAAGTTCGCAAAGTCGCCAAGTTCGGCACAGACTCACCAAGCGTCGGCCCGGATCTCCCAGCAGTGCTGACTTTCTTCGTCGATTTCAGCAAGCCAGGCCTGCCTCCCGCACAACAGACTCATTTGGGACGTACCGAGCTTCTTGCAACGCCCTACGACGTTTACGAACAGCGCATCCGTGAGCAAATGACTGAGATGTTCGGGCCTGCCGGGTTCGATGCTAAACGCGATATCGCCGGTATTGTGTTGAATCGCTTCGGACATGCTTTTATCAATCCGCAGCCGGGGTTTTTCTTCGGGCTGGAAGGTAAACCAGCTCCGCGCGATGCGCTTCGCAACGGTCCTTTCGGCAGAATCGCGTTCTCTCATTCCGATTTGGCCGGCGCAATGGATCACCGGAACGCCTTCATTGAGTCAAACCGCGCAGTAAGTCAACTCCTTAATCAGGTTTTAACTTAGTGAGAGGATGAAGCGCTGTTCAGCGGTGCTAACGCTATACTCGATTTATTCAACACCCGGGCCCATTCCCAGTCTGAAGAGTTTCCGGATTCGCGATCTCTCGTGAAATATGGCAACGCCTTCATCCATCGCCCAACGCGCAATACCTGAGCCGTTTTCCGAATACCAGTTCAGCGCCGCATACGACGAGATGTTCCGGGCGAACGGGCGTCCACGCTCGCACTACCGCGCTCTGTTTTCCAGGCTGCTCAGCTTGCCTGCGCACGAACTGCGCCGCTTCAAACAGGAAGCAGACGTTTCATTCTTCAATCAAGGCATCACGTTTACCGTTTACGGCCGCAAAGAGGGGACAGAGCGCATTTTTCCCCATGACCTCTTGCCCCGCATCATTCCTTGCGCGGAATGGGAGACGATCGAGCGCGGGCTCACCCAGCGCATCACCGCTCTCAACCTCTTCCTGAAGGACATCTATCACGATAGAAAGATCCTGAAGGACGGTGTAATCCCAGGCGAAGTGATTTATACCTGCAAGCACTTCCGCCGCCAGATGCGTGGGGTAAAGGTGCCGCGCGACGTCTACGTGAGCGTTTGTGGAACGGATCTTATTCGCTTGCCCAACGGGGAGTTTGTTGTGCTCGAGGATAATCTGCGCGTTCCGAGCGGCGTGTCCTATATGCTGACCAGCCGCAAGGTAATGAAGCAGATCTTTCCGATCCTCTTTCGTAAGTACGGCGTAAAGCCCATTGAGCACTACAGCCAAGCCCTGCTCGCAACCTTGCGCTCGATGGCGCCCGAGGGACGGCCGAATCCAACAATTGTGCTGCTAACGCCCGGTGTCTACAATTCCGCTTATTTCGAGCACACTTACCTGGCTCGGCAAATGGGGATCGAGATGGTCGAGGGTCGCGACCTGGTGGTGCACGACAACTTCGTGTACATGCGAACGACTTCGGGTCTGCAGCGCGTCGATGTGATTTACCGGCGCGTGGACGATGATTTTCTTGACCCGCTCGCATTCCGTCCCGATTCTTCGCTTGGTGCGGCCGGCATTTTCAACGCTTATCGCGCCGGCAACGTAGTGCTGGCAAATGCGCTCGGCACTGGTGTAGCGGACGACAAGGCTATCTATGCCTATGTGCCGAAGATTATTAAGTACTATCTCGGCGAAGATCCCGTTCTAAACAATGTGGAGACTTTGCTGATGACGGAAAACTTGGCGCGTGAACACGTCTGCGGCAATCTTCAAGAGTACGTTGTGAAGGCTGTTGGCGAATCTGGTGGATATGGGATGCTTATCGGACCGCACAGTACGGCCGAGGAACGCCAAGAGTTCCGCTTGCGCATCTTGCAAGATCCTCGAAACTATATCGCTCAACCCACTCTGGCGCTTTCAACCGCGCCCTGCTTCATTGATGAGAGCCGGGTCGAGCCCCGGCACGTCGACCTGCGCCCGTACGTGCTCTTCGGCGACAAAATCACGATAGTGCCAGGCGGATTGACGCGCGTAGCGCTCAGGCAAGGTTCGCTGGTCGTGAATTCGTCACAGGGCGGCGGCTCGAAGGATACATGGGTTCTGCAGAACTGAACATCGCTCGATGCGCGCCCTCAAGGAGAACCGGTGCTCTCGCGAGTAGCTGACAGTTTGTATTGGATGAGCCGCTACTTCGAGCGTGCGGACCACAGCGCGCGAGTGCTGGATGCCAATTACAATTTGATGCTCAATCCTTCCAAGGTTTCCACCGAGCAGCGCTGGCAAAGAATTACCGCGACGCTCGGGCTAGGGTCGGCGGCGTCCGAAATCGATCCGCTTACCGCGACCATCAAATTGATTTCCGATAGTCAGAACCGCTCGTCGATTGTCTCGTGCATCTCGAGTGCCCGCGAGAACGCCAGCCAGGTCCGCGAGCAGATCAGCTCGGAAATGTGGGAGCGGCTAAACCAGCTCTATCACGAAGTGACGCAATCCAGGTCCAGCATGCAATTTCATGCGGAACCGCAGCGCTTTATGACCGTGATTCGCGAGGGCTCTTACAACTTCCACGGCGTGACGCACGCCACCATGAACCACGGCGAAGCTTGGCAATTTATCAGGTTGGGCCGCTACATGGAGCGCGCGGGCGCATTGCCCGTTCTGCTTGACGCCGTGTTCTGCGCATCGAGCGGGGCGGACGATCTGGATTGGGTGGGACTGCTCGCGAGTTGTTCCGCTTTCGAAGCCTATTGCAAGGTCTATACCGCCGATCTCAAGCCCGAGCGCGTCGCCGAGTTTCTGCTGCTTAATCCGGAGTTTCCTTACACTGTCCGCTACTCCGCCGACCAGATGCAGACGGCGCTCGAGTCGATTGCCCGCGCCTCTTCCACCCGCAAGGGAGCGCAGATCGAGAAAATCATCGGCCGGCTGCGCTCTTCATTGGCCTATGCGCAGATCGACGACATCATGTCGAAAGACTTTCAACGCTTTCTCCGAAGCATCACCGAGCAGTGCCAAAGTTTGCATGCGGCTCTGCATGCCGTCTACATCGATTATCCTGTGGAGTCTGCGTTCGAGGCCTGATGTTTTACGCCATTCGCCATTTCACGCGTTACCGCTATAGCCGCCCCGTTTGGCAGAGCTACATGGAAGTGCGCATGCATCCCAGAAGTGAAAATACGCAGCGCTGCTTTACCTTTCAACTTTCCGTCAGTCCGCGCGTCCGGATTTTTTCGACTACCGACCACATCGGTAACATGGTGCACCACTTCGATATTCCGGAGCAGCACAATCAGTTGACTATCATCGCCGACGCGCTCGTCGACGTGGATGCTCCATTGGATCTGCCGCCGTCTTTAGGCCCTGATTCCTGGAGCGAGCTCGATCAATTGATCGAACACGAAGACTATTGGGATATGCTCATGCCGAGCCATTTCGCCAGGAGCTCGGAGGAGCTGGAGTCTTTTGCGCGTGAGCTGGGCGTCGATAAGCGCCGCGATGATCCGCTTGCATTGCTGCGCAACCTGAATGAAGAGCTCTATGAGACCTTCTCGTACGTAAAGCAGAGCACCTCAGTCGATTCGCCGATCGAGGATGCCCTGCGCTCGCGTCAGGGCGTTTGCCAGGATTTCGCTCATATCATGATCGCGTTATTGCGCAATCTGCGCATTCCTTGCCGCTATGTCAGCGGTTACTTGCATCATGACTCGCTGCATGAAGACCGCTCGGCGGAAGGCGCGACTCACGCCTGGGTGGAGGCTCTCCTGCCCGGCCTCGGATGGATCGGTTTTGATCCAACCAATCGCCTGATCGTAGGCGAACGGCACATTCGCACGGCCATTGGGCGGGATTATGCCGACGTGCCGCCTACGCTAGGCACTATGAAAGGCCGCGCGGAAACCGAATTGCAAGTTCGCGTCAGAGTGACCCCCTCCGAAGCCGTATTGCCGCCCGATCAAGAGTTCGCCTCCGATCACGAGTGGTCCCGCTTCCTCGCGAAAGACCAGGAAGCCGAGCTCATTCATGCTCAGCAACAACAGCAGCAATAGTCTTGCAGTCTTAGGCTGAAACCGAGCTGTAACCGTAAGCGTATTTCATTTACTTAAGGTTCGAAGGTTCCATGGAGGGCGGGCTTTTAGCCCGCGTGGAGCTCTAGTTCCTATTTTTGGCAGAAGCGTAACCGCGTAAGCGACGGCCTATAACCGGCCCATTCGGTAATACGCCCTATACTCCGCGTCGATGGCATCGAGCAATGTGCGTTCACGCCTGCTCTCACGCCTTCGCTCAATCGATTCGAACACGATAATCAGCGTGCCGAAAAGCAGTGCCACCCCGAGAAGCAGATTTCCTAAGTCCAGGAACTCCAGTCTCATCAGCCCGATTGAACCTTTCAGACCATGCGTGCGTCTCTATGGGATTCAGAGCTCCCGATGCCCACGCACGTCTACACCATATCACCTTCTCCTGACTCCACTCTTGCCGTTGAAATCAGCAGAAGCGGCCTGCAAAAACGGAAACACTTATTCGTGTTTGAGCAGTACGTTGGAGAGCTGGCGTACGATCCGGATCAGCCACACAACTCTCGCCTGACGCTCAGCATTGAAGCAGATAGCATTTCCGTCCGTGGGGCTCAAGTCAAGAAACGTACCCGGGAACAACTCACACGTTTCGCTCTCACTCAAGTGTTACGTCCGCAGGACCACCCGGCCCTTCACATCGAATCCCAGTGCTTTACAGCCAAACCCCTAAGAGGTTTCGTCCTCGCCGGTCTCTTGCATTTCCGCGGCATCGATCGGAGTTTCAAAGCGAACATCGGATTCGGCGCGGAGAAGAACGGACGTTTGCAGATCGACGCCGATGCCACACTGCGCTTAAGCGAGCTCAACCTCCCCCGGCCCTCTTCTCTGTTTGGGCTGATCCGCACCGAAGATGAGATCGTGCTGCATGCGCTGATTTGGGGGCTTCATTCAAGCCAGGGTTGAATGCCTTCCATGACCTTTCGGACGGATTCGGCCAGCGATTCGCGATCCGTGCGGCATTCGATGGCAGGATTTATGGGCGGCTCATAGGGATCGTCAATACCCGTCATGCGATGCAACTCGCCGGCGCGCGCCCTCTTATAAAGCCCCTTCACATCGCGGCTTTCACAAACGTCCAGCGGCGCATTGACGTAGATTTCAACAAAATTCCCGATTTTCTCTCGAGCCTTCTGCCGCGCCTCTCGATAGGGCGAGATGGCGGAAACCAGCACGATCACGCCGTTTCTCGTGAGTAAGCCGGCCACATAAGCGATACGCCGGATGTTCTCGTCGCGGTCCTCTTTGCTGAATCCGAGATCTTTGCACAGGTTGTGCCGAATCTCATCTCCATCTAAAAGCTCAACCCGAAGTCTGCGGGCGCGAACCTCATCGTAAAGTGCGCGTGCGATGGTAGTCTTGCCCGCGGAACTGAGACCTGTCAGCCAGATCGCTACGCCTTTTGAACACATCCCCCAAATGTTAACTGGCGGCGCGCTAGTCCGCGCGAAGCGCCGCCATCGGATCTACTCGAGTGGCTCGCATCGCTGGCACGCAGCACGCAAGTCCGGCGACGCCGAGAGCAATCAGACCCGTCGCGCCAATTGCGATAGGATCCGTCGCGCTCACACCGTACAATAAGCTGCCAAGCAGCCGTGAGAGTGCAAGCCCCAGCACAACACCAAGCACCGTGCCCCAAACTGCCAGTTTCATTCCATTGGCCAGCACCCTACGCACAAGATCCCTCGGCCTCGCCCCAAGAGCCATCCGCACTCCAAACTCGTGAATCCGCTGATTTACCGAGTAGGCAATCACGCCGTATGTTCCAATCCCTGCTAAAACAAGCGCTAGTGCGGCAAATAGTGCCACTATGAAGAATGCAAATCGTGATGTCGAGTACGATCCGTCGGCCACACGATCCATGGTGCGTACATCGGCAACTGCCAGAGTGCTGTCGAGCTCGCGCACCGCGCCGCGCAACCGGTCAGCGCCCAGTTTCGGATCCAAATTAGAGCGAATCACCACCGAGAAATCCCCAAATGCAAACGGCGCTTGCGGCAATGGCCACCAGAACGCAGGCTTCGCGCCGGCGTTGGTGGGCGTATCTTTGACGTCACCGACTATCCCGACAACTGTCATCCAATCCTTCTCTTTCGGATGGTCTTCGAATGTAACTCTCCCGCCGAGTGCGTCCCCGTGCTGCCAATATCGCGCCATTGCTTGATTGATGATCAAGATCTGCCTGCTATCGGCCTTATCGTGGTCGTCAAAGGCCCGGCCGCGAATCACCGGAATTCCGAGAGCTCCGAAATAGCCGGACGTTGCCGTGTGATATCGAGCCGTAAAGTCGACGTGCGGAGGAGGCGCTTCCCCCTGAATGTGAAATCCTCCCGCGTTATCGTCCCAGCCGGTCCAAGGTAGGTCAGATCCCATGCCCGCCACGCTGAATCCCGGCGTGCTGCGGATCTTCACCAGCAGACGTTCGCTGAAGAGCGCGGTGGCTTTGGAATCTTTGTATCCGATCCTGGGCAGAGACAGGCTGGCCGTCAACACCCGTTCTGGACGAAAACCGGGATCCGTCCGCAAGAGATTTACAAAACTTCGGAGCATTAGTCCGGCCCCGATTAGTAGTGCACACGCCAGAGTCACTTCACTGACCACCAGCCCATTACGTAACCGTAAGGTCTGCTGGGTACCGGTTGTGCTTCGCCCGCTCTCATGTAGCGACTGGCGCAAATCTGCGCGCGACCCGTTCCATGCAGGAACGATGCCGAAAACGATGCCGGTCCCGATCGCCAGGAAGATCGTGAACAGAAATACTGGCACATCGACATGAATATCGCCGGGCCGCGGGAAATCCGCCGGTAGCACTGCGATCAACGCTTTCACTCCTGCTACGGCAAGAACTGCTCCGAGCGCGGCGCCCACCGAGGCCAGTAGTACGCTCTCCGTTAGCATCTGCCGTATCAATCGCCGCCGGTCCGCTCCTACCGCGGCCCTTACGGCAATTTCACGCTGCCGGGACGTCGCCCTCGCCAGTAGCAGGTTTGCGGCATTTACACACGCGAGTAAGAGCACCAACGCCACCGCGCCAAGAAGCACGAACAACATCTGCTCGCTGCGACCTACAATTTCCTTCTGGAGCGGTATCACTACAACGCTCCATCCAGTCGCATTGTCCGGGTGCTCCCGTGCAAGTTGGTGCATCGCGGCGTTCATTTCACCTTGTGCTTGTGCGAGCGTGACACCGGGCCGCAAACGCGCTATCCCGTCCATGAAGTGCGATCCGCGATTGTTCGGGCTCTCAAACATGAACGGGACCCAAATATCAACCGTGTCGCCGTAAGACACCGCATGGTACATATTGCCAGGGTGCTGCACGCCACGAGGCATCACGCCCACAATCCTGTACGAAACCTGGTTGAGGAGAATATTCTGCCCCAGCACATCGCGGCGGCCGCCCAGCTGTGTGCGCCAGATCCTGTCGCTCACGATAGCCACGAATCCTTTTGCGGGTAGTTCATCACTCCTGTCGAATTCGCGTCCCATCGCCGGCCTCAACCCCAATACATGAAAAAATCCGGCTGTAACGGAAAAACCGGAGAGCCGCACGGCCTCGTTTGAGCCGGACATTTGCAAATCTGTGTGAGTATAGGCGGCGAGTGACTCGAACGAGTGCAGACGTGAACGGAAATCTCTGAAGTCGTTCGGATTTATGGGGAATTTCGGCCAACCAGGCGAACTTGTAAATATCCGGACTAAACGTCCCGGATCCCGAAAGGGTAATGGTCGCAATAGAACGCCCTCCAGAATACTCAGGATCGCGGTCGTCGCTCCGATGCTGAGCGCCAAAGTTGAAATCATCACCAGGGTGAAACCAGGGCTCTTGATCAGCCCGCGCCCTGCGTAGCGCAAGTCCTGGCCCAGGCTTTCAAGCAAGTTTGTTCCCCGCATGTCCCGACACTCCTCCCGAATCTGCATAATTCCGCCCATCCTCTTCAGCGCTGCCCTGTGGGCCTCTTCGGGCGAGAGTCCATGTGCGCGAGCTTCCTCAGTTTCCTGCTCAACGTGAAAGCTCAGTTCCTTTTGCAACTCTCGCTCGACCTGGCTCCTCCGGAACAGGGAACGAAGTCGCAATCGCAGAACGTTAGGCCACCGCTTCTTCCTCACATCTCCGTCCTTACACCATCCTGATAACTAGCCCAATCGCATTCGACAGCCGTTCCCATTGCTTCATCTCCTTCTCGAGTTGCGTTACACCGGCTCGCGTCAGTTGGTAGAATTTTGCCTCTCGACCGGTCTCAGTCGTACGCCACTTGGCTGAAATCCAGCCTTGCTGCTCTAAACGGTGGAGCGCCGGATAGAGAGCACCTTGCGTGACTTGCAGAGCGTCCTCACTAACTTGCTGAATCCGCTTCGCAATGGCCCAGCCATGCTTCGGCTCTATCGAGATTGTCTTCAGTATGAGCAGGTCGAGCGTGCCTTGAATCAAGTCAGAAGGGCGACTCATGAAGTGACGCCTAAATAACTAGCAATGCGCACGCCTAAGTTACTTATACATGTGCATGGCGAATAGGTCAAGAGGAAACAACAGCCGATTCAATCTCACTTGAAGGTGGCGTCGTTTACAAATTGAGGTAAAGCAGAGCTGGCAGAGGCTCTGGCTTAAGAGCTCAAGCTCAACAGCCCGGCGCCCTTTCCATAAAAATCATGTATAACTTAGACAAAAGGGGCGCTATGATGCGCATTAAATTTGCTTCTCTCGCTCTTCCGCTGGCAATTACTTGATTCGCGCTATCCGTCACTCCTCGCCTGCTCACTCACTCGACTCTCGGCACGATCGTAGGAACCATTCTGGATAGCAGCGTCTCCGCCATACCCGTAGCGACTGTCACCTTCACGAATCTTGGAACAAATATCTCGGTCCGAGGAGAAGCGTGATATTGCTGAAGCATCGCGGAATTACGGATTCGCGGCGCGGCTTCACTGGGCCGAGTGCGCCCACGGACTGTCCTTTTTTTTTCGAAGTGTTCGGACGGAAGGTTTTTCTGGCCTAAAATCTGCCCTCAATTGGGGGACCAACCGGGATGTGATTTTCCGGCTGTCTCGGGTGTTCTACGGAAAGGGAGCTAATTTTCGAGATTCGTGACGCGGAGGAAGGCGGCTACTGCGCACTTGCGCTTGGCCAGGCGATCTTTACGGAAGCGGAACTTGGGAAGAACTCCCGGGCCAATGTTCTCGAAGCAACATCGCTGCGCTTCGAAGACGATCCGGCCCGTCCTCGGCTCGTGCAACGGCAATAAGTCCGGGACGAGTTGATCCCCGTCGAAGCCGCATGAAGTTGCCTCGCGGCATATCCGCAGGTCGCCTGATTCACGCACCGGAGCACTTCGGCTATGAAGTTATCTGTCAAAGGGGCAGTCACGTCAGCAAAGGGGCAGTCACGTCAGGCGGCGGCATGTAGGACCTCCGGCTCATTCGCTCACGGTTCCCTTGCACAAGGCGAAGACCGGCACGCTTCACGGCATGCTCGCTGAGGTTGCGCACATGAGGTCGGCCGAGCTCTGTTTCTCGTTATTACTTGTCCCGCGGAACTTGGCATTCCGTTTTATTCAGCTTATTTCCGGTATCTCGCTTTCCGATCCCAGCACATAGGGCAGTTTTCCGACATGCCGGCTACGCATCCAAGTGGATTATCCATGCTGGAGGCTGTTATGAATAACGGGTTGCTCGTCCACAATTTTCCACCATTCACATATTGGCGTTCGAGATCGAGACCATGATCGCTAGGCTGCTTGCGTCGGAGACGATAGAGTCTCATGTGATAACATCTTGGCCACCATGAAACGATTATTGCTATTACTTGCTTTCTGTTCGTCAGCCGGCCTATCACGGGCCGCGTCGATACCTTTTCCCCCCAATCTTATCCCGTTTAATGCGATAGCGAATGAGACGGCCAAGGATTCGAATGGGAATATGCTCGTCCTTGGATATACCAATGTGGCCTTACTGCCAGCTCTAATCTCCCTTCCTTTCCCGAGTTCACCAAACGAGGTCTTCACGGGCAGTGTTGGACTTGCGCCGGGAATATTTTTCTCGAATGTATTTGTTCCAACAGTAGCTCAAAGATCCGGTGATTTCTCCGCGTTCTCACAGCCACTCATTGACCCCATGACAAATACTGCGTTTGCCAGAAACTTGATCCCGACGTCGAGGTTGTTCGGCGACAACGGATTATTTGCTTTCGAGGTCGGCCCAGCTAGTTCGGCAACACCGGAACCGTCAGTGCCGAGCCTCATCTTTGTAGGCACGCTTGCTTTTGGGCTAGTTCGCGCAATAAGAAAAGTGTCGTCTTGACGAGATCGATTGAGGTGCTTCAGGCGCGATCCACGACTGAGAAACAATCTCCAAACGCTTCCGAAGCTCCCATGGCCGGAGTCAGTGGAGGATTCAATACAGCCCCGATAAGAACGGCAATTCCAGACCCGAAGGCCATCGGTTGATATCCTTAACACATCCGCTGGCTCTGGTTCAGGTAATTCTCCAGTTGAAAACTGATGCCTTGAAATCGGGCTCGCGTTAAGCCGAGGCTCAGATTGATAGTGCCTGGAGTCCGTTAGCGATTTTCCACAAATCAATGCTGGTAGCGCGGTACGACCGTGTTCTTCAAAGGCGGGCGGGGGTTCTCAGCAATACCACTGAATGAAATCCTCCATTTGCATCTCGGTATCCTCGTTGTGCATCGGCGGGCATTAGACTGTTCAGGACTGCAGATTTAGCCTAATCGAGATCAGTGCTGCTTGTTTTAACAAGTGTGTCAACTCCGGTTGAAAATTCCCCATTATGCCGGTTGAAAAATCCCCAGCCCCGAGGCAAATGGTGGTTTACAGTTTCAGCTGGTGGATAGAAGATGGAAACCAGCCGGTGAAGCGGAGGCGGGCAATGCAGGAGTGCAACCCGCCGAGGAATAGCCGGTTGCAAACTCATCAAGACGATGGAACTCTGGGCGGCGCCGCTTAGAGTCTCAAAAACCAAGATCGGATTGAAAGATTTGCCCATGCCTCAAAAAACTCACTGGTTGCGCTTACCGCGACTGTTCGGGGCGGCAGCAGGCTCTCAGGCTGATGGGGTTCCGGTGAAGGAAGCAGTCCGGCCTTGCGGCGCTCTTTCAATCGGTAGCTCTCGCCGCGAGTGTTGACAGTGGTCGAATGATGAAGCAAGCGATCGAGGATTGCCGTCGCGATAATCGGGTCGCCGAAGATCGATCCCCACTCGCCGTAGCTTTTGTTGGAAGTCAGAACGATGCTGCCGGGTTCATAACGGGCGCTGACCAGTTGAAAGAAGATCGTTGCGCCCAGGTCGTTCAGCGGCAAATACCCCATTTCGTCGATGATGAGAATCTTCGGAGCCAAATAGACGCGCAAGCGGCGCTCGAGCCGTCCTTCGCGATAAGCACGGCCCAGATCCGCAACCAGGTCGTGAGCGGTCATGAAGTAAGCGGCCTGCCCGGCGAGAATCGCGGTCTCGGCCAAAGCCACCGCCAAGTGAGTCTTGCCCACGCCGGGTGGGCCGAGCAGGATCACATTGGAAGCCTCATGCACGAATCGCAGGGTGCGGAGTTCGCAAATCTGCCGTTCGTCAATCGAAGGCTGAAAAGCGAAGTCGAACTGATCGAACGTCTTCACGAACGGTAGATGAGCAAGTTGCAGCCGGGCTTTGACGTACCGTTGCCGCCGCGCATCGGCCTCGGTGCTGACGACTTCAAGCAGAAAGTCGGCGTAGGCCGGTTCCTTTTTCGAAGCTTCCTCCCGAAGTGTTTCCAGCCGTGCGTCAATGGCGGTGATGTTCAGTGTTTCCAGCGCCGTTCGCAAGCGGTCCAGTGTCATTGCGCGCCTCCCAGTCCCAGGCTTTCGTAAGCATCGAGAGACTGTTGCTCGACCAGCGGCGCACCCTGCTGGATGTGAATCAGCGTCTTGCCGGTTGGCTTGTTGCCGAGCGGAATGCCTTGATGATGCTCTCCTCGCGTGACGATCTGGTGGCGTCTCATCGCAGGCATATGCCGGGCAATCAACTCCGCGCCGCAACGCACTTCCACATCGCGGCCCTGCTTGCGCACCCAGACTTCTTTCCCCGCATACCGCCACGGAACCGAATAGCGGCTGCCCTGCCAGGAAACATAAGTATCGCGCGCCACTTTGCGCTGCTCATCGTCGGCGTACGGATACGGACGTAGTCCTTTGACCGGTTGCAAACGGAACTGGTCCTCATCCCAGCGGAGCAGCACCTGTTGGCCTGTGGCGCCGTGAATGCGCCGGTTGGCCACCTCCGCTTCCCAGCGGCGCAACTCCGCGTTCAGATCGGCCAGGCTGCTCGGTTCCCGGCCCAGTAAGCCGCATAGGAAATTTCGCCGCACATACTTCACGCCGGACTCCACCTTGTCCTTGGTCTGGGCACGATAGGGCCGGCACAGCCGCGGCGGGAATCCCCAGTAGCGAGCGAAATCGAAGAACACCGCGTTCCACACGATCTCGCCACGTTCGTCGGTACCCGTCCAGACGGTCTTCATCCGGTCATAGAGAATCTCTTCCGGAACTCCTCCCCATTGCTGAAAACCCTGCTCATGCATGCGCAATAGAGTCCCGAGTTTCTGGTCGGTGGCGGCTTCGGCCATCATGACCCGGCTGTAGCCCAGAGTCATGGTGAAGCCCCACAGCGCGCGCTCCTTGCCCGCATCCGCAATCGATCCCAGGTGGCCCTAATCCACTTGTGCCTGTTTGCCCGGCGGTGTTTCGAACCTCCGCACTGCTACGCTGCTTGCCGCCTGGCGTTGCGGCCTGAGCCAGTCGGTCAGGATCGTGTATACGCCCGTGTGGTTCCGCTCGCGCAGTTCACGCAATAGCACTCGCGCGTTCCAAACTCCTGCCCGCAAACGCTCATTCGGATACTGCTGAAAGGGCTCCAGCTTGCTCGCAGCTGACGGCCGTGGGCCATACACCGGTGTGGCCGCCGGTTTGAGCAAGTACTTCCGAATCGTTTTCCGATCGAAACCGGTTAGCTGGCTAATCGCTTGAATGCTCAATCCGTCTCGCTTGAGCTCGTTGATCTCTTCCGCGTCTTTTCTCCTGAACAGATGTCCGCCCTCCCTCTGTTGTCCAGAGTCGGGGTTACACCACCTGCTCGTGAGGCTGGGGATTTTTCAACCGGCACTATGGGGATTTTTGCACCGGCGCTGACAGGTGAGACCCTAAGCCGCTGCTGGGCAACTTCACTGCGGCAAGACGTGCTGTTTGGAAGTGGAACGCCAGGCTAGCCAGCCGCGTCTGGCCCAATAGCATTGATTGGCAATCCTATCCCCTTCGCCCAGCGTGCACCCCCGCTCTACTGCGGTGAACTTTACTCTGGCCTACTCTGCTGATTGCTGTTCGTAAAATTCTGATTTGCTTTATGTCGGCCAGGTGTTTGGCCGACATAGCTCTGCCGAATCCCGAGTGCGGGGCCTAGGCATGGACGACTTCACGTCCAAGTCAATCGCCCTAGGCGGTTCGACCAGCGACGAAGAACTTTCAAGGCGATCACGTAAACGCAGGTCGTCAGAGATCCCACAATCAATGCGCAGATCATGACGAAGCTAGTGCCGCCTATGAGTGGGTCGCCCTGCCAAATCGCAACCGGGTCTCCGCCTCTCAGTTGAAGTATGAGACCCCAGAGGACGAGTGATGCAGGCCCGATTAGAATCCCACTGAATAGGAGCGTCCAGATTCGCCCCTCCTCTGCATCCTCAAGTGCAATTACGAAGGGCAAATAGAGGCACCAGGCCGGAAGCGCAAACACCATAGAGATGCGAAAAATGAGTGGGACCGCCCGGCCCTGGGTCAAGAGCAGGCTGAAGAGAGTTACGGAGAAGAGTAAAGAGCCTAACCATAGCCCTATGCGCCCCAACGTATTCATCAGTCGCTCGCGCCAGAAATCAAGACTCTGGCCCACTTCTGAGATTCAGTTTGCCTGGGTCGCGTGGCGCGCTTCATTTAGGCGCTTTTCGGTTTGACCGAAGTTCCCTCTCCCTTCTGCGGTATTCTCAATTACTACGTAGTACGGAGCCAAGAATGGACGTAATGAAGACGTTGTGGGAATTGCTCTCGAATCCATCATTCTATAGGCCCTTTTCGGAGTCGCACCGCCGCTGATGGTATACGCTAGCCCTCCAGCCCCCGCTATTCATCCTTATTATTGCGGCCATAATTGGTTTCCTGTGGAAGAATCTCAACGAGCCCTTTAAAGCTTTCATTGAATTGTTTCGGCGCTTTCGAGCGAGTCCCGAAGAACGTGAGCGCACCCGCCTCCGCCGTCAATTCGCCGAGCACATTCTCCGTCGCATCGCACGCCAAAACGAAAAGGAGTACTGGGATCCGGCCCGCTTTATCGACCTCGAGGCGGACTATTACGTCGGCAATCGCGCCGGCCTGAGCATCTGGAAACGCCTCCGTTCTCCTCTCTCTTTCGGGCCGAGGCGCGTAAAGGCGATCGCCCGCGCTCTCGTACGACCGCCCGATCAGTTCGCCCTCATCGAAGGCGATCCCGGCTCCGGGAAAACTGTTCTTCTTCGGGAGATTGCTTTGCGCGTCTGCACCCGGGCAGCGACCTCCTGGAAATCTGAGCTTCCTGTCGCCCTGTACATCAACCTCAAGATGCTCGATCGGGCAGCTGACCAAGAAATTGACGCCTCTCTAATCCGCCAATTCACGTTGGATCAGATCAAATCCTTCGGTAACCCGGAGATTGCGCGCCTTCTCGACCAGTATTTCGATCAAGGAATACGCGATGGCTGGTGGCTCTTACTCTTTGAGTCATTCGACGAGATCCCAGAGGTCCTTGGCTCGGAAGACGCCAGTGACACCATCGACCGTCACTCACAGGCGATCGTCAGCTTTGCTAGCGACTTTAATAAATGCCGAACGCTCCTTGCCACCCGGTATTTCCGCCGATAGAGTAGAAGAGATTACGGTCGCAAAGTGGGGATCACTGCGGCGCCTGCTGATTGCCGTTCGCCGAACCTTGATTCGCGCTATTATTCGCCCCGCTATTTTGCCCGCCAGAACTCTGCCCAAACCCCGAACTCTGACTACCGCCAGAACTCTGCCCAAACCCCGAACTCTGCCCGAAGCCCGAAGAGGCCGAACCCTGCCCACCACTAGAACTCTGTCCAAATCCCGAGTTCTGCCCGAATCCAGAGCTTTGCCCGTTACCCGAACTCTGCCCAAATCCTGAACTCTGCCCAAATCCCGAACTCTGCCCAAATCCTGAGCTTTGTCCACCACTCGAGCTCTGTCCGAACCCGGAACTCTGCCCGAACCCGGAACCTTGCCCAGAACCCGACCCCTGTCCGAATCCACTTGCACTTTGCCCAGTAGCTCCGGCCCCGGCCTGCGCGCCGCCTTGCTGGCCGTTTTGCGCGTACGCTCCCATTTGCACGCCGCCCGGTGCCGTATCTTTGCGGGGATCGTAGTAGAACTCCCACTTCGAATAATCGCTCTGGTCGTTGATCGTCTTGATGCTGTGCCCGCCCGCTTTGCTTGCCACCCCAGCGAGCCCCCCACTTTGGACTACGCCCATCTGAGCCGACGCGAAAGCGCCTCCTTGCCCGGAGCCGCTCCCTTGACCGAAGCCACTTCCCTGGCCGAAGCCGCCTCCCTGCGGAGCCGCTCCGTTCGCCCCCAGCATACTGGTTTTCAAATCCTGCGTGCCCGCCGGATTATTCGATGTGCCCCCTGCGCTCGGATTCCCCGTATTCTGCGCGTTGCCTGGTCCGAAACCTTGCGCTCCGTTTGCGGTTGTTGGCAACCCTATCGCAGAAGGGTTGGCCGATGTGTTAGCCCCGGCATTCGCCCCGGTTCCTACGTTCGGCATCACATCCGATGGCAGCGGCGGCGATGCCGTGTCAATACTTGCCTCCGCATTGCTGCCCGTTTGCGCGCTGCCATTCGCCGCAATAGCCGGCCCGCGCTGCCGTGGCTGCTGCACCACTACTTCTGGTGGAGTCGAATCCGCGGTCGAGTTAGTGGTCTGAGGAGCAGCCGTGCTCGCGCTATTTGGTTGCGAAGAGTTGCCGAAGCTGCTGCCGCCGAATCCACCGCTAGAACTGCTGCCACCGAATGGACCACCAGAGCTGCTCCCGAATCCCCCGCCGGTCGATGAGCCGCCACTGCTCGGAAATGCGGCCGTGCTGGTCGGTGTGCCAGACCCGCTCGCCGTTGCATTCGTCCCGTTCCCGGCTTGCCCAGGCACGCCCGGCATGCTCCCGACCGGGCTCACCTTCGAATCCAAAAGCACTCCCCCCGGACCCGCATGCAGCAATCGCCAGTCGTTCTTACCGGTAAACGGATCCACGAACTCGTGCCGCAGGAAACGCATACGATTCGTGTCCTCCAGATCTTTGATCGACGACGGATAATGGCCCGTCTTGCGCACAAATAATTTCACCGCATGCGCGTATTCATCGCCCCGGTCTACCAGTAGCTGTTCTCTTTGCCGCTGTGCTTCAAACGCCGCTACTGGCATCTCCATGTAGAGGGAAATCGCGACAATCGCCGCAAACACAAACACGATCAGCAGCGCCGAACCGCGTTGCGCGTTCCGTCTCTTGCCCGTTCCCTCATCCGCACTCCAACCGTTCCCCATCACTGGTTGATGTCGTCCTGAGTTATGCCCGGCTGAATCATTCCGGGCCGGTTCAGCCCCTGTGGATTCGCCGGTTGGTTGAACGCTGCCGTGCCCGTTCCGCCCTGCTCGGTCGCCTCCGGCACCACCTGCAAGGTCTGCCCCATCTTCACTTGTGTGTCCTCGATCTTTGCCGCGTTCGGAGTGAGTTGGACCACTAGGTAACGCTGCTGAACAAGCTGCCCTTCCGCCGCCGCGATGATATTATCGCCTTCCAGAAAAAATCCCCGGTTCGCTTCCCCCGGATTCAGAGGCTTGGCGAATCCGTAGTATTTGAACGGGATGTTCACCGCCATTTGGCTCGCTGCCGGGTAGCCGCCGATCACAGGCGCGCTTGGCATAGGCGCCTTCACTGGAACGATCCGGTTAGGCAGATTCGCCATGCCTTGCGCCTGCGCCGGTCCGCTCTCGAACAGATTGCGCGTGCCCGCGGGAGCTTCCACTTTGGCAAGCCGGTCAAGCAGATCGAGCCGCAGCACAGGGTCTATGTCGCCGTGCGTCGGATCCACCGTTTGCAGCCGCAACGTGCCTCGATCGTCATGCATTCCGCGTCGCCTCTGCGACTGCGCATGGCTCTTTGCGATTACCTGGGGCGCCGCACTTGCCGGCTCCGCAACGTGCGCGTTGGCGCCCGATGCCGGTTGCTCGTCACCCCGCGAGTTGTACCAGAACAGTAGCGCCGCCACGCCGATCAGCGCTCCTACCAGGATCTTAGGATCGATGCCCAACCCGATCCCGAATATCTTGGTCTGCTTGGTGGCCGTGTTCATGGCCGACTTCCCGCCGGCACAGGCAACGCATTCTCCTCATCCCGAATCACTGCCTGAAATCGAACCTGCGCCGTAATCTCTCCGGCCTTCTGCGGCGTCGCTGTCAGCGTGTCCAGCATCAGCAGTTTCGGCGACCGGTCCACTTCATAAAGGAAGCGCATCAAGCTCGCATACGATCCCTCAAAGTTCGCTGTATGCGTCAAGAGCGACAGATCGGCCGTACCTTCAATCGGCTCTTCCGTCAATGATCCATCGCGCTGTACCAGGTTGGCGGCTTGCGCTATTCGTTGTTCTTCCGCCAGCACCGATTCATAGGCCAGTCTCTTGGGCAAAATGTAGCGGCTTTCAAAGTCAACCGATTGCTGCCCGCCAAGTTGTACCTGCTGGGAAATGGTTTTGAGCCGCAGTGCCTTTATCCGCGCCACTGTAACTGCACTTCTCAGCTGCTGGCTCTGCGCCGATAATTCCGCGCGTGACCCCCCGGGAGGATCAAGATAAAGAAAAAGCGCTCCCAGGTTCAAAACCGCCAATGCGCCTACGCCTATCTGAAGCCAAAAGCGCGGACTCCGCTGCAGCCGCGATAGATTTGCCAAGCCTAGGTTAAAGTTGCTGGGCATAGGCCACCGTCAATCTGTACTTATATAGAGGATCGTTCTGAGTAGGTGGAGCCTGCGTCATCACCGAAGCATCTCCGAATAAGGGAGAGCCTTCGAGCTTCTTCAGTAAGCCGATCACAGATGCCGGCTGTTCCGTTCCTACCCACATGTCCAACCGCACTCGATTCCGGCCGGTTCCATTCTCGGCGTTCACCTGCGGCAATTGGATCGAAAGCAGCCGCATGTTGCTCGGCAGCACGGTCCCCAAATCTTCGAAGACTCGCGTCCAACTCACTGCTCTGCGCGCGATCAATTCGTTCAGCAGCACGCTCTGCGCGAATACGTCCGCATTGCCCGGCTTCCCCAACACGCTCGAGTATTGCGCCTGAGCTCGTTGCAGGCCGGTAAGCTCCGCCTGTTGTGAGTCGATGCTTCTGCGCAAGTGGCGAGCTTGTCTCCGTGAGTGCAGAATCAGGCTCACCAGCAGCAGCAGTGAACACATAAGGACCACTCCGGCCAGTGCCAGTGCTGCATTTTGCGCTCGCTCTTTCCGGAACGGCTGCGAGGCAATGTTAATGTCCGAGGGTAGAAAAGCGATCATGCTGCGTACTGCTCCAGCAGCCCGAGAAGTCCTGCGTTTTCCTGCGACGCTATCCCGAATTTCGAACGTACCGGCGCGGTCGGAATGCCGAATTCAAGCTCGGCAAGCTGTCCCAGCGAGTCGGTCTCAGGGCCAAAGCCACAGAGTAGCAGCCGCGCCGCCGATTGGCCGATCTGGTCTTCGCAGTAAGCGAAAGTCTGTTGCAGCAATGGCATTACCGCCTCCGCGGCGGGCCTGTGCCACTCGCCCTGCTCGTCCGTCAAATCGAGCGAACGCACCAGCCGCACCCGTCCTCTATCCAGCAGAATCACGGATACCGTCGACCCCGCCGCTTTTACCACCAGCGTGAGGCCGTTTTCCCCGTGATCGCATAAACGCAGCGCCGCAATGGACGAAGGCAGCACCAATCCCAACCGGTAACCGGCCTCCACAAAAATGCTCTCGTATTCCGTCAGAATGGGCCGTGCGATCGCCACCACCAGCACCTCTACTCGCGCCGCTTGCTCCATCTGTATCGCGTATGCCAATTGCGCTTCATCGATCGGAAACGGCACGCTCTTTCTTAGTCGGAAGCGCAGCAGTGTCGCCCGCTCTTCGCTCTTTGCTGGAAAGCCTTCGAAGTCTAAGATCGCCATCCGCGCCGCATAATCCGGAATCACCAGCGCCGTGCTTGCCCGTTTTGGGCTGGCGATCGCAGACACTCGCGGCAGCGCTTCGCTATACAAGTGAGGTTTCAGCAGATTAGGCGCGCTCGGTGAGGCTATCAGTCCCGGCTCGGGTAGCAGTTCGCGGCGTTGCTCTGCCGGGGCGCGCGGCGCCACGCACGCCACCGAACTCTCCGTCACCTCGAACAAGTAATCCGGCGGCGGGTCCGAGATCCAGCGCTGTAAACTTTCACTTAATGACAACTTGCATCCTTTTTATGGTGGTGCGGCGACTCATCGCCGGTAGTGTCGCCACTCATGGCGACGCTACCTTTCAATGAACGTTACCTTATTTGCTTCCCTCAAAGTAGTCAGCCCTTCGCGCACCCGATCCAACGCCGAGTCGCGCAAAAACAACATGCCGTCTTCCCGGGCAGCCCGCTTGATCTCCGATGCTGGCCGCCGTTCCAGAATCATTTCCCGGATCTGCTCCGTCAAATCCAGCAATTCGTGAATCGCCGTTCTGCCGCGAAATCCCGTCCCGCTGCATTCCATGCAACCGCGGCCTTCATAAAACACATGCTCGCGCCAGATATCGAGCTCTAGTCCGCTTTCAAGTAAATAGTCATCGTCGTACCTGACCCGCGTCTTACAATGCGGGCAGATCAGCCGCACCAGTCGCTGCGCCAGAATGCAATTCAGCGACGAAACGAAGTTGTAAGGCTCCACGCCCATGTTCAAGAAACGCCCCAGAACATCCAGCACGTTATTCGCGTGAACCGTCGTAAACACCAGGTGGCCCGTCAGCGCGGCGTTGATTGCGATCTGCGCCGTCTCCTGATCGCGAATCTCTCCTACCAGAATCTTGTCCGGGTCGTGCCGCAAAATCGAGCGCAGCCCGCGCGCGAACGTCAGTCCCTTTTTCTCGTTTACCGGAATCTGCGTGATGCCCTTGATCTGGTACTCGACCGGATCCTCAATCGTGATGATCTTGTCTTCGTCGTTCTTGATTTCGCTCAGAGCCGCGTATAGCGTCGTTGTCTTGCCTGAACCCGTTGGCCCCGTCACCAGCACCATTCCATACGGCTCTTTAATGAACCGCCGGAACTTTGTGATGTCCTTCTCGGCGAATCCCACCACATCGAGCGTCAGCTTCGAGAACTTCTCGCTCATCGATTCCTTGTCCAGTACGCGAAGCACGGCATCCTCGCCATGAATCGTCGGCATGATGGAAACACGGAAGTCGATCAGCCGCCCCTTGTAGCGCACCCGGAATCGTCCGTCCTGCGGAACGCGCCGCTCGGCAATGTCCAGCTCGCTCATTACCTTGATGCGCGAAATGACTGCCGAATACCATTCCTTCCGGATCGGGTTCATCGCCTGTTGCAAAACGCCGTCGATGCGATACTTGATCGCCATCTCCTGGTCCCGGGTTTCGATGTGTATGTCGCTCGCCCGCCGCTCCAGAGCATTGAAGATCGTCGTATCCACCAGCTTGATAACCGGCGCGATGTTCCCTTCATCCGAAGCCAGCCGGTCGATCGATAGATTTTCGTCCGCGCTCTCCTCATCTCCGACGACGTCCAGTGTGAAGCCTTCCGTCACTCCTTCGAGCACGCGCTGTGATTGCTCGGTCTTCTTCAGCAGGTCGGAAATCTGCGAATGCGTGGCAACTTTAACTTTTAATTTTTTTGAAAGTAATACCGCCAGCTCGTCGATCAGTACGATCTGCCTCGGATCCGCCAGCGCGATCTCGAGCGTTCCGTTGTTGTTCTGCAGCGGAACAAAATGATACCGGAACATCAGGTCCACCGGAACCGTGCGAAACAGCTCGTGGTCGATCTTGGTCGACTTGAGATCTACGAAATCGCAGCGGTAGCGCCGCGCGACAGCTTCCGCCTGTTGAGTTTCCGTATCCGGATCTTTCAGCTTAATCGTGTCTGTTGCCATTACCGAATCGTGTCCGCCAAAGAAAAGATTGGCAGGTAAAGCGCCACCAGCACGAACGCCACAAACGCGCCCATGCAAATCATAATTACCGGTTCAATCAGCGACAGCAGCGCTGTCATGCGCGTCGCCACATCCTCTTCGTAAAACTCCGCTACGCTCGTCAGCATCTGCGGCAGTGCCCCGGTCGATTCGCCCACTTCCATCATGTCTGTCGCCAGGTCGGGAACAATGCCGGTCGAGTGCAGCGATTTCGAAAGCGATCTCCCCTCGCGCACCATCACAGCCGTTTTATCCAGCGCCTTTTTCAACAGCACCGTGCCCAGCGAACGGCCCGATGTTTCGAGCGCCTGCACCAGCGGAATACCGCCGATCAAGAGCGTTCCCAGCACCCGCGCCAACTGCGCCACCTGGTACTTCGTCCAGATCTCGCCGACAGCCGGCAAGCTGCTCTTCCATTTGTCCAAAGTCTCCTGTGAGGATTCCCGCCGCGACCAAAAGTAAGCCGCTACAGCCGCCGCGATAACTGCCCCGAAGCCCGCCAGCACATACGACCGCGCCGTTGTCCCCACCGCAATCAGAATCTGGGTGGCTGCCGGAAGCTTGGCCTGCATGCTGCTGTACAGATTTGCGAAACTCGGCACCACATAGGTCACCAGAAACACAATCAACGCAATTACCAGGCACACCAAAACTGCCGGATAAATCAATGCCACCAGCAGCTTCTTGCGCAGCGTCAGCGAGAGCCGCTGGTAGGCGATAAAGCGCTCCAGGACTTCCACTAGCGATCCGCTCTTCTCGCCCGCCAGAACAGAAGTCACGTAGATCGGCGGGAACACGCCTTGTCGCGCGAACGCATCCGAAAGCACCGTTCCCGTTTTGACTTCATCCCTTACCGCCCGTATATGCCGCCCCAGCTTCTCATCTGTCAATCTGTCCGCCAGCAAATCGAGGCCTTGCAGAATCGGCAGTCCCGCCCGCACCAGAGTCACAAATTGCTGGTTGAAGATCAGAAACTTCTCGAGGTTGACCGTCTTGTTTCGGCTGGTTCGCGAGATCCTCGATCCGAAATCCTTGGCCCGGACCGAATAGACCAGATATCCCTGCTGCTGCAGGCGCTCGCGTGCTTCGCGTTCGTTCGTGGCATCCGCCACCTGCTCGTGCATTTGTCCCCGCGGATCGGCGTACCGCAGCAGAAATTCCGCCACTCTGTTACTTCCCCTCCGCCCAGAAATCGACTGCGTCTATCACTTCTGCTCCCGGTGGAATCGCAAACTGGAAAAGCCTGTCCTCCACCGGCGGATTCAGCCGCTCATTAGTGAATACGAAATTCATCGCTGAACCGTCGCGCCCCAAAATCTTCAAGCGCCCAATCGAGCCGTTGTCCCCGACCAGCATCTCAACTCGCTCATACGGCACCCGATCGCTCTTCGCCGAGGCATCCAGCCACATGCCCCCTTCGCCAGGATGCGTTTCGAAGTCTTTAAACTCCTTTTTCAAATCCAGGTGGCCTAGCAGGAAAGCGAGCGGAGCCCGCATATCTTCAGTGTCCCGAATCGGGACTTTCTCTACCCTATTGTCTCCCGAGGTATACAGGTATACAGTCTTCCCATCGGAAATAAACAGCTTTCCCGTGGGCTGACTGTAATCCCATCGCATTTTGCCCTGCTTCCTGAGCGTTAAGGTGCCACTCTCCGTCGGTCGTCCATGCCCTTGATAAGCATAATTTTCTATGAACCCGAGAGAGAGCGTCCGAGCACCGTTATATCGGTCCTGAACCCGCTTTATTAGTTGGTCCGGCGCTGCGGCCGCGCACGCGATGCAGACACTTAGGGCTGCCGTAGCTATGTACCGGAACACACATGACAGACGTACCCCGTTCTCACTTCGTTTATTCAAGGAGAAAGTCGCTCGATCTGCCAGTTGCCGCCTGCTTGCTTCGTATAGCGCAGCCGGTCATGCAGCCGGTTGCTTCTCCCCTGCCAGAACTCTATTGTGTAAGGCACAACACGGTAGCCGCCCCAATACTCTGGCGTGGGGACCTCATCTGTATGGGCGTACTTGGCTTCGAGCTCTAGCAGCCCATCTACGAGAGGCTGTCGGTTAGGCAACACTGTACTCTGATTCGACACCAACGCTCCCAGGCGGCTTCCTTTGGGCCGTCCTCGGAAGTACTTCTCCGACTCCTCCCTGCTTACCCGCTCCGCCCGCCCCTCCACGCGAACCTGCCGTTCCAATTCCGCCCACAGAAACGTGAGCGCACAAAATTGGTTCGTTTCTAATTCCCTCCCTTTGCGGCTCGAGTAGCTGGTGTAAAAAACGAAGCCAACGTCGCTGACCTCCTTCAGCAGCACTATCCTGTTTGAGGGCCTACCATCGAGTGTGGCGGTAGCTAGCGACATGGCGTTAGGTTCTTTCAAATCAGCAGCTTTGGCTTGGCTGAACCACCTGTTGAATTGGGCGATTGGGTTCGTTTCGCAATTTCGCTCATCGAACTCCGCCAGCCGGTAGTCCTCCCGCAGATCGGCCAGCGAAAGATAGTGAGTTCGTTCGGCAGAATCGGCCATGGCTTCAGTTTGGCATTGCGCCAACCGCTGCTATAATCGGGGCTGGCAATGGTGTACCTGATCACGACGCTACATGTCGTAATTTGCTTTTTTCTGATTATCGTCGTTCTGCTGCAGAGCGGAAAGGCAGCAGATTTAGCCGGCGCATTCGGCGGCATGGGATCCCAGACGGTGTTTGGTCCGCGCGGCACAGCCACGATTTTGTCGAAAGCGACGACCATCGCCGCCATCCTCTTTATGCTGACGTCGCTCGTCCTTGTAATATTGGCCAACAACCGCGCTCCCAGCACCGGCAGCGTCCTCGAGAATCGTCGGGCCCCTGTCGTGCAGAAGGCTCCACAACCCCAAAAGAACTTGCCTAAGAAGTAGCTTGAAAGCGCGGAGATGGCGGAATTGGCAGACGCACTAGCTTGAGGTGCTAGCGGGTAACACCGTGGGGGTTCAAGTCCCCCTCTCCGCACCAAACCTTTTAATTCAATGGTTTAGTGCCGTTTGCGGCTTCTGATTTTGGCTCGTCTTCCGCTTGTTTGTCCCACAAAGTTCCCACAATTTTTTTCGTCTGCCGTTGCGCGTGAAATTGGCGCAGCGTATTGCCCGCTTCGAGCGCGCTTTCCTCACTCGCAATGTCATAGCGCAGGTAGATGCTCTCGGTGCGGTGGCCAGAAATTTGACGAGCATCAGCCCGGCGCACTCGGGCGCGCTCCATGTTGCGAATCGCAGTGCGACGGGTGTCGTGGAACAGCACCCGGCTGACCACTCCATCCGGATTTCGAATGGCCTCTTTAATCTCCTGATCGGTCAGATGCTCATCCAGAGTGCGCTCAAACAGTTCGGGCGTTTCCGCGTCTGGTACCCGGCTGAGGGCGGCAAGTTGTTTGCGCGTCAGCTCTCCGGTTCGTTCCGCTAATGGCGGAGAAAGTAACTTCGATAGCCGGACGAGGTTGCGCGCTCTTTCGAATGCGCTGCGGTAGCTTTTGAGCCGGCGGCCGCGGAACTGGAAAATGTAGGGGCACCGCGCCTCGCGCGTCTGATATGCGAACTTGAGCGTCTCAAGCATATCTGGATGGTAGAGCGGAATCGTGCGCGGCTTTCCGTTTTTGGTCACCTCACCGGGAATCTTAATGAGCGGAATCTCCGCCATAAAATCGACGTACTGCCACAGCAGGAATAACAGTTCGCCGGCGCGAATGCCCGTGTAATATGCAGTCGTGAACAAAGGCACCTGATGGGGCGGCAACTGGGCGCGGAAGTCGCTATATGTAGCCTCCTCAAGAAAGCCTTGCCGGACGGTTTCGCCCGGCAGTTTCTCTATAAAGAGCTGAATGCTTGCGATACGCTTCTCGCGGGCGAGATTGATAGTTCGTTCGAGGATACCGAGCTCATGATTGACGGTCCGAATCGCCGGTTTCGGCTTGGCCTGCAGACGCTGATCCACATAATCGTCGACCGCAACAGGCGTAAGTTCGTAAGCATCGAGCGCTCCGAAATAGGGCCGCAGATGTTTGTTGATTTTCATCTCAACAATAGGTGCTTGCGCGTGTCCCATTTTGCGCTGTTCCTTGAGGTACACGTCGAATAACGTGCCAAGCGGCAGCCGGGCCCCCAGTCGCTTCTCCTCGATCTCGTTAAGCTTTTTTCGGAGTTCCTTCTCGGCGGCCTTGTGGCTCACAGCCTCCACGGTCTCGGAGCGCGGCTTAGCCTCGCCCGGTACCCGATACCGCAACTCCCATTTGTCGGGCCGCGTCTCACGTACCGAGCCCGTACCATAGGTGCGCTTCTTCATGGCCGAGATGATAACGCATTCGGTTTCTTTGCTGCGTCGATCAACTGGTCCAATTCTCTTATGTCAAATCGCATTCGACGATCAAAGCGCACGGGAGTGAGTCTCTTCTCCTGTACGAGACGGTAGACGCCGTCTTCGCTCACGGCAAGGTATTCGCAGGTATGCTCCATGTCGAGCAGGCGGCGACGAGCTTCCTGCCGATTCTCAAGGAAGAGTTCCGTGGGATTAAAGTTGGTGTCTGATTCCAAGAACAAGGGATGTAGCTAAGGGAGAAGAAGATGGGAACCAAGAAGACGCGCAAGGCGGCGAAGACGAAGGCCAAGTCAGTACCCAAGAAGGCCGCGACGAAGAAGGCGGGGGCGAAAAAGGCAGCGGCAAAAATGAGCGCGCCCAAGCCAAGCCCGGCAAAGAAGGCAGGGGCGAAAAAAGCAGCGGCAAAGAAGAGCGCGCCCAAGCCAGGCCCGGAAAAGAAGGCAGCGATCACGGTGGCCCCCGACCCGATGGGCTGCTGCACTTGGACCAACAATGCAGGCCAGATCATACGGCGGGACATGAAGAAGAGCCAGTGCACATTCACGGGTGCAATCTTCGTGCCCGACGTGAGTTGTACCTGACGGGCGGCGTCAACGCACCTTAGAGCAGATACATGGGCCGCGTAACGCCCTATCGCACGACGAAGACCGGCGTGATCATCGCTGACCACGAACTCCACGCCGTGCAGCAACCGCTGCCGCAAACTGGTCAACAGTTCCTAAAGGAGAAGAGCCGATCGTTCGCAAAAGGAAAGATAGCGAACTGAGAGAGACGTGGCAGCAGGCGACCGCTGAAGGTGACGATGGTATGCGGGCGTTGGTGCAACGAGTGGTCCAGCAGGTACTCGAAGCGGAGATGACAAGTTTTTTGGCTGAAGACAGCTACGAACGCACCAGTGAACGTCGCGGATACCGCAACGGCTACAGGCCGAGGCTGCTGAAGACATGCGTCGGTGAACTCGAACTGCTTGTGCCGAAGGACCGCGACGGGCAGTTTCAAACGGAACTGTTCGAGCGCTACCCGCGCAGCGAGAAGGCGCTGGTACTGCCGATCATACAAATGTACGTCGAGGGCGTATCCACGCGCAAGGTGCGCGACATCACCGAGGTATTGTGCGGTTTGGAGATCGGCAAGAGCCAAGTATCGGCGCTTACGGTGAAGCTGGACGATGAGATCCGGCAATGGCGCGAGCGCCCGATCGAGAAGCCGTATCCGTACCTGATGATCGACGCGCGTTAGGAAAAGGTCCGGCGCGGCGGAGAGGTGATCAGTCAAGGCGTGCTGATGGTGGTCGGCATCAGCGCGGAAGGTTGGCGCGAGGTGCTGGGGGTATGGGTGGCGGATTCAGAAAGCGAAGCGAGTTGGGGCGAAGTGTTCAGCGATCTGAGCCTGCGCGGCCTGCGCGGTGTGCGCTATCTGTTGTCCGATGATCAGTAGGCATGCGCAAAGTGATCGACCGTCACTTCCAAGGCGTTGCCTGGCACAACCGTGAGAACGATTCGGACGTAAATGCACCTGATTGCTTAATCTTCTATTAAGGATTTCTTGATCTTTGCCTCGGACGCCGGGATCGATGCCCCTCCAGTCTGCGAGTTTGCCGGCAACCCGCAAAAAGTAGTGGAAGGATGGCCGACATCCATCCATGTAAGTCGAATGTCAAGAGAAAACGCACTTCTCCTGGCGCGCGCTTCGGAGGAGCGCGCGCCAAAAACGTATAAAACCAGATCCAGCTCGCACGTGTGCCTCGCGGCCGTGGTTCCTGTCTTTCGCAGAACCGGACATCCATTCGCTGTCTCGGGCCTTTGCAGGCCGTCACAGATGATTGAGTTTGTGTTCGCTGCCAGTCCCGAAACAATCCGGAGTGAAGCCTCAGGAGATTACTCTCCATTGCTCAGTCGGCCACGTGCAGGACCTGGCAGCCTGCGCGCTGTGTAATCCTGTTTTTCTCTCGCGGTCGGCGGTTTTACGCTGCCGTGGTGATACGATCCTCTGCAGGCACAAACGCCCGATGCTCGCGATCCACGGCGAGCAGATAGGTCACCATCTTTCGAGCTACCGCAAGCGTCGCACGATTGGCATGCCCTTTCTGTTTTTCTTTTTCATAGACCAGGGCCAACTCCGGGCTCTGTTTGGGCCCAAGCTTCGCCGCTTCGATCAGTACACGCTGAATGTGCTTGTTGCGCTGCTTGGAAAGGGGTGTTCGCAACACCTTGTCTGCGGAACTCTTTTCGTCTCCACACAATCCGCAGTAGCTGATGGCTTGCTTAACCGATCGGAACCGGCATACATCGCCGATCTCGAGCGCCCAGGTCAGCGCAGTAACGGGTCCTACTCCCTGAACGGTCCTGAGGTTCTTTAGCCTTTGAGCCAACAACGGATCTCGTTCGAGAGAACTGACTAAAGCGTAATCTGTTTTCTGCAGCCGTTCGATTGACTCACGGCTGAGTTTCAGCAAGGGCCGGATGCTGTCATCAATGTCCTTGTTCGTTGCCAGCAGTTCGCGGAAATATCCCACTTTGTGCAGGCGCTGTTTGTTGTGGCTCACGCCGGTTTCCATCAGTAGCCCCGAGATGCGATTCTTCATCTGCACCATCTGGCGCACCAGCAGATGCCGATAGCGCAAGGTGCGGCGCCGGTCTCGAATCTCTGTCGAGACCATATGGCACTCCGGCAAGAAGTCGCAGCGCAGGCAATCTGCGATCTTGCCGGCGTCGATGCGATCGTTCTTCTTCTTGGCTGCTGCGATCGCGCGCAGCATTAATGGATGCGCCACCTTCACCTTTGTCGCATGCGGAAGCAGATGATCGTAGATCCAACCCGTGAAGATTGTTGCCTCCATCGCCACCGTCCAGGGCTGAGGAAGAGTTTTCATCCAGCTATCCAATTCAGTGCGAGTTGCTGGCACGGTTCCTTGCTGGTGAATCCGGCCGCTCGCATCCTTTACGCAGTAGCTGATCGTCTTTTTGTGAATATCCAGTCCGATGTAGTACATATGTCCTTTGAGGAGCCTCCATGGTTGTTCTCTGAATCAACGTCTCCGTTGAGTTCAGCTTTTTGTACACCACGCGCTCCTCGCTCGACTTACATTCAAACAATCCTGCCCGTTAAGCGGACGGAACGGCGTTTCCAAGGACTAATCCGCCATGTATTCCTGAACTCAGGTTCGATGAGCGCATAGGCCGTCTGCACAAAGTGTCCTCCGAGTGCGCTGAACGCTTCTCAACGCACGATCAAGCTGCATCGGCTTATGCGCTGAGGCCTGAACCGACAAGCTTCTGGAATAGGCGCTGCATTTCCTCAGCGGTTATCTCACCTTCGCTGTTCAGCGTGTGTGCGGCGACCCCCAGCAGCGCGGAAACAACGAAGCGCTTCACCAGGAGCACGGGGAGGGTGCCGTCGATGCCTTGCGAGGTTGTGGTCAGTACGCCTTCGAGGTGCTGTTCGAAGGTTTCGCGTATCACACGTGCCCCATTTCGCTCGCGACCGCCCATAAGTGCTTTGTAGATGTGCGGCGCGGTACGGATGTGCTCAAAGAAGGCGCGGCAATCCAGCAGGAAAGGCTCCTTCGGCTGCACTCGCAGCATTGGCAACATTGGCAGATTACGTTGTGTTTGCGTTGCCACGTGCGCCTGCATCGCCGCCGACAGCTGCCGGGCGTGTACAGCGCTCTCTTCTTTCAATTGTGGCCGGAACAGCATCCGGGATGCCCGGCGCAGTTATGTCTGCCGCTGGCGGCATGAGCGCGGGCAGGGAACTTCTCCTTCCGTCCTCCGCGACAGGGTCCTCCCCCGAGCTGCTGATCGGCTCGGTGCTCGCGACCCTGACGTCCAAAAAAACCAGGCAGGCCTACGCGACCGCGCTCGCGGATTTTCTTTCCTAGACAGCGGAACGCCGGGAACCTTGTCGAAACCGCTGGTCGAAGCCTGGCGCGGCGCTTTGCTCGCCCGCGGTCTATCCGTTTCCTCGGTCAATCAACGGCTGAGTGCGGTCCGCTTACTCGTTCGGCAAGCGGCCGAACGCGGCGCGTTGTCGGGGGAAGAAGCCGCCCGGATCGCCTCGATCGCCAATGTGAAGCAGGGCGGGCAACGCCTGGGAAAATGGCTGACCGAAGCGGAAGCGGGCAAACTGCTCGCGGTGCCCGATGGGCACACGCGCTTAGGGCTGCGGGATCGAGCGATCTTAGCGTTACTGGTCGCCTGCGGGCTCCGGCGCGACGAACTCGTTCGCTTGGAGGTCCGGCACCTGCAGCTGCGGGACGAGCGCTGGGTGTTGCTCGATATCCAGGGGAAGGGACGACGGCTGCGCACAGTGCCCGTTCCGCTCTGGGTGAAACGGTTGCTCGATCGCTGGCTGGCCGACAGTGGCATCCGGGAGGGTCCGCTGTTTCGGACCCTACGCAAAGGCGGAGCCCTGGAACCAACTGTTCGACCGATGAGTGAGGATTTGGTGTATACGCTAGTACGAAAGAGCGGCGCCGCTATCGGTCATCCGGAATTGACGCCGCACGACCTCCGGCGGACCTGCGCGAAGCTATGCCGCAAGGCGGGAGGGGATTTAGAGCAAATTCAATTACCACTCGGTCACGCTTCGATTCAGACTACTGAGCGGTATTTGGGAACCAAACAGGACTTGGTGCAGGCCGTCAACGATCGGGTCAAGATCCGCGTCGAATGAAAGCACTCGAACAGAAGGCCTGCCTCGCTTCGTCTTGCCGCCGTACACTGTTTTCAGAACAACAGCCATGTTCAGCTCCGAAGTCGCTCCTGCTCCGTTGATCGAACACCGGATTCTGCTCATCCGGGGCGAGAAGGTGTTGCTGGACTCGGATCTGGCGGAGCTGTACGGCGTACCCACAAAAGCATTCAATTAAGCCGTGAAGCGGAACCGGCGGCGTTTTCCCGATGACTTCATGTTCCGGTTGACCCTTCAGGAGGGACGCGAGGTCGAATCTTTAAGGTCACGAACTGTGACCTTAAAGCGGGGCCAACATCGGAAGTACTCTCCCTTCGTCTTCACCGAGCAGGGAATTGCCATGTTGTCTTCGGTCCTGAATAGCGAACGGGCCATTCTAGTCAATATCGCCATTATTCGGACCTTTGTGCGCCTTCGCCAAATTTTGGCCACGCACGAAGAGCTCGCGCGCCAAATGGAAGAACTACGCTGGCGCCAGAGCGAACAAGGACAACAGATCCAAGCGGTGTTCGAGACCATTCAGCATTTGATCGAAGCGCCCGCAGACCAAGGAAAGAAACGGTTCGGATTTCCGAGTTCGGAAACCCGAACCGGCGCTAACGGGTAAACCAGGACGGGGGGCGACGAAATAATGGCTTCATATTGTTTTAGTTCTGCGGAAATTCGCGCGCAGCTTGCACGCATCCTTGCAAGCAAGGTATTCTTCTCCGCGCCCGGTTCGAGCGCCTTCTTGTCCTATGTTGTTGAAAGTCTTTTGGAAGGACAGGAAGGCTTGTTGAAAGAATACACAGTGGCTTTTAGAGGCGGGACGTTGCTTAGTGATTGCGGAAAGCTCGCTCTCATAAACAACCAAATTACCTGATCCGAACTATCGTGAAACTAACATCAGAATCAACCCGGTTCGCCGATCCCACAATCCTCAACAAACCTAACTCGCGTAAGGAGAAGCACAAGGGTTGAACATCGTCGCCACGAACACGACTGTCGCGGCCTATTGCCAGGAGATGGGCCGCAACGAGATCATTGTCAACAAGGAATATCAGCGCAGCGATAAGGTATGGCCGCCGGTGGCGCGCTCCTACCTAATCGAAACCCTCCTTCTCGGCTATCCCATTCCCAAGCTCTCCCTGCACCAGGTCACGGATATCAAAAGCAAGAAGACCCTGAAGGAGATTGTCGACGGCCAGCAGCGCAGCATGGCCATCTTCGATTTTTTCCATGACAGGCTGCCGCTGTCGCGCACGCTCGACAGCGAGGGCATTGCCCGGCAAAATCTATTCCGATCTGGAGGAGGACTTTCAACACCGCTTTCTCGATTACTCCCTGAGCGTCGATCTTTTTGTCAGTACGACGCGTGAGGAGGTGCGCGAAGTCTTCCGGCGCATGAATTCCTACACCGCGCCACTCAATGCCGAGAAGCAGCGGCATGCGTCATTCCAGGGACCTTTCAAATGGTTCATCAACCGCCCGACCAAGCGCTTCGATCAGCGCTTTGTTGATACCGGCGTCTTCGGTGAAAAGCAGCTTGTGCGGATGGCCGACGCCAAGCTCTTTTCCGAAATCTGCGACACCGTGCTCAATGGCATTCGCACTGCTAGCAAAAAGATCCTCGACAGTCTTTACCGGGATTACGACAAGACGTTTTCGCTTTCGATTTTCCACCGTCTTTTGGACCAGTTTCACGGGGCGGGTCAATAGGATCATCCAGATTTCTAATTGGACCAGTCAATGGGGGCTGCTCACTTCTACAAGCCGATGCTGCCATCACATCGTTGCTGGACTACATGAAGAGCTTACTCCGCTTGCGGAGGCAAAGCCCTCGGGCTGATTTGACCTCTTGCCTGACGAGAAGTGGGGATGGTCTGAGTGATGACGAGGTTGCATCGGTTGCAGCCAATATGCTGGTTATCTCGCATGAGCCAGTTCTCAGTCAAATCAGTTGTTCTCTTGTGGCGCTGTTGCAGGTGCTACGAACGATAGATGCTTGCGTCTCTGATGATATGCTGCAGGCGATAGTCAAGGAGACGATCCGCCTTGAACCGAGCGAAGATTATGCCGAACGAATCGTCACGGAGCCGATCGAGATCGGCGGCGTTCTTCGTGGATCAGGAACCCTCGTTTACTGCTCACTTGCCGCTGCGAACCGTGACCCCGCTGTCTGGAGGGACGCCGACCAATTTCAGCCTCAACGATTCCTACTATCGGGCTGCGCCCCCATCCTTTCTTTTGGCGGGGGAGCCCATCATTGCGTCGGGTCAGCGCTGGTACGCATGATCATTTCCGAGATATTTCGTCGGATCGTGGATATACCAATGGTTCTGGCGGTCGCAGTGACTGAGCTGGAGTGGGTCAGAATTTTGGGCGCACGGCCAGTTCGGCTACCGGTGCGATGTTAGAAGCAGAGTCGTGTTCAGCATTTCGTGAAGCAAGAGTGGCAATGATCTGATGGAGTTTGTCTCACTATCGTTTAATTGCCGCATCGCCCGCAAATATGTGGCCACCTTTATATACTCTGACCTTCTCCCAGCCAACGGGAACCGGGTCGCCAGGTCACGGTTTTTGGCGACCCGACCCGGACGCCACCGGGCCGCCCTACGAACGTCAGCGCGCTGCTGCGAATATGCGAAGTGTTTGCGTCCCACTCGCCGATCTGGTGGCAGATCTCGATAATTATCTTTTGGGGATGTCACCTACGGATAAGCCCCGCAAAAGAGAACCGACAAGAAACGGCAACGACACAGCAGCAGCCGAAGCGTACTCGCGTTCGACGTTCCTGAAGTTGATACGCGCCGGTCAAGGCGTATTATGCCTTGCCGGCATAACAGGACCAGGCCCGCAGTGGAGCGCCTGTCATAGAGCGGCGCAGCCGCCGCGTTGAGCGGGCCGAGCGAAGCGAAGGACTCTTGATCTGGCGTGGCAACGAAGGGCAGTTGTTTGCTGGAGTACGATCGATCAAACCACCCTGTTTATAGGCCCCACGCCCTCACTGAGCCGCCATATACGCGGCCATATGGGAGAAGATTTGCTCAGTCGTTTCTACGACCGGCATTTGGGCCTGAGAAGGTGGCTCGGCGTCTGCTGGTGTGGATGGCGGGGTATCGGCGTAATCCATATGTGCGGCCATGCGCGAGGCGATATCGGCTGCTTCTTGCGCGCTCTTGGCGACCATTCTCTGGCTGATTGCGATTCGTCGGGAAGGCGAAGAAATCGGGTTCTGGAATTTCTGAGATGGGGAGCGTTGACCATGCCCCCTGCGCTGGCATTGGCGATCTTGACAACTCTACTCACTCCACAGCGTTGACCATCTTCCCACGCCTGAATCAGTGCACGGATTAATCACAGTTTCTGTTCGCTAAAAGTACACTTGTTGTTATCGGGTGACGGCGAAAACTCCCCGCTAGAAAAGAAGATCAAACAGGAGCAACAACATAACCGTGCTGATTGCGGTAAGGAAGAAGGCATGCACGCCAGCTCAATTGAGGTGACGCCTTATGAGCCATCGCGCACGTTTCGCGCCAACCCTTTCTTGCTTCTTTTTCTGTCGTGCAGGATAAAGCCGGTATCCCGCTTGCGTTCGCCTTGGGCGAGCAAGCAACCTTAAACGTTCATGGTGCCGAAGCGTGTCCGTGCTAACCCGGTTAGTTTACCTAGCTCACCCGATCGCAATGACTGCTCAGCTCGTTCCATTCCCTCAGAATGGGATGCACCCTGAAATCGATGCCAGGGTCAAGAAAAAAAGGATATGGCATTTCAACCGAGAAATGGCAGGCGCTGTTGATTCGGCTGTTTCGGGCGGCTTTGGAATACTTACTGTTCCTTGCCCAGGCTTGCTGCAGAATTGCCGCGTCAATCCTGGCGTTTATCGTCACGGGGCCGGCACCGTAACTCAGCGCTATGGTTCGGACCAAAATGAACCAACATCCTAGATCGTGCAAAGGTCGAGCTCCGCTTTTCATCTGTGATAGCCCCGGCCTCCACTAGCCCGCATTCAATCGGCAGTTCGGATACATTTGATAATTCCGTAGGCGTCACGAAAGAGAAACTCGAATAGCGCAATCCTATTCTGGCACGTCGGAGGTTACGAAAAAGTTTCTGAAAGTTAGGCGGCCCGACTAGGTCGATACAGGCGCTTTCCGCCGATCACCGATTCTTTGCAACGATAGCGCCTCGCAGTTCCGCTTAATGAAGAGAGCTTCTATCGCCGGCTGGAATCGCACGCACATTATCGATATATAGAGATTCCGGCGTGGCCGGTGATTCCCGGCGGAAACGAGCACGCAGCATCGCCCGTTGAGTTCAATCCTCGTTGCGTGCTCGGACGATCCAGCAATTCTAACCTGCGCTGGGGCTGGGCAACTTTGCTCGCCTCCAGCGTCCGGCGAACCTCTAGAAACAGAGTCGCAGGGTTCAAACATGGACTGAAAGCTTTGCCGGGGCAAAAGACAGCGTGTCGGTGTTGAATTAAAAGGAGCGAGTGCTTCGGTAGCTGGAGGACTGTGTTAGATTGAGGCAGTCGTGAAGTGGAAGCTGAGTTTAGTGGCCGTTTTAGTGTCCACTTTTCGATCAGACCGCAGGGTTTGGTACGGACTGCATGGACAGTATAAGACACGCGGCTGGAGAGGCTAAGTAGTTTAGAAACAGCTAAGTAGCTGATAAGTCAGGAGCGCGGGAGTAATTCAGCGGTAGAATGCCAGCTTCCCGTCTCAGCCTGATTTCTCAATAATTTGGCCAGCTTACTGGCCGCTTTACTGTCCACACTAGCCTCCCCGACGAGTTTTTCGCGTCGTCGCCCCATTTCGTGGTATCGGGAATGGAACGATGGCGCGCGTCAATATTGTCAAACAGATCAAGATCGGCAGCCGCTGGGTGCTTCGATCGATCCCCCGCAAGGGAAACGGCGAGCGGGATTGGAAAGCACTGCCGGAGGGAAGCTATTTTCTCGAATGGCGGGAAGCCGGAACGCGGATGCGCCTTCCGGCGGGGCGCAGCGTCTCACAGGCGCTTGAAGCGCAGCGCATCAAGAAAGCCGAGCTCGCCGCCACCGAGGTAGGCATCCTCCAGCGATACAAGCCCGTCGAGCCGCCTCCTCCGCCCGAGCCGGTGCTTCTTTGCGGTCTGATCCGGCGCTATTTGGACCAGACCGATACGCTGAAAAAGAGAAACACCTACCGCAAGTACAATGCGGTACTGACCCGGTTCGAAAACCACTTTCCCGGCCGGCGTCTGGAACAGATCTCGACAGACGAGTTGGACGATTTCATTGTCAAACTCAAGAAGAGCGGGTTATCCGCCAACACGGTCCTGCACAACGTGATTATCATCGCGCAGTTTTTTAGGCGTAACGGCCGGCGCGACATCACGCGTGAACTGCAACTGCCCGAAGCCATCCTATGCCTCCCCAAACTGTATTCAGAAGAAGAGCAGTCACGTTTTCTCTCGGCCTGCGATGCCTGGGAATTGGCCCTGTTTTCTACTTTTCTCCTGACTGGCTTCCGGGAGCAGGAAGTGATGCATTTGTTCTGGCGGGACCTCAATCTGAAACTGCGGACCGTGCGAGTCCTGTCAAAGCCCGAGCTGGGTTTCTTTCCCAAGCGGTGGGAAGAACGGGAGGTGCCTGTTCCTGTCGATCTGGCGCAAGTGCTCAGCAATCACCCGCAGTCTATTGATAGCCCCTTCGTGTTCCCGTCACCGACCGGGAATCGCGAGCAGAATTTCCTGCGCCGCTGCAAAGAGATCGCGACCCGCGCACGACTGGACGCGTCAACCTTCGATCTCAAGACCTTCCGGTCCACCTACGCTACCAGTATGCTCAGGTCCGGGTTCGACATACGGACGGTTCAGCACTGGATGGGACATAAGTCGGTCGAGACCACCATGCGCTACCTGGTACCCGCCCAGGACGTGCATGATCGCCTGGATTTGATCGGAATACCAGGAAGAGCCAAGAGCTCCTCGAGAGTCAAGGCGCGGAAGCCAGGTGAGGAATCGGGATCCAATCGAAAGAGGAGCCGCGCATCCTGAATCCGGGCTATTTCTGGAACATCGGTCACGACCCGCTCCTCTGAAGATCGCATCTGCGGCCCGCCTGCGTTCTCGAACCGTGCTCGTGTCACTCGAGTCAACGCGGAGGTCGGACCGTAAGAAGATTTTTGACCGACACCACAAGAACGGCTAGAACAGAAGGAAAGCGGCGTCGTCAAAGGCGACAGCAGGCTGATTCCATCCTCAAGGAGACGCGATGTCGACCTACCCCGTGCTTCCGCAGCCGTCCGGTCCACTTTCGGACGACATCTTCGAGCAACTCTTGCAAGCTCCAAAGCTCTTGACAGCCAGGGAGCTGTCCGGGATCATCACGATCAAACCGAAGACCCTCTACAGCTATGCTGCTCAAGGTTTGATTCCGCATTACAAGATCGAGTCCAATGTACGGTTTCGCGGTTGGGAGATCGCCGATTGGCTCCGAGACCACGCACGCCAGAAGCCAACTCCAATGCGCGTCGCGGAGCGAGAGCGAGCGAATGCTCCACGACGGTGATAACGGAACTCAAATGCCGTAGGGCACGCTATGAACGGATCCCAGGACCTCCACAATCTGCAGTGCCACCGTTTTTTGACTCGCGTTCGGAAAGCAGGTACAAAATTCTTCATGACGAGCTTCATTCCAGTTTTCATTTCCTCCCGTCTTCGATCTCGCCGGATCGCGATATCCAACGGGAGATTCGGGCGAACCACGCCGAAAAATGGACTGTCATTTGAGCTGGCCTACCAGGCTCGGGTCGCGATGGATCGCATCCGGTTCGCAATTCGGCAAGGAGAAGCCGTCGCTCCAGAGCACCCTGTTCTAATCGAAACGAGAATGCAATTGCTGGATGCCTTAGACCGACTGGAAAGTGCCGAACGACATTTTCAAGAACACTTCCGTGGAAATTTGTCTGCGCCCGAACGTCGGATTCAATCGCTGGTAGGAACCAGCAAGAGCATATCCTAGACATCTGGGCCACCATACCAATCGATCGCGTCTGAGCGCCGACGCCATTTGCGGCGGTGAAAGGAACCGCCCCTCACACGTCGGTGCCCCCAAATTCAGCAATTGTAGTACGTATGGAGGCAGCCTGTGCCGCGGTTCATGGTTCGATCCAGCGGAGGTCGGCCACTCTGCGCACGCGCGTCGGTTCCGTTGGGATAAGGAGAGCTTTCTTGCGTTCAGCACATACTGCCGGGGCGGCGGGGTCAACGGTTTGCCTCTGATCTGAAAGGTGGTGGTCAAAAGTGATTTCAAGCGTATCGCGTGAGCGCCCCAAAGTTGGTGGGCAAAAGTGCTTCCAAGGTAGGTCGCACAATCTCGATGCTTTCCTTGTACCGTCGCATCCGTGGTTCGGATGTTAGAGCGTTTGCCCCCGGAGCAGAAGGTCGCTGGTTCGAGTCCAGCCGGGCGCACCAATCTCATGGACTCAATAGGTTACGCGCATAAACCATCATTGCGAGCGTTTGCCGGAGGCAAACGGTTCAGCCGGCTTACCCTATTGATAGAGCCGGTGGAATCGAAAAAGTGGATTGCGCTTGGCATTATCGCGACTGTACAAAACCGAAACGCCTGTTGATATTCAACGTTTAATTTTCGTTGAAGTCCTTCCTGGATTTGGCAAAATCCAAGCATTTCCGCGACCACCTTGGGAAAACGAATTATTTGGAAATACGGCGAGTCCGTATAGAACGATGATCGTTGTATCCAAACATTACCGAAGTTCTGAAACGGTTCATCAAAGTCTTCTTTGTAGAAAATTCTTCGGTTAGAACTTGCCGGAAGTCGGGACTTCTGAACATCTGACGGAGCTGTCGTCCGACATCCGCTGAGGAGATCGTGGAACAAAGAGATCTCGTCGATCCGGTTGCCTTATAGAGGGAAGGCCGCCTCTTGTCAAGACAGCACGCGTTTATCTTAAGAAACAAAAGGTAAACAGCGGTCGATAGGTTCGAATGCTTGTCGTCCTGTAGAAGCGATATCCCCTGGGTTGCCGGCAACTCCAGTTGATCTCCAAACCTCGCAAGCGTTTTGGCCAATAGACCCCGGATGGTCGTTAGCCTTGATCGGCTGCGGCTTTACGGGGCCACTTCCGCTGAGGGAAAAGCGAAACCAGACAACTGCCCGACATCTCCGGTCGGGTGATAAGGCTTTCGCAAACCTCAAGCGTCCGGCTGGCCTATGCCGGGTAACCACCCCGTTCATGTTTGAGGTCGCCTCTCGCTTTACCCCTGCCCGGCACGGTTTATTGGCTGACGCGCTATCTCACACTGTTTCAATAGAGCAGCTCCGATCAATGCCCGCCCTCGGGGCTCGTCCAGTGTGAGCTTTCCTGTCGAAAACATCGCGAAGCACTCTCCGAGGGTCAGCGTCTCTTCACGACTCGCAAACTCCACAGAAGTTAGATTCTTCACAAGGCGGAAGAATACCGCACCGTAGACGACCCTGCATAGGTCGCGCAATGCAGCAAACAAGAGCTTTTGACTTGCATCGAGCGGTGCTTGCTGCTGCAGTTCAATAAGTTCGAGGGCATTTGCTTCCGGAAGGGTAAGAAAATTGCTGATTATTGCCATGTCGAGATATGGATGGGCAGGGCCGGCCCGTTCCCAGTCGACCAACCATACCCGATGCCCGTCCCAGATAATGTTGCCCGGATGGAGGTCGCAATGACTGAAGACTCTTCTATGGTCTTGTTCAAGCAGCTTGTCCGTTTCTGTGATTCGGCTTCCAAGCGGGATCGCCCACTTGGAAAAGACTGTCTTTGCACCTGCTCATCCCAAACTGAGCGAGCAAAGTGGATCGGATCAATAGCCTTGAATCGATCCATCGCAATCGCATGCAGCTTCGTTAGAACATCAACCAGGCTTCCCAACGCCGCCGCGCGTGTCGTCTGCTGCGAGAAAGCGGCTCCAAAGGATACGCCCGAAACCTTAACAGACACCGCCGCCTGGGCAAAGTCGTCAATATAAACAAGCGGCGGAGCGATTCCATTCTCCGAAGCGACTCGCTGCATCAAGATGACGTTCTTCCAGGAACCAGAGTGCTCGCCGTGAATGCGCAGGATGTACTCGCCGGTTTCCGCAGTAACGGAGTAAACGTTCGATCCCGATTGCCCCATCGTGAGGGGCACAACATCGCGCAGTTCTCCGAATTGAGCCGCAGGAAAGAATCGTTGGAGGTCGTTCGGAACCATCGGCGCCAGGCCCCTTAGAACGACTGGGCGTCCAATTCCGCAACCCAGTGGTGCGTTTTTTCTTTAAGAAGATCTCCAATTTCGAGGGGCGACACGTCGTCATCGAGTTTCTCCAAAATCTCAAACCGGAATGCGGACTCGCCCTCGGCTCGCCATTCCTCCTGAAGTGTCTTATTGGGATGACTGCCATGGCGCAAACTAAACCAGGAGCGATTCTTCACAGCACCGAGGTTCGGGGATGCACCCACCCAGATCCGTCCGGTCGCTGTGCAGCGCACTGCGAACGCGCCCCGAAGAGGCTTAAACTCTTTGAAGTTTCTGATGACTTCTCTTCTGTCTATCTTCGAGTGCATACTGGTCGCACGCTCCGCAGGCTCTCCGATCGCCTAATCTGATCCCTCAAATGCAACGGCGGCCAACTTCTTCGCGTGGTTCTGAATATCGATCGGCCACGGAGTGACAAGTTCGTTGAATTGTTTCCTCTTGCCTGCAAATAGCGCTCTGGTCGCCTCCTCAAAACCAGCTTCATTTCCCGCCATTGCAGAAAGGAACCTGTACGCTGACTCTTGCGCCCGTCGCCGCCGATCTCTGCTCTTATTTGCCAGTCTGGCCTGCTCCACCAACTTGCGCAAGGCCACAGAGGCACCACCAAACTGAGATGCCAACCATTCCCAGTGCCGCGGTAATAAGGTAACTTCCCGAGCCACAACCCCTAATTTGGGGCGGCCAGGCCCGCGGGCTTCTCCGTTACACAACACCGATTCGCAGCTTCGCGTCGCGCTGATCGGAAGGCGCTTTAAGACCTGCGTTGCGGTGCCGCGAAAGTCCACCTCAATCACTTCGCTAGTGACGTCGTCGAGAATCAGCACCTGCGCGCGCGGATCGCGATCCATTAGCGCCTTTGCTTTCAGGGCGACCTCTCGCACGCCGCCTGAGGCTATCCGCTTGCTGCCGTTAAAAGCTGTGCAAGTCGTCAAACAAGACTTATTTTCCTCCGCTTTCAATGCCGGTTTCATCCGGGTATAATAGTATATTATCCGGGTTAAAACATGGCGTCAAGCTTCCGAGTCTCGGAATCATCCTTCACCGCTCCTTCGGACTTGCGAATCACGGAAAATTCAGCTGTCGCAATCCACTGACTCGGCAGGCAGCTCACGCAGTTTCAAGCGTGAGCGGTCGAGGGTGCCGCCCATCAACATCTTCAATGCCGTATTCCTGTGCAATCGCGGCAGCGATTAGCACTTGGCCAGTTCGTGACATTCGATCAGGATCGCCGGCGAGCGCTGCAATGACGCGACCGATAAACTCCGGACTCTCACTGTTGGATATATCCAGCCACCCGGCGCTAGCCGCCTGCAGTACGGCTTCCGTCCGTACCAGTCCGGGGTAGAGCGATACAACAGCAACCCGGTGGTCGCGGAGTTCATGAGCCATGTCGGCCACATCTTGTCAGTTGCCGCCTTTGTAATTCCATAAACGACGTTGCCGATGTACTTGCGAGCCGCCCAATAACTGATGTTCACGATAAGTCCGCGACGCTGCGGGACCATGATCGTCGCAGCACGGGCGGAGCAAGCGAAAGCAGAGCGGACGCCCGCGTTCATCATGCTGTTCCAGCGATGGGCAGGCTGTTCCCAAAACGATAGGGGCCACGTGAATTTTCCGTCCTCGATCATCCGTTCATAGCCGCCCCAAGCAGAGTTCACCAGGAGGTCCAAACCTTCTCTTTGCTCGCCGATTCGGTCAAATACGGCATCCGTCTGCTCGTCTTTTGTGTGGTCACATGGGATACGGATCACTGTTTTCGGCAGAGGTGCATCGTCGATACTGCGGCCCGTTGCAAACACCCGGAACCCAGCCTGCCCCAGACTGACGGCTACACCGTTGCCCACACCCCTCGTTGCTCCTGTGACCAATGCGGTCTTCATCGGCTCCTACTTCTCTTCTCCTCACCCGCACTCAACGCATACTCTACGGAGAGAGTGTTCTCTGCATCACGGCTAGTTCTAACTGTCTTCGGAGCGGCGAGCGGTGAACAGTGGTGTTTCATTCCGAGCAGCGAGTGTCACAGATCATGCCGATCACGTTCTGATCGAGGTCGCGAAATTCGGCGATCGTACTGGTCGGCGAAACCTGGGTGGGCGGGACAACAATCTTCGCGCCAAGCTTCTCGGCTTGGGCAAGCTTCGTCTTCAGTTTTTCCACTTTGAAGAATAGCTTGGCATTGGGACGCCCGGCCGGAGTTGATGGATCGCGAATTATTCCTCCCTGTATACCCGCGCCCTCGATCATGATGAAGTCTGCAGAAGCAGTATCGCGGAATTGCCAGCCAAACAGTTCGGAATAGAAGGTTTTGGCGCGGCTCAGGTCAGAGCACGCAAGTTCAAAAAACCTAAGTTGCGATATCGCCATTGGGCGACTCCCAGACATCCAAAGCGTGGCCGCAAGACCAAGCACAGCAAATCGTGTCACGGTTGCGGTATACGGCCTCAGGTGACGCCTAGTGATTTCCGTACCTCTCTCCCAATTTCAAGCCCAAAACCTCCATGTAAAAAGCAACCGAACCATGCATTTAAGAGAATCACCAAATTCGTTACAGCGCTTCGCGATTTCCTTACAAGAAATTTCCTCTGCTGACTGGTTTGCGCGCACGGAATCGGAACGCAAAGCGGTTTACGTCGACTCGCACGTCTTCGAAACCAGCGACTCTCAGACGGTCCGAAAATGTGTCGGGCTCAACGACAACGAGTGTATCCAAGATGTGCAGAAGACGAAAGGGACGGCTGTCGATGCTA
>CAWHMG010000006.1:0-679686 GCA_963830415.1 Terriglobia bacterium
GGATATATCTCGATCCGGCAAACGCAGAGCAACTTTTTTGGCCTCTTGGTGGGGGCCGGGCCGGAGAGCGGCGTCTCCTTTCCTGATTTCACCAAAGTGGCGGAAGCATATGGCGTCACCTCGGCTTGCGTCACGGACATCGATTGCATGCCGCGCCTCTGGCAACTGCTCGATGCCCCTGGACCGGCGCTTTGCGAAATCATGCTCGATACCAAACAGGAGTTTGAACCGCGCTGAAATCCCGCCAGCTTCCCGATGGGACCATTGTTTCCCCTGCTCTGGAGGACATGTTCCCGTTTTTGGAGCCTGATGAGCTCCGCTCGAATCTGTTTATCGAGCCGGTGAAATGAATCATCCGCTCGCCCTTCACGCAGTTATTTTCGACCTCCGGCACTCTGATCGATTCCTTGCCTGGTATAGAATTTTCCGTGGATCATTCTCTTTCCGAGGCGAAATTCGCGCCGCGCCAGCTCGATTTGGCGCCTCTTATCGGACCGCCATTCGCCAGATCTTCGCGCACTTGCTGCCGGACATCAGTGAACAGCGGCTCTCAAACTTGGAAAGCTCATTTCGAGCCAGTTACGATTCCGCCGGTTGGCGCAAAACGATGCTGCACGAGGATGCGGCAGTCAGTTCCAGGAGCTCGAGCGGGCGGGCGTTCAACTCTTCGTCGCCACCAATAAACCCGCCCGCCCTACTCGGCTTATACTAGAGGCGCTCGGCATCCTGGGTCTTTTTCGTGAAGTGCTCTGCCGCGATTCAAAAAACCCCGCCTTTGTTTCGAAGAGTGAGATGCTGCAAACTCTGATCGACCGCCATAAGCTTGAACCGGCGCAATCCCTCTACCTGGGCGATACTTATGACGATTATTTGGCGGGTCCGGAAGTTGGCGTCCCGGTGACGCTGATTAAGCACGGAAACCAAATTATAGGCGAGACATTCGCGCGCTGTCCAGCCAAACCACTGAACGGTTTGCTTGAACTGCTTGACGAGGTTAAACTTGGAGAGACTGCATGATTGATCGCGATATTTTAGACGAGCTCTTTGTTTTAGAGATGGCCTGCAATCATTGGGGCCGCGTGGATCGAGGGCTGAAAATCATCAATTCTTTCGCTCAAGTTGTGCGCTTCAATAATGTTCGAGCGGCTTTAAAGCTTCAATTTCGCGACATTAACTCCTTTATTCACGCGGATTTCAGGAATTGCCAGGATATCCGCTATATCGAGAAAACACTTGATACGCGGCTCTCGGACGATCAGTATGCCGAGCTTGTGAAGGCGGTCCGGGCGGCCTCGTGCATCCCAATGGCAACACCGTTCGACGAGAGATCCGTCGATTTTTGCTGTGAGCTGGGCATCCCTATTCTGAAGATTGCCGACTCGGACCTTAACGACTGGGTGCTGATCGAGAGGATCGCAAAAAGCAAGAAGCCGGTAATCATCTCGACGGGTGGATCCTCCTTGAAGGACCTCGATGACCTGGTTACCTTCTTCGGAAACCGCAACATCCCGTTAGCCTTGAATCACTGCGTTTCGATCTACCCTTCGGAAGATCGCGAGCTCGAGATGAACCAGATCGATTTCCTGAAGTCGCGCTATCCCGCGCTCACCATCGGCTTCTCAACGCACGAATGTTCCGACTGGTCTTCCTCAATGCTGATCGCCTACGCAAAGGGCGCAAGGACATATGAGCGCCACGTCGATATCGATGCAGACGGTATCCCAGTCTCGCGCTATTGCTCGCTTCCCGAGCAGATCGATGACTGGTTCAAGGCGACTAACAAAGCAAAAGAAATGTGCGGCGCTCCGGGAATTCAGAAGCGTATGCCGCCGCAGAAAGAGGTCGAGTACCTCGATTCGCTCGTGCGCGGAGTGTATGCCCGGAGAGACCTGCCCGAAGGTCACGTCCTCTGCGACGAAGACGTCTACCTGGCGATTCCTTTGCAGCAGGGTCAGATATCCTGCCGTGAATTGATGCACGGCGAAGTGCTTCGATTTAGCGTTGCCAAGAATGAGCCGATTGTAATCGATGCCATCGACAGTCCCTACGCGCGTATCCCTTCACTGAAAAAACTTATTTACGGCCGCGGTATAGCTCGCCGGCAGGCTGCAAATGCAGCTAAACCTCAGTACATCCGGCAGGCATGACTTAGCTTTTTTGAAACTCGGCGCCGCTTATATCTCTATCCATCGAAGCGCAGTTGGGCCGCATCGATCCCTGTGCGATGCGCCTCGTACCAGGCATAGAGCTCCCCGATTTGCTCCTTGATCGGCTGGAATTGGTAGCCTCCGATCTCATCGAGTACGCGCCGATTATCCCCGCTGTACTCTGGTGCCCAACCCTGCTGAGCTATTGTGATCGGCGGCTTTTTCCTGATATCTCCGCAACCATCTCCGCGAGAGAGTATAAGTCGTACACGTCACCTCGACAAATGTTGTACGTCTTGTATTTCGGGTCACGTTCTATGAACCACGCCGTCAGTCTCGCGAGATCATCCACATAAAGATAATCGAAACGAACATTCTGGCGCAAGAATCGGCACGTCGAAGATCGCTCGGCAGATCGCATTCGAAATGAAGCGTACATCCCAAAATTCGTATTTTCCGAAGACGCCAAACAGGCGCAAGTTGTAGATGTTGCTCGCAGCCGCCTCGGTGTATTGCGCGGCAATGTACTTGGCGAAACCATAGTCATCCGCCGGCACATGGGCGTCGAAGAGCTGCTCTGGCATGCGCGGCGTGCGGATACCGAACTCGGCTCCGGATCCATAGTGCAACAGCTTGCCGTAAAGGTGCCGGTTGCGCGCGAAATTGAAAAACATCCGGCAATTATTCTTGAACAGATCGGGGGCGACGGTCTTGCGGTTCGATCTTCCCGTTGCGGAGTGAATCACTACATCGAAACGACGCTTCGCTAGATACTCGCTTACCGCTATTTCATCCACCAGATCGAGTTCCTGTCTTCCTGGCGCGCATATCTCGTAGCGCTCAGCAAAAAGTTCCGCAAGATTTCGTCCGATAAACCCCGAACCACCCGTGATGAGTATTTTTTTGCTCACGATGCTCTCAGCCTAACCCGCTCGGGCGTACAATTCTGAAGTATCAGTTTATTTCAGCAGAGGCGTCCATGTATGTGCCTGGCGATTCCAGCAAAAATAGTAGAGCTAGCGACCCATGAACCAACTTGCGCGTTAGTCGAAGTGGTCGGCGTACGGCGTCACATTGATACGGGACTGTTGCTCGACGACCCCCCGTGCAAAGGCGATTGGGTTCTGGTGCACGTCGGATTTGCCATGAGTAAGATCAGCGAGGAGCAGGCGCTCGATCAGTTGCGCGCGCTCTCCCTGATGGGTGAGGACGCCGCGGTGCTGGAAGAAGTGGAAGGGTACGGATCTATAGAATCGGTTTCGGAATCGGCTTCCGTGGACGGTTCCTAGGCGCCAATTATGAAGTACGTCGACGAGTTCCGGGAAGCCGGAGTAATCAATAAGGCCGCTGAAGAGATTCGGCGCTTGGCCGAACCTCAACGGCAGTACAGGTTCATGGAAGTGTGCGGCGGCCACACGCACGCTATTTACCGTTTCGGGCTGAAAGACCTTCTGCCGCCGAATATCGAACTGATTCATGGGCCCGGCTGCCCGGTCTGCGTTCTGCCGATGGGCCGCATCGATGACGGTCTTTCGATCGCGCAAGATCCGAACGTTGTATTCGCTGCATTCGGAGACATGATGCGCGTTCCGGGCACGCAGGGCAGCCCGCTCGAACACAAAGCGCGTGGCATGGATGTTCGAATCGTCTACTCGCCTTCCGATGCTTTGAAACTTGCCCAGAACAATCCCGAAAAGGACGTGCTGTTCTTTGCGATCGGTTTCGAAACCACCGCTCCTTCCACTGCACTTACGCTTATGAGGGCAAAGAGCCTGGGCCTGCGGAACGTTTCCGTGTTCTCGAATCATGTCACCATAATTCCCGCGATTCGCGCTATCCTCGATTCTCCCGACATGCGCATCGACGGGTTCATCGGCCCGGGGCACGTTTCTACCGTTATCGGTTGCCGTCCCTATGAATGGATCGCCCGAAATGAGCGCAAGCCGATCGCCGTTTCAGGTTTCGAGCCGGTGGATATTCTGCAATCCATCGTTATGCTGCTGCGGCAACTCAAGTCCGGCGAGGCCAAGGTCGAGAACCAATATACGCGTGTCGTTCCATGGGAGGGAAATCGCGCCGCGCTGAAGGCGATGGCAGAGGTGTTCGAGTTGCGCTCTTATTTTGAGTGGCGCGGCATGGGCTTCATCTCGCAGTCTGCTCTGCGAATCCGATCCAGCTACGCTCAGTGGGATGCCGAGCAGCGCTTCCATGTTCCCGGTGTGCGCGTGACTGATCCCAAAGCGGCGCAGTGCGGCGAGGTGCTGAAAGGCGCCCTGAAACCGGTACAGTGCAAACTTTTCGGAAAAGAGTGCACGCCCGAGCACCCCATAGGTGCTCTGATGGTTTCCTCCGAGGGATCTTGCGCGGCCTACTACAACTACGAACATCGCAAGCGCGCCCTAACCAGTATTGGCGTCCCGGCCTGAGCGGAGCAAATGAGCACGGCTCCGCCCAAGATACGCTTTCGCGATTCTCAAATCGAAATGGCGCATGGCGCGGGGGGCAAGGCAAGCCGCAGGCTAGTCGAAGGCCTGTTCGCGCCCTTGCTGTTTGCTTCTTCCTCCGAGCCGCTGGGCGATGCGGCGCACATGACTGTCAACGGCTCGAAGATAGCGGTCACGACCGACAGCTTTGTCGTGAAGCCGCTTCAATTTCCAGGCGGATCGATCGGGGAGTTGGCAGTCAACGGAACCGTTAATGATCTGGCGGTTTCCGGCGCCAGGGCGGAGACGCTTGTCGTGACCTACATTTTGGAAGCGGGCCTGCCCAGCGAAGTCCTTGAGGCGGAAGTCCGGGCTATGGCGAAAGCTGCCGAGCGGGCAGGAGTCGCCATTGTGGGAGGTGACACCAAAGTAGTCGAGCACGGTAAGGCGGACAGGATGTACCTAACGAGTGCTGGCATCGGTTGCCCCATTCCCGGACTGGCATTGGCTACTCGAAGTGTTCGTGCCGGAGACAAGGTGTTGCTGAGCGGGCCGGTCGGCGACCACGGCATCACGATTCTGCTGGCGCGCGGCGAGCTCGACCTGGAAGCCGAAATCTGCTCCGATACCAGATCGGTGCTTGCTATGGTCGAAGCCATGGCCGCGGCCGCGGGCCAAGGTGTTCGGTGGATGCGCGATCCAACTCGCGGCGGAGTCGCTACGTCGCTCAATGAGCTGGCCCGCGATTGCGATTTGTGCGTGGCGGTTTTCGAAGAGCGCGTGCCCGTTCGCGATCCCGTGCGCGGTGCTTGCGAGCTTCTCGGCCTGGATCCGCTGCATATCGCCAACGAGGGCCAATTCCTGGCAGTAGTCGCCCCGAAGCATGTCGAAGCGGCGCTAGCAGCGATCCGAAACACTCCGGAAGGGCGCGAGTGCGTGATCATCGGCGAGATTCGTCCAGAGCCCTCCGGCACAGTGTTGGGCATCACTGCATACGGTGGTACACGTGTGATCGATATGCTCGTAGGCGATCCGCTTCCTCGGATCTGCTAACCCATGCCACCTCTGGCGTCAGACCTTGTCCATCACGTAACAGAGGCTTTCGCCGAACGCAACACCATCTTCGAAAAGTTCTTCGCGCGCGAGTCGCAACCTCTCGCGGTCGCCTGTCGCGATATGTCGGAGCGCTTCTTGAATGGAGGCCGTTTGCTCGCCTTCGGCCACGGACCATACGCGACGGACGCCCAACACGTCTCGGTAGAATTCGTTCACCCGGTGATCGTGGGAAAACGTGCCCTGCCTGCGCTCGACGTCTCTCTTCTATTTCTTCCCTGGCTCAGAGCCCTGCTCCAGCCCGAAGACATCGTAATGGGGTTCGGGCCGCCCCATGGAGACCGTGCTATCGAAGAGGCGCTCGGCGAGGCTGCCGCACGCGGCGCCATGACGTTCGCGCTACCGGGAAAAACCGGCTCCTACACACTGCATACGCCGACAGAGAACGCCTTCCTTCACCAGGAGTTGGTGGAAATTCTCTATCACACGCTCTGGGAAACCGTGCACGTTTTCTTTGAGCATCGTGAACTCGGCCACGACGTCGGCGAAGCGGGGTTTCTGTATCCGTTTCTGGGCCGGGAGAAGCAGGAGACACATGGAATTCTGGACCAGGTCGCGAAGTCGATCAGAGTCAAAGTTCAGGAAGACGCGCAGCTCCGCTCGCAAGTCGCCAGTGAAGAATCGGAGCGCATCACAAATGCCGCACTCGCCATCGGAGAGCGTGTGAGGCACGGGGGGAAATTAATCCTCTTCGGCAATGGCGGGTCGGCCACGGACGCGAACGATTGGGCGATCGACTGCTTTTCGCCGCCTCCCGGCTATCGCCCCATCCCGGCTGTCTCGCTGTCTTTCGAGCCAGCGAACATCACCGCGCTCGCGAATGATGTCGGGACCGAGGTGGTATTTCTGCGGCAGTTGATCGCGCACGCTCGCCCGGCGGATATTGCGATTGGCATTTCAACCAGCGGTGGTTCCAAGAACGTGATGATGGCCCTCGAGGAGGCGAGAAAGCGCGGCCTGCTCACAGTCGCGTTGTTGGGATATGACGGAGGCGAGATCGTTCGCCGCGGCCTGGCCGATCATCCGCTAGTGGTGCGTTCCGATTACATTCCGCGCATTCAGGAGGTGCAAGCTTCCACTTATCACACGATTCGGGAATTGCTGGAGGTTATGGCGAGATGACGAAGAATGGCGAAGTTTGAGCTCTTTGGAACGGCCAGTTGTCCGTTCACGCAAGAGCTACGGGACTGGCTCGATTGGAAGCGCCGCGAATTCACCGAATACGACGTGGAAGCGGACGCTGATGCTCTGAAGAGAATGCAAGCCCTCACGGGGGGTCAGCGAACTGTTCCTGTTCTCCTTGAAGACGGAAAAGTGGTTCAGATCGGGTGGCAGGGCCGCGGCTGCGTCGTGAAAGCAAACAACGCGTGAACGAGTGCGCTTCCAATCCGCGTGCCCGTCTGATCCGGGTGCGCGGTGTGGTGCAAGGCGTAGGGTACCGGCCCTTCGTGTACCGGATCGCACGCGCCAACGCTCTCTCCGGCTGGGTGCTGAACCAGCAAAATGGCGTTGAGATTCACGTGGAAGGCTGCGAAGCGGCGCTTCAGGCCTTTGTCAGCGTTCTGACCGCTGAGTCTCCGCCCGCCGCTGTTATCAGCTCGATTCAAATCCTCGAAACCGACCCTGCCGGCCTCGCTGAATTTACCATCCGCGAAAGCCAGCGCGCCGGACCGCCGTCGGTTCGCATCTCGCCCGACCTGCCCATCTGCGATGCGTGCCTCGCGGAATTATTCGATCCGGCCGATCCGCGCTACCTCTACCCCTACGTCAATTGCACCAACTGCGGGCCGCGCTTCACAGTGGTCGAAAGCCTGCCATATGATCGCTCGCGAACCACTATGCGGCATTGGCCTCTCGATGCGTTGTGCGCAAGTCAGTACGATGATCCGCTCGACCGCCGCTTCCAGGCGCAGCCGGTTGCCTGCCCCGCTTGCGGACCGCATTATTTCCTTGAGTCTTCCGAGAACAAAACCAACGGCGATCAAGCAAGCGTAAAAGCCGCTGCCGAACTGCTCAGCGCAGGACGTATCGTCGCGATCAAAGGGATCGGCGGATATCACCTGAGTTGTGACGCCCTGAACCCTGAGGCGGTCCGTGCTCTCCGGGAACGCAAGTTTCGCAAAGAGAAGCCGTTTGCACTGATGGTCAGGAGTGTGGAAATCGGCCGCCGCCTTATCGATCTCTTGTCTCCATCGGAGGAACTGCTGAAGTCATCCGCTCGGCCGATCGTTCTCGCACCTGCCAAACTAGAACTCGCCAATGTTGCGCCTGGCAATCACGAATTGGGAGTCATGCTTCCCTATGCGCCGCTGCATCATCTGCTTTTCGCCGCCGGTGCACCGGAGATTCTGGTGATGACCAGCGCGAACCGCTCGAGCGAGCCGATCGCCTACCGGGACGACGATGCTCGCCAGCGCTTGTCGGGCATTGCGGACGCATATCTGACCGGCGAGCGTCCGATCGCCCGGCGAGTGGACGATTCCGTTGCTCGTGCAGGCGTGTTCGGCCCGGTGATTCTACGCCGTTCCCGCGGGTATGCACCAGGCGCGGTAACCACGCTACCGGGCGCTCGACCGGTCTTGGCAGTGGGCGCCGATCTGAAGAACACCATCACGCTGGTGGTCGGCGGCCAGGCATTTGTCAGTCAGCACATCGGAGACCTCGATGACTACGCATCGTTCCAAGCTTTCCGCGATGCAATCCAGGACTTCGTCGGGATGTACAGCGTGGATTGGGACGACTTATTGGTCGCTCATGATCTTCATCCCGAATACGCGTCCACCTTGCACGCGCTTGAGTTGCCGGCCCGCGAGAGACTTGCTGTCCAGCATCACTGTGCGCACGTCGCATCGGTCCTGGCGGAAAGGCAGGCCTGGGAAAGACGAGCTGTGGGCATCAGTTTTGACGGCACCGGCTATGGCGACGATGCAACCATCTGGGGAGGCGAGTTCTTTACCGGCAGTGTGAGCGGTGGCTGGGAACGAGCGCTGCATCTGAGAAGCGCCTTCCTTCCAGGCGGCGACGCTTCCGCAAAATTTCCCGTGCAATGCGCGGCCGGCTTTCTCAGCCAGATAGAAGAATTGCCCAATTTGCTCGATGCGCCATTCCACTTCCCTGCCCGCTATCTCGCCTCGCTGCAATTGGTCGAGAAAAGAGTCCGCACATTCGAGACCTCTTCCATGGGCCGTCTATTCGACACAGTCGCCGCACTATTGGGCTTCACACGCGGGATCGCGTTTGAAGGGCAGGCCGCGATCTGGCTTGAACAAATCGCGCGCGCAGCTCCGGCCACCCAGCCGTATCCATTCCCAATCATCAAAGGCACTCTAGACTTCCGGCCCCTGCTGGCAGCGGTCATTCAAGACCGCATTCGGGGAAGAGATCCGCGCGAAATTGCGCGTGCCTTCCACGCGGCGGTGGCTAATGCGCTTTGGCAACAAGCGAGGTTCCTTTGTCACGCTAACTCCATCGACTTAGTCGTTCTATCCGGTGGTGTTTTTCAAAACGAATTGCTGCTTTCGGAACTTAAATCGCGCACGGGGCGGAACAGCCTTGAGATCTGGATGAACATCGCTGTCCCTCCGAACGACGGCGGCATCAGTCTTGGCCAGGCAGCTTCGGCCTCTCTGCTTCATAACTAACAGTTCCGGAGTTTGGCAAGTATTCCAGTCTCTGATTCGCTGGGTGGCTCCCTATAGCCTCTCCCTTTTTTCATCCCCGATGATGACGGCCCGTGAGGTCCTCATTCTTGTTCACAAATCGCCCCCAACTCAATCTTTGAGCCGGGGCCATCGAACTTACAGGAGACTATACCCGCAATCGCGACGGTCGTGCCATCACAAAATATCCGCTCAATAAGGCAAGCTTGCTTTGCTAAACTGAACTCTTCCGACCGAAGAGGCCAGGTAGCTCAGTCGGTAGAGCGCAGCCCTGAAAAGGCTGGCGTCGGCGGTTCGATTCCGTCCCTGGCCACCACTTAAGATTAATCACTTACAAGAGATGCGAGCTGTGAGGCCGTGCAATCCACCCTCAAGACAAACGATCGCAGCCGATCGGCTTTCTCATCCCTCCTGGTTCATGACGATCCTCTTTCTGATCGTCATCGTGATCCTGTAGGTTTCGATGGCGTGCTGCCAAGATCGCCGCGGCTCGCTCCCCGAGCACGTGCCATAGACATTTCCTGCGGGATGGCATGGATCGCGGTCGCGGCCTCGCCATCCCGCTCTCGATTCTCGCCGTCGTCTTCGCGCTGGGCCTGAACCTGCTCGCACAATTCCCCATCCACGGGCCGCCTCAGCACCCGAAATTCTGATCGTAGGCCACCAGTGATAGTGGAAAGTTCATGCGCAAACATGAGGAAACCAGCTGCGTCAACGAAGCCCCACAGTCCAGGTCAGCGCGATCGCTTACTTAACCGAGGATGGCGGGTCTCTATCTGGCAAAGGTGAACACTTTCTGATGGGATTTCCATCTCTGAACCAGAGAGACGATGCGGCGATTTATTTATGCAGTCCTGCTAGGGTGGCTTCTAGTTGTAGCTGTCGTCGCGGCTGTCACCTTTACCGGCTTCCGGTATGCCTCCGAGCCTGGCGCCGGCAAGGTTCTGAATCGCAACCGCCCCAGCCCCGAAGCGTATAGCCTTTGGGAACGTTCGTTCACGAAGGAGCAATCTGCCGTCTGCTCGAGACCGAGAAAGGGCGCCGGATGCTCTCGCCAACGAGATATTTCTGAGCGATGTGGTCGGCATTCTCAATGGACCACTGGGCGTCACGAACGTCTCCGAGGCCGTCCTGGCCCTGCAGGGAAAGGCAACCACCAACCTGCGCGTCGAAGTTCCGTAGAATGTCACGATTGGCGGTCGTACGTTTCAGAAAGGCTCATGTTTCGACACGGGTCTGGATGTTCCGCGCGGCGAGTGGATGGCCCTCGGGATGTCGATCTCGATTTCACATCGGCGCATCCGGGTTGGGATCACGTGGGGCTGCGTGTCACGCCACCGTGGATGCGAAGACAGGCCAGGTGGTCGAAGGCGCGCCCAATCAGGATCTGAACGCGGAAATGCTGCTCGCGCTGGGAACAAACTCGCGTATTTCGTGCATACGGATGTGCAGCCGCTGGACAATGTGCCGCAAGATGGGGCACGTACGGTCAAGACCGTGGCGGGCCGCAAAGAAGCGCTGCCGTATATCGCGGCACTCTAGAAGGCGGTGGGACACCGCCCTGATGATGTGGCCGCGCGGAACTTCGATTCGCTCAAGCGGAAACTTCATGGCCGGACCGTTTCACGGCCTCACATCTCGGAACAACAACGTTCATGCGCTCAATTCAGACTCGTTACTGCTGGTCGACAGAAGTCCCGCTCTGTTCGGCATTGACAAGGAAGTCTATCTCGCGATATTGCTGCAGAACGCAGCGCGCAAGAGTTATCGCTTTGGTCCCTCGCGGCAGCGAAGACCGTCCGAGTTCGTGGCACCCGTCACTCCAACAAAAGGAAGGCCCGGTATCAACCAGGTCGTGCTGCCCCCTACTTATCCGAAAGGAACGATCTTGACACCTGACGGCGCCCTGACCAGCTCGCCGGGTTATCTGGTTGGCAGCAGAACAACGCCGTGGCGGCGTGGCAGGATACCCTTGTGCCGCCTGCCGGACCGATGAACGATCCCGCTGCGACGAAGGATTTGGGGCGGCAGACTTTCGAACAGGCGCATTGTTCGAGCTGCCACGCGGGCCGCTTCCTTACAAACAACTCGGTGTTATCGAACGAAGAGCTCGGCGGAAATCCTGCGCGCGCCGTGGCTCTGCAAAAAGCGGAGAAGAACTTTACTGAGCCTGGGATTTTGCGTTCGATACGAAGGTTCCGCTGCCCGCGAACCCACCCCTGCTTCCCGTACCGACTGGCATGCTCGATAAGCGCCACATCGATCTCGCGTGGGCGCGTCATGGCAAACCGGGCGGACACAAGGGCCGGCCCCTCGCGGGCTCTACTGGCGCACTCCGTATCTGCACGAGGGCGGCTTAGCCCTCGGAAAGGATACAGATGCAGAGCTTGGTTCACCGGGCACGGTGGCGCAGAACAAAATGCAGGATGCGTACAACAGCTTAAAAGACTTAAATTGATCGCGGATCTGCACCGCATCAATGTGGAAGCCACGAGGCACAACACTGCGTAGACGCGCCGACGGGCTTCAATCCCGATCAACAGCGCGCCCTCATTCTCTACCTCCGCAGCTATGAGCCGGGTTTGTGAAAGTGCAACTATTTGTTCCCAGATCCCGGAGCCGACATACCGGCATGCGCCTTGGCCACTAGAGGATCAGGCAGAGCGTAGCCTGCGGCGGCCTGGAACTTGTTTTTCAGCGATCCGGCGACAACGTGGTCCTTGCCGGCCATCATGGCTTCGAAGCCTTCCTCGGCGACATCGGCCGGATCGTCCTTCTCACTCTGGCCTAGCTTGGTGTCGTCGGCTTGAGCGCGATGGAAGAAGTTCGTTTCGGTGGCACCCGGCATAAGCGTGGTGACAGTCACACCAGTTTCTTTCAACTCTTCCCGCAGGCTTTGTGCAAGCGAGCGGTCGAAGGCTTTAGTCGCGCCATAGACAGCTTCGTAGGGCGTCGGCATGGTGCCGGCAATCGAAGAAGTAATCAGGATCCGGCCGCTCCCCCGGCCCACCATGTCCTTGACCATGTACTTGGTGAGGTGCAGGACCGACATGACGTTGAGCCGGACCATGTCCATTTCGGTCTTTAGATCGGTCTCGACGAAACGCCCGCTGAGTCCAAAGCCGGCATTAATGGCGACCGCGTCGACCGGCCGGCCGGCAGACTGGATTTGAGAGAGGAGTTCGTGTATGCCTTCGTGTTCGGCCAGGTTCACCTGAACAGGTTTCACTTGCGCACCCAGAGCCTCAAGGTCGCGGGCCGCCTGGTTGATTCCCTCGCCATCGGCGGCAATCAGAAGATCGAATCCGTTTTGAGCGAATTGCTTTGCCAGTTCGTAACCGATGCCGCTGGAGGCTCCAGTTACGACTCCAAATTTACGTGAAGATGTAGCCATGTCGGTTAGATGACAGTGTTAGCCGGAACACGAACCCGGAGTTTTACGGGGGTGGCCGCCCAAAGTAGCCGTTGAGTAGCGCGGCTGCTGCGCGGTTTCGGTAGCGACCGCACATCTGAGAGCGGATCCGTGATTTATCTATTTAATCTTCGGCACGTTAATCTTCGGCACGCTGAAGATACGGCCTCATCCCGGACGATTGCGAAGATAATCGGACGCTACAGGTAGATCGTATCTCTTCAATTGATCATCTTGATAATAGCCGGACGGCGAATACGGTCCTGGTTATCGAACGAAGTGAAGGAGAAATTGTAATGCGTGTTTTCGTCACCGGTGCTACGGGATTCATCGGTTCTGCCGTTGTTCAGGAGCTAATGAACGCGGGCAATCAGGTGCTGGGTCTGGCTCGCTCAGATGCGGGCGCCAAGTCTCTTATCGCGGCCTTGTGCCCAGGCGCATCGAGGTGATCTGGAAGACCTCGAAAGCCTGCTCAATGGAGCAGCCATGTCGGATTGGGTGCTTCACACCGCGTTCATCCACGACTTCTCGAAATTGGAGGCTAATTCTCAGATCGACAGGCACGCGATCGAGGCTCTCGGCTCCGCGCTCGCTGGCTCTTAGCGCCCTTGATCCGTCACCTCCGGGACCGCGCTCTTTTCGCCAGGTCGCCTCGTGACCGAAGAAAACGTGCGAGATTCCAGCTCCCCCTCGTTTCCCCGAGTTTCGGAAGTGACAGCAGCTTCGGTAGCGGAACGTGGCGTGCGCGTGTCGGTGGTGCGCCTCCCGCGCTCGGTCCATGGCGACGGCGACCACGGCTTCGTTCCGATCCTTATCGGCATTGCCCGTGAGAAGGGTGTTTCGGCGTATGTGGGCGACGGGCTGAACCGCTGGCCCGCAGTGCACCGGCTCGATGCTGCTCATCTCTACAGGCTCGTGCTTGAGAAGGGTTCCGCAGGAGCGAGGTATCACGGGGTCGCCGACCAGGGCGTGCGCTTCCGAGACGCCGGCTGAACGTGCCGGTCGTCAGCAAAAACCCCGCGGAAGCAGCCAACCACTTTGGCTGGTTCGCGCCGTTCGCGGCGATCGACTGCCCGGCTTCAAGCGCGCAAACACAGGAATGGCTGGGATGGCGCCCAACACAGCCTGAGCTCATTCCCGATCTCGACCATGCGGGCTATTTCGAAATTTGAGCAGACCGCTCACTAGCGGCTCCTTTGCGCCGCGGGTGCCAGGAGGAATCCCATGTCGTCTTTGCCATTGCATTTACTTGACAACCACTTAGCCAGTTCGGCAAGAAGGCCCTGAAAAAGCTGGCGGCGACTTATTCCGTCCCTGGCCAACATTGATTTCACCCGATTCTTCTCTTGGAAGAAGCAATTACTTCTTGGTCTGATCCTTGCGAGCGTCTTCCTTCCACCCCTCGTGCGCATCGTGGGCCGCTTGCTTAAGCTCACGCCCAATCACCTTGCCGGCCTTGTCGGCTTCCGTTGCGGCTTTATGCGCGGCCTGACCAAGCTTGCCCGCGGCTGTATTGGCGGCTTGGCGTCGCTGTTCCGGGGTTTCCTGCGGCGCGCATCCGGTGAAGATACCGGCCGCGGCAAGAATCAGAATCGTGCCGCACGTCCGTCTCAGGGTCATATGGTGGAGCAGAAGTACCAATGTAGCCGATTTCACCTGGAACAAGGCGGCCAATCCCATGCTCTGACGCATAGCTTTTGCCAAGAACCCATATCGCCCTCTGCAAAAATGACTCAGGAGTAAGCCGTTTTGATTAAATCTCTCGGCCGTAACGCCCGCGCCTTCTTCCCAATCCTACTTTCGCTAACTATCTTGTTGCCCGTCGAGGCGCAAACCCTCGATTCGAAACTTTTGTCCAGCTTAGTCTGGCGCGAGATCGGTCCTTACCGCGGAGGCCGTACACGCGCGCTGGCGGGCATTCCATCGCAGCCCAACGTCTTCTACGTGGCGCAAGTGAATGGCGGCGTCTGGAAAACTAGCGACTACGGCCACACCTGGAACCCCATCTTCGATAGCGCCGATACAGGTTCCGTTGGTGCGCTAGCAGTTGCACCCTCCGACCCTAACATCATCTATGTCGGAAGCGGCGAAGGACTTCAACGTCCCGATCTCTCGACAGGAGACGGTATCTACAAATCCATCGATGCGGGTCGCACATGGACCCATCTCGGCCTGCGCGATGGCCAGCAGATTCCGCGCATCGCCGTCGACCCGCGCGATCCCAACAAGCTTTTTGTCGCGGTGCTCGGCCATCCTTACGGTCCGAATGAGGAGCGCGGGCTTTTCCGCTCCACCGATGGCGGCCAGACCTTCGAAAAAGTTCTCTACAAGGACGAAAACACGGGCGCGAACGATGTCGAGATCGATCCCGCCCACCCGGACATCATTTACACGTCGTTCTGGGAAGCTCGTCAGGGACCTTGGGAAAACGCGCAGTGGGGTGGCAAAAACGGTGGAATCTTCAAATCCACCGATGGCGGAAAAACTTGGCGGCCTCTCACCAACGGCCTTCCCACGGGACCGGCCAGCGTCGAGCAGGCAAATCTTGCTGTCGCGCCTAGCAACCCCTCCCGGATCTATGCTGCCATTGCAACAGGAATTGATACTGCCCTCTACCGCTCCGACGATGCCGGCGAGAACTGGTCGAAGGTCACCAGCGATCTGCGGCCTGCCGAGCGCATCGGAGGAGGCGACCTGCCGGTTCCCGCGGTCGATCCAAAAAACCCCGATGTTGTTTATAGCGCCAGTATCGTCACCTGGAAATCAGTGGATGGCGGAAAGACCTGGACCGGCATTCGCGGCGCGCCCGGCGGCGACGATTATCAAAGCATCTGGATCAATCCGAATAATCCTCAAATCATGCTCCTCGTCAGCGATCAAGGCGCCATCGTCACTGTGAATGGAGGCGAGACCTGGAGCGACTGGTACAACCAGCCCACAGCACAGCTCTATCACGTTGCTGCCGATAATGCTTTCCCCTATCGCGTGTGCAGCGGCCAGCAGGAGAGCGGCTCCGTTTGCATCTCCTCGCGCGGCAACGATGGGCAGGTCACCGTGCGAGAGTGGCATCCAGTCGGCGTTGAGGAATATGGCAACGCAGTGCCCGATCCGCTCGACCCTGACATTGTCTTCGGCGGGAAGGTCTCGCGTTACGATCGCCGCACCGGTCAGGTTCAGAACGTCGGTCCCAAAGCAGTCCGCACGCCCGGCTATCGCACCGTCCGTACGGCTCCTCTTGTCTTCTCGCCTGTCGATCCACATGTCCTGTATGTCGGAGCCAACACTCTTTGGAAGACACAGAACCGGGGTCGGAACTGGACTCAAATCAGTCCCGATCTGTCGCGCAAATCGTGGAGTATTCCGGCGAGCGTCGGAAAATATCGCGATACTCCGACCGCTCAACCCACACAGCGCGGTGTAATTTATGCGCTCGCTCCTTCTCCTCTGGAGATCGGTACGATCTGGGCCGGCACCGATGACGGGCTAGTGCATCTGACAAGCGACGGTGGGATTCACTGGAATGACGTAACGCCACCGCAGTTAGTCCCGTGGGCGAAAGTGTCCATTATCGATGCCGGTCACTTCGACAGCGCGACAGCGTACCTCGCGATCAACACTTTCCGGCTCGACGATCTACGGCCGCAAATTTATCGCACGCACGACGCGGGCCGCACCTGGAGCAAAATCGTGACCGGGATACCGGAAGGAGCAGCCATTAACGTAGTACGTGAGGATCCCAAGCAGAAAGGGCTGCTCTTTGCCGGTAGTGAGCGCAGTGTTTATGTCTCTTTCGATGATGGCGATCATTGGCAATCGCTTCGCCTCAATATGCCCGCCACTTCCTTTCGCGATCTGATGATTAAGGGCGACGATCTGGTGGCGGCGACACACGGCCGCGGCTTCTGGATTCTCGACGATATTGCGCCGTTGCGCGAGTTAAGCACCTCGATCGCAACTTCACCGGCTTATCTGTTTCGCCCGCAAACCGCCATCCGCGTTCGGTGGGATATGAACACCGACACGCCGCTCCCTCCCGACACTCCGGCCGGCAAAAACCCTCCCGACGGAGCGATCCTCGATTATTACTTGGGATCCAATGATGCCGCCACGTCTGAAGTAAAGCTCGAGATTTTTGATAACGCCGGCAAACTCGTAAAAAATTATTCCAGCAACGACCCCGTCCCGAAAGTAGATCCCATGCTAGCCATACCGAAGTATTGGGTAAAGCCCGCGCAGCACCTCTCGAATGGAGCGGGTATGCATCGCTTTTTGTGGGATCTGCATTATCCCGCGCTCCCTGGCGAGCGCCAGGAATATCCCATGCAAGCTGTCTTTCATGACACCGCGCCTGAATCCAACTCGCCTTGGGTGATGCCCGGCAAGTACAGAGTCATCTTGACAGCCGCCGGGAAAACCTACTCGCAGCCAATGCTCGTCGTGATGGATCCGCGTGTCCATACTTCTATGCGTGACTTGACCACGCAATTTAGTGCTTCGCAGCAGGTTTACGACGACCTCGCCGCGAGTTCGTTAGCCGCCGAACAGCTCCGCTCTCTTCGCACTCAAATCAAAGAAGCGCGTGAAAAAGCGCAGGCGCAGTCGGTGACCGGATCCGCTCTTTCTGAAATGGATGAAAAGCTCGCCGCACTTGGCGGTGCCGCAGGACAGTCTCGTGGCCCGCGCGCTACGCCCGGTCCCGACACACTCAATTCCGTGAATGGAACGCTGACGGCTTTACTGCAGGGCTTACAGGAGGCAGACGCCGCGCCCACTACTCAGATGACCGCCGCCCTTGCGGATCGCCGCCACGCGCTCGCTCAGCTACTCGCCCGCTGGGATGCGCTGAAGAAGCGGGACCTGCCGGGCTTGAACGGCAAACTGCGCAATGCCAATCTACCGGAACTGAAGCTCCCGGCGGCCGGCGAGATCGGAGCCTCGCCGCAGGGAGCCGCATCCGGTGACAAGGATGAGAATTAAACTACAACAATGGAATCGCAGAGCATGAAACCCTTGGAGACCGCCGAAATCGGAGCGGCACTCGCGAAATTGCAGGGCTGGTCAGGAGATCAGAACGGTCTGAAGAAGACAGTCAAGTTTCGTGATTTCCGCGCCGCAATGCACTTCATGCAAGCCTGCATCGAAGGCATCGAGCAGCGCAATCATCATCCGGTCTGGTGCAACAAATACGATTCCCTGGATATTCACCTGGATACTTTCGATGCGGGGCATCGTGTCACCGCAAAAGATATCGATCTCGCGAAATTTATCGATTCAGTATTGCGCGATACCACTTCCGCGGTTATATGATCGCTACATGGCGCGCTCTTATCTGTTATTTGCTCCGCTGATCGCCTTCTGTCCGCTGTACTGGGCCGTACATGCCGAAGCACAGCCGGTTGCTTCCGCAGTTGCACGTCCGCCCATCGTTGGTGTCGCGCACATCGGCTTGAAGACCAGCGATATCAATGCCGCCGATACGTTCTACGGCCAGGTACTGGGTTATGACCACTTCAGCCTCGATAAGCCCACCGGCGGCCTCATGCTGAACTACTACAAGGTGAATGATCACCAGTACATTGAGATCTTTCCCACGCTTGCTAACCCAACGGATGATCGGCTGTCGCACATCGCCTTTGAGACTACCAACATTCAGCAACTGCGCGATTACCTCGCCGCGCACGGCGTGAAGGTTCCGGCAACGCTCAAGCCAGGCCTGGATAAAAATATGAGCATGATGGTCAAGGATCCTGAGGGCCACGACGTCGAATTCGTCCAGTACATGCCCGGCTCGCTGCACAGCAACAATTTCGGCAAGTTTCTGCCCGCCACTCGAATTTCTCAGCGCATGATCCATGTCGGCATCACCGTTCACGACCGCGAAGCAGCTGACCGCTTCTACAAAGACATTCTCGGCTTTAAAATGACCTGGTATGGAGGCATGACGAACGACAAAACTGACTGGGTCGACATGCGCGTTCCCGACGGGACCGACTGGCTCGAGTACATGCTCAATGTACACAGCCCTTCGCCGAAGCAACTCGGCGTGATGCACCATTTCGCGCTGGGAGTGGACAGCATTCAACCGGCCTATAAGACCGTCGTGAGCCGGGGCTACAATCCGCAGCAAGCGCCCAAAATCGGGCGCGACGGTAAGTGGCAGCTCAATCTTTACGATTCCGACCTTACTCGCGCCGAGCTGATGGAATTCAAACCAGTCGAAACGCCCTGCTGTTCACCGATGTTAACGAGCGGCATACCCTCAGCTCAGGGCCGCTGAACGGTCACCCGAAGTTCGCGCTTCACATTTTACACATTCGAGCTTGTGCCCGATGAACTGATGCCGGCCATCCTCGCTCATCACCCAAGGCCTCACAATCCAGGGAGGATCATGCCGGACATGGCGACTGTGGCCGCATTCCAACTCGGCCACCCAATCGCCATGTTCATCTTGGTGGAACCCGATGATGCTCTGTTCCACTCAGGCGCGTTCTACTTAGCCTTTAACAGAGCCTTCGCTCCCGTCTCGTGCTTCTCGAGCGTCGGGAGCGCCTGTTGGGCATAGGCCTTCAGATCCGCGTTTTGACCGTCGCGCGATTCTTTATTGTAAGCCGCAATCGCCGCCTCGTGCCCAGCCACCATCTCGTGAATGTAGTGCTGGTCGAACGCTTTTCCCTTCAGCTTCGTAAAGGGAGCGATCATCTTGTCATGCTTTGCGTCGAGTCCCTTCGGAACCGTTAACCCGGCTTTTCCCGCTACCGCGCTGAGCTGCGTATAGTCGGCCGTATGATCGGTTACCAGCATCTGAGCATAATCTTTTACGCCCTGCGATTGAGCCTGATCAGCAGCGATCTGGCCGAGGTGCGCCTCCGTCATGTCCGTTTGAGCGGCCAAGTCTACAAAGGCTTGATCACTCGTCGCGGCGCTTCCCGTATTCTGCGCCATTCCCGCAACACTCAGCGCCGCGCATCCGAGTATTGCGGCCATCATCTTCTTCATTGCACTATCCCCTTCAACCTGTTAGACGAGTTGAGGTTTTTCCGTGTACTCGTATTACTACTGGAACGTCCGTCTGCCCTCGTCCAGGCGAGCGGGTGACGATCGACCACGTTCTCACTTTCGGGCTTCGTACCTCCAGCACCATCAATTCTAGGTTCAGAATTCCGTCGGCATTCTCCTTGCGTTTTCCCAACCCGCAGAATACGGGTCCTCGCTGCGGTTGAGGGCACATCTCCGGATACGCATGAACCCTGCCATTTTGAGCGCCCTCCGTTAGGGTTGTTTCGTCATAAATAAACTTATGGTCCCAGGCCCGGAAGAAGTTGTTGATGACCAACATCTCAGGATGCTCGCCTGAGACCGATCCCAGCCAGGACTCATGCGACCAGACTAGATATGTCTTCTGAAGATCCGTCTTCTCGGGTTCGTGAAGGGTCTTCAGAAAAGCAAAATCCGGCGTGACGAGCCGCAGTTTGCCCCTGGGCGTCAAGACACTTAGGCTCTCGCGGAGCATATTCATCCCACCCGCATACGTCAGGTGCTCGATCATGTGCTCGCTGTAGATATAGTCGAAAGCTCCATCGGGCAAAGGAAACCCGCGGGCCACGTTTACATACGTCACACCTCTCCGGCTGAAGAGGTCGGTATTCAGCCATTCGTTGACGATAGGGTTTCCGGATCCCAGATGGAGTTTCTTGGGCCCCTCGGAAGAAAGATACCGTTTTACGATCCGGCGATTGGCTGGTCGCAGCTGCAAGAGTTCCTGCGCAACAGTGCGTATCAAGAGCATCGCATTCCTGTAGGCTGTTGACATGATTTGCAGACCTTGTCAAGAAGACTAATTGGCAAATCTGGCTTCCTGAAAAGACAACGGTAAATATATACTGGCGAGGCTTTTGCGCAGACCAATGAGAACGATCGGCTCCAATGACCGTTGGTCCTTCGATTGCGACACGCGTTCTCGGAAAGAGCAGCTAAATGTGCCCCCGACCCAGGGATGCCGGTCGAACACAAAGACCTACTCGGAGCTAGCAATTAAAACGACGTCGCTCATCGTCTTGCCTCGGGCTAGAGCGAGTTGCCGGCCGTCAGGCGACCAGGCAAAATCAAACAGCTCATCCGTATTGTACTGCGTGATTTGAGCCGGAGCGCTCCCGTCCAGCGGCTGGCGCCATATATTGCCGGTGACGTTACGTGTAACGACGTAATCGAGCCCTGCTCCGCCCGGCGCCCAATGCACGAAATCGCTCGCTTCAGGAGGCCGCGCGAATAGCTTCACTGGCTTTCCGCCCCCTGTGTGGAAAACCGCGATCCAGTTCGAAGAATATCGCGGATCGCCACCTGGAAAGTAAGCCGCCGCAATGAACTGCCCGTCAGGCGAGACTTGCGGCATCGATGCTGCTATATCGCTCAACTGTTTTGGTTCACCTCCGTCGATTGGCACTCTCCACAGCGTTGGCTTGCCGCCGATCGAGGGCGACCAGTTCACGAAAGACGCATAGATGACCGACTGTCCGCTGTTGAAAAGCTCAGGATGTACGTCGTGAGCCCCTCGCGTTAACTGACGGGCGTTCGCCCCATCGCGGTCCATGCGCCAAATCTTGCCTTCGGCTTGATAAACCACGTAACGGTCATCGGGCGTGATCGCTAATGCCTGCTTGTCGCCTCGTCCCGCCGGAAACTGCCTTGCGGGATGGCGTCCTGGTTCCACCGAAAACAGGCTGAGATCATCTCCCAGACGTGCCGAGTACGCGATCTTCCCGTCCGGTGTCCACGTTAAGCTGCTCAAATGCGGTATATTGCCGCCAGAGACCGGAACCGGGCGGTTCAGATCATCCTGCCGCGCCAGCCATAATTCAGCCGGCCTGACCGTCTGCACCGATTCCAACATTTTTCCATCCTCGGTGATACTCAGGGTCGCGTAATTGCTTAAGTCGTTCGTCACCCTGGACACCTCGCCGCTTCTCAACAAAACTGCCCAGATTTGATGCGCATCGTCGGCGCGCTCACTGGCCGAAGCGAAAAGCGTCTCACCCTTCTGTAGGCTAACGATCGGGCCCGCCCACGCCCAGGTGTGCGAGCTGACTACTCTTTCACTCCCGTTCGCTACACCCACTTCGAAAAGACGGAACGCCTGCGTCCCATACCCAGCTGCATTGCCCCCAAAGCAGAAGATAGAACGCCCATCTCGCGACCAGGCAAGACCTTTATTCGAGAAATAATCAGGCCGTTTACGCTTGGCGATTTGCCGAAGACCGCTGCCGTCCTGCTCCGCCGCCATCAAAGCCGCTTCCCAGTGAGCCGGATCCATTCGAATGAATGCGAATCGCTTCCCATCCGGCGCAAAGCTGATGGGACCTGTTATGCCTGGCAGAATCCTGTCGGCGTCCCCGCCGAGCGCCGGCCTGCGGTACAGAACTCCCATTCCGTCCGCGCCCTTCCTGAGATAGTAGAGGTAATTGCCGTCTGGCGTGAACGTCAAGCTGGCGTGCTCCCCGCTCTCGGGAGCGGCAATCCGTAAGATGCCGGGCGCAGCTACCTGGCGAATCCAAAGACTCTGCCCCTCGCTCTCACTTGAGAAATAGGCAACGTACTTCCCATCCGGAGAAAGTGCCGCGTCGCAGACTTCGCCGCCGGAGGTTAAGCGGCTGATTCTCATCGAAGTAAACGGGAGCATTCCACCGCCGCGGTGCACACCCGAATAGACCGTCCACCCAGTGAATAGTGAAAGAGCGGCGATGGTGACCAAGACTATGCCCCGAAACTTCGCGCTTGCTGGCTTCCACGCGGCTGGCCCCGGTGCGTTAAGCACTAGCGGCTGCGGTGGGTGATAAGTTGAGACCGCAACCGGCTCGAGTTCGACGGCCCCGATTGCCCGTCCACCCACTGAGCTTGTCGGCCGTTCGCGCGCGAGACCCTGGATTTCCGGCGCTAGCGCGGTCCCCTCCTCCTCTATGGCTATAACCTCACACCGAAATCGATAGCCTTTACGGGGAACGGTTTCGATATAGGGCTCGCCGTCTGGCGCTTCACCAAGCGTCTTTCTCACCAGAGAGATACTTACCGACAAGCTCCCATCCTCGATAAAGCTATTTGGCCAAACAGCTCGAATCAGCTCCTCTCGCGTTACCAGGTGCGGGCAATTCTGGACCAGATACAGCAAAGTGTCGAATGCTTTGGGAGGTAGCGGGAGCGGCAGCCCTCCGCGTAGCAAGAGTTGATCGGCTGCCTCAAGGCGAAAGGGCCCGAATTGAAAAGTCTGTTTTGTCAAGGGCATAGCTGCCTTTAGAAAACCTTAAGAACTTCCGAAGACAATCTTAAACCTTTCCCAAGGACTACTGCCGCACTTTGCGGTATACCGGATCGTGTGTCCGAGCATGTGATTCTATCGCAAGACGGACCGGGATAAACTTTGGGGAGAAGCGTTCCACCTGTCGCTTCTGTTTATAGGAGGGAGTAATTTTGAGGAAAAAAATTTCGCTAACCAAGAAACGCTTGGCTATGGCAGCACTCGCGGTCTCCTTTACCGCCACAACTGCTCTTGCCAGTTTCCAGACCATCAACAATCCGGGCGATCTGAATTTCAACCAGCTGCTCGGCATCAATAATGCCGGGACCATCGCGGGCTACTTCGGAGACGGAACGGTCGTACCGAACAATGGCTACACCTGGACCTCTGGCGGCGGCTTTGTCGCCGAAAACGTTCCCGGCGCGGTGCAGACCCAGGTGATCGGTATCAACAACACCGGCACCACCGTCGGCTTTTCCGTCGACGCAGCAGGAAACAACACGGGCTTCGTCCACACATCAACGGGCTTCACCACGCCGATTGTGAATCCCGGCACGCCATCGACCGTGCCTGCTGTAAACCAGTTGCTTGGCGTCAATGATCACAATCTTGCCGCAGGTTTCTATACGACCAGCGGCGGCACACCTTTGGGATACGTCTACAACATAGCTTCCAAGAGCTTTACAAGCTTGCCCGGGGCAGTCCCAACTACTGCTACCGGAGTCAACAACGCCGGCGATATCTCCGGCATCGCCGTCATCGCTGGAAACAACGAAGGCTTGTATTACAACGGCAGTGTGACCCAGTACTTCGAAGCACCGGGATCGACCAACACCGGCTTCTTCGGGCTAAATAATGAAGGAATGGCCGTAGGCTATTACGTCGATGCCGCTGGTCTGACGCACGGACTCATTTACAATACCCTGACCGGAAGCTGGTATACATTCGACGATCCGAGCGCTTCCCCTTCTACCACGCCAGCCTTTGGAGTGACCGGGACTACAATCAACGGCATCAACGATCTCGGCCAGGTGGTCGGGTTCTACTCCGACGGCACGCACGTAAACGGTTTTCTCGCCTCGACGCCTGAACCGGCCTCTATTGGACTCATGCTCATCGGCGCGACGTTTGCTCTAGGTGCATCGTTAAAAAGAAAGCGCAGTTTGTAAATTCAACTTCAGCGGCTAAGAAGGAGGGTTGCCCACAAGGGCAGCCTTCTTTCCTCATGTGCACCCACGATTCGTATTCGAGACTCGTTGCCGGGGCGTCAACGCGCCTTTTCCCATGACGTCACGGAAAGCCTGTGCCCAGGATAGGCGTGCGGCTCCCGGCTATTACACTCAAGGTCGGTGTTTCCATCCATCATATGGCTCTGCCTTGGCGCATACGGGGTTCGCGTCCTTGAGGAATTCGCTTTTGAATGGTAAAGCTGGGCTCGGAATGTACTCCACCTGCTCATCCAATGGCCTGATTTTTGCATCACCAATGCACTGGTGATTGTTCTGGCCTCGTCGCGGCGGAAATTGCGCCGGTGTTGCCCGCCATTGCCCTCGGTTTTCCAGCCCTAATTTTTCCAGCCCTAATATTGATAAACGTTACTTTCTTTCACGTGGCTCCGTTTACCTGGACTAGCGGAAGATTTTCGCCCGGGCTGATTACTGCGGTCCTGTTGTTCTTCCCCATGGGAATTGGAGCTATTCAGACATCTGGCGTCAAAGGTAACGGCTTGGCGCTCGCTTTCGGCATCGGTGCTGCGCTGATGGCTACCCCGATCATTTTCCTTAAGTTGAGAGCCAAATCCTAGTTCGACCAGACGCGCTGAACGTCGGTGCCCTAATCAGCCCCTCTCGCCTTGCGCCGAAATTCAGAGGAGTGCCTTGTGCGGCTCGCCGCTTGTGTGGAATCCTAACTGCTGAGCGCCAGTCATGCGCGCTCATGCCATAAGGGGTTTCAATGCCGTGCACACCAGAAGTTTTGAAAAATGTCCCGCTCTTTGCGCTGCTCGATGACGAAGAAACGGCTGTTTTGGCGAGTCAGGTTGAAGTAAAGACGTTTGCCGCGCGGCAGCGCATCTATAAGATCGGCGATGCGGGCGGACAGGCCTATGTGCTCGTATCGGGCAAGGTGCGAGTGACGACCGTTGATGAAGATCACCAGGAGCTGATAGTGGATGAGCCAGTGGAGGGCGAATTCTTCGGCTTCGCCTCCATGCTCGACCAAACTTCCCATCAAACCAGCGCGCTCGCCTTGGAAGAAAGCGTCTGCATCGAAGTAGACCGCGACGATATCGCAGTTCTGCTAAAGCGAAAGCCGCTGGCGGGAATGGACATGCTGGCCGTGCTCGGGCGTCAATTCCACGCCGCCCACCAATTAGTGCGGATTCGAGCGATGCGCAATCCGAATGAGGTGATCGAAGAGCGCGTAACATTTGGCGAGCACATCGCCGATGCGGTAGCGCAGTTCGGAGGGTCATGGTCATTCATCATCTCGTTCGGAGTGGTGTTGGCGATTTACACGGCGATCAATGTGGCCTTACGCAACTCTGCCTGGGACCCGTACCCGTTTATTCTCCTCAACCTTTTTCTGTCCATGCTGGCGGCAATTCAGGCTCCGGTGATCATGATGAGTCAGAACCGGCAGGACAAAAAGGATCGCTTGCGGGGGGAACTTGACTATGACGTGAACCGGCGAGCCGAAACGGAGATTCAAGGGCTGTCCCAGAAACTGAACCTGCTTGGCGACAAACTGGAAGATATGGAGGAACTCTTGCGGCGAGCCGTAACCGGAGCGCCCGCGCCAAGGAGGGCGGACCTTTAGTCCCCGTGAGCTTCAGATCCACTCTTCCTGATAACCTCTATTCGATACGCAAGGTCTCCACGATGTCGAGTCCAGCAATGCGGCGGCTAGCGGCCCAGATACTTGCGGACCCTATCAGCATAAGGAACAGAACCGGTATCGTGAACATCGGGATGGAGTGAACCCCAAAAATGAGACAGCGAGTTAAGGGAACAAATACATTGAACGGAGAGAGGAATGGATTTGTCCCGAGCTGTTTAGAGCCGCGAGCTGAAAATCGCGGCGATGCGTGCATTGGATGCCGGATCGACGACAAGTGAGATCGCGCGCAAATATCAGCTAGCTCCAAAGTTGCTGGAGCGCTGGCGTGGCGAGTGGCGCGCCAAAGGAGAACTGGCTTTGCCCGGACTCGGCCGGCGCGGGGCGGACCTGCCGGCGCTCGACGATGCCAGGCGGATTGGTGAGTTGGAACGCAAGATCGGTCAACTCACCATGGAGAAGATTTTTAAAAAAGGCCTTGCGGCATTTCAAGGATTATCACCCGCCGGTCGTCGTCAGTGGCGCGGATGCTTGTTCGAAGAAATCCGCCAAACGGCGGCGGCGGGCAAAGCCGTGACCGCGCTGTGCGCCATGACGGGTCTGAACCGGGGTGGCTTTTACCGCTGGCGCTTACCGCGTCAAGGCATTCCTGTGCAGATGGAACTGCGCGATGAAATGCAGAAGATTGCCTTGGAGTCGCCCGCCTATGGTTACCGGCGGATCACTGCCGAGTTGCAGCGGCGCAACTTCGCCGTGAATCACAAACGCGTGTTGCGTCTGATGCGCGAAGACAACCTGCTGTGTGTGCGACGGCGCTCATTCGTGACTACCACTGACTCGCGCCATCCGTTCCCGGTGTATCCGAATCTGGCGCGCGCAATGCAGCCAACTGCAATCAATCAGTGATGGGTTGCAGACATCACTTACATACGGCTGCGCGAGGAGTTCGTGTATCTTTCGGTGGTGCTGGATGCGTTCTCGCGCCGGGTGATCGGATGGGCGCTGGGAAGGATGTTAGAAGCGGAACTGGCCGTGCTGGCGTTACGCATGGCGCTGGCAAAGCGGCAACCGCCGCCTGGTCTGGTGCATCACTCCGATCGCGGCGTACAGTATGCTTCGCAAGCGTATACGGATCTGCTGAAGCAACATCAGGCGATCATCAGCATGAGCCGGAAAGGCAATCCTTACGACAACGCTGCTGGCGAGTCGTTCATGAAAACACTCAAACACGAGGAGGTCTATCGCAACGAATATCGCCATTTTGACGAAGCCCGCTCCAGCATTGCTCAATTCCTGGAGCGCGTTTATAACCAGCGGCGGCTGCATTCGGCTCTGGGATACCGGCCGCCTGCGGACTTCGAGAACGGTGCAAAATGAGGAACCCGGCTTCTTTGTTCAGTGGCTCCGCCCCTGAAACCCCGGGATTTACCGCCGTTGCGCCAGAATCGCTCTATTTCAGGGCGGCTTGCGCCGCCCCAGCCATTCCGGCTCCTGAGTCGGCGCTCGGGTCGCGTCCCCGCGTTGCCCTATCCTCCGCTCAGGTGCTCACAGAATGGACAACCATAACCCCGCCGTGCAATGATTTTTCAGCCAACGGCATTACCCCCTTAACTTCCTGTCTCACCCCAGGGGTTCACTTCAGAAAGTGATAGACTCCCCCCTCTACCAGCCTTTCGAGAAAGCGGCCCGTAAACATCGTTCCGGCGACTCCAATAATCGCGTCTGCCGCGACAGGAAGTAAACCTTGCGCAGCAGAATCCCCCCAGCCGGAGCGGGGCCGTGCCGAGCGCCAGGCGTACGCCCATTTCGCGCGTCCTCTGGGCAACAGCATAGGAACGACACCGTAAATACCGATCCCGGCAAGCAACAACGCAAATCCCGCAAAGATTACCAGTGCGGTTCTGTAGAAATTCGGACGCGCAAGCGCATCGTTCAACCGCTGCTCCATCGTTTGGCGATCTTCGGTCCGGCCGTTCACCTCGTACCACGAACGTCGAAGAGAAGCCGCCAGGGGAGTGCGGGGGAACGAAGGGCTGAGTTGTGTTTGCGCCCTCTACCATGTAGTCCATTCCTTTGACGACGCCTACAATCCTCCACGGAGCCATCTTTCCTTCCGTGACTTCATGGCCAGGCGCCTCCGCCGGTCTTCCGAATTGTCTGGCGAATTGTTCATTGACAACCGCCACCTTAGCATCGGAGCGTACCTCCGCATCCGCCAATTCTCTCCCGTAGAGGATGCGCCCGCCCATAGCCTGAAAATAACCGGGAAACACCGGCACAATCATGGAACTCTGTTTGGCTGGACGCCCATCGAATCCCAACGGACCGCCGACGAAACCCGTGCCGTAGAGCGGCAGGAACTCGGTCTCGCTGGCGCTCTGAACTTCGCGAAACCGGCGGAGGCGGCCAAGCGCTTCCTCGAAATAGGCAAGTTGTTGGCCAGGGCGTTCATGGGTCGTACCATCGAGTGATACGCTCACCGTGACCAACCCCTTCACGTTGAGCCGCGATCAATGCGCAGCAGGTTGACAAACGCGCGCCCCACGGAAACGGATGCTGTTAGAAGAACGATCGTGAGCATCACTTGCGACGCCACCAAACTTTCGCGAATCACCCGCGACCTGCTGGTAGCGCTCGTACCACGCACGCCGAACGCGTGTACCGGCCCGCGTGCAGCGACGGCAAAACACCGAGAAGCAGGCCGCTCAGTATCGGTACCCCAAGCGTGAAACCGAGTACGTGACCGTCGAGAATCGAGTACGACTGCGTGCTGAGCGGCGCCACTCCAACGATGATGAGAGGCATTCCGTTCACGCGAATCGTGGAACCAAGAACTCCCCGCTCCCCCGCGAAAAGCTGTTGCCAGAGCCCATAGCCGATCACTGCGACTGCGTTACGCCCCGCTTTGTCTTCCCCGCCCTGAATCCTCGTCCAACCACGGGCTGGGTGCCGAGAAGCGAGAAAGAATTCCAGGAAGTTCGGGCCACATGCACCCTCACAATATCTTGCTCCCAAGATTGGAATCGAACTGCTCAAAGAGTGCGGCATCGGCGAGATACGTGCTTTGTCTCTGCCAATGGTGAAACTGCTTCGCGCTGTCATGCGGCACAAGGTATGTTTGAAGCGACGCCAAACGGCTTGCATCGCGGAACGGCAGCGAGCGCAGCAGAAGCGCGTTGACTACGCTGAAAACTCCCGTGTTTGCGCCAATGCCGATCGCAAGAGCCACGATCGCAAAACCTGTTTGTCACGGACGGTCCGCCCAAAGCCGCAACGTATGCCTGGCATCCTGCCACGCCCCGCGCCGAAAACTTCATCGGTATCGCCTAACTTTCACAAGGCGCTTCCTTGCATTGGAGGCGGACTTTAGTCCGCTAGGAGCTTAGCTCCGTTACTATGCGGAAACGCTCACCGCGCTGCACTCCCGCATTGCTTCGTTGCCGATGTTGAAATCTGTGGTTTCCGTAGTGCGATGGATTGCCAGCAGGCGCCGCTGGACCAGCGCCTCAATTAGCGAGATGCAGAGCGTGTCCGGCGGCAATGATTTTTCAGCTTCATAGTTGAATGTAAAACTTTCTACAATCTCGTCAATGCTAAGTGCCCCCGTGCTGAGCCTTAGAATGAAAGCGCCTAACGGTCCGATCTCAACCAGGCGTGCCGACTCCTTCGACGTACGACGTGTAACGTAGAACCCGCGACGCCTGATATGCTCATCCGGTTGTTCTTCCTTCCGCAAGCAGTTCAAGAGTGCTTGGATATCCCAATCGAGCTCCAAAAGATAAACTCCAGCTTGCCGCATCGGCCGGTCGTGCCACTCCAGAGGTGGGCTTGCGGCCTCACTCTCGCAAATCGCCGGTAGCGCTTCTTCTTCTGCAATCGACCGCTGAAGGGCTTCTTCGTAGTCGAAGAGCGCGCGCACTGCAAGACTCGGCCAAAGGGTCAGACGCGGACGTAGGAAGTTAATAAAGTCTTCTCGGAACACACGCAGACGGTAGTAATGGCGCAAGTCTCCGCCCGTTAATCCAGGTCGATGATCAAGACGATAAGATCGCCACTCCGAAAAGACCTCGAGTATACCGGAACTGCTCAGGTCGAGGGCTCCCAGCAACCATCGTATGCGTGCGGTTGCCATCAAGAGGAATTCCCTCAGCTCCAAGACATATCCCCGGTCCAAATGCGGCGTTGGAAGCAGATAGAAGTTAGGAAAAATATCCCGGTGAGTCTCAATTAAAAGGCGATCTACCGCATTCTGGAAACGGCCTTGATGAGATATATCAGAACACAGGTCGTCGAGCACTAATTCGTCCCTGTGTTTCTTATGGATCGGTGTAGCAGCCAGCGGAGCGAGCAGGTTCAGTTGTGGCGTTGCGTGTGGTGTTCGCACCGCGTGCATATAGAAAGCGGCCGTCTCGCTAAGATCTGCCTTGTCCTCTTCCGGAAAACCGGTTATCAGCGATACGGTGGTCTCGATACCGTAGCCTTCGGCAGCCTCGACCATGGCTTTTGCTTTTGGAATATCCAGATGCTTGTCAATAATCTTCTGCATCCGGGCCGAGCCGGTCTCGATGCCGAAGAAGACGCTCGTACAACCGGCCCGCGCCATCAACTCCAAAAGCTCACTGTCCACGCAATCCGTCCGAGCGCTACACGACCATTTAAATCCCTCGCCCGAATCGAGCAACGCGTTGCAGAACGCTGCCACGCGCCGGCGGTCGACGGTAAACATATCGTGGACGAGATCAAATTTCCGGAACCCAAACTGACCGGCGACATATCGCATCTCCGCCAACATGCGGCCGGGTGATTTGACCCTGAAACGTCTCCGGAAAAAGTCATTGGTTGAGCAGAATTTGCACGCGAACGGGCAACCACGTCCTAATTCCAGCGAGGCGTAATTCAGTTCATCTAAGTTATCTGCAAGATGATACGCCGGTGTAGGCAGCTGGTCCAGATCCTCGATCACTGGCGCATTCGGATTCCGTTCGATGCGGCTGCCACTACGGAAAGTGAGGCCGGGTATAATGCCGAACCGCTGTTGTCCTGCAATCTCCTCGACCAGTGCGGGCAAGGTGCGCTCTGCCTCGCCTCGTAGGATCAGATCGACAAAGGGAAACGTCGCCAGCGTCTCGACGTCAACCACTGACGCTTGGGGACCCCCGAAAAGAACCATTGCCTCTGGCCTTGAGGCCTTTAACGCGGAGGCAATACGAATAGTAAGCGGGTAGCTGCTGCAAATGGAACTGAATCCATACACATCAGCCCCTTGCCAAGCAATCGCTCTGCTCGCCCACCCACAAAAATCCTCGCCGTCCCCCCGGACCGCCAGAAATTTATAATAAAGGCCATTTAGATCTACTACTCTGACCGGACACCGCAGCGATTCCAGCACTGCAGCGAGGCTCAGAACGCCAAGTTGAAGCTCTCCCGCCGCCTCGCGTACCTGCTCGCTCTCTGCTTCCTCCGCCTCTTCGAACTCCGTGACTGTTGGCGCGCCGACCAGGCAAACCTGCATGGGAGAGATCCGCGTGCTCTTCCAATATCTATGTTTCGAGAAGTGGCTTCTTCGTCTTATTCTTCTGGTTAGCGACGAGTACGAAATCAGACTGCTCTACCATCTCAGTGTCGTTCGTGAGCTGGTCTGTAATCTGCTTGATGATGTCTCCGTGTTCTGCGGAAACTTGCGCCACGTATACCTTGCCTTGCTTTCCTGTCCGCCGCTTTCCTGCCGGTTCTTTCATCGCTTCCAATGCCACCATTCTCCTCCTTCGCAGACCACACTATACAAAAGTGTTGGTGAGGATGCAAGCGCAGTCTTATTCGCCCTGGTCAATACGCCATCTCAGCGTATGTAGAAACGCGAGGGAGGCTTCAATACTCCTAGCCAGATCGTTTCAAACACTTCGCCGGAATTGAGCACGATCGAGTCGGCCGAAACGGAAAGCCCGAAGTCGCTTCGGACTAGAAGATCAGGATTCGAATGCGGATCGTGAAAATGGGCGACGGGGAAAGGCGAACCCATTGTCTGGTGATTTCTTGCGTCAAATCTTTGGCCCCAGATGCACGTAAAATTATCCCGGTTTGATAGAAAATAGATTGTGCTTCCATTAGCCGACCACTGTGGATTGTCACTCCAATCGCTGCTGCTCGTTATCGGTATCCATGGACCTTTCGCCTCACCCTGACCCGCCGGAAGTTTTGTCGCAAAGATCTGCCGGCGGCCTTGCTGTCCGGCAACTGTAAACAGGAGATGTTCTGTTTCTGGAGACCAGGTCCCATCGGCCACCTTCACGCTCTTTCTAGCCAGCACTGTCGAAATTGCGCCATCGGACAAGGCTACTTTCTGAATCTGCCCCAGATCGCCGTTAGTAAAAAGAATCACTTGATCATCCTGGAACCAGCCGGTCGGATTTTCGCATCCGGTACAAACCCGCTTCGCTTGTCCGCCAACCACGGCTACATAGAGTGCTTTCGATAAAGTGTCGTCTGCCTCGAAAGCAATTCCCTTGCTATTCAGGCTCACCACGGGATGAATGTTGTTGAGGGCTGGGCTGGCGAGTTCCGATTCATGTCCCGAAGTCAGATCTTTGAGCCAGATAGCCCGACGGTGCTTTTCTCCGCGCGAAAAAACTAGCAGGCGGCCGTCCCGCGAAACGCTTGGATCCACATCCGAGTCGGGACCATTCGTCAGCTTGAAAGCCCCTTTGCTTTGCTTCCCGAGAGAGACCGGGATTTCCCAAATATGCACCGCGCCGCCCATTCGGCCGAAGGCGATTGTTCCATCGGCTGCCACATTCGCGTCCACTGCGGATAATGTTCCCGACGTAAGCCGCACCGGTCTTCCGCTAACCCGCCGCGATTGCCTGGCCAGGTCAATTCGCCAAACATCGGCCCCCCCTCCCCCATAAGCTGAGAAGAGCACGCCTCTGTTGAACCAGGCACTGGGCCAATACATAGGCCGAATCCCTTCGTCCCGGAACAACGAAAGAGCGCCCGTGTTGAACAGACGAGGCGAATCCGTTGACGTAACCCACCATTCCTGGCAGGTGCCGAGTGGCTCGTCCCTAATCACTTGCCGGCAGCCCGTAAAGAGAATCCAGCCTCCGTCCGGGCTCCAAATCGGATATCGGGCGTCGATGAAATCAGGGACCAGGCGCTCCGGACGGCCGCCCGACGCTGGAATCTTGTAAATGCGCCCCGAAGGTATCGATTCGTCGTATTCACCAGTCCAGAAAGCAATGGTCTTTCCATCCGGCGAAAACTTGGGCCGGTGCCCAAACGGAACCAGGAGCCGCTCAGGTCCGCCCTTCGTGTCGGCGATATAAATGCCACCCCCCTTCCGGTCGGAGTGGAATGCGACTTGAGTTCCATCGGACGATAAATTTGCGTCATCGTCCTCCGCCGGGTCTGTAGTGATCCGCCGCGGTGCTCCATTTGGCAGTTTCTGAACCCAGATATCCAGGTTGCCAGGTTCGCCTCGGTCGGACTCGTAAGCGATCTCCTTTCCGTCGCGCGAGAGGGACGGATCGGCGGAAAGATCCGTCTGCGAAGTTACCTCCGTTAGGTCCTCAATTCTCTCGCCGGGCCTGTTTCGCAGCCAGATGATTGTACCGGCGAGCAGGCCCAAGACGAGCGCGGTCGCTATCGCCTGGCGCGTGCCAATGCCTGATACCCCCGTATTTGCCGGCTCTAATCTGAGCGCCTGCCGGAGCGCATCGACAGATGCCGGACGGTCTTTTGGATCGCGTGACAGACATTGCAGAATCGCTTGTTCCCAATGTTCATCAATTTCCGGCGTGTGCTGTCTGGGCGAAAGCAGCTTGTCTTTTGTTCGCCTCGGCGGACGAGACTTCGAGGCGGCCGGAAAAGGCTTCTGGCCAGTGATCAACTCGTACAACACCACTCCCACCGAGTAGATGTCGCTTGCTACCGAGCTTCCCCGGCCTTCCAGTTGTTCCGGAGCCATGTACTGTGGCGTACCGGCGACATCCGCCGCGAACGCATCTTTGCTCGCATCCGCCAGCAATGCAAGGCCGAAATCCATCACCACAGCCCGTGTTGCGCCATTCGGCTCCGTTACCAAAAAAACATTGCTTGGCTTGAAATCCTGATGGATCACTCCCACTCGATGGGCAGCCTTGAGCCCCTCGAGAATTTGCAAAACGATCGGCGCTGCGGTTTTCGTGGAGACTGCGCCGTGACGGCGTATCCAACTTTCAAGCGTCTCGCCTTCCAGCAGCTCCATCGTGAGAAAAAGGACTTCTCCCGATTCGGAACGGTGAGTTTCAAGATCAAAAATGCGGCACACATTCGGGTGCGTGATGCGGAGGCCCAGCGAAATTTCCCGCCGAAACCTCTCGACAATGCCGGGTCTTAAAGCGAAGTTCGGAAGGATGGTTTTGACCGCAATCAGCCCGCCTAGTTGTAGGTCTTCCGCTGCATACACCTCGCCCATCCCGCCGCGGCTAATGAAGCGCAGAATCCGAAATCGACCCGCCAAAATTTCGTTCGGAGCAAAGGCCAGGTTCCCGCGATCGCCGTATCGGGCGTACAATTGTCCGCTACTGGAATCCGCGGCCAGTACCGTCGCGCCATCCGAAGAATCGAGAAGGCGGACGACTTCGGCGATTAGCTCTGGCTGGCCGGCACAGTGCTGCCGCAGGAACGCTTCGCGTTCTGCTGACGCCAGCTTCGATACCTCGGCGCACAGTTCCTTAACCCGGCTCCATTGCTCGCTGTCCATGGGAACACTGTCAATCAACCTTAGCAGCCGCCTGCTGAGTTTAGATTCTCAGTTTTTCGGTCCCGTCGTTTCCTGTCCAGCCGGAGTCGAATAACGACGATTCATTCATGACGGTCAGCTGCTTACGGCAGCTAATAATGGCTATAAGCTGGCTACAATCGTCGGCATGAGGGTCAGCGTGGCGGAAGCCAAAAACAAACTCACGCAGTTGATTCAATCTGTCGAGAAGGGCGAACGGGTCGCCATCTGCCGGCACGGCAAGCCGGTCGTTGACCTCGTTCGAACCACTACCGAGGAGCGAACCGCGCCGAAGTTCGGCACGCCAAGGGCAAGATCAAATTATCAATCCGCATGTCGTTGACCCGATTACAGACGAGGAAGTGGAAGCGTTCCTAGAAGGGCGTTACTGATGCGTGGTTAAGCTTCAAAGATTCTGCAAAAAGGAGGTGGGTCATTCATGGTAGGAAAAGTCAATAGCGTACACGAACATTTCTCCTTAGAGCGCGGAGGCGCTTCGGCTTGTAATCGTGAAGCCGTTCACGAACAGACGGGTCAGCGTAGTGCAGAACAGGATTCAAAGAGATCGATAGACAGGTCTACGACCAGACATTCATTTGCTAGATCGCTTAACGAGCTAAGAGCAAGCGTCCAGAAGAATGAGTTTGGATTGTTCCCGGCCCGCCCCGAAACAGACTGAGGCGGCATAAGGTAAGTTGACTTTGCCGAAACCCACCACGTGGGGCCGAGCCGGTCCTGTTCATCGCAGCCGCCGCTGGATGGAACCGGGAAGCGATTCTCGCTTCACCCGGATGAGTCTGGCTGGTTATTCCTGGACGGGTCGGTCGCCACCGGAGCCCGCCTCCGCTTCACCAGCAGAAAAAATCGTGAAGAGGTAGCAAGTTCTTCATTCGGATAGATCTGCAATGCCTTAAAAAACGCGCGCCTCAAGCTGCAGCAGATTGTTGAAAGTGCTGACGATCCACGGCCAGCAGATACCGTACGAGCCGACGGGCGACTTCGAGAGTAGCCCGATTGGAATTGCCTTTCTGTCGCGCCGCGTCGTAGATGGCCCGTAGCGTCTGGCTATAACGCGGAGCCAGATGCGCCGCTTCCACCAGCGTAGTTTGCAGGAAGCGATGCGCTGTTTAGAAAGAGGAGCGCGCTTTCCGACACCGGCGGATTCGCGCTGTGGCGAGCACAACCCACAGTAACTAAGGGCATGCTTGGAGTTTGGAAAGCGCGACGGCTCACCGATTTCAAGAGCCCAGGTCAATGCCGTGATTTCACCGACACCATCAATGCCGCGCAAACGTGCAATACGAGCGGCCAACCGCGGGTCGCGCTGCAAGATGGAGACGATACTGCCATCCATGCGCTGTAAAGTTTCGATCTGCATGCGGTTGAAGCCGAGCAGGCGTTTGAGCTCCTCCGGAATCTGCGGGGAAGTTTTGAGTAACTCGGCGAAATACTTCTTCTGGTACAGTCGATTGGTATCGTAGGCGATGCCGTTTTCGATCAGTAGCCCAGCTGTTTTGTTCTTGAACTGCACCTGCATATGGACCAGCAGCGCACGGTAGCGCAGTTGTCTTCGCAGGTCCGCGTACTCGGCCGGCATGACATAACACTCTGGAAACAAGTTGCACCGTAACAGATCGGCGAGCGTACGTGCATCGAGGCAGTCGTTTTTTCGCTTGGCGGCCGTAATCGCTTTCAGTCGGACGGGTGCACCCATCTTCAACTCCAACGCATACGCCTTCAGGTGTTGATAAATCCAATGGCTGCAAATAGTGGCCTCAAGCCCTCCGCACCAGGGCTGCTCCAGACTCTCGGCCCATTGGCTGAGCGCTTCCCGATTGGAAGGAATACTGGATTCCCGGACAATACGACCGTCGCTCGTCTGCACGCAATAGCTGATTGTTTTGCGATGTACATCAAGACCCACGTAGTAGGAAACAGAAACGGTAGCTGACATAAGTGTTCAACGCAACCGCCGGGCCTCACGCTCGACAGTTGCGAGACCTCCCACCTACGCATTCAAACAGACTGGACCTTTCGAATTCAGTTAGAGGCTGAAGAAAGGAAAGGGACAGGTGACCCGAAAGCAGGATAACGCGAAGGGAAAAGATCACAGCAGAGGATCGGAAGGAGCTGTCGGCCAAGGATCGGGATCTGCTGAAGACGATCGTGGAAGAGACGCTACAGCAGGTGTTGGAAGCGGAGATGGACGAAGCGCTGCAAGCAAGCAAAGGCGAGCGCACGGTGGGCCGGCTCGGGTACCGAGCTGGCTACTACAACCGAATGCTGGTGACACGAGTAGGGCATATCGAATTGCGTGTGCCACAAGATCGGCAGGAGCGCTTTCGTACGGAGGTATTTGAGCGCTATCAGCGGAGCGAGAAAGCCCTGGTAGCCGCGAGGATGGTGCGGTACGGAGTCAGGCGGTACTGATCGCGATCGGGATCGACTGGGAAGGCCGTCGCAACATTCTCGCCGTCGAGCTCGCCAGTCGCGAGAGCCTGTCTAGCTGGAAGGATCGGCTGACGGGCTTACGGCAGCGATCGCTGCACGGAGTCGAGTTCGTCGTCAGCGATGATCATGCTGGCCTCCGTCGGGCCATTCAGGAAGCACTGCCCGAGGCAGTATGGCAACGCTGCTACGTGCACTTTCTGCGCAATGCTCTCGATTATCTGCCACGCAAGGCCGACGATGATTGCCTGCAGGAGCTGCGCTGGATTTACGACCGACGAGATGCACAAGAAGCGCGACAGGATCTTTCGGCCTGGTTGCTGAAGTGGGGCAAACGCTACGCCAAGCTCTGTGCCTGGGCGGAAGAAAACATTGAAGAAACCCTTAGCTTCTATCGGTTACCACGACAGCATCACAAGAACCTGAAATCAACCAACATGCTCGAGCGGCTGATCGAAGAGATCAAGCGCCGCACGCTGGTCGTACGCATTTTCCCGAACGCGGCCGCTTGCTTGCGGCTGGTGCGGGCGTTGGCTGTCGAAACTCATGAAAACTGGATTGAGGCTATGCAGTACCTCAACATGGAACCGCTGCGCGAGCAGAAAAAGGAAGCGTTACGGAAGCTGGGAGATGCGGCGTGAAGGTCTCTACAGGGCTGACCAGGGCAAGGCGCTTCCAAGCCGCCCTTGCCCTGGTCCCCATCCCGGCTTCAAAGGTCCTGTCTGCCCCACTCGAAATTGCGGAACTTGACAAGCACAACTGCGCAATCACGAAAAGCTCGGCGAGTATCTTGTCCGCTATCTCACGGACGCCCCCTTTTGGAACGCATGCAGCGAGGAATCGCCCTCGGCAAAAAAAGCAATTCGATCTGCACGTCCAGACGCGTGAACTGGAGGAAATCTATCGGCAAGCAATCACAGTGGGTTTGAAAATCGAACGCAAACAGGGGCCGCAGCGGGATCTTCGCATCAGAGCTTCTGCTTGAACTCAAAGCGGTTGCGACAGCGATTTTGCGCACGCGAGTTGCAGGCGGGATACCACGCGACTGATTGCGGTTGCTAGGGTGCTCCCCGAACTTCAGATCGAGATGATTCTGCTACGAATAGGAATTGGTGAGCAAATAGCGTCGACCACCAGTAAAACTTCGGGAAATTCAGCGGTGCAGATACCGTTTCTTCCACACTGCCGGCCTCCCGAAGGGCGTGATTCATTGGAAGTGATCTAACTATCTGGAACCCGCTCTTCTCGACCAGCTTCTGAAGATTGCCGGGAGAGTAAAATCCCCGCCAGTCTGGATGCGCGTGGAACGATTGGCCTCGGATCATCTTCCCGATGCGCCATATATGGTTCATGTTGAAATATGTGAGAACCAAATGGCCCCCGGGCCTTAACCTGGACCGGACGCGGATCAGGAACGCCGGCAAATCCTCTATGTACTCCAGAATGCCGGAACAAACCACAACGTCAAACTCATTCACTTCGGCGGGTAACGGATCTCGATTGAAGTTGCATTGGTAAAAAGGAAAGCCGATCGGCAAATGGGGAGCGATAAAATCACACCCAACGTATTCGACTGCAGGACACAGCAATCGGAGATGACCGGTTGCACACCCCACGTCCAGCATGCGCTTGGGGCTTAACTCGTTCACAAGCGCCGCCACCTGACGGAGACGGAGATGCGGTTGCCCGTATCGCTCCACAGACTTAGACCAGCGCTGTTCCGAGGTCACGGAGCTAACCTCTTCCGCGGAGAATAATTGCTCTTCGACGGCAGCGAGATTTTCCTCCGCAGCCGCGCATCGCTCATCGAGCGCATTGGCGAGGCTATCTCGAATGCCGGTCAAATTCACGAGAAGCCTGTCGGCGACGTTGATCCAACTATCTGAATCGGCCTTAAACTGGATTTGATATCTTTCGAGGCCCATCTGGCGGAAAATCTGCTCTGTCTTATCCTCGTAGCCCAACCCCATGGCGGGCACTCCAGCTAACATGGCCAGCATGCAAGCATGCAACCTCATTCCAATGAAGGCGTCGCAACGCCCGAGAGCCCGAATCAGATCGGCGGGCCCGTAACGCTGGGAATCAATTTCGCATAGAGCTTGCAGATCCCGAGGAAGTTTATCGCGAATCCGCATAGCGATCTGCGAATCATCCACATATCCGGTTATCCCCTGGCAAGTAGAAAGAAACAACAATTGCTTTTCGCCGTCGGAGAGCAGGTGCTGACACAATAGCGTTGCTTTGGCGATAGTTCGTTGCACCACCACCCGGTCATTGAGTGGCCACACACGGAAGCTAAGGCCTACGACTCGAGGCTTACTATCCGTTGCTGGCTTGAAGAGTTCACCTGCTATTCGACGCCACAAGAATGCGGCATCCGCCGTAATTCGAATCCGAGAGGAATCCACGCCGCATTTGAGCAGGTGTTCCCTCGAAATTTGGTCGCGGAGACAAATTGCAGACACTCGGTTCAAGACCTCGCGCACGCGCTTGATTGACTTCGGTTTCCAGAACGGCCCGATAGACTGAGCCAGCAAGATTACAGGTTTGGATAGCTCGAGGGCCACCTCGAAGCCGCGCAGACGGTCTTCAATCGGATAATGATCGTGCAAAAAACCTCCAGGGGCGGAGATGATCATGTCTGCTGTTTGATAAGAATCGACAGTATCCCTGCGGTCTTGCTTCGTTTTCGAAAACTCCAGATCAGAACCGAGGTGCAAATCGGGCAATTGTTTGCGGCAGCGGTCCAGATCTTTACACAGCACTTGGATCTCAGAGTCTGGCCAACGGCGCGTGAGCGCTATGATAAGCGCCCGAAGCAGCGCCTCGTCTCCGCCGTTGAGAGGAACAGAATTCGTGATCAAGAATTTCATCGAGCTAATCCTTCGTTGCGAGCGTTCGCTTGTCCGCCTACGTCTGCGGGTCATAACTCTCACAATCCGTCTTCCGCTGACACGGTCCCGATCGGCCGCCGCCGAATCAATGTGTGCGCCCCTGTTGACAAATCTACAGCGTACGTATCCGCTGAGAACGTTGCGGACTGGACGGAGGTGTGTTGGTGGTTTTGCTGCCACAAATGGAGCAAACGAGATCGCGCCTCTCGGCCGAAACGGCATGTTTCATAAACTGGTCTGTCAGTCCCGCCCAGCGTTCCGTTCCCAACAGGACACCCATGGCAGAATCAAAGCTCAGGGCTCATCTTTCATCAAACCACTTTCATCTAGCGATCGCATCGAGAGCTCCTGTAGAACCGGCCTTGAAGGTGAATCAAAGGTGGGAAAACAAGCAACCGGCTACGTGTCTAAACGAAGCGTGCGCCAACCGCCGCCTCAACCTTCAACTAAACTTGGGACACCCTCGAAGGCCCTCTTAGAGAGATTAGATCTTGGCCCTAAAATGCCAGCATGACAGTACCGAGAGCAGTTTTGGCCGCTCATTGCAGATTAGTAAGCGCAATAGAAATTGATTGTAACAATATTGGCCTCGGTTGCTGCTTCGTTGACTAGCTTTATTGATACGAGGTCGCCCGGGGCGAGATCCGCCGTGTGGACAGTGTCAGATACGATCATGCCGGCCGGGGCGCCCGGTGGCACGACTGCCGTAATACCCGTGTCGCCGGGGAAAACACCGCCAGAGGCTACCCGGAAAATGACGGCTAGACTTCCGGTCGCAGGTTGATCCGCTCCAAGATTCATATACATATTTGTTACTTGGCAGGCTCTGGCAACAACGTACTGCCTCAGACCCTCCGCTGCTGCTACCGTTGCGATACCGGGTCCCGCGAACGATGTGGCATGAGCGGTAATTGTGCCGGGCTGAGCGCTAAGCACGTATCCGCCCGCTGGGGAGAACTCCCAGGCGCTTCCGTTCCACTGACACAAACGTTTGATGGTCCCCGATCCAGAGGCGCAGTTCGAAATGCTGGTCCCATCAGAGACCTTGGCAAGGGTCCCCACAGGTGGTGCGACTGGAAGAGAGGATGCCGTATAGGTGTCCAAAGCACTAGACCCGCCGATCTTCGAATAGTAAAAATTTCCTGAACCGTCATTGGTTAGATACCCTGCGGCATTGCCTGAGGGGAAGTTTGTGGTCACATTGTTAAGCTTGGTGATATTTCCATTTGTGTTAACTTGAAACGGAGATGAAGATCCTACTGACAACAACGCTGCTGGCGATCTGGTGCCAATTCCCACTCTCCCGCCATTGATTTGAAGGTCGAGGTTTCTGACTATTCCAGTCCCACCTTGCGCCGCGCTCACGTGGGCATCGCCGTTGGCGAATTTACCCATTCTCAAACATTCATAACCCGATAAACCGAGATTGATATCTGTCGAACAGAGATCAAACCATGCAACCCCGGTATTTGGAGTGTAATTAGAAGGCGTACCTCTCGGGTACACATCAAAAGCAATGATGGAGTTATCGGTTGTTGGCGTGAAGTACGGCACGGGAAAGCCGACTCCGACTCTGCCAGAAAGATTGTACGCCTCAGCACCAGCCGTCCCCGAATTCACGCGAATTTTGCCACTAAGTATGTCTATGGTATCGGACGGAGAAGCATTGCCCAGACCCAATCTATTGTTGACAGAATCCCAGACGAAATCGTCACTGTCTTGCTGAAAGTTACCGTCAGCATCGAATAATACAGGGAAAGGCGTGCTGGTAGAATCCGCACTAGATCCTCGCGCGAGTGGCGAGCTGTGAGTGGCGAGGGAACCGGCAGTAACGGGAATAGTCCCATTCTGAGTGTTTTGTCCACACAGAACTGCAGAAAGCAACAGCGCAAACGCCACTATATTTGATATTTTCATGATGCTTAACCGATCTCCTGCCTATATTCGTCGGATTTGGAGAATGAGGCTCTCAGTAGAAAACTAATTCATTTCCTGGCCGGGAATGGAGCATGTGCCTCACGCAGTATACCCGTAATCCAAGCAGGTTAGCACGTGAGGGCTGTCGGGAGCTAGCGCTCCAGTTTCTTACAGCCGAGCCGCTCCCGGGGGAAAAGTATTGGGAGTTGCGCCGCAACTCGGTATGCCGCCACGCACTCTGCTAGTTTTAACGATCAGAGCGCGACAAACGTTCAATGTGCAGTTCTACCTTCCCAGGACGCGGCATATAGCGGCTCTATGCTGGTAACAATGCAGGGTACGACTAAATACGCGAATCTCGACTTACTGCGCGCGCTAGCTGTGCTTGGCGTCTATTTCGATCACATCAACACCATCCTGCGATTTCCGTGGTCGAGGCCACGCATGTGGATGCTCGGCAGGGTTGGCGTTTTGATCTTTTTTGTCCATACCGCTTACGTGCTGATGATGAGTATGGAGCGCACACACAGCGAAAAAGCATGGGCGGTCCGTTTTTACATTCGGCGCGCCTTTCGAATTTACCCCTTGAGCCTTTTCTTCATAGCCTTGGTAATCGGCATTCTGGTTCCGCTCGGAGACTGGCCAGCTCTCAACTGGAGCAAACTCGAGCTCCTGACCAATATCCCGCTCCTGCAAAATCTCTGGGGCCTACCATCCATTCATGGAAATATGTGGACTCTGCCGTTTGAGATTGAGATGTATCTTGTTCTGCCACTGCTCTCGTTGCTGCTGGTTAAGCGGGGCTCGATTGCAACACTGGCGGCATTTCTATTCAGCGGCTGCATCCTCGGATACATCCAGATGACGGGCGTAATTCCCCGGCCGATTTTTGGATTTGTTCCTTGCTTTCTCGGCGGGGTGGTAGCTTACTACGTGCGAAAGCGCTCCAGAATTACATTTCCGGGTTGGTTATGGCCACCAGTTCTCATCGGTTATGGTGCGGCGTTCGTAATGCTCGCGCCACCTTATCCTAGTCCATCGTATGAATGGGCTTTCTGCCTTTTCCTGGGATGTTTTATACCGCTCTTCGCAAACCTTCGCAGCCCAGCGATTGTTTGGCTCAGCGATAGGCTGGCGACTTATTCTTACGGCATCTACTTAGCGCACTACGTGGTCTTGTGGACCTTTTTGCGCTATCTCGCCTTGCCATCGGCCGTGGCGTGGCTTGGAATCGTTGCGTTCTCAATAGCATTTCCGGCCGCGCTCTATCACTTTCTTGAACATCCGATGATTGAGCTCGGGAAGCGCGTCACAGCGACCGGCAGGGCTTCTAAATCCCAGCGGAAAGCCATTGAGGAGGAGGCAGGAACTCCCGTTCCATGAAACCGTCAAGCGCATTTCGAGGCCGGCCGGTTTTCCTGGTTTCGACGCATCAGGGCACATAGGATGGCTTTTTCGTCCTCGGAAGTTGGTTTCTTGCCGGCTAGTACGCTCTTGTAAACATCGAGCTTGCCAGGCAACAGCGCGCAAGTCCAAGATTTGTCCACCGCATATTCAGGAGCGAAGGCTCGGAGCAAATCGCGGTGCAACGTGATGGGTTCGGTCGGGGTAGGCGCATGATTTATTTCTACCATTAGCAGCATCACGCCCCCAACTCTCGCAGTTCGCTTGATCTCCGCGATGGTCTTCCGCAGATCGTCGACGTGATCTAACGAATTAAAGCTGGTGATTATGTCAAAGTGCCCATCGGCGAAGGGGATGGCTTCTGAAGCGGCAGCCACATAATTCATCCGATGCCGGGCTGCGCCAAACTTCAGATAATCGACAGCGAGCGGATCCAGTCCGACACGCTCCTGCGCGCTATCCGCCCATTCCAGGCTTCCTCGAGGGCCGCACCCGATATCCAAAACGCGCTTGCCTGCGTAATCCGCCTGGGTCAATCCGAATACTTCAGTGTAGAACTGCTGGTAATGATCATGCTTGAGGGAACCGCCTTCGGCAGCGTATTTGCCTTTCCAGTATTTGAGCTCGTAAGTCTTTTTATCCCTATGCAGCAGAAAATCGATGATTGGTCTTGCTGCGCTCTCTAACGCACTCGTTAAGCTTGTGGCACCCATGATTAAATAGATCCAGTTTCTCGCTGAAGATGTCTCTTAGTTCCGACAAACCCGAGTATCTGCGCGGCCGCATCGTGATCCGCGCGGCCGCGTCGTGCGATACATTCTGGCACTGTAATTGCAGGACTGCTGGGTTGCTGGGCGAATCAATATGGACCATAGAGGGAGCTCAACCGGAACGAGCGATAAGTAATCTCGTTCGTCTGTTCCCGGGAAACAAGGCCTCCGGAAGGAGTAACTTCTGAAGTTTGACTGGTGTTCCCGTAGATATAGCCAGCATCAAATGTGTAATTACCGTTGGATAGCAGAGCCGCGCTACCAAGCGCCCCAGAGTAGGCGCCGAGATCCACGTTTAGAATGGGCGTCGCGACAAGTTTTGTCTCGTCGAGAGACCAAGCCTGGCCGCGACTGTTGCCGCCGTGCTCGGACACTCTAACGTTGCCATTATCGAATAAGGTCAGGACGCCATTGCTTTGAAATTCTGCGTCGTGCTGGTAAGAGAACCAATCCAGCGGATTGCCCGTGCTTAGCGTAAAGTCGCCATCTTGGCCGAGTTTCCACTTAATATTTAAGCTGCCGTTACCGTTTTGGTAGTCTATCTTGATCACCCATGCTTGGTGCCGAATTGAGACCACCAGATCTCCGTCTTTCGCCTCATAAAATACGGAGTTTACGTGTGTCCAGTCGTTTGCTTGGGTGTAATACTTCCCGTTAGACTGTTTGCCATACAGGATAGGGCAACCGCCGCCACCCACTGTGCAAAGAGTGTTTAGGATTGCTTTGCGGGTGATATCGAGATAATCAAAGGCGTCCCAGTAGTGCTTGAGTTGGAAATTTGAATCGAGCACAACGACCACGTCGCCGAGTACGTCCACGGGCCCGTCTCCCTGATCTTTCGTTTGTTCGTCCGTAACAACGGTCACTGTGTCGCCGTTGGGCAGCCTGATGCCTTCGTGGGAAAAGAACGTCAAATGAACAGGCGATTTTCCTTCGAAAGCCCGGGACGCATTGATTTCCTGATTCAAGAAAGTCCAATTCGTTTCACGCAGAACGTTCCCTGCCAGGTCGTATTCGCGGAAGAACTGATGATCGCCACAAGGTTTACCGGTTTGGGGGCAAACGGCGGTGGGCTCGTCGGCCATGCCTAGGAAGGTAGCCTCAGGCGTAGGCCGTGCGATGTAGCCGCTTCCGAATGGCTGGACTGGCGAGAGATACCAGATTACATTCCGGGCGTTATCGGTCGCGAAAGGGTCGGTAAACGCAAGCTGAAGGAGGTTTGGATACGTGTACTGCGTCGGCGGCTGCAGCGGCGCGAGACTGGAATAAGAAGGAATGTAAATACCGACCGCCCCAGTTGTGAACGTTAGGACGGGGCCGTAGGCGATCAGAGCTGAGCCGTTGTAAAGGTCCTGATGCAGATAGTACGTTGTGTTCGCCTCCATGCCAGCAATGTAGAAGTTCAGGCTGTTACCGGTGCATGGTTTAAAGATAGTGGTGCGGTAACTGGAAGCGGTTGCCGTTTTGAAAGCTACCAGGACCTGGTTCGGGCTGGCGCAGGGAGGGGCGCTGTAAAGTGCTACCAGCGGATTTCTGGTATGAGAAACAACCGGCGTTGAACCAGTAATGCGCGACCTGACCGTTAAAGTCTCGAGCCCATACCCCACGCTGCCGGTCGACGACTTCACAACGACCTGTAGATCGTAGGTCCCTTCCTGTACTAAGGCCGTCCAATCCGCCGTGTTCGTTTTGTAGAAGTTCTTGATCACATCGAAAGAAGCCGAAGTGGAAGAACGGACCGCGAACAGATAAGTAAAGGTAGCGCTCGAATTGACCGTATCGGAAGCGGTTGCGGTCATATGAAAGGTGGACCCGAGGGGCTGAGAAATTTGCGGCGTCGAAAGCGTGACGTCCACGGCAGCCGCCAAAGGTAGCACGATGGCGGGAAGTCCGGCAACGATTGCCAGGCGAGCCCCAATCGAAACCATATTTTCTAAAAGCAGTTTCGCATGAATTTTCAAGTTTGAACCTCTGGTCTAGAATCTTAGCTTTTAATGGTGAAGTAGTAAAGCGAATCGCCGAAGTAACAGCCGAAATTTTACGGATTCTATGCGGGCGGAGGAGTCCTCGTTCACTTTATATTGCCGTCTTAGCTGGCCTGGAGGATCAGTACGGACCGTACATGGAACTCAACCGGAACGAGCGGTAGCTGAGTAAATCCGTCTGTTCCCGGGACACCAGGCTCCGCGTTGCGGTAAATTCCGAGGTCTGACTATAGCTCACGTTAATGTAGCCGGCATCAAAAGTGTAGTTGCCGTTCGAAAGCAGTGCAGCGCTACCGAGCGCCCCGGAATAAGCGCCGAGATCGACATTCAAAATAGGCGTTGCGATGTGTTTTTCCTCATCGAGAGACCAGGCCTGGCCGCGACTATTGCCGCCGTCGTGCTCGTGCACCCGCAAGTTGCCATTGTCAAATAGCGATAGAGCGCCATTGCTCTGAAATACTGCATCGTGCTGGTAAGAAAACCAATCCAGCGGGTTACCCGTGCTTAGCGTAAAGTCGCCGTCCTGGCCGAGTTTCCACACAATGTCTAAAGTGCCGCCACCGTTTCGGTAGTCTAGCTTGATCACCCAGGCCTGGTGCCGGATGGAGACCACTAGATTCCCGTCTTTCGGATCATAGGACACGGCGTTTACGTGGGTCCAGTCGTTCGCTCGGGTGTAATACTTCCCGTTAGCCTGTTTGCCGGACAGGATAGGGCAACCTCCCGCCCCTGACGCGCACATATCGTTTAGGAGTGCCTTGCGTTTGATATCGAGATAATCGAAGGCGTCCCACTCGTGCTTGAGTTGGAAATTTGAATCGAGGACCACGACCATATCACCAAGTACGTCCACGGGCCCGTCTCCCTGATCGGCCGTCTCTTCATCGGTGACAATCGTTACGGTGTCGCCGTTGGGCAGCCTTCTCCCTTCGTGGGAGAAGTTCGTCAAATGAACCGGCCCCTTCCCTTCGAACGCGCGTAAAGCATTGACTTGCTGATTCAAGAATGTCCAATTCGTCTCGCGCAGAACATTTCCTGCCAGGTCGTATTCTCGGAAGAACTGGTGATCACTACAATGTGTATTGGTTTGGGGGCAGACAGCGGTGGGTTCGTCAGCGAAACCGAGGAAGGTAGCCCCCATCGTCGGTTGTGCGATGTAACCGCCCCCCAGCGATTGAGCCGGCGAGAGGTACCAGATGACATTCTCACTATTATCGGTCGCGAAAGGGCCCCTGAACGTAAGCCGGAGCAGATTTGGATAAGTGTACTGTGTCGGCGTCTGCAACGGCGTCGGGTACACATGAGAAGGAATAGAAATACCGATCGCTCCCGTTGTGAACTTTAGGACAGGGCCAGAGGCGATCAGAGATGAGCCGTTGTAAAGGTCTTGATGCAGATAGTATGTCGTGTCGGCCTGCATGCCGGCAATGTAGAAATTCAGGCTGTGACCGGTGCATGGCTTGAAGAGAGTGGTACGGTAACTGGCGCCGGTTGCCGTTTTGAAAGCAACCAGGACCCGGTTGGGACTGGCGCAAGGAGGGGCGCTGTAAAGCGCTACCAGCGGATTTCTGGTAGGAGAAACAACCGGCGTCGAGCCAGTAACGCGCGACCTTACCGTTAACGTCTGGAGCCCATACCCTACGCTGCCGGTGGACGACCTCACAACGACCTGAAAATCGTAGGTCCCTTCCGGCACTAAGGCCGTCCAGTCCGCCGTGTTCGTCTTGTAGAAATTCTTGATCACATCGTAAGAAGCTTCCGTGGATGAACGGACCGCGAACAGATAGACAAATGTAGCGCTCGGGTTGGTAGTATCGGAAGCGGTCGCTCTCAGATGAAAGGTGGATCCCACGGGCAGAGAAAGTTCCGGCGTCGAGAGCGTGACATTCACCGCAGCCGACAAAGGCAGGACGGTGGCGGGCAGCACCGCGATCACCGCCAGGCGAGCCCCAATGAAAACGACATTGTTCAGCAGCGGTCTTAAAGATAATTTCAAGGTTGATCCTCCGATCTGGAACTGGTCCGGGGCGAATCAGTACGGACCGTACATGGAACTCAACCGGAAAGTGCGATAGCTGATGGCGTCCGTCTGTTCCAGAGAAACCAGGCTCCCCGTCGCGTTAAATTCGGAAGTCTGGCTAGAGCTTCCGTTAACGTTACCGGCATCGAAACTATAATTGCCGTTCGAGAGCCGTTTAGCGCTGCCGAGTGCCATCGAAAAAACGCCTAGGTCGGCGTTCAAAATCGGCGTGGCGATGTGTTTTGTCTCGTCAAGAGACCAGGCTTGGCCGCGGCTGTCGCCGCCGTGCTGCTCGGACACTCGAAAATTGCCATTATCAAATAGCGTTAGGGCGCCATTGCTCTGAAATTCCGCATTGTGCTGGTAAGAAAACCAATCCAGCGGATTGCCCGTGCTCAACGTAAAGTCGCCGTCTTGGCCGAGTTTCCAAAGAAGGTTTAAGCTGCCGCTACCATTTCGGTAGTCGAGCTTGATCACCCAGGCCTGGTGCCGGATCGAGACTACCAGATTTCCGTCTTTTGGATCGTAGGCCAAAGAGTTCGAGTGTGTCCAATCGTTCGCCTGGGTGTAATACTTCCCGTTAGACTGTTTACCGTAGATGATTGGGCAACCGCCCGGTTGCGGCGTAGCAACACAAACATCATCAAGAAGCGCTTTGCGTTTGATGTCAAGATAATCAAACTCGTCCCAATAATGTTTGAGTTGGAAGTTTGAATCAAGTACAACGACCACATCACCGAGTACGTCCACGGGCCCGTCTCCCTGATCGGCTGTTTCCTCATCTGAGGCAAATGTTACGGTGTCGCCGTTGGGCAGCCTGATCCCATCGTGGTGGAAAGACGTTAAATGAACAGGCGCCTTCCTTTCGAAGGCCCGCGAGGCATTGACTTGGTGATTCAAGAACGTCCAATTCGTCTCACGCAGAACATTGCCCGCCAAGTCGTATTCGCGGAAGAACTGATGATCATTGCAATGCGCATTGTTTTGGGGACAGACCGCGGTGGGCTCGTTAGCCATGCCGAGGAAGGTAGCTCCCCCGATCGGTCTTATCAGGGAAGCGCTCCCCGGCGCTCCAGGCGGCGAGAAGTACCAGATGACATTCTGACGGTTATCGGTGACGAAAGGATTGCTGGATAACGAAAGCCAGAGCAGGTTTGGATACGTGTACTGTGTCGGGGGCTGCAGCGGCTTCAGGTTCACATGAGAAGGAATGGCAACGCCAATCGGTCCTGTTGTGAACGTTAGGACGGGGCCGGAGCGGATCAGAGATGAGCCCTTGTAAAGGTCCTGATGCAGATAGTAGGTCGTGCTGGCCTCCATGCCGGCAATGTAGAAATTCAGGCTGTGACCGGTACATGGCTTAAAGAGAGTGGTGCGGTAACTGGTAGCATCCGCCGTTTTGAAAGCTACCAGAACCTGGTCCGGGCTTGCGCAGGGAGGGGCGCTGTAAAGCGCTACCAACGGATTTCTCGTAGCGGAAACAACCGGATTCGAACCAATCACGCGCGACGTGACCGTTAGCGTCTCAAGCCCGTATCCGACGCTTCCTGTCGACGACTGCACAACGACCTGAAGATCGTAGGTCCCTTCCTGCGCTAAGGCCGTCCAGTCCGCCGTGTTGGTCTTGTAGAAATTCTTGATCACATCGTAAGAAGCTGAAGTAGAGGAACGGACTGCGAACAGATAAGTAAAACTAGCGCTCGACCTGGCAGTATCGGAAGCGCTCGCAGTCATATGGAAAGTGGATCCCACCGGGAGAGACAGTTCCGGCGTCGAGAGTGTGACATTCACAGCGGCCGACAAAGGCAGGACGGCGGCGGGCAGCATAGCGAATACCGCCAGACAAGCCCTGATAGGCGCCGTATTCTTCAGTAGCAGTCTTAAAGATAAAGACGATTTCAAGGTTGATCTCCTATGCGGAATCTGGCCCGCGGGACTCAATACGGACCGTACATGGAACTCAACCGGAACGTGCGATATACGATTACACCCGTCTGTTCCCGGGACACCAGGCTCCCCGTTGCGGTAACTTCCGAGGTCTGGCTATGGCTCATGTTAATGTAGCCGGCATCGAAAGTGTAATTGCCGTTCGAAAGCAGTTTAGCGCTACCGAGCGCCGAAGAAAAAGCGCCGAGATCGGCACTCAGAATTGGTGTCGCGATAAGTTTTGTCTCGTCCAGAGACCAGGCTTGGCCGCGGCTGTTGCCGCCGTGTTCGGATATCCGGAAATTGCCATTATCGAATAGCGTGAGAGCGCCATTGCTCTGAAATTCCGCATCGTGCTGGTAAGAAAACCAATCCAGCGAATTGCCCGTGCTTAACGTAAAGTCGCCGTCCTGGCCGAGTTTCCAAAGAAGGTTTAAGCTGCCGCGACCGTCTTGATAATCGATCTTGATCACCCAGGCCTGATGCCGTATTGAAACCACCAGATTTCCATCTTTCGCATCATAGGCTATGCAGTTGGTGTGGGTCCAGTCATTTGCTTGGGTGTAATACTGCCCGTTAGACTGTTTGCCGTAGATGACGGGGCAACCATTCTCTCCTACCTTGCAAACATCGTCGAGAAGTGCCTTGCGTTTGATGTCAAGATAATCAAACTCGTCCCAGTAGTGTTTGAGTTGGAAGTTTGAATCGAGGACAACGACCACGTCACCGAAGACATCGACCGGCCCGTCTCCCTGATCAGCTGTTTCTTCATCCCTGAGTAGCGTTGCGGTGTCACCGTTGGGCAGCCTCGTTCCTTCGTGATGGAAGAACGCCAAATGAACAGGTTTCTTCCCTTCGAAGGCCCGCGAAGCGTTGATTTGCTGATTCAACAGTGTCCAATTCGTTTCGCGCAGAACATTTCCTGCCAGGTCGTATTCGCGGAAGAACTGATGATCGCTACAAGGTTTACCGGTTTGGGGGCAAACGGCGGTGGGTTCGTCAGCGAAACCTAGGAAGGTAGCTTGAGGCGTAGGTCGCGGGATATAGCCGCTTCCCACCGGTTGAGCCGGCGAGAGGTACCAAATAACATTCTCACTGTTGTCGGTCGCGAAAATATTACCGAGCGTCATTCGAAGCAGGTTTGGATAGGTGAACTGCGTCGGCGGCTGTAGCGGCTTCAGGTTCACATGAGAGGGAATGGCAATACCGATTGCTCCCGTAGTGAACTTTAGGACAGGGCCTTGGGAGGTCAGAGTGGAGCCGTTGTAAACGTCTTGATGCAGATAGTACGTCGTGCTGGCCTCCATGCCGGCAATGTAGAAGTTGAGGCTTTGACCGGTGCATGGCTTCAAGAGAGTAGTACGGTAACTGGCGCCGGTCGCCGTTTTGAAAGCTACCAGCACCTGGTAGGGACTGGCGCACGGAGGGGCGCTGTAAAGCGCTACCAGCGGATTTCTGGTAGCAGAAACAACCGGCATCGAGCCCCTAATGCGCGACGTGACCAGTAGCGTCTCGAGCCCATACCCTACGCTGCCGGTCGACGACTTCACAACGACCTGCATATCGTAGCTCCCTTCCTGCACTAAGGCCGTCCAGTCCACCGTGTTCGTCTTGTAGAAATTCTTGATCACATCGTAAGAAGCTGATGTGGAGGGCCGGACCGCGAACAGATAGGTAAAGGTAGCGCTTGGGTTGACAGTGTCGGAAGCGCTCGCGGTCATATGAAAGGTCGATCCCACGGGCAGCGAAAGTTCCGGTGTCGAGAGTGTGACGTTCACAGCGGCCGCCAGAGGCAGCACGAAGGCAGGCAGGATGGTCAGCACTGAGAGACGCGCTCCAGTAGAGACGAAGTTCTTCAGCAGCAATGTTGAAGACGGATTCAAGGTTGATCCTCCGATCTAGAATATTACCTTCTTGTAGCAAGGGAGTAAAGCGAATAAAGTACTAAACTTATCGGGTCTATCGAATTACGCAGCTGAGCGCGCCGTCGCTTGCCTGGTATCGCCGTTGCGGCTGGAGATGGCACAGCTCCGGAATCGCAAGAGCTGCAGGCCAGCATTGAAGAACGACCGGCTAAATAAACCGCGTATCACGCTAGAGGGCGTCGCGAGGACGAAGTAGGCGTATAAGAACCGCCTGGCGTTTGTGTAATGCCGGTTAAGCAGTGCAGCGCCGATCGTAAAGGGAAGAGGCCAGAGAATCGCTGTCCGCATGTCTCGCTGAAGCTGCTTCGGGCGCATTTCGCTCAGGGCGCGCGTGAACTCGGCGGCGCTCTCGAAGGTGTGCGGCGCATAACTGAAGAGGTCGAACATTCTTCGTAAAATGTTTGTCTGGTCTGGGCTGAGTTTGGCTTTACCGGTTGTCCGCGCGAGTTCTCTGGCACTCCGAAAATCCTGCGCGGCTTCATTCCAGAGGCCTTTTCGAGCCAGGATGCAGGAGCGCTGCAATAAACAGGTGAAGCTCTGCTCTTCCGTCAAGTCGCCGGACGACCCGCCGGGCAGGAAATCCCGGAGATTGTGTGTTGCATAGATCTGTCCGATAATCTTCCGATCGCTCTTGACCCATCCCTCCACGCTGCGATTGGCCAGAAGGGGAGAGGCCGCTGACCCTCGGATTCCGGCATGCTGACGCAGGTGAAACATAATTCCCTCGACTTTGACGCCAGTGTAGCGGCGGGCGAGCCTGAGCATCATATCCAGATCCTGCGATCGAATCAGGGTTTCATTGAAGCTTCCGACTTCGTCGTAGCAACGCTTCCTCACCAACATTCCTTGCTGGAGAATGAAGGATCGCTCCATAAGCGCCCGGTAAAGATCTTCAGAGGAGACGACCGGAACGCCCACCCGTACTTTTCGCATTGCGCCGGCATCATCGATGGTAAAGATGTCGTAGTTCCCATAGGCAAATCCGCACGCGGGATTCTCTTGCAAGGCGCTAACAAGCTTCCTCAAGGCATCGGGCTCGGCAATATCGTCATCGTCGAAAATCCAAATAGACTTCCCTCTCGCATGCTGCAGTCCAAAATTCAGTGCGGAAGATTTCCCGCCATTCTCTTTCGCAATGTACTCGACCTGCGAAGCAAATTCAGCTACAATTTCGTGGGTGTTGTCTGTGGAGCCGTCATCAACGACGACGATCTGGGCCGGGGGGAAGCTCTGCGCAAGAACGCTCGAGATCGCGGTTCGCAGGTAGTTCGCGCGATTGTAGGTGGGAATAATCGCCGTAACCGATGTGCTTTCGCTGAGAACCGTTACACCGGGAGAGCTCATTCTTCTCATTGTCTGACTGCCGATTTTGCCATAGGCGCGGTGGCCCGAGAAAGGGAGTGTGGGGGGAGTTCTGATAAGCGGATGGATATTCCTGGAGCCGTGGGCATCTTAACAGACGAAACTTGATAACCTATACGAATTTGCACACAAAATGTTACAGCGCCCCTCAAGACGCAAAGTTGTAATCTTCCGATGCGAACTGCTAGCCCCTAGCGAGACGTTCATCGCGTCACAAGCAGGCGCCCTAACGAATTTCAAGCCGTGCTACGCCGGGGTCCAGCGCTTGCCCGAAAGTCTGCCAATTCCCGGGGCGCCGATCGTGCTCATGAAGAGCGGAAGTCTCGCTGAAAGGGTCAGAAGACGCATATTCCTGCATACGGGATGGGCGCCAACGTTCTACAGCCAGCTGCGACGCGAGCAGGCGGCTCTCATTCATGCCCATTTCGGCCTCGATGGAGCAGTGGCGCTGCCGATTCAACATGATCTCAGGATCCCGCTGATTGTTACACTCCACGGCTATGACGTGACATTATCGGACCGGCACCTCACAACGGGGACCGCCGGCCGACTTTACCTAAGACGTAGGCAAAAGCTCTGGAACACCGTAGCGAGATTTATTTGTGTTTCCGAGTTCATTCGGCGGCAAGCTTTGAAAGCGGGATTTCCAGAATCAAAATTGCAGGTTCACTACATCGGAATCGATCCAACCGTTTTCGTCTCGGACTCCCGCCTCCGCCAACCGGGTCTGGTTCTTTTCGTTGGCCGCCTGGTAGAAAAGAAGGGTTGCCGGTATTTGCTCGAGGCAATGGCCACGGTGCAACAAGAGTGCCGGGAAGCCAAGCTTGTCATCATTGGTGACGGTCCAGAGCGAGCATCACTAGAGGCATCCGCAAAGGAGAAGGCCATCCCCTGTCAATTCATAGGACGCCAGCCGGCGCAAGTCGTTCGGGATTGGCTTGGTCGCAGCCAGGTTTTCTGTGTCCCTAGTGTTACGGCTGAGAGTGGTGATAGCGAAGGGATGCCGATGGTATTTGCGGAGGCTCAGAGCATGGGTGTTCCCGTGGTCAGTAGCGCTCATGCCGGTATACCTGAAATTGTTCGAAATGGCGAGACCGGATTGCTCGCGCCGGAGCGCGACCATGGAAAGCTCGCCGAGCATCTTATCCGCTTTCTCACCGATTCCGCCTTTTGGCGCGCATGCAGTGAGCGGGGAATCGCGTTGGTGAAAGAGCGCTTCAATCTGCACCTCCAGACCCGTAAATTGGAGGAGATCTATTCGCAGGCGATTGGGGAGGATTCCGGAAAACGCGAGACCGTAGTAGCTGGCTTTCAGGGCGCACCCAAGAATCGTGTCTATGAATAGCTATGAACAATGAGGAGGCATGGCGTGCGACTAGAGTCGTGCGCCCGGGCGGAAGTTCAGGCTTTCCCCGCAGTTTTTGTATGTTGGCTCGAGACTGTGCGCTGAGCGCGTTTTTGAGGCATATGAAAAAGCGCTCTCCGAGTATGCTGCTGGCTGCTTGCTCGATCTGGGATGTGGCCACGTGCCCTATTACGAGATGTATCGATCCCTGGTTCAGGACGTGACCTGCGCCGACTGGGAGAACTCCCTTCACAAGAACGACTTTCTTGCTCAGACCGCAGATCTCAATCAGCCCCTGCCATTTGCTTCTGAGTCCTTCGATACGGTGCTGCTCACAGATGTGTTGGAACACATCTGGCAGCCTATACAACTCGTTGGCGAGATTGCGCGCATTCTTCGCCCGGGGGGAAATGTAATCATCGGCGTTCCGTTCATACCAGTCGGTGTCCAACCGCAGGAGCGCAATCCGGCCGGGTGCATGTTCGGGTATAGTTCCTTCAACCTTGCCCTTTATGAAAAACAAGCGCTCCATGGGTAGCTGGTCGTCTGGAGATTGCTCTTTACTTCATCGAGCGCACTACGGGCCCACACCCAACTGGACTTCTTAACTGACTTGGACAAGAGATCGGCGGCCGACTCACCCCTGACACTGACATCCTCACGCCTGGGAGCAGACATCCCCTCTAAGGTGTCAAAAGGTGAAGATTCCTGTCGGTAATGCCGGCTTCCTGTAAAGTTTGCTACGACTATCATGCTTCAACCTTTCGAGACTCCACACTCGACGATGTCCCCGGGGATTTCGTGTTGCACCAAATACTGAAGGCTCTCGCGCAATGCAATATGCGTTCCGGACTCGGCATTGTGAAAGGACGCACCTGCCGCATCGAAGTCGGGGGGGATCTGCGGCCCGGATTCGTCGACCAGGATAAGATCGTAACCGGCGCGGCGCAATGCGCTGCGCACAAGCCGCTTGGCTGATTCCCTAGTCCCATTCCCAACCTTACCGACGGTATGGAAAGTATTCTCTCACCAAAACATCACGGGCCGACCCCATCAACCTGGATCCGCTCGCCTGCAATCGTCCGCGCTAAGTGCGCCTGCAGCCGTCCTCCTCGATATACTACGCCAGAGTTATACGGGTCGACGAGCACCGGGTAGCTAGGATATAGGTTCAATGTATCTAAAGCTGACTTGGCAAGACCCGGATAAAAGGACTGTTCGAGCATCATGAACGTTTTGCCTTGATAATTGACCTCCAAAAACAAGAAGGGCCCCCTGCGGCCTTTGAGCGGATACGGATGCTGGTGCACAGTGACACCTGTTGCCAACATCTGCATTTGGGTGGCAACAAAGTTCGCATCACACAGGATGAGAATCGGCTCTTTGGGGCCCTGCACGGAGACAAGATCAGAGGGGATCTGGCTGGTGCGGGATATGTATTCCTCCAGCTCGAAGCGGAACCAAGAAGGAGATTCGAATTTCCCGAGCCGGCCCGGAGCATAGGGGAGTCCGATGCTAACCGCAACGCAGACCAGGCCGACCACCGGGCCGCAACTCCAGGCGAACATCTCCCGCCAGCGGGGGCGGCGGATCTTAGAGACCAGCCACAATCCACTGACCGCAGCAGCGGTACTTGTGGCAGCCGCCATGGGCAGATAGTGGCGAACGGGCTCGGGATTTGGTAGCCAGAACACCACGTTCAGCACAATCACGCCGAGCGTAAAGAGGATTTGCGCAATGTTCCTCCGAGGGAGAAGGATCCAGAATGCAGGCAAGATGAAAATCAGCAGGAATGGGCTGAATGCCCCGCCCATCTTAGCGGCAGGTGTAACGATTGCGTCACGCATGAGGTCGACCATGCGGCTCGGATCCTGAAATCTCTGTAGCATCACGAGAATGGAATCAGGGGCGTTCCCACCTTGAACAGCAGGCAGCGCGAGTTGCCCCAGCTTGAACAGCAAAAGTGAGCTGACTATATAGAACGCTGTTTCCTTTAGGCTGCGTGCGATCTGCTGATACCTGTAGAAAACCGCGGCGGCCAGCGCAGGAAACAGCAACACAAGATCCAAGCGAAAGCTAAGCGCGATGGCTACCAAACAGAGTGCGAGCAATCTGGAAACAACCGGCATACCCGGAGTGCGGTGGTGGGCAAGAAGCGTCAAAGCGCAGAAAAACGGCAACATTCCGGGCATGACGGGGTGACCAAATAGAGCGCCGTTCCACCAAACCGGGACGGCTGCGAGGATGATTGAGGCTGCGACTGCAACCTTCCGATCGAAGAGCCGCTCTACGACGAGGTAGAACGGTACCACGAAGAAAACTGCTGCAATCAGGAGACGGCATTCATGGCCGCGATGATCGTGCCCGGCGCATGTCCGAAGGGCGAAATGAGGCTGTAGATCAGAGCATAGTAGCCGAACGAGAGTTCGCGGTTATACAGCAGAGCGCTGCTGAAGTGTGTACCTCGCGCCACAGCATCGAGCATCCGAGCAACATTCGATAGCTGTCGCGGTCCTCCATACTAGAGGTAAAACGAAACGGGAAGAAAATCAGCGCGTGGAAGAGAATGAGAGCAATAGGAGTCCCTTTGGCCGAGCTTTGGAGCGAATATGGATTCACATGCTCTTGATCTTTGCCAGGCCGAGTGATCCAACTCATGATTGGAAATCCTGATCGAAACACGCTGTCAGTGTAGCGTTACTCTGACGCGTCCGTGGACCCGGCGGGAAGCTCTGCGCAAGAACGCTCGAGATCGCGGTTCGCAGGTAGTTCGCGCGATTGTAGGTGGGAATAATCGCCGTAACCGATGTGCCTTCCTTCAAAACCGGGGCATGCGGGAGAGGTCATTCTTTTCATTGTCTGACAGCCGCTTTTCGCCGACCGAGTGCCGATCTCGCGAAAGCGGGCTGCTTGGCCCGGAGATGGTCCGCAGTTTGGGCTGAGTGATTTCCCTCTGTTACGATGGTTATCGCTCATCAACTTTCTGTCGATGCGTTGGAGTCGAAACCCCATTCTGCTGCAACCTGCTGTTCAAATTTGTTTTGCAAAGTAATCGCCAGCAGAACACCTGAAACGCAAATTGGAAGGAAATCGCTGACCTTGAATGTACTTGTAACCGGCGCGGAAGGCTTTATCGGTTCGCACCTGGCAGAGATGCTGGTAGCGAAGGGGGATAATGTCACTGCCCTCGTTCTGTACAACTCTTTCAATTCCTGGGGATGGCTGGAACGCAGTAAGCATCTCTCGCAAATCCGGGTGGTCACCGGTGATATCAGAGATGCTCATTTCTGTCTCGATCTTTTAAAGGACATAGATATTGTTCTTAATCTGGCAGCGTTGATTGCCATACCCTATTCCTATACAGCCCCGGACAGCTATGTCGACACGAATGTGAAAGGTACATTGAACCTTTGCCAGGCAGCGCGCCGCAATAACGTTAAGAAGTTTATTCAAACCTCAACGAGTGAGGTCTACGGAACAGCACGGTATGTTCCGATCGATGAGGCGCATCCTCTTTGTGGACAGTCGCCTTACAGCGCATCGAAAATCGGCGCTGATGCGATGGCACTCAGCTTTCACTTGGCGTATGGACTTCCTGTTACAATCGCTCGACCGTTTAATACTTACGGACCTAGACAGTCCGCCCGGGCCGTAACCGCGACTATCATTTCGCAGCTCGTTTCGGGCAGTGGGACGATCGAACTCGGAGATCTTGCCACAACGCGGGATTTCACGTATGTCGAAGACACCTGCCGCGGCTTGGTCGCGATCGCCGAAATGGATGGTGGACTCGGCGAGGTCTTCAACATCGGATCGAACGAGGAGATCAGCATAGGAGCTCTTGCGCAGCTCATCGCGGAGATTCTTGGTATAGAGGCTTCCATAAACCGCGATGAAAATCGCTTTCGCCCCGCAAACAGCGAGGTTCGCCGCCTTGTCTGTGATAATCGCAAACTCGCTCTCAAATGCGGATTTAAACCCAGTGTTCCGCTAAGAGAAGGTTTGCAGAGGACCGCAGCGTGGTTCCAAGATCCCGCGAACCTAGACCGGTACAAAATCAATCTCTATAACGTTTAGGATGGAGCCCGTGCGTAGAGTGCTGATGGTTGCGGGCGCTGAACACGTGCACTCCGTTGTTTTCCGGCAGGTCCAATACTTAAGAAAGTCAAAACAGTATACTTTTTCAGGCTTTGGCTTCGGCAAGCCTCAGGGGCGACCCGGTCACGCTGATCCAGGCGAACTCTTCGATCGCTTCGATCCGTGGCCCGGGCCCGCCTCCCAGCCTCGCGACCTAAAATCGCGCGTTCAGTTACTGCCTCACGTCGCTCACGGCTTGCTTGCAAGAAACGCAGCGCGCGAGTCTCGAACGTGGAAGGAACGCGCTCTCGATAGTGCGACGAACCGGCTAAGCCATTCCCGTTTCCAAAGATTTGTTGGGAACTATGATCTTTACCATTGGCATTGCTTTGCTCCAGAGCGGTTGCCGTTTCTGAGCCATTTCCCTCGCGGCGCCAGAGTCATCGTCACCTTGTGGGGTACTGACCTTTATCGGACGGCGGGCATTTGGGAGTATGCGAGGCAATTCGAAGCGTGCCGCCACACGACTGTCTTTACGATGGCCACTCCGGAGATGCAAACAACCTTCCTGGCGAAGTTTGGGCAGCAATGGGCGGAAAAAGTTCGACTACTAAATTATGGGGCGTGTAATCTCGACAAGATCGAAGCGGCACGCCATGCGCGAGCACAGGTCCTGCGCGAATTGGGCATACCTGTCGACAAAATCATCGTGAGCGTTGGCAATAGCGCTGTTGCGGCCAATCAGCACATACCCGTATTGGAAGCCATCAGTAAGCTCGATTCGGAACTGCTGCGGAAGCTAGCAATCGTCTTGCCCATGACGTATGGCGCTGACCCCGAGTACGTGCGTAAGGTTCACAGCATCACAGCGCAATCAGCGACGTCCATAACCGTCCTCGATCGATTCTTGTCCGATGAGGCCGTGAGCGCGCTGCGCTGCGCTGCCGATATCGCCGTCCATGTTCCCATTTCCGATCAGTTCAGCGCTTCCATGTGCGAAGCCTTGTTCGCCGGATCGGTCCTGATCACGGGCGCTTGGCTTCCTTATAACCAGCTGCGATCAAGTCGCGTGGCTTTTCACGAGATTGGCGCGGTCCCGGAAATCACTCAGAAGCTAAACCAGGTTCTCGCGAATCTCGAGCTCGAGCGCGCGCGTGCAGGTCAGAATGCCAAGCCCATCTGGGAAATGATGGCGTGGGAAAACGTCACGCCCAAATGGTTGGCTCTTTATGACGAGATTTTGAAGACATGACGGAGAACGAATGCAAGCGGTCATATTAGCAGGAGGACTCGGGACGCGTCTACGCCCATTCACGGAGGTCCTGCCGAAACCGTTATTACCACTGGGCGACAAATCCATTCTTGAGCACCAGATTCTAGACCTTCAGGAAGCAACGGTAACCGACGTCTACATCGCTACGAATTATCTCTCTCACTTGATCGAGGCCTTTCTGGGAGATGGATCCAGGCTCGGCCTCAAGATTCACATCAGCAAAGAAGACCAGCCGTTGGGAACCGCAGGACCGATCAAGCTGCTGGAAAGCGAGTTGAAATCACCCTTCCTTGTGATGAATGGAGACATCATTACGAAACTCGACTTCAAGGAGTTTCACGAGTTTGGCGCTTCGCAAGATTCGCTTCTCACCATCGGCACCAAGATAATCACGACTCCGTTTCGATTCGGTAACGTTACAACGCAAGGCAACTACATCACCGGCGTGGAAGAGAAGCCTGACTTCAAACTAGAGATTTTAGCTGGAATCTATTTCATGAAGCCCGAAATTATGAGGTACATTCCGGAAGCTACCTACTTTGGTATTGACTCGCTCATCAAGAAACTGCTCGCCGGCGGGGAAAGGATTAGCCGCTTTTTGATTGAAGACTATTGGCTGGATATCGGGCAGGTGGAAGATTACAGTAAAGCTCGTGAGATGTTCCAGCGCCCCACTTAGCTTGGATCTCGCCGACTGTGCCGGAAAACTCCATACTGGGCCTGGGTGCCGGAGGACACGCCAAGGTCCTCATCGACATACTCCAATTGCGGTCCGAGTACCGTATTGTTGGATTATTGGATCCGAATAGCCGGTTGTGGGGCGCAACTCTGCTGGAAGTGCCCGTGCTTGGTGGTGATGATCTGTTATCTCAACTCCGCTCCGGCTGCGAGTACGCGTTTATCGCGGTTGGGTCCGTGGGCGTCGGACACATGCGTAAGCGCTTGTTCGAACTGGCAATAAAACATGACTTTTCTGTTGCGCACGTCATCCACCCTAATGCCACCCTAGCCGGGTCCGCCCGAGTGGGAGCCGGTCTTGCAATGATGGCGTGCGCGGTTGTGAACGCCTGTGCCAGTCTTGGCCAAAACGTGATCGTGAACTCGGGAGCTATCGTCGAGCACGATTCGGTGATTGAAGATCATGTGCACATTGCCCCGGGCGCGCGCCTCGGCGGAAATTGCTTTGTAGGCAGCGAAAGTCACGTGGGGATCGGAGCTGTAGTGTTGGAGGGAAGGCGTATCGGGAGGAACAGTGTTATCGGCGGAGGCGCTGTTGTTACGCGCGATATTCCGGAAGGAGTGATTGCAGCAGGCGTGCCGGCTCGCGTAATCCGGCCGTCCATTTGATACTAAGTCCCTACTGAATCGAACCATATGAGCCAGCAAAATGTGAAACCATCCGAGATGATTCCGCTTTCGGTTCCCACCGTAGGAGGCAACGAATGGGCATATATCAAGGAATGCCTCGATACAAACTGGCTCTCCTATGTCGGACCCTTTGTAACCCGTTTTGAACGCGACCTCGCCGCCCACACGGAAAGCCGCTTTGCAGTGGCCACTAGTAGCGGAACGGCGGCCCTTCACATCGCGCTGCTGATAGCCGGCGTGCGCGAAAACACGGAAGTGATCATGCCTGCGATCACATTCGTTGCGCCCGCCAATGCAGTTGCCTATTGCCGCGCCTGGCCCACGTTGATCGACATACGCGCTCTCGATTGGCAACTCGACATTCAAAAGTTATCCGACTTCCTGCACAAAGGCTGTGCCCGCAAGGACGGCGAGCTTTGGAACCGCGCCACGGGACGCATCGTCTCGGCGATACTCCCGGTCCATCTTTTAGGCGACATGGCCGATATCGATGCTATCGCCGAACTGGCGCAGAAGTTCGAACTCCCCATTGTCGAGGACGCGGCCGAGTGCCTGGGAGCTAAATATAAAGGTCGGCCGATCGGAGCTCCGATTCCTGGATTCGATGCGGAAATGAGGCAGGTAATTACCAGCTTCAACGGCAATAAGATCGTAACCACGGGAGGCGGCGGTGCTCTGCTGACCGACAGTGAACCTATTTACACCCGCGCGCGCCATCTCTCGACCACCGCGAAAACAGACCCCGTGAAATTTCTGCACGACGAAATCGGATACAACTACCGGATGAACAACATCTGCGCGGCGCTCGGCACAGCACAGTTGGAACGTCTAGACGAATTCGTTTCGATCAAACGCCGGACGGCAGCCAAGTATCGAGCAGCTCTCGAAAGTACTGGCAGCATTCGCTTACATCCTGAATCGCCTGCGGCCGAATCCATTTTTTGGCTCTACACAGTAATGACCAGCCAACCTTCATTTTTCATAATCCAGGACTTGAACGCGATGGCAATACAGGCTAGGCCCGTTTGGACACCCTTGTATGACCTCCCCATGTTTCGCAAAGACGCCTATTCTTACCATTGTGACTTTGCGGCGGAGTTCCACCGGCGGGCGATCAGCTTGCCGTCAAGCGTCGGTATAACGAACGAACAGATTGGGATGGTCGAAGAACGGCTTCTCGAAATTCTAAAGACTTGCTTCGTCATTCCCTCGGAACGGGCAACGCACTGTTGACGACTGAGATGCGCAAACGAAAACGGACTGGCCGACTTGCGCCACTCGTGATCGCGACCGCCTTGAGCGGCGCTTTCGCGTTACCCTTCGCCTGGGCTTCCAGGTACGACATGAACCCGGACGGAATAAGCTATATCGATATCGGCGAGCAGGTAGCGATTCATTCGAACTGGGACGCTCTGTTGAACGTGTATTGGAGTCCAGTTTATCCAGCACTTATCGCGCTGATGTGGCGCATCTTGAAACCCAGCCCAGCGTATGAGTTTCCCGCAATTCATATGCTGAATTGGTTGATATTCCTTTTCAGTGCTGTGACATTCGGCTGGTTTTTGGTTGCCCTGGAAGGGGCTCGGCCGGGCAACCGAACATCTGGAAAGCCAGAAGAAGGAGCGCCGGCCGATCTCCAAGTTTCGAGCAGAATATTTGTCGTCTTCGGCTATTCTGTGTTGTTCTGGAGCATGGTCCGGTTCATACCAACCTCTCTCGCCACCCCCGATCTGCTGCTGACAGCTATTCTCTTTGGAGTCGCTGCCATTTGCGCCCGAATTATGCGCCAGCCTCAAAACACCGTTTTGTACGTTGCCCTTGGTGGGTGGCTTTCAGTCGCATATATGACGAAGAGCGCGCTGTTTCCGCTTGGTCTAGGTCTTCTGCTGATCATGTTCTTGTGGGTTCGCGGCTGGAGAGACTGGGGGAAGCGTTCGCTGCTTGCTCTGCTGGCATTCCTGTTCTTCTCCTTGCCATTGATCGTAGGGCTGAGCCGCAAGGCAGGCCATGTGACGATCGGAGAAGCCGGGAGTTTGAATTATCTTTGGGAGATCGACGGACTGCGGCCGCTCGTCGGTTGGGGCGAAGGAGGATGGCACCCGTCTTGGCCTCCGGAGTCGATAACCGGTCACCTTGTGCATCCCCTTTTGGTCGTGAGCAGCCGGCCGCTTACACTCGCTTTCGGAGAAGACGTGCCCGGTACATACCCGATCTGGTTTGATCCATGGCATTGGTACCAGGGCTTAGTGCCGCATTTCAACCTGCATCGTCAAATCGCGGTCTTATGGAATCAGGTAAGACTTCTGAAGATTTTGGTCACGATATGCGAGGCATTGCTTGTTGGTATCGCAGTATTAGCGTTGCCAATCAGGGACTTTGGACGGCTAATCTCGTCGGGCAATTCTTGCTGGGCGATTTGCTGGTTGCTGCTTTCGTTAGCTCTGTTCTCTTTTGTCCAGCTCGAATGGCGATACGTCGCGGGCTCTCTGGTAATCGCGTTTGTGGCGCTGTACTGGGATCTCGCGCAGTTCGATTCGCCCTTCCGGGCCGATGTCGTTCTTGGTGTTGCCGTGGTTCTCCTTGTTCAGATCTCGGCGGATCTTATGGGTATCTGCGCACTCGATATCGGGGATCTGAAGCACCCGGCCATCCCCGGTTATGTATCCTTTGCCGGCGAGCTCCGCCGCGCTGGTTTACGAGCCGGTGATCCGGTCGCGCTTCTTGGGCGTGGAACACGCGCGTACTTCGCTCACTTGGCCCAGCTAAGAATCGTTGCTGAAATCAGAGAACCGGATGTGTTTCGATCAACATCGCCAGAGTCTCGCGAGGACCTGCTTAGGAAACTGCGGGCAATTGGCGCCCGGGCCTTGATAGAACCGAGCGCGGCATGCATGGACACAACGGCCGGAGACGAAAAGTCCGCGTGTCAGATCATCCCTCTAGCTACACAATAGCCGGTCCTCGATCGCTTTACCGGGAAGCCGCCAGCCGCCCGAATGCGCGAGAAAAGCAGTTGGACGGCTATACCGGTTCCGATGTCCTCGGCAACAAGTCTCCTGCGTAGTTTGAAGCAATTCTTTGGGACAAGATTGAAGGCCTTTGCCGGTTCCGTAACTATCGGAAAACTCGTTACAAACAAGGCGGCAAGTCCGGCTCGTGGAGTAAGTAGGTCTTTTGGCCTGCAACCACTTTTTCAACAAGGCTCCTAACTTTAGCTAACGGCGGAACGCGCTTCGACAGGAATACCGGACCCAGATACTAAGGACGAATAGGCTTCGAGAGGAAACGGTATTTCTGGACTGTCTGAGTTCTTGGCGGACATCAGTCCTTTTAGCCGGCCAGTTGCAGTGAGCCAATGAAAGTATGTCTCCCTCCTGTTTAATCGAACCGCCGCCAGCAAGGTTTTGCAGACCGGTACGGAAAAAAACAGCACGCGCCACCAGAATGGCATGGGATGACGTTGTAAGAGTTTCCCGTCACCCAAGGCGTAGTTATATCGTTTTGCCAGCCCCGATTTTTCGAAAGAAGGAAATAGCTTGGGATGATGTACCTGAACCGATGGATCATACTGCACGCGAAATCCAGCCCCGAGCGCCCGCAGAACAAGATCGTTATCCTCGCCGCTTCCCCATGGCCGGCCCGAGCCAACTCCAAGCGCCTCATCGAATCCACCCACTTCCCGAATTACTTCGGACCGGAGAAAGATGGCGTATGAGATTGCGCGCCGCCAGCTCATGGAGCGAGTCAAACTGCCCTTGCGATCCCGCCAGGGCAAAGTCGGTTTGCCGGTCTGGTCCACAGAATCACCAATCAGGCCCTGCCATTTGGGGTGGTTTGTTAGTAACTGATTTGTCCGGTCCAGCAAGTCTTCCGGGTACCAACAATCATCATCTGGAAAACAGACCACTTCTCCCGTGATCGCCCGAAGCCCCAGATTGCGCGCTCTTGACAAGCCCGGCACGGAAGTGAGGCGGTAGATTTCTAAGCGATTCTCGAAGGCGCTCAGAACCGGAACCAGCCGCCCGTCCGTATTCTGATCTACTACGATAATTTCGAAATTGGGATAGGTCTGATCCTTCAGAGAGTTCAGAAGCCGCTGAACCTCGGTTGTGCGGCCGAGAGTAGCAACTACAAGAGAAAATCGCATAGAAAGTCTCTAATAAATCGTGTGCAGTGGGATGGCACGTATGGGTCGCGCCGTCTAAGCAATCCGACTTAGATTAACACGTGATGGGTCTCGATCCTCCTGCGATGTTCCGCTTGTCTGCGCCGGAACGCCTTCTGCCTCCGTTAGACTGAATGAAGAAACGCATGAAGTTAACCGCCGAAGAATGTAAGCGAGCTGTCATAATAGGAGCCGGACCGGCTGGCCTCACTGCTGCTTTTGAGCTGCTGACCCGCACCGGCATTCTGCCGATCGTGCTCGAGAAGAGCGATTATATCGGCGGAATCTCCCGCACGGTCAATTACAAAGGCAACCGCATCGATATTGGCGGACATCGCTTCTTCTCGAAATCCGATCGCGTGATGCAGTGGTGGCTGAACATTCTCCCGATGCAAGCCATCGAGGGAGCGAGCGCGAAGATCACCTATCAGCGACAGTCCACAACTGTGCCCGCGTCCTCTCGTCCGGTGGATGCGGCCGATGACCAGGTCATGCTGGTGCGGCACCGCAAATCGCGCATCTATTTCATGCGCAGCTTTTTCGAATACCCGATAACGCTCAGTGGCGACACATTGCGTAAACTCGGGCTGCTCAAAACGATTCGTATCGGCTTCAGCTATCTGCGTTCCGTGTTCTTTCCCATCCGGAACGAGACCAATCTCGAGCAGTTCTTCATCAACCGCTTCGGCCGCGAGCTTTACCTGACTTTTTTCAAGTCCTACACCGAAAAGGTCTGGGGCATTGAATGCAGCGAGATTAGCGCGGAGTGGGGCGCGCAGCGCATCAAAGGCCTCTCGATATATAAGACGCTTGTCCACATCCTGAAAAAGTTGGTTCCTAAGCGCAAGGAGGACATCGCCCAGAAAGACGTCGAGACCTCGCTGATCGAGCAGTTCCTGTACCCGAAGTTCGGGCCTGGCCAGATGTGGGAAGAGGTGGCTCGCCGGGTCCAGCATCTCGGGGCACAGATTCTGATGCACTGGTCGGTGGAAGAAATCGAGCATGAGAAGAACGTCATCACGGCGGTGATGGCAAGGAATTCGCAAACGGGCGAGCTGCAACGCTTCGAGGGCGATTACTTCTTCTCCACGATGCCGGTAAAAGAGCTGGTTGCCCAGATGAACCCGCCCGCGCCGGCGGCGGTCCGCGAAGTGTCCGATGGACTCATGTACCGGGATTTCATCACGGTAGGAGTTCTCTGCGACCGTATCAAGCTCCGCGAAGCCTCTGGCGAGCTGGTGAAAGATAACTGGATTTACATCCAGGAACCTGACGTGCTGGTCGGACGTCTTCAGATCTTCAATAACTGGAGTCCGGCCATGGTGGCCGATCCATCCAAGGTTTGGATCGGTCTCGAGTACTTTTGCAACGAAGGGGATGCGTTATGGGAGCGGACCGAAAGTGCGCTGATCGAGCTTGCCAAATCGGAACTGGCTTCGATGAATATTCTCGAACCGCAAAATGTATTGGATGCGACTGTGATTCGCATGCCCAAGACATACCCGGCGTATTTTGGATCTTACGACCGCTTTCCGGAAGTGATCTCATGGGCAAACGAATTCGAGAATCTGTTCCTGGTAGGCCGCAACGGCATGCATAAATACAACAACCAGGACCACTCGATGCTCACCGCAATGACCGCGGTCGACAACATCAAGGCAAACGTTCGCAGCCGCGACAATCTTTGGGCGCTGAACACCGAGCAGGAATACCACGAAGAAAAGTGGGAAGCCACCGATCAGAAGCCCGAGCCCGCCACAGTTTCAAACTAAGCCACCGAATTCCAGTTATCCTCTACTGTGGACCGAGCTGTGTACCCGGCCTACTCTATATGCCGGCTCTGAGTGTACCGGCCGGTCCTGGAATGCGTGACACGGTCAAAACAGAAGACCAGAAAGACGCACATGAGCAAGGTCATGATCCAATCGATGGGATATTTCTGCCGAAGGCCGACATGGACTAGGTAATTCGGCAACGGATACTCGAGCAGGATAAGTGACAAAACGACGCCAGTCAGGCGTTGGGTGCGGAAAACAAGGAAGAGTCCGGCCAAGCCCAGAATAACGGCGCTGGAGAGAAATATGGTTTTAAGAACGTGCTCTTTATCGTTGTAAAGCCAGAACCAGCGAATGCGGCCAAATGTGAGTTCAACGAATCGGCGCGGATGGGATCGGATCCACTGCCGGGCTTGGTTCAGAGCGTTCCTGTTATATGCTACTTCTCCCATTTCACGGACCTTAACGGCCTCAGCGCGGTTCTGGAGCGGGTGGTAGATGTCATACACGCCGTTGAGGGAATTCAGGTGCTCGCTCGGACTGGCAAGGTCGTTGTTAGAAATGCGCAGTTCCAAACCGAAATTGCTGCGGGTAAAGATCGGGGAGCCCAGGGCATAGGCATTGCGAATGCCCCAGGGGAGAAGGCAGAGGAAAGCGACCAGGCATTCGACGAAGGAGAAGCGCAGGAAGGGAGCCCAATTCCGGCGGAAGTAGAAGAGTCCGACAACCAGGAAGAGCGCGAGCATGCCTAGGAGCGCTGAGACGAAGAGCAAGGAGATACCCCAGGCGGCTCCCTGGAGCAAAGAATTGCTAAGAGTAAGATCGCGCCGTTTCCAAAGCGAGACGGTAAGCGTAGCCAGAAGCATCAGAGCTAGAGCGGTATAAGGCGCTTCCCAATCCCCTTCAGTCTGAACAAGCAGTTTCGCGGGAAAGACAGCGCTGAGCAACGCAGCAAGCAGGCCAACGCGCGAATCGAGAGAGAACGCGCGGACGAGAGCCGGCATTACCGCGCACTGAAAAGCAGTAACGGCGCACGACAGCATTTCTTTCACGATCTCAGCAAACGTGCCGGTGCCGAATAAGCGAAAAATAGCTGCCAGGATGAGGGTGTAACCGGGGGACACGTGGGCAGTTGGCCCGGTGGGAAGAGCGTAGGGATTACCATAGACCCCGGTAGTGGCGAGAGAAATGGCCGTCCGTTCGAGCTCGTAACGCCCAAGGTCCTGGTAACGCCGGAGCCCGATAACGAGAACAGCGCGAACCAGGAATGCGATGGCAAAGATGAGCCAAAACTGCTGCGCTGGAGTGAGTGAGGTGAGGTGATTGGCGAACCTTTCAATAAGGCTCGAGTTGGAAGCTCGGCTTGGCAAGGATTGCCCGGATTTATGAAAGAGGCCTGTCATCACCGCAGCCATACGGCGCTTCCGGCTGAAGAGTAGGGCGTAACTCGCGGTGGGTTCGCATCCGGCTCCGCCACCCAGAGCTTTCGACCGCTGAACCGGTTTATGACCTGCAGATCCTCCTTGGGATCACGCGAGCCTCTAATCCAGATGATCTTTGCATTTGCAATATCCGCGCGATTGTAAATCCACTCGAACTCTTTCCGGCCATCGAAGGGCTCGTATCGGACAAATACCAACTGTCGTCCCCTTTCCTGCTCGAGAGCGGGGACAAAACGCTCTCGAGCTGTGTCGTGCGCAAACTCCGAAGCCCAGAGCCTCTCGATCCCGCTTAGTTGCAAAGGGAGCGCGGGCTCGATTAACCGGCCGCAAACTGCTATCAGGAGGGAAGCAACGCACACTGCCGGTAACGCACGGGCAAGAAACAGTCCTGCTGGCCCAGAGGTGCGCATTTGGCGCAGGCACTGGATGATCACCAGGACAATAAGTACGGTGACGGCAGCCGAGTAATGGGGGAAATACGCAAAAAAGAGTAAGTTGTCGATTCCGAGAATAAGCACCAGTGCCCAAACGACGAGGCGCATATTTGGCCTGTGCCAGATGAACGGCAGGAATAGCAACGGCAAAGTCAACGGAATTCCGATATAGAATTCCCAGAAGCGGCGTAGTTTACCGGCCGTAGCTCCGAGAAGGGCTTTGAATGATCTTCGACGCTCGTGCTGCCGTAGCTGATCTTCGTATTCCGCTCGAATGTCCGCCGGCATAGCCGTCGACAAGATGACCGGCTTCTGCCAAAAGAACCCCTGCGGGAGACCGTATTTACTGCGATAGAGAAGATAAGGAAACTCGAACACCTTACCAGTCACACGGCTGTTATAGTAGCCAGCAAATGCCATTGTCAGTACTCCGCTCAGCGCGAGCACCGGAGCGATCTGTCCCATTAGTGTGCCGAAAGTGATTTGCCTCGACACGAATGTCCAATACAGCAGAGCACCCACCACCAGCAGGCCGAGAAAGATACCTTCGAGCGGCCGGCTATTAACGAGAATGATTAGGCCAGCCGCTGTCACTAGAGAAAACCAGGCGCGCTTGCGATCCCGCAGTCGAAGCAGCCCGCCCAGAACCAGTGCGCCACCGATCGCCGGAACACAGCCGCCCCAGTAACTGTTCATCCAGTAGCTCAGCACGAATTCGACGGCCACCATCACCAGTGCTCCTGTAAGCGCCCACTGGGCGGGAAGCCAGGCGAGGACTGCCCAATACACGACAACGCACAGCACGCCCATGCTCGCGACAACAGCGCTCCACGGTACACCGGTGAGCACTTGTCCGACGGCAAGCACAATTCCCTGGGCGGGCTGGTACTCGGCCGTGTAAGTCGGTTCGGTCATAACGTAAACCGAAGCGAATCGGTCCGGAAAGGGCGGCGAAGGATTCGTCATCCGCCCATGCGAGAAGGTATCGGACTGCAACAAGTAGGCGTATTCGTCTGAGATCAGCGGGGCTGGTACGCCGTAAACCGGAAGGAGCAGCAAGCGCAGGCCTATGGGTAGGCTGAACAGCACGAGCGCGCAAAGCCAGTGGTGCTCGCTCAATGCCGAAAGCGTTCGCTCTATGCGCGAAAACCAAGATTGAAACAGAGACGGGCGCGCGAACGCAACAGCGACGCACAGGGCAACCAGAAACAACTGAAACAGATCGAAGGCCGAAACGGGGGCGCTCCCCCAGTTCAGCCTCATCTGACCGCTCCACCCTTACGGGCGCACATAGATCTCTACCGGTGATTCGTTCGGCGGAATCCGGAAACTGGCGGCGAGGCGGTACGAGCGCGCCAATTCTTCGACCGCCGCAATAATGTCGCGCTGCCCGCTACGTTTCCCGTTGCGCCATTGTCTCTCGTCGGCTCGAAGCGACCACTCAGGCGTGGGGTAATAGATCAGCACCGCCGGATGCGCGGCAAGCAGGCGCTTGGCCTCGCTTCGTGCCATCTCGTCGTTTACGACATCGATGTTATGCGAAGCGGTGAGAGTAGCGCCTCTACGCCCCGCGAGCGTGGAAAGGATGCCGAACTCCGGATAGATAAAAATCGTGTCTTTCCGGGTAGCATGGTCGTGCACAATTGCGACCGCTTCATCCACCAGTTGCGCAGTAGCCTCTGGGAGCAGAATGCCCGCGAGCATGGGTTGGGAAGAATAGCTGTTGGCCAAGCGAACGGGTTGGTCTGTCCACTCGTGAAAGCCATGTGGGCGATTGAGCTTCTCGGCAGTCATGGCCAGCAGCACCAGAGCGAAAACCGCATACGTTAACGTGCGTAGCCATTTCGTTGAGCCGTGGAGAACGGCAGCCGTGATTACGGCCAGCGCTGGAAACGTCATGTCATAGGATGCGGGCCACGACAGAGAGATCATCAACGCAATGCCGAACGAGATACCGGCTAGAAAGGCGAATTGTGCTTCGCGGGAAGAGAGCTTGCCGGCAAAGAGGCGAAACGCGTAATAGCCAAGCAGGAGACACGTCCCCAAAAAGCTCACGTAAATAGTGAAACTTGCGAATCCCTGTAATGGCCATTTGCCGGCATATGCGGCTGCTGCCCCAAGAGCGATCGAAATCGTGCTTAGCAAGGCAACAAAAACAAGCGGTGTCGGCTTCTCCTGGAGAGAATCCTCTAGCGGTTGTTCCAATCCTCCGGCCCTGCGCAAGGCAGGCCAACACACTGCCAGCGCGCCGCAGGCTACCAAGAATCCCCAGCGAAGTCCCCAGGCGGCGCGTGCCGCCCGAATTACGAAATCGTTCGGACGGGTTGCCTTGGCCGAGGGTCCTTTTTGGAAAACGTCCACCAGAAAATTGCGCACTGAACCCGATTTCGCGAGCCAGAGCAGAACCGAGCCGGCTATCAACATCCATCCCGCCGCGAAACCCGCCAGGAACGTCCCGGCTCTTCGAGGGCCGTCTTCATGCCAGATGTAGATTGCGGCCAGAATGGGAACGCCGACTGTGGCCCCGGCGCCCAATGTCTGCTTGGTACCGAGAGAAAGAGCAGCGCAGATACCGGCAAGCACCGAGTAAGCTATGAACGCCCGCCTAGAGCGTCCGCGATCGCTCGCAAGCAGGCACAGGAATCCGCTCATGAGAAAAAACGCGTCGGCTTCAAAACCATAGCTCGGGATTCCGTTTGAGGGATCGCCCACAGACGTTACAACTGCCAACAGCGTCGCTGGTGCGGCATGCCGTGGGTGAAAAAGTCGCAGCAGGCAGAAGTACAAAAGAATCGCGACGACGACATGCTGAACGACTCCCCATTCGCGAATCACAATCACCTTCGGTCCGAAAGCCCACAGGACGGCTCCTGAAATCACTCCGTCGAGTGGTGGTCCCGAATTGAAGGAATGATACGGGATGGAACCGTGCACCATGGCCAGCCCCGCTTGAAACGAGCCATTTCCTGATCGCAAACCGGCGAACCGGTCTGCGTAAAGCGAAAAGAAGAGCACGGTGATTACTGAAACAACGAGAGCACCGGCAATCGGGTAAACACTTTTTGTCGAAAGATGCTGTTTGGCCTCTATGGCCTCTTCTGCGAGTTTCATCTTTTCCGAACGGACCGCTGCACCGCAGCCACGCGTTTCTCAATTATAGTTAGCGGGCTGTTCCGAAGCGAAACCAGCATTCGATTCTGTTGCATCTTTTCGCGGCACGACCTCGTAGTGGTTCACCCGGACGCGCTCCGCCAAACTGGGGATAGACTCGTACTTGCCCAGATCCGGCCAACGTGATAGAAACCATTTGCCAGCTCTCCTGATCGCGTGCGAGCGAGCTGAGGCCTCATGAACTGGTCGCTAGTGGGGCGGAGCTTTCGGCTGGGCTTCTTCCTTCGCGTGCCGCTGCTCACGCTGCTGGTTCTCGCTGCTTTGGGCCCCGTCTCTCAGTTGACGAGCGCCAGCGCTTTACTCGGAAACCTCTTCGACGGGCGAAACGACGCGGGAGCTGTCTGGTACAACGTTTTCGCCATATCGTTCGCCGCGTTCCTGCTCGCTTTCACCGCCATCACAACCCTGAATCTCACGCTTCACTACGGCACTCTGCGCTTTGGCGATGAACCCGCCTCGCCGGGCACGCCCACGGCAACGCGCGCGTCCACCGCATCTTCAGCGCGCTTCGAGATGGCACAGAGGCGGCCCGGGTTAACCTTTATTATCGGAACCTTGGCCGCATGCCTGCTTGTCGCCACCGTCATCGCTCGCACCGGACTTGATAAGGTCTGGCTCAGTATCAGTGCCGCGCTCGCCGCCTTCGCTGCTGCCCTGCTTTTGGCGCTCTGTGCCAAGATCGTTCAACTCGCGCTTACCGATTGCGACGTCACCAGCCATCCGCCGCCTTTCCTGGTCTTTCCCGCTTACCGCTGGCCTTGGCTCGAGAAGCAGTTCGATGCGCTTTACTGCTGGCCTCCGCCCAGCTCGAAGTCTCCGCCCGCGATCTTTGTGCGGCATATCAAATTCGGCTTTAGCTCGTTTAGCCAATGGCCCTATCGAATTTTTGAAGGTGCCGACCAGGGCTATCTAGACTTCATTCCGTCCCCCGCGGGAGGGCGTCTCAAACTCCGCTCGGGCCATGTCTTCGCACTCACTCTCGCGCTGCTCGCCTTTGCTACGTACGTGATTGTCGGCTTCAATAAAGCGGCGATTTCGGCCGCTCCCGCGGCAGTGCCGGCGCTTGCCTACGTGCTCCTCTTCCTCATCGTCGCTTGCTGGTCCCTGTCTGCGCTCACCTTCTTCTGCGACAGATTCCGTTTCCCTTTGTTGATGAGCATACTGGTTCTGGCTTCACTCACCGCCTCTGTCCCGCAGTCCGATGACTTCTTCCGCGTTGAAACCTCGGATTCGGTGAAGAAGCTGGCGGGGGTCAAGGTGGAGAATTACCTCACGCCTGCAATCTATCTCGCCGAACGCGCCAAAGATCCCAATCACCGGCGCCTGATTCTGGTCGCCACGCCCGGCGGCGGCATTCAAGCCGCGGCCTGGACCGCGAAGGTTCTTCAAGAGCTTGATTCCCGGTTCCCCGATGTCAACGGCGCGAACGGTTTTCGCCGCTCCGTGGCGCTGGTCAGTTCCGTTTCCGGCGGTTCGCTCGGTTCCATGATCTACGCGGCCACCTTCGCCGGCAACGTGGCTGCTACCTGTGCCGCGGAGAACGCTGAAGCTTCCGCCATCGACGAAGTAGCGTGGGGCTGGACCAGCCCGGATTTTTGGCGGGCCGCCTTGCCGCTCTTTCGCTCGCATCCGGAGATCGATCGTGGCTGGGCGCTGGAGCAGAAATGGGCTGTCATTAACGGCCTGAGCCCTGAGCCGCTCTGCATCTTCTGCCAGGTTCGGCTCAAGCCGCGCTGTGCCGGCCAGAATGGCGATACGGCGCCCGGCCCCGCCAGCGATACCTACCTCTCCGATTGGGCCGTGAAGGGAACCCAGCTTCCAGCGCTGATCTTTAACTCCATGCTGGTCGAGCGCGGCCAGCACGTCGTTTTTTCCACTAATCGCTTTCCTTTCAAGAATGATCCGCGGGGCATCCTCAATTTCTATGACCTCTATCCGCACCAACAAAAACATTTTGACGTGCGCGTGAATACCGCCGCTCGCCTGTCTGCCTCCTTCCCTTACGTTGCGCCTGCTTCGCGCCCGAACCTGAGTACGCCTTACGTAGGCGATTTCCACTTTGTCGACGGCGGCTACTACGACAATCTCGGCATCGACTCCCTGATCGGCTGGTTGACTTCGGCCTACGGGCAAGATCCCGCTCTCATCGAACGAATCCCCGAGGTTCTGGTTTTGCAAATCCGGCACTTCAATCCAGATGTGCTGGAGGAAGGCTCGAGGGATGGCTGGAGTTTCCAGCTATTCGCCCCTGTCACCGCGCTTCTGCGGATGTGGAACAATGCGCCTGTGCATCGTGACGAAAACGAGCTCAATCTTTTCATTCAAAACTCCGCGCTATCCAAACGCGGGCCGGTTATCAAGACCGTTATGGTTCCGTACTGCGGATTGAATTACGGCGGCAATACGGACACCGCGAAGGCATTCGACGCCTGCATCGCGGCTTCAGGTGGACAGGCCTTGAGCTCCGCGCGACTCGCTTTGGCAAGAACTGAGCGGATTACTCTATCGAAACAAAATCGCATCGACTGCGCTGACCAGCCGCTCTCCTGGAAGCTCACGCAGAGTCAGAAGCAATGCATAGCAGATACTTGGGAGGATTTCGCGCATGACGATCCCAACGGAGCCCTCTGGTCCATCGGGAAATTTCTCACCGGTCCGCCGCTGGCTGACAAACAGGCTCGCTAAAGCCGAAAGCCGGACCGCTCTCTGGTGCGGGATCGTCGCTCTGCTGACCGTCCTCTGGTCCGTTTGGATGACGTTTGCGTTTACCGTGTGGCCGGCTCCCTATTCTTTCGAGCACCGCTTCCACCACGACATCGATTCGCCGGTACTGGCGCTCGAACTGGCTCATAATCCGTCCGATATCGGTGCGGTAGTCCAGAACGGCGGCGCCGGCAATCCCGATCCTGACAAGAGCAATAAAGCCATCCGGGCGCTGTTCCTGAACACGGTTCTCGATTGCTTCTTCATCCCGCTCTATGCGGGCTACCTCATCCTCTTTGGGCTCACGTATCATCCCGAACATTTCGCTAGAAATGTGCTGATTGGCCTGGCCATAATGACAGCCATCTTTGACTACGCCGAGAATATCTTGATGTTCAGCGCTCTGGCGGCCCGCACCCCGCCGGTATATGTTCCTTCCCTGATCAAATGGTCCCTGCTCGCGCTGGTTCTTCTGATGCTCGCCAAATTACTGCTCTCGCGACACTCCGGACCTTACTCAATCGCAACTCGCCGTCTGCTGGCGTTACTGCATATCGGCGCGGCTCTGCTGATCCTGCTTGGTGTAGTCTTCACTGAATACCCATGGATCGCGCTCGGTACACAGCTTTTCGCCTTCACCCTGTTAGTCAACGTAATTGGCTTGTTCGGCCCCGTACTGGCCTTGAACGCCATGCGTCAGGTCGCTATCACCGATTTTTGCGAAAAGCGCAGGATGAAACCAACTATAGGTCCGGCCATACGGGAAGTTCCGGCGAATGGATCGGAGCAGTCTGACGTCCAGCCAGACAGTACTCGCCGAGCTCGGGACTAGTACTGAACGCCTATTAAACCTCTAATCTCCTAGTATTACGTCGATGATTCGGGCATATACTTACGACCAACTATGTGATTGCGAGTCAAATCAAGCTTACTTTCGGGTTGGGTGCTGACACCGCTTCACAAAGCATCATCACATCATTTGGAGGTTCCATGTTCAGAAGAAAAGAAAGCACTAGGTCTTCACGCGTGCGCAGCGCGATACTATTCTGCTCGGCGGCAGTGGTGGGTCTGGCTCTAATGCCAGCTCCGGCCAAAGCACAGAAGCGGGTCGCGAGTAAGGCCGACTTTTGTTCCCATCTCGGGAAAACGTTTCAGGCGTCTTCGGGGGCGCAGATGTACTGCTTTGGACCGCAACGGAACGGTTCTGGGGAGATGGCGGAGCGAGAAATTCAGCCAGCCGTGCAGCCGCTTTTGACCGGTTTGGCGAACGTAGATGCCGCCAACCGTGCCGAAGACCGGACCAATTCGGGCGCTTATATAGGCGGACAGTCGGAGACTTCTATATCGGCCTCCGGAAAATACGTCGTGGAAGAATGGAACGACGCCACCGGCTTTTTCGCGGGATGTGGCTCACCCAACTACAAGGAGGAGTTGAGCGGATACGGATTCTCCAGCGACGGAGGAACAAGCTTCACAGATCTTGGAGGGCTACCAAACGATAACTGCAGCAATGGGAGCCGGTGGGAAGGGGATCCCAGCGTAGGGACTTACTCGAATTCTGGATTTACCTACTTCTATCTATCCAGCCTTTACGCTTGTTCGTCCACCTCGGGCTGCCCTAATATGACTGCTGGCGGCGTGGCGGTAGCTCTTAGCGCCTGCCAGGTAACGGGCGGCACGTTGAGCTGTGGCCAGCCAACCATAGTGGCCACCGGTAACTGCAACGGTATCACTAATACGTCGACAACCTCTTGTTTTCCTTTCCTCGACAAGGATTATCTCGTCGTAGACCCGGCGCGTAAGAGACTGTATGTCAGTTTCACGGACTTTACGCAAACTTTTGACGGCACAACCTTCAATTCCCTGGACGAAATCGATTTAGCCGCCTGCGACCTCGACAACCCGATGGCGCCCGTCTGCTCGAATGGCACGAGCAACGCTAAGCCGTATCTGACCGTGCAGGCTAGCGATCCGAACGGTTGCGAGCAGGAAGGCGCCTACCCGGCCGTGCGTCAGTCGAGCGGCGACGTATACGTGGGCTACGAGTACAATTGGGTTACAAATTTCTTAGGTAGCCCGTATTGCGTGAACAGCGCAGCGACATCAGTGGTCGTGACGGACGTTCCAAAATCCTGCCTTCCAGATCCCGACAGCACGCCTAATTCGCCGTGCGCTCCGCCTTTCAACCAGAACTCGAACATCATCGTCTCGACGGACGCCACCAATGTCCCTGGCTATAACCGAGGGATAATGAACGATTTCCCGCGTATCGCGGTCAGCGAGCCGTACAAGTCGGTGAGCTTAGTCTGGAACGACGCGAGAAACACGCCCTTAGGCGATATTTTGCTGCAGAGCTACGATCTGGATACCTTGAACTATATCCAGGGGTCACCGGTGCAGCTCAATACCGACGACAGTTTCGAGGATATGCATACTATGCCAGGCTTGAAGAACGCGTCGAGCGACGGTCTGATTAACGTAACGTGGTATGACCGGCGAGGGGAGAATGCCGGCACCGGGAAAACCGACGTTTACGGGGCGCTGAATGTAAAGCCCACGACTTCAAACACTCCGGGCAGCAACCTGCGGATCACCAACGAGTCGACCGACTGGCTGGCGACCTTCTCAGAGATCGTCCCCAACTTCGGCGACTATACGGATAACTTCGTGTCGGCGTCGAACACCCTTTTCGTAGCTTGGTCTGATGGGCGTAGCGGCGTTCCGCAACCTTACGAAGCTCACGTAGGCGTGCATTAAACGAATGTGAACCGGCAACTCCTCTGAGCACTTTCCAAAGATCGTGCTCAGAGTTGACCTTCCTTAAGCTCGCGCCGGTCCCAGTAAAATGAAGCGTTGCCCAGTTCCGCGCTGCTGACGGCTGTTTTAAGCATTCTCGCCTTCGGCGCCACTGCGCAAAGTGCGGCCCCAACGTTTAGTCAGGACGTTGCGCCCATCCTATACGCCAAATGTGCTCCGTGCCACTTTGCAGGCGGCCCGGGTCCGTTTCCCCTTACATCGTTTTCCGATGTCCAGAAGCACGCTCGCCAAATCGCGGCTGTCACAAAGAGCCGCTACATGCCACCCTGGCTGCCTGCAGAGCAACCCGCCAAGTTTGCCGATGAACTTCGGTTGACGGACGAGCAAATAATGACCATCTCCGATTGGGTCCTTGACGGCTCGCCTGAGGGTCCCCCATCGGCCGTCCCGCCACCGCTACCGACCCACGAGGGTTGGCGCCTTGGCCCTCCTGACCTGATCGTACAAGCCCCAAAACCGGTTCGGGTTCCCGCGGCTGGTCCCGACCTCTTCTGGAATTTCATTCTAACCCCGGAACTCACGCGCGGCAGATTCGTGCGCGCGGTCGACATCCGCCCCTCAAACCCGAAGGTCGTTCATCACGCGAACATCATCATCGACCGCACAGGCTCGCAACGAATGCGTGAGCGATCTCCCGGAGCCGGTTTTCCCGGGATGGATGTTACGGTCCTACGCAGTCCTCTCGATCTGGACGGACATTTCCTGTTCTGGAAACCCGGCACCATTCCGCGAAGCGAACAGGACGGCCTCTCCTGGCGCCTTAATCCCGGCAATGAACTAGTACTGAATATGCATCTGCAGCCATCGGGGAAGGTGGAATGGGAGCAGCCGGCCGTTGCCCTTTACTTCACGGATGTTCCACCGGCAAGGTTTCCGTACTTGCTGCAGCTGGAGCATGATGGCGCGATCGATATCCCCGCAGGCCAGCGCGATTTCATCGTCAGCGACAGTCTTCGGCTTCCTCTCGACACGCAAGTCCTCGCGATCTATCCGCACGCGCACTATCTCGGTACCCGGCTGGAAGGGTGGGCGACTAGGCCGGATGGAAATCGCATCTCGCTGATTCTCGTTCCTGCCTGGGACCCGAACTGGCAAGCCGTGTACCGCTTTCGTGATCCCGTCCATCTTCCTGCCGGAACTATTGTCACGATGCGGTATAACTACGACAACTCGAGCGGCAATCCGCGCAATCCGAATCACCCGCCCAGGCGAGTGGAAGGCGGCAATCAAGCAACGGACGAGATGGGACACCTCTGGCTGGAAGTGCTCCCAGAGAAGGGCGGCGATGCGCGCCGAATCTACGCTGAAGCCTGGGCGCGACATCAGCTGGAAAAGTATCCGAATGATTATTATGCAAACTTGACGCTGGGCGCGCTGGCGCTTTCGCGTCTCCATGCGCAGGATGCGGTGGGCCCCCTACGTAAGGCCGTTCTTCTTCAGCCCAACGACGCAATCGCTCGCAACCTTTATGCGGCGGCGCTCGAAGCAACAGGCCGTCTCACCGAAGCGCTCGCGCAATTCCGTTTGGCTGTGCGGCAGAAGCCAGATTATGACAACGCAAGGTTCAACCTCGCTCATGCACTGGCCCGCACGGGTGATAACGCCTCGGCGATCGAAAATCTGCGGGCCATTCTTGGCGCTCACCCGGATGACCCGGCAGCCAAGGCGTATCTCGACCAATTGACTGGCGTGCCGGTTCGAGCGGAAATCAATTCCGCGGGCATCAATGGCGCTGCAAAAGCGGATCACTAGATCCTGCGACGTGCCGAAAGGTCTCACCCGCGAAATCGAGTTGATCCTATGCAGCAAATCAATCAGCCTACGAATGGCTGCTCAAAGGTGATGTGAAATACGGGTTCGTCATCGATATGGCATCCCTGAAGGAAACAGCGAAAGCATAACTCTGGTTCCCGCCCCGCGATGAAGAGCCCGCTATGAAATCGCGAATACTTGCGGTATCTTCGTGGTACCCCGGCATGTTTCGTGTGGGTATGGAGCACTGACCGTATCCGATTCGCCGGTTGTGTGATCGGCATCCTGAGACTTTTTCTGAGTTCACTCTTCTTGAAATGAGGCCAGGTTTTCAATAGAATTATGAAACCAGTTTTGGAAAGGAGAATACATATGAAGGTACTGCAAGCGTTGCGCATTAGCGCCTTAATCGTGCTATCGCTCGGGATAGCCCAACCGATTGTCTACGCTCAAAGCAATGAAACGGCCCAGGATCACGTTGTTCCCTTGGCGATACGCGATTCCGATCGGAAGGGTGCTTTGAGTTATTCCGATATGAGAGTACATGTGCTTCCGCGACACAAAGCAGAGGGGACGGCTAGAAACTTAACAGCTTTGCCTCTGAGCGACTCGGGAGCCTCGGTATTCACTGCGGAAACCGGACAAGCGACTGAAGAACTGGAAGCCAACTCGGAGGCTGCTACGGCGCTCCCGCGGGTACCGGCGCCGGGGTTTTATCCGGCTGACGTGGCCTACCACGGTGGTGCCCTTCTCAAATCAGTGCAATCGAATAATGTTTACGTGAATGGCTCGGCAGGCGATTGGGGAGCCCCGAGGAAGTTCCTGATCGATTTCGGAAAGAGCACATTTGTCCATACGCTCGATCAATACGTGGGTGAGACTGCTAATAATCGCTATACCGCAGGTATCGCAGCCACGCTTCCCTATCCGACTTTTGCCACGCTGGGAGATAACGACCTCCTTCAGATTGTGCACTCGGCGGCCTCTACCTTCGGGAGCGGCTACGGGCATATCTACCATGTCTTTCTTCCGAAGGGCGTCGATTTTTGCGAGCCCGACGGCTCATGCTATTCGCCCGATAACCTGTCCACGTTTGCCTTTTGCGCATTTCACGGCAGTGTGACTTTCAGTGATATAGGACACGTAATTCTTAGCTTGGAACCTTATCAGAACGTGGACGGCTGTGCCACCGCGCAACCGAGTCCAAATGGCGCGCTCATAGACTCGACTAATGACGTCCTGTCCCATGAGTTGTCTGAGGCGATCAGCGATCCGGATCCACCAACGGGTTGGTACGCACAAAGCTCATTAGGCACCTTCGGCCAAGAAATTGGCGATCTATGTCCCGGCATCGACTTGACGGGTCCGTTCTTCAAGAACCCCATCAGTGTCCTGAACGGACGCAAGTACGAGATTCAGCTAGAATACTCAAACAAGTATCACGCTTGTGCAAACGTCCCCTGAAATTAAGTCCGCACATGAAAAAGGATGGTGGAGAGGTTTCTCTTTCCGCCGGATTCAACACCGCGGCGCTGAGGCGCTCAAGTTAATCGGTGATGTCTGGGTGACGTATACTCCGCAACCTTCGAAGAATGTCGAAGGCGGACGTATCGGTGATGGCGGTCTCGCTCACCGTGGTTTGGATCTCCTAGCGGATACTTAAGTCGAGCAGCGCCACCCAATATTGGACCGATTGCAGAGTGAAGCCAATTAAGATCAAGGCGATTCCAAAAACGCCCATGCGTTTCTCCGGCAGATGATCCGCCGTCCATTCGATGAAAGGCGTGCAAGCGCTAGCGATTACCGTGACCACGCCGATTAGCAACCCAACTTCCAATCCGAACGCCAGGGCCCTCGCGCGCTGGTGTCCGATTACAGCGCTGATGTATCCGGCGAGCGCGTATCCCACCGTGCGATTCACTACAGCCAGGAATTGATGCATGGTCAGGCGTGGCCGGGTTGCTGGTGCGTAGTCTAGTGTTGGCCGAATGCCGGCCCGGTAAGCAATTACCTGTCCCACGGCGCTCAAAACGCCAAATGTAATGCCGAACATCGCTCCGAATAGGAAGCCGGCACCCAACGCAAAGCCACACCCGCGAATCGCGCTCATGGCTGCGTCATACCAGAATCCCGGTTTGGATCTCTGCCGTGCAGCGCGGGAATATTCCCATGCCAGTGTTATGCCATGTGCCGCGCCGCTTGCCAGGCCAAATATCGGTCCCAGGGCAATGCCGTATCCTGTTCCGAAGAGCACCCCGTAGGTGACGGCTCTCGTTAGTGTTCGAAGCGGTCCGTGTATCCCGCCCAGAAGATCGTAAGCAAGGTAAAGCGCTCCGAGCACGTCGAGCGAACTGCCGATAATGCTAACCACTGCGAGCGAGTGCTTGTCGATCATCAATCAATGCTGAACGATTGCCCGTTTTCCAAAATTAGAAACGAATCCGTCCCGATGCATCCCGAGAGCTGTTGCTTGGCCTTATCAAGACCATCATCACCGAGTTGAAACGTGCCATCGTGGATCGCGATGCTAGTTCCCGAACCTAAGATTTCATGTGCTCTGACGGCTTCCTCGGGAGCCATATGAATCGGCGACATGAACCATCTTGGCTCGTAAGCTCCAACCGGCAGCAGCGACAGGCGCGGCGCTCCAAACCTCTCGCGGATCTGGTAGAAATGGTTGCCGAATGCGGTGTCGCCAGCGAAATATACAGTTCGGTTCTTAAACTTTATGACATACCCACACCAGAGAGCCTTGTTTCGGTCGAAGATTCCCCGGCTCGAGAAGTGCAAAGCCGGGACGGAGTAGACGGTCGCTTCACCGAACGTGCATGCCTCACTCCAATCGAGTTCGTGCGTGGGTCCAATCTTTTCGGACCGTAGCAGCCGGGCTACCCCAATAGGAACGACGAATACGGAATCGCCCCGGTCCGAGAGCCAGCGCAATGTCGCGAGATCCAGGTGGTCGTAGTGGTTGTGGCTGATGAGCACGATGTCGATGCGAGGGAGATCCTCCAGTCGAATCCCCGGATTTCTCCTGCGCCGCGGACCGATCCAACGAAGCGGACTCGCCCGCGCTGACCAGACCGGATCGGTCAAAATGTTCGAACCGCTTTGCTGGAGAAGCACCGTTGAATGGTTCACAAGAGTGCTCCGCAGCTCGCTGCCTTCAACCCGGGGTGGCGGTATGGATTGCTCGACGTCGGAAACGAATCCGGGTGATTGGTCCGCCCGGCTGGTCAGCTTCCATCGCAAGACATCGAGCAATCCAAGCGCCTGTGACGCATTCGGATTGTAGAAGCGCTTTCCGTCGAAGTGCTTCGGAAATCGTGGCCCGCCGCCAGCCTCCCCATCACTCATTTTGAGCGTTGGTGCTCTTTCATCCGCGGTTGATTTGCTCTCTGAGCTCGCCGGGATAAAGAGACTTCAGCGCAGGGTAGGCTTCCGCCAGTCGGACGGCGAGGCCACCAATTAAGCAGTAAGCACCAAACGACTCGCAGGCTTTGATCAGCCAAGCAGAGTCCGTCGTGCCGCCCTGTGTCGTCAACTCGTAAGCCTCCGCTACCGTCACAACTTCACTCTATCTGACACGCCGCCAGCGGCCATAGGGCACCTATGCTGAGGTATGGTGTTAACTTTATACCCGAATTTCACGAGTTCGACCAAAGCCACGTGGTGCAAACTCGTCGCTGCTCTCGTATTGTTCGGCATGTCGTTTGGGTACGTCGAGGCCGCGGTCGTCGTCTACCTGCGCAGTATATATACGCCTTTGCGCGTCCACTTCTATCCAGGCTTGCCCACAGGGGAACTGTTTCCGCTCCTCTCGCTCGAACAGTTGCGCAGCTTAGGACCAGAGCACCCGGCTCGCCTCAAAATAGAGCTCGCCAGAGAGTTTGCCACGTTGCTGATGTTGGCAGGAGTCGCCCTGGCAGTCGCGCGCAACGTCCGGGAATGGACCGCCGCATTCGTGACGTGCTTCGGTATTTGGGACCTTACCTTCTATCTTTGGCTCAAGATGCTTCTTGCGTGGCCTGCGTCCCTGCTCACCTGGGATATCCTGTTCCTTTTGCCGGTACCGTGGGTTGGCCCGGTTCTGGCGCCCGTAATCGTCTCTGCTTCCATGATTTATGCGGGACTCCTTCTGTTGTGGCAGGAATACCACGGTCAATCCATTCGACTCACCGCGCTGAGTTGGTCCGGGATCATGCTAGGTGCGATGTTGATCTTGCTGGCCTTCATTGCAGATTTCCGCAATACAGCAAGCGGCGGGTATCCGCATGCCTTTCACTGGGGACTCTTTTTGACAGGCGAAGCGGTTGGGCTCTTCGCATTCTTGCGTGCGCTGAATCGATCAGAGAAAGCGCTGCAAACGCCCAAGAACTGAGCAAGCCGGTGCTTCTCAGGCCTCAATCGAGCGATTACTCTTCGGATTCGCCCAAAACTGCTTCAGGTTCTCCCATTGCTGCCGGAAAGTATCTTTCAAATCGCGCGGCGCCATCTCCGCTAGCGCTGCCGCCACGTGACTTGCATAGGGCAAAACGCGCGAGTTGGTCAGGTAAGAAGGTGCGGGCGATGGCACGAATGCCACCAGAATCGCGGCGAACGCTGCGACCATCAGGACACCTCGGATCACTCCCGCGACCCCGCCCAGAAAATGATCGAACCAAGACAGCCCGATCCATCTGAAGAGCCGCGACAGCAAGGCGGCAACCAGAGCGCCGAGGATCAATATGCCGAAAAAGATGATCAGGAAACCCAAGATGTCAGCCAGGGCAGGCGTGCTTAGAAAAGGCGCCAGTTTCGCCGCCACTATGCGGTAACACCAAAACCCGAGTAGCAGTCCCGCGATAGTAGCAATCAATCCAATCACGACGCGGGCAAAACCCGACCGCAGTCCTGCTATAGCAGACATCAGGATGACCAGCGCCAAAACAATGTCAAACCAGTTAAAGGGCATCGCTTAGGATCTTACATCTTCCTGACAGCTAACTTGCCGCCCGTGATCCGCGCGTAGGCTTCCTGGTACTTCTCGCTGGTCTTCTGTACCACCTCCGCAGGCAAGGCTGGCGCCGGGGGTCGCTTGCCCCAATCCAGTGTTTCCAGATAGTCGCGTACAAATTGCTTGTCAAAAGAGAATTGCGGCCCGCCGGGTTTGTAACTGTCAGCCGGCCAATACCGTGAGGAGTCAGGCGTCAACACTTCGTCGGCCAGCACAAGTTGGTTGTCTACAAAGCCGAATTCGAACTTGGTGTCGGCCAATATAATGCCCCGCTCCATCGCATATTCTGACGCCTTTCGGTAGATCGAAAGAGTGAGGTCCCGTAGCCGAGCGGCCAGTTGCGCGCCTACTTGATCTTCCACGGCGCCGAACGGAATGTTCTCGTCATGCCCGCTCTGCGCTTTTGCGGCCGGCGTAAAAATCGGTTCCGGCAATCGGCTGCCGTTCTGCAAACCTGAAGGAAGCGATATGCCGCACACGGTACCCGCCGCCTGATACTCTTTCCAGCCGGAACCCGCCAAGTATCCCCGCGCTACGCACTCGACCGGAATCATATCCGCCTTCGCTACCAGCATCGAGCGCCCTTCTAGCAAGTCTCTGAATTTGCAGAGCGGCTGCGGATAGTCGTTTATATCAGCCGTGCGCAAATGTGAGCGCATGGTGTCTCGCAAAAACTCAAACCAGAAGAGTGACATCTGGGTTAGCACCCTGCCCTTGCACGGTATGCCGCTGCCGAGAATACAATCGAACGCCGAGATCCGGTCCGAGGCGATGAACAGTAAATCCTCGCCTGCATGATAGATGTCCCGCACCTTGCCCCGGCTGGCCAAAGGCAGCGGCAGGTTCGTTTCCAACACGATCTCGTCAGGACATATCATTATTCCTGAGTATGGCAATCGTGTAAACAAGTATGGCAATCGTGTAAACAACAGACCAATAATATATAGGGAAAGTGGATAGACTTATTAAGCGAGCATCCAGCCGGCGCCCTTCCAAGATTGCCAATTCGGCGATCCTATCCGGTTTCCTGAGAAGTACCTGCAGGATCCGCTGCCCGGAGATGCGGCCGACATCGCTCACCACATTGCCGATCTTGACGTTGCCGCGCTCGAGCATCTTCTGGACCCGATTCCGCTCGCTGTTGACCGCGCCCAACAACCGTTTGCGCCGGCGCGTCAGTTCGCGCTTGGCGTTATCGATACCGGCACAACGCTCCAAAAGCTTCTGCATTGCTCTTGCTCCTGTTTCCGCGAACGCCTGGGTTCCCCTTCTGGAGTGCGTGTTTCACCAGCGCCGGACTTCAATCCCGCTGCCTATGCCTCAAGCTCCTTGCAAACTTCTCCTAGCTTAGATACCGTGGGTTCGAATCGATGAAAAAATCTCTCTGCTGTCTTCTCTTGCTCACTTCTATCTGTGCCTTCAGCTTGCTCAGCTCGCCCCAGGAAAAACGCAAACTGCCGGGGGATGACTGGATCTCTCTTTTTAACGGCAACGATCTATCCGGCTGGAACAAAGTCGGCAAGGAGAGTTGGACCGTCGAAAATAGCCTCATTCACGGCAAGGGCCTAACCAATGATTACGGCTATCTTCAAACCGATAAATCCTATGTGGACTTCCAGCTCGCCCTGCGCTTCAAATGCGTAGCCGATGGCAATAGCGGTGTCTTCTTCCATTCCGCTTTCAAGCCCGGCACCGCTGACGTCACGCAAGGCATGCAATTCGAAATTGACTGCACCATGATGCATCACACCGGCGGCGTCTACGCGGAAGAAGGCGGTCACTGGGTGGTCTGGCCCGCGCCCGAAAACGAAAGCGTCGTGCGCATGGGCGATTGGAACGACTACCTGGTGGAGGTCGTTGGGAATCGCTACCGTTCCCGCTTGAACGGCGTCCAGATGGTCGATTTCACCGATCCCAAACCGGGCGCGCCTGACGGCACCATTGCGTTGCAGTTGCACTCCGGCGGCCACGGCAACATGGAGTTCAAAGACATCTGGATCCGCGACCTGTCGCACCGCTGAATTTAGCGTGCCTCGGCGTGCCTTCCCAGTTTTTTAAGCAGCTCGACGAGCTGAGTCCCGCTCACCTTCTGTCAGAACCGCCGCCAGCTCTTCCATCTCGGCTTCATGCCGGTGAAACGCTTTGCTGATCAACTTGCGGCCCGGAGCCGTGAGATCCACGATGCGTACTCTTCGGTCTGTTTCGCAATCTGCCCTGGACACTAGGCCCTTGGCATGGAGACGGTCTACGGCTACGCTGATAGACCCCGGCGTGAGATGCACTTTGGGTCCGATGGTATTTACCGGCAGAGGTCCCTTGTGAAGCAACACTTCCAACACTCTAAAATCGGAGTCGCCCAATCCAGTCTCCCGGATGCTTTGAGTTGCTCGCTCGTCGACGGCGCGGAATGCCTTCCATAAGACCAGCCAGACGTGAACTCCGGCGGTTGTCTTTTTCACGATTGACATTTCCTTGCGCTCAATCCGCCAAGCCGTGCTTGATCGCGAACCGCACCAGCTCGCCCGTGCTGTGCAGGTTCAACTTTTCCATGATTTTGCCGCGATGCGAATCGACCGTGTAGACGCTTAAATTGAGCTTGGTCGCGACTTCCTTGTTCGTCTTGCCTTCCGCAATCAACTGCAGCACTTCTCGCTCACGATTGGTCAGTAAGTCGGCCGGATCTGTCACGTTCTGCCGGTAATCGCTCAGCAGAGCGCCCGAAACGGCCGGGCTGATGTACCCGTCGCCGCGTGCCACCGATCGCACCGCGTTCAACAGTTCGGTGTCGATCACATCTTTGAGCAGGTATCCGCGCGCGCCCGCTTTCAGAATCTCGCGTACGTAAACCGATTCCTTGTGCATGCTCAGAACGAGTATCCTCAGCCGCCCATTCGCCTCCATCATCCGGCGTGTTGCCTCAATGCCGTTCAGTTCGGGCATGGCGACATCCAGCAGCACAATATCCGGATGCAGCTTCTCTGCCAGCTCCACTGCTTCCCGTCCATTAGCTGCCTCGCCGATCACCTGAAAATCCGGCTGCGACGAAAGGATCAGCTTCAAGCCTTGACGGACAATCGTATGGTCGTCGGCCAATAGGATCTTAATCACGCCGGCTTCACCGGACAGCTCACCGCGACGCTGAATCCTCGCGAGGGATGAGACTCAACCACTAGTTCTCCTCCGCAACCTCGTGCACGTGTCTGCATCCCCGCCAAGCCTAGCCCTCTGTTGCTTCCGCGGTCCGCCGCTTGCCTCCCCTGTCCGTTATCTTTTATTGACAACTGCACTTCTCGCCCATTCGTATGCAACTCCATTGTCACCTCCGTGGCTGCCGCGTGACGCGCCACGTTGGTCAAGGCTTCTTGCGCGATCCGAAACAGGTGAGTTTCCGCCTCTTCCCTGAGCCTCAGGTCTTGAATGTTACTGCGATACTCCACGCGAATCCCCGTCCGTTGCGCAAATCGCTCGGTCAGCGCCCTTAACGCCGCGTCCAGACCAAAATCGTCCAGGACGGTCGGCCGCAGCAGTTGCGACATCTCCCGCACGTCGTGAATTGCCCCGTCCACCAGCGTCATGCAGTCTTCCACCCGGGCCGGTTCCGGATGCTCGCGCAAGGCAGAGAGGTTGGCCTTCACCGCCGCCAGGGCCTGCCCCAACTCGTCATGCAGTTCGTGCGAGAAGCGCCGCGCTACATCTTCCTGACTCTCTAGAAACGCGTATTGCAATCGCGTCAGATCGCTGGCCTGCGTCTCGAGCCGTCTGAATAGGGCCGCCGAAGCTCGCACGGCCCAGCTTGCTCCAATGAGCGACAATCCGACGCACGCTGCGAACAACCAAACCGTCCAGCGCAGCAGTCCGTGACCCGCCTGATAGATACTTTCCCGCAGCAGCTCGGCTTGTTCGTACGCGGATTCCAAAGCGCTGCTCATCTGCTGCCGATTCTGTTCGAGCTGGTCCAGAATCTCTTCCCGTCGAACCACATCCTTTCGTCGCGCGAGTTGCCGCCACCTGCTGTTAAGCTCACTCTGCTGCTTTTCTATTTCATCGATAGCGGCTTTGGCAAGCGCCTGGCGCTGTGCGAACGTTCCCGTGATGTTGTTGATCTGGTGAATCGTCCGCCACGCAACGAGCACTGCTGAAAGCAGCAGCAGCGCCGAAAGACCCAACCCCAACAGCAGCATTCTTTGCCAGCGCGTCCGCGTAAGCACATCACGATTCTTTCATTAACAGCCTGCCTGGGCCATCCCGTAAATCGGGGATGCACTTTCGTCGATTCGCGTGATAGCGCGTGAGCTCAAATAAGCGCAAATTAGGATTGTGAGCGGCGAGGAAGCAGAAAGCCTCCAAATCAAGAAAGTCCGCCACTAGTTGAAGGAGAAAAACAATGAAACGTCTATTTACATCCACCCTGCTGACCGTAGCTGCGGTTCCTTTCCTGATGGCCGCTCCCAATGCTGCCAAGAAGGTTCAGAACACTGCCGCGCCAGCCACCCAGAATAAAGCTGCCGTGAAAAAGACTCACAAGAAGACGAACGTCAAGAAGAGCCAGACGAGCAGCAAGCCGGCGCAAGAGACCGCCCCTTCTACCCAGAAGTAACTGGCGATCTCGAGCGTCATCTCCCGGCCCAGGTTTTCGGAGAACCTGGGCCTTTTTATGCAGCTATCTTAATCCGCTCCTGCTTGACCGCTTTCCCGAACAGCTCGAAATCGGAGTAAGTGAGCTTTGCGTACTCGATTCCATACTTGACAATTGCATCGACAGCCGCGTCCGAACCACCCAGATAGCCTTTAATGGCGAGTGCGTCTCCCGAGCGTGCGTGTCCCCGGGCCAGCAGCTCTCCCGCAATCCCTGCCAGTTCGCTCAAACCCTGACCGCGCAAATGCTCCAGGCTCACGCTTCCCTTGTGGTCATTGAGTTGGCGGACAAGAAAGTCACGTCCGCCTATTCGCGTCCAACCGAGCATCAGATCGGAGATGGCCTGAACTCTGCGCTGACCCTCCACTACCCGGTAACCCTGGTTCGCGCACTTTTGAGTTTTCAAGTATGGCGCATACGCCGATTCGACTTCCTGTTTAATTTGCAGAAACAAGGGATCGACTTTCCCGTTTCCCTCCATCAGCACAACGTAGTCGCGGAGGCCCACGCTGCCGGTGCCCACAATTTTGAACGCCACGTCAAGAGGCTCAAAGAAATCGAACAGGTGCAGCCGTTCGGGCGGAAGCGACTCCCGGTAGGCTGGCAACGCGGCAAGCACCTCCTGCTTGCTTTTCCCTTTGATGGGCCACAGAACTGGTTCAACCTTGCGAAAACGTATTTTCCCCTTCGCTCCCGCTTCCGTATATTTCTTCACGAGATCGAGCGGCTGCGCCCGCTGGGCCTGTCTCAGCGCAGCGGAGGTTGCCTCCGCTTTCTTGAGCCGCCGAATCTGATGCCGCGCCGCGGCCAGGATAGGCTGTTCCGCCAGTTCTTCTATCGTGCGCGCATACGTGCTCGTGAAGTTCTCTACCGCGGCGCTGCAGCTCGGTTCGTCGTGTTCAACCTCCAGGCCGGCCAACACAATACTTGCCGCCATGCGCTTGACGTCCCATTCCCACGGCCCGGCAATTGTTTCGTCGAAATCGTTGATGTCGAAAACGATGCGGCCATCGGGTGCTTCGAATGATCCGAGATTCTGTACGTGCGCGTCGCCGCAGAGCTGAACGGTCAAACTCGTGTGCTCGTGCTTGCCCAGATCAGCCGCCATAATCGACACGGAACCGCGAAAAAATGCGAAGGGGGAGCCAGCCATCCGGCTATATTTGATCGGAAGTAAACGCGGCACGCGATCGTGGGCCGCTGCCAGCAGCACCTGAATCGGGTCGAAGCCTCGTTTCTGTGCGTCTAATTTCCCGAGCTCGCCGCGGCTGAGCCGTTTCCGGGCCTGCTGCCCGAGTTCGAGCCGTTGCTTTCTGTTTAGAATCTTGACGCGTTGCTGTCCTGCCATCTAGCGTCTTAGATACTGGTCTGTCTTGTTCAGCCAGTCCTCGCGCGGCGGCGTAAACAGGTCGACATCCACCGTGTCTTCGAGCGCTATTGCCGTATGGGGCACGTTCGGCGGAATACATAGAAACTCACCGCTTCTAACCGTAACCTCCTCGCCGCCCACCATAAACTGCAAGGCTCCCGATTCCACATAAGTCACTTGCTCGTTGTGGTGATGATGCATCGGTATCACGCAGTCCTTCTTCAGCAGAACCCGGGCGACCATCATCTGATCGCCCACTACCAGCTGCCGTTCTAACAGAGGATTTAACGTCTCTCTCGGGATCTTGTCCCATTGAATATGCTTTGCTTTTGCTTCGGTCATCAAAGTCCTTTATACATGCCGCCATCGACTAGGATAGTTTGTCCCGTGATGAACGACGCTCGTTCCGAAGCGAGCCAGACAATCGCATCTGCCACTTCCTCCGGCTCGCCCAGCCGGCCAACCGGAATCTGATCGATCCACGCCTGCTGAATATTCGCCTCGCTTTGACCAGTCGCAGCCGCCCGTCTTCCCGAGAGTTCTTTCAACCGGTCAGTTGCCGTATAACCCGGCGCCACATTGTTAACCAGTATTCCGTCTTTCCCAAAATCGCTCGCGAGACTGCGCACCAGCCCCAGAATTCCGGTGCGGATCGCATTCGAAAGGATAAGCTGCGCTTGCGGCTGTCGAACTGTGATCGAGCTGATCGTGATGATGCGTCCCCACTTTCTGCGCTGCATGTAGGGAATTACGGCACGCGCAAATGCCACCGCACTCCTCAGGTTCAGATGGAACGCATTGTCCCATTCCTCGTCTGTCGTTGCGAGGAACTCCTTAGCGGGCGGCCCGCCGGCATTCGTGACGCACACGTCCACGCGGTCGAACTCGCGAGCCGTATTGCTGACAAACTGGTCGATAGCTCCGCTGTCCCGGACGTCCAGCTCTTCCGCGTGTACCTCGACGCCAAATCGTTTGCGAATGTCCGACGACAACTGCTCAAGCGCTTCTGCATTACGCGCGCACAGCCCTAAATGAGCTCCTTCCGCTGCTAGTGCTAAAGCTGTGGCGCGGCCGAGTCCCTGACTCGCGCCCGCTACAACTGCAACCCGGTTCTTTAGACCCGTTTCCATTCTTGTCTAAGCCCAGACTTTCGAGATTTCCGTGATTCGCCGCACCGCCTCCGCCAGATTCTCAAATGAATTGGCATAACTGAGGCGCAGATAACCTTCGCCGCACGCGCCGAACGCACCTCCGTCGAGACACGCGACTCCCGCTTCTTGCAAAAGAATATTCTCGACTTCCCTGGACTTCAATCCTGTTGCTTCTACATTTACGAACGCATAGAATGCGCCGCACGGCATTGCGCAGCGAAACCCGGCAATCGCGTTCAGCGCAGGACAGAACATATCGCGCCGCCGCCGGAACTCTTTGACCATGTTGTCGACTTCTGTCTGCGGCCCGTTCAGCCCGGCTATACCGGCGCGCTGTACGAAGCTCGCCGCGCAAGTATTTGAGTTCGCCATTAACTTGGTCACCGCGCCGGCCAGCCACTCAGGCATTACCCCGAAACCCAGCCGCCAGCCCGTCATGGCATAGCTCTTCGAGAACCCATCCATAATGATCGTCTTCTCGAGCATTCCAGGAACACTAGCCGGTGAGAATGCCTCGCCGTCATAACAAATGCGTGCATAAATCTCATCGGAGAGTACCATCACGTCGCAACCTTGCACAATCCCAGCCAGCTCGCGAATATCGGACTCTGGAATCACGCCGCCCGTCGGGTTGTGCGGCGAATTTAGAATGATCAGCTTCGTGCGTTCCGTGATGTTGTCTTTGATAAAGTCGAGATCGAGCGAGAACCCCCGCTCTTCGCGCAGCGGGATCGCGACAGGCTTGGCGTCCAGAAAGCCGATCATCGAACGATAAATCGGAAATCCGGGATCGGGGTACATCACTTCATCTCCCGCTTCGATCAACGCCAGCATCGGAAAGAAGAGCATCGGCTTCGCGCCTGGCACGATGCAGACGTGTCGAGCACCAACCTCTATATCTCTTGTTCTCGAAACATGATTCGCGACCACTTCCCGAAATTCGGGTAAGCCTTGCGGTGGTCCGTAGTGCGTCCAGCCTTGATCGAGAGCTTCTTTCGCCGCGTCCACGATGGGCTGCGGAGTATCGAAATCCGGCTCTCCAATTTCGAGATGGATGATGTGGCGACCCTTCGCTTCGAGCGCTCGCGCTCTCGCCAGTACATCGAATGCCGATTCAATCACGAGCCGGCTGATACGCCCCGCAAGTCTCATAACTTAAGTTTCGATGGTTGCTAAAAACGAAACGGGAACCTTAACGGCTCCCGTTCGTCGTGTCGATCGTGTTCGACCCTGGATTTGTGACTAGGTGGTCCCCTTCGCATCGGGGTAACTCAAGTATATCGTGCCGCTAATCAACCTTCTCAGCTATCGATTTTGCCTGCACGAATTGCAGCAGGTAATCGGGGCCGCCCGCCTTCGAGTCCGTTCCCGACATGTTGAAGCCGCCGAATGGATGTGCTCCAACCATCGCGCCCGTGCACTTGCGGTTGATGTACAAGTTGCCTACGAAAAACTGCCGTTTCGCTTTTTCTGCCTTCGCTGGGTTAGTGGTGAAAACAGCCCCAGTCAAGCCATACTCGGAGTCATTTGCGAATTCAAGCGCCTGGTCAAAATCCTTTGCTTTGGTTACCGCCAGCACAGGCCCGAAGATCTCTTCCTGGAAAATGCGCGCCTTTGGCTGAATGTCGGCGATGATCGTCGGTTTGATAAAGTATCCGTCGCCTGCAGCAGCCTCGCCGCCGGTAATCAGCCGCCCTTCCTTTCTGCCCGTCTCAATATAATTCAGGATGTTCTCTTTGGCACGGGCATTGATCACCGGTCCCAGATAGTTCTCAACCCGATCGGGCGAACCCATCGTTAGGCTCTCTGTTTTCGCTTTCAGCTTGTCGAGAAACTCGTCGTAAACAGCTTCGTCGACGATGGCCCTCGAACAGGCCGAGCATTTTTGGCCCTGGTAACCAAAGGCCGAATACATCACGCCGAGAACCGCCTGGTCGAGATTACACTCCCGATCCACAACGATCGCGTCTTTGCCGCCCATCTCGGCGATCACGCGCTTGATCCAAAGCTGCCCTTTCGGGGTTTTCGCTGCCAGTTCGTTGATATGCAATCCGACATCGCGCGATCCGGTGAAAGACACGAAACGCGTCTTCGGATGCGAAACGAGAATGTCGCCGATGATTCCGCCGCTGCCGGTGAGCAGCGAAAACGCTTGCGGCGGAATGCCCGCTTCGAGCATGGCTTCCGCGAATTTGGCCGCGATCGTTGGCGTGTCGCTCGAGGGTTTGATCACCACCGTGTTGCCGGTGACGAGAGCCGCTGTTGTCATGCCGAGCAGAATTGCCAGCGGGAAGTTCCACGGTGGAATCACAATGCCTACGCCGAGCGGAAGGTAAACCATCTCGTCACGCTCGCCCGAGAGCTGCACCAGCGGATCAGGTTTCGCCAGCTTCAAAGCGTGACGAGCATAAAACTCGCAAAAATCGATCGCTTCGGAAACATCGGCCTCCGCTTCGGCCCACGTCTTGCCGGCTTCCATGACCAGCCAGGCGTCAAATTCAAACTTGCGATCGCGAATGACGTCCGCTAGGCGCAGCAGATACTCCGCCCGCTGCTCGACCGGGACTGCCGCCCAGGTTGGAAGATAAGCGTACGCCGCTTCCACTGCATCGCGCGCGTCTTGCTCCGAGCCTTTCTGGTGAATGCCCACGATTTCCGAAGGCTTTGCGGGATTGACCGACTCCAGCTTACCCTCCGAGCGCCGTCTGTCGCCTGCGATCAGCAAATCATATTCTGTGCCGAGTTTCGCCCGCACTTTTTCGAACGCCGCGCGCGCCGCTTCGGCCGCCTTAGGTTGCGTGAAATCGGTGTAGGGCTCGTTCGTGAAAGGAGCAAGTCGGGTGGGCGATGTAACCACAGACATAATCTCTATCTCAGTATTCGATGCGACGCTATGGGACTTAGATCCGGTCCTCAATCGTCTTCTCCGCTATCTTGCGTCCGCGCTCGAACAGGTCGGCTGCTTCTTCCGCAATCTCGCGTCCCCTCTCATAAAGCTCCCGGCCCCGTGTCACAATGTCCTGGCTGGAATCTATCAGCGTTTTGCCGCCCTTCTGGGCATGTTTGCCGAGTAGTCTCCTCGTGAGGGATCCCGATTGCGGCGCAATCAACAAGGCTCCTACCGTGCCCACCACGATCCCTCCGATCAACCAGCCAATCGCAGCGCCTTTGTTTTCGCGTTCCATATTTCTCCTTCGTACTCATTCTATGCGCGGGCCCGAAAGTGGCTCTCGCAGGGCAGCTCAATGGAAAGTATCCAGGTCTACTCTGTCGCCATCCGTGCGAAAGGTGATCAGGCCGCGCTGGTCTGTTCGCAGGACGATCGAATGGCGGGCGGTCAGGCGCTCGAGCACGCTCGGGTGAGGGTGATGGAACTGATTCATGTAGCCGTCGGAAATAATGGCGAACTGCGGATTGAGAGCGCTCAAGAACTCTTCGGATGAAGATGTCTTGCTCCCGTGATGGCCGACCTTCAAAAGAGTTACCGGATGCAATAATCCGCTCTCTAGCATGTCGCTTTCGGCAGGCCGCTCTGCGTCTCCCGTCAGGAGAATGCTCCGGTGCCGGTAAGTGATCTCGATAACGAGCGAATCGTTGTTATTCGCCGCGTCGCCGGCCTGGTAATCGGGCGACGGCGCCAGCACGCGAATCTGTGTCCCGCCGATGCTCACGCTCGGAACGCCGCGCCTGAGCGGCAGGATTTGTACCCCGTCCGCCTTTGCTACGTGCTGCACGTGCCGCCACTCCGCCGTCTCCGGTTCGGCGCCAATCCACAACTGCTTTGGGCGGAAATCGTCGAGAATGGAGGGCAAACCGCCCATGTGATCGGAGTGCCCATGCGTAAGCACGGCGTAATCCAGATGCCGGATACGCCTGCTCCAGAGATACGGCGCGACCACGTCCTCGCCCATGTCTAATTGAGGCTTGCGCGCCATGCGTTCCGCCCCGGGGAAGCCGCCCGCGTCCACCAGCATGGTTTCCCCATCCGGAAACACTACCAGCAAGCTATCGCCCTGGCTCACGTCGATGGCAGTTAGCTCTAAATATCCTGCCTTTAGTTCAGCCTTCCAAGGCTGCCAACAGAGAACTGTAAACAGGAGAAGCGAACAGGCGAGAGCAGGCGCAACCAAGAAACGCCGCTTGCGGATTGTGTATCCGAGCAGTACCAGCGAAGCGGCAAACAGCACGCATAACCATAGAGGCATCGCCGCCTGCCGCCATGCGGGCTCGAATTTTGCGTGCCAGCCCGCTACCCATTCGGCCATCACCAGCAGAGCTTTGGTCAGCAGCGCGAGCAAATGCGAGCCCGTCAAGATGCAGGCGAAGCCCAGCGGCACTACCAGCGAAAGCAGGGGAATGATCACGATGTTCGCTGAAAGACCCGTGACCGATAGCCGGTGGAAATAGCTGATCATAGGCAGCGCGAGCCCGAACTGGACGCAGGCTGAAACAATCACCGTATCGGCGGCGAAGGCGGCCAGCAAAGCGCCGCGTGCGACCAGAAAGTTGGCCGCTCCCGCCCGCAAGCCCGACCAGACCTGAATTGTCCTCGAGAGCAGGCGTAGCTCTACCCGCCACTGGGCAGCCAGCGGCGGCACCTGCGGATCGTAACGCACCTGATCGAAGCGCTTAACCGATGCGCGCAGCGGCTCAGTCAGCCGTTCCATCACCGGCATCGCGAACGCCGCAATTGTGGCCGCCGATAAGAAGGAGAGCTGAAAACTAGGATCGAAGAGTTCATCTGGCGCGAACGCGAGATAAATGATCCCGATCGCCCCCAGCACGTTCAAAATGCGTGTCCGTCGAAAGAAGTAACTCGCGATCAGGAATAGCGTAAAGCCACCCGCCGCTCGCACTGCGGGTGAGTTGAATCCCGAGATGAAGACATAGAGCCAGCTGGCGAGCGTTGCGACCGCCACGGCAGGTATGCGTCGAAGCCGCAGCAGCCTGAGGATCAGCAGCAGGGTGAACGCCAGCACCGAAACATGCAGGCCGGATATGACCAGAGCGTGATAGGTGCCGGTAATGCGAAAGTCTGTCGTCCAGCGCCGGTCTACGCCGCTCGTTTCGCCCAGAAGAGTTGCCTGAAGCAGGCCGACCGTGTGTGGATCGTCGGGATAGAGCGCCCGGATTCTCTCGAGCGCCCAGGTTCGAATGGTATAAAGCCACCCAACAGCCCGCAAGCCGCATCGCCCCTCCAAAAGGTGGATATCGCCTGGCGCCGCAACGGAGCCGGTCCAATAGATGCGTTGTGCCGCCAGAAAACCGGCATAGTCGAAGGAATCCGGGTTTTGAAAGTTGCGCGGGCTCCGAACCTTCGCTGCGACTTCGATCCTCTGGCCATAATCGAGCGGTAGATTCGCCCCTGTTTTTAGATTGACTGAGATGCGAATAGCCGCCTTACGCGTCAGATTGAGCGTGAACTGTTCGCGCTGCGTAGAAAAGACAGGCGGATTCGTCACGCAACCGGAGAGCAGAACTGCTTCTCCGTCTTCAGCATCCAGTCTGGGGGGCGGCCCCTGACGATGTATTACCTGTGTTGCGATGCCGCCGAGAAACAAGCAACTGCATGCCGCCGCCAACCTGCATCGCACATCTGGGCGGCAAAAATAGGCCAGTATGAGCCCGATTGCCAGGGCAGCGGGAAATACGAGATCTGTCAGCCGGAAATAAAGAAAATGCGCCAGCAGGATTCCGCCTGCCACCGCCACAAGCGGCAACAACAAAGGTTCGCGGCGCACACCTATTTAGTGTGTCGGAGGACCGCCTCCCTCTCGGAATTACCAAACGAACCCGTTCGGGGGCTTGCATGCTAATTCACTTGACATATAAATGAAACTTGCTGCATACTAAAGAAAATTTAATCAGAGAATGGTTTCGGTATAAAGGCACAGTTTCCTTGTAGTACCTTGAGCTTAGATTCGTCTTATTTCTTTGCCTAAGATTTTCTCCTCCAACTCAAACTCAATGGCTGATTGGCTAAGCCGGTCAGCCTTCTTTTTTGCTCCCCGAGTATGTTTAGAGATGAGGCCGAGCCGTGACCCACCTTTTTGCGGGATATGCCCTTGCGACGCGTCCGGTCGCGCTTAGTTCCATTTCGACCGACACTGTCGGCTTAGAGACAGGCGAAACCTCCGTCGACTCAGGCGCTTTCGAGTTGCCCGCCTACTACGCCCGCCCCGCCGGAGGCGCTTCTTGCCCGGTTATCCTTGTGGTCCAGGAGATTTTCGGTGTCCACGAGCATATTAAGGACATTTGCCGCCGCCTGGCGAAAGAGGGCTACTATGCAATCGCCCCGGAACTCTACGCTCGTCAGGGGAATGTCGCTGGGATCAACGATATGCAGGAGATTATTCAGAAGGTGGTGAGCAAAGTTCCGGATCTACAGGTTCTGGGCGACCTCGATGCAACCGTAGAGCATGTCAGGGGCTCGGGCAAAGGCGATACCGCCCGGCTCGGCATTGTAGGCTTTTGCTGGGGTGGCCGAATTGTCTGGTTGTACTCCGCGCACCAGCCAAACCTCACAGCCGGCGCCGCCTGGTACGGAAAGCTAACTCCAGGTCCCTACAGCAAGCCGGCGACACAACCGAAACAGCCGGTCGGTGTGGCGGGCGACTTACATGGAGCCATACTTGGCCTCTACGGCGGGAAGGACGACGGGATTCCCCTTTCGACCGTAGCGCAAATGAGAGAGGCCCTGACGGCAGCCGGAAAAGACCAGGAGTGCCAAATCATCATTTATCCCGACGCAGGGCACGCCTTCAATGCGGATTACCGTCCTACTTACCACGAAGCCTCTGCCAAAGACGCCTGGAGCAAAATGCTGGGCTGGTTCGATAAGCACGGGCTAAGCGCTCAGTACTGAGTACTTCAATCCGCGCTCCCCCCAACCGTACTGCAATATAATCTGTTTGCACTCAAAGGGGGTAATCGTCCGTGAAAAGTCTGCGCTCGATCATCGGTCTCGTCTTAGTTTTTCTGGCTGGACATTCGTCAATTCAGGCCCAAGCCGTCACAGGTTCCGTATTAGGAACCGTAACCGATGTAAGCGGCGCCGTAGTCGCTAATGCCAAAGTGCTTTTGGCCAATGTTGGAACAAGCATCACCAGGACCGAGCAAGCGAATGCGAGCGGTAACTACACCTTTGCCGATGTGCCGGAAGGGAATTACTCGGTCTCCGTCGAAGCCACCGGTTTCAAAAAAGAAATCCGCGATAACGTTGCGGTTACCGTGAACACCACGTCTCGAGTCGATGTTCAGTTACAGCCGGGAAACATCACTCAACAGATAGAAGTTACAGCCGCGCCGCCCGCCCTGCAAACAGATCGCGCCGACACCGTGAGTAATATCCCGACGGTCGCGACGGCTAATTTACCTGTCGGCACCAACCGGAATTTCCAAAGTCTACTTAACTTGGTACCCGGCACTACCCGCGCTAGCTTCCAGCACTCAACGTTTTTCAACGCCTCGAGTTCTTTACAAACTGAAGTGAATGGCCAGCTCAGGATGGGAAATAACTATCAGATCGAAGGGATCGATGACAACGAGCGGACGGGCCTGCTCCAAATTCTCGTTCCGCCGATCGAATCCATTGCGACGGTAGATGTCTCGACCAGCGATTTCGATGCGGAACTCGGGCGAGCCAGTGGAGCTGTAGTGAACGTCATTCTAAAATCTGGGACGAACAAGCTGCATGGAGGGCTTTACGAGTTTCTCCAGAACAGTGAATTCAACGCTCGTGCCTTCTTCAATCCCGGCACCGGGCACCTTACTTACAATTACTTCGGAGGCTATATCGGGGGCCCGATCATCAAGAATAAACTGTTCTACTTCGGCGACATTTTGCGCGTTACCGATCACGAAGCTACCGCTAGCCTGTTCACCGTGCCAACGCCAGCTCAGATCTCGGGCAACCTGAGCGCTTCCCCGACTAAGATCTACAATCCGTTCACGGGAAATGCGAACGGGAGCGGCAGGGCTCAGTTTCCTGGCAATGTAATTCCTGCCGTCGATATCGATCCTATCTCCACCAAGCTGCTCGCGTTGTTACCTGCTCCGAATGTCGCTAGTGCAACCGGAGTGAATAACTACTTCTCGCTGCTGCCCTTTCATAAGGACACCACTTCGTTTGATACCAAAGTCGATTACAATCCGACCGATTCCGATCGCGTCTCCGTGCGTCTCAGTTTTGCGGAGCCCAAAATTTTTCAAGCGCCCGCGTTCGGCTTGGCTGGGGGCGCGGCGAATGGCGCCTTTCAAGGATCGGGAGTTCAGCGGACTTATAGCGGAGGTATCAACTACTCCCATATCTATTCCCCAACGCTCATCACCGAGTGGCGTTTCGGTGTCGCCTATTACAACAACATAGCAATCCCCAGCGACTACGGCCAGAACCAGTCCGCTGCCCTGGGCATTCCTGGAATCAATCTGAGCCCAATTACCAGCGGGTTGGTAGGCATTAATATCGGGCAGTTCTATTCAAACCCGATCCTCGGTTACTCTGCGAGCCTGCCCTGGACGCGCGCCGAAACGAATGTAGATATTGCAAACATCTGGACCAAGATTCTAAGTAATCACACCCTTAAGTTCGGCGGCGATCTCCGCCGGGTCAGGGACGCCCTGCTGCAGGAACAAACCTTTAGCCCGCGAGGCCTTTATACCTTTGCCGCCGGCCAGACTGCCTTGAACGACGGCGGCAAGGAAAGCGCTACCAGTTACTACAACAATATGGCCTCGTTCTTGCTTGACGTTCCGAGCCAGGCCGGCCGTGACCTCGCCACGTATTTTCCAGCAGTTCGGGCATGGCAATTCTTCACCTTTGTGCAAGATAAGTGGGCCGCTAGTCCGAAACTGACGCTAGATCTCGGCGTGCGCTGGGAATTCTATCCTCCGTTTACGCCGCAGTTTCCAGGGGGATTCTCGAACTACGATCCCGACAATAATTCACTGGTCGTCGCGGGTATTGGGCTGAATTATGCGAACCTTGGCCGTAAGACTTATTACGACTTCTTCGCCCCGCGCTTCGGAGCCGCTTACCGTCTGACGGATAAGACGGTTCTCCGTACTGGCTTCGGAATTAGTTACACGCCCTTTCCCGACAACAATTACGCTTTCAATTATCCGGTGCGTGCCAATAACGCTTACAATCCAACCGGAGCGAACACAACTTACACGCCTGCGATACTTAATACCGGCCAGATCGCTAGCTTTCAGAACGGATTTCCGCCGCCTGTGCTGCCGGCTGTTCCGCTAAGCGGAAATATCGTGAATGCGCCGACCAATCAGTCGTACTTCGTTGTTCCTCTGAATTACAGAAATCCATACGTCGAATCCTGGAACATAGCTGTCGAGCAGGCCTTGCCGTTGCACCTTACGCTCGACGTTGCTTACGTTGGTAATCATGGCGTCGGTACGTCGCAGGTTCAATACAACCTGAACGCAGGCTTTATACCCGGGGCTGGGACACTCGGGCAGCCCGAGTTTGTTGCTTTCAAGCGAACCAATTCGACCACCCAATTATTCGCACCCTACTCCTCCATGTACAACTCATTGCAGGTTAAGTTGAACCGGCGTTTTGGGGGTAGTTTCTTTCTTACCACTTCGTACACTTTCGCCAAGGGCATGGGATATCAAAGTGACGACGACGGCGGCTTGGATTTCTACGTTAACCAGCGGCGCAACTGGGCTCGGAACGACTTCGATCGCACCCAAACGTTTGTGCAGAGCTATGTTTACGACCTTCCCTTCGGTCCTGGCAAGAGATGGCTGACCTCCGGGCTTGCCGGAAATATCTTCGGCAACTGGCGCTTGAACGGCATCCTCACGGTTATGACCGGGTTGCCCATGACTCTCACTCCCAGCACCAACAATCTGAACGCTCCAGGCAGTACCCAGACGGTCAACCAGGTTGCCCCGGTCGACATCTTGAAAGGCGTGGGGCCAAACAGTCCCTGGTTTAGTGCGGCGAGTTTTGCGGCGCCCACGGGTAACGGCATATTCGGGAATACCGGGCGCAATTTTCTGACTGGGCCTGGCTTTTTCAACCTCGATGCCTCGCTTTTCAAGATCATCAACTTCCGTGAGCGGTACACTCTCGAGCTTCGCGGAGAAGCCTTCAGCATTACTAATACACCGCAGTTTGCAAATCCCGGTACGACGCTCGGCTCTTCGAATTTCGGCTACATTACAAGCACCATCGGAGGAAACAATACGTCCAGCAACGGCAACCGCGTCCTTCAGCTCGGAGTGAAGTTTAGCTTTTGAGTCACTGCCAAAATTAGCGCCGAGTGCCTTCCCCAGACCCACAACAACGTCAAAGCGATCGCGATTAGGGCTATCGTAAGCCCCCACCAAAGCCCATAGATGCCAAAGCCGTAATCGAAGCAAAGGGCGTAACCGATGGGTAATCCAAATAGCCAATAGCCCGCGAAGTTCGCCAGCATCGGCCCGCGAGTCTCGCCTAAACCTCGCAGCGCGCCCGTGGCGACCGTTTGGATGCCGTCGAAGAGTTGGAACAGTGCCGCTATTGCGAGCAAGCCGACACCCGTAGCCAAGACCGTCCGATCTCGCGTGTAGACCAGCAGGATGGGCCGTGGAATCGTCACGAACGCCAGGGCGGAGCAGAGCATAAAAGAGCAGGCTAGCCCGATCGCGATATAGCCATTTCTTCTCGCCGTAGCTGGCTCCTTCCGTCCGACGGCGTGTCCCACCGCGACCGCTGCCGCCGATGAGATTCCCAGCGGCACCATAAAGCTGAGCGCCGCGCAGTTGAGCGCGATCTGGTGCGCCGCTAAGGCGACGGCATTGAGACGTCCTGCCAGGACGGCGGCAGCACCGAAGGCTCCCACTTCGAGCAAAATCTGCAGCGCAGCCGGGAATCCCAAGCGGAGCAGCCGGTTGAGTCTCGACCGGTCCGGTGCCTGAAGTAGGTTCCGAAAGCCCGGCTGAAGGCCGCGCTCGAACCACCAGATGCAGAACCCCAGCACCGACGCCATGTAAATCCGCGCGAAACAGGTGGATAGAGCCGACCCTGCGACACCGAGCGCCGGGAACCCCCAATGGCCTACGATCAGTAACCAGTTGAAAAGCCAGTTGATAAAATTCGCGCTAATCAGAACGAACATCACGGGCGCGACGTGGCCCATGCCTTGCAGATACCTGCGGAATGCCGCATACAACATTAGCGGAAGAGTGCTGAAGTTAAGCACCCGGATGAAGGTGCCCGCTAGCGAGCTGACCGGCTCTACGATTCCCAGTGCGCGGAACATAGGCGGCATCAGCGCGAAAAGGACCATCAGCGGTACCGTCAGCCAAACCGCGAGGTAGACCCCCTGGGTGAGCGAACGGTGGCAATCCTCGCGGTCTCCTGCGCCAAAAGCCTGCGAGACTAGTGTGTCCAGTCCCAGCAGCAGGCCCATGCCGAAAATGGCAAAAGAATAGAAGGCGCTGCTGCCGACCCCGATGGCGCCGATTGCGGCCGGCCCCAGACGCCCAATCATGATGGTGTCGACCGTGGTCATAGCCATCCAACCCAGTTCGCCTAAAGCAACCGGAACGGCAAGTTGGAGGACGCAGCGGACATCTTGCCAGAATGGGCGCATCTGAACATCGTCCCATTCGCGGCAAAATGAAAAAACGAACCCAATTTAAACGAGTTCGTTTGGCAATTTTCGTCTTTTCAGCATGCTAGAGCCAAGGAGGGCTCTTCGAACGCCTTCAATTTGGCGAGCAGCGTCGTCCGCTTAATTCGTAGAAGGTCAGCTGCCTGACTCTTGTTGCCTTGGGCAAGCGCCAGCGCCTGGTTCAGCAAGGATCGCTCAAACTCCCCCACCACCACGTCGAAATCCAGACCATGGCTCGGAACCTTCATCAGGGGCCCGACACCGGAACTCTGAATCGCCGGGACGCTGCGGTAACGGGGCTGAAAGTCGCTCAAGGTAAGTAGGGGGCAATCTCCGCTCAAAGCAAGTGCCTTTTGGACAGCGTGCTCCAATTGGCGAACGTTGCCCGGCCAGTCCAGGTTCCTCAGGTAGTCGGTTGCTTCGTCCGTAATCTGTTTCGGAGGAGCGTTCTCGGCAGCGGTGATTTTCTCGAGGAAGTGCTCGAGCAGCAGTGGAATGTCGCTGCGCCTTTCCCTCAGCGGCGGCATATGAATGGGCACCACGTTCAGCCGGTAATAGAGGTCTTCGCGGAACTTGCGCTCCCGTGAAGCCGCTTCGAGGTCGACGTTGGACGCCGCCACTACCCGCACGTCCACGCGAATCGTCTCGGAGCTGCCCACTCGCTCGAACTCTCGTTCCTGCAAAACCCGCAGAAGTTTGGCTTGCGAATCGAGCGGCAGATCGCCGATTTCGTCGAGAAAAATAGTGCCCCGATGCGCTTGTTCGAAACGGCCGATACGGCTCGATTGCGCTCCGGTAAACGCGCCTTTGGCGTGGCCGAACAACTCGGTCTCGATCAGGGTGGAGGGCAGGGCAGTGCAGTTGACCGAAACAATAGGAGCGGCCGCTCGGTCACTGGCGGCATGAATGGCCTTGGCGATGACTTCCTTACCGGTGCCGGTCTCGCCTGTAATCAGAATTGTGCAGCGCTTGGACGCGACCAGATGAATAATGTCGCAGATCTCCAGCATCGGACGGCTCTGCCCGATCAGAAACCGCCTCCAGGAAGCCGAATCAGACCCGATCATCTTTGGTTGTAGTGTGCGAAAGCAGCCAAAGTTCTTGGGAGGTGGTTTCAATTTCGCGCTGAGCCTGCGATTCCCACTCGGCCAACCGCTTTTCGCGGAGCTTGGAGAGCGCGCGCTCATCCTGCTCGGCCCTCATCAAGCGCTGTTTTTGCTCGGTAATGGACTTCTCGGCGCGGTCCAACCCCTCGCGTACCGTTTTGGTACGCGCTTCCAGGCCCAGCGTAAATAAGGAGAGTGCCCGCAAATCTCCGGCTGACGGTGGTTGCGCTGCCTGAACGAAGCTCGATGCTTTCGTCCGCTCTTCACGGATCGATGTGAGCGACTGCTCGAGCCTCTTGCGCTGGGTAAATAAATCCTGCAGCCTGGCGGTCTCGGATTCGACCCGCATGTGTCTGAGGCGTAACGCCGCCTCGAGCCGGAAATTGAACTTGGTCACGTGGAATTCGACTACAACGCCGATGCGATCTCGGCCAGTGAATGGAGCGTCTGATCGAAGCTGGCTTTCTCCTGCGAATCCTGGCGCAGGAAACTCATGATCTGCTCCCGTGAACGAATGCTGGCATCGAGTTTCGGATTCGACCCCGAAACGTAAGCTCCGAGGTGAATCAAGTCTTCGGCATTGCGGTAACAAGAGAGAGCTTCGCGCAGCTTTTGAGCAGCTTTAAGCTGATTCGGCTTGGCTACGTGGGTCGCGACACGCGAGACGGACGCGAGGACATCGATGGCGGGATAGTGTCCAGCGGCCCCGAGCTCGCGCGAGAGAACAATATGGCCATCGAGGATGCTGCGCACAGCGTCCGCGATAGGCTCATTGTGATCGTCACCTTCCACCAAAACGGTGAAGAAGCCGGTGATGCTGCCTTTGCGGAACGCCCCGGCGCGCTCGAAAATTTTGGGCATGATCGCGAAGACCGAAGGCGTATAGCCTTTTTGGCTGGGCGGTTCGCCGGCCGCTAAGCCGATCTCCCGCTGCGCCATGGCGAGTCGCGTGACCGAATCCATCACGAGCAGAACGTTCTTGCCTTGGTCGCGAAAGTATTCGGCTACTGCGATGGCTACGAAGCAGGCGCGTACGCGCAGGGGCGCGGGGCGATCGGACGTCGCCGCCACCACTACCGACCGGGCCTGTCCTTCGGGACCAAGTTCATTTTCGACGAAATGCCGGACCTCGCGATTGCGTTCACCGATCAACGCGATGACCGTGACGTCAGCAGAGTTCTCTCGCGACATGGCGCCGAGCAAGGTACTCTTGCCCACGCCGCTCCCGCCGAAGATGCCTATCCGCTGCCCTAATCCGCACGGGAGCAAGCTGTCGATGGCACGGATACCGCTGGCGAGCGGCTGATTGATATGCTCGCGCTGCATAGGGCCGGGCGGCTCCGCGAATAAGTTGTAATGCTCGACGCCCCGGAGCGGAGGCCCTCCGTCCATAGGGCGGCCAAAGCCATCCAATACACGACCGAGCAGATCGGGTCCGACACGCACCTGCGAGTCAGACGAGCGCGCATAAATGGGATCGCCAGGCTCGAGCCCGTCTACTTCTTCGAGCGGAATAGATAAGATGCGACCGTTCTTGAAGCCAGCGACTTGCGTGCGAATCGTTCGGCCTCGATTCGTGCGAATTTCGCAAAAGCTGCCAACCGCAGCTGCCGGGCCGTGCGACTCGATGACTAAGCCGGTGACTTCCTTGACTACGCCGCGCCAGCGAAGCAAGTCGGAGCTAGTCAAATCGGCTGCGAAGCGGGAGAGGTCGAGACTATCTTCTGCCGCTAACATGCAATTCCAAGACGGTCGGCAAATCCTCTTTCAATTTCCTGCAATTGAGTTTCGATGGAAGCGTCGAGCTCTCCGAGACTCGTCTCGAAGATCATGTCGCCATTGCGCAATTTTGGATCGGGCATGATCGACACGGCTGGCGCGACACCTGCTTTCTCCAATGCGGCGCGAACAGAATCGAGCGCAGCAGGACAGATGCGAACCTTGGTGATCTCACGATTCTGCAGCTTTTGAAGGCCTGCGTAGACGACGCCCTGAATGGAATCCGGATCCGCATTGAGTTCCCTGTGAAGAATTCTCTTTGCAATGGCGAGGGAGAGCTTGACCACGTCGGTCTCCGCTTCGTTTCTTAGACGGCGCTTCAGCGCGATCAGGTCTCGAAGCGTTTGGGCCAAACGATCATTGGCTTTCTGAATCTCATGCAACGCGTCTTCGCGCCCCTGTTTCAGGCCTTCTTGAAAAGCATTCTGCTGGCATTGAGCCAGTTCGGCTTGCCTGGCCCGTTCTACTTCGGCAGATTGTTGTTGCTGGATGATCTCTTGTTGGCTGCGCTCTGGCTGGGCCATCATCGGGCCGCGCTTGGAAGGAGAGCGCGGCGAGTTAATAGAAGGCCAGATGACGGGCTCAATGGAAGCTGGATCTTTTGCGATTATGCAAGCCATTCGGTTAGTCCAGGGAACGGATTAGCTTGCCGCTTCAGAGATCCAGGTGCGGATTATACCCGCGGCGAGCGCCGGATCACGGCTAACAGTTTCGCGAATATTCTGACGTAGCCCTTCTATCTTGCTGGAGGCGTCCGCCAATTGGAGCCGGCCGTTCGCAGCAGTGTCCGCCAGTTGCCCCTTTTCGTTTTGCGCGGCGATCTCTTTTTCAGTGCCTGCCCTTTCCGCCGCCTGACCGGCAAGCAGGCGAGCAGGCGCCTGCGCCAGCTCGATACGCTTCTTCTTTTTCCGAACAAACGCGAAAGCAGCCAATCCTATGACCAGCAGGGCCGCTACCCCCGCTCCGATCATGACTTTCGGGTCACTCATTATTTTTCGGAGCTCATCCTTCTGGTTAACTGGTTTGGGCGGAGCTTGGGGAGCGAAGTCCGGTTCGTGATTCTGTTCGAAGGGAAGACTCTGTACGATGAGCTGATCTCCGCGTTCCGGTGAAAGGCCGATGATGCCTGCTACGACGTCGTGAATCGTCTTTATTTTTTCAGGACTAGGCGGGACGGCGACGCGCTTAGCATGAGAGCCGGTTCCTTCCCATCGGATGTCCTGGTCGAGCAAGATGGAAGCAGAGAGGCGTTTTAATATGCCGCGAGGGACTTTGACCTGACGGACGCTTCGGGAGGTTTCGTAAGCAACATTCTCGCTTCGGCGCGATACGTTCGAGGCCGACGTAGTTGGCCTGGAAACCGGACGTGGAAGATTAGACGGAGTGCCCGGGATGCCAGCTGAATCGGGTTTGCTGGCTAGATCCTCAGACTTTTGGGAGTTAGTCATTACGGAGCGAGTGGGGTCGAAAGTTTCATCCGTTTGTTCGCTGGTACTGAAGTCGCAGTCGGCGGAAATTCCAATCCGGAAATGATCTTCTCCCAGCAGCGGAGTAAGCGTCGATTGCACTTTGGCGAAGAGATCTTTTTCGAGTTGGTGCTTGTATTCGAGCGCCGCGTCCGAGCCATCACTCGAGTCCGAGAGCGGTTTTTGGGGCCGATTGAGCAGGTTGCCGCGCATATCGACCACCGAGACGAATTCCGGACCGAGGCCCTCGACGGCGCTTGCGACCAGATTGGTAATGGCACTGATATTGGAGTCGCTTAAGCGGGCTCCGGGGCGCAGACTAAGCAGAACACTGGCTTTCGCGGGCTCGCGAGCGTCCAGAAATACTGATTCTTTAGGAAAGCTGATATGAATGCGCGCTTGTTCGACTTCGTTAAGCGACCGGATGGAGCGCTCTAGCTCTCCTTCCAGCGCGCGACGATAGTTGACGTGCTCCGTGAAATCGGTGATGCCGAGATTCGTCTTATCGAAGAGCTCGAATCCGATGCGACCGCTTCTGGGTAAGCCGGCCCCGGCCATCTCCAGGCGCAGCTCATCGACTTTCGCCGTTGGGACCAGGACGGAAGTGCCGTTATCGCTCAGCCGATGCTCTACGCCTGACTCTTTCAGTTTTTGCACAATCGCGGCGGCATCCTCGGCCGGCATACCGGTGAAGAGGGGGCGGAAATCGCTTTCGTGCCGCCAATGAACGAAGCTCGTCATGCCTGCTATTACAAGAAGAACAGCAAAGGCAATGCCGACGCGTTGGGTAACGGAAAGTGCGCGAAAAATCTTTTGCAATTGGTCCATAGCTTCGCTGGAAGTTCTCAGACTTGCATGCGCATGATTTCTTCGTAGGCAGAAACTACTTTATTTCGCACCTGCATGAACATTTCGAAATCGAGTTCGGCGCTTTGCGTGGCGAGGATGGTCGAGTGAAGTTCTTGCGTGCCGCCGGATACAAACCTCTGAGTGGCGGCATCGGCGGAGGAGCCAGAGGCCTCGACGTTTTGAATGGCGGAGGACAATACGTTCTGAAACGAGCTTCCCGAGGCTGAAGCGGCGACTTTGTCGATGGTTCCGGTCAGTGAGGGCGCGGTAATGGGAGAAATGGGAAGCGACATGGGATTAGCGGAAGAGATCGATTGATCTCTGAATCATGTCTTTCACGGCGGAAATAGCAGCAACGTTTGCCTGGTAAGAGTGTGACGCGCCAAGCAGGTCGACCGTATCCTCCGCGGGATTCACGCGAGGGAAAGCGACGTAGCCGTCTTTATCCGCATCGGGGTGACCAGGCAGATAACGCCGGTCGGGGTCGCTGGTATCTTCGACAATCTGACTCACCCCGACGCCATTCTGCTCTCCACCAATGTGTGACTCCAGGAAAGAGGAGAACGGAGAAGAGACTCCCTGGCTCTCGAAGACGACATCTTTACGCCGATAAGGGCCGCCTTCAGCAGTACGGGTCGTGTCTGCATTCGCGATGTTCTCAACCAAGACTTCGGCGCGTTGCCGCTCGGCCGACATACCGGAAGCGCTTACTGAGAGAGTGGAAAAGAGACTCATGAGGACGAACTGGTTCCCTGAATAGCCAGATGCATAATTTTCAGCTTCGAACGAAGCAGATTCGAGCCCACGTTAAAGCGCAGAGCATTTTCTGAAAGGAGGCGAGCTTCCCGATCGAGGTCGACGTTGTTGCCGTCGTTCTTAGTGATCAGTCCCGAAACCTCGGATGGCAGCGGAGGCAGGGAGTTCAGCGAGTTTTTGAGCTCCGTATCGAAGTCGATGTCTTTGGTCTTGTAACCAGGCGTATCCGCGTTGGCAACGTTAGCGGCCACGAGTCGCTGGCGAACGCTGACGAGCGTGAGATAGTGCTCAAGTGTTCCAGAGGTCGAGTCAAGCATGGGAATCCAGATATGGGTAGGCAATTCCAATGCCAACAAAATACCCGGATTATCAGCCAGTTAAGGCGTTTAGAGGCATCATTCCGACGATTCCGGATCTGAGCGTTGAAATTTTGACGCTTTTAGCCGTCGATGAGCCAGGTATTGTTCACGCAGGGGGCGCTGGCATAGGACGCAATCCGGGAGGCGGCTCCGATTTTAGCCGCGATGTGCGAGCGCATCACGCGTGCCAGGTGAAGACGGTCTTGCAGGAAGGCAGAGGCTTCGGCGGCGATGGCCGAGCGTTCCTGCGAAGTGCCGGCATTGCGAAGCGAGCTAAGGATGTCGTGGCCGTATCGGTCGATGAGAGGTATTGCGGTTTCAAAGCTGCCGGATTCGATTGCGCGCTGAATTTCCTGTTCGACGTTAGCTGCCACTGCTTGCCCTCTCGTTGGTCTGCATTTGCGAGAAGAGGTCTGTGATTTCGGTAAGTTGTGATTGAAGTGAAGAAATCGTGCTGTCCACTTTAGCCATCTGAGTGGTAAGACTCTGTTGCAGCTGAGAGACCTGGGTCTGATCGCTGGAAATTTTCGTACCGATGCCCGAGATCTCAGAACTGAGATCGTTGGAAGCGCCAGTGAGAATACCGGAAGTAGGATCGGTGATCGAGGTAAGCATGTTGGCTGCGGTTTCAAGAAATCCGCCGGAAGTGGAGCTGCCGATAAAGTTCAAGAGATCGTTGGCGGATGTCGCGGCCGTCTGGTTGAACTTGGTCGAGTCGAATTGCAGATTTCCGCTCTGATCGAAAGTCAAGCCCAGATCGGAGAGGGAGCCTATGGATCCGCCGCTGGGCGAGAAATTTGCCAGGCTCTGCAATTGATTTTGCAGTTCGTAGATGATGCTATTCCCGGTAAGAGCGCCCCCGTTTTGTCCTCGATTTTTGTTCAGTTCGGTTGTGATCGAATCATAGGAACTGGCAAAGGACGAAAGAGCACTGGCCATATTCGACGCGCTCTGCGCGACCGCTACTTGGGTCGTCCCCGTTTGTAAGAGTTGCACGGAAAGCCCCGGGGAAACGACTACGCTTCGCGATGACGAAGTGATTGGCGTGCTCGGCTGGCCGTTGATCTGGTAAGTAACGTTCGAACCAGTGGACAGGGTGTTGAGTAAGTTGCTCGTGCCATCGTTCAGCTGCATCGTGTCGGGCGAGTAACTCAGACTTTGTACCGACAAGCGGTAATCAGGCGTGGAGGAACTGCCCACGTTAACAACGCTCGCTTGCACGTTGGCCTGGCTGCTGTTTATCGCCTGCGCCAAACCGTTCAGCGTGCCGTCGCCATCGGAGATGCTGTAGGAACTACCATTCACAGTAAGAGTGTAGGCCGAGCTCGCACTGATGTTGGAAACCGATGGATCGGTCACGGCGGATTGGCCGCCTTGGCTGATAGTATTCGTCTGAGAGCCAACGCTGATTACGTTCAGGCTATAGTTTCCGGCCATGACACCGGAGGAAATGGAAGCGGAAGCGATCGAAGGCTGGCTGACCGTGGCCGAGAAAGCGCCCACACCGGTGGAACTGCCGAGAGCCGAAATAGCCGCTTGCATGGCTGAGAACGAGCTCGTCACGTTCTGCAGTTCCGCTTGCTCGCCCTCCGACGTCGCCTGTTGAGATTGAAGCTGTGTTATCGGAAGAGAAGCTATGTTGACGGCCTGAGTGATGGTCTGCTGCAACTGGGCAGAGTATGTGCTACTCCCGTTGAAGTAGGACGTCGAGTTGACGGATGTGGTCGCCATTTGAAACGTATGTGCCGCGCGAGCCGATCGAAATTATCAGCTCGCGCGAAGTTCAAGTTCTAATTACAGGTTCTGAACGAGCTTGAGCACCGACTGTGGTTCCGAGTTGGCCTGAGCCATGGCGGCAACCGAAGTCTGCACTAAAACTTGCGATTTGGTGAGGTTAGCTGCATCAGCGGCTACGTCCGCATCACGAATCTGGCTTTCCGCGGCCGAGAAGTTCGAGATCTGCGACTGGGCCAGGCTGATGGCATACTGCAATTTGTTTTCGCCCGCGCCGACCGAACCCTGAACTAATCCGAGCGCCTGCACAGCATTGTTAATTGCAGTGATGGCGGATTGCGCGTTTGAGCCGCCGCCGGTAGTGGGTGCGGTAGAAACATTATTGCCCGCCGCCGAGAACGTACCGCTACCGGTTGCATCGTAAACGGAGAAGCCGTTCGCGCTCTGGAAGGAAATTCCGGTACCGGCCGCGTTTGCGACCGCATACACGCCAAGGCTGGCAGTCTGAGCGTTGATTTTCGAGATAGCACTGGCAACCGTGTCGGTGGCCGTCAGGGCTACGCTCGCGGCACCGGAACTCGTCTGAACCTTCAGAGTTTCCGCGGCACCTGCATAAGTAGCCTGGCCGTCAACAATGTTGTTAGAAGTGTTCTCGGCCGTACCGGCGGTCGAGAGCGAGCCAGCGGCGGTAGTCACAGTGAAAGCCGTTGCGCCGCTAAACTGCAGTTGCCCGTTACCGTCCGTGCTGGCCGTAATTCCATAAGGGTTCAGCGCCGTGTTCAGGTTTGAGAGCGCGGTGGTCAGATTCGCGCCGGCTCCGGAACTAGCCGTAACAGCGGCGGACGCACCGTTGGAGTACACATTAAAGCTGAAGCTCTGACTTGCGAAGGTTGCGCCTGGGGCATCGATGCGCGTCGTGTTGCCACTGATGCCGACGCCGCCGGCCAGGACGTTGCTTGTACCTACTCCGAGGCTGGTTGCATCTACAGCGTTTTGGCCGCCGCTCAGATTAACCGACACATTCGCATTGGATGAAGTGCTCGCACCACCGATGTAAACATTCAGGTTCGTGTTGAATGTTCCGCCGCTATTCAGGTTGATATTGCTTGCCTGCCGGTTGATTTCGCCGACCAGCTGCTGATATTCCTGATTCAAGGTGGCCCGGTTTCCAGTGAAGGTGCCAGATGCCGACTGCGTAGCCAGCGTCTTCATACGATCGAGAATCGTCGAGATGTTGCTTAAGCCGCCATCGACGATCTGCAATTGGCTGACGCCATCGTTTGCGTTGCTGACACCCTGCGTCAGTTCATCCACGGTGCTGCGATAGCCGTTAGCAACCGCGAGGCCGGCGGCATCGTCGGCACTGCTGTTGATGCGAAAGCCAGAGGTTAACTGTTGAATGTTTTTGCTTTGAAACATCTGATCGATGTTCAAGTTGTCCTGCGCGTTAAGCGAGTCAACGTTGGTCTGAAGAGAAATCATATGGTTGTCCTAGTTCCTTTTAGCCGGCGTAGGCTCGCGGCCTGCATTCGACTTCTACAAAACATTTCGCACGTTCCATGCCGAAGTTTAAGTTTTTTGTCGAAAAGATGCTTCTGTTGGCCTCGGATTCTTCCTTCGGCTGGAAATCCGAACTGAGATGAGAAAGCAAGGTCCGGGCCCCACTACTTCTTAAGTACTCGGGTAATTTGCCTTCGCGGTTGGCTGTTCGAAGGTGCTCAATGACGCTCTGCAACACTTCCGCACGCTCGCTTTCCAGATGCGAGAGCGACGCGGAAGGAGTGCACGAGGAAAATGCATCGTTCAATGCGGTTTCGAAGTGCGAAACATTTCTAAACTTCCATGCCTGCAGGATTTGCCCTGCGTGCTGCGCAGCGTTCATTGTCGATCCTCTCGATTCCGTATCGCGACAATGCAACGCTCTTTCTAGCGGAAGTTAGCCGAGAAAACTAAACAACGACTTGGTGCCGAGGCCTGCGTGGGCGGCCAGGGCGGCTTGGAGAGCGGTTTGATCGAGGCTCAACTGAGTCGCATCGGCGGCAACATCGCTGTCCCGGATAGTGCTGAGAGCTGCAGTGATGTTGTTCAGGTGCGTAGTGGCGGTTTGCGACCCTTGCTGAATCCAGTTTTCAATGTTGCCGTATGCGGTGGCCGATTGCTGAAGCTGCGCCGATCCGGCTTTGACCTGGTCCAGGGCGGTTTGGATTCCGGGCTGATTATTGGCCAGAAGCGCGGTGCCAAGCGCAAAGGCTGCTTGAAAGATGTTGCCGGGCGCGGGAGTGCCAGGGGGGCTTTGGACGTCGAAGATCTGTTGCGCCGTCAGTCTCGGTATGATCTCGTTTCCATCGGCATCACGGAGTGCGGCGGTGTTGGTGGGGGTGCCGCTTGCGATCACACCTTCCGGACTGGTCCAGGAAAAGGTGTAAGGAGCGGTTGAAGGACTGTCTCCGCCAAAAATGAAAGTTCCACCAATCGACGTGTTTGCAACAGCGACTAACTGCTGCTCGATGCTCTGCACCTGCTCGCCAAGCACGGCCCGGGCGGAGGGCGAGGAAGTGCTGCTCGCTCCTTGCGCTCCCAAGGAGACAAGCTGGTCGATAAGAGTAGACGCAGTTTGCAGGGCGCCATCGGCGGTCTTCGCCTCCGTTTGAGCGCTGTTCAAGTTGGTTTGCACCTGATTGATCTCGGAAATCTGCCCCTGATAAGAAAGGATGGGCGCAACCGCGGAGGGATCGTCCGATGCCTGGTTGACCCGAATGCCAGAAGAAATTTGCTTATTGGCCTGCGAGATTCTATCCTCGAGCTGGGACAAATCCGCCAGAAAATTTCCGTTATTAGCGTATACGCCTGAAATCATTGATGCGTCTTTCGATTCTTATTGCAGCGACTGTTCGGTAGTCATCAGATATTGCAGAGTCTTGTCTATCGTGGAGAGCGCCTGGGCAGAGGCCTGGTACGCATCCTGAAACTGCAAGAGAGCGGCGGCCTGCTCGTTCAAAGAAACCCCGGAAAGCTGACCGCGTGCGCTTTGGGCCTGAGTCAGAACTTGCGTCTGCGTCTGTTGAGTTTGCGAGGCGCTTGCTTGCAGGGCCCCTACATTCGAAGCGATGGCACTGTAAAAATCCGTGTAGCTCAGGCCGGATAGCATGTCGGCCGCGGTCGTCGGACTCTGTAACTGAGAGAGTTGGTCGGCGATGCCGTTCGCGACGCTCGGCGGTCCGGGGTCGACCGGCGCCAATTGCGAAGCAGTAATACCCGAGCTGAGGGAAAGTGTTTGGGCGACCGAAGTAGAGGACCCAGCATTATAGGAGAAGAGCGGTACGCCTGGACTTCCTGAGCTGGTCTGGCCACTTGTCAGAAGAGAGTTGACTCGATCGGCTATGCCCTGCGCGAGCTGATTCAGGCTTCCTGTCTGGCTTATATCGCCGGCCAGGGATGGCAAAACCGTGTTCGAGATCTGGAGAAGTCCCCCGAGTTGCCCGCCCTGCGCTTTGCCGGTGACATCGTCACCGTTGGACGTGAGGATCTGCTGGTCTGGCGGCGCATTCGAGGTAGAGCCGGTCGGGTTCACAGCGGTTTCGCTTAGCTGGGTTTGAGTTTGGCCGATAACCAGCGGCACTTGACCGCCAATCAAGACCGATACGGTACCGTCGCTCTCCGTCTGCGCGGATATGTCGACCAGGTTCGATAACTGCTCCAGGTTGGTATAGAGCTGAGCCTGTAATCCTCCATCGTCCTTGCCTCCGGCCCGAATCTGACCGTTTATGGCGGCGATCTGCGATGTCAGATTATTGACTGCCGTGACGGTGCTTTGCGTTTGCTGTTCGGTTTGAGTTCGAATGGCGCCGATGCTGGAGGCGGTGCTATTAAAGGCTTGCGCCACGCCTTGAGCAGCCGCAATCACCTGCTGCTGGGCGGTGGCGCTGCGGGAACCATTGCTCCAGGCGGAGAAGGCGGAATACAGTGTACTCAGGGCTGCTGGTATGCCGCTGGTACCTGAAACGTCAAAAACAGACTGCAATGCCTGTAAGCTCGACGCCTGCTGGGTAGCCGAACCGACCTGCTGGTTTGCCGCCCACACGGTGTTCTCGGCGAAAGAGTTCCTGGCGCTATCAGTATTTCCGGCCTGCACGCCGCCCCAGAGATTGCTGGACGGATCGAAAAGCGATGCGTTGAGCTGAAGGGTTTGCGTGACATACCCGGGCGTCGAGGCGTTGGCAACGTTATTCTGGACAACGCCCATCGCCTTTTCGAGGACATCCATGGCATTGCTGGCTGTTCCAAGCGCGGCAAATAGGGTACCCATTTACTTCATCCCTCCACACGCAGGCAACCGCCGCCGAATTTGTCAGCGACTCCGGCGGCACTGTATCCCTGTTCGAGGGAACCGTGGTGCAGGACAGCGCCGAAGTAAAGAGTCGCCGCACTCTCGAGAAGCCTGCGCGCCGCCGCGGCTTTGACAGCTAGCGATTGCAGCAGCGGCTCGACGCAGGTGCGTACTGTGATCGCGTCATGACGGAGGTGAACGCTGCTGAGCACATCGGCGGCTTGTTGCAGCGAGACGCGGCATCCAGTGCCGGGCGAATTCATCTCGAGCAGCGAGCGAATCGCGCAATCCAGGTGGGCCTCAGCGATACCGAGGTCTTCTAGTGTGTCAGTCGCAAGCATGAGATGAGCATTACCTTAGCTGGTTGATGATGGCTTGGCTCACCTGGCTCGAGTTGACCTGATAAGTTCCCGAACGGATTTGCGATGCCAGGCTCGCGATCTTCAATTGACGCTCGGAGGAGCTGACGTTTTTAGCCTGGGCCACGAGATTCGTGGCGCTCGAGAGCCTCACCGTATCGGCAGAGGCGTCATCTCCGTCGCCAGATTGGATTTTGGGATCCGCTACGATGGAGCGCACGGAACCGGAGGAATTACCACCTCCGACCCCGCTTATATTGCCATTTTCGACACGCATCTATTCATTCCCAATCTTTCTTATCGTGCGTTTCAGCGCGAAGTTATAGCTGATTTTCTTCCCATCCGGGAGCATCGCGGCTTATCTCATAAACCTTGATCATCAACCTGACTTCACCCTGGCCCATGCGCAGGGAAGAAGCGATTTCGGCGGCCGATTCACCCCTCCTATGAAGACGGAGTACCTGACCGCGGCGGTTGAGATTGAGGCTTTGCGCCTGAGAGACCCACTCGGCGTGATCCTTCCTGGTTCGGTCGGCGTTATCGAGCCTGGATTCGCAGAGGGACAGCCGCGCGGAAAGCGTGGAGGTCATTTCAGAGACCTGCTGAGGATTGACCGTATTAAAGGTTAAGCAGCGAAATTCCGCCCGCATCTTCAGATAGAGCTTGAGCAAAACAGAAGCACTGAGAATTGAGATCAGGAAAGCGGCGCAGAGGGCGAAGATCACTTCAGTAGAGTCCTCTTTCGGTAGGCCATTTGTATTCCATAAGGGCGCGCAGACGAAGAATGGCTTGCGCCCGCAACTGCGAAATGCGCGTGGTGTGCAGATTCATCACAGAGCCGATCTCGCGCAGGTTCAGCTCCTCCTTGTAATAGAGACTGAGAACGGTGCGTTCATTCTCAGGCATTCTTTTCATACCCTCGGTAATGACTCGCTGGAGCTCGGCGCGTTCCAGGAGACGGGCGGGCGTTGTATCTTCGTCGTCGCTCACGAACTGCAGGATGTCGACTTCTTCGCCATCCACCATTTGCAGACTGCCGAGGGAGACGGCGCGCAGCTCTACCATCCAATTTTGATATTCGGCAAGCGGAATTCTTAATTCGGCGGCAATTTCTTCTTCGCCTGCGCTGCCCTGAATGCGCCGCTCAGCCGCCGCGATTGCCTGCTGCACCTGTTTCAGCCGTTTGCGTTTATGGATCGGAATGCCGTCGAGGCCCCGAATGCTATCGAGGATCGCCCCGCGAATCTTGTATTCGGCATAAGTCCTGAGCGTGGTGTTGCGGCTGGGATCGAACTTGTCGACAGCCGCCAAGAGGCCCACCACACCTGCCGAGATCAGGTCGTCGAGCTCCACGTTAGGAGGAAGCTTCTCGTGAATACGGGTGGCGATCCAATTTACCTGAGGCAGATGCTCCAGAATCAGCTCGTCCCGCTCCTCGGCCGATCGTTCCAAGCTCGCGTAGGCGTACATATGATCGTTCAGGCAGCCATCGGGAGAGCGCGCTCGCGCGGCATAAGTTCGGCCAGAAGTTCGGTCTTGCTGGCGGCTCGAATGTCTTCGGGTACTTGTTGGCCAGTTCCTATGAAAGACAGAGGCAGGCCGGAAACGATTGCGAATTCAATTAGAGAAACCGGTGTTTCGAGAGCGTCTGCGTGCGTAACCAGGAGCTTCGCGGGCTGGAAAATCGAGAACCGTTTCCAAATCTGTTTGGCAGCGGACAAGCTGCAAAAGGCCGGCAGAACTAAATGCACTTCGACTGGCAACTTACGCACAAAGCGGCCCAGTTCTTCTATCTCAGCTTCATCAGCTTTGGCGAAGCCCGGGGTATCGATATGGGCCAGCGCCTTTCCAGTGAGCCCCGAGACAGCCCCTTCCAGCGCGAAAGCATCTGTCAGAGCGCTGAAATTGGCGCCGCTGATTTGGGCGTAAGCCTCGAGTTGATCGCAGCCGCCGATGCGCAATGTATCGAGCGAAAGCAGGTGCAGAGGGCGCCTCGCCTTTAATCCATATTGCAGGCCCAATTTAACTAGCGAGGTCGTTTTTCCGGCTCCGGGCGGCCCCACGAACATGATCGCCGCCGCTTCATCCTCCTGGCCGAGCGAAGGTGAAACCTCGAACCGGCTTGCGATCTCTTCCTCGAGCACTGCATGGAGGAGGTCGCGAGCAAAGAGATCCCGGTGATCGCGAATCATGCGGTGCGGGCGATCCGGCTGCGAACGGGTACGGTGCGCGACGGCTTCGGCCAGCTCCTGCGCCAGCTCGGCCGAAAAGCCAGCGTTTAATAATCGGCCGTAGATGTGCGCCAGCTCTGGCGTGAACTGCTCGGTGGCTCGGGTAAGGCTGGTACGCGCGACGGACTGGCCAAACGATTCGACCTGTTTCCGCAGCTCCGTCAGCTCACGCAAGATCAAATCCTGGCTTGCCGCGGGAGAGTGAGCAGGAGTGGTTCTGGAGACGAGCGCATGCGCAGTCAGGCTGGCGTTTTCTTGAGCGAGCCCAAAAACAACTTCGTAAGAACCAAGATCGCGAAGATCTTCGCCCGTTTGCCTGGAGTTCACGAGCATGGCATCCGGGCCGAGGTCGACGCGAGCTTTATTCATCGCCTCCTGAACAGAATCGGCAAAATAGGATTTTAGTCTCATCAGATCACCCCTAACGACAAGATTTTCACTCCTGCCGGAACTTCGTTATGCGCAATCGGAAAGACGTTAGGCAGCGAAGCCTCGAGCATCTGGCGCAAGAAGAACCTGGCCCCCGAGGAAGTAACCAGCAAGGTCGGCGATTCTCGCTTGCCTAACTTACGTTCGATTCGCGTGACAATCTCTCGCACGACTTGCGGTGAGAGAACCAGTATGCTGTTTTGATCGGTGTGCTGGACGGCAGACTCGATGGATTGTTCGACCGAGGTCTCGAGAAAAAAGGCGGGTAGCTCGCCTTTCTGATTCAAGTAAGGTTTGGTGACGGTTCTGCGTATCGACTGGCGCGCAAATTCGGTGAGGAGGACACAATTCTTGGTGGTAGCGGCCGCTTCACTGAGCGCTTCGAGAATCGAGACTCCGTCCCGGATCGAGACTCGCTCGCGGAGAAGATTTTGCAAAACTTTTTGAACCGCTGAAAGAGAGAGCAGCTTGGGTACCAAATCCTCGATCAGCTTGGCGTGGTCTTGACCGATCCGGTCGCAGAATGTTTTGGCGTCCTGCCGCGAGAACATTTCGCTGGTGTGCTGTTTGATCAGCTCGGAGAAATGCGTCCCGATCACGTTGACGGGGTCGACAATGGTGTAACCCGCGCTGCGTGCCGCATCGACCCGGTCCACAGGGATCCAGAGCGCGGGCAAGTTGAAGGCTGGCTCACGCGTCTGCTGTCCGGCGAAGTCCTTCTGGGCGTTAGCCGTCGGGACGGCCAGTTCGCTTCCGTTGAGCAACTCGTAGCGGCCGATTTCGCTACCCTTCAGCATCACGACGTACTCACGGGAGCGCAGCGAGAGATTGTCGGTAACGCGCACCGGAGGGAGCAGAAATCCGAGATTAGTGACAAACTGGCGGCGAATACCCGCGATTCGTTTGAGCAGCGGAGAAGCCTTGCCACCTGCGACCAGCGTGGCCAATCCCAGACCGACTTCGATCGCGATGGGCTCGACCTTCAAGAGAGATTCAAGTTCTTCCCTGGGGGTCGCTACAGGCGCGGCTGTTTCTTTTGTGACAGCAGCGTCAATTTTCTTACGCTTGATCCAGGCCGCTGTTCCGAGGCCTCCGCCGAGTAGCAGAAATGGAATCGTCGGCAGCCCCGGGAAAACAGCGAGTACTAGAAGCACTCCACTCGAGAGAAAAAGCGGTTCCGGCTTTTTGAAAAGCTGCTTCTGAAACTCTTCGCCTACGCTGACCTCTGAAGAAGCCCGGGTGACGATCAGTCCGCCTGAGACGGAGATCATCAGAGCGGGAATGACAGTGACCAGCCCGTCACCAATGGTAAGAACGGTGTAGGTCTGGAGCGCGCGCTTTAATTCCATGCCGTGTTGCAGAACACCGATCAGGAAACCGGCGATGATGTTGATGCTCGTGATCAGAATGCTTGCGACCGCGTCGCGCTGGGTGAAGCGGGAGGCGCCATCCATTGCGCCATAGAACTCGGCCTCTGCCGAAAGTTGCTTGCGCCGCCGCCGGGCTTCCACATCATCGATAAGTCCGGCGTTCATTTCGGCATCGATCGACATTTGTTTGCCGGGCAGAGCGTCGAGCGTAAAGCGGGCAGAGACTTCGGAGATGCGTACCGCGCCATGATTGATAACTACATACTGGATTGCAATCAGGATGAGGAAGATCACGCAACCGATGACGTAGTTGCCGCCGACTACAAAGTTGCCAAAGGCTTCGATGACGTTGCCGGCCGCGGCCGTTCCGCTGTTGCCGTTCAGCAGGATCAAACGAGCGGAGCTCACGTTCAGAGCGAGCCGGAAGAGGGTCAACAGCAGCAGCGTGGTTGGAAAAACGCTGAAATCGACGGGCTTGAGGATGTACATCGTCACCATCAGCACGACCACTGACATCGCGATATCGACTACGATCAGCAGGTCCAGCAGTATGGGCGGCATGGGCGTGATGAGCGCCACAACGATAGCCAGCACCGCGATCGGTACTCCGATTTGGCCGAGTTTCAGAAAGGATAGAGCGCGGAGGCCTTTAGCTGGCCGGGGGCTAGAGAGGGCTTGGGGCTGAGCTGCCATCAGTGAGCTCTAGATCCGAGTAGCTGAGCTTCTAGAGTTTTCATAAGGAAGTTCTTGCCTGGATGGAAAAAGTGGGGCAGCCGATCGTTTTTGTGGTCTGCCTTGAATTGTGGAGCAAACGTGCTGTGCGCCTCTTCCCAGCACTTTAGTGCGAGATCGGCCAGGAAATTTGCCGGTGAAAACTGCCTGCTTTACAAATTCATTCATCATTTAGCCACTGTCCGGCCCATCACGCGATAGACGTAGGCCAAAATTTCAGCGATCGCTTTATAGAATTCAGGTGAAATGGCGCGGCCTACCTCGACTGCGTCATACAAGGCGCGAGCCAGCGGCGGATTCTCGATGATCGGAACCTGGTTCTCAACTGCGATCTGGCGAATTCTAAGCGCCACCCAGTTCCTGCCTTTGGCCACCACAACGGGCGACTCCATGCTTTCGATTTCGTAGCGGATCGCAACGGCGAAGTGCGTAGGATTTACCACCACGGCGGTTGCTTTCGCCACGTCCTTCATCATTTGCCTGCGCAAGAGATCCCGGCGCAAGCGGCGGATGCGCGCCTTCATTTGCGGATCGCCGTCCTGGCGCTTGTTCTCCTCGCGAATCTCTTCCTTAGACATGCGCAGCTGGGACATGTACCGGCGCTGCTGGCGCACCAGATCAACCGCGCCAAAAAGTATGAAAAGAGCTGCTGCTTTCCAAAGCAGAGATTGAATCGCATCTCCGACCTGCGCGGAAGCGGAGGCGGTCGATTCGAGTGGCAATCGCAGAAGCGCCGCGGCGTGTTCCTGCATGAGCGAATTGATGACTGCCGACAAGGCCGCGATGAGCAACACAGCCTCTATTACTGCCTTGAGATTTTGCCCCGGCAGTCCTTTCAGCTTCGACGCGGGGTTGAGTCGTTCGAAACTCGGCGCCAGCCGCCCGAAACTGAAACCGAGCTTGCTGAGGCCCAGATGAGCCGCCAGCGTTGCCATGAAGAGCGCGCCCGAGAAATAGAGTAGGGGAGTGAGATTCTGCAGGAAGATACTTCGCAGGAGCACCGGCCATTCCGAATCGCTGATCTCGCCCGCCATCGCGCGGTCGAGCAGCATAGGCATGGAAAGGCTCAGCGCGTTCCGCCATCCTGTTACCAGTTTCTCGATAAGAACCAGCGCGACAATGAATTGGACAGCATTCAGGAACCCTCGCGAGACGAGAAACTGACCTTGCTCACGTGCCTTGCGCAGCTTTTGCGGCGTGGGCTTCTCGGTTTTATTTCCACCTGCTGCCATGCTTCGCTACCGGGTGAAGTTGCGCCTGATACTTCCCAAGACCTGGTCCGCATAGGCTGTATAAAGGTGAGGCGTGACTGCGAGGATCGAGCTTAGTGCGACCAGGGTCAGCAGCATTTTGACTGGAAATGCATGCATCCCGAGATGTAGCTGAGAATTTACGCGCCCCAGCAGAGCCAGCGTGATTTCGGCCATTAAGAGGAGCCCGATGATAGGTAGCGCCAGCCGCAGGCCGAAGGAGAAGATGCCGGAGCCGGTTCGCACGACTTCTCTCGCGAGATGCTGAGTGAGCTTGAACGTGCCGGGCGGATACATCTCGAGACTATCGGCGAGTACTTTGATGAGGAAGCGATGAAGATTGGCGGTAAAGAAGAAGAGCCCGGCAAGCAACTGCGCCATGACTGCGAGCACATCGGAATCGGCCTGGGTTGTCGGATCGATAACGGAAGCGTAACCGTATCCGGCCTGTAGAGCCAGACTTTGCGCCCCGGCTGTAAACGCTTCCGCGAGAAAACTCACCATGAGACCAATGGCTGCTCCGAGCGCGGCATCGGTAACGATCAACGCGACGGTGGAAGTAAGGGTAAGGTCCGGCGAATCGATCCGCGGCCATCGCGAGTAGAGCGCGATGGTGCATCCGAGCGCCAGCACGACCCGGGACAAGCTAGGGCCTGCCTCCTTGGTCGGCAGCGGCACAAAGATAAAGACACCCGTCATGCGGGCGAGCACCAAGAGAAAAGCGATCAGCGTAGCGGCCGAGACATGCAAGTCAACGTGCATATTGCGCCAGGTTCCCGAGAATGGCCAGCGCGTAGTCCGTCGCGTGTCTTAGCATCCAGGGCAGCAAGAGCAAAAAGCCGGCGAGGCAAGCGGCCAGGCGCGGAATAGTGCTGAAGATCTGGTCCTGCATCGAGGTTGCGATTTGCACCAGGTTGACCACGATACTCAAAGCAAACGCGATCGCGAGCAGGGGAGCGCAGATCCAGAACGCCGTCATCAGGGCTTGCTCTACCACGTGAACTACCAGCTGGGGAGTCATGCTGGCTGCTTACTGTTGGAGAAAGCTCTTCATGAGAGAGCCGATGACCAGGTTCCAGCCGTCCACCAATACAAAAAGAAGAATCTTGAAAGGCGCTGAAATCATAGCTGGCGGAAGCTGCATCATGCCGACCGACAGAGTTACGGAAGCCACCGCCATGTCTATCACCAGAAAAGGCAGGAAAAGAACAGCACCAATCTGAAAACCCGCCTTGAGTTCCGACAAAATGTAAGCGGGGATAAGAACCTTGAGGCTGAGATCTTTGCGATTGTGCGGCGGCGGTTCCTTGGCGATTTCAAGAAAGAGCTGGAGATCCCGCTCGCGCGCAAACTTGACGAGGAAATTACGTAAGGGAGCCGAACCTTGCTCGACAGCCTGTTCGGTAGTGATTTGGCCCTTTTCGAGCGGTTGCCAGGCATTGGTGTAGATGTCCGAGAAAACCGGCTGCACGATCAGCAGGGAGAGAAAAAGAGAGAGACCGATCAGCACCTGATTGGAAGGCGCGGTCTGCGTACCTAAAGCCTGCCGTAAGAAATGCAGCACGACTGCGATCCGCAGAAAAGGCGTAATGCACATGATGACTGCCGGCAACAGGGTTAGCAGAGTTAGACCTAAGGCCATCTGCATCGGCATGCTGAGGGTCGGGCCGCCGTGTGCGGCAGCCGTGGTGGTGATTCCGAAAGAGCCTAGTGTGTCCGAGCCGGGCGCCGCCGCCGAGAGCGAATTGATGGCTACAGCGGCCAGCAGAAAGGCGCGGGGCCAGGTCATCAGCTGCGCTCCTGGAACTCGGCTCCGCTACCCGAAGCCGGAAGCAGCGCTATCTTGTTGCAACCCGATGGTGAAACGCCGATCAGGAAAACAGCGTTCCGCACATTCACCAGGTGCAGCGAATGTTGCGGGCTAAGCGCGATCTTTTCGAGAACCTGCATCTGCTTCGTCCGCCCTCCAACGCCGGCTAATTTGCCGGAAAACTGCGCCAACCCTCTCCGGCGAAGCAGATACAGCATGCTCATGAGGAGCCCGAGTACCAGGAAGATCGCTAAGAGTTGCTGCAACATGAGCGTGAGATTCCGTACCGCATCAGACTTGTCATAAGTCAGTCTCGCGGGGAAGGGAATAATCTCAATCCTGAGGAGTACTCCCTTCGGAAGAATCCGGTAAGCTGGTGATCCTAACCGAAATTAGTGAATGATGTTCAGCAGATCTTGCGTCATCTGGTCTGCCGTGGTAATCACTTTTGAAGCTGCCTGATAGGCGCTTTGATAGACGATCAGGTTGGTAAACTGGCTCGCCAGATCCACGTTCGATCCTTCCAGTGCTCCTCCGTCGATCTGGCCCCGGCCGCCGGTCTGGGGCATTCCAATGGAGGGCGTCGCCGTCTTGCTGGTGGCGGCGTAGTTGTTATTCCCGACGTTGCTGAGCGAGTCCGGGTTTTGAATGGAAGCCAGAGCGAGCTGAGCTTCGACTTTCTGCTGGCCGTTCGAGAAGGTGGCCACCACTTGTCCGCCGTTCTGAATGCCAATTCCGCTCAATTGAGCGCCTTGAAAGCCATCTTGCGTAGAAGAGCTGGTTGAGGCCTCCGCGTATTGCGTGAAGAGCGGAGAGCCGCTCGTGCCTAGCATGCTCCAATTGATGCTGAGCGGTCCGGCGCCATCGGCCAATCCACCGCTGGAAAGGGCTACCGGGCTGGTGCTCGAGGTCATATTTCCACTCGAATCGAAAGTAACCGTCCCGGGAGAGCTCAAGATAGATACCTCCGTCCCTGTAGTGCCACCCGTCAGGTCTCCGCCCGGTATCGCAACGTCATAATTCCAGGTATTCGCCGCCGTTTTGGTGAAGGTGAAGGTAAGCGCGTGCTCGTTTCCGAGGCTGTCTGTTACTTGAACCGGAACCTGATAGCTGGCATCCGCGGAACCGACCGTCGCTGAGGCGTCAAGATTGGCGCTGATGGAAAGATTTTGGGTTGGACTTGGGGCCAAAACGGCGCCCGTGGGCAGAACGATGTCTCCCGGCGCACCTGCCGTACTGATGCCACTTGCGCTGGCGGTCCAACCTTGCACGGTTTCGCCGGTTTGCGTCTTCAAGGTTCCAGAAGCATCGAGAGTGAAGGTTCCGTCTCGCGTGAATAGCTGCTCGTTGGCCGGGCTATTCACAATGAAGAAACCGTTTCCTTGAATCGCGGCTGCGTAAGAAGAGTCGCTGTTCTGTATCGCGCCCTGACTGAATACCGTGTCGCTAACGGGCACGCCAACTCCTAATCCGACTTGGAAGGAGTTATTAGCCCCCAGTGTCTCGCCAAAGAGATCTTTGAACGAAACAGTGCTTCCCTTAAAGCCCGTTGTGTTTAAATTCGCGAGGTTGTTGCCGGTAGTGTTGATTGCCTCGGACTGTGCCTGAAGCGCTGAAAGTGCAATGGAAAATGTGCTCGACATAAATTCGATTCCTTAGAGCGTGGGTATTGCGCTATTGAGTAAAGCTGCCGCTTGGGTCGTTCCGCTCGATGAAGTGTCTTGCGAAACTGCGCTGGTGTCGCTCGACTGCGCTGTACCCGATGAGTCGGAGGAAGCCGCCGTCGACGGGGCGGCGTACTTGTTTGTGAGGGCGTCCAAGTCAGTTCGCATGGCAAGGTTCTGCTCGAGATCGCTGAACTGCGCAAGCTGTGTCACGAAGGTCGTGCCGTCCATCGGGCTCGCCGGGTTCTGATTTTTCAATTGCGAAACCAGCAGCGTGAGAAACGTGGATTCGTTTGCCAGCGGGTCGGCTGCGGCTGTGCTGGAAGTTGACGAACTGCTAGAGGACGCGTTAGAGCTTGTGGTTGCTGCCGGCGTGCTCGGGTATGAAAGGCCTATGGATGCCATGTGTAGTCTATCCTTTTCTGAAATACTGTCTGATTGTTTTCGAAGTTTTCAATCCACTCGGGTGTTTGGGACTGCTTGCCATTCTGCTTTTGCTGCTGGCCGGGGTTGCGCTGGCCGGAGTTTTCTCCGCCCCGCGATTGGGGATTTCCGCCGCTGGAGTCGTGTCCGCCTTGACTTTTTGCCTGGCTTGGCGCCCATAACTCCGTGCGGAAATTTTCTTGCGAGAGGCGCCCCGCCAACTCTGGCGCATGCTCCTGCAGGGCTTTGGTCAAGCCGCTGTCGGCGGATCGTACGGTCACCGATAAAGCTCCCCCGCGCTCCAACATCCGGATGTCGATCCGCTGATTCTCTGAGCCCGCAATCTGCACATGCGCAGCCCGCACCGGCTCCGCTAGAACTTTATTTAATTCGGCCTCAAAGCCGGCAGCTGGAGCTTTGCCGATCTCTTCGGATGCGGCGGACTTGGCGGAATTGGGGAGGCCGGCGTCCTTTGCGACCGCCGCTGTTTCGATCGGCGGTGGAGCTTCCGGCTGATGCCTCTGCTGCGCCGCTTCGGGTGGAGGAGTCAGTTGTGCCCGGCTGGACAAAGCTGTCGGGGCAATTGCCGCGCCTGCCGCTTCAGTTGTACTCGGTTGGCCTCCCGAATTGGCGTCTTCGCTTTCGCCGGAACTAATCCGCATCGCGAGAGCAAGATCGCCGCCACCCGCGCCGCCGGTGTCTGCTGTATTGGAAGGTCCAACCCGGCTGTTTCCCTGAACCTTTGCTGTCACGGGTTGTTCGGGCTTTTCCGGTTGGCCACCGCCTTGCCCATCACTGCTCGAGAGATTTGAAGCGAGCTGTTGAGCGCCCGAAGACAGCTGAGCCGTATCGGTCTCATTGCCAGATTCCACCGGATTTTGTTGAGAGATTTTACGCTCTTTGTTGCCGCTCGTTTCTTGTTTGACCGCAGCGGGCTTGCCGGTTGTGGGCTTGTCAGGCATCGGCTTGCCGGCTTCGGCGGCCGTTCGCTCCGGATGCGTGTGGACCGGCTCAGCAGCTTCGTGGCCGGCCAACTGATCGCGCAGCTGCTTGCTGAAGTTTGATAGGCCCGCAGCCGGATCGTTCTTGTTGCTGCGAAACGGAACCGGCGACGCTGAGAACGATTGAGGGGCGCTGAGCGTAAGTTGCGATGCCGTCACGCAGGCAACTCTTGCACGGAAAGGGCCAAGAGTGCGAAAGCCCTCTGGCGTGCATTTCTACGCCTTAGTAGTCTTTACCGATGTCAAGAAACTGATCGGCGGGGACGCGGAATGACAGAATCTCGACGCGCTACTCGCCGCGCTTTGTCCACTACACTTCCATATCGCAGCAAAAACGCGGGATTAGAGGGATTCCTGTGATGGCCACCCGTTTGCATCAGAGGGAGGCAGCATGGACCCACTTACAGCAGCGGCCGCCGGCGGACTGCAGGCACGCATGGATTCATTCGACATGCTGGCCAATAATCTCGCGAATGCAAGCACTACCGGCTTTAAGACGGATCGCGAGTTTTACAGCACGTATCTGGCGCCGGAAGCAAACGATCAATTTAACCCGAGTGTAGGCGAGTCGCCGCTGGTCCAGAAGCAATGGACCGATTTCGCGCAAGGCACTCTACTCAGCACCGGCGGCGCAACCGACTTCGCACTGTCCGGTACCGGCTTCTTTGCGGTGAATGGCCCGAACGGCACCCTCTACACGCGCAGCGGCAATTTCCATTTCTCCCCGCAAGGCACGTTGGTCAGTACGGAAGGATACCCAGTCCGGCTTACCGGCGGGCAAACTCTCCAGACGCAATCGGCGAGTCCTTTGCAGGTGGGCGCTGATGGCCAGGTGGCGCAAGACGGAAGTCCGATCGGCCAGCTCGAACTGGCGAACTTTAAGGACCCCGCGCAGCTATCGCGAAGCGCCGGCGCTTACTTTCAGAACCCAGACACTCAAGCCAATCCCGTCAGCCCTGCTACGGCTCAGGTCTTTCAAGGCAAAACGGAATCTTCGAATGCCGCGCCGGCAGAATCAGCAGCTCGCATGATTTCGCTGATGCGTCACTTCGAAATGCTGCAGCATGCGATCAAGATCGGAACCGACATGAACCGTCAGGCGATCGAACAGGTCGCCCGGGTAGGATCTTAAGAAACTCAATGAGGACAGGAACAGGATCAAATGATACGAGCACTCTATAGCGCTGCCAGTGGTATGACGGCGCAGCAGTTGAACGTCGATAATATTGCAAACAATCTGGCGAACGCCAACACCGCGGGTTACAAAATGCGGCGTGCTCAGTTTGAAGACTTGATTTACCAGAACATGATTCAGCCTGGCGCTGCCGCCGGCCAGCAGACCACGATTCCTGCCGGCCTGCAACTCGGCCTCGGAACGCGCGCTGCTTCGAACGAGATTATCTTTACCCAGGGAGCATTCGCGCAAACCAACAATCCCCTCGACCTGGTGATTCAGGGTAAGGGATTTTTCCAGATACGGCAAACATCGGGAGAGCTGGCCTACACCAGATCGGGTTCCTTTCAACTCGACCGCAACGGCAACGTGGTGGACGCGAACGGTAATCCGCTCGAACCGCAGATTACGATTCCAGCAAACGCCCAAAGCATCACGGTTGCGCAAGACGGCACGGTGAGCTTCACCGTCGCAAACCAGACCGCCGCCCAGAAGGCCGGTCAGATTACGCTTGCCAGTTTCCAGAATCCGGGTGGACTGAACGCTATTGGAAACACTCTCTACACCCCAACCGACGCCTCGGGCGATGCGCAGGTCTCGGCTCCGGGCGGAACCGAAGGACTGGGTACCTTGATGCAGGGATACACCGAACAGTCGAACGTGGATGTCGTGGGAGAATTCGTAAACCTCATCCAAAGCCAGCGCGCTTACGAAGCCAATTCGAAGGTCGTCAAAGCGGCTGACGAAATGTATCAGCAGGTCAACCAAGTCACCCAATAATGCTGGCTATTCTGCTTGCCATCATTCAGCCGGTCGCGTGTCACTTCATCACCTCCGACTGGATATACGGCCACGACTTAGCCGCCGCGGTTCCCGCTCTCTCGGAGATCGCTCCGGAGGTGCATATCGGACTCTCTCCGCTCCCCGGGCAGCAACGCGTCTTCCGGGTAGCTGATCTGAAGCGTATCGCGTTGACGAATCATCTGCCGGCAGAAACTGAGATCCCGGGGGACGTCTGCTTCGCTTGGGCATTAGCCGTTCCGGATAGGAAACAGATGCAGGCCGCGATGGTTAAATCGCTGGTTAACAGAAACCCCTCGATCGAAATCGTCGAGAGCAGTCTGCTGCCGGCGCCCAAAGGAGAGATGGAATTTCCGCTCTCCGGACTGAGCATGGGATCCGATAAGGCCTCAGTATGGCGCGGTTATGTTCGTTACGCGGAGACCCGCAAGCTTCAGATTTGGGCTCGCGTGATCGTTACAGTCAAAGAGCCGCACGTAGTAGCCGCTGCCGATCTTCACCCGGGCGATTCCCTCCAGAAAGAGCAAATCAAACTCGAGAACTATCAAGGGCCAGTCCGCCGCGAAAGATATCTGATTGATCCTGCCCAGGCGGAAGGACTGCTGCTTCGCCGTCCTGTCACGGCAGGAACTGCTCTTACTGAAGACATGCTTGAAGCCCCGCGAGAGGTAAACCGGGGTGATCTGGTAAGCGCGATTGTGCAAACCGGTGCCGCTCGGATCGAGGTACAAGGCGTGGCCGAAGCCGATGGCCGCAAAGGCCAGGTGATTTCCGTACGTAATCCGAGGAGCGGCCGATCGTTTCACGCTCGCATTGAAGACAAGGGACTCGTGGTGGTTGTGCCAGGCGGCCAATTCGGGCTGGCCGTGGAGACAAAAAAATCATGAAGCGCCGCGTTTGTCTATTGCTCTGGTTTTTGCAGGTGGGCCTACTGCAGGCAGAAAAGCCGAAAAAGCAGCCGCCGCCGCCCCAGGTCTCGGCGCTCGACCAATACGTTGAAGCCGCCGAGCGCCGGGCGGCCTCCGCGCCTTCTGAAAGCCCCGGCTCTTTGTGGTCCCCGCCGGCGACGCTGAGTGACATGGCATCCGATTTCCGAGCCCGCTACGTCGACGACATTCTCACGATAGTTGTAAGCGAGCAGGCATCCGCCGTTGCGACCGGCGAAACGAAAACCTCCCGCGCGGCGAACGCGAATGCAGCCATTACGGCAGCAGGTGGTACGCTCTCGGCGGCCGGACGTTTCGCCAACCTCCTGAACATGAATTCCAATCAGGCGCTGACGGGTGATGGCACTACGTCGCGGACGTCCGTACTCACTGCCACGCTGGGCGCGCGCGTGATAGCTGTGCTGCCGAACGGCTATCTGGTCATCGAAGGCTCGAAGACCACTCTCGTCAACTCAGAAAACCAGGTCATTACGGTCAGGGGTGTCGTGCGCCCAGCGGACCTCTCCAACGCCAATACCGTGCAGTCGGGAAATATCGCCCAGCTCGAGCTGAAAATTAACGGCCGCGGAGTTGTGAACGACGCAATTCACCGGCCCAACATTCTGTACCGCATCCTGCTGGGACTTCTTCCATTCTGATGCCACTTATACGTCTTTTTGCAGTTTTTCTGCTTGTCGGCATGGCGCTCTCGCAAGCGGCAGACGACATTAATGCCCCGCCGCCGCCTCTGGCTGTTTCAGAAAATGTTCGTCTCAAAGATCTCGTAACAATCGAAGGCGTACGCACCAATCAGCTCGTGGGCTACGGTCTCGTTGTAGGGCTGAACGGCACCGGGGACCGCCAGCAGACACTCTTTTCGGCCCAGAGCCTTACCAATCTGCTGCTGCGCATGGGCGTGAGCGTGTCACCCACTCTCATCACAGTCAAGAACACCGCTGCCGTGATGGTCACGGCTACATTGCCTGCCTTTGCGCAGCCAGGTACAAACGTGGACGCCACGCTAGCGGCGATGGGAGACGCGACCAATCTCCAGGGCGGGCTGCTGGTATTGACGACTCTGAGGGCCGTTAACGGTCAGGTCTACGCAACCGTGCAGGGCCCCGTGATCACTGGCGGTTTCATCGCGGGCAGGTCACAGGCTAATTCGCAGACAGTCAATCATCCTACCGTCGCCCGCATCCCGAACGGCGTTGCGATTGAGCGCCTTGCGCCTTCGGTCCCCTTAGGGAATGTAGTCAAGCTACAGCTGAAAGAGGCGGATTTCACGACCTCCGCCAGGATTTCAGCAGCCGTCAACCGCCGCTTTAGTTCGAGCGGCGGAGTCGCCCACGCTGACAACTCCAGCCTGGTCACAATCAACCTGCCCCAGGCTTACACCAACCGCCCCACGGAATTTATTGCCGAGCTGGAACGTCTTACGGTCGAACCGGACCGGATTGCGAAAGTAGTCATCAACGAGCGAACCGGAACCGTAATTCTCGGAAGTGGAGTTCGCATCGCACCGGTGGCCATTATGCACGGAAACTTAACGGTCCAGATTCAGACTCAACTGGTTCCGGTCCCTACTGGCCCCTTCTCGTCGAGTCCTGGCTCAGTCGTGCCGGAGGTAACTGTCGGGGCTAAAGATGAAAAGCCTCGCAGCGTGCTCTTGAGGGAAGGCGCCACCGTTGAGGAACTCGTGAGGTCCCTGGCTGCGATCGGGTCTACCACGCGCGACGTCATTGCGATTCTCGAGAGTCTGCGCGCGGCCGGCGCGTTAGACGCCGAGCTTGAGGTGATCTGAGGAATTTCTATGCCGGTAACTCTCAACACTTCACTACTCGCTGGCCACTCTGCGGGTCAGAGTACCCAAACCGCGGATAGACTGCATACGGCCGCCCAGCAGTTCGAGGCTTTGCTGGTGGGCGAGATGCTGAGGTCCGCGCGCGAGGTGGGTTCCGATGGGTGGCTGGGCAGCGGTGAAAATACCGGTGATGATTCCGCGATGGACATGGCCGAATCGCAGCTAGCCAATGCGCTTTCAACGAGTGGCGGTCTCGGACTCGCTAAAGTAATCGAGCGCTCGATGGCAAGGGCATCTGCTCAAAAGACCTCCGAAACACAACCGGCGAGTTCAGCTGTTTCGCCATTAAATAAGCTGTAACCAGAGGCTGTCTCCTCCTCCGTCATGGATCCTTGAAGGTAGCTCGTCGTCAGTCCTGTTCTGGCCTGATATGTTTCAGCTTGCACCTTCCCTGCTGCCGCGCGCCATCCTTCAAGCATGGTGTTCAACAGCCCTTCCGCCTCGTTTAAAGGCGCCTCGGCCTTTTGTGCATGCGCCTCTAGCAGCCGGCACTGAAGGTAGCTGTAAATCCGCTTGAGATTCGCACTGATTTCGCCACCCGCGTCATGATCCAGCGAAACCAGGAGCTCGGTCAAAATCTTGATCCCCTTGTTAATCGCTTTCGAACGGCCCCAAATATCGCCGGATTCGAGGCAATCTCTTGCCTGCCGAATGGCGTCCGCCGCGCCCTCGTATAGGGCAATCACCATCCCAATAGGATTTCCGCTAAATACGCTGCCTTCGACGTAGGCCAGATATGGATCGTTGAAGCTCAAAATGCCCTCTGCACTTATATCGGCAGAATGGGAATGTCTTTATAGCAAAACGATTTACAGAAATCACATCGTTGAATGTAAAGTTGTGAGCCCGGGCGGCCGATGGAAGTTTTGAGGGAATAACCGGAAATGATTTCTATCGTTGGCATACTGGCCGTAATCGGCGCTATCTTGGGCGGCTATCTTATGGAACACGGAAATTTGAGCGTTCTGGTGCAGCCCGCCGAGCTGATCATCATCGGAGGAGCTGCAATTGGCACTTTATTGATCGCCAACCCGCTGCCGGTGATCATAAACATCTTTAAGGCAATACTTGGCGTGCTTTCCTCGAACAAGTACAACAAAGATCGCTACCTAAAAACTCTTCGAATGTTGAACGACCTTTTCAAGAAAGGAAGAAAGGGCGGTATTTCCGCTCTCGAGACGGATATCGAAGAGCCTGAAAACAGTGAGTTGTTTAAAACATACCCGGAAGTTCTCAAGGACCATCACGTGCTCCACTTCATCTGCGATACGGTACGCACCGGGATGAGCGGAACAGTCTCACATTATGATCTGGATCAAATGATCGAGTTGGACCTCGAAGTCCATCATCGCGAGGTCAACATCCCTGTCAATGCCCTGACAACAGTGGCTGATGCGCTTCCAGGATTGGGTATTGTCGCTGCCGTGCTCGGGGTGGTGATCACGATGGGTTCGCTCGGCGGACCGCCCGAAGAGATTGGGAAGAGGGTGGCTGCGGCACTGGTCGGCACGTTCCTGGGCATTCTGCTGTGTTACGGATTCCTATCGCCCCTGGCGGCCAGCATCACCAAATCAAACGATTCTGAATCCGAGTACTACCATTCTTTGCGGACCGGCTTGATCGCATTCTTCCGCGGCGCCGCGCCTATCCTGGCTGTCGAGTTTTCCCGTCGTTCCATACCGGCCGCCGTGCGCCCCTCATTTAAAGAGATGGAAGAATCATTCCGCGGCGCGAAAGTTGAGTCAATCGCGGCCTAACCGCTTGAGATATTAGCACCAGGAAACCGACTAGACTAAGGAGCCCGTGAAACCTCATCTCCTGCTACTCGCCTTTGCCTCGGCGGCTCTACTTGCAGCCGCCAGTCCTCCAGATCCGAAGAGTGCCGTCCCAGTAAAGTTGAGCGCCTTCGAGATGCAGCGCGAGTCTTTGAATAAACAGCGCGAGTCTTTACGTCAGCAGATCGGCGTAAAGGTCGAAGAAACCAATTCCGATTTCGAGTTCTTGACTCCCATGACACCGTTGCCCGATAACGACTGCCCCGCCCTTGAATCGGAGGACGTGGAGTCTCTCATTGCGGCTTCGGCCAAGAAAGAGTCGTTAAAGCCAGAGCTGGTGCGTGCTGTGATGCGGCAGGAGTCCGGTTTCAAGCCATGTGCCGTTTCGGTCAAAGGAGCGCAGGGGCTCATGCAATTGATGCCTGCGACCGCCAGCCAATTTCACGTGATCGATCCATTCGACCCGGAACAGAACGTACAAGCCGGCGCCGCCTTCTTGAAACAGCTTCTCAAGAAATATAATGGCGATCTGCGGCTTGCTTTAGTCGCCTATAACGCCGGAGCGGCCCGAGCCGATCAGTTGGAACCGTCCCAGTATCCTCTGGAGACGCAAGGCTATCTGGCTAATATTTTCGCCGAACTCGGACACCCAGAAACTCCGCCGGGCCAAGCTCCCGCCCAGGCGAGCGAAGCTCCTGTCCCGCAGAATTGACATAACCCGCTTGAACGCGCATCAAGGTAGGGATCGTGGCGCATTTTGCTAAACGTGCGCCAACTACAGTTCCGCACCTATCTAAGGTATTTAACTTGGTCTAGCCGGGCACGATAGAGCGCCGGCAAACCAATTCCCCGACCGCAATCGCTAGCAAACAGTACAGCTTCCGAGTCAACTGCCCAAGTAGGCGAAAAACTGTTGCAACTTCCGCCAGTCAGCCGTGTCGGCTGCCCGCCAGCCGTCCTCCGCAGCCAGATCTGTTGAGATTGCCCGGCGGATGCAACAAAGACACTCCACTTTCTGTCCGGAGAAACACTTGAAGGACTCGCCGAGGCATCGAAGGCCGGCGATGCTCGAATCAACTTCCTCGTGAGCACATCGAATAGTATGGTCGTCGATAAGCCGCGCGCCACCAACTCGAATTGAATGGGACCGTCAGGCGAACGGGCTATCGGATGAAATGCATCGCCTGCAAACGTAAATTCTTCGTCGCGGTCCTCATGAAACCAACGCAGTACGTAATGCGCTTTCCCGATCGATTCATAAACGATGCCCGATCGTAAAACAGCAGGCGACGAGGAATAGATTGCCCCACGCCGCAGTGCGATCCGCTCCCATCGCTCCGGCGGCTCGCGCAGATAGATATCGAAACGCCACCAACCGAACGGGACGGCGATCGTCATTGCGAGCGCTAGCACGATCAGACTCTCCCTAGCTCTTAGTATGTGCCAATATCTCTTACCGGTCAGGATGAACATTAGCGAGAGCAGGAACACTTTCGGAAAGAACCGGCTCCAAACAGGGCCGATCGGTAAACTGAGCAGACTGTAGCAGCTGATCAGGATAATTCGTTCGATTGCATCAGCTTCTTCCAACAACAGTGTTACTGGCACAAGAAGAATAATGAAAGTGTAGGATGCGGTATTCGGAGAAGCCAAGACCATTGCCAGGAAAAACCAGGCGAAGGCATGTTTATCGTCCCTTGATCGCGCCACGAGTAGCAGGGGAAACACCAGAATCAAGGCAACTACCAAGGGCTGCAGAAAGAAGAACATCCAGGGCGCGTTCCAAAGCGCATGCGGATTCAGCTCAGGCTCCCTCACGAAGGTTCGGCGCAACAGTGTGGAAATCGTTCCATTGCCGCTGTTGTACGGATCGAGCGTCTCCCCTTGCAAGGCACGCGGAAGAATCTGACTTGCGAAGTAGAGGTTATCCCTCCAGCCGAAGATCCCGATAGAGACTGCTATCAGGATTGCCGATCCTGCGATCATGCCGGCCAGTGGTTTCCAACGCTGCTTCGCCGCGAAGTACAACGCGAATGGGGCGCCGTACAGCTTCAACGCGAATGCCGTTCCGCAGAGAAACCCACTCGCAAATTCTCTCTTTTCTGATAGAGACCAGAAGGCCAGTACCAGCAGGAACAAGAGAAAGACGTAATACTGGCCTAATAGGAAATTTGCGTGAAGTGTCCCATATCCTGCGAACGCAAGTAGTGAGATCTGAGCAATACTAAATCGCGTGACACGGGATAACATTCAAAGGCTCCCGGCAAGGAATCCGAGATTTAGTAATAGCCAGATACGCTTCGCGATTTGCGGCCTGAACCCTGCTACCGGCAGCATCGGTAGCATTGTCAACGGTGTTTGGGGAATATACCCGCCTAGCTGATTTTCGATACCCGCGTAATTTATTTGCTTTTGGAACCAAGGCCAGTCGTAGTAGTTGCGTATCGGCGCGCCCTTCACCAAAAGTCGTGCTGCGGTGTAGTAATTCGGAAAGTCGGTTTCTGAGCGGTTCCATCCCGATCGAAATGTCGCCATTACAAAGATGCTCGACGCGGCGAACATGAGGATCCGCTCTATAGGCAACCTTCTCAGCACCGATAGTTTTTGCTGCCGGTCTTTACGATTTGCATCTGCGGATTGCTTCAGTCGTGTCGGGGCGCAAACAGCGTACCGGCTTCAGAGGTGTTCGGCGAAGTGATCTCGTTTGGCGATGAGGGCCAATATGGCGACGAAGGACCAGAATAGTATGTCGTACACGACAAATCCAGTTACAAGAGACATATGCTTTCCCGCTTTCCTGGCTAGGTATGTGAGCCACTATGTCGAGTGTGATCCGAAAGGTTGTTTTAGTAATCGAGAATCTGTAATCGTTTAGTAAACGTTCCTGTGCCGAGCGGCGACCGCTAATCGCCAATTGAGACCGGCAACGGTACCGATCACCGTGTGCCGCATTCTAACCGGCCGGCTGCTTCGGCTGGCCGAATTTATGGGCACCTTCGTTGCCTTCCCGTTGTACTCGGCCGCGATCCGGCTCCAGAGGACCAGGAAGCTTCGCAAGCACTTCAAACGGTTGGACGCGCATCCAGCTAGCGATCCCGTCCGCTGATCGACGGTCCAAGCTATTCGTAACGTAAGGCTTGCACCGGATCTAGCTTAGCGGCTTTGTTGGCCGGCCAGATACCGAAGAAAAGCCCCACTCCGACCGACACTACAATTCCCGAGATTGCCGCCCAGGCGGGCACGGTGATGGGCAACGAAGTAAAGACGAGTTTGCTGGCGCTGGCAATGAGCCAGCCGAGCGCGAGTCCCATAATGCCTCCCAGGCCCGTCAAGACGGACGCCTCGAGCAGGAACTGGACGGTGATGTCCTGACGCCTGGCGCCGACGGCTTTGCGAATACCGATTTCGCGCGTGCGCTCGGTCACGGAGACCAGCATGATGTTCATAACTCCAATGCCGCCAACCAGCAGTCCGATGGAGCTTAAGACAATCATCACCAGGAAGGTCATGGAAGTAATCTGGCGGAACTGCTCGACCATCTGTTCAGCAGTTTGTATCGCGAAAGTATCGGGCTTATTCGGGCGAACGTGCCTTTGAATCCGCAGGATCGTACGGATTTGATCGAGCGCAACCGGCAGCATGCCATCGATAGCGGTGACACTAATCGCTATATCCTGCGCATTCGGATACATCTTCTTGAACGAGAGAAAAGGCACGAAAACGCGGTTATCTGAGCTGTCGAAAAAACTCGCAGTGGGGCGGCGCATGGCCCCGATTACCTCGAATTGCTTTCCGTCGACCGTGATCAATTTGCCGACCGGGTTCTCCATGCCGAAGAGGCCTTTTTTGACATCGGCTCCGATGGCTGCCACCGGCGCGTGATGGCGAGCCTCATAATCTGTGAAAAAACGGCCCTGTTCCATATCGATCTGACCGGTTTGAGCAAACGACTCTTCCACTCCCCGCAGCTGAGTCTGATAAATGGCGTTACCTTTGTACTTCGTCACAATCGGGTTGTGATTGGGCCAAGCCATGGCTGATACGCGCTCGCATGCAGTACACTCCTTGCGAACCGCCTCGACATTTTCGTAGTTCAATTGCTTGCGCGCGCGCTCCTCTGGAGTTAAGTCCGACGTGCGAAACGCCGGCTCGCGCGAAACGATTATGGCGTTCGGCCCAAAGCTTTTGAAGACGTTTGTGACGGCGCCATCGAAGCCAGTGAGAAGGGAGCCGACAGCGATGATGGTACCGGTGCCAATGATTACGCCCAGCATGGTTAACAAGCTCCGCAGTTTATGAGCGCGAATCGTATCGAGCGCAAGCATGGTGTTGTTGCGAAAGGCACTGAAGAGCTTCATGTTGTCATTCCTGATGCAGAGCTACAATCGGATCCAGCCGGGAAGCCTGTCGAGCGGGGTAGATTCCAAAGAACAGACCGACGGCCGCCGACAACCCGACGCCTACGATGACGGAGATGAGCGGCATCGACATGGGCAAGGGCGTGGTGTTGTTGACGATGACGGTCAGGAGGTAGGCCGCGACAACGCCGATCAATCCGCCGATCGCAGAGAGCACGGAGGATTCAACCAGGAATTGGTTGAGGATGTCCTGGCGGCGCGCGCCAACCGCCTTGCGAATCCCAATTTCGTGGGTGCGCTCGGTCACTACCGCCAGCATGATGTTCATAATGACAATTCCCCCGACCACCAGAAAAACAGAAACGACGCCGAACGCCATCGCGGTGATGGCCCCGGTGAGATTAGTCCAGGCATTCGAAAGCGTGTCCGACCCGAAAATACTGAAGGTATCGTCTTCGCCGGGCCGGGTATGCCGGTAAGCGCGGAGCAGCATGCGGACCTCGTCTTCAGCCTCGCTGGTGTGGTCGGGATCGAGGGATTTGCCAAAAATGGCGACGTCGTCATGGATCCCGTTGCCGTAGGTCTTGAAATATGAGTAGACCGGGATCATAACGAACTTGTCCTGCGACTGCCCGAAGACGCTGCCTTTCGACTTCGCCACCCCGACTATCTGATAGGGAACGCCATCGATTTTGATAGTCTTGCCAACTGGGTCTACGCCAGTGAAGAATTTCTCGGCGACGTCATTGCCGATGAATGTGACCGGCGCGTGCCGGCGTACCTCCGACTCGGAGATTTCGCGGCCGATCGCAACATCTATGTCGCTGAGCGAGGGAATATTTGCCGTGATGCCCTGCAAGTCGGTCGACTGCATGGTCTGGCCCTGGTAAGCGACCGTCACGCTCTTGAAGGTCTCGAGCCCCACATCGCTTAGAAGGTGGGAATTTGCCCTTATGAATTCGTACTCCTGCGGCTGGATCTGCGGATTACGGCGCTGCATTTCGAGATATTTCTTGGGATCAAAATTGCCAATAAAGACAATTCGCATGACACGAAAACCGCTGGAACCCATATCGGAAAGCTTGGTGGCGATGTACAGATTCATCCCATTTACGAACGAGGTTACGGCTATCAAGGTGCTCGTGGCCAGAATGATCCCAAGCAGCGTCAGAAAGCTGCGCAGCTTGTTCTTGCCGAGCGATTCGACCGCAATCCGGGCAGACTCCCAGAATGAGGCGCTTGGCAACACACTTTTCTTCCGCAGCATCATCCTCTATTGATAACGGCCATCGCCGGGACTGAATTCTCTCAATTTTACTCTTGAGTGGTCCGCTTTGCGACGGTAAAGCGCTTCTCCAGGTCTTCCAGCAACTGGCAACCGTGCCCGGGCGTGCCCGCGACCCTCACAAATCCGTTCTCAACGGGCGGCACTCCCGAGACGACTTGCGGATACCAACCCTTGTAGAATGCCCTGACAGACTCTTGCACTAAAGCGTTCGGGGCGTTCAGGGAAAGATGAGTGGAGGCGGCAAAGACAACGGGCCCGGTGCAATCGTGAGGCGCGACCAGTAGGTGCCAGGCTTCAGCCATGGCCGCGATTTTACGGGCTTCGGAGAGGCCGCCGCACCAGGCGATGTCGAGCATGACGACGCCGGCCGCTCCCGTCTCGAGCAGATCGCGAAAAGCCCACCGGCTGCCGAGCGTCTCTGAAGCGCAGACGGGCGCTGGTGAGGCATCGGCGTAGCGCTTGAGGGAGCCGAGGCTGTCCATTTTGATGGGATCTTCGTGCCAGAACGTTTGGAACGGCGCGAGAGCCTTAGCTATCGTGATGGCGGGCAGGAGTTGCCATAAAGAGTGGAACTCGACCATGATGTCGATCCGGTCGCCCACGCGTTTTCTGATTTTCTCGAACGGTTCGAGGGCTGTTTTCAGGTCCTCGGCGGAAATGTACTGGCCGTGCGTCTTTTCGGCCGCGGAATCGAATGGCCAGATCTTCATGGCGGTGATGCCTTCCGCGAGAAGCGATTCGGCAAGATCGTCAGCCCGGGTCAGAAAATCGTTGAGATCGTCGAAGCCATTGACGGATGTTTGACTCGTCTTCTGCGAAATTCCCCAGTTGCGCGAAGACTGCGTTTCGGCTTTACGCATGTAGCGGTCGCCGGCGCAGGTGTTATAGGTACGCACGCGGTCTCGCGTCCAGCCGCCGAGCATTTGCACCAATGGCTTGCCTACTGTCTTGCCAAACAAGTCCCACAGAGCAATATCCACGGCGGAAGCGGCTCGCGATTCGATACCGGTGGAGCGGAAACCGAGATACTGGACAAGATCGCGCGCGATGGCGTCGATCGAGAGGGGGTCACGGCCGAGTAATTGCTGCGCCAGATCGTCGTGCAGATAGGCTTCGACAGCGCTCGAATTGAAGAAGGTCTCACCCAGTCCGGAGATGCCCTGGTCTGTACCGACTTGCAGCCACAGAAGTTGAGGAAACTCTGCCAGGCGGATCGTCTCAAGGTTCGTGATTTTCACGCGGGACTCCCATTGCAGGGTATCGGACGGATGCCTCGCCTACCATGGTTTTGAATGCGTGGCCGCCTTGCTGTTCTCATTGTTGTCTTGGTCGGGTTGCTTATTACGGCAGCTTGGTATATCGGATCGAGGAATCATTCGACGCAATCTCAGGCAACGAAGACCGCTGCGGCAGCGGGAGCAGGTGTGGCCGGCACGCAACAAATGTCGGGCGGTGCAAGCGCATCATCAGACACCTTGCCGACAAACGTATATGCGCACAATCTGCTGCTGCGAAAGGGTCCGGACTTTCGTGTGTACGTGCGCTGGCTGAACGGAAGCCTTACGCGGACTCATCGCAATGTGAACCCTTCTTTCGATGAGCCCAATTCCTTTTTCATCGATATTAAGACGGGCGTCTTGCGGGTGAACATTGGCGATCTCAACAAGTTCTTGAACGCAAGCAGCTTGGGAAATTCTCCGCTGAAAAACATAACGCTTTCGGGCGATGGGAACCAGATCAAGCTGAAAGGAACCGTACACAAGATCATTCCGCTGCCAATCGAGATGACGGGCACTCTGGCCATAGTGCCAGACAACAAAATTCAGATTCACGTGACAAAACTGGATGTTTTGAAGATACCCGTGAAAGGGCTGTTGCGCGATTTTCACCTCAAGCTGGCGGACCTTTTCCATCCGCAGGGCATTGCCGGTCTTCAGGTGTCCGGCAACGATATTCTGCTGGATACACAGACGCTATTGCCGCCTCCCCATATCAGAGGTAATTTAACGGCGGTCCGGATTGTGAGCCCCGATCTGGAAGAAGTGTATGGGAACGCGAAGAACGACGTTACTCGCGTTGAGCAGTGGCGTAATTTTCTACGGCTGCGCGATGGCAGCATCGATTTTGGAAAGCTGACCATGCACCATGTGGATTTGATTATGATCGACATCTCTAATGACGCCTGGTTTGATCTCGATCTCGCGAATTACCAGGCACAACTGGTGTATGGCTATACGCGCATGACGCCGCAGGCGGGCCTGCAAATTTTTATGCCGGATCTTGATGATCTCCCTCACGTCAAGACAAACCAGAACATCAGCGTAGAGTGGCTGAAGGATCGGAATCTGCCGCCGCCGCCCGATGTGACGGAAAAGAAATAGCGTTAGCAGTATTTTAGAGTGGTTCGCTCAACAAAACAGCATGTTGACACAGGATCGTATGCGAGACTCGAGCACAGCGGCTGGCTTGAGACCACCTGGTACGACCTTCGCTACGGCGTTCGCCAGCTCGGTAAAGCTCCTGTTCTGGCGGCGGTTGCCGTGCTTTCTCTTGCGCTCGGTGTCGGTGCGAATACCGCTATTTTCACGCTGATCGACACGGTGATGCTCCGGTCTCTACCCGTGCGCGATCCAGGCCATCTGGTTCTTTTCAACGACGACATCTCGACCGGCGTGTCTAGCGGCGAGGATCTTTCCAGCGGCGAGTTTCCTATCCTTCTTTTCAATACCTTCAGTCGCACAATGACTCGTTCATAAGCCTCTGCGCTTTCCGTCAGGACACTGACCGCGTCGTCCTGCATGTCTCCGGATCGTCCGAAGCAGGCCAGCAGGAAGGTGCGACCGCTCATCTCGTCTCAGGCAACTACTTCGACACGCTTGGCGTAAGCGCAGCTATTGGCCGCGTATTCAAACGCTCTGACGATAATCTTTCCGCTGCCCGCGTGGCCATCATCAGCTATCCCTTCTGGCGCGATCGTTTCAACCTTAGTCGCTCCGTCTTAGATCAATCGGTAGTCTTAAACGACGTTCCCTTCACTATTGTCGGTGTCGCGAATAGCAGTTTCTTTGGCGAGCGCATCGAAAGATCTCCCGACTTCTGGCTACCGCTTTCGACCCAACCGCAAGTTCTGCAACGCGAGGCTTGGTCGAACAACCGCGCCATGTGGTTGACGGCGCGCGATCTGTATTGGCTCAATTTCATGGGCCGTCTGAAACCGGCCGTTAGCCTTGAAACTGCGCAAGCCTCGGTCAATCTTCGTCCGCGGCAGTTTTATTCCGAGCAAGCTGGCTCGCACCTCTCGCCAGCCACTCGCCGGAAGATCAAGGATATTCGCGTCGAGCTCAAGGCCGGAGGCGGGGGGATCTCCGGCCTTCGCTATCTCTATTCGAAGCCCCTTCATATCTTGCTGGCTGTTGTCGCGCTTGTGCTGTTGATTGCCTGTGCCAACGTCGCCACGCTCCTGCTCGCTCGTGCTTCAGCGCGGCGTGAGGAATTTCTGACCCGGCTTGCTCTGGGCGCTTCCCGCGCTAGGTTGCTTCGCTAGGTGCTTACAGAAAGCGTTCTTGCTCTCGGTGCTCGGCGGTGTGGCCGGCGCAGCTTTCGCCTGGTGGTGCGTTCGCCTGCTCGTAGTCCTTTTGCATTTCTGGCCCGCTAGTAAAGTGAGGCCCGATCCAGCCGTCCTTGCATTCATGGTTGTCATCTCGCTTCTGAGCGGCATCCTTTTTGGCACTTTGCCGGCAATGAAGTTCAGCCGCATGGATCCCCTGCCGGGCAATGTCGCCCGAATGGCGAGCCTCGGCTATTTGCGCTTCACAGGCCAGCACGCGCTCATCGCCGTGCAAGTCGCTTTGTCGGTCATTCTGTTGCTCGGCGCTGGATTGCTGGTTTACAGTCTGCTCGCTCTGGAACGTCAGAACGCCGGATTCCGGCGCGAAAACATTCTGATCGTCAGAACTGATGCCGATTTGGCCGGCTATCCTCCGGACCAACTATTCCCGCTCTATCGGGAGCTCAGCGAACGCATCGATCAGCTTCCCGGTACCATCTCGGCATCAATAGCCCGCTTCGCACCCGAAAGCGGCAATACGTCATCATACAAGGTTTGCAATGGAAGGCTATAGCCCTGGTCCGGAAAAAAGATGGACCTCTCCGATTTTGGAGGTCGGTCCTCACTTCTTTGAGACCCTCGGCATCCCTCTGCTGCTTGGCAGAGCTATCGATGCCCGTGACACGTCGGCATCCACTCCGGTAGCTGTGGTCAACCAGACTTTTGCTCGCCAGTATTCATCAAACCAGAACCCGATCGGCCGTCGCATTTCGCTCGGGATCACCCTTCAAAAAGCCTGGTTTCGAGATCGTTGGCGTGGTTTCGGATTCCAAATATCACGACCGGCGTGAGAAGGTCGAACCGATGGTTTTTTCTCTATTTGGCAGCGACCGGCCTCCGGCTTCGAGCTGGTGCTTCGCACGTCTGGCCCACCCGAGGGAGTTGCTGCCAAAGCGCGCCGTGCGCTGGATCGGACGAACAGCAAATTACCCGTTCTGCACGTAACCAGCTTGAATTTTCAGATTGAGCAGTCGCTGAAACAGGAAAAGATGATCACCAGCCTTTGCAGCATTTTCGGAGCCCTCGCCCTCATTCTTGCCTCGATTGGCATCTACGGAACGCTCGCCTATTCGGTAGCGGGACGGGTGACCGAAATCGGTATATGCATGGCAATTGGGGCGCAGCGATCAAACGTGATTTGGCTCGTCTCGCGCGATTCGGCGCTTCTGATTTCAGTCGGTGTTGTTGTGGGCCTGCCACTCGCGATGATCGGCGCGCGCTGGATCAAGAGCTTCCTTTTTGGCGTTTTCAGCGTTTGACCGTTAGCAACTGCTGCCGCTATTCTCCTGATCTTGATCCTGGGGTTAATGGCCTGCTATTTCCCGGGCCGAGCGGCCAGAATCGATCCGATGCGCGCCCTCCGACACGAGTAGAGTGCCCACGCCACAGCGAGCCAGAAATGGAAAAAGCCCCGCATCGCTGCAGGGCTTGACCATCGCCGGAAGTGAGGTTGAGATCCGGGGTTACTTTTCACCCGTCATCGTGATGCTGGCGCCCCACATGGTGCGCTCGGCGGAGGTGGATTGAGAGCTCGAGCTTCCGGCGCCCCACATAGTGCGGCTGCTCCAGATGGCCTCAGCACCAGCCGTGCCGGAGGCGCCCCACATGGTCCGGGAATCCCAGATCACCTGATTGGTATTGAGAACCGATGCGCCCCACAGCGACTGTGCACCCCACATCGTTCGCGCGCCCCACATGGTGCGATTGCTCCAGATCGAGGAGGCATCGAAAGCCAGGGAAACATTGCCGGAGGTGGGGTCGTATTGGGCAAGCGGAGACATGGCGGTTCCGGCGGGAGGAGGCGTGTTTACCGCGGCCATAGCGGCGCCCAGATCGAGGTAGCCCGCGCCCACCGTGAAGAGGTCGTAGTAGGCGGTGAAGGTTTGCCCACCGACTGGATCGGTTACCGAACTGGATTGGGGAAACGTCTTGTAGGCGGTCTCCATCAGGATGGCCTTGACCTGGTCAGGCGTCAGGCTCGGATTGGCCTGTAGAAGGTCTGCGGCAGCGGCACTGACGACAGGAGTAGCCATACTGGTTCCGCTCAGGATGAAGTAGCTCTTGGAAAGCTGGCCGGCAGCCGGGCCACTGATGTGTTCGTAATAGGACTGAGTAACAGCGTTGCCTGGATTCTGGTTGACAAGAGTGCTGTTTTGAGCAAGCAATGACACAACCAGATTGCCAGGGGCGACAAGGTCCGGTTTTGCGACGTGATCAACTGTGGTTGGACCCTTCGAACTGTAGCTGGCGATAAGGTCGTCGGTGCGTGTGTAGGTACCCTCGGTTTTCATGGCGCCGACGGTAATGACGTAGGGATCGTTGCCGGGAGCGTTAATGGTGCCGTAACCTTGCTCGCCGAACGTATTATCGCGGCCATCGTTGCCAGCCGCTGCCACTACAACGATGCCTGCTTTCCAGGCGGCTTCTACTGCCTGGCAGAGTGGATCTGAAGTGTAGCTGTCGACAACCGGGCGGCCTACCGAAAGGTTGATCACCCGGATGTTGTATATGTTCTTGAGCGCAATAGCAGCATCGATGGCGAGGATCACGTTGCTATCGGAGCCCTGACCGTTCGCGTCCAGAACCTTTAGATCGACAATGCCGGCCCCGTACGCCACACCCTTGAACTGCCGGTTGCAGCTATTGCACGAAGATGCCTGGCCATTCGACGCGATGATGCCAGCCACGTGATGACCGTGGCCAAACTGGTCGGGTGCAGGCATGCTGGGCACAGCGTGAGAGTTGGCAGGAAGCGGTCCCGATATGTTAGCCAAGGCCAAAGCAGCGGCTTGGGCGGCAGCGGGTTGCGTGAAGTCGTAGCTATAAAGGAGTGCCTTACCCCCGCCCAGGTTCGAATCAGCGTTCACGCCGCTATCGATCACTGCCACCGCAATCCCCGAACCGGTGAAACCGCCGCTCCAGGCGGCACTCGCGTTGATAGCCGCGGCTGTGTTGTCCAATTTCACGGCTATCGGCCGGTTGGGAGAGATAAAAGCCACTTCCGGATCGTTAGCCAGAGTCTTGAGCGCGGATGCTGGGATATGGTAAAGACCGGCCTTCGCGCTGTTCAGATGAACTTTAGTAGTGCCTCCAAGTGCCGCGACTTTGTTATCGTGTTCAGCCCCGGGAGCGTGCTTCCACTGCACGATGACGGGCACTGTGGCTTCGCCGGTAGAGTTTGTAAGCTCTTTGGCGAGTTTAGGCGGAGTTGCCGAGCAGGCAAATGCCACCAGGACAAAAGTTGAAAGTAATTTCTTCACATGAACTCCTAAGTTCCGTTGAGGCGTTTGACTCCGGCCGGAAAGTTCGGCGTGTGAGTTCCTCGCTCAAATGACTCATCGGATGCTGGCCTTTAATCTTGAGCCGTCTATTGAAAAAGGCGCAAAAAAGTTCTGTAACCAGGGTGTTTTGAAGAGGGAGTAAGGCGGGGGCACGTGCGATTCACAGCGGCCCGGGGCGATTGACACGCCAAAATGCCGTAATTTTTTAGGCCTATTCTAAGAAACGCGGCGGCGCCGTGTTCCGGAGCGCGCTCGACGAATCAGACGATTCGCTGATGTGGTCATTGGTATGGCTACCACCAAGATCACAATCACTCTCCAGCGGGACCAGGTGGACGAAATTCGCGCACTGGTAGAAGCCGGAGAGGCAGCCAGCGTGTCTGGGTTCGTGAAGCATGCCGTTGATGTTGCTCTTCAAGATGCGGCCGGGTGGAGGGAAATGCTTGAGGATGCAATGCAGCAAACGGGTGGCTCGCTCACGAAAAAAGAGCGCGCGTCGGCCGACGCGCTCCTCGGCGCCAACCACGGACGAGAGATTCCAAGAGAAGGACGGCTGCGTGAACGGTATCACCTTTGATGCCGGTGGCCTGATCGCACTAGATCGACAAAAAACCGCCGGGTACTTGCGCCGCTTGCGCCGGCGAAAGAGCTTGGCGAGCATATTACAGTCCCGGCGACGGCCCTTGCCCACGCGATTGGCAGCCCGGTCAGGCAGTCTCTCCTGTCGCGCCTGATGCGCCAGGCTCGCACCGATCTCATGGCACTCGATGGACCGGATGCGGCTGTAGACCTTTTGTTGGCACGAACCGCCACCGCCGATATAGTGGACGCTCACGTCGTGCTTTGTGCTCGGCGGGCCGGGCAGGCGGTGATAACCAGCGAGGCCGGCGACCTCAGGCGGCTCACTCCCGGGCTGCAGTTGATTCTGACAAGTGCTTGCTTTCTCCTTGACGGCTTAGGCGGGTGAATGTCGGGCCCGGCGCACTTTCTTCCAGAAACTCTCGAGGTTCCCGCACAACTGGAGTGAATGTAAACTTCCTGCCCTACTTCGGTTCCCTGCCGCCCTAAACATTCGGCCGTATCTGGGCCGCGTCTTTCATGACTCCGATGCGCATCGCCCCAACAGCGCTGCCTATATCGTGCTCAACTACGCCTATTGCCACAGCCAATTTCACGATGATCGGGCTGTCGTGGGCCGTACTGTCCGGCTGAACAAACAGCCCTTCACGATTCTAGATGTCGCGCCGCGCGACTTCCACGGAACTCTACTGTTTTCTACCCCGATTTCTGGATGCCAATGGTCAATCAGGAGCCGATCCAGGGTGAGAATCTTCTCAAAGATCGCGGAAAGCGATGGATCCTTATGTCGATGTGCCCGGCACAAAGTGTTCACGATGTGTCGCTACCCACACCGACTCATCGGGTCGCTTGGAGTTCGTTCGGCAGAAACCCGCCACCGCGCTGTATGCCGCCTACTTCGAAGCCTCTTCCGCGCCGCAAGCCCTAACCGAAATCCCAGCGCTAGCCGGCAACGGCCCAGCGCTCCCCGTCTTGAGCAGCCCATTCAACCGCCCCAGATCTTCCGAATTCAATTGCCGCCACTTAGCCAGATCCTTCTCGAGCGCGCTGCAGTTTTCCTCCACGGCAGCTTTGGCCGTTTCAGAAGGGCGCACATCAGCGCTCTGTGCCGAAGCTGCCAGCCGTCCTAGTTCGCGGTTCACCGGACCGAACCCCGGTGCTTTTGGATCGCCGCTCTGTATCCCGTCCAGCTTCTTACGAAAAGCGGCAACCGCGTTCGTAACACTCTTACCCCAGCTAGCTTTGCCAGCTTTCTCCCGTTCCTCCAGAGCCTTTCGTAACTCCTCTGTCTGATGAAACGACCTGTAGCTCACGTCCATGCCGCGATCGATCTTGCGCTCCAAGTCCAGTTGCTGCTGCAAGTCTGCAAGCGGTACCTTCACCCGCGGATCAAGCTCGACTTTCACATCCTTGCGATAGCTTTTGCCATTGGCCGAAAGCTCAACCGTGTAATCGCCCGGCACAGCCACCGGACCCTGTGGCTGCAACTTGGGAGTATCACCCGGCACCGCATCGCTCGGCAGCGTGTATTCGGTATATTCGAGCAGGCCGCCAAAATATCCGTAGGGCAGCGCAAGCGGAGCGGGGTAACGCAGATCCCATACGAAACGGTTCAGACCGGCTGTCTTGGGCAATGCTTCCGGCGGAGCAAACCAGTAGCTCGGAACATTGGGCGGCGGCAACTCCCGCCTCTCCGGCGTGCTCGAAAAGTGCTGAACCTGCTTACCCTGCGCGTCGTAAATGGTCATCGTGATCTCGCCGGCTTTTCCCTCCTTCAGAAAATAATTGAGAATCGCCCCATTCGGCGGATTCTTGCCAGCCGGAGTTTCCGGCGGATACGGTGTATCGGGATTGGTGTCCCATCGCACGCGCATAGCTGTCTCGGGAGAGAACAAGTGCCCATCAGAGGAGAGCACCGTGAAATTCATTTCTCGCAGCGGTGTCAGATCGTCCAAAATCCAAAGTGCGCGCCCGAAGGTCGATGCCACCAAATCGCCGTCGTGTACGTCAAGATCAGTCACCGTGGCGGCCGGAAGATTCAGTTGCAGCGATTGCCACCTATCGCCGTCGTCGAACGAGACAAAAACTCCCGTTTGAGTCCCCGCATAGAGCAGGCCTTTGCGCACCGGATCTTCGCGGACGACCCTTACAGTTTCATCGGCGGGCAAAGCCGCGACAATTGTTTTCCAAGTCCGGCCGAAGTCATACGTCCGTGCGACCACCGGTACCAGCTTGTCTCGCGTGTTCCCCACCACGAAGGCCGTACCCGGATCATGATGCGAAGCTTCGAGACCAACAATCTGCGTGTCCTGCATCCCGGGGGGCGAGACATTTACCCAGCTACCGCCGCCATCTCGCGTCAGTTGTACCAGCCCGGTCCCCGTGCCTACCCAGATTTCCGCCCCATCTATCGTGGAAAGCGATAAACTCGTGATCGCTTTTCGCCGCTCCTGCCCTGGCTCCTCGGCTGCCTTCTTGTCCGTCTTCTTACCGCTCTCTTTCTCTGAGCTAGCGGCCGTAAGGTCGGGACTAATCTCCTGCCAGTTTGCGCCCGCGTCGCTGGTCTTTAGCAGGAATTGCGTGCCGAGGTAAAGCGTGTGCGGATCGTGCGGAGCCCAGGCGAGCGGCGCCATGCCCGCCGCCCGGTATTTTTCGCCTTTCTCAAACACCGTTGCGTATTGTCCCGTCCGTTTGTCGAACCGAACCACGCTGCCGTACCATCCGCCGCTATACACGAGATCGGGATTGATGGGATCGGGCGCGATGAAGCAATATTCGAAGCCGCCTACCGGGTACCAGTCGTGGCTTGTGATCTGGCCGTAATCGCTGCGGGTCACAACAGCTGCTGTGCCGCTGTCCTGCTGCGCCGCGTAAGCGCGGTATGGAAAGTAGTGATCCGTCGAAACGTGATAGAACTGACCGGTCGGCTGGTTATACCAGGACGTCCAGCTTGCGCCGCCATCCACGCTCACGACCGCTCCTTGATCCACGCCGAGGAGCATGCGCGCTGAGTTTTGTGGATCCATCCAGAGAACGTGATAATCGTCGCCGCCCGGCGCTCCGCGAAACGCTTCGAAGGTGTGTCCGCCATCGGTCGACCGATAGAGCGAAGTCTGTGCAGCATAGATCACATCCGCATTTAGCGGATCGACGAATATGCGGCTGAAATATTCACTCCCGATCACGCGCGTATCGGTAGTGGAACGTTGCCAGCTTGCCCCGCCATCATCGGAGCGGTAAAAACCTTGCTTGACGATCGCATAGATCCTCCGCCCTTCGTTTCCTGGCGCGACTACGATTCCCAAACGCCCGCGGTCCTTGTCCGGAAGACCCTTGCTCGCCACCGCCTTCCAAGTGGAGCCCTCGTCGCTAGACTTCCAGATCTCCGAATTGGCTGCTTTCGCGGAGTCTCCTGTACCCGAAGCCGGATAATAAACGGACGCGTAAAGCGTTTGCGGATTGCCCGGATCGGCGCACAGGTCGACCACGCCCGCGCTGTCATCTTTCGTCAGTACCTTGCTCCAGCTTTTCCCCCCATCGGTCGTCTTGTAGATGCCGCGCTCGAGCAGCGAAGCCTGCTTGGGAACGGGCCGTGCGATCACGGACGCTCCCAGCGAATTGCCCGCTACGACAACGATGTTTGGATCGTGCGGATCAACCGCGATCGCCTGAATGTAGCGCAGGTCCCGCAACCCGATATTCGCCCACGTTGCGCCGCCGTCGCTCGACCGGTATACGCCATGGCCTTGCGTCTGCTCTCCGGTGCCGGCAAGAATGATGTTGGGATCGGAGGGTGCCAGCACCAGCGCTCCGATCGACGCCACGCGCGCCTGGTCGAAGATCGGCTTCCACACACGTCCTGCGTCGGTACTCTTCCAGATGCCTCCGCCCGGGGTCCCGAAATAATAGACATTTGGCTGTCCTGGCACGCCGGCCACTGCCGTCACGCGCCCGGCACGAAACGGGCCAATCAAGCGCCAATGCATCGCAGCAAAGACATTCGCGTCTATCTCCGCGGCCATCGCACTTGATACTACTGCCGAAATCGCGAGAAGGACGTGCACGAATCTCATTGAGGCGAACCCGATTTTATCTCAGCCTAATTGCGGAATAGGCCTTCGGCCTGCATTTCTGGATAGGCCCCCGCCCTTTGTGGGACAGGGTGGGGCGGACGTGCAGGGCACGTTTGTTTCCGACATAGACCATCGGTTTGTCGTCTGTTCCCCAGGGCCTGTGGTCCGTGGAAGATCATGAAAAAGGACTCCCGCAGAATGGGAGAGGGTCGGAGCGGCGAGATCGTCAAGGCCCCGGTCCTACCAAGAAGCCATCTCGGCTATCGCATCGAGCTCATTCTTCAAGGGGCCAACCCAACCTAAGGCACCCGGTTTTTCGACCCTGCCTTTGAACCGAGTGCCGGACCACGGCCACTCTTGAGTTTGCACGTGGCCGCGTTCACCCGAACGGCCTTATAAGGTCGGTCCAGATCCAGCACGAACCCATAATTTCCCAGAAGCTGTTCAAAGGAACGCCTGCTTTCACTCAGGCCTCCGCGTCAGCGTCGCTACTATCAGCGATCCCGGGCTGAGGGCTGGAGTCTCACGCTGCATGGTCGCGATCTCCGTTGCTATTCCTGCGCCCCGATCTTCGCGCGCCTTTGTGATTAACAGATCGAGCGTCGCTGGATGTAGCGATTGGTCCGGGTAAGTGGCATTGACGTTAACGACTCCCGTCCCATCCTCTGCGACTGTGACAGTGCCTGAGAAAGTGAGGTAAACAACTACTCTTTGCGTCGGAGTACTGCCTGGTACGTTGACACGCAAAAACCCTGTGACGTCTCCGCAGTTGATGTGGACAACGCCTAACTGCCGGGCTATACCGCCCGTGTAGGTTCCTGCTCACCGTCTACAGTGGCAGCGAGTAGGGTTGATCGTGGTCTCTATTTTGCGCCGAAACCGTCAATGGGCCTGCGACCACGTCGCCAAAAACAAAACGAGCGGTAATTTGCAAGTGAACATTTTGTTCCTCCCGTGGTTGTATTCATTGAGCTCTTTATCCGAAAATCCTTTGAAGCGATCATCGGAGCACACCGGGAGCTTACTTCCGCAAGTTCTCAAATTCCTGTCGAAAAAATCAAATATTCTCAAATGGAAGCTAAATCGCCTCAAACTCCCCTGAAAGGAGACCCGCGACCGTGCCAACGTACACATTCGGGCCGTTCTCGCTGAACTGCGAAGCGCGCACGCTCCTCAGAGATGGGGAACCGGTTGCCCTGACGGGAAAAACTTTCGATTCCCTGCTTCTCCTCATACAAAACAGGGGAAAGCTTCTCACGAAAGACGAGTTGCTCGCGGGCGTGTGGCGAAGCACCAATGTAGAAGAGGCGAATCTAACCCAGAGCATATTTTCTGTGCGCAAGATTCTGAGAGACCGTGCGAAAGACCACCGCTTCATTGCCACGGTGGCCGGCTGCGGTTATCAATTCGTCGCGCCAGTTACCGAAGTCGCCCGACGCGCCAAGCGATCTCTCTAAAATCCAATCGAATCCAGATCAGCTCAAGACATCTCCCGCATCGTTCACCCTTGCGATGGCTAAGCGGGGCAGCATTCTGCGCGGTTGCTGCGCTTGGTAGTCATCTCGTCAGCGGACTGGGTCGAGCGCTAATTTGAGTGACAGAAGCCACTTGCTTTGCAAATGTCAACTCCGGTTGAAAACTCCTCGTTATGCCGATTGAAAATTCCCCAGCCCTGGTCAAGTGGTGGTTTACAGTTCCGGCTGGCAGATGGAACATAGAATCCAGCCGGTGAAGCGGAGGCAGGCACTGCAGGAGTGCAACCTGCCGAGGAATAGCTGGCTGCAAACTCATCAAGAGGATGAGACTCGGGGCGGAGCGGAAATGGGCCTCGCCCCGAATCGTTAAGCTGAACATCGGATTGATAGATTTGCCCATGCCTCGAAAACTCACGCCGAATGGCTACGTTTACTGCGATTGTTCGGAGCGGCAGCAATCGGTGCTGGGTGCTGCGCTTCCGGCGTAGGAAGCAGTCCGGCTTTACGTCGCTCTTTGAGCCGATAACTTTCTCCGCGGATGTTCACCGTCGTGGAGTGATGCAGCAGGCGATCGAGGATTGCGGTCGCGATGAGCGGGTCGCCGAAGATCGAACCCCACTCGCCATAGCTTTTGTTCGAAGTCAGGATGATGCTGCCTCGTTCATAACGGGCGCTGATGAGCTGAAAGAAGATCGTCGCGCCCAGCTCATCCAGCGGCAGATAGCCCATCTCATCGATAATCAACACCTTCGGAGCAAGATAGATTCGTAGCCGCCGGTCGAGCCGGCCTTCGCGATAGGCGCGTCCGAGATCGGTGACCAGGTCGTGCGCCGTCATGAAATACGCAGCCTGGCCGGATTGAATAGCGGCTTCCGCCAGCGCCACCGCCAGATGAGTCTTGCCCACGCCGGGCGGCCCCAGCAAAATGACATTCGAGGCTTCGTGGACGAATCGAAGTGTGCGCAGCTCGCGAATCTGCCGCTCGTCAATGGAGGGTTGAAAAGCAAAGTCGAACTGATCGAATGTCTTCACGTACGGCAGATGCGCCAGTTGCAACCGGGTCTTGAGATAACGCTGCCGCCGCGCGTCGGCTTCCGCGCTCACCACTTCGAGCAGGAAGTCGGCGTAGGCCGGTTCCTTCTTCGAGGCGCTTTCGAGTAGAGCTTCCAGCCGGGCATCAATGGCAGTCAGGCTTAATGCCGTCAGCCTGGTTCGCAGCCGTTCCAGCGTCATCGCCCGCCTCCCGCCGCTAAACTCTCATAAGCATCCAGCGAACGCCGCTCCACCACGGGAGCGCTCTGTTGAATGTGGATGAGCGTTTTGCCGGTTTGCTTGTTGCCGAGCGGGATGCCTTCGTGATGCTCGCTGCGAGTGACCACCTGATGGCGTCTGACCGCTGGCGCGTGTCTGGCAATGAGTTCCGCACCGCAGCGCACTTCTACATCGCGGCCTTGCTCGCGAACCCAGACCTCTTTGCCGGCATAGCGCCAGGGAACCGAATAGCGGCTGCCCTGCCAGGACACATAGGCATCTCGCGCTACCTTGCGCTGCCCGTCATCGGCATACGGGTAAGGCAGACGGCCGTTCACCGGCTGCATACTGAACTGATCTTCGTCCCAGCGAATCAACACCTGTTCGCGAGTCGTTCCATGCACACGTTGGTTGGCGACTTCCGAAACCCAACGGCGTAACTCCGCGTTGAGATCGACCAAGTTGGACGGCTCGCGGCCCTGCAAACCGCACAGAAAGTTTCGGCGCACATACTTCACGCCCGATTCCACTTTGCCTTTCGTCTGCGCCCGGTAGGGGCGGCACAGCCGCGGCGTGAATCCCCAATAGCGGGCGAAGTCCAGAAACACAGCGTTCCACACGATCTCGCCGCGTTCGCCCGTGCCGGTCCAAACAGTTTTCATTCGGTCATAGAGAATCTCTTCCGGTACGCTGCCCCACTGTTGAAAAGCCGCTTCGTGCATGCGCAACAGCGTCCCCAGTTTCTGATCCGTGGCGGCTTCCGCCATCATCATGCGGCTGTAGCCCAACGTCATCGTGAAGCCCCACAGCATGCGCTCTTCTCCCGATTCCAAGAGCGACCCGAGATGTCCCCAATCCACCTGCGACTGTTTGCCTGGTGGCGTTTCGAACCGCCGGACGGCAACCACGCGCGCCGACTCGCGCTGCGGCCGAAGCCAGTCCGTCAGGATCGTGTAGCCGCCGCCGTAATTACCTTGCCGCAGTTCGCGCAGCAGCACTTGCGCATTCCAGACGCCGGCCTGAAGCCGTTCCTTCAAATATGGTTTGAATGGTTCCAGTTTGCTCACCGAGGCTGGGGCGGTCGTCGCCCAAAGGGACCGGGCAGCGCTAGGGGCAGCGTTTCTGGCGAAAGCGGTTTATGGCTAGAGAGCACGCGCCAATTGCTGAAACGCCTGCACAGCGATGCGCAGTTGCGTGCTCTGTGCGGCTGGAACAGCGTCGGGCGGATTCCGCACGAAGCAACTTTCTCGGGGGCTTTGCCGAATTTTCCAAGAGCAAACTGCCGCAGCGTTTACATGAAGCTCTGATCGACGAGACGCAGCAAGGCCGTCTATTACCACATCGCCCGGGACTCCACAGCGATTGAAGCGCGGGAGCCGTTACCAGCCAATCGACTGAAGCGCCAGCGTAAGCAAAGTACCGCGGAGATGCTGCGAGAATTACCGCGGCATTGCAGCCTAGGTGTCAAGAAGAGCAGCAAGGGCCATCAGCAATACTGGCGCGGTTATAAGTTACATGCGGATGTGGCTGACGGTAAGATTCCCCTCACCTGCCTGCCTGTTTACCGCCGCGCGCCTGCACGACTCGCAAGCCGCCATTCCCCTGGCCACTTTAACCCCTGCACGCGCCACCTCTCTTTACGATCTGATGGGATGCCAACCAGATTCACGCCTACAACCGGAGTCTCGGACATGTAGCCGCTCATCCGTCCCATGCCGCGCCATCAGTTCACTTGCGAAAAGTGGAGCTGCGAAAGAACTCCCATGCGACTAAGATCGTTCGCTATGTGAAACCGGTTGGCTTCGCCAGCTGACCTGGGCATGTGCTCTGCGGCTGCTCCTTCCTCCAAAAACCACTATGAGGGGCTGCCGATCGCCCTGATTTAGTCCGAATACCTCAAAAAATAGGCTCCCTGAAGCCTTTACGCGCAGCTCACCTCCCAGCTAGAGCGCATTTTGCAAGTTCATTACACGCCTGCAAAATATTTCCTTCCCCTTCAATCCACAGGCTTTAATCCCAATTCCTAAAATGCCAAAGTTCGTTTTCGCCCTTCCTCGTGCTGCGTTTCGGCAGGCTGACCGGATCGTCCCCGACCTGGTCAGCCGTTTCATCGTAGAAGTCCTCGTATGTCCACCGACGCTCAGATCGCCGCCAATCGCCGTAATGCCCAGCTTTCCTCCGGTCCCACCTCGGAAACTGGAAAAGCCACCTCTTCGCTCAACGCTTTGAAAACCCGTCTCACCGGCCGCACCGTTCTCCTGCCATCCGAGGACGCCGGTGCCTACTTTGCTCCCCTCGCTCGCTGCGAAGCTCAATGGCGGCGAGCGCCTGGACGAGCGAGCGCTCGGGATCGGCGCGCATCCGAGGGCATAGATGCCGGCTTCGAGCGAGGGGCGCCTCGAATTCTCCGGCATGTTCGCCGTCCAGGAGGCACCGACGATGACTTCTTCGAATTTTCACTGGGCCAAATCGAGGTGCGCGCCATGGAAATCGATAAGAATCTCTACGCCGAAGAAGAGCGCGCCGAAGCCGCCGCCCGCGCCGTCAAGAAAGCCGCCTGACTGGAGGGCGGGTTTCAACCCGCGCAGGGCTTGAGCCCTGCGTCTTCTTTTCAATCTCTCATCCGTCTGGTGGCGCGGCCACCTTGGCCACCAAATGGCCGAGAGTGGGCTGACCGGCTATCGGTGTGGTGATTAAGCTCGGCATCCAGCCCGAGCGCATTGCTCAGGGCAAGCCCCAGCAAAACGGCAGCATGAGCGCATGCGTCCTATCGGCGGCCCCCCACAAGGTCTGCCGCCCCTTGCGCATGCTGCCGGATGTCGGTGCGCCAAAGTTAGCGCTCTCAATTTAGCCTCAATGTGAACAACTTACACCCGGCAAATCTTGCCCGCAAACTTTCGTTTCAACAGGTTAAGGCTGGACTTCAAACTTCTGAATGCGAAACTCTTCTAGTTCTGCCCCTCTTTGCCATGGGGCTGACATGCTAGGCTGCCTGGACGGCGGTTCGCCGTGTCACGATTCAAGGACGGTTATCCCGAATGCGGAGACTAAGGTCTGGCTTATCGCCAGCAAGCGCACCTACAATTTCACCTTGTAGTAGACGAAGTGGCACGGCACAGCTATTCGAAAGTCAGAGGAACTAGCGGCTAAATTCAAGATCCTGAAAAACGCCCATGTAGGGACCGTGTTCTGCCCATCGTGTCTATTGTTCTCTGGGCCCTGCCGTTGTTTCTGCCCTCGAGGGTGTTATCCAGCGTGGTTGCCACTTATCCATGCTTCTGTTCTGTCGCTGAAAAACCCGCTTGTCGGAGATTGAAACTCGTGGTCCCTGTTCGCTTGTTTCCGGATTGCGGTTGGATAACACGCGCCATCCGGAAAGTGTTCAGATCTTAACGTAACGCCAGGATGATGCGCCCTCCCAGTGACGCGCTCTCCCTTTTTTTCTTTCATCTTCAATTTCATGCACTTACGCCGGATCCACCCACTCTTGGACTTCAACCGCCGCTTTTCCCCGTGCTACCGTCAGGCCGCACATGACCGCCCGAGAAATCCGCACCCGCCGCCGCGCCGAAGAACGGAAAACCCGCAAATCGCAAACAAAGCCGCTTGAATCGCTAACCGCGCCGTTGAGCCATCAAGATCTCGGTGTCTCCCGCGAAACGCTCGAAGAATTCGGCCCCAACTTCATCGCCGAAGCCAACGTCATCCGCGACTGCGTCCATAGCGGCGTTGCCATCATCCCCGGCCAGTCAACCGGTCCGCGCACATCCACGGGCAAAGCCGCCTCGGCCCGCAACTCCTTCAAGCACGGCCTCGCCTCCGGCGCAATCGTCGTGCCTGGCGAAGACCCCGCCGCTTTCGATGCCCTGCTCAACGACCTCGCCGCCGATCACGCACCCGCCAACTGCACGGAACAGCTGCTGGTGCGCGAAATGGCCCAGGCTTACTGGCTCATGCAGCGCGCCACCCGCCTCCAAAACGCCTGCTTCACGAACGGCGAGGCCGATTGCAAGCAATTAGCCCTTTTCCTGCGTTACCGGACCACCTACGAACGCGCCTTCCACAAAGCCCTCGATAGGCTTACTCAGCTTAAGAAACAAAGAGAAAGCGCAAACCGACACTTCGTTTCGCAGAACAGCCGTAAACAGGCGCGTCCATCCAAGTTCGTTTCGCAAAAAGCACCGGAATCCGTTCATGCTGCCGAGTTCGTTCGGCAGAAAAGCGCCGACTCCCCTCACCAGATGTATTCTTTCGCGCTCTCCCGGCGCTGATGGCTGTCCAGCACGTGTACCACCCGGATCTTCTTCAGCTTCGTGGGCGAAAGCTGTCCCAAAGGCAGATACACGATCTTGCGGTTGGCCCGTGCTGCCATTTGCCGGAACAAGGAGCGCGGAGGCTTGGCCGCCACATAAAGCACGTGCGATTCCATCGAGTAATCGAGCCCAGCCATCAGCAGCCGTTCCGCCTTCGTCTCCGCAGCCTCATAGTCGTAGTCGTTCCAAACGTCGTAAAGCCGCCCGGGTGGCAGCGTCATCAGCAGCCCACCGTACTCCGCCCTGCCCACTCCCGGCCCGACAATATGCTCGAACGGCTGCGTCGAATAAAAAGCCATATCGGACTCGTTCTGATGCTCTCCCAGCCAGGTCGTCAGGTATTCGTACTTATCGGCCTGGTCTTCATCGAAGATGATCACCACCGCTCCGACGTCCGCCGAAAACTGGCCCGCTTCGCGCACGTAGAGCTTGCCCTGGTGCCAGTTACGAATCGTCTCGCGCAGATCGATGCCGTCGCGCGAAGAGGCCAGAAACGGCTCCACTCTCGACCGCTCTTCCGAAAGCAGATTCTTCGCATGCTGCTTCAGGAAGCGGCCGTAATTTTCGATTACCAGGTCCTCCGGCGGATACGAGCAAATCGAAAATCCGTTCGTCTGCCGGGCCCATTCGCCTTTCGAGCGCTCGCGTTTTCGTTGCGGCATCCCCGCCGGCTTCAAACGCTGCTTCAAGCGCGGCAAGCGACGCCGAATTCGCAATCGCCGCGTGTTCAGCCAGACCTCCTCGCCCGAAATGTTCAGCGTTTCGAGCGGCGGGTCTTCGGTCTGCTGCACGCTGAAGCGATTCGCCATCTCCCAGACTTCGTACGCATAGTTGTCGTCCGCCAGCGAACGCGCCGCCAGTGTGAGATCGTACGCGCCCGGCATCAAGTTTCGGTCGAGCAGCGCCAGGTTCCGCGCGAACTTCGCCAGTGCAATTCGCTGCCAAGGCCGGATCTGATCTCCTGTCTTGACCGCGTACTCCGCCTCCGCCCCGCGCAACAGCTCGAGTTGCCAGCGCGGCCTGTCCAACCTCGCGCTCGTCAAATCTCCCACCCGGATCGCCTCGTAGCGCTCCTGGTAGAAAGGCGGCTCGTTCGTCACTTCCGCCAGGCAGTCCGGGTGCAGATTGAAAAGCTCCGAGCCTCGAAACAGCCTGACCGGCGGACGCGCGGGCTCTTCCTGGGGCTCATCCATTGCGTCAAGCAAAGGGTCCAGCATGCTGAGCGAAACAACAACGCACGTGCCCGCCAGCGGATCAGCGCCCTGCAGCTTCCATGCCATGCCTGCCGCATAGGCGTTGTCCTCGGGACTCCTCGGCCGCGGATGCAGCCGGTAACTCTCCACGTAGCGATCGATGCCAATCAGCTCAACCGAATACGGCCCCGGATAGTCTGCGCGCCTTCGTTCGTGAGCTTCTGGTTCCAGAAATACCAGCGTGGCTCCAAGTTCCTGCCCAGTCCGCAGCGCCTCTGTGAACGCATCGCCCGGCTCAACCGGTACGTACACCGGCTTCTCGTCTTCCTCGCCCAGGAGAATCACCGACATTCTCGGCAATCGCTCCAGCGCCGCCAGATACTCCTTCTCGAGAGAAACAGGCAGCTCCACCGCCACCACCGCGGGCCGGCTTGCCAGCAGATGGCGCCGCACATGCCACGCAAATTCCAGCCTGCCCGGCACCACCGGCAAATACGTCAGGTTGCCCCGCTCGATCCCAGCTCCCATTCTTCTCGCTTCCTACTGGAGGGTGAGCTTCAGCCCGCGCGGGACTTCAGTCTCGCTCTTCCTCTTCTATCACCGCCCCGCATACCGGAACGCTTCTTCGCCCAGCACCGACTGAATCGATTCCTTCAGCAAAATCCGCAGCGACTGCCCTCCGCCGCTCGCCTTCAGCTTCAGCGCGTAGAGAGCAATGTTTATGCCATCCCGCACCGTGTAACTCTCATCGGCCGCATGCGCCTGTTGCAGGAACTCGGTGACGTATTGCAAAACCTCTTCTGGCGAGAACGGTATATTCTCCCTCAGAATCGCCAGCTCTTCCTCGCGCTCCGGAAAATCGATCAGAATCTGGGGCTGCAAACGCGAATGAATATATTCAGGCAAATCGAACGTCGACGAGTCCTCGTTCATCGTCGCCACCATCCGAAAATTCGCATGCGCCTTGATCTTCACTCCCGCCACAATCGACTCCACATAGCGGCGGTTATCGAGCAGCGGCGCCAGGCTGGCCCAGCTCTTTTCGCTCATCCGGTTTCCCTCGTCAAGAATCGCTACGCCGCCGCGCAGCATCGCCGTTACCAGAGGAGAAGCGACATACTTCAGCTTCGACGCGCCCTCGATCACCGGAGTAATCAGCAAATCCTCCGGCCGCGTGTCGACCGTCGCCTGCAAAATATAAACATCGCGGCCCAAACGTTTCCCAGCCGCGTAAGCCATGGTCGTCTTTCCAACTCCAGGCTTGCCCAGCAGCCGCGGATTCATCGGCGTGTCCCGCTCGTCGATCACCATCCACGCCGCCATCAGTTGCCGGAGCGCCTCTTCCTGCCCGATCCACGAAACGTTCAGCTCATCGGGATGAGCCAGGTGCAGTTCAATCCCCTCGACAACAACTTTCATTCGCTATGTTTCCTCACGGCCGTCATTACATTTCATCGTAGAATGAGAGTTCTTCGGTGATAGATCCAAGATTGCTGCGCCTGATATATGCGTGCGAGTTTCTGGTGGCACTCATCGCTATATTTACTGCATGGTCGGAGATCGGCGGACAGGCTGCTTTAGACCTGATGCACTGGTCCTGGAAGTTAGGCCTTAGCCTTGCTCTCGCGGCGGCTTTCGTCGCCTACACGGCCGCGCTCCTCACTGAAGAATCGTTGTGGAGTTTGCGCTCGGCTCGCTGGTTGACTGCAATTGTCGTGCTGACTCTCGCCATGGGAGCTGTAACTTACTTCTATGCGATCCAAGTCGATGCCGGCGATTCGGACGAAACCGCGCCCATGGTTCACCACGCGGTGAGCCGTGCGGCCTACTCTTTACACGTGTCTTTTAGAACCTCATGAATACGCAAGATTCCGCCCTCGGATATGCCTATTGGATAGCGCCGGACGGATTATCGAAGGTCACTTACTCGCTGAGCCTCTTTCACGAACTCGATACGCTCGTCAATGACGGGTATCGCCGCATCCCGCATGGCGGAGTCGAAACCGGCGGTTTGCTTTTCGGTAGCCGCAGCGGGAACGCTGTGACTGTAGAGGCGTACCGCCCCATTCAATGCCAGCACGCTTTTGGCCCGTCATTCGTGCTCTCGGAAAGCGACCTCGCCGGGATCAAAGAACAGCTCGCTTCGGCAGCCGCCGATCAAGACTTGAAAGGCCTGCAGCCTGTCGGCTGGTTTATCGGGCATACTCGAAGCCCTCTGCAGATAAGCGATCGCGAGGCGCTCTGGTTCGATACGCTCTTCCCCGATCCCGGCAGCCTAACCCTGCTCGTCAAGCCTGAACGTTTTCAACCCACCCATTTCGGATTCTTGGTGCGTCGCCCCGATGGCGAACTCGAACGCGATGCGACCCTGTCCGCTGTGATCCTGCCGTTGTCAGGCCAAACGCCGCATGCTGCCGAGTCGGCCTCGCCCTCTCTTCCAGCACCCAAGATCGAGGACAAACCGGCGCAAGTAAATCCGCCTGAAGAATGGCATCCCAAGCCTGTGACTGGTGGACCAACCCGGGTGCGAACGCCCTATCCTGAACCGGTCGCGCCCACGCCCGTCCCGGTTGTGCCCCCTGTCGCTCGGGTGCCGCACCCTAATCTTGCCTTTCCCTACGCCAGTCTCGCTCAGACCCGCGCCCGAAGTGAAAGGCGAGGGAGGAGCGGCGGCTTGGCTTTGCGCTCTGCGGCGATATTGGTCGTGGCGGCCGTATTGGGCTGCATTGTGGGTTATTGGGCATACCTTCAGCTCCCTTCACCTGTCATACCGGTAAGGGTTCGCGAACAAAGCGGCCAATTGCTGGTGGAATGGCCTTCTGCCCAGACCGGCGATGTCGAATACGCTGCTCTTCAGGTCAACAACGGTCAGTGGATCACGTTATCGCCTGAGCAGAAGTCAGCCGGCCGGGCCACCGTTACCGCGCCCCCGGGCGACGTTCAGATCGACTTACTTGCAAAACATTGGCTGCGTGATTCGCGCGGTATCGTGCGTTATATCAGGATTCCCAACCCGGCCTCGCCAGCTACAACCGCTCAATAAGATTGGCGCCCTGCATTTGCGCCGGCTGCTCAATGTCAAGGATTCCCAGCACGGTCGGAGCAACGTCTTTAAGTGCGCCTTCACGCCGCAGCCGCACTTCGTCGTTGGTCATGTAAATGAACGGAACAGGGTTCAAAGTGTGATATGTATGCGGACCTTTTGTCACGGGGTCGATCATCATCTCTGCGTTACCGTGATCGGCCGTAACCAGCCACGATCCGCCCGATCGCTTGAGCGCCTGATGAATCTCTCCGAGTCCAGCGTCTACCGCTTCTACTGCTCGAATTGTTGGCTCGATCTTCCCCGAATGCCCGACCATATCGGCGTTAGCGAAATTCATTACGATCAGATCGAAGCTGCCGCTATCGATCGCTTCGACAACTTTCCCGGTGATGCCGCCCGCACTCATCTCCGGCTGCAAATCGTAAGTCGCTACTTTCGGCGATGCTACCAGTTCGCGCTCTTCGCCTGCATAGGGCTTTTCATTTCCCCCGTTGAAGAAGTAAGTCACATGCGCGTACTTTTCTGTCTCGGCAACCCGCAGATTTTTCCAGTTCGCCCGCTCCATCACTTCGGCCAGAATGTTGTCCGGGTGCTCCGGCGGCAACACAAAAGGTAACCCGAGGCTTTTGTCGTACTGGGTCATCATCGTGTACGTCAGGTTCTTCGGCGCACGTGGCGAATCGGTCAGTGCTACCGTCATCTCACGCGCGCGATCGGCACGGTAGTTGTACATGATTACGCTATCGTCATCGCGAATCAAGCCTGCCGGTTCGTTCTCTCCGTTCACGATGGTGACGGGCTCGATAAATTCATCCGTGATGCCCCGCTCGTACGATTTACCCACAGCCTCCCCGGCGGAAGTAAATTTCGCGCCATTGCCCAGGACCATGGCGTCGAACGCGCGCTCGATGCGATCCCAGCGCTTGTCACGGTCCATCGCGTAGTAACGTCCGGATACAGAAGCGATCTGCCCGATCCCGATCTCGTTCATCTTTCGCTCGAGCTGCTCGATGTATCCCGCGCCGCTCTCGGGGCCGGTATCGCGGCCGTCGGTAAAGCAATGGACGAAGACATCCTTCAGCCCGCGCCGCTTCGCCATTTCCAGCAGCGCGTAAAGGTGAGTAAGCTGCGCGTGTACGCCGCCGTCGCTACACAAGCCGAGCAGATGAAGGCGGTGACCCTCCGCTTTTTTCATCGCGTTCAGAAGCACGGAATTCTCGAAGAACTCGCCGGAGCTGATTAGCAGGTCGATACGCGTAACATCCATATAGATGACGCGCCCCGCTCCCATATTCATGTGCCCCACTTCGCTGTTCCCCATCTGGCCGGCGGGAAGTCCCACGTAGGGACCGGATGTATGCACCAGCGTGTTCGGGTAAGTCTTAAGCAGGTGATCATAAACCGGTTTGCGCGCCTGCGCGATGGCGTTGCCTTCGATTGCGCTCGAATAACCCCACCCATCGAGAATCGTCAGGACCAGCGGTTTGCGTTTTGCCATCTATTGGTGAAACGCTTTCCTGCCGGGATAAACGGCGCTGCCGCCTAGCTCCTCTTCGATGCGCAGTAACTGATTGTATTTGGCGATGCGATCTGTCCGGCTCGCCGAACCCGTTTTGATTTGTCCTGCGTTCGTCGCTACCGCCAGATCGGCGATGAAGGCGTCTTCCGTTTCGCCAGACCGGTGCGACACAACAGCCGTGTAATTCGCACTGCTCGCCAAGCGCATTGCCTCCAATGTTTCTGTCAGAGAACCGATCTGGTTAACCTTCACAAGAATTGAATTCGCGACGCCCTTCTCGATTCCTTCCTGCAGCCGCTTGCTATCTGTCACGAAAAGATCATCGCCTACCAACTGAATCTTCTTGCCTAACGCATCGGTTAACTGCTTCCATCCCGCCCAGTCGTTTTCGGCCATGCCGTCTTCGATCGAAATGATCGGGTAATGCGCTACCCAGTCGGACAGGAATTGAACCATTTGTTCCGAAGTCCGTTCGCTCTTGTCAGATTTTTTGAAGATGTACTTCTTCTTGTCCGCGTCGTAGTACTCGCTCGATGCAGGGTCGAGAGCAATTGCGATCTGCTCTCCCGGTTTGAATCCAGCCTTTGTAATTGCCTCCATTAGCACTTCGAGAGCTTCTTCATTCGACTTGAGGCTGGGGGCGAACCCGCCTTCGTCGCCGACAGCAGTCGAGTAGCCGCGCTTCTTGAGAACCGACTTCAAGCTGTGAAAGGTCTCGACACCAATGCGGAGCGCTTCGGAAAACTTCTCAGCTCCTACGGGCACGATCATGAATTCCTGTAGATCGACGGAGCTGTCCGCGTGCGCCCCGCCATTGATGACGTTCATCATCGGTACCGGGAGCACGCGGGCATTCACGCCGCCCAGATAGCGGTAGAGCGGAGTCGCTTCGGATTCGGCTGAGGCGCGTGCCGCTGCCATCGAAACAGCGAGAATTGCGTTGGCACCGAGTTTGCTCTTATTCGTAGTGCCGTCGAGCGCAAGCATTTTTCGATCGACAGAAGTCTGGTCGGCAGCATCCATTCCGGCGAGCGCGGGCGAGATTACTTTGGTGATGTTCCCGGCCGCGTTCTGAGTTCCTTTTCCCGAGTAGCGGCCCTTGTCGTTGTCGCGGAGTTCTACTGCTTCATGCTCGCCGGTGGAGGCTCCGGATGGAACGGCCGCGCGTCCGATCGTGCCGTCAGCGAGATAAACATCGGCCTCCACAGTCGGGTTGCCGCGAGAGTCTAAGAATCTCCCTGCCAATTACTTTGACGATTTCCATTCTGATTTTTCACTGTAACAGGGCTCCGCGTTACACTAGTAATTTAACTGAAGGGTGGTGAATTCTTAAGTTGGCAGAAGTCCATCTACAGGATGGCGAGACTCTCGAAAGCGCTTTGCGACGTTTTAAACGCAAAGTGCAGCAGGAAGATATCGTCAAGGAAATCAAGCGCCACTCTTTCTACTTGAAGCCCGGTGAAAAACGGCGCACGAAAGAGGCGCTAGCGCGAAAGCGAAACCGTAAAAAGCGTCCCCGCGAAATCGAATAGATTCGCATTCCTCAATTTGAGCCGCCCGACTCTCGGGCGGCTCCCACCTTTGTTTCTTTCCAGAGTTGCCGTGCCGGCAAGATGAAAATAGCCAGCGCGCAAAACGCAGCCGCAATCAAAACCACGAACGCCCGAACGACGGCGGTGACCCGTTTGAGCGTTGTCCCTTCTGGTAGTAGCGTGTCCAATAAAGCGGCTAAGTAGAAAGCGCCCTGCGCCGCAAGAGCAGCTATCCGCCACGGCTCGGGCAACCAGAAGCTGCTCACGAATAGCAGAATCAGCGCAAACGGCAGTAGCAGACGTCCAAATTTGTGCGAAAAGAAATGGACGAACCTCCGATTGCCCGGCCATAACAGCCAGGGAAAGTAGCGGATGATTTGATAAACGCCGGCTTGCGTCCGCACCTTACGCCGAAACTCTGAATGGAGAGACGTCGGCAAATCATACGCTTTTGCGTGGTCTTCGAAGTAAATGCGGAAGCCGCGCGAAACCGCGGTGAATGGAATATACACGTCGTCGAGCAAAATATCCGAAGGGATTGTCCTAAAGGCCGCTTGGCGTATTGCGCAAATCGAACCGGTAGCGCCTAACATCGCGTCCACACGGTTCAGATTTTTGCGAATCCACTTTTCGTATTTCCAGTAAAGCCCCGTATTAAATTCTGCGCGAGTATTGCCTTCACTAATCACCAGTTCGCCTGTGACGACGCCGATCGACGGCTCAGAGAAACAGGCAACGAGCCGGCGGAGAGCATCGGGAGCAAACGGCTGCCGGACATCTGTCAACACGACTATTTCAGAGGAGACCCGGTCCAATCCGAGATTAATGGCAGTCGACTTCCCGGAGGCGGGAAGCGACAGCAATGCTACGCGCGCATCATTGTAAGCTGCGACACATTCGTTTGTGCCATCGGTCGAGCCATCGGAAACCACCAGGATCTCGAGCAGGCCGGCCGGATAATCCGAATCAAGCAATGAGCGAAGTTTCGCGTCGATCCACCTAGCGCCGTTACGAACAGGAATGATGACGGAGATGGGACAAGGGGTGAACTCTTTGCGTATGGGACGGGGGAAAAGGCGGGCCCATGCGGCCAGCGCAGCGGGGTAGCCAATCAGCACGTAGAGCAGAAAGGCGGCGCTGATTATGAAAAGAGTGACGGGCAAGCTCATGTGTACGGCGAGGGTTGAAAAGGGGAGACCGACTCCGAAGCCAATCTCCACCGATACTACACTGGAAGACGCCGAGCCCGATTTTCATGTTGTTCTGCAGCGCGGGGGGACTGTTTACTCCATCCGTAAAGCTTGGGCCGGATCGATTGCGGCCGCTCGCCGGGAGGGCAGATAGCTCGCCAGCGCCGCTGTTGCCAGGAGCCCGATCGATACGCCGCAATATGTAAGTGGATCGACCGGGCTGACTTGGAACAGCAGCGATGACATGAGCCGCATAATTCCGAAAGCAACAACCAGCCCGATGAGCGCCCCCAGGCTGGTCAACCGGATGCCGTCGCGGACGAACATAGCAGCTAATTGATGCTCCCTCGCCCCCAGCGCCTTGCGAATTCCGATTTCTCTCGTGCGCTGCGACACCGAATAGGCAATCACACCGTAGATGCCGATCACGCCGAGCAGCAGTGCCATGCCAGCGGCAATCGCGAGCATGACAAGCGTAAACGAGGTCCTCGCAATCGATTTCCGGTAAATCTGATCGAGCGTGCGCACTTCCGCAACGGGAACACTCGCATTCACAGACCAGATAGCTTGCCTGATCTGATTCAAGAAACTCTCCGAGCCCGTCCGATTACTGCGAATCATGAAGTACAGCGTGCGCTGGACACGCTGCTTCTCGCCTTCGAAGTTATTCATCAGGATAGGCCAATATACGGCGCTAGAAACTTTCTTATTCAGGCCGTCGTAGTGCATGTCGCCAATTACGCCAATGATTTCGCGCCATGGTTCATCTTTCATTCCCTCCCGGATCTGTTTGTGAAGCGCCGAAGCAGCGCCGCCCCAGTACTCGCGCGCGAAGCTCTCTGAGATGATCGCGACGGGTGTTTTGTTGTAAATGTCCGTCCACGTATAATCGCGGCCAGCTATCAGCGGCGTACCGATCGTATTGCGCAGCCCAGGCGAAATGTAAATATAGCGGCGAATGGGCGGAATCTGCCCTTCCTGGTACACCCGGTCGCGTGCAAACACCAGGTCATTACTGCTGTTTGTATCCATCGGGATCGACGAGGTTAACGCGGCCGAAGTGACGCCGGGAATCTGCTCGACCTTGTCGAGCATGTCTTTCTGCATCTGCAGAACCTGTTCCCCCTTCGGCATCTGCGCCTCGGGTATGGAGATCACCAAAGTCTGAACTTTATCCGGCTGGGTGAAACCGGGCCGCACCTGCATCAAGGCCCGGAATGTGCGGATCATCAACCCCGAGCTGATCAGCAGAACCAGCGCCAGCGCGACCTGGACTACAACCAGGGTATTGCGCGCACGATGCCGTTCCCGGCTTTGGCTGAGAGTGCGTCCGCCTTCCCGCAAGCCTGTCCCCAAGCGGGCGCCCGCATACTTAAACACTGGTACCGAACCGAACAACAGGCCGGTCAGCAGCGATACGCAAGCCGCAAATAGCAGCACGGGCGCGTCGATCCCGATGTCATTGATCCGCGGCAGTCCGGCTGGCGCGATAGCAACCAGCAAACGCAATGCTCCCCAAGCGACCAGCAAACCGCCTGCACCGCCGAGCATGCCGAGCGTCACGCTTTCAAATAAGAGATCCGCTGCGATGCGGCCCCGGCTCGCCCCCAGCGCAGCGCGAATTAACAATTCCATATGCCGGGACTCCGCTCTCACGAGCAGCAGATTCGCTACGTTCGCGCAAGCGATCAGCAGCACGATCCCGATGGTCGCCATCAGGACCCAAAGCACGCCTCCAATATCACCCGTCAGATCCTGTTTAAACGGGTGGAATGTGGGCGAAATGCGAGCTTGCTCGAAAAGCTTCACGCTGAAACCCGGCGGGGGCGGGAAGTTTCTGTTTGCAATCGGCAGCATGCGCGCTGCGTCGGCATTTGCCTGCGCCAGTGTCACACCCGGCTTAAGCCTCGCTACGCCCTGGAAACTGAAGTTACCGAGAGTTGTCTTATTGCGGTCAAATTGGAAGGGTTCAATCACTGCCGGTTCGAGATCGAGGAAGCGGAAATTACGCGGCATGATCCCGATCACCTCTCGAGCTTTGCCGTCGACTATGAGCCGCCGTCCGATAATGGATCGATCGCCGCCGAATCTGTGTTGCCAGTATCCGTAACAGAGCATTATGGTGTCCGGGCTGCCGGGCAAATCGTCTTTCCGCGAAAAAGATCGCCCAAGCACGGGTCGTATGCCGAGGATCGGAATCACGCCATCCGTCACGTCCAGAGACTTGACCTGCTCGGGTTGCCCGGCTCCAGTTACGCTTGCCGCATCGATGTTGTAAAGGCCAACATCTTGCAGCGTACGGCTCTCATCGCGGTAAGTAAAGTAAAGAGACGGTGAGACATTCAGCTCGGAGATGTTTATGCCTGGCGCCGTATGCCAGATGCCGATCAACTGGTCCGGGCGCGGGTAAGGCAGCGCTTTCAACAGCACCCCATCCAAAACACTGAAGACCGCGGTATTCGCGCCGATGCCGAGAGCCAGCGTAAGAATGGCTATGCCTGTGAACATAGGGGCGCGCATTAACCTGCGCAAAACCTGCTTAAGTTGGCCGTTGAACGATTCCAAGAGTCCCCCCTTTTGAGGCAATTTTACTTAGACAGCGAAAGCCGCTTACCAGGAGTTACGCAGCCAGGTACTCGAAAGGTTCATTTATTGAAGATATAAGCTGAGTCGGGAAGTTGGATAGACAGAAAGGCGGCGCTATCCACGAAGGATCGTGCGGGAGTCTCGCGCTTCGACGGCTATCACGAGCCTGCTGCAAGGTCACCCTGGGCGAATGCTCCGTCGGCGCTGATAGGGTACTCTTTGAATTGGCGAGTTATCCGGGCATCTGAAACCTCCTCGGCAAATGCTATGCGGTTAGCATCTATCGCTATGTTTTGTCGTCAACTGCGCATCGCACGAACCGTTTAATGCGGCTGTTTTCCGCGTCGCCTTGCTCAAGGTCAAAAGTCGCTAACTTGGAAATCGTATGTCCTGCTAAGTTCCTCTTCTTTTTGTTTTGGTTGGATCGTGTGCTTTTGGTGTGAAACTCCTGCGCTTCCCGCTATAGCAGCAGGGCCGTTTATCGGGTACACCTCTCAATAGCGCAACCGGCGCACAGAAACAAAACAACCTATGAAGACCACCACATGCCTTGGCGCCCGTTACTCTGGGCGATGGCCGCTTTAGGCGTCTCAACACTAGCGTCACCGAATTTTCTTCAAGCTGCTGAGTTCGATTACAAAGTTGAAGGCACTTATGCCGTACACTCCAACATCGGTGACGGCCATTTGGGATGCGTCCCGCCGGCAGGGAAATCATCCAAGCTGTTTGGAGTCCAGAGCACCGGCATAGACACCTGTCAGGCGAGGGCGAAAAGAGGATAGTGCCTGCGCGGTTCCAACTCCCGCCTTGACCGTTTGGGGCATCGCAAATCGTGCTTGGCCCCCTCCGTCGGCCTCGATTCTTTTGAGCTTGCCGTTTCCGAAGAAGGCAATGGCGCGGCTATCGGGCGACCAGAACGGGAATTCTGCCCCTTCGGTGCTATCCAAGCGGTGAGATTCCACGGCACCCAGTGGGCGTTCCCAAAGCCGAGTCTCCGAATCACCGGTGGCAGTGAACGCGATCCAATGACCATCCGGCGAAAGGGCCGCTGTATCGAATGTGCCGAAGCGCGTAGCCCCTCGTGGCACCAAAGCAAATTTCACGAGCTGATCCTGCTTCGGGCGGTCACGGAGATGGAGAACAACAAACAGCGCGATCGCGATCAATACAGCTGATGGGGCGAGCCAGTAGAGAGTGCGCTTGCTGATCGATCTTCGGAGTGGAACCGGTTCTTCTGCCGGATCGGCGTTCAGACTGCCGTCTATCAAAGGCCGGAGAGATGCCTCCGAATCCAGCCCAGTTTGCAAAGCAACGGGATCAGTCTCCACGGTGCCCCTGGACAGAAACCGTGCTCTACAGTTTTAGAGGCAGCAGCGACGGAGGGTACCCTAACGCAGCGGCCTATTCGAGTTAAGCCCACCGGCTTCGGCGGGCACTTCCTGGGCAGAATCTGTGATCTACAGTTTCACGGATGTCCCCGACGGATTGTATCCGCCGCTGGCCGGTCATTGGCAAAGACGGAAACTCTACGGAACAACTGGCGACGGCGGGGATCGGAAGAGTTGCGCCGAAAACCCAGGGTGTGGCGTCGTGTTCGGCCAGACGATTGGGACGGTGCCTGGCGGAAAGCGGTGCTCCACAGGTTCACATCCGACGAAGGATTCAGGCCGACTGCGGGTGTGGCCATCGGCAAGGACGGGGATCTTTACGGCACTACTTTGTTCGGGCCCTTCGACGACCTGTTCCCCCGGCGGCTGTGGTTCCGTTTCAAGGTCGAGCCAAATAAGCCACGGGAAATAGGAAGAGACCGATAGTTGAGGAAAGTAACATGAACGCAACAAAGTCACTCGAATACGAGTGTTGGCAAGGCTTGTCCCTGCTGGCACCTACCCTTCAGGCATCAACCTCGATGGAAGCGTCAGGGATTCGTGCGGACTCCCAGCGGCACTATCACGATGTTCGACGGCCCGGACGCCAGCACTGGTCTTTTTGAAGGCACCTCCCCGGCTGATATAAATCTGGAGGGCACGGTCTCGGGGTGCTACTACGATGCGAACTCTGTATCTCATGGCTTCCTAAGGTCCAGGAGCGGTGCCATTACGACGTTTGATGTGCCGGGGGGTTCAAGCGTCTGGTGCTACAACTACCAGAGTACGGAGTTTGGCCTTAGCAGCGAAGGTTTAGGTATCAGCCTCACTGGGGCGATCACAGGAAGCTACTTCGAACCGATCTCCGGAAATGTTTTCGGGGGTAATTGGCGCGGATTTCTGCGCTATCGTGACGGCACCTTTAAGAGCTTCGACGCCACCCCGAACCCCAGTTCACCCTGTTGTACCTGGACCTGGGCCATCGCCACCAACTTGGCGGGCGCGGTCGTCGGATTCGAGAACGACTCGCATGACATCAATCACGGATTTCTGCGTACCAGCGATGGTACGGTGACGTTGTTGGATGCGCCAGACGCCGGCACGGGTCATAACCAAGGCACGGTCGCTAACGCTATCAATATTTTCGGGTGGATCACGGGATCGTACATAGATGCGAATGGCGTCCGGCACGGAGCCTTGTGGATTCCTTAGGCACTCGGCCCGCGTTTGAATCCCGCAGTTCAATAGGCCTGGGCTTGCGACGGCGCAACAGGCGCACGGTATAACAATGCCCGGCCGCTTCGGCCTAGTCATTCTCGCCCCCCATTGGGACGCGAAGAAAAGAAGTTGGATAGACTGCCAGCATGAATCGGCTTTCCACTTTCGTTGTGCTCTCGGGGCTTCTCATACCTATTGTTTCCCATGCGCAAAGCAGTCCTTTTGTGGGTCGTTGGGATTTCGACGTGCCGACGCCAAAGGGCATCGGGGCTAATTGGTTGGGCGTGACGGACAAAGGAGGGAACCTGGAGATCTGGTTTCAGCCAACGGGCGGCCACGTGATTCAGCTGCATGATGTCAAGGTGAATGGCTCGCATCTATCGATGGTCGTCTCCCCGGCCGGTAACAATCATCCGGAGATGACGTGGGATCTTGACGCCAGTGGCGGAAAACTGACGGGCGTGCAAAAGCGCGGCGAGAAAACTATCGAGTTAACGGGCCTACCTGCCCCGGAGCTGAAACACGCTGCGCCGAAAGCATGGACGGCAGCCGAACCTTTGTTCAACGGCAAGAACCTGGATGGATGGGAGCCGGTAGGAGACGTGGCGCACAATCACTGGGTGGTAAAGGACGGCGATTTGGTGAACGAGGAGCATGGAGCCAATCTAAAGACCACGCGGAAATTCGAGGATTTCAAGGTGCACTTCGAAGTGAACTGCCCTGAGGACGCGAACAGCGGCTTTTATCTGCGAGGCCGCTATGAACTGCAACTCGAATACGAGCCTGCCGACAGCGCACCGCCGAACCGGCAAATGGGGTCAATTTATGGACGCATCGCGCCGAAAGCCGAGCTGCCTCGCAAGCCGGGGCAATGGGAGACTTTCGACGTCACGCTGGTAGGACGCACGGTGACGGTTGTGCGGGATGGCGTGTTGACGATCGATCATCAGGAGATTGACGGAATTACAGGCGGCGCGCTCGATGCGAATGAGGGCGAGCCGGGTCCCTTTTACATTCAGGGCGACCATACGGGCGGACTGAAGTTTCGCAACATCACGGTTTCACTGCCGCAAGAGTAGATCGGCTGACCGGTGAATAGAACGCTCTTTGGCGCGCGCTGGGCCGGGTTGGCATTTTTGCTGGTTGGCTGTTTCTATCTGGCGGCTCGGTCGCGGCCTCCCGACCAAACCTACATGGACTGGAGCGACTATGGCGGAGCGGCGGATTCTGCCCAGTACTCCGCACTCACGCAGATCGATAAATCGAACGTGAACAAGTTGCAAATCGCCTGGACTTATTCGACGGGTGACACTCGAAAATATTTTTTTGACCCGCTGATGGCTCATGGCTTGCTGTATGTTCTGGCCAAGAATAATTCAATCGTTGCTTTGGACGCAGCGAGCGGAACAGAACTTTGGGTACACGCAACCGGGAATGCCAAGCTCCTTACCAATCGGGGAATCAATTATTGGGAGACCGAGGATGGGTCGGACCGCCGGTTGCTTTTCGCGAGCGACAATTTCCTCCAGGCTATTGACGCTCGAACAGGGGCTGCCATTCCGTCGTTTGGTGAGAACGGCCGGGTTGATTTGCGGGCAGGCCTCGGCCGCGAACCGAATACGCTCAAGCTCGTCCAATCCACGACGCCGGGCCGCGTCTTTCAGGACTTGTTGATCTTGGGGTCGGCTACTAACGAAGAATATGAATCTGCGCCGGGCGATATTCGCGCCTTCGACGTTCGTACGGGAAAACAGGGTTGGATTTTCCATACGGTTCCGCATCCTGGCGAATTCGGTTACGAAACGTGGCCCAAAGACGCCTGGAAAAATGTTGGCGGGGCGAATGCCTGGAGCGAGCTTTCGCTCGATGAGAAACGCGGCATTGTTTACGTGCCGACGGCCAGTCCCAAATACAACTTCTATGGAGCCGACCGGAAAGGCGCCAACTTATTCGGCGATTGTTTGCTCGCGCTCGATGCCCGGACGGGTAAACGCCTGTGGCATTTTCAGATGGTTCACCACGATATCTGGGACTACGACAACGCGACGGCGCCTAAACTTCTCACGGTGGTGCATAACGGGAAGAGCGTCGACGCGGTCGCCCAGGTGAGCAAGGAGGGATTCGTATGGGTGTTCAACCGGGTAACAGGCGAGCCGCTTTGGCCCATTGAGGAACGGGCGGTGCCGCGGTCCGATATGCCGGGAGAAGAAACATGGCCAACGCAACCGTTTCCTTTGAAGCCGCCCCCCTTTGCCCGGCAAACGTTCACAGAGAACGATTTGAGTCCTTTTCTAGACGATCCGCAAGAGCGTGCCCGCTTCCGGGATGAAATCCAGAGCGCGCGTAATGAAGGACTCTTTACTCCACCAGGATTGCGGAACACGATCGAAATGCCGGGCAATAATGGAGGCGGCAATTGGGGCGGCGCCGCAGTGGACCCGTTAACGGGAACGCTGTACGTGATTTCAAAAGATCTCCCCGCCATGCTCAAGCTTGCGCCGCGCGAGGGACGGAAAGAGCCGGCCGGCGGTTCTAACGAACAACGGTATTACAGCGGTTTTGGATTCATGATTACCAGCGCGGGGCTTTCACCTATCACTCCGCCCTGGACGACGCTCACTGCTTACGATCTGAACGAAGGCACGATCAAGTGGAAGGTGCCACTGGGAGAAGTTCCTGAACTGGCGGCCAAAGGCTTTACCGATACCGGTGTCCATTTTCCGAAAGCCGGTCCTATTGTTACTGCTGGGGGCCTGATTTTCACTGGGACACGCGACCGGAAAGTACGCGCGATCGATAAGGACACAGGCCGCGTGCTCTGGGAGAAAGAAGTAACTGCCGGGATGGAGGGCATTCCGGCCCTTTACCAACTTGGCGGCAGAGAATACCTAGTCGTGTGTGCGGCCGCCCAGGCCGGGATCCTGCCAGCGGCGCAAAAGGAACCGATCGACGGCGCGTATATCGCGTTCGCTCTACCTGCTACTCTTGCGCCGAAACCTGCTGATCCGAATCGCGCCAGGCGCTGATCTTCAGACGCCGGCATATCCAGCAGAGATCGCCGTCCGGATCCTGATGCGGACCCACGGATTCCTTGCAGGATGCGCCACAAACAACGCAGGGCTTGCCGGGCGACGGTCGCTCCGCTTCGAGCGACTTCTTCGCCATTGCCAGAATCTGGGGCGAGATGACGGCCTCAGGCAGCGGTTTCTTTTTCATCCTGCTCTTACTATAGACCAGTTTGAAAACTTCTTCTCCTTGGCCGGGCTTACCATGGGTGTTCGGAATGAGGGCACAAAGGAGAGTGGTGAGAATTGGGAAAGGAAACGCCCCTTACTATTCTAAGAGCTTGAGCTGATTATGGCCGATATCGGATTTCTGTTTCCCGGTCAAGGGTCCCAGTATTCGGGGATGGGCAAGCTGCTTGCCGATGCATATCCGGAAGCGGGGCAGGTTTTCGAGGAGGCTGACCATGCGCTCGGCTTTCCGCTCTCGCGGCTATGCTTCGAGGGACCCGACGATGAGCTGAAGAAAACCGAGACTACGCAACCGGCGCTGCTGGCGGTCTCCATTGCCGCGCAACGGGTTCTTCACGCCCGGAACTTGCAACCGGCGCTGGTGGCGGGTCACAGTTTGGGAGAATACTCGGCCTTAGTTACCATTGGTACTCTTGCCTTTGCCGATGCTCTGCGATTGGTGCGGAAACGTGGGCAATACATGCAGGAGGCGGTTCCGCAAGGGGCCGGAGCGATGGCCGCGATTCTTAAACTGCCGGAGGGCCAACTGGACCGGATTTTGGCCGAAGCCGCGGAGAATGAAGTAGTCACCGCGGCGAACTTTAACTCGCCAGAGCAGGTAGTGATTGCAGGCGATGCAGGCGCAGTCGAACGCGCGATGGAGCTGGCCAAGGCGGCGGGAGCGCGACGTGCCGTACGCTTGCCGGTCAGCGCTCCGTTTCACTGCCCGCTTATGCATCCAGCGCAGCTGCGGCTCGCAAACGATCTCATCGCCATTGCGTTCTCCGACCCTGCGGTTCCGTTTATTAACAACTGGCAGGCGCGTCGGATCACGACGGGCGGGGAAGCCCGCAGCGGCCTTTACGAGCAGATTCCTAATCCAGTCCGCTGGACTGAGACAATTCGTGAGATGGCCCACTCCGGTATCAGATACTTCGTCGAGGTCGGCCCAGGATCCGTTCTACTCGGACTTCTCCGTAGCATCGATCCGTCATTGAAAGGTGCAAAGTTCGGAGAACCTGCCGATATGGAAAAAGTAGAGGCTTTGCTTGCGTGATTTCGGCATGTCTTTCGTCCGCTGGCGTGTTCTCTTGCTTGACAGGTATGTTCGGCTCCGCGAGACTGGATGAGGCCGCTGGTGCGGGAAGACAGATCTTGTAGGCAGGTTTTTTGGAGGCGTTTTTGAAGAAGTTAGCAGTCCTGGTGTTTGCTTTGGGATGGTGCGTCGCGTTGGCCCAGGAAACTGCGGATAGTTCTCCGCAAACGGCGCAAACCTCGACCGCAGGTAACCCGATTAACAGCTTGGCTGGAGAATTCCTGCACGGCAATTACATCAATGTGTACGGCCTTGTAAACGGAGTCTATAATTCGACGGAGCAGACTCTACAAAGTGCGGGTACGAACGGTGGCGGATTCGCTATCGGGGGGGGCATCATAGCCTCCCACGGGTTTTCAAGCGGTCAGCTGTCGCTCAATTACAGAGGCGACTACCGGGACTATTCAGGAAACGGCAGTCAGAGCGGAACAGACCAGTACCTGAACCTAATTTTCAGCAAGCGGCTTAGCCGGCGGTGGAGTATCAACTTTACTGAGACGGCGGGGATTTTGTTTTTCAGCAACGCCTTCTACAGCAATCTCGCACCCTCGGGCGGCGGAGTACAGACGAATCCGTTTAGCTCCTCGACCAGCTTTCTCCAGAGTGGAGTCTACCTTTCCTATCGTCAGACCCAACGTCTAACCTATAGTTTCGGCGGCAACTTTTTTCTCAATAGATACAACTACCCTGGGGCAATCGGCTCAACCGGGATTATTGGTTCTGTTTCCGCCACTTACGCGCTTACTGCGCGTACCAGTCTCGGCGGGACTTATTCCCATGACTATTTCGTCTTCCAGCACAACACCGGTACCACCAATCTCGACGGCGGTTATTTCAATGTCTCGCACATCTTCGCAAAAAACTGGAGAGCCAACATTTCGGCCGGTGTGACACGTGTGAACACCTATGGAGTGACCCAAATACCAGTTGAGTTTCTTGTGGGAGGGCAGCTAGTGCCGGGATATGTGACCGGCGCTTACAAGAACACTAGTTGGGTACCTACCGTGCAGGGCGGAATTACACGCAATTTCGGACGGTTCGATGCCTCGGCTTCCGCCGGGCACGGCGTGAATCCAGGAAACGGAACATATCTCACCTCGTCCAATACTTTTTTCGGTGGGGTGATCTCGCGTAGCTTCGCCAGAACGTCGGTCGTCAGCGGGAGTATCTATTACTCTCGAATTAGCAGCATTGCAAACCAAATCTCACAATCCTACTCGCAAAGCTACATGACGTTCACGTACTCGCGCATTCTGATCCCTCATTTGTCCACTTACGTGAACTACTCATATAACCGTTATGGCGCATTGCTGAACTATAGTTCAAGTATTAATAATACATTTGTATTTGGGCTATCGTACAGCAGTAAGAATATCCCAATCACGGCCTTTTGAGTCACGATTAAGCGCTCGCTGGCACGGCTCCTTTCAATGGCAATGTGCTCAGGTTTGCTTGTAGGGATTAGGTAGGTACTCTACATGGCGCGAGTGCCGGTCAATGTCGACTGCAATCGCTCGGCGAAGTTCTCGCCCGACTCGGTCTCGAGCTTTCTTCTGTCTACCGGCAGCACCGAATCCAGCTCATGAACCAGGCGCAACAGGCTCTTGATATTCGATTCGACAAGTTTAGCGCTTCCTGGTATCTCGGGTAAGGGCAAGAAGTAGCTGTCAACGCCGAAGTCAATACGCAGGTCCTCCTGGCCGGCGGTAACGGTCGCTATTCCGGTTTCGCTATCGAACTCCGGCCCAAAGCAGGCAAGTGTCACGCGTGAGGGCGCGAGTCTCCAATCGCCGTCAAATTTCCACAGATCCCACCAGGTCTCCAGGCGGTAGGCAATGTCGTCGCCCGAATAATCCTGGAAGGTGGCCATTACTTCGGAAACATCTACCGGTCCGTTCAAGGGCCGCTCAAGCAGTGCGGGTTCGGTCGAATTCACCGCCTGAATAGAAGCTATGGAGGGCGGCTGCTCTCGTTGCGAAAAGGGAAAAAGCCTGAGCAGACGTTCGAACTGGCGGAATCTGGTGCTCCGCGCATTGCGCGTCAGCCAGAGAGATAGCGATAATTGGTCCGTCACCCTTCTATTATCGAAAATCGGGCAGGACTGTGGCTGAGAAGTACAGGCACTCCTACAACGGGCCTAAACGTGCATAGGAATTTCCCTAGGCTCGAAGTAAGTACATAAAAAGCTGGCCGCATCTACAATATTGGAAGAAACCAATAATAAGGTCTTGAAAGTGTTTAGCCGCAAGTGTTTCGACATCTCGCGCCGTGGATTTCTTGCCTCAAGCGCAGGTGCCATGATTGCGGCAAAGACCGCATTGTCTGCCCCAAGCTTGTCTAAATCAGGCGTGCGCCAAGCGCCAAAACATTCTCCACTGAACCTGAATCTGAAAGCGGATGATAGGGAATTCCTAGGCGATATGGAGAGGCGGTGCTTCCGTTATTTCTGGGAGCAGTGGAATGACCGGACTGGACTTTTTCTCGATCGGGCGAGAATGGATGGCGGCCCATCAAGCAATGTAAGCAGCTCCGCGGCTACCGGTTTTGGATTGACCGCGCTTTGCATCGGCGCCGAGCATGGATGGGTCCCGCGCGAACAGGTCCGTACCCGCGTTCTAACCACTTTGCGCTATCTCTGGGCGCACTCTTTTCACGATCACGGCTGGTTTCTGCATTTTGTGGATGCGAGGACCGGTTTACGTAAGCTGGATTCCGAGATTTCGAGTGTCGATACTGCTCTGCTGTTGGCGGGCGTCTTAACCGCTCAGGGTTACTTCTCGTCCGACCGGGAGATTCGCTCGCTGGCCAGACAGATTTTCGAACGTGTTGATTTCGTTTGGATGCTAAACGGCAGCCCCTATTTGCTGTCGCATGGCGTTCAGCCTGGCTCCGGATTTCTCAAGAACCGTTGGGATTATTACTGCGAGGCTTCTATTCTCTACCTGCTGGCGATTGGATCGCCTCGTAACTCGATCACGGCTGAGAGCTGGTATAGCTGGGTTCGTCCGGAAGTACATTATGATAAATGGAAGTTCATTAGCGGCGGCCCGCTTTTCACCCACCAGTTCTCGCATGCCTGGGTGAACTTTCATCATCAGATGGACAGCAACGGCACGGACTATTTCGAGAATTCGCAGATCGCCACCTACGCCCACCGCGATTTCTGCATCAGCTTGCAATCCCGATACGCCGATTATGGGCCGAATATGTGGGGTATCACAGTGTCCGACAGCGCCGCAGGATATGTGAACTGGGGCGGGCCGCCAAATTTGGGACCTATCGACGGCACGCTGGTACCGTGTGCGGCCGCCGGCTCTCTCATGTTTACGCCCGACATTTGTCTCCCGGTCTTACGTGAAATGCGCAACGTATACGGCGATAAGATTTACCAGCGCTACGGTTTTACAGACGCCTTCAATCCAAACTGGAAAGATCAGAAGCTCTGGGTGAATCAGGACGTAGTTGGGATCGATGTCGGGATCACTCTGGTAAGCATCGAGAACCTAATGAGCGGTAACGTGTGGCGCTGGTTCATGCTCAATCCCTACATTCAGACCGCAATGGAGCGCGTCGGGTTCCGGATCGCTACTCCGGGCATTGGGATCAAGGAAACCAGGACGGGAGCGGCACGAGCGTGATCGCTCGCCCGCGCCCTTTCAAATTCATCCCCCTGACTGGAAGTTTTTAGCGCTTGCGCTGACCCTTGGCCATGTGCCTGATCTTCTTCTTGGCCGATCCGCGATCCACGCCAGCCGCGCGCTTCGCCTTAGGGGTCGCCTTTTTGCGCGCCGTGCGCTTCAGCTTTTTTCGTTCCGTTCTATCTTCAACGTGCTTGGTATTCATTCGTTAACTGTTAAACCTGCGTATTTCTCAACGATCTTCTTCAACCCGTAACCCGGGAAACTTATAGTTAGTTTCGCATCCTCTCCATCGCCTTCCCGCCGTAGGACCGTACCTCGACCATATTTTGGATGCTGAATGACGGAACCGGAACGAAGGCCGGCGGGTTTGGCGGAAGTTCGGGGAGGGGCGATGCGCGTAGGTGCGGGCGCAGATTGCGGTCGCGATGGCGGTACACCCGAAGTTGAGGCCGACGAAGCTGGCAGAGATGATGAGCGCGGCATTGAGGGAGGAAGCTGGGGAGACTTCTGGGGCTGTGCTGTGCCGCGAAGAATGGGTGCGGAAGAAGCGGATGGCATGGCTCCGGGGCGGCGCGTCAGTCCGGAGGGCGGCGGCATGCCACGCTCGGTGAAAAACTGCGCGATGTTTTCAACCGAGTTATAGGTCCGGCCCGTGTAGAGCTTTCGTTTCACTGACTCGCGCACGTCATACTGTTCGGAGAACAAATCCACCTCGTCAGCGCGCGGTCCACTATAGGGAGAAAGCTTCTCCCGCAAGCTGGGCGGCACCTCATTGAGAAAACGCGAAGGCAGGCACACCTCCGGTTGCCCTCCTCCGAACCGCCGGCGATAGCGAGCCCAGGTGACATAAAGGCGTTTTTCCGCGCGCGTCATGCCGACGTAGCAGAGCCGGCGCTCCTCTTCCATGGCGGCTTCCGAAAGGAGAGAGCGGCTATGCGGAAAAATTCCTTCTTCCAGGCCGGCCAGGAACACGTTCGAAAACTCAAGCCCCTTGGCGTTGTGAATTGTGAGTAAAGATACGGCAGCCTTCTCATCGAGCGCGTCCGAATCGGCAACCAGGGCGGCATGGTCGAGGAAGTCGGCAGTCGTCTCACCCCGCTCAGACGCTTCCGCCGCTGCGTTGACCAGCTCCTCCAGGTTGCCTAGCCGGGATTCTGCTTCGGGTGAGATGTCGCCCTTCAACATTGCTTCATAGCCTGTTTTTTCAAGCAAGTCACGCAGGATTTCATGTACCGGTTTCGCCTCCGCCGTTTCGCCAAGATCGGTTAAGAGCTTGAGGAATGACTTCAGCGCGGCTTCAGCGCGAGCGGGGAAGATCTTGGCCTCGAGCATCGCCGGAATCGCATTCCAAATGCTCAAGCCGTGCTCAAGCGCGTACTGCTCGATCTGCTCGACCGTGCCCTTGCCGATGCCGCGGGCCGGCGTGTTGATTATGCGAAGCAAGTTGACCGAATCGTGAGGGCTCAACAGCACTTTCAAATAAGAGAGCAAGTCTCTGACTTCAGCACGCTGATAAAAGCTGAAACCGCCGACAACCAGATACTTGCGCCCGTAGCGCCGCAAAGCTTCTTCGATTTGACGGGATTGAAAGTTCGTTCGATAGAGGACGGCCACGCGCTCGAGCGGACTTTTTGCCAGCAGCTTCTCTATGGTGTCGGCGATAAACAGCGCTTCGTTCTCGCCGTCCGGAGCCTCGTAGTAGCCGATCTTCGCCCCGGCATCGGACGATGTCCAAAGCCATTTACCTTTGCGCTCTTTGTTGTTCGCAACCACGGCGCTGGCGGCTTCAAGAATATTCTTGGTCGAGCGGTAGTTCTGCTCCAACCGGATCACTACGGCGTCCGGGTAGTCGCGCTCGAAATCGAGTATGTTTCGAATGTCCGCGCCTCGCCAGCCATAAATCGACTGATCTTCATCGCCGACCACGCAAACGTTATGACGGGCTTCGGTCAGCAGACGCATCAACTCATATTGGCTGCGGTTCGTATCCTGATACTCGTCGATCATGACGAATTCAAAGCGCCGGTTATATAGCTGCCGCAGCGCCTCGTCATGGCTGAGAAGTCGCACGGATTCGAGCAAGAGGTCGTCGAAATCGAGCGAGTTTGCCTGCAACAGCCGTTCCTGGTACGTTTCGTAGATCTTTGCCAAGCGGGTCAGCTTAGGATCGGTTGCGGCCTTATACCAGTCCTGCGGTGTTTCCTGATTACTCTTTGCGTGGCTGATGCGCGAGAGTGCCGCGCGGTAGGGCATGAATTTCTCGTCGAGCCCAAGTTGCTTATAAATCGATTTCAGCAGTGAGACTTGGTTGTCATCGTCATAGATCGTAAATTGGCGCGTAAAACCGTTTCTTATCTCGGCGAGCGAACTGCCATCCCGGCGCAGAAGGCGCACGCAGAAGGAGTGGAAAGTGGAAACCAGCGGAGTCTTGGAAGTAGCTGGATTGCCTAACAGGCTATTCACCCGCTGTCTCATTTCATCGGCTGCTTTATTTGTGAAGGTCACGGCCAGAACAGCCGGTCCTGGTATGTGCTGCGATTCGATCAGATGTGCAATGCGGTGAGTGATGACGCGGGTCTTGCCGCTGCCCGCGCCGGCGAGCAACAGGAGCGGACCTTCGACGTGCGCAACGGCGTCGCGCTGCTCGGGGTTTAAACCTGAAAGGAAATCCATGAAGAACGGGCGGGGAGGCGATTTCAGAATAGCATCGGCCTCGGTGACCCCCACGCGCTCTCCTTGTCAAACTAGGAGAAAATTTGCTAGACTCCTAGGCAGACTAGGAGCGACCACATGGGAAAGAAAACCGCCGACCTGTTGCCGGGCACGCTCGACATGTTGATCTTGAAGGCGGTGTCGCTAAAGCCGCTGCACGGTTACGGCGTTTTGCTGCGTATCCGCCAGATCTCGGGCGAAGCGCTGGATATTCCACAAGGGTCCTTGTATCCGGCGCTCTACCGGTTGGAACACCAGGACCTTATCGCAGCCGAATGGGCACAAAGCGAGAATAATCGGCGGGCGAAGTATTACACCTTGACCGCAGCGGGACGCCGCCGCCTTCGCGACGAGACAGCGGACTGGAACCGGTTAAGCTCCGCAATTGCGGCCGCCTTGAACACGAAAGCGGAGGAGGTGTGACATGGGGAAGCGGCTTCGCTCTCTCTTCCGCGTGCTGACCGGGCGGCGCAAGTTCGAGGACGGTATGACGGAGGAGTTGCGCTTCCACATCGAGCAATACACCGGCGACCTCGTGCGCTCCGGCGTCTCGCCAGAGGAAGCACGGCGTCGCGCACGCATCGAATTCGGCAGCGTTAATAATGTCAAAGACGACTGCCGTGGAGCGCGCGGCCTTTCCCTGTTTGATGAGCTTGCGAGGGAACTGAGCTACGCCGGACGATTGCTGCGTAAATCCCCGGGGTTTACCGCCACTGCTCTCCTGACCGTTGCCATCTGCCTAGGCGCCAATCTGACGATCTTCGCCGCGATCGACGCGGTGCTGCTGCGCCCTCTTCCGTTCCCCAATGCCAACCGCCTTGTGACGGTGTTTAACACTTACCCGAAAGCCGGCGTCGAACGCGATGGCTCCTCGCTGACCAACTACTATGAACGGCGCGGTCGTATACCCGCGTTCGGTGCAATCGCGATCTACCGCTTCGGCACCGCAATCGTTGGTGAGACCGGCTCAACGGAACGCCAGCAGATAACGCAAGTCTCACGGGACTTTTTCGTCACGCTCGTGCGCGGTCCCGTCATGGGCCGCACGTTCACGGAAGAAGAGACCAATTATCGAACCGACGGAGTTGTCATTCTCACGGACGCCTACTGGCGGCAACACTTTCACGCCGACCCGCGCGTCGTCGGACACCAAATCCGCGTAGACAACTTTCCAAGAACGGTCATCGGCGTCTTGCCCCCGGATTTCCGCTTTCTCTCGTCCAAAGCGCGGCTGTATTTGCCTCTTTCGTCTAGCCCTGAGCAGCGCGCGCCTCGGGAGCGCCATTCTGGCGGAAATGTTATCCAAATGATCGCGCGACTCAAACCCGGCGCGTCTCTGGCCGAGGCACAGTCGCAAATCGACGCTCAGAATGCCACCTTGGAAAAGGATGACCCTCAGGCGAAAGAGATGGCCGAGGCGGGCTTTCGTTCCGTAGTTGTGCCGCTCCATGCCGATCACGTCGCTGCTATCCGCCCCACCCTGATGCTTCTACAGGCGGCCGTGCTGGTATTGCTGCTGATCGGCATGGTGAACCTGATCAACCTTCTTCTAATCCGCGCCAGTGGGCGAGTCAAGGAATTGGCCGTCCGGCAGGCGTTGGGCGCGAGCGGGCGGCACATAGTGAGCGAAGTGATCGTTGAGACCACGCTACTCACGCTCACTGGAGGACTCTTCGGGCTCGCCGTGGGTTTTGGCGGGATTCGTTTGCTGGCGGCGCTCGGGGCCGATCGCCTACCGCTCGGAGCTCAGATCGCCTTCGACGCGCGAGTTGCGTTAGCGGCTCTGGCGAGTGCAATCCTCATGGGACTCGTGCTGGCACTGCCAATTGCTTGGTTCAACCTGCGAGCGAATCCCGCCAGCGGTCTGCAGTCCGAGGCTCGCGGTGGAACAAGCAGTCGCGTCGCTCAAACGCTGCGGCATACCTTCATGGTCGCCCAAATTGCCCTGGCATTTGTGCTGCTGGCCGGAGCCGGCCTGCTTGGGCTTAGTCTTAAACGTGCCATGGCTGTTTCTCCGGGCTTCCGCAGCGATCACGTTCTCACCGGGCAAATCTCTTTGGTCGGAAAGAAGTATCCGGCCCCTTCCGCCGGCCTTGCCTTTACCGAGAGATTGGTGGACCAACTCCGCCAGCAACCAGGAGTTCTGGCTGCGGGCGTTGCTAATAACGTGCCCTTCAGCGGTAAGAACGGAAAAAGCGCTGCCAAGATTATAGGCCGCGTTCTACCACCTGGTGAATCGCCGCGCGGGCACTACTCATATGGGGTCGGCGGCGATTACTTTAAAGCAATGGGCTTCTCATTAGTTGCCGGAAGATTTCTCACGGACGCCGATTCACGCCGTGAACAGCGGGCCTGTGTGGTCGACGAGGATTTTGCGCGCTACTACTGGCCCCATGCCAGCGCTCTCGGACAGCGCTTGTTCCAAGGCTCCGATGAGGGAAAAGATGCCGAGGCATTTACCGTCGTGGGTGTCGTCGGGAGCGTAAGACAAGCCGGACTCACCGACGATACAGCACAAGGCGCCATCTACTATCCCTACATTTATCGTCCGGATAGCAATATCTTCGTTGCAGTGCGCGCCGCTCTTCAGCCCGAATCCCTCAAACTGACTTTGCAGAAGGCCGTTCACCAGATAGACCCCGATCTATCAGCCAACGACCTGCAATCGATGGAGGAGCGCATTGACGATAGCTTGGTCGCGCGCCGCTCACCGGCACTCCTGGCTGGCCTCTTCTCCGCCATAGCCCTGCTCCTCAATGGCATCGGCACCTATGGAGTATTGAGCTATGCGGTGGCACAGCGTCGCCGCGAGATCGGCGTGAGAATGGCTTTGGGAGCGCGGCCGGAGCAAATCCGGAGTCACTTCCTCGCCCTCGCCTTACGTCTACTCACCGCGGGCATGCTATTTGGCCTGATCGGAGCATGGCTGACCGGGCAAGCCATAGAGGCAACTCTCTTCCACGTGCCGCCCTTCGATTGGGCGACACTCGCGGGCGCTGCTGGAATCATGGCAGGGGCGTCTCTCGCGGCTTGCCTGCTGCCCTCTCAGCGTGCTGCGCGGATCTCGCCTATGGAAGCTCTTGCCGGCCAGTAGAAAACCTCTTTAACGATCAACCCGTTCCCGATACGTTTCCGTACTAACACCCAACTGCCCTTACCGGTGCATCTTTTCTTTGCCAGAGCAAGCAGCTAAGGTTTGTTCAGATCCCAATTCTGTTTTTTCTATCGGAGGCAAAGTGCTATCTCTTCAACGCGCGCTAATCGGCGCCGCGCTCAGCTTGGGCGCGCTCGCTTGTTTGAGCTCGGCGAGCGTGGTTTATAACAACGGATCACCCAATCAGGCGAACGGGAACGAGATGACCAGGTGGATCCAGACGGAGGACTTCACGTTGAGCAACAGTGAAACCATTGGCGGCGTCAAGTTCTGGGATTTTCAGAATGCAAATTCCTACAACGGTTCGATCTCGTGGTTTATTTATTCGGATAAATCAGGCGTCCCAGGTTCGATTCTCGATCAAGGGAGCGTCGCCGCAACTCGCAGCAGTACGGGAGGCTACGTTCCCCCGTCTTATTCGGAATACGAAAATGATTTCTCGACTGGCAATCTTACTCTGGGCCCGGGAACCTATCACCTTGGCTTACACAATGGACCCACCTCAGATACTTCGCGGACAGAGTTCTACTGGGAAACCACCAAGCTCAACGGCACTCCCATCGGCGAGGAATTCAATCTTTCGGACGGCCTAAGCTGGAGCAACAATGGTCAGGAGCATGCCTTCGAGCTGCTCGGTACCACGGCAACTCCGGAACCAGGTTCCTTCCTTCTTTTCGGACTTGGCGGAATCGCTGTCGGCAGTTTCCGCAGATTTCGCCGCCGCTAAGAAATTTAGTTTAGGAGCTTTGTTTAAAAGTCCGGCAGGCCAAAGGCCTACTTCACAAGTTGGCAAACCGTTGATTTTTGTTGTGGAGTAGGCGTTTTCGCCGGTGCCCCGCCGCACGAGTAGCAATGATTTCATTTTTACCTCGATCGCGCCCGTTTCACGTTTGGCTGCGTGATACCAATTAAGCTGAAGGGGGAAACAGATGAGCTACTCGGCCGTCCGGATTTGCAGGAATTGCGGCACAAAGAATCGAGTCTCCGCCAAACACTTGTCCGACACAGGGCGTTGCGGCGCTTGCAAAGCTCCGCTGCCTCCCGAAAGTGAGCCGATCGAAGTCGACCGCTCCGCCTTCGACGAGATAATGCGCGAAGCTCGCGTTCCGGTGCTGGTGGATTTCTGGGCTGCCTGGTGCGGCCCATGCCGCGCGGCTGCTCCCGAAGTTCACGCCCTGGCCGAGGAGATGGCCGGCCAGGCGCTGGTGCTTAAAGTAGACACCGAGCGCCATCCCGAACTCGCCGCGCGCTTCCGCGTGCAGAGCATCCCAAATTTTGTTGTGCTGCGCGACGGCGAAGTGGTCCTGCAACAGCCGGGTCTGGTGACGCGCGATCAGATGCGAAGCTGGCTTGAATTGGCCGCAGCGCAGGCCAGTTGATCAAAATGGAAACGCGAAGGGAGTTTTCTTTGAAAGCGATCGCTTCAATGGCCGCAGCTCTGCCGGTCTCTCTGCGAGGAAGTAATCATCCGTCACTGCTCGCGAGCATGGGTATTGCGTCGACGTCTTTCATGGGCGCAGCGCTAGGGAAGCGTAGCTCGCCCTCTTCAAGTTCGGCGCAGGCAACTGCATCGCATTCGCAAAACGTGATGGGCCTGCCGCCAGTTCCTCAAGGCCATGACACGCTCCAGTTTCTCGAGAAATGTCACGCCTTGGGAGCACGCGGAATTCAGGCGCAGATCACTGGCGATGCACCCGCTCTGCGCGCACGTGCCGAGGAGCTCGGAATGTGGGTGGAAGCCATGATCTCCATCCGCAAAAGCACTCCAGAAACGCTCGAACAGGCCGTCATCAATGCCAAAGAAGCAGGCTGTACCATTGCGCGCGATGGGCTGCTCGGCGGCAGGCGCTATGAAACCTTCAAAACCCTCGCCGACTGGAAGGCGTGGGTCACCGAAAGTATGGACAAGCTGAAAATGGCGGTCCCCATTTGTGACAAACATAAATTCACGCTTGCTCTTGAGAATCACAAGGACTGGACCACTGAAGAGTACATCAGATTATTCAAGACTTACTCGAGCGAATACTTCGGCGCGTGCCTCGATTTCGGAAATAATATTTCCTTGCTCGATGGGTTGATGGAGACGATCGAGGCGGCCGCGCCGTACACGAAAGCAACCCACTTCAAAGACATGGCTGTCGAGCCGTATGAAGACGGATTCCTGCTTTCCGAAGTTCCGCTCGGAACTGGTGTCGTGGACTTGCCCAAAGCGGTCGCGCTGGTGCAGAAAGCAAATCCAAGTGTGCATTTAGCGCTCGAGATGATTACCCGCGATCCGCTCAAAGTTCCTTGTCTCGACGACCGATACTGGATCACCTTCCCCGACCGCAACGGCATCTTCCTCGCTCGCACGTTGCGCTTTGTGAATCAGCATAAAAGCGCCACTCACCTGCCTACCCCCGAAGAGCTCACGTACTCCGAGCATGCCAAGCTCGAAGAAGAAAACATCAAAGCGTGTTTCAGGTACGCGCAGGAAAGAGCTTGAACGCATTTTCCGGCCGGCGACGTGAGGCCCGAGATTCCGTCTTCGCTTCATTCAGCAGGTGATCGCAGCCTCGCGCCGTCAGCGCCAGCATGGTTAGCGTCGGATGCTTGTCGCCTGTGGAGGGAAACGCGTTCCCGCCGAAGACGTACAGGTTACCAATATCGTGCGTCTGGCAAAACGAGTTTAGGACTCCTTGCCGCGGATCAGCGCTCATGCGCGCCGTTCCCACCTCGTGGATCGATCCTCCGATTGCGCTCGGCCGCGTCGGGCCCTTGCCCGATTCACCTTCTTTAGCCGCGCTACGGCTCGGGCCGGAATCCTCGATCGCTCGGGGCGGCCCGGCATCCGGCGAACCGGGCGCGCCGGGGAACCCCTCTGGACCGCCGCCCCCCATTCCAGGCATTGTTTCCCCTCCCGCCTTGCGAAAAAGCTCTTGCGCACTTTGCTGGAAATGCGCCAGCAGCTTGCGATCGTTCTCGCAATGAGTAAAGTGAATTTTCAACACCGGAATGCCCCAGTGATCTTTCACCTCCGGATCAAGCTCGACAAAATTTTCTTTCCGCGCCAGCATTTCTCCGCCCGCAATCCAGACGCGAGCCTGCGCTACATAACGGCTCCTGACTTCCCGTTTCCACTCGGACCCGTAGCCCGGAAGCCGCGGCGCAAACAGCGGGAATTCGCTTTGCCCTCCCGTGGCATTCATCACGTAACCGCGAATGAAGTCTTTGCGTGCCGTCTTAGCATCGATGTTGACCATGTTGGGAATCGTGATGCCTGCTGACTTTCCGTCGTCCAGCCGGCTTGGGCCGCCTTTCAGTTTTGGAAGAAAGCCGCTCGCTCCGCCCCCGCTAACCTGATCCATCATGTATTGCCCAAGCGTGCCACTCGAATTCGCCAAACCGCCCTTTCCTGAAAGCAGCAGCAATCGCGTATTCTCGAGCGTCGATGCCGCCAGCACGACATATTTTGCATCCACCTCGACCGATCTGCCGGTGAAACGCTCAACATAGCTCACGCCTTTTGCGCGGTTCTCATTATCCATCCTGATTTGCGCGACCACGCTATCTGTCCGTACCTCTAGATTGCCCGTCTTAAGCGCTGGCGGCAGCGTAGTCGAAACCGTGCTGAACATCGCGCCTACATCGCAGCCATTGACGCAATTCCCGCAATAGTGGCAAGGCGGCCGCTGATTGTGCATGCGAGTGAGCTGCGCTAGCCGCCGGTGCGTCGTAGGCCAGCTCATGCTCTTGCACGCCGCAGTAAAGATCGCCTCCGCGCAATTCAGCGGCATGACAGGGAGAAACATACCGTCGGGAAACTGCGCGAATCCTTCGGCTGCCCCGCTTACTCCTATGAACTCTTCCACGCGATCGTAATAAGGCGCCAGCTCTGCGTAGCTAATGGGCCAGTCCATGCCGTAGCCGTCGCGCGAAGCGGCTTTTAATTCATAGTCGGCCATTCGGTCGCTGGCCCGCGCCCAATGCAGGCTCCGGCCGCCTAAACATCGTGAGCGCCCCCACCGGTAAACCGTTTCCGGCGAAGTCGTATACGGGTTCTCTTCCGTATCGATCATGATGCGGTAATTTCGCTCGCTGCCGCTGTAGCGCCGCAGCAGGCCCGGCTTGCCTTGCCCGCGAAACTGCAATTGATAAAGAAATATGTGATGGAAGTCTTTTCCAGGATCGACCGGACTGCCCGCTTCGAGCATCAGCACCTTCATCCCGGCTTCGGCAAGAGCCATCGCCGCCCAGCCTCCGCATGCGCCCGATCCGACTAAAATCGCGTCATACAACATGGTGCTCCGGATGATCGCAGGCCGGAAACACCGCGTTGTAAGTGTCCCCGCGATAGTCGAGAGCTTCGATGATACCGGCGCGCGAAGTGTAGAATGCAAAAGCGTTCTCGCGTTTGATCAGCTTGTAAGCCGCAAAAGCAGGGTGGCGCGCAGAAGGGTCGCGCTCCGGCTGGGAGATCGCAGCCATAATCGCCGCGCGTCCTTTTTCATCGGCTGCATGAAAGCCCGCTTCCTTCAGCGAGGTCATCGCTTGTCGCCAACGCTGTTGAGTTTCTGGCGCATACCCGGCCGAAGCCTGTAAAACGAAATCGATGAAATGAGTGCAGTGAGCCTCTCGCGCGCCAGGCGTCTCGTCGGTCGGAATGAGAATCTCGGTAAAAGCCTGTAACGCGCTGAAATCTTGGGCGCCGAAGAATTTCGGCTGATATCCGCTCCAGTAATCCGGTTCCGGCGTCGCACTCCCGTTGTGCGTGTGCTGGCTTTGGGGAGCGCCTTTTAGCCACTCAGAGAAGAAGACGGTTGCCCCAGGCAGGGCCGCAGATCGAATAAGCAAGTGGGCCAGATCGCGCCGAGTCAACTTCATCACTGCACCTGTCACCACCATTAGATCAATTGCGCATTTCTTCCGTGATGCCCTCACAGGTCTTCCAGTCGATCAGTGTGCCGGAGCAGTACAAGTGAAATTCCTGTAGTCGTTCGTATCGCCGCCACCTTTGTACTTCGCAATCTGCGGATACGGGCATAGGGGGCGAGTCATCTGGGCTCCCTTCGTTGGTTTGTCTTCCACATATTTGGTAGCGATCACCTCAGCCGGCGCCGTGCCTTTTTCTATCCACTCTTCAAGCGCAGTGTAGATGCCGTGCTCCGGACCCTGAGCCGTCTTAGTGCCGAGTTGGCCGAAGGAACTTGGCCCCGGGCCACCGATGCAGTGCTGCATTCCAGGAACCATGTACAGCCGGATGAAGTCCGCAGCTTTCTGCGCCCCGCTCGCCTTGACTACGCTGTTGTAGTAATTGACGCTATTCAACGGGGAGATAGCCGGATCACTCCAGCCGTGATACAGGATCAGCTTTCCGCCGCGGCTTGCAAACCGACTCAGGTCGGGATCGGTCGCGTTGAGCGCGTGCGCCGTTTTCTCATCCGCCCGCCGCTCTGCAGCGTCTACCTTAGCGGTGAGGGGATTCCAGGCCGGATCTTCGAAGACCATATAACGAAAATAGTTTTCCAGGTAAATCGCGCTCGCGCTGCCACCAGGACCGGGACCCATCAACCATTGCGCCCATCCGGATGTCTCGCCGCCGGGCATAAAACCTGGGAAAATCTGTTCGCCACGCGAGTCTTGGCCGCCAGCATAGAGCTTTTTCAAGGAAGCGACCTGCGGTCCAGTCAGACAAGAGCGCGACTCCGCACCTTTGCAAAGCAGCACGGAAGGATCGAACTGGCACTTCGGCGGGTCGTTGACGAACCCGTCTTTGGCACCATCCTGAGCGTCGCAAGCTGCGAGCACAGCAGCGGTGATGGCGGGTAGTTTGACGCTGGAGATATAGGCGGCGGGGTTGCCGTAAATAGCCCGCGCAACATCGACGCCGCCTGCCAGCATGTGGGTCCAGAAGTTCGCAGGTGCACCGGCAAGAATACCATCATAATCGTCGGGAAAGCGCTGCGCCTCCATCAGCGCTTCGCGTCCGCCGTCCGAACAGGCGTCGAAATAGGAATGCTGCGGAGGCCGCGTGTAAAACGACTTGATGAGCGATTTCGCGACCTCCGCCGTTTCGTGCACTGCCCGGTAGCCGAAGTCAATCACTTTTTCCGGATGTTTGAACGCCCAACTAGCGTCCACGCCGTCGGCCTCGTGACCGGTGTCGGTACCTGCGGTGGCATAGCCGCGCTTCAGATCGCCGCCCATCGAATTGTAATCGATCGAACCGGCAAACCCGCCATTACCCGCGCCCAGGAACTTTTCATTCCAGCCCGCCGCGGGCATCCACACCTCAAAGCGGATCGACGAGTCGCTCGTAGGCTTCATCAAACCAGCTACGCGGCAAAACGCAGGCACCTCGTCAATCGAATTGCCGTACGGTGGAGTAAACTTTCCCGCGGGTACGGATTGGGCAACTGTGATGGTTGTGTTCGGCAGGGTTACCGACGACAGACCTTCGCAATTGGCGCTCCTAAGCGGTAGCGCGCCCGCTACGGCCATCACACACACAGCGGGGATGAAGAATCGTCCAAAGGTAACTCGCATGGCGACGGCTGATCATATCATTGCGGCGCGCTCCCTCACGGCGTGCGCCCCGCATCCATGTACATCTGCACGACAGTCGGATTGTTCGCCTGCCAATAATCTGCGTGAACCATCAAAATATCTCCCCGCCGCACCGACTCTGTCAACTGCGCCCGGTATTCTGCCAGCTTGTTTGGGTCGGCATCGTTGATCAGATTGGCGCTGAACGCTTTCGGATAGTAGTTGTATACCGTCGCCGGCGTTCCAAGGTCCGTGTGGAACAAAAAACTCTGGAAGGCCGCGGCATACGCGTAATACTTGGGCACGGTGTGCTCCGGAATCAGCAAAGAATCGGGTAATGCAGCGGCCGCCTGTTCGATGATACTGGCGTCCAGGTTCGCTCCGTTTGTTTCTACATCAGAATCAATGTAAAAAAGCGTGGCGCCCCAGCGGTTGTGCGCATACTGCATCTTGCGAATAAGCTCGCCCGCAATCCGGCCGTCCGGCAGATAAACCTGGCTCGCCGTACCGTCAGCGTTAAGCGTGAAGTGCTGTGGCCGGACGCACACGCCCACTCGAAAGCCGGCGTCGCGCATGACCCTGAAATAAGCATCGTCGAGTTTCATTCCCTTATAAGGAGAAGAACCGGCCGTGACCACCGATTCCATTTCCGGCGCCAGTTGCGCAATCTGGTCCGGAGCGCACGCGTAACTTGTGGATTGAGGGTAAGCCTCGCCTTCGATATCCCAGGTGATCGCTCCTTGCGCCCCGAGCTTTTGAAGATTTTGCATGTTGCTTTGCGCTTGTTGCAGAATCCGGCTCTGAAATTTGCTCAGTCCGTCGGCCGTGCGCACGTCGAAGTCACCCGGTTTGCCGTCGTTGAAGTAACGCCGCGGATTATTGGGATAGCCTCCAGGGCGGCTCGGATTTCCGCTGGGAGAACTCGCCAGATACACCGTTCCGATGATTCTGCGATCGTTCCATTGCAGCTTTGGAGGCCACGCCTGCGCCCACCTCGTATAAGCGTCCCGCGCCACAGCCGAAACCGGTGTGCCGGCAGGCGCAAAGCGCAACGAGACAGTGAAGGAATCGGTATGCCCGGGCTCTATCGGCCTGTCATTACGCGGGAAAAACGTCGCCATGCTGTCGATTGAAGTGCTGCTCATAATCGGAAAATAAGCGTTGCCCATCCCGGCTGGTTGATATCCGCTGTACAGAGGTTTGGAAGCGCCGGGATTCACCGCCGCCACTTCTCCTGCCCCGAAATCTGCTACGGTTACGCTCGGGCCTGTGGTGTTGAAGGCAAGCTGCTCATACGAGGGATTAACAAAACCCACCGGGAGTTGAGGAAAATGCAATACAAAAGGATAGACCGTTGCGCCATCGAATACTATGCCCGACCCCGCATTGTTCACCGTGGTTACATTCATATCCAGCTTGTTCCCCGATTGCACCAACTGCGTGCAGATTTTGCCCCAGGAGAAGAGATAGGTCCACGTTTCGTTCACCGGATTCCAGCTTCGCCCTGCGTTTGACTCGCCCCATGTGTATTGGCCGCCAGTCAACAGGTTGCCGTTCAGATCCGTTGCTTTCATGTGCCCAATGTGAAAGGCATCGCCGGAAAATGCGTTGAGATCTTCGAGCACCGCTCCGTTGTAAGCAAGTCTCTGGACCCCTGTATTTCCGAAGTTCACCGTCAGGCCCGTAGCGCCCCGGGCTTGCTTGTGAGCACCTTGGAGCAGAACCGCCAGGGAAAGGAGAATGGGCAGAAAGTTGAGCAGCATAGGTCTCATTGCACTTTTAGGCATCGTTCCAAGTATTGCCGGATCTTCTCATACGCCAGATAAGGAGCGCATGCAACGAACCGGGCAGTTTATCTGCTGTCATAAAACTAAACTGTCCTCTGTAACGCTTCTGTAACTCGTTTGTCATGCAGCCTTGATGACGAGGCTTCAACCTGAAGAGGCGCCTACTCCAGTGCGCATTCTGACGTGAAAAAACTGCGCCGCCGGCCCAACAAACCTCAAATGCCCCCCCCATCTTTGAAGCATTCAGTGATTAAGATCGGAAGCGCAGCGGTACTCTTGCTGACTGGCGCTGTCCTTCCAATTGCCGCTCAGACCAGTCTGACGGGTGCCGGGGCTACTTTCCCTGCTCCCATTTACCAGAAGTGGTTCAATGAATATCAATCCATCGGTAACGTCCAGATAAATTATCAGCCGAATGGTTCAGGGGGAGGTCTCAAAGCCGTGACCGAAGGCACAACGGATTTCGGCGCAAGCGACATGCCCCTAAGTGATGAGCAGCTCAAATCATACAAGGCCAGTCATGGCTTCAGCTTGCTATTATTCCCGACGGTGCTGGGCGCGGCCGTTCCCACTTACAACCTGCCTGGCGTACCGCAGGAGCTGAACTTTACTCCGCAAGTTCTGGCCGGCATTTTTCTGGGCACGATCAAAACCTGGAACGACCCGCAAATCGCCAAAGCGAATCCGGGCGTTAAGCTGCCGGATGATAAGATCATCGTTGCCCATCGTTCGGATGGCAGTGGCACCAGCTTTTGCTGGACCGATTACCTGTCTAAGGTCAGCCCCGAGTGGAAATCCAAAGTGGGTAAGAATGCATCGGTGGATTGGCCGACAGGTCTTGGCGGCAAAGGCAACGATGGTGTGGCCGGCCTCATCAAACAGCAGAAGGGTTCGCTCGGTTACGTGGAACTAATCTACGCGATCAAAAATCATTTGGCGTACGGCAAGGTTCAAAACAAATCCGGTGAGTTTGTTAAAGCGGATCTGAAGTCGGTAGCCGCGGCTGCTGCTGCCTCCAAGACGATGCCGGCCGATCTTCGGGTCTCGATCACAGACGAATCGGGCAGCGGCGTTTATCCAATCTCAACTTATACCTGGTTGCTCATTCCCAGCAAGATATCGGATGCCAGCAAGTACAAGGCGATCCTCGGGTTTTTGAAGTGGGCGATCACCACCGGCCAGAAGGATGTCGAATCGCTCGACTATGCGAAGCTGCCATCATCGGTGGTGGCGAAAGAAGAGACTCAGATAGGCGAGATAAAGCAATAAATCGTTCTTCCCCAACGCGCGTCTCTGCTTGATGGCAAGCTCAAACCACATTGCCGGTGCTCTCCGCCGCCGTGAGGGCCGGACCTTTATCGACCGGCTTCGTGGGGGCGATGAGATTGCCCATTCGATCACTCTTGCCTCCGCCGTTCTCATTCTTGTGATCGTTGCGTTGATCGTCGGCGAGCTTTGGGCTCGTTCCCAACCGACCATCAAAACGTTCGGCTGGCACTTTCTCTTCACTTCCACCTGGGATCCTAATGGCGGAAAATTCGGTGCGCTCCCGTTTATCTACGGCACTTGCGTCACCTCCTTTCTGGCTCTTTTGATCGCGATGCCTTTGGGAGTCGCATCTTCCATATTCCTCGCCGAAATGGCCCCTCCGAGATTTTCGAACATTCTGACTTTCCTGATCGAACTCCTGGCTGCGGTCCCAAGCGTCATCTATGGACTCCTCGGAATCTTCATTCTGGTGCCATTTATTCGTGAGGTCATCGCCCCGGTTCTCAGCAAATCACTCGGTTTTCTGCCGGTTTTCCAGGGCGATTTCTATGGCGTGAGTTTCTTGTCCGCCGGACTTGTCCTTTCTGTCATGGTGGTTCCTTTTATCATTTCCGTTTCTCGCGAAGTGCTCCTCGCCGTTCCCGTGGAGCAGCGTGAGGCCGCGCTTGCGCTCGGCGCAACCAAATGGGAAACCACCTGGCAAATCGTCTTGCCGGCCGCCAGTACCGGCGTCGTCGGGTCCGTATTCCTCGCGCTGGCCCGCGCGCTGGGAGAGACGATGGCGGTAACTATGGTGATCGGCAATACTCCTAAAATCACTGCCTCGCTCTTCTCGCCCGGCTATTCTATTGCTGCTGTCATTGCCAACGAATTCGCAGAGGCGAGCGGTGATCTGTATGTCTCCTCCCTCATCTTTTTGGGCTTAGTCTTGTTCGGCCTCACTATCGTGATTAACGGGCTCGCGCGCATCTTGATCCTGGCTACCTCGCAGCGAGGAGCCCAGCAATGATGAAGGAAGTATCGTCAAGGCGCCGTGTCATCAATGTGGTGATGTTGTCTCTTTCTGGCCTCTGTACCGTGTTGGTAGTGGGCGTTCTGTTCTTCATTCTCGGTTATCTGCTCGTGCATGGCGCCCGCTCTCTCAACTGGAACTTCTTCACCAAGCTGCCGAAGCCAGCGGGTGAGACCGGCGGCGGCATGGCGAATGCCATAATCGGCAGCGCGAAGGTTCTGCTCGTCGCCACTGGTATCGGTGTACCGACCGGCTTTCTGGCCGGTGTCTATCTTGCTGAGTACAGCGGCAGAACATTTGCGTTCCTTATCCGCTATGTTGTCGATCTCTTGAACGGTGTTCCGTCAATCGTAATCGGCATTGTCGCGTATGCCCTCGTCGTCAGGCCGATGAAGCACTTTTCCGCTCTGGCCGGCGGAGTAGCGCTCGGCATCATGATGATTCCGATTGCAGTCCGAACCACGGAAGAGTTTCTGCGCGCAGTTCCCAATTCCATGCGCGAGGGAGCCATGGCCCTCGGCGCTACCAAAGCGAGGACTATATTCACCGTCGTTGTTCCCGCGGCGATTTCCGGATTAGCTTCCGGCATGATGCTTAATCTGGCCCGAGTCGCCGGCGAAACAGCGCCACTTCTCTTTACCGCTCTTGGAAACATGTTCTGGAGCAAGGGTTGGCTCGCGCCCATTGCCACTCTTCCCGTAATGATTTACAACTACGCCATCGCGCCCGACGAAGATCTTCATCAGCAAGCTTGGGCGGCCGGTTTTGTCCTCCTTGCGCTCATCCTGGTGGTTAACATTACCGCTAAAATGATCATTGCCCGAGGACCAGCATCCGCCAGGAGATAATCTGTGGCCACTTCCCCACAATCACAGGCCTTAAATCCCGCTGCGAGTTTGCCGTCCCCGACGATCTCGGAGTCGTCCGGAACGCAGACCGCATCGAAACTTAACGCCAGGAATATCGATTTTTATTATGGGTCGTTTCAAGCACTTCATGGCATAAGCCTCGACATTGTTGCCAATAAGGTAACTGCCTTCATTGGTCCTTCCGGTTGCGGCAAGTCCACGTTCCTGCGCACCATGAACCGCATGAATGAAGCCCTCCGCAATACCCGCGTCGAAGGCGATCTGCTGCTCGATAACGAAAACCTGTTCTCGATGGATGTTACCGACGTTCGCCGACGCATCGGAATGGTCTTTCAGAAGTCCAACCCATTCGCCAAAACGATTTTCGATAATGTTGCCTACGGTCTTCGCGTAAATGGTATTCGCAAGAAGTCGGTTATCGAAGAAGCTGTCGAAAGAAGCCTGACTCACGCTGCCTTATGGGGTGAAGTAAAGGATAAGCTCGGCAAACCGGCCTCGGCCTTATCGGGCGGCCAGCAGCAGCGCTTGTGCATCGCTCGGGCGCTCGCGGTTGAGCCTGAAGTGCTGTTGCTCGATGAGCCCTGCTCAGCGCTCGATCCCATCGCCACTCTAAAAATCGAAGAGCTCTTGTTTCAGTTAAAGGATATGACGACCATTGTGATTGTTACTCACAACATGCAGCAGGCGGCGCGGATCGCCAACTATACCGGGTTTTTTCTCATGGGCAAGCTGATCGAGTTCGACGATACGCGTAAGATATTTCAGAATCCGGGCAAGAAAGAAACCGAAGACTATGTTACCGGGCGATTCGGCTGATAGTTCTTCCTGAGAAGTTGAGGAACACATGCGTCATTTCGAACAAGAACTAGAAAGACTGAAATCGAAGCTCCTCGAGATGAGCGCACTGGTTGAGAACGCTGTTTACCGGAGCGTTCAGGGTGTGGTCGAGAAGAACGAAGAATTGGCGCAGCAGGTCCTCAAGAATGAGGGCCGCATTAACCAGCTCGAAATTGAAATCGACGACATGGCGATCGGCCTGCTTGCGTTGCAGGCTCCGCTCGCGGCGGATCTTCGCTTAGTTACCGCGGCAATCAAAATCAACAACGATCTCGAGCGCATGGGCGATCTCTCGGTGAGCATTGCGCAAAGCGCCCTTGCCTTGATCAGGGAACCTCTGATTCGGCCTCTCATCGATATTCCCCACATTGCGGGCCTCGCGCAAAGCATGGTCCGAAAATCGCTCGACGCATTTGTCAATCGCGACGGGGAAATGGCGCGCAGCGTACTCGCTTCGGACGACGCAGTCGACAACATGCGCACGGCCAGCTATCACGAGCTGATGAGCTTCATGGAAAAGAATCCTCGGCAGATTCCGCAGGCTCTTTATCTGCTCTCGGTCGTGCGCAACCTGGAGCGCATCGCGGATCACGCCACCAATATCGCCGAAGATGTTTTGTTCCTGGTGAAAGGAATCGACGTGCGTCATCACAACGAAGAACGCGCGGCGCTTGCGCAATAGGGTAAGCCCAGCTTAGCTCAGCTTGTTCTTCATCAGTTCATTCAGAGCAGCCGGATTCGCCTGGCCCCTGCTTGCCTTCATGGCTTGCCCAACTAGAAATCCGATGACAGCAGTTTTTCCGCCTTTATACTGCTCCACCTGCTTGGGATTCCCCGCCAGTACTTCATCCACGATGGTCTCGAGCGCGCCCGTATCGGAGATCTGCTTCAATCCCTCACGCTCCATGATGACTCCGGCTGGATCGCCTGTCTCGAACATCCTGAGCAGAATATCTTTCGCGAGTTTCCCGGAAAGCTCCCCCTTATTCACCAGCGCAACTAATTCACCTAGATGTCTAGGTGGAATAGGAGATTCCGCGATCGCCTTACCTGCCGTCTTCAGCAGGCCCATCAAATCTCCCACCACCCAGTTCCCCGCCGTGCGGCCATCGCCAGTGGCCTTCGCCGCTGCCTCGAAGTAGTCGCCCGTCTCGCGCGTCAGCGTCAACACCTGCGCATCGTATTCGCGCAAGCCATATTCCCTGATAAACCTGTCGCGCCGGGCCGCAGGCAGTTCCGGAAGCTTATGCCTCACCTCGTTCAACCAGTGTTCACTTACCCGCAGCGGTACCAGATCCGGTTCGGGAAAATACCGGTAATCGTGCGCCTGCTCCTTGCTGCGCATGCCGATCGTCTTGCCAAGCTCTACGTTGTAAAGACGCGTTTCCTGCATCACCTTTCCGCCCGACTCGATCAGCTCGACCTGCCGCTCAATTTCATACTCGAGCGCCATCTTGAGGTAGCGGAAAGAATTCAGGTTCTTGACCTCGGCCTTGGTGCCAAACTTCTCGGCGCCGCGAGGTCGCACCGATACGTTCGCATCGCAGCGTAATTGCCCCTTCTCCATATCGCAATCCGAAACGCCGATGTATTCGAGCACCTGCTTTATTTCGGTGAGATAGCTATAGGCCTCATCCGGCGAACGCATGTCCGGCTCGCTCACGATCTCGATGAGCGGTGTCCCGGACCGGTTCAGGTCCACATAGGTGAAGCGATCGGAATCCCTGAAGCCTTCGTGCAGGCTCTTGCCGGCGTCGTCTTCCATGTGGACGCGCGTTACTCCGATCCGTTTCTTTCCTGAGGCGGGCAGAATGTCGAGGTAGCCGTGCTCCGCCAGCGGCTGATCGTATTGCGAGATCTGATAACCCTTCGGCAAATCCGGGTAGAAATAGTTTTTGCGGGCGAAGCGCGAGAAAGAGTTCACCCTACAGCCAAGCGCAACCGCAGCTCCTATCGCCAGCTCGACCGATTTTCTGCTAAGCACCGGCAATGCGCCCGGCAACCCGAGGCAAACCGGACAGACGTTGGTGTTCGGGGGCGCGCCGAACTCGACCGGGCAACTGCAGAAGATCTTCGTTTTCGTGCCAAGCTGCACGTGAACTTCTAAGCCGATTACCGGCTCGTATTTCGTGAGAATGTCCTGGCTGAGCGCGCTAGCGACCATCTTCTGATTGTAGGGATAAGTGGGGCAGGCGATCGTTTTTCGTCGCCTGCCATTCGGAGCGGTTCCTGTATCCTGCTCAGGAGAGCTGAAAAACCCAGGAGGATACTCATGATCACCATCTCGAATCGGATCGCTTCCGCATTATTTCTTTTCGTCTGCTCCGGCGTCATTGCCAGCGCCGGTCCGCTGGTCCTTTCCGGCACTCTCACTGGGAGCGCCTCGGAAAGCCTTACCGGCCGCTGTGCCCCGTTCATAACCGTAACGGCCGTGGCTACCGGTACGGCCACTGTGCTCGGCAGCTTCGCCGACACTCAGAGTCATTGCACTACCAGCCTCACCAGTTTCGGAGACGGACTGTTTAAGCTCACTTCCGCCGGTACACCTCTGAATACGATCTTCGGTACTTACTCGGGAACCGCCGCCGTTGGCTCCGGCGGAGTTCTCGACTTCTCAGCGGACTTGCGAGTTAACGCAGGATCGGGTCTCTTCGATAATATGACCGGCGACCTTTTGACGACTGGCACGCTGGACTCTGCCGGCGCTTACAAGGCCAGCTTTTCCGGAACACTCAACGCAACGCCCGAGCCTGGCACGTTTGCGCTTGCGCTTTGGTCTCTCGGCCTGTGCGCCCTTCTATTGCTACCCCGCCTTGAGAGGCCGAAAACCGCCTAAAGAACCACCCGGCTATCGCCATCCCGTCTGGTAACGCGCTGATGATCGAGATATTCGAGAAGCGGAATCGCGTACTTGCGCGAGATCTGCGTCCACTCTTTAAACTCCGGAACTGAAAACCGGCGGCCTTTGTGCGCCGCAAGCGAATTGCGAATATGCGCGATTACGTCAGCGTGAAAAATCAGCTCGTCCGAAACGCGCACCAGGCGTCCACGCTTGATCAGCTTTTCAAGTAAGCCGCGGCCGCTCGCGGCGTCTACCGCAGTGCTGCGCAGAGTATCAGAGGCATTTGCGGGCTGATATCCGGCGCTGCGGAAAGCCTGTTCAAGACTTTGAAGTGCGAGCGCTTCCCGATCGCTGACCTGCACTCGATGAGTGGCGAGCGCAACCAGATCGCCTTCAAAACGAATCGCGGGAAAGCTACTAAAAACAAAATGGGCCAGCGCACTATCCAAACCTAGCCGTGCTTGCACAACGGGAGCACCCGGTAAAGAAGCATTCTTGGTATGAAAGGCCTTGAGCCATTCGACAAGCAGGTCTCGCCGCCTCCACAGCCAGGCTCGGCTGACCACTCGCTGCTCCGCTTCAATCAACAGCAGATGTGGCGTTTGCCTCACCGCGAATGCGATTTCGTCAGAAGCGCGGCCGGTAAGGTGAACCAGTTGCCCCAAAGTGCGTCCGTTTTCTTTCTCTTCGACGAAAATCGAAAGACGTCCGGCAAAGTCCGTTGCAACTAAACGCTTCAGACGCGCCGCGGCTTTAGATCGGCTCAGACGTCTGGGAGGAAACGCGTCGATCACCGAGCCCCCGCCCGCTGTCTCCGAAGGCGAGGGACGCCGTAGAACGAAGCGGTCGCCTGGTAACGCAAGGACCGGTTGCGTCAAGTCTAGTTGAAGCAGGGAACGACTTCCTTCGCTCGACAAAATCTTGATATGCGTGGTGGTTTCCGAGGTCCCCAAATGAAGAAAGAAATCTTCACCCCGCCCCGGGAGCCCCATGCCTTCCAGCCAGTCCACATACGCGTGGATGATCCTGGTGGGCTCCAGAGTCTTGGGGCTGGTCAGCACAAGCCCGCGCTGCAAGCGAGAATGATCGACTCCGCTCAAATTGACCGCCGTACGCTCCCCTGCAACGGCCACCTGAACCGGCTCTCCATGCACCTGCAAGCCGCGAATACGTGCCTCCCGACTGGTAGGCTGCAGTTGCACGGTATCACCAACACGCAGACTGCCATTCCACAGCGTGCCCGTGACCACCGTTCCGAAGCCTTTCAGCGAAAAAGAGCGGTCGAGCGGCAACCTCGCCAAGCCGTTGGCGCTGCGTGAGGTCGGCGCTCGGGATAATTCTTGAAGAGCGCTGACGAGCGCATCCAAGCCTGCTCCGGTAACCGCGCTTACCGGAATCAGGGGCGCGTTCGCAAGGAATGAACCGGCCGTCAACTGTCTGACCTCGGCACGCGTAGCCGCCAGTTGCTCGCTGCCCGCCAGATCGGTTTTGGTGATGACGACAATGCCGCGCTCTATGCCGAGCAGGCGGCAGATCTCGAAATGCTCCCTCGTCTGCGGCTTAACCGACTCGTTCGCCGCGACAATAAGCAGCACACCTTCGATTCCACCGGCTCCGGCCAGCATGTTCCTGATAAAGCGCTCGTGGCCGGGAACATCCACGAAGCTGATGTGATCGCCATCCGGCAATGTGAGCTGAGCGAAACCTAAATCGATCGAGATGCCGCGCCGTTTTTCTTCTGCCAGGCGATCGGTGTCAATGCCGGTGAGAGCTCGGACCAGCGAGGTCTTGCCGTGATCGATGTGGCCCGCCGTGCCGACGACGATTCCGCCGCGGGCGCTCATATTACTATCTGACATGCAGGCGAACTGATCCTATCGTCGCATCTGGAGGAGCAAGAAACGCAGACCATCGGTAGCCGGTTGGAAGAGCTTCGGCGGCGCCACGCGCGAGCCGAAGAAGGCGGCGGAAAAGAACGTAAAGAACGGCAGCACAGGGAAGGCAAGCTTTCAGCGCGAGAGCGCATCGAACTGTTGCTGGACGAGGGCACGTTCGAAGAGTTGGATAAACTCGTGCGCCATCGCTCGCACAATTTCGGCATGCAGCATAACGTGGTCGACGGCGACGGCTTTATCACCGGCTATGGACTGGTGCACGGCCGCAAAGTATTCGTGTTCGCGCAGGATTTTACCGTGTTCGGCGGTTCGCTATCCGAAGCCAACGCGCAGAAAATCGTCAAGCTGATGGACCTGGCGCTCAAGACAGGCGCTCCGATCATTGGCCTGAACGATTCCGGCGGCGCGCGCATTCAGGAAGGCGTTGTTTCGTTAGCCGGCTACGCCGATATTTTTCTTCGCAATACGCTGGCGAGCGGAGTAGTGCCTCAGATCTCGGCCATCATGGGCCCATGCGCTGGCGGCGCGGTTTATTCGCCCGCTCTCACCGACTTCGTGTTTATGGTCGAGCGCACGAGCCATATGTTCGTGACTGGCCCGGATGTAATCAAGACTGTCACGCATGAAGATGTTTCGAAAGAAGAGTTAGGCGGCGCCACGACTCACAATGCGACCAGCGGCGTGGCTCATTTTGAGGCCGCCGACGATGCAGACTGTCTGCAAAGAGTGCGAGAGCTGCTGACCTTTCTTCCGCAAAACAATCTGGACGGCGTCCCGCGATTGCCTACTGCCGATCCGGAGGATCGCGCCGACCCCGAACTCGATACCCTCATTCCCGCTGAATCGAACAAGCCCTACGACATCAAGGACGTGATCTGCAAGGTGATCGACGATGCGAACTTCTTCGAAGTGGCGCAGCATTTCGCCCGCAATATCGTGATCGGCTTCGGACGCCTGGCCGGCGAGACTGTCGGCGTCGTGGCGAATCAACCAGCACATCTGGCGGGCTGCCTGGATATCGATTCGTCCACTAAGGGCGCGCGCTTCGTACGGTTCTGCGATGCTTTCGGAATTCCGATCTTGACTTTTGAGGATGTGCCCGGTTTTCTGCCAGGCACCGCGCAAGAGTTCGGAGGCATTATCCGTCACGGCGCAAAACTGCTCTACGCCTATGCCGAAGCAACCGTGCCAAAGATTACCGTGATCACTCGCAAAGCCTATGGCGGCGCATACTGCGTAATGGGCTCGAAGCATCTGCGCACGGACATCAACTTCGCTTATCCAACGGCTGAGATTGCGGTGATGGGGCCGGAGGGCGCCGTGAATATCCTGTACCGCCGTGAGCTGGAGAAGTCGGCGAATCCAGACGAGAGCCGCCAGGCAAAGATCGAAGAATATCGAGATCGTTTCGCGAATCCTTTCGTAGCGGCCGAGCACGGCTACATCGACGACGTGATCGAGCCTCGCGAGACCCGCGCGAAAGTGATCCGCGCACTGCGTATGCTGGCGAATAAAACGGACACCATGCCCCGCCGGAAGCATGGCAACATGCCGTTGTAGCCTGGAGAGCATGCCTGAGCTTGTGCAGCGTCGCGTTCTGATGCCGCCAGTCGGCGCCGCAATCGCTTTCGCGGTAGTGCTCTGTACGGATTTCAGCGCGCTCTCGCGCCAGCCGCAAAATGTAGGGGACGCGAAGATCGCCGCGCTCGCCTATCACGATTCCGGCGCCTACGACCGCGACTTGAATTTGGTAGCTGACCAGGCCGGGCGATGCCTCGTGAGCCGGGCGAAGCGAGTAGCGAAGCCTGCAATGGTGTTTGACATAGATGAGACAGCACTCTCCAACTGGGAGGTCATCAAGCTTGACGATTTCGGTCGGCCCATAGGCGGCCCGTGTGCGCCTGCGCTCGATGCGCCCTGCGGCTGGGCTGCTTGGGATCAACTGGGGCGCGATTCGGCGCTCGGGCCGACCCTTCGAGTGTTCCGGCAGGCGCGCGCATTGGGGGTTACTGTGTTTTTCATCACCGGCCGACCCGAATCGCAGCGTTCAGCGACGGAGCGCAACCTTGTCTCGGCGGGTTACGGCGATTATGCAAAACTCTACATGGTACCGGATGGTTCACACTTCGCCTCGGCATCGGATTTTAAGGCCCCAATCCGGGCCGAGATTGAGAAGGCTGGCTACACGATTGTGGCAAACCTGGGCGACCAGCCCTCAGATCTGCGGGGCGGTCATGCCGAAAAGGCATTTCTGTTGCCTGATCCGTTCTATCGTGTTCCCTAGTAGCGCGGTGTCACAGGTGTGGGATGGATGTTGATTGCCGGCCTTAGCGCCCCAGTGGCTTGCTGAGTAGTGTAGCGCTCAAGAAATTCAACCAGCGAAACGCCCTGGACCAAATCGCTGTGGATCTATGATCTACGCACCAACAAGCACTTCACGCTCAAAACAAACCCGCTCAAACGCGCCGATCTCGATGACTTCGTCGCCTGCTATCACGTGGAGAACCGCCACGAGCGCCAGGCATCCGAACGCTTCCGTTGCTTCAGTTATGAGGATCTGCAAAAACGCGACGAGCTGAGCCTCGATATCACCTGGCTCCGCGACGAAAGCCTCGAAGACACAGACAATCTGCCTGATCCAGCCATTCTTGCCGCCGAAATTGTCGAAGACCTGCAAGCCGCGCTCGACCAGTTCGCCCAAATCGCCGCCGATCTCGGCAGCCCGAAACCGCCAACGTCCGCCGCGCCAGAAGCGGCCTCATAAGCTCTTCGAAAGCTACCCGTCTCCCTGCCGCTCCAGCCCACCCGGCGTATCCGGCTGGTCCTACGATGCTATGCTAACCGCGTGCTACGTTTCGACCGCATCACCCTAAACCCCGAGGTCATGGGGGGAAAGCCCTGCATTCGAGGTATGCGCGTGACAGTTGGCATGATCGTTGAGGCGCTGTCCGCTGGGCGGTCTGTTGACGAACTGCTCGGAGACTTCCCCTATCTTGAGGAGGCGGACATACGTGAGGCGCTCGCCTTAGCCGCTACTCTCGCTCAGGGGCGGGACATTCTTCTTGCGAGTTGATGCGGTTCTTGATTGACAATGAACCTAACGCCGCGCTGGGTTCACTCGTTTCGCGATGCAGGCCATGAAGCTCTGCATTGGTCTGCAGTTGGACAGGCAACCGCGACTGACGCCGCAATCTGTGCCTATGCTCGAGAACACGGGTATGTCGTTCTCACCAATGATCTCGACTTTCCGCAGATTCTCGCCCATACGGGCGGTTCAGGCCCGAGCGTTCTTCTCCTCCGTGGTGAGCCGCTCGTGCCAGAAGTAAGAGCTGCTGCCCTGCTGCGAGCAGTGCAGGAATGTGAAGCCGAACTCGTGCAAGGCGCTATCGTAGCTCTGGATTGGTCGGGTCAGCCACGCGCCCGGGTACTGCCTCTCCGATAGCACTGTATTCACCGTGCTGAGAGTGGCCCCTCACATCACCAGCACGATCTTTCCGATATGCTCACCGCTCTCCATCCGCTCGTGCGCCCGCCACGCTTCCGCGAGCGGAAACGTTGAATCGATTACCGGCCGTACCGTCTTCTTCCCGGGCAGCAGCGGCCATACCTCTCTCTTCAGCCCCTCCGCTACTTCGCCCTTCTGCTCCGGGGTTCGTGCGCGCATCGTCGAGCCCATCACCCGGCCGCGTTTCATCATCAATTTCGAAATATCCAGTTCCGCCGTGCGGCCGCCCTGCGTTGCCACAATCGTGATGCGCCCCTCGGCCGCTAAGACCTCGATGTTGCGTGCTAGATAAGGGCCGCTGACCATATCGAGCACCACCTCGACGCCGCGTCCTCCCGTGAGCTCCTTCACTTCAGCAACGAAGTCGCTCTTGCGATAGTTGATCGCGTGTTGCGCGCCGAATTGCAGGCAAGCCTCGCATTTCTGCTGACTGCCCGCCGTCGCAATACTCGTTACGCCCCAAGCCTTCGACAGCATGATGCCCATGCTTCCGATACCGCTTGTTCCGCCATGGATCAGCGCTGTCTCGCCCGCTTTCAGTCCCGCCCGCGTGATCAGATTGTCATACACCGTGAACAGGTTTTCCGGCAGCGTGGCGGCTTCGATCTCGCTCCAGCCCTCGGGTATCGCTAGCACCTGAATTTCCGGCACTGCGCAAAATTCCGCGTAACCGCCGCCCGCTAGAATCGCACACACCCGGTCCCCAGGGAGGAAGCGTGTAACATCTGCGCCAATCGAATCCACGGTTCCCGCGACATCCAATCCAGGAATGTCGGGCGCTCCGGGCGGAGGCGGATATTTGCCTTGCCTCTGCATCACATCCGCGCGCGCCACACCGGCTGCCTTTACGCGAATCACAATCTCGCTCGGGCCAGCTTCCGGCTTGGGCCGTTCGACCGGCTTCAAAACTTGCGGATCGCCAAACGACGTAATCTCTATCGCGGTCATAACCTCCCGTTCGATGCGAAAGTCCTGCACTGTGCGTCGTAACAATTGGCGGCTATGTCGAATCAAACGGACGCTTACCAAAATCGCTCGCGAAAGAGACAACTATGAAAGCTGCATTTCTGATTGGCCGCATCCTGTTCGGGGGATTCTTCCTGCAAAGCGGCATCAACCACCTAAAGGAGCACGAGAAATTGGCTCCGTATGCAGGCTCCAAGGGCATTCCCAATCCCGACGAGGCCGTGCTGGCATCCGGTGTATTGCTCGCCCTGGGCGGTGCCAGTATCATCCTCGGCCTGAAGCCGAAATTCGGCGCCGCATCCCTTATCGGCTTCCTGGCGATCGCGTCCGGAACCATGCACGACTTCTGGAACTCTAGCGATCCCAGCGACAAGCAGAACAACATGATCCACTTCAGCAAGAATATGGCATTGCTCGGCGCGGCTCTGGCGCTTGCCGGCACAAAGGAGCCATGGCCTGCGGGCTTTGGTAAACACCGCGATTAAGCTGGAACGTTTCCCGGAACCCTGCGCCCGTCCGAAACCGATACAATATTCCCGTCAGCTGGAGGCGAGCGTGATTGACACTATCACCATAGAGCGCGAATATGGCAGCGGCGCCGGTGGCATTGCGCAGAAGCTTGCCGACAAGCTGGGCTGGACTCTTTGGGATCAGAAAATTACTGAGCAAATTGCGCACCGCCTCAAGTGCCCCGTGAAAGCCGTTGAAATGCGCGAAGAGAAGCCGGATTCCACCTTCTACCGCCTGATGAAAATTTTCATGCGCGGCAGTTACGAAGATCGCTTCTCGGGCTCAGGCACCGAACTGCTGGACGCGGAAAGCCTCGCCACTCTCTTTGAAACCGTCGTCACCGAGGTCGCAAACCGGGGTCCGTGCGTGATCGTCGGCCGCGCCTCGCCCTGGTTTCTTCGCGAACGCGAGAACCACATGAGCCTGTTCATTTTCGCTCACCACGATGAAAAATTAAGACGTCTCACCGAACTGGGCAAGTCCGAAGAAGAGGCGGAAGACTTGCTCGAACACGTCGATGCCGATCGCGCCGCTTTCGTCAAGCGCTACTACGACAAAGTCTGGCCGCAGCGCGACCTCTATCACCTTATGATCAACTCCAAAATCGGCGACGACGCCGTAATCGACCTGGCCCTCCGCGAAATGGAGATCTTGAATAAAAAATCGCCATAGCCCAAAGCGATCCAAATGCTAAAATCAGCGGCGTGTCCGCTAATGCAACGCTTTCGATACCTGCTCAAGACAATCTGAAAACACTGATCCGGGAAGTTCCCGATTTCCCGAAACCGGGCATCAACTTCTACGACATCACGACCTTGCTCAAAGACAAGCAGGGGTTCAGCGAAACCGTCGATGCTCTCTGCGGCCACTACCAGGGAACCCCCGTCGATCTCGTCATCGGCATCGAAGCGCGCGGCTACTTTTTTGCGCCGGCGGTTGCCTTGGCTTTAGGGGCCGGCTTCGTCCCCGTTCGCAAGCCCAAAAAGCTGCCCCACAAGGTTCGAAGCGTCGACTATCAGCTCGAGTACGGTACCGATCAGCTCGAAATTCATGCCGACGCGATCGAGTCTGGCCAGAACGTTCTGATCATCGACGACGTGCTTGCCACCGGCGGCACAGCCTCGGCGGTGGCGCGGCTAGTAGAGTTGTTGGAAGGAAGAGTCGTCGGGCTCGGTTTTGTAATCGAGCTTGCATTTCTTAATGGCCGCCAGAAGCTGTCCGGGTACGACGTCTTCTCCTTACTTCAGTATTAGCCGTGAAGGTGACCGTTCCGTCCCTCGCCAAGCTAAATCTCGATCTCCGGGTCCTGCACAAACGCCTCGACGGCTTCCACGAACTGCGGACGATTTTCCAGACCATCAGCCTTGCCGACAAACTCGAGATAGACTTCGAATTTGCGAAACGAACCCGAATTGATCTAAGTAGTTCGATAGAGATTGAGGACAATCTAGTAGTTCGTTCGGCAAAATTGGTTCTCGACCACCTCAAGATCAAGGTCCAGGTGCGTTTTGTCCTTTGGAAGCAAATACCTATGGCTGCCGGACTGGGTGGTGGCTCGAGCAACGCCGCAGCCGTCCTCATCGCGCTCCCGGCGCTCGCCGGTCGCCCTCTTCCACTTTTTGAGCTAGTTCGTTTGGCAGAAACGCTGGGCAGCGACGTGCCTTTCTTCCTGCATGGCGGTACCGCCCTCGGCGTGGGGCGCGGAACGGAGCTCTACCCGCTTCCTGACCAGCCAGCGCGGGCTGCCTTGGTTGTAGCCACCGGCACCCACGTTTCCACCCGCGAGGCCTACCGCACGTTGGGGCGAGATGTTACGAACGCGTTGACTTCGCAGGCTGAGTCCCCTATCCTGAGAGAGTTTCAGACCGTCGCCTGGAGCTTGGCCAGCCAGGATCGCGGTCTGCCCCTTTTCCAAAATGACTTTGAGCAAGCTGTCTTTCGGCAGCATCCGCCTCTCGCGAAAATCGCCCGTAAGCTGCGAAAGCTCGGCGCCCAACCAGCGTTGATGACCGGCAGCGGCTCGGCCCTGTTCGGCGTCTTCCCGGACGCGTCGCAAGCTTTGGCGGCCGCTTCGCATTTTCCAGTTGGTACTGCCTTCCCGGTGCGCTTCGTTGGACGGCGGCAATACCGGAAGCTCTGGGGGCGGGCGCTAGGGCCTGCGGCAGCCGCCACTTGTTTGGCAGGAGATTAGGTAGTATATGTCTGCTCCCAAACCGGCCCGAGCGCTCTTTACCGACTTCAAGATCTTTAGCGGAACCGCCAATCGACCGCTTACCGAGGAGATCTGCGAAGCGCTAGACTGTCCGATCGGCGCGGCCATGATCAAACGATTTGCGGACGGCGAGACTCACCTGCAAATTCAGGAAAATGTACGCGGGGCGGACGTTTTCGTCGTCCAGCCGACCTGCACGCCGGTGGATCACCACCTGATGGAACTGCTGCTGATCATCGACGCTCTGAAGCGCGCCAGTGCGGAACGGATCACGCCAGTGTTACCCTATTATGGGTATGCGCGACAGGACCGGAAAGACCGTCCGCGCATGCCGATTTCCGCGAAGCTGGTCGCGAGCCTGATCGAACGGGCTGGAGCGAGCCGGGTTCTGGCGCTTGATCTCCACGCTGCTCAGATTCAGGGCTTCTTCGACATTCCGGTCGATCATCTGTTTTCGGCTCCGGTGATGGTGGGTTATTTCGGAAACCGGTTTGAGCGCGGGGAACTGACGGTAGTGTCGCCGGATGCCGGCGGCGTCGAGCGGGCCCGGTCGTTCGCGAAGAATTTAAATGCCCCGCTGGCGATTATTGACAAGCGCCGTACAGATGCGAATGTCGCCGAAGTGATGAACATTATCGGCGAGGTTCGCGGGAAACATTGCCTGATGGTGGATGACCTGGTGGATACTGCGGGCACACTGGTCAAGGGCGTGGAGGCGCTTCTCCAGCAAGGCGCGAAAAGTGTGGCGGCCTGCGCGACACATGCTGTGTTGTCAGGGCCGGCAGTAGATCGGATTAAGGGTTCGGAGCTGCAGGAATTGGTAGTGACTAACTCCATTCCGCTCGCCGAACAGGCTCGGGAGTGTTCGAAAATCCGGACACTTTCCGTTGGACCATTATTAGCCAGAGCGATTCAGTCGATTCACGAAGGTGGATCGGTGAGTACGCTGTTTATATGAACAGATCCAGTGGGATGAGGCCGCGGTTTAGCAGCGAGCCGAAGACTCAAAATGGATCGGTGAGTACGCTGTTTATTTAGGTGAAAGATGAGAAAAGATATCACTGTCACTGCCGAGTCACGTGACTCGCGCGGGAAGAACGAAGCGCGGCGCTTGCGCGCAAAAGGCTCGATGCCAGCCGTTGTCTACGGCGGCCAGTCCGGCGCGATGCCAGTTGCCATTGATCCGAAGCAGTTGACCAGAATTCTCAACAGCAAAACGGGTCACAATACGATTTTCAATCTTGGCGTCAACGGCGATTCGACGCCGGTCATGATTATCGACTGGCAATACGATCCAGTGAAGGATTCGCTGCTGCACGTCGATCTGCAGAGGATCGATCTTACCAAGCGCATCACGGTAAAAGTTCCCGTGATCACGCAGGGCGATCCGAAGGGCGTCAAGCTGCAAGGCGGCATCCAGGACGTTGTGACGCGCGAGATTGAAGTCGAGTGCCTGCCCGACGAGATCCCGGAACACTTTGTGGTGAATGTCTCCGAGTTGATGATCGGACAAAATATCCGTGCCGCCGAGATTCCGATGCCAGGATCGATGAAGCTCATCAGCCTGCCGGATGCGGTGATCACCCACGTGGTCTCTATTAAGGCAGAAGAAGCGCCTGCCGCAGAGGTGGCTGCCCCTGCTGCAACACCGGCCGGCGAACCGGAAGTGATTAAGAAAGGCAAGAAAGAAGAAGAGGCCGCCGAGCCTGCCAAAAAGGGCGCCGAGTCCTCGAAGAAGAAATAGTAAGCTGTTCGATCTGTGGAAGAGGATAAAGCTTCAGACGATTCGGCGGGGCGTCAGTGGTGCATCGCCGGATTGGGCAATCCTGGGAGCCGTTGCGAAGCAACGCCTCACAATATAGGATTTCTGGTCATTGATGAGCTGGCCAGGCGTCACCAAATCAGGGTTGCGAGAATGGAAGGTTCCGCGCTGAATGGAAGCGGCCAGATGCGGGGCAAGAGCGTCGTCCTGGTTAAGCCCCAGACGTTTATGAATCTGTCAGGCACGGCGATCGGCCCGCTGCTGAAGTATCGCAACCTGACGAGCCTCGATTTGATTGTGGTGCATGACGAGCTGGATCTGCCGTTTTCCGCCCTGCGGATTAAGAAGAATGGCTCGGCGGCTGGACACAACGGTGTCAAGTCGATTATCGCTGCGCTGAAAACGGAAGTTTTCACACGGGTTCGGGTCGGTATAAACCCGAATCACCCGGTTGACGCAGCGGAATATGTTCTGGCTCCCTGGGAGCGGGAACTGAGGAGTGAGGTGGAAGAGGTGGTGTCTTATACCGCGGACGCCGTTGAATCCATCGTTGCCGAAGGCGCCGATAAGGCCATGGCGACTTATAATCGCCGCGCCCGAGGCATACAAGAAGAGGAAGAATGAGAATTTACGAGGAGTTGTTTATCGTTCGCCCGGACGCCACTGAAGAAGAAGTGGATCCGCTGATTGAACAATTGACGAATGTCATCACCCATGCGGGTGGTTCCATCGACAAAACGGAAAAGTGGGGAGTTCGCAAACTCGCCTACCGCGTGATGAAGTACAACGAAGGGCAATATATTCTGCTTCAGTTCAATGCCAACCCTGAAACAGTGAAAGAGGTTGAGCGGCGGCTGCGCGTTGCTGATCTTGTCATGAAGTTCATCACGGTGCGCATCGACGAGAAGTTGAAGCGCATTGAGAAAAGGCGAAAAGCGAGAGAGAAACGAGCGGCTCGCAAACCGGTTACTGCTCCGATGCCGGCTGCCGTTACGTCGCCTTTGTTGCCGCATGAAGCTCCGGCTCCCGTTCCAGGCGCCCCGGGAGCGAGTGCGAGTGTTCCAGAGAATCCGGCCAGTCCGGAAGTGAGCGCGGAGTAGGAAAGGAGATTCGAAATGGCAGAACAAAGAGGCGGCCGGCCGATCGCCGCATCACAACGGCCCACGGGCGGTGATAAAGCGTTTGCGACAGGGAAGAAACAGTATTTCCGGCGAAAAAAGGTTTGCCGGTTCTGTGTCGACAAAGTCGACGACATCAATTATAAAGATGCAAGAATGCTATCTTCTTTCGTCTCGGAGCGTGGCAAGATTACGCCGAAACGAATTTCCGGAGTTTGCACTCCGCATCAGAAACGCCTAGGCGAAGCGATCAAGCAGGCGCGCAATATTGCACTGATACCTTTCGCTTCGCGGGTTTGAGGAGCATAAAAATGGAACTCATTCTCAGAGAAGATGTCGAGAAAGTAGGCTCGCGCGGTTCGCTGGTGAAAGTAGCCGACGGCTACGCGCGCAATTATCTGCTTCCCAAGCGCTTGGCCGTTCCCGCTACCGAATCCAATCGGAAAATCGTCGAGCAGGAACGTGACGCTCATGTGCGTCGTGAAGCTAAGGTAAAGAGCGATGCGGAAAGCCTCGCAAACCTGATGCAAAATGTCACCATCACCTTGCGTCACCGCGCCGGCGAGAACAATCACCTCTTCGGCTCGGTAACAGCTAAGGACATCGCGGATGCTCTCGAAGCCCAGAAGTTTCACATAGAGCGGCGGAAGATCCAGCTCGACGAGCCCATTCGAACTGTTGGTGAGCATAAAGTGCCTGTCCGGCTCTATCGCGATGTCTCGGTCGACATCAAGGTCATTGTGGAACCTGAGCAGTAAACTGCATTGTTCCTCGATCCCGACAAACTCAATGAAGTGAGCCCAGCCGAGGTGCTGGAAGAAGCTGCGCGCGGCCACCTCGGCCTGGATCATAGATTTCTTCGTGCGCTGATTGATCGCGAACAAGCGGCGTTGCCGGCCGTAATTGCTTTTACGAAACGCGACCGCGGTGAAGATACAGTCGACCTTGCGCCCGAACTGCTGGGTTTGCTGAGCCATTGGAAAACGGCGGACGCCATTCCGTTCCTGATCTCAGTCATTAAAGAAGATCCGGAGCAGGTACCAGATGAGGTGATGGAGGCGCTGGTGGCGCTCGGGCGGCCCGCTTTTGAACCGCTACTCGCATTTAGCGATGAACTCGATGAGGCTCAAGCGGGAGAAGTAGCGTTTATCTTGGCCAATCTTCGTATCCGCGATGAGCGCGTTCTTCACCTTCTAACGGAACGCCTGAACTTCGACCTTGGGGACGCGCTGTTGCTGCTCGGAATTTACGGTGACCCTGCGGCGATTCCGGCAATCGAGGCGGCCGCAGCAAGCCTTGGACCGGGGGATGTCGAGCTGAAAAAGGAGATCGCGGAAACGCTCGCGAACTTGAAAGATCCTCAACCATCAACAGCAGCCGATTCGGAGCCATTCAATATTTGGACTCTCTACCCCGAAACGGATGATCCGCCCATGGATCTGCTGGACGAAGATGAACGGGCTGAGCTTTTGAGCCATCCCACGGCATCGGTCCGTGCGGCTGCGGCTCAGTGGTTGTTCAATCAGGAGCTCGCGCCGGAGCAGCAGAAGAAAATTCTCGCGCTTGCCCAGCACGACTCTTCCGTAACTGTTCGGGCGCGTGCATGGGAAGCTCTCATCAATTCGACCGAGCAGATTGAAATAGTGGACGCGATGCTGGCGGCCCTGCGAAATCCGCAGCTCCCGATTGAGGAGAGGGGAGCGCTGGTGGTCGGGCTAGCGCCGGAAGCTGATCGCAACGAAGTCCGGCAAGCGATACTCGATCTTTATGAAAACCCGGAAGGGCGCGCGAGAGCTTTGGAGGCGATGTGGCGATCGATGCACCCGAGCTTCCGCGATAAATTTGCCGCTCACCTCGACGACGCGGATCTGGAAGTGCAGCGCGGCGCAATATGGGGCGTAGGCTACTACGGCTTGAAGAGCGAGCTTGACCGGCTGCGAAAGTTTTTCTCGAATGAAGAGCTGCGCGCCGACGCGCTATTCGCTTATGCGCTAATAACTCCCGCGGAACTCTCACGAGGCCGCATGAAAAGCCTGCTCGCGCGGATTGAAAAGGATGCGAAAGGCCTCACCGAGAGTGAAGAAGAGCTCGTAAAAACCGCTCTCGACGAACGCCTCGTATTGGCAGGGAAAGAGCCGGTTTTCGTCGCCCAGGAAGACTAGCATGAACCCGCTTGCGAGCGATGAGCAATTCATGCGCCTCGCGATTGAGCAGGCCCGGCTCGGGGATCGAACGCCGGGTGCGGGCGAGGTAGGATGCGTAATCGTGAAGGGCGGGATAATTATTGCGGCAGGCCACAATGAAACCGATCTTCGGCACGACCCAACCGCGCATGCGGAGATCGTTACGCTCCGCAGGCTCGGAGAGAAGCTGAAAGTCACGGATTTCTCAGGCCACACGCTTTATGTGACGCTGCAGCCGTGCAGCATGTGTGCTGCCGCTTGTGTCTGGTCGAAAATCAGCCGTATTGTGTATGGGGCGAGGCGGGATGACGTGCATTCGATGTACTTTGACGCGAAACACTTGAATGCGGCGCAGCTTATCGCGGACGCTTACCTCGACGAGATCGAGATCGAGGGAGGAGTGCTGGCCGGCGATTGCGCGGAGTTCTATTACAAGCCGGGCGACAACCCCCCACTAGAAGACCAGGTGAATCGCTGATGCCGCCGCCCGTGACGTGTATTGTCGAAAGCGCGCTTTACGTTGCGGATCTCGAGCGATCGGTTGCGTTCTATCAACGGCTGTTCGGTTTTCGCTTAGTTCATCGCGAGGGTGACCGTTTGCGCGCTTTGAGTGTCGCTGACCGGCAAGTTCTGCTGCTTTTCCGCACAGGCGCGTCGCAAGAGGCGACTGAAACTCCGAACGGCCCCATACCGCCGCATGATGGGCACGGAACTTTGCATCTTGCATTTGCAATTGCAGCGGATCACGAAGAGCCATGGCGTGCACAACTGCGCGAGGAACGGATTGCCATCGAGAGTGAAGTCCATTGCGGTGGGAATAGCATCTACTTCCGCGATCCTGACGGGCATCTAATCGAATTGATCACACCAGGCTGCTGGCCCATTTACTGATCGCGTCAACCGGCATACTAAACGGGTGCATAGCCTCGCCCTAAGCTAAGAAAATGCGTTCTCTGATCCTCGCGGCACTTTTCACGGGTGCGATTGTCGCGGTTCCTGCTCCGTCCGCCGAGTCGCCGGAGCAACTTCGCAATTTAGCTCACGATTACTACGAATGGCAGAATCGCGAGTTTCCTGTTGCGTCCAGCGATGCCGGGCTACACACCTTCGACAACAAGCTTGCTGATTTTTCGTCCGCTGCCATTGCGCACAGGCAACAGCATGTTCATGAGCTGCTCGTGCGCGTGCGCTCGCTCAATACCGCTGACTGGCCAAAAGATGATCAAATCGACGCCATCCTGTTTCGGGCTCAGCTAGAGGAGCCCGATTTCGGCGCACGCGTCCTTCACTCGGAGGAATTGAACCCGCTACTTTATGTCGACGAATGCAGTAACGCCATCTTTTCGCTCTTGAAGAAGGATTACGCATCAGACCACGACCGAGCGATGGCGGCCGCCGCCCGCCTGCGAGCCATGCCTGCGCTGTTAGCGCAAGCTCAGGCCAATCTTAAGCGGCCGGTCCGGCTATATTCCCAGCTTGCGGTCGAATCCGCCCGCTCAATCGATCCGCTCTTTACGCAAAGCCTGATGACGCTTGCCGACGGTCTGAATGCATCCGAGAAAAGAGCTTTCACGGGAGCGCGAGACGACGCGCTAAAGGCGATCCACGCTTTTGCTGACGGGCTCGAACCGCGCCTGAGCGGCATGCCGCCCTGGCAGCCGATGGGCATTGCCAATTACGAATACTATCTGCATCACGTTTATCTATTGCCGATCGATTCTGTCCAACTCGACATGCTGGGCCAAGCCGAACTCGCGCGTTATCGAGGTCTCGAGGCACTATTGCCGAACCCCGACATGGCCAATCCGAATCCGGCACGGGCTAAGAATGTTCCGCGCAACGAAGCGCAATTCCTCGATGTGTATGAAAGCCGCCTGCGCGATATTCTGCGATTCTTGAAGGCGCAGAACGTGATCAACATTCCGCCCTACATGGGAGCGTTTCACATCAGGCAATTGCCGGAAGCTTTCAAGCCCACCAGCCCGGGAGGTTTTATGAATCCGCCGGGCGTTTATGATCGTGACAACAGCGGATTCTACTTTATTCCGACTTACTCGCCCCAGAGCGGGAACTTTTACATTCGTGCGGCGATTGAAGAACCACGGCCCATTCTCGGGCACGAAGGAATCCCCGGACACTTCCTGCAAATCTCGATCGCCAATCACCTGACGGACGAAATTCGCCGGCATCACGCCGACGGAGTTTTCATCGAGGGCTGGGCCCTTTATACCGAAGAGATGCTTTTGCGGCGCGGATTCTATGCGCCCGGCTCGGCTGCGGAAGGCCAGATCCTGCGGCTCTCGCGTTATCGCGCGGCGCGCGTGGGCGTCGATGTAAATCTCCAGACGGGACGCTGGAGTTTCGAGCAGGCGGTGAACTATTTCATGGAGGCGGGAGGTCTCGATCACGAAGCAGCAACCGGCGAAGCTGCCGGCGCGGCAGCCACTCCTACGCAAAAGATGACTTATATCACTGGGAAGTTCGAGATCATGCGGCTGCTCGGGAAATACCGCGACCACATGGGCGGCAAATTCAGCCTGAAGCAGTTTCACGACGACCTGCTGGCAAGCGGCAGCCTACCGCCCTCCGTGAAAGCTTGGATTCTGCTCGACGACCGCTCGGATCTGGATCAGGCGCTTAATAAGTAGCAGTCTTCGATAGAATAGGCGCTTTGAAGGAGCAAGCGCATGTCATCTGATCAATTCGATCGCCGTGATTTTCTGAAACGCACTGGCACGCTGGGAGCTGGCGTGGCCGCTGCCGCAACGTCCTTCGCGAAAGCAAACAAAGCGAACAACAAGATGAACCCGTCGCGCGTGATCGGCGCGACTGACCGCATCAATGTGGCGTTGATCGGCTGCGGAGGACGAGGCCAATCGGACGCTCACTCTTTCACAAAGTACGGAGAAGACAACAGCAATGCATGCCAGATTGTAGCGGTCTGCGACGTTTACGAAAGGCGTAAAAGCGAAACCGCGGAACTCTATAAAGCCAAGGCTTTCTCGGATTATCGAGACGTGTTGGCGCTCTCCGATGTGGACGCCGTTATTGTTGCCACGCCGGATCATTGGCACGCGCGCATTGCGCTCGATGCGATGGACGGCGGCAAAGACGTCTACCTTGAAAAGCCGATGTGCCACACGATAGAGGAGGCGAAAAAACTGGTCGATACGACGCGCGAGACCAAGCGCGTTTTGCAAGTTGGCTCGCAGACCACTTCCGCCGATCAGTGGTACAAAGCCAAAAAGGCGATTGCCGACGGAATGATCGGCAAGATGATCATGAGCCAGGGCTCGTATCATCGCAACTCGATCGAAGGCGAGTGGAACTGGCCAATCGACGAGGCGGCCGGACCAAATGCTTCAGGCGAAGATTACATCGATTGGAATATGTGGCTGGGACCGGCGCCGAAGCGGCCCTACGACGCCGATCGCTTCTTCCGTTTCAGGAAATATTGGGACTATTCCGGTGGCATCGCGACAGATTTGTTCTTCCACGTTGTGGCGCCGATGAATATCTGCTGGGACAAGCCGCAGTTCCCATCGAAGGTGAGCGCATCCGGCGGTATTTATGTGTTCAACGACGGGCGTGAAGTCCCAGATACGTTCCATGTGATTGCGGAGTATCCGGAGGGGCACTCGTTGGTTCTGACCTCGTCCATGGCCAACTCGCAACACATTCCCGGCACGATTCGAGGCCACGAAGGCACCATCATCATGGTCGAGCATGGCAAATTTGAGGAGCCGACGCCCGACATAGTCGTGCGGCCTGAGATTGTTCGTCTGCCTAAAGAATCTGAGAACCCAGATGCGCCCCGGCGCGGCCCGTTTCCGGGATACAAGTTCGGGGCCGATGAGATCCGCATTCCGGTGAATCAGTACGACATGATGCAGGCGCACGTCGGCAACTTCCTGCAGTGCATGCGTACGCGCGAAAAGCCGCATCTCGACGTAGAGACTGCCGCGCACGCGCAGATATTGATCAGCATGTCTGTCGACTCGTACCGCGATGGCCGTGTCAAGTATTGGGACGAGGAGAAGTGGAAGGCAGTCGACAAGCCTGTGAAGGCATAGTCGATGAAGGGCGGCTACAGAGCTGGCATTTGAGAAGAGGCCAGCTTTCAAGGTCAAGCCCGCTGTGCCGCCCCAGCATAAGCTACTGCTTGAGATTCAGCGGCAATAATCGCCAACCCGAAGCACGCCGCGATGAAAATCTCGGCAATCACCGGCCCCAGAAAGAAATAAGCGTACGAGTTCACCGCCATCGCGGCATATGCCAACAAAAACGTAAACAGAATCGGCCGCAGCCGCCGCGCGTCCGTCTTTGCCAGCGAGCCCAGTTGCCAAAAGAGGACCGCCTCGGCCGTAAGGGATACCGTGACCGCCAGCCCGAGCCCGCGATAAAAATCCCAAAAGCTCCGCGTGTGTCCCATGAGCAGAAAGTGATTCATCTTCATTGCCAGTACGGCAACGGTGGCGGGACCCGGCCCCGTCTTGCCAAAGACTCCCCCTATGGTGTGCAACACCGCGTGAATGAACGTCAAGACTGCTGCGATGCGTAGGAAAAGAGCGGGCTTCACTGTTATCGTTCTCCATTTGCCGCTTTGGCGTACAGCGCCAGAATGTCGCTCCAGGCGCCCGGTCCGTCGAACATCGCACGCAACTGCTCATAGCCCTCGCCATGACGCTCTAACTTGCTGTGCTCTAACTCGACGAGGGTCGTCCCCGGTGCCTCCGCCGTGAATCGAATCTCGACTTCACTCGCCTTGGCCATGTCCGGGTCAAACTTCCAATCCGGTTGATCGTGTCCTGGACCAACATGCCATGAGAAGGTGACCCGATGCGGCGGATCCCACGCCAACACGGTGCCCCAGTCGCACAGGTTGCCTTCGAGGTCCCTCTCGTACCATCGGCCTCCGACACGCGGCTCCACGAAGATCGCCTCGAATGGAGTTTTCCCGATGTGATGCGTGGCCGGCCACCACGTCTCCATCTGTTCCACAAATACGCTGAACGCGCGCTCGATCGGCGCCTGTACGCGCACGCTCTTATGTACGACGGCTTCTGCCACGACGTTTGCCATGTTTCTCTCCCGACGGTTCTTTTTCCACTACTGTTTGAAAGGCGCTCATCGCCTTGGTCCACATCTCATCGAAGTGGGCACGAAGCCGTGCCACGCCTTCGGGATTCAATCGGTACAGCCGCCGCGTTCCGGCCTTGCTGTCGGTCACGAGCCCTGCAAGTTTGAGCACTCGCAGGTGCTGCGATACCGCTGGACGGCTCACCGGCACTATTCGAGCGAGTTCGTTTACAACCATAGGCCCGTCCGTGAGCTTTTGAAAGATCGCCATGCGCGTTGCGTCACCCAAGGCGTCGAGCCCGGCTTGAAGGTAAGCGTCCACTAACGGTAAGTTACCACGAACCGACTGGGATTTGTCAATGCAAAAAAAGGGCGCGCAATCCGGCGCGCCCTCTGACCCAGTTCAAAACTATAGAACTAAGCTAGATCTGCTTCGGCTCCCATAGTTCGATTTTGTTCCCATCCGGGTCTATGATCCAGCCGAAGTTTCCGTAATCGAACCGCTCTATGCGCGCCTCGACTTGCACGCCCTCCGCACGCAGCGCTTCGAGCGTTGCATCGAGGTCATCCACGATGTAGTTGAGCATGAAGTGCGACTTGCCCGGATCGAAGTAATTTGTAGAGGCGGGGAACACTGACCACACGGTCACTTGCTCTTTAGAGGGGTCGTCCGCTCTCCGCCAGGCGAACATAGCGCCCTCATTCGGCCGCGAAGTAATGCCGAGGTGCTTTTCGTACCAGGCATTCAACGCTTCGGGATTTTGTGACTTGAAAAAGATTCCGCCAATACCTCGGACGCGCGTCATGCGATTCTCCTAGCCCCCTATCATGGTGTGTTGACAATGAGAGTTTATAAGAGAAACAGGTTTGGATTTACGGTAGCGATCGCCTTCCTTCTGTTAACGGTAAACTTTTCACTTGCAGCCCAGGGACCGCCGGCATGGGCCTACGGAACGCAGCCTCTAGCGGGCAATCCTTCAGGGAATGCGGCTGCGGGAATTGACGCTGCGCAAGCGCCTCGGGCAGCGCCTGATAACAGCGTCAAACATCTTCCAGGCAGTTCCGCGGGCTTTACTCAGGCACAGATCAATAATCCATTCGGCCCGGCCGACTGGTACCCGGGCGATCATCCCGAGATGCCCGAGGTAGTGGCCCATGGCCGCAAGCCCGCCATTTGGGCGTGTTCCTTATGCCATTACCCGAACGGCAAAGGGCGTCCGGAGAATGCTGGCGTTTCTGGCCTTCCTGTTTCATACTTCATACACCAGATGAGCGATTTCCGGAGCGGCTTCAGAAAGAGCGCCGATGCCCGGAAGCAAAACACAAAGCTCATGATCGCGTACGCAAAGGCAATGACCGAGAGCGAAATCGAAGCGGCTGCCGAGTACTTTGCGGCGATGAAATGGACGCCCTGGATCAAGGTAGTCGAAACCGGCAGCGTTCCGAAGACACGGCTCTCGGTAGGCATGTTTCTTCCTCTTGAAGGCAACCAGAGAGAACCCCTTGGTAAACGCATTATAGAGATGCCGGAGCAGCCCGATGCCACTGAGGTGCTTCGGGATCCCCGGTCAGGATTCATTGCGTATGTGCCGTTTGGCAGCATAAAGAAGGGCGCAGCGCTGGTAACGACGGGCGCTGGCAAAACCGTTCCATGCGGTGTTTGCCATGGTGCCGATTTGAGGGGCCTTGGCCCGGTGCCTGGTATTGCGGGTCGCTCTCCAAGCTATCTCGTGCGGCAGCTGTACGACATGCAGCAGAATACCCGGAAAGGCGAGTGGAGTGAATTGATGAAACCGGTGGTCAACAGGCTAAGCGAGGAAGACATGTTGAACGTAGCGGCCTACACGTCATCCTGTACGCCCTAGGCACCCATTTGAGTAAGCGCACGAATCAAGATCCGCGATATCTCGTCGGGTGTTGTGGTTGGAGCGAGGGCAAGGCCAGGTACTTCGCCGATTTTCCCGCGGTTGAGATTCAGAGCACGTTTTATGAGCCGCCATCGGTCGCACTGGCGAGCAAGTGGCGTGCTCTGGCGCCAGATTCTTTCCACTTCTGTGTGAAGGCCTGGCAGCTGATCACCCACACGCCCACTAGCCCCACGTATCGCCGGTTGAAATCGAAGCTCAGCCCGGATGAATGCGAACTGGTTGGGTCCTTTCGACAGACCGAACAGGTGTGGCTGGCGTGGGAACGCACCGCTTCGATTGCGCGTGTATTAAGGGCCAGGGTCATCCTGTTCCAGTGCCCGGCGTCATTCAAGCCTGAAAGAGAAAACGTCCACAATCTGCGAAGCTTCTTTTCGAGCATCGAACGCGAGGAGTTCCAATTTGCCTGGGAACCGCGTGGCGAATGGCCTGCCGAGACTGTGCAACAGCTCTGCGGTGACTTAAGCCTCATATACTGCATCGACCCATTCAAAGCCGGTTCTGTCCCACCCGCTGGCATTGCCGCTGATGCAGCGAACACAGGGAAAATCTACTGGCGCCTGCATGGCAGAAGTGGATACTCCTATCGGTACTCTGATAGCGATCTGAACGATCTGATGAAAATGCTTCGCAAGCATACGAAAAACGTAAACGGCCCTGCATACGTTTTCTTTAACAATATTTGGATGAAGGATGATGCCCTAAAACTTCGAGATCTAATCGCGCCGGGCTGAAGTAAGTAGATAGCACAGAATGGCTAGACCTGATCCAGCTTCACTTCGTCAATTCGTCCACTTTCTTCACATCGTCGTCCCGACCCAACAAATCCCATTGCTGCAGCGATAGCGGCACATTGCCGTTTCTCCATACGTAATCGTGAAAATCGCGCAGAGCAAACTTGTCGCCCTGCTCGAGACGCCGTTCCGCCAACATTCGCTCGATCTGCAGCTTGCCAATTTCATAAGCGATGCCCAGGCCGGGAGCTGTTGCAAAATCCGCCGCCTCGCCTTCGGCCGTTCTCTGGTCCATGGGAACAGTGCTTGCCAGGTAGTCGGCTGCCTGGACGATACTGAATTCCCCAAGCGCCAGTTTCACATCCACCTCCACCCGCAAGGCTCGCAAGCGCGCAAAATTGTAAATGATCTCACGCGATCGCGGGCTGTCGTCATATAGTCCGGCGTCGAGCATCATCTCTTCGGCGTAGAAGCCTATACCTTCGTTCGCGCTCGAATCGTAGTATTGACGCCGGATCGGATCGGGATTTCGCCAGGACAACGACAATTGGAAAAAATGTCCGGGGACGCCCTCATGCACGCCCGTGGTGCGCGGATCTTGCGCATACGCTTTCCAAAAGTATGGGAGGTCGTTAGAAGGTTGCTTTATCCAACGAACGCCATCCTGGCTCAGGCGCGACGGTCCGGTGAAGTCATCGAGCTCGCCGAACCCATCGAAGGCTGCGATGTAGTCCGGCGCCGGGCGTATCGTCCAATGCGGCAAATCGGGAGGAACCGTCAGGATTTGGTGCTCGGTCATGTAACGCCGGATGTTTGCGTCCTCGCGCGCCATGCGAGCGGATTCTTCTTCCGCCGTCGTAGGCAGCGTCAATTCCGGTGCGCGGAGGTCACGCTGGTGTTCATAGCTCTCCGTGGCGAGCACGCGATGGAAATCCTGGCGCGCCATGGTCAGCAACTGCTCCGGCGTGTAGGGCAATAGCGCAACCTGGTGCAGAAAGAATCCATAGGCCTTGTCACCTAGAGCGAAATCCTGCCGCATGTTGGGCAGGTTCTGCTTCAGCCATTCCCGATACTCAAGGAGCGCTTGGCTAGCCCGGGCAATCGCCACTCGAAAGCGCGCCCGCTGAACTTCGCGGCTCAACAACGGTGACAGGCCACGCTCTACGCGGGCCAGGCGTACATCGATATCAGCGAGCAGCGCGATTGTCAATTGCGCAAACGGTGCAATCGCTTTCAGATTAGGCTTGGCTTGTTCGAGAATCGACGGAATGTTTTCCGCTCGCGTCACAATCTCCCGCGAACGTGCGTCGCTGAATGGCGGCGCAGGCATCAGTTCCTCTTGTAACGCGCCGACGGTCTGCTCGACATAAAACGTGGGGTCGCGCTGCCAGCGCGGATTGACATCCAATTCCCACCGGACGCGCGCAAGTGCGGACCCCAACAGCCGGTAGTCAACCAACTGAGCAACTGGCCAGCCATCCGTGCGCATTGCTTTCCATCGACGCTCGAACGCGGCAAGGTCCACGCGCTCTTTGGCGATGATTGCCACAGACCACTCCCGCACTCCGGCCGCGTGCTCCATGCGCGGAACGTCATCGAACGTGAAGGGCCTGTACTCCGCGCGCCACGTCCAGAATTCGGACGCCAACTGGTCCAATGGATCCGTTTTCGCTTGTGCGAAGGAAATAGCAGACAACAATAGCAATCCTAAGAGCAGCCGCGACATAGGATTCAGAGCATAGCAGCCACCTTTTTCGAAGCAGTCACAGTCGTTTCCACACGCGGGCACTGATTCGCCGTTCCATTTTCTGAGATTCTCCTGTCGCGCAGGCGCCGGAACCGCAGTACGGACTGCACCGTCGCTTTGACCGATCACAGCTGCTCCGCCGTCCCGCCCCACTCGTCCGGATGCACATCCGCCACCGACTGCGAAAAGGTCCACGAATGTCCCGCGAAGTCATCTGCGCTGTATTGCCGCTCGCCGTACGGGTGAGTCACCGGCTGTTGTGTGATCCGCGCCCCGTGTTCCATGGCCCGTTTGCAGTGAGCATCGGCATCCTCGACACGAATCGTGACCGAGTATCCAATGCCCAGCGCCGCGTTCGTTTCGTTCAGGCGCATTTCCCTCACGATTACCGCTCCATCGCTCACATTCAACTGCACGCGATGGTTACCGATGCGCAGACGCACGCTAAATCCGAATGCATCGCACAGCCATACGGCAGCCTGATTCACATCCGGATAGGCAATTACTGGAATTACTGTGGCGCCAGGTATCGATCGATTCGAGAGCATCTTGTTCCTCTTCCATCATTATGTAAATGAAACTGGACGGGTTTCGGACTCCCGAAGATCTTCGCGAGCTTAGCACTGATGCAATACATCGCGCACAGCATCCACAAGGCTATTCCTCCAGCCAAACGCTAACCGATATGAAGTTCATCACATCAAAGTGCCAACGCTTTTGATCTCCGGCAAGTTCAAGTGGATCTTTCTCGGTAAAGACGCGTTGATGCGTCTGCTAGGCACACCAGCCGCGCAAAAAAGGCTCGAGTTCGACACCGCGCACGACGTCTCGGAGCAGCAAGCTGACCTCAAGCGGGAAGTGGTTGCCTGGCTGGACAAATATTTGGGCAGAGTCAACTGAAGTTTCAGCTTCCCGATACACTAATCTCTTGATACCCAGCCGCTTCTCGGTTTGTAACGAGCTTTTCGGGAAGAGCACTTTCGCGGACGCGTGCGGCATTATCCATGACATCGGATACGGCGGAATCGAGATTGCGCCCTTTACGCTTGCCGACAATCCCAGTCAGCTTTCAGCAGATGATCGTCGCCAACTGCGGAACACAATGGCGCTCAGCGGTCTGGCGTTCGTCGGCTTGCACTGGCTTCTCGTCTCGCCCAAGGGTCTGCACGCGACTACCCCGGATCAGGAACTTCGGCGCCGTACCTGGAATTTTATCGGTGAACTCGTCGATCTGTGCTCGGATTTAGCAGATCCCGCCTCCAGTCCGGTGATGGTGCTCGGTTCTCCGCAACAGCGCTCCGCAGTTCATGGCCTTACGCCTGCGAGCGCGACGAGGATCCTTATCGACGAGCTTTCGCGCGCCGCTCCTCACGCCGACAAGCGCGGCGTGCTGTTGCTGCTTGAGCCGTTGTCCAAGAATCAAACCGATGTGGTCACCTCGCTCGAGGAGGCTGTCGCGATCGTAAGCGAAATCGGCAGTCCGGCCGTCCAAACCATGTTTGATGTTCACAACGCTATCGACGAAACCACCCCGCACGCCGATATTATCAAGAGATTTCACCCGCATATCCGCCACGTTCATGTAAACGAGATGGACGGACGCGAGCCAGGTACGGGAAACTATGACTTTGGAGAGCTTTTCTCCGCGCTTGATCAAGTAACCTACTCCGGCTGGGTATCGCTCGAAGCCTTCGATTTCAGCCGTGACAGCCGGGAGATCGCTTCACGCGCGCTGCAACATCTGGTTTCAGCATCTCCTTCTCAACATTCAACTTAGAAAATTATGAATCGATATGTAATTACAGGGGGGGCCGGCTTCATCGGTTCCGCTCTCGTCAGAGCCTTGCTCGCGGAAGGTCGCCGAGTTCACGTGATCGACAATCTGTCGACCGGAAATCTGGACAATCTCGAAGAAGTCGCCGATGCCATCACGGTTCATGAGATCGACATCCGCGATTACGACCGCATCACCGGAGTAATCGCAGGCGCCCACCGTGTGTTTCATCTCGCTGCGTTGCCCTCAGTGCCGAAATCCATTCTTGATCCTGTATCGAGTCATGAGACGAATATCGATGGAACTTTCAACGTTTTCCGGGCCGCGGCGGAGGGCAAAGTAGGGCGTGTTGTCTATGCCGCCTCCTCTTCGGCGTACGGCGATACCCTGGTCTTGCCCAAAGTCGAGACCATGCTGCCAAGGCCGAAGTCACCTTATGCTCTGCAGAAGCTCGTCGGCGAATATTACGCAAGCGTGTTTGCGGAATGCTTTGGGCTCGAAACGGTTTCCTTGCGCTTTTTCAACGTGTTCGGCCCGCGCCAGGACCCGACCAGCGTTTACTCCGGAGTGCTATCGCTTTTTCTGACTGCTTTGATCGAACGGCGCAGCCCCACTATATTTGGCGACGGGGAGCAGTCGCGGGATTTTACTTACGTCGAAGACGTGGTCGCTCTGCTGCTGAAGGCCTCGGAAGCGCCGGGCGTCTCGGGTAAAGTGTTCAATGCAGGCAACGGCAACCGCTACACTCTGAACCAGACCTGGGAGATGCTTCAGAAGATCGAGAGCGTCAACCTGCCGCCAAACTACGGGCCACCCCGTCCCGGCGATGTCCGCGACTCACAAGCCGACGTGACCGCCGCCGTCCAGGAGCTCGGACACGCGCCGCGCTTCACCTTCGAGCAGGGTCTGCGACTGACGGTCGACTGGTACCGCAACCACGCGTTTGAAAAAACGAACCCAGTGGGCGCGAATGCCAACAGCATCTAATGTTTGAATTTAATTAATTGAGCTACTTTGCGGAATATAAAGGGCTTGTTCGCTGCCTTGCTTTCGATGAGTTCGTTTGGCAAAAACACGGTTTCGGTTCCCGGCAAGCCAATCCGAGTGCCGATGTCACTCTTCGGCAGGTCCACTCAGCCATGGTCTGGAACGCTGACGGCCTGGAAGACCGGCAGCACGCCGGGGATGCGCTTGTAACCGCTCAGGTGGGGCGCTCGATCGGCGTCCGGACCGCTGACTGCCTCCCGTTGCTGCTCCTGGATCGCCGCACGCGCGCGGTGGCTGCCATTCACGCGGGTTGGCGGGGTACAGCCGCTCAGATTGCCCGTAACACGGTCGAGAAGCTGCGCCAGGACCACGGGAGCCGTCCCGGTGACCTCTACGCCGCGATCGGGCCCTTTATACGGCCGTGCTGCTACGAAGTGAGCCCTGAAGTCTCGGAACTCTTCGCGCAATGGCCTAAAAGCGTCCAAAGTTCACCAGAGTGTAAGCCGCGCCTCGATTTGGCCGAAGCCAACCGAAGACAGATGCTGGATGCGGGTGTCCCCGGTGCGCAGATCTTCGACTGCCACCTTTGCACGTATTGCTTGGCGGATCGGTTCTTCTCGTTCCGGCGCGAGCCGGATAACCCGGGACGTATGGTTTCCTCGATTTGCCGGATCTAACCCGGCATGAACAGAAATGCCAAAGCACAATGGAAGGGCGATCTAAAGACAGGGACGGGAACCATCTCGGCGGACAGTGGAGTTCTCTCGAACGTTCCCTACTCGTTCAAGACCCGCTTCGAGCAGGGAAACGGGACGAATCCGGAAGAGCTGCTCGCGGCTGCCCATGCAGCCTGCTTTTCCATGGCCTTGTCTCTGATGCTCGCCAATGAAGGGCTCAAAGCCGATACTCTCGATACCACTTGCACCATTTCGCTCGAGAAAGAGGGCGAAGGCTTCGCCATCAAGCGCAGTCATCTCGATCTCAAGGCGAAGATTCCTGGAGCTTCGGAGGATGCTTTCAATCGCGCCGCAAACAATGCCAAGGAAGGGTGTCCAGTCTCGAAGCTTTATGACACCGAGATCACGCTCAACGCTCAGCTAGAGAGCTAAGCCTATTCTTCCTCGTGCTGGTGCGATAGGGCCGCTACTACCGTGAGGTCTTCGAGAGTTGTTACGTCGCCGGTGACTGCATTGCTTGTCACAATCTCGCGCAAGAGCCGGCGCATGATCTTTCCGCTGCGCGTCTTCGGCAGTGCATCGGTGAAGCGAATTTCTTCCGGGCGCGCGAACGCACCAATTTCTTTCGCCACCCATTCCCGCAACTCCCTTCCGAGCTCCTCTTCATTCCAGTCGCCGCTTTTCAAAGTGACAAAGGCGCACACGGCTTGTCCGGTAATCTCGTGCGGCTTGCCCACCACTGCTGCTTCCGCGACGGCCGGATGATGCACCAGAGATGACTCCACTTCCATCGTGCTCAGCCGGTGCCCGCTCACGTTCATCACATCATCCACGCGGCCCAGGACCCAGTAATAGCCATCGTCGTCGCGCCGCGCCGCGTCGCCCGTAAAATAACAGCCCGGCACTCGCGACCAATACTGCTCTTCGAATCTCTTCGGGTCGCCCCAAATGGTGCGGATCATGCTAGGCCAAGGTTGCTTGATGATGAGATAACCTTCGCGGTTATTGCCCACCAGATTCCCTTTTGCGTCGACGATCTCAGGCACGATGCCCGGCAACGGCAGCGAGGCCGATCCAGGTTTCAAGGGCGTTACGCCGGGCAGGGGGGAGATCATGATTGCGCCGGTTTCCGTTTGCCACCAGGTATCGACAATGGGGCAACGCTCTTTTCCAATCACCCGGTAATACCATTCCCAAGCGGCCGGATTGATCGGCTCGCCTACCGAGCCGAGCACGCGAAGACTCGACAGGTCGTGAGCGCCGGGCCAGCGGTCCCCCTGCCGGAGCAGCGCCCGAATCGCGGTGGGCGAAGTGTAGAAGATGCTCACTTTCAGCTTCTCGACGATCTGCCACATGCGGTCGAATGCGGGATAATCAGGAGCCCCCTCATACATCACCACGCTCGCGCCCGCCGCAAGGGGTCCATACACAATGTAACTGTGCCCAGTGACCCAGCCGATATCGGCCGTGCACCAGTAGATGTCGCTTTCCTGCAGATCGAACACCCACTTCATCGTCATCAGGTTCTGCAGCAGATAGCCGGCTGTCGTGTGCAGAATACCTTTTGGCTTGCCGGTTGTGCCTGACGTGTAGAGTACATAGAGTGGATGCTCAGAATCGAGCTGCTCGGGCTTGCACTCTTCAGAACCTTGCGGCAGAGTGCCCTCCAATTCATGCCACCAGAAGTCGCGACCCGCTTGCATCGGCGCGTCTGACCCAGTACGACGGTAGACGATCACGCTGCGCACGTCCGGGCAATCGCGAAGCGCCTGGTCCACCGCACCTTTAAGCTGAACCTCTTTGCCGCGCCGCCAACCTCCATCGGCCGTGATCACCAAGGATGCGGCGAGATCCTGAATGCGCGTCTTGAGCGCTTCCGATGAAAATCCACCGAACACGACACTGTGGATGATACCCAGGCGCGCACACGCCAGCAGGGCAACGGGCAGCTCCGGGACCATCGGCATGTAGATAATTGCCCGATCGCCGCTCTTCATTCCGCGCTGCTTCAAGACATTCGCAAAGCGCGAAACTAGTTTGTGCAGTTCCTGATAGGTGATGACGCGCGAGTCGCCGGGCTCGCCCTCCCAGATCAAAGCAGGTTTGTTTTTTCGATCGGTGGAGAGGTGGCGATCCACACAGTTGTAGCAGGCGTTGATCGTCCCACCGGCAAACCATTTCGCGGAGGGTGGGCCCCACTCCAGAGCTTTTGAAAACGGCTTGAACCAGTCAAGCTCGCGCTCTGCCAAGTCAGACCAGAAACCTTCCGGATCCTGAGCCGCGCGGCGGTAGAGCTTTCGGTATGCATCCATGTCCTTGACGTGAGCATGTCCGCTCGCTTGCGAACTGGGCGGATAAGTTTTCGATTCCTCGCTCATACAGGCCTTGCTTCAGCGCCAGTGTAGCAGCGCCGGTAACTGCTTATTGCCTCCGGCTCAGCAGCCAAAACAGCAGCGAGCCAAGCGCGCTCAGCAGCAGGCACGTCACCCAGGGAAAGTAGACAGTTGTGTTTTTCCCTCGCCAGACAACGTCGCCAGGCAAGCGGCCGAAAGGCAGATTCAGCTTGTTCGAAGAAAGCACAAGCGCGCCCGCTACGAGCAGTGCAACGCCAGCGAGAATAAGCAGCCTTCCGAGGCTAACCATCTGGTCAGTGAACGGAGCCCACGCGATCGAGCGGCCAGAAAACAAAAACAGCCTTGCCGTAGATGTAACTTTTCGGCACGAATCCCCAGGCTCGGCTGTCATTCGAGGAAACGCGGTGATCCCCGAGCACGAAGTAATCATCCGGCGGAACCACGGTGGAGGAGTAGGAGCGGTCATCGCGGTACTCAGGGGGAATATAGTTCTCGACTAGTTTTTTGCCATTGACAAGCACATAGCCGTCCTCAACCGCCACCGTATCGCCGGGCAACCCGATGACGCGCTTGATGTAGGATTTCGTCGGGTCTTCCGGGAAGAGAAACACCACCGTATCGCCGCGCTTGATGCCGCCAATCCCGAACTTGTAACTGAATTGATTTATGAACAGGCGCTCCTGGTCGTAGAGACTGGGCATCATGCTGGTTCCTTCGACCTTTACCGGCCGGTAGAGAAAGAGGATGACCAGAACGGCAATGAGAACGGAAAGCAGCAGGTCTCTGAACCAGGCAATCGTCCCGATGAGCATGGAGTGTGGAAGTTCGGGGGCAAAAGGCCGCACCGGAAGCGCCGTTGGCGGGCTAGATTCGGGAGCCGCTTCACTCATATGTACAAGAAGTCACTTCCAGCTTACTAGGCCGCTAAAGCGTCGATGAGACAAGACTCTCAACGCTGTGATTTGGACGTCCGAATTCCGGTTCGGGTAGGCGTCAATGGCCGGCAGCGAGTGCTTTTTCGGCCCGTAGCCAGTCTTCTTCCGAAGATCCGTGGATGCAGCCGCGTTCCACCCAATAGGAGTATGCAAGCTCGGCAATTCGAGCCGGGTGAATTGTTCGCGAAGGCCGATCGCTCAGAGGTTTACTCTCTGATTGTGGTACTGGAGAAGAGCTTACAACTTTGTGATGATGCGTGCCCGATGTCATTTCAGTCAATGCGTTTTTCTTCGGCTTGGAAGACTTGGAGGTGCGCGGTTTCGCCGTTGGGTCTGCCTCAGCGGCTTTTTCAGGCGCTGCTACAAGGGGTTTCTCCGCGGTCTTGGCTGTCTTTTTTGAAGCTTTATTCAACTGCATGGGCTTATTTTTAGCACACTCGAACAATTTTGTCGATAATTGTTTAACCGCCGCCTACAAACTCCACGATCTCGATCTGCGCGCCTCCTAGAACAGTGGCCTTTCCCCAATCCCGTTTGCGCACGATGGATTTATTCAACTCAACCGCCACGCGATCCTGCGGGACTTTCAGCCAGTCAAGCAGGCTCGCCACGCAACACTCCGAGGGGACTTCGCGCCGCTCACCGTTTATCGAAATCTCGATCGCCTCTGTAACCACGTTCGTTGCTGCCCTTTCGTGATTATATGCATCTTACGGTTGGTACTCTGATACTTAGCGAGCGATGCCCACCACTTACGCCCAAACCTGGTTCCCTGTTCTGATCCAGATCCTTGTCGCGATAGGAGTAGCGGGCGCGATGATCGGCTTATCCGCGGTCATTGGCCGGCGCGTTCGGGATCCGATTAAATCTTCGCCCTACGAATCGGGCATGCGGCCCGTCGGAAACGCACGTGAGCGGTTCTCAGTTAAGTTCTACCTGGTCGCGATGGTCTTCATCTTATTTGATATCGAAGCTATATTTCTCTATCCTTGGGCGGTGGTTTACCGCCAGTTCAAGTTGTTCGCTTTCTTTGAAATGCTGCTGTTCATCGTGCTTGTGTTGTGCGGGTATTTCTACATTCTGAAAAAGGGTGTTCTGAACTGGTCCGCGGATGAGCGACGCAGAGAAGCAGCCGAGAGAAAACATGCTGCCTGAAGCGCTCGCCGAGTATCCAACCGCGCTCAATATCGACCAGCGCTTTCCCGGCGCAATCTTAGAGGGGCGAAGAGAGTCCGATGGACTGGTGATGTACATCGATCCTGGTCAAATAGTCGACGTATGCAGCTGGCTTAAAGAGAGTGGAGATTTTGAGCAATTGGCCGGCATCACAGCCGTCGATTGGTGGCCGCGGACACCTCGGTTTGAACTGGTTTATCTGATTCACTCTTATAGCAGGAACACGCGTGAACGGCTGATGATGAGGGTGGCGGAAGGCGAGGCGATCGATTCGCTATGCCCGGTCTGGCGCGGAGCAAATTGGTACGAGCGTGAAGTCTTCGATCTCTTCGGTATCTCCTTCCGGAATCATCCCAACCTGGAACGCATTATGATGCCGGCCGATTGGGAAGGCCATCCCCTGCGCAAAGACTATCCCGTGCACGGCTACAAATATTCTTATCAAGATGAGTAAGCGATCCAAGAATCAGTGTGCGTTCGCGGCGGAAAATAAGCTCAATTATCGGGAACACTCATGAAGGAAGATAACGCGCGGGTGGCTTCGCTCGATCCGGAGCACGAACTGGCTTTAGAGGATCCTTCAAGGACAGAGTACGCCGGAGCAAAACCGGGGGCGGGACGCCGGATGACCCTGAATATGGGCCCGCAGCATCCCTCTACGCACGGCGTCCTGAGAGTTGTGCTCGAACTCGATGGCGAGACGATTTTGAGCGCCAGGCCCGAGATCGGGTACCTGCATACCGGCATCGAGAAGGAGTTCGAGGTCAAGAAGTATGCGCAAGGAACGACGCTAACCGACCGTGTCGATTACCTTTCGAACCTGAATAACAATCTGTGCTACGCGCTGGCGGTTGAGAAGCTGTTGCAGCTCGAGATTCCGCCGATGGCGCAGTGGATGCGGGTGCTCCTGTGCGAGTTGCAGCGCATTTCAAGTCACCTGGTCTGGCTCGGTACGCACGCGCTCGATATAGGCGCGATGAGCGTCTACTTCTACTGCATGCGGGAGCGAGAAGAGATCTTGAAGATCTTCGAAATGTTCTCGGGCCAGCGCATGATGACGAGCTATATCCGGATCGGCGGCCTGGCTCTCGAGCCCCCGCGCGGTTGGGAGAAGAAAGTGGTGGCGGTGATCGAGCGCCTCGCGAGCGGCATCGATGAATATTACAGTCTGCTGGCGGCGAATCCGATTTGGCTCAACCGTACCAGAGGAGTTGGCGGATTGCCCATGGATTTGATGCTGGATCTAGGAGTCACGGGTCCGTTTCTACGCGCGGCCGGGCTGAAGCGTGACGCGCGCAAGGACTGTCCGCACACGAGCTACGAAAAATTCGATTTCGAGATTCCGACCCGCACCGCCAATGACGTCTATGCGCGTTTCGAGGTCCGGGTCGAGGAAATGCGGCAAAGCGTGCGCATCGTCAGACAGGCGCTCGAGGGAATGCCCGCGGGGCCTTGGCAGGCGGATGCGCCGCACGTAGTATTACCGGATCGCGAAAAGATGAAAACTCAGATGGAATCGCTCATCTATCATTTCAAGATCGTGACGGAAGGCTTCCGGGTGCCGGAAGGATCTGTCTATCAGGTGGTGGAATCGCCGCGTGGCGAGCTTGGCTATTACATTGTGAGCGACGGGACGGCGAATCCGCATCGCGTGTTCATGCGGACGCCGAGCTTCGGGAACCTGCAGGCGCTCGGTGCGATGCTCGAAGGCGTTCTGATCGCCGATTCGATTGCAGCGATGGGGAGCATGGATTTCGTTTTGGGAGATGTTGACCGTTAGCTATGATTTTTTCGCCAGAGCTCGAAGCGAGATTCGCCAAGCTGCTCGAGAGCTATCCGCCCGGGCGGCAACGTTCGGCTGTGGTGCCCATGTTGCTTTACGGCCAGGACGAGGTGGGCAGTGTCACGCAAGAGCTGGTGGAAGAGGTAGCCCGCCGCTGTAGCGTGACGCCGCTGCAAGTGGACGAAGTAATCGGATATTATTCGATGCTGCACCGCAAGCCGCTCGGAAAGTATCACGTTCAGGTTTGCACCAACATTGCGTGTCAGGCAGTTGGGGCAGAAGAACTGATGGAGCATGCCAGCCGTACGCTCGATCTCGGAAATAAAGAAGTATCGCAGGATGGCCTGATCTCGCTGGAAGAAGTGGAGTGTATGGGCGCGTGCTCCTGGGCGCCAGCCATCCAGATCAATTACGATTTCCACCATTTCGTTACACTCGAGCGTTTCGATCGGTTGGTGGAAGCTCTACGCGACGGAAGTTACACGCGGAAGGCTTCGTAGAAAGAGCCGAAAAAAAGAAATACATGCGATACAACGAACCGAGCCCGCTGGAAGTCAGAGTGATCTCGCAACGCTTCGATCTTCCCGATTCGACTTCGATTGACACGTATCTGGCGAACGATGGATACGTCGCCCTGAAGAAAGTACTCGGGATGACGCCGGAAGCGATCATCGAGGAGTTGAAGATTTCATCGCTGCGGGGACGCGGCGGCGCGGGATTTCCGACTGGTATGAAGTGGAGCTTCGTCCCGCGCAATACGGGAAAGCCGACCTACATCATTTGCAACTCCGACGAAAGCGAACCGGGCACTTGCAAAGACCGGCTCTTGATGGAAAACGATCCGCATCAATTGATCGAGGGCATGCTGATCGCCGGCTGGACGATCAAATCGAACAAGGGCTACATCTTTATACGCGGCGAGTATCGCTATCTGATCGAAATCGTCGACCGTGCGATTGCGCAGGCGTATGAGCGCGGGTATCTCGGCAAGAATATCCAGGGATCGGGTTGGGATTTCGACCTATATACACATACCGGAGCGGGCGCTTACGAGTGCGGAGAGGAATCGGCGCTGCTCGAATCGCTCGAGGGCAAGCGCGGAGTGCCGCGCCTGAAGCCCCCCTTTCCTGCCGTAGTGGGAGCGTTCCAATCGCCCACAATTCTAAACAACACCGAAACGTTTTCGTCTGTCCCCGTGATCTTCCGCAATGGAGGCGCGTGGTACGCCGAGTTGGGCACTCCGAAGAATGGCGGAACACGCCTGGTGTGCGTCTCGGGCCACGTGAACAAGCCCGGCGTCTACGAAATGCCCATGGGTTTTCCGATCATGCGGTTAATCAACGAGGTCTGCCGCGGTGTGCGTAACGGCAAGAAGCTGAAGGCGGTGATCCCGGGCGGTTCTTCGTCGCCAGTCTTGAAGGCTGATGAGTGCGATATCCCGTACGATTTCGATTCCCTGGCTAAAGCAAAATCGATGGCCGGTTCAGGTGGCTTGGTCATTCTCGACGAGGATACGGATATCGTGGCCGTCGCTCTGCGCACCATCAAGTTCTATGCGCATGAGAGCTGCGGCTGGTGCATTCCCTGCCGCGAGGGCACGACCTGGCTGAAAAAGATTTTGACACGCTTCCACGAGGGTGGCGGCATCGAGTCCGATATCGATCTGATCGGAGAGCTGTCGAACAATATGCTCGGACGCACGTTTTGCGCTCTCGGCGATGCGGCGGCCATGCCGACCACGGGTTTCATTACCAAGTTCCGTGGCGAATTCGAGGAGTATTTGAAGAGGTCCCAAGCGGCACCGGTACCGGAGTTGGTAACGCTTTAGCGGCCGCCGGGAAAAGCGACGATTTTTTCACGAGACTTATGGCTGATCCAGTCAAGTTCACGATCGACGGCCGCGAATGGAAGGCTCCAGCAGGAACGCTGTTGATTAACGCCGCGAAAGAAGCTGGGATATCTATCCCCGCATTCTGCTATTACGACAATCTTTCTCTACAAGCTGCTTGCCGCATGTGCCTGGTCGAGGTGGAGAAGACTCCTAAGTTGCAGGTTGCATGCACGCTGCCGGTGGCAGAAGGCATGGTAGTGCACACCGATTCTCCTCAGGTGCGGCAAGCGCGCAAGGGGACGCTCGAGTTCCTGCTTACCAATCATCCGCTCGATTGCCCGGTTTGCGACAAGGGCGGCGAGTGCGAATTGCAGGACATGGTGTTCCGCTACGGGGCCGGCGAGAGCCGCTTCCGCGAAACGAAAATTCACGTGGATGAGAAGCAGTGGTCGCCTATCGTCTACTACGATGCGCCGCGCTGTATTCTTTGCTATCGTTGCGTGCGAATCTGCGGTGAAGGCCTAGGCGTGAGCGCTTTGGGAATCGGGAACCGGGGTGCGGCTTCGGAGATCGTTCCGAATCGCGGCGATCACCTGGAGTGCGATGAGTGCGGCGAGTGCATTGACATCTGTCCGGTGGGCGCGCTCACCTCAGGCCCGTATCGTTACAAGACGCGGCCCTGGGAGATGGAGCACGTGGGAACCATCTGCACGCACTGCTCGAACGGTTGCAAGACCACGCTCGGCGTGCGCAACGGCGAGATCATTCGCGCGAACAACCGCGATCGATCGGGCGTAAACGGCGAGTTTCTGTGCGTGAAGGGGCGCTATGCATTCGATTTCAATGCGCACCCGGACCGGTTGACCGCGCCTTTGGTAAGAACCGATGGGGAATTGCGGCCGGTCTCGTGGGCCATAGCCCTGGCGACCATCGCGAAGAGATTTACAGAGCTGCGGGCACGGAATGGCAGATTCGGAGTGATTGGGTCGAATCACACGACGAACGAAGAAAATTACCTGCTGCAGAAATTCGCTCGCGCCGTGCTTGGCACCTCGAATATCGATCATCACCGGACCGGCGATGTGGCAACGCTCATCGACAGTCTGCACGGCCGAACACACACGCTGGCCACCACCGCCGACTTATTTAGCACGAAAGCTGCCCTGGTAATGGACAGCGATTTGGCGCAAGAGCAGCCGTTCATCGCATTTCAACTGCGGGCTAACTGGCGGCTGAACAAGGCACATGTGTACGCCGTTACTCCGGGCCCGGTGCGCGAAGACAATTACGCCACTGTTGCCCGAGCGGCAAGCGGGAAGGAATTCGAGATACTCGAGAGCTGGCGCGAACAGCTCGCGAAAGAATCCGAGCTAGTGATACTATTCGGAGCCGCCATAAAGGGTGAGGCCATCCGGCAACTCGTGGCATTTGGCGATTCGCTCGGCATTCCGGTAAAGTACGTTTGCCTAGTGGATTACTCGAACTCGCGCGGCGCTTCGGACATGGGTTTGCTGCCCGATCTGCTGCCCGGTTATCAGCCGGTCAGTAACGCGGGGCTCGAGCCTGGCCTCAACTACGATCAGATGCTTACCGACCCGAATCTGGAAGCGCTCTGGGTGGTGGGGGCCAACCCGCTTTCACGGCAGTCTCTCACAGCCACCGATACGTTTGTCGTGCTGCAGGATTTATTCCTGACAGAAACGGCGCGGCGCGCGGACGTGGTGCTGCCGGCCGCTTCCGCTTATGAGAAAAACGGCACCGTGACGAATGTTTGCGGTGATGTGCAGAAGCTTAGTCGCGGCCCTAAGACGATGGGCGTCAAATCGGACTTTGAAATATTCGCGCTGCTCGCGAAAGAAATGCGCGCGAATTTGGGGACCTTGAAGCAGGAGGCGATCTTCGCTGAGATTCGCCGGTCCGTGCACGGCTACGACGTGCCTCTCGCGGTGGTAGAAACCGGCGGCGCCGCCCCCACTACTCCTCTGAACGGGCAGGTTGCGTTCCGAGCTCAACCAGAGTTGATTCGTTCCGCCGGCAATACGCTCTTCACGTCGGGAACCCTTGGCCGTTTCTCCGAAATGTTGAACACCGTGATCGAATCTCCCGGCGCGCTCTATCGGGACCCGCGCATTGAGCCCATCACCAAACCCGGCAGCGTACAACTTGAAACAGTAGTGAGCCAAGACTGATGAACTTTTTACTTATCAGCCTGATCAAGCTTGTAATTGTGTTCGCCGTCTTCATGACGACGCTCGCTTACTTGCAATGGATCGAGCGAAAAGTTCTCGGGCATATTCAATCCCGCACGGGCCCGTTACGCGTCGGACCGCATGGGCTGATGCAGCCCTTGGCCGACGTTTTCAAGCTCCTTACAAAAGAAGATCTGCTGCCGCCGTACGTGAACCGGTTCTTCTATTTGCTGGCGCCGTTCATTGCTGTCGCTTTGGCGCTGATCTCGATCTCGATCATTCCGTTTGGGCCTGAAGTTAACTTCTTCGGCACGCGCACGTTCATGCAGATCAGCGATGTGAACGTAGGCATCCTATTCGTCCTGGCGATCAGTTCCGTAAGTGTGTACGGCCTGGCACTGGCAGGGTGGTCTTCCAATAACAAGTATTCGCTGATCGGCGGACTGCGCAGCAGTGCTCAAATGATCAGCTACGAATTGCCTCTGACGCTCGCGATTGTTTCGCCCTTGCTGCTCGCCAATCACTTGAGCTTCCGGGCTATTTCGGACAGCCAGGCGGGTTATTACCTAGGCTTCATCCCGCGCTGGAGCATCTTCCAGATGCCGTTTCCGCAAATCTTCGGCTTTATCATTTTCATGATTGCCGGATTCGCAGAAACTAACCGTGTCCCGTTCGATCTGCCTGAAGCTGAGAACGAGCTGGTGGCCGGCTTCCATACCGAATACAGCAGCATGAAGTTTGCCTGCTTCTTCATGTCGGAATACGCCAACATGATCACGATTTCCTGCGTGGCGACGCTGCTGTTCCTCGGCGGGTGGCATCCGCTCTTTCCAGCTCCTTACTCGAACTGGATACCGACTCTCCTATTCATCGCCGCAGCGCTCGTGTTCTTCTTCCAGGCTTTGCAGCCGGCGCGCAAACGCGACCGCATCACCATGCCCATCTTCGGGGTTGGCGCCCTGGTGCTGGCCGCTATCTGGGCGATCCCTTTCCTGCAAACATATCTAGTACCGATATTCTGGTTCGCGAGCAAGGCGGGTTTCATACTGTTCACCTATATATGGGTTCGCGGAACTTTGCCCCGCTTCCGCTATGACCAGCTCATGCACTTCGCCTGGACTTTTCTCTTTCCAGTGGCGCTGATCAACCTGCTCATTACGGCGTTTTGCGTCGCGGTCTTCTAGCCGGCGGCTGATCCATGGACACAATTCTTTTCATCATCTTCGCGATAGTGGCCGTCGTGAGCGCTTTCAATCTGGTTTTGCAGAAGCATCCCATCTCGAGTGCCCTCTCGCTCATTGGCGTCATGGGTTCCCTCGCGGTTCTCTATCTGCTGCTCGGGGCTGAGTTCATCGCCATGGCTCAAATGATTGTTTACGGCGGCGCAGTCATGGTGCTCTTCGTTTTTGTGATTATGCTGCTGAACGCCGGCGCGGAAAAATCGAGCGGTAAAGCGTGGTTTGCGCAAATCGCCGGCTTGCCGCTCTTGCTGGCCTTCGTGGCTGTACTGGGTTTTATGATCCGGGCCGGCCTTTCTAATCTGCGACCCGTCGAGTTCGGCAGTTGGGTCGGAGGCACGGCCGAGCACATCGGCCAATTGCTTTTCACCCGTTATCTGCTGCCATTTGAAGTGATCTCGATCCTGATCCTTATCGCGATTCTGGGAGCCGTGGTCCTCGCTCGCAAGGAGATCGAATAGTTATGGCGCATGTTCCGCTGTCCTGGTATTTGGCCTTGAGTGCGGTGCTGTTTGCTCTCGGCTGCGCTGGATTCGTTTATCGGAAGAGCGTGATCACGGTGTTTATGTCTATCGAGCTAATGCTGAACGCAGTGAACCTTAGCTTTGTCTCGTTCTCGTACGAGCTGCATCGCATTGATGGACATATTTATTCTTTTTTTGTAATGGTCGTGGCGGCAGCCGAAGCGGCCGTGGGGCTCGCGATCATTCTAACGGTCTTTAAGAATCGCGGAACGCTGCAGATCGATGAAGTCGATTCGATGAAGTTCTAACTCCGACGCCTATCGAAACCAAAATGACTCTTTGGCTCATTCCTCTTCTTCCGCTGTTGGGCTTTCTGCTGAATGGTCTCTTCGGGCGGCGCATGGCGAAACCGCTTGTCAGCCTGATCGCGGTAGGCTCAGTCGCGCTTTCATTTCTTTATGTCCTATTCATTCTTTCCAAGCTCTGGCCGATAAACGCGGTTTTTGCAGAGCACTACTTCACCTGGATTCAAAGCGGATTCCTGCAGGTTGGTTTCGATATGTCGGTCGATCGGCTTACAGCAGTGATGCTGTTGATCGTGACCGGCGTCGGACTGCTCATTCACGTTTACTCGATCGGCTACATGGCGCATGAAGAGGGCTACTGGCGCTTTTTCAGTTACTTGAACCTGTTCATGTTTTTCATGCTCACGTTGGTTCTGGCTTCCAACTTGCTCCTGCTCTTCGTCGGTTGGGAAGGCGTCGGACTGTGCAGTTACCTGCTGGTCGGCTTTTACTTTCGTGAGACCTGGGCGAACAACGCGGCGAACAAGGCATTCATCGTAAACCGTATCGGCGACTTCGGATTCATGCTCGGCATTCTCCTCACGGTGGTCGCTTTCCACACGCTAGATTTTGGCAGGATTGCTGCTGCCATGTCCGGTATGCCGGCGGGCGCGACCACCGGGACCATTACCGCAATCGCTCTGCTGTTGTTTGTAGGCGCAACCGGCAAGTCCGCGCAGATTCCGCTTTATGTCTGGTTGCCGGACGCGATGGCCGGTCCCACGCCTGTATCGGCTTTGATTCACGCTGCCACCATGGTGACGGCCGGCGTTTATATGGTCGCCCGCATGTCGTTCCTCTACAATCACGCGCCGTCCGCTATGACAGTAGTGGCGGTTATCGGTCTGCTTACCGCAGTGTTTGCCGCGACAATCGGCATCACTCAAAACGACATCAAAAAGGTTTTTGCCTATTCGACCGTTTCGCAACTCGGCTACATGTTCCTGGGCGCGGGAGTCGGGGCTTACTCGGCAAGTATTTTCCATGTGATGACGCATGCGTTTTTTAAAGCGCTGCTCTTCCTCGGTGCTGGCAGTGTCATTCACGGCCTCGGAGGAGAGCAGGATCTGCGGCACATGGGTGGATTGCGCAAATATATGCCGGTTACCTGCATCACTTTGTTGGTAGCGAGTTTGGCCATCTCCGGCTTCCCCGGCTTCTCCGGGTTCTTCAGCAAGGACGCGATTCTCTCGGCCGCTTACACCCACACACCCTGGATGTTCTGGGTGGGCGCAATCACGGCGGGGCTCACGGCGTTCTACGTATTTCGCGCCTTCTTTATGGCATTCTTCGGAGAATATCGGGGCCACCATCATCCGCATGAATCGCCAGCGTCCATGACGCTGCCGCTGATTATCCTCGCGCTCCTTGCGGCAGGGGGCGGATTCATCAACATTCCAGGCTTTCTTTCTCAGGCGTATCCACTCGCCGAGCACGAGAACGTGACCGCCATGGCCATTTCGGCTTCCTTCGGCATACTTGGGATACTTGCCGCTTTTTATCTGTATGTCATGCAGCCGCGCATGGCGGAACGCTTTAAGAACGCCACTGGTCCTGTTTACACTCTCCTTCTGAACAAGTATTACGTTGACGAGATCTATTCAAGCGTGATGGTCAGGCCGCTCAAAGCGATTTCGAGCGTAGTGCTATGGCACGGAGTAGATGAAGGCCTCATTGATACAGGACTGGTAAATGGGTTCGGTCGGATCGTACGAGGCTGGGGTTCACTGTTCCGGCGATTGCAATCGGGCAGCATACGGAATTATGCGACCTGGGTACTCGCGGGGTCGCTGCTGGTCATTTTCGTGTTAGGCCTCTTCGGAGGAACCCGATGAACCTGCTTGGTTTGGTCTTGTTCCTTCCGCTGATTGGCTTCTTCTTTGTCCTTTTCGCGCCGCGTGCCTCGAAGGCACCCTACTATGTCGCCCTGCTGGCAACAGTGGTAACCTTCCTTTGCTCGCTTGCACTCATCGCTCCGGTAGCTGGGAACGGATCACAGTTCACATCGGCGATCAATAAGATATGGACCGACGTTCCCGGCATGCAGATCCGTTTTCACCTCGGCGTGGACGGCATCAGTCTGTGGCTAGTTCTCCTGACCACGCTCTTGCTGCCTCTCGCAGTTTGGATATCGGACAGCATGATTAAAGACCGGCAAAAAAACTTCTTTGCTCTTCTACTGCTCTTCGAGTTCGGGCTTATCGGCGTGTTTACCGCCCTCGACCTTTTTGTCTTTTACGTTTTTTGGGAAATTGCGTTGGTCCCGATGTATCTCATGGTCGGGTCTTGGGGCAGTGGACTGCGTGGCCCGGCCGCAGTGAAATTCTTCGTCTATACAATGCTCGGTTCGGTGCTCATGCTCGGCTCGATCCTTTACCTGCACAGCTACACGGGCACGTTCGACTATGTAGAGATCATGAATGGGCTGAGTAGCGGGGCCTTTTCTCTTCTGCCCTCGCAGCAATTGCTCCTGTTTCTCGGGTTTTTCGCCGCATTCGCGGTTAAGGTGCCAATCTTTCCGTTCCACACGTGGTTGCCTGACGCTTACACTCAGGCGCCCACGCCGGCCACTTTTCTCTTAGCCGCCGTCATGTCGAAGATGGGTGCTTACGGCCTAATCCGTTATTGCCTGACGCTAACTTCGAGCGGCGCTCATTCGTGCGCGGTCTGGATCAATGTGTTGGCGATTATCGGCATCATTTACGGCGCTCTGCTCGCGCTCATGCAGACCGATATAAAGCGGCTGATTGCCTATTCCTCGATCAGTCACCTCGGCTTTATTGTTCTCGGGATTTTTTCTTTCCGCCAACAAGGCGCGGATGGCGCCGTTTACCAGATGATTGCGCACGGCGTTTCGACCGGCGCTCTCTTCCTGCTTGCCGGATATCTCGAACAGCGGCGCGGTTCGCTCGAGATCGCGGATTTCGGCGGTATTGCGAATGTAGCTCCGGGCCTTTCGACTGCGTTCATGATCGCGCTGCTGGCCAGCATAGGTCTGCCGACTCTCTCGAACTTTATCGGCGAGTTTCTGGTATTGCAGGGCGCTGCCTTGGCCCGGTTCTCCTGGGCGGTGTGGGCAGCAATCGGCGTGATTCTTTCGGCGGCATACATGCTCTGGATGTACCAGCGCGTCTTCTTCGGCAAGAGAACCGAGCACGCGCCAGTCTTCGCTGACCTGAGCCTTCGAGATTGGGTTCCGCTGCTGCCGTTGATTCTTTTTATGGTTTGGCTCGGCAGCTACACGCAATCTTTTATGCCTTCCATCACGGCCGCGACCTCGCACCTGCTCGAACAGACAAATATGAATAATCAGTACCAAGTGTTTGCGCCGGCAGCTTCAAAGCACGCTGGAATTCGCACACTGGCACTGAAAGAGGCGGCTGATGCTCGCTAATTTCCTGCCCAGCAGTGTCGAATACCTGCGCTTTCTTCCCGAGATCGTGTTGAGCGTATTCGGCATCGCCATCATGGTGCTCGAAGCCGTCATGCGGCCGGACGCCAAACGGGCACCTCTTGGCGGGCTCTCCGTCGCAGGTCTTGTTCTGGCTTTCTGCGCAAATATCTGGGCCGCCGCCAATCCGGGCTCCGCATTCTCGAACATGATCGTGGTAGACGGTTACGGCACTTTCTTCCGCGGCTTGGTGCTGGTGGTCGGCTTTCTCTGCGTTCTCACGTCGTTCAGTTATTTCGAACGCGAGGGCGCACAAACCGGCGAGTATTACGCTCTAATACTCTTCTCGATCGTTGGCCAATGCGTTTTGGCAACGGCAACCGATCTGATCATGGTTTTCATCGGCCTTGAAATTTCCTCGATCGCCACTTACATCCTAGCTGGCTTTCTGCGCGACGATCGCCGGAATAATGAATCCGCCTTGAAATACTTCCTGCTCGGCTCTTTTGCGACGGCTTTTCTGCTTTACGGCATTGCCTGGATCTACGGTCTGACGGGCTCTACCAATCTCGATCAGATCCGCGGTGTTCTTGACCAAGGGTCGCACTCGGCGGCGCTGGCCGGCCTTGCCGCTGCGCTGCTGTTTGTAGGATTTGCTTTTAAAGTCTCTGTCGTCCCGTTCCAGATGTGGGCGCCGGATGTGTATCAAGGCGCGGCAGCACCCGTCAGTGCCTTCATGTCAGCGGGTCCCAAAGCCGCTGCCTTCGCGGTCTTCTTCCGCGTATTTATGGTCTCGTTACGTCCCATGAATGCCCGTTGGGTTTGGCTGGTCTGGGGCTGCGCGCTGGCGACTATGGTCGTCGGTAACTTCGCCGCTCTTTTGCAGACCAATGTCAAGCGCCTGCTCGGTTACAGCTCCATCGCGCACGCCGGTTACGTGCTAGTTGCTCTAGCCGCGAGTTCGCAGATCGGCGTCGCGGCGGCAATGTTTTACCTGGCCTCTTACGCACTCATGAATATCGGCGCGTTTGCTGTCGTTAGCCACATCGCCGCGCGCCACGAACGCTACGTCAAAATCGAGGACCTCTCCGGCCTAAGTAAACGCGAGCCCGTCACGGCAGCGCTGCTGGCCGTCTTTGTGTTCTCGCTCATCGGCGTTCCACTCACCGGAGGCTTCTTCGGGAAATTCTACGTTTTTCAAGCGGCCCTTGATTCGCATCTGGTATGGCTCACCGTGCTTGGCCTCATCAATAGCGCTATTGCCGCTTACTACTATCTGAAAATCATCGTTGCGGTCTATATGCGCGAACCCGGCGCAGCCACCGAGCGATTGCCCGCGCCTGCCATGAGTCTCCGTGTAGCGATCTGGGCCAGCGCCATCGGCGTCTTGATTCTTGGCATCTTTCCCGGAACACTGCTCTCTTTCGCCTCCTCATCCGCAGCGTTGTTCCGGTGAGCTTTCGCGCACTAAGCTCAGCTAGAAAATCCGCGTCAGCTCACGAATACTTTGCACCGTCGTTAGCCGCGGATGATTCTCCGGCAACTCGGATTTTTCCAGACTCCAGGTGCGCGCGTGCGGCACGTAAACGGCGTTCATTCCGGCGGTTAGCGCGGGCCAGATGTCCGATTTCGGCGAGTTCCCGATCATCCAGGTCTCCGCGGTGACAAAGCCTCTTTCTTCCGCCAGTTTGCGGTAGGCCCGTTCGTTCTTCTCCCTTACGATTGCCGTATGCTCAAAATAGCGGCCCAAACCCGATCGCTCGATTTTTAACTGCTGCTCTTCCGGATCGCCCTTGGTGAAGATGGTTAAAGCATGGCGTCTTGCTAGTTCGTCAACCGTCTCCTCGACGCCTTCCAGCAGTTCGATTGGACGTTCCAATATTGCGTGCGCGAAAGCCATCACTGTCTTAAGATCGCTTTCTGAAATGGCGCGTTCCGCCAGGTGCTGGTAACACGTCGCAAGATTGCGCGCGAAATTCCGCGATCCATACCCGTGTAATTGTGAATTTATTATCTCGATTTCGTCAAGCACGGAACGCACTTCAGCGGGCGCCATGGAAGAGTGCGCCAAGAAATCGCAGAAATCGTCAAATGCTGCTTCGAAATAGATGTTGTTCTCCCACAGCGTGTCGTCCGCATCAAAAATGAGGAATTGGCGTTCCCGCGGCAAACAGTTCAAAGCCCCTTCGCATGCCCATTTTGCGGACCTACCCGCTTGGCGAGAGCCGTACGCTCCTGGCGCACGATGTAATCCGGCATGATTTTGACCAGGAACTCCAATCTCTCCACTTCGGAGCGCAAAGAGAGTACCGTTTGCCGCTTGTCCAGGTCATAAATGAATTGCGCCACCTGAAAACTCATGCGGGAGCGATCGAGCTTGGGCTCTTCGGTCACCTCCGGTCTCTCCATCTGAAGCAGTTGGCGATAAGCCGATTCCGCTTTCTGAAAGAGCTCAGCGGGTACATCGGCCAAATCGTCGTCGTTGAAGTATTCAACCTGCGCGCGCAAATACGCTTTATCCTGATCGAGCGATGCGATACTGAATCTGCGCTGCCCAACGGCCAGCAGGTCGAGACGGCCATCCGCGTACCGGTTTACGACTCTATCCACGACCGCGGAGCATCCTATATTGACAATTCCGTCTTCCTTGGCCAGCACCACGCCGAACTCGCCTTCGGCTGAGATGATCTCTGCCATCATCTCTTTGTATCGTTCTTCGAAGATATGCAGCGGCAGGGGCATGGCGGGCAGCAGCACGAAAGAAAGCGGAAATAGTGGCAGTAGCTGCATAGCCTTACTTTTATTATCGGGCGACGCTTTTAGGCGTTTCACTAACTCTATTGATTCGTCGGCGATATACTTAGACCTTGTTTTTCGCATGTTGAAGGAGCGCATGCCCGGAAAAGAGAGATGACCCTCAAGCTGAAACGCACCCCTGGTCTATATCTCGTCGGCTTCATGTGCAGCGGAAAGACCAGCGTCGGACGCGCGCTGGCGGATGAACTTGGCTGGTGTTTCGTCGATATCGATGCGGAGATCGAGGCGAAGCAAGGTCAACCAATCCGTCAGATTTTCAGAGAACGCGGCGAGTCGGAATTTCGTGACATTGAAACCGCTACACTGCGTCAGCACGTCACCAGAGTCGAATCGGGTGACCCATGTGTACTCGCGCTCGGGGGCGGTACCTTTGTTCAAGCGAAGAACTGGGAGATCATCGAAAACAACGGCGTAACGGTTTGGCTCGACTGCACTTTGGAGACCGTTTTGCAGCGCCTCGGTGACGACATCAACCGGCCTCTTGCCGCCGATCGTAACGGTTTGGCTGAGCTATACGGCGATCGCCGGCCGCTCTATGCCCGGGCGGATTTTCGTCTAGAAGTAGATACGGACGACATTTCTGCCATCGTGCAAAAGATCATTCATCTACCGATATTTTGAAGGTGCGCAGCACAGCGGAAGCCGAGCTAAGGCGGGATGCCATGCGTATCTTCACCAAGGCACTCGAAGCAGCCGATGCGGGAAACGCGGTGCGGCGTCACTTCGCACGGATCGGGGGGTGCCTGCAAGCCGGCGAGCTGCGCTTTGACCTAGAGGACTACGACCGCATTTCCCTGGTTGCGGTCGGCAAAGCAGCCGTCCACATGGGGCGAGCGATCGAAGACGTGATGGGCGGCGAACTCGATCGTGAGTTGGCGGTTACCAAGTACGGTCACGCCAGCAACTCGCTTCCCAACTGCACATTAATCGAAGCTGGACACCCCGTACCGGACGAAGCAGGTGAGAATGCGGCACGGTCCATACAGGAGCTGGTTCAACACCTCGAAGCGCGGGATCTTTTGATCCTTGCGGTCTCGGGCGGAGCTTCGGCGCTGCTGCCCGCGCCGGCCTCCCCCGTTACGCTCGCCGCCAAGCAGCAGACAACAGAACTTCTGCTAAAGGCGGGCGCAAACATTCGGCAGCTCAACGCGGTCCGAAAGCATCTGTCGTATCTCAAAGGCGGCCGCTTAGCCGCGCTCGCCTGGCCGGCAACCGTAGTGAGCCTGCTGCTATCGGATGTGATCGGAGACGCGGTGGATGTTATCGGCTCGGGACCGACAGCGCCAGATAGCTCGACTTTCGCGGATGCACTCACGGTAGTTCAACAGTTCGAGTTGCTCGATCAAGTGCCTGAAGTAGTTCGCTCACGTCTCGAGCGGGGCGCTGCGGGACTTATCGAAGAGACACCAAAACTGGGAGATGCGATCTTTCGAAACGTGCATAATATCATCGTCGGAAGCAACCGGCTAGCGCTTGAAGCGGCTGCGAAAGAAGCGCACGAAATCGGGTACCGCACGCTCGTCCTCTCCAGCAGTCTCGAAGGCGAAACGTGCGAAATCGCATCTAGTCAGGCGCAAATGTTGCGTGAGGTCGCCGATTCCGGACATCCGATCCCAGCTCCTGCATGTATCCTCTCAGGCGGCGAGACCACGGTGACAGTTCGCGGGGCAGGGAAGGGCGGCCGTAACCAGGAGTTCGCCTTGGCCGCAGCCGCCAGAATAGCGGGGCTCAACGTTGCGATGCTAAGCGCTGGCACTGACGGCACCGATGGACCGACGGATGCAGCGGGAGCCATCGCGACAGGGAGCACCGTCGCGCGCGCACAGGATTTACGTCTGAGCATTGCAGGGCATCTCGCAAACAATGACTCTTATTCGTTCTTCGAGAAACTCGGAGATCTCGTCCGAACCGGGCCAACTGGCACTAACGTGATGGACATTCAGGTGATGCTGGCGGGCTGATCCTGCTCGTCCCATGACCCAGCAAAAAAACTCAGCGAGTTATCCCCTTGCTTCAACACTCGCGTTTTCAGAAGGTTGGCGTACCTCTCATCCAGAGTGAAACGCGAGACGTGCTGGGCCATCGCATACGGGCAACGCGCTGCGCTCACGGCCAATAGCGCCTCGCGATACTCTTCCACTTGCTCATACGGAGGATCGAGGAAAGTTATATCGGCGTGCTGCTCGCGCAACAAGACTGCGGCGCGTCCAGGCAACACAGTCACATGATCTTCGATGCGAAGAGATGCCAGGTTCTCACGGATCACCGCCAGCGCCAGCTTGTTGCGCTCTATGAAAATCACCCGCTTCGCGCCCCGGCTAAGAGCCTCGATTCCAATTGCTCCACTCCCGGCGTAGGCATCGATGAAAGTCGCGCCGTCAATCCTGGATGCAAGAATGCTGAACAGCGACTCGCGCAATCGGTCAGGAGTCGGCCGGACAGCCAGGCCAGGGACGCTCTTCAGTTTGCGACTGCCAAATTGGCCAGCAATTATTCGCACAAAATTGTCAGCCAACCAGCACGAGCCCGTAGCGCCGCTGCCAGTGCTCCTGAATATAGCGATTCACCGCGCGAACTTCCTCGCTGTTTTCGCTATGGATCAACCTATGCGCTTCTTCGCGCGCCAGTTCGAGAATCTCTCCATCGCGCATCAGGTCGGCGAGCCGCAATCCTGGAATGCCCGACTGCTTTGTGCCGAAGAACTCGCCCGGCCCGCGCAGCTTCATGTCCATTTCGGCGATATAGAATCCATCATTCGATTCGACCAGCGTCCGAATGCGCTCGCGCGCGATCTCGTTCAACTTGCCCGTTACCAGAATGCAATAGCTTTGGTGCGGCCCGCGCCCCACCCGCCCGCGTAGTTGATGAAGCTGTGCCAAGCCGAATCGCTCGGCATCCTCGATCACCATGACAGATGCATTCGACACGTCCACTCCCACTTCGATCACCGTGGTCGCAACTAGGATTTCCGTCTCGCCCGATACAAAACTTCGCATCGCGGCGTCCTTTTCGTCTGCGCTCAGCTTGCCATGCAGCAATCCGACACTCAGCTTCGGAAACACAGTCTGAGCGAGATGAGCGTACATGCTTTCAGCAGCCTTTGTCTCAGCGGTTGTCTCGGTCTCTTCCACGATCGGGTACACCACGTACGCTTGGCGGCCCGCCTTGACCTGTTGCGCGAGGAAGCTGTAAATGCCTTCCACAGCCGAGTTTGCAACGTGCTTGGTGATGATAGGCTTACGCCCGGGCGGCAATTCGTCAATCGACGATACGTCCAGATCCCCGTACAGCGTCAGCGCTAGGGTGCGGGGGATTGGGGTGGCTGTCATCACCAGAACGTCCGGTTGCGTGCCTTTTTTGAACAGCTCCAAGCGCTGCCGTACGCCGAAGCGATGTTGCTCATCGATAACCGCCAAGCCAAGCTTCGCGAACGTGACATCCTCCTGTATCAACGCATGAGTGCCAACCACTACGTTCACCAGCCCCTCTGCTGTCAGGCGTTTCACATGCTGCTTCTCGCGCGGGGATTGCGAGCCGGTAAGCGATGCCACCAGATAGCCCGATTTTTCCATCAGCTTCGTGAAATACCCGAAGTGCTGCTGGGCCAGGATTTCAGTCGGTGCGAGCACAGCCACCTGGTATCCGTTTTCAATTGCAATCGTGGCGGCCTGCGCCGCGACAATCGTTTTCCCGCTTCCCACATCGCCCTGCAGCAAACGGTTCATCGGACGGCTCGCCTTCATGTCGTCGGCGATCTCTTGCATTACGCGCCGTTGCGCGGCGGTCGGCTTGAACGGAAGAAGCTTTTTGATTTGGTCCCGCGCTCTGTCAGTGACATGGAACTCAATACCCTGTGTCTGCCGCGACCGGCACTTCTTCAGGAGCAGTCCGCACTCGAGCCAGAAAAATTCGTCAAAGATCAAGCGTATCTGCGCGGGAGTCCGAAACTCGTTGAGCAGTTGCAGGCTTGTGTCTGCCGGCGGGATGTGAACATCATGAATTGCGCTCGGCAAGCTGGGAAGTTGAAGGCGCTGGCGCACGCTTGCCGGTACTTCGTCGCCGGCCAGTGCTACATTCTTCAATATACGGTCGAGTAAGCTCCGAAAGACCCGGGTCGAAACTTTGGCGGCCGCCTCGTAAACGGCTATTATCCGGCCGCTGTGCAGCGTCTCTTCATGGGTGTCCTCGCTCGATAGAATCTCTATCTCGGGCTGGACCATCAGCCGCTGCGCGTTCCCCCGGTCCAGCTCAACTTTGCCGAAAAGAGCTACTCGAGTGCCAGGAACCAGGCTGTCTCGATAACGTTCACCGTGGAACCAGCGCGCCAGCAACTCCGCTCCGCTTGCGTCATTAAAAGTCACTTCGAACAGGCCCAGCGAACGCCGCCTGAATCCCGAGAGCCTGGCCGAAGCGACCGCCGCGGTTACCGCCGCCTTTTCGCCGGGAGCCAGCTCAGCGATTGTTTTCGTGTTGCTGCGGTCTTCGTAGCGGAACGGTGCATAGAAGAGAAGATCGGCTACCGTTTGCAGCCCCTTCGTCGCCAGCATTTCCGCTCGCGCCGGCCCGATCCCTTTTACAAATTGAAGTGGAGTTTGAAGGTCCAACGCGGAATCTCATTGTAACTTGATCCTCAGCCGTACTGGCGCGTCACAAAATAGCAGAAATGAGCTTCATGATACTTTCTGAGTGGACTGGAGGCACCTTTGCGAGCAGCGCTCTTTACACGCGAGTATCCGCCGAACGTTTACGGCGGCGCGGGAGTTCACGTCGAGTACCTCAGCCGTGAACTCGCCAAAAGGATTGAAGTGGAAGTTCACTGCTGGGGCGATCAGCATAGCAAGGGAGGCAATCTCCAAGTAGTAGGGGCCGAGCCCTGGGCCGAGATCACCAACGGCACCGAAGGCAAGTTCAAAGCGGCTCTCGAGGCGTTCAGCCTGAATCTGACGCAGGTGAAGGCGCTGGCCGGAATAGACGTTGTACACACGCATACCTGGTATGTCTCGATGGCCGGCTTCCTCGCAAAGAAACTCTACAAAGTTCCGTTCGTTTTGACTACTCACAGTCTCGAGCCGTTGCGGGCCTGGAAAGCGGAGCAGCTCGGAAGCGGATACGCAATGAGCTCCTGGATGGAACGAACGGCCATTCTGGACGCGGACGCGATTGTAGCGGTATCGAGCGGAACCAAAGAAGACATTCTGCGTTCCTACCCGGTTACGCCTGAGAAAGTGCACGTGATTTACAACGGCATCGATCTCGATGAGTATCAGCGCAAGAGTTCCGTGGCGGCGCTCGAAAAGTATGGCGTGAATGTCGAGGCGCCCTACATTCTATTTGTCGGCCGGATCACCAGACAAAAGGGGGTTACGCATCTGGTGGATGCGATCCGCTACCTACCCCCGAATACGCAGGTAGTGTTATGCGCCGGCGCGCCGGATACACCCGAAATCGCGACCGAGATGCGCCAGAAAGTAGAAGAAGCCCTGGCATATAATTCGCAGGTGCTGTGGATCGAGAAGATGGTCAGCAAGCCGGAGGTGATCGAACTCTACAGTCATGCGCGTGTCTTCTGCTGCCCAAGCGTTTACGAGCCTTTCGGGATTATCAATCTGGAAGCGATGGCCTGCGGAGCTCCGGTGGTCGCGAGCGCGACCGGAGGCATAAAAGAAGTTGTGGTGGACGGCGAGACCGGATACCTCGTCCCGTTCGAGCCGGAGGCAACGACCGGGTTTCCAACGGATCCTGAACGATTCGCGAGGGACTTGGCGGCGCGTTTATCGGAGCTTTTACGCGATCCGGATAAGTGCAAGCAGTTCGGCCAGGCTGGGCGGAAACGGGTTGAACAGAAGTTTAGCTGGTCCGCAATTGCCGATCAGACGATTAACCTTTACAGAAGTTTGATCGAGGACCGCAACCGTTGAAGGAGATGGTCGGGTTTTCAGTTGTAACCTCATGGCGCTTAGCTCTGTCCCATCAGCAATGACGGAAGCAAAAGCAAGTGTCGAGCCCAGCTCTCAAACGGAGATCCGCCTTCTAGAACTTCCTTCAGAGGGACGCGGAAGGGTCATCATCGAAGCGGTGTCGCCCGAGGTCGATGCAGGCAGGTTCCCGGCCAAGAGGACCTTGGGCGACCTCGTGCAAGTGGAAGCCGACATCTTCACCGATGGGCACGATGCCATTTCCGCCGTGCTGCTTCAGCGGCATGAGAGCGCAGCAGGGTGGAACGAGCGCCCGCTGCGCGCTCTGGTCAACGACCGCTGGGCTGGCAGCTTCTCCGTCACTGAATTGGGCCGTTACCGATATACGATCCTGGCGTGGGTAGATCATTGGGAAACCTGGCTGCGAGATCTGCGCAAACGGATTCAGGCCGAGAACGACACCCCGCTCGATTATCTGATTGGAGCGGACCACATTGAGCACGCAGCCGAGCGCGCGCCAGCTTCCGATCAGACTTCGCTGCGCCAGCGGGCACAGGTTTTACGTACAGAAGACGCTCTGGAAATCCGGCGCTCGAGCGCTACCGATCCGGAGCTTGATGCGATCATGCGCCGCCATCCCGACCGGCGCTTTGCGACGCAATTTGAACGGGAGCTCGAAGTCATAGTCGATCCGGTGCGAGCGCGTTTCAGTTCATGGTACGAGCTTTTTCCCAGGTCGACTTCTCCGGAGCCCGGCCGTCATGGAACACTGGCCGATTGCGAAGCTCGGCTGCCGTACATCGCCGAAATGGGTTTCGACGTGGTTTACCTGCCCCCCGTCCATCCCGTCGGCACAACGTTTCGGAAGGGAAAAAACAATTCGGTCGTAGCGGAGCCGGGCGACACGGGCAGTCCCTGGGCGATTGGATCGGCGGAAGGCGGCCACAAATCCATTCATCCCGATTTGGGAACCCTTGCTGACTTCCGGCGTTTCGCGAAGCGCGCCGGCGAACTCGGGATGCAGGTCGCGCTCGACATCGCCTTCCAGGTTTCACCCGATCATCCTTACGTCAAGGAGCACGAAGAATGGTTCCTGAAGCGTCCGGATGGAACGATTCAGTATGCGGAGAATCCGCCTAAGAAGTACCAGGACATTTATCCTTTCGATTTCGAAACTCCGAAGTGGAAAGAGCTATGGCAAGAGCTGAAGAGCGTATTCACTTTCTGGGTTGGGCAGGGCGTACACATTTTCCGTGTCGACAATCCTCACACCAAGGCATTTCCGTTTTGGGAGTGGTGCATCACGCAATTGAAACGGGAAACGCCGGACTTGCTGTTCTTATCCGAAGCCTTCACGCGTCCTAAGATCATGTACCGGCTCGCGAAGCTTGGCTTCAGCCAATCGTATACGTACTTTCCGTGGCGAAACGGCAAGCGCGAGTTGACGGAATATTTGACGGAGCTGACCCAAACTCCGGTGCGCGAGTTCTTCCGGCCGAATCAATGGCCCAACACCCCCGACATTCTGACGGAATTTCTGCAGATCGGCTCGCGCGCGGCATTCTTTATTCGCTTCCTTCTGGCCTCGACCCTGGGGGCAAACTACGGCATCTACGGGCCTGCCTTTGAGCTCATGGAAAGCCGTCCTGCGCGCCCCGGCAGCGAGGAGTATCTTGACTCCGAGAAGTACCAGACCCGCGAGTGGGATTTAGACCGGCCGGACAGCTTGCGCGAGTTCATCACGCTGGTGAATCGCATCCGCCACCAGAATCCCGCGCTGCAGAGCGATTGGTCAATCCAATTTCACCCTGTGGATAACGATCAGCTGATTTGTTACAGCAAGAGCACAGCCGACGGAAGCAATCTCATAGTCATGGTGATCAACTTAGACCCCTACCATATGCAAGCCGGTTTCGTCGATCTTCCTTTGGAGAAGCTTGGGATCGAGTTGGACCGCCCTTATCAGGCAAACGATCTACTCACTGGGGCCCGGTACATTTGGAGCGGAAGGCGAAATTACGTCGAGCTTCGGCCGGAAAGCGTGCCCGGGCACATTTTACAGATCCGCCGCCGGTTGCGAATTGAGAACGATTTCGAGTATTTTCTATGAACCGCACCATATGAATCGACCCGAGGGCGAGTTGCCGGCTTTGTCAATCAAGAACTTGACTGATCCGCTGGATGAAACCCTAATCGGAAAGCTGGGAGCACTGCTGCCCGAATACGTGGCGACCCGGCGCTGGTTTCGTTCCAAGGCACGGATGATCGACAAGATCGATGTGGAAGACGCGTTCCGACTGCCAAATACACGGGCGCAGTTGCTAATTCTCAAGCTCGCGTATGCGGATGGAAATCATGATCTTTATATTCTGCCGGTCTCGCTCGCGCCGGAAGGGGCCGAACAGCCCGACGAAATCGTAGCCACCTTGATTTCTGAGAGCGGCGAGCAAGGCGTTCTCTACAGCGCGCTCGGAGACGACGTATTCCGCGGCGCGCTCTTGCATGCGATTTCGTGCGAAGCCTCGATCAGCGGACACACCGGTGTTCTGAATGCTTCGCGAACTGCCGCGTTTTCGGAAAAGTGTGAGCCTTCAGCACTCCCAAATATCGACAGCTTCGTTTCGCGAGCTGAGCAAAGCAACACATCTATCATTTACCCCGGCCATTACATTCTGAAGCTGTTCCGCAAGCTGGAAGCGGGCATCAATCCCGATGTAGAAATCGGGAAATTTCTGACGCAGCGCGGATTTAAGAACACGCCCCCGGTGCTCGGCAGTCTCGAATACCGCAACGGGAACGGAAATGAACCTTACGCGGTGGCCATCCTGCAGCAATTTGTGACAAATCAGGGGGATGCCTGGGGCTACACGCTCACTTCTCTGGGCGAGTTCTTCGCGAACGCTTTGGCAAGCAAACGCGACCCTCCGAATCTGCCCAACGAGCATCCGCTGGGGTTGATCGGGCAGGAAATCCCATCTGAACTGCGTTCGTTTATTGGGCCCTATCTCGAATCAGCCGCCTTGCTGGGGAAGCGAACCGCCGAAATGCATGCCACGCTGGCGGATGGAAATGGCGGCCCCGATTTCGCGCCCGAAGCGTTCACAGCGGAAGATGCCCATCAGCTTCGTCGAGATCTACTGGGCCAGGCGGATATCACCTTTCAATTGCTACGCGGGAAGCAGGCGGTATTGACCGGAGCAGTGGCCGATCACGCACGCGAACTTCTTCGAATCGAATACCGGGTAAACGAGCGTTTCGCCGCCGTAGGGCAGCAGGCGATTTCGGCGGTTCGTATCAGACACCATGGCGATTATCACCTTGGTCAGGTCCTCTACACCGGACAGGATTTCATGATCATCGATTTCGAAGGCGAGCCTGCGAGACCCCTCTCCGAGCGGCGGGCCAAAGTTTTGGCATTGCGAGATGTAGCCGGAATGGTCCGTTCGTTTCAGTATGCGGCTTTCGCCGCGCTGTTCGGACAGGTGCCCGGTATACCAGGTGAGCCAGCAATGCTGGAGCTGGTGGCGCTGTGGGCCGCCGCCTGGAACGCTTATGTGAGCGCGACATATCTGCGAGCATACTTCGAAGAGGCGCGAGGCCTCCCGTTTGTGCCTTCCGAATGGAGTGAGCGGCGTATTTTGCTGGACGCGTTTTTGTTGCAAAAGGCGCTGTACGAAGTTGCTTACGAGCTGAACAACCGGCCCGACTGGCTGCGGATTCCATTGCGCGGAATTCTGGGGCTAGTGGCCTAAGATGGCAACGACTATCGTGACCAGAGATAGACCGCTTACCAAGAATGATGTTTATCTCTTCGGGCAAGGTACCCACATCCGGCTGGCCGACGTGCTGGGTGCTCACGTATCGGAAACGCGGGACGGAACAGCCTTCGCGGTCTGGGCGCCATCAGCGCGGGCCGTTTCAGTAATCGGCTCGTTCAACGGTTGGCTGAAAGGCGCGGCGCCGCTGGAACTTGGCGAGGGTGGAATTTGGCACGGTTTTGTTTCTGGCGTAGGGCCGGGCGAAAGGTACAAGTACTACATCGAATCGGAGCAGGGAAGTAGCCTCGATAAAGCGGACCCGGTTGGCTTCTTTCACGACCAGCCGCCGGACAATGCTTCGGTGGTCTGGGATCTCGATTACCAATGGGGCGACGAAGAGTGGATGGGACGCCGCCGCGATGCCAGCAGTCTTAGCGCTCCCATCTCGATCTACGAGGTTCACCTGGGATCGTGGCGGACGGCGAAAGGAGGAGAGGGCTGTCTCACGTATCGCGATTTAGCGACTCAACTGGTGCCGTATGTCAAGGAGATGGGCTTTACGCACATAGAGTTCATGCCCGTGATGGAGCACCCTTTTTATGGGTCCTGGGGTTATCAGACGACAGGCTATTTCGCGCCGACCAGCCGCTACGGCACGCCGCAGGATTTCATGCGCCTGATCGACGAGTTTCACCAGCAGGGTATTGGCGTAATTCTCGATTGGGTGCCGTCTCATTTTCCTCAGGATGCCCACGGTCTGGGTTATTTCGACGGCGCTCACGAATATGAGCCGGCCGACCCGCGCAGGGGGTTGCATCCCGATTGGAACAGCTTCATTTTCGATTATCGCCGCGGACAGGTTCGGAGCTTCCTGCTGAGCAGCGCGCTGTTTTGGCTCGATCGCTATCACGCGGACGGATTGCGGGTGGATGCAGTGGCATCGATGCTCTATCTCGACTACTCACGCAAACCGGGTGAATGGATTCCCAACGAATACGGCAGCCGCGAGAACCTGGACGCGATTGGCTTTCTTCGGCGAATGAATGAGGACGTCTACCGGATGCACCCTGACGTGCAGACAATTGCGGAAGAATCAACCGCCTGGCCCATGGTTTCCAAACCGACTTATGTTGGCGGCCTCGGGTTCGGTCTTAAATGGGACATGGGTTGGATGCATGACACGCTTCAATACATGTCGCAGGACCCGTTATTTCGTAAATATCACCATCACGAGCTGACCTTCCGGCTGGTATATGCTTTCAATGAGAATTTTGTGCTGCCACTGTCTCATGACGAGGTGGTTTACGGGAAAGGATCTCTGATCGGCAAAATGCCGGGCGATAACTGGCAGAAGTTCGCCAATCTCCGGCTTCTTTACGCTTACATGTACGCGCAGCCGGGCAAGAAGCTGCTCTTCATGGGCTGCGAGTTCGCGCAGTGGAGCGAATGGAACCATGACCGAAGTCTCGATTGGGGCCTGCTCGAAATTTCAGATCATGCGGCGGTGCGGCTGCTGGTTGGCGAATTGAATCGCTTGTACCGGTCTGAGCCTTCGCTGCACACGCTGGAACACTCGCCTGAAAGTTTTGAGTGGATCGACAATCATGATGGCGAGAAGAACGTATTGAGTTTCCTAAGGAAGGGCCGGCCGAAACGGGAGGCAATGCTGGTGATTTGTAACTTCAGTCCGGTCCCGCGGGCGAACTACCGGATTGGCGTCCCCGAGAAGGGTTTCTGGAAAGAACAGCTCAATACTGATGCGAAACAATTCGGCGGTACCGGCCGCGGGAATTTCGGCGGCGTTGAGACAGTACCTGTTCCGGCGCATGGCCGTAACTATTCGCTCACTGTCGATCTTCCGCCGTTAGCTGCGGTTTACTTCGGGCTCGATTCGGATTCGGCATCATGATTGTAGGCGCCGCGCCGTGCTTCTCGAAAAAACTTTTCATGCTTCGTGATAAACTTTCGCGCAAGGTATAGTACATGCGAATTGTTGGGCGATTACTGACGATGGCCTGCTTACCGGCCTCACTGATTTTTATGAACGGGTGCGCGGGAGGAGGTCATGCCCCGGCCGAGAAGTATATCTTGGTTGCCGATAACACAAAGATTCCGTACTGGCAAGCTGCCGTGCAAGGCTTGAATCACGCGGCTGCGGAGATGAAAGTCCATTCCGAGCTGCAAGGCCCCGATGGGCACGACCCTCAAGGCGAGCACGATGCGTTCAGGCGAGCGGTGGCCGAGAAACCGTCGGGCATTCTTGTGTCCGCATCCGACGCGACTATTCTCGGTCCCGACATCAATGCCGCGGTCGATCAGGGCATTCCGGTGCTGACGATTGATTCCGATGCGCCGGATAGCAAGCGTATATTTTTTATCGGTACCGATAACTTCAACGCCGGCACCATCGGCGGCAAGTTAACGGCGAAACTCTTGAACGGCAAGGGCAACGTTGTGATTTACACGATAGCGGGCCAAGCCAACTTAAAAGACCGGCTGGCCGGTTACCAATCTGCGTTTGCCGACCACACTGATGTCAAGGTGATGCAGGTGGTGGACATGAATGGAAACTCGGATGTTGCGTTTGACTCGGCCAAGAAACTGCTGGATTCGAAAGCCAAAGTGGATGCATTCATCTGCCTGGAGGCTTTGGCCTGCCCGGCAGTGGCCGACGTGGTAAACCGCGGGGGCATGGGCGGCAAAGTGAAGATTATCGCGATGGACACCGATCCGGGAACAGTCGATTGGATCAAGAAGGGCGTCATTTCAGCGACCATCGCGCAAAAGCCCTATACAATGGCCTATTTCGGAACCGAGCTGCTCGGCGACATTCATCTGCATCCGGCCAAGCCGCTCTCCGGCAGTTGGGCGCAGAACGTCTTCTCTCCGTATCCGACGTTTGTAGATACCGGGTCCTTCGTCGTCAACAACGACAACGTGGCTGCGTTATCGCAGCAGCCTGCCAGCGCTGGCCAGTAGAGTTGACGTACCGGGAGCTTTGATAAGACAAGTTCTGGTTGCGCTAGCGGCTCTATCATCCGCTCTGCCGGCTTGTTCCCAGGAGCTGGACGTCGTCATCCGGAATGGACACATCATAGACGGCACCGGTTCGCCGTGGTATGCGGGCGATATAGGAATCCGCGACGGGCGAATCGTGCGGATCGGTTCTCTGGCTAGCCCCCCTGCCAAGCAGGTGATCGACGCACGCGGCCTGATCGTCGCGCCCGGCTTCATTGACATGCTCGGTCAATCCGAGATCTCGATGCTGGTCAACCCGCACGTCCCTTCGAAGATCTTCCAGGGCATCACAACCGAGATCACCGGCGAAGGCAATTCTATCGCTCCTACTACTCCGCATCTTCTTGCACAGGATCAAGCCAGCTATCAAGCCTACCGAATCAAAGCTGACTGGATCACCTTCCGCGATTACTTTAACCATCTGGAACAGCACGGCATGGGCATAAACCTCGCAAGCTACGTGGGCGCCACACAAGTGAGGCGCGTTGTCCTGGGCGAGGAGGATCGCGCCCCAAGCCCTGACGAGTTGGAGAGAATGAAAGCGCTCGTCAGGCAGGCTATGCTGGACGGCACGGTTGGTTTGTCAACTGCGCTGCAGTACGCTCCGGCTCCTTACGCGAGAACCGAAGAATTGATCGCGTTGGCGCATGAAGCTGCCAAGCTCGGCGGTATCTATGCCACCCATATGCGCAGTGAAGGCGACGCGATCGATAGCTCGCTGGACGAAGCATTTCGTATCGGGCGGGAGGCGGAGATTCCGATCGAAATCTGGCATTTGAAAACCGCCGGCAAGAAAAATTGGGGCCGCATGCCCGAAGTGGTAAACCGCATTGAAGCGGCCAGGCGCGCAGACGTCGACGTCGAAGCCGACACGTATGCTTACCCGGCCTGGTTCAACTCGTTCTCAGCATTTGTTCCGCCTTGGGCGCATGAGGGTGGAGATCCGAAGATGGTGGCGCGGCTGAAGGACCCAGCCATTCGCCAGCGCATTCGCAATCAGATGCTGAACGACAGCTCCGGCTGGGATAATGAGTGGCTCGAAATTCCCGGCTCCGAAGCCATTTTAGTCAGTGTTGTCAGCGATCCGAAGTTCTTGCCTTTGCAGGGCCAGACGATAGCTCAAATCGCAAAAGAAAAAAACGAAGACCCGATCGATACCATTTTCGACCTGCTGATTCAGGATCCAAGTATGTCGGTGGCGGTGTTCGGCATGTCTGAGACAGATATTGCCTATGCGCTGAAACAGCCCTGGGTCTCGGTGGACAACGACTCGCAAGGTACTGCGCCAGACGGTATTCTCGGACGCGAGCATCCGCACCCGCGCGCCTATGGCACGTTCCCCCGTATCCTGCGAAAATATGTGCGCGAGGAGAAACTGTTGACCCTGCAGGACGCCATCCGGAAATTTAGCGCTCTGCCCGCGCAGCGAATGAAGCTGTCGGAGCGGGGCGTGCTTAAAGAGGGGATGTGGGCAGACGTTGTTATCTTTGATCCGGCGACGATTCGCGACGTAGCGACTTTCGGGAAGCCCAATCAGCTCTCCATAGGCATGCAGTACGTGCTGGTAAACGGCGTTCCTGTGATAGCGCAGGGCAACATGACAGACGCATTGCCAGGCAAGGTGCTGCGTTCCGTGCATTGAAAGGGAGAAATGAAAAGAGACGAACAGACAGTCGAGGCGGAGCTGATGGAGATCAGTGCCGTCCAGGATGACACGACGAAACTGGAACGTATCATTGCCTGGTGCGCCGCTTATCCGGATGAAATACCGTTTGCGCTGCGCTTCTTCCGCGGCCGGCTGGAGTCACGCTATCGAGCGCCGTCCGGGGCGGACCATGAAAGTCCTTAGCTCTCCACCGTCACTCAATTTTTGTGGCGAGCGCAAGCTCTTGATCCAAGTGGCGCTTCTTTTCTTCTGTCACTTTTCGGATAAAGTGCTCATGTATAGAGAATCCCAAGCCCAATTCCGGATGAAAAGTAGAGGCAAGATGCTTGCCTTGTTCCACCAGCACAGGATTGCCGTCATAGGTCGCTAAGACCTTGGTGTCTGGCCCGGCGTGCCGGATGATGGGCGCCCGAATAAACACCGCTTCGGTTGCCTTGCCGTCGAGATCGATTTCCGCGATCCGGCTATCGACCTGCCGCCCGTAGCCATTCCGCTCGACGGTAATGTCCATCAGCCCGAGTGAGGGTTGGGCAGGATGCAAGACTTCCTTCGCCAGGAGAATAGCGCCGGCGCAGGTACCAAAAATAGGCTTCTGCTCGCCGAAGCTGCGTATCGGCCCGAGCATGTTTTCCAGGTCGAGCAACTTCAGCATCGTGGTGCTCTCGCCACCTGGAATAATCAAGCCGTCCATTGGTCCGAGATCTTCGGCGGTTCGAACCTCGGACGCATGTCCGCCCGCGCGTTCGATCGCTTTGCGGTGCGCCTCGAAATCGCCTTGCAGCGCCAGGACACCTATACGGGTTGGCATAAGAGCTGTTTGATTCGGAGCGGGCTACCAGCCTCGCGTTTGCATCAATTCGCCTTCCGGCAATTTCGAAATTTCGAGACCCGGCATCGCTTCGCCCAGCTCTTCACTCGCTTCCAGCAATTTGACCGGATCGCGATAGTATGTGGCAGCTTTCACGATCGCCTTCGCCCTCGCCTCGGGATCGGAGGATTTGAAAATACCCGAGCCGACGAAAACCGCTTCCGCGCCGAGCTGCATAACCAGCGCGGCATCTGCCGGCGTGGCAATACCGCCTGCCGAGAAATTCGGAACAGGCAGCTTGCCACGTTCTGCTACGTACTGGACCAGCTCGAGGGGAGCTTGTAGACTCTTCGCCTCGTGAAATACTTCCTCTTTCCCTAGCACTGTGAGCTGCTTCATTTCTTTGACGATGGTACGGATGTGGCGCACCGCCTCTACGATGTTGCCGGAACCCGCCTCGCCCTTGGTACGGATCATGGCTGCTCCTTCGGCAATTCTTCGCAGAGCTTCGCCCAGGTTGCGCGCGCCACACACAAACGGCACTTTATAATCGTGTTTGTCGACGTGGTGCTCTTCATCGGCCGGCGTCAGCACTTCGCTTTCATCGATGTAATCCACGCCAAGCGCTTCGAGAATGCGCGCTTCGGTGAAGTGACCGATCCGCACTTTTGCCATTACGGGGATCGACACGGCTGCCATGATTTCGCGAATCACCCGGATCTGCGACATGCGAGCTACCCCGCCGTCCTTGCGAATATCTGCGGGTACGCGCTCCAACGCCATCACCGAAGTCGCGCCCGCACGCTCGGCGATCACCGCCTGCTCCGCATTGACGACATCCATGATGACGCCACCCTTCAGCATCTCGGCGAGCCCTACTTTCAAACGAAATTCATCGGTTCCGAAATTCATCTTTAATCTCCCTTGCTTCTTTCTTTGGCTAAATACCCTTTTCAAACACTTTCTAAACCAGCGCGGCAAACGGCTCTAGCGGAGCACGCGCCTGATGCGCCGAGATCTGTTCCCGCGCTATGGTGCCGATAATGCTTATTCCTCGCACGATCGCTTCGGGCGAGAGCCCGCCGAAACTGATGCGTAAGTGACGCCGGTCTGAGCGCCGGAGAGAGAAGTATTCGCCGGGTAGAAAGCTTACGCCCTGCTCTTCCGCTGCTTCAAGCAGTTCTTCGGCCACGAGCGGCGTCGGCAGTTCGACCCAAAGATTCATACCTCCCTCGGGACGAGTGAACCGGCAACCCGCAGGCAGGAATCTCTCGCAACTTTCAAGCACAGCGCCCAGCCGTTCCGCTCCGATCTGCCTCGTGCGCTCCAGATGACGGGCCAGTTCTCCCGATTCCGCAAAGCGCAGGAGCACGGCCTGAGAGAGTTGATCGGAATGCAGATCGCTTGTTTGTTTGGCATCAGCCAGCCGGGCAATGACAGGCCGAGGGGCTATCACCCAGCCGACCCGCAGTCCCGGGAAGGCGACCTTCGAGTAACTGCCGATCGAAATGACATTCCCGCTTCCGTCTAACTGCTTGAGAGTGGGAAGCGCTTTTCCCCGGTACCGCAAGTCGCGATAGATGGTGCTTTCGATCACCACCCACCCGGCCCGCTTCGCTATCGCGACAATCGCTTTCCGCTGCTCCAGATTCAGGCTTGTGCCGGTTGGATTTTGGAAGTCCGGGGTAATCACGAGGAGACGCGGCTTCTGCTGGCTCGCCAGTGCCTCCAGCGCGCCTAGGTTTATTCCTGAGTCTCCTACCAGTACAGGAATCATGTTCGCCCGAGCGCTCGCGAACACGCGCAGAAGACCATGGTAGACGGGCTCCTCCAAGAGAACTCCGGCATTGCTGTCCCCAACCAGCATCCGGGCCAGCAAGTCGAGCGCCTGCTGGCAGCCGTTGGTAATAATGAGGTCATCCCCGGCACGCGCTAAACCCGTCGCGAGATTCTCGTTTAACAGATAGCGGCGTAGGGGCCCGTAGCCGTACGGAGATCCTAACTGGAGGATCTCAACCGCGCGAGGGCTGTCAATCACATCTCTCGATAAACGTCGAAATTCCGCCATCGGGAAGCAATCCTCCGATGGACGCGAATTCGCGAAATTGATCTCCGCGTCCGCAGGAGCCGCGTGCATTGACTCGAGTGGAGGGAGGAGCTTTTCCCAATCGAAGGACGGTACTGTGCTCGAAGTCCGGCTACCGGCGACGAAACTACCCCGCCCCACCTGCCCTTCCAGCAGTCCGGCTTCCTCGAGCAAGGAATAAGCCGCAGATACAGTAGTGCGATTCAATCCAAGCTGCCCAGCCAATTCACGAGTGGCTGGCAACCGCTCGCCCCGTCCAATTGTTCCTTGTTTTATCGCAGACCGGATCGATTCGGCCAGCTGCTTATATAGTGGGGCTTCCAGCGCACTGTCGACCGAGATATGGGCAAGAAGGTCCAAGTGCCTCCAATTCTAGCAAATTGGACTGCTATGTACCAGCCAATTTATTCCGATAAGACCAGCACGCCCGAATCGTCGCCTCCGTAGTGTCTCCGCCCGGCGAAAGGGACCTCTTGTCACCTTTGCCCTGTAAGCCCCAAAAGATGAAGCTTAGAGAGTGTGCAGATAAGCGAGCAGGTTCGACTTCTCGTCCGCTGAGAGCATGTCTGCATAAGCCGGCATGCCGTTGCCGCCATTATTGATCTGGGCCAGCACGTTCGCATCCGTTACAGGCTTGCCGCCCGCCATCGTCTTGTGAGTGAAAAGGCCCTTGAGGGAAGGTCCCATCTTTTTCTCGTCCGTATCGACGTTGTGGCAAACAGCGCACTGCTCGAACGTCTCCTTGCCCTTGGCTGCATCCCCTTTGGCGGCAGGCTTTTGTGCAGTCGAAATCCCGATAGCAAGGCAGGCGCAAACGGCAAAAGAGCTTAAAGAAGTGAATGAAAGACGAGTCATGTGCAATCTCCGCTTATAAACGAGTTTGATCAATCGTTTACAGTCTACAACTTCAGACTGAGCTTTTCATTTAGGTAACGCTGGAAACAGAGACAATGAACACACCTTAACGCTAGAAAACGTTAACATCGTCCCGGCAACTACCGGTGAGGAATCTAGCAGGCCGGAAACTCGCCGCGAGCGTTTTGAATTTGTTGGAGGATAATGAAGGACATCCGGTGGGTTCTCCCCGTCGGCAAAGCACCGACCGGATCCAAAGGCTATCGCAGATCGTACCTCATTATGCTTCACCGCGCGCTCGTAGTCTCTTTACTCATGCTGTCTGGCGATCTCTCTGCCATGCCAGACGAGGCCATTCCAAACATGACCGTGGTGCCGCGCGCTGGTAAGGTCGAAACGTTCCCCGAGAGCGCCTTGCGGCCTGGCATGAAGGGAGTCGCCTGGACTGTTTTTCAGGGCACCAAGCCAGAGCCCGTTCCGGTCGAAATCGTCGGGATTTGGGAGAACGGCTGGGGCCCTCGTCAGGACATCATCATCGGAAAGCTGACCGGCAAGGCTGAGCGGACGAACGTGGCCGGTGGAATGAGCGGCAGTCCGGTTTACATCGACGGCAAGCTGCTGGGCGCTATTTCGCTGCGTCTGAGCGTGTTCTCGCCCGATGCGATCTGCGGCATTACGCCTATAAACCTAATGCTAGAAGTCAATGAATTCGATAAGAGCCGTCCAGCCGACAGCCGCACGCCGGACAAGTTGCAAACGGCCGAGACTCGCCTTCCGGTGCCAGCTGGATTGCTGGCGCGCGCGATGGCGGCTTCCCACGAAGTTTCGGAAGCGCTAACCATGACGCCGATTGCGACTCCGATCTCCATGTCGGGATTTTCAGACGACGCCATCAGGCAATTCGCCCCGATTTTTGGCCAGCTTGGGCTGACGGTCGCACAAGGCGGGGCGGGCGGCAAGCTCAATTCGCCCACACCGGCGGCGGACTGGGCCACTTCCATGCAGCCGGGGGAGACGATCGCGGCGGTGCTGGTTTCTGGCGACATGAATATGACCGGCGGCGGCACTGTCACTTACAACGACGGCAAGCACGTCTTGGCGTTTGGACATCCCATGTTCAATCTGGGCGCGGTAGATATGCCGATCGCGAAGGACACGATCATCACGACACTCGCTTCTTCTTATCAGCCCACCAAAATGGGCAACGCCACGGAAGTAGTGGGCGCGCTGCGGCAGGATCGTCACAGCGCCATCGAGGGCGAGTTAGGCGCGACAGCTCAGATGATTCCGGTTAAGCTGCAGGTTCGATCGTTCGACGGCAGTAATCACCTTCGCAACACCAAGGATTTCCATTACAACGTATTCGTCGACCAGAAGTGGACGCCTTACCTGATGATGGCGACGCTCTTCAACTCGCTCTCGAATCTGAACGACTTCTCGGAAGAAGCTACCTACCGGCTGCATGGCGAGTTGCAAGTGGAGGGTCAGCAGCGAGTGGAACTGACCACCATGCAAGCGCCCGCCGAGACGCAAATACCTACTCCCATGCTGCTGGCCGGCTGGTGGGGCGACAAATTCAACCGCTTATATCTCAACTCGGCGAAATTGCCCAAGCTTGAGGCCGTGAACGTGACGGTGGACCTGCTGCCCGAGCGGCGCATTGCGCAAATTGAATCGGCCTGGATCGCGGATAACAAGGTCGTCCCTGGCTCCGAAGTGCCGGTGAAAGTCTTTCTTCGGCCCTACCGGGGTGAGCGCATCGAGCGCACCGTCGATGTGAAAATTCCCGCGGGACTCCCGCGCGGCGAGCACCAGATTCTTTTCAGCGACGCCGACACGCTAAGCCGTTTCCAGAATATTGCCAGCTCCTTAAACAGGATCGAGGACACGCCGCAAACCGTGGCCATGCTCAACCAGGAGCGCAGCAACAACCGTCTGTATGTTTCACTGATCGAATCACAGCCGACGGTGTATTCGGACGAGAAAGTGTTGCCTAGCCTGCCAGCGTCAGTCTTAAACGTGATGCAGAGTGGACGCGCGACGAATCACGAGTTCGTCAGCTCACCAGAGAGTGCGCACGAGCAGCTTTCCGTGCCGGTCGATGGAGTGGTGACGGGTAGCTACTCGCTGAAGATTTACGTCGACTGAAAGGCCTCACAGTAAGACACATGAACACGATTCCGGCCCCAAAGAAGGCCGCCGCTATTTTTCTGCTTGCTGCTATCGCGGCCTCAATGTGCTTAGGGGTGGAGACTCGCACCTGGGAGCAATCGGACCAGTCGGATTTTGCTCGCGGCACGCGCAAGGGCCTGTCGATTCGCAGCGATGGCCGCGTAACGTTGGCGCCCGAGTTCAAGGAACTGGACAGCACTGGTGTGCCTTATCTTTGGGCCTTGGCGCAGGATTCAAAAGGGACGTTATACTACGCCGGCGGCGCACCTACCGGCGCCTCGACTAAAGTCTTCGCGCTGGCCCGCAATGGCAAGCCACGGGTATTCGGAGACGTGACCGGGCTTGAAGTGCATGCCCTGGCGGTCGACCAGGAGGACCGGGTATATGCGGCGGTGCTGCCCGACGCCAAGATCTATCGGTTCGACAGCAACGGAAAGCCGCAGCTCTTTTTCGATCCGAAGTGCAAGTACATTTGGGCAATGGTGTTCGACAAGTCCGGAAACCTGCTGGTTGCGACGGGCGAGAACGGCCTGATCTACAGGGTCACGCCGAATGGTGAAGGCGTCAAGTTCTTCGACACTCAAGAGACGCATGCGCGCTCGCTGATCCTCGATGCGGCGGGAAATTTGATTGTCGGGACTGAGCCCGGTGGATTAATATTGCGCATTACCCCGGCTGGCCAGAGCTTCGTTCTCTACCAGGCAAGCAAACGCGAAGTAACTGCGATAGCCGAGCATGGCGGAGTGGTTTACGCCGCTGCAATCGGAAGTAAATCAGGCGCGGTTTCCGTTTCTGGCACGACACCAGTACTGCCTTCAACGCCTTCTCCTATCACTTCAACGGGAGCGCCTCGCTCCGGGACAGCGCCACCAAGCCTGCCTCCCGCAATTGGCTCATTCAGCGCAGCCGTAAGCGGTGGGTCGGATTTGTACCGCATCCAGCAAGATGGCTTCGCGGAGAAGATCTGGAGCTCGCCGACAGACCTGGTCTACGCCATCACTTTCGATGCGTTGGGGAAACCTATCTTGGGAACGGGCAACAAGGGGATCATTTATCGCGTCGATTCGGACCATCTCTCTACCGAATGGTTGAACGCTCCCCCCACCCAGGTCACGTCTTTTTTGCGGACTCAGAACGGGACCATCTTTGCGGTGACGGGCAACATCGGGAGCCTTTATTCCATCGGACCGTCGATTGAAAAGCAGGGCACGCTCGAGAGCGATGTTCTCGATGCGAACGATTTTGCCCATTGGGGTAAAGCGCACATAACATCTACCCTGAACGGCGGCAAAATCGAGCTCGAAACCCGCAGCGGCAATGTAAACAATCCACTCAACGGATGGAGTCCTTGGAGCCGGGTGGACGTAAACGAATTGGGCGGACCCGTGCAGTCGCCCCCCGCTCGCTTCTTGCAATACCGCCTTAGTTTGGAGTGCGCCGGGGCGGGGAACTCGCCGGAGTTGAGCGCTGTCGATATCCCGTTTCTTCCAAAGAACATTGCGCCCGTGGTGCAGCAGATAGAGATTGCGCCGTTCAATTACCGCCAGCCGTCAACCAGCAGTCCCTTGGAACGGTCCGTAACAGCTTCAGGTTCACCGCTGACCATTGCTCTTCCTGCCGTGGGCCAAAGGAGGGCAACGGCAAGCTCGCTCGCGCTGGAGGCGAGCGGGAGCGCTACGCTGCAATACAGTAAGGGCTTCGTAACCATTCGTTGGAGCGCCGCTGACGCGAATGGAGATCCGCTCGTCTATCGCGTCCAGTTGCGCGAAAAGAACAGCGACGGCTGGCAACTGCTCAAAGACAAACTGCAGGACCGTTTCTACTCCTTCGACAGCGCGGCATTCCCGGACGGCCAGTATGTCGCGCGGGTCGTGGCCAGTGATGCGCCGGGCAATACCCCCGCTAACGCGCTGACCTCATCTCTCGACAGTGACCCATTCACCGTCGACAACACGCCCCCCGAAATCACAGGAGTTTCGATTACAAAGGACGGAACGCTGCGCGATGTGAAATTTACCGCGAAGGATGCGTTGAGCTGGATCGACAAAGCCGAATACTCGGTGAATGGGGGTGAATGGATTCTACTGCAACCCGATAACTTCGTTAGCGATTCGCAAGTGTTGAGCTATTCTGTGAGTGGAAAAGAAAGCCAGACCCTCGCTGTGAGAGTCTTCGATGAAGACGACAACTCGGTGGTTAAGCAGTTCGTCTTACACTGACGAATTTCAGTCTTCCGGGATGATCTCGTTCAAGGAGACTTCCAGCGCAGGCTTGGCGCAGCGCAGCATTCCATCTTCGACAGCAGCCGTTCGATGCTCCGGCGTAGCGATCCACGCTTCTTTGGAATACGGATCGACAATCCAGATGGTCCGCACCCCGAAATTCAGCGCGTCGCTCAAGCGGCTTTGAATCCGGTTCCAGCGGTCCTCCGGCGAGAGAACTTCGATCCAGAGTAGAGGAGGGTGCTGCGTCACCTCGTCTTTGTCGTACGCGCCGATAAACACACGTCCGGTATCCGCACGCATCTCGGTGCTACTTGAACGCGCTGTTCTGTGAGCACACTAAAGCCGTGCTGTGTCTCTCTCGCGGCAAGCCATGCGATGAGGAGCGTCTGCGTTCTGCTGTGCCTGTTCTTCCCCAGGTTTCGCTCCTCTAATACCCCATCTACGTAGTCGCAGTCAGGTTCATATTCTGTGGTTAGGTATTCAGCAAGCGAAACGGGGGCGGGAGACATATCTCTAGGCTATCTTCTCTTCGTCTTGATCACGATCGGCGTGCCGTCGAATCCAAAACGCTCCCGCAGGCGATTGATGAGGAAGCGTTCTTCCGAAAAATGAATCTTTTCGGCCTTGTCGGTAAACACCACGAAAGTGGGCGGCCGGATCGAAGCCTGGGTGATGTAGTAGATCTTGATATCGCTTTCAAACTTTAACGTTTCAACGAAGCGATTCAGCTCGCCGGTGGTAACGCGCTTCGATGCCGCATCGAAGCAGCGGCGAATGTTCGCGAAAATTCGTCTGATTCCTTCCGCATTCCTTGCGGAGGCGAAGATCACCGGCGCATAATCCAGGAATTTGAGCTGGTCGCGTATCGCCTCAGTGAAAGCACGCTTGCTTTTCTCCGGGGTCGCGTCCCATTTGTTGACTACGATGATGAGCGCCCGCCCTTCTTCGTGCGCATAACCGGCAATTGTGGCGTCGGCGCTGACAATTCCTTCCGTCGCATCCGCCACCAGCAGAACCACGTTCGCCATGCGGATGTTCCGGCGCGCCATAATAACACTCATCTTTTCCGTCATCTCGATCGTCTTGCCTTTCCGCCGGATCCCGGCGGTGTCGACAAACCGGTAGGTCGTATTGCCTTCCCTGACCGTTTCGTCGACCGCGTCCCGCGTAGTGCCCGGCACGGGAGAGACAATGGCGCGTTCCGTACCTACCAGCGCGTTCAGCATGGTCGATTTGCCGACGTTAGGCCGCCCGATGATTGCTACCTTGATCCGCCGTTGCGATCCTTCGCCCTCTTCTGCTTCTGCTTCAGCTTCAAAATCCACCTTCGGAAAGGGAGCGGTCACCATTTCGAGGAGGTCGTCCAAACCGAGGCGGTGCTCCGCGGATACTGCCATCGGGTCGCCCAGCCCCAGCGAATAGAATTCGTGAACCAAATTCTCGCGCACCTTTGCGTCGATTTTATTCACCACCAGAGTCAGAGGCTTCCCAAGCGGGCGAAGCAGTTTCGCCAGATCGCGGTCAGCAGAGGTAATCTCGGTGCGTCCGTCGATCACATACAAAATGTGCGAAGCAATATCGAGCGCCACATGGGCCTGTTTCAGAATCTCGGTCGGGATCAGGGCGGCATCGTTCGGGATAATCCCGCCCGTGTCGATCAAGCCGAAGCGCTTGCCGCGGTGCTCTGCTTCGCCGTAAATCCTGTCTCGAGTAATGCCCGGCTCGTTGCCCACGATCGAGCGCCGGTTGCCCAAGATCGCGTTAAAAAGAGTGGATTTGCCGACGTTAGGGCGCCCTACAATCACAATTGTCGGAAGCGGTTCTTCCGCTGTCATAACTTTTCTACTGTCGCATAAGATGCGCCTCTCGAAGCCGCGGAATCGCGTCATGAGTTTCAAACCTGTCCCCAATGTCAAGCAGAGGCGGTTCGGGCGGGAGACTGATTTTTCGACTAAGCCGTGTAGGGGGCCCATAGGCGCTCGGGATTGAAAAAACAGTGAGGTTTCACCTTCCGCCCGATACGCACGATGGTTGTGCAAGTACTCTGAAGATTGCTCTTCGATCAAGAGGTTCCGCATCACTCGACATTCTCCAAGAACCGGCACGGCCGTTTTCAGGAATCGTCACTCTTCCTTGAACTCTTCGAGCGCATCGTCCAGCAATGTATGAGCGTCGGGCTGTTAAAAGGTGTCGATCTCTCCGTAGACAGCACGCAGATTCGCGCCGATGCGAGTCCTGACCGGACGATCACTCGTGAACAACTGCCGCAGGTAGCTAAAGTCAATCGCAGCGTGCGCGAATACGTGGAGCAGGTCGAGCGAGAGAACGTAATTGCGGAGCCGGAATAGACTTCTGACCCTTCCGCCTCCGCAGCGGAAGATAACCCGAACTTCGCCGCACGTATCGGAACTCACCCCCCATGAAGATTTCGACAACGACCCCGAACCAGCCCTGTCGAGCAAGCGAGGAGCTTCGGAGTCCGCGTATTACGACAACTATCTAAGCGACAATCCAAGCTGCATCATCGCGGGTGTCATGGCAACTCCAGCACGCCTCAGCCAAGAAATCATTGCGGCGCGACAGATGCTGGAAGGGCGAAAGAGCGCTTTGGGTTGCAACCCGCCAGCGTCACTGCCGACAAAAGCTATGGAACGGGTGAGTTCCTTTCTTGGCTTTCGAATCGGCAGATGACGCCCTACATCCCGGTATTGGATCGAAAGCAACAAACAAAGGGCTTCTACACGCAGCATGAGTTTACTCGTGTCGCGGAAGAAAACGCCTATCGCAGTCCAGGAGGCCACTTGTTTCACTACATCGGGTTAACTCGAGGTTCACAGGGCTTTACGTACGGCGCAAAGCCATCACATTGCCAAGACTGTTCATACAAGCCTGCGTGCACGCCGTCGTCAACTCACCGTACGCTGAGAGTGAATTGGTATGAGGACGTGCGCGAGGACGTTCGAAAGCTCAGCCAAACACTGGAGTTTGCGATTGCCCGTCCCGCCGGAAACAAGATCGAGGCGTTGTTCTCCGCATTACGCAATCAAATCCGGCTTCGCAAGGTGCGGCTGCGTGGCTTGCGCAATGCAAAAGAGCAATTCATCTTGGCGGCAACGGCCCGGAACGTCAAACGGCTAATAAGATACCTGAGCCAATCGAAGGAACCAATGATAGGGATGGCCTGAAAAGGCCATTCCTTCAAACGGTAGGAGTACCAAATCAAGCTATATCCAATCCCGGCACTACGCTGAAGATAGTTTTTCAAACAGCATCGCTCCTTTATGCAACGTTTGAGCGTTGACACGAAGAGTAAAACGGGCGACCCCAGAACCAGCCGGCATAGAATGACTATGTAAAGATTTCGAATGGAATGCTTTCGAACGTTCAAAAAGAGCCCATTCCCAAAGGCACTCTAGACATGCTTATCCTGCGCACTCTCTCGGGAGGCAAGGACATGCGTAAGTTTGAGATCGCCGACTGTATCCTGGAACAAACTAAGAGCGTTCTCCAGGTAGGAGGGAATGCTCGTACAACGCTGGATAACGGGCGAATGGGAACGGACGGACGACAACCGGCGGGCTCGCTACTATCGCTTGATGCCCACTGGGCGCAAGCAGGTGGAACGCGAGATTGCCCAGTACATCAGAGTCGCGCGCTATTGGATTGCTTCTCAGGCCTACGGGGAATGAGGCGTGATGCACAAGCTCTGGCGTAAGTTGTTGTTCCTCACACGGCGCCCGTTCGGAAATATGACTGCTCTCAAGGAGAGCAGTCGCGATGAGTGGAGCTGGCGCTGGCTGGATGAGTTGCTGCAAAACCTTCGTTACGCCTGGCGCATTCTGGCGCGAAGTCCGGGCTTTACGTTTGTCGCAGCTGGAACGCTCGCTTTGGGCATTGGCGCTAGCACGGCAGTATTCAGCATTCTGGATGCCGTGCTGCTGCGCCCGTTGCCTTATCACAACCAGAATCGCCTCGTGGTGATCTACGATCAGTTTGCGCATCGGCCTGAACACGGCCTCATGTTTGCTCCTTTTGCGGATTTTGATGCCTACCAACATGAAGCGAAGAGTTTCTCCAGTTTGGCAGCCGATACATGGGCGATGGGAGACAAGGTTTGGCGGCACGGCTCACGCTCGACCACGCTGTTGGCGGTGCAAGTAACGCAGGATTTCTTCAAAACGTTGGGAGTACACGCGGAATTCGGAAGAACGTTCAAGGGAACAGATGCAAGCGAGGGCTGCGCCGTGGTTCTTTCGAACAAGTTCTGGCGGACCAAGCTAATGGCGAATCCACAAGTGTTGAAACAGCCGATGATTCTGGACCATGTGCCGTGCCAGGTCGTGGGAGTGATGCCGGAAACATTCGAGTTCTATCCGAGAATCGCGCCCCTTTGGATGCTCGCAACCTCTCCCACTGCCAAGCGCGATGACTTCGTCGTTGGTACCGTTGCCCGTCTAAGGCCAAACACGACCATGCCACAAGCGCAGGCTGAGGTGAGCTCGATTCATCGGGCTTTGCATTCAAAAGACAGTCACGAAAAGGTCTTCGAGCCGCAAGTTCATGGCATCCAGGAGGAGTTCACGTTCCTTGCCGGGCGGACGTTGCGCTCAACCATCTGGCTGATCGCAGGCGCGGTCTTCTGTGTGCTGCTCATCGCTTGTGTAAAATGTGGCAAATCTTTGGACTGGAAAGGCGCTGGGCCGCGAAAGGGAACTCGCCGTGCGGGCCGCTATAGGAGCGGGGCGTGCACGTGTCATTCGTCAACTCCTGACGGAGGCGCTCCTGCTGGCAACAGCCGGTTCGCTGGCGGGTCTCGCGATAGCTGCGATCGCGGTACGAGCATTCAATCTGGCAACACCGATTGAGTTGCCAGTCGGTGCAAACGTTGCGATCAATATGCCGGTGATTGTCTTTAGTTGCGTGATGACGGTAGGGACAACGCTGTTGTTTGGCTTGCTGCCGGCATTTCGCGCGACGAAGGGGGATGTGAATCAGGCTCTCAAGGCGGCTGGGCGCAGCGCAACACAGGAGCACAGCAAGCAAAGCTTAAAGAAATGGCTGGTTGCAGTCGAGGTGGCACTCTCCGTGGTGTTGCTGGCAGGCGCTGGGTGGCTTGTTACCAGCCTGCAGCGACTGAACAATGAATCCCTGGGCTTTGATCCACACAACCTTGCGCTGAGCAGCGTTACACTGCAGGGGCCGCTTTACGCGACGTCTGAAGCGCGATTGCGATTTTATCGGAGGCTTGTGGAAAATCTGACACACAAGCAAGACTTCGCCTATGCTTCCAATCTGCCGCCGTACACAGGCGGGTCCGATGTGCTGCAGATTCAAGCCCGCCTTAAGCGCAGCGTTGAACGTCTGGGAGACACCGGGAGTACTGCAGTGAGTCCAGGCTATTTTTCGATGATGCGGACGAAGCAACTGGCTGGCCGGGATTTCAATGAGCGCGATCTGGATAAGGCTGTCCCGGTCGCGATTGTGAACGCTTCGCTGGTACGTGAGTATTTCCCTCATGAGAATCCGTTGGGTCAGCAGATCCGCATAGAGACAAATCAACAGAACGCTTGGTTGATGATTGTCGGGGTTGTGGAGGATCAGAAGCATACGCAGTTAATGCATGAGATGAGTTGGACTGCAAATCCAACGATTTATCGCCCGCTTGAGCAGGATGCGCCAAAGCGCATGGAGATCCTGACGCGCGAAAAAGATGGCGTAAAGCTGCATGTGCTGCAGGAGCAGGTTGCCGCCCTTGATGCTGATGTGCCAGTGTCGGATTGGGACACAATGGAAGCGCGGCTGGAAGAGACGACCAAGTTCGCGCGCTTCCGGGCGGCGTTGGTAAGTTCGTTCGCTTTATCTGCCGTCCTGCTCGCAGGAATCGGGCTTCACGGCGTGCTGGCACAGTTGGTGGCGCAGCGGACGTCAGAGTTTGGGATCCGCATGGCGATCGGGGCGCAGAGGCGTGATGTGTTTTGCCTAGTAGCAAAGCAGGGCGGCGTCTCGATTTTGTTGGGCCTGGGGGCGGGATTGTCCGCCGCATTCGCGCTGCAACGCTTTCTGACGAGTTTGTTTTATGAAGGCCAGAGCGTTGGTTTGGGTGTAATGATTTCAGTGACCATTGTGTTGTTGGTGGTGGCGAGCATTGCAATGTGGCTGCCGGCGTGGCGCGCGTCGCGAGTCGATCCCGCGGTAGCTCTAAGAAGTGAATAAGGCCACTGCCACGACCGATGCGCAGGTCTGCTATTTGCGCCAGTTTGAGCGGTGCCCCGACGATTGTCTACGATGACTTCGCGCCGTAGCGTAACCCGTCGACGAGCAGGGAACCATGCGCCGAGCGTGTTCGGGTCCTTGATCGTGAGCGTGCACGCACAAGCTCGCGATCGCGCCCAAAAGATCCATGGCGGCGATATCGGTGCGGACCTCGCCGGTAGGAAAACGTTCCGGCCCTCGATTGTGATCGTTCGGTTATCGTCCATGCTCACTTGAAATTTGTGAATCCAAGATAGATGTATATACATATAATGGGCATGATGGAGACATTCACGCCCGCGCTCCCATGTATGTGTGCCAGTTTTCGACGGGCATCGCGCGCGCTTACCTCGCTCTATGACGAAGCGCTGCGTCCCCTTGAGCTGCGAGCCACGCAATTCACTGTCCTGCAATCGCTGTCACTCGCGGGAGAAGTAACACAAGGCGCGCTGGGACGGATGCTGGTGATGGATAGCACGACTTTGACCCGCACTCTTGGAATCATGCTTCAGCACGGCTGGATCTCCAGGCGTCCTGGCGAGGACCGCCGGGAGTCCCGAATCCGGCTGTCTAAGGCTGGTGAAACTGAATTGAAACGCGCGCTGCCACGTTGGCAGAGAGTGCAAACACAATTACGTACTCAGCTTGGAAATGAACTCTGGGAGAACCTTCTGAAGCTGACGAACAAGGTGACGAACGCAGTCACGGAATAAAGGAGAATCGTTATGACAAATTCGAAGTACGGAAAGCTGACGACCATATTGATTGCCGTGTGGTTCATCTTTTCTCTCATCGCATCAGCCCTGCACGTGTTCAGGACTGACCCCGGCCGGCCTCCGCTGCCATTTGGATTGGCGGTGCTGTGTCCCCTGCTCGTGTTTTTTTTGTGGTTTGCAACATCGGAACGATTTCGGGAATTCGCCCTAGCTTTGAACCCGCGTATATTGACCATTGTGCAGGCATGGAGGGTCGGCGGTTTCGTGTTCCTCGTGTTGTATACCTATGGTGTTCTGCCGGGCGTCTTCGCATTACCTGCTGGGTGGGGAGATATAGCTATCGGAGCGACTGCGCCGCTTGTGGCAATGAAGCTTGCTAAGCCCGATTACCGGAAAAGCTTCATTCTTTGGCAGGTGCTTGGAATTTCAGATCTGGTAATCGCGGTGACCCTCGGCACGACTGCGGGTCTGTTCGACCCGCACGGGATCGCGACCAGCGCGATGAACGTGTTGCCGCTAAGCCTGATTCCGACTTTCGCCGTGCCGCTACTGCTGATCTTGCATGTAGTTTGCATAACTCAAGCCCGCCGGTGGGACGCGCAACCGCACTCTCGTGTTGGGGAGCAATTACGATCCTCTGCCGCATAAGCCGCGCTGGCGGGATAGCCGGCACTTACATGCGCACCCGCAAAGGGGCCGAAAGTTGGAAAGTCAGGACGGATTCCGGCGCAACCTTGACTTGCGGTCCGTGCGTCAAGGCTTGATAGCCTACGGCGGTGCCGCCTCCGGCAGCGGCTCCGATCGCGGCACCCTTGCCACCGCCGGCCAGCCCGCCGATGAGGGCGCCGGCCCCTGCTCCAAGTCCAGTCCGGACTGCGGTTTGCTTGCCACGGCTCTTGCCGGATTGCTCATAGACAGTGCTTGCCACCTGGTAGCTCCGGCCATGAATGCGCAGACTGGTTATGCGCAGCTCCAGTTCGCTACTTCCTTTCACCCGGCCCGCAGATTTCGCGCTCTCCAGCATGACAGTCGCTGGCGAGCCGGCAGGCGCAACCACACGGTCGCCAACTGTGAGCGGGGTGTCCAAGGTTGCCCGAAAACTCTGTCCGGGAGTATTCTTTTTGGAATCGATCCCGTCGATCATGCGCACTTGCAGGCGGTCCCCGGCGGGTACTGTCCGGTAGACAGGGGCTGGCTTCTGGGCCGGCGGAGCGTCCGACTTCGCCTGATTCGGCGATGTTGCGCTAGTCGCCTGCCAGCTAGTGGAACAGAGGCAAGGAAGGGTTGCGACGAAAGCCCAAGCGCATAGAAGGGGACTGCCCAAGAGCTGTCGAACTTTCCTAGAGTTCAAGGATCGTACCTCTCAATAGAATGCGCTATACGTCAATATGCGCTACACGCTAAAGGTCTATTCTACAAGCGGAAACGTAACGCGGAACAAAGTGCCTCGATGGCTCTCGACATGCACCGCAGCGCGCAGTTGAGTTGCCAAGATCCGGACTAGATGGAAGCCCATGGATTCGTCCCGCCAGAAGTCGACGGGCCCGGTTAAGCCTGGGCCATCATCTTTGATTTCCAGCTCGCCTGTTTCGGAGTTACCGTTCGCTGCATAGCGCAAGAGGACTGCGATCGTGCCCGTGCGATTCCCGGGAAACGCGTGTTCAAAGGCATTTGAGAGCAGTTCGTTGCTGAGCAGTCCGAGAGAAAGCGCTTGCTCTGTATTGAGGGCCATATCGACAAATGAGAGTTGTAACCGTACCCGCTCCTTTGCACCATAAGAGTTCGCCAGCTCACCAATGAGTTTCCTCAGATACTCGCCGGCGTCAATATAGGACGCGCCATCAACCCGATGAAGCCGTTCATGAATGTGGGCGATGGCCCGGACCCGGTTCTGCATATGGCTAAGCGCGTTAAGCACTTCGGGGTTCGTGGTCCGGTCTGCCTCCAACCCGCACAGGCTCCCAAGCAACTGAAGATTGTTCTTGAAACGGTGGTGTAACTCACTCAGCTGCTTTGCGCAATCTGCATTCCCACCAGCTTTCATAGATAAACACATGGATGATATGGGAGTTGAACCCGGCACTAGGAAAACTAAGGGCTTTCCGGGTTTCTGATATGCTTTGTAGAAGATTACTTTAAGATGAGCGACCGCACCCGGCGCTAGGAAGTTTGACTTTGGCTTCGAAACGAATTCTGGTTATCGAGGACGAGCGAATCGTCGCGCGCGACCTCAGCAACCTGCTGAAACGGCTTGGGTACGCCCCTTTGGGGCCGGCGGCCAGCGGACGGGAAGCCATTCTTCTCGCCGAACAGACCCAGCCCGATCTGATCTTGATGGATGTCGGGTTAAGCGGCGGCATGGACGGTGTTGAGGCAGCTCACGAGATTGTCCGTAACCGCACTGTGCCGATCGTATATCTTACTGCTTACCCGGGCACATTCGTTTGTTCTCCCTGGGAGATGGCGGCTCCATATTTGTGTCTGGCAAAGCCTTTCTCCGCGGGGGGCGTGCAGGCCGCCATCGAGAGCGCGCTCGGCATTTCGGCAAGCCGGCCAAATTAGAGTGGAGCTAAAGCTCCACGCGGGCTAAAGGCCCGCCGTCCACTGGCAATTAATTTAATGAGACTCGCCACTTCTTTCGCCATCAACTCGGCAGGGCGCCGCGGAGCAGCCGGCTGGCTGCAAACAAAAGCACCACAGTGAAGCCCACGGAGATCTAAACATGAAAAATCCAACGAATTTATTATTGACTGCTCTGGCCTGCCTCGCGCTTTCGACGGGGATGGCGTTGGCGCAGGTGCAGTCCATACCCGACGGCGAGTCGATGAAAATCCAAGGAGTCATTTCGTCCCGCAACGGGCCGCAAATGACGATTCAACAAACTGGCGGCGGGAGCGTCGTCGGAGTCCTGGATGCGTATACGCAAGTGCAGATGAAGGAGGGCAAGCTGGGATTCCGGAAGAAAACTGTCGATGTCACGGTTCTGCTGCCAGGGTTGCATCTGGAAGCCCAGGGAATGGGTAATGCGAAGGGACAACTGGCTGTGCAGAAGGTGCTACTCACGGCAGCCGATTTACAGGCCGCCCGGGACATCCAGGCCGGCACGGCCACCGTTGACGCTCAAGAGGCGCAGTTATCGGCACAGGAGCAGAAATTAAAGCAGCAGGAGCATCAAGAGGCGCAACGTGAACAGCAGACACAACAGGCTGCGCAACAAGCTCAACAATCCGCCAATGAGGCGAATCAGCGCATCAGTGACTTGAACAAATATCAGACCAAATACAAGACCACGGTCTATTTCGGGAACGATCAGATCAGTCTCGACCCAGAAGCTAAAACGAGTCTCGACCAACTTGCCGCGCAGGCGCTTGCAACGAACGCTTACATGATCCAGGTAGCGGGTTATGCCAGCCGCTCTGGTTCCGCGGCGTTGAACGAAGAACTGAGCAACGAGCGGTCTGATGCGGTTATCGCCTATCTAACCCGCTCCGGCCATATACCGCTTTTCCGGGTTATGGCTCCAGCCGCGATGGGAGCATCGACAGGCGGCGGAGATGACGCATCCATGAACCGGCGCGTGGTCGTCAAGGTGGTCGTTAACGAGGGTATCGCGCAGTAAGCGCCTGGTTGACCTTCTCACTGTCCTCACTAGCCCGGGGCCAACCTTTGGGTCTGCCTGGGAAACGACTCCTCGTTTCTTGAAACGAAAGCTCTCCAGTGGCCTCCTTATTACGACAAATCAGGAGCGCCACGTGAGAACGACAGGAATGAGTCTTAAAGGGAACCTTAGCGCTGCTTTGCTTATGACAATTGTATTCGGGCTTCAATCCCCCGCCGAGGATAGGGAATCAAGGCGGAAGGTGTTTGCCCATTACCTGGTTACCAATCAGGATTACCAGGACAACAGCACCGCTGAGGCGAAGGTCCGGGCTTACATGAAAGAAATCCAGCAGGCGCAGGCAATCGGCATCGACGGTTTCGCGCTCAACGTGGGAAGCTGGCTGAGTTCTGGCGCGGGTGCCGAGTACTACATTGCGTACTCCTCGCAAATGTTCGAAGCGGCCGCGCGGCTGAATAGCGCAGCCGGCTGGCACAACAGCGGAGATCGCGATGGCGGATTTAAGCTCATGTTCTCGGCGGATTTTTGTTGCGGGAATCAGCCCAGCGACGTGGAAGACATGATGCGCCGCTTCATCAACTACGACCGGTTCGCCGACGTCTATTTCCGGCAAGACGGGAAATATGTACTGACCACTTTCTCCGGCGATGCACTCGGTACCAAGACCTGGCAGATGATCAAATCGGACCTGGCAACCGGTGCGAATCCCTCGACGGGGACGGTTGATGCTTCCTGGGTGCCGACGACCGTTGCCGTGACGGGTAAGCCGAGCAGCGCTCCGGTCAACATATTTTTTGTACCGGCTTTTTTTGGTGCTTTTGGCGGAGAACTTCCGACGCAGCCCCAAATACAAAGCGGGTTCAACATCTGGAACTCGACCGTTGACGGTCTGTTCTACTGGGGAATTGCGGGTGTGCCGGGCTCTGGCGGACCGCTCGACCAGCTTCGGAGCAGCGAAGCGTATGCTTCGGTTCTCCACAGTGCCGATAAGCTCTATATGGCTCCGGTCGCCTTCCAGTTTTGGGGCGCCAATGCAGCTCGCTACTTCGAGTACAGCGGATACCGAGGAATCCGCGACATGTGGATGAACGCCATCAATGTCACTCATCCGGAATGGGTTGAAATTATCACCTGGAACGACTTTATCGAGGGCACGTATGTCAGCCCGATAGACGATCCGAACAAATATCCGTTCGCGAACTTCCTCGTGCAAAGCGGGTTGCCAACGCAGCCGGGTCCGTTGGGCTACTTCCACAGCCATATTGGCGCCTGGGCACTGCTGCCGTACTTCATCGATTGGTACAAAAACAGCTCCCAACCGGACATCGATAAGAACTCTATCTTCTGGGCCTATCGCACGCAATCGGTCGATGATAAGGCAGCCAGCGGTATTCCGGCCTTGGGAACACTGAACGGTCCCATAGCGGATGAGATCTACGTGACGGCAAACCTCGCTCAGGCCGGAACGCTTACCGTTACTTCCGGCACCCTGCAGAAGAGCTTCAATCTTGCCGCCGGAAGCACCGACGTGCAGGCTCCGTTCATGGACGGCAATCCTCCCATCTTCAACTTCACGCCAACCGGGCAAAACTGCGCTGCTTTGATCGGCAGCGGCACGGACCCCATCGGCATTTATAATTACACCCCGGCCGTTGGCGCCTCTATTCAGTACAACGATGAATACTATTCCACGGGCTTCTTGAGAGCGCCTCGTTGCGGAGGGCCAGGCGATCGGTGGTGAGGAAACGCCTTCTGAGGTCGCCGGCAAATGATTGCGATGCGGCCTTTCAGGTTTTCTCCTTGGGCGGGTACTTATCGAAAATTTTATTCACCGACTTCACGATTTTCTGAGTATTCTTTTCCGGCTTGGAGCTGAGCGTATCGGTAGCAATCCCGCGGAACACAAGCTTTTGCTGCTTTGGATCTAGTAAGTCAATTACGAGAGTTCCGATCGGAATCGTATTCACTGTAGTCGTGGAAACAGACGACCCGCCCATCATTCCTCGACCGTAGCCCCAGCCTCTGCCCCATCCGGGACCGTAGCCCCAGCCGCCACCCATGCCGCTGGTCATGGTGGTTAATTGGGTCTGTTTTGAGATGGAAGACTGGTAAGCGACCATCACATCTCCTCCGCTCTCAACGCGCTTCAGACCTTTCTTCGCCAGGGTCTCGTCTACATTTGAGACGATCCTTTGTTCCACCAGTTGGTCCGGAGACTCGACGTTTGGTTCCTTCACCCAGGTATACGTTTTGTACTTAGAAAAATCTTCTCCATGAGCATAATCAACCTCGACTTTCTGGGCGAGCAAGAGCCCAGGCAGGAAGAAAACTCCACTGAACAGAAAGAACTTAAGAAAGCGATGCATTTCGGATCTCCTTAGCAAGTGCGGATTAGACGCCTCTGTACTTTCAAGCCCGTGCGACTTTGGGAATACGTGGGCTAGCGCGTCACCAATTTCTATCCACGGCTACTATTCTATGCCTCCGATTTCTTCAGCCCCCAACGATCGAGCGTGTGGGTATATATCCAATTGAGGAGGCCGATCAGGAGAGCGGTGGACCAACTGATCATAATGACCCCGGTCAGAGCTTCGATACCGCCTAGTAATCGCCAGTATTTGTCGAGCAGGACGTCGCCGTGCCCGACGGTGGTGTAGGTGTCAAGGGAAAAATAGATACTGGTCGGCCAGTCCGGGAAGCACTTCTTCAGATCGTAGAATAAGGCCCAAAGAGCTGCTTCCAACAGGTGAATCACAAGAAGGGCGACTACCACGAGGATCAGGCGGAGCGTGTTCGGCAGGAATCCGAGGTGCTGCAGGGCGTTTGACCGCCGTTTCAGCATAGGCCAAAGAAGGAGGAAAGTTCCGGCCGAGTGAATGGCCACAGTTCCGGCAATCAACAGAATCCCGTTAAAAACGTGTCTAAGTTCCATGGCCCGATTCAGCGCAGCTCTTCAGCACCGAGTCTCGCTTGTGTCGGGCCAAGATTGATTCATTCCTGTTAGCCCTATGGTTTGTGACCCGGCGTAGGGGTCTGCGCCGGCGGCTGCGCACTGGCGCTCATCCATTGAGGGTCGGTCAAATTCCATCCCCCGCCTAGCGCCAGGTAGAGCTGAACAATCACCAGCCGCCGGTTGAGTTCGGTCTGGGCGAGCGCGAGCTGCGCCGGAAAGAGTTGCTGCTGGGCCTCCAGAACCTCGTAGTAGCTGGACAACCCTGCGAGGTAGCGCTCTTGCGAGGTCCGGACAGACGTTTCGCCGGATTGCACAGCCTTGGTCTGGTCGACGCGGATCGCGTCGTACTTCTCACGCGAGATGAGAGCGTTCGAAACATCTTGAAAGGCGCTCAGTGCCGTCTGCTCGTACTGGAGTTTGGCTTGTTGCCAGGCGGCGACCGCCTGCCTGGTTTGAGCCTTGAGAGCACCGCCTTGGAAGATGGGGCCGGCCAATTGCAGCGCGGCGTTCGCGACATTCGTATTGTTTGAGGTGATTGCAGAGAGCGGCGAACTTGCTTTCCCATAGAAGGCGGTGAGGCCGATGGTAGGAAAGTACGCAGACTTTGCGACGCCGATCTGTGCGTTGGCAGCGCGTACTGTCTGCTCGGCCGAAAGCACGTCCGGCCGGCGCTCCAGCAAAGCCGAAGGCAATCCTGCGGGAACCGCGGGCGGAATAATTTCCTCCAGAAGTTTCGCTGTGGTTGCGATCGCAGCGGGGTTCTCGCCGAGTAGAATGCTGATCTGGTTTTCTGTCAGGGCAATTTCGCGCTCGAGTTCCGGAATCTGCGCTGTCGCAGTAGCCTCGTCGGCAGCGGCCCGCGCCACGGGCAATATGGAGGAGACGCCTCCCTGAAGCCGTTCCTCGAAGAGCTTTCGGCTGGCGCCGAATGTTCCCGCACTCTCTTTGGCGATTTGCAGTTGCAGTTGTAAACCGAGCAGTTGAAAGTAAGCCTGTGAGACGTTGCTAACCAGCGTGAGCATGACTCCACGGCGGGCTTCCTCGGTCGACAGATACTGGGCACGGGCGCTTTCGTTCAAGCGCCGGATGCGGCCCCAGACATCTACCTGCCAACTGGCGCTTACCAGACCCAGAAAGAATCCTGAAATGCCATTGGAACTGGAAGTAGGACTGATTGCGCTGAACTGATTCTTGCCACCGCTGATTTGTGTCTGGTAGTTGATGGCCGGGAAATATTGGGCGCGGGCTTCGGCCGCAACCTGACGCGCCTGCTCGACGCGCGTCACCGCAACGCCGAGGTCGTAGTTGTTGGCCAGAGCCGTTTTGACGAGCCCTTTCAGCGTCTCGTCGTGGAAGATTTCCCACCAGGGCAAATCAGCGAAGGACGCTTGCTGGACGGTACCCTCAGCTCCCCGGAAGTTGACCGGGGCGTCTACTTTAGCCCGCTGATAATTTGGGCCGACCAGACAACTCGAGGAAATTAGGAGCGAGGCAACAACCAGCGCGGAGCAACCGGTGAATCCGAGTCTCGATTTGCTTGGCCTCTGCAGCGCGCCTCTCATCATTCAGCAGTCCTGGGTATAACTGTGCTCGCTACCACGGGCTGTTGTTCGAGTACCGGTTTCTCGCGCCCTGCCCCGCTTAGTTTCTCAACTATGTAAAACAAGGCGGGAATGACAAATACTGCAATCGCGCTAGAGGCAAGCATTCCGCCGATTACGGTAGTGCCCATAACCTGGCGTGACACCGCCCCTGACCCAGTCGCTATCCACAGCGGCACGCAACCGAGGATGAACGCAAAAGAGGTCATGAGAATCGGCCTGAGGCGAAGCTTGGCGCCCTCCAATGCGGCATCTACCAGAGACTTGCCCTCATCGAGACCTGCTTTGGCAAACTCCACAATCAGGATGGCGTTCTTCGCGGCGAGTCCGATCAACATCACCAGACCGATCTGGGCGTAAACATCGGCCTCAATCGAGAGATCGCCGAGACGGCGTAGGTACAGGAATGCCATGGCGCCACACACCGCGATCGGAGTGCTCAGCAGAACACTGAAAGGCAGGGTCCAACTTTCGTAAAGTCCTGCCAAAACCAGGAAAACGAATAGCAACGATAATCCGAAGATGACCCCGGGCGAAACCCCTTTCTCGGACAACTGCACTTGGTACGACATGCCCATGTAGTCGTATCCCATTCCGCTCGGCATTACGTCCGCAAACACTTCTTCAAGCGCTTTCATGGCTTCCGGGGCACTGTGTCCCGGAGACGGAGCGGCGATGATTTGGGCGCAGTTATATAAGTTGTAGTGCATGGTGAATTCAGGACCGATGCGCCGGTCGATCTTGGTTAACGCGGCAAGCGGCACCATCTCACCTTTGGTGTTCTTTATGTAAAATTGGTCCAAGTTTTCGGCTTTCGTGCGGTAGTCGCCCTCTGCTTGAACGTAAACCTGCCATTGGAGGCCAAAGCGATTGAAGTAATTAATGAAGGCGCCACCCATGAAGGCCTGAACAGTCTCATATACGTCCTTGAGGGGCACCCCTTGCGTGAGTACCTTGTCGCGGTCGACATCTACGAAGACCTGCGGGACGGTGGGAAGAGCTGTGGTAAACAGGAAACCCAATTCGGGACGCTTTCGAGCAGCTGCTATGAACTTTTGCAGATTGGCAGTCAGGAAAGCTTCGCCCCTGCCGGAGCGATCTTCCAGGACGAACTGAAGACCGCCCGACGCGCCGACGCCGGGAATGGCAGGGGGCGGAAAGGCGAGACCGGCGCCTTCGGGAACCTGTCTGATTGCCGCGTTCAGATGGGCTTTGATTGCTTCGTATTGCTCATCGGGCGCGGTACGCTCATCCCATGGTGTGAAAGTGATCCAAAAAAAAGCGCTATATGTGTTCTGCACTCCGCTCAACATGTTGTAACCAACTACGGTGGTACAGTGAGCGACACCTGGCGTCTTTTTGATGATATTTTCCACGACGGTAGCAGCACTACTGGCGCGCTGCAGGGAAGCGGCATCGGGGAGTTGGATAGCTGCGAAGACATAACCCTGATCCTCATCGGGCAGAAAGCCTTTAGGGACCTGCTTGCCAAACACCACGGCTAGAACCACAAACCCGACCAGCAGCAGAACAGCTACCGCTGTTTTATGTATGAGCGTGCTGCATACGTTCACGTAGCCTTCGGTCGTGCGATTAAAAACCCGGTTGAACCAAGCAAAGAAGCGTCCAAGCGGTCCACGCGCTTCTTTCTTCGGGCGCAGCAGCAGGGCGGCCAGCGCCGGGCTCAGGCTGAGTGCGTTGAAAGCGGAGAGGAGCACGGAGACAGCAATGGTCACGGCGAATTGTTGATAGAGGCGTCCGGTAATGCCTGGGACGAACGCGGTGGGAATAAACACTGCCGAAAGAACCAGGGCAATACCCACTACCGGACCGGAGACCTCCTCCATGGCTTTAAGGGCGGCGGCCTTTGGCGTAAGCCCATGTTCAATGTGCTGTTCCACTGCTTCGGTAACAACGATGGCGTCATCCACCACCAAACCAATGGCGAGAACCATGCCAAAGAGGGAGAGCGTATTGATGGAGAATCCGAGCAGCGGGAAGATCAGGAATGTGCCGACGAGCGAAACGGGCACAGCCATCAGGGGAATCAGCGTGGCACGCCAGCCCTGCAGGAATATGTAAACAACAATGATGACGAGCACCAGGGCTTCCAGCAGCGTCTTTACGATCTCGTGAATGCCTGCCGTCACGGGCAGCGAGGTATCCAGGGCGACCGCATAGTCGAGTCCGGGCGGGAAACTTTTCTTCGCTTCTGCCATGAGAGCCTTGGCACCAGCCGCGGCTTTGACGAGATTCGAATCTGGAAGCTGATAGACCGCAACCACCGCTGAGGGCTTTCCGTCCAGGCGGCCCCGCATGTTGTAAACCTGCGCTCCCAGTTGTACCCGGCCCACATCCTTAACCCGCACGATGGAGCCGTCCGTGTTGGCACGGACCACAATGTTGCCGAACTGCTCCTCCGTGACCAGCCGGCCGGGCGCGCGCACAGCGTAAGTAAACGCCTGCCCTGAAGGTACCGGCTCTCCACCGATCTGGCCCGCCGGGTTCACCGTATTCTGGGTTTGCACCGCGTTGATTATTTCCGGAATGGTGATCTGCAATTTGGCGAGCTGGTCGGGCTTGACCCAGATGCGCATCGCATATTGGCCGGCGCCGAAGACCGACACGCTGCCGATTCCGGGCACGCGTGTCAAAGCGTAATTGAGATTGATGTAGGCATAATTCGCCAGAAACTCCGCTGAATATTGACCGGTCGGAGAATACAAGTCGAACAGCATCATGGGCGCGGAGGTCGAAGGCTGAACAGTGACGCCATAATTGTTCACCGCGGCCGGGAGTTGGGAAGCTGCCTGTCCCTCTCTCATTTGAGCGAGGATCTGGTCCGTATCAGAATTGGTTTTTACGTTGAAATCGATTGTCAGCTGGCTCAGGCCATTGTTGGCGTTAAGCGAATACATGTAGTTCATGTCATTCACGCCGCTCATCTGCTGCTCTATGGGTGTGGCGACGGACTGGGCGACCGTTTCGGCGTCCGCACCAACATAGGTGGCTTTCACTTGAATCTGTGGGTCCGCGATGTTCGGAAACTGAGCCGTCGGCAAGCTCAGAATGGATACGGCGCCCGCGATCACAGTGATAATCGCGATCACCATAGCAACAATGGGGCGGTTGATGAAGAACTTAGACATGTTTTCCCGATTTTGACGTGGCTTCTACTGTGATGCCCCGGTTGACTGGCCTTGGGTTTCCGAGTAGGGCTTGGGATTCACCGCCGAGCCTTCCTTTACTTTCTGTATACCTTCAGCAACTACATGTTCGCCCGGCTTAAGACCCCCTTCGATAACCCACATGTCTCCGACCCTCGGGCCTGCTTTGACGGGGCGTATAGTCACCTTGTTGTCACTATTCACCACGGCAATCAGGTAGTTGCCTTGTATGTCGGCTACCGCTCTTTGCGGTACGAGCAGGGCGCCTTGCTGGATCTTGACCACCGTACTGACCCGGCCGAAACCACCAGGGCGAAGCACATTGCCCGGGTTAGGGAAGGAGCTTTGAACGAGAATGGTGCCAGTTCTAACATCAACCTGGCGATTGACGGCGTAGATTCGCCCCGTCTCGGGATATTCGGATCCATTGGCAAGCACGAGTTTCCATTCCAGCTTTTTCAAAGCCTGGTCTTCCTTTCCTGGTGATTCGCCGGTTTGCTTTGCCGTATTCAGGTAGTCCTGCTCGCTGGGAGTGAAGTTGACCAGGATGGGATTGACGGTCGAAACAGTGGTTAACGTGCCGCTCTGGGGGCCGACCAGGTCGCCGAGCTGGGCAGTGGCAATACTGGCGATCCCATCCACTGGCGAGGCGATGGTGGTAAAGCCGAGATTTAGCTTGGCAGTTTCCACTGCGGCCTCGCCTCCCATAATCGTCGCCTTGGCGGTTCCGATTGCCGCAACCGCATTTGCTACCGCCGCCTTCGCGGCTTCAACTTGAGCCTTCGCGCCTAGGTTGGCCTGTATGGCATCATCCAGTTCCTGCTGACTGATGGCGTTGTCCTTTGCCAAGGGAGTGTAGCGCTTAACATCGATCTGTGTTTTACCGAGCGCAGCCTCCGCTTTCAACTGATCCGCCCGCGCCTGATCCAGCATCGCCTGAGACTGTTTCAGTGTTCCTTTCCCTTGTTCCACGTTTGCCTTGGCTTGATCCAGCGCCGCCTGAAACGGCCTTGGGTCGATCTGAAATAGTGGAGTGCCCTTGTGCACAAACGCGCCGTTGGTGTAGTTCTGCTTCACCAGATAACCTGCGACCTGGGCGTGAATCTGAGCATTGACCATGCCGTCGAGCGTGGCGACCCATTCTCTCGTGATCGGCACGTCCCGCTGGACGACCTGGGTCACTTCAACGTCGGGAGGAGGTTCGGCCGCAGCACGCACCTTCTTATCGCAGCCTGTGGAAAGAAGGGCTGCTGCACCCAGCAGAATACCTACTGCCTGGAGATGCTTTGCATTTACTGGAAATCTGCCGCTAGATGAGGAGTTTGCTTGTACCTGAACATACTGGTTAGCTCGAAACATAGGCTAATGAACCCTGTCCTTCTTTGGCTGTCGGAAAGATTGCTCAATTGTATCCGCAGTCGCACCTGGGGCTTATACTGGCGGAGGCCTATTCGCACATTCTATCGACTAACCCCTCGAAAGGCGAATTCCGATGTCGTTCGCCCAGTAAGCCTGATGAGCGCGGGCCACAGAAGTCGTAAATATTTCAAATGCTGTCCGGCCCCATAGAAGGTGACTAAGCTCACAAATCCCAACAATGACTTTGGAATCGGTCCGTTTGACTTCGCGGTACGATCCATAGAGCAGCAATCAGGAGACCTTACGAAAACGAAAACAATGTCACGTCCTCGGCTCAAATTTTTTCAGACAGCTACTTGTTTGGCCGTTGACCTTCAGCCTGATCCTTGCCGGCTTTCCAGTGACTGCGCAGGCATCGCAGGATGCCCCAGCGGAGGGACAACAGGCCGCGCCATTGATTCCCAATGACCAATTGGATGTGCTGGTCGCACGCATCGCGCTCTATCCTGATCCGCTGCTGGCCCAGGTGCTGGCCGCATCAACCTATCCACTGGAAGTAAATCCAGCTTCAACAGTGGCTGCAGAGCCATAAGGAATTGAAGGATAAGGCCCTTGCGGATGCCGTCGAGAAGGAAAACTGGGACCCCAGCGTCCAGGGTCTGGCGCCGCTGCCAGATGCAGTCAAGCAACTATCTGAAAACATCAAGTGGACGACCGACCTGGGCAACGCCTTTCTACCCCAGCAGAGCGATGTGATGGACGCGGTGCAGCGCATGCGGATGAAAGCCAAGGGCGCCGGCGACTTGACTTCCAATGCGCAGCAAAAAGTGGAAACGAAGGTCGTGGAGAGCAAAAGTGTTGTCGTGATTGAGCAGGCAAACCCGCAGGTGGGGCCGCTTGGGGCGGCGGAGGTTGGGGATACGGTTGTGGATGGGGACACAATAACGTCAACATCAACCTCCACAACAAGTACGCGAGCCACTACAACAGGACCAACGTGAACAACGTTAATAACGTAAACCGAAACAACGTCAACAACGTTAACCGCGGTAACGGCAACAGCTGGCAGCACAATCCGCAGCATCGCGGCGGCGCCCCTTATTCAAACAGAACGACGGCGAACAGATACGGCGGCACAGCGGCAGGCGAGTGCGCGCCAGAACCAGGGTAACCGACAGCAGCCGGGTGCGGCCAATCGAGCCGGCGCTTCCAACCGGCAACAGCTGAGCGCGTCAAATCGCGCTGGCGCTTCTAACCGGCAGCAGCCGAGCAACGTGAATCGAAGTGGTGGCGGCCAGGATCGCATCGGTGACCGGAACGTTCCCAGTGGCGGTTCCTCACGCGTAGTGGTGCATTCGGCGGCGGCTCCGGTGGCTACAGCGGCAGCAGCGCGAAAGCCAGCAGCGCGCGGGGATCCTCCAGCATGGGGTCACACGGCGGCGGCTCCAGAGGCGGAGGGCGGCGCAGATAGGCATAGCCGTGATCAAACACAAAGCCATGAAATCAACTACACGCAACGCATTCGAATCGAAATCTGTTCTGGCTCTCCGGGTGGCCACCTTAGCGTATGCCCTAACAACGTTCGCCCATGCCGCGATGGAAGCGAAGCCAACCGCGGCTCGGGATTCGCAGCCTGTTCAACTTTCGTTTGCCAGACCCAGAGAAGCTGCAGACGCCCTCATCAAGGCGGCGTCAGATTATGACGTACCCGCTCTCATGCAGATTCTTGGACCGGACGGCGACAAGATTGTTTCGTCAGCCGACGCTGTTCGCGACAAGAACTCCGCCACCGCATTTGCCGCGCAAGCCCGCGAAAAAGCAGAGGTTGTCATAGACCCCAGGAATCCTAAGCGCGCGGTCCTGACCGTCGGCAACGAGGATTGGCCGTCTCCGATTCCCATCGTCAATCGGGGGGGCAAATGGCAGTTCGACACCAAGGCGGGCCTGCAGGAGATTCTGTTCCGGAGGATCGGGACCAACGAACTCGATGCGATCACCATTTGCCGTGGCTTTAATGATGCCCAGCTGGAATACGCCGAGCAAATCCACGACGACTCGGGGGTAAATCAATATGCGCAAAAGATTATCAGCACGCCCGGCAAACACGATGGGCTGGCCTGGAAGAACGCGGACGGCAGTTGGGGAGGTCCCGTCGGAGAAGATGTAGCGAAGGCCCTGGCGGAGGGCTATGGGGATAAGAGCAAGCCCTTCCATGGCTACTATTTCAAAGTGCTAAAAGGGCAGGGTCCCAATGCGCCCCTAGGCCAACTCGATTACTTTATCGAGGGAGCCATGATCGGTGGGTTCGCCCTGGTCGCCGTACCCGCGGAATATCGCGTCACCGGTGTAAATAGCTTCATGGTCAGCTACGACGGACTTGTTTACCAGAAGGACTTAGGCCCCGATTCCCTGAACATCGTCAAGGCCATGGATCGCTACAACCCCGACAAGACGTGGCACATCACGGATGACAACTGGTAATTACCTGTCGGGTGGCCTAGTTGGTCCGGTAGAAACGAGGAGAAGTGAGCGGCTCGGTCAATGGTCGGACGAGTTGAGCATAAATCGAGCATGCTGCGACCGAGAACGAGCTGCGAAATACAGTGTTCGATGCGACCTTAAGTATTCAGAAGATACGGCCGACTCGGAAAAAGAATTTCCCGCGACCATAATCCCCGACTGCGCCGCCAACTTTTACTGGTCCGAAAATCGTGTTCACGATGAGACCCGCCGCAATGTCTGCCGGCAGATTTGGCGGCTTCGGTCCGTTAGGAAGCTGATATGTCTTACCTCCCTCCAACAGGCCGATGAAATTTAATGTGTCGCCCAGCAATGGCGGCAATTTCGCCAAGCGCCTTATATAACCAAGTTGAACGAGAAAGTACTGGTTGGTCAGCAGTTCGTTGGTGCCATAGGCCAATAAGCGTTGTGAGCCGCCCAGGGAGAATGCCGGTATTCCGGTTTTGTACCCTAAGCTGGTTCGACCCGACGCGTTCAGAAACACTGAAGAAGGATCGGTCAGGCGGAAGAAATTCTGGGGTACGATCTCGGATAATGGGAACCCGCCAGGACTTGCAGGGTTAGCGTTGAACCATTTTGTGTATATGTTGAGGGCTTGACCAGCGCGGGGAATGGCAGGGTCATCCAACCGGTTTAGAGTATATTGCAGCCTTATATCACCTATGGCACCGCTGACTGTAGGCAGAACCGCGGAGTTTCCGATCTGGGGCGAGAGACGCTCGTACCCTCCTTCGTAACCGAGGCGCAGTTCGCTGCTCCGTCCGAACTGGTACCCGACATCCAGTCCGCCACCCGCTTCCCGGCGCCGATAGCTTGCTATCAAACTGTTATCGGAATAAACAGGATATTGCGAGCTGTAGAAGGCAACTCGCGGCGAGACGAACCAGTTGCTTGTTGGAGTAATGGCCGGAAGTATTCGGAGTAGAGATTGTATTGCGATCCCAAGGTGATGTCGTTGCGCCACTCCCGACGAAAGCCGCCGAAGTCGAGAAATGTGATTCGTGCCCCAATACTGAATAGAACATTGTTGTAGTCTGACCCGTCGATCAAGATGAAGGGGCGTACAATCGGAGGCGCGTAGGGCTTTGGGTCCGCTTGGATGTGCAGCCCCTGTTGGCCATCGCGCTCGGTCATCCAATAAGTCAGGCTGGAGTAGGGCCCGGTGCCGGCTAAGGTCATGATGTTCTGCTCCAGTTTGTCGGAGTCGACAGGCGCGCCCAATACCCCGGACATCTGTTCCTCGATGGAATGGGACAGGTCCGGCGGGACGCCTGTAACTTGCACGAACTCCGGAGTGAGCGAGTTTCTTCGCCGCGCAGTACGGGTAGTCAGATACCGCTGCCATTCGGCTTCGTCAACGGAAAACGAGGAAAGAACGGAAGCTTTCGCTGCGGCGGCATCGTATCCGGCCTGGATGATAGCATCACTTTGGTTGTAGTCCGTACTCGTGTATTTCTGCAAGGGCACGGTGACCAGCAGGTCCGCTTCCTCCATGGAACGGAGTTCATTCGCAGCGATCATGACCGAGATGGATCGATTCAGAACCGAAAAACTGGACAGGGCTTGCTTCGGATCGAGCGGTGCGACCTCGAGGTGAACGCCGAGTAGTATGTCTGCTCCCATCTGCTTAGCGACACTGATCGGAATATTATTGAGCAATCCGCCGTCGGTGTAAACGTGGTCTCCGGAAACCACAGGTGTGAATATTCCTGGTAGAGACATTGTCGATCTCAGGGCGAGCGCGAGGGGTCCACTGCGAAACACATGCTCTTTGCCCGACATAAGGTCGGTTGCTACGCACGCAAATGGAATTGGTAGATCGTTGAAGCTTTGGAGCTCAGAATAGGGCAAAGCTATGCGGTCGAGAATCAGCGAGACCTGTTGTCCAGAATTGAATCCCTCCGGAAAGCGCAACCCGCCACGCAATCCGAATTCGAGCGAGCTTGGGTATTCGCGCGCGTCCTGTTTACGACGAAACGATTGATCCTGAAACGGCGTTTGTCCTCTCAATACGTCGTCCCAGTTGATTGCCTGAAGGACTTCGCGGATCTCCGGGGCCGATCTGCTCGTAGCGTACACGCCCCCGATCAGGCCGCCCATGCTGGTACCGGCGACGAAACTCACGGGAATCCGGTGTTCTTCCAGCCATTGAATTACACCGACATGAGCCAGACCCAACGCGCCACCGCCCTCGAGTACCAGTCCGATTTTCGGACGTTTTGCCGCGGCGGGAACGCGAGAGTCTTGCGCAAAAGTGCAACTCGCAGCCAACGCTATCCCAAGGAGTCTGCGATACTTTCCCAATTGCATTCGAATCTGCCTTTCTGCTTCTCCGTCCGGTCTTACAGCTTCGCGCCCTAGGCCCACGGAGAGCATATTACGATAGCCGGTAGTCAGTGGTCAGCCGGGAACGTCTTTTCACTCGGCTCGGCGTTTCCATTGATCAAGCGAACCGAATTAGAAACCTACTTTGAATATCAACCCGACAGTAGCCGCCTCATGGGCCGCGTTGATTACCGGTTGAGTCTCAGCACTTGCGGCGTGGTTGCGCCTGTAGAGTCAACCTCAAAGGGAGAAGGAGGCCCAAGGTCGTTACAGCCGGCCTCTCCAATCGCGGCTAGCTTAGGGGCAGTGGCGCACTAAGCTGAAACGTGAGCCTGGTCTCAGCGGGGACCTTGAGCGTTTTGCCTTGTGCCATGGCGCCCGAGATAGCACCGAGGCCGACACCCGAGACAGCACCGATCGCCGCGCCTTTCCCGCCTCCAGCAATACCGCCGATTGCCGCGCCAAGACCGCCAATTGCGGCCGCGCGCCTGACACCCTTTTTGGTTTTGCTAGTACCCTCGGCCTGCAGTTGAGCGTAGCTGGCCGCTACATCGAACGGTTTGCCATCGACTGTGACATCGTAAAGCTTTATCGCTAGTTCTTTGTTCTGTTGCACCTGCACCGTTTGCACAGTGCAATTTGCGCCGCGCGGAATGATTACCTGGTTCCCGAGCACGATTGGATCGTCGATACTGGCGCGAAACCGCTGGCCAGGAGCGGTCTTGGTGGAATCGATACTGTCAATCATCGCGACGGTGAAGGTGGTGCCGGCGGGTATAGTGACGTTCGGCCGCGCGGTCGGTGTCTTAGGTGGAGGCGGTGGTGGCGCGCTAAACTCGACTGCCTCGATATTTGATACCGGAAACCCTTTCACTACTCCATCGGGCCCCCGAAACTTTACCTCACGAGCAGTGGCGCCCATAAAGCTTCCTTCCACGCTGTACCCATTTCTGAGGTGAAGCGTATCGCCACTCGCCGTAACGAGCGCGGCCAGAAGCGCAAGAATTCCTAGCGTGCGGTTCATTGTATTTTCCTTCTGGGCTTGGTGCCTATTGGATAACCGGCAGACTCGATGAGATCTGCAGGTCGAGAATGTCAAGAAGCTGGTTCTCAATTTGGAAAAAACGGGCGGCGAGTTTCGGGGTCAGGGTCTTGCTTAACTTCTCGAAATATTTCTTTTTCAAGGCAAGAAGCCTTTGCTCGTATTCAAAGCGCATGCCAGCGAGCTCGGTCGCCTTTTGGTCGGAGAGCGAGCTGTAATTTGCGGCATATTCTTTGATGCCACGGAGCCGGAGATCTCCCAAAGCGCTTAGCTCCTTTGCGTAGTCGTTGTATACGGGCCAGAAGACGGCGGCTTGCTCCGGAGAGAGCTGCATGAGTTGGCTGATGATAGCCACCTTCTCTTTCTGGACGTCCTGGCGCAGGAGGTTGACGTAGGCGTCGATGTTCTGTTCCTGCGTATCGCCCTCGGACGGTTTCTCCTGAGCGCGGAGTGAAAGTCCCCCTGAGACGGCAAACAGCGCCACGACGGCGGCTATGGCAATCCTTCGGCTTAACCAATTCTTAGACACAGATGTTTTTTCCTTCCTTCGTAAAACGAAAACCGCGATATCGGCTTTTGGAAGCATATTACGTTGGCAGCTGCTAAGAAGTCGAATTTGGCCAGACGAGAGAGGGGAGACAATGGACCGAGCGCAGAAGGCCAGCTCATCAGCAAACTCCTCGCACAAATCAGATTACCAACACTCCCCCCGGAACACATCGAGGTCCTCGAGGAACTGGACGGACTACCTGCCCTGGGCACAGCGAAGACCGACGACATGAATCACGCCCGCTGGGCGTGGGCAGGCAGCACTTCATTTCGAGGGGACAAAACTACTGGCCTCGTACTTGGCGGCACGAGTCAGCCGATGACGGTTTCCTGCCCAAGAATTCGGCCTCTACAAAGAACAGCCAGTTTCCTGAGTTAATCGCGTCCTTCCATTCGTCTCAAGGGGGCATCTTCGAGAACGCCCCGTCTTAAGCTTTTACTGCACCATTCTTCGCTGCTTTCTCATTAGAGCTGGCATTTCTTAGTCGTCGACTGGTGCTGCTTTCTTCCTGCTGGTTCCTGAACCCTTTCGCCTTTTGTCGCTGATTTGCGGTTCGGGTCGTGACCTCGCCCGGCGCGACCACCGCTCCGCCGCGTAAAACATTATCACTTGCGCCGAATCGGTAGGTGATAGATCTCCACGCCTGGATTCATACCAGTTACAATGCCAGTTGTCCTGCAAAGAGAAAATTCCAGACCAAGTTGAAGGACTCCGAAAGAGCTTGCTCAGAGCCGCATCGTTAGCACTGATTTCTGTGGGTGTCTCGCTGTATGCCCAAAAGGCCCCCCTTGACCGCACTGTGCTGCCCATCCCCGAACCCAAGTATCCACACATAACGCAGCTTGATGCCCGCAAAGCCAAAGCTCCGCCGCGCTTCGAGGTCAAGGCACCAGCCGGTGCTCCAAACGTATTGGTCGTCCTGATCGACGACATGGGGTTCGGCCAGTCCAGCGTGTTCGGTGGTCCCATTCATATGCCGACCGTGGAACGCCTTGCCAGCAACGGCCTTCGGTACAACAATTTTCATACCACCGCGCTCTGCTCACCTACCCGTTCGGCATTGTTGACCGGCCGCAATCACCACGTGAATAACTTCGGGTCGATCTCGGAAACGGCCACGGCATTTCCAGGCAACACGGGTGTTCGGCCGAACGGCGTCGCACCACTCGCGGAAATGTTGCGGCTGAACGGCTACAGCACTGCGGCTTTCGGCAAATACCACGAGGCCGCGGCCTGGGAGATCAGTCCCTCCGGCCCCACTGACCGTTGGCCCACGCGCTCTGGTTTCGACAAGTTCTACGGTTTCATCGGAGGCGAAACAAACCAGTTCGCACCGCTTGTCTACGACGGAATGGTTCAGGTAGAGGTTTCCAATCAGGATCCCAAGTACCATTTCACGACTGACATGACTAACCATGCCATTGACTGGATGCGCTACCAGAAGTCACTCACACCTGACAAGCCTTTCTTCATATACTTCGCGCCTGGCGCGACACATGCTCCTCACCAAGTCGCACCAGAGTGGTCTGCCAAGTACAAAGGTAAGTTCGACGAAGGATGGGACAAGCTAAGGGAACAAACCTTGGCAAACCAAGTTAAGCTGGGTCTCGTTCCTCCGAGCACGAAACTGGCTCCGAAACCGACCTTCATCAAAGATTGGGACAAGCTCACGCCGGACGAGAAAAAGCTGTTCGCCCGCCAAATGGAGATCTTCGCCGGATTTGGCGAGCAAACCGATTATGAAATTGGCCGGCTGATAGATGCGATCTCCGAGATTGGTCAACTGGACAATACGCTGATCTTTTATGAGGTCGGTGATAACGGCGCCAGCGCCGAAGGAACCGCAAATGGTGTATTCAACGAGATGTCATACTTCAACGGCTTGCAGGAAACCGTCCCGGACATCCTGAAGCACTACGACGAAATGGGTGGTCCGTTCTCGTATGAGCATTACGCCGCCGGCTGGGCCGTAGCCGGCGATGCGCCATTCGAGTGGACGAAGCAAGTAGCCGGCAGCTTTGGTGGGACAACCAATCCGCTGATCGTGCAGTGGCCCAAACGCATCACCGATAAAGGCGGTATCCGCACCCAATTTCACCACGTAATCGACATTGCTCCAACCGTGCTCGAAGCGGCGAGCTTGCCCGAACCGAAAAGCGTGAACGGTACTGATCAGATACCGATCCAGGGCGTGAGCATGGTCTACACGTTTAGCGATGCGAAGGCCGTCAGTAGGCACACCACCCAATATTTTGAGCTGTTCGGTAATCGAGGGATCTATCACGATGGCTGGCTTGCGGGAACCGTTCACCGAGAACCGTGGGAGATGAAACCGCGGACGACATTCGACAAAGATGTGTGGCAGCTATTTGACGTGACGAGCGATTTCAGCTTGGCCAACGATCTAGCTGCGACTAATCCGGAAAAGCTGAAGGAAATGCAAGACCTCTTCCTTAAAGAAGCAATCGCAAATTACGTGTTGCCAATGGATGACCGGTCAGTCGAGCGGGTAAACCCCGCACTTGCAGGAAGGCCCGATCTGATGGCCGGGCGTACTTCGCTAAGTTTGTATGAGGGGATGAAAGGAATGTCGGAGAACGTCTTTATGAACGTGAAGAACCGTTCTCTTGCGATTACCGCTGAACTTGATATACCCACAGGCGGCGCTAATGGAGTCATTCTCGCTCAGGGCGGCCGTTTCGGCGGATGGAGCCTCTATTTGAAAAATGGCAAACCCGTCTATACCTACAACTGGTTAGGTCTCCATAGCTACAATGTTGCCGCCTCGCAGCCACTCGCAGCGGGAAAGACGACCGTGGTTTTCGATTTCGCCTATGACGGAGGCGGCATCGGCAAGGGAGGTACAGGCTCTCTCCTTGTGAATGGGAAGAAAGTGGCAGAGGGCCGAATCGACCGTACGCAGTGCTGCGTGTTCTCAGCAGACGAGGGAGCTGATGTCGGCTTAGATGAGGGCACGCCAGTCACAGAAGCATATCCGCAGCACGGGAATGCGTTCACGGGGAAGATCCTCAAGGTTACGGTGGAGCTCAAGCCGATGCCGCCTCTCGACAAAGACACGGCACAAAAATCCGCTGAAGAAACCGAGGAAGATGATGCGGTGATCGATTAAAGCCCCGACAACCGCACCTAATTCCGCCAATTTTGGCCGATGCCAAATATTTGCGGCACCTGCGCCTGCAGAAAGGCCCGTGAAGTACGCACAATCCAAGGGGTAAGAACAGGCAATGACATTTCAGCCCATTGAGAACTACGGAATTATCGGGAACTTGTGTACGGCCGCTCTGGTAAGCATCGATTCCTCGATCGACTTCTTCTGCTTCCCGGAGTTTGACTCTCCCACTGTATTTGCGGCTCTGCTGGATCCACAACGAGGCGGATCATTCAGTCTGCGACCTGAATTAGAAGGCATGCAATGCAAGCAGATGTATGCCGCGGAAAGCAATGTGCTGGTGACCCGGTTCCTTTCAGAGAAGGCGGCGGCTGAGGTCACCGATTTCATGCCTCTGACCGCAACCACTCAAGGCAAAGAGTTGGTTCGCGTTGTCAAAGTCATCCATGGCGAGGTACGCTTCCGAGCGAAGTGCCAACCAGCTTTCGATTATGCGCGATGTACTCACGAAGTGGAGCAAGGCGACCACCGGGTAATCTTCAGGCCAGCCCAAAAAGAATCCTGTTGCCCCATGCTGCTGCGCGGAACCGTCCCGCTCAAAGCTTCTTCGGATAGCGCAATCGCTAATTTCACGCTTGGCAAAGGGAAGAGTGCAGTATTCATCTTTGGCGCGTTGGGCGAGGATGAACAACCGGCAATCGATGCCGGCGACGTGCATTGCAGCCTAGAGAACACGCTTAGCTACTGGCGCAAATGGAGCGGCGAGTCTACCTATAGAGGGCGTTGGCGCGAAGCTGTGAACCGTTCCGCACTTGCGTTGAAGCTGCTCACCAGCCGTCAACACGGGTCGCTCGTTGCAGCGCCCACGTTTGGCATTCCGGAGCATTTGGGCGGGCATCGCAATTGGGATTATCGCTTCGTGTGGCTGCGAGATTCAGGATTTACACTGTATGCTTTTATGCGCTTGGGCTACCGGGAGGAAACAGGGGCCTTCGCGAATTGGCTGCGAAATCGTATTGACAGGAGTCAACACGGAGCCAGACCGCTGCACATCATGTATGGGCTGGATGGGCACACGGACCTGGAGGAAGTGGAACTCGCTCACCTGCGTGGGTACAGGGATTCAAAACCCGTGCGCATCGGGAACGGAGCATGGGATCAACTGCAGCTCGATATCTATGGAGAGCTCATGGATGGCATTTACCTCTATTCGAAGTACGGCCATGCTGTTTCGCACGATAACTGGACTGAACTGAAACGCACCTTGGCGTGGTTAGGTGAAAACTGGAATCAACCGGATGAAGGGATCTGGGAAGTGCGCGGAGGGCATAAGCACTTCCTGCATTCGCGCCTGATGTGCTGGGTTGCGTTTGATCGCGCTATCCGGCTGGCTAACAAACGCTCGCTCTCTGCACCGCTTGAGGAGTGGTACCGGCAGCGGGACGCAATCGTGGAGGATATATATGCGAATTTCTGGAGCGAGAGGCTCTCAGCCTTCGTTCAGGAAAAGGATTCGGAGGCGCTTGATGCCGCGGTACTGCTGATGCCTCTGCTGCGCTTCATTAGCCCGGTTGACCCGAGGTGGCTCTCCACGCTGAAGGCCATCGAGCACTCTCTGGCAGAGGACGCATTCATCTATCGTTATCGAAATTTCGAAAGTCAGGACGGCTTGGAAGGCGAGGAGGGAAGCTTCACTTGCTGCTCATTTTGGTTTGTGGAGTGCCTCGCCAGATCGAATCAGCTGGAAAAAGCCAGGCACTACTTCGACAAATTGCTGTGCCACGCTAACCATCTTGGATTGTTCTCGGAACAGATCGGGCGCGACGGGCACCAACTTGGCAATTTTCCTCAGGCGCTCACACATCTTGCGTTAGTGAGCGCAGCTCTTTATCTGGACCGTAGACTTTCTGGCGCATCGCCGGAAGCGTGGAGCTAGACAGCATCTGTTGGCAGACCACACTGAAATTTGTGTCGCATTAACCCCGCTATCTTTGTGAGACTGTTCTTACGAACCCTTTCGGCGGATATTTCTCAAAAATCTTTGCCACCGCCTTTTGTATCTTCTGAGTGTTCTTTTCGGGCTTATCGCTTAGCGTGTCGGTCGCGATGCCACGGAAGACCAGTTGCTTCTGCTGCGGGTTCGTGATCAGTTGGTCCTGCCCATTGGAGAGGGAATTAACGGCATTCTCCAGGAGGTGGGCAGAAGGGCCAATCGGGTGCAAAACGAGAATACAACTGCATTAACAATAATGGTGTCAGCGCTGTACAGGCCCTTCTCATGGGTGCTCGCCGCAATTTTTGTGCCTTTAGCTGGCGCTCAGACTATTCAAGATACGAACGCTCACGCCTGGTTCATGTATTTTGGTGATCACCCAATCAGCGACAAATGGGGCATCCATCTGGAAGGTCAGATTCGGCGCGCCGACACCGTTCTTACGTGGCAACAGCTCTTGCTCAGGATAGGTGTAAACTTTCAGCTCAATTCAAACGTCATGTTCACCGCTGGTTACGCCTATGTTCGTTCCTGGCCTTACGGCGACTATCCTGTCAAAGCCGCCTTTCCCGAGCATCGTTTCTACGAGCAGGCATTGATAAAACACAAAGTCAGTCCGGTCACCATCCAACATCGCCTCCGGCTGGAGCAGAGGCTGGTCGGAACGGTACCCGCAGCGGACGCCGAAGTGGAAGGTTGGCAAACGCGCAACCGGTTCCGCTACATGCTGCGCGGAGATATCCCGCTTCCAATAAGAACGAAGGGCCAGCGGCGCTTAGGCATTGCCTTGTACGACGAAGTATTCGTCCAATTTGGTGCAAATCGGGGACCCCAGTCTTTTGACCAGAATCGCGCTTACGGAGCCTTAACGTGCAAGCTCACCCCATCAAACCGTCTGGAGTTTGGCTACCTGGACCAGTACATCCCGCAGCGCAACGGTCTCATCGTGGAACACAATCACACTCTGCAATTCGCCTGGTTTTCCACAAGTCATTTTTAGGAACCTCTCGGCACCCAAGAGTTAGCTGAGTGCGCCATCAGCCTATTACAGTTGATTCGAAGACGAAAAAGTTGCAGCAAAGCCCTAAGCCTTCTCCTTTGGTGGGTACTTCTCGAAAATCTTATTGACGGCTTTGCCTATTTTGGTAGTATTCGCCTCAGGTTTTGAACTAAGCGTATCAGTAGCAATGCCGCGGAATACAAGTAGTTTCGCGTTCGGGTCCAGCAAATCGATCACAAGAGTACCAACCGGAATAGAACTAGATGTTGTGGTTGACATTCCCGAGCTCATGCCGCCGCCCCATCCCCGACCCCATCCGGGACCTGGCCCCCAGCCCCCGCCCCCGCCCATCTGGTTGGACATTGTGGTTAACTGTGTTTTTTGGGTGACGGAACTCTGATAAGCAACATCCAAGTCACCACCGCTATCCACTCGTTTGAGTCCCTTCTTCGCCAAAACCTCATCGACACTCGAAACAATCCGCTGCTCTACCAGTTGATTCGGCGACTCAACATTAGGTTCCTTTACCCAGGTGTACGTCTTGTATTTGGAGAAATCCTCCCCATGGGAGTAGTCAACCTGGACTTTTTGAGCGAACGATAGTGTAGGTAAAAGGGCGACTCCGCCCGCCAAGAACACAGCCGTGAAAAAGCGACGCATATCCATCTCCTATCTAAAGAACACATTCCCTTTGGCGGCAGATCGTTACACTCAGGTCTTTGAGCAGTGCATCCAGGTAATGTGCCGCATTAGCCTCTCAGATGTTAGCAGATTTTCGAACGGTATCCGGTCTTGACCCAAAGCCCAGCCCAAAAACTGCGCCAGCAGGAACTGGAGATATCGTAGGCGGTTGACGATCTCCGAATCGAACGAGGAAGTGCAACATGCCGAAAAAGGGACACACCGAGGAACAGATTATTTTCCGCGTAAAGCAGCAGGAGAGCGTCTCAAAAAAGCTGTAAAGCCTCGCCAGAGATGCCATCTGCGATTGTGAGGTCCTTCGATGATCCAGCAGAGAAGTTGGAAGCTTCCACCGAAGACCGTCAGGGATTGGGTGTTCCCGGGAGGCATCCGGATCACCAATAATTTTCATTCGGGCTCGCTTAAGACGGTTCTGCCGCGGCTCCGCAGCGCCGAAAAAACTGGCATAGCAAATATCAGGCTTGCGCAAGATGTCCTGTGCATGACCGAACTATTCTGCTTGGAGTTGTTGGGCAGGAGTAGCCGCTCCTTTTTGTTTAGGCCAGCGTGCCCGGCGGAGCAAAACGGCCTGACTCGTGCAAAACCGGAGCAGTGTAGAGCAAAGTCGCCAAGGTTCCTCATATTCACCCGCGGCTCCTGGGACTGCTGTGAGATTCGGTTCTCCGTTCTCCACACAGCCTACTGGCGACGAAGCTGCCGCTATTTTCGCGCCTCCCCCAACTTCGGATCCCTCTGGGCATGGATCCCCTGCTGAAGCCCGGCGGGTCTGTACCCATCATCCTGGCCAGCCTTCCTGTCGAACTCGACTGAGCCTTTTGGACCGTCCTGGCGAAGGGAAACGTGGAACGGTTTTGGTTTGCGCCCTTCGGGAAAATAGTTGTCCGGTATGGCGGTCGCATTGCCGTCACGCACTGACGCATAGTGAGGAGACATGATCTCGACGCCTGCCTCGTTGAAGGTGTCCTGAATGTTCTGGTGGAGTTCAGTCCGAATGTTCATCATCTTTTTCGGTTCGGCTATATACGCGTTGAGTTGGTAAGTAACGAAGAAATCGTCCAGCTCCGTTTGCAAGACAAATGGCTCAGGGCTGCGAAGAACATTTTCGGTGTTCAAGGCGGCCTTAATCAACAAAGAATGGACCTGCCTCCACGCGGCATCGTAGCCGATGGTGACGGAGGTATGCAGTATAAGGTCGTTCTTTTCGGCTGAAGTGCTGAAGTTAAGGATCTGAGCGTTAAGAATACTGGAATTCGGAACAGTTATGATGACATTTTTAATGGTGCGGATGCGCGTCACAAGCAGGTCCTTTTCCGTCACCTCTCCTTGCGCTTCCGCGATCTGGACCCAATCTCCCACACGGAACGGCCGCATGTAGGTGAGGATTATGCCGGCGATACCGCTCGCCACCGCGGAACTGGATCCAAAGGAGATGAGAACTCCCATGAAAATCGAGATGCCCTGAAAGGCTGGAGATTGGCGCCCGGCAAATAGGGAAAAATAACGACTGCTCCTAAGACCACAATGATGACTCGCAGGAGGCTCGATGTAGGCTCGGCCCACTCGGGGTAAAATCCGGAAATCGAAATTTTCCCGTCACGAATGCCCTTGAAAATAAAGCTGTTCAGTTTATTGGCATAGCGCGTCACGATCACGATTACGGCTATGACGCGCAGGTCCGGCAGATATGCCACGAATCCAGCCCAGATCGGGGCAAGAGGAGAGAGCAGCCAGCCGTAAAAACGGCGGTCCGCGCCACGGGTGCCCGGGAAAAAGCGGAGGACTGTATATAAATAGCCCTGGAACAGACCAAGAATGACTATCCAATGCAGCGCCGTCTCGAGGGCGGCAAGCAACTCACTGACACGCCGGCGCGGGAAGAGTGAAGAGTCATCCGGCAATCCGGCCTTCCACGCCAGGATGCGAGCGCGGCCAGCTCGATGAGCCCGGCGCACGAGCTTGAGCAAAAGAACGAGCACCAATGTAACGAGGGCAGCGCGTCCAGCATTCTTTAGACGGTTTGGCCACGTCCGCTCATCCCGGTATTGCGTAATGGCCTTACGGATGCGCGCAACGAAATCGGCGGCCATCTGAGTCCTGGATTTGTGTTCCGCAAGCGCATCTTCGTCCGTTATGGTCAGGAGCACCGTGTTGCGAGCCAGGAGAATGGTTCCTCTTCCCGGAATGTCAGCTTCGTATATCCCGCTCACCGGGATGCTGCGATTTTTGGCGACTTGGTGAAGTCTCTCGGCGATTTTCTCTGCGCGGATCTCAAGACTAGGATCCGCATATGCGGAGCGAACCTGAAACAGAGTTACTCCGTCGAAGATCACAGGCGCCGCAATAGGAGCCGATTCTGGGGCCGCCTGCTGTCCCGAGGAAAGAGAGAGCAGAAGAAGTAGGATCGGTACTATCACAGGAATCACTCTTGAGAAAGCACTGCCGAGAGATGAGGCTAGATCCGCCTTGGTGTTGGCCGGATCGGTAGAACAACTGTGAACTTCGACCCATTGCCCGGACTACTCTCTACACTGATGTGCCCATCGTGTGCCTCGATGATGCGCTTTGAAACCGTCAATCCGAGACCCATGCCACCCTTGTTTGATGCCCAGTCCGGTTCGGCACTCTCGAAGGGCTCAAATATTTTGCCGAGCCTCTCCACTGAAATCCCCAACCCTTCATCGCGGACCGAAAGGCAAACTCGCTTGGATTGAACTTCAATTTCAATCTCTACGCTGCTGCCGCGATTGGAGAACTTTATAGCATTGCTCAGCAGGTTATCTATGACCTGAGTTATTTTGAGCGGATCGGCCCTGAGTATTAGGGTTTCGCACTTCGAGGATACGAATATCCGAACCGCTCTGCGGGCGGATGACAGCTCATTTAAGGACAGAGCCCGCTTAACAAGCAATATGAGATCGGTGGGCCGCAAGTCCAGCCGGAGTTTTCCGCATTCCATGCTGGATACGTTCAAGACGTTATCGATCGCCTGCAGCAAGAAGGCGCTGGATGCATGCAGCGATTCAAGCACGACTGCGTGTTCAGGCCCTAAGAGCAGGGCAGTGTCTTCGATGAGATATTCTGTGGCCGAGAGAATCCCGCTAGTCGGATTCCGCAGGCAGTGCACGGCCATCCCCAGCCTTTTGAAATTGCTGTCCTTGAGCTTCTCGAGCTCGAGGCTTTTCTGCGTCAACGCCCGCTCTGCAGCGAGCAATTTCCCTGTTAAGAGTGCGATCTGGTTTTCGATGGTTCTTGGAGGGCGTACCCTCTCGGGCCCAGTCCCGCTCAACTCCTGGACGGGAGTTCGGATACGGCGTCGGCTCTCGTCTACTGTGATTTTCATGGGTCAACCCTCAATCCTTTTCGGATCGCGAGCTGAACCGGTTTCGCCGGGTTCCCTAACGCGACCTGGAACGCGCGGTTTTGCAGCGCGAGTTGGTGTCTATTCTGGTGAAGTACGAGCCGGTAAAAGTCCGTATGAACAGGATACTACTTCTACCGCGTCATGGCATTTCCTGAATCGGCTCGCGGCTTTATCAAGCGAGAACGATTAACTCACGTAGTTGAACTCGGCTCGCTCATACCTCGCCTTGGCGGTTAGTGTGCCCTGGCCTCTCTGGCCACAATACTTTGCGAGGCGATTGCGCATTTCTTTTCTGGCTCGCAGGAGGCGGGATTTGGTTGCGGGCACGCTTAGGCCCAAACGCGCTGCAACCTCGGGTATGGACAATCCCTCCACATCGCGCAGTTTCACTGCGTTGCGCATGAGTGGCGGGATCCGTGCTATCTCGGCATGCAGCAGGCTTCTAACCTGCCCGTTGCCGAACTCATCCTCGGGACCGAGCATTTGATCGACGAGTTCGACCCGGCCCTTTGATTCTGTGCTGGCGTCCAGGTGGACGAACTTGGCCTGGCGTGCTTCGCGGATGCGCATCAGGCACTCGTTGTGTACGATTCGGCACAGCCAGGCAGCAAACGTTCCGTCGAAGCGATACTGGTCCACCGCCCGGAACGCCTTCCAGCAGGCGTTCTGTACTTCGTCTTCTGCATCGTTGCGATCCCGGAGCACTCGTAATGCTCTTTTCATGCAGACTGGCAAGTGCCGCTGCACCAGCTCTCCGAAAGCTTCCGCATTGCCCTGTTGCGCCAACGCCACTAAATCGTTCTCGCTGCGGCTTGCCCGCTCGCTTTCGAGAGCCACCGAAGTTGCTGAGGTATTGCGCGACGGCACGGCGCGGGAGCATCTATTCTCCATTTCGGCCGCCTTGGCTCCGTAAGGGGGAGTTTCAAACTCAGCCATTCCATTTGCTAATGCTGACATGCCGGAGCATAAGGCATTCGAGAGTCCAACCAGAAATGTCCCCGATTCCTTTTCAGAATCAATGACTTAATGCAACGCCCCTGACGGGGACCATAGGAATTAAACACCCGTTTGGTACCCGGCGATAGTACGAGTGTACGTTTTGGTGCACATGTCAATTCGATGACATGTGCATGGCGGGATGATTGGATCCTTGTCGCTGCGCTACTTCGTAAGGGTGAAGTTGACGATGACGTCTGTGACGATTTCGACCGGATTGCCGTTCAAGAGAGTAGGCCGGTAGCGCCACTGGCGTACCGCTTCAAGAGAAGCTTGCGAAAGATCGTCGCTCGGCGAGGAAACTACTCGGAGTTCGACCGGGACGCCTTCTTTCGAGATGTCGGCTTCGATTTCGACGGTACCCTGAACACCGGCGGCTTTAGCGGGCACAGGATAAAGCGGCTGCACTTTTCTGATCAGGTTGGATTGCGCCACTTGGCCGCCGATGCGCACGCGCATCGCGCCGGTATCGGCCCCGGTAGGAATGGCGTTCGTTTCGCGGGGAGTCTCACCCGCAGCGAGGGTGAAGCTACGATCGATGGTGGATTCCTCCTTCAGGTCGAAGACTCGGAAAATGGAGCTGTAGCCGGGCTTTTCAACAGCAAAAATATAGTCGCCGGCCGGAGCGTATTCCAGAGTGAATTTACCGTCCGGACCTGACACAGCCTCCTGTTTTGCGCCCGTATCGGGGTTGGTGAGAAGAACTTTGGCGTCGGGGATAGCGGCGCCGTTGGGATCGGAAATCGAGCCGCTGATGCTGGCAGCGGAAAGGCCTACCGAAGCCAGCAAGCCCGTAAAGACTGAACGTTTCATGGTTGAACCTCCTGGTTCGTGGGAGAAATTGGTTGGACCCGCCGTGACAGCCGAAGCGGCGAAAGTTACGGCGGCGAGAAATAGCGCGGTTGTCCAGAGGCGTGCTTGCGACAGCGGTGCGGAGGGCGGATTTAGAACAGAGCGGAGCCGCGATTCGAGATCGCCGCGCCGAGCCATGCTGATCCCGAAGCTGGACAACCTAAGCTCTGTTCCTGCGGTTTTTGCGATCGCCAGGAGCTCCGAGGCGTACTGCGAGGGGCGAATTCCAAACGCCAGAGCCGCGGCATCGCAGGCGAATTCGCTTTCTTCTCGAACGCTGCGGCGCAATAGCCAGACAAGCGGCTGGAACCACCAGAGCGCTGCGACGAGATGCACCGAGAGTTGCGCGGCCACATCCCAACGCCGCACATGCGCCAGCTCATGCAGTAGCACGGCACGCCGCCTTGCTGTATCCCACTCGAGTGCGGCTGGAGGAAGCAAGATCCGGGGGCGCAGAATCCCGCAGGTAAGCGGCACAAGCGACTCGCGGGATATCAAAACTTCCAGCTTGCGGGAAACGCGCGAGTACGAGCAGAGTTCGCGAATTAACTTTTGCCACCCCTCATCACGAAGCAGTGTGGCGCGCCGCGCCAATTGCCAGGCGGAAAAAATCCCCGCAAGAATCGGAATTGAAGCAATCGCCGCGCCAACAAACCAAATCAGCAGAGGCCAATTCAGAGACTGCACTGGCGCTTGCTGCCGCGCTGCAAATGAAACTCTCTCTATCGTCACAGTCGAGTGAGCATTCGAGGCTGGCCACGTTGGAAAAGTAATTTCGGGGAGAAGGATCGAGAAAACTGGGAGCATTGCCAAACACATGAACGCCGCGAGCAGCAGGCCGTGCCGGAATGCCGGCTTTCTCCTTTTGTTTAGTCTTCGAAGCCCCTCGCCCGCGAGCAAAATGAGAGCGGAACGGACCAGCAGTTGCAGCCAGAATGACCAATACATCAACGTCCATCCTTGCGCGCCTGTTCAATGAGCAATGCCAGACGGTCGAAATCTTCGGGTGTCAGATCGCGCGCGGAAATGTTAAGCAAAGTGGCTACTGCCTGCTCGGTCGAGCCATCGAAAAACGTGTCGAGCAGATGCGCTACCGCCGAGCGCCGGGCCTTTTCCCGCGGAATAACCGGCAAATAGACGTAGCGAAGATCTTTTTCCTCGTGCCGGATGTGCTTTTTCTCCTCTAACACGCGCAGCATGGCGCGGACGGCGGAGTAGCCGGGCGGATCAGGAATCTGCTCCAGAATTTCCGCCACTGTAGCGCGTCCGTGCCGGTAAAGCACGTCCATGATCTGCCGCTCGCGGCGGCTGAGCTTATGCTGCGGAGCTAGCATTATGCTGTAAAAATAGCACTGATCGCGGGGCCTGTCAAGGAAGAAGTTCGCCCCAACGCGTGAACGTTACAATAGAGCGAATGCAGCGACTGCTGGCCATCCTGCTGTTGTGCAATCTCAGCTTCATGCTGGGTGCGCCGGCCGTTTTGGCCGCGCAGCAGACCAACGTGCCAGCCTGCTGCCGCCGGGACGGCAAACATCAGTGCGCGATGCGGCAGTCTGGCGAAAATACTCTTGGTTCGGTCAGCGAAAAGTGCCCTTGCTGCCCGCTTGCCCTAGTCCCCACGCCGCAGGTGGAGGCATTTTTGCCGCGCTCAGTGAATCCAACCGCGGAAATTTTACTGGCTCAAAATGCAGCGCGGCAGCAATCTCAATCACGTCTCCATCATTCTTTCAGCTGCTCCTCTCAAAAGCGCGGACCACCTTCTCTTCTCGCCTAATTAATTTCTTTCTTTCGAAAAGCGTAAGGAGAGATTCAAATGAATAGGAAGGCCCAGGTCTGTCTGGCCCTTTGCGTAGCTTGTTGCGCTGTCGCGCAGGCGCAGGAATTCAGGACAGTGAAGGGCATCGTGCATGATCCGCAGCATCATCCTGTGGAAGGGGCTCAAGTGCGCTTGAGCTGCGCCCTCACGGGAATATCAAGAGAGACCGCGTCCGATAGCGACGGATCCTTTGTGTTTGCAGGAATGCCAGCGGGTGCGTGTGAAGTTGCAATTGAAGCAAAAAGCTTTCGCGACCAGAAGCAGCAGATCACGATAGCCGAAAAGAATCCTGTACTTCACTTCCAGTTGGAGCTTGCCCAGCTCAGCCAGTCGGTCGAGGTTTCGGCCAGCCGCCTGGATACGCAAGTCTCGACGCTCCAGACTCAGACTTCAGCGAAAGAGATTGCGCAGACCCCCGGCGCCGATCAGACGAACAGTCTAAAAATGGTCACGGATTTTGTGCCGGGCGCCTACATGGTGCACGACATGCTCCACATGCGCGGCGGTCATCAGGTGAACTGGTTTATCGATGGAATACCCGTCGTCAATACCAACATCGCAGCTAACGTTGCGCCACTAATTAACCCGAAGAATGTGGATGAGCTCGAGACCGAGCGCGGCGGCTTTTCGAGCGAATACGGCGACCGGACTTACGGCTTCTTCAACGTCCTCACGCCTTCAGGATTCAATAGCGACAATCAAGCCGAACTGATCACTTCGTTTGGCAATTTCTATGCGACCGACGATCAGTTCAATTACAGCGGCCACACCGAACGCCTCGCATATTACGCCAGCGTGGATGGGAACCGGTCCGAGCTAGGGCTTCTTAACCCGACGTCGGCAGTGATTCACGATCAGGAAGTCGGCCTCGGCGGCTTCGCTTCCCTGCTTTACAATCCCACCGGAAAGGACCAGCTTCGATGGACCGTTTCGCTCCGGGGAGATCACTACCAGATCCCCAATGCGCCGGAAGATCAGGCGGCCGGCATTCGCGACCTGGATCTCGAACGCGAGTATTTGATCGGCTTCAACTGGACTCACACGCTTTCAGAAGGGCTGCTCTTTTCGGTGACGCCGTACTTAAATTACAACAGCGCGCATTATCAAGGCGGGCCCGCGGATACGGCTTTCGTGTTGGACGATAACGACAGGTCGAATTATCTTGGACTTCGCGCACTGATTCAAGCGCAGAAGAAGAAACACAATGCTCGAGCCGGGATTGAAGTGTGGGGGCAGCGCGATAACGCCTTCTTCGGCTTGACGGCAAATCCGGGAGGCGGAACGCTCTCACAACGGGAGCAGCACTGGGCTAATTCGAACGTTCTGTTTCTGGAGGATCAATATAAAGCGTTATCCTGGTTGACGCTCGACCTTGGGCTTCGCCTAACTCACTACACCGGTTTGGTGAATGAAGATGCTGCCGACCCGAGGCTCGGAGCAGCGATACGAATTCCGCGGCTCCATTGGATCGTGCGCGGGTACTATGCGTATTACTATCAGCCGCCTCCCCTCAACAGTCTCTCGGGGCCGCTGCTTGACTTCGCTTTAGAACAGGGCTTCGGGTTTATTCCGCTGGCGGGCGAGCGCGACATCCAGCATGACTTCGGTCTGACGATCCCGTATCGGGGCTGGTCGCTGGACATCGAAAATTTCCACACCAGCGCTCGAAATTTCCTCGATCACGATGTTGTGGGTAACTCCGGTATCTTTGTCCCGTTAACCGATCTCGGTGCGCGAATCACAGGGACCGAAGTGACCGTACAAACGCCGACTATACATAGAGTCGCTGTGCTTCGCATTGCCTATTCCAATCAGCTGGCGGAAGGCGTTGGGCCGATTACCGGAGGGCTGCTCGAGAGTTCGCCTTTCGGAACTTTTCTCCTCGACCACGATCAGCGCAACACGCTCTCGACCGTACTCTCTTTGCGCTTGCCATGGCAGTTTTGGGCAACACCGGTGTATAACTTCGGCTCCGGTTTCCTCAATGGCAACGGACCTGGTCACCTTCCGCCGCATTCAACGTTCGACCTTTCGATCGGCAAGCGATTTGGCGAAAACTGGTCCGCTTCCATCAATGCAGTGAATATTGGGAATGCCCGCTACCTTCTTGACGACAGCAACACATTCGGAGGAACGCATTATGTTAATCCGCGCCAGATTTATGGTGAGGTGCGCTTCCGATTTCATCTTTAAGGCTTGCGGGGCAATGTGCCGTTGAAGGCGGCGCAGGCGGCGGCTTTCGGCCTGCCTGAAGAGGAAGCGCTAAAGGCGCTAACGATCAATAGCGCGGAAATTCTGGGCGCGGGCGATCGGCTTGGCTCTATCGAGAAGGGAAAAAGTGCGGACTTCCTCCTGACCGATGGCGATCCATTGCAGGCAAAGACAAACATCAAGCAGATGTCCATCGCGCGGCGGGAAGTGAGCCTGGAATCGCGGCACACGCGCGAATACGAGAAGCGGATGAAGTGGCCGTAGCACCTTTCAGCCGCTTACACTGTAAAGAAGAGTCCCGACTTGAAGCGCGCTTTTGTACAGAGTTTTGGTTGCCGGGCGTCGCAGGCGGATGGCGCGGCCATCAAAGCATCATTAGAAGACGAAGGATTTGTTGCGGTCCGGGAAGCCGGGGCGGCTGATCTGATTGTCCTCAATACCTGCACCGTGACGCATAGCGCGGATGTCGATACTCGGCGCATGCTACGAGGTCTGCAGCGCGATCATCCCGAAGCACAGATCCTGGTGACAGGCTGTTACGCGCAGCGAGCACCCGAAGAGCTGGCGCAGTTTGAGAATGTTCGCTGGGTGGTCGGGAACAGCCACAAAACGCAGATCGCCGGACTCGTTTCGCTGAGCACACGGAGTACCGAGCAGTATCACGGACAGATATTTTCATCCGATATCGTGCAGGAAAGCGCGTTTCAAGCGACCCCGGTACGCGGCATTCGCCCTGACCGGACGCGCCCCAATTTGAAGGTGCAGGATGGCTGCAGCAATCGGTGCTCCTTCTGTATCATTCCGAGCGTCCGTGGCCCGAGCCGCAGTGCGACACTATCGAGCGTGATCGAGCAGGTGGCCAATCTGGCTCAGCATTACTGCGAAGTAGTTTTGAGCGGGATTAATCTTGGCCGCTGGGGGCGCGATCTGCCGGGCGGTATGCGTTTCCCGCATCTTTTGCGAGCCCTGTTGAACGAAACGGCACTGCGCCGCTTGCGCATCAGTTCCGTCGAGCCGATGGACTGGTCGGCGGAACTGCTGGAACTCATAGCAGGTGAGGAGCGCATTGCCAGGCATATTCACTTGCCTTTGCAATCGGGATCCGACGCTGTGTTGAAGCGCATGTATCGCAAGTACCGCACCCGCCATTACGCGAGCCGGCTCGAGCTGGCGCACGCGCTCATGCCCGATGCGGCGATCGGGGCGGATGTGATGACCGGCTTTCCCGGCGAAACCGAGGACGAATTCAACGAGACCGTGCGCTTTATCGAGAAGCAGCCCTTCACTTATCTGCATGTTTTCACCTACTCCGAACGCCCCGGCACATTGGCGGCCGAGCAAAGCGGTGCAGTTCCGATGCATATCCGGCACGAGCGTACCCGCGTGCTACGTGAACTATCCGCCCGCAAGAATCTGGGTTTCCGCCGGCGCATGATTGGGAAGGCGCTGTCCGCTGTCACCTTAGAGGAGCCAGGCAGCGCCCTCACCACAAACTTTCTAAAAGTGGATATGACGCGCAATCGTGAGCCGAATCGAATGCTTGATCTCGAGATCGGCGGAGTTAGTGAAATAGGGCTGCGTGAACGGACCTTGCTGCCCGTTCTGAAACAATAGCTCCATGCGGCGCGTTTTTATTTTTTCCCTAACTCTTCTCGGAGCAACTGTTGTCTGGACTGCCGCGAAGGCGGCTCCAGACGAATCGGATGTAAAAGACGTAATCACCGGTAAAGCTGCTTTCCACGGCTATGAAGGAGAAAAGCCGGGGGTGATTCGCAAAATAACCGTGGCGGACCTTCCTCAGCCTTATGCCACCAAGGGGGCCTCAAATAACGCAAAGGTTGTTGCGCGTCCCGCGAATGCATGGCCGCAGGCGCCCGCCGGATTCAAAGTCGAGCTGTACGCGGATCAGTTGAAAGATCCACGCGAAATCCGCAGCGCGCCCAATGGAGACATGTTTGTCGCGGAAACCGACGGTGGCACACTCGAGGTATATCGCGGCATCACGAAAGACGGGGAACCTGCGCAGCGATCGACCTTCGCGACAGGTGTCAAAAACGACTTCGGCATCGCCTTTTATCCTCCGGGAGACAACCCGCAATGGGTCTATGTCGGTAACACGGCCTCAGTGGTGCGCTTTCCATATCACAACGGCGACCTGAAGGCGACCGGCCCTTCGCAGACGATTATTCCGACGCTTCCAACGGGCGGCCATTCTACGCGCGACCTGGCCTTCTCGCCCGACGGCAGTAAAATGTTCGTTGCGGTCGGGTCCGGTTCCAATATCGACGACCCGGACACGCATCCTAAAGAGGTTCGGCGCGCCAATATTCTGGAATACACGCCTGAAGGCAAGTTCGTCAAAATCTACGCGGCGGGCATTCGCAATCCAGTGGGAATCGCCATCAATCCTCTGACCGGCCAGCTCTGGTGTTCGGTAAATGAGCGCGACATGCTGGGCGACAACCTGGTTCCCGATTACATCACCTCCGTGAAGGAAGACGGTTTTTATGGCTGGCCTTGGTATTACATGGGCAACCATCAGGACCCGCGCCTGCCCGGCAAGCATCCCGAATTGGCCGGCAAGGTGATTGTTCCCGATGTGCTACTGCAGCCCCATAATGCTTCGCTTGAGATGGTGTTCTACGAGGGCAAGCAATTTCCAAAGGCGTATTGGGGCGACATTTTTGCCGGCGAGCACGGCTCATGGAACAGGGCGGACCGCGCCGGCTACGAAGTGATTCGGGTGCCGCTTGAAAACGGCCACGCCAATGGCGAGTATGAAGACTTCCTGACTGGCTTCGTGACCGCGGACGGCCAGGTATGGGGGCGTCCGGTAGGCGTGGCGGTGGCGCCCGACGGTTCGCTGCTGGTGACCGATGACGGTTCGAAATCAATCTGGCGAGTGAGCTATACCGGCGCAAGCCAAACCGCAGCAAATGCCCGGTGATGGCCTGGCTTCTAGCAAAGCTACGCAATTCGCGCTGTTCGGCCTGCTGTGTGCGTTTACTTTATCGACCTGGGACGGGGGCGATATCGCTCCGCGCATTCTCTCCGGCCTGATCCTACTGCTGGCAGCCGCTTTTTTGGGCTGGCCCGTGCACCGTCCGATCTCTCTCGGCATGCCGACAGTTTGCCTTCTGGCAATGACAGTTTACGGCCTGCTGCAGACCCTATTCTTTCCGCAAAAGATACTTTCTTACGGCTGGCCGGGCGTGCTGTTCTGGTTCACTGCCGCCGCCATCACGTGTCTCGCTACGCAACTGTTTCGCCTGCCCCGGCAAGCCAGCCAGTTCCGCTGGCTATTCATTCTTTTTGGAACTGCTGTTTGCCTGCTCGATTTGCTCGAGCAAGCCTCGCAGACCAGCAAATACTTCTGGCTGATCCCGAGCCGCTACCATTCGATCTTCGGGCCGTTCGCGTATTGGAACAATTTCGCCCAATTCGTCGAACTGCTGCTTCCTGTAACGCTCTGGAAGGGGATCGCCAGCCGCAAGCCTGAAGTCGCTTACCTGCTCTGCGCTGCTGTGCAGATTGGTGCGGTGGTCGCATCAGGCTCACGCGCCGGAACCGTGCTGGTGTTGATCGAACTGCTGGCGGTGATTGCTCTTGCCTATGGCCGCAATCGCAATAAGACGCTTCTCTTGGGCGCCGCTTTAGCCATCGGTTTGAGCGTGATATTTGTTTATGCGGCTGGCTTCGAAATCCTGATCGCCAAACTGCAGCAGAACGATCAGCTCGCCGTTCGCCGGAATATCGACAGGTCTTCGCTAGCCATGATTCGGGCGCATCCGCTGGCCGGTTGGGGGCTCGACACCTACGTGCCGGTTTACCGGATGTTCGCCCGCTATGACGACGGTACATATGTCAATCGCGCCCACAACGACTGGCTGCAGTGGGCGGCCGAAGGCGGTATCTTCTTTTCAGCAGCCATGCTCGCCATCCTGATCTGGAGCATCAGGCCGGCCATACGCTCGGGCTGGGGCGTTGGGCTGATCGCGCTCTGCATTCATGCGCTGGTCGATTATCCGTTTGCCCGCTTCGGCGTCTGCGGATGGTATTTCTGTCTCCTCGGGATGCTTGCAGCCACGCGGCCCAATGAGCGTGCGAAGCAAACCGGCAGTGTCCAAAGTGCCAGGACGCCGTTCGGCTTGCGGCCTGCTTCCAGTCAATTGTGAAAGCGTTAGTCATCGCGGCGCTGGCCTTAGCCGCCTTGCTTGCCGCAGAGGGTCAGAGTGGATCGTCTGCGGTGCCTGAACTTGCGCCTGAGTTCAACCGTGTGCGCTCTCTCAAAACCGCCAAGCCCGACCCGAGCCTTAAATCGGTGCGCGTTGTGACCTGGAATATCGACCACGGCACAGACCTCGACAAGATCGTTGCGGGACTGACCGCGCATCCCACGGAGCTGTGCCTCCTTCAGGAGGTTGACTGGAACGCAGCGCGATCGGACGAAAGAGATGTTGCGACGGAACTCGCTAAACGGCTTGGACTGAACGGCGCCTTCGCCATCGAATTCGAGGAACTCAGCCAGGAACACGGTCACCCGGCTTACATCGGCCAGGCGACACTTACTCGTCTGCCGATTTTGAAATCGCGTGTGCTCCGCTTCGAGCGCCAGTCAGGATTCTGGAAACCGCATAGCTGGATACCCTCCTCCGTGCCGCTTATGCAGCGCCGGGTCGGCAGCCGGATCGCTCTCGTTACAGAGCTAAAATTCAATGGCCACTTGCTCGTGGTCTACAATTCGCATCTCGAAAGCCGCAGCGCCGGACCGATCCAGGAACACCAGTTGGACGAGATGGTCAACGATTCCAAGCACTACCCACCGGGAACCGCGATCCTGCTCGGTGGCGACTTGAATACGAAATACTTGCCGTCGATTTTTCTTCATAAGCTCGAGGCAGCCGAGTTCCATAGCGCGCTCGGGGAGCGCATCGAACGCACGCACCGGATTGCGATGTCGCTTGACTGGCTCTTTGCGAAGGGACCCGTCGAGATCGAAAATGGCGCCGTCCGCCGCGATATAAAGGGTTCCGATCACTATCCGGTGTATGCGACGTTGGTAGCAAAGTGAAATGTCGTGTTTCCCGAGGCGGCGTTTTCGCGCTGTAAAATCAGGTAGATCTTGCCAGGAGCACACTCAATGACTGTGAAGACGGAGCTCGAATTGGGAGATGTGCAAACTATCACGCCGAACGACTCCGCGGACACCGATGCCCTCTTTAAGCGGATCTGGCGGCTGAACCCCGATGCGCGGATCGAGCAGACGGCGCTAGGAGAAATCATTATCATGCCGCCTGCTGGTGGAGAAAGTGGAAATCAGAGCGGTGAAGCTTACGCACAGCTACATAACTGGGCTCGGCAGGACGGAACTGGCATAACCTTCGATTCCAGCACAACTTTCCGGCTTCCGAACGGCGCCAAACGGTCACCCGACGCTTCCTGGGTCAGGAGCGAGCGTATCAGAGCCTTGTCCAAGCGCGCGCCAAGAATTTCTGCCATTCGCGCCCGATTTCACCACCGAAATAAAATCGCACAGCGATCGCTGGAAACAGCAGCACGAAAAGTGCTTGGAGTATATGGCGAACGGCACTTCGGAAGCATGGTTGATTGACTCCGCAAAACGAACCGTTCGCCTTTATACTGCTGGCGGCCAAGTCACGGAATCGAAGGACTGCGATTCCCTGCAAAGCCAATATGGTCCGTCATTCACCATGGATCTGCGGCCCATTTGGGAAGATCTCGACATTTGAGAACCGCCTCGGGCAGCTAAATTTTAGCTGGGCCTCTGTCTTCTACATTTTTTCAGTTATAGATAGAAGCACAAGGCACTGACCTGCTTTGGCCTGATGCCTTTCTGATCGCCATCACTTTAGCCGGCAGCTTTTTCCCCGCCTAACTCGATCCCATAGCAGCCCTTAGAGACGAATAGTGAGCCCTCATGTTGCTCCTGGATCTATCCTGATTTTGTGACCCGCCGTGAACTGCTCATTAGCGCATCTGCCGCCTTTGCAAACGTTCAGTCCGGTGCCGTGCGATTCGGTGTCCGAACACCGCTCCCGCAAACCGGTCTTCGCGAACGCGCCGACCTCGTGCGATCGCTGGGATATGAAGGAATCGAGCTCGGTCCGGAGTGGCTGAACCAACCGCTCGAAAATCTTCAGCGCTCGCTCGAAGGCACTGGCGCGGTCGTAAGCGCGATTGTCGGATCATTAGCACTGCTCGATACGGACGCACAGAAGCGATCCCAAGCCATCGAACTAGACCGTAAGCGGCTTGAGATGGCTCGCGCTCTCGGCGCCGGCTTCGTGATCGAAGTGCCTGTGTTCGGTCCCAATCGCTTTGCCCAATCAGGTGTTCCCTATGCGCGTCAATTTGAACAGCGCCTCCTCGTTGCTGCTCTTCGTCAGCTTGCGCCGGCAGTTCGGCAAACCGGCATCACGCTCTTGCTTGAACCGTGCAATCACAAAGAAACTCACTTCATGAATAAGCAGAGTCAGGCGGCAGCCGTGATCGGAGCAGTCGATGCACCCGGGTTCAAGATTCTCAGCGATTTCTACCACATGCAGATTGAGGAGACGAAGATAGCCCAGACTCTTTCGCAATTCGGTCGTGAGATCGGCTATGTACACCTGGCAGACGGCTCTGAGCGTACCGAGCCCGGCTCGCTTCCTTTCGACTATCGTCCCGGTTTCGGTGCCCTGAAAAGGGCTGGATTCCATGGCTGGTTAACAGTTGAATCCAAAGCCACCGGCCCACCGGCCGCGGCGCTCGCCCGCGCCCTGCCCTACCTGAAACAGCAGTGGGCCGACGCTTAACTTGAACCGGTTTTGCCCCCGCGAGCCAGGCGCTTTACGGATGTCTAGCCGCCGTCAGCCCGGGCGATTGACTTTCCGGCCGGAAAAGCGTACGGTGACCTTTAGCGCGAAGGGCGCATCCAGTCTGCGGAAAGGGCCGTGCCCACCTTCAGCAATACGACCTGACAATACGAACGTTCTTTCAGCCTGATTTGGGCGGACTCCAGGCATAACGAAGAAAGGAAGTTCGTGAATGAATTCCACAGATCTCACGCCCTTACCGGCTCGCCCCAGGCTGGAGCAATATAGGAAACAGGCGAAGGACTTCGTCAAGCTTGGCAAGTCAAGTGATTCCCAAGCCGTACAACGAATCGAGAAATGGCATCCTCGCGCGGGTCGATTACTCATTTCCGGAACTCTGAGCGCCAACTTCACTCTTTCCGATGCTCAATTGGTGATTGCTCGCGAGCACGGCTTCGACAGTTGGCCGAAGTTTGCGAAACATGTGGAAGAGTTGGCTCGCGAGAGTTCTAGAGTCTCAAAATTCGAATTCGCCGCTGATGCAATCGTGACGGGAAACGCGAGCACACTCGAGTCGATGCTTCGAGAACACCCGGAGCTGGTCCGAGCGCGATCGACGCGCTTGCACCGTGCCACGCTTCTTCATTACGTGGGCGCGAATGGCTTCGAGAATTACCGCCAGAAATCTCCCAGGAATGCCGTTGCAATTGCGAAAATCCTGCTGAATGCTGGCGCCGACGTAGACGCGCTAGCGTACATATACGGCAAAAGCACGACTCTCGGGCTGGTGGCCACAAGCATTCATCCGAAACAAGCCGGTGTGCAAATGGGGCTGCTCGAGACCCTGCTGGACCACGGTGCAGCGATCGATGGAGACAACGGAGCTGGTAACGCGTTGATTGCGGCGCTGCACAATGGGCGCCGGGAAGCGGCCGAGTTTCTCGCTCGGCGCGGCGCAAAGTTGAACCTTGAGGGAGCGGCCGGAGTGGGCTGGCTCGATGTGGTCGAAAGCTTCTTCGACGAACATGGTGGTTTGAAAGCGAATGTCACGAAAGCGCAGATGGAATCGGGCTTCCTGTGGGCTTGTGAGTATGGTCGAAACAGCGTCGTCGATCTTCTGTTGAAGAAGGGTCTGGATCTGGGCACAAAGGCGAACACCGGATTGACCGGCCTGCACTGGGCCGTTGTAGGCGGGCAGCTCGAAACGATCAAGTTGCTTCTGGAACGAGGCGCTCCTCTCGAAGCGCTGAACGTATACGGCGGGACCGTTCTAGATCAAGCCCTATGGTCTGCCATCAACGGTGACCCTGATATCGAATATGTTCCTATGATCGAGATGCTGATTCGCGCGGGCGCCACGATTACAGAGGGCTCGCTCGCCTGGTTGACGCGGCCGGGAGGGCGCTCTGCGTCGGAGAAAGCGCGCATTGCTGGAGTCCTTCGGGATCATGGCGCCAAGTCATGAGCCTCAGTCGGCGTTTAAGGCCGATGGGAAGCCGGGAAGCTGATACCGACCAATTTCGATGCGTTCTGAAAGTGGCCCCAGGAAGCTGAATCGGAACTTGTGTCCGCCGCGCCGCGCGGTTCGATCCATGGCCGCTTTTAGGAACGAATAGCAGCTCTCATTCCGCTTGTGGATATCCTGACCTCGTGACTCGCCGTGAAGTGCTCATCAGCACCATTTCGCCCACTCTGGAGCTCTTCGAGCGACGGCTCGGTAATTGACGGACCCTCGATCTTCGATGGATTTGTTACTGGGGATCGGGCTACGTTAGAGGATGTATGCTCGCACAAAGAATAACGTCCCGACGACGTTTCGCATCACGCCGCCTACGGGCGAACAGCCGGCTTTTTGTCGCGTTTGACTACAACATCCGACACGTAAGCCCGTTCGAGACGAACGGAAAAACAGAGACCTCCAATAACCGGTACAAATTCCTGGAAACTCAAGTCAAAGGCGCGAGCATCTGGGGCGCTTTGCAAATCGGGGCGGCGGGCGCGATCCTTGGAATTGCGAATGCGTTGCCGCATGCCTGCGTGACGATTTGGGAAGCATTTCGCATGCGCGAACGGGAAGCCGCAAGCGATTGGCAAAAGCGAGTCGCACCTGCAGCCCGCCTGATCGCCGGACCGCACGGGATTCCAGCGCTCAAATTTATGCGATGGACCTGAACGGATACTACGGCGGCTTGCCACGGCTGCCGTTTCTGCCGCCATCGGCCGCGGCGAAGGCGGAGGTGGTGGAGGTAGAGGCAGCGTTCGACGGGCTGAGAGGGTAGGCTTGAGAGTTCGCAGGCATGCAACTTTGTCCCATGGATCGGGATCACATCCGAATCATTTCCCGGGTAAAGGCTGGCCGAGACTCAGATTTCTCTGAATTGACTCAGTTTGTCCTATCTAGACTTTTGCACTCAACCTGGGAATGCCGAACCTTACAAATCAAAAAACCCGAATGGCACTAAGTGCGCAAGTTTTTTCACTGTGACCGCTAGCCCGTGTCGCGGGTGCGGTCTCCTAAAACGATGTCTCGTCGATAGGCATCGGGAGAATATCATGCCCGGACCGGTCGTAATCGTCACTCCTGCCACGTCAAGCTCGAAGACGGTCTCCAGCCTCTCTCGCCCAGTTCGGTCTTGAGCGGGGAGCCCGCATCGCGGAGCAAGACTCTGGCGCGAAGCAATGACTGGGCCGCGAACATTGTGATCTGGGAATGCATTGCAGGGCGTTTCAAGTAGCATTTCACCCAAGACGAGACCCTCTTCGTAGTCTCTGGCGAGACTGTGATGAGCAACGACAAGGGGTGAGGAACGCCACCTTGGCCCAGGAGACATCGCATTTTTCCCGGCCGGTACTCGTTGCACATTTCGTGTCCCGGATGGAATACGAAAGGTGGCCGTTGTCAGGGAGTCCATGTGGCGCCCGCTGGGCTTTAGCCTGAAAGTATCGAACAAACTCCTCCGGAGTACGGGTTTGGCTGGTAAATCGCAACTGATGGTCGATTAGGAGTCACCGAGTTAAATGCAGCCGACCGCGAAACTTTTCCCGGGCGATCTCGTCGAGGTGAGGACTCCAGACGAAATCCTCGAGACCCTCGACTTAGACGGCGCGCTCGATTGTCTGCCATTTATGCCGGAAATGGTTGAGCTCTGTGGTAGCAGATTTCCGGTTTCCAGGCGTGTAGTTAAGACTTGTACCTCGGGATCGGGCGCGTCGACGATGCGAGGATTTCGAACGGACGATGTCGTCCTCCTGGATGGTCTGCGCTGTTGCGGTACGGAGCACGATGGGTGTCAGAAGGCTTGCGCGATTTTCTGGCGCGAAGCATGGCTCCGTAGAGTCGAAGCCAGCGAACCGCAGGCGATCATGGATCAGGAAGGCCGCAGGCGGCTGCGAGGCCGCCTCAAGACCTTAAGTAACCCGACCACTTATTTTGTCAGGCGAGCGAGTTGTTGGACGCGACCAAACCCATGTCGCGGTGGGAACGAATAGGAAAATGCTTCAGCGACATTCGCGCGTGCAACTGCAGCGCGCTCGAAATGTCGCGTCGCGTCGGGATATGACTTTTCGGGAAGATACCAAAGAAGCTGCTGGGTGAGTACGCGCGCGGAAGCAACCAATCAACGCCGGTGGAAAGCCTAAACCTTCAGCCCGGAGAATGGATCCAGGTCAAACCGATGGCGGACATCGTCAAGACCTTGGACAAGAAAGGGCATAACCGAGGCCTGTATTTTTCGCCGGACATGCGCCTGACGTGCGGCGCACAGAAACGGGTGGAAAGGCGGATCGACAAGATAATCTTCGATGGGACGGGGCAGATGCGGCAACCTCGCAATACGGTGTACCTGGAGGGCTCACCTTGTGGATGCGCGCACGTCGCTCTGGGTGGGTGTTCGCGGTGTGAATTCTCGTATTCGCGGGAAATTTGGCTTCAGAGGAGCACCGAGTCTCGTTAATTTGGCCGAGGGTTTGGCTCTCCGGCATGGTTCGAACCACGATCAGGCGACCTCCATGGAGGGCCGCATGTCTCGATCCGACCGTCGCCTGCTGCTCGAAATGGATAGATTGCGGGCTTATCCTCGCTGCGGAGCCAATTTCCACAGAAAGTACCCGCGAAGGGGCTTGCAACTCGATAAGCTCCCTGATACTCTGAACGAGTCACCGTTTTTTAGCGAAAGCGAAGTGGCGACCGGTCCAAATCGATTTTTTTTGCTTGCAATGGCCGGCACAGTTTGATAGGTTAGAAGGTGCGCGACGGAGAAGTCGCGGCGGGCAGTAAATAGGTAATCGAGCTCAGCAGTTTAACAGCTCGATACGGACTCCATAGCAGTTCTCAAGCAGTCCTGAAGTAACCCAAGCTACCGTATTTTAAGGGTTTATCCCAACAGTTTTTGGGTAAACGCCGCTCAAGGTCAAGGTCTTGGCTGAGCAGCACAACCCAAACGGCTTTCGAGGCCGGCAGCTATCAGACTTTGCGGATCAGTCCGTACTCGTTTGGTAGTCTGCGCAGTTCATTGACAATCTGGTTGGACGCAATGAAGTAATTCGTCAGACTTTTTGAGTAAAAGCCGGAGCGAATAGGTTGAGCGCACAGGACGGTTCGCTGTCCGTGGTGCGCGGTTCAACATCAGTGTCCTGGTTTGAAGGTGGCCGAGCGTAATGGCAGGCCTATGCTTTCGGATCAGGGTGCGACTCTAAAATATAAGATCAAACGAGAGTTTGATCCCGGCTCAGAATCAACGCTGGCGGCGCGCTTAACACATGCAAGTCGAGCGAGAAAGTGGAGCAATCCATGAGTAAAGCGGCGTACGGGTGAGTAACACGTGGGTAATCTACCTTTTAGTGGGGAATAACCCTGGGAAACCGGGGCTAATACCGCATAATCCTGCAAAGGGAAAGCAGCAATGCGCTGAAAGAGGAGCCCGCGGCCGATTAGCTAGTTGGTGAGGTAATGGCTCACCAAGGCGGTGATCGGTAGCCGGCCTGAGAGGGCACACGGCCACACTGGCACTGAAACACGGGCCAGACTCCTACGGGAGGCAGCAGTGGGGAATCTTGCACAATGGAGGCAACTCTGATGCAGCGACGCCGCGTGAGCGATGAAGCCCTTCGGGGTGTAAAGCTCTTTCGGCAGGGACGATAATGACGGTACCTGAAGAAGAAGCTGCGGCTAACTACGTGCCAGCAGCCGCGGTAATACGTAGGCAGCGAGCGTTGTTCGGAATTACTGGGCGTAAAGGGTGTGTAGGCGGTGCTCTAAGTTCGGTGTGAAATCTCCTGGCTTAACTGGGAGGGTGCGCCGGAAACTGGAATGCTCGAACGTGGGAGAGGAAAGCGGAATTCCTGGTGTAGCGGTGAAATGCGTAGATATCAGGAGGAACACCTGCGGTGTAGACGGCTTTCTGGACCATTGTTGACGCTGAGACACGAAAGCGTGGGTAGCAAACAGGATTAGATACCCTGGTAGTCCACGCCCTAAACGATGCATACTTGGTGTCGGCCATTCAGTTGGTCGGTGCCGGAGCTAACGCGTTAAGTATGCCGCCTGGGGAGTACGGTCGCAAGGCTGAAACTCAAAGGAATTGACGGGGGCCCGCACAAGCGGTGGAGCATGTGGTTTAATTCGACGCAACGCGAAGAACCTTACCTGGGCTCGAACGGCTTCAGACCGGGAGTAGAAATATTCTCTTCCCCGCAAGGGGCTGGAGTCGAGGTGCTGCATGGCTGTCGTCAGCTCGTGTCGTGAGATGTTGGGTTAAGTCCCGCAACGAGCGCAACCCTTGTCCTGTGTTGCTAACCCCTTAAAGGGTGCACTCTCAGGAGACCGCCAGCGATAAGTTGGAGGAAGGTGGGGATGACGTCAAGTCATCATGGCCTTTATGTCCAGGGCTACACACGTGCTACAATGGACGGTACAAAGCGCTGCGAACCCGCGAGGGGGAGCCAATCGCAAAAAACCGTTCTCAGTTCGGATTGCAGGCTGCAACTCGCCTGCATGAAGCTGGAATCGCTAGTAATGGCATATCAGAACGATGCCGTGAATACGTTCCCGGGCCTTGTACACACCGCCCGTCACATCACGAAAGTGGATTGTACTAGAAGCCTGCATGCTAACCCGCAAGGGAGGCAGCGGTCCAAGGTATGATTCATGATTGGGGTGAAGTCGTAACAAGGTAGCCGTAGGAGAACCTGCGGCTGGATCACCTCCTTTCTAAGAGAGAAAGTGGCTGGAGCTACTGAAAGTTGGGTTCGTTTCGACGAATCTGCAGTAAGTGGCAGCCTTTCCAGTCCATATACCGTCTCCGGTATCTCCACTCGAAAAGTTTGACTCGCTTCAGGTCGGCAGTGCTGGTCATTGTCGGCTGCGTCCAATCGGCCTCGATTACTTCTTCCTCGATTACTTCTTCTATGACGGGGCTGTAGCTCAGCTGGGAGAGCGCCTGATTTGCATTCAGGAGGTCGCCGGTTCGATCCCGACCAGCTCCACCAGCTTCCAGCACGGGCCTGTAGCTCAGTTGGTTAGAGCGCACCCCTGATAAGGGTGAGGTCGGTAGTTCGACTCTACCCAGGCCCACCAGCTCTCCATTGTTCTTAGTGAGCAGGCGTTTCCGCCGGGTCGGCCTGCTGCGGGACTTCAGTCCCGCTTGTCGTCGAAAACCAGAAGTCAGCGCCCGGAACACTCTGAGCGCTGACTTCTGCGGTTCGGCCAAAAGTCGACTAGCAGTGAGGTCTTTGAAAATTGAATAGTTATTGACGGGCAACTACAAGTTGCAACGCTGTCACGAGAGCGTTTGGGTTCGTTTCTTCAAAATGACGAATTCAGGCGACACCAATTATGTGACAGCAGCGCCGCCCGGGTGATCTGTTGGGTTCGTTCCTTAAAAGAGAGGGATCTGAACCGCGCGCGTAAGCAAGCGGCTTTGGGTTCGTTTCGCAAAAAGGGGCTGGATGCGGCGGAAGGCACGGGCGAGAGAAGATACTCAGGTTGGCCGAGTTCGTCTGGCAAAACAGCGATTCGGCTAACACATAGTGTTAATTTTATGGTCAAGCTACTAAGGGCATGCGTGTGGATGCCTTGGCGCAAATAGGCGATGAAGGACGTGGCTAGCTGCGATAAGCCTCGGGAAGATGCAAGCAATCTATAATCCGGGGATTTCCGAATGGGGAAACCCAAGCTCAGTAATGGGCTTACCAGCCGGTGAATACATAGCGGGCTGGAGCGAACGGGGGGAAGTGAACCATCTCAGTACCCCTAGGAAGAGAAAACAATTGTGATTCCGATAGTAGTGGCGAGCGAACTCGGAACAGCCTAAACTTCGCGATTCGAAAGGAGAGCGGAGGGTTGCAGGACCACAAAGAATAAGCAGTGGGCGAGGAGGCAACTCTTCGAACGCGGCTTATTCTAACGAGGTTATAAGAAAGTGTTAAGAGAACGGCTTGGAAAGGCCGGCCAAAGAAGGTGATAGCCCTGTATCTGAAAATGCCATCTTAGCTTCAAGTGGCTCCTAAGTACCGCGGGACACGGGAAACCTTGCGGGAATCTGCCGGGACCATCCGGTAAGGCTAAATACTCATTTGCGACCGATAGTGAACTAGTACCGTGAGGGAAAGGTGAAAAGAACCCCTGTGAGGGGAGTGAAATAGTACCTGAAACCGCATGCCTACAAGCAGTGGGAGGACTATGGCTCCGCAAGGAGCAATGTCTGACCTCGTGCCTATTGAATAATGAGCTGGCTAGTTAGTCTCAGTGGCAAGGTTAAGCGAAAGCGAGCCGTAGCGAAAGCGAGTCTGAATAGGGCGTTCAGTCGCTGGGATTAGACGCGAAGCGGGATGATCTACCCTTGGCCAGGATGAAATCCGTGTAACAGCGGATGGAGGTCCGAACCGGTGTTGGTTGAAAACAGCTCGGATGAGCTGAGGGTAGGGGTGAAAGGCTAATCAAATTCCGTGATAGCTCGTTCTCTCCGAAATAGCTTTAGGGCTAGCCTCGTATGGTCCGTCTTGGTGGTAGAGAACTGATTGAACTAGGGGCCTTTCCGGGTTACCGAATTCAGCCAAACTGCGAATGCCAAGAACGAGTAGTACGGGAGTCAGACGGTCCGGGCTAAGCTGGATCGTCAAAAGGGAAAGAGCCCAGACCATCAACTAAGGTCCCCAAGTACATGCTAAGTGGGAAAGGAAGTCGAGTTCCTCAGACAGCCAGGAGGTTGGCTTAGAAGCAGCCATCCTTTAAAGAAAGCGTAATAGCTCACTGGTCGAGGGACTCGGTGCCGACAATCCAACGGGGCTCAAGCATGTCACCGAAGTTATGGACTCAATTGGAGTGGTAGGAGAGCGTTCCTAGCGAAATGAAGGTCTACCGAGAGGAGGGCTGGATTGCTAGGAAGTGACTCTGCCAGCATAAGTAGCGAAAAGCCAGGTGAGAACCCTGGCCGCCGTAAGTCTAAGGATTCCTGAGAAAGGTTAATCCGCTCAGGGTTAGTCGGGGCCTAAGGTGAGGCCGAAAGGCGTAACTGATGGACACACGGTTAATATTCCGTGACTACGTTTGTTCGATAAAGACCGATGGGGGGACGCACCACAAAGGTCCATCTGCGAGAAGGGTCAAGGATGGATTCAGTGAGATCCGGAATGGCAAATCCGCCGGGTTGTGTGCCAGGAAAATCCTCTAAGGAGAGCAATCGTACCCGTACCACAAACCGACACAGGTGGACGAGATGAGTATTCTAAGGCGCTCGGGTGATGGAGTTGCGAAGGAACTAGGCAAATTAACCCCGTAACTTCGGGAGAAGGGGTGCCCACTTCGGTGGGCCGCAGTGAAACGCGTCAGGCGACTGTTTAACAAAAACACAGGTCTCTGCTAAGTCGAAAACGACGTATAGGGGCTGACGCCTGCCCGGTGCCGGAAGGTTAAAGGGAGAGGTTAGCCGCAAGGCGAAGCTTTGAACTGAAGCCCCGGTGAACGGCGGCCGTAACTATAACGGTCCTAAGGTAGCGAAATTCCTTGTCGGGTAAGTTCCGACCTGCACGAATGGCGTAACGATCTGACGACTGTCGGCGCGCTCCGCCCGGCGAACTTGTGGTTCCGGTGAAGACGCCGGATGCCCGCCACTAGACGGAAAGACCCCGTGCACCTTTACTATACCTTTGCAATGAACTATGGTGCGGTCTGCGCAGCATAGGTGGGAGGCTTTGAACTCAGGCTCTTGGGCTTGAGGGAGCCAACGGTGAGATACCACCCTGATCGTTCTGTGGTTCTAACCTACTCCCGTTATCCGGGAGAGGGACATTGCAAGGCGGGTAGTTTGACTGGGGCGGTCGCCTCCTAAATTGTAACGGAGGCGCTCGAAGCTTGGTTCACTCTGTTTGGAAATCAGAGGGCGAGTGCAAAGGCATAAACCAGGTTGACTGCGAGACCTACAAGTCAAGCAGGTGGGAAACCAGGACTTAGTGATCCGGTGGTTCTGTATGGAAGGGCCATCGCTCAACGGATAAAAGGTACGCCGGGGATAACAGGCTGATCGGAGTCAAGAGTTCATATCGACGCTCCGGTTTGGCACCTCGATGTCGGTTCATCGCATCCTGGGGGTGTAGAAGCTCCCAAGGGTTGGGCTGTTCGCCCATTAAAGCGGTACGTGAACTGGGTTCAGAACGTCGCGAGACAGTTCGGTCCCTATCTGTGGTGGGCGTAGGAGATTTGAGGGGGCTTGTCCTTAGTACGAGAGGACCGGGATGAACAGACCTCTTGTGATTCAGTTGTCACACCAGTGGCACAGCTGAGTAGCGAAGTCTGGTTAGGATAAGTGCTGAATGCATATAAGTACGAAACCTTCCCCAAGATGAGATCTCCCTGAAGAGCCGTGAAAGACGATCACGTTGATAGGACGGATGTGTAAGCGCAGTAATGCGTTGAGCTTACCGTTACTAATAGCTCGTTCGGCTTGACCATAAAATTTACTCTATGGAAAAGCGCGCAATTTGTGGCAGCCGTCAATAACTATTCAAAAGCCCTTACCTCAAGTTTCGCCGAATACCTTCAGTAGGGAAAGGCAATCACTTTCGGGTGATATCAGCGAGAGGGTTCCACCCGTTCCCATCCCGAACACGGAAGTTAAGCCTCTCAGCCCCAATGGTACTGCATGCGCAAGTGTGTGGGAGAGTAGGACGTCGCCCGATCAATAAGCAAAAAACCCCGGCCGGTTTACCCGCCGGGGTTTTTTGTCGCTGATGCCTCCTCTCAGAGCATCTACAGCGGGAGGGGGGAACTGCACATGGATTTGCAAAAGATGATCGCGGATTTGCAAGCTGAGAGAAATCGTTTAGACGAGGCCATCCTGACACTTGAAAGACTCTCCGCTTCCGATGTCGGCCGCCGGGGACGTCTTCCCCGTTGGCTCAAAGATCCTGCGGGCAATCCCACCCGGAAAGTAGGAGCAGCGCCGAAAGATAAGGACGCCAATCGCGAGTAGCCGAACTCCCAGTTAGCTGATAGTCGTGTAGCGCATCCCGGACCGGGTCAATTTCTCGCCATCGAGCGCATGCCGGCCGTCTAGCAGGAAGGGATTCCGCATCTTCTTAGCCAGCATTTCCCAATCCAAGTCGCGGTATTCGTTCCATTCGGTAACGAGAACCAGGGCATCAGACCCCTCGGCCGTATCGCATGCATCCTTGCACAAGCAAATCCCCATCCCGCCGTGTTCCCGTTCGAATCTCTCGGACGCAATCGGGTCATGAGCCTTGACCCGCACTCCCCGGTCGATCAGTTTCTGCGCAATCTCGATAGCCGGTGCTTCGCGCAGGTCGTCCGTATTCGGCTTGAAAGCCAAGCCTAAGAGCCCGATCGTTCGGCCCTTCAGAATTTTGAGTTCGTGAAGCAGTTTCTCGACCACCCGGTCGCGTTGCCGCGAGTTTACCGTGCGCGCCGCTTCGACAATCGGCATGTGCAGCCCGTATTCACCAGCCGTTGCAATCAGGGCAGCCGTATCCTTGCCAAAGCAGGAGCCCCCCCAACCCAGACCGGCGCTCAAGAACCGCGGGCCGATCCGTGAATCCAACCCGATGCCACGCGCGACTTCCGAAATATTAGCTCCCACCCGCTCAGCCAGTAAACCGACCTCATTGATAAAGCTGATTTTGAGCGCCAGGAAGGCATTGGCCGCATACTTGATCAGCTCGGCCGAGGCAAGATCAGTCGACACCAAAGGCACCGCCACTACCGTTTCCGGTCTGTCGAGATAAGTTGGCGCGGTGAATGTCTGGTCCAATATCGGCCGGTAAAGCGAGTAAAGGGTCTCGAGAGCTCTCGGTTCGTCCGCTCCGATCACAATACGATCGGGATACAAGCTATCGTGCAAGGCTGTGCCTTCGCGCAGGAACTCCGGGTTGGAGGCAACTGCGAAATCCGTCCTCGTTCCGTCCTGGCGATTTTGTGCCGCATCACGCAAAAGAGAGCCCACCCAGTTCCCGCTACCGATCGGCACCGTCGACTTGTTCACGACCACGGTGAATTTTCCGCTAGCGTTCTGTCCGATCGAGCGCGCCGCCTGCGACAGATATTCGAGATTCGGAGCCCCCGAGGGCGTGGGCGGAGTGCCTACGGCGATAAAAACCACGTCCGCGCCCGGAATTGCTTCGGCATAACTTGTTGTGAAGGTGAGATTCGGGCCGGCCTCTTCGAGCACAGCTTCCAGATTGGGCTCGTAAATCGGTATGCGGCCACTTTTCAGTCCCTCAATCTTCGATTCGTCCGTATCCAGGCAGCAAACCGAATGGCCGATAAAGGCCAGGCAAACGCCGGTCGTCAAACCGACATATCCAGTTCCAATGATTGCAACGCGCATTTATACTTAGAAACCGGCCCCCGATTACCGGCAATGTCGTATCATAACCCAACCCGGAGTCCCGCCACATCAGCCCGCCGGAACGCAGGAATAGTATGCGAAAATACAATGGTGATTGAAGTCATCCGGGAGCTCGCAAGTGCTCCTGAGCCGAAAGTAGTCATTTTCGACTTCGACGGAACTCTCTCGCTCATCCGGTCCGGTTGGCTGGAAGTGATGGTTCCTCTCTGCCTGGAGCAGTTGTGGATCCTGCACACGGGGGAGCCGGAAGCTCAACTGAAGGGGGTGGTCGAGGAGTTCGTCTGGAGATTGACCGGCAAGGAAACAATCTACCAGATGATGGCTCTCGCCGACGCCATTCGCGAGCGAGGCGGCCAGCCGCTTGAGCCGCTCGTTTATAAAAAAATGTATCTCGACCGGCTTTGGTCTAAGATTCGTGGCCGGATTGAGGCGCTGCGGTCTGGCTCCTTTTCGGCGGACCGCTACCTCGTGCCCGGCGCAAGGCGATTGCTCGAGGAGTTGGCCGGGCGCGGAATTCGGCTGTATCTGGCGAGCGGAACCGATGACGCTAACGTCAAGGAAGAAGCTGCTCTGCTCGGCATCGCTGAGTACTTTGAAGGGCGCATCTTCGGAGCTCAAGACGATCTGAAAACATTTTCGAAAGCGCTCCTCGTTCGGCGCATCTTATCTTCAGCCGGAGCAATATCGGCGAATCAACTCCTAGTCTTCGGAGATGGATACGTAGAGATTGAAGAAGTGAAAAAGGCGGGCGGAGTTGCAGTTGCACTCGCGACCTCTGAACCCGAATGCGTCGTTGCGGACGAGTGGAAGCGGGAACGGTTAATCAAGGCTGGGGCCGACTACATTATTCCGAATTTCCTGGATTTAGAAGAATTGTTGTCCACACTTTTCGGCGCTGCTGTTTTTGCGGAAAGATAGCGTAAGTACTCTGGTATTATTTCTGTAACTTTGCAATTGGTTTCTACATCATTGAGTCGAACGTGTTACTAATTTGGGGGAGCACCAATGTCTACTGAAGCTTTAGCAATTAACTCAGAAGAAATCCGTCCGGCTATCGCCGACGGAACCGGCCGCCCCAAGATCCTGCTGGCGGACGATCATCATATAATTCTGGACGCGCTGCGGAGCATGATGAGCGGCGACTTCGATGTCGTTGCCGTGGATAACAGCCAGGCATTTATTGAAGCCGTCGAGAAATTTCAGCCGGACGCAGCCATTCTCGACATAAATATGCCGGGTGGGGATGGATTCACTACAGCCCGTGAGGTTCTTGAGCGGAATCCGGGACTGCCGATCGTGTTCCTATCCATGTATGCGGAACCCAGGTATGTAGACCGTGCGGCTCAGGTAGGCGCCAAGGCGTATCTCTCAAAAGTTGCGCCAGCTCAGGAACTAATCTCAGCCATCCATGCGGTTTTGGAAGGGGAGGTTCTGCTGCCGCCCCCAACTTCTCTCGAGGGAACGAGCACCCCACAGGCGCCTAAGGGCGAATTGACTGCCCGCCAACGCGAAGTACTTCGGTTAATCGCAGTGGGAAGCAGCGCCAAAGATATAGCTAACCAGCTAAACATCTCTGTTCGGACAGCTGAATTCCATCGAGCTGCGATTATGCAGCGTCTTGCTCTGCATTCAACTGCTCAGATGACGCGTTACGCTATCGCCAATAATATTGCCTGACGGCTTTTGACGTAACTACCCTCAAACAGAAAAGTCCAACATGCGGGAGTAACCCGGATGTGGAAAAAAACAACGTCAGGCTTGGGATTAACGACAGGCTTGGGATTGTTGACGATCGTGTTCGGAATCGATCATGTGCGGCTGACCACGGCAGCGCAGAATGCGTCTGGCGATCACATCGATACGGGCGCAAATCAAATGCTGAAATCGCCCGATAAGGCCTTTGCGATTCATGCAGCGCAGGGCGGCATGGCGGAAATCAGAATGGGCAAACTGGCCGCGGAAAAAGCCAGCGCCCCGGATGTGAAAGCCTTTGGTCAGCAGATGATCGACGACCATACGAAAGCCAACGACCAGCTCACCTCCGTTGCCAAGCAAGAGAACATGACTCTGCCATCGGACCTGACAGCGAAGGATGAGGCGATGTACAGCCGTCTCGAGAAATTGTCAGGAGTTGCCTTCGATAGGTCCTATGTTGCAGACATGCTGAAGGACCATGAGGCCGACGTGAAGGAATTTCAAAGGGAGGCGCACAGCGGCCAGGATCCGGCTATCAGAAACTTCGCTGCCCAGACGTTACCCGTCTTGCAAGAACACCTTGAAAGAATCAAGTCGATTCACTCGAAAACGGGCAGCGGTTCGTCCATGTAGCGAGATAAGGCAAACAACATGAAATATAGAGTGGTTTTTAGAGAGCGTTCCGACCAGCAAGGCGAAAAAGCGGACGAGCCTTCGAGCTTCCTAGATACCCAATTAGATGACGAGACAGTTTTAGACTCCGTATTCGTCGGCCGCATCACAACCTGATGCTCTGCATTCTTCCGACATCATTGAGGAAGATGACAGCTTCCTGAGCCTCGGGAGCGAGATCTGGGAATATGACGTGGCCGAGGGCAAAGACGAGGACTTCAAGAATGCGCTTCTGAACTCTGGTATGGTCATGGAGGTAGAGCCGCTCGAGTCGAGCGACGAGCTTGGTGTTACTTAGTCCTTCTGGAGGTACAGAATCCGATGCTTCGCATAGTTCTGATCATTGTGTTGTTTTTCTTACTGCTTGGAATGCTGCCGACTTGGGGATATTCGTCGGGCTGGGGTTTAGGCTATTACCCGAGCGGCGGTCTGGGCTTGCTCCTGATTATTGTTCTGGTGCTTTTCCTGGTTGATCGCAGAAGAGTTTAATCCATCGTAGAAACGAAACTCCGGCCAGCACCACCTGTCCAACCTACCGAAGGAGATTGGACCATGAGCAGCGGCGGGCAATGGACCGACCAGGAGGTCGTTGCTGATCAAGGCCAGCCGCCGGACGACATACCTGCTTGCAACGAAAAGATGATTGAAGAGTTCGCCGAGGGCAAGAAGGCGCAGCACGCTTAATCCTAATTAATGCCGCCTCCCGCCTTTTCGCGAGAATGGCACGCTCGGTCTCTACGTCTTAAAGAGTGGCATCACATGGAGGCCATACTCATGAAGTCACTCAATCAAACAATAGCGATTGTTTTTCTCAGCGCTGGCCTGGCAGTGGGGACGGCAGCACCTTTATCGGCTGGCCCGAACCGCTGGTATCAGTATCAGAGTGGAGAGGCGGGAAGCCGGTATCCAGACCGCTATGGAGATCTTCGCAGCTTAGTGGATCGCACTCAGAACGACCTGCGCAGTTCTGCTGAACTGGAGCATAACAATGGCGATCAGCGGGAGCGTTATCGCAACGCGCAAGGACACCTGTCCACTTTTGATCGTAATTTGACGAAGGGCCATTTCGATAAAGGTGAGCTGGATAAAGCTATTCACGACGTGCAGAGCGTGCTAGAGCACAATGCACTTCAGGCAAGTGCGCGTGACGCGCTGCTACGCGATGTTCAGGATTTGAGAGCCGTTCGCAATCACCGCGACTAGCGCTCTTGCGCAAAGAAGCCGTTTACCTGACGTGGGACAATCACTTCAAGATTGTCCCCGATGGCGTTAGTGCGGCCACTTCGTATCGTTATTCCCGGGGGTGCCGGCCAGCTCGGGCAGCTTCTCGCGCGGCATTTTCACGAGCAAGGCCATCAGGTAACGGTACTCGCGCGTCATCCAAAGCCGAGCGATTGGCGAACCGTCATCTGGAACGGCTACGATCTCGGTGACTGGGCCCGAGTCTTCGAGAGTTCAGATGTTGTCATCAACCTTGCGGGCCGCAGCGTTAATTGCCGTTACACTCCCGAGAACCGCCGGGAAATTCTGACTTCCCGAACTATTAGTACTGGGCTTCTAGGTAAGGCTATTGCGCAGGCCGCAGAGCCTCCGTCATTGTGGCTAAATGCCAGCACCGCTACCATCTATCGTCACAATTTCGACCGCGCCATGGACGAGGCCACAGGTGAAATCGGAGGACACGAGCCGGATGTGCCTCCGCAATGGGCTTTCAGCATCGAAGTTGCGATAGCTTGGGAACGGGCTTTATTCGCGGAGAATTTACCCAAGACTCGCCGGGTCGCCATGCGCACTGCCATGGTAATGAATCCCTATACGGGCGGCGCTTTCGATCTCTTATTGCGCCTGGTGCGCTGGGGCCTGGGTGGCCCGACCGGCTCCGGCCGCCAATACATCTCCTGGATCCACAACGTAGATTTCATCCGGGCAATAGAGTTTCTGATTGCCAACGACGAAATGGCCGGCATAGTGAACCTCTCCTCTCCTTATCCCGTTACCAACCGCAAGTTCATGACTTGCCTCCGGCGTGCCTGGTGCACGAGCTACATCGGCCTACCCGCGCCCTCCTGGATCCTGCCGCTTGGCACCGCTCTCCTGCGCACGGAAGCCGAATTGGTGCTCAAAAGCCGCCGGGTCGTTCCACAACGCCTGCTCGAAGCTGGTTTCGATTTTCATTTTCCTAACTGGCGCGGCGCTTGCCAGGATCTCGTCACGCGCTGGCGTCAGATCCACGGGGATTGACCACGAAGAGTTTCGCGGAACGTATCGCGGCCTCTCCCCGTCTCAGATGTCATCGTTCAGAGCCGCTGCTAAGCTGAAATCTACATAGGAGTGAACTATGGAAGCTTTTCTTAAAGATTGTAAGCAGTCTCTTCGTCTCTTCGCGCATAACCCCGGGTTCACCATTCCAGCCATTCTTGCGCTTGCTCTCGGCATTGGCGCAAATACCGCTATCTTCTCGGTGGTGAATGCGGTGCTCCTCAAGCCGCTCACTTACCCTGATCCCGATCGCATCGTGCAGTTCATGCTCACTTTCCCCAACGGTTCGGGTCCCGGAGCTTCCGTACCCAAGTTCATGAACTGGAAATCGCAAACTAACGTTTTCGACGATGTCGCGGCTTATGATTTCGGCGGACCCGGCCTGAATCTCACAGGCGGAGCGTACCCCGAGCAGATCAAGGGCATTCACGTAACGGCCGATTACTTCCGCCTGTTTGGCGCTGGTACGGTACTCGGCCGTACCTTCTCGTCAGCGGAAGACAGTCCGCATGGCGGACACACCGTCGTTCTGAGTTATGGCTTTTGGAAGCGGCGTTATGGCGGAGATCCTCACTTGCTCGGCAAGAGTATCTTTCTCGGCGGCGATCCGTATACCGTGATCGGTGTCACTCGCTCTGATTTCGTCACCGATCCTCCCGCCGACGTCTGGCTCGCGTTTCAGTTCGATCCTAACAGCAATGACCAGGCCCATTACTTCTTTGCCGCTGGCCGTCTAAAGCCGGGAGTTAGCCTGCAAGCGGCTAACGCCCAGCTCAAGCTCGCGCACGAGCAATTTCATCGTAAATATCCGAATGGCGCGGCCGGTCCCAACGAAGGGTTCGCGGTTCAACTCCTCCGCGACCGCATCGTCAGCGATGTGCGTTCGTCGCTGCTGGTTCTGCTGGTCGCGGTCAGCTTCGTGCTTTTGATTGCCTGCGCGAATGTAGCCAATTTACTCCTGGTCCGCGCTACAGCCCGGAGACGCGAGATCGCCATCCGCGCGGCGGTAGGAGCCGGTCGCGGCCGCATCATACGGCAGCTTCTCACGGAGAGCGTGATTCTTTCGCTGGCTGGAGGCGCGCTCGGGCTCATCCTGGGCATTATCGGCGTACGTGCGCTGCTGGCCCTTAATCCCGGTGACATCCCGCGCATCGGCGAGCACGGTTCCGCGGTCACGCTCGATTGGCATGTTCTGTTGTTTACCGTTGGAGTCGCGCTATTCGTCGGCATCGTCTTCGGCCTCATCCCGGCGCTCGACGCCTCCCGGGCGGACCTCGGGCTCACTCTTAAAGAGAGCGGTGGACGCACCGGTAGTAGTTTTCGGCAGAACAAAGCACGCTCGCTGCTGGTCATCAGCGAGATGGCCCTGGCACTCGTTCTGCTGGTTGGCGCAGTCCTCCTGATCCGTACGTTCCTCGCGCTGCGGACGGTCAACCCCGGCTTCAACGCTCACAATGTGCTCACCCTGCAGATGTCTCTGACAGGCGCGCGCTTCGAGAAGACCGCCGGTGTCGCGCAACTCGTTCGTAACGGCACGCAACAAATCGCTGCAATTCCCGGCGTGGAAGCTGCGGGAACTACTTGCTGTCTCCCGCTCGAGGGCGGCTTCGGCCTGCCGTTTATCATCGCGGGGCGGCCCCTAAAGAACGCACCCGCGCACGGCGGAGCGGGTTGGTGGAATGTTTCGCCGGGTTACTTCGAGGTGTACAAGATTCCGCTTCTGCGCGGACGCGCCTTCAACGAACGTGACGACGGGGCTGCTGCTCGCGTGGTTCTGATCAATCAGGCCATGGCCCACCAGTTCTGGCCGAAAAGCGATCCGCTCAATGATCGCTTGATTATCGGCCACGGCGTCGGCCCTGAGTTTGAGGAGCCTGCGCGTCAGATTGTCGGAATTGTGGCGGACACCCGAGACGGCGGCCTAAATCGCGATCCGCAACCTACCATGTTCATTCCCACCGCTCAGGTCAATGACGGAATTACCGCCCTCAATGCGCGCATTGGCCCCATCACCTGGATCGTCCGCACCCGCGTGGCGCCTCGCACTCTCAGTAACATCATCGAAAACAAACTCCGGCAGACTAGCGGTGGCATGCCGCTTGCACATATCCGTTCAATGGATGAAGTCGTTTCCCAATCCACCGCGCGCGCCGATTTCAACATGCTGCTGCTGACTATCTTCGGATGTTCAGCCTTGCTACTCGCCGCAATCGGCATCTACGGGCTAATGGCCTATTCGGTCGCACAGCGGACGCAAGAGATCGGCATTCGCATGGCGCTGGGGGCCGAAGCACCCGCTGTTCGCAACCTGGTCGTGCTGCAAGGGATGCGGCTTGTCCTGGTAGGCGTTGCGATAGGAGTAGCTGCAGCTTTTGGCCTCACGCGACTGCTTACAGCATTTCTCTTCGGCGTGAAACCGCTCGATCCCGTGACCTTCATCACCGTTCCTGTCTTGCTTAGTGCGGTTGCTTTGCTTGCTGTCTGGATGCCCGCCCGACGCGCTACCCGCATCGATCCGCTGGCGGCATTACGCTACGAGTAAGGTTTGAGACCGAACAATCCGGCTTTCATTAGCGGCGAATTCTCACGTGCCGCCATTTATAGGCCATGCCGCTCAGGTTTCTATCTTCGCCGTTCGCCGCAGATAGCAGACTGGAAGGTGACAATTTCTATCTCAGACCGAACAAGTCGTATATTGTGGATGAGTGACTTTTAGCGAGTATTTTTACACGCCGAACCGGCGGACAAGGTGATGAAGCGCATTGTTCTGCGGACAGCGGGTCTGCTGTTCGGGGCGCTTCTTCTCCTGGCTAGCGTTGGGGGCCGCATCGAGGGAACAGTGAGTGATTCGTCTGGCGCAGTCATTCCAAAGGCAAGAGTCACTGCAACAAACCTCGCGACAGGCGTGGCGCAAACGGTGCTGACGGGCAACGACGGCGTGTATGCCTTTCCGGTCTTGCCTGTTGGACGCTATACGATTACCGTGGCCTTTCGGCAATTCACCTCGTACACGCGGAATGCGATTGTCGTGGATGCTAACAGCGCTTTGCTCATCGATGCTTCTTTGGAATCGGGCCACCCGAGAGAAAGCATAACGGTGACCGACAGCGCCGTCCATGTCGACACCACCAGCACACAACTAGGCGAGGTTATCCCGGGCCGCCAGATAACTGCGGTCCCGCTAAACGGCCGGAGTTTTACGGATCTTCTTTCCTTGCAGCCTGGGGTAGCGCCCGCAACCTCCATCAACGCCAACACAGTTCAGGATGTGGGCGCGAGCGTTTTTTCACCCTCCGGCGATTTGAATCCAGGTACGATTTCAATCAACGGCCAGCGCGAATTTGCGAACGCCTTCATCGTAAATGGAAGTGACGTCGAAGAGGACGTAAACATGGGCACTTCCATCGTTCCGAACCTCGATTCGATTGCCGAGTTTCGGATTCTTACCAGTAACTTCGATGCCGAATATGGGGAGTTCAGCGGCGGCCAGATCAATGTCGTTACCAAGTCGGGGAGCAACGCGGTACATGGCAATGCCTTCGAGTTCTTGCGCAACACCGACTTGGGCGCTCGCAACTATTTCTCACCTACCCGCGGCACATTTCACCAAAACCAATACGGAGGCTCGCTTGGTGGACCGATTCGGCGCGACAAATTATTCTTCTTCCTCGATTTCCAAGGTACGCGGCAGAGCCAAGGGATCGATACCGGCTCGGTTCCCGTTCCGTCGGCGCAAGATCGAGCAGGCAACTTTTCCGATGTCGCCTCGTCCTTGACGGGCACTGTGAGTGGACCGTACTTTGCTGATGTGCTTACTAAAAAGCTAGGCTATGCAGTTGCTTCAGGAGAGAACTATTACACATCCGGCTGTTCAAACACGACTCAGTGCGTGTTTCCCAACGCGGCAATTCCCCCGCGCGTATGGTCTCTTCCCTCGCAAAACCTGCTGCAGTACATTCCAGTTCCTAACGTTGGAAGTGCCACTTTTGCAACGTCTGCGTACGACCAGACCTTGAACGACAATAAAGGCAGTGCACGCGTGGATGCCAATACCCGTCTTGGGATGCTTTCAGCCTATTATTTCCTCGACAACTATGGTCTCGACAATCCCTACCCGGTCGCACAGGGAGGGGCCAGCGTTCCCGGTTTCAACGCACAATATGTGGGCCAAGCCGAGCTTGTCAACTTGAGCGACACGAAAAGCTTCGGTCCGAACACTGTCAACGAATTCAGCCTGAGCTTCATGCGCAATAACAACATTCTCGGCAAACCAGAAGGAGGAGTCGGACTAAGTTTGGCGTCGCAAGGTTTTCTGACCGATGCAGGCGCCCAGAGCATTGTTCCACTCGCGCCGCAGGTGGAAGGTGTCGAAAGTGTTGTGCTGAACAGCTTTTCATTGGGCACTAACACCAATGAGTTGAAACAGGTAAACAACACGTATCAGGTGGCAGATGGCTTTTCGCGGGTCATCGGAAAGCACACGCTGAAGTTTGGGGGCGAGTTTCATTACGATCAGGTGAATGCAAATCCGATTGCACAGTTCAACGGTAATTTCGTATTCACGGGCAGCGAAACGGGAGATGATTTCGCAGACTTTCTACTTGGCGCCCCCAGTCAGTACAACCAGAGTCAGCTGAATTTCTTCTATAGCCGCAACAAATATGCGGGCGCTTACCTACAGGACAGCTGGCGTATAGGCTCGAACCTCACGTTGAATTACGGAATGCGCTGGGATCGAATCGAACCGTGGTACGAGAAATACAATCAAATATCCACATTTGCTCCCGGCCAACAATCGATCGCCTTTCCTGGATCTCCCGCCGGTATTCTGTATCCGACGGACCCCGGCGTGAAGCGTACGATAGCGCCAGCGGGGGAGGAATTCTCTCCTCGCATCGGTATAGTCTACTCGCCCAACGGAAATTCGGATAGCTTCCTCGGCAAGCTGATTGGCGGTCCCGGTAAAACCAGCATACGCGCCGGTTTCGGGATGTATTACACCGCGATAGAAGCTCTGACGATTGCCGTCGCGGCGGGAAATGCCCCATACGGCACGACGTACACGAGCCCCGCCCCCCCGCTTTTTAATAATCCGTTTATTACAGCCTCCACCGGGCAAAATTTTGGGCAGCCTTTTCCCGTTAACCTTGCGCCTTTGAACGTGACGAGGTCGAATCCGGACACAAACGTCGATTGGTCGCAATATCTGCCGATCAGCGGCATCCCGGCCTATCTCACTTCCAACAAAATTCCCTATACCGGGCAGTACATGTTTTCTCTTCAAAGGCAAATCGGTCAGAATACGCTGCTGAGCGCGAGCTATGTAGGAAACGAAGGCCATCACTTGTTAGTGTTAAAAGAGTCCAATCCGGGTAACCCTGCTCTCTGCCTCAGCTTGAGCCAGCCGAGCCAGGTGGCTCCGGGTACGGTCACCTGTGGGCCTTTCGGCGAAGGAAATGTCTACACCACGCCGTCCGGAAAGACGGTGAACGGCACGCGTGCTCCGCTTGGCGCGAATTTCGGCAGCAATGCTGATCAATCGACGACCGGCAATTCCAACTACAATGCGCTGGAACTTAGTCTTCGCCATACCAGCGGACGCTTGCAAGTCTTTACCTCTTACACCTTTGGAAAATCGCTCGATCATTCTTCGAACTTAGGCGAAGAAGTCAATCCCACTAACTCGGCACTGAGCTATGCCCCATCTTCCTTCGATATCAAGCACAATCTCGTGGTCAGCTACGACTACGAGCTGCCGTTCGATCGCGCCTTCCACATCGCGAATCGCTGGACAAAGGATTGGAGGATTTCTGGCATTACGCACCTGAGTACCGGCTTTCCCGTCACGATGGTGAACAACGGTGATAATTCTCTACTTGGAACGAATCCCAATGGCATCAACAACGCCAGCATCGATGAGCCTGAGTATGCGCACGGGCCGCTCGAGCTAAACCATAATCCGCGCAACGGCGCTAGCTACTTCAACACTTCTCTGTTTAGCCTGCAACCGCTGGGGACGCCAGGTAATAGCCCGCGCCGCCTCTTCTACGGGCCAGGTTCGGAGAACTTTGACATGGCGGTGAGTAAGAGAATACCACTTGTTGAGACTACCGCGTTGCTATTCCGGGTAGAAGCCTTTAACGTCTTCAATCACGCCCAGTTCTTCGGCCCTCTATCGGTCAATGCCATTCTTGGCAGTTCATCGTTCGGAAACGTGGTAAGTGCTGCCGCCCCGCGCATCCTGCAAGCAGCCATGAAATTCACATTTTAGGCAGGTTCAGTTTTCGACTCTGCTGGAACTGATTCGCCTTCTGCCGCGCCAATTCAACTTTGAAATCTTCTTCGGACTCCGCCACGAATCTCCGGAGCTCCGTAGGGTCCACGAATGCGTTCCGATTTCCCGCTTTATGTTCTGCCATTTTTTCCGCCATGTGGAAGAAATCTGGATGCGGCCCGAGAAAAACATCGCACGGCAAATTCCGCAGCAGCGCGAAGCTGTGCTCGTAATCCCCGACGATTCCCGGGTATTTCGGATTGCCGACTAGCTGATTGCCCGCGACCGTTGTGCTGCAGTAAAACACAACTTGATAAGTCTTGCGGTTGTCTGAAATCGGCATGGTCCAAGTGGTGCATCCTTTTGTATGACCAGGCGTGAGATGTGCAGTTAGGGCAGTGCCGCCGAGGGAAACCGTTCCCCTGTCCTCGATTACGCGGTCAACATGCACTGCCGGAAAGTGCGTCTCACTCTGTCCTTTTCCATAACTCAATTGGTGTCCGGTGATGAGTGTCGCTGCGTCCGCCTTGCTGGCGATCATCTGCGCCTTGGAAGCGCGTTTTAGCTCGGCTAGGCCGCCGCAGTGATCGTAATGCGCATGGCTATTGAGCAGAAATTTCACGTCCCGTATCCGGAACCCGAGAGCCGCTATGTTCTGCTCGATCTGCGGAGCAGTCTCGACAAACCCGCCATCGAGCAAGATATGGCCCAGCGGCGATGCAATCAGAAACGATGAAACGCCTGCCGCGCCCACGTAATAGACATTCCCAATGATTCGGAACGGCTGAACAGGCTGATTCCAGGCGGCTCTCTGCGAGTGGTCGTTCTGTCCAAAAAGGCTGAAAACTCCTCCGGCAGCTACCGCGAGGATCTTAAGTAATCTCCACCGCTGAACCATTACCGGGTGCCCTTCCGATATTCGAGCACCGCTTTCTCGTGCTCCGCGAGCGTCGATGAGAATACGTGAGTTCCGCCGCCACTGGGCTTCGCTACAAAGTACAGGTAGTTAGTGTCTGCGGGATAGAGTACCGCTTTCAGCGATAAAGCTCCTGGGTTCGCGATCGGGCCAGGCGGCAGGCCAGCGTGAGCGTAGGTATTGTACGCGCTACGGCTTGCCAGATCGGATTTGTGAATCACGCCGTTGTACCGGTTTTCAAGTAGAGCGGCGTAGAGTGTTGTCGGATCGCATTGCAGCGGCATACTCAACCGTAGGCGGTTCAGAAACACTGAAGCGATTTCCGGCCGCTCCGTGGGACTCGCGGATTCTTTCTCGACCAGCGAAGCGAGAATCACGATTCGATGGATTTTGTCCGCTTGTTTTTCCCCGCCGAGCGCCTGCCACTGCTTTCGAAACTCATCGGTCATCATACGGCAGAGTTGCCGGGCCGTAGTCTTGTGCGTCACCCGATAAGTAGACGGGAAAAGATAACCTTCCAGATTTGGCGCTTGGCTATCGAGGTCGTGAATGCTCTTTGCATCGGCTGCGGCGTTGAGGAAAGCCGAGGGTGCAACGGTGTCGGAAGATCTCAACAGCCCCGCGATATCGAACATGTTGCTGCCTTCCGGAACGGTGAACTCTTCGTAGAAGATCTCACCGCGTCGAATTTTGCCAAACACCTGCCACGGCGTCTGCGCGGTGCCGAAGCGGTACTCGCCCGCCTGCAGTGGCGCACGAGGATGCAGAACGTGTATCGCCAGGAAGGCCCAGCGCGATCGCACCACGCCTTGCTGCTGCAGCGCAGCCGCAATCTCGCGCGAAGACATACCGTGCTCGATTTCGACGAACGTTTCCGTGCGGAAGCCGCGATAAGGAGTGAAATACCAGTAAGCGGCCAAACCAGCGCCCGCCAGTATCGATAGAATCGCAAGTAGCGCCGCAGCAGATAACGCCTTCCCCAGGCAACCCCGCTTTTCAGCCAAACTGTTCTCCAGCCGCTTCGTCCAGCGAATACTGCAGAGAGGCAAGATAACTATCCAGGAGCAGTACCGCGGCCAACCGATCCACAGCTTTCTTGCGCTGCTCGAGCGTGGTGCCGGCCTGCTTGAGCATTCGCTCCGCCTCGGCAGAGGTCAGCCGCTCGTCCCAATAGACAACCCGCAAATCAGCGTGCTCACCGAGCCGGCCGGCGAACTCGCGCGTATATCCGCTCTGGCGGCTTTCCGACCCGCTCATGTGCAGCGGTTTTCCAACCAGCAGCAGTTTCACATGCAAGTCGCCGGCAAGCTGCTTCAGCCTGCTCAGATCCTCGCGAATGCGAGTGCGCTCGAAAGTCTCGAGGCCTTGCGCGGTAACGCCTAACTCGTCACTGACTGCCAGTCCGATCCTTTTCTTGCCCACGTCCAAAGCGAGAATTCGGCCATGCTGCGGTTCGTCCTCCATCGCTATCCAGTTTGGATTATAGTGCGCCTGCAAGATGTTAGAGTAACGATTATCGGGGGCGTTCACGTTTGGCAATCCTCAGTCCTCCGTATATTCCGCAAAAGACGTTCGGCTTCGGACGAACTCTGATCGCAGTCGCCGCGCTGATTGCCTTACTCTATTTTGGCCGGGACTTTTTCGTTACTCTAATCATCTCGGCGGTGTTTGCTTTCATCCTGGATCCCGTCGTCGTGCTGGTTACCAAGCTGCGGGTGCCTCGTGCTGCCGCTACCGCTATCGTGATTGCGTTGGCAATTGTCGCGGTGTATCTGCTGGGCGCGTTGGCCTGGAGCCAGGTATCGACAATCAAAGAAGATCTTCCCACCTATAGCTCGCGAGTAGGCGAAGTAGTCGATGCGGTCAACACCGAAGTGGACAACGCGGAGAAGAAGACACTCGACCTGATTCTTCCTAAGAACCTGCTTCAACAACAGCAGCAAATTCAGCAGAAGCCGCAGCAAGCGCAACGGGCCCGCACACGGAAAGCTGGATCAGTTGTATCAGCGCAACCGCCCATTATTCAGGAAGTACGAATCCACACGGAACCGCGTCCGGTGATCGGCACAGTATATGGTTATTTTGCGAGCTATGTGCACGCGCTGGTGATGGCCTCGTTCGTTCCGTTCCTGGTTTACTTCATGCTGAGTTGGCGGGACCACATCAACCGCCGTTTCCTGCTCCTCTTTCCCGGTGAGAAGCGCTACATTGTCGGCAAGAGCTGGTCGCACATCGGCGATTCCACTCGGGCCTTTGTGCTTGGCAATTTCCTGCTTTGGGTCTTTCTCAGTTCGGTGAGCGCGATCAGCTTTTTCTTTCTCGGATTGCCTTACTGGCCCCTGATCGGGTTGCTCAGCGCTTTCTTCAGCCTGATCCCTTACGTGGGCTTAGCTTTAAGCCTGGTGCCGCCCGTGCTTGCCGCGGTAGCTATTCCAAACAAATTCAAGATCGTGATCACGGCCATTTTAATCACCGCCGCGCTCCACCTGATCTCGATGAATTTTCTCTACGCCAAACTGATCGGCCGGCGCGTGCGCCTGAATCCGCTAGTGGTGACTATCGCAATGATGTTCTGGGGCTTGCTGTGGGGCGCCGTAGGCTTGATCCTGGCCATTCCGATTACTGCCGCTTTCAAGGCAGTATGTGACAATGTCGAATCGTTAGAGCCTCTCGGGCGATTGCTTGGCGAGGACTAGCGCCAACTTGCAAGAATCGCAACCACGCTAACGCCGTTCGGAGGTAGTAAGACACAACTCGCTCTATATTGGACTAATCCCCAGACACACTGTCACGCTTTTGTTCCCGTTCTTCGAGCCAGTTCCAGAGACGCGCGACTCCTGGCTGTCATGACGTTCCGACGTTGGGATGCGGCCACTAGCCAGAACAAGACGACGCCACCAATGAACAGCCCAAGGCGGTGATGAGTCCATGGGATGCGGGCGAAGCGATAGCTCATATGCCCATTCCCAATTCGATACGCCTCCAAAATTCCCGACCACACCTCGCCGAGCATTACGCCGGCAGTACTGGCGATGAGCGAGGCGAAGGCTGTCATGATCAGCACTGTCGTCAATTCCTCCCCGGGCGCATAAAGGCGATAAAGCCAGCGCGCGAGCACACTGGTTCCCCACGCGTAAAATAGAGAAAACGACAACACGACTGCTAAATCGAAATCACCGCGACGGTGCCCGAGAGATCGGCGGACTTCCTCTTCTGTAACGTCGTGGCTGCTTCCAATCGCCTTGAAGAGCCCTGCCATGCACTCATTCCTGGCCCGCTCATACTCAGCGATCCCTTCAAAGTGACGGGTATGCAGCCCCCAGTGCGCATCGGCATAGCGAATCGCGAGGTCTTCCGCGAATTCCGCGTCACCGCCGAGCTGTTGTCGTTGTGACGGGTCGTTCAGATTCAGCGGTTCCGCCCCAGTCTCATTCGGCCATGCGCAGTTAGAGTTGGCCTGACGATGTCGCGCGCATGCTGTCAGCCAAGCGAGCATGAAAAAGGAGAGAACCAAAAGTCGCATCATTTTGCTTCTTCCCCCATTGCGTTGAGACTGTTGGCACACCGGCCATTTGTCCGGAATGCCACTTGGACCTTCAGCCATGTATCGTTGGACGAGGCTGAGGACAGAGCTACACATGTGGCGTACTACTCTATACAGATTTGAGAAACCTACCGGATGAATGCCTCGACGGCCGGTTCGCACCCGGCTACCGTCATCACTGGCTTCGCATGCGCTGCTTCTGTCCTGACGTATGCCAAGCCTACGACTTCATCCAGGCCGGGCGAGTAAACGGCGGAACTGATCTCCCCTACATCGGCTCCTTGCGACTGCAGCTTGGTTCCGGCCGAAGGGGGCGTGCTCGCTGCAACCCGAATCGGTGTGAGCAGCCGGTGCACTTGGCCTCGCGCGCGAACTCGTTCCACGATCTCCTGGCCCAGGTAGCATCCCTTATTCGAATGCACCGCTGCTTTAACCTGCGTCTCCTGCACAAGATACCGCTCGCTGATCTCTTCTCCATAGCGAGGAACCCCGTTTTCCAGGCGCACCACGCGGACTTCTTCGGCGCTGGCAGCAATCGTGCCGGCCGCGTGCAGCCGCTCAATTAGCTCATCTTTTTCAGGTGCAGGCACAAAAATCCGAAGTCCTTCCGCCCCGCTGGCGGTCACGCGGGCGGTAAACCCACGTCCGTATGCCCGAACAGAAAAGTTAGAATCCCCGACTGGAATGCCAAGTTGCGTGGCAGTCGCCAGGCTCTTTGGACCCTCCAGCCCGATCGCGCTTAAGCTCGTCGTTTCGTCTTCCAGCGTGGCGTCGTCGGCGATGATGTAACGGTCCAGGTGCTGGAAAATCTTGGCACCCGTCTCAGGTTCCAAATCGAGAAACAACGGTTCGCCCAGATTGTAAATCAGCGCATCGGCCAAGATCCGGCCCTTGTCGTTCAAGAAAAACGCATACAATCCGTGGCCTGGAGCCAGCTCCTGGATGTTGTTCGTGCTCATGGCATGCAGCAGCCGTGCCCGGTCCTCGCCAGTCACACGAATCTTTCCGCGGGCGGACAGATCGATCACCGCCGCGCCCCCGCGTAGCGCGTCATAACCATTCATGTATTTCTATGCCTTTGATGCCCTCAGGAACTTGCGGGAGTCAGCAGCTCCTTCACGAAAGACTCCAGCCCGGGGGTGCAGGCATAAGCGTTGCCGCTATAGATCGTGTCTTCTCCCGCGAAACTTCGAAAAACACCGCCCGCTTCTTCGGTCAGAATTTTGAGCGGCGCCAGGTCCCAGGGCTCGGCATTAGGCTCAATCCAAACATCAGCCTTACCTTGCGCCAGCAAAATCGCGTCCACCGCGCCGCCCATGCTTCGAACCGCCCAGAACTGCTGCACCCACGGCAGAAGCGCTGCCCCGAAAGGCCGCACGCCAACCTTGTTGAATCCGTTGAAGGAAAGGACCGCATCGCCTGGCTGGGTCTTGTCAGAAATCTTAATACGAGAGCCGTTGGCCCATGCGCCTTCGCCTCGGGTCGCCCAGAGCAGCAAGCTCTGCCCCGGGCTGTGGGCCGCCCCGGCAACTATCTTTCCGTTCTCTTCGAGCCCGATCAGCACCGCCCAAAGCGGAATCCCGCGGACGAAATCCCGAGTGCCATCGATCGGGTCGATGATCCACCTGCGTCCGCTGCGGCTTTCCCGGTTAGCGCCTTCCTCGCCCAAAATGCCGTCTTCCGGAAATTCCCGCGAGATCGTATCCACAATAAGCTTTTCGCAGGCCCGGTCTGCTGCGGTGACAGGCGATTCGTCGGACTTTATCTCGGCAGTCACCCCGAGCCGCGCATAGTCCAGCGCCAGCGCGCCCGCTTCCTGCGCCGCTAGTTTGGCAATCTCGAGTTCACGGTTCAGTGGCATGTCGATTATGTATACCAGAGGACTCTTAAGCCGATCTGCGAAAATAGGAGGGCGAATTAAACTTTGGCCCGCTATATTAACTTAAGTGATCTACCTATTGACACGGTTTATAATGGGTCATTAATTTGTTTCTGAGTCATCCCTGGGTATCCGCTTCGATCGTAGTGGCACACGGTCAAGTATCGCCCACCCGAGGAGTTGAATGAAAAAAGAGTATTTTGTCCTTGACTTTGCACATTCGCTGCATGGCAGGGTCAAGCGAATACACATTAGCTACAGATCGTTAGCTTGCGCGGGAGGCGCTTTTTTAGCGGTCGCCCTAATGCTCTGCGGCATGCTCTCCGGTTATCTGTGGATGAGCCGGAAGGTATCAAATTACGACCGCCTGAGCGCCGATTTCGCCCACTTGCAAACCCAGTACGTAGAGCTCCAAAAACAGGCCAATCAGCATCAGCAGCAAATCGCGTCCCTCGAGACGCTGGCCAGCGAAGTTTCAGCAGCCTACGGGATCAATCAACCGGCCAGCACCGCCCAGGAGAATGGGATTCCTCTCCACGCGGACGCTGCGCCGGATCTCCGCGAGTCTATCGAGCAATATAACTTCCTGCAATCAGCATCGTTCTCTGGCATTTATCACCATTACGCTTATCGTTGGCAAGCTCATAACGAGCCGAGCTTGTGGCCTGTCGTAGGCATCCTGCGAAGCTCTTTTGGGGGACGGTCGGATCCGTTCTCCGGTGAGGGGGCTTTCCATACCGGAGTAGATCTCCAGACTCCTAGCGGAACGCCAGTGCGTGTTAGCGGCGATGGCGTGGTGGTGAGCGCCGGATGGGGAGGCAGTTACGGCAAGCTGGTGGTGGTGGATCATGGCAACAGGCTGGACACTTATTACGCCCATCTTTCGCAACTGATGGTCATCCCGGGCGAGGAAGTCCGGCGCGGAGAGGTCATTGCGCTCTCCGGAAGCAGCGGCCACGCCACCGGCCCGCACCTGCATTATGAAGTCCGCTTAAACGGGACGGCTGTCAATCCTTATCGATATCTGGGCAAGGCGCCCAATGCGCAGATGGTTTCCGTCAATCACAGCGACTTAGGGCTGTAATGCAACAGAGCTTTGGCCCACGGCGTCTTTCTGTTAGTGGGCCCGAAACTTACCCGCCGTTCCCTAATCAGCATCCTCCCCGGCGGTTGCGTTGCCGCCGCTTTCCATTCAAATCCGAAGACCCAAACCCTCCCCCAGGCCGGAGAATTCGTGCGTTTCGCCGACCCGACCACCGAGAACACGGTCGTCCGCCTCACCAGCCCAGCCTATGCCCACCTCCTGCCTGCCCTAGGGAACCGGTTCGTTTCTCTCAAACCGAGAGTTCTCTATTGCTCGTCCGACCGCCTCAACGGCCGCTTGGCCCCTTTTCAGGTCGACTTGCGTACCGGAGCGATCCGTCCGATCGCCGAGGCGCAAGCCCTCGACCCGTCCTCTTTGACCCTGGACGCGCAGGAGCGATTCCTGTACTTTCTGGACGGAGGATCACTGGTCGAAGCGGCTGTCAACGGGAAGCGGGAAAGCAAGCGAGTTGAGATTCTGACACGCGATCTTACCAGCTTCGGAATCGGCTCATCGCGAGCGGAACTGTTCGCAATTCGCGCCGGTAAATTGCATCAGGTACAGGAAGAACCTTTGGCGGTGCTCGCTGAAGATGCGGCTGGGCCGTGCATCGTTCGACCCGGTGGAAGCGGGTGCCTCTTCACCAGGCCGCTTGACTCCGGGGAGCGCGAACTCTGGTATGCCGCTGCCTCGCCCGCAACCGGCAGGCCCGTCTTGCTTGCTCGCGGCCCCGTGTCCGACGCCTGGTGGTCCGCCGATGGCCACTCCGTGTTGTTCCTTCGCCAAGTGCCGAAGAACAACGTCTTTCTCTCGGAGGTACATGAAGTTATTCCCGAAGAGGGGGCGGAGCACTGCATCTCTACTACCAGTCAGTTCGCCGCCTTCGCCCCAAATGGGAATGATTCGGTGTTCGTAGGCGCAAGCCGGAGCAAGGCCCAGCCGAACGTTGTTCTGCAACTCCGTTCGCCTGAGCGCGAGTTTACCTTGTGTGAGCACCGGGCCACCCAGCCTTCAGAGGTCCGGCCCGCTTTTTCGCCCGATAGCCGCCGCGTCTACTTCCAGAGTGATCGGGAAGGGAAGTCCGCCATCTATTCCGTAAACGTAGAGCAGTTAATCGAGCCGACGTAATGCCGGAATTTTGTTTCTAATGAACGTCTCGCGTTCGGAATAGTTCACGCGGACCGCGGCATTCGCGACCCGCATTCGGGAAAACTGCTGCCCTCCACCTCTGGTGTGCTTGGAGTATCCAAGTAGTTCACCTGCGGTCCGGCGGGCAGCTCGAAGTAGAAGGTCGCTCCCTGGTTTGCTTCCGATTCCACCCAAATCCTTCCGCGGTATCGCTCCACAATCTTCTGGCAAATGGCGAGTCCGATGCCCGTCCCCGGAACGTCCCGCCCATGCAAGCGCTTAAAGACGCCAAAGATCTGCTTCTGATATGCCGGTTCGATGCCAATTCCGTTGTCGCGCACGGCGATCCTGCAGAAGGCCCCTTGCGCGCTGGCCGAAACATCTATCTCTAATGGGCGCACGGAGCGGTATTTGATCGCATTGCTGATCAGATTCTGAAAAATCTGTAGCACGTGCACTTCGGTTGCATATACGCAAGGCAGCGCCCCAATCGCAATAGCTGCGCCGGAAAGCTCAATTTCCCGGCCCAGGTTGCCCAGAACCTTCTCCAGCGCCGCGCTTGGTTCCACGCAGGGCGGTACCAGTGCCATTTCCTCCTGTATCAACGTCGAGTAATTCAGCAGATCCGTCAGCAACAGCCCCATGCGTTTCGCGCCATCTACAATAACCGCGAGTTGCTCGTCCGCTCTGGCGTCAATACGCCCCTGGTAATTGCGTTGCACAAGCTGGCTGTAAATAGAAAGCATCCGCAACGGCTCTTGCAGGTCATGTGCGGCAGCATAGGCAAACTGACGCAAATCCTCATTCATGCTGCTTAACTCTGAATTTGCGGAACTCAGCTTCCGGTTGGCCTGTTCCAGCGCGGACGTGCGGTCCTGAATCCGCTTCTCGAGTTCTCCGTTAAGCTTGCGGGTTTCCGATTCGGCTGCCATACGCTCGGCGATTTCCTCGCGCAGCAGCTCCGGGCTGGGAATCCGCATGATTTGCGGGATAAGCCGAATAAGCAGAATCGAGGTGACGATGGAAGCGATCGCTGTAAGAACATCCACCAAAGCCTGCAGCCTATACATGGGGTGCCAGAGCGTCCAGATATCGAGCAGGTGCGTCGTTCCGCAAGCCAAAATGAAAACACCGAACGATACAAACATCCAATCGAAGGCAATGTCCTTGCGTTTTCTTACGATCCGGACAAGCGTGAGGGGAATCAGGAAGTAAGCGAGCGCAATAGTGGCGTTACTCCAGATAAAGAGTTGTATTACCGGCGCCTGCTGCCTGAGGCAGTAGATGTGCGGCATGAAGTCGGTCGATAGCAGCCGGCGAAAGAATTCTAGGAACACGGGGACCGCCTCATGCCGCGCGAGACTTGACGGGTGGGCGTTCAGATTCCACTTGCAGCTTACGCAAATCGAGGATCTAAGTATATCTGATCAGCGAATATGTTACTGAACATCGCAACCAGGCCGCCTTCAGGGCCGCTAAGAGATAATTCGAATCTCGCCGATGCCGCCTTCCACTTTCAAATGTACGTTGACCTTGCCCTTCTCGTAAAGACTATTTTCCCAATGATTGTCTTTCTTATCGAGGCCGGTCACTGTAATGCTGCCGAGTCCGCCGTGAGCTTCCGCCCAAACACCGGCATTCTCAGGGAGATGAACTGTCGCCTGACCCACTCCGCCTGACACTTCGACGTTGTAGTCGTGGGTAGGTTTGCCGCGCAGGTCGACATCCACTTGTCCGGCGCCCATGTGTACTTCCACATTCCGCAGATCGAGGTCTCCCAAACTGAGCTTGGCCTGCCCGGCGCCGCAGTTAATGTTGAGGTTCAGCAGCACCCGATCGCTTAGCTGCAGATCCCACAGGTAGTGGCGATGTCCACTCAAGTGGGCGTTCTCCGGCTGGCTGATCCTGATGGTAGTTTGCGAGCCGTCGTTCGAGGAGTCGACTTTCGGTTCCCATGACGGCACGTTGAACTCAAAGCGGCCCTCGACCAGCTTTGCCGCGCCGCCCCGCAATATCATTTCGCCGGCGGCCATATTCAAATCGACATTGGCGCGCTCAGCGCTGCCGCGATCGATGTGAATCGAACTCTGGCGAGTGGGGCCCTCCGGCGTGCTGTCGAACTGGCAGGCCGCCGTTGCCAGAAGAATTAGCACGGTTGGTGCGGAAAGGCTGGCACGCATCAAGGTTTTCATGTTCGCGAAAGAGAATACGCAAGCATATAACGGATTGTTCCGGCCCGCGCGGAAGCCAACTAGCAAAACCTACTTGCCCCACAGTTGGCGCAAGTAGTCTGCTCCCGGCGCGACGTCCTGCCGGGAACCGTAAAGCAGCTTCGCCGCGCGCTCGTCGCGGTTTCCGTTCATCACGGCATCGCAAGCGCCTGCCAGCAGGTCGCCGTGAGCCACGCTTCCATGCCAGATGGGCAGAAAGGTAGCGGCGGAGGCGATCAGAATCAGCAACACCGAGGCTTGCGCGGCGAGAAACTTCGCGGGCCGGTATCGCCAGACGGCAATTAGGAACAGCGCGCAAAGCGAGGCCCAGTAGAGCATGGCGGGCGTTTGGTAACGTCCCGCGTAAGCCTGCCCGACGCCATATTTCAGCCGTCCAAGTCCAGTAAGTACCGCTACCGCGACCGTGAATGCGCATTCAGCCAGGCAGAACCATTCGAACGCGCTCGTCTGGTCTCTTCTTCGCACTGCGACCGTGCTCAAAAGCGCGAAACTGAGCAAAGAGAGAAAGCACGTGATCCGTTCCTTATGCGGGAGCAGCCTGGTCCAACTTGCCCCGAAGTAGGTGAGCACATAAACAAACAAATCCTTCGGATGAGAAATCGCTTCCAGCGGTGTGTGGCTTGGATCGGGCGGCTTGTATCCGGTGGTATAACCTATTGCGCCAGCCAAAAAGAGCACTCCGATAAGAACTATGTAGCGCGCCGGCAATCGCCTGAAGAGAGCAAAGCAGATTGCCAGGGGACCGATCAGAAGACCGCCCGCTACGTTCAGCCCCGCCATCAATGGAGCCAGACCCACGGCAATCACCGCTGCCAGGGGGCGTTGCATCCGTTCGAAAAATGCAATCGCGAGAAACGCAAACGTCGCGACGGCAAAGGCGAGCACGAAGGAGACTTGGAACGCCCAAGTCAAATTTTCTGCCTGATTCAGATGAAAGAGGCAGAATGCAAATACTCCCTGCAGGGTTCTTCTGAGATATCGCGGAAACGTAGTGAAGCGTTCCAGCGCATACCAGATCGCAGCCAGGTGTAGCGCCTGAATGACACACATTTCGACAAATAGAGAGACGTTTTTCCCTCCGAACAAGCGCAGGTCGGCCAGGATAAGCAACCGCGTGACCAGCAGACGGTGCTCGTTATGCTCGCTCCACAGCCAATTCCCGGAGAGCAGTCCACGCCCACTGGCGATTGCATTCACGAACGCCCACTCGTCCCAAAAGGGGCACGGCATATACGTGCGAACCGTAAGCGCGATTGCGCAAAGCAGCGCCGCGGCCCCCAGCGTCAGCACCATCCCGCTTAGAAGGACAGCCGTGCCGGTCGGAACTTGTGAAGTCGCAGTGGCGTCGTACTTTGATTCGGATGAATTCACCGCGCGCTTTGAAGCAAACGATCCGAGTTTTACCATCCCGCCGTTTACCGGTCCGCCAAAACGCCACGGCGCGTTCCATTTCACAAGGCAAACTGCCGGAACCTCACCAGAATCTACTCGATGGCTCTCCAATCCGCTGGACCGCACTGGCCACCGTGCCACGTCCCTGCAGCCGCTGCACCATCATGAGCCACAGCACCACTTGCGTACAGTAAGTTCCGCGGTTCACTCGCATGCCGGCTTGCGCCTGCAAGTACTCCACAACTCCAGCATTGACAATCCGCAGATAAGCGCTAACAAACTCGACCATTCGGGGGAGGTCATATCCGAAGCATAACCCATGCATTATGTTCCGGATACGACCGCTCGGTGAAAACTAAGTGACATTGACCAAAAATGCCTGCGCCACAGAGCGCAAGGGCGTCGAGTGCTCAGTGGCCTGTTTAGCGCCTGGCGTGAGGCTTCGTAGCGCCTTGGCACGGTGTCAGATGAACCCACTGCAGTGGGTTGATGGGGTCGCTGTTGGCATAGAGCGTCCAATGTAGATGGGGTCCGGTAGAGCGGCCCGTTGAGCCGACATAACCAATCACGTCGCCTTCCTTCACGTGCTGACCTTCTTCCACCGCGAAGCGTGACATGTGAAGGTAGATGGACTCGAGGCCCTGACCGTGGTCGATGGCTACTGTCCCGCCGCGCAGACTGAATTGCCGGACAATTTTCACCATCCCTCCGGCAACCGCGTGAATAGGACTGCCGAGCTCTCCTCTCTGATCGAGTCCGGCGTGGTATTCGCCGGTGGGTTTGCCATTGTGCAGGCGCATGACACCGAAGGGCGAAGTGATGCAGCCAGGCAGCGGCGCCTCGAGCGGTTCCTGCCAGTAACGTAGCGGGGATGTTTCCTTGAGAAAGGCGGCGACAGTCTCGCGCTCATCGGGGGTGGATTTCAAATTCGAGAGCGCCTTCGTGAGAACGACGTTTTGTGTCGCGTAGTGTGCATTCGCGATATTGATTTGCGCCTGGTGTATTGAGGCGCCTTGCGCATCCAGCCATTCGAGTTCGTAAGTGCCGGGTTTGGCCAGCACTGCAACCGGCATCAGTCCCATTTGCCGACCGGCGGTCTGTGCAAAGAGGCGAATCGTGACGTGATTCAAGCGCGCGCTTTGAGCCTGACTGTCTGCAAATACTTTAAGAGCTTGCCCCTGCTCGACTCTTTGCGACTCGAAGGAAAACTGTCCAAACGCATTGAGAGAAAACAAGCAAAGAAGCCACCAGCGCACCTGTTCAGAATAGCTGCCGGAGCATTTAGTACCTTGACGGCTTCTCCGCTAAACTACGATCTGGAGAATCGAGTGAAACTACTTGCCGCGTGTTTCCTGCTGGGGTGTTTGGGAGTAACGACTATCAATGCGGATGAAGGAGACACGCAACGCTTGAAAGAGTCGGGAGACGTTCTGACGGCTATTATGGCAGCCCCGGATAAGTCGATTCCGCAGGATCTCTTCCGGAAGTCGCATTGCGTAGTGGTAATTCCGAACCTGAAAAAAGCCGGGTTTGTGGTTTCCGGCAAATATGGCCGCGGATTCGCCTCGTGCCGCAAAGAAGGTGGCGGCTGGACCGGTCCTGCTGCTATGCGTATCGAAGGCGGCGGTTTCGGGTTGCAGATTGGCGGCGCTTCCACCGATCTTGTGATGCTGGTAATGAGCCAGAAAGGCATACAGGGAATTCTCGCGAGCAAGTTTACGATGGGCGGCGAAATCTCCGCAGCTGCCGGTCCAGTGGGCCGCGACTCCACCGCGCAGACCGATGCGACGATGCGTGCCGACATTCTTTCATGGTCGCGATCAAGAGGAATCTTCGGTGGAATCTCGTTGCAGGGCAGCACGCTAAGGGCCGATACAGATGTGGACACGGCCCTTTATGGAAAACCCGAAACCAGCAAGGAGATCCTGACGGGCCAGGTCCCGGCGCCGGCCGGAGCGGATGGTTTCATCGGCAAAGTGAGCCAGTACGGCGGCAAGACCGAAGCGAAGTAGCTCGAGCGTAAGTGGACTTAGCGGTGTCCGCCGCCTCCGCCGCGGCCGCCGCTAAAACCCCCGCCAGCATGTCCGGCCGAGGCACCGCCCGCGAAAGCGCGGGAACCGCCGGCGTAATATCCAGTACCGCCGTAGTATCCGCCGCGGCCGCCATAGTAGCCACCGCCATAATATCCACGGCCACCGTACCAGCCGCGTCCGTAGCCGCCCCAATAGCCGCCGTAGAAGGCGATGGAAGGTCCCCAGTAGTATGGATATCCCCAACCCCAGCCACCGGCATAGTACGGATAGCCATAGCCGTAACCGTAATTGTTATAGACGGGCGGAGGAGGAGCAGCACTCTCGTACATGCCGCCATTCCCGGCTTGATTCGTGTAGACCGGCTGGTCATATTGACTCGGCTGCACGTAGAAGAACGCTTGCGAGCTGTTGACAGTCGAAATTGTGACGGGCGCTTCGAGTTTAAACGTGAGGATCTGCTCGGGATAAACGACGCTCGCGTGGTTGTGCGTCACGAGTACGCCGATCAAACCCGCAGCGGCGCCCGCTCCTGCCCCGATCGCTGCTCCGGTTCCCCAGCCCGCAATAGCGCCCACAATCGCTCCGGTACCTGTTGTTGCCGCGACCGTGCCAACTTCCGCTCCACCCGAAGTGGTCCCGCCTTGGCGGCTAATGAATTGCGTGTTCAGCGAAACCTGCTGGCCGTCCACCAGTGTCAGGCCTGTTAACTGCAGGCCCAACCGCCCGGGCTTGTCGACATGATGTTTTTCCGCGGTGACGACCCGGCCGGCCAGAGTCTGCCCCGGCGCCGCTACTACGACTCCATTCACGACAGCGGGCTGAACCAGGGACGCGGTGAACGCATCGCCCGGCTGATTCTTATCCGAGGAAAGCAATTGATTCACGCGCACCGTCAGGAAAGTGCCAACGGGCATGGTGAGCTGCGCCGGAACGGGAGGCGGCGTATAGTTCTGTTGCGCCCCGTTCTGTGGATAGCTCTGTGGATAGCCGTTCTGCCCGTTACTTGCGGGAGGATACTGCGAACGATTTTGGGGAACCTGCTGCATGGGTGCATTGGCAGGCGGATACGAGGGCTGCTGATTGGGAGACGGGGCCTGGTTTGCAGTATCGGCTGGATACTGATTCCCATTGTCTTGGTTCGGAGCGTAAACCTGGGAAGAATCTCCTACGCGCTTCCATCCACTGTTCTGGTCGTCGCTCTGCTGTGGATCGCCATTTTGGTTTGGCGAAGCCGGCGGAGAGGAGTTCTGGGCAAAGGCGAATGTGGAGGCAGCTAACAGGCTGGCCAGCGCCGCTCGCCTGGCACTACGTAAAATCGGGATAAAATTGCTTCTCATAAATTGCCTACTATTAAGTGCTATCTTTTCGACGTATCTCTTGGATGCACGTTGGGCACCAATGTTGCACGTTCGTAATCAACGACTTGCGAGGCGTTTCGATGGTTGCCTTGCACCGTAGCTGGTGGATTTGAGCCAAGACGGCAAGAACGAGAAAATCCGTTTCAAGCTATGGGAACAGAGATCTCTCGCTCAGTCTGACTCTTTGGACCAGTGATGCTTTCCGAGATCTCGAGCTCTTTGCGATCTTCCGAAAAGGTCAAGCGCCTTTCAAACTGCAGATCTACTTCCGCAAATCTCAGCTTGCTGCGTTCTATCAGGATGCCGCCGGCCCAATCGGTCGAATGCCAGCTCTCATAAGATTTTTTCTAATCGTTCGAGGGGTGCACGCCTCCTCCGGCACCGCCGCCTGAGATAAACCCACTCCGGCCATGGGGGTCGCTTGCATCCAGAGCATTAGCGGGCGGCGCATATTCGATCGCTTCTGGCGCGATGGGCTGATTTTTTATCAAGCGTGTGAACGCAACATTGAATTTGGTTGTATGAGTCTCATCGTGCGCGGGCAGGGGATGCGTGGTTTGGCCTGCCATACGCAGGATGAGATGCGCGCTGGAATCCACCCAGAACGTTATCGAGGAATTTCGATCCAAAACCGGATCATGATGCGGCTGCCCGTACGCTGCGGAGATCACCTGGCACTTTACGCTCTCCCCATCGACAGCTTCTTCGCGCAGGATTTCCGCCGCGGCGACGTTGTCCGCTATTTTGACGTTGTCCGCTATTTTGTGGAAAAGGAACGCAGGCGTGCCGCCAAACCGGGAATGCAGGAAGGAACGTTCCCGGGAGCTGGTCGCGTCCTTGCGCGACGCTCTTTGAATATCTATTGGGGCCGCGGATGTAATGGTGCAACTCGCTCTCATTGGTCACGATGACGGAACCTCTATGGCCTCCCTGCTGAATGCGAACTTTGCCGGGAGCGGTGAAGAATGCTTTAGCGCGCTGTTCGTGCCGATCCAGCGAGAAGTCGTCTCCAGACTCGCTGATAGAGAGGATCTCAGCCGCAAAGGTCTCTAAATCGGCGTAGGTTTCAGCGACTTTCTTAAGAAGCGCGCCGGCGTCCATACCGGAATTGTCTCACTCAAATAAGTGCGTCTGCGTCGCGAGCAAGCGCGATCGCTGCATCCTTGTCGGCTTGCAACATCCGCTGCACCTGCAAATGCTTTCGGCGCTCCATTCCGAAGTAAGCGAAGGCGGGATAGGCCACGCCCAATGCGAGCGCGGTCGGAACGCTTCCTATAGCCGTCCATAGGCCGTAGCCCAGCATCACGAAACCGATAGTGCGAATGAGGTCTTCGGCGATTGCTGAACGCCTCGCAAAGCGCGCTTCGCGGTCGAACCAGCTAGCAAAGGCGTCTTTCTCCTGGTTGCTGGCACGCGCATGCTGCATTTCTCGTGAGATCGCAAAGCTCCGCAGCAGGAGAATAGCGAGCAAGCCTATTTGGCCGGCAAGCAAAATCAGGAGCCCTGGCCGCAAACTCGGCCACTTTGTAAACCACAACAAAGCGCCTAGCAGGAATGCAATTACCGCGGCAGAACGTATGCGCACCATCTTACTCGCCCGCGCTTTATTCATCAGCGCACAAATACGTTCGCGAGCGGTTTCCATGCAGCAATCTTACAGCGTGCCGAACGCGGGTGCCCTGGCGAATTTAAGCAATCCGGAGAACCGGCGTATATTGAGACACCCGCGCCGGAGGCAGGCTGATTGTCAGGCCGGCGGGGATCCCGCCATTGAGTCGAGCATAATTACCTGGGCTTCGCGCCGGGAGAACAGTTGATACATTACCGGCAAATAGCCAATGACCATGGCGATAAAGCCAAGCCCGGTCCCGGTTTCGAACACAGCAAGCACTTTGCTCCACGCGAGGTGCGGCACGATATCTCCATATCCAAGCGTGAAGAACATAGCTCCACTGAAGTAGGCCTGATTGAGCCAGCGATGAGAACTGAACTGCGTTGGATTGAGCGACCAGAAAATGCCGCCGAAGGCGCAGATGAGTCCGGCCGACCAGACAAACCAGGTTCCCTTAAAGGAGTAACGAAGGATTCGCGTTTTGCTCTTCACGCGCGTCGAGGCAGAAGCACTACTGCAAAGGCGTCATGCAAAATGGCTACGACCGGCTCAAAAAGCCCCATCACGAAACCAGCCAGCACTCTTTCTCTCTTCATACGTACGCCTTCAATTTAGTACCGGAATGGCAAACGGGGCTGTCGGAAGATGGCCCCTCCCGGCTCGCAAAAGCTGGTTGTGCCCCCTATACGCTAAGCAACGCCAGACACAACAGGGAAAGGTAGCTCTTAATGGACGGTATCGCTAATATTTTCTGGCAGGTGACCACAAGCGAGAACATAGCTCCTGCCAGGCCAGCGAAGATGCCACTGCGCTGGAGGCGGAAGCATCTCCGAGCCCGAGTCGAGCTGAAGCTCCACGCGGGTCGTCGAAACCCGCTCTCCAACTAGCGGGAGAGGCGTAGGATCTCGGAGGCGATCGAGCTGAAGGCCGCGCCGAGCTGGCCGGCGTTAGGCGTGAAGTAATACTTGCCGGCGGGCTGGGACGGTACATAGGTGCCTGGATAGCCAGGGTCGTTGGCGACTTTCTCCAGGAACTTGCTGTCTACGCCACCGTTACTACCGAGGCCGATCACGTAAAGAACTATGTTGTCCTGCCGAATCTGGCGTGCGGCGTCATCGGCGGTATTAATGGAAACCGCATCGCTGTTAGCGGTGGAAAAGATAATGTGATTCGAGGCATCGCGCTTGACGGGCGAGTAGCCGCTGTCAGAAGAATTGCCGTAGGCATCGGTGTCGGGAACGAAGGCGAAGATCTTAGCCAAATTCGCGAAGGTACCCGAACTGCAGTTTGGCATGGCCACAAAGGGTGTCAAGGTTGAGCTGATCGGTTGCGGCTTGGGATCGAAGACCCCTCCGCTATCAGACAAGTATCCCGCGACTGGTTGGCCGCCATTGCAGGATTGTCCGGAGTTAACCGGAAAGCCATTAGGCATTTTGTTTCCCGCAGAGCCGGCGGTGTACCCATTAGGGACGCCATCGGTAAAGAATACGATTACGTTCAATGCACTGGGCTCTCCAACCAATAGGATCTGCCTATGCGCGAGCGAAAGAGCTGCCGCGGACCCGGTATTGCCTCCGCATTGCAATGTGCCGAGCAGGTTGCTGATGACCGGTTTGAAATCCTTAGTGGATGTCTGCTCCACCTCGGCATTGCCCATGAAAGTGATGAGCCCGACTGTGTCTCGACCGGCTACGAACATCGACACAAAGTTCTGGGCGTCGCTCTTCATAATGCCGCAGACAGGGCTCATGGAGCCGGAGCGGTCGAGCGTAAGGACTACGTTTACATCGCGCCGAGACGTGGTTGCTGAAGCGCTGATGCTAGCCGTAGGATGCCCTAACAGGCCAAGGAAGTAAAGATTCACATCCGCGGAAGCTTGAACGGCGACGGTGATCGGGTCGGTCGGCTGGGCGGGTGTGGGTATGCTGACCGTGGCTTTAGCGTTGGTGGAATTCATGAGGCCGGGAGGGAAATTGGCGCTGAAGTATTGTTGCGCTATGTTTGTGGCGTTGCCGATTTGCGAAGTGAGGTCCGCGCCCACGTTGAGCGACCTGGCGCCGGCGAGAGCAGCGGCATCGGCCGCCGCTGTAAGGCGCGCATGCGCGAAATAGGCCAGGCCGCCGTCGATTGAAAGACCGATCATCGGCAGCACAACGATCACGAGCATCAAAGTGAAAAGGAGCAGGGCGGCGCCGCGCTCGGACTTTTGTTTCTTAGAAGATGGAACGCGCATAAGACCCGGTATTTGTGAAGCTGCTCCAATTGATGGATTGTGAATTCAAAGTCACTTCAGAGACGAAAGCATACTGGCCGGATTGACCCGCCGGAAATGTTAGGAGGCTTGAGAAATTCGTCGCTACCAGATTCGGGTCAGTCAGGTACTGAGCGGCTTGAATGCTGGTGCCGTTGGTGTAGTATTTCGCAGGGTTGCCGAGCTTGGTTTGGGCATACGCGATATTCCCGAATACGAAAATGTTCGTGAATACGTACTTGCCGTTATTAGGACAGACCTTCATGTTGGCTGCATCGCAATCTGCCTGCGTGACCAGAGTGATTTTTGATAGGACAATGGCTCCGTTGCCGGTTCCCCCGCCGCTCCCCTGGGTGCTGCTCTGCTGGATATTAAGGGCGGCGGCGAGGTGCTGGAGAATTGGAAGGTTCTGCGCTTGAGTGAAGTCAATGCCGTAGGCATACATGTGACCCGAATCGCGGGAAAGCTGGCTGACCTGGATCGCCTTAACCAAGTTGATGCCGAAGAGGATGGTGCCAAGAAGCAGCGGCAGCCAGATCAGCGAGGTAAACAGGAATTCGACGAAGGCGCTGCCCCGTTCGCGTGCATCTTTGGTTCTGGGCATCATTTCAGCGTAGAGGTGGAGTTCCATTGGGGGAGCTTTCCATGACGTCCGAAGAATTGGCGTTCATGGTGATGTTTGACCATGCTTGCCCGAAGAAGATCGGACCGAGCATATTCACAGGTACCCCTTGCACGGAGATCTCGATCACATTGCCTCCAGCATTGCTGCCCGAGCCGGTGAGGGACTGCGAGAGGTTGGAAGGACTGTAATAGTTCACTGTAATGTTGTTCAAGCCAGTTTGTCCGGCGAGAAACCCCATGGCGTTTTGCTGGACGACTGATTTGACATAAGCGTCCTGGCCACTGAACCCGTTCGGCACGTAACTGGTCACGGCTGAGCGAACGCCTGTTTCGACGGCGTATTGCAGGCTCTCCTGGGCAAAGCAGAGCCAGGCTACGTCGATGATCAAAAACACGAATGCCATGAGCGGCAGCAGGACGAGGCCGAATTCGACGATCTCTGAGCCGGTCTCGTCAGCAAGCTTTGGCAAGAAGCGGCGCAGGAAGTTGCGGCGGGCGCGCGGAGATTTAGAGCAACGTGCGCCCATCCGGTTACTGCATGGTCTTACGATCGCGGCGGCGCTTGAAATAGAGCAGCAGCGTGGTGGCTGCTCCAACCCAAAGTCCAGCTTGAACGAATATGTTGTCCATGTATCTCCTTTCGTCGTGAGTGCGGGAACCTTTCGAAAAGGAGGTGTGATTGGCGGCGGAATCCTCGCAGGACGGTGGGGAAGATTTTAGGAAATGGCCGCTTAGCCGGTCTTCAGATACCAGGGAATGTTCAGGACGGAGATCCGGTCGTTACTCTCCATTAGCAGGCGCGTTTTCAACAGCGTGGCGCGCTGGGTATGGAGGAAATAGTAGTACCAGCGCTTTTCCATCAACTCAGGGATGATGGTAACCACGCGCCGCTGGGGATTGTCTCTGGAAAGCTGAAGCACGTATTTCACAATTGGCGTGATCACGAAGCGGTAAGGAGAGTTGAGGTCGACTAACTCGGGCTTGGGAAGACCGGCGGATGCGGCGGGCTTTTCCACGTATTCGCTCCAATGGTCGCGAAGTTTGTCGGGTTTGCCCTCTTCGACGACATGCACGACCTTGATGTCGGGAGATAGTGTCATGGCGAAGCGCAAGGCCTGTTCGCCAACCCTAGTCCATCCGGTCATGGCAATCACGATCAGAGGGTCCGGTTCCCTGGCAGTTTCGAGCGGAGTTTGAATCTCAATTTCCTGGCCCACTTTTTGGTAGTGGCGATGGATGCCATACATTAGTGCCAGCAGTGAGGGAATGGCGATGACGGTGATCCAGGCGCCTTCTTTGAATTTCGCAACGATGACAATCAGAACTGTCAATCCGGTAGCGATAGCGCCAACAGCGTTGATGAGCATGCTCCGGCGCGCGGTTTTGCCGCCTTCTCTGCGCCAGTGGGCCACCATTCCCGCCTGCGACATGGTGAAGGCGAGAAAGGCTCCGACAGCGAAAAGCGGAATCAGGCGGTCGGTGATTCCTCCAAATCCGATCAGGAGCGCGGCGGTGATGACGGCCAAAACCAGAATGCCTTCGGCGTAAACGAGACGCCGGCCCCGATTGGTAAAGGATGTAGGCAGATAGCCGTCTTCGGCGATGAAGTGACAGACGCGGGGAAAATCGGCAAAGGCGGTGTTCGCGGAGAAGATCAACACCAGCAAGATAGAGGCAATTGCAACATAGTAGAACCATTCACGGCCGGTGATGGCGCCGATCAACATGGACAGAATGCTTTGGTAATTGTTTCCGTTGGGATCGGTGGCGACAATCCGGTATGCTTTGACGAGATAAGCTATGCCGGCAAGCATAACTGCTAAGGCGGCAATAATAACCGCCAGCGTTCGGCGCGCATTCTTTACGCGATCTTCGCGAAATGCCTGGACACCATTGCTGACCGCTTCCACGCCTGTGAGGGCCGTGCAGCCGCCGGCAAACGACCGGATTAATAGCCAGGCGCTCACGGCTTCGATGGTCGCGTGCGAAACAGGCGGAGCGACGACGGGCTGAGGGTGGCCGCCGCTGGAGATAGCTTTTGCGATACCGATCGCCAAGGCGGTGAACATGCAGGCGAGGAAAAGATAAGTGGGTGCCATGAAGAGGGCGCCGTTCTCGCTCACTCCCCGCAAATTTGCAATCGTCAGCAAAATAAGCGCTGCGAGGCACAGGCTTAACGTGCGTGGGTGCAGAGACGGAAAGGCCGAGGTAAGCGCTGCGATGCCGGCCGAAATGCCCACCGCCGCGTCGAGGGTGTAATCGATCAGCAATGCCGCGGCGGCAAGCAAGCCGGGGAACATGCCTAAATTCAGGTGCGCGACGGTGTAGGAACCCCCGCCTTGCGGGTAGGCCTTGATCGTCTGCCGGTAGGAAAAGAAAACGATGGCCAGTAGCACAATGATGACGAAGCTGAGCGGGGCAATGTAAGTCAACCCGGCCACGCCGAGCGGGATCAGCAGGGTGAGCGCAGCTTCGGGGCCGTAAGCGGCGGAACCGAGCGCGTCCAAACCAAAAACAGGCACGCCTTTGGCTACGCCGATCTGCTCCGCGCCTTCTTCAGATGAGGCGAGCGGGCGTCCTATTAAGAAGTTGAGGATCGACAAAGACAGGCGGGCTCCGGCTCAACGGCTGGCGGGGGGAACAATCTTGTTCATGCGCGCGTAGATCACCATCTGGCCGTAGTGATCATAGCTGTGCCAGGTCAGAATATTTGCCAGGTAGGCGCGAGATGCTGATTTGTCGCTGAAGGGCGACTTTATCGGGCTTCTTACGTTCTCGTCGGTGATGCTGGCGAGTGCTTTGTGGCTGTAAGCGAAGGCGTCCTTGACATATTTCACGACTGCTTCCTTCGAGGCAGCGCTTACGGTGCCGTTTTCGTGGGTTCCAAGTTCAACAGGATTCTTCTGCTCGAGAATGCCGGCCGAGACCTCATAGAGGACGGTTGCGACGTGCGTCGCCTGCTGGCCGAAAGAACGGGATTTTGCGAAATCGCCATCGGTTGGAATGAAGCCGAATTTATCTGCGGGCATGGCTTCCACCAGCGGAACGAATTCCGCTTCTAGCGACGACAAATCATGATCGTAAATTTTAGAAAAAGATGGAGAGCTGTCCGCAGCGGGCAGACAGATAGCGAATGCTGCTACTAGCGATAACGTTCTGAAGGTCATGCCCGGTAGTATACGGCTAATGCGAGATCGTGCGAAGCTGTTGGCATGTGCAGAAGCATCAAGGTTCTGCGAAAGCCGGGACAAGCGGCAAGCGCGGAAGAGTTGAGCGGCGCCGCTTTGCAGTTCGTGCGAAAGATCTCGGGATTCCATAAACCCTCTAAGGCGGATGAAGCGGCGTTCGAACAGGCGGTTCGTGAGATTGCGGATTCAAGTGCTCGCCTGTTAAAGACGATTGAGCAGAAACGCGGGTTCGATTCGGTGCGAGCGTTGTAAGCGGCGCTGCTACATTTCAAACGGCAAGCAAGGCTTGGGCAGTCTCTCGCGAACTACGACAAAGGCTTCCGCGCGTGAAAGCTGTGCTTCGGAACCCCGCTCCTTTTCCATTTTTTCATGGTACGGGTAGAAGCGATCCGGATTCTGACAAACGTGAGCGTACACAGCGGAGCGTTTCTGCGTCGAAGTCGAGGAGACATCTATGAAGCAGTTCGGCTCGAAGTGATGAGTCTGAACGCCAGTCATGACCTCGTAATAGACAAGTGCGAAGGTTTCTCCTAGCGATTCCCACGCTTCATATGTCAGTTGAGCGGCGTTCCGGTGGTCACGATGAGTATCGAGAGGCCAATGCGTGAAGACGATATCGGGTTTAAGTGATGCCAGCAATGCCGTGAATTGTCGCGCTTGTTTTTTCTCGGCACTCGTATGTCCATCTATCTGATTGGCGAAAAGCGCCCTAGCCCCGAGCAGGCCACAAGCGCGCAACGCTTCGGCGCTCCGCAACTTCGAAGCAGTATACCTGTCGCCGTCCTTGAGCCCGGCTTCGCCCCGTGTCAAGTAAACGATGGTGACCCGATGTCCTTCAGCAGCCAGCTTCGCCAGCGTGCCTCCGCAACCTGTCTCGGGATCATCCGGATGAGCTCCCACGGAGACGATGCTGAGGCGACGTGCGAGAGTCACGGCTCCGGTCAGCTGTTCAACGCTTGGCGAGGCTGGCCGATATTCCAGCCGGGGAATGGTCAGCGCACTAGCCATGATCGGCCTCCCGTAGGAAGTGCCGAGCCGCTGCTAGCGAATGCTCGCCTTCTCGAAACAAAGATTGCTGCGTCATACGGCACGTATGTCCTGATTCTCTATCGGAATGGGAGGGTTTGTCAAGAGGGGCGGAAAGTTAAGGTGCCCCGATCAGGGAAGGGGTATGCGGTACAGGTTCCGATGAACCATGAGCTTGACAAAAGCGTAGGTGGACGGATCCGGTCCGGGGGAAGAGGTTTGCCCTTAATGAAGGGACTCAAGGTCGATCCCCGGAGCAACTCCATCGCGATGAATTGCTCGCCTCCGCTTCACCGATGTCGTAAATGGCGCAGATATGTGGATGATTCGACCCAGAGGCGGTCCGCGCTTCACGCCGAAAGCGCTCCACAAAGAGGGGCTCATGGGGGAACTCGGCGGTAAGAAATTTCAGGGCGACTTTACGGCTCAGGCGCGTATCTTCGGCTTCGTATACAACGCCCATGCCGCCCTGTCCGATCTGCCGAGTCAGGAGATAATACGAAACCCGTCGGGCCGCCGTCTCCACTTCAGGCGTAGCATAACAGCGGAAAATCCGGTTATGCATCCGAGTGAAAACAGAGCCGATTGATACTTCCGAGAAGGAAATTGAAATTTACGTACTGACTTGAGCGTGAGCTAAGGCGGGAGGCACTCTCTCGAGCGCGCCACGGTCCCAGTTCGCTAAATTTGCTCCGGCTTCGTAGGTGCTTTGAAGAAACTCGAGCAGCGCGATCTTCGGATCTACGGCCTGACGAACATCTTCGTACATGAGGATGAACTGCGAGAGTTTCGGGTGATAAAAGGCCGCGCCCGGGCGTACCGATTGCTTGTCGAAGCCGGCCGGCGCGGGAGCCGCGTAAGCATAAAATGCGGCGCCTTTCACTTCTCCACCGCCGGGCCAGAAGCCCGCGCTGATCACTTCATGCGAGTAGCCCTCCTGGGTAATGTGATCCGCTCCCGGGCGCTCCGGCGCGCGGCGCCCAGAAAACCGGCTCACCGCCAGATCGAAACTCCCCCAGAAGAAGTGAACAGGACTGCACTTTCCAACAAAACCAGACCTGAATTCTTTGAACACGGCGTCGGAGGAAACGAGAATGCGCCAGAATCGATTCGCAAAATCGGGATCGTAGGATGAATGTACACGGTCTTCCGCAAACGGAATCGGATCACTGACTTCATCGGGAGTCGCGTGTATTTTCGCCTCTAGGCCGATGGAGTTTAGCTCGCGCATGAGTTCATGGTAGAAATCGGCGACGGAACGCGGCTTTAGCTTCATGATTCGAGTGGCGCCGTCGCTCGTTCTTATTAGTAGCTGGTGCTCTAGAAAGTCGAACTCGATGTCGAAAACTCTGCTTCCGCAAGGAATGATTGAGGTGGTCAGCCCACGTGGAGTTACATATAGCGTCACGTTCCACCAGTGATTCACCAGTGGAGTGAGCGTCTTGCGGATCTTGCCGACAATTTGCGTCCACATGTGGAGCGTTGCATAGGTGTCCTGCCAGGCTTCCAGCGGCAATGACGGCCAAGGCTCGATTGTCGTTGAAAAAGAGGCGTTCTGTACACGTTCGGCCATGGTGTATCCTCCGCTTCCGATTATCCGAGATTCTGCCCATCGGACTTGGCACGCCCTTGTGCCAGTAGGCGGTACGGTTACAAAGGGCCGAATGGCATCTTCACTCGAAACAAAAATTTTTCGACCCTTTCCCCTTCCGCGTACGTATTAGGCCTTATGGATTGGCTCTGGCAAGACATACGTTTTGGCACCCGCACTCTTCTGAAGGACCGTGGATCGCTGGTGATGGCGATTCTCGCCTTAGCCCTAGGGATTGGATCGACGACCGCAATCTTTAGCGTGATTGACAACGTCCTGCTCGAGCCTTTTCCTTACCGGGATGGTCCGCGGCTGACACTGATCGAGATTCATGATTCGAGTTCGAACGAGCCTGGTGGCCGGCCAGCATTCTCGCAACCGGAGTTCCTAGACTACCAACAGCAAAATCATATTTTCGATGGCTCGATGGGCGGAACGCAGGACCGCGCGCTGTGGACTCGAACAGGCCCACCAGAATCTTTGGACAGAGGGCTCGTGACCGGAAATACGTTCGAGTTCCTGGGTGTGCGGCCGCTGATTGGGCGTTACTTTACGCCGGCCGATGCCAAGCCCGGCGCAGCGCCGGTGTTCGTAATGAGCTACAAACTGTGGCAGAAGAGGTTCTTCGGAGACTCGACCATACTTGGAAAGAGCTTTATCTTTGACGGCAAGCCGACCACGCTGATCGGGGTCATGCCTAAACGCTTTGCTCTTTGGGGAGCGGAGATCTGGGTGCCTGCGCAGATCGAGCACGGGGAAACGGATCCGACTGCGCCCTTTTTTCTGCTCGTCGGACACTTGAAACCAGGGCTCACGCTCAAGAGCGCGGAGCCGGACGTAAGAGTTCTAGCGGCGCGACTCTCTAAGCTGTATCCGAAGTTCTACCCAAAAAAATTCGATGTACAACTGATCTCGCTCACCGATCTCGTGGTGGGCAAATTTCGCGAAACGCTGTACATGCTGCTGGGCGCGGTAGGGCTGCTGCTCCTGATTGCGTGTGCCAATGTCGCGAATCTGCTGCTTGCCAAGGCAACGGCCAGAGAAAAGGAATTCGCGATTCGAAGCAGCCTGGGCGCTGGGCGACTCAGAGTGATCCGGCAGTTACTTGTCGAGAGCATGCTACTTGCCTTCGGGGGCGCGGCATTCGGTTGCGTCCTGGCATGGGGAGGATTGAAAGCGCTGGTCGCGGCCCTGCCGAAGTTCACTTTTCCGGACGAAGCGCTGATCAGCTTGAATGGGCGAGTATTGGCGATGACTATTGCGATCGCCGTGCTTACGGCTTTACTCTTCGGTTTGGCTCCGGCTTTGGGCTCGTTCACACGCAACCTGAGTGAGCCGCTGAAGGCAGGAGGGCGCGGAAACAGCGGCTTTCGTCGAGGCAAGTTACGCAACGTGCTCATTGTAGTCGAAGTCGCCTTATCACTGATTTTGCTGACCGGAGCGGGTTTGATGATGCGTAGCTTCTTCCTCTCACAGAAGGCGGACCTCGGCATCAAGCCGCAGAAGCTTTTGACCACCCAGATCACGTTCAACAAAAATTACAAAACCGCGGAGCGGCAAGCGCGTTTCGCGAGAGAGCTGACAAGACGTCTCGAAAATCTGCCGGGCGTGCTAAGCGTTACGGCAGCGGTCGATTTTCCTCCGTTCGGTGGCATCAATACCGACTTCGAGGCAGCAGGAAGAACCCATTCAGAAAAATGGAAAGGCCAAATGGGCTTCTGCGATCCGCAATTCTTCCGTACGCTCGGGGTTCGTCTGATGCGCGGCCGCCTGCTTACCGATGCCGATACCGTTTCAAAGCGTAAGGTTGTCGTGGTCAATCAAACACTCGCCGCCAAATTTTTTCCAGGTGAGGACCCAATCGGAAAACAGATCGAACTGGTGGATTTGCAGCGCGCCCCCGAATCGGTTCCCAATCCATGGTTCGAGATTGTGGGCGTTGCTTCGGATTTGAAAAATCATGGCGTGCTCGAAGCCGTTTTACCCCAAGCGTATGCGCCCGTTACCCTTGCGTCCTACGGAGTTTTCATTGTATTTATTAGGACAATTGGAAATCCCGCCTCCTTGACCAAAACGCTGGATGGAGAAGTACTTTCGATGGACAAGAGTTTGCTTCCGCAGCAGACGGACACGATGGAAGCGGTGCTCGACCAGTTTCAATACGCCAAGCCGCGCTTTGGATTGCAAATGTTTTCGGTCTTCGCCGCAATCGGCTTGCTGCTGGTCAGCGTAGGCGTATACAGCGTAGTCTCCTACACGGTTTCGCAGCAACATCGGGAGATCGGAATTCGCATGGCGCTCGGAGCAACAGCGCCCACTATACGCCGGTGGGTAATGGTCGCCGGCATGCGATTCATACTGGTGGGCGTCGCTATCGGTTTGTTGATTGCGTTCGTTGTTATGCGGCTGCTCAAGTCACAAATTTCGGGCGTGTCGGCTTACGATCCCGCTACGCTCCTCGGTGTGGTGGTCATTCTGACGGTTGTAGGCTTGGCTGCCTGCTACTTGCCATCGCTCCGCGCTACCAGAGTGGATCCGCTGGTTTCGTTGCGATATGAGTGAAACCCGCAGTAAGTTCGTGTTGGACGGCATTTACTTCTCTGAGCTGGCCACAGCGAGTAGAGACAATCTCGCCAACATAAAGGGTGCCGAGCGGAAACGGCCGCAAGCTGCAAGGATTAGTTGGCCTTCACTCCCAGAGCCAGCGCGACACTCTCATCCAGTTTCAGTTTGCGTCCTTGCTCAAAAGCCGTGGAGAAGTCGTCTTCGGAGAGAATCGTGCGCAAACAAGCAAGGTAGGCGTCGCGAAAGCGGCGTTCTGCGGGCTCTATATTGTAGTTAATCGATTCGCGCAGGTGCTCTGTCGCACCCGCAAGTTTTGCTGCCAATTCTGTTTCGCCACCCAGGAGAGCGAGAGCCGCAAAGCCGTCCAGTGAGCAAGAAATAGCCATTTTGTCGCCTACGATTTCGTCGCCTAACTCCCGTGCCATCGTTAAGCCTTCAGTGAAATGTGAGTATGCGGCTGGGTAATTGCCCTCGCCGTACTCAGCCGCCGCTAAATTCGTAAGGATGTTGGCGATAGCATATTTGTTACCGAGTTGCCTGCAGAGTTCTAGAGCTTCCTCGTACAAGGGGCGTGCCGCCGCATCGTCACCTAGCGACCGCGCCAAATCTCCAAGCATACTGCGCGACCGGGCGATGCCAAACTTATCATTCGACTCGCGGGCGACGGCCAAGGCTTCTTCCATGAATCTGCGTGCAGTGGTGTAGTCCCCTTGCTCATGCGCTAATCCTCCTAATCCCCTACAGAACAATGAAATTTGCGGCGAATCGTCAGCTGAACGCCCATCGGACAAGCCTTCTTCATACATCCTTCGCGCAGTCTTGTAATCGCCTTGAAACTTCGCTAGGTTGCCGGCCATGCTTAATAGCTTCCACCGTACAGTTGTGGGGACCCGATCACCGAGCGTTAATATCTCCTTTGAGACTGTTAAGCCTTCCGCCAAATGCCCCTGAAAATCCCAGAAGTATCTAATCGCCGCCCCCAAGCGTGCCGCCGTTCCAGCGTCGTACGTTAGCGACCATCGCAGGGCCGCGCGTATGTTGTCGTGTTCCTCTTCCAGCCGGTTAAGCCATTCCGCCGGTTGCGCACTCTGCAAATGCGGCTCGGCTTCTTCGGCGAACGCGAGAAAGTAAGCGGCGTGATGACGTCGCATCTCCTCGGCCTCCCCGCTTGCCTCCAAACGATCAAGCGCGTATTCCCGGACGACTTCCAGCATCCGAAACCGCAAGTCGCTGCGCGATTGCCGTTTTGTCACAAACAAACTCTTATCGGCTAAGGAGGTAATGCCGTCGAGAACGTCGATCATTGGTTCCGCAACGTTTGTGGGCCCTTTCTTAGCCCTTTCTTCTTCAACAGCAACAGACCGTTGACCACCGCTAACCACTTCAGCCGCTTCAAACGTGAAACCGCCCGCAAACACCCCCAGCCGGCGAAACAACTGCTTCTCGTCCGCCGTGAGAAGCTCGTAGCTCCACCCCATCGCGCCGATCATCGTCTGTTGACGGGTGGGTAGGTCACGCGCTCCGCCCTTGAGCAGCTTCAAACGATGATCTAACTTCGAGAGAATCGCCTGCGGCGAAAGGACCTTCATACGCGCCGCCGCGAGTTCGATGGCCAGAGGTAGACCGTCCACCCGTACGCAAATCTCCGCGACACTTCGCGCGTTCTCATCCGTTAAAGCGAAGTCCCTCTTCACCCCGCGCGCACGCTCGACAAACAGCCTCACCGCTTCATAGCGCGTCAACTCGTCGGGTGAGATTTGCGAGAGTGTTTCAGGGGCGGCGAGCGGCGGGACCATGTACTCGCGCTCCAGGCTTAAATGCAGCAGCTCACGGCTCGTTACCAGCATCTTCAGTTGCGGTGCTGCGGCGAGCAGTTCCGCGAGGATCGAAGCGGCAGCGGTAAGGTGCTCAAAGTTGTCGATGACGAGCAGCATCTTTCTGGGGCGTAAGTAATCTTTTAGCACCTTGAGGATAGGCTCCCGGTCAGCCTCCTTCACGGCCAGTGACTGCGCGATGGTTGAAGCGACCAGGTCGGCCTGTTTGATCGCAGCAAGCTCTACGAAGAAAACGCCGTCAGAGAACTCGGGCAACAACTGGGCTGCTACCGCCTGTGCTAGCGTTGTCTTGCCCGTACCGCCGATGCCCGTCAAGGTCAACAGCCGCATGCCTTCACGCCGCACCTCATCACATACTTCCTCCCTCTCCCGCTCGCGACCCACCATGCTCGCGCGCTGCGCCGAAAGGTTATCGGGCGGGAGGCATGGACCGGCATCGTTCCCAGGCCGATTCAAAGTTCTAGGTTGGAGCGGGGCTTTCTCTTCTCCTATCGCGGGGTGTCCGAGTTCAGCTTCAAGCTCCAGACGCTTCTTCAAACGCCGCAAGTCAACCAGCAAATCCCTGACGTCCTGATAACGTTGCTCTTTGTCCTTTTCGAGAGCCTTGCCAACAATCTCCTGCAGCTTCGCTGCTGCATCCGTACAATAGCGCGCAAGCGGGGCGGGTGTGGTCTTGATTATCGAAGCAAGCACGTCAGCCGCTGTGGTGCCCCTAAACGGACGATGACCAGTCACTATTTCATACAGCACGCAGCCCAGAGCCCAGATGTCGGTGCGCGCGTCGGTGGCGAGACCTCTAGCCTGCTCGGGCGACATATAGTGCAAGGTGCCCGTCACTGTGCCCGATTCTGTGGTGAGTATCGCTTCGGTCGGCGCTTCCACGGCAACGCTCGGCGGTCGCATCTCCGTCAACTTGGCTAAGCCGAAGTCCAACAACTTCACCAATCCGTCGCGCCGGAGCATGATGTTCTCCGGCTTGATGTCGCGATGGACGATTCCGCCCGCGTGCGCCACCGAAAGCGCCGAAGCGACTTGAACGGCGATGTCAAGAGAGTCTGAAATTGTCAGGCGTGTGTGAGACGTGTGTTGGCGCAGAGTCTCGCCGTCAATGAACTCGGTTGCGATGTAGTGCGTTAAATCCTTCTCGTCGATCTCATAAATCGTGACGATGTTCGGATGATTCGACGCAGACGCCGCCTGAGCCTCTTGCTTAAAACGCTTCATCCGCTTCCGGTCGGAAGCGACTTCAGCGGGCAATATCTTGAGGGCGACGGGGCGGCCTAGGTTCGTGTCTTGCGCGAGATAGACCTCGCCCATCCCGCCCTCGCCGAGCTTGGAACGGATCTCGTACCGTCCGAAACGAGTGTTGGGGGCAAGAGGCATTGTCAACCTCTTTATTGATGACGTTATTATAGCGGTCTGGAGCGTTCTGGAGCGGTCTTACAAGCGATGTATGCACTTTTGGCTTTCACGAACGCGCGCCCCTGAACAGCGACGCATATCTTGACGGTTATCCGGCGTTGCGTTGCGTCGAAGTCGAGGTCCCGTTTGCCGGCCTTCCATCCCCAGAGTGGTTCGAGGAGTCAGGCCGAAAGAGCACCCGGATGAGAAGGAACCCTGCCCCATTCTGCCGGTTACCCGTTTCGCAAAAACCGCAATACCGCGGGTGGATCCGCTGGTTCTTGCGATACGAGTAAGAGGAGCTGGAGCAACTGAGCGCGCATCAAAAGAAATCAGCGGTAGGCTGCGGCTTGGATGCCGTAGAGTTCTGCGTACTGCCCGGCTTTCGCCATTAGCTCTTCGTGGGAACCCGACTCGACTACGCGCGCTCCATCAAGGACCACTATAAAATCGGCCATCCGTACAGTACTGAAGCGGTGAGAGATCAGAACCGTGATGCGGCCATCCGCGGTTCGTTGGCGCGCGGCGCCGCTAAAGCGTTCGAAAAGGGCGTGCTCGGTCTCGGCATCAAGGGCGGCGGTAGGTTCGTCAAGAACCAGCAGTAGCGGGCCTTCTCGCATGAACCCGCGGGCGAGGGCGAGTTTCTGCCACTGGCCGAAACTGATCTCTACGCCTTCCGGCCAGGTAGGCCCGAGTTGGGTGTCGAGGCCGTACGCGAGATCCTCTATCACCTCCTCCGCACCTGCGTGGCCGATCGCGGCTGCTACCGAGACCGCGTCCTCCTGATAGGCGAGGTCTCCAATGCCCACACTGTGCAGGGCTTTGAATTCGAAGCGGAAGAAATCCTGGAAGGCTCCTGCCAGCCTTGAACGCCACGCGTCTGGCGCGATGCGGGAAAGGTCCACGCCATCCACCAGAATGCGCCCATTGGACGGCTGATAAAGGCGGCACAGGAGTTTCACCAGCGTGCTCTTGCCTGCGCCATTCTCGCCCACGATGGCAACCACGGAACCGGGTTCGAGACGCAAATTGACATCCTCAAGCACCAGGCGTTCAGTGCCGGGATAAGCGAAAGACACGTGTTCGAAATCGATCCCCTGCTGGATGGTTTCGGGCGCAGGGATATCGGCGCCCTCTTCAAGCAATGCGGCGTAGTCTTCGAGCCAGGCGAGGCGTCTCGATCCATCCAGCCAGAAACCACGCAGGAATCCGATCTCGCCCACAGTCGCGCCTATGTAAGAAGAGAGGCGCGCGCCGGCTGCGAGCACGAGGAGCACCGAACCGGGTGAAGCTTTGAGTACCGACGACACGAAGACAACGGCGGCTATGTACCCCGCCGCGAATACGGCCCAACTTAGCGTTTGCCAGAGAGCGCTGCCGCGCCGGGCGGCCGCTACCGGTCCGTACCAGCGTTCCCAAGCTGCGCGGCGCTGATCGACAAGCTTCGGGCCGATGCGCGTAACACGTACTTCCTTGCCGGGCGGCGCGGTAGTGGCAACGTCGAAGAGATGCCGTGAAAGACGATTGGCCCAGGTGCCGCGCTCGTCGGCCTTGCGCTCGACATCGGGCCGCCAGGTGGACGTGAAGACGGTCGGCAGCGCGAAGACAGCGAGCAAAGCCAGCGCGGGGTGGATGGATACAAGAAGAAACAGTGTCACAGCGAGACGCAGAATCCAGCCGCAGGTGGTGAAGAGGGACCAGTACATGTGGTCGAGCACGAAGACCTGGTTGCGCAACATGGAAAGACGGTCGACGTATTCCTGACGCTCGTGGTGCTCGACGCTGGCTATCGAGGCCTGTAGCCGGGCCACGTGCGCCTCCAGCGTGATGGTGACGCGCTCGCGGAAGCGACGCTGCGTTCGATCACTGATCACGCGAAGAAACCAGGTGGCAGCCGCCGATGCTCCCAATCCGACGCAAGCCCCGATGACGTGACCGCGTTTCGCAGCTAGAACGCCGTCGGCTAGAAGGCTGAGCCACAAGGCGAGGAGAGCGTCTGGAAGGGCGGCCAGCAAGGCTAGCGAGAAGGAAACAGTGAGTAATAAGGGCTCTGCTTCGCGAGCGCGCACGAGGGCGCGCCACATGGAAGGCAGCGCGGCGGGCATGGGCATGATAGGTGCTTTCATGGCCGGGTGATTCGCGAACTGGTGCTCTTCCTATTCCAGAGCATCCAGTGTGGTTCGCTCTTCGTCATCGAAGCGCGAGGCTTGCAGCTCGAACATTGTCTTGTAACGGCCGCCGGCGGCCATCAATTCGTCATGTGTGCCGAGCTCCGCCACTCTTCCCTGTTCGAGCACGCAAATACGGTCGGCGTGGCGTACGGTCGAGAAGCGGTGAGAAATCAGAATGGTCGTCACGTGACGCGTAGCGGCGAGGATTCTCCCAAAAATCTCGGCTTCGCCGCGGACGTCGAGCTGGGCCGTCGGTTCATCAAGTAACACCAGCCCGGCGCCAAGTTTCACCGCGCAAAGCGCCCGAGCTAAAGCGACACGCTGCCACTGACCGCCCGAGAGATCCGTGCCATTCTCGTAACCACGCGCCAGCACAGTATCAAGACCGGCCAAGTGCGCCGCTCCTGCCTCTTCGAGTGCCTGAAGAATGACATCATAGGGAGCGCCGGCTGGAGCAACGTTTTCCCGGAGCGGCAGCTCGAAACGGGTGAAATCTTGAAATACCGCAGTAACACGCGAGCGCCAGCCGTCGATATCGAGCGTGCGGAGGTCGGTGCCGTCGACCTCAATCGCTCCTTGCTGCGGGTCATAGAGTCGGCATAAGAGCTTCGCCATGGTAGTTTTGCCCGCCCCATTCTGGCCGACAATAGCAAGCGACGAACCCGCGGGGATGGTCAGATCGAAGTCCGCAAGAACGGGCTCGCTTGCATGTGGATAAGCGAACGTCACCTTGCGAAACCGGATCTCATGCGCCGGCATTCCTCCAGCCGATCCATAACTCAGCGTGAGCGCGCCTTCCTGCGCCATATTTGCATCGAGCCGAAGTACCGCGGCAATCGGCGCGGCCGTGCCATCGAGCGCCCACGACAATCCGCCGAAAGCAATCATGCTGGTGCCAATAGCGGCGCTGGCGAACGTGACCAGCCGTGCCAGCGAGAGATGGCCACTCAAGGCAGAAATGCCCATGGACCAGAACACGACGAGATTGGCCGTGAGCACAAGGAGCATGCTCCAGACGAGCGGACGCTGGCGCAGGCGCGTGGCTTCCCAGCGCAGCTCGGAGAGCTGGTGGCGGCGCAACCGAAAGCGCTCAACGATCCAGTTCGCCAGCCCAAACAGGCGCAATTCCTTCGCGGCGGGCGGTTCCACTGCCAGCCGGTACGCATAATCGGCGTGACGTTGGGCCTGGCGTACTTCGTCCGTATTTCGATCGCGCCAGATGGCGCTCTCTCGCAGCAGCCAATGCGTGGCAATCCATGCGGAGGCGAGCACGACCGGTGCCCACCATGCATATCCGGCAAGTAATATCGCCGAGGCGATGCCGCCGGCCATTTCGACCAGTCCGCTTGCAATGAAGTCAATTGAGATAGCCATCGGCGGACCAGTTATACCGAGATCGAAGTCACGCGCCACAGTGAGGTCGGTCGTGAGCTTGGGATTTTCGAGATGTCCCATGCCCGGCGGCCGGACACAGGCAGCAGTGAGCTGATCGTAGAGCCAGGCCGCAGTCCGGCTGCCAAGGTTAGCGCCGGCTGCGCGGTGGATTGGGGGGAGAATCTGGAGCAGCACGAAAACGCATCCGAAGAGCGCAAGGGGCGCCGTGAGATCTGCTCTCCGCTGGACAGCGCCGACCAGCATGCCCATAACAACCGCAAAGACCGCTGGCAGCAGTCCGCGAAGGATGAGAACGGCCCACCAGAGGAACGCGAGGCGCCGGTCCGCCCGTGGTAGTACCTGCGCAATCTTCCAGAAGTTGCTTGCGCGCAGGCGTTCAATGGCTGAAGCACCCATTTCTAATCTGGATTGCCTTTCAGTACAGGCCGTTCCTCAGCGATCGTACAGAGGGTCGGAGGTCGTATCCAGATTATTATCTCTATGCCGCAGCGGACTACGCGTCTATCGCTGTCTTGGAGGAATTACGAGATGACCTGAACGGCACGCGCAATCGTAGAACACGTTCGCGCGCGCGTTCTTCTTCCAAGTTTTTCGTGCGGGCTCGTAGCAGGTCGTCCAGGGATACCATGCCGACGAGTTGGCGATGCTCTTCAGAATGGACCACCGGCATGCGGGTGAAGCCGGTCTCTACCATGCGATAGACCACCACTCGCAACGGCTCTTCAGGGTAGGCTACGATAATCGATTCTTTCTGCTCAATTTCGAGGAGTGTTTTCCCGCCGTCGCTTGACTGAGGTCCGTCCGACAATTTCTCGAGATGCTTTCTGGTGATCACGCCTATTAATTGCCGGTTCTTATTGACAATGGGGAAGAGATGCTGGCCATGAGGCCTCTGTCCGGAACGAATCAATTCCTGCACATCGTTGATGGTCGCTTCGGCCGGAAGCGCCACGATGCTGGTGCGCATCACTTCACGAACAAACAAGATCTCAAGCGGGTCGGTCGCGTATTCACGGCTCAGGTGGTAACCACGACGGGAGATCTTCTCGGTCAAGATCGATCGCTTCAAGGTGAGCACGCTGAAGGCGTGCGCTAAAAAGCAAGCTACAACCAAAGGGAGCAACATGTTCAAGTCATGCGTGAGCTCGATTGCAAACACGATGCCGGTGAACGGAGAGCGCATGGTTCCGCCGAGAATCGCGCCCATACTTACCAGTGGCCAAAAGCCTTGCCCGAAGTGAGGCAAGAACATTCCCGCCACGCCGCCCAGGGCCGCGCCCATCATCAGCAAGGGTGCAAGCACGCCGCCTGAGGTGCCGGATCCGAGCGAGATCATCCATATGGCTGACTTGACGAGCAGCACGCCAAGAATAAATTTGAAGGCAACGTTGCCGCGCAGCAGCAGGCCAATGGTGTCGTAACCGACGCCTAAAGCCTGGGGAAAAATGAGCCCGCCAATACCGACGAACAGGCCGCCTATGGCCGGCCACCACATCCAGTGGATCGGCAGCTTTTCAAAGAGATCCTCCGCTGCGTATACGCCAACGGTGAGCAATGCGGACAGCGCCCCGGCCGCAAGGCCTGTGGCTACACAGCCAAGTAAGCCCTCGGGCCCTATGAAGACCGGGTGGGAGGGTACCGGAAAAAGCGGGCCGAGTCCTAAGATATAGCGGCGGGCCGCGCCCGCGGTGACGCTCGCCAGAGCCACGGGGATGGCACTACGCGGCTTCCATTCGAACAGCAGCAATTCAACCGCCAGCAAAATAGCGGAAAGAGGCGCGGCAAAGGTCGCCGACATCCCTGCCGCGGCACCGGCCACGAGCAGGGTCTTTCGTTCGGCGCTAGTCAGATGAAAGAACTGGGCAATCAGTGAGCCGAACGCGCCACCGGTCATGATGATGGGACCTTCCGCGCCGAAGGGTCCGCCGGAGCCAATAGAAATCGCAGCGGAGACGGGCTTCAAAATCGCCAGCCGGGGATGCACGCGGCTTCCGTTCATCAGGATGGATTCGATAGCTTCGGGAATGCCATGACCGCGGATGCGTTCCGAGCCGTAGCGGGCCATGAGGCCGATGATCAGCGCTCCAATGACGGGAATGGCAACGGCAAAAACACCAAGATGATTGCCGGCGGGGGAAGTGAGGGCGCTATCAATACGGCCGTAATAAAAGATGTTGGTGAATAATCCAATGAGCCTCAGGAGCAGCCACGCGACCAGCGAAGCAAGAAAACCGATCACGATGGCCAGCAGCGAAATGGGGATTACGCGAGGGGTCGTGGTAAAGTCGCCAAGCTGTTCGGCGCGTTTTTTATTCCGTTGTTTCGGCTTGCTCATCTGTGTCTGGATACCACCCTTGCCTTGCGGGTTGGGCTGACGATTGCTTGCAAAGCGGCGGCAAGCGCGGGCGCCTGTTTTCGTAACTCTTCCCAGTGCAGAATCGAGAGCTTCCGCAGGACCTCTTCGCCGGCGCGTGTCAATTCGATCAGCGCCTCGCGGCGGTCCGGCTCACTGTGGCGGCGGGTAACCACGCCGCGCTCCACCATCCGGTCAATCAGCTCCACCGTACTGTGATGCCGCAAGCCGAGCCGGGCGGAAATAACGGTGATGGTAGGCCGCAGCGTGGGCGGCAGACCTTTTACTGCAAGCAAAAGTTGATGTTGTTGCGGTTCAAAGCCATTATCGCGAGCGGCCTGCTCACTGAAGTGGAGGAACTGACGAATCGCGTAGCGCAGTTCGGCGAGCTGGCGGTAAGCCGTGAGGGGAAAATCGGAAGTGGAGAAAGATTCAGCGGCACTCAACATTTGTATCGTATCACGATACAAATTGGGATTGGCCCAATGTAAATAACCAAATCTCTGGCTATTATTAAGAGGAAAGCGAATGGATTGTCAGTGTGGGTGAAGCACGAGACAAATTTACTCAATTGCTTAAGGCCGTGGAAAACGGTGAGCGGGTGACAATTACGCGCTATGTCAAACCGGTTGCCGATCTGATAACTGCAAAGCCGAGAAAAAAGCCGAGATTCGGGACGACGATGAAAAACCGGATCAAGATTCTGGATCCCAATTGGGATCGTCCGCAAAACGATGTAGAGCATATCAGAGCCGCTCAGGCCGGAGTACATGCACTGAACCTACAGTTCGTAAGCTGCTTGCCGATGAGGAAACAGAGCGCATTCTGAGCGTAATCAGCATTACCGAAATAGCGGTTCAGCGTACGATAGGCAAGCTTGATCTTGAGCCTGGTGTGATTACGGACGCAATTGAAGATCTACAGTTGACTCTGTTGTCTTAACACGCCACGTCACGCAATGCGTTTATTTGATCTGCGCTGTATCATCGCGAACCGTTCGACCGTATGTTGATTGCCACTGCACTAGCAGAAGCGATCCCTTGATTACTTCGGATCGCGAACTTTCCAGGTATTCAGAACTGCAGATCATTGCTGCTTGAGGCGCTGCTTGCCATTGCTTTTCGCCGGCTTCTGAAGCAGAATATCCTTAGGCGAATAAATGGCGAATCCGCATGGGCTTCTTCGCTACAGCGAATACTGGACATCCGCAACAGAACTTAAAGCAAAACATGAACAATATAAGTCCGAATCATTACAAGTAAAACAATTAGGGTCAGTCTTGCCCAAAGGCATCCGACGCGGCTCAATTGCTGAAGTCTTCGGTACGCGCTCCTCTGGCCGCACCTCTGTTTACCTGTACATTCTTGCGCAAGCAACCACCGGAGGCGAAGTGTGCGCGGTAGTGGATCTTTATGACAGCTTCAATCCCGCTTCGGCAGCTTCGGCCGGAGTGCAGCTGGACCATATTGTGTGGGTTCGTTGCCGGGGAAACGCGGAACATGCCATGCGGGCCAGCGATCTTTTGCTGCATGCAGGAGGTTTCGGCGTAGTCACTCTCGATTTATGCGAGGCCAGTCCGCGTATCTTAAATCGAATTCCAATCTCTTATTGGCATCGCTTTCGGAGGGCGATAGAGCATACCGCGACAACCCTGGTAGTCTGCGCAGATTCTCAACAAGCTAAGTCATGTTCGGAGAGCAGCTTACATGCAAGACATAAAGCCATTTCCTGGGCTGGGAAAGCACCCTTTTGCAGGTTGAACGGCTTAGAAATTCTGGCTACTCCAGGCAAAGTTTCTTCCATACGCCCGTATTCTTTATTCCTCCGCGTAGCGGCTTGACATGTACGCGTGTTTACATGCAGCCGGTTGGGCAGCAGCTATGCTGCTTCATGATTTAGCCCTCCAGTTCTCTCCTGAAGTGGAGCAAGCGGCGGAAGACACGGTAGTTTTCTCCATTGCTCCCTTGCGCAAGCTGATCGGCTCACCGCATCAGATCGCTTCTGAGATCTCGCGCACTGGATACGAACGCAAATTGCGGGCTAACCTGGCGATTGCCGCGAATCCCGATTCCGCCATCTTGCTGGCGCGGAACTTCTCGGGTATTACACTGATCACTCCCGGAGAAGAAAGGCATAAACTCGGCTCGATCCCGTTGTCAGCTCTGTTCTCGCAAGTAGCCGGCATGGATGATGCATTACTCGAAGTTTTACATCGATGGGGACTGAATACGTGTGAAGATCTAGCGGCGCTCCCGGTGCAGGGCGTGGCGGAACGCCTGGGCTCTTCCGGAGTTTACCTGCAAAACCTGGCTCGCGGCGTGGTGCACCGGCCGTTGCATATCACGGGTCCGGTCACCAGTTACGAAGATCATCTGGAACTGGAACACCGGCTAGAATTGCTTGAACCGTTGTTGTTCTTGTTAGGCCGAGTCTTAGGCGAACTCTGCGGACGTTTGCGCTCGCAATCGAGAGCGGCGCGTTCGTTGTTCGCGCAATTAGATCTGGAAGGGCAAGAACCGTACCGCTGCGAGCTGGAATTTCCATTGCCACTCGAGGACAGCCGCACAATGCTCAAGCTTTTGCAGCTTCATTTGGAGCGGCATCCGCCCCAGGCGCCTATTGTCGCGTTCACTTTGCGCGTGGAACCGGTGGAGCCGCGCAACGTTCAGGGTGGAATGTTTTTGCCGCCCACACCGCCAGCCGACAAATTGCAAGTCACGCTGGCCCGCATTGCCGGGATGGTTGGCAAAGATAATGTGGGCACGCCTGCCCTGCTTAATACACATCGCCCGGATGCATTTGAAATGAGGGTGCTCCCGGCCATAGGAAGTAATAACGCAGCACAAACTCAGCCGGGCGAAACGCTTCAGTTAGTGGTGCGTCTGTTCCGCCCCGCGTTACCCGCGCGCGTTCGACTGGTCGAGTATTCGCCTAAAGATGTGATCGCCAGCGGGGTCAAAGGAAAAGTTATGCAATCCGCCGGCCCCTGGAAGACCTCGGGCGAGTGGTGGACTTCCACCTTCTGGTGCCGCGAAGAATGGGATGTGGCTCTAGACGATGGCGCACTGTATCGCATATATCAGGATTCGCAAAGCGGCTCTTGGTATGTGCATGGCGTGTACGACTAGGGGTTGATGTTGTCTACTGAATCTAGAACGCCGCCTGGCCCCTTATGAAACGAACCGAGACAACTGCCGTCTCGCTCCGGCCCATGATGCCAGCAGACTGGGAAGCCGTTCGAGGGATTTATGTGGAGGGTATCGAAACCGGCAACGCCACTTTTGAGAAATCCGCTCCAGAGTGGAAAGACTGGGATCAAGCTCACTTGCGATCCTGCCGGTTGGTAGCTTTGGTCCCAGAGGAATTAGTGGCCGGCTGGGCGGCTCTGAGCCCCGTCTCAAGACGGCCCGTGTATGCGGGAGTCGCCGAGGTAAGCGTATACGTGGCAAAACACATTCGAGGGCGAGGCGTTGGAACGGCACTCATAACCGCCTTGGTTTCGGAATCGGAAAGTCAAAACATCTGGATGTTGCAAGCCGGGATCTTCCCTGAGAACATTCAGAGCCTGGATATTCACCGGCGAGCAGGCTTCCGGGTCGTAGGAACACGTGAGCGGCTCGGCTACATGGACGGGCGCTGGCGCGATGTGATCCTGATGGAACGCAGAAGCGTAATGGCTGGCGTCTGATTGCGCAGAATTTTGAATACTATTTAAGGAATGGACAAGTTCCAGGCGCTCTTGGGCGTGATGCTAACCTTTGCAACTCCGTAGGTTCACTCACGAGACGGCGGGCGCCAACATCCTTCAACAGCAGGGCAAATTCGACACTTTCATTGAGGAATTCAACAGCGAACGGCCACGCGAAGCACTCGCCATGCGATGTCCGGCCCAACTCCATACCGCTTCGGCCAGACCGTATCTCGGGATCCCGGAGCCGCACTACCCATTTCACGACAAAACGGTACTCGTGACTTGTTGCGGACGCCTCTGTCTACATCGCAAGAAAATCAACTTGAGCAAATCGCTAGCCGGTCAAGCCGTCGGCATCAAAGAAGTCGAAGACGGTCTCTGGCTCGTCAGCTTTATGGATTACGATCTCGGTTACGTCGACTTGGAGGAACGTACTTTGCAGCCCCTCGAAAACCCCTTTGGCCCAAAAATGTGAACTATGTCTTAGGAACAATCTGTTACCTATCTGTCCGGTTCGGACAATGACAGATCTGGAGCCGACAGAGGGACTCGAACCCCCGACCCGCAGTTTACAAAACTGCCGCTCTACCAACTGAGCTATGTCGGCCCTTCAGCAACATTCTACACGGCGTATCTTGTTGAGTAGTGGGTCTGCTCGACATGAAAGATTACTGGCTGACGAGATTGCTGCTCGAGCGGGGAATCGCCTTCATTTGCCTTGTCGCATTCATCAACGCGCTGAACCAATTTAAGCCGTTGTTGGGCGAGCGAGGGCTGCTGCCGGTCCCATTATTTGTGAAGCAAGTCCCGTTCAGTCAATCGCCCAGCGTGTTTTATTTTTTGCCGCGCGATTTCGTTTTTACCGCCGCCGCCGGGCTGGGCATTATTTTGTCAGCTCTGATCCTGACAGGCGTTGCCACCCGCTACACCTGGTCGAACGTGGCCGCCTGGGCTGCAATTTACCTGCTTTATCTCTCTTTCGTCAACGTAGGGCAGACTTTCTATGCTTTCGGCTGGGAGTCGATTCTACTTGAAGCCACGTTCTTCGCGATCTTCCTGGGCGGCTTCCGGGCCATGCCGCAGGCGATCCCGATTTGGCTTTTCCGCTGGCTCCTTTTCAGGATTATGTTCGGTGCCGGCTTAATCAAACTGCGCGGCGATTCCTGCTGGCGCGACTTGACCTGCCTAAACTACTACTACGAAACTCAACCCATGCCGAATCCGCTGAGCTGGTACTTTCATTGGGCTCCGCAGTGGATGAATAAGGGCGGTGTCCTGTTCAACCACTTTTCGGAACTGATTGTGCCATTCTTCTATTTCCTGCCACAGCCAGTGGCCGGGATCGCCGGGCTCATTACCATTGTTTTTCAACTGAGCATAATCGTTAGCGGCAATCTCTCTTGGCTGAACTGGTTGACCCTCGTGCTGGCATTCTCCACGCTCGACGCCAAATTTCTCTCCGGACTGGCCGCGTGGACTCCCGCCTTGCATCCTCTATCGCCGGCCGTTCAGGTGGTGAACTACCTCGTTCTGGCAGGAGTCATCCTGATGAGCATCCCTGTCGGGACCAACATGCTCTCCGCCCGCCAGATCATGAATACGAACTTCAACTCGCTGCACTTGGTCGGGACCTACGGCGCATTCGGAAGCATTACGCGAACGCGCTACGAAATAGTTGTGGAGGGCACGGATGAGGCGGTGATCACGTCAGGGACCCGCTGGCGCGAGTACGAGTTCAAAGGCAAGCCGACCGCCGTAGGATACCAGCCCCCGCAGATTGCGCCTTATCATCTGCGGCTCGATTGGCTGATGTGGTTCGCGGCCATGTCGAGTTACCAAGATTATCCGTGGTTTGTCAATTTCGTGGCGAAACTGCTCGAAGGCGACAAAGAAGTACTGAGCTTGCTGCACTCGAATCCTTTTTCCGGCAAGCCACCCCATTACGTGCGTGCGCTGCTTTACGAGTACCACTTCAGTACGCCCGCAGAGCACAAGGCAAATGGGTTCTGGTGGAAGCGGACCTTGGCCGGTCCTTATTTCCCAGCCATTTCACTGGACAGTCCCGCCTTCCGGCAGGTGTTGAAAACCCAGGGTTGGCTCGTGCAGTAACGGCTGAATCAGCACAATTAACGCCAAGCAGGTAACTTACCGAGAGCTCCCGGGGTCCACCTTACGAGGCTATTGCCAGTTTATGAAAACGCTAACTCACGCCGCTATCGCTGTGGCCCTCGTCTGGTTTCCGGCTTACGCCACTCAGCAGCAGTCACCGAGCCAGAGTTCTACCTCACAGAACTCGCAAGATGTTCCACACCAGCAGCCCGGCACCAATAATCCGGATGTCGGCAAGCAGCGTCAGCCCACGCCGGCGCCAAGCACTGGAGACTCACAGCAAAAAGCGGATGTTCCGAATCAGAAGCCCGGCACAGATAACCCGGATGTAGGGAAACAGAGACACCCAACGCCTAAGAAGAACAAGAAGAACACGGCCACTTCTTCGTCTACCCAACCATAAGGTTAGATAACAGCTACCAGCGCGCACGCAGGTCATGCCGGTCAAAACCGGACTCGTTCAGGAGCATGCGGGGCAGGGAGCACGAGGATCGCTCTAGGAATGCAAGCAATTGCTTTCTGAAATCGACAAAAGAGTATCCTCGCTTTCGAAGCCGGTCCCGGTAGCGGTACCAGATGATGAGTGTCAAAATGCGATCCATAAGTAGAGCTTGCCATACACTCTCTATATTGTAAAGAACTTTGCAATTTCCTTACTCTTACTTGAAACCTCTGCACCGGGGTTCTCGTCTTCCTGGCACTCGCATGCTTCAGGAGAATCGTGTATCTACAGGCAAGCAGGAGGACTTTCCTCCGTTTACTGACGCTGGCGAGTTCGTTCGGCAAAATGCTAGTAGCCGTGACTGGTCCCGACGACGATCACGTCTACGAGCCCGGCGGTGATGTAAAAGCGCCTAAGCTCGTGCATTATGTTGAACCGGAGTTTTCGCCATCCGCGAAAGAAGCTTACGTCGAGGGTACGGTAAAACTCTCGACGGTGGTAACGATGGAGGGCAAACCCACGGATTGCCGGGTCCTGCGTGGATTGAGCGCTGAGGAAGACAGGACCGCTGTCGAGGCCCTCCAAAAATGGACGTTTGCGCCCGGTACTAAAAGCGGCAAGCAAGTGAAGGTCAGGATTACTGTGGAGATCGATTTTCACTTGCTTTGAGCGCGCTCGCACTGACGGTGCAATCCTTGCGGCTTCTATACTGATTGCGTGCCGTTTAATCTCGGGATCGATTACAAACCGCGCGGCGATCAGGCAACCGCTATCGAGCAGCTTACCCGGGGTCTCTTCGATGGCGAGAAGCACCAGGTCCTTTTAGGGGTGACCGGATCCGGCAAGACATTTACCATGGCAAAGGTTATCGAGGCTTGTGACCGCCCGGCCTTGGTACTCGCTCATAACAAGACGCTTGCCGCCCAGCTCTATCACGAATTCAAGAGCTTCTTCCCCACTCACGCAGTCGAATACTTTGTCAGCTATTACGACTATTACCAGCCGGAAGCTTACATTCCGTCTGGCGATATCTATATCGAAAAAGAAGCCACCATAAACGACGAGCTGGATAAGCTGCGTCTCTCTGCTACCCGCTCGCTGTTCGAGCGCCGCGACTGCGTGATCATCGCTAGCGTTAGCTGCATCTACGGCCTAGGCTCTCCCGAGGCTTATTACGGCATGTTGCTGATGCTAGAGAAAGGGCAGCACATCACCCGCAAGGAGCTGCTCCAGCGGTTCGTTGAAATTCTTTACGATCGCAATGATCACGATTTCCGCCGTGGCACGTTTCGCGTCCGCGGCGATGTGATTGAGCTCTACCCTACCTACGACGACAACGCCTATCGCATAGAAATGTGGGGCGATCAGATCGAGTCGCTGAGCCAGATCGATCCCCTGCTCGGCCAGGTCAAGCAGACTTATTTGCGGCTGCCGATCTATCCCAAGACTCACTATGTTATGGATGCCCCTACGAGGCAGCAAGCGATGCTGAGCATCGAGAACGAACTCCAGTGGTGGCATAAAGAACTGGAGAGCCAGGGCAAGCTGATCGAAGCTCAGCGGCTTTATCAGCGAACCATGTTCGATCTGGAGATGATCAAGCAGATCGGCTTCTGTCACGGCATCGAGAATTATTCGCGCCATTTCTCCGGACGGCTGCCGGGCGAAGCGCCGCCGACCTTGCTCGACTATCTTCCGAATGACGCACTGCTGTTTATAGACGAGAGCCATCAAACTATTCCGCAGCTGCAAGGAATGTTCCACGGCGACCGCTCGCGCAAGAACATTCTGGTCGACTACGGCTTTCGCCTGCCGAGCGCGCGCGATAACCGGCCGCTTACCTTTGAGGAGTTCGAGAATCGGGTCGACCAGGTCATCTATGTATCGGCGACTCCGGGACCATACGAACTCACCAAGTCGGCTGGCGTTGTAGTAGAGCAAATCATCCGTCCAACTGGTTTGGTCGATCCGGAGATCGAGGTGCGCCCGATCAAGGGCCAGGTGGACAATCTGCTCCATGAGATCAGGCTGCGAGTCGAACGCAACGAGCGTGTGCTGGTTACCACGTTGACCAAGCGCATGTCGGAGGATTTAGCGGAGTATTACTCCGAAGTCGGCGTAAAATGCGCCTACCTTCACTCGGAAGTCAGCACGCTCGACCGCATAAAGATTTTGCGCGACCTGCGCCGTGGAGGATATGATGTCCTGATTGGCGTAAACTTGCTGCGGGAAGGGCTGGATCTGCCCGAAGTGTCGCTGGTTGCAGTGCTCGATGCCGATAAAGAGGGATTCTTAAGATCCGGCGGCTCGCTGATTCAGACGATCGGCCGCGCGGCACGCAATGTAAGCGGGCGGGCGATTCTTTACGGCAATGTCATCACGGCCAGCATGGATCGCGCGATACAGGAGACCGAACGGCGCCGTATCATCCAGCAGGCTTATAACGAAGCCAATCACATCGTGCCTCAGACCATCATTAAGCCGATTGACATGAGCCTGGTTGCCGTGGCGGAAGGGGACTACGTGACCGTTTCGCTCGACGAAGAAACTGATTCCAATACCGATCTCGAATTGACTGCCGATCAAAAAGAGAGCCTGATCGCCGAACTCGAAATAAAAATGCGCGCGGCGGCGAAAGCATTCGAGTTCGAAAAGGCTGCCCAATTCCGGGATCGGCTGAAGGCCCTGAAGATAGGTGGGATTTATGAACGTCCAGGGGTCACTCGGGTTGGTGGTTGAGGGGAACGCAACATCTTCCTTAGTGCTGCGTTTGCCCAGCATCTCAGAAGAGCTTGGTCCTGTTAAGGCCGGAGCTCTGCGCGTAGCGCGTCGCCTCTCGAATTTCCTGCGGGCCGGATACGCGGTCGCCAGCTATGATGCTTTGAAACCTGCCCGCCTTATCTTCCTGCGTATTCCGGATGCCTCCGCGCCTCGCATAGTGGACGAGATTTGTGCCTCGGAGCTAGTTTTGAAGGGCGTTGCCTTCGTGCTTTGCGAGAGCTGCTTGAGCGCGGCTGTCTTAGGTCCTCTTCAGATGCGAGGAGCTCTGACCGCCACCTTGACACCTGTCCAGACTACTCGTAAGCGATGGTTTGTAGTAGAGGGCCAACTTACCGCCGTTCGTCAGGTTCGCAAATTTCTGGAGCGGAACGATGCGCGTGCGTTCGAATTACGCCCCGGCGCCAAGCCACTCTATTTCGCCGCTCAATTGCTCGCAACGGCTTTGCCCATGCAACTTTTTTTGACTGCTCAGCAGGCCTTGCGCGCCGCCGGCATTTCGGGCAATCATCTTTACGAGCTGCTCGAAGAGATGTCTTTCGAAATGTTCAGAACCTTTTCTAACGGGGTTCGCTTAACCTGGCCCGCCGCTCGCACCGGATGCTCTCCCGAAACTTGCACCGAGTATTTCGATCACCTGCGTGAGCACCACCCGCACATTGCCGCAGCTCTAGACGACCAGCTGACTCTTGCGGTTCGTTCCGAGATGTCAAAGCCGAGGGCTGAAGCGCCTGAGGGCTGAAGTGCTTGATCTTTTGCACGCTTATTTTTTCTTTCTTAACTTGCGCGAGACATCGGGCCAAAATTCGACAAAGATGGCGCCCAGAGCTCCTTCCGCCGTCACGGTAGCAGCCCGATCGAACGTCAACCCCACACCGCGGTCAGTGGAAGGGTAGTACAGGTTAGCTATTCCGCCGGCCGCGATGTTGCCCAACAGGTTTGAGAAGTTCGGCTGCCAGTGCCCGCTATCACTTTTCGCCCGAAAGGTAGACTCGATGGCGTACCATAAACGGGCCTTTTTCAGGCCCACACGCTTCCGGAAATAGCGCGGATCCTGGTGGAAAAGAACTGGGAAAAGAGCGTTGCCGAGCATGGCTCCGTCGAAGGTGTCGGCGTAGGATGCGCCCCAGCGCTTGAAATACCCTTGCGCACCTTGACCGTAGCCCGCGAAATCGTTTTCCCATTGGCTGAGTCCCGCGTCGAAAGCGGCTATTCCAAATGTGACTGGGTCTGTGGCCGACTTCAGAGCAAGCTGAAACTTCTGTTTGGCATTCAACGGCGCGGCATCCGGAATATTCGATACGTTGAAGCTGGGAAATACGCCGAGTATGCGCTGGTGTTCCTGATGTTTAATCTGCTCTTCCGCTATTTCTTCTTTGGTTTTGGTCGGGAGCGCTCCTGGTACCGGAGGTATGGCGCTTTGCCCACCGCCAACAGATTCACTCTGTCCGCTTCCGGACGCAATCGAGGGCGGAGGAGAAGAGGGCGCGGATTGCCCATTGAGGCCCGATCTGGCTGCCATTAGGCAGGCAGCAACCAGAGAACAGTAACGTATCAGAAATTTAACTGGAACCAAAGCGGAGGATTACCGTATATCCGTAGTTTAACTTGCTCGCCGGGATTCCCTTCCAAAACTGGAGTCCTTAGCTTTCTGCTTCTGCATCGCCGAGGGTCCATTTTGCCGAATGCGGCTTTAACTAGACTCGGACTGAGTAGACGTCCAAGACCATGCGGGGGTTACGGCCGACCGAGTGAATGTTCGAGAACTAGCCCGAGAAAGGAGGCGACGGGCAAGAGCGCCGGCTCAGTGCCCGCGTGTAAATAGTTGCTTTCAATCTGGAAGACGTGTGCCGGTGTGCACAACGAATTCACCGTTCACAACTGAGCTTGGTTCCCTTTGCGCGGTTGCGAATGCCGTAATGACCTTCCGGCCTCTGATGATTTCCGCTTTGGTTGCGAGAAAATCGATGTCGGTGAGTGTTGTTGTTCCATTGGGCAACGTCACAACATAATGGACGACACCGAAGCCGTCGGCACTGATGGAATAGGTGCCCTCGTACGAAATAGAGACGACCACGCGCGTACCGCCCGGTCCGGGAACATTCACGATTGCGTTGCCATGCGTGTTGCCTTTGCCATCCGGGTGCCCGATTCCCAGCAGACGAGCGACATTCGCGCCATAAGTACCAACGCTTGCGTAAGTTCCGTAGAAGCTGGCATCCGTGAAGCCTTCGGAGCAGTGTGAGGAACTGTTGGTGTCCTGATCTGTTTGGGCATAGGTGGGCATCATCAATGTTGCACTCGCCAATAACGTCGCAGCAAGCGCTTTACCGATCATTCGTAACATAATTCTTCTCCTTCAAGCGTTCGCGAATCCTGTCTTCCCGATCACGACGCTTTCAATACAGGTAAGCGGAAAAAATCTGAAACTTGGCAACCAGGGATATAATTTCATCGGCGATCTTTGCGGTCCAGCCAGTTGGAAGCTCTTATGCAATCGGCGATAGCGGAAGAAGTCACCACTCTCCTGATTGCCTGGAGCCAGGGCGATGACTCGGTTCTCGAAAAGCTCGTTCCCCTCATCCACCACGAACTACACCGTCTCGCACGTCATTACATGCGGTGCGAGAAAGATGGCCACACGTTGCAGACAACCGCTTTGGTCAACGAGGCTTACCTTCGCCTGGTCGATGGCCACAGGATCACTTTTCAGAATCGCACTCATTTCTTTGCTGTATCCGCCCAGGTCATGCGGCGCGTTCTGGTGGATTACGCCCGCGCTCGCCGGAATAAGAAACGCGGCGGGGATCAGCAGCGCATCCCTCTCGATGAATCGATCGCGTGCTCTTCTGGCCAGCTGCTCGATTTGCTGCAGTTAGACGAAGCAATGAATCGCCTGGCTGCTTTCAGTCCGAGGCAAGCGCAGGTAGTCGAGCTGCAATATTTCGGCGGTTTGCAGGAATCTGAGATCGCGGAATTTCTCAGGATCGCTCCTCGGACCGTTCGGCAGGACTGGAGCACAGCGCGCGCCTGGCTTTACCGCGAACTGAACGGGAGCGGAAGTTCAAGCAAGGATGACGAGGTGCCCGAAGCTTGACACGAGAACGATGGGATCAAGTCTCGGACGTTTATTACACGCTCGTTGCGCTTACGGCTGAAGAACGCTGCACGATTATCGAGGAACTATGTGGCGGCGACGAGAAACTTCGCGCAGAGGTGGATTCGCTGCTCTCAGCCGATCAAAGCGCGGGGACTTTTCTGTTTCGAGGTGCGATAGAGGACGCTGCTGGCGAGTTGACCGAAACCGCACTCGTGAAGGCCGACGACCGGATTGGCTCCTGCCGTATTCTCGGCCTAATCGGTACCGGCGGTTCGGGTGAGGTGTATCGCGCTTGGGACGAAACGCTTGACCGGGACGTCGCGATCAAGCTTCTGAACCCGGAATTTGCCAGCGCAGAAGACGTAACGCTCGGCCGTGAAGCGCGCGTCCTTGCATCCTTGAATCACAGCGGAATCGCCGCGGTTTATTCCTTGCTCGAAGTGAACTCCACGCCAGCCATCGTGATGGAGTACGTGGAAGGTCCCACACTGGGTGATCGGCTTAGCCGCGGCCCGATTCCGCTTAACCAGGCGCTTCCATTCGCCCTTCAACTTGCCGGCGCGCTCGAGTATGCGCATGAACGGGGGATTGTCCATCGCGACCTGAAGCCGGCTAATCTGAAGATCGCCGCTGATGGTAATCTCAAAATCCTCGACTTCGGGTTGGCAGAGTTTTTCCCCAGAACTGGCGATATCGGAGCTTTGGAGATTCATTCGGCCGAAAACATACCCGGACAGTTGCCGCTTGCCGGAACGCCGCCCTATATGGCTCCCGAGCAGCTGGAAGGTAAGGCTTGCGATCGCCGCGTGGATATATGGGCTTTCGGCGTAGTGCTGTTTGAGCTGCTCGCGGCAGAGCGCCCGTGGCCCGGGAGAACTATTGCCGAGCTGCTGGACGGAGTCAGCCGAAGTGAACCTGACTGGAACGCTCTTCCCAAGCGCCTGCCGCAGCGCTTGCGTGAGTTACTTGAGCGTTGCCTTCGAAAAGACCCCAGATCCAGGCTCCGCGATATCGGCGATGCGCGATTGGCAATCGAAGAGTATTTGGCGAACCCAACGGCTGTTCCGCTTCTCGCGCCGCAAAAGCCATCTTTGCCGCGCAGGTCAGTGTTGGCAGCTGCTGCTGTTCTGACTTTGCTATCCATTCTTGCTGGATTGGCTTACCGGAATGTGCGCGTGGCTGCAGTGCGGCCTCTAATGCGAGTGTCTTTAGGCCTCGGCCCGGAGGCGGCCTTATCTCCACTCTGGCCGAACCTTGCCATTTCGCGGGATGGCACGAAAATCGTCTACGGATCGAAAGCACCAGATGGCGGCGTGCAACTCTCGATTCGACGCCTTGACCAGCAAACTTCTGTCTCACTACCCGGCGCGGAAGGTATTTTTCCGTTCTTCTCGCCGGATGGGAGGTGGATTGCTTTCTTTTCGAACGGACTCTTGAAGAAGGTGCCAGTGGAGGGCGGCCCTTCAGTTGTGCTGTGCGACGCGCCCGATCCAAGGGGCGGCGCCTGGGGCGATGATGACGAAATTGTTTTCGCGGGGCATTCGCAAGGAGGTTTATCCGGAATCTCCGCAAGCGGCGGAGAAATATCAGCGGTAACAGAACTCGATACAAGCGCGGGCGAGATGACGCATCGCTGGCCACAGATGCTGCCCGGATCGAACGTGGTTTTGTTCACCGCGCACAACACTCTCATCGATTACGATTTCGCAACGATTCAGGTGCAGGATCTAAAGACAGGACGAAGGCGGGTTCTCGTTCGGGGCGGTTATTTTGGACGCTATTTCGCCCCCGGGTATCTCCTCTACGTTCGTTCGGGCACCCTGTTCGGGGCTGCCATGAGGCTTCCGCCCAAGATAATAAGCTCTGCGCTACCAGTGATCGGTCCTGTAGACAACAGCGCGATTAGCGGACTAGCGAATATTACGGCCTCCGAAGCGGGATCGCTAATTTACACCTCAACGAGTAACGGTTCCTTGCGCCGGAAAATCGCGTGGCTAGATGAGGCGGGGCGGAGAGAGGCAATTAGAGCGGCTCCCGGTTTATATCGCTCTCTTCGGATTTCACCCGACGGCAAATTTCTTGCATTTTCGGTGGGCCGCGAGTTGGGATCGGATTTATGGATTCTCGACCTCGCTCGTAGTGCGATGCTCCGGCTAACCTTCGCTCAAGGTGCGAGCGAATGCCCGGTCTGGACACCGGACGGAAAGCACATTGCGTTCGTCTCCAATCGAGACGGGCGTTGGCGTATGTACTGGGCTAGGGTTGACGGCGCAGGGAACGCGCAACCTATCACTGATGGAGGCGCTCCGATTTACCCTGCGTCTTTCGCCCCCGACGGCAAACAACTTTGTGCGATCGAGTTAAACCGGAAAACATCGGCGGACGTTGTGATCCTTGCGATCGGCAATGCTGAGTCGGATCATCCTCAAGTCGGCGCAGCGCAGCCCTTTGTGAGTAGCCCAGCCGTCGAAAACCACCCAAGCTTCTCGCCGGATGGACATTTCATCGCTTACACATCTGCCGAGTCTGGCACGACCGAGGTGTACGTCAAACCGTATCCAGATGATGGAGTCAAAAAGCAGATTTCGAATGAGGGCGGCATAAAGCCACTCTGGTCTCGCAAGGGGAATCGCCTTTTCTATGTGGAGAGCAGTGGGGGCCAGGCGAAGATGATGATGGTCGATTACAGGATAAACCAGGCTAAATTCATCGTCAGCAAGCCCCGGTGCTGGTCGCAACAACGGCTCTCGCTTTCGGATGTGTACCGGGATTTCGATATCGCTCCAGATGGCCGCATGGCGGTCTATACAGAAGCCGAACCAGCGTCGAACAATACGCCGGGTCGCTTGGAACTCCTGCTAAACCTTTCTGACGAACTGGAGCGCCGTCTGCGCGGAGACGATGAGCCATGATAGTTTCAAATCTGCAGTATGGCCATTAAGTCTTCCACGATTCCGGCTCCCTCAATTCCACTTAGCACCAATAAACATCTCCTGCGCTGGGTCGAGAAAATGGCCGAACTGACGAGGCCGGCTGCGATTCACTGGGTCAATGGCTCGCAGGAAGAATACCAGAGCCTTTGCTCCGAGATGGTCTCGAGCGGAACGCTTATCAAGCTGAATCAGCAGCTTTGGCCCGATTGTTACCTGGCCAGGTCCGACCCAAGTGATGTCGCCCGCGTGGAAGATCGCACTTTTATCTGCTCGCTCTCGAAGGACAGCGCCGGACCCACGAACAACTGGGTCGAGCCGTATGAAATGCGCCGGAAGCTGAAAACGCTATTCCGCGGCTGCATGCGCGGCCGGACCATGTACGTGCTGCCCTTCAGCATGGGCCCGATCGATTCCCCCATGTCCCGCATTGGAGTCGAACTCACCGATTCACCCTACGTGGTCGTCAATATGCGCATCATGGCGCGTATCGGTCTCCCGGTCTTCAAGGAAATCGATAAAGACATCAAGCGCGTTGTGCCATGCATGCACAGCGTGGGAGCGCCGCTCGCTCCGGGCGCGCAGGACGTTCCGTGGCCATGCAACTCCGAGAAGTACATCGTGCATTTTCCAGAAACGCGCGAGATCTGGTCTTACGGATCGGGCTACGGGGGTAACGCCTTGCTCGGAAAGAAATGCTTCGCCCTGCGTATCGCCTCAAACATCGCGCGTGATGAAGGTTGGATGGCTGAGCACATGCTGATCCTCGGGGTGGAAGATCCGTACGGCGAGAAGACATACGTCGCCGCGGCGTTTCCCAGCGCATGCGGCAAGACCAACTTTGCCATGATGATTCCGCCCGAAGGCTTCGAAGGCTGGAAAGTCTGGACCGTCGGGGACGACATCGCCTGGATCAAGCCCGACGAAACGGGCCACCTCCGCGCCATTAATCCTGAGGCTGGATTTTTTGGTGTCGCGCCGGGTACCTCGCCTAGAACAAATCCGAACGCGATCGCCGCGCTTTCGCGCAACACCATTTTCACCAACGTAGCTCTCACGCCTGACGGTGGCGTTTGGTGGGAAGGCTTAACCGAAGAGCCGCCCGCCGAGTGCGAAGATTGGCAGGGCCGCCGCTGGACTCCGGAAATCGGCCAGGAGACCGCCCGTAAAGCCGCGCACCCGAACGCGCGTTTCACCGCTCCCGCTGCGCAAGTTCCCTGTATTGATCCCGATTGGACCAGTCCTGACGGCGTACCGATCAGCGCCTTCATCTTTGGTGGCCGCCGCGCCAGAACAATCCCGCTGGTGTTCCAGGCATTCAATTGGAGCGCTGGCGTCTATGTAGGAGCAACGATGGGATCGGAGACCACCGCGGCAGCCGCCGGTGCGGTCGGTAAGGTACGCCGCGATCCCATGGCCATGCTGCCCTTCTGTGGCTATCACATGGGCGACTATTTCCGCCACTGGCTCAGAATGCAGCGCGAGCTCAGCGCCACGCCGAAGATTTTTCACGTGAACTGGTTCCGCAAAGACGCGGACGGAAATTTCCTGTGGCCCGGCTTCAGCCAGAACATGCGGGTTCTGAAGTGGATTGTTGATCGCGTGCATAGCCGGGCGGGCGGAAAAGAAACGCCCGTCGGTTGGATGCCCCGCTACGAAGATCTCTACTGGGAAGGCCTCTCATTTTCGCGAGAAAAGTTCGAAGAGCTGGAGGAGTTTGATCGTTCCGCCTGGCGGAATGAAGTAATCGGCCACGAAGGCCTCTTCATCGAACTGCACGACCATCTGCCGCCTGAGATGGTTTATGAGCGCGAACTGCTAATTTGCCGGCTCTGAGCCTGCCCGCATCCGGTCAACTCTCGCCAAGCAGGCCGCGGATGTGCGCTTCTGTCGCCAGCGCTAGCCCTTCCAGGTTATAGCCACCCTCCAGCACAGAAACCAAGCGGCCGTTGCAGTATTTCGCTGACAGGTCAGTCATGAGCCCTGTAAGGGCGCGGAAATCGTTATCCGTCAGCAGAAATTGCCCGAGCGGATCGCCCACCCGCGAGTCGAATCCCGCCGAAAGCAAAATCAGATCGGGCCGGAAATTTTCAGCCGCAGGCGCCAGCACCTCCCGAAACGCGTTGAATATTTTTGCTGATCCGGTGTTTGCCGGAAAGGGGCAATTGATCGTCGTTCCTGCTCCATCGCCTCCGCCCGTCTCATCAGCGGCGCCGGTACCCGGGTACCACGGCCATTGGTGGGTGCTGAAAAAAAGAACTGAGCCATCCCGATAGAAAATGTCCTGCGTGCCGTTGCCGTGATGAACGTCCCAGTCCGCGATCAGTACGCGTTCCGCGCCATGCTTTTGCTGCGCGTAGCGAGCCGCAATCGCCACCGTGTTGAACAGACAGAAGCCCATCCCGCGCGTCGCATTGGCATGGTGACCGGGCGGCCGCACCACGCAAAAGGCATTTTGCACTTGGCCGCCGAACACCGCATCTACGCCCGCAAGCGCGCAGCCCACCGCAAGACGCGCAGCTTCGCCCGAATGAGCGTTGATTACTGTATCGCCCGTACTGAGCTGCGGGACGCCCTGCGCGATCTCTCTTTCGACCAGCGCTAGGTAGTCGGGGCTGTGCGCCAGCGCAAGCTCATCGTCACTCGCGCTCCATGCCTGCAATGCCAGCATGTGGTGAATGAGGCCCGTGGTCTTGAGTTGGTTTATTACCGCCGTGAAGCGCGCCGGCTGTTCCGGATGACCTGCCCCGCTTTCATGCTGCTGGACCCGAATATCGGCAGCCAGACCGGTAGTGGGCATGCTGTCAGGTTCGGGTCAGGCGCTAGCCGCTTTGATGTGAACCAGCCGTTCTTCCGGAATCGGCTCGACCATCCTTGTCTGTTCACCACGAAAAAAATCGAAGTAAGAAATCTGGTGAACGCAGGAAATCGTGCAGAAAGGCGCGCATGATTTCTGTGTGATGTATTCGCGCCGTATATCTTCGACAGTGTACTCTTCCAGCGGCTTCGCCGGGAACCCGCGCTGCTGCGAGCAATAATGCACGAGACCGTCTTCGCAGATGTACAAGTAACGGGAACCTGCCCTGCACCGCCAATCGCTAGGCTGGCCGTTCGCAATATTTTCCTGGAAGTAATTCACCCGCGAGAAATGCTTCTTCTCGAACTTCTTCATCTCGAGAAACACTTCGCGCTCGCGATCTGCTAGAGGACGTAACTGTCCGTCCCCGTCATGGATAATCCCGACCGTCGAAGTAAAGCCAAGTTCCATTGCGCGCCGCCCGACTACCAGCGCATCTTCCGGATTGTGAATCCCGCCGCCCAGAACCGAATTGATGTTGACGTGGAAATCGGCGTTCTCCGCCAGTACCTGCAGCTTCTTGTCGAGCACCTTCAAGCTCTTTTTCGACACATCGTCCGGCATCACGTTGTCGATACTGATCTGTAGATAATCGAGACCCGCATCGTTCAGCCGCCTTACACGGTCAGCTGTCAGCAAATATCCGTTTGTAATTAAACCTGCCAGGGTTGCATTTTTCCGTATGCCCTCGATGATTTCGTCGAGCTCCGGATGCAGCAGCGGTTCGCCCCCGCTCAGAGTGATCACTCCGGTCCTCAAATTACCCAATAATTCGAGGCGCTGCAGCATGGTCTGTAGGGGTACCGGCTTCGAAAAATCGTCGTACTCGTTGCAGTAAGTACACGAGAGATTACATCGCCGGATCGGAATAATGTGCGCCATGATCGGGTGGTCGGTTGACACCGCTCCACGCATCAGTAATTTGGCTTCGCGCAAACGCCGATCAAAAGTACGGCGGTGCCGCTGGCTATTCGTCTTCTGTTCCACCATTAACGAGAGACATCTTCATTAAAGCACAAAGCGGCTATTTCACTAGCCTGAAAGACGGCATAGAATCGATTTAAACGGCTGAGTCTAGAAGCTTTACGGGTGAGCAGAGAGCGCCGCCTGCGGTAAACCCGAAGGAATCAAACCGGCATTCGGAAAAGGTGAGAACCTCAGCACGAAAGAGCGCATTCCGCGTTCGGCCCGACTCATCCCAGACTCCCGCGCTTCTTCCAATGCCCTAGCATTATTCCATCCGTCATGCTGTATCCGATAACAGGCAATCACCGTCCCGGTCCGGTCCTTGCCGCGCCTGCAATGCACGAAAATCACATTGTTGCCCCGGTTCATAAGCAAAAACAGAACCGCCCTCATTTGCTCGGGCGTGGGTGCCGACCACGGGTTGAACGGAAGGTTTACATACTTCATTCCAAGCTGCTGTACTTCCTGCTTTTCCCGTAAGGTGTCCTGCCCGCTCTCGCGCAGATCGATCACCAGCTTCACGCCTCGGGCGCCTAATTCCTCTAATCCGGCGGCCGATGGTTCCGCCCCGCGCCACAGTGTCTGATCCACTTCGCGGAAGTTGTGAATGTGCTCTGGAGGCGGCGGTCCGGCCCACGCCAGCGATACAGTCAACAGCAGGGCTAAGAAAAGCGCGGGTTTACTGTGGTTGGCTTTGTGGTGTGGGCGGCGGAGCCTGCCCGTTCGACGGCTGTTGCGCTGTGCCGCTTCCAACATCGCCATACTTAATGGTACTTTCCGTCTTAAACTCGTACTTCTTATACTGATCGTACTTAACGATCACCTTGATGCGCTGGCTCTGGCCATCTTTGAAGTTCAGGGTGTCATCGGCATACGTGTAGGTCGGAAACCAATATTTGCCGTCGATCTGCTGCCGGTATGTTTCGAACTTGGGGAACTGCTGATCCTCACCGCGCCGCAGGGCTCCTACTCCGCGCCCGTAAGTCTTCACGATTTGCATGTCCTGATCGTCTACCCAAATCTGCCCGTCGAAGTAGCGTTTGCGGTCCTTGGTCAGGGTCTTCGGCTTAACGGAAAACACGTAACAGGGAATGTCGTCTACCTGCTCTCGCCCAACATAGCTCACATCGTATTCGTTGGCCGTACTGTTGGTCATCACGAAGGGCATAACGTTCCGCAAATCCTGCTCGTCTTCGCCCGTCATCATAATGTGCTCGAACCCGCCGACCGGGGCATGCGTCACATGCGAGATTCGCCGGTTCCGGTCGTCGAAGCTGACTTCTTCCACAATTTGGTAGGTGCCTCCCGGCGGCTCCGTCTCCTCCATCTTGCTCGTCTGCCGATAGGTGTAACTTTCGCGAGCAGCAGCGAATTCCGTCTCCTTCTGCGTGAACTGTTTGATAATGTTCTGAATCTGGTCAGGCGTCGGAGCGGGCTTCGTATCCGCCGCGTTTACGATCGCCGCGCAGCTCAACAGCCCGCAAACAAAAACACAAGTTTTGGGTGACACTACACTCATTTTGACGTATCTTCCGCCGTTTCGCGTTACCTGCTTTGGGCAGCCCGATTTAATTGGCTAGCATCGCTTTCGCTATCGTCACGCGCTGCATGTTGCTGGTCCCTTCATAGATCCGGCCGATTTTCGCGTCGCGGTAGAGCTTCTCGACCGGGTAATCTTTCGTGAAACCTACCCCGCCCAACACCTCGATTGCCTTTGAAGCCACATCTTCCGCCATTGTCGAAGCGAAGTACTTAGCCATCGCTGCCTGGGTCACGAATGGATGGCCCGCATCGCGCAGCCGCGCGCAGTTGTAAACCATGAGGCGAGCGGCTTCGATCCGGGTCGCCATCTCTGCCAAATCGAACTGCACTCCTTGAAACTCCCCGATGCTCTTACCGAACTGCTTTCGCTCGCGCGCGTGCCGCACGGCATGCTCCATTGCTCCTTCGGCCAGTCCAAGCATCTGCGCCGCGATCCCGATACGCCCTTCATTTAAGGTTTCAATCGCGATCTTGTATCCCTTGCCGATTTCCCCCAACACCTGCGCCGCGTCCACCCGCACGTCATCCAGGATCAGTTCGCAAGTGGATGATGCGCGAATCCCAAGCTTGTCTTCCTTCTTGCCAACGGCGAAACCGCTTGTGCCACGCTCCACTAAGAAGCAGGTAATGCCCCGGTAGCCGGCCCCGGGGTCGACCGTAGCAAAAATCAGGAAAATGTCCGCTTCAGCCGCATTTGTGATCCACAGCTTGCGCCCGGAAATTCGAAACCCGTCCCCCTCTCTGATTGCGCGAGTCGTCAGCGCAAACGCATCCGAACCGGATGCAGGCTCGGAAAGCGCGTAAGCTCCCACGCTTTTCGTCGCCAAACGCGAGAGATATCTTTCTTTCTGCTCGGCTGTGCCCCAATGTCCGAATGCATTATTCACCAGCGTGTTCTGTACATCCACGATCACCGACGCCGCCGGATCCACCTTGGCCAATTCCTCGATCGCGAGCACTGATTGAAAGAAACTTCCGCTCTGGCCTCCGTATTGCTCTTCGATGTCGATCCCCATCAGGCCCATCTCGAACATCTCGCGAAGGAGGTCCGCGCGGAACTTCGCTTCCTCATCCATGGCGCGCACATGCAGCGCGAGCCGCTCTTTTGCAAACTGCCGGACCGAGTTCTGAAAGAGGCGCTCCTCTTCCTGCAGAATCGTTAAAGGCGCGGGTAGGGCAAGCTCCGCAAGGGGCATGACGCGACCATCATAGCTCCGTCGGCCGGGGCGCAGCGGCTGCCATTAGCGCAACCGCTGTAGGTTCTGTGAGGAGCTAAAATCCCTTCTAAGACTTGGAAGCAGACTGGATCTGGATCTAAAGCCGGGCGTGCAGCTTTTTGCGCTTGTGAAGGATACTCCGTAAAGCTACGGGAAACGCACCATAAAAGCTCGGCTGTTCAACGCTTGCGGGCCGAACCTCAGGCCTGGATATCCCGGTCACCAAGTATTCGCTTTGAAGCTCGCTTGCGATAACCGGTTCGATCAGCGGCCATGCCGCGGTAATCTGACCGCCGATCACGATTGTCTCCGGAGCTAAACCCTGAGCCAAGCCCTTGATGCCGCGACCGATAAAAGAAGCCGTCTTCAAGAGTTCGCGGCGAGCGCATTCATCACCGGACTGGCTAAGGCCTGCTAAATCATGAACCGTGCTGGGCCGTCGATCTGCGCCTGGGCACGCGGCGAAAAACCTCCTGAGCGTAGCTCCATCCGATGCCAGTGCCTCCCAACAGCCAGTGCTGCCGCACGAACAGAGGGGGCCTTCGGGGTCGATCGGAATATGGCCGAATCCACCCATCCCAATTCGCGATCCGGTATAAACTTCTCCGTTCAGAATAAGCCCCGTCCCAATACCTTCGACAATCAAGATAAAGAGAATGCAATGGGCGCTCCAAACCTCCATCGGTCCATACCACAACTCCGAGAGAGCGGCGGCATTTGCATCATTTTCGACGTGCACTGGGAGTTGCAATTTGCTCTCCAGGATGGACCTGATCTGAATGTCCCGCCAACCCAGGTTCGGCGACCTGACGAGGCAGCCCTCAAGGCGATCGATTAACCCTGGAATGCTGACGCCTACGCCCGTTAGCCGCGCCCTCCGGAAATTACTCGCGAGTTGCGCTGAGATGTCTTCTCCGAGCCGCGCCAGAAATGCGTTTGCGTCGGGTTCGGTGCGAATCGTTCGTTGATTTAGTATTCGTCCATTGAAGTCGCTCACTCCATAAACAGTCTGCCTGACGCCAATGCTGATGCCGACTACATACGCTTTTTCGGCATTGATCTGAAGATAGGTAGCCGGCCTGCCTCCGCTTGAGGGCGCTGCTTCACCCTCGTAAATAACTGCGGCGAGCAGTAAGCGGTTCACAACTACTGATACGGTGCCGGCTCGCAGGCCTGTGGCTTTCACTAAGTCGGCCCGTGAAATAGGCTGCCGGTCACGAATAATGTGCAGCAGCTTCAGTTCATTTGTTTCCCGGACGTCCTCCACGCCTAGCATCCGCACTTCGTTAGGCGTATCTGCTTTCATCTAGATGTCCGTGCCTAAATATAGCAACCAGTAAGTCGACCGTCGAGAAGCTTTATGCTTGACGGAAGAAGATAACCCGCATAGACTTTTTATAAGGCCGAGAGAAAGTCGGATATCAGGGCGTTTCCAGCTGACTGAGCAGGCGTTATGCTATTGCTATTTGCTCAGCACGTTTGATTTGCGCGCAAGAAAATGAAAGTTCTCGCAGTAGATGTCGGCGGCAGTCACATAGCTTGTGCTGCCGTCGAGGATCAAATGCTGCTGCAGGTATGCAGCCTCGAAACGGATAGCCAGGGTGGTCTGGCGTTTGTCTTACCCGCCTTAGCCGGAACACTCTCCGGACTGGAGAAGCAGCACGGCGGGAACTTTACTGGAATCGGGTTCGGTTTTTGTGGGTTGGTGGACGGGCGTCTCGGACGAGTTGTGTCGACCAACGCCAAATACCCGGACGCGACCAGCATTGATCTTGTGCAGTGGGCGCGCGATGATCTCGGGTTGCCGCTAGTTTTAGAAAACGACGCGCGTTTAGCTCTGCTGGGCGAACAGTACTCAGGCGCGGCTCAGGGTTCGGACGACGTCGTGATGATGACTCTCGGAACCGGCATTGGGACCGCCGCGCTGATGGGGGGCCGTCTCGTGCGTGGTAAACACTTCCAAGCCGGTTGTCTCGGCGGTCATTTCACCATCTCTGTGGGAGGTCGGCTCTGTTCCTGCGGCGCACGCGGTTGCTTTGAAGCCGAAGCATCTACTTACGCGCTGCCAGATGTTTGCCGGAGATGGCCTGGTTTCGCGACAAGTTCTCTGATCGCAGAGCGAAAGCTCGATTTCAAAACGCTATTTTATTGGGCCGATCGGGGCGATAGGGTGTCTGAGGAAATCCGCGCCCGCTCGATCGGCATTTGGGCAGCGTGCGCCTTCTCCCTTGTCCATGCTTATGATCCAGAGTTGCTGATTGTCGGCGGGGGAGTCATGAAAAGCTCCTATCCGATCTTGGCTGCTATTCAAGAACATCTTGACTCCTATGCCTGGACTCCGTGGGGCAAAGTCCGTCTCGGGGCGGCCGCGCTCGGCAGTAACGCCGCTCTTCTCGGGGCTGTCCCTCTTCTCCAGGGGAGAGATGAAGTCTAACTACGACAAATATCCACGTATCTTCATATCTCCGGATTCTGCCCTTTGCCATTCAGGTTGGGTTTCGGTGGTGGATCGGCTTCGGAGTAACTCAGGCTCAAACGGTGTTGTCTGCATTGAATGTTACCCAGGAGTCTTTGAAGACGAAATAGAGCTGGCCATACGGCGCTGTTTCTCCCCGGCAGAGATCTTCAGAACGCGCGATTGCTTGAAGTCTTCCGAAGCGATTGACCGTATGCTGGCTCGCGATCTTTCCGAAGATCCGGTATTTGGACGGCTCAGCAGTCTAGAGCTGATTGACTTCTTCGACAAAAAAGAACTGAACCAGCTTCGACGAGCCGTGGAAAATTCTGAGTCCAGCGTGATTTTGGGTACTGGAGCGCATCTCGGAATCGAAAATCCCGGCTTGCTGGTATACGCAGATCTTGCCCGCTGGGAGATTCAAAAAAGGCAGCGGCGGGGAGAAGTGAGTAACTTAGGAAGTGATAACTTCAGTGCCTCTGCAGCGGAGAAGTACAAGCGTGCTTTTTTCGTGGATTGGCGAGTAGCAGACAAGTTCAAGAGAAAGGTTCTACCGCGGATCGACTTTCTCCTCGATACAAATGACCGGGAAGAGCCGAAGATGATCTCGGGTGAATCTTTCCGGCGCGCCCTTCAGCATGCGGTCACGCGCCCTTTTCGCGTTCAGCCCTTCTTCGATCCAGGTCCGTGGGGCGGTCAGTGGATGCGCAAAGTCTGTGATCTGCCAAATGGCCCACCTAATTATGCCTGGTGTTTCGACTGTGTACCGGAAGAGAATAGCCTGCTCTTCGGCTTTGGCGATCACACGCTGGAGGTGCCCGCCATCGATTTGGTATTCAGTCATCCCCGTGAACTGCTTGGCGAAGCAGTGCATGCCCGCTTTGGGGCCGAGTTCCCCATCCGCTTCGATTTCCTGGACACCATGGAAGGCGGGAATCTTTCTCTGCAGGTTCATCCGTTAACCGAGTACATTGCGCAGCACTTCGGCATGCACTATACACAGGATGAAAGCTATTACCTGCTTGACGGCGGCAGTGAGGCGTGCGTCTATCTCGGCCTGCAAGAGAATGTTGGTCGCGCGTCCATGGTCAAAGATCTGCGCCTTGCGCAAAGTGGAGGTCCGCCCTTTCCCGCGGATAGGTATGTGAGCCGCTGGCCTGCGAAAAAGCATGACCACTTCCTTATACCCGCGGGAACGATCCATTGCTCCGGGCGTAACAGCATGGTGCTGGAGATCAGCGCCACTCCGTACATCTTTACGTTCAAGCTTTGGGATTGGGGACGCCTGGGATTAGATGGCCGCCCGCGGCCTATACATCTTGACAGGGGAATCTGCAACATCCAGTGGGATCGAACAGCCAGCTGGGTGAAGCGAGAGCTAATTAATCACGTAGTGAAGGTAAGCGAGGACCATGGCTGGACGGAAGAGCGCACTGGCCTCCACGAGCGCCAGTTTATTGAGACTCGACGGCACTGGTTTACAGACACAGTACCGCACCACACTCGCGGAGGCGTTAACGTTTTGAACCTTGTGGAAGGAAACGAAGTCATAGTCGAAAGTCCGCACGGCAGTTTCGATCCGTTTGTGGTGCACTATGCCGAGACGTTTATCGTTCCGGCCTGCGTAGGAGATTACACGATCCGGCCGAGTTCCGCCGCTTCCCGGCCACTCGCGACTATTAAGGCCTTCGTTCGCACGCACGCTTAAGGGCGTCTGAACGCGGCTTTCATTTGGCTTTCGCAGCGGTCGGCTTCGCACTAAATCGTTCATCGAGCGGATATTGCCGTCTTCCACGTTCCAGAGCATCCATAGCCCGATCGTTCATTCCCATCTTCTCGGCAGCCGCGGCGAAGCCTAACAGCGCGTCCGCGTTCAACGGATCAGCTTTCAGAACAAAAGAGAACTGCGCAAGCGCTCGTTCGGTCTGATTCTGTTCCGCAAGTATCTTGCCAAGCGTTATCCGATAACGGGTTATCTCGGGATCTATTTCGAGTAATTGCGTGATCGCCGCGGCTGCGTCGGAGCTGCGGCCAGCGTTCAGGTTGGAATCGATAAGACGCTCATAAGCTTCCTTGAAGGTGGGTTCGACCTCGATTGCCTGGTGGAACAGATCGATCGCCTGCTGATACTTCTTGTCATTCGCGGCTGCCTGTCCGGCTTGGTAAGCGGTTGAAGCAGCTGTTATGTGCAGCGTGTCTGTTTCCCCTGATAAAAAAGCCGCCATCGTCAGAAACGGAAAAATCAGTCTCACGGGTTCGCTCCCTTGTCTATCAAGGCATCGTTTAAACGGCGGTCGCCGGCTTCTTGGAGAATATCCGGCTTTTCGGATCGAAGCTTCCGGAACAAGACTTCGGCTTGTTCGGTTCGCCCCAACTGACGATAGGCCTTGGCCAGGTTATAAACCGCGCTTCGCGAGCCGGGATCCAAGCGAGTGGCAATCTCGAGGTCGGCTACAGCTTCCGCCGGTTTGCCTCCTTCGAGAAGCAATCTTCCGCGCAAGGTTCGGGCCGCCACAGAATCCGGATTCAGCTGCACGGCCTGATTCAACTCAGCAACCGTCGCCTCGGTTCTTGCAGAATCGGTTCTTAGGAGACATTCGGCCATGAGGTAATGAAGATCCGAGTCCTGCAGCCCATCTTCAGTTGCCTGCATAAGAATAGCAATGGCATGTTTGAAGTCACCCTCTTTATAGGCTGTCAAAGCAAGGAAAAAACGAGCATCCGCTCTTCCGGGAGCCAGGCGCGTGGCAGCCAGGAAATCCTGGTATGCCTGATCCGCACGCCCTAGAAGCGAGTTCGCCGCGCCTCGCACGATCACGACTTCAGCAGATTTTGGGAACAATGCTGCGGCCTGAGAAGAAATCTCGGCGGCCTTATTGAAATCGCCGCCTTCCGCGCATACGGTCACCAGATTCAGATAAGTAGAGAGGTCCTTAGTATCTCGCTGGAGCTCCTGAGTGAGAACTGCATAAGCCTGCTGATACAGCCCTAACTTACAATACGCAACGGCTAACAGATTAGCCGATTTTGCGTCGCTCATACCGCTGGACTGCAAAGCGGTCAGGACACTTATAGCGCCGTGATAGTCGGAAAGCTCGAATTCACTCAGAGCCACGGCGTAATCGTGGGTCAGGCGATCAGGAACGCTTTGGGGAACATGATCAAAGACTTTAAGTGCAACGTGGAAGCGCCGCGCCCGGCCGTACAGCCACCCCATTTCAAAGGTCTCGAGAGGAGAAAGGTGCGGGCAGGCACGAAGCTCATCAAGCATCTTGACGCTCGCCTCATAGTTTCGTTGTGTGAGGAGCCCATTTACCTTTCCAAAGACTTCATTGGCCGCGCAAAGCCGCTCTTCGCTGGGGCGTTGCGCATGCAGCGGCAGGGCAACAGAGAGCCAAGCAAGTGCAACACAAGCCCGGTTAGTGCACATAAGTTTTCGGGCTCTCGAAGCGAAGCATGCCTTGGGCCTGCATCTGCAGTTCTGCTACTCGCCTACGTTCGCTGTCCGCATCCGTTGGCCTTTGAAGTCTGCTGTAAATTTGCGCAAGCTCGAGATGTAATGCGGGGGAATCTTGCACGACAAGCTGAAGGGGAGCCAGGATCTGTAAGGCCTCACCCGGCTGGTTAAGGCGGAGATACAAGCGTGCGAGTTCAAGTGCTATCTTGGGGTCCACTTTATTGTGCGCCCAGGAATTCTTCAAATAAGGCAAAGCGGAGTCATAGGCGCCGCGCCGGGCATCAATCAGCCCCAATTCGCCAGCCGCCGCGGAGTCATTGGGATCGGCGGAGAGCGCCGATTTCAAGGCGGCTTCGGCTTCCTCGTCCTTCCCCTTTGCCGCTTGCACGCGGGCTAGACCGACAAGAGCAGGCGCGAACTTCGGACTATCCGCGAGCACCTTACGATAGCTTCGAACGGCTCCATCGGCGTCACCCCTCGCTTGTTTCAGATCACCATCAGCCACCAGGAGCAGAGGATCGGCCTGGTCCGCCTCCACAGCTTTAGCCAGAACTTCTTGGGAGGTGTCGAAGTACCCAAGCTGAGTCAACTGCTCGGCAAGCGCGTAAGCGATGTCTGCCCGGCTAGGTGCCCAGTCGTGAGCGCGAAATAACCAGGGAACTGCCAATCTGCCTTGCCCGGCCGAGCCATAGTCCAGTCCTACGTGGAAATAGGCTTCGATGTGGGCTGGATGCTTATCAATCGTCAGGAAGTAGAACTTGCGCGCCTCATCAAACTGCTGTAAATGGGAGTAACACAGCCCTAAGTTGAAATAGACAGCTTCATCCGCATCCGGAGCTGGTATGTTGTGGAAGTAATCAACCGCTCGCGCATACATCGCATGTTCAGCCAAGAGAGTGCCGAGCGAGAAAAGCAAAGCTGGCGGCATGCCCCGGTCCTGTGGGGGAAGATCGCGGTTTATTCGAGCGAGCTGTTTCGTCTCGATAAGCGTTCGAGCAAACCAGAGTACTACGATCGGATCCTTGAAGTCTGAACTGATGCCGCCAATCTGGTCAAACAAATCTGCGGCCCTCCGCCACTCTCCTGATTCGACATATGCGCCGATCAAGTACTTCTTGGCTGCCGGATTTTGTGGGTCGAGCGCCACCGCTTGCCTGAGTTGGGCGGCAGCTTCCACAGGCTTTTTGTTACGGAGATATACCGCCCCCAGTTGTTCACGCAAGCGCGCTGAGTTAGGCTCTAACGCGATGGCCTTCTGAAGGGCACTTTCAGCGGCGGCCGGCTGGCCGGACAACTCACTGGCAAGGCCAAGAAGTTCGAAAAACGCACTCGATTGCGTGCAATCAGCCCGCAAAGGATCGAGAAGAGCGAGGGCTTTGGCCGACTCACCACTTTGCAGAGCTAAACTGGGGGGTCCAAGACCTGTTTCGCACGCCCCCGCCAGCCAAAACAGCAAAATCGGGAGTACAACCATCTCAGAAAGAGGGCCGCTCAAAGGCCAGCCCTCGTCCCACTATTAAAACATCAGCTTCAGAGCGAACTGGATCTCTCGATTCGCATTTGGGTTGGCGGTTGAGGTGATTACACCAAAGTTAGAGCTCGTTACGTTGTTGTTGGGCAACCCGAAGCTAGGGTGGTTGAAGATGTTAAAGAACTCAGCCCGGAGTTGCAGTCCTATCCGTTCTGTGAACATGAAATTCTTGTAGGCGCTGAAGTCGAGATTCTTAAAGGACGGCCCTGTTAGGTTATTGCGACCTTCGTTACCAAATGTATACGGTGCCGGGAGTGCAAACGCAGCTGTATTAAACCATTCCAGGCGGCTCTGTGTGAATCCGGAATTAGGATTAGCTATATTTTCCGCCCGCTGACTTCCACCGCCCACATTCGCCGGGTCGCCTCCTGACGCGATGTCATACGGCTGGCCTGTAGTTAGCGTGGCAATCCAAGCTAGATTCCAGTTGCCGAGGACCGCCGTTTTAAATCCGTTTGCGTTCGAAAGATGAGTCATGCCCTTCCCGTAAGGCAATTGATAAACCCCACTGAATACGAATATCTGAGTTCGATTGAAGTCTGACGGGCCGTAGTCACGTCCATAATCGTAAATGGTTTCGATACTTCCCGACTGCCCCTCCGACTGAATATCCAGCGACTTCGACCAGGTATAAGAAAGAAGGAAGTTGAGTCCGGACGAAAGACTCTTCTGCGCCTTGACCTGTAAAGCATTGTAATTTGAGTTCCCAACGTTCTCATCGAACGAAAACCCGCCGCCATATTGGGGAAATGGTTGCCGCGCCGAGACGGGTCCGGGTGCTGGATATAGGGCAGTATTCGCTGTCGGCTGGATAAAAAGATGCCGGTCTACTGAACCAACATAATTGACGCTGAGCACAGTAGAATGCGATAACTGCTGTTCAACACCAAAGTTATATTGGATAGAGTACGGGACCTTGTTTCTGTTATCGGCGCCAAAAGCCACCAACGGCTGAAGGGGGTTGAAGAAGGAACCATAGAGCGGCAGGTTATTGAAGTACTCCGTGGGCTGTCCGCGATTCAAGTCCACCTGAGATACGCCGACGCCCTCCGGCCAAGATATGCGCGGATCCTGCGCCTCTTGGACCAGTACGTTATTGTGGTCATCGAACATGGCAAATCCGGTGCGAATGACGGTCGTTTGACTAGCGCGATAGGCGACGCCAAAACGCGGCTGGAATCCCTTATAGTCCGGATCATAGTAGGTCTTGCGTACGTTAGGTTGAGGATACAATGGCGGAACAGCGCCGGAGACCAGAAAATTGCTGGTCAGCACATTTAGCCCGGAGACGATCTTGCTGCCATAACTAGGTGGCGGCACGAAGTCGTAGCGCAGGCCGGCGGTGATGGTCAGTTTAGTGGAGGCTTGCCATTGGTCCTGAACGTAGCCGCCGTACCACCACCCACGCTCATTAGCCGATGTGTTACCAAGGAAGCCGAATAAGCTGTCCGGTAATCCGAGCATGAAACTGGCGGCCCCGTAACCCGTTCCATTGACTAGTCCTCCCTGGGAGGTAGCGTTTTGGGTAAAGCTCGGACCCATCCCCCAGCCATCGTCGAAGCTGTGAATGTGGTAGATCATGGCTCCCGCTCCGATAGTGTGCTTGCCGCGTACTACCGAGAGGTCGAGGTGGCCATCGCTGTTGTATTGAGGCCCAAGCGGGATAGCAAACTGTCCGACGCCGGTGTAATTGTTTGAAATTCCCATATTCGGTCCGAGTGCAAGGCCGTTCTTGGGAGGAGCGAGTTGGACGAAGTTGGTTGCCGTTATAAACGCCTGGCCTGACGGGGCATCGAACTGGCCGAAGTTCGTGTTCGTCCAGCCATAATGAACGTTGAGGATCACCGTCGGGTTGAATATATGGGTGTATCCCAGCGCAACATTCTGGGCATAGTTCACCAGAGATTGTTGATAAGTGGGCAGCGACTCCGGTCGCAGGAGCGTTGCGTTGGACCGATTGTACCGGCCGAAAAGCGTATCGTTGGCGCCGAAACTATGGTCGACTCGTATCCCGGTCTGGTCGGTGGCGGTATCATTGCCGCCCGCCCATTGATAGTTGGGACTAACAGTGGGGCCAACATTCAAGTTCGGCAAGGGGTAGTATTTCTGTAGCGTAAGCAGCGATGCCGAATTTAATAGATTCGTCGGGATCATGTTTCCCGGATACGGATCGCGGATGATGTTCGTCGGATTCTTGGGATCCGGCCGGCTGGTGCTCGGATCGAAAATCTCGTTCTGATACAGGGGTCTCCCGAGGCTGTCCGTGCCGATTTGAGACCCTAGAACTCCCGAGAAGTCACCGTTGCGCATGGCCTGCGTCGGGACCGTAGCAAAATTGTTCAAACTCTGGGCCGATCTAAACCCCTCCCAATAGGCTTCAAACCAGGTGTTGTTCTTGATGATGGGGCCGCCGAACGCAACCCCGTATTGGTTCTGCCGGTATGGAGGTTTCGTTGCGTCGAAGAAGTTACGGGCATCCAGGGCGCTGTTTCGAAAGAACTCCCATACATCGCCATGAAATTGGTTTGTTCCCGAGCGGCTGACGATGTTTATATTTGCGCCTGACGAGATTGCGAATTGAGAATCCGTTATATGCGCCTGAACATTGAATTCCTGGAGCGCGTCGGGAGGCGGACTGATGGCCCAGGTGTTCGTATAGATATTGTTGTTTAGCAACCCGTCCATTGTGAAGTTGTTTTGCTGGCCTCTCTGCCCATCCACCGATGGGCTTATGGCGCCCGCACCTTGTTTGACCGTGAACGAACCCTGCTGGCCCGATTCCTGCGGGGCGGCACCCGGAGTCATCAGGGTAAGCTGCGTGAAGCTCCGACCATTGAGGGGCAAATCTACGATCTGCTGATGTTGAACGACGTCCCCGAGCGTTGCGTTTGTCGTATTTAGCTGCGCAGCGGCGGCAGTGACCTCAATCGTTGAGGATACGGTAGCAACCGAGAGCGTAAAGTCGAGTGTCTCGCTCTGGTTTACCAGCAACTGCACTCCAGGGTGGTTCTCTTTAGCAAATCCGGCCTTCTCTACCGTAATATCGTAGGTGCCGGGCGGTAATTGCGGAACCGTATAGGTACCGTTATCTATGCTGGTTGCTGTCCGCTGCAGGCCCGTGTCTTTGCTCGACACCTGAACCTCTACGCCGCTTACCGCAGAGCCGGATGGGTCCGTGATCGTTCCGTTGATAGAGCCGTTTGTCGTCTGTCCGGCGCACGTGCCGAGCGTGACAAGCATTGTCACGGCAAGACAACTGAGTCTTCGAGCTATCCTCATGGTCACTCCTAATCTGGCGATTTATGCCCGACGCCGAGCAAACGAACCTACTTGCAACGCACTATTAAGATAGGTATATGTCAAATCGAGTAGCGGGTCAAGACTTTTTTAACGGCAAAGGTAAAGTCAGCGCATCCGGCCTAAAGCATTGGCCGCTCGACGCTACAGGGTCCGTTAGAAACTTACCCTCAAAGTCAAGACCTCGAATGGCTTTAACGAGAGTGCGATCCCGTCATCTTCCACGGGTAACTCCCGAACGTCATCTTCAACTCCCGAGCACAGATGAGCTGAACCTATATGCAGTCGGGTGAACCGGAGCACTGTGTCCGATCCCTTACCGCCGATCTCCTGCAGCCGCAAAATCATGCCGTTTCCGTCTTCCGCTTTCTTCCAAGTGACGAGAGCGACATCTTGACCGGTAGTTTCGATGAATCCCTGGCCTGCAGCAGGCAGCGGACGCGGTGGGTCCCCGACTTTATCCTGCCCTACGACGTAGTTGATTTCCATAGGTCGCAATTCTGCCAGCCCCAATTGACTTAGGGTGCCACCCTCCACCTTCGAACCGCTCGTGACCGTATAGCGAAAGACAAAGTCCCCTCCCTGTCCTGCCCGGTAATTTGTGTGCCAATAATTGTTCATCGCATACGAGAAGATGGTTCCGCTCTTGGGATGAAACTCACCCGGCCATTTCCCACGATTGATGTCGCCAAAGCTTGCCAGTGAAGCGTCCAGCGGCACGATGCCTACCGCGAGATTAGAATCATGGACAGCCATCCATTGCTGAACGTTGAACCATTCGAGACTGCCGCCCTTCATCTGATCGCGGCTGGGGTCGACCCAGGCCTGTTGGGTGGCGAAGCTGAAAGCGGGATTCGAAACGGCAGCCGGGAAGGCGAAATACACAGCTTCCTTGCTGGTCGTGAACTCCTTGTGCACGCGATAACGAAACTCGAGTTTCTTCTCATCGTTGAAAAGAAGGATCTCTGTCTGAACTTCAGGCGTGTTCACGCTCGAGCTGGTTAGCCGGATCGAATGCCCCCAAGGCATCCGCTCCACGCCGAGAAACTTGCCTTGCGAAGCTGGATGGATGGTCAATTCGCCAGGGGCCAGGGCAGGGAACGGGTTGATCATCTGAGTATCTCCGTCACCCCCGGTGACATAGAGATATTGACCGAATTTGTAGGGGCTGTTGCTGTCGACAATTTCGCGCTGTAGCTGCTTGTCGTAAATGCTGGCCACCGCTCCACTAGTCTCGTCAATTCTTACGCGATAGAAATTATTTTCCACCGTCCTCTCATTCGACTGTGCAGTTCGCGGAGAGCCTTGCTCTGCATACGTAATGCTGAAGCACTTATATCCGACCGCCGGCAAGTCCTTCGCAAGAAATCGGACGTGCAGAAACTTTTGCTTCGTATAAAGAACTTCAAGCGGGACCTCTTGATGCGTCGTGAGATCGATCAACTTCGGGTGTTCGAAGAGATCCGTTTCCACGACACCATCGCGCCGCCAGTTAAGGGAGTTGAAAACAACAAGAGTATTCGCTGGAATGTGAATCCGGTCGGCCAATTGGCTGAGCGAGCGATTCATCACGTCATCGATCTCGATCGCTGCCCGCTCGGCACGATCGTCCTTCACCCGGCCCTGCCTCACCGATTCGTCGTGATCCGGTTGCGAAACGGAGTTGTACGAAAGCCAGGTGTGCTCGGAGAACAAGACGATGTTCCGCCAGATATCCGTGAATAAACCGCTAGGCGGATTCAGGTTCGAGTCAACCGAGTGCGTGACTGAAGAGAGAACCTCTGCGGAAAGCGCGCGGTTCTGATTCCGTCTGTCTTCCGCCGCAAAGTAAGCGTCACTGCCGATTCCGTCCTCCCAATAACCGCCGCCGTCTCCCTTGAACGTGGGCAGGTCAGCCGCATAGTGTGAGTCGACGTAGTGAAAGAAGTCGGGGAAAGTCGAGTAGTGGAGCTTTGGGAAAGCGTACTGCTTGTTCCAATCGTCTGCGAACGTAGCGCTAGCTGGAACGAGATCAGTGTTCTCGACCTGTGTCCCGTAAAGGAGCGCCACGTCCGGTTTGTAGGACGGTTTTGAATAGGCTTGAAGATAGATCGGCAACGATTCACGAACGGCGTTCAGTTCGGGAGTTAACCCAAACAGCACCTGTACTTGCTCGTAATGGCGTGAGTACCAGAACAAGATCTTCTTGCCGTCAGGGCCTTCCCACCAAAAAGGAGATTTCTCATTCCAATGATCGTAGTAGAAGATGGGAGCACGATCATTGTTGGCGGCGGCTACCCAATACTTTACTCCGCTGCTGGCGAGAATGGAGGGATAACTCCCAGAGTAAGTCGGAACATCGGTTATGTTCGCGTATTCGAAAGGCAGGCCATAGCGGCGCGCGTAAGCTTTTGAATCGTAGAGAGAACGGTACAGGGTCTCGAGCGAAGCGTACCCCGTGAGCAGGTTGCAGTATTGAACGGGCATTGCCATTTTCCCGTTGCGGATCAAACTTAGTACTTCATCCTGTTTGGCCTTGGGGCGGGTCTCGAGCAACTGCTGTAGATTCCACGAGCCGTCCATCGAGAAACGAAAATCCGGGTGTTCTTGAATGAGGCTGTCGGCTTGAGAAAGGACCCTGGCTTGCGTCTCCGCTACTTTGCCCTGGTAATCTGTGTAGCCAACGTCCAAGTGCGTATGGGGCACGACAAAGATGGTCCACTTACGTTGAGCTGTTAAGCTGACCTCTTTCGGCTGCCTAACATCCTTTGTGACCCAAAGCTTGCCCGCGATCGTTCCCGTCCATGCCGATACATCGAACGAAACCCGCCGCTCACCAAAAGTTCCACCGGCAAGTTGGGCGCTATAGTGCTTCCCTTCCAGTTCCAGAGCTACGGTTCCAGATTGCCAGGGCCGGGTGAAGCGGATGAAAGCGTCAACTACTTCGGTCAAGCCGTCCGGGCCCTGACGGTAAAAGATAGTCGGCTCGACATGAGCTTCTACCTCGCTGGTGACCGGTTTTCCCGAAGTCTCCTGCTCCAGGCTGAGCGCGTCGTAACTGATCCCGCCGATCTCTTCCTCTCCGGCCGGAGTTGCCGGATCATCGGTGCAGGTTATGGTAACGGCGTTTTCTCCCTGCTTTAAGAAAGAAGAAGGGAGTTGAATAGTCAAGTTGCTTTGCGATTCGTGCGGATCGAACGCATAGGAAAAGTCACTCCGCGAGTAGCTAAGTTCTGGATGAAGATAGAAGGTCCCTGCATGCCCATTAACATCTATGCGTAGCGCGGGAACCCGGGGTTGTTCTATCAACGTTCCAAATTTCAGTGAATAGACGCCCTCGACCGATGGCAGCGAGAATACGATCCGGTAAGCGTCGCCGGTTTGCTGACGGCCTGGCCAATCTTTTTGAGCCTCGCTTGTGCCGACGCGAAATGTGATCGACCCTTTGGCTGCGCGGGAAAACTCTACTGGCGATTCATCGAACTTGCCGATCTGCCAGACGGTCCGATTCTCACCTTGAACAAGTAAGGGCAGTAACAAGAGGGGAAGAAGCAAATTGTTGAATCGGATTAGTTGCATCTGGAATACAATGGCTGTGCCGCTTTTTCCGGGGCCAAGATAAAGTCTATGAGCGAATTCTTATGCTGTCAACTGCCAAAGTCACAGGTATAAGCAGCCTCGGAAGCTCGCCGCGCGAGATGACGCAGTGCCCACACCGTTAGCAAATCGTGATGTTTCTGACGCGCCCAGCAAGACCGGCCCCGGTATCTCACTAATTGTCTCCACCCTCGTCTCTTCGCTGGGCGGCTTTCTTTTTGGATACGACAACATCGTCATCAGCGGCGCCATTGGGCATCTCTCGCGGTATTACCGCCTGGAATCGGTGGCGATCGGCTGGGCTGCCGGCTGCGCCCTCATAGGCTGTCTTATCGGCTCGGCGTGCTCAGGTGCTCTTGCCGATCGGTTTGGTCTTAAGAAAGCGCTTTACTCGTGTGCTGCGTGCTTTGCGCTTTCGTCTTTCGGCGTATGGTTGGCGGGGAGCTTCTCGCAATATGTTGTCTGGCGCATCCTCGGAGGTGTCGGCATCGGCGCAGCCTCGATCGTTGCTCCTATGTATATCGCCGAAATTGCCCCCGCCGCCGTACGCGGCCGCCTGGTCGTGTTCTACCAGTTCGGCATTGTCGCCGGCATTCTTTCCGCGGTATTCGTCAACATGCTGATCGAGCGGTCAGGAGGCGATGTGTGGAATATAGAGCATGGCTGGCGCTGGATGTTCGCGGCCGGCGCTGTCCCTGCAATCATCTTTGCCATAACAATCTCCTTCTCGAAGGAGAGTCCGCGCTGGCTGATGAAAGTCGGTCGCGAGCAGCAGGCCGGAGAGATACTCGCGGCGATAAACGGCCCTCAAATCGCGGCCTCCGAAGTCATTTCCATCAAAAACGCTCTGGCAGAAGAACAAGGAGGGTTGAGGGAACTCTTTGCGGGCCCTTATCGGCGGGCGCTTCTGATCGGCTTTCTGCTGGCGGCGTTTTCGCAAACCAGCGGCATCACTGCGCTGCTCTCCTTTCTTCCCGAAGTCTTCAAGAGTGCCGGCCAGAATGCAGCCGATGCCTTTTTTCAATCCGTACTGGTCGGTATCGTTAACTTGGCGCTGACCGCGGTAGCCATTTGGCTGGTCGACAGGGCCGGCCGCAGAACGCTCATCCTGTGCGGCACAGCCCTGCAAACCATCGCTCTAGCCAGCGCCGGATACCTTTACCTGGTGAAAGTCTCCGGGACGGGTATTCTTATCGGAATCATGGCTTTTGTCGCGGGACACGCCATCGGAAATGGAGCCGTATGTTGGGTCATCATCTCTGAGATCTTTCCGACAAAGGTCCGCGGAGCGGCGATGTCGATCGCTACCACCGCTATTTGGATTTTTGCTTATCTCGCAAATCAATTCTTTCCGGTCATGCAGAAACATCTCGGGAGCCACGGTACATTCTGGGTGTTTGCTTCGATGGCGGCCCTAAACTTTGCCTTTGTCCTGTTTTTTGTTCCCGAAACGAAAGGCTACTCGCTCGAAGAGATCAGCAGAATTTGGTCCCGAGCTGAAGTTTCGAGGCCCGCAGCCTAATGAAGCTCGGTTTTGGCCTTTATAGGCACATGTTGACTCCTCCCTACTTCGCCTTTGCGCGGCAAGTGGGAGCAACGCACGTCGTGGTCCACTTGGTGGATTACTTCAGCAAGGGGGAAGCAGCCAACCCGCGGCACGACCAGCCCGTTGGCGAACTTGCCGGCTGGGGACACGCCGGCGACCCTCAGCACTTGTGGACTGTTGAGGAAATGCTCCCCATCAAAAAAGCGATCGAAGCCGCAGGTCTGGTTTGGGAAGCGATCGAAAACTTCGATCCGGCGCACTGGTCGGATGTCTTGCTGGACGGTCCGCGAAAAAAACAGCAGCTCGAAGGACTCAAGACGATGATCCGGCGGGTAGGTGAAATCGGCGTCCCTATCATCGGTTATAACTTCAGCATCGCGGGTGTGGCTGGCCGGGTAACGGGTCCATTCGCTCGGGGCGGAGCCCAAAGCGTCGGCATGCAAGGCAGCTCGGAAGTCTCCATTCCTAATGGGATGGTCTGGAACATGATCTACGATCCAAATGCACCCGCCGGATACCTGCCATCCACTACCTACGAACAGTTGTGGAGTCGCGCGGAAGATTTCTTGAATGAGTGCCTGCCCGTAGCTGAAGCAGTAGGTGTCCGATTGGCGGCTCACCCCGACGATCCGCCCATGCCATACATGCGCGGACAACCGCGGCTGGTTTACCGGCCTGATTTATATCAAAAGCTGATCGACATCAACCCCAGCCGCTCAAATCAGCTCGAATGCTGCGTCGGGACAATCGCAGAAATGCGCGACGGCGATGTCTATGATGCCGTTGACAGGTATAGCGCGCAGGAGCGGATCGCCTATGTCCATTTACGGAATGTGCGCGGTAAAGTGCCCCACTACAAAGAGACGCACATCGACGAAGGCGATCTGGATGTGCTCCGAGTAATGCGCATTCTACAGAAGAATGGTTTCCGGGGAATGGTCATCCCCGATCACGCCCCTCAGCTTACCTGCGATGCGCCCTGGCATGCCGGTATGGCGTTCGCGATGGGCTACCTCAAGGCCTGCCTAACCGCAGTCGAGCCAAACTCAGTCGGGACAAATAATGGAATTCAGTGAGAAGGTCTGCATTGTAACCGGAACTACCGGTATCGGCAGGGCGATCGCTGTGCGATTCGCCCGATCGGGCGCTCACGTTTTATCGTGCGGCATAGATCTCGGCGCGAATAGCAATCTCGCGTCCGAAGCCAGCCACACCAGACTGAGCATCGAAGTCCATCGCTGCGACGTGTCGGATCCCGAGGACGTTCAGAGTGCCATCGATGCCGCTGTTACAAAGTTTGGCGGACTCGACATCATTGTCAATGCTGCCGCGATTCATCCGTATGGAACGGCCGAGGAAACCGCGCTCGAAACCTGGAATCGATGCCTGAATGTAAATGTGACAGGTATTTTTCTGTTTGCTCATTATGGCGTGCCGGAAATACGCAAGCGCGGACGCGGCGCCATAATCAACTTGGCATCCGTTCAGGGTCACGCATGTCAGCCGGGCGTTGCCGCGTATGTCACTTCGAAAGGAGCCATTCACAGCCTCACTCGAGCTCTGGCCCTTGATCACGCTCGGGATGGAGTGCGTGTCAATTCCATCAGCCCCGGTTCCATCGCGACACCCATGCTGGAATTAGCCGCTCGAACTTTCTCGCCCGAGCTGCCGGTCGGTCAGGTCTTCGACCGCTTTGGGAAGTCTCACCCGCTTGGACGGATTGGCACTGCGGAGGAGGTCGCCGAACTGGCCGCTTTTCTTGCATCCGATCGGGCAAGCTTTTGCACGGGTGCGGATTATCGAATCGACGGCGGCTTAACGGCGGCGATTGGCGTACGATGACCGGATTCAGGCAGTCACTTTGAGCGAGCTGATGGGGTTGATTGGCGAGCCGGTTTGTGTGGCGCCCACAGGTGACGTGTGCGGAGAAGGACCTGTTTGGCATGCGGGAGAGCAGGCCCTGTATTGGACGGATATAAACCGTTTCCTCATCCATCGCCTCGATCCCGCTCACGGAAGCGTGAAGTCCTGGTTCTTCGACGAGCCGGTAACGGCTCTCATGCTTACGGACCGTGACGACACGCTTGCCGTTGCCCTCGGTTCTCGCGTGATCTTATGGAACCCGCAATCCGATGCACGCCGGGACCACGGCTTCCGTCTCCCTGGCTGGCCCGCTGTTCGCCTGAATGACGGGCGGCCAGATCCACGAGGCGCCTTGTGGGTTGGTTCTATGCGCAACAATGTTCGATCCGATGGTTCGTCCGACGAAGCTGGAGGTAGGGATGGCGTTCTGTATTGCATCCAGCCGGATGGCGCCGTCCAGCTGTGGAAGCGGAGCATCGGCATCTCGAACACGCTAACCTGGAACCCGGAGCGCTCGCAGTTTTACTTCGGCGATACTCTCGAAAATGTGATCCACGCCTATGATTTTGACTACGCTACGGGCGCAATAAGCAACGAGCGTACTTTCTTCACCGGTTTCGGTCGAGGGCTGCCGGACGGCTCCAGTATGGACAGCGAAGGATATCTCTGGAATTGCCGTTATCACGGCGGATGTATTGTACGCGTTGCGCCCGATGGGCTCGTCGGTCAGGTCATCGAAATGCCTACCGCGAACATCACGAGTTGTACTTTTGGCGGCAAAGACTTGAGAACGCTCTACGTGACAACTGCTGCCGCTGGGGCGCCTTCGGGAGATCGTCTGGCGGGCGGTCTCTTCGCCATTAGATCGGCTGTGGCGGGGCAGCCCGAAAACCGCTTCAGCGTGTTCGACGGATAAAAATCCAATGTATCTCTGGAGCGACGACAACGAACTATTTGCGGCAGCGCGACGCGAACTCTTCACCTCCGTGTTGGGCGATGTGATGGACAAGCTGAGAATGTTCCACCAATTCTTGCCGCCCGCCATCAAGCCCCTTCGGAATGACATGGTTTTCATCGGCCGGGCCATGCCGGTCCTTTCCGTCGACGTATTCGAAGAGAAGATTATCGGCAGCGCTAATCGTCTAATGGAAAAGCCTTTTGGTCTCATGCTCGATGCACTCGACAACCTGCAAGCGAATGAGGTGTATGTGAATACGGGCTCCTCTCCCCGCAACGCGCTATGGGGCGAGATGATGAGCGTGCGCGCCCTGAGATTGGGAGCCGCCGGCGCCGTATTGAACGGGTATAGCCGTGACACCCGGGCGGTGCTCGCATTGAACTTTCCCACTTTTTCCTGGGGGAGCTACGGCCAGGATGCCGGCCCGCGCTACAAGGTTGTCGACTATCGTATTGCGGTAGAAATCGGCAACGTTCGCATCAAACCGGGAGACATCCTGTTCGGTGATCTCGACGGAGTCGTGTGCATTCCTAAGCAGGCTGAAACGGAAGTATTCAGCCACGCGCTGGAGAAAGCTCGCGGTGAAAAAGCCGTCAGGAAATCGCTCGAAGAGGGCAGCAGCGCATCCGCGGCGTTTGAGAAGTACGGAATCATGTAAGCGGCCCGGACCAGTCCTCTGTGTCACGCAAACGAAAGGTCTAAAAGAATGTTCAACCGGCGCGATTTCGTCAAAGCGGCCTTGGCGACGGGAGGCTTAGTTTCATCCGCTCCCCTGTACGGCTCGAACTCCCAAACCGCGGAGCACGATGCCTCCCAGGTCAAACGCGTTCTTTGCGTATTCAAGTGTCACCTCGATGTAGGTTTCACCGATACCCAGGCCAATGTTATGCGGAAGTACTTCGACGAATACTATCCGCAAGCAATGCAGGTAGCCGCTCAGATGCGAACAGGCGGGGACGATCGTTACGTTTGGACAACGGGGTCCTGGCTGCTTTACGAATACCTGGAACAGGCCACCCCTGAACAGCGCAGGCAAATGGAGCAGGCAGTCGCGTCGGGAGATATATCCTGGCATGCGCTTCCTTTCAGCTGGCAAACCGAATTCTTGGACCGTTCCATGATTGTGGGCGCTCTTGGGCTATCTCAATCGCTCGATCAGCGCTTCGGGCGGAAGACCATCGGCGCCAAAATGACGGACGTGCCTTGTCATTCGCGCGGCATCGTGGGTCCGCTTGCGGAGAACGGAATTACACTTCTGCATATAGGAGTAAATCCTGGCAGTTCCGCGCCCGAAGTTCCAGCCGTATTCGTCTGGAGGGATCCTACAGGCGCGTCGATCACCATGTTGTATGAGCGGCACTCCTATGGCGGAGTTTTGCAGATACCGAATTCAGACCTCGCCGTCTCAATCGCGATGCGAGGCGATAACAATGGTCCTCACACTGTCGACGAGACAAAAAAGATCTATCGAGACTTGCGCAGCCGGTTCCCCAACGCCAAGGTGAGCGCTTCGAACCTCAGCGAAATCGCTCTGGCCGTCACTGCATTTCGCGATAAGTTTCCCGTGATCAAGGAAGAGCTGGGCGATACCTGGATTTACGGAGTGCCGAGTGATCCTGTAAAGGTGGCGCGTTACCGCGAGGTGGCGCGCCTGCGGCGGGATTGGATCAAAGATGGCCACTTCCAGACAGGCGATGCAACGGATCGCAATCTCCTGCGTAGGCTTGCGCTCGCTCCGGAACATACCTGGGGCACGGATACGAAACGCTATCTGGATTACGACCACTACAAACCGGGCGATCTGAGCCGAGTGCTCGATCAACCGAATTACAAGATCATGGAGACTAGCTGGGAAGAGAAACGGCGGGATATCGATGATGCCGTTGCCAGCCTTCCTCAGCCATTGCGCTCACAAGCAAATGAGCGCTTGCGTGCGTTGCAGCCCCGTGAACCCTCTTATGCCTCGTTAAAGTCTTCGGGTGGAGATCTGACATTTGAGAACAACCAGTTTGTCGTCGCGCTCGATTCCAAAACGGGCGCCATCCATCGGCTCGAGAACAAGAGGACTCATAGCGATTGGGCGGCGCCCGAGCACCCGCTCGCTCTCTTTTCCTATCAAACCTTGTCGCAAGAAGATTTTACTCGTTTCATTGCGAGCTACGTCACCAGTAAAGCGGCCTGGACTCAGCAAGACTTTGGAAAGCCCCATATCGATAGATTCGGTGCGGTTACCCGAGTGTGGCAGCCAAATCTCGTTGGTTGTTGGAGTGGCAACGACGAAAAAGGATGTCGAGTGGTGGCGCAGTTAAAGATTGACGATGCCGCAGCTGAGCGCCTCGGCCGCGTGGCGTGGCCGCATAAAATGTTCCTGGAATTGCTCTTGATGGATCGTGAGCCCGTTATTCATCTCGCCTTCTCCTGGTTTGGGAAAGCGGCTAACCGCCTCCCTGAGGCAATGTGGCTCACCTTTGCACCTGTTGCGCCGGAGTCTAAAAACTGGATGCTGGAAAAAGTAGGCAGTCCCGTTTCTCCTTTTGAGGTTGTACCGGGCGGAAACCGGCACATGCATGCCGTTTCAGAAAAAGTGACTTATGAGAGTCCGGGGGGCAACCTGGTCATTGAGACGGCCGATGCGCCGGTCGTAGCGCTCGGCGAAAAATCTCCCATTTATTATTCGAACGATGAACCGGACATGCAAAAGGGATTGCATTTCAGTCTGTTCAACAATGCTTGGGGCACCAATTACCCGCAGTGGTTCGGCCAGCGCGACGAACAAGATGCGTTGGCCGGAGACATGCGCTCTCGGTTTACTCTCCGCGCCGATTCTGGCAGTGAGTGATTACTCGTGAATAGCAGCTGGGCCCGTTAAGGCTCAATGAGAGGCAGTGAGCTTGCCAGTTGCAAGTCAATCATCAGCTGAACACGTCGATCGATTTGGTAGAACCGTGCCGTACTTCTGGCAGACAGCACATTGCGAAAGATGGGAATGTACTTGAGTCGCAGTTGATCAACCGACTCATCTACGCTCAGCCACCTCTTAGGTAGAGTCTCAGTCAGTTCGTCGGTCAATTTCTCCCCCTCGGCAGCTTGCTTGATTAGCTCGTACTTCGCTTGGTTTCTCTGAACCAGCTCTGCGATGAACTGATCGTAAATCGGCCAGAACTTCTCCGCTTCGGCTGCCGTCAAGTTCATGTTGGCGGCCACAATCTGCTTCCTTTGTGCCCTGAGATCCTGCCGCAGCAGGTGAAGTTCCTGGTCGATCGAAGACGAGGACTGGTCAGCTTGAGGCGGCGCATTCTGCGCTTGCAGCAGCGTACCCATCCAGAAGCAAGCGCAGGTCAACAACGCATTCACGCACGTCCTGTTTCTACTCATGTATTCTCCTGGATCGAAAACTGACTACTGGCCGAGTTTCCGGTAATTCGAGCTGGTGGTCGTTACCTGAATCTGTTTCGCCGTCGCATCCAGCACCGTTTGCGCTGGATAGTTTGTCCCGTCCGGAAGAGTAGCGAAAGTCACGTTTAGGGTTACTGCGTCCTTCTCTTGGCCCAAATAGGACTGCACGCTATAGGTGCCGATTTTCTTTGCCGCTGTATTGAAACCCAGCGTCACGGAATCTTGCGGTTGCACGTAATTCTTTATCACCAGACTGAGTAGTCCCGCTTCCGGCGAAACCGAAACGTTCCCGGCTGCCGCCGCTGCCTTGATCTTCTGTGGATCCGGTGGAACATATTGATGTATGAGGGCGGACACGCTTTGCATATAGTCCTTCAACTCATCCGTTTTCTTTTCGATAACATGCTGTTTTAGACGCCTTCCGCTGGGCTGCTGAGAGGGAGAGGACGAGATCAGCGTCTTCTGAACCTTACCATCCGGCCCGTACTGGCATTGGTTCATTTCCTGTTTCTTTACTTCGCCTTTCAAACTGATTTGAGTGTTCTCCGTCCATGTGTATTGTCTGAGGGCAGCCTGATTCTGTGCCACCGACTCTCTTATCTGTGCAATTTTTTCCTGCTTGGCCGTTGAGCCTGCCTGTGGGGTTGCATTCGTTGGCAACGCACCCAGTGCGATCGTGAATGACCATAGAGCCAATCCCATGCCCATCTGCGCTATATTCCGTACCGATATGCTGTGTCTCATTGAAATCCTTTCAATCGTGGGAAGCCAATACTGCGATCGACACCACAACGCCCAGTTGGACTCCTTTTCTTTTTACGCAGCCCCGGAACCTGTGATACTGCTACCTTCAAGCAATGAAAGCGGGTGGCACTTCGAAGCTGGCATCGATAAAATTGGCCTTGCTCTTGGTATATATAATGTTTTGCGCTGCCGGATCCCACGCCCGGCAGCAACCGGAACAAACCAAGCCCGGACCCGCTTCGCCACAGCAATCCGTCCAGCAAACCGGGGACAGGGACAAGCTTACCGCAACTCCTCAGGACAAGCAGGCAGATAAACCGCCTCCTGTCTCAATTGAGCCAGCGCCCAACCTGCCGTTCGACCCTGGCTCTTACGCCTACCCTCAATTGCCTATTCTGATTGCTCCGCCGCCGCCCGAACCACCTGCCTTCACCAACGCTCGACAGCGGGGCTTCACGTCTGCGGCCGAAGTCATAAAGGTCGTCTTGGGGCTGGTATTTATATTCGCCCTCGCCTATTTGGCTGGAAATCCGAAAGTACGCTCACTAGAGAACAAGCTGCAGGTGACTCATGTGGTCACGGCCGGGCTGCCATTTGTCTTCCTTGGCCTAATCGCGCATATGCGTGGCGTCGGCATCCTTTCGGAATCCGTACTGTGGGAAATTCGGCCGCTGCTTGCGCTCGGCTTGGGCTGGATAGGATTTACCATTGGATTCCGATTCGATTCCAAATTGGGCGAATCGCTTATGCCGGGAGCAAGCGCCGCCAGCCTGATCACCGCATCGATACCCTTCGGAACGATCGTGGCAGCCTCCACGCTGCTGCTGCTTTACGCCGAGCATTCGCCGGCCAACGCCATTTTCTTGAGAGATGCGATGCTGCTCGGTACCGCGGGCGCTATGACAGCTTATAGCGCTCCCAAACTTCTGGAAGCCCGTGGAGGCACCGAAAGATCCGTCGATCGTGTCGCGTCCGTGGTTACCCTTGAGCAACTCGCCGGATTCGTCGGCCTCCTGATCATAGCTGCTTATTTCCGTCCCCAGGACAGTTCAGTTGCCTGGCGCCTCCCGGGGACCGCCTGGTTGTTTATCACTCTCGGGATGGGCACCATGGTGGGGGCGGTCATCTGGGGCACACTGGCCAAAGTTAAGGCTGGCCCCGAGTTCACCGTCCTCATCCTTGGTTCTGTCTGTTTCACCGCCGGAATGGCCAGCTTTCTGCTCATCTCGCCGCTCGTTGTGTGCTTTCTCGTTGGACTGATTCTAGTCAACCTGCCCGGCACTTCCAAGGAGGAAATTCGGAACGTCTTAGAGCACATGGAACGGCCGATCTACCTCTTGTTCCTGCTGGTAGCGGGTTCACTTTGGGACATCACCGCCTGGCAGGGATGGGCGCTTCTGGCATTGTTCGTTCCCGCTCGCCTTGTCGGAAAATGGCTGGCTGTCAGAATATGCCATAAGCAGATTCCAGGCGGACTGTCGAGCGATGAGCAGCAGAGTCTCATCTTCTCCCCGATGGGTGCTTTGTCCATTGCCATCGTTGTCAACGCGCAGGATCTGTATTTTGGCTCTGCCGTTCCCTGGCTGGTCACGGCCGTCATCGGAGGCGCTGTTATCACGGAAGTTATTGTCCAGATTGCCTCGCGCCGCGGTCCAAGTAAAGAACACGTGATCGTTACCGCCTAGTCCCCTATGCGCGTGCTGATTGTACTGATTCTCGGGGGGCTGATGCACGCTGCGCGTTCGTTTGCCCCCGAGACTGCAGGCGGAGGCGGTGCTGCCGGAACCGCCCTAGCTTGTGGATACCTGCTGCTCTCAGCTTTCCTGGTCGGATCCATTTTCAAATCGGCGCGTTTGCCCCGCCTGACTGGTTACCTCGCAACAGGCATTATCGTTGGCCCTCAAGTGCTCAGCCTGGTTAGCGAGCCGATGGTCTCCAATCTCCGGATCTTCAACGGCATCGCAACTGCCTTAATTGCACTCACTGCGGGAGTGGAGCTTGATTTACGCTCAATGAAGCCGCTTCTCAGGAGCATCACTTGGCTCACTCTGATCGCGGTTTGCGGGACGATCCTGCTCATCAGCCTCGCCGTGTTCCTGCTGCAGGGAAGGCTTCCTTTCTTGCACGGACTAGCGGTCATTCAGATCGTCGCTCTTTCGATAGTCTTGGGCGTGACGATGGTTGCTCAATCGCCAGCCGTCGTCGTAGCTCTTCATTCGGAGATGGCGTCCGACGGACCACTTACCCGCACTGTCCTTGGCGTTGTGGTGATTTCGGACCTGCTGGTGATTGTGCTCTTCGCCATCGTCTCCTCCCTCGCGAAGAGCGTCCTCGGTTCTAAAACAGACTTTCTGCACACAGCAGGTGCCCTGGCCTGGGAAGTGCTCGGATCTATTGCCATAGGCTCTCTCATCGGAATCGTGATCTCCATCTATTTGCGATTTGTGAAAGGCAGTTCCGCGCTGTTCGTCCTCGCCGCTGCCTTCTTGGTCGCCGAGGTCGGGCAAAGGATCGATCTCGACCCCTTGCTTCTGGCCCTATCGGCTGGCGTATTAATCCGTAACCTCACAGCGCACGGTAAGCGGCTCCAGGAGGAAATCGAAGCTTCTTCTCTCCCGGTTTACGTGGTCTTTTTCGCAGTCACTGGAGCCACTGTTCACATTCGGGAACTGGTCATCGTCGGCATTCCGGCGGCTGTTCTCGTTCTGACGCGCGCAGCTGGATTCCTCGGCTTAAGCAGGATTGCTACAAAAATTGCCGATGCGCCAGCCACCGTAAGGAAATACGTCGGGCTGGGACTGATGCCCCAGGCTGGCCTCGCTCTCGCGCTTGCATTGCTCTTTGTGAAGACATTCCCGAACATCGGAGCAGAGGCGTCCGCCCTGGTTTTTGGAGGCGTCGCGATCAATGAAATGATCGCCCCGGTTCTTTACCGCTTCGCCCTGGTGAAAAGCGGTGAGGCAGAGGCTGCCCAATCGCAGCATAGTGAAACCGTCGGGCCACCCAATCCAGTGGCAGCTCATCCCTGAAAATTGGTGGAAATCGGGAAATCGGGGACACTCTCGAAAACGCCTTGAGCGCAGATTGGTCAAGAGGCGATCTGCTCCTGGGCCGCGGGCGGTAGGCGGCCATCTGTTGGCGACTTGCCGGAAGCGCTGCAGGCTGTCTGGTTGTTCGGCCAAGGACCCATACTCGCGGTGTGGTCGCAAAGGTGCAATGAGCCAAAGAACGCGCAGCAGACGAATCCGCCGTCACGCAATTCCGCCAGCACTACGCGAACGACTCGATCATCGAAACCGTTTAACATCGCCAAAGCCCTTGCCGAGTTCCGCTAAACCTGTTGCGTTACGCCGCTTTCAGCCACGTCGAGAAAAGCATTTTCGCTCCCAAAGTACGCTACCGCGAACTGGAAGTTCTTACACCGCGTGGTTTCGCGATCACGACCGTTCCAACCATCCCGAAGCATCGGAATGGGAACAACGGCGGCATCTTCGGCAACAATCACATAGCCGTTATAAGTGCTCGCCCTAACTACATGGCCAGCCGCGTACTCCAGTGGTAAATGAAGATTCTTTGCAGCAAGAGCTTTCTTAGGTCCGGAACCAACCCCACAAAATATAGACGTACTTATATCGATCCATCGCATCGAGTTGGTAGGAACGGCCGCTTTGAACATGACCTGTGCAGAATTGTTCCACACGCTTCCCTCTGAAACATGGCTGGCAATGAACTTCGGGCCGAAATCCATTTACGTAGTAGGCCCAGAAAAATCGAAATCCTTGAATCAGCCCATCAGAAAGCATCGGATGCGTTATCGAGAAAGAAATTTTCTTTTTGGTTATCACTATTGGGGCCTGATTATCGTATCGGCATCTCACAGGCTTTCGGTCGTTCTTTTTCGCTCTTTTTTCCCCAACAATGGTGTTGCGCTCGGATGAAAACTGCGCCAGAAAAGAGAGTAGACCAACTAAACCCGCCCGTGCCTGCAATCTCGTCGTCTATCGTGCGTGCAATCTCGGCTGACTATCGATGAATAGAAGCGATTGACGGGAACGTTCTTGAGGTCCGGTTCAGCGGGTTAGCCAACGGCCAACTTTTGGCCGCAGCCGAGCGAGCGGGCTTCGAAGTGCTAATCACGGCGGCTCAGAAGATGCGATTCCAGGAGAGTTTCAGTGGCTGCTTACAAAATTACATCTTCTCGTCGCAGGCATACTCGTCTTGCGCATTAAAGAAGTTGCAGCCCATCGGTCCCGCTTTCCATAACCCGTCTACTCTCAGCCGTGGCAAGGCACGGCCGTCGTTCAACTTAAGTTCATGCGCCGCAGCAAATCGAGGGATCGCAGATCGTCCTCACCAGCGAACAGCTTAACGGTCAGCGGGGCAAAGAATGCCAGCCAGAATGAGTGGTCGTCCCAGGCCTCCTGCAGCATTTGGAATCCCCGCTCTTTGTTCCCCAATCCGAACTCCACCAGAGCAAGGCCATAGGACGATACGTATCGTTTTCGTTTTTCCTCTCTTAGCTTTTCCAAGGTCTCTTCGGCTTTTTGGACGAAGCCCCCGCATGCATACGCATGGCCGAGCCAGCCCAGAACGCTCGTGACCGGTATTTTCGAGGAAGGGATTCGAACTTGCAAGGCATGCCGAAAGGCTGCGATGGCCTCTCCGTAGTCGCCGGCCTCGAGGTATATCAAACCCAGCACCCACGAAACGATGGCCAGATGCGGGTCGAGATCAAACGCCTTGCGGCAGACTTCGAGCGCCTCTTTACGACGGCCGATTTGCAAAAGTGTTTGAGCCGCGACCACATGGACGGTTGGCGAAGCTGGCTCGTTTTCCAGGGCCTTCGCCAGTACTGCGCCCGCTTCGTCATTCCGGTTTCTCGCACTCAATGAGTGGGCAAACCAGGCCTGCGCGGTTCCCAGTCCGGGATCCAACTCGATCGCCCTTCGGAACTGCTGCTCACCTGCCTGCCAGTCCCAATCGTAAAAACTATTCACGAAACCTAAACAGGCATGCGCCTCCGCTGTTAAAGGATCTATTCGCAGCGCAATGGACGCAGATTCCTTGGCCCTCTGTACCGATTCAGCGGGTGCGGCAATTTGGTACGCGAAGTACATCGCGTACGCATTTGCGAGACCCGCCCAGGCCAAGGCAAAATTCGGATCCGACTTCGTCGCCCGATCGAAGCATTCTATTGCTCTCGGAGCTACCCGGCGATTCCAGAGATATCGTCCCTGGAGATAAAGCCGGTACGCCTCGTCGTTCAGCGTGTGGCGTTTGCCGAAGCGAAAGTGATCCTCGTCGGTCAGTTGCACTTGCAGTGCCTCCGTGATCTCTCGCGCGATCTCCGCCTCGATATCGAAGATGCCAGCGAGCGTGTGCGTATAGTGTCCACCCCAGAGTTGACGTCCGTCTATGGTGCTTACGAGTTCAGCTTGCACTCGCACGGTGCCGGCGTTTTGGATAACCTTCCCGGTAAGCAAACTTTGAATGTTCGATTCGCGCCCGATCTTTTGCGGACTCAAATCAGGCCCGCGGGAACGGAGCATCGTGGTCCTAGGCGCGACACGCAGACGGGACAGCTTCGACAGGCTGTTCGTTATTGTTTCGCTGATGCCTTCGCCGAGATAATCCGTCTCAATGTTGTTTTCGACGCTCATAAACGGCAAAACGCCAATGGAAGGAATGCCTTCCGAGCGGTCCGTTTCTGTAGCGGTCGTTCGCTGCTCGATGCTACCGATGAACCGGTAACCGCGGCGGTGAAGCGTTTCGATGAAACGTGGTTTCGCGGTGGAATCACTCAACGCGTCGCGAATCTTCTTAATGGCCCGATTCACGCCCCGGTCAAAATCGACAATAGTATCCATGGGCCATGCCCGCTGTTTCAGTTCTTCACGACTCACTACTTCGCCTGGGCGTTCCAACAGCGCTGCCAGAATATCGCAGGGTTGTTTTTGCAGCCTGATCTTGTGGCGGCCTCTCTTGAAGAGTTCTCCGGAGTCGAGATGCAGTTCGAAGCTGCCAAAACAGATCAGGCAGCTTCTCGTCTTGGCCTCGTCCACGTTAACTCCGACGAGAACGAACTATAACACGCCGCTTTCTTTTGAACGGATTGGGTAAAGACAATTAGTCAACATTTTGAGCATCTCCGGTCCATCGACTTGGCACCAGCTAAAGCGCAGAGTCTGTACTGACGGGAGTGGCTGATAAAAGACCGAAGGCTCCCGTTAAGAAAAGATCGAAGGAGACAATATGACTAGGCTACGAACATCCCTTGCGCTTTCAGGCATTCTGCTGAGCGCCTTACTCTGTGCAAGCCGGACGGCATTCGCAGGGCAGACCGAACTTCCAGACAATCACAAACATGAGAGCGGACCCTATACCGTTGCGAGTGTCGAAGGCGACTACGGCATTGTGGGCACTTACGCGGGTGGTATCGCCGGACTGCTCGGTACTTCCAAAACGGATAGGAGAGGCAACGTCGAAGGCTCGGCGGTGGTTAACATACCGGGCGCCAACAACACGAGGCAGATTGTCCCGATAACGTGGACTGGAACTGAAACTGTAAACGAAGATGGAACGGGGACGGTCGAATTGTTGGTTATCCTCCCGAATTCCACGCAGCAAGTGACGATGGATTCAGTGATCACGAAGTCGGTCGTGATCGGTGGCGTCAAAAAAGCGACTGAGATGCGGACCATGCAACGCCAGCCGAGCGGCTTGACGGGGCAGTTCGTTACGGATGTCCTGACGCGAAGACCTGAGTAAATAATCAACGCACGTGGCGCTTTGGAAAGCGATACATGAACGCCGGGTCAATATTCCTGGAATCGAGAGCCGGCGTCCATCCCCGCTGCTACTGTAGGCGAAGTGGTTTCCTGAAAGGAGCCCTTCCGTACCTCGCGTCGGGCGAAGCATGGTGGGTCTGACCCAGGAATCCTCATGGTCAGCCGTTTTTAGTTGCAAAGCAAACATAACTGTGATGAATTAATTCTGGCAGTGTTCTGCTGGGCCAGACTCAAAGTGCCCGCGAACGGGAGGTTTGATCCATGTTGAGAAAGACAGCCGGCCTGTCAACGTTGGCTCTCCTGGTCTTGGTGTTCTCTTGCGCCGCAGGAGGACAGGTTACGACCGGGACAATTCTTGGTACCGTTCGTGACGCAAGTGGCGCCGCGGTAGCCGATGCGCAAATCACCATTACTGAGGTTGGAAAAGGCGCCCCGACACAGGACAGGACAGACCAGAACGGTAGTTACAACGTGCCGTTCCTGATACCTGGAACCTACACGATAGCCGTTGAAAAGCAAGGCTTCAAACGGAGTGTCTCAACGAGTATCGTATTGGACGTCGATCAGAAGGCAAGGATGGACATCACGCTGGAGGTTGGTCAGGTAACCCAAACTCTTGAAGTGACGTCGGCAGCTCCTCTGGTGCGCTCGGAAAGCGCCGAACTCGGCGAGGTGATCGGCAAACAACAAGTGCAAGGCCTACCGCTGAATGGCCGCAACTTTGCCCAGCTTGTATATCTCGTACCTGGAGTGACGTCAGGTCAACCAGGGGAGAATTTGTCCGGTTCCAGTTCCTTCAACCCTCGCGCGGCATCCAATTTCAATGCCCTCGGCAGCCAGGCGAATACCAACGCCTGGGTAATCGATGGAATCGATGATAACGAGTGGACATTCAACACCGTCATGGTCCAGCCGTCGGTTGAATCCATAGCCGAGTTCAAAGTGCTCACCGGCACCTTTTCCGCGGAATTCGGCCGCGGAGCAGGCGTGGTCTCGGTCTCCACCCGTTCCGGCTCGAACGGTTATCACGGCGAAGCATTCGACTTTCTGCGGAACAGCTATATGGACGCAAGAAATTATTTCAACCCGGTAGGAACGCCTCAACCGGCATACCGCCGCAATCAGTTTGGCGGCGCAATAGGCGGGCGAATTATAAAAGACAAGCTGTTCTTCTTCGCGGATTACTACGGTCAGCGATCGCTCAAGGGCATCATCAACCTGAATAGCGTGCCGACTCGAGCCGAGCGCACTGGCGATTTCAGCAATTACCGCAATACAGCCGGGCAACTTATCACTATCTACGATCCGCTCACAACCCGGTTGGTAAATGGAAAAACCGTGCGGAGTCCTTTCCCGAACAACACGATCCCCTTTTTCGAACTGAATCCCGTAGGCTCTAACGTTGCCAGCATCTATCCTCTACCAACGAGCGCCGGCAGCTTTAACAACTTTACTTCCGCCGCGAACCAGATCATTGACGATAACGGCGGCAACGCACGGCTGGATTATCGGTTGAGCGATAAGGACTCTATGTTCTTCCGCTATAGCTTTGAGCAATTCATTCAAGATGCTCCGAATCCGCTGGTTGGCGGACAGGGCACGTGCTGCCTGCCAACTCCTTCCTTTGCGGCAAGCCAATTCAATCTGGGGCCATATGTGGCCGGTATTCAGGAGACTAGCCTGGCGGCCCAGGGCGCAGCATTCAACGAGACCCATCTTTTTGGGCCAACGCTGCTAAACGAGTACCGCATGGGGTATGCGCGCACAAACCCGTTCACGTACCAGTCGGATTATGGTCACGATTCGGCTACTTCGCTCGGCATACAGGGCATTAATGTGACCCAATACGCGACGGGATTGCCAAACATTCAAGTCGGCGGCTCATGCGGCGCGGAGTTCACTTGCATTCAAGGCGGCCAGGCGTTTCTGCCGGCGAATCCACGCCAGACCAACGTCCAATTCGAGGACACGCTTTCCTGGACAAAGGGAGCGCACCAGTTGAAATTTGGATTCCGCTACATTCACCAGATGGCGTCTCCGTTCACTAACACGACCACTCGCGGCCAGTTCACTTTCAATGACAACTTCACGAATAATCCGCAGGACCCGTCCGGAGCCCATACTGGACCGAACGGCTCCGGACTGGCTGCTCTCCTGATCGGTTTCCCAAACAGCGGAAGCAGAAATTTTCTGCAAACCCCGTACTATATCGGAAACGGCGAATGGGGAGGATTCTTCGAAGACGATTGGAAGGTAAATTCCCGGCTCACGCTGAACTTGGGGCTGAGATATGACGTGTTCACTCCCGACACCGAGATACGCAATCGCCTGGCGAACTTTGATTGGGGCACGTTGAGCTATGTTTATGCCGGACAGAATGGCGTAGGCGCCAGCGCCGGCATCCAGACACGTTATGGCAATCTCGGGCCACGCATCGGCTTCGCTTACGATCTGGACGGCAAAGGCAAAACCATTATTCGCGGCGGATTTGGCATCGTCTATTTCCCCGATCCGTTCTCGGCTTCCGATGAACTAGGTCAACAACCCCCATTTACCGTCTCGCAAACGTTCTCTAACAACACGGACCCGCTAGCTCCCGCTTATGCGAACCCATGTACATCGGCCAATGTTGGTTCAGCTTGCTTGCCAGTGATCAGTAACCCGTTTCCGCAGGGAGTTACTACTCTACCGCCGTCCATCACGACCAATGCTTCTCTGCTCAATCAATACGCGCCCGCATTGATCGGGCACGAGATGAGTAATCTTACACCTTACATGGAGTCGTGGAACTTGGATATAGAGCGGCAAGTTACTAACTCAATGATGGCGGAGATAGCCTATGCCGGCAGCCGCGGGATTCACCTCACATACTGCTATAACCCGGACGAAGTGCAACCGGGAACGCCTGGCGTGAACAGCGCCGGCTCTGTCGCCAGCCGCCGACTCATCCAGCCGCTGAACAACATTTCTACCTGGGTGCAGTGTGATGAGCGCAATATGTCAAATTATCACAGCCTGCAGCTCAAGCTCACCAAAAGATACTCAAATGGCCTGACGGCGTTACTGGGTTATACGTATAGCCGTTCTCTCGACTACGGAGGCTCCGCGGCAAGCGGTGGCGGCTATGTAGGCAATCCGCAGACCGTGACGGATCTTAAGGCTGGCTATGGCCTTTCCGGATTCGATCAGATGTCTCGATTCGTTGGCAGCGTCAGCTATCAATTACCGTTCGGACGCGGTAAGGCCTTCCTGCAAAATGGGTGGGTTTCCAATGTTGTGGGCGGCTGGGAAGTGGATGGCATCATCACTCTTGCCAGTGGACTGCCGTTCACAGTTACCTTGAATAATGGCGTAAACTTCGGAGCTCCGAGCTGGCCGAACCGGATCGCTTCCGGTACGCTAGCCAATCCTCAGCCGAATCACTGGTTCAACACGGCCGCTTTCGTGGCCCCGCCCCCGAACACCTACGGCAACGCTGCCCGCGGCGTTCTCTATGGACCGGGTACTTCGAACTTCGACCTTTCCGCCCAGCGCAATTTCAAGATCATGGAACGCCTCAGCATGAAGTTCCGCTTCGACGCCTTCAACGCCTTTAATACCCCGAATTTCGCCGATCCTAACTCGGCGATTGGCTCGCCAACGGCGGGCGTGATCACTGGTACCCTGCTTGACAACCGTGACCTGCAGGCCTCGGTCACTTTGACGTTCTGATTCGGAGTGCGGTAAGGACAAAGCCGTCTCCGCTTGGCCCACGCTTGGTAAAAAGAATCGGTCCTGCCGGATTAGACGGCCTTTTGGCAGCGGCTTGATAAACAGTTGCCCTAGGGTTCCGCTCCGCCGGGAGGCGTCCCATGTGTGTGACGCGGCCGCGTTTCTTCGGCCAACATGTCGTTGAACTCAGTACGCGGCATTTTTAACATCTCGGGATGAGAATCAATCCACTTGGCGAACGCAGCGTATTTCGCCGGTGTCCACCCCCCTTCGAACTGTGCGCCGTTCTTTCCCTGCCGGTTTAATTCAAAATTGAACGCATCTTTAAGATTCGTGAACTCCGCCGAGCTAATAGCCGCTTCGGCGAGAATGGCCGGAACGAATAAAACTCCGTCTGTCTTCGCGAGGACCAAGTCTCCTGCCACTACCACCGCACGTCCAATGCGAATCGGAGCATTGATCGCGGTCAGTTCCATTTGGGCCCAAGCTGAAGGATCGTAGCCTCGATAGAATCCGTTGAAGTTGGGGATCTCGCGATTCTCTTCCTGATCCCTGATGCCGGCGTTGAAGACGAAGCCCGTGTGGGTGTGCGCGGCAATCGCGTTTCCCAGGTTGGAACCGATCAAGGTGCCTTCGATAATCTTTCCAAAGCCGTCGGCCACGTAAACGTCTCCGACCTGCAGCTCGGCGATCGGCCAGCTATTGGTGGCGCCCACACGTGCTTCGTTCTTACCCTCGGCTGCAATGGCTTTTGCCATGTCAGGCCGAACCGGCATGTATTGTGCTGTAAGCGCACGGCCTGCAAATGGCTTCTCGATGTGAAGAGCCTGCCAGTCTCCGTCAAATTGATTCCTGTAGCCTTGTTCGCGCAAATAATCCCAGACATCCTCAACCGACACATCCAGCGCACGCTTCAGTAAGTCGTCCGGAAGTTTTGGGCGTCCGTCGGGAAAACGGTCGCCCTTCCAGTCCGATGTGTAAAACATCATCTGCTCTCGCGTCATTTTCACCTGCGAGAAAGCAGGCGATCCTCCCGATATGAGAGAGGCCAACAGAGCCGTCAGAATCACTTTTTTCATGCGAGTCATCCTCTTATTTATCAGGCGCTCCTTGGCAGCGCGTCAACAATGATTGTTAATGCGCGCCCGTTCGCCATAGCCGCGGATCATCACACCGGTCGGCCTGCCTTTGCGGCTGATGCCACCGGCGCCATGCTCCAAAGGCGGTCTACAGAGTGCTCTTTGTCCCACTGGGGCGTGGGCTCGAAATAGCCCGTTCCAGGAACGAGGTGCTGCTTCACGACGTCCTCGTTCAGCGTTACCCCAAGTCCAGGCTTGTCAGGGACAGTAATGAAGCCTTTATCGATGATCGGCTTATCGACACCCTCCACCAGGTCCTGCCACCAGGGGACATCGAGCGAGTGATTCTCGCAGGCCAGGAAGTTCTCCGTAGCTGCCGCGCAGTGGACGCTCGCAAAGGCGCCAATCGGCAGACCGGCATAATGCATCGCCATTGGAACCCCATACTCCATCGCCATATTGCCGATGTTATGCGTCTCCAGAATCCCCCCCGAAGTGGAAAGGTCAGGATGGATTTTGCTTACGGCGTGAGCCTTGCACAGCTTTTCGAAACCCGCTTTCAGATAGATATCCTCGCCGGTCAGTATAGGAGTGGGGCTCTCATTCGTAATTCGCTGCAGCAGTTCCGTGTACTGCCATGGAATCACGTCTTCCATCCAGGAAAGATTGTAGGGCTCATACGCTTTTCCGAGCCGGACAATGGAATTCACACCGAGGTGGCCGAGATGGTCCATCGAAAGTGGTATCTCCATACCGACTGCTTCGCGCACCGCGGCGACGTAGGCGACAAGCATCTCGATTCCTTTGTCCGTCACCTCGTTGGCAATGAAAGGATGAGGAACACTGTATCCTTCCCACCGGCTCTGCCCGGAGGGCCGCGTCACTGTGTTGGGCTTGTTTTCGACGAGGTTGATTCCCAGATCCATCTTCAGCCACGTAATGCCCATCTCATCCTTCCGTGCCTTAAGCCGTTGCGCATAGATCTTAGCGTCATTTGACTCCTCCGTATCGGCGTAGATGCGGATCTTGTCGCGAAATTTGCCGCCCAGCATCTGGTATATGGGGACGCCGTAGACCTTTCCCGCGATGTCCCAGAGAGCCTCTTCAATCGATACAACCCCACCCGCCTGACGCGAATCGCCACCGAATTGCTTGATCTTCTCAAAAAGGAAAGTAATGTTCAGAGGATTTTCGCCGATGACCCGGCTCTTCAGAAACAAAGCATAAGTGGGACTTGAAAGATCTCGAATTTCGCCCAGCCCATAAACCCCCTGGTTGGTGTCGATGCGAACGATCGTGCAAGGGCTCGGTCCAGGCTTATGCACTGTGGCAACTCGCAGGTCCGTGATCTTCAGCTTTGAAGGGCCGGAATTCGTGTTTACATTTTGAATGCGAGGCTCTGGATCAGCTCGCGTGCCTAATAGCGCTCCACCCAGCACCGCGGCGGAGTTCTTGAAGAGACGCCGGCGGCTAATTGCGCTTGATTTCTGACTAGACATTTGTGTCTTCTCCTGTTTGGGGCTGGGTCGGTTATGCGCTGCTCGAAGATCGAAGCAAATCGTCGGCAGGATCTGTCAGCCGCCAATTACAGCTACGAAGCATATCAACAGGCGATTCAGGATTAAGGCGTGCGAGACCGTCGTGCTGGCCGGCGCTCCCAGGAAGGACAGCAGTCATTGTAGTGCCGCGAAGGGCAAGGGCTTACGAGCGTCGGCGCCGGCCGGCGACGACCAATCCGAGGGCAAAGCTGACCGCGACGAGGGAAGCCAATTTCCGCCAATCGCGGAAGCTAATAAAGCGCGTGCCGCCGGATGTGATTTCTAGTGCGCCGGCCGGCACGGCTGACATACGGCCACCACCCCCGCCACTACGTCCCTTGGATACCGGTGATTGAGAGGCCTGATCATTCTTGTGAGCGCCTCCGCCGCCGCCGAAAGCATAAGAGATTCGGGCGATCGGGATGATAATCCGGTCTCCTCTTGAGATCGGCTCTCCATAGACGTTCGTTACGGTGGCACTCGATTGAAAGCTCTCCCCGATAGTCCGCAGAATCTCTGGCACGCTCATAGTTACATTGTCGTTCCTCAGCCGCAATACAGGCCGTTAGTTCGCCGGTGGCGCATCCCCCCACAAGCCTTAACTTAATGTGGTTTCCGGACAGCGACTATGCAGATTAAGTGGAGCCAACGGCGTCGATGACAACAGAATGTTCGGCGTTACTCGTCTCGCAAGACGATAGCGGGGTCCATTCGCGCCGCACGCAAAGCGGGAATGAGCACAGCGGTCATGGCGGAAATGGCCAAAACAGCAGCAGCGGCTGCGTAAACATTCAGGTTTAGGGGAGAAACGCCAAACAGCAACGCGGCAAGCGCGCGATGCGTCGCCCACGACAGAAGCAGGCCAACTGCCAAGCCGGCAATGACGATCACGAAATTTCGAACTATTTCGAGCCAGAGCACGTCGGCGCCTGTTGCGCCGAGCGCCATGCGGATGCCGAACTCGCGTGAATGGCGCGTGACCGAAAGCGATGCCACTCCGAAGAGACCGAGCGCAGAAAGGAACAGAGCAGACGCCGAGAATCCAAGCAGTAGATAGGTTTCGAAGCGGCGCTCCAGGGTCGCCGATTGAATCATGTGTTCCATCGTGTCGGCACCACTGACTGCCTGGTCCGGATCGAGGCGCCAGATCGTTCTTTCGACAGCGGGAAGAAGGCTGAGCGGATCGGTTTTTGTGCGGATGGCGAAGCTGTTTGCGTAGCCAGGAAACGCAACCAATGATGAATAATATTGCATCATCGGTTCCGTTTCCAGCGGCCCACTGTGCACATTACCCACAACTCCGATCACCCGGATCGGCGGATTGCCGTTGTCCGTGAACTCGCGCCCGATCGAGTTTTCTCCTGGCCACAGCAGATAGGCCATTTTCTGATTAATGACAGCAACCTTTCCGGAATCATCCTCGCGAAGCGCGCGGCCGGCGATGAGCGGGATGTGCATCGTTTCGAAGTATCGCGGATCGATAATACGTGCTTCCGCCCCCGCATCCCTGTTGAGGGGTTTACCCACTGCCCCGATTCCGTGAATTTCGTAGTCGCCGGTAAGTGGAAGAACGTTCACGACACTGGCCGATTCCACGCCGGGAAGCGCGCGGATCCGATCGAGCAACTCGCGATGCGCGGCCAGCATTTTCGGCGGGTCGGCGTAAAGTTTCGGGCTAAACGAAACGCTGAATGTCAGCAGGCTGTTTGGATCGAATCCAGGCTTGACATTCATCACGTTTAGAAAGCTGGCGGCTAGCAGACCGGCGCTTACCAGCAGCAACATGGAAATCGCAATTTCCGCCGCAATGAGCGCGGCGCGAAGCCGCTGTGAGCGCCGATCGCCGGTTGAGGAGCGGCTCTCGCTTCGAAACGAGCCGGCTGTATCGGGAAGAACGAGAAGCGGCACGGCCCCGAAAGCGAGCGCGGTGGCGAGAGCCAGACCGAGCAACAGGAGTATGGTGTGGGTGTCGAGCGAAAGTTCATACAGGCGAGGCACACGGGCCGCGCCGATCTTTCGGACCAGCTCAATGGCCCAGCCGCTGAGACTCACGCTGAGCACGGAGGCAAGGGCGATGAGAATGCCTTGCTCGATCAACGCTTGGCGGAACAATTGCCAGCGGCTCCCGCCAAGCGCTTGCCGGATTGCATACTCGCGCAGACGGTTGGCATTGCGCGTGACTAGCAGGTTGCCGAGATTGAACAGCACCAAAAGGAGCAGCAGCGCGACAGCCGCAAGCAGCATCCAGAGGGCATTCCGAACTCCCCAAGCCATGCTTTCGCTTAATGGCGCTACCTGGATAGCGATTATTTTGGCAAGATGTTCGAGGGGTTCGCGATATTGCGGATTCTTCTCCACAATGTAATGGAGACTCTGAATCGCCGAAACCTTGAACTCTGCCGCTGCGCGGGCTGGGAGAATGCCCCCGTGCAAGCGCCCGACCACGTAATAGCTGTAGTTGTTCTGGTCAATCATCTTTTGAGTGATGACCAACGGCGTCCAGAATTCGGTTTGTTCGGGAGCGAAACGCATGACGGCGCCGACATCGGCCAAGCGAGGGAAATCGAAGCGGGGCGGCGCCACGCCGATTACCGTCAGGGTTGCGCCGCTGAACTGAATGCTTTTGCCGACGATGGCAGGATCACTTCCAAACCTCCGCGCCCACAATTCATGGCTGAGAATGATGACCTGTTCGTGCCCGGGGGCCGCGTCTTCCTGGAGGAAACCACGGCCTAGAAGCGGCGAGATTCCGAAAACACGAAAGAAATCTGGAGTGACTTTAGCGCCAAACAGGAGCTCAGCGCGATCCCTGCCCGTGAGAGTTAAATCCATCGTGTTGATCGCGGCGGCGTAATCGAGCAGACCGGATTTCTGCCATCGCTGGAACTCGTCAATCGTGCAGATCTGAGGACCACTTCCCATGAAGGGTACAGTTTCGGTGATGGTCACCAGGCGATCCGCATGCTTGAACGGCAGCGGGCGCAGGATTACGGTGTTTAGCACGCTGAAGATCGTGTTGACGCCGGCGAGACCCAGAGCGAGGGTGAGGACAAAAAGAGCAGCGAATCCCCAGTTCGTCCGAACCCTGCGAAGCGCGTAGCGAATGCCCGACGGAATACTCATCCTCCCTAATGATGCACGTCGAGGTCCGGCGAATCTATTGCAGAAGCGCCCGCAAACTCAGCCAGGGTATGTGGAGGCTGTTCGCTCGCGGAAACAGAATGTCCGGCTTTGGGATCGCGCGCCTGTCTCCGTAAAGATCGGGAATAGCGGCGATAACTTATGTGCCCGGAGCTGATCGTGAACTTGCGAAGCGCAAAAGGAAGCTAATCGCTATTAAGTTAACGCTTGTGAGCATCCCTCCTGGTGTGTAACAACAGCGGGTCACAGCCCTCGAAAATATTTATTTCTCGCTCGCTTTCTTCTACTTATCCCGCCTCAGCCGCGTTCGCGAAGTTCGTTTTCACCCTTCCTCGTGATATGTTCCGGCATGTCCACCGACGCCCAGATCGCCGCCAACCGCCGTAATGCCCAGCTTTCCTCCGGTCCCGCCTCGGAAACTGGAAAAGCCACCTCGTCCCTGAACGCTCTCAAAACCGGTCTCACCGGCCGCACCGTCCTCCTGCCATCCGAGGACGCCACCGCCTACGCCGCCCACGTCGCCCGCTGCGAAGCCCAATGGCAACCCGCCGCTGATCCCGAGCGCTCGCTCGTCCAGGCGCTCGCCGATACCGAGTGGCGCCTGCTGCGCATCCCCTCGCTCGAAGCCGGCATCTACGCCCTCGGCCGCCTCGAATTCTCCGGCATGTTCCCCGAGCAGGACGAGTCTGTACGCCCAGCCTTGATCGAGGCCCACATATTCCGCTCCTACCGCCGCGACCTCTCGAATCTCAGCTTGCAGGAAGGCCGTCTGCGCCGCCAGCGTGAAAAAGACACTGCCGCCCTGTGCGAACTGCAAGCCATCCGCCAGCGAGCCGAGCGAGCCCGCCTTGAAGACGAAGCCTGGCAATTCATCGCCGCCGTCCAGGAGGGTACCGACGATGACTTTGATCCCGCCGCCCTTGGCTTCGAATTTTCACTCGGCGAAATCGAGGTGTGCGCCATGGATCTAGACCCCAATCTCTATGCCGAAGAAGAGCGCGCCGAAGCCGCCGCCCGCGCTGCCAGGAAAGCCGCCCGCAAGAAGGCTGCTTGACCGGCTCTGCTTTGCGCTTCGAAATACAGGCCACCTGCCCTGAAACCGGTGCCCGCGCCGGTCTCCTGCACACCGCTCATGGGACCATCGAAACTCCGGTGTTCATGCCCGTCGGAACTCAAGGCACTGTCAAAGGGCTCACCCCGCGCGAACTGACCGACGACTTAGATGCCAAAATAATCCTCGCCAATACCTATCATTTATTTCTGCGGCCCGGCCACGAGCGCATTCGCAAGTGGGGCGGCCTCCACGAATTCATGGCCTGGCCGCGAGCCATCCTGACCGATTCCGGCGGCTTTCAGGTCTTCAGTCTCGAGACCCTGCGCAAGGTTACCGAAGAAGGCGTTCTGTTCCGCTCGCATCTGGACGGAGACCAGCACTTCTTTTCGCCCGGGAACACGGTCGACATTCAACTCGCCCTCGGCAGCGACATCATGATGATGCTCGATGAATGCTTGGCCTATCCCGCCCCACACGAATTGGCCCTGGCGTCGACCGAGCGCACTGTCCGCTGGGCCAAAGCTGGCTACCGCCACTACCTCCAGCGCGAAACCGGTCTCGATAGCGCTCTTTTCCCGATTGTCCAAGGCTCAATGTTCCCCGATCTGCGCCGTGCTTGCGCGGCAGAGCTGGTCGAACTGGATGCGCCCGGCTACGCCATCGGCGGCTTATCGGTCGGCGAACCGCGCGAGCTGAGCCTCGAAATCGCCGCCTTGACCGCTCCCCTCCTACCCCGCGACCGACCGCGCTACGTCATGGGCGTCGGCATGCCGGAAGAGCTGCCGCAATACGTGGCCTGCGGGATCGACATGATGGATTGCGTCCTGCCCACCCGCAATGCCCGCAACGGATACCTTTTCACGTCGCAGGGCAAAGTTGTCATCAAGCAGACCCGCTATCAAGAGGATGAGAGCCCGCTCGATCCCGGCTGCCCCTGCTACACCTGCCGCACCTTCAGCCGCGCCTACTTGCGCCACCTATTCCAGGCCGGCGAGATCCTCTTCTCGGTGCTCGCAACCCTGCACAACATCCAATACTTCCTCGACCTGATGCGGCACATGCGCCAAGCCATCCTCCAAGGCACTTTCCCCGCCTACCTGAAGTCGCATTCCTCTTCAACACTTCAATCCAACGTTGGAGGGCGGGCTTGAGCCCGCGCGGAGCTTTAGCCCCCCTTTTCAGCGCACCGACCACCCGCTACCATTAAAATCAGAATTCTATGCTGCCCACTCCTCTCGTCTTTCTTCAGGCTGCCGCTGCTGCCTCGCCTAGCTCGTTCCTCACCGGCATCTTGCCCATCGTCCTGATGATCGCCATCTTCTATTTCCTGGTCTTCATGCCCATGCGCCGCCAGCAGCGAAACACTAAGGAAATGATCAAGGCGCTGCAAAGCGGGCAAACCGTGGTCACCTCCGGCGGCATCGTCGGAACCATTGTGGCCGTGAACGATGATACGCTAATACTGCGAATTAAGCCTGACAATCTGAAGCTTCAGGTCGCCCGAAGTGCCGTAACCAGTGTTGTCCCGTCCGACGACGCCGTCAAGAAGTGAGGCGGCTCCTCTGAGCTTCGACCTTAGCAATTTCAAATGAAACATCTCCGTATCAAATTCTTCTTTATCCTGGCCGTAATACTGGTCTGTCTTTACGGCATCATCGGCCTGCCGAGGAGCAAAGCTGAGCTGATTGCTAACTGGCATAACAATATCCATCTGGGCCTCGACCTCCGGGGCGGCACTTACCTGGTCGTTCAAGTTCAGCAGCAGGACGCCTTCAATGCCCAAGCCGGACTGGACGCCGACCGCCTCAAGGCAGCGGCGGCACAGGCCGGCGTGCAGTTTTCCGGCGTGGATGTCGACGAGGCCAAAGATTTGAATACCGCCGTGAAAGCAGCCATCCTCATCAAAGGAGTTCCAGCGACTCAAGCGGGTACTCTGCGCGGCGTAGTGAACGACAAGTTCGCGCAATGGCTGATGACTCCGGTAAACGCGACCGATTACCGCCTTACCATGCGGCCTTCGGAGTCCCTGGCGATGTGGCAGCGGGTATTAGCCCAAACGAAAAACACGCTCGACAAGAAGATCAATGCGCTTGGTTTGAGTGAGGCGACGGTTCAGCAGCGCCGCGAAGACGCCGATTCCGAACTGCTCGTGCAATTGCCAGGTGTGGACGATCCGGCGCGCGTCAAGCAAATTCTGCAAACGGCCGCCCAGCTCGAGCTCGATGAGGTGAAAGGCGGCCCTTATGCCAGTCGCGAAGAGGCGCTCGCTCAGAATAACGGGGTTTTGCCGCTTGGGACTAGGCTGATCGGGAGCGCCAACAGCGATCCGAATGCGCGCGGCGGCGGCGTGTATCTGGTGGCCAGGACACCCGTCGTGCGTGGCCCCGATATCCGGGATGCCAGGCCGGAGCAGGCTCAGCGAACCGGCGGTTGGCAAACAGCTTTTGTTCTCAGCCAGGACGCCGCTAAACGGTTCGCTGCCTTTACCGGGGCCAATATCGGCAAACCGCTCGCCATCGTGCTCGACGGCAAAGTCCTGAGCGCGCCCCGCATTAACGGCCAGATTAGCGACAATGGCGTGATTGAGGGCATGGGCGGGCAGCAGGAAGCGTCCGACCTCGCGCTGAATCTCAAAGCCGGTTCGCTCCCGGCCAAGGTGGTTTACGAGCAGGAGAATACAGTAGGGCCCTCTCTCGGGGTCGACTCGATCCGGGAAGGTTTTGCCGCCGGCATCGCCGGTGTTCTCGCCGTCATTGTGGCGATGCTGATCTATTACAAGAAGAGCGGGATCAATGCAGTTTTGGCGCTCATCCTCAACGCCATCATCTTAGTTGCCTGCCTCAGTTACTTCGGCGCGGTGCTGACACTGCCCGGTATCGCCGGAATTGTACTTACCATCGGCATGGCGGTTGACAGCAACGTTCTGATCTTTGAACGTATCCGCGAGGAACTGCGGGCGGGTAAAACCATACCTGCCGCTGTTTCCAGCGGGTTCGGCAAGGCGTTCTTAACCATTATCGATACGCACATCACGACCGTTGTTTCCTGCGCTATCCTTTTCCTCTTCGGATCGGGACCCGTGAAGGGCTTTGCTGTCACGCTCGTGATCGGCCTGATCGCCAACGTATTTACCGCCGTCTTTGTCTCGAGATTTATCTTCGACTGGGAGTTATCGAGGCCTAAGCCTGTTACGGCGCTTAGCATCTGAATTGTGCCGCGGCGTGAAAGCTCAATTTGATAAGCTTCTGCGGTCAGTTGGGAACATTTATAACAAACTGGTGTCTATCATCCATAGATGCCTGCCTTTAGAGTTCGATGGAAATCTTCAAGCAAACGAATTTTGACTTTCTCGGCAGGAAATGGCCGTTCATCGGCCTATCGCTTGTTCTTACAGCGATCGGTCTAATCAGTCTCTTTGTGAAGGGTGGCCCTAAGTATGGCATCGATTTCACCGGCGGAGCGCTTATGGATGTAAACTTCATCAAGCGGCCTCCGGCGGAAGCCATCCGTTCGGCTCTTCGCCAAAAAATTTCCGGTGATATCGAAGTACAGGAAGTGAACAACGCGCAATCGCAGGAAGTGCTAATTTCCACGGGCGCCCGGGACGAACACGGCCTGGAAGCGGTGCGCACCAATATGTTGGCAACCCTAAACTCAGCCTTCAACCCGAACTCTGGCGGAAAGCTGGATATCAATACCGCAGGCCAGACCGCCTTGGCGGATCGTCTCAGGGACCCACTGACGAGTGCTGGAGTGACGCTCTCAGATGACCAGTTGCAAGCCCTGGTGAAATCGATCGCCGGCTACCGGGACGCGCATTCCGGCTTGATCGGAAATCTGGACGAACTCGCTTCGGTACCGGGCGTCAAGCCCCAAACGCTGAACGTCATCAAAGCGCAATGCTTCCCTGGCAATTTCAACATCCGGAGCTTTGAGTTCGTTGGCCCTAAGATTGGGGCCGACCTCCGGCAGCAGGCGATCAACGTGGTTCTGATCGCGCTGGCCGCCATGCTGGTGTATATCGCCTTCCGGTTCGAATGGATCTACGGCGTCGCGGCGGTGATCGCGGTCTTTCACGATACGATCATCACCATCGGACTGTTCTCTCTCTTCAATAAGCAGATCGATCTTACAGTCATTGCCGCCTTACTTACCTTGGTCGGTTACTCGATGAATGATACGATCGTTACCTTCGACAGGATTCGAGAGAACCTTCGGATGCAGATGCGCGGCACATTCTCCGACATCGTGAACAAAAGCATTAATCAGACGCTGAGCCGGACGGTACTAACGTCCGGGTTAACCTTCTTGACGGCAATTTCTTTGTATATTTTCGGCGGCCAGGTATTGAACGGGTTTTCTTTTGCATTAGTTGTAGGTATCATCGTTGGCACGTACTCGTCTATATTCATTGCTAGCCCGATCCTGGTCTTCTGGCAGGACCTGGCGGATCGCCGGAGGAGGGGTAGCCGGGGAGCCGTGGCATCCGGTCGTTCGTCATCGGTCACGAAGCCGGTGAAAAACGTGAAAGCGGTGCGTACCGCTAAGTAAGCGGCGCGAAATGCGCCGAGTAGTATAGGTAAGCCGGGGGAAGTTGTTCCCCTCGAAAGTGAGGAAGGAAGATGTTCGAGCAAACATTTACGGGCACGGGGAAAACCAAAAAGCCTGCCACAATTGTGCTATCGCTCCTGATACAGATCGGTATCATAGGCGTCCTGATTCTGATTCCTCTGATCTACACTCAGACTCTGCCGAGCGCGCAGTTGAAGAGCATGCTGGTGGCCCCGCCGCCTCCACCGCCGCCTCCACCGCCGCCTCCCCCAGCGCCTAAGGTTGCTCCGAAGCCGGTGGTTCGGCAGTTCATCGCGAATCAGTTGCTGGCACCCAAGGTCATTCCGAAAACGATCAACAAGATTGAAGAAGCGGCCCCTCCTCCCGATGCCGGCATGGGCGTAGTCGGCGGTACCGGTGATGCCGGCGGAGCCGCAGGCGGTGTGCTGGGCGGTGTCATGGGCGGTGTTCCCGGCGCGCCTCCGCCGCCGCCTCCGCCCAAGGCCAAACCCCCGAGCGGTCCGGTGCGCATCGGCGGCCAGGTGGCCGAAGCCAACCTGATCCGGAAAGTTCAGCCGGTCTATCCTCCGCTGGCTAAGTCGGCCCGCGTGCAAGGCACCGTGGAATTTACCGCCGTAATCAGCAAGGAGGGGAATATCGAAAATCTTCAGCTTGTCCGCGGCCACCCGCTATTAGTGAACGCGGCTAAAGAAGCAGTTTTGCAGTGGAAGTATAAGCCCACGATGCTCAATGGGCAGGCCGTTACCGTTGTTACTGATATCATCGTGAACTTCACCTTGAGCCAGTAAGTTTAGCAGTTTTATTTCGACTCAATTACCGATTCAACTTAGGAGATAGATATGTTATTGCAAATTCAACTATGGGCCATCTGGCTATTCCAGGAAAACGAAAGCATTAGCTTCGACCCGCGATCCGTCTGGGGCAACATGGGCGTCCTCGCCAAGATTGTGGTCGCGGTCTTATTCATCATGTCGGCATGGTCGATCGGCGTCATGATCGATCGTCTCATCGCTTATAACGCGGCCAGAAAGCAATCGCGCGCCTTTGCTCCGGCTGTGGCGGGCGCCTTGCGGGAAGGCAAGCTGGATGAAGCGATCAAGATTGCCGATCGTTTTAACAAGAGCCATTTGGCAAAAGTAGTGGTGGCTGGACTGCAGGAATTCAAGGCTCACCAGATGAGCACGGAAATTCCGGGTGAAGACATCGAAGCCTCCCGCCGCGCTCTGGAACGCGCCGAAGCGATCGTTCACGCCGAGCTGAAGCGCGGTGTAAGTAGCTTGGCTACCATTGGGTCCACCGCCCCCTTCGTCGGGCTGTTCGGAACCGTCGTCGGCATTATGAACGCCTTCAAGTCGATCTCGACTTCCAAGTCGACCGGCTTGGGTGCAGTTGCGGGAGGCATTTCAGAGGCCCTCATCACGACCGCCGTCGGTTTGTTCGTCGCGATCCCGGCCGTCTGGATGTTTAACTACTTCACTAACAGAATCGAAGCCTTCGACGTCGAAATGGGTAACTCCAGTTCCGAGTTGATTGACTACTTCTTGAAGCGTTCGCAGCGCGCGGTCACGAAGTAAGGCTTGGCACGCGACTAATTGAATCGGTGATTTTGGGGGGGCCGTAAAACGCTCTCCCCAAGTCTCTGGCTTAGGTTCCCTTGAGAAATTTGTCTTGTTAGGAGCATCGAAATGAAACAAATGAAAGCGCCGCCAGTCGTCTCCGACATCAACGTGACCCCCATGGTGGACGTTATGCTCGTGGTGCTCATCATCTTCATGGTGATCACGCCTATGTTGTCGAAGGGCGTCGCTGTGAACATGGTTAAGACGCACAACGATATCAAAATGCAGGAGGCCGACAAAGAGGACGCCATCCTGATTGCGATTACCCGCGATGGCAAAGTGTTCTTGAGTCCCGGCAACCTGATGATCCAACCCAACGATCTGGCCGGCAAGGTGAAAGATTTGCAGACCAATCGTTCGGATAAAACGGTCTATGTTAGAGCCGATGCGCGCGCCCGGTTCTCGAGTGTGACGGACGTTATCGACAACTTGCGGACGGCTGGCGTAGACACGCTGGGCTTAATTACCGAAGAAGTGAAATCTAAGAAGAGAGCCAGCTTAGGCCTCTAATTCCACGATTGAAACACCTGAAAGGAGATCGAAATGGCTTTCTCAATGGGCGGCGCGGGCGGCCCCAAGGCGGACATCAATGTAACGCCCATGATCGACGTGCTGCTGGTGCTCCTGATCGTCTTTATGGTCATTACACCTCTGACGCCGCATGGTCTGGACACTCTGGTTCCGCAGCCACCCCCGCCAAATCAACCGCCTCCTCCGCCTAGCCAGGACCCGACGGTAGTAGTCGAGATCAAGAAGGACGCCAGCATGGAGATCAACGGACAGCCCGTCAAGGAATCGGATCTTCAAGCGAGGCTGGAAGACATCTTCAAGACTCGTGCCACCAAAGTTGTTTTCGTCAAGGGCGATCCCGATATCGATTACCGTTACGTCGCGCAAGCCATTGACGACGCAAAAGGCGCCGGTTTGGACAAAGTGGGTATCATGACGCCAAAAGTGGAGGCAGGGCAGTAGCCTGGGAGCGACGATGTGCAAAATCAGAACCAAGACTTTTGCCCCGGTGTTGTTGTGTGTCGGCCTAATGGCTCTCGCTGGTTGCGCTAAACTGCAATCTCGCGATGAGATGAACCACGGCGTCCAGGCATTCAAGAACAACCACTACGCGGAAGCCGTGAGGCATTTCAAGGAAGCAGTGCGCCTCGATCCGGAAAACGAAAATGCACAGTCTTACCTGGCCACTTCCTATTTCATTCAATGGGTCCCAGGAGCCGATTCCCCGGATAACAAAAAGAACTATGACATGGCGCAGCAGGAGTTTCAAAACATCCTGAAGAAGGATCCGAACAACGAGCAGGCGCTCGCTTCGATGGCCAACATGGCCTACAACTCCGCCACAGCCGGCAGCCCGGAGACGCGCAAAGCCGCTTTTGAAGACGCGCGCAAGTGGAATGAGCGCCGCATCGAGGCGCACCCGAAGGACGCCGAGGCCTACTATTATTTGGGCGTTATCGACTATTACGACGCCCTCGCAGACATTGCCACAGCGCGTGTAAATGAGAAGATGTCCCCGAACGACCCTGGTCCGCTGAAAGATGCAAAGGTGAGAGCCGACCTCAAGGAGAAATACGGGAAGTCGATCGACACGGGTCTCGATGAACTGAAAAAAGCGCTCTCGATAGATAAAGAGAACGAAGACGCTATGTCTTACGTGAATTTGTTGTTGCGCGAGAAAGCGTATCTCTCGGACTCCCCCGACGAAGCGAAAGCCCTGAACAACGAGGCCAACGACTGGATGAATAAATCCCTCGACATGAAGCGCATCAAGGCCTCTAGACCGCAAAAACAGCAAGCGACCTAATTCAGAAAATACGTCCGATACAGTGTGTCCCGCTGCTTCGGGATGAATCCCGCATCCCGAATCAGCCGGCGCAGTTGTTCCTCCGTCGCCCGGTGGTGCGTTCCGGCCGCCGACACAACGTTCTCTTCAATCATCACGCTGCCAACATCGTTGCCGCCAAAGCGTAGCCCAAGTTGGCACACCTTCAACCCGGGTGTTACCCAGGATGCCTGGACGTTCAAAATGTTGTCCAGATACACGCGCGAGAGCGCTAGCATCTTAAGATATTCGACGGCCGTCGCTTCTTCCTTGACGAATCGCCCCAAGGAAGTGTATTCGCGTTGGAAGAACCATGGGATAAACGCGGTGAAGCCGCCCGTGTCTTCCTGAATTTGTCTGACGACCTCGAAGTGATTGATCCGTTGCGCGATCGTTTCGCCGGTGCCGAACATCATGGTAGCCGTGGTACGCATACCGAGCGAGTGCGCAGCGCGGTGAACGTCGATCCACTCCTGCGTCCCGCACTTCAGGCGGCTGATGCGGTAGCGTACGTCCTCGTCCAGGATTTCGGCGCCTCCGCCCGGTATGGAATCCAGTCCCGCATCCCGCAGCCGGGCAATTGTGTCGCGCAGCGACAAGCCGCTCACCTCCGCAATGTTGACGATCTCCGGGGCAGAGAAGCAGTGGCACCAGATATCGAAACGCGACTTGATGCGCCGCAGAAGATTCTCATACCACTCGATCTTCAAATCCGGATGCAGACCGCCTTGCATCAGAATGCCCGTTCCGCCCAGATCGACCGTCTCCTGGATCTTGTCCAGAATAACTTCGTCCGGCAGAATATAGCCTTCCTTGTGCCCCATCGGACGATAGAACGCGCAGAAGCTGCAGTACTCGGTGCAGAAATTCGTGTAGTTAATGTTGCGATCTATGATGTAGCTGACGATGCCGTCAGGATGCAATTTCTTGCGCACCGCATCCGCTTCCATGCCGATTCCGACGAGGTCATCCGATTCGAAGAAGTCTGTTGCTTGCTGGCGAGTCATCATGATGCGTCCTAAATTTTGCCTACTAGGCAACCGCGTAAGTCAGCCAGTTCGAGAAATGCTTCGAGTCCACGCTGCTCCGCGCCGCCGATTGTAAATTGAATGTGTTCCGTAAGGTAGCGCCGGGTCAGCTCGCGCGAGATGCCGCGCCCGGCAAACTCATGCTCGACGATCTTGTCTATCCGGGCTTGCCCAAAGAGATGAGACTCCACAGTAATTCCGACGAGCGCGCTGACCGCAATTCCTGGTTTACCCGCCCAGGCGGCGAACACAAACGGGAGTTGAGTCAACCTGAACCATTCCGCGCCAAGGTCTAGGCATTCGAAGGGCAGCGTTGCCGGTTCGAGTCGTAGAGCCGGGTCCCCAATCACCAGAGCGGCATCGGAATGCAGCAGCATGTCCAGCAGGACTGGCTTCTCGTGCGTGATCCGCGGCTCCACGCCGTAACGTTCGCGAAGAATGACACGCGCCAACTGAACCGATGTTCGTGAGCTATGATCTGCCGCCAACGTCCGGATCTCACGCCAGGGAACGCGCGAGAAGAGCAGAATGCTGCGTACCGCGCCCAGGCAGCAGATCCCGACCCCCGGCACAATCTCCAACTCCTGCCGCGCTATTTCAGCGACGGGAACTAATCCAACTTCTGCTTTGTCCTGCTCTACGTCCCGGGCGCATTCGGAAGGGATCGAGAAAGAGAGGTCGACTTCCGCGCTCTGCGGTCCATGCAGCATTCCCCAAACGAGCGGTACCGTGTTCAGGTAGCTAACCGCACGCACGCTGTATTTCGACTGAGCTGGCCTCAACATCCAGTTTAGCTACACGCCCCGCCGGTCTCCCCAAAGATCCACATGCAAACGCGGGCTAAGGCGATAGCCCGTCTCTTTGCAGATCTCGGCAATCCACAGCGCGCGCTCCCGCAGCGCATCGCGCGAGATGCCCTCCGGCATCAGAATGACTTGCGCAGGGTTAGCATTACAGTCGTTCCGAATCATCTCGATCTCTGCCAGATCTTCAGGGCAAGAGACAACAAATTTGAGTTGAAACGGATACGTCGTGGTGAGGCAGCGTAAAATTTCCGGCTGAAATCTTAGCCTCTCGTGCTGCGCCGCCCATTTGCCGCCGCCGCGCTCAATAGGTGTCGAGTTCGCCAGCTTCGGACTGATGCTCATCAGGTCACAAGCGACCGGAGCATACACGGTTCCCGCGGTTTCGATCGTGATGTGCATGCCACAGGCACGTAGCCGCTCAGTCAAAGCAACGATCTGTGGAGCAATCATTGGCTCACCACCTGTCACAACGATATGCGCTGCTTTGAAAGCTTTTACCTGCTCGAGAATTTCGTCGAGCTGCAAATCTTGTCCCTCGGGATTCCAAGACGTATAAGGCGTGTCGCACCAAGTGCAGCGCAGGTTGCAACCGGAGGTCCGAACGAACACCGAAGGAACGCCCACCAGCGAGCCCTCCCCCTGGATCGAGTAAAAGATCTCGCTGATTTTCATGCTCGCATTCGCGACCTGTTATGCCAAGAGCGGATCCGCGATACCAGCTTCTTCGAATCCCTTCTGCCGGAGGATGCACGAATCACAGCCGCGGCACGGCTGCCCGTCAGCGTTCGGATCGTAGCAGCTATGCGTCAGGCTGAAATCGAGACCAAGCTCGGAACCTTTTCGAATGATCTCCGCCTTCGTCATCCGCAACAGAGGAGTCTCTATCGTGAGTTTCATACGCCCTTCCACGCTTGCCCTGGTCGCAAGATTAGCCATCCTTTCGAAGGCCACGATGAACTCAGGACGGCAATCCGGATATCCGGAGTAATCGAGCGCGTTCACCCCGATGAAAATGCGGGACGAACCGGTGACCTCGGCATAGGCAAGCGCGAACGAAAGGAAGATCGTATTTCGAGCCGGCACATAGGTCACGGGAATTTCAATAATCATCGTTGCCTGATCGCGGCCTTTCGGCACTTGGATGGAGCTCGTGAGCGCCGATCCGCCAAATACGCGTAAATCGATCTTCGCGGTGCGGTGCTCTTTAGCTCCGAGATGATCGGCCACCCGGGCTGCCGCTTGAAGTTCCACCCGATGTCGCTGACCGTAATCGAACGATAAGCAGTAGCACTCCAATCCGGCGTGCCTGGCGATTGCCAGGCAAGTTGCCGAATCCAATCCGCCGCTCAAAAGGCAAATTGCTCGTTCGCTGGGTGGCGGGTTCAAGGTTCATTATAAGAGTGCACCCTGACTTGCAGCTCTCCACGGTGCAGCCTCACGTTGAGAGATTCCCCTGCGACCGTATCGCTGGCGGATCTGACAATACTACCCTCCGGCTTCGCGACGATGGCGTAGCCTCGCTCCAGCACCGCCAGCGGACTTAGCTGTTGCAGATGCAGCGTAAGCGACTCGTGGTGCGCGCGCGCCCTCCATAAGGTTGCTCCCGCGAGCTGCACCAGCTGCTGCCGCAGGAGATCGGCGCGGTGACGGAGCCGGCCGAATCTTAGCCTGAGATCGGTAGCTTGCAAGCGTCGGTGTAATTCGGCCTGGCGCTTCGCGCGGTCCTCGCTACCACGCCTTTGCGCGCTTTTAAGCCGCTCGTCCAATTCGTCCAGGCGTTGAGCGAATGCCGTTAACCGGCGATGAATCAGGCGCGCAGCCCTTTCTGTGCCCCGCTGATGGATATCCCGGGACGCGATCAGCAGCCTGTACCGCATGGCCTGAAGCGCCTTATTCCGGCAGCCGCTAATCTGCTCGAGCAGGCTTTCGCTGGTGCAGGTCACGATCTCTGCCGCTGCGGACGGCGTAGGAGCGCGGTAGTCGGCTACAAAATCCGCAATGGTGAAATCGGTTTCATGTCCGATGGCCGAGATCACCGGAATCTTCGAAAGCGCGATCGCACGCGCCACCGCTTCTTCGTTGAACGTCCAGAGGTCTTCGAGCGATCCGCCGCCGCGCGCCAGAATGAGTACCTCCGCCCAGCCTGCTTGATTGAAGAGCCCAATGCCCGCACAAACCTGATCTACGGCTCCCTCGCCCTGCACTTGCGCCGGAAAGAGCCGGACGTGCAAGCCTCGAAAGCGCCGATCGAGCACGTGCAGGATGTCGCGAATCGCCGCCCCTGATGGCGAAGTGACGACGCCGATTCGCCGCGGCAGCCTTGGCAGAGTCCGTTTGCGGCTCAACTCGAACAATCCCTCAGCCGCGAGTTTCCTTTTTAGCTGCTCGAAAGCAAGCTGAAGAGCTCCGGCGCCTTGTGGCTCGAGCGCCTCTACCATGAGTTGATACTCGCCGCGCGCCTGGTAGACCTCCAGGCTTCCGCGTGCGATTACTGCCAGGCCCTCCTGCGGCTTAAAACGTGCGAAGCGGGCTGAACCTTTGAAGAGAACGCACTTGATTTGGCTCTGCTCGTCTTTGAGAGAGAAGTAGCAATGGCCGCTGCCGGCTGTCCGGCACCCGGATATCTCGCCGGCCACGGAGATGCTTCTAAAATCCGCCTCGAAAAGCCGCTGCACAGCCGCGTTGAGCTCATGAACTTCGTAAACCTTTCGTTGCGGCTCAAGAGAGAGCTTCAATTGTCCTGCTTGCATGTTGGTCTCGGGCAGCATCTACTTCCAGTGTCGATGATAAGCGCCCTGCCAGGATTTCGACGGATAGGAACAGGTAATTCTATGCGTTTCATCAAGAATGAAATTCCAGGGCGCCATTGGCTGATGCTGGGGGTCACGGGCATTCTGTTTGGCCTTGTCGCTGCATTTGTCGACCTGAAACCGCAGGTGGATGAAAACTTCTTCTCCTCGAAATGACCCGCAGTTTCATGAATCCGCCAACATTGACCGGATGTTCCCTTCGGGCAGCCAGCTGATTATCAGCGTGGCGTCGCCCCGTATCTCGTCGGAGTACTACTTCGAGCGGCTGGCAAGTGTAACGCGGCAGCTCCAGGCGGTTGAAATTGTCACGAGCGTCCAAAAGCTTAGCTGACGGGCCGAAAAACCTTGAAGATGCCGAGAAGAGTCCGTTCTGGAAACGGCTGTTGATTGCGGAGAATGGGAGGTCGAGCAATATAGTCGTCCTTCACATCGAAACTCACGCTTGGAATGCTCGCGACGTGTACGAGCGCCGTTCTGGGGACTTCGCTGGTGCAGTCGATGTTCGGGATAGAGATCGGCATCCTGACTGCGAATCTCGGCACGATTGTGTTTGTGGTGACTTTGTCGCACTTGGTGTACATGACTTTCAACTGGCAGACGCCGGCTCGCCAGGGAAAAGAGGATTCGCATGATTTGGGAGCGAATACCTTGGGAGCAAAAGCCTGGGGGATGACATTACCGGCGTCGTTCTGGTCCATGGTGTGTGCGTCGCTTGAATTCGGCAGCTTGTTGCTCGTATCAGCGAAGCCGCTGGGCGAATTCGGCTTCGGCGGTGGGAACGGTGGTGGCGCTGGGCTGCGCTTACCTGATGTACCCGGCATTCCTGGACTGGGCATCGCCGAAGGAAACCAAAGTGATGGCCAAAGAAGCCGGATCCCGTTTGGGGGAGCGGAAGTTCGTGTGGATGTCGCTGGTTACCGTGTTGGCGAGCGCCGGTTTGAGTTTCGGCCTGATGCGGTTGAACACCGACCGAGTCTTCTCGACTATTTCAAGAGGGACAAAGAACCGCCGGTCGGGCTTACGTATGGGACCGGAACGGCGGCTCGAATCCGCTGACATTGGTGATTGCTGCTGCGAATGGCGGCAAGCTGGATACGAAAGAGGATCATGAACGAACCGGAGCGTGCGCGAGTAGTTAGCACCTTTGTGACGGAAAGATCGTAGGCTGGCGGCGTTCTATCTTCGAAGGGAAGAACGAGGGAGGCATAAGCTGCGGGTCGAGGTCGTGAACGATCTGCGGACGCTTGTGTGGCGGCATGGCTTTAGGCCAGCTCTCATTGGGGCGTTTATAAGTGCAGGGAGCATTTGCGAATTGGTATGGTCGAGCCTAGTGACCGGTCTGTGATGCTGTTTTTCACAGGTGTGGCCTGGATTGTTGGCCGGAGTCTTCGGGTAGCGGCCGCGATGATTTTCAGTTTGGGTCTGGTCCCCGTATGTATGCTCGGCGGCATTGGCCTGTTACACATTCCTGTCGACATCATTTCCGCGCCCGCAACCCTGCATCTCCGCGCCCGCAACCCTGCATCGGTATGGCCATCGATTCCATGGTTCACCTAGTGTTTGTGAGGCGCGCCCAGCGCGATGGCAAGAAAGGTTGGAGTGCCTGGGTGGCCGGGCGCGAAGAACAATGGCGCGGCATCGTGTATTCGGATGCCATCATTGCAGCCGGCTTCGCCATCTTCGCGCTCTCTAAAATTCCCCCTACTCAGCGCTTCGGTCTGGTAGTAGTCTCCGGGACAGTCATCGATATAGACGCCGACAGATCAGGTGTGAATTCACCCGGTCAACTCACATACTGCCGACAGTAGATCTAACGGAACTTGCGTCGAAAGGTGTTTGCTTTTATCATTGCGCGTCAGCCTGAAAGAGGAAACACATGCAAGCAAAAACATCGGGGCTCTCGGAATGCTCGTAGCCGCAGCCCTTGTTACACTGGCTTCGCCCAGCCTTGGCGGCGCGCAGTCGTCGCCGCGGCTAACGCCCATCCCACGTCGGATGGGGAATCATCCCTCACAGAGCCATCGGACGGCTATTGCCGCTTCAGCATCTTCGCGGTGGCAACCTCTCGCGAACCAACCGACTTTTTTGGATGTTATTAATTGCGCTGGCGCCGCCAACCCGCTGCTGCTTACCGATGGAACTGTCCTGGTGCAGGAAGGGGGATGCCAGAATTGGTGGAAATTGACGCCAGACAATTCCGGCAGCTACGTGAACGGGATCTGGTCGCAGGTTGCTTCCTTGCCAGATGGGTATAGCCCGCTTTATCACTCTTCCTCCGTGCTCCCTGACGGGCGGGTCATCGTCGAGGGGGGAGAATACAATTTTGGAGTGAACCCCAAGAATGAGAGAGCGAGTTAAAGGAACAAATACATTGAACGGAGAGAGGAATGGATTTGTCCCGAGCTGTTTAGAGCCGCGAGCTGAAAATCGCGGCGATGCGTGCATTGGATGCCGGATCGACGACAAGTGAGATCGCGCGCAAATATCAGCTAGCTCCAAAGTTGCTGGAGCGCTGGCGTGGCGAGTGGCGCGCCAAAGGAGAACTGGCTTTGCCCGGACTCGGCCGGCGCGGGGCGGACCTGGCGGCGCTCGACGATGCCAGGCGGATTGGTGAGTTGGAACGCAAGATCGGTCAACTCACCATGGAGAACGATTTTTTAAAAAAGGCCTTGCGGCATTTCAAGGATTATCACCCGCCGGTCGTCGTCAGTGGCGCGGATGCTTGTTCGAAGAAATCCGCCAAACGGCGGCGGCGGGCAAAGCCGTGACCGCGCTGTGCGCCATGACGGGTCTGAACCGGGGTGGCTTTTACCGCTGGCGCTTACCGCGTCAAGGCATTCCTGTGCAGATGGAACTGCGCGATGAAATGCAGAAGATTGCCTTGGAGTCGCCCGCCTATGGTTACCGGCGGATCACTGCCGAGTTGCAGCGGCGCAACTTCGCCGTGAATCACAAACGCGTGTTGCGTCTGATGCGCGAAGACAACCTGCTGTGTGTGCGACGGCGCTCATTCGTGACTACCACTGACTCGCGCCATCCGTTCCCGGTGTATCCGAATCTGGCGCGCGCAATGCAGCCAACTGCAATCAATCAGTGATGGGTTGCAGACATCACTTACATACGGCTGCGCGAGGAGTTCGTGTATCTTTCGGTGGTGCTGGATGCGTTCTCGCGCCGGGTGATCGGATGGGCGCTGGGAAGGATGTTAGAAGCGGAACTGGCCGTGCTGGCGTTACGCATGGCGCTGGCAAAGCGGCAACCGCCGCCTGGTCTGGTGCATCACTCCGATCGCGGCGTACAGTATGCTTCGCAAGCGTATACGGATCTGCTGAAGCAACATCAGGCGATCATCAGCATGAGCCGGAAAGGCAATCCTTACGACAACGCTGCTGGCGAGTCGTTCATGAAAACACTCAAACACGAGGAGGTCTATCGCAACGAATATCGCCATTTTGACGAAGCCCGCTCCAGCATTGCTCAATTCCTGGAGCGCGTTTATAACCAGCGGCAGCTGCATTCGGCTCTGGGATACCGGCCGCCTGCGGACTTCGAGAACGGTGCAAAATGAGGAACCCGGCTTCTTTGTTCAGTGGCTCCGCCCCTGAAACCCCGGGATTTACCGCCGTTGCGCCAGAATCGCTCTATTTCAGGGCGGCTTGCGCCGCCCCAGCCATTCCGGCTCCTGAGTCGGCGCTCGGGTCGCGTCCCCGCGTTGCCCTATCCTCCGCTCAGGTGCTCACAGAATGGACAACCATAACCCCGCCGTGCAATGATTTTTCAGCCAACGGCATTACCCCCTTAACTTCCTGTCTCACCCCAGGGGTTCACTTCAATTTCTTTAACGCCGTTTGGACCAATCAGGGCGCGATCTACGATCCGCTAGCCAACACATGGACGTCCGTGGAACCACCCAGTGGGTGGTCGTCGATTGGCGACGCCCAAAGTGTCGTGCTGGCGAACGGCACGTATATGCAGGCTAATTGCTGCACCCCGCAAGCCGCTCTGCTTAACTCCAGGAGCTTGACGTGGACTTCGACCGGGACGGGCAAGTTCGACGTTAATGATGAGGAAGGATGGACGCTGCTGCCCAATAAGCAGGTGCTGACGGCCGATGCGTACGTCTTTCAATACGAGCCCACGGGCATGAACTCGGAGCTTTACAATCCGAAGTCGGGCACGTGGAGCAGCGCCGGGAGCACGGTTGTGCAGCTCTGGGATTCCGCGGCGGATTGCGGCGGAGAAAGCAAAGCGTCCTTTGAGTTGGGACCCGGAGTGTTGCGGCCCGATGGCACGGTTTTTTATACCGGAGCGAACAGTTGCGGAGCAGGCCACACGGCAATCTACAACTCGTTCACCAGGAATTGGACGGCCGGTCCGGACTTCCCTGACGGACTCGACATCGCGGACGGCCCGGCGGCATTGGAGCCTAATGGCAAGGTCCTGATGATGGCGAGCCCAGGCATTTTTGACACGCCTTCCGTCTTCCTCGAGTGGGACGGGAAAAAGTTGACCCAGGTCCCCGGAACGCCCAACGCGCCAATCGATTCGTCGTATTACGGCAACATGCTCGTGCTTCCGACGGGCCAGATCCTCTTGACCGACTTCTCGGACGATATCGAGATCTTCACCCCCGCTGTAAACCCGCAACCGTATCTAAGTCCGATCGTTCTTTTCACTGAGCTTCTTCTCAGCCCCGGGAATTCGTATCAAGTCTTCGGCATAGGTTTGAACGGCCTCTCCCAGGGAGCCGCCTATGGGGATGATGTCCAAGCCGCGACCAACTATCCGCTGGTGCGCATCACCAATCTCAAAACAGGGCACGTTTTCTACAGCCGCACGCATGATCACAGCAGCATGGCCGTCGCCTCGGACGAGATTGTGTCCACCCATTACGACATTCCGTCCGCCCAGGAGTCCGGCTTCAGCGAACTTGTGGTCGTTGCGAACGGGATTGCCTCGAACCCAATCCCCGTTTACGTGCAGTAGCTCGCTGATCAAAACGGCTTGGCTTACCGGCGGGAATGCTATATTCTAACGAGTTCGCAAGGAGATCACGCTCGCCACTATGACTGCAAAAGAAGCCCTCGAATTCGCTCAAAAGAATGACGCGCGGCAGTTTGACCTGCGCTTTACCGATTTGCCGGGATTGAGTCAGCACATCTCATATCCCATCAACATGCTCGAAGAGAGTTCTTTCGAAGATGGTTTCGGCATTGACGGCTCGAGCATTCGTGGTTGGGCGGCTATCAATGAGAGCGACATGCTCATCATTCCCGATCCCTCGACCGCTTTCATGGATCCCTTCGCGGAGACCCGTACCCTGATCATGCTTGGCGACATTGTCGATCCGATTACCCGCCAGCATTACGACCGGGACCCGCGCTGGATCGCCAAAAAGGCAGAGCTTCATCTGAAGAACACCGGCGTTGCAGATACGGCTTACTTCGGCGCCGAAGCAGAGTTTTTCATCTTCGACAACATACGCTTCGATCAAAATCAGCACAGCGGTTTCTACTTCATCGACGCCGAGGAAGGCCGCTGGAACTCGGGCCGGGAGCATAACAATCTGGGATACCGGCCTCGCTACAAAGAGGGATATTTTCCAGTCCCTCCGACAGATCATTACCAGGACCTGCGCAGCGAAATGGTGGCGACCATGCTCGAATGCGGCCTGGCGATCGAGTGCCACCATCACGAAGTCGCAACCGGCGGCCAATGCGAGATCGATCAGAAGTTCGACACTCTGGTCAAGTCGGCCGACAACATGATGCTTTATAAATACATCGTGCGCAACGTCGCCTACCAGTACGGCAAAACCGTCACCTTCATGCCGAAGCCGCTGTTTGGGGACAACGGCAGCGGAATGCACACGCACCAGAGTTTGTGGACGGGAGGGAAACCGCTGTTTGCCGGTGACAACTACGCCGGATTGAGCCAGCTAGCCCTCAGTTATATAGGAGGCTTGCTGCGGCACGCGCGCGCGCTTTCCGCGATCATCGCGCCCACTACCAATAGCTATAAGCGGCTCGTACCGGGTTATGAAGCGCCAGTCAATCTGGCTTACTCGCGCCGCAACCGGTCGGCCGCGGTTCGCATTCCGATGTATTCGAACAGTCCAAAGGCCAAGAGAGTGGAGTTCCGTCCGCCCGATGCGGCGGCCAATCCTTACCTGGCTTTTGCAGCGATGATGATGGCGGGGCTCGACGGCGTTCTCAATAAAATGGATCCCGGTGAGCCGCTCGACAAAGACATCTATGATCTCTCTCCGGAGGAAATGAAGAAGGTTCCGTCGATGCCCGCTTCTCTGGACGAGGCGCTTACGTGTCTGGAAGAAGACCACGAGTTCCTGACGAAGGGGGATGTTTTCTCGGAGGAACTGATCGAGACTTTCGTTTCCTACAAGCGAAAGTCAGAGGCCGAAGCCGTTCGGTTACGACCTCACCCCTATGAATTCGCTTTGTATTACGATATTTAGAGATCAGCCTTCATAACGGGCTTACGGCCCAACGCTTAGGAAACGTAGGCTTTACGGGGTAGGCCGGTAGCTGCCGAGGAGTTTGACAAATTGGGCGCATTCTCTTAAGTTCGCTAAAGCGTTCTTAGCTATCTTTTCCTCGCTGTCAGCGAGGAAGTCAATATAGAAGAGGTACTCCCAAGGTTTTCCGCGAAGGGGCCGCGATTCGATTTTCGTAAGGCTGATGTCCCGAAGAGCGAAACAGGCCGTTGCACGGAATAGGGCCCCAGGAGTGTTGGCCGTGGCGAAGACAACCGAGGATTTCCACGATGCGGTCGCGCTGGGAGCAGAAAAAGGTTGTTTCGTCAACAGAAAAAATCGCGTAAAGTTCTGCCGCATGTCCTCGATATCTGCCCTCAGGATCACTCCCCGGTAGGTTTCGGCGGCGACCCTAGATGCGATTGCTGCTCCATCTCGCGAACCCTGTTGCTTCAGCAGTTTTACGCTACCTGCCGTGTCGTAATGCGGCACCGGCTCGATGTTCTTATGCTTATCAAAAAAACATTTGCATTGATTGAGCGCTACCGGATGGGAGTAAACTCGTTTGATGTCGCGAAAGCGAACACCCGGCATCGTGATTAGTTGATGCGAAATCCGGATACTTGTCTCACCGGAAATCACAAAACCGTAGTCGAGAAGATAATCGTAGTTCTCGTGTACGCTTCCATACAGGGTATTTTCGATCGGTAGAATTGCAAACTCGGCCGAATCCGATTTCAAACTCTCGAAGACATCCTTAAACGACTTGCAAGGCAAGAGCTTCGCGTTTTTTCCGAGTACTTTCAGTGCGGCTGCGTGGCTGAAGGCGCCAGGGTCTCCCTGGAATGCAACCAAATAATTCGGGGCGCGCCGCACGCGCCGCGGAATGCTCATCCGGTGATCGGGCATTTTCCCTTGCGCTCATCATATCTCGCGACATATTGTGCGACGAACGGAAGCATGAGGGGATGGCGTTGGAATACTTTCGGGCCAGAGCGCCCTGCTTCGGATGGTAGACTTGGTGGTCTGTTCTGAAAACGGAACAGGGTTGTAAGAGGTTATGTGGTATTGGGGCATAGTGTGTTGCGCCCGGCGTGACACGGTTATACCGGCTCAGATCTCGTATCAATTAGAATGGACGATCCAGGAAGGCAGTTGAGGCGAATCCGGGAACGATTGCGCCTGAAATATCGCGATATAGAAGAGGCGAGCCAGCAAATTGCCCGCAGCCGGGGGCGCCAGGAATTTTCAGTCGGCCTTAGTCGCTTAGCTGACATTGAGAATAAAGGGACTCTCCCGTCCCTCTACCGCCTATATTCTTTGTGCGTGATCTACGGATTGAATTTCCATACTGCGCTCACCTGGTATGGCATCGATCTTGATGATTTAGCCGGTGACGCCGCCAAGTTGCCGCTGCGCGAAACTCGTCTGATCGATTTTGCCGGCCCGGACCGCACGTCAGGCGAAGTACCGCTCGAGATGGATCAAGATCTGGATCTCACGAAAACCCTGTATTTGAGCCCGCACGTACGGCGCTGGGGAAAGCTGCCGCTATCGCTATTCGGCTCGCTCGATGTCAGGCAGCACCGCTACGCTTTCATCGGTACGGAGGACTGGTTCATGTATCCGATTCTCCCGCCAGGCTCGTTTATCCAGATCGACGAAACGAAAACGCACCTAGCAGCCGACGGTTTCCCACGGGAGTACGATCGGCCTATTCATCTGTTGGAACATAGATCGGGTTATCGCTGCGGATGGTGCACCGAGCGGAACGGATTTTTGATCGTTCAGCCTCACTCGGCTTCGCAGATGAGCCTCGAAGTCTATAAATATCCCGAGGAGGTCGATATACTTGGCCAGGTGACCGGGGCCGCTATGCGAATGGATCTGGCGAGGCGACGCCATAAACGTTCTTGAGTAAGCCAAGAATCGCCTCGAAATCGGAGGTGTGCTTCTCACGCTCGGGACCCTGAATCGACGCGGGGACCAGGTTTTTGTAAGGCCTCAGTCTGAGCCAGGCATCGATCAGTTCGTTCCTGTCTACTTGCGGGATGCTCTCGATGTAGAGTTCAATGTCGGCCTTCTTACGTTCCAAAGGAAAGCTGATCCATTCGTTAAAGATCTGCTCGTGGACGCGTTTCAAGCCCCGGCTGAGATCAGTTGGACCGGATATACTACTGGTTGCGCCGTAGTGCTCATATTTGCCAGTATCGGGATTGCGAAGCCCTCCCAAGTAAACCAAGCGCCCATAGGAGGTTCCGATGTGTGAGAGGTCGCGCACACATACTAACTCGAGTATGTCCTGCCCGGCGCTAGTTGGATTTCCCGTGTACATCGATCCCGTTCTTCTAATCTGGCACACTCGACGGGAGCATTCAACGTAACCCGGTACTATTAGAACTACACGTTCCGATCCCGGAAAAACATGTTTTTCACAGGTCTCGCTTAGTTTCCGCAGGTTACCGTACATACCAGGAGCCTTGAGCTTCTCAAATAAGGAACCTAAATCGACCTATGAAAAAGATTATTCTCGCCTCCCTTTTCTTGTCTTGTGCCGCCTTCGGAGCAACGAGCAACTCGTCAAACGCCAAGGTAACCCCGGGCGTGATCAGCACTGCAACTTACGATACGCCACAGCGAGGATCGCAGACTTTGCGGGTACCGGTAGCTTTTGATATCCCAATCCCGACACCGGGTGGGGGCTGGCCTCCGCTATATTAAGGCCCATTTGCTTGCGGAAAAAATAAGAGAGAGTTCCGCGCTCTGTACACGGCTTTTTTCGCCCTGATCTGCATGGCTCGCTAGTTGCTCAGTCGGCTATTTTGCTCTACTATCCAAGAAAGCCGATGAGCAAATCATGAACTGGGTGCGAATTGGCCTTGGGCTCAGCGGCATTCTCACCGTTACTCTGATCGTGAGGCTTGTAACGCTAGGACTTCATAAGATCTATCGGATTTTCTGTGCGTTCCTGTTGTTCGAGCTTGTTTCCATAGTTCTCGTCCTGTTTAGTCGTTTTTTGGGCCTGAATAATCATCTAGATTATCGGGTGGTCTGGTTCACCCTGCGGTTGGGCTCCTGGATCCTATGGATCTGGATGATTTATGCGCTCCTGCAGGCTATTCTTCGCAGATTTCCCGGTATTTTGAGGATTTCGCAGCGAGCGTTAAACGTCGTTTTGCCCCTCTCTATCGGCGCAGCGCTCATAAGCGCGTTCCCTGAGTATGTAGCTTCGGGGGCCGGGAATGCCATTGCGGCGCTCGATGATCTCGTGATCATTGGTCTTGTGTGTGAACGGGTAATCGCGACTGTAGTGTTGCTGGTTTTGCTGTTGATGCTGCTGTTTATCTTATGGTTCCCGGTTCGAATGCCCCGCAACCTCGCAGTCTTCAGTATCGGCTTCGTGGTGTACTTTTCAGCCAAGACAGCTCTCCTGTTACTTCGCAGCTTTTATTCCCATGAGAGCTTAGGATTAGTCAATAACGGCGTAACATTTATCTTATGTATTTGCCTCGTTTGTTGGATTACTTTCTTAAATAAGCAAGGCGAAATCGCACCGGTCACCATTGGCCATAGTTGGCGCGCCAGTCGGCAACCGGAGCTTATGAATAACTTAGAAGCCCTCAACACTGCCCTGGCACGAGTGGGCCGCAGATGAGCGAAATTCCGGCCGCCTTGCAACTGCAACCGAAATGGCGAAAGTACCTTTTCAGGTTCAGATTTCATTAAAAAGCCACCAGTAACCACTAAAAAGTGGAGAGGGGTCTTGAATAGCAGTGCTCAATCCTGTACGTTAAAGTAACGGAGAGTTGCTTGACTTCAGCTCTAGTACTAACGCCCCTATTACTCATAGGACTAATCGCCATTCTGTTTGTGCCGGTCGTAGCCCGACTTTCCCGGAAGTGTTCAGCCCAGGAGGTTACACCTGAATGGCTCGAGAGCTTCTCGGTTGCCTCCTATCACCCGATGGCGGGATTGCTAAATGACGAAGATTTCAAGTTTTTGAGCCAGCAACCTGGATTTGACCTTTCTTTGTACAAGAAGCTCCGGCGTGAGCGGTTGCGAATCTTTAAACAGTACCTCAACCGCTCGATCGCTGACTTCAACCGTTTGCATAGGGCAGTACGATCGATCCTGCCCTACGTCAAGCAGGATTGCTCTGACGTTGTCAGCCGCCTGATTTGGCTGAAGGTGCGTTTTTGCCTGGCTGTTTTGAAGGCTGAACTTAGCTACCGACTCTGTCTTGTCGGTTACCACTCGCTCGCCGTTCGTTCTTTGATAGGCGAACTCGAGGCCATGAATTCCCAGCTGAAGCTGGTTTCCGCCGCTCACGCGGCGTAATTGCGGCGTAATTACCTGACGTTCTGGTCCAGGAAGCCCCTTAGCACCTGCTTCGCCTCTCTGAAGTTCTCGAACGCTCTCTCTGCCGTCTTGAATTCCGGGGTATGCACGCAACGCTTCGCTCCTCTGTGCCGTGTGGGGAATTTCAGGTGCAGCATTTCGTGGAACATCACATACTTGACAGCCAGTTCTGGCGCTGTTGCGGAGTCGAAAAGGCTGGTGAGCACGATCGTGTGATGCGACGGATCGTAATGCCCCAAAGTCGTTCGGGACGGCCGGGTGCTCCAGCCTAACCGGGGTCTCGCCATCAGTCCATAGAAGTACTTCAGATTTAGCTCTTCGAAAATCTCGCGCAAATCATAGAACGTTCCGTTTGGGTCCACAACGAGCTTCCGGCCGCGCTCTCGCCTGAGCTGGTGCAAAGTGTGCCGCACGTCAGCTCGATTCAAATAACGGCGGTAGCGGGTAAGAACGCCGGGCTCTGGAACCTTGCGGAAGAGCTTCGAAATCAGTATCGATGCCAGCGCTTCTTGAACCGGGGCAGGCGCTCTTTCGAGCAAATCGCTGAGATCGACGATCATCTCACCGTCTTGCAATCTGATCCGGCTATTGGCGTTAGCATATCGCCGGAAATTCACGGCGATGCGCGGCAGCGGAGTTCTTGGCCTTATGGATCGAAAAACGCGTGCGTAAATCTGCTCCACTGACTCAAAAAAGAGAGCAGTCTCAACCTGCATTTTTCTCCAACTGTAACATGGTGATTCGGGTTAACTAGATCGCATTTGGTTCGAAGCCTAAAAATTACAGGTGGAAGGGACGGCGTTTGCCAATAGCCAGAATTAGCTCTGTGGGGTGTTATGTTCCGCCGCGCGTTCTCAGCAACCAGGACTTATCCCGCATGGTTGATACGAACGACAAATGGATCGTGGAACGGACCGGTATTCGGGAGCGGCGCATTGCCGATCCGGACATTGCCACTTCCGATATGGCGGTAGCTGCTGCCCGCCAGGCGCTAGCGGCCCGAGGCATCGAAGCGGCGGATTTAGACGCCATCATACTTTGCACGGTCACTCCGGACATGCAGTTTCCATCGACCGCCTGCCTGGTGCAGGACCAACTCGGGGCACACCGTGCCTGGGGCTTCGACCTGGCTGCTGCCTGCTCTGGATTTCTATATGGCATCACCACCGCCGCCCACCTGGTTTCGGCGGGTACGCACCGCTATGTGCTGGTAATCGGCTCTGATACGATGTCACGCATCATCGACTATGAGGATCGGTCCACCTGCATTTTATTTGGGGACGGCGCGGGCGCTTTCCTGATCGAGCCTTCAACCGAAAGCGAGGCCTCCGGCTACATCGGTCACCAAAACCAAATTGACGGCTCCGGTGCAAAATATCTCCGCATGCCGGCGGGCGGCAGTCGTCGCCCGGCCAGCTCCGAAACGGTGGCCCAACGCCTTCATTACGTCAAGCAGGACGGCCAGCAGGTCTTTAAGTTTGCAGTTCGCAAAATGCAGGAAGTGTGCGAGGAATTGCTTGCGCGGCACGGACTTCGCGGGCCGGACGTCGATTTGCTGATCCCGCATCAGGCAAACCGGCGTATTATCACCGCGACGGCGGAACGGCTGGGCTTGCCGCTTGAGAAGGTCATCATCAATCTGGATAAGTACGGAAACACCACGGCCGGCACGATCCCTTTGGCTACTCAAGACGCACTCTGCAGCGGCAAGCTGAAGAAAGGGGATCTGGTCCTATTTGCCGCTGTAGGAGCAGGCTATACAGCGGGAGCTAGTTTGTGGCGCTGGTCTTACTAGAGGCTTTCGCTAACCGAGCGTTCGTGCCGGCTGCAGTCGCGCGCCTTCGGCGGTCGTACTCGCGCGTGACCTTGACAACATAGGCGCGCGTTTCGCCGAACGGCGGTACTCCACCAAATCGTTGTATGGCGCCGGGCCCTGCGTTATAGGCCGCCAAGGTCAAAGCCGAGTTGAAGTGATAACGGACCAGGAGTGAGCGCAGATACTTTGCCCCGCCTAGCGCATTTTCCTGAGCCTCGGCCGCATTGATCCCCAGCTCTTTGGCAGTAGCGGGCATAATCTGCATCAGGCCGGTCGCGCCCTTGCTCGAAATGGACCCCTGGCGGAAATCGGATTCGATCTTGGCGACACTCCGCACAAAATCGGAATCGATACCTTGCGACTCCGCCGCCTTGGTGACGAGGGTCTGTGGGTCAGCGGTCTCCCGGCGAACTAAAGAGCAGTCAGATTTCGTTGGAGCGGAACCGACGACTTGTTCGATTCTCGCGATTTCTTCCGCTTGAAACTCGATACTCCCACCGCCAATGCGAAAAACGAGATGCTCCGCGTCGCCCGTATGTGAGCTGGCCTGTAGACAGAATCCGCTTCTGAGACACACCATCTCCTCGGCGAGGCAGACGCTCACACCAGAAAGCAGGATCAGGCAGAGCGCAAATGCACGGAAAAGCATCGGACCTTAGCTGGCTCTCATTTCGACCTGTTCAGAGTCGGGCTGAGGCTCAGCAAGCGATTCGGCTTCGGTGTCTAGAAGCAGAAGTTCATGTTCGAGCAAAGTCACGGATACCAAGCTTTTTACTGCTATTTCGGCGATACTGCTGTTCCTACCATAACGCGCCGCAAACAAGTCAGAGACATCCTGCAGTTGTTTTCGGATACCAGACAGATATCGCGCCATGGCCGCGTGTTCATCCCGGCTTAAGGGATACTGCACCAGGTACCTCCTTTGTAATTTTTGCAGTCTTTGATACAGTTTGCCATAAAAGAGTGTTTTCCGGCTATAAAAATTTCCACTTTTAGTAAAAAGTACGTGTTTCAAAGGACCCGGACGGCAACGCCTTACCATAACGGAAGATGGGCCACCCTGTTGGTTTGTGTTGTAGCCGGTGCGACAAGTCGTTTTTGCCGAACAAACTCATGAATACCTGCGCTTGCGGAGGGCCGCTCCTTGTCGAGTACAACCTGGAGGAAGTCGGCAAAAGCTGGGCCAAGGAGTCGTTGGAGAATTCCGTTTCCAGCATGTGGCGGTATCACCCTGTTTTGCCGGCGCCGTTGGAAGAGGCAGTGACCCTTTCCGAGGGTTGGACACCCCTATTGCGCGCAATTTCGCTCGAAAACGACCTGGGAAGCCGTAATTTGTGGATTAAAGACGAGTCTCGAAATCCGACGGACTCCTTCAAAGCGCGTGGGCTTTCCGCCGCCGTCACTCTGGCCCGAAAGCTCGGTCAGCGCAGGCTCGCGATACCTTCCGCCGGCAATGCCGCAAGCGCGCTTGCCGCCTACGCGGCTGTTGCCGGCCTCGAAGCGCACATTTTCATGCCCGGCGATGTCCCACAAGCAAATTTCGTGGAATGTAAGTCTTTCGGGGCTAACGTGACGCTGGTTAACGGCCTCATTAGCGACTGCGCGCGAATCGTAGCCGAAAGAAAGGAAAAGGAAGGTTGGTTCGAGGTAAGTACGCTTAAAGAGCCTTACCGGATCGAGGGCAAGAAAACGATGGGCTATGAACTCGCGGAGCAGTTCGATTGGCAGCTTCCGGATGCTGTCCTCTATCCCTGCGGCGGCGGAGTTGGGCTGATTGGCATGTGGAAGGCGTTTGCCGAGCTGGAAGAATTGGGCTGGATCGGGAATAAGCGCCCGAAAATGATAGCCGTTCAGGCGGCTGGCTGCGCTCCTATTGTCCGAGCATTCGAGCAAAATACCGAAATGAGTGAATTCTGGGGAAACGCCTATACGGTAGCGAGCGGACTTCGCGTGCCGAAAGCATTAGGCGACCAGCTCGTGCTGCGAGCTCTCCGGGAGAGCGGCGGCACGGCAATTTCCGTTTCCGACGAAGAGATGCTCGATGCTGGGTTGCTACTGGCGAGGCGGGAGGGTTTATTCGCGGCTCCCGAGACGGGGGCTTGCGTGGCGGCTCTAAAGCGTCTGATCGAGGGCGGTTTCCTGAAGCCTCAGGATCAGGTCGTCATCTTCAGCACCGGTTCGGGGCTCAAATATCTCGAAGCTTACTCGACGCGCTTCGTCCGCCAAGGAGCGAGTGAGCAGGACAAACTTGGAGGCTTAATTACGCCGCGATAGAAGGTCTCGCTGTGCCATGCTTCTGGAAGATTAGGTGCGCTTTTTTTCGACAAGTATTTATGGGACGATGAAAGCTAAGTTTGGAGTTCTCGAATTTCCCGCCTTGGATGACCTCTGGTTGATCGCCCAATCAAGATACGAGTTCCGAACCATAGTTAGGAGAAAGTTTAAGTGACAAAGCTGTTCGTGGGGAATCTCCCCTACAAAGCTACGGAAGCCGACATCCAGGCATTTTTCGAAGAAGCCGGTGTACGGGTGGATAGCGTGAATATTCTTCGGGACCGTTTTAGCGGCGAAGCCAGGGGGTTTGGTTTCGTCGAGATCAACGACGATGCGTTAGCCAATCAGGCGGTGCAGGCCTGCAATGGGCGTGCTCTGATGGGGCGGGCTCTGGTGGTCAACGAAGCGCGTCCGCCTGAGCGCCGGGAGCGTTCTCAAGATCCTGGTGCAGGGCAGCAGCGCGACTTCGGCGGCAGCAAGAATCGCTGGTAAACATTGGTCTACGGGCGCACGTCTTGTAGGCGCCCCTTCCACTTGCCGCCCTTCCCCGTCCAGTATCGAATGGCCGAAGTAATTGTGGCGCCAGTGTAAAAGACCGCAATGGCAGGCAGTGCAAGGGACCATAAGGGCGTTTGCTTGTAGAATCGAACCGTCGGACTGTACGAAGCAGCCATTAACATCCATGCTGCGCCACCTACCGCCATCAACAACGGTTTACCGGTGAGGAGCGCAACCACAGGCAGCACGTAGGTAATCGCCATGGCGCTGACTGTGCCGACCAAGAGGAGCGCGGAATGATTCAACTGGCTAAATGCCGTACGGGAAATCATCTGGCCAATTTCCGAGAAGGTGCCATAAGAACGAATGCTGTAAGCGCGCGCGGTGAGGCCCATCCAGATGTGGCCGCCTGATCTCTTCACAGCCTTGGCCAGAGTGCAATCGTCGATCACCGCATGACCAATCGCGGCCAATCCGCCGATGCGAGCAAGGGCTTCTGGCCGAATCAGAATGCAGCCTCCTGCAGCGCCCGCCGTTTTTCGCCGGCGCGAGCTTGTCCACGCGGGTGGATACAGCTGTAAAAAGAAGAAAACGAACGCCGGAATGAGCGCTTTTTCGGCAAACGATTCGCAGGCCAGCTTGACCATCAGCGAAGCGAGGTCGCAGCCATTGCTCTGTGCGCAACTTACGAGATCTTTCACCGAACCTTGACCATGTACGATGTCCGCGTCGGTAAAGAGCAGGTAATCAGGATGCAAGGTGAGTGCATGCTCGACGCCTTGCGAAAGCGCCCAGAGCTTGCCTGTCCAGCCCGCTGTGAGCGGTTCGCCTTTGAGGACGGTCAGCCTCTCCGATTCACAGATCTCGCTGGCGGCGCTGAGGGCAGCGGCGCTCGTGCCGTCCTCGCTCGCATCATCAACTACGATGAGTTGCAGCTTGGGGTCGAGCTGCTGTTGCAGTAAGGACTGAACTCCTCTGCCGATGACCGCAGCCTCGTTGCGCGCCGGCACGATCGCTGCCACAAATGCTCGCGTCTTGGTTGAATCCGCGTTGTGACTTTCTTTCTCGCGTACCCGCCAGAAGAATCCCCTTCCCAGCAGGATGTAAACCCATATCGTGAGCGAAAGAGTGGAAAGGAAAATCACGGCTGCGCTAAGCCGGTTGCTGCTGCGTCATGCAGTGGAGCGTCCCGAGCCCGAGAACGAGATCGGTGCTGGCTATTCCGATAATCTTCCGATCGGGAAACAACTCCGCAAGTTTATTGAGAGCCAGCCGGTCATTTGCATCGTTGAACGTAGGAACTAGGACAATGCTGTTCGCGACGTAAAAGTTCGCGTAGCTTGCCGGCAGGCGCTGCCCTTCGAAAAAGACCGGTTGTGGCATCGGAAGAGTCTCGATCTCCAGCGCGCGTCCATCCTGATCGCGCATCTCTTCAAGCAAAGCGAGATTCTCCTTTAACGGTTCAAAGTTGTCGTCCGCTGGATCGAGCTCGGAAGCGATCACTACGGTATTCGCGTCCACGAACCGCGCCAGGTCGTCAACATGCCCGTGCGTGTCATCGCCTGCAATCCCATCTCGGAGCCATAGAGTTTGGGGGGCGCCGAGGCAATCACGAAAAATCGCTTCGTAATCCTGCCGGGTGAGCCCGGGATTGCGAAGTTGCGTATCGCTCAGCAAACACTCTTCCGTTGTCAACACAGTTCCCGCCCCATTTACATCGATGCTTCCGCCTTCGAGCACGACCTGTTTGCCGCGAGACATTGGGGTCCAGATCGGCATGCCGAGTCGGCGGGCGATTTCGGGAGTGACGGCGTCATCGGCTTCGGAATTGCCATATTTCGCCCAACCGTTGAAGCGCCAATTGAGCACGGCCCGTTTACCCGCTTCGTCACGAACGAAAGCCGGGCAGAAATCCCGTGTCCAGCTACGGTCGGTCCTAATACGAAAGAATTCCACCGCTCCGAGATCCGCGTGGCACTTTTCGAACACACTGCTCGCGATGCGCTCTGCTTCAGCATCCTGAACCAGAATGCGCACTCGCTCCGACCGTGAAAGGTGACGAACGATTTCGCCGTAGATCCATGGGATTGTTGCGAACTTTCCCGGCCAGTCGCTCGCCTCGTGCGGCCACGCCAGCCAGGTTGCTTGATGACGTTCCCATTCTGCGGGCATGCGAAAGCCCTGGAGAACCGGTTCAGAATGCACGGTCATTTTCAGTCGAGCCAGAGATTAGTAATCGGAGCGTAAGCATCGATGCGCCGGTCGCGCAGAAAGGGCCAGTTACGCCGCACTTCGTCCATCTGTTTCGGGTCGCATTCCGCCACCAGAACCTCTTCCTTTTCTGTGCTGGCCTGCGACATCACGCGCCCAAAAGGATCGGCAACAAAGGAATTCCCCCAAAACTCCAGGCCGCTTTCCGGCGGACCTTCAAAACCGGTGCGGTTCACGGCCGCCACGAACACTCCATTCGAGATCGCGTGAGCCCGCTGTACCGTGCGCCATGCATCCAACTGCGCCTCGCCATATTGCGCCTTTTCTGAAGGGTGCCAGCCGATAGCTGTCGGATAAAAAAGCACGTTGGCGCCTTGCAGACTGGTAATGCGCGCTCCCTCCGGATACCACTGATCCCAGCAGACAAGCACGCCGATCCTGGAAAAACGCGTTTCGAAATTCTGGAAGCCGAGATCCCCCGGCGTGAAGTAAAATTTTTCGAAATAGAGCGGGTCGTCGGGAATATGCATCTTGCGGTAGACGCCAATCAGCGATCCATCCGCATCCAAAACAGCGGCGGTGTTGTGATAGAGGCCTTGCGCACGCTTCTCAAACAGCGAAGCAACAATCGAGACTTGCAGTTCCCGCGCCACTGCGCCCAGCGCTTCCGTCGACGGTCCCGGAATGCTCTCGGCCAAGTCGAACAGCTCCGCACGCTCTTCACGGCAGAAGTACTGGCTACGAAAGAGTTCCTGGAGACAGATGATTTCAGCTCCCTTTTCGGCCGCTGCCCGCACGCCCTTGACGGCTTTTTGGAGATTCGCTTCTGCATCGGTCGAGCAAGTCATCTGCACCAAACCGATCTTGAACTTACTATCCCGCTTCGCCCGCGGCGTGACCGTTATAGACGACATTCTTTTCTGTAAATCTAGCCTGTTCGATGTCTCTAATTCGGATGGCGCTACATGTAAATGCCGCCATTCACATCCAGCACATGCCCGGTGATAAACGAGGCATCGTCACCGATCAGAAACTTCACCGCGGCAGCAACATCTTCCGCAACGCCCATCCGCTTCAAAGGCGTCTCGTCGATCATCTTTTGCTTTAGCTCTGCCGGTAACGCATCTGTCATATCCGTCTCTATAAACCCGGGCGCTACCGCGTTTATGGTGATATTGCGGCTGCCAACCTCCTTCGCCAGAGCCTTGGTAAGCCCGATCAAGCCGGCCTTCGATGCCACATAGTTTGCTTGTCCCGGGTTGCCCGATTTGCCCACTACCGACGATATATTCACTATGCGCCCCCACCGCTCCCGCATCATGCCCGGCAGGACCTGCTGAATAGCATAGAAAGCGCCGCTTAGGTTGATGTTGAGCACGCTTTCCCAGTCGTTGTGCTTCATGCGTACGGCGAGTCCATCTTTTGTCATTCCGGCATTATTTACCAAGATGTCGATTCTGCCAAACTCATGCGACGTTTTCTTGAACCCATTTGCAATCGATTCTCGATCGCCCAGATCCATTTCCACGACAAACGGCTCACCACCCATCGCGCGTATTTCTTCCGCGACTTCTTCCAAATCATCCACAGACCTTGCCGCCAAAGCTACCCGATGTCCGCCAGCGGTCATCAACAACGCACACGCTTTCCCGATCCCGCGGCTTGCTCCCGTTATCAATGCCGTTCGTCTGCTCATAGGTCATCTCATGATAATGGGTCTAACGGTGAAACATGCACTTTGACAGTCTCGGCGAATTCGTGCGCGCGCTGGAACGTGAAGGAGAGTTGAAGAGAGTTCAGCTTCCGGTCGATCCGCACCTTGAAATCACCGAGTTTGCCGATCGGGCTGCCAAATCAGGCGGCCCCGCGCTCTTGTTCCAAAATCCAAGCCGCTCAAGCGTCCCGGTGTTGATCAATGCATTTGCCAGCATGCGCCGCATGGAGTTGGCTCTAGGCGTAAACGAAATAGAGGAGGTCGCGCAGCGCATAGCCGGCTTTCTTGAAATGCAGCAGCCGCAGGGATTGCTCGACAAACTGAAACTTTTGCCGAAACTATCCGAATTGAATTCCGTTTTTCCGAAAATGGTTTCAAGCGGGCCTTGTAAAGAAGTCATCCAGCGTAGCGGCTTCTCACTTGACGAGTACCCCATTCTCCATTGCTGGCCGGGCGACGGCGGCCGCTTCATCACCTTGCCCATGGTCTTCTCGAAAAATCCGGAAAACGGAAAGCGCAATTGCGGCATGTATCGGATGCAGGTTTTCGATGGACAGACAACCGGCATGCACTGGCAGAAGCACAAGCAGGGAGCAGAGCATTATCGCCGTCTTGCGGCGCAAGGTAAGCAGAAGCGCATGGCAGTTGCAGTCGCGATCGGCGCTGATCCCATCACCATCTTTTCCGCCATTCTGCCCCTGCCGCCCGCGATCGACGAGATGATGTTCGCTGGATTTCTGCGCGGTAAGGCGGTCGAAATGGTGAAATGCGAAACCTGCGATCTGGAAGTGCCCGCGAATTCCGAGATCGTTTTGGAAGGCTATCTCGATCTCGGCGAGCTACGGCGCGAAGGACCGTTCGGCGATCATACAGGCTTCTACTCGCTCGACGACGAGTACCCGGTATTCCACATCGAGTGCATCACGCGCCGCAAGAAGCCGATCTATGCGGCCACCATCGTCGGGCCACCCCCCATGGAGGATTTCTTTATGGGCAAGGCGATCGAACGGATTTTCTTGCCTCTGATGCGCGCCCAATTGCCCGAGGTGCGCGATATCGCAATGCCGCCCGAAGGAGTTTTTCACAATTTGATTCTGGTCTCCATCCGTAAGTCCTATCCGGGGCATGCGCGTAAAGTTATGCATGCTATTTGGGGGTTGGGGCAGGCGATGTTCAGCAAGTGCATCGTTATCGTCGATGAAGATGTCGACGTGCAAAACTCTTCCGAAGTCGCCTGGAAAGCGCTGAACAATATTGACCCCGAACGCGATATCGAATTCTGCCTGGGCCCGATCGATTCGCTCGATCACTCCAGCCGGCTTCCGAATTACGGTTCCAAGATGGGGGTGGATGCAACAACGAAATGGAAAACCGAGGGCTTCACGCGCCGCTGGCCTAACGTTATTGAAATGTCATCCGAGGTTAAAGAGCGTGTCGACGTTCTCTGGAGCCAGGCAGGTCTTCCTCTCAAGTAGCAAGATGCAGCGAACACCATACCGGGCCACGATCGCAGCGGTCCCTTACGCCGATTTGCGTTTGCCCGTCTCCATCCTGCTCGATAATGTGCGGAGCATGTACAATGTTGGGGCTTTCTTCCGCACGGCTGACGGAGCCGGTATAGAGCGCTTGCTTCTCAGCGGCATCACTGCGCGTCCGCCGAAGAACGCCATCCGAAAAACCGCTCTAGGCGCCGAGGAGCGTGTCCTCTGGGAGCCCGTCATCGACACCGCCGAGCTCATCCGTCAACTGCGCGAGAAAGAATACGAGATCGCTGCCATCGAGACCAGTACCAGCGCCGTGGACATTTTCGAATGGCAGCCCCGCTTTCCGGTTTGCGTTCTGTTCGGTCACGAAGTCGACGGGCTTACACCGGCTCTGCTGGCGGCCTGCGATACGCACGTCAGAATCCCGATGCTGGGTCTCAAGCACTCGCTTAACGTCGCGAGCGCCGGCGCCGTCGTGATTTACGAGCTCCTGCGCAAGTACCGTGGGCTTCACCGGCAAAATTCGCCGATCAGTTGATCGGTCTCCACTCCCGTCCGTCCCTTTGCAGCAACTCGTCGGCTTCGATCGGCCCCTGACTTCCCGCCGCATAGTTTGGGAAGTTCTTCGGCGGCTCTGAATTCCAGAAGTCCAGGATCGGCTGCACAACTTCCCATCCGGCTTCAATGTTGTCCGCTCTCTGGAATAGAGTGGCGTCGCCTATCATTACGTCATAGATCAACGTTTCGTAGCCGGTGGATGGGGCCGTGCCGAAGTAATCCTGGTACTTGAAATCCATGCGCACGTCGCCCACTTTCATCGTTGGCCCGGGTATCTTCGCGCCAAACTCCCAGGCGATCCCTTCGTCCGGCTGGATGCGCAAGAGCAGCCAGTTGGCTATGGGTTCTCGCACAGGCGTTTCGCGCAGGAAGCCCGCAGGTACGTCTTTGAACCTAATCGCAATCTGAGTCTTCCTGCTTTTCAGCCGTTTGCCGGTACGAATGTAGAACGGGACCCCAGACCAGCGCCAGTTATCGATCGAAAGCCGCATTGCGGCGTAGGTCTCCACACTCGAATCAGGCGCGACATCCTGCTCGGAGCGATAGCCCGGCACGTTGTCCCCATTTATTTCGCCCGGTCCGTACTGCCCACGGACAGCGTGAAAAGGGACATCCTTTGAGCTACAAATCCGAACTGCCTCTATCACCTTCGCCTTCTCCGCGCGCACATTTTCGGCGCCGAACGAGTTTGGAGGTTCCATAGCGGTAACAGCGACCAGTTGGAAAACATGATTCGGGAACCATGTCGCGCAAGGCGCCGGTGTTTTCATAAAAGCGGCCACGCTTTTCCACGCCCACCGTTTCTGCCACCGTGATTTGAACGTGGTCCACCCGGTCGCGATTCCAGAGCGGCTCGACTAGACCGTTTGCGAAACGAAACAGCATGATGTTCTGCACGGTCTCTTTGCCCAGAAAGTGGTCGATGCGGTAGATCTGCTTCTCGCTCACGACATCCAGGAGTTGCTTGTTGAGCGCCTTGGCTGAAGCCAGGTCATGTCCAAACGGCTTTTCCACGACTACCCTGCGCCACTGCCCGTTGTTCTCCTTCGCGAGGCCGCTCTGGCCTAAATGCTGCACCACGCTTCCGAAGAAACGATCCGCGACTGCAAGATAGAAAAGATAATTCCCTTTGGTCCCGTTCTGTTTGTCGATCTCTTCCAGCTTGGATTTCAGCTTCGCGTAGCTGTCGGGATTATTCAGGTCGCCTTGTGTGTACGACATCTTGGAAATCAGCCAAGACCAAACTTCTTCCTTAAGCCCTTCCTTCGAAGCGGAGCCGTTCACGAATTGCTCTGTCATCTCGCGTAGGGCTTTGTGCCACGCCTCGTCATTCTCCTCGGCCAAGTCAAAACCGGCAATGGCGAATTCTTCCGGCAGCAGGTGAGCGCACGCCAGGTTGTAGAGCGACGGAACAACCAGTCTCTTCGTCAAATCACCTGCCGCCCCGAATATCACCAGGCAGCATGGTCCGGCCGATTTCGCGCCGCTTGCGAGGTCGTGTGGCATCCTTTAAGTCTCCTCCTAGTCCAGAGTAAACGTATGAGCTTAGGGCAACAGTTAGCGTTCCTCTTCGTCCTTGCAATTCCCATCGCGTCGGTTGCCTGGACCGTCACGCATGAGGAGGTCTTTCGCGAGCCGCGTGATTGGTGCAAAAACAAAAGTGAAGCTTGCAACAAGCTTGTGCAGCGCAAGTTTTTCTATCTCTTCACTTGTGAATACTGCTTCAGCCATTACGTGACGTTCGCATTTCTCTTTTTGACGCGCTTCAAGCTGCTCTACAACGACTGGCGAGGCTACCTGGTCAGCGCCTTTGCGCTTGTTTGGGTGGCAAACATTTACATGAATCTATATGCCCGCATTCGCCTCGACATCAAGCGAGAACGGGTGGAAATTGCGGTTCAGGAGAAGACTATGAGTGAAGCCCAGCCGACGGAGCAAGCAGTCTCCCAATCACGCTAACCGCCCCCGGCCGTCAGCACCTTCTTCTGATCTTCCGGGTTTAGCTCATCGAAGAGTTGGGTAAAGACGGCGTTTGTCCAACCGAAACCAGCCTGGTTTGCGCTATACCCGAAGTGGATCTGAGATTCCACGTTTGAGCTGCTACTCACAACATCGTATTTTTCGACAATGAACCCTCGCCGCATGAAATCGCGGTGAATGAGGGACAGCCACTTCATGGAAATTCGTTCCGCATCGTCCTTATACCCGTAGCGGCGCAGGCCCTCGATAGCAATCATCTGCAGCGGCGCCCATCCGAACGGCGCGTCCCACTGATTACCGCTTACATATGTGCTGGTCTGTAAACCTCCGTCCCGCTCAAACAGCGGCAAATTCTTCTCAACTCGTGCTGCCTGCTCCTTACTCGCAATCCCGGCCCAGAGCGGGTAAAACGTTGTTAGGAATGGGTAGTGCCGCAGGCGCTTGTTGACAAAGTCGTAGTCGAAGTAGAGGCCAGCTTGGTCGTCCCACATCAACTTATTGATCCGGTCCCCCCGCTCTTTCGCGCGTCCGCGCCAGGTAAGCGCTTCTTCGGCATGGGCCAACTCTGCAACGATCTCCGCCGTCTGCACTTCCATCAGGTAGAGCAGGGAATTGAGGCAGACGGGATTGTAATGGATGATGTCGATATTGAATGGCCCAAAACGATTCGATGGATCGAAACCTGACTCGCGCATCGAACGGTCGCCTTTATAAAACAACGGGGTAAGTTGGTCCGTCGGCCGATCGTAATATTGACTAACCTCGTAATCGGTAACATCGTGAGTCTTGAAATACTCTTTCACCAGATCATAATGTGTTTTGCCCGCCGCATTCCGTTCTCCGGACACCACCTCGGGCGCAGGCCCTTCGCCGAAGTCCCAGTAGCGCGCCAAGCCTGTCTGCGGGGTTAGATGCGGCTCCGTCGTCCACAATTTGTAGTACTGCTCAATTTCCGGCAGCGCTTCCGCGAGCCACTTCTTATCGTGAGTCCTCTTGTAAACGCTCCAAACCATCTGAGTGAGGAAGGGCGGTTGAGAACGGTTGAGGTAATAAGTGCGGTTTGCGTTGAGCACTTTGCCGCCGTAATTCTTTACCTGATAGAGAAAGTTGTCGGCCATGTCTTTCGCATGATCGAGATCGTGGTCCCGCAGCAGACCTACCTGGATGAAGTAGCTGTCCCATCCATACATCTCGTTGAAGCGACCGCCCGGTACCACGTAAGGCTTCGGCAAATAGAGCAGGCCCTGTTCGGTAATGGCGTTGATATCCGAGGGCAAAGGCCGAATGACGATCGTCTTTAGCCCGGCTTCCGGTATCTCGCTCTTGAGCTCCTGCTCGACCTTCTTCACGTCCTCTGTCTGCGGGATATAAACCGGCCATCTGCCCTCGGGATCCGGCTGAAATTTCGGGTCGACGGCCGCGACCGGCAGCGTTCTGTTCGAGCGCCGGAGCACCTTCCACGTCTGGTCGATGTACTGCAGGATGTCGGTCGTTTGTGCCGGTGGGGATGGATTCTGGGCGGTTGCCGCGATGCCCATCGCCGCGATCACTGCCGCTGAAATTAGCGCCCTTACTCTCCCGGTTTCCATTTGTTTCCTCGGCATCACACTGTATCAGGCTCACCACCCGAAGCTGACCGACTGGGTCTGGTAACCGTTCCCATTGGGAAATTGCAGGTGAAGTTTGCCTCCTCCCAATAGGCCGCCTTCCGCCGATACGTGGGGCCTGTTTAGCCGAACTTTCAGATCGTATGACGATCCGCTTTGTGCCGCAAATGTGAAAGTCGCGTGGTGTGCCTCCATCGTCTGGTCAAGTGCCTTCAGCTGACGTGTCTCGCTGCCGGGACTTGGTAACTCCGCTGGCATCGCCAGCTCTACTGGATCCAATGGTACGGATATCCTGTGGGACGCCGTAGTGCAGGCAACCTCGGTCGATGTCTGAAGTGCAAGGCAAAAGACTCCAGCCCCTTGGCTTTGTGCCTCTACGATCATCTGGTCGCCCTGTCGCTTGTACTGGATGTCGACTTTCGCCGACCCCAGCGGGACATTCCACAACTTCGCACCGTCCCAGTCCGCGGGAAGATGCGGCGAGATTCGCAAGGTGTGGTTCAAGGCGTCCCAATCCAGTCCGAACAGCCCGCGCAGCATGGGCGAAAGCACCATTGCAGATGACCACAACTGGTGCGAGCTGCTCCGTCCGAGCGGCTGATAGAATTCGCCGGAGAGCAGCTCCGTCACTGCTCCTAAATCCTGTGCCCAGGTCAATTCCGCATTCTGCATAAGATGCGCGTAGCCTGAAAGCGACCGGCCTGCCCGATACTCCGCGAGCGACACCCATCCTGTGAATAACGGCCAAATGGAACCCTGGTGGTAGCTGATCGGATCGTAAAAAGCCGTGCGCTCGCTGATATCGCGCGTGCCCCAGTCTGCCGAGAACTCGTCCGATGCCCAGCGCGAGAGCATCGCGCCTGCGTTCTTCAGCGCCAGCGTGCCGTCCCACCAAGCCACCGATGAGTAGATGCTGGCCGTGTGATCGAGCGAGCCGTCCGCATTACGGCTAAATGCATAGAACTTGTCAGGCGCCGCGTAGAACTCCTTTTCGATTTTCGAGGCAATCTCCGCCGCTTTGCTCTTAGCTGCGTTTGCGAGCTGGCCATCATGCATCGCTCCTGCCATCCGCGACATCGCAGTCGCAGATTGCTGATCGACCGCCGCTAAATACACTTCCTCTTTCGGCATGCCTTGCGGCCACGACTCCACCCAACCGGTTCCTTCGCTGTTCGCATAAATGCCATCGTTCGCTTCGTGAGCTCTCGCAAACTCGTATGCTTTGCGCACCCCGTCCCAATGCGTCTTCAGATACTCCACATCACCGCTCGTCTTCACGTAATCCCACATGGCCATGACGAGTAGCGGCGTCGAATCCGCCGACGCATAGAAATACGGCGTCTGTTTCCAATCGAGCGCATCCGCCGATTGCGAATACTCGTGCATAATCTTGCCGTCCTCGCGCTGCCGTTTGAACAAAAAATCCAACGCCTTTCGCGTGAGCCCGAAATCGCCGTAGCTGTTAATGGCATAAGACGTCCAAAGCGTGTCGCGACCAAAGAACCAGGCGTAACCAGGGCGCGCGGAGTCGGCCGACTCATAGTAGCCCGCAACCAGCCCTGTCTCGCCGTGGTAATCCACTTGCGCCTGATCAATTGCAAACTCTGCCCAGCGCAGCGCTTCATTCACCCGCCTGTCCGGCGTCTCCGCTCTTAGATGCTGATCGGAAAAGTGGGAGTAATACTCTCGCGTCTGCGTGTAAAGAGGTTTGATCGCTGAAACGCTCGCCGCTACTTGCGCGGGCGGAGATTGATCTCGCGCAAGCGCCATCACAAGCGGAAAGACTTGGCCCTGATCCTTCTTTGGATCGAAAGACAGCTTCAACTCGAGCGGGTAAGTCTGCGGATGCTCCTGATAGGGCACCAGGATTCCGGGGCGTGTGCGCGGCATAGCCACCAAGGCCGAAAAACTCGGATCGTCGGTATGCAAGACATAGAACCCGCTCTCGCCCCGCTTCAGCCACTCGCCATTCGGACGTCCGTGATTGGGCGCCGGCCACATCTGCAACATATCCGGCGTAAATGCAAACGTAAGTTCAAGTGGCCGCGCTGATTCTATTTCGAAAAACACAGCTGCGCTTACAGTTGGACTCTCGCCCCCGCGTGCGGCAAACATGTGCTGCCGAACCGTGAAGGCTGCATGCGAATAGGTGACCGTGGTCTCGGCAGGAGTAACTTTGATCTCCGCGGCCAATGCATTGACGTCAATTGGCACGGCATAATCCGCCAGCTCCGCCCTGATCCGAAAATCGCTCAGAATCTTCACAGGCCACTGCCAGGCCTCGAACCTGCCGTTCTGCCGTCCGAAGAGCGCTCCATGTTCGCCGGCTACCGTCCACGGCATCCCTGGGATGCACGGCGAAACGATCTTCAGTTCCGCCTGATCTGTCGCCGCCATCGTCACTGCGGCGAACAACAAGGTTAGCCAATACTGCTTCCACATATCTCAATCATGTTAAACCTGAATTGTCAGCATGCGAGCGACAGTTCAACTCTCACTGGATCTAATCGACTTGCATGAAGCCCTGGATACCGCCGAGATCGCGTTGCGAGCGGGTGTGGATTGGCTCGAGGCCGGCACGCCGCTCATCATCGCCGAAGGCATGCGTGGCGTGAGGGAACTGCGGGCGCGTTATCCAAATGTGCCGATTGTGGCTGACTTGAAAATCATGGACGGCGGCTGGCTGGAGGCGGAGATGGCGGCGAAGGCTGGAGCCAGTATGGTGGTCGTCATGGGCCAGGCGCATGAAGAAACCATCCAGCTAGTTGTCAAGGCTGGCCGCGATTTCGGCGCGAAGATCATGGGCGACAACATGGCAATGCCGGATGCGGTCGAGGGCGCGCGCCGCCTCGAACAACTCGGGTGTGACTATATCGTTCACCACATCGGTTATGACATGCGAACCCTTCGCCGAGAGCGTGGTCAGTCCGCTCCAACCCCTATGGATCGCTTGCGGGAGATCGTCGCCGCCGTCTCCGTGCCTGTTCAAGCGGTGGGTGGGCTTACTATCGAGCAGGCGATAGAAATTCCTTCTTTCGGCGTCCCGCTTGTCGTAATCGGTGCGCCGCTCGCGATCGACGCGCACGCTTTTCGCGCCGCGGCTGGCGGCCTGGAAGCAACGCTGCAGTCGATTTGTGAAAAAGTTCATTCGTTCGGGGAAGTCAAAGCCGGTAAGGAGGCCACCGTTTGACAGACACCATGCCTGCGCTTGTAAACTACAGCCGCCAGCCATCATCGGTGGAATTGCGCGATGTTCCCGTGCCTATAATCGGTGAACGAGATGTGCTGCTGCGAGTGGGCGCAGTCAGCGTTTGCGGTAGCGATCTCCATCAGTGGCGGGGTTCCCATAGCTGGACTGTCAACTACCCTTGCGTTCTAGGGCATGAGTTCGCCGGCACGGTTGCTCACGCCGGTTCGGGCGTCCTGAACTTCCGGGAGGGCGATCGCGTGGTTAGCGAAACCGCTGCGGTCATCGATGAATCCTCCCCTCTCAGCCGCTCCGGTATGTATAACCTCGATCCGTCCCGGCGCGGTTTCGGCTATGGGGTCGATGGCGCGATGACGGAGTATGTGCGCGTACCCGAGCGTTGTCTACATCGTCTTCCCGCTGGGCTCCCGTTCGAAAAGGCGGCCCTTACCGAGCCCTGCTGCGTCGCCTACAACGCGGTTTGCGTGAATGGCCGCATCCGCCCTGGCGACTCGGTCCTGGTCCTCGGCCCCGGACCCATCGGCTTGCTTTGCGCAAAAATGGCCAAGCTCAGTGGCGCTGGCAATCTCGTTGTCGCGGGGCTTCCCGCCGATGCGCATCGCCTCGCGATTGCTCGCCAGCTTGGCGCGGACGTTACGCTCGATAGCGGCGTGCTCGAATACATCGCTCAAATGGGCGACGGCCTCGGCGTCGATGTAGCCATCGATTGCTCCGGCGCTTCGATTACTCTGCAGATGGCTCTACAGGCAGTTCGCCCCGCTGGTCAGATCGTCAAGGTAGGCTGGGGACCGCAGCCCCTACAGTTCAGTCTCGATCCGCTCGTCCAGAAGAACATCACCCTCTCCGGCAGCTTCTCGCATAACTGGCCGGTCTGGGAGCGCGTCATTTCGATGATCGTTTCCGGCCAGATCGATCTCGATCCGGTGATCAGCCGTGTCGCCGCTCTTGACGATTGGCACGAGTGCTTCGAAAAAATGGAAGCCGGCGAATACGTCAAGGCGGTGCTCACCCCTTAAATGCCGCTTAAAATCTCGGCCTTCCCAAAATGCTATTTGGAGACGATTTCAAACGGCGAAATGTCCGTTTTCGATTGGATCCAGATGGCGAAGCAACTCGATGCCGACGGGCTCGAAATGTACTCAGGCTTCTTCACGAGCTTTGAATGCAGCTATTTGGATCGAGTCGGCGAGGCCATCGACTCCGCCGACTTTGCCATGCCCATGCTTTGCTGCTCGCCGGATTTCACCGCGCCCGATCCAAACACGCGCCGTCGCGAAATCGACCGCGAAGCTGAAATGATTGCTGTCACCCGCCGCTTGGGTGGCTCCGCTGCCGTCTGCCGAATCCTAAGCGGACAGCGCTATCCAGGACTGGCTTGGGAGCAGGGAAGAGACTGGGTCCTTGAAGCCATCCACCAGCTTCTGCCTGTGGCAGAAGAGCATGACATCGTGCTCGGCATGGAGAACCACTACAAAGACGGGTTCTGGCAATTCCCCGAGTTCGCGCAACGAATGGATCACTTTGTCGAGATCGTAAACAGCGTGGAAGACCAAACCCACTTCGGCGTTCAGTATGATCCCTCGAACGCAATCGTCGCCGGCGACGATCCCATCGCTCTACTCGAAGCTGTTGCGGGCCGCGTGGTAAGCATGCACGCCAGCGATCGCTATCTCGCACCTGGCGCTACGCTCGATTCCTTAAGCGAAAACGAAGGTAATACCGGCTATTCTTCAAACCTGCTGCACGGCGTAACCGGCAAGGGGCTCAACGACTACGACGCGATCTTCAAGATACTTGCCGACCATCGCTACTCGGGCTGGGTGAGCATCGAAGACGGGATGAATGGAATGGGCGAAATGGCCGAGTCGCTCGCCTTTCTCAGGAAGATGAGCGCCCGCTACTTCAGCTGATCCAAATCCGTCACGCTCAGGCAGGCAATTCTTCCACGGCCGGATATTCGTGCTGTTGGCGACCTATCTTCCCGTCGTATTTCGTTGTCGTTTTGAAAAGCTCGAGATGACCGTTCGCAGCTTCGCTTTGACAGCGTTTCCGAAGCTCAGCCATCTCTTGCTCCGGCATGGGAGAGAAGTTTTTCACAATCTCGAGGTTCTGCTTCAGCACCTCAGGGGACTCCATCCCGCTGATCGTCGTTGCGACGGGCAAGCTCATCGCGTACCGAAGGGCATCCAAGACCGTAATGCCGCCCCACTTGATCATTTCGCCACTGCCACCCAGACTTTTCATCCCAAACACAGCCAGTCCGCGCTTACGAGCTTCCGGCAGGACTTGCTCTTCAAAGCTTCGAAAACTGGCATCGAATGCGTTCAACGGCATCTGCACGGTATCGAATGGGAAACCATGGGAAAGCATTTTGAGATGAATAGCCGGATCTTTGTGGCCGGTAAAACCGATCAGGCGCACCTTCCCCTGTTTCTTCGCGTCGAGCAACGCCTCCGCCACGCCGTTCGGCTTGAAGATCAGGTCGGGATCGTTCTCGTAGATGACTTCGTGAATTTGCCACACGTCCAGGTGATCGGTCTTTAAACGCCGCAGCGATTCCTCGAGCATCTGCATGGCAACCTTCTTGTCACGGCCGTGCGTGCAGACTTTGGTCATCAGAATGGCTTCATTGCGCCGGGCGCCTAAGGCATAGCCCAGCCATTCTTCGCTCTGCCCATCGTGATATTCCCAGGCGTTGTCGAAGAAGTTTATCCCCGCGTCGAGCGCCTGCTGCACGATGACCTTAGCCGCATCCTGATTTTCCGCCGAGCCGATATGGAAGCCGCCCACGCCGAGGATGGAAACCTCAAGCCCACTCTTTCCAAGCGGACGCTTTGGAACGCTCCCGCCTGCTCCCTTCACCATGACCGTGCTGACCCCCAGTAAGGCAGTGTTCTGTATAAATTTGCGGCGTGTATCTCCAGCTTTCGGCATATTTATTTAGCGGGCGCGAATGGCTTGCCGGTATTGTCGGTCGAGTGCATCATTTCTTTTACTTCCTTCTGCTGCATGTCTAAGGGAAAATTGTTGGCCAAACGAGCTTCCGGATTGTCATACTTAAGCGAGACCTTGTAAAGCTCAAATCGCCCATCGGCATACTCGACGCTACGCTGGCGGAGCGCGGCCATTTCTTCCTTGGCTAACGGCTCAAAACCCTGCGCGATTTTCAGGTTTTGCTCGACCACATCAATTTTGTCCATGCCCGTTATGGTAGTCGCAACCGGCAAACTCATCGCGTAGCGCAGCAGTTCCTCGGGCGAGTAAACGCCCTTCTTAATGGCCGGGCCCGCTCCCTGCAGGGGCTTCATACCCAAAGGCGCCATGCCGCGCTTCACCACCTCAGGCAGTACCTGTGTTTCGAAGCTGCGGAAACTGGCATCGAACGGATTCAGCGGCATCTGCACTGAGTCGAACGGGAATCCCGTGTTCAGCATGGCAAGATGCAAACGCGGGTCCTTATGGCCCGTAAAGCCGGTGAAACGAACTTTTCCATCCTTCTTGGCTTGCGCCATGGCCTCTGCCGCGCCATTCGGGCGGATGAATCGCTCTGGATCGGTTTCGAAAGAGACGCCGTGAATCTGCCAAAGATCCAGATGATCTGCCTGCAAACGGTTCAGCGACTCTTCGAGCATGCGCAACGCCAGAGCTTTGTCGCGGCCGTGAGTGCATACCTTCGTCATCAGGAAAACCTGCTGCCGCTTGCCCTTCAGAGCCGCGCCCATCCAGACCTCTGATTTGCCCCGATGATATTCCCAGCAGTTGTCGAAAAAGGTAACGCCGCCGTCGATGGCGCGCGACACAATCTCTTGGGCTGTCTTCTGGTCTTGCGCGTCTCCGAGGTGATGGCCGCCCAACCCCAGAGCTGATATCTCGATGCCTGTCTTGCCGAATTGCCGCTTGGGAATCTGTCCGCTGCTCGCCATTTGAAAGCTTGAAATGGATGGACCGCCTCAAAGCAGTCAACGTTTCACGGACAGGTAGAAGGACGAGGTGCGTTACCCTACTGCGTGGAGGAGGCTCCTTCTGCGATGAACGGATCTTTATGGCCACTGAATCTTTGCATTACGACGCAATCATCGTAGGCTCCGGGCAAGGCGGCAATCCGCTCGCCCAGGCCCTTGCCAAACTAGGGCAGCATGTCGCATTGATTGAATCGGATCAGCTTGGCGGAACCTGTGTCAACACTGGCTGCACGCCTACCAAAACTATGGTGGCGAGTGCCCAGGTGGCGTTTTACGCGCGAAATGCAGGGCGCTGGGGGGTACGTGCCGGTAATGTCGAAGTAAATTTGCCGGCGGTTCTCAAGCGCAAAGACGAACGCGTAATGGCTTCCCGCACCGGTTGGGAAAAGAGCGTGAACGGCGACAAGGAACCGGAATGGCTTCGTGGACGAGCGCGCTTCATTGGCCACAAGCAAGTTCAAATTGGCGAGAAGGTTTTCGAAGCCGAACGCATCTTCCTCGACACCGGATGTGTTCCCACTATTCCTTCCATCGAGGGGCTGGCCGGCGTTCCTTATCTGACCAACGTCAGTATCCTTGAACTCGAAAACGTCCCGCGCCACTTGTTGGTGCTGGGCGGCGGCTACGTTGGACTCGAGTTCGCCCAAATGTTTAGGCGTTTCGGCAGTGAAGTCACCGTAATTCAGAATGGCAAACAGATCCTGCCGCACGAAGACGAGGATGTAGCGGTCGCGCTTCAGCAGGCGCTTGAGGCGGAAGGCGTAACGTTTCATCTGGAATCGCGTGCAACCAAAGTTCAGGGCGAGAGCGGAAATCTCAGGTTGATTTTTGAAAGCAAGGGCGAAAGCCAGACAGTTGTAGGCTCGCACTTACTCGTTGCCGTCGGGCGCACGCCTCAAACGAAAGACTTAGCTCTCGCGATGACTGGCGTGAACACCGATCCGAAAGGGTTTATTGTAGTCAATGACCGGCTCGAGACGACTGCTCCCGGCATATGGGCGATCGGCGATGTCACGGGCGGTCCGGCGTTCACCCATATCTCTTATAACGATTTCCAAATCATTTACGGCAACCTATACGAGGGCCAAAGCCTGAGCACTAAAACGCGTATCGTCCCTTACGCTGTGTTTACCGATCCGGCATTAGGGCGCGTCGGGATGACGGAGAAGGAAGCGCGCCAGCAGGGCCTGAAATTGAAAATAGGGAAAGTGCCGATGTCTCGCGTGGCGCGTGCGCTGGAGCGCGCCGAAACTGCGGGCCTTATGAAAGTCGTCGTGGATGCCGGGAGCGATAAGGTCTTGGGCGCCGCGATTCTCTCCAGCCAGGGCGACGAAACCGTCCAAATCTTCAGTACGCTGATCCTGGCCGGTAAGCCCTACACGCTGCTGAAGGGAGCGATCTATATTCACCCTACGTTTGCAGAAGGGCTTTTTACTTTACTGGACGGCGTGGAGCCGGTGGAGTGACTACCTGTTGATCTCGAGTATCTCTTTTTCTTTCGCTTTTGCCATGCTGTCGATCTTGCCGATCTCAGCGTCTGTTAATTTTTGAATGGCATCGAGAGCCTGACGCTGTTCATCTTCGCTGATCAGCTTGTCCTTCTGCAATTTCTTCAGCTCTTCGTTCGCTTCGCGCCGCACGTTCCGCATGCCTACGCGCCGCTCCTCAGCGATGTGGCTCAGCTTCTTTGCCAATTCGCGGCGCCGTTCTTCGGTCAGCGGAGGAACCGGGATTCGAATCAGCTTACCGTCATTGGAAGGGTTGAATCCCAGATCCGCATTGCGGATCGCCTTTTCTATCGCGCCGATGGTGGAAGCGTCCCAAGGCTGCACCGTGATCATCGCCGGTTCCGGCACATGCAATTGCGCCACTTGGTTCAGCGGTACAGGGGACCCGTAATAATCCACCCGCACGCTATCGAGAATGCCGATCGAAGCTCTTCCTGTACGAATGCTCGTCATCTCATGCTGCAGATCCGCCAGCACCTTATCCATGCGCGTCCGCGCATGCGCTTCCACTTCCTTCACGCTTTTGAATGTGCTGCTGCTCGCCGCGGGGGCTGTCTGTTCTTGTTTCATAGAGGTCACTCGCGATACTTTCGATTGGGCCATCCCGGTCAGCAAATCACCGTGCCGATCGGCTCGCCCATCGCCATTCGCATTATATTGCCAGGAGTGTTGAGATCGAAAACCGTAATCGGCATCTTGTTGTCTCTGCACATGGCAACCGCTGAGGCGTCCATTACGGCCAGCGCCTTCGATAACACCTCGGTATAGCTGACCTGCGCGTATTTCACGGCGTCGTGGAATTTTTTTGGATCCTTGTCGTACACGCCGTCCACGCTGGTCGCCTTGGCGATGATTTCGGCGTGAATCTCAAGGCCCCGCAGGGTCGCCGCTGTGTCCGTTGAAAAATAAGGATTCGAAGTACCCGCCGCAAAGATAACCGCGCGTCCCTTCTCCAAATGCCGGATCGCCCGGCGCCTGATGTACGGCTCGGCCACCTGATGCATTTGAATTGCCGTCATTACGCGGGTTGGAATGCCTAATTGCTCGAGTGCATCCTGAAAGGCCAGCGCGTTGATCACCGTCGCGAGCATGCCCATGTGATCGCCCGTCACCCGGTCCATCTGGTGCGCAGCGGCCGCAACACCGCGGAAGATATTGCCGCCGCCCAGCACCAAGCCGACCTGGACACCCTTCCGCCCTACCTCTGCTACCTCTCCGGCCAGCGACTTGACGCGCTCGGGATCGAGCCCAAAGGACAAAGGGCCCGCCAAGGCTTCCCCACTGATCTTCAGGAGTATTCGTCGGTATTGTGGCATCGCTTCACCTGTCTCCCGGCACACATCGCCCGGGCGCCCTGTAGGTTTGGAACGTTTACGCCGTTACCGGCAGGGGGCTGGGTTCCACCCCTGGAGCGTCCGTTGCATCGCCTACTTTGTAGCGCACAAAACGTGCCACCGTGATGGTCTCGCCAAGCTTCGAGGCCGCCGTCCGGATTAGCTCGTTCACGGAGATGCTGTTCTCCCGAATGAAAGGCTGCTCCAGTAAGCAGATCTCTTCGTAGAACTTGCTCATCCTGCCCTCGGCAATTTTGTCGACCATTTTCTCCGGCTTGCCCTCATTCAGCGCTCGCTCGCGTTGAATACCGCGCTCCGTCTCGAGCAGGCTGGCGGGGACATCCTCCTTGCTCACGAACTGCGGATTCGCCGCGGCTACCTGCATGGCAATGTCGCGTACCAGCGTCTTGAATTCGTCTTTGCCGCCGGCATGGTCAGACTTCGTATCCACCTCGATTAATACTCCGATCTGTGATCCCGCATGAACGTAATGGCCGATCACTCCATTCCCATCCACCTGGTAAAGAACGAAGCGCGAGATGTTGATATTCTCGCCCAGCTTCGCAATCTTTGCCTTTACAAATTCGCCGACCGTGCTCTGCTGATCCTTCGTGAATTTCTGTTCGTAAAGTGCCTCATGCTCTTTGAAATTTGCGCGCTCGGCCTCGGTAACCTCTTCCACCCGGACAGCTTTTGGCTTCGTTTCGGCGATGTGCGCCGCTATGTCGCTCGCCAGACTCTGAAAGTCCTCTGTGCGGGCGACGAAATCGGATTCGCAGTTCACTTCCACTAGCACGCCCAGCTTCCCGTCTGGGCTGATGAACGAACTGATCAGTCCCTGCTTAGTCGAGCGTGACTCCTTCTTGCTTGCTCCCGCGATTCCGCGCTTGCGCAGCACTACTTCGGCTTCCGGCACATTACCATTCGTCTCCTGGAGAGCCTTCTTGCACTCCATCATCCCGGCGCCAGTGCGCTCACGCAGCTGCTTCACCAATTGTGCGCTAATCTCTGCCATAAAAATCCTTTTACAATCTTTCTCTTCAGACACACAGAAGGCGACCTGACCCTTCTCGGCCGGTCGCCCGCGTTGTCTCCCCGAACGATTACTGCTCAGTGTTCGCTGACGGTCGTGCTTGCCACTTCCTCGGGAGTTTCGCTTGCCGGTCCCTTGCGCGGCGGCGTTTCCGGCTCGGCACTCGGCACCAGGCTCTCCGACATCAACTGCTCGTTGAACTTTGGATCCAGATACTGCGTGAACTCCTCGGGCGTTTGCTCGCCGGTCACTTCGTCTTCGCCTTCGCTGACAATCTTTTCAGCCGCGAATTCGTGCTCGGTTGCGAGAGACCGCCCTTCCACTACCGCATCCGCGATCTTCGTTGTGAACAGCCGGATAGCGCGCAGGGCGTCGTCGTTGCCCGGGATCACGTAATCCACTTCGTCGGGATCGCAGTTGGTGTCGACTACCGCCACCACGGGAATACCGAGCCGGCGAGCTTCCTTCACCGCGATCGCTTCCTTATTCGAATCGATCACAAACAGCATGTCCGGCAAGCCGTTCATGTCTTTGATGCCAGCCAAGTTTTGCTGAAGGTGCTTGCGCTCACGCTCGAGACGCCCCACTTCCTTCTTTGCCCGGCCTTCATAGGAGTTCTCGGATGACATCGCATCGAGATCCTTCAAACGCTTGATCGAGCGCTGCACGGTCGCGATATTCGTAAGCAGTCCACCGAGCCAGCGCTGATTCACGTAGTATTGGCCGGCGCGCGTCGCCTCTTCCGCAACCGCTTCCTGCGCCTGCCGTTTAGTGCCGACGAACAGCACCGTCTTGCCTTGTGCCGCCATCTCACCGACATACCGCATCGCGTCTTTGAACAGCTTCAGGGTCTTCTGCAAATCGACAATATAAATGCCGTTACGTTCGCCAAAGATGTATTCCTTCATCTTTGGATTCCAGCGCTTGGTCTGGTGCCCGAAGTGAACGCCTGCTTCGAGCAATTCCTTCATCGAAATTGATGGCAACCTGCCTCCTTGAGAACAGTGAGCGAACGTGAACCCTCAAAATCACACGGCCCAAAGCGGAATTTTGCATGAGTCGAGGACGTCCGGTTAGGCGAGGGTGGCCGCAAAACCACCTTCGCGTGTCTTGAATGCGAAACGAAAAGAGGTACTAGCGTTTGGAGAACTGGAATCGCTTGCGGGCGCCCTTTTGACCGTACTTCTTCCGTTCATGTGCGCGAGCGTCGCGCGTTAGAAATCCGAGCTGCTTCAATTTCCCGCGCAGTTCGGAATTGAATTCGATCAGAGCACGGGCAATGCCGAGACGCGCGGCCCCAGCTTGCCCCGTGACGCCGCCGCCATCCGCCAGGATCATAATGTCGAATCGATCCGCCAGTTCTGCCGCCAGCAAAGGCTGCCGGACATAGGCCCGGGCCGATTCGTTTGCAAAATAACTCTCAAATGGCCGGTGATTGACCGTAATTTGGCCCTTTCCCGGTCGCAGAAACACGCGCGCCGTCGCTGTCTTGCGCCGACCCGTTGCTAACTGCTGCACTAACTTAGCTCGCATCTTTTCCTTTAACTATACGGCCATCGCGAGCGGCTTCTGTGCCTGATGGGGATGGTGCTCGCCCGCATAGACGTTGAGCTTGCGGTACATCTGCTTGCCTAACTTCGTTTTGGGCAGCATGCCCGAGATCGCCAGTTCCAGCATCCGCTCCGGCCGTGTTTGGCGCATTTTGCGCGCCTTTGTTTCGATTAAGCCGCCTGGGTAGCCCGTATGGCGGCGATACACCTTCTGATTCTCTTTCCCGCCCGTCAATTTCACCTGGGCGGCGTTGATGATGACCACATGGTCGCCCGTATCCAGGGAAGGCACCCATATGGTTTTATGCTTTCCCATCAAGAGCATAGCCGCGCGGCTCGCCACTCTGCCGAGGACGGCGTCTTTCGCGTCAATCACGTGCCACGCACGATTGATCTCGTGCTGGGACGGAAATTCGGTACGCATGGACAGACTTCTTCTCTCCGCTCGAAAACTCGAACACTTTAGTCTAGCGAATCTGCAATTTACCTGTCAATTCTCACGCCTGGCGTCAGTGCTCACAGGAGGCGTCGGGATGAGTTCCGAGACGGCAGCGAAGGTCGGCGCGCCACGAGACGGCTGAGAGACGGAGAAAAAAATGCAGGGCTGGAAGCCATGCGCGGGTTTAAACCCGCCTCCAAAGAGGAACCCGCCACGCCCCGAGAAGCCGGGGCGCGGCGGCCAGAGTGGCTGCGCTACTGTCAGGCGGCTTTCCTAGCGGCCTTCCTGGCGGCGCGGGCGGCGGCTTCGGCGCGCTCTTCTTCGGCGTAGAGATTCTTATCGATTTCCATGGCGCGCACCTCGATTTGGCCGAGTGAAAATTCGAAGCCAAGAGCGGCAGGATCGAAGTTATCGTCAGTACCCTCCTGGACGGCGGCGATGAATTGGTAGGCTTCGTCTTCGAGGCGGGCAGCCTCCTCGAGTTTGCGGATGGCTTGCAGTTCGCACAGGGCGGCAGTGTCTTTTTCACGGTGGCGGCGCAGACGGCCTTCCTGCAAGCTGAGATTCGAGAGGTCACGGCGGTAGGAGCGGAAGATGTGGGCCTCGATCAGCGCTGGGCGTACGGACTCGTCCTGCTCGGCGAACATGCCGGAGAATTCGAGGCGGCCGAGGGCATAGATGCCGGCTTCGAGCGAGGGGATGCGCAGCAGGCGCCATTCGGTATCGGCCAGCGCCTGGACGAGCGAGCGCTCGGGATCGGCGGCGGGTTGCCATTGAGCTTCGCAGCGGGCGACGTGGGCGGAGTATGCGGTGGCGTCCTCGGATGGCAGGAGGACGGTGCGGCCGGTGAGACCGGTTTTCAGGGCGTTCAGGGACGACGTGGCTTTCCCGGCCGGGGAGGTCGGACCGGAAGAAAGTTGCGAGTTAAGGCGGTTGGCGGCGATCTGGGCGTCGGTGGACATGCCGGAACATATCACGAGGAAGAGCGAAAAACCGAACTTCGGGTTTTAGAAATTGGGATTAAAGTGTTTGGAATGAGTAGGAAGGCAATATTTCACAAACGTGTGAATGGGGGGAGGCGGGAATGAGAATGCCGTCAACTCTGCACAGTGGTGTCAAAGATGGCAGGGTATAAACGATGCCGCGCTTCGGCTTGGACCTTATAACCGTGAGACCGAACACGTGAGCGCCCAGCCGCGTATTCACGGCACGGGGCTGACCGTTCGTCGAGTGGTGGAAGCGGTGGCGTTGTATCCGAAACTATCCCGAGCTGGAACCGGATGGCGTCACGCAGACGCTGAATTTCGCCCCGGCTAATCTGGAAGACAGAGCGGCGGAGAGCGACGCGCTCGGGAAGAATGGGAGTTTAGTGACTCTCGCAGACTTGCAACTGCAGATGGAAGCATAGCGCCCTTAGACGGCCACGTGACCGATCAGCAGTCTTTGAGGCTCATTCTCATTCGGCTGTCGAAATATATCGGGCGATTAGCTACAACCTCGGATCTACCGGCTCACTTTGGAGTGCGAGTACCCCAAAAGTGCATTCGTGCACGCGCCTCAACGGCTCCCTCCTGACAAAGCGTTCCAAGCCTTCGATGCCCAACGCGAACTCGCGAAGAGCTAGGGACCGTTTTGCACCCAGGCTGCGCTCGCGCAACCGTGGCAAGTTCTCGTCCATAGTGTATTCCGGACCATAAATGATGCGGAGGTATTCGCGGCCGCGGCATTTAACGGCGGGTTGCACGAGATCTCGCCTGCCTCTCTGAACGAAAGCGAGTGGCTTCACAACCATTCCTTCGTCGCCGGCTTCCGGTCATCTCTTCCCACCAGCTGGTTGCTCCTCCGATCGCTGCATCATCTCCAAGAGCCACGCTCTTAAAGGGAGTAGATAGCAAGAGTTCAGGATCAGCAGCGGCAAGGCGCGCAAGTGTTTCCATGTGCCACAGATGGTCAGCATCGATGTAGACACGACCTTCGGAGGCAAGCAGATGAAAGGGCGCCAGCCGATAATCGGAAATCGACTGCACTGGCCAGTAGTAGCGGCGATATGCATCCACATAACGGCTGGACAACTCCTGCCGTTCCCGATAACGCCCGAGCAGATCACTCGCTTCGGATATAGAACTTGCGGCCGACTCTAAGGCCGCGACTGCGTAGGGGATTGAGGCGCGCGCGGCAGCGCCGGTTGGTGCATACTGGTCGCGCAGCAACTCCTGGGCTTTGGCAGACCAGGGCATTAGCTCGCAATCGAGACACAGCCAGGCAGTCTTCAATTCATCCCATAAGCCGGAGGCGTTCACGGCCGCGTGTACTCGCGCGAGCAGTGCTTTTTCGAGCGAAGCATCCGGGAAAAATCTGCGACCGGTGCGCGTGTAGCATATGCCGATGCCCTCGTCTATCACGCCGAACGTCTTTCTGGCGCTGTCGTCATCGCGACAGATGACAACTACGGCCCGGGATCCCATGTGCTTCTTCTCGCAGACGACGGTGGCAACGCCCTCATGGCGGTAATAAGAGAAGGCTTCCTCCGGATATTCGAGGTAGCCTTGACGCTGGCTGGTTTCTGAAGGGGACATGGTGGGCGGCAGATAGATCAGCCATTTCGGATTGGCGGCAAACCGGCTCATGACCTCCAGCGCCGCGGCGGCATTCTCTTCGCGGATGGTCACTGTCCGGTGCAGCCCAGTCGAGATGATCCGTTTCCCGAGCACGTCGTCAATCTCCAGCAGTTCGTCCTCGCGCTGCTGGGCTGTAAGCGGTGGTTCAGCTGCGGACTCTTGCGGAATGAATGGGCGCGCCGGGGAGTAGTAAGTATTTTTCGCCGGTACCGAAACCAGCTGTTTTTCGGGATAGCGAAGCGCGGTCAACTGGCCCCGAACACGCAGCCCGTATCTATGTTTACGGTCCGGTTCAGCCACTCCGGTTGCGGCACCGGCGTGTGACCATAAATCACGATGGCGCGCCCGCGATACTCAGCGGCCCAGTTGACGCGAACCGGCAGGCCGAACTCGTCTGTTTCACCGGTGGTTTCGCCGTAAAGGGCAAAGTCGCGCACCTTGCCCGATCCGCGGCCTTGCATCTCTTCTTTCATGCCGGCGTGCGCCACCACTAACTTTCCATCATCCAGAACGTAGTGGCTCACCGGGCCATCCAGAAACTGCGCGACTTTGTTGCGGAACTCAGGCGATTCCCGCCCCAATTCCTGTAGCGTTTCGGCAAGGCCGTGCGTGAGCTGAACGTCCTTACCGCGAAGTTTTCGAACCAGCTTCATATCGTGATTGCCGGGAACAGCAAGGGCTCCGGCAGACTCCGCCATGCTCATCACTAGGCGCAGCACCGGTACGACTTTAGGCCCCCGGTCAACCAAGTCGCCCACAAACACTGCCTTGCGGCCTTCGGGAGGTGTGACGCGATATTGATCTCCATCCTGGGCGATGACGTAGCCTAAATGTTCCAGTAGCTCTAGCAACTCATCGAAGCAACCGTGAACATCGCCTATTACGTCGAAAGGACCGTGATCGAGCTTGCGGTTGTTCCATAGCGGCTGGCGCTCAATAGTCGCGGACTCGATATCTTCCGGAGTGCCCAGGACATGAATGTGCCGGAAGCCCTCGCGTTCGAGTCCCCTCAGCGAACGCCGTAGTTCCTGGAATTGATTTCGAATGACATGTGGGCCGAAGGCGCGGTTGGCGCGATCCCGGTTACGATCAACACACATCCGTTCCGGCAAGTTGAGCACAATTGCTACCGGCAGAACGTGATACTGGCGTGCCAGCGCAATCAACGGTTTCCTTGCTTCGGGTTGCACATTAGTCGCATCGACTACGGTCAGCTTGGCGGCTGACAGCCGCTTCGCCGCAATGAAGTGCAGGACTTCGAAGGCATCGTTCGTCGCGGCCTGATTATTCTCGTCGTCGGAGACAAGGTAGCGGCAATAATCAGAGGAAAGCACCTCACTTGCAAAAAAGTGCTTGCGAGCGAAGGTGGATTTGCCTGATCCAGAAGGTCCGATCAATACCACCAGGGATAGTTCCGGAATGGTAAGGTTCACTTTTCGAAAATTCCCATCTGGGTGGGCGGTCCGGCGATCGGATCCGGCGCGCCGACTGGCAGGAAACGGACCTTGTAGCTGAAACGGTCTGCGCTGGCAATTGCCCAGCGCTGGAATTCGCTTCGAGTCCATTCGAAACGGTGATCTTTGTGCCGGAAGCAGCCGCTAGGTAGCGTCGGAAAGAGTATATTGTATTCCGCATTCGGCGTGGTAATCAAAACAGTCTTCGGTTGTGCGTGTTCGAAGATGACGCGCTCAAACGCTGCTAAGCGGGGTGCATCTAAATGCTCTATGACCTCGGCTACGATTGCGGCGTCAAATCCGTGCAAGCGCTTGTCCTTGTACATGAGCGATCCGTGGATCAGGTCAATTCGCGATCTCCGCGCTGGCGGAAGTTGTTCGAGGCGCAGGCGTCTCGATGCCAGCTCGAGACTTCTGAAAGACACGTCCATTCCTACGATTTGACTGAAGGCGCTATCTTCCAGAAGCGTTTGCAGGATTTCCCTTCGCCGCAGCCAAGGTCAATGATTGTTTTCGCTCCGGTCGACCGCAGTGCCGACAATATGGCGCTGATGCGTTGTTCCCAAAGCTTGAGAGGCGCTTCGATGGATTGCTCTTCCTTCGCGCGAGCAAGATCTTCAGCTTCCGGATCGGCGGTTTCGTCTTCGACGAGACGAGCTAAGGCAGAGCGCGTTAGGGTTCGATCGAATCGGAGATAGCGTGCGACGATGGTGTCACGTTCAGGGTGGTTCGCCAGCCAACCTTCTCCCTTGCGAAGCAGTTTGTCGACTTCGTCTTCCCCGACCCAGTAATGCTTCTCGGTGTCCAGGACCGGGACAAGGACATAGATGTGCGTGAGCAAGTCTTGCAGCCGAACGCGATTCCTGAGCCGAACTGTGTGATACGGGCCAGTTCCCATTCAGGGAAACGCTCATCGAGATGATAGTGCTTTGCCTCGACCAGGTAACCGAGCGGCTCAAATAATCTGTTGAGCAACTCAGTGCCGCCGCGGCATGGGAGCGCGGTAACCAAGGCGTCGAACTGCAGCGGTTGGTCCGCGAGTTCTTGCCTCTCTTTGCTGCGGCCTCCCATCGCAGTCCCAAACACCTGGGACATCGCGACACTCAAGAAGGAAGAAGCCGCATAGGGCCGATCGTTCACGTATTGGTGCAATCCTCCTTCGGCACCTTTCAAACGCCGGCGCACCAGCCCGATTGGATCAATATCCAGTAAGAGTGCCGCTTCAGAACGGTCGGCGGCCAGCTCGGGATAAAAAACGTGTGCCTTGCCAAACGGCAATTCAAACGAATGCACAAGGGCTGGATTTTTGTGGAGAAGATAGCCCATGTCGGCACCTGAAATGCCAGCACTGATTGTCAGGAGCACTCTTCGAGTATAGTTACCGTTGCTGATCCGCTACTTTGGCTCGATACAGATGAAACTATGACGTAAATTATCCGTGGTAGACAAGTTACGAGAAGAGCGGCTTGGATGCTGCGCGGACTTCCGCTATTGCAGAAAGATTCTTGCGCATCATCTCAATGCGTCGACGGCCCTTCTCTGAGCCATCCACAATGCGCTCAATGTTGGAAAGAAACTCGGGCAGGTTCATGGTCTCCCGGAAGCCAGCCAGGTACGGCTGAATCTTGGCGTATTGAAAATACATTTCCTGGCACGTCTCATACACCAGGCCGGCACTGAGAGCGCCGTGCAGGACAAATGCGGCTACCATGTCCCAATATCCGTAAACCTGAAGAACGAAGCTGGAATATTTGTCGCCGACGCTCACGATCTGGACAAAGTCGTCGGCGGATAGCGGTAGGAATGCACCACCAACATAGGACCGAGCTTCGCGCATAACCGGCTCGCGCCGCAATTCGTAGAGTTTCAAGATCAACTCAGCTTCGTAGATTGGATTGTTTACCGCCGCTGTCAGTTCGCCCATATCACCCCACGTTGATGATATGCCCTGGGTATCGCGACTTACTCGTTGGAGTTAATAGTCAGTACAGTGCCCGAAGGTGGACCAACTATTGGGCGCGCAGCTAGAAACTTATTTACAACCTCGGCCCTCCAGGAAGCCGCCGACGCCCAACCTCCGTTCTACAGGTGCACAGCAGTTCGAAGAGAGATCCGTCTCCTAAGATATTCAGATCCTTCTCATACAAGTGGTTAGCAGGCGCAGATTGGTCACCGCTGATGAATTGTGCTCATGCCCGTAGGGAATCCTACTCTCTTCGGTGCTTTTGGCCAGAGTGAATCTTTTGGGAAGCCTTTTATTCGGTGTTCTTGTTGCAAGAGCGGCGGTGTTTACATGCCGTATTTTCCATTACCAGGGTAATATGCGGCATGATCTAGCGCGCTCCAAGGTCACTTCCCAGGGGCAGATTTCAGTTCCCAGGGATGTTAGGCGAAAGCTTGGCATCGGTCCGGGCTCGTTTTTGGAATGGGAGGAAGAAGGCAGCCAGATGGTCGTTCGCCGTTCGGCCCAGTTTTCTTCGGAATACATTCACCGGGCGCTCTTTCCCTAATCAGGCGCCGAAGTCTCGAAGCATCGCTGAGATGAAAGAGGGTATCCTGCGACGCGCGCGGGAGCGGCATGCGCGCCGTTGACACCAATGTCCTCGTTCGTTTAATTACTCGCGATGATGCCCGCCAAGCTGCTTCCCCCGACGCTTCCATTGGAAAAAGCGCATGGGTATCGATTCTCGCCCTTACCGAAGCGACCTGGGTTCTCGCGGCTGTCTACGAACGGAGCACGACTGATCTTGCTACGGCCATCGAGATGCTGTTGAATCACAAAGAGCGGTGATACAGGATGGCGATGTTGTTTTCGAAGCGCTCGCCCTGTTTCGCTCCCGGCCATACTTTAGGCTTTTCCGATTGCCTGATGTTCGAAATTGCGCGGAAGGCGGGGTTCTTCCACTGGGGACATTTGACCGCAGCTTGGCACGGATCGAGGGAACCAAGAGATTGTAGTGGGTGGGTCCAAGTCGGGAAAGATGCGTCACGCGGTGCGAGGGCGGCGGTTGTGTTCGGCAGGGCCTGGCGAACTCGCGGTCGCACAAGCCGACGTTTGTTCGGCCATCACTGCCAACCGGTCACAAGGGAATGAGCAATACGCCAAATCGAAGGCCGACTTGGTCGAAAGCGCTCACAAGGTCTATTCGCGTGTGCGATTCCGCCTATGCATCCGTGACTGCTTACAATGCCAGCCAGGAGGTGGGATTCGGCAGTATGCAGCACTCGAAAGTCGGCCTGCTGTTTCTCAACGCGAGCCAACAAAACGAGCTGTATGGGCGGCTGGGAATATATCTACGGTTGAAGGGTTTTCTCCCTCCTTCGGAACAAGCGCACATTGTTCCTCTCGATTGAAATTGTCCCAAAAGAAACCCTGCTATTAAACTTTCGCGCCGTTCTGAGCCAGAAAGCAGCTATACTGGCAAAGAAAAGGCGAAATGGTCGAAGTAGAGGAACAGCTTGCCCGGTTGCGCCAACGTGTCGCGGCCATTGACCGGAAATTTAGAGAAACGAAGCCAACGCGCTCCGTGGCTGACGCGAAAGAGGCGGGGAGTTCGTTTCGTACGCGCATCGAGGAGTGGTCGAGCGGGCGAGTGGTCGCGAACGAGTACGGCGAGCATTTCCAGACCGAAAAGGTATTCCCTTCACATAAGCAGCATGGCTCGGCCGATATTGGAGCTTTAAGCGAACTGCCGCCCGATCTGCTGGATACATTGGGCGAGAGCGAGATCGTCGCCTGCAGCCCGTCGAGTTGGGCGTTTCTCGATACCGAGACGACAGGCTTAGCGGGCGGGTCGGGCACTTACGCTTTTCTGATCGGGGTGGGGCGAATTACGCCGGAAGGATTTGCGGTCCGGCAGTATTTCATGCGCGAGTATGCCGAGGAACGAAGCGTGCTGCTGGCGCTCGAGCAACATCTCGCTGAGTTTGCGGTACTGATCACTTACAACGGCCGGAGTTATGACCAGCCGCTGCTCGAGACGCGCTATCGCATGAACCGTCATAAACCGCCTTTTTGTCGTTTGGGCCATCTCGATTTGCTGTACGGCGCACGGAGACTGTGGAAACTGCGCCTCGAGAGCTGCCGTTTGATGCAACTCGAACAGGAGATTTTGGGCGTGTACCGGGAGGGCGATCTGCCGGGCGAGCTGATCCCTTATGTTTACTTCGAATACCTGCGCTCACAAGAGGCGAACCGCCTGGTGCCGGTATTTCACCACAACGCGATGGACATTCTGACACTGGCCTGTCTGACCTCCATTGTGCCGGCGGCTTTCCGGAGCACGGATGCGGAATCGCTCTCGCGAGTGGGCGTGCGGAAGGGCGCGGAACTGGCCGGCATAGGGCGATGGCTGCTGGCGGCGGGCGAGCGGGAGAAGTCGCTCGAGATGTTCAAGCGGGCGGTGGATGCGAATCTGCCCGAGCGGCTGCTTTTTCGGGTGTTGTGGGACATTGCGTGTCTCGAGAAACGGCTGGAGCGGCCTTTTGAAGCGATGCGAATCTGGATAGAGCTGTCGGAATGTCGCAACGAGTACCGGGTGGGAGCGCTCGAAGAATTAGCCAAATACTACGAGCACGAGGAGCGCAATTACGCTCTGGCGCTCGATTTCACGGAGCAGGCGTTGGGCTTTGGCGATTCCGCTGGGTTATCTCACCGCAAGAGGAGGTTGGAGAGCAGACTGGCGAGGCCAAGGGCGCGCAAATCGCGGGGCCTTTTCGCCGGGGATTGACGTACGGGCATAAACGAAAAGCGCGGAGCCGTCTGGCTTCAGGTTGAATTCATCGGTATAGGGCAGACCGCATAATCCCAAATTCTATTGTTTCGCCATCCGCATTTGGGCTTGACTGTTTCGGAACGTGCTCGTTTCACAAGGGGTAGCTTGCGAACCTTTTCCCCCGCAGCGTCCCGAGATCCTCTAACGAGGATTAACCGGCGCTTTTTCGTGTGGGTGAACCGCGAAATCCCGCAAGCGCCCAGAACAGTGAAACGCCCAACGCAAGGACCGCCAACGGTACACCAAAAGCGATGCCTGCGATTTTCATGATCTTATTCCACGGCTTGATATGTTGGAGTGGCTGCCCCGCTTTGCGTAAAGTTTTTCAGATAAGTCCGCGTTGCTCACATCTTTGTACTCAGGGTATAGCCGCCGGAAATCTTCTGTTTTGTACCAGCAAAGCCCTTCATTCTTCGAACTGTCGTAGTTAGTGCCAGGCGTGCCGCGTGCCCTTTCCGCTATGGGCAGGAAGAAGCGAGTAACCGCCGAACTCTTTAAACTCGGCGTCCCAATCAGTGTTGGCAATTCTAAATTCCTCACGAATGCCGCTGTATGAGGCCCCACCGACCACGATCATGAATAATACGCTGGCAACGACTCACAGCCGAAACGTTCCTTGCCGTATATTCATGAGTTCTTCCAAGGGAACCGCACCCGTCTCAAAATTCTCTCGCAGCCAGAAAGCCATGCGTTGAATTTTACTCATACGAAGCTGGCCCGGACCAATGCCCTTTAGCCAGAACGAGCGCCCGTTTTGCAGACGTACATGCACTTCCATTTCCGCGCATTCAGTCAGTGAGGCGAGGCGCGTCACCGGCGCAGCCTCCACAAATTCAATGCTCCCCGGCTTGAGTTCCCTTCCCAAACAGACTTTGATCGAAGGGGCCTACAGGGCGCTTGTTGTTGAGGTATGCGACATTCGCCAAGAGATAAGTTTTTGACCGAGAGCGGTTTCGTATATCGAAGCTTGGGCGAACGTTTCGAGGCGTGTTTCTCGTGCCATCAAATTGCCAGCAGTAGCCGATGGTTATATCTGTTGCTGCCAGAAACCATTGAATTGCCACATACACGATGACGAGCAACACGCCAGCAAAGACATTGCCGAGAAAGCCTGCCGCTACTTCCAGCCAAAAGGCCCATGCTGGAAACTGTCTCACGAGGAAAAGTTACTTTCACGCTTCCTGCCCCTGTTGCGTAAACGGTCAGATTCGACCCATGAATCGGACGCCAATAAAATTGAGCTTTCCAAAAGGTGAGATAGACACGTCCGTTGAGGAGGTTGAGGCCGCCGCGCTGACCCTGCTGGGATCCCTCGAAGATTGGCCTGCCCGGCGCTCCGGGGTCGCTCAGCATTGCAGTCTGTAACGTCGTGCCGGTATTCGGCATAGACATTGACATGGTTGTCGCTGGTTGCGACATACATCATATTGTGCGTTTCGCTCGCACGCGGACCCTCCTGAGTGACTCAGCCTTGCAGAAAGAGCGGTGCGCTGCGAACGGCAATCCCAAGCTGACTGCGATCTGTTTGTGCCAGGTGGAGCCCACAGCAGCGCCTTGTTCCTCGCCGAGGCGCCCGAGGTCTTAATGGAAGGTCTGGCAATCGCCCAGAATTCCTCTTCCTTGATGGGTAAGAAATTCGACGATGTCACAAAATTCCAGGCGGGCGAGAGTCTTCCGCGAGAATTACTGTAGGGGGGACGGGAGAAGAATGGGGCCATTCGAAACGGCCGCGGAGTTCTACCATTATCGCGAGCCGTATCCGCCGGCTTTCTTCGAGAGCGTAGCGGCGCGGCTGTCACTCACGCGCGGGACGAGACTGCTCGATGTGGGGTGCGGGCCGGGTATTTTAGCGATCGGATTCGCACCGTTTGTAGGAAGCTGTACGGCGGTCGATCACGAACCTGAAATGCTGCGAGCGGCAAGGGCGGCCTCAGCCGAGGCGAGAGCCGATATCACTTTCATTCAGGAGGGAATCCAGGATCTGGATTGCGGGGCCAGCTTTTTCGATTTTGTAACGATTGGGCGAGCGCTTCACTGGCTGCCGCGTGAAGCAACGATCGGCTTGCTAGAGCGGATCATCGCTCCTGGTGGCTCCATTGCGGTTTGCGGGTCGACGGCTACCGGTGCGCCCGTGAACGCCTGGGTCGTCAAGTTTAAAGAGGTAAGGACGGCGTGGGCATCGAATCCAGATGAGTCACGATACAAGGTCGATGCTGCCTACATGGATCAATGGTTTGCTCCCTCGAGGTTCCGAAAGATCGAAGACATTTCAGTAGTGTGCCGGCAACAAGTCACGGTTCCCGAGCTGATCGGCCGCGCACTTTCATTTTCGATTACGTCTCCGGCTGTGCTCGGCGAAAGGCGGCCGCAGTTCGAAGCTGAGATGAGGGCGGCTCTTGAACCTTACGCGCAGGGCGGAGAGCTGGAGGAGGAAGTGGTTGCGAAGGCGGCGGTTTTCGGGTAGGCGGGCGTTCAAGAAATTGCGCACGGGTCAGCCGTGGCCCAGAACCTTTTCGCCGAACTGGTTCATCGCGAGTTCTCCCGTTTCCGCAAGCCGTGAGCCGCCGGCTTTTAATCGCTCCTGCTTCCGTCTGACTTGCTTGCTTGCCCCGCCGTGTCAAAAATTCACGCACGGCCGAATCCTCGCACAACCCGATCGCACGGTCATAAGCGTTGCTCGCCTCGCTCGATCGTCCCATTCGCTTAAACAGGTGAGCCGCCAGTGCCCAGTAGGGCTGATAGCTCTTGATCGCATCGCCAGGTACGGCTTCAAGCAGCGCCCAACCCGCCGGCGCACCCTGTGCTTCTGCAATCGCCGCCGGGCGTCCAACCAGAACGCCGGCAGTTGGCGCAAGCCGCAACAGCGCCTCATAGATCAGGGCGATCGCAGCCCAGTCGGTTTGGCCAGTTTGCGCGTGCTGCGTATGTACCGACTGGATCGCCGTTTCGAGCTGGAAGCGCGTGATCCGGCTCGCTTTCCCGGTGGTGCGCAAAAGCCAGTCCGCCTCTCCGATCATTACTGTTGACCAAAGAGGTGCGCCGTGCCTCCCGGCCGCGCCTCGCAATACAGCATGAGCGCCAGCAGCCCTTGCACTTCCGGTTGAGCAGGCATGAGGCGCAACAGAAGCCGGCCCAAGTCGGTTGCTTCGAGCGCCAGGCCCTGGCGGCGAGGATCGGCGCCTGCCAAATCTCCCCAGCCGCTACCGTAAGCGGCGTAGATCGCCTGCAGCACGAAATCCAGGCGCGGCGGCAGCTCGTTCGCTTCCGGCAGCTCGAACCGGATGCCCGCGTCGCGAATCTTTGCTTTCGCCCGGCTGAGCCGCTGCCCCATAGTGTAGGGTTGCACCAGAAAGGCCGACGCGATGCGCTCCGCATCCAGCCCCAGCACCGTCTGAAGCATGAGCGGAGCCCGAACAGAAGCCTCAATCGCCGGATGAGCGCAGATGAACCGCTCAATTGAACAACGAGTCAAGCGTCCGCGCTTCGACAGCGCCGGCAAAATTTATTCAAGTATTCTTTGCATTCTCGATGGCCCACGCGCAGGACGTTGCGTCTGTCCAGTGGTTGACCTTTGAGCCGAACTTTCGACCGATTGGTAAGTCCCTCGATCGCTGTTATACTTCGCCGAGAGATCTTTTCAGGAAGGAATGTAATTTCAATGAACAGCGGATTGTTACGGAAACCGCTTCTCTGGCTAACGGTCTCCGTTCTGCTCTCTTTTCTTGTTCTCGCCTATCCTGTATACGTCATTCGGCCGTTCCGCTATCAGGGTTCATTTGAACTGTCCATTGCACTGGCGTTAGTGCGCTTCCGGCCGGATCTCGACATTCTTCTCCTCGCCGCGGCATTGGCTTTGCTAGCGTTCTCCTGGCGGCAAAGTCGCGGTGTTCTGCGTAAAGCTTCAGCTGCGGTGTGTGCTCTATTGGTGCTCCTTTTCGGCATCTTGTCCCGCTTGAATGTCTATGAGTTCATGTTTCATCCGGTGGATCGTCCCAGCTTCTCTCTTGCTTCCAAAGCGAAGTTGGACGGTGGCGAGGAAGTAATTGTCGTCCATATTGGCGAAGCGGCGCGCGCTTATCCGATCCGGAGCATGTCCTATCACCATATCGTCAATGATGTGGTCGGCGGGATACCGATCGTAGCCACGTATTGAACGCTTTGTCACACCGGTCTGGTGTTCCAAAGAACGGTCGACGGAATACAGCTGCGTTTCCATCTCGCTGGCATCAATAACCAGAACTTCCTGATGCGAGATGAGCAGACGGGAACTTATTGGCAGCAGATCACAGGCTTGGCTGTTTCGGGTCCACTCGCGGGGCGTCGTCTGCCGCCAGTCTCCGCCGATGAGCTGACCTTTGCACTTTGGAAGGCAGAGCAGCCAAACGGCACGGTGCTCAATGACGTCTCGCGCTACGCGCAAGAGTATGCCGCGAAGGACTGGGATGTAAAAATGGCGAAAGCTCGCACTGTCCTGAGCTATGCGCAGGCCGGTCTCAAACCGCGCGATTTGATGTTCGGCATTCGCGCCTTTGGCGCGAGCCGGGCGTTTCCTTACACCGCCGTTTTAAGAGAAAACCTAATTGAGGATCGCGTCGGAACCGAGCCCGTTCTGCTCGTTGTAGGCGGTGATAATCGCTCAGTGCGCGCGTTCCGGCAGCGCCTTCCCCGCGTAAGCGGTACGCCGCAGTTCTACCGGATTGTCGACAACCTGAATAGTACAGCACAAAATGCGCTGACATCCGGCGCACTGCTCATGGATGCGCAGACCGGAAGCCAATGGAATTTCCAAGGGTGCGCAGTGGCTGGAAAACTCAGAGGAGTTTGCCTCGAGCACGTCGATGTGATGAAGGACTACTGGTTCGATTGGCGGAACTACAACCCGGACACGACGGTCTACGGCATCAAGCAAAAGATCCGTTGAGCCGTACCCCTCGTCTCTAAGCGAAATCGCGTGAGTTTGTACTTACAAATCCACCCTTGGGCGGAAGTAAAGGGATCTGAGATGCGGTTACAATCGACCGAACTAGGCTTCGATGATCTCAAAGACGAAGCAGGTCAGCGCAGGTCAATCGACAGCAAATGTGACCGTAATCGGCGGCGGGCTGGCCGGATTAGCTGCATCGATACACCTGTCAAAAGAAGGGCTGAGTGTCACTTGCCTAGAACCTTCCGTGAACTTTCAGCATCTGGTGGGCGAATCGCTGGATTGGTCCGCGCCAGAGCTCTTTAACGATTTAGATTTGCCGATGCAGGATCTTGTTCAGGCGCGCGTCTCAACATACAACCGTTATGTCGTGCTCAAAATGCAGGATCAATCCTCCTCCGAGTACATTCCTTGGCCGTGGCTCCGACGCGCTCCCTTCAATATCGAGCTTCGTACGTTGCACGTGGACCGAACTCTCCTGCATCAGCATCTGCTCGAGCAGGCAATCGAGCACGGCGTCGAAATTCTTCGGGATAAGGCAGTCGTGATCGAGGGGATGGCGCGAGACTTAAATCCGTAGTGACCGCGCTCGGCCGTCGCTACACTTCTCCCCGATTCATCGACGCTTCCGGATCGGCAGCGAGTTTCCTTGCGCGGCAATTCAAGTTGCGTTTTGCCCAATACGGTCCAAGAAAGATCGCAATCTGGACTTACTTCAACATCGCCGACTGGCAAGAAGGAACGACCCTCTATACGGAAGCTATCCGAAAACAGTATCTGGAATGGACTTGGGAGATTCCCGTCACGCCCGGAACCATTAGCGTCGGGTACGTAGCGACTGGCGCCTCCATCGGAAAACAACGCGCGGCTGGCGTTTCGGTTGAAGATATATTTGCGGAGCAACTGAGGAAGTTCCTACGCTTTAGAGCCTTGCTAAACGAAGGCAGCATCGAAATGCCCAGTGTTACTGCCTTCACTTGCCGCGTTCACAAAGGAGTGTGCGGGCCGAACTGGTTAATCGCCGGCGGAGCAGCCTTCGTGCCAGATCCCATCACCGGCAACGGAGTTGCCGCCGCGCTAAGGCATGCCGCAGAAGCTGCCAAACTGATTCTAAAGTTCAGGAAGCGCGGCAGACTTCCCTGGTGGGCATGCTTGACCTACCGCCTGCGAGTCCTTCACATGGGAAAAATCTTCAACAGTCTCATCGAGAAGCTTGCGTACGATTGGCCGGTTCGGGGCCATCTGGGACTTGGGGCGGGGGAGACATCTATACAGCCCTAGCCTGGGGCATAAACCACCTTTACTCTCGTATCCGCCCGACCGGCGTGCTATTGACGGTTTTGTTTCACGCTGGCCTTACCGCCGTGAGATCGATGGCATGGTTCTTTCATCGGCTGTGCCGCAGCCTGCCCGATGCTTGGTCTCTCGCGCCAGATGTCGCAGCTACAGCTGGCTAGAGTACAGCCCCATGCGCCTTTTATGTCGCGGTTCCGGCGACCCAATCCTGTTCATCCATGGTATTCCCACCAGCAATCAGCTTTGGAGCGGCGAATCGAACGGCTTGTTGGACGCTTCACTTGCTTTGCCGTGGATCTGCCTGGATTGGGGAACACTCCTCCCGGACTCTACGGCCTTAAGTCTCTATGCAGGCTGGCGGAAGAGATCGAAGCACTCAGGATGGAGCATGGAATTGAGAGGTGGCATGTGGGTTGGGCATGACGCCGGCTCAGCAATCGCCGTCTCTTACGCTCACCTGTTTCAACAGCACGTTGACTGTCTGGCGCTTTCATCCCCGGCGCTGTTTCCCGAACTCCGGCCCTACTTTCTATTCGAGATACTCAGGAAACCAGTGCTGGGTGAATTGCGAGCGCCTTGCATAAACCTGCTCTTTTGGAAACTCGCGATGAAGCGGGCCTGCAAAGGCGGGAACGATAACGTCGACCAGGTTCTTACCGACTTTTATGTGCCTTTCTCCGGTCCCAGGGGTGCTTGGCATGTGATGCGCATGCTGCGCTGGGGAAAGCCGTCTGATACTCTATGCGGGATTCCATCCTTTTTGCCTCAGCTGCTTTATTCCAACCCTCATCTTTCAAGGATCGAGGGATCCCGCCATTCCCGCTGCGTTCGCCCGCGGCGCCTCAGCCTTAATCCCACATTCCGAAATGATCACCGTTGACTCAGGGCACTTTATTCCGCTGAACTGCCCGCAGTTCGTGGCTACCAATCCTGTGGAATTCTTTGCCAACGATCGAGCCGAATGGATGCCTCCGAGCGCCTTTGAGCGATGCTTCTCCGATCGGCTGATCAATCAGCCAAACTCACAGGGTGCGTCCTGACATCCGATGGAATTCTATTGTAACCGCCTTCCGCAACTGCCGCTGCTCTTTGCTTATAGACCTCAGGATCAGCCGGTGCCCAGCTTCCGAGGCCATCCACGTAGCGGTTATACATGCAAAAGGCGGCTGCGATCAGAACTGTATCGTGAATCTCCTGGTCACTTGCCCCGAGCCGCCGCGCCTGATCCACATTCTCTGGGGTGACCTGCTTGCCGCTCTTCTGGGCCTTCTCTGCGATGCGTAGCAGCGCTTTCAGCTTCTCGGAGATCGGCGCATTTGCGAAGTCACGTTTCACTTGCATAACCAAATCTTCGTTGCGCCCAGATGGTGCGCGGCAATCGCGCCGTGAGCCGTTTGGCAGTAATCGCAGTCGTTCAAAGAAGAAACATAAGTTGCGATCAGCTCACGCTCCGCCTGAGAAAGAGAACTCGGCTGTCGGGACGAAAATGGAACAGCGCTCGGATACCCGGCAGGCCCTCGACCAAGTCGATGTGTGCCATTTGATTCTCCTCCCCAAGCGGTCTGGACGGCAGCGAGGAAATGCTCAGTAGAGCGGGTGTACCCTTCTGTTGCCAGTTGCGCGCGTTGCTGCCGATAGAGTTCGGGATCCTGCGGAGCCCAGGTCGCGAGCCCATCTACATAACGGTTATACACACAAAACGCAGCAGCGATCAATACAGTGTCATGAATCTCTAAATCGGTCGCACCCTCTTTCATGGCACGCTCGATTTCTGCGGGACCAACTTGTTTGCCGCCCTTCTGCACCTTTCCGGCGATTGCCAACAAGGCCCGCAGCTTCTCAGAAACGGCTGCCTCCTCGGGATCGCGTTTCGTCGCGAATACTAGCATCTTCTCGTCCCCCAATGATGAGCGGCAACGGCGCCATGAACCGTCTGGCAGAAAAAACACTCGTTCTGCGACGACACGTAAGTCGCAATAAGCTCTCTTTCGGCCCGAGATAAAGAATTCGGTCCGCGCAATAGCACCTCGGCAAGCGAGATATGTGGCATGATGTCCTCCTCTGAAAAGTTACTCGCCCCACGAGTAAAGATAGAGTTCGATCTAAGTAAAAAGATGGATCTAAGATTTGGGCCTTCGGCCTCAGGCTCCGCTCACTTGGCCGCCGCGATACCCGCCTCATACTTCCAGGCGGTCTGAATGCCTGCTTCATCTGAAAATCGCGTGTCGGTGTACTCATCGAACTCGATTTTCCTGTCGAGGACACCCGTTTCGATCATCATGTCGCGGACCAGGTTGAAATCCGCCTTGCGCGGCGCAAGCGGGCTGTACATTACCCGGTCCATGGGATGGGTGAGCGCCCAACGCAGCAGCGCAGGCCGCTGGTGGTAATAAAAACGGCCCACAAAGTCGGCGGCATTCTCCCGGTGAGGCTTACTCTTATCGAGCCACAGGCCCGACCGCGCGATGCCATCCACCAAAACCTGCACGACGTCCGGGCGGGAATCGATTAAATCCTGGCGAACGATGAGAATACACGACATGTAATCGGGCCAGTACTCGCGTGCCTGAAAGAGAACTCGACCGTAACCCGCTAATTCTGCCTGCGAGGGAAATGGCTCTCCCATGGAAAACGCGTCGATGGCCCCAGCGGCGAGGGCGCCCGAAACATCCGGCGGCGCCATCTCGACCATTTTGATTTCGTCCGGCTTGATGCCCCATATCTTCATGGCGCGGAAGAGCATCAACCTTTCGTCAGAAAAACGGGTCGGAATTGCTACCGTGCGGCCTCGCATATCCGCGAACGTTTTGATTGGGCCATCCTTGCGAACGACCACCGCGCTGCCATAACGGTGACCGAGATAGACCACCTTGATAGGAACGCCCTGCGCCTTGAGCGCGATCGCCATCGGCGCGACGATGAACGCGGCCTGCACTTTATTCGAGAGAATGGCCTCCTTCATCTCGGGAAAGCCTTGAAACATGCGAGGCAGGAACATCTCTCCGCTTTCTGAAAATTTCGAGATGTAATCCGTCACTGGGCAGGTAAGTTGGCAGGTGACAGGGATATAGGCAACCGTAATCTTCCGCTTCGCTGGCGGGCGATAATCATTCAGAACGGCCGCCCAATTCACGTTCAGGTATCCGTGCATTGCCGAAATGAGCGCGAGCCACCCGAAGGCCGCTGATAAGATTTTGTTCCTAGGCCGAATGGCGAAACCCCCAGCGAACGGATTTCAGTCTTTCGAGTTTTCGGAAGCATAGGTCGAGGGCCAACCCGATCACGCCGATCAACAGAATGGCCGCGACCACCAGATCGTAGCGCTTGCCCGCATTTCGCGAATCGATGACGAGATATCCGAGACCGGAATTCACAGCAATCATTTCCGCCGCAACCACTACCAGCCAGGCTATGCCGAGCGCAATGCGCAAACCGATAATGATCTGTGGAAGCGCTGCGGGAAAAATTACTTTAGCCAGGAGTTGCGCAGGAGCGAGGCCGAAGTTACGGCCAGCCTGCCTGAACATGGATGGAACGTTGGATACGCTGTTCGCGCATGTAACAGTGATCGGGAAGAAGGCACCCAGGAAGATCAAGAACGTTGCGGCACGATCGCCCACCCCGAAGAGGATAATTGCGATCGGAATCCAGGCGATAGGACTGATCGGCCGGAGTAACTGCAGAACAGGATTCGCAACGTTGTTTGCCGCCGGATACCAACCGAGTGTTAACCCGAGCGGAATCCCAAGAATCGCAGCAGCGCCGAATCCAATTGCGACGCGGCGCAGTGAATCACCGATGTAGCTCCAGAGAAGACTCTTCTGGATTAATTCAGCAATGCCTTGTTCAACAGCAAGCGGCGAAGGAAAAATCTTGGTAGCCGTCCAGACAACGGAATAATGCCACAGGGCTAGAAACAAAGCCGACGCCACAACCGGCCAAAAGAGTTTTTCCCATTTCCCCGGTTGAGCGAGCGAGTTCATATTTTGTGAGCCAGACCGATCTGCTTGAAAATGCCGCCGCGAAGCTCCAGATAACGCGGCGAGTCGATATCGCGCGGATGGGGGATGTCGATTTTTACAACTTGCTGAACTTTCGCCGGACGGGCGCTGAGAACGACTACGCGATCCGCAAGTTGGACCGCCTCATCGATATCGTGCGTCACGAAGATGATGGTCTTGCGCTCCGCCTCCCAGATGCGCAGCAGTTCGCCGCGCATGATGAGACGCGTGATCGAGTCGAGCGCCCCGAAAGGTTCGTCAAGAAAGAGCATGTCCGGATTCACTGCCAAAGCGCGCGCGACTTCCAGCCGCTGCTTCATGCCGCCCGAAAGTTCCGTCGGGTACGTCTGCTCGAAACCCCGCAGCCCAACCATTTGGATGTAATGGGCGATGCGCTCCTCGCGTTCTGAACGGGGCAATTTGAATAATCCAAACCCCACGTTGCCTTCGACCGTAAGCCACGGAAAAGTTCCGCGTTCCTGGAAAACAAAGATGCGGCGAGGATCAGGTCCGCGCACGACTTGGCCATCGATCCTTATCTCTCCGCTGGTCGGAGAAAGAAATCCCGCCATGGTGCTTAATAGGGTCGACTTGCCGCAGCCGGAAGGGCCCAGCAGACAGATGAACTCGCCATCGCTTACTTCCAGGTTTATATTTTCCAGAACAGAAATGCTCTCGCGATCGCGCGTAAAGGTCATGTTGAGGTGCTCGACGCGCAACTTGGTAGCAATCATTGGGGGTGCCGCGACAGCTTCCATCACTGACACAGCTAATCCTCCGAATAGCCCCAGCGCAGCGATTTTACCTTTTCGAGCGATCGCATCCCAAGATCTAGCAACAAGCCGATAAAGCCGATCATCACCATACCAGCCACCACTAGATCGTAGCGGTTGCCCGCGTTGCGCGCATCGATTATGAGAAAGCCCAGCCCGGAGTTCACCGCTATCATTTCAGCCGCTACAACGACCAGCCACGCCACACCTAAGGTAATCCGCAGGCCGATGACGAGCTGCGGCATCGCCGCTGGGAATAAGACGTGGTACAAGAGGCCGATCGTGCTCAGGCCGAAATTGCGGCCCGCATTCACATGCACGGACGGTATGCTCTGAGCCGCATTGATAGCGGTCAGAAGTAACGGCAGGAAGCCGCCCACGAAGATCAGAAATATGGCAGCAAGATCGCCGACGCCGAACCAGAGGATCGCAAGGGGAATCCAGGCAAGCGGAGAAATAGGGCGCAGGATCTGAATTATTGGATTGAAGGCCATTTCTGCCCGGCGATACCAGCCGATGGCGAGTCCCATGGGGATAGCCAACACGGCAGCCAAAGCGAAGCCCCAGGTTACTCGGAACAGCGAAGCTACTACGTACTTCAAGAGCAGTCCATGCCGCATCAGGTCGGCAATGCCGGCAACGACGCCCAACGGACCTGGTAGCAGGGGAGCAGACTGCCGGCTAACAGCAATTTGCCAGATAATAAGCAGAACAGCGATGAAGACGATCGGCCGCAGCCGGACAAGCAGGCTCAAAGCGAATCGTACTGGATTGTTTCGAAGCAGTAAAGATGGAAGAAAGTCTCCAACCTCGGAGGGAGGTTGAATAACTCGCGAGAATGATGATGAACAGGGGCGGCGGCCTGCTCTGGCCAGAAAACGGGGACGGGTCTGGCGTTAGGGCTTGGCCTATCAGGAAGGCAGAATATGATGAATACCATGTCAGCTGATCAGCCCGAGATACCAATGCTGGATCGAGTGAATGCTATCCAGTGGTGGCATCGCATTAATATCAGCCCCGGGGTTGTCACGCCTGGAATAGACGACACGTTTGCCAAGATTGGCACGGCCCGCTTACCGGACGACCTCACCGGCAAGACCGTTATCGATGTTGGCGCTTGGGACGGGGCTTTCTCTTTCGAATGCGAGCGCCGGAACGCGTTGCGCGTGCTCGCAACGGATCATTTCATCTGGGAAACTCGGGGACATGCCGGATTCGACTTGGCGCACGAAGCGCTGCAATCCCGCGTGGAACGCAAGCTGATTACAGTGGAGGATTTATCTCCCGAAACTGTTGGGACGTTTGATATTGTCTTGTTTCTCGGGGTGCTCTATCACGCGCAAGATCCGATGCGGTATCTTCGCAACGTCGCTTCCATCTGCCGCGACTGCGTCATCCTTGAAACGCACATCGACGCGTTAGATTACCCGCGACCGGCTGCGGTCTTTTATCCACTGGACACGCTCAACAATGACCCAAGTAACTTCTGGGGGCCTAATCCCGCCTGTGTGGAATCCATGCTCCTAGAGGTCGGATTTCGAAAGGTACAACGCTTTGAAGGGCATCTGCCGAGCCGCATGGTATTCCACGCGTGGAAGTAGCTAATCCGATTCCGACAGGCTGCGAAAGAGCGCAGGCGGTGAAACCCAGGTCTCCGAATAAACAAGGTCGTTGAGTCTGCACAGCTCTGGTTGTAAGGGCGACGTTGACCATGGCGAGCATCCTTGCGTGGAGATGCGAAAGGGCACCTTGAAGGGTATCCAGAAACAGGCAGGACTGAAGCATGAATAATACGCTGTGGTGATCGAACAGTATGACGAAGGCGGCTACGGCGCCTACGTGCCGGATCTGCGAGGTTGCGTTGCCAGCGCTTCCTCCAGGCATTAAATAGAGCGGTTGATTGCAGAAGCTATTGGCTTGCACATCGAAGCTCTGATAAGGTGCTCCGGTTCGGTCGCCTAGTTTATCGGCGGAGTACACTCAACCTGCTGCAGTTGCGGTTGCGTAAGCGTTCCGAGGCATCGTTGATTCTGTGGTAGGGGGCGACGGAGGTCGAACCTGCTGCTGCTTGTTCCGCCAGATTGTGCTACGTTACCTTCCATTTGCTTTCATAAACTTAGAACGGCAGTGTTACATGTCGTCACACCAAGAATCCCTGTGAGGTGACACCGGCGTGACACTAAAGCACCATCCAACGCTTTAGCCACAACCCATTTTGCTTGATCATTTCGGGATACTCCTCCAACGAACGAGACCATAAAGAGGGATGGGCGGTCAAGGAAGCGGAAGGCATTGTTCGCGCCAGAGGAAATGGACGGTCGAAGAGCTCCAGCATTGCTCACTGTCGATCGGCTCGCTTCGTGGTCTCGAGCCTGGCACTGGTCCCTGGTACATCACCTGGCGGAGCAACGGCGAGGCGGTCGCGATTGCCGCGCTTTGGATTGGGGATCGCCTCCTCTGCATAAAATACAAACGGCTGAGTGAAGAGCTCAGTCGGTACCCGCTGCAATCCATCCAGTTGGACACGACGGCGTGCAACTACGGTGGCCGCCGACTTTGGTTTCGTTGCCCAAATTGCGATCAACGAGTGGCGAGAATCATATTCCTGGGGCATCCCTTCCGGCGCCGATTTTTCTCTGTCTGGGTTACGATAGCCAACGCGAGTCCACAGCAGAGAGAATCTTACGACGCACGCTTAAACCAAGGTACGGTTGGGAGAAGGAGTCAACGCGTTTAGTACCTCTGGTCTTCGTCCGACGGGGATGCATGGGCGAACACATCCACGGATCCGCCAGCAAGTGCTCAGTTGCAAGTTGGCCTACCACGGCAATCTTGCGGAGCGTTTTCACTTAATCAGAGAACTGGAACGTCGGCGCGATTGATAAGGTCAGAGCGCTTGAGAACGAGAGCGATTAGCAGCCGGCCGAACAGCAATCCGAGTGATCCTCTTTTGTTTGTGGAGGCCGCACCTTCAGACCAAGGAGTCGGAAGTGGCTCCAATCCTCCGCTGTTTACCTTCGATTCGGGGAATTGTCGAAGGTAAACTGGCGATTCGTGAGCGGTTCGGAACTGCGGGAACTGTTAGCTTCCGGTGGGCGGGTGATACGACAGAATCCGGACCAGAACACCTCGGGGTCCTGAGCCCTATTGCCCGTTTACAACAATTACCGCTGACGTAGTCAGCTTCACATTAGTTGTGGAAGACGAGGTGGCTATAGAAACCTTGGCCGTTTTATCAAGAAGGAGAATTCCTGCTAAGTTGCACATGCGGGGCGGGCAGCCGCCATTATCTTTGGAGGCAAGACATGAAGGCTTCTCTGTTTTATCGAATCGCAGCTGTTCTTCCTCTGCTTTTTGCTGTCGGACATACACTTGGTTTTCGCCAGTCTGATCCCACATGGGGAGTTGATGCGCTTCTTGGCTCAATGCGGTCAATTCACTTTGACGTGCAGGGGTTCAGCCGGACATATCGAGACCTCTTTGTCGCGGCTCGATTCTCGGTCGGCGTGTTTTATCTATTCGCGGGGGTGTTACCGTGGCAGCGGCTCAAGAGATTATCCGGCGCAAACGTATTTTGGTGGGGAAGTTGCTGCAACCTATGTGTCCCGGGCACAACGCGCATACATCCGTTCGCAGTGGTGCTCGGCGTCAACGCGATCCAAGCGGTCGTAATGTCGGGCGACGACAGTCCCCAATAGGTTAAATCCTGATGCCAGGTGACACGCGCTTTATCGTGCGGATTCTTGATGAAGAACCCAGACCCCCAACACAGAATATCGGGCCCGAGGATCTGTTCCACCGCGTCCAGAATCCTGGGGTGCTGAATCAGCTTGTTAAGAGCAGATGCGGCTTTCGGTTGATATGCGGCGGCAGCTTTCCGCCGTGCTGCGCTTCCAGCCCTTCCAATTGCGTCCGGAGGATTGAGGTTTCGGAATTGGAGAGTGCCGGCAACGGGAACAAAAAGCCCTGCTGCCGATAGACCTCACGTAGGCGGTGTCTGCTAAGCTTCGTGCCCATGCGTTCCTGCTCCTTCCATCACTGGAGAATACAGAAGTCCAGTCCGTTTTTACCTGCATGCAGCCTAACATCCAGCCCAGGCATTGAAGAGCTTTTCGCCTGTGCAAGGATTATCCCATCAGTCAACAAACTCCTCTCGCAACTCGTCGCCGCAGATGCGCCGTGTGCAGCACATTGATAGACTGTGTCGGACTATGCCAAAACTTATCGGAAGGAATGCGCTTGTAACTGGCGCCTCGTCGGGAATTGGAGAGGCGATCGCCATTCGCTTCGGGCAGGAAGGCGCTAACGTCGCGGTCAACTATTTTTCAAATGCAAGCAACGCCGAAGTGATTAAACAGAAAGTGGAAAGCGCGGGGGCTAATGTAGCCGGACGCAAGAATCGCGCGGTCGTAGTAGGTGGTGACGTTTCGGATGAAGTGCAAGTCAAGAAGGTCTTCGACCAGACAATTAAAGCTTTCGGCTCCATAGACATCCTGATCAACAACGCGGGTATTCAGATGCCAACCCCAAGTCATGAGATCAAGACAGCGGACTTCGATCGTATCGTTGGAGTCAATCTGCGGGGTGCCTTCCTTTGTTCTCGTGAAGCGATCCGGCATTTTCTCGCGCAAGGTAAAGGGGGAGTAATCGTAAACAATTCGAGCGTCCACCAGATCATCCCGAAACCGAAGTACTTACCTTACTCGATCAGCAAGGGTGGGTTGGGAAATCTGACGAAGACGCTCGCACTCGAGTATGCAGATCGCGGAATTAGGGTCAACTCAGTGGCCCCTGGTGCAACCGTTTCACCCATCAACCGTGCCTGGATAGATGATCCCAAGGCACGGGCTGAAGTTGAAAGCCATATCCCCATGGGACGCGCCGGTACGTCAGAGGAAATGGCCGCAGCGTTCGTGTTCCTTGCCTCAGATGAGGCGTCGTACATCACCGGGCAGACGCTTTATGTGTGTGGTGGCTTAACTCTGTACCCGGAGTTCAGAGTCGCGTGGTCTTCGGGTGAATAGCCCTGCCGTGTGGCGACCGGGAAACGTGCATCCGGAAGCAATTCATACCATGCATTTGATCCAGCTCCCGATTCAAATGCGGTAAACGTTGACGGATTACCTTCGAAAAGACCATTTGTCGAAGGTAATCTGAATGGTAAGTCAACGCTTCGCGACCACCCGCGATCTATGGAAACAAAATCGATTGAGCACCATTTTTTGGGTACCAGGACCTGCTTCGGATGAGCAACAAGCCCTTGTTGGCCTTGCTCGGCGGATTTCTCGGAGCCGGCAAGACGACGCTTATTCTCACGGCCTCGCGCCTTTTATCAGCACGTGGTTTACGCGCGGCAGTGATTTTGAACGACCAAGGCGCCGATCTCGTCGATACGGAGTTGGTAAGACGCAATGGCTTTGCGGCCGACCAAGTCACGGGCGGCTGCTTTTGTTGCCGCTTTTCCGACCTGATTGATGCCGCCGAGCGTTTGACCGATTTCCATCCCGACGTCATCTTTGCCGAGGCCGTCGGCAGTTGTACCGACATCTCGGCCACCACTCTGCAGCCGCTACGGCTGTATTACCGGCAGGACTATGAGCTTGCTCCTTATACAGTTCTGCTTGATCCCATGCGCGCGGAGGAATGCTTGAGCGGGCCGAACTCGGACGTGGCGTTTCTCTTCCATAAGCAGCTGGCAGAGGCGGATCTGGCCTCCTTCACGCGAACCGATTTGTACAGTAGCTTTCCAGTTATCCCAGATTGTCCCGTCCGTTATATGAGCCCGCTGACCGGCGAAGGTGTCGCGGCATGGCTTGATGAGGTGCTCGATGCCAAGCTTCCATCTGGCAGCAAGGTTCTCGAGATCGACTATGAACGATATGCACGAGCCGAAGCCACGTTGGTATGGCTCAATTGCAAAGCTCACGTGACTTTGGAGAATCCGCAGACGCCGGCCTCAGTAGTCGGCCCGCTGCTCGAGCGATTGGATGAGGTCTTTTCAGACAGTAACATCCGTCTTGTGCATCTGAAACTTATGTCGGACTGCGCGGCGGGTTACGTTAAGGCTTCGGTCATTCGCAACGGCGGCACGCCATCCATTGAAGGCATTCTCCACGCCTCGGCCGAACGGCAGCATGAGCTGTTGTTGAATGTGCGCGCCATTGCCGAACCGTCAGCTCTGCAAGGATCGGTGGAGCAAGAACTCTCTGCGCTGCCTGGCGTTGTAGCCATATCCAACATGAAGTGCTTTCGACCCTCTCCTCCTCAACCACAGCACCGACTGGACCCGGTCACTGGTTAAGCATGAAACGTCGCGGATTTTTGCAGTCGTTGGCGTTGGGTGCAGTCTCGAGCACTGCAGTAGAAAGCGAGAACTCAACCGCTCGCACGCAAGACAAAGAGACTGCCGCTTCGGTATCGAAGCTCTATTCAAAGGAAGGCCCGATTACATACCCACGCACGTTTAGCGGGCGGCAACTGGAAATGCTTGCCTTTCCCCTGGGGGGCATCGGCACCGGCAGCATCAGCCTGGGTGGCCGAGGGCAATTGCGTGATTGGGAGATCTACAATCGCCCCGACAAAGGCAGAGCGCCGCAATATGTGTTTCCTTCGCTATGGGTGAAACAGGGCAACGACAAACCGATTGCGCATGTGCTCGAAGCGCGCCTGATGCCGCCCTATGGGGGCGATGACGGATTAGGATCTACTAATGCTCCCGGTTTGAGCCGTCTCGAAGGGGCAAGCTTCACGGGCGAATTCCCGCTCGCCACCATCGACTTCCATGACGCACGCCTTCCCGTGAAACTTTCGCTCGAAGCCTTCAGTCCCTTCATTCCGCTGGACGCCGACAGTTCCGGCTATCCCGCCATAGTGCTTCGTTATCGCGTCCGCAACACGGCCGCGCATCCGGTAACCGTATCCATTGCTTTCACGCTCGACAACCCGGTTGGCCCTTCGCATCCGCTTACGGTGCAGCGTAACTCCGACGGGCGCAACAATGAATACCGCATCGGCGCAAACGGTCTCAAGGGCATTTTCATGACGAATGAAGGCATCGCGTCCACTGACCCCGAGAGTGGATCGTTTGCTTTATGTGTACTGACTAAAGGTGGCAAGCTCTCGTATCTGCGTGGCTGGCCGGCGGCGAAGTGGTGGGCGAGTCCAATGCTGTTCTGGGATGACTTCAGCAGCGACGGAGAATTAGGACCCGAAGCAGAGGACCGCAAGCCGACTGCATCGATCTGCCTACAGCGCGAGATTGCGGCGCATGCGAGCGCGGACTACACGTTCATTCTTGCCTGGCATTTCCCCTATCGCACCCCCGCCTGGTCCGGATGGGATGCGCCGAAGGGCTTCGAGAATACCAATATCGGCAACTACTACTGCACACGTTTTCAGGACGCCTGGTTAGCAGCGGACGCGTTGGCAGGCAAACTGCCCGGCTTAGAGAAACGCACGATGCGTTATGTGACCGCGATGCGGGAGAGCACCTTGCCCGCGCCAGTTCGCGATGCGGCCGGGGCGAACGCATCGACGTTGGTCACCCAGACTGTATTCCGCACAGCCGACGGCGAGTTCCACGGCTTTGAAGGCTGCAATGATCATCGTGGCTGCTGCTTCGGCAATTGCCTCCACGTGTGGAACTATGAAACCACCACGCATTATCTGTTTCCGCAGATGGCGCATTCATTGCGCAACGCGGCCTTCGGTTATTCGCAGGATGAACAAGGCGGGATGCGCTTTCGTCAACTACTGCCGGATGGCAAAGAGCGTTTTGGATTTGCGGCGGCCGACGGGCAGATGGGGCAGATCATCAAAATGTATCTCGATTGGAAACTGTCGGGCGATACAGATTGGATGCGCGAGTATTGGCCCAAGGTGAAGCTCGGGCTCTCCTATGCGTGGATTCCGGGTGGTTGGGATGCAAGCCGCAGAGGCGTGCTCGACGGCGTGCAGCACAACACGTATGACGTCGAGTTTTATGGCCCCAATCCACTCTGCGGCATCTACTATCTGGGCGCGCTGCGCGCCGCCGAAGAGATGGCGCGCGTGGTCGAAGATCAAGAATCGGGCGCAACTTACCGCGATCTCTACGACAAAGGTCGTCGATGGATCGAGGCAAATTTGTTCAACGGCGAATACTACATACAGCAAGTGCGGAGCATGTCGCGCGATCAGATCGCCAAGTCGACCATGGGTGATATGGGCGCCGATCATCCCGAGACGCCGGAGTTTCAACTCGGTGATGGTTGTCTGGCCGATCAATTGATCGGGCAATATCTGGCGGACATTGCGGGCTTAGGGCCGCTACTCGATCCGGACCATATTCAAAAGACACTGCGCGCCATTTACAAGTACAACTACCGCAAAAATCTATTCGACCATGACTCGGTACAGCGCGTGTACGCATTGAACGATGAGTCGGCGATATTAGTATGCGACTACGGCAAAGGCACCCGGCCTAGAATCCCGTTCCCCTATTTCCAGGAAGCGTGGACTGGCATGGAGTATCTGGTCGGTGCGCAATTCCTGGCTTGGGGAATGCTCCGCGAAGGGTTAGAAGTGATTGAGAACGTGCGCCGGCGCTATGACGGCGAGCGCAGAAATCCATGGGACGAGCCAGAGTGCGGCCATCACTACGCGCGTGCAATGTCGGCGTGGTCGAGCGCCGTAGTCTTGAACGGCTTTGCGTACAACGCTGCGAAAAAAGAGATCGTGTTGAATCCGCGCTGGAAGCCGGCGCGCTTTGTTTCTCTCTGGTTCACTGGCCTCGGCTGGGGAACATTCACGTTTGTGCGCTTGCCTAAAGCCAGCGATGTCGAACTCTCTGTCATAGAAGGCAAGTTGCCGGTTGGTTCTTTCGCTCTTGGCGTTTCCACCCGCAACAAGAGCTATCTAACCGTGGACGGCAAAGTGATCGAGCACGAGTCGAAGCAAGGTCCGCAACTGGTCGAGTGTGTGCTGAATCAGCCTATAACGCTCTCGACCGGCAGTACGCTGAAGTTGTCTGTCTAGCGCGTGTGTGGTTACACCATCAGCGCTGAAACCAGAAAGAAAGCGGCCGCGCGCGCATGGCGTTTGCGTATCAGGCACGGCCACGTTTTCGCGAATGGCGAAAACTGGTCGCAAGGTCGTGATCACGCATCGTCGATTGTGGCTGCTCTTCTCACGGAAACGTCATTGGATTGTCGTGAATGCTGCCTGTGCAATGCAAGCAGCCCAGGATGGTCGTGCACCGACTATGAGCGAACGACAAGCAAATGAGTGTCAGCGCCGGTGCAAAAATCCCATAGTGCCGGTTGAAAAATCCTCCACCCGTTGAGGCGATAAACCGCCCGACTCTGAAAACAGAGGAGGGCTGAATCTGTTCAGGGGAAAAGAGGTGGAAGAGATCAATGAACTCAAACGGGAAGGACTGAGCATTCGTGCCATCAGCCGGCTGACAGGCTATGACCGCAAGACGATCGGCAAATATTTGTTGAAGCCGGCCGGTAGGCCAGTTTATGGGCAGAGACCGGCGGCGATAAGCAAACTGGAACTATTCAAGCCGTATCTGAAGGAACGGCTGCAGGCGGGTGTCTGGAACCCACGGGTGCTGTTGCGCGAGCTTCGGGAGCGCAACTTCACCGGCGGCTACACGATTGTGACGGACTGGCTGCGGCCACAACGGAAAGAGGCGGTATCGGTGGCTGTGCGCAGATTCGAAACGCGCCAGGCAAGGAGGCGCAGGTTGACTGGGGCCATCTCGGATCGATTGCGGAAAACGGCGACGAGGATATGTTGTGGGGCTTCACCATCACGCTGGGTTGCAGCCGCAGAATGATCGCCGCAGCCGCCACCGACCAGAAGCTGGGAAGGCTGCTGCGTATGCACGAAACGGCATTCAACGAGTGGGGCGCAGTGCCGGAGGAGATTCTGTACGACCGGATGCGCACCATCTGGACCGGCACGAATGGACGCGGTGAGATCGTTTGGAACGCGGTCTTCCTCGACTTCGCGCGCTACTGGGGGTTCACGCCGTGGCTATGCCGCCCTTACCGGGCGCAGACCAAAGGCAAAGTGGAATCGGGGGTGAAGTATGTGCGGCGAAACTTCCTGTGCGGGTTGCAGGGACGCGAGCCGGGCAATCTTGCGGATCTCAACGCCGAACTGCGCCGACGGGTGGCGGAGGTGGCGAACCAGCGGATTCATGGCACAACATACGACAAGTGCTGGTCCGCTGGGATGAGGATCAGTTAGCCATGCCGTTGAACCTGACAGCCATCGATGCTCGTCTGGAAGATCTGCTGGAATCGGCTTCGAAGAAAGAGCCGCCCTATGCCGATTTTCTGCTCGAGGCCATGAGCGCGGAAGTGGACGCGCGAAAGCAGCGCTACCTGAAAACGAGGCTGCAACTGGCTCACCTGCCGTACGTGAAAACATTCGATCAGTTCGATTTTGCTTCCAGCCATCGATCGATGAGCGCCAGCTTCGCGAACTGCGAACGGTAAGGTTCGTACATGAAGCGTCCAACGTGGCCTTGCTGGGCCCCGCCAAGTGTGGGGAAGACTCATTTGGCAGTAGCGCTGGCTGAAACGGCGATCCAGTCCGGTCAGGCTGCGTACTTTATGACCGCGCACGATCTGGTTACCGATCTCGGGCGCGCTTACCGCGAAGGCCGGCTTGAAGGGCGACTACGCATCTATCTGGCTCCGAAGGTGCTGATCATCGATGAGATGGGCTATCTGCCGCTGGATGAGCTGGGCGCGACGATCTTCTTTCAGCTCGTCAGCGCCCGCTATGAAAGGGGCAGCATCATACTCACTTCAAACAAAGCTACGGCGAATGGGGTACGATCTTCGGCGACCCGATCATCGCAACGGCCATCCTCGACCGTTTGCTGCACCATTCCACCACAGTGAACATTCGTGGTGAGAGTTACCGGCTCAAAGAGCGCCGCAAAGCGGGCTTGATTCCTTTGCCCGAACAGCAGCAGGCCGATTCCCCGGCTGTCGCCCCGAACGATCGCGGCAAACGGAACCCATTCGTCATGAGTTTTTTTAGGCATCGGCAAATCTACCAATCCGATTTGATCCAGGCCTCAAGCCAAAGGCGAAGCTGTCTCCAGCTCCGCCTCCCGGCCCATCGTCTTGATGAGTTTGCGGCCAGCTATTCTTTAGCGGGTTGCACTCCTGCATTGCCCGCCTCCGCTTCACCAGCCCGTTTCCTTCCAATCAACCGGCTGAAACCGTAAACCGTAGTCTCAGGAAGGTGGGGGATTTTTCGACCGGAATAATGGGGAATTTTCAAACGGTATTGACATGAGGAGCGACTAACGTTACAACTCTATCCGAAGTGACCCGGCGGTCAACCTGCCGCCGCGACTCAGCCTTCCTGCGCCGGGTCACTCCAGATTGCATTTTCGACCTTGAGTCATAGCGTTTATCTGGGGATGATTCTTCCGACAAACGGACTTTCGGGACCTATCAGGCTAATTCCGAGTCGCCGAAAATCTGCGCCTAGCTCGCAACCCGCGGACGCGCTCAGCCCTCCAGTACTGATACAACTGAATTGCTCATGAGACTTCTCTGTTTGCTTTGCATTGCCCTTTCTGCGTCCGCTGCTTCTGTCTTCACTACACAGCCCGACGATCCCCAGGCGATAGTGGTCTCCGGTAATGATGGACCAGCCGTTCAGGCCGCCATTGACAAGGCTGCCGCGAGCAACACGCGTGAGGGCATCGTCTTTGTACCTTCCGGGCGTTATACCTTCGCGCAGACGGTGTTTGTCTGGCCAGGTATACGTTTGTTCGGCATCGGCCCGAGGCGTCCCGTGTTTGTCCTTCCCGACAACACGCCTGGTTTTCAAAAAGGCCTGGGTGTCATGGTGATGTTCACCGGCGGAAAACCGGGGCAGGTGCCCGTTCCCCCGCAAGGCGCCGTGCCGCCCAACCCGGACATACCGGATGCCAACTCCGGAACGTTTTATTCAGCTATGAGCAACATCGATTTCGAGATCGGCGATGGCAATGCCGCCGCCGTCGCGATCCGCTTCCACGTTGCTCAGCACGCCTTTCTCACGCACATGGATTTCCATATCGGCTCCGGTCTGGCTGCGCTCTATCAGGTGGGCAACGAAGCCGAAGATCTGCACTTTTACGGAGGGCGCTACGCCATTCTCAGCGAGAAGACATCGCCTGCCTGGCAATTCACTTTGCTCGATTCCACATTCGAAGGTCAGAAAGAATCGGCGATACGCGAGCACGAGGCTGGTCTTACGCTTGTACGAGACTCCTTTCGGAATGTAGCGATCGGCATCGATATCGATCCTCTCTACTCGGACCAGCTCTGGGTTAAAGATTGCCGCTTTGAAAACATTTCGAAGGCCGCTGTGATCATCAGCAACGAGAAAAGTCCGCTGACCGAGATCGGGTTCGCAAACGCCGTGCTGCAGAATGTGCCTACCTTTGGCATCCTGCGCGAGAGCGGGAAGAAGGTGGCGGGCAAGGGCTCCATTTACCAGATACGTGAGTTCAACTACGGCCTCATTGTTCCAGCGCTCGGTTCGATGGGCGAGATCGGTATGCGCTATGAGGCCAGCGCATTGCGGAGCATGCCGCCGGCATTACAACCCGCGATCCGCCAGCTGCCCGGCTCGGATGAGTGGGTGAATGTGCACACGCTAGCTGTCATCGGAGATGGCAAAACTGACGATACAGCTGCCATCCAGAAAGCCATCGAAACCCATCGCGTGCTGTACTTCCCAAGTGGCCACTACGTTGTGCGCGACACTCTCGCGCTCAAGCCGGACACTGTTTTCATCGGATTGCATCCGACACTGACGCAATTTGATGTGCTGGACGGAACGCCGGGATTTCAGGGGATCGGCACGCCCAAGCCAGTCATCTTCGCCCCGCAGGGCGGAACCAATATTCTTAGCGGATTCGGAGTATCTACCGGTGGAGTGAACTCGCGCGCAGTTGGTGTCCTTTGGTCAGCGACGGAAAACTCATTGATCGACGACGTGCGATTTCTGGGCGGACATGGCAGCGGTACGAATCCGTACAACAACAACCAAACCGCTGACCCCGATCTGCACAAGAGATGGGATGGTCAGTACCCCAGCCTCTGGGTGACCCATGGTGGCGGTACATTTGCCGATATATGGACTCCGGATACCTTCGCGCAGGCCGGCCTCTATGTTTCCGACACGAAAACTCCGGGGCACGTATATGAGCTCTCGGCCGAGCATCACGTGCGCAACGAGATCAAGTTCGATCATGCCGAAAACTGGGACCTCAACGCGCCCCAGACCGAAGAGGAGGCCGGTGAGAGCGGCGAATCGTTGTCTCTCGAGCTTAGCTACTCCAAAAACATCGTGATCGCCAACTACCACGCCTACCGTGTCACGCGTTCACGCGTGCCATACCCTGCGGCGGTGCGTCTCTATCAGTCCACCGGCATTCATCTCCGCAACGTGCACGTGAATGCGGAGAGCGGTTTTTCGACTTGCGATGAAAACGGTTGCGGCACCTATCTCCGCGTCAGCAAGTATCCCTATGAAAACGCGATAGAGGACGTTACGCATCATCTGCAACTACGCGAGCGCGAGTTTGCCGCCCTGGACGTGGACAAAAACGACGTCGACGACAACACGAAGCCTGCCACGCGCCATGCAGGATTGGGCTCCGCGAAGCAACTGGAAACGGGCTTCTTCTCAATCGCCGGAGCAGCGGTTGATCCGAACGGCAAGCTGTATTTCGTCGACCGGCACCAGCAGCGTATCTATGGATGGTCTGAAGCCGAGGGCCTCACCATCGAGCGCGACAGCCCGCTGGACCCGGTCAACCTGGGTATCGATGAAACCGGCAATCTGATCGTTGTCTCTTCAGCAGGTGCGGACGGAACGGTGTATTCCTTCCGGCCAGGATCACCGAAGAACGAGATCACACTGCTAACTTCGGAACCGGCAAAGCCCCGCCCGGATTGCGTCGCCTTGCTGCCCGTGAACTACTGGAACAATGGCGAGTTTCGCGATCAGCTCGAGCTCGAGACGCTCCAGTACAAGACATTGCCCCAGATGTTCGCCGAAGATGTGAGCACACCGAAGCACAAGGAGTTTGTGTCGCTCGACGGAAGAGTGTTTCTACCTGCCGTGCGGGTGTGGAGACAAGGTCCTCCGGACACTACGGCCGGCTGGCGTTTCTCAGACAATCTGGACACCTATGGATTCCTGCGGGCGCGCGTAAGCGACGGCGTTTATGTAAGCAGTTCTTCAGAGGACGTCACATATAGGGCCCAGATCAGTCCGGACGGCACACTCAAGAACCTACGGCCGTTCGTAAACCGGGGAGGTGAAAGTGTGGCCGTCGATGCGGGCGGGAACGTCTATGTAGCCAACGGCCAGATCTTTGTTTACAACTCACGCGGCCAGCAGATCGGTCTTATCGAGGTTCCGGAGCGCCCACTGCAACTTGTCTTCGGCGGCCGGAACAAGCGAACATTGTTCGCACTCGCGCATCACACTCTATACGGTATTAGCATCGTCGGGCCGAGCCGGTGATGACATCATCGTTTTTGTAGTCGGACGGATTAAGAACGACAAATAGGATGAGAAAGTTCGCCTGGAGGGAAACTCAGGCGTATGAAGACCAAACAAAGCTCATTGAAGAAGACAAAGAAGATTACCAGTCAGGTGACGATCGGCATTGACATCGGCGACCAATGGAGCCATTACTGCACGTTGAATGATACTGGCGATGTGATCGAAGAAGGTCGTTTCCGAACGACAGCAGGAGCTCTGGCGAAGCATTTTGCAGATATTGACTCGGTCCGGATTGCTATTGAGAACGGTACGCATTCGATCTGGATCAACGAACAACTTCGTGGATATGGCCACGAAGTCATTGTGGCGAACGTTCGAGAGCTGCACGCCATCTGTCGCAATGACCGAAAGAGCGATCGCGTGGATGCCGAAAAGCTTGCTTGGTACGCGCGGCTGGATCCAAATGTCCTACGCCCGATTACTCTTGTCGTGCGACGTTGCTTCGATTTCTTGCTTACCGCCGGCCCTCGTTCCTGGTAACTGACCCCCTGGTGCAGAATGATCCAAATCAATCGACAGAGCCGATGCGTAATTGCTCCGATGGTTTGGCCATGTCCTAGGCGCGGTACCAGTCGACGATACACAACCTCGAAGATGCTTCCTTTTTGCTTAAGCGCGGCGTTAGCCGCCTGGTTGAGGATCCGTCGCATGTGACGGTTAGCCCTGGGGCAGCGGGTGCTCTTATTCATCCCCGCGCTCTCTTCCTCTCCAGGACACGCGCCCACCCATGAGGAGAGATTCTTAGGCGAAGCAAAAGTCGCCGCCGTGGCACCTACTTCGGCGATGATCTGCTGGGCAGAATCCGGACCCAGGCCGGGCACCTCCGATAGCCGCTGTACTGCGTCCTGATGCTGCTTGAGCAGACTCGCCATTTCCTGGTCCATTTGCCCGATCTGCTCGTCGATCAGTTGCAATTCCTTTAACGCCATCTTCAACAGCCGGCGGTAGACAGGATTCAACTCGCTGCACGCGCCGAGCGCGTCACGCAACTGTGCTGGCGTAGCACGCAAGCGTGTATCGGCCAACGCAGCCAGAGCCGCGGGGTCGGTTTCCCCGTCCGCCAACGCCTGCAGCATGCGTCGGGCGCTCGCTCCCAGCAGATCTGAGACTAGGCTGGACAACTTAATATGCGCTTCTTCCAGCAGAGCCTCTAATTGGTTTTGCAACCGTACATGATTGCGCCTAAACTGATGCTTTCCACGCATCACCGTGCGCCAAAGGCGCTGCTCGACATCCGGCACGAAGCTGAGAACCAGTTCGTGGGCCACCAGCCGTTTCACCAGTCGTTCGGCGTCCGGGAAATCTCTCTTTCGTCCCCGCCGCCCGCGATTAGATTGCGCCTGAGCCAGATGCAACGTTCCCGAAAGAGGGCCGGCACCTTCCACCTTCTGGCATCTCGGCTTCCAGTACCGCTCCAGTGCTCCCCAAACCGGTTTCCAATATTGAGCCGTGGATTCCATCACCGCTTCTTCCACCATCTGTTCCAGCAGCCAGTCCGCCAATAAAGGCAGCTGCTCGGGGGTGCTGCCAAAATGGCGTCGTTCAAACTGGTACTCGCCTTCGACGTGCACATCGGCCACCACTACGGCCAACATCTTTTTATGAACATCAATCCCGGCTATTTTGTACGACATAACGCTTCCTCCTGGCGGGAGCGGAGAGCGCGCCGCAAGTACGTTAACCCAAGTACGTTAACCAAGGTCGCGGGCTATCACGACTCCCAGCGAGCGAAGGCAATGCCCATTTATTCGCTCAACACGCACGCTCCGGATCAGACAATCTGACGGCTTCAACTTCTCCATTGAGTCCTCAATCTCGCCGCTCTGGCCAGCTGCAATCGTAGCTCTAAGCCTGGATCACTCCTTGAGCGGCGAAGTCCAGAGATGCCCTCTTAGTCATTTTCATGAGGTTTCGTGGGCCGTAGCCCGCTAGGACAATCTGGAGTGATTCGGCGCGAGAAGCTGCGGTGGTGGTATGAGGTTGATCGTCGGATCAGTCTAGATTGAGCCGTTTGCAGTGAGACGCTGGCGTTTGCGGCGGACGCGGCCACTTACATGCCTGTTGGGATTTCAGATCTTGCCGTTGCGTCTTAAGAACTGAAGCGATTGGAGCACGCCGCGATTAGACGGTAGGACGAATCGCATCAGCGCGCAAGCTCGTTCGCAGACCAGCATCGAAGTGACGTCACGCGCAGGCGTCCGCCGCGCCAGCGGCTTAGTGCTAACGCCACAGGGTGCGGCCAAAGCCCGAGCCCGAGAGATCTTGGAAGACGAAACACTGCTGGATAGCAAAGAACGCAAACGCACCCCAAATCCATACTGAAACCGCCGGTCTCGAACAGTCCAAGTCAGCAGTCATGAACAGTCTGCCATTTTTAAGCTCGCAACGGTCGTATGATCACGCCATTCGCGAGTTCATCGAGTGGTACTGCTCGGAGCCTCGCTTGCCCTTCAACAAGATGCTTGTGACAAGATACCGAATTTTTCTTCGGTATCCGGTGCGTTCAAGGAAAGCTCAACCGTGGCATTACTGGGTCAAGGTTTGGACTTGCCCCCAAATTTGAGACAAACGGTTAAGACTCAAAATTCAGCAAATGGAGAATTGAGTCAATGGGATTGTCTCGCAGGCAGTTTACGAAAGAGTTCAAATTGCCGCCGTACGGCGGCTGGGGCAAGGTGTATCAATCGCGGAGTAGCGCGAGGCGTGGAAGTCAATCCGAACGTGCTGCACCGTTGGCGGCGCGAATTCCGGGAAGCGCCAGGCAACGTATTCCCCGGCAAATGGCCAAGCAGCGCTGGTCGGAAGGGCGGATTGCCGAGCTGGAACGGAAGATCGGTCAGCAAGCACTGGAGATTGATTTTTGGAAGGGGTGCTTGCAGCGCATCGAGGAACAGGGGATGCTGCAGGTGTTGACTGGAAATCCGCCGTCTACCGGAAGGTCAAAGAAGAAATGAATGCCGGCCGGGGACTTACGGTGGCGCGCATGGTGCAACTGGGACGGATAAGCCGCGCCAGCTTGTACCGCTTGGATGAGAGCACAGAGTCGGGGCAGGACGCGGATATGGATTTTGCGCGATGCGATCCAACGGATTGCTTTAGAGTGGCCGAGCTACGGGCGCCCAAGAATCACCGCCGAGCTGCGGCGCGGTGGATGGAAGGTGAATCCCAAACGCGTTTATCGCATTCTGCGGGAAGACAATCTGCTGTGCATCCGGAAGCGGAAGTTCGTAGCGACGACCGATTCCAATCACGGCCGCAAGGTTTACCCAAACCTGGCGCGCACGATGGTGCTGACCGGCGTGGACCAGCTCTGGGTGGCTGATATCACATATATTCGGCTGCACGAGGAGTTCGTCTTTTTAGCTGTCGTCCTCGATGCCTTCTCACGACGCGTGATGGGCTGGGCTTTAGATCGGACCTTGGAAGACCCGTTAACGCTGGCAGCGCTGAAAATGGCATTGTCGCGGCGCAGCGTGCAGCCAGGTCTGGTTCACCATTCCGATCGCGGTTCGCAGTATGCCAGAGGCGACTACACGGACTTGCTCAAAGAGAACGGAATCGGCGTGAGCATGTCGCGCAAAAGCAATCCGTGGGATAACGCGGCCTGCGAATCGTTTATGAAGACGCTCAAGTACGAAGAGGTTTTTCGCAGCGAATACCGGGATCTGCAGGAGGCGCATCTGGTCGATTCGCGAGTTCCTGGAGAAAATCTACAACGGAAAGCGGCTTTATTCCGCGCTCGGCTATGTGCCGCCAACCGAGTTCGAAGCCAATCTCGCCGCGCAACAAAAGGAAGCCGGTACGCGGCGCCTTTCTCTATGAGTTTTAACAGGCATTGGGAAATCTATCCATCCGATGAGGACGCCAGTATGACCAGCGTCCCCGCTCATAGTCTCGATGAGTTTCCGGTAGGCTATTACTTGGCGGGTTGCGCTCCCGCCTTGCCCGCCTCTGCTTAACCCCCCGCTTCCGAGTATGCGTTGAAGTTGTCCTGCCGGTCGATTGTTTTTCAGCCAACGGTCAACAGTGTCTTAACTACTTGTCTCACCCCAGGGGGCAGGTCCAGTTTGCTGTTGAAAAACTCCTTCAGACTCGGCTCTCCTGTGCTCTTTCATCGGGGAGCTTTGTGCTTCGAGCGGCTGTTCGCGTGGGAGATTGCCTTTTCCGCTTCTGCTACCGTATCCGTCGGTTGTTGGCTTGTAGCTTTCAAAATCCGCAGCACTGAAAGTATCGTGCCCCAACTGCGTGTTGTCGCCGAGACGCCGAAGAGTCTATCGATCTGGCCAAGGTAGCCGATCGTTCTCATGTGACGCCGGTACACTCCAAAAAGAAGTCGATCTTTCGAACCCATAATCTGGACAAACGGTTCGCCACTTTTAGGGAGCGCAATGGGAAGCGGCAGCTTGTGGCGACTGGTTTTCGATAGGATGCTCACAAATTGAACAACATCCTGGCGCGGTGGCTCAGGTCCAAACGGATTCTCCATTTCCAATCGAAAAAGATCCCGGTCGTCGCAAAAAGCGAGCTCCGCTTTAAACGGCAGCTTTCGCCGCAATTCCGCAAGGAATTTTGTGCGAGTGCCAGGCTTTCGGACAACAAAAGTGCCTGCAGCACCGACATTCACGACATCATAGGCGCCCAGTTCTCTTGCGAACACACTTGGGCGAAAGGTCCTGTGCCCTCCAACATTGATACCTCGGAAGAAAACAATCAGAGCCATACGCGTGTGCGGGTGCCAAGGCTAACTAAGGATGTTTCGATTCGCCGGCTTCGCGTTGACCAATACTATACGAAACGAGTCAGTCCAACGCTCGGTTCCAAGCGAATCGTGGGCAAACTGAAAGTTAATCCACCAGCAGCACTCGCAAGCTTGATCAAAAACACACGGGTCGACCTTCAGTCGATCCAGAAGTTCTGTTGCGCATCCTCCTAATTGGTCATCTTTACGGAATCACCAGTGAGCGCCGCCTCGTCGATGACGTTAGCATGCATCTCGCTTATCGCTGGTTCACTGACTCGGCTTCGAGCAAGAGGTCCCGCATCACTCGACATTCTCCAAGGATCGGCACGGCCGTTTTCGGGAGTCACCGCTCTTTCTCGACCTCTTTGAACGAATTGTGCAGCAGTGTTTAAATGTCGGGCTGTTGGTAGGTGCCGATTTATCAGTGGACAGCACGCAGATCCGCGCGGATGCCAGTCCTGACCGCGCGATCACTCGCGAACAACTGGCGGAGGTCGCCAAAGTGAATCGCACGGTCCGCGAGTACGTGGAACAGGTCGAGCGGGAGAACGTTTTTGCGGAGCCGCCGCAGGTCTCCGTCCAAAGCGGAAGATCAACCCACACTGCGCCGCACGTATCGGAACTCGCCACCGCTCAAGATCTCGACTACTGATCCGGAGGCAGCCCTGTCGAGCAAGCGAGGAGCTTCAGAATTCGCTTATTACGACAAATATTTGATTGGCAACCGAAGCTGAATTATCACGGGCGTGATAGCAACACCGGCGCGACTGAGTCAAGAAGTCGTTGCTACCCGCCAGATGTTAGAAAGAGCAAAGGAAGGATTCGATCTGCAGCCGATCAGCGTGACTGCCGGCAAGAGTTACGGCAGGTTTATGCACCTCATTTCATAGCGTCACGGTATCGTACCAGGCCCGAAGCTCCAGGTGTCAGTACGTGACCGCGTTGATTCGGTAACCTAGCTGGGGGTTAACGCGTTTGTCGAATGGCTCCTCAATAAAACAATGGTTTGCGATCATCACAACGTTTGGCATTCTCGCCTCCTCGATCTCGTTCGCCGAGATCATCGACTATCACCAGCATTTATATAGCCCCGAAGCAGGTGCGAGATCCTCTCCAGGACCGAAGGGCATCGATGCAGGGCTTTTAATTGCGCAACTCGACGCCGCCGGAATCCGGGACGCGATTGTGCTCTCGGTTGCATATAGCTTCTCGAATCCAAACAAGTCACCGGTTCCGAATGAGTACGCGCACGTCATGGCCGAGAACGATTGGACCAGCGCGCAAGTTGCGAAGTACTCTGATCGGCTGCTTGGGTTTTGCAGCGTAAATCCGCTCAGGCCATATGCACTCGAAGAGATCGCACGCTGCGCGAAAGACCCAAACCTGCGCACTGGACTCAAGCTGCACTTCGGCAACTCTGACGTCGATGTCGGTAATCCTGAACATCTAGCCCGAGTGCGCCGGGTGTTCCGTGCCGCGAATCAGCAGCGCATGGCAATCACGGTACACATGCACGCGAATATTGACCGGCAGCGTCCCTATGGAGCAACGGAAGCGCGCATTTTTCTGGAGCAACTTCTGCCCGAGGCTCCAGATGTGACCGTACAGATCGCGCACCTGGCCGGTGGAGGAGGTTATGATGACCCGGCAGTCGATAAAGCGCTATCCGTTTTCGTGGAAGCAATTGAACGAAAAGATCCCCGGATGAAGAATGTTTACTTTGATGCTTGTGGTATAGCAATACCTGGCATGTGGGAGGACAAAGCCGGCCTAATCGCCAAGCGAATTCGCCAGATCGGTATAAACCGAGTTCTCTACGGAAGCGATGCGGCCACTCCAGACAACCTCCCGAAGGATGCTCTTGAAAGATGGCATAGACTCCCGCTAACGCAAGACGAGTTTCGTAAGATCGAAAACAATGTTGCGCCTTACATACTGGATTGGCTCAGGCGCGTACGAGCAAATTAATGCACTGTGTCGATGGCCAGAGGGAACGTCTTCAACAGTTCCCATTCAGCATTCAAGCAGTGCACAAACGCGTCATCACCAGAACGGTCATGTCGTCGTGCTGCGATGCGCCTCCGGCAAATACGTCGGCTGCGGCGAAAATCGCCTTGACAATATCTTCGGCGGTTCCGTCACAACTTTGCTGAGCAGCCAAAATCATAGCTTCTTCGCCCCATTCTTCGTCAGCGGAGTTCATGGCCTCGCTTATGCCGTCCGTGTAAGCGAGCAACACGTCGCCCGGATTCAGCAGGAGAGAACCTTGCTCATAGGATGCCTCCGGGAGGAGCCCGATCACCGGTCCGCCGCAATCGAGGCGAAGCCACTGGTAGCTGTCGCTCGCCGATTTACGGAGCAGCACGGGCGGATTATGGCCGGCGTTGACGTAATCGAACCTGCTCGCGGCCGGGTCGAATATGCCGAAAAAGAACGTGGCGTAACGATTCATGGCCGAGGCTTCATAGATCAGGTGGTTCATGTCCGTCATCAGTTGCGTGAGCTCACCCGAAGTCGTGCGAGTCATGGTGCGAAGGCAGGAACGCAAACTCGCCATCAGGAGCGCAGCCGAGATGCCCTTGCCCGAAACATCGCCGATCGCCAGCCCGAGACGGCCCCCGCCGGTTTCGATTGCGTCATAGTAGTCGCCGCCGACGCCAAATACGGTGCGGCAGTATCCAGCAAGGCTGATGCCCTCGATCGCCGGTAAACGCTGCGGAAACAGTCGCTCCTGAACTTCGCGCGCAATCTCCATTTCACGCGCCGCGTGTGCGCGTTCCACTGCCGCGGCAGCCAGCGACGCAGCCGTTTCACTGAGTTCAAGTCCGAGGCCCGTCTGTATGCCGACCGATTCGAGCAGACGCAGGTCGGAAGACGTGTACGGTGCTTCGGAACGTTTCGGACCGAGCGCTATCGCGCCCAACAATTGTGTACGTCCAGACAATGGAAGCAGCAATTCGGGTGACTCCGGGTCGAGTGTGCGGCCGTCATTCGCGCTATCAAAGAGCGGTTTCGATGAGCGGCCCCGGTCGAGCATGCGTAATGGCGTGATAAGCTCCGGCCCGATAGCGTAAGCAGGTGTGAAGCGGCCGTTGCTGTGCAGCAGTACCGTGAGCTGGTCGATATGCAGGACATCAGAGATGCGGTGCGAAACCGTCCGAATCAATTCCGCTGGTTCTGAGATCGTTTGCGCAGTCTTGGCGAGCTGGCTCAGCATCACTTCGGCGTCATACGCTTCCCGAAAGAATTTTCGATCAATCCACTGCTGCAGAAGGTCGGTAGGCGATTTCTTCTTGAGGAATAGAAAGCCGAAAAGCACGAGCACTGTGCTCAAGAAGGCAGTTTTTAGCGGACCCTGACGGTGAGTGAAAAGAGGAATCGCGATAAACCAGATAAGGGCCGCGATCCCCGCAACCCGGAAGACTTTCACCGTCGTACTGGCCAGCAAATACTTGCTGCCCATGCGCAACAGGATGCGAACGTCCATGGCGCGCTGGACGATCACGACGTAGGCGAGCGTTAGCGGGAAGAAGAGCATCAGCACCATCACCAGGAAGAGGAGCCACCGAATATCGTTGGGATCGGCGATCCCCAAGTAAGGCAATAATCCGAAGATGATAAGAATGCTGCCGAGGCCCACAACAGAGCCCGCCAGCAACACTTGAAGGCGGCGCCGCGCGTCCGGAGAAGAGGCGGTTCGCAACTTGTCGAGCAGCAGAACCCAGTAGAGTGCAATGTAGAAAATGCCGGACCACACGAAGATAGGGTTGAGGACTCGGTCGATGGTGTCGACGCGCGGCAGCAGAGAAATGTCATACCAGACGTTGTATTCCGAAACGAAGCCAGCAACCACGATCACGCCGGTCAATACGATAACCAGCCACTTCAGCCAAGGAAGTCGCTTATCCAGACGCGATCGCTCTGGAAAAAGCAAGCCGAGAAGAAATAAAGCGGCCGGCGTTAGGAATTGAATCGCGAGGTGCCAGAAAAGTCGAAGGCCCAGCCAAGCCGGGATCCACCAGCGAAACGCCCCGGGGCTGAACGCTTGCGGATACGTGAGAAGAACCAGGATGAACCAGGCGTTGGGATCAAACGGGCGGGCAAATGCGACCCACACGCCCAGCGCCAGGCAGAAAGGCGGAATTACGATCACCAGCATCAGGACAAAAATATGGTCCGGCAGCGTGGTCCGGACTGGCGGGTCCTCCACTGACCAGCCTTTCGGATAGCCCTCGAGAGGAATCGTCGCGGTAAGTGTGCTCCCGTTTTGTTTGCGCGCGGCAACACTGATTGTGTCGCCCGGTCGAGCGTACCAGCGAATGCGCTGCCAGAGCGCCATTCCGGTAAAGGGCAACCGGTTGATAGCGAGCACGGTATCGCCCTTTGCAATACCGGCATGCGTGGCGGCCGCCGCCGGACTGGCGATCAGATTCCCATAGAGTTGAAAAGGCGCTTGTACCTGGTTGCGAAGATTGAAGTTACCAATGATCGTTGAGATCGAATTTACGACTTCGTATGTGCCCGCGATGCCGGCATATAGGAACAGCAGCGCGTAAAGGACACGGGTTGTGGCAGCTTTGGTAGTCGGAGGGTTGAGCGCTGATGGATCGGTTTTCACGTCTAACAGTAATCAACATTAGATCGTATTACTGTGAATTGCCCAAACCAGCGCTTCTTCAACAAACTCCTGCCTGCTCAGTTCCCGAGCATTCTCGCGTTGCAAAGAGATATTGCATCATCAAATCGATCAGCGATACATTCGAGTAGCGCTGATCGCAGCGCCAGAGTCTCGGCCCTTCACCCGCGAGGCCGAGCCGCTTTAACTGGATGCATCGTGCTCCTGCACTCCGCCGAGGCCGATGTCTATCGGCAACACCTCGCAGCGTACGCTAAGGAATATCAGCCCACCGGACTCCGTGCGTAATAGCTCGTTCCAGTCCCTCGCCGACACGTAAATGGCTTCGTTTTTTCAAACATGCAGTTGGATCAAGCCGTAAGCCTCCGCCCCGCTTCACCGCCGCGATACTCTGGAAACCATCATGCGTAGACGCGACCTCCTCAAACTTATGGGCACAATCCCGCCCGGCTTGGCGCTCAATGCGCGCGCCTCGGCCAGAAGCGTTGCCAATGCCTCCGCACAGGCCAGTTCAAAACACTACGACGCAACCTGGGCCTCTATCGACAGCCGCCCCATGCCCGCCTGGTACAACGACGCGAAGTTCGGTATCTTCATTCACTGGGGCGTCTACTCCGTTCCGGCCTTCGCTCCCGTGAATGCAAAAAATCAAACACCCTACGCCGAATGGTACTGGCATTCCCTGACCAATGGCATGAAAGCAAAAACTCCTCAGGAAGACGGCGCGGCAACCTGGGCTTTCCACAAGCGCACTTATGGCCCGGATTTCCAATACTTCAACTTCGCGCCCATGTTTCACGCGGAGCTCTTCCATCCTGACCATTGGGCCGACCTCTTTGTTCAATCCGGCGCGCGCTACGTCGCCCTCACCTCCAAGCATCACGAAGGCTTCACCTTGTGGCGCAACGAACAGGCGAATCGCGCTTACAATCGTCTCTGGAACGCAGCGGATATTGGGCCGAAGCGCGATCTGCTGCTCGATCTCACCGAAGCCGGACGGCGCAAAGGGCTGCACATGGGGATCTATTATTCGCTCTACGAGTGGTACAACCCGCTATGGCTCTCAGACAAACAGCGCTTCGTAAAGGAACACCTCTTCCCGCAATTCAAAGACGTTGTAAATCACTCCCAACCCGCCATCATCTTCTCCGACGGCGAGTGGGAACTTCCGAGCGCCGAATGGCATTCGACCGAACTCCTGGCCTGGCTCTTCAATGAGTCGCCCGTCGCCGACTCCGTTGTCATCGACGATCGCTGGGGCAAAGATACGCGCCACAAGCATGGTGGCTACTACACCACTGAATACACGTCAGGGATGCAGCAAGCCGGGCATGCTTGGGAAGAGAGCCGTGGCATGGGCTATTCGTATGGGTACAACCGCAACGAGACGCTTGCCGACTATCACTCAGATCGTCAGCTGATCCTGATGCTCATCGATATCGTAAGCCGCGGCGGCAATCTCTTGCTCGATATCGGCCCGCGCGCGGACGGCGAAATCCCTGTCGTCATGGAAGAGCGCCTGGTGCAAATCGGCAACTGGCTTCGTCCCAACGGCGAAGCGATCTACGGCACTCGCGCCTGGAATCGTGCCGCGCAATGGAGCGAGGGAACCGTTCCGCACCTCGAACAATCCGAGTTCATGTCCGAGTACGACATTACCAAGCTGGTCGATAACCCCGCTGCCGGTTACGCCCGCGTAGAAGCCTTCTTCACGGCTAAAGGCGACACCATCTATGCCATCCTTCCGCGCTGGCCGGAGGCGGGATTCGCGTTGAAAGGTGTTGCCGCACCCCCAGACGCCAAGATCACCTTTCTCGAAACCGGCGATCCGGTCGAGTCGCGCGCTCAAGGCAAACAGCTTATCGTCAAATTGCCCGCCGAACTTCGCTGGAAGCTGCCGCCCCGCCAGGCTTACGTCCTGAAATTGCAAGGCGTTCATTCAGCGTAAGCCCCGCGCTACTCTGGACTTCATGTCTCGCTCTGGTCTGCTCTTCCTATTAGCCTTTGCTCAGCTATCCGCCGCGCAATCCGTGGACTCTTTCTTCAAAGACACCTTCGAGCAGATGCTGCGTCAGGATCCGCAATTCGCCACCAGCATTGGTCGCCACGAGTACGATGATCGCTGGACAGACTGGTCGAAAGCCGCGCGCGCGGAGCATCGGCAATTCTTTGCAGACCGGCTCAAAACCGCCGCCGCCTTCTCCACCTCCGGTCTCTCGGGACAAAACCGTTTGACTCTGCGCATCGTGCAATACGATTTCCGCTCGGAGCTCGATGCCTGGGATTTGTCGATTCACCTGCTATCCGTCGGCCAATTGTTTGGCTTCCACAATCGCGTTTATATTTTGATGGATCGTATGCCGGCCCGCACCGTTCACGACTACGAAAAAATCATCGCCAGGCTTCGCGCGATCCCAGCCTACGTCGATCAGAACATCGAGATCCTCAACGAAGCAATCGCAACTAAAATGATGCAACCGCGTATCGTAGCGGATCTCGTCACCCAGCAGCTCACGGCGCAGATGAATCAGGACGCCGCTCATTCGCACTTGCTCGACGGATTCCGTAATTTCCCTTCCAACATCCCGCAAGCCGAGCAGCAGCGCTTACTAAGCCAAGCAACGGATGCTTACAACCAGCAATTTCTGCCCGCCTGGCATAAGCTCCACGACTACATGGCCACGACATACACGCAGCATGTTCGGCCCACCGACAGCCTGAGTTCCATTCCGAACGGCCGCGAAGATTACGCCATCCTTGTGCGCCGCCTCACGACAACCGATATGAGCCCCGACCAGATCCACGCGCTCGGCGAGCAGGAAGTGAAACGCATCGAAGGCGAGATGCAGGCCGTCGCTGCCGAGACCGGCTTCAGAGGCTCATTGGAAGAATTTCAGCAGAAAATGGCGGCTGATCCCGAACAACACTTTCGCTCGAAAGACGAAATGCTCGTCTACTGCCGCAACATCGCCAAGATCATCGAGCCCAACCTGCCGAATCAATTCCATCATCTGCCGATGCTGCTCTATGGTGTCCGCCCGATCCCGGCCGATCGCGAAGCCGCTACTGCCACCAATGCTCAGCCTCCATCACCCGACTTCACTACGCCCGGCTGGTTCAATCTGAATACCTATCAACCGGAGAAGCAGGTGAAGTTTGACAAGGAGTCGCTCGTTCTGCATGAAGCTGTTCCTGGCCATATCTTCCAGATCACTCTGGCCCAAGCCCAGCAAACCCTGCCCGATATCCGCAAGTTCTACTTCAATAGCGCTTACGTCGAGGGTTGGGCGCTCTACTCGGAATCGCTCGGCGCGCAGCTAGGCCTTTATGAGGATCCATACAGCCGCTTCGGAGAATTATCGAGCGAGCGCTTTCGAGCCGTCCGTCTGGTCGTCGATACCGGCATTCATCAGATTGGCTGGACTCGTGAACAAGCGCTCCAATACTTCCACGCGCACGCGCCCGAGGAATCGGTCGCTGAAATCGATCGCTACATCTCCTGGCCCGCTCAGGCTCTCTCCTACAAAATGGGCCAGTTGAGGATTCGCTCTCTCCGGACCGCGGCTGAAAAACGCCTTGGCCCCAAATTCGACGTGCGCGCCTACAACGACGCGGTGATCCGCGACGGCACACTGCCACTGGACTTACTCTCCGAGCAGATCGAGGGATTCATCAGCGAAGCGGCTGAGTAATGGCGAGACCCGGATGTTAGCCTGAACGAGTGCGTTTATTGCCTCTCGCGCTCGCGCTGGCTTCGTCGTCCTGTTTGCTGTTAGCTCAGGCCGGCACAGGTCAGCCTAAACCGGTTCCTACCCACCACCAAACCGCCGCGCCTGCCAAACCTGCGGTATCGTCCAAACCCGCCCCTACGCCCGCCAACATGACAGACGAAGAAAAAACCATCTACGCGATCGGCCTTTCCATTGCCCGCTCGCTCTCGCCGCTCGATCTCTCTCCCGATGAACTCGCGATCATACAACGTGCCCTGTCGGACGCCGTCGCCGGTAAGCCCGCCGTCAACTTAGAGGAGTTTGGTCCGAAAATCCAGCCGCTCACGCAGACTCGCTCCGCCCGCGCTCTGGACAAGCAGAAAGCCGCCTCCAAGTCTTACCTCGATAAAGCCGCCGCCGAGCCTGGTGCATCAAAGACGGAATCCGGCCTTGTCTACCGGGAGATCACTGCCGGTACCGGAGCATCTCCCAAACCCGCTGACACTGTGAAAGTCAATTACCGCGGCACTCTGATCGACGGCACGGAGTTCGACAGCTCCTATCGCCGCAACGAGCCCGCCAGCTTTCCTTTGAACGGAGTCATCCCGTGTTGGACCGAAGGCATGCAGAAGATGAAGGTCGGGGGCAAAGCAACCTTGGTCTGTCCTTCCGATCTCGCCTACGGGGACCAGGGCCGCCCTTCGATTCCAGGCGGAGCAACGCTAATCTTCGAAATAGAACTGCTCGATGTCAGCCCCGCGGCGCAGTAACCCTCGCCTGACTATCGGCCCGCTCGTTGAACCTGAACCGCTCCTTGTGGCAATGCCCAGGCGAAGAGCACTCCTCCGCTGCTTGTCATTACATACTGCCGGCCGTCCAGTTCGTATGTGATCGGCGAACTCTCCATGCCCGCGCCCGCTCCTGCATGCCAGAGCGTCTTGCCGTCGCTTGTGTCGAGCGCCAGCACGTTGCCTGCAGCGTCCCCGGTAAATGTCAGCCCTGAATCGGTTGTCAATACGCCGGCTCCGGAGCCGTCCGGCCCCAGTTCATGGCTCCAGCGAATCTTTCCGGTCTGATAATCGATCGCGTCCAACACTGCTTTCCCCCACACTCCATAATCCGCGCCTGCCCAGCCAAATGTGCCGTCCGCCGGTTTAGCGAAATAGATGCCGTAGCTCGGGTGCGCGTCCACGATGAACAGCCCGGTCTTTGGGTCGAAGCTGGGCGAGCGATAGTTCGTGAGTCCGCCTTCATCGGGTGCGATCAGGCGTCCGTCTCGCGCAGGTTCTTTTTCAGGATTCGGCACCGGTTCGCCTCGCTCATCAATCTTCAAGGCCCAGTTAACCGGACCATAAGGAGCGGTCAACAGATTCTTCCCGTTAGTGCGGTCGAGCACGAAAAAATAGCCGTTGCGCGAGGTCTGCATGAGCATCTTGCGCGGCGCTCCATCGAACTCTGCATCCACCAGCACCGGAGTTTCCACGGCATCCCAATCGTGCGTATCGTGCGGCGACGGTTGAAACGCCCAGGCCAGCTTGCCGTTATCCGGATTGATGGCAACAATGCTGCAGGTGTAGGGGTCGTCGCCAGGCCGCGTACTTCCGTTCAGCACAGGCGTCGGATTGCCCGTTCCCCAAAAGATAAGGTTCAGATCCGGGTCGTACGTGCCGGTCATCCATGTCATGCCTCCTGACGTGGCGTTCGGAGTCCCCAGCGAGGGCGTGCTGTTCCACTGCCATTGGGTCTTGCCGGTCTCTGGGTCGATCGATTTCAGAAATCCAACCAGATTATCGAAGTCGCCCGACACTCCAACGATCACGTGATCGCGCACAACCAGCGGCGCCATCGTCATCCAATAACCTTTCCGAGCATCGGCTATGACCACGTCCCATCGCACCTTGCCATCCTTTGCATCCAGGCAAAGCAAATGCGCATCGGGCGTTGTGAAATAGAGCCACTCCTTGTACATCGCAACCCCGCGATGGCCAATGTGGAAGCCCTTGTTTTGCGGATATGTATAGTGCCAGATCTGATGGCCCGAGCGCGCATCTACCGCCCAGACGTTGTCTGGCACCGTAAAGTACAGAATCCCGTCTACCAGAAGCGGCGAAGATTTCAAGGTCGCGCCTTGGCCTGTTTGAAAAATCCAGGCAAGACTCAACTGCTCCACGTTTGCCGGTGTGATTTGAGCGAGCACACTGTGGCGCTTAGCCGAATAATCTCCGTGATAAAGCGGCCAACTGTCGGCAGGCGGATGAAGAAGAGTGTCGTTGCTTACTCCCTGCGCGCGAACGCAACCCCCAAGCGCCACCCACAGCGCGAGCCACGCGGCGCAAACCGCCGTTTCACCGAAGAGCTTCATATGTGTAGGGTACTGCGTCCAGCACGTCTTACGCATTTCTCGACGTGGCAGAATGAGGAGCGAGCCCATGTTGACGGCCACTGCCTACGACACTCACGTGGAACAACTGTTCGAGCGCGTTCAGCAACTTCACTCATTGCTAACCACCGCCGGAGTGCCTTACCGGATTGTCGGTGGCCTTGCGGTCTTCATCCACGTTTACGAACGCGATCCGCTCCGCGCCCGCCTCACCTCGGACGTTGACGCGGCGATTCACCGTGACCAGCTTCCGGCGGTCATCGACGCCGCCCGGGTCGCAGGGTGGCTGTATCGGCATGTCGGCGGAGTTGACATGCTCGTCGATGCTGAGCACCCCAAAGCTCGTTCTGCAGTCCACCTCTTATACCTGCATGAGAAAGTGCGCCCGGAGTATACGGAAGCTGTTCCCGCTTCTCCGCCCGCCAGGACTCGCGAAGGTGTGTTCCTGGCTTCTGTCGACGATCTCGTTCGCATGAAGCTCACCAGTTACCGCCTCAAAGATCGCGTGCATATCCAGGACCTCGATGCAGTCGGCCTGATCACCTCGGAGATTGAGGCACAATTGCCGGATTCACTAAAGCATCGGCTTGCGGAGATTCGCCAGAGCGAGTAGAACTCCCGCCCGCTCAGGACAACCAGGAGAGTGAGCGCGATTGCGGTCGTACCGATTTGTAACTTGCGACAAAAGACCTTATTCCTTCCCTCCCTTTTCACGAAGCAACCTCACAGTCCCGTCATTGGCGCCAGGAATTTCCGTGCCTGGAAATCGCAACGCGTATCCGAGAGGCGTACACTCCACCACCTCGTCGGATTCTTCATAGTGACCGGGCAGCTTGGCTCGAATGGTTAAGTCCGCTTCAGCATCCAAGAGTAGGCGTGTCATCGCGAGCCCGCGATCCTGAAATTGGGTCACTGCATGGAAGATTGGTGTCTGTCCACCTACTCCGGCATCATCGGCCGAAGCGCGCGCATTCACTGATGCGCCGCGACTTATCAAGAGCTTGGCTGATTCCATACTGCCGTATTCTGCAGCGACATGCAGCAGCGTTGCTCCTCGTAATACCAATCGCCGAGCGCCTGTGCTGCCGAATTCGAGTTCCTGGAAACGCCTGTGGACAAGCTCTGGATTTTCGTCCAGTCGATCGGCCAATCGATCCACTCGGCCACAAAGTAGGTCAAGGATGCCGGGCTGATCATAACGAGTAATACCTCCGGCACTGCGAAGGAGATCGATGCAAACGGCGAGTTCCGGGGAACGCTCGTAGCTCTCAATCAGATAATCCAGAGCTGTGCCCCGTCTTCCCGATGTCTGGCAGTTTGGGTCTGCACCATGTTCGAGCAGCCATCGCATCCCGGCCGCATTGACGGACTCACACGGCGCGAAGAGAATCGGGAAATTACCGTTCCACTCCGCATTTACGTCCGCACCGTGAGCGAGAAGAAGTTCCATCATCGGGATTCGCTCGCCTCGGAGCGCTGCACGCATTAGCGGTCCGTCACCGCCTTGGTGAACATCCGATCCATTTTCGATCATCCATTCGGCCATGGCGAGTCGTATCGGCGAAGGCGGTTCCCAGGGGATGCGGCATTCGGCCACCCAAGTCAGAGGTCCGTTCTTTGCGTAACCCAGCGGAGCATGGTGCAGAGCTGGGTTGTTCTTCATGAGGCTCTGGACGCGATCGATTTGGTTGTTGTCGATCGCCTGCTTGAGCTGGCCAATCTCTTTCAGCGAATCAATGTGAGCCTTAAGCTTCGGCCAACTTGCGAAGCCATAGAGCCTCGCGATCTTGAATTGCGCATCTGTGGTGGACTCAGCGCCGCCTTCCTTGAGCAAGTCTTTAGCTTGATCTTTCAGGTGCCGGAGATTGGGACGCTCTGGAAGTGGGCGCTGGGCGCCCGAGGATTCGTTCGACATTGCGAACTCCTTTCAAAGTGCCCGTCATCCGCACATCGGGCTGAAAGAAGTTTCGCTAACACGAGATGCAATAGGTTGGGCTTCTTCCCTTTCCGCGGACCGGATGCGTCCCTTACGCTCGAGTGAGCATATCACTCCAATTGCCACGAAACCGGCCGAAACGGCAACCAGCGACACTGCGCGACCGGAAGCGCTGTCTCTGTCGATGCATCGGCCTTTAGCATCGCGATCACGGTCTTGGACACGATTTTAGACAACCTTTGAAGCCCGCCGCTTTGTCCCTGCTTCGCTGCCCCCTCTCATCGCCTCGAGCGGACACCTCAAGAAATTTATGTACGCTAAGGAGCGTCGAGGCGATTCTGGGCGTCGGAGACCGCTGAGGGGATCGCCGCTGAGGCAGTGAATCGCTGAATCGAAAGACGGATTCGATAGCATCGCAAGCCGATCGTACCGATCACGATTCGCTCCGATTTTGATGGACTGCTCACTCTGCGGGCATCTCGCGACACTACTCTCCTGCCTCGGGACTAGCTGTCAGATCACGGTCCCCCATCCGGAAATTTTCCTTCACGGTTCAAGAAGTTAGCAGGCCACCCCGAAGTCACTGGCTCCTCCATGGTCTTATAACTGAGCCGAGCCGGCTTGGAACTCACCTACCTGCTAGCACTGGACTGCCGGTGCGAATTGACTTCGTTACGAAAACCTCAATGCCGCCCAGTTCTTTGCGTATCTCACCTGAAAGGAGACTAATGGCTCCGTTTTTTCAAATCGCAGCTAGCGCCTCGCTCGCTTCACTCAATGTTTCCGGCTTTTGCTGTTGCTATTCCCGAAGTATCATTACCTCTAATGATCGGCAGCCAGCGCAACGGCGTGTTTCTTTCCTACGCGCGTTCCGACGGCGAAGACTTCGCCAAAACCCTGCGCAACCGTCTTAGCCGGAATGCTCCCGACATTGTCATCAAGCAGGACCGGTTGTTGCTCGAAGGCGGAGTCGGCTGGTGGAAACAACTCACCGATGCCATCGATTCCGTCGAATTCCTCGTCCTGATCATGACCCCTTCGGCTATGCAATCGGCCATGGTCCAAAAGGAATGGCGTTACGCCCGGCAACAGGGCGTCTGCGTCTACCCTGTCAAAGCCGTGCCGGATTCCCAACTCCAGTTCTCCCAACTCCCGCGTTGGATGAGTAAGGCTCATTTCTTCGATATCGAAAAGGAATGGGAGACCTTCCTCGTCCATCTGCGCAGAGGCTGCGACACGCGGCGAGTCCCGTTCATGCCGCCGGATCTCTCCGAAACTTTCATCCAGCGCCCGGATGAGTTCGGTCGTCTCAAGAATCTGTTGCTCAGTACGGACTGCAACCAACCCGTGGCCATTACAACGGCTCTTTCCGGCGCAGGCGGCTTCGGCAAAACCACCTTGGCCGCCGCCTTGTGCCACGACGAAGACATCATCCAAAACTTCGACGATGGCATCCTCTGGGTGACCTTAGGCCAGAACCCAAACGTCCTGGGCAGTCTTGTCACCGTCTATGCCGCGTTAACCGGCGAGCGGCCTGGCTTTGCGAGTGAAGACGATGCCGTATTTCAGCTCGGCCAAAAGCTGGAAGACCGTACCTGCCTGCTGGTGATCGACGATGTCTGGGACGAGTCACACTTGCGGCCGTTCCTGCGCGGAGGCAAAGGATGCGGACGTCTCTTCACCACGCGAAATGCCGAGATCGCGTCGAACGCTCAGCCCGTGAACGTCGATGAGATGCGTGAGTCGGAATCGTTGGCGCTGCTCACCAGGGGAGTTCCGGGACTCGATGCGGCGCGCGGACTTGAATTGTCTCGCAAGCTCGGGGAATGGCCGATTGCCCTCGAACTCGCCTGCGCCATGATGCGCCAGCGGATGGATCAGGGCGATTCGGCGCTGCGTGCCGCTGATCGGTTGCTGCAGATCCTGAACCGGAAGGGTCCGCGCGGCTTGGCGAAGGGCACAGGCGACCCGCAACACCGCACCATCGATGGCGTTCTGGAAGGCAGCCTGGAACTGATCAGCGCCAATAACCCAAGTGATCGCCAGCGGCTGACGGAGCTATCCATCTTTCCCGAAGACGTCGCCATCCCGCTCAGCGCTGCGGCAGCACTCTGGCAGCTCGACGAATTCGAAGCGGAAGAAACGGCCCAGCGGTTCGCCCGGCTTTATTTAGTTGAAACTCGATCTCGGGCGCGGTGCCATGCGCTTGCACGACGTCATGCGAAGCTGGCTGGCGGCCGCTACCAGCAACGCCACGGAACTCCACAGCCGGTTAGTAGCCGCGTGGCCGGATTGGATGCAACTGCCGGACACGTACGCCTGGCGCTGGCTGACCTGGCACCTCGCCAAAGCAGGCCGCACTGCCGACCTCGAGAGCATACTCTGGAATCCGGCATGGCTTCAAGCAAAGCTGGACGCCACGGATGTGAACGCGCTTATCAGCGACTTCGATCGCCTGAAGCCAGCGAGGGAAGCAGCCCTCATACAAGCGCTGATACAAGGGGCCATCCGGCTCTCGTCGCACATACTCGCCAAAGACCCGCGCCAATTCACATCCGCAATTGGTCGGCCGCCTTTTGCCGCACAACGGGCAACCCGCTATTCGGCAGTTCACCGAGCGACTAACTCATGCTGCTGGCTGTCCGTGGCTTCGTCCGCTGCGCCCCGCCCTAGACCCGCCCGGTACGGGACTTCTGCGCACGCTCGCCGGCCACTCCTCCCTTGTCACTAGCGTGGTGCTGAGTCCGGACGGGCGGCGGGCCGTGTCTGCGTCGTCTGACCGTACGCTCAAGATATGGGATCTGGAGACCGGCGCCGAACTGCGCACGCTCGCCGGCCACTCCGCCTCTGTCAATGGCGTAGCGCTGAGTTCGGACGGGCAACGGGCCGTGTCTGCGTCCCATGACCAGACGCTGAAAGTCTGGGACCTGGAGACTGGCGCCGAACTACGTACGCTCGTCGGCCACTCCGCCTCTGTCAATGGCGTAGCGCTGAGTTCGGACGGGCAACGGGCCGTGTCTGCGTCCCATGACCAGACGCTCAAAGTCTGGGACCTGGAGACTGGCGCCGAACTACGTACGCTCGTCGGCCACTCCGCCTCTGTCAATGGCGTAGCGCTGAGTTCGGACGGGCAACGGGCCGTGTCTGCGTCCCATGACCAGACGCTCAAAGTCTGGGACCTGGAGACTGGCGCCGAACTACACACACTCGTCGGCCACTCCTCCTATGTCGATGGCGTGGCGCTGAGTCCGGACGGGCGCGGGGCCGTGTCCGCGTCCTGGGACCAAACGCTCAAGGTCTGGGATCTGGAAACCGGCGCCGAACTACGTACGCTCGCCGGCCACTCCTCCTATGTCAATGGCGTAGCGCTGAGTCCGAACGGGCGGCGGGCCGTGTCCGCGTCCACTGACCAGACGCTCAAGATATGGGATCTGGAGACCGGCGTCGAACTGCGTACGCTCGCTGGCCACTCGTCCTTTGTCACTGGCGTGGCGCTGAGTCCGGACGGGCGGCGAGCCGTGTCCGCGTCCCATGACCAGACGCTCAAGGTGTGGGATCTGGAGACCGGCGCCGAATTGCGCACGCTCGCCGGCCACTCCTCCTCTGTCACTGCCGTGGCGCTGAGTCCGGACGGGCGGCGAGCCGTGTCCGCGTCCACTGACCAGACGCTCAAGGTGTGGGATCTGGAGACCGGCGCCGAACTGCGCACGCTCGCCGGCCACTCCTCCTCTGTCACTGCCGTGGCGCTGAGTCCGGACGGGCGGCGAGCCGTTTCCGCGTCCGGGGACCAGACGCTCAAGGTGTGGGATCTGGAGACCGGCGTCGAACTGCGCACGCTCGCCGGCCACTCGTCCTCTGTCTATGGCGTGGTGCTGAGTCCGGACGGGCGGCGAGCCGTGTCCGCGTCCGAGGACCAGACGCTCAAGGTGTGGGATCTGGAGACCGGCGTCGAACTGCGCACGCTCGCCGGCCACTCGTCCTTTGTCAATGGCGTGGCGCTGAGTCCGGACGGGCGGCTGGTCGTGTCCGCGTCTGCGGATTGTACGCTCAAGATGTGGGATCTGGAGACCGGCGCCGAACTGCGCGCGCTCGTCGGCCACTCCGACTACGTCGATGGCGTGGCGCTGAGTCCGGACGGGCGGCGGGCCGTGTCCGCTTCCTGGGACCGGACCCTCAAGGTCTGGGATCTGGAGACTGGCGCCGAACTGCGCACGCTCGCCGGCCACTCCAAATCTGTCTTTGCTGTGGCGCTGAGTCCGGACGGGCGACGGGCCGTCGTCCGCGTCCGATGACCATACGCTCAAGCTGTGGGATCTGGAGACCGGCGCCATGATCGCTACTTTCACCTGCGATGCCGCTATACTTTGCTGTACATTCGCGGGCACTCGCACCATCGTTGCCGGCGACCAGGCTGGACGCATCCACTTCCTTTCGCTCGAACTTGACAATTGAAACCCTGCCGCATCCTGTCAATCACGTTGCGAGCACCGCAATTCGCCGTCTCTCTTCAAGCAGTTAGCAAGCCTCCCCGATCACTCGATCCTCCATAACCCTATAACTTAGACGGGCGCCATGCTGCTAACACCAAGCCTGCTGCGGCGAGCTGGCTTGTTCGAGTCGATGTGCGGAGGGATCCGTAGGTCCGATTTGTGTTTTTTACGTGCATCGTCGGTTGTTTCAAAATCGGTGTTGAGCGTTCCCTCAAATCCGCAGTACCGCCCGGTTCGTTTCGCAAATCTTCCCGAAAGGAGACTCAGTGGCTTCGTTTTTTCAAATCGTCTTGCATCCCCGACAGTTCGTTCGGCAAAAAGATCCCGAGGGCAGTTCGGGCTGGCTTCGTTTCCCATTTTGGCCGCAAGTCCGAATGAGCGTACCCCGGAAACCGGCTTCGTTTCGCAAAGACCGCAATGCCAACGGTTCGTTTCGCAATTTAGCCGGAAATGAGATACCTTAGCTAGCTTCGTTTTTCAAATTAGCCCAAGGGCCGCCCGGTACGTTTTGCAACCCCTTCCGAAAGGAGACTCAAATCAAATGGCTTCGTTTTTTCAATCCCAGTCCCGGGACTGGCGGCAGTTCGTTCGGCAAACTCGCCACGAACGTCCTCTCGCTGGCTTCGTTCCTTCAATTTTGCCCCTTCACATCCTCTTTCGCCTCACCTTCTCCTTTCAGCCCACCCTCCGCGCCCTCTGCTATTCTGGGCTGCAACCCCCCTTGGCTGCCCTTTCACGATTACTTTCAGGCCTGTCCCATGAACCTTTTTGAACTCACCCGGAAGTTAATCGATATCGAATCGGTCACGCCCAACGAGCACGAAATCGGCAATTATCTCTGGGATCACCTGAGCGACCTCGCCGCGCGCTTCGAAGGCCACGCTGAACGTCTTCCGGTCGAGCCGCACCGGGACAACATTTTCGTCCGGTTTGGAGATCCGGTGGTGGTCCTTTCTACCCATATGGATACCGTGCCGCCTTACATCGCCTCGCGTGAAGACGAGATTCACATCTGGGGACGCGGCGCATGCGACACCAAGGGCATCATCGCGGCCATGATCACGGCAGCCGCTCAATTACTCGAATCCGGAAAGCGCAACTTCGGATTGCTATTTGTGGTGGGAGAGGAACGCAACAGCGCGGGCGCGCTCGCGGCAGCGCAGAATCCGCGCGGCAGTAGATTCCTCATTAATGGAGAGCCCACCGGAAACAAGCTGGCACTCGCCTCCAAGGGAGCTCTGCGATACGAAATCGTAGCCCACGGCCGCATGGCGCACTCAGCCTACCCGGAGTTGGGCGAATCCGCCATCGAGAAACTACTCGAAGCGCTCAACCGGATTCGCCACCTCAAGCTGCCGGTCGACACTCTTCTTGGACCCAGCACTCTGAACATCGGGCGAATCGAAGGCGGCCGCGCTCCCAACATAATTCCCGACCAGGCACGCGCTGAGATTTTTGTGCGCGTAGTTTCTGACCCTGCTGAACTCCGCTGGCAAATCGAAAAGGCGGCTGCGCCTAACGCAAAAGCCGAGGAGGTACTCTTTATTCCAGCGGTTCAGCTTGGCTCTCTCGACGGCTTCGCGACAACCGTGGTAGCTTTCACTACCGACATCCCTGCTTTCAACGGCGCTTGGGGGCAGCCGTTCCTGATCGGGCCCGGCAGCATCCACGTCGCCCATACGTCGGAGGAGCGCATTGCCAAAACCGAGTTAACCGAAGCAGTAAGGATTTACCAACAGCTGATCGAGCGGCTCTCCGCGTGAACTTTTCGCACCATGAAACCCATTGAAGTTGGCATTCTCGGCGGCACTGGCATGGTTGGCCAGCACTTCATCCGTTTCTTGCAAGGGCATCCCTGGTTCAAGCTCACCTGGCTCGGAGCGAGCGACCGTTCCGCCGGCAAGAAGCTTTCCGATGCCGCGCCGTGGCGTCTCGAAGGGGAACCGCCGGAGAACGCAGCCCATCTCACCGTTTCGGAATCGAAGCCTGGCCACGCTCCCCAGCTTATTTTCTCCGCCATGGACGCCTCCGTTGCCACGGAGATCGAGCGCGAATTCGCGCTCGCTGGCCACGTTGTCGTTTCCAATTCGCGCAACCATCGCATGGAGTCCGATGTCCCGCTGATCGTTCCTGAAATCAATCCCGGCCATCTCGCGATCATTCCGCTGCAGCAGAAAAATCGCCGCTGGAAGGGCATCATCGTTACTAACCCGAACTGTTCGACTGTTGCCCTTGCGATGGCGCTAGCTCCGCTGAAACCGTTTGGGGTCGAGCGAATATTTGCCGCTACCATGCAGGCGGTTTCCGGAGCCGGTTATCCCGGCGTGCCGTCCATGGACATCATTGGTAATGTCGTTCCCTTCATCGGCTCCGAAGAAGAAAAGATGCAGCAGGAGACCCAGAAAATCTTGGGCGAGATTTCCAGTAATGAGCTTCGGCCGCTTAACGCCCGCGTGAGCGCGCACTGCAACCGCGTGGCAGTCGTCGACGGGCATCTCGTCACCGCTTCTGTCGAATTGTCACGCAAGCCTTCGCTCGGCGATGCACTGGAAGCGATCGGAAGTTTTCGCGGCCTTCCGCAGCAGCGAAATTTACCTAGTGCACCCGCCACACCTGTTGTCTACATGGCGCAGCAGGATCGTCCGCAGCCGCGGCGCGATGCTAACCGCGACAATGGCATGGCGGTATATGTAGGACGCGTTCGGGAGTGCCCTGTCCTCGACCTCAAGTTTGTCGCGTGCGCTCACAACGCCATCCGGGGCGCGGCTGGGGCCGCCGTTCTCAATGCCGAACTGATGGTCTCGGAAGGCCTGATCGGTTAACCGTCGATGATCGTCATGAAGTTCGGCGGCACTTCCGTCGAGTCGCGGAATGCGATTGAGGATGTCACTGCCATCGTTAGACGCCAGCAGCACCGTCATCCAGTCGTTGTCGTTTCGGCGATGGGAAAGACAACCAACAAACTTCTGGAGATTGCGCGCCATGCAGCGGCCGGCAGGCGCGAGCAGGCTCTCGCGGCGGTCGACCAGCTTCGCCTCGATCATCTGGACAATGGTCTCCCGCTGGCAGGGACTGCTGCGGCGGATCTCGAGCGGCTCATCCGTACCCATTTCGAGTGGCTCGAAGAACTTGTCAAAGGGCTTTCGGTCGTCGGCGAGCTCTCGCCGCGTTCCATGGATACCATCGCAAGTACCGGCGAACGTCTCTCGAGCCTGGTCGTGAGTTTTGCTTTTCGGACTGCCGGCGTTTGCTCTCAGCACGTCGATGCGCGGCGCGTCATCTTCACCGACGACCGTTTCACTGAGGCCCGTCCGCTATTCGAGCGCACCTACGCCGCTCTTCGCGAAACGGTCGTTCCTGCTGCCCAGGACTCCGTGGTCGTGATGGGCGGATTCATTGGCTCCGCCTTGGATGGGCAGACAACAACACTGGGCCGAGGCGGCTCCGATTACTCGGCCGCCATCGTTGGCGCAGGGATTGACGCGGAAGAGATCCAGATCTGGACCGACGTAGACGGCATGCTCACGGCCGATCCGCGCATCATCCCCGGCGGCCATCGCGTCAAGAGCCTTTCCTTCGCCGAAGCCGCCGAAATGGCCTACTTCGGAGCCAAAGTCCTCCATCCCGCAACGGTTCTGCCCGCCGTCGAAAAGAATATCCCGGTCGTCATTCTCAATTCCCGCAGGCCGGACATTGGCGGCACCAGAATTTCCGCGCAAGCTTCCCCCTGCAGGAACCCGGTGAAGTCGATCTCCTGCAAACGCGGGATCACAATCGTGAATGTCCGCTCCACGCGCATGCTTATGGCGCATGGTTTCCTTCACCGAATTTTCGAAATCTTCGATCGCTTCTCGACCAGCGTGGACATGGTGTCAACGTCCGAGGTGAGCGTTTCTCTTACACTCGACAACTCGGATAGTCTCGACACCATATGCGAAGAAATCGAGCTTTTCGCAGAAGTAAGCATTGAGCGCGACCAGGCGCTCGTCTGCCTTGTCGGAGAAAACATCCGGCACACGCCCGGCATTGCGGGGCGCGCTTTTCAAGTCCTGCGGGACATTAACATCCGTATGATCTCGCAAGGGGCGTCGTTGCTCAACCTGGGATTCGTCATGGCAAATTCCGATCTCCAACAGGCAGTCTCCGCTTTGCACCGGGAATTCTTTTCTGAACTCGATCCGGCGGTGTTCGACTGATATGGCGAAGAAACTAGCGCTGGTCGGCTACGGCAAAATGGGCAAGTTGATCGACCAGCTTGCGTCCGAGTACGGCTTCGAAGTCGTCGCGCGAGTCACAAGCCCAAGCGAATATTTCGGGAGGGCGGACGTGGCAATCGAGTTCACGAACCCTGAAGCCGCCCCGGTGAACTTAAAACGTTTGGCTGAGGCGAAGATAGCTGCCGTCTGCGGGACCACCGGCTGGTTCCAAGCCCTACCTGAGATTTCCGCCGCCGTTTTGCGAAACGAAACCGGACTGGTCTGGAGCCCAAACTTTTCCGTTGGCGTAGCCGTTTTTCGCCACATAGCCGCGCTCGCGGCGGAACTTCTCAAGAACGAGCCCGAATATGGCGCCTGGGCGTGGGAAATACATCACGATACCAAGAAAGACGCCCCCTCTGGAACGCTGCTGCAGCTTGTCGAAACCATGCGCGAGCGCGGATACGAACGCGCGATCGACGTCAGCGCAAACCGCGCGGGCAAGCATCCCGGCACGCACGAGATCGGCTTTGATTCTGCGGCCGATACCATCACCTTGCGGCATGCTGCTCGCAGCCGTGAAGGCTTTGCGCGCGGCGCGCTGAAATCGGCCGCTTGGATCATCGGCCGCAAAGGCGTTTACACCTTCGACAACGTTCTGTTCGGCAAGCCGGACCTTTAAACTGGAAGCATGTTTACCGGTTGCGGCACGGCCCTGGTCACGCCCTTTCGATCTGACCTGTCACTCGATGAGCCTACCCTCCGCGCGCTCGTCCGCCGCCAGATCGACGCCGGGATCGATTTCCTGTGCCCCTGCGGCACCACCGGTGAAAGTCCGACGCTCTCACACGAAGAGCATCTGCGAGTCGTCGAGATCACGGTAGAAGAGGCCAAGGGAAGTGTGCCGGTACTGGCCGGAGCCGGCGGCTACGACACCCGCAAAGTGATCGAGTTAGTCGCCGAATTGGAAGCACGCCACGTTTCAGGCATCCTGTCCGTCACGCCGTACTACAACAAGCCGACGCAGGAAGGGCTTTACCAGCATTACCTCGCGATCGCCCAATCGACATGCCTGCCGATCGTCGTCTATAGCGTGCAGGGACGGACCAGTGTCAACGTCGAGCCAGCGACCCTAGTTCGTTTGGCAGAAATCCCGAGTATCGTGGGTGTCAAGGAAGCGTCGGGCAGCATCTCGCAAATGGCCAGCATTATGGCGCGAGTACCGGAATCCTTTACCGTCCTCTCGGGTGACGACGCCATTGCTCTTCCGCTCATCGCGCTGGGAGGCCGGGGCGTAATCTCCGTCGTAAGCAACGAAATTCCGGCCGAGTTCGCCGAGCTGACACGGTTCGCTCTGAACGGTGATTACGCGACAGCGCGCCGCTTGCAACGAAGATTTCAACCGCTGATGGAAATAAATTTTGTCGAGACGAGCCCGGGCCCGGTCAAGTTCGCGATGTCGCGCATGGGTCTGCTCGAGCCCGTCTGGCGTCTCCCCTTGGTCGCCCCGACGAAGCAGTCTCAGGAAAAAATCGAGACCGTGCTCGAAACTGCCGGACTGCTGGCGGGAATCCGGGCTTGAACCGGGAACGAATCGAGCGGCTCTTTGACGAGCAGCCGGATCAATATTCAGACGAGGACAGGCGACTTTTTGAGCTCTTCCGTGAGGCGCTGAACCGGGGCACAGTTCGTTCGGCAGAACCCGATCCCTCCGAACCAACTGGCTGGCGAGTGAACACCTGGGTCAAAAAAGGCATCCTGCTCGGGTTCCGCATGGGCGGAATCGTCGACATGGGCGGCCAGTTCTTCGACAAATCGACCTACCCGTTGCGCAGAATCACTGCTGAAGACCGGGTGCGAGTCGTGCCTGGGGGTTCGAGTATTCGGGACGGTTGCTATGTCGGGCGCGGTGTGACCTGTATGCCGCCCATGTACATCAACGCGGGCGCTTACGTTGGTGAAGGAACGATGGTCGATTCGCACGCCCTGATCGGAAGTTGTGCGCAGGTTGGGCGCAATTGCCATGTCTCTGCCGCTGCTCAAATTGGCGGCGTTCTGGAACCAATCGGAGCCCTGCCCGTCATCATCGAGGACGGCGTGCTCGTGGGCGGTAACTGCGGCGTCTACGAGGGAACCCTGGTGAAGCGCGGCGCGGTGCTCGGCAGCGGCGTCATCCTCAACCAATCGACTCCTGTTTACGATCTCGTCCGCGGCCTGGTGTACCGGGCAACCGATCACCTCCCGCTCATCATTCCCGAAAAAGCAGTACTCGTGGCGGGCTCCCGCAGCATCCAATCTGCTGTAGGCAAGGAGTGGGGCCTCTCGCTGTACACGCCCGTCATCGTTAAGTACCGGGATTCCCGTACCGAAACCAAAATTCGACTGGAAGATCTGCTGCGTTGATAGCCCGCATCTGCCTCATTTTGCTGTTCAGCATGCCCACTGTTTCCAGCGCTTCCGTTCAATTCGAACAGAAGCGCGACATTGAATACTGCCAGGTCGATGGCGTGAGTCTGCTCATGGATGCCTCGGTCCCGAAAGACGCGCTCGCTGTCCCGGCCGCGATTATCGTGCACGGCGGCGGCTGGGTGCGCGGTGATCGCCGCGGCGAAGTCGAGCCCCTGTTTCAGCCCTTAACCGACGCGGGAATCGCCTGGTTCAGCATCGATTACCGGCTCGTCAGCAATGCGATGCAGTTCGGGTACGGGATCGACGACGTCGAATCGGCGGTCAGCTTTATCAAGTCGCACGCAAGTGAGTTTCATATCGATCCCGGCAAGCTGGCTTTGATCGGCGAATCGGCCGGTGGGCAACTGGCAGCCATGGCGGCGCTACGTTTGCCCCCCGGTTCCGTTAAAGCGGTGGTGGCTTTCTATACGCCAACAGATCTGGTGAAACTGTTGAAGAACTCGAACTACATCCCGGCCCAAATCCGCAGATCGGTGGAAGGCACGCCCTGGGAAAATCTGATCCTGGCCGGCTTGGGACAACTCTCGCCAGTCGAGAACGTCAGGCGCGACATGCCGCCGTTTCTCTTTATTCACGGAACAGCAGATCCGTTGGTTCCCTTTAGCCAGTCGACCTCGATGTGCCAGCGCATGCGGGAAGCCGGTGCGATTTGCGAAGTATATCCGCTCGAAGGCGCCGGCCATGGCCTTCGCTGGTGGGAATCGTCGCCCCGGTTCGATGTTTATAAGCGCAAGATGACCGATTGGTTGCTTACGCAATTAGACTCGCGCTAGTACCCTGGGAGCGCCACTACTATTGCGCTTTAAGCGCGCCGTAGATCGCCCGTACAAATGTATCGGGAGAGACACGCCCGTGCCCCCAACGCGCATCGAAATCCGCCGTCGGATGCTCCGCCACCGCTTGATCCTCGGTTCGGCCTGCGTCGGCCAAACTTTTCACACGATCCCGGACAGTGACGATCATATTGCAGAAAGTCTTCACATCCGCGCCGTTCGTCACCTTCCCGCGCGCCGGCACGACACGAATAGTGGGGTTCGTCCACGCGCTGAGCAGCTTGACAAAGCCGTCTAGCTTGCCGCCTTGTGCGGAGTCGATAGCCGGATAGCCGTCGCCCGGAAATACCTCGCCGAAATAGAGCAAATTACCAGCGTGAAAATGCACGAGCGAGTCCGCGTTACTATAGGCCGGCGTTTGATGGACAACGTGAATTGCGTCCCCATTCACATCGAACGTCAAAACCTCTGAGAAAGCTATACGCGGCCGGTCAACTCCGAGCTCGAGCAAGCGAGGCGGCAACGGTAGGGGCGCGCCCATAACGTGTCCGCCCAGACGTTCCAGCGCCTTCTCCTGCATAGCTACGAATGCTCCGAGACGCCCCCATCCGGCGTCGCCTTCCGAATGGGCCAGGTCTTGCGGGGCAATCACCACGTAACGAAGGGCAGACCTCGTACGGCTCGTAAGGATGCTGCTGATTTGCGGCGTGCTCGCGGCGGACGGCGTTCCGACGAGCAAAGCGCCATCTTGCCCAACCGAGGCGACGACATTACCCGATTCAGTGGCAAACACGAGCAGATTCGGCGTGACCTCGCTGACGCCTACGTTCCGCTGAGTACCCGCTGCGGGTGTGACCAGTAAGCCGAGCACCAACGCAATTAGGAAGATTATGCGAAGAGGCACCGCTGGCTGGCCCAGATCCTTTAAAGATTATTAGATTCGCCCTGTGGCTCTTGCGAAGAGGACTCCGGCTCGTTATTGGAGATGCCGTCGTCAATGGCCATGCTGTCGTCTTGCTCTTCGCCCGACTCTGTGCCTTTGCCGGCCTTGCGCTGCAACCTTTTGGCCATCTTCTCCTGTTGACGCTCTTTTCGTTCTTGTTCTTTTTGTCGTTTCTTGAATGTCTGTGGACCGCGACCTGGCATAAGTTGCTCCTAAATGAAAAGCTGCCTATACTCTGGAGTCTAAACGAGACCAAAGTATAGGCAACCAGAATGCAGAGGTTATGGATTTTTAGCCGGTTATCTAACCGGAAACTACCAACGTTGACCGCGGCTGCGGCCACCGTCGCGGGATCCCCCGCCGTTGCGTTTCCCGGCGAACCCGCCGCCCGCGCCGCCGGCCGGTTTTGGCCGCGCTTCGTTCACGTTCATTGCCCGGCCGTAAAGCTCGGCGCCATTCAACTGAGTAATCGCGGTCTGAGCAGCTTGCGCATCGCTCATTTCCACGAAGGCAAAGCCTCGGGGCTGACCCGAATCGCGGTCGGTGATTAAATTTACGCGCTCCACGCTGCCGTAGGCTTCGAATGCAGCCTGGAGGTCAGCTTGAGTCGCTTGGTAACTGAGGTTCCCTACAAAAATGTTGGTCACGGATTGTTCCTTGTGTTTTGAATTTTGTCTTTGTCAGACTGCTTGGCAAACCAACTTGAGGTAGGAAAAACTAGCGGCCGGAAGGCACTCGAATGGAAGACGGATGCGGGCAAAGACGTCTTCATCATAGCAAACTTCTTCGCGCATTAGAAGTATAATGCTCGGGATAGTGATTGCCCGGGAGGTGACCATGGAAGTCCTCGACCGCGTTTCCGCGATTCTGAAGCAAAAAGGCGATCGCGTCTGGTCGGTTGCTCCGGATTCGACAGTTTACGAAGCCCTGAGCATCATGGCCGGGAAGGGAATTGGCGCGCTGCTCGTCCTGGATGGCGGCAAGCTCGTCGGATTGTTCTCGGAACGGGACTATGCCCGCAAGATTATCCTCAAGGGGCGCTCTTCGAAAGACACTCGCGTGAGCGAGATCATGAGTTCCCCGCCTATCACCATTCCCCGCGATTGCTCGGTCAAAGAAGCGATGCAGATCATGACTGAAAATCGCGTGCGCCATCTGCCCGTGCTGGCAAGTGACGGCGCAATCTCAGGCATGCTGTCGATCGGCGATCTGGTGAAGTGGATCATTACGTCCCAGGAGGAGACGATCGAGCAGCTTCACAGCTATATATCCGGCAAATCGTGACCGGCCCGCTTGGCCACTTGGCCTAGTTCGCGACCGAGGCCACCGAAGTCTGCGCCGCTTCGTCCGCCTTCCGAATCGTGATCGTTCCGCGGCCCGTTACCAGATCAACGCTCGGGCCAGACCCCACCGCTCCTTCGAGATGCGCGCCGCGTCCGGAAGTCTGCTCCTTGAGCCCGTCGCCAAAGTCATTTTCCACTTCGCCGCGGTCCGTCGTCGCGGTCAGCGCAAACGTCGCCGCCTGCGGAATCGCTAGTTCGATATTGCCCGAACCTGAATGCACCGCGATTTTACTCAGCGGAAGTTTTCCCGGTTTAAGCTCCACGTCGCCCCGGTCAACCGAGATCTCAAGCCCATTGCTGATGCCGTCGAGCGTGACGTCGGTCGAATGCGCGGTCAACCTTAACGGACCCATGGCGTCTTCCACGCTTAGGCTCCCCCGGTCCAGCCGCACTTCGCCTGCTATGCGCTCCACCTGAAAGTCCGTGTGCATGTTCTGCACGCGCGCCGGTTTGCTCAAGCCGCGCAGTGAAACAGTACCGGTGTAATCTCCATTGATCCCGACCGGGCCGTCGATTTTGCTCAATTCGACGTCCGAGCCGTGGCCGCGCAAGTCAACGGAGCCTTTCACATCCGTGCAGCGGATCAGGTCGCTCCGGTGCGTTTCTAATTTGACATTGCCGCCGATATCCTGCAGCCGCATTCCGGCATTGCCGCTCCTGAGTGTCACGTCTCCCCCGACGGCTGAGACGTCCAAGTCACCCGAGGTCCCGTCCACCTCCACGCTTGCGCCCTTCGGAACCGTCAAGTCCAGGTTGGTCGTTACGGAAGTCCGGTAAACAGCCCGGCTCTGGTTACACCGGATAATTACCTTGTTACCCTCCAGAACCACGTCCACGGGTGTTTGCGCGTCCGCTTGGTCGGCTATTCCGTCCTTCATCGCCCGGATTGTCTTGTGGCCGCCTACGGTCAGATTGGTTCCATCAGCCCCGGCGATCTTAGCCTCGCCCCGGAAATTCTCGATCACAATACGCGGCGCTGCCCCCACTGCTTTCTGGGTCACGTTCACCGAATATTCGTGCTCTTCCCCGAAGGCGTTATCGAAACCCCGTGTCCAATTCGTGTTCTGCCACCAGGTATCCGGCCTGCGGAATTGGAAAAAAGCCATTCCGATCAGGCAAATCAATATGACCACGAGCCAGCCGCCGCCCGATACGCCATTGACCGGCACCGCCCCGCCGCGGAGCGTCCGGAACGAAACCTCGATTAGCGCAATCACCCCCCATGCAATCAGCAGGTAGGGCCAGTACTGCCCGAGCCAATCGATGATCGGGAAATCAGGCGAGATAGCGCGCAGCAGGAAGAGCACGCCGAACAGAATCACTACAATCGGGCCGGTAATCGATCCACGGGGTCTCATTTCGGCTGTCCTTCCGGCGGCTGGTTGGCCGCCCGCGGATAAGATTGTGATGCTGGCGAGTAGTGTTGAGCGGTTGGAGCATATCCTTGCCCTGGCGCATACGCTTGCGAAGGATACCCGGTGGCTGGCCCGCCTGCAGGGGGCGCATATGGTGCCGGACCACTTAGCATTCGCTCGATCAGCTTCATCACGCCAATCGCAATGATCAGCAGCGGCCAACTCCGCGAAAACGGGAGATGCCCACTCTGCTGTAAGGCAAACAGAGTGCCGAGCGTGATCAAGAGCACCGGCCCACGGGCGGCTTGCGCGAATATTGCTCCTCGGCTATTCATGGCGGGAACCCATCAGATCGTTGCGGCTGGCGCTCGCTCCTGCATCCGGGACACCCTGCCCGTCACGCGGCGGCACTTCATAGGGGGAAGTCACTCGCGAATAGAGCATATACGCCCCCACTATGATCAGAATCACCGGCCAAAAACGCCCGATTTGCCGGAAGTCCACCAGGTTCAGGGTATTCAGCAGATACAGCACGCCGATCGCAATCAGCACAATCGGTCCTATCGGAGCGCGCCCCGTGTGCCGCCCCGCTGGCAGAATGCTCGACCACTCATCGGGACTTAAACCCATCTCGCGCTTTTTGGCTGTGTGATACGCCTCGAACGGCATGTAGAAAACAAAAGCAGCCAGCAGAATGCCGAGCAAAGGCTGCGCCGACCCGGGCGTGTTGTCGATCATCGTGACCCACAAGCCGAACAAGAGCGCGTGTACCAAGCCCTTCAAATACTGCCCGTTGTAGATCGCGCCAACTCCCGGAATAAAGCCGAGTATAAAGGCCAGTCCCGGGGACGTGCGCACTGCTGTCGAGGCCGACGGCGGCACAGGGCCGGGCTGCATATAAGGGTTATAAGGGTTGCTGGCCGCGTCCGCTCCGGGCGCAGCCGCGTAAACAGGAACCGGTACATGATCCTGGCAGAAGATCGTCCCTTCCGCCGGCCTCTGGCACAGCGTGCAAAGAGAGCGCCCGCAGGTGCGGCAAAAAGCCACTGCGGGTGATTCCGGATGTAAATAGCAGTTCATGGTTTACCCTTCCCAGGCGGTTGGCTTAGGCCAGCGCCATTCCTTTTATCGTCCGATTGCGAATTCGTTGCATTTGGCTCAGCGGCCTGCCGGGTTTGCCGCACGCTCGTATCCTGCGGTTCTTGGAGATCCTTCAAATGCGTTTCGACCTCATACACAATGCGCAGATTCTCGTAATACTTCACCACCTGGTCCTTTACCCGCATCGCCTTATCCTCCACGCCGCCCCACACCCTCACTGGATTTAGATCGGCCGTCTGCACCCGCCCTACTTGCACTCCGGTGCAGCGCTCTAACATGGCGAACGACAGGATCGTCATAGCCATGCCCATCGCCAATCTCGGTTGCAGGATGGGAAGCAGCCACTTGCTCGCTAAGCGGCTTAGCCAACTCTGCCGCTCGAAAGGCTCGCGTGAGCGCCCGGCGGGCGCCAGATAAGCAATCCGTGTGATCAGTTCGGCGGGCGGCTCTATTTCCTGCGCCCGTTTCAAGACACTCAGGCCTCCGCTCACCTCGCTCATGAACTCCCGGCAGCTGGAGCAGGCGGCGGCGTGTCCTTCGATGGCCGCAACTTCGGCCGCCGACAGTGACCCGTCGATGTAATCCGCCAGAATACTCTCAAACTCCGCGCAGTTCATGCTAGTTCTTTCGGTCTTCGTCCTATACCGTTACCTTGTTCCGGCGCAGAACCTTAGCCAGTTCAGAGCGCCCCCGATTCAATCGCGATTTCACCGTACCCTCCGGAACACTCAGCACGCGAGCAATTTCCCGGTACTCCAGCTCCTGCAGATCCCGCAAAATAACTGCCTCCCGCAGCTCGGGCGACAGCTTCTGCAGTGCCGCCTGCAGCAGTTCGCCTGCCTCCCTGCCGGCCAGCAGTCCGTCCGTCCGCGAATGCTGAGCCGTCTTTTCCTCGAGCACGCTCAGCTTCTCCTCTATGCCGTCCGTCACCCGCTCCTGCTTAGTCCGGCGATAGTGGTCCACTAACAGATTACGAGTCAACCGCGTAAGCCAAACCGTAAAGGAGCCTTCGCCGGCCCGAAAGCTGCCCAGGGTGCGAAAAATCCGCAGAAAGACTTCCTGTGTAAGATCCTGCGCCTCGCTATCCCTGCTGGTAAACCGGTAGCAAATGCTGTAGACCCGCTTGGTATGAGCCTGGACAAGCTCCTCCCAGGCGCCCTGCTCCCCCCTTAGGCACCGCCCGATCAGATTTGATTCGGCATCCAATGGTTGCGTTGTTTTAACGATTGCGGCGGCTGCCGTTCCCCAAGCCCAAGGGGAGGAAGCTGCGTATCCTCTATACGGAACCTTTGAGTTTATCGAAACTGGCGCTATCGCGGCGGCTGCCATGGGTCTTACCCTATGTAACGCATTTCGCGTTGCACAAGTTCAACCCGAAAACCGGGTACGCAAGCGGTTTCGGTTAATGTTTCCGGTCGACGCATGGTGTACATTCAAACCGTCGCGCCAGATTACCGGCCGGTCGAAAAGTGAGCTTTCCTTCCTCCTCCACCTTATATGATTTGCCCTTTCTGCGGCTATCGCGAAGATAAAGTAATCGACTCCCGGGAAAGCAAAGAAGGCGACTCCATCCGCCGCCGCCGCCAGTGCCTCGGCTGCGAACGCCGCTTTACCACTTACGAACGTTGCGACGAAGTGCCCTACATGGTCATCAAAAAAGACGGAAGGCGGGAAAGTTTCGATCGCCAGAAGGTGTTGAACGGCCTCCTCCGGGCGTGCGAAAAGCGTCCCATAAGCATGGGTAGCCTTGCAAATCTGGTCAATGAGGTCGAATCCGAGCTGTTCGATAGCCCCGACCGTGAGCTGTCCACCACAGCCGTCGGCGAGCGGCTAATGGAACGGCTCAAGGTGCTCGATAAGATCGCGTATGTACGCTTTGCCTCGGTTTACCGGGATTTCCAGGACCTGGAGGAATTCTTGGGGGAACTGAAAAACGTAATGCTCCATCGCAAAGTCTAATCTTCAGGGCTGACCGTTATCCGCGTATGCGACTAGTCGACGAAGATGTCGGACGCGGGTAACTTTCTTTGTAACCAATCACTTTGGTTAACATCATCAAGATCAGGTCTTAACTTTTTGTTTAAAATCGGGTACAATCATGGCGCGCAATCATCACATTAAGGATGCACATCTGCCCCGCCGTGCACGGGTTCCGGTCAGGTATTGTCCGGAGGGAGGCCAAGCGCACTCGTGCGCACATTCATGAAATTTTTTAGAGATCGGGTTTTGCCAGTAGAGGTGATTAAGTAAGTGGATCAATTCGAAGATCAATATTCTGCCGAGGGACACGAGCCGCTTGGGCTCCCGTTCGACGAAGAGGCGAACTTTTTTCATCCTGAAGAGGTTCAGGATGAGGAATTCCACGGCGTTCAGCAAGTCGAAGAGTCCATCTATACGGACGATCCGGTCCGGGTATACCTGCGTGAAATGGGTTCCGTTCCGCTGCTTACTCGCGAGGGAGAAGTCACCCTTGCCCGTAAGATGGAGCGCGGCAAAGTGCGTATGCAGAAGGCTATCAGCCGTTCTCCGCTCCTGCAAAGCGTGGTATATGAGTTTGGCGAACTGGTGCGCAAGGGCGCCGAAGACGTCGACAGCTACGTCGATTTTGGGCCTTCCGACATCGAAGAGGGCAGTCCGGCCGATCTTAAGCGCCGGGCCGATATCGCAGAGCTGTTCTTTGCTTATCTCGCTGCCGATAAAAAGCTGCGGCAGACCTTAGACAAATATGCGTCCATCCCTGCACTCAATAAGAAACTGCGCAAAAAGTGGGCCGGCAAAGTAGCCCGGGCGAAGGTCGAGCTATCGCGCGCGCTGCGCGCCGTTCCTTTCAATCTCGCTCGCTGGAAAGAATTCGTCCGCACCATTGAGGGCACCGCCGATGAGATGGCGATCCTCGACAGCGAAGTCCGCAAGCTCGAAAGCCGCAACTCCGCTTCCGCCCACCTTCGCGTCAAGGAACTGAAGCGCGATCTCAAGCGCAAGGAAAGTGAAGCTGGCGCCTCGCTGCCCGATCTGCGCAGTAGCCTTTCCATCATCCGGCATGGCGAAGTCGAAGCCGAGCGCGCCAAAAAGGACCTGGTCGAGGCTAACCTCCGCCTTGTGGTCTCTGTCGCCAAGAAGTATGTCAACCGCGGTCTCCACCTCCTCGATTTAATTCAGGAAGGCAACATCGGCCTGATGCGCGCCGCCGACAAGTTCGAGTACCGCCGCGGTTATAAATTCTCTACTTACGCCACTTGGTGGATCCGCCAGGCCATTACGCGCGCTATCGCCGATCAATCGCGCACCATCCGTATTCCCGTTCATATGAACGAGAGCATGAACAAGTTCCTGCGCGCTACCCGCGAGCTCGAAAAGGAACTCGGCCGCGTCCCCACGAATGACGAAATCAGCCGGCGCATGGACATTCCGGTTGAGAAAGTCCAGAAACTCAAGACCATCTCGCGCGACCCGGTCTCGCTGGAAACTCCGGTTGGCCGCGATGGCGAGTCCGCGCTGGGCGACCTCATCGAAGATCGCTGGGTCGGCTCCCCGGTGGATGCCGTCATCGATTCCAACGTCCGCGACGAAACTGCCAATATCCTCAAGACGCTCTCGCCTAAAGAGGAGAAGGTCATCCGGCTTCGCTTCGGCATTGGCTGCGAGCGCGAGCATACGCTTGAAGAGATCGGCCAGGAGTTCGACGTCACCCGCGAACGCATCCGCCAGATCGAAGCCAAAGCTCTGCGCCAACTCCGTTCTCCCGAGCGTGCCCGCCACCTCCGTGCTCTGCTCGCCGCGCGGTAATACTTTCGAGCGCAGGCGAAAACGCCTACTCCACTCTAATTTTTCGATTTCTGGGAACTGTGAGTAGGTATTTTCGCCTGCTCTTTTGTTCCCTAAATTCCCTGCCAGATCGGCTTCGTGCGCATCACGATCTGGTCTTCTGCTTCGAGCCGCAGCAATGCTCCCTAGCTAAACTTCTGCTAGCGCTTTCCTTCAATCCGAGCTAATTATTTAAAACCTACCCAGTCACGTTAACCTGGCTTTCACATTTGCTTTTCGAAGGGGGGTTTAACGATGTACTTACTTGTAAGACTTTGCTTGAAACTTTGGCCGGTGATGCTGGCGCTTCTGGGCGCGTGCTGCCTGATCTGGGCACAGGCCGAAACTGGGCAGATAGCCGGGATTGTTGTCGATCCTGCTGGAGCTACCTTCGCGAATGCCTCGGTCACCGTGACGAATACACAGAACGGGTCCGAGCGGAAATCAGTGACCAGCGGAACCGGCGATTTTGTCGTAACCAATCTTCTTCCTGGTCCTTACCGCGTCATGGTCGAATCTTCCGGCTTCTCAACCTACAAACAAGAAGTGGTCGTCGCGGTCGGCTCCAAAATCGGGCTGGACTTGAAGCTGCAACTCGGGTCCACCGGAACTACGATCGAAGTTAGTACCACGGCCGTGCAGGTCAACATCGAAACTCAGACGCTTTCGACCGTTGTCTCTCAAAACAGCTCAACGAACTTCTAACCCTGACCCGCAATCCATACGCGCTCGTTGCCATTTCCGGCAATGTATCTGACGATAACGTCGGTAAGCGTGGGGTGGGTTTTGCCGTGAATGGCCAACGCCCGGAATCGACCAACGTTCTTCTCGATGGCGCGGCCAACAACGATGAATTCGGCGCCACTGTCGGCCAGGCCGTTCCGCTCGACTCCGTTCAGGAATTCAGCATTCTTGCCAACGATTTCACTGCCGAGTATGGCCGCGCGGGCGCGGGTGTTGTAAACGTCGTTACTAAGTCTGGAACCAACTCTTTCTCCGGTACCGCTATGAGTTCAACCGTGTCTCGGCCCTATCCAGGAACACCTTCCAGAACAATGCCTTTTCGCTTCCTAAATCCGTTTTTACCCGGAATCAGTTCGGATATTCAGCAGCTTCGAGTACATCCGCGATAACCGTACGTTCGGCGCTTATGAAACCGCTGGCGATTACCTCAGCTCGGGTTCAATTAGCGGCGCAGTGGGTAACTTCCTGGCTGGCGATCTTTACCGTCTCCAGGTGGCCATCAATCCGCAAGGGAAATTCCCCGGCGATACCGTCTCGCTCCCGCTAGGGCCGCCCAACTTCAGCCGCAGCAACCGCTACAAAGAGGCGGGCATTTACATACAGGATTCCTGGAAGGTTGTGCCCCGCTTTACCGCCAATATCGGCCTGCGCTGGGAGTACTTCGGGACGCAGCATAACAAAAACCAAAATTTAGACTCGAATTTCTATGACCCGGCCAATCAGATCGACACACCCCAAGGTATTCGTAGCGGGCAGGTATTCCTTGCTCCCCAAAGCCCTCCAGGAACTCTTTGGAAGCCAAGCTACCACAATTTCGCACCCCGCCTTGGCTTCGCCTGGAACGTTACGGGCAATGGCACCACTTCTGTTCGTGGCGGCTTCGGAATCGGGTATATTCGTACTTTCGGAAACGTCACCTTCAACGTTATTCAAGAACCCGCCGAGTTACGAAACTGCGCAGGATAACGCCAGCCCCACCAACGTCATTCCGATTTCACCGAACAACTTCGGGCCCCTCGCCGGCACCACCGGAACCCTCAAACTTCCAGCGCTGGCCTTACCCTAAGTGCTAATTACACCTGGTCCCACGCCCTGGACAATTTAAGCAGCACCTTCTCCGACTCCAACACGCTGCAGGCAAATAATGGCCAATTCATCACCGGCTACCTCGATCCCTACGCCCCTATGTTGGATAAAGGCAGCGCTGATTTCGATATCCGCCAGCGAATCGCCCGTCAGCGCCGTCTGGGAAATCCCTGCCCTCAAGAGTCCGACCGGCTTCAAGCATCAGTTACTCGGTGGCTGGTCGCTTACTCCCATCTGGACTGCCGAAACGGGTCAACCCCACTCGATCTTCGACTGCAGCAACGATATCTATGTGTGCCCGCGTGCCGAATTTGCCGGTCCAGTTCCGATCAATGGCCCAGCAACCCTCCGGCCGTGGCTGGCGCGCCAAACACGTTCAGTTATCTTCAGTTCCCGGCTAGCATCAGCTACATTAATCCGCTTTACGGAGTTTCGGACTTGCCCCCGTTCCCGGCCGGAATGACGGGCCGCAACACCTTCCGCGCTCCGGGTCTCTGGTTCGTGGACGTCGGCTTGTATAAAACGTTCTCACTCACGGAGAAATTCAAGTTGCAAATTCGCGGCGAAGCCTACAACATCTTCAACCACGCCAACCTATACGTCCAGGGCGCTGGCGCGGATGTTTCCTCCAGTACCTATATACCGGCCTGCCGGGCTTGCACCGGGACCGTGACAGATCGCCGCAATCTCCAGCTTGCCGCCAAGTTGATTTTCTGATTCAACGATCGCTACTGCATCCGCGAGGGCAGGCGTTCCGTCTGCCCCAGCCCGCCGCATAATGGAATCCAATCACCCGGCCGGGCGTCAACGTCGACCTAACTCGAACCGTCACCTCCAACGTCAAGCTCGAGGTTGGCCACGCTGCCGAATCGGTTGAAGTGAGCGAGGCTGCGGTTGCCATCGACACCACCACTGCACAGATGCAAGCGACCTTTGCGTCGAGGGAAATTTCGATCTTCCTAACACCGCCAGCGGAGCTGGGGTCATCAACCTGTCGCTATTGAACGCGGGCGTCACAACCAGCGGCGCCGTCGGAGCGGGAACTGGCCCGTCGGTTTGAGGCCAGCGCCCGCAATAACAATTTCACCATTGAAGGTATCGACAACAACAGCGGTAGCGTCACAGGCCCGCTCGTTCAGGTGCCAATGACGCGGTTGCGGAGTTTACTTCTCTTCAGAACCAATACGCACCGGAATTCGGCCACTCCTCCGGCGGCCAGTTCAACCAGATCCTTAAGAGCGGAACAAACCAGTTCCATGGCTTGCTTTATGAGCATTTCCTAACCGCAATTTGAACGCAGCCGATCATCTAGCCGCAGTCGACGGCACGCCTCTGCACCCTCGCTACGACGACAACCGGTTTGGCGAACTACGATACAATCCTGCCGGACAAGCTGGCTCGGCTGGCCTGCTCTTTGCTCCCACTGCGGCAGGCTACAATACCATCGCCTCTACTCCGGGTCCGCAAGACGCTCAGAATCTGTCGCAGGACCAGTCGAGTTCCGCGCTCGATCACAGGAACCGCTTAACTATGGCGGTTATTTACGATGTGCGTTTTTTAGGCACTCTAATTGGTTCCTGAAGAACCTCACGGGCAATTGGGAAATCGCTCCGATTTACACCTATCAGACCGGCACGCCTTACACCGTCCAAAGCGGTTTAGACTCCAATCGCAACGGTGACTCGGCCAGCAATCGTGTCATGGTCAATCCGAACGGTGGTATAGACTCTATCGGTTCAGGAGCCACCGTCCTTATAAACAGCGCCAAAGCTACTGTCGGCTACGTAGTCGATAATCCAAACGCCGAGTACGCTGTGGCACCATTCGGTACCTTGCCCAATGCGGGCCGCAATACCGCCTGCTTGAATCCCATCGACGACATCGACATCTCGCTTGCCAAGCGCTTGAGCCTTGAATTCACGGCGCGAGCCATAAATCTTTTCAATCACCCGCAGTACACGGGAGGTTTTCTGAGCGATGTTCAGCCTACCAGTGAGCCAACTAGCGGGCAGTTGGGGGTTTTCACGCCGACGAGCTCGATTTTTGCCTTATCGTCACAAGCGTTCTCAAGCAATCCCCGCACGATGGTGCGCTCTCTAAAGTTTTTCTTTAGGTAACTCTTCACTTTGTAACCCACAGGAAAGCGTAATCTCACGCTGAGACGCTCCGCAGAATGGAATTCCATCAGTCGCCTCTCTGAGAATCGGTACCCACGCCGCAAATCGGTCGCGGCCGACCTTTATTTGCAGGCGCATAACCCAACAGTTCGCAATGGCATCGGAATTGCCTTATTCCTCTGATAAGCGCGGTAGTATCTCCGCCTAATGCTCAGGGAGAAGTAATCATGAGATTTTTCAACTTCCAATTCGGCGTCGTTCTCGCGGCGCTGTTCTGTAGTCTGCCTCTTTTTGCGCAGCAAACCAGTGGAAATATCACTGGTACCATTTACGATCCTTCCGGCGCGACTGTGCCGGGCGCCAGTGTTGTCGCAACGGAAGCTGCTACCGGCGTAGCGAAGACCACCGAGACCACATCTTCAGGCGGGTACCGCTTCGAGAATCTGCCGATCGGGGCTTACGACATCACGGTAACTGCCGGCGGTTTTACAAAGGCCGAGGTAAAAGGCGTGACTGTTGTACTCAACCAGACAGTTACGACAAACGCAACACTGGCCGTGGGTCAATCGGCGACAACGGTGGAAGTAACCGAAGCAGCAGCCTCCATCGACACGACCACCGCTCAAATTCAAACGACATATCAGCCCAAGCAGCTGGCGGATCTTCCCTCGGGCAGCACCGGCTCTGGCGTTATCAACCTCTCACTGTTGAATGCCGGTGTTACTACCGCCGGCGGTGCGGGATATGGCAGCGGGCCGTCGGTAGGCGGTCAGCGCCCGACCAATAACAGCTTCACGATCGAAGGCATCGACAACAATAGCTTAGGTGTCACAGGGCCGATCGTCTCGGTTCCCAATGACGCCGTGGCTGAGTTTAGCGTCCTGCAAAATCAATTTTCTCCGGATTTCGGCCACTCCTCCGGCGGCCAGTTTAACCAAGTGGTCAAAAGCGGGTCGAATGAGTTCCACGGGGCGGCATACGAGTACTTCCAGAACCGCAACCTCAACGCCGCCGACAACCTGAACTTCGTGCAAGGCAATCCACTCCATCCGCGCTTCGACAGCAATCGCTTCGGAGGCAACTTCGGCGGTCCGATCAAGCGCAACAAGTTGTTCTTCTTTTTCGATTATGAATTCAGCCCCAATGGCGGTGTGAATTCTACCGCTTACAGTGCTCCAACCGCCGCTGGATACGCCACACTAAGTGCACTACCTGGCATCTACCAGCCGAGTCTTGCGGAATTCCAGAAGTACCTCGGGACCGCCCCGTCAGCGAATGGCACGCCAGTCTTGGTGGCCCCTGGCCCCGGCAGCAATGAAAGTTTGAAAAGCGGTGTATTCGCGCCCGGTGGTGTTGGGGCGCTCAGCATCCCAGTGGGAACAATTTCTTCTTCCTTACCCAGCTTCTCGAATGCCGAAATCGGTGTAGCATCGATCGACTACAACATCTCGGAAAAAGATTCGCTGCGTGGACGATTTATTCTCAACCGGACAGGAACGGTCGATGCAACCGGTTTTCCCTCCGTGTTTTTCGGCGTTCAGCCCACTAATGCCTATCTTGCGACGCTCTCGGAGTATCACACCTTTACTCCCACTTTGATCAACGAGTTCCGGTTTGGCTATAACCGCTTAAATCAGACATTTCCCGTCTTTGGAAACCAATCGTTTCCCGGGTTGGACGCGTTTCCGAACATCAACGTGAACGAATTGACCGCTGGTTACGGCCCGGACCCGAACGCCCCGCAATACACCATTCAAAACCTGTATCAATTGACTGATAATGTCACCTGGACCAAGAGCAAACACAGCCTTAAGTTTGGCTTCGACGGCTGGAGCGCCATCTCGCCTACGCAGTTCGTCCAACGCTCCCGCGGCGACTATGAATGGACCTTTCTTTCCGACTATCTCTACGACAACAATCCGGATTATATTGCGCAGCGCGGGCTGGGTAATGCCAGCTACTATCAAAATCAGCAATTGCTGGGCTTCTACGCCAACGACAATTGGAAAGTTACGCCAAACCTGACGGTTAATCTTGGATTGCGCTATGAATACCTGACGATTCCGCTTACCCAAAACGTACAAGACCTGAACGCCAGCGCAAGTGTCCCCGGTCTGATCGAATTCAAATCGCCCACTGCGCAGACAAAAAACTTCATGCCTCGTGTGGGTGTGGCATACTCGCCCGGCACCAGCGGCAAAACCTCCATCCGCGCCGGCTTCGGTCTTACTTATGATGTGCTCTACGATAATCTTGGAAGCCTCAGCCTGCCTCCGCAGCTAAGTACGACAGTTGATGTGACAGGCCTGAACGCGACCGGTTTCCTTGCGGGCGGGGGTATTCCGGCCAATACTTCCAGCGGGCCGCCGCCAGAAGGCGCCGCTGCCCAAGCCGCTACCTCCGGCTTCATCCCCAACCAGAAACGTCCGGAAGCAATAAATTGGAATTTCGCTATCCAGCATGAGTTCGCTGGCAAATATGTTTTCGAGTCTCGCTATGTCGGTACCCGCGGCTTGTTTCTCCCGATGCAGGTCCAGATGAACGTTCAACCGGTAGTGAATTCCGCGAACGCTTTACCTGTTTACTTCACCGCTCCTAGCGCGGCCACCCTGAACTCTCTGTCGAGCACCTTGCCGGCCCTTCAAACCGCTTTCAATAACGGCGGCAACATCGTACCCGCTTATAGCAACGCCGGATTTACCAGTCCCATCACCGCCTTCACGCCTCAGGGGAATTCCAGCTACAACGGCTGGTCGAACCAGTTGACCAGACGCTTTTCCAACGGGCTGCAGTTTCAGGGATCGTATACCTGGAGTCACAACATAGACGATTCCACCGACGCTCTGGACTCAACGGTCCTGGCGCCCCGCAGGCCGATGGATTTTCAGAATCTTACCATGGAGCGCGCGTCTTCTCTACTCGACTATCGCAATCGCGTCGTGATGCAGATGATCTACGATGTTCCTTACTTTAAGAATAGGAACTGGTGGTTGAAGAACCTTGTCGGAAATTGGGAGATCGCGCCGGTATATACCTACCAATCGGGCCAGCACGTGACCCCTCAGAGTGCCATCGATGCCAATCTTAACGGCGACAGCGCTCCAGATCGTGTGATCATCAATCAGGCCGGTAACATTAACGCGGGTACGACTACCACGCCTCTCTGCTCCGGTGCGACAGCTCCTGTTTGCCCGTCGGAGCCCTCCGGAGTTACGCCTCCCATCGTCGCTTACCTGGCGAATGACCCGAATGCCAAGTTTATCGCGGCGCCGCAAGGCACGCTTCCGAACGGCGGCCGCAGCCTCCTTAACTTAAACCCGATTGACAATATCGATCTGACTCTCCTGAAACGGTTCAGCCTGACGGAGCGCTTCAAACTGGAGTTCTCCGCCCGCGCCACCAACATCTTCAATCATCCGCAGTATACCGGCGGCTACCTGAACGATGCGGGTTCCTTTGGCGGATCAGGCCCGATCGGAAGTGGAGGCGGATACGCGGCGGGTTCGATTCAAGGGGATTTGGTGCGAAATTCCATCGTACCCGGCAACCCTGTCTTCCAGCAATGGAGCCAGGTGTTCTCGAGTAATCCACGCCAGCTGCAGCTGGCGTTAAAACTGACCTTCTGATCGGCGTCGCCAGATCCGAACGGTAGCTTCGCAGATCCGAACAGCAAAGGGGGAGCCTCCGGCTCCCCCTTTCCCATTTCGGAAATGCTCCCGCTCCTCCCAAATTTCCCGTAGATTGGAATTTAATCAGCTACCTCTTTCTGAAAAGTGGTATCAGCCAGAAAATGGATTGTGGCTCTTGTCTTATTTACTACAAGCTGGCCCAATGGTTCTAATGGCATAGAAATTTCCTATGCCGCAATGCTCAGGGGAGAAGTAAATGAGATTTTTGAAATTCCAATCCGCCGTTCTACTCGCGGCGTTTTGCTGCTGCATTCCTGTTTTTGCGCAGCAAACCAGCGGAAATATCCAGGGAACAGTCTATGACCCGTCCGGCGCCACCGTGCCAGGCGCTCCTGTTGTTGCGACAAATGTTGCAACCGGTATAGCGAAAACCACGGAGACCACGTCCGCAGGCGCCTATCGTTTCGAAAATCTGCCTATCGGTACATACAACATCACGGTGACTGCCGGCGGATTTACCAAGGCTGAGGTAAACGGCGTGACTGTGCAACTCAACCAGACCGTCACGACAAACGCAACACTGGCCTTGGGTCAGTCGGCGACCAGCGTGGAGGTAACCGAAGCACCAGTCTCGATAGACACGACGACCGCGCAAATTCAGACAACATATCAGGCTAAGCAGTTAGCCGATCTTCCCTCCGCCAGCACCGGCTCAGGTGTCATCAACCTCGCGTTGCTGAACGCGGGCGTGACCACTGCCGGTGGTCTGGGACAAGGCGTCGGACCCTCGGTAGGCGGTCAGCGTCCGACTAATAACAGCTTCACCATTGAGGGGATCGACAATAACGCCTTGAGTGTCACGGGGCCCCTGGTCTCGCTTCCCAACGACGCTGTCTCCGAGTTCAGCGTTCTGCAAAATCAATTTTCTCCAGATTTCGGCCACTCCTCCGGTGGCCAGTTTAACCAGGTCGTCAAGAGCGGGTCGAATGAGTTTCACGGGACGGTATACGAATATTTCCAGAACCGTAACCTAAATGCTGCCGACAACCTGAATTTCGTGCAAGGCAATCCACTTCATCCGCGCTTCGACAATAATCGTTTCGGGGGCAATTTCGGCGGTCCGATCAAGCGCAACAAGTTGTTTTTCTTTTTCGATTACGAGTACAGCCCTGAGGGCGGTGTGAGTTCTACCCAGTACAGTGCTCCAACGGCGGCAGGATACGCCACGATAGGCGCGCTACCCGGCCTCTATCAGACGAGTCTTTCGGAATTCCAGAAATACCTCGGGACGGCCCCTTCAGCGAATGGCGCCCCAGTCCTGGTCGCTCCGGGTCCCGGCAGCAATGAGAGTTTGTCAACCGGGGTGTTCGCGCCGGGTAGCACTGGAGCGCTCAGCATCCCGACAGGAACGATTTCTTCTGCTTTACCTAACTTCACCAATGGCGAGATCGGCGTAGCGTCAATCGACTACAACATCTCGGATAAAGACTCGCTGCGCGGCCGCTTCATTCTCAACCGGACAGGATCGGTCGACACGGTCGGCTTTCCGTCCGTGTTTTTCGGCACTAATCCGACGAATGCCTATCTTGTTACTCTGTCCGAGTATCACACCTTTACCCCCACTCTGATCAACGAGTTCCGGTTGGGCTATAACCGCTCAAACTCGACCGATTCCGTCTTTGGCAATCAATCGTTCCCTGGCCTGGACGCGTTTCCGAACATCAACGTGTCTGAATTGAACGCGGCCTACGGTCCTGATTCGGCGGCGCCGCAATACACCATTCAAAATCTGTATCAGCTGACCGACAATGTGTCGTGGACCAAGGGGAACCATAGTCTCAAATTCGGCTTTGACGGCTGGAGCGCGATTTCGCCTAGCAGCTTCACCCAACGCGCGCGCGGCGACTACGAATGGACCTATCTTTCTGACTATCTCTTTGACAATAATCCCGATATAATCGCGGAACGCGGGCTGGGCAATGTCACGTATTACCAGAATCAGCAACTGCTGGGATTCTACGCAAACGACAACTGGAAGGTAACGCCAAACCTGACGGTCAATCTTGGATTGCGCTATGAATACCTGACCGTTCCGCTTACTGAGAACGCACAAGACCTGAACGCCAGCGCGAGTGTTCCCGGTCTGATCGAATTCAAATCGCCCACCGCGCAGACAAAGAACTTCATGCCTCGTGTGGGTATCGCGTATTCGCCCGGCACAAGCGGCAAAACCTCCATCCGCGCCGGGTTCGGTCTTACTTATGATGTGCTCTACGACAATCTTGGAACCAGCAGCCTGCCTCCGCAGCTCAGTACTACGGTCAATGTGACCGGGTCGAACGCGACCGGCTTCCTCGCGGGAGGAGGCATCCCTGCGAATACTTCGGTGGCCCCGCCACAGGGTGCCGCTGCCCAAGCCGCTACCTCCGGCTTCATCCCCAACCAGAAGCGCCCGGAAGCGATCAATTGGAACTTTGCTATCCAGCATGAGTTTGCTGGCAAGTATGTATTCGAGACTCGTTATGTGGGCACACGCGGCCTTTTCCTGCCCATCCAAATGCAGCTCAATAACCAGGCAGTCGTAAATGCGTCCAACGCGCTGCCCGTCTACTTCACCCCGCCCAGTCAAGCGACATTGAACGCGCTGCCCAACACGTTGGCAGGCCTTCAGGCCGCTTTCAACAACAATGGCTTCCTCGTGCCCGCCTACGCGAATGCGGGCTTCAATCAAAACTTCATTACGGCTTTCATGCCGCAGGGCAATTCCAGCTACAACGGCTGGTCTAACCAGCTGAGCCGGCGTTTTTCGAATGGCCTCCAGTTCCAAGGATCGTACACCTGGAGCCATAACATCGACGATTCGACCGCGACGGTAGATACAACCGTGCTGGCGCCGCGCCGGCCGATGGACTTTCAGGATCTTCGCATCGAGCGGGCGTCATCCTTACTTGACTACCGCAACCGCATCGTGATGCAGATGGTTTACGACGTTCCGTTCTTCAAGAACCGCAGTTGGTGGTTGAAAAACCTGGTTGGAAACTGGGAAATCGCTCCGGTATATACCTACCAATCGGGCCAGCATGTCACGCCGCAGAGTGCCGTCGATTCCAATCTCAACACGGATAGCGCCCCAGACCGCGTGATGATCAATGCGGCTGGCAACATCAACCTCGGTACCACCGCCACACCCTTGCTGAACAGTACAGGGGATACGGTAGCTTATCTCGCAGCCAATCCGAACGCGAGGTTCGTCTCAGCCCCGCTAGGTACGTTTCCGAACGGCGGCCGCAGCCTCCTGAACTTGAATCCGATCGACAATATCGATCTGACCCTGCTCAAGCGGATCAGCCTGACCGAGCGCTTCAAACTGGAGTTCACTGCTCGCGCGATCAACGTCTTCAATCATCCGCAATATACCGGCGGATACCTGAGCGATGCCGGATCTTTCGGAGGCTCAGGCCCGATCGGAAGCGGCGCTGGCTACGCGGCAGGTTCCATTCAAGGGGATTTGGTGCGAAACTCCATCGAACCTGGCAACCCACTTTTCCAGCAATGGAGCCAGGTGTTTTCGAGTAATCCACGCCAGCTGCAACTGGCGCTGAAGCTGACCTTCTGATCACCGGCGAATAGGAACGGGGGCGAAACCGGGGCCAGTTCCTGCCCCAGCGAAGTTTCTACTTCTACTTTCCAGTAAATCGAGCTAATATAATAAACCTACCCAGTCACGTGAACCTGGCCTTTCTAAGCAGTGATGGACGTTTTCTTGGGGGGGTTCTAAATGTCTCGATTGCACGTAGACGGAATTTGGGCGCTGGTATTGGCGCTCTTAAGCGCATCCTGCCTTGTCTGGGCGCAGAACGAAACCGGGCAAATTGGGGGAACGGTTACCGATCCCTCGGGGGCTGCCGTGGCCAATGGTTCGATCACACTCAAGTCGCTCAGCACAGGGGCCACGCGTACGACTACTACCAACGGCGGCGGCGATTATTCGGTCAGCAATCTCTTACCGGATCGCTACGAACTGACGGTTACGGTTCCGGGCTTCGAAACCGAGAAGCAAACCGTCGAGGTCATAGTCGGGTCCAAAGCAACCACTGATTTTCACCTTAAGCTCGGAAGTTCCAGCACGCTGGTAGAAGTGAGCGAGGCGGCGGTGCAGGTCAATACAGAGACCCAGACCCTAAGTCAGACGATTTCGCGTCAAGACATCGCCAGCATGCCGACTATCAGCCGCAATCCGTACGATCTTGTGAAGACCATCGGAAACGTCTCCGATGCCGATCCGGGCGGTCGCGGCGTCGGTGTCGCCATCAATGGCCAGCGCTCCAGCTCCACTGCCATTCTGTTGGATGGAGTTTCCAACAGTAACGCGTTCGATACCACCGTAGCCATCCCGGTTCCGACGGATTCCATCAATGAGTTCACGGTCGTTACAAGCGATTTTACGGCGGAATTTGGCGGCGCTTCCGGCGGTGTCGTCAACGTGGTGACAAAACAGGGGACCAACGATTTTCACGGGAGTGCTTACGAATTCAATCGCGTTTCCGATCTGGCTTCGAACAGCTTCAACAACAATGCCTTCGGCATTCCTAAGCCGGTATTCACGCGTAATCAGTTTGGCTTCTCTGTGGGTGGACCAATTATCAAGAACAAGCTGTTCTTCTTCGATAACGCCGAGTGGGTCAGAGTGCGCAGCGTGGCGCCTGTGTTGGCTGTTGTCCCTACTCCGCAGCTGATCGCCGCCTCGGCGCCCGCCACTCAAAATTTCTTTAATACGTTGGGCAAGTTGAAGCCGAATCTGGCAACTTCCAGTCTTTTCACAGCGGCCGATGTGGGTTGCGCGACTGCTGCTTGCACCGCGTTAGGAACTACGCCGGCCTACCAGACCGTCATCTACAGTGTTCCGAGCGACGCCGGCGGCGGCTCGCCCCAAAATACCTGGAATGATGTGGGCCGGATCGATTACAACCTGAGCGATAAAACGCAAACCTACTTCCGTTACGCGCGCTATGTGGAGAACGATTTCACCGGCACTTTCACCAACAGTCCGTATGTAGGATACGATACGGGCAGCGCCACGGATAGCCAGGGATATGCCCTCTCGATCACCCACGCTTTCTCGCCGACGCAGGTCAGCCAGACGAAGCTAAGCTACAACCGCATTTCTCTAATAGAGCCTCTCGGAGCGCAGCCCGTGGGACCAACTCTATATACGAGTCTCAACGCGACTGGTTCATTGGGAGGTAATCCGATCCTTTATCCCGGCTACTCTCCCGACACTCCCGGAAATGCGATTCCGTTTGGAGGGCCGCAAAACGAAGTGGCGATCAATGAAGATTACAGCATCACTGTCGGAAAGCATAACTTCCGGTTCGGCGGAAATTTCACCTATTTGCAGGACAATCGTGTGTTCGGAGCTTATGAGGAGGCCGTGGAAGCCCTCGGCACGGGCGTGGGCAGCGGGCTGGACGGTCTGATCACTGGGCAATTGAGCCAATTTCAGGCAGCCGTTTACCCCCAAGGAAAGTATCCTTGCATCGCCGGCGTCGTTACTCCAGCTTGTACCCTTACTTTGCCGGTCGGGCCACCTGACTTCAGCCGAAGCAACCGCTACCATGACGCTGCGCTTTATGCCCAGGACAGTTGGAAGCTTCGTCCCAGGTTCACTTTGAATCTGGGTTTGCGTTGGGAGTACTTCGGTCCTCAGGCTAATAACAAGCAGAACCTCGATTCGAATTTCTACCTTGGAACTGGTTCTAACATCGAACTGCAGTCTGCTACCGGGACGGTACAGGTTGCCCCTCAGAGCCCGGTTGGCGGCTTGTGGCAGAAGCAGTGGACCAATTTCGCGCCCCGCGTGGGATTTGCCTGGGATGTTACCGGAGATGGGAAGACATCCGTTCGCGGCGGCTATGGAATTGGCTACGAGCGTAACTTCGGTAACGTGACCTTCAACCTCATTCAGAATCCCCCGAATTACGCGGTGATCGGCCTGCAGGCAGGCGTGGACGTTCCCGCCATTCCCATTACAACTGATAACGCCGGACCGCTTGCCGGCAATTCGGGAACGAAAGCTTTGCCCAGAGTTACTTTGCGTGCCGTCGATCCGCATATTACTACTGCTTACGCTCACCAATGGAGCTTCGCCATCGAGCGCCAGCTCTCGACTGACGCCGTGTTTGCGCTCGAGTATACCGGTTCCGCAGGTGAGAACCTCTACACCATCGACCGGCTAAATATACCCGGAACATCGATTGTCTACGCCGGGACAGGTGGCGCAACGACTCGCATCAACCCGCAGTACTCGACGATCAACTTCCGCACCAACGGCGGGAATTCCTTGTACAACGGATTGAATACCAGCTTCCAGTTGCGTAATTTTCAGCGCTACGGGCTTACCTTAAGAGCAAACTATACCTGGTCTCACAGTATCGATGACGGCAGTTCCACCTTTACAACCGACAACAATAGCCAATACAATCTTGGACTTCTGGACCCGCTCAATCCTGGTCTGGATCGGGGGAACTCCGACTACGATGTCCGGAATCGCGTCGTCCTGGCGGCCGTCTGGCAGTCGCCGTTTTTCAAAAAACGAGGTGCGGCTAACCTTGCCTTAGGTGGCTGGAATCTTTCGCCGATTTTCACCGCTCGGACGGGAGCTCCGTTCAGTATCTATGATTCCACCAATAGTGACGGTAACCTCTATCCGCGCATTATGCTCAACAACGGTGCATTCCAGGCCAATTACACGCAGACGTCGACAGGTCGACCGAATGAATTCAGCTATCTCGACCTCAGCACGGCTGGAATCAACAGCAGCTATGTGAACCCCCTCACCGGGACGTCCGATTTCGGGCCCTTCCCGCCCAACATGACGGGCCGCAATGTGTTCCGTGCCCCAGGCGCCTGGACGTTCAACGTCGCCCTTTGGAAAACGTTCTCGTTGACCGAACGATTCCAGCTGCAATTGCGGGCCGAAGCCTTCGATGTCTTCAACCACTCCAACCTATATCTCGTCTATGGGGAGAACGAAGTCTCATCATTCGTAGGGACGGTTGCTGATCCCGCGCTGCCGATCATTACTGCCACGCGGGGAGTGAATAACAGCAGTACATTCACTACTTCCTCGGTGAACAACGGCCGGCTAGAGAATCGCAATCTTCAGTTGGCCTTGCGATTGACGTTCTAAGGCTAACCAGCGAGAGATAAATAAAGGGGAGCCTAGACCCCCCCTTTCCCATTTTTGGGAGTAGTCTCGACGCAAAATCCGGTATTACAGAGACCTAACGGCGCACAGTGCTCATTTCAGGTGAGTTATCACTTCGTTAGACGTTGGTTAGACAATTGCTTCTAGTTCGTTCGTTCTAATATGGGCCCACTAGGGAATTTCTGACTCCTAGCTTCAGCGCCTCATGTTACTGGGGAATAGCCAAGAAATGTACAATATGAAACGTCTCCTTCTTCCGTTCGGCTTGGCCGCGCACAGCTTCCGTCAACCGGCCGCGCTTATCTCCGTCGCTCTGCTCGGGCTTGCCACTCTCTCCGCCCAGAGCATTACTACCGGCGATATCACAGGCACGGTTAAAGATTCCTCCGGCGCGATTGTGCCCGGAGCTACCATAACCCTCAGAAGCGCCGACACGGGTGAAACCCGCACCCAGACCACTTCGCAATCTGGCGAGTATCGGTTTTCGACCCTAAGGGCGGGGAATTACGAAATTTCTGCTGCGCTCACCGGTCTTAAGTCTGATATCAGCAAGGTTACCGTGGCGATCGGCCAAGTTGCCGCGCTCGATTTAACGGTCACGCCGCAATCTTCCCAGCAGATTGTTGAAGTTACCGAAGCCGCTCCCCTGATGCAGAGCGAAAACGCCAACCTGGCGACCAGTTTCGATTCTCACCAGCTCGACAATCTACCCGCCCCCGGCAACGATATGACCGCCTATGCGTTCACCGCTCCCGGCGTCACCATCAGCACCGGTGGAGGCTACGGAGCCTTCTCTGCCTTCGGTCTGCCGGGTGTCTCGAACCTCTTCACCATCAACGGCAACGACAACATGGACCCGTACTTGAATCTCAATAATTCGGGCGCCAGCAATCTAACCCTCGGCTCAAATGAGCTTTCTGAAGCGGCAGTCGTGCTCAATGGCTACACCGGGCAATACGGACGTCAAGCCGGTGCTAATGTAAACTACGTTACTAAATCCGGAACGAACGAATTCCATGGCAATGCGGCCTGGTGGTACAACGACCGCGTCCTGAACGCCAATGACTGGTTTAACAATCAGTCCGGTATCGGTCGCCCCATTTCGATTTCCAATGAGTGGGCTGACTCGATTGGCGGCCCCATCCTGCGCAACAAGCTCTTCTTTTTCATCGACAATGAAGGCCTCCGCTACGTACTGCCTAATAGCTTCCCGGTCTATATTCCTACCACGCAATATGCGACTTACGTGCAGAATAACCTCGCCGTGAACAACCCTGCCGCCCTTCCGTTCTATCAAACTGCATTTAAGCTCTACGCTGGCTCATCGGGAGCCGGTCGGGCAACTCCGCTTACTGCTAGTCTTGACCCAGCGCTCGGTTGCGGTGACTTCAGCGGAACGGCAGGTTTCGGAGCTGGCGGAACCCCTTGCGCCTCCACCTTCCGCAGCGCAGTAAATAACCTGAATACCGAATGGCTTATCGCCACTCGCGTGGACTACAATCTCACCAACACCGATCGCATCTATTTCCGCTACAACACCGACCATGGCGTCCAGGCCACCGGCACCGATGCCATCAACCCGGCATTTAACGCCAACAGCGTACAGCCCTCTTATGGTGGGCAATTTGGTTACACCAAGGCGATCGGTTCCAGCATGGTCAATCAATTACTCCTGTCGGCTTCCTACTACACCGCCATCTTCGGGCCTCCCGATCTTTCCGCTGCCCTCCAGACCTTTCCGACCACGTGGGTGTTCGCAGATGGAGCGCCTTTCACCAATCTTGGCGGCGGTGGAAACCAGGGCGGTGGTGATAACGTTTATCCGCAGGGTCGGAAAGTGCGTCAGTGGCAGCTCGTGGACGATTACTCCTGGACTCGCGGCAAGCACACGATCAAATTCGGTACTAACGTCCGTAAGAATTGGGTAAGTACCTACGCTTACGGTCCCAACACAAGTGGAACCGTCAACTTTAATTCCATGACGGATTTTACGAACGGGGTTTTTGCCGCGGCTACTAACACGGGCTCGAACTATTCTCAGACCTTCTCGAGCATCGGTGCCGAAAACGTCACCATGTACAGCTTGGGCTTTTACGGCCAGGATGAATGGAAGGTGAAGCAGAACCTGACGCTCACTCTGGCGGCGCGCTTCGACCGCAACAGCAATATCGGCTGCGGCGCGGGTTGCTTCAACGAGTTAGTCACTCAGCCGTTCGGTCAGCTCGATCACAACGCCTCGGTTCCCTACAACCAGGTAATTCGGACCGGGATAACGCAGGCTTTCCCGAACGTCGAGCCGATCGTTGTGGCACCTCGCGTCGGTGTCGCTTATAATCCCACACCATCCACTGTCGTCCGTGGCGGCTTCGGCATCTTCTCCGACCTGTATCAGGGTCTCATAGCCGACCGCCTGATTACGAACGCTCCCGCGGTGGCCTCCTTCACGACCCTGGACGGTACCGTCGCTCTCGGCGATCCTAATAGTGTATTCGCTTCGGTTGCCAACTCGAATGCCGCTTTTCGCAATGGTTTTGCTAGTGGGGCCACTGTAGCTCAATTGCAAACCCTTGTTCCTGGCTTCACTAAACCTAATTTCAACACCGTGGCCAACAAGATCTACGATCCCAAGTACTACGAGTGGAACTTCGAGCTGCAGCAGGGTTTTGGTAAAGACCTTGTCTTGTCCGTGAATTACGTCGGCAATAAAGGTTATCAGGAGAACAACCAGACTCTCTTTCCAAATCAGTACTCTGCCACGGGCTTCCAAGGGCTGCCTACGGCAGCGCCCGACGCCCGCTTTAGTGAGATTCGTCAACTAAGTAGCCAGGGCTATTCAAACTACAACGGGATGGTAACTTCTCTGCGCTGGAGAGTGTCTTCGGCGTTCACGGGCAACTTCTCTTACACTTGGAGCCACGCCTTGGATACTTGTTCGAACGCCTGCCTGGAGCCGTTCAACGCGCTCACGTCCGCCAGCTTGCGTTATCAGTTAAGCCCGCTCGCTCTGGCAACTCAGAACTATGGCAATGCTGATTACGATATCCGTAATTCGCTCAACGCGAATTACGTCTACACCGTCCCGTCCTCTACCTTCCAAAATCGCTTCCTCAAGAGCGCCCTCGGTGGTTGGACGGTCGCAGGTACTTTCTTCTATCACAGCGGCTATCCTTTCAGCGTGGTCAATACCGGCATACGCGGGAAGGGCGGAATAAAGAATGCTTCGGGAATCGCCACGCAGCCAATCATGGCCGACTACATCGGTGGCCTTTCCAGCCTGAGCTGCACCAGCCCGAACGCAGCTTGTTTCTCGACGGATAACTTCGCTTCCGACACCTCACAAACGGATTTCGGAAATCTTTCTCGCAACTCCTTCCGTGGACCCGGCTACTTCGATACCGATCTGAACCTCAACAGGGTTTTCCCCATTCGCGAGCGCTTCAAGCTGCTGATCGGCGCCTATTTCTTCAACATTCTCAACCATCCCAACTTCGATTTGCCGAACAATAGTGTGACGAGCGGCAACTTCGGGACCATTACCAACACCGTTTCCGCGCCTACCAGCGCCTACGGCTCATTCCAGGGGTCGGCCGTGTCAGGCCGCGTGATCCAGACACAAATCAAACTCACGTTCTAAACCGCTTCAACTCGCACGAACCAAGGCCCACTAGTATCTAACTAGTGGGCCTTCAAATTCTGCCTCCCATTTTCTGTAACGCTCCCTCTCTGAAATTTTGCAATTCAGATTACCCCTTCCCGTCTGCACTCATTTCAAACAGCTTAGAGAGTGGCTCCGGAATTGCTCCCAGCCCAATTTCAAGCATGGGGCCGCCGTGCTCAATTCGTTACCTCTGGCTTCACTTCTCATGTTATTGGGAACAGTAAAATGTACAACATAAAACGTCTCCTCCTTCCGCTCGGTTTAGCCGCCTATAGCTTCCGCCAACCGGCCGCGCTTATCGGAGTCGCTCTGCTGGGACTTTCCACGGTCTCGGCTCAAAGCACCACCACCGGCGATGTCGCCGGTGTGATTACCGACGCAACGGGTGCAATTATTCCCGCCGCAACGGTAACTCTGAAGAATCTTGACAACGGCGCAGAGCAAACGACTACCGCGAACCAGTCCGGGCTTTATCACTTTGCGCTTTTGAAGCCGGGCAATTACACCATCTCGGCCACTACAGCCGGTTTGAAAACCGACGTGCAGAAGATCGCAATCGAGGTGGGGCAAGCCTCAACTGTAGATTTAGTTGCCAAGGTGCAAGCCACCCAACAGGTCGTTGAGGTTAATACGACGGCAGCCTTGATTAATGCCGAGAACGCAAATCTGAGTACCACGTTCTCGAGTAAGCAGATGCTGCAGCTTCCTGCGCCTGGTGGTGACATCACCACGGTAGCCTTCACCGTCCCAGGAGTATCCGTGAGCACAGGAGGCGGGTACGGGAATTTCAGCTCGCATGGTTTACCCGGCACTTCAAATCTCTACACCATAAACGGTAACGATTACAACGATCCCTATCTGAATCTGAACAACTCGGGGGCCAGCAATTTGCTGCTGGGACAGGACGAAATTCAAGAAGCTTCGGTGGTGAACAACGCTTACAGCGTGCAGTACGGCCGTCAAGCCGGAGCCCAAGTCAACTACGTAACCAAGAGTGGAACCAATCAAATTCACGCTGACCTGCTGTTTAACTTCAACAACCATCTGATGAACGCGAACGACTTCTTTAACAATGCGTCCGGAACTCCAAGGCCCTACGCTGTCTCGCGCCAGTGGGGCGCCGATATCGGCGGACCCATCCTGAAGAACAAGCTGTTCTTCTATGCAGATAGCGAAGGCTTGTATTATTCGCTTCCCTCGAGCGCTGTGGTCTCGGTACCAACGCAGCAGTTCCAGACCTACGTATTAAGCAACATCAGTGCGGCTCAGGTCCCGCTTTACACGCAGGCGTTCAACTTATGGAAGAACGCTCCAGGAGCGGGGAACGCCACACAGGTGGTAACCGGATCCGGTCAACTGCAGGACTCGAGCGGGAACTTGGGATGCGGTCAATTTGCCTCCACCGGTACCCCGGCCCCCGGCGGTGGAGTTTTTGGTACGAATGTCAGCTGCGCCGCCGCCTATCGGGCCAACGGTCTCAATACCAATTCGGAGTGGCTGCAAACCGACCGGGTCGATTGGAAGATTAACGACAAACAGAGCGTTTTTTTCCGCTTCAAAACGGACCATGGACGCCAGCCAACGTTCACCGATCTGATCGACCCGACTCTCGACGCACAGAGCGTTCAGCCCCAATATGAAGGGCAGATCAATCACACCTACGTGATTTCGCCAACTACCGTCAACAACTTTATCCTCTCTTTCCTGTGGTACAGCGCAATTTTCGGCCCAGCCAACCCGACGGCAGCAAAAAGCGTCATTCCGGTCGGTATGACTTTCAATGACGGTGGTCCTAACGGCGCATTTTCGGGCTCTTCAACAGGCGCTTTCTACGTCTTGGGCGGGTTTTTCGAAAACAACTTCCCATTTCCACAGGGCCGCGACGCGGGCCAGGGTCAACTGGTTGACGACCTTTCGTTCGTAAAAGGAAACCACACTTTGAAAGTCGGAGGGAATTTCCGCAAGAACCAGGTGACGGATTACAGTTTTCAGTCAGGTCAGGTAGGTCTTTACACCTTCAATTCCATGACAGACTTCGCGAATGGGCTAACGGATTCCACTACGGGCAGCAACTACACCCAGAAGTTCAGCCCGCTGCAAGATGCGCACCTGAGGCTCTATAATCTAGGCCTGTACGCGCAGGATGAATGGGCCGTCAAGCCGAATCTGAAGATCACCTACGGCATTCGCTTCGACCGCACCGGCAACCCATCGTGCCTGGATAACTGTTTCTCGAACTTGAACGCCCCGTTCTCGTCTTCGGGTTTCCAGAAAGGAATCGACATCCCTTACAACTCTTCGATTAACACCGGCCTCACGCACGCTTATTACAACGTCGATTCGGTCGTTGCCGATCCCCGTCTGGGTGTCGTGTGGAGCCCGCGCGGACCGAACAGCATGGTCATTCGCGGCGGCGTCGGCTTGTTCTCGGACTTGGCGCCGGCGTTTTTGGTGACGAATGTTTTTAACAACGCGCCATTTCCCTATAACGCGACGATCTATGATGCTCCGGTAAATACCGCGAACGATCCAACCGGTGCCGCGGCAGCTGCGCAGAATCAATATAACGCGTTCAAGACCGGCTTCTTCGCAGGCAATACTCTCGCCCAGTTGAATTCTGCCGTACCGGGCGGATTTAGCCCTTTCAATTACTTCTCGATTCCACAGAAGTTTCAAACGCCACGCTACGCCGAATGGAGCTTTGAAATTCAGCAGCCGATCGGCGCCCACGACGCCTTTGTCGTCACCTACAGCGGGAATCACGGCTACAATCTGGTGGCTCAGAGTGGCTGGCCAAACGCTTACGTCCAATCCTCGTACACGCCAGGATTCATCGGGCTGCCTACGTCCGCCCCCGATCCCCGCTTCAACCAAGTCACCGAACTGACAAACGGCGGCTATTCCAATTACGATGCTTTGACCGTGCAGTTGCGTCATTCCTTCTCTTACGGCATCCAGGGCCAGGTCGCCTACACCTGGAGCCACTCCCTGGACACGATTTCCAATGACGGTGCGGGCGAACCGTATGGGTTCTGCCCAGGCTGCTCGATGACGGTCTTGAGCACCCCTTCCGTTCAAAACAACTACGCCAGTTCCGATTACGATATCAGGCACAGCCTGGTAGCCGATTTGCTTTGGGACGTACCGTACAAGCCCTCCAATCGCGTGCTCCGTAACGTCCTGGGCAACTGGACCCTTTCGAGCAAGTTTTATGCTCGTACTGGCACACCGTTCAGCGTCTATGACGGTTTACTCGCGGGCGACCTCTCGCCCACCATCAACGCCACGTCAGCAACCGGCCAGGGTGTGATGTTAGCCAACCTGATTTCGCCTTTGAACACTCACTGTGGCACTGGCGCGGTTAACTCCCCTTGCTTCAGTTCCGACCAATTCACGCCGAGCGGCGCTGAGACTACCTTTGGCAATCTGGGCCGTAACGCCTTTCGCGGGCCTGGATACGTCGATGTTGACACCTCACTCTTCAAAAACTTCAACATCACCGAAAGAATGAGGTTCCAGTTCGGCGCGAGTGCCTACAATATCGCGAATCATCCGCACTTCCAGAACCCGAACGCGAACATAGCCACCTCCGGACTAGGCTCGATTACTTCCACCGCTGTGCCGCCCACGAGCGCATACGGCTCGTTCCAGGGATCGGCAGTTTCGGGACGCGTGCTGGTTGTTACCGGACGCTTCCAGTTCTAAATCGCTTCCATCGCACCAAACGCGGCCCGCTAGTATCTAATTAGCGGGCCTTTTCCTTGATCGCACCTGTAATCGATACCTACGGTCGAGTCCACTCCGACCTGCGCATCAGTGTCACGGACCGCTGCAACATCCGCTGCTTCTACTGCATGCCTGCGACCGGGGCGGAGTTCCAGCCGAGTGTTAATCTACTTACATTAGACGAAATAGTTCGTTTGGCAAAAACGGCCGTTCCGCTCGGGTTCCGTAAATTGCGCCTCACCGGCGGCGAACCGCTGCTGCGTCCCAAGCTGCCGGATCTTGTTGCAGCTCTAAGCGCTATTCCTGGCATCCAGGATCTCGCGTTAACCACCAACGCCGTCCTGCTCGCCAAATACGCTCAGCCCCTGTTTGAGGCCGGCCTGCGCCGCCTGAACGTCCACTTGGACACACTGGACCGAGCCCGCTTCCAGCAAATCACCCGCCGCGACGACCTAGGCCGCGTGCTCGACGGCATCGAGGCCGCCCTCGCTGCCGGCTTCCGCTCGATCAAATTGAACGCCGTCGCCATCAAAGGCCTCACCGAGCCCGACTTGCTGCCCCTGGTTCGTTTCGCACGCGCCCGCCAGATGGAAGTGCGCTTCATCGAGTTCATGCCGCTAGATGCCCAGCACCTCTGGTCGCTCGACCGGGTTTTGACAGCGGACGAAATGCTGCGAACTTTGGCCGTCGAGTTCGGCCCGCTTACGCCCCTGCCGGACGCCGACCCGCGCGCGCCCGCCACCGAGTACTGTTTTTCGAACGGCGATCGCGTCGGCTTTATCGCCTCCGTCAGCCGCCCTTTTTGCATGAATTGCAACAGGCTCCGCCTCACGGCCGACGGCAAGCTGCGCTACTGCCTTTTCGCCCGCGAAGAAACGGACGTCAGGTCGCTCATCGCAGGAGAACCAAAACTATTGGAAGAGGCTATTCGTTCGACCATATGGAAGAAGTGGTCCGGCCACGAAATCAACCGCGCTACCTTCGTCCCGCCGCAGCGTGCTATGTATTCGATCGGCGGATAATTTTTCAGTCTTGACGGCCGCCGCCCAACACCCGCAGCAAGATGTTCAGCGTTGCCACAAAGATGTTGAAAACTCCCGCGAAGAGCATCAGTGCTCCGGGGATTGGGCTATCCGCGTCGGGCGATTGCAGTACGCTGCTGGTCGAAAAGACAAGAATGCAGACGCCCAGAACGCCGATTGCCAGGCTGATCAATATTCCGATCAGCCCAATGTGCAAAAAGCTGTTGAGAATGACCGCGCCGATTACCGAGAAGAAGATGCCCGCCATCAATCCGCGCGGCGCCGAGAAGGTCCGGCCCGAAGCCATCACATAGAGCGTTACGCCTATGAAAACGAACGCGGTAATCGCAAGCGCGACGACGATGAGCACCGGCGCAGCACGGCGGGCTACCCACAGCAGAGGTGAGATCGCAATGCCCGATATGAAACCGTCACCGACCAGGGCACTCACGCCAAGCACGGGATTGTGCCGCACTGCGATGGCAATGCGGGGCACCACGTTCAGCAGCAGAATCGCGAAGATCCAACCCAGCCAGCCGGAAAAAAAGCGCGCCAGAGTCTCGGAAGTTGCGCCAATATACCCGCCCGCGAGCGCGCTAAATACGCTCAAGCCGAAAAGCAGATAAGTTTGTTTGATGACAGCTGCCCCTTGCGCCGTCAAAGGAATCGTTCCGGTCAGCTTGTCCCAGGTGGAAGTTTGCGGCTGGTATGGGTTCATGTTTAGAGGCCTCTTTAATCAGGATAGGCGAAGCCTAAGCGATTCGCCTTGCGCCCGCTGCCGGCTGGCAATCGTAAAACGCGGGCTCGATGGCAAAGCGTCCCTTATACTCGGTCTTCAGTTCGCTTGTGAAATCCGCCACCGCATCTGGCGCAACCAGGTTTACGGTACAGCCGCCGAATCCACCGCCCGTCATACGCGCGCCGTACACGCCGGGAATCTTGATTGCCTTCTCGACCAGAAAATCAATCTCTTCGCAGCTGATTTCGTAGTCATACTGCATGCTGCGGTGGGAGGCTACAAACAGCTCGCCCATCTTGCGCAAATCATGCGCACGAGCCGCAGCGCCTAGGTCGAGTACCCGCTGCGTGTCGGAGATAATATGCCGGGCTCTGCGCCTTGCAACCACAGGTATGCTTTCTTCAATTTCATCGAACAGCGAAAGCGAAACATCGCGCAGGCTCCTTACCTCTGGGTAGCTCTCCTGAATCGCCGCTACGGCAGTCTGGCATTCGGCCACCCGGTCCCGGTAAGCCGACGTGCCAAGCTCGTGCTTGACGAAAGAGTTCACGGCTATGATCCGGACATCGTGCGGCAGTTGGACGTACTCGTGCGTGAGGCTCCGGCAATCGATCTGGATCGCAGCGCCTTGGCGGCCGAATACCGAAGCGTACTGGTCCATGATGCCGCACGGCATCCCCACAAACTGCGATTCCGCCCGCTGGCCCAGCAGCGCGATGTCGAGCGGCTTCATGTGGCGCGATCCGAGCAAGGCAAATGCCGTTGCAATCTCGATCGCGGCCGACGAGCTCAGACCGGACCCGGCGGGCACCTCGCTCGCGACAAACAAATTGCACGATCCGAGCGGTACTGCGGCCCGCACCAGTTCCCGCGCGACGCCGAGCACATAATCGCTCCAGACACTGAGGGGTTTCGCCTCGCCGATATCGTTTACCGGAAGCGCGAATTCCGACCCGACATCCCTCGAATAGACGCGCATTTTGCCGTGCTTCGCCGGAGCGATCGCGACGTAACAGGCCATCTCGAGAGCAATCGGGAACACGTAGCCGAGGTTGTAATCAGTGTGTTCCCCGATCAAGTTCACGCGGCCTGGAGCGCAGTACAGTTCAGGTTTTGCGCTGCCGAATCCGAAGCGCTCTTTGAATAGCTTTACGATTTCGCCCGGAACGAGAGCCAAAGCAGAATCCCTCCGAAAACCAAGATCGTCAGCCCGCACCAGAGATTCACGTTGACTCCAGGATCGAGCGGCGCGCGCACGTCAGGGCTCACCAAGCCATAAACGAGCAGAATCAATCCCAGCAGCGAAAAGAGATAACCGGTCGGGCGGCGTAGGTCGTTCATGGATGTTTACCAGAAATGGATGTTTACCAGAAAATGATATTCACGATTAGCAGCACGGCAATTACCATCAGCGCCAGCGGCCACGGCCGCTTGTACCAGATGACGGTTCCCTCGTGCGGAAGGTCGGTGACGCCATAAACCAGGTTGTGCAGCTCACTATCCGGTTTCGGCGTGGTAAACAGGGTGACCACGAACGTCACCAGCAGGCAGGCGCACCAGGAGATGATGGCGATCCAGAAATTCTGGGCCATAGTCGACGGAAATACATGCAGATTTGCGATCCAGCCGCCCTTGCCCTCCGCCACCGTAAGCCCCAGCGTCATGCCACCGGCAATTAAGCCCGTCAGCAAGCCCCAGAACGCGCCATTGCTTGTCGTGCGTTTCCAGAACATGCCCAGCAGGAAAGTCGCAAATAGCGGCGCATTCACGAAGGCGAACACCAGCTGCAGAAAATCCATGATGTTGTTGAAGGCCGTCGCCAGGTACGCGCACGCAATTGAGAGCGCCACTCCCAGCACGGTGGTTACTCGGCCCATCCAGAGGTAATGGCTGTCAGGGGCGTTTTTCCGGATATAGCTCTGATAGATGTCGTAGGTGAAAACGGTATTGAAGGCGGTCACGTTGCCCGCCATGCCGGACATAAACGATGCCATAAGCGCGGTGAGCCCGATGCCCAGCATGCCCGACGGGTAAAACTTTGCCATGAGCGTGGTTAGCACCAGGTCGTAGTTATAGCCGCCGGTCGCTTTCAGCGGCAGTGTGTAGCCGCTCGACATGCTCATCAGCGCCACCGCGGCCACTCCTGGCAGAATGACCACAAAGGGCATGACAATCTTCGGGAAAGCAGCCACGAGCGGGGTCTGCCGCGCTCCGGCCATCGTTTCCGCCGCCATCGCGCGCTGTATCACCAGGAAGTTCGTGCACCAGTAGCCGAACGAGAGAACGAATCCTAAGCCGGCCACCAGCACGATCGCATTTACGCCCATGGGATTCTCGTGCGCGTGGGCTGCATATTTCCAGGTGTGCATCATCACAGGTTGCAGGTGCGCCTTCATGCCGCTCCAGCCCCCCGCTTTCTCGACTGCCAGAATCGAAAGTGGGGCGAACCCGAGTACGATCAGGAAGAACTGCACCACTTCGTTATAGATCGCGCTAGTCAACCCGCCTAGCAACGTATAAACCAGCACGATGACTGCGGAAAGCAGCACGGAATTGGTGAAATTCCACCCCAGCACCAGCTCGAATAACAGGCCCAGCGCGTACATGCTGATTCCCGAAGAGAAAATGGTCATAACCGCAAACGTGATCGCGTTCAGCCCGCGCGTCTTCTCATCGAACCGCAGCTTTAGGTATTCCGGAACGCTGCGAGCCCGGCTGCCGTAATAAAAGGGCATCATGAACAGCCCCACGAAAAGCATGGCCGGTACCGCGCCTAACCAATAGAACTGGGCGGTCATGATGCCGTATTTTGCCCCCGAGGCGCACATGCCGATCATTTCCTGGGCTCCCAAATTCGCCGCAATGAAGGCGAGGCTGGTGATCCAGACCGGAACCGAATGGCCCGACGTCAGGAAGTCTTCGCTGCTGGATATCTTGCGCTTGGCGAGCCAGCCAATGCCTAGGACAAACAGGAAGTAAATGATAAGACTTGCGTAATCGATAGGTCTGAGTGTCAAAAGGCTGTTCCGTCCCGGGGCAATTGTATCGCAAGGTCTTTACACAATCGGCACAATTTGTTGGTGCTGTCTCGCTTGTTTGGGCGTACAATGAAGCCATCCAGATGTGCAGCTTCGGGCTTTTTAAGTACCTGGGAAGCCCGGGGAGCGCATCTAAGTAGCAGGGTTGTTTCGCGCCCTAGGGGGCAAAAGGAGTTGAACTATGAAACGCGGGTGGCCCACCACTGCAAAGATCCTTACCGGGTTCTTCGCCACCGCCATGTACGCGATGCCACAGGCCTACACCATTTCGGCCAAGCCTGGAGTCGTCAACTACATTGAGGGGAATGCATTTGTGAACGGGCGTCAAATCGAGACGCAAAACCTGAAGACTACTTTCCTGAGTGCAAATGACACGATCTCGACGGATATCGGGAAAGCTGAAGTGCTCCTGAGCCCTGGCGTGTTTCTTCGTGTAGGAGAGAACTCGCAGGTGCGAATGGTCTCGCCTTCGCTGACCGACACGCAAATCGAATTGAAGGCCGGCCAAGCCATGGTCGAAGCCGATGACATTTTAAAAGACAATCGCGTCACTGTTATCGACGCTGGGAATACAGTGACAGTCGAGAGGAGCGGCCTTTATAAGTTTTCGGCGGGCGATGCCCCGAAGGTAGCCGTACTCGAAGGCAAACTCGATGTTTACACCGGCGACCGCAAGACCGAAGTAGGCAAGGGTCATGAGTTCCTTTTGGGCCAGACGCATAAAACCGAGAAGTTTGATGCCAAAAAGGAAGATGACCTTTATGCCTGGAGCAATGTACGTTCGCAGTACAATGCGGCCTCGAGCTATCAGGCTGCAAAGGACGTGAACGCGTCCAGCTACGGCGGTGTTTGGGGCGATTTCGGCTTTGGCGGCTTTGCTAATCCAGGTTGGATGTGGAACTCAGGTTTCAACAGTTGGGCCTGGCTGCCTGGCGGCGGCGCTTACTATAGCCCCTTTGGCTATGGCTTTTACGGTCCCGGCATGGTCGGCTATGCTCCAGTGATCTACGCCCCCCTATACGGTGGAGGCGGTGGAAACTACACGGGCAACCAGAAACGGCCGGTCGCCACGAACGGTGCGGTTGCTGCGCCGGCCACAAAGATGGCGGCGATTCCCGTCAACGCGGCTCATCCTCCGGCGACGGGAATGGTAGCTTCCTCCCCGTTTGCACACTCTATGGCGAGCGCCCAAACGGTGCAAGCTTACTCTTCGTCAGGTTTTAGAACAGCTTCCGGCATGACTGTGCCGGCGGGCCGTGCTGCTGCGGCAAGCTCCGGCTCAAATTCCGGGCACGCTGGTCCGGCAGGCTACAGCGGCGGGTACTCTGGCGTCTCCGGTAATAGCGTTTCGACCAGCCATGCCTCGAGCGGCATGTCGGGAGCCAGCGCCGGCGCGCACGGCGGCGGCGGCGCTTCTACCGGTGGCAGCGCACATAGATAGTTTCGGACATGGGGCGGCCCAATGCCGCCGCTCGTGATGCCCTACCTGCTGAAAACAGAGCCTGACGCCTATTCTTTCTCAGATCTGGAACGCGACAAAGAGACGATCTGGGATGGGGTGACAAATCCAACCGCGGTTAAGCATCTCCGTGAGATGAAGACGGGCGACCAGCTGGTGATCTACCACACGGGCGATGAGCGCCAAGCGGTCGGTACTGCGGCTGTAGTAAGCGTAAGCGCCGACAATCCCAAAGCACCCCAGGTGAAAATCAAGGCAGGCAAGCAGTTCGCCCAACCACGCACGCTGGTTTCAATCAAGGCCCATAAGCTTTTCGCGGATTCGCCGCTGGTAACGCAAGGACGTCTTTCAGTTGTTCCTCTCACTGCGGCACAATACGAGTGGCTGACCAGAGCGCAAACTTAGATTAGCTTCACCCACTGGCAGCGCGCCGGCGCTTCGGCTGAACCGGCTTCTCGGCTTCTTCGCTCGCCTGGCTCTGCGCCACTTTAGCTGCGGGCTTCCTCGGCAGCTCACCCAAGCTCTTTTGCAACGCCTGCATTAGATCGATAACGGGAGCGCGTTTTTTCGGCGAAGGCTCCTCCACCGTCTGGCCTTCCTGCTTGGCCTCGATCATCTGTTTCAGCCGGCCCTGGTACTCGTCGTGATATTTCTCCGGCTCGAAGTCTGTAGCCAGGCCCTCCACCAATTTCTCGGCGAGCGCAACTTCTTGCGGCTTTACGCTCACGTTCAGATCGCGCCGGAACTCTGGTACTTCACGTACTTCCTCGGGATAAAACATAGTGTGCAGCAGCAAGCCATCGGCATGCGGCCGCACCACCACGGTGAACTCCCGCTGGTGCATGGCAATCTTTGCGATGGCGCTATAGCCGGATTTTCGCATGGTTTCCAGCAGCAGGTGGTAGGCTTTTTTGCCCGCTTCTTCGGGCACCATGAAATACGATGCGTCAAAGTAAATAGGATCGATGCCTTCCGCTTTTACAAACTCGAGGATCTCCATGTTGTCGCTCGATGGCGGCGCAACGCTTTTAATATCTTCATCATTCACAACTACGTAGCGGTCCTTCTCCACCTCGTAGCCCTTCACCAGCTCGCTTCGTTCCACTACGCGATCGCAACGCGGGCAGACAGTTTGCTGCTTGATGCGGCTGCCGCAAACGCCATGCAACTGGTTGAAACTGACGCGCTCGGTACGAGCCGCGGCAAAGAGGCGCACCGGAATCGTGATCAGCCCAAAGGTGATGTAGCCCTTCCAAACCGTTGCAGCCATGAAGTTCTCCTCCTCAAAACAATACCTTGTAGCTATGTCGTTTGCAACCTGGTACTTAGAAACGCGTGCTCGCCGGCATGTGGACCAAAGCGGGCCAGCCGCCACCCACGGACTGTAAATTCTGCGCGTGCTGAATCCACCCGCTTAACTGGTCCAGACGAAGAGGGCCCCTGATGAGTGCGGATACGGCTGTTGCCAACGGTCAGCAAGTGGACACCAATATTCCCCAGCGGCTCGATCGCCTTCCGTGGAGCCGTTGGCATTCGAAGATGGTGGTTGCGCTTGGAATCACCTGGTTGTTGGATGGACTCGAGGTCACCCTTGCCGGTTCATTAGCAAGCGTGCTGAAGAACAAGAGCGCACTTGGCTTGACGGACGCGGAGGTGGGCGCAAGCGCAACCGGCTATTTGGCCGGAGCTGTTATCGGCGCACTTTTCTTTGGCTGGCTTACGGACCGCCTGGGGCGAAAGAAACTTTTCCTAATCACTCTTGCGTTGTATCTCTCCGCTACCGCGGCCACAGCTTTCTCGTGGAATTTTTGGAGTTTTCTGTTGTTCCGCGTCCTTACCGGCGCGGGCATCGGCGGAGAGTATGCAGCCATAAACTCGGCAATCGATGAATTGGTTCCCGCTTCGGTGCGGGGCAATGTCGATCTGGTGATTAACGCAACCTTCTGGATAGGGGCAGCCCTTGGCGCAGCGGGTACTCTCTTCTTATTAAATTCCGGCCTGGTTTCGCCCACCTTCGGGTGGCGCTTTGCGTTCGGCATCGGCGCGCTACTGGGGCTGGTGATCTTGCTGTTACGTAAGTCGGTGCCGGAAAGCCCGCGCTGGCTGATGCTGCGAGGCCGCGAAGAAGAGGCCGGGGCAATCGTCGCTGAGATAGAGCAGAAGGTCAGCAGTCGGAATGGCGAGTTGAAAGAACCCGAGGGAAGTTTGAAAATCACTGTGCGCGACCACACTCCGCTGCGCGACGTCTGGAAGTCAATGATCCATGACCAGCCGAAGCGCTCGCTGCTCGGCCTGACGCTTATGGTGGGTCAATCATTTTTTTACAACGCAGTTTTTTTCACCTATGGATTGGTACTCTCCCAGTTCTTCCACATAAAAAGTGAGCGTGTGTCTGTCTATATCCTGCCCTTGGCGCTCGGTAATTTCGTGGGCCCGCTTGTTCTCGGCCGTTTCTTCGATTCAATTGGCAGAAAAAAGATGATCACCGCCACTTACGGCGTCTCTGGTTTACTGTTGATCGGTTCTGCGCTGATGTTTAGGGGCAACCACATGGGCCCGGTCGGGCAAGACCTCTGGTTCACGGCGATCTTCTTCGTCGCCTCATCGGCGGCAAGTTCCGCTTATCTTACCGTCAGCGAGGTATTTCCTCTCGAGATCCGAGCCTTTGCCATTTCTATCTTTTACGCGGCCGGCACGCTAACTGGTGGCGTAGGAGCGCCCATGCTCTTCGCGCACTTGATCTCCTCCAATAGCCGCTCGGAACTTTTTTGGGGCTACCTCCTGGGAGCCGCGTTGATGCTGTTGGGTGCGGGAACAGAATTAAAGCTCGGTGTGAATGCGGAGCGGCAATCTCTCGAATCCATCTCGACACCGTTGCAGGCCAGCGGCCAAGCACGTTGAAACGCGTGACTGCTGGTTTTGCGTGGTAATCGAGGGCCCGTAATTCCCGTCTTAACAAGCACGGCGTCCTTCATGGACCCGACAACCCATTATGGCTGCCGTTTTTCGAGCTGTTTTCGGATATTGCTTCCTGGTGCTTATGGTGCGGACAGCGGGCCGCCGCCCAGGTAAACAGATAACGCCCTTTGAGTTTGTGTTCATATTTTTTATCGGTGGGCTCACTCTTACGCCTATGGTCGGAAACGATCGTTCTCTGAGCAACGCGCTTTGCATTATCATCACCATCGCCGTTACGCATTTCGGCATCGCTTGGCTCAAACAGTGTTCGCCTGCCTTCGGCCAGTTCATCGATGGAACTCCGCTGGTTCTGCTCAAGCGCGGTGAGTGGCAGGTCGAAACTATGAAGAAGATGCGCTTACAAGATGACGATGTCATGGCCATGGCTCGCGACAACGGCTTAGAGCGGCTCGATCAAATAGAGTACGCGATTCTCGAACGCAATGGCGAGATTACTATCGTGGAGAAGTCTTGAACATGGCTGCTCTTCCCCAAACCAAGCCGGTTGAGGACACAATATCCAAAGTCGACGATATTGCGGTTGGTTCTGACCTCGAGTTCCAGCACAAGTGGTGGCGTTTCACGCGCATCATGTGGATTGTGTTTACTGCGATCGTCATTGCCGACCTCCTTGGATGTTTCGGCAGGGGACCTCTGGCAAATGCGCACGTTCGCACCACTGACGGAACCATGGAGGTGAAGTACGAGCGCATCGAACGCTTTAGTACGCCATCTATCTTGCGGATCCGGTTTGGTTCCAATGCCATTCAGGATGGAAAAATCCAGCTTTGGGTAAGCGATGCCCTCGTCAACTCTCTCGGCAATCAGCGCGTGGTTCCACAGCCGGCGGCTTCTGTCGTTGGACAAGGCGGCATTCTTTATTCGTTCCCAGCAACGGCGATTCCTGCTGAAGTCGCCTTCAGTCTTGAACCAACGGCACCTGGCATTTACGATTTGAGGATGCGAGTACCCGGATTCGAGGAGTTGAAGCCGAAAATTTTTGTCATGCCTTGACTTGTTGGCAGAGCCGAGTTATGTACACCGTTTTCCATGCCATTGTCGGATATTTTTTTCTTATCCTAGTTGTCCGGGGCCTGAGTCGGCGCCCTGGCGCGCAAATGACGCCATTCGAATTCGTGATTATCTTTCTCATAGGCGGTGTCATTATCCTGGCAACTGTGGGGAATGATCGATCCGAGACGAATTCTGTATGTGCCGTGATTACGATCGGATTGATGCATAGACTTGTTTCTTGGCTGAGCATTCGGTTCCCGGCTTTTGGGAAGGTGGCGCAAGGTACTCCGCTCGTGGTGCTCCAAGATCGTCAATGGCAGACCGAAATTGTGGACAACATGCGCTTACAGGAGATGGATGTGATGGCTGCGGCGCGCGCGAAGGGTGTCAAGAGTTTAGATCAAATTAAGCTCGCCGTTCTGGAGCGGAACGGCGGTATTAGCATCATCAAGCAAGACAAGCAGGAATCCGACAGCTGATCGACGGTGCATTCCAGACCCGGTAATGTGGCGCCACGCGTTAGCCAATACGAGGCAACGAGCTACGTCACGAATGCATCCTGTATTCGATGCCGATCCGATCGACGATATTGGTTTTGTTCACCGCGTTCTTTCTCTTCGGTCAACATGCGATAATTCGCACCACCGTGCCGCTGGTCGTGCTCCCCACGAATGTCACAGATCGGCATGGTAAGTCGATTGATGGATTAACTTCTACGGATTTTACGCTGTTCGATAACTCCAGACCAAAACCGGTAAACGTCGACACAGTCGATGTCGGGCTCCCTCCTATCGCTCTTGTAGTCTTAGTCCAAACTAGCGGTTTGTCTCTTCCCGCATTGAGCAAGATCCGTAAGGTTGGAGCGATGATCCCGGAAACCGTCGTGGGCGAAAACGGTGAAGTCGCAGTTGTTGGTTTCGACGATCAGGTCAGAGTGTTACAGGACTTCACTCGGGGCGGGGAAGCAGTTTCCGACGCGTTTGCAGATCTGAAGCCAAGCGAATCTTCTGGCGCGCGAATGATAGATGCGGTCGATAGTGCAATGGCCATGCTCGCCGGACGCCCGGGGTCCAGACGGTCCGGCATTCTGATCATTGGTGAAAGCAGGGATCGGGGGAGCAAGACCAAGCTCAATAATCTGACAGTGCGCCTGGAGCGTTCTGGAGTCACGGTGTATAGCATCCATTACTCGGTCTACTTGACCCCCTTCACAGCTAAGCCGGAGGACTATAATCCCGAAGCCGGTGGAGATCTCTTGACCGGTTTATCGGATCTTGCTCGCCTCGGAAAGAAAAATACGGCCGGAGTACTAACTGAGATTACAGGTGGTCTGGATTTGAGCTTCGAAACTAAATCGAAACTTGAGAAGAATCTGATGCGCTTAGGAAGGGATATCCACAGCCGCTATCTTCTCTCCTTTGTGCCTGATACTGAGCCGGCGCCAAGCTTCCATCAGCTGGTACTCCAAGTCAAAAACCGTCCGGACGCGGTGGTTCTGACAAGACCTGGTTATTGGACGGTGGCCCAGGATTCCGTAAGCAAGTAGTCGAGAATAACGGGTTGCTGGCGCTCGAAGAGCTGCATGGAACGGGGGGATCTCGCGCCGGATAGCGCAGATTACAAATGGAACACTCGAGGTCAGGTCGTCATTCTTGTTCACACTTTCCACAGAAAAATGTTGTGCCGCCTTTCCAAAGAGTTACCGCACTTTCCGAACGGCGCGCAGTACATTCGGGCCGCGCCCGATGCTAACTTCCGGCCAGGAGTTCATCACCCGCATGTCAGCTACTCGATCCGAAATCAATCGCGCTAATTCCCAACACTCTACGGGGCCCACGAGCACCCGCGGGAAAGCCCGTTCCTCCCAAAATTCGTTCAAGCACGGCCTCTATTCGCGGGACCTGATTCTCCCGGACGAAAGTTCAGTAGAGTTCGATCACCTTCGCTCCACCCTGCGCGACGAGCATCAGCCCGCCAACACCATCGAAGAGATCCTGGTCGATGAACTCGCTCAGCACTTCTGGCGCATGCGCCGCTTCCGCGAACTTGAGGCCCGCGCCTTGCAACCCGAAAATCTGGACACTTGGTGCAACAACGGTTTATTCGCTCTCATCCAGCGATCCATGGCTTCCGCCGAACGCAGCTTCCACAAATCTCTTGCTGCACTGCTGAAATTGCAGAAACAGCGTGGCTTCGTTCCCTCAAAAACTGAGCCGGACTCATCTCACATTAGGTTCATCGACCCTGAAGAGGACGATCCAGAAGAAAACATCTGCCTTTCTGGCTTCGTTCCTTCTCATATGCCTCTCGTGAACGAGCTCCCCGGAAATTCCGTGGCTTCGTTCCTTCAAAAGAACCAGTAAACTGCTGGGAGGGCGGGTTTCAGCCCGCGCGGGACTTCAGTCCCGCACGCTCGGAGCTCGCCTTCGGTCCACTGAACCGAAGCTGAAGTTCCGTCTGGTTCCTTGACAACCGAATAAACCCGCTTCACTCGTTTCCCCGCTCGAAGTGTCTTCGCTGCTTGCCAAATCGCGCTCGCCGGGTCAATACACGAGCCCGGCGAGCGGGTAGTGTCAGAAAGCCACCTCTCATGCTTGGCTTGCCTTCTCCAGAGCCTCTAATTCATCGATTTCCCTCTGCAGCTTTCGCCCGCTTCTCTTCTGTCCAGTAATAAACATAGCTAGCCAGACAGCAAATAGAATAAGGACCGGTACGGCATTGACAAGACCGCTGGGATGCCTGGTGACCGCGACCACAACAGGCGCTGCAACTACCGCCAGAGTAAAGAGCATCGGTCCTGCGTACCACAGCCAGATATGGCGAGAGAAGTCGCGTTGCCGTTCGAGTTCCCGGCGCGCGAAATAGAGGCAACTGGTCAGAGCTGCGTCCCAGGATAAGCTCCTCGGCCAGATCCTTTCTGCCGTTTCGCGAAGGCCATAAATCGTCCACGCAATAGCTAGGCAGAATCCGGGCGCGTTGGAGTGGAATCTGAGTGGAGATGCAACCCCAGGTGCCGAACGTAATCACTGCGAGCCCGACGGCGCACACGCTATAAAACTGAACTCCTGTTTTATGCCCGAGTTCCTGCGCCCTCTCGCGAATCGCGTCTGATGACATTCTTAGTTCCTCGAGTGGCTGGCTTTGCCAGATACTCTTGGGGTCGTTTTCGGAAGGCTCATTCCGCATGGTCTCCTCCTGTGTTGAACCGGCGGCTCAGAGTGCCCTTGATCCGATGAATTTTCATGGCGATATTGGCCGGCGAGAGTCCCGTTATTTCTCCGATCGATGCGGCATCCAGACCTTCGAGGTACAAAATGATAAGCTGCCGTTCCACCGGTTTTAGTTGCTGAATCAATTCCCCGATTCGCTCCCATGCCATCCGGCGGCCCGCAACAGCTTCGTGATCATCTTTGAAAGGTAGAGCGTCCAGGTCTTCTAAACTGACAAGCCTGGAATAGGTTCGGCGCTCCCTGATTACGTGCGAGCTGGCAATGTTATGCGCTACGCGGTACACCCAGGTGCGAAGCGAGCACCGGGCGTCAAAGTGGCCGAGGCTGTGCCATAGATGAAGATGAATCTCTTGGAGCAGATCACGGCGTTTCTCCGGATCCGTCTCATAGGCCCGAGCCAGCCGGGCGAGCGCAGGTCCATAACAGCTCACTGCATCCTGGTACAGCTCATCATGGCTGGACTTCACTGTCGAATGGCTTTCGCCCACAAGCAAGATAGTCACTCGATGACGGATTTTCTAACAGCTCGGCCATCCGCAATTGCTTTCATAGTGTAAGAAAGCATGAAGGTGTTTCTCTACTTCATTGGGAAACCGCGCGATGCGCAAGCCAACTCAATGGCCGCCGAGTTTATGAAGCGGTCCACGCGTTATGCGGCTTGCGAAATGCGGGAAATCGTACCCGATCGTTTCGACATCTTTTCCCACCACGCGTCGTCGCGCAAAATCTTGCTGGATCCGGCTGGGCGCAGCAGCAGTTCGGCGGAGTTTACCAAGCTCGTGGAAGGAGCAGAGCAGAACGGCCAGAACTTGGTGTTCGTAGTCGGCGGTCACGATGGTTTGCCTCCGGCGTGGAAAGCGCGCGCCGATCTGCTGCTATCGCTCTCGCCTATGACGTTGCCGCACGAACTCGCCCGCGCCGTACTCGCCGAGCAGATCTATCGTGCGTTCACAACACTGCGCGGACATCCTTATCCGCGTTAAGGAGCGATCTCAGTTCGGTTTCGAACTCTGCCCGTCTGTGCGAGGCCAGCCCCCTGCCGGCGGCTGTGCTGGAGTTGGCGCAGGCGTAGGATTTGTTTGCTCGCCTGAATCGCCTGAACCCGGATCGATGGTATTGATGTGCGGCCCGGAGTCTTCGTTCACAGCGGCGCTCCGGCGTCTAGAGGTGGTGCTTTCAGGAGCCGACTCTTGATCTTGCGACGCTGCTCCGGCGACTGTGTCGGTTGCTGGCGATGCACGGCTCACAACCGTCGGGCCCGAGTGTCCCGCGGCATCTCCCGACATGTAAATGCGCCGGTAACGGATTTCGGCGTCCTGATAACGCATTTTGGCTTCTTGCGAAAGATCCACCTTCACTGAATCATGATCCGAAGCTGTGGTCCCCTCTGGCAGGTAGAAATGTAACGCATAGCGCTGGCGCAACCTGGCGAGCGTATCTTCGAGCGCCGAAGCCTCTTCGACCTGCATGGTATCGCCACCGGAATCCTGCGCAATGGTAGCAGTACCCGCTGAATGCGACGGGTCGCCGCCATATCCACCACGACCGCCGCGACCGACGGTAGGCCCTCCGCCGGGAAAACCGATACCGCCACCTCCCGGCCAACCGCCGCCGCTTCCAGGCCAACCCCCACCACCGCCGCCGCTTCCCCAAGTGCCGTGCCGCCGCCCGCCGCCCCCACCCATCTGAGGGGGTTCATAGGGCGCCTGCAGAAAGCTCAGGACAGCATTGGCGCGCGCCAGAGCACTCTCCACGCGAGGCTCATCTTCCGAGTCTTGTGTCTCGTCGTCGGTCAGAATGACAATCGCCCTGCGGGCATCCGGGCGCGCTTCCCGCCCTACATAATTTGCCGCGCTTACCATCGCGCTGGTGATGCGCGTTCCGCCATTGAAGCCTTCTGATCGAAGCAGATGGTTCAACTCGCCCGTTACTTCGCTGTGGCTGCTCCGAAAGGGCAGCCGAACATGAGTGGAGGTGTCGAATACCATGATTGCGACGCGATCCTTATCCGCAAGCACGTTCAGAGCTTCTCGAGCTGCCGAAGCAATCCGCTGGACATGCGGCTCCATGCTGCCGCTTACATCGATCAACAGCAGAATATCGATGGGCATATTCTCACTGGCGAAATTACGAATGGGAACAACTTTGCCATTTACGCGCAGCACGAAATCGCTTCGTTCGAGGCCAGTTATGGCGCGGCCATCCCGATCAACCACCTGAGCGTCGACCCGCGTCATCGCGACGTCGCTTTTAAAAGTGGGTTCATCCGCAAATGCCGGCACACACACCGCCAGCGCTAAGAGAGGTAAAAACACGCGAAACATAGAAATACTTTGAAAATAGCTCATTATTATTACGTCTGCGGCGGGCGTTGCGTTACCCTTTCAAGCGGATATTCGCTCTAGGCTACAATTCGATTCATCCCAGAATGCGCCACGAAGCTTTAGCGATTTTCTGCCTCCTGAGCGTGACCTCTTTCTTAGTTGCACAAGATGGGGTCTCCGATCCCGTCAAAGTCGGTGATGTGACGGTCAGCGGGTGGCTACGCACGCGCGGCGAAGCATGGGATTGGTTCCAGGGCAATGCAAACAATCAGTATGTATTCTCCGAATCCATCTTCCGGCTCTCGTTTTTCGAAAGCACAGAGTCCTTCGACTGGAAGATCGAGGCGTCGATTCCATTTCTGCTCGCTTTGCCCGATAACGCCATTGCCCCTGGGGCGCAAGGACAATTCGGAGTCGGCGCCAGCTACTACGCCAGTTCGCATATCACCAACACGGCGTCCGTTTTTCCAAAACAGGTCTACGGACGTTTCAAGTTTGGCAGAGGGGGATGGAAGCAGTCGCTGTTGCTGGGGCGCACCGCGTTCTTTGACGGCGGCGAAGTGTTCCCGAAAAATGCCACGCTGGCCGCTCTGAAGCGCGACCGGATCATACAGCGGCTGATCGGCGACTTCGGATTTACTGCCAGTGGCCGGAGCTTCGATGGAGGCATTTACGAGGCTGACAGTCCCAGAACGAACGTTACGCTCTTCGCAGCGCGGCCGACGCGCGGCGTTTACCAGGTAGATGGATGGGGCCAGGTAGATGTCGCCGTCTTTTATGGGGCACTCACGAGGCAGGTTGGGGGCGGCAGCAGCAGCAGCGGCGAATGGCGCATTTTTGGAATCGGCTACGACGATAGCCGAGGCAATGACCTGAAGATCGATAACCGGCCCCAAGACGTGAGGGCAGCCGATCACCAGGGCATCAACCTGGGAACGCTCGGGGGGCATTACATCCACGCCCTTCAGACCTCGGCTGGAACATTCGACTTGCTCCTGTGGGGCGCTTTGCAGGGCGGCTCCTGGGGCACGCTTACCCAACGATCCGGGGCTTTCGCGGCGGAAGCCGGGTGGCAGCCGCACTTCCTGGCAAGACTCAAGCCCTGGCTGCGCGGCGGCTACGACTACGGATCGGGTGACAACAACCCGAACGATCGCACCCATGGCACGTTCTTCCAAATTCTTCCGACGGCTCGCCAGTATGCTCGTTTGCCGTTCTTCAACATGATGAACAACCGCGACCGCTTCGGCGAGCTGATCCTGCGTCCAGCGAAAGCGGTGGCCATCCGTACCGACATACACGCGCTCACGCTCGCGAACCGGCACGATCTCTGGTACTCAGGCGGGGGTGTATTTCAGCCTTGGACATTTGGCTATACCGGCCGGCCTTCCAACGGACAATCCGGGCTCGCTACGCTCTACGACATTAGCGTCGACTACATGGTCAACCGGCATTTCGCGTCCGCCGTGTATTACGGGCACGCTTCGGGCAAACTGGTGATCCAAGATGTTTATCCGAGAGGTCGCGATGCCAATTTCGGTTATGTCGAGCTGAACTATCGATTTTGAACGCGCTGAACCGGAGTTTAGACAAGGCCGTTTGGGATGCTATAGGTTTGTCTCCCTATGGACTTTGAATACTCAGCGGAGCAGTTGCAACTCCGGAAATCCGTGCGTGATTTCGCGCAGGCCGAGATCGCTCCGCACGTGCTCGAATGGGACGAGAACCAGACCTTCCCGCTGGAGGTAATCAAGAAAGCGGGCGAATTGGGGATGCTGGGCGCAATTTTCCCGGAAGAGTTCGGGGGAGCAGGTCTTGGATACATCGAATACTCGATCATCATCGAGGAACTCGCGCGCGTCGATCCAAGCGTTGCGCTGATTGTGGCGGCGCATAACTCGCTGTGCACGAATCATATTTTTCTTGCCGGGAGTGAAGATCAGAAGCGCAAGTACGTTCCGAAGCTGGCGACTGGTGAGTGGATCGGCTGCTGGTCGCTTACCGAACCGGAAGCGGGATCGGATGCCGCGGGCACGCGCTCTACGGCATCGTTGAAAGATGGTCAGTGGATCCTGAACGGCGGCAAAACATTCACCACGAATGCCCAGCATGCCGATGTATGCGTGGCGATGGCTGTAACGGACAGAGCCGCCTCGCAGCACGGGATCTCCGCCTTCATTCTGGAAAAGGACACGCCAGGCTTTCGCGTTGGTAAGAAGGAGAACAAGCTGGGCATGCGCGCAAGTGCTACGGGCGAAGTTCTATTTACGGATTGTCATCTGGCGGAAACGCAGCTCCTGGGGAAACCCGGCGAGGGCTTTGTCGACAGCCTCAGGACACTCGATGGCGGAAGAATATCGATAGCTGCACTAGCGCTCGGAATCGCGCAGGGCGCTTACGAAGCAGCCCTGAAATATTCCAAGCACCGGAAACAGTTCGGACGTTTCATATCGGAGTTTCAGGCCATACAACACAAGCTGGCCGATATGGCAACCGAGATCGAAGCGGCACGTTGGCTGGTGTATTGCGCGGGCGCGCGCAAAGACTCGGGCAGAAGGGTGACGCGCGAATCGGCGATGGCAAAACTCTTCGCCTCCGAGATGGCAGTGCGGGCCGCGGATCAGGCGCTGCAGATACATGGCGGGTACGGTTTCATCAAAGATTATCCGGTGGAAAAATTCTACCGTGATGTGAAACTTTGCACGATTGGCGAAGGCACGAGCGAAATCCAGCGCCTGGTGATTGCGCGGCAATTGTTGAAGGAATAATTTGGGCCCGTCACCCGCTACAGAGCAGCTGTGCGATCGCATCCTGTCAGGCGATTTGCGAGCGCTTGCCCGTGCAGCGACACTGATCGAGGCGCAGACCTCAGCCGGACGCAAAATCATAAAGGCCTTGTTTCAGCGGACGGGACGGGCGAAGATCATAGGCATCACCGGTCCACCCGGCGCGGGTAAGAGCACGCTGGTCGATCAGCTCGCAAAAGAGCTACGGAGCCGGGGCAAAACGGTGGGTGTTCTCGCAGTGGATCCGAGCAGCTCATTTTCACGCGGTGCGATTCTAGGCGACCGGATTCGTATGCAGGATCATCACGCGGATCCCGGAGTATTTATTCGATCGATGGCCACCCGCGGAGCCATGGGCGGAGTGGCGCAGACCACTCTCGAATTGGCGCTGTTGCTGGATGCCGCCGGACGAGACTTCGTGCTGATCGAAACGGTGGGCGTGGGCCAGGATGAAGTAGAGATCGCGCGATTAGCCGACTTGACGGTGCTGGTTTTGGTGCCCGGCATGGGAGACGATGTGCAGGCGATCAAGGCGGGAACCATGGAGATTGCGGATGTGTTTGCGATCAACAAAGCGGATCTGCCGGGTGCCGGTCGGCTGGAGCAGGAGATACGGGCGATGCAAAGTTTGGGAGATGAGCCCAGCCGCGCGGAAGCCGCTCCGCTGCGCCGCGTGGTGGCGACCGAAGGGCAGGGAATCGCGGATTTGCTGGAGGTAGTGGAGCAGGTATACGATGCGCGCGGACGCCGGGATTCAAGGAAACAGGCTTGGGTTCAGCGGCTGCGGCAAATGCTACTGGAACGACTTTTAGCAGCAGTTCCCGAACACGCGATGGAAGAGCGCGCGGCGCGGGTAGCTGAGAAAATAGAGGATCCATATACCGCCGTGGACGCGTTGCTGGAGCAAGTCACCGGGCGAACTGGAGAGTGAAGCGGTGGGGTTCGAAATCGATCATTTGGGCATTGCGGTTCGTGATCTCGAGAAGTCGCTGCGGTTTTACACTGAGACGCTGGGAATGGAAGCAGGAATGCGCGAGACGGTAGATGCAGAGCGGGTAAATGTTGCCATGTTACCGGTAGGGATCGATGAAAGCTCGTCGCGCATCGAGTTGCTGGAGGCGACAGACAGCGCGTCCCCTATCGCCAAGTTTCTCGAAAAGCGCGGACCGGGACTGCATCACGTCGCGCTGCGGGTGGACGATCTGGCAGCGGCGGTTGAGCGCCTGAAACGCGCAGGAGCGCGGCTGCTAAATGAGCCGAGGCAAGGCGCTGGAGGGCACGAATACGTGTTTGTGCATCCGTCCTCGGCAGGCGGCGTGCTTCTCGAGCTGATCCAAAAACAATAAATGGAAGGAGAACGGTTGGACAAGAAAGCAGAGATCGGAATCATAGGCGGCAGCGGGTTCTACTCGATCCTGGGTGTCGAGGGTTTAGAGGAAGTCCGGCTCGATACTCCATTCGGAGAACCCTCGGACGCTTACATGATTGGCAAGGTGGAAGGGAAGAAAGTAGCATTTCTTGCGCGTCATGGGCGCGGCCACCGGCTTTCTCCCTCTGAGTTGAATTACCGGGCGAACATCTATGGCATGAAGATGCTGGGGGTGGAACGCATTCTTTCCCTGAGCGCGGTAGGCTCCATGAAGGAGGAGCACGCGCCGCTCGATTTCGTGATTCCCGATCAGTTTTTCGATCGCACGCGCGGCAGGATTTCGACGTTCTTCGGGGACGGCGTGGTGGCGCATATCAGCTTTGCGGAGCCGGTCTGTCCGCAACTCGCCAAGATTGCCCACAGCTCGGCAAAGGCGGTTGGCATTGATAGCAAGCTCGGGGGCACGTATCTCTGCATGGAAGGTCCGGCGTTCTCGACTCGCGCGGAATCGAATGTGTATCGCAGTTGGGGCATGGATGTGATAGGCATGACCAATTTGCAGGAAGCGAAGCTCGCGCGAGAGGCGGAAATCTGCTACATCACGGTCGCGATGGTCACGGATTATGATTGCTGGCATGAGGCGCACGACGCCGTGAGTGTGGACCAGATCATTGCGACGCTGAAGCAAAACACGGAGAATGCCCGCAAGCTGGTGCCTGAGGTGATTCGGGAGCTTCCGGCTGAACGGAGCTGCAAATGCGGCGCGGCGCTGAAACACGCAATCATTACGGATCGCTCGGTCATCTCGGTGGAAGCAAAGCAAAGGCTGGGACTTTTGATTGGCAAGTATACCGGCGAGTGATCTGGCAACCGAAGTACTGGATGCGTGCCTCAAGGATGGGACGTGGCCGGTGCGCACACTGGACGATTTGATCGAGCGAGCACTCGACGAAGAGGATCCATTTGTTGCGAGAGCCGCAACCGGCGCGTTCTTTAGTATTCTGATCGAGCGGCTCGGAGACCTATTTGAGCCAGACCTATGCGATGTGTATGCGCGCCTGTTCGCGCACGTGATCTCGAAAGCGCTGCCTGCCTACAACGCGGACGAACTCGTGCTCCGCTACAAGCGAGTTCGGCAGGTGAGGCGGTTTTCCGGCGGCGAAGTGCTCAGGGTATTCGTGCTGTCGCGGGTGACATTGGGTGCCGACGTAGCTGTGACAAGCGTTGCGCTGGCGGCCGCTAAGCAGAGATTTCCGGAAGCCGAAATATGTCTGGTGGGCCCGGAAAAAAATGCAGAGCTGTTTGCCGCGGACCCGCGCATCGTGCCGATCTCCCTGCTGTATGGACGTTCCGGTCTGCTTCGTGAGCGGCTCCGCGCGGCCGCCGAGTTGCTGGTCGCGGTAGATGAGCCGAGCTCGATTGTCATCGACCCGGATTCACGGTTAACGCAACTCGGATTAATGCCGATAGGGGAAGACGATGCCCGTTATTACTTTTTTGAGAGCCGGGCGTTCGGCGGCGAACTGGCGATGGGGTTGACCCGCCTTGCTGCGGAGTGGTTGACCGAAGTTTTCGATGTCGAAGCTCCGCGGCCGTATGTCGCGCCGCTACCGCAGCTAAACATCGCTGATATTACCGTGAGCTGGGGCGTAGGCGAGAACGCCCAAAAGCGGATTAGCGATGATTTCGAGTATCGGGTGCTCTCAGAACTGTTGCGCAGAAGGCGGCCGGTACTCCTCGATCGGGGTGCGGGCGGTGAGGAAGCGGAACGCGTGGACCGTCTCATTCAGCGGCTTGATCCATCTCCGAATCTGCACATTCACCATGGCAGCTACGGTTCGTTTGCGAGCCATATAGCGCAAAGCCGCTTGTATGTGGGTTATGATTCCGCCGGGCAGCACGTAGCCGCTGCTTCCGGTGTGCCGCTCGTCTCAGTTTTTAAGGGATACGCTTGCGAACGGATGCTTTCACGCTGGAGCCCCGACACTCCTGGCTCGCACGTTGTTGTAGTAGGTGACGAGGGGGAATCAACGTCGCTCACCCGAACACTGTCGGCTATCGCTGAGGCGGAGGGGGCGGTGTGGGCAGCGTCCACGGATTAGACGTCTGGGCAGGCTGGCTGGCGGCGGATTTGGCCGGCTGCGGTGTTGTAGAACTGGCGGGCGTAGCGGTGCTTCCCTTGGCCGTAACCGGCTGTTCTTGCGTTTTGCTGTCCGGTAGAGGTTCGGGCGGCGGAGCGGTCGCATCCATATCGTACTGGATCTTCACGTCGGCTCCAAACTTCCGGTAATTGCGAAATTCAATCTCGTTTTTGGAGGTTCCTTGAACCGCGCGCATGTTGAGCAAGGCGCGGATGGGCAGTATCGACTCCTGGTCGCCAATCTTTACGAGATCATAGTCGATCAGCTCGGTTGCCGCCCTGACAGGAAACGAACTTGGAATATCGACCGCGACAAACTTGATCCTATCGATTTCGCCTGTATTCGCGTCTGCGTAGACCAGCCCCTTGTAAGCCGTGATAATACGCTGGTCGTCTTCGCGGCCTTCGCCATAGCTAATGCTGTAACTCGAGTGGCCGCTATCGATGAAATAGTTGAAGACCGCCATGGTGCGGCCGCGCAGCGTGGCCCAATGGTCCCAGCCAAACTCGGCGTCGCTCTTCGGCTCAAACAGGCTTCGCATCATCCCGGCGAATTCACCGGACGACCTGGCGCCCCCACCGCCAATGCCTCCCATGTCGGCATCCACAATTCTGCCGCCGGCTGAGTAGATTTTGTACTGCTCCTGGCCTTGGTTGTAACTCACCTTCGCGAGCAAGGTCGGCAGGCTGCGATAGCTGTCTCCCCCGCGCGGATCCATGTAACGCCGGTCTACTCGCACGCAGATGTAATTGGGCAGGCTTTGCGCGTAGGTCATGGCGTACTGCCTCATCAGGTCGAGGATTTGCTGCTGGTGAACGGAGTCCGGCGGCGGCGGGGGCGCGGCCTGCACTCCCATGCTTGCGGTGGGAGGCGCGTGCGTGAGTGTCGTGTCAGGCGCGGTAGCCGGCGAAGATGTGGCGTCGGGCGGCGCAGTGCGTTTTATGCTCGCGCTCTCGTCGCGCAGAGTTCGAAGCGCTTCGAGTGTTTTCGGTTGAACGCCTTGCGCTTCCAGATCGATAATCGTCTTATCGGTCAGCCGCTCACTGAGTTGAACCTTCTTCACGTAGGCCGCGATCTGCTTATCGGTGTGCTGCTTCAAAGCGAGCTCGGAACGGATAAAGTCGGCGAGTTGCTGTACATTCATCTGCATTTGGGCCTGTAAGGCCAATGCAAAGGCTACAGCCAAAACGCCGAGTCTAACCTTCATATTCAATATCATGACGCATTCAGAAACCGGGAAGTTGCGGCCCTATAACTTCTTTATTTCTCTTGCTTTTGCAGCCATACCGTAACGGTACCGATGGGAAAACCCAGCAACAACCGGAACTGAACCGGCAGATGATCGGCATCGTTGCTGATCCAGATCAGAAGGCGGCCCTTCCGCTTGTAGAGAACGTTGTCGAACAGGAACGCTTCGTAACGCGTTGCGTCATAGCTCTTGCCGGCCTCGGTGACCTTCTCTCTCGCCTGCGAAACTACTCTCACCTGAGCGAATTTCTTGCCGTCCGCAATCGGAATTACGATCGATTTGCCCGGTTCCAGGTTTAAAGTACGAAGGCTGGCTAGCGCGCCCACGGTCTCCAACGTGCAAGGAGCAACGTCGATCTCTTTTTTCTCGCTGGTGTTCTTTGTCAGATCGCGCTCGTCGAAGTTTAGCTTCTTGCGCGAGGCGTCCACGCTGAATTTGGAGGCGGAATGTTTCTTTCCTTCCTGGGAATCCAGGGTCACGCTCCCCAGGCAGAAATGCTCGTTGGTCATTGCTTTGTAGGAGTCCGCAACTCTATAGAGCCGTGACACGAGACCAGCGCTCTCGATGTGCAGATCAAACTCCCAACCCTTAGTACTGCTATCACGCAGCAACTGTACCGTCGAAGTTCCGGCGTTGATGAGCCGCCATTCTACCTGGTACGTAAGCTTCTCAGGATAAGGAAATCGCGAACTTGCGGGCAGAGACTGGGCCGACGCTGCCGTGAGAGAGAAAGGGAATGCGAGAACAGCACACACATAGAAACTTTTGGCGCGGACATGTGTCATCTAAAAAAGAGAAGAGTTCTCGGGCCGGACAGTTCCAACTTAACCGATCAGAAATCAATTGACGCGAGAAGTTCCGACGGGCGTCTATCGAAAGCGTGCGAGATGGAGAGCAGGCTCTCAATACTGGGCAGATTCGCGCCACGCTCGATAGAGCTGATTTGCGAAACGCTTAGCTTTGTCATAGCGGCGAGATCTTTCAAGGACCAGTCACGCTCGACGCGCAAGAGCTTGATACGGTGCCCTAAGCGCTCGCGCAAGCGGTCTTGCGCGGTGCGGCCGAGGCTGAACTTCTCGATTGCGTTGCTGAGCGCCTGGCGAAGTTGCGAAAGAGAGAAAGGCTTCGCCAGGTAATCGAACACACGCAGCTTAAAAGTGACGCGCATGCTTTCGAGCGACGGATAACCGGTGATAATGATGATGCACAGTTCAGGCCAACGGGTAAGCAACTGCTCGATGACCTGCTCCCCGGTAGCTGGGCCCATTTTCATGTCCAGCAGAACGATATCGGGAACGCGCGCCTCCGCCGAGAGAAATAACTCTTCGGGATCTTTGAAGGTGCGCACCCTGTATGCGCCTTCGTCACGCAGCAGGTCCTCGATGTAATTACGGAAATCGGCATCGTCATCGAGCACCGCTATGTCGACGAGGCCAGCAAGCGCGATGGCAGTTTCACTCATTGAGGTAATTAGCTCAATCCTGTCATGTTTTCTTATCCCCCGCTCTCTCAGCGACGCAGACAGCCGGCAACACAACTTCCAGGCAAGCTCCTCCTCCTGGCCGGTTGTAAGCAGAAATCGTTCCACCGTGCTGCGAGACGATGCCCTCCGCGACGGTCAGGCCGAGACCCGTCCCTCGCGCGTCGAGGCGGGTTGTGACGAAGGCTTCAAACAGGTTCGGCAGCACGTGAGCGGGAATACCAGGGCCGTTGTCGAGCACCGTGCAACCGATCCAGCTTTGTCCCCCTCGCAGCAAGTGTCTCGATTCGACATCGATCACGCCTCCTGGTGAAACGGCCAGCAAGGCGTTGCGGATCAGGTTAACGAAAACCTGGACCAGGCGGTCGGCATTGCCGAGGACCATATCCGATGCGCGCACGTTATTCGTGAAGCTTACCGCTGACGCTTTTTCGTCGATAGCCACCAGATTCCAGCTCTCGTCGATTAAACCGCGCAGTGCGATCGCTTCCGTCTCCTGCCTGCGGACGCGAGCGAAATCGACCAGTCCCTCGCTGATTTTACGCAGCCTCTGCGTGACCCGAAGCATGCGTTCCAACCGCTCCAGAGTGTGGGCGTCAGTTGTGCTCTCCAGCAGTTTTTCTATAGAGCCCTGCAGCACAGCAAGCGGCGTGTTCAATTCGTGCGCGACGCTGGTGCTCAACAAGCCCAGGCTGACTAATCGATCCTGTTCTTCAAGCCTTTGCAAAGCGCTTGCCAGATCATCCTCTTGCCTCCTAAGCTGGGCGACAGTCGCATTTCTAGAATGCATAATCTGTCCAATTTCATCGCTGCAGATATAACGGGCATCAATCAGCTCATGCTCGCGGTCGCCCTGCTGGGTGGCGGCATCGGCCTCGAGCAGCAGACTCAGTGGATGGTAAACATACTGCGGCATAATGAAGAGTTCCATGACCAGAATCGTCAGCAGATAAATGGTGCCGAGTACGACAAAGAGGCTGATTCTTGCCTGTCGAAGCGCCGATTGGTAGAAAGCCGACGAGAGATTTACCCGACGGTAAAGGCCGGGCGTTTTGCTGTTGCGAAAAAGACTGTTCTGGCTTTCTTCCCAGGTTTCCGTTGGATGTTGGGCCAGAAACTGCTGCCCTTCCGCCGATAGATTAAGGTTGCCCGCTGAATCCTCCCTGAGATCGTAGAGCGCCAGCTCCTTCGACTCGAGCGTCGGCTGAATGGGCAGCTCGGCGGTGAAGATCTGGCGCAGCATGTGGAACTCACGGTCTCTCGCCGCGTCAATGTGCTGCGCGAAAAGCGGAATGATGGAAAGGTAAACCGAAATGGATAGAACGATAAAAAACAGATTATGAAGCAAGGCGAGCTTTTTGCGGACTTGCCATTCACTGAACACTCTTAGCAGGGAGTTCGGTGGTTTAGCAGCGCGATAGCTACTTAGACGCGAGCTCTTCGCGGGAGTCAAGCTCCTGCTCCTTGTATTGCAATTGGTAGAGCTTCCAATAAATGCCTCTCCGCGCCAGCAGTTCCTGATGAGTGCCTATCTCTCGCAGTTGCGCCTTGTGCATTACGATAATTCGATCGGCGCGCTGAATAGTCGAGAGGCGGTGAGCGATTATAAGCGATGTGCGGTTCAGCACGAGCCGGTTCAAAGCCTTCCGAATACGCAGTTCGGTTTCCGTATCGACGCTGGAAGTGGCTTCGTCCAGAATAAGAATGCGTGGATTGTGCGCCAGCGCTCTGGCAAAGCTGATAAGCTGCTTCTGCCCGGTGGAAAAGCCGTTTCCGCGCTCGCGTACGGGTGTTTCGAAGCCATCCGGAAGACCGTCTATGAAATCGAGTAGATTCACCTGCCGCGAAGCCTCGCGCAGTTGAGCATTGCTGATGCCCGCTGTGCCGAGCCGGATGTTGCTCTCGACTGTTCCGGTGAACAGGTAGGGGTCCTGCAGCACAACTCCAAAATGCCGCCGCAGATCGACGACATCGAAGGAGCGTATATCGACGCCGCCGATGCGGATAGCCCCCCGCTGTACGTCGTAAAAACGCAGCAGCAGATTCGTCAATGTGGTCTTGCCAGCGCCAGTGTGGCCCACCACGGCGACTGTTTCACCGTCGCTGACCCGAAAACTTACGTCGCGCAAGACCCAGTTCTCGCCGCTGTACGCAAACCAGACCCGGTCGAACTCGATAGCCGCTGGTCCGCCGGGAAAACGCGATGTTTGGACAGGCGATATCACCGACGGACGAGTGTCGAGCAACTTGAAAATGCGTTCCGAGGCGGCCATCGCGCCTTGCAGGATGTTGTACTTGTCGCTGAGGTCCTGGATTGGTCGGAAAAAGCGCAATCCATATTGGAAAAAAGCGATCAAAACCCCGAGCGTAAGCGCGCCCTGCCGGATACGGAAGCCACCATAAGCAAGCAACAGCGCCAAAGCCAGCATCCCCAAAAATTCGACAACCGGATAGAACCAGCCGTAAGCAGTGATTGAGTCCTTGAACGCCAGCATGTGATCGCGGTTGATCTGTTCGAACTCCTGCTGGCTAAGCTCTTCCCGATTGAATAACTGCAGCACCGCGATGCCGGCTACGTGCTCCTGGAGATATGCGTTTATACGGGCAATGGCGACGCGGATGCGACGGTAGCTTTGGGACGCGGTACGGCGAAACTGCAAGGTCACCAGCACCACAAAAGGCATGACGGCCAGCATCAACCCAGTCATCCCCGGACTCAAGCGAAGCATCGCAATGACCACGAACGACAGCATCAGAATGTCCCCGACAATCGTGACCAGGCCGGATGCAAACAGATCGTTCAACACGTCTACGTCCGTGGTTAAACGAGTGACTAGCCGGCCCACTGGATTCTTGTCGAAGTAAGCTATGTCAAGCTGCTGAAGACGAACCATCAGCTCACGGCGAAGGTCGAACATAGCCTTTTGCCCGGTCCATTGCATCAGGTAAGTCTGCCCGAAATCGAAGAAAAAGCCTAATACAACCACCCCCAAATAGAGAAGCGCGATCTGGCTGAGGCCGGTCCATGGATCGCGGGCCAGCCATTTGTCGAGGAAAGGGAAGGTCTGCGCATGCTGAGTCGGTACCAGATACCGGTCCACAGCTAATTTGGTGAGCAGCGGTCCGATAATCTGAAGTAGAGAGTCGACCAGCAACAGCAAAAGAGAGGCAGTCACGATCGCGCGATAAGGTTTCATGTAGCGGAGGAGCCGCCTCATGATTCGCGAATCGTATGCTTTACCTAACGCTTCCTCTTCCAAATTCGTTTGTCCTCGCCGATGTGCTTAGGAGGCGGCCCAATGCAGGTCCGCTATTCACCAGACTAACGTAGGTACCAAAGAAATGAGCTCGAAACCGGATAAATGAATGGACTTGTTTTAGTCGATAAACCGGCCGGTTGCACAAGCCACGACGTAGTGAGCCGGTGGCGCAAATTGGCCGCAACAAAACGCGTTGGGCACTTGGGAACCCTCGACCCGATGGCGACGGGGCTTCTTGCCCTTGTCACAGGCCCCGCCACCCGTCTGGCCCCGTTTTACGAAAAAGAAGAGAAGACGTACCTGGCTGAAATTACCTGCGGACTCGTTTCGAACACTTATGATGCCGAGGGGGAGCTTATGGATACCGGCAGTGCAGTTCCGCAGGAAGGAGCGGTTAGAGGTGCGCTCGATCTGTTCCGAGGGCGCACGATGCAAGTACCACCGCCGGTTTCAGCGAAGAAAGTTGCAGGCGCGCCGGCTTACAAATTAGCTCGCAGGAAAATACCCGTGGAACTTAAGCCGGTAGAGGTGGAGGTGAAGAATCTGGCGATTGAGACCGTCCGTGGGAACCACATCGAGCTGGAAGTCACGTGCTCTGCGGGAACTTACGTTCGCAGCCTGGCGCATGATCTTGGCCAGCGGCTAGGTTGCGGAGCGATCCTGAGCCGCTTACGCAGAACACGAATAGGCGCTTTCTCGGTGGCACATGCCCGCACGCTCGAGGAACTCGCCGCATTAGCACAGGACGGCAACCTGGAGCAGGCCGTCATTCCAGCGGGTGAACTGTTGTCTCATCTCCCTGCCGAGCGCGTAGACCCTTCGGTTGAGGTGCAGATCCGGCAAGGCCGTCAGTTTCGGACGTCGCCCTTTGTCGTTCCGCCTGGCGCTCCAATAATGCGTGTGTTGTCCCGCTCGGGCGAACTGATTGCGATCGGGAAATTGATCATGCCGAACGTGTATCATCCGAGCACGGTATTTCAAGCTGAGGGGTGAGGGTTCGCCGGAATAGGTTTTTGTTTCTCTTATTTTCCGGGAGCTCGGGCAAAACCCTCGCTTTATCACTCCCCCTCGCCGCCATCCAGTGCGTCTAATCGCTCCTGGTGGCGCTCAGCTATATGCGCCAGAACGCGGATATTCTCGCCATCAATCTGGGCGAGTCGGACCAGCTCTGCTATTTGCCCATCGTGCCTCTGCGCGCCCGCTGTTAGCTCTTGCACTGTCGAGTGCAGGAATTCGGTTGATTGCAATAAGAATTGCAGTCTTTCGTCTATCGTCAATTCACGCCCCTTTTCTATAGTGAACGAGAATCGCGACTTTTGCGCTCGCGCCTCCGCTTGGCCCAGCCCTCTTTCGCAACCTGCTGAGCGCGGCCGATCGCTAGAGCATCGGCATCCACATTCCTGGTTATTACCGACCCGGCTGCGATGTAGGCGCCCTGCTCGATCTTGACCGGCGCAACGAGCGTCGAATTGCTTCCTACGAACGCCCCGTCACCAATATCTGTCCGGTGTTTCAGTTGGCCATCGTAATTGCAGGTGATGGTACCTGCACCGATATTGGCGTTTTCTCCAATCTGCGCATCTCCCAGGTAAGCAAGGTGCTGCGCCTTGGAGCCGTATCCGAATTTCGTATTTTTCAATTCTACGAAGTTGCCGATCCGGGTGTCCTCTCCCACCTCCGCCTGCATGCGCAATCGCGCGAAGGGGCCGACGCTTGCGTTCTTTGCAATCCGGGAATCTTCTGCGACTACATACGGACCCACAGTGACATCGCTCGCGATCTTGCAATTGCGCAGTACAGAACCAGTGCCGATTCGACAGCCCTCCCCAATGTGCGTATGGCCTCGCAGTTGAACGCTCGCCTCGATCACGGTGTCGGCTCCGACTTCCACATCGACATCGATCGCCACGGTTTCTGGTTTCTCGATGGTTACGCCAGCCAGCATGAGCTGCTCAGTCTTGCGGGCGCGCAGAATTTTATCTGCCTCTGCCAGTTCCAGTCGCGTATTGATGCCCAGCATTTCGCTTTCGTCTGCAACCAGAAGAGGAGCGACTTCATATCCGTGGATACGCAGGATCCCGACGATATCGGTCAGGTAATATTCTTTCGCCGCATTATCCGGCTGCACTTCAGAAATGTATCGCCAAAACGCCTCAGCGGAAAAACAATAGACGCCCGTATTGATTTCCTGGATCTGAAGCTCCTCCTCGCTGGCGGCCTTTTGCTCGACGATAGCGGCGACCATTCCCGATTGGTTGCGAATGATCCGGCCATAACCGGTAGGATCGCCGAGCTTTGTGGTTACCAGCGCGCCTCCTCCGGCATTTGGGGTGGCATAGCCGACGAGTTGCTCGAGCGTCCGGCCTTTCAGCAACGGTCCATCGCCATTCAGGATCACCAGTTGACCATCTTTCGACGGCACGTCGCCTGCCGCGCAAAGAACTGCATGCCCGGTCCCCAGTTGCTCTGTCTGCTCCGCGAAACGAATGCCCGGCGTGGTTACACTGGCACGAACCTGCTCGGCCTGATGACCAATTACTGCCACAATATTGCTGGCCGGCGCGACGCGCAATGCTGCCCGGATCACATGATTCAGGAGCGTATCTCCTCCTGTCTCGTGCAACACCTTAGCTTTACGCGATTTCATGCGTGTTCCGAGGCCGGCGGCTAGAATTACTACACTTACATTTGATTTCATTGAATTCGTCTGCGTTGAAGCGGCCGGCGAGGCGCTAGTAAAGCCTGCTTCTTCAACTGATGCACCCTCGAACGGCTAGCCAGATCAATCGCAACCCGAGCCAAGGCTGCCGGATCGTGACGAATCTTCTTGATGAGAGTGGCTTCTTCGATAATCAGGTCGGCCGTGACGACCTTAACGCCCATTTTCGTCAACCGGGTGAAATCGTTTTCTACCGGCTGAACATTAGCTCGCGCATACCGCTTCTGCAACGTGAGTGGAATCGGCGCGGTGTTCAGGACGACGCACTCAATCAGGTTACGCTTGGCATGCCAATGTATCGCTTCGACGTGCCGGGAAGCGGAGAACTCGATAGTCTCGCCCGGCTGCCACATGAGATTTCCGAAATACACCTTCATCGCCGGAGAGCGGTGGATGGCTTCTGAGAGCCCGTTAACCAGGAGGTTGGGTATCACGCTGGTATAAAGCGAACCCGGTCCTAACGTGATGAGATCGGCGCGGCTGATTGCATCGAGCGTTTCAGGTAGAGGTTCACAGTTATCGGGCCGCAACCGGACCAATTTGATGGGGCAGCGGCTTTTGCTGATCTTACTTTCCCCCTGGACGACGGTACCGTCGATCAACACGGCTTCCAGCACAATGTTGGCTGAAGTGGCCGGAAAGATGCGGCCGCGGATCGCTAGTATTTCGGAGGAGAGCTTGACAGCCTGCGCGAAGTCCCCAGTGATCTGGTGCATGGCGGTTAGGAACAGGTTTCCGAAGCTGTGGCCCTTCAGCCCGCGACCCCCCTTAAATCGGTACTGGAAGAGATGACTCAGAAGATGCTCATCTTCGGAAAGCGCAGTCATACAGTTCCGTATGTCACCCGGTGGAAGCGTGTCAAAGTCGCGGCGAAGGCGGCCTGAGCTGCCGCCATCGTCGCTAACGGTCACGACGGCCGTAATCTCCAGCTCAGGACCTGTTTCCCGTTCACTGTCCTGTGCGCCAGGCACATACTTCTTGAGTCCGGAAAGAAGCGTGGAAAGGCCCGTCCCGCCTCCAATCGAGACAACCTGCAGGGGGCTTTTGGGGCCGCTTCTTTTTGCTACCGGAATGCGTCTCAGCGCGGGCATGGGTGAGGTCCGCAAGGCGAGCGGCTAACGGCGCTTCTTAGGCTTCTCTTCTTCGTCCTCGTAAACCGGAACCGATTCGAGATCCTCGGCCTCGAAGACCTGGCCGCAATCCAGGCATCGCACGTACTCGACGCCGTCTCGACGATAAACAAATTCGGTTCGCTCGTGCTGACATCCCTGCATAGCGAAATAACACCTATTCTAGACCGAGAGACCTTTCTGTCAAGTGCGGCATGTCGCATCTTCCAACGAGAATATCGGCTTAGAGCTTGTACAATTCGAGTGTATTTTCTCAGTCTCGCGTGAATATTCCAGAACCAATTCGCTTCCCGATCGATTCCGAAAACCTTGCAGACCGTCTGGCCGCATTGCGCGGCGTTTCAGGGGTTTACACTCTCTTTGCGGGCAGCACACCTCTGCATCTTAGCTGGTCTACAAACCTGGAACGCAGACTGAAACGGTTGCTTTTACCTTCTTCAGGCTCACTTTATAACGCGGGGCGGCTGGCAACTAAACTCGATTTGGTTGAGTGCTGGCCTACGGGGTCGCGGCTCGAGCTGCAGATATTGCTGTACCGGCTGGCTAAGGCGCTCTACCCGGAGCGTTATCTTAATTTGCTCAAACTGCGGATGCCGTGGTTCGTCGCCCTGACCGGCGCTGGCGATTACCCCAGGCTGGAGAGCACGAGCCGTTTAAGCGCTAAGTTCGATGTGGTCTGCGGCCCATTTCGAGCGCGCGCCGCGGCGCAGCAATATGAACAGGAGGTGACGAGTCTGTTTCAGATTCGCCGGTGCACTGATACCTTGCTGCCGGATCCTGACCATCCAGGCTGCATCTATGGCGAGATGAACCAATGCCTCAGGCCCTGCCAGTGCGCGGTGAGCGCTGCCGAGTACAACGCCGAGGCAAGCCGAGTCAGAGAGTTTCTTGCGACCAATGGCCGAGCGCCTATCGCCCTGCTCGCTTCCTCCCGAGAGCGCGCGTGCCAGGAAATGGATTTCGAACAGGCTGCCCAAATCCATAAGAGGATAGAAAAACTAAGAGGTGCTGCCGTGCTGCGCGAACCCGTTATTACCGAAGTCGGCCAGTTCAACGGTGTCGCCCTCACGCGTTCGAGCCAGGAAGGGCATTGCATGCTTTGGCCCATGCTGCAAGGATACTGGCAAGACGCTATTCCGGTCGATCTTTCGAGCCATGATCCGAGCGCTGAATCCCTCGACTCTCAACTCCGTCAAACTCTCACGCAACGCCTTTCCAAACCGCGGTCGCAGGGCGATCGGGCGGAAGAGATTGCTGTCTTCTCTCGCTGGTATTACTCTTCCTGGCGCGACGGCGAGTGGTTCCCCTTTGTCGATTTACCCCGTTTGAACTATCGTAGACTCGTGCGTGAGCTGTCGAAAATGACGCAAGCCGTCCCGGTATCTGCGCGGTAAGGCGTGCTACTTTGTCACCATGTCTGTCAATGAGGAATTAGAAGAACATGTTCACCACGCGCAGGAACCGTTCGACAAAATTGTCGCCGGCAGCATGGCGATCATCGCTGCTTCGCTCGCCATCGTCTCAGTTCTCGGGCAGCATTACAACACGGAAACACTCCTGAACCAGCAGCTTGCCTCCGATGAATGGTCTTTCTATCAAGGCAAGGACATTCGCCGCTACGTTGCGCAAACGACCCACGATAGCCTGGCAGCCTTGAAGGGCGACCCGGCGGCCGTAAACAGATACGCGGACGATGCCGTGAAGTACCGGCAGCAGTCTCTCGAGATCCAGGAAAAGGCGCGGGATTTCGAGAAGGAGCGCACAAAAACCGGGTCCATAGCCCATCGCTTTCACTTTGGCGAGGTTTTTCTGGAGGTCGCGATCGTCTTCTCTTCGCTGGCGATTCTCTTCAAGCGCAAGCCGCTCTTTATGTTTGGTGTGGCATCCGGTCTGATTGGAGCCGTGGTCGCGTTAACCGCATATTGGGTTTAGCTCGGGTTCACAAGCAAACCTGCTAGTCATGAGGGCTGCCGAATCGCCCCAGCATCAAGCGCGGCGTCGGGTAGCTCAGACCAGGCAAAATCCTGAGCAAATTCCGCCGGCGTTAAACTGGCTGGCCGCAACGGAAGTTCGAACCAGAAGGTAGCTCCTGGCAAGGGCGCATTATTGTACATCCCAATCCGGCCGCTCATGTTCTCGACGAGCTGTTTACAAATCGTGAGTCCCAGACCCGATCCTCCAAAACGGCGGCGCGTCGTTCCGTCCGCCTGAAAAAACGCTTCAAAAATCCGTTCGCGTACCGAGTCTTCAACACCTATACCCGAATCCATCACCTCGCAACAGGCCAGGTTGTTCGTTTTATCCCCGCGCAAGCGAACCTTTACTGCGCCGGAAGGCGTAAACTTGACCGCATTCGCAATGAGGTTGATAAGAATCTGCCGGAACCGGACGCTGTCTCCATAGATGTATTGGGGCAGCCCTGGCTCTATCTCGTAGGTGAGAGTTAAATCCTTAGCGCCAGCGCGAAGGCTTAGCAGTTTGACTACGCTCCTAAGGCTCTCGTGGATGTCGAAGGGTTCGTCAGCCAGCAGAAGCCGGCGCGCTTCCATCTGAGAAAGATCGAGCAGATCGTTGATGATCGTCAGGAGATCGTCGGTGCACTGGCTGACGGCGTCCGCGTATTCACGTTGATCCGGGGTCAGATCTGTCGCTTTCAGCAGATTGATCATACCCATGATGCCATTCATTGGAGTTCTCAGCTCGTGCGAAGTATTGGCCAGGAACTGCTCCTTGAGCCGGGTCGCCTCGCGGGCCAGGTGTAATGCAGTGCTCAGCTCCTCATTCTTCAGCTGAAGCTCTCGAGATGATTCCAAAAGCCTTTGCTGCGCCTGCTTGCGCTCCGTGATGTCACGTCCAATGCCCTGAATCGCAATCGCGTGTCCGCGGCGGTAAATGATGCGCGTGCTCACTTCAAGAAAACTGAGCTTACCCGCCTTCGAGATCACCGGCAGTTCATAGTGCTGTGGCGCGCTTCCGCCCAGATGAGCTCGGACGATATCGAGCACCAGGCTACGCGAATCGGGCGCGATCAGTTCCTCGAAATTCTTGCCAAGCACTTCGACTCTTGAATAGCCTGTCAGCTGCTCCGCCGCCCGATTTACTTCTACCAGCTTGCCCTTCAAATCGTGCAGGAAGATAACGTCGTTCGCATTTTCAAACAGCTCGCGGAAGCGCTCTTCGCTGCTACGTAGCTCCTCCTCCGTATTGCGCCGCGCCGCAACGGCAGGAACCGGATTATCTTGAAAGATTCGTTCGTGTACCGCCAGCCGCTCAGTAAGTTCCTGAACCGACATCTCGAGTTCAGCCACCCGCGCCCGTAGCTCATTCGCGGACGTCTCCTCCACGGCGGGCAGACATCGATTTGATCTTGAATTCGGCTCATGGCCAGCGAACGTAGCCAGACTGTCCGCGCTTGACACAACACTTTAATGTAGCAGCCATTTAGGCCCCGCATAAACAAGGAAAAGGGTGGGAATTTTCTGCTATACCCCGGGCCTGGGGTGACGGCCTGGGCGCTTTTGCCGAAACGTTTTCGTCGTAATCTGTTTTAACCGTTATTTAACAGGCTCGAAATCCGCCTGCAATATTCCTTGCCCAAGGTGGTGGCAGGAGCGAAATACCATGGCGGTTACAGCGCAAACGAGCTTGCAATTCCTTGTTAAGGGGCCAATCGGGCAGAGTAGCGGCGGTCTCTGCCGGGTGCCGGATCGCTTTAAAGCTGGTGTTTCGCTTCATAGCCACACCATGTTCTCGGAAGAAAGCCTGGATCTGGTCCCTCGCTACACCGCAAACCTACCCTACTTCGGAAATGCCATCCGACGAATTCGCACGCGACATGACGCCGCGCAAAGCCAACCCTTAAACTTCAATCACGCCTTCTGGACGCCGCCTTTGTCACCGTGCCAAGCCTATCGCCTCGAAGAAAAACAGATTGAAAGGCATTTCAAATTGCCAGGGTTAATCTCCCTCACCGATCACGATGATGCGCGTGCAGCGGCTTTGTTGGGCGTCATCCAGCGGTTCCGCAATGCTCCGGTTTCCACCGAGTGGACGGTTCCCTTCGAATCCACTTTCTTTCACCTTGACGTCCACAATCTGCCGCCCGAAAGAGCTAACGAACTGCAAATCGAGCTGGCGCATTTCACTTCCGAACCCGCCCAGAAACGCTTGCAGGCTATCTCCGGAAGTTGAACTCATTTCCCGAAGTTTTGGTTGTCCTCAATCACCCGCTGTGGGATGAAAAGGGCGTGGGAACAGCGCGGCACCGGCAGTCTCTACGCGGATTGATCGCGCAACACGGTAAATACATTCACGCCCTCGAAGTCAACGGCCTCCGCTCATGGCCCGAGAATGCGGAGGTAATCGCCCTCGCGGGTGAGGCCGATGTGCCGGTGATTTCGGGAGGTGATCGACACGGCCGCGAACCTAGCGCCATCTTAAATCTTTCCCGCGCATCTCACTTCGCCGGCTTCGTCGAGGAAGTCCGTTACAAGCGGCAAAGTCACGTGGTCTTCATGCCTCAGTATCGAGAACCATTGATGTTGCGGGTCTTGCAAACCATGGTCGACGTAGTACGCGAGTACCCGGAGAACGTGCAAGGGCGGCGCCACTGGACCGGCCGCGTGTTTTATCGCGACCCGTTCACCAGAACTACCGTGCCGCTCACGGTTATTTGGCAGAACGGCGCTCCCCGTCTGGTCCAGCACTTCGTACGAGCCATGCAGTTTCTGGAGTGGCGCGGTTTCCGCTCCGCCCTGAGGCTTGCACTCGAAGATCGCTCGGCGCGCTGGTCCGACCAGCAGGCCTCGCTCTAAGTGGCTTATCCTCGTGCGGCCTTTCAGGTCACCCCGTAATCTCTCGTGTGCGGCGCGCTACCGGAACAACTTGCGGCTGCAGTCCGTATATAATTACGTATCTCCCGAAAGGAGACCAGCCATGCGGGACCATATCAAGATACTCGGCATTCTCAACATAGTTATGGGATCTGTCACTGCTCTGGTGGGAGTAGTGATCCTGCTCATGACGGGAACCATTGCCGGCTTTGTTGCTGCTTCCATTGGCTCCGCTAGCGGATCCGATTACCAGAGTGGAGCCATTGCGGCGCCCATCGTCGCGACGGTAGGTATCGCAATAGCGATTTTCTTTCTAGCGCTCGGTCTCCCTTCTATCCTCGGAGGCTGGGGTCTTATGCATTACAGGCCTTGGTCGCGCATTCTGATGATCGTCGTGTCAGTGTTCCACCTGTTTCATATTCCCCTCGGAACGGCGCTTGGACTGTATGGCCTGTGGGTCTTGCTGAACGATGAGAGCAGGCGACTGCTCGAAAGCGCTGGCGCTTCTGTTGCTCCGGCCGTTGCCACAGGATATGGACGGCCAGCTTATCCTGCTCCCCCTACCTACGGACCTCCGCCCGGGGCACCGCCTGGCTAGCCTGACCGGACCTAGCTTTTTGTCTACCTGCTCGCAGTAGACTTGATCGAGGCGAATCATGATCACACTCCTGCTCTCTGTTTCGTTGCTAGCCGCAAGTGCCGTCGCTCCCCTTATGGCCCAGCAGAACGATGAGGTCAAGGCAACTATTCTGAAGCATCTGAAAACATCGCGCGATTTCACGGTAAAAGTCGCCGAGGCCATGCCTGCATCCGATTACGACTTCAAATTGACGCCTCCTCAAATGAGCTTCGCCGGGCAGATGGTGCATCTTGCATCCGGCTTCACCTATTTCCTCTCTCCCTTCAACGGCGAGAAGCCAAATCCCGCCAAGCCGCCTTCCATGAGCAAGGCTGACGTAATTGCATTCGTAAAAGCGCAATACGACAAAGCAATCGATGAAGTCTCCAAGCTAACTGAGGACCAACTCTCGAAGACTTATAAGAGTGACGAAGGATCTATGACCGGCTTGGATCTCCTGTTCGGCATGCTCGACCACACGACTCATCACCGCGCCAGCGCCGAGATGTATTTGCGCGCTAAGGGGATCACACCGCCGGAATATCAGAGCTGATCTCTTCTTCGCTCACCGCCTCTGGTCGAATAGAGCCGCGCCGCTTCGTTTCGCTCCATCTTACAAGCCCAATACCGGCGAAGATAATGAGCATGGCAATCAGCTCGCGCTCTCCGAAGGGCTCGCGAAAAAATAGCCAGCCAAGCAGAATTGCAACCACCGGATTCACAAAAGTGTAAATGGACACGATCGCAACCGGGAGATGCGTCATGGAATATATGAACGCGGTGAATCCAACGATCGATCCAAACACAACCAGGTAAGCAATCGCCCATTCTGAGCGATGCGTGACGGCCGGTGGCAGCTTCTCGAAAATTCCTGCAGGCAGGAAGAGAACCAGACCCGCCGCGAACTGCTGCACCGCGCCGCTTACAAACGGCAGAGAGCAAGCCCTTACGCGCTTCTGTAGCAGTGACCCCAACACCCATCCCGCAGCGCTCAACTGAAGTAGCAGGAATCCTAAAACAGTGTGGCCATTGATGCCTTCGTGACGCGCCGCCGGAAGCACCAGGAAAACAACACCCGTCAAGCCGATCCCAAGGCCCGCAAGCGTCGAGGACAGTGGCCGTTTACCCCCTGGCAGCATTGCGTCCATACCCACCATCCAGAACGGCGCGACTGTATAAAACAAGGCCGCCAGCCCGCTCGGGATCAACAGCTCGGCAATCGCCAGAAAACTGTTTCCGATACCGATGCAAATCACGCCGCAAACGGCCGTATAGACCAGCTCGCGTCCCCGCGGCAAACGGAAGCCGCCCAAAACGGCAGCTACCAGCAGGATGCCGCCGGAAATGGTATAGCGAATCGCAATCAGGTAAACCGGAGGCAGGCTCTCGAGCGCGATCCGAATCCCCAGATATGTGGTGCCCCAGAACACGCAAACAGCCGCCAGCGCCCCGTAAGCCAGCCGATCCCGCTTTAGTTGTGTCTCGATGCGCTTGTCCTCAGCCTTCATCCTTCATTCAACGGATCAGGATTATCATTGGGATCTAGCTTCTCTATCAGCACAGTCGCAATCCGATTGCGCTCCATGTGCGTTACTGTAAAGCGGCGTCCGTCATAGTCGACCGAATCTTTCAGCTTCGGAATGTAGCCGAACTGAAACAGCAGAAAGCCGGCCAGCGTTTCAAATCCGGCTTCGGAGGGAAGCTCGATGTTGTAACGCGTTGCCAGATCGCGAATCGTCGTGCTGCCTTCCAATTGCAACACGTGCTCCTGATAAGAGGAAGCGGGTGTAACCACGTCATGCTCATCGCTGATATCGCCAAACACCTGCTCCAGAACGTCCTCGAGTGTCACCAGCCCGGTCACAGTACCGAACTCGTCCACCACCAGCGCCATGCGCGTGTGGCTGTCGCGGAACTCGCTGATCAGCTGATTTAGTGGCTTAGTTTCGGGCACCACTAACGGCTTGCGTACGAATCGCCGCAGCCGGAAAGGGCGCGCAGGACGTCTTTCGCGGCCAAAACGCCGCTCTTCCCATACCCGCATCAAATCCTTGTAATGGATGATGCCGATAATGTGCTCGGGACGTCCTTCGAACACCGGCATGCGCGTGTATTGGTGCTCTGTCATCACCTCCAACACTTGCTCGAAATCGGCATCCACCGGCAGTGACACGATATTGTGCCGCGGGGTCATGATTTCCCGCGCATTATACTCGGAAAGCTCGATCAAATGCTGAATAGCATCTTCTTCGAACTGCTGCAGACGGCCTTCCCGCCGGATCGCCTGGATGATGTACTTCAGCTCTTCCGGGCTATGGCCGCCCCGGCTGTGTCCTCCAGAGAGGCCCAGCGCTCTCAGAATGAGAGCGGACGTCCGCTCGATCACGTATACGAAGGGCCGCGAGAGCCGGTAAAACAGCAATAGCGCGGGGGCCACCAGAATGGCAAGCCGGTCCGCCTTCTCGATCGCGAGATTCTTCGGCACCACTTCGCCGATAATCACGTGGCAATAGCTGATGAGCAGAAACGCCAGCGCGAAGGCAATCGCATGAATTAGCGCGGCCGGAGCATGCATATGCAGAGGATCGAGCGCGCCGCGGAAAAGCCTGTAAAGCGTGTCTTCGCCCGCCCACCCCACGCCCAGGCTGGCCGCCGTCACACCTACTTGCGTGACCGACAGGAGTCGCCCGGGATTCGACAGCAGGCTCAACGCGCTCTGTGCGCCAGCATTACCCGCTTCGGCCAGCTCGCGCAAACGCGATTGCCGCACTGAGACCAGCGCCACTTCGGCCGCTGCAAAAAAGCCGTTCGCTGCAAGAATTAACAGCAGGATCGCGAACCGGAGGGCCATATCGCGCGCTATGCGCTTCTGTTCTCCACCACGTGTACGCCTGCGCTGTCAGAGTAAAATCGGTCCGTGCTATCCCGCCTGCTGCGCATCGTTAACGTGAGCGTGGCGCTTCTCCTGGTGCTGGTTGCAGTCGCTATCTATTGGTACGCTGTTCGTCCGCTCCCTCAAACCTCGGGTGAACTGTCCGCTCCAATTAGCGGGCCAGCCACTGTGAAACGAGACGCGCGCGGAGTTCCGCATATCGAAGCATCGTCCTGGCAGGATGCGATTTTTCTGCAAGGCTTCGTGACGGCTCAAGACCGATTGTGGCAGATGGACGTTCTCCGCAGATTCGGCGCCGGCGAGTTGGCTGAAGTCTTTGGACGCGCCGCCTTGCCCGCCGATCAGGAATCTCGCCGCATGCGCATGCGAGCCATCGCCGAAGCGCAGGCCACCAGTTTGCGGCCCTCCGACCGTGCCGTTCTCGTTGCCTATGCGCGCGGCGTAAGCTTCTTCATCGATACGCATCGCGATCGCTACTCGCTCGAATTCTCGTTGCCCGGTCACGGCTATGATCCCCGCAACTGGAGTGTCACCGACTCTCTGCTAGTGGGCCTCGTCATGTTCCGGGATCTTTCCAACTCCTGGAAATTTGAACTGGACAAGGGAACTCTGTTCGCCGATAGTGGCAATCCGGTGAGAGTCCGCACTCTCTTTCCGGCTGTGCAAGGCGAATACGTCAGTCCGGGATCCAACGCTTGGGCCGTCTCCGGCGCGCATACGATGGACGGAAAGCCCATGGCCGCCAACGATCCGCACCTGGAGTTTGGCATCCCTCCCACCTGGTATCTCGCGCATTTAAAAGCGCCCGGACTCAACGTTGCAGGCGCATCTCTCCCCGGCGTTCCTTCCGTAATTACGGGTCACAACGACCGGATCGCCTGGGGCGTCACCAACGTGCAGGCCGACGTGATGGATCTCTATGCCGAGCGATTGGATCAGCGGACCGGCCGTTATCTTTTCAAAGGAGCCGTCGAGCAAGCACAACTTGACCGGCAAGTGATCGGCGTGAGAGGGCAGAAGCCCCTGGTGCTCAATACCTGGGTGACCCGTCACGGGCCTGTGCTCACCGAAGCGGGCGGCAGGGTTTACAGCATGCGATGGACCGCCGCGGAAGGCTTCACCTTTCCCTTCTTCGATGTGGATCGCGCAACGAACTGGAACGATTTCCGCACAGCCCTTCACGACTTCTGGGGACCTGCCCAGAACTTCGTCTTTGCGGATCGCGCCGGAAACATCGGCTACCAGGCAACCGGCAAAATCCCCATTCGCCGCAACTTCGATGGCGATGTGCCGCTCGATGGCGCCTCCGGCGATTTCGAATGGGATGGCTTCATTCCCTTCGAGCAGTTGCCGAGCATTTACAATCCGGCTTCAGGCATCATCGCAACGGCCAATCAGAACCCGTTTCCTCACGGCTACCCATACCGCGTGGACGGAAACTTCCACGATCGCTATCGCATTGCGCAGATTCGCGGGCGTTTGAGAGCCAAACCGAAACTCAGCGTCGACGACATGCTCGCGATTCAGAAGGATGTCTATTCGGCTTACGACAGTTTTCTCGCGGAAGAGATCATCGCTGCTCTCGAGAAGCGCGGCACCCAGGATGCTCTCGTGCGCGAATCCGTCGAGGTCCTGCGTCGCTGGAATGGGCAGATGGATAAAGATCTCGCTGCGCCGATGATCACCGAATTGCTGACCACACGACTGGGGAAGAGCCTCGTGCTGACTTTGTTGCAAGCCGCCACATCTCGCCCCGCGGTCCCCGCCATTCTTCCGCGCCCTGAAATCATCCAGGATCTCCTCGAAACTCGGCCCGCCGGCTGGGTCGCCGGCAACGATTGGGACCGCTGGTTACTGGAAAATCTCACCGCTGCTCTCGCCGAGGGCCGCCAGCGCCAAGGCACTCCCGTCTCGAAATGGAAGTGGGGCCGTTTGCTCGAATGGAAGTTCGCGCATCCTATCGGAAAACAACTGCCGCTGGTCGATGTCTACTTCGATATCGGTCCCGTTCAGATGAGCGGATCAGGTACCACTGTAAAACAGACCACGGCAACCTTGGGACCATCCGAGCGCATGGTAGCCGATCTCGCCGACTGGGATAAATCGGTGCAGAATCTCACCACCGGGGAATCGGGAAACGTCGCTTCCAAGCACTATAAAGACCAATGGCCGGCTTATTATGTCGGCAAGAGCTTGCCCATGGAGTTCGATCATATTGATGCGAAAGAGGTGCTGCGCATCAGGCCCGCTCCATGAAAGCAATCTATACCGTCGGACATTCCACGCGCACCGCCGATGACTTCATCAGCTTGCTGAAAACGTTTGGCGTCGAACAACTCGCCGATATCCGCACCATCCCACGATCCAGAAAAAACCCGCAGTTTGAAAGCGCCGCCCTGCGCGAAGCCTTGCAGCGGCACGGCATTGCATACATTCATCTGCCGGCCCTAGGCGGATTGCGCCATCCTCGGAAAGATTCCGTCAACACCGCCTGGCGCAACGAATCCTTCCGCGGCTACGCCGACTACATGCAGACACCCGAGTTCGCGGTCGCCCTCGACAAGCTGATCGAGTTAACCGCAGCGACCACGACCGTCATCATGTGCGCGGAAGCCGTCCCCTGGCGTTGCCATCGATCGCTCGTTTCGGATGCCTTGCTCGTTCGCAATATCCCGGTCGTCGACATCCTCAACGCAACCAACTCGAAAGAGCATAAGCTAACCGCTTGGGCCCAGGTCGATGGTACCCGCGTAACTTATCCCGAAAGCGCCAATCCGCGTGACAATATAAATTAGAACGTATGGCTACCGCGCCCAGCCTGGCTTCCCTTGAAGAGTACCTGCACACTTCCTATTCGCCCGATTGCGAGTATATTGACGGCCTAATATTGGAGCGAAACGTGGGCCAAACAAAACACGCATTCACCCAGACAGAAATTGTCTCTCAGCTAAGAGGCCTGGTAAAAGCAAAGATGCTATTTGCCCTGGTGGAGCAACGGGTCCGTGTCGCCCCTGCCCGCGTGCGCGTGCCTGACGTTTGTGTGATCGCCACTTTGGACAAAGAAGTAGTCTCCGACCCGCCGCTCCTCTGCGTCGAAGTGCTCTCGCCCGACGATCGCTGGAGCCGCGTTACCGCGTCCATCAGTGACTATCAGAATATGGAAGTCCCCTGCGTTTGGGTCGTCGATCCCTACCGCCGCGCCGCCTGGATCTTCGATCAGGAACTGCCCCCTGTTCAAATCGCCAACGAGGGTTTCCTGCGAGCCGAATCCCTCGGTATCGAAATACAACTCAATCAGGTGCTCCCTCCCACCGAGGCCTAGAAAACCTCCGGGAAACATCTGCCCCGCCCGCGAGTCCCACAATTGTATGCCAGGCCAGAAAGAACACGATAAGCCAGAGAATCTAGTCGAAAGCCCCCATCAGGCCGAGCACGAAGCCCGCTCCCTGGAAGATGCGGTCGATTCCAATGCCACGCTCGAAGGCTATTTCGCCATGAACAACATCCGCGACGACGAAGAACGCGAGGCCATGGAACTCGAAAAGAAGCAAGCCCCTAAGAAGACAAAGGATAACCTGCGCCACAGCTAAGCCAGGCGCCCTCCTTTCTTCCGACCCAGGATAATAAGCACATGCAGCGCAGTGCGGTTGTTGTTGGCAGCGGGCCTAATGGCTTGGCCGCCGCCATTCTGCTCGCGCAAGCGGGTCGTTGCCGTCGAAGTTCGTGAAGCAGCCTCAGTTCCCGGCGGTGCCGCGCGCTCCGGCGAGCTGACTCTGCCCGGTTTCACTCATGACCTGGGTTCTGCTGTTCATCCCATGGCTTTCAGTTCGCCATTCTTCGCCTCGCTTCCTTTCACAAATTCGGCCTGCGCTGGATTTTTTCGCCTGCCGAGATGGCCCATCCCCTCGATGACGGGACAGCAGTAACTCTCGAGCGCGATATCTCCGCTACCGCTGCTCAACTTGGTTCCGATGGTCCGGCCTACGCAAACTTTACCAACCCCTTGTCGAAAATTGGCCGGTGCTCTTCAAAGAAGTCTTCCGTCCGCTCGTTTTTCCACGCCGTCCGTTTTTGCTGGCACAGTTCGGCATACGCGCCATTCAACCTTGTACTTTCTTGACGAAATCCTTATTCCGCCACGACCGTGCGCGTGCCCTCTTCGCCGGGTCCGCCGCCCACTCGGCCTTAAAGCTCGAAGCGCCTCTCAGCGCCGCTTTTGGCATGGTCATGGGTGCCGCCGGTCATGCCGTAGGTTGGCCCATCCCCGCCGGTGGCTCGCAAAGCATTTCGAAGGCGCTGGCCGGCGTTCTCGAATCGCTCGGCGGCCGCATCATCACTAATTCGAAAGTCTCCAGCCTCGATGAGCTCGGCTCGCCTGACTTGACACTCTGCGACATTACCCCCCGGCAGTTTCTCACCATCGCCGGCCACCGCCTCCGTCCCTCGTTCAAGAAACTGCTCCAGCACTTCAAGTACGGCCCCGGATCCTTCAAAGTCGATTGGGCGCTCCGCGAACCCATCCCCTGGAAAGCCAAAGACTGCCTCCGCGCGATCACCGTCCATCTCGGGGCCACGCTTGAGGAAATCGCGCAATCCGAACGTCGCCCCTGGCAAGGCAAACCGCCCGAAAAACCTTTCGTGCTCCTGGCTCAGCCAAGCCTCTTCGATCCTTCACGCGCGCCTGCAGGACGTCACACCGCCTGGGCCTACTGCCACGTCCCCAACGGTTGGACCGGCTCAGCTCTAGAAAAAATTGAAAATCAAATCGAGCGTTTCGCGCCTGGCTTCCGCGATTGCATTCTCGAACGAGCCGTACACAACACTGCCGATATGGAACACTGGGACGCAAACCTCGTCGGCGGAGACGTCAACGGGGGGGCCCTGAGCATCGATCAGTTTGCCTTCCGGCCAACCTGGCGTCGCTACGGAACACCGCTGCGGGGCGTTTACCTTTGCTCCGCTTCCACGCCACCCGGCGGTAGCGTGCATGGTATGTGCGGCTATTGGGCGGCCAAACGCGCGCTCCGTTATTTAAAGAAGTGCCCTTAACCGCCCATCTTCTCGCGTCCGCAAACCATCTTCATATCCACCTCGCCCTTGTCTGTATCTACGTGGCTTGTGATCGTCAAGGTCTGCTTGTCTTCCGATAACTCCCAGCGGTCCGCGATCAGCTCGTTTTCGCCTTTCGCGGTTTTCATACTCGTTCGCACCACCAGCACTTCGCCGTCCCAATAGCACTTACTCTCCGCATCGCGCCCGTTTACTACATTCTTTGTAACCGAGCCGTCGGTAAAGTAAGTGACGTCGGAAGTCGTAGTCTTCTCGCCCGTAGTCTGTATCGTGTGTACATTCATCGCCGGATCATGATCGTCCACCACGCGCACCACGATGTCCGGCTCGTGAAATCCATGAAAGTCGCTCTGCTCTTTCAGCATCCGCCAGCGCCCCGAAAAATCCGGCTTCGGAAGCATTCCGGGAGTGCGCTGCGCTTGTCCCAAACCGGCGAGCGGTGCGAGAACGAGCAGGGCGAATGAGAGACGCAAATGAAACATGACTATCCTTGAGGTTGGCTCAATTCCATGATAGTGGGCACGCTTCTAATGGGCCTGCCCCTCTCATGTTGCGCTACTGCGATCACCACCCCTTTTTCTTGCCGAATGGGCACAAATTTCCACTCGCGAAGTATCGCCTCTTGCGCGAACGCCTGCAGGGCGATCCGCGTTTCCTGCTCGAGCCCTCGGAGCCGGCTTCCCGCGCCGCAGTCTTGCGAGTTCACGAGCCAGGCTATGCAAACGGGTTTCTGAGCGGCACTCTGGAACCGCAGGTGATGCGGCGAATCGGTTTCCCTTGGTCGCCCGAGCTGGTAACCAGAACGCTCGCGAGCGCGGGTGGCACGCTCCTGGCCACCCGGACGGCTTTGGAAACGGGTTTTGGCGGGACCCTCGCCGGCGGAACGCATCATGCCTTCCGCGATGCAGGCTCCGGCTTCTGCGTCTTCAACGATCTCGCTATCGCAATCGGTTGGGCGCGCGCAGAGGCCGCTATCGAGCGTGCAGCGGTCATTGACCTCGACGTTCATCAGGGCGATGGAACGGCCGCCATCTTTAGCGGCGATCCCGGAGTCTTCACCCTCTCCGTGCATGGCGCTCGCAACTTTCCCTTTCGCAAGCAAGCCAGCGCTCTCGATGTGGAACTGCCCGATGCCGCGAATGACGAAATGTATCTAGCTGCCCTTCAGCCCTCGCTCGAACGCGTTTGGGACTGCGCGCCTCAGCTCGTGCTCTTTCAAGCCGGTGTCGATTCGCTTTCCACTGACCGCCTCGGCCGCCTCGCGCTGACTTTGCATGGCCTGCGCCAGCGCGACTTCCTTGTGATTGGCGAGGCGCACCGTCGTGGCATTCCGCTCGTCATTACGATTGGCGGCGGTTATTCGGATCCCATCGAGCCAACGGTCGAGGCCCACGCGCAAACTTTTCAAGTCGCGGCCGAGATTTATCTCCGCTCCTCGCCCCACCCCAGATCCGTTCCCGAACTGTAGGTAAACCATTTCGCTGCCACTTGATTCTTTGCGTTTTCGTACCCGATGCAGTGGAAGGATCCCGCTCCCGGCCTGCCGAACCGTAGATCGGTCAGGTCCAGACGCGTGCCTCGTGCGTGCTCTCCCATCACTGGCTCCAACGACCACACCGGAAACCGCGCGAAATAAAGAAAGTAGCGGAACGGGTCGTTCGAGCGCGCCGCCTCTAGGGTCGCAGTCAGAGCCGGCTTATAAAACATCGCCGGATAGGAAAGGTTGAACGAGCCGATCGGGTTCACCGCCGTAAGCCGGTACGCATCCTGCGTTTCCACCACTCCCGTCCATCGCAGCGGACTGAATGCATCTGGCAGAGCGGACGCCTGCAAAGGCGGCGCCCCGTCATACAGCTGCGATTCAAGCTGCATCACCGCCCGCTCATGCAGAATCCACCGTCCAAAATCGAAAAGGAGAAAAAAGCTCAACGCAAATATTGCCAGCGAACGTCCTGCACTCGATCTACGTTCTCCGATTTCGCCGCTCACCAGCCTCGAGAACAACGGCCAGATCGCAGCAAACACCAGCACCGCCAAAATCCAAATATCGTATAAGCCATTCAAATCCAAATGCAACCAGCGCGACGAGAAAGGCAATAGCAGGCGCACGCCATAACTGTTCGTCGCATCGAGCAGCAAATGGCTTGCCACGCCGGTGATGCAAATCAGCCATGCGCGTAACCACGGCAGCTGCTGACGGAAAATCGCCGCAATCACCAGCACCGTGAGCGCCGCCATAAACGGCAAACCACACAGCGAATGCGTATAACCTCTATGCGCCTCCAGATACCGGAAAGCTCCTTGTGAAGCAAATGCAATATCGCAATCAGGCGCGTTAGCAGAAAGCACCAGCAGCCACACCGCCCTTGGACAAAACCGCTCCAAACCCGCTCGCGAGAGTGCGAGCCCCGTCAGCGAATGAGTAAGGTTGTCCATTCGGCTTTGTTTTCCCAAACTTTCAACATCCGCTTACGCGTAAGCCGGCACGGTCAGCAAGGCGCGCTCGCGCTTCACGTAATTCGGTGGCGCAAGCAGAGTGAGCGCATCCGGAATCAGCTCGATAGTGGCGGGTAGCTTACCTGCCAGTTCCCCATCCACCTGCACGTAAACACCGTCGCTATTTGCCGGCAGGCAACTCACCGACCGGCCGCGCAATACCGTGCAGCCCTTCATACGATGCACTTGTCGCGTCGCCACGCCTGCCAGATATCCTAAATAGCGCGCGCTCAGCGTGCCGCGAAACAATACGATCTCAAAATCGCCGCGCAACAGCGAAGCGCCGCGCGCAATCTCCAGATCGCCTCCATAGTTGCGCACCCGGCTCACCAGCGCAAAGCTCGCCTGGTATTTCCGCCCATCCACCGTCACCTGAAATTCGCGCACAGGCCGCAGCACCTGCGCAAACCCACTCACGTAATACGCAAGCTTGCCGGCCAGCGCCTTCAGATCGAGATTCAGCCGATAGACGATCTCCGCATCGAGTCCTGCGCCTGTCATGCACACGAAACAGCGCGCCGCCGAATCGCTAAGCCGCATCGAGCCCACCGCAATGCGGCACGGTTCCAGCGCGGAAATCTGCGCTGCCGCGTTGCCTATGTGAATCGGCATCCGCATCTCACGCGCCAGCACATTGGCTGTGCCGCCGGGCAGAATCGCTAGCGGAACTGCCGTGTGCAGCATGCCCTCTATCACTTCATTGATCGTCCCGTCGCCGCCCGCCGCCACAATCAGGTCACAACCCGCTTCTATTTCGCGCCGCGTCTGCGCCCCCGCCGAACCCGGCGCGGTTGTCGCCACCAGCTTCGCATCAATTCCTTGCTTAGCCAGTAGAGCCGTCGAGCTCTGCAGCATCGACATATGGCGCGAGAGGCCGCGGGCAACGGGATTATAGATGATTGCAGCTCGCCGAGCCGAAAACGATTCCAAGTTCACCATTGTGAACTATGCGTAGTTCGCCAGATCTCACAGGGAGCGCTTCGCTACCCTATAGGGACAAGAGGAACACGCCAGTGCTGGTAGTCATGAAGGCGCAGGCCGGCGCCGCTGAGATCGCGCGCGTCTGCGAACGCATCGAGTCGCTTGGCTTCAAGCCGCATATCATCCCGGGCGAACAGCGCACCGCCATCGGCATCACTGGCAATAGTGGGCCCGTGGATTCAGCCGAATTCGAAGATCTGCCCGGAGTCGCTGAAGCCATCCGGGTATCGAAAGCTTATAAACTCGTCAGCCGCGAAACCAAGCGCGAGAATACCGTCGTTCGCGTACACGGTGTTCCGGTTGGCGGCCCCGAGCTGGTCTTGTGCGGCGGTCCGTGTTCGGTTGAAAGCCGCCAGCAGATTCTCGAATCGGCGCGGGCCGTCAAAGCTGCTGGTGGCCAATTGCTGCGCGGAGGCGCTTATAAGCCCCGCACATCCCCCTACAGCTTCCAAGGTTTGGGTGAGGAAGGATTGCAGTACCTGGCCGAAGCTCGTGAAGAAACTGGTCTCGGCATTGTCACAGAAGCCGTCGATACCGACACCTTCCAACTCGTGGAGACGTATGCAGATTGCGTCCAGATCGGAGCCCGCAACATGCAAAACTTTTCGTTACTGCGCCGGGCCGGAAAATCGAGCAAGCCGATGCTGCTTAAACGCGGCATGTCCTCCACGTTGGAGGAATTCCTCATGGCCGCCGAATACATCCTCGCGGAAGGAAATTACAACGTCATCCTCTGTGAGCGTGGCGTCCGCACTTTTGCCGATCACACCCGCAACACGCTTGACCTCACCGTCGTCCCCGCCGTCCAGGCTCTCAGTCACTTGCCCATCATCGTCGACCCCAGCCACGGAACCGGCAAGCGGGACAAGGTGCTGCCCATGAGTTTAGCCGCCGTAGCAGCCGGTGCCTCCGGCCTCATCGTCGAGGTTCATCCCGCGCCCGAGCGAGCGCTCTCCGATGGTTATCAATCGCTCGATCCCAACCAGTTCGCCGAAATGGCCGCCGAGTGCCGGGCCATTCACGACCTCCTCGCCGCCCGCCGCAGCATGCTGGTGGAATAGCCCTTTCCGCCCGCTGCCGAACCGCGCTCGATCAATCTCATTTACTTAGGCCCAGAAGGTTGTAATAAAGGCGGGTTTCAACCCGCGCAGGGCTTGAGCCTGCTCTGTGGAGCTTAGCTCCACTCTTGCGAGGCGGCTGCTATCTACTCGATCCCGCTGGCCCCCAACAAACCTCACTCCCCACTGCGAATGGCGGCACCGATTCTCGGTGAAGATTCACATCATTGTCTGCGATCGAAGTGTCGCCGGCGGAAGTAAGTACACTGCATCAAGCCATCCAAGATCGTCAGCTCGGCGCTGGCCTGGTGCATCACTCCGGTCGCGGCAGCGTCAACTTGCGCACTTCCCGTTCAATGGCATCACGTACCGCCTCTTTGGCAGCTTCGTCCTGATATTTCTGACGGGGCCAAAAGAAGCCTTTCAGCCCGTCGCGCCGCCGTCGCGGAACGACATGGATATGCAGATGGGGAACTGTCTGGCTGACCCGGTTGTTAATCGCGATAAAGCTGCCCTCTGCATCGAGGGCCGACTCGATCGCTCTGGCCAACAATTGCATAGTCCTCATCGTCGCGCCCGCCAGTTCTTTCGGCAAGTCAAGCAGCGTGACGTAGTGCTCGCGGGGGCACAACAATACGTGGCCCGGAAACAGCGGATGGTTGTCCAGGAAAGCAATCAGATCGCGGTCTTCGTATACCACATGTGCCGGCAAAACGGCATTTGCAATGTTGCAGAAAACGCAATCGGGCGAACGCAACTCTGGCCCTGGCACTACTGAGCCTCAGGCAGCGGGGCCGGTTCAGTCAGCCCCACTCTGTCGATCCAAAGCATCAACTCGCCCTTTTCGTCTACGTCGAATGCTGCCGAGAACTTCACTCCCCAGATGATCTCGTCGTAACGATAGGAGTAACGGGCGTGAACTATCTGTCCGAATGTCTCGTCGAAACCCCTCATCGTGACGACGAACTCCGCCTGCAGCTGTTGCAAATCGTTCGCACTCATTCCCTTGAGCGGACTCCTCTCATCGATCGGATGCACCACTGTCCAGGTAAGCGGCAAGAACGCAACCTGGCTTCTCTCGAGTTCCAGCTGATTGTACTTGCGCTGCGGGCGCCCGTTTACGGATTCAACGGTCATCAGCATTACCCGTGCCTCCACTTCAATCAGATTGTTCGGCCGCCGGTTTACCACTCGGAATTGCAGGCTTGTTCCGCCCCGGTACGGAGCCAGTGCCATGGTCGGGCTGAATCCGAAGCGGGCAGAGGGCCTCGAGAACCGGCCGAAAAGCAGGCCTGTCGCGATTGCGAATGCCATCAAACCCACGAGCGCCTCGACCGCGGCTATGGCGTTTGCAAGCGGGCCATCGGGATACATGTTGCCGTATCCAACGGTGGTCAGAGTATGTGTACTGAAGAAGAAGAGATTGAGAAGCTGGAGTCTAGGATCTTTGGCTTCCGCGCCGTGGATGTGACTTGCCCCGATACTCGTATAGAGCCATGCAAAGGCGACGTTGAGAATGATAAAAGCAACCGTAATAACTAAAGAGAAAGTGATCCAAGACGTACTGATCAGGAAAGTGTAGGGATTTGCGTCGTGCCAGCTACGCCCTGCCCGGCGCACGTTGAACTCGCCGTCTTTGTTTACGACTCGATTTAGCGCGCCCGTGTATTTCTGAGTTAACCCTGGATCGAAGTTCGCTTCGCGCGAAGCCGGAAAACTCGTTTCGGATGTACTCATCTATTTGCTCTCCTCGGGGTCATTTCCGCAACTCCATCCAGGCCAGAAATCCAAACCCGCCGGCGATAACTAGCCTTATTCCGATCAGCCACGCCGCATCTCGCATCACCATGTGATCTATCGCAAGTATCATAAAGCCCGTCGCGATCGCCAAATACCACCAGCCCATCCATCGAAGATGCTTCCACGGCATGTCTCAGGATAATTGTTGGTCCGGAGCTGTGAAGGGGTTGCTACGCTGGCATTGAAGCCTCTCATGTCACGAACCGAATCCGCGATGCTGCCGCTTGGAACTTCGGCGCCTCCGTTTAGCTTGCGCGACGTTGTTTCGGGTAATATCACTTCCCTCGATACTTTCTCGGGCAAGAAGGCGCTGCTACTCATGTTCATCTGTCGCCACTGCCCCTACGTAAAGCATGTGCAGACCGCCTTGGCCAAACTGGCAGATGACTACGCCAGTAAAAGCATAGGGATCGTGGCGATCTCTTCGAATGATGCCGCGGCCTACCCCGAAGATGCTCCGGAGAGCTTGCAGGAGATGGCTTTGCAACTGCGCTTTACCTTTCCGTTCTGTTACGACGAGACCCAAGAGGTTGCTCGCGCTTATATGGCGGAATGCACGCCCGATTTTTTTCTTTTTGACGAAAGCCGGCGGCTGGCATATCGCGGTCGTTTCGATAGCAGTCGCCCGCGCAGTACCGATCCTGTCACTGGGGACGAACTGCGAGCAGCTATCCAAGCGGTGCTGGAAGGAAAGCCGGTCGATCCCAATCAGAAGCCCAGCATGGGGTGCAACATCAAATGGCGGACGTGATATCTTTCCCTTGCCATGCCATCCATTACTAGGTTCACGCGCCGTCGTTTCGTATCGACGGTAGCCGGCGCTTCCCTGGCCGCTGCTTCGTCACGTGCCATAGCTGCCCCGAAAGCTAATCAAATCCCGATCGGGCTCGAGCTTTACTCGGTCCGCCACGAGCTTGAAAAGGACCCCTCCGGAACTCTTCAGAAGGTCGCGCAAATGGGCTACCAATGCGTTGAGTTCTACGCGCCTTATTACGACTGGACTCCCGATCACGCCAAAGACGTGCGGCAACAACTGGATAAGATCGGTCTGCGCTGCTACTCCACGCATAACGGAAAGGAATCGTTTGCGCCCGGCGGACTCGAAAAAGCGATTGAGCTGAACAAGATTCTCGGCACGCGCTATATAGTTCTCGCGCACCCGGGCGGCGATGTCAAGACCATCGATCAGTGGAAAGAGATCGCGGAGACTCTTAACACGGCGAATAGCCGAATGCGCTCGGCGGGCCTGCATGCCGGGTATCACAATCACGACGTAGAGTGGAAGCCTGTTGACGGACAGAAGCCGATTGAGATCATTGCGTCGAGTACAGACAAGAGCATCATGCTACAACTCGATGTCGGCACCTGCTTAGAAGCCGGCAACGACCCGGTCGCCTGGATCAATAGCAATCCCGGGCGGATCAAGTCTCTCCATCTGAAGGATTGGTCGCCAGCCAACGGGTATCAAGTGCTCGTCGGCGAAGGCGTCGCGCCCTGGAAGAAGATCTTTGCGGCGGCCGAGGACAGGGGCGGCGTGGAATTTTATCTCATCGAGCAGGAAGGCAGCCGCTTCCCGGAATTTGAAACCGCCGAACGCTGTCTGGTCGCCTACAAAGATCTGCGAAGTGGCACAAAAGCAAATAGCTGATCCTTCCAAGTCAAACCAGCAAATCAGAGTCTTCGTCACCGGCGGAACATTCGACAAGAAATACGACGAGATCAAGGGTCGTCTGTTTTTCCAGGACTCGCACTTGCCGGAGATGCTCGCGCTGGGTCGCTCCATGTTGCCGCTCGAAATTCGAACTTTGATGATGGTCGACAGCTTGGAGATGTCCGATGCCGATCGCGAAATCATCGTTGAGCAGTGCCGCGCCGTTCCCGAGTCGCGCATAGTGATTACTCATGGGACGGACACGATGGCGATTACCGCCTGCGTTCTAGCTCAGCGAATCCAGGGTAAGACGATTATCCTCACTGGCGCGATGATCCCTTATGCGTTCGGCAGTTCCGATGGGCTTTTCAATCTGGGTAGCGCGCTGGCTTTCGTTCAGACGCTCCCCCCAGGCGTTTATGTGGCGATGAATGGCCGCTACTTTCCCGCCGACTGCGTCCAAAAGAACCCGCAGACCGGAATCTTCGAGGATGCCTGATTTCGACGTTGTCATAGTGGGCGCCGGTGTCGCCGGCCTGACAGCTCTCGCCGAATTGGATCGTGCCGGCTTGCGGATATTGTGCATCGAGGCGCGCGATCGGATCGGCGGGCGGATCTTCAGCGCCCATGATGCGCTCGCTCCGATCCCAGTCGAACTGGGTGCCGAGTTCATCCACGGCCGTCCACCCGAGATTTGGAAAATCGTGCGCTCAGGCGCGCTCGCTGTCTACGACTGCGCCGATGCTTCTGTCCACATAAGGAACGGAAAAGTACAGCAGCACGAAGACGCTTGGGAACCCATCGGCCAGTTGATGGAGGAGATGCGTGAAGCCGCGGATCAGGGCAAAGATGAACCGTTTTCCGCGTTCCTGGAACGGTCCTCGCATCCAGCCGTCGCCAAGGAGCTGAGCGCGTCCTTTGTCGAAGGCTTCAATGCTGCTCGCAAAGAAGTGATCGGCATTGCCTCGCTCGCGAAAGATGGACGGGCCGCGGATCAGATCGATGGCGACAGGTCCTTCCGACTGCCCGGCGGGTACGATGCCATCCCCCTCTGCATTCTGCGCACCATCCCGCAAGTTGAGTCAAAGCTGCGGCTCAATGCAGTTCTAACGGGCGTCGAGTGGCAGGCCGGCTCCGTCACTTTGCGCACGGCATCTGCCCTGACCGGCGCTGCCCACACGATCTCCGCGCGGTGTGCGCTGCTAACTGTTCCGCTGGGCGTGCTACAAGCTTCCAAACCTACCCCGGGATCGATTCACTGGAAGCCCGTACCCGGGGGAGTTCTGGAAGCTGCATCTGAGCTGGCCTTCGGACAAGTCGTACGCGTAGTGCTGCGTTTCCGCAGCGCGTTTTGGGAAGATAAGAGCGATTTTGCCGACACCGGCTTTTTCCTCTCCAACGAAACTATTTTTCCGACCTGGTGGACTCCACTCGCCGCGCGAGCGCCGATGCTGACAGGCTGGAGTGCCGGGCCACATGCGGATGATCTGCTGGGCAAGCCGCGAGAAGTTGTGATAGCGCAAGCGGTGGCTTCGCTCGCCCGAATTCTAAACACGCCTCTCGAAAAGGTCGCCTCTACGCTCGAGACAGGCTATTTTCACGACTGGCATGGCGACCCGTTTGCTCGAGGCGCCTACAGTTACGTACCTGCGGGCGCACTAAGCGCGCGGGACGCACTCGCTGAACCGGTCGAGGATACTCTCTATTTCGCCGGTGAAGCGACGGAGTTGAACGGCCACAGTGCCACCGTTCACGGCGCAATCGCCTCCGGTTTGAGAGCGGCCAGACAGATCATTCGGGCAGGAGGCTCATAGGTGCGCGGCGGTAAATGAATACTCCGAGTAAGTTGGCGCCGATCAGCGCGGCAATCACTTTTCCCGCGAACACCCATGGCCGCTGCACATCGATAATCGGTATGACCTGCAAAACAACCGCCAGCAGGGTCACCGCAAATCCACTCAACGCGCTGATGCGCACAACTATGCCAGGGGACGGAGATAGCTTCGTCCGGCTGGCCAGCGGGATCGCAAACAGGATTAAATAATACAGCCCGTAGCAGGCTTGCGCCGCCGTTATCGCGAGCTGGAACGCCTCCTGCCGGGCCACGCCGATGAGGCTCAGTGTTGCCAGGCTAAAGCAACACAGCACAACAATCCAGAGAGCGCGCGTTGGGGTTCGATAGCGCGGATGCAGCCGGGTAAACCAATGTGGTAACAAACCGTCCCAACCTGCGACCAAGGGCAGCCGTGAAGTCTCCGCCACAATCACGGTGTACTGTGCGATCGAAAGCAGGATAATAGCTGAAACTCCCGCCGTCGCGATCCAGGTTGTCGCCGCGGAACCAGCGAGTGCTGCGTTCAGAGCTTGCGAAATAGGAGCCGCCAGATCCACCTTCGACGCCGGCACATACGATAGAAGCGAGCCCGTGCTCAGGATATAGAGCATGGCGATAATCGGCGCTGCGATCCAGATCGATCTTCCAATGCTGCGAGCCGGAGTGTGCATTTCTCCTGCAAACACCGCCACCTGTTCACCGCCGTTCAGGCCAGTGAAGCTAATCTTGGTCAGCAGATTTAGGCTGAGCAGAGTCATTGGAGGCAAGCTCCACGAAAACGGAGGCTGTGGAGCGACTTGATGGTGAGGATGAAAGAACAGCAGCGCAATGAGTGTAAATTGCACGCCGAGCATCGCAGCTGTCCCGATATGTGAGACCCACTTCCCGGTCTTAAATCCGCGAGTGTCGACCGTAAGTATGAAGCTGAACACGACGACGTTAACCGCAGTAACCAGCCAGTAGCTGGTCGCCATCCAAGCCGCCGTCGGACCGCCAGCGTAAGCCATACTCTCTGCGATCGAGATGCCAAGCGAGGACGTCAGAAATAAGGAGTAGATCCAGAAATTCCAGGCTGCAAGGAATCCCTGGAACGGCCCGAGCCCGACCTTGGCCCATTGATAGATCCCGCCTTCCCATGGCAACACCTGCCCTAGATAACGGATCACGATGGCTAAAGGAACAAAAAAGAAGACGATACCGAGAATCCAGAAGAGCAGATGGGTGGAGCCTTGCCGGGCCGCTATCCCGATACAGGTCTCGGTCGTGACAAGCAGGACCTGCATGAGCACCAGATCCGGCAAACGCAGATCCTTGCGCAGTTCTGCTGTTGCGATGCCAGGCGAGACGCTATCGATCCCCATAGTGCTGAGCTTATCGGCTCGCGGCGTCCGAGCGTAGCGTGTGCTACGCCCGGTGAAAATTTGCTATCGTTTGTGCGTGAAGTTGAGCGGCATTTCCATTTTGTGCTTGCTCTGCACGGGCGCTTACGCGTCATCCCAGCCGTATACCTGGAGCGTCGCACAAAGCCAGCACTTTCAGGTTTACTCGCAAGCTGGAGCGGACACTGCGCGCTCTGCGCTCTTGCAGTTTGAGCAGCTGAGGGCATTCTTTTTTCAAAATAGCCTCATCGGAAGTGAGCTAAAATTCTCCAGCCGGCCGCCCGTTCGAGTAATCGGATTCCGTTCTGAAAAGGAATACGATGCGCTTCGGCTTCGTGCTACGGCGGATGCCTTCTACGTCGGAACCGAGCATCAGGACTACATCGTCATGCCCGCCCTTACGCCGCGAGTCTTCGGTCTGGCGGCTCATGAATACGCTCACCAGGTTCTGCACAATAGTGGATTACAGCTTCCTCCCTGGTTGAACGAGGGTTTGGCCGAATTCTTCTCGACCATTCGCGTCACCGCTAGCGAGTGCGAACTTGGTGCCGGCTTACCCATGCGGATGGAGACTCTACGCCACCACGCCTGGCTTCCAATTCCAAATATATTGGCGCTCGAACAGCCATCGCTTGCCATGAAGACCCGGGACGACATGGCGATCTTCTATGCCGAGAGCTGGGCGTTAACGCACATGCTGGTCTCTTCGCCGGACTACGCCCTGCACTTCCGCGACTTAGTCGTGGCGCTGAACTCAGGCAACACGAGTATGCGTGCGCTCACGACTATTTACGCAAAACCACTGGAATCGATCGCGAAGGATTTGCACGCCTGGTTCCAGCAGCATGAGTTCTTGCCGCTAACTCTTCCGGCCTTGTCGGCTGTTGAACCTGCAGTGCAGTTCTCGCAGCTTTCCGATTCGAAGGCCAATGAGTTGATGGCTGACGTTCTGTTAGCGGACGGGGAACTGGAGCGTGCAGAAGCGTTCTATCGAGACCTCGCCCGGCGCATACCTGAAAGTGCGAATGCTTTTGCCGCGCTCGCCACCATTGCGCTTCGCAGAGGCGATCGTGCCGACGCGGAACAATGCTGGAAGAAAGCTATCGAAAAAAGGCCGACAGATGCAGGTCTACTTTACCGGTACGCGGTCTTGGCGGATGAACACGGCATGTCGCAACAGGAGATTCGCTGTACTCTGGAGCGGGCTGTCGCGTTGGAACCCAGCTTTGACGATGCGCGTTACAAGCTTGCGCTCCTTGAAAGCAATACTGGCGAGTATGCAGCGGCTTTGGAGAATCTTCGCTCGATGCGCAGCCCGTCTCGACGTCGAGCGTTTGGATACTGGAACGCAACTGCCAATGCGCTTACAGAACTCGGCGAGCGAGATGAGGCTCAACGCGCTGCAAAGAAAGCGCTGGAATGCGCTCAGACAGATCGCGAACGAACGCTTGCCTTGCAGCTTGCTTATGTAGCGAAGACTGATCTGACGGTCCAATTCGCCGAAGACGCTAACGGCCAGGAACGGCTCGTTACCACACGAGTTCCGCACGGCACAACCGGCTTTAATCCGTTTATCGATCCCAAGGATCACATTCGGCACGCGGAAGGGACACTCCGGGAGGTGCAATGTGGCGGCGGCCAACTGACAGGCTTTGTGATAAATGCCTCCAATGGGCTGCTTACCGTTGCGGTCCCGGATCCGCTCCACGTGCTGATGCGGAACGGCCCTGCCGAGTTCACCTGTGGCCCACAGACAGCTAGGCCGGTGCGCGTGGAATACGCGGCGGTCCCAAGCACAACAGAAGCCGGAGTTTTAAGAGGCATGGAATTCCGATAAGTTAACGCGCCGCCTACTCGCAACACTACTGAGCAGGACAGCGGGTTAACTACCTTCTGAAAAGCATCTATACGCGTATGAGCGATGATGCAATTCTGGCATTTGCCGAAAAACAGGAATGGCTTGCCCCGATTCAGGAAAAGGGCGAAGAGGTAATCAAACAGGCGTACAGCTCCGCGGGAGAATTCGGCCAGACGCTTAAGAACGCGATGCACGGCGTGTGGCTGGGACATCCGCTGCATTCAGCAATTACGGACGTCCCAATAGGGAGCTGGACGGCCGCGGCCGTGCTGGACGCGATGGAAGCTTCGGGCCGGACGGAGTACCAGGCAGGAGCAGATGGCGCCATCACGGTGGGCTTAGTCGGCGCCCTCGGGTCGGCGATTTCCGGGCTGACGGATTGGAGCGACGTCCACGGCAAGCCACAGAGAGTAGGCGCGCTTCACGGCTTGATCAATTTCGCGGCGACTGCGCTATATGGGGCTTCGTATATGGCGCGAAAAAGCCGCAAGCGTAGTTTAGGGCGGGCGCTCGCGTTTTCCGGATTCGGTCTCGTGATGGCAGGCGCCTATTTGGGTGGGGCAATCGCCTACCGGCAGCGCATCGGTGTAGATCATGCCGCGAATGCAGACGAGGATTTGCCACGGGACTTCTCGCCCATCATCGCCGAGCACGAGCTCCAGGAAGGAAAGCCAACCAAGGCGACTCTTCAAGGAACCGCCATCTTCCTCCTCAAGCGAGGAAATGAGATCTACGCGCTCGGAGAGGCGTGTTCACATTTAGGTGGGCCGCTGTCCGAGGGTGAGATTGAAGGAAATAGCGTGCGATGTCCCTGGCACGGATCGCGCTTTTGCCTCAAGACCGGCGCCGTACTCGATGGCCCCGCAGTTCACCCTCAACCGACATTGGACGTGATGATTAAAGATGGCCAAGTGCTCGTGAAGACAAGCGCGGAAAGCCGTGAGCCGAGCGGTTACTGAGTCACGGGGATTGATGATCGCGAGAAGTTCTCGAAGTTCGTTCGGAACAGGCGCTGCACGTCGCGACCTATCTGTTCGGCAGTAATATCCCGACCGTCTTCCATCAGCAGCGTATAACTGTTTGCGAGGATGGGCGTCAGCGTCCTCCTCGTGTTCCGCCACTTGTAGATCACCTGCTCGAGAATTCTCGCGTCAGAGTGCTGCGGAATAAAGGTCAGGCCAAGCATTTCAATCCGTTCGCGAGTGATCTCTTCCACAATCGAAGGATTGTTCAGAAACCACCAGCATCCGAACGGCATAAGATTACTGAATTTCCGTGCATAGACGCAAAGTTCATGCTGGTTCTCCCGGCTAAGCACACTGACTAAAAAGCGATTCTGCGGAAACTCGCGGCATAGATTCTCCAAACTGCGCAGATCGGCTCTTCCGGCCGCGTCTCCCGCCAGACGTATCGCCGGATTCACTTGTCGCCGGACGCCGATCATGAGTGATAACGGGATATCGAACTCGCGGCATGCAGGCAGGATCGCATCTTTGAATACTTTGCCGCGCGAGCTATTATCGTCTGGATATGTGAAGGAGTCGGGCAGGGAAACAGCCAGATAAACCGGCTTCATGCGCTCGCACCAATCGTGCAGGAAGCGCCGCAACTCAGTTACAGACCCATGCCACCGGTCGGGCCATTCTTCAAGAATTCGGTCGATCCGCAAAGCGGCGTAAAAGCGCGGATCGTGCCCACTTCCATTGCGCCACAGCTCCGACTCGACCGGATCCAGCGGATCATTTGTCATCACGGCTTCGCTGATACCAGCAAGTAAGAATACCCGGTTCATGTGTTGCTCCAGATTTTGCGAGGCGAAGAACTCCCGAGCTTCTTTCAAATTTGGCGCTTCAGCCCGCAAGCCGAAGGCGTCAAGTACCGCGACCACACCCCGCGTAGCTTCAGATAGCGGCGGGTTCTCTACGAACAACGCCTGCCAGATCGCATCGGCCTTCTTCTCTTTCGGCAACGACCAATACACATCGGGCGTAATGTCTGACGACCGGAACACTTCTGCTTCGAGGTAGTGATAAGTCAGCAGATCATCGATGCCCCATAGCCCCAGTTGGCCCAGTGAGGGCTTGAACAGATGTGTGTGAACATCGATGAAGCGGGCAGACTTTAGCTCACTTTCCACTGTTGGGCTGATTTCTTCACGCTTCAAGATCTGCAACCTGTTCACGAGTGATCCGCATCAAACAAGGACAAAATTGCCCTGATCGATTTTACCTAGCAGATTACTAGAACATGGACATCTTCTTTCCTTCACCCCGGAAGTTTCAATTGGAGCCGGTCATTCTGTTTTTGCTTGGGGCCGCTCTCGCTTCGACCGGATGCTCTTCCAAATCTGCTCCCGCGCCGGCTCCGCCGCCTCCTCAAGTGGTCGTTGCGACGGTCAAGCAGGAGAGCGTACCAATCTATGGGGACTGGGTGGCTACTCTGGACGGCTTTGTGAACGCCAATATTCAGCCGCAGGTTTCTGGTTACCTGATCCGGCAAACTTACCGCGAGGGCTCGTTCGTGCACAAGGGAGATGTTTTATTTGAGATCGATCCCCGTCCCTTTCAGGCTGTTTTGGATCAAGCCAAAGGACAGCTCGCTCAAGCCAATGGTCAGCTTGGTCAATCTCAGGCTCAATTGGGATTGGCCCAGATTAACGTCAAGCGTGATACGCCTCTTTCGCAGGCTCATGCAATCGCCCGGAGCCAGCTCGATAACGACATCCAGACGCAAAAACAAAGCGAAGCTGTCATTCTTTCAAGCCAGGCTTCTATCAAGGCTGCCGAAGCCGCTGTTGAGACCGCCGAACTGAACCTGGGATTTACTAAAGTGCGTTCTTTGATCGACGGGATCGCAGGTCAAGCCACGATTCAGATCGGTAACCTAGTTGGTCAAAGTACGGTGCTCACGGCCGTTTCTCAAGTAAACCCGATCAAAGCTTATTTTCCGATTAGCGAGCAAGAGTATCTCCACATTGCAGACAAAATCAAGCCCGGTCTTGATCTACTGCGTGCCAAGAACCCGGTCCCGCTTCAATTGACGCTGGCTAACAACAGCATTTATCCATACCAGGGCAGTATTCTTTTCGCTGACCGCCAAGTAGATCCTTCGACTGGAACCATTCGCATTGTTGCCGCCTTCAGGAATCCGGGAAATCTTCTCAGGCCCGGACAGTACGGACGGATTCGTGCCATGACTGCGATGCAGAATGACGCTCTTCTCGTGCCGCAAAGCGCCGTAACGGAGCTTCAAGGGCGTTATCAGGTGGCAGTAGTAGGAGCCGGGAATAAGATCAGCATCCATTCGGTAGACGTCGGCAGCCGTGTTGGGCAAATGTGGATCATCAACAAAGGACTTCAGCCCGGCGACCGGGTGGTGAGCGAAGGCACTTCAAAGGTTCGGGACGGCTCCGTGGTGACTCCCACGCCTGGTAACTCATCCCCCTCAGCATCGGACAGCTCCGAGAACGGCGGCAAGTAACCATGTCAAGGTTTTTCATCAACCGGCCCATCGTCGCCATAGTGATCTCGATCATCATGGTCATTGTCGGACTCGTCTCTATGCTGCGGCTGCCCATTGCGCAGTTCCCAAGCATCGTGCCGCCCGAAATTCTCGTGCAGGCGACTTATCCGGGAGCAGATGCGCAGACTCTGGAACAATCCGTGGCCACACCGCTCGAAGCGCAGATCAGCGGCGTCGACAATATGGCCTACATGTATTCGATTAACGCCAATAATGGGGCTTCACAGATCACGATCGATTTCGATGTAAATACAGATCCGAATATCGACCAGGTGCTTACGCAATTGCGCGTGTCCCAGGCGCAATCGACGTTGCCGGCGCAAGTCAATACGGCAGGCCTCAGCGTAATCAAGTCGCTCTCATCGCCGTTGATGCTGATTTCGCTCTACTCACCAAAAGGCAGTTACGATAGCGTGTTTCTCGCCAATTACGGTTACATCAACCTGGTAGACGAACTTACTCGCGTGCGCGGAGTAGCGCGTGTGCAAGTTTTCGGCGCGGGTCAGTATGCCATGCGTGTGTGGGTGAATCCTGACCGGCTCAACAAGCTCGGTGTGACAGTACCGCAGATCGTCGCCGCTCTGCAGAGCCAGAACACTGTCAATCCAGCCGGGCAGATCGGCGGCGAGCCTGTTCCTAAAGGCCAGCAGTTTACCTACACTGTGCAAGCGCAAGGCCGTCTCAAATCGCCTGAGGAATTTGGCGAGATCATTCTGCGCGCGAACCCGGACGGGTCTAACCTCCGCCTGAAGGATGTAGCTCGCCTTGAGCTCGGGGCGCAGACGTACAACTTAACCGGACGGTATAACGGAGATCCTTCGGCGATTCTCGCGCTTTACCAGCTTCCAGGTTCGAACGCCGTCCAAGCCGCTGACGCGGTACGCAAACGTATCGCTGAATTGCAAAAACGGTTTCCGCAGGATTTGGCTTATCGGGTCAGCCTCGATACCACCAAAGCTGTTACTTCCGGTATGAGGGAGATTTTGTATACGCTGCTCGAGGCGCTTGGGCTGGTGGTTCTCGTGGTGTACATTTTCCTGCAAGGCTGGCGCGCGACGCTGATCCCCTTGGCCGCGGTCCCTGTCTCGCTCATCGGAACCTTCGTAGTCTTTCCGATGCTCGGATTTTCGATCAATACGCTCTCCTTATTCGGTCTGGTCTTGGCCATCGGGCTGGTGGTGGATGACGCCATCGTTGTAGTTGAGGCGGTCGAGCGGCACATTGAGGAAGGCATGACGCCGCGCGATGCCGCACTACAGGCGATGCGGGAAGTCGCCGGTCCGGTTGTAGCGATCGCTCTCATCTTGACAGCCGTCTTCGTCCCGACTATTTTCATCCCAGGAATTACCGGCCGCCTTTATCAGCAGTTTGCCGTGACCATTGCGATCTCGGTGATCTTTTCGGCTTTCAACGCGCTCTCGCTTAGCCCAGCGCTGGCAGCTCTTCTGCTCAAACCCAAGAAGCACAGCCGGGGGCCGCTCGCACGGCTCTTCGATGGATTCAATCGCGTCTTCGGGCGCGTCACTGAAGGCTACGTCAGCTTTTCCGGAGTGCTTCTCCGGAAAGCGGCAATCAGTATTATCTTTCTGGTCGTCATGGGCGCGCTTGCTGTTTTCATCGGCGGCAAACTTCCTACTTCCTTTTTGCCTGAAGAAGACCAAGGCTACATTTTTGTGGCTTTGCAACTGCCCAATGGCGCATCGCTGCAGCGCACGTCGGAGGCTGCCCGCAAAGTCGAAAACATTATTAAGAGCACACCGGGCGTAGAGGGCTGCACTTCGGTCATCGGCTTCAGTCTTCTCAGCCGCGTGCAGTCTACTTACAACGCCTTCTTTTTCGTAACCGAGAAGCCCTGGGATGAACGCAAGGCCCCTAATCAGCAATATACTGCCATCCGTGATCACATCACGCGCGGGCTGCAGCAGGTACAGGACGGTATTGCGTTTTCATTCTCACCGCCGTCGATCCCTGGCGTCGGAACTTCTGGCGGCGTTACGTTCATTTTGGAGGATCGCTCTGGCGCGGACCTCTCATTCCTTACCGATAACGTCAATAAATTCATGCAGGCCGCTTCCGGGCGAAAGGAGCTGGTTGGCCTCAGCACTACCTACCTGCCGAGCGTTCCGCAAGCCTTTGCCGATGTAGATCGTTTAAAGGTCGAGCGACAGGGTGTGAACATCGGCGATGTTTATCAAACGCTGCAGACCTTTCTTGGCGGCTACCTTGTCAACTATTTCAACCGCTTCGGGCGGCAATGGCAAGTCTATTTGGAAGCTGAGGGTCAGTTCAGGCAGACCACCGAAGACATGAACCGCTTCTATGTTGCGAACAACCGGAATCAGATGGTGCCTCTCAACGCGGTGACGACCACCAAACCCTTAACCGGGCCCGAGTTCACGATGCGCTACAACGAATATCACGCGGCGCAAATCAATGTCGCCGCTGCGCCCGGTTACAGTAGCGGCCAGGCCATGCTGGCGCTGGAGGACGTATTTGCGCGGACCATGCCCCGCGAGATGGGCTTCGACTACACCGGGATGTCTTACCAGGAGAAACAAGCGTCGGAAGGCGTACCGCCAGCGGTGATATTTGGTTTATCGCTGCTTTTCGTTTTCCTGATTCTGGCTGCGCAGTACGAAAGCTGGTCGCTGCCCTTCAGTGTTTTGCTTGGCACTCCCATCGCGGTCTTTGGGGCTTACCTTTTCCTTTGGCTGCGTCATTTTGAAAATGACGTTTACGCTCAAATCGGCCTAGTCATGCTCATTGGCTTGGCTGCCAAGAACGCGATCCTGATCGTCGAATTCGCTAAATCGGAATACGAGAAGGGCAAGAGCATCGAAGAAGCTGCCCTGACTGGCGCCCGCATCCGCTTCAGGCCCATCCTCATGACCGCTTTTGCATTCATTCTGGGATGCGTGCCTCTATGGACTGCGGCCGGTTCCGGAGCAGTCTCGCGCCGCATTCTTGGCACCGCAGTGATCGGCGGGATGGTCGCTGCTACCATGCTCGCTATTTTCCTCATCCCGGTTACCTTCGATGTGGTTGAAAAGCTATCGCATCGCGTGGGCCGGCGCGGCAAGAAGCCTGCTCCGCGAGTGAGAGAAAGAGAGGAAGAAAAGGAGCCGGTATGAGGCGTCTCCCGCAAGCCGCGCTTTACGCGGCTTTGATTCTGCTGGCAGGCTGTACAGTTGGACCAAATTACAAACGGCCTATTGTGAATGTTCCGCCCGTATACCGCGGCGAAGAAACGAGTGCGGCGAACACTCAGAACCTAGCTTCTCTGGGCGATGAGAAGTGGTGGCGCGTCTTCGAGGACGAGCAGTTGCAGCAACTCATCCGCACCGCGCTAAAGCAGAACTTCGATATCAGGATCGCTGCGACCCGCATCCTTCAGGCTCAGGAGCAGGTCACGATCACTCGCTCTAATCAATTTCCCGTTGTTAACTTTGGTCCGAGCATTACGGGCGTACGCCAGCCCGGAATACCGGGTGCCTTCAACGGGTATTCCTATGAGGGGGGTGAACTGGCGCTCTCTGCCTCCTGGAATATCGATTTCTGGGGCCGCTACCGGCGTGCTACAGAAGCCGCCCGGGCGAATTTGCGAGCCACTGAATGGGGGCGGCGCGCGATCCTGAGTACGCTGGTCGCAAACCTGGCGACGGCTTATTTTCAGTTACGCGAGTACGATCTCGAATTGGAAATCGCGCAGCACACGCTTGCTTCTCGCCAGCAATCGCTCAAACTTACGCAGACGCTGGAGCAGGGCGGAGCAACGTCGCTGGTCGATGTGCGGCAAGCTGAACAACTGGTCGAAGAAGCCGCCGAGACTATTCCCGATACTCAGCGAGCCATCCAGCAATCAGAAAATCAGATCAGCATTCTCACTGGTGCAAATCCAGAGAGCATTCCGCGTGGCCGTGCGATTACAGATCAGCCGCTTCCCGACACCATTCCTGCCGGACTGCCTTCACGCTTGCTCGAGCGCCGCCCCGACATCGAACAAGCCGAGCAACAACTCGCTTCCGCGAATGCTGAAATCGGCGTTGCGCGCGCACAACTCTTTCCACAAGTTTCATTGACCGGTACGGCCGGCCTGGAAAGCATTGGCTTCGGTAACTTATTTACCTGGTCTGCGCGCGCCTGGAACTGGACGGGCGCGGTCAGCCAACCCATCTTCAATGCCGGCGCTCTTCGTGCCAACGTTCGTCTTTCTCAAGCGCAGCAGCAGCAGGCGCTCCTCACTTACGAGCAAACGATTCAGCAGGCATTCCGCGAAGTCTCGGACTCACTGGTCGCCTACACAAAGTACCGCGACTTCCGCGCCCATCAGGAATTGCTTACAGCAGCTGCTCAAGGCGCATCCGATCTTTCGAACACCCGCTATCAGGGCGGAGTCACGAGTTATCTAGAGGTTCTGACTAACGAGACAAACTATTTCTCGGCTGAATTGAATCTGGCCCGCGCCCGTCTCAACGAGCGGCTTGCTCTCGTTCAGGTCTACAACTCTCTCGGCGGCGGCTGGGAACAGTAGAAGAGCGCTCCAAAGTATATTTGACTGGTGAGCTTCGTCGACTGGTTACTGGCCGACCTTCGTCTACCCAAAGGTGTTCGAGGCGAGCCTGAAAAGAAATATACCTGGTGGCGCGTCATGTGCCTCACTGGAGTGGATTACTTTTCCACTTTAGGCTACCAGCCTGGTATTGCCTTCCTCGCCGCCGGACTTCTCTCACCGGTCGCCACGCTGGTATTGGTAGTCGTCACGCTCGGGGCGGCTCTTCCCGTGTACCGCCGGGTTGCGGAAGCCAGTCCGAATGGGCAGGGCAGCATTGCAATGCTCGAGAATCTTTTCCCCGAGTGGACCGGCAAGGCGTTTGTTTTAGTCTTGCTTGGGTTTGCGACCACCGACTTCATCATCACTATGACGCTTTCAGCGGCCGACGCGGCGAATCACTTTGTTCAAAATCCGTTCACGCCGCCATGGATGAAGAGCCAAATGGGTGTCACGGTTATTTTGCTGGCCATTCTGGGCGCCATTTTCTTGAAGGGTTTCAAGGAGGCAATCGGAGTTGCCGTCGTGCTGGTTGGTGTCTATCTGTTCTTGAATCTGATAGTCACCAGCGCAGCGCTGTGGCAGGTGTTCACTCATCCCCATGTCGTACCGGACTGGGGAGCAGCGCTGTTCCGCGCGCACAGTAACCCGCTTGCGATGTTGGGAATCTCGCTAGTCCTTTTCCCAAAGCTGGCCCTCGGCCTTTCCGGATTCGAGACCGGGGTTGCAGTCATGCCCCTCATCGAAGGCGAGGATCTTGCAGTCCGAATCAAGAATACCCGCAAGCTGCTCGTTTCGGCTGCCGTGATCATGAGTGCGTTTCTGATTGCGACCAGCATGGTGACGACGGTGCTTATTCCAGCGAACAAGTTTCGCGAAGGCGGCGAAGCAAACGGCCGCGCGCTTGCTTATTTGGGGCACCAACTTCTCGGCAATGTGTTTGGCTCGCTTTACGACATCAGCACGATTCTGATTCTCGCCTTCGCTGGCGCCTCTGCCATGGCAGGTCTGCTGAACCTAATTCCTCGCTATCTTCCGCGGTTCGGGATGGCGCCTGAGTGGGCACGCGCTGCCCGTCCGCTAGTGCTCGTCTTTCTCGGGATCGCCTTTACGGTTACGCTCCTCTTCAAAGCTAACGTCGATGCGCAAGGAGGCGCTTATGCCACGGGCGTCCTGGTGCTCATCACTTCGGCAGCGATCGCCGTGACTATCACGGTTTGGGGGAACCGGCTTCGCTTCCCTTTTCTTGCAATTACTCTGGTTTTCGTTTATACGACGGTATTGAATATCTACGAACGACCCGAAGGGCTGAAGATTTCGTCGATTTTCATTTTCGTCATGATCCTGACATCTCTTTTTTCCCGCGCCGTTCGCTCGACCGAGCTGCGCATTCACGCGGTTGAGTTCGATGAAACCGCTCAGGAACTGCTTGCCGGCGATAAAGGCGAGATCGTTCATGTGGCGGCCCGTAAGCCCCGGCATGAAACAGAGCAGGATCTGGATGAAGCCGACCGCGCTGTGCGTTATTGCCATCATGTCTCCCCCGAAGAACATGTGTACTTCTTCGAAGTGGAGCGCGGCGACGCCTCGAACTTCGAGTCAACCCTCAGCGTCACCGGCCATCGTGTGGGCCCCCACGCCGTTCTGAGGGCCAGGAGCCCCGTGGTCGCAAATGCTATAGCCGCTTTGTTGATTCGCCTCGAGCAAGACACGGGCAAAGTTCCTCACGGCTATTTTTCCTGGACGGAAGGGAATCCGGTGGGCAATCTGTTTAAGTTTCTATTTTTTGGCTCGGGTGACGCCGCGCCGCTTGTGCACGAAGTCTTACGGCGCGCCATTCCCGACGTGAAGCACCGGCCGGTCATACACGTAAGTTAGGCACGATCTTCGTCTTACTGTTCCTTCAAACGATAGACGCGGACGTAATCGAAGCTGACGGTAAAACCAGGCACATTCTGCGCGGCTATGCCGATCTGCGCGCCGCCGCCTAAGTTATGCTGCCAAGTCCCGCCTTTCGTCCAATGGACACCGTCATTGCTCGTGTAAGCCGTATATAGCTCTAGACCGTCGTTGCGCCCGTGCTTGGCGATACGCAGCCAGGTTGACATTCCAACGGGACCGATCGTCATGTGATCGTAAGTCGGATAGTTTTGCGCAACTGGCGAGATCTGCTTGCCGAACTCGGTTTGGCGTGTATCGAAATCCGGAAAGACGTCGAGCTTAATACTGTTCCCGTCGTTGCCGTAGATGAATAACGCGCCCTGCGCGAAGTTGTAGCAGCAAGAGTTGTCGAACGGGATCGATGTGGTTACTTTTGTCTCGACCAGATAGTCGCCGCGCACAGGCGTGGGCTCGGCGAGAATCGAGACGTGCGTTGGATCGCTATTTTCATCCGGCCCCATCGTCTGCACCTGGTACGCGCTGCCCGTGAGAGTGTAGCTGTTATTTGCGGCCGGGTGAAGGAAGTGCCATTGCGGCGAGAGCGTCGTGCTGTTGAACTCGTCTGAGAGAGCCGCGATTTCAACACCGGGCTCGTCTTCTGGCTTGACTCGCGGCCAGTAGTCGTTGTCTTGCCAGGGCTGGGCGGCAGGAGCAGGCTGGGGCATTGCTGAAGCCCAGAAACCGCCACGTACCTCGGGCCATTCGTCGACCCAATCGATCGGATCGATCAGGGCAGGACGGCGCGTGAAGCCAGGGTAGCCATCGAAGTAGGGGTTGGCGAGATCGACGGCGTGATAAAGCATGTAGTCCTGGCCGGCATCGTCCCTGAAGACTACGTTGCCGCCGGGCCCAACCCACTTGTTCCCATTGGCCGCGATCGAGATGAAGCCGCCCGGAGCAAAGGTCAGCAGCGGCACGCCGTTCTTATCGAGGAAGGGTCCTGTTGGGTTCTGCGCGCGGCCTACGAAGACGCTATACCCGCTAAGCGGCCCATCGCAGCAGCTCGAGGTGGATACGAACAGGTAGTAGTAGCCATCGTGTTTGAAAAAGCTCGCGCCTTCGAACATGTTGTCGATCGCGATCTGCTGTTCGGAAGAGGCATCGGAGGTCAGGCCGTCGGCCGAAAGCTTGCGGATACTGATTCCGCCATTGAAACTGCCATACGAGATGTAGCGTTGGCCGGTGTCGTCCTGGATTTCGTCGGGATCGATCACGGCGCGGAGAAAAGAGCCGTTGTAGGGATTCGGCTCTGGCGGGACGACCGGAGATCCGCTATCAATCCATGGTCCGGCCGGGCTCTTGCTGGTAGCGACGCCAATCGCCGAGCCGCCTGTTGCGGCCGTCGTAGGCGCGACGTAATACAAATAGTACCGATCGTTGAAGTGCTTGACTGCCGGCGCCCAGAGGTTCGTATTGACATTCCCGATCCACGCGGGAAGCGTTTGGAAGACGTCGCCGATGTACGTCCAGTGGATCAGGTCGGTGGATCGGAATGAGGAGATCAGGTGGTTGCGCAAACTGCCGTCAGGATTCTTATCGTTTGTGTTGAGCGGGTCGCCGGTGCAATACAGATACCAGGTATCGCGCCCGTCCTGGCGCTGTTTGATCGTTGCGGGATCCGGGCAACTCACGGCAGGACCTGTTCTGGGATCGTTGAGCGAGAGCGGATTTTGATAAGTGCTTTCGGACGCGCGCAGGCATCCCGCGAATGCAAGGGAGGCGATCAGGAAGGTTGTCGATTTCAAGTGCATGTAATGAGTCCTTATACGCGACCGTAGTTTTATCACAGCTTTGTGTCGTCAAAAGCGTGGCACAATTCGAAATTATGAGCTTTCACCCACTCTTCCGCTCATTGCGTGCCAGCCGGGGTTATTCCGTGATGGCGATGGTCACGCTGGCGATTGGGCTGGCGGCAGTAGGAATCACTTTCGCGGTGGTCGATACGGTGCTTTTACGGCCGCTGCCGTTTGCGAAGTCCGATCGGATCGTGACGATCTCGCAGAAGGTCCCGTTCCTGGGCTCAGAGCCTACAGTGGTGACGGCCGACGAGTTTCTGGCTTGGCAGAAATCGGGACTTTTCGAATCGACCGCGTTGATCGACACGGCGGAGTACACGCTCGAAGGGAAAGGTCACCCGGAGAGGATTTACGGCGCAAGCGTTACGCCCGAGTTTTTTAAAGTGTTCGGGCTGCAGGCGATGCTGGGACGCGGAATGGGGATAGAGGACGCGGCTCAGGGGCGTGACAACGTGATTGTGCTGAGCCACGAGCTCTGGGCGCGGCGTTTCGGGAGCGATCGCGCAGTCATCGGCAGGACGATGCTGCTGAGCGGCTCCCCGATGGTAGTGATCGGAGTGATGCCGCCCGGTTTCGATTTTCCACGGTTGGCGGACCTTTCGAGCATCATGAACTGGGCGCCTGAGCAGTCCGAATTCTGGGTTCCGTTTGTGATCACACCCAAGCTGTTGGAGCAGGGGAACTTCAACTACTACGTGCTGGGGAAGCTGGGTGAAGGCGTGACGAGGGAACGGGCAGCGGAGCAGTTCCGGGCGTCCGCAGTTCACTTGTTCAAGGAGAAAGAGATCAAATATCCACAATACCGGGATGTCATCGAGCAGATGCTTGGCGTGCTGGTTATCTATGTAACGCCGCTGCGCGAAGCCATGGCATGGGGCATTCGAGACGTGCTCTGGATGCTGCTGGCTGCTGTCGCGCTGCTGCTTGTTTTGGTTCTCTTCAATCTCGGTAATCTTCTTCTTACTAGAAACGCGCAGCGCCTGCGCGAGTACACCGTACGGCAGGCTCTGGGCGCGAGCCGCTGGCAGCTTTTCCGGCAGAGCTTTCTCGAGCAGACCGCGCTGGTAGGCGCGGCATCGGCGCTGGCGTTGCTGCTAATGGCGTGGGGTATTGAGATCATTCGCAACGTGGGGGCAAACCGGCTACCGCGGCTGTACGAGCTGCAACTCAATTTTACTCATGTTGCTGCTCTCGCCGCGATGGCTTTCGCGACCGCTATCATTTTCGGAGCGCTCTCGCAGTTGGTTCTTTCGGACGCGGCGCTTAATTCCTCTTTGCAATCGCAAGGGCGTACATCCACGGGTGATCGGCGAACGAACCAGTTGAAGTCGACCTTGATGGCGGCCGAGATCGCGGTTTCCGTGGTGCTGCTGGTGGGCGCGGGGCTGCTGCTCGAAAGCTTCGCAAAAGTGATGCATGAGAATCCCGGCTTCAATCCGAATAACGTGCTCACGGTGAAAGTATCGTTCGATGCCATGCGGACCGGCAAGCCGGCGGAGCGTCTGCAACACGTGCGCGAGCTGCTCAATCGCTTCAGATCGCTGCCGGGCGTTCAATCCGCGTCGATCATCAATCGCTTGCCGCTAACGGGAGATAACGAGATCCATGACGTCCGCGTGCTAGGAAAACCGATGCAGAAGCTGCCGGAGAACCTTTCGGCGGAGTATCGGGTCATCGATGCCGCGTATTTTCGGACGATGCAGATACCGCTGATCGCCGGGCGAGATTTTCGGCCAGATGATCCCGGGGCTTTTGCGGTGATCAACCGAAGGATGGCGACGCGACTTTGGCCGGGCGAGGACCCGATCGACAAGCAATTTGCGGACGGAGACAACCCCCCTGTGAAGGTGATCGGCGTGGTGGGCGACGTCCATAACGCATCTCTGGAAAAGCCGGTGATGATGCAGTTTTACCGATTGATCAGCGCCAGTCCCTATTACTCGGATACTTTCGTGATCCGCTCGGCCGTCAACCCGGAAAGTTTGATTCCATTGGTGCAACGGGCGGTGTGGCAACTGGATGCATCCGAACCGGTGACGCATCCGCAGACGATGGATCGGCTGCTCGCATCCGTGACGCTACAGCGGCGATTCGAGACGGGGCTGCTGACAGGTTTTGCGGTCATCGCGCTGTTTCTCTCAGGGCTTGGCCTGTTCGGTGTGGCGTCTTTATCGGTCGCACGGCGCACACGCGAGTTCGGAATACGGCTGGCTCTAGGGGCAACGGGGCCGCAGATTCTGACGCTCGAGCTGGGGCGGACGGGTGCGGTTGTTATGGCGGGCTTAGCCGCAGGTTTGCTGCTGACGTTGGTGTTGGCGCGCACGGTTGCGGGACTACTCTATGGAGTCACGGCGTGGAACACGCAGATTTACTTTCTAGCTGTGCTGGTCCTGGCTGGAGCGGCTCTCTTGGCGGCGTGGCTACCTGCTCGTCGGGCGGCGCGGATTGATCCGGCAAGTGCTTTACGAAGCGAGTGAATACAGTTAGGGCGGGGAAGGGTGAATTGGGAGTATTCGGTTGTCAAAGAGCTATTTGCCGCGACGGGCACTAGTGTCGCGATGAGTCGCGACACGGCAGGTCAAGGACCTGCGCCACAGGAAAAGGCTGCCCCGCTGTTTTTGGGGGAACGAAGCCCAAAGCGGGTTCAGCGGATTTATCAGCTAAATGTTCCGGGAACTGAGGAACGAAGCCAGAGAGGCAGATGTTTTCCTCTGGATAGTGCTCTTCCGGGTCAATCAATCTGACGTGAGAGGGTTCCGGTTCGGTTTTTTGAGGAACGAAGCCACGCTGCTTTTGGAGCTTCACCAAGGCGGAAAGGGATTTGTGGAAGCTGCGTTCGGCGGAAACCATCGAGCGCTGCATGAGTGCCAGCATTCCGTTTTCGATCCAGCTGTCGAGGTTTTCCGGTGTCCAGGCGCGGGCTTCGAGTTCACGGAAGCGGCGCATGCGCCAGAAGTGCTGGGCGAGTTCATCGACCAGGATTTCTTCCGTGACGTTGCCGGGTTGATGCTCGTTACGCAGGGTGGAGCGAATGTGATCGAGCTCCATTGGATCTTCGTCCTGGATGATCAGGTCCTTCGAATGGAGGCCGTGCTTGAATGAATTTTGGGTAGCAGTCATGCGGATATTGTTCTGGCCCGACGTTAGCCTGGTACACGGCCCGATATACTGTAGGCCGTTCGCAAATGCAGGTAAGCGTTTGAAACGATTGCGAAAGATTTTTCTGTGGAAATTGTGACCGTGCTGCGAGCGGCTCTCGTCTTGGCAGTGGCTGGGGCGCTGAATGTTAGTGCGCAGCAGCGGGACATGAGAGAGTTTCTGGGCCTTGGCGCGCCTCCGGACAAGGCTGCGGCGACGTTGGGAGAGCCGCTCTTCAAGCAGAACTGCGCGGCATGTCATGGCGAGAATGCGCGAGGCGGCGAGGGCCCGAACCTGGTCCGCTCGACGCTGGTGCTGCACGATGAAAAGGGTGAGGAAATCGGGCAAGTCATCAACAACGGCCGGCCGGATGCGGGCATGCCGGCCTTTCCCGGTTTAAAGCAGCCGGAGATATACGACATCGCCGAATACATTCATCTGCAGGTGGAAAACGCGGCCAACCGCGGCGCATATAACAGCATTTATGCGAACGAGCGCAGCCAAAACAGCGGCGATGCAAAGCAGGGGCAGGAATTTTTCGCGGCGAACTGTGCGGGATGTCATTCGGCGACTGGCGATCTCAAGAAAATCGGATTGAAGTACCCACAAGCCGCCGCCATGGAGGCGCGATTCATCTGGCCGGCTTCGCGCGAACCGGCTCAGGCGACGGTGAAGACCAAATCAGGCGAGGTGGTAACAGGCTCGGTGGTGAAACTCGATGACTTCGATGTGTCGCTGCGGGATACGAACGGTGAGTATCACGCGTGGCCGCGGCACGAAGTCGAAGTGAAGACGGATGACAAGCTGAGCGGACACCGGGCGCTGCTCGGGAAGTACACGGATGCCGATGTACACAACGTTACGGCTTATCTGCTGACACTCAAATGATTCGACATCGATTTCTGGCCGGGATAATCGGCGCGATTGCGCTTTACGGACAAGGGCTCGATCCGAAGGCTCTCACGCTGTTTCAGGGGCCGCCGGATGTATGGCCGACCTATAACGGCGACTACTCGGGGCGCCGCTTCAGCCAGCTCGATCAGGTTGATCAATCCAATCTGGGCTTACTCAAGATCGAGTGGATTTATCGGATCACCGGCATCGGGCCGCAGCGCGGGGTGGGCAATCCCGAGATCAAATCGACGCCGCTGATGGTCAACGGCATTCTCTACTTCACGATTCCGGACCATGTGTTCGCGATCGATGCCCGTACGGGAGCGCGCATCTGGCAATTCGATTTCGAAGATCACGGCGGCCACTTAACGGGGCAGCGCGGCGTGGGCATGTACGGCAATTGGCTTTACTTTCTAACTCCGGACGGATGGTTTATTTCGCTCAACGCGCGGGATGGCAAGGAGCGGTGGCGTAAGAAAGTGGCGGACGAGAAGCTGCAGTACTTCACCACCATGGCGCCGCTGATTGTGAAAAATCATGTGCTGGTGGGTGTAGGGGGCGACGCCATGGACGTACGCGGTTACCTGGAAGCACGCGACCCAGAGACGGGCGATATGCAGTGGCGCTGGTGGACGGAGCCGGAGAAGCCGGGCGATCCCGGTGCGGAGACTTGGCCGAATAAGGGAGCTATGGATCACGGCGGCGGTATGACATGGATGCCAGGCACCTACGATCCCGAGCTGAACTTGATTTATTGGGGCACGGGCAATGCGAACCCGGTGTTTGCGGGCCAGAGCCGGAAAGGCGCGAATCTTTGGACCGCTTCCATCGTGGCACTCAACCCCGATACAGGCAAGCTGGCGTGGTGGTTTCAGGCATCGCCACACGATACGCACGATTGGGACAACGTGGAGACGCCCGTGCTGTTCGATGCAGTCGTCGATGGTAAGCCGCGCAAATTGCTGGCACAAGGCGCGCGTTGCGGGTGGTTCTTCGTGCTGGACCGCACTGACGGGAAGAACCTTGTATCAAAACCGTTTTCCGGCAAGGGCAACTGGGCAAAAGGCGTGGATGCGAAGGGGCAACCCGTTCCGGATCCAGCCAAGGAACCTAAAGTAGATGGCTCCATGATCGACGTTCCGATTTATGGCGCGACGAACTGGCCGCCGCCAAGCTACGATCCCCAGACGGAGCTTTTCTATCTGAATGGGCGAGAGGGTTATGGCATCGCGTATCTCTACGACACATCTAACGAGCCGGAGGGTTACGGCGGCGGCGGCAGCGCGACATTCGATCCAAGGTCCACGTTATTTGCAATGGATGTGCGCACAGGTAACGTCAAGTGGAAACACGAACTCGCGGCCGGTGAAGGGGTTATGTCGGGCGGCGTGCTGACGACCGCGGGGCGGCTTCTTTTCACCGGGGATTCAGGGAGCCTGGCGGCGTTCGATCCAGCAAGTGGAAAGATTTTGTGGCATCAGCGGCTGACGTCTGGGGTGAGCAATGGCCCTTCGACCTGGATGCTGGATGGCAAGCAGTACATCATTGTGGGAGCGGGGGACACGTTGTATGCGTTAACGCTGGCGGGGAAGTGAATACGTTTAATCGCGCTTCTGTTCACTTGCGAGATCTGCTATTCCGAATTCGGACACAGGCGGTCTGTCACACCGGCATGTATTGCGTGGCATCATCCTGTAATGAACCACTTAGGTGTGCCATTGGCCCGGTGATTTATTTGCAGCACTGATCCGAATGGACACGGTCAATCTCTTCGAAAGCGCCTGGCAGGATGCTCGTTACGCGGCGCGCATTTTTCGGCAGAACAAAGGTTTCTTCGCGGTTGCGACGCTATCGCTGGGGCTTGGCATTGGAGCTAATACAGCAATCTTTCAATTGCTGGACGCGGTGCGGCTGCGCACGCTGCCCGTGTCGCACGCCGAACAACTGGCGGAACTGAACATCGCGAAAAATGACCATTGCTGCTCGGGCAACTTCTCCGACCGCCGTCCTCATTTCACTTACGCGCAGTGGGAGCAGATCCGGGACCGCCAGCAGGCGTTTTCGGATATCTTCGCGTGGGGTGACGAGCGATTCAATCTGACGCAGAGTGGTGAACCGCGTTTCGCGGAAGGGTTATGGGTGAGCGGGGACTTCTTCAAAACGCTGGGAGTCCACTCGCTGATAGGACGTCTGCTCAGCGATAAGGATGATCATTTGGGATGCGGCTCGCCGGGCGCGGTGATCAGCTATTCATTTTGGCAACGGGAGTTTGGGGGCGACCCCGGGGCAGTGGGCAAGCAAATTTCACTTGACGGTCACCGGGTAGACATTTTAGGGGTAACACCGGCTAACTTCTTCGGCGTGGAAGTCGGGCGGAGTTTCGATGTAGCAGCTCCGGTCTGCGCGGAGCCTTGGATTAACGGAGAGAACAGTCACTTAGGAAGGCGGAATCACTGGTGGCTGGCCGCAATCGGGCGACTCAAACCCGGGTGGACGATCCAGCGGGCTGCCGCGCAGGCTAACGCAATGTCCGCAGGAGTATTCGGGAGCACTGTTCCTCCTAATTACCGGGCAGATACGGCCAAATATTATGCGGCCTACAGATTGACGGCGATGCCTGCGGGTTCGGGTGTATCCTCGTTGCGCGAGCGCTACCAGGAACCGCTCTTCTTGTTGCTGGGAATTTCCGGGCTGGTGTTGCTGACCGCGTGTTCGAATTTAGCGAATCTCATGCTGGCCAGGTCAAGCACAAGGGAACGCGAGATGGCGGTGAGGCTGGCTATTGGAGCGGATCGCGGGCGACTCATCCGGCAGTTGTTGATGGAGAGCCTGATGCTGACGCTTAGCGGCGCGGCTATCGGTGGTTTTCTGTCGCAAGGTCTCAGCAGATATTTGGTCTATTTCTTGAGTACCGCAGATAATCCGTTGTTTATCGAACTAGCTCCGGATTGGCGGGTGCTCGCCTTTACCGCAGGGCTGGCGATCCTCACCTGCATTCTTTTTGGCCTAACGCCTGCGCTGCGGGCGACGCAAACGCATCCTGCCACGGCTATGAAGTCGGCGGGACGCGGGCTTACGGCAGATCGCCAGCGGTTCGGCTTGCGCCGCGTGCTGGTGGTCAGCCAAGTGGCGCTCTCGCTGGTGCTGCTGGTGGGAGCTCTTCTGTTCGTGCGCAGCCTGCGCAATTTATTAACGCTCGATGCGGGATTTCAGCGGGACGGTTTGCTGATTACCGGCATAGACGCATCACGGCTTCGTATCACGTCAGCGCGACGGGCGGTACTGTACCGGGAACTACTGAACGACGTGCGCAAAACGCCTGGAGTGGAGCAGGCCGCGAGTGCCAACATCGTGCAGGTCAGCGGCGATGGCTGGAATGACACGATTGAATTTCTCGACCAGCGCACGCAGAAAAACCTCAATCCGTGGTTCGACCGCGTGAGCACCGGATATTTCCGCACCATGGGGACGCCGCTGCTAGCGGGTCGTGATTTCGATGATCGCGATACGGTTTCGTCTCCGGAAGTCGCTATTGTGAACGAGGCATTTTGCAACAAGTTTTTGAGCAAAGCGAATCCGATCGGGAAGCAGTTTCGGATACTTGTTGGGCCAGGCGAGCCACAGCATGTCTACCAAGTGATTGGTTTGGTGAAGAATTCAAAATACCAGAGTTTGCGAGACGATTTTCAGCCGATTGTTTTCGTGGCGGCGTCGCAGGACAAGGAACCGGGACCGGGCATTAACCTTCTGGTGCGATCCACGGTTCCGCTCGGGTCTTTGATGCCCGCGCTCAGAAAAACTATTTTGCGGCAGAACGGCGGGATCTCATTTGAGTTTCTGGCGCTCAAGACGCAGGTGGAAGAATCTCTGATGCGGGAGCGGCTGATGGCTAAGCTCTCCGGCTTTTTTGGATTTCTGGCAGCGGCGCTTGCAACCATCGGATTATATGGCGTGATCTCTTACATGGTTGCCCGCCGCCGTAGTGAAATCGGCATTCGTATTGCGCTTGGCGCGAGCCGGAGCGGGATCGTCAAGCTCGTGATTAAAGAAGCAATTCTGTTGTTGCTGGCGGGCTTGATCCTTGGAACCGCGTTGGCCGCGGCAACCGCGCAAACTGCAACCTCTTTGCTGTACGGATTGCGGCCAACCGATCCTGTGACGATGGCGCTTGCCATTCTTGGGCTATCGATGGTGGCGCTGATGGCCAGCATTTTTCCCGCGCTACGGGCAGCGAGGGTGCAGCCGATGGTTGCGCTGCGCGAAGAGTAGTGCGGTCTTGTAAAGTGGCAAGCGCTGTGTGGAATGTGTGCCGACAGAGGTCGGGATGAGTCCCGAAGCGGCGGCGAAAGTCGCCGCGCCTCAAGAAGGCCATTAGTGCTTCAAGACACGGGGACACGGCATCAGATGAACCCACTTCAAATGGAATTCGCTTGACCCAACTACGGCAACTGAAATCTTGAATTCTCAGCGCCAAGGATGTCTCGACTTCTTAGAAAGGATTTCTGCTGTTGTGCGTGCAGGCGAAGCAGACGATGTCCAGACGTATCACGCAAACCAAGCGCTTATGAGACCGGGCAATTGGGGCCGAGGCTGAGTACTCTGCCCAGATTTCTGATAGACTCGCCTCCTTGAAAGGGGAGCCACTTTGAAACAGATAGTGTTGGGCTGGCTAATTTTAGCGGTTGCGGTGCCGTTCGGATTGGCGCAATCGAACGATGCACTTCAAGGCGAGTGGAGACTAGTGTCCTACGATCACGGCCGAGGTTTGAAAAAGGCTGATACCCCGGTTAACGAACTGAAGATGATTTCTGTCAAACACTTCATTTGGGTACTCTTTGACAGCGCGAAAAAGAAGACGCTGGCTTCAGCTAACGGGACATATACACTCCAGGGAGAGTCCTATGTTGAACACGTCGATTTCATTGATGTTGATCCCAAGCTGATCGGAAAGGACCAGTTGTTCACAGTAAGAGTAAATGGAGACACACTGTTGCAATCCGGTGTTCTCTCGGATGGCACCAAAATTGCTGAAACATGGGAAAAAGTGAAATGATACTTGCCTTGACCAAATGTCAACGCAAGTTTATGACGGCGCCAAAAGTGGCCAATGTCACTTTGTTTTCCTCCGCCTTGCGAAAGTTGGGGCGGTCCGCCGCGTCGCCAAAGCAGGCGTGGATAGGAGCGATGTTTGCGGCGCCTAGGAAGACGTCGCTGGGGCAAGATCCAAGACTCGTAGGAACTCCTGCTCGTGTTGGTGTTTGCTGGTGCTGGCAATCAGCTTTGGCCAAGCAGCCTCGACCACGTTGAAAACGTGCGTGAAGCTGAGTTGACGAGGGTCGATTCGGCTACGGCGAGCCGCCATGCACATCACGGCCGCACGAGATTATAGGCAGAGACCGCCATCAGGATTTCTTTTCCATGATTTCCTCACTCCGCTTATCGTCCGACGTCCTGACTACGTCGCATGTAGCTTCAAATTCATCCTCTTCCTTGCGCACTCTTCGCTGGCTGAACTTACCCCGGCGATCCGATCCCACACGCCTGTGTCAGGATGGGTGCTACTTTCGCCACCTCGGCCAGGAATTGTCTCGCGACCCGGCGCATTTCAAACTTCTCGACCTCGCGTAATCCGAACGCAGCCAGGGAAGCGTGCAGGTCCGGGTCACGATAAAGGCGAAGGATTGCCTCAGCAAGGGCCTCCGGATTTTCAGGGTTTACCAGGATGCCGGCGCCTCGAACCACTTCAGGAACCGCGGCAGCGCGCGCCGCCACAATCGGTTTCCCGGCTGTCATGGCCTCCAGGAATACAATGCCAAAGCCTTCCTGAACACTGGGCAAGCAAAAGATGTCAGCGCGCTTGTACTCCTCCGCTAACCTGCCCAAGCGCACGTCGCCAAGCCAGCGGACGGTCGATTCGAGATTCAGCTCGCGAGAGATTTGCTGAAGCCTCTTGTATTCCGGGCCGTTCCCCACGATTCGAACCTCAAGCCGCTGGATGCCAGGGCGCAGCAGGGCCGCCGCCCGAAGCAGTATTTCCAGGCGTTTGCGAGGATAAAACCGGCAAACCGAAAGAACAGTAAACTTGCGTGGGTCTGGAACGGCGAGGCTCCCGCTGAATAAGCTGCGCCACGCATGCAGATTGATCAGCTCCGGCACGACTACGGCATTGTTTACGCGATAGAGTTCCTCGAGACGCTGCGCGCAGTAGCGGCTTACCGTAATCACCAAATCGGCGCGGCGGGCATGTTTTGCCTCCAGCCAGGCTTGCAGCGCGATACTGGCCCGCGTTGCGCCACTTTCGAAGCGGACGGCATCTCCCAACACTCCTTTAATACAGGCAACGTGCGGGGGCGAGTTGCGGCGGCCGGCGATGGAGTAGCCGTCGGCATCAATTCCTACCGTTGCATCCGCCGCGAACTTTCGCCAGCGCAGTGTCTCATTAAATAGAATGCGAGTCGCTGTAAAGGCGGGGGTGATGGTGCTCGGAGTGACCGTTGCAACGCCGGTCCTAAGCTCGCGAAGCGCCTCGATCAAGGTCCGCGTCCCGACGTAGCATCCGCTTCCTCGCCGCACATCCGGGGGGATTGCCGTTATGAACTGAAGCAGACTCACGCGTCAAGTTTCCAGAGCGTAGTGGCGGATGATCGGAGTCGTCGTGTGTTGGTTCCCCGGACTGTTCTTGGTGAACGATTTTACCGCTCCCGGAGGCGCCATTGGCAGGGGAGACGGCAAGAACCCTGCTCCACGCCTATCATCCGCCTTCCGCTCCAGCAAAAAACCTTCGCTCCCCTGCCGCCGTCCTCCTTCGGTTCGCGATTCAGGAGTGGAAAACAGCAAAACCAATCCTTAGGTCATCTGGAGGACGGAACCGGGCTGTCAATTGTTTCGCGCCGTGGAAAAAAGGTTGTAACCTTCTGCTGCTTCCCCGGTATTGATCTGTGAGGGTGAGTGGAGAATCCAACTGACAGCTCATTGATGAGGCTCATCCAGAGTGGCGATACTGAGCAGCTTGCGGTGCTATTTGAACGTTATCACGTAGCTCTGTTTCGATATCTGCTGCAGCTTTCGCGCAATCGGGCGCTCAGTGAGGACTTGGTGCAGGAGGTTTTCTTCCGCGCCCTGAAGTACGCCGGGAGCTATGACCCCAGTCTCGCGTTCCGGGTCTGGTTGTACCGTATGGCGCGAAATGTTTATTTCGATTCGCTCCGTAGCCAACACTCTGCGCCAGCGAGCACCGAAGGATTCGAAACCAGGAGTTCCGAACCCATGCCCGAAGAACTTTTTGCTCGCAAGCAGGATGCTATGTTCCTGCAGAAAGCGCTGGAGAAACTTCCCGAGGAGAAGCGGGAGGTGCTCGTGCTAAGCAGGTTTCACAATCTGCGCTACCAGGAAATCGCGCTGATTCTGAAGTGCGAAGTTGGCACCGTTAAGGTGCGTGTCTACCGCGCGCTGAAGGAACTGCGCGAGAAGTTCTGCGAACTCCGCGGAGAAAGGCTCTATGATGTCTGAAGAATCTCGCCAGCTGATCGCGGCATATCTTTCAGGGCAGTTGTCGCCCGGTGAAAAAAAGATCTTCGAAGCCCAACTCGTCGACGACCCCGAGTTGCGGATCGAGGTAGCGGAACTCCAAACCGCCTGGCAGGATCTTGGCCTGGTTCGGGAGGAGGATCCCGGCCCGGCCGTGCGGACCCGCTTCTATCAGCGCCTGCATGATGTCACAACTGGCCGTACGCGCCTCGCGAGAGGCGGGTTCGCCTGGTGGAAGCCCGGTCTTTCAGGCCTCGTACGGCAGGTAACCATCGCGCTTGCTCTATTTTGCCTCGGTCTATACCTTGGCCGTGAACGCAGCGGCGCCGGCGCCTCCGGCGAACAAGTGGCGCAACTCAACAATCAAATCCAAGACCTGCGGCGAACGGTGGCCCTCTCGTTTCTTGATAGGCAGTCGGCGACTTCCCGGCTCGAAGGAGTTTCTTGGAGCGCTCAGGTAAACCATCTTGATCCCGAACTTCTCTCCGCGCTTGTGCACGCGCTCAACTACGACGCGAATACAAATGTCCGCCTGTCTTCGCTCGACGCTCTAGAGAAGTTCACCGATGATGCCGCGGTTCGTAAGGTTCTGGTTGATTCGATCCAGCTCCAGAACTCGCCCCTCGTGCAGATTGCTCTCATCGATGCGCTGGTCCAGATCCACGATCGCGCCGCCGCCGGGGAGTTCCGCAAACTCAGCAAGAATTCGGACCTGAATTCCGCCGTGCAGGAGCGGGCGCGGTGGGGTCTCGAGAAACTCACCTTGAATTAGGAGAAAAATGAAATTCAGCTTTAGCCTCGTGCTTATGGCAGGTGGCTTAGGAATCCTTTGCCTTGCCCGCTCCCATTCGGAGCAATGGTCCATTCGAGAGCAGGAGACGATTCAACGAACACTCACGCTTTCCGGTCCGCCTCTGCGTTTGGTGGTGGACAATGTCGATGGTTACGTTCACGTGACGGGGTCTGCGGGCTCTAGCGTTCGCGTCACGGCGCACAAAACGATTCGGGCTGAAACCGCGAGCGATTTGGCAGAGGCCAAGAGCGAAGTGAAGTTAGACATCGCGGAGCATCCGGGGTCAGTGTCGATTGACTACGATGCGCCTTGGCGGTGCAACGGCGAGGGCCGGGGATGTAGCGGCGAGCATCGCCGGTTCTACAACGTCACCTACGACATTGACGTAGAAGTTCCGCGCGAGGCGAGAACCGTTGTATCCACAGTCAACAACGGAGATCTTCGTTTGGACAAAACCGGCGGAGACTTCGACGCTGGCAATATCAATGGGCCCATCTACCTGGACGCGATTTCTGGCTCAGGTGATGTCCACACGGTAAATGGCCCGATCTCAGTTCATTTCGCCAGGAATCCTTCGGGCCCTTGCAGCTTCAAGAGCATAAACGGGCCTTTGGATATTTACTTTCCGCAAGAACTCTCAGCCGACCTGCTGTTCAAAACTTTCAACGGACAGATCTACAGCGACTTCGACGTGGAACCACGAGCAGCCCCCGCGGCCGTAACCGAGCGGCGCGACGGCAAGTTCGTTTATCGCAGTAACCGTCTCAGCGGCGGACGCGCGGGGCGCGGTGGTCCGGAGCTGATATTCGATGCCTTCAACGGAAGCATTCGCCTGCACCGCGAAAAATAGGAGATTTCACTTATGAAAAACATCATCGGATTAGCCATTTTGTGCGCTGGCGCTCTTCTAGCCCAGGACGGACCCGAAAAGGCAACCGTCCCGCTGGACGATCCTGGGCGCCCGCCTCAAATACGCGCACACCTGATCTTAGGAGGAATCGTCGTGCGAGGCGGCAATGTAAAAGACGTCACCGTAGAGGCGCACCCGCGCTCCGCGGGCGAATCACATGAAGCCCGTCCCCCGGCCTCCCACGGAATGAAACGCCTCGAGCTTCCCGGCAATCCCGGCCTCGACATCTCAGAGGAGAACAACGTAATCGATGTTAAGACCGCCTCCTGGAACAAAGCGGTAGACCTCGTGATTACAGTGCCGCGCCGGTCTTCGCTTCAACTGAAATGCATGAGTGGTGGGGATATTTCCGTCGAGCAGGTCGAGGGCGAAATTGATGCCGACAACCTGAACGGCAAGGTCACGCTCAAGAATGTTTCGGGTTCCGTCGTGGCGCACTCATTGAACGGAGAAGTCTTGGTCGCGCTCGATCAAATCGACCCTTCAAAGCCGATGTCCTTTAGCACTTTGAACGGTGATATCGATGTAACTCTCCCCGACAACCTGAAGGCCAATGTCCGCATGAAAACCGACAACGGCGAGATCTACAGCGACTTCGAAGTGAAGCTCGACTCAGGAGCGCAAGTCCAACGCAGCGAGTCGGGGCGTCAGCGAGACGGAAGCTATCATTTGCGCTTCGATCGAACGCTGCGTGGCAGCATCAACGGCGGCGGCCCGGAATTCCAGTTCACTACGTTCAACGGGCAGATCTACATTCGCAAGAGAAAGTAACCCGGGATCGAACCCGCCTTATACCCTCGAATCAGACGGTAACCTCGCCTATTTAACGCGCCCGCTATGCCTGCGAACTGCCAATCCGAAGCCAACCAGCCCAGCCCCGATCAGCAGAAGCGATGCCGGTTCAGGCGTGCTGGACGTCGCCGCGGTCACATTTGTAAACACGGCATCATCATCGTTATAGTTCAGGTCCGAAAACGAGATCAGCGAATCTTCGAATCCGACGAAGGTACCAGATGGGATTACTGCATTACTACGGTCAGCTGCGACGTAAGGAGTCGAATACGCGTGATTGATTCCGTCCGGATTCAGAGAGGGGTCCGAATACAGTGTATAACCCGTATCGGCCACCTTCAGCGCGAATACCAGCGTGTCTCCGGCATGAACCGGCCCGAAGTCAAAGGCATCTCCCAGGGCGGAGGTATGATTCTCGAGCCCCCACCCGCCTTGCTGAGCACCGTTCACAAAGAGTCCGATTTCTTCTGCGAAGATACCGGTACCGCCATCGTAGTAGCCAATCACGTCGCCTGAGGTTGAGGCCTGAAAAGTGGCTGCTGGGGCGATCGTGCCGGGGTTTGGATATGGAATGGTGTCCGCGATCAGAGTCATGGATCCGGCAACTGCAAACGCCAGACAAAAGAAGGTGTATTGAATTTTCACTATTAGTTAGTCCGAGAGGATAAGCTTTCCTCAAGGAGGTAGGCGCGCTCGCAATTTGTTCTCAGGCAAAGCTTTGCGGGTAATTCCTGGCTTGCTAATCAGAAATATCTAAGCTGGACTTTCGCGGCCCGGAACACCACCATATCCAGCAGATTAGGACTGGCATGCGCTCCTCAACAATGGTTGCGCTGTTCTGCTCAAGGATGCTGTCGTCATTTTTTCGCAAGGGTCCGCTAATGTGGGGCGCAAGGAAGCCATCCGGCGCGTGCCCGATAATCTCTTCAATATCCCGCCCCAACAACCGCGCTGCTTCCGAATCTACAAACGTAAAACGGCCCGCGCGATCGTTCATATAGATGACATCAGGTGTGCGTTCGAGAATAGCCCGCAGCATACCGGCTCAGATGATTCGGTCTAGTGTCCCGCATGATCTTGGTGTAGCCGATATGAGTGCCGTCCGCAGCTGAAACGGCTCTCATGATTCCATCGATGAAAATCCGTCTGCCGTTTTTCTTCAGATGCCAACGCATATCGGGGGAGCGGCCCTCCATGCGCGCGCGCTCGAACTCCGCATCGTCGGCGTGAAGTTCGCGGTCTTCAGGCGTAAAAATCACGCTGGCATCGCGTCCGATGAAGTCTTTTTCGCTATAGCCTAGGATGGATTCAATCCCCGGACTCCAGCTTGTGATGCGGCGGTCCCTATCGACTAGAAATACCCCTATGTCATTTAGCTCTTCTAGGAGAATTTCAGGGAGCCGCTCGTAGTTAGCTGGACATTCGCCAGTGTTCATGAGAATCCTTCTTGTCTAACGCTTCGCTAGAAAACCAGTGCGCAAGCGCGGAGCGGCCTGGACCAAATCAGAAGATTTGCGCACCGGTGTGCACAAGGCAGGATCTGCCCTGGACTAACACGCCGCGGAAATAGAGCGTGTGTGGGGAGGGATATGCTGTTGAGTCCAGTATGGCAGCTTTAGCGATCCGGATAGTGCTTAGCCCACGGCGAACTCAGCGAGCTTCGTGCTAATCGATTGCGGCACATCGGCCACTACTTCGCAATATTCGTCTTCGTAACGCTGCGAGATCACCGCCGCGCGCTCATGCAGAAGATGGAGCGCTCTCCCTTCGCCTAGCGGCAAGTGAAAACATCGGCGCGAGACCGGGTCCTGCACCAATTGGCGGTCAATTTTGTCAAGCAGCTCGCCCAACCCCGCGCCGGTATGCGCCGAAATCAGCACCGCTTCGGTTTCGTTCTGGCGCGCTGTCTCGCCGAGCAGCCGGTGCGTCAATGTAGGCAAGTCCTGCAGCCGGTCGGCTTCCGGCAACCGGTCGCTCTTGTTCAGTACCAGCATTTGCGGCGCCGTTTCGGCGCCAATCTCCGCGAGCACTTTCAACACATGCGCGGCCTGCTCGTCCGCACTGGGTGAGCTGATGTCTACTACGTGCAGCAGTAGCGCCGCCGCGGTTACCTCTTCTAGCGTCGCGCGGAACGCGTCCACGAGCGTGGTAGGCAGGTTGCGAATGAAACCCACCGTATCGCTGAGCAAAACGCGCCTCTGAGAGGGCAGCCGGATCTGGCGCACAATCGGATCGAGCGTCGCAAACATCTTCGCGTCCGCCAGCACAGCCGCGCCAGTAAGCCGGTTGAACAACGTCGATTTCCCCGCGTTCGTATAGCCCACCAGGCTGACCGTCGAAAGAGGAACCGCTTGTCGCTGCGACCTTTGCACGCCCCGCGTTGCGCGCACCCTTTCAATTTCGGAGCGTAATTTTGCAATTCGTTTGGATATCCGGCGGCGGTCGGTTTCGAGTTTCGTCTCGCCCGGACCGCGCGTTCCAATGCCGCCGCCCAGGCGCGACATTTGCGTCCCGTGCCCGGCTAAGCGCGGCAGCAGGTAATTCAGTTGCGCCAGTTCCACCTGCAACTGGCCTTCACTGGTCCGCGCGCGTCTCGCGAAAATGTCCAGGATCAATTGCGTCCTGTCGATCACTTTCACTTCGAGCCGCCGCTCGAGATTGCGCAACTGAGTTGGCGTTAATTCGCGGTCGAAAATGACCGTTTGAACATCGTCGGCCTGAATGCGCGCCTTGATCTCGTCGACCTTGCCCGATCCAAGCAATGTCGCTGCATCGAGCACCGGCCGCACCTGGATGATGCTGTCAACCACTCTTGCCCCGGCGCTCTCCGCCAACGTCTGTAATTCTTCAAGCGATTCCTTTTGCTCCAGCGCCGAAGCCGGCAATATGCCACCTGACGGCGGCCGGCTGGTGAGATGAACTCCAATTACGAGCGTTCGCTCCTCAGGCGCTTGCACTAAGGTTCGCTTTCGGCAGGTTCGGTTGCAGGTTGCCCTGCTACCCCCACGCTGCCGGTTCCGGCATTGAGCGTACTGGATATCCCAGTGGGAGCGCCCGTGTGCGGCGGCCGCAAGACTACCACCGTGGAAATCGCGTGCTTGAAAATGAGCTGCTCCTGGTTATTCGATTCGAGCACCACCGAATACTTGTCGAAGCTCTTGATTCGCCCCGACAACTTCACACCGCTCATCAGGTATATCGTCAAAAACGTCCTGTCTTTCCTCGCGTTATTGAGAAATGCCTCTTGGATGTTTTGCGCAAGCTTGTCCATTGTACTTTCCTGTTCTTTTTTTGCGGCGCTTTCCATAAAAGGTGGTCGGCAGGGAATAACTCCGGGGTGTTATCCCGGCTTCAGAACGCAACCTCTCGTTGAGGCTTCCGGCCTTCGTTATCTGGATTCTGCCCGTAGCGCCTTGTTTCCAACTAAGGGTGGCCAGAGTTCGTCGCTGGTCTTACACTGCTGAAGTTCCGACCTCCTGGTAACGTCTCAGGGTAGGCCGATTCGTTCGGACAACTAGTCCAATCTGGGCCACCTCACTTGGAAAACCCTGCCTAATCGCTGAAACTGTACTCGAAGGGCGAACCGTGGTAACAACGTACAGGCATTCAAAGGCGATTATTTTTCTCGGGCCCCCGGGTGCAGGGAAAGGTACACAGGCTGCGCGCCTCTCGGCGGCATTGGAGATTCCTGCCATTTCGACGGGCGAAATCTTGCGCCGGCAATGCCAGGATGGTACAAAGCTCGGCAGGGAGTTGGACGACATTCTCCGCTCTGGCCAACTTGTCAGCGATGGATTAATGCAGCGCCTCGTAGAGAGCCGCCTGCGAAAAGACGACTGCAAAGAAGGATGCATTCTCGACGGCTTCCCTCGAACGGCGGATCAGGCAGCTTTCCTTGATGGCCTGTTCAGCCAGCTCCGCATGCCCAAGCCGCTTATCTTCGACTTCGAAGTCTCTGCCGCTGAACTGATCGAGCGGCTGAAACGCCGCCGGCAGTGTCCTACCTGCGGACGGATTTACACAGCTGACAGTTCTCTCGGCGGCACGCAGATGCTCTGCCGGAATGACCGCTCTTTGCTTGTCCTGCGAGCCGACGATCAGCCAGCGACCATCCGTGAGCGGCTGCGGACCCACGAGCGGAACGCCGCTGAGCTGGTCCGCTACTACGGGAACCGCGACTATCACTCGATTGCTGCGGCAGACTCACCGGACCAGGTGACCGCGCAACTCTTCGACGTGCTCGGGCTTTCCTCGCTCGCCCCGCGTGTCGCCGAAACCGTCGGTCTCTGGGCGCTCGCGGCTAGTACTTAAGTACTCCGAATTCCTGTTAGGTTTCCCAGGTCAGCTGAGTCTCTGAAGCATGAGTCTGATTCTAATCGTAATCATTCTGCTGCTGCTCATTGGTGCCTTCCCTTCATGGCCATACTCTCGAGGCTGGGGATACTATCCCTCCGGCGGCCTGGGCCTGGTGCTCATCATCGTAATCGTCCTGCTCCTGATGCACATCATCTGATTACCTGGTCATCCCAGTGTTCTTGTGATTACCTGTCATCCCAGTGTTCTTGTCTTGAGTATCGTTTCTCCGGTATCAGCCGTTCTAGCGTTGCAATTTGTCCCGGGCCCCGAACGGTTCTGCAACGAAAGGCACATGGGTTCCCCAGTAAACACTTACTGTTTCCGCTCGTTCTTCATCCCGTGTCGCAGTTGAACGACCAGCGCCGAAAACTGCGGATCTCTCGCAGCGAAAGGAAACTCTCATCTTCCGTAAGCTGGTCCGCATCGTCAAACCCATAGCGGGTCGCAGCTCGAACACTCCTAATCGCCTCATCCGCACGCCTCGCCAAGGCGTCTTGCTCAGCCGAGCTGTAGCAGCTTAAAGCAAAGCCGAATCGCTACGTATGCTCGCATCGATGCCAAAAGCATGTCGCAAGAGCCTGTGCGCCTCATCTGGCCGACCTTTTCGGCTCGCCTCCAGCGCTGCTTAGTCCAGCCGCCGCGACCGGCGATTTCGACGGATCCACGCTCAAGATCAAAAACCATCTCGCTCGCTTGACAAGGCCGGAATCAGGGCAAACTCGTAAGTAGGTGAAGTTTTACGGAGGCGATTGCGGGAGTCGCTACCACGTCCCTCCGGCATCCAACCGCTGTATGCAAACTAAACAACTCGGCAGCTCCGCTCTGCAGGTCTCCCAAATTTGCCTCGGCGGTAACGTCTTTGGATGGACCGTCGACGAGAAAACTTCTCTTCAGCTCCTCGACGCATTCCTGGATGCTGGAGGTAATTTCATCGATACGGCCGACGTATACTCGCGCTGGGTGCCGGGTCATCAGGGCGGGGAATCGGAAAGCGTGATCGGTACCTGGTTGAAACGCAGCGGCAAGCGCAACCAGGTCGTCATCGCTACCAAACTTGGCATGGACATGGGCGACAGCAAGAAAGGGCTATCGAAATCCTACATTCTAGCGGCGGTGGAGGACTCGCTGAAACGGCTGCAAACCGATCGAATCGACCTCTATCAAGCGCATGCGGATGACGAGCAGACTCCGCTTGAGGAGACGCTCGGCGCTTTCGCGGATCTCATCAACCAGGGAAAAGTCCGCGCTATCGGCGCCTCCAACTATTCCGCGCAGCGGCTTACCGCGGCCCTCGAAGCGAGCAAAAAGAATAATCTTCCGCATTACATAAGCCTGCAGCCTGAATATAACCTCTATGATCGTTCCGGTTACGAATCGGAATTGAGGGCAGTCTGCAAAGCAAACGACTTAGGCGTTATCCCCTACTTCTCGTTAGCCGCTGGCTTTCTGACAGGTAAATACCGTTCGGAAGCCGATCTCGGCGACAAGGCCCGCGGCCGTACGGTAAAAAAATATTTGAATGGGCGCGGTTACCGCATTCTCGAATCGCTCGATCAGGTTGCCGAAGATCATCAGTCCACGCCCGGCAAAGTCGCGCTCGCCTGGTTGATGGCGCAGCCCACCATCACCGCGCCCATTGCCAGCGCTACCAGCCTCGAGCAGATGAAGGACCTCACGGAGTCCGCCAATCTGAAGCTCACTAAGTCCGCTCTCGCGCACTTGGATCAGGCTAGCGCCGACTCCAAGGCCGCCGCCCAACCTTTCTGAGAACAAATCCCAGGCACTTTCGTAATTAGCTCCTTGGGGAGGCCTTCCGATGAGACTGCCCGGTGAATTGCGCTTTACCTTCCGCTCGCTACAGAGATCTCCTCTCTTCGTATCGGTTGGGATCATCTCGCTGGCGCTCGGAATCGGTGCGAACACCGCAGTCTTCACGCTGCTGAACCAAGTCCTGCTGCGCATGCTGCCGGTCGAGAATCCACGGGCCATCGTCCAACTCAAAGAGGTCGGCGGCTTCCACGGCTCCAATACCGGTATGAATTCTCTCTCGTACCCGATTTACCGGGACTTCAGCCAGCAGGACCAGGTCTTCAGCGGCTCGCTCTGCCGCTACAGCATGCCTTTCAGCTTAAGCTTCGGCAGCCGCAACGAGCGCGCGGGCGGCGAGATCGTTTCCGGAACCTATTTCCCCGTCCTCGGGGTTCAGCCTGCTCTGGGCCGTTTGTTCACCGCGGCCGACGATCGCACGCGTGGAGGCGCTCCCTTTGCCGTGCTCGGCTACGATTTCTGGCAAAATCGCTTCGCCGGCGACCACTCGATTATTGGCAAACAGATACTCGTCAATAATCATCGGCTAACAATCATCGGAGTCGCCGCGAGGGGTTTTTACGGGATGGAGCCGCTGGTGACCGCCCAAATTTATGTGCCGATCATGATGGCCCACGAGCTGACGCAAGAAGAAAAGCCGTTTGACGATCGCGGCCGCCGCTGGCTGCAGGTTTTTGCACGTCTCAAACCCGGCGTGACGATTACCGAGGCCAAAGCATCGCTTGCTCCCATCTTCAGCCGCATCATCCAATCCGAGGTCCGGGAGGAGCGCTTCGCGCACACCACGCCGTATGTCCGTCAGCAGTACTTGCGGATGAAGCTCGACCTCATCCCGGGCGGTAGCGGACAGTCGTATGCCCGGGAATTTCTCGGCGCGCCTCTCTGGGCCTTGATGGCAATGGTTGCACTCGTTCTATTGATTGCCTGCGCGAATGTAGCCAACCTGATTCTCGCCCGATCCGCCTCGCGGCAAAAGGAAATCGCGGTGCGTCTGGCCATCGGCGCCAGCCGCTGGAGAATTATCCGGCAACTGCTTTTCGAAAGCCTGCTCTTATCCTTTACCGGGGGCTTTTTGGGGCTCCTGGTTTCTACCTGGACTGTACGCCTGCTCGGCGGCCTGATGCCTCAGATAGACCCACCCGTTCAGTTTGCGACCGCTCCCGACCTGCGAGTGCTCGCCTTCGCCTTGCTCGTGTCTCTTGCCTCTGTCGTAATCTTCGGGCTTATTCCCGCTCTGCAGGCAACGCGTCCTGATCTCGCGCCTACACTGAAGGACCAGGCCACCGCCGTGGCTGGGGCCGGCCAGTCAGTCTGGCGTAAGCTGCTCGTCTGCGCGCAAGTCAGCCTCTCGCTCCTGCTGCTGATCGGAGCCGGACTCTTTATAGGAACACTGCAAAATCTCAAAACGATGAGCCCGGGCTTTGAAGTCAACAACCTGCTTTCTTTCTCTGTCGATCCCACGCTCAGCGGCTATGACAAGGACCGCGCCAAGCTTTTCTACCGCCAGCTCGCTGCCAATTTGTCCGTCACTCCAGGCGTGCGTTCGGCAGCCTCATGCGTGGTGGCACCGCTCAACTTCGATGAATGGGACAGCACCATCACAGTCCAAGGCTACACAGCTAAGCCTGGCGAAGACATGAGTCCGAATATGAATTACATCTCGCCGGGTTTTTTCGAAACCCTGAAGATCCCTATCTTCGAAGGGCGCGCCTTTACCGATCGTGATATTCTCGGCGCTCCCAAGGTTGCCGTCGTAAATGAGGAGTTTGCCAGGCGCTACTTCGGCCGTCAGAGCCCGCTTGGTCGCCACATCGGAATGGGCGGCGATCCAGGCACCAAGATGGATATCGAGATTGTGGGCGTCGTTCGCAACACGAAGTACCAAACCCTGCGCGAGAAGACCCGGAAACAACTCTTCATTCCTTATCTGCAGAATGACTGGGCTACCCAGATGACAGCCTTCGTCCGCACGGACTTGGACTCGCATCAGATGTTTCCCGCGGTCCGGTCGGCAGTCCGCAAGCTCGATGCCCGCTTGCCTATCTACAACCTGAAGACAGAGGAGCGCCAGGTGAATGACGTGCTGGTCGTGGAGCGGCTGGTTGCCACCCTCTCAAGCGCTTTCGGAGCGCTCGCTACCGTGCTCGCCGCTATCGGGTTGTATGGCGTGATGGCATTCCTGGTCGCGCGGCGGACCCGCGAAATCGGAGTTCGCATGGCGCTCGGCGCCTTAACCGGTGACGTGCTCTGGCTCGTCATGCGCGAGGTTTTGATCGTGGCCGGTCTGGGAATTCTGATCGGCTTGCCCGTCGCCCTGACCGCTACGCGTCTCGTCGCGAGCCAGCTCTACGGTGTCTCTCCTTCTGATCCCGTCACGATTGTTCTGGCCACTCTCGGCATCCTGTCGATTGCGCTTCTCTCCGGTTATCTGCCCGCCCGCCGCGCCATGCGTCTCGACCCGGTCAGAGCCTTGCGTTATGAGTGAGCGTTCGGGGCCCGTTGATTCTCGCCGCTGGAACACCTGATAAACTTTCCTCTCACGGCGCCTTCGACACCCTATCGCCGGAACCTACACGAAATGATCACTGATCCCACCATCCAGGAATACATGAATGGCTTGCTCCCGGCCCGGGACGAGGTGCTCACAGAGATCGAAACCTACGCAGCAGAGCACAACATCCCCATTGTCGGTCCAGCCGTTGGACGCTTCCTGGCGAGCTTAGTGATGATGACCAAAGCCAAACGTATCTTTGAACTCGGGTCCGCTATCGGCTACTCGACCATTTGGCTCGCTCGTGCCGCAGGACCTGACGCCGAGGTGCACTATTCGGATGGCAGTCCGGAGAACGCTCAACGCGCGCGCGCCTCTTTCGACCGCGCTGGAGTAGCCTCGCGAATCCAGGTTCACGTCGGCGATGCCCTGACCGCCTTGGCCTCCACTCCCGGCAGCTTTGACCTGATCTTTAACGACGTCGATAAGGAGGGCTACCCAGCCGTGCTCGAGGCAGTGCCGGATCGGATCAAGACGGGTGGCCTTTTCATCACGGACAATACCCTCTGGAGCGGTCGCGTGCTCAACCCGCAAGATGCAACCACTCGCGCAGTTTGCCTATTCAACCAGCGCCTCTTCGCCTCGCCGCAGTTCTACGCCACCCAACTGCCAATCCGGGACGGAGTATCTGTCGCCATCCGGCAATGACGACAGCTGTGTCAGGCGCGCTATCACTCTCGATTCGAGTGAAGCGTAACCCAAATGCGCTTCTCTTCGTTGCACCGCACAGGATACGTTTCGATTCCGCACGACCCTAGCAGCGGCGCTCCACTCCGCAAATCGAACTTCCAGCTATGCAGCGGGCAAATAAGAGTAGTGCCGCCCAGCAACCCATCGGCGAGCGGGCCCGCTTAATGCGAGCACATCGCCTGCGTTGCGAACAATTCACCGCTTCGCACATGGAAAACAGCCATCCGCTTCCCTTCAATTTCGAACGTGCGCACTTCCCCGGGCGAAATTGCGCTCAGCGGTGCTACTGCAAGATCGAGCATCGTTTCAGTCATTGAAGAACCGGCAGCAGAGAGGCAAATTGATTGGGCGTGCTGGCATGGAGAGCTTCGTACCAGGGACGCGGTAAGCGGCGGTGCTGCGCCGGAGATCCGCTTCCCGGCGGCTCGCGATACGGTCGTTATCCTCCTCCACCACAAGTGAGCGGATCTTCTCGATTCCCAGGGGCTCCACAAAGCCATACGTGCGCTCGAGATATTTGGCGTTCTCGCGGTAATACTGCACGAATCGCGATAAGTACTTCAGCACCGCATCGTGACTATCCACTACCCAGAGCACATCGCCTTTTCTGACGTGCACTCCTGCCGCACCGCCTATGTAGATCTCCCATCTGCCGCCCTCGACTGCCACCGCACCCACGCTTTTCACCATCGCCTCAGAACAGTTGCGAGGACGGCCGGCGGTCGCCATTTTCATCTTGCCAGGTGAATTGGCGGCCGAGGGTTCGTACAAAGCGGGCTTGTTCGTTTTTCGCAGTCTGGAATAAGCCTTCGACCGGCGGAATGTAAGATCGACTCCCGGTCGCGATGATGAGCTTCTCGTAAGCCTCACCCGTGCCATCGTCGGCTAGCACCACCCGAGCCTTGCGCAAATCGTTTCTGCCCGTACGCCGGCGTGCAATGTAATATCGTTCTCCCGATAAGCACCAGTGAGCGCTCGTTTCGGCTGCCGCCCCAAGCAACACTTCCATGTTGGTGTCTGGATGCAGATCTCCCAGCACCGCCAGCGGCACATGTACCGCTCCCCTTGGCGCCGACCGGGAAGTATCGCATCGGCTTCCCATCCCCGTCAAAAGGTAAATCATCTCCGTCGACGAATTGCCCGCTCGAAAATAGATCATTCGCGAGCGCTGTCCCGCGGCGTGTCGTAAGTGAAACAGTTTCGCCTTGCGCGATGCCATAGCTGAGCGCCATAGCCGGATGAATCTCCGC
>CAWHMG010000007.1:0-154764 GCA_963830415.1 Terriglobia bacterium
GATGCAGGTTGAGACATATCAGATTTGCACTAAGACAGTGTGGGTGGTTTCTTGAACACAGAGGCATCTCGCGATGGCCTTGCCGACGTCAGGTCCGGCGCTCATCGCAAAGCCCGGAACAATACACTGTCGCGGTGGAAGTTCAAAAATTTGCGCTGGCCCTGGGTGAAGCCACCCACGTTTATAACGCGCTCTGTTTCGATCCCCATCCGCGCCAACGAGGGCCGATAGGCCACTGGCGAGATGATCAACTTGCCAGAATCCTCAAAGCCGATAAATCCTCGATCAAACAAATGATCGATGCTGGGCGTGAGCAAGAGACCGTTCTCTCCATCCAGCCGCTCTTCGTTCGTTGCGTCTCGCCACGGCTTGTAATGGCTGGCAATCAGATGTGCGGGGTTCTCGACGAGGGTGATCCGGCATCGTGATTCGATGACCGCTACCCGATCTTTGAAAAGTCCCTGCCCGCGTCGAGCACGGATCAGAGTTTGCTTTTCAGTTTCTGCCACTAACGGGTCCGCTTCTATCTGAGTTTCCAGTCGGTGCTCCCAAGCATCGAGGTCGTCCCCTACACCGGGCACGCTCTGGAAGGACTCGGTTTCGACGGTGGCCCCGATCAGAGCTGTGGCCTCGCTGCCAATAAATCTCGCGAGTACTTCCGCAAAGACTGGCGGTAGCTCGGTAAGGTAGACCGACTGGATGCCGTTACCGTTTGCTTGAAGCGGAGAATAGCGACCCGGCAAAACGGGCCGAAGGGCGGCCATGTGCTCTTTGGGCCGAACCTTGTTCACAAGCTGGGTGAACTGAACTCGGACCTTCCAGCCGACGTTTTCCCGATTTTGGCCTGTTGAACCGAACTCATGCGGCTTCGGGCTTTCCCAACAGTAGGACCGGGCATTGCCAATGGCGCCGATGCGAGTATCGACAAACGAAAAGACCACGTCGCCCGGCGACACTTCCCGCATCGTCTCGTAGAAGTGGTTACGCGCTTCGTTGGCGTTCCGCTTCGGCGACCAGAGATAGCCACCTTGTATCTCTTGCCGGTAGGTTTGATTCTGGTTCACCCACCAATAACGCATGGACTGGTGTGCAGGAATCGAGCACTGTATCACACGCGCGACAGGGACAAGGCTGCCCCATGCAAGGTAGAATTGCAGATTAAACATGCGGCTTTACGTCGCCGTCACAGACTACGACTGGTTCGGGGTGCACGCAGCGAAACAGGAAGTCGAAGAAGTTAATTTCTGGAAGCCGTCGCCCGACGCAAACTTCAGGGCCTTATCGATCGGCGAGCCCGTCCTGTTCAAGCTTCACGCTCCGCGTAACTTCATCGCTGGCGGCGGCTTTTTCACCAAGTTCGTCCGGCTGCCTTTGCGCGTTGCCTGGGAGGCGTTCGGCGAAGGCAATGGTGTACGCTCACTTCCTGAAGCGCGAACGCGTATTGCTAGATATAGGCGAGCGCCGATTGGACCCCATGATGATCCTGATATCGGCTGCATTATCCTCTCAGAGCCCTTCTTCTTCCCTGAGGATCTGTGGATTCCGGCTCCTTCGGACTTCTCGTTGAATATCGTTAGCGGGAAGGGTTATCCAACGGAAGAGAGTGCGGGCCGTACCCTCTGGGCGCAAGTGGCGGAACGGCTGGAAGTCATGGCTGTCACTCGGGTGGGCGCAGGCGCGGCAACGGCTGCAGCAATTGAAGGGCGGCGGTATGGTGATCCAATTCCGGTGAGGCCGCGCTTAGGACAGGGAGCTTTCCGCATAGTGGTGACTGAAGCCTATGAAAGGCGATGCGCGATCACGCGAGAACGAACTCTGCCTGTTTTGGAAGCGGCTCACATAAAACCGTACGCCGAGGGGGGTGTTCACGACCTGCCCAACGGCCTGCTACTTAGAAGCGATCTACATAGGCTTTTCGACCAAGGGTATATGACAGTTGATCCCGCCGAACGACCGTTCTGGTGAGCCGATGTATCCGGGAAGAGTTTGCGAACGGCAAAGAATATTATGCTCTGCATGGAAGAGCACTCACTCCGCCTGTGGAGCTTAGTGCCTTACCCTTACGCGAGAACCTGCTTTTCCATTTTGGGAATCGGTACCGCCCATGACTGGAGGTTCGAGATGACGATCCAAGAGATTACGGCTGAGATTTATCGATTCCGCGACGAAAGGGACTGGCAGCAGTTCCACAATTCAAAGGACATGGCGATCGCCGTCTCACTCGAGGCGAGCGAACTCCTCGAACAATTTCTCTGGATCGACAGTCGGAAATCGGACGAACGCGCTGACGCCCGACGGGCGGCGATTATTGATGAAGTAGCGGATATAGCGATCTACCTATTGAACTGGCCGATACCTTCCGGCGATGACGACATATAGGCGATGACGACATATAAATGTAGGGCCAAACACCCTGGATCAGAATCAACAACATAGGGTGAGCCGAAAGGAGATAAATTCGGCTTCCAGATTTTGCCAGCCGTTCGGTTTCTGTAAATCGACGGGGTAACCTCGGATTTCACTTATGTGCTGACAACAACACACCCCACGTAGACGCCAGCTCACATTTTTCAAAATCGGCTCACTTGGTCAGGCAAATCGAAACAGCTTTCGAGAAACTTCTCTGGAAACAGCCCGGCAAAAGTTATGAAGTCAGGATTTAAAATCGGATCAGGGGGTGAAAAGGACGAGTGATCGAGGCAAGCACGTTGGAGGCGGTTGACCCAAGCACTACGGGTGTACTAAGGTCACCCTGAAGGGCGAACCTCCGCAGGATGGGCGAATGAGTGAACGCCAGACTACCTGGACCCATCCGGAGCTTGACGGATGGAGGGCTCACCTGTCCAGAGGCTCGTGGAAACAACCTTCATCAATGCCATGGGTTCGGGGACACGCTTGAGGGCCGACCGCTCTCCACGGTTGGTGGACTGCACGGAACGCGCGTGAAATTTCGATCTGGTCCGAACGCCGCAGCAAACCCGACGAGAACGCTCAAAAGTTTCTTCAAAGATATGGTGAGAGACATCTTCGATTTCGTAAAGCGTACTGACAAGTTGCTGCTGAAGGAGCCGGAGGCGAAATCTCAGCCCGAAGTTACCAGAATGAGCCCACGAAAAATCGCAGCGGTACTCAAGCTGACGACTCCTATACACCAGTTCGGCAAGCTGCCCAGGGTATCAGAGTTCCAACTACTGGCCAAATTTCTCTCAAAATTTGGCCATCCCCCACCTTTCGGTATGTTTGCGAATTTTACCCCGGAGTATGGTCTGAGGATCCGGGCGCTCATCTGCTGATGGCTGAAACAGAGGGCGTCCGGGTCTTCATATCCTATGCACGCAAGGACGGCACGGAGCTGGCCGAGCGACTGCATGGAGACCTGGGAAGACGCGGCTTCCAGGTTTGGCTCGACACAAAAGAAATCGGCGGCGGTGCAGCCTGGACGGAGGAGATTGAAGAGGCCCTCGACCATGCTCAAGCTTGTTGGCGCTGCTGACGCGCGGCTCCTATGTGTCGGAGATCTGCAGGGCGGAGCAGCTTCGCGCCTTGCGTCACGGTAAGTGCGTGATTCCCTTGCTGGCGCAACGCGGCAGCGAATTGATCCCGCTCCATCTCGAATGCCCAAACTACCTTGATTTCAGTCTGACTGGCGATTACGCGCGCGTATTCGATCAACTGCTCGAAGACATGGCTCGCAATAGCGGGGCTCCGCTGACAGCACAGTATCGCGAGACGTACGTTACTGCTCCGCCCCTCCCGGCCAACTACGTGGAGCGACCTGAACTCCTCCAGGCACTCCGCAACACGATCATAACGGACAGCGGCGCCCGCAGCATTGCTCTCACCGCGCTGGAAGGAATGGCCGGCATCGGCAAAAGCGTTCTCGCGCAGGCCTTGTGTCATGACGAAGTGGTCCAACAGGCCTTCCCGGACGGCGTGATCTGGGTAAGCGCGGGAAAGGAATCGAGCCACGACCTGGTCACGAAGATGCGCGAGGTGGGAAAGGCGTTCGAAGACGACCTCGACCGCTACGATAACGAGCTTGGCTGCCGGAATCAGTACCGAAGTACGATTCGCAAGAAGGCCGCACTGGTTGTAGTAGATGACGTATGGCAGTCGCGTGACATAGAGCCATTCCGTGCAGAGTCCCCGCGCTCGCGACTCGTTTTTACGACGCGTATTGCGGAGATCGCGGCTGCGGTAAGTGCTCGCGAGTACCCGGTTACTCTACCGACAGAAAGGCAGTCTCGCGACATTCTGGCTAACAGCTCTACAATTTCAGCTGATCAACTGCCCAGTGTGACGGCGGAGCTGATTGAAGAGTGCGGCCGGTTGCCACTTGCGCTGTCGATGGTAGGCGCGATGTTGCGCGGGAAGCCGAACTCTTCCTGGAAACGGGTGTTGAATGACCTCCGGAGCGCTAGCTTGGAAAAGATCCGCGCGGATTCCGGTGGTTACCCGCATAAGGATCTCCTTCGCGCCATTCAGGTGAGCGTTGATGACCTGGATGCGTCGCTGCGCAAGCAGTATGTCAGCTTAGCCGTTCTACCCCAGGATATGCCGGTATATCCAGCTATTCAGCAAACGCTGTGGAACGTTAGTGCGGACCAGGCAGAGGAGATTGCGGAGCAATTTATAAGTCTTTCGCTGGCCCAGCCAGACCCGCCAGATGCGATCCGCCTGCATGACCTGCAGCTCGATTTCGTGCGCGGACAATACCCACTGCGAGATGTGCTCGACCTCGTTCGCGATGCGGTCCGGCTCTCTTCGCATGTGATCTCCAAAGATCCTTCACAATTTGCATCGCAAGTGACAGGCCGGCTGCTGCCATACGCACATGAATCCACGATCCAGGACTTTCTCGTGGAACTCAAGAGCGGTGCCCCTCGCCCTTGGATCCGCTTGGAGAATCCGGCGCTCACGCCGCCGGGAACAGGACTAGTCCGGACGTTAGAAGGTCACTCTGCATGGGTCGAAGATGTGGCGATAACCCCGGATGGGAGGCGAGCGGTATCCGCTTCCTGGGATCACACAATCAAGGTATGGGACCTCGAAACCGGACGCGAAGTACGAACCCTCCAAGGTCACTCAAGTGCGGTCCGGGGAGTGGCGTTGACTCCGGATGGGAGACGGGCCGTATCTGCCTCCTGGGACCAGACCCTCAAGGTGTGGGATCTAGAGACCGGGCGCGAACTGTGCACGCTCAAGGGACATCACAGCTCCGTTCTTGCGGTAGCTGTGAGTTCAGACGGGCAGCGAGCCGTATCTGCCTCCTGGGACCAGACCCTCAAGGTGTGGGATCTGGAGACCGGGCGCGAACTGCAGACCCTCAGAGGCCACTCAGATTCAGTGCGCGCGGTAGCCCTCACTCCGAACGGCCGGATAGCCGTTTCTGGGTCTTCGGACAATACATTGAAGGTATGGGATCTCGAGAACGGGCAAGAATTGCGGACCTTCCAAGGCCACTCGAACGCGGTTCTCGGCGTCGACGTGAGTCCGGATGGGTGCCGGGCAGTATCTGCTGGTTGGGACAACACAGTGAAGATCTGGGATCTTGAGAATGGGCGTGAACTATACTCGCTGGAAGGTCACTCAAGCTCCGTGCTCGACGTAGCCGTTAGTCCGGACGCACGGCACGCCGTATCTGCTTCTTCGGACAAGACACTTAAGCTTTGGAATATCGAAAGCGGTCGCGAACTGCGAACGATGGAGGGCCACTCCAGTTCCGTTCTAGCCGTCAGTATGAGCCCGGACGGCCAGCGGGCAGTCTCTGCCTCTTGGGACCGAACACTAAAGGTTTGGAAGCTTGACACGCAGCGCGAGATGCGCACATCTAGAGGCCATTCCAGCTCGGTCCTTGCCCTGGCGGTGAGCCCACTTGCGCGACGAGCTGTCTCTGCTTCGTCCGACTCCACAATGAAGGTCTGGGATCTTGATACCGGGCGCGAACTGACTACGTTGTGCGGCCACACCGACCGAGTCAACGGCGTGGCGATCGATTCCGATGGACACCTCCTCGTTTCTGCTTCCTGGGACAAAACGTTAAAGGTCTGGGATCTAGATACAGCGCAAGAACTGCGCACCCTCGAAGGTCACCGAAGTTCGATCTACGGCGTAGCTTTAAGTGCTAACGGCCGGCGAATCATATCCGCTTCAGAGGACGATACTTTGAAGGTCTGGGACTGCGAGACGGGACGTGAGGTGCACACGCTTTCGGGCCATTCAGATTCGATCAATGGCGTGGCAATCAGTCCCGACGGCCGGATAGCCGTCTCTGCTTCGTCCGATCACACATTGAAGGTGTGGGATTGCAATGCCGGATGCGAACTCCGCGCGCTCGAAGGCCACTCTAATGCAGTTCTCGGCGTAGCACTGACTCCGAATGGACGCCGTGCAGTATCTGCTGGTTGGGACCACAGATTGAAGCTGTGGGACCTGGAGTCCGGGTCCGAAATACGCGCGCTCGAAGGTCACTCTAACCCGGTTCTCGGCGTGGCGCTCAGCGCGGATGGCCGCCGGGCAGTGTCGGCTAGCTGGGACAACACATTGAAGGTCTGGGATCTCGCGACAGGATGCGCTATTGCTACTTTTACATGCGACTCGTCTACCGCATGCTGCGCATTCGCGAGCGATCAAGCCCTGGTTGCGGGAGACGGCAATGGCCGGGTGCTCTTCTTATGGCTCGAATTGGAGATGTCGGATCGCGGCTTTGGTGCGCAATAAGGATTGGCTTTCGACGACCACAGCAGGTTTGAGGCGACTTCATTAGAAGCTCCGTTGATAGCGACGTTTCGAACATTCCGGAGCAATTGCACCACGAGCTGGAAATGAGCTTCGCTTGGATGAACAGGCACCTCACCGGGATCTCTTGCTGATGATGGAAACTTACAGGATCTCCCATTTGACATCAGCACTTTGGAACTATCGCATCTGATAACCATGTGATTTAGAGCTGGCATTATCTGATAGTCTGGGGCTTGCACCAGTCACCTATCACTTCCTCACTTCACGTACATCGGCGTTGCCTGAGTAGATAGAGACCGTCAGCAGACTACCGGTGTTCACCTATGCCAGGTCAAACCTGAGATAAAAACTTGCTTCTTAATTTCTGACACCAGTAGCGATTTCGAGAATTGCGCCCACACCCTCCGGCGACGAGTGCTTGTTCCAGCCGGGCACTCCTCCCACTTGCTAGCCCACATTCTCAAGAAACTCTGTTAAGAGAAATCCGGCGCTCAATTACAGCTAGTACCCGGGGATACTGTCTGCTGCTCTGAACACAGACGTGCTAAAGTCGCCGACAGCCGCATGAAGGCGAGTTCGTTCGAGCGGCGTCTACGGACAAGTGAACAGTGCAAAGCACTGTGAGAACCGCGTTGAGAATTACAGACGTGGAGCGGACCCCCTGCCTTAATCCATCCAGCATCCGTAGGCCGAATTGGAACCTCATGCGTTCTCTCTGCGATATATGCTGTAGCTGTCCGTTCGAGGGAGTCGTGATGAATGAAAAACAGCGAGAGCAACTACAGGCATATGCGCAGGCTGGAGATGCGATCGAAGATGCAACCGGAGCTGAACGGTGGGCCTTGAGGGTCGGAAACTTTCTCGAAACGAGCCTTGGAAAGGAAGCGGCGAATAAGTTCCGCAGTCTTCAATCGGCGAACACTTACGACACTCTTGCCCTGGCGCTGGGACATTTAGAGGGGCTACTTGCTAGCAGCGACGCCACAGAAAGAGATTCACTCGCTCGCTCACCTGTGGCCGCGACGCAGGGTCGCAAACCTGATGCAAATAGCCGAAAGGTGTTCGTCGTACACGGACATGACGGAGAAAGTAAAGAAATGGTCGCACGCTTTCTCGAAAAGCTGGAACTGGAGCCAATCATACTCCATGAGCAACCCAATCAAGGACGCACGATTATCGAGAAATTCGAAATGTCTTCGAGAGATGTTGCGTTTGCTGTTATCCTTCTCACTCCGGATGATGTCGGAGCTGCGGTAGGTGCGTCGGCAGATCTACGGGGCAGAGCGCGCCAAAATGTCATTCTTGAGCTCGGCTACTTCATGGGACGCCTCGGCCGAACAAATGTTTGTGCGCTCCACAAAAGCGGAGTCGAACTTCCATCTGATTACCAGGGGGTGCTCTACGTTGAGTTCGACCCGAGTGGTGCCAGGAGAACAAAACTAGCACAGGAATTTGTAGAAGCGAAGGTTGTCATCAACCTGCAGGCATTACTGAGAAGTTAGCCTGGCAAGGCTCTGGATCGGGCAATGTCGTGGAGCGCTGGAATCGCAAGTCAAGGAAGGTCTTCGAAGAGTTTTGCCCCGTAAGCATCCTTGATCGTTCAGAGTTCGTCGATCGTTCGGAGTTTGTCGGCATCCTGGATATCCCAATGACGGTCGCAGAAGATGCAATAGGCCGGAACAACGCCGAAGTTGAGGAATCCGGCTAAAATGTCGAGGTCGTAAGTTTGCTCTAAGATGCACCGTCATTTCGGGCACTTTGTCCCAAACTGAATTGCCGCCACCCTAAAGAGTAAAACCGTCTGTGCCGATGGTTGAGTGTGAATACGCTAGCCTGCGCCCCCAAGTGGGCCGTTCCAGTTCGCAAATCATTTTTGCGAATGGCGCTTTGCGGTGTCGGTATGCGGGCGTCATGGCGACTTTACAAAGGTGCGCTGGTCTCACCGCTTGATCAGCCCTTGCTCCTGAAGCGTTGCAGTGTTTGGGAAATGCCGATCCGCGACGCTCTCTGGACGCTGAAGCAACCGACCGCAGTTCAACTGTTTGCTGTCTGAGGGCGGCTCTGCTTCGCCCGCCACTTTCTGACGCTCTCCTGCTTCGCTGCCCAACGTTGCTCACGCAAAATCGCTGATCCGCACTGTACTGGAAAATTGCTCGTTGCGTCATGAACGAATCACACCGAGGGGAAGCCAATACGCGCGGACGAGACAGCCGACGCGGCTCGAATCTCTTTCAACTTCGTCTCTGCCGGAACAATGACGCTGTGTTCGAGCAAACCGAGCAGTTCATCTTGGGATTTGTAGAGAGCCACCGGCAAAACCCACGCATATCGCTTGAAATGCTCAAACATGCCGTACTCACTTTGTGATGCCAGCAGTAGCGGCTGAACAGGCACAGACGGTAGGTTCGGAACGATGGCCATAAGCTCCTGCGGGATACTCTTTGCGTCGGTTATGTCGGCAATAACGAACTTTGACATGTGAGCCAGGGTTGATACGGTCTCTGTTATATCGCGGCTCGACGGCTTCTCCCAGTCAAACAAGATCGGCAGATAGTCACGTTCTCGTAGTGCATTTCGAAGGGCATCAAGTACCACCTTGCGCTCCTCACTAAAGCGACCCAATATCAGGACGACTTTAGACGTGATCGTGTCGATCACGTGGCGTATCTCAAGGTTGTTAAGTAGGAGATATATGAATTGGGCAACGTCAAGTCGATCCACCTGAATCGTTGATTCCTCCTGGGGGGTGATGATGATGTTCTTCTGAACCGCATTATGAAGGTTAAGATTCCATGCGGAAACTCCGTAAACATGGCATCCGGTTAAGTCTGCGTTTTCCAGGTTTGTACCAATGAGAAGCGCGTTGTTTAGTTCGGCTTGATGTAGTACGGCGGCACTGAGATCTGCCCCGCTGAAGTCCGCTCCCTTGAGCTTCGCCCTACTGAAGTTCGCACCCATGAGTTTTGCCTTGCGAAAGTCGGCTCCACTAAGGTCTGCTCCGCGAAAGTCTACCCCGTTGAGTTTCGCATTGCTGAGGTTCACTCCGCTGAAGTTAGCGTCGTGGAGGTACACCCGGTATCCCCAACCGTCGGACAGACTGCGTAGGTATGCTGCGCGAAGCGTCGCGTCGCTGAGATCCGCGATACTCAGGTCTACGATCCACGCGGGCTTTTCTGTTCTCCATCGATTCCACGGCCCAACTCCTTGCTTGAAAATCCGCAAGTGTTCTGGATCTGCCATCGCTGATTGATTGTAAGGCAATGCCTCGCGTTGCTTAACACGGCAGTTGTATGACGACTCGGACGCATTATGGTCAATCTTCCCATCTGTCTATGGGGGCGGAAGCGAAACCCGATTTACGTTCTGAGTACAAAAAATTGTCCCGCAAAACAGGTGTCTGTCTATCGCACAACCAGAAGAAAGTGACGCTCTTTGGACGCTGATGCAACGGAGCGCAGTTCAACTCTTTGCTGTCTCAAAGCGGCTCTGCTTCGCCCACCACTTCCTGACGCTCTCCGCCTTTCGTATTCCCCTTTCCTTCGCCTACAATGGTTCCGTGTCCATCGGCTTCACCGAAGGCGGAAACGAGAACCGCCCGCTCGACCGCTATGTATCGACCGTCGCAATTGCCGCATCGATCATAGCCGCTGTCCGACTGGCGAAATTAGCGGACCTCGACTTGAGCATAGGCAAGGTCATGACCACCGTTCAGCAGAGCGTCCGGCTGGCCCGAACGATTCTAGACGAGGCGATCCGGCGGTAATTGTCGTCGTACTGAGAGGGTCACGGTACTCCCGCCACTACCTTACGAGGCACTATTGCCTCCATACTCTTCACATGGTTTATCGACGCGGCAAGATTTGGTGGTTCAAGTTCGTTTGGCATGGCGAGCTTGTGCGGGAGAGCACCAGGCAGACCAACAAGCGGTTTGCTCAACAAATAGAAGCGGCTAAAAACCACAAGTTGCAAGTGGTGAAGTTGGCATAGAGCGCCCCGCAGTAGTGCCGACCGTGGCTGAGTTAATAGACGAGCGATTCACGCCCTATGTAGTCACCGACAAGGCAGGGAAGCCCGCTACGGTTGCGTTCTATCAATGCTGCACTGGCAACCTGAAGGCTGACAAGACACTCCGATCATTACAACTGGACGCTATCAGCGCAGAACACGTCACAGGTGTCGTGAAAGCCCGTCGCAGCACCGCTATCGAAAGCACTACCTTGAACCGGGATCTCGCCATGCTCTGGCGCATTCTGAATCTCTCTGAGGAGTGGGAAGTGATCGAGACCGCTCGGGGCATCAAGCTCCTGCCTGGGTGAGAACAGGCGCGAATACGTACTCAGCGTTGAAGACGAGGTAGCGTACCTGAAGCACTGCACTCCACTGTACGCGCGGTACGACCATCATCCTCGACACCGGCATCAGGCCTGAAGGATGTCATGGACTCCGATGGGCGGATATCCGGGACAGCGCTATCACGGTCCAAACTGGAAAGGTTCAGGATCGCGTCGCAGGATCGAGGTCACCGAGCGGGTTGGCATCCCTGCCCCGAGTGGGTGAGTTCGCGTTCCCAGCGACTACGATGGCCGGTCACATAGGAACACTGACTTACCGGGGTATGCATGAGCATGCCGTCAAGGAATCGGGAGTGGTCCGGTTCGTCCCCTACTCGTTCAGGCATACCGCACTCACCCGCTGGGCCACCGCTGGCATGGACCCGTTCTCGCTCCAATACCTTGCTGGACACAAGAGCATCGCGACCACGATGCGGTACATCCACCTTGCAAGCAAGGATGCCCAAGACAGGTTACGTGAAGTGCTAGCCGGATGGTTCAGGGTGGTCACAAATCTGGGCACCGTGCCAAATCGAGCCCGAGAGGCCATATTCTCTGCTGAGGGAATATGGGCTTTGACAGCTGGGGCATGCCTGGGCTGTGCCACTCTTCCAGAATTGAACTATGAGTGACCGCAAGGCCGCCGTCAAGTCTATGTAGAGGCTTCCCCTGCCGGGGCGCATTTCCTAAGCATTTCCTAAGCTCACGCAAAAACACGATGAAATTGGGTATCAGGACGCCTTACACTCTTATATTGAAGTCAATCACTTAGCACTGGTTAGCACATACTGAGAGAGCGGTAAACGCCTTCGATCCCTGTCGCCCCTACCATGGAATATTCTCCGTAACCGCCTGGTGACAATGAGTTTAGCTAATCCTCAGTACCCGTCGACGGGACCTCTGTGTCAGGTCGTAACTGGGGTGGCCTCTGAGCTGAGACAAGGAGTTAAGACACTGCTTACGGTTCGATGAAAAGAACTCGACCGGCAAGACGACTGTAGCGCAGAATGAGGATCGGTTGACGAAGCGGAGGCGGGCTCTGTTGGAGAAGAACCCGCCGAGGAATAGTCAACTGGAAACTCATCGAGACGATGAGGCCGGGGACGGCGGCAAAGCCGTTCCCGGACCGATGGAATCACATCGGATCGAAAGTCGGTCATGCCCGGGCGGGCACAACGAATGATGTAAATAAGAGCGCATCTGAGATAAGCTGCTTTCGTGCCTTGGTGTGGAAGAGGTTGTGAAATCTTGGCGCTGATCGAGCCCGCTCGATAGTCTAACCCGGACGCCACCAGGAACAACGAATTGTCGCTCCGCAGATGCGGGAGCACGCGAGGGAGAGTCTTACATAATCAGGCGTCCTCCGCATGGGGCACAAGGAGAGCGCGATGCAAGTACTTTACCCACGCTGTTGCGGTCTGGATATTCACAAGGCCTCAATCACGGCTTGTGTTTTGATTGCTGAAGGGAAGACGAAGAAGCGACATCAATTACGTTGTGGAACGATGACCCGCGATTTGTTGGCGCTTGCGAACTGGCTGGCGGATCACGGGGTCACGCATGTGGCCATGGAATCCACTGGCGTTTACTGGAAACCAATTTGGAATCTGCTGGAGGGTCGGTTTGAGCTGCTACTCATCAACGCCCAGCACTTCAAGGCAGTTCCGGGGCGAAAGACCGATATGCGGGATTGCGAGTGGCTCGCCGAGCTGTTGCAGCACGGCTTGCTACGAAACAGTTTTGTGCCGCTAAGACCGGTACGCGATCTACGGGACTTAAACCGGAACCGAGCCATTCTCGTGCGACAGCGGGCGGCCGTCTCAAACCGTATCGAAAAAGTGCTGGAAGACGCGAACATCAAACTAGGTGCCGTAGCGAGCCATGTACTCGGGCAATCCGGTCGAGCCATGCTCCAGGCCATGAGCACCGGTGAAGAGGATGCAGACAAGCTGGCCGAGATGGCAAAAGCTAAATTGCGAAAGAAGATTCCCGTGTTGCGGGCTGCTTTGACCGGAACTTTGCGCGACCATCATCGGTTTTTGCTGCGACAGTGGCTGATTCAGCTAGAGAGTCTTGAGAAGCAAATTACCGAATTCGATCGGGAGATCGAGCGCCAGAACCAGCCGTTTCAGGAGACCATTGTGCGGCTTACGCATATTCCAGGGGTAGATCGCATCACGGCCTATGGGCTCGTCGCGGAGATTGGTACTAACATGGCCCAGTTTCCCTCAGCGCAAAATCTCGCTTCCTGGGGAGGGCTTTGTCCGGGCAACAATGAAAGCGCTGGCAAACATTACAGTGGTAAAACCCGAAAGGGCAACCCATGGTTACGTCGGGTGTTGTGTCAGGCGGCTTGGGCCGCCTCTCACACCCACGACACGTACTTGTCGGCTCAGTATCGTCGGCTAGCCGCCAAGCGAAATAAGAACCGTGCCATTATCGCCGTTGCACACTCGATCCTGATCATCGCCTACTTCATGATCAAGACGGGTGAGGAGTATCGCGAAAGCGGGGGCAATTACTTTGAGCGGATTAATCCGGAAGACCTGAAGCGCTACCTTGTCAAACGACTGGAGCGGCTCGGACAAAAGGTAGTCTTGGAGGCGATCCCCAACCTGGTGTGACGTTTTCGATTTACGAGGGAGATTTCGCGATGCCTGAAAAAACTCATCAAGAAAGCTGCCGCGTAGCGGCCTCCTTGTATTGCGCGGCGAGGTGAGCTTCGAACTCCGCAGGTGGCACATAGCCAAGCGCGGAATGAAGCCGTTTCCGGTTGTAGACCTTCTCGAGAAACTGGCCGATGACGCAGCGGGCTTCCGCCAGATCCCGGTACTCGTTACGATGCACCTCCTCGTATTTGAGTGTTTTCATGAACGATGCGCAGGCCGCGTTGTCCCACGGATTTCCCTTGCGCGACATGCTGATGGCGATGCCGTTTTCCTTGAGCAGATCCGTGTAGCCGCTGCTGGGCGTATTGCGAGCCGCGGTCGGAATGGTGAACTAGGTCAGGCCCCACCACGCGCCGCGACAACGCTATGCGCAATGCCCCAAGGTGAGAGCCTCTTCCATGGTTCGGTCCAGCGCCCAGCCAATCACCCGGCGCGAGTAAGCATCCAGGATCAACAGCCACGAAGACAAACTCCTCGCGCAACCGGAGGTAGGTGATATCCGCTCTCCAGAGCTGGTCCATGCCGGTCAGCACCATGGTCCTGGCGAGGTTCGGGTAGACTCTCCGGCCGTGGTTGGAATCGGTGGTCACGACGAACTTGCGCTTCCCGACGCAGAGCAGATTGTCTTCATACATAAGCCGGTGGACCCGCTTTGAGTTCACCGTCCAGCCCTGTCGCCGCAACTCCGCCCTGATTCGCCGCCGTCCGTAGCTGGGCCATTCCAGAGCGATTCGCTGAATCGCATCGCGCAAATCCATGTCCGGATCGGGACCGCTCTCCGCGTTCTCGTTGAAGCGATAGAAGCTGGCACCACTCACATGCGCCAGCTTCAACATCCGCTTCACGGTCAGTCCGCTGCCGGCATTCACTTCTTCCTGGACCTTCGGGAAGATGGCGGATTCCCGGTCAGTGCTTGGAGCATCCGCTGTTCCTCGATGCGCTGCAAGCACCCCTTCAAAAAATCGATCTCCCCGGCGTGACAACCCCATGACTCAATTCTCCGTTCGATGGATTTTGAGCCTTAACCACTTGTCTCAAAAATCGCGACCACTCCAGTTACTCTTTTCCAAATGATTACGTTAGGCCTCGACAGGGCTATGCAGGCCGGCCCTGTCCTTATCCCGTTGACTGAATCCCAGCTCAAACCTGGTTGTCGCAGTTGGACCGGAAATGACGAAAACGGCCACAACACCCATCACGGGATTGTTGGTCTCGATGAATCACCGCCGGGAAACTCTCATTTCACACGGATTCGTTTTGCGGGGCAACGTCACACGCCGGTCAGCACCATCGTGCGCACCAGGTTTGGGTAAACCTTGCGGCCGTGATTGGAATCGGTCGTCGCTACGAACTTCCGCTTCCGGATGCACAGCAGATTGTCTTCCCGCAGAATGCGATAAACGCGTTTGGGATTCACCTTCCATCCACCGCGCCGCAGCTCGGCGGTGATCTTGGGCGCCCGTAGCTCGGCCACTCTAAAGCAATCCGTTGGATCGCGTCGCGCAAAATCCATATCCGCGTCCTGCCCCGACTCTGTGCTCTCATCCAAGCGGTACAAGCTGGCGCGGCTTATCCGTCCCAGTTGCACCATGCGCGCCACCGTAAGTCCCCGGCCGGCATTCATTTCTTCTTTGACCTTCCGGTAGACGGCGGATTTCCAGTTAACACCTGCAGCATCCCCTGTTCCTCGATGCGCTGCAAAGCACCCCTTCCAAAAATCAATCTCCCGTGCTTGCTGACCGATCTTCCGTTCCAGCTCGGCAATCCGCCCTTCCGACCAGCGCTGCTTGCCATTTGCCGGGGAATACGTTGCCTGGCGCTTCCCGGAATTCGCGCCGCCAACGGTGCAGCACGTTCGGATTGACTTCCACGCCTCGCGCTACTCCGCGATGGATACACCTTGCCCAGCCGCCGTACGGCGGCACTTTGAACTCTTTCGTAAACTGCCTGCGAGACAATCCCATTGACTCAATTCTCCATTTGCTGAATTTTGAGTCTTAACCGTTTGTCTCAAATTTGGGGGCAAGTCCAAACCTCCCGTTTGCGCACGTTGCCCTAAAATTAGCTGCAGGTTCACTCGTAGCGTAAGGCAAGCATAGGATCAAGCTTCGAGGCTCGTCGTGCAGGAATAAAGCTCGCCGAAAGCGACACTAAACAGAGCAGCATCGTTGACGCTACAAGAGTCAGCGGATCGTAGGGCTTCAGGCCAAAGAGCAGCGACCCAGTTGCTCGGCCTCCGATCAAAGCCAAGACTATTCCCATACATGCGCCGATGATTAGCAGCTGCCACGCATCTTTCATGATCATTCCGATCACCTGCCAACGAGCCGCACCCAATGCCATCCGAACACCGATTTCAGCTCGCCGACTCACAACGAGATGAGATACGACCCCGTACAACCCGACCATTGCGAGTAGTGCCGCCAGCATGCCGAAGATGCCCGAAAGCATCGCGAGTACTCTTTCACGAATCAGATTATCTCTGATCCAGGATTGAAAAGCGCCAGTGGTGACGACAACATCCGGGTAATCACGGGCCAGAGACTGCTTAATAACGGCGGCAGCTAGCGAATCCTCGAGTTTCGAGTGGATAACAAGTGCAAGAAATGGCCCTGGATCTGGGTATTGGCTTCCTGGAGCGAAAGCCATGGGCGGACTCTCGCCCCGGATGTCGTCGTACTTGGTATCGGGAATCACGCCAACGATTTGATATAGGGTCGACGGGTAATCTGGCTCGGGGTCGGTTCGTAGAGATCGCCCGATTGGACTCAGCCCTCCCAGATAGCGACGCACAAACGTCCGGTTCACGATCACGACGTGTTGAGAACCGGCTGAATCATTCGGATTGAACTTTCGACCCATGATCAGTGGAATGCCCATCGTGTCGAAGTAACCAGGGCTCACCCATGTGAATTTCGACAAGCCTTCCTTCGATCCGACGTGAACGTTGTGTTCCCAACTACCGCCAATCAGCGGAACGTTAGTGGTGCTTGCCGCATTCATTACTCCCGGAACTGAGCGGACGCTCTCGATGACTCGAGTTTCAAATTCCTTATAGTGGGCTGAGTCTACGTGCGCTTTGTCAAATGCAACAAAAGCGACTGTGATTTTGGCCTCCCGCATACCTGGATTGAATGTTATGAGATTGCGGAAACTACGGATGAATAGTACCGCGGCGACTAAGAGCACGAGCGAGATAGCGATCTGCAGCACGACGAGCGAGCGTTGAATCAAGAATCGCTGGTGTCTTCCAGTCATGCCTCTACCGGCGGCCTTCATCGCTGTGATCGGTTGGGTCATTACCGCTCTTCTCGCAGGCAATATTGCAAAAACAACCGCGGTCAAGGCAGATACGGTCCCAGTAAACGCAAGGACGCGCCAATCCGTTGCCAGTGGCAATACGACAGAATTGCCCTCTGTCGATAAAGCCCAGACCAGCATCCTGCTAAGAACCTGGGCCAGAGAGATGCCCAGACCTGCTCCGGCGATCGCCAAGAGAATGCCTTCTGCGAATAGTTGGCCGATCAAACGGCTGTGGGATGCTCCGAGGGCAAGTCGCACGGACATCTCTTTGTCGCGGGTACTTGCTCGCGCGAGCAATAGATTCGCGAGGTTTACGCATGCGATGAGCAACACGAGACCAGTAACCGCCAGAAGCAACCACAGTGCGGAACTGTATTGCTCGCGCAGTAAGCTGACACCTGCTGATGCTGAAAACGCACCTAGCCGGAATTGTTTGTAATTCGCGCTCGTCCGAGAGTCCCTGCCGGGAGGAACGGTAATCTCGAAAATCCCGGGACTGATTGTAGCCAGTTGTGCTGACGCTCTCTGCAACGTCCAACCTGGCCGCAATCGACCCATGACGACGATATCGAATACGTCACGCCGTAACTCCTTCGGTCTGCAAAAAGGCTGGATTAAGTCAAATCGATCCCCGATCGACAATCCGGAAAATTCGGGTGGGACGACACCAACGATTTGTTTTCGAACGCCGTCGATGAGAACTGCGGTCGAAGAGTTAAGGGGACGACTTCCCATCGCGCCTTGCCAGAAGGCATAGCTCACAACAGCTGTTGAATTGGGGCACGGCCCCTCATCGTCGCGTGAGAGCAGCCGCCCTTGCCACGGGCTCACGCCAAGCACAGGAAAGAAGTCGCCAGTAACCGTCATTGCTTTAATCCGGCGCAGGTTGTTGCCCCCGCCAGTATTCACCTGGTCCGCACCCCATGCGAACATTCCTGAAAACGCCGTCTGCCGCCGCTGCAGCTCTTCCCAGATTGGGCGAGTTAGCTCCGGGTATTCCCCAGGATTCAAACCCATTCCGCCATTGCCGCCAATGATCCGAACGACCGCCAGCTGTTCCGGCTTGGGTACTGGTAAGGGGCGTAGACGCACAGCATCCAGCAACTGGAACATCGCCGTGTTTGCCCCAGTGCCGAGACCAACCGACAGAAGCGCACACAAAAGTAGCACTGGATTCCGCCGGAGTCCGCGAGCTGCATAAACCAGGTCTCGCCAGAAGTTTTCCATCAAGTTAAACCGCCAGAGGTCAAGAGCTTGCTCTTTCACGTTCAATTGATTACCTAGGCGAATCGGATTGTCGTGAGCGCGAGACATTTCTTGGTGGAACGTAAGTTCCGCTTCGAGATCCTGGCTTAAGCGTCGGCGCCGGAATATTTTTAGGAAGAAGCGCCGCATTGTGAGTCACCGTGCTAGAACGCGCTGAACGGCTGTCGAAAGACGTTGCCAATTCGCTTCGTGACCGCCAACCAGCTTTCTGCCGCTCTTCGTGATCGCGTAATATTTCGCTTTGCGGTTGTTTTCTGAAAGGCCCCACTCTCCCTTGATGGCTCCCTCCATCTCAAGGCGGTAGAGTGCCGGATAAAGCGAGCCTTCCTCTACTTTCAAGACCTCGTCGGAAAGGACATGGATTGTCTGCGCGATGGCATAGCCGTGCATCGAACCGCGCTGAAGAGCATGCAGGATGAGCAGATCAAGCGTCCCTTGAAGCAAAGCTGGTTGCGCGGCTTTTCCCATGCCTATCTCCCCTTGACCGTCTTTGGAAGAATAGAATGTTTCCCAAAGATTGTCAAGGGAAAAAGAGCGGTGACTCTTGTTAGTCGCCCATCGCTCCGGAAACTCGCGTGGGCGATCCCTATCGGCTAAGAGTCAGTCTTAGCTCCGCGGCTTGGCCAAGATGAAGCTGAACAACTTGCGCCCGCCACCACAGACGATGCATCGGAGGGTGGATTGGCCAGGAAACCTCCGCACAAATGCAAAAGTTGTGTAGACATTTTGTCAATGTCAACTAGCAGGGTTGAAAGCTGCTAAAATCCCTTCAATATATAGGGGTCTGTCTCTCAAAAGGAGAGAGGAGGTTTTATGCCCATGCGTTTGCGTGTGAGTGTATCCGATCGCAATAAGACGCAAGGTACACATTTCGTATCCATACTTACATTTCTAATCCTTCTGGCCGGAGCCGTGTTTGCGCAGAGTACTGGCTCTATTCAGGGGACCGTGACGGACTTGACCGGCGCAGTGCTTCCGAACGCGTCCATTACGGTAGCGAATCAACAAACTGGCGAGAGTCATCCGCTGAAGACGGACAGCGCAGGGCTGTACTCGATTCCCGGCTTGACGCCTGGCAATTACAAAGTTGAGGTCCAGGCGCGGGGGATGCAGACGACCGTGGCAAATGATTTGGTTATCTCAGTTGGCATCACAACGACACAAAATTTCACTCTGAAGATAGCGGGCACCTCTACCACGGTCGAGATTCAAGCAACAGCTCCGATCCTCGAAAGCGCTTCGGTTTCAATCGGAACGGTAGTCAACCAAAAAACGGTTCAGGAGATCCCATTGAACGGCCGGCATTTTGTCGACCTCGCTTTGCTGATCCCCGGTTCGGTAACGCCTCCAGCCAACGGTTTCTTGACCGCTCCCTTACGAGGGCAGGGCTCGTTTTCTTTCAATTCAGCTGGCGCACGTGAAGACAGCGTCAACTTTATGATTAACGGCATCAACCTGAATGATCCGAATCAAAATCAGATCACGTTCCAGCCGACCATCAATACCGTCGGAGAGTTTATTGTTGATAACCAGACGTTCAGCGCGGAATACGGCCGCAACTCCGGCTCAATCGTCAATATCGCAACGCGCAGTGGGGAAAACACGTGGCACGGCGAAGCATACGAATTCCTTCGCAACAACGACCTGGATGCGCGCAATTTTTCCAATCCGACGCAGGTGAGAGTCGCAGGCGTGAATCAGCCGAACCCTATGTCGCCGTTCAAACGCAACCAGTTCGGGGCCGATGGGGGCGGCGCCATTCAGAAAAATAAGACCTTCCTGTATCTAAGCTACGAAAATCTTCGGCAGCGCCAGTCCGTGCCGCTGTCTTCGACAACGTTGTCACTTGCTCAACGAGCCCAGGCGGCGTCCTTCAGCGATCCTATCATCCACAGCTTGCTGCCGCTCATCCCGCTCCCAAACTCGGGCAGCAACCAGTTTGCCGGGTCCGCCGTCGCTCCGGTGAATATCCAGCAAGGAACGGCAAATTTCAGCCATAGTTTCTCTGATTCAAATCGCTTCAATGCTTACTATGCAATCCAGCGCGATCAGCGGAACGAGCCGCCCTCTACCGATGCCAACAGCTTTCCGGGTGGTGGCGACCAGCGCAACGGCCAGCGCCAGCTCTTGACATTGAATGATGTCTGGACGGTCACTCCAACGTTGGTCAATGAAGCGCGCCTGGGTTTCAACCGCATTCACATAACCTTCGTTGGCGATAACACGTCGAGCGCTGCCGCCTACGGCATCAACAGCGGCGTCACTGCGGCAATTGGGCTGCCGCAAATTACCGTTAGCGGGGCCTTTACGTTTGGGGGCATCAATGGATTTCCTCAAGGTCGAGGCGACGATGTCGAAGCCCTGTCCGACACATTGAGCTGGGTCCATGGCACTCACACCATCAAGGTAGGCGGCGAATTCCGCCGTCAAAACACCGATAGCTTTTCCTACACGCCAGGCACTTTCAATTTCTCAACCATTAACACTTTCCTGGCAGATCTGGCGAATGGGTTCACGGCGAACACGTCGAATCGCTCGAGCCGTGTGTATGCGAATTCGCTCGGCGCGTTCATCACCGATGCGTGGAAGGCGACGCCGTCGTTGACCGTCACCCTCGGTCTCCGTTATGACTGGTATGGCACTCCCACTGAGGCGGAAAACAGGTTCGTGGTCTTCGATCCCACGGGAGATACGCTGCAGCACGTCGGCCAGCCGGGAGGACCGGGCCTTGCTTATAACCAGAGCGCGTTGAACTTTCAGCCGCGCGTCGGTCTAGCCTGGTCTCCGTTTGGGAGCGGCAAGACGGTCATTCGTAGTGCGTACGCGATCATGACCGATCAGCCGACATTGGGTCTCGTTACCGGATTGGCGACAAATCCGCCGTATGCCTTTCCCGTATCATTCTCACCGACCGTCAAGCTTCCTTTCGTCACTTTTGCCGATGCGTTTCCCGCCGCATCCGGCAGCGTCTCTCCCTTTTCCGTGGCGCACAACTACCGGGATGCCTACGTATCCGAGTGGAACTTTAATATCCAGCAGGACCTAGGTCACGACTACAGCGTAATGGCCGGCTACTTTGGCAGCAAGGGTACTGCTCTGAATATCGAACGGAATTACAATCAGCCGATCAACCGCGCGCGCTCGTACGCGGCGCTTTCGGCAGCCAGTCCTATCGACCCAGGTTTGCCGCTGTCGAATATTCTGGTTTATGAGAGCGACGGAAACTCCTCCTACAACGGACTCTGGCTCACGGCCAATAAGCGCTTCTCAAAGGGACTGCAGTTCGAGGCCGACTACACCTGGTCGAAATCGATCGACGACAACTCTCGGAACGTTCAGGGACTGACGCTTCAGAACAGCTACGATATCGCAGGCGACCGCGGCCTGTCGGACTTTGATGCTCGCCAGCGTGTCGTCTTGAGCTCCGTGTATGATTTGCCATTCAGAGGAAATCGCCTAAAGGAGGGTTGGGAGGTAAGCCTCATCGAGACTGCTCAGAGCGGCAATCCCATTAACTTCCACCTCAGCAACACCTCGTTCGTTGGCTTCGCCCTCCTCCGGCCAGATGTGACCGGACCGGTGACGACCGGCTTTACCCCGGCAACGAATGGCAGCGCCACCACGGTCACGTATGTCCAGGATCCCTCGGCGTTCATCAATCAAGGCACGACGCGTGGGACGACGTTGGGCTTCGGAAATCTGGGCCGGAACGTAATCATCGGGCCGGGTTTCTTCAATACGGATGTTGCGCTCGTCAAGAATACGAAAATTACCGAGCGTTTAAATTGGCAGATCCGCGTCGACGCCTTCGACGTTTTCAATCAGGTCAATTTTACGCAACCCGTTTCGACGGTCGGATCGTCAACGTTCGGCCTGATCACCGGTGGCACCCGCTTCCCGGCTGGAGACGGCGGTACATCCCGCCAACTTCAACTCGCCATGAAATTGATTTTTTGAAGATCGTGAGGCCGCTAAGGATGTAGACGGGTTAACCGGCGGGAAGGTGCGAGCCAGAGTGGCAGCTGCGGAAAGACGATCGATTCAAAGACGCGATTTGGGTCCACGTAACGAAGTAAGCCGCAATTATTCTCGTTACTCTTCGAACGTCTCTTCCAAATTCGGCAGCACGTCGTACTCCCGCGCAAACGTAACGTAGAGTATCGGTAACACAAATACGCTCATCACGAGCGTTGCGCTCAAGCCCCCGACAATGACAATCGCAAAAGGCCGCTGAGAATCGGAGCCGATACCGCGTGACAAAGCCGCTGGAAGCAGACCTAAGGTTGCTACTAGCATCGTCATCATGATCGGTCGCAAGCGGAGGACAGCGCCTTCCACTGCTGAATCCTCGAAAGAATAGCCGGACGCCCTCAATTGATTGATGTACTCAATCATGATCACGCCGGTCTGAATGGAGACGCCAAATAGCGCCAACATCCCGATACCCGATGAAACGCTGAAGTGAGTCCCTGAAAAGTAAAGCGCGAGTAGTCCGCCGATGGGCGCCAGAGCCACTGTAACTATAACTAGTCCCGCCCACTTTAGCGAATTGAACATCGAATAAAGCAGCATAAAAATCATCGCAAGTGTAATCGGCACAATAATCGCAAGCCGCTTATTCGCGCGCTGCTCGCTCGCATACTCGCCCGCCCAGTCCAAGCGGTAACCCGTCGGGAGCCTTACGCCTTTGTTCACTTTCTCAATCGCTTCTCCAACCGTGCTGCCTAAATCCCGCCCTCTTACGCTGTACTTGATCGCCACATATCGCGAGTTCGCCTCGCGGTAAATCTCGGAACCGCCGTCCTCGATGGTTTTTTGACTTAGCTGCTGAAGCGAGACACGCTCGCCGCTCGGAGCCAGTAGCCTTACGTTCGTGATCTCGTCTTCAGTTTCACGATAGGCAGCCAGATAACGCGGCACCAGATCGTATCTCTGCTCACCTGCCAAAACCTGGGTTACCGCATTCCCGCCAACAGCAGTTTGGATAGCATCCTGCACATCGGAAATGTTAATTTGATACCGCGCGGCAGCTTTCCGGTCTACGGAGAAATTCAAATTCGGTTGCCCAAGCACGCGGAACATCCCGAGATCCTCAACGCCTGAAACACCGCGCATAATATTTACGATCTGTGTTCCTTTGTCCTCCAGCGTTCGCAGATCGTCTCCGTAAAGCTTGACCGCAAGCTCGCCTTTCACGCCACTGACAGCTTCCTCCACGTTATCGGATATAGGTTGCGAAAAATTCCAGATCACTCCTGGAATCTTTGAAAGCTCACGATTCATCGCCGCAATGAGTTCCTCTTTCTCCTGCCGGAACACCGGACGCCACTGCTCCTTCGGCTTCAGGTCCACAAAGTATTCAGTGTTGAAGAATCCTGTGGTGTCGGTACCGTCGTCAGGACGTCCCACCTGGCTCGTTACGACCGTGGCTTCCGGAAATGACGCCAGAGCAAGCCGTGCCCTGTTACTAACGTTAGTTCCCTCCGTAGGGCCTGTGCTCGGCGCAAGAGTACCGCGCACCCAAATCGCACCTTCGTCCAGATGCGGCAGGAACTCTGACCCGATCCTGCCCGATATGAACAGCCACAAAGAAAACGTGAGCAGCGTCGCGACCGGAGCCAGAATGACAAGCCTATGATATATGGCCCAGCGTAAAGCGCCGCGATAGCTGCTAATTAGCAGTTCCATAACCGGGTTGTGCCATTCGCGGGCGTTCTTCTGAAACACGAAACTCGCTAGTACCGGAGCAATCAGCATCGAAAAAAGCAAAGCTCCAAGTAGCGCAAAACCGACCGTCAGCGCCATTGGCCGGAATAAACGGCCCTCGACGGCTTGCAGCGTGAAGATAGGGAGATAGGCGGTGATGATTATCGCGATCGCATAAAAGACGGGCCTTTGTACCTCGTGAGCTGCCTCCCGGATCACCTCCATGGGCGTCTTCTGGCCTTTTTCCAACCTCCCCATGTGCCTGACGATGTTCTCTACCATGACCACTGCGCCATCTACGACCATGCCGAAATCCAGTGCCCCCAAAGACAGCAGATTCGCTGGCACCTGATTCAAATCCAAGCAAATTGAGGCGAAGAGGAGCGAAAAAGGAATGGTAAGAGCAACAATGAACGCGCCCCTGACATTTCCCAGAAAGGCGAACAAGATGATCGCAACCAGGATGATGCCTTCGGTAAGGTTCCGCATTACGGTATGAGTCGTGTAGTGCACCAGGTCACTGCGGTCGATGAAAGGAACGATTTTCACGCCGCTCGGCAGAAAAGAGTCGTTCAGCTCCTTCACCTTTTGGTGGAGTGCCTCAAGTGTCGAGTCGGATTCTGCCCCCTTACGAAGAAGCACGATCGCCGACACTACATCATTCGAGTCGATTATCGTTCCATCCGCGCGATGTACCGCCTTTGCGAAGCGCCCCAGCCGGATCTTGGGCCCTTGCGCCACCAACGCCACATCTTTTACATAGACCGGCGTTCCGTTTGAGCCCTTCAACACGATGTTTCCAATGTCCGCGACATGCCTTACAAGGCCAACCTCCCGGACATCAATTTGCTGCTCTCCCTGCTCTATAAAACTTCCACCAGCGTTCGCGTTGTTGTTGGCCAGCGCTTGCTCAATTTGGCCTATACTCAGCCCGTAAGCAATCAGCTTATTGGGATCTATACGTACCTGATACTCTCGGGTGGTGCCGCCGAAACTGGACACATCCACAACGTTCGGAACGGATTTGAGCTGCTTCTCAACAACCCAATCTTCCAGGGACTTCAGTTCCATCAAGTCATAGCGTGGATTAGTGGCCTTAAGGGTGAAGAAGTATATTTGCCCGACCGGACTGTAGTCCGATCCCATTTGCGGCTGGACTCCCACCGGCAATGTCGCCTGAGAAATCCTCTCGAGGACCTTCTCGCGATTCCAATCGTTTTGAGACTGGTCGTTGAAGATCATTGTGAGGCTGGAAAGGCCAAACAGCGACACCGATCGCAAATGCTGCAAATGCGGTATGCCATTCATTACACTTTCCAGAGGAACGGTAATCTGCTGTTCCACCTCTTCAGCAACTTGACCGGGCCACTGAGTAATCACCTGCACGTAATTATTCGCGACGTCCGGGTAGGCTTCGACCGGCAGGCGCTTGAACGAAATCACTCCCCAGACAAGAAGGGAAATTGCAAATCCGATGATCAGCAGCCGGTTGCGCAGCGCAAAATCAACGAAAGCACGGATCATATTCCGCGATCGTGATCAAGAGTGATCCTGTTTCGGCGTCCCCATCGCGCAGCAAGCGCGATGCCCTGCAGCCTATCTGAAGGTTCTAGAAACAAATTTTGAGCAAGCACTGCCTCAACTTAGTACGGAATCCACGAAAATTGGAAACTCGCGCGCCCAATCTTTCAGCCAAATGTCGACTTGCCAAATCAACAGCCGAGATTGTCTAGTCGATTCATCGCAGCGCCTGTTACAGAAGCTCTCGATGGTGTTCCATGGCGACGCGGACGAGTTGAGACCTGGTACGCACACCCGTTCTGGCAAACAACTGCTGTAGTGTATTTTTCACGCTGCTCTCTGAGATGCTCATCCGTGCTGCTATCTCCTTATTCGCGAGCCCCTGCACAAGAAAACGGAGAACTTCGGTCTCTCGAAGGCTCAGCGACGAGCTCTCGTGACCTTCCCCGGAAGCGGTGTCCGAAACAAGATTCTCCGATGCATCCGCGATAATCGCGGCGAGTTTATGAGCCGATCCTTCGTTGTATGTGGAGAACCAGACATCCGCAGTGAAAGATTCGCCGTTGCTTCGATGTCCCCGGCACTGCATCGACGCGCGAAACTGTGGTGCTTCTTCCCAACGTATCGCGTGATGAAGGTCCGGTAGAAACGCGGCAATCGGGCTTCCGACTACTTGTCTATTCCGTGGATCCATCAACTCCGATGCCGCCGCATTCGCCAACTCGATCATGCCCCGCTCATCCACAGTTACAATTGCCGCCGGACTCGTCTCAACCAGCGCCTTAAGTCGCTGCTGTGACTCAGCGCTGAGGCGCCGGTTCCGGATCAGCTCTGCTACAAACAAGCCACAGCCGCCCAAGGCCAGCGCTTCGAACGTGAATCGCAGATACGAGCGGTCGAGCGAACTGAACATCTCTGTTAATGCGGCGCAGCCGACGCTCAGGATGACGAGCATCCATCTGGGAAGATACCCAGCCGCTCCTATAATCGGAAACAAGTAAAGAAAGCCCAGTGAGAAGTAAGGCTCCGTTTTCCAGTCCACAATCGCGATCAGGACAATTACAATTGCACTCACAAGGAGCACGATTTTTCGGTTGCCGCTCTCCAAGACCCGCTCTACCGATAGCATGCGAAAAAAGGTAATTATCCCATCGAAATATTGGCGGCTCGGTACTTAATCAAACGATTAGCTGATGGATTGCCGCCTTTGGTTGGATCGGATCATAGGATTTATCGCGTCGGCTATTTCAGTGCCTTTTCGCCCGGCTACCTCCGGAACTATGCTCAAGCAAGCGATTGGATACACCGCAAAAGTTCGTCCACTCTCTGACGCAAGCGATTTGGGCTTTCTTTTTCATCTTGTTCGGCTTTTGGCTTCTTGCCAGGTCTTTAGCCGATGGCTCACTGCTTTTGACAACGGTCGCTCTTTGCGCTTTTATTCTGCTTCTTACTGCCGTCCGTTATTGCGCTTCTCGTTGGCTGAATCACGTTCTGTCCGCTTCCGCAGTGGTTTTCAAACATCACGGGATTGAAAACGGCGATGCTTCAGCACGAGAAGCCTTGGCCGACCCTGGCTTCCCAAAAGAAAAAATCCGTTTCTTGCTGTTTTTGTGTATCGCTGTAGTGTTGATCCAACTCATGAGCGAAGTCACTCCTGGTTGGGCTTCTGCATTGCTGGGCGTTTTAGCTATGCTCGTCCTCTATTTCGCGCAAACCAAGCCGGATTTTCAGCCCTTCCGCTGGTGGGCTCTTATGATTGTTCCGCTTGCGCCACTGAGTAGCTCAGTTCTTGGCGTTCCTTTGCGTAATCGTGCGCCAATAACCTCGATTAGCTTTGGAATAGCGTTACTCTGCAGCGCCGTTTTGTTGTTACGCCAGCCTTCGCGATAGAGGCCGACCGGCCGCACACAACAAGAAAGCCGCCAAGCTCTTCAGCTTGACGGCTTTCCAACTTGGGCGGTGTCGTATAATCAGTCGCCCATCGCTCCGACTTCTTGGTTAAAGCAGGTTTGTGGTATCTACGACGTACTTATCTCTGCTCGTACCGAAGATGGTGCTTGCGCCAGAGCCGAACCGTCTCGGGCACATTCCACGGACCATGGCTGCTGCACGGTGGCCTCCAGATAATCTTCTCCGATATCCTGTTTCCGCTCGGTCGTCAAGCGGAGACACTCCGGCATTTTTCCGGGTCAGCTCATTGCACGTCGGACACCTTGCCGTCCTTAAAGGTGACTTTCATGTCTTTGAAGATATAGATTTTCTTCGCTCCGAGGTCGACGATGTCCTTGGGTTGTCCAAGCGCCGCGGTTACGGCGTCGATGCTCTGGCCCATTGAAATCTCAGTGGGCGGGGCAGCGGGCGCGGATAAAGGGGCGGGAGCCGTTGCCGAAGCTACCTGAGCAGATCCAGAGTCCTGCGGCTGATTGAGAGCCTCCTTTTCGGCCTGATCGGCGGCCTGGGACTGCTGGCTGATTTCGGTAGCGGCGTTCTGATCGGGCGGTGGAGCGGCCGATGCGAAATTGGCCTTAACCGGCTCGCCGCTGGCCGAAGCCGGAAGGGCAGGCATGCCACTCTGGCCCTGTTTCTTCTTCAGCTCGCCCATGCCCTGGTCGATGGTCTCGCGCATGTGGTTCTGCATCTCCTGCAGGTCGGGGAAGGTGACCGCAACGGTATCACCCTTTTGGCATTCCGGGCCGCCCTTGCTCGATAGCACGAGCAGATTTGCGGCGTCCGCGTTGGAGCCGGAGAGTTGCAGCGCATCGCCTTCGCTGATAGCGCATTCGTTTCCGGCCGCATCCACTACGTCGATGCTCTTTCCGGCCACAAAGACATGCTGCCGGTTGTCATTGAGCAGACGCTGGATGCTGCTGGAGGCCGGATCGGGAGCGCCGTTCTGCGCACTCTGGGCTTCAGCGTTTTCGAGTTCGATTTGGTACCGCACTTCTTCCGCGATCAGGTCCTTCGTTTGTTGTGTAAGGGCCGCAGCGTCGGCTGCTTGTGCTTGCGCCGCCGCATTCGCTTGCGCCTGGTAGGCAGCCGCCAGCGTGGCCGAGATCATGTAGTCGGTCAACCACAGGGATGGGCTCGCATACACGGGATAGGGCGTGAAGTAATAGCCGTAATAACCATACCAGGGATTGCCTGCCCAGCCCCACGAGTAAGCGATCGGCGAAGCCCACGAATTGTACGCCCAGCCATAATAAGCGGGCGAATAGTAGTAAGCAGGCGCGTAGTAATTTACGTAGGCGCCACGATAGGCATAGCCGCCGTAGTAGCGATTGTAGACGACGCCGTTGTAGACGTAGGTTCGCTGGGCGAACTCGTGGCCCTGGTACGCGTAGGCGTGCTGCACGTATCCCGCGCGACCGCCGCGCTCCGACACGATGCGGGAGCCGTCGGGGCGAGTGGTAACCACCTGGGTTTTTCCATTTAAGGTATGGTGGATGTCCATATTGCGATTGGCGACGTGCACGTCAGCGGGTTTACCGTTGGAACGGGTTCGAATTTGATTCCCGTTCGGGGCGGCGTGCATGGTGGACCCTTTAGGAAGGCTCGCCATAGTCGTAGGTTTGTTGATTTTTTGGCCAGTTGTTGCTGGCGTCGAGTGCGATGTGGCCGGGCGCGCGCTTCCGGCGGTTGTAGTGCGTTCGGTCGGGTGAGGGCTCGAAGTCGTTATCTTCCCGCTCGTCGTGGTTGCTCCGCCATGCCCGGCTGTTTCGGTGGTCACACCTTGGCTAGCGCTCGCCGTAGTCGTTCCCGGGTGGCTGGTGTTTGTCGTGGTTGCACCGGTGGATTTGGTTCCGCTTCCGCCACTTGCGACCTTCGGAGCGGTCGTAGTTTTGGGAGCGGGTTTTGCAGGAGCCGTCGCCTTCTTGTCCTGGGCGCTGGCGGTGCAGCAACCAAAGAGGAGGACAGCCAAGATGGCTAGATAGCTTGAGCAAAAGACTCTGCGAGCTCCGGATGTGGCCATGAGATTCTCCTTCTGACTATGAGCCTGGTAAGGGATATTGCAAAAGTTACTGGACATCGGTCACCTTGCCGCCGACGAACGTTACCTTCATGTCTTTGTAAACGTAGATCTGCTTGCTGGCGAGCCTGATGATTTTGTCCGGCGGCCCCAACGCAGCGGTCACCTGATCGGGGGTCTGGCCCGCGGAAATCGTCTTCGGATCGGCGGGCGGGGTTGGTGGCGGCGCAAGCGGTGGAGGCGCTGCTTCCTTGGCCGGCGGTGTGCTTGGTGCATCTGGGGCTAGGGCGGGTTTCGCGGCCACAGCAGATTGCACCTCTCCTCCTGGAGCTGGCTGCTGCTGTTTCGTGTCATCCGTGGGTTGTACCTTGAATACTTCCGCTACCGTCTTTTCGATTTCACCGGTCGAGGGCGTTGATCCTTTGGAGAACGGGAATTTGAGAGTAGCTTTGTAGCGCACATCGGAGATAGCGTCGGTGAACAGGGAGAAAACCACGCCGTCGTCTTTCATGCTGATCCCAGTGACCCATATCTTCTCTCCGGGGACGAACGTTCTGGTCGCGGGCGCGTCCGGCCCGGAGACACCGGGAACCTTGCTCACCTTGTCCCAAATGCTCTTACCTTTACCAAGAGCGTTTTGGGTGACCCTGCCCTCTTTATAGGTGTTTTGGTACGGATTCGTACTCGAGATGGGGGCCATCATCAGATTGCCTTTCTTGAGCACGAGCACGGCGCCCGCTGTGACGATGTCCGAATTGTCGGCAGTCGGTTGCGTGAGAGCATACTCCGAGATTAATTTCTGCTGAATGGCTGCGAGGTCGTCAGCGTACGCTAAGAAACAAATCGCGGTTAGGAGTGCGGCGACGAGACTAGGGATTTTGAATTTGCGCATGACAGGATCCGTCCTTTGGTTAGGGTCTAAGAGTTTCTTCAATAGTTAGAACTCGAACGGGTGTTGCACACTATACACCCGTTGGGCGCTCATTTTCAAGCCAAGTCTCGTCGACTAAGTCACACTGACCTTGCTTTTAGGTCTTGTGAGTAATTGCGTAGAACAGGCTCGGAAATACTCAAAGTAAATTGCGCTGCTGTACACTAGTCCGAAATGGCGACCAAGCCGCCGATTTCCGGGGAAACTCGGCCTTCTAATCTCACCGGTTTGCTCAAGCAAATGCAGCAGGGAGATCGTGACGCTGGCGAAAGCGCGGCTGCTTTGGTCTATGACGAGTTACACCGCATCGCTTCTCGGGAACTGCGGCATGAGCGACCGGATCATCTTCTGCAAACTACGGCTTTGATCCACGAAGCGTATGTCGGCCTGCTGGGTTCAAAGACGCTGGAAATCCAGAATCGAATTCATTTCTTTGCGCTGGCCAGCCAGCAGATGAGGCGCATCCTTGTCGATTACGCGCGAATAAGGAATGCCCAGAGGCGGGGAGGGGGAACAATCAGTGTGGGGCTCGATGGCGTGCAGGTCGGCTTAAATCCGCGAGGGATCGATCTGCTTTCGTTGGATGAAGCGCTGCGGGAATTGCAGCGTATCGATTCGCGTGCGGCAAAGGTGGTAGAGCTGCGGTATTTCGGCGGTTACACGGACCACGAAGTAGTAGAGGCGCTCGGGGCATCGCTGGCGACGGTCCGTCGGGACTGGGAATTTGCGCGTTCCTGGTTGTTTGACCGGATGCACGACGATGATCGGCAATCGTCATGGTGAGTCCTTAATCGCCGCGGCGATGGTGTCGAATGGCACCGGAATTCCACGAGCGAGTGCGCGAACTCTTCGACGAAGCGCTGGAGCGCCCGGAACCGGAGCGGGTTGCGTTTGTCGAGGCGGCGTGCGCGGGTGACGCGGGCCTTTTGCAGGCAGTGGAGCGGTTGCTTCGGGCGCATCAGGCTTCCGAATCATTTCTGAAAACCGAGTCCCGCCCCGCTGTGCGCATGGGGCGTTATCTGATTCGCGGGGAGTTGGGCCGCGGCGCAATGGGCGTCGTCTATGACGCTATCGATCCGATGATCGGGCGAAGTGTGGCCGTCAAGGTGATTCAAGTCAAAGCACTAACGTCGCCTGGCGAAGCCGGCTTCATGAGGGAACGGCTGTTCCGGGAGGCGAGATCAGCGGGCCAGCTCTTTCATCCAGGGATCGTCGTCATTTTCGACGTTGGACAGGATGGCGACTCGGCATTCATCGCGATGGAACGAGTCGATGGGCCATCGCTTCAGCAGATACTTAGTTCGGGGCTGCTCGATACCCGCGAGGCACTCCGAATTCTGAGAGAGACAGCGGCGGCGCTCGACTATGCACACCGGCATGACATTGTCCACCGCGACGTTAAGCCATCAAATATCATGCTTCACAGTGACAGTAGGGTGAAGATGACCGATTTCGGCACTGCGAAGATCATGTCCGGGCAGCAATCGACGATCGAAGGCGTAGTGATGGGGACGCCAATTTATATGTCGCCGGAGCAGATTGAGGCGCGGCCGGTAGATGGAAGGTCGGATCAATTTTCACTTGCTGTGCTGGCATACGAACTGCTGACCGGCAAACGAGCGTTCGAAGCAGACTCCATGGCTGGTCTGGCGCACCTGATCGTGTACGGCGCACGTCCCTCAGCGCGGTCCGCGAATCCGGCACTTCCTTCGGGGCTAGACGAGGTCTTTCAACGCGGACTGAGCCGTGCTCCGGACGCACGTTTCGCAAGCTGCGTGGAATTCGTGGCTGCGCTTCAGGCGCCCTTTCCAGCGGAGAGCGTGACGAAAGGTACCACCTCCACAAATCCAGCTACGGTGCAACGAGCTGAGAGGCGAGCCGTGAGTTGGCTAGGCTATTGGGGCGGTTTAGGGGTAGTTGTGACATTGGTCTTAGCGCTTCTCTTCTACAGAAATTTCGCTTCTCACGCGAAGGCGATTGGGGTGAAAACAGGACTCCCCGCGCCCATACCCGCGGCAGCCGCTCCTCCCATGATGAGACAGGTTCCTGCCCCAGGGGCGAAGGAGCGTGCTCCGGTTTCCGCGGAGGTGAAACCGAAGATGGTTCCGGCTTTGACCCGGGCTCGGCAGCTTTACGCTGATGCAATTGCAAAGCGTCGTGTTGGCCGGCTGCAAGATGCCGAGGCGCTGTTCCGCCAAGCGGCGGAATTAGGAGACGGCAGCGCCATGGCGGAACTGGGTGAGAGCTATCGCTCAGGCGAGGGCGTACCGCAAGACCAAAGCGAAGCGCTGCGGTGGTTTCATCGGGCAGCGGACGCCGGCAGCTCATCGGGCATGGTTGCTTTAGGCGCGATGTATTTACTTGGCGATGGTATAGAGGCGAGCGACGAAGATGCCGCCCAGTGGTTTCAGAAAGCGGCTGCGCGCAAGAACGCGGCGGGCATGTACGATCTGGCGACCATGTATGAGAGCGGCCGCGGAGTTTCCAAGGACCCGAATAAGGCAAGACAGCTTTATAAAGAATCCGCCGAACTTGGGAACAGCGAGGCGGTGAAGCGTCTCGCTGAACTCGACCGCCATAATTAAAAGGCCGCCAAGCTCTTCAGCTTGACGGCTTTCCAACTTGGGCGGTGTCGTATAGTTAGTCGCCCATCGCTCCGATTTCTTCGCGCTTCTCCGTCACAGCAGGTTTGATAGCCGTTCCGAGTAATCCATCGAGAGGAACAAAACCTTCCACCTTCTTCTCGCCGAGCACATGTTCGCGATACAAGCGCGCCATCTTCTCGTCTTCGAATTTCTGCTTCAGAGCCGCGTCGCGTGCGCGTGCTTTCTCTTCACGAGCCGTCTTCGCGATGCCTTTATCGTCGAGATCGTGCTGACGTCCGGCCTTGACGTGTTCTTCCACGAGCACCAGGTTGTGCTCCTTGCTCGAAAGAGGGACCTGCTTGTTGCCGGCGAAGATTTCGTGGCGGCCCTTTTCCTCGTACCATTTGGTCAGCGTCGCCGTCATGTGCATCTTTTCAATGATGTTGCGCCAGCCCACACCGGTGTTGTAAGCGCAGAAAGAAATCTCGCCTTCCTGGGTGGCGTACGGAATGATGCACTGCTCGGTCCGCCGGAAATCGTAGTTGAAGAGATCCTGGAACCACATGCCGGCAATGAACAGGAAATTCCAACGGTCTGCGCGGCGCTTTTGGATGTCCTCTATCGTGCGGTCGCCCGTTACCTTACCGTACTCTCCCGTTTGCGCTTTCTTGCTCATGCCGAAGCATTTGTCGAACTTCGCAACCAAATCGCTCAGCCTGAAGTGCGTTGGCGATTTGAAGGGATCGTAGTTTCGAAGCAGCGCCAGACTGACACCCAGCACTGAGAGAGAACGTCCGCGGGCGCCGTCGTTGATCCGCGCAATGTCTTTGGCTAACTGATCGGCGTGCAGGAAGGCGGTGACCGGAACATGCTCTTTGGTCTCTTTGTCGCACATGACTGCCATACCAATTCCGCAGTTCGGATGACACCCGCAGCTCAACTGTCCCCAATCGGCGTTCGGTCCGTGAACCAAATCGGCGAAATCGGAGAACGTGCTCATGAAGCTGATCGGAAACCAGTCGCGCACCGGTTCGCCAATGCCCACTTGGTTCTTCACGTCGTGCGCCAAATGAGAAAGCGTGTATCGCTGTGCCGTGCGGCGCTCTTCTGTAACTGCTTCGTCGCGGCCCGTAAAGGAAACGGGCTGAAATGACAGGAATGGAATCTTCTTCGGATTGTCCAGCGCAAACTGAACCACGTGTCCGACTTGCTCGTTATTCACGCCGTTGATGATCGTGATCACCGGGACGATGTCGACACCGGCTGTCCAGAGATTCTCGATCGCGCGTAACTTCACATCGAACAGGTTGCCGACTGCGCGGTGCGAATTGGCCGCGTTGCCGATACCGTCGAACTGCAGATATGCGTAACGCAAACCGGCTTCGGCGGCTTGCTTGGCAAATTCCGGCCGCTTCGCAAACTCGATGCCGTTGGTCGCCGCCTGCACGCTGTTGTAACCGACCTTGCGGGCGTAACGTACGGCGTCCAGGAAGTATGGCGAAAGCGTCGGCTCGCCGCCTGAGAACTGCACAGACATCTGGCGGCGCGGCTTGATCGAAATTGCATTGTCCAGCAGCTTCTGGATGTCTTCCCAGCTCAGCTCGTGTACAAAGCCCACCTGGTTGGCGTCCATGAAGCACGGATCGCACATCATGTTGCAGCGGTTCGTCAGGTCGATGGTCAGCACAGAACCACGTCCGTGCGTAATCGTGCTGGTGCCGTGGTCGTGAAGTTTCTCGTCATTGTGGGCGCGAATGTCGCGGCCCGGGAAGACGTCTTCCAGGTGCTTGCTGAACGCGGGGTCGATCGACATCAAGTCTTCGAACTCGCCGTGCGTTGGGCACTCTTTCATCATCAGAATCTTGCCGTCGCGCTCGATGATTCTCGCCTTGATCTCGCCGACAGGTTGGTTCAGCAGAATCCTGTAATCGATCTCGCCGTCGACGATCCGCTGGCGAATCTCGGGAATGCACTTGGGGCAGAGCGAATCGGTTTCGCGCGGCCAGCCCAGTGGCGGCTTCATCTTCTGATGGCTTTTCAGCAGCGGCTTATCAGACCACTTTGGAATGAAGGAGTCGTTCTGATGGATCTGATTGAGCCGGTCAAAGACCTGCCATGCGGCGTTTGCGCCGACGGTTACCGCTTTTTCGAAGTACTTGACTGGTTTATGCATGATCTGTGAACCCGTACGAATTCGCTAATCTCCCTAAAGCCAGAACGGACTATGCCCTGACTAGCCCCAGTATAAGGAAGGCCTAAGTTGTTGAAAAACGGATGAAAGCGAAATGCGCGCATTCGGGGTTGTATGGTGCTTATTGCGAGTCGAACAGTCTGAGGCGAAAGCGTCAACTAGTTGAGTTTCAGTGATTTAGCCCTCGCGGTTCTACCAGGCATGGTAGAAACCGTCCCGTTCGAACACCTCGAGGGGAGCTCGGAAGGCGCCCGAGAGGTGCTCGGGCGTCAGAACTTCCTGCTTAGGTCCGTCGGCGTGAACCACCCCATTTCTCAGTAGGACCACGCGCTCGATTTCCGGAATGATGTCGTCCAGGTGATGGGTCACGAGCAGCAGTCCCACGCCGCTGGCTGCGAGCGCTCGCAAGTGGCTTCGCACCTCTCGTAAGGTGGGCAGATCGAGGCTGGTCGTCGGCTCATCGAGCAGCAGGGTGGAAGGACGGTGAATCAGCGCGCGGGCGATGAGCAGGCGCCGCGCTTCGCCAGACGAAAGCTCGTCCAGCCAGCGGCCGGCCAGATGTGTGGCTTCGAGCTGCTCCATGGCGCTCTGCGCGGAAGCTTCCATCTCGGGCGTGACATGGTGATTCGGCCAGATGCCGATGGAGCCAAAGAAGCCGGAGAGTACCAGCTCGCGGCCGGTGATGTCGCGCGTGCATTGTGCCATCAGATCATTACTCACGACGCCTAAGTGCGCCCGCAGGTCGAAGATGTTCCAGTTCTCCTGACCCAGAATGCGCAGCGTGGTACCGGGACGGACCAGCGGGTAACACTCGCGGGTAATCGTCTTAATCAAGGTTGACTTGCCGCTGCCGTTCGGCCCAAGAATCGCCACGTGCTCGCCGCTTTGAATGCGCAAACTGAGGCCCTTCAGAGCGAGCAGGTTGCCGCGTTGTACGAAAACGTTTTCGAGTTCGAGTAATGGTGAGGTCAAAATAAAAGCAGAGAGTAGCAGACGCCAAATTCGAGCATCACCGCCGCGACCGTCAAGCAACTCGCCTTTGAGTGCGGCTTCGAACTTGTAGGGATTGCAGCCGCGGAGCCTTCGGAAGATATGGAGCGCTTCGATGAGTGGCGGGCACATGGGATGGCCGGCGAGATGAAGTACTTAACCGACCGTCGAGGCGATTTGCGTGGCGATCCGCGAAATCTGTTGCTCGCGGCGCAAAGCCTGGTGTGTGTCGGGAAGCTCTATAACACCGCGCATCCACATTCGATTGAGCCGCTCGATGCCGGGCAAGGATGGATCTCGCGTTATGCCTGGGGCCAGGACTATCACGATGTAATGCGCCAGAATCTCGAGCGCTTAGTCGGGCGAATTGCTGGCTGCTATTCCGAACCGTTCGAGTCGCGTATCTGCGTCGATACTGCGCCGCTGCTCGAACGCTCTTACGCGCGAGCCGCCGGACTCGGCTGGATTGGGAAGAATACTTGCCTTATCAATCAGCAATCTGGCTCGTGGTTTTTCCTCGGCGAACTGCTTTTGTCTATACCGCTTGATTTCGATTCTGCGCCGCCGGACCGCTGCGGTACCTGCACGCGCTGCATTGACGCATGCCCGACGGAAGCAATCGTTCCGAATCACGATGGGACCTGGTCGATCGATTCCCCTCTCTGTATTTCATATTTGACGATCGAGAAGCGCGGCGCGATCCTGGGCGAGCTTTCCTCCGCTACTGGGAATCATGTGTTCGGATGCGACATCTGCCAGGATGTATGCCCCTGGAACCGCCGAGCCCCAATAACAATGGAAGAGGCATTCGCGCCGGTTGAGTTTGCGCCGTCTCTTGCGCTGCTGGCGGAGCTTACCGAAGAAGAGTTCAGGGCGGCTTTTCGCCATTCGCCGGTCTGGCGGACAAGGTATTCAGGCTTTCTGCGCAATGTGGTTCTTGCGATCGGAAATTCCGGCCGAAAAGAACTCTTGGGAGCACTTGAACGTCTTGCGGGTCACTCGGATTCAGTTGTCGCGGAAGCTGCGGAGCAGGCGATCTGCAGATTAGTGGGACACTCATGCGAAGCCTCGGGCTAATCGTCTGTATGGCTGGATACGCGCTGGCAGTCCTGGGTCAAGATCGCCCGCTCGGTCCGGGCTTCACTCATTTCTACAACAACGAATACGATCAGGCGCTTGCCATTTTCGAGCAGCAGGTGCGCGCGCATCCGGGCGACGCAACTCTCTACAACGCAGTCGCCCAGGCGATTCTCTACCGCGAGATGTTTCGCGACGGAGCTTTAGAGAGCCAGTTAGTGACTGGCAGCAACTCCTTTCTGCGAAGGCCCCGGATGGAAGTGAGTCCCGAAGATAAAGCTCAGTTCATGAATGCTGTCGATCGAGCGATTTCCCTCAGTGCAAAACAGCTTCAACAGAACCCGAAAGATGTTGGCGCGCTTTATTCGCTGGCGGTGGCGCATGGGTTGCGGGCCAACTTCCTGTTTCTGGTGAATAAATCGTGGATGCAAGCGCTGCACGAGTCGGTGGCGGCGCGGCGGGCGAACGATCAGATCCTAGAGATCGATCCAAGTTTTGTGGATGCGCATTTAATTCACGGAATAAGCGAGTATACGGTTGGCTGCCTGCCCGCTTACCTCCGCATATTAGCCGCGGTCGACGGTTTTCACGGGGATAAAGAAGATGGCGTGCGGCAATTGCAACTTGTTTACGCGCACGGCGTAAGAGGTCGCTACGATTCGGCAATCCTGCTGGCGGCAATTTATCGCCGCGACCACCGCCCCGATGACGCCATTCCTCTTCTGAAAACACTGGCGAACACTTTTCCGCGCAATTACCTGTTTCGCTTTGAGGAAGTTCAGATGTACAGCGATCTTGGGGACAAGGCGGCTGCCTTGCGGGTGCTGGCCGATATTGAGGCCGCACTGCGCAAACGGGAACCGGGCTATGCACGGTTACCCCTGGAGCGGGTGCAGTATGCACGGGGCAATCTATTGTTTTGGTATGGCGATCTGGATCAATCTCTCGCGGATTTGAAACTGGCAACTCGAAATTCGAGCGAGCTCGATCTGAGTACGGCGGTAATGGCATGGCTGCGGCTCGGCCAGGTTTACGATCTGATGGGCGATCGGGGACATGCAGCGGAAGCCTACCGCATGACGATATCTACCGCTCCGGGCTCAGAGCCCGCCAAGGAAGCGGCGGCTTATCTGGAGAAGCCGTACCGGCGCAAAAAGAAGTAAGATCCGGAAGCGTTTTGAGACGGATGAGAAGAGAGTTACACTAACTTACAAAATGCCATCTGAAATCCGTGCCGCTGCAACCGGCACCAAGGCTGCTCTCTACAGCCAAGTTTGCGAGCAGCTCGATCAGCTGCTTGGCGGAGAAGAAAATTTCGTCGCAAATGCCGCCAATACTTCTGCTCTGTTGTACCAACTGCTGCCGGATGTGAACTGGGTCGGCTTTTACATCAGGGAGGGCAACGAACTGGTGCTCGGGCCATTTCAGGGCAAGCCGGCGTGCGTTCGCCTGCCGTTCGGCAAGGGCGTTTGCGGAACGGCGGCTGCCGAAGGACGAACCATCATCGTCCCTGATGTCAGCAAGTTTTCAGGCCACATCGCCTGCGACGCGGCTTCTCAGTCCGAGATTGTGGTTCCGTTGCTCAATTGGGGCAATGTCGCCGGCGTCCTGGATGTCGACAGTGCCAGCCCGAACCGGTTCGATGAAGAAGACCAGGAGGGTTTGGAATCGGTAGTGGCTGTTTTCCTAGCCGCGCACCCGGTCGGGCAGCTACCCGATCTCGAGGGAGACGCTGCCGAATAGTCAGTAGACTAGGACTTGGTAACCGAACAAGTAGAACAGCTCGCTTTGCGGGCTCGTCAGCTGGCGGCAATGGGACAGCTGCAAGCCGCGCGCGAGCACTGGGTTGCGGTCCTGAATCTGTTGCCGATCGACGCGGCGGAACGGCAAGGCGTAGCGCGCGAAATCGAACGAATTGACGCGCGACTTTCACCAAAACCCAAGGTGAACTGGACGAAACGCCTGGGGCCGTTTGGCGTAATTCTCGCCTTTCTCGCGAAGTTCAAAACGGTTGCCCTGATTCTTCTCACCAAGGGCAAATTCCTGATTAGCATTCTGGCTTTTGTCGGGCTGTACTGGGCCATGTTCGGCTGGTGGTTTGCAGTGGGCTTGACCGGCTCGGTGATGCTGCACGAGTTTGGGCATTACTTTGTGGTTCGGCGCCTCGGTTTCAAAGCAGAGCTGCCGATGTTCCTGCCGGGGTTGGGAGCGTACGTAAAGTGGAACGGCGCGAACGTGGACGTAGGCGTGCGGGCCATCATCTCGCTGGCTGGGCCGCTCTTCGGATTTTTCTCCGGCCTGATCGCCTATGCAATCTTCCTCTCGACGCACCAGGGCGTGTGGCTGGCTGTAGCTCAATTCGCGGGCTGGCTAAATTTGATCAACCTGGTTCCGGTTTCGATCTTCGATGGCGGGGCGGCCATGAACGCCTTAGGACGGCAACACCGGCTGGCAATCCTGGCCATCTGCGTGGCTCTCGCGTTCGTGTTGCATGAGTGGGCGTTTGGGTTTGTGGCTGCGGGTACTGGCTATCGAATCTGGAAGCGCGACTTTCCGGCCGAATCCAGGCAGGCCATCGCCTATGCATTTGCCGCGCTGGTTGTGCTGAACGGGTTCCTGAGCTGGTTTTGTCTGAACCAGGCACGGACGCTCTTCGCACGGCCGGCGTTTTAGCGATCTTTCCAGAACAGCTCGGCGTCAGCGCGGCGGACGTAATTGGCGTCCAGCGCAGCAGGGTCGAGCCATTTGCCTTGGGCCGCGTCCAGCTCGGCGCACAGTGCGACCGCGCTGGCTAAGGCCGTTGGCGGTTGGATAAACGGCATCTGTGCGAACGGAGTCCGGTCCAAGCCAAAAGCGGCGGGCGAGATGAACTCGTAGTCTGCCGCCGGATCGAGTTTCGCCAGCCATGCTTCCAGGGTTTGAACAGTCTCCGGCAGTACTGGCCGCAGGCCGGAGTCGTAGACAGCCCCGTAAACCTGGGCGCGCCGAGCATCGAGGGCAACGGCCCGGAGCCGAGAACCATTTCTACCAAACGAACTCAAAGCCCTCAAATTGGAGACGCCAATAACCGGCTTTCTCATTGATTCTGCAAGGCCTTTGACTGCGGTTAGTCCCACCCGGACGCCGGTAAACGAGCCCGGTCCGCTGGCTGCAGCGAAGCAGTCGATCTGCCGCAAATCGAGGTTGGCTTCGTTTTTGCATTTTTCGATCACGTCAAAGATCAAGTGCGAGAAGCCCTCATTTGACTCGAGTGTAAGCTCAGCAATGGTTTGACCGCCCAGGCGAATGGCTACACTGGCGAGGTTCGAAGCGGTATCCAGGGCAAGAACGGTCACGGAGCGAGCTCGTAGACGCGGTCCAGCTCGTAGGCTTTCCCGTTGGCGTTGATGGCGAGGAGGCGGACGCTAAGGGTCTGGCCGGGCTGTCTGAGGAGATCGTGAGGGATCGGGAAGGTACCGGACGCGCCGAGTCCCAGAAGCCGCATACCCTGTCCGCCGGTTATCACCTCTCCCCACCAGGCAAACTGCATGTGGCGGGTCGCCCGATTAGCCCGGGTAATCTTTGTGGCGAACAAGGCCGGCATCGAAGTCTGTATAAGACCTGCATGCGGCTCAGAGATTTCCAAGGGAATTTTTGAAGCATCACTTTCAACTTCTTGAACTGGCGGATCTTCAGATTCGAAGTAGTAGGATTTCAGCATTGATTCCTTCTTGCCTTCCCGCGGAACCTGCAGGATCCAATCGCGTGAATTGTCGGGGGTTGCGCGGCTGAAGACCAGGCCTTTGTAATCTTTCAGGTCGATTTCTTCGCCCGTCGACGGGTTGACCCAGAGCGGATTGTACTTGTGTTTAGGCAGATTGATTTCGACGATGCCGGGATTTTGGGCGTAGGCGAGGTATTCGACTTCATTGAGCCCGACGGCACGAGCGCCAGCGACATCAAAGTAAGGCTCGAGCTCCCAGTGCCTGGTGCCGGCGAGAATGCGGACCCAGATCTGAACTGCCTTCACGTTGGCTTCGTTCCGCAAACTCTGGTAGGAGACGCTCGGGTACTGGCCATTCGTGGTGCAATTCCAGAGCTGATGACGGAAGGCGTCCGGGTCGGCGGTGTCGATGACGTGGATCTCAGGCTGCTCGGTGAACTGGTGCTCAACGGCGCCCAACTGCGGGTCGGGCGAGGCCTCGATCAGAAAGCTCATCCAACCGTCAGGCAGCAAGGGAAAGGAAGAGTTGCGGGCGTCGGTCGAGCGGGGATGATTGAAGCCGTCGTACTTCTGCAGCAGAGAAGCAAGATCTTTCAACAGAGCGCGGGACTCGGGAACGTTTTCGAAATGCTCGATGCCTTGCCAGGTGATGTTCAGACCGCCATAGCGCCCGGCGAGATATTCGATTACGGGCTCGTGCAGCTCGAAATTTGCGAGGAGACCGCTCGAGAGGAAGGATGTATCGGCGAGCAGCAAGTCGAGCGTAAAGCCGCGCGAAATTGCGGCGAGCAAGCGACTATCCAAGGCCGCGAAATAGGCGGCGTTCGGACGACCGATCCCATCGAACGGCTTTTGGGGTTGCGAGTCAGTGAGGAGCGGGCCGCGAATATGGGTAAATCCATCGTGCTTGCGGGCATCGAGCCAGCTTTCCCATTCGGATTGGCTGATGGACAGGAAGGGAGCGGCGGCGGATAACCAGAGATGGGGCTTCTTGTCGGTTGTCCGCCAGTGGCGCAGATTGGCGACGTTAACCATGCCGGGCAGGCCGCTATCGGCCACCGAAAAGGTGGATTCCTGGTCGTTGTAGCGATTGATATCGCTCAGGACATGATAGGTCCAAGTGCCGGCCTCGGTGGGGCTGAAGCGGACCTTTAAAGGACCGTCGGCATAGGAGTGCATCAAATAGGTTTTGTGGGAGGGCGAACGAAATTCGACGCGCAGAAGATCGCGAAACTCTGAACCTTCGATGCGGCCTACTTCGAAGCTCAGCTCGCATGGGAGGAAAGAGCGGGCGCCGGAAGAGCAGGGCGGAGGAGGGGACGAACTGGCAAGCGGAAGCGCCTGCCCCACAAGAGAAGAAAGCGACGCCAGGTAGAGGGCCGGCAAGAGGCCCGCGAAGCGCATATAGCTTCAGGATAACGGGCCTAGTAAGGAACGGTCGAGTCAGGTCGCGGTGAGCGGCTGGTTGCGGAACCTGACTGCCGCTCGAATGACAAGCACAACGAACAGTACAAGCACGACGAGCTGAGTGATTAGGAAGGGCGGTTCCGATTGCGTGGGTGCAAGAGCCTTGAGCGCCGGCGCCTTTTGGAAGAGCTGCGCGATCAAGACAAAGACGTTGAAATAGAGCGCAATCAGGGCGGTGATGACGTAAGTCTTGCACCAGCCGCCCGCAAGGCGATAACGATAACGCGCGATAATCGCTAACGCCAGGACGATCAGTGACAGAATGCCGACCGCATGTGAAGGCAAGAAGCGATGAAAAGGAAAGAGGAAGCCCGTGACGCTGGTGGCCACCGTGGTGGTAAGAAAGAGAGCAGTCCAGCGATCGAGCCTTTTCGAAGTAAGCAGCCCGAACAAGACGATAAAGCCCGAACCGATCCCGATTAAGCTCAGCACTACGTGAAAGAGGGTGAAGGTGGTCAACGAGATAATTTTTTCCTTTTACTCCTGTAGATGTTTTCCGCGTCCATTAGGCCCGCCAAGTTTGAATCCGAAGCGCACAGCTCAGTTTACGTAGCGTTACACAGCATCGACAGAATGGCAAGTTTTCAAGATCGACAGGTGATCTGGATCGCCGCGAAGCCGGGCTGTGTGAAGCTGAAGCGACTATGGCGAGTAAGCAAGACATTATCGAAACGGAACGCATTGCAGATCAGCTCAGGCGTGTTTATGAAGGTCCATTCTCGTGACCGGCTTCGGGAGGCGGAAGCGCCTGCTTCACAAGAGATGGAGGCAGAAATGCCTGCTATGGAAGCGGGAGAAGCGCGGCCAGGCGGAGGGCCGGTAAGGCCCGGAAGGCGCATACAGCGTCAGGATAACGAGGGCCGGTAGATCAGGCCGATCACTATGCCCGTCAGAGTCCACTCAACGAGGTAGGCTGCCGCCTGCTCGAGGCTCAGTTTCAGACCGATGTTCAGGTTGACATAGTTGTGAACGGCAAAGCGCAGATGGAAAAGACTCCGATCAGGGCACCGAAACGCGCGCCATCCGCGAGGCCGAAGCCGCCGCGGTATAGCATTGCGTAAATCACGGCAAGCACCAGCATCGCGACGAACTTGGCGGCCATTCCGAGCAGCATAACGGCCTTTATTCCTTCTGGGACCGGTACACTGCGGGGTATTTCCGGAACTCACTTGCAAGCGGAAACAGAGCAAAGGCGAGGAAGCCCAGGGCAAAGTACGCCCCGAAGGCGGCTAGCGCGGCGAGAGCGATGCGTGGGAAATTCATTCGCAATCCATCCCGATCAGCGGCTTGTTACCAGAGCCTGGCTGGCCAGCAAAGAGTCAAGTTTGTCAAAGGATTCCGCGGTGCCTTGCGAGACAGTCTTGCAGGACATCTCATCGGGAAATCCCTCGTGCGTTAGAACCAATTTTGTGCCATTGCCTTGCTCGAAGAACTCGACCATGACTCGGGTAACAGCGTGGCCAAAATTTGCGTGGTAGGCGATCCTTTCCGGTTCGACAATCTCGTCGTACGTACCACTAAACGAAAACTCGCACTCCCCTCCGTTCGCGGCGATTTGCATTTTCTGGGTGAAAGAACCGCCCACGCGGAAGTGCATGACGATCTCACAGTTGGTGCCTCTTTGCAGCCGGACCATTGCTGTAACTTTTCCGCCTGCGTCCACCAGCCAAACACGACCTGGCGGGGAGCATCGAAAACTCGCGTGATTTGGAGGCGCTTAGCGCTTAATTTTACTTCGGATTTCATCTTTCTTTTCCTTTATCCGTTCGCTTTTCAGTAACTCGTCGAGCGTGTCAAAGCTGAAATCCCAGCCTGCCGCGCATTGGGCGATCCAGTCCTGAGCCGGCTTGAGCCCGGCTGCGCGAACGCGGATCAGATGAGCCCGTCCCTCCCGCCGGCGGTCGATAAGCCGCGCCTTCTCGAGTACACGAAGATGTCTGGAGATGGCCGGCAACGAGATGCGAAACGGCTTAGCTACCGCAGTGACGGGGCCTTCTCCGTCGTGAGAAAGTCGCTGCAGGATGCGGCGACGGGTGGGATCGGCTAGGGCTGAGAAGATGGTTGTGACCTTTTGCTGACTGTTAACCATCGCGTTAATTGTAAGCGTGGGCGAGGGTCGAAGTCAAGAACAGTTAACTCAACCGTTAACCGTATCAAGCTCGCGGATTGGAGTAGATGATGCCAAGCGTAGCGCGGCTATGTGAAGCTTAAAGCGACTATGCCGATTCAGCAGAACATCATCGAAACCGAACGCATTGCAGATCAGCTTCGGCGTGTTTATGAGGGTCCGTCCTGGCTGGGTCCTTCGATAAAGAAACTCGTTAGCGATGTAGATGAAGAGCGGGCACGGCGGCAGACGTTGCAGGACGCGCATACGATCTGGGAGCTGGTGCTGCATATGACGGCATGGCTAAGGATCGCGCGAGAACGCCTGGTTGCGACAGAGATCCGTGAGCCTGACAGTGCAGAGGACTGGCCGGCGATAAGGGGTGACTGGGAAGAAGCGAAATGGGCGCTTGAATCTGAGATCAATGCTCTTGGGCAGGCGATCTTGAAGCTTTCCGATGAGCGGTTAGACGAGCGAGCGCCTGCCATAGAGGAACAGACCTTGTATCAGCTGCTGCATGGTGTGATTCAACACTCGGCCTATCACGCCGGGCAGATCGCGGTGTTGAAGAAGTAACTATATTGAAGCTGAGCGATGGTAACCAGAGGCACGGCTTGAAGTGATCATGCCCTCTTCTTTTTCGACTTACGAGCCTTGATCGCCAGGTCTTCCCCAACATTCTCGTCGTACCCTTCCAATTCGGCGAGTAGCCCCTCGTCGGTGAGGTCCAGCGGCCGCGAGTTTTCCCAATCATGATGTACAACACCGTGTAGACGGTCGATTATGTGGTCGTCCCGCACTTCTATGGCCAACTCGCGCCGGCTATCGAAGCTGCCAGGCGCCAGGTTGATGGAACCCACAATCGCTCGCACCCCATCGGCAAAGAGCAGCTTTGCGTGAAGTTTGACCTCTTTAAGCTTGTGGATCTTGATACCTACATCCTCTAGAATGCGCAGGCCGCCGACTCCCTCGATGAGCTTCTCCTTCTTCAGTTTGTGAGGAGGACGTGCCATGACATGCACCTTCACGCCACGCCGGTTTGCTCTCACGAGATGCTCGATGATGATTGGGTCCTGGTAGCGCTCATTCTGCAACCACAAGGAGTGCTTGGCGTCATCGATGAACTGGGCGAGCCGTTGCCTGCCGTTGCCAATGCACCAGATCAAGTGCGAATGCTCGCCAGAAGTGAAGTCTTTGCGGCCCCAATCTGCTTCGAAACACTCGATGACCTCTTCGACTTCGTGTTTATGTGAGGTAACAACGGCGTAATCTCGCGTTTCGGTCAGGTTCTTGGTTTGCCAGTTGAGTGACTTCACATACGCGGTTTTGTCATCCACTACCATTGACTTCTCGTGAGTGAGGTCGAAGGCAGGATTGCTGTCGATCACCTCGACGCCTTCGAAACTCAACAACTGCCGCGACTCATCATTCTCCTTTTCACCACTGCGCCGCGTGGGATTGAGCATGATGCGAACCTTCACGCCACGTTTGTGCGCAGCAACGACCGCTTGCAGAAGAGCGGGATCGGAAAAGACGAACATCTTAATCCGCAGCGAGCGCGATGCCTGGTTAATGGCATCGACAATCGGTTGAGCCGAATCGTCGGGCAAAACAATTACGGAACGGGACATGTTGACTCCCTTCGAGAGCGTGAGGTCATAAGAATCATAAGGCAGGGCCTGGGCTGAGAATCGCTTCAACCGCGGGTGCGGTCTTAGCCGAAGTGGTTTCAAACTGAGTTCGATGGAGCTCGGCGTAAATCCGGTCGAGAGCCATCAAATCATCGTGCGTGCCGCTCTCTGCTACTATTCCGCCACTGATCACGATGATCTGGTCGGCATCACGAATCGTGCTGAGCCGATGGGCTATTGTGATTACGGTCCGGCCCTTCATCAATCGCTCGAGAGCCCCGATGACCGATTTTTCTGATTCGCTGTCGAGGGCGGCGGTCGGCTCGTCAAGCAGCAGGATCGGACTGTTACGGACCATCACACGGGCGATTCCTATCCGTTGCCGCTGGCCTCCGGAGAGGGTTGCGCCGCGCTCCCCGACCATGGTGTCGTACCCCTGCGGCATGTGCGAAATGAATTCATCCGCATTTGCGAGTTGCGCTGCTGCGATGATTTCTTCCCTGGACGCATCCGGACGGCCAAATGCAATGTTTTCCGCGATCGTGCCGCGAAACAGCACGGTATCTTGTAAAACGTATCCGATTTGGTCCCGCAACGGCTTCAGCTTGAAGTCCCGGACATTCTTACCGTCAATCCTGACGCTACCCGCCTGAGCATCATAAAATCTCGGTATTAGGCTGACAACCGTCGATTTACCGCTGCCGGTGGGCCCAACTATGCCTACAAACTGGCCTGGCTTGATCTTGAAACTGACGTCCTGCAGAACCTGGGTACTCGAATCATACCCGAAGGCTACATGCTCAAATTCGATTTCACCTGTAAATGCAGCAGGTTCAAGCCCGTCTGGGCGCTCCGGAATAATGGAATCGGTGTCGAGGATTCCGCGTATGCGCTCGGCTCCCACACTTGCCTGCGCGATAGCGTTCGTCATGGTTGCAAGGTCCTTTACCGGCTTGAAAAACTTGCTGAGATAGGCGAGATACACCGTGAGCGCTCCGATCGTCATGGCTCCTGAGAGGATGAGCGCCGCCCCGCGCCACAGCACTATGGCGGTACAGGCAGCAACCGTGATTGTGACCACGGGAGAGAGCAAGGATTTCACACTTCGCGCCTTGAGCGCCGCACTCACGGTCGCATGACTGACCTCTTTTAGCAATTCTTGTTCAGTCTCCTCCCGGCCGAAAGCCTTTACCACCTGCATGGACTCCAAGCCCTGCTGAACGACTGCAACGATCTCACTCTGCTCCCGCCGGACCTCATGAGTTGCCTTCTTCACCGCCTTCTTGAATTTTGAGACGAAAAACAGCAGGAACGGAGTGACCGCGACCGCTATAAGAGTAAAATCCCAATTCAGCCAGAACATCAGACCAAGCATGCAGATAATAGTCAGCAGGTCAACCAGGATGCCCAGTGTCGATGACGAGGCAAATCCCTGAATCGTCTGAATGTCAGAGGTCATGGTGCTCAGAATTGTCCCGATCTGGTGAGTGTTGTAATAGCCAAGCGACAATCGCTGAAGGTGGTGATAGGTACGCATGCGCAAATCGTGAGCTACCCACTGGCCAACGCTCTCGGTGTAGTAATTATCTATGTAGGAAGCAAAGGCGCTCAAGACTGCGATCAGCACAAACGCAAGTGCCGCGATAGCCGCCACGTGTAGCTTGTGCCCGCTCTCCAACAGCGGCCCGAGCAAGCGGTGAAGCCAAGGAGACAGCCTGTGGCTTCCGATAACGTTGTCCAGGATAATCTTCAAGGGCCATGGAGTGGCCAGGCTCATCACCGTCTCGACCAGCATCGCCGCGAGAACGATAATGAGCGTGCCGCGATACGGCTTTATAAGATCGCGGGCGAAGCGAAACATCATCTAGCTCCTTGGCACACCCAATATTTGGCCATGTCGAAATTTATCAGAGGCGAGGAGCGGAGCGCAATCCAGCAGATGCCGCCAGAGTATCGCAGATTCTCAGGTCTGCCGTGCTCTAGAATCAGTGATCATCGAACGGATGGTCGATCCTCTTTCACGCTGATGCTGCATTTCCTTGAGCGATGGTAACTTTTTCTCGCGATGGAACTGAAAGATAGTGGAATTTGGCGGTAGGTCCCAGCACCGCATCGAGAAACCAATCCGAAAGAACCCGGATCCGTTGAGTCATGGATGGCAACTTCGCAAAGTAAACCATGCGCCACAGAACATAAGCCGTGAAGCCGCAGAAATTTTGGTTATAGATGCGCGCCACGCCCCGGCGTCGTCCGACCAGCGCGAGTTCTCCGATGGGCGTGTAGCGGAAAGGTTGCAATGGCTGATTACGCAGCAGCTTCACGATATTTCGCGCGGCCTGCTTGCCTTCTCGCGTTGCGTTCTGCGCGGTCGCGCCGTAGTTGCCCTTGCCATCCGGCCGGGGCACTTCAGCGCAGTCACCTATGGCCCAGACACCCTCGAACTCTTTGAGCCCGAGCTCCGCGGTGACTTTGAGACCCTTGCTCTTGCCCTTCGGAGCATCCAATTCGCCCACGAGTTTATTGGCTTCGACCCCGGCTGACCAAATAAACGTACGTGCCCGAATCTTCTCGCCGTTCGTGAGTTCGATCAAATCGCCTTGCGCGCTTCGTACCGCGGTCTTGAGCAGGACGCGTATGCCAGCAGCTTCCAATTGCTTTTGCGAGTAGGCGGCCAAATCTTCTGTCACCTCGGACATAAGCCTTTCGAGCGGCTCGACGATCATCGTCCGGATCTGGGCTCCTGCGAGGCTTTCGTAGCGAGCGGCGGTCTCGCGCACCATCTCGTTCAATGAAGCGATAGTCTCAACACCGGTGTACCCGCCTCCCGCGACCAGAAAGGTCAGCATGGCGTCTCTTTCCGCCGGATCGGACTCGCGTGCCGCGGCTTTTACCAGCGCCAGCGCGCCTTCGCGAACGCGGTTGGCATCTTCGAGGGTCTTCATTTGAATGGCACTCTGCTCCACGCCAGGCACATGATGAAAGTTCGAGCTGGCGCCCAGAGAAATCACCAGCTGGTCCGCGCGAAGCATTTGCCGTTCGAGACCGCCCACCGAAACCGTGCGATTCTTCAAGTCGACATTTTCGACTTGCCCGACCACAATTTTTGTGCGCCGAACATAGGGCTTGAGCGGAACAACAATGTGGTGTGGCTGGACATCTCCGCCCACAGCTTCGGTAAGCATCGGCGTGAAGAGGAGAAATTCGTTCTGATTGACGAGTACGATTTCGCCGTTATCCAATCCAGGCAGCAGCCGCTCGAGCTCGCGGCTCGCTTCGACCCCAGCGAATCCACCGCCCAAGATGACGAATCGCTTCCCTTTCGCGATACCCCGGTTATGCCGCGTAGAAATGCGCTTCATCAGATCCCAGCCTAAGCAGGCGGCTACACCCACCACAATTCCAAGTACTTTTCGATTCATTCCACGTCCTTCTATTTGGACTCAAACAAAGGCTGCCCGTTTCCTCTCTCGGCTACATTCCGTGTGCTGTGGGCCAGTCGTGCCGCTTGTCTCAAGAGGTAGTCCCGTTCCGGCGTAACCGTTGTCCGGCCGGCAGCAAGCCGGTAGTGTTCGGTTGCGGTTTGATGGTCGCCCGTCATTTCCAGCAGGTGGGCACGAACGGCGTCCAGCCGATAGTGGCCTGCAATGCGCGGATCGGAATCGAGCCCGCTGAGCAATTCAAGTCCTTTCGATGCGCCGTGCACCATGGCTAGTGCAATAGAGTAATTGAGAACAACCATCGGATTGTCGGACATCCGCTTCAGAAGCTCGTAAAGCGCTAAGATCTGCGGCCAATCGGTCTCCTCTGCTTGGGGGGCTTCGTCGTGCACAGCGGCAATTGCAGCTTGCAGCTGGTAGACACCGATCGAGCCTGCAGAAAGGGCTCCGGTGAGCAGCGCGACGCCCTCAGAAATCTGCGCCCGATCCCACAGCCTTCGATCCTGTTTCATTAACGGAATCAGTTCGCCATCCTGTCCGGTACGCGCGTGCCGCCGCGCATCTGTTAACAACATGAGCGAGAGCAAACCCGCGACTTCCGGATTTTCCGCCAATAAAGCGTAAACAGATCGCGTCAGACGGATTGCTTCGCTCGATAGCTCGAGCCGCTGCAGATTAGGCCCGGCGCTAGTGGTGTATCCCTCGTTGAAAATCAGATACAGCACGTGCAGCACGGTGCGGAGCCTTTGGACGCGCTCTTTGCTGTCCGGTAATTGGAATAGCACGCCCGAAGCCTTGATACTGTGCTTGGCTCGGCTGATCCGCTGGGCCATGGTGGCCTCCGGGACGAGAAACGCGCTGGCGATTTCGGCGGTGGTCAATCCGCCTACAGCCCGCAACGTAAGGGCAATTGCGGATGAGGGAGTCAGCGAAGGATGACAACACATGAAGAACAGTGTCAGCGTGTCATCCTGTTCGGTCTGCTCTGCGATCTCCGGGGCAAGCGCGACACTTTCCGGCTGTGTGGCCACCTGCGCTTCCCGTCTGCGCCGGGCCCCTTCGCTACGCAGGTAATCCGCCATTCGGCGCGCCGCGACCTGGATCAACCAACCGAGGGGATTTTCCGGAACGCCTTGACGTGGCCATTGCATGAGTGCAGCCAACATCGCTTCCTGAACAGCATCCTCGGCAGCGGCGAAGTCGTGGAAGCGCCGAATCACTGAGCCGAGCACCTGTGGCGCGAGTTCACGCAACAGGTGCTCGAAAGCGATCTCCCCGGAGCTCCTGGTCATGAGCAGTTCTTATCAAAGCATTTCGGGAGGCGGGCCGCTCGGCACTGGGCGTACTTCGATCGGCATATTCAAAGGCGCGCCTTCGGGACCCGGGGCCGCTGAAATTCGTGCGGCGAGTGCATAGGCCCGCTCCGGGGTGCTGACATCGACGATCCAGAAGCCCGCCAGAAATTCCTTGCTTTCTGGAAACACGCCGTCCGTGACCGGCATCCCATCCGCGCCCGCCCGCACGAGCTTGGCTTGACCTGGAAACGACAAACCTTCGGCAAATACGAACTCGCCAGATTCCCGCAGTTCCTTGTTTAAGCTCTGCATAAACGCGATATGCGCCTGCAGGTCCTTCCTTGGCCAATTAGGAACGCCTTGGCCGCCCCTCATAGTGTTCATCATCAGAATATATTTCATGTCTTCTATCCTTCATTTGCGCGATTAAGGTACGAGGACAGTACGCTGTGGCGGCTCACGGTAGTTCTGTCGGTCTCGAAGTCATGATCTGCCGCACTTCGATCGGCATGTCTGTTGGTATTCCATTGGGACCCGGCGCAGCTGATATCCGCGCGGCGATTTCATAGGCGCGCTCCGGATTCTCCACATCCACGATCCAATAGCCGGCAAGAAATTCCTTCGATTCCGGAAACACCCCGTCCGTAACCGGCCGCCCATCTTTGCCGGCGTGCACTACTTTGGCCTGCTCAGGGAACGCCAAGCCTTCGGTCGCCACAAATTCCCCGGACTCGGTCAGTTCTTTGTTAATGGCGTGCAACTTTGACATATGTGCCTGAACGTCCTTCTCAGACCACGCGCGATACGTGTCAACACCCGGTTTCGTGACGTTCATCATCAAGATGTATTTCATGTTCTTCCGCTCCTTTTTTATATTCGCGCCAGTTTCGGCGCTCACAGGGGAGTCGAAACACGAGGAGGATTCTCGACATCGGGCAATGACAATTTTTGTCGCGAAAAATTTGCTGGCCGGCGGCCTCGCTTGAGTCCAAAACGCCGGGCCACGCATCTCGGTAGGCATGGCAAGCTTGACAGAATTCAGCCTGACCGAGATCATTGCAGTTCTCACCCGCACTCCCGCGAGCTTAAATGCTCTGTTGCGCGGGTTGCCCGACACCTGGGTGCGCTGTAACGAAGGAAAAGATACCTGGAGCGCGTTCGATATTGTGGGCCATCTGATCGTCGGGGAGTGCACCGACTGGATGCAGCGGGTGCGGATCATCCTGACGAACGGCGAAGCGCGGCCCTTTGATCCTTTCGACCGCTTTGCGCAGCTTAAAGAGAGTCAAAACAAGTCGCTGGAGCAGCTCTTGGACGATTTCGCTCGACTTCGGGTGGACAATTTAGCTGTACTCGAAGCACTGAATATACAGCCGGAAGACTTGGGGCGGCGAGGAAGGCATCAAGCGCTTGGGGTGGTAACGCTCTCGGAACTTCTGGCGACGTGGGCCGTTCACGACTTGACCCATTTGCATCAACTATCCCGCGTAATGGCTCACCAGTATCGCGATGCGGTCGGTCCGTGGAGCGCCTACCTGGGCGTGCTGCAGTGTACTGGCCATAGCGCTCCGCCAGCCGTATACTCAACCGAAAGGCTGCTCTAAAGCGCCCCGATGTCGGGGCGCGGCGGCCAGAGTGGCCGCGCCACCCGAAGGGCGCTTGCGAAGTCGGGGAATATTCAATTTTCAAAGAGATGGAGCGGGACTTGAAGTCCCGCGCGGGTTGAAACCCGCCCTCGAGCGGTTCATTCCGGCGACGGTTCGGTGTTATGCCGGGCATGAAGTCACGAATTGACGAGCGATTCGACATACGCGGCGTGATTCTCGGGGAAGTAGCCCATATATTCGAAGGCTGCCAGCTCAACGACCGTTTTTTGCGGAACGAAGCCAGCCGGTGCGGTTGTTCGGCGGCTTCCTCGGGCGGTTTTGAGGGAACGAAGCCAGATGCTTGGACCGTGTTTGCTCTTAACGGTTTTTTGAGGAACGAAGCCACGCGCATTTTGGAGTTTTGACAAAGCGGTAAGAGATTTGTGAAAGCTGCGTTCGGCAGAGGCCATGGAGCGCTGGATGAGAGTCATTAAGCCGTTAGTGTTTCAGTCGTCCAGGTTTTCGGGTTGAAAGGCGCGGGCTTCCATTTCGCGGGAGCGGCGCATGCGCCAAAAGCTTCTCTTAATTGCGCACAACGGACTCGCGACCCGCGCCTAAGTCCGCCGAAGCGCTGCTTTTTATTGACGGCGCGGGTCGCGGCCTGTGCGCTTGGGGCCAGTTCATCGACCAGGAGGATTTCCTCGGTAGTGTTGGCGGGCTGGTGCTCGCTGCGGAGGCCGGCGCGGAGTTCGTCGAAGTCGGCCGGGTCTTCGCCCGGCAGGATCAACTGCTTCGAATAGAGGCCATGCTTGAAAGAGTTTTGCGCCGACCGCGCTTTTCCGATCGATGAGGTAGGTCCGGTTGAATGCTGGCTATTGGCGCGATTGACATCGGCGCGGGAGCGAGGAGATATTTGGGCGGTCATGAGCTTCAAACCTGTCCGCAGGATAAGGAGGGGTCGTTCGCGCGGGCGCGGATTTTTCGGCTAGGCGATTGAGGGCGTTGGGGAAAGAAAATTCAACAGGGCCGTTACCAGGCATCCCGCTATACGTTCACCGATCAGCGGCCGGTCATTTTCTCCAGCTTTTCGGGGTAGCGAGCTCCTTGCACCACGATCTTGGAGGCGGCTTCATTGATGTCGCGCAGATCGTCGGGAGTGAGTTCGATTGAGACTGCCCCGATGTTTTCGTCCAAGCGATGCAGTTTTGTGGTCCCCGGGATCGGAACAATCCACGGCTTCTGAGCCAACAGCCAGGCGAGCGCAATCTGAGCAGGTGTCGCCTTCTTTCGTTCTGCGATGCTGGCGAGTAGATCAATCAGAGCCTGATTCGCCTTTAGAGCGTCGGGCGTAAAGCGAGGCAGGGTGCTGCGGAAGTCCGAGCTGTCGAACTTCGCGTTTTCATCGATCTTGCCCGTGAGAAAGCCCTTGCCGAGTGGGCTGTAAGGGACGAGGCCAATGCCCAGTTCTTCGAGCGCCGGTATCACCTCCTTCTCAGGAGTCCTCGTCCACAGCGAATATTCGCTTTGTAGAGCAGTAAGCGGCTGAACCGCGTGTGCGCGACGGATGGTCTGTACGCCTGCTTCCGAAAGGCCGAAGTGCTTGACCTTACCCTGCTGAATCAGCTCCTTAACCGCTCCTGCGACGTCTTCGATCGGCACGCCCGGGTCGACCCGGTGCTGATACAGCAGGTCGATCGTCTCGATTCTGAGTCGCTTGAGCGAGCCTTCGACAGCCTCCTTGATGCGCTCGGGCCGGCTATTCAGTCCCGGCACACCCTTCATTCCGCGGGGATCGGAATCAGGACCCAGGTCGAATCCGAACTTCGTAGCAATCGCCACTTTCTCCCGGAACGGGTCAAGCGCTTCGCCCAACAGCTCTTCGTTTAAGAACGGCCCGTAGACCTCAGCGGTGTCAAAGAACGTAATGCCGCGTTCAACGGCTGCCCGGAGAAGAGAGGTCATCTCCTGCTTGTCTTTGGGCGGCCCGTAAGAAAAGCTCATTCCCATGCAGCCGAGCCCGAGGGCCGACACTTCCAAATCGCTCTTTCCAAGTTTGCGCTTCTGCATTGTTTCTCCTTCGGAGCCAGTGCTCTCATCTCCAAGCTAGAATTGAACGGCGTGGAAGCGGTATCCTGATCCTGCCGATTGATTGCCTATTCCTGTTGGCGATCGTCGGAATTGGTCACGCAAACAATTTCAGCAGCTATCGTAAAGGTGGAGGGGAGCGAAACGGCACCTTGGCTAAACACAGTAAAGAGCTGTCTCTGCTGCGGTATCAGGCACCCGAATGGCGGGCTGAGCTGGCGCGCAGGATTGCCTCGTTTATTGGGCTCGCGGAGAATCGGAGAACGGACATCCCCGGCCTGACGATCCACAGACGGACCGCCCCGACCGCCCGGTGCGCAATGACCTACGAGCCGAGCGTGACCGTCATCGCCCAAGGGCGAAAGCGGGTAGATCTGGGCCGGACCACTTTCATCTACGATGAATCACGATACCTGCTGACGTCGGTCGATTTGCCGATCATGAGCCAGGTGATCGAGGCAACAGAAGACGTCCCCTGTCTCGCAATGTCGCTCAAACTCGAAATGGCCGCGATCCGAGAGCTTCTCGGCCGAGAGGAAATTCAGGTAGCTGAGCCGCCGTCTGACAGCCCGGCCATGGCGACCGGTGAAGCCACGGTGGAATTCCTCAGCGCCTGCTGCCGGCTCATGGACCTGCTACACAACCCAAGCGACATTCCGTTTCTCAGTGGCCTGATTCAACGCGAGATCATCTACCGAATCCTACGGGGAGCCGAGGGAACCCGCCTTCGAGCGATTGCAACAATCGGCGATCAGAGTCACCGGACGGCAAAAGCAATCACGTGGATCAGGGCGAACTATGCGAAGCCGCTACGGGTGCAGGATCTCGCACGACTCGCAGGTATGGGTGTGTCGACACTGCATCATCGTTTTCGGGTACTGACCGCCATGAGTCCTCTTCAGTACCAGAAACAGCTTCGGTTACAGGCAGCGCGGGGACGCATGCTAACGGAAGGTCTGGACGCGGCCGGTGCGGCCTTTGAGGTCGGATACGAAAGCGCCAGTCAATTCAATCGCGAATACAGCCGTTTCTTCGGCCAATCACCAATGCGGGATATTAGGACTCTTCGCTCGTCAAGCGCTCCGGCGTTTGAATCCGACAGTAATCAAAACAGTAACTGATCGTATCGCTAACAAGCTCAGCATAGGGTTGCCGAGCCTCAGCATACGTGATGAGTGCGGATGGACCGCTTTGTATGAGCGAACCGGCGGCACCACGAACGTTCCGGCGCTGGTGTCCGGGATATTGGAGCAGGCGATCGGAGCGGGCTGCTCGCCTTTCGTCATGCAGAGTTCAACGGCGCTGAGGTATTTGCCGCGCAGTTGGACCGTGATGTCGGGAGCGCTCAGGTTTGGGTTGGCCTGCTCGAATGCTTGCTTCAGTTCCTTAGGGGCGAGCCTTTATGTGCTTCGCAAACGCGCTGCGCACGCCTGCTTTTTCAGGAGGCGGTTTCGGTATTGTGCCGGGCATGAAGGCGCGAATTGACGATCGATTCGACATACTCGTCGTGATCCTCGGGGAAGTAGCCCATATATTCGAAGGCTGCCAGCTCAGCGGCCGTTTTTTGCGGAACGAAGCCAGCCGGTGCGGGTGGTTCGGCGGCTTCCTCGGGCGGTTTTGAGGGAACGAAGCCAGATTCTTGGACCGTGGCTTGTTCTTCAACGGTTTTTTGCGGAACGAAGCCACGCGTACTTTGGAGTTTTGACAAAGCGGTAAGAGATTTGTGGAAAGTGCGCTCGGCGGAAGCCATGGAGCGCTGGATGAGAGTCATCAAGCCGTTAGTGTTCCAGTCGTCCAGGTTTTCGGGTTGGAAGGCGCGGGTTTCGAATTCGCGGAAGCGGCGCATGCGCCAGAAGCTTCTCTTAATTGCGCACAACGGACTCGCGACCCGCGCCTAAGTCCGCCGAAGCGCTGCTTTTTATTGACGGCGCGGGTCGCGGCCTGTGCGCTTGGGGCGAGTTCATCGACCAGGATCTCTTCGGTGGTATTGGCGGGCTGGTGCTCGCTGCGGAGACCGGCGCGTAGCTCGTCGAATTCGGCCGGGTCTTCGCCCGGGAGGATCAACTGCTTCGAATAGAGGCCATGCTTGAAAGAGTTTTGCGCCGACCGCGCTTTTCCGATCGATGAGGTAGGTCCGGTTGAATGCTGGCTATTGGCGCGATTGACATCGGCGCGGGAGCGAGGAGATGTTTGGGCGGTCATGAGTTTCAAACCTCTTCGCAGGATAAGGAGGGGGCGTTCGAGCGGGCGTGGGTTTTCAAGCTAAGCGGCTGAGGGGGCGAGAGAAAGAAAATTTAACAGGGGCGTCACCGGTTCTCCGGCGGCATGTTGAAAGACAAAGCTGGCCGTGAAAGCGATTTGCTACTCCAGCGCGCCCCCGCAACTCGACCCTGCGCCTGCCGTGCAGCCAAAGCAATGATCGGCAGTCGAAATAGCCTGACCCGCTGGCACGGAAAACGAGTCCACATCCCAGATGCTTTTCCCGCCGGCTGCCGGAATTTCTAACATCTGATTGAAATCGCAATCGTACAACTTGCCGTCCCAACTTACGCTTATCAGCGAGCGGCACATCAGGTGTTCGACCGTGCCCGCATTAAAGTTGTCGATCAGCAGCTTCTGATACGCTTCGGCGCGGCCGCTCTGGTGCAGAAAATCCGCGAAGCGTTGGATCGGCATATTGGTGAGCGCGAGCAATCGGTTGAAAAGGATCCCGAAATCCTCACGCAATCGCAGTTTGTACTCGGCTTCCAGCGCCGGTTGAGGAGGAGGCAGCGAGGCGGCCCCCGGATTGAACATCAAATGCAGCGCCAGTTTCGGATCCCGCCCATAGCCGAGGTCATTCAACTTGCGAAGAGCGGCAATGCTCAGTTCAAAGACGCCGCGCCCGCGCTGCTTATCGACGTTCTCGCGCGTATAGCAGGGCAAACTCGCGACGATCTCGATTTCGTTCTTCGCGAGAAAGTCCCCGAGATCGTTTTGTCCCGGCTCAAACAAGACTGTCAAATTGCAACGGTCGATGACATGTTGCCCAAGCTGGCCCGCCGCGCACACCAATCGGCGGAAGTTCGAGTTTAATTCGGGAGCGCCGCCTGTGATGTCCACCGTGTGGACCTCAGGAGTTACCGCCAGCAGTTCGATGATTCGATTTGCCGTTTGGCCTGACATGATCTCAGTCCGCTTCGGCCCTGCGGCGACGTGGCAATGCTGGCAGGCCTGATTGCAGAGCTTCCCCACATTGATTTGCACCGTAGTCAAAGCAGCCCTGGTGAGCGTTAGTTTGTAGTCGCGCAGAACGGAGTCGAACGAACGCGGAATCGCGCGGGGCTCCAGTATGGGCAGCAGCGTTTCGCTCGGCATAAAAGGCTCTCGCCGCTTTCAGCGTATCAGCGGAGCGCGAGTTAGTTTCTCCGGGACTCCGGTGCGCGACCATGGCCGGAGGAGACCTCGCGATGCGCTACGACTACGACATGGTTGTGATCGGAGGCGGATCTGCGGGGCTCACTGCGGCGGGCATGTCGGCCTTGCTGGGCGCGAAAACTCTGCTGGTGGAAGCGCACCTGCTGGGCGGCGAATGTACCTGGACCGGCTGCATACCGAGCAAAACCCTGCTGCACGCTGCCAAGATGCTTCATCAGGCGCGGAAAACAGATCGTCTGTTTGCGCTCGGTGGCGAGCCGGGCAGACCCTGGCAAGCGGATTTCGCGCGAGTGGCGCAGACGGTCAACCAGAACCGGGAGCAGATTTATCGAGATGCGGATGCGCCTCCTAACCTTGAAAAACTCGGCGTCAAAATTGCGCACGGAACCGCATCGTTCGTCGATCCGCACGCTATCGAAATCGCCGCCGTAAGTGGCCCAAGCGAACGCGTTTCGTCCCGTTACTTCATCGTCGCGACGGGTAGCCGCCCGCGCAAGCTGGAATTCTCGGTGCCGTTCCTGACAAATGAATCGATTTTCGAACTGACCTCTCTTCCGGCGCATCTTGCGGTAATCGGCGCAGGCCCGGAAGGCGTTGAGCTGGCGCAGGCATTTCGCCGTCTGGGCTCGCAGGTGACCGTGATTGCAAGCGGTGCGCACATTCTGCCGAAAGACGATCCCGAACTCACCGAGCCACTTCGAGCCAACCTGCACTCGGAAGGAATCGAGTTTCTATTCGGCTTGCATGCCAGCGCTGCTGAACAATGCGAGGATCATACAGAGCTTGTCCTGAATGACGGGCAGCGAATCGCCTGTGATGCGATACTTGCCGCAATCGGACGCGAGCCCTCGATCGAGCCGCTGAAGCTAGAAAAGGCAGGAGTTCAGACGGACCAACATGGCATACGGATCGGCACTCATTGCCGCACTTCGGCACGCCATATCTTCGCCTGTGGCGATGTCACCGGAAAATACCCGTTCACGCACATGGCAGAGCACATGAGCAAGGTTGCCGTGACCAACGCCATTCTAGGCTATCCGCAACGGATCGACGAAGCTCACCTCGTGTGGTGTACCTTCACCGATCCCGAGCTTGCTCGGCTCGGCAAATCCGAAGCCGAGTTGAAGAAAGCCGGTGCCGGATATTCTGTTTACCGCTTTCCATTCAGCAAAATCGACCGTGCGATCACGGACAGCGAAACTGAGGGGCTGATCAAAGTTCTCGCGAGCCGTAAAGGCCGAATTCTTGGAGTCACCATTCTAGGTGCGCATGCCGGCGAAATGATTTGCGAGTGGGCCCTCGCGATGCGACATGGACTGAAGTTGGATGCAATAGCATCGACGATCCATCCTTATCCGACTTACTTGCTGGGCAACCGTCACGCGGCAGATCAATGGCAAAGGCGCTGGCTCGCCTCGCCGCTTCTCGGTCTACTGGGGCGGGCGATGGGTTACCGTGGCACTAGAAAGCTGCCGTCCGAATTTTGATCATTCCCGTTTGCGTTTTTGCGAAGCCTCCCGTTGCTGGCAAAGTCAAAACTCGTCTCGCGCCGGCTTTGAATCCAATCGCAGCCGCTGAATTAGCAGCTGCAATGTTACTCGACATCTGGCGCGTTGTCCTTTCTTGTGAACGAGTCCGCCCTGTTCTGGCTGCTGCAGCGAAGGGCAACTTCCCCATCGCCGTGCCGGATGCGAATCACTGGCTGCAAGGCGACGGCGATCTGGGCGAGCGCATCGAACGCATCTTACGGCGAGGGCTCGAGCAAGCCCCAGCCGCAATCGCCATAGGCGCAGATTCTCCGCTTTTGACTCCCACCCATCTCGGCCGAGCAATCGCCGCCCTGAACGACTATGAGGCTGTAATTGGCCCTTGCTTAGATGGAGGCTTTTATCTGCTTGGTTTGCGCGAATGCCCCCCGGGATTACTCGCAAATGTTCCCTGGAGTTCTGGCAAAACAGCATCGGCGGTAATCGACCGGATTACACGGCGGGGTTGGCGGCTGGCACAGGTCGAGACCTTATTCGATGTCGACACGCCCGACGATCTGGCGCGTTTGGCTGATCCTCTGGACCTCTCGCTTGCGCCGGAAACGTATGCTTTTCTGTCACGTCATCCGGCTCAACAAGCTCGCTAAATGCTGTTTACTATTGTCATTCCGGCGCTAAATGAGGAAGAGCACATCGCCCCCACCATCCGAGCTCTCCAATCGCTCGACGGTCCGAAAGAGATTGTCGTCGTTGACGGCGGCAGTGCCGACCGGACGGTCGCTGTCGCGCAGTCCTGCGGCATTCGCGTAATCGACGCGCCGCGTGGACGTGGGCAACAGATGCGCGCTGGAGCGATCGGCGCACAGGGGGATGTTCTCTGGTTTGTGCACGCCGATACCTTCCCTCCGCAGTGTGCGCTCGAGGCGATTCGGGACGCGCTGGCCGATCCTTCGGTAGTGGGAGGCAATATGGGTATAACCTTCGACGGGCCCACTCGCGCGGCGCGCTGCATGACTGCGATTTACCCCTGGCTGCGCGTGCTTCGGCTTTGTTATGGAGATTCTGGAATCTTCGCGAGGCGCGAAGTCTACGAGAGACTTGGCGGCTTCCGTCCGGTCGCACTTTTTGAGGACCTGGACCTGTTGAGAAGATTGCGGCGTGCCGGGCGATTCGTTCATTTGCAGCCGTGTATGGTCACGTCGTCGCGCCGCTTCGAGCAGCGGAACTTCGCGTCTATGTGGGCACAGTGGACAGCTCTGCAGGTGCTTTACTGGTGCGGTGTGCCGCCTGATACGCTTGCCCGGTATTATCGCTACTCGGTAAAAGGCAGCGCAAGCACCCGCCGCAATCGAACGTCTTCATCCCCGCGCTGATCCGGCACGCCAAGTGTAAGCCGCGGCTGCGGTTTTTCGGTGCGCAGCGTACCGTGCAGCCAGTCCCATATCGTGAGCCCACTCGACCAGTTCGAGTTCACTTCCTTAGGCACGACGGAGTGATGAATCCCGTGTAAGCGCGGCGTCATGACGAGCCAGGCAAGACGTTGCTCAAATGCAAGCGGCAGCTTTGCATTCGAGTGATGGAAGAGGATACAGGCAAACAGAAACGTCTGCCAATGCGCAAAGGCCTGTTCGGAAGGGCCGATAATTCGAATCTGGGCCGCGCGGAACGGAACCGAGAGCAGCATTTCTCCGAAGTGAAAGCGGATAGCAGTGCTAGCATCCATTTCGCGATCTATGTGATGCACCTGATGAAACCGCCACAGGAACGGTATGCGGTGTGTCATCACGTGCCAAAGATAGAGCGTGTAATCGAGCATCAGAACGGAGGTGACCAGACGTGCCGCGGGATGCATCTTCAGGCGCCTGACTAAGCCCCATCTCCGCCTCTCGCCTTGGCGGACGAGCAGGGAGGCAACTGGTGTTTCGAGCATTCGTATCGTCACGCCAGCCATCGCGGCAATCGCGAGATTGCGGAGATCACGCGTGATTCGATTTTCGCGAACGGCTCTGAGAGGCCTTCGCCATTCCCACCAGATGAGCGCGGCTAAAGAGAGTCCCGCAACAACTTTGCCGAGTGAATAGCGAGAGCGCACCGCCTTGCTCAGCTTAAACTCAACTCCAGCCGCGTTACTGACGCCGGCTTGAAAGTGTAAACGAACTGAGGACCGGGCATGGGGCTCTCATCCTGCTTCGCCTCGAGCGCATGGGGCAGATCGAGCGTGTTATGAGCGCGCATATCGGTCGATGTCAGCACAGTGACTTTCGGGGTGTGGATCTGTGCGCCCCGCACCGCGATTTCTGTTTCGACTGCGTTCTTCAAATCTGGATTGACCACCGTCAGCACGGCCTGGTTCCCTTGCAGCGAACACGAGCCGGACAGTCCTGCCAAGCCGTGCGCGTTTGCCGGCAGTTTGCCCGCCGACAAGAGCGTGCGTACCGATGTGCCGCCCTGGTGTGGAGCGTACATCTCGAAGACCTGAAATACCGGAGTCACGGTGAACCGGTCTCCCACCGCGATAAACGAAGTATGAATGTTGTTGATCATCTGGGCCGCGCAAGCCATGGTGACTTTGTCTGCGTGGCGATTGAAGATATCGAGCGTAATGCCTGAAACCAGCGCGTCCCGCAGCGTCGGATAGTACGCCCATAGGTAGCTCGGATTGATGCTTGGATCGGTGTGATGCCAGGCACCCCATTCGTCGACCACGAGCTTTACGTGATGCTGCGTATCGACCACGCCCATAATTGCCCAGTGATTGAGTATCAACTCTTCCATGTAGCTGGCCTTATGCAGAAGCTCGTACCAGCCAGCTTCATCGAAGTCTGTCGATTGGCCGTTGCCGGTGGTGCCGCAGTAGTAATGTAAAGCGGTGCCGAAGACGTTCCGCAGCGGGCTTTTGCTCTTTTCGGTAAGTTTCTGAAAGAAGCTTTGGGTCCAGGCATAGTCAGCCACATTCGGCCCGGAGGCGATGAAGTTCAAATCCAGGCCATACTGCGGAACCCATTCGATAAAGCGCCGAAACTCCACCGCATATTCATCTCCGGTAAAACTACCGCCGCATCCCCAGCTCTCATTTCCCACTCCCCAGAATTTCACAGGAAACGGGTCGCGATCGCCGCCTTGGGCTCGAAGATTCGCTCCAGACGTCGTGCCCGCGGGAGAGTTGCAGTATTCAATCCATTGATCGAAGTCGTATCCGTTCAGCCCGCGCAAGTTTGCCGCAAAGTAAGGCTGCGCCCCAACCGCTTTGCAAAAGTGCGCGAATTCATTGGTGCCGAACTCGTTCGGATCGTACTTCTGCGGACCGTCTGGCGCTCTCATCAAGTAAGGATTGTTTGCCCAGAAATTGGTGCGCTTGGGTCTCGCGCTGCGCGGGCCCACTCCGTCGCGCCAGTTATAGCTATCGGCGAAACAGCCGCCGGGCCAGCGAATGACCGGTGGCTTCAGCCGCTTCAAGTTCTCGATAAGCTGCTTGCGGATGCCGCCTACGTTCGCAATTTTTGAGTTCTCTCCCACCCAGACGCCGTCATAGATAACACCGCCGATGTGCTCCGTGAACTGCCCGTAGATGTTGGGAGAAATCGTTGCGATCGGCTCGTCCGGCAAAATGTCGATGCGTGCCGCCGCGGCCGTTGAAACACGCGGAGCAAGCAGCGCGAGACCTGATAAAAGAAAGTTGCGTCGAAGCATTTCGGACATATCAGGCGTATCCTCTAGCTGTCTTTCTCTTGTCCGTAGTAGGCGTTGGCACCGTGTTTCCGGAAGAAATGCTTGTGGTGAAGCGCCTCTGAAATCGGTCCTGCTTCTGTGCTGATTGTGATCGTCAGCAGTGCCATGTGCGCCAGCTCTTCGACGATAGCGGCCGTGTGAGCCGCTTCAGTTACGCTTGGCCCCCAGGCGAAAGGCGCGTGTCCGGAAACTAATACGGCGGGTGTAGTCAGCGGATCGAGATTGCCGAACCGCTCGATGATCACATGCCCGGTGTTCAACTCATACTCCGACCGGATCTCTTCCGGTTTCATCGGCCGCGTAACAGGCAAGGGGCCCTGGAAATAATCCGCGTGCGTTGTCCCAAAACATGGGATGGCGGTGTTTGCCTGAGCCCAGGCTGTGGCGTAGCGCGAATGAGTGTGGACCACGCCATTCACTCCATCCCAAGCGCGATACAAAGCAAGATGTGTCGGCAGGTCGGATGACGGACGCAGCGTTCCCTCAACAATCTTCCCGTCCAGATCCGTGATCACCAGATCCTGCGGCGTCAGTTGCTCGTAGGGAACACCGCTCGGCTTGATAACAGCCAGCCGACTCGCGCGGTCGAAGCCGCTTGCGTTTCCAAAAGTGAAGATGACCAGTCCACGGCGCACCAGTTCCAGATTCGCCCCGAGGACCTCGTCACGCAGATCCTTTAACAACATCGTTATCGCCTCACTTCCGCCGCGATTCTGCGCAGCTCCGGCAGCACGTCGCCTAATTCGACTGGCTGGGATTGCCGTTGCCCAAACGCAAAATACAGCTGCTTATACATCGGGTAGAGCTTCTCGTAAATCGCGGCTTCGGCTGCTTGGGGCTGGTAATTTTTGAATGGCGGACATAGCGCGCTCTGCGCCTCCCCAATGGTCTTGAAAGCCCCCGCCGCCAGAAACGCGAAGATAGCCGAACCCAAGCTCGTAACATCGCCCTGAGGCACCAGAATCGGTTTCTGCAAAGCGTTCGCATAGATCTGGTTCAAAACTTCATTTTTCTTGGGAATCCCGCCGCCGTTGATCACGCGCTTGATCTCCACCCCGTGCTCTTCCATGCGCCCCAGAATGACGCGGGTGTGCAGCGCGGTTCCTTCAATGGCCGCAAACAGCTCGTCCGCCGCGGTGTTGGTCAGGTGCCAGTTCAACGTGATCCCGCCAAGCTCCGGATTCACCAGCACGGTGCGGTCGCCGTTATCCCAGGTGAGCCGCAGCAGTCCCGTCTGGCCTGCCCGATATTCCGCGATCTCTTTCGATAGCTCGCTGACCTGCGTTCCAGCCCGGCGCGCAATGGCGTCAAAGATATCGCCAACTGCCGATAGGCCAGCTTCGATGCCGGTCAGCTTTGGATCCACTGAACCCGGCACCACGCCGCAGAGACCCGGCACCAGCGTTGTCGAATCAGACAAACCGATGATGCAAGTGGACGTGCCGATCACATTCACCATGTCGCCCAATTGAGCGCCGGCCGCGATCGCATCCCAATGCGCGTCGAAAGCTCCAACCGGAATCAATACACCCGGTTGCAATCCCAAACGCCCGGCCCACTCGGACGTAAGCTCTCCCGCCAAAACATCGGAGGTTGCATACTCGCCCGCCAATTTCTCCCGGACGCCTTTGAGCAATGGATCGACCGAGACCAAAAACTCTTCGGAGGGCAGGCCGCCAAGCTCTTTGTTCCACATCCATTTGTGGCCCATCGCGCAGATGCTGCGCTTGACGTTCGCGGGATCACCAATGCCGCACAGAACGGCCGCGATGTAATCGCAATGCTCAAATGCAGAGCCGAACCGCTCGCGTTTCCCGGGATTGTGCCGCAGCCAGTGCAGCAGCTTCGAGAAGCCCCATTCGGAAGAATAAACGCCGCCGCACCATTCAATCGCTTTCAGGCCCGCTTCGTGAGCCTTGCGCGTAATCTCGCCCGCTTCTCGCCACGCGCGGTGATCGCACCACAAATAATATTCATTGAGCGGCCGCATCTGGCCATCGACAGGAATTACACTCGAACCTGTCGTGTCTATGGCCAGCGCTTTGATCGCCGATCCTGGCACACCTGCTGACGTCAACGCTTTTCGCGTCGCTTCCGCCAGCGCCGCGGTATGGTCGTCGTGGCTTTCAGTGGCGTAATCCGGATCGCTCTTTTTTCGATGCAGCGGATACTCTGCAACCGCCGCTCCAAGCCTGCCCCTCTCGCTGTCGAAGATCGACACGCGAACGCTCAACGTGCCGAAATCGGCCCCTGCTACAACGGTACTCATAGCTATTGCTTCTTTGGAAAGAACTTGATCGTGTAGAGCAACCCGATGGCGAGCAGAACAGCGCCCCACCAGATACCCGCGTGTAAATGCGCCAGAACCACCGGATGCGCCGGCGGAACGAAGTAGTCATAGATACCGCTCGCCGTGATCAGCACGCCATACGCTGTCAACAGCACTCCGATAAAGAACCAGATTGAGATGAAGCCTTTGCCATGCACTTGCTTTGACTCCTACCAGAAGATTATCTGTAGAACTAGGAAGACCGCCAGCACGACGGCCGCCCAAAAGATGGGCTTCTGATAAAGCGCCAGGCCGGTTTCTTGCGGTATGTCCGTCGCGCCGTATACCAGGCCCACTAACTCGGCCTCCGGTTTCGGTTTGCTCGCCAGACTAACGATCACTGTGACCGTTACGCAAATCAGCCACGACCACAGCGCCCGGTACATGTTCTCGGCCATGTCTTTTGCATTCGGTGAAATCGCCACGTATGAGAGCGCCGAAGGGTCAAGCTTCACCCACGCCCACATGCCAACCGATGAAACGGTTCCGGCCAGCAATCCCCAGAAACCGCCCGCCGGCGTGGCCCGTTTCCAAAGCATCCCAAGCACTACCGTTCCGAAAAGCGGTGCGATGAAAAAACTGAAGAGCGCTTGCACGTAGTCCATGATGCTGAGGAACTGCATTACAAGGTATGCGGTTCCAATGCTGACGAGCACTCCGACGACGGTGGACCAACGGCCCATCGCTACGTAGTGAGAGTCGGGCGCTTGCTTGCGTATCAAAGCGCGGTAAATATCGTACGTCCAGACCGTGGTGAACGCGCTAACATTTCCCGCCATGCCTGACATGAATCCTGCGATCAATGCAGTGATGCCCAGGCCGAGCAGCCCCGGCCCGCAATATCGGGCGAGCATGATCGGAAGCACTTCGTTGTAGCTGTGCATGCCGGTTGCATTGGCTTGCGCTTCGCCGACCAGATGTTCCGGTAAGACTGCCAGTCCCAAAAGCCCAGGCAGGATCACAATGAACGGAACGGCCATCTTGAATGCAGCGCCGATCACCGGGGCCATCTTCGCGCTCCTCAGATCCTTCGCGGTCAGCACTCTCTGCACGACCAGGAAGTCCGTCGTCCAGTATCCGAAGGCGATCACAAAACCCAAGCCGAACACAATGCCCGTCCAATGTATGCCCATGGGATTGTCGGTGAACGCGCCCAGGCCTTTCCACATGTGTGTGTAATCCTGGCCGGGGAAGTTTTGGTGAATGCGGCGCACCATGCCGCCCCAGCCGCCCGTTTCCACCAGCCCGATAATCCCGATCAGAATCGCTCCTAACCAGATCAAGAAGAACTGCAGTACCTCGTTAAAAATCGCGGAGAGCAGGCCGCCCAGAAAAACGTACACCGCCACGGTGAGCGACGAAATCCAGATGCTGAACGAGATGTCCCACCCGAGAATGATCTTCATCACCAGCGCCATCGAGTACATGTTGATTCCGCTCATCAGCAGCGTCATGAAGCCGAAGCTGACTGCCGAAAGTGCTCTGGCGGGTTCGCCAAACCGTAGCTTCAAGTAGCCTGGCACCGAGTGCGTTCGCGAGATGTAATAGAACGGCATCATGACGATGCCCAGGAACAACATCGCGGGAATCGCTCCGATCCAATACCAGTGCGCCGCGAGTATTCCGTATTGATAGGCGGATGCAGCCCATCCCATCAATTCGAGCGATCCTAAGTTTGCCGCCACAAAGCTGAGTCCCGCTACCCAGGAACTCATGTCTCGCCCCGCCAGGAAAAACTCCTCTCCGGTATTCGCGTAGCGCTTCAGGTAGAAACCGATGCCCAGGCACATCACGAAATACAGGCCGATCACCAGCAGATCGACGGTACTCAATGTGAGCAGCTTGGCCGGTTTAGTTAGCAACAGAAGAGCGAGAGAAAGCCTCATAAGGTGACGGGCAGATTATATCGACAGGCCTTAAATCGGCTCAGGGTATAAGCTGATCTTTCGCTATTTCCTTATGTCGAATCATTCCCTTTCCCGCCGGAGTTTCACTTCCGCCCTTTTCTCTGCTCCGCTCATCGTGCGCGCGCAGCCCTCGTCGAGAGAAGCACGCGTCAAGATCGATACCGAACGCGTGATCGGCCAGATCGATCCCAAACTGTACGGTAATTTCACCGAACACCTCGGCCGCTGCATTGAGGGCGGAATCTTCGAAGAGAACTCGCCGCTTTCGGATAAGAACGGCTTTCGTAAAGATGTCATGAAGGCGGTTGAAGATCTACATGTCACTTTCCTGCGCTGGCCGGGCGGTAACTTTACCTCCAACTACAATTGGCGGGACGGCATTGGCCCGCGTGATGACCGTCCTGCGCGTCTCGAGATGGCTTGGGGCACCATAGAAGACAATCGCTTCGGCACAAATGAATTCCTGAACTATTGCGAAGCGATCAAAACCGAGCCCTACTTGTGCGCGAATTTTGGCACCGGTTCCTGGGACGAAGCACAGCAATGGGTGGAGTACTGCAATTTCCCGGGTGGGACCGCCACCTCCAAGCTGCGCCAGAAGAATGGTCGCCAGGAGCCCTGGAAAGTGAAGTATTGGGGGCTAGGCAATGAGATGGATGGTCCGTGGCAAATGGGCCACCGCACCGCCGAAGACTACGGCAAGTTTGCTTTGGAAGGCGCCAAGCTGATGAAGTGGACCGATCCGAGCGTCAAGCTGGTAGCTGCCGGTTCGGCCAATTACGGGCCGGGCGCCGACTGGATCAACTGGAATCGCGTCGTCCTCCAATACCTCAAGAATCACGCGGATTACCTCTCGCTTCACCTCTACGTTGGTAATCCTGAAAACAACTTTGAAGAGTTCATGGCAAGCTCCCTCGAACTGCAGGATCGCACTAAGATCGCCGAAGGCATCATTCGTGCGGCGATGTCCGGTACCGAAAATCGCAGTATGTATATCGCCTGGGACGAATGGAATGTCTGGTATCGCGCGCGAGGCGATAACGAGCGTGGACGGCGCATTTTAGAAGAGCGTTACAACCTTGAGGATGCGCTCGTAATCGCCACGTTCTTGAACGGCTTTATCAATAACGCACATATCGTGAAAATAGCCAACATGGCGCAGCTGGTCAATGTGATTGCGCCGATCTTTACCAGTCCTGCAGGTATGTTCCTGCAGACGATTTACTATCCTCTGCAACTCTTCGCTTCCAACTCCTTCGGGAAGGCGCTCGAGCTTTTTGTGGACGGCCCAACCTACGCGAGCAAACGCTCGTCCGCCACACCGCTTCTGGATATCTCGGCGGCGTACGATCGCGGCATGCTCGTCGTCAACGTGGTGAATCGCAGCCGCAACGAGACACTCCCGGCTACCTTCGAGTTAGAGGACAAGCAGTTCTCTGGAGAATTTGAAGTCGCGGAGGTCAACGGCCCCGATATCAAATCAGAAAACACCTTCGGCACGACGCTGGTCAAGACCACACACAAGAGCACGACGGCAAGCGGCGCCCGGCTCCGTTACCAATTTCCTCCCCATTCCTACACCATGCTGAAAGGCAAACTGGCTTAGCATGATCGACTTCAAAGAGCTTGAAATTTGGTTCGCCACAGGCAGCCAGCACCTCTACGGCGAAGAAGCTCTGAAGGAAGTAGCTATCCATTCGCAGCAAATTGTGCGTGGCTTGGGCAATCTGTCGCGCACGCCGGTAAATGTTCTGTTCAAGCCCGTATTAACTACGGCTGAGTCGATTCACGAACTGTGCCTGGAGGCCAACAGCACAAAGAATTGCATCGGCCTGATCGCCTGGATGCACACCTTCTCGCCGGCAAAAATGTGGATCGCCGGTTTGAAGGCGCTGCAGAAACCGCTTGTCCATCTCCACACGCAATTCAATCGCGAACTACCCTGGTCGACGATCGACATGGACTTCATGAACCTGAATCAGGCCGCGCATGGCGACCGCGAATTCGGTTTCATCGGCAGCCGCTTGCGCCTGAATCGAAAAGTTATCGTGGGCTTCTGGCATGACGACGATGTTCAAAGTGAGCTCGCTACCTGGGCGCGAGCCGCCTGTGCCTGGCACGATGCTCAAAAGCTGAAAGTTGCCCGCTTCGGCGACAACATGCGCAACGTAGCCGTTACCGAAGGCGACAAGGTTGAAGCGGAGATCCGGCTTGGATACACCGTGCGAGGCTACGGCATCGGCGATCTTACCGACCGCTTTGCTCAGGTCTCGGATAGCGACATCGAAAGACTCATCGGCGAATACGACGAGTCTTACATCGTGGCTGAGTCGCTCCACCCGAATGGCCCGCAGCGGAACGCTTTGCGCGAAGCAGCCCGCATCGAGTTGGCCCTTCGCAACTTTCTGGACGAAGGCGGTTTCAAAGCATTCACCGATACGTTCGAGGATCTGCACGGCATGGCTCAGTTGCCGGGTATCGCGGTGCAAAGGTTAATGGCTGATGGCTATGGCTTCGGCGGGGAAGGGGACTGGAAGACCGCCGCGCTGGTCCGCTCCATGAAGGTGATGGCGTCTGGTTTGGATGGCGGTACGTCTTTCATGGAGGACTACACCTATCACTTGAAAGATGGCGGCCAAGTCCTCGGCGCACATATGCTGGAAATCTGCCCCTCTATCGCGGAAGACAAGCCCACAGCCGAGGTTCATGCCTTGTCGATCGGTGGCAAAGGCGACCCCGTGCGTCTGGTCTTTACTGCCGGTACCGGCCCCGCAGTCAACGCGTCGGTCGTCGACATGGGTGACCGTTTCCGCATGATTGTGAACCACGTCAACGTAATCGCGCCCGAGCAGCCCCTGCCGAAGTTGCCAGTCGCCCGTGCTCTCTGGATACCGGAGCCCGATTTAAAAACGGCCGCTACCGCCTGGATTCTCGCGGGCGGCGCCCATCACACCGGCTTCAGCCGCGCTCTTACGTCACAACACCTGGAAGACTTCGCCGCCATGTCCGGCATTGAGTTTCTTTTGATCGATTCCGAGACTCGCATCCGCGATTTCAAGAAAGAGCTGCGTTGGAATGATCTGGCCTATCGCCTGACGTCCTAGGGATAGCGGTCTGGTGGTACACATTCACTTATCAACGATGCTATATTGCGGCCCTATTGAATCTCCCATGCTTTTAAGTGCCATGGCGAAACCGGTCGGTTGGATCCGCAAAGCGCCGCCATAAGGCCCATCCACATCGGCAATCGTCACCAGCACTAGCGAAACGATGAAAGTAATCCCAACCACCTGCAGAACATGCATCCTGGTTTCTTCAACATCGAACAAACACGCATAGAGCACCGTTAGGACCCCGCCCGTAATCAGAAGCAACCAGAAGACATCCGGAATCTTCGACCGGCTCTCGAACTGCCGGATACGGCGATGCTCGGTCAAATTTGTCACATCCGCTAACAGACGCTCGAGGCTGGCTTGCTCGGAACCGTTACGGGCGCTTATTTTCGTGGTAACGTCCCACAGCGCCGAGACAACCTGGGAGCCGGTCGGACTTAAGGCACCCTTCATCATGGCCGGCCACTCTTCCCGTATCATGACTTCGGCGTAGCGGCGCGCGAGCACACGAACCTGATCTTTTGGCGGAGATGGTAGTCCTGCTGCCACCCGGTAGACGTTCAAGAGTGCATTTGCTTCAGTCTCAGCATTCGTCTCGGCGACTACAAAATTGTTCCAAACATCCGAAAGCATGAATGCGATGATCACCGCATAAGTCGTGCCCAGAAAACTAATTTGCCAGCCGATTACGTCATTGTGCTGGCGGCGGCTGCGAGGCAGCCAGAAATGCCGGAACGTAAACAGACACAGAAGCGCAAGCCCGATGCTGCCTGCGATAATTGCGCAACTCTGAAATGCGCTTAGCATCAGTTTTCGTCGTAAACTCGCTGGCTTGCCAGCCACGCCTCCAACCGCGGATCCCGGAAATCTTCCACCTGCACAGCCGCTCTGCCGAGTTCTTTCGAGGTAGTCTCGATGCCTACCACCCGCATTCCCGCCGCGATGCCCGCCTGCAAGCCAGTAGGAGAGTCCTCGAAGACAACACAATTCCGCGGATCGGCTCCCAGCCTTCGCGCAGCCTCTAGATAGACGTCTGGAAAGGGCTTCGGGCGGCTTACTTCAAGTCCGTTTACTGCGACGGGAAAGAAACGGCGCAGATTGTAATGGTCGAGTACGAAATCGATATTTTGCGGCTCGGCGTTCGACGCGACCGCCTTCGGCACGTCTCTGTGCCGCCCCAAAAACTCGATCAGTCCCGGAATCCGGTACTCCTCGATTCCATTCCGCAGAACCATCTCGCGCCATAACTGTTCCTTTGCCGCTCCATGCTGAAAAACCACGTCCTCCGCCAGTCCCCTGCCGATCAGATCGTTCACCAGTTCCGCGTTTCGCTTGCCATGCATTCGCCGCTCCAGATCCTCTACCCGGATTCCGAGGCCAGCCAGGTATTCCTCCCAGGCAAGCACATGCAGCGGCATCGAGTGAATCAGTACGCCGTCTAAATCGAAGATAAATGCGAGTTGTCCCGCCTTGTCCCGGTTCACGCCGGAAGAATAACATGCGCTTGAGAAGCGGCGCAGGCCCTTTGACTTCAACAAATAAAGTTCAGGCTAGCGGTTGTGACCGCGTGCAGCTGAATGGCGCTCGGCGGCGTTCAATAGGCGCCGTTTGGCGACACTACGGTAAGCAGAGTGCGCAAAAGGATATAGATATCGAGCCAAAGCGACCAATTGCGAATATAGTAAGTGTCTTCGGCCTGCTGCACCTCGAGATCGCCGTCGCTGCGAGCAGATACCTGCCACAATCCAGTGATGCCGGGCATCACGCTCGCCCTCAGCGCACGAAAGGTTTCCGGGAAGCCAGCCAGATGGTAGGAGGGGAAGGGTCTGGGGCCGACCAGGCTGATTTCGCCGCGTATTACATTCCACAATTGAGGAAGCTCGTCGAGGCTGTAGCGGCGCAGGAACCATCCAATTCCTGGCAATATCCGCGGATCTTCCTTCAATTTGTAATAACGAAGCCAGTCCGCCTTCTCGACAGGATTGGTGCTGAGGTGCTCGGACAAGAGTTTCTCAGCGTCGGGGTACATGGTCCTGAGCTTATAAATTCTGATGCGATTGCCGCCTTTACCCTGACGCTGTTGAATAAAGAACGGAGACCCGGGGCTGACGATCTTAATCCAGCTAGCGAAAAGCGCGAGCAAGGGCAAGCTAAGCAGAAAGGCGGGAACCGAGATCGCGTAATCGAGCGCGCGTTTCAGCACGCGGTTCGAGGTAACCAGCAGGTTTTTCTTTACTTCGAGTCCAAGCACGCCGCCAAGATCGCGCGAAGTGATCCAGAGGCTCTGAATCCCAAACAAATCGGGAACTACGATGACATTCGGAAACGAGAGATGCTCGACTAGGGCAGACAGCCGCTCGCGCTGCATTCTCGGGATCGCGATTAGAGCTACCTTCGCGCGTCCGACGAATGCCTCAGCCGCGGACAGCGGGCCGAGAACGCGAACTCCATGCACGCTTGTGCCCCATTTATGAGGATCGTCATCTAACATCCCAACCAGAACAAACCCCAGATCGCGCTCTTTCTGCAACGTTTTCGCGACCAGAGCGCCCGTGCGGCCGGCTCCCAGGACAACGACCGGAACGCCGCAGATACCTCGTCTGATAAGTACACGGCGCAGAGGCGCTTCGAGAGCCGGAGCGAGCACCAAGGCGAAGAACATGGTGAGTATGAGCACGCCACGCGACCACTGCCCGTCGTACAAGGTGTAGTTCCACATCAGCAGCACTACAAAAATAGTCGCGGTGGCATATACCCGGCCCCGAATCCGCTGCACCGCGCTCATGCCATATCCCGGGTAAAGGCCTACCCAGCCGTACGCCAAAGGAAGCGTGAGTACTCCCAATGCAAGGCCTTGATATTGGGGCGCGTTCAGAGCTATTGGAAACAGAGAATGGAGGAAGAGGCGAACCAGACACCCCAGGAGGAGCGAGAGTTCCAGGGCCAAAACGTCAACGAGTACCAGCGAGGCTGTTGCCCAGGAACGCTTTTTGATATCCGGGACAACAACCGTCTGTTGCGCAGTAGCGGCACTCATTGCGTCCACCAGCCTGAACAGGCGACGGAGACCTCAGATTCAAAGGATAGCATTGTGCTTTCTTATAGATTCCACATAAATTCGCCGGAGTTGCCGATAATTCCCTTCCGCTGAATATTTCGACAGAAATCGCTTCCTGACCTTATGGCGAAGATCCAGCAGTTTGGCGGGTTCCGACATTAAGCATCTGACCTTTCGAGCTAAGGCGGTTGCGTTTCCCGGCTCAAAGTTCGTGCCGTTCACGCCGTCCTCTATCACCTCGCTGAGCGAGCCGATATCGGAAGCGACCACCGGCGTCCCGCATCCCATGGCTTCGATGATCGTCATGGGGAAGCCTTCGTACCATTCGGACGGCACGACGAGGAGAGCAGCAGCTTTGACCAACTTGATCACTTCAGAGCGTTCCTGAAAGCCTAAGAACGACACATTCGGCAGCGCTTTCGCTTGCGTCGCAACGAAGCCTCTGAGCGGGCCGTCGCCCGCAATGCGAAGCGGCAAATCCTGAAGCTCCTGCCATGAGCGGAGGAGCGTCGCGAGTCCCTTTTCAGACGAGAGCCGCCCAACAAATAAAGCATACCCTCCGTCGCCGGGACCTGGGCCCGGATCGGACGGGAGGAAATTTGGTTTCACTGCAACTTTATGGGCGGGCAATCCGCCTTCGACTAATTTGCTTTTGACGAATTCAGTAGGCGCAATATAGCTTTCGACCGCTTTGCGCCAGGTTCCCATTAGACGATGAGCAGTGAGCATGGATGCTACTGCTGCGCTCGCCGCACGGCTTCCGCGATAACAGCTATGCAGGACGCCGCTGTAAGGAACAAAGTGGCCAACGCAGTCTTCACAAACGCGGCCTTCCCTCAGCAGCGTGGCCGCTGGGCAAATTAAGCGATAGTTCTGAACCGTCTGAACGACCGGAACGCTCTCGGCGCTGGCTGCGTAATAAGCGGCTGGCGAAATGATTGGAAATGTGTTGTGGAAGTGAATAACGTCAGGGCCGAAGCGGCTGATTACTTCTCTTACGCGGCGATAGCTATCCCCGTTCCATATCGTTTGCAATGCGATATGGAAGCCGCGCTTTTGATCGAGTGAGTCGTTGTGAACAGAACATTGCTCGACCACATCGCCATGCCGTTGCAGAAGCTCGAATTCAGCGAAGTAGACCTGATCTTCACCTCCTGGCTGCTGATAGAAGTTATGTACCTGAAGAATTTTCAAGGCGCAACTGCCTGTAAGAATGCCGGGAGACGGCAGGCGAAAGGGCCTGCCCCACTGGCGAGGAAACTGAAACCCGGCGGAACCGTGCCGGAACGCTTCTGCGCAGCGGCCGATACGAAATGCTGGCCAAGGCGATCAGCATCAGCAGACCAACGCTAACCGCGTTACCTGCTCCAGCAATAATATTTTCGCCCGAGAGGCCAAGCGCAAAGGCAGGCAGATAGATCAAGAGCGGCTTGGAATAGCTGCCGCGATCCGTGTTGACGCCCTTAACGGCATATACCACCAGCGCGCCCATGAACACAAGCCAGATCGTCAAGCCCACGATTCCCCATTCATAAATCATGCGCAGCCACTCGTTATGCATGGCTCTATTGGGATCAGGATTTTTGCTCACAGTTGCCGTGATGAGCGCGCCGTTGCACGTTCCGTGTCCAAAAACAAGTTGCAAAACTGAACTACTCTCGATACTCTCCATTGTGCGCTGGAAGAGTTCGTGGCGCAGATTATACGTGCCTAAACCACTCGCCTTAAAATTACCTCCGTAGACGTCAGTCAAGGCTGCGGCGATCCGATTCGAGGATGCTTGCTGCGCAACCAGATCCATGATGCCGTCCACATCTGCGATACATAGCGCTCCTACGATCAAGGTGAAGCCTAAGGTGAGCACTTTAACCCAAGACTTCAATTCAGATACAAAGATGGCCAGCAGCGTTGAGGCAAAAAGGCCGATGATCCAGATTCTGCTTCCGTTCAACAGCACGGCAAGGAAGAGCACTGCGGAGAGCGTGACACGAACCGGCATCCGCAGCGATTTCAAAGAGAGAGCGGCACAATATAACGCCGTGATAAAAGCGGCAAAGGACTGCGCTCCCGCAAAAGTTGTGAATCTCTCGGTTTCGCCGCCCCAGTCATGAAGAAAGAACCAGTGAATAGTCGCGATCCCTAGCGCGCCTACGCTGACAGGAAGGAGGGTTTTTGCGCTAAGATAACCTCCCTTAGTCGCTCTGATCAGCATGAGGCAAATGATAAGCGAGCCAAGCAAGTGCCCGATCAACTTGATAGCAAACGCCGGAAACTGAGACCAGGCCGAAGCCACCGCAACGTAGACGATCAGCAGACCCCAGGCAACAGGCGCGGTGGCGATCTTTCCGTGCCCTGCGTACGCCCGAAACCGCCAAAGCATCAATACGGGGAGAACCATCGCCTTCGCTGTATTCATCGCTCCGATACTTGAATTGAGCGATCCGAGATCGATGTTGGACAGCAGCAGGAAGGCTACGATGCTCCATCTCAGCGGGGCGAACAAGGCGGCCAGAAAGAGCAGAACATAGAGCAGGATGGGTAGATTCGTCATACTACGGCGGCCGATGGCTGACGGTCGATTTTGCAGGCGGTGATCGCCCGATCGATGAGGCTGGCGACGTAATCCGGTGTCAAACGGAGCGCGGTAGCTCTGGCACACTCGCGCATCGCCTGTAGCTTATCGGCGGGTGCGTGAAGGGCGCGGTCCAACGCATTGAACATCTCGTCCGGCGCATCTGGACGGAACGTCCAACCGTTGCTCCCGTTCTGAACCAGCTCGGAAACAGCCTGACTGTACACGCTTCCGAGAATTGGGACGCCCGCTGCCATAGCCTCGTTCACCACCACGCCCCATGTATCGGCCAACGTAGGGAGAACGAATATATCCGCTTGCGAGTACACGTCAGGCAGATTTTCATAAGAGACATTCCCGAGAAAGGAGAGCTTAACGTTAGGTGGAACGGGGAACGCCTGCAAGCATTCTCGCAAGGGACCGTCTCCCGCAAACGCGAAATCAATCCTGCGGCTGGAGTGAAGCAAGGCCCAGCGCGACAAGGTCTCGAGGAAGGGCAGCAGGCCTTTGCGCTCGATAAGTTGTCCGACGTATAAGAGACGCGAGGGCGGTTCGCCTGGCCGTGCGATCCGGACGGCAGCGAAGCGGCTTATGTCGGTGGTATACGCAATCTTGAAGATTTTCTGGGGCGCGACACTCAGGCTGCGTAGGTAACGCGCGCCGCTTTCGCCTGTTACGAGGAACGCATCCACGCAGTAGTGGAGAACTTTTCTAAGCATCTGCCGGGGTGCGCCGCGCCCGTATTCGGTTGATTCGGCAAATTCGGCCCAAACGATAAGCTTTGAACTAGGGCGCAATCCGCGGTAGGCTGCCGCAAGAATGGTACGCACTCCCATTTCCCAGGAGATTACGATATCGGGGCGGAAGCGATTCAATTGGGCGACAGTATCGATCGGCATATGAACATAAAGGGGTTCCGAAAAACCTTTCGGATGACGCCATCGCCTGTTCAGCGTGATTGTCTTCTGAACGACAACGTCGAGACCTTCCCATTCCAACTTCCATGGACGATTGCTTTCCATTTGGGTCGAGAGGAAGATACGCATGCCGGGATGAAGCCGCGACAAGCGGTCGAGCACCGGCTTCTGATAGGGCGCGATTACGTTCATGAGAACAGCAATGCGGGGAAACTCCGCAGCGAGAGCGTCAGGCATTCGCGTCACGCAGTTTCTTTGAGAACGGATTCAGGTGCTTACGCTGCACCACTATGAACATCCCCAGCGCCGCGGCCGCCTGTGAGAATAGTACCGCCCAAGCCATCCCGTTGTACGAGAATCGAGGGGCCAGAGCAGTCGCGAGCAGCGTATTCAGAATTAGGGCTACCACCGTTATTTTTTGAAATTGCCGTTCAAGGCCAAGCACCAGCAGCCACTGGAACCCGAGAATATTGGTCCAGGCAATCAGTGGAGCGCGCACGCTCAGCACTCGTAGAACGCTATCGCTTTCGCCGAAGTTCTGACCTAAGATAATCCGCACGATTAACGGTGCTCCCGTCCACAAGACCAGTGCAAGAACGATGCTTCCCGCGCCCATGACGTACAAAGTAAACCTTGTGACTCGTGCGGCTCTGGTCAAAGACGTCTTCACAAGGGCCGCCGCGCGCGGGTACAAAACCGTCGTCAACGGCGCGAGCAGACCCACAGCCGCAGTGCTGATTTTTTCCGCTCCAGCATAATAGCCGACCGCTTTCGGGGATGCGAATAGGCCCAACACGAAGGCGTTTCCGAGCGTGTAAATACTGTGCGCGCTGCGGAACAGGAACATCGCCCAACCTTCGTGCAGCATATGCCATCCGTCCCGCATGCGCGGTGGCCGAAGAAGGTACTTAGTACCTATGAGCGCGTGCCCGATGATGCACGTGATGCCAGCCGTGACACCGGTTAACGCGAACACTTTCCAGGCATCGCTGGCATTGCGGACGAAGATGAAAATTCCGGCCGCAGCACAGGCGCGTGCTGAAATATCGAGCAGGGAAGCGATTGCGACACGTTGGATTCCGTAGAAATAGTAAACGGGCAGCAAAGCCTTAACAATCTCCGACAAGACCGCTGTCCATAAAAGAATTGGATGCTGATGGAACAACGGAACAAACAAGTACGCCAGCGAGGCCGCCGCTAGAGCTGCCGCACTCAGCAGAATCTTTGCGCCGGATACGCCGGCAATCACCGATTCCACTTCTTGACTGCTCGAAGCCGTTGCTATCTGCCGCGTCGCCGAATACACGAAGCCGTAATCGACCACCACGTTTCCGTACATGCCAAAGGATTGCGCCATCGCCACGAGGCCCCAGCCCGCTGGCCCGAGCGTGCGGGACAAGTAAGGAACCGTGACGAGCGGCAACGCCTGGTTAGCGAAATGAATTCCGTAGACGGCGACGATGTCGTAGAGGAGAGCCGTCCGCGCTCGCACTTGGGCCAAGATGCCGCGCGCTGAAGTGACGCGAAGGAGATCATTTTTGACGCTCTCCGCAACCGGCACGACGCTATCGGAACGGTTCTTCTCCTCATCCGATGCAATCATCGGACGCGGCGGAGGCGGTTCGAGCTCGATCTCCGCTCGATCAACTGTTTTGCTCCACAGCTTGCGAGTAATACTTGCGGTAATCGCCGTAATAGTAATAGCCGTGGGTGCTGTTCTTATCGACTTCGTTGAGCACCAGACCAATCGTGTTTGCGCGCAACCGTTTAAGAGTCGCAAGAACAGTCGCGACAGCCCGCCGGCTGGTTTGCCCGGCACGCGCCATGACCACCACTCCATCGACAGCCGTCGCCACCTGCATGGTCTCCGCGAAACCTAATAGAGGCGGAGCATCGACCAGGATCAGATCGTAATCCTTAACAGCCTCGTCGAGAATGTCGATCATCATGGCACCGATCAGATCCGAAGCTCGACGGGAGGCCGTTCCGGCCGGCAATACTTTCAGCTCCGGCCAATCCTCGGTTCCTACCACGCCATCTTTCCAGTCCAGTTCACCTAAGAGCGCGTTGGAGAGGCCCCTGGTGCCATCTAAGTTAAGTTTTTTATGAATGCTAGGCCGGCGCAAGTCGGCATCGATGATCAGCGTCCTCTTGCCTTGTTCGGCGTGCGCAATCGCCAGGTGAATAATGGCTGTCGACTTGCCTTCGGCGGGCGCGGCACTTGTCAACAAGAGCGATCGCACATTCCGGTCGAAGTCGGGCAACAGAATGGAGTGCCTCAGTGTTCGAATGGCCTCTTCATAAGAAGAGATTCCTTCGTATTTGCCGCTCGCGGGATAGAGCACGTGCTTGCGCTTCGCCCGGCGGAGACTGCTTGCCGATTCAGCTTGTTCCGGCACTCTGGAGAGTCCGAGAGACGGCACCCCATCGCTATTGTCAGTGCTGGCAGCCTTAGCGGCCAGAGTCGGTGCAACCGGATTCAGCAGCCGGCGCATTTCTTTGACGGCAGGCAAGGTGCCAAGCACGCTGGTATCGAGCGCATGGGCGGCCTGCTCGGGATCCCGGATCGTATTGTCGAGCACGTCAGCCAAAACTGCCGCGCAAACCGCGATTACCGACGAGATAAGGAACGCAAGTATCAAATACAGAGTTTTTCTTGGATAAACCGGCGCATCGGGCGGCCGCGCGAGATCGGCAATCCGAATCGAGCTGTTCTGAAAGCCTGCATTGATACCTGCTTCTTTTATGCGGCGTTCGAGGTCGCTATAAAGAGCCTTGTTCGTGTCCGCGTCCCGTTTCAGTTGCTGATATTCGAAGGAGCGGGCATTGAGCTGATCGTACTCCGCTTTAGTCTGGTTGACCGCTTTGCCGAGCATCTCCTCGCGCGTGAGCGCTTGCCTGAAATCAGTTTCGACGCGCTGCGCTACACTGCGACGCATTTCTTCAAACTGCCGCTGCACTTCTGCCAGGTCGTTAGCCGCCTTCCGGTACTCCTGGTGTGCGGGGCCATACACCGACCCGACCGTGGCTAAATGCTGTTTAGCCTGGTTAAGGCGGTCCTGCAGCCGATTCAATTCCTCGCCTTGCCCGGACACCTCCGCTGCTGCCACCGATCCGGACTGCAAACTTTTGAAGGCAGCTTCCTTCCGCACACGGTCGCCCTGCGCGTTGGTGAATTCCGTGTTGAGCTGAAGAAGCCGCGAGGAAAGAATATTGGTCTTATCTTCCGGGTTGATGACGTTCAGTTCCTGTTCGAATTTGGCCAAAGCCATGTCCGAACGCTCCATCTTCACCCGAAGCTCATCGAGTTGCTTCTCCATGAAGGTCGAGAGCGCATTCGAAGACTGGATACGGATCTCGAAGGTGTGCTCGAGGTAAGACTGAGCGATCGCGTTGGCAACGTCGGCCGCCAACTGCGGATCGGGCGAACGGTAACTGATGTCGATAATGTAGGTATTTACCGGCCTGGTGATCTTCAGGTTATTCAGGTAAACAGGAGCATCGGTTTTTCTGCGGGCGCGCTCGGCAGGCAGTTTCGCTAGCTGCTTCTCTTTCTGCAGCAGGTTAAATTGCTCGGCCACCGGCCGCAGTACGCCGTCAGATTGAATCAATTCGCCCTGGGTAGCCATGAAGGCATCGGCGTCATCCCCGGTCAGGCCTTGCGAAGCCTCCTGGCCGACGACGCCAGCGGGAATGCGCCGATCAACGTCGATTTTTGCGGTCGCCTCAAAAATGGGGGTCAAGCGCGAGGAGATCAGGTACGTTGCCAGGAGACAGGCGGCAACGAAACCCAGAATGCGCCACTTCTGCCGGTAAATAACCAGCAGATAATGCGTTGCCGAGACAGTTGGCCTGGCTGCTTCGAATTCAGGATACGGCTGTGGCTCGAAATATTGCGGCAAGCGACGCGAATCTAGCAGTTCGGACCCTGGCCGCTCAAGTTGCTTCATGCAAAGCTCGCGTATCTCCTAGTGCCAGATCAATAGGCCCGTGGCGGCCGAGACACCGAATCCGGTAAGTGTCCGTCAACGTTTCGGCGGAAAGGCGCTTGCCCCGGCTGTCAGGAATATACAGAATGTCGTTGGATTGTAGAGGAATATCCGGAGCTTTGTGCTCCATAATGCGCGTCAACTGAACCGGAATCTCGCTCCGCCCTTCTTTCCCTGCTTCGCGGCGGTAAATAAAAGCGTCCTTGTTTGTATACGGCAGAAGACCTTCCGTTACGGCAATCATTTTCAACACGGTGGTGTCGTTGCCGTCTCCAACCGGAAATGCTCCCGTCTTTTTCACGTTACCAATCACATATACCCGCCCTGCTTGGGGTACCCGAATTTCTTCTCCCCCATACAGCCGGATATTGAGAGCCGGATCCGCTTCATCGACCAATTGCTTCACTGAGATTCGCTGAACGAGCGCGCTTTCTTGCAAGCCAGCGACGCCAGACCGGGAAACACCAGGCCTCGAAACCAGAATTTCGGGTCCGGCTCCGTCGCTTAATCCGTCCGCCCGCGTGAGCGCGTCAAGTAAAGTTACCTCGCCCGCAGCCTGAAAGGTGATCGGACGCCGGACGGCTCCGAGAACGCTGACCGGAAGGCTTCTGTACTCGGCAACCGATACCGATACGATGGGCCGAACAAGCAGTTGCTCCTTTACGAGCGCATCCGAAATTTCGACTTCGATATCGCCGGGAAGCTTGTTGTTGGCCGGAATTCGCTCTTTGAGCAGTGGAAGAGCCAGCGAACCGTCACCTAAGACCCGGAAATTGCGCGTGAGCTCGGGACAGTCCGCCACGGAGACACTAAGTAAGTCGTCCGGTCCCACACGCTGGGTCGGCAAATCGGCCGCGGAGCGCGATAAAGAGACCGCTTTTGCATCGATCGGCGCGTCAACTGGACCAGCGGTCTGCGCCTGAGCTGTAGCAACTGTAAATAGAAGGAAAGCGATCTGTTTCATTCGGGGCGCATTCGAACGTGCTGAACGGGCACGTTCTTCGACTTACTCGTTTCTCCAGATAACCGGCCTGTCCGTTCTTTTGCTCTCCGCCGGTCCGGATCGCTTATAGTCTCTCTATTCTAACCTTTATTCGGGCTTTGCTGACTTGAGAAGGACTAAAGGTACTGTTTTACCGCCAATAAGCTGCCCGGACGTCCCGGCACGAGATGCAACAATGAGGGGTTCAGCCTCATGGACGCACTGGTTGCCATTGAAAATGCCGGGTTTGCGGGTTCACGGCCCCGGCTACCTGAGTGGCTCCGCAAGGGGCAGACCCACTTCTCAGCCGTGCACGATCTTAAGGCTGGTTTGCGGCAGCGAGGCCTGCATACGGTATGCGAGTCCGCTCGCTGCCCGAACCTTCACGAATGTTTTAGCCGGGGAGCGGCAACCTTTATGATCCTGGGAAATTTGTGTACCCGGGGCTGCGCCTTTTGCTCGGTTCCGAAAGGCTCCCCCGCCAAGCGCGAATTCTTCCTAGACCCGGATGAGCCCCGCCATGTAGCCGAAATGGCGGCCCGCATGGGCCTTCGCTATGTCGTAATTACTTCTGTCAACCGCGACGATCTGCCCGATGGAGGCTCCCATCACTTTGCCGAAACCGTGCGGCAGGTTCGGCAGGCTCTCCCTGGGGCCCAAGTCGAAGTTCTTACCCCCGATTTTTGCGGTGACCTGGCGGCAGTTGCCCGCGTGCTGGATGCCGGGCCACACGTTTTCAACCATAATATGGAAACCGTGCGCCGCCTTTACCGCCGCGTTCGCCCGCAAGCCAATTACCGGCAATCGCTCGAGGTGCTTCATTTTGCCAAGCAACACAGGCCGGAAGTGCTGACGAAATCTGGACTGATGGCCGGTTTAGGGGAGTCTACTGGTGAAGTCCAGGAGCTGCTCCGCGACATCCTCAGCGCCGATGTTGAAGTGGCAACTCTCGGACAATATCTGCAGCCCACGCGCCGGCATCTGCAAGTTGCCGAATACGTTACTCCCGCTCAGTTCGATGCTTATCGGGATTACGGTCTCGCGATCGGCTTCAACATGATCTTCAGCGGACCTTTTGTCCGTAGCTCCTATATGGCAGAGCGTGTGAATCACGCGGCCGTTCAGGGGCACGCTTCGCGATGAGCCCGCGCCTCTCAGCGAGGCAAAGATTCAATAATCGACTGCTCGAGTCTCTCCACCCACACTACCAGCGAGTTCTTCTTCATAGCCTCCTCTCCTTAGGCACTGCGGCTCTTCTGCTGCTCACCCTGCCGAAATTCGATTTTCGCTGGCTGGCTCCGTTCGCACTCACGCCTCTGTTGTGTGCGCTCGCCCGTACACCCGACGGGTGGCAGCGCTTCATCTATGGGTGGGGCGCCGGCATATTTTTCTGGTTCTTTCTCTGTACTTGGATTCAGTTCGTCCTCGCAGTTTACGGAGGTATGGGCATATGGGGCGGCTGGGGATGTTTTGTGCTCTTCGCTCTCTACAAGGGTTTGCACCTGGCGGTGTTTAGCTGGCTCGCCGGTCCGCTGATGCGGCGCGCTTACGCCATCCCTGCCGTAGCCGCGCTCTGGACCGGGATTGAACGAACCCATGGAACATTCGCCTTCGCCTGGCTCGACTTGGGCAACGCCGGAATCAATATGTCTCTTCCGCTGCGCCTCGCTCCTTTCGTTGGTGTCTACGGTCTCTCGTTCATTTTTGCGATGACGGCAGTGGCGCTCGCCTGCGTCATCCTACGCTATAACCGCTTGCGGCTCTTACCACTCGCCGTGTTGTGCCTTCTCTGGCTCTTGCCGGTCATTCCGCAGGGCGTGCCCGCCAACCAAAGCGCGCTGGTGGTACAGCCTGATATCGATCCAGGAACTAACTGGACCAGCCTCATTCAGGAGCAAACCGAACAGCAACTCAGTCTTCTCTCAAACGTCCTTCCATCGCCGCTCGTCATTTGGCCCGAACTGCCCGCTCCTCTCTACTATTACGATGATCCGGAGTTCCGCCGCGCCGCCGCCGCTATAGCCCAGCGACACGGTTATTTTCTGTTCAGTACCGTCGCCTACACGGGCGAACACCAGCCGATGAATACCGCCCTCCTGCTGGCTTCGGATGGCTCCGTAGCCGGCCGCTACGACAAAATCGATCTCGTTCCGTTCGGCGAATTTGTTCCTCCGCTGTTCTCTTTCGTAAACCAGATCACCCGTGAGGCCGGCGATTTCGTGTCCGGCCATGACATCAAAGTCCTTCGAGCAAACGGCCAGGGCCTCGGCGTTTTCATTTGTTATGAATCTGCTTTTCCGGATCTGATTCGGCAGTTCGCGGCGCGTGGTGCGAACGTACTTGTGAATCTCTCGAACGATGCCTATTTCGGCCACTCGGAAGCCCACCAGCAACATCTTCTGATTGCCCGCATGCGCGCTGTCGAGAATCGCCGCTTCGTGATCCGCTCCACTAACGACGGCATAACCGCGGTGATAGATCCCGCAGGCCGCGTCGTGCGTCGCTTCCCGTCCTATCAGCAGCTCGCATCTCCGGTTCGTTACGGCTTGGTCAATACAACCACTTTCTACACGCGCCATGGTGATTGGTTCGCCTGGAGTTGCCTGGCTGTGGGACTTACGTTGGGGCTATTGAACGTGCTTTCGAAACGCTCCTGAGCCGCACCGAAAAGCATTTGCTGGGAGGCAATGGATTAGAGTCAAGCGATACGACTGTATCGAAAGAGAATCAGAGCTATCTCAAGAACAACGGCAAGCACTGCAAAGGCTGCATGGAAGAGATGATTCTTTACTCGTATTCCGATCAGACTAAGGACGATAAGCGATGCAGAGCGAACATAATACGCAGGGCCCAGATGCGAGAGGTAAGTCGAACCTTTAATCCACGTATCGATAATGTCGGCGGCAAAGACTCCGGCAAACATGCCGAAAATCCAGTCGCGGCGCGCATAGAAATAAGATTCAAAGTCACCATATTCGGTGATTCGGTCGGGGAAAAGAAGCACGCTTAAGAAATAGAGGAGCACGGCGTATAAGGCAATAAAGAAATAAAGTGGAAACGTCCACACGAGGGTGTGGAGAGAGAACTCCCACCACCAGAAGTGAATGAGATAGAGGAAGAGAAAAAGCGCCCATGTCAGATGCACCCAATACACGAACATGTACTTGGCGGGGTGTTGAACTATCGATGCGAGGCCACGAAGGATGTTGCCCACAGCGAGTGCAAGAATCATTCCGAAGAGAATGCGGACGTGAGAATACGGGTCCATTGTTTGCTGAAGCTGTTGGGCGAAAATAGCTCCCCGGAAGACGAACAGAGCTATCCAACTTTAGCTGGGAAGGAAAGCGTCGGAGAGATTCGCCGCAAAATCCGGGGGAATCAACCGCCTCCCGACACTCGCGTTCAATGATTGTTGCCGGGCAACTATTTCTCAATATGACTCTTCCAATGCTTTGCCAGGCATTCAGCAACTGACTGCATCCGGCCGCCCTGTTTCTTACACGAATCGCTGAAAACGATATCCTTGGTTTTTGTGTCTATTACCGTCATGGAAATCTGATCGGATGCCCCAGTGTCGTAGACACCTCGCAGAACAGCGTTGGCTACTCCCGTCGCAAGCGAGCCCGGATCCGAGTCATTGGAAAATCGGACCGCATACTGAGCCCCATGATCGGCTGTCAAGACGACAGGAACCTTTTTCTTCGCCACGCCTGCGGAAAAGTAGTTGGCGAACGGATTGTCCTGATTGATGTAAACCCTTGATCCCGGCTCTTGAGCCAGTGCTGCCGCAGAGGTGAGAAAGCAGAGAGCAACAACAATCTTCATACAGATATTTTGCCCTAATTGAACATCTAGTTTGCGCCCCATCGTCAGGTCATAGCCGGAGGCATTTCGGGGAGCGCTAATCGTAGGCGCGCCATAGCTGCGGTTCCGATTCGCCGCTTTGCATCCTGGCCAAGCTTTATCCGAACTCGGCTAGTTGCGTCGATCCCGCCGCTTGGAACCTTTCTTTCTCTCTTCACTAAACGGGCGAGGTATTTAAGGGAATTGCGCATAACTCGACTTCGTACGGTCGGATCGGATAACTTGCGCCTCGCGTGTACGACAGAATCCGAGTATCTGCATCTTATACTGCTCGTTTCGGGTTCCATTCACAATCTGCTCGGTGTTAACGTCTCGATTATTGTATGGTGTAAGGCGCCCGCAGAGCGAAGGACGCGACCTCGATATCGAATTGGGTTCCGTCCGTCCGGGCCATTTGGTAAGTGCCGCGCATGCTGCCGGTGGGGGTCTTTAGCGGACACCATGACGAATATTTAAACGACGCACCCGCTGCCAGCACCGGTTGCTCACCTATTACGCCCGGACCTTTGATCTCTCGAATCCGTTCCAGTGCATCGCTGATGATCCAATGCCGGCTGAGAAGTTGAACCGTCTCGCGCCCCAGATTCGTAATTCGGACCGTGTACTCGAATACCCATTCGCCCGGACGCGAATTCTCGGGCGAGTGTCGCGACATCACCTCGACGCGAATCTGGCGGGTGATAGCTTCAGACATCGGAGCTGGCTCGGATCGCTGGACAGGCATACTGCAACGGCTATCGTAGCAAGCGTCCAGAGGTTAAGCCTATCGAGATCGCATCTATACTGGTCCGATGCCCCTGAAAGATATCGATCGCCAGCTTGGATTTAACACTCGCGCCCTCCACACCGGCTACGATCCCGATCCAACGACGCACGCCCGTGCAGTGCCCATCTATCAATCCACATCGTTCACTTTCGATGACTCCGATCACGCCGCACGCCTGTTTGCGCTGCAGGAGTTCGGAAACATCTATACCCGCATCATGAATCCAACCACCGCAGTTCTCGAAGAGCGCATCGCGTCGCTCGAAAATGGTGTTGCTGCCTTAGCCCTCGCAAGTGGCCAGGCAGCGCAGTTTCTTACTTTGACAACGATTGCCGCGCCGGGAGACGAGATCGTTTCCGCCAGCACACTCTACGGCGGAACCTTCACGCAATTCAGCGTGACGATGGCCCGCCTTGGCTATAAGTTTATCTTTGTCGAGCCTGACGATCCGGAAAACTTCCGCAAGGCGATCACTCCCAAGACCAAGCTCTTATATGGCGAGACGATCAGTAATCCGCGCAGCAACGTGCTCGATATCGAAGCGCTCGCGAAGATCGCTCACGAGAACGGCATTCCGCTCGTGATCGACAACACGTTTGCCACTCCCTACGTCACCCGGCCAATCGATTACGGCGCCGACGTCGTGTTGCATTCGCTGACAAAGTTCATTGGCGGTCACGGCACCTCAATTGGAGGAATCATCGTCGACAGCGGCAAGTTCCCCTGGAACAATGGCAAATTTCCGCAATTCACCGAACCCGCGCGCGCCTATCACGGCATGAAGTTTTGGGAAACATTTGGCAAAATCAGCTTTATCATCAAAGCGCGCGTGGAAGGTCTGCGCGATCTTGGGCCTTCCGTCAGCCCCTTCAATTCGTTCTTGTTTTTGCAAGGCGTTGAAACGCTCGGCATGCGCATGGACCGCCATCTCGATAACACGGTAATCATCGCCCAGCACCTCGAGCGGCATCCATCGGTCGCCTGGGTCAAGTACGCTTCACTTGAATCCAGTCCTTACCATGCGCTGGCGCAGAAATACACCCCGCAAGGAGCCGGCGCGGTCTTTTCGTTTGGTTTGAAGGGCGGCTACGAAGCCGGCAAAAAGTTCATCGATAAACTGAAGATCTTTTCCCATCTGGCGAACGTAGGGGATTCCCGCAGCCTGGTCATTCACCCTGCATCCACCACTCACCAGCAACTCGGCCTGGCCGAGCAGGAAGCGGCTGGCGTCACGCCGGAGCTGGTTCGCCTCTCGATCGGGCTTGAGGATCTGGAAGACCTGGTCTGGGATCTCGATCAGGCGCTCACCGCTTGACCAGGCGGACTGTTCCGACTATTCCTGATGGCAGCGGCTTCACGTCCTGCATGTCTTGTGGCACAAAGCGCTCGCCATAGCGGAGATTGAGCAACCGGTAGTCTGGTAACGCTCGTCCGGCCATCTCGTTGATCGCCAGGTTCGCGACCACAAAACGCAGACCGTTCGCGCCTGGTCGGAGATACTGCGTGACCTCGACCTCATACGGCGGATGCCAAACTGTACCCGCCCGTTCTCCGTTCACAAAGACGACCGCCGATTCGCGTACCGGGCTCTCGAGGAGTGCGTGCATTCCCGGCGAAATACTGGAGCTCGGCTCCACCGGTGTACCCTGCCCGAAATCGAGGAACACCTTCGAACCTTTCGCCAGGAATTGCTGCGTCAGGTTCACGCTCTTTTCGTAAACGGCTTCCCCTGAATAAAATCTCGTCTCTTCATCGCTTACCCACGAACGGAGATGAGCCATTTTCACGCTGTGCCCGGTACGCGTGAAAGTTACTTTCCAATCTGAGGCCAAATCGAGAGACTGCGAATCCGCGGTGATTTCAGATTTGGCTGCCGGCAATTTTGTGCAGCTCTTGCAAAACACCAGCACGCGCGATTCGTAAGGCGCGAGCGTCAGCGATATCTGTGTTCGTCCGCCGTCCTCGCCGTATGCCGCGCTCGTGACTTCTCCCAAAAACGGATCCCACCACTCAGCTTGCTGCCCGGCAACTCGGATCGAAGCTTCTGTCTCGACCGGGCGATTCGAAGCATTGGCTACAAAGTAAATGTCTCCACCTACGAGCTTGCGGTGTACGAATCCGACTGCGGGTCCGGCGCCGCCAGTATCGAAATCCGGCGGCAGCATTGCTTTAAGCACAGAGGACACTCCTTGCTCCTGCTCGACGAAGCGCGCGTGCTGCGAACCCGTTTCGAACAGCTCGTGCGAGATTGCCGAAATCCGTGTCGAATCTCTCTTTCCTTCGAGCAACCCGGGTCCAAGCGAAGGTAATGATCGTGTCGCCACCAGCAGACCGCCCTTCGACACATAGTCCTGAAGCCGCTGCATGGTTTCGAGCGGGATGCGTTCCACGCCAGGCAGGATCAGGATCTTGTACGGAATTCCCGCTTTTGCCATCGCCCGGTCGTCTATAAAGTCGAAATTGTATCCGGCATTCAGCACGGCGGGAATCAGCACGGGCCCGAGCAGCGTATCGGTCATTTCGTCTACCGCTAGCTTGCCCGGCTGCAAGTGCGACCACGCATCATCGGTCGGAAGGTAGATCGCTATATCGTTCGCTGGCTGGCCCTGGCGCAGCAGAAAGCTGACCCGCTGCAGATAGCGTGTGATCTCCGGCATCACTTGGAACCACGGATTGTGATCGTTGAAAGCGGCAGCCGCATAAAATCGCCAGCCCGGTTCGCCTGCGGATGACGGCGAATAAGGCCATCCATGCCCGATCAATTGGTTGATCCCTTCAATAAAGTGGCGATCCGCTTCGGCTTTCATGTCGAGCGGCGTGGCGCGGAAAACAGGCGAATGCAGCCACGTCCAGGTCTCGGTGGAAGTGATCGGCACTCCATAAAGGTGGCTGGCCGACGATGCCCAACGTGCGGCGCTAAACCGGCGCCACAAGGGTCCATGCTCGCCCTCGGGCAGATCTACGTCTGCGTTGCTCGAGAGAATCACTGGCGGCTCGCCATAGGTCTGCGAACGAAATAAAGTGTGATGCGCGTGCGCCCATTCCCCGATCGGCTTTAGGTAGTTGTCTTCCGCCAGTTCGGTCAGAGTCTTTGCCCAATCGTGCCTCACCGCTTGCGACTGCCGACCCATCTCGTCGACCAGCGCAGGCAAATATGGCGTTAAATCGTATCCGCGCCGTTTCTGAAACTCTGCGAGAAAATCAGGCGTCCAGTCGGATCCGTATACTTCCAGGCTGTCGCTGAAAACCGAGTGGGGAGGCGTATCGCCAAAAGCCTGTACGAGCGGGCCGCCGACCACCTCCAGGTGCTTCTGAATGGCAGCTTGATCGTAGTGATCGAGCACGAAGCCTTCGGCCCCCACGGAAGCCCGCTTCACCTGTTGGCCTGTACGGCTCGAAATGAAGAACAGCAGCACGTCGTTCCCGCTCAGCCCGGCCGGCAATGCGATTCTGCCGCCGTGAATCTCGCGAACCTGCTCGCCGCCCACAAACGCCGCGATCAATTTTTCGCCATTCTGGATGAACGGGACCGGCGCTGACCGGGCACCCTCGGGCACGTTCACCCGCTCTACCCGAAGGCGTCCTGCTGCCTGTGTCACGGGCGTGTCCGGCCCTCCGTAAGGCCAGCCGCTGCCGAGCGTAATATCCACTCGCAGGCCGAGTTCTTTCGCTTTACTCGCGGCGAATCGAATGTTATCCAGAAAATCCGCGGACAGGTACGGCTCAATTCTGAGGTTCCGTTGCGGATCGTCCAGCTCGAGCGGATACACCGGCTGGATCTCCACACCGCCGATGCCGGCCTGCTTCATCGCCCGCAGTTCACGCTCGAGTTCCGGCTTTTCCACAGCCCCGCCGAACCACCACCAGCGCATCATGATCCGCGCGTCATCGGGAGGGTCGGTAAAGGCTCGGTGTAGGTCTTGCATGTCGCGGCCGCTAGCAAAGCACGAGAACATTAACAGAACACAGATGAGGCGACCAAAGAAGCGGACTCGAATAAGATTGACTTTGCATAGCATGGAGATAGCCATTGTCACACTCAATGAGCGGTAACGAAGATCGGCTGCGGGAAACGGTCGCCCGCGCGCTTGAGACCTTCCGCATCGAGATCCCTTCCTGGGGTTTCGCCAATACAGGCACGCGCTTCGGCAAGTTTGTCCAAGCCGGCGCGGCCACTACGGTTGAAGAAAAATTCAGCGATGCCGGCCAGGTGCACGCGTTAACGGGCGTTTGTCCTACGGTGGCGCTGCACGTCTTATGGGACCTGCCCAACGGGCCAAAAGACGTCCCAGAAATCACCAAGCTGGCCGACGGCTACGGCGTGCGCCCCGGGTCGATCAACCCAAACTTGTTCCAGGACCAAATCTACAAGCACGGCTCCTTCGGTAATCCGGACGCGAACATTCGGCAGCAAGCGCTCGAGCACTCGAAGCTGAGCATCGAGATCGCTCGTGAGCTCCACAGCAAGGATATTTCGTTCTGGTTTACCGATGGCTCGAACTATCCGGGCACCGCGAATATCCGCCAGCGAAAGCGCTGGTTCGAGGATTGTCTGAAAGCGACTCACAAGGAACTTGCGCCGGAGCAGCGGATGCTGGTCGAATACAAGCCATTCGAGCCGGCTTTTTATCACACCGATATTGCGGATTGGGGCATGGCGATGCTGTTTGCGCGGGCTGCCGGGCCGCAAGCCAAAGTGCTGGTGGATACGGGCCATCATTATGCAGGCCAGAACATCGAGCAGATCGTGTCATGGCTGCTGGCGGAAGACATCCTCGGCGGATTTCACTTCAACGACAGGCGCTACGCTGATGATGATTTGACGATCGGATCGATCGATCCTTACCAAGTGTTCCGCATCTTCCACGAAATTCTGTTTTTCCAATGGGAGACGTCGAGCCATCCGGATATCGCCTACATGATTGATCAGAGCCACAACCTGAAGGGCAAAATGGAGGCGATGATCCAAACTGTTTCCATCGCGCAAGAATTGTTTTCGAAGGCGGCGCTGGTGGATTACGATCGCCTCACGCAGGCGCAGAAAGCGTCGGATCTGGTGCGGGCCGAATCGTGCCTGCAAGACGCTTTTGCAACCGACGTCCGGCCGGCGATTCGAGAATGGCGCAGATCGAAAGGACTGCCAGAGGATCCGATGGAGGCATTCCGCGGCAGCGGTTACCTGGAGCGTATTTCCGAAGAGCGTGCGTCGCGCAACCTGTCGAGTGTGACTTCCTATGCCTGAGACCGGCGAATTGATCTATTTGAAAGATTTGTGGGATGAGAAGCAGGTGGCGGCGCTGGCCGGCGATCAACTCGCGCTGCTGCGGTATCGCTCTAACTTGCTAGGGGCGGATTTGCGCATCACCAATTTCGGGGGCGGCAATACCAGCTCTAAGATCGAAATGGCCGATCCGTTTACGGGTAAGCCGGTGCGCGTGCTGGCGGTGAAAGGAAGCGGCGGCGATCTGGGTTCAATCAAGGAGTCCGGCTTCGCTTTGCTGTACCTTGACCGGCTAGAGCAGTTGAAGAAACTCTACGGCGGAGAGGCGCACGAAGACGAGATGGTGGGGTATTACCCGATCTCAGCTTTCGGCCAGAATCGCGTCGCGGCTTCCATCGATACGCCACTGCATGCATTCTTGCCTTTTCCGCACGTCGACCACTTGCATCCGGACTGGGCGATCGCAATTGCGGCGAGCGCAAATGGAAAAAAGAAGCTGGAGGAGTTCAACCGCAAGTTCGCGCGTAGAGTTGTCTGGCTCGCTTGGCAGAGGCCAGGTTTCGAGCTTGCGCTGCAGTTGGAAGCCTCCGTGAAAGACAATCCGGGCTGCGATGGAGTTCTGCTTGGCAGTCACGGTCTGTTTACCTGGGGCGAGACGGAGCGCGAATGTTACCTGAAGAGTCTGCGCACTATCGATCAAATGGGCGAGTTTATCGCGGAGCATAGGGCGAAGGCCGGGCCGCTGTTTGGCGGGCTGGATCACGCTCCGCTACCGGACCGGCGAGAGCTGGCTGCGAGTATTCTTCCGGCGCTGCGCGGGATCGCATCCTCCAACAGACTTGTGATTGCGCATTATACGGATCATGAAGACGCGCTCGCCTTTGCCGGTTCGAAATGGGCCCAAGAACTCGGCAATCTAGGAACAAGTTGCCCGGATCACTTTCTGCGCACTCGGATCTGCCCGATGTTCATCGATTGGAAGCCGGGGCAGGAGAATGGCGATGTTCTGAAATCGCGGCTGGAAAAGCGGGCTGGGCAATACCGCGAAGAATACGCCGCGTATTACCAGGACTGGGCGACAGCGGAATCGCCGAAGCTGCGCGATTCGAATCCATCGCTAATGATTATTCCGGGTGTTGGGCTTTTCGGGTTCGGCAAGAATAAGAAGGAAGCGCGTATTACGACTGAGTTTTTCATCAATGCAATTCACGTGATGGCGGGAGCGAATGCTTTGGAGGAAGGCGAAGCGGAGCACCCGTATCCGCAGGCACGGCGGCCGGAGTCGTCGAAGGAATTCGTCAACTACCGAAATTACGTGGCACTGCCGCGCTCGGAAGCATTTCGGATTGAGTATTGGGCGCTCGAAGAAGCGAAGCTGCAGCGTATGCCTCCTGAGGCAGAGTTCAGCCGCAAAATTCTGCTCGTGGTGGGCGGCGGAAGCGGTATTGGCCGGGAAGTGGCGCTGCTGCTCGCTCGCAAGGGCGCGCATATCGTAATCGCGGATGTGAACGAAGCGGCGGTTCAGGAGGTCGCCGGCGAGGCGGCGGCGGTCTCTTCCTCGGAAGCGGTGTCGGGTACCAGCCTGAATCTGGCGTCCGCCGAGAGCGTTGCAGCGGCTGCAAAGCATACAGTACTGCAGTTTGGCGGAATCGACGGTGTGGTTAACACGGCGGCAATTTTTCCGGTTGGTACGGGGCCCGGCGGTCAGCTCACCGAAGCACAGTGGAACACGACTTTCCTAGTAAACGTCACGGGCAATTATCTGCTCGCTCGCGAGTTAAAGTGGGTGTTTCGGGACCAGAAGCTGCCGGTATCGCTGGTGCTGACAAGCTCGGCGAACGCGGTGGTGCCTAAGGCGGGCAGCGAGGCATATGACGTCAGCAAGACTGCGCTAAATCACCTCATACGCGAACTGGCCGTCGGATTGGGACCGCTGGTGCGGGTAAACGGCATTGCGCCAGCGACGGTCGTGGCAGGGTCGACCATGTTTCCACGCGATCGCGTTATTCAATCACTGACGAAATACAAGATTCACTTCGCGGAATCGGAATCGACCGAAGAACTGCGAACGAAGCTGGCCGAATTCTACGCGCAGCGTACCATTACGCGTAAGCCGATTCTTCCTGAAGATTGCGCCAGAGCAATTGTGTGGCTGGCAAGCGATGAAAGCGCGAAGACTACGGGGCACGTGATTCCGGTGGACGGCGGTTTGCAGGAAGCGTTCTTACGCTAGGAGCCTGAAGACCTTGCGATACCATCAAGCGCAGGCGAAAACGCCTACTCCACACTAGATCAGCATGACTCCGAATCCTGCGCTGGGAGTTCTTTTTCACTGGCTGGGAGGACTCGCGTCCGGCAGCTTTTATGTGCCATACCGTGGAGTAAAGCGATGGTCGTGGGAGACGTACTGGCTGGTGGGCGGAGTATTCAGTTGGATCATCGCGCCCTGGGTGCTGGCATCTCTGCTGACCAGGCATTTGCCTGCCGTGCTGGCTGCGACGTCAACGAGAACTCTGTTTTGGTGTTTCCTCTTCGGGCTTCTGTGGGGAGTGGGAGGACTCACGTTCGGGCTCACCATGCGCTATCTCGGGCTGTCGCTCGGGATGGCGATCGTGATGGGCTTATGCGCGGCTTTCGGCACTCTAATGCCGCCGATTTTCAGGGGAACATTCGTCAGCCAGGTGCTCGGGACAACATCGGGGCGGGTGGTTCTGCTCGGCATCATGATTTGTCTGGTTGGAATTGCGATCGCCGGGTATGGCGGGCGTTTATAAAGAACGGGCGATGTCGCGGGAAGCGCAGAAGTCGTCGATAGAGGAATTCGATTTGAAGAAAGGCTTTGTGGTCGCGCTGATCTCAGGAGTGATGAGCGCGTGCTTTGCGTATGGGCTCGCGGCGGGCGATCCGATCAAAGCCTTGACAGTGCGGGTCGGAACACCGTCGTTATGGCAGGGCCTGCCGGTGTTGGTGGTGGTGCTGCTCGGAGGCTTCACAACGAATTTCATTTGGACCGTCTATCTGAACATCCGTAACCGGAGCGGTCACGAGTACCTTGCTTCCGAGCTGCCGGTTCGTTTTAGCGATCCGGGCGGTCCGCAGCCTATCGAAGAGACCGCGCTTACCGGGCCCAACGCGAGCGTCCTGACACGCGCCTCGACTGCAGTGATCCGCGAGACGGTGAGTGTGCCGCTGCTCAGGAATTATCTGCTGTGCGCCTTGGCGGGCGTGACCTGGTACTTGCAGTTTTTCTTTTACAGCATGGGCGAGACCAAGATGGGCGTTTACACATTTTCGAGTTGGACCCTGCACATGGCGAGCATCGTGATCTTCAGCACGCTGTGGGGGGTCGGGCTAAAGGAGTGGGGGGGCGCGGGACGGACCGCGATCCGGCTGCTCGTCGTTGGACTAACCGTGCTGCTCGGCTCGACGCTCATTGTGGGTTACGGAAACTATCTGGCAGTTCCGTTGCATCACTGAGACGCCCGGCTGCTCCGGCGCACTTGTGTTTAGATGGAACTAGCTGATGCTTCCCTCAGACGAATGACTGCTGACCTGGTTGATGCCGCGAGTTAATGGCTGGATCTGGGCTGTTTTGCTCTGGATTGGGGTAATTTTATTTTCCTCGACTTCACTGGCGCTGAAGTGGGCGGAGGAGTTCTTCCGCTTCATCTCAGCGGCCTTTTTGAGCCAGCTACAGCCTGAGTCCTCGTCTTACGGAATAGTCCAACTGCTTGCCGACAAAGGGTTTCATGTGAGCCTGTTCTGCGTGCTGGCAGTGCTGTTGTGGCTAGCGCTGCCGAACATGGTTTGGAAGAGCTGGGTGATTGTGCTGTGCGGCGCGCTTGTGGGCTCATGCAGCGAGTTTCTGCAGCGATTCTTCCCCGATCGTGATCCGGCGATACGGGACGTGATCATTAATATCTGCGGGACGGCGCTGGGACTGGCTATTTGCGCCATCGCGGTGCGGATGCATAGGCAGCGCAGCGTGCCAGTGGAGTATTAAGCGTTCTTATCCGGAACACCATCTTGAACGGGACAGTGCGTATTTCCAATCCGGCTTCCATCCAGCGCGTTTTCGCCGAGTCGCCAGACAGCGGGACGGATTTTCGAGATTTTCCCTTGATATGAATAAGAGAACCGGTCTAGTCCCGCTGGTCATGAGTATGCTGCTGGCCAGCTGCATGGTGGGGCCGAAGTACACAAAGCCACCAGTCGCCGCAGCTCCGGCATATGGGGAACAGCCGCCGCAGAGCTATTCGGAGACACCAGGCTGGAAGACGGCGAATCCGAGCGATGCCGTCCTGCGGGGCAAATGGTGGGAAATGTTTGAAGATGCCGATCTGAATGCGCTTGAGGAACAAGTTGCCCCAGCGAACCAGACGCTCAAGATTTCAGAGGCAAACTTCCGGCAGGCGCGTGCGCAAATTCAATACAACCGCTCGAATCTTTACCCCACCATTTCAGTAGGAGCGCAAATTAGTACCAACCGCATCTCGGGCTACAATCCGAGCGGCGTGGGGCTTGCGGGCGACCAGTACGGGGGATTCGCGCTGCCGATCAGCGTCTCATGGGAACCCGATCTGTGGGGCCAAGTTCGACGGAGCATTACGTCAGCAAGAGCGCTGGCTCAGGCATCGGCGGGAGATCTGGCAAACGTAAAGCTGGAGCTGCAGACGGAATTAGCGGTCGATTACTTCGAAACTCGCAGTCTGGACGGGCAGAAAAAGCTGCTCGACGATACCGTAGTGGCTTATCAGAAGGCTTTGCAACTTACGCAAAACCGGTATGCCGGCGGCGTGGCCTCAAAGGTGGAAGTGGAACAGGCCGCAACGCAACTTCAGCAAACGCAAGCTCAAGACATCGAACTGGGCGTGGCGCGAGCTGAATTTGAGCATGCCGTCGCCGTGCTCATAGGGCGGGTGCCGGAAGGATTTCATCTGGCTTCGGAGCCGCTCGAGCAAGCACCCCCGGCGGTGCCGTTCGGCATCCCGTCTCAGCTATTAGAGCGGCGCCCGGACATCGCGGCCGCGGAGCGCAGACTGGCTGCCGCCAACGAACAGATCGGAATCGCGAAATCGGCTTTCTTCCCTAACCTGGTGATTAGCGCGACAGGCGGGTTGCAGGCGGGAAGCATCGTCAATTGGTTTAGTTGGCCGAGCCGTTACTGGGCGGCGGGACCGCAAATCGCCGAGACTGTATTCGACGCCGGGCGGCGCCGCGCGGCGCTCGAAGGCACTGAAGCGGCTTACGACGCGAACGTCGCGACTTACCGGCAGACCTCATTGACAGCGTTCCAAGAGGTGGAAGATAACCTCTCGACCCTGCGGATACTCGAACAGGAATCGGCAAAGCAGCGGGAAGCGACTGTATCCGCTGAGACTTCGCTGCAGCTATCGCTCAATCGCTATAAGGGCGGATTAGTAACTTACCTGGAAGTAACAACAGCTCAGACAACCGCTTTGACAAATGAACGAACCGACGTGGACCTGATTCGACGGCGCATGGACGCAAGCGTGCAACTGATCAAGGCGCTTGGGGGCGGCTGGAATACGAGTCAACTGCCGAACGTGTAGCGGAGATCGAGCGGCGGTTTACTCGCTCGTGAGTGGGCGCTCCATCAGTTCGCGAATAGCCTGGCGCGGATCTTTGGCCTGATAAAGGATTTCATACATTTTGTTCACGATTGGCAAATCGACGTCGTGTCTCAAGCCAAGCCGGTAAGCCGCACGGCAGGTACCCACGCCTTCCGCGACCATGGTCATGCCAGCAAGTATCTGTTCGAGTCTCTGGCCGTGACCGAGTTGCACGCCGACGAAGCGATTGCGAGAGAGGTCGCCCGTTGCGGTCAGCACCAAGTCGCCTAAACCAGCCAGACCGCTGAGCGTTCGTGGATGGCCTCCGAGCACACCAGCGAGTCTCGTGATCTCTACTAGTCCACGGGTCACCAGGGCGGCCACGCTGTTGCTGCCGAGACCTAAGCCGCGGCACACTCCAGCCCCGATCGCGATCACATTTTTGAGCGCTGCTCCTAGTTCGACGCCCGCTACATCCGTACTCGTGTAGAGGCGAAGCGCAGACGTGGAAAATTCTTGCTGCATCCGCTCGGCGAGCCCAATAGATTGCGAGGCGATGACTACGGCCGCAGGTTCGCCCGCCGCGATTTCTTTTGCAAAGGTTGGACCAGAAAACGCCGCGACTCTCGCCTCTGATCCTGCTCCTAAAACTTCGACCATCACTTCCGACATGCGGCAGAGCGAGTCCTCTTCGATCCCCTTCGTGACGCTGACTACCGGAGCAGAACGCTCAAGGTACGGCCGCGCTGATTTGACGATCTCGCGTAAGTGCGCCGAAGGAACCGCGACCAGCACCACGCCGGCTTGCGATACCGCCCCGCTGATGTCTGAACAAACAGAGACGTTCAGCGGAAGACGAAAGCCGGGGAGATAGCGCGCATTTTCGCGTTTCTCGTGCAGCGCCGCCGCGCACGCCGGATCGCGCGCCCACATTTTGATTTCCGAAAAGCGCTCGGCCAGAGCAATCGCCAGTGCGGTTCCCCAGCTACCCGCGCCGAGTACAGCTAACTGCTTCAAACGACTTTTCTCCGAAAAGAAAAGATACTCTCAGTGCCGGCTCTAAGACGAAGGATATTTGCGCGGTGGCGGTAGATGATTAAAACCCCCGCAAAGATGGAGGCGTAAAGCAGCGCAAGCGGCGGATGATCGATCCACCAGAACAGTGGCGGGAAAACCGCGGCCCCCAGGATGGAACCGAGAGAAATATGCCGGCTCATCGCCACCGTAAGCACAAAGACGATGGCAGTAGCGAGCAAGGCAAGCGGTGAAATAAATCCAAATGCGCCGATGAAACAGGCGACGGCCTTGCCGCCTTTGAAGTTTAGAAAGGCAGGGTAACAATGGCCCACTACGGCGGCCGACGCAGCCAGGGCAAGCGCCAGCCCGTTGCCATGCGTGGTCGCGTAAGCGATGGCAACGGTCAGCAAGCCCTTCAAAATATCGAGCAGAAGAACGATTAATCCCGCTTTGTTGCCGACGGTTCGGTGCACGTTGGTAGCGCCGATGTTGCCGCTGCCCATGGTGCGAATGTCCTTACCCAAACGCAATCGCACGAACCAGTAGCCGAATGGCAGGCCGCCAATCAAATAGGCGAGTAGCGTCAGAACCGCGAGCGTCAGGAAGCGTTCGCTGCTCACTTCTGGGCGCCGGAGGCCGCCAAAGCAGTTTCGAACTTGTATTCGCGAAGCTTGCGATAGATACTCGCGTTGGAGCCAGGGTCGCTGCGGAAGAGGGTGAACTGCGAAACCAGAAACTTTCCGACGGGAGCCGGCTGGAGCTCCTCCACTTTCGCGCGCAGTCCACGGAGCGGAACCGGACTCTTGATGCGGGCCAAGGTAAGATGCGGCGAAAACTCGCGGTCTTCCGCGGGGATGCCGAGAGGAGCCAAGCGCTCCTCGGTCTCGCTTGCCAAGCTGCCTAAAGCGGTGCCACCGTGTACGCCAGCCCAAAGTACGCGCGGCGAGCGCTCGTTGGGGAACCATCCCAAATTCCGCACTTCGACCTCGAAGGGAGGGCGGGGAGCTACCTCGGCCAGCGCCTGATGCAACTCGTCGATGCGCGCTTCCGGCCATGCACCAATGAATTTGGTTGTGATGTGCAGGTTATCGAGAGGGCTCCAGTTTACCAATGCTTCGGGGCGAAGTGCGGCAACCAGGCGCTCCAGCCGGAGGAGTATGCCTTGGGGCAGATCAATGGCGGTGAAGAGTCGCATGGCGGCCGTGGTAATGTTCTAGCGTAACCCAAATTGAGTCTTCTTCGAGCTCAAAAAAGCGGGCAAACTCTGCCCGTGCCTGGAAAGTACAATTTTAGTCAAATCGGCGACGACGTTTATTCGCTGCGCCGCCTATGTCGGGAAACCGAAACGCTCGATCTTCCCTTTTTCGAGCGCCCAGCGACCGATTTGGCGCGCGATCTCCTCGGCTGTGTGCTTTTGTATGGGGATACCGCGGGCGCGATCGTCGAGACGGAAGCATATCTCGGTTTGCAGGATCTGGCGGCGCACGCCTCGCGTGGCCGCACCGCGCGCACGGATGTGCTATTCGGGCCCCCAGGCCGTGCCTACGTTTATTTCATCTACGGTCTGCATCAGTGCCTGAACGTGGTGGCCGACAAGGAAGGTGAGCCGGGTTGCGTTCTGATTCGCGCGCTCGAGCCGCTCTCCGGTGTCGCTCAAATGTATAACCGGCGCGGCTGGCGAGGTCCGGTTTGCGGGCTCGCGAATGGCCCGGGCAAGCTGACCGAAGCGCTCGGGATCTCTCGTGAACAGTACGGGCAGCGGCTCGACCGCGGCGAGCTTACGATTCGAGCCTTGCGCGAAAAGCCCGTCTTTAAGGTCGGGGTTACTCCACGGATCGGTATCACAAAGTGCGCCGATTGGCCGCTTCGTTTTGTCTGGGAAGGCCACCCGTGCCTTAGTAAACGCTGAAATGGCCAGCATGAATTTACGATGGTTGGCGGTGTTTGCTACCTGCTGCCTCTCTATACATGGGCAAGAGGAGCCCGCCTCCGCCAAGCTCGACGAAGCAGTGAAAGCGAAGATCTCGGGATTCAAAGGCAAGGTGACCCTCTCGGCCAAGAATCTGCAGACCGGGCAATCGTATAATTTGGCCGGAGAGCAGCCGGTTCGCACCGCAAGTACGATCAAGCTCGCCATCATGACGGAATGCTTCGCCGAAGCAGCGGAAGGAAAGCTCGATCTGAAGCAGCCGCTCAAGGTGACTGCGGATGAGAAAGTCTCGGGCAGCGGCATTTTGCAGGACCTCTCTGACAATGACCAGTTGCCCGTTCGCGACATGATCGACCTGATGATCGTCTTGAGCGATAACACCGCGACCAACTTGATCCTGAATCGAATTGGCGGCAACGCAGTGAATGCCCGCATGGCGCAACTCGGCTTGCAGCAGACTCGGGTCATGCGCAAAATACTCGGCGACCGCAACGATCTTAAACCCTTTCCTAGCGGCATCACCGATGAGGGCGCCAAGCCGGAAAACAAGAAGTGGGGAATCGGCCGCAGCAGCCCAAACGAGATGGTGATTTTGCTCGAAAGGATCTACCGCGGCGAGCTGGTCAATAAAATTTCTTCAGACGAAATGCTAACGATTTTGAAGCGGCAGCGCGATCACGACGGGATCGGCCGTGACATGAAGGACGTCACAATTGCAAACAAGAGCGGCGCGCTCGATGCCCTCAGAAGCGATGTCGGGATCATCTACTCGACTCACGGACCGATCGCAATGGCCATCACGGTAGATAAGTTGCCTGAAACCGACTGGAGTCCGGATAATCCAGGTGAACTGCTCATTTCGCAGTTGTCAGAGATTCTGGTGGACGGGCTTAAATCAAATACGAACCCGTAAGGCCCAATCTCGTGTTAGTAACTAAATCGCAGTGAGCGCTGGCAGGCTTTTGAACAGCTGCATCATGCCGGGCCCGGCCACGATCAGGGTGAGCGAAGGCATGCAGAAAAAGAAGATTGGGAAAACGAGTTTGACGCCTACTTTGCCGGCGCGCTCCTCAGCCATTTGCCGTCTGCGAATGCGCATGAATTCGGATTGAGTACGCAGGGCCTCCGCCACGCTGGTGCCGAAGCGATCTGTCTGAATCAGGATCGCGACCAGCTTTTTGAGTTCTTCTTCGCCAGTTCTGGTGGCGAAATTTCGTAGCGCGTCGACGCGGCTGCCGCCAGCCAGCATCTCCATGTTTACGAGCGTAAGCTCTTCGCTGATCACCGGGTGGAACGTCTTGAACTCGCGGCTTACGTTAATCATGGCCTTGTCGAGCGCGCAGCCCGCTTCAGTAGAGATCACGAGCATATCGAGCACGTCGGGCAGGGCTAGCCGAATTTTTTCCTGCCGCTTCTTTACTAGCCGGCCTAGCACAAACCCGGGGCCAAGAAATCCCGCCAGGGCAGCTCCGAGCGGAAATATAATCCGGTTCAGCGGATTCGCCGTGATGTGGTCCCGAAGAATAAGAACAGGCAGGAGAAGGAAAGCGCACGCCAGAAGCTTAATGCCGAGATAGCTGTAAGCGGCGTATGCCGACCGGAAGCCTGCCGCACCCAGTTGCTGCTTCATCACCCCGACATCTCGTGGCGAATACGGTAGGAGCCGGCCAACGGACTCCAGCAACTTCGCCATGCCGCTCGATGATTTGGCTTCCAAGGCTCCCTTTATTGGAGCAGCGATCTGGGTCGAAGTGGACGTTACCAGCTGGTCCAGCATATTCGCGGGCTTTGCGAACTGGACGTACCCGAAGGCCGTAATGACCGAGGCAAGAACCACAAACAGCAGAATGAAAAAGACCAAATGCACGAGTTACACCTTTATGTTGACGATCTTGCGAATGCAGAGGAATCCCACAACTTGGCCGATACATGCCGCGATTAGCAGCTTCTTGCCAAGGGGATCGCGGAAGAGCACCATCAGGTAATCCGGCGAGATAAAGAACAGCATAATCGCGACCACAATCGGCATGACCGCGAGAATGAGGCCCGTGATCCGGCCGTGAGCGCTAGCGGCTTTCACCTGGCCCTTCAACTGGAATCGCTCGCGAATAATTCTTGCCATGCTGTCGAGAATCTCGCTCAAATTTCCTCCGGATCCCTGCTGGAGCAGAATGGCGGAAACGAAAAAGCGGACGTCGATCAGCGGTACGCTGGCGACCAACTTTGCCATGGAGGCTTCCAGAGTTGCGCCGAGATGAAGGTCGTTCAGCATCTGCCGGAATGCCGATCCAAGCGGCTCGGGAGCATCGGCCACCAGCATCTCCAGGCCAATCGAGAAAGCGTGTCCCGCGCGCATGGATCGCGAAAGAAAATTCAACGCCTCTGGGAACTGCTCTTCGAACTGCGCCATGCGCTTCGAACGTTTGCGGAAAATCAGCAGCAGCGGTACTAGCGCTCCTATCAGGAACAGAGCCGGAGCAGCCATCCTGTTCAGAGAGAACGGAGGCAGAACGAAACCGATGAGTAAGCCTGCGAAGCCCGCAACCGCAGTAATGACGACGAACTTGCCTACAGTCCACGTTGCGCCCGATTGTTCAATGAACAAAGCCAGGCGATGAAAGATTCCTATCTGAGTAAGCGCTTTGGAGAGGCCATCTTTAACCACCTCCGGCTTTAGCAGGTCGGGACGCCGCTTGCCTGCTTCAGATTCGGCGCGGCGAAGCATGGTGCGCACCTGCTGTTTCTGACGTGATGCGAGAAAAGCCTGGCCGAGCCCGACGCACAGCGCGGCGACCAGGAACAGGACGACAAAAATTGCGGCAAAGAGGATCATGGAACTTAACGCACGTCAAACGAGGTTTGGAAGATGCTGGCCGGGAGGTCGAGACCCGCTGCTTTCAGCCGTTCGCTGAACTTCGGGCGCACCCCGGTGGCCTGGAAACGCCCAATTACCTTTCCGTCCTTCGAGATTCCCGAGCGCTCAAAAACAAAGATGTCCTGGGTGGTGACCTGCTCGCCTTCCATGCCGACACATTCAGTGAGATGCGTCACGCGGCGCGTTCCATCGCTGAGACGGGAGATCTGGACGAAGAGATCGACGGCGGAAGCAACCTGCTGGCGAATGGAGCGAACGTTGATGTTCGCGTTCGACATGCTGACCATGACTTCAAGACGGCTAATGGCATCGCGCGGGCTGTTGGCGTGGACGGTGGTCAGCGAGCCATCATGGCCTGTATTCATGGCCTGCAACATGTCGAGCGCTTCTTCGCCGCGAACCTCACCGACCACAATCCGGTCCGGCCGCATACGGAGTGCATTGACCAGCAACTGGCGCTGCATGATCGCGCCTTTGCCTTCGATATTGGCGGGGCGGGTTTCGAGCCGCGCGACGTGCGGTTGGCGAAGCTGCAGTTCGGCCGCGTCCTCGATGGTAACAATGCGCTCGTTGACGGAGATGAACCCCGAGAGCATGTTGAGAAATGTCGTTTTACCGGCGCCGGTTCCGCCCGAAATGATGATGTTCAGCCGGGCCTTCACGCAGCAGCGCAGCAGTTCCAGCATGGGATCGGTGATCGACTGATTGCGAATGAGATCGACCGGCTGAAGGGGCGAGCCGCCAAAGCGGCGAATCGAGAGCAGCGGCCCATCGACAGCGAGCGGCGGAATCACCGCGTTAACGCGTGAGCCGTCCGGCAATCGGGCGTCCACCATAGGCGAAGATTCATCGACCCGGCGTCCGACGCGAGAGACAACACGCTCGATGATGCGCGTTAGGTGCGCGTCGTCTTTGAATGTGATGCCCGTGCGCTCCAATCTTCCAGCGCGCTCTACATAAACGATTTTCGGCGTAGTGACCAGAATGTCGGAAATGGTGCTGTCGCGCAGCAGCGGCTCGAGCGGGCCCAAACCGAAAACTTCGTCGAGCACCTCCTCAATCAACTGCTCTTTCTCGGCCAGACTCAGCGGCGTCTTTTCCTCATTGAGGATTCTGCTGACAGAGGGACGGATATCCAGCCGGGCCTGTTCAACCGACCGGGCGGCGAGAGCCTCCAGGTTGATGCGGTCGAGAAGCTTTCGATGGATCGAAAACTTCATATCCTGGTATTGCGAGGTCGCGACCTCGCGAGAGGCTGGGATGGCGGGTTGTTCCGAGGCGTGCGGCGGTGAGAGCTGGGTTTCCATGGTCGATTCCGGTTAACGAAAGAGAGAAAACTTCTTTTGTGGCTTCGGCGCTTCGATGCCGGCAAGCTTAGTCGTCAAGCAAGAGAATTGTTGCGCCAGGCGGTTATTCGGCGAAAGGAGCGTTCCCGTCGAGTATGCCTGATACAAACTCGGATAGTCGTTCGGCAGCATGGCGTACAATGGCCGTCCGAGCACCTTCTGAAGTTCTTCTTGCGTAATGTCCATCATCTTGGGTGTGCGGTTCAGGACCAGTTCCAGCTTGGAGAGATCTTCTCCGCGCTCGCGCAGCTTGTGCGCGATGGTCTTAAGACCGTGCAGCGCGGAAACTTCGAGCACCGCAATGAGGAATAGTTCGTCGAGCTCTCCATAGAGAGCGGCAACCGATTCGTTGAGGCTGCGGCCAAGATCAAGGACGATCCAGTCATGCTGCGTTCTCATGAACCGGATGACTTGCCGCAGTTCGTCCCGGCTCGGCGCAGTCTCATAAGAGAAATCCTCGGGATTGGGGATGACGTCCAGACCAGGCCTCCACTCCGATAACAAAGCCTTCCAAAGACTCTCGTCGAGCCGTGACAGATTCGACACGGCGTCGAGAATCGAATAAGTGCTGGCGACCTTCATGTGAAACCCGACCATGCCCGATGTGAAATCGAGATCCGCCAGGAGCACGTGCTTGCCGGTTTGCCGCTTCAGGTCGGCTGCAATGTGACAGGCGAGAGTGGTTGCGCCGCAACCGCCTTTAGCGGAGAGGAAGCCGATCACCTTGCCGCGCCTCTCTGGCGTCTGCTCTTCTTTGCGGGATTCGATGACCCGCTCGAGTGCCGGAGCGAAAGTTTCCGAATAGGGTGGATGAACGAACTCGTTGGCCCCGGCTCGCAGGGCGGTCAGGATCGTTTGCGGATCGTCGGTCGGGTGCAGCGCAATGATCTTAGTCTGCGCGGCCGTTTTCTTTACCGCCCGGAAGGCGTGCGCGACATCGGTTCGGATGGCATTCAGCTCGACCAGCAGAATTTCGGGACGGTCCTGGCCGATGCGTGCGAGAACCGCCTTCCAGTCGGTTGGGTCCTGCTCGGAAAAGGAGGAAGATTCGGATTTCGAGAGCAGGCCGGTGATGTCTTCCCGCAGCTGCCTATCTTCCAGCGCCAGCAAGAAATTGGCATTCTTCATAGCAGATTCCTAGTTGTTGGTGACTGGCGAAGGTGTTACGCCGGGCGGCGCCGGATTCAACTGAAGCAGTGGCTTGACGCCTTGACCGGAGTTGCCTGCTGGTGCGTTCGGCGCAGCGTCGCTGGGTTCGGGTTCACTCCAGTTTTTGAGAATCTCGATTGGAAGGGTTTTCGTCGAGGGCAGCTTGCCTGTTTCATCCACCGGATTTTGCGGCGCTTTAGTAGCTAAGCCTTTGATGAACGGTCGCGGCATCTTAACCTCTGGAGTCTTGCCGCCGGCGGGAATGGGCCGAACCAGTTCTGGCGTCACCAGCACAAGCAGCTCGCTGTTCGTCTTCGTTATCGAGCGCGACTGAAAGAGCTTGCCGAGCAGCGGGATATCGCCTATGCCGGGTATCTTGCTGAGGTTTTCGGTGGTGCGGTTGTCGAGCAGACCGGCAATCACGAAGCTCTGGCCGCTTTCCAGTTCCACTTCTGTCTGAACACGACGCATAGTAAGACCTGGTACGGTATACCCACTAACCGTCAACCCGTTCGCGTAGTCAAGCGCACTTACTTCCGGTGTTACTGCGAGCCGGATACTCCCGCGCGGCGTGATGGTTGGCTGAAAGTGGATTCGCACGCCGAACTCACGAAATTGAATGGTGATCTGGCCGACTCCGGCGGCTCCTCCCTGTATCGTCGGATACGGAAATTCGCCACCCGCAAGAAAGTTGGCTGGCCGGCCGCTGACTGTCAACAAATTCGGCTCAGCCAGAATCTGCAGAACTTGCTGCTGCTCGAGCGCCTGAATCGCTGCTGCGAGATTCAGGTCGGGACGGAACAGGAAGACGTTCAGCAGATCGTTAAAAGTAGTGGTGAAGGGGTTGTGCGTGAAGTCGAAGCTGGGCTGTCCGCCAAACTGCCGGGTGGAAATTCCTCCGATGGTATTTGTCGCCCCGGTGCTGATGATGTTGAGCGCGAGCTGCGAAGCGGCCGTGCGATCCACATTGGCAAAGCGGACTTTAAGCAGGATCTGAGGTTCGGCATCCGGAACTTTAACGTTCAGCAGGTTGACGACTTTGCCCAGCGTAGATGCGATTGCGGTCGCGCGATCGGCCGACGTTACGTCGTTTACCGTACCTCGCAGGAACACGGATCCGTTGCTGAGATCGAAGCTGACATCCTGGCCCGCGAGCTCCCGCTGCAGTTCGCCGCGAACCGCATCCGGCCGCGTATCGCTTAGTGTGACATGGACATTGAAGATAGTCTTTTGGCCAGTCAGGTCCCACAGAATCAGGCTGGTGTCTCCGGGTGCTTTGCCATTAACGAGGACTTCCGTTTTGCTTACCGCTACCGCTTCAGCGATTTCTGGGTTTGCTATCGAGATGCGCTTGACGCCGGCGGCGTTCTCGAGAATGTTCGACTTGTTGAGACCGACAAACAACTCTGAGGGAGCTGGGCCGTTCTGGGCAGAAAGTGCCCCTACGGACACGACGAGCAAGAGTAACGAGATGATTTTCATGGAGGTTTCCTAGGGACGCCCTTCGAGTGTTTGTTCGCTCTTTTTAACGCCGCTGAAGACCTCGATGCTCTCGGCCTGAGGGGCCGGTGCAGCCGCCGGACGTGGAGCCCTGGGCTGCGGCGCGCTTCTTACGGTCGGCGCGATATCCTGACCGAACAGCGCTGCCACCGATGTCCCATGCGTCTTCTCTTCCTTGACGTCGAGCGGATTGCGCAGTACCAGCTGGACTTTGGTCTCGCTGCTGGCCAGGCTCAGGACTTCCGCCTCATCCGGCGTCACGATCAAGTTGACTACTTGCGCATCTTGCGGTTTACCTTCCGCCGTTTTCTCGAATTTTTGACCGGCGGAAAGTACTTCAATGTTCTGCAAAACGGTCCGGGACAGGATCCCGTTATGGCTGTTATCGGAATTGCCGCCGGCTATGATTACGTCGACGCGCATACCGGGCACGACAAAACCCGCCAGGCCGACCACCTGGTCAATTTTTAGCGCGACCGCGCGCTTGCCGATCGGGATCATGGAAGAGAGGCCCGCGCCCGCGCCCTTCGGAGCCAGCCGTGCGGAGGAGATAGGTTCGCCTTCATAAATGGTCGCAATCACGCCCCGGCCAATCGCCTGCTGCCGGTCATTGATGGACTGAGCGGGAGGAGCACCTGCCGATTTGATCCAGCGGAGATCGGCGTCACTGAGGAGCGCGCCCACTTCCAGCGTGTGAGCTGCCACAAGCAGCTTCTGGGTGGCTACAGGTCTTCTGGATGCTGCCTCTACGCTCGTTGCAACGAAGTGGTAGACAAGCATACTGGCGGCTGCCGAGACGAGCAGCGCAAAGACGAATACGGATACGAAACGACGATTCATAAAGTTTTTCAGAGAAGCCATGCTGCGCTCAAGCTGTGAAAATGGAAGCCGCCAGCGCGCGCGGCTCCCTTCCGAAAACGCTAACTGGTCGGAGCTTTGCCCAACTGAGTACTGACGTTCCCCCAGAGTGTGCTGATTGAGCCCTTCACACTGGTTAGAACGGCAATGGCTCCCATAGCAATGAACGCCAGGAGCAGCGAATATTCCACCAGATCCTGTCCGTCCTCTTCCTTCAAAAACGTATTCACGAATGAGTGAATCATGTATTCTTCCTTTTCAATTGAGTAGACCCCCAACTGCGACATCCGTCAGGACGGATTGACGTGGAGCTAAGGGTTCGCTAGGAGAGTGGGATACGGGGTCCGAGTATTTCGGTCGCGATGAGCAATCCAGCTTCAGAAAAGCCTGAGCGACGCGTTTGCGATAAAAGCTAGGGACCCGAGCGCAATCAGCACTGCATGAGGCATGGAAAGGGATGCCTTGTTGCGAAAATCCATTTGCGGGTTCGTGCGATGGGGGAGCCGGAAATGAGCAAGATCTTTGAGGAGAAAACAGACGTTGCAGCAGGTTTCCGTAAAGCGCCCTTTGAGACAGGCGTAGCCAGCCGCGGCCGCGCCGCCGACAAGAGCCGTCGCCACGAAAATCAAGAACCAGTTCGCCGGACCGACCAAAGCGCCGACCGCCGCCATCAGCTTGACGTCACCAGCGCCCATGCCGCGCAACAGGTATAGCGGCAGGTAAACCGCAGTAGCTAAGAGCATTCCTTGAGTGGCGGTAAGCGCTCCATGGGTGTGGAAGAAGAAAGCGTTTAAGCAGAAGCCGAGGACGACACCGGAGAGATTCAACCAATTGGGAATGCGGCGAAAGCGAAAGTCGAATATTGCTGCGACCCCCACGAGCAAAATCAAAACACCGTACATCATAGGAGGGCGGCCTTCAGCCCGGCCTCCATGTCAAGCTGGCTGCCCGAGCGGTGCGCGAGCCAGTGCAGGTGTGAGGAGTAGATGTCGGGGATGAGGAAGTGTGCGGATGGCATTAGCGTGCGTTCCATTCGGAAAGGTTTCGTCTCCGAAAGATGATGGCGAGCCCGTCGTCAAAAACCGGTCTCCAATCGCGCGATTGCTTCAAAACGGAAGCCAGGGGCTGGTCGGTTTCGAGCAGCACGGTATCGATCCGATAGCGCGAGAGTTCCGCGTCCCAGTCGTAACGAGCTTTGATTGCTTCCAACCACTTCTGGCTGAAATCCGCTCCGTAGAAGTCGCTGCGCGCGTCAACGAAGACGCGCCTTTGGGGAAAGAACCTGTAGATCAAGTAGTCTCCCCATTGGTCGAAGGTGAAGACTCGGGCATCAGGGTGCCGGGCGATGACGGAGGCGGCGGCGACGGGAAAGATCTCTCTATCGAAATCCTGAATAGATGGCTGCGCGGCTGCGAATAGGCCGATGGCAACAACTGCCACTAGCGGGACACGCTCGACTCGCTCGAAAGCGCGGAAGTGCTGTCCGTATGAAGCCCATTTCCGAAATACATAACAGAGGAAGGCAGCGCTTGGCGGCGCAGCGATGAACAGAAAAATCGGGATGTTACGGGAGGCTTGCAGCGCAAGATGCGCCCAGATCAAGATCATGACGGCTTCGGCCCAGCGTTTCAGGGAGAGCGAGCGCCAGGCCGCGGCGACTCCAAGAATGAGAAAACATTCGATGCCCACGGCCCACATGCTGTGGAAGTCGAGGGATGCGTATTCGCTCACGTGCTGGAGCTGCTTTGCGTCCAGCAAGTAGCGCACTACATGCTCGTGCAGATGCCAGCCATAGGGATTTACCAGGCTGGCGGCGAGACAGGCGAGCGATGTGAGGAAGTAGGTGCGCTGGCGCTTCACCACACCGTATGTCAACAGGAAAACGATACCGACAAAAAAAGATCCGTGCAGGTTTACCCAAACGACCGTTAGCAGCGGCGTCCACCAGAGTAAGTTTGTTTGTCCCTCTTCGGCGCGGTCGATCAAATGGAGGAAAGCAAGTATGAAGACCCAGGAGAGCAAATGAGGGCGCGCCAGCCAGTGCAGACTCGAGGCGCAGATGGCCATAGCTGAGATAAGAAAAGCCAGCACGTCGTTGCCGGCCCGCCGCCGCACGAGCCGGTAGAGGAGAGCGCTGACCACTCCCAGGATGATTGCGTTCGCGAGCAGCACACCGGAAAGACCCCAGCGGCTGTGAATCAATGAGAAGAGAACGTCCCAGCCCCATTCCCAGGCGAACCAATTGCCATCGGGCATGGTGAAGGAGAAGAGATCCTTATAGGGCACCTGCCGGTGTTGCAGGATCCAATCGCCGGTGCGAATGTGCCAGCCGGTGTCGGCATCGCGCAGCAGCGTTTTGGCGTATGGAAGCGCCGTGAGCAGGGCAAGAAACGGCAGGAGAAAGGCGAAATCCGTGATAGAAGGGAACAGTCGCAAAAGGCGAGATGGAGCGGTCGGGGCCTCTCCGGATACTTTGGTAACCGGAATACCAGTTATAGTTTGGCTTTCCATCTACAGGGGTTGGCGAACACCGGAGAATTTCGCGCAGGCGTAGTCAGAGCCGTTTTGGCCGGTAAGGAGTCAAGCTGATCGCCCACTACGGTCCCTGACCGCGCAATTGTGCCGGTGGGCAGTTCTAATACCGAATGCGCCTTGAGCGAAAAGGCGATACGCGAGGGCTTCAGATTAGGGCGCAAGCCGCACACGCGCAGCTCTTTATCCAGAAACACAACATCAATGGCAAGGTACATGCCGAAGGTATGGATGGCCTCGCAGGGAACGATCCAGAGGCCGGCATCTTCGTGCAGGCTAGTGGTTTGGAGAAGTCCCCGGCGGCGTTCGCGGCTTGTTCCGGCGACCCGTACCCGCATAGCGATTACCGAACCGCGCGCCAGATTCATAAAACGAAAGAGCTGCATCTTCCTGCGAGAAGAGTGCGAGACTGCCCGGAAATCTCTTAGGAAAAGGACGGGGCAAGCAGCCGCCCGCCCCGTTCACAGCTATTGCTGTGGAAAAGTGAAATTGCTGTTGTAGCCGCTGCCGTCATCCTGAAAAAGATCGGAAGGGGCAAGCGGCTCGGATCCTACTGAGACCTCAGGCATAGTTTGTGACTCAGCTTTCTGACGCTCGATTAAGTCCTTGAGGAGCGGTTTCGTGACAGACTGCTCCTTTCGGTTTTGGTTGTGCTTCATGGCCGCACAGTAACATCCGGCGGATCGTGATGGCACGCCCTCGAAGCGCAGCGCAATTTTGTTAAGCCTGGTAAGTAACTGCTACGGAACCAAATGCGCCTTCGTATAACACAATAAGGGGTTTTAACGGGGAATTGTGACTGGGTGCAATGAAGATCACAAAGCTGTGTTTGACGGCTCGCGTGAGCGGGAAAAACTCTCAACTGCGCCCATCACTTTTCTGATCAGCTATCACCACCAAAGCTCAATCTTTTGGCAGTACCCAAGCCAAAATTGCTCCGCCCGCCGGCGTCAGCAAATATTGCCGCCCATCCAGTTCAAAGGTGGAAGGTCCGGTCTGCATCCGAGCGCCCAAGTTCACATGCCACAGCGTCTTGCCCGTTTTCGGATCTAGCGCGAGCAGGTTGTCTGCGTTATCTGCTCCGAAAAGCAAACCTCCCGCTGTCGACAGCATACCCGCGCTTCCTTCGCCACTACCGATCTCGTGCTGCCAGCGCACCGCTCCCGTCTTATAATCGATGGCCTCGAGCACCGAATTGGCCCAGAGATTCCGGTCTCTTCCCGCCCATCCTTCGGGCTTACCCTCGGCCGTCATGTAAAAGATGCTCCAAAGCCGCCGCGCGCTCACATAGAACAGACCGGCCTCAGGATCGAACGTCGGAGCCATCCAATTCGTCGCGCCATCCGAACCCGGCGAAACAAGTGTTCCATCCGGCTTAGGCTCTTTATTAGGATTCGGAATCGGCTCGCCGCGTGAATCGATGCCCTTCGCCCAATCGGTCTTGATGAACGGCGCGGTCACGATGTGTTCGCCCGTGGTGCGATCCAGCAAAAAGAAATAGCCGTTCCGGCTGGCCTGCGCCAGCAATTTCCGATGCACTCCTTTGTACTCGTCTTCCAGAAGCACCGGCGTCTGCACGGCGTCCCAATCATGTGTATCGTGCGGAGATGGTTGGAAGTGCCAGTTCAGTTTGCCCGTATCGGGATTGATCGAGACAATAGAGCAGGTATACAGGTTGTCCCCTTTGCGGACGTCGCCGTTCAAAACCGGATTCGGATTGCCAATTCCCCAATACACCTGATTAAGCTGCGGATCGTAAGTCCCGGTCATCCAGGTCATGCCGCCGCCATGCTTGATCGCGTCCGTTCCGTGCGGCCAGGTTTCCGCGCCGGGTTCTCCCTCGCCCGGTTCCGTGTTCCACTTCCACTCGATCTTGCCCGTCTCCGGATTGACCGACGCGAGGAACCCCGGTATATCTGTTACATCGCCTGAAACGCCCACCAGCACGTGATTTTTTATTACCAGCGGCGCCATGGTCGCGAAGTATCCCAATTTCGGATCCGCCAGCTCGATGTTCCACCGAACCGTTCCGTCCTTCGCGTTCAAGGAAATCAGATGGCAATCAGGTGTTTCGAAATACAACCAGTCGCCGTACATTCCCACCCCGCGTTGCCCAATGTGATCGCCCGGTGTTTCGCGAAAATAATGCCAGATGATTCGTCCACTCCGCGCATCTGCCGCCCACACGTTATCCGGCGTCGTGAAATAGAGATAGCCATTTACTTCCAGCGGGGTCGATTTAATTCCCACCGACTGCGGCTGCAGGATCCACGCCAAAGTCAGGTGCTGCACGTTGCTTTGGTTAATTTGCGCCAGCTTGCTATATCGCTGGCCGCTGTAGTCGCCGTTGAAAGTCGGCCAGTCTTGCTCAAGCGGTTTCAGTAGATCTTGCGGGTTCAGGCCTAAGTCCGCACCCAAGGCCGGCACCAGCAGGCTGAAGAATAAAGTTCCAGACAGAGTTCTTTTCATCTACTTCAACGTCTCCAGATAAGCAAAGAGATTGTGTAAGTCAGCGTCGGTGTACTTGCCCATCAATTCCTGATGCCCCTCCAATGGGTCATGTACTTCGACCTTCACTTCGGATTTAGGCCAGGTATGATACCAACCATCCTGCGCGGTAATTCCAATGTTGAATTCGTCCTCGTGCACCACCGTGCCTTCAAACCGCTTCCCGTCCGGCAAAATGACAATCGCCGTCTTTTTGACATGCTTGCCCGATGGATAGACCATCTCCTGCTGCAAATTAATCGGTGAGAACTTCTTGGCCACTCCGGCTAAGTCGCCCGTTACCGAATGGCAGCCGGCGCAGCCTCCGGCGCCATTGAAAAACGCTTTGCCCGCTTCTGCGTTGCCGGTCAAGAGCTTCGCTACGGGGTAATCTCCCGGCACGTGCGCGCTGTGTAGCGCGGCATCCGCCTGGTGATGCAGAAACGCCACGATGCTCGCGATCTGATCGTCCTTCATAGTCGCGAAACTCGGCATTCCCTTATCGGGTCGCCCGTTTCGGATTACCGGGCCCAGTGTGTTGCCATTGTCGTCGCGCAGCGTAACAGAGGAACGCAGCAGGTCGGGAGCGCGGGATCCGGTGGCATCGTTGCCATGGCAGAATCCGCAGGAGGATTGAAACAGCGCCCGGCCGCGGGCCACGGCCGCCGGATCTTCAGTTGGCGTTTGCCGCTGCTGAGGAGTTGGTTGATGCCCCTGCCCATCAAGCAGTCCTGCAAAGGAACAGGCGGTCATAACACACAACGCGGTGCGGAATCGCATAGAAGAATTTAGTATTTCAAATCCGAAATTGCGCACCCCCGATGAGTGCCGGAACCAGCGCCGCCGCGCATGTTATGCTTGACCCACGTGGACGCTGCAAAGCACACGCTGAAGCTCGATCAACCCTTCGTCGTCGCTTCGCTGATCGATCACACTCTTCTTAGGCCCGAGGCGTTGAAGAGCGACATCGAGCGCATTTGTGCTGAAGCGCGCGAATTCTCGTTCGCCTCCGTTTGCATAAATCCCTGCTGGGTGGGTTTTGCGGCGGAACAGCTGTCCGGATGTCAGGTCAAAGTTTGTACTGTAATCGGATTTCCATTAGGCGCAAACGAAACGCAAACCAAACTCTTTGAAGCGGAACGGGCTCTGTCGGATCTCGCGACCGAGCTGGATATGGTAATCAACATCGGAGCGTTGTGCTCTGGCGACGAGCAACTCGTGCGAGATGAGATCGAGCAACTTGCAAGGCTTGCACATGACCGCAAAGCACTTCTTAAAGTCATTCTCGAGACTTGCTTGCTGAACGATGGGCAAAAGCGCTTGGCCTGCGAGCTGGCGGTTCAGGGTAAAACTGATTTTGTCAAGACATCCACTGGTTTCGCTAGTGGAGGCGCCACGCTGGCCGATGTTGCTCTGATGCGCGAAGCTGTCGGTGATCATGCCGGCGTGAAAGCCTCGGGCGGCATTCGTAGCTTGGCAGCTTTGCGCGAGATGGTCGATGCCGGAGCCAACCGGGTCGGAACCAGTTCCGGTGTGCAGATCCTGCGCGAGCTCTCTGAACCCAGTCGGGCAAACGATAATGCCGCCTCCTTATAGAGAGCCGCTGGTGCGCTTCCGTGAACGCGCGGAGCTTCTTGATTTTTTGCTTGAAGTGGGCACGGTCACCTCCGAAACCCTCGACCTCGATCGCCTGCTCGCCAATGTCGCCGAAATCATTAAAGAAGTCATCCCGCACGAGTTGTTTGCGATTCTGCTCTATAACGAACGCACTCGCTCGCTGCGCATGCGGTATTCGATCGGCCACCGCGACGAGATTGCTAAGAATCTGAACATCCGCCTAGGCGAGGGCATCACTGGCACCACCGCCGCCAGCCGCCAGCCGATTCTTCTCCCCGATGTCCGGAAGGATTCCCGCTACTTGAATGCGCTCGATGCCGTGCGCGCCGAGCTCAGCGTGCCCATGCTCACCCGCGGCAAGCTGGTTGGCGTAATCGATCTTCAATCTACCCGGCTCAATGCTTTCTCCGAGCAAGACCGCGCTCTGCTAACGCTGATCGCTTCTCGGGTAGCCACCGCTATCGACAACGCCCGGCTTTATCGCAGGGTGGAACGTCAGAATAGAACGCTGCGAGTTCTTGCCCATCTATCGCAGGAATTTAGCTCGATCCTCGAGATTGACGAGCTCCTGACAAAAATCGCGTCTACTGTTCACGCGCTGATCACCTTCGACGCTTTCAGCATCTTTCTGGTGGATGCCGAGCGCAAGCTGCTGCGCTGCCGATTCAGCCAGCGCTATGACGAGAAAAATACCGTTGACAACATCGAGGTCGGCAAAGGGATTACCGGCTCGGCCGTTTTGTCGCGCCAGGTAATCCGCGTTCCCGATGTAACACAAGATACCCGCTACATCGCTTCACACTCCGATGTTCGATCGGAAGTCGCCGTGCCGCTTGTCCTGCATGATCGCGTGATCGGAGTCCTCGATCTGGAGAGTACACGCCTGAGTTTTTTCACCGACGACCACGTTCGCGCTCTTGGTCTGCTTGCGCCTCAGATTGCAACTTCAGTCGAGAACGCCCGCCTCTACGAGGAGCTATTGCAACGTGAGCACCGGCTGGATCAGGATCTGCAGGCTGCCTTCAAACTGCAATCAGTATTGATTCCGCGCACGGTTTCTGACATTCCCGGAGTGGAAGTCGGCGTGAAAACAAGGCCTGCGCGCGCCATCAGCGGCGATTTCTACGATTTTTTCGAACACCAGGACGACTACACTCTCATCGCGTTTGGCGATGTCAGTGGGAAAGGCGCGGCTGCCGCGCTGTATGCTGCGTTGATCTCCGGTCTCCTGCGGACCCTGGCTCGCCGGCGCCGCACTCCGGCTGAGTTGATGAAGATATTGAATGAAGCTCTGCTCGAGCGTAAGGTCGACGCCCAGTACGCCACGCTTACGCTAATCCTCTGGGCAGCACGCACTCGAACTTTCAGTGTCGCCAACGCTGGAACGCTTCCGCCCATTCTCTTCCGCGACGGCGAAATCATCAGTTCCCGCGTTGGCGGAGTTCCCATTGGGCTGCTCGAAGATCAGGAGTACGATCAGGTTGAAATCGAGGCTCAGGCCGACGATTTGCTGCTGCTTGTTTCCGATGGCATCGAAGATCAGCTCGGCAAAGAAGCCGATATCCTGAGCGAGGAGCAGGTCAGTGCCCGTGATCTGGCATCCTATGGCCGTGACCGCGTAGAGCAAGGCGTCATCACGCATTTCCAGGAATCGCCTCAGCAGATTGTCGACGGCATCTTTGAGGACATCGACGTCTTTCGGGGCGCCACAGCCTTGACCGACGACCAGACGCTGATCGCGCTTCGAGTGCTCTGATCGCGCATGACCACGCCCCAACCGAGTGCATGGAAGTACCGCGAGGGCTCTCTATTTTGTGAAGATGTTGACTTAAGCCGCGCCGCCTCTTCGCACGGGACGCCAGCATATGTTTATTCCACGCGAGCTATCCTTGAAAAGTTTCATGCCTATCGGGACGCTCTCGCCGGGATTCCTCATCAAATTTGCTTTGCGGCAAAAGCCAATTCGAATATTGCGATCCTGAATTTGCTCGCGCAAGCGGGAGCAGGCTTCGATATCGTATCGGGCGGCGAGCTCTATCGCGTGCTCGCCGCGGGAGGCGACCCAGCTGCGATTGTGTTCTCGGGCGTCGGTAAAACCTCCCCCGAAATCCGCTTTGCTCTCGAGAAGGGCATCCACAGCTTTAATTGCGAATCGGAGACGGAACTGAAGCAGATTTCACGCGCCGCTACCGTGCTGAATCGGACGGCATCGGTTGCGATCCGCGTCAACCCCGACGTCAATGCCGTCACTCATCCCTATATTTCGACCGGGCTTCGAGAGCATAAATTCGGTATCGACATAAGCTTTGCGGAAGAGCTCTATCAGCGCGCGGCCCTGCTGCCGGGCATTCTGCCCGAAGGTGTGAGCTGCCACATCGGATCGCAGATCCTTTCGCTCGATCCCTTACTGGAGGCGGCCGATAAGGTGCTCGCTCTCGTTGCGCGTCTGCGCAATCTTGGCCATCCAATTCGCAACCTTGACCTGGGCGGAGGCTTGGGCGTTGCCTATCGCGACGACGAGCATGTTCCCGCCGTGGGCGCCTTACTCGAAAGGCTAAAGCTTCGCATCCAGAAGCTCGACTTGACTCTCATGCTCGAGCCCGGCCGGTCGATTGTTGCGGAAGCCGGCGTGCTCCTTACACGTGTCCTCCTTATCAAGCAAAACGGCGGCAAGCATTTCGTTATAGTCGATGCTGCTATGAACGATCTGCTTCGTCCCGCGTTGTACAAGGCCTATCACGAGATCACTACAGTCCGGCAGCCGCGCAGCGAAAAGATCATCACCGCCGATGTGGTTGGCCCGATCTGCGAAACGGGTGATTTCTTTGCTCACAATCGGGAGCTGCCCGAAGTCGAAGCCGGCGATTTGCTCGCCATCCGCACCGCCGGCGCCTACGGATTCGCGCTGTCCTCCAATTACAATTCGCGTCCCCGTCCGTGCGAGCTGCTGGCGGATGGCGAGGACCTGCGTCTTATTCGCCGACGCGAAACCTTCGAGGACCTTATCCGGGGTGAGTCGGTTGCCCCGGAGTTGCCGCATGAATGACGAGGCGGCGATACTCGTCGAGCAGCTTCACAAATCGTATGGCCCAGTGGAGGCGGTGCGCGGGATCGATCTCGAAGTTCGCACGGGCGAAGTCTTCGGACTGCTCGGCCCGAACGGGGCAGGGAAGACGACCACCATCGAAATCCTGGAAGGCCTGCGCCCGAGGACAAGCGGCAAAGTTTCTGTTCTTGGCTTCGATCCGGCTGTTCAGAGCCGCCAAATCAAAAACCGCATCGGCGTCTGCCTGCAGGCTACTAATCTGCCCGACAAAATGAAAACCCACGAAGCGCTCGATCTGTTCGACGCCTTCTATGACCGGCACACGGACAGCGATGCGCTCCTCAAGCGTCTGCAACTTTGGGACAAGAAGGATGCGTTCTATAAGACTCTTTCCGGCGGCCAGAAGCAGCGCGTGGCGCTCGCGCTGGCTCTTCTTAACGATCCTCCTTTGCTGTTCCTCGATGAGCCGACGACCGGCCTCGACCCGCAGGTTCGGCATGAGATACACAACGTGATTGAAGAGCTGAAGGACGGCGGCAAAACGATCCTTATAACTACTCACTACATCGAAGAAGCCGAGCGCCTTTGCGACCGGGTGGCGATTGTCGATGGCGGAAAGATCATCGAGCAGGGTACTCCGCGCGAGATTCAGCAGCGCGTACTCGGCCTGACTCTGGTCGAAGTAACCGCGAACGAAGCGCTGCCCACCAGCGATCTTCCTGAGCACCTGGTAGCTACCAAATACACCTTGAGTGACCTTGGCCGCACTTTGTCCCTCCAAACAGACGAACCTGCCGCGGCAATCGTCGAACTTGTCAAGTGGATCGATGGGCGCGGACTCAAACTGGTCGATATCCATCTCAAACGCCCCACGTTAGAAGACGTATTCATTGAACTCACCGGAAAGAAGCTGCGGGAATAATGAAGCCTTACGTTGCCCAAATCAAGAGCAATCTGAGGTTGATGGCTCGCGATCGCACGGTTCTGGTCTTCAATTATCTCTTTCCGTTCGTGTTTTTTTTCATCTTTGCTCAATCTTTCCATGCGGCGGAAAGCGCGGGAGCTATGAGCCAGGTGATCACGATGTGTCTGATCATCGGTGTGCTCGGCAGCGGCTTTTTCGGGGCTGGCATGCGGGCGGTTCAGGATCGCGAAACAAACGTCCTGCGCCGTTTTAAAGTCGCGCCCGTCGGTCCCGCTCCCATCATCGTCGCCTCGCTTGTTTCGGGGCTTGTCTCCTTTGTCCCGCTGGTCTTTCTTTTTTTTCTGTTCGCGCAAGTCATTTATCATGCGCCGCCCGCGCATAATGTCCTCGGGGTTGCTCTGTTTGTCGCCATTGCGGTGGTCGCTTTCCGCGCCATGGGCATGATCGTTGCCTCGGTCGTGAACTCGGCGCAAGAAGCGCAAATTGTCATCCAACTTCTTTACCTCCCTATGCTCTTTCTGAGCGGCGCGACTTTTCCTATCAGCATGATGCCGATCTGGCTGCAAAGCATTGCGCAGTTCCTGCCGGCTACTTATCTTTATCAGGGCCTCCAATCTCTTCTCATCGGCAACGAAAGCTTCTTCGCCAACCTGGTGCCCGCCCTAGCTCTACTGGTCACGATGGCTGTGGCGCTCTTCATCGGCACTAAGCTTTTCCGCTGGGAAAAGGAAGAAAAAATCGCCGGCAAGGCCAAACTTTGGATCCTCGCCGTGCTCGCCCCATTCATCCTGATGGGCCTCTACCAGGCGCGTACGAAACAAAATATCGAAAAAACAAAAATACTTACCCGCGACATGTACCGGCGGAGCTCGATACTCGTCCAAAACACGAAAATCTTCGTCGGCAACGGAACCGTCATCGAACGCGGCGCGGTGCTGATCCGCGACGGCAAAATTGCCGAAGTATTCGGCGCTCCTCCAAGCAATCCCAAAGCGCTGAACGCGGAGATCGTAGATGCGGCAGGCAAAACGCTGATGCCCGGCTTAATCGACATGCACGTGCATCTCGGCGCCCCAGGCGGCGTCTACAGCGACCCTTCGAAGTATGGCGATCCCACCCTTGGCAAGCGGCGTCTCGCTGCCTACCTCTATTGCGGCATAACTGCCGTTCGCAGCACCGGCGACTGGCTGCACGCGTCGCTCGAACTCCGCAAGCAGGTTAGCTCCGGGAACTATCTCGGCGCCGAACTTTTCGCTTACGGCCCTCTTTTCACCGCAGCCGGAGGGCATCCCGAAGAGATAATAAATTCGCTTCCGAGTTCGATGCGGGGCACCGGCAAAGCCGAATTTCTGCGCGAGCCGAAGTCCGCCGAAGAAGCACGGCAGCAGGTCGACGCCCTAAAGCATGAGGGGGTCGACGGAATCAAGGCCGTTCTCGAATCGGGCAACGCCTCGTGGGGGCTCTTCAACCGGCTGGATACCGGCATCTACGACGCCGTGATCTCGCAGGCCGCCAAAGATAGTCTGCCATCTGCTACCCACACCGGGAGCGCGGCCGATATCAAAGACGCCGTCGCCGCCGGAACGAACAGTGTCGAGCACGGCTCGATGATGGACATCATTTCGGATGAGCTGTTTGCCGAGATGAACCGAAAACAGATCGCTTACGACCCGACACTCAGCGTGTACGAAGCCTATGCAGATTTGAGGGCAGGCAATCCTGAACTGCTGAACCGCTCGCTGCTGCAACAAGTCGGGCCCGCCGATCTGCTGGAATCCACTCGCAGCATGTTGGTTAAGAGAAAACAGGGCAATGCGGCGAGTTCGAAGCCGCTCTTTGAGCGCCTCAATCAAAACCTCCTTTCTGCCTATAGGAACGGCGTATTGCTAATCACCGGCAGCGATGCCGGCAACATGCTTGTGGTCCACGGACCGACGGTCCAGCACGAACTCGAGCTGTGGGTGAAAGCAGGCATTCCCGCGGCCGTAGCGCTGCAGGCGGCAACCTACAATGCGGCTAAGGCGCTTCGCGCGGATGAACGCATTGGCCTCATCCAGAAGGGGCGCGAGGCTTCTTTCATTTTGCTGGACGGCGATCCGGTGCAGGATGTCGCCGTGACCCAACACATCAATTCCGTTTACTTCAAAGGGGAGCGAATCGACCGACCCGCGCTGTTCGATCAGGATAAGGAGTGAAGGCGGAGTTTCGGCAGACCAAGCGCCGAGATGAGTCTCGGCGCGGCGGACAAAGTGTCCGCGCCACCAGAAATCGCGCTTAGGCAGCTCTTTTCAGGTGAATGTCGGGGCCCTTGGGGGCTGTCGGGGCGTGTGGGCGAGGAGATTTGGCATCGATTTGAGCTGTGATGAGATTCAGACGGGCAGCGTGCATCTCCTGGTGGCGGGTTTCGACGGCTGCGAGGCGTTTTTGCGATTCAAAGCCAACCTTCTCTAATTTCCTTTCGGCTCTGAGCTTTGCGAGCTCACGAAGGCATTTGTGGAAGGCGCGCTCGTGGGTGGTCTGGTAACGAATATAGAGGGCGAGATCTTCGGGCGAGTCGCAGTGCGGACCCTCCAGCTTGAAAGAGAGGCCCTGCAGGGAGATGGCGCGCTGCATGAGCCAGTAATGCTGGGCCATGTTGTCGACGAGCAGCTTTTCGGTCGGGGTGGCAGGCTGATGCTCAGAGCGCACATTCGCTCACTAGTGAGATGTCCCGCTGATTTTATTAGGGCGGAATCTGCGGCTAGGATCGCTGTAAGTCCATCGAAAAGGGCGTGCTGATTTCGAGTACGCCCGGATGTACTTGCGGAGTTTATTGCCGAGGTCGGCGACTGAGGTGAAAACACCTCGCGAGATGACATCTCGCTGGATTTTGGCGAACCACAATTCCACTTGGTTGAGCCACGACGAGTAGGTTGGGGTGAAGTGGAAGCGCACTTTCGGGTGGTCGGCCAGAAACTGTTGAACGGCTTTAGTCTTGTGCGCGGAGAGGTTATCGAGCACGAGGTGGATCTCTTTGGCCCAGCGAGCGCGCTTGACCAAGTTCGAGAGGAAAGCAATGAACTCATCGCTGGTGTGGCGTGCGGCCGTCATGCCTTGCACCTTGCCTGTCTTCACGTCCAGAGCCGCGTAGAGAGAAAGCGTGCCATGCCGGTAATAGTCGAAGCCATGCCGCTCGGCTCTGCCAGGCGACAACGGGAGCACCGGGTCCAAACGGTCGAGAGCTTGAATCGCGGTCTTTTCGTCCACGCAGAAGACGGCGGCGTGTTGTGGCGGATTCAGGTACAGGCCGATCACGTCGGCTGCTTTCTTTTCGAAATCCGGATCGTTGCTTGCCCTGTAACGGTCGAGCCGGTGCGGCTTCAAACGCGCTTGCGCCCACAACCGCTGTACCGTCGTTTTGCTAAGGCCCAAAGCGGCCGCCATTTTGCGGCACGACCAGTGCGTGCTTCCGTCAGCAGGAGGTTGCGTGGTTTTCCGGGCAACTCTTGCCTGCAACGCCGGCGTAGCTACCCGCGGCTTGCTTCCTTTGTGACGAGCTTCCAATCCGCTCAGCCGGTCTTTTTCAAACCGCTGCTTCCAGCGCGAAATGGTTGGACCGGTTGTGTTCAGTTGTGCCATGATCCGGTCCCAGGTCAACCCATCGGCAAGCGCAAGAATCAAGCGGGCCCGAAAGACGTCGCCCGCCGGAAGCGTCCCCGACTGCGCCCAACGCGTCATTTCCGCCCTCTCTTCCTTCGTCAAAGCCAGCAACTTCCGATACTGTCCCATACCTATAAGACGTATCCACTAAGACGTATGCAGCTTCATAATGTTATCAACGGGACAGTTGGCTAGTTCCCCCGATATTTACCATTTCCCGGCATACACGCGCGCCCGCTGTCTGGTCGCTACTCAACGCGGTTGCCCAATTCAGCCGCAGCGAAGGTCCTGACGCGAGTCCAACACCCGCCCGCTCAGATGTTGTCATGCCCACTCTGCTTGTTCTTACTTGCCGCGTTAACGGCCCACTGGCCATCTAAGAAGTCAACCCGGATTGCTCGTCTGTGCGAGGCTCCACGGGAAGAATGCGCGATTTAATTGAATATCAGTTCGGGACCGGCACCAGCTCGAAGCATGCCGCGGAGGGGCAACCGAACACATGGAACTGCTTGAATCCGGCTAACACTGCCGACCGCAGCCGGACGGCGTCGCACGCGGAAGGTAACCGCGGCAAGGTCTTATTGCCGACGGTGAAAACCCTGGAGTCCGACGCGGCCTACTCCTGTTCTCGCGCCTCTCAAAGGGTTCAAACTGGCGCGATCTGCTCTAAATCTGGCGCACTTTGCAGGATGCGCCCGGTCCATAACGGCTATCGTGAAGTGATGGTGAGCACGACAGCATGCGAGCGCAAACTCGCCGCTGGTGTCTACCACTGAGTGATTATGGTGAGGCATTTTCGAGTACCCGGCGCACTTCGCACGAAGCTGGAAGATCTTGGCGTAGATGTTTCCGCCGTCTTACGCGGAGCGGGGCTGCCGCAAGATTTGTTCAACCAAACGCGCATTCTGGTCAGCACTGAGGAGCAGTTTGCGCTCTGGCGTGCCATTGGCGACGTCAGCAACGACCCTTCGATCGGGATGAAGCTCGGCACCGAGAGTAAGACGGAACGTTTCCATCCCATGGGAATTGCTGCATTATCGACGGAGAACTTTGGTGCAGCGGTCCGCCACATGGGCACGCTACAAAAGGCTGAGCGCTCCAGAGGAGATCCTCGAGGAAGTAAATGGGGACGAGTGGACGATTCGATTCCGCTGGTCGCTGGCCGTTGATGCAGAACCCGCAGTGCTGATCGAACACTGTTTTGCTTCGGTACTCACGATTGCGCGCAAGGGTACCGGAACCGCCATCTCGCCGGTGCGAGTAGCGTTGGTGCAACCACGCACTCACGTGAGAGAGCTTCAAAGGCATTTTGACTGTCCAATCGTGTGCGGCGCAACGTGCAACGCGATCGTGTTCCGCGCCACGGACGCACAGCTTCCGCTTGTTACTCGGAATGTTGAGTTGCTAGACATGCTGGCCCCGCAGTTTGAACAGGACCTGAAGCAACGAACGCCACCCGGTGAAGACAGCTTCATTGAGATGGTTCGTGGGGCGATTCAGCAGAGACTCACCGGGCACCGCCCCGCTATCGAAGACATCGCCCGGGATCTCCATATGAGTGCGAGGAGCCTGCAGCGCAAGTTGCACGAATCGGGTTCAACGTTCCAGCGCTTGCTCGATGACGCGCGACATGAGATGGCGCGGTACTACCTCACGAACTCGGTTCTGGAGCTCACAGAAGCTGCCTACCTGCTCGGGTATGAAGACGCGAGCTCATTCGCTCGGGCGTTCCGCAAAAGCGAAGGCGTGCCACCTAAGCATTGGCGAGAAGCGCATCGCAGGGTAGTTGTCCGCTAAGCGCGCATAACGGTCTGCAAACGGGCTTGTGCGCTCGACCACTAAGAAAGACAAGGAGAAAACATGAACAAACGCAAGTTGGGAAAGAGCGGCTTGGAGGTGTCATCAATTGGCCTAGGCTGCATGGGATTGAGCTTTGGCTATGGGCCAGCAACAGAGAAACAGCAGGCGATCACCCTGATCCGCACTGCCTTCGACCGAGGTGTCACATTCTTTGACACTGCCGAAGCGTACGGTCCCTTCACGAACGAAGAATTGCTAGGAGAGGCGCTTGCTCCATTCCGTGATCAGGTCGTGATTGCCACCAAGTTCGGCTTTCAGGATGGAGATTCCCATAAGGGTCCGGACAGCAGACCGGAACGCATCAGAGAAGTTGCGGATGCGGCATTAAGGCGCCTGAGGAGCGATGTGATCGATCTCTTTTATCAACATCGTGGCGATCCTATATGTGCCGATTGAGGATGTTGCGGGCACGGTAAAGCGACTGATCCAGGAGGGCAAAGTCAAGCATTTCGGGATGTCCGAAGCTGGTGCTGAGAGTATTCGCCGCGCTCACGCTGTCCAGCCTGTCACCGCGCTTCAGAGCGAGTACTCCCTCTGGTGGCGAGAACCCGAGCAGGAGGTCCTGCCCACGTTAGAAGAACTCGGGATCGGCTTTGTCCCGTTCAGTCCGCTTGGTAAGGGCTTCTTAACCGGCGCGATCAGCGAAAGCACGACGTTCGACAGTCGCGATTTTCGTAACATTGTTCCTCGATTTACTCCCGAGGCGCGCAAAGCGAATCAGGCCGTCGTCGACTTGCTCGGCCAAATTGCCGGCCGCAAGCAAGCGACGCCCGCTCAAATCGCACTCGCCTGGTCGTTGGCGCAGAAGCCCTGGATCGTTCCAATTCCGGGGACCACGAAGCTGCACAGGTTGGAGGAGAACATCGGTGCTGCTGGCGTGGAGCTAAGCGACGACGATTTACGCGACATTAATGATGCTGTATCCAAGATTTCGGTTCAAGGTGCCCGTTATCCGGCGCACTTGCAGCAGCGCGTCGGCCGCTAAATGACCACGCGTCCGCCGGGGCCGTCGCGCACTCAAGAGAGAAAAACGGAATGAGACCTCACATTATCTGCCACATGCTTTCTTCGGTGGACGGAAAGATCGATCCCGATTCGCTCCGAAGCGTCATGAACGAAGACGAATATGAATCCACTGGAGAAGAGCTGGGTTCGGAGGGCTGGATTTGTGGCAGAACGACCATGCAGCGGCATTTTGCCGACAAAAAGCCGTTCGCATCGTGAACCAATGAGAAGGCCGGACCTCAGCCGGCGTTTGCCGCGAGAACTGCAAAGTCGTATGCGGTCTCAGTCGACACGCTCGGTAAGCTGACCTGGTCCGGGGGCGATCTCGACGGCGATCATCTGATCTGCGTCGTCAGCGAGCAGGCGCCGGAAGACCACCTGACCTTCTTGCGTCATAGAGACATCTCGTACATCGTTGCGGGAAAAGAGTCGGTCGATCTCGTAAAGACGGTCGGACTGCTGGGCGAGCACTTCGGCATCCGCAGGCTCTTGCTCGAAGGAGGCGGTCATATTAATGGCGCCTTTCTCGAAGCCGATCTCGTTGACGAGCTCAGTCTCTTGATCGTGCCCGGCATCGACGGACGCCACGACATTCCTGCCGTTAAGGCCGTACCACTGAAGTTGAAATCCGTGAAGCAGCGCAAAAACGACGTGCTTTGGATTCGCTACGACGTGGCTCGGCCTTCAGAGTAGAAAGGAAATTGTGAAGAAAGAAGTGGTTGTTGTTATCGGTGCTGGTGGCATTGGCATGGCGATCGCTCGCCGCCAGGGCTTCGGCAGACACCTTCTGTTGGCGGACTTTAACGACAAGTTGCTTGAAGCTGCTGCAAAGGAACTCGAGCTTGCCAGCTACAAGGTTTCATCTCGCAAGGTGGATGTCTCGTCGCGTGAGTCTGTGCGCGCGCTGGCGGATCAGGCCTCATCGCTGGGCACGGTAATGCAGGTGATCAACACCGCCCGGCGTTTCCCCCAACATGGCTCCGCCTGATCGAATCCTCGCTGTGGACCTTTATGGCAGTGCCGTAGTCTTCGAGGAGTTCGAGCGCGCAATCGCCCCTGGAGGTGCTGGGTTGATCGTTTCTAGCATGGCCGGCCATATGTCACCCGCAATGCCGGCAGAGCAGGAGCATCATTGGCGTTCGCGCCGGCCGATGAACTGATGAAAAAACGGTTCCTGGGCCCAGACGGTTCCCAATTCCATGGTCGCGTACATCGTCGCCAAACGCGGGAATCATCTTCGTGTTCAAGCAGCTAGCATCAGTTGGGGCAAGCGCGGCGCCCGCGTCAATTCCATCAGCCCGGGCATTATTGCAACGCCCCTCGCGCAGCATGAGCTAAATTCGCCCATCGGAGACGTATACCGGGCGATGATCGAAGCGTCCCCGGCCAAGCGTATGGCTTCACCCGATGGGGTCGCGGTGGCCGCCTCCTACTTACTTGGACCAGATGCGGGATTCGTTACCGGAAGTGACCTTCTCATCGATGGTGGCGTCATCTCGGCGATGCGCGCCGGTTTATTGCCTACTCCAGCGTAGAGAGAACAACGATGCCTCCCAATCCACGAGCGCAACAGAATCACGATGAGCTGTTTCCGGGGCACGTTTCGACGCTGGCCGTGACGGACCCGGAACTAATCGAGATCTTCGATAACTTTGCTTTCGATGAAGTTTTGAGTCACGGCAATCTGGACAAGAGAACTCGCCTGATGGTTCAGCTTGCGGCGATCATCGCGTCTCAGGCAGCTTCTGAATATCGAGTAATGCTTGGTGCAGCGCTCAACACATCGGGGTGACTCCGATCGAATTGAAGGAGATTGTTTATCAAGCTGTTCCTTACGTGGGAATCGCGAAAGTCATCGATTTCCTCCAAGTGACGAACGACGTGCTTGCCGAGCGAGGTATCCAGCTACCTTTGGCCGGCCAGTCCACGACCACGCCGGTGAACCGCATGGAAAAGGGTCTGACAGTCCAGAAGCAATTATCGGTGCTGATCGCGTTGACAATCTTTATGCAGCCGCTCCCGTCGATCAGAAGCACATCCAGCGATACCTGTCTGCAAACTGCTTCGGCGATCACCTCGCTCGCCGAGGCGTCGACGTTCCGACGCGTGAATTGCTGACCTTCAGCATGCTCGTTGCGCTCGGTGGGTGCGAAGCTCAGGTGAAAGGTCACGTGGCAGCCAATGTGCGTGTTGGAAACGACCGCGCGAGGCTGATCGACGTACTGACGCAACTGCTGCCGTTCATCGGCTACCCTCGCACGTTGAATGGATTGAGAGCACTCGATGATGTGGTTCCTCTGGGAACGGAATCCGGGGAAGGGGTATGAGTAAACCTCAGTTAAAGGTCCTGGTAGTTGGGTCGACGGGCAGCATTGGTCGCCTTGTAGTCTCAGAGGCCATCGGGCAGGGGCACGCGGTCCGCGCACTTATTCGCAATAGGGATAGAGCGCGCAACCTTCCTCGCGAAGCCGAGGTGGTCATCGGTGATCTCACGCAGCCCGAATCTCTTGTAGAGGCGGTCATTGGGATCGATGCCGTTGTATTCACACACGGTTCGGATGAGTCGGGAAAGGTCGGAGCCGAGAGCATCGATTACGGCGGAGTGCGCAACGTGCTCCATGCGCTCGGTTTAGAGAAGATTCGCATTGCGCTGATGACGGCCATTGGCGTGACTGACCGCCTTGGATCGTACAACCGATCAACCGAAGCTCACGACTGGAAACGCCGCTCCGAAAGGTTGGTCCGCGCGAGTGGATCGCCGTACACCGTCGTTCGGCCCGGCTGGTTCGACTACAACAAGCCTGACGAGCATCAACTGGTCTTTCTGCAGGGTGACACTCGTCATGCCGGCAATCACACCGATGACGTAATTGCGCGGCAACAGATCGCTCAAGTTCTGGTGACCAGTCTCACATCCGAAGGAGCGCTTCGAAAACATTAGAACTGGTCGCCACCAAGGGTAACGCACAGACCGATCTCGAACCCTTATTCGCAGCTCTCGAATCTGATTCTGAGGGCGGTTTCGATGGTGTTCAGGACGTCTCCAACATGCCGCTTGACAATGAGCCCAAGTGCGTACGTGACGACATGGATGCAGTCGGGGCGGCTTCTCGGAGTCGACAATAGGTCCTCACCCCTTTGTCGATCAGCGTGCGGCCGAGGATAGTCGAGTCCACGTTAGGAGTGTGGCGTGCTTTGCGCCTATCTTGGCGCGATTTGCTTGGACGGCGAGCCCGAGAAGTTCTAACATCGGTTCATCGTGGCCTTTTTTCGTTGCAGGCAATCTTCGAATGAGAAAGAATTGTCTTTCCAACAGGGGCCGGCGGAACACATTGCGGTCCGACCGTCTAAGTGAACTTGAAAAGGGACTTTGCTATGGCAACCATACTCGTTAATGGGGTGAAACGCGGGGTGAACGCGCCCGGTGATACACCTCTGCTTTATGTGCTGAAGAATGATCTGGAGCTTTCCGGTCCACAATTCGGTTGCGGCTCGCGCAATGCGGCGCCTGTTCCGTACTGCTCAACGGGAAAGAGGTGCGTTCTTGCATAACGCCTCTGAGCTCCGTGGGCGATAAGGAGGTGACAACGCTCGACGGTCTTCCGGAGCGTTGGGCCAAACAAAGAGCGCTACACCGGAGCAGGCCGCAAAAACACTTCACCCGGTACAAGAGGCGTGGATCGCCGAGCAGACGCCGCAGTGCGGCTTTTGCCAGAACGGCATGATGATCAAAGCCAATGAACTGTTGGAGCGTACTCAGTCACCAACGGTCGCAGAGATCAAGGACGCATTTACTTCCCGCGTATCTCCACATCTTGCCGTTGCGGGACCTATACCGCAATCATCCAATCCGTGCAACGCGCAGCCACTCGAATGACGAAAGGGAGTGACATTTTATGATCGCCGCTGATCAGAAACGGGTGGGCTTTACGACCGATGTTTTCGGTGCGTCGCTTTCGCGTCGCGGCTTCTTAAAGGCCGGCGGGGCTTTGTTTCTCGGCTTCGGCTTGGCTAGCGCGAACGGTATGCAGAACGCCGTAGCAGCCGGGAGCAGCAACTCACTAAACGCGGGTCTGCCCCAATCCTGGATTGAAATCCACGCCGACAACACCGTCCTGGTTCGCGTCGGCAAGCCAGATTTCGGTCAGAGTACAGTGTTCACTGCATATCGGCAGATTGTGGCGGAAGAACTTAATGTGCCGTTCGAAGCCATCACCAATGTGATCTCAGGCGACACAAATCGCACGCCTGACGGCAGCGGAGCATTCGACTTCCTTGGACACGGGAATCCAACATTCGAAAAGCCGCGGCGTATGTTCATCAGGCGCTGCTCGACCTAGCTTCCGAGCAACTCGCTGTCCCCAACGATCAGCTTTCCGTAAAGGGCGGTATCGTGTCCGGCGCGGGCAAAACCGTGTCCTATGGCGACTTGGTCAAGAATCAGAAGTTGAATCTCACCATACCCGTCAAAGGCGATTTGACCAGTATGTTCGGATTGACCATCGACGGAGATCCTCCGCTGAAGCCGGTAAGTCAATACACGGTCGTCGGCAAGTCTTTCCCAAACTCCGTAACGGTTTCAAAGGTCACATCTAAGGAGACCTGGGTCACCGATGTGCGTCTTCCCGGAATGCTCCACGCGCGCGTAGTGCATCCGAAGACGCTGGGGTCCAAACTGATTTCTGCCGGCCCACTGGACAAGGCTAGATTTCCAAATACGCGGGTTGTCGTTAAGGGGAATCTAGTTGGCGTCATTGCACCTACGGAGTGGGAAGCCATCAAAGCGGCGCAACAGGTCGCTTCCGGAACAAAATGGACGCAGTGGAAGGGGCTTCCCGGAGATGCGCGCTTGTTCCAGTTTCTGAAAGAAGATGCCGACTGGAAGTCCGCTCCTGCGGAGACCAGTAAGAACTCCAATGGCGATGTAGTTGTCGAGCTTGCTAAGTCCTCAAAAAAATTGTCGGCCAGCTACCAACTACCCTTTCTGAAACATGCGCCAATCGGGCCGGCACTGGCAGTAGCCGATGTTCGTTCCGACGGAAACCTATATGTCTACACGCACACCCACAATCCGCAAGCCCTTCGTTTCGGGATAGCGCACATGCTCTCCACTTCTGTCGATCACGTGGTCGTGCGAACGTTTGCCGGACCGGGCCACTACGGCCGTTCTAATGGCGGTAACGCCGGTGCCGAAGATGAAGCTGTAATTCTGTCGCAGGCAGTCGGCAAGCCGGTTCGAGTCCAGTGGATGCGCCACGATGGTTTCCAGTGGTCCACGCAGTCATCTGCGGCATTCTCGGAAATTGAGATTAGGCTTGATGCCAAAGGTGCAATGACGGCGTTCCAGATCGACCATTACATGCCTGCGATGCAGGACGATCGACTGGTTGGCGCGATTCTAGCCGGTCTGCCGGCTATTCCTGCGCCCAACGAGAAGGTGCTAATTTCGGCGTGCGGAATGGTATCTCAGACCCTTGGATTTACGACGGCGCACAGGCAGTGCTCGAGCGCGGCCACGGAACGTTTCAGATTGGGCAGAGCTCTTCACCCATCGGCGTCGGACTGCGCGATCACAGCATGCGAACCCCAGTGCAGTATCAACAGAACTATCCGCGTGAGCTGGCCATTACAGAGGCAGCTGTCCTTGCCGGCGCGGATCCCCTTCAGTTCCGAGTGGCACACGCGCGTGAGACACGCGTTGTGGCCGTGCTGGAAGCCGTTCGGGATGCTTCGGGATGGAAACCACGGTCGGAGCCCCCTAAGACTGAGAACGGCGTGAGGCGAGGGCAGGGAGTATCGGCTTTGTTCCGCAACGGGACTTACCGGGCATGCGTGGCAAACATTGCTGTCAACATGACCAGCGGGGCTATCAACGTCGAAAAGATGACGCTTGCGGTAGACCCGGGCATTGTCATCAATCCATTGCAGCTGAAGCGCCAGGTGGAAGGCGGCGCGGTTATGGGACTCAGCATCGCCTTGAAAGAAGAGCTTCAATTCGACGAGAGCGGGGTCAGCACGAGCGACTGGCGAAGCTATCCCATTGCGACGATGGCCGATCTTCCGGACATCAACGTTATCTTGATAAACAGGCCAGAAGTCGGGAAATACGGTCAAGGATCTGAGGCCGCGAATGCTTTGGCACCGTCCGCAATCGCTGGCGCCCTTCTGGACGCAACCTGCAAGATTGCACGCCGGATTCCGCTCAAGCCTGAGTACGTGCAAGCGCTGCTGAAAGCCTGACGAGCTCCAGGGGCGAATGAACTTACTCAAAGCACGTCAGCTACTATCGCTAGCGGCGATCACTGCTGTTTTCGTCGCGAGCGGACCGCGTACGCTCGCCCAGTTAGCGCAGCATCAGCAAACAATCCTATTCGGCGCTGCTTACTACGAAGAATACTCTCCTCACGACCGCTTGGACGAAGACATCCGAATGATGAAGGTCGCCGGCATCACCGTCGTACGCATCGCCGAGTCCACTTGGGGAACACTCAAGCCAAAACCAGGTACCTTCGATTTCAGCCACGTCGACCGTGTGCTGGAGGCTATGGACAAAGCGGGCATCAAGGTCATTGTAGGAACACCCACGTACGCCCTCCCGACCTGGCTAGCGCGGGAACATCCGGATGTGCTTGTCGAGACTCCCAAGGGACGTGCTCAATACGGCCGCCGTCAGAATATGGACATCACGAATGAGCATTTCCGCCGAGCCGCAGAGCAAGTGATCGTCGCCCTGGTGGACCATGTCAAAGATCACCCATCAGTTATTGGCTACCAGGTGGACAACGAAACAAAGTCCTATGACACGACCGGCCCGAATGTTCACGCTACCTTTGTGCAGTGGATGCGGCAACGCTTTCCCGATCTTGGGGCGATGAACAAAGAGTTCGGTCTCGACTACTGGAGCAACCGAATCAATGATTGGGCGGACTTTCCGTCGGTTAACGGCTCAATTAACGCCAGCTTGTCCTCTGCTTTCGCGGAGTATCAACGTAAGCTGGTCACCGACTATCTTGCATGGCAGGCTGCTCTTGTCCGCAGTCATTCGAGGCCGGGACAATTCATAACGCACAACTTCGATCTGGACTGGCGCGGCTACTCCTATGGCATTCAGCCCGACGTAAACCATTTCGCCGCCGCCCGTGCACTCGACGTAGCTGGCGTCGATATTTACCACCCGGCGCAAAGTCATTTGACCGGTGCGGAAATCGCCCTCGGCGGGGATCTGGCTCGCTCCATGCGTGGAGGTCAGAACTACTTTGTACTTGAGACGCAGGCGCAAGGATTTCCCGAGTGGACTCCATACCCAGGCCAGCTTCGCCTGCAAGCTTTTAGTCATCTTGCGTCGGTCGCCAACATGGTCGAGTACTGGCACTGGGGCACGAGTGCGGATGCTGCTGAGACTTATTGGCGCGGTCTCCTCAGTCAGGACTTCAAACCCAATCCCACGTACGACGAAGCGGCAACTATCGGAAGGGACCTCGCCCGCTTAGGTCGGCAATTGGTAAATATGCGCAAGCGGAACCAAATCGCGAACGTTGCAGTCTGATGAATTGGTGTTGAATTCAAGCAGCGCGATTTGCAGTAAGCTGAGTCCTAGAGGCTGTCCGAGATGAACAAGTATGAGCAGCAAGCCACGCGTGAGCGCGGGACGTCTCTTCGGAACTCGATGACGCTGTGGAGCGCTGGCGCAGCACTCGTGGTGGTTGTTCTTTTGATCTTAGGCCTAAGCAACTCAGCACCGTCCGAGTTTTTCAAACGCGGCGCGGTCGTGGCCGCCATTCTGCTGCTGGTCTTGAGGCAAATCTCGCGCCGGCTGCGAGGCCGTTCCAGCCGTGCTGCCGAACCCGATCCGCGGTCCACTTTGAAACTCGACTGAACGACCCCGCTTGCTAGGATTAGAAATCCATGAAAGGTATCGTTCTGGCTGGCGGAACTGGTAGCCGCCTTCTTCCTTTAACGAAAATTACCAATAAGCATCTCTTACCGATTTATGACAAGCCGATGGTCTATTATCCCATCGAAACACTTGTAGAAGCCGGTATTCGGGATTTGCTGGTTGTCACGGGAGGCAGGAATGCAGGTGACTTCCTGCGCCTGCTTGGAAACGGGAAAGAGTTCGGTCTCAAGCATATCAATTATGCCTATCAGGAGGGTGAAGGCGGCATCGCCGAGGCGCTGGCCTTAGCAGAGTTTTTTGCCGAGAAAAGCAAAGTCTGCGTGGTCCTGGGAGACAACATCATCGAGGGATCGATTGCGCTGGCGGTGGAAGACTTCAGGCGCCAGGAACGGGGCGCCAAAGTGCTCCTGAAGCAGGTTCCGGATGCTGAGCGTTTTGGAGTGGCCGAGATCGAGCGAGACCGCATCGTTTCTATCGAGGAGAAGCCAGCCAAGCCCAAATCGAACTACGCCGTCGCCGGTATCTATATGTATGACGAAACCGTCTTTGATAAGACGCGCACTCTGAAGCCTTCCGCGCGTGGCGAGCTGGAGATCACTGACGTCAACAACGCTTATATTCAGGAAGGCACGATGACTTTCAACTATCTCGAAGGCTGGTGGACGGATGCAGGGACGTTCGATTCGTTGCTCCGGGCGGGGAACCTTGTCCACGATACTCACTCGAAGCGGCAACCCGCGCTGGCGGGCGTTGGAGCGCAACACGAGTGACCGGCGTGGCTTTGGGAGTTCTCGAATCCGGGGTGGCGATTGAGATCCCGAGCGCCGGTCCCGGTATCGGCAAGGTGATACTCTCGCCCGGCAGCAGTGATTTGATTGTCGATGTCGAGATACAGCCGTTTCCAATGTGGCCCGACGATCGTGGATATTTTTTGGAGATTGCGCGTTTGGGCGAAGGATTGCTCGCCGATTACCCCGCCACCAGTTCCCAGGTTTCCGCCGCGCTCAATTATCCGGGTATCATCAAGGCGTTTCACTATCACCGTTTTCAGACCGACTACTGGGTGCCAACGGCCGGCCTGCTGCAAGTTGCTCTAGTCGACCTGCGCCGGGGCTCGAGAACGTATGGCGCAAAGAATACGATGTATGTTGGGGCGCTGCGGCCCTGGCAGTTACTGATCCCGCCTGGCGTGGCGCATGGATACAAAGTGATCGGCGAGCAGCCATCCGTACTGGTCTACATCACGAATAAATTCTACGATCCCAAAGACGAAGGGCGGATCCCCTTCAACGACCCTTCGATCGCTTACGACTGGGAGTTACAGCACAAATGAAGTTAGTCGTAACCGGCGGAGCGGGCTTCATCGGTTCCTGCTTCGTGCGAATGGCGTTGCGGGAGAACTGGGCAGATCAGATCGTCAATCTGGATAAGTTGACTTATGCCGGTAATCTCGAGAATCTCCAACCGGTAGCCAGCCATCCAGGTTACCGTTTCGTGCAACATGATATTTCGGATAGCGCGGCTGTCGAGGATCTGTTCGCCAGCGCAGCGCCTGATGCAGTTGTGCACTTCGCCGCGGAATCGCACGTCGACCGGAGTATTCATTCACCGGCTCCGGTGATTCAGACAAACTTTAACGGAACATTTGCATTGCTCGAGGCGGCACGCAAGCACAAGTTAGCGCGCTTCGTTCACGTTTCCACGGACGAGGTATACGGCAGTATCGATGCACCCCACGAAGCCGACGAAACGTACCCGCTGCGCGCCAGCAGCCCTTATTCGGCTTCCAAGGCTGGCTCCGATCTGCTCGCGCTATCTTATTTCACGACTTACAAGCTAAACGTATCCGTTACTCGTGCCTCGAACAATTACGGTCCGTATCAGTTTCCGGAAAAGCTGATTCCGCTGATGATCTCGAATGCTTTCGAAGATAAGCCGCTGCCGGTCTACGGTGACGGCCAGCAGATCCGGGACTGGCTCTATGTGGAAGACCATTGCCGCGCCATCCGCGCCGTGCTTGAGAATGGACGGCCCGGCGAGGTTTATAACATCGGCGGCAACTGCTCTTTGCCGAACCTGGAAGTAGTGCACCGCATTCTTCGCGCCACATCCAAACCGGAATCGCTGATCACGCGCGTGACGGACCGTCCGGGTCATGACAGGCGCTACGCTTTGACGAACCAGAAGCTGACCCGTGAAACCGGTTGGGAACCCGCCATCGATTTCGATCGCGGGTTAGCATCTACTGTCGACTGGTACCGTACTAACCAGGATTGGGTGCGGCGCGTTAAAAGCGGCGAGTACCGGCACTTCTACGAACTGAATTACGCGGATCGCACTGAGTAGTACGAGCAAAGTAGCTATAATTCAACTGGAGAACTTTATCCCTCAGTGGATCGCCTCGGGCACTCGGCAACTTCTTTGGATGAGTTGAAGCAGATCCAGGATGAGGTTCGCTCCTCCAACTCTCTTAAGGCTCTGCGGTCTTACTTTGAGCGGGTGCAGGAACTCCGCCGCATACATTCCGGAGATTTCGATGTCCAATTGCTCGTGGCGGAAGCGCAAGAAAAGATTATTGCGCGCGCTCGGGAAGTACGCAGCCGTGCAGGTGTTTTAGAAAGCGAAGTAGACCTCTTCAAGGAACCGGGCAACACTGCGCCGCCTGCGGAGCTTCGCGACGAGGAATCGAACAGCAATCACGGAAATTCCCGCCCTGAAGCAACCGAAGGGAACCGCAAGAACTGGCGCCGGGCGACCTATATGGCGCTCGGTCTCACCGCGATTATCTGCGTTGCGTTCTTCTACTTGATTCAAACTGCGAGACGCATCAATTTAGCTCCTCCCGTCGCTATGCCTTCCAAGAGCGCTGAAACGGAAAAAGTTCCAGTTCAGAATACAAAGGCTACCGAGCCGGCCGTTCCCATCGCCCCTTCCGTGCGGCTTTATACGGACCTGATACCGGGTACGGTTTCGGTAGACGATGGCGAACCGCAGGATTTGAAAGATGGGGAATTAAATCTCGATCATCTCGAAGCCGGACGGCACTCGATCAAAGTAGCGGGCCGCAGCGGCACAGCAGCGTTCAGTTTCGATGTTACCGATGGTTCAGCGCCGCAAGCCGTTGCTCCGGTAACAGCGACTAATGCGATGGCCGTCTTGGTATCCGCACAAGATGGCAAAGGGCGCCTGCTGACTAACCTCCCACAGCCTGAAATAGCTCTCGATGGCAAATCGCTCGGGCAGGTGGGCCCGGATGGCATGGCGCTCGACAATCTCGGTAACGCCGATCACGAGTTGCAAGTGGCGCAGGGGAGCGATAAACAGCGATTTGTGATGACCTATACCCCTGCTCCGGTGTTGACTGTTTATGTGAAATCCGATCTGTACGCCGGCGTGGTTACGGTTATTACCAAAGAAGACGGAGCGGTTATCTTTATCGACGACAAGGCTTACCGGCGCAAAACCGATAAGGGTCAGATACGTATCCCGCTCAAGGTCGGCGAGTACGTAATCCACGTACACAAAGATGGTTTTATCGATCCGCCGCCACAAAATGTGGAGATCAAGAAAGCGGAAGAAGCGGAGCTTACATTTAATTTGGAGCCTGTTCCGAATTTGGCGTCTCTAGAAGTGCGAGGAGCCGAGCCGGGCACTGCTATTTATTTAGACAAAGAACAGGCTGCGACGGTGGGCCCCGGCGGGAGCGCGAAGATAGCGAATGTGAAAAGCGGCGAGCACAGCATCGAACTGAGGCTGGATGGCTCGATAGCGAAGAAGTTTCAGCGGAATTTCCAGGCAGGTCAGATCGTTTCGCTTGCGGGAAGCGATGTTGCATTGGAAAAAGCTGTTGTTGAAAAGCCGGCCGAGCAGCCGCCTGTTGCTGCACCCCCGCCGAGCAGCGCGCCCACCACGAGCATCAGTATTCCAGGCGAGCAAGTTCGGAAAGGCGGCGGGTTCGTGCATTACAATGTGCCCCGCGCGGCTGGACATTACTCGTTCCAGGCGCACGGTAAGATCGGCGGCTTCCTCAAACACGGCAAGCTGCAATGGTACGCAGGGTATGAGAACAGCGAGAACTACGTCATGTTCTCCGTGGACGGCAAACACGCCACAGTGCGGGAAATGAGCGGCGGCAAAGCGACTGAGATCAGCCGCGTTCCATTCAACGCTAGCTCGGACGGGTGGGTACAAGTGGACATGTCTGTTAAGCCTGGATCGATCACGGCACGTGTCAAGACGCCCGAGACTGGCTGGAGCGATCTCGGAACTGTAACAAGCGATGGCCGTGACTTCACTCAGGATAGAGTGGGTTTCTACATACCCGGCAACGACGAGCTGGCAGTCGCGGATTTCCGTTTCAGCAACCGCTGACCGTTATGAAATGAGAACATACGTCCATGGATGAACGCGCTTTTTATCGTGAATCCCAGGCGACGAAGCCCGCTAATTTGACGTGTTCTTACTGCCGGGTTTCAAATTTGTACGATCTCCGCTGGCTGGTGAGGCGTAAGGTCGATCGCCTGCCAAGGAACGCCGACGAAAGAGATCGCGCGAAGTTTACAAAAGCCGCTAGTTATATGGTTCTTTTGGACGATAAGGTATTGTGCAAGGAACCACGGTGCCGCAGAAGTTTCGAAGTATCTGGCATCAAGACCACCGCCTTCCTTACGGACTAATCCTCTCTTGTTTTAAGTTCAAAGCGCTGATTAAATCGAGTACAGAAAGGTAGGCCTTCGGCTGTGCGCAGTAACGCAGCAGTGCAGCGTCACATCTACTTAGCCGGGGAGACACCGTGATGGTGCACGCACGAAACAAAATTACTATGAAGTTTGCCGCGGCCGCGCCCTTCGCGCTTCTATTGCTTTCAACCGGGCGGATGTTCGCGCAGCAGGACCCGCCGTCTCGGGTAGCGCGGCTCAACTACATAAACGGCAACGTATCGATGGAGCCCGCAGGGATAGATGAGTGGGCGCCGGCAGAAGTCAACCGGCCGTTTACCATCGGCGATTATCTTTACGCGGACCAGGGCGGGGAAGCGGAGTTGCATCTGGATGTTGGCGTCATCCGCATCGGTTCGCAGACCAGCTTCGGATTTCTAAACCTGGATGACCGCACAGTGCAGCTCAAGCTCACCGAAGGGGACATGTACATTCGCGTACACGACTTCGGATCGGACCAGATATTCGAAGTGGATACGCCGAACGCGGCGGTGACTCTCCTGCAGAACGGTATCTATCGTTTTCGCGTGGACGCGAACGGGAACATGAGCTTTGTGGTTGTCCGGCAAGGCCAAGCCCAGATTACGGGAGGCGGCCAGGCGTTCACATTGAATGCGGATAACAGCGCCACGCTCAGCGGGAGCGACCAGCTCGCGTACCAGATTGAGCTGGCGCCGCAGCCGGATGAATTCGATCAGTGGTGCCAGGAGCGCGATGCTCACGAAGCTCAGCTTGCCTCAAGGCGCTATTTGCCTCCCACGGTAATTGGCGGCGAGGATTTAGGGGATTACGGTGTTTGGCAGGAAACCGGCCAGTACGGAACGGTCTGGTATCCGCAAAGCGTGGATCCGGGTTGGGCGCCTTATCATTACGGACACTGGGCCTGGATCGATCCCTGGGGTTGGACCTGGGTGGATAGCATGCCTTGGGGATTTGCGCCTTTCCACTACGGGCGTTGGGCTTATATCGGGAATCGCTGGGGGTGGTGCCCCGGTCCGATTGCGGTCGGATATCGCGGCCCGGTGATCCGGCCGTATTACGCTCCCGCCATGGTGGCCTGGTTTGGCGGCGCTCACTGGGGAGTAGGAGTTTCCATTGGAGGCGGTCCGAGTCTGGGGTGGGTGCCGCTTGGCTGGGGCGAAGTCTACACGCCCGCGTATAACTGCAGCCCTCGCTACTTCAGCAACGTGAACGTCTACAACACGCGCGTTGTGAACAACGTCAACATCACGAATGTTTACAACAATGTTTACGTCAACAAGCAGGCCTATAACCAGCAGTTCGTGAATGCCCGGGCTCCGAACGCGGTGATGGCGATGCCGCAATCCGCTTTTGCTAGCGGCGCTTCGGTCAGGCAGGCGGCTGTTCCCGTAAGGCAAGCCGATTTCGCCCGCTTGCAAACGGCCTCGGTGGTTGCGCCGCCAGTGGCTCCGACGCGGCAGGCTTTTGCCCCGACCGCTTCAGGGCGCGCCGTTGCGCGCCCTGCGGCACAGGTATTTCAGAGGCAGGTGGTCGCCAGAAATACGCCTCCTCCGGCACCGGCTCCCTTCGCCGCCCGCCAGCAATACCTTCAGCAGCATGCCGGACAGCCAGTAAATCAGCAAGCGTTGCGTCAGGCGGTACCAGCCGCCCGCCCGGTTGCAGCCAACGTCAGGCAAGCTCCGAAGGCGAATCCGGTGACTGTCAAGCCGGGCGAACGCGTCGGAAATCCGGCCGTATCCAGCCGTCAGGCAGCTCCCATTCCGGAACAGTCTCCTGGCGCACAGAATGGTCGGACAGTGGAGCCGTCCACTGTGCAGAATGGCCGGCTAGCGGAACCAGCTCCACAGAGCCGCCCCGGACAGCAGCCGGTTGCCGGACGACCGGCCCAGCCGGAAAATGGCGCGGCCAGACCGCAGCAGCCGCCAGCAACCGGGCATGGAGTGCCCCCGAATTTGCGGCAGAGCACTAATGCACCGGTTGAGAACAGGCAACCGGCTGAGAACGGGCGTTTTACCGAACGAACTCCGCCGGGCAATGCCCAGCAAACGCAGCCTCCAGCGAGGCAACAGCCGCAGGTTCAGGAACGAACCCAGCCGACGGCACCGGAGCGAACGCAGCCGGCGCAGCCTCCGGCGCGGCAGCAGCCGCAAATGCAGGAACAACCACCGGCACCGGAACGAACCCAACCGGCGCAGCCTCCAGCGAGGCAACAGCCGCAAGTTCAGGAACGAACCCAGCCGACGGCACCGGAACGAACCCAACCGGCGCAGCCTCCAGCGCGCCAACAGCCGCAAACGCAGGAACGAACCCAACCCGCACCGGAGCGGGCCGAGCCGGCACAGCCTCCGGCGCGGCAGCAGCCACAAACGCAGGAACGAACCCAGCAGCCACCGGAGCGGCACGCATATCCGGAGCGGAGCGCTCCGCCGGAGGAACGAAGCCAGCCCAACCGTCAGGAATCGAAGCCGACACCGGCGCCTCATGAGAATAGCCACCCTTCCTCGCAAGGAGATCACCCTAAGAGCGATAAGAAAGGGCGTTAAACGACAAATATTTTTGCGCGCTTGGTGAGTCCGCGGTGGCGGCTGGGGGCTCGCCGCAATGAGGGATGAAAAACGCCATCGCCGATTCACCACCCGCACGGAACGCTTTTCGCCAAGCAGTTGAGTACTTGGGCTTATTAAACCTGATTTTCGAAATTCAGCCGGCAGGAGGGGCAAGTGTCTAACAAGAATGGAGGGTGGACAAGATAGTCGGGACAGTCGCGTCTCACGGAGGGTCAAGCGTTCGCTCTGCTATCGAATGAACGGCTGATTTTGCGCGAAACGCCATCCTCGGCCGGGCGGGCGATGCCTGGTTATCCATCTCTCCCAAAGCTGGGGCGGTCTGCCAGGCCAGAAGCCTTTTATTGGACAGCATCTTGTACTGGCAAATTCCTACTTCGCCGAAATTTGGAATCCGTCATCGCTACCTGACCTCGGCCAGCAGTCAAGAATCCGTTTCCCCTATCCAATTTCGGACCTGCCTCCCAGCTAGACAGACCAATCCCCAGGTGATGAGTTGCTATTTCAATGACGCACTACACTAGTGGATTTCCAAGCATGGACGAGTGCTGGGTGCGCAGAACCTTTCCGTTGCCGAGGTACATATGTAGCCGCATGGCAAGCAGGGATCGAAACTTCGCACCCGGCGCGCATGATGTCGATGCCCTTGAAGTTTCCGGCCCGTTCTCTTCAAAGATCGGCGTGTTCTGAATTGCATCCTCATACGGTCCCGGCGTGCCGTAGAGACTCGCGGGCTGGCATTCCACGGTGTCGGAAAGGGATCAGGGATGATAATTCGCGATTTTCCTGTCGCGAATCACAACGTGGTGCGACAGCACGCCGCGAACGGCTTCATGGAATCCACAGCCGATGCCTTCGTCGGGCACTTTGAAATCCGGCCAGGTTTTCGTGTCGCCCTCGCGCACGCAATCGAGCGCCTTCTCAACGAAATAAAGTGCCGCCGCCGCTGCATAAGCCTGAAAATAAGTGCGCGCCCGGTCGCGCTCAAGCGCATTGCTCCACTTCGGGATCTTCCATTCGAATTCGGTTTCGGGGAGCAGAGGCGGTTTTCGGCAGGTTGATCTTGACGCTATGGCCGGTTGCTTTGATGTAGCCGATATCGACGAGCCCGTTCAATGCTGTCGACCACAGCCGCGGAAGCGGGCCGCCGCCTGTATCGAGAGCCAGGTGATCGCCGGTGCGCTTGTCCAACCAGCGCGGCGACATCACCCAGGTGTAGTTCTCCTTGAAATCGCGCTTTTGCGGCCTCGGCGTGGTTGTCTGATTCCAGGGATGCCGTTTATCGACTGGGTTGCCCAGCGGGTCTGTTTTGACGAAGGTTTCGCCTCTTTGCTCCCAATCGTCGTAATAGGAGCTGCCGAGCAGAATGCGCATTTCGAGGTTGATGTCGACGAGATCGTTCGTCACGACCTCGCCATCGACGATGACGCTCGGGGTGACGTACATGGCCCGGCCCCATTTCGACATGTTCTCGTACTTGTAGTCGCACTGGTAGGGATCGTTGAAAGCGCCCCAGCAGCCCATCAGAATCCGCCGCCGTCCGACTTCCTCGTATCCAGGCAGCGCTTCATAGAAGAAGTCGAACAGGTCGTCGTGCAAGGGAACGGCTTTTTTCATAATTCGACGTACTTCATGAGCCGAACGAAATAATCGGTGAACAGTGGATGGGTGGGCACGTTACCGATTCCGCCCGGATATAGGGTCGACGGATGGACATGCCTGCCCTCCATCAGGCAGAACATCTCGCGCGTCAAGCGGCTCATCGACGAGGGCTTCGCGATAAAACTCGCCCGTGAAAGGATTGAGCGCGCGCATGATGTCCGCGATCGTCCTATAGCCGTGCTTAGAGGCATTCGGGGCACAGGTCAGTTTCGGCCTTAGCGAGCACGCAGGGATTGGTCTGTTTGACCATCGCTCGCAGAAGTCGACGCCAACCAGGTTGTCCTGATACAGGTTATGGTCGAACATATATTCGGCGGCCTCGCCGAGGTTCATAATACAGTCGCCCAATTCCGGGGTGGCCATGCCGAAAGCCATGTTCGACGCGTAGACGGCGCAGGTGGCGTGATTGTCGCCGCAGATGCCGCAAATACGCAGGTAATGAAGGGGGCGTCGCGAGGATCTTTCCCTGCATGAAGATGCTATAGCCGCGGAAGATCGAAGACGTGCTATAGCACTCGGCGACCTGCCGGTTGGCGAAATCGATTTTGGTGAAGATGCCGAGACTTCCGACAATTCGCGTGATCGGATCCCAGTTCATCTCGACAAGGTTTCTCCGTTTCTCCTGCTGGCTTGCAAAGGGTTCTGTGTTGTTGCCATTTAAAGTTCCTTTCCTCAATAAGTCGAGGGCTGATATCCGGTGGTCATTTTCGGCCGGCGTGGCGCCACTTAGGCTCCTTATTGGCCGTATTATTGGTGACGGAACGAAGGGCTCGAATGATTCTGCCGTAAGTTGAAGTCCTCCGCGGAAAGATGTCGCGCCGGGGGGTTCATCCATAAATGGCATGAACTTGTCAGGAAATCCGGGCATGGTGCAAGCGATGCAAATTCCGCCTACGTTGGGGCATCCGCCGATTCCTCGCATCCAACCGCGCTTAGTGACATTGCAGTTTGCTACTGGTCCCCAGCAGCCGATTTTTACCAGGCATTTCGACGAGCCGTATTCGTGCGCGAAGTCGCCCTGCTCGTAATAGCCGGCCCGGTCGCAACCCTCATGAACGGTTTTGCCGAACAGCCAGGTGGGCCGTAGTTGATCGTCTAGAGGAATAATGGGCGAAAACCCGGCAGCCTGATATAGCAGATAGAGTACGGTTTCGGTCATGTTGTCCGGCTGTACGGGACAGCCAGGCACGTTCACGATCGGAAGCCGACTCTCGTACGAAAAGACTTGCCCAGGTAATCGCTAGGCCCATACGCCGGTCGGATTGCCTGCCATGGCGTGGATGCCGCCATAGGTGGCGCAGGTGCCAACGGCAATCACGCCCCAGGATTTAGGAGCCAACCGATCGATCCATTCGCAGGTGGTAATCGGCTGCCCGGTTTCATATTCGTGCCCTGGCAGCCCAATAGCCTTCCCTCTTAAGACGCTCGTTGGGAATTGAGCCTTCGACGACGAGCACGAACGGGTCGAGTTCGCCTTTCTCCGCCTCGTAGAAATACTTCATGAAGTCGTCGCCGACTTCCATGGCGAGCACGGGGTTATGCAGATGCACTTTGGGCAGACCGGGAATTGCGCCCATCAAAACCTCCTCGATGCTGGGTTGTTCGGCTGCAGTGACGGAGATCGTGTCGCCGTCGCAACTCAGACCGGCGGTCAGCCAAATAATATGAACGTCCGAGACGCCGGAACTGCGCGGAATGGACTGCGGGAGCGACGTGGTCGCCATAGTCGTTGCGCCTCCTATGCGGCTTGGCAAGGTACGACGCCGCATGGCAATTGGATTAAGTCAGCAGCTAGAAAAAAATATTAAGATCTCGTCGTCTGAAACCAACTTTTTACACTATCCGCAGTACTGGGGGGACCAGCGCGGAAAGAGGGCAGGGTTAAAGCCCTGCGCGGGTTGAAACCTGCTTTCCAAAGTCGGAATCTTGGCAGATTTTGGCGATTGCGCCGGCTTGTTGGTAGATCTGGCGACGCTCGCGCCCGTCCGACTCCTCGCTTGAAAATTCGAGCCATCAGCGGCTGCGGAGAGAGAGACGCGGCTGTTCTTTTTGTGCGGTCTCGAAGTGCCTTGGCTCTCCGAAATGTTGAAGCCGTTCGACGTCTTGGTCGCGCTGGCGGCGGAGGCGGTTCTCCTGGATATATGGTATTGAGCTGGCGCTGATAGATGAGGAAGGTTTTGGTATCGATCAGGGCTTGAACATCCTGGAAGTCTGCGGCGAACTCGAGGCGGCCGAGAGCGTAGATGCCGGATTCAAGGGACGGGATGCGGAGCAGACGCCACTCGGTAATCGGCGATGGACTGAAGGAGCGAGCGCTCGGGGTCGGTGGCAGGTTTCCATTGCGCTTGGAAGCGGGCGAGGTGGGCCTGGTAGGCCTAGACATGGTCGCTTGGCAGGAGGATGGTGCGGCCGGTCAATGAGTAGCGAAAGCAGCCAGCAAAGCGATCGTTTAGTGCAGTGGGGCAAACGGTGCTCTGCACGTCTGCCCCACTGGCTCAAGGCGCAGCTGAAACGCCTTATTGGTTGAGGCCCTTGTTCACCAGGACTGTTACATCTACGCGGCGGTTCAGCGCACGGCCCTGGGGATCGGTGTTGGTGGCGTCCGGATGTGTCGCGCCATAGCCGGCGGGAGCAAGAATGCGGCGCATCGGTATATTGCCCTGCTCACGCAGATATTGCGTGACTGCGGCGGCCCGGTCCGCGCTTAGATTTTGATCCAGCTGCTTAGATCCGGTGCTGGAGGCATAACCTGCGACTTCGATCATGTAGCCGTCGAGCGGCAGCGCAATACTGGCGAGCTTGCTGAGATCGGCTTTGGCGGGCGCGTCCAGAGTCGAGTCATTCGAAGGGAAATAGATGCCCGCTGCGGCCACGGTCTTATAGTCGCCCAGGTCCGATACGCGCTTATTCACCATCTGAACTGCCGCAGCGTCCACCACGCCGAGAGCGCCTGCCGCATTGGCCGTGGACTGGGCCCCATTGGCGGAAGCCTGGGCGACATTAGCAGAAGATTGGGCCCCATTGGCGGAAGCCTGAGCCGCGTTCGCGTCCGTTACTCCCGTATTGGCAGTAGACTGAGCCTTCTGCGCGCTGGCCTTATTGGCCATGATCTGCTGTTCTTCCGCTACTTGAATTCCGAACTCGTTCGGGTCGAACTTTATGCTGGTTGCATCGAGTTGTCCCTGCGCATTGCCTACCCCTTCCGCTTCGATGATTAAGCCCGGCACCATGGCAGTGACATCCATATCTCTTGCGACGGAAGCGAAAGTCCTTAGTACGTTCGAACGTGGTGCTGTCCGTGAGGTTTACGACGACCATCGAGCTGTCTTTCGTATCTTTTACGTTGAGCTTGTCGCCGTTGCGGGAGACGATGGCCCCCTTGACTTTGGTTTTCTTTCCGCTTTCTATCTGGAATGCATTGGCGTGAGACACATACCCCAGGCCGGCGAGCAGCATGAGGCAGATTGAGTGACATAGCAGTTGTTTCGAATTTCGCATGATAATCCCCTTTTTTAAAAGTTCCGTTTTGCTTCCAAGCGACGCTAACGGGTTCCTCATCTTCGAGTGGACCAGAAGTGAGGAGTCCGACCAACTGTCGCTAGCGACAGGTAGCAAGACCTCGGGTATGCTGGGCACGGGGAATCGATGAATCCGGAAATGAATGAGATCCGTGCCCGCCTGAAGACGCCGCGCGCCGCCGCCATTGCCGGTATCATCTTTTCGGTCCTCATGATTGGCGGCCTTTCACTGTTCCGGCTTTCGGTCCCGGCAAATCCGCTCGAGAGCGGGGCGTGGCTTAAAACCCGTTCCAACAGCGTAACCCTGGCGCTTAACCTCGTGCCATTGGCCGGCATTGCGTTCTTATGGTTTATCGGCGTGCTGCGCGACCGCCTGGGAGAGCATGAGGACCGCTTCTTCGCCACTGTGTTTATCGGCAGCGGTTTCTTGTTCATAGGCATGCTGTTCGTTTCAGCTGCAATCGCGGGCGGAATCTCTATTAGCGTACGAAGCAAGACCCGAGGGACTACTCGAGTCGGCAACGTTCGCGTTCGCCCGGGCCGCTACCTACGAGATCATGAATCTCTACGCGATGAAGATGGCGGGCGTGTTCATGATCACTGCGTCGACGCTGGTGATCCGCACTGGTTTCAGCCCACGCTGGATCGCGATCCTGGGCTATGCGTGCGCGCTGCTTCTGGTATTCAGCGGGCGCTATATTACCTGGATTTGGCCGGTCTTCCCGCTGTGGGTGCTCTTAATCAGTATTTCTATTCTGATTGATAATATGCGCCGGCCGTCTGGGAGGTTAACGTCCCGCTGAATTTCGCTTGGGGCTTCCGAACTGGCGCTTGCGTCTGGATGGAAAGCCGCCAGGACTTGACCGTCGCCGGTTTTCCTGTTGAGCCGGCGTGCTGAAGTGAGCCGGACGCCTCTCGGGCGATGTATTAGCTTCCAGCGTATCCGCAGGACGCATGCTCAACTCGCTGATGATTTCCGCGGCGACGCTCTGCTGAATCAAGCGCACTCTGCATTCGCGCTCGATGCGCCGTATCTCGCCCCGCTCCGACCTCAGACTGAAGGTCGAGGCAGTACCTCCCTGGCCCGCCCTTCCGGTCCGTCCAATGCGGTGGATAAAATCCATAGGCGCCTGGGGCAGATCGTAGTTCACCACGTGCGCCACGCTGTCCACGTGGATGCCGCGCGCCGCCACGTCTGTTGCGACCAGCACCCGGTAGCGCCCGTCGCGAAATCCTGCCAGCGCCTGGTTGCGCTGATTCTGCGTGCGGTCTCCGTGCATGGCAACCGCCCGCATGCCGGACCGGGCAAGCCCTTTGGCCACCCTGTCCGTGCCGTGTTTGGTACGGACGAACACCAGGAATGAGCCGGTTTCCTGGGTGAGCATATGGCGCAGCAGCCCGATCTTTTTATCGTGCTCCACTTCGTAAACGTGCAGATCGATTTGCTCCGGCGGTTTGGCCGAGGCATCTCCGACGGCGATACGCACCGGATTTTTCGAGTGACGGGCGATCAGCCGCTCGACCGTTCTATCCATCGTTGCCGAAAAGAAGAGGCTCTGGCGCGCCGCGGGCAAGCCAGACAGGATCTTCTCGATCGCGGGAAGGAAGCCCATGTCGAGCATTCGATCCGCTTCATCCAGCACGAGGGTGTTCACTGATCCCAGGTTGATGAGTCCGCGGTCGAGGAAATCTTCCAGCCGGCCGGGCGTTGCGATGGCGATGTGCACGCCTCTTTTCAGCGCGCTGATTTGCGTCTGTTCGCTCATTCCGCCAACAATCACCGCAGATCGCAGGCCAGTGCCGAGCGCCAGTTCCGCAAATGCGGTATGGATCTGTATCGCCAGCTCGCGAGTCGGACTCAAGATGAGCGCTTCGATCCTGCTGGGGATGGTCCCGCCTTTGTTCGCCGCCGCTGCACTCAGCAGCTTCTCGGCAATGGGCAGCAAGAACGCGAGCGTTTTGCCCGTGCCCGTTTGCGCCGTCGCGACCACATCCGCGCCCGAAAGAGCCGCCGGAATAGCTTGCGCCTGCACTGGAGTTGGCTCGTTGAATTGATTGCGCGCCAGGTTGTGATGAATAGACGGAGATAACTTTACTTCAGAAAATTGGTTCATATGTTTTTAAAGACTATTGCCGAGTACCGGCAGCACGTCCTTAGAAAACAAACCAGAAATCCGAAATGAACGGGTATTCAACGGAGTGGCTGGCAGCCACTCAAGAAAGGACGAATGCGGGCAGAAGACTCCTAAGTATACCAGAAGAAATCTCCGAAAGGAAATTTGCGCCAAAAGCGTTCGCGGTGGGTTCTGTGCCGAGTAACCTGGCCCGCTCTCGCGACATCGTTAGTTAATAAGGTTTTGCTTTGGAAAATGGCCGCGGTTGGCGCGTTCTAATTCTTTTCTTGTTTGCCACCGCTGTGTTCGCGCAAAGCGGCTTCGTCAGATCCGGGCGCAGGCTATTCCTGGTGCTACGGTCGCCATCACGCAAGCCGGGCAGACGTTTTCGACTGTCACGGATTCGGACGGCCACTATGGATTCCCTCCGCTCGCGGCCGGCAACTGGTCCGTCATGGTGGATATGTTCGGCTTTCAGCCTCTAAAGAAGGACGTCGATTTCTCCGCAGCCAAGGGGCCTGTCAACTTCGATCTCGAATTAAAGCCATCGCAGATGCTCCAGCGGCTACAGCAGTTCGCGGCTCGGCGAAATGGTCAGGTTGGCGGTCCAGCGGGTTTTGGAAGCAGTAACGCGGCAGGAAACGCAGCGGTGGGGACCGGCCGCAGAGGCGCCTCGGCCGGCCAAGCCAATCAACAGTTCGATCAGGAAATCCAGAGTGCAGTCGAGTCACAGCAGCAGAGTGCGGCTGCGCCGCCTTCTGGGAGTCAAACGAGCAACGAAGCGTTTCTTGTTTCCGGCAGTTTGAGTCCCGGTCTTGCGCAAGGCGGTCAACCGGATTCGGGGCCTGACATGCGCTTTTCGGGTGGCATGAGCGCGGCTAACGGCAACCCGAACGCGCCGGGATTTGGCGAAGGAACCTCTGGACAAAACACAGGCGGCTTTGGCGGTGGAGGTTTCGGGCCGGGTGGCGGATTCGGCGGCCGGGGTGGAGGCTTTGGTGGTGGGCGCGGCGGCTCCGGTGGACCGGCAGGTCGCCGTCCCGGACAAACCGCGGGCGCGCAATTCGGCAACTTCCGCCGACGCAATCAGCAGATCCATGGCCAGCTGTCGTTTACTCTTCAGAATTCTGCGCTCAATGCGAAGCCATTCTCGCTGAACGGTCTCGATATTCCGCAAGCCTCCTACGCACAAAGCCGGTTCAGCTTCATCGTCGGCGGCCCGCTCGTCATAAAGAAAATCGTCAAGGATCCGAAGACGCAATTTTTCTTGACTTACTTCGGTACGCGCGCCGCGCAACCCGGAGCTCTTCACCGCGACCGTGCCGACTGCGCCGAACGCGGCGGCGATTTCTCCGCAGCCACGCAATCGCTCGGAACGAATGCCACCAGCGTTCCTGTCCAGATCTTCAACCCCACGACGCGCCAGCCATTCGCGAAAACATCATTCCAGCGAGCCTGCTGAGTCCCATCGCTCTCGGATTACTGAACTTCTATCCCTTACCGAACCAGCCTGGCAGCGTCAACAATTACGAATTCGAAACGGCGCAAGCCAGTAACGCGGATAACGTCGGCTTTCGCATGCAGCGCAACATCACCAAGAACGATCGCCTGGCGGTGAATTTCCAGTATCAGGACCGCAATGGAACCACCGCCAATCCCTTCGGCTATTTCGATGACGTCAGCGGGTACGGCGGTAACATTACGCTCACCTGGACACGCAACATCGGAACGAACGCCGTCAGCAACGCGCAAGTGCGCTTCAACCGCAGCCGCGCCCAGATCACGCCCTATTTCTCGACCTGGGCGACGTTTCCGCGCAACTCGGCATTCCGGGCACCTCGTCCAATCCACTCGACTACGGGCCGCCGACGCTGAATTTCACCAACTTCGGTAGCTTGAGCGATTCGGTAGCCTCACTTACGCGCAACCAGGCGCAAGGCATTACCGAAGGCTACAGCATCTGAAAGGCCTGCACAGCATCACCTCGGCAGGCGGTTACACGCGCGCCGATCTCAGCACCTGACCAATCCCAACGGCCGCGGGACATTCAGTTTCACCGGTGTGCCACCAGCGAACTGAGCGGGCCGAACTGCAAGTTGCCGAGCGGCGTGGGCTGCAGCGCCCAGTCCGGTACCGGCTACGATCTCGCCGATTTTCTGCTCGGATATCCGCAGTCAAGCTCGATCCGGTACGGCAGCGCCGACAATTACTTCCTGCAAAACCAGTGGATCGGCTACGCGCAGGACGAATGGAAAGCTCGCCCGAATCTGACGCTGATCTCGGGGTCGCTACGAATACTTTTCGCCCTGGACCGAGAAATACGGCCACATGGCAAATCTCGATATCGGACCGGATTTCAGCAGCGTTAGTGTTGTCACTCCGGTCAACGCCGGGCCCTTACACGGGGCCTTTCCTGCCGGCTTAATCAATCCCGATCTCAACAACTGGTCTCCGCGGGTCGCGCTCGCATGGAAATTGCCGTGGACCAAGAAGTCGACCGTTGTTCGGGCCGGCTACGGCATTTACTACAACGAGCAGGCGTACATCTCTCGCTGCGCAGCTCGCTCAGCAGCCGCCTTTCGCCATCTCGAATGCGGTGAACACCAGCTCGACGAAGTGCTGACTCTCGCCAGAGGGTTTCTACACCTCGCCGCAGGACATCACCAATACCTTCGCGGTGGACCGTTTCTACCGCACGCCCTACGCCGGAACCTGGAACGCCAGCATTCAGCATGATTTCGGCCAGGGCTTCTTCGTCGAAGCGGCCTATCTCGGCACCAAGGGAACGCGCCTGGACGTCCGCATCCTTCCGAATCAGTTACCGCCCGGAAGCCCTCTTGCGCTTGCCGAACGCACTCAACTCGGCAACGCTGTCGGCTTCACTTACGACGAGCCGGTCGGCAATTCCATCTTCAACGCCCTGCAGCTTCGGGCGATCCGACGTTTCAACCACGGCCTGTCATTCAATGCTTATTACCAGTTCGCGAAGTCGATTGATGACTCTTCGACATTCGGTGGCGCCGGCAATACGGTAGCGCAAAACTGGCTCGATATCGCAGGCCGAACGTGGGCTGTCCAGCTTCGATGTGCGGCACGAGTTCAATGCGAGCTTCGTCTACACCTCGCCGGTTGGCGCTCCCGGCTCGCACATTGCTCCCGAAAGCAAGATCGGGCGCTTCTTGAAAGACTGGCAATTGAGCGGCGGCATCACTGCGCAGACAGGCATTCCGCTTACCGCGCGCGTGCTGGGCAACACGGCACAGCTCGCGCAGACAGGCGGCATCGGCAGCGGCCGCGCGGAAGCTACCGGCTTGCCGATTGAAAGCAACAGCGGGTTCTTCAATCTGCTCGCCTTCACTGCCGTGATTCCTCCGGGCCAGTATGGCAATGCCGGACGCAATACCATTCCCGGCCCCGGCCTATTCAATATCAATCTGGCGTTTGCCCGTTCCTTTACCTTCGCTGAGCGGCGCCGCCTCGAGTTTCGCATTGAATCCAACAACGTGCTCAATCACGTCAATTACACGAATTTGTATACGGTCGTAAACGCCGTAAACTATGGCCTGCCGAGCGCGGCCGGCGCGATGCGAACCATGGACGCAGTAGTGAGGTTCCGGTTTTGAAAGTCACTGCGGTTTTCCTGGCCGCTCTGCTCGCGGCTCAGCCCGCTGCTTCCTCAAACCCCCAAGTTCACCATCACGACCAATGTCGTCGTCGTGAACGTCACGGTCCTAGATCGCAACGGCAAGCCGGTCGAGAACCTCACCAAGGACGACTTTCTTCTCTATGAGGACGGCAAGCTGCAGAAGCTGCAAGCTGCCGATTTTCAGAAGCTAAACAACCAGGTCCTCCCGCCGCCCGATCAGGTCAAAGCGCCTGAGCCGCCGAAGGGCTACAACCCGGACCTGGAAAAAGCGGCGGCCGCAGAGTGAGCGCCTTTCGAAATACCAGGATCGGCGTCTGATGGTGCTGTTCTTCGATTTCGGATCGATGCAGCCCGCCGAGCAGATTCGTTCGAGGGAAGCCGCCATCAAGTTTCTGAGCACCCAGATGACTGCCAGCGACATGGTTTCGATCCTGACCTACGGGAACGAGCTCAAGACGGTTCAGGATTTCACCTCGGATCGCGATCTGCTGATCGCCACGATCAACAAATTCCGCGCCGGCGAATCGAGCGAAAACGCAACCTTCGCCGACGAAGGCGCCGACTCGCAGGATCAGAGCGGCCAGTTCGTCGCCGACGAGACCGAGTTCAACATCTTCAACGCCGATCTGAAGCTCGCCGCGCTCGAAGATGCCGCCCGCACGCTCGGCCAATATCCGGAGAAGAAAGCGCTCGTTTATATTTCAAGCGGCATTCAGAAAAACGGGGTCGACAATCAGTCGCAGCTGCGTGCCACGGTGAATACTGCTGTGCGCGCAAATGTCGCCTTCTATCCCATCGATGCGCGCGGCCTGACGGCGCTCGTTCCAGGCGGCGATGCCACCCAGCAGGGCGCTGTCGGCAATAACCTGTACAGCGGCGCCGGCCAGAACTCACTGCGGAACAACTTCGTCAACCAGCAGGAAACACTCGCTACGCTTGCGATCGACACCGGCGGCAAGGCGCTGCTCGATTCGAACGACCTCACCGAAGGGATGCGCCAGGTGCAGAAGGATTTCTCGAGCTACTACACACTTTCCTATGCCTCCTCCAACACCGCGCTCAATGGCGCTTATCGCCGCATTCAGGTAAAGCTGGCGCCGCGCCTTGCCGGTCTGCACGCGAAGCTCGACTATCGTCAGGGCTATTACGGGGCCACTACTTTCCGGCACATGAGCGAATCCGATAAGGACGCTCAACTCTCACAGGCGCTGATTTCCGATAACCCGGTAACCGATCTGCCGATCGCCGTCGAGGTCGATTACTTCCGTGTGGCAAAGAATAAGTATTTCGTGCCTATCGCGGTGAAGATACCCGGGTCGGCGCTGGTCTTTCAAGGCAAGGGCGCGAAGCAGGCGACCGAGCTCGATTTCATCGCCGAGGTTTTCGATGCCCGCAATCGCTCCGCCGCCGCGGTGCGTGACACGATTCCTCTCAAAGGTCAGCAACAGATGTCGCCGGGCAGGTGACGCAGAAAAGTATTCAGTACGATACAGGCGTGACGCTGACGCCCGGCACTTACAAGCTGCGCTTTGTGGCCCGCGAAAACGGGGAAGGCAAGGTCGGCACTTTCGAAACGCCCTTCACCATTCCGGACCTCGCCGCCGCCAAGGTCTCTCAGGATCAGCTCGCTCATTCTGAGCAACCAGCGGGAGCCGGTAGCCGATCAGGTCGGCGGCGTCAAGAACAACAAGAAGCTGCTGGCGCAGAATCCGCTCATCGACAACGGCCAGAAACTGGTGCCGAATGTTACGAAAGTATTCCGGCCGGGCCAGGATCTGCTGGCCTACGTCGAGGTGTACGATCCCGCCATTCCCGACAGCCTGCCGCCGAATTTCCGGCGCGCCGACGTCGAAGCCAGCTGGCTCTCTACCAAACAACAAGAAGATTTTTGAATCTCCTCCCGTGCGTGCGAATCGTCTAATCGAAACGCGCAATTAAACGCTTCCCGTTTGGCTCCAGGTTCCGGTCTCAAAGCTTGCTCCCGGCAAATATGATTGCCAGGTGAATCTCATCGATGAATTTGGTCGGAAGTTCGCGTTTCCGAGGAGCTCCTTGGCAGTTTTCCCGGGTCCGGCTCAATAGCGGTGAGTGCGGCGACCGGTGGCTAAATAATTCACACCGTCAGGCGCTTGGTTATGTTTCCGATAAGCACGTATCAGTTCTGATGTTAGTGAGCCGCGGTACTCGCAAGCAAAGTGTTTATTCGCTCGGATCGAAAAACTACCGGTGCCCCGGGGAGGCTGACAATGTGGGAGGAGTAGATGACCTCGTTGCCTTCCACGTCATACAGCGAGTCATGGCGACCGCCTGGGGGGTGAATGCTCCTCCAGCCGGAATGGGGCGACCAAATGAACCATCCGGCAAAGTGGTGATTTTGGGACATCCAACCCACATCCATTAGGAGTTGCCCATTAGGCAGGAGCACTGCCCGGCGTGCGTACACACTGAAGCTTGGTCCATGTGCGTGCGCAGCCCCGTTTGGTGACGGAAGCACCGCCTTGGCCGTCATGGGCCAAAACGAGAGTCCTCGCTTTCGGCAACCAGGCCCATGGTTGGCCAGATGTTAGGCCAAACGACGCCTCGCCGCCTTTTATTTCGCTTTCCTCCGTCGACCAATGACGCCGAGGCTTGACAAAATGCCCAATCACCGAACCCGTACGGTCTTACTTGGTGAAAACAGATTTGGCCGGGCTTTCTCGATCAAAGTCGTTAAGTGCCCCCTAGACATGCTCCTCAGTGTCGATTTCGAGCGATCGGATTGCCGACTGATCGTTGAGCACAATGTTTCGCAGCAGATCTGTTCGAATTGAAAAACAACAGGGCGGCAATTGGGATGCCCTCTTTTTCTCGCGAACACTACCGCGACTGCAATGAAGCCAGGCTTCCGAGCCGACACATCATAGATGGAAATGCCAGAAACAGTTGCGTCGTCCGCCCGTATGGCCGTTGCCACGCGACAGATCGCCAGCTCGTTTGCCGAATCATTAAAAATCTCTATAGCCGCTTCGGGGTCTCCCTGGTTGGTGTTAGGATCGCCGGCCAGTGGAGTGCTGCGCCAAAAGATTTGGAAGCCGTTTTCAAATTTGCTCGGACTATCTGTTCCGTGGACGTGGAATTCTGCCAGAAAATTTGTTAGATTTTTTGGCAATACGCGTCTGGGAGGACTGAGGGCGAAGTAAATCACGATGGCAATCAATTGCCAAGGGGGTCGTGTTTTACTTACCAGACTGCTGATGAACAGGTATATCACTCTTTTTTTGCAACATGGGGCCCAGTGCGGACAGTTATGGCTTGCTCTCTGCGCTTGCGTAATAGCCATCGCGAGCTTGAACGGTGAGGCCTTTTCCCGTGAGATCGATTTTGC
>CAWHMG010000008.1:0-1028396 GCA_963830415.1 Terriglobia bacterium
CGTCGACCGCTACGGCGATTGGCTCGTCTTGCAGCTCCTCGATCAAGGCATGGATCGCATGCGTGGTGAGATTGCGGCTGCCCTCCTCAAAATGCTCAACCCGCAGGGAATCGTCGCCCGCAACGATGTCGCAATCCGGGCCAAAGAGAACCTGCCGCAAGAGACCTCGATTCTCTCGGGCGAAATCCCGCCGCAAGTCGAGGTCGAGATGAACGGGCTCACCCTCTTCGCCGATTTGTTGCAAGGCCAGAAAACGGGCGTGTTTCTCGATCAGCGGGAGAACTATCTCGCCGTGCGCCGGTATGCCCGTGGACGCGCGCTCGACTGCTTCACCGGAACCGGCGGCTTCGCCCTGCAGATCGCTGGGAGCTGCGAATTAGTTGAGGCGGTCGATAGCTCCGCTTCCGCCCTCGAAGTGCTTGCTGCAAACTCAGCCCGCAACCACATCGGCAACATCTCGGCTCACCAGGCGAACGTGCTCGAATATCTTCCCGGTCTGGTCAGCGCCCGCCGCGCCTTCGATCTCGTGATCGTCGACCCGCCGGCCTTCACCAAATCCCGCGGGGCTCTGGAAGGCGCTGTCCGCGGCTACAAAGAAATTAACCTGCGCGCTCTTCGTCTGCTCCAGCGCGGCGGAATCCTCGTCAGTTGCTCCTGCTCGCATCACATGACCGAAGCGCACCTGCTCGAAGTAATCGCCGCCGCCGCCCTCGATTGCGGCAAGCGCCTCCGCGTCCTAGAACGCCGCACCCAGTCCCAGGACCACCCCATTCTCCTCACCGTTCCCGAAACCCATTACCTGAAATGTTTGGTGTTCGAAGTAATATGAGCCGGCGCCGTGTAGATGCCCACCATCAGCAAGCTTGAGCTTTCGATTCAAATGTTCTGGAACAATCACCCACCCCCGTTTTTCCATGCTCTGTATGCGGAAGATCAAGCGAAGATTGTTATTCGTACTCTAGGGCTAATAGAAGGCTGGTTGCCGCAGCGCGGCGCGCTCAGGCATTCGTTCTGGAGTGGGCAAGAACACCGGATCGAACTCATGGAAACTCGGAACTATCTCAAAAAATCAACCGGTACACAAGATTTCGCCGCTCCCGTAACCCACGGACGCCGTGGCGCGTGGTGCAGGTTGAGCCGTTAGAAGGGTTTTGCTTGTCTGTTCGACTCGTAGATGGAACGACTGGAACGGTGCATTTGTCCGGGCTAATCCGATCGCCTCGCGCCGGCGTTTTTGCGCTGCTCGTTGACCCATCGCTTTTCTCCCAGCGTTTCGTAGATCACGGGGCCGTGACTTGGCTGGGTGCGCTGGACTTGGCCCCTGATGCCATGTATGCCGAGATTAGAAAGAGCGGCGAATGATGCTTCGTTGAGGGCTGCCCCTCCGGCGTCGCGCTTCGTCTGTCCGGCGTAATCCTCGTCAGTTGCTCCTGCTCTCATCACATGACCGGGGCGCACAGAAACTCATTACCCTCAAATGCCCGGTGTCCGGATACTACCCCCTTCACAAATTCTGTTGCGCCGAGCCAATGCGACAGAAGACGATGTATGACGTGGCGCTCCGGCGGCCTACAACCCGAGTTCCTGGCGATCCCTTACGCGCACTCTCGTACTCTCCTTCTGCCGTTTGCGTTTCGCCGAACTCACGCCCTCCCTCGTTTGGCGCCAAACCCCAACGCGGCCTCCATTCACGGAGTTGGCCGTCCCCTGGGGCAATCTCCAACTCTTCGGAAAAAAACTTTAAAAAAAAAAAGAACCAATTCCTCCCCCCGGTTTTTTTCCGCCACCGGGCCTACCCGGCTCCCCCCAACATCACCCCGGTCACCCCCCAAAACACCCCAGGCCATCTCTCATCGGCGTTCCATACCCATTTCCTGGCAAGAATCCCCTATTCGGCCCCTCCCGATCTTGATACACCCCCCCCCAGAATGCGGAGGCGATGCTGCAGTATAAGGGCTTCGTGAAATTCAATGGCCTGAGAAGTAACATTGACGGCCTGGGCCGAAGCGCCACCGACAACAACACGATTTGGTTGAGCGTGTTTTTCGCCTTTTGAGCCAGGAGAGCGCAACCTTGGACATTAGAAATTTCTTCCAGCTTCCGGTCATCATCGCCGCAGCCGTTCTGATGCTTTGTCCCATGGCCTCCGCTCAAAAGCGCTGGGATGCGCCTCGTATCGTCACCTGGAGCTGCTCCGGCTGTCACGGTATAGACGGCAACGCGCAACTGCGTTACATCCCCCGGTTGACAGGCATGAATGCTGCGTATGCGGAGCGCCGGATTATTGAATTTTCCACCGCCACTTCGCCGCCGGTTGACGAACTGTTCTACCGAATTGCAGGGCGCGCTGCACCGAACCGGGCGCCAGCAGTTTCCAATCGCGCGTCAATATGAATGGCATGGCCCACTCGATTAGCGCCGAAGAGGCAAAAGCGTCCGCAGCCTGGTACGCAAGCCAGAAACCAGCGCCGGGCCGGTCCGGCAATCCGGCACTGATTGAGCAGGGCGAGGCGCTGTTCCTAAAGGGTCTGCCCGCTGAGGGCCTGGTTGCTTGTCAAACCTGTCATGGGGCGCAGGCGCAAGGCAAGGCCAAAACTCCGGGCGTGGCCGGCCAGAACGACAGTTACGTTCTGGGCGAGTCGGAAAAATTCAAGGAAGGCGACCGTAAGCACGCGCCCGAGATGACAATAATCACGAAACACGTAGAGACCGAGCACTTTCCCGCCCTAGCGGCGTATGTGCAGTCTCGCTAAAAAGAACTACTAGGCCGCCAATTATCACTGCGGAGAAGCGTGGCATCCACTTGTCGGCACGGGATAGCGAGCTCTGCTCGAGGGTGCGGGATTACGGCGTCACTCTTCCGTTAACGTGCTCATGCGCCAGAATATCGATTGGATTCTGTAATTTTTTGTTCGGTAATAAGCTGCGCCGCGCTCAGCCGATCCAGGTTCTTTTCAACGCGCTCCAGCACGCTGTCGATCGAGGTATCGTGCGCTTCTTCGTGAGACTGAAAAAGCGCTTGCATCTCACGGAAGTGCGCCAGCTCTTTCTCTAATACCTTGATCTTGAATTCGTAATCCATCGTTCTATTCCTTCGATACTTCCAGCTTAGTCACGCCTTACTCAATCTCCTTTCCCACAAGCACTACCGCCGAGCCACTCGTCCGATCGTCACGGATGGCATCGAAGGCTTGGTTGATCTGGTCCAGCGGGAATGTTTCGACCGAGGCCGTCAGTTGAATCTCTTCCGCAATGCGCAGAAAGTCGCGGCCATCCTCCCGCGTCATGTTCGCTACGCTCCTCAGTTGCCTTTCCCCCCACAGCAGCGTGTCGTAATCGAACTGCGGCATGCGATCGAGGTGAATCGCATTGATCGCCACGATACCGCCCTTCGCAACGGATCGAAGCGCCGCCAGCACGACGTCCCCGGAAGGAGCGAAGGTGATGGCGGCATCGAGTGCATCGGGGGGAGAATCCGTCGCGCCACCTACCCACTCGGCTCCTAGCTCCCGAGCTCGTGTCTGATGCGGTGCGTCTCTCGTGCTGACATACACATGGCAATCCCATGCCTTAAGCACTTTCATCATCAGTTGAGCAGACGAGCCGAAACCGAACAGACCGACGCGCTGTCGCTGGCGAACCTCTGCCACTCGCAGGCTGCGGAATCCGATAATGCCGGCGCAGAGCAGTGGAGCAGCTGCGACGTCCGATAGCTCCTTCGGTAGAGGCAGCAGGAAATCAGCTCTGGCGGTCGTGTACTCCGCAAAGCCACCGTTATGACTGTAACCGGTGTAAGTCGGCTCATCGCAGAGATTTTCCCGGCCAGCCCGGCAATACCTGCAAGTACCATCGGTCCCACCGACCCATGAGACTCCGACCCGTGTTCCAGGTGGAAACTCAGAAGATGGCGACTCGATCACTTCCGCGACAATCTGATGTCCAGGAATTAAAACCTTCTGTTTTTGCGGAAGCTCCCCCGCCGCGATATGCAGATCTGTCCGGCAAACCCCGCAAGCGAGCACCTTGAGTAGAGCCTCGCCTTGCCCTGGAACCGGAACCGGAACTTCTTCGATCGCCAGAGGATCTTTGCCGCCGGGCGTCCTCAGAACAGCGGCTCGCATCGTCATCTCCTCACAATCCCACACCTCGCCTCTCCAGTCCCCGTTGTACACTAAAGGTTTACATCAGTGGATCAGTCGCTGTGCGTTTGCGCGCGCCCACATAAATTGAGATAGAAGAGAGACCGGGAATGCCCAAACGTACCTTTCAGCCGAATAACCGCAAGCGCGCTAAAACTCACGGATTTCGTGTTCGCATGAAGACTGCCGACGGTCGCGCTGTTCTCGCCCGCCGCCGTGCCAAGGGCCGCCACAAGTTGACGGTCAGCGATGAACCCGCCGTTCGCGCCGCGAAGTAGCCGCTGCTTCAACGATCTAGACGGGTCCTCCGGTCGTCCGAATTTCGGGAAATTTATGATACCGGCGTCCGTATGACGAGCCGCTACTTCTCAGCGTTCTGCCTGCGTTCGCCAGGTGCGCCTACGCCCTCCCGCTTCGGCTTTACCGTTCCCCGGGCGCTAGGGAAAGCGGTCAAGCGCAATCGCCTGAAGCGCCGCATGCGGGAAGCCGTTCGTTCGCAGCTCGATTTGCTGTCCGCTAACTGGGCAGTCGTTTTTAATCCCAGGCGGAGCGTCTTCGATGCCCCATTCGACGATCTCTGCCGCGAAGTAGCGCGTCTTTTTGAGCGATGCAAACCGTCTTGAAGCGCACAGGGCGTTTGGCTGCCCGTTGTGCGCGGTATGAATTGATGAAGCGCACAGGGCGTTTGGCTGCCCGTTGTGCGCGGTATGAATTGGTTGCGGCCTTGCGAGCTTACAAGTTCTTGGTCTCGCCCCTTCTCCCCTCCGCCTGCCGCTACCGCCCCACCTGCTCCGAGTACATGCTTGAGGCGGTCGAGAAATTCGGCACCCTGAAGGGAGTCTGGATGGGACTAAAGCGGCTCGGGCGCTGCCATCCGTTTCACGAAGGTGGTTACGACCCTGTCAACTGAAGCCCACGAGAAAATTGAATTGAGATCCATTTATGCCCAATAGCCCCGGCGGTATTTCGCCCCAACCGCCTTCCTTGGAAAAGCGGCTTCCCATCGCGCTTGCGCTGATGATGCTAGTGCTGCTCGTTTCGCAATACATCTTTAAACCTGCTCCTGGCCCGAAGCCTGTCAAACCTGTCAACGATAATCAAGCCTCGCAAGTAGTCCAAAGGCCTTCAGCCGCACAAGCGAATCCCATCGCCGCGTCTATTGAAACCCCTGTGACCCCGGGTCAGATCCACGCCCCCGGCGAAGTCGTCACCGATATCGACACCACGCTCTATCACATCGTCTTCACCAACCGTGGCGCGGTTGCCAAAACTTGGGTCCTCAAACAGTTCCGTGACGATTCCGGCAAGCCGCTCGAAGTCATTGCCAATACTTCGGGCGAAGTGCCTCTCCCGTTTTCACTCGAGATCACCGGCCAGAAGCCCGCCTTCGATCCCAACAACGTTCTCTATCGACCCTTTGTCTCCGACGGAGGCCTCACCATTGAGTACATCTATTCCGACGGCACGACTTCCATCCACAAATCATTCTCCTTCCTAAAAGATAGCTACCTTTCCCAGATCAAGTCTTCGGTTATGGTCAACGGCATTCCCGTTCCCGCCTTGCTCATGTGGCGCGGAGGCTTCGGTGATCAAAAGGTCCGTAACGCTTCCTCCACCGAGCACACCGTTCGCTATGACGCGACCGCCGGCAAGCTCGTCACCAAGACCATGAAGGATGCCAAGAACGGGCCTATCACAGACTCGGGCAATTACACTTTCGCCGGGCTCGAAGATAACTTCTTCGCTGCCGTGGCGCTGCCCTTAGATTCTTCGTCCCTTGAGGTCCGCACCTATTCCGATACCCTCAAAGTCCCAGGCGAGGAGAAGCCTGCCCCTTACGTGGGCGCTGGCCTCTCCACAGGCGTTCAAAACGATCTGTCTCTCTTTGTCGGCCCTAAGGACCTCGACATTCTTAAAAAGGTCAATCCGAAACTTACCCAGATCATCGATTGGGGTTTCTTCGGCATCATCGCTAAACCACTCTTCATCTGGCTCAACTGGGTCAAGGATCACTGGACCAACAATTACGGTTGGGCCATCATCCTCGTTACTCTCATCATTAATCTGGCGCTCTTCCCTTTCCGCCTCTCCAGCCTGAAATCGGCTCGCAAAATGCAAAAACTGCAGCCCCAAATCAAGGCCATCAACGCCAAATACAAAAACATTGGCATTCGCGATCCGAAGAAGGCCGAGCAAAACCAGGAAGTCATGGCGCTCTATAAGCAGGAAGGCGTGAACCCGGTGGGCGGTTGCCTGCCCATGATCGTTCAGCTCCCCTTCTTTTACGCTTTTTACCGCGTGCTTGCCATCGCCATCGAGCTGCGCCACGCGCCTTGGCTCTGGGTTCCCGACCTCTCCTCTCCCGAGTCGCTCCCTATCCACCTCTTGCCCATCATCCTGATCGCTACCCAGTTCCTCTCTCAGAAGCTCACGCCCGCTGCCGGCGTTGATCCCAACCAGCAGAAAATGATGATGTTCATGCCGCTCATGTTCGGCTTCATGTTCTACTACGCATCCGCCGGGCTTGTACTATATTGGTTAACCGGAAACGTGGTGGGAATCGTGCAGCAGCTTATTATCAACAGATTCATGCCTACTGTCGCGCCTGAGCCGGCAGCTCCCGCGCTCTCCAAGGCCTCGGTGACCTCGAAGGCTCCGGTCAAGAGGACCGTCAAAAAGTAGCTCATGAAATATACCGTCGAATCGCTGCAGCCCAAACTCGAGCAGTTCTTGTCGCCGGTTCTCTCGCATGCGGGTTTCGAAGTCTCCTACGCCTTGCGCTCCCCCGACAATCCGCACCCGGAAGTGGAGAACCCGGAAGTCACCGTAGTGTTTGCGGGACCCGATGTAGAGTTGCTGCTTGCCAATCGAGCCGAGTTGCTTCTCGCGCTCGAGCACCTCTCGATGGAAGCGATCCGCGTCCCGCTCGAAGATCACTCCCTGATTTCGTTCGATGCAAACGATTACCGGCTGCTGCGTATCGAAGAGCTGCGCATGAGCGCTCTGGCGGCCGCTGAAAAAGTCAAACGGACCCGCATCCCGTTCCACTTCAACCCGATGACCAGCCGGGAACGGCGTGTCATCCATCTCGCTCTACGCGACGAAAAAGATCTGCGCAGCGAAAGCCTCGGTGTAGGTCCGGCTCGCGCTGTCGTGATCGTACCCGCCGATATGCCCACGCCGCCCGCGCCACCTGCGCCCTTCCGTCCTCCCCACGGCGGTCCGCGTGGCAACGGCGGTTTCCGCGGTGACGATCGTCGTGCACCCGGCCCTCGTCGCGACCGCGACCGTTTCAGCCGCGGCGGCCACCGGCCTCCCCGCTAACTAAACCGACGCTCTCCTTCCCATGAACCTGCGCGACACCATCGTCGCCCTTTCTACGCCCCCAGGGCGCGGCGGACTCGGCGTGATCCGTATCTCAGGCGAGAACAGCCGCGCGATCGCCGAACAGATTTTGCGCTTTCGCCCGCAGCCCAACTGGGCACCCTGGACGAGCCAGCTCGCCGAACTTCTTGACTCGTCTGCCGCAGCCATCGACCAGGTTGTCGTCACCTTCTTTTGCAGCCCGCGCTCTTACACCTCTGAAGACATAATCGAAATTGCCTGTCATGGTGCGCCGGTTGTCTTGCGCTTATGTGTCGAACGTGCCCTAAACGCGGGCGCGCGCCTGGCCGAACCGGGCGAATTCACCTTACGCGCCTATCTCAACGGCCGTATCGATCTGCCGCAGGCCGAAGCCGTGCGCGACTTGATCGACTCGACCACTCTTTATCAGGCTCGCGTTGCCGCCCAACAGGCCACCGGCTCCGTCTCCCGCCGCATCCGCCCCATAAAGGAACAACTCCTCGAACTTATAGCTCTCCTCGAAGCGGGCATCGATTTCGCCGAAGACGATATCAGCGTCGCGCCCGCCGAAGAGATCCTGCGGCGCCTCGATCCCATCGAAGCCGGTCTACGAGAGCTCGTTCGCAGCTTCGCCGCCGGCAAGCTCGTCTATCAAGGCTTCACCCTCGCTATCGCCGGCCGCCCCAATGTCGGCAAGAGCAGCCTCTTCAACCGCCTCCTCGAACAGGATCGCGCCATCGTCACCGAAATCCCCGGCACCACGCGCGACCTCGTCACGGAAACCACCACGCTCGAAGGTATGCCCGTCAAGCTCGTCGACACCGCCGGCATTCGCCCATCGCAAGACCTGGTCGAAAGCCTGGGCATCGAACGCAGCTACGGTGCCATCGCCGACGCCGATCTTACTCTCCTCGTGCTCGATATCTCGAGTGCCTTAACCGCGGAAGACCGACTGCTCCTCCATAGGCTCGAAGACCGGCGCCCGCTGCTCGTCGGCAACAAAGCAGATCTCGGTCATAAGCTGAATGGTGTTGACAAACTTCTGCCCGTTTCTGCCCAGACGGGCGCAGGCATCCCCGAGCTGCGCGCCGCGATTTTACAAACACTGGCGCCGGACGGAATCGCCGCCCCCGAAAGCGGCAGCTTAACCAGCATTCGTCATGAAGCGTTGCTGCGCGAAAGCCTGGAGGCGCTCGAAAACGCCCGCCGTGCTGTTCAATTTCAAATCCCTCACGAGATGCTGCTGCTCGACTTCTACGCCGCGTTAAAGCCGGTCGACGCCGTCACGGGCGCCACCACCGCGGACGATATATTAAACCGCATCTTCTCGACGTTTTGCATCGGCAAATAGCGCAGAACGCGCTGACTTCGGTTCGGCACTCCGATACAGTGACATAATGATCCCCTGCTCGAACTGCGGATTGTCGAACGCGGATAACGCGAGATTTTGTGCCAACTGCGGTACACCACTGGGCGCCGCCGCCCCGCCCCCGCCGCCGTATCAGACCAGCTCGCCCCGGCCATATCAGACCGCCGCTCCCGCCTCCAGGCTCACCGGCAAAAACATCGCGCTCGGCTGCGTGGTCCTGCTGGCGATTTTTTTGCTGTTCGGCCTCTCCTGCACGCGCGCCTGTTTCGGCTATCGCCGCTCGCACTACATGCATCGGCGCTATGCCTCGGCTCCGGGCGCAAGGTCTCCCATGAACTTGTCCGCCTTCTCGCTCTCTCGTCGGGAGTGCGCGTGGGCACCCTATTCGAACGGCTTCTCCGCATGATCGACGACGAGCACTTCGAACTCAGCTTTGTCAGGCTCGAGCTGCAGTCCGAGTTGTTCCTGTAAAGCGGCAAAAATGGACGGGTTGTCATCCTCAGAGTGCCTGGACTCACTCGAACCATGCAGGCCATTTGAACCGAGGGCTCTGACCGTAGCTTCCCGGTTCCATTCCAAATGCAGATCAAACAACCCTTTGAGCCCTGTCTTATCGACGACCGGGCGGCCCAACTCACCCGTGAGAAGATTCGTCAGACCGGGCCCACTTCTCGGTGCCGCCGTCACGCTAATCCCGATCGCCTCGAGCGTATGGTTCAGTCGAATGTTAGGCCCGGTATCGATACCGCCGCATCGACTCGCAGGCCACTGTCCCGGATACCCGCTCAACTCGAACTCAGAACAACTTCGTTCTTTTGATGCCCGCATTTTAGGGCCGCTTCTTGCCACCTCCAGCGCGTAGACCGGCAGTTCCCTAGTCTCCCTATGGAATTGCAGTTTAAATCTATCCTTAAGCAGGAGCTGTAGCGCCGGTCCCACGGTCTCCCCCCAAAGTTGCTTTGCGCTGATCTCGTAATCGTGGTTATCGACCCAGCCTGGACCGCCGGCAACACGGGACCGCGGAATGTGATACGCAGACTGAATCAGATCCTTCAGGGAAGCATTTCTTACCGTGAAGTCTCTGGGATTCATGCTCACATATGGCCCACTGTTGAACCCAGGGGCGGGCTGCGGGCTAGCGCTCAGTTTTATTGAAAGCGCTGCCGGTGATTGCAAGGTCTGTGCTTCCGGGCTTGCTTGCACCTGGCGTGGAGGCGCAATTACCAGGCCTACAACAAGCGGCGTCGCAATAGCCAAAATACCGGCAGCCGTCAGCAGCAGCTTTCGAGTAAAACCCAAGCCGACTCCCGTGCGAGCCGTCATGATTCTCTCGACACGAGCAGCTAGAATTGCTCCGCTCACTCCCGCCGCGCAGGCTAAGGGCGATTCGAGATAGAGCTTGCATACTTCGAGAATGGCTTCGGCATAAGTTTGCGGTTCATTGCCCGCTTGCACCACCGCTTCATCACAAGCGCGCTCGCGTTCGGCAACCAACCTCGCTCCGAGCCACCAAACGAGCGGATGGAACCAAAAGATCGCCTCGACGATCATGTGCAACGCCGCTGTCAAGTTGTCACGGCGACGAACGTGACAAAGTTCGTGCGCAAAAACCGTTGCTAGCTGCCCGGGCGTCAAACGGTTTGTGATGCCCTCGGGCAAAAGCAATATAGGTCTAAAGATGCCAAAAACCGCCGGTTCCCGAAGCGCTTGAGAAGACATCGATCTGATTGGTAGCTGCAGATCCAAAGGAGCGGCCTGCTCGATGGCAAGATGGATGAGTCCCCAGCGCCGCCAAGAGAAAAAGAGCACCGCAATAAATCCGCAGCCCCAGGCGAGCAACACAAGATCTGGAATCACACTCACTGCCCTAGGCTGCCCAACCGGCGCATTATGCGTCGAAACAACCGGAGTGATCAAGGGACGGCTGACCTGCTGTATCGCCAACGGCCATTCCGGCCATGCGACCGCGCGGGCCGTTCGCCATTCCACGTGGCTCCCGATGGTGACCAATAGAGAAAAGGGAATGAGGAATTTCAACGAGGCCGCCAGCCAAATCCAGTAGCGCGTTTGCGCTTGGCTTTTTCTGAATGCAAGCGTCAGTAGCCCCGCTAGCACCGCGAAAATCGTGGACTGCCAAACATGGTTCAACATTGAAGGCAGATAATTGGGAGTCATCGCTGCTTGTCTTTTCTTGTGAGCCGCCGTAGGCTCTTTTCTGCCTCACGCACATCCTTTAAAGTGAGCTTTCCCGATTCCACCAGGTGCGCCATCACCGGCTGTGCCCGGCCTCCGAAAAACGCCAGCAGTTCGTCTATCAATTTCTTGTGCGCCGCATGACGCCCGATGACAGCCTCGAAAATATGCGCGTTGCTGATCTTTTTCGCGCGCCGCACAGCTTTCTTGCCTTCCAATCGATAGACCGTGGTCTGGATGGTTGTGTATGCCGGCCTGTCGCGCTCGGGAAACACTTCCTGAATCTCTCGAATGGACAACGCGCCGCCGCTCCAGAGCGCTTCCATGATTCGAAGTTCCAGCTTCGTAAGTCTTGGCAGAACCATATCAATTACTATCGTTGTTTGCAAGCCTACTATAGCAATAGTTTAGCTCGCGAAAAGTCAGGCCGATTCTGGAATGCAGTATGCGGACGTGTTCCATGCCGCCATCCCGGCGCGTACGCTCGAGCACTGCAAGCAACGTGCTCGAGCCGTTGCTATGCTGGGGTGCAGTTTTAGTGCCGCGCTTCCTAGTGTCGAACAATGCCGCAGGTTTTTATCAGTTACGCACACGCGAACCCCGACCAGGAGCTTGCGGCAGAGCTTGCTGTCTTTCTCGAGACAAATGGCTTTGCGGTGTTTGTTGACTCAAAAATCCGCTTGGGTCAGGACTGGGTCGAGCAGATCGATAGTCAACTTCGCAAGTCGGAGTATTTCATTGTCCTGTTATCGCCGGTAGCTATTAAAAGCGACATGGTGCGGCGGGAAATCGCGATCGCATACAAACTCCGAAAGGCAAATAAACTCACGATTTTTCCCGTTCGGGTCGGCTTGGAAGGCGAGTTGCCCTACGACCTTGGCGCTTATCTCGATTTGATCCAATACACTGTCTGGCATCCTGGACAACCGTTCGGCGCGATCTGCCACACGATTTTGGAAGCGTTCGGCAGTTCGAGCTCTGCGATGGCAGGTCGACCCGAATCGCAAGCTCCAACTCGTGTGACCAGCAAGGCCCCGGTCCTCGATCCATACCGCTTCGACAAATCCGAACTCGATCGTCTCCAGAGAGAACTTGCCCGGTATATGGGCCCGGTCGCTCGCGTGCTTCTCGACCGCGCCGCGCGAAAGGCAGCAAATTGGGAACAATTATATGAATTGTTAGCTCTCGAGATTCCGCCAGGCGACGAACGCAAGAAATTTCTTGCGGCGTCTCGGCGCTGAAACGACCCAGGAGGCTTACTCCTCGCCGCCCTTCTCGAGCATCTTCATAGCGCGCGCCAGGCTGCGCTGCATGCGATTGAATGATGAAGCGAGCACGGATACCTCGTCGCGTCCTCGGACTGGAATGTCTTCCGCAACCCTGCCTTGGCTCAGCTCGTCAGCCATCCTCGCGAGCCTCGTTACGGGCCGGATGACAGTCACAATCAACAGCGTATCGAGTATAAGCAACAACAGAACCGCGGCTGCGGCAAGATACGCAATCAGCCTTTTCAGAACGTCGTGAGCCATTCGCAGCGGTACTGATTCTGGCACAGACACGATCTGCGCTCCAATAATCTCGCCCAGCTTCCACCCGAATCCATTGTTTGGTCCGTATTGGCGGATCATGGCTGCAGGTGCGCGGCTTGGAGCGCTATGACACTCGAGGCAAGCTGCGTCAGTGATTCGAATGGGGCGCGCAAAGAAGACGGACTTACCCACCGCCGAGTCCCGTTCTTGAGAGATAGACGGAAGGGCCGGCTCGCTGCGGAACTTTTCGACTAAATCGGTCTCCCAGTCTGTTGCGCGATCGGCCGGATTAGTCGGGTTCAACATGGCGTCCTTATACGCGTATTGGGGATTAGCCTTGTGCAGATACTCGAAGACCTGGATCGCCGAATACGTGGGCACCATCTGCGGCAAAAAGGCGGACTCATGCTTCTGAACTTTCGCGATTAAGGGCTTCACTTGCTCCTCGGCATAGAGTCGGGCGGCACTGGCCGTCTCGGTCATAAGTTGCGCCTGCTCGTGAACGCGATCATCCGCCTCATGCTGTAAGAATCGATTGGCGAGCCACCCGGAGATAACCATCCCGGGCGCAAACACAGCAATGAAAAGGAGATTGAAACGGCCAAGTAATTTCATTTCGGTTACAAAAACAGCCACCGAAACTATATCTTAAAGCCCTGACAACCGCGGCCGCTCCTGCACTTGATATCTAGGCAGAAACGGCCGCCGCCGGATGTTCGACGAGCTGATGAAGGAATACGCGATACCGAAACGAGTACGAACAGACAACGGGACTCCGTTTAGCTAAGCGACTTGGGAATCAGCCAGCTAATCGATTAGTGCATGCGGCTCGCAATCACCACGGGAGAATTCGAGCCCGGTAATCCCATGCAAAATGGCCGGCCCGATGGAAGAGCAAGGAAATCTGGCGCCAAGGCTCAAAGTTGGATCATCCATTCTTGATATTGCGTGTATTCTGAGCTGATAAGGAGTACGTGACTGTGCAATCCGCCGATCCTGGAGAGGCGACACTGCTTCTCCAGCAGATTAGTCATGGCGACTCGCACGCCGTGGATAGGCTGATACCGTTCGTCTTACAAGAATTGCGGACCACTGGCAAAGACTGCAATTGCGAAACGAAAGATCTGATCACACGCTGCAACCTACCGCATTGGTAAACGAAGCGCTCGAAAACGCCCCGCCGTGCCGTCGAATTCAAATTTCCCACGAGATGCTGCTCCTCGATCTCTACGTCGCGCTAAAGCCAATCGACGCCGTTACCGGCGCCACCACTGCGGACCATATTCTGAACCGCATTTTCTCGACGTTTTGTATGGGCAAGTGATAGCGGCTTTGTTGAACGGCTTACCAGCGCGACCGATCACCCTCGCCCCCGTACTAGTACCGGATCCGCCAACCAAGCACGTAACAAGCTGGCACGCGAACGAATCTACCTCCTGAGTTCATACCATGAAAACGTTAGCAACCCTTATCGTTTCAGTTCTCCTTCTTTCCGGCTCGGCTTGGTCTTTCAGCCGCGGCTCCAGGGGCGGCTCAGATTACGGCGGCGGAGCTATCCCGCCTAACTCAACGTGCGGCACAACAGCCATCCCGGGCGGCAATGTGAACTGCGTCTACTACTCGGGACAGTTCGGCGCGCTCGTCGACGATACCCTCTTTCAACTCGTACCTTCGAGTAACTCTTCTATAACTTCTGCTACCGTCACCCTGACGAACGGAGTCCAGTGGTCAGATGTCAGTCTGTACGGGCCGGTCGATTGTCCACTGCTCAACACGGACGCGCCTTGTACTGCAGCTACGGGCGTGGATTTCTCTTTGCTGATGAATTCGTCCACAACCGGGCTCCTCAACTTCACCGGCCTGTCTGCGGCTAACACGAGCAATAGCAATTCCCTACAAGCAGGCCTCACGATTTTCTTCAACGATCCGAACGCAACCGCTCCGTTTGCGGTCGTGTCGGGGTCGGCCGCCACAACGCCTGAGCCAGGCTCGACCGGCATTTGCGCCGCTGGAATCTTAGCCCTATGCGGGTTCGCAGCTTGGAGGAAAACTCGCCTGGTGGGTAGGCAAGCGCTGCGCGATTAAAGGACGAAAGCTAAACCGCCGTCCTCGCCACCCGGTGCCTCTGGGCAGCGAACTGAGTTGCCCACCGTTACTCAGGAGTTTAGCTGCTGTGCTTTTCGGGCAATCAGTCCGAAACCTTGCCGTAGGGCATCTTCCCTCAGCAGTCTGAGGCTCTTTTCCGCGGTCGCCTTGCGCCCGAGTCCCAGTTCGATCTGGCAACGCGCCAGGCGCGCCTCAAGTTCATAACCCATCATCCCGGCTTGCTTCGCATCAACTTCGGTCTTGCCAAGATCGGCCAGTACCTGAGTGTTGGCTGAAGAACGCGTGCCGCTGATGCGTGCCGTCATGATCGCCACGGCGTAGCGGGCTTCTCTCCCGCTGCCGTTTCCTATCAGCTGTCCGGCTATACGAATCTCCTGTTCGGCTCTCACGAGGTTCTTCTGCCGAAAATAGGAACTTGCCAGCACGGAATGCAGCATGGCCTGTGCGTCCCCGTCCTTTTCCCGCTCAAACTCACTTAGAGCTTGATGCAGGTTGTCTTCCGCCTGCTGGAAAGCTTGTTGCTCGATCAGCACCCGGGCGAGTCCAAGCTTGCTCGACGCCATGCCGCTATCGTCGTGCATCTCGCGCTGCATCGAGACACCCCGCTCATAGTTTTGCCGCGCGCGATCGAGGTTGCCCTTCGCCAATTCTAAATCGCCCAGGCTGTCGAGTGTAGCCGCAGCGTTGCTGCGAGCGCCGATCGCTTTCTGGATCGCAAGCGCCGCCTCATATTGCTGGCCCGCTTCTGCCAGGTTGCCTTGCTCGAATGAGATTGCCGCAAGATTCGATAACGACAGGGCGAGCGCATTCTGGTTCTGAGTCCGGCGCGCGATCGAGCACGCCTGCGCCAGGAGATCCTTGGCCTTTGCCTGCTCTCCCTGCTGATGAAGCAGGTCGGCGAGATTGCTCAGCGTCACGGGTATCTCGGCGTTGAAGCCGATCTCGCGCTGGATAGCGAGTGCCTCTTCGTACTTCCGGCGTGCATCCGAGAGGCGGCCCTGCCCCGCGAAAATCATCCCGATATTGTTTAGCGCCCCGGACATGTCGCGCCGCGCACCAATTTTGCTTGTGATTTTGAACGCACGTTCAAATAGCGTGAGCGCCGAATTCGTGTCGCCCTGGTCGTTGTCTACGTTCGCAAGACAGTTGAAAGCGCGAGCCATCCCCAGGCTGTCGCCGATCTGCGTGCTGATGTCGATCGCAGATTTGGCGAACTCGCGCGCTTGCTCCTGCTGCCCCCGGTGACGGAAGGCGGGACAGGCCCAGTTAAGCGCCCGGAGCTGCAGAACTTTCATCTCTCTTGAGCGGGCAGCGCTGATGGCAGACAGAGCAGAGGTCTGCGCGGTCTTGTAGTCCGAGATGGAAGCGGCGGTTTCCGCCTGCTGAAGATCGATGCGCGGGTCGTTGCCCTTTGGCGGCGGCAACTTGCGCAGTCCGGCGAGCGTCTGCATGGCCTCCATCCCTTTCGCGGCGAACATCTGAGCGCGCGCCAGATCGAGACCATAGCTGAGGTCGTCGGGGTAGTGACTGTAAAGTTCGGAGTAGCTCTGAATCGCGCCGTTCCAGTCGGCCCTCATCTCCTTCGACCGCCCTTCAATCGAGAGCCGGTCTTGCAGCGAAAGCCCGGCGGAAAGCTCGCTAGCTCTCTTTGCCTCTTCTCTTGCGCGTTCATCAAATCCCAGCTTGGACCAGGTTTCCGCGAGAGCAGCGTGCGAAAAGGCGTAATTCGGGTCGGCGGCAATTGCCTTCTGCAGCAGCTCGCGGGCCGCGGAGAGATTATACGTTCGCAGTTGCAGTACCGCTTCCGAATAGAGAGGCGCGACTTCCGGGTTAGGCTGCGCCAATGCAAGCTCCCGCTCTTTTTCGGGCGACAGATCGCCGGCTTTTAATTTCGTGCGCAAACGCGTACCGATTTGCGAAACCAGTTGCGAAATGTCGTTTTCGGTTCCGTCGGCCGCGAGCGCACTCGTAGTCTCGCCGCTGCCGGCGTCCTGTATGACCAGGTTCAAACGTATCTTCCCGGCTGTGCCCGGCAGATCGGTGTAGGATCCGACGACGACGATGTCGGCACCGAGGCGGTGTAGACGATGCAGAGTCTCCTTGCTCAAGCTCCCAAAATTCTGAATATTGATATCTTTGGCGTAGTTCGCAGTATCTTCTCCCGAGACAGTTCGTAGCTTATCGGAGGCTCCAAGCTCGGTTCTCAAACCGTCCGAAAGTGCGGTCCCTACCCACGCGACGTCTTGCCGCGATGCGATGTTCTGAAAGCCAAGAACCGCGACCGTCGGTTTTGCCGCCGCGCGCTTCGGAAACAGCAAATACGCCGGTATTGCCAGGGCGCCGAGCGCAAGCGCGCAACTGGCAACGAGCAAGCGGCGTCGCTTCTGCCGTCTTGCCGCTTTGACAGACCGGCCTTCCAGGAATTCAACGACATCGCTGGTCGAAGCGAAACGGTCTTCGGGCGCTCGTTCCAGGCACCGCAGGATCGCCTTTTCCCATCGACGATTCAGTTCGGGCTCGTAGCGCGAGGGAGGCGTTGGATCTTCGAGCAGGCGCTTGTTGGCAACTTCGAGCGCATTTTGGCCTGTAAACGGGAAAGTGCGCGTGAGCATCTCATAAATGACCACACCGAAGGCATAAATGTCGGTCGCGGGGGTCACGGTCAAACCCTGAACCTGTTCCGGAGCCATGTACAGCGGCGTTCCGGTCATGTGGCCAGCCGTGGAAATCGTTTTCAGAAACTCCGACTCGCTGCGACTCGCGTACGCTAAACCGAAGTCGGTAACGACAGCGCGAGTGGCGTTACCGGAGGGCACGAGGATGACGTTGCCGGTTTTGAGATCGCGATGGACAATACCCGCTTGATGAGCTGCGTCCAGGGCCCCGGCGATTTGTGAGATGAGCGGCAGGGCGTCCTCCGTACTCATAGGCCCTGAGCGCCGAATACGCGATGAGAGCGTCTCACCCTTCAGCAGTTCCATCGTGAGGAAGAGGATGGGAGTGCCATCGGGTCGCGTGTCTTCGGCAAGATCGAACGTGCGGCAGACGTTCGGGTGAGTCACTTTACGCGCCAGATAGATTTCACGTTTGAAGCGCTCGATTGTCGTTGCGTTTGCCAGATCCGAACGAACTGTTTTCAGCGCCACCGCCTCTCCGAGCGCGAGATCTTCGGCCTCGTACACCACGCCCATGCCTCCGGCGTCAATATAGCGAACAATTCGGAACCGTTTCGCTAGAATTTCTCCCGGCTGGAGATCTGCCTCCGGAAAGCGGCTGAGCTCAGCCGGCTGAACGAGCGTTTGCTCCTCACCTGCCCGCGCCACGCGAAGCAGCTCTTCCACTTCTGCCCGCAAGCGCTCATCGCCGGCGCAGGCCTGAGCGAGGAAAGCGTCGCGCTCGTTCGCGTCTAGGCGGACAGCGCTACGGAACAACTCGATTGCGCGTTCCGAATGTTCGCTGGACATCTACTCGCTTGCCGGGGTACTAATCTGGAGTACTAATAGCGTACTTCAGCGGACCGCGCTGGTAGTCTACCGGGACCTCCGCTTCGATCAGCACAGGTCGCCCGCAGCCTTCACGAGCTTACAGCCGAAGATGCCGGTTCCGCGCTTTCCCGCCGCACAGCATCCAGAATGCCGTTGATAAACGAAACCGCTTCATCTCCCGAAAATTGCCGCGCCAGCTCCAGCGCCTCGTCGATTATGATTGGCGCTTCCAGCAGCTTCGTGCTCAATTCATAAATCGCCAGCCGCAGAATGTTGCGGTCTACCACCGGCATCCGTTCTAGACGCCAGTGTTGTGACTTCACTTCAATCTGTTTATCGATCTGCGCCGCGTTCGCAACCGTGCCGCGCGCCAGCTCTTCCATGAATCTGTCCGGCTTCGGCTGCTTCTCGGTCTCTTCTGAGTAAAGCGTCTCGTAATAATGCTCGATCGCCGAGTCGATCAACCCTCCGCGCCTGTCCCATTCAAAAAGCACTTGCAGCGCGCGCCGTCTCGATCTGTGCCGGGCCGCCATCGGCTAGCCTTCCGCCTTCAACTGCCGAATCAAATTCGCCAGCTCAATCGCGACTTCGGCTGCTTCCGCGCCCTTGTTCCCGCTCTTCCCGCCGGCCCTGTCCATGGCCTGCTGCATGTTGTTTGTGGTCAAGACCCCGAACGCAACCGGCACTCCCGTCTCGACGCTGACTCTGTTTAATCCCGCCGCCGCCGCCCCCGCGACATATTCGAAATGCGGCGTTTCGCCCCGAATTACTGCGCCGATCGCAACGATCGCGTCGCAACTTGCAGCCAAATGCTTGGCCGCTACCGGCAACTCCCAAGCGCCGGGCACTTTCGTCACACGAATGTTTTCCTCGCGGCAACCGTGCTTCGCCAGCGCCTCCAATGCGCCCCTCGTCAGCTCCTCCGTAATGAATCCGTTGAAACGGCTCACCACCACGCCAATCCGCAAATTGGTTGCGTCCAGAGACCCTTGTAGCGTTCGAATAGACATCGGAAGGAGCGGCGTGGGCAGAGGAGAGAAAGGCTCACGCTATGGGATAATCCAGTTTTACCCCCTCAGTCTACCGCACCCATGGATTCCCGATTTATACGCAATTTCTCTATCATTGCGCACATCGATCACGGAAAATCCACGCTTGCGGACCGCTTGCTCGAGTACACCGGAGCCCTTTCTCAGCGCGAAATGATGGCGCAGGTCCTCGACACCATGGACCTCGAGCGCGAGCGCGGCATCACCATCAAGGCTCATGCCGTGCGCCTTAATTACCAGGCCGATGACGGCAATCTGTACGAGCTGAATCTCATCGACACGCCCGGTCACGTCGACTTCACCTATGAAGTCTCGCGCAGCCTGCAGGCTTGCGAAGGAACCCTGCTCGTTGTAGACGCTTCGCAAGGCGTCGAGGCCCAGACCTTAGCCAACACCTACCTCGCCATCAATCACAATCTCGAAATTATCCCGGTCATCAATAAGATCGATCTGCCGTCCGCCGAACCTGAACGCATTCGCGAGCAGATCGAGCAAGTGATCGGCCTCGATGCGTCCTACGCCGTTCTCGCCAGCGCCAAAAACGGCGTAGGCATTAAAGAGGTTCTGGAAGCCGTGGTGAAGCGTGTGCCGCCGCCGAAAGGCGATCCCGACGCCCCCCTCCGCGCCCTCATCTTCGATTCCTGGTTCGATCCCTACCGCGGCGTCATCATTCTCACCCGCATCGTCGACGGCGCTCTGAGCAAGGGTCAAAAGGTCCGCCTCTGGTCAAACGGCAGCTCTCACGAGATCGAAGGTCTCGGGTTTCAGGCGCCCAAGCCTATCCCCTGCGACGAACTCACGGCCGGCGAAGTAGGTTTTGTATTCGCCAACATCAAGACTGTCTCCGACGCCAAGATCGGCGACACCATCATGGATGATGCGAACCCGGCTGATGAGCCGCTGCCCGGCTTCCAGGAAATCAAGCCGATGGTCTTCGCGGGCTTGTATCCGGTCGAATCGCACGAACATGGGCTGCTGCGCGATGCGCTAGAAAAGCTGCGCTTGAACGACAGCGCCTTCAACTTCGAGCCGGAACATTCGGCCGCGCTCGGGTTTGGTTTTCGTTGCGGCTTCCTGGGACTTCTGCATCTCGAAATCATTCAGGAGCGGCTCGAGCGCGAGTTTCAGATCGACCTCATCACCACTGCCCCCGGTGTGCGCTACCGCCTCACCACCACCACCGGCGACCTCATCGAAGTCGACAACCCGCAAAAGTTTCCCGATCCCTCCTCCATCGGCGAGATCGAAGAGCCGATCATCGATGCCACCGTCATCACCCGCGAAGAATATCTCGGCGAAATTTTGAAGCTGGTTGAAGAAAAGCGCGGCATGCAGAAGAAATTCGAGTACATCGGCGCCGGCCGCGTTCTCTTGCTATACGAGTTGCCGCTCAACGAAATCGTTCTCGACTTCTACGACCGCCTCAAATCTGCCTCGCGCGGCTACGCTTCACTCGACTATCATCTCTCCGGCTACCGTGTCTCACCGATGGTAAAGCTCGATGTACTGGTAGCCGGCGAACCCGTCGACGCGCTTTCCATGATCGTTCACCGCGACTTCGCTTACGAGCGCGGCAAAGTGCTCATCGAACGCCTGCGCAAGCTCATCCCGCGGCAGATGTTCGAGGTCGCCCTGCAAGCCGCCATCGGCAATAAAATCATCGCCCGCGAAACCATCGCCGCCATGCGCAAGAACGTCCTCGCCAAGTGTTACGGCGGCGATATCAGCCGCAAACGCAAGCTCCTCGAAAAGCAGAAAGAGGGCAAGCGCCGTATGAAACGCGTCGGCCGCGTCGAAATACCCCAGGAAGCTTTCTTAGCGGTGCTGAAGGTCAGCGGGGAATCGAACGATTGAACGCAGTCACCTGATGAGACCTAACCGGGACAAAGGGAAGACAGGTTGTCAGGTTGTGCAATGAGCAAGTCTCTCAACCTGGCCGTTGCAACAGAACTGGTTCCGCTCCGGCGGCCGTAAGCGGTCGCGCGCCGAACAGCCAACCGATCGATCCCAGGATTAGCATCAGCATTGGGGTATAGAGATCCGTAAATGCTCGCCACTCGTTGAGAACGCCATAGAATATGCCGAGGCAGAACAGAGGCACTGCGATAACCATCCCACACCGCAGCACGAGCGGTTTACTGCTCCAGCCGGCGAAAAGAGCTATCAGAATGATCAGCGCCACAACCAGCTGCTCCAGGCTGTAATGATGTCGAATCCAATCCCGCAAAATCGGCAGGTTTAGGTCGAAGAAGTGGAACTCGGTTGGCGTTCCTTTATTTCGCCGGAACGCATAAACAATCAGCGATTGGGCAACAACATAGATCGCAACTTGACTTGCTGTCCACACAGCAAAAAAACGCGTTCGCCAACGCTGTTGCGCGACGAAATATGTGACAAAGACGAGCGTATTTAGGACCGCAGTTTCCTTATTTACACAAGCAAGTGCGAAAACGATCAGATATGCTCTCCATTTAGCTTGTTGCAAAAGTAAAAGACTGGCCGCGAAGAGAAGCAAAGAGACAAAGTCGTAAGGATGGCTGGTATAGCTAATCCACGGGACAATGCCCGCTGCTGCGATTGAGGGGACATAGGCGCGAAATGCAGGCGGTCCAATGTAGCATTCGTCGTACAGCAGTAGAATCACGCGCAGGAAACCGAGCAGGCAACCAAAAATCAGCAGAAGTGCAATCGCAGTCTCAACCGGATAGTTCCTCTCCAGCTTCATGGAGCCGTATGCCGCATATGGGTTGTGGTCCACCGTAAAGATCTGTTGCATCGCCCGGTTCTCATGGACAAAGCGCACGGCCCTTTCCTTTGCACTGCCGGGAACCAATCGAGTTAACAAATTTACCGCTGTAGGCAGAAGTGTACGCTGCACAAACGGGCGATCCGCGCGGTAGTAGACGACATCGGAAAGCATGTCTCGGTGGTAATTATTGAAATGCGCCAAATAGCACAAGAAAGTCCAAGACGCGAAGGCAAGACCACAAATGATCCCGAGTATGTGATGGAGCCGGCGCACTACACGCTTCCTCGCTGTTTGTCAAGAATCACGCCATTAACCTTAACATCAACATCGTCGCGCCGCGTGAAACGTATCGATCCATCGAGATACCCCGGGGAGCCTTCTTTAGCTGCGCTGAAGATTATTCGAGAATCGAGCGATGAGTCCTCCTTGTACTAGTACAATTGTTTCGCGAAGTAGGTACTCGCTCACGCTCTAAGCATGTAAAGCACAACTGAAAGTGCTAAACCTGTAGTTAAGAAATCTGTGGGGTTGGTTACTCGCCGCTGTATCACTTCGGAGAACGTATGCAGTACAGGCAGTTGATTGGCTCCAGTTGTCTTAAGGAGGGCCTTTCCGCCATGTACGCTAATACTTCCAATTCACTCGCTCGCTTCGCTTTCAGACAGTTTGTAATCGCACTCGCAGTTGTTTGCCCCGTGTGGGCGCAATCGGGTAATCCGGCCATCACCACCGGACAGTACGATTCCGGCCGGAGCTCCGCGAATCTAAATGAAACCACCCTCAACACCTCGAACGTAACTGTGAACCAGTTTGGAAAACTCTTCTCCTGGACCGTCGACGGCCCGATCTGGGCCCAGCCCTTGTATGTGCCCGCAGTGCCGATGAATGGCGCTGCCAAAAATGTCCTCTACGTCGCCACGATGAACAACAGCATTTACGCTTTCGATGCCAACAATCCAGGTGCTAACCCGCTGTGGCGCGTGAATTTAGGAAAAGCTGTGACAGCGAACACTGCCAACGGCTGCCCAAACATCTTACCGTTCGGAATTTTGAGCACTCCGGTGATCGATCCCGCCACGAACACCCTCTACGCTGTCTCGGCCTCACCGACTGGAGTATCTTCGTCCGTGCCGAACGGCACAGGATACTTTCAGTATCTCCATGCGATCGATATAACCAATGGGCAAGAAAAACCGGGAAGTCCCGTCCAAATGCAGGCTACCGTTGCAGGTAATGGTTACGATGCCCAGAACGGGACGGTCTCTTTAAGTCCGGCAAGCAAGGTGTTCCAGCGCACCGCCTTGCTGCTGGCAAATGGAACGGTTTACGCGGGATTCGGTAGCTGCGCCTCCGATGCAGATCCCTGGCATGGCTGGGTGGTGGGCTACTCCGCTTCAAACTTGAGTCGGGCGGTTGTCTTCAACAGCACTCCCAATTCCGGGCAGGGTGGCATCTGGCAGTCCGGGCGCGGTCTCGCCACCGACTCCACAGGCGACGTCTACTTCAATACAGGAAACGCGACCCCTTACAACACCAACGATCAAAATTTCCCTGTTAGCAGCGGCAGCAGCACAACGGACGCGCAAAGGGGCAACTATCCGATGCGGTTTGTGCAATTGAACGCGGCGGGTCAGTTTCTTAGCTCATACCCGCCCGCCAGCTATGCCGCCCTGAATAACAACGACCTGGATTTCAGCTCCAGCGGACCCCTCGTAATTCCCGGGCAGAATCTGCTTGTAACCGGCGGTAAAGATGGCATTATTTACCTCTTTTCCTCGGGCAATCTATCTACCCCCTTGCAGAGCTTCCAGGCCACAGGCGCCTCTCCGTGCCCCGTGAGCACCACTTTTGATGGCTGTGATCAGATTCATGATCTCTCCTTCTGGAACAACACTCTTTACGTTTGGGGCTGGAATGACACGCTTCGAGCGTACGCGTTCAATCCGTCCACCAATCGATTCAACACTACTCCGGCTTCGAAGACTACCATTAGCAACACCCAGAAACCGCCTGCCTCCTTTGCGATCTCTGCCAATGGCAACGCTTCAGGTACAGGCATCCTCTGGGCTGTCCTGCCAGATAGCACCGTGCATGCCTTCGATGCCGCTAATTTAGCTTCCGAGCTCTGGAATAGTAAGCAGAATTCGTCGCGAGACGCTTTGCCGTCCTATCCCAAGTTCACGGAGCCCACGGTGGCGAATGGGCGTGTCTACATGGCCACGCATTCGAATCAGCTGGTTGTCTATGGTCTGCTTAGCGATTTCGCCGTTTCCACCTCGGCGCCATCCCTCACACTCAATCAAAACGCCACCGGTTCTGTGACGGTGGACATGACCGTGCTCAGCACGCTCAACGGTCCGGTCACCTTCAGCCTGAGCGGGTTGCCGGCCGGAGCAACGGCCAGCTTTACCCCACCTTCCTTGACCAGTTCCGGGTCCTCGACCCTGCAGATCACTACGGCCGCTACCACGCCTACCGGTCCCTATAATCTAATCGTTACTGGAACAAGAGGCAGCGTCGTGCGTACTGCGAGCCTCTTGCTCACGGTAACCACGCCCGATACGACCCCCCCTCAGTGGACGTGCTGTTCGTATACTGCCAACGGATCAGCTTATACTCTCGGCTATACCGCCTCGGATGCCCAGTCTGGACTCGCCTCGATCCAGGTCGTCCAGAATGTGAATGCACAGGTATCCATTCCGTCGTTCCAGTCCGGAACAAACAGCGCGGTGAGCTTTACTGAAACCGAGTACGACACGTCATCCTATGTCGAATTCAAACTGACCGATGTGGCGGGCAACGCTGCGTACATCGATCCCGTTTGCATAAACGCCCAGCGTGCCGTCGGCAAACCTCTCGGGTATCCCCTGAAGTGGCTTAGACCGGAACTAGGCCATCTCACCATCAAGAACGGCAGCCCCGGCTTGAAAAATGTCCGTATCGAAATCACGAATGGTCCGGATACCACTAAGATCCAGGTAGCTGGGCTTACGGACAGTGAAGTCCGTACTCTCGATCTGACCGCTTATATACAAGTCGGAACGTCCCTGACCATCACACCTTTGGGGAAACCTGACGGGGTAGCCCTGTTTGTCTTCGGAAACGTGTTCATGACCGGATCGCCCCAGTAGGTTAGTACTGTCAAACTCTGCCAGCTATAGTTCACACGAAGCTATTTGTATCAGGCAGCCATCTACTGGCTGCCTGACTGAAAAATTGGAGATAAGAATGAAAAGACGCATAGGATGCTTTTTGTCGGCTGGCATACTTTTGTTTTGCTCAACTGGATCGGCAACCACGATCACCATGGATGAAAACGGCCATGGAACGAATGGGACCACGCCGCTGCCCTTCACGGCAACCGGTACAAGCCCTGTTGTTCCTTTCCAGACCCCAGTCCTCACCTACACTCTTCCTTTCGCCGGGGTAGCAGGGAACCTTTTATTGGTTGAGCCCGAGACCGGAACGCCGGGCGATGTGCTTCAGTTTACCGGTAGCAGTACCGTCATCTTCTACTCGGACATTCCCGGCGACGGTGCCCTGGCAGAGAAATTTTCACCACCCATTTTCCCCTTCCCCGTGCACAATTCGGTAACCATGGCCGAAAGTGCCTCGGGAGATGCGTTTTACACGCCAACTGCGGGTCAACCTGGATTCGACGCGTCAGCACCTACTTACCACTTGATCAGCGATGTCACCTCGGCCGTTCCGGAACCCGGTTCGATTGCCCTGCTGATGTTGGGCTGCGGCGCTCTCCTGGCTACTCGGCGACGGCGGACCGGTTTGTCGCGCTGAACACCGTCTTTTTCGTCGCGCCTCGGGTGCCGTTTCGCTTCTTATCGCGACACCGCTGGTGAACGCTACTGAAATCGCCGGGACACGAAGGCTCTCTCCAAAAAAGCCGAATCGACAAACTCGGGGGTAGCATATTGCCGGACGTCGCTTTGCCGGGTCGATACGCCGGAGCGTGCAATCATCCGCGAAGGCGCGTATGCGTCGTGCCCCGCTCCTGGGGTGCCGGAAAGATCGCACCCGCGATGCGAAGTCTGATGGACGCGCCGATTCTCTGGGTCGGCAACCCACCTTCCATCACGGAACCGCCCAACTTAATCCGGCACGGCTCGTTCATAGTCAGCAGCGCATGCAGTTCGGCATTGCAACACAGTTCCCCGCGGCGGCCCTAACGCCAACCCGTCTCCGGGATTCAAGGAAGCTTTCCTGCCTGTGCTGAAGGTCAGCGGCGAGTCGAATGACTGAGCGCAGTTACCTTGTAAAGTGGCAGCCCTCCTGTATATACCTTGACACGCATATGCCCTGTAGAGTATATCAAGAGAGTGGAATCTGTGTTCGAAATCATTGCGGAGCCGAACCGCCGCGCGATATTGAGCCTCCTGGTCTCGTCCCAACAGTCGGTTGGAGAGATCGAGCGTCAACTTCGTATGCCGCAGCCGACCGTGTCAAAGCACCTGCGAGTGCTGCGAGAGGCCGGTTTCGTGGAATCCACGGTGGACGCGCAGCGCCGTCTCTACCGGCTGAAACCTGAACCGTTCGAGGAGGTGGATGCGTGGCTGGCTCCGTTCCGTCGCTTCTGGTCCGCTCACGTGGACGCTCTCGAACGCCACCTCGACCGCATGGATCAGTTTGAACCCCGCACAACGGGCACCACACGCCCTGTGCGCTCATCAACACCAACGAAAAGAAAGACAAGAAGAAGACGACGCGGCCCAAACCGCGAACGTAAGAAAGGAGATATAAATTGAGAATCAAACTGACGAGCGTATACGTGGACGACCAGGACAAGGCCCTGCGCTTCTATACGGAGGTACTGGGCTTTGCCAAGAAGGCCGATTTCAGTCAGGGCCCATATCGCTGGCTAACGGTAGCCTCGCCCGAGGAGCTGGAGGGCACTGAGTTGCAGCTGGCGAAGAACGACAACCCTGCGGCCAAAGCATATCAGCAGGCGATGTTTCAACAGGGCCAGCCCGCGGCCATGTTCTACACCGACGACGTCAAGGGCGACTACGAGCGGATCAAGGCCCGCGGCGCCGAGTTCACGATGCCGCCCACCGACGTGACCGCCTCGACCATTGCCGTGTTGAACGACACCTGCGGCAACCTCATTCAGCTCGTCCAGCTGGCACGCTATTCACGCTAACGAGAAGAAGGTGACCGATCGCGAGCAGTACACACCGGGCCCGGCCAGCGGCGCGCAGGTACGAAAGGACGGAGAGAAGTGGACGCTGATTCTCATCAGAGAACTGCGCCATCCGCCGGAAAAGGTCTGGCAGGCGCTTACCGACCCGGCGCATCTGCGCGAGTGGGCTCCCTTTGACGCCGATGGGAGCCTGGGTACGGTGGGAACCACGGTGAATCTCACCTGGGTGGGAACGCCCACGCCGCTCGAAACAAGAGTGACGCGAGCCGACGCTCCCAAGGTGCTTGAGTACAACGATATCCGGTGGGAACTCGAAGCTTTTGGCGGCGGCACGCGCCTGACGCTGTGGCACAACATCGATCGCCGCTTCATCTCGTGGGGCGCTGCGGGCTGGCATATCTGCTTCGACGTCCTTGAGCGGCTCCTCGCGGACGCGCCGATTGGACGTATCATCGGCGGCGAGGCGATGAAGTTCGGTGGCTGGCAGCGGCTGAACGCCGAGTACGGCAAGCAGTTCGGTATTGAAAACGCCCGGTTGGGCGCCTAAGGAGGCTCAAGAGTCATGAACAAATGGGTTCGGCAGACCCACCGCTGGCTGTCCATTGCCTTTACGGTGGCCGTCATCGTCAACGGCGTCGCCGTGGCACTGAAGAGGTATTCCGCCCGGGTGGGCCTCTTGGCGGTGCTCCCGCTCGCCTTGCTCCTGTTCACCGGTCTCTACTTGTTCGTGCTGCCGTATGCCACAAGTGGGGCAGAGGGCGACACACCGGGCGAACGGCCGACAGGTTACGCTGAGCGCCGCTAAAATAAGTGCGAGAGTTGGAGCTGTACATGAAAAGGTCCGTTCCATTGGAATCCGCCTCTGCATCAATCGACGAGAAGATCAAGGAACTTGGGGACTGGCGCGGGAAGACGCTCGCGAAAGTGCGCGAGATCATACACGAAGCAGACCCTGAAATCGTCGAAGAGTGGAAGTGGGTCAAGCCGACAACGCCGGGGACTCCCGTTTGGTCCCACGGCGGCATCGTCTGCACGGGAGAGACGTACAAGAACCACGTCAAGATGACATTTGCCAAGGGAGCTGCGTTGAAGGACCCTTCAGGTCTATTCAACTCCAGCCTCGACGGGAATGTCAGGCGCGCTATAGACATCCGCGAAGGCGACAAAGTCGATGAGGCGGCCTTGAAGGATCTCATCCGCGCTGCGGTGGCGCTCAATCTATTGAAGAACTCGCGCAAAACGGCTGCGGCCCACGTTGACTAGCTCACCAACGCTGATATAGCTCGAAAAAGCGAGAGTAACGTTAGCGGCTGGGTTGATCCGCCGGTACTCCTCCCAGAGCAACTGCTGGGTCAAGTGTGGGTGCTGCTGACCCTGGCGGTGAAGGTCGGCAAAGTCGTGCATGGGCAGTACCGTTGGGCGGCTACGCGGCGGTCCGCCGAACAACGCAGCAGCCTAAGCGCATACCTTCACCCGGGAGCTGGAAGCCAAGCTAAACATAGCGCGCAACGCTGGCCGTGATCGCCCTTAGACCCTACAATGAAATGAAATTCCTTCCGGGAGGAACACTTGGATTTTTCACGTAGACAGTTGAGCCTTCTCCTGCCGCTTCTCGCGGTTCGCCCTTCATCCGGTGCCGAGGAAGCCGCACTGCCTTCGAAGTGCTATCCCTTCGAAAGCCTACCGGTAAAGACGAATCCCGCGACCGGCGCTGAATCACGCCAGGTCTTGCACGGCACAACCCACGATGGCTTTCCCGTCGACCTGCACATCACCACCATGCCGCCGGGCCAAATGCCGCACCCTGCGCATCATCACGCGCACGAGGAAATGATGCTCATCCAGCAAGGCCAGTTAGAAGTAACAATATCCGGCAAAATCAGCGTCGTGGGCCCGGGTTCCGTGATATACATCCACTCAAATGAAGAGCACGGCCTGAAGTGCACCGGCGACACTGCCGCCCAGTACTTCGTCCTCGCGCTCGGCCACCAGGTTCCCTAGCCGTTATGGCTGGACCTCAGCTCTATTGCTCCCGCTCGTAGATCCCTAGAGTGTGCACAGGCTTGCCAGCCGCATCCTTGCCGTTCGATGTATAGGTAACTGTCTTGCCATTCTTCGCCAGCACAGCGCGGCCTGTCCCCTTGAAATCTGGCTGATTCCACGTGTACTGGTCTATGTGGTCATTGACTTTCTTTGTCGCCACTGTTGCCCCGTCCATTCCTTGAATCGGAACGGCCGCATCTCCAGAGGGAGTAAAGGACCAGGAGAAGTCTTTTCCATCCGCACGGGTACCCTGGACCTTCATTTCCCCACCTTCCGAAATTACAACTGTTTCGCTCTTCGGTGCCGGCCCCGGGCTGAATTTCGACTTCTCGACGTTCAGCTTCCATGTCCCGGCAAACGGGTTCGTGCTTGCGCCCTGTGAAAACAGCGCGATCGGCAACGCGATCACCGCCACCAACGTGAACAGGTACTTGGTCATTCGACTCTCCTATCTAAATTCGGCCACACGAATTATATGCCACCCGCCCGCTGGGGATCCGGGGGAAGTGAACGCGATTCCGGATGAAGCCGAACGCTGAAATCGGGATGAGGGTCAACCAGCCACGAGTATTTTGGTGTCCCTTCGCTAAGCCTGCGCGGCTAAGGAGCTTGTTCTGGAGAGGAGCCAGAAGCCCGAGCAAGCGCTAACCCATTCCGCAGCCGCAAACGGCGGTACTCAGCGTCAGCCTCTTTGGACATTCCATAGGACTGATGCTAATCTTCTATGCAATGCCCAAAGGAAGCGCCCCCGAAATCAAGAGATCGGAAGTCCTGCAGGGCACGCTCGATCTTATGATCATGAAAACACTCCACGCGCTGGGCCCTCTCCACGGATTCGGCATTGCGCGCCGCCTCGAGCAAGTGAGCGAAGACGTACTGCAACTGAATGAAGGTACGGTGTATACCTCTTTGCTGCGGCTCCAGCAACAGGGCTGGATTGATTCCGATTGGGGCACGTCGAAAAATAACCGCAAAGCCAGGTTTTACTCAATAACGAAGGGTGGTATGAAGCAGTTGGCGCGCGAGACCGAAAACTGGAATCGCATCTCGGGCGTGATTGGGCGCGTATTGAGTCTCGAAGAGCAGAAGTAACGTGATGAACCGGTTCGGCATTCTGGTGGCGAAACTGAAAAGGCTGTTCGGTAAAGGAAACCCGGACTTCGAATTCGATGAGGAGATGCACGAGCATTTGCGCCTGCTGACGAAGCGATACATCCGCGCGGGTATGGCGCCCGGCGATGCCGATTCGGCAGCACGGCGCCAATTTGGCAACACGACTTTGCTGCGGGAGGACCGGACGGAAATGCAAACCATCCCCTTACTAGAGACGCTCTGGCGCGATATACGGTATGGGGCGCGCCAATTCCGCTTGAACCCATTGTTCACGACCATTGCCGTTTTATCGCTTGCGCTTGGCATTGGAGCGAATACCGCGGTTTTCACGTTACTTGACCAGCTTGTGCTTCGTTTGCTTCCGGTGCAAGATCCCGAGCGGCTCGTTATGATCTGGTCAACCGGTCCACACTTCGGCGGCAACGCCGGTCCACGCGCGGCTTCTTATCCGATGTACCAGGATTTCCAGCGCAAGGCTAAAGCCTTCGAATTTGTGTTCTGCCGCGTCGAGACTCCGTCTTTTATCACCGTGGACGGCGGCACGGAACGAGTCGACGCGGAACTGATTTCGGGTAACTACTTTCAGGCTCTCGGTATTGGCCCCGCAGTTGGGCGGGTATTCTCATCGGAAGCGGACGACCGGATCTATACCGGACATCCATCCGTAGTGCTGAGTTACCAGTACTGGATGCGCCGCTTCGCCGGCGATCCGAAAATTGTGGGCAAAAAGATCCTGGTCAACAACTATCCGATGGAAATTGTGGGCGTGTCGGCGGCTGGCTTCGTGGGACTGGACCCCGCCCGTTCGCCGGAGATCCGTGTTCCGATTCTGATGACACCGGTGATGACTCCAGGGCGAGATGACCTGGGAAACCGCCGCAGCCAGTGGGTGCAGATCTTCGCACGCCTGAAGCCCGGGTACACGGTCGAATCAGCGCGCGCCTCGTTGCAACCGTTATTCCACCAGATCCTGCGCCAAGAGGCCGAGGAACCGGCGTTGAGCAGGCGTTCACAGCACGATCGCGACCAGTTTCTGAAACGGACTGCACTGGTCGAGACCGCGGACACTGGCTATTCGGGTCTACGTCAGCAATACTCGACGGCACTCACGGTCCTGATGTGCATGGCGGCTCTCATGCTTGTGATCGCGTGCTCGAATGTCGCGAGCCTGCTTATTGCGCGGGCGGTGGCGCGACAGAAAGAAACCGCGGTACGTCTGGCAATCGGTGCGGGTCGAAAGTCCCTTATCAGACAGCTGCTGGTGGAAAGCGTGCTGCTATCGCTGGCGGGCGCAGCGCTTGGCTTGGGATTGTCGGTAGCGGCGACGCGCGGGTTGCTGAGCATGCTGCCTGCGACCGGCGCAACGCTGATGCTGCGCCCAGAGCCCGATACGCGAATTCTGCTATTCAGTATTGGCGTGGGCCTCGCAACTGCGCTGCTGTTCGGCGTGGCTCCCGCGCTGCAGGCGACGAGACTGGACCTGGTGACGACGCTGAAGGACCTGGCCGGCGCGGTGACAGGAGCTAGCGGCTCGGCGAGATTGCGAAAAGCGCTAGTTATGGCCCAGGTTGCGCTCTCTTTCTTGCTGCTCGTGGGGGCGGGGCTATTTACAAGGACACTCATCAATCTGAAAGACACTCACACGGGTTTTGAGGGCGTCAAAAATCTGGCTTCGGTTCAGGTGGATCCGGCCAAGAATGGCTACTCGGTTGCGCGCACTCGTGACTTTTACACCGATGCCCTGCGCGAAATTCGGGCGCTACCGGGTGTGAAGTCGGCCGCCTATGTGATGTGGCCGCTACTGAATGGACGGGAGTGGGACTTGACTGTTGTCGTGGAGGGCCACCAGGCAGAGCAGGGAGAAGATATGCAGGTGTACTACAACCTCGTATCTCCGGGATATTGGCACGCCATGGGCATACCGTTGCTCGAGGGCCGGGATTTTGATGACCGAGATCGAGTGGATGGCGGAGACGATCCGCAACCGTGGACGGTGGCCATTGTCAATCGCAACTTTGCGGAACACTTCTTTGGCGCGCAAGACCCCATTGGCCGGCGCATCGGCTGTTGTCACGGCCCCGGCACGAAGCCCTCGATACGAATTGTAGGCCTGGTGGAGGACTCGTTGTTCGCCGGTCCTCGTGCAGGCATGCGCCGGCAAGTGTTTCTACCTTACCTGGAATCGGCGAGTCCCGCCGCCGTGACTTTTTACGTCCGCAGCACCAGACCAGCGGCGGCCATCTTCGCGACGCTCCGGCACCTTCTGGCGAAGCTCGACAGGTCGGTTCCGGTGTATGACTTGGAGACACTGGAGAATCAGCTCGAGGAGACGCTGAGCACGGAGCGGCTGATCGCCTTTCTATCGACGATCTTTGGCCTACTTGCGACGGTGCTGGCGGCGCTTGGACTTTATGGTGTGATGGCGTTCGTGGTTACGCGGCGGACCGGAGAGTTCGGGTTGCGAATGGCGTTAGGCGCGCCGAGATCGAGCGTGTTGTGGCTGGTCATGCGCGAAATGCTGATCCTGTTGGGAGGTGGCCTCATCGTGGGCGTCCCGAGCGCATACGTATTGAGCCGCTATGTTTCTTCTCAGTTGTTCGGTGTGACGCCGACAGATGTGTGGACCGGCGCGGCTGCCATTGCATTAATGGGGCTGATGGCGTTGGTGTCGGGCCTTCTCCCGGCGCAGCGGGCGAGCGCCATCGATCCTATTGCGGCTCTGCGATACCAATGACTTGGACGCGGCGGACTACGGCGCGCAACATCCTTGCGCGTCGCCGAAAGGGCAAAGCCCGCCTACAGCAATCCACTGGGAGTGTGTATGGCAAACTTCGACAATCTTAAGAAAGAGGCTAAGCTGCTCGTCCGTTGGCACCGTGCAGGCAATCATTCCGTCGGCGGACGGATCAGAAGCCTGCCTCGCTACCGGAACTTGACCGATGTGGAGGCGCTCGCGTTGAAGTTCCCACTCAGTGAGGCACAGGAGATCATCGCGCTGGAATCGGGGTATGAGAGCTGGGCGGCACTCGAATCCGGACTTCCCACGATGCCGAGGCAAGCTCAACCTGTGCCTCCAGCCCCGGTGCTGAAGGGGGCCCGGCCTGTGGTGTTCGTCTCGAATGTGCAAACGTCGGCTGCTTTCTTCCGCGACAAGCTCGGCTTTTCGATTGATTTCCTGCACGGTCATCCGCCGTTCTACGCCTCGGTTAGCCGGGGCGCCGCTCGGCTACACCTGCGCTTCGTCCACGAGCCAGTCATCACTCCCGGCGTCCGCGAACGAGAGGAGGGGCTACTGTCGGCCTTTCTCGAGGTCGAAAACATCCAGGGTCTGTTCGCAGAATACAAAGCTGCGGGCGTAGATTTTGCCCACCCCCTCAGAAAGGAACCCTGGGGTATGTCTGCGTTCACAGTGCTCGATCCGGACGGAAACTGTATCTGCTTCGCAGGCTGACAGAGACCGTGAGGTCGGACTGCCGGATAGGGAAGTTAGGGCTGGGACTGCGCCGCTCTCCACAGAGCCGAGAGCGGACCCCGGGGAAACTGACCGATCGTGTCAGCCCCTATCACTTGCATATTATTTAACAATTACCGAATAAATGCGGTCCAGATCTTCCTGCGAATAGTACTCTATTTCGAGCCTTCCGGATTTTCCGTCACGCGTCAGAAGCTTTACCTTCGTTCCCAACGCCATCGACATTTCCTCTAAAGCCGCCCGAATATTCGGGTCAGCAAATCGGTTGTCCACTGTCGCTTTCGAGGAAGGGGCTTCCTTTTCTGAAACAGTAAGCTGGTTCACTAATCGCTCGGTTTCCCGTACAGATAGCTGCTTCTCTCGAATCTTGTCGCAGAGCAGTGACTGCTGATCCGAGTCGACGTTTAGCAGGGTCCTGGCGTGTCCCATCGTGATCTCGCCAGTGATCAGCGCATGTCGAACGGGGGGCGCTAAGCGTAAGAGGCGTAAGAAGTTTGTCACTGTCGAGCGATTTTTGCCGGTCCGCTCCGCGATCTGTTCGTGACTGAGATGAAGTTCGCTACTCAGACGCTGAAAGGCCGTCGCGATCTCAATAGCGTTAAGATCCTCGCGCTGAATGTTCTCGATCAGTGCCAACTCGAGTAGCTCGTCCCGCTCCGCTGAACGGATGAGCGCCGGAATTTCCTTCAACCCGGCTAATCCCGCCGCTCGCCAGCGCCGCTCACCAGCAATAATCCGGTAGCGGTCTTTCCCTTCCTTTAGGACCGTGATCGGCTGGATGATTCCGTGTGCCCGAATGGAAGCTGAAAGCTCCTTCAGCTTTTCGGGGTCGAAAACATCTCGCGGCTGATTCTGGGCCGGGTGGATCTGGTCAAGCGGAATACTCGCGAATTCTTCGAGATGCTCCGGAATTGGCTCTACAGTCGGAGCAGCTGCTTGGGCCGTTGCCGCCCAAGGACTGAGTTTCGCCTCGGCCGAGCTAGATCGGCTTGGTAGTAGCGCTGAGAGTCCCTTGCCCAGCGCCTTTCGCTGATTTCGGTCTGGCTCTTTGTTCATGGGCCAATATTTCCTTTGCGAGTTGGATGTAAGCCTCGGCACCCCGTGACCGCGGATCATAGGCCAGAATCGTTTTTCCGAAGCTCGGGGCTTCCGCTAACCGCACGCTTCGCGGAACTACAGTACGAAAAACTTCGTCGGCAAAAAACTCCCGCAGATCTGATTCCACCTGCCGGGTGAGATTTGTCCGGTCGTCGTACATCGTCAGCAGGACGCCTTCAACGCTCAACCCGGGGTTGAAAGCGCCTTTTACCCTGTCGATTGTGTCCATCAGCTGCGAAATGCCCTCGAGTGCGAAAAATTCGCATTGGATCGGCACCAGCACGGAATCCGAAGCTACTAAGGCATTGAGGGTCAAAAGGTCCAGAGCCGGAGGGCAGTCCACCAGTACGTAGTCGAATTCGGCTCTTATGCTGTCGAGAGCCTTTTTTAATCGTCCTTCTCGGAAATCCGCATCGACGAGGTCTAGATTCGTTGCGACCAAGTTTTGATCCGCTGGTACCAACCAGAGTCCTTCAGAGTCCGTTTGGGCGACGACTTCGGCCACCTCTACCGCTCCAAGCAGGACATCGTAGAGGGTTTTGGCGTCAGGCGATTTGTGAACGCCTACTCCAGTCGTTGAATTTCCCTGAGGATCGGAATCGACGAGCAACACCTTCAGTTCAGACGCAGCGAGCGATGCCGCCAAGTTGATAGCGGTCGTCGTCTTTCCGACTCCGCCCTTTTGATTCGCAATCGAAATGACTCGGGCCAATGCTAAGCAATCCTAACATGTTCCACGTGGAACAAAGGCAGAGGAGTGTTCCACGTGGAACATGTCAAGCCAGACTTAAGTAGATGTCTAAAACCGCAACTGCCGCAGGTGTCACCCCTGGAATACGTCCCGCCTGTCCCAGCGTGCCGGGCCGAACCTTCGCCAGTTTCTGCCGCACTTCATTCGACAGCCCTGGAATACCTCCGTAAGCAAAATCCGCCGGTATCCTGCGCCCCTCGGCATCTTGCATCTGCTGCACCTGTCGACCCTGCTGTGCTAAATATCCCGCGTACTTCGATTCTGTTTCCACGGTTGTAAGCACTCCCGGAACAGCTCGCACCCCTAGCTTCCTGGAAATCCAACCTTCTAGACGCAAAATCTTCGCTTCCGGACGCCTCAGCCAGACCATCAGCGTAGGGTTATCCGTAGCTCCATTCATTCCCAGGATCTCTGGGATAGCGCTGGTGCGTGTACGCTCGAGCAATTCCAATATCCGCGCTTTCTGTTGTTGCTTTTCTGTAAAACGCGTCCACCGGTTATCATCCACCAGCCCCATCCTTCTGCCTACAGGCGTCAACCGCTCATCCGCATTGTCGATCCGCAAGCTGAGCCGAAATTCGGCGCGCGAGGTAAACATCCGGTACGGTTCGTCGGCACCCTTCGTGACCAGATCGTCCACTAGGATCCCGACGTAAGCCTGGTGGCGGCCCAAGACCAGCCCCGGACCTCCTTTGAGCTTCTGGGCGGCATTTAGTCCAGCAATCAAGCCCTGGCATCCGGCCTCTTCATACCCCGAGGTACCGTTGATCTGCCCAGCCAAGAACAGACCTTCAATCGCTTTCACTTCGAGGGAATGCCTCAACTCTCTCGGATCCACCGCGTCATATTCAATCGCGTACCCCGGCCGAATCATTTCTGCCCTCTCCAACCCCGGAATGGACGCCACCATGCGTGCCTGCACATCGATCGGCATGCTGGTCGACATCCCGTTTACATACACTTCGTGCGTATCCAGTCCTTCCGGCTCGAGAAAGATCTGATGCCGCCGTTTCTCCGGGAACTTCACGATCTTGTCTTCGATTGACGGACAGTATCTCGGCCCTATGCCTTCGATTTGCCCGCTGTACAGTGGAGATCTCGCTATGCTCTCGCTCAGGATGCGATGGGTCTCTTCAGTCGTATAGGCCAAGTGGCAACAGATCTGCTCCCGATCGATTCGCTGCGTCAAAAACGAAAAGGGCGTAGGGACCGCGTCTCCAGGCTGCTCCTCAAACTGTGACCAATCAATCGTCCTGCCATCCAGCCTGGGTGGCGTTCCCGTCTTCAGCCGCGCCCACTGCAGCCCCAAACCGCGAAACTGCTCGGCCAGCGTATTCGAAGCCGCCTCCCCGTTTCGGCCACATGCATTTCGGGTTTCTCCGACGTGGGCTAGGCCATTCAGGAATGTTCCCGTGGTGATAACGACCGCTTCTGCCAGCAGATCCCGCCCGTCCTTTAAGCGCACCCCAGCCATTTTTCGGGGTTGTTCGTTTGGCAAAAAGAGCAGCTCGCCCACCTCCGCCTGCAGAATTCGTAGTTTCGGCTCGCGTTCGAGCCACTCGCGCATTCGAATCCGGTACTGCTTCTTGTCGCATTGGGCCCGGGGAGACCAAACCGCAGGGCCGCGGCTCGTGTTCAAAAGCCGGAACTGTATACCAACAGCGTCGGTCAGCTCGCCCATAACCCCGCCGAGCGCGTCGATCTCGCGCACCAGGTGCCCCTTCGCGATGCCCCCAATCGCCGGGTTGCAAGACATCTGGGCAATCAGGTCGATATTCATCGTCACCATCGCCGTGTTCAGCCCCAGCCGGGCGCACGCCCGTGCCGCCTCGCAGCCCGCGTGACCCCCGCCGATCACCACTACGTCGTATTTCTTCTGCATTGAGAGCCTATCAGCTATTCTAGCGGTGGAAATGAGGGTTCTAATCATCGGCGGCGGAGGGCGTGAACACGCTCTCGCCTGGCGACTCGCTCAATCGCCGATCGGGCCCGAGCTGTTTGCCAGCCCCGGGAACCCGGGCATCTCAACGCTGGCGACGTGCATTCCGGCTCCGTCGGAACTCCGCGGCTATGCGGGTCTCGCTCAGGACAACAACATCGATCTGACAGTCGTAGGCCCTGAGGCACCCCTGGTCGCTGGCATCGTCGACACTTTCAGAACTCTGGGCCTTCAGATTATCGGCCCGACTCAAGCCGCCGCTCGCCTGGAGGGCTCGAAGCTTTTTGCCAAAGATTTCTTTAAGCGCGCGGGTATCCCGACGGCGCGTTCTGGTGCTGGCATTAACGAGTTTTCATTCCCGCTCGTAATCAAAGTCGACGGCTTGGCCGCTGGAAAGGGCGTGGTGATCGCCCGCGATCAGAGTGAAGCCGAAGAGGCGCTTCGGCGGCTCGGCCCCCACGTCGTTGTCGAAGAATATCTGGAAGGCGAAGAGGTCAGCTTTATCGGATTGAGCAACGGCCGCGAAATAGCACCGTTTGCTCCGACCCAAGACCATAAACGCCTGCTAAACCGCGATCTGGGGCCAAATACCGGCGGCATGGGCGCTTATGTGGATAACAGGATCCTGACAACTACCCAAACGGGCGAGATCATGGATCGCATCATGCTGCCCGCCATCTCGCAGATGGCAAAGGAAGGCAATCCATTCACTGGCTTTCTTTACGCCGGCTTGATGGTGACCGCCAATGGGCCGAAAGTGCTCGAATTCAATGTACGGCTAGGTGATCCCGAAACACAAGTTCTCATGCACGGCTTCGAAGGCGACTTGGCTGGCGTGCTCTATGACGTTGCCCGCGGTGGCTCTCCTAAGCTACCGCCCCCTACCGCTGAACCTTCTGTATGCGTGGTACTTGCCGCGTCCGGCTATCCCGACCAACCGGAGGCTGGCGATCCGATTCAGGGCATCGATGCCGCGGAGGCGATGGGGGCGACGGTCTTCCATGCCGGAACTGCTCAGAAAGGCGAGCGCCTGGTCACGGCTGGCGGCCGGATTTTGGGAGTCACAGCCAAAGGCGATACTTTGCCGATCGCAGTTTCGAATGCCTATCGGGCGGTGAACAAGATCCATTTCGACGGCATGCAGTACCGCACAGATATCGGCCAAAAGGGTCTGCGCCGCTGGTAGACTTGCTTTGTGGGACAGGCGCTTTCGCCTGTCGTCCATCGACGGGGACGTAGCTCAGATGGATAGAGCGGCCGCCTCCTAAGCGGCAGGCCGGCAGTTCGAATCTGCCCGTCCCTACCAGCACTCTTCAACAGGTTCTACGTAGAGGCTATACTGTAGCTCAGTTCTATTGGCTTTTAGGAGGCCGTATATCGATGTCTCGCGTTCACGCCTTGTTCGCGTCCGCACTCTTCGTAGCTCTTTCCGGGGTTTCGTTTGGCCAGGCCCCAAGTCAGGCTGGCGGAGAAGCAGACCTTATTTTGCCCAACTTGGCGCAAGCTACTTTTTTCGATGGCGCCATCAATGGGCGATCGCTCTTGATCTACGGCCTGTTCGTAGTAGCGCTAGGCCTGCTATTTGGGTTGGTCATCTACCGTCAGCTCAAAAACTCTCCGGTGCACGCGTCCATGCTCGAGATCTCCGAGCTGATCTACGAGACGTGCAAAACGTATCTGGTCACACAGATTAAGTTTCTTGTGATCCTGGAAGTTTGCATCGGGGCGGTCATCGTTTTCTATTTCGGCGTTCTTCAGCATTATGCCGCTGTTAAGGTCCTGATTATACTCGCCTTCAGTGTGATTGGCATTTGCGGAAGCTCCGGAGTAGCGTGGTTCGGCATCCGCGTCAACACCTTCGCGAACTCGCGCACCGCCTTCGCCAGCCTCAGCGGCAAGCCGTTTCCCTGTTACGAAATACCGTTAAAAGCAGGCATGAGCATCGGCATGCTGCTCATCAGTGTCGAGCTGGTGCTGATGCTGTTCATCCTGCTCTTCATTCCGCGCGATTACTCAGGACCCTGCTTCATCGGCTTTGCGATTGGCGAGAGTCTGGGCGCGGCCGTACTGCGTGTCGCCGGCGGCATCTTTACGAAAATCGCCGACATCGGCGCTGACCTGATGAAGATCGTGTTCAAAATCAAAGAGGATGATGCGCGCAATCCGGGCGTGATCGCGGACTGCACGGGCGACAACGCCGGCGATTCCGTCGGTCCTAGCGCCGATGGCTTCGAAACATACGGCGTCACGGGCGTCGCGCTGATTTCTTTCATCGTGCTAGCGGTGAGCAGCTCTCTGGTGCAGAGCCAGCTGCTCGTGTGGATATTTGCCATGCGCGTGATGATGGTCATCTCTTCCGGCTTGTCTTACCTCATCAATGCGGCGATTGCGAAGAGCAGATTCGGCAATGCAGTGAAGATGAACTTCGAAGCGCCCCTCACATCGCTCGTGTGGCTGACTTCACTCGTTTCGATTGCGGCCACGTATATCGTGTCGTACGCAATGATTCCGGAACTAGGCGGTGATCCAAGTCTCTGGTGGAAGCTTTCCTGCGTGATCACTTGCGGAACTTTGGCGGGTGCTGTCATTCCCGAACTGGTCAAGGTCTTCACGTCGATGGACTCTACTCATGTGCGCGAGATTGTCGCTTCGTCTCGCGAAGGGGGCGCCTCGCTCAACATTCTTTCCGGGTTCGTCGCGGGCAACATGAGCGCCTACTGGCTCGGACTGGCCATTCTTATTTTGATGAGCATTGCCTACGGCGTAAGCACGCTGGGGCTTGACAACATTATGGCCGCGCCCGCGGTCTTTGCTTTCGGCTTAGTGGCTTTTGGCTTCCTCGGGATGGGGCCCGTAACGATCGCGGTAGATTCCTATGGCCCGGTAACCGACAATGCGCAGTCTGTTTACGAGCTTTCTCTCATCGAGGAAGTCCCTGGCGTCGAAGAAGACATTGGGAGGAACTACGGCTTCAGCGTCGATTTTGAAAGAGCAAAAGAAAATTTAGAAGAGAACGATGGAGCAGGCAATACATTCAAAGCCACGGCTAAACCGGTTCTGATCGGAACCGCCGTGGTAGGCGCCACCACGATGATTTTTTCAATCGTGGTCGCACTGACTAAGGGCCTTAGGCCGGATTTAATTTCTAACTTGTCAATCCTTCACCCGCCATTCCTACTCGGCCTCATCGCGGGTGGGGCAATTATCTATTGGTTTACAGGCGCATCAACTCAGGCGGTGACTACTGGCGCGTATCGTGCCGTCGAGTTCATCAAAGCGAATATTCGGCTGGAGGGCGTTACCAAAGCATCGGTTTCCGACAGCAAGAAAGTGGTAGAGATCTGCACTCGCTACGCCCAACGCGGGATGATCAATATTTTCCTGACGGTGTTTTTCGTGACTTTGGGATTCGCTTTCGTCGAGCCGTATTTCTTTATCGGGTATCTGATCTCAATCGCGCTCTTCGGCCTGTACCAGGCAATCTTTATGGCTAACGCGGGGGGCGCATGGGATAACGCCAAGAAGATTGTCGAGACGGAGTTAAAGCAAAAGGGAACCGATCTGCATGCGGCAACGGTGGTCGGCGACACGGTAGGCGATCCGTTCAAAGACACATCGTCGGTTGCGCTGAATCCGATTATCAAATTCACAACGCTGTTCGGATTGCTAGCCGTCGAGCTGGCGGTTTCGCTCTCGGCCGATCGTCCGGGATTGAGCCATATTCTAGCTTTCGTCTTCGTGGCAGTCTCGATGTACTTCGTGTGGCGCTCTTTTTACCGGATGAGAATCGGCGGCGCAAACGAGCCGATTACGGAGCCGTCGCAAACCAGCACACCTGTTTCAGTGGGATAGATGGCTATCCTAGCTGTCTATGTCAAGGGCGCTGAGATATGAAATCTCCTAGGGACTTGACGCCTCCATTACGAATGGATACCGGCCGAATAACACCTTCGGCGGAATCCCAACCACAGCCACGGACTACAGCCCCATGCGGAACGGACAGCTTTATGAGTGGACGCCTGAGTCCGTCAAGAAAGGCTATCGCGAACAGCTTCGGGAAGAGTTTCAGATGCTGACGTTCGTGCAAGATGGTTTACTAACCGGCCCGAACGGAGCAAAGTTCGGCGACAGCCTGGCCGGCCGTGATGTGGACGTAGTTTAAATAGTTCTCGCCGGCCGCGTCGACCCAGACGGGCTGCCAGATACCGCTGGTCCGGGTGTAGAAGATAGCACCCGATTTGGGCTTCCAGTATTGTTTGCCGCGTGGGATCGAGCGGTCGGTAGGCGGACTGTAAGTGCGCACGGTGAGCGTATTGCTTGCGCTTCGCAAGGACGTTGTGATATCGAATGCAAAGGGCACATTGCCGCCCCAATCCGCCGGAAGACGAATGGATCGCTGATACCACGCACCAGGATGAAAGCCGGTGTTGTTGGTGCCGCTCAGCTTGCTTTCGAAGCAGTAAGGAACGGCAATTTCGCGCGCGGAAGGCAGCCCGCGGCTCTGCCAACGGGAGGCGAGTCTCTGGCCTTGATCATCGCATGCGAAGACCCAGTTTCCATTCAGCGTGATCCACTGCGCGCGTTTGAATTGGGGATTCGGAAACTCGGGGCGCGGGGTGGTGTCCGCAAAGACGCAGGGAGCTAGCAGGGCGAAGGACAAAACGATCGACCGCAGGGGAAGAAGAAACGTGCCGGCATTGTACTGGCCCTTTTGAAAATCGCATGTTAGGATTCGCTATGCCAAATGTCAGAACATTTCTCGTGTGCAGCGTGCTGTTTGCGGTTGCCAGGGCAGCCCAGAATCAGCAGCCTTCGACGCCTGTTACACCAAAGGATCGCATCAACGAAATGCTTAACGCGCCGCCGGGAGCGTGGAGTCAAGAACAGATTGTGACGATGGGACGATTGCGCGACGCGGCACTAAGAGATGATTATGCCTTGACACAATTGCGTCACCTGACAGACAACATTGGTCCACGTCTCAGCGGGTCGCCGCAGGCGGAGCAGGCGGTCCAATATGTAGCGGCAGAGATGCGCGCGCTTGGCGCGGAAGTTCAACTGGAAAAGACTACGGTGCCGCATTGGGTACGCGGCGCGGAGACCGGCGAATTGTTGAAATGGCCTGGGCAGGCGCCGGGAACCACGCAGAAGATTGTATTGACTGCGCTGGGCCCTAGCACGGCCACGCCTACGGAAGGTCTGGTGGCCGAGGTAATTGTTGTGAACTCATTTGACGATCTCCGGCGCTCGCCACCCGACAGCGTGAAAGGGAAGATCTTACTTCTGAACGAGCGCTTCGACAAAAGGCTGGCCGCGCAAGGTAATGGCGGAGCGGCCTATGGGGAGTCGGTTGTTTACCGGGGCGCCGGGCCAATCGTTGCGGCTTCGGCAGGAGCGGTTGCAGTTCTTGTGCGCTCGGTGGGAGGCGCCGACTACCGGCTCCCGCACACGGGCGCGACCTATTACAGCAATGACGTGCCGCAGATTCCGGCGGCTGCTGTTACGGCGGAAGATGCAGACCTCTTGGAAAATCTAACGAAGCAGGGCAGCGTGCAGATGCGCCTCGTGCTGACCCCGAAAACGCTTCCCCGCACAGAAAGTTATAACGTGATTGCGGATTGGAAGGGCAGTGAGCATCCGGAACAGATCGTGATTGTATCGGGCCATCTGGATTCGTGGGATTTGGGAACCGGGGCCATCGATGATGGCGCGGGCATCGCGGTTTCGATGCAGGCGATCCACTTGCTCAAGCAGCTTGGTATTCATCCAAAGAGGACCGTGCGCTTCATCGCATGGATGGATGAAGAACAAGGGTCGGACGGAGCGCAAACGTATGTGAAGGAGCGAGCGGCGGAGATCGCGAATCACGTAGGAGCGCTCGAATCGGATTTGGGCGCGGGTCATCCAGGTGGGATCACCTTCACGGGAAATTCTGAATTACAGAGGTGGTTGCGCCCGGTAGCGCGAGTCTTGCAGCCTATTGGCGCGGCAACGTTAGAGCATGGCGAGGAAGCCGGGGAAGATATCAGCTTCATTAAAGGTGTTCCAGGGTTCACGCCGACTCAGGACAGCCGTTTCTATTTCAACTATCATCACACGGCAGCAGACACCTTCGATAAGATCAACGAGCGCGAGCTAAACGAAAACGCAGCGGTGATGACGGTGGTCTCTTACGCGCTGGCCGATGCTTCCGAAGCCGCGCCACACTGATGGAGCCAGCTCACTGCTGAGGCCGAAGTAATCAACTGAATCTTTCGGGCGCGAACAGTGCAATCGGGCGCCGGGTTTTACCGTCAATCGCAAGATCGGCCAGAATTTCACCGATGACCGATGTGAATTTGAATCCATGTCCGGAAAACCCGGCAGCTATCGCGACTTGTGGATGCTCGGGATGTAGCGACAGGATAAAGTGCTCATCGGGAGTTAATGTATACATGCACGTCGCGGCAGCCACTAGAGAACCGTTGAGCGATGGGATAAACCGGCTTAGCGGGGCGCGCAACTCCTCGATATCGCGATCTGAGATTTGGCGCTCGATGGTCTCGGGCGTACAGCGCTCGCCGCCGGTATGCATCGCAACTTTCACCCCGCCCCCGAGCCCGTCAATCGCCGGAAATCCATAGAATACGTGTTCACCATCGACGTCCCATAAATAAATAGGGAAGCGCTCAGGAAGAAAGGATTCGGTGTTCGCAACAGGACGGAACCAGCACATCACGTGACGGCGGATGTCGAACGGAATCTTGAGTTCGCCCAGGGGCACGGGGGCCCAGGCGCCCGGCGCGATGATGAGACGATCCGCCCGGTAGGCCCCCCTGGTAGTGACGACTTGCACGCCATTGTGCGTGGAAGAGGCGGTCCACGCTTGCACGCATTCCTCGAAGCGCAAATCAGCCCCGTGGCGCGCGGCTAATTCGAGGTGCGCGCGTACGCACGCCTCGGGCCTGAGGAATCCGGCGCGGAGTTCGTAAACCGCGGCTTCGTCCGGCCGCGGATTGAGAACGGGATAGCGACGCCGGAGTTCGCCCGAATCAAGCACCTCATGAGCGAGGTTATGCGCGTCAGCGCTAGCAATTGTTCCCTGGACAATCGCACTGCCCGGAGGTCCTATCGCCAAGCCTCCGGTAGTACGGAGAAGATCGGTTTCTGAATCGCGTTCGAGCTGCTCCCACAATTCGTAGGCGCGCAGCACAAGTGGCACGTAGGCCGGGTCTTCGTAGTAGGCCTGCCGGATGATGCGCGAAGCACCATGCGAAGAGCCCTTGTCGTGGGCGGGCGCGAACTGCTCGATGCCCAGCACACGCTTTCCGCGAGAGGCCAGGTGATAGGCGGCAGCGCTGCCCATCCCGCCGAGCCCCAGGACGATGACATCGAAAGTATTGCTCAAGTCAAATCGTAGCGTGGGTTATGCGAAATGGTCGAATCCCTTCGACGTAAGAGCGCGGCCGTCCCGGAGGATGCGGCCGGGAGCTCCCCGTGTGATGGCCCCGATGCGCGTTACGGGTAGCGAGCCGAGTCGAGCCGGAATCTTCTTCCGGGCCGGGGCAGTGAAAAGCAGTTCGTAATCTTCGCCGCCATGCAGTGCCTCATCAAGCGTCACACCGGCTGCGAGGGGAAGTGCGGACCCAATTTCGGCGCTGACCTGAGATTCGCGGCATAGCCGGGCGAGGTCGAGCGAGAGGCCGTCGCTCAGATCCATGCAGGCAGAAGCGCCAAGGCGGCGAAGCGAGATGCCCGCGTCAATGCGAGGTTCGGGACGCCGGTGCCTGCGCCACGATGGTCCGCGCCGGGTAGAGAGGCCGTGAGCAGAGGCGCCGAGTTCGCCCGTGACGTAAATGGAATCACCGGGTTTCGCACCATTGCGCGGGAGGGCTTTGCCACGTGGGACTCGGCCGCAGCACATAACATCTATGAGCACTTTGTCAAAGCGGGCAAGGTCGCCGCCAGCGAGCAAAATTCGATACTTGGACGCGAGCGCGAGAAAGCCGCCGTAAAAACTTTTCAACCAGCGCGAAGTGAGGGCCAGAGGAATAGCTAGCGAAACAAGACAGAAGACCGGCTCGCTGCCCATGGCTGCCAGATCGGAAAGACTGCGCGCTAGCGCTTTGTGGCCGATGTCAGCAGCGCTGTGCGTGGCGAGTTCGAAATGGCGTCCTTCGAGCAAAAAATCGGTGGTGAATACTAGGTCTTCCTTGGCGCCCGGTCGCAGGATGGCGCAATCATCGCCGATGCTTTTGACGATTGACTTGCTTCCTTTGCTTTTTGCTGAGAGCTGTCGAATCAGATCGACGAGGGCGATCTCATGCATTGGTTGCAGCCAGGACAAAACCGGCGGGCAGGTCTTCGCCGAAAACGCGACTTCCTGCTGCGAGGTCATCGGCTTCGCCGGCTAGTTGACGGAGGAGATCGGCAGCGCGCGGACTCGCTTCACAGGCGCGGCGGACAAGATCGAGACTGGCAGGCGGCAGGTCGCGCGCGGTGTCGCCGGTTAATCGCGCTAGTTGCACTACAGATTCAAGCAGCGACGGGGTGTGGGGCAGGCGCAGCAAGACTTCCACCCAGCGGCTTACCGTTGCTGGCGGCAGAACCAGATTGATCGGTCCGCTGAAGAGCTTGCGCGCACCAAGGCGAGAGAGGCACCATATAGCAGCCTCGATCATCTCGCCTTGCTTGATAGATGCCAACAGGCTTTCGCCAAGCTGTGTTTTTGTCTGCTGAGGCAGTAGTTCGAGACTCGCGGCAGTGCGCCACATCTCGCGATAGAGCGCCTGGTTGATCCGGCCCTTCCGTTTCTGTTTGGGCAAGAGGACCGGCGATAGGCGCTGAAAGATGTCGGCCTGCTGGTTGCGATTCAAACCGCCCGCGATGCGCCCGCAGAAAATCCACCAATCGATTTCGTTTTGAACCTGATTGCCGAAAGCGAGTCCGCCGGCATAGACTCTACGCGCCTGCTCAACGCGATAATCGTCGCCCGGATACCCGAAGCCAGGGCGCAGACAAAAACCGGTGAGGTTTAGCCAGCGCGCTTCGTGAGGCGCATTTCTTCTACGGCCATCAGCTAAGGCCAGCAGCTTGTCCGCGAAGCCCCGAACAGTTGCTAAGGGCCAGGAGAGACGCCCAAGACTCAACGCCTGTTCCAGACGGGAGGGTAACTGTTCCGGCGCAAGTCCCGTACCCGTTTTGCCGAAGACCTGCTCGAGCAGCGCTTCAGCTTGCGCCTGTGACTCAGGGCTGATTACGGCACTCGATCGAACGGCCGATACAGCAGTCGAGGCAGGCGCATCTGCAGTCTTGCGTAATTGAAATTGCAACCGCCAGCGATGCTCACTCACTTTTGACTCGGCCCAGGTTTCGAGCGTGCCAACTTCGTTTAACCGGGCACCTAAAGTGACGGGTACCAGCCGCTCACCTCCTTTACCGAAGCGAATTACCGCGCGTAAAGGAGCATGCAGCCGCGGATCGCTGGCCGGGTCGAGCATATCCAGACCCGGCGCAAAAGAGACGACATCGCCGGCGGCATCTTCGGTACGGCTCAGAGAGCTATAAAGCCGAAAGGCAACCGGCGTGTTGGCAACGAGCTGCAACTCGGGCTGATCGAGTTTGACCTCCTGGCCCTCTTCGGTGCCTCGCGGCATTAGGCAAACAGCACTGACGTCCGACGAGCCGGTGTCATGCAGACCGAGGAAGTAGGCGCGGGGCAGACCGCCGCGCACGAGAACGCCGCTACCGCTCGCGCGCACATAAGAATAATAGGCTGCACCGATCGCAACGGCGAGATCCAGGTCCTGGTTTTCGAAAACTGCCGGGCGCCGGCCAAACCAATGCTCCACCACATCGCGGATGCGCTCGCGAAAAACCTGCGGGATGAAGAAGCCGCCGTTGAATAAAATTGCGTCGATGCCGTGCTCGGCAGCGGACGAACTCTGGAGGAACTCCGCGAGGTGGCGCGTAATGGCCGGATCCGATACGTAGGGCAGACCCAGTTCGCGGAACACGCTCTGTTTCTCCTGCTGAGCTTTATCGGTAAGTTGACAGGGCGGCAGAAATCCACCAAGAGCGAGTTCCAAGAGCTCTTCACGCGTGATGGTCGTCTTGAGCGTCCCGCCGATCAGGGAAGTGCCCGCGCCCGTGACGGTCACATCGACAGAGGCCGGGCCGTTTGAGGCGAGCAGAGTCTCTTTCGCGGCCGAGCATTGACGGCGAAGTGCGCTTCTTTGCCGGAGAGATAAGGTCTTGCCGAACTTCGATTCAGCCAGCCAGGAGATGGTGAGATCGAGGTTGTCGCCGCCGAGCAGAAGATGGCGTCCGACGGTGGTGCGGGTGAACTGGACGCGGTCGCCTTCGCGATCGACACGCACGAGGGTGAAGTCGCTGGTCCCGCCGCCGACGTCGCACACGAGCACGGTCTGGCCATCAAAAAGCTCCTTGTTGGAACGCGCCAGGTGACTAGCGATCCAAGCGTAGAAGGCAGCCGCCGGCTCCTCGACCAGAGTGAGCTGCTCGATACCGGCCTCATGCGCAGCCTGCACAGTAAGTTCGCGGGCCTCCTCATCGAAGCTGGCGGGAACGGTGAGTACAACCTGCTGCCCGCTGAGCGCCGAGCCTTTGCTGTTCTCCCATGCCGACCGCAGATGAGTGAGGTAGCGCGTAGAGGCTTCGACGGGCGAGAGTACCCGGCCTTCTTCCTGCGAGTCCCAGGGCAGAATCTTTGCGGTACGGTCCGCCTCGGAATTAGACAGCCAAGATTTAGCTGAATGTACGGTTCTGGTAGGAACCAAAGCGCCCTGGTCGCGCGCGTAGGCGCCGACCACCGGGGGCTCACTCAGGAAAAGAAACGAAGGCAATGTACGAAGCGTGCCGGTGCGATTCGCTTCGATCTGCTGCTCAATCGGGAGGACGTGGATGGGAGGGAAATCGGCTTCGGCTGCTTCTTGCGGGTCGATATAGGCGACGGCAGAATTAGTGGTGCCGAGGTCTATCCCTACATTCATAAGCCTACGCTCATGAGCCTAAGTTCATGCAGCCGCTGCCCGCTCGCGGACATTGAATTCGAGTCTCCAGCGGCGGCCGTCGGCTGCCACGCACCAGAGTTCGAGCATGCCGGTTTCGGTGACGTTGCTTTCGAGCGTGACGGGCACGACTTCCTCGCGCGTCGCGCCTTTGTGCGGAGGGAGAAAGACTTCAATCGGGGCAAGCTCCTCTAACTCCTCGCCTGTCTCTTCGAGAAGCGTACCGGGAGCGTCGCTCTTGCGCGAAAGAGAAGAGAAGAAGCGAAACTCGGCAGGCTCGCCGACAACCAGCGCGAAGCGGCGTTGCGGAAGCTCGACGCTAGAGCCTTCTTCGAGGCCGAAGGGGACGACCGCGAGCGCTTTCATGGGAGCCGGCAAGCCTGGCACTGCGGGCAGGGAACTTTCAATGCCGACATAGTAGGTGCGCGGAACGCCGCCGCGGATGCGCACGCCCTTGCCGGTGCGCGCGATGCCGTAGTAGGCCGCGCCCTCGGCTACTGCATGCATCAAATCGGTTTGCTTGGTTGCGTTTACTAGCTCAGTAAGTGGCGGCGCCCCGGCCTGATTGAGCCAGCCGTTCAGTACTTCAAAAAGGCGGTGCTCGATGGCGCCTGCCTGCAGCACTCCGCCGTTCAAAAGCAAATGCGTAGGACGCGCGAAGCCCTCAGCACCAGCATTAGCCGCCGCCTGCCGCAGGAACTGAGCGAGATGTTTGGTGACAGCAGGATCGGTTGCATAATTCAGGCCCACTTCCATTAAGGCAGCGCGGCGCTGGCGTTGCGGGGCAGCGTCGGCTGCTACGGCGGGAAAAAATCCTTCGAGCAGCAAGTTATTCACTTCCTCGCGTGAAACTTTGCCGCGCAGCGTGCCGCCAACCAGCCCAGTACCGCGGCCGAGTATGGTGAGCGGCTGGTCTTTCGCTTGCTTTCCGTCGCTTGAAAGCAGAGTCTCCTTGGCAGCGCGGCACTGCTGCCATAGCGCGTGAAACTGGATGGCATCAAGCTTGATGTTTTTTTGCGAGAACTGCTGCTCGGCATGCCGCGCCACTGCGAGGTCCATATTGTCACCGCCCAGCAGCAGGTGTTCGCCGACTGCAATGCGCTCGAGCTGCAATTCGCCCGACTGTTCGGTAACGGCAATCAAGCTGAAGTCGGTTGTTCCGCCGCCGATATCGACTACCAGAATCAGGTCGCCCGGCTTGACCTGCTCACGCCAGTTTGGATTGCGTTCGATCCAGGCATAGAAAGCAGCTTGCGGCTCTTCGATGACCGTCACTTCGGGATAACCAGCTTCGTGCGCCGCCCGTTGCGTGAGGTCGCGCGCCGCGGCATCGAACGAAGCAGGAACAGTGATGAGCACAGACTGGCTTTCGAACGGAGCCTCCGGATGCACCAGGTTCCAAGCCGACTTCAGATGGATCAGGTATTGTGTCGAGGCCTCGAGAGGGGAGATCTTCGGAAAGCCTTCAGGCGCAGTGAGCGGGAGCAAGGGCTGAGTGGGATCAGCCGATTGGTTAGAAAGCCACGATTTGGCGGAACTCACCAGGCGGTTTGCAACTTCGATTCCGCGCGCTCGTGCAAAGTGGCCGGTGATATAGGCCGGCTGCTTGTCCCAAGGCAACGCGAGAGCGCCGTCCACAAACTCATTGGGTCCGGGAATATAGAGCGAAGACGGAAGCAGGTCGAAGTCCGTGACTTCACCGGGATTGGCAAGCTGCGGGATGGGTAGCAGAGAGACGTTCGGATGTTCCGCGTGCCCGCTTTCGGCAGGCGCGTAAGCGAGCGCGCTGTTGGTAGTACCCAGATCGATTCCGATGATGAATTGCGGCATGCGCGGTGCTATTCGACCTCGAGTTCGGCCGGGGCAAGGACAGAGGCGTCCTGCTTTCCGAGCGCGGGAAGTTCGATAGCAACGGCTTTCCACCCGCGATGGCGGAGTGTGCCGCCCGGTACTTTTCCGTTGGCAGGGACATTGCCGATCAGCTTGAAGCGATTCGGATCGGGCGATTTCACAACATCCAATTTCTGATACGTTCCTTCCACGCCGTCGATCACCGGGGCAAGCGTGACATGACGCGAGAGAGTCGCTTTGCAATCGGAGTGCAGAGAGCGAACAGCCGCCCCTATCTGATCGTCGGCGAATCCGGCGATATCTTCCATCAGAAAATCGATGAGCCGCGAATCGCGTTGCAGGATCGAGAGGATCTGCAAAGCGCCATCGCTCACGTTCACCTTTACGGTTTCTACAGGCGGTGAGACGGGAACCGGGTTGACCTTTGTAAAGCCGAATGCCAGAGCCACATCTTCGGGTAGCACTCCCGAGAACAGAAGAGAAAAAAAACTGCGAAACGCAGCGGAAATTCGAGACAAGAAAAGACCTCTAAGAACTCAGAATATCAACCGCGGGAGTGGTTCCGCTCCGGGAAGCGCGCGACTTCGAAACTTATCTTGTTGAAACGTAGTGAAGGATGATACGCTCCACGATATAAGAACGCGATTCCAAACATGGGAGAATCACATGGCTACAAAAAAGAAAGCAACCGCTAAGAAATCTTCATCCGGATCGGATCCGCAGTCGAAGCGCATCGTAAAAGGCAAGATGCAGGACACGATGCATGAGTTCAAGCACCACGAGCTTTCGTCCGGAAGAAGCGGCAAGAAGGTGAAGAATCCGAAGCAGGCGATCGCGATCGGATTGAGCGAGGCGCGGCGTTCGGGCGCGAAGATTCCACCCGATCCGAACAAGAAAGCGGCTGGCAAGAAAACGGTCAGCAAGAAAACTAGCGGGAAGAAAACCACCAGCAAAAAGACGGCTGCGAAAAGCCACTCGAAGAAGACGGCTAGCAAAAGGGCAACGAAGAAGAAATAAATTCGCTATCTGCGAAGAAAAAGTGCGCGGGATTTGGATGGAGCGCTCCCAGTAATGTTTTGGATTACCGGCATTCCAAAGGCGGCGCGATGGCCAACCATTCGCCCGCGTGCGTACCACTGTCTTCGGCAACGATTCGGACCGCCGGCGGCTGCGAGCTCAGGGGAACTCTCCAGAACTTCCAGCCGCTTTCGCCGCCACGCAGAGGGATGAGTCCCAATTCCTGCGAGGTCCTGGGATCTATTACACGAACGGTTAACCCGCCTGTAGACGGGCCATGAATAACAGATAGCGCGAGACAGCCGTTCGCGGGAACGCCGATATCCGATGAGGTGATGCGGCCGGTGCTTTGATCGCCTGCATTCCAACTTGACCAAAAACTTTTCGTAATTGGGTTTATCTCTGTAATTGAAGGTGGCAGTGTATTTTCTTTCCACCCTGTTCCATCCCAGGTCACGCCGGCAATGACCGGACCGGCACCGGCCGCAGTTATCGGTCGGACGCCGCCAATCGCCCTCGATTGCTCAACTAGACACATAGCATGACCGTGACGGGTTACTAAATAGGTGGAAAACGACTGGGACCCGTAGGCGGAATTGATAAAACCCACCCACTCTTTTCCCTGGGCCGCATGTTCCGGTGCAATTACGGCAGGCACTCCTGCTTCTATTTCTTCTCCGAATCCTACTACGATGTTTCGCTCGTTGACGAACACCACATCGGAGGCGCCTAACCCGAGTGAGGTGCTGCCAGTAATCTCGAAACCGCCTTGCACCGGGAATACACCGGATACGCCGCCCGGTTCGCGAATATCACAGCTCTGGAACACAGAACTGGCGTTCCGTCCCAGCCATGAAAGCTGCGGAAGGCCCGAGTAGATCGCGAGATGATTGCGGCGCAGAACCGCGAGCATCTTCGGCACAAAGCCTGGATCGGGGTATAGCTTTCCTTCGAAATCCGGGTCTAAGACATCGTTTTCGACGCTTACTGTCGCCACTTGCTGGTCAGCTATAAAAGAGCCGTTCCCCGTGACCCATGGCCGCAAGGTGGAGGTTATGCCGATCACAAACAAAGAACACAGCACGGCGATGGCACTTACAGAGAGTAACTCCCATTTCATCCGCGCCGAGATCCAGACAAGCGCCAGCAAAAGAACCGCCCAGTTTACCAGCGGAAGCGATACATATCTGGCTGCCTTAGCGGCTATGTAGGCGGGATCGGCGGGATTGATTCTACCGGCTGCAGTTAGTATTCCACTCGCCAGAAGGAAAGCGAAAGAGCCAAATAGCACTACCGACGGTGTGCAGGCGAGCAGCTTTTTGCGAGCCGCTACCATCAATAGCAAGGAAAATGTTACTAAGTTGCACAGCCCGAAGATAACTCCTAGCTGGGGTTCGCCGATGGCTCCTAGCGGCATGCTGACGAACGATGCGAGAAAGCCGACGAAGTAGATGGGATGTCTGACGATGTTCAAGAACTGCAGGTCTTTGGGCGAGTGATAACCGACAAAGAACAGAGAGATGCTCACGACAGCCGAGACTACAAGAATCAGGATGCGGATCTTCCCCATCCTCATTAGGAAGGCCGCCATCAATAAGACCGGCCAAAGCAGCATGCCATTGCCGGAAGAAAACGTGGCTACTACCGCAGATACAATCGCGCCCGCGAAGTAAATATGATTCGACGATCCGCGGGATTTGGCGAGCAGCGCCAAGGACAGAGCCACAGCAAGCTGCAGCATGGTCCATTGCAGCAGGAATGTATTGCTGAGGATGACTGAACAACCCTCCCAGCCCATAATGATGGCCGCGAACAAGGCGCCCATTTCCCTCACATCCCGAGAAAGGGTCTTATCCGAATTGAGGGCCCAGGCAAGAACGATCCAAACTCCGAAATAGCACCCGCAACTAACCGCTAACGAGAAGATCTGATGACCGCCGAACAGCAGCATGTCGGTAGCAAAAATGCTCTCCGGGAAAAGGATCCGATGCTCATTGTGTTGTATCCAGAAGACCGAAAAATCGAACGCTTTGTACCTTTCCAGGTGATTGGCAACCTCCCAGTAGTCCCAAACAGGCAGAGGATTGTAATCTCGAATGATCCTCCTTATCGCGAGAGACCAGTTCAGAATCGCCCAGAAAAATAGAATGAGGAGCCCGGCAAGGCTGAAAGGATTTGCGCCAACTCCGGGTAAGCGTTTGATTCGTTGTGCAAACGCAGCCAGGGAATTATCGATGGGCTCAGACGGTGTGTTCATAGGCGAAGCATTATCCGGCGGACCGATGGAAGATTTCAACGGACCGCGGGCCAGTTCTGGCGGACAAGGTACCAGGAGTAGTTCTCGCTGTGATACATCTGGAGCGTGCAAACCGGAAGATCCGAGAAGTGCCCGGGTAAAACGGCCAGCAGCTTCATATTAAATGTGTGCTCCGCAATGAAACGACGGTGCCGGGACAACTCGTCGTTGGAATCTCCGAGTTTTAGGATGTAGCCCCCCGGATTGATTATCAGGTTTTGCTGGATGTGTTCGAGCACCTGGTCAGCCCACAACTCATCGCCGATCATGGGCAGCCCATGGTACGCGGCGAGGAGAACAGCTTCGTATTTCCCGATCGCATCGTAAGTGTGGCCGCTCAGCACAATGACCGCGATCCTCCAGGACAACGGCAACGGGACCCAGAGGCACAAGCCGATTGTCACGACCATCATCGCCAGACGCAGTTCTGTCGCGGCAGTAGCCCTTTTTAGTCGATCCCAGACTTCCAGGCATCCTGTCGCGGCTAGTATGGCGATCCAGGGTGCGACATGGCTAATATTCCGTTCGAAGAAGGCGAGCTGGAAGCCGAAGATCACATAGTAGAGGACGACCGGACCAACTAAGAAGAAAACCGGGAAAAAAAATCTCTTCCGTACCAGGCGAAAAGCGCCCAGTGCCGCGAGAATCAGGAGCGGCACGCCGAATGTGCTGACGACGTAGTTGGCGATGAAGCCAAAACAATAACCGGGCGGATCGGTGCCGTAAGGCGGGAACGGATGCGAGTACTGGTTTTCCAGAACCTGCCAGCCTTGCCACCAGGTTCGCCAATGGACAACAACATAGGGCACGCCGATCACGAACCCAGCGACAAATCCACTTAGCAGCAAACCGAGGCGCGTGATGGCGAGGCGAACTTTCCGCCGGCCAATCGGCCAAAGACAGGCCCAGATCGCAAAGGCGGGGAGAAGGAGCAGTGGGGCCAGCGAGATCTTGCAGGCTGCCAGAATGCCGGTCAAAAGACCAGCCCAGAAACACCGGGCCGGCGAGCACTTTTCCGCAGCAGTAAATGTAAGCCAGAGGAGGCCGACTGCTCCGGCCGTAACGAAGGCTTCTGCTCTGGCATAGTGGCTGTCTTGGACCAGGAGCGGCAAGACACCCGTAAATAGAGCCGCCAGTGCAGCAAATCCGCTCGGGAGAAAGGTCCTGGCGCAGCAATAGACCAGAAAGCACGCAGTCAGGCCGAGCAAGGCCGAGAACTGGCGGAACATCATCAGCGGAGAGGGGGGCGCTTGGACCCGCCCCAAGTGCAATGCGCTTCGAATAGGGGCGGCGACCGCGTACCAAACATAAGATGCATAAAAGTAGGAAGAGAAGTTATAGCGAGCCCACCGCAGACCTTCGGGAATGGGAGCTAGCCCCATATCGGAATCGAAATGGTTGGACGCTAAGTTGCCGTCCACGCCCACGACAATCTGCTCATCCGGATGCCACCCCGCCTTGTATTTCCCGGCGGTGCCCCAACCGAGGTTAACGAATCGCAGGTAGCCGCAGAAAATTAGGATCAGGGCCGGTAAAATCAGGTGAGTAAGTTTGCGCTTTGGCGTCCAGAATCGCGACAGAGCTCGCGAGAAAAGAGGACGAGTGTCCGATTGCTGTTGCAAGCCCGAATCCTGGAGGACAGAAGCTCGCTGCAGTTTCTCCAACAACCGCCAATACATGAAGTCCCTGTTTTACCATTTACGTTATTCCAGGCCCGAAGGCGCCGCGATTTCCGGCTGTGGACGGCATAAGCGCGCCGACAGCGCGGAAACAAACCCGACGTTTCCGGTGGCTCTTTGATTGCAAGAAATGCTTTCCGCGCGGCGGCTTGGAAGGCCCGCGAAGTTATCCGGCATATCCTCATCCCGCAAGTGGAGGCCGCCTCTTTCCCGGTAGATCGGCCCATCCACAACGGTTTTCTTGACTATCTCAAAATCGATCCCAGCGGAATAATCAATGTGTCAGGCTGGTCAACATCTGCGTTCGAAGCCGGGGACGCTCCAGCCATATTTCTAGATGGAGAAGCTATCCCTTTTCTGCGCCACTTCAGAATGCGTCGTCCGGATATAGCTACAGCGACTAACAGCCTGTGCTCCCAAACAGGCTTGGGGCTCGACTACTTAGTTCCCGAGTCAACGATTGGCCGGAATTGTAAAGTTATCAGTTTGCAATTACGAACGGGTGAGGTGATGGACTTCGCGATCCATAGCAGATTCCTCAACCCCGATTACCGCTCTCTGTTGTACTCGAGCGAAGTGATCCATCGCGAGCACATCTATAGTTCGGGGCTGCCGAACTTAGTGACTGATCCCCATATCGTAGAGCTTGCGCGACACCTCAAAGGTCCGGTACTTGACTTTGGTTGCGGCCGGGGAGCGCTCATTGCGAAACTGCAAAGGGCCGGAATCGAGGTTTATGGCCTCGAAATGGGATCTGACGCAATACGGCAAGCGATTCCCGTTGGCAGATCACATCTGATCACTCTCTACGACGGATCGTTGCCAACGCCTTTCCCGGACGGCCGCTTTCGCTCCGTCGTGTGCTCAGAGGTTTTAGAACACATCTCTGATTACCAGGCAGCTATTCGAGATATCGCTCGCATCGCCTCCGAAGAAGTGTTGTTTACGGTTCCTAACGCAAGCGCTATACCCATTGGGTTCCGCCATGGAAGTGTCCCATGGCATCTGATGGAAGCAACGCATGTCAACTTCTTCACTCAGGAAAGCCTCGAACATGCTCTCACGCCATACTTCTCGCAAATAGAATTCGGGCGCATTGGTCGTGCTCACTTTAATGACAGCGAGTATTACGTGAGCTTAGTGGCCGTCTGCAAGAAGTAACTTGCCTCGTAAGTCGTTCGTGTCGCCTTTGCGCCATGATCGCATTCCAAAACAAAAAGGCCCGCCCGACTCGGATTGAGCCAGGCGGGCTGAGCAGTTACTAGCGCGCGGAAGACCCGTGCGCAAGGGATTGATTACTCTTAGTAGTCCATGTCAGGGCCGTGGCCGCCGGGGCCGCCGGGCATAGCCGGAGCCTTCTTCTCAGGCAGCTCGGCAATCATTGCTTCCGTCGTCAACATCAACGCGCTGATGGAAGCGGCATGTTGCAGAGCGCTGCGGGTCACCTTGGTCGGATCGATCACGCCGGCCTTCACCAGGTCTTCATACTGGCCATTGGCAGCATTGAACCCGAAGTTGGCATCGTCGTTCGAACGAACCTTTTCGAGGATGATGGCACCTTCGTAACCGGCATTGCCAGTGATTTGGCGCAGCGGCTCTTCGGTAGCCTTCCGAATGATGTCGATTCCGATCTGCTCATCCCCATCGGCTTTGAGGTTGTGCAGCGTCTTGCCAGCCCGGAGCAGCGCAACGCCGCCGCCAGGGACAATGCCTTCTTCGACAGCCGCGCGTGTAGCATGCAGAGCATCCTCAACGCGAGCTTTCTTTTCCTTCATTTCGGTTTCGGTTGCAGCGCCGACCTTGATGACGGCAACACCACCGGCCAGCTTGGCCAGGCGCTCCTGCAGCTTCTCGCGATCGTAATCGGAGGTCGTTTCGTCGATCTGAGCGCGCAACTGCTTGATGCGGCCTTCGATCGCCTTTTGCGTACCAGCGCCATCCACGATGGTCGTGTTGTCCTTGTCGACGGTCACGCGCTTGGCGCGGCCGAGGTCTTCCAGACGAACGCCTTCGAGCTTGATGCCGGTCTCTTCCATGATCGACTTGCCACCGGTGAGGACAGCAATGTCGTCCAACATGGCCTTGCGGCGATCACCGAAGCCGGGAGCCTTAACGGCAGCAGCGTTCAGCGTGCCACGGAGCTTGTTGACAACCAGAGTTGCCAGCGCTTCGCCTTCGACCTCTTCCGCAATGATGAGGAGCGGCTTACCGGAGCGTGCGATCTGCTCGAGCAGCGGCAGCAGATCTTTCATGTTGCTGATTTTCTTTTCGTGAATCAGGATGTAGGGATCCTCGAGAACCGCTTCCATGCGATCCGGGTCGCTGACAAAATAAGGCGAGAGATAACCGCGATCGAACTGCATGCCGTCAACGGTCTGCAGCTCCGTCACCATGGTCTTGGACTCTTCGACCGTGATAACGCCGTCCTTGCCAACCTTCTTCATCGCCTCGGCAATGATGTTGCCGATGGTCGCATCGCCGTTGGCGGAGATGGTGCCGACCTGAGCGATCGCATCGCCGGAAACAGGCTTAGAGAACTTCTTGACTTCTTCGACGACTGTTTCGACGGCCTTCTCGATGCCGCGTTTCAGCGCCATCGGGTTGGCTCCGGCGGCTACGGACTTCACGCCTTCGCGGAAAATCGCCTGCGCCAGAATCGTCGCCGTGGTGGTACCGTCACCGGCGATGTCGGAAGTCTTCGAAGCAACCTCGCGCACCATCTGTGCGCCCATATTTTCCAGTGGATCTTTGAGCTCCACTTCCTTGGCAACCGTCACACCGTCTTTGGTGATGGTCGGGCCACCGAACTTCTTCTCGAGAACTACGTTCCGGCCCTTAGGACCGAGCGTCACTTTCACGGCATCAGCCAGCTGATTTACGCCGCGGAGAATCGCCTGACGCGAATTCTCGCTATAAACAATTTGTTTTGCTGCCATTATCTTTTCCTAAGCCTCCTTACTTTTTGGCGGAAGCGCCATTTGAAGAACCATTGGTGAGCACGCCGAGGATCTCGTCCTCACGCATGATCAGATACTCGTTGCCGTCGAGCTTGATGTCGTTGCCAGAGTATTTGCCAAAGAGAATGCGGTCGCCCACCTGGACGTCCAGCGCGTTGAGCTTGCCGTCATCGCTGCGCTTTCCTTTGCCTATTGCAACCACTTCGCCTTGCTGCGGCTTTTCTTTTGCCGAATCCGGAATGTAGAGACCGCCCTGCATGGTCTCACCTTCTTCAACCCGTTTCACCACGACGCGGTCGTGTAGCGGACGAATGTCCATAATTCGAAAACCTCCAGTAATTGTGTTTGGAAACGAACTTTGATTTGCAGATCTAGGCGTTTTCCGGCCCGATCGCTCAGTCACTGTTTTAGCACACTCGCTTAGAGAGTGACAAGAGGGAATTGCAACCCATTCATTCCAAAAGAAATAAAGATGCAGCACTCGCCACTATTACACCGACGTACTCACATTTTCTTCAACTCTGCAAGCAAGCATTGCCCTGGTATCCTAAAAGAGGTAATCCCGTCTAAAATGCGCCGTTATTCCGTTGTTTTAGCTGCTGCGCTGCTCCTGATCTCGGCTGTTGTTGGCTACGCATTAAAGCTGCGCTGGGACAAGATGAGAGCAGCCCACGTATTTGCTCCGCCCGCTATCCGGACCGTCGATGAAGGGGTAGCGCCAAGCGGCTGGCGTTATCAAAAGGATGATCCGCAAACCAATCGCCCGATCGTTAGGGTGGACGCGAAGTCGTTCGAAGGGACGCACGATCCATCGACCTTTGAGCTGACAGGGGTGGCCCTGCGCTTATACGACAAGAGTGGCTCTTCTTATACCTACGTGAAGACCGAGAGGGCGCTTTTCGATGAAGGCTCCGGAGTATTGAAATCGGAAGCGCCCGTTTACATCGTGGTGAACGTTCCGACTGAGAAAGATGCCGAAAATAAGGATGAGGCGGCGAAACGGGTCCGGGTCACGACGAGCGGCGTCATTTACGAGACCAAGACCGGGAAAGCGCAGACGGATCAGCCGGCTTCCTTCATCTTTACGGAAGGTGACGGGAAAGCGGTTGGTTTGGAATACGATCCGAACACGAAGGTACTGCATCTGACGTCGCGAGTCGCGCTCGATTGGATCGGCAAAGGTCCGGTCGAAAGAAAGATGCACATCGAAGCGGGCGACCTGGTCTATAAAGAGGCAGAGCACAAGATCTACCTTTCACCGTGGTCCAGGATGACGCGCCAGACGACCCGGATCGAGGCCAAGAACACGCTCGTCACGCTGGATGACGGCCGCCTGCACCAGATCGACAGCGATCACGCAGCCGGCACCGATGATCGAGAAGACCGGCACACCGCCTACTCAGCCGACAAGATGACGGCCATGTTCGATGAAGACGGCAATCTGGTGCAAATCATCGGCGACCAGAATGCCAGGGTGGAATCACGCCAGCCCGGCGCGCACACTCTGCTGACGAGTGCCCGGGCGGATCTCCGGTTTGCGCTCGAAACGAAGAAGCAGAGCGGAATCGAAGTCAGCGACAGCCAGCTGCATCTGGTGATGGCGGATGGCCATGGAGTGGCCGAGTCGGTTCCACTGCCGCAACCGGGCGTGCAGATTGCCGAAACCCGTATTCTGCGCAGCGAGCACATCGAACTCGAGATGAAGCCGGGCGGTAAGGAGTTGCAAGAAATCCGGACATCTTCAGCGGCGCAACTCGAGTTCAAGCCGAATCGTCCCGAACAATCGCACCGGATCCTCGATGCTTCCCATTTGCGAGTCTTGTACGGATCTGGCAGCTACGTGGATACTTTGCTCGCATGGAACGTTGCCACGCACACCGATAAATCCGCGGCGCTGGCGAAGCCTAAGAAAGGGCCGGACGGCAAGCTGCTGCCCCTGGCGCCGGCGCTGACCTGGAGCGATCAGATGACGGCTAAGTTCGCGCCCAATTCGAACCAGATTGCTTCGATAGACCAACCGGGGAATTTTCGTTATGAAGAAGGCGCCCGCAAGGCCTGGGCAAAGAGAGCTTTCCTGGAGCAGGCTATCAACCGCATTACACTCACAGATCAGGCGCGCGTCTTGGACGAAACAGGTTCGGCGGTGGGCGACAAGATCGTCATGAACCAGGCGAGTGGAGATATGGACGCTTTGGGGCATGTGCTCTCTACTCATGAACCGGACCGCAACGAAAAGCCCGGGACGTCCATGCTCGACGCAACGCAATCGATGCAGGCGCAAGCCGACCAGATGCAGACTCGCGAGAACAACACGAAGGTCTTTTACGAAGGGCACGTCGTGATGTGGCAGGGGGCCAATCGAATCTCGGCGGAAGAGATTGCGATCGATAGGGATACCGAGTCGCTTGCTGCAAACGGAAATGTGATCAGCGAACTGGTGGATAACAAGGGTAGCAGCGGTCCAGGAGCCAGCGGTCCTGAAGCCAGTGATCCGGGGCCAAAGCCGGGCGAGTCCGTCGCTGCGAATAGCGGCCCGATTTATACCGTGGTAAGAGCGCCGAAGCTGGTCTATCGGGACGACGTCCGCATCGCAAATTACACCGGAGGCGTCAAGTTGGTGCGAGACAAGATGACCATCACGTCTAAAGATCTGGAGGCTTACCTGACGCCGAAAAGTGACAAGTCGTCGAACGATTCGTCGCTCGATCACGCGGTCGCCACCGGGAATGTGGGGATCTCAGATGTGATTGCGCCAAACCGCACCAGGACCGGTACCGGCGAGCGTTGCGAATATTACACCAAGCAGGACAAAGTGGTATTGAACGGCGGCGCCCCGCAAATGATAGATAGTTACAAGGGAATTGTGAAAGGCGTGCAGCTTACTTATTTCAGCGGCGAGGATCACCTGATCGTCGATGGGAAGAAGGAACAGGTCGCGTTTACGCGGATGAAGAAGAAGTAGCTTCTGACTGACTGCTGGGCGACACCCTTGACAGATTCTTCACCACCACCCGCGCCGGATTCCCCATAGCCACCGAGTATGCCGGTATATCCGTAACCACTACGCTGTTTACGCCCACCACGGCGCCCTCCCCTATCGTTACTCCCTTCAGAATGAACGCATTTTGCCCAATCCAAGCATTCCGGCAAATGCGTACAGGCTTAATTTCTTCCGGTGTAGGCGGCAAATCCGCAATTCGATCGGCCGCATCTCTTGGGTGCGCGTCAGAATCCATGAAACGCACGCCAGATGCCACATTCACGTCGTCCTCAATGATTATTTCTTTGTTAACAAGGAATACCACCTCGTGGCCAATGTCGACCCGGTTTTGAATCACCAGCCGGGGTTCGTCGAAAATACGGCCGCTATGGACGTCCACTTTGCCAAAGAAATTAACGTCATCTCCGATATAAATTCGGGCGTGGCCGACCACGAACGGCAAGCGCGTCAGCCGAAAACGTTTTCCTACAGACTCGCACCGGCCCCGGAACACAGGTTCTCTTAGAAAGTAGCTGAAAGCCCATCTGAAAAATTCTGCGATCCCAGTCTGCAGGTTGTATATAAAACGGAGGAAAGGATGCACAAATCGCGGCAGCGGAAGGGTGCTTGATATCAGGCCCTTAGCTACGCCCTTTACAGAACGGTAGAACGGCGTCTCCCCGCGCTTAATATTCAGAATTAGCTTTTCAACCATGGTGTTTTCTGGAAGACGGAATGGAGCGTCGTTTAGGCCGTCTAGCTACGTGCGATCAGCACCCGCTGCTTATCGACCGACCCCACAGAGCGGAAATAGGCCAGTGTCGCCTCATCGTAATAGCGCAATTCCCCGAATGCCGCCGAGTCTTCGTTCAGCTCTAGCAGGAGTTTTCCTCCCTGGCTCAGGTGGTTCACGGCATCCTCGACGAAAAAACGCCACTCGGCCTCGCCCCAGGAATCCGCCTGGCGATGGCGATTGAAACAGATCCAAAAGGCAGTGATGAGATCGTAGCGTTCCTCTCCAAATGGCAGTGGCACAAACCGCTCAATGAGCAGAGGAGATACATTTCGGCTGCAACCGAGAGCAGCTAGCAGCTCCGCGTAAACCCTTCGCTCTACGGCGGTTAAAAAAGAATCCGGAGCGTCCACCCCTTGCGCCTGATGGCCTAGCGCACGCGCCACGGCCAGAAAGAATCCCGGGCCGCAGCCGATATCCATGATTCGCCGTTTCGGACCAGCCTGTAGACCGAGTTGCGCAGCACGGTAAATGTTCAAGAGCAGCCAATAGCGGCGATTGGCATACTTGGCCGCGCTTGTTGGCTCCTTGCGAAAGGCCGGCCTCATTTCCGCCCAGAGCCGCTCAATCCGCTCCACATCCGCGGACTCTTCCAGCGAAGCAAGCAGCTCGTTGGCCATTGACGGGCCATACGGGCGCAGTCTGGCGCTCAGCCGGTAAAGTTCAAGCCGGCGTGAAACAGCATCCGGTACGATCTCAGCAAGTTGCAATCACCTGTCTCCTAGCGGAAAAACCGCTCGATAACGATTTCGCTGCCTTCGCTTCTTACCCATTTTCCATCAATAGGCCCTCGCAGCGTACTCTCGTCCGAAACATCCTTACTGATAACGTCTGTTAGAGGGCCTGTTTCTCGCAGCCTGCAATATAACCCGGAAACTGAGGGCACCATTCTCCCTATCAGCGCCGTTGAAAACCGTAAGCCTGATTCGCAAGCCCGCCCGCTTAGGGTCTGCCTGCTGGTCGATACCGTCAAACACGACGCCGGAACCGAAAAATTGGTAGCCGAGTTTGCGAAGCGCCTTGCCCCCCGCCGATTCGAGGCGCATGTTTGTTGCTTCGAAGGCAGCGCGCGCCTGGCGGACCTCCCATCGCACGTGCGCACGAAAATATTCCCTGTCGGTCGACTCTACTCGCCGGCCGGGCTTCGCCAGGTGTGGAAATTCCGGCAATATATAAAGCAGAATCGAATCGATGCCGTACACGGCTTCATGAATAAATCCAGTGCTTTTGGGGTCCTGGCTACGATTCGCTCGGATTGTCGTGCCGTTATCACAAGCCGGCTCAACACAGGTTACTGGTATACGCCCAGGTTACTCAGATTCTTCCGATTGTTGAATCGGTGGACAACCCACATCTTCACAAACTCGGCCTGCGCCAAGGACATAACCGTCAGGATGGAAGGAGTTTCACCGGACAAGGTGAGTGTAGTGTACCCGGGAGCGGATCTGGTTCGGTATGCCTCTTCATCAGGAAATCTGCAAACGTCAGCACTCTTAGGCATACCGGAAGATGTTCCCGTGGTCGGGATTGTGGCAACATTTCGGCCAGTAAAGGATCTCGCGCTTTTCCTGCGCGCTGCCCGAATTGTGCTCGATGAGCTGCCAAATACTGCCTTCCTACTAGTTGGACACGGAGAACTGAAACCGGAGCTGGAGCGGCTCACCGTCGAGCTCGGTATTCGAGGCAGCGTATTCTTTTCGGATGGCCGAGGGGCTGTTTCCGATTATCTGGCGAGAATGTCGGTCGCGTGTCTGACATCCAAAAGTGAAGGTCTTCCGAATGCGATCCTCGAGTACATGGCTGCCGGGCTGCCCGTAGTTGCCACCGGCGTTGGCGGCGTTTCGGAATTGGTAGAAGATGGAGTGACAGGCTACCTGATCCGGGACCGTACGCCTGAAGCGGTTGCGGCGCCCATCGTCCAGCTACTAAGGGACGACACTCTGCGCGCGAGAATGGGTCAAATGAGTCTCGAGCGCGGCAGAACTCAGTTCGACATGGATGCCGCGGTAAAACGTCTTGAAGGCTTCTACATCCACGCAGTCGGGAATCGAGCGCTTTGAAAAATACGCTAGGATGAATATCCGGTGCCGAAACGCTTGGCCAAACGCATCGTTTTATGCCCTAGAGTCTTCGTTCAACTCGAGCAGGAGTCTTCCTCCGTCGCTAGGTGGTGCATTGTATCCTCGACGAAAAAACGGCACTCAGCCTCGCCCCAGGAATCCGTCTGGCGATGGCGATTGAAACAGATCCAAAAGGCAGTGATGAGATCGTAACATTCCTCTCACATGGCAGCGGAGCAAACCGCTCAATGAGCAGAGGAGAGACATTTCGGCTGCAACCGAGAGCGGCTAGCAGCTCCGGGTAAATCCTTCGCTCTAGCTAAGCTAGGGCAGTTAGAAAAGAATCCGGAGCGTCCACGCCTTGCGCCTGATGGCCTCGTGTACGCCACGGCCAGAAAGAATCCCGGGCCGCAGCCGATATCCATGGTTCGCAGCTTTGGACCGGTCTTTAAACCGAGTTGCGCAGCACGGTAAATGTTCAAGAGCAGCCAATAACGACGGTTGGCATACTTGGGCCGCACTTCGGGGCTTCAATCAGGGCGCCATGCAGGTCGAACTTCTCTATCGCCATTCCCGGATGGTGATTTCTTGTTGCACTGTCTGCACCAGTTCTCGAGCACGTTCAGAAACCATAATTGGCGCGGCGCTGCCCGCTGTGCCCTAGCCTCTCGCAAACACGCTGCAAAAGCGCCCGGCGCAAGCCATCCATCCCGCTCCAGCACGGAACGATTCGCCATCTCCGGCAGCTTTACGTTCCAGCCGTTCAGAATCCACCGCTCCACCGGAATGGTGAAGCCCTGCTTCTTTCGAAAGGCCACGTTCTCGCCCACGCGCTTGCGCACGATCTCCCGCAGGATGGCCTTCAACACTCCCCCGCGCAGACGCAATTCCGGCGGCAGTCTGGCCGCGAAATCCCACAGCGTGTGATCGAGAAAAGGAGAACGCGCTTCAAGCGCGTAATGCATTGTGCTGCCATCCACCTTAGTCATGAATTCAGCCACGAACCACATGCGTTGCTGGTACCGAAGGAAGTCTGCCAACAGGTAGCGGGAGGATGTAAAGGGCAGGTTCCGCTGGGGCAGAGACAGGCCGTCGAAGGCTGGCCCTAACATGCCGCGGCTCTCATAAAACGGCAGGCCGTTGTGAGCGCGGGTGACCGCGCCCAGGCCTCCGGTGACGTAATCCAAAAAGTGTGTGGGACGCCGCAGACTGGGAACTTTCGAAACTATCTGCCGCACCGCCCGCCACGCCTGAGCCGCACCCGGCGGCAGCTTCCGCGCCATTTGCTGCGCCCAAAGATAATCGCGGTGGAACGGGTAACCCAGGAACACATCGTCACCGCCGTCCCCGGTAAGTAGAACCTTCGCGTGACGCTTCACCGCTCGTGACACATGTAGCATCGCCATTGCCGACGAGCAGGCAAACGGCTCACTATAAGCTGCCGTCAGTTCGTCCACCATTCCCTCATCCGATATCGGCAGCGAAATCACTTCGTGAGTAATGCCCAGAATCCGGGCTGTTTCGCGGCTCTGCGGCGCTTCGTCCGCGGCATCGTTGGGCGTGGCGACAGTGAAAGCGGTCATGTTGGCATTCAGCTTCGCCATTGCCCAGCACACCAGCGTGGAATCGATTCCTCCGCTCAACAGCGCGCCTATCTTGACATCGGAGTACAGGCGCAGCCGCACAGATTCGAGCAGCAGCTTTTCGGTCTCTTCCACGGCTTCATCGAAAGTGATCTTCGACCCTTCTTCGATTTCAGCCATTTCCCAATAAACGCTCTGGGACGTCTTCCCGTTGCGGCACTGCAGGATGGTGGCGGCGGGGAGTTTGGAAATTCCGCGATAGATGGTACGGTCCTCGCTGACGTAACCGAATTCCAGGTACTCCAACATCGCCTGCGGATCGACGCCCCCGTTTGCGAAGCCCGCGGCTCTGAGGGCGGTGGCGGTGGAAGCAAAAGCAAGGCCGTCATTGCCGTCGCAGTAAACGAGAGGCTTTACGCCCAGGCGGTCGCGCACCAGGCTGAGCGTCTGGGTGCGCTCGTCCCAGATGCCGAAGGCGAACATGCCGCGCAGTTTCGGAACCAGCCGTTCGACGCCCCACTCCTGATATCCGCGCACCAGAACTTCGGTATCGCAGTGCGAACGGAAAGCGTGTCCGACCGCTTCCAGTTCCTTGCGAAGCCCGAGGAAATTGTAGATGCATCCGTTGAAGACAATGCCGATCTGCCGGTCATCCGACAGCATCGGCTGACGCCCTGCGTCGCTCAAATCGAGAATCGCCAAACGGCGGTGGCCCAGTAGCGCGTGCGGCCACTTTTCAACGCCTTCAGAATCGGGACCCCGCCCCGCGAGAGCGCCGACCATGGTGCGGAGGCGAGCTTCGGTACGCTTCCTGTTTACAAACCCTACAGCCCCTGCGATTCCACACATAAAGAAGTTATCTCAGCCGACGTGAGTGGTCTTCCAGAGACTTCCCGCAGGCACGGTTTCTCCCCTCCCCAGCTCAGCCCGAGCGGTCGTTGGGCGGCCTCCGCCAAATTCTGCCGGTCGAAAGATTTCATGACAGATCATGAAGCTGCGATCCCCGTCCAATCGTCTCGCGAAAGAGATTTTCGTAACGCTCGATCACACGACTGGTCGAGAACTTCTGGACGACGACTTTCCGGGCAACCGTTCCCATGCGCGATCGCAACTCCGGATCCCGGAACAGCCGGAGAAGCGCTTGACCGATTTTCTCCACTCCGTCGAACGGGACCGTCAGCCCGTGGACTCCGTCGTCCACCAACTGGAGGTTTGCCGGGATATTGCTGACAACCGAGGCAAGACCTGCCGACATCGCTTCGACCAGTGCGCAGGGGAACCCTTCGTTAGGCGACGTCAATGCGAACACATCGCTCGCCCGCAGCCACGCAGGCACGTTCGAGACATCAACCCTTCCAACGAAACGGACCTGTTCCGGCAGCAGGTTCAATTCCGCGGCTAGCCGCTCGAGTTCCGGCCGCAAAGGGCCATCGCCCACAAGCAGCAGCATGGCTTGCGGCATCTGACGTGCCGCGATGGCGAAACTTCGCAGCAGTCCGGTCAGGCCTTTCTCGGCCGATAGCCGGCCTACGTAAATCAGAGCAGGGCAGTCTGCTGGAATTCCCTGATGCCGCCGCCATTTGCCGGCCTCCCCGGCGATTGCGGGCCTGAACTCATCCGTATCGACGGGATTCGGCATCCACACAAGCTGCTCGCGGGAAAGACTGTGCGCTAGCGCCTCCTGCATCATGCCTTCGTTCAGCACCATGACAGGAATACGCCACCGGCGCATCCAGTGCAGCTCTAGCCGCCCGGCTTTCGATTGCCTTAAAAGGGGGAATATGCCGCTACCTGATATCTTCACGGCTACTGGTTTACCCAGCAGGCGTGCGGTTGGCAACCCCGCCGCAAGATGCAAACCCTGCATCAGGAAGTAGACGATATCGTAGCTAGTCCGCCGTTTCCAGATCTCCCAGATAACCTGCAGGGCGAAAGCAATATCTTTGCGGCGTCCGGTCGACTGACGCGCAAGAATGCTGACGGGAACCCCTTTCGAATCGGTCCATTCGCGCACTGCGGGCATAAGGGGACCGCCCGCGCAAAGCACATGCACTTCGTGACCCGCGGCGATCATGCCTGCACTTACGCGTTGAGCTTCAATTTCGGACCCACCCAGTACTGGGGGGTAGGTGTCGCAAACCAGCAGCACGCGAATGTGACGGGGGACGGGAACAGGATTCATGCAACGTAGCAGAATACGCTAAGATTAGCGCGTTGCACGATTTCGCAGAACGGAGCGAACGCTGGCGAATCCATTTTCGCAACCCTTTTTCTTGTTCGCACCCTCGGGAGCGAATCGAGTTTATACAGGTCTTTGACCAGGACGTGCTTCTCTGGGAGACGACACTCTGCGCGCGAGAATGGGTCAAATGAGTCTCGAGCGCGGCAGAACTCAGTTCGACATGGATGCCGCGGTAAAACGCCTTGAAGGCTTCTACATCCACGCAGTCGGGAATCGAGCGCTTTGAAACATACGCTAGGATGAATATCCGGTGCCGAAACGCCTGGCCAAACGCATCCTTCTCGATATCTTTTTGCTGGCTGTACTCGTCCCTGCCGCCATGTCGGCTTTCGGGAGATGGAAAACTCTGTATACGTTCTTTGCCCATTCGTATGCGCTTGTCCCCGGCATTCTGGGAGATTATCTGCGCATCGCGTTCTACAAATTCACGCTGGCAGAATGCTCGCTCTCGAGTCGCGTATCGTTTGGCACATTTTTCGCTCACCCCGAGGCGAATCTTGGTGCCCATGTTTATATCGGCAGCTACTGCGTTATCGGAAGGAGCGTTCTCGGAGCAGGCAGCCAAATTGCATCCGGCGTTCAGATTTTGAGCGGTAAGCGCCAGCATTCCCGGAATGAGAAAGGTGAGATTTCAAGCGCCGATCAAGAGTCGTTCGAAACCGTCACGATCGGTCCCGACTGCTGGATCGGCGCGGCCGCCATCGTCATGGCCGACGTGGGTTTTGGCACGACCATCGGCGCAGGCTCGGTTGTATCCCGCCCCATCCCGCCGCGTTCGGTTGCGGTCGGCAATCCCGCCAGGGTCATCAACACCCTCGACTATCCGGTCGAAGCTTGATTCCCGGCAACGTGTTAACGATGACTGCTGATCGCGCGCAGGCCGCACCGATCCGGGTGGTCGCCGTTATAGAAGCCCACACCGTCACTGGACCTGCCAAGAATCTCATTCGCTTCTGCCGCATAGCAGCCGAGCAAAATTGCGACATTTCGCTGCTTAGCTTCTTGCGCCCCGGCCCCCTCGGCCAAAACCAGTTTATTGACGCGGTCCGCGGCGCGGGTCTCCGCATCGACGTGGTTCACGAGCGGCACGCCTTTGACCTGCAGGTCCTGAACCGGCTGAGGAAATTGTTTCGGGAACGGTCGCCCGATATCATCCAAACGCATGGTGTCAAAAGCCACTTCCTGATCCGGCTTATCCGTCCTGCTGGCACGCCCTGGCTCGCCTATCACCACGGCTACACAACCGAAAATTTGAAAATGCGCCTCTACAATCAGCTCGATCGTTGGTCGCTTCCCGGCGCTGACCGCGTGGTCACCGTATGTACCCCCTTCGCCAACATGCTCGCCGGCAGAGGCGTAAAACGCACGCGCATAAGTGTCGTCCCGAACTCGATCGAGGCCCAGAACGATGTGCCCGGAGAGAGTTCCTCGGCGCTTCGCGGAAAGTGGAACCTATCCGGGAGCGCACCGGTAATTCTGGCCATAGGCCGGCATTCGAGCGAAAAGGGCCTCACGTACCTCATTACTGCGGGACATCTACTGCGGCAGGAGCATCCCGAATTCGATTTCCAAATGCTTCTCGTGGGCGACGGACCGGAGAGGGGCCATCTCGAAAGGCAGGTGGACCAATGCGGCTTGCGTGATCGTGTCCGCTTTACCGGACATCAGCGAAATGCGATGCCGTATTATGCGCTCGCGGACCTCTTTGTGCTGCCATCGCTCAGCGAGGGTTCACCAAATGTATTGCTGGAAGCGATGCTAGCTAAGACGCCCATCGTCGCATCCGCTGTGGGGGGCGTTCCAGAAACTGTTGAGCACGGCCAAAGTGCCTTATTGGTGCAGCCCCGTGATCCAGCCGCTCTTGCGCAGGCGATCGTTACAGTGCTTCGTGATCCTGAATTGGCGAACGCTCTTCGAAATAAGGCGTATGCGACGGTGCTTACCCGGTTCTCTCCGGAATCGTCTTCTTCGTCCTTTCTAGCAATCTATCGGGACCTGCTTGCCGCTAACAAACCCTGAATATCTTACGTGAAGAGTCCGGAAACAATGGCTTCGAAGCGAACCGGATCCACGGTGATATCGTCCAGCACCCGCGGCAACGTCAGATCGCCGGAATCGCGCCGAGCTAAACCTGTTTTGCAGGTCGTGGCGCTCTTTATGCCGAGTTCGCGGAGCCATGGAAGAAACTCGGGTAAGTAGTGCCCGCTGGGATAGCAAAAATGCAGTGGCTTCTTCCCGGTGAGATCCACTATACAGTTGCTGTTATCGCGGATCTCCCGTTGAAAAAGCTCCCGATCTCTGGGCGTCCGGTGCCGATGCGTATGAAGCTGCAAATCCACGCCTGCGCGCCAGATCTGCTGCGCTTCCTCCATGCTGACGATTTGCAGGATCCGGCGTCTCATTAGATCTTCGTAATCGATTTTCAGTCTTTTCGCTATTTGCCTCGCGATGTCATCTTTCTCACGCGTACTCAGGCCCTTTGCTTCCATCCACCTGAGCACTTTTCCGGTAGCGTGCACCCGCTCCTCGTAGTTTCGAATCGGAACAGGAGTATCGATGCCAAATTCCGGCAGTTCTACCATCGTTTGCCGCGATTTCCAAAGCAGGTAATCGATGATCAGCGTAATTACCGGTAGCCGGTATTGGCAGTAGTAGGTCGTGAGATAGAGGGTACAAGGAAAGCCGAATTCAGAGAGGAGCGGCACGCCATGATGCAGGAAATCGTAGAGGCCATCATCGAACGTGACCGCTACACTGCGGGGTGGAAGAGAACCCGCGTTCAGTCGGGTAAGAGCCTCGTCCAAAGGAAGAACCGAAGCTTTCATCTGCCGCAAGCATTCAAGCCGTTGCCGGAACTGTCCAGCGGTAGTGTACAGATGCGGCAGCCACTCATGCTCGTCGTCGAGCGAGAGCCCGTGATAACAAAGGATTAAGAGTCGAGCGCTACGCCGTTGTGAGTTCGCGGCCAGAGAAAATATTCCTGTCGATCGCAGCGTTTTCAGGGCGGTGGATATCACCGTCTTGCGTAACATGAAGGGATTCAAGGCGCTCCTGGTGACCGCTGACACTGCCTGCCTAGTGCGTCGGCTGCAGCTTAACCAACACGACTCCATGCGAAGGCACGTCGGCTGAAAACTCTTGGTCGAATTTGCCGCGATTGGCATGCGCCCAGAGATCGCGCACAGTAAAGCTGCCGTCGAGCTTTAGATCGGACATGGTTGCTGTGATCTTCGCTGATGTCGTCCCGCGGTTGAAGAGTCCGACAGCCTCACCACCATCGGCCAGCGGACGTGCCCACACTTCAAGATCTCCATTCTTCGAAATGCGCGTGGCCTCTTTTCCGAGCGGATCTTGGTCGATTGCGATGACATCCCTGTTTGTAAGCATCTGAAGAGTCGCGGGCGATACGCTGCGTAGATCGTTGCCGGCGAGCAGCGGCGCGGCAAGCAGGCTCCAGAGGCTCATGTGGGTGCGGTCTTCGGTTTCGGTCATGCCCCCATTGCCTACTTCGAGCATATCGGGATCATTCCAGTGACCCGGATTCGCGTATTGCGCGAGACCCTCCTGCAGATCGAAGCCTATGTGAGACATGGATTTCCAGTTATCACTGATGTCGCCGGTTGTGCGCCACGAGTTGCCCCCAACACTTGCGCCCCACTGCGGCCCGTGAAACACGCCGTACTGGCAAAGGCTAAAGACTATCGGGCGGCCAGTACCCTGCAGCGCTGCGCCCATTTTTGCGTAAACGGCGGGCATCGAATGATAATCGTAGACCTGAGACGCGCTGCACCAGTCGTACTTCAGGAAATCGATATCCCAGGAAGCATACGTTTTGGCGTCCTGCTCTTCATGTTGAAAACTGCCTTCATAGCCGCCGCAAGTTTTGGGACCGGGTGAAGAATAGATACCAAGTTTCAAGCCCTTGCTGTGAACGTAATCAGCGAGCGCCTTCATGTCCGGAAACTTGGAATTCGTTTGAATATTGCCTTGCGCATCACGGCCCGCCTCCCAGGTATCGTCTATGTTGACGTAAATGTACCCTGCATCCTTCATGCCGTTGCTGGCCATCGCGTCGGCTGTTTCGCGGATGAGTTTATCTGTCACCTTGTTCGCGAACTTGTTCCAACTATTCCAACCCATGGGCGGCGTCTTTGCTAGACCGTTGTAGGGAACCTGTGGCGCCGCCGGCACAGAGATCTTCTTGGGAGGCTCGGGCATCGGACCGGGAGCCTCAGTCGATATCTGCTTCAGATGCAATTGAGGCCCGCGGCGATCTTCCCAGCCGGGCATTTGCAGCAGCAGCGTATCGCCCTCGATGCGCCCTGTATAGGTCGATTTCCGCTCTTCGCCGAAGTTATCCCGAACGATCGAGAAGGAAAAACTGTCGCCGGTTATTTTGCCATCCTGAATCAATTCATTACCGTTGTGCGAAAACATGTACCCCGTGAGCGAATCCCCTTGCGCTTTAAGATACAGCGTCGTTTCGCGGACTGTGCCGTCGGCATTGAAGGTGACGGACCATTTGCCGGTGAGGCCGGCGGCTGGGGCGACAAATGGGATCAGGAGCAGAGCAAGAAGAGGCTTCATATGGCGAATATGAATTCTATACTCTCCCGGCCTGGACAAACGGCTTAGGGCTGCTTTTTCAGTTCGTAGAAGATGTCGCTGACCGGGATGCCTATCTCCGGCCCGGCGGTCAGGACGTTAACCAATCGAAACAAGCCATTGTCCGCTTTATGGCCCTCGTAACCAACTTCCTCCTGCGAGTCGATGACCCAACAGTATGGGGTTCCAAAGGGATGATATTTTTGGCGGCACTTCTTGAATAAAGAAGATAGCGGCTGGTCTTGGGACGACGTTTCGACAACCAGGAATGCAGGCGCTACCAGGCATCCATCCGAGAGCTTAGGAGTTGGGAAAGAAAAAGCAACGTCCGGAATAAGTTTATCGGCACCGTTGAGCATGGTCCATTCCATTTCCAATGTGCCGCCGAGTTTTTGTTGGAACTCCCGCAATAAGGCCCAAACTACTCGCTCAATTTGTGCGTGTTTTAATCTGCCAACCGATGCTTTCCTAACGCTCCGGCCATCTAGTAGCTCGTAATGTTCTGGGTCATCATCCACGTAAGTCACCGGAGTGACAAGCTCGGTTGCCATTTAGTCCCTCCCTTTCAATTGTCGTGGATCAGGCGCGCAGGCCGTCGATAAACCTATGAAGTCGGTCGAGCCCACGCTCAAGCTCGGTCATCGAAGTCGCGTAAGAAATGCGGATGTGATCGTTGGTCCCAAAAGCTTCACCCGGTACCACCGCCACATGCGACTCCTCGAGTAACCGGGTCGCAAACTCGAGTGAGTTCTTCACGCCCCCGCTGCCGTAAGCGACCGAAATGTTGGGATAGGCATAGAAAGCGCCTTTGGGTGTAGTGATGGTGACGCCCGGAATTTGGCGCAAGCGGTTCACGACAAAATCGCGTCGTCGGCGATACTCCGCGAGCATTTCGTTTATCGATTGCTGGGGACCGTTCATCGCCTCCAAAGCCGCCTTCTGCGCGATCGAGGTCGGATTCGAGGTGGAATGGCTCTGTAATTTTGTCATGGCGCCAATGAGAGGCGCGGGGGCCAGCGCAAAGCCGATGCGCCAACCGGTCATGGCATACGTTTTCGAAAGCGATCCGGCGACGACTATCGAATCCTTTGCTCCAGAAGTTGCGGCAACGGAAAACGGCTTACCTTCATAGACGAAATGGCAGTAGCATTCGTCCGTCATCAGGTAAATGCCGCGCTTCGAAGTGAGCTCTAGAATTTTACGGAATTCAGCTTGCGAAATCACCGCGCCGCTTGGGTTGGAAGGCGAGTTGATGATGACGAGTTTAGTGCGCTGGGTAATGTGTTGCTCCAAAAGTTTGGCGGTGACTTCAAAGCCGTTGTGCTCGTCGGTATCGACAAAAACGCAGAGGCCCCCGGCATAGTTCACGACGTCTTTATAGGTGACCCAATAAGGCACCGGTATGATGACCTCGTCACCAGGGTTCACCAGAGCTTGTACGAGATTGAAGATGGCGTGTTTGCCACCCACCGTCACCAGGCATTCCGAGGGTGAGTAGTTTGTGCCGAAATCCAAACGATGGCGTTCGCAAATGGCAGCGCGCAGCTCAGGGGTGCCCGCCGTGTTGGTGTATTTGGTGAAATTGGAATCGATGGCCGCTATGGCTGCCTGTTTGATATTCACGGGCGTTGGAAAGTCGGGTTCGCCTGCTCCAAAATCGACTACGTCCGCCCCTTCGCGGCGCAGGCGATCGGCATCGGCTGCGACCTTCATAGTGGAGGAAACGCTAATGGTTGAGATGCGCTCGGCAATTTCAGCGATAGCTTGCATGGTTGTAACTTTCACTTTAACGTTTTTACGGAAGCTTCGCCCGCAAGCAGCGCATTACGGGCTCGGGCACAAACTGCGCGACATCGCCGCCCAGCGTGATAATCTCCTTGATCATACGGGAGCTGATGAACGAATACTCCTCGCTGGCAAGCAGAAAGATAGTCTCGGTTTGTGGCCGCAAACGGCGGTTGATGTGCGCCATCTGCAGCTCAGTCTCATAGTCGGAAATAGCTCGGATGCCGCGCAGGATCGCGCTGGCGTTGCGCTGCGAGGCATAGTCGACCAGGAGACCATCGAACGAATCCACTTCGACGTTGGCGAGCGGTCTCGCGATCTCGCGCAGCATGGCAAGGCGTTCTTCGACCGAGAAAAGCGGCTGCTTATGGGTGTTTCTGAGGACCGCTACTATGAGGTGATCGAAGAGCCGCGAGCCGCGATCGATTAGGTCAAGATGACCGTTCGTCAAGGGATCGAATGACCCCGGATACACAGCTGTCTTCATTCAAATGAATCTTACAAGTATTATCGATTCCGGCGATCAAGAGATTTATGCTGTTCGGACTCACGCGCGGGGCCCGCAAGGAGCGCTGCCGCTTACCCCCGAGATGCTGATTGAGCAGCCTTCGGGAAATCTGTTTGGCCTGACGCAAAACGCCGGTATGGGCTGGGCGCCGGGAGCGCTCGGCGGCAAACAGGTCCTGATCCTGAGCACGCATGGCGGCGTTCGCGCGCCGGACGGCCAGCCGATCGCGCTTGGGTTTCACACCGGGCACTGGGAAGTGGGATTGCTGGTCGCAGAAGCGGCCCGCGAGTTGAAAATGCTTTCGGCAATTCCGTTCGCTGGAGCATGCACGGACCCTTGCGATGGACGAACGCAAGGCACGCCCGGCATGTTCGACTCCCTTCCTTACCGGAACGACGCCGCGATGGTTTTGCGTAGGCTGATCCGGTCTTTGCCAACCCGCTCAGGTGTGATCGGAGTGGCTACGTGCGACAAGGGTTTGCCCGCCATGATGATGGCGCTCTCAGGCACGCCCGATTCCGCTTGCGCTCTGATCCCGGGCGGCGTAACCCTGATGCCGGAGCACGGCGAAGATGCAGGCAAAGTACAGAGCATCGGCGCGCGCTTTGCTCACCAGAAGATCTCGCTCGAAGAAGCGGCGCTGGCGGGTTGCCGGGCATGCGCCTCGCCGGGTGGCGGCTGTCAGTTCTTAGGCACCGCGGCCACTTCGCAAGTGGTGGGAGAAGCGCTCGGGCTCAGTTTGACGCATTCGGCGCTGGCCCCTTCGGGACAAGCCGTGTGGTTGGACATGGCGCGGCGGACAGCGCGTGCCTTACTGCGCATGACAGAGCTCGGGCTGCGAACGCGCGACATTCTGACGCCGAGCGCGATCGAGAACGCGATGATCCTACACGCGGCTTTCGGCGGCTCAACGAATTTGCTGCTCCACATACCGGCCATCGCGCATGCCGCAGGCCTGCCGCGGCCCACTGTAGCCGACTGGAATCGACTCAACCGCAGCGTCCCCAGGTTGGTAGACGCGCTGCCAAACGGTCCGCGCAATCATCCGACCGTGCAAGTTTTCCTGGCAGGCGGTGTCCCGGAGGTGATGCTCCATCTGCGCGCGGCCGGACTGCTGAATACCAGCGCGCTGACCGCCTCTGGAGAAAAGCTGAATGTAATGCTCGACTGGTGGCAGGAATCGGAGCGCAGAACTCGTTTGCGCGAACGATTGAGAGAGCTGGATGGAATCAATCCGGACGACGTAATTCTCGCGCCAGACAGGGCGCGCTCGCGTGGAATGACTTCTACTGTTTGTTTTCCGCACGGCAATATAGCACCCGAGGGCTCCGTCGTGAAGAGCACCTCTATCGATCCGAGCGTGGTGGATGCGGATGGCGTGTACCGGATGCGCGGACCTGCCCGCGTCTTCATCACCGAGCACGACGCAATCACTGCCATCAAATCGCAAGAGATCCGCGAAGGCGATGTGATCGTGCTGATTTGCCGCGGGCCGATGGGCTCCGGTATGGAAGAGACGTATCAGATCACGTCGGCGCTGAAACACTTGCCGTTCGGCAGGCACGTCGCTGTGATAACGGACGCGCGGTTCAGTGGCGTCTCGACCGGAGCCTGCATCGGGCACATTTCTCCGGAGGCGCTGGCTGGCGGACCCGTAGGAAAGCTGCGGGATGGCGACCTTATCGAAATCGTCGTCGATCGCAACAACTTGGAAGGGCACGTGAACTTCATCGGAGAAGCCGGCGAGACGTTTTCCCCAGAAGAAGGACATCAGCATCTGCTCGATCGCCAGCCACGAGAGGATTTGCGGCCCGATCCGCTGTTGCCTGCGGACACGAGGCTCTGGGCGGCACTGCAACAGGCGAGCGGCGGAATCTGGGGCGGCTGTGTCTATGACACCGAGGAGATTGTGAAGAGGCTAAACCACGGTTGAGAACTTAATTATGGGACATGCGTAACACACTCGTCTAAGAGGATACGCATAGCAGCAACTGATCCTTGCCTAGCTCAAGGAACTGAATTGCCTGCTCACGCTTGACTCTGGGGTAATCCGTGAAGAACTGTTCGATCGTTTCTCCGCCTTCAAGATAGTCGAGCAGAGTTTTGCACCGGCACACGCGTACCTGTGAAGCACGGCGTGCCATGCATGATCTGTTCTGAGACAGTAACGACATCGGCTAAGAAGATCTTCTGCTCTGCTGTCACGTGTTCTTTCAAGATACGTCAACTCTGATGCACCTGGCGAACCGGTCCGTCAACTTGAGCCGGTGCTAGTTACCAGGGACTCCAGCTGCCATCACTCTGGCGCTTCTCCTCCGCTTCCTTCTTCTTGCGTTCCTGCTCCTTGGCTGACTCGCCGCCTTTGAAATAGAGGTGCACCGTGACGTTGTGCGTGGAAGCATCCGCGCTGTAATCGGAGCGCGCATCGGCTAGATTGTCAAACAGACCCTGCTGCTGAACTCGCTTCAGGAAGAAGTCCGGATAATCGGGGTTGAACGGATGCCCTTGCTTTTCACCCCAAAGTCTGGCCACAACCGGCTCGCTGGTTACATCGAGTCCCTCAATATCGAGAGTCTGGAAATTGTAGATTGCACCCGGCGTCACGTTGTAAATCACGTTGACGGCCCGCTTGCTGTCATCAGGCTCGGATTCCGTCGTGACGCTCGCATCCAGTAGCCCGCGACGGCGCATCCTACGCTGCAGGTCCAGCCGGAAATTGTCAACCTGTTCGCTGTTGAAAGCCTGTCCCGACTTGAAAGGGATGGTAGAACGAATCTCATCCTCGTCGAGGCCGTTGCCGCGAAAGCGAATCGAGCCGAACTTGAAGGCTGGACCATCCCTGATTTCTACTTTGACGATCACCCCGAGATTGGTCTTGGCCGGTTCGGTCTCGACCTTTGGGAAGCTGACCGCGGCGTATCCTTTGGCTGCATAGAGGGGCCGGATAGCGCCATCGAGAATCAATTTCAAGCGCGTATCGGAAAGCGGTGAGCCGATCGCAACCGAATTTACCGCCCGCAAGATAGTTCCGGTATCGATGGCCTGGTTGCCCGAGACGATGACCTGAGAAATGGTCGGCGCGGGCTTGTCGGGAGTGAAGAGCACCGTCAGTTGCTGCGGATCCTCGTTCGATATAGCCGCTCTGACCTTAGCGGGCGCGCCCGATTGCGCCGCGCACTGCTCGATGGCCGCCTCATAGCGGCGGAGAACGCCTTCGGTGCCTGGTATCCGGTCCGAATAGAGTTTTACGTGATCCCGAAGACAAGTGCGCAGCGCGTCGGCCGAAATCCCGAATCTCTCGAAACGAGTGGGGAAGATCTGCTGGTTTTCGGCCACCTGGAACGTGACGTCATAGGCCGGAACCGTGCCCGGACTTGTGCGGTATTCGAAAGCGACATTATTGAACAGCTCGGTCGCTTGCAGCTTCTGTCTGGCCTGCTCGATAACCGCCGGGTCGACGCGCGCCCCTGGCTTGAGCCCGCTCTCCTCAACAAGATCCCCCGAGGAATAGAGCTGGTTGCCTTTGATCGAAACGCTATGTAGCGTACCAGGCGGGGGCTGCTTTTTGCTTACATGCGGCGTGTCATCGGCTTGTCCGGCCAGAGGCACGCCAGTAGCGCAGGCGAGAGCTGCGATTAAGAGAAGCGAACGCATATCCTCTCTTTCATGATACGAACGGACGTGCGCTTCCGGCGCGCAGTTTCGGGACTAATATAAGTCCAGTGGAATCAGCACAGAGTACAAAAACCCAGAATGGAATCGTAACAGTTGGGGCCAGTCATTCGGTAGACGAAACGGTTGCCCGGCTTAGCGAGCTGCTTGCATCGAAAGGAGTCAAGACCTTCGCCGTGATCGATCACAGCCGGGAGGCAGAAAGTGTCGGGCTATCGATGCCGAACACCAAACTGATCGTGTTTGGCAATCCTAAAGCAGGAACGCCCCTGATGATTGCAGCCCCCACGATCGCAATCGATTTGCCTCTGAAAATTCTCGTTTGGGAGGATCTGGAAGGCAGAGTTTGGATCAGTTACAACGCTCCCGAGTTCCTGGGCAATCGCCATGGCCTGCCGTCGGAACTTAGGCAGACGCTCGCGATTCCCGGCACGCTCGCCAAGGCACTCACTGAGTGAGTGACGGAAACAGTATCAAAGCCTCTGAAGTACCTGCCCCGCCGGAAAGCCCGAGGCTTTCGAATGACCACCATCGTCACATATTGATATTGTGAATCACCAAAGCAAATTTAAGATTTGCTGATCTTCTTGCGGCATGGAAACTAAGGACGGGGAAATCCCTCAAGCAACTAGACGAACAGCCCTGATTGGTTCCCATAGGGCAGATTCGCAAGCTTTAACAGTTACTTGTGATTTTCGTTTGCCTCCCCGGCCGCGAGTTTCAGTTCTTGTGCAGCTTGACCCAGCAACTCCTTCGCCCGTGTAGCGTGACCTTGCATGTCGTATTTGTTGTCCTTCTGCGCCACACCAATCCTGTCGTAAGCCTCACGAATCAAATGCTGAGCAGCGGCCAGGTTGGGGTGACGTTCCGACGAGATATCTTCCACGGGGTTCTGTCCGAAAGAAACACGGCCTACGAACAGCAATCCTCCAAGAACCAATCCGAGCGCAAGTGTCTTCATGACCTGGATTATACGCTCCGCTGAAGCGAACGCATTCATTTTGGACGGCATGTCTGAGGATTTAAACAAACTCGTTTCTGGATTGCGATTGGATCACGATGCTATCGGTGGGCCAAGGCATGGCCGCGGAAGCTCGCAGGCACCGAGATGAGTCTCGCTACCGCGGACAAAGTGTCCTTGCCGCGCGCCAGAGCGTCCGGCTTAGAAGAACCTTGTTCCCCACTTCCACAGAAGATTTTCTTACTACATAGAATGACTTGCGCTCGATTTAGTATCTCTGCAGCGCAGAACGCCTCCCCGGCCTGTTACTTTCCGGGCAGGTTTACCCTACACATGTCTCCCAATCAGACCGCTGCCCGGCCGCCGAGCCAATAAAGCCTAGTCGGGCGGATGAGCCAGCGCACTTTAGCGAGGCGAAAGACGAACAAGACACGATTCGCGAACGAGGTCGACCAGCTTCCGACATGCGCGTAGTGCGGCAGGTGCCCTTTCTAATCAGCATGAAGTCGGTATCGACGTGTTGGTGGGAGGACGAGGCATCGCATCCTGCATCGAGCAAATCTTGGGCCTTCACCGTCACGCCTCGGAACAGCAGCCCATACCTCGCCTTCGTAGACGATGTTGGCTATCTTGTCCCAGCAGTCAGGCAATCACGGTGACTTTGCCGCTCGCAAGGTCATAAACCGCGCCGACCACCTTGAGCCGTTTCGTCTCGACGTAGCGGCTGATTGTCGGTTCCAGCGTTTTCAGTCTCACAACGCCGGAACGTACATTCGCCGCAATTGCCCGGTCCAGGTCCCGTTCCTTGCCTGTATCAACCAAGCCGACCAAATCACGGATCGACGCAGGAAGTTCCTGCTGCTTGCTTTCAAGCGCCGCTTTCACCGCGCCGCATTCACTGTGGCCCAGTACCATCACCAGCGACGCCCCTAATACCACCACGGCGTAAGCAATGCTTCCCTTTACGATGGGCCCTGCTCCGCTAACGATATTTCCCGCCACCCGGATTACGAACAGATCGCCCACGCCTTGATCGAATAGAATCTCAGGAGGCACACGCGAGTCCGCGCAACCAACAACTACTGCATTCGGCGCCTGTCCGGATGCCAGCTTTGAAAAGTCGGCCGGACTCTGGCGCGGATTCGCGGCGCGCCCCGTAACAAAGCGCTCGTTGCCCGCCAGGAGTTTTTTCAACACCTCGTCCGCCGGTGCGCGTTGCGATTGCGCGGCCGAGGCGCTTACTGGAAGCAATGCAATAAATTCGCGTCTCAACATATGCCCCTACCTAGGTACGCGTGTTTGCTGCGGGAACCATGGCCGTCAACGATGCTTTTCTTTGTAGCACTTTTTATAGCACAAACTTCGGGAACGTCGGTGTATTGGCAGAGCAATGCCCTCCTCGATGCTGCGAATGCCAGTGATCATCTGCTCCATGTGTGCCTGACCATAAAGCGTCACGTCTACTTGGTCGGTCCCCGCTGCGCCACCGCCCAGGCGAGTCTCAGCGAGCACGTCACCATTTCCACAGAAAAACTTTTCTGAGTGAATCGAGTGACTTGCGCCCGATTTAGTTCCTCTGCGCCGCGGAACGCTTTCTCCCACCTGCTATTTTCGGGCAGGTTTTACCATCCACATGTCTTCCATTCAGACCCCCACCCAGGCCGCCGAGCCCGCAAAAACTTGCCGCGCGGAAACAAATCGCGCCAATGCTCAACACAGTACCGGACCGAAAAGCGCCATTGGAAAATTGCGTTCTTCTCAGAACTCCTTCCAGCATGGTCTCTACTCCAAGCAGCTCATCCTGCCCGATGAAGACCCCGCCGAGTTCGATCACCTCCGCGCCACCCTTCGCAGCGAGCACCAGCCCGCCAATACCACTGAAGAAATCCTGGTCGACGAGCTCGCCCAGCACTTCTGGCGCATGCGCCGCTTCCGCGCACTCGAAGCCCGCGCCTTTCAACCCGAAAATCTCGACGACTGGTGCAACAACGGCTTAATGACTCTGATCCAACGCTCTATGGCCTCAGCCGAGCGCTCCTTCCACAAATCCCTCACCGCCTTGCGAGCTCTACAAAAAACCCGTGGCTTCGTTCCTCAACAAACGAACTCCGACTCTTCTCACGTCCAAGTCTTCGAATTCGAAGAAGAGGATCACGATGAATTAACTGGCTTCGTTCCCTCAAATTTGTTAGCTGAGACTGGCTTCGTTCCCTCAAATCCCTCCGAGCTTCAATGGGAGGGCGGGCTTGAGCCCGCAGGAGGCTTCAGCCTCCTTTCTCATCCCTCGCCCCTGCTCCCCCTTATCTCCGAAGTGCCTGTAAAATAAGGCTCGAATGCTACACTTGAGTCGAAAATGACTTACGATGTAGCCGTCATTGGCAGCGGTCCGGGTGGATATTCCGCAGCCGTGCGCGCCGGTCAATATGGCTTGAAAACCGCTATGATCGAGCGGCAACCGCGTCTGGGCGGAACATGCCTGCTGGTCGGTTGCATCCCTACGAAATCCCTGTTGCACACCGCCGACGTTTGGGACTATTTCAAGGATCCGGCCGCTCAAGGCATCGAATGCAAAGATCCGCGGCTGAATTATGGCCAGGTCCTGCAACGCAAGAACAAGATCGTCAGCAAGCATTCTAAAGGCATCGAGTTTCTGATGCGTAAAAACAAAGTGGATGTCGTAAAGGGCAACGCGCGCTTGCTGGGTGGCGGCAAAATCGAGGTAAAGGGCGACAAAGGTACCCAAGCTATCGAAGCCAAGAACATCATTCTAGCGACCGGCTCGGAAGCGCGCATGCTTCCCGGCCTGCAGCCCGATCAGAATTTGATTCTGACGAACATTGAAATCCTTGACCTTCCGGAGGTGCCGAAGACGATCGGGATCATCGGAGCGGGGGCGGTCGGTGTCGAATTCGCTTCGATCTTCAACCGCTTTGGATCGAAGGTGACCATCCTCGAAATGCTGCCCAGACTCGTGCCGGTCGAGGACGAAGAGATCTCCAAAGAGTTGGAAAAACATTTCAAGAAGTCTGGCATTCGCGTCGAAGTAGGTGCCAAGGCGGAGAACATCCGCAAAAACGCGAACAGCGTCAGCCTGACGGCAACTCTTGCCAACGGCAACAAGGAGGAGATGGAGTTCGATAAACTCCTGATCGCGGTCGGCCGTAAGCCTAATACTGAAAATACCGGTCTCGAGAACACCCGCGCGGAGCTTGATCGGGGCTTCGTGAAAGTTGATCCGTATCAACGAACGGGCGAGCCCAATCTCTATGCCATCGGCGATATTGTCGCAGGCATGCCGCAACTGGCGCACGTAGCGACGGCAGAAGGCATGGTCGCGGTAGGCGCTATTGCGGGTAAGCCGGTTCGACCAATCAATCGCAACCGCATTCCCGGCGCGACGTATACGGACCCAGGTATCGGAAGTGTCGGGCTGAGCGAGGCGCAGGCGCGCGCACAGGGATTCAAGGTGAAGGTCGGCAAGTTTCCGTTTGCCGGCAATAGCAAAGCAACGATTCTCGACAAGCATGAGGGCTTCGTTAAGGTCATCGCGGAGGAAACCTTAGGAGAGATCCTCGGGGTGCATATCATCGGGCCCGAAGCTTTCGAATTGATCTCGGAAGCAGTGACCGCCATGGAAGCCGAGGCGACTGTCGAGAGCATGATGTCGACCATCCACGCGCATCCGACCATTTACGAAGCAATCGGTGAGGCTTTCAACAACGTCTACGGTCTCGCAATTAACATCTGAAGCCGACCGGCATCCTGCCATCGAGGTGCGAGGGCGTCCCCAGTTAAGATCGCTCGCCGTGCTCGATTTAGGCTATCTGCGGTATGAAGAAGCTTTTGCGCGGCAACAAATCTTAGTGGAGCAGCGCAAGCGCGGGGAAGGCTACGACACGCTGCTGTTTGTGGAGCATCCGCATGTGGTGACCATGGGGCGGAATGGCAAAGAGCAGAACGTGCTTGCCAGCCGCGAAATTCTGGAGCGATCCGGCATTGCATTCCATGAGACCGATCGCGGTGGCGATGTCACCTATCATGGTCCAGGGCAGATCGTCGGTTATCCGATACTGGACTTGCGAGAATGGAAACGCGATGTGCGGGCCTATTTCCAAGGCGTGGAACAGGCGCTGATTGATGCATTGGGAGCGGTGGGTGTAGCAGCGGAGCGCATACCGCAGCGTGGATACGAAGGTGTTTGGGTGAACGGAGCCAAGATAGCTGCGATCGGGATTCACATCAGCCGCTGGATCACATCGCATGGCTTCGCACTCAATTGTGATACCGATCTCAGCTATTTCAAATATATTGTTCCTTGCGGCCTAACGAAGCCAGTATGTTCGCTTCGCTCAATCGGGTCGACAATTTCGCGCGCGGCAATGGTTAATACCATCGCGGATTCGTTCGCAAAAACGTTTGGCTATCAGCAGGAGTCCAGGAGATTCGATGATTGACGTCGTAATGCCCCAGATGGGCGAAAGCATCACGGAGGGCACGCTCACGCGATGGCTCAAGAAACCGGGCGAAAAGGTGGAGCGGGACGAGCCACTATTCGAGATATCGACTGACAAGGTGGATACCGAGATTCCCGCTCCCGCCGCGGGCGTTTTGAGCGAGGTGCTCGTTCAGGAAGGTACTACGGTTGCGATCAACTCGATCGTAGCTCGGATCGGGGATAGCGCTTCACAAGCGGCTTCCGCAACTGCTCCGGCGGCTCCCAAAGAGGAGCCTAAACCGGCCGTTTCTACACCCCCGGGCACGGACGTTGGACCCTCGGCAGCCGCCCCGGAAAACCGCACGTATGGCCAGCAGGCGGCCCCACCGCCTCCGCCGCCTATGCCAGCCCCCGCAGCCGCTGGCCCTTATCCGATCGAACCGCAGCCGTCAGCGCAGCAGACTGCTTCGCAACCTGCACAGCAGACCGCGCCTCCCCCGCCGCCCTCCGTTGTAGCGCAACCGGATGGCAATGAAGATCAGGGGCCGCTCTCGCCCTTGGTGCGCAAAATGGCTCGGGAATACAACATCGATTTGGGCCAGGTAAGGGGATCCGGCGCTGGCGGGCGCATCACCAAGCAGGATGTAGAAGCTTATATGTCATCGCAGGGGGCCAAGAGCTTGGCAGCCGCTTCGCCGCAGGCTTCCGCTCACCCCGCGCAGCAACCCGCCGCGCCGGCAAGTCAGCCGGCAGCGAACGCACCACCCCCACCGCAACCTATGCCCCTGGCGGAATCTGCCAAGGTCCGAACCGAGCCCATGAGCACCATGCGGCAGAAGATCGCGGAGCACATGGTGATGAGCAAGCGCACGTCCGCCCACGTGACTACCGTGCACCGTGTCGACATGACGAAAATCGCGAAGCTCCGCGACAAGTCCAAGGCGGAATTTCAGGCACGCAACGGCTTCTCTTTGACCTTCCTGCCGTTCGTGACTGCGGCGGCGGCTGAAGTTTTGCGAGCTTTCCCGATCTTCAACGCATCCATCGACGGAAAGAACATCGTCTATTACCGCGATATCAACATCGGGATCGCCGTTGCGCTCGAAGGCGGGTTGATCGTCCCGGTTATTCGCAACGCTGACGAGAAGAATGTGTCGGGATTACAGCGCTCAATCGTCGATCTGGCGACTCGCGCACGTTCGCGGCAGTTGAAGCCTGAGGAAGTGCAGGGTGGAACGTTTTCGATCACCAATTTCGGTAGCTTCGGCAGCATTTTCGCGACGCCCGTAATCAATCAGCCCCAAGTCGCTATTCTGGGTGTCGGCGCCGTCGAGAAAGTCCCCGCAGTGATCGACGGCGACGCCATAGCCATCCGTTCGCAGGCCCATCTTGCCCTTACCTTCGATCACCGGCTGATCGACGGCGCATTGGCGGACCAGTTCTGTCAAAAGGTAAAGTCAATACTGGAGAACTGGTCCGCGAATATTCTTTAGGCTGAGAATTAGCACCTGCTTTGGTAACTGTGAACCCTGTTCGGGCGACGGGCGAGGCACAGCACTTCTTACAGGTGCCTTCTATTTGATTCGCGTTGCCAGCCAAAGCTTTAATGGTCGCCGACCTATACACTACCCCTTCGGGTGTGGAGGCTAAACTTTTTTGTTGACGAAACCTTAATGGAGGTTTAACATGCCCTTGGGCTGTTTTTAGTTGAACTGAATTACTAAAACAAGAAAAGGGGTCCCCGAATGACCTTCCAGGTCGGTGAGAAAGTGGTTTATCCGAACCACGGCGTTGGAACGATCGAAAACATCAGTTCCCGTTCCTTTGGCACCCAGCAAGAGCGCTTTTATCTCTTGCGCCTTGCGCCAACGAGTATGACCGTCATGGTGCCGTTCTCCCATGTAAGCGATTTGGGGCTACGCAAAGTCACCAAATGCAGCGAAATCAACCGCGTTTTGACATATCTGGCCGCCGGACGGCCCTGTTGCGCCCTGGATTGGAAGGACCGCTTTAAAGAGAACTCAGAGCGCATGAAGGGGGGCAGCCTACTCGAAATAGCGGAAGTATTTAAAGCGCTGGTGGTCATTCAAATGGCGAAACCCCTATCCTTCAGAGAGAAAAAAATGCTCGAGCGGGCCCGCAGCATGCTAATTCTTGAGACGTCGGTGGCCAAGGCTGTTAGCGAACCCGGAGCCGTTTGTTTGATAGCCAAGGCGCTAGCCAAGAGCGCCTTGCCGATGCCGCTAGCCCTTTAAAAACAGCTGAAACCTGGAGAATTCGGCGAATCGGCGCGTCCGGTAGCCAGTTATACTGAAGAGGTCTATCGCTTCGATTCGGCGCTATCGTCTAACGGTTAGGACAGAGCCCTCTCAAGGCTTAAATAGGGGTTCGATTCCCCTTAGCGCTACCAAAATCCTCAGCCCGCAACCGCCATTTGGGTTATAGGCGGTAGAGATCCCAGAGTTGACTTTATGAGGTTGATTTCGTGTTCCAGGGCAGTTGCCATGGATCTGCACTGATCGCACACGAGCAGATGCTCTTCGACCTCCTGTTCCTCGGTCTGATTCACACGGTTCAGAAAATACAGCTCAAGCAGGTCTAGGGAGGGATGATTTTCAAGGCGCTTCATACCGGATCCATCGGCACCTTGGCTTGGGAACATTAGGCTGACGCAGAACTAGACGTAATCGTCGTTCGGTAGCTGGTAACTTCAACAGCTTGTTATCTCACCTGATCTGAAGTAGAGTTGCGGCACCTAGCTCCTGGTCGGAGGTGTCCACCATGTCTGAGCCAAATCTCAGTGCGATAACTTCTGTGATTCTTCTTTTCTTCCCATTGCTGACCTTCGGAGATACACTCTCGACCTGGAACGGCGGTACTGGCAACTGGAGTACGGCGTCGAACTGGACACCGGCAGTGGTTCCCGGCAGCGCCGGCGCCTCGAACGCTGATGTCACCATCAATACTGGAGCCGACGATGTAACCCTGGATTTCAACCCTGCAATCGCCTCCTTCACGCTGGGCGGAACAGCCGGGAGCTCAATACTGGAGGGACCATACGCCGATGCCCCGCTCACCGTCGGCAAAAACATGACCGTCGGATCAAGCGGGAGTGTGGGGCCAAAGCCGTTCTCTGGCTTTACTCCGTTCTCTGGTCCGATCACGGTATCCGGAAATCTCGCCAATGCCGGCAATATTTATTCTCAAGGAAATCTGCTCGTCGGCGGCAACCTGACCAACACCGGCGGCGCGCTGCTTGCTTCTCCCTTAAACTCTGGCTCGAACCTTTTCAATGTGGGCGGTACACTGCTCAATCAAGGCAACCTGCTCCTGGGTGATTTTGTTTCAGGTGGCCAGGAGGGGACGGGACCGACCACCACGATTGGCAAATTAGTAAACCAGGGCACTCTTAACATAGGCGGCGGCACGCTTGTGACACTCACTGCACAACCCGGAGGTGTTACTGATATTCCATCCGGCAGTTCGTGGTCAGTCTACGGCGCCATCAATGCCGGTTCGCAAAACGCATTTGCACATCTCACGTCGATACACGGAAGCCTCACTCTGGAGAATGGAATAACCACCAACATCACGCCAATTGGCGGCACTTTGAGCGTCGGCTTCCCCTTAACAATCGGCCGGAACGCCACCATGATTGTTCACGGGAACTTTGTGGGAGGAGGACTGATTGGCGACGACGGACCAGGTGGCTTGGGTGTCACAGGCACATTAACAAATGTTCAACAAGTGGGCTTGACGGTACTTGACGGCAGTGTCGGCGCTGCGAAATTTATCAATTATGGTGGCGTGAGGTTTATTAGCGGATCCTCGCAGGTGCACGAATTAGATAATCAAAGCTCCTTGGTTATTCATACTACAGGACCCCTCGGCGCCTCGCTGGTTGTTGGCTCGGGCTCAACGCCGCCCGGATTCACCGGCTACGAGCAGACGAAAGATGGCATTCTCGACGTGGTCTTTGGAACCGAGGCTATGGATGTGGGTTATGCCTCACTCAATGGCACGCTGAATTTCCTCCCATCCAGCCCGGCTCCTTCGCCCGGAGACACGTTCATGCTTATAGACGCGCCTTCCGGCCTCACTGGCATTTTCGCCGATGTGGAAGGTTCCATCATTGATGGTGGTTTGGAAAAGCTAGTGCTCACCTACGATTACAAGGACGGCACTGTCGATGTCACGGTAGAAGCGAATGTAACTCCTGAGCCTTCCACCTTCTCTCTACTGCTGATTCCCTTCGCCGCCGCGCTTTGCTGGGCCGCGCGTCGGCGATTCACTGCGGCCTGAGAATGTAAGAGTCAGGCCACACTCTTCTTACGTGAAACGATTCCTTACTGCATTGGTTTGCTGCTCGGCCCTGGCGATTGCACCGTTATCTGCCACCGCCAAGACGCATAAACATCAACACCATCAAAAAGGACACAAGTCCAAGAAGCACCGAACCTCCTAAACGGCAAAAGCCGCCCAACCTTTTGGGTCGGACGGCTCTTGACTGTCGAATTGGAACGGGTGCTTGGGTTTGCTGTGTAAGCACCCGCTCTGTCGTTACGGGGATGTACTTACTACAACGCAAAAAGCCGATAAAAGGTTGCGGATATCCGAAGAATTTTCCTGAGTATCTGTCCTATTTATTCAGCAATCAAGTAAACCTATTCGAACATTCCCTCGAACAGAGGGGAACTTAAATAACGCTCACTCGCATCCGGCAGAATCACTACCATCGTTTTTTTCGCCATCTCCGGCTCCCTCGCGATTCGAGCGGCCGCAGCCACCGCCGCTCCGCAGGAGATTCCGCAGAGAATGCCCTCTTCCCGGGCAAGCCGCCGCGCCATTTCGATTGATTCTTCGTTCGTCACTTGCTCGACACGGTCCACAATCGAGAGATCCAGATTTTCAGGAATAAAGCCGGCTGCTAATCCCTGAATCTTGTGCGGGCCGGGTTTGATCTCTTGCCCGTTCATGGCTTGCGTAATCACCGGACTGCCGGTCGGCTCAACCGCGATCGAGAGCAGGGGCCATTTCTTTTCATGCTTGATATAGCGTGAAACGCCGGTGATCGTGCCGCCGGTCCCGACGCCCGAGACCAGAACGTCTATACCGCCCTCGGTGTCCTCCCAGATCTCCGGGCCAGTCGTATCGAAATGGATTTTGGGGTTCGCCGGATTGCTGAATTGCTGCGGCAGAAAGTAGTGATCGGGATCGGAGGCTTGAATCTCCTCGGCCTTTGCAATGGCGCCTTTCATCCCCTTCGCGCCCTCGGTGAGTATCAGCTTCGCGCCCAGAACTTTCAATACTTTCCGGCGCTCGAGTGACATGGTTTCCGGCATAGCCAGGGTGATCGGATAACCGCGCGCCGCCGCTACAAAGGCTAGCGCGATACCCGTGTTGCCGCTGGTTGGCTCCACTATCTCTTTGCCGGGCTTCAGGAGACCGCGTTCTTCGGCATCCCAGACCATCGCCGCCCCGATGCGGCACTTGACGGAGAAGGCCGGGTTTCTCCCCTCGATTTTGGCCACAACCGTCGCTTTGGCCCCATCGACGACCCGGTTTAACTTGATAAGCGGGGTCCGGCCAATACTGAATGAATTGTCTTGATAGATCAAAGGTCCCTCTCAAATTTCCCAGTTGGGAATGTACTCGGTATGCTTTTCCTGCCAGGTGCGCGCGATCTCGCCGAAGCTGGTATTGTCCAGGACATCGGACATCGCGGAATCGACCCGGTTCCAGATCTCGCCGAACGGGTTGTCGTTCCCGTACCGTGAGCTGGTTCTGAAGTTTTCGACTGCTCGCAAAACATCGCCGACCGTAATGGAATCCGGCGGTCGAGCGAGCAGGTAGCCGCCTTCAGCTCCCCGCCGGGAGTCTACGAACCCGCTCTGTTTCAATCCGGCCAGAATCAGTTCCAAAAACTTTTGCGGAATCTGCTGCCTTTTGGCGATATCCGCGATCTTCACGGGTGGCATGCTAGCGCCGCGAGCTAGAGCAAAGTACTGGGAAGACAGGTCGAAAACAGCTTTTAAGGCGTATTCGCTCTTGACGGAGATGTTCATCTCGATTCAATGTCAACGCGCAATGGGCGCGCTTCGCTTCCAATTCAAGTGTAATCCCCCCAATGCCGATAGTCGATGCAGTCTTCGAGAAGATGGGCTGATTTGAAGCACCTCTATAACGGCTAAGATAGAGACATTGCATGGGCATTTCGCAGGGGACAGTATCACGACAGCTCTTCGGAACCGATGGCATTCGCGGGTTAGCCGGTGAGCCGCCGCTCGATGCCAGAACCGCGCATGCCTTAGGAGTAGCGCTCGGAAATTGGGCGCGAAGAGCATCCGCTACGGAGCTAAAGGAAGGCCCCGCTGAAGTGGTGATCGGCATGGACACTCGCGAAAGCGGCCCCTGGCTGGCGGAACAGGTGGCCGGGGGATTGGCGCGCTCAGGCGTGACGGCCCGGTTTGCCGGGGTCATTACAACGCCTGGCGTTGCCTATCTCACGCGCACGAATCACTTCGTTGCTGGCATAATGATCTCCGCTTCCCACAATCCGTATTACGACAACGGCCTGAAGGTGATCAGCCACTCCGGTTACAAGCTGGCGGATCAGGTCGAGATTGAGCTTGAGCAATTGATGGGCGAGTGGCTCGACAGAGGAGAACTCGCCGAACCCAAGCAACTGCTGGTAGACGCTGCGCTCGACAATGTCTACACCGATTACTTGGCTGGGACGGTCAGCGGTGAGTTTGCGTTTCGAGTATCTGTTGACTGCGCGAATGGCTCAGCGACCGAAGTCGCGCCTCGATTATTCGAGCGATTGGGCTTGCAGGTGGACTGGATTTGCGCTTCTCCCGACGGCCGGAACATCAATCTTGATTGCGGCTCGCTCCACCTCGAAAAGCTGCAGCAGCGTGTGAAAGAAACCGGGGCCGATATGGGAATCGCGTTCGATGGCGACGCCGACCGCGCGCTGTTCGTTTCCCCGGCAGGCAAGGTGGTGGATGGCGACGCAGTATTGTTCCTGGCGGGTTCATCGCTCAAGCGGGACGGAAAACTGACGGGCGACGTGGTCGTCGCAACGGTCATGTCGAATTTAGGTCTCGAGAAGGCTCTCGAAGGCCGCGGCATCCAGATGTTGCGGACACCGGTCGGCGACAAATATGTGCTCGAAGAGATGTTAAAGCGCGGCGCAGTGCTGGGCGGCGAGCAATCGGGGCACGTTATTTTTTCCGAATACGCGACTACCGGCGACGGGCTGCTTACTGCGCTGCGTGTTCTCGAAATTGTGCGCAAAAGCGGGCAATCTTTAGACGAGCTCATGGAGGTCATTAAGAAATTTCCGCAAAAACTCGTCAACGTCCGAGTGAAGCACAAGCGCCCGCTCGCGGAATTGCATACGGTACAGGCCGAGATCGCAGCTGCCGAGCTCGAGTTTGCTGAGAGCGGCCGCGTACTCGTGCGATTTTCAGGGACTGAGCCGCTGGCGCGCGTAATGATCGAAGCGGAATCCGAAGACCACGTCGAGAAGTGGACGAGCCGTATAGCCGACGCGATCCGGGCAGAGTTGGGTACGGCGTAAATTCACCGGCCGATACTGCTGCCGCAGCGGCCGGAAAATCATGGCGCGTCATCGTTATGAGACGGTTTACCACCCGGGCAGTATCACCCGAGTGACGTGTTAAACTTCTGAAGCAATCGTGCATGGGCCGGCGGATCAGGCTGTGCTGTGTGCGTTGCTGAAATCCGGTTCGCATTCCTCCCCCGCTGCGATCCTGCTAAACCTCAGGAACTATCAGCCATCATGGAACGCGCTGCACGGCTCATCAAAACCAACAAATTCTCGAACGGGTTTTTTACGGACGATGACCTTGCGCGCGCCATTTGGCCGGCCGCTGTAGGGAAAGCCATCGCAGCGCACACGTCACGCGTGAAGCTCGTGCGCAGCACGCTCGTCGTTGAGGTGGAAGACGCGATCTGGCAGCGGCAGCTCCATTTCCTGACCCGCCAGATAATCGACCGGATTTGCAAAGTGACCGGGAGAGGCATTGTGCAGGATATCGAGTTCCGCGTCGCAATTCCACGGCGGCAAGCAGCGCGCGCCGAGGTCCGGGAGAGTTCGGAGCCGGCGGTTTTGGACGAAGCCGATGCCATTCGAGACCCTGTGTTAAAGAAGGTATATCGACTCTCGCGAAAGAAAGCTACTGCTTGAAACTAACCGATGATGAGGTTCGATATGTCGCAGACCTGGCCAATCTGCGGCTCTCGGATGAAGAAGTTAAACGGATGGCGCACAATTTGGGTGAGATTCTGACGCACATCGAGCAGTTGAACGAGCTCGATACCAAGAGCGTTCATCCTATGGCGCAGGTTCTGTACGACGCCGATGAGACGGCGACGCTGCGGGAAGACGTGCCGCACACCTGTTTGAGTAATCAAGAGGCGCTCGAAAATGCAGCGGCAACCGGCAACGGTTATTTCAAGGTGCCAAGAGTGATCGAGCGATGAAGCAAGAGGAAATCTCTTCGCTCGGCATCTCCGAAATCCGCGAAGGGCTGGAAAAGAAAAGGTTCAGCGCCAGGGAACTGGCGGAGAACGCCGTGGCGCACGCGGAGAAAGAGAACCCCGAAACGAATGCATTTCTTACCTTTTCGGCTGAGCGCGCGATGGCCACCGCGGCGCGGGTTGACCGGCTAATCGGGCGTGACGAGTATGCGGGCGCGCTGGCCGGGGTCCCAGTAGCCGTTAAGGACGTGATTGTCACGAAGGGGCTGCGCACGACCTGCGGTTCGCGCATTCTCGAACACTATGTTCCGCCGTATGACGCCACAGCCGTGATCCGTTTGGAAGAAGAAGGCGCGCTCGTCATCGGCAAATGCAACTGCGATGAATTTGCCATGGGCTCTTCGAACGAAAACTCGGCGTTTGGCCCGGTTCACAATCCGAAAGCGTTGGACCGGGTACCCGGAGGTTCGAGCGGCGGTTCGGCAGCAGCCGTCGCGCAAGGCAGCGTAGTCGCTTCGCTCGGCTCTGATACGGGAGGTTCGATCCGGCAGCCTGCAAGTTTTTGCGGTGTGGTGGGGGTAACACCTACATATGGCCGCGTATCCCGCTGTGGTCTCGCTGCTTTTGCCAGCTCACTCGATCACGTCGGCCCCTTTGCGCGCAACGTGCAGGACGCTGCGACAGTGCTGAAAGTCATTGCCGGTAGGGATGATCAGGATTCAACATCGGCCTTTGCGCCGGTCGACGATTACCTGGCGATCATGGCCGAGCCGGTACGTGGATTGAAACTCGGGCTTCCGAAAGAATACTTCGAGGGGCTCGGTTCTGAAACGGGTGCCGCGGTTCATGCCGCGGTTAAGCAATTGGAAAAGCTTGGTTGCGAAGTGCGCGAGATCAGTCTGCCGCATACGCGCTACGCTCTGTCGTGTTATTACATCATCGCGACGGCTGAAGCGAGTTCGAATCTGGCGCGTTACGACGGCGTCCGCTATACAACGCGAGAAGATGGCGAAAGCCTTGCTGACATGTACCGCAACACGCGTGGCTGCGGTTTCGGCGCGGAGGTAAAGCGTCGCATCATGCTTGGCACATACGTGCTGAGCGCGGGGTATTACGACGCATACTATCTGAAAGCGCAAAAGGTACGTACATTAATCGCGCAAGACTTCAGCGAGGCTTTCGGGGAAGTGGATGCGATTGTAGCCCCGGTCTCGCCTTTTCCGGCGTTTAAGATCGGCGAGAAAATAGACGATCCGCTGGGCATGTATCTTTCCGATGTATACACGCTGACAGGGGATCTGGCAGGCGTTCCTTGTATGTCGGTGCCCTGCGGCGAAACGAACGATGGCCTGCCGATCGGATTCCAGATTTTCACGAAACACTTCGATGAGGCAACCATGTTTCGCGTGGCTTACGGCTATCAGCAATCGACTGGGTGACCCGAATACCCCGTGACTCGCATCGGACCGGCCGGTTGGGCGTACAAAGATTGGATCGGAATTGTCTATCCTGCAAAAAAACCGCGCGATTTTCGCGAGCTTAGTTTTCTCGCTGCTTACTTCGACACGGTCGAGATCAACACTTCCTTTTATGGGCCGTTAACATCTAAGACCGCCGCATCGTGGGTCGAGCAGGTTCAGGGCAATCCCAGCTTCCGCTTCACCGCCAAGCTGTGGCGCGGTTTTACACATGATCGCAACGCAAGCGTTGACGACGAGCAGTTATTCAAAGAGGGCTTGATCCCGCTAGCCGACGCCGCGCGATTGGGGGCTTTGCTGCTTCAGTTCCCCTGGTCGTTTCGCAACACCGAAGAAAACCGCAACTACGTGGCGGAGCTGCGGGCGAAGTTCCGCGAGTATCCGCTGGTCCTCGAAGTGCGTCATGCAAGCTGGAGCGAGCCGGGGATTCTGGAGACGCTTGGCCAGCTTGACTTAGGCCTGTGCAATATCGATCAACCGCTTTTCAAAAGATCCGTTAAACCCGGCGGCTTCGTGACCTCACCGGTCGGGTACGTTCGCTTGCATGGCCGCAATTACAAAGCGTGGTTCACCGAAAACAAGCATGTCGGCGAGCGATATGACTATCTTTATTCGCCCGAAGAGCTGGATCCGTGGGTCGATCGCATCAAGGCGGTCGAGCATGCCGCGCAGGATACATATGTTGTCACCAACAATCACTATCTGGGGAAAGCGGTGGTCAACGCGCTGGAGATCGCCTCGATTCTCAAAGGCGAGCCGGCTGCGGCTCCCGACACTCTGATCGCGCATTATCCCGAGCTCAAATCATTTATCCGGGCAAGCGATGGGACTCCCGGGCAGCTCTCATTTGCCTCCGAGTAGCGCGATCACTTCGTCCGTCCGCTTCTCTTTCCAGTGCTCTTTGTAATTCTCCACGCCCATAAAGCTGCGCGAAAGCATCCGGTCGATATAGATACCGCCGCGGAGGTGGTCGATCTCGTGCTGCAGAATGCGCGCGTACCAACCCGACGCCTCAATCACCTTCGGCCTGCCCTTCGCATCGAGACAGTCCACCCGCACCTTGCGAGCGCGGGGCACAATGGCGGTAAAGCCGGCCAGACTCAAACATCCTTCGAAGAAATCGACCGCTGCGCCGTCCAACGAGGCAATTTTCGGATTGATAATCGCGTGAAAAGGGACGGGCCGCCTCTCCCGCTCGCGCAAGAAACTTTCCTCGACATCTTTCATGTATTCGGGTTTGTCTTCGATAACTGCTAGCTGGAGAGAGCGCCCGATTTGCGGAGCTGCCAGTCCGACACCTGGGGCCTTGTGCATGGTTTCGCGCATGTCTTCGATGAGCTTCTGAATCTCGCGGCTTCTGATTTCTTCAGCGGTAAGAATCCTGGCCTCTTCGCGCAAAACAGGCTCACCCACTTGGACGATTTTCAAAAGCATGTGAGGGCGTTGGCTCTGGCCATCATAGCTTTCTCAAGCGCAGGGCCGTCGTACACTCGTCGGGAAGTGTCTTCACCAGGAAATAGAACGGTTGCCGCGCGCTGGCCCGCCATTGTCGCCCTGTTTGCCACCGCCGGACTTTACTTTGCACTTCCGGAACGCTTGACGGCCGGACCAAACTGGCTTCTGCTGGTGGTGGTTGCGCTATTACTGATACCGACCGTTGCCGCGCGGCGGTTTGGGCGCTCTCAGCTCAATTTTATCCTCGGATTGATTCTTGCAGGGGTGATAACCGTTGCAATGATCTGGTCCTTGGGCATGCTCATTGCCGGCCTGCCAGGGAAGCGCGAGTCCCCGACAGAGCTCCTGCGAGCTGCTACTGCCCTCTGGCTCAGTAATATTCTCGTATTTGCTTCCTGGTATTGGCGGCTGGATGCAGGCGGACCCCACGCCCGAGATCGCCGGCAGTTCCATACTCAGGGAGACTTTCTGTTTCCGCAAATGATTCTGCCGCCGCACATGCTGCCGGAATACAAGGCCTGGAAACCCGGATTTGTGGATTACCTATTCTTAGCTTTCAACACCAGCACCGCATTTTCTCCGACCGATGTGCCCGTTTTGTCGCGCTGGGCCAAAGTCCTGATGATGGTTCAAAGCGCTATTTCGCTGGGGACCATCGCGATCCTCGCGGCCAGAGCCATCAATGTGCTCTAGGAATGACAGCTTGTTGAAAAGGCCATGCTATACCCGTCAAACGCCAGGCGGAAACGCCTGCTCAACACCGTCAAAGGCATTTGAAAAACGAAGCAAAAGTCGTTTGGAGGAGCGCCGTGCGGCCGGATAAACCCATTTTGACGCTGTTTAAGGACGAGACGGCGCGGCCGTCATAGGTGACAGGGCCGGTACTAAAAGGCCTTTGGGGATAAATCAACGCGTTGGTTCAGGCAGTGAATCGGTCGCCAAACATCGGAAGGCCGCTCTTCGATTCGGCTTTGGTGGCTTCGTCCTGCAGGACGTCCCAGTGTTCGGCAAGACGGCCGCTCTCGATCCTGACGATATCCGCGGCGATCCATGCGACGGGCCGGCCGGTTCCTGAGAAGCGTCCATGAACGATGACGTAGTCGCCTTCGGCGACGATGAGCTGAGGTTCATAACGCAGGCTTTCGGGTGCGCCCCGGACCAAATTGAATAGTCCATCGCGACCTGGTTCGATGTGCGCGCTGTGCTGGATGTAGGTTTCCGACCAGAACCTGGCGGCGGTCTCATAATCGCGCTTGTTGAACAGGGTATCGAAAGCTTCCAGCACCAGCGCCTTGTTTCGTACGGGTGTTGTGTTCGTCATAGTTGATCTCTCATTCCAGGTTAAAGTTTTGAGCCGCCGTCCACTGGAACCGTGTCGCCGGTGATCCAGCGTGCATCATCCGATGGGAGGAAAGCGACTACGGGCCCGATATCCTCGGGTCTTGCGAGACGTTGGATAGCCTGCATGTTGAACGCGTATTTCTGGTCTCGAAAACGGCTCCGGCCTTGTGCGCAGTAATAGACGACTACCTGAAGCGCGCCGCGTCGACGCCGAACCCGCGCATCTGGTCGTCCGGTATAAACAGAGCGAATATATCGCCAATCCTGAAGCTTTTCCTATCGAGACTTGACGATTTGATCGCACGAGTATCAAGCAATCATCTGGCGGCGAAGCGGTGAGATTTCGCCGATCGCGGAGGCGGAACTCCTGATACGGCTTATACGCATTGGCGCCAACGTTGTTTAACGAGGTCGATAACGCTATCCGGCGGCATCGCCCAAATCTTTTCATTGAAGATCTCGACTTCGATTGGCCCTGAATAGCCCGCCGCCTCCACTGCTTGCCGGATACGACGAATGTCTGAAACGCCATCGCCCATCATGCCCCGGCCGTTCACGAAATCGGGTAGCGGGTCGAGCCAGTCGCAGATGTGCAAGCCAAAGATGCGCCGCCGCGCCTTGTCGATTTGCCGGTAGAGATCCGGGTCCCACCAGACGTGATACACGTCGATGACAATTCCGATGTTTGGAGCTGTTGCGAGCGCAAGCGCCTGCTCGAGCGTAACGACTACCGAGCGCGAGGCGGCGTACATTGGGTGCAGCGGTTCGATCCCCAAGCGGACGCGGTGTGCTTTGGCGAAGATCGCCAATTCCGCGATGCCATCGCACACGCATTGGCGTGCCTTATCCAGGGAGTTTCCGTCCATTCCGCCACAGACCAGCACAAGAAGATCGGTGCCGAGCGCGGCCGCTTCTTCGACGGCACGCCGGTTCTCGTCGCGCGCTTCCCGCAAGGCGAAAAAACCGCCGCGGCAGAGGCTCGAGATGCGCAAGCCGGCATCGCGCACAATGCGGGCGCTTTCCTGCAGCCCGGTTCGCGCTACGGGGTCGCGCCACAGGCCGACGTGGCCAATGCCGTGCCGCGAACACAATTCCACCACCTCACTGACGCCCAAATTCCGTACTGTCATCTGGTTCAGGCTGAGCCGATTCAGATCCGGATTCATTCGATTCCTGCCAGAGCAAGTACATGTCGCATCCGCCCCATTGCCAGTTCGGGATCGACAAATAGTCCGACCTGATCCGCCAGCCTAAACAGCTCCGAGAGATGTACCATCGAACGCGCCCCTTCCTGACCGCCGACCATCCTGAAATGGCTCTGATGACTGTTCAGGTAAGCGAGAAACACAATGCCGGTTTTATAGAAGTAAGTTGGCTTGCGAAAGAGATGGCGAGAGAGCGCGACGGTCGGTCCGAGTATCCGCGGAAAGCCGGGAAGATTTCCCTCGTCAATCGCGCGAACGGCCGCAGCGGCAAATTCCGCCAGAGGATCGAAGATTCCGAGCAGTGCGTCACTGTAACCCTGCTCGTCACCTGCAATCAAGGCGTCGTAATGAAAATCATCGCCCGTATACATGCGCACGCCAGGTGGGAGCCGCCGGCGCATCGTGATCTCGTACTGGGGATCGAGCAGCGAAACTTTGATGCCGTCGATTTTCGAGCGATTCTCGACAATGATGTCCAGGCACGTTTGCATTGCTTCGCCAATATCACACGAACCCCAGTAGCGAGCGAGCAACGGATCGAACGCCTCACCGAGCCAGTGCAAAATCGCCGGCTTGGAAATTTGCTGAAGAACCTTGCCGTAAGCCTCCCTATAGTCGCCGGCGTTGCGGGCGCAAGCTGCAAGCGCGCGGCTCGCCATCAAGATAATTCTTCCTCCCTCGCTCTCGACGAATTCGCATTGCTCTTGGTACGCTTCCGCGACTGTTTCCTTACTAGCGCGTTCAGGCGCCAAATGGTCCGTACCCGCGCCGCAGGCAATCGTTCCTCCTACGGCACGCGACTCGGCCAGCGAGCGGCGAATCAAGTCTTGCGAAGCCGGCCAATCAAGGCCGCTGCCTCGCTGCGCCGTATCCATTGCCTCCGCCACGCCCAGCCCGAGCGACCACAGGTGACGCCGGTAAGCCAAAGTCGCATCCCAATCGAGACAAGGCGATTCTCCCGGCGAGGCATCGGCCAGCGGATCGCAAACCACATGGGCGGCGCCGTAAATCACCCGGCTCCGAGGAGCAGGCCCGCGGATTATGTCGCGAGGTTCCGGATGTTGCAGTTCGTACTTGACCAGGCGCCGCTCGGCAGTAGGGAGTACGATTTTCACTTGGCCGGCATCTCGACCCAGCGCCTTTCACGCCATGATTGCAACCCCGCTTCGGCCAACTGAACCCCGCGCGCGCCTTGCCAGAAGTCATGCCGGAAAGGCGCGTCCTCCACCACATGCCGCAGAAACATCTCCCACTGCACTTTGAAGCCGTTATCGAAAATTTCGTTCTCGGGAACTTCCGCCCATTGCTCCCGAAAAACGATTGGATTCGCCACGTCTGGATTCCACACGGGCTTCGGCGTATTTACGCGCTGTTGCGTGCGGCAGCTTCGCAGATCGGCAACCGCGCTTCCGTCCGTTCCGTCCACCTGCAGAACGAATAAATCGTCCCGGTACACTCGTACCGCCCAAGAAGAGTTCATCTGAGCAATGATTCCGTTTTCGAGCTCGAATGTGCCGTAAGCCGCATCGTCGGCCGTGCTGTCATACGTCGCGCCGCGCTCGTCCGCCCGGCTCGGAATGTGTGTTGCCCCAATGCACGATACTGCGCGTACCGGCGCAAAGAGATCTTCCAAAACATACTGCCAGTGGCAGAACATGTCCGCTATGATGCCGCCACCGTCTTCTTTGCGGTAGTTCCATGAGGGCCGTTGCGCCGCTTGCCAGTCGCCTTCGAAAACCCAGTAGCCAAACTCGCCGCGAACGGACAGAATTCGTCCAAAGAAGCCGCTTTCTATCACTCTTTTAAGCTTTCGGAATCCAGGAAGAAAGAGCTTGTCTTGCACCACACCATGCTTGAGCCCACGCCTTGATGCCATGCGAGCGAGCTGACGCGCGCTCTCTGAATCAGTGCTTAAAGGTTTCTCGCAATAGACATGCTTGCCCGCCTCGAGAGCCAGCCGCACGCTGCCGGCCCGCAGCGCTGTGGTCTGTGCGTCGAAGTAAATCGCATCATCCTGGTTGTGCAAACAAGCTTCTAAGTCGGTGCTCCAGCGCTCGACTCCCGCTGCTTCAGCCAGCTTCTCCAGCTTCCGCTCGTTGCGCCCCACCAGAATCGGATCCGGCATCAGGGACTCGCCATTCGCGAGAGCTAACCCGCCCTGCTGCCGGATTGTCATGATCGATCGCATCAGGTGCTGATTCGCACCCATGCGTCCGGTGACGCCGTTCATGATGATCCCGATGCGCACGGATTCAGGTTACGACACGCATTCCTCTACCCGCACCATCACAAGGTCGTCCGGAATGTCATCCGCATCCAAATGGATAAAGTATTCGACCATCGCGAGCGAAAAATGCTCGGCGGTATAGGCGATTCTGGTGCCGGAGCTCGACCATCTTCCTCCGAATCGAAATGCGCCCTCGCCATCGAGCGAATTAATTGAATAAGGCCGGCGCAGAATACGATAGACGCACCTCAACTCACCCCGCCGTAAGCGATGCGACCTAATACGTTTTCAACCTGGCGCGCTCCTAACTCGGTATCGATGCACTCGAGCGGGGTCTTGCCTCCGAGCGCTCGATTAGAGTGGCGGAGCCAGCGCGTCGCCTTCGAATTGTCTCCCAAATATTGCTTCGCCAGGGCAATGATACGTGCTAAACGATGTAAGCGATCGGATTCAAACCGGGCGAGCCGACCTTCCGTTCGCCGCCGTTGCAGGCTTCGAGATGAGAGATCGAGGCTAGTAGCTAGTTCCTTCAGACTGAGTTCCCCTCCGTCCATTGCGGCTTCTACCACGGACTGCGGAAATCCTTCACGAATCGCCGCCTCGAGGTCTGTCTCCGTGCGGAGCAAACGACCCAATGCGGGTTCGCCTCCCAGTTCTTCTACGACTGCGCTTAGCTCTTCTACCATACTGGCACTTATCGTAGCGCCATTTGGCGGGGATGCAATCTCTTGATTGTATCGTCAAATCCTAGGCTTTCGGGTGAGCTCGATCGTAAACGGCCTGCAGATCCTTGAGCGACACTTGCGTATACTTCTGAGTTGTCGAAAGCCGCGCATGGCCGAGCAGTTCCTGTATGGCCCGTAGATCGGCGCCATCCGTCAACAGATGCGTGGCGTAAGCGTGCCGGAAGCTGTGGGGATGAACAGTCGAGTCGCCTGTGACTGCCAGCGCGTACATCTTCACGAGCCTCCGGACTTGTCGATCACTCAATCGCCGTCCCGAGCTATTCAGAAAAAGAGCGCGTTCACCGGCCGCCGGCGCACGCTGTGGCAAGTAACGCATAAGCGCCGCGATTGCCTGTTCTCCAACAGGCACCTCCCGCTCTTTGTTACCCTTGCCCCGTACCAGCAGCCACCCTTGCTCCAGATCCAAATCTTCCGTGTTAATCCCCACGAGTTCACTGACCCGGATGCCGCAGCCATAAAGCAATTCCAGAAATGCCAGATCACGCTCGCGCGAGGGCTTCTCCGCGGTTCCGCCGCTCTCGACTGCGTCGATCAGCCGGTTGATCTTCTCCTCCGTCATCACTTCCGGCAAGCGCTGCTTCACTTTCGGCGTGCGCAATCGCGCGGCGGGGTTGCTCTGCAGCAAACCTTCACCGAGAAGGAATTTATACATCGCTCGAACGGCGGCTAATTTCCTTCGCACGCTTACCGTTTCAAGCCCAGCATCGTATAGACTGCTTAACCATTCACGCAAAAGTGCAATATCGAGTTGCACGAGTTCCGGACACGTGCTTTCGCCCGGGGGCTCGAAATATTTCGCGAACTGTTCTAAATCCGACCCGTAGTTCCGCAGCGTGTGTTTCGAAGCGCCGCGCCGCGCAAGCTCAGCCAGATATTTCGCAACACACTCGCGTATCTGTGCCATGTAGAAATTCCTCGAATGCCTCGGCTGCTCTGCGGCATACTTCCGCGTGCCGCGCCTTTTTGTCGTGCCGGAATTTGCGTTTTGTTTCTTCGTCCAGCGTAGGCAGCAGATCGAATGTGATGTTAGCAGGTTGGAAATGCTTCGGATCGGCCTCGGTGATGTAGTGGCACAAGCTGCCGAGCGCCGTTTCGCGCGGAAACACGCGAGGGCGGTCTCCCCTCGCGAGAGCTGCCGCATTCCGCCCAGCGATCAATCCGGTTGCGATCGATTCCGCATAACCCTCCACACCTGAGATCTGTCCCGCGAAAAAAATGCGCGGTTCGCTTTTCAACTGCAGAGTCTTTTTAAGCAGCGCCGGGGAGTTGACGTAGGTGTTTCTGTGCATCTGCCCGAGGCGTAAAAACTCCGCATTCTCCAGGCCGGGAATCAAGCGGAACACCCGCGCCTGATCTCCAAAACGCATATGGTTCTGAAATCCAACCAGGTTGTAGCTATCAGCGCGCTGATTTTCCTGGCGTAATTGCACTGCCGCATACGGCCAGCGTCCGGTTCTCGGATCGGTCAACCCTGCCGCCTTCATCGGCCCGAAACGCAATGTCTCACGCCCCCGCCGGGCAGTCTCTTCGATTGGAAGACAGCCCTCGAAGTACGGGGTGTTGTCTTCCACGATGTGCGGCTCGTAGTGTTCCGCCGCGAGCAGCGCATCCACGAATGTATAGTATTGCGCTTTATCGAAAGGGCAGTTGACGTAGTCGTCACTTCCATCCAGCGACTTGCCGTAGCGCGATGCGCGAAACGCAATTGACATATCGACCGAATCGGCCGCGACAATCGGGCTGATGTTGTCGTAAAAAAACAGCCGGTCTGATCCCGTGATGCGGCTGATTTCGGCCGCGAATGTCTCACTCGTAAGCGGCCCTGTCGCAATGATAATGATGCCGTCGGGCGGGAGTTCCCTGACTTCGCCGCGCCGAATTTCAATCCGTGAATGCTGCTCAATCGCGCGGGTGATGGCGGCGGAGAAAACCTCCCGATCCACTGTAAGTGCATGGCCGCCGGGAACTCTCGCCTCGCCGGCGGCGCCCATCAACAGCGAGCCCAGACTACGCATCTCCTGTTTCAGCAGCCAGGGAGCAGAATGCAGCTGTTCGCTTTTTAAGGAATTGCTACAGACGAGTTCGCCGAAGTGGTCGGTCTTATGGGCCGGAGTTCTACTGTGCGGCCGCATTTCATGCAAGACGACCCTGGGTGAAACTTGGGCCGCCTGCAAAGCCGCTTCGCAGCCGGCCAAGCCCGCCCCGATTACGTGGATTACTTCCAAGTCTTAGTTTAAAAGCGCACAGGCGCGAGTCCGTTGTGTGCGAGTTATTTAGAAGCGTTCCCGGTATTCACCGAAGACGCTGCGCAGCCGGTCTGAGATCTCGCCAACAGTCACCTGAGCACGACAACAGGCGAGTATTTCCGGCAGTAGATTCTCCGTACCCCGCGCGGCAGTTTCGAGACTGTCGAGACTTGCATTCACAGCCGAGGCGGAACGGGAAGCACGGACTGCGCGCAGTCTTTCGATCTGCTGCTTCTCGAGTTGTGGATCGATCCGAAACGTATGCGGCGCGTCTATCGCGTCGGTTTCAAACTTGTTTACGCCGACTATAATTTGGCGGCCCTCTTCGACCGCCCGTTGCTGCTGGTACGCGGCGTTCTGAATTTCGCCCTGCACATAACCGCGCTCGATAGCAGCCAATGTGCCCCCTAAAATTTCGATGTGTTCGATGTATTCTCTCGCACGCGCTTCGATCTCATCGGTAAGCTTTTCGATGTACTCGCTGCCGCCGAAGGGATCCGGAACGTCCGTGACGCCGCTTTCATAGGCGATGATTTGCTGGGTGCGAAGCGCCACTCGCGCCGACTTCTCGGTCGGAAGGGATAGAGCTTCGTCCTGTCCGTTGGTATGCAGCGATTGCGTTCCCCCGAGCACAGCCGCCATGGCTTGCAGCGCCACTCTCACGACGTTCACTTCAGACTGTTGCGCTGTGAGGGTGGAACCGCCAGTCTGGGCATGGAAGCGGAGCATGCACGAGCGATCGGACTTGGCACCGAAGCGATCGCGCATAATCTTTGCGTACAGTCGACGCGCGGCGCGGTATTTCGCAATCTCTTCCAGAAAGTTACTGTGCGCGTTGAAAAAGAAGCTAAGCCGGGGCGCAAACTCCTCCACCTTTAAACCCGCTGAAACTGCCGCCTGGATGTAGGCGATGGCATTGGCCAGAGTGAAGGCAATTTCCTGTATTGCAGTCGAGCCCGCTTCGCGAATATGATAGCCGCTGATGGAGATCGTGTTCCATTCGGGTATCTCTTTTCCGGCCCAGGCAAACAGATCGGTGATGATACGCATCGCCGGCCGCGGCGGATATATATAGGTACCGCGCGCGATGTATTCCTTCAAGATGTCATTTTGAATGGTTCCCGAAAGCTTACGGCGATCGGCGCCCTGGCTCTCGGCGACCAAGACGTACAGACAGAGCAGAATCGCCGCTGTCGAATTGATCGTCATCGACGTGCTCACCTGATCGAGCTGAATACCTTCGAACAGCACCTGCATGTCGGCCAGCGAATCGATCGCGACACCGACCCTTCCTACTTCGCCCGCAGCGAGAGGATGGTCCGAGTCCATGCCCATCTGAGTCGGCAGGTCGAAGGCAACTGACAGTCCTGCGGTGCCTTGCGAAAGAAGATACTTGTAGCGCTTATTGCTCTCTTCCGCGGTACCGAAACCGGCGTACTGGCGCATCGTCCAAAGGCGGCGCCGGTACATATCGGCGTAAATGCCACGCGTGAACGGAAATTCGCCAGGCTGTTCGAGAGGATGCAAAAGGACCTATCGTTGCGAGATGCGGCGCGCTTTGCTAAACGAGCTGACGCCGAAGAAAAGCATCACGGCTCCTAAAAACGTGGAGAACGCGAGTGCTACTGGATTGCCTGCGCCAGCGTGCAAAGCACGAAAATACTTTACGGCGTAGCCAAAGAAGAGAACGGCGAAGAGAATGAAAATCCCCCCGATGGCCTGGTTCCAGATGATGCGGGCGGGCCGCACGACTTCCGGCACGACGTGGGTCGCGAACTTTCTGGCGTGCTCGACCCTGACGGATTTGGCGACTTTGATTGCGTCAGCGAACTTCAATTCACTTACCTAGCTGTTTATCTACTTCGGCGAAAAGTTCACTTAGTGGAATAAATACTTCTTCCTCTCCTGAACCGGCAACGAGACAGCTCGACATTCCCACTGGCACAGGTTGCGGATTTTCGAGCGACATCATGTACGCGCTTGATTTTTTCGGATCAATGATCCAAACCGAGCGGATTCCCCAGTCCAAATAGTGTGCCGCCTTGATGAACATTTCGCGTAGGTTATCACCGGGAGAGAGTATCTCGACACAGAGATCAAACGGTTCGGTCGGATATGGATCCTGTAGTGGCGTGCTGTTGGCGACAACGTCCGGCACGGGGTGAGCAACTTTCGAGATTTTGAGGCGCACCTCTGTGGATGCTTTCCAACCTCGGCGAGCTAGCAGCATCGCAAGGACCCACTGCATGGCGCCATGCACTACTGTTGGCATCGACTTCTGAATCGCTTCTCCGAACCAGTATTCAACGTTGGGCTTTTCGTCGGAATAGAGTTGCTCAAACCGTTCCGGAGTAAGGAAGCTGTTGACCGTGGTTGCCATTATGTTCCAGTATCTCCAATCAGTGCCCAACCGCCTCTAAGTACCGTTCTGCTTCGATCGCGGCCATGCAGCCCGCGCCTGAGGCCGTAATTGCCTGGCGATAGGTACGGTCCTGCACGTCCCCGGCGTGAAAAACAGCGGGAATATTTGTTCGCGCGCCGCCATGGCTGATCAAGTAGCCATCAGGGTCGAGATCGAGCTGCCCATGAAAAGGCTGGGTGTTCGGTATGTGTCCGATCGCAACAAAAAATCCGTCTACTTCGCGGTCGCAAACCCGGCCCGTCTTCAGGTTTTTCAGCTTGACGCCCGTCACGACGCCCTTACTCACGTCGTAAATGTCTTCGATGACGGTGTTCATCAAGAAAGAGATCTTGGGATTTGCCTGGGCGCGAGCGAGCATGATGCGCGAAGCGCGAAATGTCTCACTCCGATGAACCAATACGACTTCTTTGCCGAAGCGAGTCAAAAAATTCGCTTCCTCCATGGCGGAATCACCGCCGCCAACGACCATGATTTTCTTATCGCGATAGAAGAACCCGTCGCATGTTGCGCAGGAACTCACGCCATAACCAATCAGCTTCTGCTCGTTCGGCAAATTCAGCCACCGGGCCGAAGCGCCCGTCGCGACAATGAGCGTGCGAGTTTGAACCTTTTCGCCATCTTCGGCTTCCAGCGTGAAAGGATGTTCAAGCAGGCTCGCCTTGACAACGCGCCCGTGCCGGTAAATTGCCCCGAAACGTTGGGCCTGCTGCTTCATGTTCTCGACTAACGCCGGGCCATGGATGCCCTCGGGAAAGCCGGGAAAGTTTTCAACTTCGGTGGTTATGGAAAGCTGCCCGCCCGCTTCATGTCCTTCGAACACGACCGGTTGCAGATTCGCTCTCGCGGCATAGATCGCCGCCGTATTCCCGGCGCAACCTGAGCCGAGAATCACTACGTTCAATAGATCTGTCATTGAAGAAAATAGTTGGTGATGTGAAATGCCAACCAGGAACCAGCGTACGCCAAGGCCAACATGTACGAGAACTGGAACGCGGGCCATTTCCATCCGCCCGTTTCACGCTTCACTACCGCCAAGGTCGAAAAACACTGCAAGGCAAAGGCGAAAAACACCAGCAACGCGACCGCTCCCGCCGGGGACAGATCCTGATGAATGGCCGTTTGCAGACCTTGTGATGGTACGTCTCCTTCGATGCCGTAAATGGTCCCGAGGGTTCCGACGATCACTTCGCGTGCGGCGAGCGAGGTAATCAAGCCGATTCCTATCTTCCAGTTGAACCCTAGCGGTTTGATCGCGGGCTCGATCGTTTTGCCAATAGTGCCGGCGAAACTATGCTCGAGCGAAGGAGCATGGCCGTGCTCCAGGGGTAGATGGGCCAGGATCCAAATGCTAATCGCGACGAGCAGAATGACAGTTCCGGCGCGGTGGAGAAATACTTTGCTGCGATCTATCAGCCTCAAACTGAGTGACTGCCAGGTTGGCCACCGGTAAGGCGGCATTTCCAGTATGAAGTTCGTGTCGCGGCTTTTAAGGATCGTCGATTTCAACAGCCGGGCAATGCAGATCGCCGTTACGAAACCGAGGATGTAGAGGCCGAGCATGGTGGCAGCCGGAAGGGATAGAAAGTCGCCTAACAGATGGATATTCGGAACAAAGGCAGCAATCAGTAGCGTGTAAACAGGAAGCCGCGCCGAGCAGGTCATCAGCGGAGCAATCATGATGGTCGCCATGCGGTCCCGTTTGTTTTCGATGACGCGGGTCGCCATCACCGCGGGAACCGCGCAAGCGTAAGCCGACAACAGCGGAATGAAGGATTTGCCTTGCAGTCCGAATTTGGCCATGGTGCGGTCCGCAATCAGAGCCGCGCGGGCGAGATAGCCCGAATCTTCCAAAATTCCGATGAACAGAAATAGCAGCAGGATCTGAGGCAGGAACACAATGACCGATCCCACACCTTTCCACACGCCATCGACGAAAAGCGAGCGCCACGGCGAATCCGGTAGAACGTGGTTGAACCAGACCCCGGAGGTCGCAACGAATTGCTGGAGACCATCCATGACCGGCTTAGCCCACGAAAAGATACTTTGGAAGACGGCCATCACGACTGCCAGAAAAATCAGCGGTCCTGCGAAAGGATGCAGGAAAATTGAGTCCAGACGCCGGGTCCACAAAGGTGGAGCGGGCGCTCTGTAGGAGGCGCGCTTGCCGATATTAGCGGCCCATTGCCGGCACTTGGGAACATCATGCAGAACGGGCAGCTCGATTTTGGCCGGGGGCGTGTTGAGCCGGACCGCGGTGCCGATCAGGAACTGCTGAATTCGATCGACACCAGTACCTTTTGTCGCGCTGATAAGGGCTACCGTGCAGTCCAGCTCGGCGGATAAGGCGGTGATGTCGACTTTGCCCCCGCGAGCCGCCAAGTCATCGGCCATGTTCAGCAGGATCAAAGTCGGAAGTCCCAGATCGAGGATGGGTGCCGCAAGAATGAGGTGGCGGCCGAGGTTGGTGGAGTCGAGGATAAGGATCACCGCATCCGGCTTCGGAAAATCGGCCCGCTCACCCTTCAAGACATCGTGCGTGACCTGCTCGTCTTCGGCGCGGGGATGGAGGCTGTAAACACCAGGAAGGTCGACCAGGAAAACTTCGTGCTGGTCTTTCAGTTTGGCCTTTCCCATACGGTGCTCGACCGTTACGCCCGGGAAATTAGCCACCTTTTGGCGCAAACCAGTCAGGCGATTGAAAAGGGTGGATTTACCGGAATTTGGCGGTCCGACGATGGCGACAATGATCGGACGATCCGTCGGGGGAGCCGGCGGGAGAATCGAAGGGTTTGGTAAGAGGCCTGCCTTGGGAGCATCGCCGTGGCAAGAGCTCATTTAAGCACGACTAGATCCGATTCGGGGTGACGCCGGACGAACAACCTCGCAGCAGTTTCGTGACGCAAAGCAACTTCAGAACCGTCGATGCGAAAGACGCGCGGTCCGCCGCCGGGGGCACGCCGGCCGGGTACCACCTCGTTCCCGGGAAGAAAACCGAGTTCCATCAAACGCCGCGAGACATCCTCGGGGAGATCCAGACGATCCAGAATGCAACGTTGACCTTTAGGCAAGTCTGCCAGGGTGTGAGAAGCTGATTTTGCGCCGCTTTTTCTCAAGCTCTTCGTCGCAGCCATAATATACGACCCTTTTAGTACGAGATTAACATGGCCTGCTCCAAATCGATAGACCGGGATCTTGCTGACGCGTTCGAGCAGTGAAAAGATTCTCCGCGCCGGTTAGCCAGAGCATCGGCTTTTCACAAGCGTGCTACTGTTTCTCTAAGACATCGGTCCCTTTGACGGGCGTGCCTGTGGCGGTGACGCCCTTCACAGTGGACCTCATCGTTTTGCCGTCTTTACTCACCACTATCCGACGCGACGATACCTCTTTGCCATCCTGGCTGAAGCTGTTCTCGCGCACGTTGGCGCTGATGGCTTCTGAGTTGATGGCGTCGTAGGGGCCCTCCTGCACCTGCGCCGCGCCACCCTTGAGCGGAACCGTGTACTTCAGAGAAGAAGTTGACCCATCCGCGTTAGTTGCCGTAGCGGTGACCTGAAGATTATCGCCTTGCTCATTTATCACGAGCGCCACATCTTTAGGCGGCTCACCCTGCGTATATCTTGTTTTCGCTGCATCGAGCTTCCATGTGCCGACGAACGGGCTTTGTGCGAACAAGGTGCCCGCAAATGCAACTAGCGCGATTGTCGAAATCAGCTTGTGCAATGATCTTCCCTGCTAGGTCGGGATTATATCTCGAACGCACTTTCTAGCTCCGTGGGTTTGATCAGCCCTTCAACTTACGCAGAACCGCCTCGGTGAATTCCTCACTGGAGGCAGTTCCGCCTACGTCGCCGGTGAGATATTTGCCTTCCGCGTAGACGCTTTCGACGGAGCTCTGCAGTTTACGCGCCGCTTCGGATTCGCCAAGATGGATCAGCAGCATCACGGCTGAAAGCATTAGCGCGGTGGGATTGGCTTTGCCCTGACCGGCTATATCGGGAGCGCTGCCGTGCACAGCTTCGAATACCGCGTGCGTTTCGCCCAGGTTAGCGCCGGGCACAATACCGAGGCCGCCCACGAGTCCGGCCGCGAGATCGGAGACGATGTCGCCGTATAGGTTCGGGAGCAGTAGAATATCGAATGTCTCGGGGCGCATGACGAGCTGCATGGAGGCGTTATCGACAATCAGCTCTTTGTATCGAATTTCCGGGAACTGAGCAGCCGTCTCGCGGCAGCAGCGCAGAAACAGGCCGTCGGCGAGCTTCATAATGTTGGCTTTGTGAATCGCCGTAACCTGCTTGCGCTTGTTCTTGCGCGCGTAGTTGAAGGCGTATTGGGCGATGCGCTCGGAAGCGGTGCGCGTAATGACCTTGAGGCTCGTGACAACATCCTTGACAACTTCGTGTTCGAGGCCGGAGTACAGGTCTTCGGTATTTTCCCGGAAGATCACCATATCAATTTGCACGTCTGTAAAGCGCGTTTTAATGCCAGGCAGGGTGCGGACCGGACGCACGTTGGCAAAGAGGTCGAGCGTCTTGCGCAAAGCTACGTTGACACTTTGAAAGCCGCCGGCGACCGGAGTAGTGACTGGTCCTTTTAACCCCACTTTTGTTTCGTTGAGCGAGTCGAGAACATAGCGGGGCAGCGTCTTGCCCGATTCGAGGATGATGGATTCGTTCAATTCCACGCGCTGCCAGCGGATGTCAACGCCGGTGGCTTCGACCGCACGAATCGTTTTCTGCGCTACTTCAGGGCCGATTCCGTCGCCTGGGATCAAAGTACAGATATGAGGCACAGTTCTGATTTTAAAGCTGTCGTCGAAAGCGGAGACGCTCTGCAAAAATGAGGGTTGATGGCACGAATTGAACGCGCGCTCTTGAGTGTTACTGACAAGACCGGGATTGTGGAGTTCGCTAAGCGGCTGAACGAAATGGGCGTGGAGCTAATTTCAACAGGGGGTACGGCGAGGCTGCTCCGTGAGAGCGATATTCCCGTGGGTGACGTGGCGGAGATTACGCAGTTTCCGGAGATGCTGGACGGGCGCGTCAAGACGCTTCATCCAGGTATTGCGGGGGGCATTCTGGCGATGCGTTCGAACCCTGCGCATATGCGTTCGCTTGGGGAGCATGGAATCCCGCCGATTGACATGGTGGTGGTGAATCTTTATCAGTTCGAAAAGTATGCGAATCGCCCGGGTATCGCTCGCGAAGAGTTGCTCGAGAACATCGACATAGGTGGCCCGACCATGATTCGCGCGGCGGCCAAGAATTTTCAGGACGTCGCGGTCGTTATCTCACCGGACCAATACGAATCGATACTGAGTGAAATGACGGAGTTGGGAGGCGCTCTGGGCCCGGCAACGCATTGGAGTTTGGCGCAGCGGGCCTTTCTGCATACAGCCGCGTATGACATGGCGGTTTCGAACCGGCTGATGCAGATCGATGCCACCGGCGCGGCGGTCGAAGCCGTGTTGCCGGCGCACTTGCAAATATCGGCCGAAAGGGTAGCAGTACTTCGCTATGGAGAAAATCCGCACCAGCAGGCCGCGCTTTATAGCAATCTGGAGACGGGTATCGCTGGCGCGGAGCAGCTGCGTGGTAAGGAGCTCTCGTACAACAACCTGGTGGATCTGGATGCGGCCTGGCAGCTGGTGCAAGAGTTCGCCGCTCCCGCCTCGGCGATTATCAAACACACGAATCCGTGCGGCTGCGCGGAACAGCCGAAATTAGCGGACGCATACCGCAAGGCGTTAGAAGCCGATCCTGTTTCCGCATTCGGCGGAGTGCTTGCGTTCAACCGCGAAGTGGATGAAGAAACCGCGGCGGAGATTTCGAAGCTATTTGCAGAGGCGATCGTGGCACCGGCTTTTTCGCAAAGCGCGCTGGCCGTTCTGACGAAAAAGAAGAGCCTGCGTCTGATTAAGGGGCGGCCGGGGAACGAGCAGGATCTGGTGATCAAGTCAATTTCAGGCGGGTTCCTCGCGCAAACGTCTGACCTTGCAAAGCTCGCGCCGGCGGATCTTCAGATCAAGACGAAGCATCATCCCTCCGAAGAGGAGATGACGGCTCTGCTATTTGCCTGGAGGGTGGCGAAGCACGTGAAATCGAACGCGATCGTGTATGCAAGGGCGGGGCAGACGATTTCCGTCGGAGCGGGGCAAATGAGCCGGGTGGATAGCGTGAAAGTGGGCGCTATGAGAGCTGTGTTGTCGCTTAAGGGAACAGTGCTCGCCTCAGATGCATTTTTTCCTTTTCCGGATGGCCTGGAAGAAGCGGCACGGCACGGCATTACGGCCGTTATTCAGCCGGGCGGCTCGGTGAAGGATCAGGAAGTGATTGCCGCGGCGGACCGGCTAAAGCTGGCAATGGTGTTTACCGGAGTCCGGCACTTCCGGCACTAAGTTCGCAAAGCCATAGTACCAGCCCAATCGGCAGGCAGCGAGCCGACAGGCAACAGTTGCCCTTTCTCGAGATGACGCACGGTTTTGGCAAACTTGGCGGCGTGAGGATCGTGCGTGACGAGCACGATGGTCTTTCCAAATTCGCGATTCAGGCGCGTCAGGATAGTCAGAATTTCTTCGGCAGCGGCGGCATCGAGGTTGCCGGTAGGCTCGTCGGCAAGGATGAGATCGGGATCGGTCACGATGGCCCGGGCGATAGCGACGCGCTGCTCCTGGCCGCCGGATAACTGTTTCGGCAGGTGATTCATCCGGTCGCCGAGGCCGACCAGTTTAAGCGCGGTCTCCGCGTGCTCGATGCGCTCCTTCTTGTTCAGGCGCGTGAGCTTCAAAGGCAACTCGACATTTTCAAACGCGGTGAGTACGGGAATCAGGTTGAAGGATTGAAAGACGAAACCGATGTGCTCGTTTCGCCAGTGAGCAATCTGCTTGTCGCTCAACTCGCGCAGGTTGGCCCCGAGTACCTCAATCTGCCCTTCAGTCGGCTTATCCATGGCCGCGATCAGGTGGAGCAGCGTAGACTTGCCTGAGCCGGATGGCCCCATCAGCGCAATGAAATCGCCTCGTTGGATGTCGATAGTAGCTGAGTCCAGCGCCAAAACGTGGAACTCGTCCCGCACATACTCTTTACTCAGATCGGTCGCCTTAACAACTGTCTCGCTCATTTACTCTTCCCTCTACTCTTAGTTACTGCTTTACTTCTATTTTCTGGCCATCTTTCAGACTCGCCGGAGGACCTACAATCAGATCTTCGCCGCCGATCAAACCATTGTCGACCAGAACACCCGTAGCGGAACTGCCACTCGTTTGTATACTCCGCTTGCGGGCACGGCCATTTAAAACCACAAAGACACTGCCGTTCTGAACGGCTGCCTGAGGAATGACGATGACCCGTTTAACTGAGGACGGCTCGGCCGGCGCATCGTTGTAAAACGCTACTGTGGCATTCATATCAGGGCGCAGATAGCCGTCGGGCTTTTCTACTTTTACTTTCACCTGCACAGTTGCTTTGGCGCGATCGGCTTCGGGCGAAACCTGCTCGACAAACCCTTGATATTTGCGGTCGGGATAGGCATCGGTCGTAATGATGCCTTTCTGCTGCGGCCCAAGCTTGGGAAAATCGTTTTGACTGATGTCGAGTTCGACCTGCAAGTCGTTCAAATCTGCCATAGTCACGATGTAGCCCTTCGCGCCTTTGTCGCCGACGAAGCCGGTCGTAATGAACTCGCCTTTTTCGACATTACGGTCGAGAATGGTGCCGGTGATGGGCGCTCTGATAATCGTATTGTCGAGTTGGTTTTGAGCATAGTCGAGGGCGCCTTTGGCTTGCTTGATTTGCCCTCTAATCTGCTGAATTTCCTCTTTGCGCGGGCCAAGCACGGCGAGATCAAGCGTTCGCTGCAAGCTCGCGACCTTAGAAACGTCGCCGTCATATTTGGCCTGCGCATCGTCTAAGGACTGTTTCGCAAGGACGCCCTCACTTGCTAATTGACGGGTCCGATCGAGCGAAGCTTTGGCATCGTTCAGATCGGCTTTACTCTCGCTGACATCGGAGCGGGCTTTTTCGATTTCCTCAGGTCGCGATCCGTTCAGATCCTCTTGCAGCTTGGCCTCAAGATTGATGACCTGGCCCTGCTGCTGGGTCACTTGAGCCCGGTATTCGTCATCCTCGAGGCGCACAAGAATCTGACCGGCCTTAACATGGTCGCCCTTGTCAACACCGATCCAGGCCACGCGTCCATTGACTTTGGAGGCAACTTCGATCTTGTGCGCGGCGATGATATAGCCGGTTGCGGTTAGGATGACCTGTTGCCCGGCTGAGGACGCCGACATGGGAGATTGCACCTGAACTGTGTGGACGGGCGTGGCGGCGTTCAGCTTGCTGTAGGCAAGAACAGAGCCGATGGCCGCAAGTGCCACGATGACTGCGATCACGATTAACTTACCAACCGCCTTCGGTTCCTGTGAGCGCTTGGCGGAACGGTCTATGCGCAGGTCCTTAAGTTCGGTTTCCATGGACAATAGGTTCGCGCTTACGCGTCGCGAAGTGCCGTCAAAATCTCCTTCTTAGCCGCCTGACGAGCGGGTAGCAAGCCGCCGATGGCCCCTAGTATGAGCGCAAACACAATTCCAATCGCCAGGATGTCAGGACCGATGCGGATATCGAAGCTGCTTACACTGAAGGTCACAAAATTTCCGAGAGTAGTAGTAACTCGATTCAGCGGCAGCACGATAAGACAAGCGAGCACGCCACCGATCAAAGAGAGCATCAACGACTCCAGAAAAAAGCTAAACAGAATGCTGCTTCTGGTAAAGCCGAGAATACGCAGGGTTCCAATCTCTTTGGATCTGCGAGCAACGGCGGCATACATGGTATTCATCGAAGCGAAGCAACTGCCGATAGCCATGATGATGCACACGAAGAAGCCGAGAAATTGGATCGGCCGGGCGGACACGGTCTGGGCATCGTAATAATCGCGCTCGCTCATAACTGTTACATTTAAACGCCGGTCGTTCTCGAGCGACTTCTTCAACGCGGCGGCCGTAACTTCGTCCGTCGCCTGTAAGAGCGCCGAACTGTAGGTATCGGGGCGATTGAAATCCGATGCAACCTGGTTTCCGTCGCCGAAGATCTCGCTGTTGACGGAACTGTCGCCCCCGTCCATGATGCCCACGATGGTCCACGATCCCTTGCCGAATTTCAACTGCTTGCCTACCTGCGCAGCTTCATACACCTTCGCCAGATTCTTGCCTACCACTATCTCTCGCTCACCTGGCTGAAACCATCTGCCCGATACAATCTTCAGCTTGCGCATGGCAAGCCCGGCTTGCGAGAGTCCGCGCAAAGTGATGTTAGTTCCATCAGGTTTGTCAGGACTAGGCATGTTGGCGATAGTGACAACTTCGAGCGAAGCCACTGGCTGGCCATTTGGCCCGGTCGCAATACCGGGAAAGCTCTTGACCACTTGAAACTGTTCCTGTGTAAGTAGGCTGGTGAGCTCCGAATTACCGCCTTTGCGCATAACTAAGACATGAAGCGGATCGCCAGTGGAGGCGAACGCCTTCTGCAACCCGGATACCAGACCTAAGATCGCCAGCAATACGGCAACCGTAAGGGCTATGCCCGCAGCGGTCATGATGGTGGTGGTCTTGCGGATCGCCAAATTACGCAGGTTGTAAGAAAGAGGAATCGCCATGGGTGCCCTATCCGGTGTAACGAAGAGAATCGAGAATGTTGGTGCGCGCGGCATTCCAAGCCGGAACAAACGAACTGATGAAGCCGATCAGAAGCGCTACACCCAATGAGAGCAAGATCGTAAAGGGCGTGATAGTCAAGGAGCTTATCTGCAGCATGGCTGCCGCTCCCGCTTTTGTCACGCCGGTCGTAATCACGGCGGCGAGCACAAGCCCAATCACTCCGCCGACCAGGGCTATGCAGAGCGCCTCACCAATGATCATTCCAAGGATCGCTCCATTCGTAAATCCTAAGGTCTTCAGGACGCCGACTTCCTTGATCCGCTCGCGGACCGACATTGCCATGGTGTTCCCTGAGACGAGCAGAATAGTAAAAGTGACTGCGGCGCAGATGCTCAGCAGGAAGAGCTTGATGTTTCCGAGAAAGGAAACAAAGCTCAAAGCGAATTGCTGCTCGGATTCGGTCTTGGTCTGCGGCGACGAGTTCTCAAACATCGCGTCGATCGTTTTCGCGATCTTTGGAACATCTTCCGGGGAATCGGCGAGTACGGCAACCGTCCCGATGTAGTTACGCCGGGCCATCGGCAAAGAGTCCCGGAGATAGTCGTAATTGAAAAAGAGCGATTGGATTGCGTCCGGATCTTTAAAAATTCCGACGATCTTCAATTCGAGTGTACCTGGGTAGATGTCGCCCACTAGCGTGATCCGCTGGCCGAGTTTCATATCGAGTTTGTCGGCAAGATCCTGCGAAATGACGCACCCGGTCCGGTCCGTAAGAAAAGCTTTGCGCTGATCTTCCGGCATTTCCATTTGGGTCCGAATCGCCATGAAGGCTTTGGGTTCCACAGCAAAGCGCGCGAAGAAGTTTCGCTGGTCGCTATCCTTATATGTGCCTCCATACCAGTTCCAGACGGAAACTTCCTTTACGCCCGGAACATTGCGGATCTTGTTTTCATAAGCGATCAGGATCGGTTGGGCGAGCGAAACGCGATTTCGGACGACCAGTCGCAGGGCCTGGCCCGGCGTTTGTTGTCCAAGAAACAGAGCATGATAGATCGCAATCAGAACTCCAAATAAACAGAGCGAGACGCCGATGCTCGAGACAGTCAGAAAGCTGCGGCGCCGGTTGCGCAGAGTGTTTTTAAAAGCGAGTGAAAAATAACGGAACATGCCTGCCTCTTTTCAGATAGCGTACCTTAGAACCACGTGATGCAGCTTGCGAACCACGTGATGCAGCTTGAGAGCCGGCCCATGCCAGTTATTCCATAAACCTGGCAAACAAGGATACGCAGAAATGGTCGGCGCTGTTCAGACGAAATTACCGGGCGGATGGGGGGAAACGGACCAGGTATTCATGAGAAGAGCGCTCGAGCTGGCGCTACGGGCGGAGATGTCGGAGGTGCCGGTCGGCGCAGTGCTGGTAAGAGGGGCAGAAATCATCGGTGAGGGCTGGAACCGGCCCCTCACGGCAGAGGATCCAACTTCGCATGCGGAGATAGAGGCACTTAGAAATGCCAGCGCCCGGTTAAAGAATTACCGGCTACCGGGTTCAACGCTTTACGTGACTCTCGAACCCTGTGTGATGTGCGTGGGAGCGATCGTGCTGGCTCGGGTGGAGCGGCTGGTCTTTGGGGCGCGCGACCTGCGATTCGGAGCGGTCCGGAGTAAGTTCCAGCTTGCCGATTCCAAACTGCTCAATCACCAAGTCAGGGTAGAGGAAGGGCTGCTTGCAGCAGAAGCCGCCGAGTTGCTCGCGCAATTTTTCGAAAAGCGCAGGCCGGGATGAAAAGCGAAAAAAGGGGTTGAGTGCGGCACTCAACCCCGAAGCTTCATTCTCCCTGAGATCTATCTAGGCGGCCCGTTTCAGCGGGAACTTAAGAATCGTCTTTGGCGTGGCCTGTTCGGCTTGCGTTTCGACCTTGAATTGCGTAATCGTGACTACCTTCTCGCGTCCGGTACTGTTGAAGTACTCATCTAGCGGGAACAGCGCGTGCGGCTCCAGTTCACGGAACGTTTTTCCGAGTTTCTGTTCGATGCGATACACCTCATGAAAAAAAGTTCCCCGATCGATATTGAATTTACGGCAGCAGAGTTTCCAATCTGCCGCGAGAAGGAAATGGTATTTAAAGATTTTATGCTCGCTATCGGAGAGAGTGCGCCGGCTAACCAGACAGAAATCTGCGACAAACTCCTCGTTTTTCAAGCCCCAGACAGACTTGCGCTGCCGGCCGGGGTTGGATTCCAGTGAAACACGGCTGATGTACTTCTCTTTAGAAGCGCACTGCTGGAAACGCGCGTAGCAGGCGCGAAAAATAGCGCGAAAAACGCAGTTGCAAGGGGTCGACGCCCCTGCGCGTCCGGGCCGAAGGCCTAAACCGAAACAATAAGTGCAAGATTGCTGCGCGAGTACAAGAGTTTCTGAACGGGTCCATTCCATCGTTAGTTTTGTTCGTTTCATTTCTGCAACCGATCCGTCTTCGATTCGGTTCCGGGTTGCGTCCTGTTTATGGTTTAAACTTACAGTACTTTTTGATGTTCTCAGCCAAAAAGAAGTAATCTTTTCTATTTAACAGGCGAGATATTTCAGGGATTTTCCTACAAGCTATTGAATGATAAACACTTGCACCCTTGCGACATAGTGTGCTTAGCATTGTAAAAATCGCTCTATTACTCGGAAATTAGAGGGGCCTATTTCAATTTGGAATTAGATTCAAAGCGTGAAGATCTCACGTTCAAAGCGATTCACGTCCGGCTGCTTGCTTTTGTAAATGACAGGGTTCAAAGTGGAGAGTTTTCCGAGCGAAGCCTGGCTGGGCGGCTGGGCGTTTCCCAGCCTCAACTGCACAACGTGCTGAAAGGCGCGCGCAAACTCCAGATCGAACTGGCTGATGCCATGCTCGCTGAGTTTCGCATCTCCGTGCTGGAGCTGCTGACAAAAGAGGAAAGTGCCTTGCAGGGCGGGGCCACTCGCAGCCTGCTTTTACCGGAGACCGGGCGACTGCGCCTGCTGCGCAAGCACCCTGTGTCGCTTATCAGCAACCCGCCAAAGCGGGAAGCAAGCTGAGCTGTATAGGCCGCTTCGCCCTCATCGTTTGAGCCCCTCCATCCTCCCGGAATAATCCTACCTACTGGGCCCTTCGCCCCTTCGCAGCTCTCCCCACGCTCTGTGTTCCGAAGCGGGCACAAATTCCGATTTGAAACGAGACCCGTATCAAAGGCGTTCCGTAACGGATTCCGGAAGCAATTTTGAGCGGCCGAAGTACGTGTTTCTCTTTCGATAAGAACCACGTAAGTCATTTTCTAACTGACGCTTAGGTCGCCTCAACGACCGCTAAACAGCCCCTGGTGGACTCCTTGCTTTTACCAAGGCGAAGCCGATCGCAAGACGCGATCAGGCCAGGAGACAAAATGACCGCCGCCACCAAACTTGCCCTTTCCAAACCAGTTAATGAGAATGCTCAACGAGACGAGCTGATTACCGAGCATCTGCATCTGGTTACTGCGATTGCGGCACATGTGCAGAACTCGATTCCGGTACACGTCGAATTAGATGATCTGGTGCACGCGGGGATGATGGGGCTGTTCGATGCGGCAACGAAATATCGGGACGACAAGGAAGTACTTTTTCCGACTTACGCGAAGCACCGGATTCGGGGAGCGATCCTGGACAGCCTCCGGCAGCAGGATTGGGCTTCACGGGACTTGCGCAAGCGTTATAAGCAGATGGAAACGACAACGATCGAGCTCACGGCAAAGTTGGGCCGCACCCCGACCGAGAAAGAGATCGCCAGCGTCATGGGGCTGAACAGCCGCCGCTGGCAGGCACTGATGGTGGATTTCAGGAGCTTGAATGCCGCGGCCACACAGTCTCACGCCTACGAGGGAGAAGACCAGTTAGCACCGGAGATCCCGGCCACTCCGACACAATCGCCGGACCGCGTGTTTATGCAATCGGAACTGCGGGGCACCTTGAGCGTAGCGATGAAAACCCTCCCGGAGCGGTACCAGCAGGTGGTCACGATGTATTATCACAACGATCTGACCATGAAAGAGATTGGCAGCCGTCTGGGAGTGAACGAGAGCCGGGTGTCACAGATCCATAAAGGCGCCTTGGAGCGCATGCAAGTGGCGTTGGGAAGCGCTGGAATCTGCTCGGCTGCGGCGTTCTAACCGAGTGTCTGTCCCTCGTCGATAAAGGTCGGCTCATCTCTCGGCGCTTCGCGTCGCTGGCGCGATTGCAGTTCGACAGTGCAAACTCAGAAGATGGACATGGTTACTCGCCTACGGAACTTTTGGCGGGAAATCAGCGACGGCATCGCCGTCCAGCAGCTCTGGGCGCAGTTCCATCACGAAGCCCGCGCCAGTTACCGCCTCTATTCCAAGGAGGTGGACTGGAGCCGGGGCGAAAAAGAAACGCGCAGTCAAAGATTCGGGCGCGTTATCAGTGGGCTTTTCTGGGCAATGGTCTTGAAGCTTTCCCCCGGGCGGCGCGTGCTGTTCGTGATTGCGCTGGTCTTGCTTGTGTCCCCTGGCTTCGACTTTCAGTATCGCGGCGCGGAGGCGCAAATGCCCAACCTCTCGTTCTTCGGGGCAATCGCGCTGCTGGTTCTGCTTGCTCTCGAACTCGCCGATCGCGTCACCATGAAGCGTGATCTCGAAATCGCGAAAGAAATTCAAAGTTGGCTTATGCCGGCGGCGGCGCCGCAAGTGCCTGGTATTGAAATGGCCTTCGCAACCCGACCGGCCAACACCGTCGCAGGCGATTACTACGACGCATTCTTGCGTCCTGTCGCCGCGGACTGCGTCGCGCCCAGCCCGGCGTTGCTTCTCGTGGTAGCAGATGTAGCCGGGAAAAGCGTCCCGGCAGCCTTGCTTATGGCGACCTTGCAGGCAAGCCTTCATACGCTCGCAGCGGTATGCTCGAACCCGCTGGATTTAATCGAACGCTTAAACCGCTATGCCTGCGAACAAAATGTTGGTGGCCAACGGTTCACGACCGCCTTCCTCGCGGAATTGGATCAGGTTACCCGCGAACTCACGTACGTCAACGCGGGACACAACTGGCCCGTACTGCGGCGCGCGTCTGGCGAGATTGAGCGTCTGCAAACTGGAGGCCTGCCTCTCGGTCTGATGCGCAATGCACGTTATGAATGCGGACATACCACGCTTACGCCCGGCGACCTTTTGCTTGTCTTCACCGACGGCCTGGTCGAGGCTGAAAACGACAGAGAGGAAGAATACGGCGAGCACCGCATGTTAGCAATGCTTGACAGCCACTCGGGTAGAGCCGCTGCTGAAGTACTCCAAGGCCTCATGCAATCCGCGGACTGGTTCGTAGGCTCGGCCCCTCAGCACGACGATATTACCTGTCTCGTTTTGCGGGCCGTCGCTGCTTGATCGGATCGATTTGCTCCCTGATGAGGTCGCATTTCTAATTAACTCCGATTTTCAACACCGATGCCTCAGAAACCCCCATCCACAGCGCGGCTAGAAGCCTTTTCCGACGGTGTGATCGCCGTCATTATCACGATTATGGTTCTTGAACTGAAGGTGCCGCACCAGGATGGAATCGCGGGACTCTATGCCATAGTCCCAATTCTACTGGTTTATCTGCTCTCTTTTGCTTTTACTGGGATCTCTTGGATCAATCATCAGCACTTGGTGAAGCGCGTCGAATCTGCGGACCGCCTTACCCTCTATGCAAACCTGGGTTTTCTCTTCTGCCTCTCGTTACTTCCGTTCGCCACTTCGTATGTCCTCGAAAAAAATAAACTCTTTCGGGGTCTCGCTGCACGCGGTTTCAATGGTGGTTACGGGCTCCTCTTTCCTTCTCCTTCGACTGGCCATTCATCGCAACCTGCAACGCGTCGGAAACCTCGAACGTACGGATACCGCCGAGCGGCGCAAGCATCTCGGCAGCCTCGCATTGTGTGTGGTGTCACTTCCTCTCGCGTATTTCCACCCCCAACTAGCGCTTATCGTGATCGCGCTTGTAACGGTCGTCTGGGTTGTCCCAGACCTGGCTATTCCTAAAAGCCCTGATCCGTAGTGCGCACCTGGGCTCCCCGGGGAACCTTCGCGTCGCCGCCGCCGGTTTCCGTGCTAGGAAAGCCATCGAAAATCTGCTCTTGACACGATCGGAATCTACGTGCTAGATTTTTGGCAGGTGCTGATTTTTCAGCATAACGAGCTTACATGGCACTCGCAGGATTGAGCCGGCGCGAACGGCAAATCATGGAAATTCTTTATCAGCGAGGCAATGCCTCGGCTGCCGAAGTCAGAGTGGCAATGAAAGACCCGCCTACCTATTCAGCCGTACGCTCCATGCTGCGGGTGCTCGAGGAGAAGGGCCACGTAAAGCACGAAAACGAAGGATTGAAATACGTATACGTGCCTGTTGTGAACCTTGATAAGGCTAAACGGTCGGCCATAAAGCACCTTCTCGACACGTTTTTCAGCGATTCTCCGGAGCAGGTTGTAGCGGCTCTGTTGGACGTCTCTGCGAAGCGCTTGAGTCGCGAGGAACTGGACCGCATGACGGAAATGATCGATAAAGCGAAAAAGGAGGGAAGGTAATGCCCAGCTCAATAGCTTATTCGTTTTTCGTGCAAGCGGTGTTCAAGAGTACGGCCGTACTCGGCGCGGCTTGGCTAGCGGCGTTATTGATACGGCGAAGATCCGCGGCAGCTCGCCATGTGGGTTGGAGTGTCGTCTTCGCTGCGCTTCTGGCCCTCCCTTTTCTTTCCATGACACTGCCGCCATGGCGCGTGCCTGTAGCCGTTCCACATCTGGCTTCCGGCTTAGTGTTCCAGGCGAGCGCCTACGGTTCGACTCAGGATCCGGCTTGGAAAGCGCGACAGTACGCAATAAGGGCAGCGCCTCTGCTGAAATCCGCATCGTGGCCGCCCGATTGGCGCATGCTGCTGATGATTGTGTGGGCAGGGGGTGCGGCAATGAGCTTCGCCCAGTTGCTCATTGGATGGAATACGATCGCGCGGCTTCGGCGCAGTGCGCGTCCGTGCACCATGCCGGAATTCGCGGCGTTGGCTAAAGTGCTCAACATTCAAGACGAAGTGGATCTTTTAGAAATCGCGCGGGGCAGCATGCCGATTACGTTCGGCCTGTTGCGTCCTGCCATTTTTATACCGGCCGACGCGACTGGGTGGAGTGCGGAGCGCCGCCAAATTGTGCTCCTTCACGAACTGGCCCACGTGCGACGTGGGGATAGCGCAACGCATCTGCTGGCACGGATCGCCCTAGGCTTGTATTGGTGGAACCCATTGGCATGGACCGCTTGGCGCGAGCTTTTGAAGGAACGGGAGCGCGCTGCCGACGACCTGGTGCTTGGCGTTGGCACGTGCGCGTCGGAATACGCTAGCCATCTGCTCGAAATCGCGCGCTCGATGCAATCGCCTGCCGCGCTAGGATGGGTCGCCCTGGCGATGGCCCGAAGCTCGCAGCTAGAGGGACGTTTGTCGGCGATTCTGGCTTCCAGCTGCAATCGCAAAGCTCCGCGACGTGTGTCCGTGATCGCTGCCTTGCTCGCGGCAATATGCGTTATGGCTCCGATTGCAGCTTTGCAGGCAAAGAGCGATACGGCGCAAGCGAAAGCCGGGAACCAGGTGAGTGTTGGCTCCGCCGCTGCGAGCCTGATTGCACAGGGCGATGAAGCGCGCGAGCAGGGGAAATACGATCAGGCTAAAGCCATTTACGGCAAGGCGCTGAATGCGTCAGCAACCGGCCCTGACGCCGCGACAACGCTTATCCGTTTGGGAACGGTTCAACTGGCAACGAAAAACTTCGAGGAAGCGATCGCCGACTTCGAGCGGGCGCAGACGACCGATTCAGCAAAAGCCGAAGCCAGAATGTGGACGGCCATCACTCGCGAACGTCAGAACGACTTCGAAGCCGCCGATGCGCTGTATCAAAGCGCGCTAGGCGCGGAGGATCCCACCTCAGCCGCTGCTGCCACCATCATGGAGCTTTGCGCCCAACTGCTACAGCAGCAAGGCCGAACGGAAGAGGCGTCCGCGATGCGGAAGCAAGCCTCCAGCATACGAAAGGAGGCGGCGGAGCAAGCGCAGTCTACGCTTCGATCTTCTAGCTCGGATGTGTACCGGGTCGGCGGCGACGTGACGCCACCCGTGCTGCTGTCGAAGGTAGAGCCAGCATACAGTGGAGAGGGACGGATCGCCAAATATCAGGGAACAGCTTTACTGTCGGTCGAAATCGGCGCTGATGGTATTGCTCGTAATATCAAGATCATTCGTTCCCTGGGATTCGGGTTGGATAAGAAAGCAATCGAAGCGATCGGTCAGTGGAGATTTAAGCCAGGCACGAAGGAAGGGCAGCCCGTAACAGTAGCGGCAACCATTGAGGTGAACTTCAAGCTACTGTGATCACCATCTTCCAAGGACAGCGATGGTCTTCTTAACTGAAGGGTTCGTCGGCTGAAGGGCCGTAGAGGCCGGGGACCGGAATCTTAAGCAAGCGAAGATACACGCCGAGTTGCCCCCGGTGATGGACCATATGATTCAGAAACATCGTCCGATAGAGACGCATGCGCGGAGCTTTCAGGACAATGCGGTCACCGAAGGAGAGCTGCCAGTCCTTCGTAAGCTCTTCATCCGATGCGGCAGTAAGGCGAGACTTGGCTTCGGCTGCCGTACGTTCCAACTCAGAAAGAAGGTGCGCGGTGGATTCAAAGTTGATATCCGGAAACTTCTCCTTGCCGAGGTTGAGCTCGTTAGTGGTCAGAATGCGCGTACAAAAATCCGGAAGGCGTGCAGTATGGAGCGCCAGGCGCCCGATCGCCATTGATTTTTCAGCGGGCTTCCACTGCGGATCATTCTCAGGAATACGTTCGAGAGTACGACGTGTGTTTGCTATCTCGGAATCGAAATCTACAAGCAAAATTTCAGAAATATTCATAAAGTCTCTGGGTAGTGATTTTCACTTCGCGTTCGTTAGATTAGCACCGCGAATGTTTGAGCGTCTCTTTGCCCGTAAGTCGGACTGCTGTTGCCAGGGGCTTACGGCAGATAGCGTGTAGAGCTCTATGCTTATCAAGTTGCAAAGTGATTCGGGCATTGAATCTCTGCCAAAGCAATAATGATTTGAGATACCCAGCGTGAATATTCTTCAGGTCATTATTCTTGCCGTCGTCCAAGGCCTAGCCGAATTGCTTCCGATCTCCAGTTCAGCCCACGTGGTAGTGGCGGAAAAGCTGATGGGATTGGATCCGTCTTCTCCAGCCATGACGCTGCTACTCGTCATGCTGCATACCGGCACGATGTTCGCGGTCATCGTGTATTTCTGGAGGCAGTGGCGCGATACTTATTTTCAGAGCGCGCCTGCTTTCAAGCGCTACGCATCCCTGCTTATCCTCGCAACCGCCATCACAGGCGTAATTGGCGAAGTGCTTATCAAGCTAATCGAACGTACGGCTTTCCATGGCCAACACAATGCCGAAGTTGAGGAGTTATTCAGCCATCTCGAACTGATTGCACCGGCGTTGGCCGCGGCCGGAATTTTGATTCTTGTTGCTGGTCTCTTCGAGCGCCGCCGCTCCGCCGTGAATGTAAATCTGAAGGACGTTGACCGGCTAGGAATGAAAGAAGCGAGCCTGATTGGCGCAGTACAGGGCCTCTGTTTGCCCTTTCGTGGGTTCTCGCGCTCCGGCGCCACCATCTCGACCGGGATCCTGGCTGGAATCCCAAAACTTAGGGCCGAGGCATTCAGCTTCGCTCTGGCGGTGATTCTCACCCCGCCCGTGGTTGCCCGTGAAGCCTTGCGGCTCATTAAGGCCCGCCACATCGAGACCGCCTCCAGCTTAGGTTCCGCCGTGCTGCCAAGCATCGTGGGGGCCGCTTTCGCTTTTCTCGCTGGCCTGCTCGCGCTCAACTGGCTGAGCAGTTGGCTTGAAAAAGGCCAGTGGTACCTGTTCGGGATCTACTGCCTGATTGCCGCTGCCGTGGTCGCAGGATTACATCGCGTGGGGTTTTGATCGGCGGTTTGATGGTTACTCACCAGCCGCCGCCTTTACATTCGAAATGGAATAGCTATCGTCGCCAGCCACGTCGAGCGTTGCTGTGATCCGCTCGCCCGCATGTAAAGACTGGAAATCGCTCTTGGATTTGATTGGATACTGCATGGTCATCGCTTCCATGTAGTTTGGAATGGCCGCTGCATCGATGGTGGCGGTTTGGTGTTGAACATCGAGCGAGACGATCTTGCCGGTAAGCGGAAAGTGCCGCTCAGCGCCCGCCGGATGGGACTCCCGGCTGCACCCGGCCAGTAGAGCCGTGCAGAGGACGAGCGTATAGATCTTCATGACCCCATACATAAGACTAGCCAAAGCCGAAGAAAAGATGAACGCGGTTTCGCAAACCCGGTATAATGCGGAGCAAATCATAAAGAGGAGAACAAATATGGGAGCCATTGCGCCCGAGTTGCCGGCCAGTTCAGGTGAAAACTTCGGAAGCGACCTTGCAGGAATGGGCAGCTTCCTGATCGATCCGGCCGGCGCGGCGCGGCATGTGCACAGCAAGTGGTTCTGGGTAGCGCCTCTCATTCTGTTCTCTATCGTTTCAGTGATCGCGAGTTACGTGATTATGCCTATGACGCGGCATGTCATGGAAGTGGCGCCTCTGCCTTCCGGAGCCACGCCAGAACAGTTTCAGAAAGGCATGGAGGTGGGCTTGACCATTCAGCGCATCAGCATGTATTTCGCGCCTGTGATGGCTGCGATTATCTTTGCCATCCAGACCGCGATTCTGCTTGGCATGAGCGCGGTTACCAGCGTGAACGCAAAATTCCGCCAGCTGTTCAACCTCATAGCGGGCTGCAGCCTGATTCAGGTCCTCGCCGCCATCGCCGGAGTTGTCATACTGAAGGCCAAAGGTGAAGTCTCGTCGTTTGCGGAGCTGCGCCCGGCACTCGGTCTGGACATTTTCCTCCCGGCAGGAACCAACAAAGTACTAGTGGCCGTGCTCGGCTACTTTTCCGTATTCGAGATCTGGTGGATCGTCATGATGGTACTCATCTACAGCATCGCTTTCCGCGTGACGAAGGGTAAGGCGCTGGCCGTGGTACTGCCGCTGATCCTGTTGAGCATCATCCTGCGCGTGGTGGGAGCGGTCTTCCAGCGGTGAACTTTTCTAGAGACATTGATCCTGCTATCCTATACCGCTCGCGGTTTACAATGGAGTCGGCATGAGGAGACGGAATGTTCCGGACGATTGGCCCAACTGAACTGATCGTGATCATTGTCGTTTTCGTTCTACTCTTTGGCGGAAAGAAGATTCCGGATCTGGCAAAAGGGTTAGGCGAAGGGATCCGCAATTTCAAGAATTCTATAAAGAGCGAGGAAGCACCGAAAGACGATAAGAAGTAGGTGGGGGCAGTTCTTGTAGCGCATTGAAGGACCTCGCGACCATCTCGCGAGGCCCCGCATGCAGGAAACTCTATTTAGCTATTTTTTTCGGCGGAACGATCGCGTCTTTAACGGACTTGGCCACCCGGAACTTCACGACTTTTTTTGCGGGAATCTTGATGGATTCTCCCGTCGAGGGATTTCGCCCGATACGTGCTTTGCGGTCGGCGCGTACCAGCCGACCGATCCCTGGCAGTATGAATACGCCGTTTTTCTTCGTTTCGCGCACAGCGAGTTCAGCCAGCGATTCCATGAATTGCTTGGCCACTCTATTGTTGACACCGGTTGTGTCCGCTAGCTCTCTGACGATCGCGGTTTGAGTCATCCGTTTTACTTCTGCCATGTAAATCTCCCTGGATTTGATCGGAGAGCTTCACAGGTCTTATCGCTCTGCGAGTAAAACAGAATGATAAAGAAATGTTTCAGCTCTTTCTTGTCAACTTGATAATAAGGGACTGCAAACGTGATGTAAAGTGAAAAGCAACGGAAAAACGCTCTTTTTCAGGCTTTTTCTTCGTCTGCGTGCTTGAAACTACAGCCAGACAGCGAAAAACGTGGCCCCGCTGGTGATTTGTTCACGTTCTGATGCCCTTTCGCCGACTACTTGGACCAAGAGACCTGGACCTTAGAATAAAAGTTTGCGCCTTCTCCCGAGCGCCAGATAACAAATGAAACTCTCAAGTAGGCTGGCTGGCCATTTCAGCCCTGCCGTAAGAAAACGGGGACAAAGCTATTACTGGCAGGGAGCGGTACGCATCCAGCATGGTTGCGGGCACGAGGTGGAGGCCAGAGTAGTAGGGGCTCAGGATTACCGCGTGAGCGTGCTTTGGGCCGAGCCGGTCCTCTCTGTTGCCTGCGACTGTCCCTATTTCGATTCCGACGGCGCATGCAAGCACGTCTGGGCGACACTGCTGACGGCCGAGGACAAGCGCTATCTCTCAGAGGCCGCGATGGCAACCAAGGTGATTGTAAAGGACGCAAGTTCAGCTTTAGATCACGAGTTGGATGACGAGCCTTTTCATCTTAGAGCTCCCGCGCAACCGTACACACCGAAGCTGGCGGTTGCCACCCCAGCCTGGAAGCAACAGGTGGCAAACATTGCGAACCTCGCGGTCTCAAACACACCGCCTGGTGAGGCTTGGTCAGCCAAGAAGCAAATTATTTACCAAGTCGATGTTCGCGCCAGCATAGTCGCAGGAAACCTGATCCTTTCACTTGGCGCGCGGGATCGAAAGGCAGATGGCGCTTACTCAAGGATTACCGCTCTGAAGTTAAAGTGCAGCCAGGTAGCACAGTTGCCCGTTCCGGAAGACCGCGAAATCCTCTCGGCGGTGGCTGGCAGTGTAGAATACTTCGACTGGGCCGGCGGGGACAGCTATCGCCAGGTGCCAACCTCGAGCTTGCTGCCGCCGGGGTTAGCAGCCATAGTTATGCCTGTGGTACTGCGCACCGGGCGCGCCTTTCTGAAACACAGCACGCGGCCCGACGACTTGCAGCCGCTCGCCTGGGATGAGGGCGGCGCGTGGCGATTTGAATTAGCGATTCGGGAGCGCCAGCGAGGCGGGTGGGCGCTCAATGGGATCTTGCGCCGGGGGGAGGACCGAGTGGGCGTGAGGTCTCCGGAGCTGATCACGCGAGGACTGGTTTTCACGAAAAACTTGGTTGCGCCTCTTGCGGAGGATGCGCCCGCTGAATGGATTTCTCACTTGCGCACTGCGGGCCAGATCGAAGTACCGCGCGAGCACGGAGAAGAGTTGTTGGCTCAACTGCTAGGGTCTCCGCGGGTCCCGGCCCTCGATGTCCCGGAGGAGTTGGGCTATCAGGAGGTGAAGGTCGAGCCGCGCCCTTTCCTGCAAATTAGCGGCTCGACACGGGCCTTGGCGGATTCGGGAAAGTTGCACGGCGAGTTGTCATTCGATTACGAGGGGACGCTGGTACCTGCTCTTGATCCGAGCCGGGGCCTGTATAGACCTGAGGGCCGCCGCTTCCTGTTGCGAGAACGGCATGCCGAGCAGGACGCCGCCGCCATGCTTGCCCAACTTGGTCTCAAGTTTCGCCGTCCTTCTTTCGGGCGATCCCCAGACGGTTGGGAAATGCCTGCAAGTAAGTTGCCGCGCATGGTCAGAGAGCTACTCGCAGCGGGTTGCCATGTCGAGGCCGAAGGGAAGCTCTTCCGACGCCCTGGCGACTCCCGCATGGACGTAACGAGCGGGGTCGACTGGTTCGAACTGCACGGAGAAGTGAACTATGGAGAGAGCAAGGCGCGGCTTCCCGAGTTACTCGACGCCTTACGCCGGGGAGACAAAATGGTTCGCCTCGACGACGGCACTTACGGAATGGTGCCGGAAGAATGGCTCGAGCGTACGGGAATGTTTGCCCGGCTCGGGGCGCCTCAAGACGGTCATATCCGCTTTCGCAAAAACCAGGCCGGTCTTCTGGATGCGCTGTTGGCAGCGCAGCCCGAGGCAAGTTGCGACGCAACCTTCGCGCGCATTCGCGATCAATTGAGCACGTTCCAGGGTGTTCACCCGGCTCCCCAGCCCGCGGGATTCGTGGGGCAATTGCGCGACTACCAATGTCAGGGCCTGGGCTGGATGGAATTTTTGCGCAGCTTCTCTTTCGGCGGTTGTCTGGCCGACGACATGGGGGTGGGGAAGACCGCACAAGTCCTAGCGCTTCTCGAAACCCGCCGGGAGTTGCGCGGTGAAGGAGAGCGGCTGCCGCCATCACTAGTGGTAGTACCCAAATCGCTGGTCTTCAACTGGAAAGAGGAAGCAAAGCGTTTTACCCCTCAGCTAAGAGTGCTCGATTACACGGGGTTAGCACGCATCGGCGAAGACTTCAGCGCATACGACGTAGTACTGACCACGTATGGCACGCTTCGGCGCGACGCGTCGCACCTGAAGGACGTCGAGTTTGATTACATTGTGCTCGACGAAGCTCAAGCCGTAAAGAACGCGAGTACCGAATCAGCTAAAGCGGTGCGGCTCTTACGCGGCGAGCATCGCTTGGCACTGAGCGGCACGCCCGTCGAAAACCATTTGGGTGAGCTCTTTTCGCTGTTCGAGTTCTTGAACCCGGGAATGCTAAGCGAAGGCGGCGTGTTCAAAGCAAGCGGACCGGGCGTCCTCAACATGGGCGGCCCCGGCCGCGCTTCCGATGAACCTACGCGCAGGTTGCTGGCCCGCGCTCTGCGGCCATTCATTCTCCGGCGGACCAAGGAACAGGTAGCGTGCGAGCTTCCCCCCAAGACCGAGCAAACGGTTCATTGCGAAATGGATTCGCTGCAACGCAAGATCTACAACGAACTGCGCCAGCACTATCGCGACGCTCTGCTCAAGCGCGTTGATAAGCAGGGGTTGGCAAAATCGAAAATTCAGGTCTTGGAGGCGTTGCTACGGCTGCGTCAGGCGGCCTGTCACCCGGGCTTGATCGACGTGAGGCGCTCAGCCGAAGGAAGCGCAAAACTGGATGTGCTGCTCGATCGCTTACGCGAGGTGCTCGATGAGGGACATAAGGCGCTGGTCTTTTCACAGTTCACCAGCTTGCTCAAGATCGTTCGCGAACGTCTGGATGCGAAGGGCGCAGTGTATGAATACCTGGATGGCGCCACCAGCGACCGGCAGACGCGAGTGGAGCGCTTTCAGAGTGATGCTGGTTGCCCACTCTTCCTAATCAGTCTAAAGGCCGGCGGCCTGGGTCTGAACCTTACAGCGGCCGGGTATGTTTTCCTGTTGGATCCCTGGTGGAATCCGGCAGCGGAAAGCCAGGCAATAGACCGCGCCCACCGCATCGGGCAAACGCAGCAGGTTTTCGCCTACCGGCTGATTACACGCGATACGGTCGAGGAGAAGGTCCTCGAGCTGCAGAAGACCAAACGCGATCTCGCCGACTCAATTATTAGCGCTGACAACAGTCTTCTCCGAAATCTGCAGCGGGAAGATCTGGAACTGCTGCTTTCCTAGAGAGCACGCCACCCCATGCATCCGTTGTTTATCATGAGGTGATAACCGGCCGCGTGCCGCGCATCGAAAGATGCTTTCAGCCGCAGAAGGTCGGTCCCAAGCAGGCCCGGGTGGCGAAATCGGCAGACGCAAAGGACTTAAAATCCTTTTTCGCGCAAGCGGAGTGCGGGTTCAAGTCCCGCCCCGGGCACCATACCGGTCAGTGACTTGGAGACAAAAACCTAGAATTTCCTAGATTTAGGCTTTGCTCACGGCGGAGATGGCATCGTTCCATATCTTCGCGGCCGCCAGTTCGTCCGCTTGAAGGGAGTGCGCGTAAATCCCTAGCGTGACGTTCGGGCTGGCATGGCCTAGCCTCTTGCTCACCACCGGCAATGGTGCGCCTTTAGAGAGTAGTTGTGATGCATGGCTGTGACGAAGCACATGGAGCGTGACACCTTTCGGGAAATCCAGCTTTCGCGCCAACTCGGTCACTCGGCAAGTTATGCTGTCAGGGCGGTAGAAGGAACCGTCTGGCTTACAGAAGACGAGTCCGTTATCGCGGTAAGTGTCTTCAAACAACGCCTTGTGCTCATCCTGCTTAGCCCGGTGCTCAGCGATAACCTTCAGAGCAAAGTCAGGAACGATGAAGCGACGGGGCTCCCCGCTTTTGGTGGACTTCACCCTAAGGCCAGCGAGCGTTTCTTCGAGCGACTTGGCGACAATCATGACCCCCGTGGTGAAGTCGATATCTCGCCACTGTAAGGCCAGCAGTTCACCACGTCTGCAACCCGTGGCGGCTGCCAGCACGATGAGCGGATACAGGCGCGATGTACGCGCTCCATCGAACCACCTGGATACGTTGGCTTCATCGAGCACTGTCACTTTCTGCTTGACTGGCTTTGGAAGCTTCACGAAGGCCATTGGATTCACCGGCAGCACTTCCAAGCGGACGGCATTCTCTAGGACGTTGTTAACGAGAAACCCAATGTGACGGACAGTTTTAACACTGAGTGGCTTACCGGCTGGGTGTGCGTCTGATTTCTGCCCACCATGATCCTGTAAGGCGTTGATGGCTTTTTCGATATCCACTCTGCGAAGTTTGAGCAATGGAGTGTCGCCGAAGTGACGCTTAGCATACTCGCCCAATTGCTGGTATCTCTCTACTGTCTTGGGCGCACAGTGACGCATCGCATATTCGTTGATCCAGTGGTCAAAGTACTCGCTGAAAGTGCGCTGATCGCCAGCAACGGGGACGGTGTTGCGCTTACGCATGACCTCCCTCAGTGCGTCTTGGGCTTCTCGCTTCGTCTTGAACCCTTGCTTTGTGACCTGCTTACGTTTGCCGTTCTCATCTTTCCCGGCGAAGGCGTAAAATCCCCACGACTTGTCGCCGCTCTTGAGCGGGAAACCTTTGACCCCGTTCTTCATCGAGTTCTTCACTGAGCGTTCCTCGTGGGTATCTTTTCCCTCAAGCCTTGCAAGGCCTCGATAAGCCGGGCATGGCCCTTCATCGTCTCCTCCATTTTTCTGATCGCCTCACCGACGCCTATCTTCTTCAGGGTTTCCATGATCTCGTTACTTGCCGGTATTCCGTCCTTTGCCAGGTCTATTGCCAGGTCTGCCTGAGCACGTATAGCTGCCGTGCCACTGATTCCGGACGTCTCCCGCTCTATCGCTTTTCGGAAGATGGTCGACAGCTTCTCGTCTCCTTTGGAGAGTTGGTAAAGGGCAAACAGGTTCTCAGGGCTTACCGGGACAGGGTTTGTCCCGGATTCCCACCTTGCGACGGTCCTAAGGGTGATATTGAGCCTGCGAGCAAGCGCCTCCTGGCTCATTCCGCCTAGATGTTTGCGTAGCTGCTTGAGTGCTTTCCGTTGATCCACATGCCGATGGTACACCATTTCGCCAAGACAGGTGCTTCCGCTTACGACTTGACATAAATATATCTGCGTGACACGCTCAACGCATGGACGCTACTTCAGAATCAGTTTTCCAATCGGTTGAACAGCTGGCCGTATTCCTCGGAATCTCGCGCGGCAAAGCTTATCAGGAGCTTCGCGCGGGGACAATCCCGTGTATCCGGCTAGGCAAGCGCATAATCCTTCCCCGCACGGCAATCAGCAGATGGCTGGCTTCGGCCACGCCCTCGGCGGAGATCGTCGCTTGAATCTCAACGTATCGCCCTCGTGCCTAGCGCAGAGGGACACCCAGAAACAGCAACGGCATCAGGTTGCAGCCCGATGCCGTTTACAAAATTTACCCGGCTTAGGAGGCCGGTATCAAGTGAACAAATCTAGTCTGACACACGAGTCGCAGAAAGCGCAAGCACCTGTGACCTCAATTAGTGAAACCAAGAACCGTAACCCTCTCAGCCCCGTCGTAGACAACTCCTACCGAACAGCAGGGCGGCGGTTTCTCAGGTGCTTGCCGAGGAGGGAAAGTGAGTAACGAACATCTGTCCGGCTCTGAATGCTGGCTCACGCGCTTTGATGCACAAGTAGACCTGCTCACTGATCTTATCGAGAGGATAGACACGGCAGCCACCAGCAAGAATATGCCCGAGATCACGTCAAAGAAACTCTTCCGGGCCATGGGGTTCGTTCAAGACGCACTGAACACCACGAGGCTCGCCAGGCCAAGGTACGAGCAGCGTGCGGTTATCGCGCGACTATCACGGGGTGCGAAGTGAGCGCAACGCGCAGTACCGAAAGCTCGCCTCACTTCCTCGAGCGCATACCGCTCTCGGAGTTTTTAATCGCGGCTCAGCGTTACGCCCGTCTGGGCTTTCCGGTTTTCCCGCTCGGCGAGAAGAGTAAAAGACCCAAGATCGCCGGCGGCTGTGGTTGCAAAGACGCCACGACAAACGAGGCACAGATCACCACCTGGTGGACTCAATGGCCTGAGGCTAACATAGGCATCCACTGCACCAGCTTCTGGGTGCTGGACGTTGACACCGCACACGGCGGTGACGATACCATCCAGGCTCTCGAGCACAAGCACGGCAAGCTTCCCGACACGTTACAGCAGGTCACCGGCAACGGCGGCCGGCATTACCTCTTTGCGAACACCATCGGCACAGTGATTCCGAACAGTGTAGCCACACTCGGCGCCGGGCTGGACACGCGCTCTGTGGGCGGTTACATCGCCGCGGAGCCATCCATCCATCCCGACACCGGGCGAACGTATACCTTCGACGGCATGGCTGAGATCGAAGATCAGCAGATCCTTCCGGCACCGGCATGGCTGATTACCCTGCTGACTGAGAAGAAGAAGATTCAGGAAAGCGCACCGCTGGCAGACATCATCCCCAAGGGCCAGCAACACAGCACCCTGGTAAGCAAAGCGGGCGCCATGCGCCGCGCAGGCCTGAATGCCAAAGAGATGTTTCCTGCCCTGTGGGAAATGAACGTCGGCGGTTGCGAGATCCCGGGCCCTGAGGGGGATATCAGGCGCATCGCTGAGTCCGCGGAAGCATCGTGGGCGGCTGGTAAGCTGATTTCCGGCAAACAGACGCGGGACCTTTCAGGGGTTCTCTCGCGCGAGTTTAGCCGGAACACGCAAAGCACGTCCAACGGGTTCGACGCCGAGAGGAATGAGGTCGAATCAGCAACACTCTACGACTTAGACAATCTTCCCTGCATCGCGCTGACTGAGTTCCCTCCAGTCAACTATGTAGTCGAGACTCTCATACCAACCGGAAGTTTCGGCATGTTGTCCGGCGAGTCAGGCTCAGGCAAGTCGACCGTAGCTATCGCTATCGCTGATGCAATAGCGAACGGTAAGCCATGGCTCGGACTCAAGACCGAAAAGAGGCATGTCTTATACAAAGACCGTGAAAACAACATCCTGACCCTAGCGTCTCGCTTAAAGCGTATGGGCATAGTGGACGATGGTTATCTGAAAATTTGGTCCAATTGGGCAAAGGAGGTAAACGTTTACGAGCACAGCTTAGATTCTGAGGTGCTTCTGAAATACGTTGAGAAGCACGAGAATCCCGTAATCATTGCGGATAGTCTCGTGAGCTTTCTGCCTCCGGGCGCATCTGAAAATGACGCTACACACATTCGGGAGTTCATGAACCTCGCCCGCAAGTTGACGGCTCGCGGCGCGACGGTCATCTTTATTCACCATACGGGCAAATCCGAAGGATCGAAGAAGTTTCGAGGATCCTCAGACATTCAGGCCTCGGTTGACTTCGCCTACCTTGTGACCTCAGAGCTCGACGAAAAGCGTTACCTGGACACTGTAAAGTTGGAATGCTTCAAGATGCGCGACGAGGTCTTGGCGGAGTTGCCTATGCTTTACAGGAACGGGAATTTCATACGCCCTGAAGCGAGTGAAGGCTTCAAGGCTCCTGCCCATTACAAGACGCTCATGGATCTCCTCATGGAGTTCGGCGGGATATGCACTGAGAAGCTGGAGACGAAGGCCAAGGAAAAGGGAGTCTCTAGGACCAAGGTCAGGGAGTTCCTCAAGAACGACAGCCTCGTAATTACGGTACCGGCCGATGGTCGCACCAAAGGGCATTACTGGCACTCTGACCCGATGGGGCCTAGAAAGCTCTCTGAGGAAGAAGATTCCGAGGCGGCCTGAGTACCGCAGAAAACCCCGCCGAGCACTCACCTAGCTGTCCAGGGTAATCGGCGGGGTTTAGAAAGCCGCCGAGAGGACTCAACGGCGGGTTTGGGACGGCGGCTTTTACTGGAGTGGTTTCAACAGGTTAGAGACCCCGCCGATCCCGCCGAAGTGCTTAGCGGCGGCATGGCGGAATAGTACAGATCATGATCCCGCCGATTCCGCCACACCCTTAGGGGTGGCGGGATGGCGGGATCTGGAGCACCAATCAAAAGCAAAGTGAAACGAGGAGATTTCTTCCTCAGCGATTCGAAGAGCGCGGGTGAATGCCCAACTCAGACATAACCCAAATAGGAAACAAAGGAACGTGTGAAGTACAAATAAAGGGACACCTCTACGGACAAATCCTAAGCCGGGTGTCGCCCGTCGACCTCAACCGTATATTTCGCCTAGCGCGTGCCGCCTGTTCACGAAAACCACTCGGTTAAGTCCTAGGACCGTTGCCGCAAAGAGGGCAGGACAATAGTGGGGAAAGGACGCGGGCGAGTGTAAGCGCGTCCGTAGGGCGCCATTTAAGGACCGGTAAGTGCTCAATGATAATCGAGTTATCCAAGCAAATTACAACACAGCCCACCGCCATTGCCGCTTGACCTGTTCGCAACACGCCACGTCGCTCACCGCCAACCAACGAATCTCAAGGGTCAGCCCAGCAAACTGAGCCGAAAGCTGCTCTGATCTCCACTTCAATCTAGGCTTGTAAGTTGTTGATAGAAAACCTGAATTTTGTGGAAATAAGAATTTGACTAGCCGACGGTCTCGGTGAATCGAAAGCTCTGAGGATTTTTGACCACCCTACCCCACCGCCGCACACTTCCCGCGCCGGTCGCAAGCGCCGGGGCCGGGCGCCGCAGTCGGAAAAGCGATCCCTCGCGAAGGCGGCAATGGGAGAGCGTCGCGCCAATCGCTCTCGGCGGCCCTGTTCAAGGACATGTGCCAGAGCACTAACCGCCCGGTCAATAGATCCGACCCGACCTCCCTTGTGGGCTTTGTGTTGAATGGCGTAGCCGCGTCTCGTGCTTTCGCCGCACGCCGAGTTCTGGCACTTACTGCCTTCTGAAGCTATACGAATGACCACTCCACTGTTGTGTAAAGAATGCTCATGTTGGGGAGGGTCTTCAAGAGCACGGGATGCGCGTTTTCCGTCAGAGCGCCTGGCTCACAGCATTCGGCAGCAGTTAGATCTGCATAAGGTTGTTCAGCTCCGGAGTCGTCACGCAATGATCGAGGAAGTCAAACTGGCCTGTAGTATCTCTCATCGCTCGCGCAGCGTCCAGCAAGCCCGTCATTGCCGCGCGATAGAGGGAAATAGCACGGCTGATGCGCTTGACACCGGCTGCGACAAGTTCAGCAACTGAAAATGATTTCCCTTTGATCCCCACCGTAAAATTGACCGGTCTCGATACCGCCGCACAGACTGCACTCACGGCGGGAAGGTCGGGCAGGCCAGGGGCGAAAAGCACATCGGCTCCGCGTTTTCGAAAATCGGAGTGCGCGTGCTGTCTCCGCGGCTGCGGCAATCCGCTCGATGGCCAAGGGGAGATCGTACAGGGGGCGGTCTTGGTTGCCGGTCGCATCTTCGATCGTGCAACCAACGAGCCCTACCTCGGCAGCGAGCCGGACGGTTTCCGCCATGATTGCGGGCGCGTCGCCAAAACCTCTTTCCAGATCGGCAGAAACGGGCAGATCCGCCGCATTGACGATTATGCGCGCATGCGCCAGCGCCTCTTCTCGCGTCAGCCAGCCATCCCTTCTACCAATGGTGATAGCGGACGCAGCGCTCGATGTGACCAGCGCCTGGAAGCCTAAACCAGCGAGAAGACGGGCGGAGCCAATATCCCATGGGTTCGGAATGACGAAGGCGCCGGGGCCGTCGTGAAGGGCGCGGAACCGAGCGGCCTTCTCGTTCTGAGTGGCACTCATAGCAGCTACCTCGCGTTGGATGTCATATTCGAACCATTGCCTCAGCCATAAGGACGTCTCGCCGGCGTTGCTTCCTCGGCAGCTACGGCGGTTGGTCAACCGACGGTTTGCGCGTTACCCCGGACAAGTGGCGGAACATGGTCTCCCTTGAGGATCGAGGTTTTTACATTTCTACTACCAGAAACACGAGATGCTTTCGCTTACACCGCGTCCGCCTTGCAAACGGCCTGCCCTTGCCGCCTGCCCCGAAACCGCAGGGTTCATAACTGTCAGCGCCGGTGCAAAAATCCTCATAGTGCCGGACGAAAAATCCCCCAGCCCTGACAAGGGTTAGGATCCGCCTCGACTCTGGAAGGAGGAGGGGCGGGCATGTGTTGAGGGGAAAAGACGTGCAGGACATAGAAGAACTGAAGCGACAAGGGCTGAGTATTCGGGCGATCAGCCGGTTGACTGGCTACGATCGCAAAACAATCAGCAAGTACCTGATCCACGCCGAGGGTGTGCCGGTGTATGGACCGCGGGCAAGACAAGCGGGCAAACTGGACGCCTTCCAGCCGTATTTACAGGAACGGATGCAGGCTGGAGTGTGGAACGCACGAGTGTTGCTGCGAGAAGTGCGCGCACGAGGCTACACGGGCGGATACACACTGCTGACCGATTGGCTGCGGCCGCAGCGAGAAGCGGCGCGCACAGTGGCAGTACGGCGATTTGAAACACCGCCAGGAAGGCAGGCGCAGGTGGACTGGGGTCATCTGGGCACGGTGAAGATGAATGGCGAAGAACGAAAGCTATGGGGCTTCGCCTTTACGCTGGGCTACAGCCGGACGATGATGGCCGAAGCAGCGCTGGATCAGAAGCTGGGAACGCTGCTGCGCATGCATGAAGAAGCTTTTCGGCAGTTGGGCGGAGTGCCGGAGGAGATTCTCTACGACCCGCATGAAAACCGTGTGGCTGGAGACCGACGAGCGCGGCGAGATTGTCTGGAACCCGGTGTTTCTGGACTTTGCGCGCTACTGGGGTTTCAGGCCGCGGCTATGCCGGCCCTATCGGGCACAGACCAAAGGCAAGGTGGAATGCGGCGTGAAGTACATCCGGCGGAACTTCCTGTGCGGATTACAAGGGCGTGAGCCGAGTGGTCTGACCGACCTCAACGCTCAGTTGCGTGCGTGGGTGTGGGAAGTAGCCAACCAGCGAGTGCACGGGAGCACGCACGAAGCGGTAGCTGGGCGCTGGGAGGTGGATCGGCTGAGTTTGCAGCCGCTGGACGGACAGCCGCCGTATTGCTATGGCGATGACGAGCTGCGCAAAGTGGCACGCGACGCTTACGTATCCTGGCAAGGGAGCCGCTACTCGGTGCCGTGGGAGTACGCGGGCCGATCGGTATGGGTGCGCGAGCGCGGCAGTAATGTCGAAGTCCACTATGGCTGCGAGCGGATCGCAGCCCACAGCCAGGCACGGCACAAGTACTTGGTGGTGACCCAGCCCGAACATCATCGCGAGATTCCGCTAGGCGCACGACAGGAACATAAGATTCTGGTGCATATTCGGGACACCGCGCCGGTGGTGGAGATCCGCCCACTGGCAGCCTATGAGAGCGCAGCGATGGAAGGTGGGCGATGACTCCGATCGAGCGATTGCAAACGGCTCTCAATGGACTGGGACTGAAGGCGGTGGAAGCGCGCTTGGAGGGTTTGCTGGAGCAGGCTTCTAAGAAAGAGCCGAGCTATGCGGACTTCCTCGAGGAACTGCTGAGCTGCGAAGTCGACGCGGGCCGCAGCCGCTACCTGCGCGCGCGGCTGCAGTTGGCGCACTTGCCGTTTTTGAAAAACTTCGACCAGTTTGATTTCGGCTTTCAGCCCTCCATCGACGAACGGCAGATTCAGGAACTGCGTTCGCTGCGATTCATTCACGAAGCCAGCAACGTCGTTTTTCTTGGCCCGCCTGGGGTGGGTAAAACGCATCTGAGCGTGGCATTGGCCGAGGCTGCGATTCAATCCGGTTTCGGAGCATACTTCATGACCGCGCACGATCTGGTCACCGATCTGGGACGGGCCTATCGAGAGGGTCGACTCGACCGGCGTATGCGCGTCTACCTGGCACCGAAGGTTCTGATCATTGACGAGATGGGTTACCTGCCACTGGACGACATGGGCGCAACCATTTTCTTCCAACTGGTCAGCGCTCGTTACGAACGCGGCAGCATTATCCTGACTTCCAACAAGAGCTATGGAGACTGGGGTTCAATCTTTGGCGACCCGATCATCGCGACCGCGATTCTTGACCGCTTGCTACATCATTCGACGACCCTCAACATCCGGGGCGAAAGCTACCGCTTGAAAGACCGGCGGAAGGCAGGTCTGTTTCCCCGAGCCGATCAGGACAGCGGGCGATCGGCTCCCTTTCTTTCACCCGAAAGCTTGCAGAACGGTCCTCGCGTCAAGGGTCCGCTGCGCCGCGCAAAACCAGCGCGCCCTTGACCGCTCCGGGCCGTTCCACAGAATCCAACTGATATGAAAGAAAGGAAGCCTCTGAAACTTCGCCCAGCCAGATGCCTCCCGTTGGTCGTCGTTGGGGCATCATTTTTTGGGCTGGGGGACTTTTCAACCGGAACTATGGGGAATTTTCGAGCGGAGTTGACATAACACCACCAGCCGCGGCAAATGCGCGCAGGGTGTCTTAAATGGGGACGTACGAGGCACCGTCGTCTTGCAGTGTTCTCACCGTTGCATTCGCAGCTGAGAAGAAGTGAATCAACATCAAACAAGCGCGAATCGACGGCTGGCTCTCGGCCGTGGGTGTTCCATTTCTGCTCTAATTTGCGCTTGGTCAGGATACGATTTGTGCATTCAGGTAGCAGCCCGCCCCTGAGGTTTGCTCCCTGCACGATTGTCCAGTTCCTCTAATCTCCGGCGTATCCCCTTTGTGGCCGCGTAAGCCGTTCCTACAGCCCTCTCGTTGATCATCAATGCTCGCTCGAAGAGTTGTCTTGCTTCTGCATTTTTTGCCTGTTTCGCGAGTGTCTCGCCAAGGTTGTTAAGACCGAGGGCGAAATGGGTATGATGATCTCCTAGTGAGTGACGCCAGATTTCGACTGCATGTTTGCAGGCTTCCTCTGCCTCCTTGTACCTTCCTTGTTCGACGAGCAATGCTCCCAGACTGCTGTACGGCATTCCAACCGACTCATGAGCACTGCCGAGTGATTGTTCCAAAATCTTAATCGCCCGCCGATAGTGAGCCTCGGCTTCTAGCAACCTGCCCTGGTGAGAGACCGCAAGACCTAGCTGGTTCAATGCAGTTCCAATAATTGGGTGTTCAAAACCTAGCGCTTGTTCCCAGAGTTTTTGAGCACGGGTTAATGCGCCTTCCGCATCCGCAAATCTTGATTGATTAGTCCAAGCGCGAGCTAGATTATACAATCCCCGGGCCACTTCGGGGTGATCCTTCCCGTAAACACTTTCTAAGATGACGAGCGCTTGTTCGTATAGTCTGATTGCGTCTGCATCTTTCCCTCGGATGTCGTACAGATTAGCTAAGGTTGTGATTACGTTCGCAAACTCTGGGTGTTCTGTTCCAAGAGACGCCTTGCAAATCGCGAGCGCTCGTCGAGTACGTTTCTCGGCGCCTTCATAATCTCCTTTTTGAAAATAAAGTCCCGCGAGGTTGTTAAGTTCTGCAATTAGATCGGGATGATCCGCGCCAAGCGCGGACTCCTGGATAGACAATGACCGAAGATGGAACTCCTCAGCCCCAGCATAATTGCCCGTCTCTCGTAGGAGGAGGGCCATGTTATTCAAAGCTGGGCACAGTTCTAGATGACCTCGCCCAAGTCGGCGCTCTAGGATACCTAAGGCCGCCCTTAGAAGCCGCTCGGCCTTTCGGTAAGCACCTCTTTTGAAGTACGTGGCGCTTATTCCGGAGAGCGTTTTGCCAACCGCTGAATGATCCGCTCCGAGTTCTTTCTTCTCGATTTTAAGTGCACGACTTAGAAGTGCCTCCGCCTCATAATACTTGGCAAAATCGGAGCGCGAATTTCCCAGATTCGCAAGCTGCACCGCGACGCTCAGGCTGTTCGGTGGCTTGACCTTTTCTACGATTTGGAGAGACTCTTCCAACAGCGCTTCGGTCTTTGCGTACATGCCTTGCTTACTGTACACGCCAGCCAAATCATTCAATACTCGCGCTACCTCTTCATGATCATGACCGTATTGATACTGCCAGATTTGGAGCGATTGACCGAGGATTCGTTGCGCCTCCGTATATTGGCCCTGGGCTTCGTAGAAGATGCCAAAGTATCTTAGGGTCATCGCTGTTCCCTGATGAAACGGCCCGAGCGTTTCGCGGCAGATTTCAAGAGAAAGCCGGTAGAGCGAGGTAGCTTCTGCGAACCGGTGGCGTCTGGATAGATAATAAGCGACCCGGCAGAGCAAATCGGCGGCTTCAGGAAGGTAAAGCCTGAACTCAGTGACTAGTCCGGCACACGCTTGGGCATGAGGTATGAGCCATTCACACCTTGCGAGATCATCATCGTAACTCGTGGCAGGGAAGGCTCTGTCTATCGCTCGGATAGCCCGCTCAGCCCAGCACTTCTGTTCAGTCGGATGCATGGCGTCTCTGAGGATGACCTGCATCAAACGATGTACGAAGATTGTCTTGCTGTCAGCGTCTCGATCAAGCAGCGACAAGCGGGCTGCGCATCTAACCACGAACGCTAAGTCGAGTTGACTACTGCAAGCAGATTCGAGTATCGGACCTAGTGCCGACGATCCATCAGTGAATATTTCTTCCGGGATCGGGTTCGGCGCGAAGAAGGCACACACCCGAAAAAGGTCTGCGGCTGCGGCGCTCTCATCAGCCAACCTGCTGAAAGCAAGTGAAAAAGTTGCAGTAACGGGCAGATGATCGCCAAAATCATCGGCCTCGCCCAGCAGTCTTGATCGCTCGGAGTCGTAGTACTCGATATACTCGGACAGACTACACTGGGCTGCGTAGACGAAAGCTCCAGCTTGGCTGAGGGCAAGGGGTAGGCCGCTTAATTCCTCCGAGATTTGTATCGCAAGATCGCGATCGGATTGGGGAACAGTGTCAAGCACGGCCCCTTCGCTCAGCATGTTCGCCCTTCTCAAAAGAACCAGCGCACCTTCTTGGGGATCCAATCCTTGCAACGTGAGACTCTCACCTATCGCCGCAACTCCGAGAGCAGAGGTGGTGAGTATTACATGCCCTTCGGTGGAGTCGGGGAGTAAGCCTCGGACGTCGGCGAGCTCGCATACGTTGTCGAATACCAAAAGCCATCCCGAATGCGTGTCAAGCCAACGTTTAGCGGATTTGGCAGAAAAATCTAAATTGTCGCCTTTACTTGCCGGAAGGTCCAAGCCTTGTGCAGTTGAAGCAAAGTCGACAATTACCGTCTCGCGAGAGTCGGCTCTTATCCAGAAAACGTTTTTGTAGTCTCTGCTCCGACTCCTTGCGTACGCCATTGCACATTGCGTTTTCCCCACTCCCGGATGACCTACAAGGACGGCGAGGCGACTCTTCTTGAGAACTAGCTCCAAGTTCTGCAGAATTTCGTGGCGGCCCGTGAAAAAAGGATTTCGGAAGTGAGGTATCGCCCTGCTCGCTGGCGTTTCGCGTGTGAATCCCGTTCCATTGTTTCCGAAGAGTTCTTCCAGAGCTGCTGGTTCCACCGTAGTCAACTTCTGCCACAACGAATCTATGTCCAGCACAGCAATAGTAATTTTCGGGTTACTGTCCCTTAAGGCGCTAATTGCCCCTGCCGTTTTCTTGCCAATAGACGCAGAGGGGTGGTTGTGAACAAACGACCACGACCGTAGTCGCCCCTTCAGCGTTTCTTTTGCGACGGCGAAATCATGTCGGATTTTATTGGCCGTCTCAGCGTCGCGAAGTTCCTCTATCCTAGCGGGAGCGAAGACCTGATACACGTGTTGAGAGCTAACAACAAAACCATCGAGGGCACCATCCCTTTGAGTTTTTCTGATTACTTGAAAATCGCCCGGCAGATGCAGCGCGCGGGCTAAGCGTTCAAACCACGTCTGGAATTTCTCCTCGTGGAGGCTGCGAAACGAATCACGAAATGATAGCCGATAAGACTCCGTCGCAGCAACGTTCGTCATCCTTACGTGCCTCACTCCCTTGGAAATATCGCACCCTCGGCTCGTCTTTCAGGCAGCACAGACGTATGCCGATCTATTCTCGTCAGGTTGTGGGTTCGATGGAAGAACGCCCAAATTGTTCTTTAGCATCTTCGTTCGCTAATGCATTCACGGTGTAGGTCGCAACGGCCCCATTAGGAAATTTTAGATGACGTAGTTCGGCGCACCTTGAAGTCTTCCTGCGTGCAGTTTCCACGCAAATCCAGATAGGTCCTCAGAAACGCCGACGCACTTTGCCGGAGAGTGGGCTTTGCTGAGATTGAAGCGTAGTGCGCTTTGCGTCAACTTGAACGCGGCCACGGCCTGAGTTAAATAAGCGCCTGTCGGCCCAGCTGACGAAAAGCGGATTTTTCGGGACTTACGGTTCGCGCGTCGGCCTTCTTCAGTGTTGAACCGTGTCTGGACAGCGGTGATCATACGTCGTGAGAAGGGCTGTATCAACAGCTATCGGTAGCCCCTTGCCGCCAAGGCGTCGCCGTCTGCAGCCATCGCCGCTCTCGATGGGACGAAGAGCTTCGTCCCTGATCGGCCGGAATGAAGCTCTTCACGAGCAGCCCGAAAAGATCCTGTTTCGTCTTCACGTAAGCCGCAAAGTCTTCTACGGAGTGCGTATACGGCGTTACTATTTCATGAGGATGCCGTAATCTCGTAAGGGCCAAACCAATGGAACGCGGGTCCGGAGTCGCGGAAGAAGGCCATCAAGACACCTTCGGCGTTGACTACGACCTCGAGATTGCCAGGCTGGCCAAAATTACTCTGGATCAGGGAGACGGTGGCGAAGGTGCCGAGCCCATTGCCGAAAATGTTGGGGCCGAACCAGGGCAAAGCCGGATCGTCATTGTTGCGGTCGAAGTGGACCAGGCCGCCTTGGAAGATAGGAACGACGAGCTCGAAGTTTCCTCGGGTGCCGAAGCGACTTTGAATCAGTGATGGGCTGCCGGTCACACCGGTGACGGCGCGCCCGTTGGAGATGACCGGCTCTGGGCCGAACCAGTGGAACGCCGGGCCTGAGTCACGCGAGAAGTGGAGCAAACGGTCACCCAGGATCGCCACCACTTCCAGGTTGCCGGGGGTTCCGAAGTTGCTCTGGATTAACGAGACCGCGCTAAAAACACCCACGTTGGCAGCAAAGACGCTGGGACCGAACCAAGGAAAGCTTGGGTCGTCGTTGTTTCTGTCATAATGCGCGATCCCCCCGCTCGCCAGGGGGACGACGAGTTCGAAGTTCCCACGTCCGCCGAATCGGCTCTGGATGAGGGAGGGGTCGCCGGAGAGTCCGGCAATCGGCTGACCATTGACTCGGATCGGGATCGGCCCGAACCAATGGAAGGCGGGTCCGGAGTCGCGGACGAAAGCGACTAGTTCCCCGCCTACCCGGGTGATGACTTCCAGATTTCCCGGGTCGCCGAAGTTGCTCTGGATCATTGATGCGCCCTGCACGAAGACACCTTGGCCGAAACGGTTTGGACCGGCCCACGGGACGAATGCCTGGTCATTTAGGCGGACGTAGTGTGCGAGGCCGCCCTGGATCCCGGACGCTGGGACGACCATCTCGAAGTTGCCCCTTCCGCCGAATCGGCCCTGGATGAAGGTGGGGTTGCCGGCCGGGGCGCCCTTGACGATCCCCTTAGGCACGATGCAGGCGCGGTCCCGCTGCGACCAGTAGGACTGAACCAGGACATTCCCCACAACACCGGTGCTCTGGCAGACATCGGCAATCTCGCAGGCCCCTTGCTGAGTGCACGTACCCGGAGCACCGAGGACAGAATCAAACTGGGGGTCGCTGCAGGATTCGACCAGTTCGTGTGAGAAAATCCTCGTCAACGAAGAGAGCGCCGAGATGGTTCGGTCATTCGTCGTCACCCACGCGATCTGTCCAGGACTAGCGTTGAGCGTGAAGGCGAAATGCTCGCCGATGAAATTGGAGTTTGCCTTAGAGGTCACGCCCGCCGGCAGGATCACACAGTACAGGAGCTGGGGGTCGTCCGAGGGGGCGGGCAACGAGCCGGAGTTCACCAAGGCGACTACCTTGTTTAGAACGTCTGTATCTGTGAAGAGGGCCGGCGGGTCTGAGTCCGTCACCAGCATTGACCCGGCCAGTGCCCCATTACCCGCCACACGATACTGTTGGAGTGCGGACATGTAGGGACTATGAGGATGGTGATGACTGCGTTGACCACGTCTTCAACTCGTAGGTCGGAGTCGATGGTGGCCCAACTCTTGCCCCAGAAAATGAGCTGGACGTGGACATTATCGAGAACTTTCCCACCACCATCACTGAAGATGGTTCCCGGGCCTGCGTCGCCGCCTGAACCGCCAGCGGCCGGCGCGGCTTCCCGTGGTCCAGCATGTCGTGGGGAGACTATGCCAAACGCCGCGAAACTATCTGTCCTATCACCCCAGCGCTTGAGCGACGCCAAAGCTCGATCGGAATTTGCGTTCTTAGATTCCAAGCGTACCTAGAGTACTCTCAATTGCCTTCGTCTGTTGCGATTACTTTCATTTTGACTGATGCAATAAAGGTGCCGGGGAGCATAGGAAGGGGCCCGGTGTGCCTCTTCTGGCACAGGAAATCGTAACTTGCCTCATTTTGAAGAGATTTCTCGATCGCCCCTCCGGCCCTCGTTTCGGCCGGTCCGGTCTGTTCGCAGATTGGTCGCGGAAACGCCGCTCACACTATGCAATGCGATTTTTCGCAACTAATGCAGACTTTGAATCCAAATTTACTCGAAGCCCGTTTTCGGGACCGCAGCTTTCTTTCACACGAGAAGAGGTCATATGCAGACGTGACGGCGGAATGGTCGTAGTGTAGTGGAATCGAATCCCAAAGCGCAGGTTCTACTCGACGGCCGCCGCACTCATGGCCATGAAACTGTTGATCTCGTCCGCGGTGTCTCCACCGCCATTCGTGAGTTGCATCATGAACACTCCGACTAGATCTTTCTCGGGGTCCACCCACTCGTAGGTGCGGAAAGCACCACCTTTGACATAGCTTCCTATCGAGTTATAGCGGAACATCCCTTCCGCGTCTCGTACCACTTCGTATCCGTAACCATGGCCTACGCCAGGAACCCAGCCGGCTTTGAGGCTGCCGGTGTGTGAAGTGGTCATGAGAGTAACCGCTGCGCTCGAGAGAACGCGGCGACCGTCCAGAGTTCCTTTGTTCCGCATCATCATATTGAAGCGGAACATGTCCTCTGCCGTACTCACGATCCCACCCGCCGGCATAGGAATCTTGGGACCACGCTGCGCGCCCAGTTGCGATGGCGATTTTGTTAGTGCTGAACCGGATAATGTGTAAAGCGTTGCAAGCCGCTCCATCTTTTCTTCCGGCACAAAGAAATACGTGTCTCTCATTCCCAGCGGCTCAAACATCTTCTCTTTCAAGAACGCGTCGTACGCCTGCTTTGAAACAACTTCGATGAGTCTACCGAGCACGTTGTAGCCGATATTGCTGTAATTCCAACTAGTCCCCGGTTCAAACAGCAGTTCCGTTTTGGCGCCAAGTGCTGCGAGTTCGGCGAGCGTGGTGGGCTCTACTCCTTCACGCACACTCGAATTGCCTTCCAGCCCCGAAGTGTGCATCATCAAATCCTCAATATTGATTGGGCGAGAAGGCGTGGCGCCTTCGCACTGGTATCCGGCATTGCCTGCGCAGCCCCTCACTTTCAAGCCTTTGTATTCCGGCAGGTATTTCTCGACCGGATCGATCACTGAAATCTTGCCCTCATCCACCAGCACCATGATGCCCGCGCAAGTGATCGGCTTCGTCAGAGAAGCAATGCGAAAAAGCGAATCCTTGCGCATTGGCTTCTTGCTCTCGACGTCCCGATAGCCGACTGCGTCGAAACTGGCCACCCTACCATGGCGTCCGACAACGGTGACGATACCAGCGGTCTGGTTCGCGTCGACATAAGCTTTCATGCGGATAGGAATTGCGGCTAACCGCTCAGCGCTCATAGCAGCGGCTTCTGGACTCACTTTGTCTACGTCCAGACGGTCGGCAGCGAAAGATGCAAAAGAACATCCGATGAGAAGGAGAGCTTGCGAAGGCTTCATGTGCGTTTAGGCTCGGCGGTAAATCGCATTCTAGATCAACTGCAACGTTCCACTTTAGAAGAAATAGCTCGGCTTCGAGGAGATGTGCCATCGATTGGTCTAGGTCGGTCGCGAAAAAACGCCGCTGGCGGGCTTTTTGGCAGTTGGACGAAACGTGGGCGTTGCGGAGATGTGCCGCTTGCTTGCTGGATGCAGCAGATTACCCGCGATCATCAGCTCCCAGCCGAGAGCCTGCCGCGGTATGATTTGAGCCGCTCACTGAGGATCAGCATGCATCCTAAGTCTGAGGAACTCCTCGAGTGTTCACTCTACGTAGATGACGTCGCCGTTTCAGCTCGGTTTTACAAGAGGATCTTCGGATTTCGCGTTGTCAGCGATTTCGGAGACCGTGGCTGCGCTATGCAAGCCGGCAACCGCCAGGTGCTGTTTAAGGTGCTTTGCGCCTAATCCCATCTCCGCATGACGGCGATGGCGAGCTTTCATATTTCGTTCGCGATGCCGGCTTCCGAACTCGCTGGCTGGGAAGCGTGGCTGAAAGAGAACGAAACCGCGGTGGAAGAGAAGCGCAGGTGGGAGCTGGGTGGCCAGAGCGTCTACGTTCGGGATCCGGACCGGCACCTGATAGAAATCGCCACGCCTGGTGTCTGGTCGATCTATTAACTGCTTTGGATCGTCGTTCTGGGCGAGGAGTTTCACAATGCGATCCGCTGTACAGTAGGCCTTACCATTCCACGTGCCCCGGCTTCGTTTCGACGCTCGGACGGACGAGATGCACGTTACCCGTCAGAGTGCCCGACCCTCCGTATCCAGTGGCGTTTAGATTCGCATGAACTTATTCAGCTCCGGAGTGGTCACGCACCTATCGAGAAAATTGAACTGGCCGATGTCTCTCACTTCGCGTGCAGCCTCAAGAAAACCGGTCATTGCCGCACGATAAAGCGACGTGGCCAGGCTGATGCGTCTCACTCCGGCCAGCGCGAGTTCACTCACGGAAAAAGATTTCCGTTTGATCCCCACCATGAAATTGACAGGTTTAGATACCGCTGCACAAACCTCCGCCACTGCAGCAAGGTCAGGTAAACCGGGGGCGAAAAGCACATCCGCCCCCGCCTTTTCGAAAGCCTGAAGGCGAGTGATGGTTTCGTCCAAGCTCGCATCAGCGTAAAGCAGGTTGTGCGCGCGCAGTCAGGACAAAAGGGAAACGGGAGCGCATGTGCCGCCTGTGCGGCGGCCGCAATCCGTTCGACAGCGAGGCCAGTATCATACAGCGGTCTAGTTTGGTCCCCAGTCGCATCTTCGATCGTGCAACCAACGAGTCCTGCCTCGGCGGCGAGCCGAATGGTTTCCGCCACGACTTCGGGCGCGTTGCCAAAGCCCTTCTCCAAGTCCGCAGAGACGGGCAAATCCGTTGCATTGACGATCGAGCGGGCGTGCGCCAGCGCCTCATCTCGCGTTAGACTGCCATCCCTTCGGCCGACCGCAGACGCGGCGGCCGCGCTCGATGTAGCCAATGCCTCAAAGCCGAGGCCGGCGAGAACTCGAGCGGAGCCGACGTCCCACGGATTTGGGATGACGAATGCGCCAGGGGCGCCGTGAAGCGTATGGAAGCGAGTCGCTTTTTCGTTCTGAGCGGCAGTCATGGGGTTCATTTGCGATCAGATCTCCAGATTCTAACTCTTTGCGCCACGTGGAGGCGTAGTCGGCTAAGGTTCCCAGCGACTTTTCTCGGGCGGCCACAACCAAAGTGAGGCCGTGAGACCGGAGCGTTGAAGTCCAGTCGGGACCGTTGCTATGCTCTACCCTGGTTTCTGTGATTGAGTTTCCCCAGTTCGATTTGTCTGGCAAGATCGCGCTAGTGACAGCATGTGCGCGCGGTCTCGGACGCGCCATTTCGCTCGCTTTGGCAAAGGCTGGCGCGGATGTCGCGCTGGGGTTACGTGAGATCGACGCTCACGGTGGGCTCCCGGGCGAGATTGAAGCACTTGGCCGCAGGGCGCTTCCATTGCAAATGGATGTAACTAGCCTCGATCAGATCTTTCGTGCCGTAGACGACGCGGTCTCCCGGTTTGGGCGGCTGGATATTCTCGTCAATAATGCTGGCATCGCGCCAACCAATCTCGCCGAAAATGTGCGGGAAAAAGACTACGATCTGACGCTGGCAGTGAATTTGAAGGGAACGTTCTTTGCAACCCAGGCTGCGGGGCGCGTCATGATTCAGCAGAAGAGTGGCCGGATCATTAATATCAGCTCACAAGCCGGATTTGTGGCCCTGCCGACCGAATCTGTATACTGCACAACCAAAGCTGCCCTGGTGCACCTTACCAAGTGCCTTGCCGTCGAATGGGGCAAGTACAACATCACCGTCAACGCCGTTGCTCCTACCTTCATCGAGACGCCCGGCACTGAGGCCTGTCTCGCGGATCCCGCATTTCGCGCTGACGTTATCGAGCGGATCGCCGCCTTGCACCGCATAGGACAGCCCATGGACGTGGCGGGCTCGGTCGTATTCCTTGCTTCATCGGCGGCCTCTCTCATTACGGGTCACACCATGCTCATAGACGGTGGGTGGACGGCGCGCTAGTTAGGGACGAAACTGCATCGAGAATGCGGTCGTGCGAGGGCAATGGTGATAAGAGTCGAAAGGAGATTATGAATGGCGACATTGAACATAGGAGTTTTTCGAGCTACGGAGATCACTGATGAATTTATAAAGGAGGCGAGAGCTAGCGTTGAAAGCCGCGGTCAAACCATTCTTTGGGAGAGCGGCGCAGTTACTTATTTGAATCTTGGGACATGTGATTCCCCACAATGGGGACAGCATTCGACACTTCTTCAGGGAGGACCGGTGTACGTTCTTGCCTTTACTCGGCCTGATGGGAAATAGCGAGGCCCACGTCGCGAGGAAGGTCAGGCTGAGACCCCGGCGGCTTCTTGGTTAGATCGATTACCGCGGGTCGCCTAGCGTAGAATAATCGGACTGCGCAGGCACTCGGCCGTATGGGGCGCTACGTTTTTTTTGGGCCGCGCCGCGTTGCCCGGCAAAAGGTCAGAACAAACAGATCAGGGCGCATGTCGTGTCTGGCGGAGTGAGTTGGTCAGCACCTAACTCAAAGCGGCTGATTCTCCTGAATCGACATTTGAATCGCGCGCCATTCAACCCAAAATCGTCATATAATAGGAGCCCATCCAGGAGGTCGGGAGCACTTGGCTAAATTACTTTGCAAATTCACCTTGTATTTCTGGATGTCGTGGCTGGCATCGCCGCTTCGTAGCGCAACCGGGCAAAGCTTCAACGTACCAGTCACGTATTACAAGCTGTCGAACGGACTTCGTGTCATTCTCTCGGTGGATTCTTCCGCGCCCATGGTCGCCACAGCTGTCTATTACCGCGTCGGCTTCCGAGTTGAACCAAAAGATCGAACCGGCTTCGCGCACCTCTTTGAACACATGATGTTTCAGGGTTCGCAGAACCTCGGCAAGCTGGAGTTCATAAGACTCGTTCAGGAAAACGGAGGCATCCTGAACGGCTCGACACGTTTCGACTTCACGAATTATTTTGAGATTCTCCCCTCCAACAAGCTCGAGACGGCGCTCTGGGCCGAAGCGGATCGCATGAAAGGCCTTGCCGTAACAGAAGAGAATCTGAAAAACCAGCAGGGAGTCGTGAGCAATGAGGTGAAAGTTAACGTGTTGAATACGCCGTACGGCGGCTTTCCCTGGCTCTGGATGCCACAGTATGCCAACCAGAACTGGTACAACGCTCACAACTTCTACGGCGATTTGAAAGACATCGAAGCAGCGAAGCTCGATGAAGTCGGGTCGTTCTTCAAGACTTATTATTCCCCTAACAACGCAGCCCTGGCGGTCGTCGGCGACTTTGACCCGCAGCTAGCCAAGGCATACATAGAAAAGTACTTCGGGACCATTCCTCGATCGGAGGTTCCGCCACTCCCTGATCTCACCGAGCCCAAGCAGGAGAAGGAGAAAGTGGCCACTCGGAAGGACCCACTCGCTACTCGTCCGGCGGTTGCCTTCTCCTATCACGTACCGGAGCGAAACACGCCTGAATACTACGCCATGGGCTTACTAGATCAAATGCTGGTCCAAGGGAATGACAGTCTCTTGTATCAAGGACTTGTCAAGAAGCGGGGATACTCAGGCGAAGTCTCGGGGGGAATTAACGAATTAGGCAATATGTTCGACTACTACGGCCCGATGCTTTGGACCGTTTCGCTGATTCATGATCCTACGATTTCGACCGAACAGATTCTTTCCGCATCTGACAGTGTCATCGATCGATTGCAGTCCCAGCCGATTGAAGGGCAAATCTTGAATCGTAGCCTAACGAAGCTGCGCTCCAGTTTATATGACATGATGACGCAATTTGCTGGTTTTGGGCGCGCCGACCTGCTGGCCTCTTTTGCATTGTTTGACGATAATCCTGCGCGCATCAACTCGCTCGAAACCAACTTCCGTAAGGTCACACCGGATCTAATTCAGAAGACGGCTGCCGAATATTTGCGAAAGACGAACCGGACCGTACTTTCTATTGAACCGGGCAGTACGGCGACGAAGACGGCCAGCAGGGCTATGGGAGGAGGCCGCTAATGAAACTTTTCTTTGCCCTCACACTGTCCATAATTTCCGTATCGGCATTTGGCGCTCCCGTGAAGGAGATTCCACCACCGGGATCGGAGACCAAGCCATTTAAGCTCGCCTCCACGGATGACTTTACGCTGGCTAATGGTATGCGGGTCACGTTGGCTCCTTATGGGGTAGTACCCAAGGTTGCGGTCCGCGCTTATGTCGATGCAGGCGCGGTACGCGAACCTGTGGATAAGGTTTGGGTCTCGAAATTGACAGCTCTGATGATGAAGGAGGGAACCGCGACACGATCCGGTGAGCAGGTTGCCACGCAGATCGCTGACATGGGCGGTCAATTGGAGATCGACTCCAGAAATGATTCCGTAACGGTAGGCGGAGTCGTACTTTCCGAGTATGGGTCGCAGTTCGTAGCCGTTCTTGCGGATGTTCTTGAGAATGCACGTTTGCCCTCTTCTGAGCTTGTTCGTCTTAAAGCAGACCTCGTACGGCAGTTAGCTGTCGATAAAGCGAAGCCCAGCTCCCTCGCGACAGAGCGATTCTTACAAGTTATGTTCCCCGACCAACCGTACGGCCGTACCTACCCGGACAACGAGGCGCTGGCCGGATACAAGCTGGCAGACGTTCAGGCATTCTTTAGTGAAAACTTCGAAGCGTCGCGAACTCACCTTTACGTTGTCGGTAAGTTTGATCCTGCGATTAAGGATGCTATTAAGCAGGCATTCAGCACTTGGAAGCAAGGACAACCAGCTTCACTTCCTTCCGCGAAGCCTGTTCTTCAGTATTCGCTGCAGCAAATCGACCGGCCCGGAGCAGTGCAATCAACTGTATACCTTGGATTGCCTGTAGCAGGTCCGAAAAGCCCGGACTACATCACTCTCGATGTCATGGATTCGCTTCTCGGCGGTTCATTCGGCTCCCGAATAACGACTAACATACGCGAAAACAAAGGTTACACCTACTCGCCTTTCAGCTTTATAGAAGAGGCTGGACATCAGGCATACTGGGCAGAGATAGCCGACGTCACGACGGCGGTCACTGGGCCTTCGCTTCACGAGATCTTTGCGGAAGTGAACCGGCTGCGCAAGGACCCTCCTTCCGAGAAAGAATTGAAGGGCATACAGAATTATCTGTCAGGACTATTCGTGCTGAAGAACACCATCAGTCCGGATGCGGTGATTTCCCAGTTGCACTTCGTTGACTCACAGGACCTTGATCGATCCTTCCTGTTCACTTATGTGCAGAAGGTCGGCGCTGTTTCGCCGGGCGATATTCAGCGGGTGACCGAGACTTACATCGCGCCCTCTAAGATGACGGTAGTAGTGGTCGGCGATCAGTCGAAAGTTAAAGATCAGCTGAAGCCATTCGGAACAGTGCCCCAATAAGGGGCCATTACCGAGAGCTTCGTTTGGCGTGACCGGGTCTCGCTTCAACCCGGACTTTCAAGATTTCCTTTGATCTGCTTGATCGACAACAGAACTTGCGTAGCCTTTCCCAAGATGGCAAGACTGATTCACGAGCACAATGACTACGCCAGCTCGGGCCCAAATTTTCAATGAATCATTTCGAAAGGGCCGGAGAGGATCGCGCACCACTTTCCCACAATCCGAGTAGTGGAAGGGTGGCCGGCGACACTGTCGGAAACCATGAGCGGGCCGCCCGTGAGAAGATCCGGAGGTGAAGCATTCTAGCGGTCGCCGGGCGCTGACTCTGTTTCATCAATTACCCGGACAAGCCTGTCCTGGCCGGTAATTGCGATCCACCTCCGCGACGAATCGCCTGAGTGCCTCAGGGTTATGAAGGACGTGGAGTTTCGCGTTAGCTGCGTGGTTGGCGATTGCTTCCAGGAGGGCCAAACGGCTTTGGCCGCGATACCGCAACAGCCAGAGCCAGAAATCGACATGCTCGCGCGATCGCCGGACTGCTCGCCAGGCGCATCGGACGAGTGAAAAGTCCAGGAAAATGATTGTATCCGCAGCACGAAGTCGGACCTCTACAGCATCATATGGCCCCAGGTCCCCATCCATGATCCACCCATTTTTCTTGACAAGCCTCTCTTGGACCTCCACCCACTGATCGCGTGGTGTCGCGACAAGGCCTGGCCGCCAGAACACTTTGTCCAGCTCTATTACCGGCAGCCCGGTGATCTCGCCCAAGTGCACTGCGAGGATCGACTTGCCTGAAGCTCCACGACCAAAGATGACCACGCGCTTCATATCCCAGCTCAGCCTGATGGTTGCATTCAGAACGGGTGACGCGCCATCCGGACACGATCCGATTGTTAGATTGTCTCAGCTCAGCGAGCACGGAGTGCGAGCTGGCTTAAGTCAGGGAAGGACAGAGAGCGAGCTTCGGCCTAAGCTTAAGCTACACCGCCAACCCCTTGTACGGCAGTTGCGAGCTGGTGCGGTCCGGGACCACTTTTGACTGCAGTCCCATCTTGGCCAGGATCAAATAAACCAGAAAGCCCGCCAGGAAGCTGTAGACAGCTGCCGGTTGCAGATAAGGTTTTGTTTCTTCGGGAATGGGCAGAAATGGCAGAATGCCGATCACGAAGCCGATCGCCCACGCTCCGTACCCTGCAAGATTGACCCCTTCTCTCGGGCCCGCCCACTTTTTCCCCGACAGCCAATAATCGGCGACCATCGCACCGCAAATCGGTCCGAAGGACGCGCCGATGATAGTGAAAAGGCCTACTAGGTTGGCCGCTGCACCCGTAATGGCGAGGATCGCCGAAATTACCGCGCCCACCATCGTGGACGTAGGCCGGGCAACTCCCGGAATCATAGTGGCCAGACTGTTCCCCGCGATGAATGAAGAAAAGCACATGGGAGCGATTGAAGCTACTGCGAAAAGGAAGAACACGATGCCTGCAAAGCTACCGGTTTGCGCAATAGCCGAGTCGAAGTGATAATCGTGGGCGCCATAGAGGACATGTGCGCCGGCAACCGAGAGTAATGGAAGTCCTCCGGCCACCACCACTGCAAGCAAAATGCCGACCAAGCCACCCCATCGAACGTCTCGTTCATTTCGGCTGCTCATCCCGAAATCCACGCCCGCTGCACCCGCGGTTGCGAAAAAGCCCACCACGATCTGCACGAGCATGGTAAAGCCCAGATACCAGTTCGGGTGTGCCGGCTCGTACTGCCCAATTCCGCCGGCGTTCTTCGCAAACACCACCAAGATCATCAACAACGGAACAAAGTTGAGATACAGCGCAAAGCGAGCGACATAGTGGATGCCTTTAGCGCCCACATATCCCAGCCCCAAAGCCCATGCCGCCGCGATTAGCCCGAACGGCAGGCTTCCTGGCCCGGCTTTCGAACCGAAGGCCGTCAGGATAAAGGTAGTGGCCACGAAGGCGTTCACCGACATCCAGCCCACTTGCAGTACACCCATCAGCAAACCAGGCATTACATAACCCCCTTGCGCGCCGAAAGTTGAACTGCCTACCACGTAAAGCGGGTAACCCGTTTGCATACCTAACAGGGCCGGTATGTAATAGAAAAGACCATAACTGATAAGTCCGGCAACCACCAAAGCTGCCAGGCACACAGCGGGACTAGCGCGATCGAGCGCCACGGCGATTTCCCGATAGAACACGATCCACAGAAAAACGCCGGCGTACGTGGGCGCCGTGTTCTTGTACCATGGCGCGCGATTCGAGCCGGGATTTGGCACCGCTTTGGATATGTAGTTAGGCAACACGTCTGCTCCTTGTAGCTCTTTCGAGAGATGCTTATTATATCCACGGGTCAAACCCTGCCCGCGCTTGTACGAAGGTTCTTGTTTCGCCGAAAGTGCAATGTGCCTAAGGCGGCTACGTTATCTGCATTGTGCCTGGATCACGAGCAATCCGGACACGACGACATTTCGGAGAAGCAATCGACGATCCAATGACAACCTGAGACCGGGCGGGATGTCAATTCCGATCCCGGCCCGTGCCGGCACACCCGTATAAAAAGGGGTTGATATGCTGCTTACTTCATGAAGCTCGACACCCGTTTTGCTTCCACGTTGCTGACAATCCTCTACCTTGTGCCCGGAGCTCTCTCCCTTGCGCGGGCCGATTCGGCTCTTGCTTCGCAGCCTGCCCGAGTCTCGCCAGCATGGCTGAAAACGGGAGTCATCTACCAGGTGTTTCCACGTTCCTTTTCACAACAAGGAACCCTTAACGGCGTGACCAGCCGCCTGGATGAGCTTTACGAACTCGGGGTGAATATTCTTTGGCTTATGCCCATTCATCCCGATGGACAGCTCAAGAAGAAGGGCACGTTGGGTAGCGCATATGCTGTTCGGGATTATTACGCGATTGATCCGGCACTCGGTTCCAAAGAAGACCTGCACCGCCTAGTACAGCAGGCCCATCAGCGGCAGATGAAAGTCATCATCGACATGGTCGCCAACCATACTGCTTGGGACAGCGTCATGATGGCTCATCCAGAGTTTTATAAGAAAGACAAGCAGGGCAAAATCACCTCTCCTTACGATTGGACCGATGTTGCGGCACTTGACTATTCCAATCCCAAGCTGCGCAGCTACATGACCGACATGCTCGTTTATTGGATCAAAGAATTTGACCTGGATGGCTACCGTTGCGATGCCGCCGCTGAAGTGCCGACTGATTTTTGGGAGATGGCTCGAGTGCGACTGGATCAAATTAAACCGGACATCATGATGCTGGCGGAAGCATCAAAACCAGAACTGCTGCGGAGCGCATTTGACCTCGATTATTCATGGCCGCTGCTGTCGACACTGAACCGCGTCTTGATGAACGGCGACGCCGCAAGCGCAGTTCGCGCTACGGTCGAGCAACAACGTCTAATGTTTCCCCGAGGTGCTCTGCACATGCGTGTAAGCGACGACCACGACGAGCTCCGGGCAGTCACGCGCTATGGATATCCGGGTGCGATCGCGGCATCGGCACTTGTTTCCACGCTGGATGGCGTGCCCCTCATTTACAACGGGATGGAGGTTGGGGATTCGACGCAATCGCGTGCACCTGCCTTGTTCGAGCCGCAAAGAATCTTCTGGCAAGCGTCGGAGTGGCATCCGGACTATCCGAAGTTTTACGCCGCTGTCGATGCCCTGCGCAGGGGACACTCGGCGCTTCAGCAAGGAGAGCTGATGTGGCTACACAATTCAGACGAGCAGCACATCGTCAGCTATATCCGCCATTCTGGCACCGAAGAGTTCCTGATCGCGATCAACCTATCAAACACACCGTTTCGTGGCACTGTTGAGGCTGAGACCTCAGGCTGGACGCAAGTTGAGCTTCCGCTGTCGCCTACAACACATGCCGCTGTCCCGTTCATTGCACTGGACTCATTTGGGTTTCGTATCTTTCAACGGGGAGCGAAGTCGCGGTAACGACAGTGATCATCCGGCTGACAAGTGGGTTGCAGATAGGTGTGGATCGTTGCGTCAGTCTTGCGAACTGCGGAGAGTTACATGCATAACGGATCATCATTGTCTAGCTGCTTGATGATGCACATCCCGCCGGCCGCCCCATCGAAGTGACCAGTCGCACTTGTCCACGCCATTGCTCCGTAAACGACACTAAGGGCGTTCGTGGGGACCTGTGCTCGGGCAGTCCGTCACTGAATCCGCGCAAGTACTGCTCAGCATCGACATCGAAGCGCAGCAGCGTCAGCGAAGATCTTCGTTGTACAAGCACTATCATTTCACCGAGTTTGCATTCGCGGGCTCGGGAGGCCCATCGAATGACTTTTACACTTGATCGCACCGTCACACGGTCTGAAAGGGGATAGACGAGACTGTGATAGGAACTTGAGGATAACCGTTCTTCCTCATGAAGACATAGGCGCTGATTCTTGAGATATCCTTGTGCCTACCGGGTCCGATCATCACCTCTGTAATGGGCAGCATCTTTGATTGAGCGGAGTCGGCGTTGGGAGGTGGGAAAGCAAGCGGAAGATGCATTGAGATCAGACTCTGTTTCTGCCTGAAGTGCAATTGATCGACCTCCCAAGCCTGGTAGGCATGGATCACGCGGTATTCTTTTTCACCGTGAAAGGCGAAATCCTTTACCATGGGTGCGAGTTTATTCAATAAACCAATCCAATGAGCAATGAAATCGCTTTCCCACATTGTGTGCTCTTCCGGGGCACGATTCTTAAGGCCAAGTAAATAAAATCGCAACGTTGCGTGAGCTAGCCTTATAGCTACCCGAGTATGTGTCGCGCGCTTGTAGCTGACGCGGGCAAGCGTGTTGTTAGGACTAAAGAATCCTCGGGCAAGGAAGCCAATAGCAATGCCATTCTCCCCGCCTCCGTACGCTCTCCATTGACTCAAGTCATCCCTCTGCTGGCTAAAGCAGCTCACAAACCAGTCGTAAATGGGTTGCGAAGGCGTTTGATCCGGATAGAACTGATTCAACACGCTTTCAAGAATGGCGAATTTATTCTTCGACACGCTCTTGCGCATTTCCGAGAAAGCTGCTCTCACCAGCTCTTCGCCGTAGCGGATCTCCGTGCTGTCGTTTAGACATGAGACCTGCGTCGCGTATATGGTACCCGTCTCAACGATCTTCAAGAAGGCTTCGGCACCTGTGTAATGCCAAATGATGGATCCCGGATCGAAGGAAAGGCTCCTCAGAGTGTCAGCCTGCCGTTGAACAAAGGACAAGAACAGCGACTGTTCTTCTGGTGTAATTGGCATTGATGCGGGCAGTGATTCTTCTTGAGAGTGTAGTGGGCACAATTTCCCGAGCTCCTTACTAAGCTCAGCACATCTTTCTTGTTGTACGGAATCATAAGTCGTCCGGCTCCGGTGATTTTCGGGTATCGGACAACAATCCTCAAGACAATCGGAGAAAGGTCATCACGTCAGAAGCATCTACATAGGGTTATATTGACAGACCTGCCTCGGGTCAACAACGCTGAGCGAAATATCTACGTGTTCCTTCAATCCAGGCTTAAACGGCGGCTTACTTGTTCCCAATCTCGGAATGCCGCATACCAACAAGTATGGCTCTCTCAACTTCGCTACTGCCAAATCGCGGTCTCGAAAATACAGGACCGACCTAATAGCTAAACCGCGGTTCTCTTTCGTGGTGATTACGCAGTTGCGGCCGATGACTCGCCACTCACCACTCATATGGAGCGGTTCGTTTTCTACGAAGACTTTCAGGGCGAGGCTGATCGGACGCGGGTAGCTCGTAAACCGCGGTCCCCGCTTTTGCTTTTCCGCAAAAAGATATTCGTAAAGCTCTGCGTAATTGTCGGTGTCGAAGAAGAACTGATCCCACCGGATTACTTGATCCCCATATTTCAGTGAGATTAAAGCTGCGAGATCAGAATGCTTCTGGATGCGCGCGATAAGGGCCAGGATACCTTTTGCTGTTCTGAAGTATGGCTTCAAGACTCTGGTGGTCCGAACGTAATCGGCTCCTGCTGACTCGTCGGGCTCACGATGTTTATATCGGGCTCCCGGGGAAGGTTGCGGAACCCCTGACGTAGCTTTACCTATCGCGTCCATAAGAATATGCAGCCTAAATTCGGCAGGGTGCCCTTGAGCGACTCGTTCAAGAATGGGCTTTGCGTCAGCGTCGATCTTTCGGATAGCCTTCGAGTTCGCAACGAAACGAGTTATCGTTTTCTCGACGTTATAGCGGCATGCCCAAGCATGGTCGATATTGGCCGCAAGACGGAAATGGGCCGCAATTACTACCTGTTCATCCGCAATGTTCTTGGGGTAGCTTCTAACGCCGTTCACCGCGCATCTGCAATGAACACAAAGAACACCCCCATGCTTATCCCTGTCGTACTCGCCTGCATTCACAACAATCTCGGGTGTCTGCTGAAGGCGAGCGCGATCCATCTTGGCTCCGCCTCTCGGACTTCGCGCTGCGGATTCATTCACTCAGGCGATGGTATCGTAACCGGGCGGCTCACCCGAGCAATTCCGCCTCATGGTTGTCGAACAGTTTGCGCAAGAGTGCGAGGCGTTCTCAAGGCTACGTCTGCCCAGCGTGTAAGAGAGCAGGACTTTTCGTATGGCCAACAAAACATGCCTGGCGTATTGTAATGATGCAGCGAATGTCCGTTCATCGTTGGCGGGCCCATGCCAGCAAAACGCCGCCGGTCGAGCAGCCGAACAGGATGAGAGATGCAACGGTTAAGGGCAGCGGCAGCGGCAAACCCCCAAACAGCCGGGGCGCCCAAAGAAGCATTGTGAGAACGACAAAGACAGCGGAGACGATGACGGCCGCGACCCGGACGGCCTCGATGGCAACAACGGAACGTCGGGCTAAGCGGCGTTTTTCTGCAAGCCGGGAGCGCCACCAAATAAGCTCCGGTGAGGGCAAAGGAAAAGCGTTCAATTCATCGCAAACCGCCAATTTCTGCAAGTACTGACGGACGACGGCTACGTCCTCGTGCTGGAAGGCTGCGCGATTCATCTGCTTCTGAATCCTCCCTCCTTGAGTATTTCACTTAAGCGTAAGCGAGCTCGCGCCAGCATGGGACGAATGCTCGGAGCTTTCACGCCTATCATCTCTGCGATTTCTCGATGAGTGAACCCTTCGACATAAGCCAGCCATAACAGTTTGCGCTGCCGGGTAGTGAGTTGCTCCAAGTATCGGGCGGAATCGTTCCGCTCCCGAACATCTTCGGCGACATCGGATGGGCATGGGTAGTCCGTGAGCGGCGCACTTTTCCGTGCGCCGGCTTCATCGCGCAGCAAATTGGTGGCGATGCGAAACAAATAGTTCTTGCGGTGCTCCTCCTCCATTTCAACCGGAAGTCGAGCTTGCAAAAAGCGAAGATAAGTCTCCTGCAGTATGTCATCGGCCCGAGAGATATCGTTCAGCATGCGGTACAAATAGGCACGTAAGGGACGCACTGTGCGCTCATACAACAGGCGGAACTCGTCTTCCGTAACGGCGGAACGCTGTGCCGTCCTTGCGAGGACTGCCGCCGCTGGCCGAACAAGCTCCATGGAGAGTCCGCGTATTACTTCGGCAGTTGCGAAGGTGTTAGCAAGCCCCAAGACTTGCTTAAGACGAAGGATGTTGCTGCTGAGATAAGAAAGCCCACACCGATGGCAAGAGCGACGGCTCCGGATATCAGAAGGAACTCGCCGGTGTCGGCGTTTTGCTCCAAACTGCGAACAATCAGTTCCGCCACCCCCACCAGGCTCAGTACAAATCCGGCCTGCATGGCACTGAGGATGCGTAACCACGGCTGAGATCCTTCCGCGCCCGCTGATTCCAGGAACTTGCGCCCTGAACCGCTCTCCAGGTATGCAACCAAGTCCTGACTCGCGGCGCACTTGTCGAGTAATTTCGAATGCAGATCCGCTACAGCGCGGGATGCGTGAGCTTTTCGTATATTAGTGCTGATGGTGTAGACCACCCAGCCAAAAGTTCCGAAGATCGTTGCCACTATCGGCACATCGCTAGCCATCTCGTATCTCTCCTGTCCTGCCTTTATTACTCTTTGACAGCCCAGATTGTTAACACTGAATACGAAAAATCTCGGCTAATGTTCTTCACGATTTTGCGGCTGTTGGCAACTGTCCATAAAGGAGCCGCTGGTGGCCCGAACGTCTTGTACGTCGTGGGAGACTTCGACGCAGTCTGCCTTCACTTTCGTCGGATTGCAGATTACTGAGGCTGGTCTTCTACCGTATCGCCATGCATGGAGTAACTGACCGCCACGCTCGACTCTCTCAGCTCACTACCGGGTTTCCAGCCGTTCCTTGATTCGTTTTCGCTGCCCAGTGACTTCGATTCCTCAAGAGATTCCAGCCTTCCTTCAGCAGGAAGAAACTCGTCAGCACGACGATCAACATTGGCGTTCCCAAGACAATCTATGGATTATCCGTCATGCCGCCGCCGTTTCTGGACAAGTAGGTCCCGCGAACTTATTATTGGTGCTGCACGGTTTCTTCCCAGGCGCGACTCTGTGAAACCGCGATTCGTGGCGTTACTAAGCGGTGGAACTGCTGGAACTGCTCCCATATCGGCGCCGGCTGAATAGCGTGCCTTAGGCACAGCCATCAGCCCGCTTTTCATCCCTCGTTGTGGCGGAAGCGAAGCCTCGCCGTGGGGGGATCACATGCGCCTTAGTTGAAGTGCCCTGAGGTCCCCTTCAATTGCGCTTAGTATGTTCGCTTGGGCATGTGTCTGATCCTGTCCTTCTGCAAAAACCTTTCTAAGCGTGAACCGCACCCTGAAAGGCGAACATCTTCACCTTCGTGGGAGTGCCAGTTTGGGAAGTGCACGCTACAACGTTCCGCCTTTCTGGGAAGTGCTGGCAAAACGCTCAGATACTTCGCGGACGTAAACCGCTCCGTCGTATTCGGTTTCAATTCTCCTCGCTGTCCGCAGCGCCTGAACTTGAGGGCTCTCGTTCAAATCGAGCGTGTGCGCGAGTGCCACTAGGGCCTGCTGAAATTCCGACAAAGGCATTGTCGAGGATGGGGCTGACCTTTGTAGAGCGATCTCAGGAGTAAGCCGAACGCCTTCGGGCCGACCCTGAGTCGCTGCCGCAGCCACTCCGACGCTTGTAGGACAGTCCGTGCGTGCACTGTCCAGGGAGGTAATATCCGCGAACGTTTGTGCCGTAATATCGCGCTGCGTGAGGAAAGAAGGAAGGCCAAAAATCTGTTTCAGCGTCGCCGGAATCGACGTGTGGTCGAATGTGCGCTGGTCGATTGTTCCTTTTGGGATAAATGGCGAGATCAGCACCGCCGGAACCCGTAATCCATATCGATTGAAAGCAAATTGCGACGTGTAAGCGTCCGGGGCCGTTGCTGGCGACGGCGTTACATGATCGTATGTCCCGCCGTGCTCGTCGTAGAGAACGACCAGCAGTGTCTTCTCCCACAACGGCGAGTCTCGGAGGCTGATGTAAACGTCCGCTATGAGTGCCTCGCCCGCGCGGATGTCGTGGGGCGGATGTTGGTCGTTAGCTTCGCCGAACAAGGAAAAGTATTTAGGCTCTATAAACGAATAGTTGGGTAGCTGGCCGTTCTTTGCGTCCGTACCGAATTGACCAAAGGAATAGAAATTCGCCTTGTTCGCATCCGTTTGGAGTCGCTGTAAAGACCATGTCTGGGAAACGTCGTGGTAGTAATCGCGCCAAGTGTAGCCGGAAGCCGCAAGGTTCTCGAAAATCGAAGGCATGTCGTAGTTGCGGGACTGGCTGTTATCGAGATAGCCCTTTGAAGTTGCGGCATGGACGAAGAAGCGGTTCGGCCAAGTTGGTCCAGGAACCGACGAATACCATGCGTCGCAAACCGCGAATTGTCGAGCTAGAGTCGCCAGCACCGGGACTGTGGTCGGTGCCATGCACTTCATGATCGTGTCCGCGATGCCCGGTGTGACGTGCGGTTGCTGCGAGTAGCTGAGTATAAATCCACCGTTGGGCAAAGACGTTGCCGGAGGTCCGCCGGGATTATCGAACAATTGCAAATTCACGTCATGGAATGCGTGGCCGGGATCGTAGCTAAGAATAAAGCCAGCATCGTCGCTTACCTTCACTTCTTGAGCTGGGTCGATGTGCGCCGGGTCACGCGGATTCCATTCGGTCCCGCTTAATCCATTGATTAAGTAATTTGGGTTTTGTAGAAAGCCCAGCATGTGGTCAAACGAGCGGTTCTCAAGCATCAGAACTACCACATGCTCAATCGTTTGCGCCATAGAAAACCCCTCGGGAATGCTATCACCGCAGATCAGAAGACAAAGTCGTAGTCTCGCTCGACCAAGCCATGGATCATCTCGTAATGCAAGCGAGACAATGCGCGTTCGTCAGGCATACTTCGTGTAGAGCCTACACGACGGTAGCAGGGGTCTAAATTTCTATTGCGGAGCTGTCCTCTTCATCTCTCCCGGATCACATCCCTCGCATCCTTATCGTCCCTGAGCGCCACGAATCGCGTATGCCGCAGATGATTGTCACTGGTCCACTCCACGAACTCGAAATGCCCGACCAGCTCGGGCTTGAGCCAGCGGCATTCTTTCATCTTGGCCGCTGTCAGTCCCGCACCCCAGCGCCCGCCGCGAGGGTCAGGAAGATTGGCGAACGGACACCCTGTGATCTGAAGCGGCTTCATCCTCTGAAAGAGCTGCTGCCGAATGGCTGGCGTGAACCCGTTGCGCGTGCGCGAGGCATAGAGCAAGTTGCCGCTTCGTAATAGCCGAAGACCAGTGCATCGAACGTCTTGCCTCCTACCGTGTAGCCCCCGATAACAAACTCCTGGCCTTGGTTGACCCGCATCTTGAGCCACGCACCCAACCGTTCGCCGGATTCGTAAGCACTGTCGGTCAGTTTCGCAATTAGGCCCTCGAAGTTCTGCTGCTTCACCGAGGCGATCAGATCGCGCAGGCCGCCGTTTAGCGTAGGCGAGTAGCGGATCGGTTCCGCCAGGCGCGAAAGTACTTTGGAGCGCAGCAGTTCGCGCCGCTCTGTCAGAGGTCTAGACCGCAGATCCCGCCCTTGCAAGATCAAGAGGTCGAAGGCGTAGTACAGGAGCGGATGACCGGAAGCGTAGTTCTGCAACTTGTTGAACGATGGCTTTCCGGAATCATCGAGAGCTACGATCTCACCATCTATGACCGTTTCGGCGGGGAGTGCAGCCAGACCGGGCAGGATGAGCGGAAAGCGTTCATTGAAGTCGTTGTCGTTGCGCGACCGGAGCCGGATGCTCCGGCCCGTCTTGATCGCCAGCGCCCGGTAAGCATCCAGCTTGAGTTCGTACTCCCATTCCGGGCCTTCCGGCAACGAGCGGGTGGATAAGCAGAGCATGGGCTCAAGAAAAGAAGCTTTGATCTTCGAACTAGCACGCTTGCTCATTCTGATCGTGTAAGTCTACACCGCTACTCTTTTCACCCTTCTCGCGAACCCAGGTGCGCATTGCCGAGCTACCAGCCGGGTAGCGATCCCAGATGGCGTCGAGTGTCTACCTTCGATACTCACCAACCCATCCAGTTTTGTTCGTGCTTCGTCAGTTACTCGACACGAGATCAAGAGTTCACAAACCGCCTCTACGCTGATCTCCAGGTTAAGGGCGTTCGTTGTTAGTTCGCTCTTGAGGATCTGAAGATAGGCGAGCGTTTCCGACAGCGCATCGATGAGGCGGTACGGCTACACGACACGCTCCTTCTAATTCTCTCGGAACACTCGGTACAGAGTGGCTCGGTGCGTGAAGAGGTGGAGTCATGTTAGAACGCGACCCCGAGAGAAGCCTCCGGTTTTGTTTCCAGTCCGGGGACGAGGTAATCATGGATGCAACAGAGGCCGCCCTAGTGCCTTGCTGGGGTTCTGGAAGCTACCCTTATAAAACGACTAGAGTACAACCCGACTGTAACCTAAGTAACGTGGCGCCCGGGCGACCATACAGAAATTAGGTTTCGGGCCATCTGTTGCAAGTTGTTCAAGACAAGGATGTTTAGCTCAACCATACGACCATACACCAAATTCTTCAAGCGTCTGCCATATAGAAATAATATTTTTATTCTTCCTTTATCCTTTATTAGAAAATAAGTGTATGAAAGTGTATGGTCTAGTTAGGCCAATTGGCTCAGCGGTTTGGGACCATACACTTATTTTTCGGAACCGTTTGGTAGCGTATGGAAGTGTATGGTCAAGAAAAAGCGCCGGTCAGGTTTTTAGCCCGCCGGCGCCCCGCGCTACCTCTTCTTCGTGCTCGCTGCTAAGCGACCGTTGTGGTCGTCCGCTGTGTGATCGGCTCCCGCCCGTTCAATATACCCACTGCTTCCTCTTTAGTCATGCCTTGCATGCCGCGCGTTCTTCCTTCATTCGCCACAACTCTAGAGGTGATCTCAAAGAACTCCGCACCCGCCGCCGCGCCGAGCTATCTCGATTTGAGTGTTTCCCCCGAAACGCTCGATGAAGTTATCCATATCCGAACCTGAACGCGCGCTTCAGCGGTTAACCGCAGTCGCTTCTGTGCGCGCGACATCTGTGGCTTGCAACTCGAGCCGGAAAACAGTTTGAAGAGTGCCAAAACTGGTAATCTGGCACTGTTAAGAGTGGATTGACGTACACTCATTCACAACCCAGGGGTTGTGAAGAATGTATGTGTCCTGACGACACGACGGAGGATATCGGAGTTGTCCCTTCCTGATTGGCTACAACGCTTGCGTCAAAGCCAAATCATAGATCCGGTGAAAAGCGGGCCAGGCACGCAGGGGGATTATTTTCTGGGCATCCACAGGGACGAGGTCTGCAGGCAAGTCATCGGCTGCGGCCAGGCCGACTTCGACGAGCCGTACCGTCATCTTGACGGTCGTGATCGGGCGCTACTCTACGCCTACTTCAACCAACGCGCTCATCTGGAAGAACTATTGGAGGCGTTTAGGCAGCTCTTCAAAAAAGGGCCACTTCGTTATCCGTTGATCGTTGTGGACCTGGGCTGTGGGCCTTTTACTGGCGGACTGGCGCTCGCCGCCGCTCTCGGCAACGCCGCGCGGTTCAGCTATATCGGAGTGGATCGGTCCTCAGCGATGCGCGAGTTGGGCAAGAGGCTTGCTGCGGCCGCAGAGCACACAGGGGCGCTCAATTGTCCGAAGCGGGAGTGGGTAGAGGATTTTGACGAGATCCCGCACCAAGGAGCACCAAGCTGGCGCCCCATTCTGGTCATCGCGTCATATCTGCTGGCGAGCCCAACGCTAGATCCGAAGGTGCTAGCTGAGAAGGTCGACGCGCTCTGCAAGCGACTCGGCTCCGGACCGGTAAAGGTTCTATACACAAACGCAACGTCTGCAGGTGCAAATGAGAGCTTTGAAGTGTTCCGAACTGCTCTCGAAAGTTTGGGCTTTGCGCTCGTCACCGACGATCAGGGATCGATCACTATTGATCGCCTCAGTGGACCGAGAGAACGAAAGCTTCGGTACGCGCTTTTCTGCCGCAAATCCCAAGATCTCGAATTTTAGGAACAGGCACAAATGAGGCTACCGACATGGGAGGAACTGATTCCGGAACAACTCGAAATCATGGAACATCCTTTGGACCAGCCGTTGTTTGTGGCTGGTCCCCCGGGTTCGGGAAAGACCGTCCTGGCGGTGGAGCGAGTGAAGGCAGTTTCGGGCGCGGGCAAAGCGGTCGCTCTGATCACCTACAGCCGAATGCTCCGTAGACTGTCCGCCCTTCTGAGCGAGGGCCTTGCGGCTCCCTGGACCATGCACAGCTTCGTATGCCGCGACTATCGTAACCGGACGGGAATGGAACCGCCAACCACTCATCTCGGAACTTATTACTATGACTGGCCGACGATGCTCAGCTACCTGAATGGGTGCGCGAAGTCCGAAGCCTCCCGGAACCACGTGATCGTCGACGAGGGGCAGGACCTTCCTGAAGGCTTTTTTCAATATTTATGCCAGTATGCTGCGAGCGTCCTGACCGTTTTCGCAGACGAGGATCAGGCTCTGGACGATCGGAGAACAACATTGAAACAGATTCGGGCGGCTGCAAACCTTCCCAGGCCAATCTATCTCAAAGAGAATCACCGAAATACTCCGGAGATTGCCGCGATGGCAGAGCACTTCCATAATGGCGTGCTACCTGCCGCAATTGCACGGAGAGCTGCTGCCGGGCAACGACCTAGATTAATTGCTAAAACCAGCCTCAGCGAAACCGCCGAGTTCATTGCAACCTGGTTTGAAAACCGCGGCGGGACGGTAGGCGTTGTGGTCAGCCGTAACCAGATTGGCTGCGATTTATGCAAAGACCTGAGTGCCCGCCTTCCGAAAACCCGCGTCGACTTCTATGATTCGAACAAGAAAATATGATTCGAACAAGAAAAATGAAGAGGGTATTCGGCTCCTGGATGAAGGTGTTACGATTCTGAACAAGGAATCGGTGAAAGGGCAGGAGTTCGACACAGTTTTCATTCTGGAGCTGGAGCAGTTCATCCCCTGCACTAACGATGCGATGAAGCGGGCTATGTACATGATGTGCAGCCGCGCGCGCGCCCACCTGTTCTTAATCTATAGAGCCGGTTGCCTCTCGTCTACGGCTATGGCTGCTCTGCCCGAGCCCGATGTCTTGGAGTGCGGATGAGCGTTGAGCAATTACCGATGGCTTTCGCCGCAGAGTCAGAAGATCCTGAATGTCCGCTTCTGGGCGACGCCCGTCCATTTTGGCTCGGTCTCTCGCTTGAACACCGTACTCTCTTCGACGCTCTCCAGGACGATTGGCTCCGTCCACCGGAAGGGGAACCGGGCCACAAGCTCGGAGTACGCGCGTTCGTCAGCGGGGGCACTCAATCCACAGAGGGCCACCGCATACTTGTTCATGTCAAGTTCAATCCAGAACGCCTTCCTGGCATGCGTGTGTATCGGTGTCAGTCCGGTGAATGGCAGATTTCTTCGATCAACCCCAACGAGGCGAATGGGGAAAGTGTGTTCTGGCCTGGCCCCCTTCCTACATTTGCGATCTCCGAGTTAATCGTCAGTTCAGACGAGGAGAGTTCGCGGCTCGCCGCAATAGCACGCCAAGTCTCGAATTTAGCTCTCCCCGTTACACCGCGCGTACTCCCGTCCGGCGAGGACGTGACTATCTGCCAGAGTGGGATGCCGAGCGATACTCTCCCAAAAATCAACTTGCCTCCCGAAATGGATGCTATCCGGGGCGCGATGGCGATGGCAATATGGGCGGTTCCACGCGCCGATCCTTGGCTGGACCTTCTTTGCGCAACTCTCGGAACCCAGCGACCGGAAAAGCTTGTCACAACTGCTCAATATTTGCGCTCGCCGTGGTGGGTTTCGGCGCCGTGGCTTGAGACTTCCTCACCTCGACCCGACACGCCCCCGCAAGAGCGGCTCTGGCTTTCTGCAATCGGTGCCTTCCGACGGGCCCGTACAGGCTCGTCGGTTGCAGGGACCGATCTCTTGAACCACATCACAGCCGGTGCGAGTCGAGATCTCTCGGGCGAGGAGTTGACTCAGTTGCAGGATTGGACTCAAGAGACGAGCAAGGTCCTACGCGGGGACGCGAGACTAGATCTCAAAGACTGGAAGGCAGGCCCAGTTGGAAAGGCGATCCAACTGACTTTGTTGCGTCCCGATCCTTCTGTTTTCACAAAATGGAAGGGCGACCTTCCGGCGCTACCCCCAGCGGTATGGTGGTCTGCGGCCGCGCTGTGTGGCCTGCTCCATGGATATCGCCGTCTGCCTACCTCCTTCAGGGGCGACGCGGAACAGCAACGGCTGCTCGCCATTCACGCACTCCGCGTGCTTGGCGCAGCACCAGATGCAGAGAACTGGAGTGCCCTCGCGCAGGGCAACCCAGAATGGCGTCGGCAAACCGGCGAAATCCTCTTTTCCTGGTCTGGAATCCCATTTGCACGCAAGCCCGAAAACCCACGGGGCCAGTGGTTCACCGCAAACTTGGACGACTCTACGACCGCGAAGGCTGCCGAAGAAATGAGTCAATCGAACGGTTGGGCCTGCATTAAAACAAAAGTTATGCTTCCAGCAGGGGACGTCCCATTCTCCGGAGGATCTGTAAAGGTAATTAGAACTAAAGGGCCACATCTCGTGTTGAACGGCCCGACTGAGTTCGTGCTACCGCTCAACGTTAACTTCGAATCGGTTCTTGACGCAGACGAGTTCCGCAGGTGCATCGTAACGGAAGGGGCGCTCATACCTACTCGGGAGGTAAAGAGAGAAGCCGTACCATCCGCGTCAGAAGAGGTCCCGGGGCTGGTTTATATCCCCAATTTCCTGAGCGAAATCGAGGAAGCAGAACTCATAGAATTGATCGACATGAGCGAGTGGAGCAGCGTTCTTAAGCGCCGAGTTCAACACTACGGTTGGCGCTACGACTATAAGAGCCGGCAGATCGATTCGACAATGCGGCTCGGTCCGCTCCCTGAATGGGCGATGGCCTTGGCAAAGCGTCTCAAGTCGGAGGCACTGCTGCCGCACCTCCCAGATCAAGTGATCGTGAACGAGTACATTGGCAAGCAAGGAATAGGCAAGCATATCGACTGTGCCCCCTGCTTCGAGGACGGCGTGGCGACGATCAGCCTCTTAGAGTCATGGGAGATGATATTTCGAGAGGGTCGACGCGCATGCGTCCCGAAACTGCTAGAACACCGAAGTGTCGCGATCATGACTGGCGATGCACGCTACCGTTGGTCGCACGAGATTCCAGCGAGGTCAAAGGAACCGAGTGGTCTTCAACGACACCGACGCGTTTCGGTGACGTTCCGCAAAGTGCGTGAGCCTGGGGAGGACCGTGAACCCGTGCGTCCTCGCTCGTAACAACACTACCCGGGCGAACTCGTCATGGTTTGCGAGAAGCCCGAATGTCAGAAGAACGATAAAACCAGGAGCGTCTTCGTGGTCAAGCGTGCGGATCTATCGTCAGTTCACTTGTTGTATCCGCCTCCGCAGGAGGCTCCTGCGGGTGCTAGGGGGCGTTGAGACAATTTTCCTAGACTTTCCCTAGACTCCCACGAAAACATGCCATAACTAGGCGTCAGAGTGGAAACGGGTTCACCTTAAAATCAGCTACTTAGCACCAGCAGTAACCATTCGATACGCCATCTTGCGGGTTCAAGTCCCGCCCCGGGCACCACTTAGCTGGCGTTGCCTGGTTTTGCCCATTTGATAAATGGCAAATCCAATTTTAAAACGGCATATTGTGAACACCACTGTGACAATGGATGGGGCGGGTGGCGCTGTCCTCCCAAACAGCTTCGCGACGATTTGCGTCTTGAGGCTGGCGATAGACTCGAGCTCGAATCCGAAGGGGAACGTGTTGTTTTGCGCCCCATCCGCTCAAGGGCGCCGTTGAGAAAGGAACGTGGCGTCTGGGTTTTGCATGGGGGCGAGACGCTCTCAGTTAACGACGCAACCCGAATGATCGCCCAGGTACGCGACAGGCGCGATTACCAGAATCTCGGGGAAAAGCGGTGAAGGCGTTTCTCGATAGCTCGGTCCTGATAGCAACTTTTTACGCACATCACGAGCACCACGCTGCGAGTATTGATCTTTTCCTACGCTTTGGAAAGAGCGAATCCGGTTGCGGCGCTCACCGCTTGGCGGAAGTCTATTCTGTGTTGACAGGTAGGAGTGGCAAGGAGCGCGTCAGCGGGTGATGAGGCCTATTGTTTCTTGGCGAAGTCCGTGAACACCTGACAATTGTCGCCCTGAATAGCGATGAATATGCTCGAGCGATCCGGGATTCGGCCGCATTGGGCATTGCGGGCGGCGGAATCTGTGACGCCCTGATTGGCTACTGCGCACTGAAGGCTAAAGCGGAGCGCATTTACACCTGGAATATAAAGCATTTCGAACGGCTCGGAACCTCAATTAGCGAGCGCGCGAAAACGCCATGAACACAAAAGTAACCCGTTCCGCCGGGGCACCACTTAGGCGGGCGTCCATCATGCTTTCGCCGCCGCTCCCGCGTTCGCAAAGGTCCGGGAAATCAGAGTTTGCGCTTCTTCCTGAATGCGGCGCAAGTGCTCTTTGCCCAAAAAGCTCTCGGCGTAAATCTTGTAGACGTTTTCCGTGCCCGAGGGCCGCGCGGCAAACCAGCCGTTCTTTGTCACCACTTTCAAACCGCCGAGGGCCGCTCCGTTCGCCGGGGCCTTGGTCAGCATGGCTTCGATCTTCTCGCCGGCTAGTTCTTTGGCGGAAACTTGCTCGGGCGAAAGCTTCTGCAAAATCGCTTTCTCATCGGGCGATGCCGGGGCGTCGATGCGCTCGTAAACCGGATCGCCGAATTTCGCAGTGAGCTCACGATAACGCTCGCCGGGATCTTTGCCAAGCTTGGCCGCGATCTCGGCTGATAGCAGTCCCAGGATCAATCCGTCTTTGTCGGTGCTCCACGCCTCGCCATCGCGCTTAAGGAACGAAGCGCCCGCGCTCTCTTCACCGCCGAATCCGAGCGAGCCATCGAGTAAGCCATCGACAAACCATTTGAACCCTACCGGCACTTCGTCCAATCTGCGGGATAGATCCGCGGCTACGCGATCGATGATGCTGCTGCTCACCAAGGTCTTGCCTATCCCCGCATCCGGGCGCCATTCAGGACGGTTGCGAAAAAGATAGTCGATCGAAACGGCCAGATAGTGATTCGGATTTAAGAGTCCGGCGGTGGGCGTGACTACCCCGTGCCGGTCATGATCGGTGTCGCACGCGAACGCTACATCGAAGCGGTCTTTCATGGCGATCAACCCAGCCATGGCGTAGGGCGACGAGCAATCCATTCGAATTTTACCATCCCAATCCAGACTCATGAAACGGAAGGTGGGATCGACGTCGGTATTCACCACTTTCAAAGACAGGCCATAACGCTCGGCGATCCTGGGCCAATAAGCCACGCCTGCCCCGCCGAGCGGATCCACACCGAGGTTCAGGCCCGATTGCTTAATGGAGTCGAAGTCAATGACAGAATCCAAATTGTTTACGTAATTCGAAATGTAGTCATAACGCGCGGTGGTTGAGGCGCGCAAGGCACGTTCCGCCGAGATCCGGTGTACGCCGCCGAGCTTCTTGTCAAGCAAATCGTTGGCGTAGTTCTCAATCCACTTGGTTGCGGTGGTATCGGCAGGGCCGCCTGAGGGGGGGTTGTATTTGAATCCACCATCCTGCGGCGGATTGTGCGATGGCGTAATCACGATGCCATCGGCCAATCCTTCCTTGCGGCCCCGATTATAGGTTAGGATCGCGTGAGAGAGCGCGGGCGTAGGCGTATAGCCGCCTGACTCGTCGATCATTGCCTCCACTGCGTTCGCCGCCAGCACTTCCAGCGCAGTTAAGAAGGCGGGCTCAGAAAGAGCATGCGTATCGAGAGCCAGGAACAGCGGTCCGGTTGTCCCTGCTTGCTTCCGGTAAGCACAGATCCCTTGTGTTATCGCCAGAATGTGATTTTCGTTGAAGCTGCCGGTGAAAGAAGAACCGCGGTGTCCCGATGTGCCGAAGGCGACTTGTTGCGTTTTCTCGGCAGGATCAGGTTTGATCGTGTAGTAGCTCGCAACCAGTCGGGGAATGTTAACCAGTTGCGACGGATTAGCGGACTGGCCCGCGCGCGCATGGATCGCCATCACTAACTCCTATCCAGAACCGTTATGAGAGGTGCGCAATTTGATTGAGCGCTGCTTGTTACTCCGAAATCCAAAAGCCGGCAGACGCGCCCACCCAGTCCAGGTTCTTGTTGAAGTCTACTCCCATCATCTTTCCGCGCCCGGTCCGAAGTAGAGTGGTGACCGGCTTCATCTCGCCATCCTGCCAGATGTACATGATTCTTATCTCCGCCTTTGTTGGCCCGCTTGGAGTTTCAATCGTCGGAACAAATTCCATTTTGCGTTGCAGAATGAAGTTCGACCGATGTTCCGTTGGGATCGCGTCGATCTCTTCCGCAGTGGGGCCGATCTTAACACCCAGGCCGGCGAACGAATAGAGCGGCTTCAAGACATAGTCGTCGAGGTTCCCCGGTAAGGTCTTAAGGTCGCTCAAAAACCAGGTCTCGGGAACGCTTTCGTGCCGCAGCCAGGGTAAAGAAAACTTGCTGATTCGGAAAAACCAGTTCGGATCTCCCGCCCACTCGACTTCCACCTCATCGGTGAACTTGAAGGCCGAATCGATGTTCTTGCGCAGCAGTTCGTCAACGATGACCCGGTTGTAAATGCGTTTAATTTCTACACCCTCTAGGAAGAGTTTGCGGCCCTGCTTTCTGAGAGCCCGGATATCGACGATTTTCAGGCCAAACAGCTGCTGAGTCACTAAAAAGTCAGGAAGCGTCTTCTGCTCGTAAGGATCGATTTCGAGGAGAACTACTTCTTCAGGTGAATGCCCGTTGAGAATCGCGCGTTCCAGCAGAGCCTGATAGCTTAGAGAATCCAGCTCGCTCAAGAACGTGGTGAGGCGACTCTCCAATTGAATCAGGTTGTAGGTGCGCTCGTACTCGCGGGCGATTGCGATCTGAAACCCGTAAATGGAGGGGAAACCCTGGATCTCGACAAGTTTTGGTTCAATCCTGCCGTCTTCTTCCCGAACCAGTCCGAAATCAGCCTGCAGAAAGAGCGGATACTCCGATCCGTTTGGCACGCGAAATTGCGGCGGAATCGCTCCTTTTGAAGCCTTCAAATACTCGGAGTTACCGACCAGTTGCAGATACAGCTCGCCACCATAACGAACCATCTTGTCGAGCAACTGCCTGGGAAGAAAAACCGGCGTCTCACTGCAGCGAAACGATACATGACAGCCGGCCGTTTCGTCTAGCCTGCGCAAAAATTCGTCGTACAGATGGGGACGCCATTGCCGATTGAACTCGTTTCGCAGTTCGGGTATCACGCGGCGTATTCGTTAAACCAGGAATTTGCCGCCACTCATGATCTGGCGGCCATCGGCCCAGATGTCGAAGTCTCTTCCCACAACATCGATATGCGTCGTCGATGTCCATTGCGCGCCGGTATGCGCTCCATATGGATCACCGAAAGCCATATGAATGCCTGGCATCTTTTCATCTTGCAAAATGTTTCCCACGATGTGTTTGCACGCTAGATTTGTGCCGATCGCGAACTCGCCCACCCGATCGCTATTTTGATCGCGGTGCGTGTATTCCCAAAACTCACTTTCAAGTTCTTTGTTGGCACAATGCGCGGCGGTCAAGCGATTCTCCTTAACTTCCAGCGTTAGCGGCGTAGCGCACAGATCACCGAATTTCGCGCAGAGATAATCCCCTACAACTCCGTCGACTACATATGTGCCGTTCACTTCCAGTGGTGAAGTGAACGTCTCTCCGCCCGGCAGATTCCCCCACTTTTCGCGGCTGATGATCCCGCTGGTCTTGATCCATCGATAATCCGGCGTGAGCGAAGTTTCAATGTTCGTGCCGGCCGGCGTAGTGGCGCGTATACTCTTCGCGTTTTTCACAATATTCATGACCCGTAGCGTCAGTTCGTCCACTTTCTCGAAATCGGCCCGCATCCCTTCGAGCATTATGTTTTTTTCGATGTTCACCATGTGCGCGTGCCGCAGCCTCTTGCGATTTACCACCGCACACATCTGCATCCGGGTCTTCAATTCGTTAGGCTGTGCATGCACCGCGAAAATGCTAACATCGCTCGATTCCATGTCGTCCAGGATAGGCTTCGGCATGTCTATCAGCGGCCGCTCCGCCAGATTTTCGAGGACGAAACTGTTGTAATAGCAGCCGCATTGATTCAACTCCGCCGCCAGGCTCGCCGCGATCTCTTCGCAGGCCCAGTCGGTGATCAATGTGACTTTCTCTTCTGGCTGTACTTTCAAACAGACAAAGACGGCATTGTGCGCACCAGGCTCCAACTCGCGGTCGAATGGCCGGTCCGCCAGACCCGCCATCATTGCGCGGCACTCGCCCCCGCCATTTCGCGGGCCAGGCCTGCTTCGGTCTCATAGGCGATGTAATCCACTACTTTCGTTAAATCCCCAGTCTCTTGATAGATACGAAGCTGCCGATCCGCACCTGTTCCGTTTTCGAGTATGCGGTGAATGTAGTTGATCTCCTTGCGGGAACCCAGTTCATCCACTACGTCGTCGATCAGGTGCAGGTATTCGTAGATCAGATCGCGCACTGGCACTTCCGTTTCCTTGCCGAAATCGATCATCTTTCCGTCGATCCCGTAGCGGGCCGCCCGCCACTTATTTTCCATGAGGAGCGAGCGCCCATAAAGCCGGAAACTCTGGTTTGCCGAGTGCAGCTTCCAAAGCTTCACTACGGTCGCCTGAATCAGCGCGGCGATTGCGATCGATTCGTCCGCGCGCATAGGCATATCGCAAATCCGAAACTCCAAAGTCGGGAAATGGGGATGCGGCCGAATGTCCCACCAGATCTTCTTCGCGTTATCGATGCAGTTCGTCTTAATCAGCAGATTGACAAAGCGCTCGTACTCTCCATAACTGGAAAACTGGTCAGGGATGTTCGTTCTGGGGAACTTATCGAAAACCTTACAGCGATAAGACTTCAGGCCAGTATCCATCCCCAGCCAGAAAGGCGAGTTCGTGGACAGCGCCATGATGTGGGGGAGGAAGTAGCGGGCGGCGTTCATTATGTGAATCGCTGTTTCGTGCTCTTCGATTCCAACGTGCACGTGCAACCCGAAGATCAGATTGGCGCGCGCTACCATTTTCAAATCTTTGACGATAAGTTCGTAGCGTTCATCAGGATAAATGTCCTGCTTGCGCCAGTCGGCGAAGGGATGTGTTCCAGCGGCCGCGAGGCGCAAGCCATTCTTCTTGGCCAAATCGACGATCTCGGAACGCAGGCATTTCAACTCTTGAGCTGCGTCCTGAATGTCTTTGCAAATGCCCGTCCCGACCTCGACCACCGATTGGTGCATCTCGGCCTTGACGGCCTCCTTCAGCAGTGTTTTTCCCTGGGCGATAATCTCCGAATCGATGTGAGAACGAAGGTCGCGCGTCTCCGGATCGATTGTCTGATATTCTTCCTCGATACCTAAGGTAAAGCTAGGTCTCATCGCCTACTCCTTTCGCAACCACGCCCGGAACTGTTAGAACGCTGCTGCCTGCTGCGCTCCTCGCAGGAAATGGCTCCAGTGAAACTGTGTTTGCGGCTGCTCATCGCTTAGCGCCTTCGTGATTGCCATTTGCGCCACATTCTCTATCACCCAATCGAAGTTTGCCTGCCCCACAGAATGCACATCGGCGTCCGGAGCGGGGTTTAGAAAGTCGATTGCGTACGGCACACCGTTCTCCACTGCGAACTCTACAGTGTTGAAGTCATAGCCGAGCGCTTTGCAAAGTGTGAGACAGCCGTTGACCACGCGCTCATGGAGTTCCTGCGAGCTTGGATGGCCATCCTTGACGTAGCGCAGGTGATGCGGCTGCTTTGGATCGTATTTCATCACGCGTACTTTTTCCTGCCCGACCACGTAGCAGCGAAAGTATTCGTCGAACTCCACTGCAGATTGCAGCGTCATGCAAAGGGAGCCCGTCTGGTCGTATGCCGCGAAAAATTCCTCAGGCGAGTGCACCTTATAAACATGCTTCCAGCCGCCCCCGCTGAAAGGCTTGAGAAAAGCCGGGAATTTGATGTACGCAAACACCTCGTCCCAGTTCAACGGGAAACTCAGATTGCGCATGGATTGAACCGTCGTGCCGGCCGGATGCGATTTGTGTGGAAGCACGACAGTATTGGGCACCGCCACCCCGATCTGACTGGCGAGCGCGTAGTTGAAGAACTTGTCGTCGGCGCTCCACCAGAAAGGATTATTGATCACGATCGTTCCGCCCAGCACGGCATTTTTCAAATATGCGCGGTAGAATTCGATGTCTTGCGAGATGCGATCGATGATCACCCGGTATCCGCTCGGCTCCGCCATCTTCACGCCTCCGATCCGAATGTGTTCAGCCCGAACGTCGGGGACGTTCTTGCGGTTGATGTGTTCCACCAGTGCGGACGGAAAGGTGTTCTCCATCCCGTAGATAATGCCGATTTTTCGCATGCCGTCTCGTTTCCTTGTTGCGGCCTTAGCCAGCGCCTATCTGACAAGCTGAGTTAGAAGAATTTTACCGCCATCCGCTGCCACAGAGGCCAATCGTGCCGCTCTTGGCCCGTCCACACATCCAGCCAGTGCGGAATACCCTTGCGGCCTAGGATCTCCGCCATCCGGTAGTTCTCGCCCAGGCAGATGTCCCAATCGCCTGCCGCCAGAGTAATCTTCATGCGCCGGTAGTGGTCAAGGAACCAGGCGTCATTCGCATTCGGTAGGTAATCGACAGGATTGTTGAAGTAGAAATCGTTGTCGTAATAGCCGTTCATGAACGACTTCATCTCAAATGCCCCGCTCATGGTAATGCAGGTGGAGACCACGTCCGGGTGCCGCATAGCGAAATTCAAGGCGTGGTAGGCTCCTAAACTACAGCCCGTAGTGCAAATTTGCTGCGCTCCGCTCCGGCCTTTCATAAGAGGGACAACTTCAAACAAAACGTAATCCTCATACGTTATGTGCCGCCGTACGCGGTCATGCGGGTGGATCGAGCGGTTGTACCAGCTCTCTGAATCAATGCTGTCGACACAGAAAACCTGAATGTGTCCCCATTCAATCTTCTGGGCGAGCGCGTGGATCATTCCCGAGTTCTCGTATTCGAAAAAACGCCCTCTCGAGGTAGGAAAGACCAGCACAGGAAAGCCGCCTTGCCCGTAAGAAAGCAGTTCCATGTGGCGGCCGAGCCGCTGGCTGTACCAATTGTGATAATCGCGGCGCATCTGAATTCGCTTCGGCTCCCAGATTACCGGAGCGATGCTCTCATCGTACTAGGACCCCCGCAAGCGCGGCGGTTCGGTTCAGGCCGCTTCTTCCTCGAAAATCTTCACACCCGCTTTCAGCGCTGCTCTCTGCAACTTCCGGTCAAGCGTTGCCAGCGGTGTCTTGCGCCGACTTGACAGGTCCAGATAAGCAGTCGTACGCGGAAAGGTTGTGTACACGCGCGAGGGAAAGAATATTGGTCGCCTGTTCGCGCATCTGTTGTGCGTCCCTACACAAGAGATAGGCATTCCAGCAACTCGCTCAACCAGAGGTTCTCTTACTGATTCAGGCGCCCTTCAGCCATCATTTCGCGAACGCTCAATTTGCCAGGCTTGATTCGCTTACGCAGGGCTCGCATACCTTCCACTATGTCCTTGTCCTTGTGAGACAGCTTTGTTTCCGTATCCTTCACAGGCACCAGAACGGCCGCAGGAATTGCCGTGCCGCGTAATCGTAACCTTTTCGCCTTTTGCAACCCGGTCGAGCAGAGCTGCTAAATGAGTCTTCGCTTCAACGTCCCGATTCTCTCCATGGCGTACCTGATGCCGCTTTTAAACTAGTCTGAGGGGGGTATTTCCGCCAGGGACGCCGTCTGGGACGAACCGTTGGCCAAGTAATTGCATCAAAGACGTGAGTGAGGTGGCGATCGGGTAGAATACAAGTTCACAGTCCTGCCGTTCGTCCAAATTAACAACTTGAAACCTAATTTCCTAGCTGTGATCACTTCAGCGGTACTGCTTGTATGCCCGACCTTCGGAGCTGCGGGTGCAGGCGCTTGGGATTCGCCCGCTGCCGCAGAGGTTATCGGAAAGTACTTGCAAGCGACTCAGATCAGTCAAGCTGGTCCTGAGCCGGCCTCAATGGAAGTAGACATCAACGCCTCCATCCCTAAGCTGCAGCAGAACGGTCGGCTACACGCATTGAGAATGATTTCCCGCGTTGGTCGAATCAGTTATCGGGTTCTTGGATTTCAGGGCAGCAACACGGTTAAGAGTCAGGTAATCGCGCGCTATCTTCAGGCCGAGCAACAAAGCCAAGCCGATTCAAGATTCGCGATTACGCCGACTAACTACAAGTTCCATCTCAAAGGTGAACAAATTACAGAGACAGGTAAGCGGGCGTACGTTTTTGAGGTTATGCCCCGGAATAGAACAACTGGTCTGTTTAAGGGCGAGATCTGGCTGGATGCGGGCACGTACTTAACTGTTTACGAAAAAGGCCGCCTAAGTAAAAACCCTAGTGTCTTCTTTAAGAAGGTCGACTTCGAGCGAGCCTTCGCGATCCAGAACGGTCAGGCAGTTCCTAAACATCTAAACAGTGTAATCACTACGCGTCTGGTTGGAAAGGTACAGTTGGACGTAAGTTATTCACATTATGCACAGGCTGGCAGTTCGGCAGTCGGCGAGAGCTCACTTACGCTAAGTAGCTTGTCATTTCGGTAATCCTGGCGCAGTGCTGGGATACCACTAGCTGGTCAGTTGAGTACCGGAGCCGAGGCAAAGTAAACTAAAGGTTAACGCTCCAAGGAGTCCATGAGAACGCTTTTTTTGAATCCGCCTTCTTTCGAGGGTTTTGACGGGGGTGCCGGTTCCCGCTGGCCTGCCGCGCGGGAAATTGAGTCTTATTGGTACCCCGTCTGGCTTTGTTATCCGGCAGGCATGCTCGCCGACAGCAAGATTGTCGATGCGCCTCCTCACAAGATCTCGATAGATCAGACCGTGGCGATGGCGTCTGATTTCGAGCTTCTGGTCCTATTCACATCTACACCGGGTTTCACAGTCGACGTGAAGATCGCCGAGATGATGAAGGATGTGAATCCGAAATTGAAGGTAGCCTTCGTCGGTCCTCCAGTTACGGTTGAGCCTGAGAAGAGTTTGCGCGCTTCGAATGCGATTGACTTCGTCGTCAAGAAAGAGTTCGATTACGCCATCCGCGATTACGCCCAGGGCAAGCCGCTCGAGGAGATTCCCAGCGTGGTTTTCCGTAAGGATGGAGGATTTCAGAGCAACCGCGAAGCAGCGCCCATTGAGGATCTCGACGCACTGCCTTGGGTGACCAAGGTTTACAAACGCGACTTAGATTTCCGACGTTACAACGTTCCGTTTCTCCTCAACCCGTACATTTCTTTTTACACAACGCGCGGTTGCCCCGCCCAGTGCACGTTCTGCCTTTGGCCGCAGACTCACTCCGGCCATCGCTGGCGCTTGCGTTCGTCTGATGACATCACGAACGAATGCCGTTACACGCTCGAGAACTTCCCCGGCCTGAAAGAAATCTTCTTCGATGACGATACCTTCAATTACCAGAAGGCCCGCACTATCGAGCTTTGCTCTAAGTTGAAGACGTTGAACTTCACCTGGAGCTGCACTTCGCGCGTTACCACCGATTACGACACCTTGAAGGCGATGAAAGACGCAGGCTGCCGTTTGCTCATCGTCGGCTACGAATCCGGTGATCAGCAGATTCTAAAGAATATTAAGAAGGGCGCCACCATCGATATGGCCCGGCGCTTCACAGCGAATTGCAAGAAGCTCGGCTTAACGATCCACGGCGATTTTATCGTCGGATTGCCGGGCGAAACTCGCGATACACTGCGTACCAGCATCAACTTCGCCAAAGAATTAGATGTTGAGACCATCCAGGTTTCTATCGGCCATCCGTTTCCCGGAACCGAATTTTACGATCACGTCAAAAAGAATGGCCTTATCAGCATCGATGAGACCATGACGGACGAAGCTGGGCACCAGCTTCCGAATTATGAATATGCTGGGCTAGATCGAGCCGAGCTTGTCGAGTGGGTCGAACGCTTCTATGGAGAGTATTACTTCCGGCCCAAAGTAGCCTTCCGGTTGGTTCGCAAAGCAATTTTCCACGGAGATGAACGGCGCCGGCTCTACAAGGAAGCGCGCGAATATCTGGCACTTCGGTCTAAACGCAAGCAATTCGTGAAGGACCACAAGGAGCAGAAAGAGCAGCAGCCGGCCGTGGTAAGCGCGGGGGATTAGTAGGCTGGGGACCAACGCCGAGGCCGCCGCTCTTTTCACGCGAACTTTCCGGGGCGGAAGCCAGCGATCCGCGAAGCTAAAGGTCTTCCTGCTCGTAACCGCTGTGACGCTCTTCAACGCTTCTGGCGACCTATCTCTTGCCTGGGGCATGAAGCATTTTGCGGTAAGAGTCGGGTTTGACCCGCTCGCCTATGTCTACGCTATGCTGAATCCCTTCGTTGCCCTGGGGATCACATTGTTGATCCTGTGGCTGCTGACTCGGATGGCTCTGCTCAGCTGGGCCGACTTGAGTTTTGTTGTCCCGGTCACCGGAATCGGATACTTCCTCGCGGCAGTGCTGGGCAAAGTGTTTCTTAATGAATCCATCACTCACGCCCAATGGCTCGGAGTACTTCTAATCTTCGCCGGAACCGTCATGGTTGGAACAACCCGCCAGAAGACCGGGAGCGTTCGGGAGTTTGAGAAATGAGATGGCTGCTTCTATCTGTAATCGTTGTGGCCACTGTTTTGGGTGACTTGCTGCAGAGCCATGAGATGAAATTGAGCGGCGAACAGCGGGTCGATGCGCGGGGGCTGGGCCGCCTCGTCCGGCTGATCTTCAGCCGCCGCTATCTGTTTCTCGGCATCTTCTGTATGGCCATCTCATTCTTTGCTTTTATGGCGCTCGTGCAGAATGCTCCTTTGAGCTTTGCGGTTCCGGCCTCCGCGGCCACCTTTGTTCTTGAAACTGTGCTGGCTAAGTTCGTCCTTAAAGAAACGGTAAGTAAGCGCCGCGCGTTCGGCGCGGTGCTGGTTTTCTGCGGCGTAGTGTTGCTGGCGCGGTAATCTTGCGGTTCGCCATCGATGCCTCCACGCTTCTCTTTCTTCCAGCAGTTGCATACCAGGCACTCGCGATCGTGGCCGGGCTCAACCATCTCAGGCGGCGTTACTTGCGCTCTCGCCAACCAGCAGTTTCCTTTCGGCCTGCTGTTTCCGTGCTTAAACCGCTCAGGGGCTTAGACCCCAATATCTTCGATGCTTTCGTCTCGCAAGCCTCCCAGAACTATCCCGAGTTCGAGCTTCTCTTCGGAGTAGCGGATAGCGCGGATCCGGCCATCCTCGAAGTTCGCCGCCTTCAGGCGCTTTTCCCCGCAGTGCCAATCCGCCTGCTTATAGGAAGTGACCCGCTCGCCAATGGCAAAGCCGGGGTGCTCGCGAATCTTTCCAGGCACGCACGGCACCCCGTCTGGGTGGTCAACGATAGCGACATCAAGGTAACAAGCCGGTACCTGCTCGAAGTCGTTACGCCCTTGAGCAATCCATCAATCGGCTTGGTCACGTGCCTCTATCGTGCCCGTGCTCACTCGGTCCCGGCCCTCTGGGAGGCACTCGGGATCGCCACCGATTTCATGCCGAGTACGCTGGTTGCTCAGCTCATCGGGGTGCGCGAATTCGGTCTGGGCTCGACCTTGGCTTTTCATTCCGCGGATCTCGAGCGCATCGGCGGCTTTCGAGCGGTAGGGGATTATCTGGCCGACGACTATCATCTTGCAAAGCGTCTCACCGGATCCGGCAAACACGCGTTGCTTTCTACTTATACTGTTGAAACCTCCCTGGGCGACACCTCCTGGCAGGGCAGTTTTCAGCACCAAATCCGTTGGGCCCGAACCATACGTGCATCCAAAGGGGGCGGCTATGCGGGCCTGCCGATCACGCACGCGGGCATTTGGATCTTGCTTGCTCTGGGTTGCGGCTTCAAGGGCGTAGGTTCCACTCTCCTGGCAATCCGTCTCCTATCCGCTTTGCTCAGCTCCTGTCTGGTTCTGGGGAGCCTGCAAGCGACAAGCATCTGCTGGCTCGCACCCGTCTGGGACCTATATTCTTTCGTGGTGTGGCTCGCGTCTTATGCCGGCCGGGAAGTGCGCTGGCGTGATCGCGTAATGTCAATCGATCGCCAGGGGCGGATACTGAAAAAGTGAGTAGCTTTCCCATGGTTTAGTCGCGACTGCGCATGTTAGCCTAATGTCTTCCGCCGGAAAAATCCTCATCGATATGATCAAAAGAGACCGAATCGGTTCTAAGCTTTCGTGCGTTTTTCTTCTTGCGGTTGCAGCCTCTCTGCCAAGCGTGCTCGCCGGGCAATCAATCGCCCCGGCGAAGGTCGCAATCATCAACGCTCAAAAGGCCGTGGCAGATACGCAGGAAATAAAAAAAGCGCAGGTGACGCTCGAAGCAAAGTACCGCCCCCGTCAGCAGGCAATCGAAGCTATTCAACGCGATATGCAAACGATCCAGCAGCAACTTAGCGCGCCTAACATGACTCCCGACCGGGAGGCACAACTCCGGCAGACCGCGACCGAAAAGCAAAAGCAACTACAGCGCCTCGGTGAGGATCTACAGAGCGATGTGAATGGCGAGCGGCAGGATATTCTCGGCCGTGCGGGCCGCCAGATGTCGGATGTCATTCGGAAGATTGCGGAAGCTCGCGGTCTGGACATGATCGTTGATGTGACTAACACTCTCTACTACAAACCGACTCTGGATCTTACCGCCGAGGCGACCGCGGCTTACGATAAAGCCTATCCTGCGAAGTAGGCGCTGAGTTGGCGGCCGCGAGGAGACTTTATGGGTAGCTACCTGCAGCACTATGGCGCCGGAGAAGAAGAACGTAACCGCACTATCAGGTACATCATCGTGAGCGTGATTGGTGCGCTGATCGCTATCTGGATCCTATATCTGGTCTTCCACAATTTTTCCGAGAAGCAGACGGTGAAGCGCTTTCTGGCGCAGGTGAATTCTCACAATTATCCGCAAGCGTACGCCGATTGGGGCTGCACAACGAGTTCGCCCTGCACCAACTACGATTACAAGCGCTTTCTCCAGGATTGGGGCCCCGAAAAGAAGGTCGGTTCTCCATGGAAGATTGCTTCCGTGGATGGTTGCAAGACGTTTGTGACGGTCAATGTTCAGGCCAGCGGCGCTGAGCTGCAATCGCTGGGCGTCGAGCGCGGGTCAAAGACCCTAATGTATGCTCCGGCTCCCGAATGCCAGGAGCCACAGTGGCGCTGGAAGCAGTTCTTCAGCCGGCTCTTCGGCGGCCACTCGTAGCCGTAGTCGTTTCCTACATCCTGGGACCGTGTCGTTCTAGTAGATTAGAATCATCACGGGGCAAGCGGAATGACTAGGGAAAATATTTTCGCGCGCATTAAAGAAATCGGAATCATCCCAGCGATTCGGCCTCCTGGATCGAAAGAAGCTGTTCTGGCTGCTGAAGCAATTTGCCGGGGAGGCATACCGGTTATCGAGATCTCGATGGCAATGCCGGCCGCGCCGCAATCAATGGAAGCGGTGGCAAGTGCACAAGGTCAAGATGTTCTAGTAGGCGCGGGGACGGTCGTCGATATTGAGCACGTCCGGCGTGCGCATTCCTCCGGTGCCCAGTTCATCGTGACATCCGGCTTTGACCCCGATGTGATTCGCGCCGCCCAGGAATTTGGCATGCCGGTTCTCGCCGGCGCGCTCACGCCTACGGAAGTGCAGATGGCAATGGCAAGCGGCGCGGACGCAGTCAAGCTGTTTCCCTGCTACGCCGTCGGCGGCCCGCGATATGTTAAATCGATGCATGGGCAGTACCCGGACACAGAACTGATCGCCTCGGGTGGCGTGACTCTCGAAGACTGCCTGGAATATCTTCGTGCCGGTGCTTGTGCCATTGGGGTCGGCGGCGAAATCGGTTACGCGGAGTCCACCGCCGCGGGCGATCATCGCGTATTTACTGAGCGAGCGCGCCGTTTTCGCAAGGCCGTATGCGAAGCCAGAGCTCGACGCAACGGCGTGCGGCCCCGCTGAAAACCGCGCTACTCTTCAAACTCCGGTTCGGCCCCTGGCAAAACGTCGCCGTCGCGCGCCACCCACACGTAGAGTGTTGGTAACACAAAAATGCTCATCACCAGCGTCGCGGACAATCCTCCCACGATCACAATCGCAAACGGCCGTTGAGAATCCGACCCAATCCCGCGCGAGAGGGCGGCCGGCAAAAGCCCGAGCGTTGCTACCAGCATCGTCATCATGATCGGACGCAAGCGGAGCACTGCCCCTTCTATGGCGGCTTCTCTTACTGTATGGCCCCGGCTCCTCAGTTGATTGATGTACTCGATCATAATGACCCCGGTCTCCACCGCCACTCCAAAGAGTGCCAGCATACCGATGCCCGATGACACGCTGAAGTGAGTTCCCGTGAAATAGAGCGCAAAAATCGCTCCGATCGGCGAAAGCGCCAGGCTCACCATTGCGAGTCCCGCCCACTTAAACGAACTGAACATCGAGTACAGCAGAAAGAAAATCACCGCCACCGTTACCGGCACAATTACAGCCAAGCGCGCGTTCGCCCGTTTCGCGCTGGCGTATTCGCCCGCCCATTCGAGATAGTAGCCTGGCGGCAGTTTAACTTTCTGACTCACCTCACGGATCGCCTGTTCAACCGTACTGCCCAGGTCTCGGCCTCGGACGCTGTACTTGATTGCCACATAGCGTGAGTTGTTTTCCCGATAAATCTGCGAAGCACCGTCGCGAATTTCTATGGTTGAGACTTGCTCGAGCGAAACACGTTCTCCGCTCGGCGCAAGCAGCCGGATCTGACGAATCGCGCCGATCGTCGAACGATACGAGGGTTGGTAGCGGACCGTCAAATCGTAGCGTTGCTCACCTCTTAGAACCTCGGCCACTGTTTTGCCACCGATGTCAGTCTCAATCGCGTCCTGTATATCGGAGACGTTCAGCCCATACCTGTTCGCGCGAGCGCGATCCACTTCAACGTTGAGGTTAGGTTGGCCAATGACTCTGAAAAGTCCCAGGTCCCGTACCCCTTGAATTCTCTCCATCACGCGCACGATCTCGTCGCCCTTTTCCTCCAGTTCTCTCAAATCGGTGCCGAAGATCTTGATGGCTAATTCTCCCTTGACGCCGCTCACTGCTTCTTCCATGTTGTCGGCGATGGGTTGCGAAAAGTTCCAGAGAGCACCCGGAATCTTGTCTACCTCGCGGCCCATGGCAAGAATGAGCTCCTCCTTGTCTTTGCCGAAAACGGGCCGCCATTGCTCTTTCGGCTTCAGGTCAACGAAATACTCCGTGTTTGAGAAGAGTGACGAGTCTGTTCCGTCATCGGGGCGCCCCACCTGGCTCACTACCTGCTTGACTTCGGGGAAGCTGGCGAAAATCTTCCGCGCCCGATTCATTGTGCGCTCTCCTTCATCGGGACCCGTACTCGGGGCGAGGGTGCCACGGGCCCAGATGGCTCCTTCATCCAGATGGGGCAGGAACTCGGATCCGATCGCACCAGAAAGCATCAGCCCGACTGCCACCGTCAGCAGGCCGCCAGCCACACCTAGCACGATCAGGCGCCGCGCCGTCGAACTCATCGACCATTCAAGTGACCTGCGGTATCCGCGGATCAGTAAGGCCAGGATCGGGTTACGCCACTCCTTGGTATTCGGTTTGAAGAGCAACAGAGAGAGGACGGGTAGGATCGAAAGCGAAAAGAGCAAAGCGCCTAGCAGTGCGAAGGCAACCGTCAAGGCCATCGGGCGGAACAGGCGGCCTTCCACGTGTTGCAGCGTAAAGATTGGCAGGTAGGCGGTGATAATGATCGCGCGCGCGAAAAATACCGGGCGCTGTACTTCGCGCACAGCTTCGCGAATCAACTCCATCAGGGTACGGTCGGTGCGCCCGCCACTGCTGATATGCCGCAAAATGTTTTCAACTACCACTACCGATCCGTCCACCACCATGCCGAAATCCAGTGCGCCAAGCGACAGCAGGTTGGCCGGCACGTGATTCAGGTCAAGACATATCGAAGCGAACAGTAGGGCGAATGGAATCGTCAGAACCACAATGATTGCTGAACGAATGTTCCCGAGAAACAGGAACAAGATGATAGAAACGAGCAGTATGCCTTCCGTCAAGTTGTGCATGACCGTGTGCGTCGTGAAGTGAACTAAATCACTGCGGTCCAGGAACGGCACAATTTTCACCCCCGGTGGCAGGAGGTGGTTGTTCATGTCGTCGACTTTCTGGTGAAGCGCTGTAAGCATCGCATCGCCGTTAGCGCCTTTACGAAGCAGTACAATGCCCTCCACCACGTCCGGTTGATCGATAATCGTGCCATCCTTGCGACGCGTTGCCTTGGCAACTTGGCCGAGCCGGATTTTTGGCCCTTCTGCCACGAAAGAGATATCGCTGACCACCACGGGCGTCCCGTTCTGCGCGTTAAGAACCGCCCTGCCAATATCGTGAATATCCTTATAGAGACCCAGCTCTCTGACATTCACCTGCTGCTCCCCTGTTTGTATGAAACTTCCCCCGGCATTCACATTGTTATTGCTGAGCGCCTGTTCGAATTGGCCTATACCGAGGCCATAAGAAATCAGCTTGTCTGGATCTACTCGTACCTGGTACTCGCGAGTAGTGCCACCAAAACTCGAGACATCCACCACATCGGGTACAGACTTCAGCTGCTTTTCGATAACCCAATCCTCCAGTGATTTCAGCTCCATCAAATCGTATTGCGGATTGGTGCTTTTGAGAGTGAACCAGTAAAGTTGCCCTACCGGGCTGTAGTCCGGCCCGATAATCGGTTGCAGATTGGGCGGCAGGTTCACCATCGACAACCGCTCTAGCACCTTCTGCCGATTCCAATCGTCACTCGATTCATCATCGAAAATCATGGTCACAACTGATAAACCGAACTCCGAAATCGAACGCAGATTACTCAGATGAGGGATGCCACTCATCTGAACTTCGATCGGTATAGTGACCTGCTGCTCGACCTCTTCGCCGGCACGTCCGGGCCATTGAGTGATCACCTGGACATAGTTATTGGCCACGTCGGGGTAAGCTTCGACCGGCAGATTCTTGAATGACAGGGCTCCCCAGCCCAGTAACAAGAGGCCAACTGCCAATACCAATAAAGTGTTGCGGAGAGAGTAATCGACAAATGCGCGAATCATTAATTACTCCGGATTGAGCCTGCCAAGCTATTGCTCACTTTCGGCTGACAGAGCCAACGCATCATTCACCACGTGCTGACCCGGCGAAATGCCGGTAAGGACGTCCTGCTTATCGCCGCTAATCTTGCCGCTGGTGATCTCGGTTCTGCGAAACTGCGCTTTCCCTGCCGGTATAAAGACCCAGTCCCGATCGTGAAGGTGCAGCACGGCGGTGCTGGGGACTGTTGCGTACATCCTGCCGTGCTGGCCGTAGAGTGTTGCGGTCACGAACATACCGGAGCGCATGATTCCTGGATTGTCGATTGCGATTCGGACAGGCGCGGTTCGGATGGTCGCATCGAGGACCTTGCCGATGTTGCTGATCCGTCCGTGGAACACGCGGTCGTTATACGCATTCAGCTGCACGTCCGCGCTATCGCCGAGCCTTACGTTCGGCAAATCATTCTCGTATACATTGCATATGACCCACACGGTCGAGAGATTTGCAATCGTGAACAGATTGGTCTGATTGTCCGGCGTGTGTACAACGCTCGTGCCTACCACGTTCTGCTCCACAATTGTCCCGTCAATCGGCGCATAGATGTTGACCACAGGATTTGGATTTTCGAGATCCGCCCCCAGCGTCTTCAGTAGTTGTGCGGCGATCTCGAGCGCCACCTTCGCCTTCTGCTCGGTATCCTCCGCCAGTTGCAGGTCGTTCAGTGAGATGGCGCCATGTGCGTATAAAAGCTGTGCGCGTTCCAGTTGCTTGCGCGCCAACTCTTCGTCCGCCTTCGCCTGTTGATAAGTTTGAAAAGCGCTCGCGATGTCGTTGCTTAGGATCTTCAACAGCAACTGTCCTTTGTGAACGTCGTCTCCGAGCTTGGCGTAAATACCCACCACGCGGCCCGACGCCAGGGAGATGACCGGCACTGATTTGTCGATGGCGGGATTCACCACGCCAGTCGCATGAATCTCTGGCAGCTCCTCATGCTGGCCCGCCGCCGCCAGCGTAAAGCGCTCAGGACGGTCGACGTTGATGACATTCAGATCAGGTTCTTCCACAACTTGCGCTTTCGGAGGCGCGGCATCGGCTGCGTTCACCTTCGTCTTCGAACCGCAACTGGAGAGCATAGCGCTTATCAACAGGGCCGAAACGGCTAACACAGAGCGCACGGGTTTCATCGAATTACCTCGCGGCCAACAGAAAAATTCACTTGGTTCGCGGCAGAGAAATAGGCGCCAACCAGATTCACGTAATTGAGCTGCGTATCCCGGTATTCCTTTTGCGCATCGAGGAAATCAAGCAGGGACGCAGCGCCATGCTGATAGGCGTACGAGATCGTTTCGCGAATCTCTTCGGCCTCTTTCAAATACTTGTCGCGATAGGGCCTCAGCAGCGCGATCGTGCTTTCGAGAGTGGCGTACGCCGAATCTACATCGTGAAGTGCGGTTACCTCGGCCTGATCGTGAAGCTTCTGATTGCGTCCAATGTCAAGAAGCGTATGCAGCTTGTCGCCCTGATTCCGATCGAAAATGCGCAAGGGAATACTGACACTGGCGCCCACTGTGTTGTTGGCAGTCGGATTGTTAAACGATCCGTTGTGCGTCCACCAGCCGCTGAACGTCGGATCGGTCGAGCCATTCGCGATCGAAAGTTGATGGTCCGTGCGGGCTTTCTCGAGCGACTGTTCAGCTTCCTTTAGATCGGGGCGTGTTTCGAGAGCTATTGTGCGTAGCTCAGCAAGCCTCGCGGCCGACTCGGCAAACTCGAAGTTCTCCCGCACGTCGAACTCGTCGACAGGCGTCGTGTCGCGCATCAGCGCTAGCAAGTCGATCTTGGCTGTCCGCAAATTCACATTTGCCGTCTGCAGATCCGCTTCAAACTGGATCCTTTGGATCTCTACGCGCTGAAAGTCGACTTTCGAGATATCGCCGGCGTTGAAGCGGTCCCTGTTTATCGCGATCGCCTTGTCGTAGTAATCGAGGTTGGCGCGTGCGACTCCCAGCACTGCCTTTTCCAGGAGAACTCGGACAAATGCGTCCCGCAGGTTAAACATGAGATTGCGCTCTAAATCCGCTTGCGTCGAGATAGCGACGGCTGTGCCCTTTTGCGCGCTCAGGAGCCTCAGCTCCCGCTTATGCTGCCGTTCGTGCAGATAGCTCACGCTAGGTGAGAACAGAGTACCTGCGAAAGGCCGCCACCCTGCTGCGGAAGGAGCGATTTGCGTTCCATCCGTCAGCAGATTAAGGTCCGGATTCGGCCGCAGATAGGCCGTGATCTCGTCAGCACGGGATTCACCGATTGTCACTTCGCCTGCCAACAAAGCGGGGTTATTCGCCTTGAACTTTGCCTGAGTTTCCTGCCATGAAAGTGCGTGCTGCGGAGTGGCAAACTGGGCCAGCAATCCGGCGGCTGCAAACAGGAGACCGAGGCAGAAACGCCAGATGCGGCGCTCCATCTGCCCTCCTCAAAACTGCATTCTTAACTGATGCCCAAACTGGGAGATAACGGGTGAGGCGGAGAGCGGCCGCTCTTCAGAGGCGTGCTGCGGCTAATGAGCCGCAATACAGGGATAGTTACGACGGAGATAAAAAAAAGCGCAAACGAGATTTGCCTAACGGTACACACCACAGGTGTGTCCATCGCTTCATAAAGCCGAAGAAGGCTGTCAATTGGCCCCTTCTTTTGCGGCTGCTGATGCTGTCCCCTTGTTTGTTGAACATCCATGCGCTGGATGCGTAATACGTCGTCAGTGGCCGATATATACGGGAAAAGCGCCGCCACAATGAGAGCAACGCCACACACATGCAGCCAAATAGGGGCATGGTGCGCTGGCCGCGATCCCTTGAGGCGCGCGCGCAGAATGCTTGCCAGAGCAAGAACACCCAGCACAAGCCAGATGAGGTTAAGCGCTGTCTCGAATTGCACTCTTTTTCACCGTACCATGGTGTTTCTTTGGTCTAGGCGTCTGGGCGCCGACTTACTAGTAATTCTAACGGCTGAGATCGCATCGCACTTTGGAACCTTAGCTGCATCAAGAAAGTACGTTCCACTTCCATGAGCCTAACGGTTAAAGCGCTAGGTTTGCTCTTGCTAGCCGGCTGTCTACCCCTGACGGTTTCCCCGGCAGGCCTGCCGGAGACTGCTGTCGCGCCCATAGCAGAACCGTCTCTCTATTTCTGGGGAGCAACACCGGTCGGCAGCGGCGCTGAACTGGTTACGTTATTTTGTCGCGGGTGTGCTGCACCCGGTTCCTTTCTGAGCGACGCCGATGTGCCTCTTATCGCGGTTTTGCGTGACACACTGGCAGATGCCGATCCGGAGAACGACCGCCTTACGGCGGTTTGGCTTCTGACCTACACTTCACCGAGGTTTGCCAAGCAGGTCCTTTCGGCGGTACCGTTCTTCTACTGGCGGGCGGGGGAAGGTTCCGGGTCGTCGGGTGCCAAGCGCACAGCTCCGCTTCTGGACCTTACTGAGCTGCAACATCCGATGCTGAACACAGCCGGCCGCGACATCTTGCAATGGGCAATCCTCGATCCGTCTACCATGCCGATTCGAGCAAGCTCGCGGGCTTATCGAGCCAATCAAGCCGATCACGAGCGCCTCCACCTGGAAGAGGCACTTAGCTATCTCCGAGCGGCTCCCTCTGGAACGGAGAGTGCCGGATTGACGTTTTCGGAAATCCATACAATAATCGCGCGCTTGCAATTACGCAAGACGCTCCTGGCAGGAGGGTTCGTTAGCGAACAGTCAGCCGCCAAGCTAGGCGAGGAAGCTGATAGCAAGTACGAACGGATTCGCAGCCGCAATTGGGAATTGCTGAGGCAGTGTGCCGACAAGACTGGATTGTACTTCGAATCCCTGAATGTGGCTGGCACTTCAGGTCAGTATGCAATGTTATGGTATCCGGGAAGAGAATCCTCTCCACCACGCGCGCAAAAACTGAGTTCCATCTGGAAGCTGCTCAACATAAAAGACCCGTGGAAGGATCAGCGTCTGAACTCACCTGGCGTAGTCAGTTACTCACGCGAGTTGGATCAGAACGGAAATTTACTTCCTTCGGGCGTTTCGGGCGTGAAGGAGGTGACGCTGGTACCGCTGAGCGTGTACGGTCTGAGCTATCCAAAACTCCCTCTGCTAATAGTGAATTTTCGGGACAAGCTGGGAATAAGGTGGCATGAGATGGCCCAGCGCTCCATCAACGAGGTCACCGCCGGGGTGATTGGCATTTCTCATTTCACCAACTGGTATTACTACGTTGCTGCCGACGTTTACGACTTCGTCGCGTCGCGGCACGGCGCAGCAATGAGCCAATCTGAGCGGCTGGACGGTTACTCGGATTTTCGCGTTAGGCTTGCCCTTGACCGTCAACTTGATCCAGCCCTGCGGCGCGAAATGCAACGGCACCTCGACGGGATGGCCATCAACCCCCTGGAATCTTCTCCGCGACAAGAGATGAAAGCAGCCGTCGAGCGATATGACTCGCTGCGGCTACAGGCAGAAAATGGCCAGCTTGCGAACAGATTGAACAGGGATCGCCGGGCAGAGCTGGCCCAATATTCTGAGACGCCCCCTGAGATTCTGCGAGATAGTCTGTTTCACTTTGCAACCTTCGGAGCTTACACGCATCGCGTTAAGCCTGATACGGAGAATTCGGCGAGGGTAGATACTTACCGCCGGGTTCAATACCAGCTGAACTTCCTCGATCGGATCTCAAATCAGCATACGCAGCCGGAAGTGGCATACGATACAGATCGTATACAGCACTCGATAGCAGAGCTAAGAGAGTTGATGCCGGAAATCGATTCGGCTCCCATGCGCTTGCACGCGTCAACAACACTCAAACACTTACAAAACCTCTCCGGCGATGGCGCGCTCCAGGCGGACTGCTCCGCAGCAATAGCTTCACTCGAACGTGAACCGCTTCAGCACAGCGAGGGAGTGGCGTTGAGGATCGCCAGCCCCAAATTACCGCCGCTCAAGCCGTGATGGTCGACAGACTCGCGTGAGGCATTCGGCGGACGCGTTTCAAATGTTCGCTGCCCTCATTCTGCTCGCAATCAGTGCGCTTGCCCAGCAGCAACCCACTTCTGCTCCCGTGTTCCGCCGTGTTGTCATCCTGAAAGTAGACGGACTTAACGAGGAGCTGCTTTTCCATGCAATGCAGCAGGAAGATCCCGAAACTGGCAAGTCGAGCCTGCCCTGGTTCTCGCATATTTTCGCCGAGCAAGGCATCATTTTCCGAAACTTCTATGTCCGCGGGATCAGCCTTTCCGCTCCTTCCTGGTCTATGCTCGATACCGGACAACATACGGCAATCCGCGGCAATGTCGAATACGATCGCTACACCGGACAAGTCTATGATTATTTGAACGTCTTCCCGTTCTACATTGGATACGCTCGTGGCCGCGCTGTCGATATGCCCGGAGTCGAAGTGCTCGACCGTGCGGGTATCCCGCTTCTGATTGACCGATTTCACCACGACCAGATACTGCAGAGCTTCCAATTATTCCAGCGCGGCGTGACTTGGACGACCCTGAAAAATGCGCTCCTGCGTGGCTTCTCCGGTAAATCGCTGTTCTCTATGGTGGAATCGGCCGCCCCCATCTCCCTCAGTTCCTCGCTTTCGAAAGAAGAAGCAAGCGTTCTGGAACGGGGCCTTCGGGGACCGGATCTCCTGTATCTCGACTTTTTTACCGGTGACGCCGATCACGAGGGTCATGCAACCAGCGCTCCGAATACTATGTCCCACGTGCTGCGGGAACTGGATGCCCTGTTAGGGCAGGTGTGGACGGCTGTCCAACAAGGACCGCTCGCGCGACAGACATTGCTGGTGGTAGTCTCCGATCACGGGATGAACAATGTCCCAGGAATCATCAGCCAGACTTTCAGCCTTCCTGATTTTTTCAACAGCCCGGAGGGCGGCGCTCATCATGTCATCACCGATCGCGAACAGTTAAGCGATTACAAGCTGAAGGGAATCAACCCGCTTGTCCATCGAGTTGTGACGCCGAGTTCCAGTTCGTTCTATCTGCAGGGCCGGGCTTCGCAATACCCAACGGCCTGGCTCGATATCGATGGCAATGAACGTACTGCTGTCCATCTTCGAAACAGTGATCTGAACAAGATTCAAATCCTTATGCTGCAACTGGCTCGATCGGATTTGAGTCCTGCCCTGCGGAAGGCGGCGGCACAGAGCGTCAACGCGACTATCGATCGGCATCGAACACAATGGAGCAGAACTGCTGCCGATCTGGCCGATGAACTTTCAGCCCTCGAAGAAGCGATCTCTGAACGAAAAAAGCTGGTCGGCTCCTTACCTGGCAGGCTCAGCTCTGAGGAGCGTGACCAAGGCGAGGACAAAATTGATAAGCGCCCGCGCCGCGAACTGAACGAGTGGGAACACGATGCGTCCGCTTACAAAGCCTACGGCACTCACTTAAGGACCTTACTTGCCTTCAGACCGGACGAAACCCGCCGTTTCACCGGCAATATAGCCGAACTGGTTCCCGAGATGTCTCTCGGCGATAACAACGGCGTTGCCGATCTCGAGCATTACATTGTGGGGCCCTCACCAGCTGGACTGCTAGCCGGAGAGGATGGCCGGCTCGACGAAGCTCGATCCTTCCGATACGTAAACTACTTCCCTCTACTGCTCCAACAAAAGGCGTTGAACAACCCGCAGCCGCAACTCTCTTCGAACCCGATCGATTTCACAGCCATGGCCCTGCCGGATGGACCCTATTCTACGGACGCAGCAGCGCCACAACACGCATATTGGCTTTACAGCGGAGAAGATCGCCAGCTTCTAATCTTGCAAGACGGAGCAGGGCGGCTTAGCCTAATGGCGGTCTGCAATCTTGCGCAAGATGAAAGCGGGCGAGTGAAGTGGACAGGACAGGCTTGGCGCTCCGGACTTCCGCTCGAGCTCTTTGAAGATCCTCAACTGGACATTCCTGCTCAAGAAGACCGCGGCAAGTGGCTCAGCGGCTGGCATACGGAAGCCGAGTGGTTTTCGGCAATTCACAAATGCCGGTATTCCAACGGCGTGATCGGAATCACCGAGGAACTCTCGCCGGTGGGAGTGAACGTACCTGGCCCGCCTGGGATCAGTCCGGTGTTGCTGCGTTTTGAAAAGAGGCGCCGCGAACTCGTGCAAGCCGATTTTCACGTTTTTGCGGCCGACCACTGGAACTTCAATGTGCGCTTCCCAAACCCCGGCGGCAATCATGGCGGTTTTCTGAGAATCTCGACGCACTCGGTCTGGATGATGGCCGGCTATGGTCTTGCGGCTAAGGAAATCGAGCAGCCATATGACAGCCTGAACTTCGCCTCCACTGTCTTAAACCTTCTCGGCCGCACGCCTCCTATGCTTGACCGTGTGGTCGATCTACGCTGAGGGAGCGCCTCGCCTTCGACAGGATCTGTTCAATGACGGCGGTTTTTGCGTCGGCGTAGTTCTGGGTGTATTTCCACTCCCGTTGCGCGAGATTTCGTTTGGTCCGGGCATATAACTCGCGCTCGCCTTCGTTCGTTCGCAACCAATCGCGAAACGTCAGCATGCGGTCAATCTCCGCGCAGCCCGTCGAGAACACATGCAGATTCACCTCGTTCTCACCACCTTTGAACATCCTATGCTCGTACCAGCCGGGCTCACGGATACGGAGCTGGTAACCGGCTCTCTCCAGAGCCGGAGCGTATCTTATTTCGTTGCCAGAGTCGGCCACGACAAGAACGATGTCGATGATCGGCTTGGCCGTAAGACCCGGAATGGACGTGGATCCAACGTGTTCAACGTGCAAGGCGTGCTTGCCAAGAATCGTGCGGATTCGCTTGGCCTCCTCTTCAAATCGATGTGGCCATTGCGGGTCGTAGTGAACCAAAAGAATCGGAGCGGCTAAAGCGGTCAGCTCGCCAAGGGTGGACGCACGCAAGTACTCGTCACTGACTGGTGTGCTGTGATTCCGGTCTTGACTCATGCGCCTCTCTAGCGATTGTGAAATTTGCTCGCGCATGGCCAGCAATCCGGAAAAAGTAGTAGCGCTATCCCTCCGGAAGGCATTGATCAGCTCTTAGAGATCTCGCTTTCCCAGCCGCCGTATGGCGAGCATCAGGAATGCGAGCGTGTACACGGCGGCGTAGCCAACCATTAAGCGGCTCGGTACGGAAGCTCCGCTGAAGGGCGAAAGATTAAGCGCTGTCGCGAGTGGCGGCTGCATTTCGAAAACCGCCCGCCGCCACAGCGATTCGCTCGGCATCACGATGCTGGCGATGATTCCGACGTCCACGGCCTTCGGTGTGTGCGTCAGAGCGCCCGCCTGCTCAATCCAGCCCCCGAGAAATGCCAGGCCATGCAGCCCAAGCGCAAGCACGCCGTTGGTCAGAGTCGAGAAGACAGTTCCGAAAAAGAGTGTCAGCGAGAGCAGCAGCAGACTCTCCATCCAGATCAGTGTGAAGCCTTGCGGAAGATGCCGCGCTGTTATCCCCGCCATCGCGTAAGTCAAAACGTTGAGGCCCCCCGCCATAATCAGCAGATAGAGCGTAAGCATTCCGGCAAAGCCGAGCCATTTTCCCAGCAAAAGCTCATACCTCTGAATCGGCTTGGTAGCAATAGCCTGTATGGTGCCGGATGCGATCTCGCCTGAAACCGTATCCACCGAAACTAGAACTGTCATCACCACCATCAAAAGATCGATCGCGTAAAGACCCAGCATCAGCATCGCGCCGAGCACCTGCTTTCGGACGATGGGCGGAATACGGTCGCTGCTCCTGAAAGATGCGGCCTGAAAGTGCAGGGCGGTTCCGAATACGACTAGAAAGGCGCAGCCAGCGATCAGCGCCATCCATAACAATCTCTTCCTCGCAGCCTCACCGAAGGTGACCATTGCGATGATCCAGATGCGCCTCATAGTCCTTGGTCTTCCCCGAGAATCTCAAGAAATCTGTCTTCGAGCGAAACTCTCCGGGGCGTAAATTCGAAGACTTCGACGCCTTGCTCGACCAAGTATTTAAGAACGCGCGGGGCATTGTTCATGGAGGGTATTGAGAGCGCTATTTGGTCGCCCTCCACGTTCAGGCAAGATGCTCCTGCGGGAAGCTCATCGAGGATCTCCTGAGTAAGCCCTCGAGCTCGCACGAGGAGGGTTGTTGTCTGCTCAACCGAGCGGCTCAAATCGCGTATTTCAATCACTTCGCCTGCACTGATGAAGGCTACGCGGTCGCAGGTCACTTCCACTTCGCTCAGCAGATGAGAATTCAGGAAGACCGTAGTGCCGCGTTCGCGCTGCTGATTAATGATGTCGCGAACGAGCTTCCGACCTACCGGATCCAGGCCTGAGGTCGGTTCATCGAGAAAGATGAGTTCCGGATCATTAAGAAGGGCTTGCGCGATACCGATTCTTTGCAGCATGCCTTTAGAAAAATTTCGGAGCTGTTTTTCGCCATGAGCGGAAAGCCCGACCTTCTCGAGCAGCGCTGGAATGCGTTCGCTCAAGAGCCGGCCAGGCATGCCGTAGAGCCTGCCATGCACGGTAAGAAGCTCGACCGAAGTGAGCCAATCATAGAACCGGAAATGTTCTGGAAGGAAACCGATCCGGGCTCTGGTAGCACGATCTCCCGCGGCTTGGCCCAGCACCATCGCGCTGCCGCCGGTGGGCGCTACCAGGCCGAGCAGCATCTTGACAGAAGTGCTTTTGCCCGCTCCATTTGGCCCGAGAAAGCCGAAAACTTCCCCGCGCCCGACCTCGAGCGTGAGTCCTCCAACCGCAACTTTGCCCCCGAACACCTTTCGTAGCCGGCGCGTGTCGATCGCGGGTTCGTTGGATTGAGGTTCGGTCGCGGGAGGCAAACCGTGATCTTAGTTGAGAGATGCCGCCGCCGCAAGCGCCTCACTCGATTCGCCCGTCCCATTGAGCGAATACACTATCCCATCCTTGACCCACAACAACGCGTACTCCGCTGGAATTTTGCCGCGCGCCGCTGTCTCCACCAGTTCACCGTTCACCCCATCCACCGCAACGGTTCGGAAGGAGCTTCCCCTTTGCGGGACCGGAATCACCAGCGTCGAAGACCAGTCGACCGTCTGGCAAAAAGCATGAGCATCCGCGGCATTCATCCCCGCTAACTCCAATCCGGCTTCAGCCAGCGCCGGAACATCGAGCGTCAACGGCACGCTGACCACGGGGCTTCGCGCCTGCAAAAGCGAAATGCAATTATCCGATCCAGTTACGACGGTATCGGCTGGCTTCCCCCCTTGGGAGTGCGGTCGCGTCCGGCTGGTTGCGCAGTTCCCATATCCTTGCCACACCAGTTTGCCAATCTGCACCGCGATAGTGCTTCCATTGGCGGATGGCGGGATCTGAATGTCCGAACGTCCAACCTGATCGAGCAAGTCCTGCATGCGTTCGCGATCGAGCGTAGTGTGAAAGGCGGCTTCGCCGCGAACCGAAATTTTCTGCGGCAAACCCAGGCTGCCGATTGTGCGGACCGTGAAGCCCGCCATCTGACTGGCGGCGTTTGGGTCAGGTGCACTCTGCGGCTCGCCGGGCTTCATCGTAACCACCACGCTATCGGAAATCATCTGGGTAAGCAGCTTGCCTGCCGGTTGGTCTCCGCGCGCATCCGTTTCCATCGCCGAAAGATCGATCGGAACTACCGCAATCTTTTGCACGCGCAGCATCTCGAGGATCTTCTGGCCCCAGCTCCGGGCCGGTGCAAAGCCAATAAGAAGCGCCATCGCAAGGCTGGCCGCCACGGCCCCGCCCAGTGTTTTCTTCCAGAGCGCAAACGATCCGCGTGACGGCCACCTCCTCAAAACCGGCGATGCCGGGAAACGTTCCCGGAAGCTGGCATATGCCTTTGCTGCATCGGCCGGCGCGTGATCCTTAGGCGGCTGAAGTGTGGCTAGGACCTGTTGCATTTCGGCTGCCTCACCCCGTATCCGATCCGCTCGCGTCTCGCAACTCGCGCACGAGCGAAGGTGCTCGTCAATGCGACTGGCCTCCTCGGCGTCAAGCTCGCCATCTATTCGCGAGCGCAGCGTCCCGTCTGCTGGACAATTCATGATGTTTGCCTCCCTTCAATCTTTAAGTAGCGCTTTTTGAATTCCGCTTCCGCGCGGTTTAAAAGCGTTCCCACTCCGTTGGCCTGCACCTCCGCGGCTTCGGCAATCTCTTTATAAGAAAAGCCGCTGGCCCGCATCAGGAGAATTTGCGCTTGTGCGGGTTTCATCCCGCCCAGAACCGTGCGCACTCTGCGGCGCTCTTCCGCGCGTAGCACTTCATCCAGCGGTCCCGCGGTCGACCGCTGCTGCGTCTGCGCTTCACTTGCGGCCATCTCATACTGCTTGCGGCGTGCTGACGCACGTAGCGCGTCAATCCCCGTGTGAACTGCCGTTCGGTATAGCCAGCCTCCGGCATTACTCCAGGGCGGCGCGGCACGCGGTTGGTTGTATAGCTTCCAGAAAACCTCGTTCGCCAATTCCTCGGCTTGAGCATCGCCGCCCACCAAACGCGTCAAAATCCCAAGCACCCGGCCATAATGCGCGCTGAATAGCGACTCAAAAGCGGGGTCTGTGTGGTCTGTCATGCAAGCCTGTCCGGCTCTGCTGAAGGGCTGACTGATAGTTTGAGCTACTCCCACAGAATAGAAACGTCTGCCGAAGCCGAGTTGTGACGTAAGCGTCACCATGAATGAAGAATGGGGCGACCTGCGAGTCGTCCACGCGTAGCCCATCGACAAAAGACGATCGGGTAGGCACGTTCGAGTGGCCGGCTTTGCCACTCGACGATCTGTTGCTGGATCGCTTCGGTGGCGCGCGAAACGAATTGCGGCAAGATCTCCAGGCCGTAGATCTCTTGACATGGTGCTCGATCTCGCCCGTCGTCAGGCCGCGCGCATAGAGCGAGATCACGGCTTCGGAAAAGCTGCCGACCGAGGTCTGACCCTTGGCTACGACCTTGGGTTCAAAGCTGCTGTTGCGGTCGCGGGCGCTCGACCTCGCCGAAATCGCCGCGCACTGTCTTGCCGGTTGCGCCACCTTATCCAAGCCCAGAACAATTTACACAGAAATGTTAGGGCGCCTTCACGACCCGGGCTATCTGCACCAAATTCAAAACCGACCTCATCTGCCCGGCGGAACTGGAAAGTCTGGCAGCGATGGGCCAGTCACAGCCCTCGAAAAATATTATTACTCTTTCCCTCACAACACTTCTTCTGCTCCCGCTCACAATCTATGAATGTTTCTTTCGCGAGCACCGGTATGGCCTCTCAACGCAAACCTTTGCCGGTTGGCTACGCGATTCCTCAGTAGCCTTTACTGTGAGCGTTCTGCTGGGTGGTCTGGTGGTCGTCACTATCTTCATGCTGGTCAACCGTCTTCCGCGCTCCTGGCATATCTGGGAGCCGGTTTTGCGATCGCCTTCGGCATTTTCGGCGTAGCGATTACGCCGGTGTTTATCATGCCTCTGTTCAACAAATACACTCAGTTGAAGGACAGTCCTCTCAAACAGCAGGTCTTGAGCCTTGCGCATGCGGACGGCATTCGCGTGAACGACGTTTACGAAGTCGATGCTTCGAAATAGAGTAAACGTGTAAGCGCCAATGTCAGCGACTCTTCGGCACAGATCGCATCACGCTCAATGACAATCTGCTGGGCCGTTGCTCACCTCAGGCGGTGTTTGCCGTAAAGGGCCATGAAATGGGCCATCACGTGATGCACCACATTCTCAACGCGGTCATGTTCATGGCTATCCTGCTCGTTACCATTTTCAGTACACTCCGGTGGTGCTTAAATCGGTCGCTTGAGTCTGGGACCACTCGGGCAAATCCGGGGAGTCAACGACATTGCCGTACTGCCTCTCGCCGTGATTATCCTCTCGACAATAAACTTCGTGCTCACTCCCCTCGAAAATACCTATACACGGACTCAGGAATACGAGGCCGACATTTTCGGTCTCAACGCTGCGCGCCAGCCTGATGGCGAAGCCGAAGTAGACCTGCTGCTTGGGGAATACCGCAAACTCGACCCCACTCCCTCGAGGGGTTTCTTTTCTTCGATCACCCGAGTGCCCGCACCAGCATCTACGCCGCCATGCTCTGGAAGGCAGAAAACTTATGTCTATTCAATCGCCACTTCCCGTGCGCAAATCCGTCTGAATCGATTTTAGATCTGCTGCCACAGGCCCGTCTGGCCCGAATGAAGCACCGCTTCGATAGCCTGCATGTTCGCCAGCGCGTCCTCGAGCGTTACGGGCACTTCGCTGTTCTCCCGTATCGCTTGCGAGAAGGCATCCCCCTGGATCGTGTATTGATCCAGCGCCGGAAACTCCTCGACCCGGGCATTCTGGCCCGCTAATTGCAAGCCGTCGTCCACAAAAATCCGACTGGGCCGGTCGGGCGGAATGTTGTACGGAATTTCCAGATCGATGCGGCCTTTTGTCCCCAGAACCTGCATTCTTTGAAAGGGTACCAACTGTGTAGCACAGGTAAAGACGCCCTGGCCCGGCGCGAAATCGAGCAGCGCGGAACTGAGGCGATCGGTGCCCATATCGGGATCGTGCTCCACCAAACTCACCGCGCGCGCAGGCTCACGCCCGAACAAAAACCGTGACATCGTGATCGGGTAGCAGCCGATGTCCATCACCGCGCCGCCTCCAAACTCCGGAACGTTGCGAATGTTCTCAGGGTCTCGATTGAAGTAGCTGAATGCGCTTATGATGCAGCGCAGTTCACCGATCTCCCCGCTCCGTACGATCTCTCGCGCCCTGAGCCATTGCGGGTGAGTCCGAACCATGAATGCCTCGCCGATTTTGACTCGCGTCCGGTCCCTCGCCTCGATCAGTCTTTTCGCCTCCGCCACAGTCAACGAGATGGGCTTTTCGCAAAGCACGTGTTTGCCTGCTTCCGCGGCTTTGATAGACCACGGCACATGAAGGTGATTGGGCAGCGGATTGTAGATCGCCTCAATGCCAGGGTCGGCCAGCAGTTCTTCATAGGAACCGTAAGCCTTTCCGATCTTCAGTTGATCCGCCGTGCGCCGGGCTCGCTCCAGATCGCGTGAAGCAATAGCAGCCACCTCGGCCCGAACGCATCTTTGCATTCCGGGGATGACCTTCTTAATGGCGATGTTAGCTACTCCCAGCACGCCCCACCGGATCTTTCTCGTCTCCTGAGCCATGCCCCTGAGTTTCGCACGGGGTATTCAAGCTGCAGCTTTTGTTTGTTACCCTGAACCCGTGAAGCTGTACGACATCGATCCAGGACCGGATAGTCCCGAGCTGGTTCGGGTAATCATCGAAATCCCGAAGAACTCGAGTAATAAATATGAATACGACGGCAATCTCGGAGTGTTCCGGCTTGATCGTGCGCTTTACTCCCCAATGCACTATCCCGGCGATTATGGATTCATTCCCGGCACTCTCGCCGAAGACGGTGACCCGCTCGACATCATGGTTCTGGTGGATGAGCCCAGCTTTACCGGATGCTTGATGGAAGCCCGACCGTTAGGGCTGCTCCATATGGTGGACGCGACGGAAAACGATCAAAAGGTCCTGGCGGTGCCCAATCGCAACCCGCGCTTTGACAGCATTCATACTATGGACCAGGTTTTCCCCCATACGCGCAGGGAAATCGAGTATTTCTTCTCGATCTATAAGGAACTACAAGGGGGCAAAACCGAGATGAAAGGCTGGGGCGGCCCTCGCGAAGCGCGCAAAATAATTAGCGATAGCCGGGAGGCTTATCTTGACCGCCGTCTTCGAAGCGCGGAGCCTGCTCACGACATTGTTCACACCTAGTTCGGGGACAGGCTACGATTTCACTATTTCTCCTCCCGAGTAATTTGGGGGCATTCCCGCCTTTCCGGTACAAGTGGCAAAACTTCCGGCCCTCCGCAGCCTGAAACGCCTGCTGACCTCCGACGTGGGGTGGACTCAAGAAAGTTGCGCAAGTGGATATTGCGCTTAATCAAGAATCTGGCAGGCTCTTCAAATGAACAACCGCTCCATCCGCCGCGCCGCCAGGACCGCACTTTCTCCTGCCCGTCTCGCCGCCAATCGTGCGAACGCCGCTCTGTCAACCGGTCCTAGCTCAGAAACCGGCCGCGCCGTTTCCTCTTTGAACGCATTGAAAACAGGACTCACTGGCCGCACCCTCCTGCTGCCAGGCGATGACGTCGAAGCCTACCAGGCCCACGTTGTCCGCTTCGAAACACAATAAAAGCCCAACACCGATCCCGAGCGCTCGCTCCTTCAATCCATCGCCGATACCGAGTGGCGTCTGCTCCGCATCCCGTCTCTCGAATCCGGCATCTACGCGCTGGGCCGCCTCGAGTTCACTGCCGATTTCCAGGAACATAAGGCATTAGGCCGCCAAGCCTTGATCGACGCAAAAATCTTCTTCACTTATCAGCGCCAGCTCAATAACCTCAGCATTCAGGAAAATCGTCTCTGCCGCCAGCGCGACAAAGACGTCGAGCGGCTCCAAGAAGTCGCAGAGCGAACGCGCGAAGGCGCTTCATCAAAGCGCTCTGGCGCTCGAGACTGCGAGAAAAGAAGGCTTGGCTTACGATCCGGCCGCCAATGGCTTCGAATTTTCAACCGAAGAGCTCGACCAGCGCCTCTCTATCGCCTCCGAGGCACGCGAGCGCCGCCGCAAGATCAACCACCTGGCCGACGCCCAGCACGCCGCCTTCCGCGCCGGCGCAATCGCCAAAATCTGCCAAACATCCAAAGCCGCATGACACCTCTCGAAGCAAACCTGGATCACCTGTGGCAGGATCAGTGTGTGCAAACGTTTCGCATGCCGTCCGAAGCTTTCGAACTGCAATGAAAGATCCCGATCATTTATCGCGCCGCGGTTTCTTGCAGTCAACGGCTGCTTCCGCTGCAGCCGCTCACGCATCGCCATCGCCCGTCTCTGAATCTCCGGCCTTCACCCTGAACGCTGAGCCGCGCAAGATCTCCGAGAGCTTGTTCGTTCTGGAAGACACCTGCAATGTCTACCTCATCAAGAACGGCACGAGCGCGCTGCTGATCGATTTCGGTTCAGGCGCAATCCTCAATCACCTGTCCAGCCTGGGTGTCACCTCCGTCGATTGGATTTTGCACACCCACTGCCATCGCGATCAGGCGCAAGGCGATCATCTCGCAGCCGAGCATCGTATCCCGATAGCAACGCCTGTGCATGAGCGTCAATACTTCGAAAGTGTCGAGAACTTCTGGAGCAGTCGCCGCATTTTTGAGCTTTATTATGTTCGCAATGATTTCTTTTCCCTGACCCGCAACGTTCCCGTAACTGCGGTACTGCGCGATTACGACACCTTTCGCTGGAAGCAGCACGAGTTTTTTATTCAGCCAACGCCAGGCCATACTCCGGGCTCGATCACGCTTGTCGCTGAAATAGCCGGCCGCAAAGTAGCGTTTTCCGGGGATCTTATGCACTCAGCCGGCAAAGTACAAACACTCTACGACATGCAGTACTACTACGGCGAGCATGAAGGCGTTGATCTCACTGCCTATTCGTTGGCCGAGTTGATCAAGCTGAAACCAGATCTGTTGTGCCCATCGCATGGCCACGAGATCGCGAATCCCGCCCCAGGGATGGAAGAACTGATCGGGAAACTGCGTGACTGGTGGAGCTATTGGAAATCCTCGGGATTCACGCTGGACAACAAGCCCCGCCAGCTTACGCCACACGTAATCGCGAATTACCAGACCATGTCTTCCTTTTACGCCATCATTAGCGAGAGCGGCAAGGCGTTGTTTCTCGATTACGGTGGCCCTAGTTGGAATTCTTTCTACGCCTTTAAGGATGCGGTCGATGTCTATGACCGGTTCCGGTTCGTCGAACACACCGTCGATTATCTTCGTGCGCATTATGGGCTGAAGTCGATCGAAGTTGCCATGCCGAGCCATATGCACGACGATCACTTGAACGGCTTCCCCTATCTTGCAAGGCGCTACGGCACAAAGATCTGGTGCTTTGAAACCTTTGCGGGTATTCTCGAGAATCCCTGCGGACACAATCTTGGTTGCACGCTCGGCGAGCCCATCCATGTCGACCGCGTCATCCGTGACAAGGAGACCTTCCGCTGGGAAGAGTTCGAATTCACCGCTGTGCATTCGCCCGGGCATACCAACTTTCAAATGGCATTGTTCAGCACCATCGACGGCGTGCGGCTCGCTTTTACCGGCGATGCGTTCTTTCACGACGCTGACCGGCCCTTTCAAATTCGCCATAACCTGATATATCGCAACCGAGTGAAGGTGGGCGATTACGTGAAGTCAATTCAAAACATCATCGATTTCGAGCCGCAAGTTATCTGCCCCGGCCACGGCGAGCCGTTTCTGCTCGATCTCGATATGGCTCGTGACTTTAAGACGAAAGTCGAGAAGCAGGATGCGTTCTTCCGATCTTTAATCGCCGATCCTGATACTGACTTCGGCCTCGACCCGTCCTGGGTGGAGATCTATCCCTATCAGTCGCTAGCCAAGCCCGGGGAAACACGGCCATTCGAAATTCGAGTCCGCAATCACCGGAAGAGGTCCATCGCCCTGCAGATTTCGCTTATTGTACCGTCGCGATGGGAAGCGCAGCCAAAGGTGTCTAGGGTAGCCGTGTCTGGTAACGAGGAAGCCATGGTTCCTGTGTCGGTCACTATTCCAGCCGACTTCCACGCATCTCGCTCCCGTCTCGCCATTGCCGCCGATGTACTCGCCGATGGCAAATACCTGGGCCAGATAGCCGAGGCCGTGATCGATGTGCGCAATCCGGATATTCCGCCGGCTGCCCGGACCGCCGCGGGATTCTAATGTCCCTTCGCGAGCCGGTTGTATTTTCGCAGCACCTCGACCAGCTTGTCGTGAGGTAGCCCGATTACCGTGTTTCCGTTGATGCCCACCATGGTCTTCGCCGCAACCATTGCATTCACAATAGCTTCTTCGGTTGCTTCGACTGTCGCTTCGAACACGGGATCGAGCGAATCGTTCCCCAGCATCCTGACATCGCTCAGTCCTTCGCTTTTCACATTGTGATTTGCCACCGACATGGCAAGAAACAGATCGCCCGATCCGTTGCCGGAAATAGAACCTGTGCGGCCCAACCCCAGTGTTGCTCTCCGCGCCAGACGCTTCAACTGCGCCGAGACAAGCGGAGCATCGGTCGCCACGATAATGATGATCGAACCGACGTCCTGGCCAACCAGCGGCTCGCTCCGGGCGTACGGCACCTTTTCAGTAATCTCCTGGCCCACCGGCACGCCAGCGATCCGCAGCAGTGCGCGCCTGCCGCAGTTGCACTGTACCAGAACGCCGACCGTGTAACCCCCGTCCTTGTGATTGAGCTTGCGCGAGGACGTTCCGATGCCGCCCTTAAACCCATAACAGACCATGCCGGTACCGCCGCCTACCGCGCCTTCCTCGACAGATCCCGATTGCGCGCTGTTCAAGGCATGGAAGGCATCGCGATCCGTCACGTGAAAGCCGTTGATGTCGTTCAGATAGCCATCCCATGTCTCAGCCACGATCGGCAGCGACCACAAGGTATTGAACATGTGCTTTTGCGTCTGCTTGGCAACCTGCCATTTGATCACTGCGTCGCGCACGGTACCCACGCTGTGCGTGTTAGTGATCAGGACAGGACCTTCCGCGAAGCCCGATTCCTCGACCCAGGCAGTGCCCGTCATCTCGCCGTTTCCATTCTGCGCAAAATACCCAGCGAAAACCGGGGTCTCGTCACTCTTTCCGCGCGGCAAAATCGCCGTAACGCCGGTCCTTATCGGCCCCATGCCCTGCTGCAGCTTGCCTTTTCCGGAGATCAGCGTCGTCTGGCCAACCTCCAAACCCGTAACGTCTGTGATCGCGTTCAGCGGCCCGGTCGCGCCGTCGAAAGGCACCCCCAAATCGCGCGCACGTTGCAAGCTTTGCGCGTCGACCCTGAACGGAAAAGTGAGCGCCACGAATAACGCAGCAAAGGCATCACGTCGGAACGGCATCATGGAGAGCCATTGTATAGGAACGTGCCAGAATCGTGGGTCGAGGCGGATTTTGACTGAAGATTTTCCGACCCTTGCCGCAACTCCCCCGGATATGCTCTATCGGAAGCTGGGGTACATTCGTGAAGATCACTTTCAGTATTTTCATCGCCTGCTGCAGTGACGCGGCCGTTAAATCGGCAGCAGCTTGATCGGCAGTTTACGAATGCGCTTGCCCGTCGCGTGATAAACGGCATTCGCAATTGCGGCCGCTACACCCGTTATGCCGATCTCACCCAGACCTTTTGCGCCGAGCGCGCTACCCCGTGAATCGTCTTCTTCCGCGAATAGAACTTCCATCCGTGGCACATCGGAGTTGGTTGGCACCAAAGCCTCGGCCAAGTTTGAGTTGACCCAACTGCCGCCTCTCTCATCCAGGAGGGTCTCTTCGAAGAGTGCTTGCCCCAGCCCCCAAACCATGCCGCCCAACAGTTGACTTCGCGCAAGTTTGGGATTGACGATCCGTCCGCAACCGAACGCGCCCACCATCCGCTGCATACGGATTTGGCCAGTTTCCGGGTTCACGCCGACCCGCGCAAACTGCGCGCCGAAAGCGAATCGCGCATAGCGGCTCCTGCCAAAGGTTCGTCCGCTAACTGCCTGCGCCGAAAATGTGCGCCTGGGATGACGGGCCAACAGCTCAGGAAGCGTTTCAGCACGGCCTGAGTCACGCCTTGAGAATAGCTTACCTCGCGCAGCATCTACGTCGCGCGAAGGCAATCCATAGAGAGGCGATGCATGATCGGTGGTGGTGCGCAAGATGAGGTCGCGTTTGACTCTTTCCGCTGCCTCTTTGATGGCGGTTCCTACGCTCAATGTGGTGGCAGAACCGGCTGTGATGAAGGCGAACGGCAATGCCGTATCTCCAAACTCAAAGCGAACTTGTTCGAGCGGTACTCCCAGTGATTCAGCCGCAACTTGACTCAGAGCCGTAATCGCGCCCTGGCCAATCTCGTGCGCGGCACTCTGAACGATCGCCTCGCCTCGCGAAGTCACCGTCACTCGCGCAACTGAGGGGAACTGATTCGTGCGGTACGCCGCGCTCGCCATGCCGAAGCCAATCAGCAGTCCGTTCTCTCGCATCGAGGCGCAGCCTGGGTTGCGCTCCGTCCACCAACCGATGCGCTCTCCCGCAAGCCGGTAGCATTCCTTCAACGACTTGCTCGACCATTCGTGCCCGCTTTGCGGATCGACAGCTGCGTAGTTGCGTAAGCGCAGCTCTACCGGATCCAGATTCAGCTTCTCTGCGAGCTCGTCCATCGCACACTCGAGACCGAAGCTACCGGGCGCCGCCCCCGGCCCCCGCATCCAGCCCGGGGCGTTGACATTGAGCCGCACGATCTTGTGAGTGGTTCTCAAGTGTTCGCAAGCGTAAAGGTGCGGTGTCACTTCGCCGACCGGCTCGACGAAGGATCCGACGTTAGAATTCTGGACAGTCGCATCGTGCAGGAGCGACGAAAGGTGGCCCTCGGGCATCGCGCCCAGCCGCAAGCGTTGCACTACACCGGATCGGAAAGGCATTAGCGCATAACTTTGCTCGCGCGTGATGACAAGCTTGACAGCGGCACCCGATACTTTGGCCGCCATCACCGCCAACAGCAAGCTTGCGTTCGCACCTTTGCTCCCGAATCCTCCTCCGACTAATGGAGCAATGACCCGAATTTTGCTTCCAAGATCGATTCCCAGAGTTGCCTGCGGGATGATCCGGAGCTTTTGATCGAGGGGGCCAAACCCAAAAGCCTGACCGAGCGTGGTGGCGTCGCCGAATACAAATTGCGAGGCGTTCCAGGCAGTGATATGTCCGTGCTCGTCCCAGACCGCAATGGTTGCTCCCGGTTCAATGGGGTTGTGATGCGCCGGCATGCTGGCGTAAGTCACGTCAAGCTGGACAGGCGCAGCAGAATACGCCTGCTCGGGGCGACCCCGCTTTACCGTCGCGGGATCACGACCGGCTACTTTCTTGACCTTGGACGCGTGCGGCAGTTTATCCGAGAACGAAAGTGCTGCCGCAGTATGTTCATAGCTCGCCCGAACAAGTGAGGCCGCATGCTGTGCCGTCTCCAACGTCTCAGCCACAACTAGGGCAATAGGCTGGCCGTTGTAGTGAATGCGATCATCCTGGAGTGGAAGGAACACATCGAGTTCACTCGCGGTAAGCGTCTTAACAGGTTTGAGCCGTGGGGCATTCAAATGCGTAACCGCACCACGAACGCCCCGCACTGACTCCGCCTCCCTGGTATCGATCAGCTGAAGGCGGCCACTCGCGCATTCGCTTCGCACGACAGCTGCGTGCAGGAAATCCCGCCCGACTTGAGCCGGGCCGAAATCTCCGGTATAGCGCGCCTGTCCAGTAACTTTATCGCGGCCTTCGAGGCGGCGCGGACTGAAGAGATTGTCTGACTCCGAAGCTCCCGGCGGGCGGCTCAATCCTAATAGTAATTTACTGGTTGGATGTTTGCTGCTGTTGTTCGCGCCTTTGCTGCATCTTCTCGCGCATCTGCTGCTGCATCTGATCATAGGCTTGCTTCTGGTTATCGTTCAAAACGGCCTTGATCTTCGCCTCGCTGTCTTCGCGAACCGCGCGCATCTTGTTATGCTGATCCTTCGGTGAAAGAGAGCTATCGTTGTGGATGCTCTCAGCCTGTTGCTGACGGTCCGTTAAGATCGGCAGTATTTGCTTTTGCTGATCGTCGCTGAGATTGAGTTTTTTCGTCAGCATTTTTAGCTGATGATTGGGATCCATCTGATGCTGACCTGCCTGGCCAGCAGGGGGAGGCGCAGGGGCCTGCTCTTGCGGAGCGGCCAATACCAGGCCCGTTCCGACCAATGCGGAAACCGTTAACAAACACAATTGTCTTCTCATGTTCTTTTCCTCTTTCGGGAGCTGTTCTCCTCTAGTTAACAAGACGGCCGGGATTTATTCCGGGTTATGCCCAAGCTATTAAAGTTTCTTGAGCCCGAATCCCTGACAAACTGGATGTATGTACGCGATCGCCGATCCCAATATTGCCTTTCTGCTCCTGGTAGCGGGAGCGCTTGGAATTTACTGGGAACTTCACGCCCCCGGCGGTTTTCTCCCCGGCATACTTGGCGCGTTCCTCTTCATGGCTGGAACGCTCGGGCTCTGGCAGGACACGCCGACCTGGTATGGATCCATCCTGATCCTACTCGCGGTATTGCTTCTCGGCGCCGAGCTAAAATTCGGCAGTCACGGTGCATCCGGAGTTACAGGCGGTGTGCTGCTCTCCGTCGGAGCCATCGCGCTCTTTCAAGGTCCGCATAGAATACATCCGGCGCTCGCCATTGCAGTTTCCATTGCTCTGTGCCTGATCGCGGTATTTCTTGGTTATCTCGGGTTGCGTATTCGGAGAAGTACCCGCCTGACCGGACTTCAAACGTTAATAGGCGAGAAGGGCGTATCACGCACCGAGATAAACTCACAAGGCACAGTGTTCGTTCGCGGCGAGCTCTGGCAGGCCAAAAGTCAGCAGAGTATTCATGCTGGAGCGCCTATCTTAGTGGAACGCGTGCAGGACTTCACTCTTTACGTCAAGGAGGCGTAATCGCCCGAATGTTAGCAATCTCCAGTTTTGCTTTTCTGCTGGTCATAGTCATTCTGATCTTCTATCTCATTTCGTCGGTTAAGATTCTTGCCGAATATGAGCGGGGTGTCATATTCCGGCTCGGGCGTGTCTTGCGTGAACCAAAAGGCCCGGGCGTGATTCTTGTGTTCGGACCGCTGGATCGCATGGTCCGTATCTCGCTGCGAGTGGAGGCTATGGAAGTTCCGCCGCAGGACTTAGTCACTCGCGATAACGTAACGGTGAAAGTCAACGCGGTCGTCTATTTTCGTGTAGTCGAACCCATCAAGGCCGTTATTGAAGTGACCAACTTCCTTTACGCCACCAGCCAGCTTGCTCAGACAACGCTCAGGAGTGTTCTTGGCGAGGTCGAGCTTGATGAATTATTGAGCCAGCGCGAGAAGATCAACATCCGCTTGCAAGCGGTACTCGATGACCATACCGGCCCTTGGGGCGTCAAAGTAACTATGGTCGAAGTTAAGCAGGTTGACTTGCCTGACCAGATGATCCGCGCGATTGCCCGGCAGGCCGAGGCGGAACGTGAGCGCCGCGCAAAAGTAATTCATGCCGAAGGCGAGTATATGGCTGCCGAAAAACTCAGCATGGCCGCTCAGACGATCCAGAAAGAGCCCGTAGCTATTCAGTTACGCTATCTGCAAACCCTCGTTGAAATCGGGGCGGAGAAGAACACCACGGTCGTTTTCCCGGTGCCGGTCGATCTGCTGGCATCGCTTACCAGGCTGTTGGATCGATCGATCCAAGAAGAACCTCAACCCAAAGCGCGTCCGGCCGACTTGTAAATTTCCGCCGTATAACGCATGTCGCGCAAACCTTCCTCTCCGTCGCTCTTTGGCTGCTTATTGGTAAAGACGCAATCGGCGAAGTAATCCGCTTCCGTGACAAACTGCGCGGGGTCTTTGTAGGTACTCGGTTGGTCAATCGGAGGTTGTCCTTTGATCTCCGCTTTCAGGTGTATCCCTTCGTATGAGAAGGCAGGCTCCATGTGCAGCACACCTTTTGATCCATGTACGCGAATGAATCCCTCCATGTTCGCTCCATACGTCGTGTTGCAGCTCGCCACCACGCCCGACGGAAATCTCATGGTCCAGCCGCAGTTCTCCTCGACCTCCCGGAATCTGCCGTCCTTATCGACTACCGTGCAATAGCCTTCCAGGTGTACAGGCTCTTCGCCGGTTAGATAGCGGCAGGCATTCAAGGAATAAATCCCCACATCCATCAGCGGGCCACCGCCAGCCAGTTTCTTATTTAAACGCCACTCGCCAGCGCGCTCGTTGAAGCCGTTGGCGCTTTCGATCGCCTGTATGGTTCCTAATTCTCCACCATGGATCAACTCTATAGCGTGCAGATTGACCGGCTCATATTGGCAGCGATAAGCAATCATGAGTTTCTTTCCGGCTGCCTTGCAGGCGTCCACCATTGCCTGGCTCTCTTTCAGACTGGTCGCCATTGGCTTCTCGCATAAGACATGTTTCCTTGCGTTTGCCGCGCGAATCGTGTATTCCGCGTGCATACTGTTGGGCAGCGCAATATAAACTGCGTCGATCTCGCTGTTGTGAGCAATCTCCTCGAAGTTCTCGTAGCTGTAGATATTCTTCGCAGGAACGTTATAGTCGCCCGCCAGCTTATCCGCTTTAGCACGATGCCCGCTTACAAAGGCGGTAACTTGAGACTTCTGTGACATCTTGCAAGCCGGCATAAAGTGATCCATTGAGATTCGTCCCAAGCCTACGATGCAATAGCGTAAACGCTGTCCCGTTTGCTCCTGAGCCCGAAGGGAACGCACAAAGGGCGCCAGCACTGCGCCTGCAGCCACGGTACGGGTAAACTTCCGGCGATTGATCTCCACTGATTTCTCCTGATCCAATATTAAGAGCTCAGTCTGCAAGCCCTCAACACCGGTCCGCCTTTGAGGGAGGCTGTGCCGTCCAAAGACAGCGTGGATCGAATGCCATGGTCAGCTCTGCATCATCGCACAGCCAGTTCGTCGAGCCGGCAGTGTACGCTCCGCAAAATCCTGGTATGCCGCTGCCTTCCTGAACCATCCATTGCTGAGCCGCCTCTCTGGTTTGCTTCACTGTCATAGTTCACCCCGAGTGTGCTCGATCTCTCCCGGCGGTGTCGAGGGCCCACGTCCCAGATTTCTATAGGTTCTTTCTGCGGTTGGCCGACGACTCAGGAGTCGTATAAACATTTACTTCCATCTACGAAGAACAGAACCCAAATTGTACAGGAGAGATAAATGACCAGCAAATATGCAATTGATCCGGCGCACTCGAATCTGCAAATTCAGTATTCGCCATCTGATGGTGCCTAACGTACGCGGGACCTTTACCGGCGTGCACGGCACGGTAACGTACGACCCCGCCAACCCGGCCCAGTCACAAGTCGAAGCTGCCATCGATGTGAACACGATCAGCACAGGCGACGAGAAGCGCGACGGTCACCTAAAAAGCCCTGATTTCTTCAACGCCGCCCAGTTCCGGAGATGACGTTTCAAAGCACCAGGATTGAAAAGACCGGTGACGGCGAGTTTTCTGTCAGTGGCGACCTGACAATTCATGGCGTTACCAAACCGGTCGCCTTGAAGGTGGAAGAAGTTTCAGAAGAAACGAAAGATCCCTGGGGCGCGACGCGTATCGGCGCATCGGCTAGAACCAAAATGAAGCGCAGCGACTTTGGCCTGACTTGGAGCGCTGCATTGGAGACCAGCGGCTTGATGGTGGGCGAAGATGTAAAACTTGATTTTGAATTGGAATTCGTGAAGGCCTAGAGCGCGGCTTCCTAAGCGCCTTTCGAAGCCCGGGTCAAGCAGCTTTCTCCACCCGCTTTGCCTTGGCCCGCTTCAGAGGCGTCAGCAATGAGAGCACGACGTGCTCATACAAATCGTTTCGCTTGTTGTCGCGGAACTTCTCCGCGAACTCTTTCAAGGTTCCCGACGAGTAGCACTCCATCACAGTCGGATGGATGTAGTATTTTTTACACGTTGCAGGTTTATTCCCCAATTTAGACGCTACTTCCTTGATTACATCCACCAGCACGGACTTAGTTTCTTTATCCGCTTCGCCCATGCACTTAGTAAGCAGGAAACTTGCCGCAAGGCATGTGCCGCCCCAGGTCCGAAAATCTTTGGCGGTGAAATCGCCTCCGCTAATCTCCCGCAGATACTCATTCACGTCTCCCGATTCGATCGCTTGAGGCTTCCCCTCCTCGTCTAGATATTCAAAGAGGGAACTCCCGGGGATTTCTTTGCACTTTTTTATGATTCGCGCCAGTCGTTTGTCTTCTAACGTGATCTCGTGCTGCTGGTGGCTTTTTCCTTTGAAGCGAAATTTCAGAGTGTCACCCAGAACTTCTACATGCCGATTTTTTAGCGTCGTGAGGCCGAACGAGTTATTCTCTTCCGCATACTCTTCATTTCCAATCCGGATGTAAGTAGTTTCGAGCAACCTGATCACAGCTGCCAGAATTTTGCGTTTCGGCGCTCCTTGCTTTGCCAGATCGCGAGCGACCGCGCGCCTGATTTTGGGAAGGGCTTTACCAAAGGCACGCATCCGGTCGAACTTCACCAGGTCGCGCACGTGCCGGTACTTCGGGTGATAGCGATACTGCTTTCGCCCGCGGTCATCCCAACCAACCGCCTGGATATGGCCGTTCGCAGACGGGCTGATCCAGACCGAACTCCACGCCGGCGGCAATACCAATGATTTAATGCGTTCGAGCACGGCTTCGTCTGTTACCGGCTGGTCGTCTGGCCCAAGATAGACAAAACCGTCACCCGCTCTGCGCCGTCGAATGCCAGGGCCCTTCGGAATTGCGTACCGAAGCCCGGCTAGATGCGCGGATTGGACCTCATCTGGAACCGGTGGCGTGATAGTTGGGGGTGCTCCCATATTTTCCTATTTGATGCAGTTTCTGTCCGAAACACTACTTTGATGCTAGAGATCGAATGGTAGGACGAAGAACCTGGATGCCCGACGCGCTTATTTTCGATATCGATGGAACGCTGCTCGACTCGGTAGACCTCCATGCCCGAGCCTGGCAGGAAGCGCTCCATCACTTCGGCCATGACGTTCGCTTTGACGAGATCCGGAATCAAATCGGCAAGGGGGGCGACCAGCTACTTCCAGTTTTTCTCAGTCGAGACGAGTTGCGCGACAGAGGTAAGCAGATTGAGGAATTTCGCGGAAATCTGTTTAAAAAGAAATACCTCAAAGACGTAAAGCCTTTTCCGGGTGTGCGCGCTCTTTTCGAAAACGCTCTCTCAAAGGGCCAAAAACTAGCACTGGCGTCTTCCGCCAAGGGGGACGAATTGGAGCAGTACGAGCGCATTGCGCACATCGAAGACCTGGTCCATGTGGAGACTTCTTCAGCCGATGCGGAAAAGTCGAAGCCGCACCCCGATATCTTCCAAGCCGCAATCGCCCGTTTAGGGAAGCACATCGATTGCAGAGACATTATTGTGATTGGGGACAGCCCTTATGACGCGGAGGGAGCTAAACGGGCAGGTCTGGCAACGGTCGGCGTCCGTTGCGGAGGGTTCCCGGAATCGAGTTTGCGCGAAGCCGGCTGCATCGCCATCTATCAGGACCCTGCGGATCTGTTGCGCAACTATAATTCTTCGCCCCTGGCAGGGGCAAAGCAGTCGGGCCTAGCTTCTCCCTGAGGTTAGCTCGGCTGGATAACGCGCGTGCATGCCGCCATGGTCGCGAACAGGAAGAACAACATATCGTTGTTCCAGAACGCAAACGCCGTAAACAGGCATAGAAGCGCCAGCATGGACCTGGGGTCCAGGGAGTAATCGTCGAACATCAATGCTTAATTTCTTATAGTGCCAGAAAACCATCGACGCTCTCAGCCTGGGGAGAGCCGCCGAAAACTATAACGCAGTAGCCTTAGTCAACTTTTGGGCCTCGTCGTAGCAGTCAGTTCGGCAAACCCCCCGCTTACTTTTTCATAGGTATCGCTGAGCGCTTCCGGAATGATGCGCGTGTTGCTCACCGTAGTCATGAAGTTCGCGTCACCCGACCACCTCGGCAGCATATGCAAATGAATGTGTTGCGTGATGCCAGCGCCCGCGGCCGCTCCAAAGTTCATCCCCATATTCAGTCCTTCGGGGTGGTAAAGCGCTTCGAGGACCTGCTCGGCTTGCGTTGCTAATTCCATCATCTCGGTGGCTCCCGCTGGGCTCATTGAGGTGAGTTTTGAGACGTGATCGTAAGGCACCATCATCAAGTGGCCGCTGGTATAGGGATACCGGTTCAGGATGACAAAGCAATGTTCACCCCGGTGCACCACCAGAGTCTTGCGGTCGTCTGCCGGGTTTTGCGCAGCCACGCAGAAGATACAGGCGGACTTAATTTTCTTCGCTTCCATGTACGTGGAACGCCACGGCGTCCACAAGTGCTCCATCAGGTGCTTGCCGCCCAGTTAGAAAGAATGGGAGGCTCCGTCGGGCGCTACCGGCGCGGGTTGCTCTTCGGGGTGCGCGGCCTTTGCCGACTGATTGACCAGATCCCGCAATTCTTTACTTGGCTTGAAGAACGGGATCCGCTTGGAAGGAACATCTACGCGCGAACCAGTCTTCGGGTTTCTGCCAACACGGGGCTGCCTCTGCCGCGTGCGAAAGCTCCCGAACCCTCTGATCTCTATCTTTTCTCCCTTATGCAGGCTGTTCACGATACTGTCGAAAATCGTTTCGACGATTGTCTCTGAATCCTTGCGGGTCATCTCCACGACTTTAGAGACTTCGTCGATCAGCTCAGCCTTCGTCATAAATCTTGTTCCTATCGTCAGCCTTTGAATAATTTTGTTTGATGGCGTCGCCGACCGTCGACGTCGCCACCGCGGCCTGACGTCGATAATCGTCCAGCCGGTTGCGCTCAGCCTCGTCGTGAACCTCGCGCAAGCTCAAGCCTATCCGCTTTTGCGCCTCGTTCATCTTGATCACTTTGAAATCGAACTCCTCACCTATGGGCAGCAACACTTCCTCTTTGGCGATATTCTTCTGTCCGGTCCGGCTTTCTATCCGTCCGCCCATTTCACTCCGGTGACACAAGGCTTCTACTCCAGGCAGCAGTTCCACGAACACGCCAAACGGCGCTCCCCGGCAGATCCGGCCTTTTACCAGATCCCCGATTTGATGCGCGCGGAAAAACGTCTCCCAATTATCGGGCTGCAGTTGCTTGATCCCGAGCGACAACCGGCGATTCGAGGGATCGATATTCAGGACGACCGCCTGCACAATTTGCCCTTTCTTCACCAGTTCCGACGGATGCTTTACGTGCGCGATCCAGGACATGTCGGATACGTGTACCAATCCGTCGATGCCTTCTTCAATCTCGACGAAGGCTCCGAAATCGGCTAACTTTCGCACTCTACCTTCCACCACCGATCCCACGCTGTAGCGGTCCGCGATAGTAGTCCAGGGATCCGCTTCGAGCTGCTTGATGCCGAGAGAAATGCGGCGCTCCTTCGGCTTCACCTCGAGCACAACCGCCTCCACCTGATCGCCCGCATTAACGATCTTAGTGGGGTGCTTCATGCGGCGGCTCCAAGTCATTTCCGAGATGTGGATCAGACCTTCCACGCCCGGCTCGAGTTCGACGAAAGCTCCGTAGTCGGTGACGCTTACGATACGGCCAATCACCCGGCTTTGCGCGGGGTAACGCATTTCGATTTCCGCCCACGGGTCCGGCCGCATCTGCTTCAAGCCGAGAGAAATACGCTCATGCTCGCGGTCGAACTTGAGAACCTTCACATCGATCTCTTCACCGGCCTTCAGAATCGCCGATGGGTGAGCGACACTTCCATAGCTCAGATCGCTCACATGCAGCAATCCGTCAATCCCTCCCAAATCGATGAATGCGCCGTAGTCGGTCAAGTTCTTTACCACTCCCCGTACTTCGGCGCCCTCATAAAGCGTGCCAAGCGCATGAGCCTTTCGCGTCTGCAAGTCGCTCTCGAGCAGTACTCGCCTTGACACCACGGCATTTCCGCGGCGGCGGTTGAGCTTCAAGATCCGAACATCCAAAGTTTGCCCGATATAAGGGTCCAGATTATGGATCGGGCGCACCTCGATTTGAGAACTGGGCAGAAAGGCGACCACGCCGATGTCCACTGCGAGTCCGCCTTTTATCTTGTCAACCACTCGCCCCGCTACTGGACTTCCTTCTGTTGCGGCCTGTTCCAACTGCTCCCAGATCTGGCGGCGGTGAGCTTTTTCGTAAGAAAGAAGAATGTATCCTTCGACAGGCGGCCCCGTGCGATCGACCATCACTTCGATCACATCTCCGCGTTTTATCGCGGGCGCTCCGTTCTCAAACGGGAACTGGGAAGCGGGTACGAGCCCCTCAATTTTCCGCCCGATATCGACGATTACTTCCTGATTGGTCACGCTTAAAACATGACCGTGATACGTCTCGCCTCCACGAGATGCAAACTGACTGCTGTAGCCGTCTAAGAAGGCCTGATAATCCGAGTTTTCGGCTGTTTCAGGTGTCTCAAGTTGCTCATCGAAGGAACCAGCCATGTGTCATTTCACCCGGAATTCATCCCTGGCAGCTAGCGCAGCAGAACAGCACGCAGACCTGATCACCGGCCCAATACTCCTGATCTTTGTTCTCGGCAGGCAGTCAACTAGTTGAGTCTTCAGTACTTCAGCACTATAGCCGACAGTACTAGTGATGTCAACTTGGCTGCACTCTGGCCTTCTCACTCCCGCAATTTGGCTGCACCTGGGCAGCCTTGATCTCGTATATAATGAAGACGAACGAAAGAGGGTTAACCATGATCGAAGGTCTACTTCAGCCGACACACCTGCTTATTATCCTGGCTGTCGCGTTGTTTGTATTCGGTCCGAAGAAGCTTCCTGAACTTGGCCAAGGCTTGGGTAAAGGGATCCGCTCTTTCAAAGATAGTATGAAGGCTGCCACTGAGGAGCCCGAGAAAATCGACCCGCCCGTTACGACTCGAACTCCCGACTCAAAGTAGATCTTCCTAAGATTACCTGCGCTTGAACGTGACGCGTGCTAGTACAAGTACGCTGATTTCCTAAACTTTCTCGAAACCTTTCTAAGCACTGCATTCGGCGACTCCAGAAAAATTTGCACCAAGCGGAAAGAAATTCCCGTCGGCGGGTCGCATAATTGTTCGGCCATTAATTCTATTAATCGTTCAAAGTCCCTTCATACCAGAGAGTTAGTGTCTTTGCTTACTCTGCGCCTGAAGGTGGCACCAAAACTGCCTCACTGGTTCTGTAGAGTCTTAACAAATCAAAGCTTGATTCAGACTTTGCACCTCCGATCGAAAAACAAAAACTAGCGAATCTAATTCAGGAGCGGTGGAGCCATATGACAACAGAAGATTTCGGCAAGGCATATCAAAAGGGGTTCAATCTTACGGTCAGGTTTTTAGTCTCGCGTGGATTATCTTACGATGCGGCCTTGGACACAGCACAAGCAGCTTGGGCGAAAGGTTGGGAGCGGCGCGAACAGCTCCGCGATCCGAGCCTGGTACTCACTTGGACAAACAGCATAGCGCTCAACATTCATCGGACATTCTTGCGGCGCGAACCTCAAACGCAGACCTTGCCGGAGTTGCAGGCGCCTCCTCGCATGAACGTGGCGGCGATCGATGTAAAACGCATTCTCAACGACTGCAAACCCAATGATCGCGTGGTCCTCGAAGGTCACTACATCGAGGGATACAAGGTGCAGGAAATCGCGCGCCAGCATGGCTGGTCCGAAACTGCCGTACGCATTCGCCTACTGCGAGCGCGACGTAGCGTGGAGCGCCGTTTGAGCCGTCCGAAACATGCCCGGCTTCGCAATCTGGCTGAAAAAACGAAAAAGGCTCTAGCCACCGCGTTAGAAGTTCCGGCATTCGAAGCCCGGGTGGCCTAATTTGCGATTCCTGCGTTAGCGATTATCGCTCGCTTAACGCTCAAAGCGCGGTACATGAACAATGATGTGCCGCGCTTTTAGCTTTCTAAGAAGCCTTACGCTTTAAAAGCCCCGATAGTCCGGATATTGCCGCTGATCATCCATTTGAGAATCGATCTCAAGCAATGCGGCTTGGGCCGTGTCTCGGTTACACCAAAGTACATTACCGGCTTCTACGGACCACGTGCCGCGGGACAGGTGGGTTTCACTGAAATCAGAAGGGGATCACCCTCACCCTAGAGCGGCGAATGCCATAGAGCGGCGACTACCATGCTCACGCGCTCGTCGCCTCCGGCGTGCCCCTCGGTGATAACGAAGCTGATGGCAAGACTACGCTAAACTTGCCGCCCACGAACGTGACCTTCAGAGTGAAAAGCCCAATGCAGAGTGAAAGGCCCAATGCTGTCCGTCTCATGCTCAGCAGTTGTTCGATCTGCCTTGCATCACCGGGAACCGTTCGACCGCATGCTGATCGCGACGGCGATCGTGGAGAGCATTCCACTGGTCGGCGGCGAGGCCCGCTTTCCGGCCTACCAGCAGCAGGGCCTCTGCGTAATCTGGAAATGAGTAGTCTGCCGTTTCCGCGCCGCGCCAAATCAAAAGCATTGGAGCCGTTGACCAGGATTGAACTGGTGACCTCGTCCTTACCAAGGACGCGCTCTACCAACTGAGCTACAACGGCCTCTTGCACTCTTGAGTCTTCGCATCGCCGAGAAGCGGGGGCTCATCCTCACGAACATGGTGGACAGGGAAGGATTCGAACCTTCGTACCTCGCAAGGAGGGACAGATTTACAGTCTGTTGGCTTTAACCACTCACCCACCTGTCCGCGCCGACCTTCGCCGAAACGAGAATAACATATTGAGCAAAAAGGGGGAAAACGGCGTCCCAAGCTTCACCGCCTCGTTGCGGGCAACTGTCAAGTCTGTGACCGGTGTCACAAAAGAGTACTGTCAGGTTTATACCCGCAACAAACCAGGGTACATCTGGGTATACTACTGCTGCTGAGTGTGCAGGATTACATCCCCTGCTAACCAGACTTTACTTTTGGGAAAGAATTCTCGGAGAGAGGGAAAATCTGTTGATGAAATGCAAAAGGAATTTTCCAAATGAGCTTCGTCTGAAGCTCTTAACCGGAAGCGCGCTTCTCGCAATCATGGCGGGTGCGTCTAACGCAAGCACTTTGACTCTTACACCGGTAGCGGTAGCCGATGGCTTTCATCTGTTCACGTTTGCGACCGTGAACCCTGGTAGTGCCAATACGTTCAATTACGGGACCTTCGGAATTGCGGTCGTGCCGAACGGTGATGTTGTCGTCAGCAATTACCCGAATGACACGCGCTACGTGTTCAGTGATATGGACGGCCAAACGGTGGGGTCGGCACTGCACACAGTCTCGCCGTCCGGCTCCGGTGTGGTCGCCTATGCCACAGCGGGAGGCCAAGCGTATGGCGGCGTAAACGGACAATTCGTTCAATTCAATAATGACGGCACCGTTAACCACGTTCTAACGGGCGTCACTGCCGGCACAGACCTGGGTATGGCTGGCAATCCGGTAGACGGGCATATTATCGCCAGCAGTAGTGCTGGACTCATCGACATCGACCCCAAGGCTAACGGCGGAGCCGGTTCATTTAGGGTCATTAGTCCTAGCGGCGACGGCGACGGAGTGTCGGTCTCTCCGGATGGCAAGATCGCTTACTCCGAGCAGGGTGGAATTAACGGCTATAACATTGCGACTGGAGCGCTGGTTTATTCGTCTGGTGGCCTGTTTAACAGCCCCGACGGTACGAGTGTGATCACCAGCAAGAATAGTCTAAACGGTGAGATTATCGTCAACAATAACAATGGCGAGATAGATCTCCTGAACACTGCGACAAACGCCGTTACAGTTCTAGCCACAGGTGGGACGCGCGGTGATTACGTTTCACCCGACACTAACAACGGCACGCTATTCCTCGACTACTCGGATATCGTTGCCCGCCTTTCTTGTGGCGCGAACTGCAACACCGGTGGCCAGCCGCAGCCTACTTCTCCGGAGCCGTCTACACTCGGTCTCCTCGGCCTCCCGCTTCTGGCGCTCGGCATCGGCGCTATCCGAAGACGCTCTAGGAGCTAATTAGCGCCCTTTCGTCCAGCGGCGGGCCGGGTTGCCAAGTCCGCCGCATACAATTTCGCACCATATTTTCGCCTCTGCGCAGCCGGCAACTGTCGTTCGCTTCACGCCACGCTTGATAATGGTTCTATGGAAGATGTATTAACCATCGCAGGACGAACCTTCCGCTCCCGTCTTTTCGTTGGCACCGGCAAATACCGCAGCAAGCAATTAATGGCACGATGCCATGTTGCCGCCGAGACCGAAATGGTGACCTTGGCCGTGCGCCGCGTCAATCTAACGGACCGCTCCAAAGAATCGGAGCTCGATTTTCTCGACCGGTCGAAAATTTATATCCTTCCCAATACTGCGGCGTGCTACACGGCCGAGGAGGCGGTCCGGACAGCGCGGCTGGCGCAGGAAGTGGGGCTCTCGAACTGGGTCAAGCTCGAGGTGATCGGCGATCAGAAGACCTTATTCCCCGACAATGAAGGTCTGCTCGAGGCCACCCGAACTTTAGTGAAGGAAGGCTTCGTCGTGCTTCCATACACAACCGATGATCTGGTGAACGCCCGCAAGCTGATCGATGCCGGGGCGGCCGCAGTGATGCCACTAGCTGCGCCTATCGGCTCGGGGCTGGGCATTCAAAATCTGACAAACCTGAAAATCTTGCGCGAGGCAATCACGAATGTTCCGCTGATTGTCGACGCCGGCGTTGGGACTGCCTCAGATGCCGCCGTCGCCATGGAACTGGGCTACGACGGAGTTCTGCTGAATACCGCCATTGCGGAAGCCGAAGACTCGGAACGCATGGCACGCGCGATGAAGTTGGCTGTCGAAGCCGGGCGGATGGCATTTCTGGCTGGCCGAATGCCGCGGCGGGAGTATGCAGTGGCCAGCAGTCCGCTGGTCGGCACGATTGCGTGACCGTGATCGCCACTATCGCCTCACTGCCGGCTCGCCGGGCAGTGTCGATCGATCCGCAGCAAGCGCTCAGAGTGGAGTAACTAGCCTTTCAACTCGCTCATGGTCTTACCCACCGCGCCGGGCCCGAAATTGATGTGTGCTTGCGCGATCGGCAGTCCCACTACTTCGATCCGGTTCAAATCGTTAGTCCCGAGGCCCACCGCTTCCGCCAGCTTTAGCATGTTATTTCCGCGAATGAAAGGTCCGCTGCCGCGATCGGACTTCGGATCATAACCCATCACCGCCATGCCGACCGCATCCGTGCAAACCGGATTGCGCCCTACAATGATCACACCCGGCGACATCTTCTCGAGACCTTGCAGCCATGGCCCTTCGCCACCACGTACGGTTTCGACGCCGTCTACAATTGCCAGATCGATCGGCCGGATGCCGACCTGGTCAGTCGTAATGCGAGGCACGCGATAACCGGGATCACGCGGCGAATCGGGATGCAGTTCCGCATCTACGCCCGCCGGAGCCTTCGTCGTGCCGGCGTGCAAAACGTCGCCGCGTTCTTTGGTCGGATGCTCGTTCCCGCTCGGCCCGCAGTCGCTGCCATAGAGCGAACAAGGCGTATCGCCGAAATTGTTCTTCATCGACATCGTTACCCCCGCGATCCAATGGTTCTTCAGTTTCGCCAGGGAAACGTAGGTATCGCACTCTGTGAAGGCTTTGTTGAGGTAATAAGCCGGATACATATACCCGCCCCACGGCACTGTCAGGCGCACATACCGCTTGTAATTCCCGAGGTTCTGAACGTTTTCCCACTCGACTTTGGTGCCCAGGTTGTCAATCGCGTTCACATCGATTCCATAGCGCGCCCACAAGCCCGGATCTTGGGTGGCCGGGAAGAAACTTTCGATCAGCCGGACCCGCCTCGCGCCTGCTTTCGCAAGCAGATAAACGACATCTGCTACCGTCTCGCCATTGGTGCGATAAGGCAGTTCGGGCGTTAAGGGGAAATGCGCCGGATTGCCCGTTAGGTTAAGCTTCACCGCCACGGTTTTGCCGCGCACCAGCTTGTCGATGCCACCGATCTGGTCGAAAGCACTCGACAGCTGCGGCCGAAAGCTGGCGTATTCGCGGCAACGCGCGATTGCCACGGTGCAGGCCGGCGCCGGCGAACTTGAGTACGCTGCTCTCGGTAGCGCCAAAGCAGCGGCGGCGGTAGTTCCGGCCAGCAGTTCCCTCCGGCTCAGAGCGGCTGGACATAGAGTTGGCTTCATGCGGAATCTCCTCCTAACTATCCTATCTCCGGTATGATCGATAGCGACGTGAACTTTTCCCGACTCAGCAGACGAACTTTTTGCGGAACAGTGAGCGCGGCTGCCATGCTTCCAGCGTTCGCGCGAGACGAGCGCCACATGTTTCTCTCGCTCAATAGCGTGCTGATCTCAAACCGCGTAGACTGGCCGGATTTTGCGCGGCTCGCCGCCAAGACCGGATTCCCCGGTACCGATGTCATGCTCAAGGCCGCCATGCAGACCGGCGCGGCAGCTACCAACACCTTACTCGCACAGCTTAATCTCAAGCCTGCGGTGCTCGATTTTCCCGTCGAGTTTCGCAAAGACGATGCCACCTTCCAGCAGGGGCTCGCCACACTCGGTGACGCCGCCCGCTTTGCCGCCGATATTCATTGCCCGCGAATGATCACCTGGATCATGTCTTCGAGCGACACCCCCAGCGACGAGTTGCGCCGCCTCTATAAGCAGCGTTTCACCGATTCGGCCCGTATCCTCGCTGAACACAACGTCCGCCTCGGGCTCGAGTTCCTCGGGCCCTTGCACTTGCGCAAGCAATTCAAATATGAGTTCATCTGGCGGATGAACGATATGCTTGCATTCACTAAGGAATGCGGTCCGAATGTCGGGCTGCTGCTCGATGCCTGGCACTGGCACCATGCCGGAGCCACCACCCGGGACATCGTGAATGCCGGCCGGCAGAATATCGTCCACGTCCATTTTGATGATTCGCCCAACCTTCCGCCCGAGCAGATTCGCGACGATCAGCGCCTGCTGCCGGGTGAAGGCGTCATCAATCTCACCGGCTTCCTGCAAGCTTTGCAGAAGATCGGGTACAACGATGCGCTGAGCGTCGAAGTGTTCGGCCGCGGATTGAAAGACATGCCCGTCGATCAGGCAGCCAAGCTAGGCCTCGATTCTTCGCTCTCGGTGTTTCGCAAAGCCGGAGTTCCGCAAGGCTAGTTGGCTCAATCCGAGCTGCAGCTCAAGGTTGGAGGACTGGAAGCGCTGCCTCAAACTTTTCGCGCGTGCAACCCGAGCGCCGACTCAGGTGCCGAATGACTTGAGCAGCAGACTCCCACAGATTTTCGCGAATTATTCCGGCCGCGTTAACCGGGGACTTGGGGCTTCAGCCTCGCCCTGAATCCGCTCTAAAATCGCAGATTGCGAAAGGTATCGCCAATGCCTTTATCTTTGCAATACGTATTTGCAACCCGAATTGCCGGGTGTTGCCCATGCGCAAGGAGTGTTGCAGAAACCCCTTGTTTGCGCACAGCGCACTCACTCTAGCGGCCAGCTTTGGAAACTCTACAGATCGCCGTTACTCACGGGGTCACGGGACTCGTACCGCACTTTCTGGTAGCGCTGCTTCGGGGGAATTGGGCTAGGTCCTTTGCATTCGCCCAAGGCGTTTCCGCAAATAGAGGACTGACCGCCAACGTGGTTTTCCGAAGCACCGGAACTAGCCGTCTGCGCTGTCTTGCGCTGTTGTCGGCCAGGCCTTCATCGCGGTGCGACTTACTTGCTCCAGTTCCTTCCGACTGGCGCCGCCGGACGCGAGGATCGCCATTCCGTAAAGGACCGCCCCTACAAAGGGCCAATGCCGCTGGATCGCTATCCTTCGGCAGATCGTGCTGTAACTTCGCCTGCTCGAAGCGGCGGCGCAGGAGTGCCACCCGGCTGTCCGATGTGCATTCAGAGCTTGGCGAACCGGCTCCGCTTCGTCGCCGAAGGCAATCGCGCTATTGACTGGTAGACGACCGCCGGGGTTGCGGGGACTTGCCTGCAGATCGGCGGCTCCCTTGAGGAATTGCTCTGCCACCTCGCGGGCCGTAGGCTTCCCGAGCGCCGCGGCGAGATAGCCTGCAAGTCCGGCTGCATAGCGCTCCAGAGCGGCGCGAAACAAAGACTGCTTGTCCCCGAATGCGGCATACAAACTGAGCCGGCTGATGCCCAGGGTTTCCGTCAGGTCGGCAACCGAAGTACCTTCGTAGCTTTTCGTCCAGAACAAGCGCATCGCTTTCTCCAGCGCGGCATCAGTGTCGAATTCGCGGGGCCGACCCATGACCCCTTGTTCTTTCCTCGCCCAAGCAATTTTCTTTTCTATTTTCCGCATCTCCAGCCCGCCGTCTTTACATCCACACCGATAGGTACATAACATGAGATGCGCACGCCGGACTCGGTGTTGCTTCTCACCAGAAAGGTATCAACATGAGCTCGCAATTTGATGGAAAAGTCGCTCTGGTGACAGGAGGTAGCAGCGGCATCGGACTAGCGACGGCCAAACTCTTCGCACAACGCGGCGCCACGGTGTACATCACGGGACGTCGCCAGAAAGAACTCGACGAAGCAGTTCGCAAGATCGGCCAGTCGGCAATCCGTATCCAGGGAGACGTCTCGAGCCTGGGGGATATCGATAACGTTTATCAGACCATCCGCGAGCAGAAGGGCCGACTCGACATCCTTTTCGCCAATGCCGGCATCGGCGAGTTCGCTCCGCTGGGACAGATTGACGAGGAACACTTCGACAAGCAGTTCGATGTCAACGTCAAGGGCACGCTCTTCACGGTTCAGGGCGCATTGCCTCTGATGTTCGCGGGCAGCGCGATTGTCTTGAACGCCTCGCTGGTTTCCATCAAGGGAAACCCAGCGTTCAGCGTCTATAGCGCCACCAAAGCGGCGCTCCGCTCGTTTGCTCGCAATTGGGCGGTGGATTTGAAAGGCAGGGGCATCCGCGTCAATGCGGTCAGTCCGGGCATCGTTCCGACGCCGGGTTATCACACAAGCCTTGGGATGACGGAACAGCAACTGGACGACTACATCCAGTCCGTAACTCCCGCCATTCCGCTAGGCAGAACGGGAACTACGGATGAGATCGCCAAAGCGGTAGCGTTCCTCGCCTCCGGCGAAAGCAGTTACATCACCGGCATTGAACTCTTCGTGGACGGCGGTCAAGGCCAGATCTAAAGAACGGTTCGCCATGTGGTCTTCCGGCCACGTGGTTAGTGACGAACTGCAAAAACGGAATCAGCAGCTATGAATTATCGCGATCTGAAAGTAACGCAGAGAACCGCATGGTTTATGCTCCATCGCATTCGTCACGCATGCGACTCTTGTCATTTGAAAAGTTTGACGGCGAGACGGAAGCAGACGAAACTTTCATAGGCGGCAAGATCCAGAATATGCACAAGAAATCAAAGCGGAAAGTCAAAGCCGTAAATGACAGCAACTGGGGCAAGAGCGTTGTGGTCGGTTTGTTGAATCGTCAGAGCGGCGAAGTACGCGCTAACGTTTCACTCAGCCGCAAAAAGAAGCATGTTCACGCGAACTTGAAAGAGAACATTACTCCCGGTTCTCCGCTGTTCACCGACGACTTCAACGCTTACATGGACCTCAAGCCAGAGTTCTCTCACCAAGTTGTGAACCATCTCGAAGCCTACTTGAATGGCCGAGTCCATACGAACGGCATGGAAAATTTCTGGTCGCTGCTGAAGCGGACCATCGGCGGCACGTACGTGAGCGTCGATCCGTTCCACTTATTCCGTTACTTGGATGAGAAATGCTTTCGCTTCAATAAGCGGCGCATGACGGATGCGGAGCGCTTCGTCATCGTGCTGTCTCAGACCATTGGTCGCGCATCACCTATGACGAACTGACGGGCAAAGCCGATACGCTGGAAGTCCAAGCATGAGAGCGCTGCCCTACGCTAAACAAGGCAGGGGCAAGCCCGGCGACCCGACCTTCGGCCTGATCACCGGAGCCCCTGCGGCACCATCGATCTGGCTTGGGGTCCAGCTTTTAAAAAGCTCGCGCCGGGAGGGCGGACTTGAGTCCGCGTGGGGCTTCGGCCCCATAACCGCCGTCGAAAATTTTCTTTTCCTAACCACCTCAACCGCTTAGCCCGAAAACACACCCCGGCGCGAACCGCCCCTCCTTATCCTGCAGACAGCTTTCGCTACTTATGACCGCCCAAACATCTCCTCGCTCCCGCGCCGATGTCAATCGCGCCAATAGCCAGCATTCAACGGGACCCACCACATCCATCGGAAAAGCCCGTTCTTCCCAAAACTCCTTCAAGCACGGATTGTATTCCGAGGATCTGATCATTCAAGGTGAAGATCCAGCTGAATTCGATCACCTTCGCGCCACCCTGCATGGCGAGCACCAGCCCGCCAATACCACCGAAGGGATCTTGGTCGATGAACTCGCCCAGCATTTCTGGCGCATGCGCCGCTTCCGCGAACTGGAAGTCCGCGCCTGGACACCCGAAAACCTCGACAGTTGGATGGAAAGCGGTCTGCTGGCTCTCATCAATCGCTCCATGGCCTCCGCCGAGCGCAGCTTCCACAAATCGCTCGCTGCCCTGCAAAAACTACAACACATCCGTGGCTTCGTTCCGCAAAAACGTGTCGAAGACGAAACCCCCGTCGAAGAAACTGGCTTCGTTCCCGCGGAATCGGCCCACGACGGCGCCGAATCACCCACACCGGCTGGCTTCGTTCCCCAAAAAACGGCTGCTGAGCTGGCAGCCTTCGAATATATGGGCTACTTTCCCGAGGACATGGACGAATACGTCGAATCGATCGTCAATTCGCGCATGAACCTGTCGCGCAGTACTGAAAAAGACGCCTGACAATCAGCACAAGCTGGACCAGCTCTTTGAAAATTGAATATTCCCTTCTATCGGAAGCCCGAAGTGTCTTTTCCATCGTGGCGCGGCCACTCTGGCCGCCGCGCCCCGACTCCTCGGGGCCCTTGGCTTCGCGGCCGCGTCGGCATTCGACCCATCCCGATGCTCCCGAACACCGGACGGCGCGCTTGCTCACATCAAGTTAGTACTGCGAAAGCCCGCCTGCTCCCCAAATTCATCAAAACAACGAAAGCTGTCCCGGTCTCACGCGCGTGTTCCGCTGCCGATCGTCGAAGACCGAACGCCCGTCTAGCGATGCTGAAATGGCGTGCTCGTGCTGAACAACGCGATCAAAATCGACGCTCGGCTCGTAATGGCGCTCGACATTGCGCACGAGATTATCGAGCCGTTTGAAGCTGTCCACCTTTTCCGTGCGGTCCAACTTCGCTGCGTCAAGAGATCGGCGCAGCACGGCCAGAGACTCGTCGTAGGCCTTCAGCGGAACGGGAAACGGATGCCTGTCTTTGCCTCCGAGCGCAAAAGAAAATCGCGCCGGATCGGTAAAGCGACTAGGCGTTCCGTGAATCACCTCGGCTACGAGCGCGAGCGTCTGCAACGTGCGCGGCCCCAAATTCTCGGTCAACAATAGTGACGCAAAATCTCGCAGTTGCCGGTCATAGCTTACGGCCAGCACAGCACCGAGGCGTTTCAGATCCAGGTTCTCCGATCTTACTTCGTGATGGCGCGGCATGGCGAGTTGCTGAATATCACTGAGCGTTCGGTCCGGGCATTCGCGGCTGATTTCAAGCAGCGCTTCCTGAGCCGGTCTTGCGCGCCGGTCGACCAGGTTGAGAATGCTGCCCTCGTTCTCTCCCACAATCGCGGTGTGCGGTTCGCAGACAAAGTCCTTGACCTCCCGCGAGTGCCAGTGATAACGGCGGGCAAGCTTCGTCCGCTCATTCATGCCTTGCTGAACCACCGCCCACTCGCCGCCCGAACTCAGCACGAACGAGTGCAGGTAGATCTGAAAGCCATCACCGATCGCGTTGTTGTCGATCTTCGCGGTGAGGCGGCTGGCGCGCACCAGCGCTGTTCCGTCCAGGCTACTGCGGTCCGCCTGTTCAAGCAATTCATCCGGCGTTCTGCGCGACTGCTTTCCGCGCCCGCCACAGATATAGATGCCCATTTCGCGCGCGCGCCGATTCACACCGCGTTTCAGCGCAGACATGACGGAAGTGGTAATGCCGGAAGCGTGCCAGTCCATGCCCATCACGCAACCGAGCGCTTGGAACCAGAAAGGATCACTCAACCGCGAAAGAAATTCCCGCGTTCCATATGAGTAAATGACGCTCTCCGCAATAGCAGTCCCAAGCTTCTCCATGCGCTCGGAAAGCCACGCTGGAACTCGGCCGTTATGAAGCGGCAGATCGGCGAACCCGGAACGTTTCATGGCTGCTTTTTATTGTCTCGCTATTCTCAAAGCTGCATGGAACCGCTAGCTGACTACACCGCGCGCCGCAATCGTTTTCGCGCCGCGGAACAACTGCTCGGTAACCGTTTCATTGCCATTGGAAATTGGCGCCTGGCCATCGGAGTTTTTACCGCGGCGCTTGCATGGTTCATCTTCGCTCGTCATTCAATCTCGCCTTGGTCTCTGTGGGGTCCCATTGGCGCGTTCATTGCGCTCGTCATCTGGCACCAGCGCGTCACTCGTGAACGCGTGCTCTCCAGCCGCGCCATCGCGTTCTATGACCGCGGCCTTGCTCGTCTACGCGATGAATGGATAGGAACCGGTCTGACCGGTGAGCGTTTCCGCAACCCGTCTCACGTCTATGCCGAAGATCTGGACCTGTTCGGCAAAGGAAGTCTCTTCGAGCTTGTTGCAAATACCCGCACGGCAGCCGGAGAAGACACTTTGGCCAGTTGGCTTCTCCGCCCGGCGGCGCGTGAAACAGCTCTCCTGCGTCAAGCCGCCGTCGCAGAGCTGAACCCGCAACTCGACCTGCGGGAAGACATAGCATTGGTCGCTCAAGATGTGCGCTCGGATGTCAGCGTCGAATCAATGCGCCAGTGGGGTTCCGCGCCACTCGTCCAGTTTCCGGGCTTTCTGAGACCCCTGGCAATCGCCCTGGCACTCGCTGGCCTAACTGCCGTCATATGCTTCCTTGCCCGCCTGATTCCGCTCTGGTCTCCAGTCGCAATACTCGGCTGCGACTTTGCCATCATCTTTACTTTCAGGCGCCGTGTCGCGCAAGTGCTCGAACCGGTCGAATCGTCCGCGCGCGATATTAAAATCTTCTCAGCTTTAGTCGAGCGCCTCGAGCACGAACAGTTCACCTCGCCTCGGTTGAAACAACTGCGTGACACGCTTACGGTATCAGGAAAGCTCGCCTCAAAGCGCATCGCCCAGTTAGGCCGCCTAGTCGACTGGCTCGATTCAAGCGACCACGTGCTCGTGCGCGTGCTCCGCCCCTTACTCCTGTGGCAGGAGCAGCTCGCGATCTCGTTCGAGAAGTGGCGCGCCGAGTCCGGTCCGCAAATAGGAGCTTGGCTGCAAGCGGTCGCTGAGTTTGAGGCGCTCTCTTCCTTCGCGGCCCTCGCCTTCGAACGACCTGCCTGGACTATGCCGCAGCTCCTCGCCACAACAGAAGCACAGTTTCAGGCAGTCGCTCTGAAGCATCCGCTCATCCCTTCTGCCGCATGTGTTCCGAATGACCTCACTCTCAACGAATCTCAACGCATGCTGGTCGTGAGCGGATCGAATATGTCGGGCAAGAGCACTTTGCTGCGCGCGGCCGGCTTGAATACCGTGCTCGCCTGGGCCGGAGCTCCTGTGCCCGCGGACGCGCTTCAAATCTCTTCACTGCAGATTGGCGCATCCATTCGCGTAAACGATTCACTACAGGATCACCGCTCCAGATTCTTCGCGGAGATCACCAGGATCCGGCAGATTGTAGATCTCACAAAAAACGGCGAACAGGTCCTGTTTCTCCTCGACGAACTCCTGAGCGGCACCAACTCCCACGACCGGCGCATCGGCGCCTCCGGCATCGTGAGCGAATTGCTCCGCTCGAATGCTATTGGCTTGATCACTACTCACGATCTCGCGCTCTCTCACATTCAGCAGGACGTACGCGCCCGTATTGAAAACGTGCACTTCGAAGACCAGATGAACGGGTCGGAAATGGTGTTCGACTACAAGCTGAAGCCGGGCGTCGTCACCCGCAGCAACGCAATCGAGTTGATGCGCGCAGTCGGCTTAGAAGTTTAACTCCGGCATTTTACCGTCACTTTTCAACTTCAGCTCTCCTTACTTATGAACCTTACGAAAAGGGAAGGCATGCTATCTTTCCCATATGCTTCTTAGGTATGAAGCACATGGAAAAAGATAATCTGGATTTGATCCGCGGGACCCTGGACACCCTGGTTCTAAAAACGCTTTCGTGGCAACCCTTGCACGGTTACGCGATTTCTAATGCAATCCGGCAGCAGACGGACAATGCTCTGCTCGTAGAGGAAGGAGCGCTCTATCCGGCGCTCTATCGCATGGAAGCAAAGGGCTGGATCGAAGCTGAATGGGGTTTGTCGGAGAATAACCGGCGTGCGAAGTATTACCGCCTTACTCCAGACGGCAGGAAGCACTTGCGAACTCAGGCAAAGACCTGGAAAGCCTACGCGGCCGCTGTCGGCAAGATCATGAACGCCTCGCGTCCTATTACTCGGGAGCCTTGATGCCGCGCGTTCCAGCTTGACGTAGGTATCTACGATTGTTTTGGCGCGGGCCACGGGATCCGCGTTCGTGATTACGCTGCCGACATCGTCGGTGACTACAAGAGCCGCCTTTTTGTCCTCTTAGGCGCTGTGGGATTTGTTTTGCTGATTGCTTGTGCGAATGTAGCCAACTTGCTTCTGGCGAGAAGCACAGGACGTGCGCAAGAGCTAGCCGTGCGAGCTGCTCTCGGCGCCAGTCGCTCGCGCGTAATTCGCCAACTGCTGACAGAAAGTATCTTGGTTGGCTTTTTGGGGGCAGCTCTTGGGCTGGGATTAGCCTGGCTTCTAATCGCCGTAGCGCGCAAGCTTGGCCTGGATGCGATTTCGCGCCTTGACCAGGCAAGCGTGAACGGACCTGTTCTCTTTTTTGCTGTTGGGCTTGGGCTTTTGAGTACGCTGCTGGCTGGGCCTCTGCCGGCTATTCGCGCAGCGCAGGTGGATGTTCAGAAGGTATTGCGACAAGGGGGGCGGAGCATTACCGGTTTGGCCCGTGATAGCGCTCGAAGCCTTTACATAGCCGGGGAAGTTGCGCTGGCGTTGCGGCAAAGCGATGGCCCCTGTAATGGCCGGCGTAGGCGTGGGGCTTGTAGGCGCTCTCGCCACAACCCGGCTACTCGCAACCCAACTCTACGGGGTGGGTGTGACCGACCCGCTCACCTTCGGGCTTGTGACGATTGCCTTGATTACGGTCGCAGCTTTCGCCTGCTACATACCCGCTCGGGAAGCTGCTGGGGTGGATCCATGGTAGCGCTACGAAGCGAATAAGGTATCTCGACCTTGCGCTACAGAACGCGAACGTCAGCAGCTGTAAACAAGCTGCCAACGAGATTTACTCAACCAGGTTCTTCGATTCGACCGCTTTCGATAGCCGCTGAATAAATTCATCCAGGCTGACGACGCCCTGATCGCCGGTTTTGCGGTTCCGGACAGATACCTGTCCTGCTTGTGCTTCACGATCCCCTACAACGAGCATGTAAGGAATCTTCTGCAGCTGGGCCTCGCGAATTTTGAGGTTAACCTTCTCGTTCCGCTCATCCAGCTCGGCGCGGAACCCGGCATCTATCAGCCGTTTCCGCAACTGGCCCCCGTACTCCGTTTGACGATCGGTAATGGGCAGCACGATTGCCTGCACAGGTGCGAGCCATACCGGGAATGCCCCCCCATACAGCTCGATCAAATAAGACATCATGCGCTCCATGGTGCTGATGATTGCGCGGTGAATCATCACCGGCTGCGCGGCCGCGCCGTCCGCGCCGATGTAGGAAAGATCGAACTGATTGGGCAGATGAAAATCGATCTGAATCGTCGAATAGGTCTCTTCATGACCCATTACATCCGCCAATTGAATATCGAGTTTGGGCCCGTAGAAGGCGGCCTCGCCCGGAGCCTCCGTATATGGCAAGCCAAGCGAGTCCATCGCCTCCCGCAGCACGCGTTCAGCTAGCGCCCACATCTCGCTGTTGGCAACGTACTTTCCGGTGTTCGCTCTGTCACCCAACGAGAGCCGGTAGCTGTACTTGGTAATCCCGAGATCCCGGTACGCGCTCTCCACTAGCCGCATGACCCCGGTGAATTCTTGCTTAATCTGATCGGGCGTACAGAAAATGTGGGCATCGTTCAGCGTCATGCAACGCACCCGGCTCAACCCGCTGAGCACTCCCGAACGCTCATACCGGTACATCGTGCCTAACTCCGCGATGCGCACTGGCAGGTCGCGGTAGCTGCGCATCTTCGATTTGTAGATCAGAATGTGATGCGGGCAGTTCATAGGCCGTAAGACCATCTGCTCGGTTTCGAGATCCATGGGTGGAAACATATCCTCGTGATAATGCTCCCAGTGCCCCGAACGCTGATATAGCTCGATCTTCGCTAGATCGGGTGTGTACACGTGCTGATAGCCGGCCCTGCGCTCTTTTTCAACAATGTAGTCTTCGAGCACTCTCCGCACCGCCGCGCCCTTTGGCAACCACAGCGGCAGCCCGGCCCCCACCAGCTCGTTCACGGCAAACAGTTCAAGCTCTTTGCCGATGCGCCGGTGATCCCGCTTCTTGGCTTCCTCCAGCCTGTTCAGGTACTCATCGAGTTCCTTCTTCGTGAAGAAAGCTGTTCCGTAAATGCGCTGCAGCTGGGGGTTGTTCTCGTTGCCCTTCCAGTAAGCTCCCGCGATCGAAAGCAGCTTAAATGCCTTGAGCTTTTCCGTCGAAGCCACATGCGGCCCGCGGCAGAAATCGATGAAGTTCGGCCCCAGCGTGTACTCGGAGAAAACATCTCCCGCGCGCTCCTGGATCAGCTCATGCTTCATCCAATCCTTGCGGTACTTCTCCAAACCAACCGCCTTCGGCGTCATCTCTCGTTCAAACGGCACGTTGCGGGCTTGAATCTCGCGCATGCGTGCTTCGATCTTCTCGAGATCTTCCGGCGTAAACTTCGCGTCCCGCTGAAAATCATAGTAGAACCCGCTCTCGGTTGGCGGTCCAATCCCAAGCTGCGTTTCGGGAAACAGCTCGAGCACCGCAGCCGCCAGCAGGTGCGCGGTCGAGTGCCGGTAGACCTGCAAAGCTTCGGAATTCTTGGTCCCCAGAATCTCGACTGTCGCATCGCCCTCGAGCGGGCGCATCAGATCGAATAAGTCTCCGTTCACGCGAGCGACAATGGCATCCGCTGCTAACCGCGGGCTGATAGACTGGGCCACATCCATTGGCCGTGTGCCCGGTGCAACCTGCTGATGGCTCCCGTCAGGCAGTGTAACCGTGATCGAACTGCTCATTTGTAGTAGTGATTTCGAGCGTATCAGACAGTTACCCTGCGGACGCTATGGCGAGCCAAGCAAGAGTAATAAGGAATCCAACCACTTCCGTTACGACACCAACCATGTGCTGTTCTACCTAGGCGAGATTGAAGAGGCGATCGCGTCTCTGTGGTACTCGCGCTCGGTATGATGGCGGCTTGAACAGTGGATGGTCAACGCAGCAGAACCTCAGGTCATCGGTCGGAGGCGGGTTTTGAACCGTTTGGGCGATTTGGTGGCCTGGTGCTGATCGACGGTGAAGCGAGCTGGACGGTAAGGCCGTGGCGGAGGATAGAGAGTAGGCTGGCACCGGCGACGGTCAGCTCCGCCTACGGCGACTGACGCCAGGAATTGGTGTTTGCGCGCCGCTGGTAAACTGTGAATACCGCTCGCGTGAGTACCTCTGCTATCAGCCCCGTCTTCGATGAATCCGCGCTAGTGGCCCGCGCGAAGGCAGGCGATGCCTCGGCATTTTCAGAGCTGGTCCAGCACTACGACCGGCGCGTCTTCCGCATGGCCAAGCAGATCACCCAGAACGACGACGATGCCGAAGACGTCCTGCAAGAAGCCTTTCTGAAAGCTTACACCCATCTCGACGACTTTCAGGGCAATTCCAAGTTCTACACCTGGATTGTACGAATTGCCGTAAACGAGGCGCTCATGAAGCTGCGGAAACGCCGCTCGGACCGCACCGTTCCTCTCGACGAGCCCATCGACACCGGGGAAGATGAAGTTGCACGGGAAATCGCCGTTTGGGACGAAAACCCCGAAGAAACGTACTCCCGTGAAGAGCTGGCCGAGCTTTTGGACCAGGCCATTCAAAGTTTGAAGCCTGCCTATCGCACCGTTTTCATCCTTCGTGACATCGAAGAACTGTCAATTGAGGAAACGGCAGAAGCTTTGAATTTATCTATTTCGGCTGTTAAAAGCCGCCTTTTGAGGGCGCGGCTCCAGCTTCGTGAAAGGCTGACCCGTCAGTTCAGGCAAAAGGGGGACGACGCGTTTGCTTACATGTAGGCAGTTTTTGCATGAGCTCAACGACTACTTGGACGAGACGCTCGATCCAGAGAGCCGGGCCACCTTACAAAAGCATGTAGACGAATGTCCGAACTGCTGGGTAGTTTGTGATACCACTGCCAAAACTCTCAAGGTCTTTAAGGGCCTCGAGGCGCAGGCTGTGCCCCGGAATATTGAGTCGCGGCTAATGGCTGCTCTCGAAAAGAAAATGCAGGAAGAAGGCCCCTGCTGCAAGAAGACAAAGCCTGCGCCGCAGTAATCTCCCGATCAAGGCCGCGCATGCGGGGCAATCATTTCATTGAATCGCACCCGTTGTTCCGGTGTGAGCGCATTCAAGATTCGCCGGCGACCATATTCGGCCACATCCTCCCGTTCGTCCTCGATGTTTTGATAAAACTTTCCGTAGTCATCGAGGATTTTCATGATTTCCTGCTCCTGCGCCGCTGTCAAATTCAGCTTGGTTTTCAGATTTCCCAGACCGACATGGCGGACTCTTTCAATGGCCGGTGAAGCGGCCGGCTGAGACGTCCAGCGAGAGTGGATATAGCCGCGCGTAATAGCTGCTCCGAAAGCCGCGCCGCACAGAAAAATGATAGCCAGAGTCGATATTACCTTCGGGTTCGACCAGGTCACGTCGCCGTGCCGCAGCATAGGCCGCTCAAGTGATGCCGGAGTGCTTATCGTATCTGTCCTTGATTTCCGGCCGGGTAATGCTCGGCGAAATTCTCGAGTACCGCATCCCGCTGTTCCGCCTGGCTTCCCATTACTGGGGCATCGTAATGCGTGCCGCTGAAAGCCACGATGTTCTGGGACATGGTGCTGGCTTCGTGCCTCTCCGCCGAGACTACATAGCTGCCCAGCGCCAGCGTGATCGTTAGCGAGGCAAGGGCCAAGCGCTTACTAAAAGGAGAATCGACGAAAAACGACCAGAGCGACTCGCTCTCGCGCTCTTCGATTCGCTGTAGAACGCGAGCGTAAAATCCCGGCGCCGGTTCCACTTCCTCCGCGCGAAGCGTGGCCAGCAGATCCTCTAACCGATCCCGAAATGGGCCCTGCATAATTCCCTCAAGATTCTTATCACGTCCGCGGATCTTTTTACGCCCGCTTATACAACTTAAAACCGAATCAGCACCATGGAAAGCCTAGACTGAGACCACCAGTGGCGATCTCCCCAGCCGCTGCGCCGCTTTCACTAGCTTCTGCCGCGCACGAAAAAGTTTCACTTTAATTGTATTCTCGTTCATGCCGGTCATTTCGGAGAGTTCCTCGACCGAATGCCCTTCCAGTTCCTTCAACAACAGCAGTGAGCGGTCTTCTTCGGAAAGCTTGGCCAGCAGCTTTAGTATCAAATCCTGCTGAGCAAGCCGATGGTCTACTCCGGGCGTCTGATCGCTCCCGGGGTCTGAGTACTCCATCCGCGCCGAATCGTCGGCCGAGAAATCGCTTTCATAAACCAGCTTCCGGACTCTCTTCTTTCGCAGATAGTCGTAACACTCGTTTACTGTTATCTTGTAGATCCAGGTAAGGAGAGAACTTCGAAAGTCGAAGTTCTTAATCGAAAAGTAAATCTTCGCGAAAACCTGTTGTGCTATGTCTTCGGCGTCATTGCGATTGCGCAGAATTCCGTAGATTATCGAGAAGACCTTCGCCTGATAGCGCTCGACGATTTCCCGGAACGCCATCTCATCCTTCGCTTGCACACGCCTGACAAGCGCCGCCTCTTCGGTGGTTCGATGATCCAATCGGTTGGCCTTCGCCGGAGTCGTTTCACCGGCTATAACCGGGTACGGAAGGCTTGCAGTCAGCCCATTCATATGACGTTGCCGACGTACTTCTGTTTGAGGGGGTTACATAAAGTTCTTAGCCGGTTTGGATATACCCGCCGCAACCTCCCAAAATTTCTCTGCATCAAAGCATGGCGGCGGTTGTAAAATAGAAATAGCCGGAACAAATTCAGGAGATAAAATGATTCAGCTAACGAACACAGCCATTGGAAAAGTGAATGAGATCTTGAACATGCAGGAGCCCAAGCCAGCCGGCTTACGCATCTCCGTTGTTGGCGGCGGCTGTTCAGGCTTTAGTTACTCCATGGCTTTCGAAACGCAACCGAACATGCTGGATAAGACTTATAGATTCGGTGATTTGAGCGTATTTGTCGACCAGGCCAGTATGATCTACCTGGATGGGGCGGAAGTAGATTACGTCGAGACATTAGAAGGATCGGGCTTCAAGTTCAACAATCCACAGGTGAAATCGACCTGTGGCTGCGGCAGCTCATTTAGCGCTTAAGGCGGTTACACGCCAGGCTTTCCCGAGACGAAACCCTCAATCTTTGGACCGGCTCACCGAACAGCAAAATCCTTCCTCTCGGGATATCGACTCTCTTCCAACGGTGGAAGTGTTGCGCGTCATGAACGCGGCGGACCAGCAAGTCGCAGTCGCTGTCGAGCGGGAAATTCCAAACATTGCACTTGCGGCGGATACCATCGCCGAGCGAATTCAAGCGGGCGGTCGAATGTTCTATGCGGGCGCAGGCAGCTCTGGCCGCCTAGCCGTGCTCGACGCCTCCGAATGCCCGCCGACCTTCCATACACCGCCGGAGATGTTTCAGGCCATCATCGCTGGGGGCGATACCGCGCTCAGGCGATCTGTCGAGCAGGCCGAAGATGATCCAGAAGAAGGGAAGCGCGACCTCTCAGAGCGAGGCTTTTCAGGGCGCGATGTTCTGGTGGGCATCGCCGCGAGCGGCCGTACGCCATACGTCCTCGGCGGCTTAGCTCTGGGCCGCTCGTTGGGTGCCTTTACCGTCGGCCTGAGTTGCACGCCCAACTCGGAAGTCTCGCAGGCTTGCGATATCGCCATTACGCCTACTCCCGGGCCCGAAATTATCACCGGGTCCACACGTTTGCGCGCAGGCACCGTTACCAAGCTTGTCCTGAACATGCTCAGTACGGGCGTGATGATTCGGCTGGGTTACGTCTACGGCAATCTGATGGTCAACGTTCAGCCAACGAACAGCAAGTTGACCGATCGTGCCCGGCGAATTATAGCCGAGATCGCCGGTGTGTCCTACGATGAAGCAGCGCGCCTGCTGGAAGAAAGCGGCTCTGTGCGGACAGCTATCGTGATGCACAACTGCCATCTCGACCGGCGTGGAGCCGAGATGCGGCTGGAGCAAGCCGGCGGCCGGCTGCGAGTCGCTCTCAACAAATGATTGCCTTCTGCCGGCGTTAGCGAGGAATGGACAAATTCAAAGTAAAGGGAGGGACGCCCTTGAGCGGTGAACTCCCGGTCAGTGGGTCTAAGAACGCGGCGCTTCCGGCCCTGGCTGCCTGTCTCCTTACAGAAGAACCGGTCACGCTGCGCCGCGTGCCCGAGGTCAGGGATATCGCGACGATGCAGAGCCTTTTGACCTTCTCGGGCGCCACGGTCGATCAGCAGGGCACCCAGGTACGAGTCGAAGCCCGCTCGCTCGACCGGCCGGAAGCACCCTACGAAGTCGTCAAGACTATGCGAGCTTCGAGCCTGGTATTAGGCCCGCTGGTCGCGCGCACAGGCCGGGCCAGAGTTTCCATGCCCGGAGGTTGTGCGATCGGCTCTCGTCCGATTAACCTGCACGTTCTCGCCCTCGAACAGCTCGGCGCCTACATCGAGCAGACTCACGGTTATGTGGAGGCCCAAGCTCCAGACGGCCTGCGCGGCGGGCGCATTCACTTTGACCGGATCACGGTAACTGGCACCGAAGACCTGCTGATGGCGGCTGTGCTGGCGCGCGGCGAAACCATTATCGGAAATGCCGCCCGTGAGCCGGAGGTCAAGGATCTCGCCGATCTGCTCATCGCGATGGGCGCGAGAATCCAAGGCGCGGGCACTTCGACTATCACCGTCCAGGGTGTCGAACGCCTTCACGGCGCCGAGCACACTATCATTCCGGACAGGATCGAAGCCGGCACCTTTTTGCTCGCCGCCGCCATCACCAAAGGCGATCTGGTTGTAAGTGGCTGCAACCCCGATCACATCTCCGCCCTGACCGTCAAAATGCTCCAGGCCGGAGCCGAGATTACCGAAGCCGGCCCAGGCAGCCTACGCGTGAAAGGGCCCGCTCGCGCCAAGGCGACCGATATCACTACCGAAGAATACCCAGGCTTCGCCACCGATCTGCAAGCCCAATACATGGCTTGGATGGCCGTCGCTCAGGGCATCAGCTTCGTAACTGAGACGATCTTCGAAAACCGGTTCATGCATGCGCAGGAACTGGCGCGCATGGGAGCTAACATCCGCCTCGAGGGACGGCAAGCGATCCTCGCGGGAGAGGAACGCCTGACCGGCGCTCAAGTAATCGCTTCCGATCTGCGAGGCAGCGCATCCCTGGTTTTAGCTGCCCTGATTGCCAAAGGGGAGTCGACCGTCGATCGCGTTTACCACATCGATCGGGGTTACGAGCGAATCGAAAAGAAGCTGGCCGCAGCTGGCGCAAAGATTAAACGCCTAACTGCTAAATAGCATAATTTAGAGCAGCTTAGCTGCTGGGCTTGCTATCGGAGCTCGACTTGCTATCAGAACTCGACTTCGGCTCAGACGAAGAACTCCCGCCTTTATCGGATGACGTCGATGAAGCCTGACTCGAGTCCTTCTTGGCCGAATCTGAGCCTTTTGCGGAAGCTGAATCTTTGCCGTCCGACCCCGCTTTGCCTGAATCCCCATTTGAAGTAGCTTTATCGCCGCCCTTTGCATAGTCCGTTACGTACCAACCACTCCCTTTGAAATTAAAAGTGGGTGCGGATACTAGCCGCTCTACGTGACCTCCGCATTTTTCATGAGTGCTGAGCGGCTCGTCAGCGAACTTCTGTCTGACCTCGAATAGTTCACCGCAGTTGTCGCATCGATACTCGTACAAAGGCATAAAACTTTAGTCCTTAAGCCATCTTCTTATTGAGGGCTCTTTTCAATGATCGGGTGCTGACCCCCAGCCGTCACGAGCGGACCATTCGCCTGATCCATCAATTTCGCAATCGTCGTCTTTCCGGTCACTAGCTCTATGGACTGCTTAAGCAGGTTATCCTCGGTATTTTTCGGAGCCGTACCGGGAATGGGGTTCCCGTCCTGATCGTACTCGGGAGAATTATCGTTTTCTGCAATCTGAACCGTTGGCACCACGCCTGTGTCCTGAATCGCTTTGCCAGCCGGAGAATAGAACTTCGCTACCGACAGAATCACAGCGCCCCCATCGTCCATCTGTATGGTCTTTCGAAGGCTGGCATCACCATAACTCCGCTCGCCGACGACCTGCGCGCGTTTATCGTCAAGCAGAGCGGCGGCCGCTATCTCTGCCCCACCCGCCGTGGCGCGATCCGTTATCACCACCAGCGGTCCCTTCCAGACGGCATCTTGAGGGTTCGCCGTGAAGTCTTTCTTCTGAGTCTTCTGGCCCTGCACATAGGTGATCTCACCAGAATCCAAAAACAAATTCGCCAGTGGGATACCGTTCTCCTGGTCTCCGGTGGAACAGTGCCTGAGATCGAGTACCACGTAGCGCGCGCCTTGTTTCTTCAAATCCTGCAACTTGGTTTTCGTTTCCGTGACACGGTTTCCCGCCAGGCTCGCCACGTGTAAATATCCGACCTCGTTTGGCATGAGCTTTGCCGTAACGTCTGGAATCGTCACATTCGCTCTTGTTAAAGTTACTTTCTGTGGATCGCGATCCCGCATCCGCAAGACAGTCAGCTCGACTGTCGTGTTCGGGTTGCCGCGCAACAACTCCTCCGCATAAGCCAAGGGCATGTCACGTGTCGCGACATTGCTGATACTCTCTATCAAATCGCCTGTCGAAATATTCGCCTTATCCGCTGGAGAGCCCGGCAGCACATCGACAATCGCGACGTAGCCGTAGCGCTTTGCGAGAATCACTCCGACGCCTGCTTTGGCCGAGTCCTGGCCCTTCTCGTATTGCCGGTATTGATCGGCATTCAAGTAGCTCGCGAAAGGATCGACGGACTCCAGCAGCCCGTTGATGGCCCCGAGCGTGACGCTCTTTATGTCCGGCTCCTCGACATATTCGAGCTTGATTCGCTCGAGCACTTCCGTATAGACCTTTAAATGGCCGTAGACGTCGTCGGTGGGGACCACGTGTCCGCTCTTTGCTCCGAGCAGAAGTAGCATCACGACAACGGCGGAGCTACCGACAAGAATCCATTTAAAGCGGCTGTTCATTAGAGGTTTACCGGAGGGTTGTATTAAAAGTATAACGAACCTGGGGTATCCAGGAGATTCGATTCGCGCGCCCACTTTGTTGGACGGGGTAACCGAGCAAGCGTCCCGCCGCGCTTGGCACTTTCATCTGTTCAAGGAAGCATGTACGCTGTACCGCTGCTTGCGCGGCTTCTATGCGGCGAGCTGGCCGTCCAAAACGGACTCCGCCCCCTCAATCGTCGCTTCCTGCAACTGCAGCCGTGCCGTGAACTGAAATGTGCTCCCATGGTCCGTCTTGCTCTCAACCCAGATTTGACCACCCATCATCCCGGTCAACTGGGACGAAATGCTCAGACCCAAACCTGTCCCACCAAATCGCCGGGTGGACGACGTGTCAGCCTGGGTAAAAGCCTCGAAAACTGTTCTTTGTTTCTCTTCGGAGATGCCAATGCCCGTATCCGTCACCGCGAACCGAAGGAAGGCATCCTGATCGGATATCGATTCGAGGTTTACAGCCAGCCCGACGCTCCCCTGCCCGGTAAACTTGATGGCATTATCGAGTAGGTTCAGCAGCACCTGCCGCAGTCGAAGCGGATCTCCTATCACGCCTTCCGGAACGCTTTGGCCGACTTCGCAGTCGAGCTTCAGGCCCTTCTGACGGGCGCGCAGCGAAAGCGAACGCATAAGCTCTTTCAGCGTTCCCCGGAGTTGGAAGGGTGTGCTATCGAGCGTCAGCTTCTTGGCTTCGATTTTGGAGAAGTCCAGAATATCATTCACAATCTTCAGGAGCGAATCAGCCGAATACTTGGCGATCTCAAGATACTCCCGCTGATCTTCCTGCAAATCCGTGCTGAGAGCGAGGTCGGTCATGCCGATTATTCCGTTGATAGGCGTCCGGATTTCGTGGCTCATATTCGCCAGAAACTCGCTCTTAGCCTGGTTGGCTGCTTCGGCCGCTTCCTTCGCCAGAATCAATTGCTCTTCTGTACGCCGCCGGAACATGATCTCACCTTCCAGCGCACGATTGGAGATCACAAGTTCGCTGGTCCGCTCCTCTACCCGATGCTCTAGCTCGTCTCGCGATTTACGCAGCTGGTTCTCACTCTCGGTCAGCGCCGCCGTGCGCTCGTCCACCAAGCCGCGAAGCTTGTGCTCACGCAGCTTCAACTGGCGGACCCTGATCCAGTAAGCGGCTGCGCAGAACCCGATTCCCGCCAGGATCAAAAGCAATGAAAACGTCTTCGTCTGGTAGTAATGCGGCTGCAGGGTTAAAGGGAAATCAGCCCGCGCGGTGCTCCAGATCCCATTACGCCCCGCTTGCACGAGAAATCGGTACTCGCCGGGCGAAATGTTGGTGTAGTACGCGATGCGTCGGTTTCCGGCCTCGATCCAATCCTTGTCGAAGCCTTCGAGCATATATCGAAACTCGATTTTTTGCGGCTCAGTCGAAGTAGGCGAGGTGAACTGAAATTCCAGCTGGCCTCGGCCTGGGGCAGCAGTCCCGCTCATGCCATTGCTTAACTCGCGATTGTCAACGAGCACGCGCTCCAGAACCGCTTGTGATCCGGCAGGCTTTGCGATCATGCGCGGATCTACCACCGAAAAACCTTTGACCGTCGGAAACCACAATCGCCCGTCCTGCGATTGCATTGCGGCTGGCTGAAATCCGCCGTTGCATTCCGTGCTCTTCATTCCATCCGCCGTCCCATAAGGCGTCGATCGGATCTTGCTGATTTTCCCCGCCGCAAAATCGTTCAGCTGACTCTTACTGACTCGGAACACTCCCTTGTTCGAGCTTAGCCAGAAATTTCCGAAGTGGTCATCGAGTATCGCGATCACGCTGTCATCATAAAGACCCGCCGCGATCCCGTATTCGGTAAGCTTTCCATTCCGCAGCCGAGACAGACCGCCCCCGCTCGTTCCCAACCAGAGCGTGCCGTCCGGTTCTCCGTAGATCGACCACACGACGTCGCTTCCCAGGCCGTCACGGCTCGTCAGTGCTGTAAAGTGGCCCGCTTCGAAACGGTTTACACCTCCCCCGCTTGTGCCGATCCACATCACTCCCTTTACATCCTCAAAGATCGCCACTACGTTGTTGCTCGAGAGACCGTCTTCCGTTTTGTAAGTTCTTACTCTGCCTTTGCTGAAATGGCTGAGCCCGTTGCGGGTTCCTACCCACAGTTCTCCTGCCTGATCAATGTAGGTACAAAGAACGAAGATCGAGGGAATCTCAGGGCTGATTGTGATCTTGCCGTCACTCAAACTGGCTAGCCCGCGTCTAGTACCGATCCAAATTCGACCGCTTTTGTCTTGGGCAATCGAGAAGACGAAATTATCCGGCAAACCCTGCTTGGTCGTGTAGGTCGTAAGCTGGCCGTCTTTCAAGTGCATGAGGCCCTGATCGGAACCCAGCCATATTCCGCCGTCGCTGTCTTGAAAAATCGGCAGGATGAGGTCGCTGGCGAGTCCGTCCTTCTTCGTCATGCCCGTAAAAATTCCTGCCTTAAAGGCATTCAGCCCGCCGCCACCTGTTCCGACCCAGAGATTTCCTTCCTGGTCGTCCAGGATGGCCCATACATCTTTCCCGCTTAAACCATCCTTCTCCGTGAATCCGCTGAACTTCCCAGCGGCGAAGCGGTTCAATCCGTTGGCCGTGCCGATCCAAAGACTCCCCGCTGCATCCCGTGAGATAGAGAACACAATGTTACTCGTGAGCCCATCCCGAACGCTGTAACGGCGGATCCCGGAGCTTGAAATCTGGGACAGGCCTTCGCTTGTACCCACCCAAACGTTTCCGTCAGGATCGGCGTAAATCGAACGTACAAAGTCGCCACTCAACCCGTCATGAGTACTGAAATTTGAGAATTTGCCGCCCTGTAAGCGGCTGACGCCATTATGGGTCCCAATCCACAGCGCTCCCGAGATATCGCTCGCAATCGAGAAAACCGCGTTGTCCACCAAGCCGTCCGCGTCGGTGTAGACCCGCAATTTGCCATCTTTCAGGCGGACCAGTCCGCCCCCATCTGTCCCAATCCAAATCGCGCCTTCCCGGTCCTCATGAAGAGCTCGGATCTGATTGGAAGGCAGTCCTTGTTCAGTGCCAAAGAGTTTAAATCTTCCTTTGTGCAACTGTGCAATTCCGCCGCCGTAGGTACCCACCCAAAGATCACCCAGGTGATCCACTAAAAGCGTCATCACCAGATTGCTTTTAAGACTCGCCGTGTTCTTGTCGAAGAGAGTGAAATGGACGCCGTCGAAGCGAACCAGCCCCTCTTCTGTGCCAAGCCAGAGATAGCCGTCCGGCGTCTGGGCAATCGACAGCACTGAGTTTTGGGGAAGACCTTGGGCAGTTTGCCAGGATTGGTGCAGATATTGCCGAATCGCCTCATTCGGGTCAAGCGAAGCCCTTGCGGCGATGGGAAACAGCATGATGAGCAGGAGAAACACCCCGGCGATAGCCCGCGCCGCCCTTTCCAGAAAGTTCATAGTTACGCCTAGCGAAGTCATCCTAGGCTTCTGATCGGCAGATCGTTCGAAAAGGATTAGGCACGTATTCAAAACTACTCCGTCGGGTATATTACGTTGGCCCGGACACAAACAGCACTTATAGGATGTGTCATTACGAGGATTCTCGAGATGGGGCGGACCGGGGCATATGGGCTGGTATGAGAAACGAAGCGAGCGAAACGTGGCTGGGCGAAATTGCCGAACGAACTGCCGGGAATCCGGGCGGAAAACTTGAAGAAACGAAGCCAAGATATTTCAGTTTCCGGCGAAATTGCCAAACGCACCGGGCGGCGCGGCACTGATTTGAAAAAACGAAGCCAATGAATCTCCTTTCGGGAGCATTTGCGAATCGAACTGGGCGGCATGGCGGTTTTTGCGAAACAAACCCATTTCGCGCATCACTCTGCGCTAAGAACGTTAGTGAGTTTAGGGGGGCGCTCGTCTAACTTTTAAGGTTAGGGAGGAGGCAATGACCGTGGGGCGGCTTCCTAAGTTACTGAACAGAGATGGGGAATTGCGGGACTGGCGACGTGACTCGGCCACAGCCGGCACGCCACGCAATAACCAGGGATGAAAAAGCGCTGCGCGCGACTGGGATCGGGCAGCGCAATTATCAAAGGGGCTTCGATTTTAAATAATTGATTCTGCTTAAATAACAATCCCGGTTTTCGAAGGACTCCGCCATGGCGGCGGGGCAGGCTGCTACAACGAGGAGATGAAAACGGGTTAGAGCTAAGAGAGAATCAGTGAGTTTTCGGCGGGTATGCGTAAAGACGCAGGAGATTAGGAATAGTGTGGCTATGCCGTGTGCCCGCGATCAGCCGGCGGTTACACCCTGGTGAACAGCGCGACTTGGTGTAAGTAGTTGAGCCTGCTGGCGCGAACCGCTGGGAACGGATTGTGCGAGAATACGGCCTACCGTTTGGGGGGAGGTCTGCCACGAAATATCGGAATCGCGTGCTGGGCCTTCTCTCGCTGCTGCTGGTTATCACTTACCTCGATCGTGTTTGTCTTTCAGTCGCGGGCCTACGCATGCAGGAGGCCTCCATCTTGGTCCCGCCGCCTGGGCTGGGTCACCGGCATCTTCACGCTTTCCTATGCCGCGTTTGAGATCCCCAGCTATCTTGTCAAAGCCCGTGGATACACCGAACATGATTTGCTGCTGTCGTCGCTGCCGTTTTTGGCCGGGGCTTGCGCGAACGTGGGCGGAGGGTTCGCCAGCGCCGCGTCGGTGAGGAGACTGGGACTCAAGTGGGGTCAGCGGTCCCTCAGCGTGGCGGGTCTGAGCGGCGCGGCGGTGTGCACGGTTGCGGTGATTTTTACGCCGCACTGGCTCCGCGCGTTGTGCTTCTGTCTCTGGTCTACGGCTTCATTACGTTTCAGCAGCCGACTAAATTCGCGGCCTGCCTGGATATTGCCGGCGAGTGCGCAGGCGCAATAGTGGGCGCGATGAACATGGTTGGCCAGATCGGCTCGTTTGTATCTTCGCTGGCTTTTGGATACCTAGTGGAGCGCTACCGGAGTTACGATGCACCATTCGTCCCGATGGCGGTACTGCTGGTGATTGGCGCAGGGCTTTGGCTGAAGGTAGATCCTACGGAGCGGTTGGTTGGGAGGGCGGAGGCTGCGGAGGCTGCGGTTTGAGCGTGCTGGAGGCTTCTCATTCGAGGCGGAGCTTCTTGTCGGCCGCTAGCAACTTTCGACGCCTTCAGTCACGCACGCTTGCCGGAAACTCACAGAGAATCGAAAGACCCGGGCGGCACTCCCTGCAAATGCTCCCAACGGGAAGGAATAAGAATTGCGTTGGTTTTCTGCTGCAGCTGGTAAAACGCAGTCGAGTTCAGCGGCTGGAGAGATCCTTTAGCGGCGCTCTACAAGTCGAGCGAGTCTTGGTGCAAGCCGCTGGAACGCTTTGCCGGAGACTTCATGTTCCAGCTCACCAAAGGGGAGCTCGAAAACAGAACGTTTTGTTCTTAGAATCCGCGTTTATCGGTGTTCATCCGGGGCCTTCGTTGCCGCCTGCGCGTTCAGTAACTTTTCGGCATTCAAAGCGCCGGCCGGTGTTTCTTCGTGCTTGAAGATTGCGTAAGTCGGATATCCATTCGACCGGTATTGCCCCACCCGGTAGTTGATGCTCTCCAACTCGGACTCACTGTAATCCGGCTTGCGCAGCCGGAGGTATACAAAGTCGGCCGTCAGCACATGGGGCGTTTCGAGATTCTCATTTTCGGCAATACAAAGTCCCGCGTTCGCGTCCCGCAACACCTGATAAGCGCTCTCATCGAACCAAGTGGCATTGCGAAATTCGAAGGCCGCCCGCACTGCGCGCGGAAGCCCGGCTGCAAAGCGCGCCAGCCTTTCGGTATCGATCTTGAGGGAAGGCGGCAATTGGAACAGAATCGGACCGAGGCGCCCGGCCGCGCGCAGCGGCTCGAGCGATTCCAGAAAAACACGCGTAAACTCCTCCGCGCGTTCAAGCTTCAGCGAATGCGTGATTTTCATGTGAGCTTTCGGCAGAAACAGAAAGCCCTTGGGCGTGTTCGCAATCCACTTCTCGAAGGTTGATGCCAATGCGATACGGCGATATGTGTAGTTCACCTCGACGGCATTGAGCCGCGAGCCGTAATAGGGCAGAAACCTAGAACTGGGGAGCTTCTCCGGATAGAACGCGGGCTTCCAACTCGGGTAAGCGAAACCGGAGGTTCCGGAGTAAAGAGGAGCGTCGGGCACGGATCAGAGACCTGCGAACCAATCGTATCCTTCTTCCGCCCAATAGTCACTCGGCTTTTCGCTGGTGTATTGAATGGAGCCGATTCGCTTGATGTTTTTGATGCCATACTTGACCGGAATAACCAGCCGCAGCGGAGCCCCGTGCTCGTCGGTCAGGGCTTTACCGTTGTGCTCATAAGCGAGGAGCGTTTGCGGATGCATCGCGCTTTTCGCGTCGAGGCCGACGTAATACTCCTCATCCGGGGTCGCCATGTACACGTAAGGCGGGAGCGCCTGGCCGGGAGGGAAAAACTTTCGCGTGAAGTCGGAGAAGCGCGCTCCCGCCCAGGAGGTAACTACGCTCCATCCCTCAATACAGCAAAAGCGCGTGATCATTTCGACTTTGGGCAATGCCATTACATCGGACAGCCCAAGCTGCAGCGGAGCCGCGTCCTCCACCGCGACTTTTAAACGCCAGTTTGCCTTATTCAGCTCGGAGTCAATTCCGATATCGCCGTTGGGCTTTAGGTAGGTGACCTGGCTGGCGGGATACGAGGGCATCAGGCGCGTATTACTCAGGTAGCCGTGAGCAAGCCGTTCATTGAAGCCGAGCATGCGGCGCTGAGGCCACGGCGTCTCGTCCTCGCGCTTCGCTTCAGTGAGCCACTCGTAAGCGCCTGCGCCAGCGAGTGCAGCTAAGCCGCCGGCGAGGAAACCGCGCCGTGAGCGCCGCTGCAACTCCCGCTTCAGGCCCTCGGGAGGAAGGACGATTTCGGAGTGCCGCCTATCTATTTTCATCTGCCACTTCGTACGCTCTCATCTGCCACTTCGTACCCGATCACGATGCTGCGAAAGTTATTCCAGCCGGCTAAAACGACTTGCACGACATGCACGATGAAAAAGAGCAGATAGCCCATCGTCAGAGCAAAGTGGATGAGCCGCGCCATGCTGTAGCCACCGCACAGGGTCGCTAGCCATGCTAACTGAGCAGGTTTATAGATCGCAAGGCCGGTAATTACCGATCCTGCCCCCATCACGACGATGCCCGTATACGAGATCTGCTGGGCGGCATTGTACTTTTCCTGCGGCGGCGCCTCTCTCCGCAAATGGAGATCGTGGAGAACTACTTGCCAGGCGTCCCGAAAGGCCGACGCCGATTGGGGGACCAAATACCGCCATTCGCCCGAGAGCAGCGTGTAAGCGACGTATGCCACGCCGTTCAGAACAAACAACCACATTAAAGTGAAGTGCAGCGCCATTCCCTCGGCCAGCCGGTGGTCGATATGCAAAGTCGAATAAACCCAGGCCGGGAAAAAATGAATAGGGCCGAGGTGATAAGGCGCGTAAGACCAATAAATAAGGATGCCGCTCCAGATCATCAGGAATAAGAGAGGGAAGTTGATCCAGTGGAACCACCGGATGGCCAGGAGGTGTTTCAGCTGCAGTCTCGGCATACGAGGAATCCTTCGCTACTGGTGGAGTTATAGTTACGGAGGGGAACAAACACCTCGCAAGCAAATCATAGCTTCATTTATTGAGGTCAGTCAGCCATATGTCAGACCCAGTATCGAGCAGCAACGGCTCGCCACTCACCTTCCTTTGCCTGGCCAGTTACGAAAAAGGTCACCAGACCCTCGAAGCCTTGAAGCGGCAGGGATGCCGGGTTTACCTGCTCACCTCCTTGAGCATTAAGGAGAAGGCGAACTGGCCGCGGGAATCCCTGGAAGACATATTTTACCTGGAAGACCGCGACCACGAATGGGACTTGCAAGACATGCTGAAAGGCGTAAGTTACCTGGCGCGGTCAGTGCAGATCGACCGTATCATGGCGCTGGACGATTTTGATGTCGAGAAAGCGGCATTTCTACGCGAGCACCTGCGGATCCCGGGCCTGGGCGAGACAGCGACACGATATTTCCGGGACAAGCTCGCAATGCGAATGCGAGCAGCCGAATGCGGGATTCGTGTCCCAGAGTTCGCGCCTACATTCAATTACCAAAAAATCACAGATTTTCTAGATCGAGTACCAGGACCATGGGTGCTAAAGCCGCGGTTAATGGCCGGTGCACTCGGTATCAAGAAGTTTCATCATGCGCAGGATGTCTGGGATAGAATTCATAGCCTAGGCGACGAACAGTCCTTTTTCGTACTGGAACGATTCGTACCGGGCGACATCTTTCACGTCGATTCGATCTGGTTTCGAGGCAAAATGGTCTTCGCAGTTACCAGTGCGTATGGGACACCGCCTCTGGAACTAACCACCGGCGGGGGCATATTTACCACGCAAGTACTGGAACGCGGGGGCGAAGCCGATCGATCACTCAAGTCTATGAATGAGCGCGTCTTGCAGGCTTTTGGATTGAGCGACGGCGTGTCTCACACTGAGTTTATCCGTGCTAATGAGGACGGTGGTTTCTACTTCCTCGAGACGTCGGCCCGGGTCGGCGGCGCTCATATAGCCGATCTCGTGGAGCAGGCTACTGGTATTAATCTCTGGGTCGAATGGGCTAATGTAGAGGTAGCAGCCGCGACGGAATTCGCGTATACTCTACAGGCAGAGCGAAAAGACTACGCCGGCTTGTTGGTATCTCTTGCCCGGCAGGAGTGGCCCGATACGTCGGGTTTCACTGACTCTGAACTTGTTTGGCGATTGAATAAGCGTAATCACGTGGGTTTCATCGTGAGGTCGGACGACCGCGGGCGGGTGGAACGGCTGCTTACTTCCTATACGGAGCGCGTCAGAAGAGAATATCAAACTTCTGTGCCTCCCCGTAATCGGGTAAGTGAATAGTTTGATGGTTTGGTCAAAGTATGGTTTGGTCAAAGCACTAATACAACGTTTGTAAATGTTAGTCTGGGGATTCAGATGCGACCTTTGACGCTGACAGGTTTTACTGCTGGTGCAGTTATGGGCGGACTCTCCGTCGCCGCCGCGTATGGTAGTGTTTCTCGCACTTCGCAGCTTTTTGGTCCGACCGTATATAGGGGTTCGGGCCGGGAGCGGACAATTGCGCTGACATTCGATGATGGACCGAGTGAAGGAACATTGCCGCTTTTGGAGTATTTGGATCGCGAGAAAGTCTTCGCGACGTTCTTTCAGTGCGGGATGAATGTGAGGCGCTTGCCGCACATTGCCGGGCAGGTAGCCGCCGCCGGACATCAACTCGGGAACCATTCTTACTCTCATCCCAAATTGCCCTTTAAGTCGAGTGCGTTTATTGAGCGCGAATTTACCGAGGCGCAAAAGATCATTACGTTCGAAACCGGCCTCGCACCCATGATCCTGCGTCCTCCCTACGGCTTCCGCTGGGCCGGCCTGCGAGCTGTTCAGCAAAAGCTCTCGCTTCTAAATGTTCTCTGGACCGTGATAGGCAATGATTGGTGCTGGCCCGCGGAACGCATTAAACGGCACGTTCTCCAGCGCGCTTCGCCGGGCGGGATTGTTTGCCTGCACGATGGACGCGCCGTCCAGCCTAAACCTGACATTTCAGAGACGTTAACCGCCGTGCGCAGGATAGTGCCCGTATTAAAGGATGAAGGCTATACGTTCCTGGTCGTAAGCGATCTGCTGCAAGCCTGATCTTGAAGGTGCTGCTCGCTATCGGTCGAGTTGCAGAACAGCCAGTGTCTCGGGCCCAAGGAGAACCTGTTCCTCTAGTTTGAACCTCCGGGCTTTCGGCAGGTCAGATTGCTTAATCAGAGTTTCCGCTTGTTGCGGAGTAGGCGAGACCGGCGATCCCATCTTCTTCCAGTCCTCTAACACCGATGCGTGTCCGGGACCGACGAATCTCAGGCTATACGATTTCGCCTTTAGCCCTCTCGCCGTCAGATGAAACGTCTTTGGCGCGCCCGCTTCTCCGGGCTCCGCATAGTTCCATAGCGCCAGCACAAGAGTTCCATCAGAGCGCCTGGTCAACAGTGCATTTTCAGAGTCAACGGCAAGACGCTGATTCCCCAAGCTGTGCAAGAGATCGAATGCCCAGAAGGCCGCTTTGGGCAGGTGGCGTTCGGCAATCAGACCGTATCCTCCATAGAAGGGCGTTTTCACGATGCCTTGTTCTTCGAAGACATCCGAAAATGTCCAGTAAGACATCATGCTCTGCAGCCCATCGCACTCGCGGATATTGTTTGCCAGCCACGGACCCATGAACGCGCTGTCGGTTACCTCTTGCTGGGTCATATAGGTGGCGTTGTATTCAGACCAGATGATCGGGGTATCCGGCGCAGCCGATGCTTTTACCTCGTCGTAGACTTTCTTGGCTGACCGCCCAACCATGTCTTTCCGTGAGATCGGCAGTTCACGGCCGAAGACGTTCTTCGATTCCTCATTCCCGTACACGTGCGTGGAGACAAAGTCGAACGGTATGCCGTTCTGCTTGCAATGAGTAATGAACGCGCTTACCCATGCCGCTTGCGCGGTTGCCGGGCCGCCAACTCTTAGCTTGGGATCGACGCTCTTCAGCGCCTTCGCGGTCTCATCATATAGCGCGAGATAAGTCTCTTGTTTCGGTTCGCCGTTCCAGAAATCGATGTTAGGCTCGTTCCAAACTTCGAAATACCATGTCTCCACCTCCGCCTTCCCGTATCGCGCCTCCAGGTGCTCCGTAAAGGCCTGGATGAGAGCTGTCCACCTGGCTGGATGTTTAGGCGGAGAGGGAAGCGGTTTGTACCAGAAAGGGTGCGGGGAAAGATTGGCAGCCAGCTTACGCGGCATGAAGCTAATTTCGACAAAGGGCTTCACGTGATTGGCCAGCAGCCCGTCATAGATCTCATCAACGTAAGAAAAGTTGTAAACCGGTTGCCCTTGTGCGTCTTCATCATAAACTCCGTTCTCGTCATCGAGAATGGCGTGAAATCGCACGTAAGTAAATCCGGTGTGCTCCTTGACTGTGTTTAGGTCTTTGCGGTAACTTTCGCGCAAACTGAGATTTGCCCGGCCCGAGCCAAACATCTGCTCCCAGAAATGCGGGAAGGGCTTAGCGGGCGCCGCGCCGTCGATGGTGATGCTTTCCTGAGCCTTTCCATCTTGAGCAAAGCCCGTCACCAAGTGTGCAACCGTTAACGCGAGTATGCTGAGTGCCAGCGGCAATCGTGTCACGATTTGTTAGAAGCTCTCAGCCAGAGTAGGTTGCACATTCAGGGCGCGGGCGCACTTCACCGGGTATTGGCTTCAGGGAAGTCGTACGTTCCTCTCACCGGCTGCACTTCCCTTTCTCCGCGGCCAACTATCTGCACAGAAAACCTGCCGATTGCGTATTGGGCCGGCACGAACGCTATCCATGCGAGCCGGGCTGGCATTCCGGGAGACAAAAGTTCGGTCGGCAATCCCTCGGGAAGGCGGCGGCCGAGGCCGATGACCTTGCCGCTTCCATTCACCAGAAGAACTCGGTTAAAGCCCGGCATCTCCCGGTCGGCCGCCCAGCCCACTACCTTAACTCCCGAAACCCGCGGCACAATTCGGGTCACTTCGCCGGCGGCTTGCGACTTGAGCGAAGGCGCAAACTGCGATGCCGGTTGCCCAAGCCACTGACCAGGATCTTTGTAAAAAATCGAGACATGTGCATCCTTGAGCACCGGGAGATATACCGCGACGAATCCTGGACTCGGAAAGAGATTGCGCACCAGATCCGGATCTTGCAGCCCATTTTCCATGCTTAGCTCTGCGATCTGCGCAGTCACAAATCCGCGCTCGCCTGTTTTGAACCACCACCCGAGTTTTCGGAAGGAAATGGCCAGCAGCAAGACAATGATCGAGGCCAGCACTGCGCTTGAGAAGATCCGCCAGTGCCGAACTGCGGCCGTCCACAGTAGCAGGGCGATAAAGACGGCCCAGGTGATCATCACGGGGGCGAGGTAGCGCTCCGGTTTGGCATCGATGAAATTCGGATCTGGCGCCTTCATCCTTCCCGCTGCAATTAGCATTGCCGAAAGAATGGTGAAACAGTACGCGCCGAGTAGAACCATACCGGCGCGGGTTGTCACGGTTTTGTGCCGGACGGCAGTCGCAAACAGCAACAAGGTGACACTTAGATTGGCTAGCCCGACGTACACGCCGAACTGCGGAGACTTCATTCCCCCGAAAGGCATGCTCAGGTAGGCAGCGATAAAGCAGATAGTGTAGGCAGGATCGAGAAGCAGATTCGCGAGGTGTGTCTGGCCAGAAAATTGATAGCCGACAAAATATAAACCATCAGCCGCGAACGCGCTCAAAGCTAGTACTGCCATTTGACGCTTACTCAGGTGGAGTAACAAACCTGCAACCAGCAGCACGGGCCAGAGCATAAGGCCGTTGCCCGACGAGTAAGTGGCTACAATCCCCGCAACAATTGTGCCGGCGAGAGGCCACCAGCTCACGGCCCCAGGCGTCCTGGCTAACAGTAAAAGTGACACCAGTACTGCCAGCTCCATCAGGGTCCACTGCAACAGAAACGGGTCTGCTAAAACCAGCGCGCAGCCTTTCCAACCGATTGCGATTGAGCTGATGAGGATGATCGCGGCCCTGATTTCGCGCGAAATGCTCGCTTCTTGCGCGATCACATAAGCAAGAATCGCCCAGCTGCCCGCATAACACAGGAAGCTGACCACAAGCGGCAAAACCCTGCAGCCGTGAAAGAGCAGCACGTCCAGCGCAAAGACTAGATCGGGGAATACAATCCGGTGCTCGTTGTGTTGGAACCAGAGAAAGCGAGGATCGAACGCTAGAATGTGGCGCAGTTGCTCAGGGACACGCCAGTAATCCATGACGGGAAGCATCACGTAAAGGTCGACGATCCGGTGTACTGTGGCAATCCAATTGAACACCGCCCAAAGCGCTAGCAGAATCAGGACCGCGGCCGTACCAGCCGCCCTGATAGAGAGGCCTGAAATGCCCGCCCCCTGCGTTAGACTGCTTTTAGTGGAGAAGAAAGCTCTTGTAACAGGCTCCTGCGGTCTCATCGGTTCAGAAGTATGCCTGCACTTGGCCAAACACGGATTTCAGGTCTACGGCATCGATAATAACGAGCGCTCGGTCTTCTTCGGCCCGGAAGGTGACACGCGCTGGTCGCTCCGGCGCCTTCGATCTCAAATCAGCAGTTACAATCATTTTGATTTGGACATTCGCGACCGTGCCGGTGTACTTGAACTTGTGGCGGATATCCGGCCTGATGCGATTGTACATACAGCCGCGCAGCCCTCCCACGACCGCGCTGCCGCGATCCCCTTCGACGATTTCGATACTAATGCCGTAGGCACGCTTAATTTGCTCGAAGCCGCCCGCCGTGCTTGCCCCGAAGCGCCTTTCGTACACATGTCCACCAATAAGGTGTACGGGGATCTGCCGAATACGATTGCGCTGCGCGAACTCGAAAAACGCTGGGACTACGCGGATCCGGCTTACGCGCACGGGATACCGGAAACCTTCTCCATCGATCAATCGAAGCACTCCCTCTTTGGCGCGTCAAAGGTAGCGTCCGATGTCATGGTGCAGGAGTACGGGCGTTACTTCGGCATGCCGACCTGCTGCCTGCGGGGTGGCTGCCTGACCGGGCCAAATCATTCTGGAGTCGAGTTGCACGGGTTCTTAAGTTATCTTGTCCGCTGCAACATTGAAGATCGCGAATACAAGGTCTTCGGGTATAAGGGCAAGCAGGTTCGCGACAACATTCATTCTGAGGACGTGGCTAACTTCATCGTGGCGTTCTGCGATGCTCCGCGTTGCGGCGAGGTCTATAACGTTGGGGGCGGCAAGGAGAATTCCTGCTCTATTCTCGAGGCCTTCAAAATGGTGGAGGACTTCACCGGCAAGGCGCAGAAGTACACCTACCTGGAGCAGAACCGCATCGGCGACCATATCTGCTACTACAGCGACTTGCGCAAGATGAAGGCCCACTATCCGGGGTGGACGATCACGCGCCGGCTGCGAGATGTTTTCCGTGAAATTACTGCCTCCTGGAATGTGCGCCTCGGCAGAGCCGAACCGGCTATTGCCGGCGCGCGCTGATGAAGGTTCTCATTACCGGGATCTGTGGTTTTGTCGGCAGCCGGTTGGCAGAGACTCTCAATCGAACGATTTGCGGGCTGGAGATTTTCGGCCTGGATAATCTGCTGCGGCCTGGTTCGGAGCGTAATCGCGCGCAGCTTGCCAAACAGGGCATCCATTACATGCATGGCGATATTCGTTTGCGAAGTGACGTAGATGCGCTGCCAGCCTGCGACTGGGTCATCGATGCCGCTGCCAACCCGAGCGTGCTCGCGGGCGTGGATGGCCGTTCCAGCCCCAGGCAACTCTCGGAACACAATCTGGCGGGTACCCTGAACATTCTCGAATATTGCCGGGGAAATAAATCAGGGCTCGTGCTCCTGAGCACTAGCCGCGTGTATTCGGTGCGGGATCTGGCGGCGCTGCCCGTCCGTCTGCATGAGAATGCTTTCGTTCTGGATCAAGCTCAATTAACGCAACCGGCTGTGAGCGCGGCCGGGATCAAGGAAGCGTTCCCGGTTCGCCAGCCGATATCACTGTACGGGGCAACTAAGTTGTGTTCGGAGGTTATGGCTATAGAATATGGGCTGAGTTTTGGTTTTCCCGTCTGGATCAATCGCTGCGGCGTGCTCGCCGGCGCCGGCCAGTTTGGCACGGCCGAGCAAGGCATCTTCTCGTACTGGCTGCATGCGCATGCCTCGCGTCTGCCCCTTCGCTATATAGGTTTTGGCGGACATGGCTACCAGGTTAGAGATGTTTTTCATCCGGACGATCTGGCCGAACTAGTCGCGCTCGAGATACGGCGCGATCCGCCCGCCGATCCCGTTTATCACGCCAGCGGAGGCGCGGGGAATTCCATGTCGCTTGCACAGTTGACGGCATGGTGTGACGAGCGCTTTGGGCGGCATGAGCCGCAGCCCGATGCGCGGCCCCGTCCTTTTGACATTCCGTGGATGGTGATGGATTTCTCACGAACTGCGCGCGACTTCGGTTGGGAGCCTAAACGATCGATCGGCTCAATCCTTGATGAAATCGGAGTCCACGTTCACGATAACCCAGACTGGCTCGCGCGCTGCGGCGCTGTATGAAGGCTCCTCAACCAGACTCAGCCCGCGAACCGCTTCGTCTGCTCAGCATCGTGATCCCGGCTCGCGACGAGGAAGGTTGCATCGCTTCCACTGTCGAGCATCTGTATGTAGAACTGCGCTTGCACAACGTCCCGCACGAGATTCTCGTGGTTGACGATGGCAGCACGGACGGCACTTGGGAACAGCTCCAGGATGCCCGCACGCGCGTTCCCACTCTGAGGCCTATTGAGAATACAGGACAGAATGGCTTTGGCCGCGCGATTATCTTCGGACTCGACCACATAAGCGGCGATGCAGTGGTAGTCATGATGGCCGATGAGTCCGATGATGCACGCGACGTGATTCGTTACTGGCGATTGTTGAACCAAGGTTGGGATGCTGTATTTGGATCGCGATTCATCAAGGGCGGCGGAGTCATCGATTATCCGTGGGTCAAGATGCGGGTGAACCGCTTGGCCAATGCCTTCATCCGCATTTTGTTCGGAGTGCGGTTGAACGACACTACCAACGCTTTCAAAGCCTATAGGCGAACCGTTATTGACGGTTGCCGGCCGTTGCTGTCGCCGCATTTCAACTTGACCGTCGAACTCCCTTTGAAAACGATCGTCCGGGGCTATAGCTGGACGGTGATTCCCATCACCTGGCGGAACCGCAGAACAGGCGTTCCTAAACTCAAGATCAAGGAAATGGGCAGCCGTTATCTCTTCATCTGCCTCTACGTGTGGCTCGAGAAATACTTCAGCCGCGGCGATTACCGGCGCAGCGAATAATTCATCGCTGAGAAACGCCGGCCAATAAAGATTTCTCCCCCATGGCTTTGATGGCGGCTTGCACCTGCGGATCTTGCTGCGCCTGGATCTCTTCGCCCTGCGCGACTCCGCGCGCCTGAGTCACAATCTCCTCTTTTAGCCGCACGCTGATCCAGGGCTGTTCCGCGCTCCACTCGGCCACCCCGGGCTGTATCGACCTCGCCGCCAAAAAAACCTTTAGCTCGTCCAGCATTCCAGGCGTTACCTCAAAAGAGTCTGGAAGCGGCGCATGCTTTGAAAGATAATCGGTCGCGAAAGCTGTCACTACTCCGCTGGCCTCGAGCACGGTCTCGAGCCTGGTCAATACGGGCGGGTCTACATGGATATCCGGTTGAATGCCGCCGCCGCCGGGAACCGATCTTCCCTTGTCGGTCCTGTAAGCCGGTGCGTTCGTCTTTGGCTTATCGCTGAACGTTTCCGAAAGCGCGGAGTTTTTGAGCGGGCGCTGGATCGAGCGTCCGCTCGGCGTATAGTAGAACGCGGTCGTAATCGCCAGCCCTGTTCCATCGGAAAGCGGCATTACGCTTTGCACCAGCCCTTTTCCATAGCTCGGCTCTCCAATGATTACTGCCCGGTCGTGATCCTGCAGCGCTCCTGCAAGAATCTCCGAGGCGCTCGCCGTCTTTTCGTTGATGAGAGTGCTTAGCTGGAAATGATACGGCTTCGCATCCTTGGGAACGTCGGCCGTTTGAGGCTCGCTCGACCGTCCCTTAGCCGTCAGGATTTGCTGGCCGGGCGCAAGGAACATCGATGCGGCGTCTAGCGCGGCCTTCACCACTCCGCCAGGATTGTTTCTTAGATCTAAGACCAAGCCGTGCAGCGAATCGCCGCCGAGCTTAATGATCGCCTCACTGAGTTGTCTGGCGGTTTGGAGATCCCAACTGGCGATGCGAATGTAACCGATGCCGCCTTTGAGCATATAAGCCCGATCGACGCTTGGAGAATCGACCAGCTCGGGGGTAAGCATAAACTCCAATGGACGCGCTGAGCCTTGACGCCGTATGTAAACCGTCACTCGCTGCTGCCGCGCCTCGGTCAGCAGTTCGATAATCTGTTGCGGCTCGAGGGCCCGGATCGCAATATTATTTACGGCCACCAGTTCGTCTCCCGCCTGGATCCCTGCTTTGTTTGATGGCGTCCCCGGCAAGGTCTGCAGGAAAATCACTTGGCCTGGCAGAACGGAAACAATGCTGCCGAAGCCTTTCTGCTCCGAATCCTCCATCTGCTTCAACTGCTGAAATTGCGCTGGATCAAAAAACTGCGTATGGGGGTCGAGCTCGCGGAGCATAGAAGGGATGGCACCCTCGTAAATCAATTTATCGATGGGCTGTTTCTCCGCGCTCTGATTCTGCACTGTCGAGAGTACATCGATGAATTGCTTGAGCGCGGAGCTGAGTTCCTTGCTCGGATCGATCCGGCTGACCGGCCCATGAAGGGCGTTCGAGGCGCTTCCCAGCGGGGCCTCTGAAGGCGGGGGCTGCTGAGCTTGCAACGCGCAGCCTAGGGCAAATATGCCAAGCGATATTCGCGGCGCCATCAGGCGGCGCAGGGCAGAGGGGCGCTGAGACCTCATCGGGAATACTGCGTCTCGTGCCTTGCGCTTGCTCTCTCCAACGCCAGAGCGATCAGCTTATCGAGGAGTTCCGGGTATGATACGCCTGAGTACTCCCACATTTTGGGATACATGCTGATCGAGGTGAAGCCTGGAATAGTATTTATCTCATTCACGTAAAACTGTCCGGACTTCCCGTCCATCAGAAAATCGACGCGCGCCATTCCTTCGCAATCTACCGCCTCGAAGCAGGCTACAGCTAATTCTGCATTTCTGACGTTTGCTCACGCGTTAAGTTAGCGGGCAGCTCAATCCGAACCTCGTCCAGCAGGTATTTGTCTTCATATGTATAGAATTCCTTCGAGGGAAGAATCTCGCAGGGAACGGAGGCCCTGGGCTTAGCGCCACCCAGCACCGCGCACTCGAATTCCCGCCCATCTACCCCGCGCTCCACGATCACTTTGCGATCGAAGTTGGCCGCCGTTTCGAGAGCGATCTTCAGTTCGGAAGTGGTCTTCACTTTGCTAATTCCGACCGAGGAACCCAAATTGGCGGGCTTCACAAATACCGGGAAATCGAACGGCAGCGAAATAGCACCCGGATCAAAGCGGCCCCTGGTCAGAACGACATAGGGAACGACGGGAAGCCCGGCATCGCGGCAGAGACGCTTCGCTATCGACTTGTCCATCGAGACCGCCGAAGCGAGAACACCCGCCCCCACATAAGGCAGATCGGCAAGTTCCAGCAGGCCTTGGATTGTTCCGTCTTCGCCGAACGTGCCATGGAGCATCGGAAGGACAACGTCTATACCCGCGTTCGCGCCCGGCTCCGGAAAAATAGCGCACGGCTGCCATTTTCCTTCTTTCGTGATGAAGTATTCCCTCACTTGATATTTGCCAGGATTCAGAGCCCGCTTCACGGATGTCGCGGAACGCACGGAGATCTCGTGTTCGCCCGATCGGCCGCCAAAAACAAGGGCCAATCGAAGTTTGCCTGATGTTGGATGCAAGCCTATATTGTCTCTCGCTTGTTCACTAGGCGTAAAACACAAAAGGCCATCCCCTCCGCTAAGAGGAGATGGCCGGAGCTGAAGCAGATCAGACTACTTGCGGGAAGACTGCCGGTCTAGCGCATGAACAAAGGGCTCAGCTACAGCGGGAACAGCAATCCCGCCCTCGACTATTTCCTTGTTGGGGAGCTCCTTTCCGTAGATTTCCTTGTTGGCATCCCCGTCTTCTGTTACTGCCGCGCCAGTCACATCGATTCCACCATAAAGACCGCGCTGGCGCGAGTAGGTCAGGATCTCGGCATGCATCATAGCGTCGGTCATAGCGGAGGAGTCGCGTCCCACCGGGCCAGCCGCAGCCGAAGCTTCTCCTCCGATTTGAAACTTGCTGCTTATCAGGTGCTCCATGCCGCCCTTATTCATCACCAGCATGATCACGTCTGTCGCGGCTCCGCCGATGAGTAATCCAAACTTGCCGCCGGTGATCCGTAAGGAACCTGGAGCGCTCCAACCCACGCCGGATTCTTTCCGACAGCTGAAGAAACCCTTTCCATATTGAGCCCCGACAATAAAGCCGCCTTTTTTAAGGTTCGGGATGACAACAACGCAGGTCGCCTTGTTAAGCAAATCCTGCGGAATGCCCTTATCGGACGCTTGCATCATTTCATGCAAATCCTCAGTGGCGGCCTTCAGCCTCTCGGACGCAGTCTTTTGAGCCAACGCCGGAACAGCGGCTAAAACCGCTACAACAATTCCTGTAAGAACTCTCATTTTCAACCCCTTCCACTATCTTTCAATGAATTCCGTGACGTTTCCGCCCATTCCTTTGACGCGAATCGCGCGTGAGATGATCAGTCAGATTGTCTGGGTTACAAGCTTTTAATTTGGGGCGATCACCTGAGCGGCTATCCGCGCCAGCCGGACGCAATCCGGTATGCCGACTCCACTGTAGGCATTCCCAACCAGATAGAGCCGAGGAGTTTCTTCGAGCGCCTCGCTGATCCTTTGTTGCCTCGATTTGTGACCTACCACATACTGCGGCATCGAATCGGGCCAGCGCTGAAGTGTCGAATAGCTCGCCATAGCTTCGATGCCCATCAGGCGGCGGAAATCTTCCTGCACCAGCCGAACGAGGTGTGTGTCGCTCTCTGGTAAGAGCCGCAGCGCCTCCTCGCCCACCAGGAAGGCCCGCATCGCAACCAGCCCGGGCGCAATACGCGTTGGGAACTTGCGACTGATCCAGGTGGCGGCCGCGATTGTTTGCCGCTCCTTGGCCGGAACGAGAAATCCGAATCCATCGAGAGGGTGCCGGAACTGCGCGGCATCGTAGAGGAGAGTGGCTAGAATTGCCGAAGAGTACGGAATCGCGGCCAACTCGGTCGCGAGTTCTGGCGCGGCCTTCTCCAACAATCTGGCACAGACGTGCGCAGGGCACGCGAGGACTAGCTGTTCGGCCGCGAGCCGGTCTCGGCCAACTTCGATGTCCCATCTTTGCTGGCTTCTACGCACTTCCCTAGCCTCGCCGTGCACGAAAGTAGCGGTGCCCGTAACAACCTGCGCGAGTGCATCCGTTAACGACTGCATGCCATCACGGAACGATAGGAACAATCCCTGTTTTGGCGCGGTGCTGTCGTCCCGGCGAACTCCTTTGATCAGGCTGCCATAACGCCGCTCATACTCGACGAAGCGCGGCAGAACGCTTGGCGCGCTAAGGTGAGCCGCATCTCCGCCGAAGACACCAGACAGCAGCGGGTCGGCCACATACTCGAGCACCTCGCGGCCGAAGTGTTCGCAAACCAATTCACCCACTGAAAAGTCTTCCAGGCGTTCACGGCGCCGGTAATATGGTTCCCGAAGAAAGCGCAGCTTGGTCTCAAAGCTGAATAGCTCTGAAGTGAGAGCTGGCCACCGCTTGCCTGGAACCATCATGCTCATACCTGGCGGCAGCGCGACAAGTTTACCGGAACGAACAATGAAGACCCGTCTCGCCGCTTCGTTGCAACGAATGATCTGCTGGCCTAAATCGCCCAGCTCTGAAGCCAGTTCATTCACCTCAGGCTTGGTTGCCAGGTAACTGTCAGGCCCGGCTTCGAGCCGGCAGCCTTCAAGTAAATCTGTCTGGATCAGGCCGCCGAGGCGGTTCGATTTCTCGATCACCGTCGATTCGATGCCGCGCCGCCGGAGGTAATAGGCCGTGGCAAGGCCTGAAATTCCGCCACCTATAATTGCGACCCGGGCCAAGCTCACCTGGCGGTTGGAAACTCCCGTACAATGGCGACCATCGCCTTGACGTTTTCGACGGGCGTTTCGGGAAGGATGCCGTGCCCGACGTTTACAATATGGCCTGGGCGCGAGCCGGTCCGGCGCAGCAAATCGGTGATCTTTATACGAAGCTCAGGTAGAGGAGCAAACAGCGCCACCGGATCGAGATTGCCCTGGATGGCCGAGCGGTGCCCGATTTCCGACCAGGCGTAATCGATGTTGATACGCCAATCCAGTCCGAGCACGTCGCCGCCCGCCGCGTGCAACTCGCGAAAGAAGCCGCCCGCGCCAGTACCGAAGTGAATCACCGGGATGGTCGCGGTACGAATCCGCTCGATCAGAGCCCTTGAATAAGGCTGCACATAGCGCACATAATCTTCCGGACTAAGCGCGCCCACCCAGCTGTCGAAAACCTGAATCGCGCGGGCGCCTGCGCCGGTTTGCATGCGGGCGAAGTCACCCAATACATCCACGAGCTTCCCCATTAACCGCCGCCACATAGTTTCGTTACCGAACATCAGCTTCTTGGTTTTCAGGAAGGTCTTGGACGGGCCTCCCTCGATCATGTAACTGGCCAGCGTAAACGGCGCGCCGACGAAGCCGATCACAGGTATTCTGCCCCCGAGCGCGGCGTTCACTTTGCTGATCGCTTCGCTCACGTAACCCAGGTCATCGGTACGGCCGGTGGAGAGTTCGTCAATATCCTCGGGCTCGGTGATAGCGTTTTCTATTGATGGTCCTTCGCCGGCTATAAACTCAAGCTTCAACCCCATTGGCTCGACAGGAAGCAGCAGATCGGCAAAAATAATGGCGGCATCTACATCGAGAATGTCGATCGGTTGCAGCGTGACTTCCGCAGCCAGGTCCGGCCGTTTGCAGATTTCAAGGATGCTGTGCTTCGAACGAATATCGCGATAAGGCTTCAAATACCTGCCTGCCTGGCGCATGAACCAGACTGGCCGTACGTCGGTAACACGGCGGCGGCAGGCGTCAAGGAATCTACCGCCTAACGGAGCAGCCCGCGTATGCCCTCCGGGGACTTCATTTGAAGAGCGCAAAGGGCACGGCTGCGCGCCGCCATACGAAGGAGGCATTTCTTCGGCCGTCGGGCGGCAAGCTTAATCCCGTGCCCGTCTTGCGCGAGTTCCTCAGAAATCCCGATGTGCAAGTTCACCCTCCGACTATGTAGAGTTTATACTCACAGCCGCCGAAAAGCTATTCGTGCGCCTCGCCTTGATCACGCGGCCGCCCCCGGCGAACCCGTTTCAGTAATTGCTCCATACGGGCATCCGTCGAAAGCGACACATCGGCTTCGAAATGCAGCTCAGGGACGCGGTACAAGCTGAGCCGTTCGGCCAGCTGCCGCCGCAGGAAGTGGCGAGCGCCTTCGAGCGCATGGATGGTCTCCTGCTGTTGCTTGGGATCCTTTGACAAATGCAACCGTACCTGCGCGTGTTTTTTGTCGGGCGAAACCAGGACCTCGGTCACGGTTGCATCGCTCACACGCGGATCTGAGAGTTCATACGCAATCATTTCCCCAAGCTCTATCCGCAATGCTTCTGAAACGCGCTCAACGCGGTGGCTGTCCATTTCTGCCTCTTACTTGAGTTTACGAATCTCGCCTGGGCTACATGGAATCAGAGCTGGTTTACAGCCACTCGACGTTGCTTCCGACTAAGGCGCCGGCGAGCAGACTTCCCGCGTGCGCTTCGGCGGCTTGCAGTATCTGCTGAGCGCGCAACTTGTCGCTCGAGACCGTCACGGCAGCTACTACCGAATGCTGCCAGGAATCGAGCCCGTCGATTTCGGCTACCGCCAAATTGAAGCGCTCGCGCAGGCGGTCCTTTAAACTTTTGACGACGTGGCGTTTCTCCTTCAGAGAGTGAGAATCCTCAACGTGAATGTCGAGAGTCAGGACTCCTATGACGGGCATCCGCGGCTACGCACTGTCTGGCAGCAATACCCGTCAAGCACTGGGAAGTTCAGCCGCGATCCGCTCCATGGTGAATGCCTCGAGCGTATCGCCGGCGTGAATGTTATTGAAATTCGCCAGCGAGATACCGCACTCGAGACCGTTCTTAACTTCGCTGGCGTCGTTCTTGAAACGTTTAAGAGCTTCAATACGCCCGGTGTGAACAACACCGCCCTCCCGCAGCACGCGAATCTGGCTGTCGCGGCGGATGGCGCCGTCGGCAACGTAGCAGCCGGCCACGGTTCCGACTTTGCTGATTCTGAAAATTTCGCGCACTTCCGCATGACCTTGAATCGTTTCTTTGTAAACAGGTTCCAGCAAGCCGGTCATGGCGCGCTGAATTTCGTCGATCAGCTCGTAGATGATTGTGTGCAGACGGATATCCACCTTCTGCTGATCGGCCGTCCCTTGAGCGTTACGCTCGAGCCGGACATTGAAGCCGATGATAATCGCTTCCGAGGCCGAAGCAAGGAGCACGTCATCTTCGGTAATCGCGCCGACGCCGGTACGCAGTACACGTACCCGAATCTTGTCGTTCGAAAGTTGCTGCAGCGTGTCGGAGAGAACCTCCGCGGTGCCGCCCACGTCAGCCTTGATGATCAGATTCAGATCTTTAAGCTGGCCTTCCCGGAACTGCTGGTTGAGCGATGCGAGGGTAGCGACGCGAGCACCTTTAGCCATCGCGGCGTCGCGGGCCTTGGCTTCGCGGTACATGACAATCTGCTTGGCCTTAGAGGTATCGGAGACAACCTGGAAGCTGTCGCCCACTTCAGGCAGGCTCTCGAGGCCGATGACCTCGACGGGCATCGAAGGTTCCGCTTCCTTGGCGGGATTGCCGCGGTCGTCGAACATCGCGCGCACCTTACTGAACAGCGCTCCGCAGATAAAGAAATCGCCCACTCGAAGCGTTCCATTCCGGACCAACATGGTGGCAACCGGACCGCGACCCTTATCGAGCTTGGCTTCGAGAACAGTTCCCAGGCCGGGCCGTCCCGGATTCGCCTTGAGGTCTTGAATATCGGCCATCAGCAGAATCATCTCGAGCAACAAGTCGAGATTCTGCCCGGTTTTGGCTGATACGGGGACCATCACTACATCGCCGCCCCAGTCTTCGGCGAGCAATCCGCGGTCGGACAGCTGCTGCTTCACGCGATCGGGCAGGGCGTCCGGTTTGTCGATTTTGTTGATGGCGACCAGAATCGGCACGCTGGCCGCTCTGGCGTGGTCGATAGCTTCGAGAGTTTGCGGCATTACGCCGTCATCGGCGGATACGACCAGCACTACAATATCGGTGACCTTGGCGCCGCGAGCACGCATGCGGGTGAAGGCCTGGTGGCCTGGAGTATCGATGAAGACAATCTTGCGGCCGTTTTTCTCGACGTGATAAGCGCCGATATGCTGGGTGATCCCGCCCGCCTCGCGGCCGGCAACATTGGTTTCGCGTATCGCGTCGAGCAAGGATGTTTTTCCGTGATCGACGTGGCCCATGATCGTGACTACGGGAGCGCGCCGGACGAGGTCTTTCGTATCCTCCGCGAGCTCGACATCCTGGGTGGTTTCTTCTTCGTAGCTGACCTGGTTAGTGGAGGCTCCAAATTCGCGCGCCAACGACTCGGCGAGCTTTATGTCGAGTGTCTGATTGATGGTTGCAAAGATCTTCTTTTCGACCAGCTTCTTGACCAGCAGATTGGCTTTAACGCCCAGCTTTTCAGACAGCTCCTTGACGGTGACTCCTTCGGCTACGGTGATCTCACGGTCGATAGGCGGAGGTTCAACGACCGCCGACCGCTTGGAGATGCGCTCCCTGATGTTGCCTTCTACTTCTTCGCGCTTGCGGCCAGGTTGGCGTGCGCCTGGTTTGGCCTGATGACGCCGTTGCTGCTCGGTCGGCATGATGACCGGCTCGGGCCGCAAGGCCGTCGGATGCATCGGGCGCAGGCCGCCAGGGCGGCGCAGGTTCGGTTGGCCTGGGCCTGGGGGACCACCAGGACCGCGCATAAGCGGCTGGCCGGGGCGGACGGGCCCACGATAGAGAGGTTGACCCGGTGCTGGGGAAGGGCGGGCCGGTGAGCCAGGCTGGGGCATCACGGGGCTAGACGGTGTTGGCCGGGACGCGGCCTGCTGCTTGTTCAAGCGCTGAAGAATGTCTTGCCTGGGGGGCACCACAGGCCGCGCTTGAGGCTGGCCCGCAAGCGACGGACGGCTACCTGGAGGACGAGGCGCGATGGGTGCGCCCGGTGTTAACCCGGGCCTGGGGGGCCTGGAAGAGCCTGGCCGCGGCAGAATCGGCGTTCCGGGGACGGCCGATGCCGTCGGGCTAGTAGCCGACGCGCCCGGCGCCACTAAATGGGTAGGGGCCTGAACCTTAGGAGGCCCAGGAGCCAGCGGACGAGCTTGCGCGGGAGTCGCAGGGACACCCGGCGGCTCGCTGGCCAAACCCGGCGACGAACGTTCGACAGCTGCAGCCGAAGGCATCCTGGGCTCGGCAGGCAACGGCTGACGCGGGCCGACCGAACCCGATGCTCCTGTCCGCGGCATCGGCGGCGGGAGCGGCCGCGCCGGAATTGAAACGGTTCGATTCACCAGACCAGGGATGGCTGTCTGCTGCTGGGTGTGCGCGAGCGGTGGGTGTATGGCTCCCGAACCGCTGCCGAGTGGCGGGCGAAGCGGCCTAAAAGAAGGCGCGGGTCTCTCTTCCTCACCCGAGACAGGTTGGGCTGGAACGCCCGGAACGCCTCCCTCGGAGGTTGGAACTGGTGAAGCTGTTCGAGTCGAGCGGGAAGGCGCTGACGGAGGTAACGGCAGAGCCGGAGCTGACTTGACGGCTGGGCGCCCCAGAGCTGGTTGAAGGGCGCGCGGCGCGCGGAAAGACTCGTCCGTCCGAAATGCCTGTGGGGCTGGCTCAACAGTCGGCCCGGTCTGGGTCTGCCCGGCATCGATTGACCCCGCTGAACTGGCGGCTGCAACCACCGTTTCAGCTGGATGGATCATTTCCGGCGCATTGTCCGCATCCGGCGCCTCACTCGCTATCGCCTGATGACCGTTGCTCTCTGCTTCACCGCCCGACGGGTCTCGGGGCGGCGCATCCGGACCTAGTAGCCGGTGCCGCAGTTCGAGAGCAACGTCCTCATCTACTGAGCTGGAGTGCGTTTTCTTCTCCTGCACGCCCAGTTCGGGCAGCATTTCGATGATTACGCCGGGTTTAACTTCAAGCTCCCGAGCCAACTCGTTGATTCTGATTTTCTTCATAGATGAGACTGCTCTTACGTGGCCGCCAGGGTTTTTTGCGCCGGCTAGCGACCCCTGTCTTGGCCTATCGGGTACCGATTGGCCGCCAGGTTGATAACTCCTTCAAACACCGAGGTTTTAGGTGCTTAGTCCGCGTTTTTTATGGTATCAGATTCAGCGCCTTCAGCGTCCTGTTCCGATTCCGCTACATCGCGCAGGGTAGATGGGGCGCCCGAGAGCCCTTCTACACGCCCGAGGTCCAGCACCTCGCCCTCGTCCGTTTCCTCCAAAAGCGCGGCTTCATGCCGCGCCAGATCATGCTCCAGCACTCCGGTTTCAATGTTCTCGAAAGCCGCGGGTTCCTCGCCCTCGCTGGTATCGCCGTTGTCGGCGGTTGCACCTGCCTCGATGACTTCTTCAACCTCTTCGGCGGTTGCCGGAGCTTTCTCACTCTGCTCGTCGTCGTACTGCCCATAGAACGCCACGACTATCGATTGAATCTGACCGACAGTTTCTTCGGTAATGCCGGGAATCGCTTCCAGTTCTTCGGGCGTCATCGAGCCGAGCCGCTCCACGGTGCCGATTCCAGCTCCGACCAGCAGTTCGACGATGCTCTCCGGAAGGCCGTGATCGATCAAGATCGAAACGGGAGCTCCGGAGATCACCATATCCGCCATGCGGGATTCGAGCTCGCGCCGCTTTTCCTCTTCGCTCTTGATATCGATTTTCCAGCCGATCAGTTTGGCGGCTAAACGCACATTTTGACCGCGCTTGCCGATCGCCAGCGAGAGCTGCAGGTCATCGACTACCACTTCCATATGCTTCTCGACGGAATCCACAATCGTCACTCGTGAAATCTTAGCCGGACTGAGCGCCTTGGTGACGTACTGAATGGGGTCGTCCGAAAATTCGATAATGTCGATCTTTTCGCCTCGCAACTCGCGGATGATCGACTGAACGCGCATGCCTTTCATGCCGACGCATGCGCCCACGCTGTCCACGTCCCGATCGCGGCTGGCGACCGCTATCTTGGTTCGCTCTCCTGCTTCTCGCGCGCACGCCTTAATGGCCACGGTGTTGTCGTAAATCTCCGGAACCTCCTGCTCGAAAAGACGCATCACCAATTCGGGCGCGGCCCGCGATACCAGTACCCCGGAATTTTTTCCGCCCCGCTCGACTCCTTTGATGACACAGCGAACGCGATCGCCGATGCTGAAGTTCTCCACCCGCGACTGCTCTTTCTTCGGCAGCCGCGCTTCGGTCTTGCCCATTTCGACAATAAAATCCTGGCCTTCGAGACGCTTGATGGTGGTGTTGACCAGCTCTCCCGATCGCCCTTGGAATTCGGAGTAAACACTGTCCCGCTCGGCTTCACGCACCTTTTGCAAGATGACTTGTTTGGCGGTTTGAGCAGAAATGCGGCCCAGCATGTCGGTTGGCTTCGCAATCCGCACCACGGAGCCAACCTCCGCATTCTGGTCGTACTTCTTGGCCGCCGCTACGCTCATCTGGGTAGCCGGATCCTCCACGGTATCCACCACCTGCTTGACGCTAAAGATCTGAATATTGCCGGTCGATTCGTCCAGGTCGGCGATCAGCTCTTCCGGGGAACGGAAATGCTTGCGCGCAGCTGCCAGCATGGCATCCTTCACGGCATCCAGCACAATCTGCGAATCGATGCCCTTCTCTTTGCTCAAAATCTCAATGGACTGATAAATCGAAGCCACGTAAAAACCTCTTCAACGATAAACTGACTTTTCTATAGTGCGCTTAAAGTGGCAGCTGGCCGCTACCACTCAAACTTCAGGTTTGCTTTCTGTACTTGCTCGAGGGGCACGTGCAGCAGTTCGCCAGAGGGCGTTTCGATTTGGAGAACGCCGCGGGCCAGTTCCTTCAGCTGGCCCTCAAAACGAGTTTGGCCATCGATCGGCTGGTGAACCGCGACTTTAATCTTCTGGCCCAACACGCGCTCAAAATCCCGTGGTTTGGTGAGCTTGCGATCCAGACCGGGAGAACTGACCTCGAGCGTGTAACTGTCGCCGGGAATTGCGTCCTCCTCATCGAGCAGCTTTCCCAAACTTTCAGAAAGCAGCGCGCAATCCTGGTGGGTCACCCCGCCCGGTTTATCGATATACACCCGAAGGAGCCGCGCCTTGCCCGCCCCGCGCAACTGGACCTCCACGATTTCGATAGGCGTACCGGTAACGGCCCGCTCACATAGCTGCGTGATGCGGTCCAACATGCCGTTATTTCCAATCGAAGCCATCTCAAAAGCCCTCGCCAAATAAAGCGCCGAGAAATAAAAAAGTGGGCTTGCGCCCACTTTTTTACAAAGTCTACTCCTATTAGACCACCGAACGGGGTTAGGCGCAATGCTGTGCGCCAGCGCGAAGCTGAAGGCTCCGGCTGAACAGGCGGAAGCGCCTGCCCACAAAACAAGGAGGCAGGCGAAAACGCCTACTCTACGAGAAAAAGCTAAAAAGATTAAGCGGTTAGGCAGCGGTTTTCAGGTGAATGCCTGTGTCAGGGGAGATTGCCGGGGCTGGCTGGCGGGGCTTTTTAGCCAAGATTTGGGCTGTGATGAGGTTTAGACGGGCAGCGTGCATCTCCTGGTGGCGGGTTTCGACGGCTGCGAGGCGTTTTTGCGATTCAAAGCCAACCTTCTCTAATTTCCTTTCGGCTCTGAGCTTTGCGAGCTCACGAAGGCATTTGTGGAAGGCGTGCTCGTGGGTGGTCTGGTAACGAATATAGAGGGCGAGATCTTCGGGCGAGTCGCAGTGCGGACCCTCCAGCTTGAAAGAGAGGCCCTGCAGGGAGAGGGCGCGCTGCATGAGCCAGTAATGCTGGGCCATGTTGTCGACGAGCAGCTTTTCGGTCGGGGTGGCAGGCTGATGCTCAGAGCGCAGATCGGCGGCTAATTGGTCGAAATCTTCCCGGTGCTCCCAGGGAAGGATCATGAAAGTGCCGGTTAGGCCGTGACGGCAGCGATTCTGCGAGACGGCGGCTTTGCCTTCCGGGGTCTTTGGACCACAGGATAGCTGGGCGTTGGCACGGTTGGCGGCGAGGCGGGCAGGGGAGGGCGAGATAGATTCGAGACGCAAGAGAGACTCCTTAGAAATGAAGAATGCCGGAGCGGCGTCCGGCATAGGGGAAGGGTTGGCAGGGACTAAAGTCCTGCGCGGCTTAAAGCCACCCTCCAGAGGCCAGTATGAGGGGACGGCACCAAGCGATTTGCCGTAACTTACTGAGCCACTTTGAGAAGTAGGTTGTGACTGGCTATTGCTCGACGGGCTTCCAGCCAGGGGCGGGATCGAATAAGCTCATCGCGGTCGCCGTTTCTGTCGTGGTCTTCCCCAAATCCTTTTGGAGCAGGACACCATCCTGGTTGATGATGAAGGTCATCACTCCCGAGTTGCCGTATTCCGCTGGATAGGCGACGAAGGCGAATCCGCCGGTCATTTTCCCGTTGACCACGTAGTCCTTAGCACCGCCCTGCGCTTTATCGCTTTGCCCCTTCAGCATGTGGAAGTAGTAACCGTGAAAGGGCGTGTGCGCATCGGGCTTCGCGCTATATCCCTCGGAGCTTGCGAATGCCGCCAGTGGCCCAAGCGGGCTCTCGGGCTGACCTTCCGGCGACTTCCAGTACAAACCGTTCTGCTTGCCGGGGTCACTGATGAACTTCATAGCGTATTGGTTCGTGGCTTCGCCATCGTGAGGCTGGGAGAAGTACTCCGCCTGAGCATCCGCCACTGCTCGACAAACGTCGATGATTGCCAGTTCATTCCGGCCAATACGGCGCGAAAGAATCTCATCCTTGCCGGCAGCGGTATCGAAGAACCATTGCCCGTCACCATTCTTCTTTAAGGGGATCGGGAAGGGGAAATTGTCAGCTCCGACCAGCAGGGTCTGGCCTCCATCGGCCAGCTTGCGCCAGCGGTGCATCGCGCCGTACTCTGCCGCGAATGCGTTGCCGACATTCTTGTCCTGCACGGCATCGCCGGAGAAGATGATGTTTCTCGAGTCCTGACCAAAAATTGCTAGAAGCGCGTTTCGATCGCCGGCCTTTACCGCTGCCAGAAGCGCATTACTAGCGTCGTCGGGGGAGGCGAATACTCTGACCGAAAATTGGTCGGGTTTCCTGCAAGCGGCAAGGGAAATGATTAGCGCCAGGAGCAGTGGCCAAGTAGTGAGCTTCATCGGCGGCCACCCCAGCCGCCACCGCTGCCGCGGCTTGCCGCACCCCGAGCACTCGCCTCCCTGGATTGCCAACCGCCCCCGCTAAAGGCCGACGACCCGCTGCTTTTTTGCTGCCCTCCCCATCCCTTAGCAGCAGCAGAGTTGCTTCCCGGGTAACTCGAGCTGGATTTGGGAGTTCCCTGGGTCTGATTCCAACCGCTGCCGGTGTTCTTGTAGACATTGCCGTTTGCCGCCGCATACTTGTTGCCATTGGCTGTTTGGCCCGCGGCAGCGCTGCCGTTGGCACCCGTTGCGGCAACGCCCTTGCCACCCGCCGAAGTTTGTACCGATCCCACAGACCCTTGGGCGGTAGTTTGATGCTGGGTATACGCGGTCTGGCCGTTCTTTGAGACCACGGAGCTGCCGTAATTTCCATAAGCGTTGGAGGCTTGGTGCGTGGCCCCATAGGCTCCGGTGTTTGGGTTGTAAGCTTGACCAACTTTCTGGGTGCCATAAGGGGTGACGGTAGATGCGCCGCGAGCATATGTCCCGGTGGACGGATTGTAGGCCGTCCCAACCCGCGCGGCCCCGTAGGGTCCGTAGGCGGTAGCGCTGGAGCCATAGTATCCGCCGTGCCATGCATTGTTTCCGTAGTAGCTGTTGCTTCTGTAAACTACAGCGCCGCCATGCCAGTTACAGTTCCAATAGCTGTAACCCCATCCGCAACAATTATTGTTTATTGCTGCGCCCACTGCGATACCAGCTCCGAATGCAAGCAGGCCGGTTGTCACCATGGCCGCAGTGCTGTAGCCTGGCGTCACATACGGAGTGCCGTAGACGACCGCGGGGTTGTACTGCGGGACATACACCACCTGTGGATTGGCAGGCTGGATCACGATCACTTGCGGCGACTGTTGCACAACGGTGATCTGCGAACCTGATTTCAGGTTGCCGGCCGCTTTTGCCTTGGCACGCAAAACCTGGACCGCCGACATAACATCAGCGGCTTGGGTGTGATATGCCTCTCCCAAGGCGGAAGTCCAACTAAGATTTTTCGCCAGGTTATCGAGGACGGACGGAAATTCCGTGAGCGCCTTCACGCTGGGATCCCACGGCTGGGTATCGACAGCCTGCATTAAAGCGGCACCGGACATGTTGTGATTCTGCTGAAGCCAACTGCTGGCGGCAGCAACCTGATCCGGAAAGGTCGCGGCTCCAAGAATCTGGGCGACCAGGGCGTCCGGGTAAAGCGCGATGGGCGCTACCAGTTGCTGCAACTCATCGGGAGATAGGGGGGCACCTTGTCCGGGATATCCGGCCGCTCCGGCTGCCGGCGGTTGCTGACCTCCAGCTTTGAACGGCACAGCCGTGATGACCAGCAGGAAAGATAACGTTGTTGACAAAAGCTGTTTTTTGAAGGTCCCGGCCATGTTTTCTCCATGCCATTTCTTTCGGCATCCATTCAGCTTACTTTGTAACCAGTAAGTTTACTGATCCACCATGGATGAGGATAGCAAAAGCCAGCGGAACTGCCCTACGAGCTGAAGTTGACGAAGGGTTTACGGGCGCTGCGACCCAAGATGCTGCTCGAAGAACCTGGCCATGATCTGATCGGCTTCCTTTGATTCCGGGAGGGAGGCATCGTTCCAGAAGGCATGGGGCAGGGCTTCAAACACGACCAATTGCGCATCAACACCGGCCCGCAGAAATGCGCGTTGCAGGATGGCGGTCCCACTAAGCAGCAGATCGCGCGTGCTTGTCAAGAACAGGGTGGGCGGCAAACCGCTCAGATCCGCGAAAATCGGTGACAGCACGGGATCTTTCAGGTCTGTTGCGCCGGTGTACGCGGTATCCGGGTTTTGAGCTTTCGAAGGCGGCAGCAGCGGTCCCGAAAATCCATTCAGAGAATAGATTGCACGTGAGTCGCCCTGCTTCGTGAAGTCTCCGAAACCGGAAAAGATGCCGAGCGCGCCAGGGAGCGGCACCTTGAGTTGGCGCAAACGGACGGCTATCTCGCCGGTCAGAACAGCTCCCGCCGACGTTCCGTAAAGGCCGATGTTGCGCGGCTGATAGCTTTTCAGGATTTCTTTGTAGACCGCAACCGCATCTTCGACCGCAGCCGGGAAAGGATGCTCGGGCGCGAGGCGGTAGAGCACGGCGACGACTTTGGTCTTGGCCAGACTTGCGATGGGGATGGTCTCCGTGAGCGATCCTGAATCCGAATTGAAGCCACCGCCATGCACGTTGATCAATACACGGTCGCGACGATCAGGCGGGATCTCGGGTGGCGTGATGATTCTGACGGGCACCCGAGCGATAGTCTGCTCCTCGACCTTCACCGGGTAGAGCTTCTGAAACTCAGCGCCCGCGCCATTCTGCCATTTATCGGTTTTACTGCGGCGTTCTGCCAGAGTTTCTTGCAGGGGCGCATCGGACTGGCGTCGTGCCAGCCGCTTTTGTGCCTGAGGGCTGATGGTGTCGGGCACGGGTACTACGCGGGTGACATGCGCTGTTCCATCCGCGTCGATGTAGCTGCTATCGGTTTGGGGGATGTGGAGGGGCGCGGTTTGGAAGGCGGGCGCCGAGGGCGCTATTGCGAAGGCAAGAATGAGAGCGAAGAGAGGGAGCAGGCGCACAGGCGGTTATTGCATGCTGGCGCTGCGGATGGCTTGCCCTACGTGCAGCACCGCGGATACAGCGCGGCTGTAATCCATGCGCATCGGCCCGAGTACGGCCACGTGCGCGCGTAAGCCGTTCTGCAAGGTGAAGCGAACGCCGATCAGCGACAGTTCGCTCATGCTCGGATGGATGTCGGACAAGCCGACCTGCACGGCCGGCTCGCCGTCACGGCTTTCGAGGAAGTGCTCGAGCAGTTGCAGAATGCGCTTCTTCTCTTCCAAAGCGCGGAATAGTTCGCGAGCGCGCTCCCGAGTCAGATGCAGATCCAGTCCGATCAGGTTCTCCGCGCCATCGAAATGCACTTCAGGGAGCGCTCCCAGATCGAGCAGCCCTTTCGTATAGAGCACGTTCACCCGTTTGAGGATGGCATCGTAAACCGCGCTCTCCAGCTCAAAACGCCTCTTCAGTTCGCGATGAACGTTTGGCAATGCCCAGCCGCTGAAGTTGTAGTTAATATAGTTGCGAATCGAGACCAGGTCATCCTGCGAGACGGGATCGTCTATCTGGATCATTTTATTCCGCACCATGCGATCGCGCGTGACGACGACCATCAAAATGCGGCGGTCTGGCAAAGCGAGCAGCTCCACTTGGTCAAGAATCTGATTCTCCGTCGGTATTGCGGCGGCGATTCCAAAGTTCCGCGTAATCTCGGTAAGCAGTTTTGACGAGCGCTCGATGCGCCCTTCAACGCCCTCCGCCTTGCCGATTTCGATGTGCAGGCGATCCAGTTCTCTGGGTATGATGCGATTGCTAAACAGAGTCTTGACGTAACTCTGATAACCGAGCTCTGTCGGGACGCGTCCGGCGGAGGTGTGTGGCTGAGAGAGGTATCCTTCGTCGAGCAGGTCCGCCATCATGTTGCGGATTGAGGCAGAACTCATAGGGTATTTATGGGCGATGGTGCGGGAGGCCACGGGCTCGCCCGTTTCTATGTAGTTCTCGACAAGCGCATGCAATACGTCGAAATGCCGCGGTGTTAACGCTCCGAAATGGCTCATCTTCGTGAATGGTCCTTACCCGGGCGAAAGAAAACCGGTAAACTCAAGTCCCTCTAGAACTTACTTATAAGATCGCAGGATGACGGGTTTTGTGTCAAGGCGGAGTGGCCCGGCCGGCCCGGGCCTCATAGGGTAGAGGAACAGGCCCTTCGTCGAGTAGCTTGGCTTTGAGCGCCGCTGTGTAGCTGTTGTGTTGCTGCAAGCAATCGCGGCAGAGCGAATCGCGAGCGGGCAATTCGCGCCCAGATCAAAGAACTTGAACTGGCTGGGCGCCGGCCGGAAGAAGCCACAAAAAAGCGGCGCGGCGGGCATTGAACCCGTAGCGCCGCCCGTTGACTTGGTAAATACCAATTCCAGTCAATCTGCACATCGAAGGGATAAGCTCCACACGACGAAGGGGGAGCGGGAATCTGACTGGTCAGCTGCTCTACTGCACGCGAGCAGCTGCTTTGAGCGAAGCACATTCCGGAACACAAAGATGCGAGAAGGAAAGACATAAGGACTTTCATTGCCGCGCCTCCGAAACCAACCCCTTGTCGGCGGCGGCGGCTTTGGAACGCCCGGCTTCGGCGAGAATCATTCCCAAGCGTTCGGTTCTGACCTGAGCATCGGCGGATGTTCCCTTCGCGAGACGTATGCCGCGAATTTGATCTGCGATCGCTTTAACGGCTATCTGAACATCACGCATACCAGAGTCGTATTCAGTGGTCGTCGCCTCCATTGACGGCTCAGGCATTGCATCGACTGCCTCCAAAAAACTGCTGAACGACGGTATTGTCGTCCGTGTTAGACATGGCGTTGATTTTGGCTGCCCACTGGTTCCAGCCCGCGGCCAAACCGGCGCGAAGTTCGAAAATCTGAGCCACAGCCTCTTTGTTGTAGTAGTCAGGGTTGATCGTACGCCCAAAATGGGTGCCGTCGGCGAAGATAACCGCGCCGATCAAGCTCCAAACTTGCTCAAGAACCAATACCACACATTGAGGGACGGCCGTTTCTCCGCTTTCTCCAGTGATTTTCGTGTCTCGTAAAGTGTCACAAGAAGTTCGTTCGCTCAATTCGCATTCATCTTTGAGAGTGCCTGCTCTTTTTCCAGGTCCTTCGAGATGCGATCACTCTCAGCGCGAACGTGAGTAACTGACAGGGTCCGGCTGAAACCAGCTACATGCTCTCAGCCGCCTCAAGCATAACGTTCTTAGCGGGCCGCCAGAGCCGCTCGAGATCGTAGTACGAACGTGCGCTTTCGGAGAATACATGGACGAGGAAATCGCCATAATCCATCAAGATCCAATCCGCCTGGTCGTACCCTTCCATGCTGACAGGAAGTTCGCCAAGTATTTTGAGCTGGCTGTGAATTTCGTCGCATATGGCTTGACCTTGCCGGGGGTTTCCGGCGGAACAGATAACAAAGAAGTCAGTGAAGGATGTGACCTCCCGGAGGTCGAGTACGCGGAGATTAGTGGCTTTTTTGGATTCGGCCGCCTGAACAGCGGCAGGCCAGTTGCTGCGTTCGTTTTCGGGCTGATGGTGGAGTGGTAGAGATCGGTGCGGTTGAATAGTCGTAAGGCTCTCCTGCGGTTAGCGTACTATATCGGGAGGCCCGGGGGGAAACCCTGCGTTTGTCCTGGGGCTGGAGGTACTAAACTGGCAATGAATGCAGAAGTTCCGGCTGCGGCTGGTGTCGGGAGTCGCGCTTTTTGCATTCCCCTATATCTGTCTCGTGCCCGCCCTGGCGCAATCCGGCGAGTTTTCCCAGCTGTCGCCGGCTTACGACGCTTTGGCTAATAGCCTACTCGAGCGAGCTAAGGACGAAGTCGCTCAAGTCAAGATCCTGGTTGAGCAAGGGACATTGCCAAAGATCCGGTTACGCCAAGCAGAAGAGCATCTGGCAGACGCGGAAGACCAGGTGGTGCTCGCGAACACGCTTTATGGACCGAAACGGCTACAAGAGATGACTCCCGGGCAAGCGAGTGAGATGGTGGCCGCAGCTACCAGAAGAGTGGAGCGGCAACAAAAGATCGTGCAGGACCGGCGCAACCTGGTCGACTCCGGGATTTTGGCGAAGTCTGAGTTTTACTCGTACGAGCAGGAGCTCGAATCGCGGGAAAGAGTTCTGGAGCTGGCACGCAACCGGTCGAAATTACTGGACGATTTGAAGGAGATGGCGGCGGTCGAACGACGTCTGGAGCATGCGCCCTATGGCGGGAGCGGAGCCAGTCTCAGCCAGGTAATGATCCATTACGAAGGTAATGGCGTTTTCAATATCAATGATCTGACTACCATCTCGGACGAATTCGAACGGAAGTTTCACAGAGCGCTGCCGGTGAGCGCTCTAGGGCAGACGATGGTTCACCGCTCAATGGGTCTCGACCATAGCAACCGGGTAGACGTTTCGATTAATCCGGAGAGTACGGAGGGCCTCTGGTTGAGGGCATTGCTCGAGCATTTGCGGATTCCCTATCTGGCATTTCGAAGCGCCTTCGCCGGAGCCGCCACTGCGCCGCACATTCATATCGGGTTAGGAAGTACGCGCTTGGTTTTGGCCAATCGTTAACGGGAGCTGTTGGCGTCTCTTCTGGAGCTTGTTGAATAATGCTATGTGATACCACCAAAGCGCAGGCGAAAACGCTTACTCCACAACAGCGCGCCTAGCAGAGCAGATCCCAGCAGGTAGAAACTGGAAGGCTCGGGCACTGGGGCCAGCGTAAAGCGCTGCTCGGCAATCGCGAGCCCGTCACCCGCCAAGTTATTAATCACGACACTCGTGAAAGGGTCCGTGCTGGTCGAGGCGTCAAAGAGAAGCGCGCCTGAATCGCCATTGGGAAATAGGTCTATCACGCCCGCCAGTGTCGATCCGCTATAAAAGCCCGCCATGATTTCTTCCGCGCTGAAGTTGTCCGGTTCGATCTCGAGGCCGAATGTGCTAGCCGGGTTGCTCAAGCCGATGGTCAGTTCTGAAAAGCCGTCCGTGGAGCCTACGCGCGGCGTCGATGTTTCCGTCGCGAGCGGGCCGCCCCAAGTGTGCCAACCGACCGGAACCGTTTGCTCATCGAGCGGATTGTCATAAGAGAGAGTCTCGCCGCCGCCGGAAAGTACACTGATCAACGTGCCGTCGGGATCGGTGAAGTCCAGCAGTGTGGTGCTGCTTTGATATGCCGAAATTGGTTGGGCGGTGGTGACGAAATCAGCTCGCGTAGAGGAGCAGGTCAGAGCAGTAGCAGCCAGACCTAGCAGCGCAATTCGTGTGTTTGCGTACATTCTTTTCTAAAGAGTGTCAGTTGTTGCAAAATATTCTTGATTCATCGCAATGGGTAACACCTTGGGCAAGGAGATGCGCAGGCTAAAATTGTGAGGCAATGACTGTGGATGGCACGCGTATTCTGATCTCGTCCGCCCAGATTCAACAGCGTGTGAAGGAGTTGGCCGCCGAGATCGAAGCCGATTACCCTGCCGGGCCTCTCTACCTGGTTTCCGTACTAAAAGGCTCTTTTATTTTCGTGGCAGATCTGGCGCGGGCTTTCAAAAAATTGAGCGTGCGAATCGAGTTCATGGGTATCTCGAGCTATGGCAACGAGAAGACCAGCTCGGGGCAGGTAAAACTCACGCGCGATTTGGATGTCACAATCGAGGGACACCACGTTTTGATCGTCGAAGACATCATCGACAGTGGCGTGACCCTTTCCTACCTCAGGCAACTGCTTGGAAACCGCAAGCCCAAGTCGCTGGCCGTTGCAACCTTACTCGACAAGCCCGAAAAGCGCATCCGGCCGGTCGAGGTGAAGTACACCGGCTTCCAGATACCGGATGAATTTGTGGTCGGCTATGGCCTCGACTACGCGGAAGACTACCGCAACCTCAGCGATATTCGCGTCCTTACGCCAGATTCCTGAGGCTCGCTTCGATCAATTTGCCTGTGCCTTCGTAGGGATCGCCGACACCTTCCCACTCCATTGAGAAGTAACCTTTATAAGCCGCAGTTTTCGCGATGGCAAAAATCTGGTTAACATTTACCCGGTAAACTTTCTTCCCGTCTTGCTCCATGTCTTTCACGTGGCTGATGTTGAACGCGAGCGGAAAGAGCATGCTCATGGCCTGATTGTTGTAGCTCTCATCGTCGTGGATCAGCATTGAATTGCAGAAATCCGGCAGAGCGCGGAGGAAGGGGCTGCTGACTGTCTTAATGACTTTCGCGATTCGCTCCGGCTGTTCGGTCTCAGGCTCATCGTTTTCAAGATTGATCACGATGTTTTTCGACCCGCCATATTCTGAAAGTGCTCTGAGTCCGCTCACGGCGCATTTGATCTCGTCGCCCTTTTCTCCGTGCGGCAGGTGAACGCGAATGCTTGGCGATCCCAAAATTACGGCTGCATCGACCCACTTGCGATAGGTAGCCAGACCAGCTTCGCGCTCTTCTGAGGTCCCGCAGAGCCGAGCGCTTACGTCGACGGGTATATTCACGACGTGTAAGCCGGCAGCGGTGAAGGAGTCCCGTAAACCGCGCACGTAATCCGCGTCCGTCGACTTGAAATGATGACTCCAGGGCTCGATTCCCGGCACATGCAGCTTGGGGCGAATCGTTTGCGCAAACTGTTCGAGACTCATGCCGGGCTTAGCCGGTTCATCCTCATCCGCATGAGGCGTGGCAATCAGCTTGCGAAAGGGGTAGGTCGAGACAGACAGACGCCCGCGAGCGTCGACCGGAAACTTATCGCGGGGCTCGTCCGCTCCGAGTAGAGCCGCCATCCCTATCGATAGACCCAGGAACTCTCGGCGCTTTAAACAGTGCATCAAGTCTAACCCTTTCTCAAATTGGCAAGCAGGTACTCCGAAGTCCGCAAGGTAAACGCGAGTATGGAAATGGTCGTCGTCTTGTCCGTGCAGTTCGGAAACACGCTGGCGTCGCAGATATACAGATTGGGCACATCGTGCGTCTGGCCGAAACGATTCGTTACGAATCTTTTCGGATCGTTACCCATGCGTAGGGTGCCCGTTTCATGTAGACTTGTGCCCGGGATGTCCGGTTGATCGGCCGAGCCCAAATATTCGCCGCCACTAGCACGCAGCAGTTGTTCACAGGCGTGCTTGCCGTGTTCCCACATCAGCAGCGTGTTCTGATCCCACGCAAAGTGGAGCCGGGCGGCAGGAATCCCGTACACATCCTTCACTGCAGGGTCGATGTCGACGTAGTTCGCGTCGCTCCGCTGTGTCGGCGCTTGAATATAAAAACTTACAGGAGTGGGATAGCGGCGCTTGATCTCCCGCTTGTATTCGTGCCCGAATCCTGCGATTTCGTTGAAGTAGTGCGGGAACTCGCTGCAGCCTCCATCCGGATATACCGAATAGCCGCGGATGAACTTTTCCTCGCGCGGATTCTCGATGTTCTGCCAGCGAGGCAGCCACGCGACTGTGCTCGCCGAAACGTTGTCCGGGAAACTTGGTTGACCGAGTAGCTGCGGCAAGTAGCCACGTGCCGTCGTGCCATACAGGTGATCGCACAAATTTTTCCCGGCCTGCTCGCTCGAGTTCGCGATGCCGGTCGGCCAATGCCGCGATTTCGAATTCAGCAGAATGCGCGCCGACTCTACGCAGGAAGCGGCCACCACGACGGTTTTGCCGTAGACTTCGATCTCCTGTTTCGTGAGGCGGTCGATATAGGCAACTCCTGCGGCCCGGCCGTTCTTGTCCGTGATGATGTTTTTGGCCAGCGCATTGGTACGGAGATCGAGGTTCCCGCTTTTTTCTGCCTCGGGCAGGAAGAACCAGGGCGTCGAAAAGAAGGCGCCGATGTCGCAGCCTTCCGTGCAATTGGCGCAGTAGTGGCAGGCGGGATGCCCGTTGAGCGGAACCGTGAGTTGCGCAATGCGATCCGGCAGGTAAGGAATGCTAACTTTGCGCGCTCCGCTTTCGAGAATTTTGTCGATGCAGCGGAAATTCATGGGCGGCAGATACTCGCCATCCGGATTGCTCGGGCGGTTCTGCACCGTGCTCGCGACTCCGATCGCGCGCTCTACGCGGCTGTAGTAAGGCGCAATCTCTTCGTATGTAACGGGCCAGTCGACATCGTATCCATCGCGGCTGGCCGCACCGAAATCGATATCGCCGAAACGCGCCGAAGAGCGGCCCCAGAAATTAGTTTTGCCACCCACCGCAAAGCAGCGCCGCCATGTCCATTCCGTGCCGGGTGCTGTCGTGAACACAATGTCGTGTTCCCAGATGCCTTCCGTGTACTCGTTATCCATGTACCCGATCCACTTTCCACGCTTCTGGGGATCTCCAAAGCCGCGAAACGGCATGTCGTAAGACATCCGGTGGTTGCGAAAATCTTTGCTCGGAGTAAGCCGCCGGCTGCCGTTTAGCGCACAGACCTTTGCGCCAGCTTTGCAGAGCGTTTGGATCGCCATGCCGCCCCCCGCGCCCGTTCCGATTACGATTACGTCATAGATTTCTTTTGGCATTTAGAACTTTGCCGCGGGTAAGTGGCGGTGCTCCGGATCATCTTTGTGCGGGCACTCGGGGGAATGCGTGTAAAGGCGAAGCCCTGGAAAATCGAGTTCTTGGAGGCCGGCCCTGCTCGTGTAGTAACCCATTACGGTGTAGCGCCTGATCAGTTGAAAGAACGACTCGCCTTGCAGATCCGGCTGCAGAGTTTGATCCCGGTATGCGATGCTTTTGAGCAGCGACGTTTGTTGATCCTGCGTAAGAGCAACGAATGGCTCTCCATGATTTTTTTTGGCTGTTGCGTTCAGCCACGCGAGTCCGTCCCGCATAGGCCTTCGTAGCTCTTCTTCGCCGTGAGCGGCCATGAAGTCGATGAATTCGCTGACGCCCGCATCGTGAGCTCCCGGGCTTTCATCTCGCGGAATGATGAGCTCGGTTACGACGTCGATGGTGCGGTATTCGGCGGGCGTGAAAAATTGCAGGTGGTAATCAGCCGGTCTGGGTTGCACTCTGGCGCTCGCCGTATGTTCGTGCTGGCCGGCGAAAAGCCACCGGTTGAATCCCGGGAACTGACTGGCGGCCGCGGCCCTGGCAAGCATCTCCAATACATGGCGGCGATCCGGCGATTGATTTGCCACTTCTTCAAGCCTCTTTCTTTTGCCAGAATGGCCATGCCGCGCCGATCAGTGTCGCCATCGACCCGAGCGTAGCCGGCGTGAACGTGGCCGTTGAGCGCGCGAGCACACATGCCGACTCGCGAAACACTCGCTCAGCTGGTTGCAGTACAAACTCGCCGCCCGCAGATAATCCTCCGGCAATCGCGATGTGGTCCGGGAAAAAAGTATTGGCCATGGATGCGATAGCAACTCCCAGCCACTCGCCAGCTTCTTTGAGAACGGATTGTGCGCTCGAGTCACCGGCTTGCGCGGCCTCGATCACATTACGCAAGCTGACTCCTTCTGTGCGGCCAATCATCTCTCCGTATCGGTTCGCAAGCGCAGGTGCTGAAACCATGATCTCAGCGCATCCTCTGCCACCGCACGTGCAGAGCGGGCCGTCGCGGAGGACGATCACGTGCCCGATATCGCCGAGGCATCCATAGGCAAAGCGGACCGGAACACCATCGATAGCCATCCCTACACCCAAACCGGTGCCCGACGTAATGCACAGAAAACGGCTACTGCCTTGTCCTGAGCCAAGCTGATATTCGGCCATGGTGGCGGCATTCGAATCCACCTCGAGCTCAATCGCGAGATCCGGAAACCGTTCGCTCAAGCGCTGGCGCAGGGGAAACTTTTCAAGCCACGAAAGATTCGAGTTGTAGACAAGCTGGGTCCTATCGGTGTCGAGAAAACCAGCTACCGCGATGCCCATCTGCCGAGTCCCGGCGTGGGTCTGTTCGATCAAGTCAACCAAGCTTGAGAAATATGTTTCCACATCCGGCCTGGTTGGGATCGAATGCACGCCACCTAATTCGCCGGAAGCACGGCGCACGGCTGCTTTGGTGGATGTGCCCCCGATATCTAGACACAGAACATCGCTCATGCACTGAGCCCGAAGCCAGTTTCCGATTTGGTCACGAGCGGAGCCCAACGAAATTCGCCCGGCCGCACGCCGTTCAGTTCCGCCTTACGGTACGCGCCAAGCTGGAGTTGCACGACCTCCGCGATGGGGATGAAGCGCTCGGGAATGCCGTGCGCTACGATCACCATTCCATTCGCGCCCATATTGATCAAATCATGGATCAGGCTCTGATCGAGAGCGCCGGTTTCGGACCTCGTGCCCAGAATCACCGCCCGGAACCGCTCGTCGACAACTTCAACCGGCCCGTGCCGGAACTGTGCAACGGACATACCGATCGCGGGCGCTTTCGCCGTCTCATGCATGAGCAGCACGCCTTCCGCTACCGAGCCGAGCGAAGGACCGCGACCGAGGATGTAGAGCGGCGCGCGGGTATTGAGGAGTTCGTCCCAGGAAGTGCGCGAGTGAACCTGCCGCGAGAGGATCCCTTTCACCCACTCGACCGTGGCGGCCAATTCTTCGCGCGCATCCTCGATCTCTCCCGCGATTGCCGCGCTAAGCAGAGCGAGCAGAGCAACCGTGCCGGTGTAAGTTTGGACGGCGACCATCTGGTCGGGCGGGCTGCCGATGACCAGCGGAACATCCGCGCTTTGGGCGAGCGCGCTGCCGGGAACGTTGACAATGCCGACGATCGCCGCTCCGCGCTCGCGTAACAGCGGGACCGCCTTCGTGATTTCGACACTTTCTCCTGAGCGCGAGACGAGTACGATCGCGGTGTCGCCATCGATTGTAGCCGGTGTGAAGTAGAGCAACTCGGCCGTTTCGATCGCGACTGCATCGATGCCAAGCCGGGCGAACTCATAAGGGAGCGCCTGGCAGGCAAAGAGCGATGCGCCCATACCGCTCAGGATCACCCGCTTTTTCGAACGCAGCAGTGCGGCGGCTTGCTCGAGCGCTGCACGGCCGGCTTCAAACTGATGGTCTCCAACTGCTGCCAGGGCTTGCGGCTGATTGAGAATATTTTCGAGCAGCGGCGTGCTCACTTGAGCTTTTTCCCCAACCACTCCTCGATCGGTTTGCTGGTTTTGGGCGTATATGGGATTTTGATTTTCTGTCCCGTGCCGGCCGAAGCGTAGGCTGCATAAAGCGCCTGCATCACTACTTTGCCATCTTCGCCCGAGGCCTGCAACGTCTCTTTGCCCCGGACTACGCGTGCGAAATGCCGCATCTCCTGCGGGATGCCATAATTCCAGTGCTCCTCGAACACGGGCCAACTCCAGCCGTTGGTGGTCGGAGCTTTCTCCACCGCATAGCCGAAGCCGTATTCGCTGTACGTGGGCAGCGCGTTGCCCATGTGCAGATCGGCGTAGGTCACTCCCCCTTCGCCGAAGATCTCCGTGCGATCCGTCATGCCGCCGCGTTTCGCCCAACTGCATTCGACCATGCCGACCGCGCCATTCTCAAACTCGAGAACGCACAGACCTTCATCATCTCCCTTGGTCTTAGCTGCATGCACGTACGTTCCAAGTTGCGCATAAACGGTTTTGATCGCAGGCCGCCCGAGGAACCAGTAACAGAATGCGATGCCGTGGCACCCCAGGTCCATCATGGCGCCGCCGCCGGCTTGTTCCATATCCCAAAACCACGGGCTATGCGGACCGAAGTGCTTCTCGCTTTGCTTCACCAGGTGAACTTTGCCGAATCCACCCTGATCCGCCATTTCTTTCGCCTTGACGTACTTAGGCGTAAAGAACAGCTCTTCGGCGTAGCCCAGCATGACGCCTTTGCGCTGGCAGGTGTCGATCATCTCATCGGCTTCGGCCAGTGTCATACAGAGCGGCTTTTCACAAACGACATGCTTGCCGGCGTTGGCGATATCGACCGTCATTTGAGCATGCAAGCGGTTTGGAGCCGTGATGGTCACCATCTCGATATCAGCTTCCTTCAGCATTTCGCGGTAGTCGAGAAACACGCGCGGAATACCGTATTTCTTCGCGAGTTTTTCTGCATGCCCCGGTGTCGGCGAAGCGATTGCAACCACCTCCGCCTCCTCCGGCATGAGTTGAAAAGAGGCTGCATGAATATCAGCCTCGAACTGGGATCCGATGATCCCAACCTTTACTTTTCCCTGGTCAGGCATTTATCCTCGTAGCGATAGTTTCTCTTATTAGCATTTCGCTGCTGACAGCTTCGCCGGTAGAACGCCGCGCTACCAATTCTGTATCCAACACATGTTCGCTCCCCTGTTTTCTTTTCGAACGCAGCATCTTCATCAGGACGTCGAAAGCCAGTTGCCCCAGTAGATCACGCGGAATGCGAATGGTCGTTAAGGGGGGGTGACAATACCTGGTCATCCACACGTCATCAGCCCCGATGATTGAGAAGTCTTCCGGCACTCTGAACCCGAGGTCTTCCGCTGCGCCTAATGCGCCGATTGCCATTCTGTCATTACCGCAAAGAATTGCCGTCGGCCGCGGCGTCCGGCCGAGCAATTCTCTAGCGGCCTTAGCGCCGCTCTCCGGCCGGTGATCGCCTTCGAACACACAGAACGGCTTAAGCCTTAACTTCCTCATTTCCGCCACAGCGGCTTCCTTGAAGGCTATTGCCGAGACTTGATCCTGCGGACCAGTCGCTAATGCCATGTCACGATGACCGAGTTGGTAGAGATAACGAATCGCCTCGGAAAGGCCTTTCTGGTAATTAATTGCAATATTGCTGCGGTATTTCCGCGCGGGCGGAGAGCCCAAAAGAACCAGCGGAACAGCTTTCCCGGTTAGCTGCGCTTCCAGTTCTTGATCGAACTGTGAAGTCATTACCGCCACGCCACGAACGCGGTTCTCGAGCATGCGGCGCAAAGCAGCTTCGGCTTGCGTGGGGTCGTAGTTGGTGGCGCAAAGCAGAACCTCCATGCGCTCGGCAGCACAGGCCTTTTCGAAGCTCTTGATCAATTCCGGGAAAAATGGATTTTCGATATCCGAAATGATCAGGCCAAGCAGGTCGCTCTGGCCCCGTACCAGCAAACGAGCAGATGTGTTCTTGTAATAATTCAAATCGGCTGCCGCCCGGAGCACGCGAGCGCGGGTCTTCTCGGCAACCGGCCGCGTCTCATTCAAGACGTGCGAGACAGTTGTTATCGAGACGCCTGCCTTCTTAGCGACGTCATTCATCAACACGGACATGGCGCCTCAATTCCGAACACTGTCGCGCGCCTAGGAGACGCAAACGTTTGCTAGTCTGCAAGGTCCCGACCAGTATAGGACCGAAAAACTCCCCGTGTCAAAGCTTTTCGCTTGACAGGAAGCGCACCTCCCTTTATAGTTCTAAGCACGTAGGAATGCTCAGGCCGCAAACGTTTGCGTGCAGCGGCGCTTCCAGGGAAGAGGTTTATGGGGCCAATCACAAGGTTTTTGTCTATCATTTTCGTAGCCATGAGTTTGGCTGCGGGTGCCTGCTGGGCACAGGAAGGTTCGATCGCTGGCTCAGTCCACGATGCGAGCGGCGCGGTGGTGCCGAACGCCACCGTGAGCATTACCAGTAATCAGCAGGGGTTTGTCCGGACTGTCACCACGAACGGAAGCGGTGATTACCTTGTTCCTGGCCTGCCGGCCGGCACGTACAGCATAAACGTGAAGGCACAGGGCTTTCAGCAATACGAGATTAAGGATCTGGTATTGCGTGTAGCGGAAAAGGCGCGCGCTGACGCGTCCCTCGTACTGGGACAAACCAGTACTGAGGTTACGGTAGCTGGCGAGAACGTAGCCCAGGTGCAGACCGAATCTTCCGAGTTATCGTCGATTATCACCAATAAGCAAATCGGCCAATTAGTCTTGAACGGAAGAAACTTCACGCAATTGATTGGGCTTTCCCCAGGTGTGAGTAACCAAACCGGCCAGGATGAAGGCACTGTCGGAGTGTATGGCAACGTATCGTTCAGCGTGAACGGAGGGCGGACCGAATACAACAACTGGGAACTCGATGGCGGTGACAACATGGATAACGGCAGCAACGCTACATTAAACTCTTATCCGAACCCCGACGCAATAGCTGAAGTCAAAGTCCTGACTTCGAACTACGGCGCGCAATACGGCCGGAACGGATCCGCCACCATCGAGACGGTTACAAAATCAGGCACCAAAGACTTCCACGGCGACGTGTTCGAATTCGTGCGCAACGAGGATTTCAACGCGCGTAATTTCTTTCAGCCCACCCGTCCGGTCTACAAGAAGAACGATTACGGCTTCACCATCGGAGGTCCAGTTTTTATCCCGAAGCTGTACAACACCAGCCGGCAGAAGACCTTTTTCTTTTACTCCCAGGAGTGGCGAAAGGACCTGGTACCGGGGCAGACGTTCAATCAGCAGGTTCCTTCGAACGAAGAGCGCGCCGGCAACTTCAATGATGCTTGCCCGGGTCCGAGCTGTCCAGTCGATCCAACTACCGGAGCGCCATTTCCGAACAATACCGTCCCCGTTTCGCCGCAAGCACAAGCTATGCTCCCGCTGATCCCGGCGCCGAATAGCGGCTCGGGGGCAAGTTCGTTCTACAACGCGGCACCGGCTCAACAGACCAACTGGCGCGAGGAACTCGTGCGTGTCGACGAGAACTTCTCGGATAAGGAGCGCTTGTTTTATCGGTTCATTGACGATTCCTGGAACACCGTGACGCCCACCCCTCTTTGGGGAAACCTGACCGGTAGTTTCCCGACCGTTCAAACCAGCTTTGTTGGGCCGGGGGTCAGCATGGTGGCGAATCTGACGTCCACCGTCTCACCCACGCTGCTCAACGAGTTTGTTTTCAGTTACACTACCGATCACATCACCCTGAACGCAATCGGCCCGGTACAACGGCCCAGCAGCTTTGATATGCCCGGTATCTTCAATAACGGTTTCCGCGGCTTGCTGCCAAACATCTCGATCACAAATACCGCGGAATACGGCGGTGGGCAGATCAATGCTCCGACCGGTTACTTCCCCTGGACTAATTCCAATCCCACGTACACCTACAAAGACAACCTAACTAAAATCTGGGGCAGTCACAACTTGCTTTTCGGCGCTCTTTTCATCGCTGCCCAGAAAAACGAGGAAAACTCGAACTTCCAGGATGTACAGGGAACGCTAACGTTTAACGGAACCAACAGCTCCATCAGCACCGGTAACGGCTTCGCCGATTTCTTAGTCGGCCGGATCTCCAGCTTCGATCAAACGAACCAGCTACTCAAGTATTACAACCGGTACAAGATCTTCGAGCCGTATCTGCAGGATGACTGGCACGTATCGAGTAAGCTGACGGTCAACCTCGGTCTGCGTATCAGCCTCTTCGGCACTTACCGCGAGAAATACAAACAAGCCTATGCGTTCGAGCCCAGCGCCTATAATCCGAGCCAAATCTCGCTCGATGGAAACGGCAACGTAGTAGGCAACCAGTTCGCCGGATTGGTGCAGTGCGGAGCCCCCGGTATCCCGGCCGGCTGTTTGTCCGGGCATCTCTTCAACCCTGCCCCGCGTGTAGGATTCGCCTACGATCCTGTCGGTGACGGCAAGACATCTATTCGCGGTGGCTACGGTATTTTCTTTGAGCACACCAATGGCAACGAAGCCAACACCGAGTCGCTCGAAGGCAGTCCGCCGCTCGTCCAGAATTCTTCCGTCTTCAATATTCCCACTTACACCGGGATCTCCACTGGTGGCGTCGCGCCCCCAGGACCATTGAATGCGATCTCTCTGCCGACCAAAGCTATCTGGCCGTATGTGCAGCAGTGGAATTTCAGTGTACAGCGGGAGTTGCCCAGCCACACTCTTCTGACTGTTGCCTATGCGGGCAGTAAGGGCACCCATCTTACTGACCAACGGGACATCAACCAGCTCTATCCTACGCCCGCGTCGCAAAATCCATATCTTCCCGGGCAGTTGATCAATACCGCGACAGACTGCGGGGGCGTGGTGAACGGTACTCCGGTTACGGGTCAAGCGGCGAACAACCTTCAGGTGGCATGCGGCGCCAACCCCAACTTTTTCCGCCCCTATCAGGGTTATGGCAACATTACTCTCCTGGAAGATCAAGCGAACTCGATCTACAATGCGCTACAGGTATCGGCTCGCCGCACGGTGGGCCGCTTGAATTTAAGTCTGGCCTATACCTGGAGCCATTCGATCGATGACTTCTCTGATAGGGGCGATAACACGTTCGTAAATTCGTACGACCTGGCTTCGAATCGCGCGAGCTCCAACTTCGACCAGCGCCAACTCCTGACCATTAGCTACGTGTACGACCTCCCGTTCTTTACGAGGGCGGGTGTCCTGCACACGATTTTAGGCGGTTGGCAATGGTCGGGTTTGATGACCTCTGAGACTGGCACGCCATTTACCGTTGTTAACGCAAATATTGGAGACAATGCCGGCGTGGCTAACAATCTGGGAAGCGGTTCCTATCTTGACGTGATAGGTAACCCGCGCACGGCGGTCAATAATACACAAGTGATCGGAGCCGGGCCGCTTCTTTTCAATCCAGCAGCGTTCAGCGAACCTACCGGGCTGACTTTCGGTAACGGCGGACGCAACGTCCTCAATAGTCCTTCGCGTACCAACTTCGATATGGGCCTCTTCAAGCACTTCCCGCTTCGCAGTGAGACCCGATCCATCGAATTCAGGGCTGAAGCATTCAATATCTTCAATCACACGCAATGGCAGCCGTTGAACAACGGCGGAAGCAATTCGAACGACTATACAATCAGCTGCAGCGGCCAATGTTCCGATAACGGAGTCTTCCTGCGCCCAACGGCCGCGCACCTTCCGCGTATCCTGCAGCTCGGCATGAAATTTATTTTCTAGGCAGAACGCGAACGCCGTTCCCAATTAGCGTTTCTTGCGGACGAGGCGACGCGCCTTCCTGACCACGGCGGGGGTGACGGCAAACGCCTCATTAACCAAACCGGATTGCTGATCGGCGTGTACTTTGTGAGCGCCGGCGGCGGGACTGGCAGCAGTTGGCCGACCGATATAACGCAGCTGCCGGCCATGTCCGCCGGGATTAATGATCGACTGCATCTGCTCTTCGACGAAGTACCAGGCACCCATGTTTTCCGGCTCTTCCTGAACCCAAAAGAGCTCGGCTGCGTCCGGATATCTGCGCAGAATATCGGTCAGGCGCTGCAGCGGGAAGGGATAGAGCTGCTCTAAACGGATAATGGCGATGTCGCTGCGGCCAAGTTCCTCGCGCTTGTTGACGAGGTCGTAATAGACTTTACCCGAGCAGAGCAGAATGCGGCGGACCAGGCTGCCGACATACTGCGGGTCTCCGATCACTTCCTGGAACGCTCCGCTGGTCAACTCTTCCAGGCGCGAGGCCGCTTTGGAATAGCGCAGCAGAGACTTCGGCGTAAAGACGATCAGCGGCTTGCGCAAGCCGCGGCGGTCCGCGCCACAGTGCATTTGGCGCCGCAAGAGATGAAAGTATTGAGCCGGAGTAGTGCAGTTCACGACCTGCATGTTATTTTCAGCGCAGAGCTGCAGGAAGCGCTCGATGCGGGCGCTCGAGTGCTCCGGCCCTTGACCCTCGAGCCCGTGGGGGAGCAGCAGCACGAGGCCGCTCGGCTGATTCCATTTCGATTCCGCTGAGACAACGAACTGATCGATGATAATCTGGGCGCCGTTGACGAAATCCCCGAACTGCGCCTCCCAGATGACTAGGGTAAGAGGATCGGCAACACTGTAACCGAACTCGAATCCCATTACGGCGTATTCGCTCAACAGGCTATCCACGGCCTCGAATTTGGCTTGCCTGGGATCGAGATGTTTCAGCGGGCAGTACGCTTCGGCGGTTTCATAATCGTTGAACTCCAGGTGGCGCTGGGTGAAGGTACCGCGCGTGACATCCTCGCCGCTGAGGCGAACGGGAGTGCCTTCGAGCACCAGGCTGCCAAATGCCAGCGTCTCGGCAAAACCCCAATCGATGGGCGCGCCGCGCAAAACTTCACGGCGGCGATCAAGCAAAGATTTAAGCTTCGGATGAAGATTGAAGTCCTCGGGCAGCGTGGTGCATTTCTCGACGACTTTGACCAGTGTGTTGTAATCGGCGGCGGTTGACGGGCTCGGCTGCATCACTTCTTCGACGGGTGCTTCCGCGAACTCTTCGATGGTGAATTCCTCGCGGTGCTTCTTCGATTCGTCGTAGGTCTGATTGAGCCGGTTGCGGACCTGGGAACGCAAGCTGCCGACCTGTTCCGCATCGACAAACTTTTCGCGCACCAGCCGCTCGGCATATTGCGTGGAGACGGTAGGCGTGTTCTTGATTTTGCGATACATCACCGGCTGGGTATAGCTCGGATCGTCGGCCTCGTTGTGTCCCTGACGCCGGTAACCGATCAGATCGAGCACGACATCGTGCTTGAAACGCTGGCGGAAATCGTAGGCGAGTTGGGCGACGCGCAGACAAGCTTCGGGATCGTCGGCATTGACATGAAAGATAGGCGCCTGAACCGATAGCGCGATATCGGTGCAATAAATACTGCTGCGGCCATCAAGCGGATTCGTGGTGAAGCCAATCTGGTTGTTGGTGACGACGTGAATGGTCCCGCCAGTGGTAAAGCCATCGAGCTGCGACATCTGCAACACTTCGGCTACAACGCCTTGACCGATAAGCGCAGCGTCGCCGTGAATCAAAATGGGCAACACTCTTTCGCGCTTGTCGTCGCCGATGCGGTCCTGCTTGGGACGAACCAGACCCTCGACAACGGGATCGACGGCTTCGAGATGGCTTGGATTGAAAGCCACGGAAACCAGGATTTCTTTGCCTTGCGTAGAACGGTGGATCCCGCTGGCGCCGAGATGGTATTTCACGTCACCAGAACCCTGGACACTGTCCGGATCGGGCTCGCCTTCGAATTCCGAAAAGACTTGCGTCATTGACTTGCCGACTACATTGGCGAGAACGTTGAGCCGTCCGCGATGAGCCATGCCGATGACCGCTTCATGGACGTTTTCATTGGCACTCCGCTCGAGGATCTCATCGAGCGCAACGATTGTGCTCTCCAAGCCTTCGAGGCCATAGCGCTTCTGGCCGACAAAGCGAGTCTGCAGAAAGTGCTCGAACTCTTCGGCCTGCAGCAAGCGGTTAAGGATGCGACGGCGCACTGAATCGTCGAGCTGCCAGGCATTCATGGTGCTCTCCATGCGGTCCTGAAGCCACTGCTTCTGCTGCGGATTCTGGATGTGCATGTATTCGATCCCGATCGAACCGCAGTAGGTAGAGCGCAAGCGGTCCAGGATTTCGCGCAGCGTTTCGTAAGGCTGCATATAGGACGCGATCGCTCCACTCGGAGCTTTGATGGCACCGGCCAGGAAAGGGCGGTCCAAATCCCAGAGAGAAAGGCCGTAGCTGGCGGGGTCGAGCTCGGGATGATAAGCCGGATCGTTGCCGAGAGGATTGATGTTGGCTAAGAGATGCCCGCGGATTCTATAGGAGTTGATGAGCTGAATAACCGCTGCTTCTTTGGCGACGTCGGTATTTGTCGGGCCAGTGCCGAAGCGGCCGGGTGTAATCTGCTGGTCAGATTGCCAGCGGACGGGCATGTAGGGGATTTTGAGATCGCGGAAGATGGCTTCGTAAAATGCATCGTCACCGAGCAGCAACTGCTGCAGTTTGGCCAGGAATGCGCCCGACTCAGCGCCTTGAATAATGCGGTGATCGTAGGTGCAGGTGACGGTGAGGACTTTGCTGAGGCCGAGCAGAGCCTTAGTCTCTTCGCTGGCGGCGGCGAATTCCGCCGGGTAATCGATGGCGCCGGTAGCGACGATAGCGCCCTGGCCCGGCATAAGGCGCGGAATGGAACCGACCGTTCCGATGGTGCCGGGATTGGTGAGCGAGAGGGTGGTTCCCTGGAAATCGCCGACCTGTAGTTTGTTCGAGCGGGCCCGGGCGACGATGTCATCGTAAGCGGCGACGAACTGGGCAAAATTCATGCCGTCCGCATTCTTAATGTTGGGAACTTTGAGCGAGCGCGAGCCATCTTTGCCGGCGACATCGATTGCAAGGCCGATGTTTACCTGGTTGTGAACGACGCGAAACAACTCACCGCCGTTTTCGGCGAAAGCGTGATTGAGGGCTGGATTCGATTTGATGGATTTGACGATGGCCCAGGCAATCAGGTGGGTAAAGCTGAGCTTTCCGCGGCCCTGCAGCGCTCGGCGCTTATTGATGATGTTGCGGTTTTCCTCAATGACGCGCACTGGAATCTGGCGCTGCGACGTGGCGACCGGAATCGACAGGCTGGCGGCCATGTTTTCCGCGATGCGGGCGGCGACACCACGCAGCGGAACCAACTGATCATTTACACCGAGGGGTGCACCGACTGTTTTTGTTTCAGATGGAGCCGGAGCGGTAGGCGTAGAAGCTGGAACTATCTCTTGGCGAAACTCGCGCACAACGGACCCGAGGCCTGTGCGCTCCTGAGGAACGGGTGAAGGCTGGGGCGGCTCGACACGCGGCGGTTCAGGCGGGGCTGGCTCGCGTTCGGGAGGCGGCATGGGCACTGGCGGCTCGCGCTCTGGTGGAACCTGTGCGGGAGGTTCCCGCTCCGGCGGAATGACGGTAGGAGGCTCCTGCCGCGGCACGTTCGGACCGAAGGGAGTTTCCGCTTGAGGAGGTTCGGCAAGAGCAGTCGCGGTGACATGCGAAGATTGCTGCCCGGCCACAGGCGCATCGCTGTTTAGAAGGGCGCCATTTTGCCCTGCATCTCCGAACAGATGAGTCCAGCTTTCGTCGACACTCTTCCGATCGAACTGGTACTGATGATAGAGCTCGTCTTCTAACCAGCTATTAATTCCCAACGAGGGGTCTTTGGCTTGCGGCATTTCGGTAAGTGTAAGTACGGAAGATTGCGGGAGCGGGAGTACGGGTGAGAGGGGAAAGTCTCGGCCTCGTGCTAGCTGATGTTTCCGTACCCTTATTGTAACGAAGCGGAGGGCTCTGGCTGTCGTACCAAGAAATGGAGCTAAAGCTCCAAGCGGGCGAAAGCCCACCCTCCAGGGACGAATCAAGCGGTCTTGGTTGCTGGTGGCATGGAAATGAGAGGAATGCGTGCGGGAAGATGTACTTGATCTAGTAGAAGCCAGAAAAGGCCACTTTCTGTTGGAATCTGGCCACCACGGCCATCTTTGGCTTGACCTCGGATTGTTATGCATACGGCCCGCGCTCTTCGCAGTAGCGTTCATCAAAAGCGTGTCGCAATAATCAACAACGTAGTCAATGCAGGCTCGGCAGTGCGCGGCACATTCGATGACCTGCAGAACTGCGGGGCCAGAATAGTTGGTATCGGTGCGCTCCTGGTGCTAGGAACGGCGCCGCAAGAATTTGCCAGCAGTGAGCACGTGGCGCTCGAGAGCATGGCCGCTGTTCCCAACACCTTGTGGACTGCGTCAGCATGCCCGCTGTGTTCTTCGGGCATTCCGTTGGAGGATGTTGCCGGATTCGGCGCGTGTTGACAGCACAAAAATGTGACCGCTGAGCAATCGGCAATGAAGCATCTCCCGGCTATTGCTTGCTGCGTTTCAATTCGGAGCCGTCACGAATCTCATCCGTTCCGCGCTCGACGATCTGCTCGCCGGCCTTAAGATCCCCATAAACCTCTACGAGGTTTCCGGCTTCAGGCCCGCGCCGCACATCTACCCATTCCGCGCGGCCGCTGTTATCGCGGATCACGAATACTCGTTCCGTGGTCGCCACTACGCTCGTGGCCGGGACCAGGAGCGAGGCGTCCGGTCGCTCAATGGGCCATTGAACAGACGGGTACATGCCGGGTGCAAGTAGCCTTTGCGAATTCACTACATCCAGTTCAACCGGCATAGTGCGCGTTTTCATGTCCAGAGCGTAGGCAGGACGCGCGATGGTTCCGGAGAACGCGCGATCTGGATAAGCCGGCACCTTGAAATCCACTTTGGCTCCTTTCACCAAACCTGCCACATCGGATTCAGGCACGGCAACGGCTAGCCGCAAACGCGAGATCTGATCAAGCTGTAGCAGCGGCACATCGGACCCTGGACCTACCAGCGCTCCCGGATGCACATAGCGATTGGAGATCACGCCATCGAAGGACGCCGTCACGCGCAGGTAAGCGCCTAAATCCTGCTGCGATTTCAGATTGCCTCTGAGCGCTTCGACCGTTCTCTGCCGAGAGCGAACTAATGCTTGTGCCGCTTCGTTCTGCTGCTTTGCCTGAATGATGTCGTTTTCCGCGACGGCGCCCGGTGTTTTTGATGCCTCTTTAAGGCGTGAAAAAGTACTCTGCGCAGCCGCGAGCTGGGCTTCCGACTGGGCTTCATCCGATTCAGCGGACGCTAACTGCGCCTGGGCCTGGGCGATGCGCGCCACCATTTCCGGGGCACTTAACTGCAGGAGCAACTCTCCCTGTTTGACGAAGCTTCCGCGATCAACCAGCACCTTTTCCACGTAGCTGGGAACCTTGGCATGGAGTTGCACGCTGAGGAAGGGGTAAAACTCGCCCGGCAGTTCCGCAGTGCGTGCGACCCTCTTGGAAACGACTTTTACAAGCTTCACCGATTGAGCGGCCAGCGGCAGGTGCGCGATTAACAGGACAGGTATGACAGCGGTGATGAATTTAGAATTGCTGCGGCTGTTCATAGTAACGGCTGGAAGGATCGTCAGGGTTCAAGGAGGGCGAGTGCATAGAAGCTTTCTGTTGCAGGATGGAGTAAATGGCCGGCAGAAACGTAAGAGTGGCGAAGGTTGAAAGCAGCAGCCCTCCGATAACGGCGCGGCCCAGGGGAGCGGTTTGATTGCCGCCCTCGCCGAAGCCGAGCGCCATCGGCAGCATGCCAAAGATCATCGCGCTAGCTGTCATCAGAATGGCCCGCAAACGGCTGGTTGCGCCTTCCTGGGCGGCTTGGAACGAAGATCGATGCTGCTCCAAACGGCTGCGCTCGGCGAAGGAAAGCAGCAAAATCGAGTTGGCGACCGCGATTCCGATCGCCATGATGGCCCCGATGGAGGACTGCACGTTCAGGGTTGTTCCAGTGATCCAGAGCATGATCAAAACTCCGCAGAGCACAGCGGGTGTCGTCAGAATTACGGCGAGCGAGAGGCGAAAAGATTGGAAATTGGCGGCCAGCAAAAGAAAGATCACCATAATTGCAAGCAGCAGGCCGATCCGCAATCCACGCAATGTCTGTTCTAATCCAGGAGCCTCACCGCGCATGTGAACGCTGACGCCGCGCGGCGGATTGCCCACCCTTTGTAACGCCTGCTGAATTGGTGCAATTGCATTCCCTAACGGCACATCATGCAAATTAGCGGTTAACGTAATCACCCGCTGCCCGTTATAGCGATCGATTTCCCCGGCCATTTTAGGAGTCGTGATCGTAGCGATGTCGCCGAGATACGGCTGGCTCTGGCCCGGCATCATGACTGGCATGGATCGCACGTCCGGCAAATTCTGCATGCGTTGTTGCGGATATTCCACCTGGATTTGAAACGCGTTACCGGACTTTGGATCCCGCCAGTAATTTGGGGTCGTGAAGCGAGACGAGGATGTGGCCGCTACATAGGATTGCGCAATGTTTGTCATAGTCAATCCAAACTGCCCCGCGCGGTTGCGATCGATATCCGCGTGCACGGTCGGATAATCCATTGCCTGCGCAAACTGCAAATCTCGAAGAAATGGCAGCTTCTTCAATTCCGCCTGCAGCTTCTGGGCAAAGGCATAGTCGTCGTCCAGAGCCGGACCTTGCACAGCTATATTCACAGGCGTCGGCGAGCCAAAACTCATCACTTGGCTGATGATGTCTCCGGCTTCGAACGAGACCTGCATCTCAGGGAGTGATGTGCGAAGTGCCGAACGGATGCGCTCGCGTAACGCCTCATCTCCCTTCACCCCTTCCTGCAAGGCGACCCGGACCACGGCTTCCTGCGGGCCCGCGGTGAATAGATAAATCAGATCCACTGGATAGCTGGCAGGCTGAGTTCCTACGTAATCGCTAGTAATTGTAACCTTGCCGTAACCTACCGTTTGCTTGATGATATTGATCGCCTTCAGAATCAGCGGCTCCGTTTGTTCGATACGCGTTCCTGTTGGAGCGCGCAGCCGAATCTGCAGAAGCGGTGCTTTCACGTCGGGAAAGATTTCCGTTCCCATGCGCGGCAAAACGATCCAGACGAATAGGGTCGAAAGCGCGAGATAGGCGATCACCAGCGGCCACCGAAAACGCAGCGTGGCATTCAGGTAGCGGGTGTACCCGGCATGAAGCCTGCCAAGCAGCCCGGCCTTTTCTTCCCCTTCCCGCTTCTCCTTCATGATCCAGGCGGACAGAACAGGAACCAGGCTGCTGGAGAGAAGAAACGATGCGATCATCGCAAACGCGACCGCAAGTGAAAGTGGCACGAATAATTGCCGCCCCACGCCCGCCAGAAAGAACGATGGCAGGAAAACGGCCAAAATGCATAGCATCGAGAGTAACCGCGGAACCACCGTCAGCCGGGTTGCTTCCACGACGGCTCGGGCGCGCGGAACGCCGGAAGCCATGTGCGCATGCAGATTTTCTATCTCGACCGTAGATTCGTCAACCAGCACACCCACGGCCAGCGCCAATCCGCCGAGCGTCATGATGTTGATCGTCTGCCCGGCAGCCCACAGGAACACCACGGAGCTGAGAATGGCAACCGGAATATTGACCACGACGATAATCGCGCTGCGCCAGTCACGCAGAAACAGGAGCACCATCACGCCAGTCAGGACAGCGCCCAATACCGCTTCGAAGAGCAATCCTTTGAGCGAATTCGTTACGTAGGGCGATTGGTCGAAGTCGAGCCGAATGTCGATGTCGGGCGGAACGAGCTTCTTCAAGTCCGGTATGGCTGCCTTGATCTCGTCGATGACGGAAAGGGTGGAAGCGTTGGCGCGCTTAGTGACCGGGATGTAGACGGTACGGCGGCCATTTACGTGTGCGTAAGCGGTCAGGATATCCGTTGAATCTGCAATCGTGCCGATATCACGCAGGTAAACGGTAGGTCCAGCTACGGGGCGGATCGGAGTGGCCAACAAAGCGTCTAGATCGCCGCCGAGAGTTGCGTTGCTGGTAGCAAACAGATTAAGGTTACCCATACGCACGTTCCCGGACGGCATTATGAGCGTGGCTTTATTTACCGCAACCGTGGCTTCATCCGGCGAGATCTGGTACTCGCGCAGCTTGTCCGGGTTGAGCGTAATGACAATCGTGCGCTGATTGCCTCCAAAGGGAGGCGGCGCTGATACGCCCGGCAAAGTCGCGAACACCGGGCGCACCCGATTGAGCGCGAGATTTTGGATCTCCGCCTGCGTGCGGTTTGGGCCAACAAAAGTCAACTGCCCAACCGGTACGCTTCCCGCATCGAATCGAGTGATGAACGGCGGTACTGTTCCAGGCGGCATGAAGGAACGGGCCCGGTTGACGTACCCGACCGTCTGCGCCATTGCATCTGCCATGTCGGTATCCGGCTGAAACACCAGCTTCATCAGCGAGGCGCCTTGAATATTCCTGCTCTCGATGTACTGAATGCCAGTGATGTATAGGAAGTGATACTCGAAGTAGTAATTCAGGAACCCTTCCATTTGGGCGGGGTCCATTCCGCTATAGGGCTGTGCAACGTAGATCGCGCGCTCGCCTAGCGTGGGAAAGATGTCGACGCGCATGCGCTCGATCGCGAGAATCGAGCACAACGCAAGCGCAATCACAACGACAATGACGGTTAGGGGCCGCGTGAGCGCTGCGCGTACGAGTTGCATTGGATGGCCTTCCCCTTATCTGCTCGCCTCGGCGAGAAACGGCGAGATGTCTCCTTGCGCTATCTGGACTTGCATCAAGGCTCGCCACACGGCGAGTTTCGCTAGTGAGTCGTCGATTTCCGCCTGAGTCAATAGGCGCTGCGCCTCCGCCACCGCGACAACGGTGGTAAGACCTGCTCGATATTGCGCATTCGCCTGCTCGAAGCCAGTGCGAGCGTCTATTACTTCCTTCGGAGTCTCCTGCGCGATCCGGCGAGCTTGCGTGAAGGTCGCCTCAGCGGCATTCAACTGAGCTTCGGCGTCCGCCAGAAATTGCCGGTAGGTTGCGGATGCTGAGCGTCCGATAGCTATTTCCTGCGCTTCTTGCGCGCGAAGAGAAGGAAGCGCCAGCAGAGAAAAATTGACGGTGAAACCTGCTGCCACGTTAAAGTAATTAGGACCGAGGCCATTCCATTCGCCTAAGGTGGAACCGTTCGTCAGCGCACCGGTGCCTCGCGCATAAGCGCTTCCCTGTAACTCAAACGTGGGCCGGTAAGTACGCTCGAGCACTGCTAGCCTGGCTTCCGATTCGCGTATCGTTGCGCCCTGTTCTCTAACTGCCGGGTTGTTCGCCAGGTCGGAGGATGTGATCTTGATTTCTGGCGGAAGTTGAAGAAGTCTTCCCGGTGCGGCATCGATGGCAGTAATACTGACTCCCGTGTACTCCGCCAGTGCCGCTTTGGCGACGCTCACCGATTGCTCGGCTCCGATCAGTTGGGTCTCGGCGGCATCAAGTTCCGTATCGGCTCGTGACAAATCCGCGCCGGGCCGGAGCCCTGCATCCACCGGAGCTTTCACGGAACGAACCAGCACTCTGGCGCGTTCGACAGCGGACTGTGCCGCCCGGGCTGTCTGCCGACTAGCCAGGAAGGTCAGGAATGTCGCTGCGGTAGCTATCTCTACAGCGAACTGCGTTCGCTTCGACGTCAGTTCAGCTCGTTGCTGCGTTGCTTGGGCGGATTGCAAGAGCGCGCGCCGCCGGCCGAAATCAAAAGGTTCCCAGGAGACCAGTACTCCCACCGCGCTGCCCCAGACGCTGGAGCCGTTATCGGTCCCAAGTACTGGTCCCGAGATGTTCGGAATTACTGCTTGCGGCAAAAGCAGCCCAAATACGTTATTGCGTGTTGCGCGATTCAACTGGCCTAGCGTATTTACGCGGGGCAAGTAGTTGGTACGCGCAATTCGAATGCCTGCTGCCGCCGCATTCACCTGCTCTTCGGAAGCTTCGATCGAGGGGAACTTGCGCGCGCGTCCGACAGCTTCCGAAATTGTTAATGGCTTGGGATCGGTTTGCTGCGGCCATGCCGTGGAGACCAGAAGAAAAATGCCGAACACCGCGAGCGAATTTGTAAAAGTCATTTGCCCTCAATCAATTCGCCAAATAACTCTCGGACTTTCTGTCTAGCCGCCCTTAAGGCTCTGCGGCCTGACGGCGTCGCTCTGTACATGCGTCGCCGCACTCTTCCAGAGCGGAACGCCGAGGACTTCAGATAACCTCTCTTCTCCAGGCCGTGCAGGATCGGATACATGGTTCCAGGGCTTAGCTTGTAGCCGTGCCGCCCTAGTTCTTCAATCATGTCCAAACCGAAGATTTGGCGTTCAGAGGCATGATGCAGCACATGCAGCCGGATCAATCCAGAGTAAAGATCCTTGTCTTCCACGTACTCAGCCCTCGTTGACGAAAGCTGATAGTATCACTGCGCAGGCGACGACGATGGTGGCGGGGTTACGCGGCCCGGATGGAAAGCAGCTCACACAGCTGCAGGTAGCCGGCCATCCAGTCCTGTGCGAGGCCGTCGCCGCGGGCGGCCTTTCTGCGCGTTCGGGCGCAGACGCCATCTCCGAGCGCGTAGATATCATTTTGCACGGACCAGAGATTCACCGGAAAAGGCATCCGCTTGGCAATACTCAATGCCTTCTGCAGATGCTCCATATTCGCGAGATTAGAGGAGTCTGCCATGAAGCGGCGGGCAAGCGATTCGATCTTGTGGCGCAAGATAAATTCGAGCGTTGTTTTATCCAGGTTAGTCTGGCTGGCCTGGGCTTCGCGCAAAAGGCTTCGGATGCGTTCGGCATCCAGGTCTTCGGCTGAACACGCCCGGCGCAAAAGGCCGTTCAGGGCATGTTCCACGGCGGCCGTGAACTCGCGGGGCATGGGAGTTCCCAGGCTGGCGAGAAAGCGCATGAGCGCGGCGTGATGTTCGTAAAGCTGCAGATACGCGGCTTCGGCTTCGGCGACGGTGCTCGAAAGAATAATGCGCACAATACGGCGCTGCTCGTCGCGAAAAAGCGAGCGCAGCGAATACGTCTTTTCACCGAAACGCCGGTCTAACATGCGCACTACTTCAGGGATGTCAACTTGTGAAAACGATTCGCTAATCGATTCGATCAGTTCCTGGTAAGCCGATGCTCCGCCGAACTTCTTGACTCCGCCGGCGACGTTGTGATCGCCGAAGTGGACCACCCAGAACGTAAGAACTTCGGATTCCTGCGTGACCTTCGAAGTGAAGCTCGCCTGCCCGAGGGCCATCCGCATCTTACCGGCGTCGCGGGTGTGGTAATCAAGGCGCCTCACGGAGAAGGAGAAGATGTCGGTACGATCGCCATAAGGAGCAAACAAAGAGCTAATGGAGTAATGCGCGCCGACTTTCTCCAGATCGACAATCGAAGGTTTGACATAGCGCTGATAAACGTCGGCGCCGTTGCCATATTCCTGAAGGTTGCTCTTAGCGAGCGCGAGGCGGTCGAGAAACTGCGTCTCGATCGGTTCCTCAAAAAGTTGCTCGGCCAATTGCACCACGCGCCCCGCGTACTGGATGACCTGCACTGTTTCAATCCCGGAAAGATCGTCGAAAAACCAGCCGCAGCTCGTGTACATCAGCATGGCATGGCGCTGCAGCTCCATCAATTTCCAGACCAAAACCTGCTCCGAGTCGTTCAACGGGCGAAGAAAGTGATCCTTGCCGAAACGCTCGCGGACTTCCGGGTGCCGGTCGAGAACGATGCGAATATAGGCGTCGCGAGCGGCCCAGGGATCGCGCAGCAAGACCGCCGCCCCGCTTTCGAAACGTGGAATAAGCCAGTCGCGCAGCCAGTCGAGCGCTTGGCGTAGAGGTTTTCGCCACTCCTGGTTCCAGCCGGACCGCCCGGAATTGCAGCCGCAGTTGCTGCGCCAGCGCTCCACACCGTGCACGCAGCTCCAGGCCGTACGTTCGTAAATTTGGACTTCCCAAGCCGGTGGCGAAAGTTGAAGGAATTCACCATAATTAACGATGCGCGCTGACTTCTTGCTTTCGATGTGATCGAGCGCGTAAGCGAGCGCCATCTCGCCGTGCTTATGATGGTGGCCGTACGTTTCGCCGTCAGTGGCAATATGGACCATCTGCGAGTTAGCGCGCGCATCGGAAAAGCCTCCGAGCAATCGGCTGGCGAACTTTTCGCCATTGACGAGCAGCCCCTCGAAAGCGACCGCTTGCGATATCGGTCCGTCATAGAAGAAAAGCGCGATGGTCTTGCCACCTGGCGCGTTGAACAGGTAAGGGCGAGTGGGATCGATCTTGGAGCCACTGACATCTTCCCAGTCCCCTCCGCTGAGGGGGCGGATGGCTTTGGCCTGATGAGGAGCGAGAATGGCGAACGACAAGCCGGCTTCCGCCATCAGCTCGAGAGACTCGTTGTCCACCGCAGTTTCAGGCAGCCACATGCCTTCCGGCGCGCGGCCGAAGCGGCTCACAAAATCTTGAATGCCCCAGCGGATCTGCGTTTGCTTATCGCGGCTGTTGGCGAGCGGCATGATCATGTGGTTGTATGCCTGCGCCAAGGCCGAGCCGTGACCGGAAAACTGTTTCTGGCTCTTGCGATCGGCTTCGATGATCCCCCCGTAAGTTGCCGGCGCGTGCTCGGCTATCCAGGAGAGCAGCGTAGGCCCGAAATTAAAACTGATTCTCGAGTAGTTATTAATGATGCGTGTAATTCGCTGCTGATCGTCAAGGATGCGAGCGGCGAGGTTCGGACCGTAGCACTCGGCCGAAATGCGCTCGTTCCAGTCGTGATAGGGGTAAGCAGAGTCTTGTAGCTCGATCTGCTCAAGCCAGGGATTCTCGCGCGGAGGTTGATAGAAATGACAATGAATGCAGAGATATTTCATCGATCGGATCCCCGCGCCCTCAAGGCTTCGGTCTTCATGCGCAAAAACGTAGACACACTTACTTAAGTGGACGTGACGAAGTATCGGTGCTAATCTCAGCTCTCCGGAAGAAAAATCGTGAAGGTGGCCCCGGTGCCGCGTTCCTTATTGGCAGCGCTGACCTGACCCGAGTACCTCTCCACAATGGACGCAACGATGTGAAGGCCCAGACCAGAGCGGGCCGAAGTGCCGGTTTTCGTCGAGACGTTGGGCCGGAAGAGCCGGGGAAGGAGGTCGGCCGGAATGCCTGGCCCGTTATCGGAAACAGTAATGGACAGGCTGTGGACGGCCGTTTCGCTTTCGATCTCAATGCGTCCGGGGCGGTGCATGATTTCAACGGTATTCAGGAAGAGATTGACAAAGACCCGCTCCCAATCCTTGGATGAGCCGGGCAAGCGTACATCGGCGGGAATGCGGCGTATCCAGCGCATGCGCGGCTTGCGGGCGGCGCCACAGTAGTCCGTTACGGATTGAATCGCGTCATCCACGATCGCGGCCAGATTGGGTGTCTTGTCCGGTATCGCGCCGAGCAGCCGCTTGCCGCGCTTAACACTGCGGCCAAGCGTGGCGGCAAGTGGCTTCCAGCGCCGGTCAGAGTTCAGCAACTCAGCGACTTCCGTAATGGTTTCGAAGACGTTGTTGAGATCGTGAATCAGGCTCTCATGGCTAAGATCGGATTCGACTGAATCATCCATTAGGGCGCCTATTGCGTTATACGGCGGAGTGTATCGTAAAACTCCGGAAACGAAACGGATGCGGCTTGCGCATCGTGAATCACTGAAGGCGCTTCGGCGAGAAGAGCAGCAATCGAGAAGGCCATGGCGATACGATGATCTCCGCGCGATTCGATTTCGGCAGCGCGGAACTGCTGGCGGCCAGCGATTTCGAGGCTATCTTGCGTGGTGTTCACCGCGATGTTCATGGCACGAAGATTTCGGGCGATGGTTTCGATCCGATCCGTTTCTTTCACGCGCAACTCGCCGGCGTCACGGATGCGCAGGCCATTCTGGCTTGCCGCGCCCAGAACAGCCAGGATAGGGATTTCATCGATGACCGCCGTCGTGGCCGCGCCTTCGATCACGCCGCCTTTCATGCGAGAAGCTTTGATCTGCAGGTTGCCGATGAGCTCACCGTTGATCTCCTCCATTTGCAGAAGCTTGATTGAAGCGCCCATGCCGCCGAGGACATCGAGCAGAGCAGTGCGGGTGGGGTTCAGGCCGACTCCGGTAATGATGAGATCGGAACCGGGCATAAGCAAAGCAGCCATGATAAAAAACGCCGCCCCAGAGAGATCGCCTGGAACCACGAGTGTCTTGCCGGAAAGATGACCAGGCCCACGCAGCCGGACGAAGCGCGGGTGGAGCGAGACATCCGCGCCGAGTTCACGCAAAGCGATTTCGGTGTGATCGCGTGTAGCCACTAGCTCCTGTACCGTTGTTTCGCCTTGGGCGTAGAGGCCCGCCAGCAGAACACAACTCTTTACTTGCGCGCTTGCGACCGGCATTTCGAAGGCGATCGGGTGTAACGGTGAACCGCGGATGGTGAGAGGCGGGAACTGGTCTTCATGAGCCTCGACACGCGCACCCATCTGCGCAAGGGGAGTCATGATGCGGCGCATAGGGCGCTTCGAAAGTGATTCATCTCCGGCAATCGTAGACGTGAAGGGCTGCGCGGCGAGAATGCCGGACAACATGCGCATGGTAGATCCGGAGTTGCCCGCATCGAGAGTTGAGGAAGGCGGGCAAAGTCCATGCACGCCTTTCCCGTGCACCGTCAGAACCTGGCGCCCATCTTCCGACGTGAATTCGTGTTTGACGCCAAGCGCGCTCATACAGGCGAGAGTGGAGTGGCAGTCGGCGCCAGTCGAATAATTATAGATTTTGGAATCGCCTTCTGCAATGGCGGTCAGCATGGCGTACCGGTGCGAAATGGACTTATCACCCGGCACTCCGATAACGCCGTGGACGGCTCGCGCCGGCGAGACTTGCTCTGTCATGGAAATCGTATTGTACGACTCAATGAGTCTCTCCGTCTTACGCAGATTTTCAGGCGGATGCGATCCATGAGCTTGCGGATGCCTTCCACGAGGGTCTGGACGTCTATGTGCAATCGCGAGTCTGCATCGCGTCGCATTCCGATCGATGTACGCAATTGTACGATCTGGTCGCGCGTTTCCAAAATGCGACACATCGCTGGCACGCAGTCATAGTTACCGTTCGGCTCGTCAGCCACTATTACTGATCGCTTACTGATCGCTTTATTACTGATGGCTTAATCCGCATCTCGGGCAACTCGCTTCAGGTAGTAGCGCCCCCTAAGGGCATTGAAGAAGCCTGCCGGAAAAAGCGCCCTGGTTACATTCACGCCTGGGCCGACGCGGAGTTGCTGGCGTGAAAGGATCGGCTTAACCGGCTAAACTATGTACTGCCGAGCCAGAACCGTGTCCAAGCAGAGTTTTCTGTTTATGGCGAAAACCTTGCCGTCTAACGTAAGTGTTCAGCCTGAGATGGCGCATTTATTGTTAATTCCCGCTTGCAATAGAGCGGCTCTGCACACAGCAAATAACGCTTGCGCCCGCTGTTTACATTTTGGTGCTCCAGTCTAACTTCCACGTACCCTGTGCTGCATCCACGTGAGAGCGTCTTCCAGAATGCACCTGATTCAGCCAAATAGTCGGCGTTGGTTACAAACTCGCCGCTTGGCTCATCGCAGATGCGCAAACCAGGCTGTGAGTAACACACTTCGAATCTGGGGTGTGTTGCCGCAAAAACCGCTCTCTTCCCTCATTCGGGGATGTGTGGAGGCGGTGACCTGCCCCTGTTTTCTCTACCATTGTTAACTACGAAAAGAAGTTCATTTCAAACGGCCCTTGCGCTGTGAGAGGGCGTGGCTGGGGGGAGAGGCACGCCGTCCCACAGCGAACGCGCGAATTCGGCTGGCGACTGATAGGCAAGCGCGCTATGCGGCCGCTCATGGTTGTAGTGGCTGCGCCACTGCTCAATTTTCTGGCGGGCGTCGCCGAGATGCAGAAACCAATTCATGTTCAAGCATTCATCCCGCAGCTTGCCGTTAAAGCTCTCAATGTGTGCATTCTGAACCGGCTTGCCGGGCTGAATGTGGCGGATTCCGATGCGCTTCTGCTCCGCCCATCTCTTCAGGTAAGCAGCAATGAACTCAGGCCCGTTATCGACGCGAATGGTAGAGGGTGCTGAGCGTCCAGCGGCCAGCACGCCTTCCAGCACACGGGCGACTCGGCGGCTGCTGATCGAGGTTGCCACCTCCATCGCCAGGCACTCCCGCGTAAAGACATCGATCAACGTCAGCACGCGCAGCTTCTGCCCGTTCGCAGCGGCATCGCTCACGAAGTCCATCGCCCATTGCTGGCTCGTGGCAGTCGCTAGAAGTGGGGGCGCGTGTTCTCGTTTTAGCCGCTGGCGGCCTTTGCGGCGCACGACCACGCCCAACTGGCGCCGCAACCGGCTGATCCGTTTGTGGTTCACTCGCCTGCCTTTTCGTTGCAGCAGCGCCGTGACACGCCGGTATCCGAACCGCGGACGCTCCTCTGCCAGCTGCTTTACTTCCTCCACCACCTCCGGCTCCCGCTCCGGTTTCGCCTCATAGCGGCAACTTGACCTATCTATCTGCATCAGCTCGCAAGCCCTGCGCTGGCTAACCGGAAATTTTGCCAGCGCGAACGCGATGTCCTCGCGCCGGCTCACGAGCTCCACCCGTTTTTTGCGATCACCGCTTTCAGAACTTCGCGGTCCAGCGTCAAATCGGCGACCGCCATCTTTAGCCGCCGGTTCTCGTCCTCCAAGTGCTTCAGCCGCTTGGCTTCGTCGCTGTTCATGCCGCCGTACTTCTGATTCCAGGCGTAAATCGTGTGCTTGCTCACGCCCATATCGCGGGCTAAGTCCGCCGCCGTTCGCCCGCTTGCCATCTGCTGCAGAGCCCCGATGATCTGCTCTTCGGAAAACCTTGCCTTCTTCACCTTTGAAACCTCCAAAACATTAAAATCATATTCTGTTTTGGTAGAGTTTTTGGGGTTCAGGTTAGCGGCAGATTGTCTTCTATGACGGGCGGAGCAGGAGCAACTTTGTGGAACATTTATTCGCAGGTTTGGTGTTCGTGTCTGAGAGCGATGAGGAATGGAAGAACTGGAACCGGTAAGAGTGTCTTGAGAGCGTAATTATTCAGCGCTGCATGAACGAACGACTGGGACGCGATTTCTGAACCGCCTCATCGCGACATAAACATTCCATTCTGACTTGTTATGGACCAAATCGAAGGAATTCGGCTCACCTTCGTCTACTCGCATCTCAAGCTGGATTTCGCATAGGTCCGGAATCCGGCTCGGCCCTATGGGTGCGACATTAGAGATATTCATTCGGAGCACCGACACGCCCCTGGTTCAATACGAATCGGCCCGAGGTAATAGGCGCTCCCGCAGCGCGTGTAACAGAGGTTTTCAAAGTTAGTTGTGAAGTCTTGTGCAGCTTTGTTCTCATCGGGCTGCTGTGAGACTCCATTGTGCGAAAACGCAACCGCTGTTGAGGTAAGCAGCATGACCAGCTTGATTTGCATACCAAAACCTCCATTGACACCTCTGATGATCACAAAAGCCATCTCATAGGGTCAGCAACTCTACAACGCAACTCGCGCCCGGCGCTATGGTAAAACCAACAGATTATGATGAACCGGCGCGAATGGATGGCGGGAAGCGCGGCGATAGCTGCCAGCTTGAGAACGGCAGAGGCCAAGCAGGCCGGGGCGGACAAGAAGCCGGTCGTGATCTCAAGTGCGAATGGCATGGCCGCTTGCCAGAAAGCTAGAGAGATGCTGACAGACGGCGTTGACACACTCGAGGCGGTGATCGCCGGAGTCAATATTGTCGAGCTTGATCCGAACGATACGTCGGTCGGCTATGGCGGGCTGCCTAACGAAGACGGAGTGGTAGAACTGGATGCCTGTGTGATGCATGGGCCTACACGGCGCGCAGGGTCGGTGGCTGCTATTCAAGGCATTAAGACGCCGTCAAAAATTGCCAAGCTGGTGATGGATCACACCACGCACGTGATGATTGTGGGCGAGGGAGCGACGCGCTTTGCGGAAGCGCAGGGATACAAACGCGAAGACCTGTCGACGGAAAAATCGAGGACAGCGTGGCTAGTTTGGAAGGAGAGCCTGCGGTCGCCGGGCGCCTTCAATAACTGGATCTCGATGAAAGAAAATCTGACCGCCGAGGCACGGCCGCCCCTCGATCAGCTTCAGGAGAGATTTCCGCGCGTGGATAGAGAAACGCTGGTGTGGGCCTGGGATATGGCAGTCCAGCCCACTTACGGCACGATCAATTGCCTCGGGCTGAATGCGAGAGGCGAGATTTCGGGCGTGACCACCACCAGCGGGCTGGCCTGGAAGATTCCAGGACGGGTCGGCGATTCGCCCATCATTGGCGCAGGCTTGTTTGTGGATCCTGATGTGGGCGGCGCGGGTTCGACAGGAGTGGGCGAGTTGAATATCCGAGTGGTCGGAGGCCACACCATCGTCGAGAGCATGCGGCGCGGCATGTCCCCTAAGGATTCCGTGCTCGAAGCATTGAAGCGGGTTTCGAAGCTCTACAACGATGACAAAGCGCTTTTGGACAAACTCGACGTCGAGTTTTACGCGCTGCGCGTCGATGGCGAGCATGCCGCGGGTTCTCTCTGGGGCAGCCACAAGAGCTACAAAACGTATTCCGTAAATGATGGCGGCGAGAGCCGGCATGAACCCTGCGTATTTTTATACGGACTGCCGTAAGATTCGGTACAAAGCACGGGGCCCTAATGCACCTCTTATGTTGTTCGCTCACCTGACGCAGAGTTTCGGGGCTTTTCTCGGGTCGGCGGTTTGCGGATTGCCGCTGCGTCCGCGAGATCCTCCGTTCTCTGGCTACCACCGCTGCCGTGCAACATCAGAAAACTTTCACGCTAAAGAATGACCGCCTACTATCACTTTCAGCACCCTGCCTACGGTTTTAGCGCTGATTGATCACCCACTGAACACCTGCAGACAATTCTCATCACGCGAGCACTCATCATTTTCGACTCCTCGAAGCGCATGTATTATCTGGGCCTGATGGATCGAGGCTATGGGTGCGCGCCTCCTGCCCATCACAACGGAACACACAGAGCTCGTTTAGTGCTTGCCTAGGTTTTGAGCGCTGATCAGAGATTCGAGCAGTATAAGGGCGAACTAGCGCCGCTGCGTTAACTTCGAGGCATGACTGCTGTGGCGCTTACCATCGCCGGTTCCGACCCGAGTGGGGGCGCTGGCATTCAGGCCGACCTCAAGACCTTTCACCAGTTCGGTGTCTATGGCGAAGCGGTAATCACACTCGTCACAGTCCAGAACACGCGGCGCGTCTCTCGAGTCGAAGTAATGCCCGCCGATTTAGTTGCCGCGCAGATCCGGGCGGTCCTCGAAGACATTCCGCCGAAGGCCGCCAAAACGGGCGCGCTCGGCAGTGCCGAAATCATCAAAGCCATCGCGGAGGTGGCTCAAAGCTTTCCATTTCCGCTGGTCGTGGACCCGGTAATGATCAGCAAACAAGGCGCTCGGCTGATGTCGTACGAAGCCGAGGAGGCGCTCAAGCGAAAGCTGTTGCCCTACGCCGCGCTCGTAACGCCAAATATACCGGAAGCCGAAGCGTTAGCTGGCATGAAGATCCGCATCGAAGAGGAGATGAGCGCCGCCGGTGACCGCATTCTCGAGTTCGGCTGCAAAGCGGTGCTGGTGAAGGGCGGCCATTTGCCGGGCGAGCCCGTTGACGTTCTGCGCTGGGCTGGTGGGCGCAGTGCGTACGACGGTCCTTCGCGGTTCTCGGGCAGCCGCGTTGCAACCAAGCATACCCACGGTACAGGGTGCACGTACTCGGCCGCGATCACGGCCGCATTGGCGCTCGGTAACGCTCTGCCCGAAGCGATTCTACATTCGCACCAATATGTACAGAATGCCATTGAAACCGCGCCCGGCCTAGGTAAGGGCCATGGACCGGTCAATCACTTTGCAGCAAGATCTTGAACAGAATTGTGAAAAACGGCCAGCACCACAATGGTCATGTCGTCATGCTGGGGAGCTTCACCGGTAAATTTGTCCGCTGAACGAAACACGATTTCGACAATCGCTTCGGGTGGGCGCCCGCTGGATTCTCGGATTGAATCTATCAGCCTCTCTTCGCCCCACTCCTCGTCTTGCATGTTCATGGCCTCGCTAATCCCATCCGTGAACAGCACGATCAAATCCCCATCTTTAAGTTCGACTTGGGCACTCTGATATTGAGAAGCAGATAGAAGTCCGACCGGCGGACCGCCAACCTCGAGTCGCGTTAGCCGCGGCTCGCCATTCTTCTCATGCAGAATCATCGGAGCGTTGTGGCCCGCATTCACGTAACTCAGCAAGCGGTCGCTGGGGCTCAAGTGCGCATAGAAGAAAGTTGCGTAACGATTCGATGGAGAAGCAGCGTAAACCAGCTGATTCACGTTCGCCATCAATCTCTCGAGACTCTCGCTGCCACTCAGCGTTTGGCCCCGCAAAGAGGCCTGAAGACTTGCCATCAGCAGGGAAGCTGGAATTCCCTTGCCGGAAACATCTCCGATGGCAACCCCAAGCGTCCCGTTTGGAAGCTCGAGAAAATCGTAGTAATCTCCTCCTACTTCCTGCGCCGGGCGGCACCTTGCATAGCAATCCATGCCTGCAATTTTCGGGAGAGTTTGCGGCAAGAGGCGTTGCTGGACGTCGCGTGCGATTGCGAGTTCGCGCTGGATAACCTCCCGCTCCGCTGTTTCGGCGGCAATCGTGGAAGTCAAGCGGCTATTCTCGATGGCCAAGCCGGTCTGCTGCGCCACCGATTGCAACAGATCGACGTCTCTCGGCGAGTAAGGCGCCTCGGCAGACCGCGGTCCCAGACTCAAAAACCCGAGCAGTTCCTCGCGCCGCGCTAAGGGCAACAGTAATTGCGTTCCCAATCGGCCCAGCTCACTGTGTTCCTGGCTCCCTATTCTGGCCACCCAGGAACGCGGATCGTCGAGGTAGACAGGCAGCGCTTGCTTTGCTCGCTGCAGCTCGCCGACGGTTGGAGACTCGTTCGAGAAGACGAGCTCAGGCAGTTGAGAATACCCAAGCGCAAATGCCAGTCGATACGAATTCCGTTCGCACAAAAAGACTGCGATTTCGGAGATATGGAGCGCTTCGGCGATGCGGGTTGCGACCGTAGTGAGGAGCGGGCGCAACTCGACGAGAGAGCCTACGGACTCCGACAACCGCGCCAGGATCTGCTCGGCATTGTAAGCTTCTCGGAAGAAACGGCGGTCAATCCGGGTCGCTAAGCAACGCATACCCGCGCTGATGAGGAAGATAATTCCGATCCCGCAAGCCGTAAGAACAACCCGCCCCGGGAGTGTCATGCGGCCTGAGAGCAACGCGACGAGCAGAACGACAATCGACGAGTCAATTGCCTGAATCACAATTAATCCACGTCGCGCCATCGCATATTGAAGGCCTTCGCGCAGAATTACACGCACATCAAGCGCACGTTGCACAACGGTTACATAGGCAAGCGTAATCGGGAACAGCGCGAGTACAGAAAACGCCGGAACCGCGATCCACCACGGAATCTCATGCATACGAAACATATGTCGAAGAACGCTATCGACAATCACCGCAGGAACAAAACTAATTCCCAAACCGATAAACAAGATCCGCAAGCGACGCCGGTCGTCGAAATCTCGGGAAGTGATCAGCTTAATGAAAAGGATGATCAGAAAAAGGCCGAGAAGCAGGTAGAGCATTGCGACCCGGATCTGACCAGCTACGTTTTCAATCGGTTGAACGAGTGCTGCCGCCGCGCCCCCTTCATTTACCGAAGCGTGTATGAAAACTGCCAGCAGGTAAATGCCAAGAGCCGGCGTTAATACTACCCATTTCAAAGCCGGATGCCGGGCGTCGAACTTCGCTCTCTCCGGAAAATAAATAGCAAACAGAAGCATGCAAACGGGCCACGCCAGAATGACAGTTCCCCGGTAGGCCATTGCGAAGTGTTTCAGCGGTATCCGCCAGCGCATCACCTCGTCTATGCGGTTGCTGCCATCCGATACAACGCTGAAGGTAACTAGCACCGCGAGTAATAGCCAGGCTTTAGAGTCCCAGATGCGTACGCTCGCGACATAGAAGCCAAGCAGTAGGCACGCAACAGGAGTAACCAGGTGCAAATTCAAGAGAATTGCCAAGGAGGGGAGGGCGGACGACTGAAAGTGGTGCGCTTCCGACCAGATCGATTTCAGCGCATTAACGGAAATCGTCGCTTGGAAAGCGATCGCGCACACGAATAGTGCGGCGAGTAGAACGTACCTGAGCGGGCTGACTTTCGGGAGATCCGACATCCGGTAGAATCATCAAGGATTCTACAACCCTGGCGTTTGCAATGCGCAACACGCCGTCTCGTGTGCTCAGGATTGCGGTTTTAAGCGCAAACTGGATCAGTCTCGGATTCCATGTGCGGAGTTAGGCCCGGCAACGGTTGGCCAAGCCAGACGGGAGATGAAGCGTAGCTCCTGGACATTGAGGAGATCGTCTGCTCACGCGAGGTGATCATCGGTACAGTTGAGGCGAAAACGCCACAGACTCAAACCCTATTCTTTCCGGCTGTTGCAAATAAGCCACATTGTCGATTCCAGAACCCCCATGGAATCAGGCGATTACAGCGACAGACGAGACAACCCTGCTATTCTGAGAGGTTTCGCATGCACTCTCAAACCACCCTCAGGCGCGCGGTCGAAACTCACGGAATCGGACTTCACCACGGGGCGCCAGTTACCATGCGAATCCTGCCCGCCCCGCCCAACACGGGGATCGTTTTCATTCGGACCGATCTCGATGGCGCCCGCGTCCGCGCCAGCTGGAAACTTGTCGAGCGGGTAAGTTACGCCACCAGTTTGATGCACCCCAAGGGTATTTTCATCTCGACGACCGAGCACCTGTTAAGCGTGCTCTACAGCATGAGCATCGATAATGCGCTAGTTGAGCTAGACAACCTGGAATTGCCTATTCTCGACGGGAGCGGGCTGCCTTTCATTGAACTTCTCCGCGAGGCGGGCGTACAGGAATCCGGCCGGCCCCGGCGATACATGCGGATCTCGAAGCCAGTCACGGTGGAATCGAGCGGGAGAAGTGTCACCATTCTGCCCAGCGACCGTTTTCAGCTCCGCTGCCACAATTTCTTCGATCACCCGCTGGTCGGGGAGCAGATCCTGCAGCTTGACGTGACCCCTGAGAGCTATGCGAGGGAGATTGCGCCGGCCCGCACTTTCGGCTTTGAATGCGAGCTCGATCAGATGCGCGACATGGGCCTGATCCGCGGGGCATCTCTTGAAAATGCAGTCTGCTTTACGCGTGAGGGTGTGGCGAATCCTGGAGGGTTGCGATTTCCGGACGAATGTTGCCGCCACAAAGCGCTAGATCTCATCGGCGATTTGGCGCTCATCGGGAAACCGCTACTGGGGTGTGTGGTCGCCACCAAAGCCGGACACGCCATGCATGTCGCGCTGGTAAAAAAGCTCATGTCCGATCCTTCTCTCTACGAGATGGTCACGCTCGGAAGAACCTCAGGCGCCGTCGCTTAGGCCGTGCTCCTGCGTGCGCTTCCCCACATCATCACATCTTTTCGCCTGCTTTGCTCGCCCGTCGTCACATGGCTTCTGTTCCAATCCCACTATCTCAGTGCGCTCGCGCTCGTCTTCCTGGCCGGAATCAGCGATTGGTTCGACGGTTTTGCGGCCCGGCGTTTGAAATCCTCGGGGCGTATCGGGGTCATTCTCGATCCGCTCGCCGACAAAGTGCTGCTGGTCACGCTCTTTGTTGTCCTGGCAATTCTAGGACTGATACCCGCGTGGATCTTCTGGCTAGCGCTAGGCCGCGACCTGGTGATCGTGATCGGCGCGCTCCTGGTGCGCATCTTGCGAGGCGTCCGCAAATTCCTGCCGACTACCCTGGGGAAAGTCAGCACTTTCTTCCAGATCATGTTGATCCTGCTCACTCTTTGCTGTGCAGCGTTTCCCCACCAATTCCTGCTCTGGCTCAAATACACCGCGCTCTTTTTGAGCGCTCTTTTTACCCTCCTCAGCGGGCTTGATTACATTCGCCTGGGCATCGAGTTCGCCCGCCGCCGCAGAACCCAAAACGGGTGATTCGATTATTTTTGAGAACGTTAAAACCTTCATAAAACTTAATTGACGGGCGCGGAGCCCGGGAGTACCCTCAAGACATGGAGCCGACCGTCGAGATCTTCGTGCCTTCGCGGCTGTATGTCCGTGTCGGTTGGGCCGCCTTGGCTGGGATGCTTATCTCGCTTCTCTGCGGTTTTCGCGCGCCACTTGCCTTAATTCCGGCGTTTTTATGCGCCCTGACTGCTATCGTACTGTTTTGGCTGTCAGCGCGGCCGCCTGTTCGCATGGCTGAGACGCAGTTTCATATAGGAGAGCGCTGCGTCGCCTGGCGCGAAGTGCGCGAGGTCAATAGCAGCCGTTTTCTATCTCCTTTGATTTTGAAAATCAAGCTTACCAATGCCCGCCACGTGATGCTAATCTACCCGGGGGAACCAGAGCGCATCGAGCAGCTAGTTTTTCAGCTACGTAAAAACTCGCATATGGCATCTTTTGACGGCGTTGCGCACCGCGATTACTGGACGTGGATCAATTTAAATGGCTCCCAGCCCGAAAGCCCCGTTCTGGAGCAGCCAGTCCGGATGTTGAGCGCCGATGATGAAGATGAGATTCAGCGGCTTTATCATAAGCTGAAGGCGGTGGGACGTCTCGATTCCAGGATCGAATCCTCCAACAAGTCGGACGAGGACTAACGCGACCAAGCAGACGGGGACGCGAACTGCGCACTGAGATCGCTGAAGTCGAACCGGGTAATAAGGTCGCATTGGGTGCATTCCGGCTTCGCGGTTTGCTCGTCGTTGCGCTTATTCTTCTCCTGCTGGTCGCGGCCGGGTACCTGTTGCGCGCTCAACTGCTCACCGCCGCCGGGCGTGCTCTAGTAGAGGATGATGGTCCGCAAAAGGCGGCCTGCATTCTGGTGCTGGGCGGAGACGACTATGGCGACCGCATCATCAAAGCGGCGCAGTTGGCGCAGGCGGGGTACGCTCCCTTCATAGTGGTGGATGGGCCTCCAGCGCTCATCGGCCACGAATCCGATACGACGATTCAATATGCGGTTCAGAAAGGTTTCCCTGCTACGCTGTTCCACGCAGTCTGGCTGCCCCCCGGCGTGGACTCCACCAGCACCGAAGTCCAGTATGTGGCCAACAGTATCTTCCGGCCAAACCACATTTCAAAGGTGCTGCTGGTTACCAGCAACTTTCATACCCGCCGCGCCGCGCGTTTCATCCGCCGGGAAGTTCCCTGGCTCCAGGTGGTTGTTGTACCGGCTCCCGACCCTTTTTTCAAGCCCGATAACTGGTGGAGGACGCGGAACGGGAAAAAGACGTTTCTCCTCGAATGGACCAAGACGGTCACTGAGTGGTTTGGAGCCTAAGTGCTGACATCTCTTGCCACACTGTGGCCCTACATGCGCCGCTATCGCACAGGCCTGTCGCTCGGCATCGCTTCGTTGTTAATGAAAGACGTGCTGGCTGCGGCGCTGCCGATCGTAATCAAGTACGGTGTGGACTCGCTGACGCGCGGTTTCGTTTTGCGTGTAGTGCTCCAACTAGCCGGGTTATTGATTAGCTTGTCGCTGGTGAAGGGGCTCTTCCAATATTGGATGCGCGTCATCATTATCGGAATTTCGCGCGACATCGAGTTCGACCTCCGCAACGATCTGTTCGGCCACCTTGTTGGATTATCTCAGGACTTCTACAGCCGCTATCGCACAGGCGACATTATGGCGCGCAGCACGAACGATCTGAATGCCGTTCGCATGATGCTAGGACCCGGGGTGATGTATTGCACTGAGACTACTGTCATGCTGGTGCTCTCGGTCGCGGTGATGATGCATACCGATGCGCGGCTCACTTTCACCGCATTGATTCCCGCTCCATTCGTGTCCATCGCAGTTGTCCTGTTCGGCAGGCGCATTCACATTCGCTTCGAGCGGATCCAGCGAATGTTTTCCGATATCAGCAGTAAAGTGCAGGAGAACCTGGCCGGCGTCCGCGTGGTCCGCGCTTACGCTCAGGAGAAAGCGGAAGTGGCTCAGTTCGAAGACTTAAACGGCGATTACATTCGCGAAAACATCGGACTTGCACGCATCCAAGGCATGTTTATGCCGCTTTTGCAGGGGCTGATTGGAATTACCTTTCTGCTGGTCCTCTGGGCCGGCGGCAGGCAGCTTATGCAGGGACGCATTTCCCTAGGCAGTTTCGTGATGTTCAATACCTATATGGGCATGCTGATCTGGCCCATGATTGCCTTCGGCTGGGTGGTGAACCTGATGCAGCGGGGCACGGCTTCGCTCGATCGCATCAACGAAATTCTGCATGAAAAGCCGTCCATCACCCGTCAGCCCGGCACGTTGCTTTCGCCGCGCGACTATCTTCCTGAAATACGATTCCGTAACGTCTACGTGCGGCACGGCAGCCAGAGCGCTCTGGCCGGCGTTGACCTGATGATCCGTTCGGGCGAAACGGTAGCGATTGTGGGCCACACCGGGAGCGGCAAGACGACATTAGTAAGCCTGATTCCGCGTCTCTTCGATCCGCAAGAGGGAGTGGTTGAGTTCGGGGGGGCCAATCTGAAAGAGTTCGATCCCGAAGAACTTCGGCGCCAGATCGGCTTCGTGCCTCAGGAGACATTCTTATTCAGCGCAACGCTCGGCGAGAATATTGCGTGGGGCGTGCCTGGCGCATCTGAGCCGGCGATTCGGTGGGCGGCGGAAGTCGCCGGGCTGTCAAGCGACATCGAGGGGTTCCCGAACGGTCTGGAAACTATGATTGGCGAGCGCGGGCTGACGCTTTCCGGTGGGCAGAAACAGCGCACAGCAATTGCGCGTGCGATTCTTCGCGACCCACGCATCCTGATTCTCGACGACGCTCTGTCGAGCGTGGATACGGTGACGGAAGAGAAAATACTGAGCGGCTTGGCGACAGTGATGCGCGGCCGCACCACTATTCTCATCTCCCACCGTGTCTCGACGGTGCAGAATGTCGACCGCATCTTCGTATTGAGTCACGGAGGCATTGTAGAATCGGGAACGCACGCCGAACTGCAACGGCTCGGTGGGTACTATGCGGAACTCTACGAGAAGCAGTTGCTCGAAGAGGAATTGGAGGCGATTTGATGAACAGTGGAAATCTGAATAGGCGGCAGTGGATTCAGCGGAGCTCGGGCTTTCTCGCCTTCGCGGCCATTGGCGGCCCGATACTCGCCCAGGAGTACCGCATCGCGGGCGCCGATATAAAGCTCGGAGTTGCTTCGTATTCTTTCAGGAAGTTCTCGCGTGAGCAGGCCATTCAGATGACCAAGGCCCTCGGAACACCCTATCTGAACGTCAAAGATTTCCATTTACCACTGACCAGTACTCCGGAGCAGATCGCGGCTGCCCGGAAGGAATTTGCCGAGAACAAGATCGTGCTAGTGGGCTGCGGAAATATCAGCTTCAGCAAAGACGATCCGGACGATATTCGAAGCAAATTCGAATACGCTAAGGAAGCCGGATTCCCGCTCATCGTGTGTGCGCCCACGCACGTGACTCTTCCCAAGTTGGAGAAGTATGTTCAAGAATTCAACATTAAGATAGCGGTTCACAACCACGGGCCGGAAGACAAAAACTTCCCTACTCCTCAAAGCGTTCTCGCCGTCGTAAAGGACATGGATCCACGCTGCGGTTTGTGTATCGATGTGGGCCACACTTCCCGCACAGGTGTGAATGTGGTGGAATCGATCGCCGAAGCAGGCCAGCGCATGCTCGACATGCACATCAAAGATCTCTCCGATCCTCTGGCAAAAGATTCTCAAATCCCGGTGGGCGAAGGGAAGCTTCCGATTCCTCAAATTTTCGGACAGCTGGTGAAAATGAAATATGGGGGCTCGGTGAACCTGGAGTACGAGGTGCAGCCGGAGGATCCGATGCCAGGCATGCGGAAGAGCTTCGCTTATATGCGGCAACTCCTGACCGATTTGCGAGCCGGGAAGCAAGCTGGCTGAGAGCTTCATCGCGAGGCGAGACTCTGCTCTGCCGGCTCGAAAATCCTTTCGACCTCCGGAATCTCAATAAGTGTCTGCGTGCCCTGCCCTGATTTGCTGTCGATCGTGAGCCGGTAAGCCGCTCCGAATAGCACGCGCAACCGTTCATTCACATTACTCACGCCGATGCCCGAAGTGAAAAGTTTGTCGAGCTTCGTTTCGTGAATGCCGACGCCATCGTCTTCCACCGATATGTGAAGCCGCGTCCCTTCCATCCACGTGCGCAAACGAATCGTTCCGCCCTCTACTTTATTAGCTAGGCCGTGCTTAATGGAGTTCTCTACAATCGGCTGAAGAATCATGCTTGGCACCAGCCTGTCCAGAGTGCTGTTCTCAATCTCCTTTTCGAAACGCAGCTTGTCGCCAAAACGAACGACCTCGATTGCCAGGTAATCATCGATAAACGAAATCTCTTCGCGCAGAGGCGAGAGATTCTCCGTTTTTCTGAGTAAGCTGCGCAGGATCTTTGAAAGACGGTAGATCATGCCGCGAGCGCGATCGGGATCGATGCGAATCAAAGTGGAGACTGAGTTCAACGTATTGAAAAGGAAGTGCGGATTGATTTGATTGGTCAAAGCGGCCAAGCGCGCCTCGGTAAGGCGTGCGCGCTGCGTTTCGAGCTGACGCTCGGCCCGGAAACTGCTCCATACCCGAATCGGCAGGCAGACCGCAAAGAGCGTAGTGACCGCTGACAGCACAGTCAGCCAGATGGTAAATTGGGCTCCGTCGAACATGAAAAACGTGTTGTGCTTCTTGAACTCATCGTGCACACCCCACCTGAGCAGCTCGATCGTAATCACCAGCGCGTTGCAGATCAGGTTAAAAGCAGCCAACTTCACGACGCGGCGGTCAATGGCCAGGCGGTTCCATCGCAGGATCTGTTTGAAAAAGCGGTACAGGTTGAGATCGACAAATGGCGAAAAGTACCAGATATCTTCTTTTCGCGGCGCCAAATCGTGCATTAATCCGCCGATAATCCCGGCTGCGGCGAATAGCGGCATCGACATCCACTTGCTCGCGAACATATCCGGCAGCGAGACACAGATGCCAGTTATAAGTCCGCTGACATAGCCGCCGAGAAATCCGGCGATCGTCGCGCCCTCGAGCGCTAGGTCGATCGCCGGATACTGATTTGTCAGGCTGTGTACGCCTGCGCTTGCTCCAAACAAAATGGAGAAGATGAAAGCGAGTTGTAGGCGGTCGGCGACCGTCCGGTCATCCCTGAGCAGGATTTTCTGTATGCGGTTGAACCGCATAAGTATGCTCGCGATCGAAGCCGAGACTGCAACCTTGATTAAGAGTGCGGCAAGCTGCTGTTGACTAATCATTGCGCTCGTTCACCCTTCCGGCTTCTATAATAAAGGGTTAAAGCCTTCCGTCCCCGCTTATTACCGCCCCGGTCAGGCTGGGGGCTAGGAAATTCTTGTCAGAGTTCATATTGAGTAAAGTAGCCGAAGCTGACTTCCCCAGCCGTTTTGGCAAGTTTCGAATCTATGGCTTCGAAGCTAAGCACGGGTCCGAAACCGAAGAGGCGATCGCGCTGAAGCTAGGCGATATTTCGCCTGAAATAGGTGCGCCGCTGGTGCGTATCCACTCGCAGTGTCTGACGGGTGACGTGTTTCACAGTCTCCGTTGCGACTGCCGCTCCCAACTGGAACTAGCGCTCGACGGCATCGTTGCCGAAGGACGCGGTCTACTCATTTATGAGCACCAGGAGGGGCGCGGCATCGGGCTGCTGAACAAGTTGCGCGCATATGAACTGCAGGATGGCGGCCTTGACACCGTCGAAGCGAATGAACGGCTGGGGTTCGAAGCCGATCTGCGCGATTACACGCTTCCGGCGACGATTCTTCATTACTTCAAAGTGCGCGAGGTTCGGCTGCTCTCCAATAATCCCGATAAGGTAGCCGCGCTCGAGAAAGCCGGAATCCAGGTGGTCGAACGAGCGCCCATCATCGCGCCGGTGCTCGAGACGACGGCCGGCTACCTGCGGACGAAACGGGAGAAGCTGGGTCATATCTTCTAATAGGCTTCGCCACCGCTCCATGCTCGAGCTTGCCGGTCAACCTCTCACACTTGAAACGATTGATGCCGTCGCGAACGGGGAACTGCATGTCAGCTTAGCCGCATCCGCGCGGGAAAACGTGCGCGCTTCTCGCGCTGTGGTCGATGCCGTGCTGCATGAGGGGCGCGTCGTTTATGGCGTCAACACTGGTTTCGGCAAACTCTCCGACGTCCATATTTCTTCAGCGCAGCTTGAGACTCTACAGCTCAATCTTGTACGAAGTCATTGCTGCGGAGTCGGTACGCCGCTCTCGGAAGCGGAAACACGGGCTATGCTGCTCCTGCGTGCCAACATACTTGCTCGGGGGAACAGCGGCTGCCGCGAGACTGTCATCGACACTCTGTTGGCCATGTTAGAACGCGGCGTACATCCCGTGATTCCAGAGAAGGGATCGGTGGGGGCCAGCGGAGATTTAGCGCCGCTGGCTCATCTTGCGCTTGTGCTCGTTGGCGAGGGCGAAGCGTGGTTCCATGGCGAACGTCTGCCGGGCTCCGCAGCCCTTCGCCGCGCCGGTATCGCTCCGATTCGTCTCGCTGCCAAGGAAGGTCTCGCGCTGCTCAACGGAACCCAGGCTATGGCTGCGGTGGGCGGACTCGCCCTGTTTCGTGCCCAGCGCGTAACAGCCCTCGCCGATCTAGCGGGCGCCATGACACTCGAAGCCCTGCTCGGCACGCCCGGTCCCTTCGACGCCAGAATTCACGAGGCTCGCCCTCACGCGGGGCAAATCGCCTCCGCCACCCATCTGCGCGCATTGCTCGAAGATAGCGAGATCCGCCGCTCTCATCTCGCTAACGATCCACGCGTACAGGATGCCTACAGCCTGCGCTGCATGCCGCAGGTTCATGGGGCCGTCCGCGGCGCGTTGGCGCACGCCCGCTCTATCGTCGAATGTGAAACCGGCTCGGCAACCGATAATCCTTTGGTATTTCCCGATGGTGAAGTGCTAAGCGGGGGCAACTTCCATGGCGCTCCGCTGGCAATGGCTTTCGACTATTCGGCCATAGCAATGACCGATCTGATCAGCATCGGCGAACGGCGCATCGATCGGCTCGTCAATCCGCATGTCAATGAAGGCTTGCCTGCGTTTCTCTGCGCTCAACCCGGCTTGTCCTCCGGTTACATGCTTGCCCAAATTTGCGCAGTCTCTCTACTGGACGAAGCGAAAGTTCTCGCCCATCCGGCGAGCGTCGATAATGTTCCAACGTCGGGCGATAAGGAAGATCACGTGTCCATGGGGATGACAGCCGCTCTTAAACTCCGCCAAATCGTGATGAATGCCGAATACGCGCTTGCGATTGAGCTGCTCACGGCCGCTGAAGGGCTGGATTACCGGGCGCCGCTGCGATCCTCCGAGCCGATTGAGCGTGCCCGTGCCACGATTCGGAGCCGCGCTGAACGGCTCACCTCAGACCGCCCCCTTTCATCTGATATCGAGCGATTAACAGCAGCGATCCGCCACGGAGATTTTGACGAATTTTCTTGATTGATATAGGTCGATTGATCCGGCGGCCGGATTGTTATCCTAAGCGAAGCGGGCCCTTAGCTCAGCTGGTCAGAGCAGAGGACTCATAATCCTTTGGTCGTAGGTTCAAATCCTACAGGGCCCACCATGTAACTCATGCTGATCAAGACGGCCTGCCTGCTGCTGGGAATTGGTCTGGTTCTAGTGACCGGATTTCGGCAGAGCGATAAATCGCACGGCGGGAGCCCGGAGTATACAAGCGATGGTCATCTCAAGCTTCCCGAGCATTACAGGGAATGGGTTTACCTGACCTCAGGCTTCGATATGAGTTACAACCCGACTGCACAAGCGGCTAGCCCCCATATGTTCGACAATGTGTTCGCTAATCCTGAGGCCTACAAGGCTTTTGTCGAGACGGGCAGGTGGCCAGATCATACCGTTCTTGTTCTGGAGAGCCGCAGCGCGGAGGGCAAAGGCTCCATCAACCGAAGCGGGAATTATCAGAGCGCGGACGTGATGGGGCTCGAAGTCCATGTGAAGGATAGCGGACGATTCGTCGGAAAGTGGGCCTTCTTTGGCTTCGATAATGGCAAGACTGCCAAAATGATTCCGCAGAAGGCCGACTGCTACTCGTGTCATGCTGCTCATGCGGCAGTCGACACAACATTTGTGCAGTTCTACCCAACTCTACTGCCCTTGGCAAAGAGTAAGGGCACGCTCTCCGTGGCGTATCTGAAGGAAGTTGAGAGAGCAGAGAAATAGCCGGCTCCCCGCAACTGTAGTTAAGCTTTAGCGGCGCGAGTCGAGGCCGGTGCGATTGCTGCGTTGAACCCTGCTTTTTCGAGCAATCGGCTAAGGCGGAGATCTGCGCGAAGGGGGTCAAAGCGCGGTTCAACCTTGAGCCAAATCAGCCAGACATCGCGATCTTCAAAGGCCTTCTCTATCGCCTCCAGCGCCAGGTCTTTCGCGCCTAAGCCTGCATAGACGATGCTCCGCCAGTAAAGTGAAACATATCGCCGCTGGGATAGGCTGTCGAGTTTGGAGAGCATGCCCCCGGCCTGATCTCGCCTCCCTGCGCGTGCGTAAGCGTGACCCAGAGCGGCCGTGATTGCCGGGTCGTCCCCTGCGCAAATCTGAGCATTCTGAAGTTCGGTGATTGCTTCGTCATACATTTCGACCTGTTCGTAGGCTAGTCCGAGCATGTGTTGCGCCGGAGCAAACTCCGCCTCCAAAACGAGCGTCTGCCAGGCTTGGTGTATGCATTCCTGGAACTTTCGAGCCATATAGTAGGCCCTGGCCGACTCCACATTAAGCGCCAACGAAAGCGGATCTAGTTCTTGAGCGTTTCGGATCTCCTTCAACGCCTCCTCCGGCCGTCCCATCGCCGATAGGAAAGCGGCGTACGCGCGGTGTACGTCCACAGAAACAGGGCTTACTTGTAGCGCTCGGCGATACGCGGTTTCGGCAGCGGCGAAGTCCCTGTAAAAAATAGTTCTTATGTCCGCGAGCGAAGCGTGCGCCTCAGCTAATTCACTGTCGACCTGGAGGGCAATCATGGCCAGCTCCTCAGCCCGGGTGCGAGCCACAGGGGAAGGAAGCATGCCCAGAAAGGCAAACAGGCTATAGGTGCCGGCAAGCCCAGCGTATGCCAGTGCGTAGCCCGGGTCTTGCGCAATAGCCGATTCAAAATGAGCAATGCTCTTGCCCAGATCTGCTTCGGTCATTTTGCTCTGAAGGTATTTGCCTTTTCGATAGTCCTGATAAGCTTCGACGTTCGACGTATAGCGTTTTCCGTGTAACCCGCGCACAACGGAATCGCTGGGCGCAAGCCGCTTCACTACCGCAGTCGAAATGCTCGCGATTAGATTTTCGGCCATGCGGTCCGTTACCGCAGTCATGGCGGGGTCGTCTGGCGCATTATGAGACAGCAATATAGCAGTGCGGTCGGTTCTGCCGTCCGAGGCCGGGTCCCGCTCCAATTCGTGCACCTCTTCCACGCTCGCAATGAAGCGATACCCCAATCCAGGGCGCGTCTCGATAAAGCGGCAAGCGGTGGAGGAATCGCCAAGCGCTTGTCGGAGAACATTCACAGCGGTGTTCAACCCGGGGCCGAAACTTACATGCAGCCCGGGCCACAGATGTTGTGCGAGCTCCGTCCGTGTGACGAGCGCTCCCGGCCTCTGAAGCAAGAGCTCGAGAATTTGAAAAGGCTTCCTCTGCAGGTGTAACCTTATTCCGCTATTGCGTAACTCTCTCTCATCGAGGTCGACTTCGAAAGTTCCAAACCGAAGTCTCCGGCCACCGGACTTGCCGGAGAGACTGTCTTTGGGCACGACGCTCATACACCCCGGCGCGTGGTTAAGCCGCCAGTCGTTTCCTTCGTTTCTTACTCCTTCAATTTGATTCCCTGTTCAACTTTTTTCAAGTGAGGCAGCTATTTCTTGACAAATTCCTGATCTTCTTATGAGGGCCGGCTGATATCGTGCCGTCGTCCTAGTTTGTGTACGGCTTCCATAGCAAAGAAGTTCCCGTAACAGATCCATAGGAGACAAGGTTGTGGAAAGAAAATTAAATCGCGTGGCTCGTATTACCGCGTTTGCTCTCGGCATCGGTTTGACTGCCATACAACTGAGCGCGGAACAAGGAAAGTTTAACCTTCCCGTGCAAGCACACTGGGGGCATGCCCTTTTGCAGCCCGGTGAACACACCGTGCAGGTCCCCCTACCGCTGGGGCAGACGATCGTCTATCTTGGCGGGGGCGGATCGGCCCAGATGGCAGTACCGCTTACTACCAGCAACACCGTAGGCGCGGACCGCAGTAGCTTCCTTCATCTGTCTAAAGTGAACGGAGAATATTACGTTGACGAGTATCAATCCGGCTTAAGCGGCAAACGATTCATTTTCCCTAAACCGAAAGCGACTCGTAGCGCAAGTTCCGGAGCGGAAGATAGCGAATCAACACTAGTAAGCGTCGCTGCAAATTAGTTCTCCGCGGGTGGCCAGCGCGAGCGGGTGTGCAGCCGTATGGGCGAGCACCCGCTGCTGCCCAACTTGATATCCGGAACGGATCAGTATCCCGGAATGGAATGTTCTACCATCGGCTGCGGAACCTTCGCAAGCTCGTATGGCCCAGAACTCCTTCAAAACCCGGCCTTCCGGCGTCACCACACCAAGCTCGCCGAAACGCAGATTCTATCTGCTTTTCCTGCTTCTGTTGGCCTATCTGATTATCTATCCCTACACTCAGCAGGGCGGCTTCGACTACCTGGCTTTCCGTATCTTCGGCGCCTTGGTTGTTCTGCTTAGCGTTTATGCGATCAGCTTCCGGCGAAGCTTCGTCGCCATCGCCCTGGTACTCGCGATCCCCACGCTCGTGCAACGCATGCTGCTGCCTCGCGGGTATGCGGGCAGCCTTTCCATACTTAACACGGTTCTTGGCTTTGCTTTTGACGTGTTCATCATCGTGGTCATCTTCCGCCGCGTTTTCACCAAGGATCAGCCCAATTCGGAGGCGATCTTCGGAGCGCTCTGTATCTACCTGCTTGTGGGTTTCAGCTTTGCCGGCGTCTACAGTATGTTGGCGGCGGTGCAGCCACACGCCTTCTATCTCGATCCGGCATCAAACCTGCGCACTGTTCCGGACCGATTCGATTTCATTTACTACAGCTTCGGCACCATGACTTCGCTTGGAGCCGCTGGCATCACACCTGTTTCCGACCAGGCACGTTCGATTTCTGTGATTGAAGCCATTCTTGGTGTTCTGTATCTTGCTGTGCTGATTTCAAAATTGATGGGCACGTACCAGACGCGCTCAACCATTTAACTTTGCTACTTTGAGGTATTTGTGACGTCAGGCAGGCAAGGTGAAATATTCAACTCTTTTTTTTTAGCAGGCATTGCTGGGTTTGTTTTGGCGCAGTTGCGTCAGCCGCCTATCAAGTTGCTGCGCAGAGTCCAGAAGCAGTGAGCCAGTTCTTTGAAGGCAAGCAGGTAACGGTGAAGCTGGATATGCCGGCTACCCAGAAAGGCGTCGACATTTATCTGGGAAAGTCTCAGCCGCTTGATACCAAGAGCTATGCGAGCAGGATGAAGCGTTTCGGAATATCTCTCCGCAACGGCGACACGTTGGTGATCACCAAAATCAAAGTAAAGAACGACAGTGTTGAATTTCAGCTTGGAGGGGTGGCTATGGAACGGCCATGGACCCGACGGATGAATCCGTTCACTTCAAGCCCGCGGAAAAAAGCAGTCATGAAAAGGAACTGGAAGATCAGTTGAGTAAGGAGACAGATGAGGACCGCCGGCGTTCGCTGTCAAGGGAATTGGATGACTTAAGACGCGATCGGGAACGACAAGGGTGGAAGCTTTGTTCGGGCCATCGACAGAATCCCATGATCGAACTCGAGACACCTTGCTGATGCTGGAACAAGCGCACATTAAATTGTCCAGCGTAGTATCGGATCTGCTCAGCCTAAGCGGACGGCGCATGTTGCAGGTGCTGCTGGAGGGCGAAACCAATGCGGCGGCGCTGGCTGCCTTGGCGGATCCCTGGCTGCGTGCCAGCCAGGAACAATTGCGCGATTTGCTCGGGGCCTGCAGTCAACTGAACCGCGTTTTCCGTCGGCTGCTGAAGATGACGTTGGAAGAACTGGCATTGCTCGAACGCCACATGAACAAGTTCGATAAAGAGATCTCCGCGTTACTGAAGCAGCACCAGAAGCGGTACAGCGGATGGCCGAAGTGACCGGGTTGGGCGTGGAGTCCGCGCAGCAGATCATCGCCGAAATCGGCCCCACGGCCGTTTTTCCTTCCGAGAAACACCTGTCCTCGTGGGTCGGAGTTTTGCCCAGGCGAAGAACAGAGCGCGAACGTATCGAAGAGCACCCGCGTGGCGAAAGGCAACCGCAACATGCGCCGCATTCTGAACCAGGCTGCATGCTGGGATTGAGGTTGAAGGAAGGATTCGAGCTTGTGTTTCGCCGTCTAAAAGGCCGCCGGTCCTACCAAGAAACCATCTCGGCTATCGCATATCGGCTTTGCCGGCTGGTCTGGAAGATCCTGCACCAAGGCATCCGTTACAAGGAACAAGGCCCGGCCGTGAGCGCCAAATCGAAACGGACCCGTACCTCAAGAATGATCCGCGAACTCACCGCACTCGGTTACCGCATCGAACCCATTAACCGGGCCGCCAACCCGGCCTAGCCACCCGGTTTTCCGACCCTGCCTGTACTTTTTCCGCACAAGCTTCGATTTTGCCGATTGCTTCCTAACGAAGAACGTCAGGAACTCGCATGAGCGGACTCAGTAGGCGAAAGAACGTCTTATGCAGGGCGACGTCAATGGAGTAATCGACGGCCGATTGGGTCGCGCCCTTTGGGCGAGATACGAAAATACGCTTCACTTGAATACGCCGGAGACGGAATGCCTAGGCCGAAATGCGTCGGAGCGTCCCATGCGATGATCTCTCCGTAGAATTCCTTAACCGACTTGCCCATGCGGAGCACGAAATGACCAGCCGACCGGATCTGCCGGATTTCGATCGCTGAGATAAGTATGCTCTAAGGCGTCCTCTACCCAGTGAAGGGATCTTCGGGCCGACCGACACGCGCAAGCACGGTTTCGGCGGCAGCATTCACGGCGGTCTTGCAGCGGAGCAGCATCAATTCAATCGCATCCGGCGGGGTGCTTTGTGATGAGACCGCTGGCGCGAACCGAACGGGTAACTTGGCGGACCCACGCAGAAACAGGCCTTGATCAGGAGGCGGCATGCCGTCGGCGAAGCAAACGTCTCCTGCCGGCCCCGCACTGCTTCACCGCGATTTCCGCCTCCATACTCGCCATCATCGGGCCAGACAGAAGTGCCGGTCCATGCCGAAGGAGGCGTGGCGGGCCGCGCTTTAAAAGGCGCTCTCTGGCTCAAGATCACTCCGAAAAGTGAAGGGTATCTGGATTGGCTAATCACCGCTCATCGCAATTGGCAGACGCCCAGAAGCCAGATCACTTCGGCCTCGGCGGGAATCGCCCCCCGGCTCACGGCAACTTCGCCGCGGTCCTGTGCGGAACCAAATGCGTGGGAGCAGTGAAGCGGAGGGCGCTACCTCGCATGATCACGGGCATCGAGCTGCACCACAGTGACGCCAAGCAGCGGCTCGATTGCGCAGCATAGCTGCTGGTCGTAAACGCCGGGTTCGTCAAAGCGAGGTGAATATTTTCGTAGCGGCTCAGAACGTAGGCGTTCGCTTCCGGGTGGTGATACAGCGGGAACTCATCGCGCATCACCCAATACAGCGGATAGGGATCTTGCGCGAAATCCGGCGAAAAAGATATCCGGCAGGCAAGTGATGTTTGCGGCTCAAGGCGGATAGAATAGTTCCATCTCGATGAAGCTTGCAAGTACGACACTGACGCTGGCTGCCGCCTCTGGTCTGGTGTCTCTGTGTGGCCTCCAAGCCAGGCAAAATGCTCCGGTACCGTCAGAAGCGGCTCCGATCCGGGCCGAAGTCACGCGGGTGAACATGCTGTTCACTGTGACGGACAAGCGGGGCCGGTTCATCACGGATCTGACGAAAGACGATTTCCAGGTTTTCGAGAACAAGAAGCCACAGGAGATCCTCGAGTTCACGGCGGAAACCGATCTGCCGCTGCGGCTCGCGGTGCTGATCGACACGAGCAACAGTATTCGCGACCGTTTTCATTTCCAGCAAGAGGCGGCGACGAACTTCATCGACAGCGTGATGCGGACCCAGGACAAGGCAATTGTGGTGAGTTTCGACACCTCGGCTGAGCTGGTAGCCGATATGACGAATGACACGAATATCCTCGAGAAGGCCGTACGCAATCTGCGGCCCGGCGGCGGCACGGCGCTTTACGACGCGATCTACTATGCCTGCAAAGACAAGCTGATGCTCGATCAGCCGCTGTATAAATTCCGGCGCGCGATGGTGATCCTCAGCGATGGGGACGATAACGACAGCCGGTATAGCCGGGAGCAGGCGCTGGAGATGGCGCAGCGATCGGATACGGTAATTTACACGATCTCGACTAACATCACACATATCGAGACGGAAGGCGACAAAGTGATGCGGTATCTGGCGGATCAAACCGGCGGCGCATCGTTCTTCCCATTCGAAGCGAAGGACTTGAACCAGTCTTTCGAGAATGTGGCAAATGAGCTGCGACACCAATATAACCTTTTTTACCGTCCCGAGCCGCTGAATAATGACGGCAAATTTCATGCAGTAGCGATCAAGGTGAAAGGGCGCAAGGATCTTCTGGTAAGAGCGCGAAAGGGGTATTACGCGCGGAGGGAAAGCGCTTAGCTGTCAATGAAGAGATGTGAGGGAAGATCTTCTTTGAAATCATCGGCTTTAGCGAAGCTCAAAAAGGAAAGGTCGCTGTCATTAACGGCCGGCCACCGAAACGCCGTTGGGCGAACTCGATCTTGCCAATGAAAACTCCCCAAGGTAAGAAGCGTGGCCTATTTCCATTTCACATGTGCAGCAAGCCCCGCCAATAATTTGTCCGCAGTAGCCTCCGGTCTCATCATTTTCCGCTGTTCTCATGCGTCTCGCGTGACGCCACATCTGAAAACAGGGAATTTTGAGAAAACCTCTACGTGACGAATATGATCGTGATCAGCGGCTGGCGGTACTGAATCCCTGGTCACAACGCTAAACAGGACGGAGGACAATACTTCTTCGTAGTGAGAACTTCTGGTCCCCTTTTGGTCCCCTACTTCCGACCGGCACTCGTAAGTTATTGATTTGGTACGCCCGGTAGGATTCGAACCTACGACCTTTTGCTCCGGAGGCAAACGCTCTATCCAGACTGAGCTACGGGCGCATAGTGAAAATCAGCGGCCCTTTTTGGCTGCCGCGGCTTGGGACGTCAGGTGATCCGTCTTGCCCGATGAAAGTAACTGGTCGATGTGCTGGCGGATGGTGGCTTCCTGCATCAACTTGTCCCACTTATCGTCCTCGGTGGCAGGAGTCTGGTAATGAATATTGCCTTGACGGTCGATCAATACAAGTTGGGGCACTACGTAGCGTTCGGAAGAAAAGCCCATGAAGGCCGTCATCGTGCCGCTCGGCGTCCAGCCAACCGGGAAATTCACCTGCTCTTCCTTCGCAAAATTATCCACCAGCAGGTCGGCATTCTGGTTCACCGCGACGTCGATCACCTGAAGGCCGCGAGGCCCGTACTCCTGCTGAAGCTTGGTCATCATGTGCGACGCAGCTTTACAATGCGGACAGGTTGTGAAGATGAACTCGAGCGCGACGACTTTGCCCCGGTATTGGCTGAGGGTCTTCTGGCCCTCTCCTGGAATAGTAAACGTTAGTTCGGGTGCTTTCCGCACGGCCTCCAGACTGTCGCCGACCAGCGAACCGGTCAGGACAGCGATTCCGGCGAACAGGAGGGAAATCTTCTTCACGTCAGGCAGCTCCAGGTATAAGTTTAGCCCAGCTCGCGCTCGGATTCAGCCGAGCGGCACCCCGCCCCGCTCTGAATCCGGCTTTCATGGCGGCCCATGCCGCCGAGTCGGTCAGCCCTTCTACGCTAACCAGGGTGTCTCCGCTCAGGTGAGTAATGAAGAAGCCTCGGTCGCCCCTCCCGGCAAATTCTGTATTGGTGTTTGTGGACGCATCGCATCGCTTCCACTTGCCTTGCAAGACCTTTTTGTAAGCGGCAAAATACTCGGAGGCGTTGTTGCCGGAATCCCACTTTGAAATATATTCGAGAACTGGCTTCCCGCCTTTACCGGTCGACGTTACGCGGAACTGAGCGCCGTCCAAATGTGCAGCGAGCTCAGTTGCTCGCTCCTGCCCCACATATTGCCAAAGCAGCATGCGATGATCGAACTCCCCAACCAAGCCTTGCGTCACCTCCTTGTCGGATTGGCCGAGGTCTAGCTTCGGGAGGCTCGGAACATCAGGCTTCTCGTGAGCGAAATACCGCTCAGGGTGCAGGATTTGTGAAGATGCTGCTGGCGGGTCTCTAAATACAGCGCCAAAGGCCGATCTGCCCAGCTTGCGGAAAACAGCGTCGAAGAATCTGGTCCCGTCAGTATAGGGAAACAATAGCGATTGCTGGATGTAACGCGGTGAAGCGTTCAGCACCGGGAAATCGGACCCGGAGCCTTCGCCTGAATCTTCCACCGAACGAAGCATTTCGGGCGTGGGCACAGCCGGCTTACCAACTTCCGCCAAATTGTAGGCGATCATCAACCACGAGGCCTGCCCCTCTACTACCGCCGTGTGCGCCAGATTCTCATCGTCATTAGCCGGGCTTTCATCCATGAAGCGCGCGAGATCGAAATGCTGGTCGGCAAGCGCATGCGACAACTCATGCGCGAGCGTGGTCGTCTCCTCGCCCAGCGAGGCTCCTTGCAGCAGGAATAATTTTTTTTCGTCGTAGTCGTAAAACGCCGCTGCCTGCTCCGTTAGCAGATCGACCGTCGACTTCCGAAGGTCGAAATTCTCCGGCACCAAACCGAACATTTTCAAAGCCAGCTCGTCCGCTTGTATCTCCTCCGGCCGCAGCGTCTTTTTAATGCGCTTGTTCAAAAAGCGGCGCAACTGCTTCTTCGAAATGGTGCCGTATGGAACCGGGTGCTCTTCGGAGAGGCCCGAGATGCTCGAGAGCGATTTGACAATCGCATCGATTTGTCCGAATACCGGATCTTTTTCCCGCTTGTGGGCGGTAACAAGCAGCGAAATCGTAAGACTAAGGGCAGCAACGGCGGAAATTCGGCGGACCATTTGAGCCAGGATGGTTCCTTTAAGCCTACTTGATCGATGAGTACTGCGCGACCAAGTCGTGAATACCGTGCGTGAAGATTTGCACGCCTATGCAAAGCAGGATGAAGGATACAAGCCGCACGATGACATTCATGGCAGTCTGGCCCAGCATTCTGGCAAGACGTTCGGCGAAGCGGTAGCTCAGGTAAATAATCACGACGAGCAGCGCCGGACCGATAAGCGCGGCAGCTAAACGGATCCAGCCGTTCTCATGAATTCCCTGGCTCGCCCCGATCGTGAGTGCGACAGATAATGAACCCGGTCCCACGGTAAGCGGCAAGGTCAGCGGATAGAAGGCGCGGTCGGAGATGTCCTGCCTGCTTACCTTCTTTTGTACGTGCGCCTGCTCCTGTTCCGCGTCCTGCTGGAGCAATGTCCAACCTGTCCACATCACAACCAGACCGCCGCCGATCTGCACCACGGGTATGGAGATGCCGAAGAACTTAAGAATATGGCTGCCTATCAGCATGGAACCGATCAGCAGCCAAAGACTGTTGAGAGCTATTTTCCGGGAAAGGATTGTTCGGTCCGAGGTCGAATATCCGGCAGTCAAACCCAGAAAGATCGGGATGTTGCCGAGCGGATCGACAATCGGAAAGAGCGCGGTAACCACAACCAGAGAGCTTTTGACAACCTCGATGATTGGATTCGTCCAGAGCAAGATTCCAGGATAGAATGCGAGCGGCTTGCAATGGCGCGCCCTGATAAGCTCATGTTTCATGTCTCTCCGCAATCGACCAAGCCGCGTTTGCGCACTGGTTGCGACTATTACGCTGCTTGGATCGGCGAACATGGCTCGGGCAGCGTTCGACGTCGACAAGCTACCGAAGCCCACCGGGTACGTGAGCGACTTGGCGCACGTGGTCGATCCGTCGCAGCAGGAACAGCTCGAGGCCTATTGCACGAAAGTGGAGCAACAGCTCGGCGTTCAGTTTGCGCTGGTAACGATCGACACGCTCGATGGACAACCGATACGCGATGCAGCGCTCGACATAGCGCGCAAGTGGGGCGTCGGGATTAAGAAGGATAACCAGGGCGTGCTGTTGCTGCTCTCTGTTAAAGACCGGCAAAGCGACATCGAGACGGGTCGAGGGATTGAGCCATATATTACGGATGGGTTCGCCGGCAGCACGCTCCGTTCGATGCGGCCGCAACTCCAGAGCGGCGACTATGGCGCAGCGCTCATGACGGCAACGCGGTCGATGGCAGGACAGATTGCGCAAGGCAAAGGCATCGCGTTTTCCGATGCAACCCTGCCGGAAGAAAGGCCGCAGAGTGTTCCCAACCGTGGCCGCGGCATTCCGTTCTCGTTGATTGTGCTGGGCATTTTCTTTCTCCTATGGCTGGTCAGCAGAGGAGGCGGCCGGCGCGGCGGCGGATACCGGGGCAGTGGAGGCGGAGGGGGTTTCCTGACCGGCATGTTGCTGGGCAATCTTCTCGGTGGCGGACGGGGGTATGGCGGAGGCGGTTGGGGCGGAGGCGGATTCGGAGGCGGCTCAGGTGGTGGGGGCGGCTTCGGCGGGTTCGGCGGCGGAGATTTCGGCGGCGGGGGAGCCAGCAGTAATTGGTAGACACAAATAAGAGTAAGGAAAGCATAGAAAAGAAGCTGCAGGAGCTGGTCGAGAGGCTACGAAAAGCCTTCGGCGAGCGGCTTGTGTCGGTAGTTCTTTATGGCTCTGCCGCCGCGGAGGACTGGAACCCGAACAGCTCCGATCTGAACGTACTTTGCGTGGTGAAGCGTATCGCGCCGGAGGAATTACGGCTGGGCGAGCCTATTCTGCGCTGGTGGCGGGAAGCCGGTAATCCGCCTCCGCTGCTGCTGACAGCCGAGGAGGTCGAGACCTCGACCGATTGCTTCCCGATGGAATTCCATGACATGCGGGAGCACCGGCGAGTGTTGCAAGGAGCCGATCTCATCCAGAATTTAGTCGTTGACAACAAGTTTTACCGCGCGCAAGTGGAGCATGAGCTGCGCGCCAAACAGCTCCGCCTGCGGCAGCGGGCGGCCGAGGTGCTCTCCGAGCCCGAGCGCCTGCAGCGATTAATGACGGATTCAGTGTCGACCTTTTGCGTATTGGGACGGCATGCGCTGATCTTGCAAGGAGCCGAGCCGCGCTGGAAGAAGAAGGAAGTAGTGGAAGCGCTGCGCCGAGCAACCGGCTCGCCGCTCAGCGGATTAGATGAGATACTGGCGATTCGGACATCGGGTAAGCGAGCTGCGCCCGCGGAAACGATGGCGCTTCTGGAACGTTACCTGGCGGATGTTGCGGCCCTGGTGCACTTCGTGGACGCGCTCGAACGGTAAAGAACACATACTGGAGGACAGAGAATGAAAGCCGGATTAGTCGTTATAGGCGTGGTCATATTGGCGGTTCTGATTTTTGGCGGGCAGTTGATGAGCGGCAGGAACACGCTGGTGACAGAGAAGAACGATATTGACGGCCGGTGGGCGCAGGTAGACAACGACATGAAGCGGCGAGCGGATCTGATTCCGAACCTGGTCGAAACCGTGAAAGGGTTTGCCAAGCAGGAGCAGACCGTCATCGGAGAGGTCACCAATGCGCGGGCGGCGCTGCTCGGAGCGCACAGCAGACAGGATGAGATCAACGCGAATACGCAACTGGGCGGCGCGCTTGGACGGCTACTGGTCTTGCAGGAAAATTATCCTCAGCTAAAGTCTAACGAGAACTTCCTACGCCTTCAGGACGAACTGGCGGGCACTGAGAACCGGATTGCGGTCAGCCGCCGCGATTACAACGAGGCGATCCGCCGCTACAATACCGATGTCGAGCTGTTTCCGCGCAACATCGCCGCCTCACTGTTCGGATTCAAGCGGGACGATGCGTATTTCAAGACGACAGAAGAAGAGAAGAAAGTTCCTCAGGTGAAGTTTTAGCTACGCAGACTACGTTTGTTCCAGGCATCCTCGACGGTGTTCACATTATGGATGAGTGGCTCCGTCGAATCGATCTCCACATCGTACTTGCAGAAAGAGTGAGTCCTTAAATGGCGGGCAGCTTCACCGATTTTTCCGGTCGCGTCGAAAGCGCTCTCTTCGGTCAGGCTCCGATAGGGGTGCCTCTAGTCCTACCCAAAAGGTGTCGAAGGGAGCCAAAAGTTCTAAGAGATCGTCGGCCCAAGATTGTTCCTCCACGATGTGTTTGATCAGGAGGTCGATTCCGACGCTGGCGAATGCTGGGATCGATCTATGAAATCCTTCGAAGAACATACTTCTACCCGCAAACCGGACAGTTGGTTCAATCGGGCGAAAATTCCCTTCCGCCAGTTGATCTGACGCGTAAGAACAAAATTGCGGCTCTAGTTTTGTCCTGAGCGCTTTTGCGATCGTGGACTTCCCTGCACTAGAGATTCCATTCAGAAGTATGATCCGCCCGTTCCTCCTCATCCTTCTTCTCGGTGCTCCTTCGCAAACGCCACCAATTCCGACCGACGCACCGACTTGGCCAGCGTTCCTAGGTCTTAGTTGAGAGTCGTAGCCCAAGATAATTGCCGGCCTTCCCTCGAGGGCAACTACAGGCGAAGTTTCAGGCGGTCGGGTCCGAGGGCTCCTCAGGCTCCTCAAGCTCTTCGGCTCGGCGACTAAAGCGCTTGAGAACGGAAAGCGTAACACTTGAACTGAAACCGGCGGTACGGAGGCGCCGGTAAGCAGCAGCCAGGTTCTTTTCTTCCCCCAGGAAGCTCGAAAGCTCCCTGCCGCGATACTTGCGGACGAGAAAGTTTTCGGCGAGCTGCTGTTCGTCGGTTTCGGCGAAGACTGCGGTCACCGTTTCCTCCGCAACCTTAGAGGCGACTTGCTTGGAACGGAGATCGCGTAGTACCCGGAAGCGGCCAAACCCTTGGTTCGCCAGCCGAGATGAAGCAAAGGCTTCGGAAAATTTCCTGTCATCGGTCAGCCCGTATTCGTGCAGCTTGGCCATCACGGCGGTAACATCGGATTGAGACTGCGCCTTCTGAAGCAGTTTTCTTCGCAGTTCGGCGGCGGCATAGGCCCGGTCGCCCAGAACCCGCAAGGCGTAATTCCAAAGAGCCTCCGGATCCAGCTTCTTGGGTCTGCGAAGGGTGGCCATCGTACTGAAACGTTTGCCACTGTAGCACGCTCTAAAAAATGCAAGTTAACTTGCTCAAAAAAAGGAAAAAGATAAGGAGATCGATTATGGAGGAAAAAAGCGGCTTCGGTTACTTCCTGCTTGGATTGGGAATCGGCGTGGCGGCAGGACTGCTGTGGGCCCCGAGAACAGGCGAGGAGACGCGAGCCCTGCTGGCCGACAAAGCTGGCGAGGGAGCCGATTACCTGAAGAGCCGGGCCCAGGATGGTTCCGATTACGTGAGACAGCGCACGGGAGATCTCAAGCAATCGGCCGCCGATCTGTATGATAAGGGCCGCAGCACCGTCTATCAACAGAAAGATAACTTGAGCGCCGCGGTAGAAGCCGGCAAACAGGCGTATCGGGATGCAGTGAGCGATGTGAAGACTGCTGGATCGAGGGCAACCTCCGGCGAGCCGGCAGACAACCTTTAAGCCCTTTACCGAGTAGAGTTCGTAATACAGGCTCGAAATGGATCAAAATACGCTTCTCATTCTTTTGACTATTTTCGTCGCCACGGCGGCTATTGCTCTGCTGATTCAGGCCATCTCCTTGATAGGTATGTTCCTGTTGGCCAGGCAGATCAGGACTAAGCTGTTTGCGGTCTGGCCGCAGGTCGAGGAAATCGTGGGAATTACTAAGAGGACGGCTCTGGGGGCCGAAAAGCACGTTGGTGCGATCGGGTCAACGAGCCTCGGCCTGCTGAATATGACCAAGCAGCAACTCAACAAAGTCGATGAGCTGGTGACCGACGCTTCGACACGCGCCAAGGTACAAATGGAGCGGGCGGAGATGGTCCTCGACGACACTATGACCCGTGTCCAGAGCACGGTGTCGGTCGTTCAGCGCGGCGTCCTCAGGCCGATCCGCGAAGTTCATGGCGTGTTGAGCGGAGTTCGGACCGCCATTCAGCATCTCGGCAGAAATTCCCGGTCAACGGTCGATCATGCCACCTCGGATGAGGAAATGTTCATCTGAAGGAAACGTGGTTCTTTCAGTTTCATCGTTCGCAAACAGTGAGATACTGCTGATTTGTGAGGCACTCGTTTCCAGAATTAATGGGAACAGTGTCTGTCTGCTTGATGACCGAACGGATCATTTATCATTTCAAGGCGGCAACCGGGTTCGGTGCGGTCGTCGACGGTTCCGTATTAAGCACAAGTTCGGGGCGGGTAGCCCGAGAACTCATACTCCAGGGGCTTATTCCAGTCCGCATCTGGTCGGAGCAGCAGCTCGTAAGAGGTTTTGACCTGCTGGCAATTCCTCGAGCGATCGGCAGATGGTTCGGTCGACGCACTTCTAACAAGCCGGCTTAGGCTAAAACGCCGATGGGAAGATCATCTCCTCAGCCTTCACCCAACGATCAAACTCCTCTGGGGTGAGATAGCTGAGCTTCACCGCAGCTTCCCGGAGATTGGATCCGTCCACGTGCGCCGTGTGAGCAATCTCCGCCGCTTTGTCGTACCCGACGATGGGGCTTAGGGCCGTAACAAGCATCAGCGAATTTTGGACATAACTGTCGATTTGACTGCGATTCAGCTCGATGCCCGCGGCGCAAAATTCGCGGAAGCTGTGGCAGCTATCCGTCAGCAGCCGGACCGAGTGCAAAAGGTTGTAGATGATCACGGGCTTGAAGACGTTTAGCTCGAAATTGCCCTGCGAACCGGCAAAACCGATCGCGGCATCATTCCCCATCACCTGAACGGCAACCATAGTCAAGGCTTCGCACTGCGTCGGGTTCACCTTGCCGGGCATGATGGACGATCCCGGCTCATTCTCTGGAATGACGATCTCGCCCAGTCCGCAGCGTGGACCGGAGGCCAACCAGCGCACGTCGTTGGCGATCTTGGTGAGAGAAGCCGCGAGAGCTTTTAACATTCCGCTTACCGCCACCAGTTCGTCGTGTGCTGAGAGCGCGGCAAATTTATTGGGATGCGAGCGGAACGGCAAGCCGGTTAGCTCCGCGATCTTCGCGGCTGCGCGGGCGCCGAACTCCGGATGGGCGTTGATCCCGGTCCCGACCGCCGTTCCCCCGATTGCGAGATCGTATAGGCCGTCGAGCGCAAACAGCAGACGCGCCACATCCCGGTCGAGCAGGGCTACCCACCCGGAGAACTCCTGGCCCACCGTGAGCGGTGTGGCGTCCTGTAAGTGGGTCCGGCCGATCTTTACGACATCCTTAAACGCCAGCGCCTTTTCATTGAGCGCGTCGCGCAGCTGTTCCACCGCTGGGACCAGCCTTTGCTTCAGCTCGGTCGCAGCCGCAATGTGCATGGCCGTCGGGAATGTGTCGTTTGACGACTGGGACATATTGACGTGGTCGTTTGGGTGAATGGGTTTCCTACTGCCCATCACACCGCCCGCCAATTCGATTGCCCGGTTCGAGATCACCTCGTTGACGTTCATGTTGGTCTGGGTCCCGCTACCGGTCTGCCAGATATGCAAAGGAAAGTGGCTATCGAGTGAGCCGGAAATCACCTCCTCGGCGGCTCGCGTAATAGAGGCCGTCTTCTCCTCGTCCAGATTCCCGAGATCCCGGTTCACCAGGGCCGCCGCCTTTTTCAGTACGCCAAAAGCGTGGATCAGTTCAGGCGGCATTAAGTCCCGCCCGATATCGAAATAGCGAAGAGAGCGCTGAGTCTGGGCGCCCCAGTACCGGTCGGAGGACACCTCCATGGTTCCCATGCTGTCCGATTCAGTGCGCGTCGATGCTGCCATTTCCTTCATTCTCTAACGGGAGCAATCCAATTTTTTGCGCTCGCGCTCACCGAGTGGATTCGAGCGGCTGTATGCGTGATAACATCGAAGAGATCCCAAGAGCTACGGCTGGCATCTGGCAGGCTGCGGTACCAGCATGGAACTTTAATGGCTGTGGCCAGTGAATGCCGGATCGCGGGTTGGCCGTTCGACATACGCACTTGGTGCATGAGGAACGCGTTAAAGAGTAGTCTCGAGTGATTCAGATCGTTCCCTCCATATTCGCCGCGGATTTCATGCGACTGGGCGAAGAGATCCAGCGCGTTGAGAAAGTGGGCGTCGAAATGATCCATGTGGATATCATGGACGGTCACTTTGTACCGAATTTTACGATGGGCACGCCGATCACTGAATCCATCCGGCGCTCGACGCGCGTCAAACTCGATCATCACCTGATGATTGACGACCCCGATACTTACGCGCCCATCTTCATCAAAGCGGGCGCGGATTGTGTCAGTGTGCATTACGAAGTTGCGAAGAATCTGAACCGGACGCTGCATATGATTCGGGATCTCGGGGCGAAAGCGGGCGTAGTGATCAATCCGGCTACGCCAGTCATGCTGCTCGATGAGGTGCTCGACATTGTGGATTACGTGCTGGTGATGAGCGTAAATCCGGGCTATGGCGGGCAGAAGTTCATTCCGAAATCGCTCGACAAAGTACGTACGCTTGCGAGGCTCCGCTCGGAGCGCAATCTGGACTTTGCTATCGAAATCGATGGTGGTGTCGGGCAGGAGAATATCGTCGGCGTGGCGCGCGCCGGCGTGGACTGGGTAGTAGCGGGCTCATCTGTGTTTGGCACAAGAGACTCCGCAGGAGCGGTGCGCGAATTGCGGCAGAGCGCCCGCGAAGCATTCGAGGTCAAGGTTTAAGTCTTCTATGTCATCTTTTTGCATTCAACCGCGACGCGGCTTATTACTCACGCTTTCGGCCGGGCTGCTTCTCCTTTCGTTGGCGGAGGCAGCAGCTGCTTGCTGCTTCCACAAAAAATACGAAACGCCGATCACCAAGAATACGCAGCAGCCCGATAAGGTTCTGTTCGACCAGGCCATCAAAGATATCGAGCACGGGCGCTATGAGACCGCGCGCATCACCCTGCAGACCATGATGAACACCTACGAATCGAGCGAGTACATGGCAAAGGCCAAGCTAGCCGTAGCCGACAGCTGGTACCGCGAAGGCGGAGCCAACGGCTTCGCACAGGCCGAAGCTGAATACAAGGACTTCCAACTGTTCTATCCGCAGATGGAGGAGGCGGCCGAAGCGCAGAATCGCATTTGCACAATTCACTACAAGGAGATGGATAAGAGTGATCGTGATTGGACTCAGACAGTCCAGGCGGAATCGGAGTGCCGGACGCTGATTGTGCAATATCCCAACAGCAAGTTTGTTCCGCAGGCCGCCCAGCGGCTGCGCGAAATACAGGAGAGCCTGGCGGAGCACGAGTTTGTGGTGGGCGACTTCTATTGGAGACGCGATATGAATCCCGCTGCCGCTAACCGGCTGAACGCGATGGTGGACCAGTATCCCCTTTTCAGCAAAGCCGGCGAGGCGCTCTATGAAGCGGGCGACGCGTATTCGAAGATGGGCCCAAGATATCGCAAGAATTCAGCGGAAATGTTTGACCGCGTAGTGCAGGAGTACCCGCTTAGTAGCCGGGCCGATGCCGCAAAGAAGCGCTTGCAGGAAATGGAAATGCCGGTTCCACCGGTCGATCAAGCGGCTGCCAATCGTGAGAAATACGATCTGGAGAACTATCACCACCCGAGCTTGATGGGGCGCGCGACGGGCCTGATGAAGAGCGGCCCCGACGTGAGTCATGCTGCCAAAATCGGACCGCCGACTATGACGGATCCTAAACGGACGATCCCGGCCAGCGTGCCGGTACCCGCCAACACGGAAACCGCAACGGGCGCAGGCACCGGGCCGGCGAGCACTGAGCTTACCGCGACGACTGTGGGAGCGGGCAGTGCGCTAGATAAGAAACCGGACGCCCGTAGCACCGAGGGCGCGGCACCCACCAAAACGGCGGATCAGGCGGTACCCGCTAACCAGCCCCTGCCGACCAACCGCGATGCCGAACTGAAGAAGTACCGCGAGCAACAAGCCAAAAAGCAGGCCAAGCTTGCAAAGAAAAAGAAGAAGGAAGATTCCGGATCGGGCACCAGCCAGTCGAGCCAGGGGCACTCGCAGCAGACTTCCCCCGGCGTATCGAACGGGACTTCAACGCCGACGGCCGCGAACTCGGCCGCGGCGAACAGCGGAAATCCAGGCCCTCCCCAGCCATGAGCCGCATTCTGCTCGCCGATGATAGCCCGCAGGCACTGCGGTTGGCCGAGCAGATTCTCATAGCTCAAGGATTCGAAGTCGTAAGCGTGACAGACGGCGGAACGGCGCTGCGCCGGCTCGACGATGTGAATCCCGATCTGCTGATTGCGGATGTCTATCTTGCTACCCGGAATGCTTTCGAATTAGCGCGTTTCCTGCGATCACAACAGAAGTACCGGCAACTACCCGTGATCTTTGCAGCCGCTCCAACAGACGACTTCAACGAACAGGACGCGACCAACGCTGGGGCCGATCTGATTCTACGCAAACCGTTCGAGGCTTCGGCGCTTTTGAGTGCGGTTCAGAAGCTGATTGAGGCCAGGAAGTCGCCACGGACAAGTAAAGATGAGAGCGCATCGAATCACTTTGACAGAAGCACCATCCGCGCTGCCGTAACCCTCGCGCTTGACAGCGCCATGCCCGCCATGATCGAAGAACTCACCGAGCGCGTGATGTTAGTACTGGCGCACCAACGATAGCGCGGTTTATTGGCCACGCAGGGCCGAGAAAGTCAAAGCCTGCGCAGCCAATCGGCTCATAAACAAGAATGCCCGGGCTCATACCGTCTGGATTGAAGACAAGCTCACTCAATCAATGCGTCTGAACTCCAAACAAGATGGAAGCGCCCGGGCCCGTTATACAACCGGCCTATCGCTGAGACGTCCCCGAACCCGTGGCTGACCCGGTCGAGGAACCTGTGCTGCCGCCTGTTCCCGTACCTTTGTGCCCCTTATGATGCTTGCTGCTGCCGGTGCTGCCCGAAGTGCCACCAGTGCCGGATTGATCCGTTGCGCCAGACTGCCCTGCGCTACCAGACTGCCCTGCGCTACCAGACTGCCCTGCGCTACCAGACTGCCCTGCGCTACCAGACTGCCCTGCGCTACCAGATTGTCCAGCGCTACCAGATTGTCCAGCGCTACCAGATTGCCCAGCGCTGCCCGACTGCCCTGCACTGCCACTTCCGCCGGAACCTGACTGAGTTATCGGGAACCCAGTGGCGGCGAGCGGAATGGAAACGGCAGTTAGAAGACATGAGTAGAAAAGCTTTTTCATTGTGAACTCCTGTGAATGTGTACCGCCGCATGGCCTTACAAGGGTGCGGTGTCCCCAATGTGACGTTGCCAACTGTCTTCGATTACACCCGCGGTACTACTAGCCTACTTGCAAAAGGGGAACCGCCCGCGCACAGACACGGGGGGTCGACAACGGCTGCGGCGAGCATCCTAGAATTGTATGGAGATAGAGTCCGACCGAAGCCATGCCTGAAAACACTTTCGATATCGTTTCCAAAATCGACCTCAATGAAGTCCTCAATGCCGTGCAGCAGACGTCCAAAGAGGTCCAGACGCGCTACGACCTGAAAGATAGCAAGTCCTCGGTCGAGCTGAATGAGAAAGATCACAAGATTCTCTTGGCGAGTTCGGACGAGTACAAGCTCAAAGCGATCTCCGAAATTCTCGGCCAGAAACTCGTCAAGCGCAGCGTTCCGCTGAAAGGGCTGGAGTATGGCCCGGTTGCGACCGCCTCCGGAGGGAGCGTGCGCCAAGAGATCACATTGCAGCAGGGTATTGCGACTGAGAAGGCCAAGGACATGGTAAAGCTGCTTAAAGACAGCAAGTTGAAACTGCAGGCGAGTATTCAGGGTGATGTGGTGCGGGTAAGCGGCAAAGACCGCGATACGCTACAGCAGGCGATTGCTTTGCTGAAGAGTAAGGACTTCGGCATCGACATGCAATTTACGAATTACCGAACGAACTGATGGCGCGGCGCATCGAGTCGCTGTTCCTGCCGGGAGAGGCGGGTAAGCTGGAGGCATTGCTTGAGGAACCGGAGGATGGAGAGCCAGTCGAGGCGGCGCTCATTTGCCACCCTCATCCGCAGTTTGGCGGCACTATGCACAATAAGGTGGTGTACCGTCTGGCGCGCGGGCTGCGCAAGACCGGTTGCGCGGTCCTGCGGTTTAACTTTCGCGGCGTGAATCAGAGTGAAGGCGAATATGCCGAGGAAATTGGCGAAACGGAAGATGCGCGAGTGGGCCTTCGAGAGCTTAGGGCAAGATATCCCGGACTGCCGTTGTTGGCGGCGGGGTTTTCCTTTGGCTCACGCGTGGCACTTAGGCTGACTGCTACTGAACGAGACATCGGGCGCATCATCGCGGTGGGCTTTCCTACCCGGATCGCGGATCGCCATTTTGTTCACCAGGTCACGGTTCCCAAGTACTTCGTGCAGAGCACACACGACCAGTATGCCCCGGCTGCCGATTTGAAGGACTTTTACAGCACTCTGCCCGAACCGAAGCAACTCGACTGGATTCAAGCGGCTGATCACTTTTTTCGAGATGCGCTCGATGAGTACCAAGGGGTAATCGAGCGGATCGGAGGGGAGCGCCCGGCGAATTTACGGATGAGAGGATGACGGTTGCCGGAGTTGCCGTTCTACGATGCGGGCCGCGCGCTGGCTAATCAAATCAGCCACTTTGCTCAGTAAGCCGGGCAAATCTTCCGGTTTGATGAAGACCGGGCGCAGCATGTCGGGCCGCTTATTCCGGTAGGTGGTGAGGATAGCCGTCGCGGGTTTATATTTCATCAGGCGGGCATGCGCCAGGACGTTCAGACCTGCTTCAGGCGATCCCACCTGCAGGTCGCTCAACACCAGTTCGTATTGCTGATTGTCGAGTTTTCCTACCGCTTCCGCGGCTGAAGCTGCCGCATCCACGAAGTAGCCGCCCGCTTCGAGGACGGTCTTAAGGGTCAGCCGGGACGCCAAATCATCGTCCACCAGCAAAACTCTCGCGAGTTCGAGTGCTTGGACAGATGTACCTGGGGTACTGTGCAGCATGGTGGGGGATTTCCCGACTACAGTGTAAACGAAAACTGCCAATTGTGCACAAAAGAAATTCCCTGGTCTATAACTGCGAGTTTCCCGGCGCGAAAGTGTGCCCGCTATTTGCGAAAGACTCTGTCGAAGATCCGGTCGACATTCTTCAGTTGTTGTTGTATTGAAAAGGTCTTCTCGATTTGATCGTCTGAAAGATATCGACGGATTTCAGGATCGGCTTCGATGGCAGCCCGGAAATCGGCTTCGTTTTCCCAGGCGTTCAGGGCATGTTTCTGAACCAAAGAGTAAGCATCCTCACGCAGCATTCCGGCCGCAGAGAGGTCGAGCAGAAGCTGGCCTGAAAAAACCAGGCCACGGGTTAGGTCGAAATTCCGGCGCATGCGCCCCGCATCGACCAGCAGGCCGGAGATGAGCCAGGTTGTTTTGGCGAGTAGATAATCGATCAGGATGGTGGAATCGGGCAGGATGATGCGCTCTACTGAAGAGTGCGAAATGTCGCGCTCATGCCACAGGGCCACATTCTCGAAAGCCGCTTGCGCATTGGCCCGTACCACGCGCGCTAGTCCCGAAATCTGTTCGCAGGTGACCGGGTTGCGCTTGTGCGGCATGGCGGACGAGCCCTTTTGCCCAGCCGCAAAAGGCTCGGCGGCTTCGCGCACCTCCGTGCGCTGCAAATGGCGAATTTCGACCGCCATCTTATCGAGGCTCGAGGCGATACCGGCTAGAGTTGCAATGTAGTGGGCGTGCAGATCGCGCGAAAGTACTTGGGAGGTGATGGGGGCGGCCTTCAGGCCTAGGCGACTGCAGATCTCTTCTTCGGCCTCCAGGCCGATGTGGGCGAAGGTGCCGACAGCGCCCGAGATCTTCCCGACGCGAATCTCTTCGTGCGGCGGCTCGAAAGCGGGCTCGATGGCGTTCCATCTCGTCCCACCACAGCGCCACTTTCAGTCCAAAGGTGATTGGTTCGGCGTGCATGCCGTGAGTGCGGCCGATTTGAAGCGTGTCTTTGTGCCTCCAAGCTAGCGTCTTCAGGGCATCCAAAAGCTCGTCGAGACCGGCCGAAATGATGGCAGAAGCATCCCTGATCTGAAGGGCTTGGGCGGTGTCGACAACATCGTTCGAGGTGAGCCCGAAGTGCAGCCAGCGGGAGGCTTCCGCTTCACCTCGGGCTTTCATCTGCTCGGCTACCGCAGTCGTGAAGGCGATGACATCGTGACGGACTTCGCGCTCGATCTCCTGAATGCGCGCAAGGTCGAAAGCGGCATGCGCACGCAGAGACTGTGCCGCTGCGGCGGGCACCTCGCCCAAACCGGCCAGCGCTTCCGAAGCAGCGAGCTCCACTTCGAGCCAGCACTCGTACTTGTGCTGTTCACTCCAGATAGCGCCCATTGCAGAACGCGTGTAGCGCGCAATCATCCTCTGACTATTGTCAGGGATGATATCGGAAGCCGGTCTGGGAACCCGTCGCTCCGATTACTTCGCCAGCTGGCGCGCGGCCGAGTCAAGGAGCTGCGCCTCACTCTGCAAGGTCTTTGCCACTCGTGCGATTTGCAGGTCAGCTTCTTGCCATTGCTTCTGGTCAATTGCCTCGCGAATAGCAGGCAAGGTTTTCACGCCGTAGCCGGTGTAGAGCCCCGGCGCGTAAACCATATGTCGATACCACTCCCGGTTTGGCAGGCCGCTTGGATCGATAAGCCGCCGTTCGCTTTCGATCAGCACTGCATTGACCGCAACGGGCGCGTGGTCACCCGCTCTCGCGAGCGTTTTTTCGTAATTATCCGCGCTGCGTGTCAGACTGTCGACCGCGTTATCCAGAGGAGCGAAGTTCAGGTGCGGCGGTACTTCTTCCTTGGCCGGCGCAACCAGCTTCTGCTTTGGATCGTCCACCGCGGCGAACAGACCTTCCTCGATCTCGCGGTTGCGCTCCTGAATCTCGGCGCGCTTATCATCGGCGAGCTTTTCCACTTCACTCGCATAGCCCTTGATCGTGTCGGACAAATCGGCAAACTGGAAGGGAAGGATCTCGGCCCCGGCCATTCGCATGACCATTGTTCCGGCCGTTTGCGCCAGCGCACGGCCATAGACGAAATTCGTGTCCGAATAATGCGTGTACCAATAAAAATCGTCGTAAACGGAATGGTATTGGTCGAAGGCTGATTCTTCACCGCCAAAGCCTAAGTTGACGCTGGCGACGCCCAAATGGTCCAGAAAGACAGAAAAATCGGAGCCCGATCCCAGTGCGTCGATCCGCAGGTCCAGCCGTGAACGCAGCTCCCCTTTTTTCTCGGGCGTAGCTTGCGAGATCTCGGCAAGCTGAAGGCGTTTCCAGACGCTCATCTTTGTTTCCGGATCTTCAATGTCCTTGGCAACCTCGTTGCTGAAGTTCTCCAGTGTATGCGATCCTTCCATACCCAGAAAGCCGCGCCCGTTGGAATCGGAGTTAACGTACATCACGGCATGGGCTTCGAGTTCCGCGGCATGCGTTTCGGCCCATTCGGTTGACCCAAGTAAGCCCGGCTCTTCGCCGTCCCACACACAATACAAGATGGTACGTTTCGGCTTCCAGCCCTGCTTGAGAAGTTCAGAGAAACCGCGTGCTTCCTCGAGCAGGGCGTTGGCTCCGGAGAGCGGATCTTCGGCGCCATTAACCCAAGCGTCGTGATGATTGCCGCGGATGACCCATTCGTCCGGGTATTTGGAACCAGGAATACGCACGATGACGTCGTACAGCGGCTTGCGGTCAAAGTTGAATTTTGCTAGCAGATGCACTTTAGCTGGGCCGGGCCCAACGTGATAAGCGAACGGCAGGCCGCCGCGCCAGGCCGGGGGCGCCATCGCTCCTTGTATGGCACGCAGCAGCGGTTCCGCGTCGGCATACGAGATTGGCAGGACGGGAATTTTCGTGATCGTTTTCACTTGGTCGAGCGGAAGCCGTTTCGCATCCTCAGTCGAGCCAACGTCCGGAGTGAGGGGATCGCCGGGATAGACCGGCATATCCATCACACTGCCACGCTGGACGCCGAACTTCGGGCGTGTCGGACCATTTGGATAGGTGTCCCCGGTCACGTAGCCATCTCCACTTGGGTCGGAATAAATGAGGCACCCGACAGCGCCATGCTCGGCCGCCAGCTTCGGTTTGATTCCGCGCCACGACTGGCCGTAACGGACAATGACAATCGCGCCTTTCACAGAAATGCCAAGGCGTTGAAGCTGTTCGTAATCCGCTGGAACACCGTAATTGGCGTAAACCAACGGCGCGGTAACATCGCCATCCCGCGAGTATGCGTTGTAAGTGGGAAGTTGTTCCTTCTTCTGATCGCTGGTAGGGTCGACGCTCAGCGCGGGCTCCTCCAGTTTGGCCCTGAACTCCGTGGGCGCTAACAGTTCTACGAGACGTTCTTTCGGGGTCGGAAAGAGCGCGTCAAACTGCTCGATGTTGGCGTCGAGGCCCCAGGATCGGAACTTTGTTAACAGCCACTCCGCATTGTCTTTGTCGTACGGAGAGCCGACATGATGCGGGCGCGCGGACATGCGCCGCATCGTCTCACGCAGGTTGTCTGTCGAAGGTATATCGCGGAACTTCTTCTCCCAATCCCGCTCCGTACGAGTCTCATCGGCTGAGTAACCGCGCAGAGGAGCCGTCGTTTCGGCGGCTTGGGAGAGGAGAACAAACGAGCAAAAAACTGGCACAAGTAGGCGCATGAATTTCATCAAGTATAGCTGCTGTTCCCGTCATCGGCGCGCTCGCTACACCAGAAAAGAAAGGGCTGCCCGCAGGCAGCCCTCTCGGACACTTTTGTGGAAGGCGCGCTTATTTCTCGGGCAGGCGCAAGGCGTACTCTGCCTCGTTCGGCCCGTGAATAAACTCGGGATGCTCGTTCTGCGCCAGGAACTTTTCAACACGAGAGCGATAGCCGGGGTCGGCCCTCTCGAAATGAGTTAGTTGCAGCTTCTGGATGCGTTCGGGGGTTTGCCCGAGGCTCTGGGCGATGTTCTGGCACAGCCGGTCTTTCGCTCCCTCGTCGAGCATACGGAAGAAGACACCGACTTGCGCGTAATCGTCATTGCCCTCGCGATGGTCATAGCGCGCCGCAGCTTCGCCCGACAAGCGGATAGCGCGGTCCTTCAAGCTGGGATTCTCCTTGGGGCCGCCAAAGCTGTTCGGCTCGTAATTTGGCATAGGGCCAAAGTTACCGTCAAAACGCATGGAGCCGTCACGGTTGTAGTTGTGCATCGGGCACTTCGGGGCATTCACCGGCAGTGTTTCGTAGTTGGTCCCGATCCGATAGCGGTGAGCGTCCGGATAGGAAACCAAGCGCCCTTGCAGCATTTTATCGGGACTGTAACCCATGCCGGGAACGATGTTGACCGGGTTGAAAGCAGCCTGCTCGACCTCGGCGAAATAGTTGAGCGGATTGCGGTTTAATTCGAATTCGCCGACTTCGATCAGCGGGTACTCGCCATGCGGCCAGACCTTGGTAAGGTCGAAGGGATTAAACCGGAACTTGCCGGTTTCATTTTCCGGCATCACCTGGATGAAGGCTGTCCATTTCGGAAAATCGCCTTTCTCGATGGCGTGGAAGAGGTCGCGCTGAGCGTAATCCGGATCGGAGCCGGCCAGCACTTCGGCTTTCTTCGCATCGAGATTTCTAATTCCCTGCTTGGTTTTGAAATGCCACTTCACATAGAACAACTCGTTTTTTGCATTGATCAGCGAGAAGGTGTGGCTAGAGTAGCCGTTCATGTGGCGATAGCCGTCCGGCGTGCCGCGGTCGCCGAAAAGAAAGCTCACCTGATGCAGCGATTCGGGCGAGAGCGACCAAAAGTCCCACATCATCGTGGGAGATTTGAGGTTACTTTGCGGCTCGCGTTTTTGCGTGTGGATAAAGTCACCGAACTTGAGCGGGTCACGAATGAAGAAGATGGGCGTATTATTGCCGACCATGTCCCAGTTCCCGTCTTCGGTGTAGAACTTCAGGGCAAAGCCGCGAGGGTCGCGCGCAGTGTCGGCCGAACCTTTTTCGCCACCGACGGTCGAAAAGCGGGCGAAGGTCTCGCAGGCGTTACCGACTTTCGAGAACAGTTTGGCGGTAGTGTACTTCGTGATGTCGTGGGTGACGGTGAACCTGCCGTGCGCGCCAGAGCCCTTAGCATGTACGACGCGCTCCGGAACCCGCTCCCGGTTGAACTGAGCCATTTTCTCGAAGAGCAGGTAGTCTTCGATGAGAAGCGGCCCACGCGCGCCGGCCGAAACAGAATTCTGGTTGTCGCCTACCGGGCGTCCGGAGTTGGTTGTCAACTGCGGGTTCGGGAGATTCGAACCGGCGTCGATCTGCCCCGGGCCGCGATTGCCGTTTACATCATTGACGCCGTTCGATGGCTGTGGTGGGTGGCCATTCCGGCCAAGTTTATCTGCCAAGTAAAATCCTCCTGTAACATGTGGGAGATGCCTCCCAAAGGCGCCGAGATTCGCTCTTTAATAATAGAAGACTTCGGATGGGCGGCTGGATTCAGCTACTATTAACCGCGTAAAGAGAGTGCGGCCCTCGAGGGCATCGAAGCCCATTCTCCGGACCAGTTCGGGATGATTGTTGTGCTCGCTGATATGGCCGAGGATGAGGGTAGAGACTCGGCTGTCGAGATCGCGCCGGATGAAATCGGCCGCCACTTCGTTCGAGAGATGGCCGCGGCGGCTCATAACGCGCTGCTTGACGGGCCACGGGTAAGGCCCGACCCGCAGCATTTCGAGGTCATGATTCGACTCGAGCAGCAGCACATCGCTCGCGCGAAAATGGATCCGCAGCGAATCCGGTATATAGCCGAGATCGGTCGCGATCGCAACTTTCACGCCATGCGCGCAAACGGTGTAGCCGACCGGATCAGCTGCATCGTGCGGAATGGTGAAACTCGCAATATCGAATTCGCCGATTGTGAAACTGCACCCGGCCTGAAAGGTCTCAATCACCGGAGCGCATTCTCCCCACTCGAGGTACGGGGCGGTACGCTCAGTGAGGTAAACCGGGATTTGGCCGCCAAAGAGCCGGGCAAGCGCGGCGAGACCGCTGGTGTGGTCGCAGTGCTCGTGGGTGACAAGAACGGCATCGATGCGGGTAATGTCTTCGCCGATTGCCGCCAGGCGCTTCGATAGCTCACGCCGGCCGATGCCCGCGTCGATCAGCACGCGGGTGCGCTCAGTGGCCAGGAAGGCGGAGTTGCCGGTGCTGCTCGAAGCGAGAATGCAGATCTTGAAAATAGCGGGCTCCCGCCCCGGCCTTGGGGGATGGCCGAATCTTGCCGTTATACTACCAAAACAAATTGAGGAAGTATTGTTTGCGGATGGGATTAAGTACTGGTGCTTTTACAATGGAGGAACATGAAGGCGCGTGTCTATGTGTCGATGAAGCCGACGGTACTCGATCCGCAAGGCCAGACCATCTGCTCGGCTTTGCAGGGTTTGGGGCATCGTGAAATCGCCTCCGTGCGGCAGGGAAAGTACTTCGAGATCGGCCTGCAGGACGGGTTATCGCGCGACTCCGCGCTTCAGGCACTCGATGGCATAGCCCGCGACGTGCTCTCGAATCCCGTCATCGAGGACTATCGGATAGAAATTTTGGAGCAATTCGATTAGGATTCCCTTTCTGCTTTCTCTTTCATAGAGCAAGGCCAGTCGTGGCTTTATCTGGGCGATAGCCGCGTTCAATGCTCAGCCGAGCCTTGGCCACGCTGTTGGCGGACCCGGACCACGAGGTATACCACGATCGCGACATTAACGAGCAGGACGACGATCTTTCCTGCCGTGAGGTGCCTGGTCATCTCGTACACTTCAAGCGGGATTAGCGCACCGGTCGTGATGATTGTGAAATATTCTGCCCACCGCTTTCGCAGCAGTAAGCCCGTTCCCTCCGTGAGGAGGAGCCCAGCGTATACGAACGTTCCCGCACTGAGCGCTTTGAGTTGATTAGGGCTGACCCGCAGAACGCGGGTTAGCAAGCCATGAATGAGGCGGTTATCGGGGTCCACCCGGAGAAAATTTACCCACTCGGTGACGCTTTCGGCGACATCGCGGTGCAGGAGCTTTACTGCACCAATCCCGACCGCAATCAGCGCGGCTCCTTTGAGCAGCTTGAAGAGGGCGATCAGCAGCAGCGTCGGGGTGCTCTGGCGAGTGCTGGTTGATCGTGGTCCAGCGCGCAGCGTTGCCATCGCTTTAGATTACAGGTGCCGGCGGGATCTGGAGAGCGTGTTCGAGGCCAGCCCGCCGTTCGAATGATCACCCGGCCAATGGCGAGTGCCCGAGCGGTCAGTCGCTGATAGCGCCGGATTTGAGTACGCCTAATCGCGGAAATGCGGAGGGCTCGACCAAGGGCATTCTGCCGCCTTTTGTGAAGTCCGCTTAACTGCTACTCACTGTCTTTGGGAAGAACCCGGCTCAGCAGACCGCGTCCAATGATCAGGAAGCAAAAAAAGCATGACGCTTCTTACAAAAAGGAGAGGTCACAAATGTTCAAAAGAATCGGAACGTTCGCTCTGATCCTGTCGGCGACGGGAGCAGCGCTTCTGCCTAAAGCCGCTCTCGCCCAGGACGGCTATTACGCTCCTCGCGACTACTATTACCAGGCAGATCGAGATGGAGACCGCCATGAGGCACGCGAATGGAGAGAACGGGAGCGAAGGGATCGCCGCGCTGAAGAGTGGCGGGAACGTGCAGCCCGCGAGCGCGAATGGCGTGAACGCAACTATAGAAAGAACCGCTACGACCGGAATTACTATCGGAACGGTTACTACGAATTTGGCTATCGACGCTAGCGCTGTGTGCAGTACCTCTTGCTCGTGCGCGTGGCTCAGTCAGCATTTCCCGAGCCGCGCTCGTTTCGCGTGGTTGAGACAGTTTGAGAAGCCTGCTGCTCGGCTACTTCTTGTTCATGTGCGACATGATCATCGCCATTGCGCCAGCCCCGAGCGCCTGGACTACGCGCGGATGCTGCGAATAGAAACCGCTGACCTGGTCGATAACCGAAGGATTCGACTTCTGAGCATGTTCGGCTAAGTTTTGAACTGCTTCGGGCGAGATTTGCGAAGCCTGTTCCGGCGTGATGGTCGAACCACCTTTCAGCAGATTGGCGAGTGGACCACCTACGGCCGACCCGAGCAGACTCGGACCCGCCGCTCCTAAAAGCTGATTCAACAGGCCGGCACGCTGCTGACCATCAGAGTTACTGAACAGATTCGAAAGCATGGAGGGGAAAGCGGGTGTCTGGTCAGATCGAAACGCCGCAGACAACGCGCCTGCCAGAGATTGCGGCGCAGCCTGACTGAGATCGTGCGAGCCGGCGGATTCGGTTGGCGAACCTACCTTTAGGTCGCAGGTAAGATCGGCATAGCTGCTGTCGACGGCTTTGATCTGGTTCCAAACGGCGTTCTTTGCGTCCTCGGAAGGCGCAATGCCTTGTACAAATAGCTTATTGCCCTGCAAAGTGATTTGCGAGATCTGAACGCCTTGTTGCTGCATTGATTCAAAGGCGGGGCGGTATTTGGCTTTGAGTTCTTCGGTTCGATCCACGATGTTTTCCTCTCAATTGGGCAGTGCTGGTCCGGACCATGGCATGGTACACCATTCCACTTGACCCGCCAGGGTAGAGAAATCACGTTCTGAGGTAGAAACACTCAGACTTTTCGAGACCGGGAGACGTGATGCGTATTGTGCAGATAGGTGCAGGCCTGGCTTTGGCGCTACTTTCCATATGCTTTGAAGCAATCGCACCAAGCCAAAAGCTCACCGTGACGGGTAAGCTCATCCGGGTGATGGCCATAGGGGGAGAATCGACCGGCTGGACTATTCAGCTAGAGTCCGAAATCAGCATCGATGGGAAGCAGGTCGATTCCATCGAAGTTGCTTCTCACGAAAGCAAGGAACTCGAGAAACTGGAAAACAAGCGCGTCAGGGCTACTGGCAAGCTCTCCGAGCGGCACGGGATGGAGACGCGCAACCGGTCTATTCTCGACGTTTCCGCAATCAACGAGATTAAAGGCAAGCCCGCGCAAGTCTCGCAGAAGGCTACTGCTGCTTTGAGCCTCACAGGAAGCGAGTGGCTGCTGAAGGACCTGGGGGCGGCGGAGTGATAGACAATGCTCAAGCGACACTGGCTTTTCCGGAAGCTGAGAAGGTCTCGGGCAACGGCTCCTGCAATCGATTCTTTGGCCCTGTCAAGATCGAGGGGGATCTCATACAAGTGGGACCCCTAGGGTCTACCCGAATGGCGTGTCCGCAGGCTGTGATGCACCAAGAGACGAAATATCTGAATGCACTTCAGGCAGCGGAGCGTTTCGAGTGGCAAGATCCTATCTGCTGCTGCATTGCAAGGGCTTGGAAAAGCCGCTGCGCTTCACACGAAAGGGATCGTAAATCAAAGGCTAGTCTGGTGAGCGCGGTAGGAATCGAACCTACAACCTAGTGATTAAGAGTCACTTGCTCTGCCAATTGAGCTACGCGCCCGGTGTGGGTGGGATTTGCGGCGGCGCTAAGCGCCAGAACCAAGAATAGCATCTAAACCGGATGCTCTCAACTCTTCCTCCACTGCTACTCTTCCGGATGGTTTTCAAGAATTGCGACGGAGTCCGGCGGCAAGTGAATAATCTCGCCACAGAGTTCGTGCTCAGGCTCCGAGCAGAGTACGACCTGCCGCTCGCCGCCGCCGATGGCGATTCCTTGCCGCTCGCGCGATAAATTGCAGACCACTTCAATTGCGCCACGTTTGGCGGTGATCCAGCAAGCAGGTTCGTCGAATCGGACTTCGACGTCTTCCATCCGGCCGTCCGTCAGGGACGAGTGCTTGCGCCGCAAAGAGATCAGCTCTTTGTGCCATTCAAGCAGGCTGGAGTGAGGCTCAGCCGCAAGCTCATCCCAGCGCAGTTTCGAGCGCTGAAATGTTTCGGTTTCCTGCGGATCCGGCACGTCTTCCGGCCTCCAGCCAAACGCCGCAAACTCGCCCTTCCGGCCTTCGGACACTTTTCTGCCCAAGTCGGCATCGTCATGATGAGTGAAGTATTGAAAGGGCGAGGATGCGGCGAACTCCTCACCTTGGAAAAGCATGGGGACGAAGGCAGACGTGAGAACGAGCGCCGCAGCGATTTTGCTTTTTCCCACGCTGACCAGATGCGAGAGCCGCTCACCGTTGGCGCGATTCCCTATCTGGTCGTGATTTTGAGCGTAGGCTAGAAAATGATGACCGGAGAGACCGATAATCGGCCGGCCGTGCTTCCGCTTGCGATGAGGGGAATGAATTCCGTCATAGACAAAGGCCTGCCGAAGAGCCTTTGCGAGTTGCGCCAACGAGCCGAAGTCCTCGTAATAGCCTTTATTTTCACCGGTCAATACAGTATGCAGCGCATGATGGAAATCGTCGCTCCATTGGGCGTCTATGCCAAACCCTCCAGCTTCTCTTGGCGTAACGATTCGCGGATCGTTTAAGTCGCTCTCCGCAATCAGCACTAGGTACCGGCCAAGATGGGCAGAAAGCGCATCGACCTCCGCCGAGAGATCTTCCAAGAAATGGATCGCCGAGCTATCGTAGAACGCGTGAACTGCGTCAAGACGGAGGCCGTCAAAGTGATAATCGCGCAGCCACATCAGCGCGTTATCGAGCAGAAATTTGCGTACTTCCAGGCTATCCTTGTGATCCAGATTTACCGCTGCGCCCCACGGTGTGTGATAGGCCTCGGTGAAGTAGGTCCCGAAGCGATTCAGGTAGTTGCCGGTGGGACCGAAGTGGTTATAAACCACGTCCAGCAGCACCGCGATTCCATGCGCGTGGCAGGCGTCTACCAACTGCTTCAATTCATCGGGTGTCCCGTAAGCATGATGGGGCGCACACAGGTCTACGCCGTCGTATCCCCATCCGGAGCTGCCAGAGAACTCGTTGACTGGCATGATTTCAAGGTGAGTGATACCAAGGTTTACCAAATGCGACAGACGGTCAATGGCGCTCAGGAATTTGCCCTCAGGCGTGAACGTTCCTATGTGCAATTCATAGATTATGGCGCTGGCCAGAGGGCGGGCCTGCCAGTGTGCGTCCGTCCACTTGAACTCTGCGTGATCGACCACTTGAGAAGGGCCGTGAATACCTTGGGGCTGGAAAGATGAGCGAGGATCGGGAATGGGATTCCCATCGACTTCAAATGAATATTTCGTGCCCGAAGTAGCGTCTTCCACTCGCCCCTTCCACCAGCCACGCTCGCTTTCCTGAAGTGGATAGGAGGTTGACTCAATGCGAACTGCAACGGTGCGGGCCTTAGGCGCCCAGACACTGAACGTATGCATACCTGTATCTTGGCAGGAGATTACCGGCTTTTCACCAGCAAGGCTACTGGAAATGCGCGGAACACATCGGCTAATTGCGTGATTCCTCCCGCGAAATGGTCCCAGGAAAGCACGTTCAGCCAGCTTCCGGCCGGGATTTGCACGGAAGTGTCCTGCCACTCACCGGCAAGCTCCCAGCTCAATCTCGGAACCATAACGAGCACCTCGTCGCCTCGCTGGTATGCGACCAGGTGTTTCTCCTTCGAACCGCGCGCGTACACGGGAAGGTAAGTGCCGGATTCAGTAAGCGCGGCAGCTCGTTCACGGCGAACCCGCAGAGCGTGATAGACGGTCCACAATTTCGGTAAACCTTCATCGATTCTTCTCCACACATCTTCGACACTGAGTGCCGGAAGCTCATCAAGCAAGCGGCGGCGTAAACTATAATCTACCGGCCGGCGGTTGTCCGGATCTACCAGGCTGAGATCCCAAAGCTCCTCACCCTGGTAAGTATCCGGGATGCCAGGCGCAGTGAATTTCAGCAGCGTTTGCGACAGGGAATTTATGCGGCCGGGTTCAACGAGAGTTTCAACAAACTTTTCGAGGTCGTCCCTGAATGGGCGGTCCTCGTAAATGGCTTCGATGAAGCGCCTGGTAGCAGACTCAAACTGCTCATTCGGAGCAAGCCAGCTTGTTCGCTGCTTTGCCTCGCGGCAGGCCTTTTCCATATAAGGGAGCAGGCGATCGGTTGGAATCGGCCAAGCTCCGAGCATGGTTTGATAGAGGAGATATTCGGTATTGCGATCGGGCAAATCGTCTGTCTTGTATTTCTTATTGATCTTGTGCCATCTACAAAGAGCTTCTCGCCAGAGCGCAGGTATCTCGGAGAGCACGCTGATACGGGTGCGGACGTCTTCGCTCCTCTTTGTATCGTGAGTGGAAGAGGCAAGCATGGTGCGCGGATGCGTGGCCTGGGTTTCCGCACAGAAGCGATGAAACTCCTCAACAGAGATGCCAAATCTGCCTGGGTCGCCGCCTACTTCGTTCAGGGAAACCAGCCGGTTGTAATTGTAGAAGGCGGTGTCCTCCACGCCTTTGGCCATGGCAGGTCCACAGAACTGCTGAAACCGCATGACAAACTCGGATTCGAGAAGTCCGCCTACCCTTAGCAGCAGAAGGTCGCCGATAAAGTCGAATAGGCCGGGATCAATTTCAGAGCGGTTCTTCTTGGCGCACTCAATTGCCTCGTGAGTGTAGCGCTCGTCCTCCGCCGTAATTTCGTTTCGAGCCGGCACGATGTAGGTGCGGTAAACGGAAAAGCAGGCAACCAATTCACGTACCGCGCGCAGTACATCATGGCGAGTGTAATCGCGCTGATCGCGATGGTTTTCACAAATCTCGGTTAGCAGATTCGTGAGTCGGTTCACGTCACTTCCCAGCAGATCGCGTAGGACACGATGTTTCTTGTCACGGCAGACAGCTGGGTAATCGGTGGGTTCGTGTGTGAATTCAGCGTAGATTTGGTTGAACTGTTCTTCGTTGCCGCGGTTGACGAAAAGGCCGCCTGCTTCATTGAGATAGTCGTATCCGGTCGTGCCATCGATGGGCCAGTCCGCTCGCAGGCGCTCACCGGGCTCCAGAATCTTTTCGGCTGTAATCCATACTGCAGGAGCTTCTGCGCGCAGACGCTCGAAATAAAATTTCGGGTCTCGCAAGCCGTCAGGGTGATCGATTCGGATGCCGTCCAAGACTCCTTCCTTTAGCCAGCGAAGGATAAGCGCATGTGTATCGGCGAAGACTTGCGGGTTTTCCGAGCAGAGAGCTACCAGCGAATTCACGTCGAAGAAGCGCCGGTATGGCAGTTCCTGCTTGGAAGTCTGCCAGAACGCCAAAAGGTAGTTTTGCTGCTCGAGTACTGCATCCAATTGCTCGGAATCTTTGTTGATATGGCTGAGCGCTGCGTCGACCGCCTCGGCTATAAAAGGTGTATCGCTGAAGAGCTTTTCCAGCAATTTCCCGACGATGCTCTTGTCGCGGTGGCGGGCGGTCTTGCTGAAGGCATCGGTAAGCGTGGGACCGGGCAACCCGGCCAGTGAATCGGCCAGAAATGCAAGATACTCGGACCCGGTGGCCTCGGCCGCAGAACTCAAAATCGGCGGAAGCGATCGCGGAGAGAGCGGGAATTCATTCTCGAAGTACTGGACGAAGAAGTCGCCGCCGCGTCTCTTTAGCTGTATCTCGCCGCGGCTGAGCACCCGGCCATAGTGATCGCCCAGCACGGGAATGAGCAGCTTGTTGCGTAGCTTCTCATCCCTAGAATGCCAGTTGATATCGAAATAGGGAGCGTAGCGGCTGGCAGGACCGTTCTCCCAAACGTCCCACCAGAGCCGGTTATTGCGGCCGCTGATGGCCATGTGGTTAGGCACAATATCGAGCACCTGCCCGAGACCACACTCGCCTAGACGTTTCGAGAAGCGCTCGTGCGCGTCACTGCCTCCAAGCTCCTCATTTACCCGGTGATGATCGACAACATCGTAGCCGTGCTTACTTCCAGGGGCGGCCTGCAGATAAGGCGAACTGTAGACGTGAGAAACACCGAGTTTATAAAGATAGTCAGCAATACTGGCTGCTGCATCGAAGCCGAACTCCGCATGAAGCTGTAGTCGATAGGTGGCTATCGGGATGCGAGGCATTTTTCAGTAAGAGCTTCATCTAAAGTACATTGTTTCATCGGGAAGGCTGCACTGCGGGCATACAGTGGAGATAGAAGCAGATGCTGTATGAAATCGAGAGCCCGCCCACAGAACAAAATGCCGCTATACGGCTACACTCGGCCGATAATGTTGCGATAGCTCGCGTGCCTTTGGCGCCTGGCCAGCAGGTTAGCGTCGCCGGCGAGCCTATCACACTACGGTCGGCCATTCCCGCTGGCCATAAGCTGGCGCTACGTACCGTAGCTTGCGGCGAGCGGATCTATCGATACGGGCATCCGATCGGATCTGCAGCTATCGCGATCCAGGCGGGAGAACACGTACACACGCACAATCTAGCGTTCGAAGAGATTGCTCGAGAAACAAGCGAGACTCAAGGAGCATTGCCAAGCCTGCCCGATGTTGCTCCCGCGGCATTTCTTGGATATCGCCGCGCGGATGGCAGAGTTGGAACAAGAAACTACATCGCCGTGGTAGCGGCCAGCAACTGCGCCGCGCATACAGCCGAGCTGATTGCACACAGTTTTGCAGACGAGAAACTACCGCCACATGTCGATGGCATTGTTGCGTTCCCACACGGCGAGGGTTGCGGACAAACCATTGGGCCAGATACAGAGCAATTGCAGCGTACTTTGGCTGGCGTGCTTCATCATCCGAATGTATCTGCTGCTCTGATTCTGGGGCTGGGCTGCGAAGTGAACCAAATCAGCCACTATTTGGGAGATACCGCGAATTCGCTGCCGGCCGCGAGCAATCTGCACGGTCTCACGCTGCAGGAATCGGGGGGGACGCTGCGCACTGTCGAAGAGGCGCGCAAGCATGTGCGGGGATTTATCGAGCGCGCGGCGGTGGAGACTCGCGTGGAAGTGCCGGCTTCCGAGATCGTGCTCGGCCTGAATTGCGGCGGATCGGATTCTTTCTCCGGCATCACCGCAAATCCCGCGCTCGGTTACTGCTGCGATCTGATCGTGGCTCACGGCGGGACGGTGGTGCTGGCCGAAACGACGGAGATCTTTGGCGCCGAACACATCCTTGCGGCTAAAGCTCGCAATAGCGAAGTGGCCCGCAAGCTGCTTGGCTGCGTGAGCGGGTACAAGACCTATCTGCGCCGCTTCGAAGGCAGCAGTTTCAACGATAATCCGTCGCCGGGGAACAAAGAAGGCGGCCTGACAAATATCATCGAAAAATCGCTGGGCGCGATTGCGAAGGCGGGCTCGACCGCACTTGAAGATGTCGTCGGCTATGCCGACCCTGTCACGTCGAGAGGGTTCGTTTTTATGGATACACCCGGTTATGATCCGGTCTCGATCACTGGGCTGGCGGCGGGCGGCGTAAACCTGATCGCGTTTACGACGGGGCGAGGAAGCGCGATCGGATTTCCGAGCGTGCCGGTACTCAAGATTGCGAGCAATTCCAATACGTATCGCAGAATGACCGGAAACATGGATATAAACGCGGGGCGGATCGCGGATGGGACCGCCAGCCTGGAAGAAGTAGGTCAAGAAATTTTCGAAGCACTGTTGCGCGTGGCATCCGGCGAGAAAACGCATGCGGAGCAACTTGGCCACCATGAGTTCGCGCCCTGGCGAATAGGTCCGGTGTTGTAACGGAAGCGCACAGGTCGCGAGCCACGGCGCTGCACGAGAAAGGAATCCATGCATCCGGGCGTCGTGGCTGCGGTCCGTTGTGCGCGAATTACTTAGAACCTCCCTTGCTTACACTGCTAGAGTGCACCTTCGTACCGCATTCCGTTCGCTCATCGCGCTCGTCGGCCCGGTAGTTTTCTTATCAGGCCAGCAAGCCACCAAGAAACCTGTCACGCTGGATGAGTTCCTTTCTCATAAACCGTCACTCCCCATCCATGCTACTTGGGCTCCGGACGGAGGGACATTCTTTTATGAGCGGGGCGGCACCGTGTACCTGTATTCGGTTGCAGAGCGCAAAGAGCATGAATGGTTCCACGCTGAGACGCTCGAGAAAATGGCGGAACAGCCTATGCGCCCCAAGGAGTTCGCTTGGCAGAACCGGCGCGTATCGACCAGCTCATATCAGTGGTTTCCCAATAGCAAGGATCTGCTGGCGGCTGTTGACGGCGATCTTTTCGTCATGCACCGGAACGGCAAGTTCGATCAGATTACCAAGACAAGTATCGACGAAGAAGACCCGCGATTATCGCCGGACGGCAAGTCAGTGCTGTATCGCTGGAAAGCAAACCTCTACGTTCTGGATCTGCGCACAAAAGTGATCCGGCAACTTACGCACGACGGCACGCCTACTCTATTAAATGGACAACTGGATTGGGTGTATCCGGAGGAGTTGGATCTGGGCGTGGCCACATGGTGGTCTCCGGATTCAAAGCACATCGCCTATCTCCAGTTCGATGTCGGCCATGAGTTTGTATATCCGCAAAGCGATTTAATTGGCGAGCGCGCCCTCAGCGAGCCCGAGCGTTACCCACAAGCGGGTACGCCAAACGCCGAGGTGAAGCTGGGCGAAATGTCGCCAGACGGCGGCGCGACGAAATGGATGCAAGTCGGCAGCACGGCGGCGACCCTGCTGGCTCGTGTGACCTGGTTGCCCGATTCTTCGCGCATCGCGGTTGAGCGACTGAACCGGGTTCAGGACCAGCTCGATCTGCTGTTCTGCGACCCGGCAAACGGAACGGCGCTGACCGTTCTGCACGAGCAATCGAAGACCTGGATCAACGTGGCCGACAATCTGTTCTTTCTTAAGTCGCGGCCGGAGTTTCTCTGGACGAGCGAGCGCAGCGGTTTCCGGCACATCTACCGCTATTCGGACACGGGCGAACTGCTTGGCCAATTAACGAGCGGCGACTGGGAAGTGGTCACAGTTTCGGCCATCGACGAAGAGCAGGGGCGGGTGTATTACACGTCTTCGGAGACGAGTCCCCTGGAGACTCAACTTTATAGCGTGCGTTTGGGCGGCGGCGGGAATTCGCGAATTACCAAAGACGAGGGCACGCACGAAATTCACGCCAATGAACAAGGCACTTACTTTCTCGATAGCTATTCGAGCCTCAAACAGCCGGGGCAAACTGTCCTGGCAAATGCGAATGGAGAGCAAGTGGCCGTTCTGGATCCAGCCGACCGAACGGTGATGAATGAATATGCGATCGCGCCGGAAGAGATCGTTGAAGTGAAGACGCCGGACGGTGTGACTCTTTACGCGCGATTGATCAAGCCTGCAGGTTTCGCGGCTGGGACAAAGTATCCGGTGATTGTTTATGTGTATGGCGGACCAGGGGTGCAATCGGTAAGGGACAAATGGTACGGCCTCAGCCTGGAGCAGGTGCTTGCCGCGCGGGGATATGTGGTATGGCAATTGGATAATCGAGGTTCGAAAGGCCGAGGGATGGCATTTGAAGCCCCGATCTATCGCGATCTCGGCAAGCAAGAGGTAGCGGATCAGCGACTGGGCGTCGAACATCTGATTCAGATGGGCATTGCCGATCCAAATCGAATCGGAATTTTCGGCTGGAGCTATGGTGGGTACATGACGATTCATTCGCTACTCTTCGCGCCGGATCTCTTCAAAGTTGGCGTGGCGGGCGCGCCGGTTAATGATTGGCACAATTACGACACCATCTACACCGAACGGTATATGGGGCTGCCGGACAAAAACGCGCAAGCGTATGACGCGAGCTCAAACGTGAAGAACGCGGACAAGCTTGAAGGCAAGCTGCTGATCCTTCACAACATCGAAGATGATAATGTGCTTTTCCAAAACACAATGCAGATGGCGGACGCGCTCGAGCATGCGGATAAGCCATTTTTTATGCAAGTCTATCCCCAGAAAACCCATGCGGTCAGCGGCTCGCTCCGCAAATCGCTCTACTCCGCTGTGACAGCGTTCTTCGATAGGCAGCTGAAAGGTGCTCAGTAGCCTTTTCGCTCAAGGCGATTGAATGGCCTGACCGTCCAGATATTTGATAAGCATGACGGCATTTCCGTATTGGTTATAAATGAGTTCGTCCGCGACTTGTTGGGCGAGCATGATGCCGAACCCACCAGGCCTGAGACCCATTTGGGAGCGCAATTCGGTATGCCGGAGAGGATTGTCGGGCGGATTATTCACTGCCGCGTGTCCGAGATTGCCTATCGAGAAACCTGCACCGTCATCGCGGACGTAGAGCAGGATCATGCGGCTTGTTCTGATGAGCGAAACGTCGATGCAGCGGTCAGGTTCTAACCGGCAGCCGTGTTCTATGGCGTTGCCGACCAATTCGTCTAACGCAAGCAGGAGAGCTTCAGCCAAGCCCTCCGGCAGGCCATCGAGATGCGGGCGAAAACACTGCGCGATCTCCTCTTTCGATTCCAGCGCCGGACGCACGGCCAGATTGATCCATCCAGGGCGATTCGATCGAACCCGGACACTCGGATTTTCGGGAAAGGTGTCTCCTGCGCTCACCATTCGTTATCTTCTCATTCATCCTTATCGCACGAAAAATGATATTTTCGATAGAGAGAAGCAGAAACGCATGCGCTTGCTTGCCAGTACGGGATTGATCTTGATATCGGCGTTCTCCGCCTTCGGGGCGAAGAAAGTGGTTTCGCCCACTACGAGCGCCAGCAACGAGCAAGTGGACATTGTGGCGACAATTGTGCTGGCTGAAGATGAAGTGAAGCAGAAAATTGGTGCAGATCCCGGACAAGGTATCGTGCTGCTCGAGGTTAAGGTGACGCCTAAAACAGATCAGCCGGTGCAGGTAAGTCCGGACGATTTCATCTTGCTTGCTCATGATGACGGGGAGCGCTCGAAACCATTTGAGCCGGAGGAGCTAGCCGGGCAAGGCGCAATGGTCCTCTCAAAGACTACAGAAAAAGGTCAAAAGACCGGGTCAAGCTTTGGACTCGGCGGGATGATGGGAGGTGTGGGGGGATCCCCGGGAAACCCAACGCCAACCGCTATTAAGACGAAAATGGACGAGAAGAGTAAAGGTAACGCTCCACTTCTCGACGCGCTGAAAGCTAAGCAGATGCCGGCGAAGGAATCGACCGACGAGGTAAGCGGGTATCTATACTTTCCCCTCGACGGCAAACACAAACTGAAGAATCTGGCGGTTCTTTACCGAGGTCCGGCCGGCAAGCTGGACCTCGAGTTTCAACATTAACCCGGTCTATTTTGCTTCGCTGATCGAGCTAATTTTCACCGCGGAGCCGTCCATTGATCCATCGATGGTCACGTTCTTGCCTGCGTAGGCCTTGGCTTTGTCTTTGGAATCGGCATCGAATGTCATGACCTTTCCATCGCTGACCAGCACAGGATCGGAGCCACCTTTCAGGCATTTGTTGATACATTGCGTATTAGCTGCGCTCGGGGAGCTGTGCGTCGCCCCGCAATGCGCATCGGAAACGTAGCCGGTCATCTGGTCGGCTGCGGCGGTGAACGAAAATAACGAAACTGCGAACAAAGATCCAAAAGCTAACTTCTTCATAGGTGTGTACCCTCCTCAGGTATTTACGAGATTCATTCTATAGCAGATGAAGCGAGGGCTGCGTGGGCCGATAGCCAAATGCCCTGGCAGTCATCGGGTTGAAAAAGTTTTGAGACTAACCCGCGTCTGATTAATCAGGGTTGCTGTGGGCGAGAATCCCGCGGGTTCGAGGGCGATATCTGTTTGAGCCGCCAGGGCCCGGCACGTACTTGCGCCACCAAAGCTTCTGGAGGAAACATCAATGCAGAAAGTATTCAATTTAGTCTCGAACGGGGCCTTGCTCCTATTTGCCCCGTTTCTGTTCGCAACCGTCTCGAGCGCCCAGATTGTGAATGCAATCGACGCTAATATACCCCACAGTTTTGTCGTCTCAAGCAAAACGCTTCCGCCAGGCAAGTACACATTTCGAATGAGTCAGGGCTCGAGCGGATCAGTTATGACGGTTACGAGTGCGGATGGCAAGAGTACGGATGAGGTCATGGTTCAGCAGGCACAGGCACCAAGCACCCCGGCACACACGGAGCTGATCTTCAACCGTTACGGAAAGAAAGAGTTTCTGAGCAAGGTCTTTGAGTCAGGCAACCCCGCCGGCGTAGGGGTCGCGGATGTAAGCCAGGAAGAGAAGCAAATGCAGGCGCAAGGTCAGAAGCCCATTACGCATACTGAAACAGCAAAGTAGACTTCGCTCCATCGGACCGCTCTGGGTTCGCGCATCGTTTCAGTGATTGTTCGAACCGATTTTCACTGAGAACCCGGCGGTTCAGAAGCCGGCTGAACATATGAGTACAAGGGATCTCTTTAAGCAGGTAATTGCTTATCTTCTTGTCACGTGCCTGGTGGCACGTTCATGTGGAAATGCAGTCGGGCAGACAGGACCGAACGCCGCAGCACTTCAAGAGACCTGACCACATGAAGTGGCATGGAAGTCGATAGAGTGAGCCGGCTTGTCACGCTGAACGACTTCAATCTGACCCAATACAAATTTCCCTCCGTTTCCAACAACGGCTGGAAAGTGTGCCCAAGCCATCAAAGGGGATCTTTCGTGGTGCCAAACCATTGTTCCATACACGCTCCAATTCGACGCCCTCGATCTCGGGCAGAATGTCGACCATGAGTGGCTCGCCGCCCATGCGGAAAAACTTGCTGCGATCGGCGAAATCGGCGGCGGTCAAGCCTTCTAGCGGTGCGCCGAATTACGCGAACGCGGCGTAAACGGCCTTTTCCGGGTCCGGCTCTATGAGCAGGTCGCTATTTTGGTTGCGCGCGGCTGCGCACGGAAGGAAACCGCGTATCCACCGACGATCAGATATTTAACGCCGTGGGCGTGGAAGATGGACAAGAGTTCTTTAAAGTCGTCGAACACCCGGAGCAGGTTCCTTCCGCTGATAGGTGGCGAGAGTGATTTGCGCAACGGCGGCCGTGCGTTCATGTCCTGGCCGACTCTGCCGGTACCGATACTCATTGGCCTTCATTTCGTCTAGGCTGGCAAAGGTGTGGATGGTTTTGTCCATGCGTCCGTCTCTACCATACGGCAGCAGGAGGCTTGGGCAACGTCACTAGCTGCGATAGCTGAGCTTCTCGCCCTCGAAGGAAACATTGCCTTTCTTCTCGCGAAGCAGAGCAAAAGCAGTGACAGCGATTTGGGCGGCGAAGAGGATCAACCAGAAGTTCATGCCATGGTAAAGGCATGTGTAAAACCAAGCCGCAATCCGACGTAAGTGATTGAACCCATTAGCGGGCCAGGCGCTTTGCGGACGCCGGGTGCAAGAATAGGTTTCAAAGCCGGTCCCGTTTTGGTACTGGCATGCCGTTTCAGAATTCTTGATAAGATTCCGTAAGCAACCGACTAAGTATCCAGGCGCTGTCCTTCTTAGATCTATGGTTTTCTCGTCTCTTCAGGTTTTACTAGCAGTTCTGTTGCTGACGTGTTTTGCGAGCTTCACCTGGGCGGTCCGCAAGTTCTTTGTGAAGCCGGAACAGATGACAACCGGCCTGAAAATCACCATGTTGGCCGGTAGCCTCTTTGCCCTGCTGCATCTCCTGACAATCCTGCGTACGCCAGTTCTGCAAACCCCTGCCGTGGTCGTTGGCGCGACGCTGTACTGTCTCGCGCTGGCAACTTTCTGGTGGACCATTGCGGCGCACCGGCTCAAACCGCTTGCCGCCTGCTTCTCGCAAAATGAGCAGTTGCATTTGGTACGGCATGGACCCTACCGTTTCGTACGCCACCCGTTCTATTGCTCGTATCTGCTTACCTGGCTGGCAGGCGCCGTGGCCACGCTCAACATCTGCCTGGGGCTGACTTTCGCAGTGATGTTCGTGCTTTATTTGATCGCCGCGCTTAACGAAGAGAATAAATTTGCGTCTAGCCCACTGGCGGACGCTTATGCGCAGTACCGGAGCGCGACGGGCAGGTTCCTCCCCAGCCCCTTCAAATTGATGACAAACCGGCACGCCCGTTAGCAATGCGGCTGGCTTGGTACAACATCGCACATGACCGGATGCGCTTCACGGTTACCGTGCTGGGTATTATGTGCGCAGTATTTCTGATGGTATTTCAAGGCAGTATTCTGCTTGGGTTCATGCGAGCGGCCTCGAAAATTATCGATTCAACGGATGCGGATATCTGGATTACGGGGCGAGGCGTTCCCTGTTTCGAATTTCCCGTGCCGATTGAGCGCCGCCTAATGGAGATCACGCGCGGTATTCCAGGAGTAGCGGAAGCGAGCCGGATTTCGACTGGGCAGATTCAAATCCGTAAGCCGAATGGAGCACGCCAACAGGTATTGCTGGTAGGAGCCGACTCGCAAGTGGGCCCTCGATTCCCCATGCCTCATCTTTCCGGAGACTCGGGCCCGGTGGCGCCCGACAGCCTGGTAATCGATGAGAGCAACGCCGCGCTGCTCGACGTACGGCACGTGCCGTCCGAGGTGGAAGCTAATAACTTGCATGCGGAGGTGATTGGAGTAACATCCGGCTTCAGCTCGTTCATCGGCAGCCCCTATGTCTTCACTACCTATGACGACGCCGCGAAATACATCCAGCTCGGGCCGGATGAAACCATGTTTCTGTTGCTGAAGCTCAAGCGAGGCGGGCGCGTCAACGTGGTCAAGCGGCTGCTGCGGTCGCGGTTTCCAAATGTAGACGTGTGGACGCGCGCGGAGTTTTCGAGGAAGGCGCGCTGGTTTTGGATTACGCAGACTGGCGCGGGCGGTGCAATCCTGATGGCCGCCCTTTTGGGGTTTTTTATCGGGCTCGCCATCGTATCGCAATCGATCTACGCAACCACTATGGAGAATATCGAAGAGTTTGCCACGCTGAAGGCGATCGGGGGGTCCCGCGGATTTATCTCCGGCGTGATCGTTTCGCAGGCGGTGATGTGCGGACTGGGCGGCTACCTCCTTGGTACGCTGATCACCGCGCCCGTGGTGAAGCTGGCGCTGGCGAGCATTCCATGGGTTTATACGCCGTGGTGGCTGCCTTTAGGTGCACTGATTCCGACGCTCGGGATGTGCGTGCTGGCTTCGATTCTCTCGGTGAAAGCAGCTCTTCGCGTGGAACCTGCCAGGGTGTTCCGTGCCTGAAGCTCAATTGGCAGTCGAGGGGGTAAGCGTTTTTTACGGCTCGGCAAACGCACGAGCGACCGCCGTGAACGACGTTTCGTTGGAATTCAAGCCGGGTACTTTGACGTTAATCGTGGGGCCTTCCGGTAGCGGAAAGACGACGCTGCTCTCGGTGCTTGGCGCGCTGCTGCGCCCGGATAGTGGCCAAGTTTATTTGAACGGGAAAGAGATCGGCGCGCTAGGGGAAGATGAGCGCACGCGCCTGAGGCGGAATCATATCGGGTTCGTGTTTCAGGCGTTCCGACTCTTGCACGCTCTTTCGGCGCTGGATAACGTTCTGATCGCGAAAGATGTGCGGGGCGCGCGCGATAAGCAAGATCGTGAACATGCAGCGCAAGTGCTGGCTGAGCTTGGGTTGGGGAGTAAGCTAGGTCTAAAGCCTAAAGAACTCAGCGGAGGCGAGAAGCAGCGGGTAGCTATTGCGCGCGCATTACTGGCGAACCCGCAAGTCTTGCTGGCCGATGAGCCCACTGCTTCGCTTGACTCGCATGCGGGGAAGCAAATCTGCGAGCTGGTCAGGAAATTATCGGATGAGCGGCACTATACGACGGTGGTGGTTTCGCACGATCCGCGGTGGAGTAACTTTGCCGACAGGGTGGTGGTGCTGGAAGACGGTCGTGTAGCGGGAAAAGGGATGAACACGAAATGAAGAAGAGCGCGGTTCGCATACCGCTTGGTTTGGCTGGCCTGTGCCTGATCGGCTTGCTGGTCCGGGTGCTGACATCGAGTCCTACGGTCTCCGCCATGCACGTGTCGGCCGAAAGGCGTGCCGCTAATGATTCGGTGGTGGTGGCGTGTCCGGGGCGAGTGGAGGGCCTTACTGACACCATCGAGGTGGGCGCCGCTACCGATGGGATTGTGCAGGCGGTTCACGTGCGCGAAGGCCAAACGGTTGCCCAAGGCGCCGTGCTGGCCGAAATAGGATGCAGCGATCTGCAGTCGTCCTTGGCGGTCGCCCAGGCGGAAGCAGAGAGTGTGAAACAGGCGCGGGCGCATCTGCTGCGCGGGAGTCGTCCGGAGGAGCGTGAAGCAGCGGCCCAGAAAACCGAGGCCGCACGCGCCGTGGTGGAACATACGTCCGCCGAGCTGAACCGCGCAACGCAACTGACCGATGCAGCGGCAATTTCTAAGGCCGCGTATGACCAGGCGAAGCGGGACTACGATGTCGCCGAGGCGCAATTGAAAGAAGCTTCCCGCAATGAAGAGTTGGTGGATGCGGGTCCGACCGAGGAAGATGTGGCTAAAGCCGATGCCGATTTGAGGGCAGCCGAAGATCGCATCAAGCTGGCTGAAGAGAAGATTGGGAAATGCACGGTTGTGGCTCCGGTAAAAGGAACCATTTTGCGGGTCGATCTGCGGGAGGGCGAGTCGTTTTCGACGGTTGCTCCGCATCCGCTGTTTACCATTGCGGATCTTTCGGGGCGGCGTGTCCGGGCGGAAGTGGACGAGCGCGACATCGGCAAAGTACAGGTGGGGCAAAAGGCTATCTTGACTTCGGAGGCCTATCCGGGACGGCGTTTCAACGGAACACTCGATCGCATCGCTTCGATCATGGGCCGCAAGACTGTTCAGACAGGGAATCCCGCGGATAAGAGCGACCGTGACATTTTGGAAGCTTTGGTCGATCTACAGCCGGATGGCGCGGCGCTGCCGATGGGTTTGCGCGTCACCGTTCAATTTGTAAAGTAAATCCCGCCTCATAGCTAACTCCGAGGGTCAAAACGCAGACCAGACGCAGTTTCCTTGCCAGTGTCCCGCTGGGATTGAGTTCGGCGGGCTTGCTCAAGGCGGCTGAGCCCGCCGGCCACGCAGAAGATTCCACCGAGTGGATGTTGTGGTACAAACAGCCGGCCAAGGCCTGGACCGAAGCGCTGCCCATCGGCAACGGGCGTCTCGGAGCGATGGTCTTCGGGGACGCCCACGCGGAGCGTTTTCAAATCAACGAAGACACGCTCTGGTCAGGGCCGCCGGGCGACTGGAACAATCCGCACGCGAGCGATCATCTGGCTGCGGTCCGCGCGCTAGTCCTCGAGCGGCAGGACTACACGCAAGCCGGCGAGGTTTGCAAGAAGATGCAGGGACCGTTTACCGAGTCCTATCAGCCTATGGGCAATCTGCACTTGACGTTCCCCGAGCCTGGTGAAATATCGGATTACCGCCGCCAGTTAGATATCGGCAGCGCGCTCACGCGGGTTTCCTATAGAGCTTCTGAAGTAACATTTACGCGCGAGGCTTTCTCCTCAGCCGTCGATCAGGTAATTGCCATTCGGCTTACGGCAGACAAACCCGGCAGCATTAACTTCACTGCGTCATTTGATAGCCCTATCCTGAGCATGGCTGCTTGTGAAGGGCAGCATTCACTCCGGCTCACGGGTAGAGCTCCGAAGCATGTGGACCCGGATTATCATGGCTCAGCGAATCCCGTTATCTATGACTCGGCGGGTGCCTTAGGCATGCGGTTCGAGTGCGCGGCCTTCTTTGTAGTCGATGGCGGGAAGGCTTCAGCGGCAGGACACACAACCGTGATCACCGGGGCAAATGCTGTCACCATTTTGATCGCAGCGGCGACTGGCTACAGGGGTTTCGGAAAAGCGCCGGACGTTCCGGCCGGCATCATAGCCGCGAAATGCCGCGCAACTCTGGATGCTGTGGCCAGTAAACAGTATGAGCAGTTACGGGCTCGGCACGTCCAGGAGTATCAATCATTCTTCCGCCGGGTCTCTCTCGACCTCGGGCCTAACAAGAAGGCTGGCTTGGCTACCGATGAAAGGCTGAACTCATTCAAAGAGCAGCGGGATGATCAGCATCTGATCGCTCTCTATTTTCAATATGGCCGTTACCTGCTGATTTCCAGTTCGCGTCCCGGCACGCAACCGGCAAATCTTCAGGGAATCTGGAACGAACTGATCCGGCCGCCCTGGAGCAGCAACTGGACCTCGAATATCAATCTCGAGATGAACTATTGGCCTGCGGAAACCTGCAATCTTAGCGATTGTCACGAGCCTCTATTCGATTTGATTTCGGGACTCGCCCAGACCGGCAGTGTCACGGCTAAGGTGAACTATCGAGCGCCCGGCTGGGTGACCCATCACAACGTGGATTTGTGGCGGCATTCCGCGCCCGTTGGGGACGGCACGGGCGATCCCGTCTGGGCTAATTGGCCCATGGCCGCCCCGTGGCTTTGCGCACATCTGTGGGATCACTATCGATTTACCGAAGACAAAGCGTTCCTGAGCACACGGGCCTATCCTCTGATGAAAAGCGCGGCGCTATTCTGTCTCAACTGGCTAATCGACGATGGCACTGGCCACTTGACAACCTGCCCTTCCATCTCGCCTGAGAATCACTTTCTCGCTCCGAACGGTAAACCGGCTGCCGTGAGCGCTGGCTGCACCATGGACATTGCGCTCTTGCGCGAGCTCTTCGGCAACTGCATAGCAGCTTCCAAGATCCTCAAGGTCGATTCCGATTTCCGCTCCGAACTCGAAAAGAAAAGATCTCTTCTGCCCGCTTACAAGATTGGCAGCCACGGCCAACTGCAGGAATGGTCTATCGATTTTGCCGAGGCGGAGCCGGGGCAGCGGCATATGTCCCATCTTTATCCGCTGTATCCGGGAAGCGAGTTTACGCCGAGGCATTCTGTTGAACTTTGGAAGGCTGCCCGCATCTCCCTGGAGAGAAGGTTGGCGGCAGGGGGCGGCTATACGGGATGGAGCCGCGCCTGGGTTATTTGTCTATGGGCGCGTCTGCTGGATGGAGATAAGGCGCATGATTCGATTTGCGAACTGCTCGACCGCAGCACCGGCCCGAACCTATTCGACACTCATCCGGCTGGCAGCGGCTCGATCTTCCAAATCGACGGTAACTTTGGCGCCACAGCGGGGCTGGCAGAAATGCTTCTGCAAAGCCATGAAGAGGAGATCAACTTACTCCCCGCATTACCGAAAGCGTGGCCGAACGGAAGCGTGACAGGTCTAAGAGCGCGAGGCGCTGTAGAAGTTGACATAGCCTGGGAGAAGGGCCGAGTGAAAAAGGCGACGCTTCGACCCTCCATAGCAGGAGAGCGTCTTTTGCGCCTGCCTCAACAGCAAAATATTTCACGCGCACTGAGCGGTGAAAGCCCAGTGCGCGTAGTGAAGACCGAAGGAGTGTTCCGCATCGGGCTCGAAGCCGGCAAGATGTGCCGGCTGGAATTGGATTAGAGCTTCGAGTGCAGAATGAGGCGATTGTGAGCTTACTTACCGCCGAAAGTGAAATCAACACCCGCCAGATAGCGGAAGCTGTTCTGGTTCAGCGTGGAAATCGATGGCAGACCCGTTGACGCCGGCGGAACGAACGTGGAGCCGAAACGAGTCAGTAAGTAATCAGCTTCGACGGGCCGGATGGTGATTGTGCGGTTTAATCTTAAATCGATGCCGCCGCCCACAACCATGGCAAATCCATTGTTGTTGTTCGAGGCCGAAACCCCGTATATCTGTTTGAACACATTGGCGTAGGTATTGGAATGCGCCGCTCCGAACAGAACCTCACCGAAGGGCTGGAAAAAGCCTGTGTGCTTCTTGATCACTGGGCCAAAGGTGTAAGTAAACAGATTTCCCTGCAGATTGCCGTTTGTCGGGCTGCTAGTTACTGTCCCGTTGGGTAGCGTGACTCCAGACGGAAGCGTGTAACCGAAATTGCTGCTGCCATAGCCCTGGAAATCTGCTTTTACTCCAAAGTAATTGCCGAAATTTAATGTGAAGGCGCCCCCACCCCCATTAAGATTCTTGGTTTGCAAGAAATTACGTGCCGGATCGAAATGCGCGAACGAGTAATCAGCCGATACCTCGAACCTCGGTACTTCGTCGGCGGCCATTGCGGTGAATGCCATAAAAAGGGTCGCCCCTGAAATTGTTAATAGTTTCTTAATCATATGTACTATGTGTACTCTCCCTACTAGTTGCTGATGCAACTAGTACAGGGAGGGTTCCTCTTATTTACATAAAGAATGCCGATATAACTACCGGGCCTGGGTTCGCCATTATTTTTGAGTAACTTAGCTTCATTAGCCCTGCCTAAGTAGTGCAACTACGTCATCGACAGTGATCACGCCAATTAACTCTTGATGATCGTCGATCACAGGCAAAGCCAATAAGTTATATTTGTCGAACATTTCCGCGATGCGATCAAGTTTCTCGTCGGACGAGACGAAGAGCAGCGGATCGGAAGCGAGTTCTTTAAGCGGCGTATCGGCCTCCGCGAAGAAAAGCTTCGCGAGCGGCACGCTGTAGCACAGGCGGTTGCCGGCATCCGTCAAAAAGATCGTGTGCAGGTCTTCGAGTACTTCTTCGTCCTTCCGAAGCTCTTGCGTGGCGTGCTCGACAGTTGCTTCGACAGGCAGCGCAAGGTAACCGGTGTCCATCAGGCCGCCGGCCGTATCATCGCGAAAATCGAGTAGCTCCTGGACCTCTTCCTTTTCCTCCTGCTCCATTTCGTCGAGTATTTCTTCAGAGCGCTCCTCTTCGAGTTCGTTCAACAGATCAGCGGCTTCGGAAGGTTCCATCTCTTCGAGAATCTCGGCCGCCTTTTCAGCATTGAGAGATTCGATGATCTGGGTCTGTAGCTCGGGCTCGACCTCGGTAAGCAGTTCGGCCGCGCTTTCGCTATCCATCGTGTCGAAGATGGCGGCGCGATCCTCATGGCCGAGGTCTTCGACAATATCGGCGAGGTCGGCGGGATGCATATCTTCGAGAAGCTTGTTGGAGATATTCAGCCGGACCCGGCGCTGCGGATCGGCTTCGAGGATGTTACAAAACTCCCAGCGAATGGAGTGGGCCGGGATGCGATCTTGAACTCTGCGAATAGTTGCCGGCGGCGCAATTCCCCTCAGCAGCCGCCGCACAATCGAGCGAAGGCCGATGTCTACTTCCAGAATGTGCAGGACATCGCTTCCGTTCTCGCACTGTTTAAGAAACGTAATGTCGTTCACCCGCACGACTTTACGCCCCTGGGCATCGATAATCTGCTGGTCGAGGAGGTCGCGCACCATACGCAGCATGTACTCGTCGGAGTGATAGGGCCTCAGACGCTCGTCCTTCAAGTGAATGCCGGTTGTATCTATCGATTGAACCTGATCATAACGGATGCTTAGCCATGCCGGGCCGGCGCCGACAAGATATCGATCGAGGCGAACCGGATGAATCATCGGAACGGCCGCCGCATCGCGCAAAGTGCCAATATCACGACCCTTCAGATCATAGACTTTGACGCCCAGAAGTTCCGACAGATAAAGTATTTCTTCCGTCAGGACGAGGGGCGCGGTCTCAGCGCGGGGCACGCTTAAAGGATAACGGGACATGTTGCGATTGCTTATAAATTGAACTCGGCCCAGACCACCGTGTGATCCGAGGTGGTCGGCGCTCTTCGCGGATCGAGGTCTATCTCGGCTTTCACGCACAAAGCAGCTAATGGCGCGGTTGCCAGAATGCGATCGATGCGCCAGCCCCAATCGTTTTCAAACGCGTTCCTGAAGTAGTCCCAATCTCTCAGCCAAACAGCGGGTTTGTCAGGATCGAGGTGCGCTTCAAAATATTGACGCAGTCGCTTGAACCATCCCAGCTTGAACCGATACTTATCCGACCGATCGAGTAACCCTGCGGAAGGTAGGTGTTGATAATCGGGACACCGCCTGCGATCGTTTGAAGAACTCTCCATTCTCGTTATCGGCCGCTTTCGCCGAAACCGCATACGACTTGCTCTGGCTTCTCCCCGGTCAGAGTTGCCACGCCGTTATACGCCTTCATGCCGCGGAAGACGAATGATAACCCGCCTCCTACGTTGCTACGCCAGAGCTATATCAATTTTTTGCCGCCCGCGCTTGTGCCTGTGCTTCGCCAGCCGTAGTTGCCTCAGGAACCTCGATCAGCTTGCCGCTGCCGACATCGTAAACATAGCCATAGACCGGAATCGTCTTGGGCACCAGTGGATGCGTGCGAATCCTGGTCACATCCGTTACGACGCTCTTCTGCAGGTCTCGAATCGTGAGCCACTCTACGTAGTCCCCAGCTTGTGATCCGGGACCCTCCGCTGAGTCGATCCATTGGCCATTCTTTATGCTGGCCGTCTCCAGGCTCGATGCTAGCAATTCACGCATGATGTCGTTAGTGAAAGTCAGCATTCCACAGTCAGTGTGGTGAATGACGAACCATTCTTTCGTTCCGAGAAGCTTATACGAAATCACCAGCGACCGGATCGCATCTTCGCTTGCCCGGCCTCCGGCATTGCGGATCACATGAGCATCGCCTTCCGCCAACCCGGCAAATTTGGCGGGGTCGAGCCGCGCGTCCATGCACGTCAAAATCGCAAAGCGGCGGGCGGGCGGCATTGCCAGTTTCGCTTTTTCTCCAAACGTAGCGGCGTAAGATTCGTTCGCATTGAGCACGTCATCTAAGATCTTTGACACGGTTTACCTCTCTAATCCATTTTCATTCAGAGCGCAATGTGAGTGCCGGATCGACGCGCGCCGCGAGCAGCGACGGGAAATAGCAAGCCGCCATCCCCGTGAGCACCAGAATTCCGGCAACCGCTGCGAACGTCACGGGATCGTGCGCAGTGACGCCCCAGATTTGGCTCTGGAGGAAACGCAGCAGCAGGAAGGAAGCGAGCACACCGGCCACGATGCCGACGGTCACTAATCGCATGCCGGTTCTTATCACCATTGCCTGAACTTCCACGGCAGTCGCTCCCAATGCCAGACGGATGCCCAGTTCGCGCCTTCGCTGTGCGACGGTGTACGACATGACGCTGTAGAGGCCGACGGTTACGAGCAGAAGTCCAAGTGCGGCAAAGACCGAGAAAATTTCAAGCCCGAACCGCGGCTTCGCATACTCTTCATTCTCTAGACCGTCTTCCATCGTGCGCACGTGCCTCACTACTGTGCTGCCGTCCAGCGTGAGTGCCGTTCCTTCCAGTAACTTCCCGAAAGCCTTCGGATCACCTTCGGTACGCATGATTAACGAGAACCCCCCAAATCCAGAGATCGTGTACGGGACAAATGCCTCGGGCATAACGGGCTGACGCAGGCCTCGGTTTTTGAAATTGGCCGTCACGCCGACTATCTCGAACCTCGGATCGCTGACGGGCCCCGGCAAATGCTGGAGAGTGGTCACCCCAACCCGTTCCCCAATCGGATTCTCGCCGGGAAAGAACTTCTCGATAAAGGCTTGGTTTACAACCGTGACCTTGTGCTTCCCGAAGACGTCCGTCCGAGTAAGATTCCGGCCCCGTACGAGAGGCACTTCAAGCGTGCGGAAGAGATCAGGGTCGATCATGGCGAATTGACCTCCATATTGCTCCCCATGAGCTTTGCCGGTTATGTCAAACTCCGTGGGAGCTCCGCCGAACGGCAAGAAATCTGTCGTGGTTGCCACATTGAGAACGCCCGGCACGCGCCGAAGCGCTCTGGTCAACTCCTGCTCGAAATGCGCCTGCTGTTCCACCGTTCGCTGGCCTTTGGTCAGGAAGATTTGGGCGGTTAGCAGGTGTTGCGGATTCAGCCCCAGCTGCACCGCCCGTTCGAGGAGAAAACTGCGCATGGTCACGCCCGCGCCAGCCAGCAATATGAGTGATATGGCGACCTCACCCACAATCAGAAAATTCCGCATCCTTCCGCGCCTGAATTCACTGTGTTCACGGCCGCCAGCTTTGAGAGCGGCATTTACATCCCGGCGCAAGCCGCTCATTACAGGAACCAGTCCGAAGAATAAAGCTGTGCCTACCGCGACGGCGACGGTCCCGGCCAGAACGCGCATGTTGAGACCGATTACTGCTTCTTCGGGAAAGGTGTCCTGAGGCAGCACGGCAACCAGCACCTTGAGACCGGCCCAGGCAAACAAACATCCGCTCGCCGCGCCCAGGAACGCAACAACCAGGCTCTCGGTAAAAAGCTGCCGTGCCACTCGCCACCAGCCAGCGCCCAAACTGCTGCGTATCGCGAACTCTCTTTCCCTTGCGCTAGCCCGCGCCAGAAGCAGGTTTGCCACGTTCACACAGGCAATCAACAGCAGCAATCCGACAGCAGCGAGTAACGTGAACAGAGTCCGCCGGAATTTGCCAATGGATGCGTCGGCGAAGCTCTCGAGGCTTGCTTCGAACTTGCCCGGATAAAGATTGGGACGATATACGCGAGCCAGGTGCTCGGCAAGAATTTGGATTTGCGGATCAGCCGTCTTGATTGTGAGGCCGGGCTTGAGTCGACCCAGGAGATAAAACCAGGGAGGCGGGAACCCAGCCTGATCACGTCTAAGCTGAGCGGGTATCCAGACGTCGGCTGACCAGAAGATGAAGCGCGGCGGCATCACGCCGGTCACGGTTCTCGGCGTCCCATCCAGAGTCAAGATCTTTCCGACTACGCGGGGATCTCCCGCAAACCGGCTCTGCCAGAAGCTATAGCCCATGACGCAAACCGGCGGAGCGCCCGCTTTTAAGTCCGAGGGCGCAGCGACCCGCCCCAGTAGCGGCGGAACGCCAAGAAACTGGAACGCGTTGGCCGTCACAAGCGGTGCATTTACCGACTCCGGCGCTCCACCGGTCGCCCACAGGGCACGGCTGATCGCAACGCCCATCACATCGTCGAAGACGCGGTTCTGTTCCCGAATATCCAGAAACTCCGCGGCGGGAAACATGCTCCTTCCGCCTGCTGCGCTGCTGGCGGCATCGTGAATTACCAGCGAGACCAGGCGCTGTTGATGCGCATACGGGAACGGCTCTAACAACACATTGTCGATAACGCTAAACATAGCGGTTGTGGCGCCGATCCCAAGCGCCAGAGTCAAGGCAGCCAGGGCCGTAAAGCCCGGACTCGTCCGGAGAACGCGTGCGCAAAATTTCACGTCGAGCCACAGGCTTTCGAGCGTGGCAAAACTCCACACGTCCCACGCCGCCTCTTTCAAAGATGTGCGGTTCCCGAGTTGGCGCCGCGCCGCGTTAGCCGCAGGCTGCGGAGCCATACCTGCTTCACGCAAGGATTGGGTTCGCAACTCGGCGTGCAGACGCATTTCTTCGTCGATCTCCTCGATGCGCTTATCCCTTTGGATCAGAAAGGCGATTCGCCGCAACAATTCACCGGGTCCCACAAGCCACCTCCTAAGCGGGTTGAATAATTCTGTGAATGGCCGCACTGACGCGACCATACCGCGCAAGCTCCTGCTCCAATTGCTTTCGCCCGGCCCGCGTAAGTTGGTAATAACGCGCGCGCCGGTTTTCCACCGTCTTTCCCCATTCCCCGGTCAGCCAGCCCTTCAGGAGCATGCGCTGCAGAGCGGGATAGAGCGACCCTTCATCGACCCGCAGAATGTCTTCCGAGCGTTGCTGAATCGCGTTCGCAATCTCGAAGCCGTGCAGTTCGCCGGACGAGCTGAGCGTTTTCAGGATCAGCATGTCTAGCGTCCCGGGCGGGATTTCATCGCGTGTAGTTGGGAAAGCCATGGCATAGATATTCTATGCCATGACAATTCGCCCCACTCAAAGGCAGACGACCCAAACCGATCGTCTGCCCCACTACTCTACGAGTCTGAGTCCTGCTATGGACTGGTCCGCCGTGTAGGTCAGGATCCATTCCGATCCGTTCCCCTCGATTTGGACCGCCGTATTCCCGGCCGGGACTAGCCAGCATTCGCCCGCTTCGAAACGCTCTCCCGCCAGCGAACCCGCGCCTTTCAGGCAAATGAGCAGGGAATAAAATGGCTGCCCGGCATCGATCCGCACCGGGGCAGCTGGCCGCAGCCGCTCAATCCGAAAATATGAGCTCTCCACCAACTGGTCCCGCCAAGGTGCTACCGCGATGGTTTTTGCCTCGTACTCATTTGGGCCCAAGTGCGAAACAGCCGCCCCGTGCTCGAGATGTAACTCGCGCGGCCGCCCGTAATCGTAGAGCCGGTACGTGATGTCCGAGTTCTCCTGAATCTCGCAGATCGTCAGGCCCGCCCCGATCGCATGCACCGTCCCGGCGGGCGTGTAGATTACGTCGCCGGCACTGACGCGCCGCCAGTCGAGCAGCCTTTCAATTTCACCGGTCCTCGCAGACTCGGTCAACCTTTCGGCCGAAATCCGTTCCCGAAAGCCTACCGCAACTTCCGCGCGGGGTTCCGCTGCCACCACGTACCAGGCCTCCGTCTTGCCCAGACTTCCGTGGTGCTGCTCTGCATACTTATCGTCCGGATGCACCTGCACCGATAACCGCTCGGTGGTAAAAAGCAGCTTCATCAGCAGCGGGCAAATACCGGGGTGCGCAGGATCGGCGGCCGTACCTAATATTGCTGGCTCCTTGTCGATCAACTCGCCCAAGGAAATTCCCAGCGAAGTCACATTTTCTCTAAAGGTGAACCAAACTTCGCCGATACGTTCTTTTCCAGGCGGATTGCGGAAATAAGGGGCGAGGCTGTCACGCCCCCACACCCGCTCGCGAAAGATGGGCAACAGCCGAATCGGGCGATCCGAAGCTAAAGGCATATAGGTTTCTTGAGAGATGGCAAACTTTTTCTCCACACTTTATCAGCGCAAGGATTCATCCAGGGCGGTTTATTCTCACAGGGGGTGTTTATGTTGTTAGCTATTGCAGCGGTAGTTATAGGAGCGGTCTCCGCGATCGTCGCAGTCCGTTTGCGCGAATCGCATGTCAGCGTGAACGACCTCTTTGCAGATCTTGAGCGCTTTGATTCCCCAAATCAAATCGCTTCAGAACCCGCCGATGTCCTCTTTACTGAAACTCTTCTCGCCCTAAGTAGAGTTGGTTTACGAGCTCCCGATGATTCTCGAGCACTTGAGCTCGCCGAATCTTCATCGTTGGTGTCAGTTCGCCCTCTTCGATAGAGAAGTCGCGGTCAAGCACTTTAAACCGGCGAATCCTCTCAAAGTCGGCTAGTTGCTTGTTGACCCTTGAAACGGCAGCCTGCACCGCCTTCGTTACGGCGTCGGTGGATGCCTCTTCGGTACGAGGCCCGTCCCCGTTCTTCGCCTTGAGCTCGGGCAATTGCGCCGCATGGATGGTCAGAATCGCGGTCACATAAGGCTTTTTATCGCCGATTAGCAGGACCTGGTTCACCAGCGGTTCCACTTTGAATAGGTTTTCTATCCGCGCAGGGTAGATTTTCTTGCCGTTTGACGCGACAATCAACTCCTTCTTGCGGCCTGTGATGTACCAATAGCCATCGCTATCGGTTTCCCCAATGTCGCCGGTTGAAAACCAGCCGTCTTCGCTCATTACGGATCTGGTAGCGGCTTCGTCCTTGTAATATCCCTCAAAAAGGCAAGGCGTACGCACCTGCAGTTCTCCGTCTTCAGCCAGCCGCCCCTCCACGCCCGGCAGCATTTTCCCGATGCTCCCCGCCTTTGGGCGGGTGATCGGGTTGAAGCAGATCACGCCCGCTTCCGTCAGTCCGTATCCCTCAATCAACGGCATTCCGATCGCCGCAAAGAATTCCGCCAAGTCTTTGCCGAGAGGCGCTGCGCCCGAAGCCGCTATGCGTATTCGCCCCCCGAGCCGTTCCCGAATCTTGGTAAAAACGAGCCGGTCAGCTACCTTCAGCATGCGCGAAAGCCAATGCGGCAGCGGCTTGCCTTCCTGCCGGTATTTCGCGGCTTCCAGCCCCAGCCCGAGCGCCCCATGGAACATCTTGCGCGCGACTTTCGGCCGTTTCTTGATTTCGGTCAGGATCGTCGCGTACATCCGTTCCCATACCCTGGGAGGCGCTAGAAATACCGTGGGCCGTATAGTCCGCAGCTCTGCCGGTAACCGGGCCAGGCTTTCCGAAAACCAAACCGGCGTGCCCATGCGCATCGGTACAAGCTCCAGCACAATACGCTGCGCGATGTGTGCCGAAGGCAGAAAAACTACCGTCGAATCATCCGGCCTGATCGGCAGCACCACCGGGCCCATATCGAGGTTCGCGAGCACGGCCCCGTGACTCGTCAGACCCATTTTCGGCTCGCCCGTTGCTCCCGAAGTCAAATAGAGGATTGCCCCGTCACCCGGGGAAAGCTCGCTGCTCAAGCGGGCGAACGCCTCGGGATCCCGTTGCAGCGTCTCTTGTCCCCGCATACTTAGCGCCTCGAGAGTCATCGCTCCGGCCGCTTCTCCTGTCATCAGGATCACCTGTTCCGGCCACCTTATACCCTGCTCATCTACCGCCGCCTTCAGCTTGTCCTTGGTTTCCGCATCTTCGACGAAAAGGAAGCGCGGTTCGACCGACTGAATGTTCCTGGCCAGATCTGGCACCGGATAAGCCGTATATAGCGCTGCCGAAACTCCGCCTGCACCCATGATGCCGATGTCGGTCAGGTAAAACTCCGCGCGTGTTTCGGAGAGAATGCAGACAATCTCTCCTTTTTTCAGGCCAAGCGCGCGTAACCCAAGCGCGATCTCTCGCGAGTTACGCAGCCATTCGTTCCAGGAATAGGTGCGGTGGCCACCGGTTTTGCTGCCTGTCGGCTGGTATAAGGCAATCGCATCCCCGTATTGCTGAGCGGTCTGCTCGAGAACTGTGAATACGGTGCGGCCTGGCATTGCCCGAATTTTAGCAGCCGTTCGCCCTCCGTCAGGCGGCCTTCTTGGCGGTGCCGGCGGCGGCTTCGGCGCGCTCTTCTTGGGGGCTTATCGATTTCCATGGCGTGCAGCTCGATTTGCTCGAGTGAAAATTCGAAGCCAAGCGCGGCAGGATCGAACTCATCGTCGGTACCCTCCTGGACGGCGGCGATGAATTGGTAGGCTTCGTCTTCGAGGCGGGCTTGCTCGGCCTGTTTGCAGGCGGCTTGCAGTTAGCGCAGGGCGGCGGTATCTTTTTCGCGCTGGCGGCGGAGGCGGCCTTCCTGGAGGCCTGAGATTCGAGAGATCGCGGCGGAAAGAGCGGAAGATGTGGGCCTCGATGAGCGCGGGGCGTACGGACTCGTCCTGGTCGGGGAACATGCCGGAGAATTCGAGGCTGCCGAGGGCGTAGATGCCGGCTTCGAGCGAGGGGATGCGCAGCAGGCGCCACTCGGTATCGGCGAGCGCCTGGACGAGCGAGCGCTCGGGATCAGCGGCAGGCTTCCATTGAGCTTCGCAGCGGGCGGCGTGAGCGGAGTAGTGAGCGGCGTCCTCGGATGGCAGGAGGACGGTGCAGCCGGTGAGACCGGTTTAAGCGCGTTGAGCGAAAAGCTAGTTTTCCAGTTTCCGAGGTGGGACCGGAGGAAAGCTGGGCATTACGCTTATTAGTGACAATTTGCGAGGCAGTGGACGTAAATTATTCCCGGGGAGACAAAAATTGGCTCGCGGCATGACTGCCATGCGCGCGAGCCTGCCGGAGAGTAGCATAGGGAATCGCGAAAACGGATTCTAAGAAAGCGGCTGAGCGGGTTAAGTAGAAGAAACGACGGTAAACTGGACCCAGTAGATGTACGCCTGCAGCCATCTATTCTTGGCTAATCGCTCCGCCAGCGCACACATGTACGACGATATGCTGGATTGCAGCAGAAGAATCGTTATGGCGACGAGGTATAGGAAGTCCGCCAGAGGAGCAGCCAATATCTACCCTCGAAATAGGCATCGGACCGGGCACGATCCGCAGCCGGGACACTCGTTAGCCAAAGCCTCAGTCGCCTCGAGCGTCGAAGTGTTCTGAAGCGACGGCCGCGGCGGGCACCTGCCGCGCGGCTGGAGCGGATAGACCGATACCCGAGGCAAACAGCAGCAAAAGAGCGAGCCTTGTCATTTCGCGGTCTTTGCATAATCGGAGTACCAGCGCGCGATTTCCTTCTTCGGCACATCCCCGGAATGAATAATCACGCGATACCGAAAACGCGCAGAGTTACCGAATGCGAGAGTGTAGCCGCCTTTTGCCTGAGACGCTGGATCGAACTCTTTCACGCCGAACGGATTAACGGCAAATAAGCCGTAATCGCGGGCGTGCCAGCGGGGTGGGTGATTCGGATTTTGCGGATAATCGAAGATCAGAATGCCAATTTTCTGCCCCGCAACAGGGCCCACGTAATCGACCCACTCCGCGCGCTTTCCCCAGACGTCTTTCTCCGTGTGGCTGCCTTCCGAATTCGTAAGAACGCCTCCGTTCTTTCCAGTCATGCTGTCCGCTACGCGAATGGCGAAGAAGCCCTCCTTTGTATCGCTGAAATGAGTAGGTTTTTTCGCAGTGAGCGTCGCGTCAACATCAAAGCGGCGAATTCTATCGTCTGCGTAGAACACCATAGTCCGGTTCTCCTCAAGGATTTGTTCGCCTTGCGCGCTCTCCCAGGCGAAGCTCGCACCTATGCTGCCCGACTTTTTGCCCGATTTGACTTCGTTCAACCTTTCTAAGCGAATCGTTCCTTTCTGTTTAGGGTTACTGGCGCTGGGGTTGGATTCGGGCTCAGTCTCCCAGAAGTTGATTCCGTTGACATCGCCGTATCCGATCCACAGCCCTTTGTGATGTGGGTGATCGCGGGACTCGCCCTCGACATGCTCCATCGGAAACCTGCGAGTTACGATGAGTCCCGTCGTGGAACGCAGCGGTGCAAGAAAAGGCTTAGCGTAAGAGCTTTGGATGTAAAAATCGGAGAAGGGCTGACCGTTAATGAGGATCGAAACGCGGTCGTTCGCTACAGCATTAAGCTCGACCTGTGCGCTTGAGGAGGCGGCCATGGCAAGCCACAGGCAGGCGAACAAGAGCGGCAGCCGTTGCGGAAGTGTTTGCTGTCTTCGCACCCATGTACTGTATCTCGTTCGCGAGAGAGGGCTTCGACGGAAAACCAAGTAACTCGAATCCTGGGCTATCATAAAGGCGTCACGCATATAGGAAGGAGATTAGATGGGTCCGATCGGTGCGCAGGAAATGGTTTTTATTGTCCTCCTCGCGTTACTTCTTTTTGGTCCCAAGAAGCTGCCTGAGCTTGGAAGACTCTTGGGGAAGGGACTAACGGAGTTTCGCCGGGCCAAGAACGAGCTTAAGACAACGTTCGAGTCGCACATGCAGGAACTAGAACATGAAGCGAAATTATCTGAGACGCCGAAGAGCAGCACTACAAGCCCGCCGGGAAGTACTCCTTACTCATCCGCTCCCTACCCATATCCGTATGACGAGTATGGCCGCCAGGATGCCGTAAGCATTTCTGCTTCTCAACCTGTCGATTCTCAGCTCGTGCAGCCGTTTGAGCAAGTGTCTGGAACTGTGCCGCGCTCCAAGGCTGCGCAACCAGCAGAGCCGGCCAGTGTCGCTGGTGAAGGGAATCATCCGGCTTAGTTACCGGTAATCGATGCTTGATGAACCGAAGGAGCGCGAGACTCCGCCAGAGGAAATAGCGCTTCAAGAGTCCTGGCCTGAAAAAGATGTCTCGACTGCTTCGATAAGCGACGACGAGCCGCAAACTCGCAGGGTAGACGACGGGGTTATTACTCCGAACAGCGAGGTTTACTCGAGTTCCTCAAACCCATACGGCCATATCGAGCCTGCTCTCATACCAGAGGCCGCCCAAGCGCAAGAGATCACCGGATACATGACGCCCGAGGCTGTCGCGCAGATCCCATCGCGACAGGCGCCTCCTCCGCCTCCACCCTCGCCGCCTTCCGATGAAGAAGAGGAAGGAGATGACGAAGAGAAGGGGATGCTGCGCATGTCGTTCATGGAGCATCTCGAGGAGCTTCGCACGCGGCTGCTGCGTGCCATCGGCGGCCTGATCGTCGCATTCATCCTTAGCATTGGTTTTTGTAAGGATCTGTGGCAGGTTGTTTCGGCTCCCGCGGTGACTGCTTTGAAGCATTTGGGGATTAATCCGCCAAACCTGGCGTCCATTACACCCATGGAGCAGTTCAACGTTATTTATCTCAAGTTGCCTCTGCTCGTTTCGGTTTTCGTCGGCTCTCCGTGGATCTTTTATCAGGTTTGGGCGTTTATCTCGCCTGGTCTATACAAGCGCGAAAAGAAATGGGCTGTTCCCTTCATTATTTTTACTGCGGGACTTTTTATAACCGGGGGCTGCTTTGCCTACTTTGTGGCGTTTCGGTATGGCCTGGAATTTCTGTTGGGCATCGGGCGCGATGTTCACGTTACTCCAGTGATCTCGATCGACTACTACTTCGACCTGTTTGTGAATGTGACGCTCGGGGTCGGACTCGTTTTCGAAATGCCGGTCATTATTTTCTTTCTGACGCTGTTGCGCCTGGCGTCGCCGCGCTTTTTGCTGCGGCATAGCCGTTACGCGATCCTGGCAATCACTGTGATCGCGGCAGTAGTCACGCCGACTCCCGACATTTTCAACATGATGCTATTTGCAGTGCCGATGGTGCTGCTGTTTTTTGTTGGGCTGTTTGCGTCCTACTTACTCGTGTTGAAGCGGGAAGGCAAAAAGTTCCCGTGGGGCAAGATTCTACTGGGCGTGCTCGCCTTATTTATGCTGATTGGCGGGGTGGTGGCTCTGTTGATTTACCACTACCATTTCCACGCAGTCCCGAAGTGGCCTTACTTGGTGCCGCCAATCCGGCCCGTGAGGTAGAAGCGACAATCTCAGGAGAGTCCCGCCAGAGTGCGACGCCTCCGAGCAAGCCATCCTCGTTGGGAACGCGTGTAACATGGCTGGGCAGCGAAAAATCAATTTTGGTTGCGTTGCCTCCGCCGATGTACAGATGGTCATAGTTGAATAGCGACTCGATTTGCACTATCGCTTTCTCGACCTCCTTGTTCCAGCGCTTCCGCCCGAACCGCTCAAAGCCTTTTTTCCCCAGGTATTCTTCATACGTAAGCTTCTTTTTCCAGGGATGGTGCGCGAGTTCCAGGCCCGGTACCAGGTGGCCACTAGTGAACAGAGAGGAGCCTAGACCTGTTCCTAGTGTGATCACCAGCTCAACGCCTTTGCCGCGGATCGCTCCATAGCCCTGGATGGCCGCGTCGTTAGCAACCCGAACGGGCCTGCGCCATTTTCTGGCGAGGACCTTTTCGAGATCGAACCCGACCCAACTTGGTTCCAGGTTATGCGCTGTGAGAGTTGCGCCGCGCTTCACCACGCCGGGAAAGCCGACCGACGCTCTGTCGAAGGCCCCCAGCGGCTGAAGGATGTTGTCGATCGCCGCCAGGACAGCTTCAGGAGTAGCCGGCCGGGGTGTATCGACTCGTTGGCGCTCGCTGATTGGCCTTCCCCGTTCGTTAAGCAACATTGCCTTAACTCCGGTACCTCCTACATCAATGGCCAGCGTCGTTAAACCATCGGGCTTGTTCGGCATACCGCCACTGTATCGAATTTGCTCTGAAGCAGGCTTGCAAAAACAACGGCGCAGCCTGCGACCCGCAAAATAGCGAAGGCTGATTGTTTCTATGTTGGAGGAAGAAGAGTGAGCAGTAGATTTAGAGCATTCTATGTGGTAGCCCTGGCCATCACGGGGATAGGCCTGATCGGAACCTCCTTTGTGCCCCGAGCGCACGCGGATACCTGGAACAAAATGGCGATCGCCACAGTAAGCGAGCCGATTACTGCGGTGAATAAGGTGCTGGATCCTGGCATCTACGTCTCGAGGTTACTCGATTTCCGGTCAGACCCGCACACAGCTTTTTGCGAATATCGGAAGCATCTTGAAGAGAGCCATTGTTTACCCTATCGGCTCCGCTCCCAAGCGCTCCCTAGTATCAGGTAAGTTGCTTTCGGATGTCTGCTTTGGGGCGATTTTGCAGCTTTCTCAGCCTCAATTCGCCGAAATTTCTGGGGTACTTTGCCTGTTATACTGCCGTTGGGACCTTTGGGAGGTCGTCTAATGGTAAGACTGCAGACTCTGGATCTGCGTATCGGGGTTCGAGTCCCTGCCTCCCAGCCAACCCGACCTTTTTTTGATCGTGTAAGATCATCGACAGGCCTTTTGTCTAGTGTTGTAGCGTTCCTTCAAAGGGAAACACCTGTCGAGCGCAAGCACTCTTATTGCTAAGGAAAGTTCGTTGAGGAGGAACACATGGCAGGAAAGAACATTTCGGCATTTGGGATCTATGCAAGCCGGGAAATGGCCGAGAACGGAGTCGACAGAATGCTTGCCGCGGGATTCCGGAACGAAGACATCTCGGTACTTTTGCAGGATAATGTTGGGACCAAAGATTTCGCGCACGAGAAACATACGAAAGCGCCTGAAGGTACCACGACAGGCGTTGTGGCAGGAGGGATCATAGGAGGCACGATAGGTCTGCTGGCGGGAATTGGGGTGCTCGCGATTCCCGGACTTGGACCGCTGATCGCCGCGGGTCCGATTATAGCCGCCCTCTCCGGTATCGGATCGGGAGGAGTACTCGGAGGAATCATCGGCGCTTTGGTCGGCATGGGTATCCCGGAGTATGAAGCCAAGCGATACGAGGGCCGCATCAAGGAAGGCGGAATATTGCTTTCCGTCCACTGCGACAATGCAGAGTGGGTTGCCAAGGCAAAGCAGTTGCTGAAGGATTCGGGTGCCGAAGACATCGCCTCGGCTGGAGAGCAAGCGGCGGATTTCGCCACCTCCAGCAAGCCGTTGAGCCGGGGTACAAGCGTCGCCTGATTGCTTGCTGGCGAATCCGCGCAGAATCGCGGGAAAGCTCTCAAAGACTCGCTTTGATGTAGACCCGGTCGGGTGCTGCTAGGCTCGCATCCTTCTCCGGGATGGAAACCTTGATTTGCTGAATGCCCGATTTCTGCTCGGGTCTGGCTATGAAAGTCAGCAAGTATTGATGCTTCTGGGCCTCAAGAAACTGATCTAGGAACGGCTGAAAAGAAACAGGCGACCCATAGCCGATCCAATAGGATTCACCACCCGTCTGATCTGAAAGTTCGGAAAGAAAGTTCTGTCCCCAAGTGGTTTGCCACATACTGTGACCGGCGTGTCCTACGCTTGGACTGTATATGGAATAAACTACAACACCCGCCTTGATTGCACTCTGGATACCCGCAGTAACATATGGGTTTTCGGGATAGTACCCACCTCCAAGGCTTTCGATTCCACTGCTGATCATGAGTACCTCTTTGCGCTGGGCAGCCGTGCGTGGCCATTTGCGAATCGCGTCGGTAAGAGAATCGTAGGGACTCACGTCGGCGCCGCCCGGCCCGAATGCTACGCGAATGCCGTTAGCAGCCATCGCGTGGTCGCGGGTGAAGTTCTGCGTAAGGTCGGCCATTCCGTTACGCATATATCCCACCGCGACATCGTAGTTAGGCGGCAGGGAAATGATGAATTGACGCAACGTCTGTATCTCGGTATCGAATGTGCCACGGGCAGAATCATCAATAAGTAACATGAACTGGGTATCCGCATCCGCAAGCGGAGCAAAAGCAGTTACCGGGCGCTTGTCTTTGCCTTGGCGAACAGCGATATCCTGTTGCTCGATGGGAGGTATTGTTTTGCCGTGCTTGGGTTCCACGGTAACAACAATGCTGGTCGGCACACCTGGAGCGGATGGCTGCTGGCCAGCAAAAAGCGGAAAAACAGTCGCGAGTAAACCGATTCCGAGGATCGCGATAGGGCGAGTACGCAATTTCATTTAGTTAAGTTTGGAGCAGTGCGGCAGCCGAAGATCGATCCGCGGGCTTTCCCCAATTGTTAGACCGATTTACTCGATTAAGGGATGCATCGACATAGCTCTCAAATTCAGCCGCTCGCATTGCGGCAGTGTGAAACCGAAGAGTACGGCGGCGGGCACCCTCGGCGATTTCGAGCCGCTGATCAGGGGATATTTTGAGATACTTCAACACGTCGCCAGTACTCTGTACAGGTATGATTTCCGAGTGAGGTTGGAAAAAATCTGAGAGGCCGGGCCATTCATCGGTGATGATTGGCGTGCCGCAAGCGGCAGCTTCAAACAGCCGGACACTGGGAGAGTACCCCGCCCGAAGCATATTACAGCGCGTAACGTTTAAGGCGAATAACTGAGAGTTATAGAATTCGCAGTGCTCCGCGGCAGGCAGATGCTCGATGCGAGTCACATTCTGCGGCCATTGGATATTTTCTGGGTACTGCGGGCCTGCCACCACGAACCTTCGTTCCGGCGACTGGGCGGCTACCTTTAGAAGAAGCGAATCGAGGGCGTGCTGTCGGTCCGGAGCATAGGTTCCAAGATAGGCCAAATCCCAGGCGGAATCGTACTGTTTAGGGAAGTAGAGCGTGGGGTCTACCGAACAATAGAGCGGGCGCGCGCACGGAGAACCGAGCCTGCGCTCGATGAAAGCCAGCGTCGGTCCTCCAGTGAAGGAGAGATAGAGATCATACTTGGAGATTAGGTCGCATGAGAGATACTCACAGCGATTGTCGCGCAACGACGCAAGTGTAACTGGGGTGTCTATATCGTAAAATGCAGCTATGTGCTTTGCGACCGATCGTATCCAACGGCCGACTGCAATGCCTTCGGGAACATACGATCCGACGATCACGGCATCCGCATCCCGAATCGTTTCGGCGAACCGATCTTTGAGCTCGTCCAAACTGCCGTAAAGAGCAAGATGGCCGTAGGGGAGCGCTGAAAACTCGCGATTAGTGGAGTACCACGGTACGTCGCGCTCCAGAAATGTGATCGCGTGGCCCCGTGCCGCAAGCTCCTTCAACAATCCCCGGTAGGTGGTTGCGTGACCGTTACCCCACGTAGATGTAATCGTCAGGCCGAGGAAAACGAAATTTCTCCGTTCGCCCATCAGACCCGGCTCTCCAGGCTGTGGCCTGAACGGCGCGAGAGTGTTTCGTGCAGAATTTCGTTCACCAAGGCACCCCGCCGGTCGTATGTGTGTTCTCCCAAAACGCGCGCCCTGGCGGCCTCGCCGATAGACCGCGCCCGTTCGGCAGAAAGGCTTTGCAGGATTTGTGCAACATCGTCTCCGTCGTGCGCAACCAGAATCTCTCGCCCGGGTTGCAGAAAGGAATCGATGCCTAGCCAAGCATCGGTGATCAGACATACGCCCGCCCCTGTGGCTTCAAAGACTCGGGTAGCAGGCGAGAACCCATAGCGAGCCATGCTTTCACGGCTAATGTTGAGTACAGCCCGCGCAGAGCAGTTCAAAGCATTATGATCTGCCGTGTAGACATGGCCGAGGTAGTTCACGTTAGGGGGCACTGGCTTATCGGCCCAACCATTTCCACCTAAGACAAACTTGCGCTCGGGCGCGAGCAGAGCGGCTCGAAGGAAAAAATCTTCCACTCGGGTCTCCCGGTCCGGCAGGCGATTACCCAAAAAAGAAAGATCGCACGCAAACCTCGGATCCGGCGGCACGGGAAAATGAACATCGGGATCGAAAGCGTTATAAATCGCAAAACATTCACGAGCGCCTACCTGTTTATACTGCTCAGTTACGCGTTTGCCGCCGCCGTAAGTAAGCACAACATCGAAGCGTGGCAGAGCTGAATGAAATGGATCATTTGGATTGGCCACGAGGCGTTCGAGCGTGGCGGGGGCATCGACATCCCAGAAGACCTTAAGAACCCATTCGGGCATCTGCGAAATTAGCTCTTCTAACGATTCGTCGAGCACGCCTATGCCGCTCGCTTTGACAACTACATCGAATCTAGCCGACCACGCCAAATGACGCTCAACCTGTAAAGCGTCTTTCGGGTCGTAAACAACAATGCGAGCCCATTCAGGGTCCTCGATATCCCGGTGTTTCTGGCGATCGTAAGCATCCGGCTCGAAAAAAGTAATCTCGAATCCTAAGTTGGCCAGTGAACGCAGTACACCTCGATAGTAAGTGGCTGCTCCGTTCCAATAAGCCGAGACCAGGCTGGAGCCCCAGAATGCTAGCTTCATGATTGCAGCTCCAGACACGTTGCTTGCCGCTCAGCTTCCTCCATCATGGGTTTCATCGCATCGTAGATCGCGAGTAACTCACTTACTCGATGGCCACAAGTGTGCCTGCTGCGAATGGTCTCGAGACCATTCGTCGAAAGGCTGCTGGCGAGCGACGAATCGTTCAGCACATCGCGCAGACAGGTTTGCATTTCGCCGCCATTGCGCGCCATCAGGAAGTCGGTTCCGACCCGAAAGAGATTTTCCGTATCCGACCAGGGCGCGGAGATCAATGGAATACCGCAAGCCAGCGCTTCAAAAGGGCGAATCGTTGGAATGCCGGGCAATTGCCGAGTATAAGGGCGCCGCGGAACATGGATCGTCGATTTGAATTGCGCAAAAATTTCAGGCGCTTTGTAATTGGGGAGCCAACTCCTGTATGAAATACGGCCAGCTTCAAGCTCACGGAGAGCTGCTTCGGGATATCGCACGCCGAACGCGCTGGCGTTGAGACGCAATTGAGCACAGGGATCGATAAGATACTCGCGCAATTCCGCGGTCCGTTCATCGTCACCCCAATTGCCGATCCATACTAAATCACCCAGCTTAGCAGTGTTCTCGATCGGATGGAACACGCGAATGTCGGCTGCTTCGTGCCAAACATGAACCTGTTTACCCCAGCCGAGTTTTTGATAAGCTTCCTTTAGAGACTGACCATACACGAGAACGCCATCGAATTCCGAAAGATCGAAGCGGGCTAGTTGCTCCGGCGCGGTGACTGCCCGGTGATGAGTGTCATGAAACAGAAGACGACTCAGCGGATTTCTTCTTCGATAGTCTCCGACGGCCGCCACTAATCTCGGATCGTTCCACTCGTGAGCCAGAATGAGGTCTGTATTTTCCAGCCAGCGATCGAGATCAAGCTGGCTTAAGTCATAGCTTGTACTCGTCAAGAATGGAAACGAACGGCGGAACTCATCGAGCGCCTGCGGCCCGTGGTCCCGAACGAGATTCTCACGACTCCATGCATCTTCCGGTTCGAAGACCCGCACCTGGTGAGCCCTGGCCTGTAATTCAGAAACAATGCCACGCAGGAAATGCGCGTTTCCGTGGTTCCAATCCGAAACCAGGGAATGGCAGAAGATTGCGACTTCCAGACTCATGCGGCGACTCCGCTACCGGAGTGTTTGTATTGCATGGCACTTCGATACACGTCTAAATACTGAGAAATCGAGGCTTCGGCACTGTAGCGCTTTGCCCGAGTGGAAGCCTGAACGGCTAACTGCTCTCGCGCGGATGGATCAGCGACAAGCCTGTTCAGTTCGCGTTCCCAAGTTTTCGCATCGTGCGGATCTACAAATACGGCAGCTTCCTGCCAAAGCTCGCGAAGGCTTGGGATATCGGCAAGCACCAAACAGCACTTTGACATGGCGGCTTCCAGAACGGCGAGGCCGAACGGCTCGTAAATAGCGGGATGCACGAAGATACTCGCCCGCTCCATGCGCCGGAGCAGATCCCGGTGAGATAAAGCACCTAGGTGGCAAATAGCGCCAAGCAGGGCAGTCGAGTCTTCGATAACTTCACTTTTTCCGGCAACATACACGGGCCAAGTTACATTAGACGCGATCGACTCCAAGAGAACGAGGTTCTTCGCCTTGTCCCACATCCTGCCTGCGGCTAAGATAAACGAGTGTTTTGCTAGGGTGGCCGCGACCCCAGCAAGGCTGAAGTTGGGAATGACTGAAATCTGCTCGATACCGTAATGCAGAGTCACGGATTCAGCCATGGAACGGGATGGTGCAACCACCGCCGCAGATCGGCGGAGACTCTGACTTACCCGGCCATGATATTCGTCCCAATCGGCGCTCGGCGCACAGCCGTGAACCGCGTGCCACCACGAGTAGACGCAAGAATGAGCCACTGAGACGACGGGAGCCTTCCAGGGAGCATCCGCCAGAGAGTAACTGCTTAGATGAATAACATCAGGATGAAACTGTTGCTCTAAATCGAGGAGCCAATCTTTCGACCGGTCAACACCGTGCCAAGGGTCTTGCATCCATTCAAGTGCAAACTCGCCTTCGACCAAGCGAGCATTCGAGATTTGACTTAGCTCCTTACGCTGTTCCTCGGAGGGACGTGGGCCGAGATTTGCCAGTAGCACTTCAATGCCGTGCCTGGCCAGCCCGGCAATCAAATCAACAGAATATCGCCAGACCCCGCCTACTGCATCAGAGGTCATCAGGATCCGTTCAAGAGGCTGATGATCACTTAGCACGTCAACGTCCTTGATAGAGAGTTTCCAATTCGATTAATGGCTGCGGTCGCTGCTCTTGAATATCGCTGAAAGAGTCGAAACCCTTTAAGTATGCCTCGTGCGCTCTCTCCCACGCTATATCGTCCGGTGCTCCCCACTTGCGGGTGTATTCGGGAGATCCTGGATAGGGGAATAAAGGTACTGGCTTGTTCGCCCACACGCCATGGTCCTCCAGTCTCTTTCGCCAAGTCTCGATGGTCGCCGTGTCGTCCTCCGCCATGGCGAGTAAGTTAGCCTGCACGAACGGCACTAACTGCTTCGCGAATACCAAACGGCCAGTAAGGTCTTCCGTACTCATTTTGCATTTCTTGTCGAGATAAGCACGACCTGCTTCCGTAATGCTTTCCACCCCCGCTTCGATCGAGACGCAACCGGCGCGTGCCAGCGCGCGAATCGCGTCTTCGCTCCAGAGATCGATGCGAGTTTGGACGCCAATCTTGATGCGGCGTTCCGCGAGTGACGCAAGCAGAGTCGCATCGGGCAGGAAAATCTCGTCGATGAAATACAGATACTCGATACCTTGCTTGATCAGTTCGTCGAGTTCTTCGAGGATCACGTTGAGCGGACGCTTGCGGTAGTTATTCCGGAAATTGTCTTTTGCGCAGAAGGTGCAATGGTAAGGGCAGCCTCGCGATGTCTCCATTTCGGCTCCCGGCCCTTGGGGATCGGCATCGAAGCGGTGGTGATGGTGCTTATGTCTCGAGACAATTTCCGCTGGCCAGCGCAGCGGGGGGAGGTGCTTCATGTCCGAAGCACGATTGGACCCTCGTAAGACGCTCTCATGGCCCTGTTCAAAGCAAATGGAAGATGTAGCTGCGGAATCTGCGGCTAGCTCCATAAGAACTTCTTCGCACTCGCCAAGTACGACAAAATCAGCGCCGGTTTTCTTAAGCGTTGCCTTGGGAGTGGTCGACCCGTGCGGTCCCACAATCACCAGCTTGCCCGCGACGGAACGCAGTAGCTGGCAAAGCTCTTGGGGAACGCGAATCTCAGGCGGGGGACAGCGCCAAAACAAGTAAGTGGGCGCGGTCGTAATGACTGTAAAATCCGGAGCGAACGCACTTACTCTGTCGAATAACTCAGTCTGCGTGAGCCCTTCTAAGTGTCCGTCGAGAAGCAGGCATTCGTGACCGGCTTCTTCGAGTAGCGCTTTCGAATATCCCAACTCCAAAGGGAAATGGGGCTCGCGGCATCCGAAATAGATGCTTCCCTGGAAATTCCACGGTGGATTGATTAAAGCAAAACGCATTATGCCACCTGCATTTTCGATTGCCCGACTAACTCGGGCCGGTTACCATACCAATTGATCAAGTTCCGAAGCCCTTGCCGGATGGAAGTTTCCGGCCGCCAGTCAAAGCTGCTCCTCGCTTTCGAGGTATCCGACACATACCATCGCTGGTCGCCTAAACGCTCAAGCCCCCAATCGATCCGAGGTGAATTGCCGGTGAGAATCTTGATTTGCGAAAGGACTTCCAGCAAGCTTGCGCTGTTCTCCGCTCCTCCGCCCATGTTAAACGCCTGGCCGGAAGAGATGTCGATGCGATCTAGCGCTTGGTGCATCGCTCGAACCAAGTCGTCAACGTAGAGAAGATCCCGGACCTGCTTGCCGTCGCCGTAAACGGTGATGTTCTCGCCTTTTAGCGCTTGCCTGATGAAGTGCGCCACCCACCCTTGATCTTCCGAACCCAACTGGTAAGGGCCGTAGATGCAACTCATGCGGAATACGGTCGCGGGCAGATGGAACGAACGCGCGTAATCGAGTACGTACTGATCGGCGCTTCCTTTAGAGCAGCCGTACGGAGAAAGAAACTCGAGCGGTTGATCCTCGCCCGCGCCAGCGTTCGCTAACCGGGGGTCCGCCGGCTCATAACGCGATTCTCGCTCGCAGAGCGCAACAGCTCCGAGGCAGCCATAGACTTTGTTCGTCGACGTGAAAAGCAGAGGAGCCCTGGTTGCACACTTGCGCGCCGCTTCAAGCAGGTGCAGAGTGCCTATGAGATTCGTACCAGCGTCGGCCAGCGGGTCTTCCAAACTGGTTGTGACGGCAACCTGCGCGGCCAAATGATAGATCACCCGCGCCGATGCTACAGCATCCTCGATGTGATCCTTGCGGCGCACGTCTCCCTGCGTGAACAAAACGCGTCCCGGATACCGCTCCCGCAGGTCGGTTATGTTGCGCTCGCTTCCCGGGCGGCTTAGATTGTCGAAGATGTGAACGGGCTGGTCGTGCTCCAGATAGCTATGGGCGACGTTCGTTCCGATGAAACCCGCGCCGCCGGTGATCAGGATGTATTGCTTATCCATTGGCAACCTCCTAAACGACCAATCCGCGCGAAGCGAGTTCGTTTCGCATCTCGTCGAAACGGTCCGCAGCTGTCTGGCGCTCGAGCCACTCGGCGAGATCCAGCATTCCGTGCTCTAACGTCACTTCCGGCCGGTAACCCAGGATTCGTTGCGCCAAGCCGATGTCCGGGAAACAGTGCCTGATATCGCCCACCCGGTAATTAGCGGTGATCTCGGGCTCAATTTTGCTCCCGAGAACTTGAGCGAGCTTGCTAGCAACATCCTTGATGCTGATTTTTTGTCCGCTGCCTACGTTGAAGACCATGTCCGTGGCAGCCGGGATCTCCAGCACAAGCCTGCACGCCCGGGCTAAGTCGTAAACGCTCACAAAATCCCGGAGTTGCTCGCCATCCTCGAAAATAATTGGCCGCTCGCCATTCATCAATCTCGAGGCAAAGATCGCGAGTACGCCCGTGTAAGGGTTCGAGAGGGATTGAAAAGGCCCATACGCGTTGAAGAAGCGAAGAGCTACCGTGGACACGCCGTAAGCCCTGCCCACCATCAGACACATCTGTTCCTGATCGTATTTGGATAGGGCGTAAACCGAGGCCAGGGACGGCTGCTTAAATTCGGGCGTAGGAACTGGACGGAGCAGTGCGCCGTCCAGCGCCCTCATCTCCCAGTCGTGCGCTTTCAACTGCCGCGGAGTTCGGACGGCGTCCATGCAAAGCTGTCCGGAATCGGTCGCGTATAAGCCTTCGCCGTAAACACTCATACTGGATGCAACGACGAGCTTGTTGACCGGCTGCTTGACCAAGCGCTCGAGCAGCACAGCAGTGCCCAGATTGTTGACGCTCGTATACTCAGCCATCTGATACATGCTTTGGCCTACTCCGACCAGAGCAACAAAGTGGTAAACAGCTTCTACGCCGGCCAGGGCATCGTCTACTGCTTCCGGATTTCGCACATCTCCCAGAACAAACTCCGCGTCCTTGTGCAGATAGTTAGGCCGGATCGGAGCATCGCCATGTACCTGAGTAACAAGACTGTCTAAAACGCGGACGTGATAGCCGGCTTTCAAGAGTTCAGTTGCTACATGAGAACCAATAAAGCCGGCACCGCCCGTAATTAGAACGGTTCCCTTCATTCGCCGTTTAGTCCTTTTAGGTTGATTTTTGATGCAATTGCGGAAAAGATTTCAAACACTTTACAGGCGAAAGCCCACTCGCCTGGAGAGAGAACGGGAGAACGGGATTCGCAATTTACCATGACAACCGCATTTACTTCCGCCCTAGGTAAGAAGCTTAGTAGCTCGCATTGTTTCTACTTACCTGTCGAAAACGTCATTTTTGTACTAGTCTTCTGGTATTTCTACCAGTAATCGTCACGAGCGCAGCAACATAAGAACTCTGAACTATTAACCAGTTCACGGCGCAGAAGCAGCAAGCTACTCACGAGAAGGAGCGGGGCTTATCAATTTGAATATCTGCGAGTCATCACGGAACAGAACTGAGCAAATTCTGCAGGATCACGCGGCGGGCTTGTATAGTGAGGCCGCACCCCGCAACGCTCAGGCGTAAAGCAGAAGGTAACGGTAAGCTCGAATTCCTGCAGCAACTTCATCTGCTGGTCGAACCAGCGTTCTGCATTCGGCCGTTCGAAATCAGCCCAGCTCAGTCCCGTACGAAGTTTCTTCACGCCTAAATCCCGCAGCGCTCGAACGGCATTGTCGAGGCGGTGATCTTCAAAGTGGAACCACTGGCACACTCCGAGAGCGGGCGCATACTCGGCGAAGCGCTTGAGTGCCAGCTTACTGATTCCGTCTTCACGCAACAAGCCCATATAGAAGTGGCGGTAATACGAAGAACCTTCGCTCTCGCGGTGCCGGGTGGTAGCAGTCCACGCTCGCGGAAGATCGAACAGGCTGTACCAGAAAATATGGTCCACTCTCGGGATCAGCAATTCGGCGGTCCGCCTGAGGCCAAATTCCTGCACTTCCTCGGCCCCGAATGAAGATGCCCCGACTTCCGACACCCAGATCGGCTTCGTTGTCACTGCCCGGATCTCGTCAAGCTTTTCTGGCCATTCGTTGATGCTCCAATGGTTCCAATCGAGCGGAAAGCCGTGCAGCGCGACTACGTCTACGGAATTGAGGGCCCCCAGATCTTGCATCCTGACAATGAAGGCCGGATCGATTGGCGAGATGCCCCCCAAAACCTTTTTCAGCTTCGGATTTTCGGCCTCGATCGCAATAGCCGCTTGCTTGATCATTTGAGCGTAGGCCGACCAGTCCTTATCGATTTCAAAATCCCAGTGCGAAAGATTGTTGGGCTCGTTCCAGAGCATGACCGCTTCAATCATCAGGTAAGTTCCGGCAATTCATGCAGATGGCTTTCCGTGTCGCAGCGGCAGATGAAGACCTCGGCCTCAGGGCAGCTTTCGATTTTGAATCCTGCACTTCTCAGAACCGCCTCAGCGCAGGCGCGATTAGGTATCCACCAGTTCGTCGGATCTTCAGAATAGTGATTCTCGATGAAATGCATTTTCGGAAAGCCGGGTTTGTCAAAAAAGGCAACTTCCCAAAACGGGTAATCCTGCTCGACTCTTGGAATCGACTGGCTGCCGCGCAGCATGGATTGGAAGACAAACCAATCCTTCGTGGCGTGCTGACGCAGCAAATCCAGCGCGAGCAGAGGATGCCGCAAGTGGTAGAACACTCCCATGAACAGAACGAGGTCGAAACGTTCCCGGAGTCTCGGAACCTGATAAACAGACATGCGCTCGAAAGCAATGTCTAAGCCCACGACGTGCGCGGCATAGCGGGCTTGTTCGAGATACTGTTCATCGTGATCGATACCGAGCACCCGCTTCGCCCCGCGGCGCTTCATCTCGATCGAATAGAACCCGCCGTTACACCCGATATCGAGAACAGTCATGCCACTAAGATCGTTTGGAATAGCGTGTTGGAAGCTCTTCCATTTGGCCGAAGGGTAGTCGCCGAGGAAGTGGCCAGGAGCGGTCTCGACCCCTTGCAGCCGGATATTGTGAAACCATGGGCCTAGCTCACTTACTCGCTTTTCGATTTCGATGGTTGATTGGCTCTCGGCCAAGTTAACTCCCCTTTTAATATGACTCGTATTCTACTCATCCGGCATGGAAGTACCGACCTGTTAGGCCATGTCCTCTATGGGCGTGCTTCTGGCGTACATTTGAATTCGGAAGGCGTGCGTCAGGCGGAGCTAATCGGACGGAGCCTCAAACAGCAATATAGCTTGGACGCCATTTATTCGAGTCCCCTCGACCGCGCGCTGGAGACCGCTAAGCCTATAGCGCAGGCCTGCGGAAAGCCGGTATCTGTGGACGAGGGGATCACCGAAATAGATTTCGGAGAATGGGTCGGAAAGCCTTTCCGCGAACTCGACGACATGGAAAGCTGGATGAGCTTCAACAAGCAGAGATCCACGACCTGGGCTCCGGGGGGAGAATCGATGCTAGAGGTGCAGGCGAGGGCCTGGCGAGCTATACAAACCGCCGGCAGAATTGATAATGCGGGAGGCACAGTTGCCATGATTTCGCATGGAGACGTGATTCGATGTGTTCTGTTGCTTTTGCTCGGCATGCCACTCGACCATATTCATCGCCTCGAAATAGCGCCCGGTTCGGTTAGCGAAGTAGTTTTCGGCGAGTACGATCCTCTAATACGGTCGATAAACCGAACTTTTCGTTGAGTTGCCTTTTATCCGTTGTCAAATTTGCCATGATTCAAAACGCGCGATTGACGAACAAAGATCTTCTCGATCTTTTGGTTTCCCGGCTGAGCGACTGCGTAGTACTCCTGCTCGACCAGGACGGGCATTTCAGGTCCTGGCACCCTGGTGTGGAAAAGCAGCTTGGCTACGCAGCCGGGGAGTTCATCGGCCAAAGCGGTGATCTCCTGTTGGAGGCCAATGATCGACAGAAAGACACATTCCAGCATGAGCTCAAGACTGCGGCTCAAACAGGGCGCGCATCGGATACCACTTGGTTGGTGACAAAAAGCGGGCACCCGATTTTTGTCGAAGGCGTTTCGCTTGCGCTCCGTGATTCGGCAACGGGCGAACTGCTTGGGTTTGGCAAAGTGCTGCATGACATCACTGAACGTAAACGGACAGAAGATGATCTCAAGGCGTTGGCCCGAACGCTCGACCAATCCGTGGTGTTTATACATGGAATGGACGGAGTGATCGAACACTGGACATCCGGTTGTCAACGCCTCTATGGATGGACCGAGCACGAAGCGGTTGGACGAGTAGCTAACGATCTCCTCGGGACGGTGGCGCCTGGCTTCGATAGCAGCTCACGGCAGCAGCTTCTGAACGGCCGAAGCTGGCAGGGTGAGCTGCAGCAAAAACGAAAGGACGGTTCCGTTGTTTACGTTTCCGCGAATTGGACGATGCTATCCGATCGCTCGGACGAGCAAGCAACGATCATCTGCACGCATACCGACATAACGCCGCGCCTGGAGATGCAGCGGGAACTCGAAAAAGCGAACGAGCGGTTGAAAACGATGACTTTGGAGCTGGAGCGTTCGAACGCCGATCTCGAAGAGTTTGCCCGGATCGCTTCGCATGATTTGAGTGCGCCGCTCACCAGCGCCCGCTGGCTGGTGGACCTTCTCAACAGCCGTCACAGTCAAAAACTGGATGCCGATGGCAAGAGCTGTCTTCAGCAGATCACGCTCGGTCTCGCCCGGATGACCGATCTGATAGAAGCGATCCTGGCACATGCACTGGTAGGCAAGCATCCAATCAGCGCGACTGAACCTATTGGTGCGGCCGAAGCGCTCGATATGGCGATCGGCAACTTACAGCAGCACGTAAACACATCGGGGGCCACGGTAACTTGCGCGCATCTCCCAAAACTCCTAATCGAAACTCAACCGCTGACGCAACTCTTCCAAAATCTGGTGTCGAATGCCATCAAGTACAGACGTCCCGATGTACCGCCCCGTGTGAGGATTGAGGTCAGCCGCGATGATTCCCGGCTCTGGCGTCTCAGCGTGCAGGACAATGGAATGGGCATCGAGCCTGAGTGGCTCGAGCGCATCTTTCAACCGCTACAGAGAAGGCACGCCGCAGATATTGCCGGCAGCGGAATCGGCCTTGCCACCTGCCGCAGAATAGTGGATCGCGCCGGCGGAAGAATCTGGGCAGAGTCAACAGTAGGGGCCGGTTCGACCTTTCACTTCACCTTGCCAGGTCCCCTCAGTTAGAACTGGCCCAACCGCCACTCTTGCCGCCAAATCGTTCTTGACCCGGCGGATCACCGGCTCCCATTCACCTGGTCTCTCCTGACGAATCAGACGCATAGTCGGATACCAGGGACTATCTTCGCGGTTCAGCATCCATCTCCAATCCGATCGATACGGGAGCAACGTCCAGACAGGCCGCCGGAGAGCTCCCGCAAGGTGCGCCATCATGGTGTCAACCGTGACTAATAGATCGAGTGCTCCAACAAAGCTGGCGGTCGGCAGGACACACTCACCTTCGCAGAATAGCTGCGGTATCTGTGATACTTCCCCGCTCAGGTCAAAGCGCTCTGGCCCGGCTTGCAAGCTATAGAACTCCACCCCGGGAATATCCAGCAACTGCGCTATCGCATCGGCGGGGATCGACCGCGCCCGATTGTAATTGCTTGCGCTCCAGACAAGACCGGCTCTGATCAAACCCTTGTGCCCGTATTTTCCGTAGAGGGATGCCGCTGGCGCTCGCAGATACGGAACGCCATCAGGGACCGTGCTGAGGAGAGTGCGGAACACGCGTGGCAGCTCTACAACCTCAATCTGCTGATCCCACGCTGGCTCGGGTTCTCCCCACGTGATCACTTCATCTGCTACCCGGCTGTAAGTCAAGAGAGCTTTCAGGGTTGGCTGAACTTCCACCGTAAGGTGCGCGGCTCGAGCTCTCACCAAAGGCGCATAACGAATAAACTGGATTGTGTCGCCTAGACCGTGCAGGCACCTGATCAGAACGCGACGGCCGTCCAGGGGGCGACCGTCCCAAAAGCGGTGTGGGTCCGGATTCCCGCGAGCGGCTATCGCGTCACTCTCGCGCCATGCGCGTTCAAAGTCTCCGCGCAGCATATAGCACGTCCAGCGCCCTGCAGCGCAGGCATCTGAATCGCAACCCGCCTGTTCGGCTCGATAAAACAACGCTAATGCTTCGGGCACGCGCATCGCCGCGAGCTGCTTTTCAGCTTTAACTAGAAGTTCTTCTTTGCCGGGATTCATTTTGGTTCGAGGAGGATACCTGCCCAGCGCGTCTGGGAATCACGGGCAAGATCAACGCGGATGGATAATTTCTTTCGTGTAATACCGTCTGCTTTGCCTTGGGCATTTTTGTGATATCGGCATTCAATCCGGAAGAGTTCAGGCTCCGGTCGAAGCGCGGGAAATTGCTGCTCGAGATCTCTAGCCGGATCCGATGTCCGATCGGAAATACGTAGCTCGTTACACCGGCATCAACGCTGATCTGATACGCCTGGTTATGTTTTACGAAAACAGGCTTGGCGAGGGAGAGCCGGTATCTCAGCCGCTGTATGCCGTCACAGACGCTGAGAGCCCTTCCGTTAGCGTACACGTCGACCAGTTTGACGGTGAAATCGGTATCGTTGGCGGAGGTGGAAACATAAATTATCGCCCGCACTTGCCCAGTCACTTCCATGCTCTCGTTCAGCGGCTCAGAGCTATAGACCAGCACGTCCGGCCGTCTCTCTACAACCGATTGCTCGAGTGGGCCCGGCGGCAGAGTCTTGGGATCGCAACAAATTGCCCCGCCTACGGTAGGAACCGGGTCTTTCGGATCATAGATAAATGTGTCAGGAGGAGATTTGCGAACGGGATAACGGCCGAGCGCGCCATCTCCCGTTCGGGTATTCGCGTGGCCTCCGCTTGAAAGATAAAAAGGTGTACTGCGCGCTCGAGAAAGCGGCCATTCGTGCTCTTCTCGCCAGATATCGGGACCCATCACGAATATGTGCAGCAGAGGGATGGGCGCTTCGGAAAGTGCCGGGCCTTTCCACGCCCAGCGATCGAACCAATCCGCTTGCGTGCTCCGGATCGGGATGGTGGCTTCTGACCCAAAGTCACGCGTCGGGAAGCTGAGACCGGGGTTGTGGCCCCAGGGGCCGATCCAGGTCTCTATGACTTTGTGGGCAGCGGAAAGCCTGGCAAACATATCGAGATCGCTCTCGGCATAGTTATCGAACCATCCACCCATCGATAAGACAGGTACATCGATCTGATGAATTCTTTCGCGGACACTTTGAGATTTCCAGTAAGCGTCATAGGAGGGATGATCGACGGCGGCTCGCCACATCGGCAGTTTGAGGCCTGTTGCAGCAACATCAGCGGTCCTGAGCGGAAGGTGATCGATGTAACTCGCGAAGAGCGGTCTCACTTGCAAGGGAGGCGTTAGGTTTTGCGACAGCCACAAGAGGCGATGCCCCAATTGCATAGCACCACCGGTTGAGTAATAACGGTCCTCGTAATTGTCATCGCCCGAAAACATGGGTGCAATTGCCGCCAGGTGAGGATTGTCCTGAATAGCTGCCCACCACTGAACCATTCCAAGATAAGAATTGCCAGCCATCACCACGCGGCTGTTCGACCAAGGCTGCTCAGCAATCCAGTTAATCGTGTCGCTCCCGTCAGGTCCCTCGCGCTCAATAGTCTGAAACGTCCCTTGTGAGGCATGACGCCCGCGGAGGTCCTCGATGACCACCGCATAACCGCGCTGCAAGAAAGTACGGTAGCTGCGGCTGGAAGAGCCCTTATGTTCATAGGGCGTGCGAAACAGAACCGTCGGCCAGTGGCCTGTTGCTCGAGGGAGAAAGAGGTCGGCGGCCAGCCGGACGCCATCTCTCATTGGAATGGAGAGCCCGAACTGCGCCAGGTTCACCGGCGATTTAGCGCTGGGTTCGGCGACCTGCCCGGAAACCCGCACGAAGGAGATCAGGGCGGCTATAAGCAGCTTCTGAGTAGCAGAACAGTGCCTCATGAGGCGCCTGAAGGCGATTCGGATTTGGGGGGTTTAGGACGAGGGCCGAATAAGGCGGTTCCGATACGGACCATGGTCGCGCCCTCTTCTATCGCCACTTCGAAATCCCCCGACATGCCCATGGAAAGCTCCTGTAATTGGTACTGAGTCGCGAGTTCCGATAGCCGGCGGAAGAACGGGCGCGACAACTCGGCATTTTCAGACCATGGGGGCATCGTCATGAGCCCCAACAGCTTCAGTTGAGCGCAGCGCTGGGCCGCGGCAATCAGTTCTGGAATCTGGCCAGGCATTGCACCCGCTTTATTTGCCTCGTCAGATAATTTAATCTCGAGCAAGACCTCAACTGTTTTTCTGGAACTCTCGGCAGCTTTCTCCAGATTTTGTAGTAGCTTGACCGAATCTACGGTCTGAATTATTTCAAAAAGTTCGCAGGCGATTCGCGCCTTGTTCGATTGCAGGTGGCCGATCAGGTGAAACCGCGCGTCCTGCATATCGCTGAGAGCAGTCTTTTTCCCGGCAAACTCCTGCACATAGTTCTCCCCAAAATCGCGTACGCCCGAATTGTATGCTTCACGGACGTGTTCGGCAGAAAATTTCTTCGAGACCGCCACTAGCTTGATATCCGAGCGTTTGCGGCCGCTGCGTGCCGCCGCCTGTAGAATCCGGTTCTCAAGGGCCTGTAAGCGATCGGCGAAAGTGGAGAGTTCGATTGGCAAAACTCTATGATAAAAGCTCGCTTGGTCAAGCCCGACGCGGGCACGCGAAAGCAACCGCCTTACAGGACGCAATTAGCTTAACTGCGGCTGTCGAGGCATTTGTCAGGGCAGCCCGCAACCCTGCGGTCCTTGATTTCGGCGATCGGCCCATGCGCCTCATCGAAGGCCACTACGCCTTGGAAGTTCGCTCCGGCAAGTTGTCTATCGAGGTCTGGGAGGAGGGCCGCAGTTTGTCCCGCAAAATCCTATCAATCGATCGTGTGAGAGTTGGGGTGTTGGACTGCACGGTACAGCGCTTCGGCGGTGCTACAGGCACGCTTGCATTTCTCGATCTGGACCGGCCGCAGACGGCTGCGAGGGCAATCAGAGGTTCACGGCAGTCTTTTACCGAACAGTTCCGCCGCATGTTGTGCCGCCAATTTCCAGGCTCGCAGATTCGCTCCATTTCATCAGCGCTGGATCTACGCCGCTCTTTTTCGGCCACATTCCCGCGTGCTTGGCTTAGTCGAGGGCATCACCACGTTGCGGCGCTCGCCTGCCCGTCTCCCGAATTCGAGCCAGCCATGCTCGCTTCCGCGCTGCTCTGGTATGACTATCTCGCCAGCAACCTCAATCCTCCCGGCCAGCTTTCACTTTGCCTTTTTCTGCCGGAACAGTCCGGCAATCTAACAGCTCACCGCTTGCGCTGGCTGACCGGCAGACCGCTGCAGCCGCGCATGTTCAGATTCAATGAGCACGGCATGGCGGGAGAAGTCGACCCGCAAGACCTCGGGAATCTCGAGACCCGCCTCGCTGCACGTTACGCCAGTTCCAATCTGACACCCGAGATGGAGCGGATCTTTGCCCAGCTTGCCGGAATGGAAGGAGTTGGATGCTGCCCGGAGATCGGCGGGGATATCAGTATTCGATTTCGGGGTCTGGAGTTTGCCAGGTTCGAACGCGGTAAATTCAACCTCGGCATCGATTCCCAGGAAGAAGTCCTTGTATCGGAAGTGCATAAAGTAGAGAGCTTCGCGCGCAACCTCTCCGGCCTGGGCAACTCCTCGCCGCTTGGCCGCTCTGAATTGCCCTCCTTCTCGGAACGCTGGTTCGAAAGCTCCATTCGCTCCAATCTGGAGATTGTAGATCCGGAACTTATGCCGGACCTGGTGCATGCTCAGGTCTTAACTTTCGCTGGAGGCGAACGGGAATTGATCGATCTCCTATCTATCACCCCGTCGGGCAGACTTGCCATTCTCGAACTGAAGACATCGGAGGACATCCAACTGCCCATACAGGCGCTGGACTACTGGATGCGAATCTGCTGGCATGCCGAACGGGACGAGCTAAACGATCTGTTTCCGGGTGTGCGTGTAACAAAGAAAGCGCCCAAAATCCTGCTTGTCGCCCCTGCCCTCTCGTTTCATCCCAGCAATGAAATTCTCCTGCGTTACTTCTCTCCCGATATAGAAGTCGAACGTATCGGCGTAAACTCTGATTGGGGGTCTGCGTTACAGGTGGCCTTCCGGTTGCGGGGCGCTGATTTACCGATTTCTCACCGAGGACTAGATGAAACTCGACGGATTGATCAACATAAAGAAGGCGATTAGTACTTTAAATCCAAACGAAGTGCGCGATATGAGCGAGCGCTCTTTGCGGATCGCGTTGCATGCTTCAAACGGCGAGGCCTTCAACCGCCTGGAGAATTTTTTCTTGCGCGACTTAAGTCCGGTGCGCCGCCGGCACTCCGCCCTTCTCCTCACGCGGGCCCCCCTCTCGCTCGGTGCAGCGCCTCCGGATCTTCATGTATATGACGAGGCGATGATTGCACCGTCTGGGTCACTTTTGTTCCACCCCGACCGGCCACATCAGTTCGTGTTCAAGACTCTTTCCCAGCATCCTCAGCTCGGCGTAAGCCTGGCTAAGTCATTTCTTCCCTTCAGGCGTCCCTTTGTCGAGCGCGTGATCGCGAAGACCTGTAGAGAGAACACGCTGTTTTCAATAGCTACCGCTCTTCCGGACATTATTCCTAACGTGATTGAATTGCCTTGGGCGTTGGCGGAATTCGCTTCAGATACGGCGTTTCTCACCATGAACCAGGTACGTATGGCTTTCCTGATTGCGGCAGCCAGTGATCGCGAGGTCGGGTACACGCATCAGAAGTCCGAGATCGCAATGGTCATTGGCAGCGCGTTCGGCTGGCGGGCGCTCGCCAAGCAGCTTGTCGGGAAAGTTCCATTCGGAGGAGGCCTCATCGCGAAAGCTGCGATTGCTTATGCCGGGACTAAGGTGCTCGGGCTTTCGCTCGATCACTACTACAGCATTGGGTTTACTTACCCCCGGGACGAGCGCGACCGGCTCTACGCAGATGCTTTTCGCCAGGGGAAAAAAGTAGCTTTGAAAATGCTGGCTTTTCTGCGGCCCGACTTAGCAGCTCGCTATTCGGAAAAAGCGGGCAATTCGCGCCCGATTGTCGTCTCAAGCCAAGCTCGGGTGTAATTACCCGATCTTTCATGCCCATCGATCTGCTCACCGATGTCGAGGTCCGCGTACTCGGCACGCTGATGGAGAAGGAAGAGACTACCCCGGAGTATTATCCGCTTACGCTGAACGCCCTGGTGAATGGTTGCAACCAGAAATCCAACCGGGATCCGGCCGTGAACTACGATGCCGAAACGGTGGAACAAAGTTTAGAGAGTCTTAGACAGAAAAAGTTGGCCCTGTTCGTCACGGGCAGCGGCCGTGTAGGCAAGTATGCGGCGAGAATCTCGGAAACCTTAAATCTCGGGCGGCGCGAAGCTGCCGTGTTGTGTACGCTCCTGCTGCGCGGCCCTCAGACTTTGGGCGAAATCAAGGACCGCAGCGAACGCATGTTCGAGTTCAGCGATTTGGCTGAAGTCGAAACCGTCTTAGCTAAATTCGCGGAATGGGAATCCGGCCCTCTGGTCAAGAAACTAGCCCGGCAGGCGGGGCAGAAAGAAGCTCGCTACACGCATTTGCTCGCAGGAGAGCCGATCACGCAACCCTCGGAAGCAGCTGTTCCCGCAGTGAGTTCGCCGACCAGAATCGCTCAGCTCGAGCAAGAAATAGAACAGCTGCGTGCGGATTTCAACGAGCTCAAAACCAGGTTCGAATCCTTGGAAGCCGAGCTGCGCTAAGAACGCTGTAGAAACCCACTACCCTGATATTGCGCCGCTAATCAGGCTGTACAGCAGAATCGCTAGCACAAACCCCGTAACTACAACGAACACCCGGTCGCGTTCGAGCGCAAACCCGTACAGCGAGAAGGCAACCCGAGCCACCGGCGTGGCGATCAGCAGCAGCATTCCCAGCTGAATCACGGATCGCGCCCGCAGATTTACTGCTCCCTTTACAATCTCGGGAAGAATACGATCGATGCGCGGCTGGCTGTGGAAATGCTGGTACTCGACGTGATCGCTCCAATGGCGAAGCAAGAATATGGCTCCGCCAGTCAGCGTAACGGCACCGGCTATCATTACGCCGGCCATCAGGAGAACGCTCACGCCGCGCTCGAGAGATTGGTCGGTCATTTTCATATGGTGCCTCGAATCCCGTTAATAATCATTTCTATTGCTATAGCGCCGACCACCATCGCGAATATGCGGCGCAAGAACGGAACGGAAAGACGGCTTAAATATCTTGTGCCTAGCATGGATCCGCCCAGCACGCCTAGCATCACGGGCATGGCAATAGGCGGGCTTACATACCCGCGGCTCAAATAAACGCTCGCGCTCGCGGCAGCCGTCACTCCGATCATGAAATTGCTGGTAGCGGTCGAGACCTTGAACGGTATTTGCATAGCCTGATCCATCGCAATCACTTTGAGCGAGCCGGAGCCTATCCCCAGCAATCCGGATATTGTTCCTGCCCCGAACATCAGCCCAAAGCCCGTTTTTACGCGCCTTACGGCATACTGCTCCTCGCCTTCCGATGTGTGGAAGGAAGAATTAAGCCTCAATTTCTTGCCCAGTGGGTCCGGCGGAATCGGGCGCTTTGGCGTCTTGTGCGTGCGGGCTGTCGTCCACGCTGCCTGTAACAGAATCAGGCCAAACACCACGCTTAATATGCGAGTCGATATGTGCGTCCCCAGAAAAGCGCCGAAGAGCGCCCCAAGCGTAGTTGCGATCTCCAGCAGCATTCCAATCCGAATGTTTGAGAAACCTTCGCGTACGTAAGCCGCTGCCGCACCCGAGGAGGTCGCGATCACTGAAACTAGGCTTGCTCCAATCGCGTAACGCAGATCGACGTGAAGAAACAAGGTGAGTACCGGCGTCACGATCACGCCTCCTCCCAACCCGGTTAAAGATCCGATGAAGCCCGCCAGCAGCGCCGCCATGAACACAATCGGCGTAAATTCAGCAACAGTCATTGTGCAACGGATTTCTGCAACCCTCGATTTGATATAGAAGAAAGCAACAAGACTCGCCAGGAATTATCGTGACTAAATTGCTACTTTTCTTCATAGGGGCTAGCGCAAGTTTGGCACAACAGCCCCAAACACAGGTGCCAAAGCTCCAGTCTCCGGATGTCCGCCCGGATGGCCGAGTTACATTCCGCTATTTTGACCCGAATGCGCACGAGGTCAGCGTCAACATCGAGGGGGGCAAGGCGCCATTCCGAATGGAGAAGGACGCGGCAGGAGTGTGGACGTTTACTTCAGAGTCGCTGGCCCCGGATCTCTACGGATATTCATTCGATAGCGGCGGCGCTCATCGCCTTGACCCTTCCAACCCGCAGATCAAACCGAATCTTCTGAACCTGAGCAACATTGTCCATGTCCCCGGAACCGCTCCTTTACCGTGGGAGGACACCGATATTCCCCACGGCACGATTCACCACCACTTCTATAGATCAGCCGTTGTCGGCGACAATCGCGATTTCTATGTGTACACGCCTCCGGGCTACGATCCCGCCGCGCCGGCAAAGTATCCCGTGCTGTACCTGCTGCACGGCTTCAGTGATGACGCGAGCGGCTGGACGGCGGTTGGCAAGGCGAATCTCATTCTCGATTCTCTAATAGCCGAACACAAAGCCAAGCCCATGATCATCGTTATGCCGCTGGGGTACGGCGACCTTCAGATTCTTCATCCGCCGTCTTCCGGCGGCGCACCGTTCAGCGATCCTGCCCTGCGTGAAAGAAACTACTCGAATTTTCGTGCCGCGCTCACGGGCGAAGTTATTCCGCTGGTCGAGCGCAACTACCGGGTTGACGCGCAACGCGAATCTCGCGCACTCGCGGGGCTTTCGATGGGCGGCGCGGAATCTCTTCTTACTGGACTCAACACCCTCGATCTATTCTCGTGGGTGGGCTCCTTCAGCGCAGGCGGCTTAAACAAAGAGTTCACAGCTGCTTTCCCTCAGCTCACGTCGGCAGTAAATTCAAAGCTCAATCTGCTTTGGATTGCGTGCGGAACTAGCGACCGTCTAATCACGCCAAATCGGGAACTGGTTGCCTGGCTGAAGTCGAAGGATATCCATCTGACCCAGATCGAAACTCCAGGCATGCATACCTGGATGGTATGGCGGCGGAACTTGATCGCCTTTGCGCCCCTTCTGTTTCAGGGAACGTCTACCGCGGCCTCTGCTGTCCCGCAGTAGGAAGCAAAAGCAGTCTCGGCAGCTTAAGGGTGACTGGTGTCGCCAGCGGGTTTCGTGTCCGAGCTTGCCGTCTGGCCCGTTCCGGATACGACCCCTTGATTCACCAGAATTTTCACCTCCACCCGCCGGTTCATCTTCCGCCCTTCGGGATTGTCGTTACTTGCTGCCTCATGCGAGATGCCCATACCGGTCGGGGTCAGTATCCGGTGAATAGGAATGTTGCCCTGTTGCTCGAGGTAGCGCGTCACGGCGTCCGCCCGTGCTTCGCTGAGCACCTGGTTGCGTGCTGCCTTGCCGGTTGAATCGGCGAACCCGGCTACCTCGACTATGTAGCCCTTCTGCGCAAGCGCTTTCTGCGCCAGATTATCGAGGTCCTTTTTGGCCTCGTCGCTTAGAACCGAGCTGTTTAATTTAAAGTAGACAGTCGCTGTATCGGTGGTCTGGTAATTATCCAGGTCCGTTACGCGTTTATTCACGCCGGTTACACCTTGGTTCGCCTGGTCGGCTTCGTTCTTCACCTGCCCAACCTGTTGCTCAGTCTGCTTCTGTTGCGTTTCCATCTGCCCGGCCCGGGTTTCCAGTTGGCCGGTCTGGGTCTCCAAGGTTCCGGTGCGACCTTCTAACGTGCCAGTCCTCGCCTCGAGCGGCGAAACGCGGGTGTCGATCTGCCGGGAGGTTCGCATAGAATTCGGGTCGAATACTACGTGGTTTGCAACCAGTTCGCCTTTCTCGTTTCCTCTCCCGTCAGCTTCGATACGCAATCCGGGAACCAACGACGCCGCATCCATAGCGGTTTTACGTTTGAAGAGGCCGCCGCGCTTTAAATCAATTTTTGTTCCAGCAGTCAGGTCGACGGTTCCGATCGAGTCGTCAGCGGTCCTGAGTTTAATCGTCTGCCCATCACGCGATACAATCACGCCTTCGACCTTGACTGCTTCGTCGGCTGTGAAGGTACGGGTGTTAGGTGTTACACCGAATAGGAGCGCTGAGGTCAGAAACACCAACGCTGCAGTGCCAAACCCTTTCTGAACGAACTTTCCGCGTTTTGTTGTTTTCATATCTAGATCCTGACCGATTGCATGCAAGACGGTTCCCTCCCCGGAGTTCCTGATTTTGCTTGATAGACGCCCGTTGACCACGGCGCGTAACCAGTAAAGTCATTCTCTCGTACCGGGTACCCGTTGGAGGTCATTTCTCCACTACCCTACTATAGGTAAGCCGGTGCAAAATACCCGCATAAGCCCTCAAAAAGCAAAGACGTTTTATGGCTGGTGGATTGTTGCGACCGCGTTCGTAACCTTCGGCATAGCGGTAGGAATTCCGTACTATAACCTGCCCTTTTTCTACGACTACTTTCAGTCCGCTTTCGGCTGGAATGTTGAGGAAATCACGCTGGGATTTCCGATTGCTGCCCTGCTGACCATCTGGGCCGGCCCTCTGTTGATCCCCCGACTGAGCCCTCGCAAGCTTCTGATTGCGGGTACTGGTCTGACGGCTCTCTCGTTTTTGGGATTCGCTTTCATGAGAGGAGGACTGCTGGTATATTTCGCCATCTACTTCATTTACACAGTCGGCTATATCTGTTCTGGCCCCATTCCGCATCAACTGCTGGTCTCCTACTGGTTCCAGAAAAAGCGAGGGCGGGCAATGGGCATCGTGTACGTGGGAGTCGGCCTCTTCGGCGGGCTAGGCTCATTTTTTGTTCGATCATTGACCGAACATTTCGGGTTCCGGGCCGCCCTCGTCGGAGTTGGCGGCCTGATGGCGGTGACATGGCCGCTTGCCCTCTTTGTCCTGCGAGATAGGCCGGCGGAGATGGGCGAATACCCTGACGGGGCGGATCAGCCGCCATTGGACGTTCGGGTCGCCTCACAAGAGTGGAGCGCACTGTTGCAGAGTAAGCCGTTTTGGCTCCTCCTTATTGGCAGCATCTGCTCGATAGGTTCGATCGGCTCCATCAATATGCACATGAAGTTTGTCTTCCGTGACTCTGGATTCTCCGGTCAAAAACTCCTGAATGCAACCTGGACTACGGCATCGGTGCTGATTCTTTGGTCGAGCATCATCGGCCGTTTGAGCATCGGCTATCTCGCCGACGCCTTCTCAAAAAAATGGGTCATGACCGCGACGTATTTCATAGTGGCTGCTACTATCCTGCTCTTACTCTCCGTGACACCCGCCCGCCATTCATCGGTGTACTTCTTCTCCGTTGTATTTGGTTTCGCGATGGGCGCGGACTACATGCTTATTCCCCTTATGGCGGCGGAACAATTTGGCATCAACAGTCTTTCGCGCGCCATGGCTATCATTCTGCCGCTCAACACCATCGGCCAGACCTGGTGTCCGCTCCTGGTCTCACTTCTCCGCCAGCATTTCGGCAGTTATTCCATGCCGATGGCCTTTGTCTTTGCAGTCGCCCTCTTCGGCGCTCTCGCGATTGCGGTCCTGCCGCGCACACCCGCTCTCGCCCAACCGTCTGGGAGCGCCTGATGCCGCTGGGAGCAATGGATCCAAAAATCGTCATTGAACCACGTGTGTCGCAGGCGTGCTGCGCAACCGTGCGGTCGTGCCTCAGAAAGCGCGCTCAGTTTTTCAGCAGCTTAGCGGGCACAACCAGTCATCCGCAAGACGGCCGCGAAAGCTGTTCTTTACTCTTCGTGTTCCCGTCCAAAGGACTTTGCCGCCACTGACATCATTGTCTGGACACAATTTCAAGAAGGTCGGGGCCATCGCCGACCGGGACGTTCTTTGCCCAGCGGGCGTTTACCAGACACACCTGCAGACTACGCTCTTCCAGGATTTGCATAATGGCTGCGCAATACACGCCCGTGGATTCTATTGCGACTGCCTGAATGTGGCATGGCCCAAGCCAATGCGCTTAGTCGGCCTATTTACCGTCAGTCTCGCGGCTCTCCGGGGACAGCTCAAGAAAGGGAAATTTATGTACGCTAAGGACTGCCTTGCGTGGTTTTGATGACACGAAGCGGTCTGCAACCACCTTTTTGCCACCCGCTTATTGGTGTGCCAGGTGTAGTCGCCGAGCCTGCGCGAAGGCGATACCTTCGTGGTGTTATGCCGGTGGCCGAAATAGCCGCCCGCTTTGGAGTCGCCCGGTCTACCCTGTACCGTGCCGTCCTGAACCCCACGGCTTGACCCTCCCCCGATAACCGAAGAACCAAGGCGAGGCGGCCCAACTTCCCGATAGCCCATAATTCAGCACAACGCGGAAGTCTCAGCTCGTACGAAACTCATCGAGCGCATTGGCGATTATCCAGCCTTTAAGCATGTAATTACGCGCGCAAGAGCTTATCCCTAGGCAACGTAATTCTCTCGAGTTTCGAATCATCTGACCAAGCCATAGCCGGTTGCAGATTTCGGAAGCGCCGCTGTGATGAAATCGACCATATTCGTAGCCGTCCGCGGGTCCCGGTTGGCTAACGCAACCAGTACATAACCGCTGCGTGGAAGGATGTGCATTTCGCCGTTAATGCCGGGTGCGCCGCCTCCATGTCCGTAGCCTCCATCCGGGAGAACATAGAAGCCAAGCCCGTAATCGGCGCGCAATTTGCTTGCATGGATAGCTTCTTTCAAAAGGCCGGGACTTAGCAGCGTCCCTTTCTGGAGCGCCTCTGCGAAGAGAAACAGATCATGAACAGTGGAATAACCCCCTCCTGCGGAGGTGCCGCTCCATGGCAGCGCGTCACCGTTGGGGACCAGGCCGTTGGATCGGCGGGTATACCCGACGGCGCGCCCGGCCACGTGATCCGATTCCGGACGCGAATCGGTGCGCAACATTCCCGCAGGCGCATAGATGTGCTGGTGCACATAGCTCTGGTAGCTCTCGCCACTCACCAGTTCGATGATGCGTCCCAGCAGAATATAGCCATAGTTTGAATACTCCATTCGGGTCCCCGGCTCAAAAGCGACCGGCCGATTGCCGAAGAGCCGGACGTAGTCGGCGAGCGTCCGGATTTCCGGCCGATGCGCTTCGTACTCGGGCGTAAAGATATCGCCGGTGCCGCCGGTGTGGCTGAGCAATTCACGAATCGTCACCCGGGCCGCGAGATCGTGGTTCGGATAATCGGGCCACCAGGTGGCGATGGGCAGATCGAGTGAAATCCTGCCTTGCTGCACAAGCTGCAGAATCGCCACGGCCGTGAACATCTTGTTCATCGATCCAATGCAGAACTGCATATCCGTTCTATTCGGTATTTGGCGCTCGCTATCGGCCATGCCCCAGGCTTTTTCCAGAACGATTCGACCCTTGTGCTCGATGAGAACCGCGCCCGAGTAAGAATCCGGACCGCTCATGTTTGCGACGTGCTCAGCCACGCGTGCGGCAAGCTCCGGATCGCTGCCAGCCGGATTGGCGGAACTCTCCGGCGGGGCTACCGGGTGCCCGAGCATCCCCTTAATCACGGGTGGATCAGTCGACGCGAGTTCCATGGTCGACTCAGACCAAGCACCCCGGTTCTCTTTCATGAGTGCGATCACATGCGTTTCCGTATTTTCCACAACGCGGAAGATCGACATGCCTCCGGTCATATTCCGCACGCGCAGATCTCCCTCGACACGATCCCCGGCCCCGTTTTTCCCGTATTGCTTCCAGAACGCGGAGACACGCGCTCGATCGCCCGAGTTGAAGGCGTCTAGCCATTGTTTGAAGAGTCGCAGGGCGGGAGTTTCTGAAGCTGGCGCCCCGTGCAAAGCCGCCGCGAGCAGGAAGAGGGTGAGAAGTGTGGATACGCGCTTCAACATGCTGCTCGTATAGACGACCGTGTTACTCATTCGATAGATGGATGATCGTTATATGCGATATTGCCTCGGTGAATATCGGTGGCCTTGATCTGAATCTCCTCCTTGCCTTTGAAGCTCTCATGGATGAGCGGCACGTTGGCCGCGCTTTGCGAAACGTGTAGGACTAAGCCAGCCGGCGTTCAGCAACGCCATCGGCCGCCTGCGTTCCCGCCTGAAGGACCCGCTCTTTGTGCGCCGGGCCCAGGGCATGGCCCCGACCTCTCGCGCGGAGCAGCTCGCCGGTCCTATTCGGTCCGCGCGGGCGCAATTGCGGCAGACCTTCGAGGCACCGCACGTCTTCAATCCCTTGCTCACCGCGGACCAATTTCGCATCGCGCTCCGTGATGATGTGGAATTGCGCCTGGTTTCCCTATTGGCCCGTGCCATTCTCCCCGGTGAGCTGCGGATACCAAACGCGGCGTCTCGACTGGTTGTTCACGGTGCCAGAGACTGAACTTCGCAATGGAACGCTGGACCTTGCCATCGGATATTTTCCCGACGCCCGCTATCTTTCGTCCAGCCTGGTGATGCAGCCCCTCTCGGAGGAAAACAACGTCGTGATTGCGCGGCGTGGCCATCGGCTGTGGAGGGGCCGGCTGACGATCGAGAGGTTTACCGAACTAGACCATGCTGCGGTCATCTACCGCAGCTAGCTTTGGGGGCTGATCGACACCGAGCTTGCCTCGCGAGGACTCCAGCGCCGGCTGAAACTGGCTCTGCCGCGTTGTCTTTCCGTCCTCGATGCCGTGGCGTTGAGCGACCTCATTGCGTGTATTCAGGAGTCCGTCGTCGACCGTTTTGGCAAGGGACTCAACCTGATCTCGTGCCCCGAACCCCTCGGCTTGCCTCCGTTCATCCTGCGGATGGTCTGGCATTGCCATAGGGAGAACGATCCAGCGCACAAATGGCTCCGCGAACTGATCGTGAGTGGTTTATGCGGATCGCGCTGTTAGCGTTCCGCTGTGGCACGAAAGCGAGCCGTTGCAAACCAACTCTCAAGTAGTGACTTCAGGCCCATGCGTTCATTCAGAACACTTCACTCACTCGGCGGATACCTTCCCGAATCTCCGTTTCCCTCATACGTGAGTAACCCAGCATGACCCCGGTTCGTAATGGCCGTTTAAGAAAGTACGGCGATATTCCATAAATGCCGACTCCGCGCGATGCCGCGCCCGTGATCGCAGCCTCTTCGGAAACGCGCTGCCTAGGCCACAACACCACGTGAGCGCCAGCCCCGTCACCTGTCACCTCCACGCGATCGCCCAGCCACTTACGGATTGAGTCGAGTAGCACCCCCCGGCGAGCGGCATTTCTGCGTCGGACGCGACGCAGGTAGCGCTCATACATTCCGCTGGAAATGAATTCTGCGAGTGTTTGCTGCTCGAGGCTGGCCGTGTGCCGGTCGCACAGCCACTTCGCTGCTGTGAATGCTGGCACCAGCGCCTTGGGCAAGATCAAATAACCAATCCGGAGGGCCGAAAACACGGTGCGCGAGAAAGTTCCAATGTAGAGCACGCGCCCTTCCCGGTCAAGGCCTTGTAGCGATTCAAGCATTTGTCCTTCGTAGCGAAACTCGCCATCATAGTCGTCCTCGACGACAAGCGCGTTCCTGCGCTTGGCCCACTCGAGAAGCCCGAGGCGTCGAGCCAGCGGGAGTGTAGCGCCCGTCGGGAACTGGTGCGAGGGGGTCACAAAGGCAATACGAGCGCTTGGCGGTAGCCTGCCCGGGTTCAGGCCATCGTCATCCACCGCTACCGGAAACAAACGCGCGCCGCCCGCAAGAAGGACCTCTCTCGTGCCCTGATAGCTCGGATCTTCGATTGCAACTCGATCGCCCCGTTCAATCAAAACCCGGACAATAAGGTCGAGTGCTTGCTGTGAGCCGTTCACAACTATCACCTGCGACGGATCGCAGTTGACCGCGCGCGACCGTCGCAAGTGCGCGCAGATAGCCTCCCGTAGTGCGGCATTCCCGCCTGGTGGACCATAGTCTAGCTCCGAGACTGGTGCTTCCCGCGCAGATCGCAGGAGCATGCGCCGCCACATCTCGAAGGGAAAAGTTTCCAGGTCGCTCCGCCCGTAAGCAAAGTCATAACGGAGCGAACGTGTCCGCGGCTGCGGGACATTCACCCTCGACCAGGCGTCCGCTGCTGATGATCCAAAACGCGAGAGGCGGAGCTCGACCGAATCTTCAAATCGAGCTGACCGGCTCACGCTTACGCCACTAGACACGTACGTTCCTGAACCGGAGCGGCCCGTCGCGAACCCCTCGGCCAGCAGTTGATCGTAAGCCAGCAGCACAACCGTCCTTGAAATTCCGAGCTGCTCAGCCATATCTCGCGTCGAAGGAAGCTTCTCGCCGCTTTGGAAAGCGCCCGACAGAATAGCTGCCCGTAAGTAAAGGTAAACCTGCCGGAAGAGCGGCTCGCCCTGTTTCGAAAGTGGTATTACTAGTGACACCAAAAGTGGATCTTCAAAAATACCATGGCGTGCGGCATCATCGGAACATGTTGCGCACTCGGCGCAACCCGCGTCACTCTAGACTCGAAACACTTGGTCTTTATGGGGCACGTGCAAACGCCTGCAAAACCAAGTTTGGAGAGAAAGAAATGAATACCTTCCAATATGTTCGAACGTACTTGTTGCTCGGCTCGCTGATCGCCGCTGCCCAGCCGCTTCCGGTTCTGGCTCAAGCGGATTCAGGCGGAGCGAAATCCGGGTTGCCCGGAACGGCCCATGAACGGGATGGCCAACACGATTTCGACTTCGAGATCGGCACATGGAAGATTCACCTGTCGCGACTTCAGGATCGTTTGGCTGGCTCCAAGACCTGGGTCAAATTCGATGGCACATCGGTCACGCGAAAAGTTTGGAACGGTCGCGCCAACTTAGAGGAATTTGAAACCGACAGCCCAATCGGTCACATTGAAGGTTTGACTTTGCGTGTCTACAATCCGCAAACTCATCAATGGAGCATTTATTGGGCTAATAGTAAGGATCCCGTCCTGGGCCAACCCATTCAACCGATGGTCGGCGAATTCAAGAAGGGACGCGGCGAGTTTTACGATCAGGAACTATGGAAGGGCAGATCCGTTTTTGTTCGATTTGTCTGGTCGAACATCACCCCGAATTCGGCCCACTTTGAGCAGTCCTATTCGGATGACGGAGGGAAAACGTGGGAAGTCAACTGGATCACGGATCAGATACGAGTAAAAGATGAATCCGGCAAAGCGCCTTGAACTCCGCCGGATGGAGGCGAGAATTGGGACGTAAACTGGGTTGCATCAGACACACGGGTGAGCAATGAGCCCTACAGCGCGGAGTCAACTCCGCAGGTTGCCTGATCGTGGTTCGCATGAGCCCGAAATCGTTCACGCGATCCTCGACGCCGGGTTCCTGGCGCATGTCGGATTTTGTGTGGATGGCCAGCCGTTCGTCATTCCCACTCTGTACGGTCGCGAGGGGGACAAACTCTATTTGCATGGGTCAGCTGCCAGTCGAATGCTGCGTGAGCTTCAAACCGGGATGCCTGCCTGTGTCACCGTGACTATGGTGGACGGACTGGTGCTGGCGCGCTCGGCGTTTCACCATTCCATGAACTACCGGTCAGTGACCGCGTTTGGCACTGCCGCTAAAATCGAGGATCCGGCCCAGAAGACGCGCGCTCTGCGCATCGTTTCGGAACACCTGATAACCGGCCGCTGGAACGACGTACGCAGCCCCAGTGAGAAGGAACTAAAAGCGACCGCAGTGCTCGAATTTTCTATCGAGGAGGCCTCAGCAAAGATCCGGCAGGGGCCGCCGTTGGATGATGAGGACGACTACAGTCTGCCTGTCTGGGCCGGCGTTCTCCCTTTGACGCTGGAGGCCGCAACGCCGGTACCTGATCCTCGACTACCGGATGGTGTTGAGGCGCCCGAGTACGTTCGCAACGCGAGGGATCAGCAATGGAGAAAGTAAATTTCCGTGAAAAACTGTCGAAAGTGAAGGACTGCTGGAGCCCGAAAATCGTTGGAGAGTTGAACGATTCGTATGTGAAGGTTGTGAGGCTCGAAGGCGAGTTCGTATGGCATCACCACGAAAATGAAGATGAACTGTTCCTCGTCATAAAGGGGGACTTACGGATGCGGTTTCGTGATCGTGATGTGATCGTCTCTCCGGGCGAATTCATCATCGTGCCCAAAGGAGTCGATCATCTTCCGATTGCCGAAGGCGAAGTCCATATAGTCCTGCTCGAACCCAAGACCACCCTCAACACCGGCAATGTACGGAACGAAAGGACAGTGGCGGAACTGGAACGCATTTAGTCCCGATGATCATAGAAATGCGGACCTATAAAACCAAGCCAGGCCGACGCTCACAATTTCTTGAGATATTCCGCTGCAAGTCCATTCCTGCACATGCGGAAATCGGAATGAAAATACTGGGCCCATTCCTTTCCATCGAAGACCCGGACACCTTCTTTTTCATGCGCGGATTCCCCGACCTCCCTTCGCGCGAGCCGATGAAAGCAAAGTTTTACGAAGGCGAGCTCTGGAAGGGCGAACTGGAAGGCGTTTTGCTGCCTATTTTGGAAAAGTATGAAGTCGTGGTGGTGGAAGACGCTGACGGTCTGGTTCATTGGGAATGAGATGCCCGTAAGCCGATAGGCATTGATCTATCGGTGCTGTACGCCGGAAGGGCGCGCCGATCTCTGACATTCATTCACCTTTCAACTGCCGCGAGATGTTTCTCGCTCCATGAAGAAGGCGGATGATTTCCAGCGGACTCGTTGCGGGATCGTAAGTGATCACGTAGGTGGAATAACGAGGGATGGTCCAGAAACGAACCGGCAACCCAGTCAAATCTTTTCGAATGTGTCCGCGCAATGGAGCCTCCGCAAGAAATGCGCAGGCGTCGTAGATCGCGGCTTCCACTCGGTCTGCGGCCTCGGGACTATCGCTTGCAATGTAGGACCAAATATCGAGGAGGTCGGCGTTTGCTTTGGGAGTGAGCCGATACCGGCTCATGCCGAGCGTTGTCGTCTAAGCCAATCCTGCTTGTGTTTCTGTGTACTGGCACGGGCTTCTTCGGCGTCCAGTAGCTCGCCCCTCCGAGCCTGGTCCCACCCTTCCTGGATTTTCGCTGAGATATCATCCCGGTTGTCCGCGAGCCAGTCTTCCTCAGCGCTCAAAAACTCAAGCGCACGTTCGATTACGTCTTCTGGCGTGGCAAAAGCGCCAGTTTCCAATCGTTTCCGAACAAGTGCTTCCATTTCGGGTTTCAGCTCGATCGTCATGGTGTACGCCTTCAACTTACGCCAAATCGGAAGCCCGTGCAAGGAGGTCGGGATTCGATGGAACCTGCCGGAGGGCTGCATCCCAAGACTGCGCCGCCGCGAGAGCTAACGGCATGGCGTCCCACTTTGATAAACAGGTAAACGATGGCACGACTGAGTGAGCAGGAGCAGCAGGAAGTAATTCGGTTTGTCGAGGCAGGAAAGCCGCTGCCCGAGAAATACCGCTTTCTCCTGTTCGAGGACAAGCGCGAGGTAGAACTGGTCTGGAACGGGAAGACGAATGAGGTGACGAACGTCGTTCTGCCGTTTCAAGTGATCGAGCAAGTGGACGAGCCAAGGGCGGAGAAGCCGGAGGAAACGGCTGCCCAGGGCGTCCTCTTCGATGAGCGCGGGAGACAGTTGAAGGGGTGGACGAACAAACTGATCTGGGGCGACAACAAACTGATCCTGTCTTCGCTTAAGAATGGGCCGCTGCGCGATGAGATCGAGAAGCAGGGTGGGCTGAAGCTGATCTATATCGATCCGCCGTTTGATGTAGGAGCGGATTTCTCGATGAATGTTGAGATCGGGGACGAGACCTTTACCAAAAAGCCGAGCATCCTTGAAGAGATTGCGTACCGTGATACCTGGGGGAAGGGGGCTGATAGCTTTATCGCGATGATCTACGAACGGCTCATCCTCATGCGGGATCTGGTAGCGGACGATGGATCAATCTACGTGCACTGTGATTGGAGGGTCAACTGGTTCCCTTCGGCTTGCGATCAACGAAGTCTTTGGAGAAGCCAACTTTCGGAATGAAATTGTCTGGAAGAGAAAAGGTGGAAGCGCGAATCCACAGAACAGATTAGGTGTCGTCACGGACACAGTGTTTTGGTATTCAAAGTCAGAGATGGTGCGCTTCAATCAGGAATTCACAACGGAGAGCGATGAAGCCAAGCGATACATCAATGAGCGATTTACACACGTTGATAACCACACAGGCAGGAGGTTCATGGACTCTCCGGTGATTAGCCCAAATCCGCGCCCGAACTTGACTTATGAGTACAAAGGATTCGCCTCCCCTCCCACGGGCTGGTCCGTATCTCGGGAGATCATGGAAGCTTGGGATCGAGAAGGGAAACTCCTCATCCCTGCGGACAAGAGCAAACGCATTCGCAGAAAAATATACTTGGACGAGTACCTTGGTCAACCCGTTCAGAACCTCTGGACCGACGTGTTTGTTATCAACTCGCAGGCTCGCGAATTTCTTGACTATCCGACACAGAAGCCTGAGGCGCTTTTAGAACGTGTCATTAAGGCAAGCAGCAAAGAAGGCGATTTGGTTGCTGACTTTTTCTGCGGATCAGGCACTACTGCCGCAGTAGCGGAGAGGCTTGGCCGCAAATGGATAGCGACAGATCTCGGCAAATTTGCCATCCACACAACCCGCAAACGCCTGATCGGCGCGCAACGTGAACGGAAGGCCGGAGGCAAAGACTATCGCGCCTTCGAAATCCTCAATCTCGGCAAGTACGAGCGCCAGCACTATATGGGTGTAAACGCCAACCTCCGCGAAGCAGAGCAACAGAAGCAACTCGCTCAGAAAGAGGCAGACTTCCTCGACCTCATCCTCCGCGCATACCGCGCGGAGAAGACGGACGGGTTCGCGACTTTCCACGGAAAGAAAGCTGGACGGCTGGTGAGTGTCGGTCCGGTGAACCTGCCCGTGACGCGGCTCTACGTGGAAGAGGTCATCGCCGAATGCCGCCAGAAGCGCATCACGCGGGTAGACATCCTGGGCTTTGAGTTTGAGATGGGTCTTTTCCCCAATGTGCTGGACGAAGCGCGTTCGAAGGGCATCGATATTGCGCCGAAATACATTCCTGCCGAAGTCTTCGACAAGCGGGCTGTCGAAAAAAATCAGGTCCGCTTCTATGACGTCTCCTTCATTGAGGTGAAGCCGTATGTTACGAAAAACAGTGTCGCAGTGGAGCTGACAGACTTCTCGGTCTTCTACTCGCAGGATTCCATCGCCGGCGCCGAAGAATCCCTCAAAGAAAAAGGCAGCAAAATCGTGGTCGATAAGGGCCAGATCGTCAAGGTGTCGAAGGACAAAGGCGGCATCGCGGCCCGAGAGATCCTCACGCAGAAATGGTCCGACTGGATCGACTACTGGGCGGTGGACTTCGATTACGAGAGCAAAAAGGAAATTATCCGCAAGCCGATCTCTCCAGAAAGTCAGACCTCCACCGCCGGAACGGAGCCGCCACAGCAGGGCGTTGAAACGTATGAGGAGGTCTGGACGGGGGATTACATTTTCGAGAATGAATGGCAGAGCTTCCGGACGAAGCGGAACCGTACCCTGGAGCTACGGAGTGTTGCGCGCGAGTGTCCGCCCGGCCGCCGGAAAATCGCGGTTAAGGTGGTAGACATTTTCGGCAATGACACCATGACAATTGTCGAAGTGACGGTCGGAGGCAAGCGGTAATGGCGCTCCATCCGAAGTTTCCCGATTCTCCTTATGCGATTCTCGACCCCGTAGTGCGTTGGTTCCCGGCCGATGAAGCGCTCCGGGAGACGAGCGCGGACAAACTGATGCCTCCGTTGGTCCCTTCGCTGCGCAAGATAGTGAAGGAATGGCGCGACGACGGCTATGCAGGCGCCACGGAAACGAGCAAGAGCCTGCTGCGGTGGTGGTTCCTAACGCCCAAGCTTTGGCCTCATGCGGATGGGACTTTCGCGGATTTCGAGTATTACTTCGCTCAACGTGAGGCCATAGAGACAATCGTGTACCTGTACGATGTCGTAAAGGTGCTTGACAAGCACGACCTGATGCGCTTCGATGCGGTCGGCGCTGTTTCGGGCAGCATGTTCGATGAGACCTGGCGGCGGTTCGTCATCAAGATGGCGACAGGCTCAGGGAAAACTAAGGTCTTGAGCCTCGCCTTGGCCTGGAGCTTCTTTCACAAGCTGTACGAGCCAGAATCCGAACTGGCGCGAAACTTCCTGGTGATTGCACCGAACATCATCGTGCTGGACCGCATTCGTAAAGACTTCGATGGTCTGCGCATCTTCCTCAAGGATGATCCGGTGCTGCCGGAAAACGGCGCTGACGGGCGGAACTGGCGGGACGACTTCCAGTTGACGGTGCATGTGCAGGATGACGTGCGGGTGACGCGAAAAACAGGGAATATTTTTCTCACCAATATCCATCGCGTCTATGCCGGCGACGACATTCCCGCGTCGGCTGAAGATGACGACACCATGGACTACTTCCTGGGGCGACGGCCGACGGGAGCCACGACGGACTCAAAGGTAGATCTAGGCGTGATCGTGCGTGAGATCGACGAGTTGATGGTGCTCAACGATGAAGCACACCATATCCACGACCCGAAAATGGCCTGGTTCAAATCGATTGAGGATATCCATAACCGCTTGCTGCAAAAGGGCGCAGCGCTTTCCCTGCAGGTGGATGTAACGGCTACCCCACGGGCCAACAATGGGGCGATCTTCGTCCAGACCGTCGCGGATTACCCGCTAGTCGAAGCAATCGCGCAAAACGTTGTCAAACACCCGGTGCTGCCGGATGGCCCAAGCCGCGCGAAATTGCAAGAGCGGCAGAGCGCGAAGTACACGGAGAAATACGCCGACTATCTCGACCTCGGCGTGATCGAGTGGCGCAAGGCCTTCACCGAGCACGAGAAGATGGGCAAGAAAGCCATCCTGTTTGTGATGACAGACGATACGCGCAACTGCGACGATGTGGCGGACTATCTGCGAGGGCACTATCCGGAGCTGGCTGGTGATGCGACGCTGGTCATCCATACGAAAGCCAACGGGGAGATCTCCGAGTCCACCTCAGGGAAGAGCAAGGAAGAACTGGACAAGCTCCGTGAGGAAGCGAACTCCATCGATAGTCTGGGAAACCCCGCCAAGGCAATCGTCTCGGTGATGATGCTGAAAGAGGGATGGGACGTTCGGAACGTAACGACAATTGTGGGGCTCCGGGCGTACTCGGCGAAGAGCAACATCCTGCCGGAACAGACCCTCGGGCGCGGGCTGAGAAAAATGTATCCGGGCGGATTACAGGAGTACGTGAGCGTGGTAGGAACCAATGCCTTTATGGATTTCGTGGAGTCCATCCAAGCAGAAGGTGTGGTATTGGAACGGAAGCCCATGGGTGAGGGAACTCAGCCCAAAACTCCATTGATCGTGGAGGTGGATGAGGAGAATGATCGAAAAGACGTAAAGGCGCTCGATATCGAGATTCCTCGCCTGACGCCTCGCGTCTACCGCGAGTATAAGAACCTGAGCGATTTGGATGTGAGCGCGGCGGCCAACCAGAAGGTGTTGTATCGCCAGTTTAGCCTGGAAGAGCAGCGGGAAATCGTCTTTAAAGATGTGACCACCGGGACGGTGACGCATACAACCTTCCTGGACACGGCGGGAATTGCAGATTACCGAAGCGTGATCGGTTACTTTGCACAGACCGTCATGAAGGATTTGCGCTTAGTGAGCGGGTATGACGTGCTGTATGGCAAGGTGAAGGCCTTCGTACGGGACGAACTTTTCGATCTTCAGGTTGAGCTGGAGGATGCGAACACGCTACGCAATCTCTCGGAACTCGCGGCGACAAAGACTGTGCTTGAGAGCTTCGAGAAGGCGATCAACGCGCTGACTGTGTGCGAACGTGGCGATGCGGAGATCCGCGATCGCATTAAGCTGCGAGAGACGCGGCCCTTCGTGGTGAAGGAGCAGGCCTACGTCGTTTCGAAGAAGAGCGTATTCAACCGGGCGATCGGAGACAGCCGGTTTGAGCTGGAGTTCGCGAGCTTTCTGGAAGACTGTAAGGACGTTGAGTCGTACGCGAAGAACTATTTGGCCGTTGGATTCAAGCTGGATTACGTGAAAGCGGACGGCGATATCTCGAACTACTATCCGGATTTCGTGGTGCGGAAAACGGGCGGCGAGGTGTGGATCGTCGAAACTAAGGGTCGGGAAGACCTAAACGATCCTGGCAAGTGGGAGCGCCTAAGGCAATGGTGTACCGATGCCAGCGTTCTCGATACGGAGCACCGGTATTACGCGCTATTCGTAAGAGAAGAAGATTGGGATCGATACAGGCCTAAGAGTTTCAACGAGGCAATCGAAGTATTCTCCACCTCACAAGATGCCGTACAGATCGCTTAGTCCGTCTGTCGACTGTGCTTTTTCAATACGCTCACGGCGGCGACAAAATTGATCGCCAAGCAGCGTGCTGAACCCTAGGGAAGGTCAAGAACCTCGGCCGGCACGGCCGGCGCGCAGAGGTTCGTCTGGTTCCATCAGGATGGTTTGCACTGTCGCCGTCGTCATCATCAGCGTCATCGGTTGAAGCGGAGATTGCACGAAGCCGCGCGACAGATAGAACTGCTTGGCCTGATCGTGCAGCGCATGGAGCAAGATGGCGAACACCCCGGCATCGCGGGCAATGTTGACGGAGCGCAGCATGGCGTCACGCAGCAGCCCGCTTCCCAAACCTTGATTGTGATACTTGCGATCGACAGCCAGGCGGCCGAGCAGCAGCGCCGGCAAAGGGTCGGGCATATTGCGGCGCATGGGCTTGGGCGCCGTTTCGTGACTGATAGCGCCGGCCGACAAACTGTAGTAGCCGATCACGATTTTATTCGAGCAGAGGACGAAGCAGCGCGACGCGCCGGCGGCGCTGTTCTTGAGCGCGCGCTTTTTCAGCCATTCGTCTAGGGTCGGTTCGCCGCTTTCGAATTCCCCGAGGTGATGATCGGCCCCGATAGGCTCGGGCGGCGTGAGAGCGCCCGCGCTCATTTCCCCCAGGGCGCCTTGGTCTTGAGCAGCCGACGTAGCTTGTCGGTCGGCGGCAGCGGATTTTCGAGCAGCGCCTGGAATTTGGCGAAGGTGTCGGCATCGACGGTGAAGAACGTCTGGCTGAGCAGCACGTCCTCCGCTTCCCGGCAGGACGCATCGAGCATGAATTCCGAGCGAGTCCGGCCTTGCCGTTCCGCCGCCTGGTCGATCAGGTCGCGTTGCCGCGCCTTGGCGCGGATATTGATGGAAACTTGTTCCAATGCGGGTTGTGCGTGACGCATCGTTGTCTCCTCTTCTCGTGTGTATTTTAACTATACACCTTGTATAGACAATTGCAACACGAATCAGCTTAGGACTTTCCGACTTGCGGCCGGGACTTACTCTCGGTGATCCACTTGAGGCGGTAGGGAGCGCGCGAGACGATTAGAAGTGCCAACGGGTTCATAATCCTGGAAAGTCCGAAAGCTGAAGCAATGATGGCCCGATTTCAGCGCACTTATAAAGCGGCCTTATTAGCCAGTCTGCCGTGTATGCTTCTTCAATATGCTCGCGGCTACGTTGATCATAAGCGCTATGGTGAGCCAAACTAACCAGTTGGATAACGGGCCAGACGTGAACACAAAGCTATCGGTCCACCCGAGATTCGCGGCCAGACTCCAGGCAGCGAATGCGTAGCCTGAAAATACCGCTGGACCCATGAGCGCCGCGACCAACGCCCCAAACTCCTGAGCCGTGTCCGTGGCCCAGGCGCCTGTGCGCGTCAGGAGACTTCCAGAGCCTTCCAATAAGTCGCCAGCGCGCGGAGTTTCCGTACTTATCGCAATCGCAGTCGTTCGTGGTTCGGGCATTTTCTCGGCCTGCACCAATCTTGATGCACGTGAGGGGCCGAAAGTTCCCGCGACGCAAAGAACACATTCTACTTAGATTCGCAGCTTCCCAGTCACCTGCCGCTCCCGAAAACTGTACAAATTCGTAAGCATTGATGGCAAATTAGAGCAGTCTTATCCCGCAATAGCTGTAGTCATCTATTCATAATTCTTCAAGCAGGTACTGGCCCGGAGGGAAACTGCCGACGAGTAAAGTAGCTGGAAACAGGATGAACGCACGTATTCGCAGAAACCGGAAGAACAACCTCGCTTATATTCTGTTGTCGTGAATGGCATAGGATTACTGGAGGATATAAGCAAATGAAAAAGATCAAAACAGCCATTGTAGGAACAGGCTTCATGGGCAAGGTGCATGCCGAGAATGTACGACGCCTGGGCAATGTCGAGATAGCCGCCGTGGTCGGGAGCAGGCCCGAAACGGCGCAGAGGTTTGCCGAAGCTGCGGGCATTCCCTTCGCCACCAGTAATCTTCAGGATGTGCTGAACGATAAGGAGATCGTGGCGGTTCACATCTGTACTCCGAACGTCGACCACTATCCCATGTCGTTAGCCGCCATCGAGGCCGGTAAGGCAGTGCTCTGCGAAAAGCCGATGACTATGAATGTAACCGAGGCCCGACGGCTGGTCGACGCCGCGAAGCAAAAGAACGCCATCAATTGCGTGCAGCATAACCTCCGTTATTACCCGGTCCTCCAACAGGTTCGTCAAATGATCGCGCACGGAGATTTGGGCGACATCCTTATCGTGCAAGGCACCTATTCGCAGGACTGGCTGCTCTATGACACCGATTGGAACTGGCGGCTCGATGCCAAGTCGAATGGAAAATTGCGCGTAATGGGAGACATCGGATCGCATTGGATGGACATGATCCAGCATCTGACCGGACTGTCGATCACCGCAGTTTGCGCCGATCTGACGATCTTTCATAAAACCCGCAAGCGCCCTAAAGGATCGGTCGAGACGTTCTCCGGTAAGAAAGGTGTTTCAGGCGAGTACGAAACGTTCCCCATCGACACAGAGGATTTCGGAATGGTCATGCTCCACCTCGGCGACAAGGCGCGCGGGGCATTTACGGTAAGCCAGATGTCGGCCGGCCGCAAGAACAAGTTTGCCTTTGAGATCTTCGGAACGAAGTCAGGCATCGCCTGGGATCAAGAGCAGCCCGATACCCTTTGGATCGGACACCGCAACGAACCCAATCAGGTCATTATCAAGGATGGATCGCTGTTTTATCCCGAAGCCACTAGGTTTGCCGACCTGCCCGGCGGCCACAGCGAGGGTTACGACGATTCCCACAAGCAGGTCTTCAAGAACTTTTACGCCAAGATCGCCGATCCCTCTATTCCTGTAAACTATCCCACGTTCGAAGATGGTCTGCACGGTATGATTCTGCTCGAAAAGGTCGCCCAGAGTTCCGAAAAACAGGCCTGGGTCAAAGTCTAGTTGCGAACCCATGGCTCGCCGCCGCTTCTTCGTCTCGGAAGTTCGCCGTGGCGCCGCCGAACTGACTGGAGCCGACGCCGAACATCTGGTGCGTGTCCTTCGCGCCAAGCCCGGTCAGGTTTACGAACTTTCCGATAACCGGGACGTCTACCTGGCCGAAATCGAAATCGTCCGCAAATCGACTGTAACCTTCCAAATACTCGAAAAACTTCCTGAGCCTGAGTTGAGCGTGCAAGTAATCCTGTTGCCAGCGCTTTTCAAATTTGATCGCTTCGAATGGTTGATCGAGAAAGCAGCCGAACTAGGCGTTACGGCGATCCAGCCCTGGGAGGCTGTTCGCACCGAGTGTGGCCTCGCTAACGCTTCAGCGAAACGAATTGCCCGTTGGCAAAAAATAGGGAACGAAGCCAGCCAGCAGTCCCGCCGCGCCTATCTGCCCCGCATCGAGCCGGTAGTTCGTTTGGCAAAAACCCTGCAAACGGAGGCGAACGTTCGACTTCTGCTCGACGAGGATCCGTCCGCAGCCCCGATTCTGAGTGTGTTGCCGCTTGACCGCAGGCCTTCGGACCGGGTCGCAATTCTGGTTGGTCCGGAAGGCGGCTGGACGCCCCAAGAGCGCGATCAGTCGGTCCTCGCGGGCTGGACTCCGAGTTCGTTCGGCAAAACGATCCTGCGCTCCGAGACAGCGGCCATAGCGGCTCTAGCCGTCATCCGGGCGGCTTGGTTTTAGGCTGATTTGGGCACAATCACCGCCTGCACGGGTCTGCTCCCCACCGGCAACATCGTAAACAGTGACGCTCCCGCTTTCCCGCGCATCTTGGCCGCGTTTCCTGTGTTCGCTTGAATCGAGGCAATGCGAATAACAGCCATGTCGCCTGACATCTCATTCAGCACAAGCGCGTACTGGCTGTCCGGTGTCACCGCGATGAAAGAAGGCTGTTGGCCAACTTCGACCAGCCCGATCATTTTCCGTGTATCGATGTCCAGAATGCAAACGTCCGAGCCACTCGCGCTGGCCACAAATAAGTACGCAGGGTCACTCGAGCAGGCCATTGCCCCTGGGTCTCGGCCCGCCAACACGGTCTGTTCCACTTCGAGCGGAACATAGGGGAAAGCAATAGCCACTCCGTCCATTCCGCTTCCCGTCACAAATAACTGCCCGCCATCGGAATTGAAGCAAAGATTTTCAGGCTGCATCGCGAGCGGCAGGTCGACGACCGTCTCGAGTCCAACGTCCAGCCCCGTGAGAACCTGCTGCGGGCAATTCGCCGCGAGCAAAAGCTTTCCGTCCGCACGGAACCTGACGTCGCCCAGCTTACCGGGCATTTGCCTGCGCTTCTGTTGCCCCGTCCGTCCGTCGATGAGTTCGACTACCCCGTGCTGGCCGGTAGATATCGCGACACTCCCGTCGCTTGAGACATCCAGCGTCACCGGTTCCGCGGAAAGCTTCCAACGCTTGGTCACGTCTAGCGATTTCGTATCCGCTTCGATCAACTCACGGCTATGCCCCGTGATCGCCATCAGGTGTTTGCCTTGCGGCATCAGCCGGAGACCGGAGAGCTCACCGGCGATTTGCCGCGAATTTATACGGTTGAAATGGCGGTCGAGCACGTGTATGCTCCCCGTCCGCGGCGTCAACACATAGCTGGTACCAGCCGGGCCGCCGGTCACGATGGCCTGCGGCGGCTCGCCTACCGCGACTTGCTTTGTTATCCGGAACTCGGATAGATCGACTACCGTAACGCTCTTTTCGCCGGCTGTCGCAATCAGCGCATAGCCGCGAAATCCCGCGCCGGCTTTGCGCCCGCAAGCGCCGGCGAGTGCCATCCCTCCCGCTGCCAGCCATTCGCGCCTGGTTAGCTGCGGCAAAATGCAACCATTTGAAAAGAAGACATTTGCTCCAAAAGCGGCTGATATATCCCTATGTTAATCTCGAAATTCGTCATACTCCTGGTGGCAGTTGTGCATTCATGAACTTCAGGTCCGTCTTCAGCCTCGTGTCCTCAGATCTCGCCATCGACCTGGGAACTGCCAACACGCTCGTCTTTGCCAAGGGGAAGGGGGTTGTCGTCAACGAGCCTTCCATAGTTGCTATCAACAAGAACAACGGCGAGATTGAGGCGGTTGGCAAAGAAGCAAAGGACATGGTCGGCCGTACGCCCGGCAATATCGTCGCGATCCGTCCCATGAAGGACGGCGTCATCGCGGATTTCAAAGTCACCGAACGCATGCTGAATTATTTCATTCAGAAGGCGCACGGCCGTAAAATGCTGGTTCATCCGCGCATCGTAATCGGCGTGCCGAGCGAAATCACGCAGGTCGAAAAGCGTGCGGTCAGCGAATCCGCTTACCGCGCCAAAGCCAGCGAAGTGCATTTGGTAGAGCAGGCAATGGTAGCGGCCATCGGCGCCGGCTTGCCTATCACGGAGCCTTCCGGAAACATGGTGGTCGATATCGGCGGCGGCACAACCGATGTAGCGGTCATTTCTCTCTCCGGTATTGTCTATGCGCGCTCGGTGCGCGTTGCTGGCAACGAAATGGATGACGCCATCATGAGCTATATGAGGCGGAAATACAATCTGCTGATTGGCGAGCGCACCGCCGAGCAAATCAAAATTCAGATCGGCTCCGCCTACCCGCTCGATAAGCCGCTCACGATGGAGATCAAGGGCCGTCACTTAATAGAGGGCGTTCCCAAGACGGTTACCGTGGAAGACAGTGAAATTCGCGACGCTCTGGCCGAGTGCGTCGCCACGATCATGAATGCCATCCGTGTTGCACTCGAACGTACGCCTCCTGAGTTGAGTGCGGATATCAGCGACCGCGGCATTGTGCTCACCGGCGGGGGAGCCATGATCAGAAATCTTGACCGGCGCATCCGAGAAGAAACCGGCCTGCCGGTTTCCATCGCGGAAGATCCGCTAGCTTCGGTCGTGCTCGGGACCGGGAAAATGCTGACGGATTTCAAACTTCTGCGCCGGATTGCTATCGAATAAAATAGGTCGTTGGCACGCGACCCGGCCTCCCTTAGAGTAGAAAAAGGAAGTCATGGAAGCTCTGCTGAGCCGTTTTCGTAACCTCACGGTTCTGCTGGTGGCCGTTGTAGCGCAACTGCTGTATCTGGCCTACCAGGTCAAGACCAACGGGGACGAGCGGCTGATTCGCGTTTGGGCCGTTACCGCCGTTACACCTATGGCCGGGATAGTCGAAGCGGTCCGCCACAACACGATCGGTTTCCTCGAAGACTATTTCATTCTGCTCGACGTTCGTGAGCAGAACCGTAAGCTGAAGGCGAACAATGACCGCCTCCAACTGGAGAACATCTACTTTCGAAACCAGCTCACGACCGCCGAACACGTTCGCGCTCTTGTGCAGTTCCAGGCGCAGAGCCCGTCCCGCACAATTGCCGCCCGCGTGATCGGCAACAGCACCGTCGTTTCTGCCAAAGCGGTCTTCATTGACCGCGGCTCGACGAGCGGAGTCGAAACGGGAATGGCTGTGGTCACGCCTGACGGCATTGTCGGCAAAATCGTCGGGGTCTATCCGCTCGTCTCGCAAGTTCTGCTCGTCACAGATCCGACTTTCAAAGTTGGAGTCGAATCGCAGAAAGGCCACATCCACGGTGTTCTCAACTGCGGCAGCGGCAAGTGCGCCGTCGAGCAGATTCAGAATGAGGATAGAGTGGATTCCGGCGAATGGTTCTACACCTCGGGCGAGGATCGCATTTTCCCCAAAGGATTCCCCGTGGGCAGAGCAATCTCGAGTCAGCCGGGACAAGGCATGCGCGATATCAAGCTGAATCTGAGCGGTGCGCCTGCGGGAGCCGAAGAAGTCCTAGTCGTGTTACGTGGCGTGCATCAAGCGATTCCAGTCAGCCCGCCGTCCGAAGAGGAACTCACAGCCAAAATGCTTCCACCGCCGCCGCCTGAAGCGGGCAGGGAGGCGCCTGTTGCCGCCAAGCCGCAGACGGAGGCCGATAAAGTTCTGCAAAAGTACAGCGCTATCGGCAAAGAAGAGGGCCACGTCTACGGAGCCGTGGGTTCGGGCGTCCCTAATTTCAATATCAAGACGAACGCCGAAGCCAAATCCTCAACGCCGTCCAATGCCCCTTCCGCAGCGGCAGTCCCGCCTAAGCCTGCCGCGGAGACGGCGTCCCCACCGGTCCCGACGATTCTTGGTGCGCGTCCCTCTACTAATTCAACGTCCCCTGTGTCTCCGGCCCCGTCTGCCGCTATTCCGAAACAGACTGCTTCGCCCGACCCGGTTCTGCCTTTAGGCGCGCCGCGGCACAAATCCGGCGAGCAACAGAAATTTCCGGCCAACACGCCTGCTCCGCAATGAACGAGACCAGCGATCAGGTACTGGCGCCCGCCATACGGGATAGCTGGTTTCATCGCTTTCAAGTTGTCGCGCTGGCAGCCATCGCTCTGATCTCCATCATCGGCAAGTTCTATTTGCCGCGGCTCGTGCCGCACACCGAATGGCTCGAACTGCCGCTGCTTTTGACAATTTATTTCGGTTTAATGCGCCACAGCCCCATCGCTTCTCTGTTCTTTGGCGCGTTTGTAGGCTTAGCGGAAGATTCACTCGCGCCCGCCAATATTCCGATCGGAATGTATGGCATCACCAAAACCCTGGTCGGCTACTTCGCCGCTTCAGTGAGCCAGCGCTTCAACGTGGAGAGCCCCATCATCCGGCTGGTGCTGTGCTTCTTCTTTTTCTTTTTCCACGCCTTTTTTTATTGGGTGATGCGCCGCGCTTTGCTCGGGCAGTTAGTGCCGTTCGATCCCCAGGAGGTTTTCGTTCATGGCGCGCTGAATAGTATTGTGGCGTTGCCTCTATTCCTGGCCCTCGACCGCATGCGCTTGCCGGGCGCCTGAGAACTCTACGAATACCTCTCCGCTTTCACACTCCTGCAATACAAATCCGGGTGAGCAAGAACAGCTAGGAGACTTTTACTTGCGCTCAGGCAGCAGCACGCCGCTACTTCCCGATCCCCGCCCCGAGCGGCAACAATGGTCCCTGCGACACTGGTCCCCTCGCTGTTGCCGTATTCAGAGTCTCCAAACAACCCGAGTGGCATCGGCGCCACGGAAGATGATTTTGGTTGCTCTGGTTGCAGGATTCGAATCAGACCGGAAGCGCAGTTTCGATTTCGGAAGAAAACGCGCCGAAAGCGTGCATAGGAGAGATCTTCTACGGTTCGAGTCTCGAACACATGTTCAATAAGCCAGGCGCGCCGCCGTACGGCGATCCGCGCTCGCCCGATATTATTGTGGCTCCAAACGTAGGGGCGGTTTACACCGGGAGTAGCGCAAACCTCGAGGAGCATGGTGGCTTCGCGCACGATGATAGCAACGTGATTATGCTGCTATCGAATCCAAGCTTGCCGGCACGCACCATCACCGCGGCAGTAACAACCGCCCAGGTTGCACCAACCATTCTCAAGGCACTCGGGCTTCCGCCGGCCAGCCTGGATGCTGTTCGGATCGAAGGGACACGCGTTCTACCAGGCAACAATTTCTAGTCCGCGGAAGTTTTATTCAGAAGCGAGGTGCGCACGTGATGCGCGCGCCTCGTATTTTTGTTGCAGACCTAAGGAACTCGCGCAAAATGGTTCTGCTCGCGCTCGACAACGATAGTGGCTGGAGCTTTACAACTATTTCATCCGGACTTCGACGCGTGAGCTCCGGGCTTCACGTCGAGATCTCGAATGAGCCGATACAGATTATTAGGATGTATACGAAGAACTTTGGCAGCTTTGGAGTGATCTCCCTTCGCCTGCTGAAGCGCATCAAGCACGATCTGCTTCTTCGCGTTTCTTATTGCGTCTTGATAATTGATCGCCGGAACAGCGGCTTGTGGAGTTCTTTCGAGAATCGGTTCCGGTAAGTCTTCGGGCATGACTTGGTCGGTCCAGCCGAAGACAATCGCGTGCTCGATGGCATTCTCCAGTTCACGGACGTTTCCGGGCCAATCATAAGCTTGCAGGTAAGCCATAGCATCAGCCGAGATGCTCGTCACAACACGATCGTTCTTTTCGCTCGTGCGCCGCAAGAAATAGTCCGCGAGCATGGGAATATCTTCGCGGCGTTCTCGAAGCGGAGGAAGACAGACTGAGACGACGTTCAAGCGATAATAGAGGTCCTGCCGAAAACTGCGTGCCCTGACGGCGTCTTCAAGATTCTTATTGGTTGCCGCAATGATGCGAATATCGACATGAATGGTGCTTGTTCCTCCCAGCCGCTCGAATGCATGTTCCTGAAGAACTCGCAGTAACATCGACTGAGGAGCTTCCGAGAGTTCGGCTATTTCATCCAGAAATACGGTGCCGCGATCGGCAATCTGCAGCTTTCCCTTCTTCTGAGTCACAGCGCCGGTGAAAGCGCCCTTTTCGTGACCGAACAGCTCGCTTTGCAGGAGATCTCCTTTTAGCAGCGCGCAATTGATCGGAGCAAACGGCTGGCCGGCACGCGGGCTGTTTTCATGGACTGCTCGCGCGACGAGTTCTTTGCCGGCACCTGTTTCGCCGCGAATGAGCACCGTTGCGTCCGTAGGTGCGATTCTTGCGATACGCTTATACACATCCCGCATTCGGGCGCTTTGACCGATCATTTCGTGCCGAAGGTGAACTTCATTCCGCATTCGGCGATTTTCTGTCTCGAGCTGTTTGAGCCTTTGCGAGTAGTCCAGAGCAACTGCCTCGTAATTCGAAAGAGTCATCAGGAATTCGAGATCGCTACGGGTGAACGGCTGCAGCTGAGTGCCACGTTCCATATAGATAACGCCGCTGATTGTGTCCCGAATGATGAGCGGTATCGCGATTGCGGATTTCGCATTCTCCGGAACATTCGCGATGACAAAAGTCCCTTGTTTGAAGGCATGGTCGACGATTTCCCGCGTTGCGAAGGCCGCCGGGCATCGTCCTTCGTGCTTGTCCCAGCCGAAGGCGACCCACTCACCTCTTTGCGCGAGGAATACGGCGGCTCTTTCCGCCCCCACGAACTCGCACATCGTTTTGAGGACCTCTATCTCCAAACGATCGATCTTCTGAGCGGAATTAAGCAGTTTCCCTATGGTCCCCAAGACTGCCAGATCACTGAAGTCTCTCCCGATTCTGGATCCATCGCCAGGGCAAGTCTTTTGCTGCGGCTCTACCCGTTCGATCCTTAGGCTCGCCACGGTTTCGCGGTCACTTACCGGGATCGGTAGATCCGGCGGGCTTGCCGCGTCTCCCGAAAACTCGAAAACTGTATCCCCAATGGCGAGTTGATCGCCGGTTTTAAGAAAGCTTTCACTTACAGCGTTCCCGTTGACTAAGGTCCCGTTATGACTGTTGAGGTCCTTGACCTTGTACCGGCCATCCTCGACTTTTATTACGCAATGAAAGCGCGAAACCGAAACATCACCGATACAGAGGTGATTCGAGGGTTGCCTTCCGACGGTTACTTCTTCTTGGCCCAGCCTGAAGATGGCTCCTCTCAAGGGGCCTGAAATCGCACGAACAACCGCGTCCACAGCAGAACTCCTGGCGGAAGACTTGGCGAGTATATCAGGTTTGAAATTCCATTCGAGGCAGATCGCAGCTATCAAACGCGATCCGATTTTTATCAGTCTTGATAGCGAGTCCATCTCAGGTCGCAGACCCCGCTATTCCAAATGAAAGACTTACGGCTCGAGACGACTGAGGCTCTCACTCCCGTTGCGTGGCATCACGAATGCTTTGTTGCGGAGTATCGCGAGAAGCGAGATAAAACACAGGCGCAGTTGAAGCGCACAAGGAGAACAGATATGAAGACCGAAGCAGCAAAGGAAACGAAAGGAGCTCGAAACGCAGTGATTCGTCTTGCCTTGGGTGGTTTGATGCTGGGCTTTGGCGCCGCCGGCGCATATGCTCAAAATGCCGACTTTATTCCGGTCGATCCGCCCGGCTCGACATCGACTATCGTTGGGAACATCAATAACAGGGGTGAGATCGCGGGGTATTTTATTGGGAGTAACGGCACTCACGGTTTTGTCCGAGAGCCATGTGGCTCTTTCATCACGTTCGACTTTCCGGGTCTTCTCACCGTTAACGCGATCAATGCTAAGGGCGAGATCGCGGGAATGTACAGTGACAATTACGAAGCCACCCGCGTTTTCGTACGAGATAAAACTGGCACAATCACAACCATCGCCGTACCCGGAACAGGAAGCACCGATCTGGGTGGCATAAATGATAGGGGCGAGATAGTGTTACATTACCTTTCTGACACGGTCTCTTTACGAGAGCCGGACGGCTCTTTTATCACTATTCCCATTCCCGGCGCCACCTTTGCTTGGACCTACGGGATCAATAACAGGGGAGAGATTATTGGAGGGTACGACACCGCCAACCGCATACGTGCTTTCGTCGGATACCCGGACGGCAAGGTGGTGAGCTTCGACGGCCCTGGAGCGGGGCAGAACGGCACTGTCCCACTAAGCATCAACGACAGCGGCGATGTAGCCGGATTCTACTATGACGCAGACAATGTGCAGCATGGCTTTGTTAGACACGCGGACGGCACCCTCGTTACCTTCGATGTGCCCGCTGCAACAGAGACATCGGCAATCGATATCAACAACCGGGGCGACGTCGTCGGATCTTATCAGGCGAACGATGGCCAGTACCATAGTTTCGTGCGGGACAGCAGTGGAACTTTCACCAGCTTCGACTGGCCGGGTGCCGGCGGCACGTTCGCAACGAGCATTAATGACAGAGGTGAGATTGTTGGAACGTATTTCGCGGTCGGCGACGTTTTCGATAATCAACATCATTACGCCTTTCTCCGGGTTCCGCACGAACAATGTGAAAAAGGCCTTCACTAGCCCGCAACGTTTCTGTCCTCGTAATCAGAACGGGGCGCGCATTTACTTGGCTCTTAGGTCAGGTGCGCGCCTCGAATCATTCTTTGATCTAACCCGTAACCCGATAACCGCCAAGTTATCAGACCCGTAACTTCCCGCCCTAGTGTCTCCTATCATCTGCAAACAGCAGAATCTTCCCGTGCCCTCAGTAACTGCCGCCTTGGCCTTCTATCAAATCTGATTGCCAACTATCCGACATGGAGCGAGGATTCGAGTTCTCGTTGCTTGCGAGACGCCAAGTCTTTACGCATCAGTCAGGCTAGTTTGGTCTCGAAAACGCAATAAGCACAGCATCGCTCGAAGAAACGAGGGATCGAAATCAGAATGGTTTCGAATTTTATTCAAGGAGATTTGTATGAAGAAAAATATTGGTGCGTTCTGTTTGAACGGTACTCGATGCAGCGTTTTGCGTAAGCCTTGGTTCGCGCTAATGGCGCTCCTTTCACTGCTCGTCTGTGCCAGCGTAGTTAATGCTGAGAGCTTCACTGCGCCATACAGCGGGAATTTGTACCTTCAGTGTGTTGGCGGGAGTGCCGGTGCAACCAGTCAGTTTGGCATTGGCAGTTCACCCACCAATTTCGTCCCTTATCTGAGTGACTTGCCCGCTGGTTGTCCTGATGCGGAAGTGCTTGTTGGTCCTGTTAGCGCCGGGCAAACCATAGAATTTGGTATCTCCACTCAGTGGCTGGGGCAAACCTATTGGGCATTCTCCTTCGATAATGACCCGGCTTCCACCGTGGCGTTCACCGACGTGTGCAACACCCTGGGGATGAACGGAAAAATCGTCCAGCAAACCGGCCCGGGTACCTGGGTGATGCATCTCAATGATGCTGCCCACTATACGATCAGTCAATGCGAGGCGAACAATATCTTAGTGCAGATTCGGTTGGCCGGTACGTGCTCGCTCAAGAGCCTCTCGGGGACCTATACGTACGTTTTCAGAGGGTTTGAATTAAGTAATCGCCGTAACGAAGACGAACACGGGTTTTCTGCTGTCGGGCGGCTTGTAGGGGACGGTAACGGCAACTTCACAGGCAAAGACACCGTTAGCAACGCTGGGGCGATTACACGAGAAAGGCAATACACGGGAACCTACACCTTAAATACTGATTGCACTGGCAGTGCCACATCTCCGGTTATTGGCCAGCTGGATTTCGTGATGACTGATGATAACCGGAAAATGGATCTCATTCGAACTGATCAGGGTACCGATATTGTTGGGACAGCGCAACAGCAATTTCACTGACCGGCTTCTTACTGGACGCGCACGAGCTTGAAACTCGCGGTGCTAGGGTTGGCTGTGCGCAGCGGGCGAGCTCATTGCGAGCTTCGCCCGCCACTCCGCCGCTTTGTTCGGTTTCCCCCAGGTCTGGTAGAGCTGGACGATGCGTTGTCCGGCTTGCTTCAGCTCTTTCTGGTCAAAAGCAGGGATGGTGCTCTGACGCTGCAGCATTCCTTCGTACCCGGAAATGAGCAACGACTCAGCTTCTGCGAATTTCTTCTGACCAGCGAGGCTCGCGCCGAGCAGACTCGCGGTGTCGTATCGCCTCCAGCTATCTGCCACCGCTGATTTTGCAAAACTTGCGACAGCTGGTCGGAGGAGTAATTCTCCATCTCGGTGTCGTTGTTCTCTTACGTACAGCTCGCCCAGTGAGGTTAGGTTATCTAGTGTGTCCGGGTGTTCAGGACCTAGAACGCCTCGGCGAATGTCTAAGGCGTTCTTGAATAGCGGCTCAGCTTCCGCATACCTACCAAGCTTTACGTAAAGCATCGCCGTCGCATTTATCGTGTTCGCTACACCCGGATGACCAATGCCCCAGACTCGCCTTTGCGCCTCAAGAACCTTTGCCAACAACCGCTCGGCTTCCGCGTACCTGCCTTCGTCGCGATAGAGTTCGGCGAGGTGCCTCTCATTTACTAGCGTGTCTGGATTGTCTTGGCCGAGAATTCGCTGCTGCATCTCGCGTACGCGAGTATAGAGCGACTGTGCCCGTGCATACATGCCTAGGCACGCATATAGGTGCGCCAGGTTACCCATCGTGAATAGTGTCCTTTGATGCTCTTCGCCGAGGCGTGTGCGCTCAATCTCCAGGGCCCGTGTATAAAGAGGCTCGGCCTCCACATACTTACCCTCGTCTATATACAGGTCCGCCAAGCTTGTCATACTGACGATGGTGTCGGGGTGCTCGGGCCCCAATACGCGTAGCCGACTTGCAAGTACCTTTACAAAGAGCGGTTCTGCGCTTGCGTAATTGGCTTCGAAGAGGTATAAAAAAGCCAAGTTATTGGTAGCGAGCAGCGTAGTCGGATGTTCCGCGCCTTGAACGCGATTGCGAAGCTCAACCTCTCTTAGAGCGAGTTGCTCGGCCGCAGGATATTTCGCTTGCATGGTGTAGACGGCCGCTAAGTTGCCAATCGAGTCAATCGTCTCCAAACGCGTCTCGCCAAGCACGCGCCGCCGAAGGTCCAGCCCCTTGCTAATTAGATGCTCGGCGTCCGCATATCTGCCGCGGCCGAAATAAAGATCGCCTAAGTTATCTGTCGTTTTCAAAGTATCGGGATGCTGCTCGCCTAGCAACCGGCGTCTAGCTTCTAAGACACGTTTGAAGAGCGTCTCGGCGTCGGCACCTCTGCCTTCGTACATGTAGACCTGACCCAAATCGTTCATACAACTCAGCGTTGCCGAATTCTTTTCGCCCAGCACACGCCGTCGCAACTGCATAGCGCGCTCCAGTTGCCGCTGCGCCTCCGGATATAGCCCCAAATCCTTGTAGGTGTTTCCGATCGTCTGCCGGACGGAAGCTTCGACTAGAGGCTGGGTACCGAACTTCCCGCTCACGCGCGCGGCGGCGCGATCGAGAGCGGTTCGTACTTTGAGATCCGGATCGGGTTTCATGTCCGGACGCCCCTGTTCCTGAGGGCTCGCTTGCGCCAGAAGATCTTTTTGCAAAAAATCATTGACTGCATTGGCCGTTGCCTCGGCTTGCCGGGCGCTCGCTTCGGCGCGTCGCGCCTTGGCTGCTTCCCAAGTACTCACAATGATGCCCGCGATCAGCACAACAAAAACCGCTACAATACCCGCTACCAGCGCCTTATTTCGGCGCGCGAACTTCTTGAGTTGATACGTCGCACTCGGCGGTCTGGCAGTGATTGGCTCGTCGTGCAAATAGCGCTGAATGTCGGCCGCCAAATCTGCGGCAGATGCATACCTCCGCGTTTTATCCTTCTCGAGCGCCTTACCTACGATCGTCTCTATGTCGCCGCGGTAAGTATGGCTTACAGCGCTCAGGCGGGTGGGATCTTCCTCACGAATCGTCTGAACGGCTTCGAGCAGTTGCCCGCTTATTTTGTAAGGCAGACGTCCAGCCAGAAGCTCGAACAGAATTACTCCGAGTGCGTACACATCGCTGCGCGTGTCGAGTGCCAAGGGATCGGCCAGCACTTGCTCCGGGCTCATGTATGCGAGCGTTCCGACCAACTGTCCCAAATCGGTCTGCTGCGTGGCTTGCGTGTCGCTGTCGGTGATGCGCGCGACGCCTAAATCGAGAATTTTCGGTTGACCGCTTTCCTCTATCAAGATGTTGCTTGGCTTTAGATCGCGGTGAATGATACCGGATTGATGCGCATGCTGGACGGCATTGCAAATCCGGACCATAACCTCAAGACGTTGACGCGTGTTCAGGCGATGCCCTTCCGCATATTGCAGCAGCGGTTCGCCGCGGACGAGCTCCATCGCGAAGTAGGGCTGCGGTCCGGATCCGCTATCCGCAGTGCCCGCCTCATAGATCTGGGCAATGCCGGCGTGCCGCAAACGGCCGAGCGCCTGGGTCTCGTGCTCAAAACGCCAGCGCAGATCGGGGCTGAGCAGTCCGCTTTTCAAGACCTTGATCGCGACCATGCGACGCGGCTGGTCCTGTTCGGCCTCGTACACCGTGCCCATGCCACCTTCGCCGAGAAGGCGTACAACCCTATAACGGCCGATCGCGTCAGGAAGCGGACGCGTAGGTTCTGGAGAAATACGCGTAGGGGCGATTTTTCGATTCGTGCAGGTGGAGTCTCCTGGACTCGCCAGCGCACCTGGAGGAGCTGGATTACTGCTCACAACATTAGCCCTCCTGGCCGGGCTTTCCCCTCGGTAAAAGAGGAGTACCGATTCTTTAAGGAAAGGGTTGAAGTGGAGTTTATCAGAATCCTGAACGTCGTGTTCGGATTCGAGGCGGTTATCGAGCAGTAGTATCGATCGAAGAGGATTTCGGCTTTCTCACAAGCCCAATCAAGCCCATATTTCGTTCGGCGAGCCGGGCTGATGCCATAGCGCAACGATTCCTCTCGTCTGCGTTCCAGAATGAGACCACTTGCCTCGAGCAGATTGCGGAGGTATTCTTCGGGCGACTTACCTTGGCCATTGGCGCCGGGAACTCCCGCGCAGTAGGCGAGATTGCACGCTCATCGCACTTGACAATCGCGGTGAACTCATTGCGCATGTGTCCGTTCTACCGTCCGTCCGCCGTCGATCGGCGCAACGCCCCCCACCTTTATTTGAGCGACTACGAGAGCGGTGCATAGCGGTAAATATCGGTAGAATAGGAACAAGCGCAGACCGCGCCTTCATCCGGAATTTCATAAGTGGCCTTAATCGAGACTGAGCGCGAACGGGACGAGCAGATTAGTCCGGAGCGCCTTCCGCGCGATGACCCGAAGAAAGCGTCGGGAAAGATCGCGATATTCCAGTATTTGACCGTTGCGGTATTCGTGTTTCTGATCTCTGGCTTCTGGCGGCTGCAGGTACAGAATCCCGACGTCTACAGCGAGGCGGCGGAACGAAACCGCATCAAGAGTACGCCGATTCTTGCCGGGCGCGGGAAAATTCTTGACCGGGATGGCCGAGTGATCGTCGACAACAAAGCTTCCTATTCGCTGCTGCTGAATCGCGATCAGATCAAGCCGGATCACCTGCCCGCCATTGCCGAGGCTTTGCAAATCGATTATGCGGAACTCGCCGCGAAAGTACGGCGCATGTCTTCGCGCCCGCAGATCATCATCAAAGATCAGCTATCCCGCGATGAGATGGCCTGGGTAGAGTCGCATCAGGACGCAAACACGTACCCGGAGATGCAAGTCGTCAGAGCCTGGCGCCGGCAGTATCCGCAGGATGGATTCGCCGCGCACGTCACAGGCTATGTGGGTGAGATCAGCGAAGCCGAACTCGATGCGCCACAGTTCATCGATTACCATCAGGGCGACATCATCGGAAAAGACGGTCTCGAAAGGCAGTACGATTCCACTTTGCGCGGTATTGACGGCCAGCAGCGCGTGCTGGTCGACAATATGGGGCGCGAGCGCCAGGTGGAGAATGCACAGGAAGCCGTGCCGGGCAAGGATCTTCGCACGACCCTCGATTTAGATTTGGAAGCCGTTGCCGAACTGGCCATGCAGGACAATCGCGGCGCAGTTGTCGCTCTGGATCCGAGAACCGGCGAAATCCTGGCGATGGTCAGCCGGCCGACCTTCGATGCAAACAGGTTTACCGGCCGCATTAGCCAGAAAGATTGGAGCCAGATCGCAAACGATCCGCACAAACCTCTGCTGAACCGTGCCATACAGGCTCAACTCGCGCCGGGCTCTACCTTCAAGCCGATCATGGCGATCGCCGGTCTCGAATCAGGCGTGATCGACGATGAGACGGAATTTCATTGTCCGGGCGGGGCATCCTTCTACGGCCACTATTTCGCCTGTCATTTGAAGCACGGCCACGGAACCATTTCGTTGCACCGCGCCATCTCGCAGTCGTGCGACGTTTACTTTTATAACGTCGGCAATCGTCTAGGAATCGACCGGATCGCGCATTACGCAGAACTGGCGGGTATCGGGCATAAAACCGGCGTCGATCTGCCGAATGAAACGCAGGGGACGATGCCATCCACGAAGTGGAAGTTGCGCCTGTCCAGACAGAAGTGGTACGCGGGCGAAACCATCTCGGTGGCTATCGGCCAGGGCGCGGTGACGGTGTCTCCTTTGCAAATCGCGGCCGCACTCTCGGGATTGGGAGTGGGAGGCCGCTGGTACAAGCCGCACCTGGTAAGCGATCAAGCTCCGGTCCTGATGCGCGAAGGAAATTTCAATCCGGACAACTTGAAGCAGGTGATCTCGGGCATGTACGGGGTTGTCAACGAAGGCGGCACAGGGCGCGCGGCTTATTTGCCTGACGTGAAAGTCTGCGGCAAGACCGGCACCGCCCAGGTAGCGGCGAGCGAGTTCACCAAAGGAGCCAAGATGAGAAGTTCACTGGCCAACAACGTGTGGTTTGTCGGATTCGCTCCGATGGACAAGCCTGAAATCGCAGTCGTTGCGCTCTTTGAAAACGGGGAGGAAAGCTACAATGCCGTTCCCATCGTGCGGGACGTGCTGAAAGCTTACTTCGATAAGAAAGCCCGCGAAAAGAACGGCGGATTACAGAGTGCTGCTCTGAAAAAGCTAGAGCCCCGGGCGCTTTTCTCGCTTCCGGTATTTGCAAGTCTCGACTTGCTGCCTGCGGGGAGTTCCCTCGAGTAGTGGTGACCTATCGCTCGATCAGGGAGTTAGACTGGCCGCTCACGATTGTTACGCTGGCGCTTTGCGGACTTGGCATTCTGCAAATTTACAGCGCGACTGCCGCCACTAAGTGGCAGGACGCCTGGTGGAAACAGATCATCTGGGTGCTTACGGGCCTAGCGATCATGTGGGCCGCGGCCAGCATTGATTATCATGCCCTGCTGGGTCGGGTCTTCTATCTTTATGCCGGCGCGGTGGTGCTCCTTCTCGCCACCGCTTTCGCCGGCAACAAAGTCTTCGGTTCCACCCGCTGGATCAAAGTCGGTGGGTTTACGCTCCAAACGTCCGAATTTGTGAAGATCGTTCTGATTCTCGCTGTTGCCAGGTACCTGACCGATTTTCAAGCAGATGAGCTCGAGTGGAAGGATCTTGCCAGGCTGGCCGGTCTGACTGCGCTGCCCATGCTTCTCGTTATGAAGGAGCCGGATCTTGGGACTTCTCTCACTTACCTGCCGATCCTGATCTGTGGCGTTTTGATGGCCGGGTTGCGCTGGAAATACCTGCTTCTAATTACCGGCGTACTCGTGGTTACATTGCCGATCGGGTATCATTTTCTTAAGCCTTATCAGAAGGATAGGCTGGTCAGCTTTATTTATCCTGACCGCGATCCGAAGGGAACTGGCTTTCAGGTGATCCAGTCAAGAATCGCTGTTGGGAACGGCGGCATGTGGGGCCGCGGCGCTAAGGAGAGCTCACAAACGCACTTGGGGTTTCTGCCGGTGCCGCAAACGGATTTTATCTTTTCCTCGTTTGCCGAAGAGCATGGGTTTGTCGGTATTGTGATCGCGCTGGTCTTGTATTTCCTGCTCATTATGCAGGTGGTGCAGAATGCGCAAACGGCTACGGACAGAGCAGGTATGTATATCTGTATGGGAGTAGCCGCGCTGTTGTTATTTCATGTGTTAGTCAACGTGGGGATGGTGGTGGGGCGCATGCCCATCACTGGCATTCCCCTTCCGCTGATGAGTTCCGGGGGGTCTAACACCTGGTCCATTTTCCTGATGCTGGGCTTAGTGAACAGCGTTAGGCTACGAAGGTTTGTGAATTAGAGCTGGCTCTTAAGAGGGCCGCTCCGGCTATAGAAAGAGTCGGGTTGAGGGGACAGAGAGCTTCGAATTGCAGGCGAAATCGCTAATTGCAGGACTTTGGGTATGTATCCAAAGCGCGGATGTTTAGAGTAAATCTCCAATCGCGTAGGGCAACAGTTTTTTGGCGGACGGTTTCTTCGTCGCAATTGTTCGGCGCAGTGCAACTCGATGTTTCCAGTTCCTCGATCAGCCCCATTTGAGGCGGTGATCAATGAGTAAAGAACTGGTGATTGGATCCAATCGCCACGAGACGAAAGTAGCGATTTTAGAGGACGACCAATTGGTCGAGGTTTACTTCCAGCGAGAGAACGAGTATTCACTCGCGGGAAGTATTCATAAGGGGAAAGTGACCCGCGTGCTGCCAGGCATGCAGTCGGCGTTCGTCGATTTGGGGTTGGAGCGGGACACCTTTTTGTATGTTTCCGATTTCTTCGAGGAAAACGAGGATATCGATACGGTTACGGATGAGAAACCGAACCGGCCCGAACGCGTCGAGCGCAGTGAGCGCGTTGAAAGACCCGAACGAAGCGACCGATCCGAGCGGCCCGATAGAGGTGACCGGCGCGATCGGAACGGGAACCGGGGCTCTACTACAGAGCGACGGGAGAACGAGCGGCGAGAGATCGAACGACCCGTTCTGGCGAGGCAAGAGGTGCCGGGGGCCCCCAAGGAAGAGCTAGAAGGGCTTAGCGCGACGAACCCAGTTGAGGACAGGGCCGCGGTACCGGCGGGTGTTGACTACCCGGCTGCCGCAGAACGCGCCGAAGTGCAAGCTGCTGACTCAAATTCAGAGCGGGGGATTCGCGGTGATCGCCGGGGAAGGAGGTCGCGGCGGCGCAGACCCAGGAGCAGCGGTTTCCCCGATAACAAGTACGCTCAACCAGGGACGAGCGGAGCACAACCGCGGCAGGAAGTGCGCGAGGCCGGAGCAGACGAAAACGACATAGCGGATCCAGGCGCCGAGGTTCTCCTGCTGCCCGGGGAATCGCTCGCTAAGTATCGTAATGCGCCAGCCGGTACGGGCCCGGTGGAATCGCGAACGGAACAGCTAAAAGAGAGCGACGAGCCAGATACGGAATACGGCGATGCCGGCGCCGCGTCGGAAACCGGGGACGAGGATGCTGCAAGCGAGGAGGAACTCGCCGAAGAGGCAGAAGAAATTGCGCTAACCGATAAGGTCTTCTCGCATCATGATGAGGATTCTTCTCCAGAGGCTGTCGAGGAGAAGATCGTGGAAGTGCAACAAGACATCCCGGAACAACCTTCTGACGATCAACAGATTTCTGGAGAGCCGGACAGCGAATCTGTTCGTTCTATCGAAGACCCGGCTCCACGGAATGAATCGCAAATGGATATGCGCGGCGGACTCGAGCCGGTTTTTCCCGAAGAGCAGCTGGAACCAAGCGACGCGCGATTTCCAAACCGGGGAGGAATCGCGCTCGATGAATACGAGGTTCTTGCGATTCGTGAAGGGCTCACGGGAATGGACGAGCCGCTGCTCGACCGCGAGAGAGAGTCTTCCGAAGAGGAAGGTGAACTCGCGGCAGAGCCCGGCGAAGCGGCGGTATCCTCCAACCCGCAAGGGCAGGCTCAAACGGCCTCGGTTCGTGAACAAGGGGGGCGCTATATGCACCGGCTCTCCCGGCGCATGCGCAGACGCCGTGGTGGCAATCGCTTTTCCACGCTGGATCAGGAAGTCTCGCCCGGGCCGCTCGGAGTGGAATCGATCCCAAGTGTCGTAGCAGCAGGAACCGGCGCGGCTTTAGCTCCCGAGGTACGCGCCGAACCGCAACGCGAACGAGAAGATCGCGCCGTCGAGACGCCGGAGCGAACATACCCTTCCATCTCCGACCTGCTCAAGCCCGGGCAGGAGATTATCGTTCAGATTGCCAAGGAGCCTTTGGGGCAAAAAGGCGCGCGCATCACTTCGCATATTGCTCTGCCTGGCCGTTACGTCGTGTTCATGCCCAGCGTCGGTCATCTGGGCGTTTCGCGTAAAGTGGCTAGCGACGACGAGCGCCAGCGTCTGAAGCGGATTCTGCAGGCGCATCGTCCCGGCACCACTGGTGGCTTCATCGTGAGGACGGCGGGAGAAGGCGTCCCTGAGGACGAGATAGCCGCCGACATGAATTTTTTGTACAACCTGTGGCTCGATATCCGGCAGAAAGCGGAAAAGAAACCCGCGCCAGCTCTGTTGCATTACGACCTGGATATCGTGCAACGTATTCTGCGCGACCAGGTCACGGACGAATTCAAGGCGATCTGGGTAGACAACGAAGATCTTTACGAAAATGTGGTTACGTTCATGCAGCGCTTTCAGCCGGCGCTGGTGAATCGCGTTAAGATGTACACGCGGTCGACGCCCATCTTCGACGCCTTCAACATTACACAGGAGCTGGAGAAGGCATTACGCCCCAAGGTCTGGCTGAAATCCGGCGGATACATCGTCATAAACCAGACCGAGGCGCTGGTCGCGATCGATATCAACACCGGCAAGTACGTCGGCAAGTCGAACCGGCTGGAAGACACGATCGTAAAAACCAATACCGAAGCCGTGAAGGAGATTGTCCGGCAGATACGGCTGCGCGATCTCGGCGGCATCATCGTGGTCGATTTCATCGACATGGACGAGCGTAAGAACCGGCAGAAGGTTATGCAGGCGCTAGAAGAGGCGATGCGGGCCGATAAGGCGCCTTACAAAATTCTTCAATTCAATGATTTCGGCTTGGTCGCGATCACTCGCAAGCGCGTGAAGCAAAGCCTGGAGCGTACGCTCTGCTCGCCCTGCCCCTATTGCGAAGGCGCCGGTTACGTGAAAAGCGTGCAGACTGTGATTAGCGAAATTCTCATCGAAGCCCAAAAAATTTCCCGCGCCATCGAGGGTAACGATGTCATGCTGCGAGTTCACCCTGAAGTGGCCAAGGTTTTGAAAGCCAGCGACAATCAGTATTTGGAGGAGCTGGAGGAGATTCTCAAGCGCCCGGTGCTGGTGACCGGCGATCCAACGCTGCACCATCAGAAGTTCGATCTGGCTTAATCCTTCAAGCGCGCATTGAGATGGTAGACTGAAGGCGTTTTCTGAACCCCGCCCTCGCGCAAGCACGCGACGGCGGCACTGGATAGAAGCGGCTTCTTACTAGGATTCGCTGTGTCGTTCCCCGAATCAGGAGAGATGGCCGAGTGGTTGAAGGCGCACGCTTGGAAAGCGTGTTTAGGGGAAACTCTAACGTGGGTTCGAATCCCACTCTCTCCGCCATATTAGAATTAACTACTTACAGCTGACAAAATGTACCCGGGGGTAACAAAACGAACCGCTGCACTCTCTCCGCGGTTCCCCGCGAAGTCGGCAACTGGCCAGCCCGTCCGATTCTTGGGCCGGTCGACGCACAAGCGCGCATTTCTGCACACCAGGGACACGACGCGATTTTGGCGCCTCTTGCCACGCCGCGGATGCTGACCAATGGCCTTGGCGGTAGGATGCCCAGTCGTACTTGCCACACCCGACCCGTCTCCCTGACCATACGGACTATCTGCTCATGGCCCAAGTAAGAGCCGTTCCTCCGTCCGAAACGGGCCGGAAAAGCGAAGGCTGAAACGCGAGCGCCCGCTCGGCGCCAACTACTTCGTCGGCTCAATGAGCAACACTGAGGTTGTCGAATTGAGCGCGGTCCCAATCTGTTCCGATCCCGAACATGCCCGCCTTATGAGCCGAATTGTGAACCGTCGCTACCCTTTTGCCGTTTATCGTTGCAGTGATCTCGTCGCCATCAAATTGTAGCCCGAGTCGCTGCCAACCTGCCTTTACAGGCGCACGGCCCGAGGCGATGTTCCGGACAGGAGCTTTGAAAGCTCCCGAAATCAGGCTCCAACTGCCATCCTTTCCCATTTGAAAAATATACCCGCTTGGCCACAGCGCCTTCTCATCGCGAAATACGTCCGCAGAGTCGATCCGTCCAAGAATCGCGGCCATGCTTGAATCTATAGGTAAAACATCCGCGCTGACGCGGTAATCGGTCCAGCTCGAATCGCCCGTAAGCGTGAATGGATTCGGCAGCGGCCCCCACGGGATCGGCTTTTGCGTGATCACCTGCTCCAGACAATGGCCGGTTCTCTGCTGGCACCGGTGGACCTCAAACGCGCCATCCTGATCGGCAAGATACTTGGGCGCGCGGGTCATCGCCGTATGCTCGAAATCCTCTGAGTAGGGCATTGGGAACGGTTTATCGGGCGGTGGTTGCGCTACGCCTTTGCCTTGTCCGGTGGTGGTCGTCAGCGAATAGAGGGAGTCCGTCTCGAAGCGATAGCTGAACGCGTTGCCCTCCGGCTTCATGTCAGCCACATGCGCAAACGTCTTCTCTGAGTTTGTTTCCCAGATATGCACCGTACCTGCCGAAAGGCCCCCTGCGATTTGGAACCGGATCTGTTGCGGTTCACGTGCTTCAATCGTTTCCAGCACAACGCTCCAGTCATTTGACTGCGGCGACTTCAAAGCCACGTACGTTCCGGAATCGCCAGGGAGAAAGCCCGAAGCAGAATCGATATATTGCCAGCCGGGCTGCGCGAATTGCGTGGTATGTGCAGTAGCCCAAATAGCGCCTTGCACATCGAAATGGCCCGACCACGGCGTGTTGGCGTACATCAAGCCCGAGTGCGGCGCCGCGAGATTTTCAAAATAAGAGGTGATCGGGCTCCAGATCTCGGTCTTTGTGAAAGCCCCTTGCAAATAGTTTCGGTTGTAGATCTGAGCGAGCCGGCGTCCCCCCACCTTCCAGTCGCGCGAGAGAATTGGGCCGCCGCCGTCGTTCGGCTGATCCTCGCTCGACCAGAGAATCTTCCCGCTCTCTTTCACTCCCGGAGTTGTCGTATATTTCTCGATGGCGTTGCCGCGCGGGTAGTGAACGCCAACCGCCGCGACCGAGGCTGCCAGTTCCGGATCTTTATCCATCGCTCCGATCACTTCGAACTGCTTGTCGCCGTGGTAATCGTCGCAGCAAACGATCTTGGCCTGAATGCCTTGCCTCAATAAAGTTCGATGCAGGAGTTTCACATACGCCGGAGCGTAGGGCCGCTCATTCCACACGCCGGTATAAGTAATATCCAAATTGTGAACTCGCTTCGCGCCTTTGATGAAATCGGCCACGTAGTTCGCCATATCAGCCGAATAGAATTGACCGTTGCCAATCCAGCCCGGAGCGCCCCAGGCCAGCGAATCCAGGATGATCTTCGGGTTACGCTTGCGAGCTTCCTCTATCAGCGACCACTCGTAACCTCGTTCATAGTCGTGATCGTTGCGTGAACGCATGTGGCTCGGCTCGGAGCCATCCGTCGAGTTGACGTCGCCGCCGATCTCAACTTTTAAATGTTGTAGCGCGGCTCCGTAACCCGGCTTAAACAGGTAGTCTAGAATTTGAGAACGGTAAGGCTCTGGATAGTCGACCAGCAGTCGCGAAGACGCCCCGGCGCTCAACGCGCCTACTCCTTCGTAAACGCGTCCGGTCGCATGCCCGTCGAGAATAATCGCCTGGTCGACACCTTGCAAAACCGGGACCGCAATCAGAAAAACCACGCAGCACATTAAGCTTTTTGTCTTAACCATAGACATCTGGGCGCGACTACCTCATCTCGTTAGTTGCTCCTCAATCTCCTCGAGGGTTCGCCCTTTTGTCTCCGGAACGCGAAACCAAGTAAAGATAAACCCGGCGAAGCAGATCCCGGCGTATAACCAGAACGTTGCGCCCGAGCCAAAGGCGTGCAGAATGATAGGAAATGTGAAAGTCAAAATGAACGAAGCCATCCAGAGTGCCGAAACCGCGATAGAAACGGCCGCTCCGCGGATGCGATTGGGAAAGATCTCCGAGATCAGCACCCAGGTAACAGGTCCGAGCGACATGGCAAAACATCCGATCGCCGCCAGCGTGAAGATGAGCAGCCACACGCCTCCAATATGCGCCAGGTAAGCGATGCCAATCAGCAGATGCGAAAGCCCGATCCCCGCGCAGCCGAATAACATCAGGGGCCGGCGCCCAAACCGGTCTACCAAACCGAGCGCGGCCAGCGTAAAGACCAGGTTGATAGTCCCCGTAATCACAATGTTGAACATCACATCGCTCACGCCAAAACCCGCGTTGCGGTAAACCTCCTCGGCGTAGTTGAAGATCACGTTAATGCCACTCCATTGCTGCAACACGGCCAGAACAATCCCTATAACGAGGATGCTCCGAACTCGCGGCGCGAACAGCTCGGACCTCTTCAAATTGCTTTCGGATTCCGCGGCTATGGATCGCTCGATTTCTTTGAGCGTATCGTCTGCGTAGCGCTGGTCGCCAATCCTGCTCAGTATCCGGCGCGCTGGTTCGGCCCTACCTCTTTTTACCAGCCAGCGCGGGCTCTCAGGCAGCACGAGTGAGCTGAGAAAGAAAATGAATGCGGGCACCGCCACCGCCGTAAACATCCACCTCCAGCCGAACTGTCCGTTCCACGAAGCAGCAATCTGTTCCGCTGTTGCGCCGCGCGGAACCTGCCGTGCAATGAACCAGTTCACCACCTGCGCTGCGAGGATCCCACCCACAATCGTGAGTTGATTTAACGAGACTAGCCGTCCGCGCCACTCTGCTGGACTTACCTCGGCGATGTAAGTTGGCGAGACGTTCGACGCAATGCCGATCGCAACGCCCCCGAGCATTCGCCACGTGATGAACATCGCAAATGAGTGAGCCCAGCCTGTCAAAATCGACGAAAGTGCAAAAAGTAACGCCGAAAGGATGAGCAGCTTCTTCCGTCCCAACCGATCGCTGATTGCGCCTGAGAGAATCGATCCAGCCAGGCAGCCAATCAGCGCGCAGCTATTCGCCCATCCGATCAGCTCCTGTGAGTCCAACCGGAAATACGCCTCGTAGAACGGCTTGGCCCCTCCGATTACCACCCAGTCATAACCGAACAGCAGGCCGCCCATAGCCGCCACGGCCGAGATAACCCACACATATCGTGAGTGAAGGTGAACAGCAGTTGCAAGGCTGTGGGTGGTGCCGCTTCCGCTTTGTATCAAATGGATACCTTCGTTCTGGCGCGATTTGCCAAAGCGGCTTCCGTGTGAAGCTCCGCCATCAGGTCTGCCGCCATCGGGTGACTTGGCTCCATTTCCAACACTTTGTCGATGAGCCGTCGCCCCCGCCGTTCAAAACCAAGCCCGATTGAGGCTTGAGCTTCTAAAAACAGCGCCGCGATTCTTGATCGCCTCTGCGGATCATCGTTGAACAATAGCATCGCGGGCAGGGAAGTCGCGAAGTAGTCGATCCCCGCCTCGCTTCGGGCCAGCGCCCGCGCATAGCGCAGCAGGTCGCGCAGCAGTTCTTTTGCTTCATCATTTCTTCCCAGACGTCTATGTGCCAGAGCGCTATAGTAGGTCATCTCGGAGTAGGGCCGGACGCTCATCTCCTGAAAATCCCCCGCACTCGCAGCCGCCTTCCGCCACCAATCACGAGCCTGCCGCGTGTCATCTTCGGATTCGCAGACCACGCCTAGCCAGTAGTAGACGTTACCTCGGTTCGCCAGTAGATGCCACGCTTCCCCAAGCCGTTCAGGGGGTTCGAGCGTCGCCGAAATGCACGCGCGCGCCTGAGTAGTGTTGCCGCACTCCAGCGCAGCCCGGCCGAGGGCGAGTTGTGTACGAACATATTGCCCGAGGACTACAGCCTCGCCCCCTTCCCAGGGTTGAAAGCGCCGGTTCTCCATCACCTTCGCTGCTTCGCGAGACTCTCCAGTCTGGTTGTAAAGAGCTGCCAGTTCGATTGTCAAATCATCTCGTTGCCGCACCAGCTCCAGGCTATTCTTCAACTCAGCCAACCGGTCCACCGGCGAGACCGCAACCAGTTTCCAAAGCTGGTCGCGTTCGTAGCGCAGACGCGCGTCCGAGGGCTGCGCTCCTACAGCGCGTTCAAATGCTAAAGCCGCCTTGGCTCCGTCGCTCCGGATATTGAAATAGGCGATGCCCAGATTTCTCCACACGACAGCATTTGTGTCCTCGAGCGCGGCCGCGCGCTCCCAGTGCTCAATTGCTTCTTCATGCCGGCGCCGGTCATACAGCCAGTTGCCGAGATAGTAGTGTGCGCGCGCATCGGCTCCGTTCTCCTCCAAAGCCGCCTCCAGGACAAGTAGCTCCCCTAGACGGCTTGGAAAGCAGTAATCCGGCGGTGCTTCCGCCGCCCGCTCGCGCGCCATCTTCGCTCGCTCCGTGTCGCCACTCAGTGAGAAGAGATAGCCAATCGTGTAAAGCATCATGGGCGCGGAGCCATCTCGCGTAGACAAGTCGGCCGTTTCGAGCAGTTCGGCCGCTTCGGCAAACAATCCGCTACGCAGCAGATCGAATGCCACATCGAGACGCGCCTGATTATTCCGGAATTCATCGCTATTTAAATGCCTGGCCCAGCAGTCTAACGGATCGAGCGCGAGCGTCTCACTCAGCAGCGCTTCTGCCTCCGCTACTCTGCCCAATCTTCGCAAGACGGCTACGCTCAGGCTGCGAGCCTGGGTGTGATCCGCATTCGTTCGCAGGCAAAGCGTGAGATGCTCCAGGGCGCTCTCAAGTGCTCCTCGCGCTGTGTCGATCTCCGCGAGTGCGAAATAGCCGGGCGAGCGCCAGCGCCCGTCCCAGACAGCTTTGTAGAAGGCGCCATATGCCTCTTCTTGGCGGCCGGCAAGGCGAAGCGCCAGCCCCAGGCTGTACTGCGGCTCTCCGTCATACGGATTTGGATTGCGCAGTGCGAGTCTTTCGATTGATCTGCGAAGGAACTGCTCAGCCTGGCGAAATTCGCCGCGCCGCAAGTGCCAAAGCCCGATTGCATGGTTGGAACGTGCATCTCCCGGATCTCGCCTCAACGCCTCTTGCCAGTAGGTTTCGGGGGAACGGGTCGCGTGCCGGTATTGTTCCAAATGAACACCAGTCAGGTAAAGCTCATCGTTACTGGTAATCTCGTGCGGATGCAGCGGCTCGCTTGCCGGCTCCGGACTCACATACTCGCGGGGCGCTTCCGGTTGGTATCGAATGAGTTCACGATTTCCGTTCGCAACAATCCGCACCTCGAACTCATCCGCTGCGGCGTTTAGGGGAACAGCGGCTTCTGCCAGAAGCGGAATTCCGGGCCCCACGTTGCCGACCCATTCACAAAATTCCTCACCGCGCCGCCTCAGTTCCATTCGCGCGCCCGCGTGTGATCTTGTCGTTGACGCAGCCACGCGCGCCACTCCCGCTTCAACATTGAAATTTAGCGCAGCCTCCTTGTTGGCCTTGTGGGCAGGTCCCATCCTCTGGATCGGATACCAGAACTGGCTGAATGTCTTCGTCTCGCCAGGCGCGAGAAACGAAAAATCAGGTTGATTATCCGTGTAAACGCCGGCCATCAGCTCGACATAAGGGCCGTCCTCATCCGTCAGGTTGCGGTCCCAGGCATAGCCAAACTCGTGATTGCCCCACGTCCACTGTTTCTTGCCCGGCGAGATATGGTGGTTGGCTACATGGATCGTTCCAGCTTCACGCCCATGATCGTATCCGCCGCAGAAATCTGCATGCGATCCACTTGCCATGTAACTTGTAGGTACGGGAATGTTTGCGTACCAGCTCAGATTATTCGCCGCGTACGTACCGGGCGGCACAAATCTGCGCGGCATCTGATCGGCCGGAACGCCGTTACGCGCTCGGGACCTGTAGTCGATGCCGTAATACTTTCCCCGGCACAGCGGAAATTCGCTTACCGCGCGCTTCGCGTGATCCGCCACGAAGTGCACGTCCGGAGGAAAGAAAGACTGGTACTGCTCGTGAACACGCGTCGCCACGTTCGCCCACCACAGAAATGTCTGCGCCAATGGCGTTCGATTATACAGCCGGACTTTTACTTCCACGTAACCGCGGCCCGGATAAAGGCACACTCCGTGCATCCCTTTCATCCGGCTCAACGGATCGTGATCGCTGCACCAGATTGTTCGCGCACCGTCTGCCGATTCTTCGATCGTCCAATCCACCGGCATAAAGGTGGCGGGCCGGTGATGCTGAGGCCAATTGAACTCCACACCGCCCGAAATCCAGGGACCCGCCAATCCAACCAGCGCCGGTTTAATCACGTTTTGGCGATAGAAAAAATCGTAGCCGTTCGTTTTGTCCAATCCGATGTGGATGCGGCCGCCGATCTCAGGCAAAATCATCAGTCGCAGGTATTCGTTCTCTAGGTGCAAAGCCTGCCAAGTGCGGCTGCGAGGCTCAACGGCAATACGATCGGTAAACGGCAACGGGTACACGCGCCCGCTACTGCCCTGGTAGACACGCTTCTCCAAAAACATTGGATTGCGGTCGGGCGGCCCCGGTTCGTATGTCAGTATGTCGACGGCTTGGGACCACGCTTTCACCGGACCCGCTTGTGTGTCCGGTGCGGTAGGGAGGTGGATACGGCTCATGCCACGAATCCCGCGCTGGGCGGGCGTTAACGTTAACGGCTTTAGTACACCACGAACGCTCCGAAACTGTCAACCACTTTCGAAGCCTTTCGTCCGGGTATGCGCACTCTCCCGTTGCCAAAATCCGCCTGCTCCCGATATCGCATCGTCGCGGTCCGCCGGCAGCATCTCCATGAACACGTCCAGGTTGCTGCGTAGCACCAGGTGCGGCGGAATCCTGTGCCGCAGCGCCGGACAGGTGCCTTGTACCAGAAACTGATAGAGCGCCTGAAAAGCTGTCCTGCCTTGCGATTTCGGCCGCTGGTAAATGGTTCCGAAGACCTTTCCGTCGCGAATGTAAGGAGCCAGCGCGGGAAATAAATCCGTGGTAATCACCGTAGTGCGCCCGAGCCGGCCCGTGTCTTCCAAAACTTCGAGCACCGGCATCGAGTTGGCGGTGGTTACATAGACTGCTCCCACCTTTGGATGGGTGGCCAGAAACTCGCGAGTCATATGCAGCGCCTTCTTCGGATCGTCGTGCGCCTCGACCACCCCGGCCAATTTGACGGCGCGACTCACGCTTCCGGCGAAGTCCTGAAACCCCTTGACCTTTTCGGCATGGTCTACAACGCTCAAATCGCCAGTGACGATCAGGACCGATTTCGCGCTGGATCCCGCTCTGCCCAGTAATTCCGCCACCATCGCGCCGCTCGTGAATGCGTCCGCCGAGACTGCCGTCAGCCGCTCCGTTCCAGGAGCATCGGTCGCCACGCATACAACCGGAATGTGCGCTCTTGCCGCTTTCCGAATCCAGGGCTTCAAGTCCGCCGGATGAGCCGGTGTCACGATAATCCCGTTCGTGTTGTCCCGCAATGTCTCGGCAAACAACTCCAGGTCGCCCTCCCCGAGCCGTGGATAAGCGCGAAACTGCAGCTCGATCGTGGATTGGAAAGGCTTTGCAGCCTCCGCAATTCCCTCCCGCACCGCATCGAAAAAGCACGCGATTTGCCGCGGCAGATGCACCGAGATACGCAGCTTCCGCTGCAGTTTCAGGTGCCGCGCCGCAAAGTTTGGCTGGTACCCCATTGTCTGGACCATCTTGAGCACTTTGGCTCTGGTCATCGGGTTAATTCCCGGCCGGCCGTGCAAAGCCCGGTCCACGGTCCCGATCGAAACCCCCAAAGCTTTCGCGATGTCCTTAATGCCGGGAGGACTGGCTGGATCGCGTTTATCGGCAGAGCCGCTCATTGATCAAAGTGTATTCCTTTGATGGCCGGGCTGGCGGGCAGTATCACGTGTACGATACCGATAGCGCCGTAGGCAATAATCCAAATATAGCCCCAAAAAACCGCAAGAATCTGTTAAGGTTCCGTGTACGTTGACAGAACCTACAAGTTGTGATAGATTTCGCCATTGCCGCACGTCTTGTTGCCGCTTCGGGAAAGGACACTGCACCATGTCGTTCACGCGAACTATTCGCCCCTTCGCTCTTGTGTTCAACCTCTTTGCACTCGCTTCGGCTCTTCGCGCCCAAGTCGATACAGGGGCCATCGTTGGCACCGTGCGCGATAACACCGGCGCCGTCGTTCCCGGCGCTACGATCACGGTTCGCAGCGAAGATACCTCTTCCACTCAAACCACTGTCAGTGCTCCCTCAGGCACCTACGCCTTCAGCGCGCTGAAGATCGGCGCCTATACAGTCGAAGCGGAACATCCCGGCTTTAAAAAAGAAGTGCGTTCCGGATTGAAGCTCGACATCCAGCAACGCCTTGTCATCGACTTCGATCTCGCTCTCGGTCAGGTGACGAGTGAAATCGAGGTCACCGGACAGGCGCCTATTTTGCAAACAGAAAATGGTTCCGTCGGGCAGGTCATCGAACAGCAGCAAGTGAATAATCTCCCCTTGAACGGGCGCAATTACACCTTCCTCGCTCGCCTCGTTCCCGGCGCTACTGTCGGTCAGCCCGAGGGTCGCGGCCTGAATGCTAACGGCTGGTTTACCGCCAACGGTACCCGTCCCGCTCAGAACAACTACATGCTCGATGGGATCGATAACAATACCAACGACGTCGACTTTCTAAACGGGGCGGCTTACGTCATCCGGCCGCCGGTCGATGCGATCAGCGAATTTCGTCTGCAAACCAGCACCTTCAGTGCTGAGTTCGGCCGCGCCGGCGGCGCAGTTCTCAACGCCAGCATCAAGTCGGGCGCGAATCAGTTCCACGGCGCTGTGTGGGAATTTCTTCGCAACGACGCGCTCGATGCCGCCGATTTCTTCCAGAACGCCAACTCACAGCCCAAAGGCTCCTTCAAGCAAAACCAGTTCGGCGGCGCGGGCGGTGGCCGCATCATCAAGAACAAGCTCTTCTTTTTTGCCGACTATGAAGGAACGCGTATTCGCCAGGGCGTTCCTGAGACCGGCAATAGCGTGCCTACCCAACTCGAACGGAATAGCGGTTATACAAACTTCTCCGATCTCATCGCCCTCCAGTCCGGCAGCTTGAAGGATGCGCTCGGCAATTCCTATCCGCTCGGCACCATCTTCGATCCCTCAACCACCCGCAGCATCGGCAATGGGCAGTATGTTCGTTCGCCATTTCCAGGAAATATCATTCCGGCCAATCGGCTCGATCAGAATGCGGTCAACCTGCTGAACCTGATGCCCGCTCCCACCCAGGGCGGTTATATCAACAACTTCAACATCAACCGGAACTCGTTCAACAATGTGAATCAATTCGACATCCGCATCGACGCAAACATCTCTCCGAAGGACTCTATCTTTGGCCGCTATAGCTGGTCTCAGAACCCGAGCTTTCTTCCCGGCCCGTTCACTGGTTATGCGGACGGCGGCGGTTTCGGAGATGGCAACCAGCAGGTAGATACCCAGGGTGCCGCGCTCAGTTATACGCACTCTTTCTCGCCGACACTGGTGAATGAAGCTCGCGTCGGCTTCAACCGCGAGCACACGTCGCGTCTGCAACCCTACGGCGATAACACCTCCAACATCCCCGCTCAGTTCGGCATCCAGGGTGTTCCGCAGCTTCCCGGCAATGGAGGCTTGCCCTATCTCGGTATCGGCGGCTTGAGCCAGCTCGGTTCCGCCGAATGGCTTATTAGCGATCGCTACAGCAACACCACGCAGTTCACTGAAAATCTCAACAAGGTGTACCACACGCACGCCTTCAAGGGCGGCTTCGAAGCGCAATCTATCTACTTCCCCTGGACCGCCCCTCCATATTCACGCGGGGAATTTGACTTTAACGGCACTTACACCTCCATCGTCAACCTGACGGATGCAAGCACCGGGCGCGCGCAATTCCTGTTGAGCCCTGCCGCCGCCCCGGGTCTTGGTGGCACGCTCCTCGGCGGAGCCAATAACGTCAACGCCTCGAACTTTGGCGATGTTGCGGCCCAGCGCTCCTATTACGGCGCTTACTTTCAGGACGATTGGAAAATCACTAGCAGGCTCACCCTGAACCTTGGGCTGCGCTGGGACTGGTTTAGCCCCACCGGAGAGCGCTACGGAGCTCAGGCCAACTTCGTTCCTGGTAATCCTGGCGCCGGGGCCGAATACATCATCCCAGCCAACCGGATAAACGGTCCGCCGCTCTCTCCCAGCTTCACGCAACTGCTCACGCAAAGCGGCATCGCTTTGAATTACACCAACGCTTATGGTTCCGGACTTAGCATCGTGCAAAAGGATAACTTCGCCCCGCGCTTCGGATTTGCCTATCAGGCGACACAGCGTCTGGTTGTGCGGGGCGGGTACGGCATTTTCTACGGCGCATTTGAAAATCGTGGTGGTTATCCCAGTCTCGGCTACAACTATCCCTTCCAATACACCTTCAACTTCCCGGCCGCTAACGCCGTCTCGCCGAACTATTATCCGAACGGCACCATCGCCACGCTCGAGAACGGCCTCTCCAGCGTTCCCTTGAACCCGACAGCTGTAAATGCGTCCGGCCTGAACTTGCGTGGCATTCAGTTCCATTACCAGACGCCTTACGTCCAGAGTTACAACTTGACGCTGGAATACCAGCTTAGTAATAGCGACGTTGTCTCGGCGGGTTACGTAGCGTCTCTGAGCCGCCATCTCGAGTCATTCGCCAGCACCAATAACCAAAGTGTTCTTCTGCCGCTCGGATACAACCCCCAGAACTACGTTCCATTCCCCGATTTCGCGCGCGGCTCTTCCTATGCCGCCACTATTGGAACGGCTAATTACCACGCCTTGCAGACCAAGTACCAGCACCGCTTCTCAAAAGGTCTCACCACACTGGTCTCCTACACGTTTTCGAAAACGCTTACCGATGCCGGCGATCTGCTGAGCGGCGGAGGAACGCAGGGTTACCGTGCGCCTGATATCCCTGGCGTCGGCATTCAATACGACTACGGCCTCGCTGCTTTTGATATCCGCAACGCTTTCTCAGCGAGCGGCACTTATGACTTGCCTTATGGAAAAGGAAGGCAGTTCAGCAGTTCGAATCGTTACACCGATTTCTTTCTTGGCGGCTGGTCGACCAACTTCATCCTGACGCTCGACGACGGTCAACCCCAAACCATCAATTGCGCCACATCCACCGGCGCCGGAACGGGCTGCTATGCGCTCGATACAAGCGCGAATCCTTACGGCGGTCCGCACAATGTCCAGCAGTTCTATAACCCCGCGGCCTTCGCCACGCCGCCATCTGTCACACAAGTCGGCCAGAGCAATATCCTGCCGCTCGGCGGCGGACCCACCCAAGTGACCGGCCCGCCCATACGACGGCTCGACTTCTCCATCTTCAAGCAATTCCCTGTCACCGAGACAATGCGCTTTGAATTTCGCGCCGAGTCCTTCAATCTCACGAATACGCCTTCGTTCGCGCTGCCCGGAAGTCTCAACTATCTCGATACGGTGAACTTCGCCCGAATTACCTCCACCCGCGACGCGCCGAACGATGCGCGTGAGCTTCAGTTCGCTCTCAAGTTTTATTGGTAAGCTTGCTGTGCGATGGGTTGCCACCTCGCGCTCGTTGTTCTCGGCGTTTTGCCGCTAACAGCTATCGCTCAGGAAGATCGTCATCAGGGCGAATTCTACATCGGTAAAGGCGATTTCAAAGCGGCCGTTCCCTATCTTCGGCGAGCCTACGCAGCTAACCCGGCCGACTACGATAACGCCTATGACCTCGCGCTCGCATACCTTGAAATTGGTTCACCAGAAGACTGCCGTCAAGTCGTGAACGCGCTGCTTCAGCGCCGCGAAACTGCGGAGCTTCACAACTTGCTCGGTGAGGTCGAAGAGAAAGAAGGTCATCCACAACCGTCCGCGGAGCAATATGAAACCGCCGCGCGCATGGACCCATCTGAAAAGAATCTGTTCGATCTCGCGAGCGAGCTTCTGCTTCACCGCGGCTTCGAGCCCGCCAGGAAAGTTCTCGAATTCGCTACCCGGAAATACTCGCAATCTGCCAAGCTGCAAGTCGCGATGGGCGTTGCGTATTATTCTCTCGGCCAGTACGACTCCGCTATAGACGCCCTCTGCCGCGCTGTCGACCTGGATCCCAAGGACACCAGAGCCTTCGATTTCCTCGGAAAGATGTACGATGCCGCGCCCACGAAAGCGAACGAAGTCGACAGGCGTCTCGCGCTCTTCGCGCGCGAGTATCCGAATAACGCTGCGGCCAACTACTATTACGCTCTCAGCCTCGGAAGAAGAACCGTCGCGACTGCCTCTCCAACGGCTAAAGCTCAAGCCCAGGGATTCCTGCTCAAAGCAATCAAGTTAGACCCGGCTTGGGCTGAAGCACATTACGAATTGGGCCTGCTGTACGAAGACGAATCGCAGCCGGGCGATGCAGTTCGCGAATACCAGCGAACCGTGAGGCTGCAACCCGGGTTCGCCAAAGCGCATTACCGTCTGGCGCGCCTCTACGCAAAGCAAGGGCATCCCCAACTCGCACAAGCCGAGTTCCACGCTTTCGAGACGCTCAAAGCTAAAACGAAGTAGACCGCCCGTTTACACTCCATGCCGGTCGTAACATCCCGCCGCGGGCTTTTAGTCTTTTGCAAATTGATCACAAACCGGTAGACGTTGCACTGCAACTGTCATAAAGGACCTAATATTGCCGGCGCGATGATGAGCGGAAGGGCAGACCGCATCTCTGCGATCCGTAAGCGGTCCATCGGGTAGGTGAAGGAAGCCTCGAACGGTGCCCTGTTCAAGAAAACTACTTTTCATTAGATCTGCTCGCCGAGCGAAAAAAAGCCCTGCCTGCCGGCAAAATCGCTAGCGAGGCATGTTCATTTGCCCCGGTTATTGACAGACCGGTTTTACGGCGGCACTTTGTGCCGGGGGCGCCCTCGGGGGCAGCTCGCCGGCGACCCGGGAATCGAGCAACAGCGTAGCGGCGGTGGCGCGGAGCGAGGTGCAGCTTGTATACACATTCTTTTATCTTGGGCTTCCGACAGCTCCGGTTCGCGGAGCGTGTTGGTGCATCCGGCTCAGATCCGCGACCGTACGCAGGTGGGGATCGTTGAAGACCGTAGGCGCAACATCGAATGAGACGCCGTGCTTGCGTGGCATTCGCAGCAGCTTTGGCTTCGTCCCATTCGAACTGAAATTGCTCGTCATGCAAACCCGCATTCGTGTCGAGTGTGGCATTACCTAAGTAGACGAAAAACGTTGCCACCATCGTTCCCGTGGGCAATGGTGGGCAATGCGGCACGGGAATTATGGCAGCGACGGCATCAGCGGCAGCACGGAATCTGCAACTTGCAGCTTCTATTGGGGTCGTCAGAGTTCGAATCCCACTCTCTCCGCCATTTCATTTAAGCGAGGTTTGACGGGTTCAAATAAACTCAATCGCTAGCGCTCAATGACTGAAAAGCCAGTTACCGAAAGATCGGATGCCCGGCCAGCTGGGTCAATCGAGGGGTTCGCCGCCTGCTTCAGGTACAGCAGAGACGGAAGCCGGCTGTCGACCCGGAGCGGTCTAATGCCAGGATCGAAGTGGCATAGATTTCCACCACAGGGATGCTGCGATCTGGTTCTGCGGGAGTTAGGCTCGAAGAACATTAAGTACACCCCGCTCAAATGGAGGGCCTTGGATTGGCCTAACTCCTGATAAACGTACCTTTTTGCTGCGTGATACAGGCACGTAAGGGACTGTGCACTCCGTTGGATTGCTTCGTAAGTAGAACGTTTACCGTGTGCATGTACTCCAATTTCTCGTTAGCTCGTCATGTTTCGAGGACAGCTCACCGGAAGTTTGCGAGCTGCGCCCAGGTTGGCACTGGTATTGCAACTCGCGGGGAGTGGTTTGTCCGAAATCTTGCTTCACTTAGGCATATCCTGGATGGAAGTCCACTGACATCATGGCAATGCGGGTAAAATCGCGGTACGAAATCAAGGAAGTGATCGCGCGCGGCGGCATGGGCGTGGTCTATAAAGCCTACGACCGCGTCATGAAGCGCTCAGTCGCGCTCAAGACCTTGCTGGATCTGACTGATCCCCGGGCGGCGCAGCTATTCCAGAAGGAGTGCGAGGATCTGGCCGGACTGATTCACCCGAACATCATTGAAATCTTCGATGTAGGTCAACTCGAGGACGAGGGGGGCACGAAACCCTACCTCGTGATGCCGCTGCTTCCGGGTGTCACGCTGGAAAAACTAATCCGCACTTCCAGTTCCAGGTTGAATCCGGAACGGTGCATGGATATCTTCTGCCAGACTTGCCGTGGGTTGCATGCCGCCCATGAACGCGGCCTAATCCACCGCGATTTGAAGCCGAGCAATATTTTTGTGATGGAGGATGACTCGGTCAAAATCATTGATTTTGGCGTGGCGCATCGTGTTGACACGAGCCATACCATCGGGCGTAAGGGGACATTGATCTACATGTCGCCGGAGCAGATCGAGATGAAGGGCCTAACCGCCGCATCAGACATCTTTTCAGCCGCAGTGGTATTTTATGAGACCCTGACCCGTTGCCGTCCGTTTGAGCGCCCGACCGAAGGCGAGGTGGCCGAGGCCATTCTGCACTACATTCCGCCGCCCGTTCATGAGCTCAACCCGGAAATCGCGCTCCCGCTAAGCCAGACGATTCACAAAGCGACGGCAAAGAATCCGCTGCAGCGATTTCGCTCGGCGCGAGAGTTCAGCGACATTCTGCAAAAGGCGTTTCGGGGCGAGCAGATCGAGATTTTCAACCCCGCGCGTATCCGCCCGAGACTGGAACGCGCTCGGGAAGCCTTTAACAAAAAGGACTATGATTTCGCCGGGGAGATTGTGGCGGAACTGGAGTCTGAGGGGCATTTAGACAAGGACATCTCGGAACTCCGGGGGAGCATCGAGCATCGCATTATCCAGCGGCGAACCTCCCAACTGATTGAAACCGCGCGCAGCCGGGTCGAGGAGCGCGAATATCAGATCGCATTTCAGAAGATCGACGAGGCACTGCAACTCGATCCCAAGAACACCGAAGCGCTGGCGCTAAAAGCGCGCATTGAGACGAAGCGAACGGATCAGGATGTCGACGGATGGCTGGCGATCGCACGGACGCATGTCGAAAACAGGGCCTTCGATCCCGCCCGGGAGGCCCTGAAACGCATTCTTGAGCTGCGTCCGAGAGAGGCCAAAGCGACTCAACTGCTCAGTGAAGTCGAGCGGATGGAGCAAATCTATCTACGCAGCCGTGAAGAAAAAGAACGGCTTTATGACGCCGCGGTTCAAGCCGAAAGAAACGGCGATATCAGCTCGGCGCTCAGCAAACTCGAGCGCGTGCTAGAGATAGACAAACGAGCGCCCGACACCGCGCGGACGGCAGCCTACCAGCGCTTTTACGACAAAATTCGCTCCGAACACGACTCGGTGAAGAACGCCTGGAATGAAGCGAAACGCCTGCTGGACGATGGGCGCTTTGCACAGGCGCTCGCGATCTGCAATGAGAAGCTCGCGAAACATCCGCTCGATACCTCGTTCAAGGCGCTGAAGGTAGGGATCGAGGAGAAACAGCGACAGTTCATCTCGGCGCGAATCGCTGAAACGGACCGGCGCGTGGAAGCCGAGCCGGATCTGGAGCGGCGCGTCAACATTCTTGAGGAAGCCGTCGCCGACAACCCGGGCGAGGTGCACTTCGAGCGTGCTCTTCAGAACGCGCGCGACAAATGCGATATGGTGAGCACCATCGTGAGCCGTGCTCGCACCTACGAAGAAAACGAGCAATTTACCGAAGCAATCGCGCAGTGGGAGATCTTGCAGAGCATCTACCCTCGGTTTCCGGGCCTGCCGGTCGAAATGGAACGCCTCAACCGCAGGCGCGACAAGAGCCGGCGTCAGGAGGCGAAGGCCCGGTGGGTTGAGCAAATTGACCAGATGCTCGCCAGCGGCGATTACGAACGCGCGCTCGAACTCAATCACATGGCGCAGGAGGAGTTTCCGGCAGATCAGGAACTCATTCAGCTCGAGCGTCTGGCGCAGCAGGAGTTGGACCGGCATGAACGCGCGCAGTCTTTGCTCGAAACCGGACGGACAGCCTGCGAGCGAGGTGAATTTGAGACAGGTCTGGCTGCATTGCGGGAAGCCTTCGACCTGGACGGATCCAACAACCAGGTTCGGGATCTGCTGCTAGAGACCCTGGTTGAGCAGGGACGGCGGCTGCTGGATTCAGATCCTTCGCGTGCGGGTGATCTGCTGAGCCAGGCTATCGAGATTGAGCCAGGCCACGCGCTGGCTAAGAGTCTTTCCCGGCTCCTCGCGGAGCAGCGCCGCACCGAGGACATCGACGCCATCATTAACAAAGCGCGGGAGCTGCAAGCGGAAGGACGTGCGCGCGAAGCGAGGGAAGCGGTCAGTGGGGCTTTGAAAAGCTATCCCGGCGAAAACCGGCTTCTGCAATTGCAGAGCTCGCTGCGCCGGACCCTCCAGGACCTCCGGAGGCGAGACCTTGAAAATGTACGGCGCTTGGATCGTGAGCTGGACAATACGTCGGACATGGGCGCGGATCGCCGAGAACAGTATGAGCGCCGGCTCGACCGTTATGTGACTGAGTACGCCGACGATGACGAAGTGAAAGGCGTAGTGCACTCTGCGCGCAGGCGGCTTGAAACCGCCCTTGCGGGTCGCGACCGGGTTCACGCACTGGCGCCGGGTGAAAACAACCAGGCAGCGATTGCGGTTCCAGACGAGAGGGAAGCCGCCGCAGACGAACACGAACAGCGGGGGCCCGCGGTCGGCGAACCACTAAAAATAAAGGTCAAGAAGCCCAGATTCCCGCATCGGCTTAGAACGGTATGGACACAATTCGTGCCGCCCGAGAAAACGCCGCGTCTACGCAGCGGTTCGCGGCGTTATGGGATCGTCATCGGATCAGCCTTGGCGGTCGCAGCAACCATAGGAATTGCCATGTGGCTCCCCCGTCGCCCCGTCAAGCCTGGACAGCCGATGAAACCTAGCCCCGTCCAGGTTGCGATAAGTGCACGCCCGAATGGTGCGGAGATCTCTATCGATGGCAAGCACATCGCTAGCAGTGCCGGTTTGAAGCTGAGCGAATCGCTGGGGCCGCACACCATAGAGGCGAGCAAGCCCGGGTATCGCACGCTCTCGCAGCGGTTTGAAGTGAGCCCTAACAAGCCGCTGCAGTTGAATTTGACCCTTCTCCCGGAAAATCCATTGCTCCGGATTGTCGGCAGCTGCAACGTGTTCCTGGACAGCGATCCTCCAGAGGAAGTAAGGGACGGTCAGCCGCAACTGCCGTTAACGCCCGGCGACCATACAGTACGTATCGAGATGAACCGCGCCAGCCACATGTCTTTCAAAGTGCACGTCGACCCAGATGGGCTTCCGGTGATATCCGACATCACCGCCCGCGAGATGACGCCGCTGCTGGTCAGCAACTTTGGCTCTGCCACGAAAATCTACAGCAGTTCGCCTGCCGGCGTGCCAGTAAGAATAGGGGACCGGCTGCTAGGAACCCTGACCTCGACTGGTCTCGATTTGGCCGATTCGCCTGAAGGTGCGACCGAGATCCTGGTGGGCGACGGCAAAGATGCTAAAAAACGGACCATCGAGACCGGGCCCTGGCGCACAGTAACAGCGCAGTTGGAGGCGGACCCGAACATCGGAACGCTCGTGGTGACTGCCAATCAGGACGGGGCCACGGTGGTGCTTCTGCTTAACGGGAACGAATACCGTCGCGGAGAAATCAAGGACGGCAAAGCAATTTTCGCGAACGCGCGCGCGCGCAGCTTTGTGGTCCACGTAACGAAAGATGGGTTCGAGAGACCGGCGGATCAGACCGTAACGCTCACCAAGGGTCAAACGCAAACCGTCGCGTTCGATCTCACGCGCGGAGTTGGGGCCGCGTCTCTGCGCATTCATGCCGTGCCGGGAGTTTACGTCTCAATTGACGGCGGAGCCCCGATCGCGACCAATCCGGATGGAGAAGTAATCATTAAAGAAAGCTCCCCCGGGAATCACGACATCGAAGTACACGGAAGGCGCTATAAGCCGTGGCACGGTTCGGTAAACGTGGGCAACGGCGAAAACGCTGAAGTCAAGGTGCCAGAGCTGCAGCTCGCTCCTGGCACTGTGAATTTGAAGCGGTTTCCCCCGGAGAGCGTTATCACTTACATGAAGGTCGGAGAGCAAAATCCCCAGACCGTGAACACTGGACAATTGACCCTCCCGGCAGGCGAGTACGAATTTAGTGCCAACGCTGGTCCTGATTACGTCACGAGCAAGAAAAACGTCGCTGTCAAGCCTGGTGAGGAAGGCTCGCTCGATCTGACGCTTTCTCGCGTATCGCTCACGGGCGACCCTATGGACCGGTTGTGGGGCAGCGGCGTGTGGCACTTAGAGTCGCCCAATGGTTGGTATTTGCTGCGCAGAGCCGATGCATTCTTAGGGCGCAATGGTCCTGCGGATGTCCAATTTCAGGCACTGTTGAGTGAAGGCGGATTTGCCAGAAAGCGCCGGCTGATTTGGGTGACGAACTTCGTGGAAGGCGGCAGCGGTGAGATCCGCTATGACTTAACAGAGAACCGCATAACTGTCACGGTAGATAAACACGGTCAGCGCATTAAGGTGTTGAGCGCTCCCGTAACCAAGGAGACGGACTATTCCGTCCACCTGGAGTGCCGGCCGGATCACATAGTAGTGAAGATCGGCGGCGACACTGTCGGCGTCGTTCCGCAAGACGCTCTGGCAGGTCTTAGCGCTGGAAAGTTCGGTTTCGTCGGCAACAAGGAAGTTCGGGTCGTGAACTTCCATTGGGACCAGAAATAGGTGTGGCGCAGGTTTAGCGTGGCCAGCTGGGGTGCGGCGCAGGCGATCTGGGGTCCGCCTCTACGAGAGCCTTCGCCGCATTTGGCTCGGAATAGCGGTACGCGAGCTTCGCACGTCCAGCAGATGTTCAGGTAGCCGGATTCGCTCGATGTGCAGCGCCTGCCTCGAAGGATAGAGGTCGAAGGCCTCGGGTTGCATCAGGTGATCGGGCGAGTCATTGAACATCTTCCACGACGCGATCAATTGCAATCGCTGGAGCGCTTCGATAACGCTGTCGCCCGGCGAGGTTTGGTCCCACAGACAGACGAATCCGGTGACCGGCTGAACGTTAGGATGAAGAAGCGGACGGGGCAAAAACACCTGCATTGGTACCGCCGGGAAGAAATCGGGAAACTCGATGGCCGCGCCGTAAGTGTCCACTTCGGCCGGCACGCCGTTAACCCTCAGGAGCCCGCCGGAACGGCGCAGTTCGATTTGGAACCGGTCAACCCCCGCGATCGAATTCCGCCCCAGAACTGTGACCACGCCTACGTTATGCGAGACGATCTTCAACAGTGTGTGCCATTCGCTTTCGACTCGCCGCTCACGGATAGATCGCATTATCTTTTCTGCGAATGCGTTATCCGTTAATGGCTATCGTCGCGACACGAAGAACGTCATTTGGGCGAATCCCCTGATTTGGAAGCGGCACTCCGAAGTCGAGGGCTTTCCCGCTCCAGGTCACCAGCGGCGAGCCGTCCCCCTGCAGGATGTCTCCTCGTTCGCGAAGGTCATACAGGATCTCGTCGAGCACCTGATCGAGCGTTTCGTCCTCATCGATGTCGACGTTGTATTTGGTCTCGCCGCGAACGGTTTCAAAGTAGATCTGATATTTGGGCATGAGTTAACCGTGCGAGCCCCGGCCGCCCGAACTGGTCACGACTCGGGGTTCCTCTAGAAATCCTCTAAGCGCTTTGGGGAGATCCGGAATGATCCATTGACAGCGAGTACACTGCCCGTTGAGGTGATCCCAACAATCTCTGCATTGAGGACGGCCACACCGGCGGCATGCGCGTAGGTCGCGTTCGGAGGCAGCAGCATGACAATACTGGCACACTCCGTGCTCGAAACGTGCTCCCAGCTGCCTGTCCCACCAGCGGGCGTCGGGAGTAAAGACAGGCACTTCGTTCTGGACGCAAAGGCGACAGCGCACGAATTCTGCCGTCCAACATCGCGCTTCACAAGCCAGCAATCCGCAGCGGGGACACTGGAAGGCAAGCGTGCTCCCGAGCCGCGCGCTGCACAAACTACAACGCTTCGAATTTATACGTCGCGCCCCTGTCCAGGCGAGCGACCCGCCGGCGGTGAGTAAGGGAGCAAGTAAGAGACCCGCTGTCGTTTTCAGACCCGAAACGGCGACGGCCGCGCCCAGCAACGTTCCCAGCGCGGGAAACGTGGCAGTTGCCCATAATGGAAGATCCTCGAAGTGCAGCACACGGATCAGGCTGATGAACGCCGGGCCCAACGTAAGGGCGACGACAACGGCTGCCCACGGCGACCAGAACGCGCCGAACAATTCGCAGAGCGCAGCCAGAAATACAAAAGCAAGTGCCGGAACCAGTGACCTGACGCTCATAGAGCACTCCGCGAATCGCCAACCATCGCCGACCCTTCAGATATACCAAGATCACAGAGCGAGCGGCCCGCCCAAGGACTTCGAATAGCGATTCCGCGAATGGATTGGATGCCGCGTAGAGCGGCGCACCCACAGGACTTGCAAACGGCGCGCCGCGCGACGAGACCGGCCCGGCAGAAGGGCTCGCATATGCTTCCACAGGCGTTGCACTGCGCTCGCACGCACAGTGGCCATGGCAGCAACAGGTAGGGATCGGAAAAGGCGTCCGCGGCCCGGGCGCTTAGAAACTGAGACACGCTTTCGGTCGAATCAGATACGGCAAGCATTTCGATCTTGCGATCCCAATGGAAGGGGCAGAGCTCGGAAACCCCGTTCGAAACAACCTCGAGGCGAAGCCCCGGTCCCGTCCAAAGACGCGCCGTGATCGAGTCTGGACGTTGCTCGAAGAAGCTGCGGAGTCCGAGTTCCACCTGCATCCCCGCCACAGCCGCCGCAACGGAAGGCGTACTCGGGAATGACCTTCGCTCGTCCAAAGCACCACAAGGTGAGGCGTGGCTCTCCCAGTTTGAAACCAGTCTTGCCCGAACGCTGCGCGGCAATAGACACGAAAAGCAGGCGGCATCGCAAGGAAACCAGCTCACCCGCCCGCGTGAGGCATCTGAACCAAGGGCGCCATCAATCACCGGAATTCGCAGCAAAGTAGCAAGATAGGCGATTTCAAGGCGCGCCATCAAACTGTCTACGCAACTAAACCACAGCGAAGCCGCGCCCAGCGCGACTCTGCTCATATCGGCGACTTCGGTCGCGAATGCCCTGACCGAAGTGTCCGGGAAGAACGGAGCGGCCGCCGCCGCGAGCGCTTCCGCCTTATTGCACCCAAGGCTTCCGGGATGCCTGAAGAACACCGACCGGCTGAGATCAGAAGGTTGCACGCTGTCAGGGTCCACGACCAAAAGCTCGCGTATTCCGTTCAGGCACAGAATTTGGGTCACGGCGTTTCCGAGAGCGCCCACGCCGATAATGGCGACCGTGAGCTGCCGTGTAAGCCTAACCGGAAAATCTGTGCCTTCAAGCCGCGAATAGTCGCTCACGTTCAGAGCTCCGCGTTCGTTATCATGCGCGAGTTGACAAGCACTTGTCCAGTGATAAACTAGCACCTCATCCTGGAAGAGCGCATGAGTTTGAACCAAACGCTGTATTTCATGTCGCTCGTCGGCGGAATGGCAGGCCTCGCGGCATGGGCCGTTACGGTATTAATTTCTGGGATTCTGGGCGCTCATGCGGAGGCCTGGCTCCCCGATCTAGTGGCCTCAATAGTTTTGGGGACTCTGATTGGCGGCTTGACCGTTGCATTCACGGACAAATGGTCGGGTACACAGCCGCAGCCGCGCTGGATTATTTCGGGAAGCATTATCGGCCTTGTCGCGGGTGCGGCCGCAGGCCTCGCGCAGATTCCGATTCGTACTAATCTCGGGTCAACCGTTCCAACGATTGCTCGTCTGATCTCATGGATGCTGACTGGCTCGTGCATTGGCCTGGGATTGGGGCTACGCTGGGCAAAAGTAAACCGTCTTCGTGTGGTGCACGCATTCACGGGTGGACTGGCGGGCGGGGCTATAGGCGGTCTTGTGTTCGCCGGACTCGGCACACAGGTCCCCGACCTGTCGCAAGCGCTCGGTTTCGTGTTCGTTGGAGTCGGTATCTGTTTTGGCATTACGCTTGCGCCGATTTTGTTGAGAGATGGTGTTCTGGAGTTCGTATCAAGCGGCGACGCTCGTGCGCAAAGCAAATTCGGACGGCGCCGGAAGCAATGGGAGGTCCAGCAGGGGGATTCCTACGTGGTCGGCAGCCGCGCCCAGGATGTGGCCAAGACGGCATATAGTCCGGCCGTCCAGGTCTTCATTCCGGATGCGACGATTGCGGCCCGGCACGCGATTCTGTTTGGACGTGAGGGCAGATTTCATATCGCAAGGCATCCCGATACCGCTGGCGAAGCGGGCGTGGCGCGCTACGTGCTGCGCGTTCGCGGGAAGACCGTGACAAGATCGCAAGAACTGCGGGACCAGGATGATATCCTTATAGGCCGCACTGCCCTGCGCTTCCAGATCGGGAGCAAAGGAACGGCAAACGGGTGAGGCCAGACTTGTGAAGGTTCGCTCGGCTTTGGCGCTTATTTCCCTAGCGGCGGGCTGCTGCGCCTCACTGGCTCGCGCCCAATCGGAGGCCGCCCGTCTTGAGTTTGCGGACACAATACGGATGCTCGATTGCGAGCCTGCCGGCACGAACCCGTGTTTCCGGGCGAAGCTTAACATCGTGAATGCTAAGGGAGCGCCGGCGGTCGTACAACTGCCTCCCGAAAACGCACTCGCAAAGAACATGACCGTGCTGATCGACGGGGAGCCGGTGAAGCCTTTCTATGCGGCGGGCCAAGATACGCGGACTGCGGTTCGGGGCCGCGTAGTTTTAGTGCTGGTCGACATCTCTGGCAGCATGAACGAGAAGCTCGCGAATGGGCAGACCCGATTCGCTGCCGCCAAATCCGCCCTGATGCAATTCATCGACGAGTTCCAGGACGGCGTCGACCAGGTCGCAATCGTGCCTTTTGAAAGCCACAACGTCGAACCGACGATACTGGGCTCCCGCTTCTCTTCTTCCAGGCAGCAGGCACTGGACGAAGTCAACGGGCTTCCACGGCCGTCCCCTCGGAACAATACGGCGCTGTACTCGGCTGTCTCGGCGGGGCTCGATGTCCTTTCGCGGCATGCATCCACGCTAGAATCGACGCCGGGCGGACCGGAGGTACTGCTGGTCATCATGACGGATGGCCGCAATGAAATCTTGCGCGGTGACGATCCCGGACTGCTGGACGGTCCTGCCGCGCTGAAAAACCTAACGAGTAAGGTTCGAGCGTCGGGTACTCAGGTGATTGGAATAGGCTTTGGTGATCCGTCGCAGATCGACGAAGCCGCTTTGCGCAGCATGAGCACAAAGCTATACATGGCGCCTGACGCGGAAACGTTGAAGCGGACGTTCATGATCGCGCGCACCCTGCTCAACAGCCGTATTACTGTAACATTTAACTCGGCGCGGTGGCCTGATCGGGCCTCACTTGCAGGCCACACGTTGCATATTTCAGCTAAAATGGCCATTGCCCCCGGTCGCTCATTGGCATCCGACCCGACGGCATGGGTCGCGCCGGAGATCGGATTTCCCCTGTTTGCCGGAAAATGCACAAGCGAGGAGCGGCAGGCGCTGTTTCAACAGAGCGTTCAGCCGGGCGTGAACTGGCTCTCCGTGCTGCGGCCCATTCTGGTCTTTGCCGGACTCGTGTTGCTGCTGGTCCTGCTTTGGTTCTGGGTCCCGCGCCTCGTGTGGCCCGACCAATACAGCGGACTCAGCGAAGAGCTTGCCCGGTGGCAAGCCCCGCCGTCCAGATCAGGCCCGAAGCGGCGGCCCCCGCCAGGCTTTACGTCCCCTGGTCAGCACGTTCCTGGACAGACCAGAACGCCGGCCGACGCGACGATCGTGCAGCCGCGGACAGATTTTTCCAAGACAAGATTGGAGCGGGACTACTAAGTGTTGCTGGAATCGCTGCGCGCGCAGCTCCATTCGATCGAAGGAGGGCGGGTGTTAACCTGCACAAGAAAAACACATGCCGGTAATTAAAGTTATTCGAAAAGGGGTCACGCCTGCGGTTCGCAAAGTCCCCACATCGACATGCGCAGTCGTAATGCCGATGACACCCGAGCGAATCGGGAAAGAAGTTGCTTCCGAGCGCGAGGAGCCAACAAAGGTAGAGGACGTCAATGACGCCTTTGCCAAGTTCGCCCCAAAACTCAGCTTCAAGGGATACGCGGGCCCTGAGGAAACGGAATTCAAAGCAGAGCTCCGCTTTCGCAATGTCAAGGACTTCGATCCGGAGAATCTGCAGAAAAAACACGAGATTCGCACACCTGAGGGCGAGGTACAGTATCTTCGCAATGATGTCGCGGATTTGAAGAATAACATCGACCTGCTTTATCGGCTGAAAGACCGCTGGAAATTACCCACCGTGCGTCGCGCTTGGGGGAACGAAGCGCAACGGCGGGAAATCATCACGGCTCTCGGCCAGCTGCGGGCTGAATTGCAAAAGGTCGCCCAAAAGGAAGGAAGATAGGTTATGCCCGAAACCGCTTCTGCAACAAAGACAAGAACCACAGCCGAAATTCTTGCCGAGAACCCGGCGCGCGAACTTCTCCAGGACATTTTCGCCGACCTGCATCCGGCCCTGATCGACGAAACTCGCGATATCTCAACCATTTTCACGCCGCAAACCGCCGGCGAGTTTCTCACTAACATTACGAATTTTGAAAATCTGCTGAGTGCCGACGACTCGTACGAAACCACGCTCAAGAAGCTGCAGGCTCAGATCGACCAGGCCGAGGGAATACGCGACGAATTGCTGGCGCAGGTGTTTCAGCAGATTCGGCCTATTGAGCGTAGCTATCGCGAGCTGATGCTCTTCTTTGAAAACAGCAAGGTGCCCGACGGCAAGGTTCGCAAGCCCGTGGAACTCTATCTCTGGAACGCGGACGCGAAGGCGATGAAGGATGTGTTCAGTATGAACCTGGCCGCCATCGAAACCTTCGTCCGTAGCCGCAACGACAACTTCAATTTCCGCGACGATATCTGCAACTTGGTCATTCCCGGCTACTATCCACAGCCGGTTCGCGAAAAGTTTGAGGATCTCGCGAATACCTGGGGCATGATGCTGGTGGGCGACCTCGACGACGAAAAGTCTTTCAAGAATGTGGAGCGTAATTTCCTGCCGGGTGGCAAGTACGAATTCCTGAAGAGGCCCGAAGACCGGGCCGCGGCCGATGTCTGCACGATGGGATACCTTCAATTGCGGCCTTCCCACTGGTTTGAGAAGAACGTGGACGGCGGTGACGACCTTTACGGCCCGCCATCGCTTGTCTTCGCCGGAGCCGTGGCGCGCACGGACGACCAGATCGGAATCGCTCAAGGACCGGTCGGCTCGCGTTTCGGCCAAATTGCCGGAAGTGAAAAGTGCCGCATTGAGCCGCTCATCGGCGAAATGGAACACCTGAGCATGGAGCGCCAGTTAGTGCCCATAGTGCGCGATGCCGATAACCACTTGTGCTTCTTCGGGTGCCGAACGCAGGCGGACGATCCCTTCGGTGTTCTCAAGTTCTTCACCTCCTATCGAATCCTGCGCTATCTCGAACGTTGTTGCCGGCATTATCTGCTGCAGGTTGCGGGTCAGGTGCTGACGCGCGATTTTATGGACGAGCAGATCGAGGCGCCGTTGAAGCGGCTGCTTGATCAACAAGTCGAGCAGGGCACAATCCTCGGCTACGAACTGTTCGTCGACAAGGATTCGAACAAGCGCATGCAGGGCATCTGCGATATTACTTTGACGGTTATGCCAACCGGGCCCGCCGAAACATTCGTGCTAAAAATCGACGTTCCGGAGTTCAAGAAGTCCGACGAAAAAAAGTAGCGAATGCGCAAGGCTCATTTGGCTCCCAACTTGCATATCGAGTCAGAGGCGCTATTCGAAGGCTTTTAGAAATACTAAGGCGGCTCGAAAAGTCCGCCAAACATATGCATAGTAAACGAAGGAGGTAAAGGCATGGCAGCACCATACCGATGCACTGTAACAATTGATGGCACGAAATTCGATGCCGTTTCCAGTAGTGTCCGATTTTCAACCGAGAAAGACAAGACCGGTATGCCGCAGATGGGCACACTGGGCAGCGAGATTCGCGTGTGGGCGGATTTCCACGATGAACAGAACCTGCCGTTCGGCTCGCTGAAGAAGTTCTTCGATTTAGCTAACGTGGTTTCACGCGACAAAATCAAGGACATTAAAATCGAGTACTGGAAAGACGATTCCAAGCAGGACGCGCTTTGCAGTTATGGCTTCAAGGGCTGGGTTAGCCGGTTCGAAACTTGCAATCCGTCGGACGCAACACGAACCGCCGGGACTGGTGGCGGGAACGGAAGCGGCAAATCCTTTCAGGGACTTGCGCCTCAGGTCAACCACCTGCTCATACTCGACCTCGAGCCCGTACTGAATCAAGAGCATTTTACTGACGTGAAGCTGAGTAATTAGGAGATACCCATGGCCGCATCACCATACCGAAGCACATGCACGATTGACGGAACCAAATTTGACGCAATGGAAGTTTCGGTCGTCTTCGAGACTGCAAAGGATCGCACCGGCATGCCCCAAATGGGCAGCCTGAAAACAAGCATTAAAGTTGTCGCTGATTTTCACGACGACAAGAACATACCGTTTGGAACCGTCAGCAAGCTGTTTGAGCTTGCCAAAGTCGCAACCAGAGACAAGGTCAAGGACGTGAAGCTTGAATACTGGAAGGACGAGTCGCACGAGGACGCTCTGTGCAGCTATAAATTCAAAGGCTGGATCAGCGGTTTCCATACTTGCAATCCGGCTGGTACGGACGCGGGTCTCGCCACCGATGGCAAGCCAAACCTGAATCACATGCTGATCCTCGACATCGAGCCCGTTCTGAACCAGAAGAACTTCCAGGACATCGCATTCAGCAACTGAGGTGACTTATCTCTAGCATCGCGTTTCCGCTGCGTTTGCACGGCGCATTCCTGGAAAGGGTCGATGAACCGGAGGCCATTTTGCAGCTCTTCCGCGTGATGGCCTCCACTCCGAGTGGATCTTGGGCGGGATCGCCTCACTTCGGTTTGCGCGATCTATTTGAGCGGGCGAGAACCCGGCCGGAGCTAACCCGCGCCGCTGTCGAACAGGCAAACGCCGCATTTGACGACCTCGGCATTGTGGCCTACAGGGTAGAGCGGATCATCCGAAATCCTGCTCCCGCCCCTGGCAGCGATAGTTTCGAGGTTACTCTGACCACTGATGGCGAGCAGAAGCCCACCTTTTGTTTGACTATTCGCTCTTCCGATTAGGATGGGACCCATGTCGCAGCCCGCGGTTAGTGCGATTGATATCGATCACAAACTTCACGCTGACTTCCAGCGCCGCGTTGCCGATTACGGCATACACGTTCAGGCTGTGGATCCTGTGCTGTCGGTTCTGTTTCGTACGTTTGCGCAGCAGCTGGAGACTCTGTACGCAGATACCGGACGAATTCGTCTCGCCCTGCTGGATGAGCTGATTGCTGGACTCGGTATCGAGCGGCGGTCCGCCCGCCCAGCGCAAACGGTCGTGCGATTCATCACCGGCTCTGGACTACAGTTCGTGAACGCCGGCACACCGCTCACCGGGACAACAGCAACTGGAGAGCGTGTCGTCTTCCGTACGGATGTTCCCGTAAATGTGTCACCTGCACAAGTGGCACTCATTGCTGCCTACGAGAGCGGCGCGTTACAGCTCGCCGCGCCGGCTAGCCTCGAGGAGCGAATGCAAGCCGTACGCCCGGCGCTCGATCCGGTCCGGGTCAATTTGGGACCCAATCCCGCGCTCTATTTAGCCTTCGACCATCTGACGCCCGAGCACCTCAGTAGACACAGCCTGTTTTTCGACATCACTCCGGACGGCAAACACCTCCAAAATGCTCTCGAATGGGAGCCATGGTGCCTGATGGATGGCGAGGGTGCTTTGTCCTCGGCTGGCTTGCTGCGGCCCGCTGCGATGAGCGGCGCGGCGCGGCAATTGCATTGGCTTCTCGATGCACCCGACGGCGTACGCGACCCGAAACAGTTGGCGCAGATCGGGGGCTTCTACGGTTCCCGAACTTTCATCTTTCCGGAGATTCCTCCCGACCGGCGTTTCACTTGTGCAATCCCCCCGCGCCTCGAGCCCGCGCTGCAAAAGATCTTCGGGCGGAACACCGGTAAGTTATTCGATCAGCTGCGCGCATGGGTGCGCATCCCGCTGCCAAAACACTGCTCCGGAATGCAGCGGTTGATCGCCGGAATCGTGCCGAATGCAACGACTGCATCAAACATCGAGTGCACCAATCAAACAATCTATTTCGATAAGCATGGAACGTCGGTTCCCGTGAGCAGTGAAGCAGGTGCGGCGAAGCACCTGGTCGCCCCCTTGTCGGTTATCGGCGAATCTGGAAATGCCTACTGCAGCGACATGCAGCCCATCGCCGACCCGGCGGTCGGGCGCTACGCGATTCGCAATGGCCGCATCGATCTGCGCCCCGGGCTGCTTGCAGACGGGCAACCGGAACGCTATGCGAATCTCCGGATGCTGGTTACCACCGGATCGCTCGGAAACAGCGTTGGACCCGGACGCACACAAACGTTCGAATCGGGCGACAACCTCAAAGCAGTTATCGCAGTGAACCCGACATCGGCAGCCGGCGGCTCGGACCAGGAGAACTTCGAACACGCTCAGCTCCGCTTTCATGGCGCGCTGTTATCGCGTGATCGCATTGTTACGCGCGAAGATCTGAGATCTGCCGTACGCACTTTCGATCGCCGAATACTTGAAGTTGAAACCGAAACGGCTGCCCTGCGCAGCCCGCGCGGACTGCAGCGGGTTCAAGCCATCACCATAGTGTTGGATCGCGATGATTTCACCGAACCCGATGTAGAATCGCGCTTTCTTGAACAGGAACTGACTGCCTTTTTGGCTGGGCGTGTCATGTATGGCCTTGAATTGCGCGTGAGGACGCGCTGGTTATGACGAGTCACGGTCGGCCAATGCCGGACTTCAAGGGCGGCACCCACGCCTTCCGCCACACTGTCGGCTCGGCCCTCTCCAGCCTGAGTGATGCGGGATTCGAGCCCGCGCGCATCAGCGTGAAGATGGCCGGACTCGGCTACCCAACGCACTGGATAGTGGATCAGGCGCCGGAGCCCGGGGCTACGCTCTCGCCCGGCGACAGGATCACTCTTTTCGTCGCGGGTGCCACCTTCTTAGATCATCTGCCCCTTGGCATGTGGGATCGCGGTGATGAATCGGCGCCCGGAACCGCTGAGCTGCTCGAGCCCATCGATGATCCAATACAAAAAGCGAAGAATTGGCTGCGCGAAGGCGCCACCCTGCTCGACATCCAACCCGGCCGGCCGGAGGATTGCGCGCGCTGGATTTCGCTATTCGGCCTGGCCCCGGAGCGCTGGCCGCCTCCGCTGTGGTATCCGCTTGCGGTGCTGTTGCCGAGTCTGCAGGCACTCGCCGGAACGCTTCACGGCATCCGCTTCGCGCTCGGCTTACTGCTGGATCTGCCGCTATTCGAGATCAAATCGCTCCCGCATTTCGCCAGAATTGCGCAACCGCTCTGGACCCGGTTGGGCTCGGCAGCAAGCAAGCTCGGAGTGGATGCAATCGTTGGCGATCGCATGGCCGGCATAGCCGGCATAGCCTTGACGATCGGTCCGGTAACACTCGATGCCTTCCGCTCATTTCAAGCCGGCGAAAAGGCCGGCCTGCTGCGCTCAGTTCTCGATCTGATGATGCCTTTCGATCGGCACGTCACCCTGTCATGGCGCGTTCAGAACCCGCTGGCCGCGCCGGTTTTGGGCGAAGACGTGCACAATTCCGTTCTCGGAATTAATTCCTATTTGGGATCTGAGCGGGCAACCACAAAGAAAGCCGCGTAAGCAATGGAGCAACATGAATCCCGACGACATTGAACTCAACTCCGTGAATTGGGAGTTCGGAATGCTCCTGACTCCCGCTCATTTCGTCAAACAGGAGCGCTTCCTCGAGACGGAACTTCTGTGGGTCCTCCGCCACACCACGTCCGCTTATGGGTTGGTTGGCGGAGGCCCCCGCATGGCCGAATCGGAACGCGGCGCAGCGAAGCACGATCCTGTTGTCTCGGTCGAAGAAGACGAATCTTCGCTGCTGATCACGGTCACTCAGTGCCGTGCCATCACTCCTGCTGGCGGAATCGTCGAGATTACCCCCGACCGCCCATTGAGCAGGCGCTTCGAACGCGCAGAATTGGACACTCTCTCCGAAGCCGGCGTTTACGTGACCTCACGGCCGTTTGCAAAAGAAGTAGTGGACGGCAGCGTCGACGAGTTCAATCCGGAGATGCGTACGGAACGGCGCCCGGCCTACTCATTGAGCCTGGGTGTCCCATCCGAATTGAGCGGCTACTCGGTTTGTATTTGCGGCTTGCGGCGGCAGCGCTACGGATCCGCGTTCGAAAAAGATGCGAGCTTTGTTCCAGCCTGCACGATCATGTGCGCGCACAGCGAGCTGATGGCCGCCTGGCGCAGCATTGTCGAAGCGGTTAGCGCGCTCACCGATCAGTACACCGAGTTGTACCGTGCCATGCGTGAGTTCCTGGTGCTGATCACAGAACGCGGCATCGAGACCAACAGCGATGTAGGCGCAGCGTCCTTTGTCGAGCACATGCTGACCCTGCTGCAAACTTCCATTTTCGAGTTACTGGATCCTACCCAGCCCCCGCAGCAGTTCTTCGGAAAATTGAAGCGCCTGTTCTACTGCGCCGCCGTGCGCTTTGATCTCACACCCGCCGTGCAGCAGTACTTTGAGACTTTGAAGATGGCTGGGGAAACCGAATTCACCGCGCTCTTGCACCGGCAGCGCAGTCTGTTGATGAGCACGCGATCCTGGCGCATCGGCGAGAATCTCGCCGCAGAAGTGCGCGCCGTGTTGTCTTCCCTCTCCGCCTTACAACGCCTTGAGCGAGCCATGGAAGGCAAGTATGTCGATTTCCGCATCAGCCCGTCGCTCGATGCCATGAACTTCATCTTCGATCGCGGCGGAAAGGTTCTCTACCGCATCGCCGCCAAAGCAACCCATGTGCAAGGTGCCGGGGACGACCTGAACATCTATTTCTCCCAGCTTCGGCTCGAAGGGCGCGACAAATATCGTCTGATCCTTGTCGCTGAAGAAAATGCAGCGTTCCGGAACGGCGAGCGTTTGACCGCGGAACTGCGGATAAACGAAAGCTCCGGATTCCGCCGTGCCCCGGTGAACTTGTCCTGCGAAGTAACAGGTCCCGAGCAGCGCAATTTCGAATTTGACTTCGACGCGCCAGATATTCCGGTGATCACGGATCTTATTGCCGTGGTCGCGGCGCACCAGCCTATTCGTACGGCGTTGCTGTTCACGAGGCATCGGTTCTACTCCGACCGCGTCCCGGACGGAGCCCGCGGGGTGAGCCCCGTGTCGCCCGAGCGCAGCGACGATCTCTCGAGACCCCGCACCTACAGCAATTCGCCGGAAGCGCAGCGTGGAAGCGCGCCCGGGCGCTCTTATTTCGATCCGGCACGCGACGCGATGCAAGACGATCGCGAGCGCGCTGCCCCGTGGGATTCGCCTGCCCGCGATCTACCCGCGCATGCCCCGGCATCTGAGCGCTCAGTGCAGCGGCCACCTCGGAAATCTGATGCCGAACCCGCGGAAGCCCCCTGGCCACCTCGCGACTCCAGGCCTGGCCAGCGCGGTGCTCCGTGGGACCGTCCAGACAACGCCGAAAGTTCGCCGGATCCGCCCAGTCCGCCGCCGCGCCGGAGGCGGCTCGAATAGCAGCCATCCGCACCGCGACGTGACCTATGCCGATCGATTTGGACAAGCTTTCCGCTGATTTGGAAGACGCGCTCGAGCGTGCGCGGCTGCTCGCTGAGCAACGCCAGCAGGCGCAGATTACGCCGGTGCACATGCTCTACGTGCTGCTCGATGGCGAGAGTGCCCTCGCCTCGCGGCTGGATCGGGCCGGAATCGCCTGCGGACCCCTGCTCGATGCGTTCTCGAGCCGCCTCAATCAGGAACCGTCAAAGACGCTTGAAGCCGGCAAGCGCCCCGTCGCCTCACGCTCTCTTCGCGATCTCATCGAGAAGTGCTTTGAGAAAACTTCTGAACGCGGCGGCGAGCGCGCCGAACCCATCGATTTCGTTCTCGCGGCAGTTGAGTCGAGCGAGCAGGCCTTGCGCGCCGAGCTACGCACCGCCGGTGTCACTCCCGAGACAATTAAGAAAGTAGAAACCGCGAGATCGGCAGCCGGAGACACCTTGCAGGCAAATAACGGCGGGCCCGCTGCCGGCCACCAACCGACGCGGGTTCTGGAGCGCTTCGGCCGCGATCTGACCACCGCCGCGGCGGCCGGCGAACTGATGCCTGTTATTGGCCGCGACGACGAGATCCGGCGCGTGATTCAGACCCTGCTGCGCAAGAGCAAAAATAATCCGGTTCTGGTCGGCGATCCAGGTACCGGCAAAACCGCCGTCGTCGAAGGTCTCGCGCTTCGCATCGCGGCCGGTGACGTCCCGGATTCGCTCAAGGCCGCGCGCGTGTTCGCGCTTGATCTGTCTTCCATCGTCGCCGGAGCGAAGTATCGCGGCGAATTCGAAGAGCGGATCAAAGCCGTAGTCGACGAGGTGCGGGCGCAGAAAGGCCGCATCATTTTATTTCTCGATGAACTGCACGCGCTTGTTGGAGCGGGCGGAACCGAAGGCGGAATGGATGCCGCCAACATCCTCAAGCCGGCGCTGGCCCGTGGCGAACTTCGCTGTGTGGGAGCGACCACCTTCGACGAGTACCGCGAGCGCATCGAAAAAGACGGAGCCCTGGCGCGCCGCTTCGAAGTAGTTACGGTGAACGAGCCCACCGACGAAGCCATGCTCGTGATTCTTCGCGGAGTCCGAGCTCGCTACGAAGCCTTCCATGGCGTTCGACTCTCCGATGAGGCGCTCTCTGCGGCCGTGAAACTATCCCGTCGCTACATGCGCACGCGCTTTCTGCCGGACAAAGCCATCGACGTGATCGATGAAGCCGCGGCTCGCATCCGCATGCAGAAGGAATCGAAGCCGACGCACATCGATCAGCAGGAGCGTCTTCTTTTACGCAAGCAGGCCGAGTTCGAGGCCCTGCGAGAAAATGGTTCTTCCGCGGCGCAGAAAAGGAATGTTGAGGCGCTTCGCGCCGAGATCGAAGAGCTGAAGCCGAAGGTCGAGGCCCTGGCGTCCGAATGGAAACGGCAGAAGGATGCGTCCACCAATCTTCAGAAGACCAAGGCGGAGATAGAAAAGCAAACAGCCGCGCTCGCATCGGCCGAGTCCGCCGGCGATGTGGCCAAAGCCGCCGAGCTGCGTTACGGTTCGCTGAAATATCTCGAACAGCAGCGCGAAGAGCTGGAAAAAGTCGTCGCCGCCTCTGGCGCTATTTTCCTCGATGAAGTCCGCCCCGAGCACGTCGCCGAGATCATCTCCGATCGCGCAGGCGTGCCAATCCAGAGAATGCTCGAAAGCGAGCGTGATCGCCTGCTCAAAATCGAAGAACGCATTCTCGAAAGAGTGTTCGGACAGGACGAAGCCGTTTGCGCGGTAGCCGAAGCGGCGCGCCGGATGCGGGCCGACCTGCAACCCGGACGCAAGCCCAACTCTTTCCTCTTTGTCGGACCAACCGGCGTGGGGAAGACCGAGCTTGCGAAAGCGCTCGCGGAAGCACTCTTTGATGACGAGAACGCGCTCATCCGCGTCGACATGGGCGAGTACAAGGACAAGTCGTCGGTATCCGGCCTGATCGGCTCGCGCCCTGGCCTGGTCGGCTCCGATGAAGGCGGATTCTTAACCGAGCAGGTACGCCGCTCCCCATACTCAGTCGTCTTGTTCGACGAAGTGGAAAAGGGACATCCGGAGATTCTCGATCTGCTGCTCGGCGTTCTCGACGAAGGCAGGCTCACAGACGCAAAGGGCCGGTTCTGCGACTTCTCGAATACGTTGATTCTGTTCACTTCCAATCTGGGCGTCCGGCAGGCCATCGAAACTACCAACGACTCCGAAGAACGCAAGCAGATCATCCTCGAAGTAGTAAAAGCAAGTCTGCGCCCCGAGCTATACAACCGTATCTCCCAGGTAATTGCGTTCAACTCGTTGGGCGACGAAGAACTACGGAAGATCGTCGAGGTACAGCTCGCGAGTCTGAAGAAGAAACTAACGGAAGATCGCGATATTCAGCTCGAGGTGACGCCCGAAGCCCTCGCCCATCTAGCCGAACAATCCAATGATCCGGCATACGGCGCGCGACCCGTCGGGCGTACAATTCAACAGCTTGTGCTTTCGCCGGTTGCCACGGCGGTGCTTGCAGGTGAAATAACGGCGGGGAATACTCTACAGATCGGTTATTCCGAGGAGGGGCTGACCTTCACGGTGCCCAGCCCCGCCGCAATGGCGGGTTGACATGAAGCGCGCGTGCTTATGTCTGCTTGCCGCAATCCTGGTTAGCGCCAAAGACAATACCATTTCCCAAACCGACGCCGCGGACGGCTGGATCTTGCTCTTCGACGGCGCCTCCACATTCGGCTGGACGCAATCCCGGCCCGGCGCGTGGCGAATTGCGGCTGGTGCTCTCGTATTCGACGGTCAGCAGAGTTCGCTGCTCGGCACGAGTGTTCCGTTCTCCGACTTCGAACTGCGTTTTGAATTCAAGTCCACCACTGGCCCGTCTCCCGACCTTCTGCTCCGATACGCTTCGGCTGAAACGCCCGCCGACGAAGGATATGTTGTCAAGCTCAGTGGAGGTAGCGCCGCTTGGCCCGTCGGCAGCATCGTTTCCGTTGCCAGGTCCGACCTGCCCCCGCCCGCTCTCAATCAGTGGCACAGAGTAGAAATCGAGTGTTCGGGCGACACGCTCAATGTCTCGATAGATGGCCGGAAGGCAGTCAGCGGAAAAGATCCCAGAAGTAAGGCCGGCTTGCTGGGCTTCGACGGTAAGGCAGGCGGATCCATTCAACTTCGCAACCTGCGTTTGAAGCCGTATTCGATGCAGGCGCTGTTTAATGGATCGGATCTTGCCAACTGGCGCGCCGTCTCGCCTCCGCCGCCGAAGCCCACGGCAGGCCTGAAAAAAATGCTGAAGCTGGGCGGAGGGAAGTCCAAAGAAGCGCAATGGACTGTGCAGCAGAAATCCATTCACGCCGAAGGCGGCTCCGGCGAGTTGCAAAGCCAGTCACTGCACGACGATTTCATTCTGCAGTTTCAGGCGCGCGTGGAAAACCGGAAGGGTTCGGAGAGCGCCGTGCGGGTCCGGGCGGATGCGGGCCAGTTCGCCACCGGCTACAGCGTTGGTGTGGATGCGGCGCACACAGGAAGTTTGCTGGGTTTCGCCGCTGCGCGCCCAAGTGTGCCTGCTGCGGGTGATTTCGCGGTTGAGACGGTCGCGGTTGCGGGTCGGCATTTCGTCGTTTGGGTGAACGGGTATCCGGCGAGTGAGTTCGACGATACTCGTCCTGAAGCGGCATCGGTTCAAAAGGGCGCGAAGAGCGCCGCAGGTCCCATTGCGATCTCAACCAGCAACGTCCTTGACATGCGTTCCGTACGCTCGCTGGACCTGCCGAAAGCTCGCGGATTCCAGAAGGCTTCCACCACTGCGGCGGCACCGTCGGTAGCCGCTCCGGTTACACCTACTCCGCTTTCCGCCCCGGTCGCTACTCCGCAGCCTGCTGCCGTTTCCCCCGCCGGATCCGGCGCGCTCGCCCAGCAGCAGCTCGATGACGCGAAGACAAAGGCCGAAGTGAAGCGCCTGACAACGCAAGCCCTGCAGGAAACCGACGCGCAGAGGCAGTTACAGCTCTACACTGCGATCCTCGAACTCGATCCCGATAACGCTTTTGCAGCGAACGGCCGCCGCGACACAAAGCAGAAACTGGATCAAGCGGCGGAACAAGAGCAGAAGCAAGCTCAGCAGCAGGCGCAGGAAAGCCAGCGCGCGGCATCGGACCAGGCGAGGGGCCAGGATTCGTTGCACAACGCGCAGGGCGCGTTCGCTGCAGGCAACGTGCAGGCGGCGAGTAAGCACCTGGCGATCGCGAAGCAGTTGCTGCCCGGAAATCCGGAGGTCGCGAAACTGGATCTGGCGATCAGCCGGGTGACTCAAAGCCGTCAGCGTATTAAATACCTTGCCAGCGGCGCCGGAATGATCGCCTGTGTCGGAGCTGTTGTGCTCCTATTTCGGAAACGCGGCAAGAAAGTGCCCGTCCTGATGGTCATGGATGGGGTCGAGAAGGGCAAGCGCTTTCTCTTGAATGCCGAGGTCAATCACATCGGCGCCGTCGCGCAGGACGGCAGCGCGCGCAACGAGATCGTGTTGCGTGATGTCGACCGCATGATCTCACGCTTCCATTGCGAAATTTTAAATAGGAACGGAAGACTGTTCCTGCTCGACTGCAACAGTTCAAACGGAACGTTCGTCAACGGTAAGCGCCTCGCTCCGCGCCAGCCTACGCGGCTGAAGGGCGGGTCACGGTTCAGTTTGGCGAAGGCCTGCGCCCTGCAGGTGGGCTATGAAGGGGGACGAAAGAATAAGTCAGCTTAGCGTCAACCGTTGCTCGCTGCGGAGCATTTAATTCATATGCGCCCAATTGGCCCTGTTCACCGTATGAAGTTTGATCGCAGTGTACGCAGCGTTTTGCCGTCCAGTTCCACCTCATATCCAGGTCGCGCGCCCGGATTGCCGCGAGTGTTCATCATAGCCTTTACATCCGTGAACGTTACAACGACGGAAGCTTTCTCGCGGATGACAGTGATTTTGTAGAATCTCAGGTCTGGTGTGTACCGCTCAAACACGGCCACGGCGGCCCGAATAGCCTCAAAGCTGCTTCCTTGTAGAGTATCCACAACCTTGTGATCGCGCTGGTCCGACAGGATCGGTTTGAGGGCTGCTGTCCCAATTCTCTCATGCAATTTGGGTGAAATACCGAATTGCCTCTCTCCACCCGCTTGCTCGTCGACTTGCGTGAACACGGCAACGTTGGAATTTCCATTCTGCACAACGGAGATCTTGTAGCGCCGTGGGTCCACGTTAGCTGCGGGAGGCTCTGCAAGTGCATCCTGGATGGTTAAAAAGCTAGCGCCCTGCACCGTATCCAGAACTGCAACTTGCCCCGGATCAGGTGGGTGTTGTTCCATAAACGGCACTCCTCTCATGATAATCCCAGTCAGAGAGACTAACAGGATTATTGCTTTCACAGAGTTGTATCGCTTCCAGTAGCGGGGTCGTAACAGCGGAACCTTCCGCTGGGTGTACCGAGATAGCCTTTGTAGCCGGGAACTCCTGTTGCGTCACTCGCAATTCCCACCTTGTCCTGTGTTGAGAAATTGTCACTATTAAAATCGTCTCGCGCAGGATCGCTCGTCCTGACGGCCGCACCCGTCCGTGGATTCGCGATCGAGTAGTCTGCGTGCGTATGATAATCGCCCACAACTGTCGCTGCCGCTGGAGCGGGCGCCCTGTGCGGATTTGCTCCCTGATCCGTGCCCCGAATCGGACCACTGAAGTAGTACTGAGAATCTGAGCCCTTGTAGATCAGGCCCGCATATTCCTTGTTATTCCTGATTGAACGGGGATTGGCCACGCGCAGCGCGGCTCTCGCCGCCTCATCTTGCGTTGCAAACGGCCCGTTACGTTTTCGCCTTGGTCGAGGTGATGATGCGCCGCCGGATCCGCCTGATCCTTTCTCCCGGCGTTCACCCGATTCCGCCCCTCCGCTCCCCACCTCGCGCGAAAAATCCCTCGCGTGAAAATGCACTCGCCCATTCGGCGCACACAGCACAATGTCGCCGTCCGAGTGCAGCGCCAGCATCGAATCGCCGGTCTCGTTACTGCCCTCGATCATCTGCAGCTTCACGTGATTTGGTGTCGCGACCACAATCGAGTTCTGACCCGGCTTATCATTCAGCGTGATCCGGTGGCCGCTCTTCGTAACGATCCGCTTGACATGATTCGGATCGACATCTCCGCCCCACAGTTCCTCCCGCGGCGGCTTGTGCACTCCGTTCCACACCGACCCGATCACCCGGAGCCGCTCCGGATCTCCTTCCTCGAACATGATCCAGACTTCATCCCCGATCTCGGGAAGAAGGAACATGCCGTAGTCTGCTCCTGCGTATGGCGACATTACGCGCGCCCAACAGCTTCGATTCTCCTCTTGCCAGAAGAATTGAATCTGCAGTCTGCCCAGTCCTTCGGGATCGTTGTTATCGGCTACGCGTGCGCGATATACACCGTATAGGATCGGATGCTGCGGAGCCCTCGCATGCGTAAACTTTGAAGCCGGAGTACAAACAAACCGATTCTCATAACCTGTGGAAGTCCAGACATGCAGGACGGAAATCAGTCCGTAGTCGCCGCTGGCATCGAACGGGCCCTGAATCGTGACCTTGTCCCCTGCCTTAAGCCGCTGGTCAAGGCTGGTTCCGCGGCAAACGACCGTGTTCGAGAGCGAGCGCCTGCTCTCCTTCTGCAGCTGCGGAGCAAGGCCAGCCACTGCCATCAGGCGCGCACGGCTCGTATAAAAGGCGGCAGGAGTTTGCTGCGCAACTCGATTCGCCGCCTGGAACATCTGCCCGGCCGAACCGAGCGTCGCGGCGTCGCTTGTGGCCCTTTCCACCGCGAGGCTTTCCATTTTCCGGTAGTCATAATGCCAGCCGCTGAACGCCCTCGGCTCAGTCCGCCCGGCCACCGCTAACCCGAGCAGGCCCCGCTCCGCTCGCCATTGAACAGTAACTCCGTCCGCAAACGAATCGCGAGCCTCGAGTCCGGTCCACGTCGGACGAATCCATTTCTCGTCATCATCGGCGAGCCGCAAGAGGAACGAGAAATCCGTCTCGCCGTGCTGAAGATAAGACAGCGGGCCGCCATCCAGCTGCGCAGTCCACTCCAGACCCGCATCTCCCATAATCTTTGCAGCAACATCCTGCGGTGATTCCCGGAGAAAATAGGCCCGGCGGGGCGTCAGATCGAGCAAGTGGGAGAGCGTCACACCTTTCAAACGAGCGCTCGAACTTCCCCAGATTTCAAACGTGCGCTCAACCTCGAGGATGAATCCGGCGAAAACCACTACTTCGGCTCCGCCTTCGTCCTGCGTCACCACCCGCAGCGGCTTCCCCAATACTTCTTCGGCCGGCGGCTTCCGGTCCATCGTTTGCCGGAACTGGGCCTCGCACCACCAGTGCTCGCCCAGCGCCTGGGAAACCGTAAGCCGCTCGATGAGCGCTTCCTCTAGCGGGCTGCCGTCAATGTAAACCAGCGTGCCGCCGAGCATAAAAGATCACATGATCCTATCACGCGAATCGCCACTTAGATCCGCTGCTTACCGGTCACAGATTTACCGGAAAAATCTATTCAGAAGAATCAATCACTTGTGCCCGATTTCTTCTCCCCGCCACGCGGTATCGCCTCGATGCTGTGAATATGAGCTCCCGTCAACTCCGCCGCGCCGCCGAGCGCAATGTAAGGAAACTCGCTCGCAAGCAGAACTCTTCTGATCCCTCGCCCGTGGACTCTGAACCCTGCCTGATTCAAACCCCCATCAGTGACGCTCGCCTGCAAGCCAACCGTGCCAACGCCCAACTGTCTAACGGTCCTGCCAGTCCCGAAGGCAAAGCCATATCCTCACAAAACAACTTCCGCCACGGGCTGACGGGCGCATTCAAAGTCCTGCCCTCGGAGACTCAGCAAAAATTCGACCAACTCTTGGCGGCCCTATGCGACGAATACCAACCCTCCACCCCGACCGAAGACATTCTCGTCTCGAAGATGGCCGAGCACCACTGGCTCAGCCGCCGCGCCCAAAACCTACAGGATCTCAATATCGAAGAACCGAACGCGTTCGCACTCTATCTCCGGTATCAGACCACCAATGACCGGGCATTCCTAAAGTGCCTCAATGAGCTGGCTAAGCTCCGCGCCGCCCGCCTCAAAGCAGAACGTGGCTTCGAATCGCAAAAACAGGCCGCCGACTCGCACGCGGCTCGGGTTCGTCTCGCAGATGCCCGCGCTGAACACCTGGAAATTGAAAATGAGCTCAAAACGTACATGTCTGCACCGCTTCCCGGCCATGCCCAAATCCCCGTTGAGCGTGTAAAAGAGGTGGTACAGCACGGATTCCGCCAAATCGCCCGGGAAATGCAAGCCGCCTCATAACCGTTGCATGGGACGGGATTTCCAGTGTGGCGCACCCATTCGTTGCGAAGCAATCGTCTGTATTTTGGCTCGCCGTTTGCAAGCTTCAGTATGATAGTCCTACTGTTTTTTTCGGAAAGGACGCCCTGCGCTGATGCCGAACGCATCTTTCATTCGTCTCAATGGCAGTCCGATGGACGATGCTTTGATGGCCGAGATTTCCGTTACGCAGGAGCTTAACTCCCATTGGTGGTGCAGCATCGATCTGCGCCAGACCGAGGATCGGCGGTTTCCTTCCGAAGACATGCTCGGTAAGGATCTTCAGATCGTCACCTATGCTGACGACGGATCGGAGAACGTTATCTTCGACGGCATCGTCGTCAAAAGCGAACTCGAATACGAACTCTACGGAAGCTATACGGCGCATCTGAATGCGGTAACCCGCAGTTACCTGCTCGATTTGAGCCCTCGCCGTCAATATTTTCGTAAATCGACCGTTAAGCAAGTAATCGAGAAGATAATCGGCGATGCCGGATTGCCCATTGCAGGCGATGTGCCGGATGGCGCCAAAGCCGACTATCACCAATCCGAGGAAACGGACTGGGCTTTTGTGAAGCGTTTGGTCGATGACGTCCAGGCGTGGATTCGCCCCACTGCCCGGGGTGTTGAAATCAGGACCGCTTTCCAGCAGGCCGTCGACCTCGCGTGGCGCCAGGAGCAGGGCTTGCTTAGCTTTCGCATAACCGGCCGGCTCTCGCAGCCTTCCTGCAATGGCGCGCACTATGACGCGGCGGTAATGGAGAGCCAAACCTACGAAAAAATCGCTCAGCCGGCTTCGTTCTACGGCTCGTCAGGGCCCATGGTAGACGCGGTAGAACGCGTGTCCAATGATCTCCTACCGCCCGATTACATTTACCAACGCTCGCGAGCGGCAACGCTCGACGACTTCAAGGCGCGTCTGCAGCGCGAGTCGCAGCGATCCATCGGTCAAAGCATCACCTGCCGCGGAGAGTCACGCGAGCCGAGGCTCAAAGCCGGAAACGAAGTGAGTATTCAGGGCCCCTTGGATGCGCAGGGATCCTACGGTGTAACCAAAGTCATCCATTCCTGGACCAGCAACGGCTATATGAATTCGTTCGACTGCACGCCGTGGCAGGCATACACCACTCCGGATCAGCCCGAATTTAAAGTGGCTTCGGGGCTGGTGCCCGCCCGCGTTGTGGACAACAACGACCCCGATAACCAGGGGCGCGTGCGGATTCAGTTTTACTGGCAGGAATCCAATGAAACGGACTGGGCGCCCATGATGTCGCCGCACGCCGGAGCCGACCGCGGCTTTCTGTTTCTTCCTGAGATCGGCGATGAGGTTTGGGTTGCTTTTGAAGAAGGCGATCCCGAGCGCCCGGTTGTCCTCGGCGCTGCCTGGAACGGCGTGCAGAAGCCGCCTCGCGAAGAGTTCTGGGGCGCTGATGTTGCTCCAAATGACGTGAAGCGAATCGTGACAAAGAGCGGCCACCGGATTTCGATCATTGACAAAGACGGGCAGAACTCAATCGTCCTGTCTACGCCGAAGCACGTTCGTGTTTCCCTGATCGAAAACAGTAACGAGACTGGAGATTCCGTGCTGTCGCTTCACTCGGACGGAGATATTTTTCTCAGTGCGCCAAACGGTCGCATTCACTGTCACAGCAAATTCTTCTCGAGGGAAGTCGGTTAGCAAGGAGTCGCGATGGCTGTTTTCGACAAAAGCGTAAAAACACCCCGGGCCGTAAAAGACCCGGGCACTGACAAGAATCTTCCCGCCTGCGGCGGTCTCAGTTGGGGCGCGATCAAAACCCCCGCCGGACTCTCCGGAACTACCGGCGTCGACGCCAAAAGTGTGACCGGCGACCAATGGGAACAAGTGGTGGGCAACGTTATGACAAACGTTTCGGTCAACCGCACGCATATGATCGGCGGAAATCAGATCAGCACTATCGCCGGTAATCGCGTTGATACTACGACCGGCAATCGTACCAACACGACCGTCGGCAACACGATGCGCACGCAAGTCGGGCCGACGACCGATACTTACACAACCCCCCAAAGCGTAGTTCATGCCGCGCCGCAGAATCGCATGGAACCGACGGCATACCTCCACGCCATTTTGACTTACATCGTGAACCACACGAACTACAACAACTACGGATTGGCGTATGTGCAGGCGTACGCTTTCTACGAAAGTTTCGTCGGTCAGTACACCGACGTGAAGGCCACATGCCAGGCCTTTACCGGCGTGAATACCGCGTTTACTCCGGTGAACATCCACACCGAGCCAATCGACAACGGAACCAAAGCTCTTAAGAATGAGATCGCGGGCGTGCGCAGTCAAGTTGAGGCTCTCGAACCCGAGGTTGCGGCCATGAAGGCGCATCCAGTCGCCATCACATTCAAGACCATCATCATCGGTATCAACCAGTTCATGTGATGCGTGCAGTGTGCGAGTAATCTTAATTCTCCATGGCCTCTGATATCCAGCGCCGCCGTCTCGCGCCGGCAGATGAACGCACGCAGCTGCTTCCGTGGCGCAGAGCCGAAAAATTGACGCGCTGTCACCTGTATTGGATTCCAGCAGATTTTCCGCTTAGTTCACAACATCGGCAATGGATCCTGGCATTCTTGGATGAGTTGTCCGCCCGTCTCGGCAAAGAACAGCTCTTATCTCAGACGTTCCTGCAGATGAAGGCGGTCTATCCGAATCTGATGAACGATTTCATCAAGACTGCAGTGGACTTCAATCCGTTCTTCGGGCTGAGCCGGCGCCCTGCCGCCCCGATGCCGCCTCTGCCCGATATGAAGTACGTGGAGGATCTTCAAAAAGGCAATCAGCCCTGGAAGTTCGGTGACAGGATGCCCGATTATTGCTACTGGTTCATCGGGCGGCAGGAACAGCGGCAAAGACAGTTGTTTCTCGGGCACGGCGGACTGACGACGATCTTCGTAAGCCTCGATCCGGAAAACCAGCCTCCTCCTCCGCGGCCAATACCGCCCGGAGTAGCCCGCAGCCCAATCTTCGCGCCTATCCTGAAGCAATGGAATCCAGCCCACGGAACGCAGACCGCCGCCTCTTTGAAGGCGCCCTTTCTGAAGAAGAGCAAGGAATTCTTTGCAAAAGGCTTAGAAGAGGATCCGCAGTATCCCGGCCTGCTTTACGTTCTGCCATTGCTGACCGCCGCTGATTTCTTTGAACAATCGGATGAAGAGACGGCGCACTGGTTTGAAACCTTCGATGTCTACGTCAACGAGAGCGTTGCTGACAAAGGCCTCCTGCTTGCCAGCAAGGAGAGCCTGACCGAGACCCTCATCTCTATTATCGGCACCCTGAAAGAGAAGTTCATACGGTTTCCGGAGGCAACGCCGCATGACTCGTGAATTGCGGACTCAATGTGCCCGGGCCGATCGTGTCTCCGCTGGGGCTAGTTGGGAATCGTGGCTGATTTGCTTCGATCGTATGCCGATTCCGTTCGAGGTGAGAGAGCCCGCCCGCCAAATCATCGACACTCTGATCATTCATCTCGAAACCGTCGCCCATCTCACGCCCGAATACTTTTTGCAGTTCAACCAGCTCCACAACGAGAAGGGATCTCAGCGCTTAAGCGAATTCGGACGCGCCTGGATGCCTCACCTCGGGTTGGGCGTGTGGCCCGACAGGGAACCGCCATCGCTTTGGACGGAGGACGAGTTTCACAATCTTGCCCCGGGTGAGATCATCCGTCCGCTTATGCATCAGGTGTTCCGCGTTATGAAGCCCGGACCCGCGCGGCACGACGCGATGAACACCATGTTCGGAATTGGCTCCGGACTGACGATTCTTCTGCCCGACAGCGACACTGATTTCCTACGTCGCGCCACCGAGCTCCTGCTGCCGCGCATCGAAGAGCCTTCGTTTCGCGCCTACGAGTTTTATGTGCCGCTGCTTGAGGCGAAGTCGGTCTGCGATGTGGCGGACTCTGTCGTCGACGAATGGCTTTGTGGTGCGCCCGTGTACATCCGGGAAAGCAGGGAGGACTCCGGCATCTTCATACTGAGTTCAATTCCAATTGCGTCGGCGTGGCGCGCCATCGGCATGGAACCAGGTACATCCGACGCGGAGTGGCGGCTGCTCGGCTGAATGTTTTCTGATTCGCAGATTCGCATTGTCGAACAAACTCCCACGCACTTTCTGGCGTACGATCCGCCCTATGTCGTGTTTGGGATCATCTTCGTTATCTTCGGCTTTCTGATCGCCGGCTTGATGCTCTTTGTGACGTGGAAAACCGGAGGTTTCAAAGCGGTTTACCTGGTCGGCTACGCCGCCTCTCTCATCATCCTGCTGATAGGCTCCGGCGCGGCTACTACGAAGAGTTATATCTCCGGATCTCGCGGAACCGGAACTGTCCGGGTAACCAAAACGATTTTGGGTGCCTCTTTCGGGCAAGGCCCCGTCCCGCTTGAAAACATTCAAATCGCTAAGGTCGAGAACGTTAAGAATCTGCGTCGAGTGGTACTTGTTCTGAAGTCGGGCGGCGTTGTTTACCTGACCTCTTCGACAGACCGCGCCGGCTACGAACAGCTCGCGGGGGCCATTAATTCCCTCTTAGCTCATTAGGTCGGAAAGGAATCCGCTTTCCAGGTCGACCTCATCGCGCCGGCCGACAATCACCGGAACCTGCAACATGAGTCCCGAGTCTTCGGCCGCGCCCTTTGTCAGTGGCCGCGCCCCCGGCAACACGACCGCGTACGGCGGAATGAACAACGGCTCCCCGGGCTCCGCGCTGAAAATGGTCTTCCGCCGAAAGTCATATACGCGCGACATACTGCTGATGATGGTGCCCGCCGCAACGACCACGCCCTCGCCAACGTGAACGCTTCCGTAAATGCCACAATTCCCGCCGATGATCACGTCATCCATGATGACGACCGGCAATGATGACAAGGGATCGATTACCCCGCCGAGGTTCGTTCCGCAGCTCACCTGAACCCGGTCTCCAATCTGGCAGCAGACACCTACACTTACGTGCGAATCGATGACTGACCTGGCTCCAATCCAGGCTCCCATGGCAACCGTCGTCTGCGGCATAATGGCCGCACCATCTCCGAGATAGCATCCGTCGCGTACCACGCTGCCGGTACCTACGCGGACCCATTTCCTGCTGTTGAAGTGCTGTAGCGGCAGCATATCGTAATCAAAGTGCGTACCGTCGCGGGTAAGTGAGATGTCCTCCAGCACCGCGAACCTGGTGTGCAGCAGAATCGCCTTCTTCACCCATTCATTCACGGTCCAGCCGCCGTCACGGATCTCAGCCACTCGGATGAGACCCTGGTTGAGCGCCGCGCGAACATGTGCTAGCAGGTCCAGATCCTGACCGGTTCGCTCGGCCGAAGAATCAAACAGGCGTTCTACGTCTGAGCGCATTCGGCGGAGGTGCAGTTCTGAAAACTCGGCTGCGCTCATGTTCGGCGATGATACTATACGGCCTCTCGTGGGAATCAGGGCGCCTGCGGCCGCTTCTTAATATCGTCAGAACATGGCCCGCATGAGGAGGCCCGTGGAAATCGGCATCTCACATGCCGCCACAAAGCTTCCTCGTCGAGCACCCAGCAGTTGCGGGAAGCCTTTCCGGAAGCCGATCCGTTCGCTCACGAAGGCGACCAAGTCACCTTTCGCTGGGAAATTACGCTCCCGGCAATAAGCAACGGCTGATGACTCTCAGCGCCGAAGAGTTCCTGCGACGCTTCGTCCAGCACGTACTTGCTCGCAGGTTCGTTCGCATACGGCGGTTTGGGTTCTTGGCTAACGGTTGCCGGAGTACCTGGGCCGGAGGATTCGCAAGTACATTTATGCGTATGCCAAAGTCGCTACGCGCTTCCGCTGGTCTTATTCAGACCCGCGGCGCAGAACCATTGCTAACCCCATGGCTGGGACAGCCTACTCGGGCATGACCTCATGCCGGAGTGGCTTCAGAAGTCGTGGGAAACCTCGAGAGAGGCGGGTTCGACCAGCTTTCGATAGAAGAGATTTACACGGAAATCTCGGCAGCCCGCAAAACCCGTTACGGATCCCGACTACAGCCGGGTTCATGATTCGCGTCGTTCTCGACACGAACGTCCTTGTTTCGGCGTTGCGGCAGCCCCTTGGCCCGTCCGCGCACTTCTTGCTCCTGGCTTTGAATGGCTCCCTTCGTCTTGCATGACCGGCAGCATCTATGTGGAGTACCAAGAGGTCATCAGCCGCCCTCGGTTTCAGCGAACCCTGGGCGTGATTGCCGGTACGCTTCAGCCATCGTCGTCGGGATCGGAACACGCGTTAACGGGTTGCTCAGGCCGAACCCACACGCCTGCTTCGCCGCAGGCAAAGAAATGATTGCGGGTCCAGTGGGCAATACCGGGCAATGATCCACGGCATCGGTGCAAGTTTGGCGAGTACCACAAGCAGAGCCGTGTTTGTCGTCACGAATAAAGGCAGGGTAAATTACTGGGGTACTTGGGTGTTTTATCTGGTTTTCCATATGTCTTTAAGCGCGGGCCTGCACTACGACTCACTGCTGCCCTCCTGGCGCCTCCACTCCTGAAGGCTCTGAAGGGTTAGCGCTTCACTCCCACTCGATGGTGCCGGGGGGTTTGTGCGTCAGATCGTAGAAGACAGCCGCGATTCCGCCGAGAGCGAGTAAGCGTTTAGTCAGTTCCGCGAGCATTTCCGCCGGCATCAGAACGACGTCGGCGGTCATTCCATCTAACGAATTGACGGGGCGAAGGACGATAGATTCGCATGTCTCCGCACTACCGACGGGCAGAAGGACCACTGGAAGCTGCCAGACCTGCTCTTCGAAACCTGTTTGCAGACAGAATTCGCGAACGATTGCGTCGGCTTCGCGAAGAAGGTCCAGCCGCGCTTTGGTGAGCGAGGCGGCAGATACTCTAAACGAGCCAAGAGGAGCGTTCGACCCGCAAACAGCAACCACCCGATTGATTTCAGAGCGGCTGTTGATGAGCGAGGGTGCGACGCTCTGAATGTCTTCCGTAGTGGGAAGCCGGTTAAGCGCGAACACCTGTCGATAACTGCGGGCATCACCCTGCACGCCGACTGAACGGATCGGCAGCAGAAATCCCTCGCAAGTTTCAATAACCGTTCCGTTTTCCGACGAGCAGAGACAGCGGATCGCAAGACCGGGTCCCGGAAAGGGATGCCGAGCCAGAAACTTATCGGGAAGGCCTAACTCACGCCCGATCTCGCGCACTTCGTCTTTGTAGAAAGACGTCAGAGGCTCGATAATGCGGCCGGAATCGACAAGCGCCTGAATGCCGGCCACACGGTTGTGATGAGTCTTGATGAGATCGGCTTTCACTGTTCCGCCCGATTCGATGGTGTCGGGATAAATGGTGCCTTGGCCGAGGATCCAGCGCCCGTCGAGGAAATGCTCGGTCGCGAGGATGCGTTCCTGAACTTTGACGAACTGCTCGCCGATGGCGCAGCGCTTCGCTTCGGGGTCGGTGATGCTATCGAGAGCGATCAGAAATTCTGCTTCTGCCTCATCTACCAGGAAGCGTTCTGCCCCGAGTTCCTCAAAAACGGAACGCACAAAAGTTGTTTCCTCTTTCCGCATCAGACCGGTATTGACGTAGATTCCAAAGACACGCTCAGGGCCGAGCGCGCGCAGACACAATGTATAGGCGACGGTGGAATCGACGCCGCCGCTCACGAAAAAGAAAACATTGCGGCCGCCGACGAGTGAGCGGATCTGCTCCTCTACCAGGGGAACGCGGCGGGAAACATTCCAATCTTTAATCGCGCCGCAGATATCGAAGACATAGTTTTCCAGCACCCGGGTGCCGGCATGGGTGTGAACCACCTCCGGATGGAACTGAATGCCGAAAAGCTTACGTTCTGGATCGGACATGGCTGCCACGCCCGAGACGCTAGTGGAAGCCGTTATGTGAAAGCCGGATGGCACGGTGGCCACCGAATCGAAGTGGCTCATCCAGATTTGCGATCGATCAACGCCTCGCCAGAGAAGATCGTCAGAGGTCACAGTTAGATGGGCGATTCCGTACTCACCGCGCGTGCCTTTCCGAACGTTGCCGCCCAAGCGGTGAGCAAGAAGCTGATGGCCGTAGCAGATACCGAGTACAGGCACGCCTGACGAGAGCAGCAGCGGGTCAATATCGGGGCAACCAGGTTCGTACACGCTGGCTGGGCCGCCCGAGATGATCACGCCTTTCCGGGAAAGAAGCTCGGAAGCGGGCGTTTCACTCGGCTGAACGTCGGCGTAAACTCCCAGTTCGCGCACGCGCCGCGCGATCAAGTGAGTATATTGCCCACCGGTGTCGAGAACCGTTATCTGCGGCGCGCCGATGGCTGGCAAATCACCGGCAAGCAGACTAGCATTTATTTGAGACAAGCTTTTCGCAGGCGAAGCCGCAGCTAGCGGAGGCTCGCTCGCTGTTTCTCAAAGCGGGCTTTCGATTGGGCCAGAAGCGTGGTCGCTTTCGGCATTGCCTCTAGCGCTTTCTGCACTTCAGGATCCTGCTCGACGCCGACTCGCTGCGAATCTTCGAAGCTGAATGCAGTGACGTACATTTGGGCCCGAAGCTGATCGCGCATCCAGCTGTGATCGCGAGCCCAATCGGCTTCCGAGAACTGAACGCCACTCTTCATAAGATAATCGTGCAGATCGTTCAGCACTGTTTCATCGGGACTCCAGCCTTGCGGGAGTTTTGTCGGGTGACTCGCGAAATAAGAGGCAGTGAAATTGAAAAAGGAATCCTTGCGCAAAGCGGTAAGCTCAAGAGAATCCGGCTTCGGTGTTTCGAATTTTTCGTCCGGCGTAATACCGCCGCCGCCGTACACCACGCGACCCAGGTCCGTCTGCTTCACGTCGGTAGGATCTTTGGTCTCACCGCGCTTGCCGTAGTAGTAATCAAGAAATGAAATATGCGAGTAGTCGCGCTGAATGAGACGGCCGCTTGGAGTGTAGTAATGCTGAGTGGTGAGGGCGAGGCCGGTGTTGTCGCTCAGCGTATACACGGTTTGAACCAAACCTTTGCCGAAGGTGGTGTCGCCCAGAACCCATGCTCGGTCGTGATCCTGCAGAGCTCCCGCGACGATTTCAGCCGCCGAAGCAGAGTAACGGTTCACCAACACCACGATGGGATAATTTTCGCCGTATTCGCTGCCGCGCGCCAAATAGGGCTTCTCGGAATAAGCCCGGCCCTTGTGCGACACAACCACCTGCCCATGATCAAGCCAGTGGCCTGCAACCGCGACGCCCTCATTCAGAAGGCCACCGGGGTTCTCGCGCAAGTCAAGGATAAGCCCTTTGATGTTCTGCTCGCCGAGAGCTTTCAGATTGTCTTCAACTTCTTTGCTGGTGGTTTCAGTGAACTGCTCTATGCGCATGTAAGCAATGCCCGGTTTCACCCAGAAAGCCTTCCAGACGCTGTTGCGAGGGATCTCGTCGCGAACCAGATTGAAGGTGAGCGGTTGAGAGGAGCCTTCGCGGCTGACCTTTACCTGTACTTTAGTCCCTTTGGGCCCTTTCAACATTTCGGCAATTTCGCTGGTGCTGAGAGTATCGACGCGTTTGTCGTTCACTTCGACCAGCATGTCGCCAGGACGAATGCCCGCGCGGTAAGCGGGGGTTCCGCCGAACGGGTGCACTACCATTGGTTTGCCGGTACGCGGCTGGGCGCCGATGAGCATGCCGATTCCGTAGTACATCCCGTGCTGCTCTTCACGCAGACCGGAGAACTCTTTTGGATCGAAAAAATTCGAGTGCGGATCAAGTGTCCGCAACATACCGGGGATAGCGCCACGGTAGATGCTCTTATCGGGGGTGAGCCTGTCGGAGTAGTTCTGGTCGACCAGGTCGTAGATCTTGGTGAAGGACTGGATGCTTGCCTTCAGATCTTCGTCGGAAGTTGAACTTGCGTTGCGCTGATAATCCTGAGACGCAGCAGAAACGGGCTGAGCGCCTGGTCCGAACAGACCGCCTGTCACCGCGCAAACTGTCAAAAAAAGAGGGACAAATAAGAGATAGCGCCGCTGGGACGACAAATAAACCTCCAGGGGTATTCCCTTTAGTATAGACGTTACAAACGGGGTTTCGAGTTGATTCCCGGATATAGCCAGGATGCGCTAAATGGCTGCGCGGGCTCGCCTGAGGGGAGCAGATTCACTCCGGGCCCCTTTTTTTGGGATTTCGTCGAGGCGTTTGACCTGATCGCTGACGCAAACCAGGAACATTGGCTGCCGGGCATTTTTCAGGAGATCTATGATGCGGTCCTGCTGATCCTCGAGAAAAATAGACTTGCCGTCGGTTAAGAGATGAAGGCGCGAGTCATTCGAGAGAACGTCGGCCAGGCGGCGGCCCATCTCGCGCTGCAGGAAGCGCAGTACGCGCCGGATTTTTTGCAGCGAGAATCCCTTGCGACGCAGTTCGGCTATGACAGTGATCTCGATCACTTCTTCCGGCAGGTATATACGCTTATGTCCCTGGTGGCGCGGCGAGACCACCTTGCGCTCATCCCACCATTGGAGTTGGCGAAGACTAACCTGGGCGATCCGTGCTACATCCGTACTCGTGTAGGTGCGCCCGGAAGGGATCAAATCAGGACGAACTTTTCGCGTTTTGAACATGACGCCCCGTTTGCGTTTGAATCAAAAATAACGGCTCCCAAGATTGTACTAGAGCCGAACCAGGAGTCAAGCGTTACACCAAAACAGTAAACGCCGATTCCGTGCGTTCCACCGGGCGGTAAGATGTATCGCGCTCAACCGGCTCGCGACCGGCTTCGCGTATAAGCCTCAGCAAATCTTTACGGCGCAAGTGTTGGGCGGTAGTCGCTCCCGCGTCATGGTAGATTTTTTCCTCTACAACGGTTCCATCGATATCGTTAGCGCCGAAGCGCTGAGCGATCTGGGCCACGCCGGGGGTCATCATGATCCAGTAAGCTTTGATGTGCGGAATGTTGTCGAGCATTAAGCGCGATATAGCGATTTGCTTCAGATCGTTGAAACCGGTTGTCTTGGGCAGATGAGCTAACGCAGTATTCTCCGGATGAAAAGCCAGCGGGATAAACGTGACGAGGCCGTTGGTCTCATCCTGCAAATCGCGTAACTTCACTAGGTGGTCGGAGAGGTCTTCCGCCGTTTCGAGATGGCCGTAGAGCATCGTGCAGTTGCTTTTGAGTCCGATCTGATGAGCAATTCTGGCCGTCTCGAGCCATTCGTCGCCGTCGATCTTGTGATCGCAGATGATCCGGCGCACTCGCTCGGAAAAGACCTCCGCCCCGCCGCCCGGCATGGAGTCGATACCGGCCCCTTTCAACCGCACAAGTGTCTCGCGAATCGAAATCTTCGCGCGCTTGGCCAGGTAAGCCACCTCGACCATCGTGAACGCTTTCAAATGAACGCCGGGATAGCGCTCCTTCAGGCCTGCGATCATCTGGCAGAACCAATCGAGGCTCAATTCGGGGTGTAGGCCGCCCACGATGTGGAATTCCGTTACCGCTTCCGCATATCCTTTCCCGGCCACTTCCCAAACCTGTTCCAGGGACATCGTGTACGCGGTTGAATCCTTCGCCTTTTTCCCGAAAGCGCACAAACGACAGCTTGCCACGCACACATCGGTGGGGTTGATGTGGCGGTTCACGTTGAAATATGTGACGTCGCCATGCAAGCGCTCGCGTATCACGTTAGCCATATGCCCCAAGGCCAGAATGTCCGGGCTGCGGAACATTTTGACTCCGTCTTCCCAGCTGAGGCGTTCTCCCGCCTCCACTTTTTCAAGAATGGGTCTCAGGTTCCGGTCTTCAATGGAAGGAGTCATCAGGTTTGCGAAGGAAGTCATTGTGCGAGTCTCGACGGAATCATGAGAAGCGGCCTCCGAGCAGGATATCCGCCGCCCAAAATACAAAAAACAAAATGCTGACGTAGCCGTTTACGGTGAAGAAAGCCGCGTCCACTCGGGACAGATCGTGCGGTTTCACCAAGCCGTGCTCGTAAATCAGAAGTGCGACTACGGCTGAGATGCCGATCAGGCTCAGCGCCCCCAGGTGGAACGAGATCACCAGCGCAAGGAGCGATGAAATCATGGCGAGATGCAACAGTCTTGCGATGCGGAGAGCACCCGCTATGCCGAAGCGCCTTGGAATACTGCACAGGCCTTCCGCGCAATCGAACTCGAAATCCTGGCAAGCGTAGATCACGTCGAAACCAGCTGTCCAGAACATGACGGCTGCCGTTAACCAGAGAATTCTCGGATCGAGCGAACCGCGCATGGCAATCCAGGCCGCGGCCGGTGCGATGCCGAGGCAAAATCCAAGAATCAGGTGCGAGAACAAGGTGAATCGTTTTGCGAACGAGTAGAAAAACAAGATCGCAAGCGCAACCGGAGAAAGAATAAAGCACAGAAAGCCGAGCTGCCGAGCCGACCAGATCAAGATCATGCAGCACAGGGCAGTAAATACCCAGGCGAAGCGCGCCGAGAGCAGACCCGCCGGCAGGTGCCGTTTAGCGGTGCGCTGATTCCGTCCGTCAATATCGGCGTCCAGCAGCCGGTTGAAGGTCATAGCGGCAGACCGGGCCGCTATCATCGCCACTATGATCCAAAGAAAACGCCAAGCCAAGCCAGCTAGCTGAAAGCCGCCATCGCGCCAGGCGAGGAGCGCGCCTGTCAAAGCAAACGGCAACGCGAAGACAGAATGCTCGAACTTGATCATGTCAAGTGTCAGGCGCAGACGTGTCCAGAAGCGCAGCATTCCCGGGTACCAGATACCATTTTAAGGGATGCCGCGCTTTTCACGGCGGCGCAGAATATGGATCGTCAACAATTACACCAGCTGCTCGAGAGCGTTCGTGAAGGTGAAACTCCAGTAGAGGCAGCCTTCGACCGGCTGCGGGACCTTCCGTTCGAAGATCTTGGTTTCGCCAAAGTCGACCACCATCGAGCCCTTCGCCAAGGCATGCCGGAGGTGATTCTCGGGAAGGGAAAAACAGCCGATCAGGTTTCCGCGATCGCCGCTGCCCTGCTCGCCAAATCTCAAAACCTCCTCATCACCAGAGCGAACCAAGAGATGGGCCGACGTGTTGCGGATATTGCATCTAACAGCGAATACTTTCCTGTATCGGGTGTAATCCGTGTGTGGCGCGACCGCATGATTCAAGGCAAAGGCAAGATCGCCGTTGTGTGTGCCGGAACGAGCGACATCCCCGTCCTCGAAGAAGCTCAGCTAACAGCCGAGATCATGGGCAATGAAGTGGATGCGATCTGCGACGTAGGCGTCGCGGGCATTCACCGGCTGCTGCATCAGCGGGAGCGCCTCACGAGGGCTCGCGTGGTGATCGTTTGCGCCGGCATGGAGGGTGCATTGCCGAGCGTGGTTGGGGGCTTAGTCGCGTGCCCGGTAATCGCAGTTCCAACCAGCGTGGGTTACGGCGCAAGCTTCGGCGGGTTAGCGGCCCTGCTTGGAATGCTGAACAGTTGCGCGAGCAACGTAACCGTCGTAAACATAGATAACGGCTTCGGCGCGGGCTATGTGGCCAGCCTGATCAACCGGCAATAAGCTGCGATCGTTGCCTCGGCATCACCGGATACATCACCGCTCCGTCGACTCCTGTACCGCCCCACCGATTTTACAAGGCATTATAGGACGAGGAGTTCCTCAATGAAGCCGTTTGTTTCCGCGTTGTTTATCGCAGCCGCAATGACAGTGAGCATCCAGCCTGCGACATCACAAGACGCTAGAAGCCGCAGTGCTATAGACGACATAAAACAAATTCCAACTACACTGCCCAACGGGAGTCCGGTTCGGTTTGCGGCCTTGAACATCAGCCGGAACTGGACGGAATCCGTGGTCCATCTAAGAGGGGATGTGCAGGTTGAGATATGGATCAGTCCGAAGCCGGCGACTCATCAGGTTATGGTTTTAAAAGCGGATACCGTTGATTACCACGAAAAGACAGGCGAGATCGAGCCTTATGGGAACGTGCGCGTAACAGTCGAGGATGTAAAGTAGCCCGCAAAAAGTCGCCAGACTTCGTCCTGGACGCTTTACCGCGCGCAATCAGATCGAGCGCTTCTACTCGGGGTCAACGCCGGCGGGGTGCGCTTGCAAAAGGAGGAATTCCCGACGAAGCCGTTCGTCTCATTTTGTTTGCCGCAGCCGCAATTACATTGAGCGCCCAGCCCGCTGCATCACAACATGCAAAAAAAACCGCAGCTTGCCGCTTGCTATCCACAATCCTTGACAGAGTTGAAAGGCGAGTACAACTCGCCGCCATGTATAAACAGATCTTGGTAACTATCGACAATGCCTGGCTCGGTGAAAACAACACCGTGCGGTTTGCCGGTTCTACCAGATCAAAAGAGCGCTAACTTATTGAGACTTCTTGCGAGGCATGCGTTCGAACCCATGCCGTCCACCAAACTACCCGCTTCGGAATCGAAAGCTTCTCCCCGTCAGTAACAAACCCCGTCACGCTGGTTCCAGCACCACCTCATCTACGTAGCACCAGACCCAATCTTCTCCTGGCTCCTTAGATTGAACGAGCGGATGGTGCGAAGAGCGAAAATGCGCGTTTGCATGACGGTTTTTGGAGGAATCACAGCACCCTACGTGCCCGCATTCCAAGCAGGTTCGCAAGTGTACCCAGCGGTCGCCCATCTTGAGGCATTCTTCACATCCGTCTGTACGGGGGTGCGCTGGGTGAATCTGATCCGTATGAGTGCAGGTAGGCATTATTTATAAAGCTCCTAAAAAAACTTCTTCAGGCGTTTGAGAGATATCGATGAACAAACGTTACAGCCATCGCGCCTTCACCTACCGCGGATGCGCACCGCTTTACCGAGCCATGGCGCACATCGCCTGCGGCGAACACACCCGGCAAGCTGGTTTCAAGGTAAAACGGATCCCTTTCAAGGGGCCACTTCTCAGGGTGACCGTTATCTCTTGCCAGGTCCGGTCCCGTAACCAGGTATCCGCCGCCATCGCGAATTATGCCGACATCCGCAGCCCATTGTGTATGCGGCGCGCCACCGATGCAGATAAAAAGCCATCTGGTCTTCACTGTGCTTTCTTCGCCCGTTAAACAATCGCGCAGAACGACGGCTTCCAGAATGTCTGTACCGATCAGCGCCTGCACCTCCGTGTTCGTCAAGACCTCTATATTGGAAGCTTGATCCACACGATCCACAAGATATTCGGAAAGTGTCTCTTTAAGGCCCGAGCCGCGTATTACGATGCTGACCTGCCTCGCGTATCTCGAGAAGTGCATGGCCGCCTGACCGGCCGAGTTGCCTCCGCCGATAACCAACACATGTTCGTCGCCGCAGAGAGATGCCTCGCTCGAGCCGGCTCCGTAATAGACTCCAGCACCCAGGAGGCTCTCCTCCCCTGGCAGGTTCAATCGCCGGTAGTCTACGCCGGTCGCACAGATGGTGGCGCGAGCGATGATCTTCGTTCCGTCCGCCAAATAGCCGACGCCTTTCCCGGGAAAGAACTCGCCGCGGACGCCTTCGCGGGAGATCAGAATTTCGGCCCCGAAGCGGCAGGCCTGTTCGCGCGCGCGCTCTGCCAGATCAGCGCCGCTGACGCCCTCTGGAAATCCTAAGTAATTTTCGATTTTGGAACTGGTACCGGCTTGGCCTCCAATTGCCGATCGTTCGATCAGAACAGTCTTCAAACCCTCCGAGGCTCCGTAAACAGCCGCGCTAAGTCCGGCCGGTCCTGCGCCGTAGATCGCGAGATCGTATTCCGATCGCATGGGGTCGCGAAACCAGCCGAGTTTTTCGGTGATCCGCCGGATGGTCGGGTTCTCCATCCGCGTCCCATCCGGGAACAGGCACACGGGTAAGCGGGAATCTTTTAAGCCGCTTACGCCGAGTTCCCGCCGGGCCTGCTCGTCCGTCTTAAGCTCGACGTATTCGAACGGGACATCGCTTCGGTGTAGAAAATCGCGAATCGTGTAGGCGGCCGATGACCCCGAAGGGCCATAGAGCTTGAGCGGAGCATGGATAGTGCTGGTATTTGCCATTCAAGAAACGTCTCCGGCACAGAGCCGGAAAACCTCTATTATGTACTTTGCATGCGAAACTGCAATCCGCGAGGATTGAATTTGAAACGATACCTGCAATGGATCGGGTTTGCTTTAGCAAGCCTGCTCTTTTTAGGCGCGGCAGCCTGTACGCATGGGCCGGCTTCGGCGGGTGATCGCACCCAGAGTACTTTGCTTCCTACCGGCAAGCGGATCACGCCGCTGGCTGCTCCTGGCGCCCACTTTGAACTTCTTAATCCCGGCCTCAGAGATTTTCCCGAGTACGTCGCTGGCCAGGCTATGAGTACAGCGATGAGCCCCGATAGCCGTACGCTCCTGGTATTGACGAGCGGCTTTAACCGGATCAATGGCGAAGAGGGTAAGCCGATCACGGACGCTTCGGAGGAGTACGTTTTCGTCTATGACATCCGCGCAGGCGAGCCGCGGAAAAAGCAAGTGCTGAAGGTTCCCAATACGTTCGCCGGTATTGCCTTCGCGCCGTCGGGTAAGAGCTTCTATGTTTCGGGCGGCACAGACGATAACGTCCATACTTTCTCCCTGGATGTTCAGGGCGAGTGGATCGAGCAGGGGAAACCTATAAAGCTCGGGCACAGCTCAGGGCTTGGCTTCTTTCCAGGTAAAGAGCCGCTGGCGGCGGGCGGATTAGCTGTTACGGCGGACGGCAAGACGCTGCTCGTCGCCAATATTTATAACGATTCGGTTTCGCTGATTGATCTGGTTCCAAGCCGTGTAACCCACGAACTCGATCTGCGACCCGGCAAAAACAATCCCAAGCAAGCGGGTGTTCCGGGCGGCGAATATCCGTTCTGGATTGTGGCAAAGGGCAACAGCGCGGCTTACGTTTCCTGTCTGCGCGATCGCGAAGTGATCACGCTCAAGCTTGGCGCCAATCCATCGATTGCCGCGCGGATCAAGTTGATAGGCAATCCAAACAAGATGACTCTAAATCGGGACGGCTCCCGCCTATTCGTGGCTGCCGATAATAGCGACACGGTTAGCGTCATCGACACCGATAAGAACCGCGTAATCGAGAACGTACTCACCACGGCTCCTCGTTCGATGCTCCATGACCTTCACTCTTATAGCGGGAGCGCTCCCAATGATGTTGCCCTGGCGCATGACGAGAGGACTCTCTTCGTCACGAATGGAGGCTCAAACTCGCTAGCTGCCATTCGTCTCGGCCAGCGCGGAGAGCCGTCGGCAGTGACAGGGCTCTTGCCAACTGGCTGGTATCCCAATGCAGTTTCGGTCAGCAGCGACGATCGTATGCTCTACATCGTCAATGCGAAAAGCATGCCGGGACCGAATCCCGATCTGCATGTACAAATGAAAACGGCGGAAGGCGTCAAGCCCGGACCCGATGTAGTTCTGTCACACAACGCCTACATCCTGCAACTCGAAAAGGCAGGCTTGCTGACCATTCCAATGCCTGACGCTGCCACGCTCAGTCGCCTCACGCGCCAGGTGGCCGGGAACAACGCTTTCACCGCGCAACAGGATGCCAGCGATGAAAAAATGATGGTGGCTCTACACTCCCGGATCAAGCACGTCATCTACATCATTAAGGAAAATCGCACGTACGATCAGGTCCTGGGCGACCTCGGTAAAGGCAACGGCGATCCGAAACTGACTATGTTCGGTGAGAAGATTACGCCCAATTTCCATCGCATTGCGCGCGAATTTGTCGATCTCGACAACTTCTACGATTCGGGCGAGGTAAGCGGCGATGGCTGGCCCTGGAGCACATCCGGCCGCGAATCGGATTTCGGCATCAAGGCCGTCATCCTGAACTACGCCAATCGAGGGACGAATTACGAATACGAAGGAATGAATCGCGATCTCAACGTGGGTCTCGCCACCGTCAAAGAGCGTCAAGCAGCGAATCCGAAAACGCCTTCCGATCCGGATCTGCTCCCGGGCGCAATCAATGTTGCGGAGCCGGATGGGCCTGCAGGAACGCCTCGCGGCAAGGGCTATATCTGGGACGCAGTGCTGCGTGCCGGTCTAACCTTCCGCGAGTACGGCTGCATGAGCGATATGAATCTCAACGCCCCTCGCGAGCCGTATCCGTTCCGCGCGCATGTAGTGGTTTCGCGGCCGGCAAATCCCGAACTTTACAAGTACGGCGATCCGTACTATCGCGGCTTCGATCCGGCCTATCCGGATTTCTATCGCGAAGCCGAATGGGAACGTGAGTTCGAAGGCTATGTCCGAAATAAGAGCCTGCCATCTTTCGAGATTGTGCAGCTACAGGGAGACCACATGGGAGATTTCAAAGAGGCTATCTCCGGTGTAAACACTCCCGAGACGCAGCAGGCCGACAACGATTACGCCGCGGCTCGCTTGCTTGACCGCGTTACGCACAGCCCCTATAAAGACGACACGCTGATCTTTATGATTGAGGATGACGCTCAGGATGGCGCGGACCATGTGGACGCGCATCGCACGACTGCTTACGTGGTTGGTCCTTACGTCAAACACGTAGCTGTGATATCGGCTCCATATACAACCGTAAGCATGGTACGGACCATTGAGGATGTGCTCGGCCTCGATCATCTGAATCTGAACACCGCAACTTCACGGCCTATGAGCGGCGTCTTCGATCTCAATCAGAAAGACTGGGCATTCGAGGCCAAGCCTTCGGCCGTTCTTGCTGAAACAAAACTTCCGCTCGCAGCAGCTACCCGCGCAGCCATTTCGCGTGGCTCCGTTTCGCCCGCGCACGACAGCGCTTACTGGGCGCGTGCCACGCAAGGCATGGATTTCGGCGGCGAAGATAGAGTAGACGCAGACAAATTCAACCGGATCCTCTGGCGCGGACTCAAAGGCACGCCGTATCCAGAAGAGCGAAGTTCGCTGTTTCGGTAGAACCACTTCATGGCGCGCGGCAATCCTTCACCCTGTTCGAGAGACAATTTAAACATACGTAAACATACGATGGTGGATCACTCAGGTACCATCCTGGTCGTAGACGACGAGCCGGGATCGCTGGCTTTACTGACCTCGATTTTAAAAGATGCTGGGTACGAGGTGAGGCCGGCGGATTCGGGAGAACTGGCCCTCGAATCTGTGCGAGCGAAGGCCCCCGAGTTGATCCTGCTCGATATCCGCATGCCGGGAATGGGCGGTTATGAGGCTTGTCGGCGCTTGAAAGCGCGCCAGGAAAGCCGCGGTATTCCGCTCATATTCATCAGTGCCGCTAACGAGTTCGAAGAACGGCTGGAAGGCCTGCGACTCGGCGCGGTGGATTTTGTCTCTAAGCCATTCCGGAGCGAGGAGTTGCTTGCCCGTGTCCATACCCACCTGGAACTCGGGCGGCTTCGGACCCAACTGGAGAAGCGCGTGGCCGAGCGCACGGCCGAACTACGCGTCGCTAATGAGCAGCTAAAACGTGAACTGGATGAGCGGGAAATCATTGAGCAAGCGTTGCGTGAAAGTGAGGGGCGTTTTCGCGATCTGGCTGATACGGCGCCAGTGATCATTTGGGTAAGCGGCCCAGACGGGGCAATGACCTTCTTCAACCAGCAGGCATCGATCTTCGCGGGTCAGACATTGGAAGGACTCCTGGGAAGCGGGTGGGAGGGATCTGCGCATCCCGACGATCTCCGCGGCTTGTATCGGAAATTTTATGCAGCCGTCGAGGGCCGCTGCCCATTTCGATTGGAGGCAAGGTTCCGGCGCGCCGACGGGGAGTATCGCTGGATGCTCAACACCGGTACACCCCGGTTCGTCGGACGCGTTTACGTGGGCCACGTCGGAACGATGAGTGACATCACAGATCTAAAGAGGCATCACGAGCAGATGCTCGCGACACAGAAACTGCAAAGCCTGGGCGTTCTCGCATCCGGCATCGCTCATGATTTCAACAACCTCCTCGGTAGTATCTGCGCCGAAGTAGATCTCGCACTCTCATTAATTCCCAGCGATTCATCTGGTCGTGAAAGTTTGGATCGCATTTGCACTGCCGCTGTCCGCGGTTCAGAGATATCGAACTTATTAATGGATTTCGCCGGCGGCAAGGGCGATAACTCCGGGTTTGCGCTCGTCAACCTTTCTACTTTGATTGAAGAAACGATTAAAGTTCTGAAAGCCTCCCTTGCAACGAAGGCTGCACTTGAAATCGACCTCGACCCGAATCTCCCGGAAATTCGTGTGAATGCCGCGCAGATTCGGCGGGTGGTAATGAACTTGATCACGAATGCTTCAGAGGCACTGGAAGGCCAGGAAGGATTCATTCGTATCACCTCCGCCCTTGCGCACGTGCATCAGGGATCCGGACCCTCCGGTGGAGTGAGCCTGTCAGACGGAGAGTATGTCCTTTTAACGATTTCCGATACGGGCTGCGGCATTGCTGAGCAGGCTCAAGCTAATGTCTTCGATCCGTTCTATAGCACCAAGGCGCTCGGCCGGGGTCTCGGATTGTCAGCTGTGCAAGGAATTCTCCGCGCCCACGGGGGTGGAATAAACCTCATGAGCGCGCCCCGTAAAGGGTCCACTTTCCAGGTCTTCCTGCCCTGCGACGCCAGCGTCTCTGAAAAGCCACTGCAAACGGCGGAAGGTGGGGAGCAGCAATCTACGTCAATGGACCAGGTCCTCTTGTTGGTGGAGGACGAGAACACGCTTCGGTTAGCAGTCTCGAAGTCGCTCCAGAGAAATGGTTTCGTTGTGATGGATGCCGAAGATGGTCAAGCCGCGGTGGATCTCTTCCGTGCTCATGCTAAAGATATCGATCTCGTCCTGCTGGATCTGACCCTGCCTGACATGTCCGGTCCGGAAGTCTCTAGAGAGATCCGGCGCATCAGGCAAGACGTGAAGGTCTTCTTCACCAGCGCCTACGATCCGGAAATACTAGGTGCCGGCTCAGCATTTTCCAAAGAGCCTCTGTCTAATTTTATCCGAAAGCCTTACCGGATCAAGGAGCTTGTGTGCACGCTTCGTGAGGCGCTCGCCACTCCGAAGAGTCACTCCGCCACTTCGAATGGGTAGGGAATAACGTGCTTAAAGCTCGATCCAAGAGGGCGGAGCTAATTGCCTCGACTCTGCGATTAGCGATGCTCTTCCCAATTGCCGCGTTCTCCTTCGCACAGGTTGGCGCCATTCTTCTCGCTTCGCCTCTCCCTGGTCTGGTAAAGCCTCCGGTCATCGACAAACATGACATCCGCTTCACCCGGCTCTCCGTGAATGGGGATTCACTTCAGAGCCGGATAGAAAACATTGTGCAGGATGACTACGGGTTCCTGTGGTTAGGAACTTCCGACGGTTTGTACAGGTATGACGGCTACACTCTGAAACAGTACCGGCATGAGCGTGGAAACCCGAATAGCGTAGGCGGCGATTACATCCTGGCTCTCTACAAGGATCGGGACGGCAGTATCTGGATCGGCTCCTGGTATGACGGGCTCGACAGACTGGATCCGAGACGGGAGACTTTCACGCACTATCGTCATGAGTCCGGCAACCCAAGAAGCTTGGCCAGCGACGAAGTCATTTGTGTCTACCAGGATCGCAATGGCGAGCTTTGGATCGGTACGCGCGGCGGCCTCGACCATCTGGAACCGGCTAGCGGAACCTTCGTCCACTACAGGCACAACTCTCAGGATGCCGGCAGCCTGAGCAACAACACTGTCAATTCCGTCTACGAAGATCGGCAAGGCAACCTTTGGGTCGGAACTACCTACGGTCTAAACAGGCTGGATCGCGGCACGGGCCGGTTTTCGCGTTACCTAAGTGATCCGGCAAACCCGCACAGCCTTGGCCACAACTACGTCGGCTCAATCCTAGAGGATCGGTCAGGCGTTCTGTGGTTGGCCTCGCCGCTTGGGAGCGGGTTGAGCACTCTTGACCTGAAAACGGGTAAGTTCACTCGGTACTCCTTTCATGCGGAGGAACCTTCAAGCCAGAGCGTGGTGGGTGTGAACAGGGTTTTTGAAGACCGGGATGGCGCGCTATGGCTGGGTACGATAGACCGCGGATTGCTGAAGCTGGATCGGAAACGAAAAACGTTCGCCCGGTATGCTAATGAGCCGGGCAATCCGAACAGCCTGCCGAACGATTCGGTCCATTCAATGCTCGATGATTCAGAAGGAGAAATGTGGGTGGGTACTCTAAGCGGGTTGACCCGGTTCCAGCGTGGACCACCCTCGTTTGTGAACTATGAGCATGAGGCTGGCAACCCGAACAGCGTGCGCAACGAGATGATCTGGTCGGTACAGGCGGACAGCCAGGGATTTCTTTGGATTGGAAACGAAGACGGCCTTAACCGGCTCGATCAAAGAACCGGGAAATTCACTTTCTACCAGCACGAACGTAAAGACCCCCACAGCCTTTCGTATAACAAAGTTTTCGCTATCCGCGAAGACCGGTCAGGCACGCTGTGGGTTGGCACCTACGGTGGAGGGCTGGACCGTTTTGATCGCACAACGGGCCGATTTTTTGCCTACCGGCACCACCCGGGAGACTCTGAGAGCCTGAGCAGCGATTCTGTTTCATCTTTGTTGATCGATCGGCAAGGGACGCTGTGGGTTGGGACCCAGGGCGGAGGGCTGGACCGCTTTGACTCAGCAACCGGACGGTTCACTTCTTACATGAATGATTCGCCGAACCCTGATAGTACGATAACGGTTATATTCGAGGATCGAGCCGGAATACTGTGGGTGGGAAGGGGTCAAGGATTGAACCGATTCGACCCAGAGACAGGGCAGGTCACGGCTTATCATCACAACTCCGAGGATCCTCAGAGCCTCAGTAGCAACAAGGTAAATGCCCTCCGGGAAGACCGGCAAGGACGGCTGTGGATTGGCACCGACAACGGACTCGATCTTCTGGATCGAAGCCGCGGAACCGTAACAGTTTTTACCACGAAGGAAGGGCTGCCCGACAACGCCATCGAGTCCATTCTGGGAGACCGTCATGGATATCTCTGGCTCGGCACGCACAACGGGCTCAGCCGATTTGACCCGGACGCAGCAACCTTCCGCAACTATACCGAATCGGATGGCTTGCCCGGCAATTTTTTGGACCCATATGGAGCCGGCGGTACATGCCAGACTCAGACCGGCGAAATGGTCTTCGGTTCGAGCAACGGCGTGACGGCATTTTACCCGGATCGAATTTCTGAGAACCCTCACGTGCCACCCGTCAGGTTGACTGATTTCCTTCTGTTCAACAGGCCCGTGCGCCAAGGCGGAGACTCACCGCTTACCAGGTCGATCTGGGCGACCGATGCCGTAACACTCACACACCGTCAGAGCATTTTCACGTTGGAGTTCGCCGCCTTAAGTTATATGGCTCCGGAAAGGAATCGCTACCGGTACCGGCTGGAAGGACTGGAAACGCAGTGGAACGAGGTGGACAGCGGCCGGCGCAGCGCCACTTACACGAACCTGCCCGCCGGGAAGTACTTATTCAGAGTGCAGGGATCGAACAACGACGGAGTATGGAATAGCAAAGGGGCCACTCTAGCCATTACGGTCCTGCCGCCATGGTGGGCGACATGGTGGTTTCGAAGTATTCTTTGCCTCGTCATCTTCGGGCTAATTTCGGCAGCTTACCGATCACGCGTTAAAGGTCTGCAGCTGCAGACTACCAGACTCGAGGCTCAGGTAGTACAACGAACCCGGGAACTCCAGATCGCCAAAGATGCGGCGGAGAAAGCGAACGGCGCCAAAAGCACCTTCCTCGCTAACATGAGCCACGAGTTACGGACTCCCTTGAATGCCATCCTCGGATTCTCTAATCTTATGCGAGCTTCCGCGGGAATGCCCGCCAGGGAACGCCAGAGCCTCGACATCATCAACCGGAGCGGGGAACATCTGCTCAGCTTGATAAACGATGTTCTCGACATGGCCAAGATCGATGCCGGGCGCACTGTGTTGCAAAGTGCTCCGCTTGACCTGAGAGAACTCGTACGCAGTGTGCTGGATCTCATGCGCCTGCGAGCCGGGGAGAAGGGGCTGCAACTGATTTTTGAGCAATCCTCTGGACTCTGTCCCTCCATCTGGGGCGACGCCGAGAAACTGCGTCAGGTGCTCCTGAATCTAGTCGGCAATGCTGTGAAGTTTACCGAACGAGGCAGCGTAACCGTGCGGCTCGAAGGGGAACCCGTCGACGACTCCCACCTAGAGTTAAAGCTGGACGTGCAAGACACCGGTGCCGGCATTTCGCAGGAAGAGCAAGACCGCATATTCGAACCGTTCGTCCAAGTGGGCCAAGTATCCAATCAGAAGGGCACGGGTCTGGGGCTCGCGATTACCAAGCAGTTCATTGAGTTAATGGGAGGGACCATTCAGGTGGAGAGTACGCCGGGCCAAGGCTCCTTGTTTCGGGTAGAGATACCCGTGCAGAAGGCCGACGAGCCCGGGCATGCAGAGCCCAGGAATACTTGGGGCCGGATTACCGGCCTCGAGCCCGGCCAGCCTGAATATCGGGTCTTGATCGTTGAAGATCAGTTAGAAAACTGGCTCTTACTCCGCAGGCTGCTCGAGAGCGCCGGTTTCCTCGTACAAAGAAGCGAAGACGGTCATTCAGCGATAGACAAGTTTTTGACGTGGCGGCCGCACTTTATCTGGATGGACTGGCGGCTTCCCGGTATGGACGGTCTCGCAGTGACACGGCGCATCCGACTGCTTGATGGAGGGCGAGACGTGAAGATTGCCGCGCTTACGGCTTCCGCCTTTACGGAACATCGCGCCGAGGCAGCCGCGGCCGGTGCCGACGATTTCGTGCGCAAGCCCTTCAAGGCGGACGAGATCTTCGATTGCCTTGCGCGCCACCTCGGTGTCAGGTATACGTACGATGACACTACGATAGAGAAGCCGGGCATGGCGCCGAATGATCAGCCAAACACGGCGCTCCCGCAAGAAGCACTCGCTGCCTTGCCCGAGGAACTCCGAACGGAATTGGCCGACGCTTTGGTTTTACTGGATATCGATCGGATCAACCGAGCGGCTAGCCGTATCGCAGAGCGAGATGCACCGCTAGGCCGTGCTCTCGTCCAGTACACGCAACGGCGTGCGTACTCCTCGATTCTCCAGGCTCTTCGGTCGGTAGAGAGCATCGAGACAGAGTCGCCGATCTGAGGAATTCTACAGACCTAATATTCGCCCGGGTCACCCTGATCTGGTATTGCGGGAGCCTTTTCGCCTTCGGAGAGCCGTTTTAGACGGTCATGAATTTCGCTCTCACGCTGCTTGTAGCTGCTGATTCCTGTGAGCGGCGCCTCCACCAGTGTCTTGCCGGCCGGATCCTGATAGACAACTCTGAACTCCCCAGGCATGCTCGTGCTGAAAATATCCGCTTTATATTCGCCGTGCTTCAAGGTGCCGACTAGCTGCTCATCCATAATCGCGATGTTCCCCCGCTGCCTAACTTACTTCTCATCGTTCGCCTGCTTTCGCACCTGCTCCATGTATTCGCGGACGTATCTCTGCAGAGCGACCGGGACGTGGTCGCGTTCGATCTCTCCTCCGAGATCAGAATGCTGCGCTACACGCCCCGAGTACTGCGTCTGCAATTGCTGGTGGTTCGATTGTGTTTCTACTGTAACGTCACCGGTAAGGTTGGCGGAACGCTTCCCGATGATTTCGTCCAGCTTCCCCATCGCCCGCAGTTGCTCCGCTTCTTTCAAACTTTTCTCGCCATCCTGCCGTCCAATGCCGGAGTGAGCGTCCGATCCTTTCCTGTTTGCGCTGTCATCTGAAGGATGGCCCTGCGTGCCCGGTGACTTCTCCGAAGCCTCCGCTCCGGATTGACTTCGCGCGCTCTGCTCGCGGCTGGCCCCTTGATTCTCCTGCGAGTTCCGCGGCTCCTGCTGCATTTGCTCATTCCGTGCGTTGTCCTCAGCCGATTGCTCGCTCGGTTTGAAGTCCTGCTTGGCTCCCTCGCGCTCAGCCTTCTTGGACGCTACATCCTGTGGATGCATCTTAGCCATAAGTCCGGAGAGCGCGTCCTTCATCCGATCGACCAGGCCGGATGAGGGCAGACGGGTTTCGCTGTTCCGCGCCTCTTTTTCGAGCGCATCGCCGCCGGGCCGCTCGCCTGGCTTGGCCGAGGCGTCTCGCTGCTCGCTTTTATCGGATGATTTCTGCCCGGTTTCCTGGCTCCGCTCGAGCGATGCCGAACTGTTCTTTCCGCCATCGAGTGAAGGCCCGGATGGCTGATCGTGCTTATCACTTGCAGCATCGCCGGAGTTGCCGGATGTCTGTACAGGCGCCCTTTCGGTTTGGCCCGGCTTCTCACTCTGGTTCGGTCCTGCTCCGCGCCGCAGCCCAGGCTCGCTTCCCTTAATGACGGCTTGCCTAGGCGTGCCGTGCTGTCCCATGTTTTCGATTCGTTCCAGAACCTCGGTTATCGATGATGAGAAGGGAAGCGGGATGAATGGCCGTTTGAGATCTAAGCTGCTGGTTACGAGATAGCGCAAGGCAAACAGGCCGAATGCAACTGCAGCTAAAGCAACCGCCAGCGCCCAGGTCCGCCGCAACATAAACGGAAACACCGCAGCGTTGTCAACCTGCTGCGCCATTTGCTCTGCCGCGCTTATTTGCGCCTGAGCCAGTATCGTCTCGCTCCGCTCAGGATTTTCGAGCAGAAACCACGCGGTCGAAAGTGAATCGCTCAAATGAAGGCGCCGATCGATGATTTGGGCCACGCGGTACCGGCTGAAGATCCGCTTGCGAAGGCGAACGTATGTGCTTGCCAGTCCGGCAGCCGCCAGCAACACCAGCCACGGCCAGTTCAGAATCTGCGTGCCCAGCAGCAGCATGAGCGAAGCCCCCCCGCCCACTGCCGCAACCGCAACCGCCGAGTGCTCTACTGTAAGCACTAGCGTTCTGCGCCGGAAGGCGTCCTCGATTACTCCGCGGATCCTGCTCTGGCCTGCTTGGGTCTGGAATCGCTCTGTCCAATCGCGCAACGCTCGTCCGCCTGGATGGATTATCCCACGCGATATGGCCCAATATTTGAACGTGCACGGAGCTTCGAGCCTTAGCCGCGACGCGCACCCCGGTGATATCCTTCGAAAGAAGTCGCCCATGAGCACAGTCCTGGTCGAGCCTTATCATACTGAGCTAATTGACGGGCGCGAGCTCGAGAAGCCTTTGCCTAAGAAGCTGCATTGGTTGATACAGTCGTACCTCGTCGTCAAGCTTGCATCTATGCTTGACAAACGTTTTCAGGTTGGGAGTGAAGCTAATGTGCGTTGCGGAGAAGACCGGCTTATTCCGGATGTGATCGTTGTCGAGAGAAATGCCCGCTATGAAGATGGCGATTTAGCCGGCCCCGCTCTGCTGGCCATCGAGATTCTCTCGACGCGCCAAACCATCGGAGCCCTTTTCGATAAAGCTTATCGGCTCCTAAAAGCTGGCACGCCTTGCTGTTGGGTGATCTGGCCGGAAAAACGGCAGGCTTGGATTTGCACCCTCGACAATTTGCATGAGGCGGTTGGGAGCTTCAGGCTGCCCCTTGAGGAGGGCTCCGTAGAAATTAATTTGGCTGAAATGTGGGCTGAACTTGACTGAAAGGCCACGACGTTAGTACCACCTTAACTCTTCGCGACCTTCCTCTTCCCGGTGATATCATCGGGACACCAGTTCCGGTGCTGACGATTCAAAAGCCATGGCTGCCGCATTAGAACCACTTTTGCTAACGGTCGAGCAGTATCGCCTGCTCTCTGATCAGGGCGATGCACAGCACGAATTGCATTGGGGACAGGTAGTCACGTTGACGCGGCCAAGAGCACGACACATAAAGCTGCAATCGCGGCTTGTGCGCCTGCTCCGGCCAATGGCCGAGCATCTAGGCTACGTCGAGTCAGAGCTTCCTTTCAGGGCACTTCCAGAGTATGACCTCCGCGCGGCGGACGTTGCCTTCATCTCCCAAGAACGCTGGGAAGCAACCGGGGATGAGGAAGATTTGTCCGGCACACCCGAATTGGTAATCGAGGTGATGTCAAAGTCCAATACTTCCGCCAAAATGCGTGAGTTGGCTGCCCTTTGCCTTTCTGCCAATACGGTCGAGTTTTGGGTTGTCGATCCCTACAGAAAAACGATCGGCGTCACGCTTCGCGAGGGAGCAACCTCGATTTTTCGTGAGAATGACGTTGTTCCAATCAAACTGTTCGGCACGAAGCTCGCTCTAAATCAGGTTTTTGCAATTGCTCGTTAGGGATTGCTCGCAGTAAACGGCTTCGCAAATCATCCTTCGCACGCTCCCTCTTCCGCTAACATAAAACTTCCAATGCTGCGTTTCGAAACGGCAGGGGAGTCTCACGGAGAATGCCTCGTTGCCACGCTCACCGGTATTCCTGCGGGTGTGCCCGTTCATCTCGATTACCTGAACCGGCAACTGTGGCGCCGGCAGCAAGGTTACGGCCGCGGCGGCCGCATGAAAATCGAGACGGACCAGGCGCGCATTGTGTCCGGCGTCCGGCATTCGCAAACCATTGGTTCGCCGATTGCGATCTTGATCGAGAACAAGGATTGGAAGAACTGGACCAGCATTCTTCCGGTGGAAACAGCCGACGCGGAACACGGTAAAGAGAAACCTATTCACCGTCCACGCCCGGGTCACGCCGACCTGGCTGGCGTAATCAAATACAACTTTCACGATGCGCGTTATATTCTCGAGCGAGCCAGCGCCCGCGAGACTACCGCCCGAGTAGCTGTGGGGGCGGTTGCTAAGGTTTTCCTAAATCAGTTCGGGATCGAAGTGCTCAGCCATGTAGTCGGGGTTGGCCCCGTCCGGCTTGAGCGTCAGGCACTCTGGGAAGAACTAGTTTCGCTCAGCATCCGCGATGACGTGCTGCTGGGCTGCGTGGATAGCCCGACAGAGCAGCGCATGAAAGAAGCCGTCGACCACGCTTACCGCACCGGCGACACCATTGGCGGCATCTTTGAAGTAGTCGCCCATGGACTGCCGCCCGGTTTAGGCTCTCATATTACTTGGGATAGCCGTCTTGACGGTCGCCTAGCCCAGGCAATCGTATCCATTCAGGCGGTGAAAGGCGTAGAAATTGGTTTCGCCGAGGAGGGGGCGATGTCGTATGGTTCCACCGTGCAGGACACGATTCATTACGATAAAGAACAACAGGAGTTTAAGCGCGGCTCCAATCGCGCCGGAGGCCTAGAAGGCGGCATCACAAACGGACAGGACGTTGTCGTGCGCGGTTTTTTGAAGCCGATCTCGACTCTGCGCCGTCCTCTCGAATCGGTTGACCTGCCCACGCGCGATCCGGCGCTGGCGGCTTACGAGCGGAGTGATGTGGCGGTCGTGCCCGCTGCCGGTGTGATCGGCGAGGCGATGACCGCTATCACGCTTACGTCGGCGTTCCTCGAAAAATTCGGCGGCGATTCGCTCGGCGAGACCAGGCGCAATTACCAAGCGTACCTCGCGCAAGTAAAAAGCTTTTAGGATTTCCCGATACTCGATGGTTAGAACAATTTTAAAGTACGGCGAGCCTATCCTGGAGGAGGTCGCCCAGCCTGTAACTGACTTCGACACGCCCGATTTGAAGAATCTTATAGCAGACATGTGGGAGACCATGTACGCAGCTAAAGGCGTCGGTCTGGCGGCCCCGCAGATCGGCTACGGCAAACGCATTTCCGTGATTGACATCAGTATTGGTGAAGACGAGACGAAGAAGATCGTTATCATCAATCCGGAGATCATTTTGCGCGAAGGCAAGCAAACCGGGGAAGAAGGCTGCCTGAGCATTCCCGGCTTTCGCGAGCCGGTCACGCGCGCTAATAAGGTCACTATACGCGCTCAGAATGAGAAGGGGGAGCAGATCGAAGTGAATAGCGAGGAACTGCTCGCGCGCGCTTTCGAGCATGAGATCGATCATCTGAACGGAATACTGTTCATCAACCACTTGAGCGCGCTCAAGCGCGACATCATCCGGCGCAAAATCAAGAAGCTGCAAAAAGCCGGGGAGTGGGATTAGCGCGCTAAGCGATCATGCGCGTTGTTTTCCTGGGAACGCCCGAATTCGCGGTACCGTCGCTGTGCGCTCTCGCCTCAGAACATGACGTGGCCGCGGTGTTTACGCAGCCCGATCGGCCCAGAGGCCGCGGAAATAAGCTCGCTGAATCGCCCGTCAAGAGCGCTGCTAAAGGCCTCGGCCTTACGATCCATCAACCCGAGCGAATTCGCCGCGCCCCAGTGCCCGAATTGCTCAGCAGTTTCGCTGCTGATCTGATGGTCGTAGTCGGCTACGGGCAGATCATTCCACAGAGCATCATCGACCTCCCGAGGCATGGCATTCTGAATGTGCACGCTTCGTTATTGCCCAAATATCGCGGTGCAGCTCCTATTCAATGGGCCATTGCGAATGGCGAAATTAGAACTGGTGTGACGATCATGCAAATCGATGCGGGCCTCGATACCGGTGACATGCTCCTTGCCCACCTGGTCGCAATCGAACCTGATGAGACCGCCCCTGAATTGAGCGCCAGGCTTGCTCCTATGGGGGCCGAACTCCTGCTCGAAGCCATTCGTCAGATCGAAGCGGGAACAATCCAGCGCACCAGACAGAACGAGGCCGAAGCTACGCTCGCGCCTATCTTAAGAAAAGAGGACGGTCTCATCGATTGGTCGCGCTCCGCCCACCAAATCTACAACCGGCTGCGTGGCTTCACTCCTTGGCCTGGCGCTTTCACGACATTTCTCGGCGCGCAACTGTCGGTCTTCCGAGCGTGCCCAGCCCATAACCGCGACCTTCCTCCCGGCCTGATGCGTATTGAGAACCGGCGTTTGTTTGCCGGTTGTGGCGCGGATACGAGTCTAGAACTCTTAGAAGTTCAGCCCGCCGGCAGGAATCGAATGAGTGCTGAAGCATTCCTCAACGGCTACCAGGTAACCGGCAGCCAATTTTTGGGAGAACCTCAGTGAATCTTCCGATTGGTTACCGCTACGCCGCTACCTACGCCGGCATCCGAAAGCAGCAGCAGGACGATCTCGCTCTAATCGTTTCAGACACTCCCGCCCAGGCCGCCGCTCTCTTCACGCAGAATGCCGTGCAGGCCGCGCCCGTTCGTTTGGGCCGCCGGCATCTGAAATCCGCCAAAGGTACCATCGCCGCCGTGCTCATCAATGCCGGTAATGCAAACTGCGCTACGCGGACCGGAGATCAAGTTGCACTCGCATCCTGTAAAGCTGTCGCTAAGGCGCTCCGATCTCAACCTCGATATGTTTTGCCCGCTTCGACTGGCGTCATTGGAGTCGAACTCGATGGCAAGCTCTTGACCGGAGCCGTCCCCGAGTTGGTGGCTAGACTTTCACCGGATAATTTTGATGACGTCGCGCGCGCGATTCTAACCACCGATACTCGTGTGAAGGTCGCGGCCGAGGAAGTCCCGTTAGGCGGCGCGAAACTGCGCGTAGCTGGTATGACGAAAGGCTCGGGCATGATCCACCCGAACATGGCCACCACGCTGGGCTTTATCATGACCGACGCCGGTGTATCCGCACGTCACCTACGCGAAATCCTACTCTACTCGAACGAGCGATCTTATCATTCGCTCACCGTAGACGGCGATACTTCGACCAACGACACAGTTGCTTTGCTGGCGAATGGCGCCGCACAAGTTAAGCCCAACGAAAAAGAACGCCAGGTACTGCGAGAGGTGATCACCAGAGTGATGGAGAGCTTAGCCAAGCAAATCGCGGCCGATGGCGAAGGCGCGCGTAAGCTCGTCATTATCCATACTGCTGGATTTACAACTTCGGAAGACGCTCGCAAGGTAGCGCGCTCGGTCGCCAATTCGCCTCTGGTGAAGACAGCCATTGGCGGCAGTGATCCGAACTGGGGCCGCATTCTGTGCGCGGCCGGCTACTCCGGGGTTGCGTTCGATCCGCGGAAGATCGATATCTATTTGCATGGCACCGTGGTTTGCAAGAGCGGTCTGGCCGCAGACTTCGATGAAACGGCGCTCAAGAGCAAACTCGACGGTCCCGACGTCCACATCCGCGTTGTGCTAAACGGCAAGGGGAAAGGCGAAGCTCGCTTCTTCACTTGCGATCTCACTGAAGGCTACATTCAGATCAATGGCAGTTACCGGACCTAAACGCTTCCGCGCGCGGCCGCTTTCGCTCCTTGCGCAAGCCATGCTGTTTTTTGCGGGGGTGACTGGCTCACGCGCGGATCAATCCGCGGATATACGATCCCGGCTCAACGAAGTAGCTACGTCGCTCACGGCCGGCGATCCAGCCAGCGCCATCGCCCCATTTTCAAAGTCTTTCGCGAGTTACCAAAGGCTCCGAAGCTATTTCAACGGCCTGACGAACTCGTTCTCGATTGTGAACGAGATCGATGTGCTCGATGAGACGGATTCAAAAACAGATTCGACTGCGACCCTTAGCTGGATACTTACGCTCACCAATCCTCAAAACAACTTCAATACGCAGCGTTCGGCCGAGATTCATGCGCGCTTCATACGTGAGCAGGGCAAGTGGAAAATCGTAGAGTTCTCTCCGATCGGCATTTTCGATCCATCGCAAGCCCAGACACCCACTCCGCGGCCTCAAGCAGGCTCGTAACCGCCTGGCGAATCCATCACAGCAGCTCGCGGAGCTTCGCGTAGGTGCTCTGCGTCACCAGTTGAAAGTCGACCGGTAATTCCGTGATGTTCTTGACTTCATCGAGCGCACTCTCCGGGGGTACGCTCGCGCTCGCTACCAGCAATCTCCCTGCTCTTACGTCGAAGGGCAGCAAGCCATATTTCTTTTCGATGTGCGCCGGAAGATTTCGCATCAAGTGCGCCTTCACCTTTCCCGCATCCACCCGGGCAGCCGCCAAGCCCGATTGCACGCTCATCGCCCTACAGAGTTCTTCTTCGTTTACGACTCCGTTCGCCAGCAGTAGCAGATCGAGTGTCGATCCGGCTTCTAATTCCTGTCGCGCTCTCGCCATTTGGTCTTCAGAAACGAAACCGCAGCCGATCAAGACCTCCACCAGTTCGCGCCTATGCGCATGCAGTAGCTCGCGATTCGGATAAGCATGCTCTGTTTTGCGCCATGCAAGCGCCCGGTTCTGGCGGCGAGCATGGAAGAAGTCACGCATTGCGCACAGGCCAGCTGTGCAGTTAATCAGATTCGCGTGGAAACAGCGCAGCGGGACCGTTAACGCGGATGCTACTCCGAATATCTTCCCAACACAAATCGCCCGGATAGTCAAGCGGCAGCATTGCAAGACCATTGCTGCGGCGCACAAAACTGCCACGCCCAAATTCTGTATTTGGAACAGCCACGGCCGGTGAAGCAGCGAGCTTGCCAGATAATCGAACAATCCCACGATAAATAGTGCATTCGCGACGACGCTCAGCGGATTGGTGATGAGCCCCTTCCGGTCGCGCCAGAACCAGTAGCGTGTTTGCCAGGAGCCTCGCCAGCCTTGCCGCTGCCAGCACTGCAACGCGATGCCGGTAATCCAGCGTGTTCGCTGCCGAATGGCTGCCTGCAATGAGCGTGGAAAGAACTCGCGCGTCGCTACGAAATCGTCCCCGCTTCGAACGAGAGGCGAAAAACATTGCCGGTAGCCACTCGAGTGAATGTATACGCCTATCTCGTAGTCTTCCGTCAGGCTCGAGGGGTCGAAGACTCTTCCGTTCCGCTCACTTGCCAGCCTGGCCAGAACTGAGCGCGCGAAACCTGTTCCGACTCCGTTCGACGGAACAAACGAACCACTCATCTGCCGCGCCCGCATATCGATGGTCTGGTATTCCGCAAATTCGTCGCAGTACACCCCATGCGTAATGTCGCCCAATCCTGTAGGCAGCGGCAGAACCGGTACCTGCACCATTTCGTAGCGGGCTCGCTCGCGATTTATGAGCGCCAGCGCCTGCGGATGGATCAAATCTTCCGCATCATGCAGAACAATGGTGTCGAACGTCATACCGCGCTCGTTTTCAAACAACTCCATCCGCCGGTAGACCGAGTTCAGGCAGTCCGCCTTCGACGTGGGCCCCGGATGTGGGCACTCGGCCAAATGAACGTTCGGGAACTCGCTCGCCAGTTGGCCGGCGGCCGTGACGGTTTCTGGGTCGTTGGGGTACGCGCCAAGAAAAAAGTCAAAGCTCCGGTAACGTATGACGGACAAATTATGGCGCACCATGCTGCCGATTACCGCGGACTCACGCCAGCAAGGTACAAAGATGGCGATGCGCCGCTCTGCAGCGTTACTGTGGTCTGGCTGAACGTCGCCGCCCGGGCGCAGGATGCCGCGCGCGAAAATCAACAGAGGAATGAGATCGTCCAGCCCGCTTAATAGCAGCACAAACGCCAAGCCGCCCAATACACCCGGCCACAGGCCTAAGCCTGCGACTTGAGAAACTACATGGAGCAGAAACGGTTGCACGATCCCTTATGGGGTAAGTGCTCCGGCGATTGGCCAGATTGCAGAAATTTCTTAGAATTTTCCGCTCGAGCACGCACTCTCCGAAGAGTGACTGAATTACCGGTACAGAACCCTGAGTGGACCTCTTTTTGCCAGCTCTTGCAACAGTTGATCGCCGGCAATGTTCGCCGAAACGTCTTTACCCAACGGGAAATGGGTCTCCTTTTGGATCTGGAGATGACCTATATGCGGAAGTCATCTCGCCCCGAAATGCTGCGCCGCTACCTCAAAGCTGTGCAGCGGCAGCATGCCACTGGAGCACCCGCGCCAGTAAGATTTTCCTCCTTCTTCGAGAGCGAGACACAATCGCGCAAACCGTCGAACGTTACCGAACCAGAAATGGCTTTGCCGCGGGCCAGCTAGTTTCCAACTTCTTTATTGGGCTATCCTCAAAACATATCTATTTTGGAGAAGGATGTAATGGCGACTACTTCCGGGCCGGTCCCGAAGACAGAGCGTATCGTTTTCTGCGTCAAGCTGCAAAAGGAGCTTCCTGGACTAGACGAAGTCCCTTTTGACGGCCACCCCTTAGGCCAGCGTATTTATGACAACGTTTCTAAACAGGCCTGGGGTATGTGGGTGGAGCAGATGAAGATGATCATGAACGAGTACCGTTTAAATCTCGGCACTTCCGAGGCCCAGGAATTCCTCCTCAAGCAGATGGAAGAGTATTTCTTCGGCGAAGGCGCGGCTCTTCCGCCTGGCTATGTTGCCCCGGGCCACTGATTACATAGCGAAAGTGGTTTATTGCTGCACGCCTGAACTCCGGCGAACGTCCAGAACGTCTTGAAGCAGCTTATCGTCGCTTGCCTGGCCCTCGTAGTTACGTGCTGGGCTGCGGACAATCATTCCGTCGCGGCTCACCTGGCGCGTCTGGCCCGGAAGGCAGCGAATTCCGGCCAAACCGTGCGTGCTTATCTGCTCTACGCGGAAGCAGCCGCCCGCGATCCCCAGAATTCGACTTACCGCGCTAATCGAGACGCGTTAGCTCCGGCCGCCAAGCTCCTAAGCGAAGCCAAGATCGAAAATCCCAACATTGCGGATGATGTCTTTTCCGCCCAGAACGAGGCTGCTCACCCGGAACCGCCTATCGAGCGCATTTCCCGGGCGGAGTGGCAAACTCTCAAGCCTGTTCCGCACGTCCAGGCCGACCCTGCAAAGCATGATTTCGATATCCGCGCCGATGCAAAGTCTTTGCTCGAACAGGTTGCCGCCGCCTATGGCGTCCGCGCCCTCACCGATGTCGATCTCAAATCTGGCACTCCCATCCACTTCGAACTAGCCGCTGCTGATTTCCGCACGGCCCTGGAAGCAGTGACAGCCGCAACCGGCACATTCGTGTTCCCAATCTCGAGCAAGGTCGTCGAATTCGCCGCTGATACCGAAGCCAAACGAAACGAACTCGAACCGGTGATTATCCTCACGTTCCCTTTGCAGGAAGCCCTCACTGAAAAAGATCTGATCGATGCTGCCAACGCAGTGCGTGGACTCCTTTCTATTCGCACGATAGGCTGGGACAGCGTCGATCGCATGATCGTCATTCGCGACCGGGTCACTCGCGCTCAGGTAGCCCGCTCGTTGATGGAGGCGTTGCTTTTGCCGCGAGCCCAAGTCGCATTCCAAGTGCAGTTCCTCGCAGTTGATACCGACAAGAGCTATCACTACGGCGCTACGCTACAGACTCTCTTTCAGATCATCTATTTCGGCCAGCTTGGAGGCTTCAAGAACGTTCTCCCCGCCATCGTCGGCTCGAGCACGTTCGGCGGTTTCGGTGGGATCCCCACGCTCTTTGGGGTGAGCGTGGCGGATGCAATGGCGTTTGCCCAGGTTTCCGATACCGTTACCAAAGCTATATACGACGCCACGGTGGTGATTGCAGACCGGCAAACCGCCAACGTGCACATTGGCGATCAGTACCCTATTGCGAGTTCCCTCTACACGGGTTTTTCGCAAGGCACCCCCTCAATCTACACTCCCGCCCCGCAGATCACGATGGAAAGTCTCGGGCTGATTCTCAAGATGACTCCACACGTCAACGGAAATGGCGATATCGACCTTGATATCGAGGCTGACTTTAGATCGCTCGGTAATCAAACCTTCAACACCATCCCTTCAATCGCGGAACGAGCCTTCAAAGGCGCCGTAAGTATGCGCGAAGGAGAATGGGCCATTTTGGCCGGCCTGGATTCTTCCCAGAATACGATCAGCCGCGATGGTCTGGCGGGTATTGGCCAAATCCCAGGGCTGAATTTGCTCTTAACCGATAACAGTCGCGACACCCAAACGAGCAATACACTGCTGGTCATCAAGCCCACCATAACCCGGCTTCCTATGACCGATATCATCAGCCCCCAATTCCTGCTCGGGGCACGCCAGGGTGAACGCGTTTTGCTTTAGCTAAGTCGTTCTTCGCTTTCTGCACTCCGACATAAACCTGTTGCTATATTCTGTGGCTACAACAGACAGCCTACTGGAACGTCAGCTTTGTGCTGGTCTGGCCTGCCGAGTTCTTCATCGTCACGGCCACCGATCCTACCTGTGTCGGGTCGCCTGTAACAGGGAAACTGGCTTGCAGCGCGAAACTGCCTCCAGCCAAGTCATTGCCGAAGAAGTACTGATGAAAGTCCGAGGAGGCATCAACCGGCATGGGTGTCGCGTTGATTTGCGTGCCTTTGGTGTCGAAGAAAGTGAACGACAGTTGACCCGCGGTATATGTGTTATCGAAACCGTCCAGTGTCACGATCAGGTTTGGCGATTGCAGAGTAGCCTGTCCGCTGGATATATGGATGAGCGTGGGCGTGATGGTGAATGTCTGCGTAATGGGCGGTGTATTGACAAAATTCAGAGTGAAGGTGATGGCCCCGGCGGTGGTTCCTGTCTGAAATGTCAATGCTGACTGTCCGTTGTAGGTGGCGTTTTGCGAACCTTTCACAAGGTCGAGCGACAGAGTGCGGCTGTTGGTGGCAAGGAAGACAACCGCCGGGTCATCCTGTACATTGCTCACAGAAGGCGTGAATTGCATGGTAAGAGTGCCGCCGGTAACATCCTGGGTAGCAGGGCTGGCGGCTTGAACAGTCAGATTCACTTGCTGTGCGCTCATGAGCGGCTGCTGGCTTAGCTGCAGCGACAGCACCGGCGCAGGAGAGACTACACTCAGCCCGGTAAGGTTGAAAGTACGCGTTCCGATGGTGAGCGTACCCGTGTAAGTGCCGCTCGCTCCTGCCGAGAAAGTGACCGAGAAAGTGATCGAGGCATTGGGCTGAATGGCGGCCGGTAAAGCCGGTGCGCCAGTGAGCGAATAGGCCGCGCCGGTGACCGAAAGCGTCGATACATCCACTGCATCAAAGGAAGTCGCTGGATTAGAAATCGTGAACTTGAGCGTTGATCCGCCCGCAGAACCCGGTACGAGCTGCCCGAAGCTGATCGGCGTGGCGGCTTGCGGGAGCGAACGAACACCTGTCGGATCGACGTAGAAGATCTCGAGTGCGTCAATGCTGTTTACTACGATGCCCGTGCCCTGTATTCCGTAGGAATTCGAACCGACGGCCAGGGTGGCTTCTGAAGACGCCGTGAGGCCAACTGTACTCGGGGCGAACTTGATCGTGAAACTGCCAGACCCATTGGCTGGAAGCATCCCGGGAAGAGCTGAGGTATCTAGAGAAAAGGCGCTGCTGCCGAAAATACTGCTCTGGATCGAAACCGTTGGCGTGGCAATCGGCGAGGACGTCTGATTCGCCATAGTAAAGACGATCGAGGACGTAGCGCTGGTGGACACCTGGCCGAAATCGATAGCAGAAGTACTGTTTGGTTGGGGGCTGACACTTGCTTGACCGTTCTTGTACGTGAGAAGCAGCTGCGGCGCGGTACCCGTACCCTCTAGGGTGGAAACGGCCGAGATACCCCCGCTGCACTGCGTACCGGACGCCGTGCTGTCCAACACACAGCCGCCTTGCTGAACGGTATAGGCAACCTGAAGGTAGCCGAGAAGCTGCCCGGTAGTCGACGGAGTGAAGTTCAGCAGGAAAGGCTGTGATCCCGAAGGCGCCAGTATATGGCCCTGATCCAAACCGGTCACCGAATAGTTTGGGTTCGGCGCGGTAGATCCGCCGATCGCTCCAACATAAACCAACGCCACTTCCACTGGATTAGGACCATTATTCGTGATTTCGACCAGGACGCTCGCGGCGCTCCCTTGCGGAGTCGAAGGGAACTGATATGCGGAGGGAAGCGCGAGGTCGGGTGTCGCGCCGGTATTGTCATGGATCGAAAAGGTGAGAGTCTGGGCCGGTAGGCTAAAGCAGCAGAAGGCCAGCAGAAGAAGCGATTTCATTGGCGTCTCCCTTTCACCGCACCGGGAATCGGCGCAGGAAGACGCCAGAGACTTGGTTCCGTCTCGCTCAGGTGAAGTGCCCAATCCGTGCGGTCGGACGAAAAATAGAGGTGAACCCAATGAGAGGACATACGTTCGGCGGTGAAGGAAGCGCCCGGCGCGGAGAGCGTGTGCTGCATGCCGTTCTCGCTTTGTACTTGCAACCCATGTTCATCCGCCCAAAGCAAAAACGAGCCAAACTGAAACGCCGGGCCTGATACGCCCGGGATCAAGTCGGAAGAAATCACGTTCCCATTGGCCAGCGAAATCACAAGGCCCGAGACTGTGGCGTTCGGATGTGTTATCAGCAAGCGCGCAGTTGTAGGAGAGGTCAGCGCTACAGAGCTTACCTTTTCGGTAACGGCGCTTTCGGACAGATTTACGGTTGCGAAGCGCTTGCCATCCCACCAGAGCAGCGACTTGGTGTCCGGCAGCCATGCAACTGCACTCGTGAGATCGCGATCTATGTTGAGCAGAGGCGCGACTGCCCCATACTCATAGGTCGCGACCGCAGAGCCGTCGGCTCGCACCAACTCAATCCGGCCACTTGCCGCAACTAGGCCGCCCGTATCCGAGAAGCTGATCGCGTCGGCCGTTCCAAAGCTTGCTTCGGCAGGAACAAAGCTGCCGGGTATGCCATATAAGCTCTGGACGGGCAGCGTTCCATACCTGATCACACCTGCGCTAGGTGAATGAACCTGCGCAATGAGGCACGTAGTAGTAACCAGCGCCAGGAGAAGAAAGCTCGCAACGGAATGCTTCATATTTGGGATAACGCCCTTCAATTTAGGATTTAAGGATGGCCAACGCTGACGTTGGGCGACCCGATGGTTACGCCACTCGATGACGAGTTGGAACCGCCGCTATGCGTCAAGAAGAGGACAGCAGCACCCGCGCCCGCCGCAACCGCGAGTGCAATGATCCATTTGGCTTTGCTGTGGCCACCGCTCGAAGCGGCCCCGGAGCTGGAAATAGAAACACTGGGCGCTTCCGCTTCGTCCGCCCCGGTTCTCGCCACGTGCCGGATGGGCACATTCGCATCGGGAGACTCGTCATCGGCCAAGGCCGCTGAAACGGGAATTGCCTTCGCCTGAATTGGAGTATCTTCCCCGGCGGTGATTTGGCTGTGCGAGCTTCGATGCTCAACTGTTACACCGGGCGTCCGTTTGGCTTCGTCGATTACGCCGGGTGCGGGAGCCGGTGCGGGACCGTTCGGAGGTGTAGCAACGCTCGCTCGCGATCCGGGAGCCGTGACCGGAGGAACTGCGACGCTCTGGGGAGCGGTTAGAGTTTGCGGGAACAGAAGGCCGGCGTGCGTGGTCCCCTTTGCCGCTGTTATGCGCATATTAACTAAACCTGGGATAGTTCCCCAATGAATGTCGGCGGCCTGAGCGCGTCCGCTCGGATCCGTGTAGGCAAGGGCTGTAAGCGACCCGTCGGCAAAAGTGGCGGATGGCCCGCTAGCGGGAAGGCGAAACACGACTGCGGCATTTGTTACGTGTGTGCCCGAAGTGTCCGAGACCTCGACCGTGATGCCCTGCGCGGAGCGGGAGCCAGCAGGTGTCCCGCCCGGCTCATTTCCTAGAACTCGAAGCTGCAGCGATGGGGGGGACAGCGGATCGGCCGCCTGGCTTGGAGAAGGCATCTGAGCCATGGCTGGCGCTACCGCGATTAGCGGCGCGAGCAAAATCGATAAAAACGGGGACAAGAATCTCAATGGCAGCCTCAATGAAGGCGCAACCGAAGGAACCCGTCGGTACACGCTCCAGCTGCGGACTCTAAGTGAGTTGAATCAGCAGAACGGTGACGTTATCGGGTCCGCCGGCACTCTTTGCGGCTTCGATAAGGTAGTGACACTTATCGGGCAGAGTTTTCTCAGATTCAAGCGTCTCGCTCAACATTTTTTCGTTGAGCACCCCGTGCAGCCCATCGGAACAGAGCAGCAATTGATCGCCAGCCACTAATTGAACTACCCGCGAGAAAACACGTAGTTCATCTGTACTACCGACCGCCATCGTGAGCACGTGTCGCATCGGATGTTTCTTAAGGACTTCATCGGTCAACCCAAGCTGAGAGCCTATTTCCGCCACCCAGGTCTGGTCTTCCGTTACGCGTGAAAATCGTCCGCCTGAAACCAGATAGGCACGGCTGTCTCCCACGCTGCCAATTTCGAAATTTGCATCCGCGAGTTTGCGCGCCACCAACAGAGTGGTCCCCATGCCATCCAGTTCGGGCTGGTCGTGCGCTGCCTGGCGAACTGCCGTGTTTGCCTCCTGAAATGCGTGCCGCAGAGCGGCACCGTCGCTGGCTTGCAATTGCAGCAGCGCTTCGTAGAGCCGTTCCGCGCCAAGATGAGAAGCACATTCGCCCGCGTTGGCGCCCCCCATGCCGTCAGCCAGGATGAATATGCCGGATTCGGAATCGCTGATAAAATAGTCCTCATTGTTAGGACGAACACAGCCTGGGTCCGACAACCCGAAAGCCTCAAGCATAAAAGCTCTCCGATTATACTCAGCGGCAGTTCGAACCACAAAATCTCGCCGGCTGAGCTATTTTTTAGCGTCTATTTAGCGGAGCAATTTTGCGGCCACGGCGGATTTTCAACCCTAGCCCTGAGATGGGAACCGGGCTATAAACGCCGCTTAGAATCCGAACGCTGCTACGAACCCGGCTTGGGCTGTATCGTGGCCTTCAATTGCCTGAAGGCGGTCACATCGAAGTCCTCTTTCAGGCGATCGGGTCCGACAGGCTTTCCGCTCAAGCTCGCGAACTCGTGACGCTGCGCTCTACCGAGCAGATCGTGCGCTTCGGCATCGTCGGGCTCACGGCTCAAGAGTGTTTGAAAACGCCGTGACGCCTCATCGAACTTATCGGCTTTGAGCAAGGCGTTAGCTAGGTTGAAAAGATACACAGTGTCATTTGGATCGCCATCGAGTGCGCGGCGAAAATCATCCACCGCGTTCGGCTGATTGAGGCGATTTTCGGCAGCCCCCAGATTGTTATAAACTTCGTTCAGCGGAAAGGCTTTGGCGATCTCGCGAAAGTAATTCGCCGAGGCGCCATAATCCGCCTCGTCATAGGCGGCCAGCCCCATTTTGAAACGTGCTTCCGGGTAGCGCGGATCGCTCGGCGAAATTCGCAGCAGCCAGGAGATCGCCTGCCGGTATTCTGTTCGCTCCAGCGCCAATTTGCCAAGTTCATAAGCGGGATTTGCAAACTGCGGATCGAGGGCCAAGGCCTGCATGAACCACTTCTGCTGCTGCGCCTTATTTGGGGAAAGCAAACCGCGGATATAGCTCTCTTCCGCATCCACTCGCGTGAGCTTTGCGGGGGCCAAAAACCGGTCGAGCGGCAAATTCGAGGAGGGTTCAAGATACTTTAGACACTGCCAAACCAGGTGCTCTTCTATCCGGGAAAGGTCGGCGAGCCTCCCCGCTTCGGCCAGATCCGGGCCGTCGTGCAGCTTGCGCAGATTGATGATATGCGCGCTGAGCTGAACAGAACTATTCTTCAACTCGGAACTGCCGGCAGGTAGAGTCGCATCGAATGTTCCATAGCAGACATAGTCAGCGTCGAGACTTTGTCCCAGGCGAATAAGACTGGCTTTGGTGAAATCCGCGCCCGGACGCAAAGACAACCGGCGCAAGGCCTCGGTACGCGAATCCCGCCCGAACACTATGTAATTTTGGGCGCTCAGTTCTTCGCTTAGCGTTTCGGATACACTTTCACCAACCCAGTTCAGGTCCGAATACTGAGAACCGTTATGGAATTGGAGCACCAGGATCGTGGCGCCGCTGCTAAGCGAAGAGAAACCGAGGCTAAGAATGAAAATGACCGCTGAAAGGAACGGGCGGCGGTACGAAAACACGCTTTCATGCTAACAAGGGCGAACGTGCTTGGTTGTTACTGCCGCTTGCGCCGTGTTTTGAAAAGCCTACATCGCAGAGGTCAACCGTTTCATCAGTCGGTACCGCGCATTCGCCAAGAGCTAACCGCGCAACCGCAAATCACCCGCTACATCGGCAAGCCGGACAAGTCGCCGCTCAAGTCGAGAAGGTATATCACGAAATGACCGGCAAAGATTCCCCCGACGACACGAAAGCCTCGCACGCCGCAAGACTGCTACCGCCATTCCCACGCCCTGCAGAGTGCGTACCTTCTTCTGACAGCTCGCATCGCCGGAAGGCAGAACACGGGCTACTACAGCAGCGCCCGTATCATATGCTCACGCCTGCTAATCACACTCATTCTTGTCTTTCCCGTTCCCCTTCATCCACTTACCTCCATCCACCCCTTCCCCGCGCTCCAACCAGCTCCTCCCCCGTCCTACCGTCAAGTCGCCCCGCCGATCACGCTCCCACAGCTTGCAAGGCTTCCCGCTAGCGACCCACAAGACACGGCTCTTCATCACTGAACCGTACGGTCTGAAAGTACCGTAGCCTTACGCTCGCGCCCTCGTGCGAACGAGCTGGTTGACAGCTGAAACTGATTCGTACTACCATATCGAAATCGAAAGACAAATCCATTTTCTCTCGATCGGGTTCTCTCGGTGCCCAGAACAGCTGTAAAAGCAGCCCCGAACACATATCGCGCTCACCGGGCGCGACAGCGGCGCCGCCTCCTGGATGCGGCCGAGAAACTCTTCGATGAACACGGGATCGACCGGGTCACGATGGCGGACATCACCTCTGCGAGTGGTGTTCGGGCGTCCACGGTTTACCAGTACTTCTCGAATAAGGACGATATCGTTTGGGCAATCCTCAGCGAGCTTTTGGAAGAGGGCAGCCAATGCGTGAAGGAGAGTTTGAAGATTGCAACGACCGGGCTGTCCAAAATCACGGGACTGCTTAAGTTCATCGCCGATGAGCTCTCAACTCACCCAGCCAAAGTCCGATTCATGGCGCAGTTCGACGCCATGTACGCACGAGACTGGCCTGCTGAACGCCTGCTCACCTTAGAGGCGCAAATCAATCCTCAAGGTTTTCGATACTTCAGCAAGCTGATTCGCGAGGGCATCTCGGATGGTTCACTTCGCCCTGACCTGGATCCCGATCTGACGATGCATGCGGTCATCAATGCAGTCATTGCTGCGCAACGGCGTTTAGCATCATTGGGGAACAAAGTCGAATTGGAATACGGACAATCCGTTGATCGGCTGTTCCGCGAAACCATCCGTCTAATCGTGCTCGGGTTGCGCGCCACTGAGAGCTCAACCAGCACTAAAGTGTCCGGCCCTCTCAAAGCCCGCAAAAACATACCCAGAAAGAGGTCTTCGTGAAGTTACATTCCCGTTGGATCATCGCGCTCTGTACGGCGCTCGCGTCGCTCGTTCCCGTTCCGATGAGTGCGGCAAATGCCGGCTCGCCCAGGCTGGAACTCGCTGCCGATTCGGATTGGAAGTTCACGTTGGGTGACCCAAGCGGTGCGGAGGCGCCCTCGTTTGCTGACCAGTCTTGGCGCCTCGTCCAACTTCCTCACGACTGGAGCATCGAAGGCAAGCCGGATAAGAGTAACCCGACCGGTGCGGGCGGCGGCTTCTTCCCGGCCGGTACAGGCTGGTATCGCAAGGCCTTCACAGCCCCCGCCGGCTGGAAGGGCAAGCGAGTCAGCATCGAATTCGATGGCGTTTACCGCGACGCCGCGGTGTACTTGAATGGCCATAAACTGGGAACCCAGCCCTACGGCTATACCAGCTTCGAGCTTGACCTCACGCCGCAGCTGAGCTTCACCGACCACAACGTACTCGCGGTTCGTGTCGACAACTCCGCTCAGCCGAACAGCCGCTGGTATAGCGGATCCGGAATCTACCGGCACGTGCGGGTCATCGTCACGGACCCGATGCATGTAGCGCACTGGGGTGTCTTTGTCACCACGCCCGAAGTATCCAACACGACCGCCAAGGTTCTGGTGCGCACCAGCGTCGCAAACGAGTCCGCTGTGGATGCCGCCTTAACCGTACAAACTACGCTGCTGGACCAAGCCGGTCAAACTGTAGGAACCGCGCAATCACCCGTTAGACTAAGCGCCAGGGGCGAAGCCGAAACGAGCCAGGACTTAGCGGTTCTCAATCCGGCGCTTTGGTCTCCTGCATCGCCAGTCCTCTATCGCGCCGTCACGCGCGTCCTCAAGCAAGGGCAAGTCATCGATGAAGTGGTCACCCCCTTCGGTATTCGTACGCTCGCGTGGTCTGCGGAGAAAGGGCTGCTGCTCAATGGTAAGCCGGTCAAACTCACTGGCGGCAGCGTTCATCATGATAACGGGCCTCTCGGGGCTGCCGCGTTCGATCGCGCCGAAGAGCGCAAAGTCGAACTGCTCAAGGCTGCCGGGCACAATGCCGTCCGAACCGCGCATAACATCCCTTCGCCCACGTTTCTCGATACCTGCGATCGCCTCGGCCTTCTAGTGCTCGAGGAACCATTCGACACCTGGAAGGCGCACAAGGTCAAATTCGACTATGGCGCCGACTTCGACGCTTGGTGGAAGCACGACCTCTCCGCCATGGTGCTCCGCGACCGCAATCATCCCTCCATCGTCATCTGGGGAATCGGAAATGAGATCCCCGAACTGACCGTGGAACGCGGACGCGACATCGGCCGACAACTGGCCGATCAGGTACGCTCTCTTGACAGCTCGCGCCCGTTAACGCTTGCGTTCCCCGGTACCACCACGGCGCCGAACGCGGCTGCCGTTTTCTCTTTACTCGACATCACGGGCTACAACTACAGCCTGCAAAATAGCTACGCCGATGACCACACTCGCCTGCCCTCTCGCATGATGCTGACCACCGAGTCCTACCCGCCCTATGCATTCCGTCTCTGGAAGATTTCGCAGAACAATCCATACGTTATCGGCGACCTGACATGGACTTCTATGGACTATCTGGGTGAGTCCGGCATCGGTGCCTGGTCCTACGGCACTCCGGAACAGGCACAGCAGGCGGCTCGGATTATGGGTGCAATGACAAGCACAATCACCCTGGACAAGATGTTCGCGGGCATGGCCAACGGAACAGACATGGCGGCCATGATGGCGCAAGGCGCCTCCGATCCAGTGATGCGCGCTGTCATGGCGGTGCTCTTCCATGACTACCCGTGGCACGCAGCGGTCTGCGGCGACCTCGATCTCACGGGTTATCGCAAGCCGCAGTCCTACTATCGTGACATCATCTACAACGGCGGCGATCGCGTCTACGCTACCGTCCGTTTGCCGGAGCCGGAAGGAAAGAAAATCGTCTCCATCATGTGGTCTACCTTTCCCACCTTGTCGGCTTGGACATGGCCGGGGCAAGAGGGCAAAACTATGCAGGTCGAAGTCTACTCCGGCGCGGAAACCGTGCAGCTGTTCTTGAACGGCAAACTGATCGGTGAGCAGCCGACTGGCCGCGAACAGGAGTTCAAAGCAACCTTCTCGGTTCCGTACACGCCCGGCACTCTAAAAGCCGTGGGTCTGCGCGCTGGCCGTCCTGTCGCGGAAGGCGTTCTCACGACAGTGGGCGCTCCGGTCAGGCTGAGGCTCACCACGGACCGATCTGTGCTGCATGCTGACGGTCAGGATCTTTCCTTCGTAACTGTCGAAGCGGTCGACGAGCAGGGCCGGCTTCAGCCGCATGCCGATCAGGAAGTGGAGTTCTCCCTCGATGGCCCCGGCGTGATCGCAGCAGTCGGCAACGGAGATGCTCAGGATCCCGCTTCTTACCAGGGGAACCGCCGCAAGCTGTATCAGGGACGCGCGCTAGTTGTAATCAGGACCTCGAACCGGCCCGGCCCCATCACCCTCACGGCAAAAACCGCTGACCTGAACGACGGAGTAGTGAAACTTCAAACTGAAGTTGCCGCATCTCGTCCGCAGCTGCACTAAGAATATGCGGCACGCGCCAGTATCATCGCTGTTCAAAAAAGCAGCCGTGCCAAATGTCAGTTAATAACCCGCGCGTCTCTGTGCTCCAGCACCTCGCGCGTATTTTGCTGGGTAGCGCTCTGGCGTTTGCCGGGATCTCGCACCTTACCTGGTCTCGGATTGAGTTCCGGGCGCAAGTGCCTCCCTGGGTGCCGCTTGATCCCGATTCCGTGGTTCTCCTGTCCGGAGCCGTCGAGATCGTTCTCGGCTTGGCGTTGGTATTCTGGACTCGCCGTCCAGTCCAGCTCGGCTGGCTCGCCGCGGCGTTCTTTGTGCTAGTCTTCCCCGGCAACATCGCCCAGCTGATGTATCACCGAAATGCATTCGGCTTAAATACCGATCATGCCCGGATCATTCGTCTGTTCTTCCAACCCCTTCTCATTTTCTGGGCCTTGTGGTCAACAGGAGCTTGGCGCCACTTCCGTAGTAAACGCGTTGCGAATTCAAAGCCCGATTGACGGGCAAACTGCAATTTGATGGAAAGTAGCCGGGGAGAACAAAGCCGGCTGACGTCTGCCATCTTCGCCCCCCTCGCTCTGATAGCATCAGAGCCATCGCAACCAATTTGTCTGTTGCCCTAAAGATCACGTGGGCAATTTTTGTTATTGTCTGGATCATCGGCGCGTTCACGTCCAAGCGAAGCGTGCGGCGTCAATCTTGGGCATCTCGCTTCGGTATGGTTGCCATCGCGATCCTCGAATACTTGCTGCTGTTTTGGGGAGCCAGCTACTTCGGGTTCGCGTACCGGCGGTTCTTACCGGCTTCAGCGATCTACCTCTGGATCGGCCTGTTCATGACCATCGCCGGAGTGATGCTTGCAGTTTGGGCGCGGGTCACACTCGGCCGAAACTGGAGCGGCATTGTGACCGTCAAGCAGAACCACGAGTTGATTCGCACCGGTCCTTACGCATTGGTACGCCATCCCATCTACACAGGCATCACGTTTGCAGTATTCGGAACCGCCATATTCGACGGAGAAATCCGAAGCATCGTTCTCATCGTTGCGATGCTGTCGGTACTTACTCACAAGATGAAGATCGAAGAACAATTCATGACCGAGCAGTTCGGTTCCGAATACGCCAGCTATCAGCAAAAGACGAAGGCGTTGGTGCCGTTTCTCTGGTAACAGTTACGAGCCTCCGAATGATCTCCCACCAGCTTTCGCCTGTCCTACGTCACAAAGCCGCTTAGGCGCCGCATGGGCCAAAAGAGGTGCCGGTAAGAGTGAATCTTCGACTTCCGAATCGCCGACGATCATGGAAGTGAGTCACACGCCTAGGTTGCCACCTTGTCAGATTGAATTTGGGGCGCCCTCCTCGGCGGCCTCGACGATAGATACCATCGAAGTGGAGGCCAGAGCATGAACAAGATCACACCGTTTCTGTGGTTCAACGACAACGCCGAAAACGCTGCCGAGTTTTATCTATCGGTATTTCCGGAAGCGAAGAAAGTGGAGGAGCTGCGCTCGAGCGGTGTGGGTCCCTGGCCCGCCGGAAAGATCGCGACCGTCACCATCGAACTTATGGGCCAGCAAATGACGTTCCTCAACGGTGGCCCCGCGCACGCGCTCACGCCGGCTTTCTCGTACTCCGTTGCGTGCAAGAACCAGGCCGAGATCGACTGCTACTGGGACAAGCTGCTTGAGGGTGGCAAGCCGATGGCCTGCGGCTGGCTGACCGACAAGTTCGGCCTATGCTGGCAGATTGTGCCAGAGAAGATTGGCGAGATCCTGAATCATCCGAAGGCAATGGCTGCGATGATGAAAATGATTAAGTTCGACATTGCCACTCTGGAGACCGCGGCGAAGGAGTAAAAGCGGCCGAATGACTGGCAGCGCACCATAACCTAACCCGATTTCACGCGCGAGGGCACATCTTCGAACCGCACGTCTGCAAAGAATTCTTTTGTTTCAAGATGGCCGGCCACCCTGGAAGTCATCCGGACAAATGCTTGCTCGCCTCCTCAGTTTCCGATAACGTGCCGGTTCGTAACATCTCGGGTTTGCGATCAATCGCGAACCAGCACGTGAGGGATTGCCGTGGACGTGCCGCGGGAAAGCCCAGCAGTTTCGGAATCAATTCCCAAATCATTCAAGTTATGTGTAGCGCGAACGAGCTTGCCAATGACGGACTTCAGTGATCCCCTTCGCATCGCCGCTCATCACGCCAATCACACCCATCAATTCGTCGGAGAGAGTGTCTGACGACATATTCCCCGACGGCATTGCCGAGCGCCTGCCCGGCATTGCAATCTGTCCGAAAATGAATCCCGCCGAACACGCGAGCATTTACTACTTCTTCGAGAGCTGCGGAAAAGCTCGAAAAACTGCGCATTTGTCCGGGTAGCGCGTCATTCGTAACAGTAATCGCCGTGTTCTCGCCAAAGTGGTGAGAAAGCACTCGGGCCGCGGCGCCGCTCGCGCAAGAGTGCGCCGACGGGTAGCCCGGGAACGGCGGAGTAACGAGAAGCGGCATCCATGTTGGATCAGCCAGCGTATCGGGATTTCCATCTGTGTCCGCCAACTGAATCGCCGTGATCGGCCGCCACGATACATAAGTGTATTTCGCATCCCAGCAGCCGATCATAGAATCGGACATAGCCAGATTCACCTCCGCGAGCAGGCGTGCATTTTGCAACAGGCTGAAATGATGGTTTTCGGCAAGGGCTGTCGCAACGGGATCCCAGAAGTCCGGCGGGTTGCCGGGGCTCCAGAAGAGCACATATTGGGTCTGATCCCGTGTTCGGCTAGTGCTGGAGTCGCTTCCCATAACTTTGATTTCGTTGAAATCCGCGGTGTATTCGGCGCTATCTAAGGCGGGAGGCGCCGAAGGCCGAAACTGCGATGGTGACTGAATGACCCATGGAGTCATGTGGGCGAGTTGCGGAGCAAGACCTGGCAGGAACGCTGGCGGCGTCGGGCGCCATTCTCCGGGAGCGGTTCCGCCGGTGAATGGTGGCACTGTCTGGGCGAAACCATCGTTGCTGCGCCAACCCCAGATCGCATCAGCAACCGTCTGGCCCCACTCTATTCCTTCTTCAATCGATTCGGAACGCTCGGCGCCCCAGCCGCGAGAGATGCCCCTCAGCGATGCCGACCGCTGCTGATCCAGCGTGTCCGATTGCGTCGGATACAGGCGGATCAGAATGGCATACGCGGCTTGCACGGCCGCAGCACGTTTCGAAGCGTGTCGTGGACCGGTGCGCTGAACAAAAATAGGGGTGTAGTGCGGATCGATGCCGTTCACTGCATCGAAAACGGCCGCCTGCACGATGGCCGTGCTTCGTGTCGAAATGGGCGCCGGTGTTGCAGGCGGCGTGAGCGTCGCTTCGAGCGCGATGTGATTCCAGTCGGTTACTTCATCGGCTAGCCCCATTCCACTGCCTACGAGCAGGAGAACGGATAACCCGATTGTGTTGATACTCTTTTCGAGTGTTGACATGTGTGATAGTCCTTTCTTGTGGTTGTTTTGCTGAAGTGGCTTGCAGTTGTGACGGTCTTGCTTGCTTTACGCGCGCCGTTCAGTTTCGACGTCTTTCGAGAAAAGCCTGAGCGTTCTGAAGTTCAAGCCTTTGAGCATCAGCCTGCCCGCATAGCTGAAGCAGCTCGGAATAGTGTTCTTGCGCCTTGTTTCGATCTCGGCAAAGCTCCGCTGCGCGTCCGGCGCCATAAGTCGCATTGAAACGGTTCGGAGAACTCTGCAATACTTTTTCGTACTCGGGTAAGGCCTGCGCCGGCTGGTCCAGTTCCATAAGTAAGTCGCCTAGGAGCTCGCGCGCGGGTAAGAGCGGTCCGGGAGTTACAGGATGTTTTTCAGTCTTGTCTTCGAGATCCGCCGCGGCTCTCATCGACCGCAGTGCGGACGCGTGATTTCCTTCCGCATGTTCGACCCATGCCAACGCACCCAACCGCTGCACCTCTACTTGCGCAGACCAGTCGTAATCCTCGTGAATCTGTCGCAGTGCGTTCTCGAGCGCTCCCAGTCTCTCGATCTCCGCGCGAGCGTCCGGAGGATTTCCGCTGCGCGCTGAGCCTAGCGCACGTGCGAAACGGGTGATGGCTTCTGCGTATTGAAACCGCGTCCAGGGGAACCAAGCCGGCTGCACCTTTAGCGCGGCAGCCGCCGACCAGCGCCTCCGCTCCATTGCGTAACGCGCCGGAATCGCGGAGAAGGCATATGCGGCCGGGAACACCTGCTGGTCAACCTTCGAGACCGATGCCGCTTGTTCGACGATACGCTTCGCTTGCTCGTCCTGACAGGTCTGCAAATAAGCGTAGGCCAGATAGTCCATGGCATGAAGCTCATCCTGCGAGGTTGCTCCCGGCAGTGTTTTCGCCATATACTTCCTGGCCGCCGCCGCAGAGGCGAGATTCGAATCGATGGAGTCTTGCCACAGACCTAATCGCGTGAAAATGTGCGACGGCATGTGCAGCGCATGCGGTGAAGCAGGAGCGATTTTCGCGTAGGTTCGTGCGGCTGGCAGAGCGAGGATGGCGAGCTGCGGGGAATCATAACTGTGAATCAGATAATGGGCGACGCCGGGATGGTCCGGCTGCTCCGCGAGGATACCGTTCAGGATCTCGGCCGCTTGCTTCTGATTGACATGGGCTTTGTCGGTCGGGGCTGCAGTTGCGATCAATGCGAGTGCGTAGAAAATGGCGGCTTCGCGGTCGTCGGGATAGCGGGCGGAAAGTTGCTGCATAGCGTCACGCCAGGCGAGGGCGCGCTCCCGATTCGGCACTCGATCCGAATCCTTGTAGAACACTTCGATGGAGGAAATGTAATCGCGCTCGCGCTGTGTTTTCGCTCCAATCAACTTGGCCTTCTCGATCGCGGCACTGCCTCTTTGCAGGTCAGCCGGCGTAGGCGGAAACCACACGGGATGATAGAGGCTCATCGCGATACCCCAATAAGCCATCGCGCAAGCCGGATCGATACGAATCACTTGCGAGAATGTCTTTTCGGCTTCGTCGTACCAGAACGAGTGGAGAACCGCCACGCCGCGTTCGAAAACCTTCTGTGCCTCGGGAGTGCAGGATACAGGAAAACGCACCTGCCCGAGATCGTGATGATGCTCGCCGGTGTTCAATGAGTTGTTCTGCGCGACTGCCGCGACGGCAATGAGAGTGTACAGAATCGAATTGCGAGCCAAGGAAAAATACTTGGGCATCTTGTCCGTGCAAACAGTCTCGCCGGTTCCGGCAAGTAGTGCAAGGCAACGCGCGCGAAATGTAGGTGACGCCGTATCCGATTGAGCAGTACGGAGTTGCGGCGAGCGGTGAAAGACAAACGGGTGTAGAATCGTACCTCCAGGAATGTCGAACGTAGTTGCCGAGCCGGAATCGAGTGCCTCTCGCCGGGTTTTCCGGTTTGGAGCATTCGAGTTCAATGTCCAGGCAAGCGAATTACGGAAGCGCGGCCTCCGGATTAAGCTCGGCGGCCAGCCGGTCAGCGTCCTCACTATGCTCCTGGAGCGCCCAGGCGCGGTAATCACCCGCGAAGACTTGCAGAAGCGGCTCTGGCCCGCAGGTACCTACGTGGACTTCGAGCATAGCGTGAATGCCGCTATGAAAAGACTCCGGCACGCTTTGGGCGACTCGGCCGATTCACCTCGCTTTATTGAGACGCTCCCTCGTTATGGCTATCGCTTCATCGCCCCGGTAAGCGAACACCTGGATGACGTAAGGGAAGGTACTGTCCTCAATGAAACCAATGTGCCTCAACCCGTTGGCGAGAGCAAAGAGGCGGCAGGTTGGAGGCGCTTCCGTGCGTTGCCGGTCGTCATGGCCGGGCTCTTGCTCCTCGCTCTCATTGCAGCCGGAGTAGCTGGTCTACAGGAAGGATGGCGGCCTCACTCGGCTTCAGGCCCGATCCGGTCTTTGGCTGTCCTTCCTTTGGCCAATCTTTCCGGAGATCCCGACCAGGAGTATTTCGTGGAGGGAATGGCCGACGCCCTTCGACAGCACCTCGAGGGCATCAGCGCTCTGCGAGTTGTCTCTCGAACCTCATCGATGTACTATCGCGGAAGTAGTAAGCCGCTTCCGGAGATCGCGCGTCAGATGGACGTCGATGCGGTTGTCGAGGGCTCAGTGTTGCGTTCCGGCGACCGGGTGCGCATCACCGTCGAACTGATCCAGGCCGCCAAAGATAGACGCTTGTGGGGTGGCAGCTATGATCGGGATCTAAAAGACGTCTTAACGCTGCAGACTGAAGTCGCCCAGAAAATTGCTGACAAAATTCGGGTAACCTTAACGCCGCCCGATCGCGCTCGGCTGGCCCGTCGACACACTCCCGATCCGGAAGCCTACTTGGCTTATTCCAAAGGCAGGTTTTTCTGGAACAGGCGCACCGAAGAGGATCTCAAAAAAGCGATCGGATATTTCCAGCAGGCGATTGAAAAGGATCCTAATTACGCGCTTGCTTATGACGGCCTGGCGGATTCTTGGGCGCCGCTCGCATGGTACTCGTACATGGCTCCGGCGGAGACTCTTCCTCACGCCAAGCTGGCGGTGATAAAGGCGCTGGCTCTGGACGATTCGCTGGCAGAGGCGCATACGTCCCTGGCGTTCGTGACCCTCTACTATGATCGCGACTGGCCCAACGCTGAACGTGAATTCCGCCGCGCTATCGACTTGAATCCGAACTACGCAAACGGGCACCACTGGTACGCCGAGTTCTTATCGCTCGCTGGGCGGCACGCCGAAGCCATCGCGGAATCGGAACGCGCCCGCGAACTCGACCCGCTTTCAAACATTATTAACACCTGGGTGGGCTCACGGTACTTCTTTGCGCGGCAGTACGACCGGGCTATCGAGCAGTACAGAAACGCCGTCGAGATGGACTCTGGCTTCGTGCCGGTGCATCTGGTGCTCGGGCACGCACTCGAGCAGAAGCACATGTACCAGGAAGCCATCCTGGAACTCGAAAAAGCAGTGAGCTTATCCGGCGGCAGCCCGATTTATATGGCCTCCCTGGCACACGTATACGGGATCACTGGTAGGCAAAGCCAAGCGCGAAAAGTATTCGATGATCTCAGAACCTTATCGGAACAGAGATATGTGTCCCCTTATGATCTGGCACTCGCATCCTTAGGTGTGGGCGAGACGGATCAGGCCTTGGCGTTGCTCGCCCAAGCGGTCGAGGAGCACTCGCCTCGGGCTGCATTCCTGACGGTAGATCCTCGCTTTGACGGTCTTCGCAGTGATGCTCGATTCAAGATGCTGATGGTTCGAATCGGGCGGCCATCATAGATCGGAGAGCGCCCTCCCAGTGACGCCCCCTCCCTCTTTTTCTTTCATCTTCACTTTCATCCACTTACCCCGGATCCACCCACTTTTCAATTTCAACCCGTGCTACGGTCAAGCCGCACATGACCGCCCGAGAACTCCGCACCCGCCGCCGCGCCGAAGAACGCAAAATCCGCAAATCCCAGACCCTTGGAGGGCGGCTTTCAAGCCGCGCGGGGCTTGAGCCCCGCTCCGCTCATCTCGACCTCGGCGTCTCCCCCGAAACGCTCGAGGAATTCGGCCCCGACTTCATCGCCGAAGCTAACGCCATTCGCGAGCGGGTCCATGACGGCTTTCGCATCATCCCCGGCCAGTCAACCGGACCGCGCACATCCGCGGGCAAAGCCACCTCCGCCCGCAACTCCTTCAAGCACGGCCTCGCTTCCGGCGCAATCGTCGTCCCCGGCGAAGACCCCGCCGCCTTCGAGGCGCTGCTCACCGATCTCGCCTCCGATCACGCGCCCGCCAACTCCACTGAAGAGCTCCTCGTGCACGAAATGGCCCAGGCTTACTGGCTCATGCAGCGCGCCACCCGCCTCCAAAACACCTGCTGGGCTGGCGGCGAGGTCGATTGCAAGCAATTAGCTCTCTTCCTGCGCTACCGGACCACCTACGAACGCGCCTTCCACAAAGCCCTAAACACGCTCTTACAACTCAAGAAACAACGCCCGCAGCCGACCAGACAGTTCGTTTCGCATCGCACCGATAAGCAGGTGCGGCCACCCCAGTTCATTTCGCAAAAAGCAGCCAAATCCGTTCGCGATGCCGAGTTCGTTCGGCAAAAAACGGCTGAGGCCCTCACGAAATGTATTCTCTAGCACTTTCCCAGCGCTCTAGCGATTACGGTTCTGTGCCCAGCTTCGCGAGGAATCGCCGGGCTTCGGAAATCGCTCCGTGCTGAATCTCGGGATCCGTGCCGAATCCCGTCAGCCAGAGCACGTCCGGCTCAGCTCGAAACCAGGTCAACTGCCGCTTGGCGTACTGGCGAGTCTTCGTCTGGCACTCGCGGATTGCGTCTTTGATTGAAATGTCCCCTTCAAGCACTTTGACGGCCTGCCGGTAGCCCAGAGAGTGGAGCGCTTTGGATTGCGGCTCAATACCGGCTCGTAACAGTGCGCCTGTTTCTTCGATGAGCCCATTCCTGAACATGTGTGCAGTACGGGCGTTGATCCGGTTCGAAAGCTCCCGCCGCTCTGGCGACAGGCCGATCTTTAAAACCGCAAAACCCTGGAGCGGCTCCCGAGAATGGCTTTGAACCGCAAAACCGGCCAATTCTATCGCTCGAATCAGCTTCTGATGATCATTGGGATGGATACGTGCGGCAGAGGTGGGGTCCCGGTGCGCCAAATATCGGTGCAGAGCAAGTGGCCGGCGAGCGGCGAGGGACCGAAGTCGCGCCCGGAGACGCTCATTGCGTTGCGGAGCGGGCGAGAGCCCTTCGAGCAGAGCACGCAGGTAAAGACCCGTTCCGCCTACAAGTATTGGCAACCGGCCCCGCTGCTGGATCTGCTCGAGAACTGGCCGGGAAAGGCGCGCGTAAGCCCCTGCGGTCAACTCTTCTGTTGGCGTGACTACATCTATAAGGTGATGAGAAACCCCTCGCCTTTCACTTTCGGGAAGCTTGGCCGAACCAATATCCAATCCGCGATGAACCTGCACGGAGTCGAAATTCACGATCTCGCCGCGCAACTCCCCAGCCAGGTTCAAGGCAAGATGACTCTTGCCGGTACCGGTCGGCCCGACTACCGCAATGAGGGGTGAAAGGTTTGATTCCAGAGATTCAGCCAATAACTGCTATGAACGGTGCGCGAAGGGTAACCTCGCAGGGCAGCCGCACATCCTCTTATAGGAGTTATACTAAGGGCAATCACTGCCTCGGCAGTGCCGACACCCAGCTCCAAAGCGGTCGAATGCCTCACCCTCAATCTAACCTCCTGCGCCCTACCTGTCTTTTCTCTTTATTGGTAATAACGGTGGCAACCAGCATGAATGCCGGTCAGAATGCCAGCCCTTCGGCAACGAATGCCGCCGCATTGCCGCCGGCGGCCAAGCAGCCAGCTTCCCCTAAAGCAGAAGCTTATTACCATTTCGCGCTGGGCCATCTCTACGAGGATCTGGCAGGGACCTATAACAACCGAAGCGACTACGCTAACAAGGCGATCGACAATTTCCGGTTAGCCATGCAGGAAGATCCGAGCGCATCGTTTCTGGTCGAGGATATAGCCGAGCTATACAGAATGTCGGGCCGCATGCGGGACGCAGTTGACGAAGCACAGAAGGCGCTGAAAACCAATCCCGACGACCTGAATGCCCGGCGAGTGCTTGCCCATATTTATACCCAGCAGATTGGCGATGCGCAGACCAACCATGTCGATGAGAATATGGCGCGCAAGGCGATCGAGCAGTACAAGTACATCACGCAAAAAGATCCGAAAGACGTAGAGAGCCTGGTCATGATGGGCCGTCTCTACCGGGTAGTGGACGATTCGGTTTCGGCCGAAGCCACATTTAAACAGGCGCTGGCCGTGGAACCCGAAAACGAGGATGCCACCGTCGGTCTGGCAACTGTGTATTCCGATCGGGGAGATCCGAAGACGGCTTCGGCGCTGCTCGAAAAACTGGCCCAAAAGAATCCCTCGCAGCGGGGATTAGTTTTGCTGGCCAACGATTACGAGTCGATGCGGGAATACTCATTGGCGGCGGATGCTTACAAGAAAGCGCTCGATCTAGATCCAAGCCGCGCAGAACTGAAGCAGGCGATGGCTCAGGACCAGGCACTCGGGGGCCGTTATGATGACGCGCTCCGAACTTACGGGGAGCTGATGCAAGCCAACCCGCAAGACCCCCAGCCGTACATAAGATCGGCCCAGATCTACCGCGAGCAGAAGAAAATGACGGAAGCCCGTCAGATGATCGATAAGGCGAAGGCGCTCGATCCGGACAATGTAGAAGTGCTCTTCGCCGACGCCAATCTGCTCGCCGACGAGGGCCGGACCACCGATGCTATTGCGGCCCTGAAAACGCTGCTCGACAAAACGGCGCTGCACAGCTATGACCAGCAGCAGCGGGGAGCCAGGGCCGAAGTACTCGAACGGCTCGGCGTTCTGTACCGGCAAAACGAGCAGTATGAACAGGCGGTGGCTTCCTTCCGGCAGATCTCTGAGTTGGATCCGGATCTGGCGCCGCGCGTCGAAGCCCAGGTAATCGAAACGTACCGCATTGGGAAGGACTATGCGAAGGCTCAAGCGGCAAGCGATGCCGCAGCCAAGAAATACCCAAAAGACCGAACTCTGATTCAGACGCGGGCGGAGTTGCTCGCCGATGAAGGCAAAACGGATCTGGCCATAGCGGAGCTGAAAAAGCTTCTCGACGGCAAGAACGATCGTGAAATTTACCTTCAGATGGCCGACACGTACCAGAAGGCAAAGAACTACGGGGAAATGGCGAAGGCGGTTGATGCGGCCGAAAAACTCTCGCAAAGCAAAGAAGACAAAACAAACGTTCTCTTCGTGCGAGGCGAGATGCTGGAGCGCCAAAAGAAGTACGATCAGGCAGAGCGCATTTTCCGCCAGGTGATCGATTCCGATCCCACTAACGCCTCGGCTATGAACTACTTAGGCTATATGCTTGCGGACCAGAACACGCGATTGAACGAAGCCCAGCAATTGATCCGGAAAGCGGTGGATCTCGATCCGAACAACTATGCTTATCTCGACAGCCTCGGCTGGGTTTACTATCGGCTTAACAAACTGGATGACGCCGAGCAGCAGTTGACGCGTTCGGTGCAACTGATGTCAAAGGACCCCACCATCCACGATCACCTGGGCGACGTTTACTTCAAACAGGGAAAGACGAAAGAGGCCATCGCGCAGTGGCAGTCTTCTCTACAGGAATGGAACACAGGATCTACAGCCGACGCGGAACCTGACGAGATCGCGAAAGTCCAGAAAAAGCTGGACAGCGCGCGCGTGAGATTGGCAAAAGAGCAAGGACCGACCAGGGCGAATTAAATCTTCAGTAACGTGCGCAGGCGGCGGGTTTGAATTCGGCTCACTGGGATCTCGGTTTGCTTCCGATCGTTCATTTTCAACTGAAAGCTGGATTTGAACCAGGGAATCACTTCACGGATCTTGTTGATGTTAATTAGAAAAGACCGGTGCACTCGCCAAAAAATATCCGGGTCCAGGTTGGACTGCAGCTCTTCAATAGTCCGGTAATTGGACTGGCCTTCAAACTGGGCCGTCGCCACGGTAATCATGCCGTCGTCGATGGTCGCGTAAACCAGGTCTAGGACGTCGACCATCAAGTTGCGATTGTTGGTTCTTACTAGCAGCTTATTGCGATGAGTGGCTGGTTTCGGAGCGCCTTCGAGCGGCCTTTCCTGGGTTTGCCGTTCCTCCAGCATGCGTTTGGTTCGGGAAACAGACTCGGCCAACCTTTCTTTCTCGATGGGTTTCAGCAGATAGTCGAGCGCTTCGAGACGGAAAGCTTCTACCGCATATTGGTCGAAAGCGGTAGTAAGGACGAAGTGGGGCAGAGGTCCGCCCGCCGCGCGTACTTTTGCAATCACGCCCAGCCCGTCCAATCCCGGCATCTGGACATCGAGAAAAACCAGCTCAGGTTCAAGCTGTTCGATCAGATCGAAAACCTCAAGCCCGTTCGCGGCCGTGTCAAGAACCTCGATCTCCGGGAAGTCCTTGAGCAGAAAAGACAGTTCCTCGCGGGCAAGCTGCTCGTCGTCCGCGATGAGCGTCGAGATACTCCCGGCACTGCCCTGCGACATCGAATGCTAGTATACCTGAGGCTAGGAGTTTATATTGGCACAACAGAGTAAGGTTACGGTAGCGCCCGCGGATGGTAAGTTAGGCATTTTGATTCCCGGCATGGGCGCCGTGACATCTACTTTTATCGCCGGAGTCGAGGCGGTAAGACAGGGTCTTGGGGCGCCTATTGGATCCCTGACGCAGCTTGGCACGATCCGGCTCGGTAAGCGAACAGAAGGCCGAACACCGAAAATCAAAGAGTTCGTGCCATTGGCTCCGCTTGAGTGCCTCTCGTTCGGGGGATGGGACATTTATGAGGACAATGCCTACGAAGCAGCCACCCGGGCGCAGGTTTTAGAGCGTCCTCTGCTCGACCAGTTGAAGGAGCCGCTCTCCGCAATCCGTCCGATGAAGGCTGTTTTCGATCACGAATATGTCAAAAGGATTAACGGCCCGAATGTGAAATCGGGCGCCAGCAAAATGGAACTGGCTGAAGCGCTGATGCAGGACATCCAGGACTTCAAGAAGAAGAACGGCTGCACGCGGCTGGTGATGATCTGGTGCGGCTCGACCGAGGTTTTTCACAAGCCCGCGGCGGTACATCAAAACGTAGCTGCCTTTGAAGAAGGGCTGCGCAAGAGCGACCCCGATATAGCGCCAAGCCAGATTTACGCTTATGCGGCACTGAAGCTGCGCGTCCCGTTTGCCAATGGCGCGCCGAACCTGACGACCGATGTTCCGGCAATGCTCGAGCTTGCCCGCAATAGTGAAGTCCCGATCTGCGGCAAGGACTTCAAGACTGGCCAGACTTACATGAAGACGCTACTGGCGCCCGGTTTCAAGGCCCGTATGCTGGGCGTTCGCGGCTGGTTCTCCACTAACATCCTTGGGAACCGGGACGGCGAAGTACTGGAGGATCCGGGTTCTTTCAAAACCAAAGAAGAGACGAAGCTTTCGGTGCTCGAACAGATCCTGCAGCCTGATCTCTATCCTGACCTGTATGGGGATCTCTATCACAAAGTACGTATAAACTATTATCCGCCGCGGGGTGACTCTAAAGAAGGCTGGGACAACATCGATATCTTTGGTTGGCTCGGCTATCCGATGCAGATCAAGATCGATTTTCTGTGCCGGGATTCTATTCTGGCGGCGCCGCTTGTATTGGATCTTGTTCTTTTCTTGGACCTTGCGCAGCGGGCCGGCATGAAGGGCATCCAGGAATGGCTCTCGTTTTATTTCAAGGGGCCTATGACCGCGCCTGGGCTTTACCCGGAGCATGACATCTTCATTCAGTTAATGAAGCTGAAGAATACGCTGCGCTGGATGAAGGGCGAGGACCTGATTACCCACCTGGGCCTCGAATACTACGACTAAGCGGCCGTTTCGTTCGTCTAACCAGTAGGTGACTCGATGCCTACCAGGGCGACACTCCCCAGCATGACCGCCGCGAAGAAGCCAACCGGCGGCTTAGATCAGGATGCAAAACGAATCCTTCTGATAGGGGGTACCCAGTTTATCGGGCGTTTGCTGGCTGAAAGGTTGTCTAGTGCCGGACATGAAGTACATGTGCTGCACCGGAAATCCCGCCATCCCTTGGGCAAGCGCGTGCATAATCTGGTGGCTAACCGGAACGATGTAGGGAGTGTCCGTAAAGCCGTGGGCTCCATCCGCTTCGATACCGTTTACGATTTCGCTTACGACTGGGAAAACGGCACGACAGGGGTACAGGTGGAAGCAACCGCGCAGATCTTCGATGGCAAAGTAGCGCGTTATGTTTTCATGTCGAGCGTAGCGGCCTATGGGGACGGCCTGAATCACCACGAGGGGGATGCGTTAGCGCCGGACGACCATCCGAACCCATATTCCCGAAATAAGGCGATGAGCGAGCGGGCGCTGTTCCGTCTCCACCAGAGAACCGGTTTTCCAGTCGTGACTTTGCGGCCGCCTTTTGTCTATGGTCCGGGCAACCCGTTCTACCGCGAGGCCTTCTTCTGGGACCGCCTTCGCGCGGGCCGCCCGGTGATCCTGCCTAGCGATGGCCACCGACTTATGCAGTTTATCTACGTTCACGATCTGGTAGAACTTGCGATTCGAGTAGTCGAAAGCCGGAATACGGTTGGGCACGCGTTCAATGCAGCGAACACTAGAGCTGTTACGCAACATGAACTATTGTTGGATTTAGCCCGCGCCGCCGGAATGAAGGAGCCTGAGCTGGCTTCGATCCCACGTGAGCTAATCCACCGTGCGGGCGGCCAGGCATTCGGCCACGAGAAGCTCTATTTCGGCGATTACTTCGATCTTCCGGCGATTACTCAAATCATTACCAAGGCTCAGCGCATGCTCACGTTTAAACCGACAGATTTCGAAGAAGGGCTGCGAGTTACTTTCCGGGCCTATCTTCATAAACGAGGGTTTCCGAAGCCGGATTTCAGCTTTGAGAACGAACTGCTGAGCCGGTATTCGCGAGCCGCTGAGGAAACCCGGTCGGCTTAACGAATTTACCGGCAGAAAGGTGAAAGTGCCTGTTCTAGCGGGTTAGGATAGAAAGTGATGAAAGCTACTATTCTCTCAATCGCATTAACAGTTGGTATGTGCGCGGCAGTACCGGCCTACTCGCAAAACGCGACCCAAGACGTGAAGAATGCCGGCCATGACACCAAGACTGCCACGGAAAAAGGTTACAACAAAAGCACCAGCGGCGTAAAGAAAGGGTACAAAAAGAGTACGCACGCTACCAAAACTGGTGTAAATAAGGGCGCAAACAAGGTGGCGGATAAGACAAGCACGACGTAAACCCGCCCAGTCACTTATAAAAAAGGGGAAGAGGAATCACTCTTCCTCTTCATCCAGGTCCTCGTCTTCCTCGTCTACATCATCTTCGTCGAGGTCCTCATCGTCCTCGCCCTCTTCATCCTCGTCCTCATCATCAAGGTCGTCCTCATCGTCGAGATCTTCGCCGTTCAGGTCCTCTGGTTCATCCAGTTCATCGCCGGGCGATGCCGACAACTCAAGCGTGTTCCGCTCCGGATAAACATCTTCTGCCTTGCTCATAGAATCGTGATAACTCATTTTCTCCTCCCTAGGATGCGTGGCGGCTCTTTCGGGACTCGGTGTTCTAGCCGGGTCACGCTAAGTTACGATGCAAAAACCGGAAAAACTGTTCTTCTTTTTGGACTTGCTGCCGCTATTTGTGCGCTTTTGCAGCAGTCGCACGAAACTACCACGGCACAGGACGACTCCAACAACCTGAAACAAGATGGCCACTGTCAAGGTGTATGGAGCTGACTGGTGCAGCATGACGCGCAATACGCTTGCACACCTGAAACAGCGTGGAATCGATTATCAGTACGTCGATATTGATAAGAACCGCGAAGCCGCGAAGTGGGTCGCTGACCAGAACGATGGCCGGGAAAAGAAGCCTACGCTCGACATCGGCGGTGAGGTACTGAGCGAGCCGAGTAACCACGAACTCGACCGGGCCTTAGCCGCGCACAACCTCGCTTGATCATGGCTTCATGAGAGGACCTTCGCGGCCTCGCGCGGTAACCGGCTCGACTGAGATAATCTCTCCTTGTTCCACCATAGCCGCGAAATCGAAATTGTTGACCGTCGGGCAGACATGTTTCGGAAGCAGGTAGAGAATGCCGCCCAAGCCGGGGGTGTCGCTGCCTGCGGCAATCTCGATCGGAAGGTGCTCTTCACTGGGTTTGAGCGGGCGAAATCCTGGATGGCCTATGGCGATACAGCTTGGCACGCCGCCATCGACGGATACGCTCTTGTGCCCCGCGTCACACGTCACAATGCCCGGTTTGGGATGGCTCACCACACGGGTGATTACCAGTACCGCCGGCTGGAAACCGTACTCTCCAGGCAATTGTGCGAGGCTACTCAAGTCGTTGTAAACGACAGTTCCAGGCGAAACCTGACAGGAAAACGATGCGTTCCATAGTCCAGCGTATGAGATGGCACAGGGTATCGAAGGAGTTCCGGAAGTGATCACCTCGTCGATTCTTATGCCTTGTGCTTCGATTGCGGCATTGAGTTCAAGTAATCCTTCGTACCTCTTATGAGCTCGCTCACAGCGCTCTTTCAAGTCTGCCTCGGTCGAATGCCCGTCATAGAAGTGGAGACCGCGAAAGACCAGTCCGGCCGCTTGAATCTCGCCGGCCAATGCGGCAACCTCCTTCGGCCGTTCCTGCTCCATGCCTGTCCGGTTCATGCCCGGGTTGATATCGATAAACAGATCTACGGCAGTGTTCACCCAGGCCGGAATCTGCACCCGAGATTCCACCATCGCGGACACTCGCACCTGGGGGAATGCTGCTGCGATTGCCGCGATTCGGGCGGTGTTTTTGCCAGCGTGCGGATATGCGACGAGTACATCCTGCATTCCGTTTTCGCAGGCGGTGAGCAGCTCCAGGGTAGTCGCCACCTTGGCTGAAGCGACGCCGGCATTCGCTAGCAGTCTTATCACTGCGCCCAGCTTGACGGTTTTCAGATGCGGCCGCCAGCGGCCCGGATTACCGCCTAAGAGCGTGATCATACGTTGGATATTGTGGCGAACAATCGATGGGTAGATTACTAGTGCTGGCGTAAGCAGTTCGTCTGCTTTTACGCGATAAGGCTCCAGGTCAAGGTTGCTTGCGGGATTCATCCTCATGCTGTTCATCTTTTGCCGCGCACGGCCGTCCCGCGATAAAGTGGGATGTACACAGCCGGGAGTGTAACATCGTTGGATTTCTTTAGTAACGCATGTAGCCAGGCCGATGTCGCCCGGGCCATCGCGAGGAGTCGCCGTGATTTTCTGCGCATGGCCACCGGCGCGACTCTCGGGACTACTCTATTCAGCTTGGGTTCTCCAGCCCTGTTGCGCGCTGGGCCGCGTTCGCCGAAGGCGGTGGTCGTCACTTTCGGGGGAGGTTCGCGCGATGACGAAACGTTCGCCGAAGATGGCCAACAGAACATTCCGCATCTCCTGACTGAGCTGATTCCGCGCGCCACCTTCTTCACTCGGGTGGTGAACCGCGGGATTCTTGGGCATTACGTAGCCACTGCGAGCCTGGCTACCGGTGTTTACGAAACTTTCAACAATTTCGCCGCTGTGCCGCCCGATTACCCCACCATATTCGAGTATTTCCGGCAGGATCTGAAGCGGCCGGTTACCGATGCCTGGGTGGTGGCGCCGAGCAATGGATTTAATCGCATCGGGGAGAGCGGGCATAGCGCTTACGGTAAAGGCACGGGCGCGGGTGTCATCCTTCCCAAACGCCTGCTAAGTACTGCTCTCGCCGGAAGCAATGCTGATTTCGAGCATCTCCTGCGCGACAATTACGAATCTCCGCTCGCGACTCCCCCGGAAGGCGGAAATGGCATAGATCTGCACGCGCTTGCCGAGATGCTGATGTTCTCCGTGAATGATTTTCAGGCGCACGCGCGTACTCTTTCCAGCCCGGACGAACTCTCCGTCTATATCGCGAAGCAGTTGATGCGCAAGCTCTCTCCCAGCCTTCTATGGATCACGCTGCACGATATTGATGTTGCGCACTCGGGAGCTTTCTCCTTGTACGTGGATGCGATCCGCCGTTCGGATTACCTATGCGCCGAGATCTGGCGAACGATTGAAGCCGATCCCGAATACGCCGGGAACACTACGTTGTTTATCCTTCCTGATTTTGGCAGAGATTCCGATCTCAGCCCTGGTGGCAATGGCTTCCAGCATCACAGGACTGGCGACGCAGTCTCGCGAACGACCTGGATGCTAGTGATGGGACCAGGCATTCGCGAAAATGTGATCGTCGACAGGCCCGTCGGCTCCATCGATCTGGTCCCCACGCTAGGAGCGCGCTTCGGATTTCACCCGCGCTTTGCAAAGGGGTCGGTTTTGCGGGAGGTCGTTTAGGCGATGATCCCCGGCGAGCTCAAACCTGAACAGTTCAGCGCGTACCGGCCACTCGCTCGGAAAACTGCGATCGAGAATCTGCCGCTTCTGCGCGACTTGCCCCCATGTTTTGTGCCTTTTCTGCTGAAGGAAACAGTTTCGCTCGATTGGAAATTCCCTGCTGAGCAGCAAGAACTGTTAGCCCAGCTCGCGTATTTGAACTCGCTTCCAGCCAGTCAGAGAAACCAGGAGATGGCGGCCTTCTCGCACCTGCAATTGTCGCCACAGCTGGAATCCTTCGATTGGGTGAACCAGCCGGGGCAATTCCTCGAGCGTCTCTCCGCCCATCTCTGGGCGACTTCTCAGATGGATACTTTCCGGGCTGCCTCCGAACGCTACATGAAAGACTTCAGGGCTGCTCAACCCGACCTGCCACCGCCGGTTCCGCGACTAGCCATCGTACTCATGGGACAGGGAATCCTCATGGGACAGGGAATCGCGAACAACAGTTATCCTCTTTTTCGAAAACTTCGACGGGAAGGCGTCTACTTCAGGCAAGTGAATAGCTCGGGCGGTCTGGAAAGCATCCGACTATTACTAGAGTCGCGGGCCGCCTCGCACCCTGCTCCTTACGGGCACTGGTTTATTGACGGCGGCGACACTTCGATTGGCCGGCCCGACGTCGCGCTCGTTTCTTACTTGAAGCTCGCGGCGGTTCGTAGCAGGCTTACGACCAAAATGGCTGAAGCGTTCGAATCGCGCATGTCGTCCGAAGCGCTTCGCACCATGCTGGCTGAAATCACACCGGAAGATCTCGGAATGAAAAGTAGCGGCAAGGACGAGGTACTCGACAGATTTAAAGTCAGTCTGTTTACCGAAGGGTCCGGAACACAGATCTACAGTACGACTTTCGTGCAGTGGACCGCGCGCGAAGCCTTGCGAAGAGCCAAGCCGATCACCGTCGTTGCGCGCTTTACTCCGCGCCAGCGACAGGCTCCCATGAACGAGTTGCTGAGCGGAACCTCGCAGGCCACCACCGATCCGGCTGGCTCGCTGATCGACGCCGATATGGGCGCGTGGTACACCTGGATCGGACTCCAGCGGCTCACTGGCGCGGACCAGTCATGCTTTGTCGCCTGGTTTGAAGATCACAATGAGGCGGTCGCCGTCGGACCTTTATTCCCGAGAGGCACGCAAGAGACCGCGCCCGTTGCGTTGGGCGATCTTCTAAATCGAGCCGCAGGCTCAAATCGGGTCGCAGGCGCCGGCAAGCAGTCCTAAAAACCTCGTGATTCGAAACAGTCGGCGGAAATTCATGCAGAGCGCTGCACTTGGCGCCGCAGCCGTGAGCGCCGCGACTTCCAAGCCGTCGCCGTCGCAAATACCTGTTCGCCCGGGCTACTCGCCGGGCCGAATCCCGAACGAGTATGACCTGTTTCTGCCTGGAGAAAAGGAGGCGCTTGCCGAAAGAGTGAGCGTTTGGAATATAGATGGCCACCGGCTTCAAGTTCACTTAGGCTCGCAAATCAAAGCACTGCAAGCGGGAGACGAGATCGGCGGCTGGAAACTTCTGACCATTGTTTACATGAACGGAACCGCGACCGCGGTTTTCGAGAAGCATGTCACGCATAACGGCGCAATCGTTTACGTCACTGAATCCGAAGGCGTGATTGCGCGCATCCCGAAAGGGATAGGCGATCTTTCGCAGATTCGCCCGCGTCCGGTCAACGGGCCGGAAGTAAAGCTCACGCGCCGCGCCCAGTATGTCCCGGGCCCCGATTTGAACGGCAATTACATCCTGAACTCCAACGAAGATCCCTGCTACGAAAATGTCGCGGCGCTCGGCAAAGAGTACATTGGCTGGTCTCTGGTGGCGAACGAAGAAGCCGGACCTTTAAAATCACTCTACATTGCGGAAGACGGCTCTTCACGCCAGCTTTCCAACGCTCCGCCAGGACAGGCAACCTGGGCGCCCGATCTCGCCGGTTCCCTGTTCGACCCAAGAAATCTGCTTCCGGATGACAATCCGCAAATCTTCGAATACGTGCCCGGCTATAGTAAGCGGACTCTGCTCGGCGGTTATTTGCCGGTTGCAAATACAGGCGTTTGGAACCCGCGATACCACGCCGGCTATGAAGTCATCGTGCTCCTGCCGCCCGGCGCGGATGCCGAACCGATGGCTCGTGTGCGAGCCGTGCTGCCCGACGGCAAACAGCTTGAACGATACTGGCACGCTTCAGCGGAATCGTTCTTCGCCGCGCTGGCAGGCATATGGAACCGCTGGTACAACTCCATCGAGGCTCAAATGCCGGTTGAGATTCCCGATGCGTGGCTTCTCAATTCGGCGCGCGCCGGAATCGTCCTTTCGCGCTGCAGTTATCGGGGGCTAGAGCCTACCTATCAGGTCGGCGAAGGTGCTTACACGAAAATACCGGAGCGCAGCCACGCGCTGTTTCCGGTCGCATCCTACGAATTCATCTGGGCGCACCAACTCTGGAATCTAACCGCCGAAGCCGAGCCGTACTTCAAGTTCTATCTCGACAAATACATCCTGCCCGACGGTAATTTCCTTTACAACAAACAAGATCAGGTCGAAGCACCGCTCAATACGGGAATCTTCCTGGCGAACGCGGCACGCGCTTACGACTACACCGGAGATGTTGCTGCGTTGCAGGACAAATTGCCTGCTCTGCGCCGCATGCTCGCTTACGTGCTCGAGCGGTATGAGTACGGCAGGCGCAAGTGGTCGCCGCAAGACCGGCAATACGGCCTGATTTGGGGATCGCCTGAGGCTGATCTGGGTGATCCGAAAAACGATTTTCCGCAGTCGCATCCGCTTTACTATCAAAACTCGGTTTGGACCTGGCGTGGCCTGGCCGAGTACTCGCGCTGCCTGGCGAAGGCGGGAAGCCAGCACGAGTTGCCCGGGCTGGTATCTGAATCCGAAAGAATCGCCCGGATCGCAGAGGAAATGCGCGAGAATATTGAACGGTCGTTACGCGCGACCATCGAAGCCATGAACCCGGCGATGCGGACCGCTGGAATCACGCCATTCACCCCGGACGACATACAGCGAAAACCCACAGAACTGAGCAGTTACGAGAATCATCGCTTCATGATGGACTGGTTTACCGCGGATTGGGGCGACAGCGCGCTCGACCTAGGTCATTTGAAGCATCGCGAGGTAGCCGGCCTGCAACTGATGGGGATGGGAACCGATGGCGAGAGCTATCGAGTCTCGAACTTCATGGAACACGGCACGCTCTCGGCGCGCATACGCCTTGGCGATTACCGGCCCTTTCTCCTCACGCTGTATTCGCTCGTGTGTTACGCCGCTGATTCCGGCAACCGGTATTCACCGGAAGATGCTTTTATTCCGGGCAGCTATCCGGGCGAGGGCAGTCCTTACGGCTGGTCCGCCGTGATCAACAGCACGTTGCAGCCCACGCTCGGCCTGCGCTGGCTGCTTTGCTATGAAGAGGGCAATCGCGACCTTTGCCACCTTCAAAAGGCCGCTCCCAAGCGCTGGTTTGCCGTTGGCGAGCACATCTCCGTGAAGCGCTGCCCGACGCGCTTTGGTGAAATCGCCTGGACGACCAAAAGCACCGCCGGCGATGCTTGGGCAGTAATGATTGAATCACAGAACGACTTCGGCGGAGATCTGGCGGTTCACATTCATCGTCCCGACGGTAAGCCGCTTAGCACTAGCACGCTAGGAAATATCGAGACAGATAGCGTTTTAATCACTCGCGCCATGCTGGCCGGGAAGCGCAAGATCGAGTTCACGGCACGATAAGGCGGTCACAGCACCGCCTTCAGCGCGGTATGAAGCTCCGGGTACTTGAATGCAAATCCGGCTCTCTCCGCCGCTTCGGGAATAACGCGCAAGCTCGTGAACAGGAACTCGGCCATCTCTCCCAAAAGCAGCTTCATCGCGAACCTCGGGACTGGCAGGAATGCCGGCCGATGTAACAGGCGCGCTAACTCCTTAGTGAACTGGGCGTTTGTAACTGGATGCGGGCTACTGCCATTGATCGGATCCATAATGGTTGCGTTATCTGCCGCCAACAGAAAGAGGCGCACCAGGTCTTCTAAGTGGATCCATGACATCCATTGTGTCCCGCTGCCGAATTTTCCGCCGATCCCCAAACGGAAAGGCGGAAGCATGGCCTTGACCGCTCCGCCTTCACGGCCGAGAACCGTACTAATCCGAACGGGTACTACTCGAAGACCAAATTCGCGGGCTTTTGATGCTTCGCTCTCCCAATCCTTGCATACATTCGCCAGAAAGCCGCCGCCGGGGTTTTTCGATTCGGTCAGCACCTCACTTCCCCGGTCGCCGTAGTAGCCGATGGCTGAGGCCGAAACTAATACGGACGGTTTGTGGCGTAGCCCTGCAATGGCGGAGACCAGATTCCGGGTCCCTAAGACGCGGCTGTCGTAAATGCGTTTCTTCACGTCGGCTGACCAGCGCTGCGCGATCGGCTCCCCCGCCAAATGCAGGATGGCGTCGATGCGCGAAAGCGCGTTCAACTCCGGTATCTTGCTTGTATCCCAGGGATGAAACGAAGCTTGCGACGGCAGTTTAGGGCTGCGCCTTCTCGCGAGATAGTAAACCGCATCTCCACGCGCGAGTAACTGCTCGACTAACCTAAAGCCTATAAACCCGGTCGCGCCAGTTACTAAATAGGTCATGTACTTTCAGAGTCAAACAGCTTTTGCGGGGTCCTTGCCCGTCCGCTCCATTTCGCGTATCTCGTCGATATAGGCCTGAGTATGCGTTTTCCGCTGCAACCCTTCCAACGACATATATCGCAACTTACCAAAGATCGGCCGCTCGCCCCAGGCACGGTCGTGCAGGCCGAAACACCATAGGATGTTGGTATAGGTATTCGGATCGCGCCCGTCCAAGGCAAACCGATCGTGAATCTGTATCATAATATCTGCCGCTTCTTGATAGTGCCGCGTCCATTCGATGATCTTCTTGCCCCAATACATGCGGTAATAGCCGTGAATTTTTCCGCGAAGCAGCATCTCCTTCTGGGTCGCGTTCCAGAGATCATCATAAGTCTCGCCGGCAGTCAGTTGTTCAGCCGAATAGGCCGGCTCACGCTTATCCGATTGGTGCTTTTTCATGGTCTCCCTGCACCAGTCCGGAAGATTCTCCAAGCTGCCTGGATCTTCGACGAACCTTGCATAATTAAAGGCCAACTCGCGGCGCACGATCAGCTCCTCCAGGTATTCGTCCGCGATCAGTTTGTGTTTTTGCGCATAGTCGCGCACCGCCAGCCCAATCTCAAGCGAAGAAATTTGCCCGAAGTGCAAGTACGGACTCAGGTGCGAGGTCGCATGTTCAGAAGGCTCGTTTCGTGCCTGCGCATAGCGCCGGAGGTTGTGATCCAAAAAGTAATCGAGCAGCTTCTCCGCTTGCAGCCGGCCACCGTCGAATGAGAGGGATGGCTGGACGCTGTGGTCGATCTCGCAGGACGCAACCAGGTCCGGTATGTTCTTCTCTGTCACGCCTGTGTGGAATTCCGGAATAGCGCTGGTGAATTTTCGCTTGACCCGCAGTTCATCAGGCGGTATGAAATACGTTGCGAAGACTCTTTTGATCCTGGGACGAATCGTGTATGCTCCGTACTGCCGCTGCGAAATCTGCGACATCGGCACCACACAGCTAGAATCGACGACATAATAGGGCACTTCTAGCTTCGCGGGTACCCGCGCGTTATGCTTACGAGCGATAAAAGTCGGGTAATCGTCTGTAACCACGGCCGCGGCCTTTCGCGCCAGTTCATATAGCACGTCATTTGGCCAATCTTTGGTGCGCCGCAGATAAAAAATGTGACCGATGCCGGCGCTTTTCAATCTGCGCGCCGTTTCTGGTACTGCCTGCAGAATGAAGGTGTGCAGGCGGTCGTTAGCGTAGTCGTAAGTGCAGGTGAGCCCTTCATAGAAGAGCACCGGCAGATGGTATTTGTTGGCCAATTCGGTCGCAAACAGCAGTCCGTGATTGGCATCCACGCGCCGGTTCATTTGCGCCCAGTAGAGTACGTAGTCAGCCGCCGGGCGGTCATGCGCCGTATTTAGTTTTGAGATTCGCTCAGCTTCCACCGGCATGGCATCTTTTCAGATGCTATGCATATTCGTTCCGCTAGCAAATTTGTGTGTCATTCTTTGGGCGCGATGCCAAGGGTTTTCATTTTGCGGTAGAGATTGCTGCGTTCCAGGCCTAGCAATTCGGAAGCGCGGGATACATTTCCGCCGGTTTCATCCAACTTCCGCAGAATGTAATCGCGCTCCGCAGCTTCCCTTACTTCGTGGAGACTCCCGAAGCCTTCGTTTTTAACTGGCTGTCCCCGGCGGGTGGCGTCGAGGGGCAAATGACGCGCTTCGATGCGCCGCTGCCCGTGCAGGATGACGATGCGCTCCATCAGGTTACGCAGCTCGCGTACATTGCCCGGCCAGTGATGAGTTACCAGCGCTTCGATGGCGTCTTCGCTTAGCTCTTTCGGCTTGCGGCCGTATGCCGTTGTAAACTCGCGCAAAAAGTGGGCGGCCAGGAGCGGAATATCCTCAGCCCGGTCCCGCAGCGGCGGTACAGTAAACGGAATCACGTTGAGGCGGTAGAAAAGATCCTCCCGGAAATTACCCCGTTCGATTTCCTTCTCGAGATTCTTATTGGTCGCAGCTACTACGCGCGCGTCCGCTTGAATAGACTGCGCAGCGCCAATCGGTTCGAAACGGTGCTCATCCAGCGCTCGAAGCAGCTTCGATTGCGTTTTCAGGCTCATATCGCCAACTTCATCGAGAAAAAAAGTCCCGCCGTGCGCCTTCTGCAGTTTCCCGATCTTATGGTCCGCCGTGCCGTTCAGGTTCGTTCGGCGGTGTCCGAAAAGCTCGCTTTCGATCAAATCCTCAGGAATAGCGGCGCAATTTACTTCTACGAAGGGGCCGTCGGCGCGCATACTCAATTTGTGCAAGGCGCGCGCAACGAGCTCTTTTCCGGTACCGCTTTCGCCATAGATGAGGACCCGGCCATTGGTGCCGGCCATCAATTTCAGTTGCTGGCGGAGCGCCTTTACCGGGACGCTCTCGCCGATGATCTCGGGCGGAGTACCATCCTCTCGCAGGCGATTGACCTCGCGGTTGAGGCGCCGCTGCTGCACGGCGTTTTTCAACGCGACACTTACCTTCTCGATAGTGAGCGGCTTCTCAACGAAGTCGAAAGCGCCAAGCTTGGTTGCCCTGACGGCAGTCTCGATGTTGCCGTGGCCCGAAATCATGATCACGGCCGGACGCGCATCCGCGGGAATCTCCTGAATTCTCGCCAGGGTTGCCAAGCCGTCGATGCCCGGCAGCCAGATGTCGAGCAGCACCGCATCATAAGCGTCGCGGCCGAGCACTTCCAGGCATGCTTCGCCTGTACCCACTGCGGTCGCGTCATAGTTTTCGTCGCTTAGAACGCCGCGCAGGGATTGCCGTATCGTAGCCTCATCGTCAACGATGAGGATTCTCGCTTCGCTCACTGGCATCGGGTAAAGTTACCCCTTCAGAGTAGCCGGGAGCGCCTCATTCATTCGCAGAGGAAGTCCGCTTTCTTCGGCCGTGAAGGTATTGAACTCGACAACGAAGCGCGTACCGGCAGGGCGGTTGTCTTCCAGGCGCACCCGCCCGTGGTGTTCCTCGACGATGTGGCTCACGATCGCGAGACCTAATCCGGTACCACGTCCCTTAGTGGAAAAGTAAGGCAAGAAAAGCTTTTCTTTGTCCGTGCTAGTAACGCCACATCCGGTGTCGGTTACCGAGAGCTCCACGAGATCCGGCGAAGGATGACTGGTGGCAATTCTCAGACGGCGGACGGGAGAATCTTTCATCGCTTCTGCCGCATTGTCCACCAGGTTGACGATGACACGCTTAATCTGCTCGCGATCCAGCATGATGAGCGGGATGTTTTGCGCAAGATTCCGCGAGAGATCAATTTCGTCCAGCCTGCCTGCAAAGACCGCTATAGCGTTCTCCACAACCTCATTCAGATCGGCCAGCACGGGTTGCGCGGCAGGGAAGCGCGAGAAGCGCGTGAATTCGTCGACCAGAGATTTTACCGTTTGCACTTCGCCCTGGATGGTTAGCGCACACTCTTCGATGATCTCGCGCGCGTCCGATGAAAGTGAGAAGCGGCGCAATTGCCGGGTGATCCGGTCGGCGCAAAGCGAAATAGGCGTAAGCGGATTCTTAATCTCGTGAGCAATGCGCCGGGCCACTTCCTGCCACGCTGCGGCCTTTTGCGCACGCAGCAAATCGCTTGTGTCTTCGATCACCATTACAAATCCGCGTTGCTCTTCGAGTGAAGCGACCGTTACGGCCAGATGCAGGACAGAAGAACCTTGATCGATATCCAACTGACAGGCGCCCGTGCCGGTGCGGCGTGCGCGGTTCAGCACGTATCGGATCTCCCCCAGCTCATCGAGCGAAAACAGATCTTCCAGTTTGCGCGCGGTCGCGACCACTTCATTCGAAAAGATGCCTCGCAAAGCGCGATTCACCCGCTCTATGCGTTCGTCGAGCGAGAGCGAAATCACACCCGTAGGAATGCTCTCGAGAATTGCTTCCGTAAACTGTCGCCGCGCTTCCAATTCCCGTGCGTTTCCCTCCAACTCGCTGGTCATCGCGTTGAAGGCGCGCACTAACGTCGCGAGTTCGTCGATGGCACTGACCTGAACCCGGTACGAGAGATCCCCCTGCCTTACTTTCTGGGCAGCTCCCAGCAGCGCCGATATAGGAATGCTGATTTGGCGTGAGAGGATCTGTGCCGACCAGGCCGCGAAGAAAAGAACAAACAGCGTCAGCAGGCAGATCAGCAGAAAATAAGTGTCTTCATAGAATTTCCTATGGCCACCGAGGTGCTTCTGCTCATCCATGAACCGCTGAATGGCGGCTTCCTTCTCCGAAGGGTTCAGGCTGAGAGCGGACGCCAGTGTCACCCGACCGACCCGCCGTCTTCCGTCCGAAACATCGGCTTTGGCCTGCAAAAGCGAAGTGCCAGTCCGGTTGAAAAACTGGTATAGCGGTATCGGCATGCCTGTCGGCGGCACCAGTACGAGCTGCTGTATGCCATCTTTCTCGCATAGAGTTTTGAAGAACTCAGAATCCACCTTGCCGGGTTCCAGCGCCTCGCGCGTTTGAGGCAGCAACCCAATCCAGTTCGCTTCAGCCTGAATGCGCGCTTGTGCCTCGCTCTGGTACGACTGGTCAAGCGCCTGCAAGTTCATCTCAATGCCGCGCACGGGCTGAGTGAACCATTTGTTCAGGGTCCGGTTCAGGACAAAGTAGTTGAAGAAAGCAGAAAAGAGGGTGGGAGCGAGCGTCAGCGCCAGAGCTCCGAGCAGCAGGCGGGAGCGAATGCGTGAGCCTTCGCGGTTCTTCTGCCGGTCCATATAGAGCTTTACACCTGCCCGGAACAGCATGAAGGCAAGCGTGACCGCAAGGATGAAAATTAGAATTGAGACAGCCGAAAGAACGATTGTCTCGTGAACGTCCGAGGGTCCGAACGAGAAGCTGAAGGATCCCTGCCAGACCATCAGGACGAGCAGAATAAGAAAGATGACCGCGGCGGCAGCAAAGACAAAGCGGCGTCTCACAACATTGTCATCGTAGCGCGAAAAGGCTGGTTTTTACGCTACAGCGTCGTATCGTAAGAAACGGATGTGCACCATCGCGGCCTTGATACCTAGCTGGAACCGGGCCGGTCTCGTGCGCTCTGTTCTGGTTAACCTCAGCTCTCAAACCCGGCCGCCCGATCGAGTGATAGTGGTCGATAACGGCAGTACGGACAACACACAGGCTGTGATCCGCGAGCTGGGAGCAGAATGTATAGCCCTCGGAGCAAACCTCGGCTTCGCGGCTGCCGTCAATCAAGGTATCCAACAGACCAATACCGATTGGGTGCTGATCCTTAACAACGACGTGGTGCTCGAGCCGGCTTGGCTCGGTCGTCTGCTATCCGCTACAGCCGAGACTGGGGCTTCTTTCGCGGTTGGTAAGCTTCTGCAAGCTGAGGGGCAGAACCGGCTTGACGGAAGTTGGGATCTGGTCTCGCGCGGCGCTTATGCCTGGCGTTGCGGCTATCGCCGGCCTGATGGCCCTGTCTGGTCCATTCGCCGCTCCATTGCCCTTGCGCCGATGACCGCCGCCTTATTCCATCGTCGTGTGTTCGAAAAGGTCGGCCTGCTTGAAACCCGCTTCGAGTCCTATTATGAGGATGTCGATTTCGGCATACGCTGCGCCGTGGCGGGGTTCTCCGGTATTTATGAGCCCACCGCAGTAGCCGTTCATTTGGGCAAAGCTACGTATGGCAAGCGAGCCGCGCGTGTCTACCTGCTCAGCGCGCGCAATCAAGTGCTCCTTCTCGCCAAACATTATCCTGCTCGCACGCTACGCCGATTTGCCTGGCCGATTCTGGTGGGTCAGACTCTGTCGCTCTTGGCTGCCACCCGGCAAGGTCACCCGATCTCAGCACTTCGCGGCAAATGGCAGGCAGTGCGGAGGTGGCCGGGTTTCCGCCATCAGGTCTCATCCAGCGCGGCAATCGAAGCTGTTATGACGGCGAGTGAGCGCGAGATCCTCGCTATTCAGCGGGCCAGCGGCTTCGATATCTATTGGCGCCTCTACTTCGCACTGGTCCATCCTGGATGAACGTCAGCCGGGTGGCCGTCACTATCGTCACGTTCAACAGTGCCCAATACATCGCCGGTTGTCTCGAACACGTGTTTGCTCAGACTCACAAGCCGATTACAGTATCGCTTGTCGATAACGCGTCCAGTGACTCGACTCTCGAAATTCTCCACGCCTTCGAAATCCGCGACGGCGTACGCGTCTCCTACAATCGTCAAAACCTCGGTTTCGCCGCCGCACAGAATCAGGCTATGGCAGCGATCCCCGATGCGGATTGGGTGCTGACCCTGAACCCGGACGTGCGGCTCATGCCGACTTTCATCAGCGCGCTCCTCTCGTCGAGCAAACTGGCAGCCGGCATCGGCAGCATCTGCGGAAAACTTCTTTCGTGCTCGCCCGAGTTCGAGCTTGCCTCTCCTCCGCTGCTCGACTCCAGCGGAATTTACTTCACGCCGAACTTGCGGCATCTGGACCGCGGGAACCGCACACCCGATCAGGCACAGTTCGAGGTTCCCCAATTCGTCTTCGGGGGCACCGGTGCCGCATGCCTTTACCGGCAGGACATGATCCGCGACATCTCGATCGCCGGAGAGTTTTTCGACTCGGATTTTTTCGCCTATCGGGAAGACGCCGACGTGGCCTGGCGCGCACAGTTGCTTGGCTGGAAATGTCTCTATACTCCCGCCGCGCTTGCCTATCACGTGCGCGCGGTTGTGCCTGGGAACCGGCGCAATCTCCCCGCAACCATCAATATGCACTCGGTCAAGAACCGCTGGCTGCTGCGGATCAAGAACATGACGCCTGATCTATACCGGCGTCACTGGTTGCCCATCACCTTGCGCGACCTTACCGTTATCGGCGGATGCCTGTTGCGTGAGTGGAACTCGCTGCCAGCTTTCCCGCTCTTACTAAAGCTCTGGCGCCGGACCTGGAACAAGCGTCGCGAGATTATGAATAAAAGGCGCGCTGACGATGCTTACATTGCCCGCTGGTTTTCGAATGAACCGGCGGCTGAAAACATCCCGACCGAGCGCTAATTCGTATCCATGCGCATCGCCTTACTCGGTACACGCGGCATCCCCGCGAATTATGGCGGCTTTGAAACTTTCGCGGAGGAAATCTCAGTGCGGCTTGCCGCGCGCGGCCATGCGGTCACGGTTTACTGCCGCGAGCAGCACCCTACAAGTACCTATCGCGGCGTGAACCTTCGCTACTTGCCGACAATCCGGCACAAATATCTCGACACGCTCGCGCATACCGCGCTCTCTACCGCCGATGTCCTCTTCCGCCGTTACGACGTGCTGCTCTATTGCAATGCCGCCAACGCCGTCTTCACTTTCTTTCCCCGCCTGCTCGCCACGCCGACTGTTCTCAATGTGGATGGCATCGAACGCCGGCGCAAGAAGTGGAACCGCTTGGCCAGAGCATGGTACCTGCTTTCCGAATGGATGGCCACCTGGTGCCCTTCGGCCATAGTTACCGATGCGGAAACCATTCGCGAGTATTACCTGGCACGCTTCGGCAAGAGCTCCACGTTCATTTCCTACGGTGCCGAAGCGGGCAAGCTCGAAGCCTTTGATCAGCTCTCGGCTCTCGCACTTGAGCCGGGCCGCTACATCCTTTATGTAAGCCGCCTGGAACCCGAGAACAATGCGCTTCTGGTGCGCCAGGCCTTTGAACAAGTGAAAACCGATTGCAAGCTTGTCCTGGTTGGCAATGCACCCTATGCCGAATCCTACATACGCGAGGTGAAGAATACAACAGACCCCCGTATTGTGATTCCGGGCGCCATCTACGGGGAGGGCTACCGCCAACTCCAGTCACATTGCGCCGCTTACGTGCAAGCGACTGAAGTGGGGGGCACTCACCCTGCACTGATTGAGGCCATGGGCCGCGGCGCGTTGGTTCTCTACCTGGATACTCCAGAAAACCGGGAGGTTGCGGGCGAATCTGCGGTTCCGTTCCAGGGAAGTTGCGAGGACCTGACTAGAAAACTACAGTGGGCAGTTGACGTTTCTACCCAGGACCGTGCAAACTGGAGCGAGCGCGCCATGGCACGCGTCCAAAGCCGCTATGGTTGGGAAGCTGTCACCGGCCGATACGAAGCTCTCCTGAAAGCAATTCGGCGCAAATAAATGAAACCGTCGTCATCTCTGGCCATCGAGCCGCTCCCGGCGCAAACGTATACGCCTCCCGCTGCACTCCCGTATCGCTCATGGGTCGAGGTTTCGCGGGGGCAGATTGCCGCCAATTTTGATGCCATACGCCGCGTAGTTGGACCTTCGGTCGAAGTCATGCCGGTGGTGAAAGCGGACGCCTACCGGCACGGCGCTGTGGAGGTGTCACGTGTTCTCGAATCGCGAGGAGCGAACTGGCTCGCCGTCAGCAATACCGACGAAGGGATCGCCCTGCGCGACGCCGGCATCAGAACGCGCATTCTGGTCATGGCCGATTTCCTTCCTTTCACCCGGGAAGCGATGTTGGCTTACGATCTCACACCCGTCATTCATTCGCTGGAAGATCTGGCGGAGCTCAACCGGCTTGCTGGAAGCCGTTCTGAACGCTACCGTTGTCATCTGAAAATCGATAGCGGCATGGGACGCTTGGGCGTTCGAACGGATTGTCAAACTGTTGCCGGTGCCATTCTCGCCGCCCAAAATGTAGAAGTCGAAGGCCTGATGACGCATTTCGCGTCGGCCGGAAACTATCAAACGGAGCAGACGGAGGAACAGATCCGCAGTTTCGATCGGATGGCTTCAGTCCTGCGGAGCGCGGGTATCTGCCCCAAACTGTTGCACCTTTCCAGCACCATCCCGGTTGCGTATGGCCGGGTGGCAGCCTGGCAGCAAATGGTGCGACCCGGTCACGCGATTTACGGTTACATTTCGCCGGCACGTGGGCACGCTCCTGGGAAAATTCTTCAGGTCAAACCGGCGCTTAGCTGGCGAGCCACCATTCTCTCCGTGAAAGAAGTGCCATCGGGAACGTTGGTCGGCTATGGCGGCATGTATCGTACCAGCCGGTCCATGCGTCTCGCCGTTTTGGCTGCCGGTTACGCAGATGGAATTCCACACCGGTTGGGCAATCGTGGCAGCGTAATTGTCCGCGGTAAACTTGCTCCGCTTGTGGGAGCGGTCAGCATGGATCTCACTACCGTCGATGTGACGGAGTCCGAGGTCAAGCCCGGCGAGGCAGTCACGCTGCTCGGAACGGAGGGTGCTGTCAGCATCGATGCTCAACAAATCGCGCGCTGGGCAGGCACCATCTCTTACAGCGTCCTCTGTGGGATACACGCCCGCGTGAAGCGTCTATATATTTAGGAGATCATAGGAATTCAGAACTGCCGGGAGTAGCTCAGGACCCACAAAACTGGAACATTCAATGGGCTGCCTCCGTCTGGCATTGGAGCGGAGACAAATTTGAAGAAGAAGTGGAAAATAATCATTCTGATCACCTTGCTGCTGGTGATTGCTGGTGCGGTAGTTGCCAGCATCAGAATCAGCGAGAGAGGGATCGTGGTCGTTCAGACGGGCAAGGTGGCCCGTATCGATCTAGTTTCCGTGGTAACCGCATCGGGCGAAGTTAAACCTCGCAATTACATCAATATAGGAGCAAATACGCAGGGCGCGGCTCCCATTACAGCCATTTACGTGAAAGAGGGCGATCACGTGAAAAAGGGACAAGTACTCGCACGCCTTGCCGACGTTCAGCAGCGGGCGGACTTGAACGCACAACAGGCGGCGCTGAATTCCGCGTTCGCCGACTCGTCTGCCAGTGAAGCTTCCGTTAAATCGCAGGAGGACAACATTGCAGTTGCCAAGGCGCAGGTCGATCATGACCGCGCCGACGTCGAGCAAAAGAAAATGGATCTCAAACGCAGCCAGGAGCTCTTCAATGCGAAGCTGATCGCCTCGCAGGATTTTGAAGCCAAGAAGGTGACGTACGATCTCGCGGTAGCAACCCTACAGTCTTCCGAGCAGAAGGTGCATCAGGCTGAGGCCGCTCGGGCCCAGGCGGCCGCACAGCTCGCTTCCGCGCAGAAGAAAATTGCGCAAAACCAGGCTATGGTCGCGCGTACCTCCGACGTCCTCGCACAATACGATGCGATTGCGCCGCTGGATGGAGTAGTAACAAACTTGCCCGTTCGCGCAGGTGAGACGGTAGTTCCCGGCCTGCAGAACTCGTCGGCCTCCACTATCATGACGATCGCCGACATGTCAATCATCACCGCTGAAGTGCATGTAGACGAAACAGACATTGTGAGCGTCAAGATCGGTCAAACGGCGGAAGTCTCGATAGACGCCATACCCAACAGAACGTTCAAGGGCCGGGTGATCGAAATCGGCGACACCGCTCTTCTTCGCTCGAGTGGTGTGGCCGCTTCGCAGAGCCAGACCTCGGGCCAGGAAGCAAAAGATTTCAAAGTCGTGATCGCTCTGGACATCCCAGAGGATATGGTGCGTCCCGGCCTTTCGTGTACAGCCAAGATCACGACGGCCACTCGCGCCCATGCGCTTGCCATCCCGATTCAAGCCTTGACCGTGCGCGAGAAAGGGCAAATCGAGCAGCATAAACCAGGCAAGCCGGCCCCCACGGACCCGGCTTCGCAAAAGGCCGCTAAAGAAGAACTGCAGGGCGTTTTCGTCGTGAACAACGGGAAAGCACTGTTCCGATCTGTGACCACTGGCGTGACCGGGGCAACCGATATCGAAGTTCTCAACGGGCTTAAAGACGGGGATGAGATCATTACAGGTACCTATCAGGTGATTCGCACGATACGCAACGACGCAAAAATAAAGGTTGACAACAAGCAGCCGGTTGCCGGTCCGGTACCAGCTTAACCTCGATCCGGATCGCGGTTCAGACAATGGCAACACTCGAAACGGCACAGGAGCTCAGCTCGAAGCAGCGCGAGCAGCTCGGCGAAGAACTCAGGCGCGAAGGCATAGTTATCCGCGCGTTCGATCTCTGGAAAACCTACATCATGGGCGACCAGGAGATTCATGCCGTATCGGGCGTGGACATCGTCATCCAGCGCGGTGAGTACGTCGCCATCATGGGGCCCTCCGGTTCTGGAAAATCGACGCTGATGAACCTGATAGGCTGCCTTGACACGCCCACCAAAGGCCTTTACTACTTAAATGGGAAGCTGGCCAGCGACATGGAGGACGATGAGCTGGCGCGCATTCGCAACAAAGAGATTGGTTTCGTGTTCCAGACGTTTAACCTGCTGGCGCGTGCCTCCGCGCTCCACAATGTGGAGCTGCCGTTGATCTATGCCGGCATGTCTTCTCGCGAGCGGCTGGAGCGCGCCAAGGAAGCTATGCGGGCCGTCGATCTGGAACAGCGCATGAATCATAAGCCGAACGAACTTTCGGGCGGGCAGAGACAACGCGTAGCGATTGCCAGGGCCTTGGTCAACCGGCCTTCCATTCTGCTGGCCGACGAGCCTACCGGCGCACTCGATACCAACACCGGCAACGAGATCATGGGCCTGTTCGAGCGGTTACACACCGATGGCAATACGATTGTCCTGGTTACTCACGAGCAGGAAATCGCGCTTCATGCTCATCGCGTTATACACATCCGTGATGGCAAGGTGGAACGTGACGAAACGACTCCCGTATCAAAACGAGTTTCGTTTCGATAATCTACGTTTGATTCCGCTAAAATGGTACTATAACCGGCTCGATTAATAACCCGTTCGAGCGTAAATATTAGCTTAGAAAACAGCACAAGGCAAGCTCCTCAATCGAGAGAGTTCGGCAGAATGCGCAACAAACGCGATATTCCAGCACTCGAATTCCTTGCCCTTCTTCTCGGCGGCACCTGTTGATTCATTCGTTAGCTCGCTGAAACTGAGGACTATTGTGGAGGAGATCTCATCCATCGAACAACCGATCAGAATCTTGATGGCGGAAGACAATGCAATCAATCAGCGGGTAGGGCAACTCATTCTGCAGCGCGCGGGGTTCAAGATTGACCTTGTGTCGGATGGCAGCGAAGCGCTTGCCGCACACCGGGAACAGCCTTACGATGTCATTCTCATGGATTGCCAGATGCCCAGCATGGACGGGTTCGAAGCTAGCCGCCAAATCAGGAAACTTGATCGCAAGCAGCCAGTCATCATCGCTGTGACCGCTAACGCCCTGCTCGGCGAACGGGAACGCTGCCTGGAAGCCGGCATGGACGATTACCTCTCAAAGCCCTTCCAGGCCGAGCAGTTGGTCGGTGTTGTAAAGAAGTGGATGGCTACACGCCGAGCCGGTGATGGCACTCAGGCCGGCGCTTAAGGTCTCCAGAAGAGCAGCAAGGCGAACAGCAAAACCCACATGAAGTCCAGATAGTGCCAGAATACGGCCACGCCGCTCGCCACGGCTCGAGTCTGAACCTGATATTTTGGTCCGCTTGCCGGCTCCTTGGTACGTATCAGCAGATACGAAAGGCCGGATAAGCCCACTACAATGTGCAAGCCGTGCAATCCCGTGAACAGGAAAATGAACCAGGAATGAGGATTGCGAGCCAAAATCACGCCCGCGTGCAAAATCTGGAACCAGGCCAGAATCTGCCCGATTAGAAACAGCACTCCAAAACCTGTCGTCCAGGCTGTGCGATTAAAAAAGCCTCGCTGATCGCCCTTGGCAAGGCGGTGCCGAGCCGCTTCAAAGCTTGCGCTGCTCGCAAGCAAAGTAGCCGTAGTCGCCCACAGAATCCCCGGCACCCGGATGTGTCCCCAAAACTGCTGGCTTTGCGACCTTATTACAAACACGGCAATCAGGGCGCCGAATGTCATTGTAACCGTAGCCAGAACGACGATTACTGTGAAAATCGATAGCGAGTTCAGGTCGCCTCGGCGGTTAGCTGGTTCAATTGCGGACTGCACTTCACTTACTATCATCCCCCTTGGCGCGTGAACGTTTTCAGCTTGTCTGTTCCGTTGCTGTAGAGTTAAAAATTATGCCACGTTTAGTTCTCAAGCTCGCGCTGTTCTTCCTCCTCGCGGGTTTCGCGTTTGCCGGCACGCCCGCGAAGCAAGAAAGCGATAGCCGCTTATCGGGCGCGTTCCGGAATCCGGCAAGCGCCGGCTGGATCTTCGTTCACCTTGAAGGCAGCCCTGCCTTAATCGGATATCAACACGGTTACCTGCTCACTCCCGAAATCGAAGATGCCAAGCGCGCCATCGAGTTGAGCGCCACCCACGAGGTCAAACACAATTGGTCGGAGCTGCGGGACGTCGCTGAGAAATACTTTTGGCCGACTGTTCCGGATGAGTACCGGCAGGAATTGCAAGGCATCGCCGAAGGCATCAAAGCGCATGGATCGAAGCTGGACATCACAGATTTAGTCGTGATGAATGCTTTCATGGAATTCCCCTACTATTACGGTGACTCCGAGCGCCGCCAGGCCAAAGGTGTTGCTGCGAGTGTCGGTGAGCATTGCAGTGCCTTTATCGCTACCGGCAGCTACACGAAGGACGGCCGCATCGTCATTGGACACAATAACTGGAGCGACTATCTGAGTGGCAGCCGCTGGAAGATCATTTTCGATATTGCGCCGGCAAACGGCCACCATCTGATTATGGATGGCGTCCCCGGACTGATCCACAGCGGGGACGATTTCGGAATCAACGACTCCGGCATCATGATCACGGAAACCACCATTGGCAATTTCCACGGCTTCAATACGAAAGGAATCCCCGAATTCGCGCGGGCGCGCAAAGCCATGCAGTATTCGGAGTCGATCGATGACTTCGCTCGCATCATGGAGCAGGGCAACAACGGCGGGTACGCCAATACGTGGCTAATCGGCGATCGTAAGAACAACGAGATCGGCCGGCTCGAACTCGGTTTGAAATACGTTACGCTCGAACGCACCAGCGACGGCTATTTTGTCGGTTCGAATTTTCCAATCAACCCCAAGCTCATCGCGGAAGAGACGGACTTCCCGGCGAACGATCCTAATACGCCTGACCTTGTGCGGCTGCGGCGCTGGGATCAATTGATGGCCGAAAATAAGGGCCACATCGACGTTGCTGCCGGAAAGAAGTTCGAAACCGATCACTACGACATGATTACCAAAGAGTACGATCCCAACGAGCGTACTCTGTGTGGCCATATCGATAAGTCCAGCCGGGGCATGAAGGGCTGGCAGAACCCCTACGGGCCTGCCGGCGCTGTGGAAGCAAAGGTCGCCGATAGCGCTATGGCTGAAAAGATGTCGTTTGCGGCCGGGGCTGGGCACCCCTGCGGAGTCGAGTTCCACGCGAAAGAATTTCTCAAAGCGCATAAGGAATACGCCTGGCAAGCGCCTGAGTTGGAAGATCTGAAAGCGAATCCCTGGATTGTGGTTGCAGCGGCCGCGCGGCCTTAACAGAAGAGAATTGATCTTCTTCGCCTCCACTCTTTACTAAAGGCCTCCGCGCCTGACGCTCACCTGCGAGAATTGAGAGAAGAATTCGACCGGTTCGGACCGATTTATTTTACAAAAGCGTGACCATTACAGAAGCCCTCGATATTCTGCGCAGTGCGCGGTCCATTCCCGGCCTGTTCGAGCTGCAGCTTGCATGTAGTTTTAGTGCCGTCCATTTGAAGACGTTGCTCTCCGCACAGTTGCAAAAACGCATTCCCGACCGGCGGGTAAATGTGGCGGAAGGAATTTTCGGAGATCTGGCCGGCACCATCGAACGCTGTGATTCTGCAAGTCTCGCCGTTGTTATGGAATGGCAAGATCTCGACCCCCGTCTGCAGTACCGCGAAGGCGGCGCTTGGGGCGGCGCGCTACAGGCAGATCTGCTCGATACAGCGCGTGCGACGCTGGGCAGGATCGAGCGCGCGATCTCTCATCTGCCGGAACACACAAACGTTGCTGTCTCTCTACCTACGCTGCCGCTCGCGCCCCTATTCAGCGCGCCTACCTGGCAGGCGGGAACAATAGAAACCCGGCTGCGGCGGGAGCTGGCCGACTTTGCGACGCGCATCACTCACCGCAAACAGCTCAGCCTTGTGAGCGATGCGTGGCTTGCCGAGAACTCACCGGTAGCTGCGCGCTTCGATCTCAAATCTGACTTGCTGATCGGTTTTCCTTACACGGTTCCTCACGCGGGTCAGCTTGCTCGCGCTTTAGCGCTCTCTCTCGCGCCAAGGCAGCCTCTTAAGGGCGTTATTACCGATCTCGACAACACCTTCTGGAGCGGCCTGGTAGGAGAAGTTGGAGCTGACTCGGTACGCTGGGATCCGGCCAGCCGCTACTATCTCCATGGCTTGTACCAGAAACTGCTCGCCGCGCTTGCTGAGGAGGGAATACTGGTTGGCATTGCCAGCAAAAACGATCCGAAAGTCGTGCCTGAGGCGCTCGATCGAGACGACCTGCTAATTTCGCCGGAACAAATTTTTCCCGTCGAAGTGCATTGGGCGCCCAAGTCTGAATCCGTCGCGCGCATTCTGAAGACATGGAATATCTCCGCGGAAAGTGTCGCCTTTATCGACGATACGCCGCTCGAACTGGCGGAAGTGGAGGCCGCCCACCCGGGTATAATCTGCCTGCAGTTTCCGGCCGGCGATTACCAAGGCGTCTGGCAACTCCTCAGGCAATTGCGCGACCTGTGCGGCAAGAACCGGCTGAGTGAAGAAGACGCGCTTCGGCTACAGAGCATCCGCGAGGGCGCTCAGTTTCAGGAGCAGGTATCCGGCGCCGGCGCAGGCGAGGACTTCCTCAGTAAAGTCAATGCAACCGTAATCTTCGACTTCGATTCCTCACCATCGAATCCAAGAACTCTGGAACTGGTCAATAAGACCAACCAGTTCAATCTGAACGGTGTCCGCCTTACTCAGGCCGAATGGCAGAAGAGAATGGATCAGCCCGGCGCATTTCTGGCCACCGTGAAGTATCAAGATAAGTTCGGCGCGCTCGGCACCATCGCGGTTTTGCAAGGTTATCAACTCGGAGCAAGGCTGGTGATCTCTATCTGGGTGATGAGCTGCCGGGCTTTCAGCAGACGCATCGAGCATCAAACCTGTAAAAAACTCCTCGAGAGATTCAGTCCTTCGTCTATTGCCGTCGAATTTGCTCCGACTCCGAAAAACGGACCTTTTCAGGATTTTTTCGCGACCGTCTTAGGATACACGCCAGTAGCTCCTTTCGAGTTCACCCAACAGGAATTTGAGAAGTGCTGCCCCGCGCTTTACCATCGAGTTGAGGAGACAATGGGAGTAACCCTGAATGGATGAGACAAGAACCCGTTTAATCAAGTGCTTTGAAACAGTCTTCCCCGACATGTCAGTCGAAGAGATCGCCGGCGCCGCCCAGAGTTCGGTTGCGGCTTGGGACTCTATCGGCGCCATCACTCTGCTCAACGTAATCGAGGATGAGTTCGGGATCACCATGGATCTTGAACTGGCTGGAGAACTGGATTCCTTCCCCAAGATTCACGAGTATTTGAAGACAACCGCGGTCAATGCCTGATTCCGCGGCTTCGGCGGCCTTGGGCTTTGCCGTGCGCCTGCATCATGTCGGTTTTGTAGTCGCCGACATCGAAACTTCAGTGCCGGGATTCATCCATTCGCTTGGCATGAGTTGGGACGGAGCGATTTACCAGGATCCAAAACAGAAGGTCAAAGTAACCTTTCTCGCTACCGGCCCGGCTTGCGCCCAAATCGAGTTGGTCGAGCCAGTAGGCGCCGATTCGCCTGTTGCAAAGTTTCTTTCGCGTGGAGGCGGACAGCATCATCTTTGTTACGAGGTGGACGATATCGAGCGAGCGCTGGGGGTATTCAAATCGAGAAAGGCGTCTATTGTCCAACGCCCATCTCCCGCAGTTGCCTTCGAGGGCCGGCGCATCGCTTGGTTCGTTACGCCGGAGAGGCTGGTTATTGAGTTGTTAGAAAAGCATTCTGGCTCATAGCCGAACCAGGGAGAACCGGGGCCGGTTGATAATGGGTATCGGGTTATATTGCGATGGCTGCCGTTCCTGAACCGCTGTTGATGACTGTTGAGCAGTACCAGCAATTACCGCGCCGTGATGATGCCTTCCAGGAATTACGCTGGGGGAAGGTCTTCGATTTGACTCGACCCAAGATGAGCCATGCCAAGCTGCAGTCCAGACTGGTCCGGCTATTGCGGCCGAAAATTGAACACCTCGGCTTCGTTGAGTCCGAAGTTGCTTTTCGAGCTCTTCCTGAGTACGACTTGAGAGGCGCTGACGCAGCCTTCGTCTCACGGCAAAGGTGGGAGGAAACTCCCGAAGACGACAATCTTCGCGGATCGCCCGAGATCGTGATTGAAATTCTTTCGCCGTTCAACACGAAATCGGAGATGCGAGAGAAATAGCGCTTTATCTATCAACCGGGGCGCTACAGTTCTGGATGGTGGACCCCAAAAACCGGACACTTACCGTGATGCAGCGAGACGGCTCTAGTGTGCTGTACAAAAGTGGTGAAGTTATCCCGCTCACCACTTTCCTGGCCGATTCGATTACAGTCGATCAGATATTCGGCTAAGATTGTTGCTTTCCAGATTCCGCCGCATCTATCCGTGCCTGCGCCCGTTGTATGGCTCGCAAGGCGGCCTCCGAGTCAGCGGCTTCATGGGCCTTCTTCAGCGCTTCGTTCGCTTCTTCGAGTTCCCGGCGGGCGCCGTCCACATCGATGTCCCGAGCGTATTCCGCATTGTCGGCCAGCACGCGAACGTTGTTATCGAATACCTCGACAAACCCGCCATCTACCACGAGAACCTGCTTGCCTTTACCACCGCCGCTGTAACTCAGCACACCGGCTCCTAAAGCACTCAGCAGCGGAGCGTGCCCCGGTAACACGCCCAGATAGCCTTCTTTACCGGGCAGTTCTGCTTCCGTGACCTGTTCGTCGACAAACAGGCACTCAGGCGTGGCAACCTTAAGCTGAAACGTATCGGCCATGCTGCGGATCTGTCCTATCAGCCTTTCATCTTGTCAGCGGCTTCGACCACTTCGTCGATCGTGCCCTGCATGTAAAAGGCTTGCTCCGGAAGCGCATCATGCTTGCCATCGACAATCTCTTTGAAACTGCGGATCGTGTCTTCTAGCTTCACGTACTTGCCCGGCCTGCCGGTGAACTGTTCGGCCACATGGAAGGGTTGCGACAGGAAGCGCTGGATGCGTCGCGCACGGGCCACAATCTGCTTGTCCTCATCACTCAGTTCGTCAATCCCGAGAATCGAAATGATGTCTTGCAGATCCTTAAAGCGCTGCAAGGTCTGCTTGACTCGTTGCGCCACCTCATAATGTTCTTCGCCCAGAATGTTCGGATCGAGAATGCGTGAGGTCGAAGCCAGCGGGTCTACCGCTGGATATATGCCCAGCTCCGAAATAGCCCGCGACAGCTGGGTGGTCGCGTCCAAGTGAGCGAAGGTCGTTGCGGGCGCCGGGTCTGTGTAGTCGTCAGCCGGCACGTAAATAGCCTGCACGGAAGTAATCGAACCGCGCTTAGTCGAAGTAATACGCTCCTGCAGATCGCCCATCTCGGTTGCGAGATTCGGCTGATAGCCGACAGCGGACGGCATGCGCCCAAGCAGCGCCGATACTTCCGAGCCCGCCTGTGTAAAGCGGAATATATTGTCGATGAAGAGCAGCACATCCTGACCCTCTTCGTCGCGGAAGTACTCAGCCACGGTTACACCGGTTAGCCCGACTCGCAGCCGCGCCCCGGGGGGTTCGGTCATCTGCCCATAAACCAGCGCTACTTTCGATTTGTGCCAGTCGTGCGGGTCCACAATACCCGCTTCCTGCATCTCGATCCACAGATCATTGCCTTCGCGCGTGCGCTCGCCGACGCCTGCGAACACTGACACTCCTCCGTGCTTCATGGCGATGTTGTTGATCAGTTCCTGGATGATAACGGTCTTGCCGACGCCGGCCCCGCCAAACAGCCCGATCTTTCCCCCACGCAGATACGGCTCGAGAAGATCGATGACTTTTATGCCGGTTTCGAACATCTCGAGTCCCGTATTCTGTTCTTCAAACGTCGGTGCCTGCCGGTGAATGGGCGCTCTCTGATCGGTTTCGATAGGCCCCATGTTGTCGACCGGTTGTCCCAAAACATTCAGTACTCGGCCAAGGGTTTGCTTGCCGACCGGAATCGTGATCGGACCTCCCGTGTCGATCGCTTTCATGCCGCGCACCAGCCCATCGGTCTGCTCCATCGCGATGGTGCGAACTCTTCCTCCGCCGATGTGCTGAGCCACTTCCGCCGTGATGTCGATTTTCATCGGTACATCGAAACCCTCGCTCGTGACTCGTACAGCATTGAAGAGCTTCGGCACTTTCCCTTCGGCAAACTGAATTTCAATAGTGGGTCCCGCGACCTGTATGACGTGGCCTTCCGCTACACCTTGTGTTTCCATAAAATCTCCTGGAATTCGTGGGGATGGCGCACCCGCCAGCCCAGCTACAATCGTTATGCAAGCGCCGCGGCGCCACTGACGATCTCGATAATCTCGCGTGTAATGCTCGCTTGGCGCACCCGGTTCAGGTTGAGAGTCAAATCCTGAATCACATCTCCCGCGTTCCGGCTTGCGGCATCCATGGCGGCCATGCGAGCCGCGTGATAAGCCGAAATCGACTCAAGCATCGCACGGTAAATCTCCATCTCGACATACCGCGGCAGCAGCGCTTTAAGCAGTTCCTGCGGCGGCTGTTCGTAGATGTAATCTATCCCCTCTTCCTCTTTTCCTTCGGGCTCGCTTTCGGGCAGCTCCACCGGTAGTATTTTCCGCAGGACCAAATTCGGCGCCATCGCGCTCTTGTACTCGTTTACTGCCAGGTAAACCGCGTCAATCTCGCCTTTGCTGTAAATCTCTATCATCTTGTCGGCGATCTCGCGAGCCCGCTGATAGTTCGGCTTTTCTACAATCCCGAGGTGCTCGCCGGAAAGCTTGTAATTGCGTCGCCGGAAATGATCGCGCCCCTTGCGGCCGATTGCCTCGATCTGCAGTTCGGCGCCGCTGTGTTCGTCAATAAAGCGCTGGGCCATGCGAAACAAATTCGCATTGAAGGCGCCGGCTAAACCGGTGTCGCTGCTCACCAGGATCAACTCGATTCGCTTTTCGTCCCGCGCCTGCAGCAAAGGAAGTTCGGTGACTTCCTCCAGGCTGGCCGCGGCTCGCGCCACATTCGCCAGCACCCGGCCCATCATCTCAGCGTAGGGACGCGAACCGAGCGCGTGTTCCTGGGCGCGGCGCAGCTTGGCGGCAGAGACCATCTTCATGGCCTTCGTAATCTGCTGCATGTTCTTGACGCTGCGAATGCGGCGCCGCAGGTCGATTAAGCTCGGCATCCCCTAAACCTGTGCCGGAACTTTCTGCGCCTCGTCCGCTGCCCGTACCTCGTTACCGTTACTCGCCGCCTTGTCACTCGGACGATCGCCGCGCTCTTCCGATTCAGATTTAGCGGATTTCGCCTTCTCTTTTTGGTCTCTTGACGACTTAAAGCGCTGCTCCTTGAATTCCTTCAGGGCGTCGCTGAGCTGCTTTTTAATGTCGGCGCTCAGTTCTTTTTTCTCGCGAATGGCTTGCAGCACTTCAGGCTTGCTGTTATCCAGGAACTGGTAAAGTTCGGCTTCAAAGCGCCGCACATCTTCTACCGCGACATCGTCCAGGTAGCAGTTGCCTCCGGCGAAGAGGATCGCCACCTGCTTCTCCACCGGAATCGGCGAATACTGCCCCTGCTTCAACACTTCCACCCAGCGCTTACCGCGATTGAGCTGATCCTGCGACGCTTTGTCGAGATCGGATCCGAACTGCGCGAATGCTTCCAGATTGCGATACTGCGCAAGTTCGAGCCGCAAACTGCCGGCTACCGAACGCATGGCCTTAATCTGCGCGCTGCCTCCGACACGGCTTACTGACAGGCCCACGTTGATGGCAGGCCGCACGTTCGAGTTGAACAAGTCAGTCTCGAGATAAATCTGGCCGTCGGTGATCGAAATCACGTTGGTCGGAATGTAGGCCGAAACGTCCCCCGCTTGAGTTTCGATAAAGGGCAGCGCAGTCAGCGAGCCGCCGCCCTTCTCATCATTCAGCTTAGCGGCACGTTCCAGCAGTCGGCTGTGAAGATAGAAAACGTCACCCGGGAACGCCTCGCGGCCTGGCGGACGGCGCAGCAGCAACGAAATTTCGCGATACGCCGCTGCGTGCTTCGATAAGTCGTCGTAGACGCAGAGCGCGTGACGTTTCGAATCCCGGAAGTACTCGCCAATCGCGCAGCCCGCATACGGAGCAATGTACTGCATGGGGGCTGGATCGGAAGCCGTTGCGGCCACCACGATGCTGTACTCCATCGCGCCGTGCTCTTCGAGGATTCGCACCACCTGTGCCACAGTCGAGCGCTTCTGGCCGATCGCGACATAGATGCACGTCATCTCCTGGCCTTTTTGGTTGATGATCGTATCCAAGGCCACCGTAGTCTTGCCCGTTTGGCGGTCGCCGATAATCAGCTCGCGCTGCCCGCGGCCAATCGGCACCATCGCATCGATCGCCTTGATTCCAGTCTGTAGAGGCTGCTTCACCGATTGCCGGTCGACTACGCCCGGAGCCAAACGCTCGAGCGGGTTGAATTCCGTGGTGGCGATCGCGCCCTTCCCGTCGATCGGCTGTCCAAGCGCGTTCACCACGCGCCCCACCATCGCTTCTCCCACCGGAATCGACATGATACGGCCGGTCCGGCGTACCTGATCGCCTTCCTTGATGTTGCTGTAGTCGCCGAGAAGAACCGTACCCACCTGATCTTCCTCAAGATTGAGCGCGATGCCAACCGTCTCCGGCCCGAACTCGACGAGTTCGCCCGCCATTACATTTTCCAACCCGAAAACGCGCGCAATGCCATCGCCAACGCTGATAACCGAGCCGGTCTCCGCTACGTTCGCGACTGCGTCGAAATTCTGAATTTCCGACGAGAGAATACGCGAGATTTCATCTGCTCTGATTTGAGCCATACTTGTTCAATCCTTCTAAAGGCGCGAAACCAGGCGCAAGCGCATGCTTTCCAGTTGGCCGCGCACCGTGGCGTCGTACTCCCTGGCGGCAACATGCGCCCTGATGCCTCCGATTAACGAGGGGTCCACCTGGTAGTGGGCCCGGATAAATTTCCCCAACTTCGTGCCCAGCGTTCGCTCAATATCCTGGCGCTGTTCCGCGTTCAGCTCATGAGCGGAAGTGATCTCGGCTGGAACCCAGCCGGTGCGCTCGTCGACAATTAGATCGAAGCTCTTCTGCATGGCTGGCAGCTCACGCGTTCTCCGGTGAGAGACGACCACGAGCAGAAAATTCTTGATCAACCGGTGGAGACCCAACTGGTCGGCGAGTTTGCCGATCACGGCCTGCTTGCGGGCCTTGTTCACTGCTGGTGATATCATCGCGAGCGCCAAATCCTGCGAATCCCGTAAGAGACCGGCGGCCGTTCCGAGCTGCTCGCTCGCTGCTTCCGCCGAAAGATCGGAGCCAGGCGCAAAAACGGCGTTAGCCAGGGCTTCAGCGTAGTGACTTGAGAGCGCGTCCGTCATCTAGTTCTTTCCGCGGTCGACCAGACGAACGAAGTCGCCTAGCAAACTCTCAGGCTCGCCTTGCGCAAAACGATCCTGCAAGCGCCGCTCGGCCAAGCCAAGCGCGATTTGAGCCGTGTGCAACTGAACACGATCCGACGCTTCTTGGCTTAGCGCGTCGATCTCATTCGCCGCATTCTTGTGAATACGTGTCAGTTCGAATTCGGTTTGCTGGCGAACGCGGTCATGCTCGCGTTCCATTTCGAGCTTGGCCTGCTGCCGAAGTTTTTCCACTTCGGCCCCCAGACTGGCCATCTTCTTGTCTATGTCTGAATAACGAAAATCGGCTTCGATTTTGAGTCCTGTTGCATCCTTAATCGCCTTTTGAATGTCTGCCGAGCGGGCGTTGAAGAACTGCGGTCCCTTTTTCGCCAGAAACCAAGCCAAAAGGGCGACGAAGATTCCCGTGTTGATCAGCTTCCACGGACCAACACGATCCAGTTCGGCGGTCTCTTGCGCCTGCGATTCCTGCGCTATTGCGTGAACGTTAGCCGCGATCAGAAACAACCCAGCGTGGAGTGCAAAGTATGCGAATCCACGGCCTTTCCTGTTGATGAACGAAAGCATCAAGCCGCTCTCCGCGCCAGCAGCGAGTTCACAATGCCTTCGCTGAGGCTTTCGATTTTGCTGTCCAGCTCCGCTTGGGCACGCTCAGCTTCTGCTGCAATCTGCTTCTTTGCCTCGGCAATCTGCTGATCGACCTCTTCGCGGGCTCGTGCGATTGCTTGCGCTTGTTCGTCCGACCACTCGCGCCGCAGCTTCTCGTGTTCCTGATAGATTTCGCCGCGCGCAAGCTGCAGAGCATGTTCGAACTCGGATTGCTTCTTATCCGCCGCTGCAAACGCTCGCCGCGCTAGCTCGCGCACGCCTTCCGTCTCTTGCCTGCGTTGATCGAGAATCGCCGCAATCGGTTTGAAGAAGACGCGCTTCAAATACCAGGTAAGGAATAGAAAGAAAATGATGGTTGGGACTGCTTCAAGCAGCAGGTCAGCGAGGGCCTTGAGCGTTGCTTCCATGCAGAGCTGAGTTTAGGGAAAGAATGCCGGAAGACGTGCTCTTTCAGGGGAACACACTTCGGATGATAGCGGACGTCCCTAAAGATTTACGCTAGCATAGTGCATTTTTCAATGGCCAATTGCCATCACTCCGTTACTAAATTGAGTCCCCCGGAGAGCCGCATTTCCGTGTAAACTAAATGCAGGTAAACATTTGACCCTATTTCTTTCCCTTCCCCTGGCGCGGGTGAGCGCCGCACGCTAGTCCGGCATGTATCCACCAAGAAACTTCCCGCCTCGCCGGCCTAGAATCCGAGAAAACGTAAACGAAGCGATCCGAGCCAGAGAAGTACGCGCTGTATTTCCTGACGGCTCTGTCGAGATCATGCCCACACCCGCCGCGGTGCGCAAAGCGCAAGACATGGGCTTGGATCTGATTCTGATCGCTCCCACTGCAGAACCGCCCGTCGCGAAAGCGATGGATTACGGACAGTGGCAATACGAGCAGAAAAAGAAGCAGCACGAGACCAAAAAGAAGCAGCACGTGATTCAAGTCAAGGAACTCAAGTTCCGCCCGAATACTGACGATCACGATTACGACTTCAAAAAGAACCACGCTATTCGCTTCTTAAAAGACGGCAACCGTGTCAAAGCCGTAGTACAGTTCCGTGGGCGAGAGATCGCGCACGTCGACCTCGGTAAGAAGCTGCTGCTGAAGTTTGCCGAGGATCTCACCGGAGTGGGTTCTATCGAGGGCCAACCGCGACTGGAAGGCCGCAACGCCCACCTGATTATTAGCCCGGTGAAGACGAATCCTCCCGCTCCAAAGAAGAAGGCCGAGCCGAATGTGCCCGCCAGTCCCGCCTCATCGGCGACCTTAAGTTGAACTAAATTTTACCCGGGCGGCTCTGCGTGCGAAACTCGTATTGTTGGATCTGCAGCGCGAGCTGCCCTTTGTTATGCCGGGTCACGCGTCCGCGCGCGACTAAATTCAATAGGCAGCGATCGTTTAACTGAGCCGGCCAGCTGATCGACAGCTCCAGCCGGGTTCCGACCGGCAGATCGTGGTCCGACGTGAAGAGCACGCCCGAACTGCTGATGTTCAGGGTCTTGCCGTTGCCTGCCAGCGTTTCCGTTCGCTGATTCAGGGTCTTGTAGCGTACCTCCCGCTCGATCGGGAAACGACTCGATCTGCGGCGTTCCGTATTCACGGCTTCAGCTGACTCTCGCTTGCTTAGTAAAAGGGTGCTTTCGGACACAGATAAAGACTCCGATCTTTAAGATTACACTGAATTTATTCATTGCGGTATTACTCCTCAGGAGTCGAAGTGGCATTCCGCTGCCGGCCCAGCCAGTCTAATTTCTCCCGAACCCGCTGCTCGAAACCCCGATTGGTCGGCTCGTAGAAAACCGTCCCAGCCAAACCAGTCGGCAGGCACTGCATATTCGTGACGGCATTCTCTTCTTTGTGAGCATGCTGATAGCCCTTCGCATAGCCCATCTCTTTCATCAGCCGCGTCGGGGCATTGCGCAGGTGGAGCGGAACCGGTTCCGCAACTGTAGAGTCGATGATCGAGTTCACTTTGTTCAAGGCCCGGTAAGCGGCATCCGACTTGGGCGCCACCGATAAATAGATAGTAAGTTGGGCGAGCGCTAAATCTCCCTCGGGCATCCCGAGGAAATGGACAGTCTGCATGCAGGCAATCGCCTGCTCTACGGCCTTCGGATCCGCCATTCCAATATCTTCAATCGCCATTCGAACTAACCGCCTTACCAGGTAAAGCCGGTCTTCTCCCGCCTTCATCATCCTTCCAAGCCAATACAACGCCGCATCCGGATCACTTGAGCGAACCGACTTGTGCAATGCCGAGACGAGGTTATAGTGTTCCTCGCCCGACTTGTCGTACAGCAGTATCTTGCGCTGTAGAGCGTCGGCTACCGCCTGACGCCCAATCTCCCCGTCTTCGGCCAATTCGGCCGCAATTTCCAGCGTATTCAGCGCCGCGCGGGCATCGCCGTCCGACCCCACAGCTATCTCATCGACCAAATCAGCCGAAATCTTTAACCCAACGTGGCTCAATCCGCGCCCGGGCGTCTCCAAGGCGCGCCACAGCAGCATGGCGACTTCTGCGCTTTCCAGCGCGCGCAACGTATAAACTTTGGTGCGCGACAGCAGCGCCGAAATAACCTCAAAGGAGGGATTTTCCGTAGTCGCTCCGATTAATACGACGTCCCCGCGCTCGACGTACGGCAGGAACGCGTCCTGCTGCGCCTTGTTGAAACGGTGGATCTCGTCGATAAACAGAACCGTTTTGCGTCCGGCACGCCGGGCCCTTTCGGCGTCCGCCATCACGGCCTTAATCTCCTTGATGCCGCTCAAGACGGCACTGAAGGGGATGAACTCAGCGCGGCTCCGCTGCGCGATCAGCGATGCCAAGGTGGTCTTGCCAGACCCCGGCGGCCCCCACAAAATCAGCGAAGTGAGGTGTCCGCTCTCGATTTGCGCTCGCAGCGGTTTCCCCGGCCCGAGGATATGCTCCTGGCCAACGTATTCATCGAGCGTCCGGGGCCGCATACGATCGGCTAGGGGCCGTCCGGCGAGGTCTTCGGCATCACTCGGCAGACTGGTATCGAAGAGGCTCATGTGGCGTTCCGCTGGCGAGCTGCCTCAAACAGCGCAATGGAACAGGCTACAGCCGCGTTAAGCGACTCGACCCGAACGGTAGGAATCCTGGCGCTCTCGCCTAATCCAAGCAGTTCGCCCGAGAGTCCCGCACCCTCATTGCCGATCAACAGCGCGCAAGGCCCGGCTAAATCGCACTTCGTGAGCGGTGTCTCGCTCTCGCCTGCCAGCGCATAGACCCGCAAACCGGCGCCTCCAAGAAGGTCGGCTATTTGGGAGCGGGTGACACCCTCCTTATATGGAATGCGGAACAAAGACCCGGCGGCTGCCCTCAGAACTTTTCCGTTCGACACACGCGCGCACCCTTCCGTAAATATGATCCCCGTTGCGCCGAAAGCTTCGGCGGAGCGCGCGATCGTGCCGGCATTGCCCGGATCTTGAATTGTATCCAGGATGACGGTAAGTGCGTTACCAGCTATTAATTCTTCAAACCTCCATGCTCGTGGCCTGAGCAAGGCGAGTACACCCTGCGTGGTTTCCGTGGCCGCGATGGATTCGAAGGCGCGCGGCGAAAGCTCCGTTGCGGGAACGGGCGCTCTGCCGAACAGACCGGAAAAACGAACCGGAGCTTCCGCCGTACAGAAGACTTCTTCGACTTTCCAGGAACTTCGCAGAACTTCCTCGAGAAGATGCGGCCCTTCCGCCACGATTAAGCCGTCCGGTGTTGGCCGCCCCGAATGTGCCGCGCGGCGAATCTGCTGGAGCCGCGGATTATGGGTGCTGGTCAGCCGCACGGCGTTTCAAGCGGTTCAATATCATTGAAGGCGTAGTATGAAGCGCGCCATCGCAGCAGCACTATTCATACTGCTGCTTCTGTCACTAGGCTACCTTTTCTACGTCGCAGAACAAATCGAGAAGCAGTCGACCACGAATGAAGCCCGGCCGGCCGACGTCATCGTAGTAATGGGCGCGGCTGAATATCACGGCAGGCCCTCGCAGGTGCTGCAGGCCCGATTAAACCACGCTCTCGTTTTGTATCTCAAAGGTTTGGCTCCCTATATCCTCACCACAGGCGGCTCCGGCGGCGACCCGGAGTTTACGGAAGGCGAAGTGGGGCGCGCCTACCTCGCCCAACACGGCGTGCGCTCGGAGGCGATCATCACCGAGAGTCAAGGCGCGACCACCGCCCAAAGTCTCGATTCAGCCGCCGAAACCATGCACCGCATGAATCTTCACTCCTGCATCGTTGTGAGTGACGGTTATCACATTTTTCGCGTTAAGCGGCTGCTCGAAGCACAAGGACTGAAGGTTTATGGATCTCCCAGACCTTCAGCCGGATCACTCAGCGCAACACAGTTGCGCTGGCTCTATCTCAAACAGGCGGCCGGGTTCATCCTCTGGCAGCTTGGAATCAATATTTAATTGGAGGGCGGACTTTAGTCGGCGTGGAGCTTCAGCTCCGCCTCATGCGCGAAATCGATACCTTTCTTCTCTGGACCTAAGACCGCCAGCGCGATAGTCAGCGCGAAGACGCTAGCGGCTGTGGCGGCCATGGCGTTCGCATAGCCGATGTGTCCTGCGACGATCACCTCAAATGTGTTTACCGGTCCCGCGAACAACGCTCCGCATTGATAGGCGAAGCCAGGCAGAAAGCCCCGTATTTGGTTAGGCGAGAGCTCGCTCAGATGCGCGGGGATAACTCCCCACGCGCCCTGCACGCAGAACTGAATCAGGAAAGCGCCCGTGACAAGCCAGCCGACGTTGGGTGCGTAGGCCCAAAGCGGCGTAAGCAGAATCGCGCCGCAGAGAGCTACCGCGAGGCTGCGTTTTCGGCCGAGGCGATCGGAAAGCAGTCCGATAATCACACCGCCCGCAAGCGCGCCCACCATGGAAATCGCCGTTACAACCGACCGTTCGGTCGCACCAAAGTGCCAGTAGCGTTCGAGGAACGTCGGATACAGGTCCTGCGTGCCATGCGAGGACAAGTTCATGCCCGTCATCAACAGAACCAGATAGAGGAAGAGCTTCCAGTTCGCGGCGATGCTGTTTCCCAAATGGCTCCAGTCTCTTCCCCGTGACTTCTTCCAGACCTCGGATTCGGTCACACGCACGCGCACAAAGAGTGCCAGCAGCGCGGGCAATCCTCCCAAAAAGAACAGCGGCCGCCAGCCGAAGCGGGGAAATACCAGCGGATAAGCAACGGCGGCGAGCAGATACCCGAGCGCATAGCCTTGTTGTAGAAGCCCCGAGAGGAGCCCACGCCACCTGGCAGGCACCTTCTCCATCGCGAGCGACGCGCCTACGCCCCACTCTCCTCCCATACCGATTCCAAAGAGCGCCCGAAGCACCAGGAACACCGTGAAGTTCGGCGCAAAGCCCGTGGCTACCTCGACAATCGAATAGAACACCAGGTCAATCATCAAGGGCAGCCGTCGCCCGTACCGGTCCGCCAGCAGTCCGAACAGAAAAGCTCCAAGGGGGCGAAAGGCAAGTGTGAGCGCGAGCGATGAAGCGACCGCTTTATCCGATTCGCCAAACTCCTCGGCGATTGCCGTCAGGCAGAAAGCAACCAGGAAGAAATCGAAAGCGTCGAGAGTCCAGCCGAGAAAACTGGCGCTTACGGCGGCCGCCGACCCTTTCCCGGACCGGTCCTTCACTCGCCTGTGCTTCCGCTAGCGGCCTCGTTAGGCGCCCATAGCGTTTCAGGCACGCCCAACAAGTGATTGGCCCAGCGGCTCCAGACAAAAAATGCGTCGCTAAGCCGGTTCAAATAGCGCACGGTCTCTTCCGGCACGCTTTGCTCGCGAGCCAGCCGAACCAGCAGCCGCTCTGCCCGGCGGCAGACAGTTCGGCACACATGCAGCTCGGCATCAAGCCGGGTGGCGCCAGGCAGAACAAACGAGCGCAGCGCCGGCAAAACTTCGTTGGCTGCGTCGATCTCGCGTTCCAATCTTTCGATTTCCGCAGTTGTAATCCGCGGTTGTTTGGGATGCACATCTGCGGGCAGCGTCGCCAGAATAGAACCCAGATTGAACAGCTCATGCTGTACGCGCTTTAAAGTTTGGGCGAGCGAACTAAGCGTGCTGAACCCGGCCGCCAGTTCCTCCGCCGTAACGCGCGCCATGCCGGCAAATGCGTTCAGCTCATCCACCGTGCCGTAGCATTCGATCCGGTGGTCATCCTTGCCCACAGCTTGCCCGCCAACCAGGCGCGTCTGGCCCCCGTCTCCCATGCGCGTGTAAATGCGGTTCAGAGCCACCCTCGGCTCGTTAAAAGTCTGTTCACTCACGTGATGGCTCCTCGCATTTCAGTTAGAGTCTAACGTGTCCGGAGAACCGAGAACCTTAAAACTTCCGCGCGCGCCGGATCTCTAATGCCTCAGCTATCGCTGAATGGACAACGTATTGCATTGCGATCCCTGTCCTGCCTTGCGTGGGACCGCACTCGGCCGAAAAAACTAGCTGTTTGCTGGTTCCGATTCCGATGGTAGACGGGTTGCCGCGACCTGAATCCAGCCAAGTTGCAAATTTGGATGTTTCGCCGCCGGCATAGCAATCGCTCGCATCGACCAGACTAACTCGTTGTGACATGTGGCTTCGGTGACTTGTGCAGGTACTTAAGCGAGACGAATGGGGCCTCTCGCCTTGGTCCGACTAGTACGATGCGCTCACCGCTACATATGGGTCGGCGGAATGGCCGCGGGAGACTTACCACTATTTCTTGCTACTGCGACTAAGAGTGGTCCTTGAAATGGACAGCCTGCTTGGCGATAAACGGCCTCACAAGCTAAACGTTCCAGATCAGTGAAACCAGGTGCTGAACCCACACGGCGTAAACTGATTTTTGATTTGAGACGGCCGATTCTATGAACAGGGTTAAGCTTCTGGAGACGATCTGGCAGGACACTCTATTCGCCCTGCGAACGATGCGCAAGCAACCGGCTTTTGCCGCCACGGCCGTTCTCATACTGGCACTCGCGATCGGCGGCAACACGGCGGCGTTTACGGTCATCCGCGCCGTGTTGCTGAAGCCACTTCCGTACCCCGACTCCGATCGGCTGATCCGCATCTCGGGAGGTGCAACTCCAGCGCGATTTGCGGAAATGAAGGCCAGCGCGCATTCCTACACCGGGATTGGAGCGTTTACCGGCGGGGAAAGTCCGACCCTTTCCGGCGGAGCCGAACCGGAGGTCGTGAAAGGTGTTCGCGTGTCCGCCAATTTCCTTCAAATTCTAGGAGTGGACCCGCTGCTTGGACGGGGGTTTCGAGCCGAAGAAGATTCACCCGGCGGCGCCCCGGTCGTGATCATCAGCGCCGCGTTGTGGCAGCGGCGGTTCGCGGGAAATCCGGAGATCCTCGGCAAGATAGCGACGCTGGCAGGCACGCCGTACACGATTATTGGCGTTCTTACGCCCCGCTTTTCATTTCCTTTCCCTGACCTGGACGTATGGATGACGGCGCCCTCGGAATGGCCGCTCATGCCTCCGAAATCCAGAGCCTTAAGTCCGTTCTTGACTCTATTCGGCCGCCTCAAGCCAGGGGTAAGCCTCGAGCAAGCAAGCGCGGAGGCGAAAGTGATTCACCGCCAATACGCAATCGCGCATCCCACCATGCTCGACGCCAAGCCGAAGAGACCACAGACGGTGATGCTGATGAAGGACAGCCTGGTGACCGATGTGCGTTCGATGCTCTGGATGCTAATTGGCGCAGTGAGTTTTGTTCTGTTGGTCGCTTGCGCGAATGTGGCCGGTCTGCTGCTTGCGCGAGCGGCCTCCCGTTCGCGCGAAATGGCCGTGCGGTCGGCACTCGGAGCTGCTCGCATCCGGCTCATCGGACTGCTTATTGGTGAGAGCGTCGTGCTGTCGCTTTCCGGCGGAATACTCGGTGTACTGCTCGCCGCCTGGAGTCTACGCGCGATCCCCAGGATGACTGCTTTCGAGCTGCCGAGAGTGCAAGAGATTCATTTGGATTGGACCGTGCTCGGGTTCGCCGCGGCGCTCTCGATCGCGACGGGCGTGCTCTTCGGACTGGCGCCGGCGCTCGGCGCCTCCCGGACCGATCTCATCCGCGTATTGCGAACGAGCGGAGAGGCTGCTAACCAAGGCGTTCCAAGAGGCATTCTGGCAGGGCTGAACGTGGGCGGCCTGTTGCTGGTTGGACAAGTCGCGCTTTCGATTGTGTTACTGATTGGCACAGCGTTGCTGATCGAAAGCATCAGCCGGCTGCGTGGTGTCGCTGTCGGATTCAATCCGGCGAATGTCTTGACTGCGGGTGTTTCGCTGGCGTCGTCGCACTATGACACGGACCAGAAAAGGGCTTTGTTTGTTCAAGAACTCGTCCGGCGCCTGGCATCGTCGCCGGGCATCCGTACCGCCACGGCATCGCTGTTCCTTCCCATGATGGGCTATGCAGGAACTCCCGTGCAGGATGCCGCAAAACCGCTCCTCAAGTTGAACGAGCGCCCGATTGCGACCATCTCGGTTATCACCCCGGGCTATTTCCGTACGCTCGAGATTCCGTTGCGCCGTGGACGGGATTTTACCGAACGAGATAAGGAAGACGCGCAGCGTGTGGCGATTATCGATGAAGCTCTGGCGCGACGGTTCTGGCCGGCGTATCCGCGCGGTCAGGATCCGATTGGCCAGCACCTTTGGGTCGGCGGCGTGAACCCGAATCCCGCCGAAATCGTGGGAATCGCCGCAAATGTACATCAAAATCTGGAAAACAGCGCCTGGCCCGAAACCGTGTACGTCTCTTTCGCCCAGAGCCCTCCACCGTTCGCGATGCTGGCCGTACGGACGGAGGCCAACCCGCTCGGCTTTACTGGTGCGGTGCGCGAACAAGTGCGGGCGCTGGATAAAGACCAATCTATTTCGGCCGTTCGAACGATGGACGACCTGATGGATGAGCAGGTAGGTCAACGACGTTTACTGGTGATTCTATTGGGATCTTTCGCGACGATGGCGCTGCTGCTGGTCTTGATGGGAATCTATGGCATCGTTACCTACTCGGTTGCGCAGCGGACACAAGAGATAGGCATCCGCCGCGCTTTGGGCGCGCAGCAGAGCGACATTCTGCGGCTGGTCGTGGAACAAAGCTTGCGCCTGGCTTTGGCGGGGGTAGCGATCGGCGTCGTTGGAGCGTTCGGCTTAACGCGCCTGATGCAGAACCTGTTATTTCACGTCAGTGCGACCGATCCCGCTATCTTCGTAGCTGTCGCGCTGCTTTTTCTATGCGTAGCGATTATGGCCAGCTACATCCCTGCACGCCGCGCCACCCGAATTGATCCGATAGCGGCACTGAGAGTTTGAGCCGTCGCCGGCCGCCCGCTTCCCGGTGCGACAATCGTGGTTTGCCGGAAAGAGAGAATTCGAGTTCCATCATCGCTCCCGACGAGCTCGGACAGCGCCGTCCTGTGGCCTACCGCGAAGAAGCCTTTCTTCAAAGCCCCGAATCGCGTCCGCTCCGCTTCCTATCTGAATACCTGTGGCCGCTTGCCCATTTTAAGGAAGAGAGGATTCACGACACGATCGTCTTCTTCGGTTCCGCCCGCATCCAGGAAGAGGGCCCTCTCAGCCGCTTCTATCATGATGCGCGCGAACTGGCCCGTCTCACCACCGATTGGGCCGCCACAGTTTCCGAGCCTGCCAGCGACTCTCAACTCTTAAGACGTTTCGTGGTCTGCTCAGGCGGTGGACCCGGCATTATGGAGGCCGCCAACCGTGGCGCGAGCGATGCCTGCGGCAAAAGCATCGGCCTTAATATCGGTCTACCCTTCGAGCAACGCCCGAACCCCTACATCACGCCCGAGCTTTCCTTCGAGTTTCACTATTTCTTTATGCGCAAGTTCTGGTTCGCCTACCTGGCCAAAGCGCTTGTCGTGTTTCCCGGCGGATTCGGCACGCTCGACGAGTTATGCGAAATCCTCACCCTTGCGCAAACGAAGAAACTTGAAAGCAAGATCCTCATCGTGCTGTACGGCCCCGAGTACTGGCAGGAAATCATTAACTTCGATGCGCTAGTCAAATACGGCATGGTTTCTGAATCCGACTTGAGTCTTTTTCGCTTTGCCGACACTCCGCAAGCGGCGCTCGAAATTCTCAAGGAAGGTTTGACGCGCTATTACCTTGAGCCGGAAAGCGTACTCAAGTACCCGGTCGAAGAGGCGCCTGAAATTGCGCGTACGCGTACCTCGTAGAAGCGGTGCTACTTCTCCGAGCACTCCGGAACTGGCGGCGGTAGCGCCATCGAATCGATTTTCTTCGATCCGGCCGGCAACTGCGGCATGTTAAATCGTTCCGGATGATCTATTTTCGATTTGAGCAGCGGTATCGAACAGACGTTCTGTTCTGCTGTCAAGACGCTTAACTGCCGGGCGCTCAGCGCAGGCTGGTCCGCCAGGCTCATTGAAAGAAGCTCCTGGAACTGTTGTTTCGAAAGCTTACCCAAATCCGGCGGCCTTAGGGCCGTCGTAGCGGCCTCTGCCGCCAGCAGGTTTCCCGCCGCAAAAAGGACCAGCAAGCTGCGAACGAGCATCATGACCTCCTGTAGGACCGAACCCATTATGACCGAATTGCGCTCCCGCAGGTTAGCGGCAAAATCCGTCACTTCCTTCCAGCGCGCTGCATCAGAAAGGCTGAATCATTTCCAAGCCGAGGCGTTTTATATGCCAGCCGTCATCGACAACTACCTTGAACGCCAACTATTAAGCCGGCGTGACAAACTGGAACGCGCAACAGCCCGATCCGATGCTCCCGCTCGACTCCAGTATCTTCTCGCCGAGGTCGATCGCGCCCTCGCGAAATTAGAGGGAGGTTCCTATGGCATTTGCGAAACTTGCCACGATTCGATCGAATGCGATCGCCTCCTTTGCGATCCTCTTGTGCGCTTCTGCCTGGATCACCTCACCGGCCGCGAAAGAAGCGCGCTCGAGCAGGATCTGGAACTAGCCGCCCGCGTACAGCAAGCCTTGCTGCCGAAACAGGATATCGATGTCAGCGGTTGGCATGTCTGTTATCATTACGATCCGGCAGGCGTGGTAAGCGGTGATTATTGCGATGTAATCGATGCCGCGGAGGCGGGGCTGTATTTCATGGTAGGCGACGTTTCGGGCAAGGGAGTTGCGGCATCCATGTTGATGGCACATCTGCATGCCATGTTTCGCACGCTAATTTCCGTCGGATTGCCGCTCAAGTCGATGCTCGAGCGAGCCAGCCGCGTCTTTTCAGAAAGCACCTTACCCAACCAGTACGCGACTCTCGTCTGTGGCCGCGCGCTGCTGGACGGGCGGATAGAAGTATCTAATGCCGGCCACCCTTCTCCGCTTCTCGTCCGGAGCGGGGAAGTCACGGAGTTGGAGGGCTCGGGCCTGCCCGTTGGTATGTTCCGTACCGAAGATTTTCCGGTCAGCGAGTTCCACCTGGAACCCGGCAATGGACTTGTCATTTACTCCGACGGAGTCTCCGAAGCAACCGACACTTCCGGCGCGGAATATGGCATGGACCGCATCAGAAACCTGATCTGCCGTGAACAAGCCTTTGATCCATCGCTGCTCCTCTCCAACTGGCGTGAGGACTTCACAACTTTCCGCTGTAATGCGATGAAGGCGGACGACTGCACCGTGTTCGTCCTGGGCCGCAATTAATTCGGGGACACTTTCGAAAGTGCCTTGAGCCCAGATTGATCGGCTATTCGGGGACAGGCTACGATTCACTAATTCTTTTCCCAAGGGCTCAGGGTTTCGCCTGTCGCGTTGGGATCGCTCTTATCTCGATCTCCGAGATCCGCAAAACTGTTTAGCCATCGCTGAGATAATCCAAGAAGAAATGTCTGAAGGCAATGGCTTCGTTTCCTCGGGTGATACGCGCGTCGATGCCGCGCTCAAGCGACTACAGGATCGAAACGACGCCGATTCAAGGATCCGGAAGACGCGGTCCTCGCCTGCTCAATGCGCGTATTTTGGATTTCCTAACACCAGTAAGGGCTCGCACGGTCCGGATTGGGGAGACCTAAGCTGCGAAGGCGCAAGCCGAGTACCAGCATGCAGATTGCGCTGAACCCGAAATAAGAGCCAACCCAAAGAAGGCTTTGAAAGGGCGCCGCCGGTTCCAGTCTGATCCAACGAAACACGAAACCCAAAAACACCAAGCCGAAAACAACTGAGGCGGCCCCGGCTGCGCCAAAAATCCATTGGTCCGCGACATGACGCAACGGCCGCAAGGTTCGGGCGATCACCGATTCGAAAATGCCGATGCTCATTGCCATAACAACGAGCAGGAGCGCGACAGCACGAAAGCTAATTCGAAAACCGAAAGTGCCGTTAAAGATCAGTCCGAGCGCGCTGAGAGCCAGGCCATTCAGCAGCAGAAGCCAGGATTTGCCCTTTGCGGACCTCCAAATGCCGGCTGCGATCGTGCAAGCTCCTGACGCCAATGCAAGCTTACCCAGAAACACCACCGTGCCTTTCAACACATGTGTACGCAAAATCAGGAATCCATCCGCGTCCTGCATGAAAAGGCTCACGAGCGAATATATCGCTTCAAGACCGGCGCCCAATACCAATAACCACCAGTTCTTAATCAGTGTTTGGTTCATGCGCACTACCGAATCGTTTCAGGCTTGGCTTGAGGCGTAATGCTCTCTATTCATCGTAGCGCCTCGGCAATCGTCGTCTCGGGAGTCAGTGTCAGCCCTTGGATGTCCCGCACCGAACTGTTTTTTTTTGCAATCACATGGATACTCAAATCCCGAATGCGCAATCGCACTTCGTGCGGACCGGTGTAAGTCGATCTGGTCCATCCTGCGAAAGATCAGACAACCGATTGTCAGGTGCTTCGTCTGGCGTATTGCCTCTGCCTGTCTGAATATTGAGCGGCGAGTCCATATGCTCTTGCCGGCTAACTACTGATTGCCCTCGACTGGGAACATGCACTCGATCCGCAACTCCTGTGCCGTGACGCATTTTGGCGTGCCAGCGGTTGTGGTCAGCGAGAAATCGGGAATCACGCGGTCCCAATGTTCGCGCCAAAGAGCTTGCCCAGGGCCGGATACTTGGTCCATTTCTGCTCAAACTCCGAGAGTTCCGCTGCCCCCTGATCGCCCGTTGCTGCCCGATGGATCAGCTTCAAATTTATGCTGTTGCTTATCAGGTGCACGAAGCATAACTGCACCTGCGCCTTCGGAAAGACCGTTTCGACCGCTCGCGGGCGCTCCTGGAGCGAACATCGCTCTCAGATGCCAAGATCAACAGGGTGATCATCGGAGCGGGGATCGAGCTAGAATCGCGGCTAGAGATCGTTCGCTATATAAGCCAAGCGGGCACGTCAATATCGGTTTGTATGAAGGACACGGATTCTGGGCCAGAGGGTTTGTTGCCATTTATGGACGACATTCTCAAATGGTTCAGGCCTCGATAACGCCGAGCTTAACATCGCTCTATCGCCTCAGCGGTGAGCCGGGGTCAGCCCCTCAACCATCATGCCGCTGGCTGTAACAGGTGAGATCGAGTACGGCTTTTCTACTGATCCGGGTCTGCTACCCATTCAGCTTGATCCGAAATAATCCGCACTCCCATTTCCGCCAGCTGAATGTCTTCTGCCTGCGGCAAGCCGCTCACCGCAATCGCGCCAACAACACTGCCGTTCTTCCAAACCGGTACCCCGCCGCCCCATCCCGTAAACCGCGCATCCCCAAAGTACCCAATGTCGAAACCTTTCTCAGCGTTACGTGCCGCATTGCCAATATCCTTGCTAGGCTTGCGCTCCCGGGCCGCGCTGTACGCTTTATTCATGGCGATCGTAATGGAGGAGAGTGGAGCACCGTCCATACGCGCCAAGGCAATCAGGTCCCCGTGGGCGTCGCAGACCGCGATCACGCCCGCTTTGCCGCGGCTTAGCACCTCGACATATATCGCGTCGATAGCACGTCGTGCTTCCGTATATTCGATGCTGGATTCGGTGATCATTGATTGAACGTATCCCATCCTGTCCCGGTGACGCATCGCGACCCCATGAATCAGGTACACTCTGGTTTGAACGTACTTTTGAGTTTCCGTTTCCGTCGGGACTCATTCCGAATCTGAGGGTTAATGCCGTTTAAGTTATCCCCGCCAGAGCACAATTTAGAGTAGTCCCGCATCGTCGGCCATCTTGAAACAAGGCTCCGCATCTCTAACGAAAAGAAAAGCCGGTTGTCGCGGCCTGCTTACAGGAGTCTCGCGTACTCAACCTTGGCTTGCTTGAGAATAGGAAAGTCGGAATCGGCATTCTTCCAGAGCCTGAGCGAATCCTCATATGACTTCCTGGCTCGCGGCAAGTCTCCCGCCTTTACCAGAGCTCGCCGCGCTTGAGAGCGATTGCCACGTCACGCCCCTCAGAGAAGCGGGCAGCACTTACTCTCCGTCTTTCCTCTTCCGTATTTCCAAAGAAGGCTTCAGCACTGCGCTTCCAGCCTCATAGATGTCTCTAAACTTTCGGCCGCCAGCCGATTTCGGTCCGCCGCATTCTCCTTCAGGAACGCGATGTAAGACCGCATATCCAGAATTTCCGGCGTCTTAAGTTTGCGAGATGCGGCCCGGTTTAGCGTTTCTTCGGTCTCCCATGCTCCCCTCCAAAGTCGCTGAGTTCGCCAAGCGCTGGCACACCTCCGCGCCAGTTCCGGCATCAAGCGCGCCTCCGCGGGCTGGTCCATCAGCCGCAAGGTTTGCTGAATGCGCTCGTCCGGGATGAGGCTCCGAAATGGCGACCGCTGAGCTGCACCGCGAGGCCCTGGCGCAAGGTGTCCTCGAATACCGCAATAGCGAGCGCCATTATAAGATCAGCGTTCCTCGCTACCGCTTTGGTTCTGGTGAGCCAATATCTGTTTTGGGTGCGTGCTGAATGCTGCCGAAGTGCTCATGAAGCCACCAAGACAAACAGGCCAGAAGAGTCAACGCAATAATCCATATCAGGATGGAACGTGGATCAAGGCGTGGTACTGGGTTGAAGCGCATTTGCCTCATATCTTCTGATCTCTATCAGCAATTCTAAAGCTTCCTCTTGTTTTGGGCTCCGCATTCTGGAGCGTTTCCGGCTTTCTTTGGATCGAAAAGCAAACAGCGGAAAGATTCCGCACGCCGGGCTTGTCGCTGACCGAGAGCAAGTAGTGAAACCGGATAGTGTCGGCACCCCGGAAGATCCATTTGTGATTTCCTTTACGCCACCCACAATTCCGCACGTTGATGTTGGCGAACAATATCCGTTTTGGCTCGATATTGCGGTCCAGTACGATGACGGGTTTGGCAATGATCAGACTCTCAACTCCTGCTTGTCGTTTCAGCTTCCCCGGAATAGATGGGAGCAGAGCTGCATGACTGTAAGCTCCGTTGACTTGTCTCAGGAAAATCCCACTAATACCGAACAGAAGAAAACAATTAAGCCAGAAACCCCCAGCCTGTCACGCCGGAACAGGTTTACCAGCTAAGGTGAGTGAAGTATATTATTACCAAATGTTGGGCTAATAATCGCGATCGAACCGGCTCTCACCTCCTGTAAAATTGCCTCTCTCCCAGGCCGATTCCACAGTGATAAGCTAATCCGCGTGCAGCGCTTGCTCGAAGCTCTTCGCAACGACCGCTCGAGCGTTCCGCTTGACGTCGCCGCCCTCGAGATCGCCAGTATCGAATTTCCCGGAGTGGACAGTGAAGCGGCGGCCTTTCGGTTGGACAACTTGGCCGAGCAGATCGATTCTCAACTCACGCCCAACGCCAGCGGCCTCGATTTCATACGAGCATCGAACGAGCTTCTTTTCGATGTGCTGCAGTTCCGCGGCAACGAGGACGATTACTACGACCCGCGAAACTGCTGCCTTAATTCAGTGCTGATGCGGCGCCTCGGTATACCGATCTCATTGTCGGTCGTCTACATGGAAGTGGCGCGCCGCTTGCTGCGGCCCGTCTATGGCGTCGGCTTGCCAGGCCACTTCGTTATCGCCTATGAAGATTCGCAGGCTCGCTACTGGGTCGATCCCTTCAACCGCGGTCGCATTCTTTCATTCGCCGATTGCTGCGCTCTGGCCAAACAAACCGCCGGCGTCGACTTGCGCGCAAATCCCGCCGTGCTTGCGCCGGTTTCAAATCGGCAGATCCTCGTGCGCCTTTTGAGCAATTTGAAATCCATCTACTTACGCGGCGAAGCCTTCGATAAGGCCCGCCAGGTCCTCGATCTCTTGATCGAAGCCATGCCGGAGTACGCGGAAGAATACCGGCATCGCGGTCTTGTTCACCTGCGCCAGCTTAATCACCGCGCCGCCAAAACCGATCTTGAGACGTATCTCCGGCTGGAACCCAATTCACCCGAACGCGAGCAAGTCAGGAAACAACTCGTCCTGATTGAACGCTGGAAAGCCGGGCTTAACTAGCTGCCTGACTCGCAACTTCCAGTTCCCGCACACGCGCCGCAATCGTTCGCAAATCGTGCACAAAGCGTGCGTACTCTTCGTCGTACCGGTCGGGCAGCGCCCGGAGTATTGCAGATGGATGTATCGTAGCGACCAGTTCTTTCGCCCACCGATGCGGATAAAACTTGCCGCGGTCTGCTGTAATGCGAAAATCACGCCCCATCAGCGCTTGCGCGGCGGTCGCGCCAAGGCAAACCACCAGCTCTGGATGGATCGCGTCAAGCTCGGCCTCCAACCACGGTTTGCAGGCCGAGATCTCGATCCCGCTCGGCTTCGCGTGAATCCGCCGCTTGCCGCGCTCGATCTTAAATTTGAAATGCTTGACCGCGTTTGTGACGTAAATCTTTTCGCGATCCAGTTCCGCCTCATGCATCGCCTTGTTCAGTAACCGGCCCGCCGGCCCAACAAAAGGGTGTCCCTTCATGTCTTCCTCGTCCCCAGGTTGCTCTCCGACCATTACTACCTTTGAATCGGGCGGACCCTCCCCAAACACAACCTGGGTAGCGTGCTGGTATAGATCGCAACCCTTGCAAGAGGGAGCCGCCGCCCGTAATTGCGTCAGTTCATGTTTTGCCGGCACCCAGGGTGCAGCCGATGTCTTCTGATTGATCGCCATTTGAGTTACTCGACCCTCCGCCGCTGCTAGCAGAGTGGGGATCATCTGCGCTTCGGGCAAAGTTGCCCAATGCCGGACCGGCATCTCCGCTTTCATTGCCCTTATCTTGACTCGTGCCGGATTGAAAATGGAACCGTAATAATCTTTCCAGAGCTCTTCGAGCAAATCCTTCGCTGGCGCCTCCGACCGCGGAACGCCCGGGCCGTATGTCAGCCTTTCGAGATCCCAATGCAAGCTGCGATCGGGCGTCAAAATCGACCAGCGCATGTTGCCGAATCGTTCCGCAAACCAGGGACCCATCTGCTCCACAATGTAGTGATCCGGCCTGTGCCAGGCGACAAACTGTTCAGGCTCCAATCCCGCCACTCGCCTGAAACGCACGAAGGCAGTCATCTTGTGCATGTCCCGCCGGACCGCTTTCTCCATCAAGCGCAGTTCGCGAACATCATCATCTATATCGATTTTAAGTAGATCATGCTCCCCGTGAGTGATCCGGTAAAGAACTCGGTACAACAGCGCCCAGCGTCTTTCGTCGCAATGCAAGGCGACGATCTTGGCCGATTCCATGAACTCCCTCGGCACCGCGACCGAACCTTCAGCTCCCGGTGGGTTCGTTCCCTCAAAAAGGGATGACCCAGACCCGCTCCAGTCGAGTTCGTTCGGTAAAACGTGCTGCGCCAGCAGCTTGCGCGCCAGTGTTCGCCAGCTTTCGAACCCGTCAGCTGAGACCGCGATCACAGTTCGCCCGTCCTTGCTGTCATCGCCGCCTCAAACAGCCCAAGCTGCTCAGGTGCCTCGAAGCGCTTCGGCAGGGCCTGCCCGTCAATTTGCTTTGACGCCGGGTTGTGATCAGCCGTGACCACGAAGTACTGGCACTTCTTGATTGAAATCTTCAGTTTGGCTAAATCCGCCAGCGTCAAAGACCGGTACCGACGGACTTTCAGGATTCTCTTTACATTTCGAACCCCGAAGCCCGGCACCCGCAGCAGCGCCGATTGCCTGCCTTGTTTACATCGACGGGGAAGAACTCACGATTCCGCAACGCCCACGCGAGCTTCGGGTCCTTGTCGAGCGGCAGATTGCGGTCCGCTTCGGTTGTGAGTTCGTTTGGCAAAAAGCCATAGAACCGCAGAAGCCAGTCGGCCTGGTAAAGCCTGTGCTCCCGCACGAGCGGGATTTTTTTGAGCGGCAGCGTGGGGTCGGCATGCGGAATCGGGCTGAATGCCGAATAGTAAGCGCGTCGCAGCCCGAATTGCTTGTAGAGAGCCGCAGACTTCTCGAGCATGTCCGCATCGGGCGTAGCGGTCGCCCCGACTATAAATTGCGTGCTCTGGCCGGCCGGCGCAAACCGTTTTGTGCGCTTGCTTTGCAGGGTCTGCTCTTTGGCTTCCAGAATACCGCCTGCAATCTGCTGCATGGCAGCTTCTATTTCGCGATGAGTTTTGGCCGGGGCGAGTTGCGCGAGATCGCTGTCGCGGGCCAGTTCCACGTTCGCGCTGAGCCGGTCGGCCCACTTGCCCGCTTCGAGCATCAATTCCTTGGATGCGCCAGGAACTGCTTTCAAGTGTATGTACCCGCCGAAAAGCTGTTCCGTCCGCAGCAGGCTGGCGACACGCACCATCTGCTCCATTGTGTAGTCCGGTGACTGAATGATTCCCGAGCTGAGAAACAGGCCTTCGATGTAATTGCGTTTGTAAAACTCGGTGGTGAGGAAAACAACTTCCTCCGGCGTAAAGCGTGCGCGTTGCGTGTCGCTCGATATCCGGTTTACACAATAGCTGCAATCGTAAATACAGTAATTTGTGAGCAGCAACTTTAGGAGCGAGACACAGCGCCCATCAGGCGTGTAACTGTGACAGATGCCGACGCCGGTCGTATTCCCGAGGCCGCCCTCGACCCGAGCCCGCCGCGATCCGCTACTGGCGCAGGAGGCGTCGTACTTCGCGGCATCCGCCAACACGCGCAATTTGGCCCGAATCTCCACGTGAGTTGGATGACTTTCCCGCTAAGAGAGTTCTAAAACTAGACGTGAGACAGAGCCGCTTCAAAGACTTTGAGATCGCCGCGTTCGTCGAATTGAGCTTCGAAAGGATCGGACACGACTTCCACGTTTGAGGCGAGATGTGAAACCAGATTTTCACTGACCGCCAGGTCGATGAGTTCCATCGTATTCCGGATTCGACAGTACGTGACCTCAGCGAGATTGTTCTTGCCGACTGTCGGCGCAATGGCCGCGAGAGCTTCGTTGTCTGTCGGGAAATGAATGGGCGTTTTAATGGCGGCTGGCGTGGACGCAGTCAGCGAATTGATGTAAGTCGGTTTCCAATCTGTATGCGCGAGCAGCCGCTCATGGACCACATCGGCTAGCCCAACGCCAATCGCGCTCCCATAGGTAAGATCGCTTAAGCCGCGCGCGTAGACTCTATGCACGATCGGCACATCGGGGAAGGAATTCGCGTGGCCCATGACGCTGCGATTGATCACTTTCGTATCCATCCCGGCGCCGCTTACGTTCTTGCCGATTTCATCGACGATCAGGACATCGATTTCTTCAGCTGGCAAATTGGCTTTCCACGACTTCACCTCCCGGAGAAGCTCCTCTTCCCTCGCCAGCATCGCGGCGCAACCGCCAGCCGAACTGACCGCGATCAAACCAGCCGTCTCGTGATGGGCACCCTCTTGTATAGCCAGACCGCCCAATATCTTGCCGCTCGAGAACACCTTCTGGCCCACACTCCTGATCATCCGCTCGAGTCCCATGCGATAAGCGTACGTATGGTATCTACGAGCGCCGGCGAATTTGCCGAGGCCAATCGCCATCATCTTGAATAGCCCGCTCTCGATTGCGCCCACGAAATCGGTGTGCCACTTCACGCGCGCAACGAGGAAAATGCCGTCCGCCTCAAACGCGGCTTTGTCCATAAAGGTTTCAATACCTTCGGAAGTTTCCCCGAGCGACACTACATCGAGCGAGCTAACGACGGGCACGCCCATCGTGGCTTCGTGGATGCCGTAATGCGCAAGCACATCGGCTTGGCCTTCGGCAGTCGCCGCGCCATGGCTCCCCATCGCAGGAATGATGAACGGCCGCGCGCCTTGCTCCTTCCAGAAATCGACTACCGCCCTGACGATGGTTGCGATATTCGAGATTCCCCGGCTGCCGACACCAATCGCGATGCTGGCCCCGTTTGGAACTCTGGAGGCGATTCCCGAGTGCGACAACTCAGTTTGCACATGATTTCGTATGTCACCGATTGCGCGATTAGGAAAGGACTGGCGGGCGAGCACGAATCTGGGGAGATTCATGCTTTCAGCATATCGCTGAGTGGCATGCCGCACCTCTTAGGGCTATGTCCGGTTCGCGGTTTCTTTGGCCCAGCTCTTTTCCAGCATCGAACTGTATTCGCCCGAGGCGTAGAGTTCAAACGCGAAATCGTTCGGATCCGGCCGCTCAAAGGCCGAGTCGCGCATACGCTGTTCGAACCACTGGTCGAGATTACGGTGATAGCGCCTGAGAAAATCCGGACTGAAACACTCATTCGGAGGCAATTCCTGAAAAACGGCGTGCAAGCCGAAGGAGCGGCGGAACAACGAGCGAAAATCGAGTACGCCCCAACTCTCGAGTTTCGCCATTACATGAGCGGGCGCGTGCTGTATTAGTAAGATGGCGAAGGTCTCCGGCCTAATCGGACGATTTGCGAACTGCGCGGATGCCCGGACGCTCTCCGCGCATTGCTCAGCCCATCGCGAGAAGTCTTTCCCGATATAGAAAAGCATCCTGAGCTCGGCGTACCGGCCCCGCAATAGATGCCTGTCCAGTTCCTCAACCGGAGTTTCATCGCGGGGCGCAAATCCTTGCAAAGCAAGACTAGCCCGTGAGCTCTCCATTAATAAGGAGGTTTCCTCCGAACTGGTGAAGGGATGCAGGATGAGTGGGGGCAACCCAAAAGCCTTGGGAGCAGCGGTCTTCATTGGTGATTCGGCAATCTCGAGCACTGGATATTAACCTGTCTTGTAAACTTATGCGGAACTTGCATCCGCTAATACTGTATCGGCATCTTCAGCCAAAACATTACTTGCCTGGAGTACTGCCGGTTATGGTTATCTCCCTGCTACCCCATCGGGTATGAACTTAGGACGATTCAACTCCATCTGGATCAAAGTTTCCAGATCGGCCCAGGGCAGCGCGCCTGGCACGGGTCTGCCGTTCAGGTAAAAGGTAGGAGTCTGTTGGATTTCGAGCGCCCGTCCCTTCTGCAAGCTCTTCTCCACTTCTGGTTTGGTCGCATGCGTATCCATGCAGCTCGTTATTTCGGCAGTGTCAAGATTGTGTTCTTTTGCAAAACCGAGAGTCTTGTCGCGCAAATTGCCCGGATTGATCTCGCCTTGATTCTGAAAGATCCAATCGTGAAACGCCCAGAACGCGCTGGGGTTCCCATCCCCAATACAGTGCCCGGCCTCCGCTGCCGCCTCGGCCCAAGGGTGCAAAGACGGGATAGGGAAATCTTTGAAAATGACCCTAACGTCCTTCGGATACTTCTTAGGAAGCGTGTCTGTAATTACTCGGGCAAACGCACGGCAATATGGACATTGGAAGTCGCTAAAAACCACGAGCGTGATCTTTGCGTCTGCGGGTCCGAATGACGGACCATCGGTGGGCAATTGCTGCAGAGTCTCCAGAAACGGATTGTCGTTGACGTCCCAGACGGGGCCGCCGATCACATGCTTGCCGTCTGCTGTTACGTAATAGACCTTATCCTGCTTGGCCTCACCCTTGCTGAGATGCACGCGCAGTCGGTAATATCCGGGCAAGGGAGTGCTCACAGGATCCTCGATCGTAAACTTAACGGCAGGCGCAAAGCCCTCCGCGTACCGCAAGTAGCTTTCGAGCTTCTGCTTATCTATTTTTGGAGGTTGTCCCGCCGCTGTCTGTCCGGAGGTAAGCGCTGCGAACAGTCCAAGCACAATCGGGGCGACGCAATAAAGTCGCATGCTTTGTCTCAAGTGTACACACGGATTCGGGCATAAGATTGGGATTTGTGTTGCGATTTCTATACTGAGAATTGTCCTACCTCAGGCGGTATGTCCCCGCACTCACATTGGTGTTGGCCATAGCGTGCCTATATCTCTACGATCTTGACGGAGTTGGAGTAATTAGCCCGGATGAACCTCGCTATATTGCCATCGGGCGCACGATGTGGAATACAGGGGATTACATCACCCCGCGGCTTTGGGGAACACCCTGGTTCGAGAAGCCGCCGCTGCTGTACTGGCTGACAAGTTTAGGCACCGGGTTACACTTTGGTCCGGAGTTATCGGGGCGCTTCCCGGTAGTGCTTCTGAGTTTGGCCTTTCTGTCCTTGATGTTTATGCTGTTGCGGCGCGAATTTGGCCTGGGGGCCGCGGCCATCTCTTCGGTTTTGCTCGCAACCTCGGCTGGCTGGCTCACCTACAGCAGTCTCGCTTTAACCGACCTGCCCCTCGCCGTTTTCTTTTCACTCGCGGTCCTACTGGCGCTGCCACTTACCAGAACACAACCCAGCGAGAGCCAACCCCAGGCGATCCGGTTTTTGTTGATCGGCGGCTGCCTGGGGTTGGCGGCTTTAGCTAAAGGGCTGGTTCCGCTCGCACTAGCGGTACCGTTCTGGTGGTTCTTGCGCCGCTGGTGGCGAAGCTGGTGGCTGGCCATTGCTGCCGCTTCGGCAATGGCGCTGCCCTGGTATATCAGCGTCTATCTCCGAAATGGCCGCCCGTTCCTTACGGACTTCTTTTGGAAACATCATTTTCAGCGCTTGTATTCCGCTTCCTTGCAGCACGTGCAGCCGTGGTGGTACTACCTTCCGGTGCTATTAGCCGCTCTATTTCCATGGACACCACTCTTCGGGTTACTGTTCTCCCGTCACAAGGGGTGGGATGAACGCCGCATCTTTCTTGGGAGCTGTTTCGGCTTCGGCCTTATTGTATTTAGCTGTTCCTTGAATAAGTTGCCTGGTTATCTGCTGCCTCTCCTGCCACCGGCTTTCGCCGTGCTTGGCGCCTCTATTGAGTGGAACCGTCTCGCCCAATCGTTCCGTTGGTGGCTCTTGCCCTGCGCCGTGCTGATCGGTTTGCTGCCGCTAATTGCTCGCGCGCTACCAGCAGTGCTCGAATCGGGTCGCCTGACAATTCCTAGTGGCCTGGACGTGGGGCCGACCGAGTATTTCTACATGGCTGCCCCGATCGCAGCCGTCTTGCTGGCCAGACGATCTTGGGCCGGCATCCTCTTAGTGCTTTGCCTGATAGCCGGCGGTCTGTTTCTCAAGATTGTTTCGTTTCCGGTTCTCGACCGCTTGGTGTCAGCGCGTGGGACTTGGCGCGAGATCAAAGATACGCCCGGGACCATTTGCAACGATTGGCTCGGCCGCGATTGGGAGTTCGGGTTGGCTTTTTATCGGGGACGGCCTTACCCTGACTGCCGCGCCGGTTCGTTTGATTTTGCGTTGCAATCTCACGGAAAAAATACACCGATTCTCGTTCGCAAGAAGAAGCAATAAGGCGGTAAAGTTGGATTGCGTTTTTGCCTTTGCGACAATCAGGGCAGTTGGCGAATATGGCTGTCTTGAAGAAACTCGGTAACAGCGATCTCGAGATCAGCGCTTTGGGTGTAGGCGCATGGGCAATGGGCGGCGGCGGCTGGTCATTCAGTTGGGGGAAGCAAGATGACGCTGATTCGGCGGCGGCCATCCAGGCGGCTATCGAAGCGGGCATGAACTGGATCGACACGGCGGCTGTATATGGCCTCGGGCACTCGGAAGAAGTAGTCGGCAGAGTTCTCAAAGAGCTGCCGCGCAAGCCCTACATCTTCACTAAGTGCGAGCGGCGGTGGGACGAAAACGGGAAGATTTTTCCTTCGTTGAAAGCGGATTCGATTCGCAAAGAGTGCGAGAACAGTCTGCGGCGCCTCAATATCGACGTGATCGATCTATACCAGCTTCACTGGCCGGAGCCGGACGCCGATATCGAAGAAGGCTGGACCGAGATGGCGCGGCTGAAGGAACAAGGCAAGGCGCGCTGGATCGGTGTTTCGAACTTCAACGCCGAGCAGATGAAACGCGCTCAGAAGATTGCGCCGGTTACCTCTCTACAGCCGCCTTATTCCTTGCTGGCGCGCAAGGTAGAGCCGGAGGTTCTGCCGTTTGCCAAGCAGAACAATATCGGCGTTATTGTCTACTCGCCGATGCGAGCTGGATTGCTGACAGGAAAAATGACAAGAGAGCGCGCTTCACAGCTGCCGGAAGATGACTGGCGCAAGCGGGACAAAGATTTTCAAGAGCCCAACTTGAGCCAGAATTTGCGCCTGGTGGACTTGCTCAAGAAAATCGCTGAAGCCCATGGCCGCACTCCGGGCGAAGTGGCGCTTGCCTGGGCACTCGCAAATCCCGCCGTAACTGCCGCGATTGTGGGCGTGCGCCGCGCGGATCAAGTCGATGGCGTGAAGGGCGCGCTGGAGTTTCGTCTGAGCCCCAGCGAAATTTCCGAGATCGAGAATTTTCAAAAATCGGAGCAGAGCGGGGCTGCTTCGGCCTGAGTCCGCACGGCTGTGATGCCGGTGCCTAGCCGTGGAACGTCCCGTGTCCCTGTCAGAAAAGCGGCCATCCTCATCGCGTTAACTACGATTTCGCTGCTGCTGGTGCGCAACGTGGATTTACGCGTATATTGGTACGCCGTCACCGGCTTTTTCGCCGGTACCAGGCCTGCTTATGGTCCCCTCAGCGGGATCGGCGCTCCTATGGATTACGTCTATCCGCCGGTCACCTATCTGCTTCTTTATCCCATCAGATGGCTACCGCTGCGCGCCGCTGGGTTGCTGTGGATGCTTGCAGAATTTTTCTGTGTCACTCTAAGCATTTTTGTATGTGCCAGGACTTGGCATCTGCGGTTCCGGCCGATCGCTATCGTCGCCTGTTCGGCTCTCATGCTTCCTTATCTGGTGCTCTCCGCGCGCTATGGCAATGTACAGCCCTTCGTTATCGCTTTCGTGTTTATGGCGCTTTTGTTGACGAAACAAAAGCCTTGGTTATCGGGATTGCTTTTCGCGTTGGCCGTTTCCTTCAAGTTGACCCCTCTCTTCTTTTTGCCCTGGTTTTTTAAGCGCTGGAAATCGCTTTACTTCTTCTGTCTCTTCACGCTGGGCCTCTGGCTGGCGCCGTTTGCTTTTTTTGGAGTAAGCGGGTATTTCGCCATGCTCCGGGATTGGTACGCAGCGGCCAGTAACATCGGAGGTATACCTTCGGAGTTTCACTATTTTCCCGGACAAACCCTCCGTGCTCTGTGCCTGCGCTTTCTTACGCCAATCCCTCCGCTGATTAGCGGATACCCGCGCGTGAACCTGCTCTCGCTTTCGCCTTCCGCAGCCGTAAAGGTATGGCAGCTGCTTGCCGCGGGCATCTATGCGTTCGTCATATACGGCATGTTTCGCGTGCGCCACCGGGCGGCTTTGCTGTGGGATGGCTTAGCCTTCGTACTCTACTCGCTACTGCAGCCGTTCGCCGTAAAGGTCAGTTTGATCTCACTTGGTCCGGCAGCGTTAATCGGCGCAGCCTTTTTCACGATTCGCTCTGAGGGAAATCCAGACACCCGTAACTGGAGGGCTAACAGGTTCTATCTTGCGGCGGCATTGCTATCCTTCGGCGCTGCCTGCGTTCAATACAAGCCTTATTTGCGCTTACTGCAGGCAATCGGGATCGATTTTTGGGTCGCCTGTCTTCTAGGCGGATCATTACTGCTCTGGATGTTGGGCAAGCCCGGCGCTATAGAGGAAGGTCCCAAGATTCCGGCTGTTACCCATGCCGCCGCTTCGTGAACCAGTAGACGGGTAATCCGCACAGCACGATCAGCAAGCCGGGCCAAGTCGTGGCGGGACGAAAAGCGAACAAGCAGACGAGCACGACCGTGCAACCGACGATATAGATCAGCGGCATCACAGGATAGCCAAGTGCGCGATAAGGGCGCGGAGCATTCGGGCGCGTGATGCGGAGGCGGATCACGGCCGAAATCGTCAGCACGTAAAAAATCAGCTCGGCGGAAATCACGTAATCCAAAAGATTGCTGTACAAGCTGCCGTAGCTATGAGTCGCGCTGTTGAAGGTGCGAGGCAGCACCAGCGCGCACGCCCAAAAGCCTTGTAAAAGCAGCGAAGTGCCCGGTACTTGAGCGCGATTGAGTGTGCCGGCTTTCGCCGGAAACAAGCCGTCGCGAGCCATCGAAAAATACACGCGAGGGCCGGCTAAGACCAGCGCGTTGATGCAGCCGAAAGTAGAAATCATGATAGCCGCCGCCATGAGAAGCGCGCCCCAGCCGGGAAAGATTGCCTGCAACATGGCGGTTGCGACACGGTCGGCCGCAGCGTGCTGAATTGCTCCGAAGGGGAGCACCGATAAGTAAGCGACGTTCGCGAGCATATACAGCCCCATTACCGAGATCGTCCCCAGCGCCAACGCCGCCGGCAGAGTCTTCGCCGGATTCTTTACTTCCCCTGCAGCAAACGTGATCCCATGCCAGGCGTCCGCCGAAAACAAAGAGCCGGATTGCGAGACACAAAGCGCGGCAAAGAGACCGAATCCCGTGAAAGCGCTCAACGTTGCCGTGAGGGGCGTCACGTCGTGCGGCGTCCAGAAATCATGCAGGTTCGCGTTGACAGCAGTATGGTTCCAGAATATGAATCCGAGCAGAATCAAAGCGGCCAAGGCGACGATCTTCGCCGATGTGAAAACGTTTTGAATCAATTTGGCGTAGTGAACGCCGCGCGTATTACTCCAGGTCAGAAGCGCAATAACTAGTATCGCGGCGAGCTGTCCGGTCGATAGGGAAAGCGCATAGCTGCTCGTGATTTGAAGCGGCGGGATCAGGTAATGTTGCTCTGATATGGCGGGCCACAGCACGCCAGTGAAACGTGCGAAGCCGACCGCGACAGCAGCGATCGTGCCGGTCTGTATGACGGCAAAAAGTGTCCAGCCGTATAAGAACCCAACGAGCGGCGAGAACGCTTCACGCAGATAAACGTACATGCCGCCCGCTTTCGGGATCATGGCCGCCAATTCGCCATACGAGAGCGCGGCAGCAACCGTAACTACCGCCGCAAATAACCATGCGACCAGTAGCCAGCCGGGGCTGCCGATATCGCGCGCCATATCGGCGGAAACGATGAAGATGCCGGAGCCGATCATGGCGCCGATCACGATCATGGTCGAATCGAAAACACCGAGCTCGCGAATGAAACCAGCTTCTCTATCAATGCGTTCGGCGGTTACATCCTCGCTTGGAGTTGGCATTCTTGCTTAGCGTGCAGAGTAACACGCCGAATGGTGCGCCATCAAACGGGCTCTATCTCGAGCGACAGGCTACTTTTCAATAGCCGCACTCCGCCTCCGCAAACCGCCAGGACTATCGAAGCAGCAAGCGAGGCTTTCTTCTGGTCCTGCGTCCACGGCGAGCCAAAAGAGCTTTTCAGGCCTGAGATTCGCCGACAAACCTGAGTGCTGGCTTTGCCGAATGCGACCTGGGCACATCCATCGAGATCGCGCTCTCGAATGCCCGTCACAGGAATATCGAGACGTTCGCATGCTCTCCATAACATCGTACGGAAGAATTCACCTTCGGCGGTATGGATCAGCGGGTGTGAGGCGAGGATCTCCGGAAGTTTTGGCAGCGGGCGGCCAGAGGCCAACAGGACGGACGAAGCTACCACTCGGTACTCGCGGCTGCGCAGTTCCTGCGCAACAGTCTGGATCGCCTCCCGAGCGAGGCGTTCTGAAACATTGGCACAGTTTGAAAGGTATTTCTTCGCTTCTGTAAGCGCCAATTCCGCCGCGAAGTGGTAAGGCTGGCTAGCGCCCGGAATGTTCGGATCTGTAATTACGATGCGCCTGCGGTCTATTACTTCGATCGTCGCGCCATCGCCCGAGGCCGCTACGAGCGCGCCCCAGCCGGAATGCATTCGTATTCCAAGGGCTGCAGCCGTCATGCTTGCTCGGCGCACCACTCGAAGAGAAGATCCCATTCCGCGCGTTGAATTTCGAGCGCCGCTTGTTCCCTAACGCTCCCAGGAGCTTGGCGCGCCTCATCGCACCATTCGATAAACAGAAATGGATCCCAAGCTGGTTTAAGCTCCCAGGGAACAGCTGAGCGCTCTAGAATTCCGGCTGCTCTCCGACGCAGCTCCGCAAAGAGGGGATGTTCGCCTACCCGCCGGAACCAGTACGCCGAGTTCGAAGAATCCGGCTCGATGCGGTGGGCGATGGCGTGCCAGTAGCTGCCTTCGCGAGACGCAATGTTTTGCGATCGTTCGTGGCTCTCGTCCCAGCATCCGGCCAGGAGCAAGAGGCCACTGACCGCGGCTTCCGGCGCGCGTGCGCCGGGAAATAAGAGGGACGGGCTTACGCTCCGAATGCTCGCCACATCGTCCGGGTCGCAGCTTCCGCTCCTCGTCAAGGGAAGCACGCGAGCCGAGCACCTCTGAAGGACGCGGCGCACCGGCTCTGCAAAAGAGTCCAGTTGATATGCCATATGGCTCATCCAGCTTATCGGAAGCCCCGTCTAATTTTGAAAGAGAGATAGCCGCAGCTGGACAGTTACTACAGCAGCTTACTCAAATCCAGCTCGCCGAAATGTTCAACAAGAATATCGGGTTGCGCTTCCGCCAGTTCTTCGCGCGACAACACGCCGCTTGCCACCGCGATCGATTGAAAGCCGTTTGCCTTGGCTGCGGCGACGTCGTTCGCGTGATCTCCAATAAGCGAGATACGGCTTGAGTGGTCTACCAAACCTGTCCGCCTCGCGCGCTGTGCGGCCACTTGGGCCAATCGCGCCCGGGTGCGGCCATCTTCTGCAAAAGCTCCGACGGAAAAATAGGGGCGAAGGCCTGCCAGCTCGACCTTCCTCCAACCGATCGCGCTCAAGTTGCCCGTCACTAAGCCAAGCACAGCGCCTCTCGATTTCAGCTCCTCGAGTGTCTGGTGAACATCGCGGCAGAGAAACGGACTCAGGTCTGCCGCGCACTTCGCCACATAGCTTTGCTCGCATTCACGCATGACTTCAGTTAACACTGACCGGATGCGCCGTTCGCTCTCACCTGCCGCACGCAGCATGGCGGCGATTAAATCACGGTCGAGTGCGCCGGCTGTTGCGAGGCCCTCGAGTTTTGTCGAGCGCCCCGTGACTTTTTGAATGCCCTCGACCAGAGCATCCTTGTGAAGCATCCCCGCGCCTCTCATCAACGTGCCGTCAATATCGAAGAGCACCAGGCTTGTCCGGGCGCTCACGAGTTCTCGAGCTTCGGAATCAAAGCGCTCAGCAGCTTCAAGAACGTTCCGGAAACTCGCTGTGTGATTTCGAGCACCTCGCTATGTACGAGCTTGCGCGGCCCGAGTCCCGCGGCCAGATTGGTTACGCAGGCAATACCGAGCACTTCCATTCCCATGTGATTCGCCGCAATCGTTTCAGCGACTGTCGACATCCCGACGAGATCCGCGCCGATCGCCTTGAGAAAACGGATCTCCGCCGGAGTTTCGTAACTTGGTCCGAGCATGGCCGCGTAAACTCCTTCGCGCAGCTCAATGCCAAGTTCGACGGCAGTTTCACGGGCCGTCAGACGCAGCGCAATTGAATACGCCTCCGTCATGTCCGGAAACCGAGGGCCAAGCGGCTCATCGTTCGGACCGGTCAAAGGATTCGCCCCTTGCAGGTTTACGTGATCGGAGATCAGCACCAACGCTCCTTCGGAAAAATCCAGATTCAGTCCTCCCGCCGCGCACGTAAGCACAACTGTTCTGATGCCGAGATCGTGAAAGAGCCGTATTCCGCTGGCAACCTGCCTGGCGGTGTAGCCTTCATACAAATGGAAGCGTCCGGAGAGGGCTGCGACATCGGCCGTCCCCCTTCCATTCGCGCCCAGCGTTCCCAAGATGAGCTCGCCTGCATGTCCCACAGCGGTCGAAACCGGCATTCCGGGAACATCACGATAGGGAATGCGCGCTGCGTGCTGTAGAAGCCCGGCGAACGCGCCGAGTCCGCTGCCTAGCACCACACCTATGCTCGGCCGCAGCGAGGTCCTGGATTGGACGAAGGCTGCACCGGCTTGCATATCACTCATCTCAAGTAATGACTATGATAGCCACGGCCCAAGGAATTGATGCGAGCGATAACCTCGCTGTTTGTGATACCTTCAGTTTGCAAGGTAAAACTATGCGCATAATCAGCCGGTTAATGATCGCTAGCGCCCTGGGCGTTTGCCTGTTTGGTCAGGCTCCGCCCTCCTCGACTCTGAAAGTGGGTGACAAAGCGCCCGACTTCACGCTTCCCTCGACCGACGGGGGCAGCGTTCATTTGGCCGATTACATAGGAAAGAGCACAATCGTGCTGGCCTTCTTTCCGGCGGCATTTACAGGTGGTTGAACGGCGGAAATGAAAGCGTACCAGTCTGGTATGCAAAAGTTTCAGGAGACTGGAGCAAAGGTGTTCGGCATCAGCACGGACAATACGCCGTCGCAAAAAGCTTTCGCCGGACAACTTGGTCTGCCGTTTCCATTGCTGAGCGATTTTCTTGAGCGGAAAGTCTCTCAGGAGTATGGCATTTACATCCCGAAGTACGGCATCGCTAACCGCGTAACGTTTGTGATCGACAGCGGCGGCAAGATAGACACGATAGAGGCCGGCGGCGACGCGATCAAGATGCTTCACACGCCCGATGCGTGCAGCCGGCTGGCGCATAAGAAGGCGGCCGCTCAGTAGATGTGAAGCGGGGAGTTCTGTGTGCTGTCTTCGGGCTGATGCTGGCCGGATCGAACTTGCCCGCTCAGGAATATAAGGCCGAGGCTCTGGCGCAGGCCAATCTCGGAGTAAGTCTCTCTCAAAAAGAAAAATATCGGGAAGCTATCCAGGCCTACCAACGCGCGATTGCAATCGAGCCCAAACTTCCGGGGATCTATCTGAATCTGGGTTTAGCGTGGTTTAAGCTGGGGAACTTCCGTGAGGCGATCGCGGCGTTTAATAAAGAGAATGCGGAGTCGCGGAGTGACCGGGTTGAAACACTGCTTGCGATGAGCTATTTCGGGCTGGGGCAATATCGGCAAGCGGCGGAGCTGCTGAAGCCTATTGCCGCAGCACAGCCGGAAAATAGCGAGCTCGGGTATTTACTCGCCAAGTGCTACTTGTGGTCGGGCCAAACCGGGGAAGCGATGGAGTCGTTCAAAGGTCTACTCCAACGCGATCCGAATTCGGCCGCCGTTCACATGCTATTGGGAGAGGCACTCGACGCCGACCGCCGCACACTGGATGCGATTGCGGAATTCGAAGCAGCCGCGAAGTCCGCGCCTACTCAACCGGATGTCCATTTTGGGCTCGGCTACTTGTATTGGGAGCAGAAGCGCTATGAGGATGCCGCGCGTGAGTTCCGGGAGGAATTGAAAAACAATTCGAAGAACGCCCAGGCGTACGCGTATCTCGGTGACGTGATGATGAGGGTTGGACGGAAGCCAGAGTCGGTAACGCTGCTCAAAGAGGCGGTCGGATTGCGCCCGGATTTGCAAGTTGCGCACCTGGATCTCGCGATCCTTTACACAGAGGACAAGCAGAACGATGCTGCTATCGCCGAGTTTCGCCGGGCGATTCAGATTGACCCGAGTGGATACGACGCGCACTACCGGCTGGCGAGACTGTATCGGGAATTGGGAAGGACGGCAGAAGCACAAGCCGAGTTTGCGACCGTGCAAAAACTGCATGAGAAGAAAACGGAAGAGCCGCTGATGAGGATCAGCGGCTCTGCAAGATGAGGGCCAGGCAGGCCACAAAAAGCGATGGCCCGCCCCACCTCGGGTTAGAAAAAGATCTTCGCGGCGAGCTGGAAGACACGAGGATCATAAGTAGAAGTAACCTGGCCAAAGTTACTGTTTGAATAGGTACTGCTTACAGCATTGAACTGCGTGTGATTGAAGGTGTTGAAGCTTTCGAAGCGAAGCTGCAGGGAGCTGCCGCGCGCTTCACTGAACACGAAGCTCTTAAAGAGCGACAGATTCCAGTTGTCTCTACCAGGACCGCGCAGTAAACCTTTCCCCAGATCGCCCCACTGGCCAAGAGCCGGTACCGAAAAGGCAGCAGGATTGAACCACTCGTTAACCAAATGTGGATAGCTGACACCGCCCGCAGCTATGTTTGGCCGGTTTGTCGCATTGGGAATCCCGTTACTGCCCTGCGAACCACCCAAAGTAATCCACAACGGAAGTCCAGTTTCGGCAGTGACGATTCCGGATAGCGACCAGCCGCCGAGCGTAGACTTAAGCACGCGGTTCTGACTGTTCTTTAAGAACGGGATATCGTAAACAAAGTTGACGAGGAAGATGTGCGTGCGGTCTAATCCACCGGGCCCGTAGTCGTAATGACGGTCATATGGATTCGAAACGTTGGCGAGATCGCCAGCACCGGCGTAACCAGTGGCCGGATCCATTGCTTTCGAGTAGGTGTACGCGATTTGCAAAGTAAGGCTATTCTTCACCTGCGCGCGCATATTCATCTGCAGCGAATTGTAGTTTGAATTTTGTGCGTTTTCAGACACGTCGATCCCACCAAACCCAAGATAGGGAACCACGCTGTTGTAGTTAATAGTTCCATTGATCAACGCAGGCAGAACGCTCGGCGATGGAAGGTTGATTTGGCGGTAATCGTTCTGGTGGGCGTTTTCGTTTCCGACGTAGGAGAGCGAAAGTACGGAGTTTTGCCATAGCTGTTGTTGAACTCCAAAACTCCATTGATAGCTCTCCGGATTCTTGTAATCTGTGTAAGCGAGACCGGTAATGCTGCCCGGGGTGATCGGTGCGGTCAGGGTCTGGCCCGTCGTGAGGCTGAGGTTTGGATTGCTAAGAGAGACATTGTTGAACGTCACAGTGGTACTGAACGGCAGGTTAGGGCCGGCGTTATACACGTCATTGCCCTGGATGCGCTCGTACATGATTCCGAATCCGCCACGCAAAACAGTCTTGCCGTTGCCCGTGGGGTCGAAGGCAAAACCGAGACGCGGTCCAAGGTTTGCCCAATAGTTCTTGACCAATCCGGCAGGAATGCCGTTCTGCCCGGCAATACCGATTCCGTTCAAGTAGAACTGGTACCCGTTCAGGGCAGGATTCGGGCTCGTGCCGAGACCCGGGCTATTCGGGCTGATGCTGTTGCCGCCCGGCAGGAGAAGGGCAGCATTCGCAGGGTTGTACAGAGTGGGATAGAAATTCGACTGCCGATTGTTCTCCTCATAGGTGTGCGGCATGCCATCCCAGCGCAACCCGAGATTCAGAGTCAGCCGGGAATTGACCTTCCAGTTATCTTGAGCGTAGACAGAATACGATTGGTTGTCCCACTTCCCGGCGTCCTGGACTGCCAGTTCGTTGTAGGAATTGGAATAGCCTAGCAGGAAATCGGCGAAATCGTTGCCGGTGTAGTTGCCATTGAACTGGAACTGGCCCTGAGTCCGACCGAAAAGGTCCTGTACTTTCTTGTAGAGCATCCAGCCAGCGCCGAACCTGAGCTGGTGCGACCCCTTCGACCAGGAAACATCGTCGCGGACCTGATAATCGTCGGCTTTGTTTGCCCAAGGCCAACTCCAAGGATCGTAGTTTGTTCCAGTTGATCCACTGAGATTGATACTGGGAAGTCGATTCAAGGCATTGGACGGAAACAGTTGGGGAATGTCCAAGTTGCTCGGACGCTGGTAGATGCCGGTCGGCGTGATGTTGATGCGATTGCCATTGTAGTTAAACGCCGTTTCGTTGAGCAGCGTGGGGCTGATGGAATAGGTAGCGTGGATGACACCGCTATAAGAAGGATTGACAAAGGTGTCGCCGACGGTCGGTATATTGTCGCCACCCCACTGCGCGTTTCCGTATGCCTGGCTGATTGCTTCGTTCACCCAATGGCCAAAAATGTTGAACTTATCGCCAAACCGCTGGTCGATTCGGATGATCTCTTCCTGAACTTTGGTCGGGAGTTTGGTGCCTCCCACGAACTGGACTCCGCTAGTCGGCGCGGGGAAGATGCCTGTCTGTAGGAGCACTTGTGCCTGTGGATCGAGCAGAGAGGCAGGTATCTTATTACCTGGGAAGGCCTGGCCCGGCGCCAACCCGAGCGAAGCGTACTTGGCTAGCAACGAGGGGGAGAGCTGGCTGGCTTTTGGAACGTTGATCGTGGTATTGAACTGGCCGCCATACTCACTGAGCGGGGGAACGGTCTGGTTGTTAACGCCACCCTGGATGAGTTTGCGCCATTCCATGTTGTAGAAGAAGAACGTCTTATCACGATTCTTGTTGTAGACCTTCGGGATGAACACCGGGCCGCCGACGTTCCAACCGAAAGTGTTGAAGCGCAGCTCGGGCGGCTTTTGGCCGGCTGCATTGAAGAAGTAGGTATTCGCGTCGAGAGCGTCGTTGCGGAAGAACTCCCAAGCCCCTACATGGTAGTCCTTGGTCCCCGATTTGAAGACCATGGTCATGGTCGCGCCGGAAGAGAGGCCGTATTCAGCGCTGTAATTGGAAGTGAGCTGCCGGAATTCCGCGATGGAGTCTATCGAAGGCAGAATGCTGATATTGCCCGAACCTCCCCGGTCGTAGTCTTCGCCGCCATCCACCATATAGAGATTGTGGGACTGACGCAGACCATTGAAGCTAACGCTGGCATCGCCACCGACCGGCACCGGATTTTGGAAATCCACCATATTACTGGAAGCTCCCGCCGTGAGCGTAGCGAGCGAGTATATGCTGCGGCCGTTGGTAGCAAGCTGCGAAACCTGCTGCCCGGTGATGACATCGCTGATCTCGCCGGATTCGGTCTGAAGGGCGATAGCAGTCGCCTCGACCGTAACGCTTTCCTGGGTGCTCCCGACTTCCAACTTGATGTCCACGCGGTCGCGAGCACCCACGTCGAGCGCGATGTCCTTCTGCTCAGACGCCTTGAAACCTGCCACCTCGGCCCGGATCATGTAATGCCCATTCGGCAAGTCCGCTGCAATATATTCGCCACCTTGGTTGCTGGTGACATGGGTGGCCTGATTCGTGTCCGTGTTCGTAACCGTGATGGCTACGTTGGGAACGACCGCGCCTGACGGGTCGGTTACGGTACCGAGTAGCGTGCCGGATGCTCCCTGGCCCCAGGCCCAGAAAGCGGAGGTCAGAAGCAGCGCACAGAGTGCCAGCGGCAGCTTGGAAATGGAAATTTGAGCCGGGCGACGAAAGCTCGACTCAGAACAGGACAGTGTTCGGTGGTGCATACGTGGTCACCTCATGAGACCGAGAATCAACGATTGGAACTCGGGAAAACGCAAACAAGAACCGCAATCTGGGAGGACTTGCAACGCTCCTAGCTTTCTAAGTAGGACTAAACCCAACCCAGATTGGCTGTTAGAGTATCACAGTTCGGCCACCCAGGTAATACAATTTCAGTACCTGGTACGAAGACGGGAAGTAAGGTAAGTGCTATTGGCGCTGCACATCGTCCGGAGTGAGAATTTGCCCTTGACGGCGGAGCGCCTGCTGCAACGCGAGTATATCGACCTGATGAACTTGCCGCTTTGCCCTGACTGCCAGCGCGGCTGAAACTCCGGCACTCTGTCCCGCGATCATGTAATTAGCTTCCATGCGAAAGGAACCATAAGCGATGGTGGACGCGGAAATGCACACGGTCACCAGCAGGTTCGAACAGTCCTGTTGACGCGGCAGCAGACTCCGGTAAGGTATCTGCCATGGCCGAACGGGCATGCTGAGATAGCCTTCCGTAAACACTTGATCTATCACATCGGGAAACCGGTAGACTTTGTGCGCGAGCCATTCCACTTCGCGAATATCGATGTTGTATCCGGCCATGCCAATCGAGTCGTACTTCTCCCGGTACTGCTCCAGATCATGTTGCGTGAGAACATATTCGCCAAGCATCCGTCTTCCTTCGCGCACGTAGAGCTGGTTCGGCCAGTGGCCGGTATCGGCGAACTCGTCTTTGGGAAGTCCCCACTTTCGGATCTCGGTTTTTATCGCCCCGGGTACACTCGAATCGTTCTGCAGAAAATAGATCAGCCCTTGGGCCCAGGTTAAGTGCTCGTTCCAAACCTGCTCGCGACCAGCGTAGCCGGTTTCCGGATATGCCCAACTCGCCCCGAGTAAATCGGTCGAAACAGGACCGGTACTGTTAACATCGGCTTTGCCGTTCGGGATACGAATGATGCCCAGGAAATCGCCCAACGCTAGCGCGCCTTTGGCGCTTTCGAGATAGCGCCGCAGGAGTATGTACCGCGCCGGATCGTAACCCTTCGGCCGTTCGACCGCGAGCCGGTCCACGGGATCGTCTGTTAAGCAGAGACGGAAACAGTAAGACTGGAACTTGCCGTCGGGCGCACCTATTTGCCCGGCCTGCTCTTGAGGAACTACGAGCGGAAGAAGTCCTCCTTCGGCCTTATCCGCGGACACCGGGAATCTAAATTGATGATGCCCGGGAAGCAACTCCTGTCTTCCGGCGAGCGACTCGCCATATTGCGCGCGCCCTTCACGCCCGATCGCGTAAGATACTCCGGCGAGCTTCATCAGGTCTCCCTCATAAGAACTGTCGATGAAGACGATGGCGCTAAATTCGCGGCCGTCGCTCATCCGGATCAGGGACAGCCGCGATCCGCTCTTCCTGACTTCTGCAAGGCGGCAACGGAAAAACGTCGCCACGCGGGCATTTTCAAGCATGAATCTGAGAGCCGCTTCGGCGACGTGAGGTTCGAACGCCCAGGCGACTGGCACGTGATAGTGCTTGCCCGCGTTTACGAAAAACTCGCGCGCCAAGCCGCCGATGAGCTGCTCTTGACGGTCGACATCGCTGTTGCTGAGACCTCCGGAAACCATGCCGCCGACATGCAGGCCGGGCTCGACAAGCGCGACGCGCATTCCTTCTCGGGCCGCGCCCACAGCGGCCATTACTCCGCTGGCCGTCGCGCCGTAAACGGCAACGTCAAACGGCTTTTCACTGCCAAGACAGACGCTCGCCGAGACCAATTGCAGCACAGCCAGGAAGAGCACGTTCGCCGCAACGCGCCTGTCAATCTTGCGAGGTCCGCTCTCGATATTCCTTTTCGCTTGACGTGTGGGCAGCAAGAGCAGTATATCTTTCTGTAGCCGCCCGTACCGATCATTCGTTTTGGCGTACGAGGCTAAGAGGGGTACCGCACGTGTCTCGCATTTTGGGCATTCTCGCCCTGTTTACCTGTACATCTATTTTGAGCGCGCAAACGGCGGATGCAATAGTCAGCGGCTACGTCACCGACCCGAGCGGCTCTGCCGTTCCCAACGCTAAGATCACGCTGACAAACTCCGCCACCCAGGTTGCAACTACGACGCAATCGAATCAGGCGGGATTCTATAACTTCCCCTACGTGGTTCCGGGTACGTACGAAATCGGCGTCGACGCGGTAGGCTTCCAACACGAAACTCATCCGGCCGTTACGGTCAGCGTCGGCCTGAGCGTCCGCACGGATTTCGCGCTGCAGGTCGGGCAGTCGCAACAATCGATCACTGTGACCGGCGGAGCTCAATTGCTGCAAACGGATAACGCCACCATCGGGACGGTCATTTCGCCGCGCGAGGTGAATGAACTTCCCTTGAACGGTCGCAACCCGCTGGCGCTTGTCGCGCTGGCTCCAGGAGTCGTTCCGCAGGGCCAAGCCCAGCAGAATGCGGCCGGCACAAACAATTCCGCTTTCGGCAATTATCAGATTGGGGGCGGAGTTGCGAACCAGAGTCAGTGGCTACTCGACGGCGCCACGATGGTCACTCCCTTCGGACATGCGGTCGAACTGCTGCCTTCGCAAGATGTGATTCGAGAGTTCAATGTGCAGACCAACAGCCTTGGCGCTGAATACGGCGGTTTCGCCGGCGGTGTGATCAACATGAGCACGAACAGCGGCACCAACGATTTGCACGGCGACGTGTACGAGTTTCTGCGGAATAAAGTTCTGAACGCCAATAACTTCTTCAACAACGAGCACGGGGTCCCTACGGGCGCGTTCACGCAAAACCAGTTCGGCGTTTCAGTTAGCGGCCCTGTGGTTTTACCCAAGGTATACAACGGAAAAAACAAAACATTCTTCTTTGCGAATTATGAGGGATTCCGATTGCGCCAAGGATTGCCGGCCCTGCTTTCCGTGCCGACACAGGCGATGCGGAACGGTGATTTTTCGGGCCTCGGGATTAACATCTTCAATCCGTTTACTACCGTCCAAGATCCGAGAAACCCGAAGAACTATCTTCGGCAACCAGCAAGCTGTAATGGCCAGTTGAACGTCATCTGCCCGAGCCAGATCGATCCCGTTTCGGCGCACTTAGTTTCCCTTTGGGGGCTGCCGAATGTCGCGGGCGCGGGATATCAGAACAACTGGGCCGGCAATGTCAGTTATGGAGGCAACACGGACCAGGGGACTATGCGCCTGGATCATTCGTTCAGCCAGAAACAACAAACGTTCGTCCGGTATACCTACTGGAACGACTTGGATCTGGCGGCCGACGCTTTCCACAACCAGACTTACGCAGGAAACCTGGGCACGCCGGAGACGTACAACACGCTACAAGCGGTAGTGGGGGATACATATGCATTTTCACCTGCCACTGTCATGGACATCCACGCAGACGTCTTGCGCTTCGTGTATGCGCGAACTCCGGGGAGCATCGGCTTTGACGCCACGTCGATTGGATGGCCTGCGTACATGAACCAGGATATTGCGCCGGCCGTGCGAACGCTGCCGAATATTTGCCTTTCCAATTACAGTGAATTTTGCGGCGGTTCAACAGGAAGCGTGCTGGATGCCTGGGATACCGTCGTCGAACTGCACGGGAGCGTCACCAGCGTTCACGGCAAGCACAGCGTTACAGCGGGCGGCGAGTGGAGGTCGTCGCGCCAAAATTACGGCCAGACGAATAACGGAACAGGCGGTTACAACTTCAACCAGACGTTCACGGCTCCGGATGCCGTCGGCGGCAAGGGCGGCGGTCTGGACTTCGCGTCTTTTTTGTATGGAACCCCAAGCTCTGGATCGGTACAAGAACCCGCTTTCACTGCCAGTCAGCTGATCTATACAGCCGAGTACGTCCAGGATGCGTACAAGGTGAACAGCCGTTTGACACTGAATCTGGGACTCCGTTATGAAATCACCGAACCATGGACGGAGCGGTTCAATCGTATCAGCGTATTTTCCCCGACCGCAGTCAGTCCGCTGGCCGCGCCCACCGGTTTGCCGGTTGTTGGTTCGGTGGGTCTGGTGGCGACACCGCAGCGAACGGAACGAAGCGCTGTCAATACCAACTACAAGCAGTTCTCGCCCCATGTAGGCGTGGCATATCTTGCCGGAGCGAATACAACCGTTCGCGCAGGTTACGGCATTTTCTGGCTGCCGATCGATGTCAACCTGTTTTCGGCGCCAGATCACGATTCCATCAACGCTATTACGGAATCCATGAACAACAGCCTCAACGGGGGGATAACACCATACAATGTGCTTTCAAACCCTTTTCCGAACGGAATCATTCCACCTCCTCAGAGGAACGGAGATCCCAACGCTGCTCTTTACGGACAAGGCATCACCACTCAGATCCCTGGCAATCCTCTGGGTTATGTTCAGCAGTGGAACTTCGATATCCAACGTCAGATCGGCCGCGGTTCCCTGATCGATGCCGCGTACGTCGGGTCAAAGGGAACGCATCTGCCAATTCAGACCCAGTCAATCAATTACCTGCCCGCGTCCGACTTAGCCCTTGGAACATATCTGACGAGTCTCTCGCCCAACCCTTTCCAAAACGAGGTTCCGGTAACGTCTCCGTTCAACACACCGACCCTTTCCAACGGCCAGCTCATCAGACGATTTCCGCAGTTCGGATCAGTGACATTGGCCTCGCAAGGTAGCGGGGATTCGGTTTACGAATCTTTCCAGTTGAAGCTCAAGAAGGACCTCGGAGCGGGGGGCAGCGCGCTGCTGTCGTACACAAATTCAAAGCTGATCGGCGATGTGGAGAGTCTGAGTCCGTGGCTCGAGTCCTACGGACCCGCCGGATATCAATATTGGGGCAATCTGCGCTTGGAGCGCTCGCTGTCCAGTTTTGATGTCCCGCAGCGGCTGGTTGTCAGCTATGTCGCCGATTTACCGATCGGTAAAGGCAAGAAGTATCTGGGCAACGCTCATGGCCTGGTGCAGGTCACTCTCGGCGGCTGGGGTGTCGATGGCACATTCACCGCTCAATCTGGTTTTCCACTGGCGCTCACGACATCGCAGAACAACACGCATGACATGGGCGGCGGATCACGGCCGAATTTTCTGCCGCAGGCCTGTCCGAATGGCTACTTCACCAGCGGTTCTACCGAGAGCCGCTTAAACCAGTGGTTTAACACGAACTGTTTCCAGCAACCCGCGCCTTTCACGTTCGGAGACGTAAGCCGTACAATGCCGAATTTGCGCCAGGATAGCCTTACTAATTGGGACTTCGCCCTCTTCAAGAATTTCGGTATCACAGAGCGCCTCAAAATGCAATTGCGCGGCGAATGCTTCAACCTTTTCAACACACCGCAATTTGGAGCACCGAATACATCATTAGGATCTACGAACTTCGGGGTGGTGACTTCGCAAGCAAATCAGCCGCGGCTGATTCAGGTTGCGGCCAAGCTGATGTGGTGATGAATGGCGAAAACCGAAGAGCGGAGCTGAAGCTCCGCGCGGGCTGAAAGTCCGCCCTCCAGTTCGATGTGCCGGCTACTGTTAATCGCCTTTATCAGTTCTCGCGTATGCATGACCGCTCAGCAGCTCGCGCAGGAGGCGGTGGAAGCGGAAAGGCGCGGCGATTTTGCCGGCGCTATCTCCGCTTTTAAAGAACTGATCGCCAGCGGATCGGACAGCCCTGAACTCCGAAGTAACCTCGGCATTGCTTATTATCAGCTGCGCGATTTTCACGATGCTCTGCGCGAGTTCCAGGCGGCGCTGGCGGAAGATCCGCATTCGGTTCCGGCAAATCTCTTCTGCGGTCTGTCTCTGATGAGCCTGCAGGAACCGAAACGGGCGTTGCGATTCCTGGAGAACGCGCACCGCGCTCAACCTCGCGATACCGTTTCGCTGCTCGCTCTGGCGAGAGCGCAAGTAGCTTCGAATGAGATTTCAGAGGCACATGCTTCGTATGAGGAGACAACACGCATCGATCCACGAAGCGGTGACGCTTGGTACGGGCTGGGCATCACTAGCCGCGTGCTGGCGGAACGGGAAACAAAGAAGTCAACGTCCTCTGAAGTCTCCCAGCAAAGCGCGCGCGTGCTCGTGGCGCAATCGGAGCGCGCGCTAGCGAAGGCGATGGAACTGGATCCAGCCTCCGTTCATGCGCATATGGTGCTTGGGGAGTCGTTTCGAATTGCCGAACGATATGAGCTAGCGGTTCGCGAGTACCAAGCGGCTACCGAACAAGAGCCGGCTTCGGGGCCTGCCTGGGCGGGCCTGGCGACCGCGTATAGTGCTGCTGGGGATGATCAGAATGCGTTGAAAGCCGCGGCCCGGGCGCTCGAGTTAGATGCACGTGATGCAGATACGAACGCCCTTGTAGCGGGCACGTATATGCGCCAAGGCGATTACGCCAAAGCCGAAGCGTACGCGGTTCGCGCCTTGCAGATACAACCCGGTTTATTCAGCGCACAGGTGGTTCTGGCGAAAATCTACCTGGACCGGAAAGAGCCACGGAAAGCACTGCCGGAGTTACAATCCGCGGTCAAGGACGATACTGATGGCAGTACGTACTACTTGCTCGCAACAACGCTGAAGCAGCTCGGTAGACCGGCAGAAGCAGCTCTTGCGATGCAGAAATTCAGGGAGCTTCACAGTGCTGGGGCTCAGAAAGCTGCGATCATCCGATAGCCGATGCCCGAAGGTGGAGCTTTTTGCGGACTGAAAGCGCGCCCGCCATTCACGTCATATAGGGAGCATCCGGGAAGTAGTTGTAGCTCCCATCATCAACTAGCAGGCTCAGGGGGGGAACGGGTTCCGCAGTCATGTTCCCTTGAGGGTCGAAAACCACTAGGGGCCGACGATCGCGGACGCGAAATCCGTTCGTCTGAAGAGCTTTCTCCAGAAGAGGAAAGGATGCGAGCGCGATGACCTCACAGGCGAGTTTTTCTTTTAGCAGTTTCTTGGTGACTAATGAGACTGCGGCACTCCAATCGGCCTGATCCTCCGAAGCGATTCTGAACTCGACGATGCGGGCCTGACCGCCCACAACGCTCAGGACCGCGTAACCCAGAGCCACGCCTGCTTTGCGCAACACTAATGAGGGAAACGGAACGCCAGGACAATTCAACATAAAGCTAAAAAAGGTCCTGTCGTAGACGAGGCCTGTTTTTCGATGGACCGATGAGAGGAGTTCCTCGCCGGGGATGGAGGATTCTGCAACCCAGTCGGCGACCGATGACAGAGGCGCAAGACTCCAACCAGTGTTCCGAGCCAGTCGAAGTGGCTCCTTCCAGTCGTGAGCGGGCCGAGAGAGAACCTGTTTTAAAGGCCGGAGCACGCGGGCGTAGACAGGCAAGTCGGCCCAATGCTTAAAACCTACCCTGGGTAAAATCTGGCGAGTAATATCGGCGCCGCCGATCGCCAGCACGAAGGACGCTAACCCAATCAGTTTTTTGAGCAGAATCAATCCGGCTCCGCGGTGTTCTTCTCGGGCGACCCAATCGCCGAATCCTATGCCGGAGCGAATGCCGCTTTCGAGGCGAAGCTGCAAAGGCCAGATGGCAGCATGCGCCAGAAAATCGTTTGCGTCAGAAACAACGTAGCTGCGCGAGCCGGGCCAGGCAGGTCCCTGTTGATAGTATTTCCACCTCAGCAGCTCGGGATTCATGGAAGGCACATCCGGCTGAACGTGAAAAGAATGCTGCATGAGCGTCCTGATCGCTTCCAGTTCGTGCTCGCTTGTCTGTCTGAATTCTGCTGCCACGGGCTTCAGTATAACGGTGCAATAAGTGAGTGATTAACTTTCTTTCAGCCGTTACACTAGAGGTTGACCAGAATGTCCGAACGACCTTTCGTTCACCTCCACTGCCACACGGATTACTCGCTTCTCGACGGCGCCTGCGATATAAAGAAACTGATCGACGTCGTAAAGCGGCAGGATATGCCGGCGGTTGCCATAACGGATCACGGCAACCTGTTTGGGGCCGTCGAATTTTATAGCGAAGCGCGTAAGGAAGGCGTTCACCCCATCATCGGCTGCGAGGTTTATGTTTCGCAGCAGGGCCACAAGACCCGTTCGGATACGGACCGCTATAATCACCTCCTTCTGCTGTGCGAGTCGCAGGAGGGCTATAAAAACCTGATCAAGCTGGTGTCGACCGGCTACCTGGAAGGGTTTTACTATAAGCCGCGCATCGACAAAGATCTGCTGGCGCAGCATGCGAAAGGCTTGATCGCGATGTCGGCCTGCCTGCGGGGAGACATCAATGAAACGATTCTTGCGGACCGCTACGAAGATGCTCGCCGTCTAGCCAATGAGTATCAGGACCTGTTTGGGAAAGGCAACTTTTTCCTGGAGATGCAGGACCACCATCTCGAACAGGACAAGCTTCTGCTGCCGCAGGTGCGGAGCATGTCGGCTGCAACGGGCATTCCGCTGGTGGTCACCAACGATTCGCATTATCTGACGCACGACGATGTGCGCGCGCACGAGATTCTGCTGTGCATTCAGACGGGGAAGACGATGTCAGATCCGAACCGGATGCGCTTCAGCACGCCCGAGTTTTACTTGAAATCGAGAGCCGAGATGATGGCTCTGTTTGGCGAAGTGGAGCACGCGCTCGATCGCACGTGGGAGATTGCGCAACGCTGCCACGTGAAGCTGGAGCAGGTGAAAGATCCATTTCCGCGCTTCGACGTACCTTTCGAACACAACGCGGACAGCTACTTTGCCCAAGTGGCGCGCGAAGGGTTCGAGAAGCGGCGTGCCCGGCTGGAAGTTCTGCGCAGAGAAGGCCGGCTAAAGCACGATGTCCCTGAGTACATCGAGCGCCTGGAGCGCGAGATCGGGATGATCCAGCAGATGCAGTTCGCAGGTTACTTCCTGATTGTCTGGGACTTCATCCGGTTCGCGAAGCAGCGTGGAATCCCGGTGGGGCCTGGCCGAGGCTCGGCAGCAGGCAGTCTCGTCGGCTACGCGATGGAAATAACGGATATCGATCCGCTCGAATACGGGCTGCTGTTCGAACGCTTCCTCAACCCGGAGCGCATCAGCATGCCCGATATCGACATCGACTTTTGTACGAACCGGCGGGGCGAGGTCATACAGTATGTCACGGAAAAGTACGGCCGCGAGCAGGTGGCCCAGATCATCACCTTCGGAACGTTAGCCGCTAAGGCCGCCATTAAAGATGTCGGGAGGGTGCTCGATATGGGCTTTGCCGAAGTGGATCGCATTTCGAAACTCGTTCCCAAGCAGCTAAACATAAAGCTCGACAGGGCGATGGAGGATCCGGAGCTGAAGGAAGTAGCGGCTCGGGAGCCGCGGGTCAAGGAAGTTCTAGAAATCAGCCGCAAGCTGGAAGGCGTCTGTCGGAATGCGGGGATGCATGCTGCCGGCGTTGTCATCTCTTCCGTGCCGCTGAGAGAACTGGTCCCGCTTTACATCACGAACAAGCACGAAATCGTGACGCAGTACGACATGGTAGGACTCGAGAAGCTGGGCCTTCTCAAGATGGACTTCCTGGGCCTGACGACGCTCACGATCGTCGAGGAGGCGCTCAAGCTCATAAAGAAATACTGCCGCGAAGAGATCGTGGTCGAGAATTTACCGCTCGACGATGCCACGACTTACGAAAAGATTTTCAGCAATGGATTTACTAGCGGCGTATTTCAGTTCGAGTCCGCCGGGATGCAGGACATTCTGCGGCGTTATCATCCCAACCGCATTGAGGATTTGTGCGCGCTGAATGCGCTTTACCGGCCGGGTCCCATCCAGGGCGGCATGATTCCCGATTTTATCGACCGGAAGCATGGCCGCAAGCCGATCGCCTATGATTTGCCTGAATTGGAAGAGATTCTCGCCGAAACTTACGGCGTGATCCTATACCAGGAGCAGGTGATGCAAATCTCAAACACGCTCGCCGGCTATTCGCTTGGGGAAGCAGACATTCTGCGCCGCGCCATGGGGAAGAAGAGCCTCTCCGAGATGACGCAGCAGCGGGAGCGCTTTATTGCGGGGGCTACCGAGCGTGGATTTCCCGCCAAGAAGACTGCCAAAATTTTCGATCTGATGGAGCAGTTCGCCGGATACGGCTTCAACAAATCGCACTCGGCCGCTTATGCCTATCTCGCTTACGTCACGGCTTATCTGAAGGCCCACTACTCGGTCGAGTTCATGTCCGCACTGCTTACGTCAGAATCGGGCAACACAGACAAGATCGTAAAGTACATCAACGAATGCCGCGAGATGCATATTCGCGTTCTCCCGCCAGATATCAACGAGAGCGATTTGAACTTTACACCCGCCGGGGAAGCGATTCGCTTCGGCCTCGGCGCTGTCAAGAACGTGGGCCAGGGCGCGGTAGAAGCCATCGTCGAGGCTCGCGCGGAATCCGGCCGCTTTACCTCAATCTATAATCTCTGCGAGCGATTGAACTTGAACGCTATTAACCGCCGCGTGCTGGAAAGCTTGATCAAAGCCGGGGCGCTCGATTCGCTGGGCGGAAATCGCGCGCAACTTTCGGAAGCGCTCGATCGAGCGATTGAAACGGGTTTAAGAGTGTGCCGTGATCGGGCACGGGGGCAGCATGGATTATTCGGGGGGTTGACAGAGGAGGAGTCAACCGAATATCCGCTCGCCAAGCTGCCCGATTGGACGATGGAGCAGAAACTGGCGGGGGAAAAGGAAGTGCTGGGCATCTACGTTTCCGGGCATCCGCTGGACCGCTGGGCAGACAAGATCATCGATTTGGCCACCCACTACACGGATAAGCTGGAAGATCTCGAAAAGAACACGGAAGTAAAGCTTTGTGCGATTCTTACAGGGATTGTGCGCAAGAGCAACCGCGAGGGCAAGTACTGGGCCACGATGAAAGTGGATGACGGGCGCGGAACTGCCGAGGCGATGGTCTTTGCTTCAAAATACGAAGATCTCCTGTCAACAATCAAGGAAGATGCGGCGGTGTTTATCCGGGCTGCGGTGCTGCCTGAGGAAGGCGGTCCACCGAAACTTTCCATTCAGGAAATGATCAAGTTGGAAGATGCACGGGTCGATTTGCCTTCGCTCATCTCTATCCGCATGTGGCTGAAGGATGAGACCTCTACTGAAAGGGTCGCAGCTCTGAGCGAGCTCTTCCTGCGCAAGCAAGGCACGACGGATGTCCGCTTCCGTCTGGAGAAACCGCGCGACTTTTCAGTTGTTATGGACGTGCCGAAGACGAAGGTGCGGCCGGACCGCGAGTTTCGCGCGGAAGTGGAAAAAATCTGCGGGCCTGAGGCGATGGAAGTGCTCGCGAGCTAAGTATGGCTGAAGACGAGATTGAAGGTTCCGTTGCGCCCGTCACAGATGATCCTGAGATTGTCGCGGAGGAGATCAGCAACCCAAGCTGGGCGCGAGTGCAACTCGCCCGGCATCCAAAACGCCCGCACTCATGGGATTACATCCAGGGTCTTACTACCGGGTTTGAGGAGCTACACGGTGATCGCTTCTTCGGAGACGACAAATCGATCGTAGCTGGAATGGGCTTTTTGGAAGGCAAGCCCGTGATAATCGTCGGTCATCAGAAAGGCCGGGACACAAAAGAAAAACTGCTGCGCAATTTTGGGATGCCGAAGCCGGAGGGCTACCGCAAGGCCCTGCGCGTGATGCAACTGGCTGCGAAATTTCAAAGGCCGGTGATCACTTTGATCGATACGCCAGGAGCCTATCCGGGAATCGATGCCGAGGAACGAGGGCAAGCAGAGGCGATTGCTTATAACTTGCGCGAAATGTCCCGCTTGAGAACGGCGATAATCGCGATTGTTATCGGTGAAGGCGGCAGCGGCGGAGCTTTGGGATTAGGCGTCGCGAACCGTGTTTACATGCTCGAGAACGCGTATTACAGTGTCATTTCGCCCGAAAGCTGCGCAGCGATCATTTACCGCGATTCGGGGAAAGCTCCCGAAGCAGCCGCAGCCTTGCGGATGACGGCAACGGATCTGCTGGGGATGGGATTGATCGATGGAATTATTCCGGAACCGGCTGGGGGCGCGCATCTGGATGCGGAAACGGCGATCGCGGCAGTGCGTCAAAGTTTGCAAAGTGCGCTGGCTGAACTCGTCGGCCTTTCCGCCGAGCAGCTTATCGAAGAACGCTATAAGAAGTTTCGCGAAATGGGGAATTTCTTCAGCGAGGCCCCGCTCTGAAGATCGGCGCGATCGTCGTAGTCTTCGTCTTGGCCTTGATTGGACTGATCGCGTATTCAACACTGAACGGCCCGCGATATCGCGTAAACGTCTGTATGTCCTACGCCGGTCATTCGGCATGCAAAACGGTGAACGCGAAGAGCGAAGCCGGGGCGGTTCGCTCAGCGACCGAGAACGCCTGTGCCGACATCTCTTCGGGCGTAACGGACACAATGCGCTGCCAGCAATCGGAACCCCAGAGCGTCCGCTGGCTCGAACGGCCTAAGTAAGAAGAGGTCAAGACTTGCAGTCTAAGTGAGCCCACTCGAATGGCGAAACGGGCTTTGGATAGTAAGCCCCTCAATTACCTGACCGTTACGCAGATCTTCTGAATAGAGCGTTCCGCAGCCGGCTTCGGAGGCCGATGCCAAAATGAGCGGATCGACGATGTGATAGCCGTACCGCTCCACAATTTCCAGTGCTCTCTGTCCCCGCGCGCTCCTCCTATAAGATGCAAGCATGCGCTTTGTTACTTTCGAGATCGGTGGGCACGCTCACCCGGGCGTTGTTTCCGGCGATTCCGTCGTCGATCTTTCCGGGGCTGGATTCTCCTCGCTCACCGATCTGATTGAGCACGGCGAAATGGGTTCTTCTCAGATCGAAAACCTGATCGCCGCGCCATCCCGCGGAGCGCAAGCTCCGCTGAGCAGCGTCAAGCTCCTCGCGCCGATCCCGAAACCGCGCAAGCTGATCTGCGTCGGACTGAACTATCTTGATCATGCCAAGGAAACCGGCTCGGAAGTTCCTAAAGTTCCGACGATCTTCAACAAGTTCGCCACAGCCGTTGTCGGTCCGGGCGATAACGTGGTGCTGCCGAAGGTTTCAAAAGCGCCTGATTACGAAGCTGAGCTGGCTTTCGTGATCGGGCGCGGGGGACGTCATATAGAAGCCAAAGACTGGGCCGGTCATGTTTTTGGCTACACGATTGTCAACGATATCACGGCGCGCGATTATCAGCGCGCCACATCCCAGTGGCTAATGGGCAAGACATTCGACACGTTTGCTCCCATGGGTCCCTGGATCGTGAGCGCCGATGAGATTGCCGATCCACATAATCTAGACATTCAATTCGAGATCAACGGCGAAGTGATGCAGGACTCCAATACGCGTGAGCTGATCTTCAAAATCCCCGATTTGATAGCCTTTCTTTCGAGTGTTTTTACACTCGAAGCTGGAGATGTAATATCGACCGGAACACCGGCAGGCGTTGGGTTCACACGGAAACCGCCGCGCTTTCTGCGGGCAGGTGAAGAAATGGCCGTCAAGATCGAAGGGATCGGCGAGTTGCGAAACCCGACCGTGGCGGAAAGCTGACAACTTATTTTGAAAAGCGATCCGGGCCAATTTGCGATGCCTTGTTTCACACTTTCTGATTTGGCCGGCCAGCTCGGTTGTGAACTCTCCGGGGGCCTTCCTTCGACGGAGATTACAGGAGTCTCTACTCTAGAAAAGGCGGGTCCGGCCGAAATAACATTTTTGACAAACGTGAAGTATGTCCCGAAAGCGAAGCGCACCCGCGCGGCTGCCGTTATTGCCGCCGAACCGCTTGGAGGCGATATCGGAACGCTCGTTTCGCGCAATCCTTACCTTGACTTCGCGCGCGCCCTCGCCCTTTTCTATCAACCTCCCAAGCCCGCTCCGGGCATTCATCCCACCGCAGTCATCGCGGCTAACGCAAGTATTGGCGACAATCCATCCATCGGAGCCTATGCAGTGATTGGCGAAAAAACCTGCATCGGCGTCAATGCAGTTCTGTATCCACAGGCGGTCGTGTATGAGGGCTGCGTAATCGGCGACGACTTTACAGCCCATTCGCATGTTTCCGTGCGGGAATTGTCGGTTGTTGGAAATCGGGTCACGCTTCACAACGGCGTGGTGATTGGCGGTGACGGGTTTGGATTTGCAAAAGACAACATCGGTAGGCAATATAAGATTGTGCAATCGGGTCGTACGGTCATCGAAGACGATGTGGAAGTGCAGACACTCAGCTCGATCGACCGTGCAACGCTCGGCGAAACTCGCGTAAAGCGGGGTGCAAAAATCGACAGCCTCTGCCAGATTGGCCACGCCTGTACAATAGGCGAAGACAACATTATCTGCGGACAAACTGGACTGGCGGGTAGCACCACTCTCGAAGAGAACGTTATCATGGCCGGACAGACTGGCTCGGCCGGACACGTTACCATTCACAAAAACGCCATCGTGTGGGCGCAGTCCGGCATCGGAAGGGATGTGCCCGAAGGTGCGATTGTCAGCGGCTCCCCAGCATTCGATGGAGCAGACTGGCTCCGCTCAACCGCCATTTACCCGAAGCTGCCCGACTTGATGAAGACTGTTCGCGCATTGGAGCGCCGCGTGGCGGAGCTCGAGGAGCGGCTGAAGGCAGGTTAACTTGAAGCGGGAGCTTTTGTCTGCCCGAGGATAGCGATTTCTTTCAAGACGCGCTGCCATTCCTTCTCGTTCTTCTTTGTCGAAATGGGAGCGGCCGGATCAGCGTAGAAGTTCAAAATATCTTGCCGCAAATCGGCAGGAACCGGATGAACATGATCGAATGTAATCCTATGCAGCAGCTCGGCATACGTTTCGTCCGTGAGCTTGTAAGCTCCAGGCTTAGTTCGATCGCCAGTATCCAAGTCGCGATTTGGAATGGCAGGAATGCGATCGGGATGAGCTTTGAATTCGGCGAGAAGACTTCTAAATAGCTCAAAACTTCTGTTAAGGCTTCGCACGTACAGATCATCGGTGTGTTCATCGGGAACCTTGATCGCAAGGTCCAACAGCGGACCTATTTTGGGAAGAATTCGAATAAGCAAAGCTATTAAATGTGTTCGAAGCCGCGGATGCCGCCGGTAAGCGTTCCAGGTGGTTTGGAAATCTGCCTGGGAAATGCGCTCCGTGTAAATTTCAAATTCATGATCTGGCGAGTCAGGCGGAAACTGGTCTCTATGGATGACCGTTTCAGCGTAGGCAACTCTGGGAATGAAACTCCGGACCGAGGAACGGTAGCTTCTAATCGCCGGACCTTCCCTGCCTAACACGCTGTTCAGTTTAAGAGCATAGGTCTGTTCAAATGACTCCTGCAAGAGCCGGCGAGACACCTGCAAACCTATAAACTCCAGGTAAGCCGCCGGAGCTAGCCTGTGCTTACTGATCTCACTTGTGTCAAACGCGAACTCAACGCGAACGTGGGCGTGCGGATCCTCATCGTAAGTAACGCTTGGCCCGAATCGCTTTTCAAGTTTTGGGAATGCCAGAGCGGTTGCAAGATTGATAGCGTCGCGGTGGCCGATGTTATCGCCCACGTAGTGCGAGTAGGCGCCAAGCGCGAAGGCATACTCGTCCACTGTTCGGGCGTTGCGTAAAAGGCTGGTGATGAAATCTCCCGTTCTTACGTAATGCGTGAGGTCGCTAAAAAAGGTCTTGCCGAACGGATAATAGCCCATATCCTGAATCGCGCAACCGCCATATGCGTAGGCATGTGCTGCACGCATTTGATCGGGAGTGGTGCGGGGAAACCGGCTGAGCAGAAGCGGTTCGATAAGAGGCTTCCAGCTCAGGTCGATGAGTTGCTCATGCGTCAGGACCGAGTAAGCTCGCGATTCTGGAGGAAGAACGAGCAGGGAAATGGTCAGCACGGCGCACCCAAGGCGCGAAGTCTTCAACCTTATTAGGGCAAGGACGAGAATGATGCGAATCGCGCAGGCTCTTGAGCGTATTTTGCTGCGGTTCTCCAACCAGCCGTTACGCCTGGCCGTCACCAAGCGCTGGGCGTGCTTTCCTCGTTGCCATTGGACATCGGCCGATTGACGCCGTCCACCGAATTCCCCGCGATTCGCGTTGCGGCCCCCGCTCATTGGCCGGACTTGACGATTTCAATCGTTCCGTTGTTATCTGCCAAACGCATTTGGCAGCGACCGCTTCCTAGAGTCCCATTCACTTCATCGTTCGAGAGGGAACCGGCAACCGTCAGCGGGAACTCGGAGTGAATTTTCCCGAAGGATGTTCTTGCTGAAACGCGATAGCTGGCATCGGACTGCAACCGGACCCGCAACGTTGAGAACGACGTGCGAATCGAGATTGGTTGACAGCTACCGCGCAGAGTACTGCCCGCATCGACTGTTCCGTTCTGATTCTCGACCTGAATGGGACCCGATATTCCATCTAGCGACACGGACCCGAAGCTCGTAACAACCTGCGCTCCTTTGGCGTTCGACACTTTTACGCTGCCGTTCGAATTTTCAACCGACACAGGCCCGCTGATGTCGGTGAGCTGCACCATGCCAAAGCTTGTTTTGATGCCGGACGCCCCACCGGCTCGTTGAACGATCACATTTCCGTTGCCCGATTCGATTCGGACATCCCGTCGCACGTCGCTGACCTCGGTCGGCCCGAACGAGTTCACGATGGTAAGCGATCCGCCCACGTTACTGCCCGAAACCCGCGAGTTGTTGCACTTGATCGCGACGTCGTGCGCGATGTTGGAAAATTGCACCGCTCCGAACGTCGTCTTTAAATTCGCCGAGCCATTCACGTCCGTAGCCTCCAGCTTTCCGTTGGTATTGCTAACCGTAACATTTCCCCGATAGCCGTGGATCGAGACCTCGCCGAAAGAGTTTCTAATATCTCCCGGCCCTCCGCAGTCACTTACTTGCACTCCGCCATTTGTGTTTGAAACGCTCACGCCATTCGATATGCGCGCGAGCGTCAAGCTGGCAAACCGGTCGCGAATGCTGAGAGAGCCCTTTACATCGGCGGCATCCACTGCCCCATTACTGGTCTCAACTGTCACATCACCGGTGTTATTTGCCGTCTCAATGCGTCCGAACGAATTCTCCAGCCGTTGCGTGCCGCGCCCATCGTGAAACGTGAGATCGCCATGCGAAGTAACGACATCTGAATTCGCCTTGATACCGGTCACCGCGACTGCTCCGAAGGCATTTCGCACGGAAAGCGGAGAGTTCTCAGGAACCGTGATCTCGTAATGAACAGAGAACGAGATATTAGACCAGTGGACGCCAAGCGCCGATCTCTGCGTGTCCGGATAACGTGTTCGGATCGAGAGCCCGGACGAGGCCTCAACCAGAATCTCTACCCGATCGGCGTATTGTTTAGCCTGATTCGAGTCCGCTGCCGACACCCGGATATCGGCATGGATCAGAGCATCCTGCTGCGGATGCGTGCGAATGACGATATCGCCGAACTTGTTCTCAATTATGATTCGCTCGCCGCTTCGGAGCGAGAGCGTTTGATCGAAATGCCGGGTGTATTCGTCGCGCGCGAACGCGTTCGTACTCAGGGCCAAAGCAAACAGAAAAATATCAATTCTTGCGGTCACGTGCCACTAGCTCCTCTAAAGTTTGCTGCTTTTCGCGATACAAATCGGCCAGGGTAGTCTGCAAGCGAACATTGAAGCGGTTCGATGCTACGTTCGACCGCGTGTCGGCAATTGCTGAATCGAGCATCAATAATTTCTCCCGCGCATTGGCCACGGCCGGTGAAGATGCATTCTGCAATTTCGGCTGTGCAAGCTGGGAAAGCTTCTCGATGGATTGGCGGTAAGCCTTTTCGCTCTTTTCTACTTCCTGCAATGCCTGTTCTGTCAGAAAATCTCGATCCGCTGCGCCGGCTTTAGACGACTGAGTGATAGCTGGTGCGGCAGGTCTCGCCCAGTAATGCCACACGCCGGCCGGAACCAGGATCGCAATGATGAGCGTTGCTGCGATTGCCCAAACTTTCGGCTCCTTCCACCAGGGAGCGGCGCGTTTCGGCTCCGCCTCAATTGCTTTGCGAATGCGCGGCCAAAGATCGGCACTTTCCCAATCTTCATGCAACTCCCGGGCGTGGCTCGAGATCTCAGTCCATAACCGGTATTCACGCCGGCAAACCGCGCATGTCTTGAGGTGCTCCCGGGCTTCCGGCATGAGATCTGAAACAGCCAGCGCCCGCTCGAGATCGCCACATTCGAACTTCATTTTGCCGTCTCCGTGAGCAGCCGTTTCAAATGGCTTTTGGCTTCGAACAGCCAACTGCGCGACGTCCCTTCGGGTACTTCGAGAATGGCTGCTATTTCAGAGTGTTTCAATCCTTCCACCTCGAACATCAAAAACACCAATCTTTGCCGGTCTCCGATTAACCCCAACGCTCTTTCGATAGCTATCTTCAGAGGCAACTTACTGTCACTCGGAAACTCCGCGGGCGGAGCAGCTTCCGCAAGGCGCTCACGTTTCCGCAGAACGTCGTAGCAGCAATTGAGCAGAATCCGGTAAAGCCAGGTCGACAGCGAAGAGTGGCCCTCGAACGTACGGACCGCCCGATAAACCTTCAGGAATGTTTCCTGTACCGTGTCTTCCGCGTCCGCGCGGCTGCCCAGAAGATGGAACGCCAGACTTTTCATACGCGCCGAGTGTAAGGCATATAAAGATTCGAAGGCGCGCAGGTTTCCTCGCTTGCATCCTTCGGCAAGTTCAGCATCGTTCGAGCTGTCGGACAGATTAGCGGCGAAGTGGAGCGGCAACCCGATCTCCCACACCATACTCCTCGTTTTCGTGCTTTAGACGGCAACCAGGGCCCAAATGTTGGGAAGGATCAGAAAAAACTTCCGCGCTACTGAGCGTGGCGAAAACTCGAGCAAGCAACCGGGAATTTTCTGGTGATCGCAACCATTTAACCGAAGAGTTGACAGCTTCTCGCGAATAGCATATGATTCAACCACATGGTTAAGTCTTCCGCAAAGGCCGAGGCCTCGCGGCTCGATTGTGTTTTCCACGCCTTATCAGACACAACCCGGCGTTCCATCCTGCGCGATGTGGCCACTGGTGAGAAGACGGTCGGGCAGATTGCCTATCCATACCCTGTTTCACTGGCCGCCATATCAAAACATCTGAAGGTACTTGAGGGTGCGCGCCTGATTCATCGCGAGAAAAAAGGAAGCTTTCAGATAGTTCGGATAAACGCAGCGCCGATGAAGGAAGCCGAGCGGTGGCTGGCCTATTACGAGAAGTTCTGGAACCGGCAGCTTGATGCTCTTCAGGACCTCCTGGAGCGGGAAGAATCGCGTTGAGAGTCGCCTTTAGGGAGTTTATGCCACATGAGCACTAACTTACAGAGAAAACAAACGCCGGTTACCGTGAAGGTCAGCCGCACATTCAACACCACCGCCGAGCGCCTCTTCGATGCGTGGCTCGATCCGCAAAGGGCTCGCCAGTTTCTGTTCACCCGGCCGGGACAAGTTGTTGTCTGGGCCGAGATCGATGCACAGGTTGGCGGCTCGTTCCTGTTCGTAGCCAGGCGGGATGGCAAGGACATTGACCATATTGGTAAATACCTTGAAATCGATCGGCCCCGCCGCCTCGTGTTCACCTTGCGTGTGCCCACAGTCTGGGCGGATGACAACCGGGTCGCCGTTGAGATAGTCCCGCTCGAAACGGGATGCGAGCTGACTGTGACCCATGAAGGCGTGCTTACGGAGCACAAGAGCGGCATCGAGTCCGGATGGACCCTGTTCCTCGACGGATTGGAAAATTTGAACGGTCTGAAGGCAAAATGACAAACAATTCAACACAGCGCGCCCGAGCAGTAACCGACGGTGACACAATCCTCGCGACAGTGGATATTAGCGCGCCGCCCGAGCGTGTTTTCCGCGCCCTCACCACCGAGGAGGCCGAGCATTGGTGGGGATCTCCCGATACCTACCGCGTGACGGATTGGAAGGCGGACGTCCGTGTCGGCGGCCTATGGGGGTTCGTCGTACGCCGTCCAGACGGCGGCATCTTTCCCGCTAGCGGCAAGTTCCTCGAAATCGATGCGCCGACCAAGATCGTCCAGACGCGCAAGTACGACTGGGACTGTCCAGTGCTGGGGCGACGGAACACCACCGTCACCTACAGCCTCGATCCCATCGCCATAGGCACGCGCATGACCGTGCGTCACGACGGCTTCGTTGGTCTTAGGGAACCCGCCGACGAGCATGCGGCCGGCTGGGAGCGTTTTCTCGGCTGGCTCGCCGCTTACCTGAACCCTGAATTACAATATGGCAAATTGCCGAAAGGATAAACAGTATGGCGACCCGGGAAATTTGGCATGAGATTCTCATCAACGCTTCCCTCCATGAGCTTTACCAGGCTGTGACTGATGTGAAAGCTTGCGCACTGGTGGGCCACCGACGCTCGCAGGGAGTACGCCCCGTCGCCTCAATCTACGCCGCCTAAAACGTCGGGCGTGTACTCGCCGGCGACACTGGGCAAGATGTCAGAAGGTTTGCAACGCGGTCGGAGCAAATCGTCAATGCGAAGTACCAGGCACTTTCGCAAGCCGTCGCGCTTCGGCTTCTCGAGACGCCTTCACTCCTCCATAGCTCTCGTAAAAAGCACGGGTCATTCCACTTCGAGCCGTATCGGAACTCCCGCTATGAAACACGAGGTCCGGTGCATATTGAATGCTCAATTAAATCTGTTCCGCAGCCGCGTTCCCGCGCAATAACGAGGCGACCACCAATGCACCATCAGGCCCTGCTGTAACGAATCGTGCGAATACGCCGTATAATTGATTGCCGTCGAGCGCGTTTGCTGGAAGATATCAATCGATTCGACGAAAGATCGCAATCGCGTACCGGAAGCTTCGATCAGTCGGTTGCACCTGTGAGTAGCGCGTCTTAATGAACTGCTCAATGCGCTTAAAGTGCAGAGTCGCAGGATCCTAATGTGGCCACATGGCGAGCACTGTTCGCGGCGGCAGGTTGGGCCAGATCACCCATTCCCCGGCTGCAAAAACTCGAAGCGCGTCGGATTGATTCCCCCGTTGGGTGAATACCAGATCGGCTGATACGGATAAACAAATTAGACTATCGCCGGAATCAACAACAGAAGCCGAAAACTCTATATTGCGCACATCGCGTAGGTTGACTCTGACGGTTCCGAGCTGAGTATCGATAGATACGGTTTGTGGCTGACCAGTAATAGTCCACAGGATGCCGGCAAGCGAGATGGCGGTGAGCGACAAGAATGTCAGGCGATAAGTCGTCGGTTTCAACGGCTGAGCCGCAACAATAAACAACACACACACGAACAACGGCGCCGCGAAGAGAAGATTATTCGTGGCTACGCCTGGATAGCACGAGGCAGTCAGCGCGATAGCCGCGATTTCTTGAAATAGTAGTGTATGGCTGCGACGAAGCTCGTGGAAAAGAGCTTGAGCCAAATGGCAAGGGCGGGTCACAGGGAAAACTCTCATAGCAACCGGATCCGCTTATGGGGCAGCTCACAAGTGTTAAGTAGATCAAGGAAGTCGTTCGGAGATTCTTCACCTGCGTAAGAGGAGTAGGAAACCGAACGGAATCGGTGCTGCGATGACGAGCCACATCGGGGCATGAAGGGAAGCCATTAGGTATCCGGTAAGTACAACAGCTGTTCCAACAACCGATGATCCAAGGATCCGAGCGACGCGCTCAATCGCGAAGCCGGCGCAGAAGTAAGAAGTGCTGTGAAAAGTATCGCAACTGACGTCAAGGCTGCTGGATTTAGAAGTTTGAGCATGGGCTTCTTCCGCCGCCTATATCCGATGAAAACTCTTCAAAATGTCTTTCATGCTGTAGCGCAACGCAATCGGCCGCCCATGCGGGCAAGTCATCGGGTATTCGCACGCTGATAGCGCTCGCAAAAGCCATTCGACTTTTTTCGGTTCCAGTTTCGTGTTGACCTTGATCGCGGCGCGGCAAGCAATCGTCGCGCAGACATTACGCCGGATCTCATCCAGCGAAGCCGCTCGCAATTCGTTCTCCGTAACTTCCAGGATCTCGAAAACAATTTTCTCCACATCGCCCGGTCCAACGCCCGCCGGCGCAGCTTTGATTGCAATTGTCCGCTGCCCGAAGGGTTCCGTCTCGAAACCATGCAGGTTCAGCTCATCTGCAATGCGGGCGTATTCGAACTGCTGCGACGGAGTGAGTTGCACGACGACCGGCATCAAGAGCTGCTGAATTTCTAAAGTTCCCGCCACCCTCTGGCGCAAAACCTGTTCAAAGAGAATTCTTTCGTGCGCGACATGCTGATCGATAATCCAGAGTCCGTCCCGCCCAGCCGCCACAATAAAACTTTCATGCAGTTGGCCCAAGGGCCGTAAATCGGGCAGCGCAGCTAACGTATCGACGCGGTCCCATCCAGCCGGCAATTCGCCCAGCGGGCCGTGCGTGTCGGGTACGCGCGGAATATAGCAGACGGCCATTGCCGCGTTTGTTTGGCCTTGCACCGCGGGGAAGCGCGGAGTTGTCGGCCCAATCGTAATTTCCGGTAATGCCGTTTCGTCACCCGCCTGTTCAAGGTCCAAGTCGAGCGCCAAAGCCGCTTCGGTCATTTTAGAAGACTCGGAAAGGGGCAAATGCGGGGCGCGTTGCATTACTTGCGGGGAAACCGGCAGCGGAATGCTCGACACCGGACGGCTCGCCATCAGCATGGCGCGCATCGTATCGCGCACGAAATCATGCACGGCCGGCCCATGCCTGAGACGCACCTCCGTTTTTGCCGGATGCACGTTCACATCCACTTCGCTCGCATCACAATTCAAAAAGAGGAGTGCGAACGGATAACAGCCGGACGGCATCAAGTTGTAATATGCTGCCGAGATAGCGTGCAGCAGAACTCTGTCGCGAATCAACCGGCCATTTACGAACAAGTAAACCGAATTTCGATTTAGCTTCTGCACATGCGGCCCGGAGATCAGCCCCTCCAGCGCAAACTGCGCCAGTTCCCCTTCCGGCTTCTCCGCTACTGTGTCCCGCACATTCGGCGGCACATACGGAGGCGGCAGTTGCAGATCCAGCACCTTCGGTCCCACGTCAATCAGGTCTTGGGTTATTTCAGAACCAAACACCTGAAAGGCCCGCTCGCGCAAACTAGAAACAGGCGAGACGGAGAGCAGGGTGCGCCCTTCATGATGCAGCTCAAATCGCTTGTTCGCGTGCCCCAGGCTGTAATGGGTTACGAGCGACCCGATGTGCGCCAGCTCGGTTTGGTCCGAACGCAGAAACTTCTTGCGTGCCGGAATATTGTAGAACAAATCCCGCACCGAAATCGTGGTGCCCACCGGCCGGGCAATCTCATCGCAGCGCAGCAGCTTGCCCCCCGCGATCTCGACCGCCGTTCCGGTCTGCTCCTCTTCGGAGCGCGTCTCGAGCACCAACCGGCTTACCGAGCCGATCGAGGGCAACGCTTCGCCACGAAAACCGAGCGTCGCAATGGCAAGCAGGTCTTTTAGGTCGTTCAGCTTGCTTGTCGCATGGCGCTCGAAGGCGAGCAATGCGTCATCGCGCAACATGCCGCATCCGTTGTCTTGTATGCGCAGCAGACGCCGGCCTGCATTCTCGGCATCGATGCGGATCTCCGTCGCGCCGGCATCGAGCGAATTCTCCAGAAGCTCCTTCGCTACCGAAGCGGGCCGCTCGACTACCTCACCTGCTGCAATTTTGTTCGCGACGCTGTCGGAGAGGATTCGAATCCGTCCCATTAAGATGCGTGGGACAGGCGCTTCCGCCTGTCTTTTAGTTGTGACTCGCTCTTTGCTCTTAACCGCTCATGGCGGCCAGGAACTCGGCGTTGCTGCGCGTCTTGCCGAGCTTATCGATCAGCAACTCCATCGACTCTACCGGCGAAAGCGGGTTCAGTACTTTGCGCAATATCCAGACCCGGTTCAGTTCTTCGCGCGGCATCAGCAACTCTTCTTTGCGCGTGCCGCTGCGGTTGATGTCGATGGCCGGGAACACGCGCTTATCCACCAGCTTGCGATCCAGGTGGATTTCCATGTTACCCGTGCCTTTGAACTCTTCGAAAATTACATCGTCCATGCGACTGCCGGTATCGATCAGCGCTGTCGCCACAATCGTCAGCGAGCCGCCTTCTTCGATGTTACGAGCTGCCCCGAAGAAACGCTTCGGACGCTGCAAAGCATTCGAATCGACGCCACCTGACAACACCTTGCCCGATGGCGGAACTACCGTATTGTAGGCGCGCGCCAAACGCGTAATCGAGTCGAGCAGTATCACCACGTCGCGCTTGTGCTCGATCAGGCGCTTGGCCTTTTCGATCACCATTTCGGCAACCTGCACGTGGCGTGCGGCCGGCTCGTCGAAAGTCGAACTGATCACTTCACCCCGTACCGAACGCTGCATGTCTGTTACTTCTTCCGGGCGCTCGTCGATGAGCAACACGATTAGGTTGATTTCCGGATGATTAGTCGTAATCGAATTCGCGATGCTCTGCAGCATCATTGTTTTGCCGGTACGAGGCGGAGCTACTATTAAGCCGCGCTGGCCTTTGCCGAGTGGTGTCAGCAGGTCCATCACGCGTCCCGAGAAGTTATCCCGACTTGTTTCGAGCTTGAACCGCTCATCCGGGTAAAGCGGTGTGAGATTGTCGAAGAAAATCTTGTTGCGCGATTCCTCCGGTGGCTCGAAATTGATCGCATCCACCTTGATGAGCGCAAAATATCGCTCACCCTCTTTCGGCGGACGAATCTGCCCCGATACCGTGTCGCCCGTACGCAGATCGAAGCGGCGGATCTGCGAAGGCGAAACATACACGTCGTCCGGGCCGGGCAGATAGTTGTACTCAGGCGCCCGCAAAAAGCCGAATCCGTCCGGCAGGCACTCGAGCACGCCTTCTGAGAAAATCAACCCGCTCTTCTCGGCCTGGGTCTGGAGGACTTTGAAAATCAGCTCTTGCTTCCGCAGACCGGCTGCGCCCGGCACCCCCAGATCCTTTGCAATCTGGTTCAGCGCCTGAATGCTCATGTCCTTAAGCTCAACCAGGTCGAGCGTGGTCGTCCCATTGCGCTGGCCTTGCGCGCCCGTGTTGCCAATGGAATGACGCCCGCGACGCTGAAAACCGCTTGGCTGCTGGCCGGCTTGCTGCGGATTACCCTGCCGCTGCGCGTTCTGCTGTTGCGCCGGTTGCCCAGTCTGCACCGGGCTCTGACCAGGCGGGTTCTGCCCCTGGCTGATCACGGGTGTACCGGAAATCGCCGCCGCGGAGCTGTTCTCGTTGCTGGTCTTGCCTTCACCGAGCGGCCCTTCCGGCGGGCGTGTCTCCGCTGGTGGTTTCAATTCTCCGCTAGGCCGGCCTTCCGCCGAAGCACGCCGCGCGCCTTCGCCAGTTGGCCTGCCGTTCCCTCTGCCTTCGGAATGCGATCGAGTGCGGCCCACCGTGGGTCTTTCCGTTCGCGGCTCAGGAGATTTTACTTCCCCAGCCTCCGCCTGCGCCGCCCCTTCGGACTGATCCGCAAGTCCGCCGTTAGCGCTTGTCTCTTCCAAACCCTCGCGCCCCTCGGACTCGCCGCCGGCGCGCTCTGCTGGCTTCTCGGTGGGCTGCCCTCTGGTGCCAGCCGCGCTGTTTACTTCTTCTTGATCTTCGAGATGATTTGCCAAATTTCCCTCACTCCTCGACCGTCCACGGCCGAGAACGGAATTAGCTGCGCATCCGGGATTTCCCTTTGAATGGCCGCCAATCCAGCTTTCAGTTGATTGTTACTTTTCAATTTGTCGATCTTGGTGATAATCACCTGATACCGACGGTTGCGGAACTCCAGCCAAGCTTTGAGTTCCAGGTCCATTTCCATCCAGCCACGCCTGGCGTCTAACAACAGGAACGACAAGGCAAGGCTTTGTCGCGCCGTCAGGTAGCTTTCAATTAACTTCTTCCAGCTCGCTCGCTCCGCCAACGGTAATTGCGCATAGCCGTATCCCGGCAGGTCAACAAATCGAAGGGTTTCGTAGATTGCAAAAAAGTTGATGAGCTGCGTACATCCGGGCCGTGAGCTCGTGAAAGCCAGTCCGGGCTGCCCGGTGAGCCGGTTCAGCAGGCTCGACTTGCCCACATTACTTCTGCCCAAAAAGGCGATCTCGACCAGGTCCCCGGCTAGAGTCTCGAGCGGGAATTGCGAAGCATCCGCCGCGCTGATAATCAGCTTTCCGCTTCTCGCGGCCTGTACAGCTTCGGCAGTTCCTACCACGATTAATCCAATTCTCTGGAACGCTTCCAAGCGCACGCGCTCAATAGAGCCTCCACGAGCACAACCCTCAGTGCGTTAGGTTGTCCTCGGGCCTTGACGACAGCTCAGCCGCCGTAGCAGCCGGCGCTAGTGGCAACGCCACGATCTCGCGCTCCAATGCAAACTTCAACACTTCATCCATCGAAAACGTGAAGTGCATTTTCATATCTCTTCGGACATTTTCAGGAATGTCTGCGAGATCTCTTTCATTTTCTTTCGGCAAGACAATCTCGCGGATTCCCTGCCGGTGAGCAGCGAGCAGCTTCTCCTTGAGGCCGCCGATCGGCAGCACCCTACCGCGTACCGTGATCTCGCCCGTCATAGCGATATCGCAGCGCACCGGAATACCCGTTAAGGCACTACAGATACTCGTTGCGATGGTAATTCCAGCGGACGGTCCATCCTTCGGGATCGCACCTTCCGGCACGTGCACGTGAATGTCCAGGTGCCGGTAGAAATCCTTTGGCAATCCCAGGTACTGCGCCCGTGAGCGTACATAACTCATGGCCGCTTGCGCGGATTCCTGCATTACGTCTCCCAGCTTGCCGGTGGTTGTCAATTTGCCGCGGCCTTCCATTACCGCGGCCTCGGTTGTTAGAATCGACCCGCCTACTTCGGTCCAAGCCAAGCCTGTAGTTGCCCCGATCTCGTTCTGCTTGTCGATATCCATGTCCCGGAACTTCGCGGGTCCAAGCATCTCGGTAATCGTCGACGGGTTGATCACCACCCGCTCGATCGGCACCAGTGGCTGTTCTTCTTTCTTCGCCTTCTTCTTGCCCTTCTTGGCGGGTGCGTTTCCATCCTCCGCTGGAGCAGCGGCTTCTTCCTCGATCACTTCGATACCGGCAACAGGCGGCGCTTCTTCTCCCGGCACGACTTGCGCCTCTACCACCCTGCGCGCTACCTTGCGCGAAAGGTTACCGATCTCTCGCTCCAGATTTCTCACTCCTGCTTCACGCGTATAGGCGCTGATCAGGGTCTGCAATCCTTCGTCGGTAAACAAAAGTTGATCGTCGCTGACGCCAGTCTCTTTGAGCTGCTTCGGAACCAGAAACCGCTTGGCAATTTCCAGCTTTTCCAGTTCCGTGTAACCCGAGAGCCGGATGACTTCCATGCGATCCTGGAGGGCCGGAGGAATTGTGTGCAGCACGTTGGCCGTCGCAATGAAGAATACCTGGCTCAGATCGTATTCGACGTCCAGATAGTGATCCATGAACATGTAGTTCTGTTCCGGATCGAGCACTTCGAGCAGCGCAGCCGACGGATCACCCCGGAAGTCCATCGACATCTTGTCAACTTCATCCAGCATCACCACCGGATTCTTCGTACCCGCCTTCTTCATCATCTGAATAAGCTGGCCCGGCAGCGCGCCGATATAGGTCCGCCGGTGGCCGCGAATCTCCGCTTCATCGCGCACTCCACCTAAAGAAAGGCGTACAAATTTGCGTCCCGTCGCTTTCGCAATCGACATCCCCAGCGATGTCTTGCCTACGCCAGGCGCTCCCACGAAACACAAAATCGAACCCCTTGGATTCTGCACCAGCCGCCGCACCGACAAAAACTCTAGAATGCGTTCTTTGATCTTCTCGAGCCCGTAGTGGTCGCCTTCCAAAATCTGCCGCGCATACCGCAGGTCACGAATCTCTTTGGTCTTCTTCTTCCATGGCACTGCCAGCAGCCAGTCCAGGTAATTGCGGGAGACCGTAGACTCCGCTGACATCGGCGGCATGCCTTCCAAGCGGCGCAATTCGGCAATCGCCTTCTCGTGCGCGTCCTTCGTCATCCCAGCCGTATCGATCTTTTTCTTGAGCTCGTCTATTTCGCTCTTCTCGCCTCGGCCTAGCTCTTTCTGGATCGCCTTGATCTTCTCGTTGAGGTAGTACTCTTTCTGGGCCCGCTCCATCTGCCGCTTGACCCGGCCCTGGATCGTGCGGTCTACATTCAACTTCTCGATCTCGATGTCGAGCAGGTCTGCCACCCGCGTCAATCGGTCGATCGGATCGAAAATTTCGAGTAGTTCCTGCTTTTCTTCAATCGTGAGCTGCAGGTTCGCGCCTACCGTGTCCGCCAGCTTGCCGGGATCGTCCACCCGAATCGCGGCGATCATCGTCTCGTAATTCAAGTTTTGGCTAAGTTTGACGTACTGCTCAAACAAAGTGGTTACGCGACCGGTAAGCGCTTCGAGCTGGGATCCCTGCTCGATTTTGTAAGAAGTTGTTTTTACGACCGCGCGGAAGTACCCTTCTTCCTCGCTCACCGAAATGACCTTGCCGCGCTCCACGCCCTCGACCAGCACTTTGATGTTGCCATCGGGCTGCTTCAAACTCTGTACAATGTTTGCCACCGTGCCCACCGAGTAGATTTCGTCTGGCCTCGGTTCATCCACCGAAGCATCGTGCTGAGTAGCCAGGAAAATCTTCTTGTCACCCAATAGCGCTTCTTCCAGCGCCCGCACGCTCGACTCGCGTCCTACTACAAAGGGCGTCATCATGAACGGGAAGATCACTACATCCCGTATCGGCATCATCGGCAGTCGCTTGGAGTCCGTTTTATCTTTTGTCGTAACCATTTGTGATTTGTTAGTGGATCGTCCCGTGCGCGGGACCAGAAACGTCGAAGCAGGTTTCCTGCCGGAAACTATATCGAAAAGGAGTTTCTTCAGGCGAGCGGCAGGGCAGGGAACAGCTGGCTAGCCCGCCTTTTCGAGCACGGCCATGTTGATCTTCTGCGAGAGCACCATCTCCTTCGTGACCACGAACTCGCGCACCTTCTTGAATGTTGGGAGATAGTACATGAGGTCCAGCATGAGATCTTCTAAAATCATGCGTAACCCGCGCGCCCCTACTTTGCGTTCCATCGCAAGCTGCGCAACCGCTTCCAGGGCGTCCTCGCTAAATTTGAGCTTAACATTCTCAAACTCAAATAATTTCTGATACTGCCGGATGATCGCATTTTTCGGCTTCGTAAGTATTTGCACGAGGGCTTCTTTCGAGAGGTCCTCCAGCACTGCTGAGACCGGCATGCGACCGATAAACTCCGGAATGAACCCGTATTTGATGAGATCCACCGGCTGACACTGCTGCAGCAAATCCACGTCACGCCGCACCGGATTTGGCCTGCGCAGCGCGTCCTTTTCCTCTGGTGCGACAAATCCTATCGACTTCGTGCCTACCCGGCGCGCAATCACCTTCTCGAGCCCTACGAACGCCCCGCCGCAAATAAACAGTATATTCGTCGTGTCGACCGGTGTAAATTCCTGGTGGGGATGTTTCCGGCCGCCCTGCGGCGGTACATTTGCTACCGTGCCTTCCAGAATCTTAAGCAGCGCTTGCTGCACTCCTTCGCCCGACACATCCCGCGTGATCGACGGATTCTCGTCCTTGCGCCCGATCTTATCTATCTCGTCTATATAGATAATGCCAGTTTGCGCCCGTGGCACATCCCAATCCGCATTCTGCAAAAGCCGCAGAATGATGTTTTCGACGTCTTCGCCGACGTATCCCGCCTCGGTCAGAGTCGTCGCGTCCACGATCGCGAACGGCACGTCCAGAATGCGAGCGAGCGTTTGCGCCAAAAGCGTTTTGCCGGTACCCGTCGGACCGATCAGCAGAATATTCGATTTAGAAAGCTCTACTTCCCCGCCTCTCTGCTTATTCATCTGGATCCGCTTATAGTGGTTGTACACGGCGACTGCCAGCTTCTTCTTGGTAGCCTCCTGTCCAATTACATACTGGTCCAGATACTCCTTTAGCTCGAGCGGTCGCGGCAACTTCCCCGGACTTCCGTAATTCTGATCGTGGCGGTCGTCCTCGATAATCGAATTGCAGACCGCGATGCACTCGTCACAAATGTAGGCACGGGGATACTCACTCGGAGAAGAAATGAGCTTGCCGACTACGTCTTGGCTTTTGTGACAAAACGAACATCGAAGGGAATCGTCGGATCCGGCGCGCTTCAATCTGATCTCCTAGCCAGCTTGGCAGCCAAGTGCTTGGTCAACACTCGAAAGTAATCTCCTAAAGCTTCCCAAGTCATCATCTGTGCCTCGCCGGACGATAACTTGAAAGAAAAAAGATCAAAAACGCCCTGCTCCGATCGGAAGGATTTTCACCCTCAGTATACCAGGAATATGCCAGTTTTACGTAAGTTAACGTCAAGTCCGATCCCACAGATTTCGCCTACTCCCATCTCCCCTCAGGCGTGTTTCTGGGCGTGCTCGAGCAAGTATTGCAAGGTCTTCTCAGTCTGAATGTGACCGGCAATACGCCCCAACGTTCCATCCTTATCCAACCTGGCCCGCGTCACTGCTAGCGCTTCCCGTTCCTGCCTGGCTATACGCTGCAACTCACGATCCACCTCGTCCTTAGTGGCCGCAATTCCCTCGCGCTCGGCAATTTTCTCCAGCAGTAAAGATGCCTGCACGTTACGGACCGCCTTGTCGCGCTGGGTTTCTTTCACTTTCTGCCAGTCCAGCTTGAGATTGCTCGGATCCATCTCCTCGCCAGCCAAATTCCGCAGTTGCGCCCGAACCTGGTTTTCGATCTGCCGGTCCACATACGCCTCCGGCACGGCGAACTGATGCCGCTCCACCAGCCGATCGATCAACGCTTCTTTGGCCGCCTGTTGGGCTACGTACTGCTTCTCGTGAAAAATCGATTTACGGGCGGCTTCCCTCAGCTCATCTAGGGTCTGATAGTCCCCCAGGTCGCGCGCGAACTCGTCGTCCAACTCCGGCAGCTCTTTCTTCCTGACGAATTTCGGAGTCAACTCGAATTTCACTGTTTTGCCAGCCAGGCGCTCCTGCCCGTAGTGTTCGGGATAAGTCACACTGACGTCTTTAGATTCCTCCGGATGCATGCCGGTCAATGCTTCATTGAAAGCTGGCAGAGTCTCTTCGCCACCCACCTCGATCTGCACGTCCTGATCGATTTCCTCGGCCAATCCCTCCAGCGACTTCAAATGCACCAGCACATAATCGCCATGTTCGACAGCCCGCGGGTCAAGGTTAGGATACTCGGCCTTGCTCTCCCGCATCGATTCCAGGCGCTTCGCAACCTCGTCGTCCGTCACCGTCGGTTCCTCGTACTTTACCGGCAGTCCCTTGTATTCGCCTATTTCAAACTCCGGCGCAACCTCGAAATCGGCCTTGAACCGGATCGGCTGCCCGGCATCGAACTTCAGGTCCGCAATGTTCGGCGCGCCGACTACCTTCAGCTCATCCTTCTCCACCCGCTCCCGGAACGCCTGCGGCAGCAGCATCTCGAGCACTTCGTTGCGAATTTCGCTCTCGAAACGCGATTGGATCATGCTGACCGGCGCCTTACCAGGCCGAAATCCCGGCATGCGCACCCGCTCCTTTAGCGAATGCGTCACCCGCTCTTTTGCCCGCTCCACTTGCTCGAGCGGAATTTCGATTTCCACCGAACGCTTGCAATCTGCCGCTACATCTGTCGCCAATGCTTTTGCTTCCTAAACCGCGGTCGCGGTCAACTGGGCTGCTTCGCGGAGAACTTCGGCTTTGTCCGTGGCTTCCCAGCTAAAAGTGTCCTCAGTCCGCCCGAAGTGTCCGAAGGCAGCCGTCTTCTGGTAAATCGGGCGCCGCAAATTCAGATGCTTGATCATGCCCGCCGGGGTCAGCGAGAAGTTCTCGCGAATGATCTCGGCCAGGCGAGCGTCGTCCACTCTGCCGGTTCCGAATGTGTTGACGTTGACAGAAACTGGCTCGGCCACTCCGATCGCATACGCCACCTGCACTTCCACCCGCGACGCAAGGCCCGAAGCAACCAAATTCTTCGCCACATAACGCGCCATGTAGCAGGCCGAGCGGTCTACCTTCGTCGGATCCTTGCCCGAGAACGCCCCGCCGCCGTGCCGCCCCATTCCCCCGTAAGTATCCACTATGATCTTGCGGCCTGTCAGCCCCGTATCCCCGTGCGGTCCGCCAATCACGAAACGTCCAGTCGGATTGATATGAAACTTAGTCTGCGAATCGACCATCCCGGAAGGAATCACCGGCTTGATGATGTACTCCCTGATATCTTCCTCGATCTGCTTCGATGTCGCCTCATCGTCGTGCTGGGTGGACAACACGACAGCGTCAATCCGCTTCGGCTTGCCATCCACGTACTCCACGCTCACCTGGCTCTTCCCGTCCGGCCGCAGATAGGGCACCTCGCCCGACCGGCGTGACTCGCTCAGTTGCCGCACCAGCTTGTGCGCCAGCATAATCGGCAGCGGCATCAGTTCCGGCGTCTCGTCGCAGGCAAAACCGAACATCAGCCCCTGATCCCCCGCTCCGCCCGTGTCGACTCCCATCGCGATATCCGGCGATTGCGACTGGATCATATTGACCACGGCGCAGGTCTTGCAATCGAATCCGAAAGCCGCGTCGTTGTACCCAATGTGATTGATCACGCCGCGCACCAGCCGCGGCACGTCTACATAGGTCTTGGTCGTGATCTCGCCCGCCACGACGCAAATACCGGTGGTCACCAGCGTCTCGCAGGCTACCCGCCCGCTCGGATCATCTTTCAGGACGGCATCCAGCACTGCATCGGAAACCTGGTCGGCAATCTTGTCCGGATGACCCTCGGTCACGGATTCAGACGTAAAAATAAATTTCATTGGGGGTTGGGCACTCCTTAAGGAAGTAGGAAAACGAGCGCGGCGATGCGGCTCGAACCAAAGCGTGGTTTAACTGTTAGTGTATCAGGCCTGGGGCGTCCTTAAGTTGCCGTCCTTCAATCGAGCCACAAATGCCACCGGTAAACACAACACGCACGCTTGCGGCAGCCCTGCTTCTATTCGCAAACGCCCCTTTCCTGGCTCACGCCTGTAGCTGTGTCACGCTGAATACCCCTTGTGACAAAGGATGGAACAGTGGTGAGCTCGTGTTTGCAGGAACGGTTGTGTCGAAAGCAGGAGGCGAGCAAGTACCGAAAGGCGATGGCACTTTTCACGCTCAGCGATTATCGGGTCCATTTTGCTTCCACTGATGTGTTCCGCGGCAGCGCCTAAAGCGGAGAGGAAATAGTGGTTTCTACCGGCTTTGGCGGCGGAGACTGCGGGTATCGCTTCGTCATCGGCAAGCGCTATCTAGTTTATGCCCATAACTTTAAGGGCCAACTAACCGCGAGTACCTGTTCTGAAACAGCTCCCGAAGTCCTGGTGAGGGGAAGGGTCCGGGAATTGAGGATGCTGCGCGATCATGAGCGCACGGATGATTGTTCGGCAACCTCGGGACCGCGCCTCTAGGTGCTGGCTTCGAAGATCTGGGTGGAACCGAACCGCTAGAGGGAATCCAGTTCATGCAACGGGGAAAACGGGGGCGCGCTTTTCCACAACCACCGACGAGCAGGGTGTTTATAGCTTGGCTTCATTGCCGTCCGGTGCATATAGGGTCGAAGAGGATCTGCCCAGGATTCAGCCGGCCCGATGAGCGAGAAAGCCGAGCCTTCACTGTCCACGTAATTCACAGGAGCCGGACTGGTGCGCTATGCCGGGTCAGCGCATTTCCCAATCCCGACGGCGAAATATCGGGAAAGGTCGTCGATTCAGATGGCCAAGGGGTGCCACGCTTCATCACTCTTCGACCCTTCGACCCCGCAGGAGCTCAATGGGCCAGTACCCACGTTAGGTCGCCTGGAGAAGAAACAGGTAACGGCACGTTTTCTCTTCCGCAATTGCCGCCAGCAAATATCGTTTGGTTTTCAATCCGGCACACGGAGGAGAGATTTTCTATTGGCCCGGCGGCCGCAACACCCCTTCACCGGAGGCGATCGAGCTCAAATTCGGACGGCATTTGGAGAAGGTGAAATTTGAGATTTCGCCCCCGAGAACCGCAAGGTAAGCTGTCGGCCCTGGGTTGCTCATCCGAGCTCGCGCCGAAGGAGTGCAAGTGGAGAGGGTCGGCGGCCCCGATTCCATGAGTGTACCGCACGGGTTCGGTGTTCCGGAGCCACCTTCTATGTGTTCCTGGAACATCTGGAACCGAAAAAAAGGGTGCGGCATCGGCAGGAGCGATTTAGCCCCTTCGCTCTGCCAGCTCGGAAAGTTATACTGTCAGAAGGCGATCCGCTCGCTAGTGCGAAGCTTTAGCCGCATAAGAAGTTCTCTGTAGGAGTTTCCAGCTTACATTTATGTTCGATCTTTTCCGCAGCCGGGAGAAAGGTGTGCGCATTCTCCTCGGCGTCTTGCTCGTTCTCGTCGCAGCATCGATGCTTATCTACTTAATTCCGGGCGGTCCTGGCGGCCCTAGCGCGGCGGGGGAAAATGTCATCGCAGCGGTGGGGGATGAAAAAGTAACTACCGCGGACCTCGATCGCGCCGTGCAACGGGTGACCCGGGGGCAGGCCAATCTGCCCAAGGGGCTTCTTGCCATGTACGTGCCGTCGATTGTGAACCAGATGATCGAGTCGAAGGCTATGGCCTTTAAAGCCCGAGAAATGGGCTTGAACGTGTCCGATCAGGAGTTGGGCGACAAAATTCAGGCCGAGGTGGCGCCTGCCTTGGGAGGGAAATTCGACCTCCGGATCTATCAATCGATTTTGGCCCAGCAGGGCATGACAGTATCCGATTTCGAGAAAGAGCAGCGGGAGTCAATTTTGGGCGCTCGCCTGGAGAATGCCGAATTGCAGTCGCTGATCGTCTCGGATGAGGATGCCCGGGCGGAGTATCAGCGCAAGAATCTGAAGATCGGTTTGCAATACATTCAATTTGAAAGCAAGGACTTCGCTTCCAGGGTCAACAAGGACCCGTCGGCTGTGAAAGCTTACTTCGAAAAAAATCGCGCTCTGTTCCGCACCCCCGAAAAGCGCGATCTGAACCTGGTGGTCGGCTCGAACGCGGACTTTATCCAGGCGGCGAACGTCTCCGATGGGCGGCTTCAGCAGCAGTATCAGGAAAATTTGGATAGCTATCGGACTCCGGAGCGGGTCAGAGTCCGCCATATTCTGATCAAGACCCAAGGAAAGTCTAAAGAGGAAGCGGCCAAGTTGAAGGGGAAGGCGGAAGACGTCTTAAAACAGCTACAGCATGGGGCCGATTTTGCGGAGCTGGCAAAGAAGGACTCAGACGATACGGGAACCGCGGTAAAGGGCGGGGAACTCGGCTGGATCACTCGGGGACAGACAGTTCCTAATTTCGAAAAGACGGCGTTTTCTCAAAGCATAGGCGAGACGAGCGGGCTCATTGAAACCGAGTACGGCTATCACATCATTCAAACGGAAGAAAAGCAACCAGCCCACACGGAGACGTTCGATGAAGTGAAGCCGCAACTCTTGCTTGACGCAAAGAAGCAAGTCGCGGCTGACAACTTGAAGAAGGCGATCGATAGCGCGCACTCAGAGATTGCGCGCAACCCGGGCCAGGCAGAGGCAATAGCCAAGAAATACGGCTTGAAGTTTTTCAAACTCGACAACGTGACCACCGGCACGGCGTTGCCTGAGACTAATACGCAGCCGGAGCTGACGAATGCCATTTTCGCGGCAAGCAAGAACACCGTGACCGATATCACGAATATGGATGCCCAGGGTAGAGCGGCCTTCGCGGTGGTTACGAACGTATTTCCTCCGCGCGATGCGGATTATGCCTCGGTCGAAGGTGATGTACTTAAGAGATACACTGACGCGGAATCGCAGAGGCTTGCTCAGGAAGCCGCGAAGATAGCGGCGGACCGGGCCCGCAAGGGAGAAAGCCTGGAAGCGGTCGCTAAGAGCTACGGCCTGAGCGTGAAGCCGGCAGCACCGTTCACAGTAGACGGGGCGGCGGAAGGCATCGGGTCGGCTTCGCTGCTAGGGGCAGCTTTCAAAGAAAACGTTGGCGATATCGTCGGACCAATTGCGGCTTCCTCGGGCCAGTTCGTGTGCCGAGTTTCCGAGCGCATTCCGGCGGACATGGGCCAGTTCGCGGCGAACAAAGCTGCGATTGTACAAAGCTTGCAGCAGCAGCGGCAATCGGTTCAGCAACCGCTCTTCAGGGACAGCGTAGTCAGCGACCTGAGACGGCGCGGCAAGATCAAGATCAATCAAGCCACCCTTAGCCGCATCATTAGCTCCTATCAGCAGGGATAGAGAACAACACTCAAATCCACGTGCTCCACGAAACTCTACAGTTCATTCGCAGCCTGACCGACCCCGACCAATTGATACGCCTGCTCTCGACGGTGCTCAACGGCTGGATCGGCTACCTGGCCCTGTTTGCTGTGGTTTTTGCCGAGAGCGGTTTGCTGATCGGCTTCTTTCTTCCGGGCGATTCGCTGCTGTTCACAGTTGGGATTGTGGCGGGGGCGGGAAAGCTGCCAGTAGGTGCCATGATCGTCATGTTGGCCGCCGCTTCCATACTCGGAGACGGAATTGGCTTCTTGCTGGGAACCACGCTCGGCTATTCCTTATTCAAGAACACGAAATCACGCCTTTTTCGGCGGGAATATCTGGACCGAACGCATAGGTTTTACGAGCGCCACGGCGGCAAAACAATCATCTATGCGAAGTTCGTCCCGATCATTCGGACGTTCGCCGCGTTCATCGCCGGCGTGGGCAAAATGCGGTACACCCGCTTCCTGGCATTCAACGTGTTTGGCGCGATTGGTTGGGTTGCTTCAATGATCACCTTGGGGTATCTGCTGGGAAACGTTGCGGTAATCCGGCATAACTTTGAAAAAGTGGTGCTGCTGATCATTGTCGTCTCTCTAGTGCCCGCGATTCTGCAGGTTGTGAAAAGCCGTAAAAGCCTCGAACCGGTCAGATAGCGTTATCCGGCTCAGAACAGCAGCAATTGCGAACTCTGCTGACGAGGCGGATTTGTGCGCTCCAGATCGCGCCTTGCGATCCCAACTCGCTGCCTTATTTCACTCACCCGCTGGCGAATTTTGTCCGGGTATGCGCCATCTAAATATGCTCGGCCGGCGTAGCCGCGGCTGTAGCGTGCGAGGTGTTGGGGAAAGCTCTTCTCGATGAACGGGAAAAACACGCGCTGCGCCGATGGTTTTAGGAAGAGCACATTAGCGCCGAACTGATCTGCTCCAGCGTCTTTTGCAGCTTGCGCGACCTTCCCGAGATTTTCTTCGGAATCGGTAATAAGCGGCAGCACCGGACTGGCGATTACGCCGGCGTGAATGCCAGCCCTGACGAGTTCTGCTACGGCTTTCATGCGTAGATCCGGCCTGGGCGCGAACGGCTCGGTAAGCCGGGCCAATTCGGAATTCATACTGGTCACGGTTAAGGTGACCCGGAGTTCGTTGTTCTCACTCAGTTTCTTCAGCAGTGTGGCGTCGCGCGCGACCAAGTTCGATTTGGTTGTAATGAAGATCGATATGCCGTGAACACCTTCCATTGCTTCGAGCAAATGCCGGGTGAGGTTGAATCTGCGCTCCGCCGGCTGATAAGGGTCAGTGGCGGTACCTATGCCTACCACTTGGCCCGGCTTGACGCTCTTCAGCTCTTCGCGAAACTTTTGGTCATTCCAGTCTTTAGCATAGATCTCGGTTTCAAAAGCATCCGGCTCGGACCTTTCCAAAAATTCGTGAGTGAAGCGGGCATAGCAGTATTTGCAGCCGTACTCGCAGCCACGATACGGATTGATCGTCCAGTTGAAGGGAACGCGGTTGGAATCGCAGCGATTCAGCCACTTACGAGTAGGCAGACTGCGGTACTCCACATTGCGCTTCTCTGATACGAGTGAACCCTCACTGGCGAGTCTTGCGATGCCGGTTAACCGAACGAACTGCTGCATAGAACGTCTCCGAGATGATCTTCGCCTTTTTTACGCCACGTAGTCAAGCAAATACTGTTCTAGCCAAGTGCACATGACGACTCGCGGTGTTGAGACTCATGTACAGACGAAAGGACTTTCGGCGAATATTAAGGGCGCAGTGATGGCAATTCAACAGGTGTCACGCTGCCCCGGGGGAGGTCACCGGGAGACTAGACATCAAGAACGGCGACTTCAATAATGTATGACCGAGACTCCGGAGGGGTACCGGCTAACGCCATACAATCCTAAGTCTGCGCGGCAGATGGAAAAAACGGAGTCAGTGATGCGGCGGTATAAGGACGCGCTTACGGCAGATTGCCAAGTGAATGATCGGAATGGATTGAGGTGCGATGTTGTGCTTGCATTTATGAGGCGCAATTAGCAGAGCACGGCCGATTAACGGGGTCGGGGACCAGGGAAGGTTGGGAATTGGCGCTTGGGCGGCCGATAACCTGTTCGCCTACTCCCCAGAATCCGCTCTTCGTCAGCTGGCTTCGGAACACACATTCCCCGGATTCCAAAAGATCTAGTCGCTTCGCTTGAACAACCGGATGTAACGGTGCCAATGAAGCTGCTACGAAGCCAGCAACGAAATTATTCCCTTTTGGCGAAGTCCGTTGAGGGCGAGCCCGTGCCGCCCATGCACCCCGGTCTTTTCAAAAATGTGTTTGAGGTGAATCTTGACTGTACCTGGCCGAATGCCTAGTTCCTGCGCAATCTCGCGGTTCTTGAAACCTTGCTCCACCAATTCCATAACTTGGCGCTCTCGAGGAGTCAGGTCGGTACGGATCTGCATTTCATGGGCCGAGACGTCGCGGAAGACCGAATCCTGCATCCAGCTGCGCCCTTGAGCGACACACCGCAAACAAGAGAGGACGGTTGAGTTGTCCGCCGATTTACGGATTATCCCTTTGGCGCCGGCTTGCAGGAAGCGGAGAGCTTCTGCTTCCGTTATCGACATGCCCCACACCACCACCGCCGGAATTGTAGAACGCGACAAGCCCTGCTGCACGGGCAACTGGCTCAACGTATCCAAGACCATCGTGGCTCCAAGCCCTTTGTCGATGATCAAAACATCGGTGTGGTCTGCATTCGGGCCGATTTTCCAATCGGCCGGAGAATTACTGTGGGACCCGAACGCGAGGTCATTCGTGGATGCCAGCAGGTGTTCTAAGCCGAAAACGGTAAGCGGCTGGATTTCACAAATCGAGACGACTTTCCTGCGCCTTGCTATTTCCAAATTCATAAGCTGCCTTAGACTCCTTATCGGCAGAACTGTTGTCGAATTTGAGTGATCGTGAAGATTAATTTTTCTCTGGTACCAAAGTTGGGGTACTTACATAGAAGACTGCGGAGTCCGCGAGAGAACAAGGCCGTCAATCGATCAGGTTGATCGTGCCCCGGCACTTGAGCGCGCCGCACCGGCAGGGAACTCGCTTCACCTTTTTGTCGAAATGGTAATCCACGGTGAGCTCTTCGCCGCGCTTGATAGAACGAAGGCTCATATAGAGGATGTGGCCTTTAACAATGCGGGCCGCCAGATTTGGATCGCAGCAGTGATTGATGTATTCCGCTCCAGAACCCCCTGCCGACCCATCGATTGTCCAGTAAGCATCGAGCGTGAAAAGGTAGATCAAATCGGTCGATGCTGCGCGGCGCTTGGTTTCTTTGCGGCTGATCTTCTCGCCCGTGTACTCGATCACCTTGCGATTTGCCGGGATGGGCTCGCTGGCGTACACGCCCCACCGATGAATCTTTGAAGGAGCCAACTTCATGCCGAAGTTAGCGTATTTCGGATCGATCTGAGGTTTTCCTCTCTTCGCGCGAGCGCGATTGACAGAATTCGTAGCCGGCATATGCTTCAGGGAAGCTATTGCGTTTTCTGTTTTAGCACCGAGACCAGTTCCTCAACTGCCTGAGCGCTTTTGTTTAAAGCTGCTTTCTCACTGTCCTCGAGCTTGATCTCATAGATCTTCTCGACGCCGCTCTTGCCCAGCTTGACCGGAACACCGACAAATAGCTCGTTCAAGCCGTACTCGCCTTTCAGGTAGACCGCGCAAGGCAAGACTTTCTTCTTGTCTTTGAGAATGGATTCCACCATTTCTACCGTGGAGGCGGCAGGGGCGTAATAGGCGCTGCCGGTTTTGAGATACTTGACGATTTCCGCGCCGCCATCCCGCGTGCGCTGCACCAAGCGGTCAATGGTTGCCTGATCCGTCAGTTCAGAAAGCGGAATGCCACTGACGTTCGTGAAGCGAACGAGCGGAACCATAGTGTCGCCGTGGCCGCCGAGCACCATCGCGGTCACGTTCTCAAAGGATACGCCCAGTTCTTCCGCGATAAAAGTGCGGAAACGAGCCGTATCGAGCACGCCCGCCATGCCGATCACGCGCTCACGTGGAAAACCAGAGACCTTCAGCGCGGTCCAGCACATCGCGTCCAAAGGATTAGTCACCAGAATGAGAATCGCATTCGGCGAATGTCTGGCCGCCTGTTCGGTAGCGCTCTTTACAACTTCGTAATTCGCCAGCAGGAGATCGTCGCGGCTCATGCCGGGCTTGCGGGGAAAGCCAGCCGTGATGACGACGATATCGGAGTTAGCGGTCTCTTCGTAACCGTTCGCGCCGGTAATCCGGACATCGTAACCTTCGATCGGCGCGGACTCGAGCATGTCGAGCCCTTTCCCTTGTGGAACGCCGTCCACGACATCGACGATAACTACGTCCGCCAGTTCTTTGGCAGCGATCTTTTGCGCCGTGTTGGCGCCCACATTGCCCGCGCCAATAACTGTAACTTTCCTTCGCATCCTGCTCCCGTAATTTGAAAACGCAACCGAAGTATAGCAACGGGGGTAGACAAGTTCACGCATGCCATTTGGAAGTCTGTAAATGCACGAAGGCCACTGGCGAGCCAGTGGCCTTGGTGGCAGTTTTGGAAGGGTGAGGCGATGTTCCGATTCAGCTTATGCTTCCACGGCTTTCTTGCGGCGGAGCAAACCGGCGCCGAGGAGACCGAGACCGAGCATCGCGAAGGAAGCCGGTTCGGGGGCAGTGGCGAAGGTCTGGTCGACGATGCTAATATCCGCTTCACCGAGGCTCGCTGATACCATAATGTCCTTTTCAATGTGCAGATTGCTGTAGTCACCATTGAGCAGGATATCGTCAGTGCGGTTGCACGCAGCAGGATCACAGCTAACCTTAGCGAAACCGACAAGGTTGTTTCCGCTGAAAACGCTTTCTGTCACCTGCGAAACGGCTAATCCTTCGAAGGTCCCGTTGAAATCCAGTCCAACTACGCCGATGCCCGATTTAGAAGAGACATTGTACGTGAGGACGGCATCGTCGAATGAACCGAGTGCCGCCACGAAGCCACTCGAGATTTGAATCCCATTCCCTGGCTGCGTGATTGTGTTCACATTAATCTGGCCACAGCTGCTGGGATCAGCAAAAGCTCCTCCTTTGCTGAGGCTGCAGGTAAAGGTATTAAAAGTTAAGTCGGCCACCGACAGTGTCGGACTCGGCGTGACTGGAGTAGCTTGGCTGACGAGTGGTAACAAGGCAGCTGCCGCTGTAATAAGAATTGATTTAGAAAAACGCATTGCGTTCCTAACCTCCGATTAAATTTATTCAGCACGGAATGTCCGTGCATGAATGCAGTTTCGGCTGAAAGGCACGGGAGCCGCAAGACACAGGAGAGCTAGGCGTACTGCGAGAAGTCAGGGCACTGAGCTGCCCCTTTTGGCCTCGGTTAGATTCTGGAAAAAACTATGAGGGGTGTCACGACGTCCCGTCTTCCAGGAGACTGCTTGTAAATTCCTATGTTTGAAGTGGGTCGCCTGCGGGAATACGTTGCCTTAGTCCCGTCTTGGCAGTACGGCGTATTTTCGAGCGTCAAATACCCCGTACATCACGGCTGCGGCAAAACCAGGATTTCCACGCCGCTGGCTGCATTTGCGCCACGAAACACACGTTCCGTCGCCGCCTTGAAGTCCTCGGGCTTAGCGCCCGGAATGTCGACGAAAGTTTGCGGATTGCGATCCACCAGCGGAAACCACGAGCTCTGAACCTGCACCATAATGCGGTGCCCGGCGCGGAAAGTATGGTCGAGATCCGGCATCTCGAAATCGACCTCGGTTACTTTGCCCGGCGAGAGCGGCTCGGGCTTCTCCCAACTGGAACGAAACTTCGCCCGCATCGGCTCTCCGCGCAGCAGTTGCTGATAGCCGCCCATGTGCAGCGGCGGCGCGCCCAAAATGCGCTTATTGCCTGAGGTGGCGTCGGGCGCATCGGGATAGTCGTCCGGATACACATCGATGAGCTTCACGACAAAATCCGAATCGGTACCGCTCGAGGAAATCTTCAATCTGGGCGAGATCGGCCCGGCAATGGTCACATCTTCCTTCAGCGGATCGGTCATATAAGTCAGGACGTCCGGCCGCCGCGCAGCCCAACGCTGATCGTCCACCATATATCGTTGCGGCACGGTATCGGTAGTGTAGTCAGCAAAAGGAACAGGGCGGGCGGGATCGCTGACGTATTGATCGTAAGCCTGATTTCCGTTGGCGGTAGGCGGATCGAATCCGAGCTTGCCGCCTGTTTGAAAATAAAGCATCTTCGGCGCGGCGCCTTTGGGCGGCCATTGATCGTACTTGCGCCAGACATTTGTCCCAGTCTCAAACATGTAAGCCTCGGGCGGAGCCTGCCCTTTGCCTTTTAGATAGAACTCGAAAAAGGCAAACTGTATCTCTTTTCGGAAGAACTCGCCGGTCTTCGCGTGAAACTCGACGTCGCCTAGACGATCGCCATCGCCGCCTGCCCATCCGCCATGCACCCAAGGGCCCTCCACAATCGTGTTCGGCGTGCCGGGATTGTCCTTCTCGATTGCGCGATACGTTCGCCACGGCCCGGAAAGGTCTTCGGCGTCGTACCAACCGCCTACCGTCATCACCGCGCAATGGATGTTGTGCATGTGCCGAGAAAGATCACGCGCTTTCCAGTAACTATCGAAGGTATCGTGATAGAGCTGGTCCGAAAAGAGCGGGTTCTCGCTCTTCAGGTAAACCTTGTCGAGGTTACTCGTGGGACCTGCCTTTAAGTAGAAAGCATAGCCATCCGGTGTTCCCATATCGAAAGGCACGCGCACTTTGGGCGGCTTACCGGGCTCGGCAAAGGGCTTGAAGGAAGTGTAGAATCCGAAATTCGCCGCCAGCATGAACGCGCCTCCGTGATACGCGTCGTCACCCAGGAAGAGATTGGTCATAGGAGCTTGCGGGCTCGCCGCTTTGATCGCCGCATGGGAATCGATGATGCTCGCCGAAGTGTAAAAGCCCGGGTACGAGATGCCCCAGATCCCTACGTTCCCGTTGTTGCCCGGCACATGTTTGAGCAGGTACTCGACCGTGTCGTAGGTGTCCGACGATTCGTCCACATCGTTCGGTCCTGACTTCTTGTCGATGTGCGGACGCATCTCGACGAACTTGCCTTCCGATTCGTACCGCCCGCGCACGTCCTGGTAAACGAAGATGTAGCCGGCCTTTTCGAACTCGTCACTCGGTCCCAGCTTAGGCTTATAAACATCCTCGCCATAGGGAGCGACTGAGTAGGGCGTGCGGTCCATCAAAATCGGCCAAAGTCGCGACTGGTCTTTAGGGACGTAAACGCTCGTGAAAAGATGTACGCCATCGCGCACAGGAATGCGGAATTCGTATTTGGTGTAGTGAGCCTTTACGTAATCCTCAGGCGGCGGAGCTGGCGGTTTCTCCTGGGCGCTCACGCTGATCGCCGCAATGAGGGTGATTGCCGCGGACGCAAAGGTCGTTAATTCAAGCTGCATCGTTTAGGCCAATGTAACAGGCGGATTGTGGCTCTCATCTTTGATCGCTACACCGGTCAAGCGCAAGCTCCGAGCGGCTTCGAGCAGATGCAGCAGACGATACGCGGCCAGCTCGTAAGTCAGTCCTTGCGGGCGTATATTGGACAAGCAGTTGCGCTCGGCATCCAACCGCCCCACGCGCGGGCCATAGGTAACGTAGACGCCCAAGCTGTCGGGAGCGCTCAGTCCGGGCCGTTCGCCGATCAGCATCACCACGATTTCGGCGCCCAGACTTTCTCCGATCGGATCCCCGAGAGCAACCCGGGCCTGCTCAGCGATTACGACCGGGCCAACTCGCCAGCCAGCGAGGCAGGGTTTCAGCGAGGCGAGCAATGGCACAGCATGTCTCTCGGCCGCGAGAGCCGACAGGCCGTCCGCGATCACGAACAGCACTTCGGGTCCCGGATGAATCTGGGAAAGCGAAAGCGTAGCCTGTCCCCGATTCAAGCGGCGGCCCAGGTCAGGCCGAGGGAGATACTCCGTACGGTCGCGTGCAGCGCTTTGAACGCGCATCGTTCTCCAGCCAAGCGCCTCTACTTCCGCAGCGATCTCGCTGACGTGTAGAACCGCATGAACAGCATCCCGTGCCTTGGCGTGCGCTAATTCAAAGTCGAGCAGCGCTTCGGTCGGCAAGCTCGCGCCTGTTCGGCCTAGAGCGACGCGAGCCGGAGTGAAGCGCTTCAGTTGCTCCCAATCAGCCATGCGCTTCCGAGATTCGCCGCAGCGTGCGGCATGCTCAGCCATTCTTCGAATTCGGGTGCGCACTTCTTCCCGAGTACGCGCCGGATATACAGTGCGTCATGAAAGGATGTGCTTTGATAGTTCAACATCACGTCGTCCCCGCCCGGCACGCCCATCACAAAGTTCACTCCCGCCACCGCCAGCAGAGTGAGCAAGGTATCGGTGTCGTTGCCATCGGCTTCGGCATGGTTCGTGTAGCAAACGTCGCAGCCCATCGGAAGCCCCAGCAGCTTGCCGCAGAAATGGTCTTCCAGGCCCGCGCGAATGATTTGCTTGCCGTCGTACAAGTACTCAGGCCCGATAAAGCCGACCACCGTATTGACCAGCAGGGGGTCGAAATGGCGGGCGACCGCGTAGGCGCGCGCTTCGCAAGTCTGCTGATCAATGCCGCCATGCGCGTCCGCTGAAAGCGCGCTGCCCTGCCCAGTCTCGAAATACATGACGTTGTTACCCACCGTGCCTCGGTCCAGGCTGAGCGCCGCCGCCTGCGCTTCCCCGAGCAGGCTCAAGTTCACGCCGAAGCTCGTGTTGGTTTTCTCCGTGCCGCCGATCGATTGAAATACCAGATCCACCGGCGCGCCCCCCTCGATTGCGGCGATGGTATTTGTTACATGCGTCAGCACGCAGCTCTGCGTTGGAATGCGATAACGAATCCTAAATTCGTCGAGCATGCGAAGCAGGCTGACCACGGTCGACAGGCGATCCGTTGCGGGATTAATGCCGATGACCGCGTCTCCGCAGCCATAAAGCAATCCGTCGACAATCGATGCGGCAATTCCCTTCGGGTCGTCGAGCGGATGATTCGGCTGCAACCGTACCGACATGCGTCCCGGAAGCCCGATGGTGTTGCGGAAGCGCGTTACCACCTGGCAATTCTGCGCCGCCAGAATCAGATCCTGATTGCGCATCAGCTTGGAAACAGCGGCAACCATTTCGGGTGTTAGTCCGGGCGCTATCCGCGAGAGTATTGCGCTATCTGCTTCATCGCTCAGCAACCAGTCCCGGAAGCCGCCAACTGTCAAATGGCGAATCGGATCAAACGCTTGCGCCTGGTGCGCATCGATGATGAGCCGCGTAACCTCATCCGCGTCGTACGGCACGAATTCTTCTTCCAGAAAACGCGTCAGCGGAACGTCGGCCAGCGCCCTTTTGGCCATCACCCGCTCCTCTTCGGATGCAGCCGCGATCCCGGCCAGTTCGTCGCCCGATCGCGCCGGACTGGCCTTTGCGAGCAGTACGCGAAGATTGTCGAAAATGTACGCGCGCGCGCCCGCTACACTCCGGTAGGCCATGCTTCGGTGACGCTCATCTCTGTCCGGCCGCCGGCGGTCAGCCTGAAATAAAGATAGCCAAGAGTAAGCAGCACCGCAAACAGCGCCCCAAGCAATGGGTAGTTGTAAACCATGCTGGCCATGCAAATCGCCGAGCATGCCAGCGCGATCGCTGGAAAAAGTGGATAACACGGCGCGCGAAAGGGCCGACTCATTCCAGGGTCCACGCGCCGTAACCGGAATAGCGCAAGCATGCTCACCATGTACATGGAAAGAGCGCCGAAGACAGACATCACCACGATGTTAGCGGTTAGGGTCTGGCCGCCAAACGTGATCCAACTGTCGCTATAAATGGCGGCGATGCCAACCAGCCCGCCTGCCAGGATGGCGCGGTAGGGTGTTCTGAAGCGCGGATGCAGCTTGGCGAGGTATACCGGCATATAGCCGGCGCGCGCCAGCGCAAAAATCTGCCGCGAGTAGCCCAGAATGATTCCATGGAATGACGCAATCAGCCCAAACAGTCCGAGCCACACCAGCATGTGCAGCCAGCCGCTCTTCGCGCCCACCACCACCTTCATGGCCTGCGGCAGCGGATCGTTAATGTTGGCAATCTTGCGCCAGTCGCCCGTGCCGCCTGCGAACAGCATCACGCCCAGGGCAAGCAGCACCAACGTGAGAATGCCCGCGATGTACGCGATGGGAATAGACCGGTCCGGATCTCTTGCTTCTTCCGCCGCCATGGCAACGCCTTCAATCGCCAGAAAGAACCAGATTGCAAACGGGATCGCAGTGAACAGGCCGGGAAGGGAATGCACGCTGAATTGGTTCGCGCCGGCCCAGCCGTGCGCGGTAAAATTACTCCACGAAAAACCGGGACTGACTACACCCATAAAGACCAGCAGCTCGCCGATCGCCAGCAGCGTTACCAGCAATTCAAAAGTAGCCGCCACCTGCACGCCGGCAATATTCAGCAGCATGAAGACGAGATAAGCTCCGAACGCGACGTGTTTTCGCCGCGACGCCTGGAAACTGCACGTTCACGTACGCGCCGATCGCCAGCGCAATCGCCGGCGGTGCGAACACAAACTCGACGATTGTTGCTGCTCCGGCAAAGTATCCGCCAAGCGCACCAAAGGCGCGGCGCGTATAGGCGAACGGTCCACCCGCCTGCGGAATCGCGGTGGTCAACTCGGTAAAGCTGAAGATAAACGTCGCGTACATCGCCGCGACGAACAACGAAGTGCAGATGAACCCGAGCGTTCCGGCACTTGCCCAGCCATAGCTCCAGCCGAAGTACTCGCCCGAGATGACCAGGCCGACCGCGATGCCCCACAACTGCCATGTGCCGAGCGTGCGGGCTAGCCCGGCGTGCGATGGCTCTGCTTTGGATTCGGTTTGCCCGTTTAAGCTCAGAAGTTGAGTTGCATCAATGCTTGCCCTTGGCGCGGTTTGTTGTTTTGATTGTTGATCACCTGCCCGAAGGTTGCATCGTTAAAGTTTTGGTCGGGGCTACCGAACACAACGCGATTCAAAATGTTGAAATACTGCATTTCCAGTTTGAGTTTGACGTGCTCACCGATCGAGAAGTATTTCGCCACAGCCAGGTTCTCGTTGTACTGGAAGGGATTTCGTAAGCCGCCGAGAACACGAGGTGCGTTGCCCAGCACCCACGGCCCGGGGTCTGTGAAGGCGGCTTTGTTGATTACCGGCAATCCCTTGTATACATTGAGGTACGAAAATTGCAGAGGAACCCCCGGAACGACATTCGCCCTGTTGCAAGGAGTACAGTTATTGTTGCCTAGCGGATCACCGGTGACGTATACGGCGCCAAGATTGCCGCTGCTGAAAAGCGGAGTCCCGGTTCCGTACTGAAGAAGCGGGCTGATCTGCCATCCTCCTACGAGTGCATTGACAACAGCGCCCTTACTATTCAGGAACGGCTTTCCTTTGCCGAACGGCAATTCGTAGGTAGCGGCGATGCTGATGATGTTGGTCCGGTCATTGTTGTCAATCGACCATTCAGCTTTCTGATTGTTTTTGTTCAGCGAAGGAGAGGCAAACGAGGTGAATCCGGAGTTCGTGTTCGACATCATCTTCGACAGATTGTAAGAGACCAGGAAACTGAGACCGTTCGTGTAACGCTTCTGCAGCTGGATCTGCATTGCGTTGTAAAGCGATGATCCATTCATATCGAAGTTGTTGAAAATATTTGCGTACTGCGGGTAGGGCCGCAACGCCTGTTGCAGGGTGGCAGTTGGAAAGTCGCTGAGAAATGTCGGGTAGGGAAGGCCAACTCCGAGGCGCGGCCCTACCGTCGCATAGGGCTGCCCGAGCAAAGGGCCGAACTGGGCGAGATACACCGGCGAAACCTGGTCGACCGGATTGAGTGCCGAAGGCAGCCGGTTGGCGCGGTTCCCGGTATAATTGGCCGTCAAAAACATGTTGAATGGCAGCTCGCGCTGAATGCCGATGTTCCAAACCGCGTCATACGGAGCAACACCGTCGAAATTGGGGTCGAAACCATTGATGGTGGTTCCAATTCCTAATGAGGGGCTAAAGGGAGTGGGTGCCGGATCCGGAAGAATGGTGTTGTTCCAGGAACCGAAGCCGGGGTTTGTCGAACCCGTCGAGTTTCGGGTGAACGAGCCGAGCAGCAGGTTGCCGTAATTAACGGCTACCTTGCTGATGCCGTATTCGTACGCGCCACCATTGAGATAGTTCACCGAGAAGCCAGCCTGCAGCACCGTTTTGCGGTTCAGCTCGTAAGAAAAGCCGGTTCTGGGGCTGAAGTGATTCCAGTGGATGAAGGCGCGGTCGGTTGCCGCACAGCCCATGCAATAACCGAATTTCGTGGCCGCGCCGGGTATGCCGCCGGCGCCAGGGTTCGGAATTTTTGAATCGAAATAGACGATCAGGTTATTCACTTCCTGGAACGGCACCATCACATCCCACCGCACGCCTATGTTCACTGTGAGCCGCGGATTGATCTTGATGTCGTCCTGGATGTAGCTGGAAACATCGTTGTTGCGCAGCCTGAGTTCCTGTGAACCCGTCCGGTTTGCGTGGTCGACGGTGCCGAGCAGATAACTGGCAAAGGCATTACCGGTGTTGCTTAGATTAAGAGGGTCCGCGGTCTCGTTGTTGCTGAAGTTGAAATTTCCGGCGCACTGCTGGCATTCGTTGTCGTCCTGGTAAGTTCGGCGGAACTCCCAGCCGATATTGAAGGTGTTCTTGCCGTGAATCCAAAGAAAATTGTTTTCGATCACGATCCCCAGCTTTCGGTTGATGGAATCAGTATTCGAGGATCCAAAGGTGCTAGGAGCGAGCGGACCACTGAAGTTGATTCCTGGAACGATTGGAGCGCCAGGCGCCGCGGGTAAGACAGGCTGGGTACCTGTCCGGCTGGGTATCTGGAAATTCAATTCTCCCAGCCAGCTAGCTCCGGCAGTCATCACCAAATGCGGGTTGATGGTGTAGGAATAATTGAGAATGAAGACCGTGCCGAGATCCGGGAAATACGTGTAAAAAGCCAAGGGATTACCGGCCGGGAGAGCAGCACCGCCGGGGGTTCCAGCGCCTCCATACGAGGTCTGTTTATCACGCCACTCGGCCCAATGGACCGACTGCTTGTCGGTAAGGTTTTCGTCAATAGTAAAGCCCCAGGGATTTTGCCGTACCGGGATAGGGGCGACAAGGTTTGATTCGTTGTTAGTGAAGCCCGGAAAGCTGGGATTGGGCATGTATTGCAAGAGGCTCTGGGAAGTCGGGCTGAAGCAGGCCTGCGGAATAATGTTTCCCCGGAAGGGCGTTCCCGGCGTATTGCCGCCGGCATTGCAACTGCCCGGTTGACTAGCTCTAGGATCGAAAATGGTAATCTGCTTTCCGCTGGAATCGACCAGAGCGCTGAAATCCCCCGCCTTTTCCGCGGCAGTCGGCAGCGAAAAGAAGCCTGTTTGGCCCTGATTCTGGCGGAACCATTCCGCAGCCACATAGAAAAAGGTCCGGTTCTTCCCGTTGTACAGTTTGGGAATGATTACCGGGCCGCCGACACTAAAGCCGTAGTTGTTTTCATGGTCGACCGGGACCGTGGGATTGTAAGCGCCGCGGGCGTCGAAGAAGCTGTTGCGGATGATTTCGAAGCCGTCGCCGTGGAGCTGGTTAGTCCCTGAGGCCGTTTGATACGTGATTACGCCCTGGGCCAGCCCGTACTGAGCAGAGAAAGACGAACGGAGGACATTGAACTCGTGCACGAGTTCGAAAGGCGGATTCCAAATGGTCTGAAACCCTTGGGTTTCGGACTGAGCCATGGGTATGCCGTTGAAAACCACCTCATTCTGGAAATCGACTCCCCCGTTGATTCGATGGCTAAACGTGTCGCCCGTTACGCCCGGTGCGAGGAAAATGAAGTTGTCGATCTGACGGCCGCGGCCGCCGGTGATTTGGTTTGGCAGTTCTTGCACGACTTTGTTTTCGATCGTCGTATTAAGGCTGGGAGCGGAGGTATCGAGCGTGATCGCGCTCTCGGAAACAGTAACCGTCTGCTGGGTGTTGCCAGGTTGCAATACGGCGTCCACCGTCGAAGCTCTTCCTACATTCACCCCGACCCCGTTGTGCTCGGAGGATTGAAACCCCGGGCTGTCAATGGTTACGGTGTAGGTGCCAGGAATGAGATCCGTGACAGTATACGTTCCCGCGGAACTCGTCTCGGCCTCTTTCGAGATCTGGGTAGCATCATTTTTCACGGTCACTTTGGCGTTCGCGACGACTGCACCGCTCGAATCGGTGACTGTACCATTGATGCTGCTCAGTGTTTGGGCTTTCGCCGTGTTGGCTGAACCTGCGGCAAACAGCCAAAAAGTAAGCGCGGCAAAGTAAAAACCTGCGCAAGACCGCGCAAGTGGCAGTACTTTCCTGACTTCCATTTGTATACCCCTCATAACGACCGGTACTGAAGCTACCAGCGAAAACGTTTGCAGATCGACTACTGTTGAGGAATTATATTACCTTCGATCGCGGGATACAACGAAAATGTGATCGGAAACTAAAACTTTTGAAGGAGAAGAGCACAACTACTTGGTCAAGTGCGTTCTGCTACGCTCTCAATTTGCAATTTGTCCAGACGCTATTTATTTTGTTGCTCGCAAGAGCCGCTCTAGGGCAAACCTGTGCCGGGTGCCATCCCAAGGAAGTCGACGGCTTTGCGAAATCCGCCATGGCACATTCGCTTGGCAGGCCAAAGGCCTACTCCACGCCGGATGGCGGCTTCCAGCACACGATTTCCAATACGCGCTTCGAAAGCAGAACCAGGGACACCGGCGTCTGGCAATCGTTAGAGCGGCCCGGCGAGACTGAGAAACTTCGCGTCGACTATGCCATAGGGTCGGGCAGCCATGCAGTGGGTTTCCTGGCCCAGGTTGGAGATCATCTCTTTCAATCGCCGATGTCTTACTACACGGCTCGCCGGCTCTGGGACGTTGCGCCGGGTTATGAACAAGCGCCGAACCCGGATTTCTCGCGTCCGATCACGCTCGAGTGTCTAACCTGCCATTCAGATAAACCGCTTCCGATTCCCAACACGTTGAACAGCTATCAATCGCCCCCGTTCGCAGGCACTGCGATTCAGTGCGATCGTTGCCACGGTCCGGCGGAAGCTCACCTGAAGCGGCCCGTGCCGGGGTCCATTATCAATCCTGCGAAGCTGAGCTCGGCCGAGCGCGACAGCATCTGCGAGCAGTGCCATCTCGCTGGCGAGATACGCATTCCGAATCCAGGCAAGACGCTCGCCGATTTTCGGCCCGGTGAGCGAGCCGAAGATGTCTTTACCGTCTATGTCGCCGCACCGGTCGAGTCAGGCATTAAAGTGGTCAGCCACTCCGAGCAGCTTGCGCTCAGCCAGTGTGCACGCAACAGTGGTGGCAAGCTCTGGTGCGGAACTTGTCACGACCCGCATGAGAAGCCGCTCGTGCCGGCGGCTTACTATCGCGAGCGCTGCCTCGGTTGTCACGCCTCAAACATTTCCGTCTCTCACGCAGCGCCCGGACAAGATTGCATTGGCTGTCACATGCGGAAGCGCGCGGCTAAAGATGGCGGGCATACAGCATTCACCGATCACCGCATTACGCGCCGGCCAGAGCCCGAAGGCAGAGTGTCACTCCCAGGCGAGTTGACTGCCTGGCGTGAACCTGCCCCGGAGTTTCGCGAACGCAATCTGGCGCTGGCCCTGATCACCGAAGGGCTCCAAAACTCCGTACCCGATCAGGTCATTCGCGGTTACCGCACCCTGAACCGTATCGAGAAGAGCCTGGCGAACGATCCGGCCGCGCTCACCGAGCTCGGAACAGTTCTTTTGACAGCGAAGCAGCCGAAGGAAGCGGAGCGGCGCTTTGCAATGGCACTTGCTCTACGGCCGGACTACCCTCCTTACGAGGTCAATTTGGGCGACGCACTGCTCGAAGAAGGCGAGCTTACGCGCGCCACGGAGCATCTGAAGCGAGCGGTAGAGTTGGACCCGCTTCTCCCGCAGGCGATTCAGTTGCTTGGGCAGGCATACCGGGCGCGAGGCCAGGCCGCCGCGGCGGACCAAATCAGCGCAAAGTACGACCGCGCCATGGGCATCACCAGGAAAACTAACTAGCGAATGAATCTTAGAAACAATATCGTTGTCGTCGGAAGTCTTAACGCCGACCTGGTACAGCGCGTGGAGCGGTTCCCGCGTCCCGGCGAAACCGTGGTCGGCAGTGATCTGAGCATCATCCCTGGCGGCAAAGGCGCCAACCAGGCCTGCGCGGCCGCATTGCTCGGAGGCAGCGTGAAGATGATCGGTCAGATTGGTAACGATCCGTTCGGGCCAATTTTGATAGAGAGCCTCGCGCAAGCAAACGTCGACACCTCGGGCATACAGGTGTCGGCGGTGGCCACAGGCACGGCGGCCATTCTCGTCCTCCCTACGGGCGAGAACATCATTATTATTTCTCCTGGCGCAAACGGAAAACTAACCCCGGATGCTGTCGCAGCGCGCGTCCACACGATCGAATCCGGGTCCATTCTTCTGACCCAGCTTGAAGTGCCGCTCGCAACCACGGAACTCTGTCTGCGTGTGGCTCGCGAGCGGGGAGCAATCACGATTCTCGATCCAGCTCCAGCCCAGGCCTTGCCTTCGGGGCTGCTTGCCTTGGTCGACTTCCTTACTCCAAATCAAACCGAGGCGGCGCTCCTGCTCGGGTCGAATCGCGAGGTCGAGTCTTATACGGATGCCGAACAAGCGGTGCAAGAATTGCTCGAGCGAGGTCCTTCCACGGTTATTCTAAAGCTCGGGAGCTTGGGAGCAGTCGTGGCGACGCGCGGTGCCGTTTACCGGGTGCCGGGATTTCCAGTGACGGCGGTCGATTCGACGGCTGCGGGCGATACGTTCAACGGCGCACTTGCGGTCGCGCTTGCGGAGAGCAGATCGCTCGAAGAAGCCGTCCGATTCGCTAACGCCGCCGGCGCAATCTCGGTTACTCGGCGTGGCGCGCAGTCTTCGATACCTCGCCGCGCCGAGGTCGACGACTTTCTTCCCTGGCAAGCGTAACCATCGCGCTTTTCCCGTCGTATACCATTGAAATCTGTTATGAAAAAAAGTTTTCTCGCTCTTATAGGCTGCCTCGCGCTCACGCTCACCGCAGCCGCACAAACGGAAACGTGGCAACTCGATCCGCCGCATTCCGCCGCGCAGTTCTCGGTGCGGCACATGGGCATCTCCACTATTCGTGGAACATTCACCAAGGTGAGCGGTACGGTGCAGTACGATCCATCCGATCCCGCGAAGTCCTCGATCGACGTGACCATCGACGCGGCTTCGGTTGACTCGCGTGTCGAGATGCGAGATAACGATCTGCGCAGTGATCACTACCTGGACGTGCAGAAATATCCAACGCTCACCTTCAAATCCAAGCGCGTCGAGTCGGCAGGTCCTGGCAAGCTTAAGGCTACCGGCGACCTCACCATCCATGGCGTGACCAAAGAAGTCGTACTCAATATCGATGGCCCGAGCCAGCCTATGAAGGACCCCCGAGGCAAAATGCACATGGGCGCTTCGGCCTCCACCACCATAAATCGAACCGAGTTCGGTATCACCGGTTCTCAAGGGATGATCGGTAACGACATCACGATTACGATCGATGTGGAGATGGTGAAGCCTTCCGGCGAGACCCCTAGATAACCGCAACGCTTACGGCCGCGCTCTATGCGCCCGCTATGTGAGCTTCTGAAGCACTATGCGAGCCTCTTTGAAATCGGCGGTATCGCGCCCTTCGGTGAACCAGTCGCAAACCGGATCCAGCAGCTCGAAAGCTTCAGCTTGTTTACCTTGCTGCGCCCAAAGCCGGCATAAGCTCGTGCTCGCTCGCAGCTCGCAGGATTTTGCGCTTTGTTGCCGCGCGACGTCGACAGCTCGACGGAAACACTCTTCAGCTTTGCTATCCGCATTGCAGTCCGCTTGCAGCAGCAGGAGTTCGCCTTGGTAACGATGGAGCTCTGGTTCGAAGAAGCATTCTCGGGTGCGCTGAGTCAAATCAAGCGCCGTTTGAATCGCGGCGAGCGCTTCCGTGGTCTGCCGCAATTGGGCATATGCCTCGGCCAGAAGACGATAAACCGCTGTGAGACACAACGCCGTGTTGACGGCTGACAAAGCCTGGATACCGCTGCACATTTCTTTGATTCCCGTTAGGCCATCGCCATCTCTCGTCATCATCAGGCCACTCAGCACCCTTCCAACAGGCAGCCAGAAGGCCAGCTTCCGCTCTTGACCCATAAGTACCAGCTCATTGGCCAATTTGCTTAACTCCTCCCAGTCCCGGCGCAAGTGGGCGTGGATGGCAGCGAAATAGAGCGCATGGCCCAGGCTGAGAGCATGATCCACCTCCCGCGCTAACTTCAGCGATTCTCGATTGTGCTCGGATGCCTGATCGGGATAGCCCAGGAACCACGTCGTCCAAGCAAGGTAGGAACGCGTTGTCATACCGGGTTCCTGTCCGTAGAGCCACGCGAGCGACCGGTGTTGGGCAGGATCATAGATCGAAATCGCACGCTCGAAGTAAGGGCGTGCCTGGGTTAATTGCCCTAAGTAGAAGAGCGGGCAACCTACCATCCGTTCGCCGACAATGCGAGCCGGCGATTGAACTTGCTCGGCGAGATTTAGAAAGTCTTTCCCGAACCCTAGCGCCTGCTCGAGCTCGCCGCGGATCAAATGAGAAATCCACAAGCCATACAGGATGGGCAGCAGTTGCGCGCGTCCACCGACTCTGTGGCAGAAATCGTTAGCTCGCTCGTAAACCTCCCTCACTTCCGGGGCGCCATAGCCGAGAACGACCAGCAGAGCGTTTCCTAGCGCGAGCTGGAGCGAGAATTCAATTTCATTGCGCTCAAGCGTCTGCGGCGCCGGCTGGATCACCGACAATCCCCGCCGTGCTAGCGCCGCCGCTTCGCTTGCTGCGAAAATCCGGCTTGCGTTTTTCGCCCCAATCAAATAATATTCCGCCGCACGCAGGAAGTTCCGGCCCACTTCGAACAGCCGCGCCAGATCCGGGGCCACCGTAGCGCTCTGTTCGCCATACAGAGTAAGGAACGCCTCCGCCACAGCCTTACTTAGAGCGACTCGCCGCGCCGGCTGGAGAGTTGCATAGAGTGCGTTCTGGTAAAGGACATGAGTGAACCGGTAGTGTAACGTGAGCGTCTTGTCCGGAAGTTCGCGCTCATCTAGGAGCATTGCGAACTGATGTACTCGTTCGAGGACCTGCAAGCGTTCCTCAACGCTCAAGTCATCTATCCCGAGAGCACGCGCAATAACGGCAGAATCAAACTCGTGGCCTTGTACGCTCGCGGCGACCAGCAGCCGGCGATCGCGCTCGTCCAACTGGCCAATCATCCGTTCGATCATGGCTCGCGTTGACTCAGGCAAGTGGCGCTCGATCTCCGGCAGGGGCTGGGCCAGTACCCAGCGGCCGCTTTCCTGCGCAATGATTTGCCGGTCCCGAAAATAGCGCAAGAGATCCGTCATGAAGAGCGGGCTACCCTCGGTTTTCGCGTGGATCATCTCTGCCGCGTCGGGCGGCAAGTGATGTTCCGGGAATTCCAAAGCAAGGTACTCGCCGACTTCTTGCCGGCTCAGGAAGTCGAGTGCGATCTCGTGAGCGATCCCTCGCGCTTGCAAGTCCTGCTTTAGTTTCAGAAAAGGATGCTGCTTCGCGAGCAGCAAATCGGATGGCCGAAACGTGACGATGATCAGGAGGCGTAGACCCGCGATCCGGTCTGCCAGGAATGCGAGCAAATCGACGGTCGAGAGATCGGCCCAGTGCAGATCTTCCAGCAACAGGACAACGGTCTGCCGGCGCGTAAGCTCCTGCAGGAAAGAGCCGAGCTCGCGTTTAATCCGCTCTTGCGAGTACGCCCGCTCGACTCGGGGCCGGTCTGGGCGTGTTCCACTGGTTGCGCCGGATGCCACTTGGCTGTACCAGGTCGGAGCCAGTCTCCGCATGCTTTCGGCCGCGCTGCTGGAGCCATGTTGCAGGGCGTCTAGAGCTTCGAGGAAGGGCGAATAAGCATCAGTGCCTGCCAGGCGCTCCGAACAGCGACCCCTGGCCACTGTGGACAGGCGGCCATTCGCTGCGAGGCCTGCAAGAAAGCGCTCCACGAATGTCGTCTTACCAATTCCTGGTTCTCCCGAAACGCAACACAGCAGCCCATGCGAGGCGGCCGCGGTATCCCAGAATGCATTCAGTTGCACTTGTTCGAGCGCTCGCCCCACCGTATGTTTGGAAGTTCGGAAGGAAGTTTCGTTGATTCCGGGCTTGCTTGTGGAAGCGATGTCGACCAGGGCCTTCTCCACTTCCGCGGCCGAAGGCCTAGACGCCGCCTTCTTCTCTAGCATCCAAAGAACTAATTGTTCCCAAGCGGCCGGAACTGCTGCATTGATTCTTGAAGGGGGTAGGGCTGCCTCGGAAAGAATCGCATCGAGCGTGCCGAATTCTGTTTCCGCTCGAAATGGATGTTGCCCCGTGCCGAGTTCGTACATCACCAGACCAAGTGAAAAGATGTCACTCGGGCCAGTAACCGGCTTACCTTGCGCCTGTTCCGGCGACATGTAGCGAACCGTCCCGATCACCATGCCTGGGTCAGTAATCGCACAATACAACTCGCCTGCCGATCCGCCCGCCCGCGGGGTCATTGTAAGAGCCGTCATGGCCGGGATCAAACGAGCAAGCCCGAAATCAAGCACTTTCACGTAGCCATCGTCCCGTACCATGAGGTTCTCGGGCTTGATATCCCGGTGAACGATGTTGGCCGCATGCGCCACCTTCAAGGCTCGTGCCACTTGTGTGCAGATTAGAATCACACGGTCGAGCGTAGGGCGAAGGTGGATGATCCTGCGTAAAGTTTCGCCTTGCACCAGTTCCATTGCGAGGAAACGCCCATACTCCGTTTCCCCGGTTTCGTAGATCGTCACGATGTTGGGATGATTTAGCGCCGAAGCTGCGCGGGCCTCCTGCTCGAAGCGGCGCAGCCGATCCGCGTCCGTGGCAAGCGCGGGTGGCAAAATCTTGATGGCTGCTTCCCGACCTAACCTTGCGTCCAGGGCGCGATATACCTCGCCCATGCCTCCGGTTCCGAGCCGTGACAGAAGCTCGTAATGATGCAGCTTTTTGCCGGCCAAGGACGGGGTCTGGGCAGCCGATAATTCGGCAGTGTCTTTCTCGGCATCCCCTTCGAGGAAGTCACCCGCCTCTTCTTGCGCTATCAACAACGACTCGACTTCCCGTCGCAACAGTTCGTTTCCGCCGCATGCGTTACTGAGAAACGGGGCGCGTTCAGCCACATCCCGCTCAAGTGAAGCTTCATAAAGGCGCCCGACGAGCGCCCATGTCTCAGGAGTCACTTGGCGCCTCGCTGTCGCGCAATTCCTTGTACAGCCAAACTCGCGCCAGGCTCCAATCCTGCCGCACGGTTCTGGTTGAAACTTTCAACACCTCCCCGATTTCTGTTTCGCTTAGCCCTCCGAAATAGCGCAGCTCGACGACCCGGGCCTGTCGAGGGCTTAAGGTAGCGAGCCGTTCGAGCGCTTCATCCAGCGCCAGCAGTTCCGGGCTTCGCTGCGGAGAGACCACCGCTGCCTCGTCGAAGGCAAGTTGCTGCTCAGCACCACCGCGTTTACGATTGCGCTTCGCCCGCGCTAAGTCGACCAGAATGCGCCGCATGATCCGAGCCGATACCGCGAAAAAATGAACGCGGTCGTGCCATTGCACATCGCGCGCATTCACCAGCCGCAAATAAGCTTCATTGACCAAAGCGGTTGTTTGCAGAGTATGGCCCGCCTGCTCCCGCTGCATATAATGCCGCGCCAAGTGGTGCAGCTCGCCGTGAATCAAAGGAATGAGTTTGTCGAGGGCGTTATCCTCGCCATCTACCCATGCGCGAAGCAAGCGTGTGATTTCCTCGTGTTGGCGAGCGTCCATTCGCCCCTCCTCCCGCCGTGCCTCGCGCTGTCAGAATTCTACCCCTTCTACTTCCGGTTTTCTGACCCGATTCCGCTTGTGGAGTTGAGGGCAACGTAAACGCTGCCTTTGAGCGATCGGAAAACACGAATACGAATGAGGATTTATGTCGAACACACGAAGACGCTTGATTTCCGCCGCAGCCTGCCTCTTAAGCAGCTTTGTCATGGCAGCTCCACCGGCCGTTGTTGCCCAGGAGGCGAACAGAAAACCATCGCCCTATCGCCTGGCTAGCTTGGAAGGCGACTATGCAGTCGTCGGCACTTATGGCGCGAATACCGCTCGCCTGTTGGGGACGTATCATGCCGACGGAAATGGCAGTATCGGAGGCACTGCGGTGGTGAATCTACCTGGCGCCGGCAACGCAAGAGTGATCGTGAGTATCAGCTATAGCGGCACTTACACTGTGAGTGAGGACGGCACAGGCATTATCTATTTCACCGTCGCACTCCCCGGCGGGGGAACCGCGTCTGTGACTCTGGATTTCGTTATTACCAAAGCGAAGTTGGTTGACGGGGTAAAAATCGCAACCGAAGTCGCCGATGCGCAGCGGGAGCCCAGTTCGGTGGTGAATGGGCAGTTTGTGACGCACATCTCGACGAGGCGACCCGACTCGGGAAAGGATCGAGACCGCTAAGATCCAGATCACGAACGGAATCAGAACAGGGCGGCTGGACAGGAGCGGGATTCCACCGGATTTCCGGCCGCCACTGGCGAACGCTGAACGATAAGATTAAATTAACTCCGCTGAGCTAAAGAAAAACGGAATCTCTATCGCGGCAGTCTCGGGGGCATCTGATCCATGAACGGAGTTTCGCTCGATGTTTTCCGCAAACTTCTTGCGGATTGTTCCTTCAGCTGCGTTTGCGGGATTCGTCGCGCCCATGACGTCGCGCCACGTAGCTACAGCGTTGTCACGTTCGAGTACCATCAGCAGAGCAGGACCTTCGGTCATGAATGTGACCAGTCCGCCAAAGAATGGGCGCGCCTGGTGCACTGCGTAAAACGCCTCTGCTTCATGCTTCGAAATGCGGTGAGTTTTCAGGCCTACGATCCGAAAGCCATGCTGCTCGATCAAGGCTAAGATCGCGCCCACGTGACCGTTCTTTACAGCGTCGGGCTTAATCATGCCGAATGTACGTTCCAGTGCCATGAATCTTTCCTTCTGTTTAACTCCCGTGCAGGGCCTGCTGCATCATTTCGCCCATCAGTGCCGGCGTTGGGCAAACGGTTATGCCCGCGTCTGCCATGGCAGCCAGCTTGTCTTCGGCTTTGCCTGACCCGCCAGAGATGATCGCTCCGGCATGGCCCATGCGGCGTCCGGGAGGGGCAGTCTGGCCGGCAATGAAACCCACCACGGGCTTCTTCACATTTGACTTCACATAAGCGGCCGCGGTCTCCTCCGCGCTGCCCCCAATTTCGCCAATCATGATGATCGCGTGTGTATCGGGATCTGCGTCAAAAAGCCGGATGGCATCGGTGAAGCTCGTTCCGATGATGGGGTCCCCGCCGATGCCGATGCAGGTAGACTGGCCGATACCGAGCTTGGTTAGCTGTCCGACCGCTTCATAGGTGAGCGTGCCGGAGCGCGACACGATGCCGACATGACCGGGCAGGTGAATGTGTCCGGGCATAATACCGATTTTGCACTTGCCCGGCGTGATTACGCCAGGACAATTCGGGCCGACGAGGCGCGTCGCAGGTTTGGTTTTCAAAAAAGCCCAGACCCGCTCCATGTCTTCGACCGGGATGCCTTCGGTGATACAGACCACGAGCGGCAGACCCGCATCAGCAGCTTCCATGATCGCGTCCGCCGCAAAAGGTGGAGGAACGAAAATCACCGACGCATTCGCACCCGTTGCGGCGACGGCTTCTTCGACACTGTTAAACACTGGCCGGTCAAGATGCTTCTGGCCGCCTTTGCCCGGCGTAGTGCCGCCGACCACCTTAGTTCCGTAATTGATCGCCTGTTCCGCGTGGAAACTGCCTTCGCGCCCGGTGAATCCCTGAAACAGAACTTTCGTGTTTTCGTCGATCAGTACACTCATTGTGCCAGCCTAACCACTTTCTCGGCGGCGTCTTTCATCCCGTCCGCGACCGTGAAGTTGAATCCGGATTCGGTCAGGATCTTTTGCCCCAGCTCCACGTTTGTCCCCTCCATCCGGATTACGACCGGTATCTTGATCCCAAGCTCGCGCGCGGCGGAGACCACGCCCGTCGCCAGCGTGTCGCAGCGCAAGATTCCGCCAAAAATGTTGATCAGAACAGCGTTCACGCTACGGTCGGACAGCAGAATGCGGAAAGCGTTCTTGATCTGCTCCGCATTGGCACCCCCGCCTACGTCGAGAAAATTAGCGGGCCGTCCTCCCGCGTACTTGATGATGTCCATGGTTGCCATTGCCAGTCCCGCTCCGTTCACCATGCAGGCGATGGTGCCGTTCAGTTTGATGTAATTCAAGCCGAAGCGCGAAGCCTCTACTTCGAGCGGATCCTCCTCGTTTAAATCGCGCAGTTCGAGCAGATCTTTATGCCGATAGAGCGCGTTGTCATCGAGATTGATTTTTGCGTCGAGCGCGTATACCTTGCCGTCTTTGGTCAGAATGAATGGATTGATCTCGGCGAGCGAGCCGTCGATGGCCAGATACGCTTTCGAGAGCGCGATCATAGCTGCCGCCGCGGCGTTGGCGCTGGTGGCGGGGATGCCCATGCCGAAGGCCAGTTTGCGCGCCTGAAAAGGCTGCAAAGGCTGCCCGGCGATCAGCGGTTCCCGCAAGATGAGTTCCGGCGTATTCTCGGCGACCTCTTCGATCTCCATGCCGCCCGCTTTGGACGCCATGAACACCGTCTCTCCCAAGTCCCGATCGAGCACGAGTCCGAGGTAAAGCTCGCGTTCGATCGGCAGCGTCTCTTCGATCAACAAGCGCTGCACCACGCGCCCTTCGGGACCGGTCTGATGAGTAACCAGCGTCATGCCGAGCATCTTTTTAGCAATGTCGGCGGCTTCCGCGGCTCCCTTCGCGATCTTCACGCCGCCGCCTTTGCCGCGGCCACCGGCGTGTATCTGCGCCTTCACCACCACACTTCCGCCGAGCTTTTTGGCTGCTGCTTCGGCTTCCTCTACTGTGTAGGCGACTTCGCCACGCGGCACAGGGACGTCGTATTTGGCGAGGATCGCCTTCGCCTGATACTCATGTATTTTCATTTAGATCGCGGCGCCCATGCGCTGTTTCCATGCTGCGCGCGCCAATGGCTAGTGTATCTCGCTAGAGTGAAGCGGAGCTGAAGCTCTGCACGGACTAAAGTCCGACCCCCTGGGTTCAGCTGGGATTAGAAAAGAGCATGGGGGCTTCGGCACTGCCGGGTGCCGCACTGCTCCGTACAGGAACCCTGTACAAAATAAGAAAGTATCCAATGCCTACTGAAACAACATATACGAGGCTTCGTGAAAACCTGGCCAGCGTTCTAGATCAAGTTGTGGACCAACAAGAAACGGTGATCGTTCGACGCAGGGGGGCCCGCGATGTTGCTCTCGTTCCCGCCAGCAAACTCGCCGGGCTCATCGAACCGCTCACCTCCTGCGTTCCCCTCGCAATGCGAGACGCTTGCTCGCGGCCCTAGGGCGCGCGAAGCGAGGAAAACAGAAGCCGGCGACGATAGCCGAATTGCGGCGAGAGATGCTCGGTGCAGAGGGAAGTTAAGCGAGTCGCCGTTTTCCAACCGGAGTTCCGAGAAGATCTGCGATTTTGGGTAAAGTCCGAGCGGAGTACAGCTCTCAGAGTGCCGGATCTGGTCGAGGCAGTGATGCGCGATCCATTGCAAGGACTAGGCAAACCTGAGCCTCTTAGGTATCTGCTCGCGGGTTGTTGGTGCCGCCGTATCACGCAGGAACACCGCCTGGTGTACCGCGTCACCGAGGAAGCTCTTGATTTCCTTCAGGCCCGCTATCATTATTGATCCCGTGGTAGCTAGCCTTTGCCGAGAAAATAGAGGAGTACGGGACGGGCGAAATAGACTAAAGGTGGTTAATGGCGTCGAGGACCATCTGCGGTCGAGCACGAACCCGCAGGTCCTCCGTCAGATTTACCCAGCGGATCACTCCGCTGCTGTCCACAAGAAATTCAGCAGGCCGCGCGATGTCTTTGCCCTTTTCGCCGCCGCCAGGATGCAGCACTCCGTATTTGCGGATAACCTCCCGGTTCGAATCAGAGAGGAAAGGGAAGCCGTATCCCCTGGCCTTGCAGAGCCTTTGTGACTCTTTCGGAGAATCGACGCTAATCGCCAGTATTTCGACCCCGCGGTCATGAAACTCGCCGAGCCGCTGCTGGAAACTCCGCAACTCGGAGTTGCAAAACGGTCACCAGTAACCCCGGTAAAAAATGAGAAGGAGTGCGCGGTGATTCTCGAGAAGCTCGGACGAGGACACCAGTTTGCCGGTGGTATCCGCCAGATTGAAGGCAGGAGCGGCCTGGCCCCGACGCAGGGCGTTCTCGGACGCGGGGATTTGTCGGCCCCCATAGAGAATAAAGGCGACAAAGAGGCCAGCGATAAGAAGGCTGAGCGCGCCAAGTATGGACCCGCTAACTTTACCGCGGTAGTGTTCTGGATCGCGAAAGGCGCGTTGGAGGCCAAGCGCAAGCAGCGCTCCGCCCACCAGAAACAGGATGTAGTTTGCCCAGGGGACGTCGCGCGTGCTGGCATAGACTGTGAAGATCGGAATGTAGCTTACGAGCGACCCGAGGACAATTAGAAACCCGATCCAGATGGCTAAATTAAAACGACGTCTCATCGATTTTCAGGTTGTGATTGTCCCGATCGGCGTGGTGGTACCGTGCTGCGCTTTGGGGCCGAGCACGTCGCGCATCACGACGGCGAGGTCTCGGATGGCATGTCCTCCATCGCCGTGATACGTTGAGCCATGCATGGCAGCAAGCGTTTTCGGACTGTATTCAGCCAACGTCTCAAGCACACGGCCCGTGTGGTGCGTGTATGGAACGTAATTCGCAAACGGACCAGCTTCCGCTTGAAGTAGCGCATCTCTGCATCTGTCGATAATGGTGTCGGCGGTTGCCGGTTCTTGAGAACCCCACTGGTGGAAGAGGTCTGAGCAGAACAACGTTCTTTCAGACTCCTCAAAGAGAACACCCGCATCCCAACCGTGTGGAACATGAGGTGTTGGAATGAATCGAAAACGGTATTGTCCCGTATGCAAGAGATCGTCTTTCGTCAAAACGCGAGCAGGCCGTATAGAAAAGTCATTCACGCTGACAAGAGCACCTACTAAACCGCACACCGGTTGTGCCGACGGCGCGGCTTCCAGCCAGTGATTTAGAGCTCCACATTCATCTGATTCGAAGTGACTGAATCCAATGTGCCGGATCTTCGAGACGTCGATGAGACGGGAGACCTGCTCGCGCAGCACGGGAAACATACCGCGCAGTCCCGCATGGAAGAGCAATGGCTCCTCATCCCTTACGACGAAATGGCTGAACTCCAGATTGATCTCCGGAACAAAAACAGCGATACGAAACACATCTTTTGCGATTTCGGTTGTACTTACCATGCACTTCCCCGTTTAGGTGCGAATCCATTGATCATACCGACCGGACTTGAACGATTCGTGTCTTCCGAACCGCGAGTCTAGCCCTGCAATCAACCGGTGATCAATTTGGGGCGTTTCGCTCTTCGCAGCTTCCAACCTGTAACCAGCGCGATTCCGAGACCGGCAAGCGCTACGGAGCTCGGTTCGGGCGTTGGTGTTGCTCCAAATATAAGACCCGCAGCAGGGTCCACATTCGTTATGAAAGTGGTATTGCCGTTGGCCACGTCGAGGGTAAAGGAATGACTGAGTGCTTCGGCATTGCCGGCGAATCCGTACACAGTTCCGTTAATGTCGAGTGCGGACGTAATCAGTAATTCCGTGGAGTTCACAACGGTTGCGGCTCCGGTGCTCGGGTCGATTTGATAAAGCTTTGGATCGACTACGGGGTTGATAACAGGCACACTAGGGTCGAATATGTCAGCATCCAACGTGGCGTATAGCTTCCCGCCAACACTGAAGAGACTCTCATTGAAGATGTTGATCGTCCCGTCGGGGTTTGGTGTACCCGGAATGAACGGGATGACAGGAAGATGGGTAGCGCCAACCAGTTGAGCGGCTCCGGTACTCGCGTTCACGTTGTAGAAGTTATTGGCCAGATCGGTAGCGTACAAGTTTCCTCCGAGCTGGCCGAACGCGGCAATGTTGACGCCCAGTCCGGTTGCGCCGATGAGGCTAAGTGCGCCGTTTGCGGGATTAATTGAGTCGAGATTGCCCGCATAGTCGATGGTCAGCAATGATCCACCGGCACCGGAGACCAGCCCCACCTCACCGACAGGAACAGTGGGGCCGATTTGAGTAAAGGAGCCTGTAACGGGATCCGCCGTGCCAAACAGTTGTGTACCGGACTGCTGATTTTGGGTGACGACATAAAACAAGGGATCGGTAAACGCCAAATCAGCAAAAAATAACAGCCCTAGCATCGCGATCCGCTTTGTTCGAAACAACATCGAAAAACATCTCCAGGAAGGGTTCAATTGCATGAATCGAAATTAGACTGGCGTGCCGAAGGTGTCCATGCACAAGAGCGTCATTTCTGATGTCATCAGGCAAGCCGCTGCAAACCAATAACTTAACAAGCGCATCATTGATCTGCCGGATAGTAGACTTGTGTTCTAAGCGCCTATGGACCGCGCGTTTGCAACAAGCGAAGACCCGGCCTGCATCACTTTTGGACCGTTCGAAGTGTATGCCTCAGCCGGGAAGTTGTATAGAGGCGGAATTCGCGTCCGGTTATCTGGACAACCTTTTCAAATCCTGCTGCTTCTCCTGACGCATCCGGGCGAGGTGGTCACGCGCGAACGTCTACGGAAGGAGATATGGGGCGAAGGAACCTTCGTAGATTTCGAGCACAGCCTAAACGCCGCCGTCAATAAGCTGCGACGCACACTAGGTGATTCAGCCGATCACCCGACGTATATCGAGACCTTAACCGGCTCGGGTTATCGCTTTATCGGCTCAACTCAGCAATTGTGCAGCCCAGTCAGTGTGACGGCTGCCGAACCGGTGGCGAATCCGACCGCTATTTTGAACGGATCGCCCGGTGAGAAGATGCCACAACCAAGGCAACGGGCTTTCGCATGGCAGGCCGTGCTGCTGGCTACGATGCTGGTGGTATTGGCCGCCGTTGTTGTGAGCTATTTGTACTCTCACCGGCGTCCAAAACTAACAAATACGGACACGATTTTCCTGGCCGACCTGGTGAATGCGACAGGAGATCCGGTGTTTGACGGGACAATCAAGCAAGGACTAGCGATTCAACTTGCACAATCGCCTTTCCTCAGTTTGGTTTCCGAGGAGCGGATACGGCAAACCTTGCGCTTGATGGGACGGTCGCCAGACGCACCTCTGAACCCACAAATCGCACGCGAGGTTTGTGAGCGAAACGGAGGCACCGCCGTCTTAGAAGGTTCTATTGCGAAACTCGGAACCAGATACGTGCTGGGGTTAACAGCGAAGAACTGCAGCTCGGGGGAAATCGTCGACCGTGAACAGGTACAGGCCGCCCGCAAAGAAGATGTGCTGGATGCACTGACTCGGATCGCAAGCACATTCAGGCGCCACGCCGGTGAATCCCTTGCGACGATTCAGCAACACAATGTTCCGCTGGCAGACGCCAGCACTCCGTCTCTTGACGCCTTGAAGGCCTACAGCAATGGATGGAAAGTGCTTTCGTCGACTGGCCATTTCGCCGCTCTTCCTCTTTTTCAGCGCGCCCTCGAGATTGACCCTAAATTTGCGATGGCACACGCCTCACTGGCGCGACTGTACTCGATAAGCGAGGATCCGGCGCTAGCGGCTGAGAGCGCGGGGAAAGCGTATGACCTGCGTGATCGCGCGACTGATCGGGAGAGGTTCTTCATCTCGGCTTCCTACGAAATCGACGTGACCGGAAACCTTCAAAAGGCGCGGCAGATATGCGAGGCATGGTCGCAAGCTTACCCGCGCGACGCACAGGTTCACGGTTTTCTGGCCGGGATGATTTACCCTACATTCGCGAATTACGAAAACGCGGTTAACGAAGCGAGGAAAGCCATCGAGATCGATCCGGACCTTGCAATAGCATATGAAATCCTCGCCACCAACTACCAATATCTTGGCCGGCTGGGCGATGCCCAGGACGCGTTAAGGAGGGCGTCAGAGCGCAAACTCGAGTTGCCTGAGTACATTGTTCGCCAGCACGACATCGCGTTTCTCCGCGCAGACCAGGCAGGAATGGAACGCGCAGCGGCTCTCGCCAAGGGAAACTTGGCCGCCGAAGAGTGGATGGCCGATCGCGAAGCTTTCGTACTGGCCTATTCGGGCCGCCTGCGGGAGGCGAAGACGATGTTGCGCCGCGCGGTGGAGCTTGGTTTGCGCGCTTCAGGACGCGAGCGGGCCGCGTTATATACAGTCCCAGCCGCGTTATGGGATGCCTTATTTGGTTATGCTCCCGGCGCGACACAAACGGCGATGGAAGCAGCTAATACTTCAAGGGAGCGATATGTGGAGTACGGCGCTGCGTTCGCGCTGGCCCTGGCAGGCGATGCTACGCGATCGGAAGCATTATCCAAAGATCTGGAAGAACGATTTGGTAAGGACACTGCGGTCCGAGTGAGCTATATACCGGCCATCCGTGCACAGTTGGCAGTTGACCGTGGAGAGCCGGCGGAAGCCGTCAACCTGCTACAAACGGCGTCGCCGTACGACTTGGGGGCGCCCCGAGTCAGCGTACATGCAGTTTTCGGAGCGCTTTATCCCATTTACGTGCGGGGGAAAGCTTATCTGGCTCTGCATAGGGGCGACGATGCTGCCGTGGAGTTTCAGAAGATTATCGATCACCGTTGCGTTGTTACCTTCGATCCCGTGGCAGCCCTAGCATACCTGCAACTTGGCAGAGCGTTGGTCATGGCGGGGGACACGCTCAAGGCGAAGGCCGCCTACGCCGAATTTCTAACTCTATGGAAGAAGGCAGACTCTGACCTTCCGGTTCTAAATCAAGCAAAGGCGGAGTACGCGAAGTTACAGCGCACTGGTGCGTAGTGGTGCAAGCACCTGCCGACATGGACCTTTTCGGCGGGTTGGCCTTTCCGCTCGGGCACACCACATCACGTTTCCAGCGCGTCGATCTGATTTATTCTGCTCCGGAGCATTGATTGCCGTTCACGCGTGACCGCGGCGAGCGCGAGAATCGCTCCAGCAAACAACAGGGTGTCCGCAAAGTAGTTGATCCCCTCAACCTTGACCGCGGTGCTCGAGTCAAACATCTGCACGATCAGGATCGGCCCATAGATAAACAAGACAAGCAGCACAATCCAGGTACCGAGATAAGTTGCCGCGATTCGGGTCTTCCTGGCCAGCAGAATGCTTGCCCCGGCAACGAGAAGAATTGCGCCCGTCAGATAACCAATGAGAAGGCGCACCGGAATCCACGCGGGCGTCAGCTTTTCGAGCGGGACTCCGGGGCACCCCGCTGGGTGCAGGAAATGCTCAACGGCAAAAAACATGCAGGCGATCGCGATCAACACGCGGCCTACGGTGATGAGCTTGCTTTTGCCTTGCCAGCGCATCGTGTTTGCCGCAAGTATCCAGCCTCCGCCCGCGAATGACATTTCGCGGAAGACAATCACCCATGCAAATCGGTCTCTTGGGCTGGCGAGAACTCGCGGGATATGCACCATCGTGACAAAAATAAACATCATGATTCCGAACAGCAGTCCGGACCAGCGCACCTGAATTTTTGTGGCAATGCTCAAGGATGCTGACAGCAGCGCAAAGCCGACGAAATACGCCCAAAACAAACGCCATGGCATGTACGAGGGCACGCCGAGCATGATGAATCTTGCGCCCGAGAGATGCTCCGCGCCGAAGACCGCCAGTGGGATGGCGAAACACAAATTGCTCAAAGCTACGATCTTGTCGAGGCCGCCGGACAGCGCGATATCGGTCTTCGCAGCCCACAGCGCAACAAGGAGAAGTAGGATGCCGGCGCTGCACATCGAAACCGCTGTGCGAGAGATCTCAAAAAATGCAGTGAGAATGGTCGAGTGCATCTGGATGCTAAGCGTAAGTTCTCGTGCTCCAACCGGCCTACATTTTCAATACAGCTTCGAATTGTACAACGAAGAGCGGGTGACGATATTTGCTTTGCGAAGCTGGACAGTGAGATTGCGATGCTGAGCAGTCCTCAGTAAGGTAGATCGAAGAACAAAATCCGCATTCGCGGAAGCAGTTGCGTCGAGCCCGCGATGATCATTCAGGGGCAGGGATGCTGCTTATATACTGAAAGCCCTGGAGGACTGAATGCCAATCAAGCCGCCGCTTTTGGCGCAATTAGTAAGTGACCCGACTTCTCCCCATGAAAAGATAATTCTGCCGAAGCGTGATCTGGAGGTAGCAAGACTTAGAGATCTTAAGGAATGGCACAATTCTCTCGATCGCTACGCTGCACAGACGGCGGCCGGTGGCAAGCCGCAGCATGTGCTCGATTTCAAAGCGCACGAACGGCTGACCAGTGAACTGCTCGATGACTTTCCAATTTTCTTCTGGCCGTCAGATCTTTACATTCCCGGCAATGCGGATTACAAGAATTACTGGTTCTGGCCCTGTCCTGACAGTAACCGGTACAACCGGCAATGGATCAGCGGGAATGACGTCAACCAGGCAAGTGCCGCGGAGGGCCACGTCTGGGCTTACACTGCGATCAGCCAGTACATACCTCACGCGCATAGCGAGGCGGGTATAGGATTTCTGTTCTCGCCGAGCGCCACACTCGCGGTATACCAGGTCAGGCCGAGCCTCGCGGTCATCGGCACGCACCGGTGGTCGATCGAAACAAACTATTATGGGGGCGGCTGGATTTACGAGTGGGGCGTGATTTATATCGCCGCATGGAATGTCAGCCCGGTGGATGGAAGCTTGGAATTACTCAAGCCCTTCGGAGTCACAACTGTGTTTAATGAAAGCTGGCTCAACCAGGGAACGGAACCGATCACCAACGTGGTCCCACCCTGGTCGCCAGGATCTTTATCGACGAATCTACTTCTAGAAGGCGGGAAAACCTATCTGATCGGAGTTATCGCAGCGGTAGACGTGACGAATACGTGGAATGTCCCACAGGGCCAGTGGCCGGACGGCTCGGACTGGCGCACGTGGTGCACGCTCGATTTAACAGTGCCGAAGATACAAATCGACGCGACCACGATTTACCAGCCATAAAATTCTTAGACTGAAAAACAGTGGCTTGCAGGAGCATGGCTGCCGCTTCTTGTCATGCCCGCATCATCAAGCGCCGAAGCAGCCTTAAGCGAGCGCTTATACGCCTTCGGTTTCCCCTCACTCGAGCAACGTCAGCGGCGATTCGCTCTCACGCTTCACCTGGCTTATTTTGCAATCTTGCGGATGCTTGTCCGGCCGCCAATGCAGCAGCTTGGTTCCATGGCGAAAGCGATGGCCCGAAAAGTGGTCATATTGAACTTCGACGACCAGCTTTGGAGGGAGCGGCTCCCACTGCGTGCTGCGTTCCGTGCTCCAGCGGCTCGGTCCCCCGGGCGCATTTCCCGTAAAGCCGGGCGGCTCGATTAATGCCTCGAGCTTTTTCGTCAATTCCGCCTTCTCCGCGGCCGCTAATCCTGCGCAGAAGCCGACATGATTCAGCAGACCCGCCTCGTCATACAGCCCCAACAGTAGCGATCCAACCTGCTTTTCCTTGGAGCCGTAGCGGAACCCGCCAATCACGCAATCGGCGGTGCGCAAATTCTTGATCTTCACCATCGAATTCCGCTCGCCTGAAGCGTACGGCCGGTCGACTCGCTTTGCGATCACGCCATCGAGCGGGCCTGCCATGCGCTGAAACCAGGCTTTTGCTGTTTCGAAATCCCGCGTACGGGGTGAGAGACGTATGCGTTCGCTTCCAGGCAAGTATTTCCCGGCAAAATGCTCGAGCTCTTCGCGCCGTTCGTCTAGCACTCGCCCGGTGAAGTCTTCCCCTTTCTCATTCACCAGCAGATCGAAGAGAAGTAGTGTCGCCGGTGTTTCTTTGGCGAGCTTTTTGATACGGCTCTCGGCAGGATGGATGCGCTGCAGGAGCGCGTCAAAATCCAGGCTGCGCTTCTCAGTAACGATGATTTCGCCGTCCAGCACGAAGTGCTTCGCTTTCAGTTTGAGCAGCGCTTCCGTGATCTCAGGGAAATAGCGCGCCAGCGGCTGGCTGGATTTAGACATGATGTCCACCGCCTGTTCGTCACGAAAACTGAGGCAGCGGAAACCGTCCCACTTCGGTTCATACTCCCATTCGTCGCCCTTCGGAATGGCTTTTCCGACGTCAGCTTCCATGGGAGCGAAGGCGAGATCGAGCGGAAGACTCACTGCAGCATCTCCTGGGTCGACTTTAATGGCGTACCCGCTCTTTGGTGAGTTGCCCGTCGATCATGCGCCAGATGCCTCGCGGATTGGCGTTCTGAAGTTCAGCAGGGAGCGCCGGATCGGGGAAGTTCTGGAAACAAAGCGGCCGCGCGAAGCGGTAGATGGCCGCCGTTCCAACCGAAGTAAAACGCGGGTCGGTCGAAGCGGGGTAGGGGCCTCCGTGCTGCATGGCAAAACCAACTTCGACGCCGGTGGGGTAACCATTTGAGATCAACCTTCCAGCTTTCCTGTTGAGCACGCTTACCAATTCCCGGCTGCTCTCAATCTCTTCCGGAGTTCCGTGAAGCGTGGCGGTCAGCGTGCCTTCGAGCGCTCGGGCGCACTCGATCACGTCTGCTTCCGAGCCGCAGCGCACCACTACTGTTGCCGGCCCAAAGATCTCCTCATGTAGCTCTTTGTGCTTGAGCCAGGTTTTTGCTTCTGTTGTAAACACGCCCGGCCTGCCCTCCGTCTCTTGCGGGTCGCTCTCGCGCGCCGATACTGCAGTGTGCATGCCGGAAATTCCGGCCGCTCTCTCGAACGCGCTCGAGAAGCTTTTCGCGATGGCGGCATTTAGCATGGTTGCCGGCACACCCTGTTCCGTTTCCCTCACCAGGTGATCGATGAAGTGCTGCAATCCTTCGCCCTCGGCGGCGAACACCAGTCCTGGACAGGTACAGAACTGGCCCACTCCGAGCGTCACCGACCGGTAGAGCCCTTCCGCCGTCGCCTGAGCATGCATCGCCAGCACACTCGGGAGCAGGAATACCGGGTTCACGCTTCCCATTTCGGAAAAGACTGGAATTGGCTCGGATCGCTGCGCGGCCACATCATAGAGCGCGCGCCCAGCTCGTTGTGAACCAGTGAAAGCGACCGCTTTTATGTTTGGGTCGGTCACCAGCGCCGTGCTTACCTCCGGCTTCAACCCGTGCAACATGGAAAACGTTCCGCTTGGGAGCGATCTCTTTTTAACGGCCCTTGCGATGGCGCTGCCCACCAACTCCGATGTCTCCGGATGCGCGGGATGGGCCTTGACGATCACGGGGTTGCCCGCCGCGAAGGCCGAAACGGTATCGCCACCTGCGACCGAGAAGGCCAGCGGAAAATTACTTGCCCCGAAAACAGCGACAGGTCCGAGTGGCTGTAGCATCCGCCGCACATCCGGCTTCGGAACCGGTTTGCGATCGCGCTGCGGTGTATCGATCCTTGCATCCACCCAGGAGCCCTCCCGCACCAGATCGGCAAACAACTTGATCTGGCTCACGGTGCGGTCGCGCTCTCCTCGCAAGCGCTCTAGCCCCAAAGCGCTTTCTTCATCGGCTCTATGTATCAGCTCATCGCCGAGCGCCAGGATCTCTTCTCTTATCGTGTCGAGAAAGGCTGCGATTTCTTCCGCGCTCAAATGTAGGAGCTTTGCGGCCGCGTCTCCGGCAAGCTCCCCAGCTTGTTTGATCTCTCTTTCAGTTGCAGCGTAAAACATTTCACCCGCAGGCGCGCCCTTTCGCGGATTGTAACTTCGAAACGTCTTATTGCCTGCTGCCGACAGCTCCTGCCCAATGATGTTCTTGCCGTGAATGTTCATACCGGTGAGCCTTCAGCTTACCCGGGCTGCGCTGCTCGCGAACTGCGTTGTTCGTAATTCCTTCTTAGCTGTTCCGAGCTCTTCAACCGATTCGAGCACTGCGTCCAAATGAGTCATCTGCAGCATTTTTTGCAGGTTCGGGTTTACGCCTACCAGACGCATCGGGCACTTGTGCCGGCTAGCGGAGCTATAAATGATAGTCAGTTCTCCCAGCCCCGAACTGTCGACCGCGGTGATATGCCGGACGTCAAGGATGATGCCCAAGAGCTTCGCTTTGGCCAATTCCTCGCGAGCCGCATTGCGCAGAGAACCGAGCGTTGGGCCGAGCGTCAGCGAACCTTCCAGTTCGAATATCGCGATTTCCTCTTCGATACGGATTCCGATTGTCAACGCCATCTGCCTTCTCCCTGATTCAAGCTCGCTGTGCCTCCGGTATCGTTATCTACTTTACCCGCTCAGAGAGACGGGATTATCCTTTTGTCCTATCAGATCTGCAGGCCGGCCGCTATCCTACACGTATTTTCAACCATTTGCAGTGACCTAAGAAAGGCTTGAAAAGTGCTCTCATAAAGTTGCTCGTCAGATCAATTAGCGAATTACGGAGGCTTGCTACTTGGTCTGCGAGGATAAACCCGCTCATAGCGTCGATAAGCAGCGCGTCTTAACTTGGGCGCGCTGCACCCCCTTTCGCCCGTACCCGAAATACATCCGTACGCGGCCCCTCGAACAGGCACAGAGCTGTCACTTCACTCTTTACACCTCCCTTTCACCCGCGCATCGTTCGATGTGATGCGCGCCCCGGCCATTTCCGTAGTCTCAGCGATGGCGCTCCGCCGTTCGATTCCTTCACAAAGCCCTGTCTCAAATTGAAGCGAGTGGCCTTCTTTGACCTCGACCCGGCTATAAACCGGGCCTTGGTCCTTAGCGTTGGATACCGGTTTCTGACTGATGCAAGTGGGCAAAACCAAGAGCGAATCCTAGCCCAGGGAACAAGGAAGTTTCCCCTGCGCCTGGCATTTCAATTGCCAATCGGAACCGCCTCGATATGACGTTTGCGGGCAGCAATTTCTCTTGGGTCTACGGTAACCGGCTTAATGCTCAGAAGAGGCACGCGATCAGAAACTACCACTTCATACCTTCATTCGGGAAGAACTTTTTCTTAACGAGCACCTACAGGAAATGGAGCAATATGGCTCTCGCCGAAGGAGCCATTTTCCCTTTACGCAAACGATAGGAACAACAAGCTTAATACGCGCACCAGAAACAATACCGACACCAGGCCTAACATGCAGGTCGATTCTCTCGGCTTGCAACTGAAAATCTATTTTCGGCAGGACCGCCAATAAATTTCATTTAGGTACGTCCGGGTCCGGCTGGCCCTGGTTCGCAGGTTGCAGACGCATGGCCTGGTAAATCTCCTGAAGTTTGTTCTTCATTTTCTTGAGCTTTTCGAATTCCGCCAATTCACGATGCGCGTCGTCGGCGCGCCCCAATTCGCGATAGAGCACCCCAAGACGATAGTGCGTCGCTGGATCGAACGGCTCCAGTTGGGCGGCACGCTCTAGGTAAGGCTCCGCTTTTTGCGGCTGGTGCATAGACATCAGGACCTTGGCCATTCCGAGGTTGGCGGCAGGATCATTGGACTGCATCTCGAGAGCGCGCGAATAGTACGCAGCGGCATTTTTGAAATCGGAGCGGCGTAAGGCAATGTCCCCCAATCTTAATTCCGATTTCTCATCAAAGGGATTGCCGGCCAACGCGTCTTTGTATTCTTTCTCCGCTTCCGCTTGCAGGGCTGGAGAGGACTGAGTTTTCAGCATCTCGGCGAGTTCGTAGTGGATGTCTGCCCGTTGCGGATCGATCTTCAATGCCATGCGATAGTTTGCGATTGCCGCTTCATCCTTAGCCTGTCTTGCCAGCTCATGAGCCATGAGCTGGTGCATGCGGGCGGAATCGGGCGCAACCATGGCGAGGCTCAGCATCGTTTCGTCTGACAGCTCCGAGTAGATCCGGTGCGCGGCATACAAGATATCGACGTCGGTGGGTTCAAGTTGCCGAAGCACGTTGACGACCTCCGCGGCCTTTTCCAAATCACTCAGCGCGTAATAGACTTCGATCAGCTCCAATCCGGCCTGTACCCGAAGCTTCTGCTCCTGCAGGTGCGAGAACGCTTTTTCAAGATCGGATTTTGCTTCGGCATTCTCGCCCATCCGCTTTTCGCTCATTCCGAGCAAAGCCTGGAGCTTCCACAGGCTGGGATCGATCTGGAGCGCTGAGCGGAGATCGGGAGCACCCTTGGCGTACTGGCCTGCGAAGTACTCGAGAACGCCGAGATTCGCTCGCGCATCCAGATTACTTGGCTCGATCGCGAGAATGGCTTTGAATTCATCGATCGCCAGATCCGGCCTTTTGTTTTGCAGGTACTGCTGGGCTTGGCGGGAATGAGCTTGGATCTGCTGGCCCGCGTCGCCGGTTGTTTGGCAGAAGAGTGAAGCCGCGGGGAGGACAAAAACAGCGGCGAGAGAGATCGACCTGCGGATCATGCGTTCAGTTTCACATGATGAAAGAGACGCAGTTTTCCTACGGCCCGACGCCCTTCCCAGGTTGGCGCTCAGAAGGAAAGCGCGCCCCGAGTTGGATGATACGCTGCCCGAAGCTGTTATTCGTCGTGTTGTAGTTATTGGTGGTCGAAGTAATGCCTCCTACACCACTGGTTGTGAAATTGTTACCGGGTGCTGAGAAATTCGGCTGATTCAGGCCGTTCAGCGCATTGATGCGGCTCTGGAGGTTGCCGGTTTCATGAGGGAGCGGAAATCGGAAATTTTTTGCCGAGTGAGAAATCGACGTCCTCTATGCCCCGCTGGCGCAGAATGTTGCCCGGAGGCCAAGAATCGACCAGTTCCAATCTGTTCCGTCAGCATCTTGCACTAGCAGACTCCTACTTCGCCGAAAATTGGCATCCATCGCCCTCACCTGACCTCAGCCAACAATCAGAAAAACGTTTCTCCTGTTTGATTTCGGAATTTAGGCTCAGATGTCTTTACACGCCTGGGCTTTGGTCGTCAGAAAGAAAAGCGAGCGCCAAGCTGAAAGAAGCGTCCCGGAACGGTGACAGTCGTGATTTGACCAACGCTCGGGTTAGGAATGCCCGAGGCGAGCGCCGGCGCTGTCAAAGCAGCATTGGGCAGGCCAAAACTCGGATGGTTCAGAATGTTAGTGGCGTCCATCCGCAGTTGCAATCCACCGCGTTCGAATTTGGGTATACGGAACGTCTTGGCGAGTGAGAAATCAACGCTCGTCAGATCCGGACCGCGCAGTGTATTCCTGCCGTTATTTCCGAAGGTGTTGGTTGCCGGGGTCGCATAGGCCAGCTGATTGAACCACTGGTTGATAGTTTGGTGGGAGATGTTAGGATTCCCGACCACGTTCGGATACCACGACCCATCTAGCGCACCGGAATCCGTGCTGGAGGCCATTGTTACTGTGAACGGATTCCCAGACTGTGCAACGAATATAGACGACGCCTGCCACCCCCCAAGGATCGCATCACCTATGCCATGGCTCAAGAAATTGTGTCCCCTTCCAAGCGGTATCGCATACACGACGTATCCCTTAAACGCTTGCGGGACATCGAAATTCGAGAGCGCATAGTTAGCTGACGGATTGAACGCATCCTGGTACGGCGCGCTGCCATAGTGACTACCCCAGCCGGATGTGTCCTGGTCGTCGAGCATTTTGGCCCAGGTGTAATTGACTTCCGCGCTGAGACCGCGACTGAACTGTTTCTTGGCCGATAGCTGTAAGGAATCGTAATTCGAAATATTGTTGAACGATCCGGTTAAGCCGCCGGGAACACTTGGGCCGATGCCGAGGTACTGAGGATAAGGCCGGGCGGCTTGTCCCTGGCCCAGCCTATCTGCGGGAAGCTGATTTATATCAGATTGAAACTCTAAGCCGTTCGCGTGGCTGCCCACGTAAGCTGCCTGCGCTACAAAATTACGGCCAAGCTGACGCTGTACGCTTGCCGACCACTGGTAGATCCGTCCAACGGGCGTGTTGTAAGGCATGAAGGGTATATTCCCGCCGCCTTGGCCGTTATAAGCGCCCGGATTCCTGGATGCCATGACGAACGGCAGGCCCGCGCCCGTACCAGAGAGGATGGCTACCGGCGGCTGGCCGGGATTGGCTGAGATACTTCCTCCATCAGCCGTGCCAAAGCCAATCGGCGATCCGTCAACATCCATGCTCCACAAACTGGCATACTCGCCAAAGCCGGCCCGCACCGACCAGACATCTTTCGGGGCCCAAGCAATCCCAATGCGCGGCAAGAAGACCTTGTAGTCCGTCGCCATAACCTTGGTTCTTCCGTTATTGCCAGCAAACCAAATAGCTCCTGGAGTGTTCGTCACCGGGTTCGTGATTGTTGGATCGAAACTGCCCGCCTGGTTATGGACCTCACTAAAGCCACCATGAACCTCCCAGCGCAGACCCACATTTAAGGTAAGATTCGGCCGCAGCTTGATATCGTCCTGCGCGAAGAGCGATGGATTCTTGGACCGCATGCCGGCTTCCCCTTGGTTGAGAGCGCTCCATGCCTGGGCTTCTCCCACCAAAAAGTCTGCATAACCAACATTGCTCTGCGTGAATTGCCCGTTGAACGTAAAACTCGCCGAAGTCAGGTTTCCCCAAGGTGTGGAATTGTCCTGATATGCCAGGAGTTCACCACCAAAGTGCAGGATGTGCTTGCCGCGGATTAGGGTGACCACGTCTGACGGATTGAAGGAGTTTTCGATGTAGATCGCAGACGTTTGCGGATTGAGAGTATTGTTTCCGGCCGTTCCGGTGATATTGATGTTCGGGAAAACATTCGCCTCCGCGTATTGCAGGCCGATTTTTTCCGGATATCCGAGGTTCAGGCTTCCCGGCGAAAACCAGTTGCCCTGGCGGGCGAATCCATACCGGAATTCATTCACAACTGTTGGGCTAAACGTGTAGACATCGGTGACCTGTGCATTGTAAGCAGCGGCGTTGCTGTGCTGGCAGTTCACCGGGCAGCTCGTGCCGCCGTTAATACTGGTGCTACTATGCTCGGTGATCGAGAAGGTCAGCCGATTCTTAGTCGTGATGTTATAGTCCAGGCGCCCAAACTCTCTCCAAGCAGGGTTATTGCCCACCTGCAGGTAGCGGTAGTTGTTGGTGATCCCAGGAAGGTTAGCTGCCGGGTAGTACTGCTGGATGTTAAGCGCCACCGGATCGAACTGAGAGGACGGAATCTGGTTGCCCGGATACGCGGCGCCGGTAGCCGGATCGTGAATGATTCCGAAGAGCGCCGGATCGAAGTAGCCCTGCCGCATTGCATTCGTCGGCACGGTGGTTGTCACTGTGCTTGAATTCGGATTGACGATCTTATCCAGATTGAAATAAAAAAAGAATTTGTTCTTCAGGATCGGACCGGATACGGACCCGCCGAAATTGTCGTACCGCACTCTCGCCGGTGAGGCCCCATCAAAGAAGCTTCTGGCATTTAGCGCGTTGTTCTCAAAGTATTCATAGCCGGCGCCATGCCACTGGTTTGCGCCGGACTTGGTGATTAAGTTGAAGATGGCGCCGCCGCCGCCGTATTCCGCCGAAAAGGTCGACGTATTAACCTGGACTTCGGCGATTGTTTCCGATACCTGGGCGCTGTCGTCGATATTGGCGCTATGCGGCAAGCGCACTGAGGCGCCGTCCGTTAAGAAGTTAGTGTAGTAAGGTAAAGTCCCATTGATCGACAGCCCGACGCCCGGATTTACCGCCCCGGCGTTGGACATAGGAGTACCCGAAGAGCCGGGCAGCAGTTTCAGGAAGTTTTCCCAACTCTGGTTAACGTTCGGTAGCTGTTCCATGGTTTTCGCCTGCAGAGTGAGGGACTGCTCAGCGGTCTCGGTTTGTAGGAGCGGCGTCTCCGTCGTTACCTCCACCGCTTGCTGAGTTGCGCCAACGCTTAGCTGGGCATCGACGCTAATCTCTCCTACCTGCAGCGCGATGCCGCTGCGCACGGTTTTCTCAAAGCCCTCTTTGGAAAATGTGATGGTGTAGTTTCCAGGGAGAATGGAGACCGCGTCATAAAGACCGGACGAGTTCGTGACGAGTTCTTTGACCACGCCAGTGTCGGTGTTTAGCAGCGTTACGACCGCACCAGGAACAACGGCTCCCGAGGGATCGGTGACCGTGCCGCGGATGTCCCCAGAGTTGGTGTTCTGAGCAAATGTGGAGCCGGACAGTAGAATAATTAGAAAAATCAGCAGGACGTATTGAGGAAAATGGAAAATCGCTCGCAGGTGCATACTCGGGACCCTTTCTATTTAGAGCAGGTATGTGTTCGCCGATTTGAACTTACACGCGAAACTAAGGAATCCGGAGGTGCTCTACGGAGCTATACCCCTAAGATTTGCCTACCAGAAGTAGACGGCAACCACGCTCGGGGGTCCGCTCACGCCGGACAGAACCCGGGTAGAAAGCACGATCTGGAGGTTCTTCCGATACCAGTCGCTTGGAGCGTGGGCCAAGGCTGGCTCGAAGTAAGCCGGCTCGGTGACAAACTCGGCCGCCGCCTCGGTGCCATATTGCGAGATACCGCCCACCATCACGACAGTTCGCTCCGTCGTGCGATTTACGACGCGAGTCACCAAGGCGTAGTCCTTATTGATGTCCTTGCCGGGAGGCCAGGCATCGACCAGTTTCCAATCTGTTGCGTCAGGCTTTTGCTGATCGCGGATAATTTGCGCGTGCTTCTGCTGGTCGGTATCGAAATAAAAACGGAGCTCGCCTGTAAGATTCATAGTCCAATCGTTGTCGAAGGCGCCGATCAAAATGGACGGCCTGCCGCGCAGATCGGAGAGAGATACCGAGCGCCCACCACGCAGATCCACCTGCTTGCGTTTTCGCGCAAAGAGATTCACGAGCCGCGCGAAGGCTTGCGCGTCGGCCAGTGCTACCGATTTGTCCCACATCGGCACAATCTGGTTCAACGGCACGGAAGCAATCGCGCTGGGCGGCTGGCCCTCTTGCCCACTCGCAAACCATGAATTCAGGACATGCGCCGTATCCGGATGAAAAGTGTAGAACTGCGGCTGCCCCACGCACACCAGCACAGTTTTGCCGGCCATGACCGGAGCCCAAAAGCGATCTAGCGGCGTGGGCCGGAAAAGCAGCCCTAAGGCGGCTAACAACACGACGGAAACCAGCAGCGAAGCTGCTATAAGCGCCAGCCCACGGCTGGGCCTGGCACGGGGCCCAGCATCGATAACGGGCGCTAGAAGCTGGACTGCCTTCGATCTTTCCAGCGCAATGTAATGAGCCTCAGGCACATACGATCCGGGTGGCAGACTGAATCGAAGTTCGCCCTGCGCGGCCTCCAGGTAATACTGCGCCAGCCGCTTTCGAACCTCCCCGGCGGTTCCACGGACGACGGGATCCTGATTGGTATCGTAATGAGGTTCCCGATTGAAAACGTCGACACCGAGAGTGCGCTCTTTCAGGCAATCGAAGCGGCCATCGACAGCCGCTTGGACAATGTGCCGAAGGAAGCGGCTGCACTTTTTGCTCGTATGAAACTGGTGACTTTCGAGGACCCTGTCCAGTTCGGCCAGAACCTCACTCCTCGGCAGGTCGGACCAACTGGCCGCGACGCCCGTACCGGTGCCGGGAATATTATCAATCGACCCCATTGGTCCGCCATGTTATCACCCGGCTGATCGCAATCGGGCACAGGACGTAGAGTACCCCGTAAGGTACGCTCAAACATGTATGATCCCGTCGCGTCGGCGGTTTCTCAAGATTGGCGCGGGAACGATTGCCGGTTCCGTTTTGCTTTCCGCACAGCAAGCTGAAAAAAGAAATGCCTTTGTCAAGGCGCGGGGCAAGGATCTGGTCGACCCTGCCGGTGGCAAGCTCACGCTGCACGGCATCAATCTGGGCAACTGGTTCGAGGCGGAAGGATACATGTTTCTGTTCGAGGGAGGGCCTCAGTCGCCGCGAGAGATCGAGGTATTCTTCAACGAACTGATCGGGCCGAGTGCCGCAGGCGAGTTTTGGAAAGAGTACCGGCGGCGGTACATCACCGAAAGCGATATCGAGTTCATTCGGCGCTCGGGGCTGAACTCGGTTCGAATTCCGCTCCATTACAAGTTTTTTCTGCCGGGCGGGGAAGGTTTTGAGGTGCTCGATCCCGCTCTCGAGTGGTGCCGCCGCGCCGGCGTTTGGGTGATATTGGATCTGCATTGCGCCCCCGGCGGCCAAACTGGCGCAAACATCGACGACAGTTGGGGCTACCCGTGGCTGTACGAGAGCACCCAAGAGCAGGATTCGACCTGCGAGGTGTGGAGAGGCATCGCGCAACGGTACCGGGACAACCCAACCGTAATCGGCTACGATTTGTTGAATGAGCCTATCCCTCATTTCCCCCGATTGCGCCAGTATAACGAGCGCTTAGAGCCGCTCTATCGGCGAATAACAAAGGCCATAAGAGACGTGGATCGCAATCACGCGATCTTTCTCGAGGCGGCGCAGTGGGACTCGAACTTCAGCGTCTTCGGTCCGCCGTTCGACTCGAACCTGGTTTACGAGTTTCACAAATACTGGATGCCGCCGGTCGAAAGCGCCATTCGAGAGTATGTGGATTATCGCAACCGTTACAACGTGCCGATTTGGCTAGGCGAATCGGGCGAAAATACAGACCAATGGATCCAGCAGTTCGCGAGTCTTCTCGAAAAGAATGACATCGGCTGGTGCTTTTGGCCTTACAAAAAGATGGAGAAGGCTTCGTGCATGGTCTCCATCCCGAAACCGATGTATTGGGACGAAATCGTCGCGTTCGCCAAAATGCCGGCCGGGACGGGCAACGCCGAGAAACGCATCGCCGCACGTCCACCACTCGAGCATTGTCGAAAGGCGATCGATGACCTACTCGACAAGGTTCGGCTGGCATCATGCCATGTGAATGCGGGCTACCTGCAGGCTTTGGGATTGAGAGCTAGTTAGAGCCGCGCTTCCACAAATCTGGCCGCGCGTGAGGCATGAAATAATTGGTGCGGATGGGGAGACTTGAACTCCCACGCCCATTACAGGCGCTGGAACCTAAATCCAGTGCGTCTGCCAATTCCGCCACATCCGCTGGGTGCTCATCGATCCGAACAGCAGGACCGACGCGTTGCCAGGCAGTTACTCAGAAAGCGTAACACGCGGCGTTGCCTGCGCGCGCCGGAGCCGTCCGAGGACCAGACGAATCTCGCCATAAGTAACATCCGCGGGCACCATGTCTTTGACAGGCTTCGCGCGGTCAAGACCGACCCGGGCTGCGGCTTCTTCGATTTGGCAAAGGCGCTCCGCGGGAATCCAGCGCTCATCAAATTCGATACGGCCCTTTTCCACCAGATCGGCTACGGTGTCGACGACGGTGTTGAGGCGGCGTTGCCGAATCTCAGCAATCTCTTGGAGATTACGCCCCTCGTTGAGCAGGCGGATGGTCTCCTCGGCTGGCGACTTCTTATGTTCGTCGCGTGCGGTAGCGCGCGCTCCTTGTCGGAACTGCTCCAGGGCATCGAGAATCGTCTGACCATAGAGCTGCGCCTTCCTATCTCCGATACCCAGCACCTGGAGCAAGTCGGCAAGGGTACGCGGCTGTCTCCGGCACAGATCCTCCAAACCGCTGTCGTGCAGCACCATGAAAGCGGGAATATTTTCGCGCCGCGACAGTTCGCGCCGCCATTCGCGCATATACTCCAGCAATTCCGGATTCAATCCGTCGAGTGCGGCAGCAGGTGCTGGTGCCGGCTTCGGCATTTTCGCCACCGGCAAGTGGGCGCCCTCGCCTGGAAACCAGTCCGGCGCTTCCGCGCAGATGTCGCACATGCCGCAGGCCTCCCACTTGGGACGCTCCCCGAAGTGCAGGCAAATCTGCCGGTGGCGGCACAGCGGAGATTCAACGAAGCGCTTTACATCGCGATAGCGCTGCCAGGAGCGCTCCTGTTCGCTCCGATCCTTAAGCTCGTTGATGAAGTAAGCGAGCAGTGCGGTATCTTTTTTTTGCCATAACAGCAGGCAATCGGCCGGCAGTCCGTCGCGGCCCGCGCGCCCAGCCTCCTGATAATACTGCTCGACGGACTTCGGCAACGACAAGTGGATCACCGCACGCACGCCAGGCTTGTTGATGCCCAGGCCGAACGCAAGAGTGCCCACCAGGACACGTATCTCATCGGACATCCAAAGTTCCTGGTTGAGCTTGCGCGTTTCGGCCGCCATCTGCCCGTGATAGGGCACTGCTGCGATACCCCGGTTTGTCAAATCGTCGGCGACCTCTTCGACGCGCGCAGTGGTGGACGCGTAGACGATCGCATTCTGGTTGGCATGCGCTTTGAGCGCAGCCATCAGAAACTGCATCTGCACGCCATCGCCCTTAGACTGCTTCGCCAGATACCGCAGATTCGGCCGGTGGAAGCTCATGATGTATTTGCGCGGATCCTGCAACCGGAGTTGCGTCAGAATGTCGTGCCGCACGCGTTGCGTGGCGCTGGCAGTAAATGCGGCGATCGGATTCCCTGGAAAACGTTCGCGCAAGTTGCTCAACAGCCGGTATTCAGGGCGGAATTCATGGCCCCATTCGGAGATGCAGTGCGCTTCATCGATGGCGAAAAACGAGATGGGCACCGACTTCAACCAATTCACGGTATCGGCTCGCGCCAGGCGTTCCGGGGAAAGATAAATGAGACGGAACTCGCCGCGCATAGCACGTCGCATAATTACCGACTGTTCCGCCGGCGGAAGCGCGCTATTGACGAAAGCCGAAGGAATACCCATCTGCGTGAGCTGGGCAACTTGGTCCTGCATCAGCGCGATCAAGGGCGAAATGACTATCGCGGTGCGTTCGCTCACCACGGCAGGCAACTGATAGCACAACGATTTGCCTCCGCCCGTGGGCATAACGGCCACAACGTCCTGGCCGTCCAGCACGTTCTGCACAATCTGCTCCTGGAGCGGACGGAAGCCCTCGTACCCCCAATAGCGGCGCAGGGCGGCTAAGAGACCGGCGGAATCCATCAGGTGCTCTTCAGTTAGGCCGTCGCTGCCAAGCCGTCCAGCTCTGTCGCAATGCGTTCGTCGATTTTGCCCTCGGCGAATTCTTTCGTCACGCGAATGGCATTCATGATCGCTTTTGGGTTCGACCGGCCGTGACAAATCACGCAAAGCCCGTTGAGGCCGAGCAAGGGCGCGCCACCGAACTCGTCCACATCCACGCGCTTCTTGAAATCCTTGAACGCGCCCTGCGCCAGATACGCACCGAGCTTGCGAGTGCTTGTTGCCGTTAAGGACTGTTTCAGGATCTGGCCGACAACCTCAACCAAGCCTTCGCTTACTTTCAGGGCGACATTGCCGACGAAGCCGTCACACACAATTACATCCGCTTTGCCTGTGTAGAGATCGCGTCCCTCAACGTTCCCAATAAAATTCACGCTCTTGAGACTCTTCAGGACGGGGCGCGCTTCATGGGTCAGAGTGTTGCCCTTATGCTCTTCTTCACCAATCGACAGCAAGCCCACGCGCGGTTTCGAACAGCGAAAAATGATTCGCGAGTACGCGTTGCCCATCACGGCGAATTGCCCCAGCATCTTCGGCGTGCAGTCTACATTTGCGCCGACGTCGAGCATCACGGTGGATTTCCCATTGATGGTGGGAAAAGCGGTAGCGAGCGCCGGCCGGTCTACTCCCGGCAACATGCCTTGCACCATTTTTGCCGTTGCCATGACGGCGCCAGTGTTCCCCGCCGATACCACGCCTTCGGCCACTCCGTCGCGCACCAAACGGCAGGCAACGCGAATGGAACTGTCCTTCTTGGCTCGGATCGCCTTCCCGGCACTGTCGTCCATCGAGATCTGGTCGCTGGCATGCCGGATTTCGATCGGCAGCTTCTGCCAGCCCGGATGACGATCGAGTTCCTTGAGGACAGCTTCTTCGCGCCCGACCAGGATCAGCTTTACATCCAGAGTCTTCGCCGCTTGGATGGCGCCTCCCACCTCCGACCTCGGGAAGTGATCGCCGCCCATGGCGTCGAGGGCTATGGTCACCATGCAGTTAGATGGATTTCGCGCGACTACAGCTTGCGAGCGTCGGGCACCTAGGCTTCGACAACTTCGATTACTTCACGGCCTTTGTATTTGCCGCAATGCGGGCAAGCACGGTGAGCGCGGATCTTCTCGTGACAGTTCGGGCACTCGGTGAGTTGTGGAATGGGCAGAGCATCGTGCGCGCGGCGGGTAGACGTCCGGCGTTTAGAATGACGGCGTTTCGGATTCGGCATTAGTCTTACTCTCTCTTCAAAAGATTTCCTGGCTTGTAGGCCTTAATTATGCGGCCCAATTTCGGCCCGCAGCATTCTCAACTTGCTCCAGCGGTCGTCTGCTGTCTCCAAACGGCAGCCGCACTCAGTCTGGTTCCGGTTCTGCCCGCAGACTGCGCAGATCCCCTTACAATCGTCGCTGCAGACCAGCCGCATCGGCAGCGCCAGCAACACTACCTCGCGCAGCACATCGTTCAGTTCGAGGCCATTGCCCTCGTAATAGCCTACTTCGATAGCTGCCTCTTCGATCTCGTCTTCACCGCTCGAGTTGGCGTAACCTGCCGGCATGTAAACGAGGTCGAAATGATTCTCGATGGAGTAGACCGCTGCTTCGATACAGCGATCGCACGTACCCTCGACGTCTACATTTAGATCGCCCACTACCCGGATCTCGCCTAAAGCCGCGTTCAGCAAGTGAGCAGTTCCCTTGGTGTGAAGAGTCGAGGATTGTTTAACCTTAGTTTCCAGATCCAACTCGCCAGGGGGTATGTCAGCCTCGAAGCGAACGGTCCTCTGCTCTAACTCCCCGAGGCTAATAAACATATAGCAATCACCGGCTCACCGGAGCGTCAAAACTTCGGCGCGGTCAGCCCTCAGACACACAAGACATAATTATACCAACGTGCTCTGTCTTAGCCGGCAGCCTGAAATATCCGGTCCAGGATCGCCGGAATCTCGAATACCGCCCGGTTTTCTATGGCGGCAGCCCGCTGTTTCATCTCGATCAACTTTCCGGATTCTAAAAGTTCCCGCACGGCCCGGTCGATCGAGCGAAAGTTTCGAAGCACTATGCCAAAGCCCTGCTGAGCGAGCCATTCCGTGTTATAGCGCTCCTGCGGCAGCGTCCAGGCATTCCGCTCGACAATGACGGGCAGACCCATTTGGAGCGCTTCCGAGATGCTTCCGGGACCCGGTTTCCCCACGAAGAAGTCCGCCACTTGCATGTAGCGTGGAATCTCTCTGGTGAAACCCTCAATCAGTATTCGATTCCTGGCCTTAAGCCTTTTCAACCTTCGCTGCAACGAGTCGCTGCGCCCGCAAACCATAATGAGCTGTAGATTTGACGCGCTATTACCCAGGTCCCGTGCGATAGGAAACATCGCATCCGAGCCCTCGCTGCCAAACAGCACCAGGCCAGTCGGCAGATCGGGATCCAATCCGAGCTTCTTGCGTTCATCGCCTCTATCGAGGGCGGGCGACGAGTAGAATTCCGGTCGCAGGATCATGCCGCTGGTCTGAAAGACCTGCCCTTCGCAATAGCCCATTGATTGGGCTTGCGCGATCGCCCGATCCGTCCCGCAGATCAGATATTGGCGCTGCCGCTCCATCGTGAACCGCTGCCGCTCCATCCAGAAATGAGGCGGATAATCGGCCAAATCGGTCAAAATCGTAACGAACGGAACCCCGGGCAGAGCGCTGGCGAGACTCTGGAATAAGGCCCGGTTGAAATTCGGCACAAGCGAGACCACCATATCGGGGTGCTGTTCCCGCCAGAATTTGCTTAGCAATTTGACTTGCGCGGCATGATAGAGCCGGATCACGCCATGCATGCAGGGCAGCAGGTAACTCGATCCGAGTGTCCAGCCCTTGGCTAAAGCCAGGTTATAAATGTCTTGCAAGCGCACGCCGGTCAGCTTGCGGAAAACGTCGAGCGGGTCCAAAACCTCCTGCAGATTGACCAGCCGTACCTGCCAGTCATAATCGGAAGCTGCGATTACCGATTGAAGAGCTAAAGCGGCACTGCGATGTCCGCCACCCGCGTCAAAGTAGACGAAATCCAGCGTCCGTCGATTCGGCAATTAACCATCCTACTTGCCCCTGCTGGTAACGTATCCCGGGTGCCGAGGGATGTCTGCTGCCCATAGATACGATCACTCTGCTCCTGAGTCGGCGCGGTCCGCGGCTTTCTTGCTCAGTTGAAAAAAACGAAGCCAACTTCGTTTACGGGGCTGGAAGTGGGCGAAGTTTTCGTGCTGAAGAGCAGGGCTAAAAGCCCTGCGCGGGTTGAAATCCGGCCTCCAAAGGTGCGATTGCTGACGTTGCTCGAAAGACGCTCGATTGGGTTTGGGAATCTGAAAAAACGAAGCCATTGTGGTTGGCGGCGGAGGCCGGTTTGGGCTGCTGCTCCTGCTGCTTGCGCTCCTTCTGCAAGCTGCGGAGTTCGGCCATTTCCTTTTCGTAGCGGCGCTGGAGACGTGATTCCTGGAGCTGCAGGTTTTTGAGCTGCTTTTCGTATTTCAAGAACGTGCCTAGCTCGATCAGGCTGGCGCCGGTGGTCCCGTGCAGGGCGCAGTACTCCTGATTTTCGGCGCGGCCCTGGGCGTAGAGGGCCATTTCGAGACCGGGGATGCGCTGCAAACGCCATTGCGTGTCGGCGAGGGACTGGACGAGTTCTTGCTCGCGGAGTCCGGCGGGCTGGTATTCCTTGGCGTAGGCGGCGAGGTGCTGCCGATAGACATCGGCATCGTCGTTGTGAAGAAGAACCGTGCGACCGGTTAGACCCGTTTTGACGGCGTTCAACGACGAGATGGCTCGGCCCTCATGGGTGATGGGGCCGGTACTGTGGAGGGCGTTCGCGCGATTGATCTGGGCGCGCTGTGCTGCGAGCAGTTCAGTGTTCAGCCGGTCGAATTCGGGATGTTTTCTCATGTGAGGCTGCCGAACGATAGCACGGGGAAGGGCGAAAACGAACTTTGAATTTTTACGAATTGGGGTTAACGCGTGTGGAATGAAGAGTAGGGCGATATTTTACAGGGCTGTGATCGCCCGGCGGCGGGTTCACCGAATTATCTTAAAATCGAGCAAACGCGCTCACAGATAGGGCCCCCGAGCAGCCGACCTTATTCGCCCCAGGTTTGGCGAATGCCTGCGCTTGCGCATCCTAACTTTCCGGTTGTGCTGAATGTCAGTCTCAACTTCGGACGGCGGACTATTCAGGATTGAGCAAGATAAAAGCGCGTTCAAGATAAAAGCGCGTTTATGAGGACCTATCCCAGCGAACCCCTTGGTGCTGTTCAGTCCACGAGGATTATAAAATGTCGAGTCTTCTTGAACGGCAAACATAAGTTTGCCTTCGAACCCGATTATCGAACGCGATAACGATTCAGCCCAGCAGTTCCTGCTCGAGCCACGCATCCTCGTGCAAGGCGAGCAGTATTCGCGCCGCGGCTGTCTGCACATTCTGGTCGGCATCGCGTACCAGAGGCTTTATTGCATCAACCGCGGCTGCGCCCAGACTGATCAGGCAGCTTGCAGCTACGGCACGCACCTGCCAGTCGCCCGAACGCAGAAAATCGATCAGGTCCGGGATCGCTTGCTCGCATTCCCTCTTCGCGAGTTGTACGATGGCCTCCAATCGAACCCCGCTTTCCGTTTCAGAGATGAGAAATTCGCGCCAGTTTACCCCCGCGGGAGCAGCAGCAACAGCCGCCTGCCTTACCGCCGGGTCAGGATCAGAGAGAAACTTCACGGCCAAGCTCCTGATGGATTCGGGCATGATTTTCTCTCCGGCGTCTGACATACTCCGCAACGCTTCGAGAACGAGGCTACGATCGCTGCTCCTAAGTGCTTGGGGCAGCAAACCCGAAAGCATGGCCTGAAATTCGCGGGATCCCCATTGGAGCAGCCAGATTTGCAGCCGCACGTCAAGTTTGTCCCACAGAAGGGCCAGCCGGATCCAGACGTGCTCTTCTTGCGCCTCCAGGGCGCTCATGGCTTCCAGGTGAAAGGCGCCGTTCAGTTCGTCTCGCCAGGCCGCCAGAGTGTCGGGATCGAGCGGCGGAGCGACGACTTTGCCTCGGGATAACAGCGCCAGCCGGATGCGGGCCCGGATGCTCGTGCTTTGCGAGTTCTCGAGTACAACCGCAGCTGCTCGCGCGCGCATCGGATTCTCATTGGTCAACAGGAGATCGTAAATGCTTTCGGGAAGCCACGAAACCGGCGTGCGTGCCAGATGCCGCGCTGCCGCAAAGAGCACCATCGGTTCATCACTTTCACAGAGAAGTCGGAAGAAAAAGTCCCTTGTGCGCGGGTCTTCAAAACAATCGAGCGTTCCAAGCCATTGCATCCACTCCGCCGTGCCGGCGCCGCGGTGCGATTCCCGGATCAAAGCGTCGATAACATCCTGTCCCTCGAAGATACCGAACGAGAGCGCGACGGCGGGCTCTTTCTGAATCGCCCTGAGCACCTCGAGGCGCTCAAAGAAATCCGGAGCGCGCAAAGCTTCGAAAAGGCTGCGCGCGCTGCGGATGGCCCGGGGGGCGGTAGAAGCAGTCGCGGCGGAACTCACGACCAGTTCCAGAGATGAAGCCACAATACCGCTTGGCCGTAAGTGCCGCCTGCATCCAGGATCAGGAAAAACAGACTGGAATAGTTCGTTTCAGGGCCTGTTGAGCGCCATTCGAGCCTGAAGTTGTTACCTTCTAGGTCTAGCGGGACCTTTACAGTACTTGGCTTGGAGAGGTTTGCTGTTGCCCCGGAATCGAAAGTAACCATGACGTCGCTGCCGTTGTGCGGGTTCTTGTCGGCGTCAAGCAGGTACATCTTCATCTCGACGTCGGCGGCGGGCTTGGCACCCGGGGGGTAGGGGAACTGGTACTTAGCGACGACGAAGGAGGCGACCGCTTTGCCTGGGTTCTTCCCTTGGTCCGCATTCAGCTGCGCTCCGCCGTTGGCATTATTGGGAGGTCCGACACCCTGAGTGCCGTCCTGAAAACCGGTACTTATGGCCCGGTTTTGGACCATTACAGGCGCGGTGACTTCCCAATCAGCACACGGTTCGGCTTCACTCGGCGGGACATTCGCCCTGACGAGATAGCTTATATACGGCGAGGTGTCGCTGGGAGAAACAGTGCTGTCAGGATTGTTCGGATTGCCGGTCGGAATGGGACCATTGAGGAACGTGTACTCGAAGGTTTGGCTACTTTGCCCGGGATTGATATATACAATCTCCGGGAAGCCTGCGACCGCAGGAGTTATCTCGAGGTTGACCTTCGCGGCTTCCTTACCTTGCCAGGGCTCCGACAAATAAATTGTTCCCTTGGCGGGAAGATCGGTTACAACCGTGTTTACGGGTAAATGGTAGTGAGGGTCTAATTCCGACGACCGGAAACTCATCGTCATCTGCGGAATAAGAACACAGTTATTCTGGGGATTCGCGCTGACGGACTTTGAGATTGGGGCCGTGGTTGGCCTCGGGATACTGAACAGGAACAGGAGATCAATCCCTCGAGTGGTGACGGCTTCCGAGATGACCTTGCAAATGTTAAATCCCATGAAGAACTGGAGTGCAACGGTGAAACTGGTACGGTAACTTACATTGGTAGTGAACCGTGTGACGGTGTTTCCCGGGACGAAGGCCGGACCCGCCGCCTTAGCGGTGGTATTTCCGTAGGTGATAGGGCCGTATTTGGCCCGCGATCCGGAACCCTGCCCGCCAGACACTTCAAAGCTATCAAGCGATAACGTGACCGGCATCATCACCGCGAACTGCGTACCCAACTGGAAACCGCACTTGATTTTACTTGCGAGTTCATTGAACGTTTTGAGCGATGGGAGGAAACTAAAAAAATCGATCGGTATCTCCCACTTCGGCGTAGCCGTGGTCGTCGTCTGGCCTTCGGCAAAGCCCGCCGAGTTGCCCCAAAAGCTGAATGGCGAAGCCGAGACGATTGAATTGGTCAAGTACTTTTGGAATATTTCTTTCGTCGTGCCTACAGTTTTCTGCAGGTTGTACTTGTCGCCTATCAGTTTCAGGAACAGGAAAAGAAGAACGTTGATAATGTCTATATTGAACTGGACATTCAGGTCCACAGCCGTCTTCCATGCAAGCTTCCAGGGAGAAAACCATTTTTCCGGAAGGTAGAATTGCTGGAGCAGCGAAAAACCCGCTCCGGCCCCCAATCCTATTCCCCATCCGGCCACGACATCTTGGTTGTGCAAGGTGGCGGCGACCTGGCCCTGGTTAGGAGTGGGGTTAGTGAATGTGACATCCGCAGGCAGATTAAACGCGATGGCAGGGCCCAGGACCCCCATGAGAAACGTGTAAGAAGCGTGGAGTTTCGTTCGAGAAAACAGGATTGTTATCTCGAAATCCACGAGCGTCCCAAACACGTTGGTATTCGAGATGCCGGCTCGCGCGGTGCCGATGGACGGGAAGAGCGGCAGCCCGTAAGCTAAATTCGCATTACCTCCGGTTCCGATTGTGATGGGAATGCTATCTGCCGCAGAGACGGTCGATAGTGAAGTGCCCGAAGTGGTATTTTCCATTTATTTTCCTCCTTCGCTCGCGTATCAGACCGGGATGCCTACAACCAGGCAGCTCTTGATGTTGCTGGACGACATTGGGTCTTTTTTGGGGTCGATGATGAACTCGGCGGCAAAGGCCAGTCTGCCTGCGGGGTCGACCTGGGCGGGATGGTACCCATGAAGGATCTCGGTGATCGGGTATGTGTTGACCGCGTCTCCGCTTCGGAGGAGTACCTTTTCTTCTTTGCTTTGATTGAATACGACGAGCTCCGTGGAGCCGTCCTCCAGAACCCGTATCACGTAGGTAAGCCCGGTTGTAGGGCTGACGACAGGTCCACCTACAGCCGTGGCGGTATCCGCGCTCGTGTCGCCCGCTCGGAAAATAAGCTGGCGCCCGCGCCGTCCCCAGGTGCTTAAGCGCTGCAAGTCGAGCGAGCCGCCGCTCGGCACCGAATGACCATCGTGAGTCACGATCGCTGTGAGGCCGTCGAAGCCGATACGCGGTCCAAAAAAGGTCTGCCCCACGAGTGTGTCACGCTGGGTCGGAACTCCGTCCTCGAACAGGTGGTATGAACCCGTGAGCAACTCCAAATCGGCCGGGCCGGCAGCCCAGCTTGGCCGCAGCCGCCCTCGCACCACCGCCGTGGCCGGCAACGCATTTAGAATGTCAAGCCGCCTGGCGTGCACCTGAGCGACAAAAAACTCTTGATGGATCGCGTTGAACAACCCGATGCTCTCGACCACCGCTGCCGTCCCCGGCAGCCGGTCTCCGGTTTTCAAGACGATGTAGGAATCGTCCGGATCTCGGGGCGATCCGTGAATCAAGGCGTGCGTAGCGGTGGCCCAGGGCACATGCGAGCGACGGGCAGCAGCACCCAGCCCGGCCGAAGAAGGCATGTCAGTCGTCGCCGCGACGAAGTCCACTGTGTCGTCCTCGTTCAAGAGCACATCGCCAAAAATTCCACCATACAGCGTGCCAGGGGGAGAATCGGGGGCTGGATCACCCAGGCGAGCAACCTTCGACCAGCCAAATTGGGGATCTAACAGGTACACTCCCGGGGCGGTCTTCGCCGGAACGCTGTAGTTTGGATTGTCCGCCGATCCATAATCGTTCACGGTAATAGTGGTGGCATAGTGAGCGCTGGAATTGGCGGAGCCGATTCCCAGCTTTCCGACGACAAGCGGCAACTCACTTGTCGGAACGCCGTCCACCTTAGTCAGTGAATCCCCCTCCGCCACTTCGATAACGCAATTGTTCACGACCGGTTTAGGGCCGGAATAGTCCATTACGGCGCGAAAGAGCGCCTGCGCCCCCTTTGTTGTTGTGCCGTGAAAATAAATCACGTCAGTCTGCGGCTTTCCCTCAGCCTGGAACGATCCCAGCATCACCGCTGCGCCCAGGCCACCTACCGGGTTAGGAATCCCGTTGATGGTCGGCAGGCCGGCCGTCCAGACAATATTGAAGTTGTAACCGCTTGGCAACGGGGTTTGACCGAAGAGCGGGCCTACGGCGCCGCCGCCGGTAAGTGCGACACCTCCCAGAGCGGTTCCCAGCTTTCGGAGGAACTCGCGCCTACTGTCGGGTTCGCGGATATCGCCGGAAGCTTGCGATTCCTTATCCTGGGGCATTGATGATCCTTGCTAAGAATTTGTCCGGCAAAGCCGGGTAGACAGAGCGTTACGAGTTGCCCAGTTGTGACTTGAGCTGAAAAGAACTTTTCTTACCACGGAGCAAGTAATGTATACACCTACAGAGAGTCTTCGTCAAGTCCCATCCGTCGTGTGTGCAAGAAACAGTGCTCAGGAATAATGGTGGCCACGACGGTGTTGCTGGCGGTATCGATCACCGAGACGAGGTACGGCCCGCACAGATCCGCCCAGGCCCAGCGTTTACGTTCCGAATTGCGAGTCGTCGGCATCCTTCCATAGGAACGGCGCTGGATCGGAAGTCGGGCAAATTCTTGGTTGTCCTCCAGACCACAACATTGACTGACACCGCTTGCGTTACCCCGGCGGAAATTCGTCACCCACTTGCACGGGCACGAACTGCACGATAGCGGCATTGCGCTCCAGTTCATATTTGGCCATTGGTGCGGGACTACCTAGCCCTTGAACGAACAAGGCATCCGTAACAGCGCCGCGTGTAACAAGTTGTGTCCGAGCCGTCGGCGATCGGGAAACTGTAAGCCAGATACGGAACGGAAAGCCGGCTTTAGTCCGATGATCGTGCCCACATTACAAACCATACGGAAAACAATTTTGCGGATCCGGTGGTTAGTGGCGTTTTGCGAAAAAGTGCCTGCTTCGAAGCTGACGGGAAACGGGTCCGAGGATGGCCGCGCACGGACAATATTTGACCTTGCGAGCTATTGTCCCCAGCCAGAGTTAAGCCGAGAGCGTCGTATCGCCGTTGCATTCACGAACCTTTCGCTATCCCGTCACCGCCCGGTAATCCTTTACCCCCTAAAACAAGGTAGAGCCACTGAGAGGTGTGCTCAGTTTCGTAAACTACTTACGTGAGGGGTCTGTCCATGACTGCCCACCAGAACATGCTTCAGTTCATTACCAGGCGCGATCTCAAGCTGATGCGCATGGTAAACAAGTGGCCGGCACCGCGATGGATTCGCCTCTGGGCGATAGCAGCCAGCCGGGCAGGTGACGGCTGGATCTGGTATTGGACCGGCCTCTGCATTCTCCTCTTTGGCGGCGAGGGCCGCCTCACGGCAATAGCTTCCGCCGGATCGGCCGCGCTAACGGGAATCGGCTTGTTCAAGCTTCTGAAAAAGCTTTCGGGCCGCCGCCGTCCATGCGAAATTGAACCGCACTGTTGGGCCACGCTGCTGCCACCCGACCAGTTCTCCTTTCCGTCGGGACACACTATAACCGCTTTTGCCGTTTCTATCGCATTGGGCGAGTTTTATCCGGAACTCCTTCCCGCCTTGCTCTTTTGCGCGATAAGCATCGCGGTATCGCGGATTCTTTTGGGCATGCACTTCTTAAGTGATGTTGTTGTCGGGGCAACTATTGGCGGCGGCTTGGCGCTCACCAGCCACTCTCTTTTCACGTGAATAAATGACGACCCGGTTGCTAGCGTTGAGGCTCAACCCAAGTGTCACCACGAGCGGCGACACGGCGGCGATGAGTCGCGGCGCCACGCCTGTGGCTGGAACTTAGAACACTTATAGTGGTAATGGCCTGGTGACCGCCAGCGCCGGCCAACAATCGTGCTGCGCCACACTCTTCTCTACCTTTCCGAACAAAGCTGGCTTCGCCATTGGATGGAGAACTCTTCGTTATCTCGAAAGTTCACTTCTCGTTTTGTTGCTGGCCAAACGCTTAAAGAAGGCATTCGCGTCCTGCAGGCGCTAGCGCGCGAGCGGATCCTGGGTACTCTCGACTTTCTGGGCGAGAACGTTTCTTCTCTCGAGGATGCCGCCCATTCCAAGGCCTTGTACTTGGAAGCGCAGAGGGAAATCGAGACTGCCCGTTTGCCGGCAACTGTCTCCATTAAGCTCACGCAGTTCGGTCTCGATCTCTCCGAGGCGGCTTGCCGGACCAATGTCGCCGCTCTGCTGGATCGCGCCCGCGACATGCAGAGCAGGGTCGAAATCGACATGGAGTCGACAGCGTATACGGATCGAACTTTGCAAATTGTCGCGGATCTTCAGGACAGCCACCCGGGCAACATACGGGCCGTCATTCAGGCCTATCTACTTCGCAGCGAAGCCGATATAGGCATGCTGTCGTTGCGCAAAATTCCGGTCCGGCTATGCAAGGGTGCATATCGTGAACCGCCCAACCTGGCGTTTGCCCGCAAGGCGGATGTCGATGCCAATTATCTGAAGCTCATGCAGCTCCTGCTCATGGAAGGGACCTATCCTGCCATCGCCAGCCACGACGAGAACATAATCCGGCGCGCGGTCCAGTTTGTAAAGGAGCAGAAGATCGATCGCGATACCTTCGAGTTCCAAATGCTTTATGGCATCAGGCGCGACCTGCAGCGCGAACTGGTCTCGCAGGGCTTTACGCTACGCCTCTATGTTCCTTACGGCGATGCCTGGTACCCGTACTTCATGCGGCGGCTTGCTGAACGTCCAGCGAATCTGCTTTTTCTTGCCAAGAATCTCGTTCGCAGCTAGTAGGCGTTCGCGCTGCGCTTCATGGCCCCTGAGATTGGAACCACGCGTGCCACGAATTCGTATCCGTTAAGAGCTTCATGGCAGAACCAGATTGCCTGAACCGCGTCGATTTAGAAGGAGTCTAATAAAAGACATGAAGTACTGGCTTTACCTATTGGCCAAGCTTCTGGTAAGCGCTGGATTGGTGTTAGCTCTCCAGTTCGCTCTGGTTAGTGTCTATCCCGTACCGCCGAAACCGCTGGAAAGGTTCGGCCCCGCGCTCCCACTCTTCCTGGGCGATATGTGGTTCACCTTCGCGACGCTGGGTGTCTGGTTAATCGGTTCGGGCTTGCTCTTCGCTGCCGTTTGGGATCAACGCCGCCGTTGCCGAACGTGTCTGCGCCGTTTGATTATGCCGATCCAGCGGGGTTCGTGGGGGAATATGGTTGTATTCGGCCGTCCTAAGACCGAATGGATCTGCCCCTTTGGCCACGGTACACTCAGCATCGAGCAACTCCAGATCACCGGGCGGCAGTCTCCCGACTGGCAGCCGCACGACGATAATATCTGGAAGGAGTTAGAATCGTATCATCAGGCCCAGAAGTAACTGAAGCTACAGCTGGGCGTCCAAGTTCTTGGACTGACTTCTAGGCCTCCTATTGCCTGTACGCATCAAAGTTCCCGGAAAGCCAAGAAGTGCCCGGGGCGCCCCATCTTTATCGGAACGCCGTCTCAGCCTTATTATTCTCGGTAGCATCATCACCGTTCTGGCGATCATGCTCATTTGGGTCTCTTTCGTCTACGCCAAGTATGCCCGTCTGACGGACGAGAAGCTCACGCAAGGTCCCTTTCCGAACTCGTCGCTGTTGTATGCCGCTCCTGAAACCGTGGGCATTGGCGATCCGGGTACTCCGCTGGCCTTTGCCGCGCGCCTGCGAGAGAGCGGGTATGGCGAGGACGTTCGCGCGAATCCGCTCGGCTGGTATCACCTGCGCCCTGACGCGATCGAAATTTTCCCGAGTGACCGATCTTCCACCGGTTCAGAACCCGCGGTTCTTGGGTTTAAAGATGGCAAGATCTCGTCGATCATTGCGCTCAGCGACAATAGTCCGCGGACCGAGTACGCGCTCGAGCCACAGTTGCTCAGCAGTCTTTTCGATAAAAATCGGGAGAAGCGGCGGCTGGTCCATTATGACGACATTCCTCCGGTCCTGATCCAGGCAGTCCTTTCTATTGAGGACAAGCGTTTCTTCCAGCACTCCGGTTTCGACCCTGCCCGTATAGTCAAGGCCGTCTTTGTCGATTTGAAAGAGCGCCGCAATGCGCAGGGCGCGTCTACGCTCACCCAGCAGCTCGCGCGTAATTTATGGCTCGATCCGCGCAAGACATTTGCCCGTAAGTTCGACGAGCTGCTCATCACGATTCACCTGGAGCGCAAGCTCACCAAGCAGAAGATTTTCGAATACTATGCCAACCAGGTCGATCTCGGCCGTCGTGGGTCTTTTGCGATTCGCGGTTTTGGCGAAGCTTCGGAAGCCTATTTCGGCAAAAGCATTCGCCAGCTCTCAATTCCCGAAGCCGCCACTCTTGCCGGCCTGATCCAGCAGCCGAGTTTCAGAAATCCCGTCCGCTGGCCTGAACGCGCCAAGGCTCGCCGCAATGTCGTGTTGCGGGAGATGCTCGATAACGGCTACCTCGGGCAGAGTCAATATGAAGCGGCTATTGAAACGCCGCTGGTTGTTGCCAAACAGGGCATCGAGTCGGCCGACGCACCCTACTTTGTCGACCTGGTCAATGAAAAGCTGAACGAGGAGTTTCAAGACCGCGATTTTCAGGCGTCCGGTTCCAAAATCTACTCGACTATCGATCCGCTGCTACAGCGTGATGCAGCCGAAGCTGTCGCAACCGGCATGCATGAAATCGAAACGCTGATCGCGAAAGGGCGCAAAGAAGGCGTGGCGTTGGAGGAGCCGCAAGTTGCTCTCATCTGCTTAGATCCGCAAACGGGTGAAGTAAAGGCCCTGATCGGCGGCAAGAATTATGGCGTTAGCCAGTTGGATCACGCGGTAGCCAAGCGCCCCTCCGGCAGTATCTTCAAACCGTTTGTATACGCGGCGGCTCTCAATACCGGGCTCTGGGATCATCCCAACCCAATTACCGCCTCAAGCCTGTTTCAGGACGAGCCGCAGACGTTCTATTACGCGGGGAAAGCGTACGAACCGACGGATTATCACAAAGGTGCATGGCTCGGAGACATTACCCTGCGCACTGCTTTTGCCAAGTCACTGAATGTTCCGGCAGTAGAAGTTGCCGAACAGACTGGTTACGGCGCGGTAGCTCAGTTGGCCCACAAAGCGGGCCTACAGGACATCCGTGCAACGCCTGCTATGGCTCTCGGCGCTTACGATGTTACGCCGCTCGAGATAGCCGGCGCGTACACCATTTTCGCGAACAAGGGCGTCGAGATTAAGCCCGAATTGATTTCGAAGATCGTTGATCAGAGCGGCAAGGACATCTGGTCCGCGCAGCCCCAGACCACCAAGGTCCTCGATCCCCGGGTGGCTTTTCTGACCATGAACCTCATGCAGGAAGTGCTTCGCAGCGGCACCGGCGCCGGGGTGCGGGCGCGTGGCTTCAATCTTCCAGCGGCGGGCAAGACCGGCACTTCCCATGATGCTTGGTTCGCAGGGTTCACCACTAAGCTGCTCTGCGTAGTCTGGGTGGGACTCGACGATTATCAGGACATCAAGATGGAGGGCGCCAAGGCCGCTCTGCCTATCTGGACTGACTTTATGAAACGCGCGCACCGCCACCGGGCGTACCGTGACGTATCGCAGTTCGATGTTCCCGATGGGGTCGTGAGCGCGCAAATCGATGCCGATACCGGTCAACTGGCAACCAGTTTGTGTCCTCGCGTGATTACCGAATACTATCTGCTTGGCACTCAGCCGGTGCAGTTCTGTGCGCTGCACCCGGGCGGCGCTACCGAGATTGCAGGCTGGGATGCGGTACCTGCACCCTCATTACCGGCCGCCCCGGCCTATGCAAATTCAGGCGTCCCCGGCATGAACCCGGAAGCTGCCCAGAACGCTGCCCAGCCCAACGGGCAGAAAGACAAAGAGGACGCCAAGAAGCACGGCATCCTGGATAAACTCAAAAGCATCTTCAAATAGGCAATTCAGTCTCGCTGAACTCAAAAAATAGGTATATAGTAAGAGCACACAAGGAGGATCAGCATGATCTATTCTCCGGCAGCCCGTCTTGCCTGCTTCTTGTCAGTGCTTTGCGTTGCGCCGTTCGGGTATTCCGCGCCTCAACAAAGCCCGCTTTCCGGGCCTGACCTCAGGGCCTCGATTCCTCCGTCAGCGATACCGCGTCCGAACATATCGCCCGAGTTACGCGGCGACATCTATATGGCGCGAAAGATGTACCGGGAGGCGATCGACATGTACCGGCAAGCGCCACCCGATTCCGCGGTCGTAACCAATAAGATCGGTATTGCTTTCCATCAGCTTCTGCTTCTCGATCTCGCGAAGAAGAATTACGAGCGCGCCATAAAACTCGATCCCAAGTATCCGGAAGCGATCAACAATCTCGGGACCATCTACTACGCACAGAAGAGCTATCGCCGTTCAATCGGCTATTACAAGCGAGCACTTCGCTGTTCGAGCCCTACTGCTTCCATTTACGCCAATTTAGGCGCCGCGTATTTCGCCCGCAAGAATTACAAGATAGCTTCGGAGTACTATGAGCAGGCGCTCAAGCTGGATCCGGAGGTGTTCGAGCATCACGGCAATTTCGGAACCCTGATGCAGGAGCGCACTATCGAAGAACGGGCCATGTTTCATCTCTATCTCGCTAAAATGTACGCGAAATCCGGCGCTAACGACCGCGCGCTAATTTATCTGCGCAAGGCGCTCGAAGAAGGCGTTAAGGACCGCAACAAGATTCCCGATATGCCGGAGTTTTCTCTTTTGAAGACGAATGCGGATTTCAAGCAGTTGCTGTCAGAAAATCCTAAACCGCTATAGAGGGAAAACTGCGAATCGATTTTAGAGCTGCCTCTTGCGCATGCTTGTTGCTGCTCTCGAGTTGCTCCCGAAATGCGGGTTCTTCCGTACAACGTCTGGCAATCCTTCCCGCTGATGTTCTTATTGCGGACGCTTCTTCGGATTGGATGCATCTGGCTGTCCCGCTTGTCTTGAGTGTCGATTTAGCGGCATCGCGCAATACGATTGCTTCGGTTGCAACCAGCGAATCGGAGGTTTATCAGCTCGGCAGCGCCGCCACTCTCCGCACAACCGTGGAGGAGCATTCAGGGCGGCTCAATCTCCAAGCTGCGATTAGCGATGTCGCCACTCAGCGCAACACGCAGGTCCTGTCCCTACAGGGCGCTCCGTCGAGCCTTGCCTCTCAATTGGACGATCTCGCCAAACGTATCGACCCGCACGCGACGCAATTCTCCACCCACAAACAACCGGCGCTTGAGAGCTTTGCTCTGAGCATCTCTTCATCCGGTCCCCAGAAAATTCAGCATCTAAAGGACGCCATCAGTGCCGACCCATCCTTCGGCTTAGCCTACATCGCGCTGGCAGATTCGCTTGCCGGAACCGGCAGCCCCGAGTTGAACACATTGCTCGAAGACGCCGCATCGCGTCGCGCCTCGTTTACCGCGCTCGATCAGGCGCGTTTCGATCTGCTGCGCAGCCGTTTGACTCACGCCCCCATTTCCGATCAGGGCTCCGCAGCCGCTGCTCTGGTAAAGCTGCTTCCAAACGATCCTGAAGCCCTCAGCGCGCTGGCTTCCGATCTCTTCCTTCAGGGCCAGGGAGGGGAGGCAGAACGTTTCATGAACCGTGCGCTTGAGATTAGCCCCGAAAACGCGAACCTTCGGCAGCAATTGGCTGCCGGGCTGGTTGAAACCGGACAGTTCGCGCGGGCAGAAAAGGTGCTGCAAGCTCTGACTGTCAATCCCGCGGTCTTGCCTCAGATGGCCGCTTGCATCCTGCTCGAAAGCGATGCTCAGCGCGCCAATAATACTTACCAAAAATTTCTCGCCTCTGTTCCGAACCCGGATGCGAAAACGCTGCTGGCTGCTAGCTGGCAGGCGCTCAGTGGACATCGCGACGCGGCAATCGGCCAGCTTACAAACGCTAGTTTCAACGATTCGCGTATCAGCGCTTTTGCGAAAAATCAGCTCGTTTTGTGGCTGCTGATGGACAAAAACTATCAGACCGCAAAAGAGCTGGCCGCCACGGCTGGCCCTCTCGCCGTGCTGCTAGTGTCAGAGCCCCAATCCGCCGAGGCCGGGCAATCCAAACTGAATACCTTGCCTGATGAGAAGGCACGACAAGCAGCGGAAGCATATGGTTTGTTTCTTCACGGCTCTTACCCGCAAGCTGCCGACGCTTGGCGGCAAATCGAGCAGCGATCAGGCGGGGCAGATCTTCCCGCCCGCGCCATGCTCGCCGCTTCGCTCAGACTCGCGGGCCGAACCGAAGACGCGCGCAAAATACCAGTTCAGCCCTTTTTGCCGGACTTCGAGGACTTCTACGCTGCCGTCTCGTTCAGCCAGTTGCGGTTGCTGCTCGGTCAAGCCGGATAGGTGTCGCTCTTGGTTTCGGGGGGAACGATGCTATTGTCCTTCTTTAACCAAGGCTTCGGCTGCTCCCCGATGTCGCGTTTGAATACGCGGTCGTACATGTGCTTTGGGGTAGTCGTTCCGAGCGACGTGTTGTAGAGATTCACTAGATCGAGCGCTTCTTTCACATCATCTTCGAATTCGTGCAGCGCCTTTAGCTGTTCGGATTTTGCCGGAAAACGCTTGCCGCTAGGCGTTTCGAAGAACATCTGGTAGCCGCGATTCAGCAGCGTCGCAATTTCCGCGCCGGCCAGAATACCCGCCTTCTCGATATCCGGCTGGTCCATGCCTTCATCGCCGACCACCGCCCCTACGCCGTGCTTCGTCACCCTCACGCGGGCGTCGGGCAGTTTCTCGGTGCCGAATCCAGCTTGCTTCAGAATATTTATGCGTTCAGCAAACGTCGGTATTTTCGGGCGTTCCCGGCGAAAGAACATATCCTCAGTGTATAGTCTTCGGAGTGAATTTCGTTACTCGACGTGGTTGCGCTTTGTGAAGTAGCCGTTTTCGCCTGCCGTGTCGGGACTCGACGAATAGAACTATCATGAGCCACTTACCTTGACATTCTACTGGAACCGCAATAAGATCTACCTAGAATGTCTACCAAAGGTTCTGAGGAGCGCATCGAATTGCTCCAAGGCACGCTGGACGTCCTGATCCTCCGCACCCTGTTTCTCGGCCCGATGCACGGTCACGCAATCGCGAAGGCCATCGAGTTCAGGTCGAACGAGGTGCTGCAAATCGAACAGGGATCGCTCTATCCAGCGCTGCACCGGCTTATCAAGCGGCGATGGATTTCAGCCCAGGAGGGTACCTCGGAAAACAATCGTCGAGCCAAGTTTTATACGTTGACGGCCAAGGGCCGACGGCAGCTGGATATTGAGACGAACAAGTGGGACAAACTGGCGGGAGCGGTCGCACGGATTCTCCGGCCCGCGGAGCAGGAGAGCGAATCATGAGACGGCGCAAACGTGTGCTCGAGGACCTCGATAAGGATATTCGCGACCATCTCGAAAGGGAGACCCAGGACAACATCGAACGCGGGATGTCACCGGAGGAAGCGCGCTACGCGGCTTTGCGCAAATTCGGCAATGTGACGCGGGTGAAGGCGGAGACCCGTGAAGTGTGGAGCGTGGTCTGGTTTGAGCAATTACTGCAGGATGCTCGCTTTGGCCTTCGCATGTTGTGGCGGAGCCCGGGGCTTACGGCAGCCGCTGTGCTTGCGATAACTCTGGGCATCGGAGTAAACGTTGCAATCTTCTCGGTGCTGAATGGCGCCACCCTGCGTCTTCTGCCGATTCCGCGCGCGGAACAGATCGTAAGCGTAAGTCAAATCTTTCATGGGCGAACCTCTCGCAACACTCACGGCGAAACGAGCATGTTCTCGTACTCCGAATACGTCAACTATCGTAACCACAACCACGTCTTTACAGGACTTGTGGCCTACGAACCGTTCGTCGAAGCAACTCTTCCCGGCGGCAAGGTGCGGCAGCTATTGGGAGCGGCAACCACCTGCAATTATTTCGACGTTTTGGACGAGCGCCCTGCCCAGGGGCATGGTTTCATCGATGCCGATTGCGCCTCTCCCGGCGAAAACGCAGTTGTTGTGGTGAGCGATGATTTGTGGCGCGCAAAGTTTGCAGGTGACCCTTCGTTCGTGGGAAAGAGAATCATTCTGAATCGCACGGCCTACACCGTGATCGGCATTGCGCGTCCTGGATTTAGAGGCACGGAGGCAGTCCCGAGCGCATTCTGGGCGCCCATAACCATGGAAAAAGCACTGGAGCCGGGGCGGGATCGACTGGCCGATGACAATATGAGCTGGCTGGCTTTGCTCGGGCGCGCGCGGCCTGGCATTACGATAGAGCAGGTACGAGCGGATCTCGGAGTCATTGCCGGGCATATCGATCAACTGCATTCCGGCCGCAGAACCTCGCTGGCGATTCACACCGCAAGGTTCTTTGGCAGGCCAGAAGAGCGCGAGGCTGTGTTTCCGCTCTCATCGGTGATCCTCGCGGCTTTTGGACTCGTGTTGCTGCTTGCGTGCGCGAACGTGGCCAATCTTCTGCTTGCGCGCGGTTCCGTGCGCGACAGGGAGATCGCACTGCGGCAAGCCGTCGGTGCGAGCCGGTGGCGTTTGATCCGCCAAATGTTGACCGAGAGTCTCCTGCTTTCCGTGATTGGAGGCGCCCTGGGATCAATGCTTGCGTGCTTCTCTGTCGTCGGTTTAACGCAATTTGTCATCTCTCATTTACCTCGTTCGTTTCCCGCGCTTGCGGTGAATGTTGCGCCAGATGCTCGCGTAATCGGCTACGCCTTGGTACTGACCCTCATCACAGGAATCGCATTTGGCATGATGCCGGCCTTGCAGACATCTCGGGCTGACTTGAATACGGCATTGAAGGAAGGCAGCGCTTATTCCGGTTCCGGCAACAAGAACCGGCAGTTGTTGCGTAGCGCATTGGTCGGCATGCAAATTGCCGTCAGCATGATTTTGCTGCTCGCAACAGGATTGTTGCTGAGGGGCGTTTACTATGCGCAGACCGTCGATCCCGGATTTGATACCAAGGACGTCGCGTCGATATTCCTGAACCTTGGGGCGCAGAGCTACGATGAAAGCCGGGCAACGGTCTTCATGGGGCGCTTGCGAGAGCGCATCGCCGGCCTTCCTGGCGTAATCGAAGTTGCGCAAGCTGAGTGCGCGCCGCTAAGCCACGACTTTAGCGCCGATTACTTCACGGTTCCTGGCCGGGCGGAGAGATTTCCCATCGAATACAACCACGTTTCGCCGGGATATTTTTCCGTCGTTGGCATTCCCATCGTGCATGGATACGGCTTTACCGGAGAAGCGCATGACGCGCGGGGACTGATCGTCACAGAATCCACTGCGCGACGGCTCTGGCCCGGGAAAGATCCGCTAACGAGAACGTTGCGCGAGGACACCGGGCGCGAATATTCAGTTATCGGAGTGGCTAAGGACGCGCAAGTTTCGCACCTCGGTGAACTGAACACGAGCTATCTTTATTTTCCTACCGGACCAGAAGATAATTCGCGCGGCTACCTGCTGATTCGGTTTCAGGCGGGCTTCGCCGCTACTGCCAAGAGCGTTCGCAGGGCAGTGCAATCGCTCGACGCTGACATGCCCGTGGAGGTGACGAGGCTGGAAGATTACCTCGAGGTCTGGCGCGCGCCATCGCGTCTTGTTGCAGCGCTCTCGGGAGCGCTGGGCGCACTAGCCCTGCTGCTCGCCTCGATTGGCGTATATGGAATGGTGTCGTACAGCGTAAGCCGGGGCGTGCGCGAGATCGGCATCCGCATGGCCATTGGGGCTAGTGGCACCGACATTATGAGCCGTGTACTTTGGCAAGCGATGCGTCCGATCCTGATCGGCGGCTTGATTGGCATGCTTCTGAGTGCCGGAGTCGCCAGGGTGCTTTCCAGCATGCTTTTCGGGGTCAGCTCGCATGACCCGATCGCTTTCATTGGTGTTCCGCTTTTTCTATTCAGTGTGGCCGGTATCGCGAGCTTCATCCCGGCTCGCCGCGCGATGCGGGTCGGTCCCATGGTGGCGCTGAGATGCGAATAATTACACTTTTTCTGGGCTGCTCCTGTCGAAGAAAACGGAATATCCAGTGATCGTCGAAGTGTGCTGTCGCTAAAAACAGCATCGCTCAGCTTCGCAGCCGTTCTGGAACAGTCTGGGATTTCACAGCGTCAAGCCCGGCTGAAGCAAAGCGTCTTGGATTAAATACGTTGGGCTCCGCGATTGCGGGACTGGATGGCGAGCCAGTGCGCCGCGTCCGTGAAGTTTTGTTACGATTCTGTTACAGGATGACACGGTCTCAGTTTTGTTCGAGGAAGTAGCGGCTCGTTTCCTGGTTGGCGGTTTCGTAGTCTCTGCCTTTGCCGTCCTCGGTACTTTTTTTAAGCCGAAAAGTTTTGCCGGACTCTTTGGGGCGGCACCGTCGGTGGCGATTGCGACACTGATCCTTACCATCTCAAAGCGCGGAGAGTCGTATGCCAAGGTGGAAGCCCGCTCCATGCTGATCGGAGCAATAGCACTCTGCTGCTACAGCATGGTGGTCGCCTTCCTGCTCGAACGGTATCGAGTGCCGGCACTCAGGGCGACCCTCGCATCTCTTCCGGTATGGTTCGGTACCGCCTTTGGCCTTTGGTTCGTGTTTCTCAAATGAGGCCGCACAGTGGTTGTTAAGCTCGACACCTCTACCGTTCGTGAAACTCGCTGGCATGAGTATATTCTGCGATTCTTGTTAGGCGGCCTGATCACGGCTCTCGCGGGATTGATTACTCAACAATTCGGTCCAACCATTGGAGGCCTCTTCCTGGCATTCCCCGCGATATTCCCGGCGAGCGCAACCCTAATGGAGAAGCACGAAAGACAGAGAAAAGAGGCCAAAGGACTGAGTGGAAATCAGCGAGGGCGAGATGCCGCCGCGCTAGACGCCTTAGGTGCTGCTATGGGAAGTGCCGGCTTGTTTCTGTTCGCGGCTTTGGTTTGGGCCTTTTTGCCGCGACACCGGCCTTGGCTCGTTTTAGCGAGTGCCACTTGCGCTTGGGGAATCGCTTCGGCAGGCATCTGGAACCTTCGGAGAAAGTCTTAAAGTTTGCTTAAGGCTCTGGAACAGCATCCGGGCTTTTGTCACGGAGTCACAGGACCGATCGCCATTTGACTTTTCTCGTCTGTCCTCGGAATTAGATCTCCGAGATCAATGAGAGCCCCCTTCCAAAACCGATATCGCTCGAAAGATCTGTATGATGGTTTTGTTAGTTTTCAGACGCGTGTCGAGGGATCTACAACCAGCATCGCGGGCACGTGCAGCAACGGCACCATGTCGCGTGGCCGGGAGATATCAAGGGGCCATCCAGAAGATCTCTGACGGAGGAACCAGGCATGTTGAAGGATAATCTTCAGCCTGCGCAATTCACTCGCGGCCACATCATGGCACGAGAACTGAAAGACCTGCGCTTCGTCAGGATGATAGCGGCGTTTCTTGTCGCCACCACGTTGACTATCGTACCGGCGAGGGAACGCTGGCCTACAATAATCTAAGCGGTGTCGGCAAGGGGGGCACCGGAACCCTGAAGGTAAACGGCAAGGTAGTGTCGACCCAGACACTGGAGGCGACCGTTCCCCGGGTCAAGTCCCTTGACGACATTTTCAACATCGGCAGCGCCGGTCCCGCGCCCGTGGATGGCAACGACTACAAGGTGCCGTTCAAATTCAGCGGCGCAATTAACAAGGTGACCATCGCGGTCGATCCGCCGAAACTGACTCCGGCGGATGTAAAGAAGATACAGAGTGCCACCAGCTCCACGGGGAACTAGTAATAGCCAGCGCGAGAGTCTCGACCGCTTTCGACAAGAGGGAGTAGTGCATCTCAATCTCGGTGAGTGATAAATCTCCGAGTTAGTCGTCGAGCACTCATTGGCAACCGGAAGTCCGCCTCTCGCAGCGAAGTCCTCTTATTGAGCAGTACCTCTTCTGCTTTCACGATCTCGCTACGCTCTCCCACAAAAGGGAAATATCCCCTCCGGACATCCCTAAGAGAAAAGAAAAGTCTAGACAAGCGAGAGAGAATCTCAGCGGCCCTGTGTCGAGGCGTTACGAAACTCCCGCTTGGCAATCAACTCGCATGGATCGCTGACGAGGAGGCGACTTGTTGTTATTAATCAGTCTCGATGAGTGGTCACGTAGATACGGATGTATGCGAACCAGCCCTTACCCGGAACCGTTTTGATCCACTGATTTTTGTATCCTGCAGGAGCCGTCGGTCCAAAGTAGAGATCCGTTGGCTGCGTGGTCGAAACGTTCTTCAACTCGAAGAGTGAACGCAGCGCCGCCTTGTCCTGATCGGTCTGGACCTCTGAGCGCGTCACAGCGTCATAGGCCGTAACCGACCAGAAAAGCTTGTCAGGTACAGGCTGCGGCATGATGAGTTTGTAAGTCTTGCCGCCATCAAGATACGCACCTGTCTTGTCGCGATCGCCGAGCCAGTAAAGTGAGCCAGCTCCTTCCGTTGCGGCGGAACATCGCAGGCGAGGTGACGATGGCCTGCGCAAACCAGCGCTCACGTGCCTCCATGGCCGACACATCCACCACCACAATAATTGCGTCTCACGATATTGAGGACGGGGTATTTCTGTCTGATGCCATTTACATCTTGGATCGTTTGCCCTCCGCTTACAAGACCAGATACGGATTGACATACCGCGCCCGCCGACCCGTTCTGACTCACGTCTCGCCGATTTATCAGCTCGAATCTTCGAAAATGTAAGTCGAATAAATAAGCAACTTGATAGACCCGATAATCACGTGCTGAGGAGATCAGGGAAGGCAGTGTGCATCAGTTTCAACTTTCGACCGGTTTGATGCAGCCGTTCGCAACGAATGCGTGCTCGATTAGCATGTTTCTTTTCCTGTGCTTTTAACGCAAGGTACTGAGATTAAGGGACCGGTTCCCTCTCGAACGATGAAGGAATGGAAGGTTGGGAAGCGGTCGCGGCGAAATGCGTTTAGCAGATAACAACGGAACGATTTGAATCGTCAAGGCCGGCCAAGGAGAGGGTGTCCTGAAATTGAAATCCGGTGTCCATAATCGAACACCGGATTGCGGCAGGACATCCTTAAGCCTTTGAATCCAGACATAACTTTTCCGTATCACTCTGGCCATCGGTTTGCAGAAACCATCTGGAGCACGTTATGACACAGACAATGGAAACGGTCAGGCCCAATCTACGCACCATGCTGGTGGTGGACGATCAGGCGGACGTTCGCGAAGCTCTCCGGCTGATGCTTAAGAGCGCTGGATACGCCATCCAGATGGCGGATTCGCCTGAGGGCGCGATCAGGACAGCGGCTGCTTGCGATCCAGACCTCATTCTGATCGATATGAATTATGCGAGTGACACGACATCCGGACAGGAGGGCCTCGCTCTGCTTGACCGGCTGCGCGCATTAAGACCCGAAGTCCCGGTAATCGCCATGACAGGATGGAGCACCATTGAACTTGCCGTACAAGCAATGCAGCATGGGGCTTGTGACTTCATCACGAAACCCTGGGACGTAGGACATCTGCTTGAAATGTTCGAGAAGCATCTGGGCTCGGATAGTCACCACGGCGCAAATGGCCGCCATTCCACAGATCTCGCTCTAGCCCGACGAATTCAACGAAGACTTCTCCCTCCGCAGAGTCTTGCGGCTGCGGGTCTGCAGTTCGATTGCGCATTCCTTCCTTTCGGCGACGTGGGTGGGGACCTCTACGATTTTTTCGAAATCGAGCCGGGAAGAGTAGGCTTTTTGCTGGGCGACGTCTGCGGAAAGGGTTTGGGTGCGGCTCTGCTGGTAGCGACACTGCAAGCTACGATCCGAAGCCAGCTTGACCTTGCCCGGAATCCTGCGGTCTTGCTGGCCCGCGTAAATCAACAGTTCTTCAAGGCCACTCGGCCTGAGCATTTCGCCACGCTTTTCTTTGGGGTTTACGAAGCAAATACCCGGCAAATCCGCTATGTGAATTGCGGCCATCCCTCGGCAGTGCTGCTTAGGAAAGACGGCAATTTCGCAGTTCTAGAACCCAATGGAATGATCCTCGGAGCGTTCGAGCAGTCTCATTTTGAGGAGCGAGTTATTGACTTCGAGCCGGGCAGCCGGTTAATCTTGTTCTCCGATGGGTTCTCCGAAGCCGGGGTCAGTGATGATGGCGAGGACTGGACGCTCGATGCGATTCTAAAGCTCGCTTCCAAAGACTCCGAGGAAGTGGCTGGAGCTCTTGCGGCCGCGGCCATAGCCCGCGGTGAGCAGGATGATGACATAACAGTTATGGAGGTTCACCAGCTGCTTGGCTGAGCGAGGGACGGGTGCTGGAAAAGGAGAGCGAGCTTATAGGCCTCGCCGTGATACTCCGCCGGCTGGATAGATGGGTTAGGCGGCCGTTGGGTCCACATCCGTTGCGGGGTCGTCCGAGGAGCCGCGTTTACAGTGGCCTTTGGGAGGCTAGTATTTCAGTAAACGTCCGATGAACCCCTCTATGCGAGTCGACCGGAAGGCCGCATACTGATGGAGTGCAAAAGAACACTCCTGAACAAAAGAAGGACGCGAGAGGCGAGCACTGGGACGAGGGGATCGCCAACAAGAACAAAGTGGCCTGTCTGTGCAGCAGTTTTGCGCCAAGCAGGGGCTAAGCGAGCAGTCCTTTGAGGGACGGCCAGAATCATGACTATCAAAAGGCCTGAGGTCGGCTGGGATATCCGTCGAGTCAGAACACATCCTGGCGAAATCCTTTTAGAAGAGTTTATGAAGCCCTTGAACCTGACGATCAATCTACTTTCGCTTGATTTGCGCGTGCCAGTCAGCCGCATCAACGACATCGTTCATGAGCGTAGGTCCATTACCGCAGACACAGCTACACGGCTGAGCGTGTACTTCGGGATGAGTGCCGAGTTATGGCTGAATGCCCAAACCGGTTATGATCTGAGCAAAATCCGGTTCGAAAAGCTGAGCGTGATCAAACCGGAAGTGTTGCCAAGGTCGGCCTAGCGAGCCTCCTATGACACCTCGTTTACCGCTTGCCGCTATAACCGATGAGTTTTCGCCATCTCTCGCGGAGGCCATCCCGCCGATGCAGGAAATTGGCATGACTGGCACTGAACTGCGCGTGATTGACGGCAAGAACATCCTCGATCTGAACGATGACGAGCTCAGTCGCGCGAAAGATACATTGGATCGCGCTCAATTGCAAGTTGTCTCGATCGCTTCGCCGCTACTCAAATGCGTTCTCGAAGGCGGCCCCGAACTCGACAGGCGTTTCGAGCACGATGCCTTCGCGTCAAAGCACACCTTCGCCGATCAGCCACGCCTGACTGAGCGCACGATCGAAATAGCTCATTTCTTCGGCGCGCGCATCGTCCGCGTATTTTCTTATTGGCGCACTGTTGAGCCGGAGCGCTGTTACGAAGCCGTCGCAAAGGCGCTGAGCGGCTTGGCTCAAATCGCCAAACGTGAAGGGCTTGTCTTCGCGATCGAAAACGAGCACGCCTGCAACGCCGGTACGGGAGCGGAGACCGCTTGCCTTCTGGAGCTTGTCCCTGACCCGCAAATCATGGTCGTCTGGGATCCTGCGAACGCGCTGGTCGCCGGTGAGGTCCCGTTTCCCGCTGGATACGACGCGCTGCCCAGCAACCGAATCGCTCATGTGCATGCCAAAGATTGCGACATGCTGTCAGGCCAGCCGGCCTGGGGACCGCTTGGTACAAGGCACGTCAAATGGAAGGAACAGATCGACCGTCTGATTTTGGATGGCTATCAGGGCTACTTGAGCCTAGAGACGCATTGGCCAGGACCCGACGGCAACAAGTTAGAGGGCAGCCGCATCTGCGGTTGGAACCTCCGAGGTCTCGCCTCGGCCTGATTCCTGGTTACGTTCGTCCCCAAGATGGCCCGCCGGAACTAAATAAGATTTGACATAATCCGCGACAGCTTCTGGCAGCGGCGTGATCCGGGCCCTATAACCGGCGGCTCTCAATTTGTCGATTCTGGCGCGAGTGAAGTATTGATACTTGGGGCGAAGATACTCGGGCATATCGATGAATTCTATTTCCGGCTCGCGCCCGAGCGCGCTGAAAATGGACTCGACCAGCGTCCGCCAGGTATTCGGCACGCCTGAGCCAATATTGAAGAGCCCACCGCCCTCAACATGCTCGGCCAAAAAAAGCGTTGCGGCGACCGCGTCTTTTACGTATAGAAAATCACGGCACTGCCCGCCATCCGGATACTCCGAACGATAGCTCTTGAACAAGCTTGCTTTGCCGCTCTCGTGAATCTGGCCGTACGCCTTGTGCACTACGCTGCGCATATCGCCCTTGTGATACTCGTTCGGGCCGAACACGTTGAAGTATTTGAGTCCCGTGATCTGCTGCAGGAAGCCCGCGCTTTCCGCATAGCAATCGAACAGATGCTTCGAGTAGCCATACATGTTCAGAGGCCGCAAAGTCGCAAGCGCGACGGTCTCAGGAATCTCGGCCGCGGCATCGCCGTAAGTCGCGGCAGACGACGCATAAACGAAACGCCGGTTGCGCTCCAAGGCAAAATGAGCAAGTGTCTTGGTGTATTCGAAATTGTTACGGATCAGATAAGCGGCGTCCGTCTCAGTCGTCGAAGAACAAGCGCCCAGATGAAATATCGCGCTAATCTCATCGAGTGAGCCAAGCCGCTCGAGCAGTTCGTCCGCTTCCAGATAATCCGCAAAACGGAGCGCCACTAGATTCTTCCATTTATCGTCGCGGCCCAGAAAATCGCTGATCAGGATGTTCTTGATGCCACGGCGATTCAGCTCCCAAACCACTGCGCTGCCAATGAACCCGGCGCCCCCGGTAACTAGTATCTTGCCGGTTGAAAGATCGGTCATTTGTCTCTAAGCTTTCGTGACAATCAGCATCGGCACCTTCACCTTGTGGCGTACCGAATTGATGGTTGTCCCGAAAATCAAGTCTTTCAAACCGCGATGTCCGTGAGCCGCCATCACGAGGAGATCCGGATGCACTTCGCGGACGGCGCTCACAATCTCCTTGGCCGGACTGTTCCCATGGCACACGATAGTATCGGCTTCGATCTGCCGGTCGCGCAAGTATTCAACGATGTGAGCGAGGTACTCCCGCCCTTCGGTTATCTCAGCCGTGGAAGAGAGCGAACCGAAGAGTTGGCTCGTCACGCCCTCCTCCACATGGAGTAAAGTGAGCCGTGCGTCATGCAGCCGCGCCAGTGCAAGAGCGTTGCTGATCGCCTCCGCATCCGATTCGCTTTGATCAAGCGGAACCAGGATGTTGGAATAGCTACGCGATGGAAAAATCGGAGTCGCTCGTTCGACAGATCCGACGGACACCGGGCCGGCGAGCGCCGGACGGCTTCGAACCCACGGCCAGCAGATTACAAGCACGAGCAGGTACCCCAATCCTAAGACAACGATACCTGCGGCAACCCCAACCACTCCGCGATATCGGCCGCTGGTCGCCATCCACTCGCGCACCTGGTCGAAACTCAGCCAGATGTTCAGCGCAAGGATAAACGCGGCGCAGCCCCAAGCACTTATCTGCACCCACATCCGGTTTGTAAAATCACCCATCCGCTTCCGGTCGCTCGTGAAGTGGATCAGTGGAATCACGGCAAACGGCAGTTGCAGATTCAGCAGGATTTGACTGTTGATGATCAGCTTGTAACTAGCTGCGTCACCGGCAAAATAGACGGTCAGAGCCGCTGGTGTAATTGCAAGCAGGCGCGTCACTAAACGCCGCAACCAGGGCTGCATGCGTAACTTCAGGAAACCTTCCATCACGATCTGGCCAGCCATGGTGCCCGTCAGCGTGGAGGACTGCCCCGAGCAAAGCAGCGCCGCTCCGAAGAGGAAACTGGCGGCTGTTGTTCCCAGGAGCGGAGTGAGAAGTGCATGCGCCTGGGTCATCTCGGTAACTACGATGCCATGCGTGAAGAAGACAGCCGCTGACATAATAAGGATCGCGGCGTTTACGAATAGCGCCCCATTCAATGCAACCCCGGAATCCAACAAATTGAAGCGGCAGGCAGTGCGCTTCTCAGCTTCTGTTTCGCCGATGCGGCGAGTTTGTACCAGAGCGGAGTGCAGATAAAGGTTGTGCGGCATTACCGTCGCTCCAAAGATGGCAACTGCGATATAGATGCTTTGCGAGTTGAGATGGGGGATTAGCCCAAGCACTACATCGGGCAAATTCGGTTTTGCGAAGAAAATCTCGAAAGCAAAACAGCCGGCCATGGTTGCAATGAGCGACAGGATAAATGCTTCGATCACTCTGATGCCGAGCCGGGTAAACCACAACACGAGCAAAGTATCGGCGGCCGTAGCGATCACGCCAATGAGCAGCGGCAAATGGAACAGCAGATTCAATCCGATTGCCGCGCCTAGGACCTCCGCCAGGTCGCAGGCGATTACGGCCAGCTCGCCGAGGATCCACAGCGCGTAAGAAACTCCCTGCGGGTATTCCTCGTGGCACGCCTGAGCAAGATCTCGCCGGGTCACAATTCCCAAACGCGAGCTCAAGGTCTGCAGTAGCAGCGCCATTAAATTCGAGACAACCAGCACCCAAAGCAGACGGTAGCCGAAGCGCGCGCCACCCTCGATATCGGTGGCCCAGTTGCCTGGATCCATGTAGCCGACGCTTACCAGATAGGCGGGCCCGGCGAACGCCAGCAGGCGTCTCCAAAAACTGGTATGAGAAGTGCCGACGCTCTCATGAACCTCGGGCAGCGAATATCCCCGGGGGTGGAGGGGCCGATCCTGAAGCATGGAAACTTTACTCCAGTATCGCAGGACGGGAGCTTCGACCGGCAATGTTATTGCCTCTGGCCAACTGTCACGACGCGATCCGCGAGTATGTCTTCCAGCATTTCTTTTCGACCGCCCGGCCAGGCGATCTCAATGCGCTCGGCCTTCGTCGCTGATCCCAAGCCGAAGTGCAGTCGAAGATCGTTTTGCGAAAGGTAACTACCGCCGCTTCTCACTTCGCCGAGTTGAACATGACCGCCGGCAAACACTTTCACTTGCGCCCCGATAGCGCTCCGATTACAACGCGTCCCGGTGAGCTTCAGGCACAGCCAGTGTCCCGGCGGATTGACGACCTCTTTCAACAGAGATGGTGTTTCGTTTTGATTATTGATCGCAATCTCGATTGCGCCGTCGTTATCGATATCCCCAAATGTCGCGCCGCGAGCGGAGTGTTTCTCGAGCAGCGCAGGTCCGCCCTGTTGTGAAATGTCGCGGAATTTCCCATCACCTAGGTTCTGGTAAAGGATCGCGCGATCTTTGTAATGAATGTCGATACCGAGCGATTCGACTTCCGGAAATACATGCCCATTCACGAGCAGCAGATCCTTCCAGCCATCGTTATCGAAATCTAAAAAACCGGTGCCCCATCCGACGTAGCGCGTATTCTGCCCAAGTCCCGCGTCGAGCGTCACGTCGTCGAAGGTTCCCTTGCCGCGATTGCGGTACAGCGTTTCAAATTCGTCAGAAAAGTTGGTGCGGAAAATGTTCAGACGGCCGTCGTTCATGTAATCGCCCGCAGCTACGCCCATCCCGGACATCGCTTTGCCGTTCTGGTCGAAAGCCACGCCGCGAATCACTCCTTCTTCTTCGAATTTGCCGTGTCCTTTATTGATGTAGAGCAGGGATGGTGTCTGATCGCAAGCGACATAAATATCGGGGAGACCGTCTTCGTTGAAATCGCCCGTCAGAACGCTCAGCGAATAATGACCGTCGGGCGCCGCGATACCCGACTGCTCCGAGATATCAGCGAAGGTACCGTCGCCATTGTTGCGGTAAAGAATGTTGCGATCGAAGGGCAAACCGCGCGGTCCACAGTTGACGGCGAGGCCGCGATAGAAGCAGTAAGGATTCGCACCAGGTTTTGGCGTGACGGCCGGATCGAACTTCAGGTAATTCGCGACGAATAAATCGAGATGGCCGTCGTTGTCGATGTCCGTGAACGCGCAACCGGTGTTGTAGCGGACGCGCGATTGATTCAAGTGAGCGCGCGCTGTGACGTCCTCGAAGCGCTTGCCACCGATGTTCCGGTACAGATGATTTGCTCCCCAGTACGTCACGAATATGTCGGTGAACCCGTCGTTATCGTAATCGCCCGCGCAGACGCCCTCTGCCCATCCGCTGCTGGTGAGGCCCAACTCGGCGGTCGCGTCGCGAAAGCGGTCATGCCCTTCGTTGTGGTACATCCGGTTCGTCCCGCCCTCGCCGGAAAGAACGAACAGATCGAGCAGCCCATCATTGTCGTAGTCAATGAACGCGATGCCGCTGCCGGTTGTTTCGACAATGTATTGCTTCGATGTCGTCCCACCGTTCGGAAATACATCGGTCAATCCGGCTTGTCTCGCAATATTGCGGAAATCGGGCGCCCAAATTACCGCGGAAAGCAGGAACACGGTGCGCTTCACTGCTGCGGCTGCTTCTCGCCCAGCTTCTTCAGGAAATCGGAGAACTCGCCTTCCGGAGGCTTTTGCAGCTGGTCCAGCTTCGCTTTTTCGGCTTTCGCCTTATCCATATCGCCCGAATCACGATAGGCAGTCAGTAACGCGTAGTGAGCCATTTCGCTGGCGGGCTGCAATTCGGTTGCGCGGGTCAGCCGGGCAATCGCGCGATCCAGTTGTTTGTCTTGCGTGTCCATTTTTCCGAGCGCAATCAAAGCCTGGACGAAGTTCGGCGAAAGCGATAGTGCACGCTCGAAGCTAGCTCGTGCCTCTTGCTTCTGACCTTGTACTTGAGCAATTTGCCCCAATTGAAACTCGCAGGCCGCATCTTCCGGGTTGACTTTCAGCTCGGCCTGGAACGCTTCGGCGGCTTTGTGCAGCGAATCGGGATTGTGACTCTCGAGCAGCAGCGCCCGGCCCAGGCGAAAGTGGAGATCGGGCGCGGAAGGATTGAGCTCGATGGCTTTTCGATACTCGGCGACGGCTTCCGTGTAGCGGTTTTGAACTTCGAAGATTTCAGCAGACAACTCGTGCACGCGATACGAACCGGGCGTGCGCTGAAACATAGCGTAAGTTGTGTCGTTGAAGGCTTTCATGTGCAGCCTGGCGGTCAGATACAGCACGTCGGCGTCGTTCGGGAACTTGCGTTGCAGTTCGTCGAGCAGCGAGAACGTCTTACTTTCATTGCCGCTCGCGCTGTAGCACTTCACAGCCGCTAAATTTGCCAGGCGATAGAGATCCGGTTCGCGGGCCGGTACAGCGGACAATTTTGGCAGGGCTGCCGGGCAGTTGTTTAGAGCCGCTTCGGTGAGCCCGAGGAAAGTTTGCGCCGTCATGTCGCCGCTACTCGTCTGTTTCAGCTTTTCCAGCGCGACGGAATAGCGGCCTTCATTGAATGCTGCTATTCCTTCGTCTCGAAGCGAGCCAGCGGCCAGCAGCGTTGACAGCAGCGCAATACTAATGCCCCGCATCGTCCAACAACAGTTCCGAATTTCCGAAGCGATGATGCAGTTTGCCTTCATAGAAACGGAAACTCAAGATGGGCGGCGGTCCCGGAGCAATTTGCGGTTTGGTCTCCACACGTTGGTCCGGGCTCTCAGCCAAATCAGCACTGCGGCCTGAATCCGCCACTTGTTGGACGGTTGTCAATGTGAGCAGCAGCACTCCAGCGCGGATCATTTGTTAGCGTCCATCCAATTCCTGCAAAGCTCGTTTGGCAGTTACGCTCTCAGGTTTTCGATCGAGCAATTCGTGCATCACTTGCCGGGCTTTTTCCACGTTTCCCATGCTCGTGTAAGTACGGCCCAGATTCAGATAAAGTATATCTTCGTCCGGGGCAACCCGAATCCCGTATTCGAAGGCGGCGATCGCATCGTTGACCTTGGCCTGCTGAATGTAGAGGACGCCGAGATTGTTGATGGCTTCCGAATAATCGCGCTTCAACGCGATTGCTTGTTGAAACAACTGCCCGGCTTCAGCCGCATGACCTTGCTTCGCCAATGCGAGGCCTAGGCCGTTTGCTGCTTCCGGCGATTGCGGATCAATTTGCTGAGCCTGGCGATAGAACGCTTCCGCTTTGGGGGGCAGGTTGAGCTTGTCGGCAGAGCGGCCCGCGTTAAGCAGCGTGTACAGAAGGTCGGGCTTCAATGCTAAGGCGCGCTGGTAAAATTCGAGCGCTTTCTGCGAATCGTTGCGGGATTCGCAGACGTCTCCCATTCCCGACCACGCTTCGGCGTAGTTGGGATTTGCCTTGGCCGCGTCCATGAAGTATTGCTGCGCGGCATCAGGACGGTTCGCCTGAAGATGAATTTGTCCGACGAGTACCAGCACGCGCGCGTTGTCCGGTGTCCGGCGTAGCACCTGCTCGAGATAAGGCAGGGCTTGTTGCGGATAGCCGGACCAGAGATAAGCCGCGCCGAACTTGAAGAAGTCGCGGTGGGGCGTACCGACGTAGGTTCCGGGGAAGGGAAGCGCCAGTTCGGGCGCGTTTTGCAATTGAGCTAAATCGGACTTCACCTGTTGCTTGGATGGGACGCTCGCGTACACTTTTACCGCATGTCCTGCCTCGTTCAGCAGCAGGGCGAAAGGAGTTTGGAGCGAAGTTCGCCAATCGAACAGATAGCGGCGAAAGATTTCGTATTGCGGCGTTGCCTTGTCCAGCACGAAAAGACCGGGACCGCGTTGTGTTTCGGGCAGAGGGACCGGTTCCAGAAACCACGTGTCATGTAGCGCGAGTTGATTGTCGGCTTCGACTGCTTTTGCCGGCAGTGGCCGCGGTTCGCGGAAGGGCATCGCTTCGGGTTTGGAAGAGCCTTCGATAAGGCTATAGATATGCCCGGCGCGCAAATCTGAAAAGTGCTGTTCGGCACCGGAGGGCCAGGTCACGTGAACTTGCTTGGCTGATTCGTTTGCGCCCAAGCCAAAGAGGATGCGCTTGCTGTGCTGCGAAAGGAAACCGGAGCCAGCGTCGAGCCATTTCGTTTGCTGGTCGACTTGAATGCGCGCGCCGATGGCGTCACGATTCGACTTGGTTCCATGCAGTTCGAAGGCGATGGAGTTGTTTGCGCCGGCGCAGTTGTTTTGCAAGACGCGGACTTGCGGAGCGAGGCGGCTTTTGAGAATGATGTCGGGCCGGCCGTCGCCCTCAAAGTCGGTGATCGCGAAGGCGCGACTGTCGTCGGCGAAGTCGAGCCCGCTTACGCCGGAGAAGTCGTAGTAACGGTCGCCGCGGCGCACATGCAGCACGTTCGGTTCGCGCCCGTTCCAACTGTAATCCTCGCGGATGAACTGGTTGAGCGCGTTCCAGCCATTCTCATAAGCAGAAGACGGCTGGCGCTTGACGGGAGACTTCGCGACAACCTGCCGCCAGAAAAAGCTGCTGAGGTCTGTTGTCGATTCGTTCGTCAACATACCGCAGGTGATAAAAATTTCGGCATTGCCGTCGTTGTCGAGGTCGTGTCCGCCGGATGACCAGGCCCAGCGCCCGAAGGCGGCGTGCTGATGTTCGGTGGTTTGCTCGAACGTCCCGTTGCCGCGATTGCGATACAGGGAGTTGCCCATGGTGTGCCGGTGGTAAGCCTCTTCGAGCCCTTGGTGCGCGGGTTCAAAGTGCGAATCGGCGGTCACGCGCTGACCGGCGGCGGTCCACATGTTGGCGACATACAGATCGGGCTGGCCGTCGTGATCGTAATCGAACCAGACGGCGCTCATGCCAGGTCCGATGTCTTCCACGCCAGCAGATGCAGCCATGTCCCGGAAGTGGCCGCCGTGGTTGACGTACAGATTCTTGCGGCCGAAGTCGTTGGCGACGAAAAGATCGGGCCAGCCGTCCCCATTGAAGTCGCACCAGGCCGGGGCGAAGCTGAAACGGTTATTGTTCTCGTTCAGGCCGGTTTCGGCAGTGACGTCGTCGAAAGAGCCACTGCCGTCGGGGTTGAGACGGTTGTGGAACAGGAAGTTGGGCGGGCCGTTCTGCGCATCGTGGTACGGCGAAGCGTAAGTGTATTGCGCTTCGCTTTGGAAATAGACGTAACAGCAGAGATAGAGGTCGAGCTTGCCGTCGCGATCATAATCGGCGGCGGCGATCCCGGTGAAGGCGCCTGCAGGAGCTGTGGCGAAGCTGAAAGCATCGGTGCGGAGCTTGAAGCGGCCGTTTTCGTTCAGCAGTAAAACGGGGCCGTTGGCGCGGAGGACGACCAGGTCCTGGCGTCCGATGTTCCGCAGATCGAGGAATAAGGCTGAGGAAGTGTCATCGAGAATACCGGCATTCCATTCGTCAGTGATGTCAGTTAGGGTGCCTTCCGGGGCGAACTTGTAGAGGCGGTTGGGCAGGCCGCCGGGCTGGCAGACGTAGATTTCATCGATGCCGTCGCCGTCGATATCGCCGGCCGAGATGCCGTTGCTGCCGTAAAGGTCGATGCCGGTGGCGGGATCGAGCTTGGCGCGCCAGTACGGAACGCCGTAGGCCAACTGTTTGCCGAACGAACTGGCCTGGGCAAAGGCGCCGCCTGTGATGTCTCGGAACCAGGGCTTCGCTCCGGAGGCGACGTGCTCTTCGAGCGGAACGAACTCGACCAGCTGGCCGTTCTGCCACTTCTGTCGCCAGGTGCCGACGCGATATTCGTTCTGGCTGGCGATTTCGAAACGAACCAGGTCGCCCGGAAGAGGGCAGAACTGGGCCCGGCGGGCCGATTTTACCAAACGAACCCACTTCGACCAGCCAGCAGACACGTCCGTATCTGATTGACTGTAAACGGCTTCTTGCAAATCAGGGCCGATTTGGCGGTAACTGGTCGGGCAGGGGGAATGACCGGAGGGTTCGTTTCGTAAAGTTCCGGTTTTGAAGGCTTCGCCCAGAGCGGCGACGATTTGGGCGGCGGCTTTTTCCTCGAGGAACTCGTCAGAGCCGAGCGGGATGAATTTCTTGAGCGCGAGGTAGGGCGGCTCGTGGCGGGGTTCTTCGGCGAACGCAGGATTCGAACGTAAGCCGGCCAACAACGGTAGCGCCGCGGTGGAAGCCAGGAATTCGCGCCGGTTAAGGGGCATGCTGGGTTCGTTCCGTAATTTTCACTGTTTGGTCGGCGGGAGTGGAGCCGACGTGCTGGATGCCACCGTTTGGCCAGCGGACTTCGACTGCGTCCGCTTCACGCAGTTCGCCTAAGCCGAAGTGCAGGGTGAAGGAATTTTGGGAGTAGTAGCTGCCGCCGCTCATGACTTCATCGATCCGCTTGCGGCCTCCGGCGGTGACGGTGACTCGGGCTCCGATGGCGCTGCGATTCGACTGCGTTCCAGTGAGAGCGACGTTAAGGAAGTGGCCCTGCGGTTCACGGTTCTTGAGTAGGCTTGGGGTGGCGTTCATGTTGACGATGACGATTTCGGGGCGTCCGTCTCCGTCCAGATCGCCGACTGCTAAGCCACGGGCCGGGCGGGGGACTCGGAAGGCGGGTCCGGCATCCTGGGAGACATCTTTGAACTTTCCGTCGCCGAGATTGCGGTAGAGAATCGTCGGCTGCAGATAGGTGTCGCCCAACTGCTTGCCTTCCACTTCGGGGTAGACGTGGCCGTTGGCAACCACCAGATCGGGCCAGCCATCGTCGTCGACGTCGACGAAGGCGACACCCCAGCCGAGGTATTGGCGTGCTCCCAAACCGGCCTCGCGGGAGAGATCGGTGAAGAATTTCCCATCGTCGTTATGGAATAGCGAAGTGAGGTCGCCGGAAAAATTCGTTTTGGCGATGTCGAGCCGTCCGTCGCCGTCGTAATCGCCGACCGCGATCCCCATGCCGGCCTGTAGCGCGCCGTCGAAATTAAAAGCTACGCCGGCTTCCGCGCCGCGCTCCTCGAAGGTGCCATCGTGCTTGTTGTGAAAGAACAGACTGGGGGTCATATCGCAGGCGACGTAGATATCGGGCCAACCGTCGTTGTCGAAATCGGCCGCGACCACGCCAAGTCCGTAGCGGCCGCCGGGCTGGAGGATGCCCGCCTGTTCGGAGACATCGGTGAAAGTTCCATCGCGATTATTGTGATAGAGGACGTTGTGCGCTTTGGGCAGGCCGCGCGGTCCGCACATGACTGGGATGCCTTTCCAGGTGCAGTAATCGCCGTGACCGGGGCGCGGGGTCTTTTCCAGATCGAGATCGACGTAGTTGGCGACGAAGAGGTCGAGATAGCCGTCCCGGTCGTAATCGAAGAACGAGCAGCCTGAGCCGTAGCGAAGACCGGTGACGGGCAGCTTGGCTTCGGCGGTCGCGTCCACGAATTTGCCGCGGCCTAAATTGCGGTAGAGAACGTTATGGCCGTAGTAGGTGACGAGCAGGTCGGGGAGGCCGTCGTTGTCATAATCGCCGACGCACACGCCTTGCGCCCAGCCGGTTTTCGTGAAGCCGGCCTGCTTCCCAATCTCTTCGAAGCGGCCATTGCCCAGATTGTGATAGAGCTGCGGCAAGGCCTGCGGTTCGGATCCGGCGGGGGGCAGGCGGGTGCCATTGGCGATGAAAATATCATTGCGGCCGTCGGCGTCGAAATCGAAGATTGCTACGCCATTGCCGGTGGTTTCGAGGATATAGTCTTTGCGGTCCTGGCCGCCGAAGACGTTTTTTGCGGTAAGGCCGGAAGGGGCGGCGATGTCTTGGAAATTGGCGTGGAAGGCGGGGAGGGTTGCTAGGACAAGAGCCGCGGATGCAAGTGATACAAGGGCACCGGCGGATTTCATCGTTTTTAATGGTATCGGAGCGAGACGGGCGGGAGTGGGTACTAGAAGAATCTAGGACTAAAGCGTTAACTTCTCTATTTCATGATCGCTAATCCTGTGATACTATCCATCTCAGTTCCAGTCAGCGGTCTCAATACTTCTCTGTGGGAGGACTTTATGCCCAGTCGGCATGGTCTCGTTCGGCTTGCGATTTCTTTTGGCCTGTGCGTCGGCCTGATTTTTGCGCAGCGCGATCTCGGCACGGTTAGCGGAAGCGTTACCGACGCGCAAGGCGCGGCGATTCCGAACGCGAAGGTAGCGATTGTCAATGACGCAACCAACGTGACGACGAACAACCAGTCGAACGATGCCGGATCGTTTACTTCACCCGCGCTAACTCCTGGCACCTATACGGTCACGGTGGAAGCTGCGGGCTTCCAGAGGTCGGAGCAGAAGGGAATTGTAGTTAATCCGGGTGAAGTGGCTACCGTGAACCTGGCACTGCAGGTTGGGAACGTGAACCAGACGGTCGAGGTGACTGCCGCGGCGCCAATGCTGCAGACCGAAAGCCCAGTGATGGGCGCCAATCTGAGTTCCGAGCAGATAAGCCAGGCGCCGCTGGGAGGTCAGCGCGTGTTCACCTACCTGGCGCGTTTGTCGCCGGGGGTGGTTCCCGCAGAGCCGGGAGCCCGCGATGCGCAAAACGGAGGCTTTTCCGCCAACGGCGTCCGCTCTACGGGTGAGAATAACTTTCTTCTTAACGGGGTTGATAACAATGTCAACGTCATCGATTTCATCAATCAGACTGCGTTCATCATTGGACCGTCGGTGGAAGCGATCGGTGATATGCAGATAATCACGAACGGGGCAAGCGCCGAATATGGCCGCGCAGCGGGCGGGGTGCTGGACATCACTTTGAAATCGGGGACCAACCAGCTGCATGGCACCCTGTTTGAAGTTTTTCAAAATACAGTGCTGAACGCGAACCGCTGGGAAAACAACCTGGCTGGCGTGCCGCGGAATACCCTCAAGCAGAATCAATTCGGAGCAGCTGTAGGCGGCCCAATTATCAAGAACAAGCTGTTTATGTTCGGCGACTACCAGGGCACCCGGATCTCGACCGCGGGCGGCTCCATTCAGAATTTGGGCTACGGCGGCTTCTACACGATTCCGACGCCGGCGATGGTGGGCGGAGACTTTTCACGGCTGCTTGGGAACTCGATAGGAAATGTGAACGGGCAGAATGTGTTACAGAATGAGCTCTTCAATCCGAACAGCACAGCTTGTTTGAGCGGATGCGTGCCGGGCACTTTGACGGCCTTGGCTGGTGCGACGCCGAACTATACGCGAGCGCCGTTTGCGGGCAATAAGATACCCACTACGGCGATGGATCCGGCTTCTATGAAGATAGCGAGTCTGTACCCAGCGCCCAATCAGGCAATAGCCGTGGGCAGCTATCCGCAGAACGATTACTATACGGTGACACCGGGCACCTTGGGACAAGATCAGGGTGACGGCCGCGTCGATTACCGGTATAACGACAACAACAGCATCTTCGGCTCGATCAGTTGGTCGAACACGTCAAAGACCAGTGTGCAGCCCTTCCCGGGCGCGCTGGACGGCGGCAATTTCTACGGAAACAGTGAGCAGGATCTAGGCCGAAACGGGATGATCAGTTGGACGCACATCTTCTCGCCAGCCCTGGTGAATGAAGCGCGGGTGGGCTTTACCCGGCTGGTCACCGCCCGTGTACAGGCCAATTCGAACACGGACGAGTTCAAGAATTATGGCATCCAAGGCTATGATCCGACGACGACACTGAACGGCGGTTTGCCGCAATTCGGGCTGGGCCGTTATAGTCAGACTGGGGCAAACGACTGGCTGCCGACGAAAGAGTACAACAACGAATGGGACCTGATCGATAACGTGTCGCTGACGAAGGGAACGCACTCCTTCAAGTTCGGCGGAGAGTTTCGCGAGCTACACTTCCCGTTCTTCCAGGTCCCGTATCCGCATGGCGAGATGAACTTCTCGCGTACGGAAACGGCGTATCCATCGAACGGCAACGACGTAGGCGGAAAGAATGGGACGTACAGCGCGGATACCGGAGACGAACTGGCATCTTTCCTGCTGGGCTCGATCAATAACGGACAGATATCCACGACGAATTTCATTTCGTCGACCAAGAAAGCCTTAGCCGGATACGCGGAAGACACGTGGAAGACTACTCCTAAGTTGACGCTGACCTTGGGACTTCGCTACGAGCTGTTCTCGCCTATAGGAGAGCAGTTCGCGAGGCAGTCTAATTTCGTCCTGCAGGACATGACGCTGTATATTCCCGCCGGTCCGAACTCGAACGCGCCGCTGCCGCCAAACTTCAATGCACCGGCGACGATCAACGGAATTCAATTCCCTGCGCTGTTCCCGAACGTCAAGGTTTCGCGCGGGGCGGTAGGACCATACATGATTCCGTGGGACAAGAAAGACTTCGGCCCGCGGCTAGGCTTCGCCTACAACTTCAAAGAGAAGACGGTGATCAGAGGATTCTTCGGTATCTTCTATGGAGGCGAGGAGAACCAAGGCGGCAATCCGAACCGGGGGGAATCCGCGCCCTTTAATCTTTCACCGCAATTGAACCGTCCGGCGGGCGTCGGTTCCTTTGAACCCGATCCCTTTTTTGCAAATGGGGCTGCTACGGGTGGGGTCACGTATGGTTATCCATTAAATGTGTTCAATGGATTTCCGGTTTCCTCGCTGCAGTTCCGCAGCGTGGCGACGAACTTCATCAATCCGATGGTGCAGGAGTGGAATCTCTCGGTGCAGCATCAGCTACCGGGGCAGATGGTGGCCGAAGTGGGGTACCAGGGAAATCATCAAGCGCACCAGCTCCTACAGCCTGATTTCAATGCCTGTCCGAATGTTTACACCACCAATTCGTCTATCACGTGTAACGCGCTTCGCCCTTCAGTAGAAGTGGGCGGCATATCGGGGACGGCCACCTTCGGGTTTGGCAACTATGATGCAATGATTGCCTCGCTACAGAAGCGGATGTCGGCCGGTCTGACATTCCAGGCCTCCTATACTTACGGTCATGCGCTGGCGAATACGGGTACCACGCTTTCCGGCTCGCAAAATTTAGGAACACTCGACCCGACCAATTACAACAGTTCCTACACGAATGCCTCGTGGGACATCAGGCACAACTTTACAATGGTGGCTAACTATGAGATTCCGTTCGGGCGAGGCAAAACGTATGGAGCAAACATGAACAAAGCCGTGCAGGCGATCGCAGGCAACTGGCAGGTGAACGGGATTCTCACTTTGCGTACCGGCGTACCGTATACGGTCAGCGCCAGCGGATGCCAGTTGGTGAGCGATGGAGCGCATTGCGGACCCGACATTATAGCCGGGAGCGCAAATGCGGCACCTCCGGGTGGCAGAACTCCGAGCGAGTGGTTCAACACAGCGAACTTCGGACCACCTGCTCCATTGTCGCAGGGCAACGTCGGTCTGCAGACGAATTACGGGCCGCCCACGAAGACTGTGGATTTCTCCATCTTCAAGAATTTCGCGATTACTGAACGATTTGCCTTGCAGTTCCGCGCGGAGAGCACGAACCTCTTTAACACTGCACAGTTCAATGTGCCGGATAGCTCGTTGCAGGACGCGAATTTCGGCCGAATCACGAGCACGCAGGCGGGCAGCGAACGGCGCATACAGTTTCAGATGAGAGTGCAGTTTTAAGGGAGGCAGGCGGAAGCGCCTGCCTTATGACGAACGGCAGGCGAAAACGCCTACTCTACTTGCGAAAAGAGCTGCTGCGGATAAATTGAGTTGTGGAGTAGGCCTTTTGGCCTGCTGCCGCAGCAGTCAGTGTCTTACCATCGAAGGAAGTTACCACACCTGTACCCGCCCGGGGCGACGTTATTTGTTACATGGCGGCTCTTCGGCTCGCTACCGCGCAGTGCCGTACCCGGGAATCCGTCCGCGGGGAGGGGCATTTGTTCTAGGCGACCGTGAGCTCGATCGCGCTATATCAGCGCCGCTCTGGCTGAAGGATCCTCGCATTGCCGACGCGGTAACGCAAGCCCTGAAGCGGGGAGAAAGCGAGTTTCGTCTCTACGATCTGCTTGCCTGGGCCGTCATGCCTAACCACGTTCACGTAGTCTTTCAGCCGTTTCGCGAATTGCCACAGGTGACGAGATGGATCAAAGGGTCCACTGCCCGCACGGGCAACTTGCTGCTGGGACGAACGGGGCAGCCTTTCTGGCAACATGAATCTTATGATCATTGCGTTCGCAATTCATTGGAATTGAACCGGGTAATCCGCTATGTAGAGAGGAATCCTGTTACAGCGGGGCTGGCGGAAGCGATCGAGGATCGGCTATGGTCGAGTGCTTGGCAGGCCTAAGGCCTACTCTACTGAAGACGCAGGCCAAAGGCCTACTCTACTTCCTGCTTCTCGGGTTCGTGGACACTTCGCATTTGAAGCAAGGGCTCGTCGCGCTGAACCAGGGGAATTTGCAGCAGGCTCAGCAAGAGTTAGAGCAGGCGAGTGCGCAGGAGCCAAAGAATCCTCTCGTCTGGATCTCGTTAGCGGAGACCTACCTTCGGCTTAACGAGCTGGAAAAAGCTGAAGCTGCTGCTTCCAAAAGCGAGGCGACGAGTCCGGTGGCGGCGCATGCGCTCTCGATTTTCTACTTCAACTACGCGCAAGTGCTGCTGCGGAAACAGGATTTTACGCATGCGGCAGTTGTTTTGAGCAAAGCGCTGAAGGCCGATCCGCATAATGCGCAACTTACGCTGGCGCTGGGGGTGGCTCGCTATGGGCAGCGGCGGTTCGAGGAAGCGATTGGCTGCTTTCTAGAGGTCATTCAGATCGATCCGAAGATTGAGCAGCCGTATGTTTTCTTAGGCAAGATGCTGGACCAGGCGGGGCCGCGGCTGACAGAAATCACGAAAGATTTGAGGAACTGGATGGCGCAGACGCCGCAAAATGCCGAAGCACCGTTGGTGCTGGCGAAAACTCTACTGGTGAATGACTCGCGCAGTGGCGAGGCGGAAGAGCTGCTGCGGAAGTCGATCGAACTTGATCCAGCGAATTGGGAAGCGCATTACGAGCTAGGCATGCTGCTCGCCAACCGGCATGAGTACCAGAAAGCCGCGGCCGAACTGGAGCGCAGTATCGAATTAAATGGCAAGGAAGCGATGCCGCATTATCATCTGGCCCGCGTGTATGACCGGCTGGGCGAGCCGGAGCGCGCCAAAGCAGAACGGGAGATACATGAGAAGTTGACGGGCACGACGGTGCAGTAAGAAAGCGGCCAAAGTCGAAAAAGAAATCAAGCCTAGAGTAGACGGTTCGGGAACGGGAGTGACAGCAAAGGTCGCATCGAGGGTTTGTCCCATAGCTGGATTCCCGCCGGGGTAGTCCAGTGTCATCACGTCACCAACTACGGAGTAACCAGCAAGGGGAAAGCTGTCGGAAACGGGAATCAGGTATTGTCCGGTAAATGCGGAATCCGTAAAGACCATCTGAAAGCTGTTGCTTGGCCCGGAAGTTTCGATCAGGTCGCTAACAGTAAGTTGACTGTCGGAGAAGTTGGCCGATATGCGGCTCGAACCATCGTCGAAACCGAATTCAATCGCACTATTCGAGATCGTGACCGTTGTGCCGGAAGCGTTCAGGTAACCGGCAGGCACGAAGCCATAACCGGGGTCGAAGTAGTTAGAAGAATTTCCACCAAATGTCAGCGATCCCGTGACGGACGTGCCGACCAGGCCCGCGCTAGCGGGCACAGCGAGAGCAGAAAACAGGATCGCGAGGGGTAAGAATCTATGGGTCATATTTGCTTATCGATTACCGGGCGACAAAGACAGCTGTTGTTAGTCCATCGACAGTGGCCGTTCCCGTTGTGTTGTTCAAAGAGGAGGCTCGCGTGCTTGAATCCGAGGACAGCACCTGTAATGGATGGAGATGCAGGCCAAGGCCTTTCAATTGGTCGCTCTGAAAATCGAGGGCGCCGAGCGTGGCGTTAAAAACGACGACGATATGGTTGTACGTTCCATAGTCTCCACCATTGGAATCCAACTTCATGACTATCAGGCCAGGTATCTGCGAAGGCCCGGTATTCAGGAAGTGCAGATTGTTCTGTACTTCCTCGAGCGTCGCCATGTGGAAGAGCTGCGAACTGCCGCGAATGCGGAGAAATGTTTGGAACGCAGCAGCCGCGCTGGAGATGTCGTCAGGCGCGGGCTTCAAAGCAGGATCGGCCAGTAACGGCTGCATAAACGGCCACTGGGCTTGATTCACGTTAGCGAGAGGAAGCCCTATGCCCCAGTTGTTTGACTCTTGCGCGAGAAGGTCTTTGCTGGGCCGGTCGCCTTGATAGATCCAATTGATTTTGGTGAACCAATCGCCGGAGTTATAGCTATTGTAGTCCATGTCCTTTGAGCGCAGCAGGTCGTCCGCTCCAAAGAAAAACGGCACGCCCTGGCCCAAAGCGATCAAGCTCATAGCGAGTGCCTGGCGGCGCGCACGCATGGCGATCGAGTCTCCGCCGCTCGAGGTGGTGCCTGGAATGGCCGACTTCAACTGAATGGCATCGAAGAGGGTTTGATTGTCGTGGACCGAGCAGTAGTTCACGGCTTCAAGCGGGCTGGCGGTGTAACCCACGGGTTGCGTATTGTAGAGAACCTGGCTGCCTTTAACCGTGGCGCCGGTGCTGTCCACAAATGTAAAGTCACGCAGATTGCCGGCCAGTCCGATGCGGATCCAATCCGCTTCCAGGTTGAGGTTTGTTTTCTGGTCAGAGAGGCTCTGGCCCACTGTTGTGGTCGTGTAGAGGCTCGGATCGGTGAAAAGCCCGGTAGCGAAACCCTGGACCCGTTCCGACGACTGGTCAAATGAACTTCCGCCACGAATGCCATCGCGGATGCGGTCGTTGAAGGTGCCAATCCCGTGACCGTATAGATTTTCCTGGGTAGCATTCACACCGAGTGCGGCAGTTTCTGAGTTGAGAAACCCTTCGCCGTAAATGTAGATCTTAGAGCCATCGACACCGTCTTTCGCAAGAGTAAGGCTCTGTAGCGCATGCTGGATGTGCTGCATGTTGTAAACAAAATGCAAGCTCATGTCATCGAAGCGGAAGCCGTCGATCTTGTACTGTACGGCATTCTCAACCACAGTATCGATCATCAGCTTTTCAAACATGCGATGCTCGCTGGCGGTATCGTAACAGCAACTGGCAGTGTCGACGTTCCCGCTATTGTTGAGGCGGTAATAATAATTGGGCACAATCTCGTCCAGCACGGAAAAGGTGTTTTGACCGTACGCGTAGGTGTGGTTGAAGACGACATCCTGTACAACTCGCAGGCCCGCGTCGTGCAGGCCGAGAACCATTTGCCTGTATTCCATAACGCGGTTATCCGGATTGAAGGCGTAGCCCCCGTTCGGGGCGAGGTAGTGGACAGGATCATAGCTGAAGTTGTACCCGTCGGTGTTTTGCACGGCAGTCACAGCGGCCTGCTGCTGCGTGCCGTCGGGCGGATACCCGCTGAGATCGCCGGGCGATTGCCACGTAGATTTGTCTTCGTTGACGCTGCCCGTGTGCATGCTCGGCATGATGTGAACGGCTTTCAAGCCTGCTTCTGCCAGCCGATGCAGATGAGTCATGCCATAGGTTTCGGGATTGGTAAACGCCAGATAAGTTCCGCGATATTGCTCGGGAACGCTGGTATCGGCGACGCTAAATTCCCGGACGTGAAGCTCGTAAACCGAGAAATCGTTTTTGGAACCGAGATAGGGGGCAGAGCTTGCCTCCCAGCCGGCGGGTTTGGTTGATTCATCGTTGAGATCGGTGATGCGGGTTTTTACCCCGTTCAGAGCAAGATCGGCGGAATACGGATCGGTGACGAAGTTCTCGACGATCTGGAGAAGCGTCGGTACGTAAACGGTGATGTCGTAGAGGTAGTACTCGCCTTTCCATGAGCTTTGTCCTTGAGCTGTCCAGACACCCTTCGCTTCAGCCATAGGAATGGTTTGCGCTGGCACAGTATCGTTCTGGTGGCTGTAGAGCAGCAACTTCACGGATTGCGCCGTAGGGGCCCAAACGCGAATCGAAAGCTGGCCATTCGAAAAGACAGCTCCGAGCCGGCCCGAGTAATAAAAGAGGTCGTCGAGGACGCCGGCATCTTGGATGCCGCTTACATACGTCAGGGCGCCGCCGGAATTTGACCCTGCTACGACAATCTGTCCTGTTAATGCCTGCTTCAGTGTGGCCAGCGGAGCGGTCGTTGAGAAATGAAACACTGCATAGCCGGCGAGTTGTGGGTATTGGGCGGCTTCGGACGCTGTGAATCCACTCGCGACGTATGTCAGTGGGATTGCCGTGCCGCCGGAGAGAGCGCCGGAGCTGGTAACACTTAAGCTTGCACTCAATGAGTAGACGAGCGAGTAGCTTGAGGCAGAACTCCAGCCGCTGGCCGGGATCGCGAGGGTCGTCCGATCAATCCAAAATGCCTGATGCTGGTAAAGACCTGCGCCGGCTATTTGAGCTGGAGTGGGTTCGGTTGTGAACACGTTCGGATCGCCTGAGATCACCCAACCCTGGTTATATTGCGTCACCTGTAGATACTGATTTGGACCCGGGTCCTTGGTGCCCCCGGTGGAGCAGTTATTAATGATGAATCCTAGCTGACCTGGGGGCGTGCCTTGCGTTGGGTTCACGGAGACGTCGAAGTAGATCCCATAGCTATCGGTGCCGCTGATTGAGACCTCGCTGCTGCACCAGGAGTTATTTTCGGTGGAGGCGTTCCAGGTGTAGAGCGCCCATCCAGAGTAGTTGCCATCGGGGCGGTAATAGTGGATTCGAACGTCCCCGGGCGGAATTTCGTTGGTGTTGGGCTGAGTAGTGTATACGGTCGGGTCTCCCGAGATCACCCAGCCTTGCTCGTACTGCGTGGCCTGCAGGTATTGATTTGGACCCGGATCTTTGGTCCCGCCGTTGTCACAATTATTAATAATGAATCCGAGTTGGCCTGGAGGCGTGCCTTGCGTAGGGTTCACGGAGACATCGAAGTAGATACCATAGCTGTCTATGCCGGTGATTGGAACCTCGCTCGAGCACCAGGAGTGGTTTTCGGTGGAGGCGTTCCAGGTATAGAGGGCCCATCCGGTGTAAGTGCCATCACCGCGGTGATAGTGGATTCGAACGTCGCCGGACGGAATTGGGTTCGTACCTATCGCAGGCTGACTGTAGAAGACAGTTACGTTTCCTGAGATCACCCAGCCCTGACTGTACTCGGTGACCTGCAGGTACTGGTTGGGACCGGGGTCTTTGAGCTGGTTGTCGGCACAGTTGTTAATGATGAATCCGAGTTGGCCTGCGGGCGAACCTTGCGAGGGGTTGACCGAGACGTCGAAGTAGACGCCGAAACTGTCGGTGCCGGTGATGGCGACCTCGCTCGAACACCAGGAATTGTTTTCGGTGGAGGCGTTCCAGGTGTAGAGAGCCCATCCGGTGTAGTTGCCATCCGGGCGATGATAGTGAATTCGAACATCGCCGGATGGCACCTGAGCTAATGCTGGAAGAGCCAGCCCGCTCAGCGATAAGACTGCGAAGGCGAGTATTCTGGCCTGATGACGGCGGGCAAATGCTTTCAACGTGGAACCCCTGACAGAAGAATTTTCCGGTGACGCCGGAACTAAGCGCCGTCATCATATCAAAGGGTCGTCAAATGGAACAATCAAACCGCGCGGCGGAACCCCTTTTGAAAGCGGCATTTTCGCTTCCTGAATCGGATCAATGATCTGGGACTGATCAAGAGATTTAGCTTGAGCGGCTTACATTAAACGACCGAATGCCATCGTCGTGCGGCTGCTTTGGGCCACCAGGCGCCCGGTGCGAAAAAATTGTGCCAATCCAATTTGCAGCTTTCCACCATCTGGAGTCCGTATTCACAGCGCTTCAACTCCGCCGCGGTTTCGTTAGCCGTGCCGAACCCGAACTTGCAACCAGCGTCCTTGGCGATCTGAATGAAGTTTTGCCTCGGCAATTGCTCCAGTGTATTGAGTTCGATCGCCACTTTGTTCCGCACCAGAGCATCGATCAGCTTTGCTGTGCGAGCTTGTGTCCAGAGTTCGTCCGCTCCCGCTCTCATCGCCTCAGGAAGATAGGTAGGGTGGGTGTAGATATCGATCGGTTCCGCGTCGAGGCGCTTTACCGTCTGATCCACCAGGCTCTCCATGAACGCTTGCCGATCTGTGATCGATTGCGCTTCCTCTGGATTCCATAGGCGTACCGCATGGCCATGCCCGTTTCGCCAAGTCCGGCCGTCTGCCAGGATGTAATCGAACTGCTGCGCTGTCTTTTGCGAGAAGGTGCGGGTCCACTGGCCGTTTGCCGCAGAGAGCGCGAAAAAGACCGGCTTGCCGGTGAGAGGACGTAACCATCGCTCGGCGTCGGCATCATTCTTCACTACTGCGGTTTCGGCTGTGATTCCATATTGAATCCCATCCTTCCGCGATTTCCGCAACGCTTCATCGAGCGTCATACCGTCACGGAGGAAAACGTGGAAATCGACCATCGGCACGTTGTGCCGGCCAATATTGATGATTTCGCGATAAACTTCATCGACCACCGGCGCTGGGCCCGTGTAAACAGGAAGATCATCGTGCAAAGGACGTACACGCACGCTCCGGTAAAACGCCTTCGAGCCGTCATTGTGGCATTGAAGAGCAAACGTGCCATGGTCCAGAAACCGCTGCTTCTCTTCGCCGGCGGGAATCACCGGAGGCGTTGGTTCCACATAATCCACGAGCAGTTGACCGTTCAGGCGAATCTGAACATTCTTGCCGCGTACCATCGCACGAATCTGGAATGGCTTTTCATCAGGAACAAGTTGCTTGTACATGTTCCGGAGCCCGTAAAGAGAACCGGTTTTCTTTCGTTCCAGGTACCCGCCATCGCCGAGGGCCGTGTTGTTGATCTGAATCTCAAAGCCCTTTTCGGGAAAGCCTGTTTCCTGGTACGCCGTGTGGAAGTAGATGCCAGAATTGCACTGTGGCTTGGTAGTCAATTCCACTTCGAGCTCGAAATTCAGGAAGTCCGCTCCTCGCACCTGTCCCACGTAAAACAAGTGCGAACGCGGTCCATCGGCGGCAAGCGTACCATCGACTACCTTCCACGACCCCTTGTTTTCGCTCGGTCGCCAACCGTTCAAGCTGTGCCCATCGAATAGTTCTATCCAGTCTTCAGCTCCGGCTGCGATTCCAAGGGAAGTTGCTATCGCGGTGCCCATAAATGCGCGTCGGGTTACATCTTGCTTAAACAAAGGAGTCCTCTCAAACGTGGCCGTTCATCTACTTGTACTTCTTGTACTTCGTTATTTTTCCAAATCGGTATTGACGGTTACGTTTCGATTGACCGCGCATTGAGGTCACCGGGTCGGCTCGTTGCCGATCTGGTGTGTAATGAAATTGATTTCTGCAAGTCAGATCATCGCAAGACCTCTCTGTAAGAGGATCGATAAGCATGAGAGTCTTATTCTTGTTCGAGTTGGCACTTTTGACCGGAGTACTCTTGGCCACAACCGGGAACTCTCCGACGACCCTATCGGCAAAGGCGGCAAAGGGCAATCTGGTCTGGAGCGATGAGTTCAGCGGACCGGCCGGTAGTTTGCCCGATTCTTCAAAGTGGAGTATAGAAACCGGCGGCGGCGGTTTTGGGAATCATGAGCTCGAGAGTTATACGGGACGTCCGGAGAACGTTCAGCAGCGTGACGGAACGTTGGTGATTACGGCGCGCAAGGAGCCCTTCACCGGTTCGGACAAAATTCAACGGGACTATACTTCCGCGCGGTTGCAAACCAAAGGCCACTTTGCGCAAGCTTACGGCCGTTTCGAAGCGCGTATGCAATTGCCGTCGGGAAAGGGCATCTGGCCCGCGTTTTGGCTATTAGGAGATGACGTCGAAACCGTGCATTGGCCGGCCTGCGGCGAGATCGACGTGATGGAGAACATCGGCGATCCGCATACGGTTTACAGCACACTGCATGGTCCGGGTTACTCGGGGAAAAATGGAATCAGCGCCAAATTTCCACTACCAGCAGGACAAGCCGTCGATGATGGATTCCATGTCTACGCCCTCGAATGGGCTCCCGACCGAATCCGGTTTTTGTTCGATGATCATTTGATTGTGGAGCGCACTCCCAAAGACCTGCCGGTGGGCGCGCGCTGGGTATACGATCATCCATTCTTTATACTGTTGAACTTGGCGGTCGGCGGCGACTGGCCAGGCAAGCCAAATGAGCAAACATTGTTTCCGCAACGCTTACTCGTCGATTATGTCCGGGTGTATGAGGGCAAGGACAGTGGCGTTTCGCGGTAGAAAATACGGCCTAATGATGCTGCTGGCCTGTTCGATTGGCTGGTTGTCCTACGGGCAAGAAAGCGGCGCGAAACTTCCATGGAAGGGTTACGCGATTATCGGCAACGGCCATCTCACCGCAGTGTATTCGGATGACGCTCGCATCACTGCCTTAACGCACAACCAAGGAATACAGCACTTCTATTTCAAAGACTATACAGCAGACTACGTTGCTTCGACCAGCTTCGATCTGCTCGATCAGAATGGTCAGCCGCTGGCGCCTTCGACTAGATCGATCGGGATGAAAAACTTTTTTACAACGCAAACTCAGGCGCGACTCTCGAACGGCTCTTCGAAAATCGTTCTTTGTTTCGTACATCCCGAGGATGCGGCTGTACTCTCGCTGGGCGCCGGCGGAGCAAGTGCCAACAGCCGCTATCGATTTCAAGCGCTCCTGAGAAGGGAGATCAAAACCGATCAGGTGATCACGCTCACTTCGCTTGACGAGGAGAAGAATATTGCGGTCGCAGTTTGGTCTAACGGAACCGTGCTGGCGGTCGCGCCCCAATCTCCCACCGGGAAGATCACAGTCAATCAAGGAACCGTCACGTTAACCGGTAGCTTGGGCGGTGAATCGTCTCGCGCTGAAGTGTTGCTGATCCCTGCTTCGTCGCGATCGGAAGCCCTCGCCAGAGTCCGCTCATTCCGGCGAAAGGACGACCTTGAAGTTGCCGCAGGCGAGCATTGGAATTCCTGGATGAATGGCGGCCGGCAGCCGGTCTTCCAGAGCGGGAACCCTCAGGCCTCGCAATATCTGGAAGCCTATAAGCGCAATCTTTATTGTGTGAAATCCGCCAATCTGAATGGGCAAATCCCCGCCGATATTACCGGACAGTTCGTCACGAACAACATGCCACAGCTCTATCCGCGCGATGCAATGATGTGCGCGCGGGTTCTATTGCTTACCGGGCACGCAGAAGAAGCAAAACAGCTAATAGAGTTTTGGGCGAAAGCCCTGGTTCCGATGAAGACCCCTGGCGAGTGGTACGCCCGTTATGACGCGCATGGCAGAGCGGTTGATGCCGGCAGCGGGGCGCGCTTTGACGAGCCGGAGTGGGACGCCAACGGGTATTACATTTATCTGTTGAACGAGTATCACAAGAAAACGGGCGTCTGGCTGGCGGATAAGAAAGTTATGTACCAGGCGGCTGACTTCCTGGTGAGCCACATCAGCCCGAACGGATTGCTATGGGAAGGCGGCATTGTCGAATGGACGGGATACTTACCGGCCACGAACATGATCTGCGCCGCGGCTTTGAAGAATGTGGCCGGGATCGCTCGCGGGCTTGGAGACGGGAAGAAGGCCGACACCTACGATAAAACAGCTCGGAAGATCTCGGCGGCTATGCCCCAGATGTTCGACAAAACGCGGCAGACGTATGCTGACGTTCGCTTCACTGCGGTAAAGGGAGCAAATGGAGTAAGTCTGACGAATCAATCGGGGAAAGAGATTTATCTGTGGGATACGACCGCCAATGTCGGAGTGATCTGGGGCTACCCGAACTACAGCGAGATCGACTTATCGAACGCGTTCTACGCAAAGAACACCGTCAAGCTCGGAGGCGGCATGCAATATTTCGACTCGCCTGACCCAGGATTGGCAAGCTATGGTCACGGGGTTTTCTTTTTTACCACCGCTGCGGCGTCAGAGTACGAGTCTCTGTACGGAAAGCCCTCAAAGGCCAAAGGCTTTATAGATTGGATGATTCGAAATTCAAATTCCTATGGCTTGATGCCGGAACATATACTTCCCGACGACAGCGACTGTAGCCCCGCATCGCCGCTGTCCTGGTGCTGCGCGGAATTTGCCGCCGCACTGCTGTTGTGGGGCCATTGATAGGCGCCCCCCGAAGCTGCATCCGACCTTGGGCGTGCGAACGGCGCGCCGAAATTATCGCGTGCTCGCTACGCCGCGCAACAATTTAGCGGGGCTTGGCAATCTCGATTCGCCGACGGCCTCGCCATCTCCGGACCGCTCGTTGTAATCCTCGACGGGCATATGCGATGACAAAGTCGATTGAGCACCTTACTTGTCGGAAGCGTCAAAGGTTAGGGTTTCGCGCTTACCGCGCACGCTTACATTTTTCAAAGTCAATCGCATCACACTTGGAGGCAGCACGGGCCGAAACTTCCTATCGAGCCCGCGCTCTCCGAGTCGCAGGCCAGTGTAGCCGAAGATGAATTGCTGGAGAAAAGCGCCGGCACCGGTGATGAAGTTCGTGTTCTGGTTATCGGGTGTCTCGGCCACTACGTTGAAGGGCGGGCGAAGGTATGGCGCGTAGAGCGGGGTCAAGAGCTGGCCGATGAGCTGGCGGTCCCCGAGTTGGGCTGCGAGGATCGGATAGAACTCACCGCCCATCATGGCACCGGGGTGGCGGTCCTGCTGCATCTCGTGTATTGCGCTTTGTGTTCGATCGCGGGGGAAGGACATCTCAAGCGGGAACCACAATAACGCCGAATCGCTCTCCGGAAGGTACATCTTTGACGAGACTTCATACCATTTCGGGTGCGGCGCGACGCGCATTTCGCGGGCGGCGGTGATGGCCAGGTCGAGATTTATCTTTGCAACAGCATTGGTATAAGCGTCGTTGCTGATGCCAATCAGAGATTCGTTGACTCCCACGACATGGCCAATCTCATAACGGTTCTGCTTGGAGTTGAAGGTGACGCGGCTCACCCAAAAATCCGCTGTGTCGCGCAGGATGGGCCAGCAGTTTTGCTCCAGCCATTGACGGTCGCCTGTAGCGAGCCAGTATTGCCAGGAGGCGAGGGCGATGTCACCATTGACGTGGTTTTCGTATTTCGCGTTTTGACCGGCGAAGCGAGGCGTGGTCTCGAGGCCATCCGGTCCAGCTTCCCAAGGATACATAGCGCCCTGGAATCCATTTTGTTCGGCGTTTTTCCGGGCCGCATCTCGCGTGCGAGATCTAAACTCCACCATTGAACGAGCCATTTCCGGATGAAGGATCAGCAGCGGTGGAAAGAGAAAAGTATCGCCATCCCAGAAGATATGGCCGTAATAGCCGGCGTTGCTCAAGCCCATTGGCGGGATGCTCAAGCTGACGCCTGCTCGCGCGCTGCCGAGCAAATAGAAAAGCATGGAATGAATAGCGCGCTGGAGGTTCGGATCGCCTTCGACAATAATGTCCGACTGCCAGACGTTGTGCCAGGCGGTTGTGCTGGCGGATAACAAAGCCGGCCAGCCCGTCTGGCGAGCCGCGGCCGCCATCTGCAGAGCAGATGGAGCGATGACTGCATATTTTGCGCAGCTGTACCGCTTTCCTGCTTTGGCGCTGAATGAGAGGACTGTTTCGGCGCTTGCCGATTCTTTGCGCGTCTTGACGGTTGCTGGAGCGGCCCACTGGGAAGCGACAGCTTCTTCTATCACAGGCCCATTACCGGGGGCGCGAGCAGTGAAAGAAAGCAACGCTCCGGCCGCGGAACTCTTGGCTTCGACAGCGGTTACTTGAAGTTGCCCTGGATACCAGATCAGCCACGGATTCTTCTGCGCTTGAGCATCTAGCTTCTCCACCCGTTCGAGCAAATAGCGATGCGGCGCAGGCCAGTTGCAGAGCGGCAGGCGTATCTGTATTGGGCCCGAGAACTCAGGTGTTACAAAGATCCGTCGGGCAGCGAGAGAGAGGTTATCACGCGAAATGAACTCTTCTGCCTCGATGCGGATTCTTCTGCCATCCTCGGCCCAAACGTAGCTGGTTCGAAGGACTCCGTCGTACATATCGAGGGTCTGGCGATAATCGTCAAGCTGTGGGAGGCCGCTATCGCGATTCAACCAGTGCGAGCCATTGAATATGTTGATCTCGTTCCAGGCGGGGGCCGAGGCGAGACGGGGGACATCGCCGGGCGTGTGATCGTAGACGCCTGCCAGGAAACAGCGTGAAGCGGCTGTGCCGAGCGGCGTGGTTTCGCAACCCATCGCCCCGTTGCCGAGGTAGGCTGCCGAATAAGGCCTGGGGCTGAATGCGTCAAACCTAAAAGATGAATCGCTGGCGCACACAGCCACAGCCGGGCAGAGCAATGAGCACAGCCAGAGCCTCCATCTCATTTCAACTCAGAAGGTAATGTGAGCGCCGAATTGCATGTTGCGCATGGGGGTGGCGACGTCTGTAATGAGACCGCCCGCGCTCGAATCGACTTGCGTATTCGGCAGCGCGAGATTGTGTCTAGTTGAACGCATTGAAGACCTCCCAACGAAACTCGATAGCGTAGCGTTCTTTAACCTTGAAGGCTTTGGAGAGCGACCAGTCCGCTTCAAAGAAGCTGGGACCGCGCAACGAATCTCTTCCAGCATTGCCGAAGGTGTAAAGCGGAGGAGTGGTGTAAGCCGCTGGGATTGAACCACATGATTCCGGGTTCTGGTTGAGTCCGGATGTCGGATTGCCGATGAGCTGGGGAGGACTGGTCTGATCGGGGGAGTTCAGGAAGGCCTGATTGCCGATACTCGGTGTAAAGGGCAGGCCCGAGTTGTAGGACGTAACGCCGCGGAAGAAGCCAGCCCTCGACTAAGGCTTTTGTTACGCCGTGAGATCCGGACAAGAATTTTTTTCCCGGACCGAACGGGAGTTCGACGGTGTGCGCGAGTGTGAAGACAAATTCGCGGTCGAAACCGGCCGGGCCATAATTCTCGGCCGCATTGTACTGGTTGAAAGGCGTGCCGAATTCGCCGAAGTCCATCGCTTTCTGCCAGCTGAAGCTCGCCAGGGCGGAGTAGCCGTTGGAAAAACGCCTATTGAGCTGGGTTTGAAACGCGTTGTAATTGCTGCTGGTGCAGTCGCATTTGTCGAATATGCCTTGCGAGAGGCCGTACTTTGCGAAAAGCGGCCGCCGGAAGTTAGCGTCATTGCCGGGCCCAGGTATAGCGGCGTTGAGGCCAAATCCGCCGTTCAAGTTGCGCCCTATGTTCCCGATGTAGCCGATAGAAAGGTTCATCTGGGGCGCGATTTCCCGCTCGACGGTGAAGTTCCATTGATCCACGTAGGGCAGCTTCTGATTTGCGGGAATATAGCTGACTCCGATGCCGTCAGCCAACGGCAGGCGCCCATTCGCAGGAATGGCTGGAAACACTACAGGAGGCGGCGCGGTGGTCAGGCGAAAAACGGGGAAGAACGGTGAAGCAGCTGGGATGCTCTGATTCACGATGGAAGGATAGACGTCCGCATCGAGATTGTTAAAGGTCCAGCCGAACGTTCCGAGCGAGTAGCCTCGCCCATACCCGGTTCGGACCACTGTTTTGGGATTCGGAGCGTAGGCAATTCCGATGCGGGGCGAAATATTGTGCCATTGAGTTTGCGAGTTCCCCGAGATCGAGACACCGCCTACGCCGGGGATGTAGACAATGTTGTTCGACACATCATAGCGACCGCCCTGGCCTGCGTTAAGCGAGAAGTCGGGGAACCAGACGTCCCACCGAAGGCCAAGGCTGAGGGTCAGTTTTTGCGTGACGCGCCAGGTATCCTGAACGAAATAGAACATCCGGTTTTGGCGATCCTCCTGGGTGGTGGAGACCTGCGCGAACCGATTGAAGCTGGAGGGTAAACCGAGTTCGAACGACGCCAAACCCAAACCACTGCTCGCAACGTCAGCCGAAGACGTCACTGAATCGTTGAACTGGTAGACTCCTGCGCGATGCTGATCGCTAGGCAGCCGTTGATTCCATGCCATCTCCCAGGTGCCACCGAATTTGATCGTATGGTTGCCCTGGATCTTCGTCCAGACGCTGACATAATCCAACAGGGTTTCGCGCTCATGCAGGGGGCAGTTGCAGTTGTAGCCCATGTTGAAACCGCCCTGCCCGTTGATGGTGAGATCGGGTAAGCCATTGGTGTCAGGCTGCCCGGGAATGTTCAGACCGGGTATGCCTACGGTGTTCGCGAGTTGGGTAGTTTGATCCTGAGCTGCCACGGTAACCCGGTAGCGCGACATGCCGAAGCGAATGTCGCCGACCAGGGTCGGACTGAATGTGTAGCTGGCGCTCGAGGCGATGTTTTGGTTAAGGGCGTTTGACAGTCCGGAGAATCCCAGTGCGGGGAAAGCGCTTCCGCCGTAGAGTCCGAAGGGTCCGGGCGCATTGATATTTGCGCCCAGATAACTGTAGCGACCAAAGATGTGAAGCTTTTCGGTGGAATAGTAATCGCCGCGGACGTCGAATTGATTTGTATTGTAGTTTTCAACGGTGCTGGTGGCATAGTTGGGCGCGGCGGGGTTACTGGCTGCGATGTTGGGCAGCGGTAGCGCGGCGAGCAGGTTAGCCGAGGGTGCGGAAATGCGGCCGGCCAGTGAATGCGCCCGGGAAAGATGGTTCGTCCGCCGCCGCCGAGATTGCCCGTCGCCGGATCATAGATCGGAACCCCGAGATCACTGAGATCGCCGGTGCGCTCAGCCGCGGTGGGAACACGAAGCGATTCCGAAGCGCCTATTCTGCGCTGCGTGCCCTGATAGTCTCCGAAGAAAAATAACCTATTCTTCTTTATCGGGCCGCCGACCGAACCTCCAAACTGGTTCCAGCGGAGCGGTGGGATGCCGCGATCGGGCGGGGGCGGAGCTCCGGGGGAAACCAGCCCTTGGGTGAAGGGGTCGCGCGCTTCGAAGATATTATTTTGCAGGAACTCGAAAGCGCTTCCATGAATGTCATTCGTGCCCGATTTTGTCTGGACGTTGATGACGGCCCCAGTGGCGTGATATTCGGCGTCGTAATTGCTGGTGGAAGCGGTAAACTGACCGACGGAATCTATGGCCGGATTCACCATCGTGATGCCGAGGACCGTGTCGTTGTTGTTCATCCCGTCCAGTTGATAGTTGGTTCCCGCAAATTCCTGTCCGTTCTGGTTGACCAGTGTCGACTGCTGAGGATTTTCGCTGGGCGCGTGCTGAAAAGTGTTGATCACGGCGCCCGGCGTGAGAAGCGCGAGGTTCGTGAAATTGCGATTTAGCACCGGAAGCGTGGAGATTTGCTGAGAGGAGAGCTGGGTCTGGACCTCGGCACGATCGCTCTCAATCGCGGGCGGCGCCGATGAGACGGTGATTTCCTGAGTCGCCGTTCCCACCTGGAGAGTTCCATCGACCCGGGCGGATTGGCCGACATTCACGGCTACGTTCTCTTGAATGAACTTCTGAAAACCGGGTTTAGTGAAGGTCACCGTGTAGGTGCCTGGAGTGAGTTCGGCCACGGTATAGTTGCCAGACTCGTTGCTGGTCGCGTCGGCCGAGACATTTGTTCCAACATTCGTGACGGCAACCGTTGCTCCCGGTATGGCGGAGCCGCTGCTGTCCAGAATGGTTCCTATGATCGTGCCGGAAGTCGACTGAGCAAGCAGGCGAGGAGTAATGGATACCGCAAACAAGGTAATTGCCAGCGGAATAGCGAGAGAAGCAACGTTAATGCGCATGGTAGCGCCCCCTTTTATCCGATGTTATACAAAATTTTCAGGGAGCGGTTTGCGGCAGCGCTGCATGTCTGTAAAGAGACCGCCTGCGCATCGAATCGACGGCGGTGTTCGGCAGTAGCATGTCGCGCTGCGTGCCCACAACGCGGCTCGCGAAACAGCTCCAGCATAATACTTCATGCTGGTACGAATCGGTACAGCTTGGAACTGGTTTTTGTAAGCCCTTTAGAAGGCGTTAAATGGGTTGGGGCGGCTGGTGGGATTTGAACCCACGACATCCAGAACCACAATCTGGCGCTACTACCAACTGAGCTACAGCCGCCGTGACAAAGTGATTCTAACATTTGGTGGGAAGAGATCGGCGGAAGCGGCTATCCTACAAAGCCGTGCTTACATGAGGCTGATGGGGTCGACGTCGATAACCAGGGTGGTGGCTTTCCACTTCTGCTGTTCGCCGAGAGTGCGTAAATCGTGGAGGACATTGCGGAGCTTGGGGCGGCTGGCCGCTTTCAATAAGATCTGATAGCGGTACTCATTTCTGACGCGCAGGACGGGAGCTTCGGCGGGGCCCATGACGCGAATACCTTCGGGGGCCGGCATGAGCAGATGGCCAAGTTGAGTCGCCATGCGCAGAGCGTCCTCCTGCTTTTCGGCACGTACCATGACGTTGGCTAAGACGGCAAACGGTGGGTAGCGCAGCCACTTGCGAAACTCAATTTCTTTCCGGTAAAAGCCTGGGTAATCCTGCTGGGCGGCAAAGCGAATTGCGTAATGGTCAGGGTTTAGGGTTTGGATCACGACGCGGCCCGGCGTGTCTCCCCGTCCAGCGCGTCCGGCTGCTTGCGTGAGGAGTTGAAAGCTGCGCTCGGCGGCGCGGAAATCAGGGAGGCTCAGGCCGATATCGGCGAGCACCACCCCGACTAGGGTGACGTTCGGGATGTCGTGGCCTTTGGCTATCATTTGCGTGCCCACCAGAATGTCGATGTCGCCGTCTCGGAAGCCATGCAGGATGCGTTCGAAAGAGCCTTTGCCTCTGGCGCTATCGCGGTCGAGGCGGGCGATGCGGGCGGTGGGGAGATGCTGATGAAGCTCTTCCTCGACGCGCTCTGAACCAGTTCCGAGGAACTGAATGTAATCGCTGCCGCACTGGGGACAGGCGGACGGAATCTTTTCGGCATAACCGCAGGTATGGCAGAGCATGCGGCGGTCGCGGCGATGGTGGGTGAGAACGACCGAGCAATTCACGCAGAGCATGCGCTCGCCACAGGCGCGGCAAACGAGAAAGCTCGAGAAGCCGCGGCGGTTAAGCAGCAAGATCGTCTGCTCGCCCTGCGCGAGCCGCTGTTCCATTTCCGCGAGCAGCTTGCGGGAGAAGGTGGCCTGTTTCTTGGTTTCGAGAAACTCGAGGCGCATGTCGATGATTTCGACCTGCGGCATGGGGCGTTGCGCGATGCGTTCGGGGAGGGATAGCCGTGTGTACTTATTCTGCTCGGCGTTGTAGCGGCTTTCGACGCTGGGCGTGGCGGAGCCGAGTATGGCTACCGCTCCGGCGTGTTGGGCGCGGACGAGCGCGACGTCCCTGCCGTGATAGCGCGGCGTTTCGCCCTGCTTGTAACTGCTGTCATGCTCCTCATCGACAACCAAAAGGCCGAGATTCTGCACGGGAGCGAACACGCCTGAGCGGGTGCCAACGACTACACGCGCCTGGCCGTTGCGGATTCTACGCCATTGATCGGCGCGCTCGGCATCGTCAAAAGCGGAATGCAGGATAGCGACCTGCTTGCCGAAGCGATGAAAGAACTGCCCTGCAACGGCGGGAGTAAGGGCGATCTCAGGGACGAGCAGAAGGGCGTTTTTGCCGCGGGCGAGAGCGGATTCGATGCCGCGCAGGTAAACCTCGGTTTTGCCGGAACCGGTGACGCCTTCGAGCAGGAATGTTTTGAACTCTTCTCGCGCGAGGGCCTGATCAATGGCCCCGAAAGCAGCTTGCTGATGTGGGTTCAACTCGGGTCTGGGGCGCTCGAAGCCGGAGGCAGGCTGCAGGGCCTCGGTTGCGAGCGTGATGAGCTCGCGGCGTGCCAGGGCACGGGCGGCTTCGCTGGCCTGTTTGACTTTCTCTCCGAGCGAGCCGAGATTGTGCGCTCCGGGGTGCAGTTCAAGGAAGGCGAGCAGTTCGCGCTCACTCTTCTTCAACTTGATGCCCTCCAGTGGACGGGCGAAAAAAGTAGCTTCGAGGCGTTCGGCTTTGGCGCGCAACGGATCGCGATCTTCGTCGCGCTCCTCGGCCGCGACCCAGCCGCGTTTGATCAAGCCGCGGAGAGCGGATTTGGCGGTCTCGACTTTGGATGCAAGGTACACCGCCGAGCGCGAGTGAGATTCGAGTAGCGCGAGCACTTGCAGAGCGGCACCGGCTTGCTGATTGACGGTAAGCTGGCGCGCGACATCGCGGCCTTTGTCGGTGAGCGAGTATTGCGTGCTGCGGCGCGATTCACCGCTTAAGGGCAGCATGCCTTTCAATACTTCGCCGAGCGGGGCGCAGTAATAGGCGGCGATCCAGCGCCCGAGTTCGAGGAGATCGCTATCGAGCACCGGTTCGGTATCGCGCAAGCTGAGTACCTCGCGGGGTTCGTGCGCTGGCGCGTCGTTGTGGAGGCGCAACACGACACCAGTCACCTTGCGGGATCCCAATGGTGCAATGACGCGGCAACCGATCTGGACGCGGTGGCGCAGAGTGAGCGGAAGCTCATAAGTGAATACGCGATCGAGCGGAACGGGCAAGGCGAGATCGCAGAAGCGGGCTGAATGATTATTGGTCAAGCGCGGCGATGGTCCCGAATGCGGATTTAAGCGCCGGGTAGAGAGAGCGAAAAACACGATAGTGCTGCGAGTAGAAAGCAACGGCCCGCGGATCGGGTCGTTTGACGCTGACTTCATGGACGGCTGCGCGGCAGACTTCGCGGGCGCTTCGATATTCGCCGGTTCCGATACTAGCGAGCAGGGCCGCGCCGAAGGCCGAGCCTTCCTGAGTTTCGAGAATAGCGACCGGCTGATCGAAAATGTCCGCGAAGAGCTGATGCCAGAGTGGACTCCGCGCGCCGCCGCCGGAGAGCCTGGTCACAGCAGGGCGCGCGCCGAGGCCGGCGATGATCTCGAGCCCGTCCTTGAGGCTGTAGCAGACGCCTTCGAGAATGGCGCGAATCAAATCGCTCGATTGATGTTTCGCGGTGAGGCCGATCCAAGCGGCGCGAGCGTTGGCGTCGAGATGCGGCGTGCGCTCGCCCATGAGATAAGGAAGCCAGAAGAGGCCATGCGCGCCGGGCGGCGAAAGACAAGCGCCGGCCGTGAGTTCGTCATAGGAAGATTCGGGCGCGAACCGGTTACGGTACCATTGCAAACTGAGTCCCGCGCCTTGCGTGACGCCCATGATGTGCCACGCGCCGGGGATCGCGTGGCAGAAGGTGTGAACGCGGCCTTCCGGATCGTAGGCGGGCTGATCCAGATACGCGAACACGACGCCGGAAGTACCTAGCGTGCAGGAGACGGTCCCCGGCTCGACGATGCCGTTGCCGATGGCGCTCGCCGCCTGATCGCCTGCTCCGGCGACAACGGGCGTGCCTGCGCGTAGACCCGTTGCTTCCGCGGCGGCTGAGGAAACCTTGCCGGTGAGCTCGCTCGATTCATAAGCGCGAGGTAGGATGGCGCGATTGAGGCCGAGCACGCTGACCATTTCGTCGGACCACTTGCGGTGCAGGACATCGAATAGCGCGGTGCCGCTTGCGTCCGAGACGTCGGTGGCGAATTCGCCGGTTAATTTCAAGCGGACGAAATCTTTCGGGAGGAGAATGTGCTCGATGCGGCCGAAGAGTTCGGGTTCGTTGTCGCGGACCCAAAGCAGTTTGGGGAGAGTGAAGCCGGTCAGGACGGGATTGGCGGTGGCGCGCAAGACATTTTCCGGGCCGGCTAGGCTGTTGATCTCATCTACCTGGCGCTGGCTGCGCTGATCGCACCAGATCAGAGCCGGACGGATCACGTTGTGATCGCGATCGAGCAACACCAGGCCATGCATCTGGCCTGAGAGGCCGATACCGTTTATCGCAGAGCCGTCGATGCCGGCTTCTTTGAGCACACCGAGTACGGCGATCTGAGAGGCGCGCCACCAATCCTCGGGCTCCTGCTCGGCCCAAAGCGGTTTGAGCATGCGCATGTCGGCATGCGGGGCGACAAAAGAGAAGCGCACGCGAGCGCTCCGATCGATTAGCAGGGCACGCGAGCCGCCGGTGCCGATATCGAGTCCGAGCCAGTACATTCCTTCGTGATACTAGCAACCGCGGCAGAGAGCGGAAGGTAAGCGGCGCCGAATAAGCCGGCATCCGCGCCGAGCAGGGCTCTTTCGACTCTGGTGCCCGTGCGGGAAAAGGTGAAAGAGCGCGTTGAGATTTCACCAAACATGGCAGGCGAGAACAAATCCCAGGCGGGTAGTGGGCCGCCGCTGACTAGGTAAAGCGGAAAATTGAAAGCGTTGATGAGATTCGCGAGCGCGATTCCCAAGGCACGGCCCATGGACTCGAAAACGCGTTTGGCGCGCTCGTTGCCTTCGAGGGCCAAGACATAAACGTCGGCGGCAGTTTTGATTTCGCGGCCGAAGTGCATCATGCGTCCCATGGCCGCGATGGCGGTAGCGGAGGCATGTTTTTCCAGACAGCCACAGTTGCCGCAGCCGCAGGGATTGCCGTCGGGGAAGACGGTCATGTGCCCGAATTCACCAGCCATTCCGTGGGAGCCGTGCAAAACCTTACCCTCGGAGACAATGCCCCCACCGATGCCGGTTCCGAGAGTTAGGAGGATGAGATCTTTGACATTTTTGCCAGCGCCCATCCACATTTCGCCGAGCGCCGCGGCGTTGGCATCGTTCTCGAGGAGGATGGGTGTTCCGAGATGCTGCTGGACGCGGTCGCGAACGGGGAAGCCTTGGAAGCCGGGGAGATTGGCCGAGCCCACGACGATCCCTGCGTCGATATCGATGTAGCCGGGGACGCCAATGCCGACGCCTGCGAGTCCGTCGATTCCGATTTTCTTTCGCACGCTATCGACGACTCTTGCGATGTCTCCGGCGACGCGCTCGGGACCCGCCTCGAAGACGGCCGACTCGGTAACTTTATCCAAGATTCGACCGCTCGAATCAATGGCAGCTACGCGCAAATTGGTGCCTCCGAGATCGATGCCGATCGAGTAGGCGCTCATGCGCCTGAATCATAACAGATGGAAAGGCCAATGCCAGGCCTAGTTGATTTAAGAGGAAGGAGGGAAGTTCAACCAGAACTGGGCGGCGCCTTGGATGGTGTGAAGAAAGGCGTCGAGATCGGAGGGTTTGGAGAGATAGCAGTTTGCGCCAAGCGCGTAAGCTTCGCGGATGAGTTCTTCGGAGTTGGAGGTGGTGAACACGACCACCGGCACGTTTCGCAAATCGTGGTTCCCCTTGATGAAGGATAGGATGCGGCGGGGGTCGGTTTTAGGGAGGTGGAAATCGAGAAAGACCAGCGCGGGGCGGGGTGCAGACGCAAATGGTTCCGAGCGGTTGAGAAATTGGATCGCCTCTTCGCCATCCCGCGCAACGTGAATATTGGGCGGCGGAACCAAAACCCGCAGAGCTTCCTGAATTAAACAAACGTCGGCAGGGTTGTCCTCTGCAATCAGAATTTCGCGCATGTCCGCCACGATTCGAGGGATCGTACTACGACTTGTTTTGGCTTAATACGACCAGTCTATCGGTAAGTGTGGTGAAGAGAGAAGATTTCTCGCAGTCGACCTGCGACAATGGCAGGCCATGATGAAACGCCTGATTTCAACCTTGCTTCTGTGCTGTTTGTGTACGATCGCGCAACAGAAAGCTCCTGAGAATCGCTTTGCGGCGATAAGCAAAGAAGCGAGCAAGCTGGATGGATTTCTGCCGCTGTATTGGGATCAAAACACCGGGAAAATGTGGCTGGAGATTGGCCGGATGAACCAGGAGATGTTGTATGTGACGGCGTTGTCAGCGGGCGTGGGGTCGAACGATTTGGGGTTGGACCGTGGCCGGATGAATGAGCCGAAGGTGGTGCAGTTTGAGCGCTCCGGGCCGCGCGTGCTGCTGGTGGAATCGAATTACGGCTTTCGAGCGACCAGCGGAGATGCGGCAGAAAAGCGCGCTGAAACGGATTCGTTTGCGCGATCTGTGCTGTGGGGATTCGAAGTAGTCGCGGAAGAAGGCCCGCGCGTGCTGGTGGATGCGACGGGGTTTCTTTTGCGCGATGCGGCTGGAGTCGCGGAAGATCTGAAGCAGCAGAAGCAGGGGGAGTATCACCTGGACCCGACGCGCTCGGCTTTCGAGATGTCGCTGACGAAAGGCTTTCCACGGAATACAGAAGTTGAGACGACGATTACCTTAACGGGCGAGGCGCAAGGGAAATTTATCCAGGAGGTGACACCGACGCCCGAGGCAGTAACAGTCCGCGAACACCAGGCGTTTGTGGCATTGCCCGAGCCCGGTTACAAACCCCGGTTACAGGATCCGCGAGCAGGATTCTTTCCAGTCGCGTTTATGGATTTTTCCGCGCCGGTCGATCAGCCCGTGGTGAAACGCTACATCGCGCGGCACCGATTGGAGAAGAAAGATGCCAATGCGGCGGTGAGCGAACCGGTAAAACCGATCGTGTACTACATCGATGCGGGCGCGCCGGAGCCGATACGCTCTGCGCTGGCGGAAGGAGTTAGCTGGTGGAACCAGGCGTTCGAGGCTTCTGGCTTTCGCAACGCGTTCCAGGTCAAAGTGCTGCCGGCGGATGTGGATCCGATGGATGTTCGGTACAACGTGGTGCAGTGGGTGCATCGCTCGAGGCGCGGCTGGTCCTACGGAAACTCGCTGGTTGATCCGAGAACGGGCGAGATTATTAAAGGAATCGTGACGCTCGGATCTTTGCGGGCGCATCAGGATTTCTTGATTTTTCAGGGTTTAGTCGCGCCTTACGCGCCCGGGCATGACGAAACGAAGCTATTGAGCGATACGGTTTACGCCCGGCTGCGCCAACTCGCGGCGCATGAAGTGGGGCACACGCTGGGGCTGGAGCACAACTACATCGCGTCGACGCAGGGACGGGCTTCTGTTATGGATTATCCGGGTCCGAGAGTAGAGATCCGGCCGGACAACTCGTTCGATTTGTCGCAGGCTTACGCAGTGGGGATAGGCGAATGGGATAAAGTTTCGATCGCGTGGGGTTATTCGCAGTTCCAACCGGGGACCGACGAGCACGCGGCCCTCAATCGAATCATCAGCAACGCCGCGCAGCGAGGCTTGACGTTTATTACTGACGAGGACAGCCGGCCGTCAGGCAGCGCGCATCCCAAAGCGCATTTGTGGGACAACGGCCCGAACGCGGTGGATGAGTTGAACCGGATTTTGAAAGTGCGGTCGATTGCATTGTCGCGTTTTGGCGAGAACAACATTCCAGAGGGCGCGCCGATGGCGACGCTCGACGAAGTGCTGGTTCCGCTGTACTTCATGCATCGCTATCAAACAGAAGCTGCGGCGAAAGTGCTGGGGGGAAATGAGTATACGTATGCTTTACGCGGCGATGGGCAGCCGATCACGCGGATTGTGCCAGCGGCTGAACAGCAGCGAGCTTTGCAGGCTTTGCTGAAGACAATCGATCCGGCCACGCTGAGCATTTCAGAAAGGATCTTGCAACTGATTCCGCCCCGTCCTCCGGGTTACGAGCGGACACGCGAAACGTTTCCGAACCGGACCGGCGTGACGTTCGATCCGGTGGCGGGAGCTGAAGCAGCGGCCAATCTGACCGTGAGTTTGTTGTTGAATCCGCAAAGGGCGGCGAGGTTGGACGAGTACAGCTTGCGCGACCCAGCGAATCCGCGTTTTGTGGACGTGTTAACAGCTTTAGAGCATGCCGTTTGGGATTCGCGCTCGAGTGCGGGCGTGCAATATGTGGTAATGAACCGGAGTCTGGCCTTAGCCGTGGATCCGGCGGCTTCGGAACAAGTGCGTTCCGAGACGATAGGCTGGATCAAGAATCTGCAATCACGGCTAAATGATCCGTATTTGAATTATCAAATGGAGATTCTCGAGCGAGATCCGAAGAAATTGGAGATCTCCAATCCACTTGAGCCGCCGCCGGGTCAGCCGATCGGGGAAGATGAGGAGTTTTGGCCATTGTAGAGTGAGTGGCAGATACGACACCATGCAATCCGGACTGAGCAAGTACAACATAGTGGGCTTCATAACCATCGTGGATGTGGCTCGCGCGAAGCAATTCTATCGGGATACGCTTGGACTGCGGTTCGTCAGCGAAGAACCTCCCTATGCGTTGGTATTCGAGGCGAACGGTATTATGCTGCGTCTCGGAATGGGGAAGGAGCGTCCACCGATTCCGGGCACCATCTTAGGCTGGCAGGTTCCAGACGTAGCGGCCGCTGTAAGGGAGTTGGAACAAGCGGGCGTCTGTTTCGAACGCTACGACTTTATGAAGCAGGACGCACAGGGCATTTGGACGACGCCCACGGGCGCAAGAGTCGCGTGGTTCAAGGACCCCGATGGAAACCTTTTGAGTATCGCGGAACATCCGGAGTGGAAACCGTGAACATCCTGCGCCGCTAGCTTCGATCCCCTCGTATTCACCGAGCCGAAGTAAATCTTTGTCGCCGGTTACAATCACTGCTGATCGGGCTGAATCGGCACATTCGATTAGGCGCGGTTGTCATCCGGATCCGCTGGCACTACGTCAAGCGACCGTCTGGGGTTCACGAGTCATGTGCACGATTGAATTGCGGCCAGAGCCCCGTCGATCTCAGTCTGTTGCCATTTGAGCTTTTTTCGAAGTACACGGGCAGTTTCATCTATGATCGGCTGCGATATCGCAGCCTCAATCTCGCCATGCAGCGCCATTTGCAGAAGTGCTGCCGCGCCGCCGCCAAACTGGAAAGCAGAAATGTAAATGTTGTGCCGAAGGTTACCTGGAGCACGCTAGCCGGAACGCGTCTTTGCGGACATCCTTGATAGCGCAGTTCACAATCTGATTCATTTCCTCATCAGTCATGCTGGCCCGCCTTTTCTCGGCTTCGCGCTGAGTATCGTGCCAGAATCGCCGGACAAGATGTTGCTTCACCGCTTCTGTGGCGATATCGTTGGGAGTTTTGTTTCGGCGCGCGCCAATTCCTCTAGCTTCGGAAGCAGTTCTTCTGGGAGCTTAGTATTGCCGGTCGCCATCGCATCCTCACTTTAATGTATCCTGGCTGCTGCAGCTTCGGAGACCGATCGCTTCATTTAATCGATGTAGCCCAGCGCACCCGTTCGATCAAACTCGAGCTCCGGTCAGCTTGCCACTCCCCTCTGCCGGGGCAGTCGCTTCTCGCGGGGCGAGACCCAGTTGGCTCCGCCCTAGCGGAGTGAGATCGGCTTCTGTTCCACGTCCACGGAAATCGACTTCGAAGTCGTCGGGCGCGAAATCGGGCGGTGTCTTGCCGGCCAGGAAAGCGGGCGCCTGCTTTGCAAGATAAGCGGTGTTTTTGGGGCATCCAGGCGTAGCGGAGATGTACATCACGTTGCTGTAGCCGTGACCGCTATGCTCATTTTCAACCGCATGGACCACGTCGGAGTGCCAGAAAACGGTGTCGCCGGGTTGCATGAGAGGTATCGATGTGAGGCCTTCGATCAAAAGCCCGTGCCACTGCGGCTGGATCGACAACGCACGCGCCGGTTGTGCGCCGCATAGTTCGTCTTCGGGAACGTCATCCTGCAACGCCCGTAAGAGCACGTATACCATCGAACTTGCGATTGGAATCAATTGCAGCGTGCCGTCTCCTTGCCCCTGTCGGGTAAGAGCCGTCCAACCCTGGAAGGTACGAAACATCGAACAGACAGCAGGCGAAGGAACCTCGCGCGCGTCCGGACGCCAAGCCGCATCGAACGGGTTGTACTCACGCCAATTTCCTGAGAAGACGTGACGATAGACTTGGCGGAAGTTGTCATCGAGCCAGCGCTCGACGGAGCCGCCGTCAACGTGGGGCGAGAGGCCAAGTGAACTGGATCCTGGGGGGCGTCGTCGAATGCGATCTGCGTAAACGGGCACTTGATCGGGATCGAAATGGACGCGGCCTTCGCTTTCGGCTTGCCACAACCGATTGAGAAACACGCGCACTCGAGTCAGCGATTCCGATTGTCGAGCCTGCACTTGCGGCCGCGACCAGTAGATGCCATAGATCTGAGGTTTGGCTGCGGCCAGAGTGCCGAAATACTTGTCTTCCGCGGCATTGGCGAGCCTTTCGTCCAGCCGATTTTCTTCGACGTAGGCAGCGATCTCGTCATCCCAGGCGCGCGCCTGAGCCGGATCGAAGGTACTTCGAATCACGCATGCCCCTCGCGCTTTCACCTGCTCCACCAGTTCCGGAGAGACAGTTCCGGCGGCAATGTCCGAGTACTGAAGAATGGGAATGACCGGGCGGCCCGCGTCGCGCTCCGTAACGATGGCGTCGATTTTCTGGCGCATTTCGGCTTCTACTTCGTGGAAAACTTCGGCGTAATTCGGTAACGCCGTCCGCAGCACTTGCTTGATGCTTCGGGTGGCTTCGGGCAGATTTTCGATTTGGAACGGCATAGTTCGTTACTCCCTATTTCAGATTGTAAGGACGGTCAAAGATCCCAGCTGATGCAAATGGGTCAACTATCGGTACAATTCGGACAGCTATTTCCGTCGACGGTTTCCCTGGTCGACAGCAAACGGTATGAAGCCCCAATTTGAACGAGTAACCTTCCCGAAAGGCTGTTCGCTGCGTGTTTATCACCGGCAAGTGCCGGAGATCCCCTTCGAATGGCATCACCATCCAGAGTATGAATTGACCCTGACGCTTAACAGCCGTGGCTGGCGCTTTGTGGGAGACCATATCGCTGAGTACGAAGCTCCGGACCTGGTGCTGGTGCCACCGGACATGCCGCATACCTGGGCGTCAACCAATTCGATTGACGGACAAAGCGCGCATACCGCTCTGGTGATCTGGTTTTCGGAAGCCTGGGCTCTTCGCTTAGTGGATCTATGCCCGGAGTTTTCGGAGCTTCGCACGTTACTGAACCGGGCACAAGGCGGGTTGAGCTTTGCCCGAGCAGCGGGTGCGGCAATGGAATCGCGCATTGCGGAATTACTTGCCGATTCACCACTAGGACGTCTCCAAACAGCATTGGAAATGCTCGCCGCGTTAGCCGATACCGAGGCGGTTCCGCTCGCTACATCGCAAAAGAGCTCGCGACCCGTTTCCGTTGTCGAGCCGGCGCAGCTCAATCGAGTTTTGGATCTTTTGCACAAGCGATTTTGTGAACCGGTTCGGGTCCAGGACCTGTGCGCTGCCGGCAACCTCTCCGCGCGATCATTGCAGCGGTTCTTCCTGCGCCACGTAGGGGAGAGCGTCACCGATTACCTGGGCAGACTGCGCATTGGACGCGCCTGCATGCTTTTGATCGAGACGGACCACCCGGTTAGCATGATTGCCATGGAATCGGGATTTCCGAACCTGGCGAATTTCAACCGCCGTTTCCGGATTGCGCGGCAAATGACGCCTAGCGAGTTTCGCAGCTACTTCGCGAAACATGGTTGTTTGCCGGACTCGCTCACCAAGATCGATTTGGCGAAGCGCCCTCCCTCGCTTGAGCGTAGGAACCGAAGAAATGGGATGCGAAATCTGCCTACGATGCCATCAACGGCCTCGCTATCATAAGCGGTGCAGTGTCTTCGGAACATCCTCCCTTGGATTAGGTTCCCGAACGCATTAACAATGCAGATCCGCAACAATGCAGATCCGCGTTTTCGAGCACGACATTCTGTATCGTAAGGATCAACTGCCGGTTGGCACGATCCCAGCGTTCTCGACCATGATGATGACAGTTCGCTCGGGCGCGCGGGTACGATGCACTATCCCCTTCGGAACTACAAATCCTTGCCGCGGAGAAAGCGTGATCGTTTGGTCTTCGAGGTCGATCAGCAATTTTCCCTCGATAACGTAAAAGAACTCGTCGTCTTTGTCATGCTTGTGTCAGTGGTACTCTCCCTGGATGACACCGAGCCGGATAACGGAGTCGTTCACCCGGCAGAGTGTTTGGTTGTACCATTTGTATTCATTCGCGTCCGAAAGGGCCTTCTCATCGATAACTTCGAGACCTTGGTGCAAAATGTTCAAGCGTGTCTCGTACGGAAACGGGGAGGTGGATGCCATGACAGTGCTCCTAGTCAGATGATAAGTCTGAAATTTTCCGGCGCGCCTCGCTCTCCCATTTCAAATCGATCTAGCTGTCGATAGCGCACGGGCGGAGAATGATTTCATGGATGAAATGAGCACGAAATCGCCAGCAGATCCCGCGCCGTCGAGCGCGAATGGAGAGGATTCCGGCCCCGAGAATCAAGACGAAGTACTCGATCCGAACGACAGTAATCTATTGCGCGATCGCGTGAGGGGTCAGACGACCCAGCACGCATGGCCACCCCGGCTCGAGGACGAAGGGCAGTCTGGCGGCTAGTCTTTCTTTGCAGGCGGGCTATGTCTTCTGCGCCGCGGCGGCTTCCATGGCGGCCATTCGAGCCTGATTTTCGCGAGTGAGGTGGGGCGTGATACCCAGCATCCGCTCGATCAACATAAGTTGGCTGCGGTGGTGCATTTCATGCTCCTTCACGCTCGCCAGCATCTCGAAACGGGTGCGGCTGGGAGGATTTCCCCCGCGCGGCGTGGATACGCTCTGGCCCAGGAAGTCGTCCGGCAGCACCTCGAGTGCTTGGGCATACTTCTCACCCTCATCTTTTAGCAGCTTGATGATCTCCGCCTTGGTGCGCGGCTTAGCTGCCTGCGCTCTGACCTCGCCCATGAATTTCATGAAATCGAAGCCTTCCATCGAGGAACGCTTCTCGACCAGGTTCACCTGCTCCTGAAATCTTCCGCCAAGCGCAATGTGGGTGAGCATTTCACCTACGGTCCTGCTCCCCTCCGCCGGGCGGTAACCGTACTTGTCCTCTGGAATCTCTTCGGCAATTGCTAATGTGTTTTTGCGCACCGTCCGGAAGGACGCGGCCAGGTCTTTGGCCCCGTAATAGTTCATAGTGCTCAATCTACCGCACGCCTTGTAAAACAGGCCATGTTGAGGCGGCGGCCTTACTCGGCGTGCAACGCTTCCAGCGGCGAAATCAAACTTGCCCGGAACGCTGGAATTAAGGCCGCGACCAACGCGAATAACCCAAGCGTCACGACGGCTATGAACGTCACCACGGGATTGTACGGATCCATGCCATAAAGCTGATGGCCCAGCAATCGCCCCGCCGCGAGGGTCAACGGCAACCCAACCAGTAGTCCAAAGAGAATCAGCCCGAATGCGCCTCGTAGTACCAGCGCGACAACGTGGCCGCGACTAGCGCCGAGCGCCATACGGACGCCGATCTCGTTCGTACGGCGGCCCGCGTTATAGGCAGTAACTCCATACAGCCCAATCGACGCTAAGCCAAGCGCAAGAACTCCGAAGAACGATGTGAGGCGCGCAATGAGCCGCTGCTGCGAGAACTGGAAGGCTACCTGCTGTTTGAGAGTGTGAATCAAAATGACCGGCAGATTTGGATCCACTGAAGCCATGGCATTATCCAATCTGACATCGGATAAGCTGGCTCCCGGCTTGGTCACAATGACAATGTCATGCAGGAAATGCGAGCCCGGAGAGACTTCCTTGAACCCGGCATCCGGGGAAATGTCATGCTGGGCTTCCGGCAGAAAAAAGAACGGATCAGCCGGCTTGTCAAGATTATCAGTCAGATTGCGGATGTCTTTGGCAATCCCCACAACTTCGTACTGGCGGGAAGCATCCCTTCCCAAACGTCCGAAGTGTTTTCCGATCGGGTCTTCATTCTTGAAAAACTTGCGTGCAAACGTATCATTGATAACTGCCACATGCCGTGAAGTAGCCGTATCCTGTTCCGAGATGCCGCGCCCTCGAATGATGGGGTTTCCGACGGCCTCAAAGTATCCCGCGGTGACTCGATCCCAAAAAGCGGAGTTGTCGCCGTTGGGCCCGGGATCGGGATGTCCATCCACCCAGACGCCACCGCCCCATTGATTACCGTTTTGGGGTGAGTAGGTACAGAGAGCCACTCCGGACACGCCAGGAATGCTCGATAGCGAATCATGAATGCGCCGGTAAAGCGGCGTGAGTTGCCCTGGCCGATAGCCGGCGAGCCTAGGCTCAATCTTCGCCACTATGCGCCGATCCTGATCAAATCCGAGAGTTTGATTCTCCAGTCTGTGCAACGCGGTGGTAAGCAGTCCTGACGCTACCAGCAGGATAAGCGAGAGCGCAGCCTGGAGCACCACCAGCGTTTTTCGCGGAAGCGAGCCCGTGCGGGCGCTGGAGCGGCTGGCGCCGCGAAGAGCTTCCATCGGATCTACTTGTGTGGCCATCCATGCGGGAGCGATGCCGAACGCTACTCCTGTCAATAGCGAGGTGACAAATGCGAAGAGCAGCACCGGGATGGAAGGCGATGCGCTGATGGGTATACCTGGCATGGTTCCAACCGAAGGGAATGCAAAATGGAGAATAAGGCGCGTGCCTGCAAAGGCGATCAGCAGACCCGCCGCGCCACCGGACAGCGATAGCAAGATGCTCTCGGTGAGAGCCTGCCTGACGAGGCTCGACGCGCGCGCCCCGAGTGCCATGCTCAACGACGTCTGGCGCCGCCGCTCCATGCCGCGAACGAGCATGAGATTGGCTATGTTAGCGCAGACGATGAGCAACACAAATCCGGAAACCAACATCAGGATCTGAAGCCAGTGCTCATATTCCTCGCGCATGCTGGTGATGCCAGCGCCTCCAGGACTCAAGAACAGCGTCTGCTCGGGAAATTTCGCGCGATCGCCGGCGCTCATCTCACCCCAGTGCGAGCGGAGCCACTGCTTGAGTTCCACGCGCATTTTAGCCTCTATAGATGTCGGCGCCTGACCTGGCCGGATTCGGCCGATCAAGTCCAGCCAGTGAGTGTCGTACTTCTTGAGGTCGGCATCGGCCTCTACGAACGGCTCGGTGTTTAGCGGCAGAAAGAAATCGGGCGGATTGTTGCGCAGAGTGTCGCCAAAGAAACCCGGCGGAGTGATTCCCACGACGGTAAACGGCTTGTCGTCTATGTCGAACACGCTGCCGATGACAGACGGGTCCGTTCCATACGTTTGCTGCCACAAGCGGTAGCTCATCACTGCGACAGGCGGAGCATCGGGCCGATCATCGCTGGCGGTAAACGCCCGTCCGGCATACGCTTTTATGCCGAACATGGTGAAGTAGTTGCCGGAGACGAACTCGCCTGGATAGCTCTGGGCTGGCTCCGAGCCGCCGGAGCGCCGGACACCGAACTGCGGCTGGATCGCCGGAAAGGCCGCTAATTCGGCAAAGCCTTTAATGTTATCCCTGAAGTATTTGTATAAGTCGTACGAGACAAGGGAGAATTCTTTATCCTGACTGTACCCGCCCATGTAGCAGCAGCGTGCTTCTCTGCCGAGCTTGTACAACTCGTTCGGACTTGTTACTGCCAGCGACTTCAGCAGAACGGCGTAGACCAAAGTAAAGATGGAGGTGGTCGCGCCAATACCAAGCGCCAGGGTAAGGACCGTGGTGATGGTGAACGCCGGAGCGTTGCGTAAACGTCGCAGCGCGTGGCGCGTATCCTGTGTCAGCGTTTCCAGGAACGGTATTCCTCGCTGGTTCCGATAACCTTCTTTCATCGCCTCCACCGCTCCGAACTTCAGAACGGCCTGACGTCGCGCCTCTATGGGCGACAAACCAGCGCGAACATTTTCAGCGGTTTGCAAAGCGAGATGTTCTTCAATTTCAGCCCGCAATCGCTCTTCGTCTTGCCGCGTTTTCGACCAGGAGCTGAGCCGCTTGAAGAACCGCCTTAGAGATCTCATTTATGATCCTCCTCATTTCGACGCCAGCTTTATGTGCCGTATTTGGTTTCCAACAGGAAGCATGGCACACTTCCATTCGGATAGCAACAGTACTGCTTCAGGGACCGTATTTACCCTGGGCCTTTTTGTTTCCAGTAATGCAAATACGACTTCGCCGCCAAACCGAACACAATGATGAGCGCCAGAATCAACGGTTTTCCTTTCAGCGTGACGATTGCGGCCACCGCAATGAGCAAGTAGAGTATTGTCGCCGTTCGTACGCCAATCACAGTTTGCGATCTCTCCGGCGCCGCGCGCGCTGTTAGATCCTGCTCGTCACCTTCAGAAGGCCTCGATCCGTCAACATCATTTGGCATAGCGGTCTTTCTTTGGTGTTTACTAGTTTGGCCTCGTTCTTTAAGGCTTTCACTCGTTATCAGGTCCGCCATGGGCGGTCATGGCTTCGGCGATCACGGGCTCCATCGCTTTACCGTCGAGCTTATCTAGCTGGCGCAAGCTTGGGAAAAGCCAAGCCCAAATTCCCACCACAGCCATCGTTCCGATGCCACCTAGCACAACAGCCGGCACCGTCCCGAACCATTGCGCCGTTAGGCCCGACTCGAATTGTCCGATTTCGTTTGAGGCGCCAATGAAGACCATATTCACGGCGCTCACGCGGCCGCGCATCTCGTCCGGCGTTTCTAACTGCGTCAGCGTTGAGCGTACAATCACGCTCACCGTATCCGTCGCTCCCGTTAAGAACAGCATGAAGAGCGACAGCCAAAAATTATACGAGATTCCGAAAATTACTGTCGCCAGCCCGAAGCCGAAAACGCACCACAGCATGATGGGCCCGGTTCGCCTGCGGAGAGGCCAATGCGCCACCACAACGCTCATCAGCACCGCTCCCAGACCCGGAGCACTGCGCAAGATGCCGAGGCCGACCGCGCCGATTTTTAGAATCTCGCGCGCATAAACCGGCAGCAGTGCCACCGCGCCGCCTAGAAGCACCGCGAACAAGTCCATCGAAATTGCGCCCATAATGGGTTTGTTGCGCCAAATGTATTTCATGCCATCGAGCACCATGCCGGCCGAAGCCGCTCCTCGCGGACGAACCGTATCCGGTAGCTTCACGTTCGCGATGGCGAGAAAGCCGGTGAAGTAAGCGATTGCCGCGCAGCAATAGACGGTCACGGAGCTTCCCGTGAATCCATAGAGCAGTCCGCCAATCATTGGACCCGCTATGGTTGCGGTCTGGAAAATGGAGGCGCTCCAAGCCACCGCGTTTGGAAAATCCCGTGGCGAGACCAGCAGCGGAACGAAGGCCTGGCTTGCGGGCGCGTTGAACGCGCGAACTGTTCCGTTCAGCAACAGCACGAGATAAATCGGATAAGCGGAATGCAGCCCGCGAAACGTCAGCAATAACAGCAAAAGCGAGCAAAGCGAAAATGCCGTATAGCAAATTTTAAGAATCTTGCGTCTTGGAATGCGATCGGCCGTATGCCCGGCCAGCAGAAAGAGGCAAATGCCTGGCAGGAATTGCGCCAATCCAACGAGACCCAAATCCAGGGGCCGGTGTGTCACTTCGTAGACTTGCCAGCCCACTGCCACGGACTGCATCTCGGAGGAGATCGTCGTTAAAAATCGCGCTAGCGAATAGAATCGGAAATTGGGATAGCGGAAAGCGGCGCGAGACGACGAGCCGGCCGAGGATTCATTCATTCGCCCGCGCTTCTAAGTTACAACTCTCTTCCGAAACGTTCGGGCCCCGAGCACAAACATGATCAGCACCGAAATGCCGAGCGCCGGCAGTATCCAATGAAGACTCAAGGTCGGGAAATCACGGCCGCCCATGGGAGGAACCATTGCATAGCGTAGGCCTTCCGCGGCGTAAGTCAGGGGGTTCAAGAGAGTAAGCGCCTGGAACCATCGGATGTTACTCAGCGCTCCCCATGGATAGTAAGTGCATCCGGTGAAGAGCAGCGGCGTGAAGATGAGTGTAAACATCAAGCTGATCTGGTCCGGTTTGATGACGGTTCCCATCAGCAGCCCGATCGTGGAGCCGACGCACGCCGTCAAGATCACCATTCCGATGAGCGCTAAAATGCGATCGCTTCGCACTGCAAAGCCGTGGCCCAGGATGAGCCAGCCCAGCGGGAAAATAACCGAGCTCGCGATTGTGCCGCGCAGGGCGGCGAAGAGCACTTTTTCCAAAGGCACCCACCAGATCGGCAGCGGTGAAAGCAGACGGTCATCAATTTCGCGCGCGTAACCGAGATCGAGCACGAGGGGCAGCGTTACACCTTGCATAGCGGCGATCATGCCAGTCAATGCCACGATCCCGGGCAGCATCAAGGCAGCAAAGTTACCGGCCGCGAGCCCGATGCCGGGCAATACTTTTCCGAAAATAAACAGAAAGAACAACGGCTGCATCAGTGCCTGCAAGAGAAAGGGAACAAATTCGCGGCCGGTCACCACCAAGTCGCGGCGCAGAATCGCGAAAAATGCGTTCAAAGCAAGCGCAGTTCGATTCTCCGAATCTCTCGGCCGTATGATCGGAACCTCAATTGACTTGGAAGCTGCTTCAGCCATTTCGTTCATAATTGAAAGCTCTTATCGGAGATGCCTCCCTGTGAGGAAGATAAAAACCTCTTCGAGCGATGGTTGTTTCACGCTCAAGTTGCGGACGTCGGCGCCCGTCGAGAGTACAGCCTGCGCTGCTGGGCCGATCAACCCATTCACCGAGTCCGCATAGATTCGATAAGTAAAATCTCCCGGCTCGGCCGCCTGATCGTGCCCATCTTCTAATATCTCGACTTTCGTACGGGGGATTGCGCCGAGAGCTAGCGAGATCCGCTCGCGCGCGTTTCCATCCTCGTCTGCCGAAACGTGGGCCTGCACCTCCAATGCCGTTCCACCCGGAATCATTCTCTTCAATTCGTCTGGCGTTTCGTTCACCAGAATTTTGCCATGATCCATGACCGCAATACGCTGGCAGAGCTTGTCAGCTTCCTCCATATCGTGCGTGGTCAGCAGAATGGTGAGGCCCCGCGCATTCATCTCGCGTATCCGTTCCCAGAGGAACAGCCGCGACTGCGGATCCAGATTATTCGTCGGCTCGTCCAAAAATAAAACGTCGGGCTCATGCATCAGCGCACGTGCGATCATCAGCCGCTGCGCCATCCCGCCCGAATAGCGGTTCACCTTTTCGTTTTTGCGGTCCCCTAAGCCTAATTGGTCAAGCAGCCGGTCCGCTAACCCCTCGCGAGCTTTTCGCGAGACGCCATGATAGGCTGCATGGAAGGTCAGGATCTCACGGACTTTCAGACTGCGATCCAAATTGCTTTGCTGTGGCACGACCGCTATGCGCTGCTTGACTCCGATCGGATCAGTCATGACGTCGATGCCCATGATCGATGCCGATCCCTCAGTAGCAAGAATAGATGTGGTGAGTACGCCGATGATCGTCGTCTTGCCGGCGCCATTCGGACCCAGCAAACCGAAGATCTCCCCTGGCCGCACGGCGAACGAGACACCGTCCACTGCATTGGACTTAGCCTTCGAGTACCGCTTTATAAGACTGCGAACTTCTATCGCGGGCGAGGATTTGGCTGATTGATTGTTACGCCCGCTGGTGGTTTCCATGCGCTCTACCATTTGTATCCGATAGGGCGGAGATTTTCCAGGTGGGATCAGCAACCGGCCACTAGGCCGTTGAAAATGGGGCAGCGGTGTCCCCGAGTGGAGTCGCACGTTCCGGAGGATCAAACGTGGAATGTGTCCCGTAGAGAGTTTCAAACAGCCGGGCGTCTCGCTCGAACATCTGCCGGTAAATCGAGGCGTTCTCGTGGCCCGGTTCAACGGTCGCGCCGAGCTGGAGCGGGACTTCTCCGATGTCCGGCAGGAGACCCATCTGTTCCGCCGCAAGCATAGCGGCTCCGCGGCTGGAGGCCTCAGGCGCCGTACACTCCACAATGCGGTGTCCAAGCGCATCTGTCATCATTTGCAGCCAGGCCTTTGACCGAAGCAGCGCCCCGCCTGAAGCGATGACTTTTTCGGGCTCAGGAAACGGGCGCGTAAGCAGCATATAAATCTGCTTGAACCGAAGCGAGACGCTTTCGAGACAAGCCTGCAAGATATCGATCGGTTGGGTTGCGAGGCTCATCCCAGTGATCGCGGCGCGCAGGTCCGGGCGCCAGTAGGGAGAACGCTCACCGGCAAAATACGGCAGCATAGTGAGCCCGTGCATGCCGGGTTCGCGCTTTGCAATCTGATCTTCGGCATCCGCGGGCAGTTGGAGAGTGCGCGTCACCCAACGAAACACCTCGCCGCCGTTCGAAACAGCTCCGCCCAGAATCGCCCGCTCGCGGTTAACCCGATAGCACCAGATTCCAGCCGGGATTGTTACATGCTTCTGCTTCACCACCACTCGCATCGCGCCACTTGTGCCGACCATCAAAGCAAACTGCTTCGGAGTCGTGCAGCCGCTGCCCACACTGTTGCACGCGCCGTCGCCAAAACCCGGATACCAGGGGGTGCCGTTGAATAAGGGCCATCGCGCTGCGAACTGCGACGTAAGCGAACGGCGTGGTTCATCTAAGGAGTCGACAGGCGCGAGCTGATCGCGCCCGAGGCCGATTAGTTCCAGCAACTCCTCGCAGTAATCGTTCTTCCGCTGGTCCCACAACCCGCTGGCGGAAACCATGGAGGTCGATTCCGCGCCTTGCCCGGTGAGGGTGAGCAGCAGGTACTCGCCGGGGGAGAGCCAGCGAACTGTTTTCGCGACCGCGGCCGGACGCTTTTCCTTGAGCCAAAGTAGTTTTGCCGGCCAGTAGCTCGTATGCGGCATGCAGCCCGTAATTGCATGCAGCCAGGCGGGGTCAAACGTGTTCGTCAATTCCTGCATCTGCTGGCCGGAACGCGTATCGAACAGGTGTACCACCGGCGTGGTCGGCTTCTTTTCTTTGTCGATTCCGAGAAAGCAATGCCAGAAAGTGCTGATTCCTACCCCGGCAGCCTTGATCCCTTTGTTTACCATCTGCTCGTGCAGTGCATCCAGGCAATCGCAAGTTAAGTTCAGCAGCATGTCCGGAGACACTTCCACGCTGCCATCCGGTCTCGTCGTGAATTCGTATTTCTTCTGAACGCCGAGATCTGGGTAGCTCAAGAACTCACTGTTGAAGAGGAGCGCGCGCACGCTGGAGGTCCCCAGGTCGAGCCCAACCAGGTTTTCGTCGCGTGACATCATCAATCAGTATTCCATTCGAGCAGCGTATAGACGAAACTGTCCGTAAAAAAAGGCCGGAGCGGTCATCTGAGGATCGCCCCGGCCCAGTTGCTAAGTAGATTTACGTGGAAGCTAAGCCGTGCGACGCCTGCGAATGAAGATTGCGGCTCCAGCTACCATTGCTAGACTCATAAGCCCGGTGGTGGCCGGTTCTGGAGTTGCAGTGGAGACGGCTAACTGTCCGGGCAGTTCACCGGCCGGATAGGCTGCCGTGTGAATGTTCACCTAAGCGTTGCCATCCTGAATTGCGGTTGCCACATCCGCAATCGTGTTAATTCCAGCGCTTGGGTCCGCCATGAAGTCAGCCGAAGTTAATGTGCCGTACTACTATCGGTGGCCGGCATGATGAACATAAAGAACGGTATGAGAATCGGTCCGTTCACTCCTAACTGCGCCGTAATGAACATGCGCCATAGTAGCGTTGCCGGTCAGATTTGACCAGGAGAGCGTATAGGTGAAGGTGCTGGTCGCTGCCACAAGCAAAAAGCATGCCACAAAGAGATTTCATCAGTTTCCTTTCCAATCAGAGAATATAGGACATCTTCTCTAACGATGCTGCGGTTAGAGAAGCCGATTTTTTTTGGGTTACGACGCTCAATGCTAGCGCTTGGCTGGAGGAATTCAGTTCCAGCAAAAATGGCTAGCGCCTGCTATTCGGAACTCGTGAACCGCAGAGATACCGTGAACGTGTCACTCGCTCCGGGCGCAACGGGCCGCTCGAAACGTGGGTAGGTGGCCGACATACTGTCCATCGGGGTGCTGCTGATGACAGGAAAGTAGTTGTTGCCGCCACCTGCTGGCTCGAGCCCGTGGTACAGCGGCTTTGAGCCCTCATCCGTCACAATCGACAGTTGATTCTGATCCCACTCAGCTACCGGAATTGGATCGCCGGATTCAACGGCCAGGTGCTCGTAGGATGGATTGTCGAAGCCCTCAGGCGCTTCCGAGAAATGCAGCACGAATGGGTAGATCGTGGCGCCATCGAGCGTTATGCCGGAATCGGCATTGTTCTTCTCCGTTACGGCCATATCCAGGGTATTGCCCTTTTGCGCGAACTGCACGCCGATCGAACCCCAGATAAAAGTGTAAAGCCAGCTATGTGTAGCTGCGTTCCAGGTGCGGCCGTTATGTACTTCTCCCCACCCGTATTGCGGATCGCTCAGAACTCTTCCATGCAGGCCAGCCGCTTTGATATGCCAGATATGAAATACATCGGACGGGTATTTCGCGAGATCCTCCAAGACGGCTCCGCCAAAGCTGAGCTGCTGAATCCCATTCGCGCCGTAACTGATTTCCAATCCCTTGGGCCGCGATGCCTTTCCGCAACTGGTAAGCGCTATCGATGCCGACAGCATCCAAAACAGATACACGATTTCCGGACGCATTCTTTCTTCCCGCAAAAAACAGGTGTGCGCTCTGGGCCCCAAAGTCTCTCCAGACTATCCCGGAGTGGCCGCTCTTTGCGCGAATAGAATCCCGGCGCACGCCCGCTTCGGACATACAATGGGCGCGTGAGTGGCCTCCGGAATCGCGGCTTCTCAACGCGAGCGACTGCTCATCAGCGAGAATGATCTGGTGACAATCGGTGATTACTTACTCTGCCGCTTGCATGAGCTCGGCCTGCGACACATCTTTGGCGTGCCGGGCGACTACAATCTACCATTTCTCGAACAAGTCATTCGCTCCGATAAATGCCTGGCTCCTGCACAGCTCCTATGGGTGGGCGCCTGCAATGAACTAAATGCGGCCTATGCAGCCGACGGATATGCCCGGTTAGCCGGTATCTCCGCTTTAGTTGTCACGCATGGCGTGGGTTCGCTGAGCGCGATCAACGGCATCGCGGGCGCTTACTGCGAGCGGGTTCCTGTCGTTTGCATCTCTGGCTCGCCCTCGCTTTCGGTCCTCGATCGGCGTCTGCACGTGCACCACACTGTGGGGAGTGGCAATTACAACGACGTGCTGGATTGCTACCGTCACTTCACGGTTGCGCAGACCCGCCTCACGCCGGCCAATGCTCCCGGCGAAATCGATCGCGTTCTGGAAGCTTGCTGGCGCGAGAAGCGGCCTGTCTATCTCGAACTTCCGTCCGACATTTCTTATTTGGAAGTCGCCTCGCCCGTTTCGCCTCTGAAAATTTCGGAAATTTTGAGCGATCCTGAGCGGCTGAGCGCGCTTGCTGATGTTATTGCCTACCGATTGGGCAATGCCGAACTTCCCGCTTTGCTTCTCGATGTCAGTGTCGAACGCTTCCGGCTTCAACCGGAGATCATGGATCTCGCCGAAAAAGCGCAGGCGCCATTCGCGGTTCTGAGCAGCGCGAAAGGAGTCATAACGGAGACTTCGCCGCTTTTCTTAGGCACGTATGCGGGCAGCCGGAGCTGGCCGCTTGTCCGGGAAACCATCGAGCAGTCCGATTGCCTTCTATCGGTTGGCATGCGCTTAGTTGACGCAAATACGTGCCTTTTCACGCATAACCTTCCTGAAGCCGCGCTTATCGATCTGCAACCATTCAGCTGTTCCATCGGGCGCGACGATTATCAGGGAATCAATGCGCGGGAAGTGCTGCGAGAAACAGCCAGGCGCCTCAAGGGTTCACGGAAGCTGTGGGCGTCAGCTCAGTCTGCGGCAGCTTCGCCGGCGGCTTTTGAGTGCTCGCCCTCTGCGAAGCTCAGCCAGGAAATTTTCTGGCGTCATGCCGCTGCATTTCTGCAGCTCGGTGACGTCATTCTCTCCGATATCGGAACTTCCAGCGTGGGCCTCGCGCTAACCAGCTTGCCCGAGAATACGAGCTTCCTCGGCCAGCCGGTTTGGGGATCGATTGGCTACGGATTGCCGGCGCTGCTCGGTGCCATGCTGGCCGCTGCTAATCGCAGACACATCTTATTCACAGGTGATGGCTCGTTGCAGCCGACTGTGCAGGAGCTCTCGACCATCCTGCGCCACAATCTTAAGCCCATAATCTTTCTGCTGAACAATGACGGCTACACAATCGAGCGCGCGATTCTCGGCCGCAGCTCGAGTTACAACGACATCAATGCATGGCGCTATACGGAGCTGCCGCGCGTTTTCGACTTACATCACGAGGCGGCCTGCTTCGCCGTCACCACCGAGGCGGAGCTGACGCAAGCCATCAAGGCTGCTGGAACTGCCGACAAGCTTATCTTTATCGAAGTCATGCTTGATCGCGAGGATGCTCCGGCGGCGCTCAAAGAACTCGGCGGCATGTATGCCGAGTTCGAGTACGGCCCTCGAGGTCCGCAGCAGGAGCCTGGACTTCGCCTGGGTGGCCCCGAAAAGGCCAACGGCTCTTAACCCGCCAAAGCGTGCTCGCCTGGCTTCTAATTCTTACCCGGCCAGCATGGTTTTCGCTTCCGTAAGAATGCGGAGATACCTTCCTGTGCGTCAGCAGCTAGAGCATTAGAAGTCATCACTTTTTTTGCGAGCTCATAGGCTTTTGGCTGACCCGTTTCCAGTTGTCCGTAAAACGCTCGCTTTCCCATCGCCAGAACTAGCGGGCTCGATTCAACAATGCGCCCGGCCAGCGCCCGAGTTGCCTGTCGCAATTCGGCTGGGGCAACCACCCGGTTCACCAAACCCCAGTCCTCGGCCACCCTCGCGCTGATCTGCTCGCCCGTAAACAGCATCTCGAGAGCTCGTTTCCGCCCGATATTCCGCGTGAGCGCGACCATAGGAGTTGTGCAAAATAGGCCGATCCGCACGCCTGGCGTTGCGAAAGCCGCATCGTCGGAGGCGATTGCCAGATCGCACGTCGCAACCAACTGGCAACCCGCCGCCGTGGCCAGGCCGTGCACTTCCGCAATTACCGGCTGGGGTATCGCCTGAATTTTCGTCATCAACTCCGTACAGATTTCAAAGATATGCTCGTACTCGGCTCCCGTGCGGCCGGTCATTTCGCTGAGATCGTGTCCGGAGGAGAATACCTTGCCCGCCGCCGCGAGTATCACCGCCTGCACAGCCCGGTTCTGCTCCAGCTCGCTCAAGCAATCGATAAACTCCTGCATCAGTTCGAGCGAAAGCGCATTCCGCCGCTCGGGCCGGTTGAGTGTCAGGGTAGCTATCGCGCCATCGACTTCCAATAGCAGGTTTCCGCCCATACGATTCACCTCAACCACGCTTTCCTATTTGTAGGAGACGGTCAGGTCTTCGCTTCGCGTTCGAGCAAAGCACGTTTGCGCTCCACTCCCCAGCGATACCCGGAAAGATCTCCATCTTTGCGCACGACACGGTGACAGGGGATGGCCACGGCAATTCCGTTCGCCGCGCAAGCGCCCGCGACCGCCCGTACGGCCCTAGGCGCGCCTAGCCGGATGGCAAGCTCCTCGTAGCTGGCAGTTGAGCCCGGTGGAATGGCGCGCAGCGCCTGCCAGACACGCTGCTGGAAAACCGTGCCCTGAACATCCAGCGGCAAATCGAATTTCTGCTCAGGATGTTCGACCAAGCCGACCGCGCTTGCCACCCAGGTCTCAAACTCGTGATCGCCGCCCACTAGTTCTGCCCTCGGAAAGCGATTCTGCAGGTCGCGCACCAGAATATCTGGATCGTCGCCAAGCAGAATGGAGCAAATACCTTTCCCGGTGGCGGCAACTAGAATCGATCCCAACGAACATTCGCCCACTGCAAACCGAATCAACGCATTGCTGCCGCCCTCCCTGTAGCTTCTCGCGTTCATGCCCAACATTTCGGCGGACTTCGCATAAAATCTCGCGCTCGAGTTGAAGCCCGCGCTGTAAATTGCTTCAGTAATCGTGCCGCCACTTCGCAGGTCCGCTTGCACCCTCCGCATCCGGCACGTGGCGAAGTAGGCCCGCGGCGTCACGCCCGTCACCTGCTTGAACACTCGCTGGAAGTGAAAACGGCTCATTCCGCTTGCGTGCGCGATTTCGTCAAGGTTAGGACATTCGTCAGCGTGTTCTATAGCACGGCAAGCTTCTTCTATTGCGGCGGCATGTGGTTCCGGAGCAATGCGCTCTCCCGGGCGGCATCGCTTGCAAGGCCGGAATCCTGCGCGTTCCGCAAATTCGCAACTTATATGGAATCGGACGTTCTCTCTTAGCGGCCGCCGCGCCGCGCAGGAAGGCCGGCAGTAAACTCCCGTGGTCTTGACGGAAAAGTAAAACTTGCCGTCGGCCTCTTTCTTGCGGCCGAGCACAGCCGACCAGCGGTCCTCATCGGTCGTGTAGGGCAGGGAAGCGCTCTCGTTCGAGAGTAATTCAATACGCATGCTGTTCCTCGATTCAGTTAGGCTGGCGTCTTCGGCCTGCCTAATCTCATATTCCTGGAAAAGCGCTTCCAAAACACCTTGATCTTTGCTCTCTAATTCAGTTTATTCCGGTCATCGGCCAATCCGGGCTTCAATGTAGCCGGAGGGTTCATCAATGGGTACGAAGACTTGGTTGGGGTTATCCAGGGCGAAGCGCGACAAGTCGACCAAAAGAGAATGCTTATTTGGCATGACAATATGAATCTCGGAAACGGCAGTGACTTTGTCTAGCACTGCTTCGCCCATGGCAAATAATGTGTGCTGAACCGAAAGGCTTCTATGTTGAGCAAAGGACTCCAACATAATAGCGCGAATTTCGCGGTGCAGGTTGTTGAACGAGATATCGTTTTGCAGGTATTCCCAATGCGCTTCGAGTATCGTCCCAAACAGGCGATCATGCGTTTCTGGAAGAGTTGTGAACTGGTCCTGGATGTAACCGGCAAATCCAGACTTTGCCGTTTTCATGATGTGAAGCCCGGTCAGTCCTGAGCTGATCTGGATGCACGAGCGACTCGCTTTTAGTCGCGTTGTCCGGCGCTCATTCCCTGCTTGAGAGAAAGCCGCGCCATACTCAGCGATGCGCTGCCAGGGTATCTGTTCGATGTTGACCCTGACCTGGGACAGATGTGGAAGCAACTCCAGGAAGTGCTGCGCGATGCCCTCGCCCAAGACCTCAATACTGTCCCAGCGTAGTTGTCGTGCCAGAACATAAACCGTGTTCTTCATCGTGTCGGTTGGCAGGACACTGGAATTATCACCGTCCTTGTAAGCCGCGGCAAATTCGCCTTCAAACAGAATGGTGACTGAGAGTTCGCGAATCTCGTGAAGATCACGTGTGCGATCGACATAAGTCAATCGAACACGAGTCTTTCCGTATGCATTAGATCGGATGATCGCCAAGCTAGCTCCCGCGATAGGTGGTGTATCCGAAGGGGCTGATCAGCAGTGGAAGGTGGTAGTGCGCCGCGGTGTCCCGCACAGCAAACGAGATGCTTACTTCGGGATAAAATCCTTCCGGAAAGTAATCGCCGAGCTCGAACAGGAGGCGGTAGCTGCCCGGCCTCAACGTTGCGCCGTTCGGTAAGAGAGTTTGGACCCGCCCATTCTGATCCGTAGCGCCCGATCCTATTGCCTCCTCGGACAAGAAGAGATGCACTGCGATGCCGGCTGCAGGGCGGCCGTTCGCTGTATCTAGAACATGTGTCGATATTCCGCTCATAGGTTCAACAGTTTGCTCAAGCGCAGCTTTGTGATTTCGGCTTGCTCGCCAGCCGCGACACGCAACTCCTCTGCGCTCCCATTCTCCAAACGAGTATGTAGCAAGTCGAGCATCTCGGGCGCACTTTTCCCAGTCGCATTTATTAGGAAGATCCAGCCAAATCGCTGTTCATACTCTTGATTGCCTTCCGCGAGCCGCTCCAGAATTCGGGTGGGCGCGGAATCGACTCCGCTTTGTTCTTGGGCGCACCAAGACGAACGCTGCTGCTCTCCGATTTTCAGGTGAGCTGAAAAGGCTTCCAGCCAGTCAGTTGGTTCAAGTGTCCACCAGACCGACTCGGCTACTAACACTAAAGTCGCCTGATCGTGAAAGGGCCGGCGCTCCAATACGCGCTCTGCCCATTGCTTCGAAGCGCAACAGCGCAAAAGACCCGCACGCGCAACCGCCTCATCTGCTGCATTGAATTCGTGAATCGTCACCGAAGAGTCTCCAGGAACTCCACAAGCAGATTTTGCGCAACGAGGGATCGGTACGCGGCCGTGGAACGGATGTCGCTGATCGGCGTAATCTCCGATTTCAACATCTGTCGCGCATCCGCGATAGCCCCTTGCGTCAGCGATTTTTGCGTGAGAAGGCGCTCCGTAGCGAGACAACGCAAGGGGACGGGCGCAACGCTTGCGAATGCCAGTCGGACATCTGAAATCTGCCCGTATTCGAGGCGCGCAGCAGCAGCAAACGCAACTTTCGAGATCGCTTGAGCTCTACGCGTTCCGACTTTCCTGCCGTGATAGCGCCACATTGGAACCCGGCGCGGCAATTCGATCGAATAGAGCAGTTCGTCGGGCCGCATCGCAAACGTTTTGTATCCGAGGTGGAAATCTGAATACGCCACAGGCCGGCTACCCGCGAGCGAGATGAGGCGAATCTTGGCGTCATGCACCAATAGCGGAGGAGCCGAGTCAGCCGCAGGCGAGGCATTCGCGATGTTGCCGCCCAGCGTGCCTTGATTCTGATTGGCAACACCGCCGGTCCAACTGGCCGCCTGGCAAAGCAGCGGAAACTCAGATTGCAAAACCGGATGACGTTGGATTTGCGTGTACGTCACGGCTGCGCCAATCGTCACGCTCGCTTCGCTCACCACGATCTGGCGCAGTTCTTCGAGCTTACGAAGACTCACCAGTCGGCGAAAGGGAAGCTTTCCCGCGTTCAGAAGAACCATGAGGTCCGTACCGCCCGCAATCGGGTGCCAGCCTTCACCGTTGGCCAACATTCCCAGCGTAGATTGCAGGCTATCCGAGGCCACCAGATCGTAGTCGGGAAGGCACGATCTCATAGTCCACTTTTATCGCGCACAACGAGCATCACACGCTCTGTGCTGGCCGGAGACTCGCCTGATGAACGGCGTCGATGATTTTCTGGTACCCCGTGCAGCGGCACAGATTGCCCGCCAGCGCCTCGCGAATTTGCTCGCGCGTGGGTTGCGGATTCTGCTCGAGAAGGTATACAGCCGCCATGATCATGCCCGGAGTGCAAATGCCGCATTGAGCACCTCCACATTCAGCGAAAGCCTGTTGAACCGGATGCAGAGAAGCATCTCCCGAGATTCCCTCTACCGTACGGACCGCAGTCTCAGAAGCTTGCAGCGCAGGCACCAGGCAGCTATTAACCAGGAAGCCATCCATGATCACCGAACATGCGCCGCATTCGCCTTCACCGCATCCTTCCTTGGCGCCCGTCAACTGCAAATCCTCTCGGAGCACATCGAGCAAACGCTTCACCGGCAGAGTTTCGATGACTCGAGCCTCGCCATTGACGGTAAGTGAGATGGAGCAGGTTTTCACGCGATGCTTCCCGCAGTCTCCTGCTCAGCGTATTGCAGTTGGCTATCGTGGCGGACCAATTGACTCAATATGTCTTCCGGCGTCAACGGGACGTGATTGAATGCGATGCCAAGCGCATTCTCGATCGCGTTCAGCAATGCGGGCGCTGGCCCATCCATGGGAAGTTCGCCGATGCCCTTCGCCCCCATCGCGCCATGCTGATATGGCACCTCTTCGAAGAGCACTTGGATAGGAGGAACATCCATCGCGGTTGGGATGATGTAGTTCGTCATCTGGTTGTTGGCCATCGAGCCGTCACGCCAGACAACCTTTTCGAGCAATGCGAACCCCAGACCCTGGACAATGCCGCCTTCGATTTGCCCGGACGCCAACACGGGATTTAGAACACGTCCAACTTCTTGAACGGCGGTGAAGTTGTCCACCTGCACTTCGCCTGTAACTGTGTTGACGGTCACCTCGGCAACATGCGTGGCCCACGAGAACGCGCCATATGCATCGCCTTCGTATCGCAGATCGTCCCAGCGAATACCAGGAGGCTCCTGATATTGGGCTCGCGTTCGCAGCGGACCTGAGGATGCGAAGCGATCGCGCACACATGCGCTAAATTCCTCCAGAGAATAGTTCTCGCTTAGCCCCGTCTCAGAGCGCAACCGTTCTTTGAAGTCATGAGCTGCATCCTCCACGAGTTTCCCAACGACCATTGACGTGCGTGAGGCGACCGTCGGCCCACTGTTTGGGACCATAGCCGTGTCAGGGCGGCAGATCTCGACCTGGTCGTAGCCGATGCCCAGCGCCTCGGCGGCGATCTGGGTCAAGATCGTGTTCGTGCCCTGTCCCATCTCGGTCATCGAGCACAGTATGCAAACGCCGCCTTCCCGGGTGCCCTCCAATTCCACCACGGACTGCAGGTGGCGCTCACCCGATCCCGTAAAACCGGCTCCGTGCATGAAAGACGCAAAGCCAATACCCTTCTTCAGCGCCTGATTCGCGTTGCCGGAGCGAAAGACGTGAGTCTTCCGATGGTACGCGGCGGCTTGCAGCGCTCGATTTTGGAGGCCCGCGAGATCCAGCGCTTGCGTGATGATCTGACCCGTTGCGGTCGTATCGCCAGTTTCGAGGAAATTACGTCTCCGAAACTCGTCGGGCGCGAGGCCGATGTGATGCGCAACCGTGTCCATATGGCGTTCGAGCGCGAACAAGCTTTGCGGGGCACCGAAGCCGCGAAAGGCCCCGTGCGGAGGAGCACTGGTCGCAACGGCGGTGCTGCGGACGCGAACATTTGGGCAACGGTACGGACCGGGAGCGTGGATCGTTCCGCGCGAAAGCACAACAGCAGATAGCGTCGAGTACGCGCCGCCATCAATGGTGAATTCGATGTCCATCGCAAGGAGACGCCCATCGCTCGACACCGCAGTACGATGCCGCGTCCGAGAGGGATGACGCTTCGTCGTAGCAGCCATGTCTTCTTCGCGATCGTAGACAATCTTTACCGGCCGCCTGGATTTCCAGGCAAGTAGGGCGGCGTGACCCGCGATCATGGACGGATATTCTTCTTTGCCTCCAAACGCTCCGCCGGTTTCCTGCTGGATAACACGAACCTTGTCAGCAGGAAGGCCGAACAGTCTCATGAGTGCCTTATGAACGTAGTACGGGCACTGAAGCGATCCCGTAACCGTCACGCCGTCATCAACGCTGGCAGTTGCAAACATCCCGTTCGGTTCGATGTAGACGTGCTCCTGCGCGCCTGTCGAGTAGTCACCCGCAACGGTGTATGCAGCTTCCGTCCAAACGCTGTCAACATCGCCCTTGTTCATCAAGTAGCGTTTAAAGACGTTATCCTCACCCCAGATGACAAAGTTCTGCTGAAGCGCTTCGTCGATGTCGAACACGGCGGGTAACGGTTCGTAGGCAATGTGTATGAGCTCCCTGGCCCGGCGCAGCAGGTCCTTGTTCTCATGCGCGATCAGGAGAACCGGCTCGTGCTGGTGGTTGACTATCTTGCTTGCAAGATAGGGTTGATCGTCGTTAATGAGCGAGACAACGTTCGTCCCCGGGATATCGTCGCTGGTGACAATGACAAACTCATCCCAAGGCACACCGGGCTCAAACGCGATGCTCTGTATTCGCCCGCGCGGAACAGTGCTGCGTATGGTGGCCCCATGCAGCATGCCAGGAACGTTTACGTCGTCGACGTACTTGGCCGTTCCGGTAAGCTTGCCCAGAACCTCTTTGCGTTGGACTGGCGAGCCAACAACGCGAAATTCCATATTTTACTTTACCTATCCTCATTGCCAGATGGAAAGCACGTTCGAGCAAGTACCTCACGGCCGCTCGCTTTCTCGTTGAAAGCGCCGCGATCGAAGCAAGTTCGACCGCGGACCAGCGTCCTTTTAACTTCGCCTTTCAACCGTTGCCCAAGATAAGGCGTACATCGATGCCGAAAGTACAATCGCTCACCGGTAACTTCGAACTCTGAGTCGGGATCGAAGATGACTAGATCGGCATCGAAGCCTGGCGCAATGCGGCCTTTAAGGTTGTTAAGCCCCGCGAGTTTGGACGGCGCTTCCGCCATCCAGCGCACAACGTCTGTGATCGCGAATCCACGCTTGCTGGCCTCGGTCCAGATGGCAGGCAGACCAACGGACAAGGAACTGATTCCGCCCCATGCCGATTGAAAACTTCCGGTATCCAAGCACTTCATCTCAGGTGGACAAGGGGAGTGATCTGTGGCGACAAGATCAATCGTGCCGGCACGTAAACCCCGCCAGAGAGCATCACGATTCGCCGGATCGCGAATCGGAGGTGCGCATTTATATTGGGTGGCGCGATCAGGAATCGATTCCGCCTCAAAGAATAGATAATGTGGACAGGTTTCGACCGTGATGGGCAGTCCTTCGGCGCGCGCATTTTCCAAAATGTCCAGCGCGGCAGCAGCCGATAGATGGACGATGTGAATGCGGCAGCGATATTCGCGGCAGAGCTCGATCAGCAGATAGATGGCGCGCAGTTCCGCTTCTGGCGGACGTGATTGCAGATAAGTCTTGTAGAATTTCCAATCCGCCGAATCATTGTCTAGCTGAGCGCAGGCCGCGGCAATTGGAGCAGACACTTCGGCGTGGGCCAAAAGCGGCAACCCCGTTTCGGCTAAGAGTGGCAGGGCCTCGCGGAGGTCAGGTTCCGTAACCATCTCGAACTCCTCTGTCCCAGGGTGAGTCAGGAAGCATTTGAACCCTCTCACACCAGCTTCCGCAAGTGGCAAGATCTGATCGGTGTTGCCCGGAACCACCCCGCCCCAGAATGCGAGGTCGACGTGCGCCTTTCCCTTTGCTGCTTCCCTCTTTTCCTGAAGTGCCGCGGCCGAGGTGATGCTGGGAATACAGTTCACAGGCATATCGATAAGGCATGTGCAACCGCCCGCGGCCGCGGCTCTTGTTGCTGTTTCAAAACCTTCCCACTCCGTGCGACCAGGCTCATTTATGTGTACATGAACATCGATGAGCCCGGGTAGAACGAACAGGTTTCCCACGTCCGTCCAGGTTTCGGCGTGTCCGGAGTACTCATGCGGCTCAATAGCGGCGATCTGTTCATTGTCGATAATAATGACTCCCGAGCGAACGCCGTACGGAGTGACAATATGCCTGGATCGAATTGCCTGCTGCACGTTTTTGGGTATCGGGTATTGTCTCACCCCCGAAAAGACGTTGCTACACTGTGGCTCTAAACGACATGGCGAATACACCGCAGGACTGGATGCGGCAGGCCATTGATCTGGCCATTCAAAATGTCCGGTCTGAGCGCGGTGGACCGTTTGGCGCGTTAGTTGTGAAAGAAGGCCAGCTGATTGCGACCGGAGCAAATTCAGTAACGGCTAGCAATGATCCTACTGCTCACGCAGAGGTAGTAGCTATTCGCAATGCTTGCCGCGATCTCGGTACTTTTCAACTCTCCGGATGCGAGCTCTACACCAGCTGTGAACCATGCCCAATGTGCTTGGGGGCAATTTACTGGGCGCGTCCGGAAAGATTTTACTTTGCGTGTGGGAGGGACGATGCCATGGCCTACGGCTTCGATGACACGTTCATTCATAACGAACTGTTTCAGCAGCCCGAACAGCGTACCATCAGCGGACAGCGATTGCTCAGAGAAGAAGGCCTCGAGGCATTCGAGGGCTGGATGCGAAGTCAGGCAAGAATTCCTTATTGAAGTTAGGGAGCTCAGGACGCAAGCTTTGCAAGTGCTTGCGCCAGGACGCGAACGCCATTTGTGATGTCCGGCAAAGAGGCAAATTCGTCAGGCCGATGACTGACACCGCCTTGACACGGGATGAAGAGCATCGCAGTTGGTGCAATGCGGGACATGAAAAGCGAATCGTGGTAAGCGCGGCTGACCATCTCCATATAGGTCACACCCTCGTCTGCGCAAGAGTTTCGGAGGACATGGAGAATTCCCGGTTCGCACTGCGCGGGATCATCGGCGTTTATAAGTTCAATGGCGACGTTCAGTTCTCTTCTCCGGGCGATCTCGGTAGCCGCTTCTCTTATGTCGTGTACTAATGAATCACGGCGGAACAGATCGGTATCTCGAACGTCAAGGCACAGATTTACGCGGCTCGGAATACTGTTCACGGCGCCTGGGAAGACATCGCAAGCGCCGGTGGTCGCAAATGTGTCGATCACGCCGGTAGCAAGCGCGAGACTTTCGACGGTTAGGATGATCTCTGCCCCTGCGGTGAGCGCATCGCGCCGCTGCGACATCAGAACGGCGCCTGCGTGGCCGCCTTCGCCCTCAAGAAGGATGCGCATGCTGGCGGGTGCAGCAATGCTGGTTACCAAACCGATCTGGACGTTTGCCTGCTCGAGCAGCGGACCCTGCTCAATATGCAGTTCGATGAAACCGGTGTAGTAATGGGCGCCCAAGCGAACCTTCGAGATAGGACCACTGAAGCCTGCTGCTTGCCTGACCTGATCGAGAGACGCCCCGCTTTGATCGCTCAGCGTGCTTGCCCTCTGTTCTTCCAGCACGCCAGATAATAACCGGCTTCCAAGGCAGCCGATACCGAACCGCGTCGGCTCTTCAGATGTGAAGATCAACAGTTCTACTGGACGCTTCGGGGCAAAGCCGCCTTCTTTCAGAGCGCGGATGGCTTCCAATCCGCCGAGCACGCCGACTGTTCCGTCGTAGCGCCCTGCACTTGGTATGGCGTCAATGTGCGAGCCCGTTGCGATGGCGGGGCCCTCAGCTTGATTGCAGGTCCATCGCGCGAACGTGTTCCCCACCGCATCTTCCCGGATCTGAAGTCCCGCGGCCCGGCAGCGCTCTTTCAGCCATGCGCGGGCTTGCAAGTCAACTTTGCTGAAGGCGATTCTTGTGACCGCTGGTGAAGCGGAATCCGAAAAGGATGCAAGATGTTCGAACTCCGATTCGAGGCGACCGGAATCGATTTGGATCTGCATTTCAAATTACGCCGAAGGCGAGCGGTTCCAGTCTTTGTAGATGAGGTATTTCGCCTGAGTTTTGCCAAGCGCTCCAAACCACTGCGGGCAAAAAGCGCGCATCCAGATAAAATCACCTGCCTGAACCGGATACCAGCAGTCGCCCAGCCGATAGATTCCCTCGCCCTGGAGCATAAGCAAGCCATGCTCCATGACATGCATCTCTACCATGCTCAAGGACGCGCCTGGCTCATAGGTCATCGTATTCACTGCGAAATCGAAGGCGACATGATCCGGGAGCAAAGAGCGAACCAGCAGTGCGTCATCCCCCATCAAAGACTCCCCAGGTACGGCATATTCATGGCCGACCATTGGTGCGGGACTCGCGACGCCGGGAACAGGCGTGTATTGTTTCTCGATAATGGCGAGCCGAGTTGCGGTTTTGGCCGTTATGCGATGGTCGTTTTCTTCCGGAAGATAGGCAAAAGCGCCAGAGGCCATTTCGTGCTGTGTGGTGCCCATCTCGAGGGCGGCCGTGCCTTCAGTCACGTAGGCAAAGCGCTGCCCCGATGCTGGTCCTAGCACGCCGCCGCTCTCAAATTCAGCCGTGTACTGGGTGAATTTGGCACCTAATGCAGGACTGCAGTGAATGATCGCGGTGCAGCGCGTCATTCCAGGAAGCGGCGTTCGAACGAAGGTGTCGGGCGTCTGAACCAGATGATCGTGTTTGAACGCGCTGCGAGTGTAGCCGAGGTGTTTCACTTTGTGTGTTGTAAGTCAGCAGCGAGATTTGTCAGCATAGTAACTCCCACGCGAATCGCTTTCTCCGCGTCTTCCATACGAACCGACTCGTCGGGATGATGGCTGATACCGCCAGGGCTGCGCACGAATACCATCGCTGAAGGTATCTTCTCGGCCATTATCATCGCGTCATGGCCGGCACCGCTGACCATCCGTCTGGGAACCTCACCGATGTAGCGCACCGCCTGCTCGACGAGAGTAACCAGATGCTCGTCCATCAGAACCGCATTTTGGCTCACTCTCTCTTCGAAGCTGAACCCCAGGCCTCTATGGAATGCGATTTGCTCCGCCTCGCCACACATGTTCCGAACGGCAGAGCTCCTCGTCTCATCGCACCAGTGCCGCACGTCCAAACTTGCGCGAACTTCACTTGGAATGACGTTGCCAGCGCCCGGCGAGACTTGAAGGCTTCCGACTGTTGCAACCAGTCCATCGATCGATCGGGCATGCTGTTCCACGCTAGTAATCCATTCCGCCGCTCCTGCCAAAGCGTCGCAACGAAGGTCCATAGGAGTCGTTCCTGCGTGATTTGCGCGCCCCGTAAAGACTATTTCAACGCGGCTTTGGCCGGCTATCGCTCGGACGGCGGCAATCGACTCGCCGGCCCGGTCCAGCACAGGCCCCTGTTCGATATGAAACTCCAAGAACGCGAACGCTCGGTCGTCCACGCGAGCATCTCCCACCCGCGCAGGATCGAGACCGAATCTCCGGATAGCTTCACGGACTGTGCAGCCGCTGGAGTCTCGCAAGTCGAATAGCTTCGAATGGAAACGGCCAATGGCGGCAAGACTTCCGAAGAAGGGAGCGCGGAACCGGACGCCTTCTTCTTCCGAGAATCCAAAAACCTCGACATCGAAGGGCAGACTTGTGTCTTTAAGCGCTTGGACTATTGCCAAAGGTATGCATACGCCGAAAACGCCGTCGTAAGCTCCGGCATACGGCACTGTATCGAGATGGGAGCCCATGAGCAGGCGAGGATGCTCTCCGGCGCCATGTAAACCGCGAAGATTGCCGACCGCATCCACGCTCACACGCATCCCGACCTCTTCCATCCAGCGCGAAATCGCCTGATGGCAGCCGTGCATCGGATCGGAAAGGAACGTTCTGGTGATATGACCGGTGACTTCGCTAAACCCGGCAATTACCCGACACCGGTCCAGAGTTTGTTCGGCTAATTGGCTAAACTGCGGATCGCGCTGCAAATTGTTAGTATGCAACCGGCGAGCTACCCGAGCGCGTCAAACAGTAGCGTCTTCCACCGCGGTACATCCAATTTCCAGCAGACCGTCGTTCGAGCCCCTTTGTTCAGCGCCTCCGACCACACCTGACGATTACGTGGATCGCCGGCCACATTCAATTTGTCGACGACAGTCATTCCGCGTGTCAGTTCGCTCTCAGTCTCGATTTCGACATAGTGCTGACTTCCTTCAAGGCACAGCGAAGCATCCAACAACACACCCATCGCAACCGGATCCGGCAGCGGAATGCCGTTCTCGCCAGTTTGGCAGTGGTACGCCTCTCTAGCGAAGCTATTGGCCCGAATCGCAAAATCCGCGAAGGAGGTTTCGAGCTCCGTCAGTTTCTGGATATCCTTCGGGCCCACAACAGCAGAACAGCGACAAAGTTGCCACCCGATTAACTCGATCGGAAGACCGGATCGGAAGACAATCCGCGCTGCTTCTGGATCCACCCAGATGTTGAATTCTGCGGCTGGGGTAACGTTCCCTTCACAGCAAGGCGCGCCGCCCATAACGACACAGCGAGCTACATTTGCGGCCAGCCCAGGCTCACGGGTAAGAGCTAGCGCCAGATTAGTGAGCGGGCCAAGAGTAACAATCTCAATTCCGGGAACCTCTTTTATGACGCGGATTATCACGTCCACAGCATGCTCAGATTCAATCGATCTATTGGACGGAGCATAGCCGTGATCGCCCAAGCCGTCGCGGCCGTGAAACCAGTCCGCAGGCTCTAACTCACGTGCAAGCGGCCTATCGGCGCCCGCAAATACAGGAACCTCAGCTGCACACAATTCTATTGTGTAGAGCGCGTTCCGGCTACCTTGTTCTACCGGAACGTTTCCGGCCACTACTGTAATCGCCTCGATTTGCACTTCGCGGGAACGGAGCGCCATGATCAGCGCTACGGCATCGTCAGAAGCCGTATCGGTGTCAATGAGAACACGCCGCGTTTTGCCGGTTCTCACGCCGCGTCACTCAAACTGATTCGCTGGCGCATGCTGATGAGATACACGATGGTCGCGACACCGAAGCCGACGAACCAGGAGTAATCATAAAGCCATCTCAGACCAGGAACAACCAGCCCGCAAAGCGCAACGGCCACGCCTGCGGCAAGCGCCAACATGGCACGTGGGTTGATCCCGTTCCGGTACTCGTAAACGCCGTCGCGCCTATACAGACTCTGTACATCGAGCTTGGTTTTCCGCAGAAGAAAATAGTCGGTAATCATGACGCCTGCAATCGGCCCGAGGAAGCCGGAATAGCCAACCAGCCACCCGAAAATATAGCTATTGAAGTCGGTCAGCAGTTTCCAAGGCATCATGCATAATCCAGCAACACCCGTAATCAGGCCGCCTGTACGAAACGAAATCAGCCGCGGGTTAAGGTTGGAGAAATCATTCGATGGCGAGACTACGTTCGCGGCTACGTTGGTATTAAGTGTTGCGATGAGCAGCGCGACTAATGCGATCGAGGCCACAAAGGGCTGCTGGAATCTCCCTAACAGCACGACAGGATCCCAGATGGCCTGGCCGAAGAGAATCACCGATGCGGAAGTTACCGCCACACCGATAAAGGCATACAGCGTCATAGCCGGGGGGAGCCCGATTACCTGCCCGATCACTTGCGCTTTCTGAGATTTTGCGTAACGGGTGAAGTCGGGGATATTCAAAGCTACTGTAGCCCAGAAGCCAACCATGCCCGTAAGCGAGGGAATAAAGAAACGAATGAATTGTCCTGTGGTCTTGAATTTACTCGGACTACTCAGCACCGGGCCCAAACCGCCGGCCTTGCGAGTGATCCACCAGAGCAGTAAGAGTCCGACCGCCAGCATGAAAGGCGCGCCAACTCCCTCCAGGAAGCGAATCATGTCTATGCCTTTCCAAATGACAAAGAGATTTAGACTCCAGAACGCGAAAAAGCAGAGCCAGGGTACGGCTGGGCTGCCCGCTATTGTCGGAGCCAGGATGCGCAACATCGAGTAAATCGCCTGTCCACCGATCCACGTCTGAATGCCGAACCAACCGCAAGCCACGACCGCCCTCAAGACTGCTGGCACATTCGCGCCGCGCACTCCGAAAGACACGCGAACAAAAACCGGGAAGGGAATACCGTACTTCGCGCCGGCGTGCGCGTTGAGCAGCATCGGGATTAGAACAACGACGTTTCCCAGCAGAATCGTTCCAATCGCCTGTTTCCAACTCATGCCGCCGGCGATCAACCCGGAGGCGAGCATGTAGGTGGGGATGCAGACGCTCATCGCAACCCAAAGGGAAGCGTAATTGTAAATGCCCCAGGTTCGCCGGGACTGTTCGATGGGAGCAAGATCTTTGTTATACAGCCCGGGGTCCAAGCGATGGCCAGGGATGTCATTTGCTTTCGCAGCCCGCTGCGCTTCCGTTCCTCGAACCATAGCTCAGAGTAATTTGTGCTCTCATGAGATTGCAACCAACTTTTGCTGGCTTAAGATAGAAGGTCCGTACTTTAGTCTTGCGAGCCGGGCCGCGAAGACTGCTCGTCGCCGTAGAGAGGAGACTGCTTGCACCAGTGGGATAAATCAGCGACATCTGAGCGGGCTCTCTCTGAGCTGCTCCCTCCGTTAAGCGAACACGAAGCGTTGGTTGAAGCCAACCGGTGTGTATTCTGCTACGACGCGCCGTGTACCCATGCCTGCCCTACGCACATTGACATCCCTCGTTTCATAAAGAAAATTGCTTCGGGCAATAATCTCGGTTCAGCCCGAACGATTCTCGATGCGAACCTTCTCGGTGCAACTTGCGCGCGCGTCTGCCCTGTTCAGGAGCTGTGCGAAGGCGCTTGTGTCCTGGGGTCCGAGCACAAGCCGATCATGATTGGCCGCCTGCAAAGATATGCCATGGATTACGTCTACGACAGGCACATCGACGTATTCCCCAGAGCATCACCGGCGGGAAAGAGAGTCGCCGTTATAGGTGCGGGTGCCGCCGGTTTATCGTGCGCCGGTGAACTCGCAAAACGCGGTTATTCAGTGACTGTCTTCGATAAACGCGACCTCGCCGGTGGACTGTCCACGTACGGCATCATCGGCCTGCGGGAGCCGGTAACGATAGCGCTTGCCGAAATCGAAATGGTCAAGCGCCTGGGCGTCGAGATTCAAACCGGTGTCGAACTGTGCCGCGACCTTAAGCCCTCAGATCTTCGGTCCGAATTCGATGCCGTGTTCCTGAGCACGGGATTGGGTGCCACTCCGCCGCTCAATATTCCCGGAGAAGAGTACATCGTAGATGGTCTCCGTTATATCGAGCAAAGCAAAGTCGATCCGTCGCGGCTCGAAATCGGGACCCGAGTCGTCGTGATAGGCGCGGGAAACACCGCCATAGACTGCGCGACCATCGCTAAACGGCTTGGAGCGGAACAAGTCACAATCGTGTACCGGCGCTCCGAGAGTGAAGTGAGCGCGTACCCGCACGAGATTGAGTTCATCAGGAACGAGGGTGTCGAGTTTCGATTTTTGACCCAGCCCGTGAGAATCGGCACCCGTGATGGACGAGTTATCGGACTCGAGTGCATCCAGGTGGTCCTCGGTGACTTAGACTCAAGCGGTCGGCCTTCGCCGATGCCCTTGCCTGGTTCGGAATTCTTCCTTTTGGCAGATCAGATCATTAAAGCGATTGGCCAGGAGAAGCCGCCAGTCGCCAATGCTCTCGGGCTAGCGACAAAACTCGGCTTTATCGCCGTGAATGCCGATCTCGAGACTAACATCCCGCACATTTTTGCTGGCGGTGATTGCATCCGGTCTTCTGGCAAATGCTCTACCGTGATGGCAGTCGAGGACGGGAAATTGGCTGCAATCGCAATCGACAAGAAGCTCGTGGCTTCTGCGCGCGCGGAGGTGCTCTAGTGGCAGATCTTTCTACCAGCTTCGGCGGAATAAAGTCACCGAATCCTTTTTGGCTTGCTTCAGCGCCCCCTACAAACTCCGCCGCCCAGGTTAATAGAGCGTTTGAAGCGGGCTGGGGCGGTGCGGTGTGGAAGACTATTGGCCCACCAGTATTGAACGTTTCAAATCGCTATGGCGCCTGGCACTATGGCGCGCAGAAGATGCTCGCGATTAACAACGTCGAGCTGATTTCAGACCGCCCTATCGAAATCAATCTCCAGGAAATTGCCGATGTGAAACGCCGCTGGCCGGACCGCGCCTTGATCGTTTCGGCGATGGTCGAATCGTCCGCGGAAGCTTGGAGCGAGATCGTGCGCCGCATAGAAGATACCGGGGCCGACGGGATCGAGCTTAATTATGGATGTCCGCACGGCATGAGCGAGCGCGGGATGGGCAGCGCCGTCGGACAGGTTCCGGAATATTGCGAGAAGATCACGCGCTGGGTGAAAGACGTAGCTCGCATTCCCGTACTCGTAAAGCTCACGCCAAACATCACGAACATCATTCATCCCGCGCGCGCCGCGGTCAATGCCGGCGCTGATGGGCTGTCGCTGATCAATACGATCAACTCCATAGTCTGTGTCGACCTGGACACGCTCGAGGTTACGCCCAGCATTGGAGGAAAGGGCGGCCATGGCGGATATGCTGGCCCCGCCGTGAAGCCCATTGCGCTCGCCATGTTATCCGCCATTGGAACAGATGAGATTGTCAGCCCTTCGCGCCTGCCCATTTCCGGCATGGGCGGCATTTCAACCTGGAAGGACGCGGCCGAGTTCCTTCTGCTTGGCGCAACCAGCTTGCAGGTATGTACGGCAGTAATGCATTACGGATTCCGCATCATCGAAGACCTCTGCGACGGCCTCTCCAACTGGATGGACACGAAAGGATTCGCCTCGGTTGATGACTTGCGAGGGAAATCGCTCGCTTGCATCTCGGATTTCAAGAACTTCGACCTGGCATTTCGCGCGGTCGCTCGCATCAACCCCGACACCTGCATCAAATGCAATCTTTGCTATGTCGCCTGCAATGATACTGCTCATCAGTGCATCGACTTGATTGCCGCGGATGGAAAAGCCGTCGAGCCGCTTTCATACGACATTCGTTCAAACGGCAAGCTTGAGGCCTTGAGCTCTCGCCCTCAACCGCGGGTGCGTGAAGAGGATTGTGTCGGGTGCCGGCTATGCCATAACATATGTCCTGTGCACAATTGCATCGAGATGATCGAGTTGCCGCCCTGCCGCCCATCCGTCACCTGGGATGAACTCTCGAAGAGTCAACCTGCAGTCACGGATAATTGGGAAGCCATGAAGCGCTATCGCGAGGCTCACGGCATTAATATCCACTAGGACCTTCGCCATTGCCACTGCTGATCAGGAATGGCGAAATCGTAACTGCTGACTCGCGTTGCCGTGCCGACATTTACGTCGAGAACGAGACCATCACGCGCATCGGTCAAAGTCTTGAAGCCCCGCCCGGAGCTGACGTGATCGACGCCGCGGGCAAGTTTGTGTTCCCGGGTTTCATCGACCCTCACGTCCACATCTACTTGCCGTTCATGGCGACGTTCGCCAAAGACACGCACGAGACGGCCAGCATTGCAGCATTAATCGGCGGCACCACGACCTACATTGAAATGTGTTGTCCGTCCCGGATGGACGATGCGCTCGAAGGGTACCACTTGTGGAAGTCGAAAGCCGAACGAAACAGCGCCTGCGATTACAGCTTTCACATGGCGGTTTCCAAGTATACGGGCAAAACCGAATCGCAACTCCGGGAGATCGTTCGCGACGGCACTAGTTCCTTCAAAATCTTTCTCGCTTACAAGAATTTCTTCGGCATCGAAGACTGCGAGATTTATGAAACGCTTGCCTTAGCCCGCAAGCTCGGGGTAATCGTCACAGCACACTGTGAAAACGCCGAGCTGGTTGCCCAGCTTCAGCAAGAGCTGCTCAGAGCTGGCAAGACCGGCCCCGAATGGCACGAGCCGAGCCGGCCGGAATCTGTGGAGGCGGAAGGGACTCACCATTTCGCGACGTTTTTGGAAAATACCGGGGCGACTGGCTACGTAGTTCACCTATCATGTGAGGGTGCATTGAAAGCAGCTCTCGCGGCAAAAGAGCGCGGCGTCAAGATCTATATCGAATCTGTGGTTCCGCACCTCCTGCTCGACAAAACGCATGCTGAAGAGCCCAGCCTTGAAGGCATGAAGTACGTCATGTCCCCTCCCTTGCGTGACAAGCGCAATCAGCCTGTGCTTTGGAACGCTTTGAATGCAGGCCTGATTGACACGGTGGCAACTGACCATTGCCCTTTCGACGCCGATCAAAAGCTGCTGGGCCAAACCGCATTCACGGAGATCCCCAATGGGATTCCCAGCATCGAGGAGCGAGTAAACCTGCTCTTCACCTACGGTGTCAAACGAGGTAAGCTCGACATCCACCGGTTTGTCGACGCGGCGAGTACGCGTGCCGCCAAGATCTTTGGGCTGTTTCCGCGGAAGGGGACTATCGCTATCGGCAGCGATGCCGACCTGGTGGTGTACGACCCGGCTTACAACGGGATCATCTCAACCGCAAGTCAACACGTAAATAACGATTACAACGGATTCGAAGGAATGCCCATTGAAGGCCGCCCGGCAGTAGTTACGGTCCGCGGCAAAGTTCAGGTGCTCGAGGGGGAGTTCGTGGGTGAACGCGGGCGTGGGTGCTTTCTGAAACGTGAAACATGGCTCTAGATCCCAAACGAACGGTAAACGAACTCAAGGAACTGCGCCAACTCACCAGCGACACCAATGGAGCGCAGCGGGTCGCATGGACAGACACTTGGCTCAAAGCACGCGAGTGGTTCCAAACAAAGCTCACAGATTTGCCAGTCCAACAGCATTACGACGCAGCCGGCAACAACTGGGTCACGTTGCCTGGAAAGTCGCCCAAAGCACTGCTGCTCGGCGGCCATCTCGATTCTGTTCCTAACGGCGGCTGGCTGGACGGAAGCCTCGACGTGCTCTCCTCGCTTGAAGTGCTGCGACGTTTCGCGCAGGAGTTCAACGGTCGGCCGCCGGTCACAATCAAGCTAGTCGATTGGGCGGATGAAGAGGGCGCACGCTTCGGACGCAGCCTGTTCGGCTCCTCCGCATTCGCGGGTACGCAAACCATCGAAGCCGACCGGATTCGGACTGATAAAGACGGTATACAGCTCGAAGATGCGCTCCGGCGCTGCGGCGTAGAGGTTGCGCGCATTGCTGAAGCTGGCCGGGAACGGGAGAACGCAAGCGCCTACCTGGAGTTGCACATCGAGCAAGGTCCGGTGCTCGAACGCATGGGCCTTCCGCTGGCTGTTGTGCTCGGGACGAAAGGCGTAGAGCGGCACGCCGTCACCTTCTTTGGACAGGAAGCCCACTCCGGCTCAACTCCCATGAACGTTCGCCGCGATGCTCTGGCCGCCGCCGCTAAGCTCGCCCTCGAGATCCGTCCTATCGCAGCACGCCATAAGGACGCTGTTTGTACGATGGGCAGCGTCAAAACATATCCGGGCATTGTCACTGCCGTTGTGGGCCGTTGTGAAACAACCCTCGATCAGCGCGATCTCGATCCAGTCGTCCTCGCGGGGATGCATCGAGAAGCCATTGACGCAAGTGAGCGCTTCGCTCGCGAGGAGGGCGGTTCGGTCCAGTGGTCCCGGATCTGGAATATCGAACCCGTCCCGTTTCATCCCGAACTGATCCAGTTTTGCCGAGACACCCTTCGCGAGATCGCCGGCGAGGCCCCGTCCCTGCCTTCGGGTCCGCTGCACGATGCTGCTGAAGTCAGTAGAGCGGGTATTCCCACCGTTATGATGTTTGTGCAGTCGCTTGGCGGGATCAGCCACAATAAAATCGAAGACACCAAAGAGGAGCACATTGAACTTTCGGTTACTGCCTTCGATCGGCTCGCAGCCAAGACGGTGTCTTGGATTCAAAACGGCACAGAATAATTCAACTAGATCTGCCGGTTTTTGGCCCGGAGTTTGTTAGTACCCGCTGTGGAATTTTAGGACTACGAGACGTCCTCTACATGTTGACAGGCAAGCGCTAAGCGCGGGATACTAGGCGATCTTCGCAATTTCCGTTCGGTGACGAGGCAGTTTCGACTAGAGTCACTCCGTGGGTGGCCATGAAAGGGAGCATTCTTGCTTACTAACAGGGGCTTACGCGCTGTAACAATATCCTCGTTTCTAATATCTCTTTGTCCCCTTCTTTACGGCCAGGCAAGCGGCAGCATCTCCGGTACCGTCTCCGATGCCACGGGAGCCGCTGTTTCTGGCGCCAAAGTGACGGTGAGCGCCGAGGGCAAAGGTGTCGTTCGTGACGCCACAACCGACAGTTCCGGCCACTACGTCGTTCCGCTGCTCGGTGCGGCCAGCTACACAGTGCGAGCCGAATTTACCGGCTTTCAGAGCGCTGAAGCGCGCGCGGTCGCGCTGCAAGTGGACGAGCAGCGCGAATTGAACCTTAAACTTGTACCGGCCAATGTGCAGCAGAGCGTGGAGGTTAATGCCACTGCCGTCGCCGTGCAAACCAACAATCCGACGCTGGGTCAGGTGATCAACTCACAGCAAGTCACGGAACTGCCCCTCAACGGCCGCGACTTCGTGCAGCTGGCGACACTCACGCCAGGCACCACCCAGGAGACCAATCCAAATAGCTTCTTCAACGGGGGCGCCGATAGTGAAGTCTCCGCCCGTGGATCTTTCTCGCTTTCGGTCGGGGGCTCGCGTGCCAATTCCACCGACTGGCTACTCGACGGGAACGATAACAATGAGCTCACTGCCGGCGGGATCGCCATCTTGCCGTCCATTGACGCGATCCAGGAATTCAAAGTTCTCACTTACAACTACTCCGCCGAGTGGGGAACGCGTGCCGGTCCTACTGTTCTCGTAACGACAAAATCCGGAACCAACGCTCTTCACGGGACAGTTTTTGAGTTTTTCCGAAATACGGATTTGGACGCGCGCAGCTTCTTCGCCGCTTCGACCGAAAAGTTCAACCTGAATCAATTTGGTGGTTCAGTTGGGGGACCGATTAAGAAGAACAAGACCTTCTTCTTCGCCGATATTCAGAACAAGTTTCAGCGGCATGGCATAGCGTTTACGGGTTTGGTTCCGAGCGTCGCGATGCGCAATGGCGATTTCAGTAACGATGCATTCGGCAATCCGCGGTCGGGATTCCTGGTTAATCCCAACGTTGGTGGATCTGCCAATACAGACTTCCAATGCGACGGGGCGGGGAACCCGATTCCAGCCAGCTCTAACGGCAGTCAGTCGAGTGGCGTCAATTGCAACAAAATTCCTTCAAACCTTCTCAACCCGATCACGACGAAGATGATTAACCTGTATCCCCTTCCGAACGCGAACGGGCTCGGCTATAATTACACGAACGAACCTGTTCGAAAACTGAACGAAGGGGAGTTTGACGTCCGGCTCGACCAGAATTTTTCGAATAACGACTATGCCTTCGCGCGATTCAGCTACGACCAGGCGACCTCTTTCGTTCCCGGAGGGTCACCGGGCTTTGCGGAAGCCAATCCTTTCGGCAGCAATCAAGGTATTCTCAACCACGGGCGCAACGTAGCAGCTTCGGAAACTCACGTTTTTTCACCGAACTCCGTCAATCAAATCAACGCGGGTTACAACCGCATCTTCAATTACATCTCGTCGCAGGGCACCGGCAGCTGTTATTCGCAAGCTCTTGGAATTCCTGGCGCCAATCTCGGAGGAGTGAGCTGCGGGCTTACAAGTACCCAGATGGATGGCGGCTATTGGTCCTTGGGTGATAGAGGCTATTCACCTTTTCAAGGAGGGACGAATGTCTACTCAGTCTCCGATTCGTTCGACATGGTTCGAGGCAAACACGACCTCAAGATGGGTGGGGCAATTCGCGCAAACCAGATGAACGTCCTGGCGGAAGGTTTTCAGGACGGGTATTGGATTTACAGCGGGTTGTGGGCCGGTGAGCCTATGGCGGATTTCCTGCTGGGGCTGCCGAGTCTGGCTATTCACGATCAGACGTTCAACGGTAACGTAACCGGCCGCCGCTGGAAGCTGTTTCGTCCATACGTCCAGGACGACTGGCGTGTAACCAAGGACCTGACCTTGAATCTCGGCCTTGCCTGGGCGCTTGTCACTCCCATCACTGAGGCTGCCAACCGGCAAGCCGATTTCAATCCCGCCAACGCTCAGTTCTTAATTGCAGGGCAAAACGCCGGTCCCCGGGCCGGAATTCAGATGGATTACACCGCGCTCGAGCCGCGCCTCGGAGCGGCTTGGAAGCCGTTCGGCAGTCAGACTACCGCCGTGCGCGGTGGGTACGCTATCTTCCACGACTCTTCCTGGAATCAGGGTGCGCAAGGCCTGTGGCAAAATCCGCCCTACTACGCGGAATCCGACCAGTTTGCGTTCGGCGGCGCTTGCACGTTTGCGACTGCTGCTTGCGCGACGGTGAATGGTTTAACACCGACAGCAATCAACGCGTCGGATGGTTTTCCCATCTTCACGGCGCCTCCGAATCCCGCCGATTTCACCGGCACCATTCAATCCCAAAATCTGAATTTTAAGCAAGGCCGGGTTCAGCAGTTCAATGTCAACGTGGAACGCCAATTGCCCGGAGACATCGTTTTGACAGCTGGTTACGCGGGCTCTCGTAGTTCCCACATTCTGATCGATGGCAATAACCTAAACGTGTCGTCTCCTTCGGCTTGCGGTACAGTCTCCGGATATACGCTGGGCTGTGGCCCGGCTGGGGCGGCCTTTGGTATTCCGTATACCCAATTCCCTTTCTCGACCATCTCAAACATCAATGACATAGGCCGGGCTCACTACAATTCGCTCCAGATCAAGGCCGAAACCAGGAGTTCGCGCTCCGGCCTCTATGCTCTAATCGGCTACACGTATTCCAGAGCATATGACAATGGCTTTACCGATGGCCTCGGAAGCCTCATCGGCGCGACTTATTTCCCTCTACCAGGTTGGCAGTCACTCGATTGGGCGCTTTCGCAAATCAACATAAACAACAACTTCACTGCCAGTGTGATTTATCAATTGCCATTCGGTAGGGGAAAAACCTTTGGGAATTCCTGGGGCGGCCCTCTAAATACGGTTTTGGGCAATTGGCAGGTCACCGTGATTGAAAAAGCTACTTCGGGATTCCCGGTATTCATCGTTGATAGCAACAACAGCTCGGGCGTCAATTTTCAGAACAATGGAAATAGCCTTATTCGTCCGAACCAGACTTGCAACCCACAGTCTGGCCCTCAAAATTTGGCCGAAGCTTTCAATACGTCATGTTTTACGGTTCCCGACCCAGGAACGCTTGGAAACGCGTCGCGCACGCCCGTTTCCGGTCCGAATTTCATCAACACGGACTTCTCGGTGATCAAGCATTTCCCAATCCGGGAGACGATTGGAGTAGATTTTCGTGCGGAGTTTTTTAACATATTCAATCACGCGCAGTTCGGCTTGCCCGGTGCGGACTTCAATTCGCCGGCAACCTTTGGAACCATCGGTTATACCGTGAACAATCCTCGCGTGATTCAGTTCGCCTTGAAAGTCACGTTTTGATCCGCTAGCCTGAAGCGCTGGTAACCTGAGGTGCATGTCGACCTGTCAAAGGGTATCCTTTGTCCTTTTTCTTCTGGCAATCGCAAATTTGTCGGCGCAAACCCGCCGCAAAGTAATAATCAATGAGGACTGTTCCGGGCCCGGTGGCAGCAACATGCAGACACTCTTGCTGCTAATTCAATCGCCTGACGTGGAGGTGCTTGGGATAACCGTCGTCAGCGGAGATCAATGGCGCGATGAAGAAGTGGCGCATACCCTCCGCCTGCTGGAAATTGTTGGCCGAGCAGACATCCCGGTAATGAAAGGAGCCGCCTCTCCGTTGGTACGCACACGCGAGGAAACGCTCTTGTGGGAGCAGCGCTTCGGCAAAGTCTCCTATTCCGGCGCTTGGGATGACCGTTGGTGGCATGAACAGTTTGTCGTTCCCTCACTGCCCGAAGGCCAGCCTACAACGAAGCCCTCCACGGAAGATGCGGCTCATTTCCTGGTGCGCATGGTGCGTCTGCATCCACATGAGATAACCATCTACGAAGGCGGTCCGATGACAAATCTGGCTCTCGCCATCTCGCTCGATCCAGAGTTTCCGGCATTGGCTCAGGAATTGATCTTCATGGGCGGCAGCCTCAATCCCCAGACTACCGATCCTGAGTTCGCCAACAATCCTCGGCACGAATTCAATTTCTGGTTCGACCCGGAAGCGGCCTACATCGTGTTGCGCGCTCCGTGGAAGAAGATCGTCTGTACGCCTACTGATATCTCAATCAAGGTACGCCTATTGGCGGAAACGGTCAAACGGATTGAGCTAAGCAGAACTCCGATCGCCGGGTATATTGCCCGGTTCTACCAACCTGGGGTGGGCTACGACTACATGTGGGATGAACTAGCAGCCGGAGCATGGCTGGACCCTTCAATAATTACTAAGAAGGAAATTCGCTTCATGAGCGCGGATATCGATCACGGAGCCGGCTACGGTAACACGCTGATTTGGGACAACAGCGACCGACCGAAAGTAACCGTCCAGCCTGTCGAGATACAACTTGATCTGGATACCGGGAAATTCTTCGACATGTTTGCCAGCCTGATGGCCAGACCGACAGCTTCCCACTGAGCTTACTTATTTAGTGCAGCGGGACTTTGACCGCGCAAATCAACAACAAACTGCTGAATTTCCTTCCGCTCCCGTTCCACTTGTTCGGCCGACTTCTCCGATTGATGTTTATAGACCGCGAGCTCCCGTTCAGCGTTGATTGGGTCGCCGCTTAACCGGTACGCCTCGGATAACCGGTAGTGTGCCTCGTCTAGTTCCGGAGCCGCGCTGATCGCGTTTGTGTAAGCGCGGATGGCGTCCGGATATTTCCGCTCTGCGCCATAAATGACACCAAGCTGGAGACAAGCGAGACCGAGATGCGGATCAAGCTCGACCGCTCTCTCGAGAAGAGAACGCGCCCTCCGAAAAGTCTCGAAATCCTCTGGTCCGCTACGCCGATTCCATATGCTGACGGCATAATAGTAGTTCGCAAGAGCGTTATCTGGCTGCAATCGGGCAAAGCGCGCTAGTCGTTCCTCATAACCGGCAGACTGTGTAATCTCGCGAGATTGCACTTTGCTAAGGAGGAGGTAAGGACTCGGATTGGTCGGATCAAGGTCAGCGGCCTCAAAAAAGCGTTGCGCAGCTTGCTCGTACGAACCCGAGGCATACCAGGCTGTTGCCAGCCCAAGCCGCATTCTTAGCGACTGAGGAAACAGTCGAACACCCTTCGTGAGCACCTCCGCCGCTGGCGCGGGCGCTCGATGGATTAGCAATTCCGTCCCCCAGTCGAACAGGTTGGGCTCGCTTGGATTCAATTCCGCTGCGCGCTGAAACTCCTGAACGGCTGCCAGCGGATGTCCTGAACTCTCGTCTATCTCTGCGAGCACATGATGCGGCTCGCTCGTATTCGCATTTGGCAATGCCTTGCCTAGCGAAGCGGTCTCTTTTGCGAGTACCTCCGCTGAGCGCAAAACGCCGTCTGAACCATGTCCGCCCCGATAGGTGTTGTCTGTCAAACCAGCAACCGTGAACCGAGGCTCGTCAAAGAATTTCGGCTGCGCGGCAGCGCTCGGTTGAAGAACCAAATCAACAGTTGTAACTCGCCTGGGCACGGCCGCGAAAGGACCCGCTGAGGCTTCACCCTTTCCGTCGCTTTCCGCCCGCACAGTGTAGGTGCCGCGGGGCACGTCAAAGCGGTACACTCCTGTGGAGTTCGTCTGAGCGGTTAAGATTTCCTTCTTGCCGGAGCTTTGCAAATACACCTTGGCTCCCGGAATAGGAAGGCGATCGGAATCGAGCGCGGAGCCAGTTATAACGCCTCTATCCGAGGCGTTGGCAGTCTGCGCGTGTGCGGGAGATACCGACAAGAAAACTGCCAGCGCCCACTGCCAACGATTCATAGGATGCTTCTATTGTCGATCACCATGCTTGGCTCAATGCAGTTGCGCCAGCGCCTGCTGTGCCAAGGCGTTGTCAGGATGCTGTTTGAGAAGAGCAAGCAAAACCGGGCGCGCCTTCTCCGGATCGCCTTCAATCACATAGGTTCTGGCAAGATTCAAATAAGATTGGTCGAATGCAGGGGCGACGCGAATGCATTTTTCAAATGCAGCCACCGCTTCATCACGGCGGCGCGTCCTAAGATAGAGCACGCCGAGGTTATTCAAGGCCTCGGGATAAGCCGGCCGGGCTTGCAGCGCGTTCCGTAGATACTCATACGCGCGCTCGGTATCATTCCATTGCGCGAACACCATACCCAGGCTGTAGTTGGCCTCCGGATCCGCAGGCTTGATTGCGAGCGCCCGCTCCAAAGTCTCGCGAGCTTCATCCCAACGCTTCTGTTGCCGGTAAGCGTTGCCGAGGTTTTCAAGCGCAATAAAGTGGTCGGGATCGAGTTTAAGCGCTTGCTTGAAGTAGCCGATCGCGCTTGCCGTATCGCCTTCGCGAGTGGCCAGCAGTCCCAGATTGTTCCAGGCATTTGGTGCAGTTTCCGGATAGCCTGCCTTTAAACTCGCAGCACGTTCAAAGCATTCTCGCGCCTGACCGTTCTTCGCTTCCTTCAGATAAACGCTTCCCAACCCGTAGAGTGCTTCGGCGCTCGACGGATCGTCCCTCAATGCGCATTGGAAAAATTCTGCCGCGGATTCCATGTAGCCGCGCTGGAAGAAAATTGAGCCCAAAGAAAGATAGTTCCTTCCAAATTCGAAGGTCTTGGAAACGCCAGTAAAGGGAAGCGCTCTTGCAAGCCGCTCGGCAGAGGTGCGTGGAATGTTCCGGACGTCCTTCGCCACGCTGTTAGGGTCTGCTCGTCCCTGATAGACCTTTACAATTTGCCCGTGTTCGTCGATCAGAAATGAAGCGGGAAGGGGTAAGTCGCGGTGCCGGTCGAACATGTATCGAAAGAGCAGATTGTAAGTCGCGGCGACGTCATCGGAAGCGCGCAGTATGGGAAATGAGGTCTGGGCTCCCTGCGCGGGCGGCTCAGTTAGGCTGAGGACCACGAGTTGAAGACCCTCGCGCATCCACTCTCCGTGGAAGCGGCCCAGGCTCTCTAAGTCTTCGGCTGAACCAGGAGACTCTGCAGTCCAGAAACAGACCAGCACTGGCTTGCTGCGAAGAGCCGAAAGCGTCCAAGGCTTGCCTCCCGAATCAGGAAGAGAAAAGCCAGGCGCGGAAATCGGTACTAGCAGCCAGGTCTCCGTTGTTTCGGGAAGCCGCTCGCTAAACGAAGGAACAGATGAGTTCTCTTTCACGCTATTCGTTTTAAAGGGTTCGATGCGAGACGGTTCCGAGCCTTCCGCCACCCAAACGCGGTGGTTAGGCGGAAGATCCGTCAGTTGTTGAGCCAAACCGCTCGGCCACTTGATGGCCGCCGATACATTGCCTTCCGCTTCGCCCAAACCGAACAACAACTCTTTGCTGTGCTGCGAAAGAAATCCCGATCCGGCTTGCAGTAGCTTTGTCTGGCGGCCCGCGGCCGTTTCAATCGTCACGGCCGCGCCGATCGCGTCGCGGTTGCTCTTTGTGCCGCGAAGGCGGAACGCGATCGAAGGCGGCAAATTTAAGATTGTGTTCTTCACCAGCCGAAGCTGCGGAGCGTTGCGGTTCTTGAGCAAAAGTTCCTGGCGTCCGTCGCCATCGAAATCCGCTAACGCGAAAGCTCTGCTGTCTTCCGGAAAATCCAGTCCCAATGCACCCGAGACGTCTGAGAATGTCCCGTCGCGGTTATTCGCATACAAAACATTTCTTTCGAAACCGCTCCAGCTATAGTCGGCACGGATCAGTTCGTTGACTGCGTTCCAACCTTGTTCGTAGTCCTCCTCAGGCATCGCTGTGCTTGGCGACTTCGCAACCACCTGGCGCCAGAAGAAACTATTTAGGTCCTCGAGAACAGTGCCGGATATCATTCCATTAGCGATATAGATACCTGAAAAGCCGTCGTGGTCGAAATCCCAACTATCGCTCGACCAGGACCAGCGTCCCATTCTGGCTTTCGATTCATCGGTGACATCTCGGAAGGCATCGTCAGCGCCATTGCGAAATAGTGAATTCCCCATAGCATGTTTGCGATATAACGCCTGAATCTGCTTCGACGCATCCTTCTGAAACTCGCTCTCGCTCGTGATTCGTTCGCCGGCAGCGGTCCACATGTTGGCAACGTAGAGATCTTCCGCTCCATCATTGTTGTAGTCGAGCCAGCAGACACTCATGCCTGCCCCGGTATCCTCAACACCGGCTTCGCCCGCTACGTCGCTAAAGCTCCCGTTGCCGTTATTGCGATAAAGATTCTTCCTGCCAAAATCGTTTACCACGTACAGGTCTGGCCATCCATCGTGGTTGTAATCACCCCATCCGCAGCAAAAACTGTAACGCGTGTTGTTCTTGTCGAGACCGCATTGCGCGGTTACATCGCGAAAGGTGCCATCGCCGTTGTTGTGCATCAGGAAGTTCGGCGGCCCGTTCTCGGCGGCAAAGTAAGGCGTTGGATATTTGTACTGACCGGCACCTTGATAGTAGGCGTAAAGGCAGAAATAGATATCCAGCCGTCCGTCCCGGTTGTAATCTGCGGCAGCAGCGCCAGTGAACGTGCCTTGCGGAGGACTGGCGAACTGAAACGCGCCGGGTCTTAGCCGGAACTTACCATTGCCTTGATTCAAGAACAGCAACGGGCCATTCGCTCGCGCGACTACTAGATCCTGACGGCCGTCGTTGTCGAAATCTGCGAACAACGCGCACGCCGTATTCTCCAGAATCCCGACGCCGGAGGACTCGGTAATGTCTTCAAACGTCCCATCGCCCCGGTTGCGATAGAGCCGGTTTGGAAGACCGGCCGGTTGGCATACGTAGACGTCATCGCAGCCGTTTCCATCGATATCTCCTACCGAAACGCCATTGTGCCCGTAGATATCGATACCGCACGCGCCATCGAGTACCGTCCGCCAATAATCGGCCCCGTGCAACATCTGCGAGGAATAGCTGGAGTTACTGCCAAAAGCCGTTTGACTCACGTCGGCGAAGAACGGCTCTGCCGACCGGCTGCGAACTTCATCATCAGCTTGCCAGCGGACCAGACGATAGCCGCTTTGTGAATCGGTTTCCCAGTCGAGCAGCCAGTAACCGATGCGCTGCTCACGATAGAAACTTTGCCCCGTCCCGACCAGTTCATAACGAACCCGCGTGCGGAAGCTGCTAGCATTGGGGTCCATTCTGGTGATCTGGAACTCTGCCGTCAGAATTTTCGAGAAGCCGCTAAGGGCATCCCGAAGCTCGCGGATAAAAGCTTCCGATTTCAAATAATGCTGCGGGGCGAAACGAAGTCGGCGCAGATCAAGCGTTGCTGAGACCGGACGCAACGGGTGCGATTCGACGGGCTGCCATGAGGTTCCCATGAACATCCCGCTAAGCGCCTTCTCGAATACCTCTGTGTTCGTCGGGGATTGCAGCAGGCTGGTGGTCCACGTATCAAGAATCCTGGCAATGCTGTCGTGATACTTCTCGGTAAGGAAACCGTCCAGTTCCGGATTGATCTGGAGCAGCGCGGCATCAAGCGGTGTTTGATCGCGATAGTGAGGGTGTAAGTGAAATTCGGGCTCAGGAGAGCTCGGAGGGGCAGCAGCGATTTTGCGAAGATTTGCGGGAATCAGAAAGGCGCCTGCCGCGTTGCAGCATCGCACCAAAAAACTGCGCCTTCGAAGATCAGCGAAACGCATCAAAGCATCCGAACCACCCAATTGCTAAAGACCTAAAGATATGGAGCGGGAGACGAGAATCGAACTCGCAACCAACAGCTTGGAAGGCTGTGACTCTACCATTGAGTTACTCCCGCCGGCGATCTTGCTCCTTTTATTTTAGGCGGCGACGAAGAGCAACGGCAACTCTATTGGCCAAAATCGCCTGCTCGAATTGCGCTGCTAGACTTGGGACTGAAATCCATCGCGAGTCCACTCATGCCCCACTCCGAGTTGCCACGCACACTCGGCGCCTTGCGCGCCAGCCGGTTTTTCGACGGACTTCAGCCCGAAAGAAACCTCAAAGAAGAACTTAGAACCAACCTGCTCTGTAAACTCGAGCGCGGGGAAACCCTATTTCCCGGCGTAATGGGCTACGAAGACACGGTTGTTCCGCAAGTGGTCAACGCCATTCTTTCGCGCCACCACTTCATCCTGCTCGGGCTACGCGGCCAAGCCAAAACCCGCCTCGCCCGCATGCTGACCCGCTTGCTCGACCCGCAGATGCCATTCATCGCGGGCTGTGAGATTCGCGACCATCCGCTGCGCCCGATTTGCAAGGAGTGCCGTGACAAAGTGGCAACGATGGGCGAAGATACGCCCGTCGCGTGGCTGCCGGCTGACGACCGCTACGTCGAAAAGCTAGCAACCCCAGACGTCACCATCGCCGACATGATCGGCGACATTGACCCGATAAAGGCTGCCCGGACCGGGCAAGCGATCGGGAACGAGCTCAATATTCATTACGGGCTGGTGCCCCGCGCCAATCGCGGCTTGTTCGTCATCAATGAACTTCCCGACCTGGCCGGCAAAGTACAGGTCGGATTGTTCAACATCATGCAGGAAGGCGATGTGCAGATTAAGGGCTACCCTGTTCGCCTGCCGCTCGACGTGATGCTCGTGTTTACCGCTAATCCGGAAGATTATACGGCCCGCGGCAAGATCATCACGCCCCTCAAAGACCGCATAGGTAGCGAGATTCGCACGCACTACCCCCTGACTGTCGAGCAAGGAATCGCAATCACCAGGCAGGAGGCTTGGACGGGCCGCCGTTCGCCAGTTTCAGTCGAGGTGCCTCCCTATATTCACGAAGTCGTCGAACAGGTGGCCTTTCTCGCGCGCGAGGACAAGCGCGTAGATAAGCGCTCGGGAGTTTCGCAGCGCCTGCCGATTTCGGTCCTCGAAAACGTAGTCTCTAACGCTGAGCGCCGCGCCTTAAAGGCTAAAGAGAGCGAAGCGGTTCCGCGCATTCTTGACCTCTATGCCGCGCTCCCTTCCATCACCGGCAAGCTCGAACTCGAGTACGAAGGCGAGTTGAAGGGTGGCGACGCCGTCGCGCGTGAACTCATCAAGAACGCCGTCGGTAAAGTCTTCAGTTCCTATTTCGATGGAGCCAATCTCCGCCCGGTCACGCAATGGTTTGAGTTAGGCGGTTCGCTCCTGCTCGACGAAGACCTGCTTGCATCTCAACTGGTGAACGAACTCGGCCGCATTCAAGACCTGCTTTCGTCAACCAAGAAACTCGGCCTCGGCCCAAGCGAGAGTGATGCGCTGCGTGCTTCGGCCGGCGAATTCATTCTGGAAGGACTCTACGCGCACAAACGCATCAGCCGCAATGAAGAACTCGCTTTCGTGGCGGCCGACCGCTCCTCGCGTGAGGAACGGGCGCGCGAAGAACGTGACGAACCCAGGCGCGGCGGATTCGATCCCCGCGATCCGAGGCGCGGCCCCGGCGGTGGTGGACGCCGGAACCTCAACTGATTTCATCGGGAACCCAAGGCCATGCGGCGGATCACATACGGGAAATTCACGGAAGAAGATCTCGGAATCGAGATGGAAGATCTGCTGCGGGCGCTCTCCGATTTTTTGCTGCAGAGCGGGTATGAGAATCCGTACATGCAGTTCACGGAATTTAACGAGCATACGCTCGAAAATCTGAAGCAGGCAATCGAACGAGCGCTCGAGAGCGGTGAACTTTTTAATCCTGATCAGTTGGAGCAGATGCGGCAGCGCCTGGAGCAGATGTCGGCCCAGGAACGTGAGCAGCTCGTCGAGCGGCTGGCCGATAAGCTCGAGCAGGCCGGCTATGTCAATACTCAAGGCGAGCCTCCGGAATCGCCTTCCGCGCCGGGATCGCAAGGCGGCCCCGAAAGCCAAATGCAGTTCGAGGTCACTGATAAAGCGATCGACTTCCTCGGCTTCAAAACGTTGAAGGACCTGCTGGGATCGCTCGGCAAATCGAGTTTTGGCGCGCACGACACTCGCGATTTGGCCACAGGCGTCGACGCCAGCGGTGGCACCAAGTCTTACGAATTCGGAGATACCTTCAACCTCGATATCAGCGCGACGCTTTTCTCCGCCCTCGCGCGCGAAGGCTTGCGCCTGCCATTAAACCTGGAGTATTCGGACCTGCAGGTTCACCAATCGGAATATCAGAGCTCCTGCGCAACTGTGCTCATGCTTGATTGCAGCCATAGCATGATCCTCTACGGCGAGGACCGCTTCACCCCCGCTAAGAAAGTAGCGCTCGCGCTCTCGCATCTGATCCGCACTCAATATCCCGGCGATTCGCTGCGCTGCGTGCTGTTTCACGATACCGCCGAGGAGATGCGCATTTCGGATCTGGCCAGAGTGCAGGTCGGACCGTTCTACACCAATACACGCGACGGTTTGATTTTGGCGCAGCGGCTTCTCGCGCAAGAGAAGAAGGACATGAAGCAGATCATCATGATAACCGATGGTAAGCCCTCGGCGCTTACTCTAGAAGATGGGCGCATCTATAAGAATGCGTTTGGCCTCGACCCGCTCGTGATCAGCCAGACTCTGGAAGAGGTGGCGCGCTGCCGTAAGCGCGGCATCTTGATCAATACCTTTATGCTGGCGAGCGATTTCGGCCTGGTGCAATTCGTACAGAAAATCACGCAGATGTGCCGTGGCAAGGCGTACTTCACGACACCCTACACTCTCGGCAATTACCTGCTCATGGACTACATGAATCGCAAGACCCGAACCATTCACTAAGCGGTCGCCGTAGCAGCAACAACGGCCGGGTAAGTCCGCAGAATACGTCCTACCGTTTACTTCTTAACTTGCGCAAGCCCGCTTCATGCGCTGCGGAGTGCTGGCATGAACCCCAAACCCACTATCAGCAGGGTCAAATCCCGTGGTTCAGGAGTAGCCGTCGCGGTCAATTCCGCAATCTGGAAATTCACGCCGCTGATCTCGCCGAAAGGCGAACTTGCATCTTGCGTCACGGCCAGCTCCACGGATTCCCCAGCCGACACAGGTATTCCGGTAAACGATTGACCTGCCAACAACCCGCTTGAAAATTGTAAAAGATTCGAACGTGTATTCACACCTCCGTTAATTACCGATCCGGTAGCGAAGACAGCCCCTCCCACTGCAATCGAGAAATCATTGGTGCGCCTCAGATTCGGGCGAACCCACCAGATATCGCCGCTTATGTCGATAGTCCCGGCACAGGGACTTGTCCACAGGACACTTGCAATGCCCGATCCCGAGCCGTTGGGGGTGTCCGTGCTATGGACGATAACGTCTCTAGGCAGCACAGCCCCAGGTGCGAAGCCGCCTGGCGTGCCCGTCTGGCTGCTTTGTGGCCACACAGGAAGGATAGTCCCCAATGTGTTTAAGGGAGCCCACGCCGCTCGCGGAGTGAAGCCGGAGATACTGCCGCCAAATCGTAATTCGAGATCAATGGCAACGCAGTGTTGCCCTGCCGATAGGCCCAAGGCCATTCGGGTTGACCGTGCTGCTCCAATCTGCTCCAAGATTATAAATAGTGGCCGATTGCGCCGAAGCGCTCAGCAATAAACCGGCAGCAAGAAATGCAAACTTGGGTGGCGAGAATGCTCTCTTCATGTTTATCCTTCAGCTACCGCCATCATCCGATGATCAGCGGATTTGCAAACCGTATCACAAGGACTTGTAGGCTATCGCGAGTTTTCCGCAACATCAAGGTCCCCTCGGTATTCACCATCCTACAATCCATTTCATCTAGTCTATGCCGCGACATGGCTCGCGTGAGCCCAGTATTTCTCGAGGGTCGGCTAGGATGCGGCCTGCACATGTAAACAAGAAATCTCGAGTTCCGTCTGTAGCTTCAGGTGAATACCCGCTATATTGGAGATAATTCCGCAATGTTGCTTTTCTGAAATTTGGAACGCAGGGAGCGGCAAATTGATCCAATTTTATTGATATGAATGAAGCTTCAAGCGAAAAGCAGCAGAAGCTGACCGGGTCCGAGAATCACGCGGCCAAACGGACGGGCAGTCTAGCGCGTTCCACGTACTTTCGTTATTACATACATGATGGCATCGCTTCTTGCCGCCTTCAGCTTCTGGGCGAGCTAACGGAAGCAGATATCGCCGACCTGAACGGTTGCTGGCGAACGGCCAAGACTACGCTTGGCTCGCGTCAGCTAATCCTCGATCTGCATGCGCTGAAGAGCGTCGATGAGGCAGGTAAACAATGGCTGGCTGGCATGGCGCAAGAAAACGCAACCTGCTCGCCGGAAGGTTATCTGCGCGATATTGTCGCGGGTAAGCACACGGCGGGTATTGATACTGCCGCTCCCGCCGCCAAACCCGGAATCTTCAGCCGCATTGTGAACCTCTTCCGGGGAGTTGGCGTCGAAGCTGCGAAGTAACTCTTAAAGCTTCGAAAGCTTTGAACTGCTCCTCAGACCCCGATCCGCCCGGCGATAAACGCCGTTATCCATTTGGATAGGTAATCGCTGGGTCGCCGCAAAAAGCTCGTGAACTGTTGCCATAAATCTCTGCTTCTGTGCGGCGTGTGTTTTTGGAACTCTGTGTGCAAATCGATTCACTAGTCATGCAGCGCATTCGGAGGACGATCGCGCCACATGCTTTCAGAATTCACTTTACAAGGAGCTCCCATGAACTTAACTAGATTTCGTTTCGGATGGAATCCGGATCTTCCCGACCATCGCGATTTTATGTATGCCGCCCCCACGCCCATCCTTCAGAACATCCCTGCTTCGGCTGATCTGACCGGCCAGTGTCCAGCGGTTTACGATCAAGGGCAACTCGGAAGCTGCACCGCCAATGCAATCGCCGCCGCTTTCCAATTCGACGAGATGAAACAAAAGGAGGCTGACGTTTTTGCTCCTTCGCGCTTGTTCATTTACTACGAAGAGCGTGCGCTGGAAGGGACCGTCAATGAAGACAGCGGAGCCCAAATTCGCGACGGTATCAAAGTGACCGCCAGCAATGGTGTATGCCCGGAAACCGAGTGGCCGTATGACGTCGGCAAGTTTACGCAAAAGCCTTCACAGAAATGTTTCAGCGACGCGAAGAAGTACAAGTCCGTGACATACCAGCGCCTCATTCAGGATCAGAACACCATGAAGGGCTGTCTCGCCGAGGGCTTTCCCTTTGTATTCGGCATTACTGTGTATGAAAGCATGATGACGAGCGATGTGGCGAAGACGGGCATAGTCCCGATGCCCACCACGCAGGAGAAGGTCTTGGGAGGTCACGCCATTATGGCCGTCGGATTTGACGACAAAACTCAGCGGTTCAAATTCCGGAATTCCTGGGGAACCGGCTGGGGTGACAGCGGCTACGGATATCTTCCCTATGCATATTTGATGGATCAGAATCTGGCATCGGATTTCTGGACCATCCGCGCCGTCACGGATTCGGCCGCTAAGTTACACGCAAATGCAGCGTGAGTGAATGCATGACGGCCTTTCGATCCCACCCTCTGGTCAGTTCCATCTGAATCGTAGCGGCTCCCGGCGCGTCCGCGCGAAAGCGCCATTCGTGCGTGCCGGAGCCGCCGATTTGGTGGGAATTCGCGTCGAAAGAGTCACCTAAAAGTTCACACAGAGGCGCGCCGGTTTTCGTGAACTCCCAACGATATCCTGTCGTGGGATTTTCCGGCAGCGCGATTGCAAAACTCTGCCCAACTGTGAGCGCGACTTCTTCCCCATTCGATGTTTCTGTAAGTCTGACGTCCATCGCTTTATGTCGGCAGTTGCACCGTCTGGTTCATCGCCGAATCCACTCTGTCATTTCATATGCTACAGTCCACCTAAACCTTATGAACAGAAGATCGTTCTCTAAGCAGATCGGAGCAGCGGCCCTGGGAGTCTCCTCGCTCTCGGCATCAACTGTCCAGGAAGCCGCTAACGGTTCGGGTGCGCCGCCTTACAAGCTTTCCGTAATGCTCTGGACCGTCTTCACCAAACTCCCCTTCGAGCAGCGCCTGGAGAAGGTACTTGAAGCCGGTTATAAGAATGTGGAACTGATTGGCGAATATAAAAAGTGGTCGCCGGAAGAATGGACGCGAGCTTTAGCCAAGAGTAAAGAGCTTGCCATCAGGTTTGACGTGACCGCCGGTTTGCGCAACGGTGTCAGCAACCCGCAGGACCGCGAGGGGTTGCTGGCCGATGTGCGGAATGAACTGCCTATCATGCAGCGCCTGAATTGTCCGGCGGTGATTATCATGTCGGGCAATGTGGTGCCGGGAATGCCGCGCGAAATGCAACACCAGAGCTGCATTGACGGCCTCAAACAAGCCGCCGCTCTTGTCGAAGGCAAGCAGATCGACGGAGAGCCGGTTCGGCTTCTGCTCGAAAATATCGACCCGGAAGAAAATCCGAAATACTATCTGACGTCGGTTGCGGAAGGCTTCGAAATCATCCGTGCCGTTAACCATCCGCAGGTTCGCCTGCTTTACGACTTCTTCCACGAGCAGATTGCGGAGGGCAATCTGATAGAGAAGCTGGAAAAGAATATCGAGTACACAGGCCTTGTCCATATCGCCGACGTGCCGGGCCGCCACATCCCTGGTACCGGCGAGATCAATTACGACAACATCTATCGCAAGCTCGCGGAGTTGAATTACCGGCACACAGTGGCCATGGAGTTTTTGCCGATCCACGACGGAGTGGCTGAGCTGCGCCGCGCCAAAGACCAGGCATTAAGATCCGGCCGCGTATAACCGCCCAGAGTAAATTCACGCACGATGGAATGCCCCGGCAGGCCAAAAGGCTTGTAATAGGTAGAGTCGGCCATTGCTTCCCGTCCGCTGTTACTCCGGAACCGTAGATCACTAGCGCATTGCCGCCCGGCACAGCAGCAGTCACGACCCGCATCGTTTCCTTACCTGTATCTTTGTCACATATATGCATGTCCGAGAAGTCGGGATTTCCGGTCGGCTCGTATTTGATGCTGATTTTGTCGTTACCGGAGAGGCTGTTGGCCTGCCTGTCAAAGCGAAGATCCGTTTTCTTGCCTGAACGGTCGATGGCCATATAGGTCCAGCCGTTGTCGGTAATTGTTAGAGTTGCTTCGCGGCGGACCGCTCGGGTTGTTTCAGAAATCGCTCTTGTTTACGTCGAGTTTCCATGTTCCCTGTTGAGCCTTAGACGAGTCTGCTGCACAGACTGCCGAGAATGCAATCAGGGCCGCCACGTACGCCACCCCGGCACTCAGGCCAGCCCGCCGATGATCTGCCGATACTCATCCTCGGTGAAGGCGCGGCAGGTCTCGGACGTGACACTCCCCTGAGACGTTATATTGAGAATCGCTCTCGCCAGTACCGCGTCATCGGGAGCTTCCAGGATAGTAACCATATCATGCTGGCCCGTGACCATGTAAAAGTCCTTCATCCTGACGCCAGCGGCTTCAAAGCCTTTTCGAGCCTTATCAAGCCGGGATGGACCCTGTTTGATATTTTGAAGTCCTTGTGGAGTCCACTTGAGCAGCGCGATGTAATTGGGCATAACTGCCTCCTATACCGCCACATTCTATTCCAACCAAGGCTCGGGCTGCAATGGCCGGGCACCCTGTGTAGTTAGTCGGGACCGATTAACTCACGCGATCCGAATGATCTAATGTTCGAGTAATGCGCAGATCCCATTCCGCTTTCGCCGTCATGCTTTCGGTCGCGCTCCTCCAGACGCCTGCCTCGCCAGCGGCTGTCGATCCCTCTTGGTTTCCAAAACAGGACATGCTCACGATCGGGGTCTACTACTACCCGGAAGCTTGGCCGGAATCCCAGTGGGCCCGCGACATGGAGAACATCCACAAGCTGGGCATGGAGTACGTTCACATGGGCGAGTTCGCCTGGTACTTCATGGAGCCCACCGAAGGGCAATATAAATTCGATTGGCTCGAAAAGGCCGTCTCTCTCGCTTCCGCCAATGGGTTGAAAGTAATTCTTTGCACTCCCAGCGCGACTCCGCCCATCTGGCTCGAACGCGCCCATCCGGAGATCTTGATGGTCGATGCCCAGGGCCGCACCATGGAACACGGAAGCCGCGAGCAGGCCGATTGGAGCTCGCCGGTTTATCGCGATTACGTCACGAAGATCGACACGGAACTGGCGAAGAAGTTTGGGCACGACCGGCGCGTGTGGGGCTGGCAGATCGATAACGAATTGAGCCACTATGGACGGCGTTTTTCGTATTCGCGCGCTTCTACGGCCAAGTTCCGCGAGTGGCTGCGTGAGAAATATGGCACCCTCGACCGGCTGAACACCGACTGGGGCGGTGCTTTCTGGTCGGAAATGTATCAGAACTTCGAGCAGATTTTGATTCCGAACCCTGACACGTTAGTCGCAGATCCCAGCCCTCACGCCATGCTCGATTTCGAGCGCTGGTTCGCGCACGAAGCCGCGGATTACGTCGCCATGCAGGCAAGCGTTCTGCGCAAATACTCCGCTGGCCAGTGGATCACCACTAACTTCATGACCATGCACGAAGACGTCGACCCCTCGCTCTCGGCGAAGACTCTCGACGCGTTTACCTGGACGCATTATCCGGTCCACGGCGAGCAGAATGAAGGGTCTCTCGGTTTTCGTCTCGGCAGCGCCGAAGAGATGTCGTTCATGCACGACTTTATGCGTTCTTTCAACGGACTCTCCGGTCCCATGGAGCTTCAGCCGGGCGAGGTGAATTGGGGCGAAGTGAATCCGTGGCCGCTGCCTGGCGCTATTCACATGTGGATCATCCGCGCGTTCGGCGCTGGCGCTCGCCTGGTTTGCACGTATCGCTATCGCCAGCCGCTCTTCGGCTCGGAACTCTATCACAAAGGATTAGTCGAGACGGACGGCGTCACTCCCTCGCCGGGCGGCCGCGAGTATGCCCAGGCAGCCCGTGACATGCTCGAGCTCCGGAGACACTACGACCCGAATGCTCGCGAACCAAAGGAGTATGCCGCGCGCCGCACTGCTTTCTTGATTCATTACGACAATCGCTGGGACATGTCGAACCACCCCCAAACTAAGCGCTGGAGCACGGTGGGCCACTGGATGCGCTACTACCGCGCGCTAAAGAGCATGATGGCCCCCGTCGACGTGCTTACACCGGAACGTGATTTCAGCAAATATCCATTCCTAGTTGCGCCTGCTTATCAACTCGTCGACAGCGATCTGATCGCCCGCTTCACTAGCTATGTGAACGGCGGCGGCCATCTGATTCTGACCTGCCGCACCGGCCAGAAAGACATGCGCGGGCATCTTTGGGAAGCTCCCTGGGCCGCGCCGATTCTCCCGCTCATCGGCGCGAAAATTCCGTTCTACGATGATTTGCCCATGGGTGTAAATGGCCAGGTTACTGCCAACGGCAAAAGCTATGCCTGGGGCTCGTGGGGAGACGTGCTCGAACCGGATAGCGGAACAGAAGTGCTTGCTCGGTACGCGGATCAGTTCTATGCGGGTCGGACGGCGGCGATCACTCGCAAACTCGGCAAGGGAACCGTCACCTACATCGGCGTCGATACTCTTGATGGCGACCTCGAGCTTGCGCTGCTCCATCACGTTTATCAGGCGGCCGGCGTCGCCCCCGCGAATCTCGACCCGAACTTCCTGGTCGATTGGCGTGATGGTTTCTGGGTGGCTACCAACTTTGCCAGCCGCTCCGAACGAATTCCTGCCGAAGCCGATGCGCAAGTATTGCTTGGCGAACGCGATGTTCCTCCCGGCGGCGCGGCCATCTGGATCACGCGATAGAATTGCATCATTCATGGCAAACGTGAAACCTATCCCAGACGGATATCATTCGGTCACCCCGTATTTCTCATATAAGAAGGCGGATGACGCCATCAAATTCTATGAGCGTGCATTCGGCGCAAAAGAGATTATGCGTCTCGGTATGCCGGACGGCGGTGTGGCTCACGCCGAGATCCAAATCGGAGACTCACGCGTCATGTTGGCCGACGAAATGCCGGCTTTCGGAAATAAAAGCGCTGAGACCCTCGGCGGATCACCCGTCTCTTTCCTGTTCTATGTAGAGGGTGTCGACGCCGCTTTTGATCGCGCCATCAAGGCCGGAGCGACAGTGAAAAGGCCTGTCGAAGATCAGTTCTACGGTGACCGCGTCGGAACGTTGATCGATCCCTTCGGAATTCAATGGAGCATCGGCACCCATAAAGAGGAAGTGACACACGAGGAAATGCAGCGCCGCATGGAAAGGATGTTCAGCGCGCAATAAGCACCTACTGGAGTAGGCGTTTTCGCCTGCCATGCCGCCATTCTTGGCGGCATTTTCTCCGTTGCTCCTCGACAACTCCTTCCTCCCGTTTTTTTCATTCCTCATGCTAATGGAACGTCGAAACGGTCAGCGTGAACATGGCTGCTTAACACCGCGTTGGTGTCGTCAAAAGGAAGATTTGCCGGCCTCAATGTCGTTTACAGCATTCGCGGGAACACGATGGTGATCGGGAACGGGCGCGCTCAATAGCCTCATCCGCAATACACAATTGCGGAAACTCTATTGCAATGCACTGCGCTCGAAATAAGCCGGTTGTCGGAACGTGAGCAGACTGCATTGCCAGTCTGCCGATTGTACAAACGAAGGTTTTCGCAATGCGCAGAGACTATTCTACACATGACCGTTAGGGCGGACCTATCTGACCTTGTTGACTTCTGCAACATGCCGGCTAGCTGGCCAAGCGGATTCTATTGGGTGTAACACGAATGTGTCTACTTACGGGCTGCACAAAAACGCAAGGCGACGGAAACAGTCAAAAACTGTGGGTCGGCGGCCGATTCGGTATTAGAACTAAAAAGATATACTACACGGAGTTAATATGTCGATGTCCAAAAGTGGGGCTCCAATGGGGGCAGCGATCCTCGCCCTGACGGCGGTGGTGGGTGCCCTCGTTGCACGCGCTCAGGAGCCGTCGCAACCGCCAAATTCAGTTCTCGTTCTATTCCAAAATGTGAGGATCTTCGACGGAAAATCCGACACGCTTTCGGCGCCCGCCAGCGTTCTTATACGCGGTAACAAGAAAGAATTTCTACTGGCCCCATTCCCGTTGACCCTGGCGCTAAAACTCGAATTATCGAGGGAAGCGGACGAACACTTATGCCCGGACTGATCGATGCTCATGCCCACATCATGATGAACTCGATCGCTATGCAGGTAGCAATGACGGCTGACCTCCGATATATCAACCTCGTCGCGGCACGCGCAGCAAAGGAAATGCTACAGCGGGGATTCACCACCATCCGAGATCTGGGAGGCCCTTCTTTGTGTTGAAGCGCGCGATTCACGAAGGAGATTGTGGAAGGCCCGCGCATTTACCCGTCCGGTGCCTTCATTTCTCAGACTGCCGGACATGGCGATTTTCGTATGCCGTATGAAGTGCCGCGCACGATCGGCGATCCGCTCAGCCACATGGAGAAGATTGGTGTGACGGCGATCGCCGACAGTCCGGATGAGGTCCGCCTGCGTGTACGCGAGCGATTGATGATGGGCGCTACGCAGATTAAGTTGATGGCGGGCGGCGGCGTAGCCTCTCCCTACGACCCGCGCGACGCTACTGCGGCGTAAAATTCTGCTTCCGTGTATTGGGCGGCGGTATCGCGTGGGGCGTGTACGCGTGCACGGTTATGTAGGTGTTCCAGTTCTCCGCCGCTTCCGCTTTGAAAAGGAAATGGCCGAGCTCCGCGGCCTGCAAAAGGAACGCAAACAACAGAAACGACAGAACAGACGAGATGTCCTGCTCCTTGAGCAAACGGCCGAGCGCCGATTTCACTCGCAGCGTCCGGAAGTATTCACCTGTAACGACCTCGCCATGCAGCGGCCCGGAAGCATTGTCGCCCATCAAGTTGACGGGCACGGGGAAACGGCGAAAACGCCGCAAAAACTTGGCCCGCTTGTTCAATTGCTCGACGAAAGGATAGGAAAAGACGGTGTTCACCACTTTGCCGCCCTGACTCTCGCTCACGCTGACCAGGCGCTCTGGTTGACGTTTGAGCAGGATTGCATTGACGAACGAGAAGATCGCCGTATTTGCGCCGATGCCAAGAGCCAACGAACCGACGGCAACTATCGTGAAGGCGGGAGTACGCCGAAGTGAGCGTAGCGCGTAAGTAAGAGCATAGAGGCATTGTGTCGCTACAATTCGTTCCGCGCAACCGGAGACGGTTACGTGGAATCGAAAATTACCAAACGAACTCCGAACTGCTACAATCCTTTGTAATCATGCAGTTGGCAGGGCAATTTGGGCGGCTGCTCCTCTTGGCTTGCCTCGCATGCCTGATCGGTGCATGCTTCGCCTGCAGGCGAGACCGGACCAGCAACAAAGACTCTTCGGCATCCGACCCGAATGCTCCCGCGTGCGTTCAGGCGGTCGGCCCGGAAAAATCCAAGCGGCTGGTAGAAGATTGTCTGGCTGTTTCTCCCGCTACGCATCCGCCCTGTAACGCGAAGAACTCATGCGCCCTGATCGTCGATGAGATCAAGCGCAGCTGTTCTTTGCTCGATCGCGGCAGCGCCCCGGCTTTTTGCAGCAAATACAGGTAGCCATGCCTATGCGTGTGGGAAATAACCGCTCCGCGGTATTTGTTCACCGCAGTCCTTGTAGCTTCAGCTCCACTTCTGATTACGGAGCTTTTAGCTCCACTCTCTGATCAGAACGTCAGGTGCAGATCGGCTTGCAAGAAGCGCGGGCTGCCGATGGTGTGCTGAATTAGGCCCAAGCTCCCCGCGGGCGGGACGGAGGGCGGCGGACTGAAGCTGGGGAAGAACAGCACGTTGCTGTTCGGAGTATCGAAGCTGGCGTGATTAAAGACATTAAACGCGTCGAAGTTAAAGCGCAGTTTGAAACGCTCACTAAGCGAGAAGGTCTTGCCAACCGAGACGTCGAAGCGCGTCTGGAAAGGGCCGCGGAAGAGATTCCTTCCGCCATTCCCGAAAGCCGATTCATAGTAATCGCAACCGCCCGTCGATTGAGCGAACGCATCACAGGGTGGCGCGCCATTTTGGCCTGGAGCAAGGAACTGCGGAAAAAAGGCATTCGAGTCCAGTACCGGCCGGCCAGCGTTTACGCCCGTGGTTCCTTGCAGCTGAGCCTGAGCGGAGGAAACACCGGGCTTAAGTGGCACGATCGGGTTGGTGATTGAATCGAAGGTGGAGTAATAAATGCTGGCCACGGACCCGGAGTAATCGTAGACGCTATAAGGCTGGCCGCTTTGGGCGACAATCTGGCCGCTGAGGTTCCAGCCATCGATGAAACTGCTCAACCCCCGGTGTGAGGTCAGCTTGGGTATCTGGTAAGTGAAATTAACCAGGGCCACGTGCGGCTGGTCGAAATCCGAAGAGCCATAGCCGGATTTTGGATTGGACGGATCGTTGCCTGTGTAGAACAAACCGAGCCCGCTCTGCTCATCTAGCGAGTGAGACCAGGTATAGGTCGCAGTGAACTGCAATCCGAAGGAGAGCCGCTTGCGAACTTCCAGCTGCAATGAGTTATACCAGGCGATGCCTTCGGCTGTGTAGTAGACGGAGTTTGGACCGTAGCCGAGGTAGGGAACACGTACATCGGTATTGCCGCCAGTAAAGGTCGCGAGTGGCTCATACCCATTCTGGTTGAAACCGTAGGAATAGATTTCGCCGTTTACCGGATGCTGGGGGGTGGCTATTAGTGGTTGGTTGAACGGAATGGGCAGTATCTGATGCAGGCTGTGGTTGCCAACATAGCCGATGCTGAACAGCCAATTGTTAGCGGGCTGGTACTGGATATCGAAAGTCCAATTTTCCGAGTAGGGCAACTTATTGTTGGGATTATAGCCGCCGAAATTGAAGGGACCGAAGAGGTTTCCGGGGGGGAAGTTCTGGGTTGCCGTCTGGCTCAGATTCGGGAGAAGAGCGAGAAACGCGGCGGGATTTCCGGGAGGCGGCGCAGGAGGAACGGTACCGAAGGGATTGGCAAAGGTCGCGCCCGGTGAGGCGAAGATAGGAGTGACAAAGGGAGGGGCGAGGGTGACGCCAAAAGGCCCGTTGTAGCCGCTTCCCGCGCTAGGCGAGAGTTCGCTGAAGAACTCGCCGCGGTCCGCGTACATGCCGAAGCCGGTCCGCACAGTGATCTTTGGCGTCGGGCTATAGGCGATGCCGATGCGCGGTTCGAGAACCCATTGCCGGGCGTTCACCAGCGAGTTATTGGCACCCGGAGTCCCGAAAGTCTTGTTATTGCCGGCGACGAGCAATCCCGAGTTGACGATGGTATCGCTAGCGGCGTCGTACTGGTAGGTATTCGCGTCGAAGGCGGTAAGACGGCCATATTTTTCGCTCAGCGGCCCATCGTAGTCCCAGCGGAGGCCGAGCGTGAGAGTCAGATTGCTCGCTAGCTTGTAATTATCGTTGACGAATGCGCCTACCGTGTCGGACCGGTAATAGCGGTTGCTTGTCCCAGCGAAGGATACAGAATTGTTGCCCGGTCGAACATTGCCCATCAGGAAATCCGGGAAGGTCTTGAAATCGATCACGTCGGTTTGGTCATCGTTGTTGATGATGTTGAGTTGCGTATGATCCCACTGTGCGCCAAAGGAAACCGTGTGGCGGCCCTTAGTCCAGCTCAGCGTTGTTCCATACTCCCATTGGTTCTGAAACATGCCCGCGTTGCCGAAACTCGTCGGAGTGCCGAAGCCGAATCCATTGCCGAGAGTCTCGTCGGCGGTGTCCATGGAGATGGTCGGAAAGTTTTTCGCGCCAAAGAGATTGATACCGAAGTCGCTGGCTGAAAACGGTTGCGAAGTGGTAGCGTACGCTCTCAGGCGAGTGAAGCCGGCGCGCTGCTGCCAGGTAAGCGAAGGCGTCAGGATGACCGTGTTGTCGACCGAACCCACCTGGCTGCCCGCCGCCAGCTGGGTGGGAAATCCGAGAGCGTTATTGTTGTAGCCAAAGGGATTTGTCGTGGGATCGTCCTGGATGTAGTATTTGACGGCTACGCGGTCTTTGTCACTGAAGATGTAATCGACGTTGGCGTTGCCCTGATTTACGGTAGATTCAGCGTTGGGGCCGCGCGTCGTAGCATCGTAACCAAGCTGGGTTGCCAGGCCGGGATCTGTGATGGTGGGATTCGGAATGAGATAAGACCCGTTGCTTAGCTTGGTATTCATTATTTGGAGAGCCTGAGGCGTGACCTGGCCAGGTAAGACATTGCTTCCAGAAAAACTATTGTTTGCGGCCGCCGCCAGACCAACCGCCGAGCGATCGCTGGTCAGCCCAAGAGGTACAGTTACATTCTGGGTGGATAGAGCGCCGTCAGCAATACGCGCGCCCTGATAAGCAACAAAGTAGAAGAGCTTGTTCTTTTTGATAGGGCCGCCCAAAGTCGCTCCGAACATGTTTCGGTTGAGGAACGGAACCTTCTGGTTGGACGGGATTGCCGGGTCGGAGTTGTAGAAGAACGGTGCAGCATTCCAGAAGCTGTTCTGGAAGTGTTCATAGACCTGGCCGTGTAGCTCGTTTCCGCCGGACTGCGTAATGACGGAAATGTGCGCGCCGCTGTTGGCGCCCTGCGAAGCGTCATACATGGCGGCGTTGACGCTTACTTCCTGAATGCTCTCTGGCGCGGGAGTCGGGAGAGCCTGGCCGATCGCGCCATAGACGGAGGTGCTGGTATTAATGCTTCCGCCTGCGCCGAAGCTCTCTCCGGTGTTTAATACAAATCGATTCGCGCCGACCTGACTGGTGGAATTTCCGTTGAACAGGTTGTTGGTGCCGATGCCGTTCAGAGAGAAGCTGTTGCTCGAGTCGCGTTGGCCATTCGCGAAGATGGCCTGATTGCCCAGCCCAGCATTACTGCCCGACCCACCTAAGAAATCGGCATGCACGCCCGGGGCAAGAATCGCCAGTTGCGTGAAACTGCCGGTGCCGAGCGGGGTTTGCTGGATGGTGAGTTTGTCGACCACGTACCCGTTCGTGGTGTCTACCTGATTCATCAGCGGAGTGGCGGTCACCTGGACGGTGGTAGTCTGCTTGCCAACTTTGAGTGAGCCATCTACCGTGGTGGTCCGATCAGCCTGTACCAGGATCTGGGTGTGAGTTTCCGTCTCAAAGCCCGGTTTTGAGAACGAGACTTCGTAGGCACCAATCGGCAAATTCGAAATTACGTAGGAGCCGTTCGACTTGGTTGCGGCTGCCACCAGCAAATTGGTAGCGATGTTTCGAACGCTTACTGCTGCATCGGGAACCGAGGCGCCGGCCGGATCCTTTACAGTTCCGGTTACGGAGCCGAGCACCTGTTGTGCGCAAACAGATCTAACGCCCAAACAAAACCCGATTGTCAGTGTGAGTGCAAAAAAGCAGCGTAGGTAAAAGCGCAAAACTACCTCCCTTGAATACACCCTTAACTATTCACTCTAAAGGTAATTTGTCACGATTGCATTAAGAGATTACTGTCGAAAATACTCGGCCCTGTCTTTTTGCGTATACAGAGTATTAGAGCAGCAAGCAGACCGCTTGACCGAAATCGCCTGCTCCGCTTCAAGCGCGGTTGGTGCGGCGCAGATGGTGGGCGAACATTTCGCTGTAGGGCTTCATCGAACTGGCGGTTAGTTCTTCCACTCGCGCGCGCATCTTGCGCTGCCAGTTCGGGTATTGGGCCGTGCTGCCAGGCAGATTCTGCTGATTCATTTCTTTGGTGAAATCCTCCTGGTTGAGGAGCAGCAGCAGAGACGGAACCTGTGCCAGGAAGCCGATCACCGCATTGTGTAAGTCGCCGTCGAGATTATTCAGGCCAGAGGCATCGCGGGTGAAGCCGGCGGGCAGCAGGTTTTCGGCGTGGAGCCTGTCGAGCATGCGTTGCTTCTCACGCTGGCGATCCTGGATTTGGCTGCGGCGACCGGCTTCGTCGGTCAGCCCAGCTTCCGTTCGCGCCTGGATGTCACGACCTTGCCAAAAACCGGCCAGCGTAGGTAAATCGTGAGTACTCGATGAGACCAGGGCCTGACGGGGATATTCGAAGCTGCTCTTGAACTCGCCGGTGCGGTAGTTCTTTTCGAAGGGAAAGAGGCGGTAACTGAGGATTCCGAAGCGGGTAAAAAGATCGCGCATTTCATCCGTGACAGTGCCGAGATCCTCGCCGATAACGATGTTGCCGCTGCGCACGCTTTCTAGCGCGAGAATGCGCATAAGATCCGTCGAGTAATCGCGGACATATGCACCCGAGGAGGGCGGCATTCCTGGCGGAACCCAGAAGAGCCGGTAGAGCCGCATCACATGATCGATGCGCAGAGCGCCGCCGTGGCGGACGATTTTGCGAATGCTTTCGCGATAGAGTTGGTAACCTTCCGAGCGATGAGTTTCCTTGTTGGGGGGCGGGAAGCCCCAGTCCTGGCCTTGTGGCGAGAAATCATCCGGCGGAGCGCCGACACGGCAACCGGCTATGTAGTGCTCGCGGTAGGCCCAAAGGTCTGAGCCGAAGTTGTCGGCGGCAAGTGCCAAATCGTGATAGAGACCGATCGGCATCCCGCTTTGTTTCGCGTGCTGCTGAGCCGATGCAAGCTGCGCTTCCAGAATAAATTGAATGTATTGATAGAATTCGACGGAGCGCGCGTGTTCGCGAGCGAAGGACTGGGATTCAGGTGAAGCGGGATCCTGATAAGGCGTAGGCCAATCACGCCACGTCCAGAGATCGGGATTCTGCTTGTGTAGCGCCTCATCTAGCGCGCTGTAGAGAGCGAATCGTGCGAGGAGTGCGCCTTCACGCTGGCAGTAGGACGCAAACGCACGCCGACGCCCGGGATTTTGAGCGCGTCTGAACTCGCGATAGAGCAGTTTGAGAAAGCGGCGCTTCAGGCGATCGACTTCCGAGTACTCGACAAACTCGGCATCGCGGAGTTGCTGTAATTTGTTCTGGATGCGAGCTGAGGAAAAGAGCTTCTGCGCGCAGACGGACGACTTAAATTCGGGAATGCTTTCGATATCGATGTAGATCAGGTTCTTGTAATACATCGAGAGCGGCAGGTAAGGGCTGGTGTTGTAAGGCGCGCGATTGTGCAACGCGTGCAGCGGATTAAGACCGATAAAGCTGAAGCCGACATCTTTCGCAGCCCAATCGATGAGCACTTTGAGATCGGAGAAATCGCCGCAGCCCCAATTACGTTCGGAGCGCAGGCCGTAAAGAGCAACATTGAAACCGGCGGTTCGTCCGCCGCTCGCCAGATCTGGTGGAAGATAAGCGCGGTCTGGGCAAACGATGAGATAGGATTTCCCGGCGGCTCTCCCGTCGACTGAAACAAAGAGTTCGTGGTAACCGAGCGGGAGCTCGACCGGCAAGTCGAGGCGGTAAGCAGACCAGCGCTGGCTATCACAAAGGAGGCTGCTTACTGGCTGAAGCTGGTGAACATCGACGGTTCCGGCGAATACTTGACCATTTTCCAGGCGAATCTCGTAACCGATTGAGCTATCTTCCCGGCCGGCTATTGAAAGCGCAACCCATTTGTCGTTTTCACTCACGACCGAGGTATTCGGCAGGCCGGCTTGCGCGGCTTCGACGAATCGCCTGCGGCGTTCAGCTTCGATCGCTTCAAACGAGCTCGTGTCCCAGCCGAGCGACTGCAGAATGCTCTGCAAAGCTTCGCGGCTGACGTGGTGCTGGCGCCCGAAGATGTCCCAGTAGCTGCTGTCGATAGCAGACTCGGCGGCCGCGCGCCACAGCGCGTCGTCGTAGTTGACGGCCGATTCGAAGCGGATCTCGGGTACGGGCATGCTGACTTTGATTCTAGAGGCGTCCCCAGCGTGAGCAGCGCACATGGGATAATCGAGGCGTGGGCGACGCCGAAAAGTTCGATATCAGCCAGCCGGCGGGACTCTTTGCCCGTATCGATGAGGAAGACACAGAGCTCATCAAAGAGAGCGTTGTCACAACCACGCTCGATAATGCGCTGAATTGGGCGCGCAAGAACTCCATTTGGCCGATGAGCTTCGGGCTGGCCTGCTGCGCGATCGAGATGATGTCGATGATGGCGTCGCGGTACGATGTGTCGCGATTTGGTGCGGAGGTAATGCGAGGTTCGCCACGCCAATCGGACTTGATGTTCATCGCCGGGCGCGTGTCAAATAAAATGGCCCCGGTAATTCGCCGCCTGTATCAACAGATGCCCGAGCCGAAGTGGGTGATTTCGATGGGCGCCTGCGCGACCTCGACCGGCGTTTTCAGCAATTATGCGCTCGTGCCCGTGAATCAGATCATCCCCGTAGATGTGTTTGTGCCGGGCTGCCCACCGCGTCCCGAGCAACTGATTTACTCGATCATGCTGCTGCAGGAAAAAATTCAGGCGGAGCGCGGAACGGTTAGAAAAACTTTAAACCTGGCGGGTTAAACTTGACAGCCTGTCCCGTGTCCCTCGAGCCTCAGATGCGCACGCGGGCGTGGAAAACACGTCTCAAGAATGAGACCCGTCACTCAAAAGATCTGAGCCCTGCTCTGATATGCTCTTCGGACCGGACACGCAAGTCGAAAGCCCGAGTAGCATGTGCCAGCGGGGCTTTCTGGCTTTCCCACGCCAGCCCGAGGTGGCCTCGCGCTTACACCCACCGCCATAGCCGGCCGGTTTACGCTCACCACGCTTGCCAGCGGGTATAACGCGCAGTATGGGCCTCTCGCGCAAAATATAGCGAGGACCGGCAACGTGATCACCGGCAGTTTGCTGAACACGAGTGGCACTTCCGGGCCGACAATAATGGTCTTCAAAGACGTTGATAACCAGAACTTAAAGTTTCAGTGAGAAGGCAAGACCACTCGGAATGGGCCGAGGCTGCGCGGGAGTCCGCCATTCTTCAAATCCAGCTTTCGGCGCAGAGCGCGGACAAGAAATAAGACTGCTGCCACACGTATCGGGTACTCGTGCCGCCTAGTGCTTGCAAGGGCAATGACGAATCTTTCGTCAGAAGGAAGACGACTACAGCCAGCCGGAGAATCGATATCAATGCGGAGGGCCTCGCTAAACAAATTTTCATGCTAATGACTGTACTTGGGGCGACGCCTAATCCCCGGACAGTTGCCGGACCGAGTTGGTGTAGCTGTGAGAGCAAACTCTCTGGGATGTGTCTGCGAAGAGGCGAATTTGATAGTCCGCCTTGAAGCTGTTCGCTAACTCTAACGTCTAACGCCCGCAGGGCTTTCGACTGACGGTGAAGCGAGCTGGCTGTGGGAACGGCCGTAAGAGAAGTACACGATGAGGCCAATCAGCATCCAGAGAAATGCCGTGAGCTGAGTGCGGTGATCGAGGGAAACAATCATTCCGCCGCAAACCAGCACGCCGAGTAAGGGGAAGACGGGCACGAATGGCGTGCGAAATGGGCGATGCAGTCCGGGTTCCTTGCGGCGCATAATCCAGACCCCGATACACACCAGCACGAATGCAAACAGAGTCCCGATCGAAGTCAAATCACCCGTCACATCGCCTGGCACAATCGCCGCGAAAGCTCCCACAAAAAAGAACAGAATAATGTTTGACTTATATGGCGTGCGGAATTTATGGTGTACGTCGGCGAAAAGCTTTGGCAGCAGCCCGTCGGTTGCCATCGAGTAAAAGACGCGGCTCTGGCCGAGCAGCATCACCAGGATGACGGACGAAAATCCCAGCAGGATCGCAATCGTGATAGCAGTAGCGAGCCAGTGGAAGCCAGGCATGTAATGCTCCACCGCGTAGGCAACGGAAGCTTCTTTCCCGGCTACGGCAAACTCTTTCCAATTGCAAACGCCGGTGAGCACGTATCCAAAGAGGATGTAAAGTAGGGTGCAGACGGCAAGCGATCCGAGGATGCCGATGGGCATGTCGCGCCCCGGTTTCTTGGTCTCCTGGGCGGCGGTCGAAACCGCGTCGAAGCCAATAAAGGCAAAGAAGACAATCCCAGCTCCGCCCAGTACGCCGCCCCAGCCATGTTGAAAGGCGCCTGCATGCCCCGGAATATCAGCCGGGATGGTGTAGGGAGTCAGATTCGCCGGGCTGACGAAATGCCATCCCACCGCTACGAAGACGATGACGATCGCGACCTTGATGGCCACGATGATGGCGTTTACGGTGGCCGATTCCTGGGTTCCTTTGATCAGAATCAAGGTGAGCAGCAGCACGATGAAAAGAGCGGGAATATTCACCACGCCATGCACACCGGTGGTAGATGTCTGTAGCGGCGAATGACACCATTCGAAGGGTATAGAACGGCCCAGCAAATAGTTCAAATATTCACTCCAGGAAATTGCCACAGTGGCCGCTCCCAGCGCGTACTCCAATATGAGAGCCCAGCCAATGATCCAGGCCACGAACTCACCCATGGTGGTGTAGGCGTAGGTGTAGGCGCTACCCGCGATGGGAATCATAGCGGCGAATTCGGCGTAACAAAGACCCGCGAAGGCGCATCCGACGGCCGCGATAATAAATGAGACGACCACGGCAGGCCCCGCATCTTGGGTTGACGCGGCGGCTGTGCGGACAAACAAGCCAGCGCCAATGATCGCGCCGACACCTAAGGCCACAAGACTAGTCGCGGTCAGGGTCCGCTTGAGATTGCTGTGACTGGCCTGATCGAGCAGCGCGCCAAGTGACTTCTTCCTGGTGAGGCTCATCAATATCCCGCTAGACTAACATAGACAGACGCGTCAGGCGCTTACGCGTTTTCGCTATACTCCGGTTTGAAAATCTCAAAAGCGGTTGGTATCTTTCTGGCGGCCTGCTTCGCGGCATCTTATTTGCCAGCAGGTCCAGCCGTTCAAGCGGACAGCCCGGCTGTCCTCTCACCAAGAATTCGGACGATTCTTAATTCGATAGCTCCCGGCGATTTAAAGGGCGATCTTTCATTCCTTGCTTCCGACACGCTGCAGGGCCGGTACACGCCGTCACCGGGGTTGGAAGTGGCAGCTGAGTTCATTGCATCCAGGTTTCGCGCTGCCGGCCTCGAGCCGGGAGGGGATCAGGATTATTTTCAGACTGCCTCGATGATCGATCGCCATTACCCAAAGCCCGACTCGGGCATGACGCTCAACACAGGCTCGAGAGCCATCGAGATTCCGGCAAAGTCACTCGAGATCTATGAGACAGAACAAGCTGCGCGGATCGATCGTGTTCCCGTAGTGGTATTTCCGGATGCGGATGCCGAAGCTCTTAAGAAGATCGACGTGACCGGTAAAGCCGTTCTGGCACTGTCGACGGATTACCGAAAAGTTCCCCAGGAAAAAAGGGCGGCGGAGTACATGAAGACCAGGTCTTTCAATCGAGCGGTCGAATCTTCAAAAGCCCTAATAGAAATCCTAGTGAGGGAATCGCAGCTCCCGCTCCCTGAGTCTCGACTATTGCCGGCCGAAGATGCACGTCGGGGCGCCCCACCAATCGTGCTGGTCGCGGACCCTGAACTGCGCGAGACATTGGAGCATCAGGATCGCGCAGCGCAGATCAAGACCGCGAGCATGAATGTTCCCGCCCCGGACGATCATACCGTAACGGTAAAGAACGTCATTGCCATTCTGCGAGGCTCCGATCCGAGACTGAAGGATACTTGCGTTCTCCTTACCGCGCACTATGACCACATCGGCACAACCGAGACCGCGAAAGGCATGGCTGCAGCATCTAAAGACAGCAGTGATCACATCTATAACGGAGCAAATGACGACGGCAGCGGAACGGTGTCGGTTGTGGAGATCGCGCGCGCATTAGCCAGGCTCAATCCCCATCCCAAACGATCGATCGTTTTCATGACGTTCTTTGGCGAAGAGCGCGGCGAATTGGGGTCGAAGTATTACGCGAAGCATCCAGTGTTTCCCATCTCGAAGACAGTGGCAGATATAAATCTGGAACAAATCGGACGCACCGACTCAACGAATGGGAAGCAAGTGAACACAGCGAGCGTCACCGGGTACGATTATTCGGAGGTAACCAACTATCTGGAGCGCGCCGGCCGGCAGACGGGTATAAGAGTCTACAAAGATAAAGAAGCGAGCGATGCCTACTTCACACGCAGCGATAACGACGCGCTTGCCGAACAAGGCGTGCCTGCCCACAGCCTGTCGGTCGCATTCGATTATCCCGATTATCACGGCTTGGGGGACGAATGGCAGAAGATCGATTACGACAATATGGCGCGAGTGGATCGCATGATTGCTCTGGGGCTGATCGACATGGCTAACGATCCGAAAGCACCAGCCTGGAATCCTTTAAATCCGAAAACGGCTCCGTTCCGGCAGGCCCGGCAGGACTCGGCTGGCCATTAATTTCGCACGGAACGCATAAGCTGCGATGTGCGTAATCTCCGGAGAGGGCAATTTGCTTACTTTTCTTCTCTGGTGTCTTCTGTTACTGTTTTGCTGGCCGCTGGCGCTGGCTGCGCTCGTGCTTTATCCAATCATATGGCTGCTCCTGCTACCATTCCGGATCGCGGGCATCGCGGTACACGGCGCGTTGGCTTTAGTGGAAGCCATCATTCTGCTGCCGGTGCGCGCCGTCCGCGCGGTTGGGGCCAGGTAAGCGACTCTGTTGCGATTAGATGAACGGTGTCGTCCTACACTAATGGCATATGCCGCTGCCTCCTAGCGAAGAGTTTTACCGCATTCAAAAGCTTCCTCCGTACGTTTTCGCGGTCATCAATGACATGCGAGACAAGATGCGGGCGAGCGGGATCGACGTCATCGATATGGGAATGGGAAACCCGGATGGGGCCACGCCGGAGCCGGTGGTTGCGAAGCTGATTGAAACGGCGCCGAATCCTGCGAATCATCGTTACTCGGTTTCACGCGGGATCACTGACCTGCGGAACGCAATCGTAGAGCGCTATCGCCAGCAGTACGGCATCTTGCTCGACCCTGAAACTGAAGCCATCGTAACGATGGGCGCGAAAGACGCGCTCGCACATCTGCTTTACGCGATGATCCGGCCCGGAGATGCCGTGCTTGCGGCAAATCCCGCGTATCCGTTACACCAGTACGGCGTGATTCTGGCGGAAGGCGATGCGCAAATGCTGCCAATGCCCGACGCAGTGACCTTCCTGGCGGGGTTAAAAGAGCATTACCGAACTGCCGCGAAGAAGCCCAAGCTAATTCTGATTTCGTTTCCGCATAATCCGACCACGATCTGTGTCGATCTGAAATTCATGCAGGAAGTAGTCGATCTCGCGCGAGAATACGGCAGCTACGTCATTCACGATTTTGCGTATGCCGAGCTTGGCTTCGACGGCTACCGTCCGCCCAGCATTTTGGAAGTCGAAGGCGCCAAGGATTATGCCGTCGAGATTTATTCGATGACCAAAAGCTACAACATGGCGGGCTGGCGGGTTGGCTTTTGCCTGGGTAATCGCAAACTGGTTTCCGCTTTGACGCGCATCAAGAGCTATCTGGACTACGGTATGTTCCAACCGATTCAGATCGCGTCAGTAACAGCGTTGCGCGAATGCGCCGATGCCCCCGGGACAATTTGCGCGTTGTATCAAGACAGGCGCGACTGGTTGGTGGAAGGGTTGCATGTTGCGGGCTGGCCGGTGGATCCGCCCCAAGCGACGATGTTCCTATGGGCTGCGATCCCGGAACCTTTCAAGAGCATGGGCTCGCTCGAGTTTACAAAGCTGCTGATGAAAGAAGCGCACGTGGCGCTATCGCCGGGTATGGGCTTTGGCCCGATGGGCGAAGGCTTCGTACGGTTTAGCTTGATCGAGGACGAGGAACGCACTCGCGAGGCGGCCAGGCGGATTGGGCAAGTGCTTCGGAAGCAAAACGTAAACGACACGAGTGCGCTGGCCGAAGTCCACGTATAATCTCAGCAATGTCGGCGCGCCTTCAAATTCGGTTGCCCGAGGTGGTTGAGCTTTCGACTTTGTCCGCCAGTGATCTGGATCCTCTGTTTGAAGAGGAGATCGGCGCGTGGGATAAGCAATTCAACTGGGATTTTCGTCCGTCGGCCGATCTTCTCCGGCGCTTTCTTCAGATTCACGCTTTGTACGGGTACGCGCTGACCGCGGGTAAGAACGTGCTGGGCTATACCTATCACGTCTGCGAAGGCAGGAAGGGTTTGATTGGCGATTTTTTCCTGCGAAGAGAATACGCGAGCTCCATTAACGAAATGATGCTGCTCGGCGCAACGGTGCAGGGCCTGATGCTTACTTCAGGGATCCGCCGGATCGAATCGCAGCTCATGATGCTCCGCATGCCGCTCACCCAGCCGCTTCCGTTCAGCCGCCACCTGTCACGGCATGATCGCTGCTTTATGGAGATTAGCCGCACGGCCGCTCTCAACCTGAAATCGCAATCTCCAGAAATCAATGTGACGTTTTATCCGTGGGCCGAGCGCTTTTCGGAGGAGATCGCGCATCTCGTTTCCGCTGCTTACCGGGGACATGTCGATAGTGAAATCAACGACCAATACCGAACCATCCCCGGTGCTCGTCACTTTCTGACGAATATCGTGAAGTACCCAGGATGCGGAACCTTTTCCGCAGCTTCGTCAACGGTTGCGGTGGACGACAGAAGCGGCCGGGTATGCGGCGTTTGTCTGGCCAGCCTGGTTTCGGCTCATGCAGGGCACGTTACGCAATTGTGCATCTTGCCCGCCATTCGCGGCGCACGCCTCGGCTACGAACTGCTGCGGCATTCGCTGGTGCGGATGACAGAGGCGGGTTGCACAGCGATGAGCCTCACTGTTACGTCCTCCAATGTCGATGCGATACGTCTTTATGAGTCGGTAGGATTCCGCGCACAGTCCACGTTCCCGGCTCTGGTCTGGGAGGGCTTCTAATTACTTGCGCAAAACGGGCTAGCTGTTGAGTTAGCTAATCATTTTCTTTTTCAGCCGCTTCGCCATGCTTGACGATATCTCCGGATTGAAAGAGAATGCCCTTCAGAATCCCTTGCCATTTCGGTTTCCGCCTGAGGAGAAATTCCAAATCCATGCCGAAATGCTTGAACTCCTCGCCCTGAGCGTCCTCCATAATGGCTTTCGCGTCTTTGTCCTTTTCGAGCGCCATGCGTTGCTCATACCAGTTGATGGCATCGGCCTCCTCGCCCAGCGAGGCGATCATGCGGGCAAACGTACGCGTCTCTTCCGGCAATTCTTGCGCGGGCTCGTGATACTGTTCAAATCCCATTGTTTGTTCTCGCTCTTTAGATTGTTGCTCACCTGAGCTAAATCACTAGGCACACGGATGCGCTTCAATACTGGCTGAGCGAGTTCGCTCCCGGGTTTAACGCTTCCCCGCCCTGCGCCCGGCCTTGAAAAAACACGTCGCGATGGTGAGAGATAGCGACCGGTTGCGTGAATACGATCGACACCGTGTCGAAGCGTACGTTGCTCCAGGAGTCTCCCGAGCGAGTGACAAAGCTTCTGGCCGCTCGCAGAATGCGGCGCTGTTTTTCTTGATCGATGGCGCGGTCGGGGCTTCCAAATTCTGCCGATCTGCGCGATTTTACTTCTACAAAGATGAGCGTCGCGCCCTCGCGCGCCACGATGTCGATCTCACTATCGCCGCCGGGCCGGTAATTGCGCGCTACTACTGTGTAACCGGAACTGCGCAAATATCGGTGTGCGAGATCCTCGCCTTTGCGGCCGAGCGCCGCTTCCGGAGAAAGCAGTTTCTGCTCGCGATTCTGGCGCGCGGAATCGCTCAGCTTCCAGACTAATTGCGTCGGCAGGAGGGACCAGCCGCTTCGTTTTACTTCAGCGCCATGAGATGCCATTCGATCACCTTGCCTCGAATGAGATAGCAGAGGTAAAACTCCCAGAAACGCCGGAACCGGCGAGACTCATTGACCAGGAATTCAAATCCTAGATATCTCCACAGGGCAAGTAGGCGTACATGCACAAAAATCTCCCTGAATTTTGCTGGGGAGTAGTACCCGTAGCCGCCGTGATCCTCGCCGAAGTATTTTAGAGAAAAGCTGTTCAGGTGCCAGCGATGCGTGGGATCGCAGAAAGAACTGAAATCCGTATAATGCGGTGTCACAATGACGGCCTGCCCACCCGGTTCGAGTAGCCGGTGAAACTCTTCTACCGTGCGAATCACATCGGAGACATGCTCGATTACGTGAATGGCTCGCACCTCCCTGAACGAGCTATCCGCGAAGGGAAAGGGGTACTGGTCGAGATCCGCTATTACGTCGGCGCGGGTATTCAGGTTCCGGTCGATACCGATCGCGCCCGGGTACTTGTTAAGCCCACATCCCACATCTATAACAGGCAGTTGCCGCACGTTTCGGGTCTGCGCGGAGGCTGTTTCGGCTTCGGTTACTTCTCCAATGCCTGCAGGCACTGCTCCAGTGTATCGAGCGCAAAGTCCGCCTGTTCGCGATTGATCAGGAGTGGCGGGCATAGCCGAATGCTGTTCGGCCCGGCGCCTAAAACGAGCAGTCCGCGCTCAAAAGCCAGGAACTCCAGCCGGTCGCGCAGCTGCGGGGCGCGCTCTTTCGTCTCCTGATCGAGCACAAATTCGATGCCGATCATCAGGCCAATCCCTCGCACATCGCCCACGTAGCGGAAGCGCTCCGGCCAATTTCGAGCACGTCTTAGAATGTAAGCACCCATCTCGGCCGCGTTGCTCGTGAGACTCTCTTCTAAGAGATCCAAGGTCTCTAATGCTGCCGCGATCGAAACGGGGTTGCCGCCAAAGGTCGAAGCATGCGCTCCGGGAGGCCAGTTCATGATATCGGCCCTTGCGATGGTCGCCGAAAGAGGCATTCCGCTCGCGATACCCTTGGCGACCGTCACGATATCGGGCACGACGCCGAAATGCTCGGAAGCAAACATCCTGCCGGTGCGACCCATGCCGCATTGCACTTCGTCATGGATCAGAAGGATGCCATATTTATCCGCTACGCGCCGCAATTCCTGATGGAACTCCTTCGGGGGAACCAGATAACCGCCTTCGCCCTGGACGGGTTCGACGAAAATTCCAGCGACTTCCTCGGCCGGAAGAATGGTTTTGAAAAGCTGATCTTCCAGGACTTTCACGCAATCAATGGCATGTTTCGCTTCAGTGATTCGGGGATCGCGCCGATAGATGTTGGGATACGGTATGTGATAAACGGGCAGCGAGGGATGAAACGCACGCCGCTGCGTAACCTTACTGCCAGTAAGTGAGAGCGCGCCCATGGTACGCCCGTGAAAGGCGCCGAAGAAAGCTACGAATTTGTCGCGCCCGGTATGATAGCGGGCCAGTTTGATGGCAGCTTCATTCGCCTCCGCCCCTGAGTTGCCGAAGTACACGCGGTGCGCCATTTCGCCAGGCGCCAGCGCTGCCAATCGTTCCGCTAACCGCACCATCGACTCGTAGTAAAAATCGGTGCCGGACATGTGGATAAACTCGCCGGCTTGCTTCTGAATTGCCTTCACCACGCGCGGATGCGAATGACCGGTTGCCACTACCGCGATGCCTGCCGCGAAGTCCAGGAATTGGTTGCCGTCCACGTCCTCGACTGTCGCGCCACATCCACGCTTCATCACGAGCGGATAACAGCGCGTGTAAGAAGGGGAAAGTACAGCATGATCCCGCCTGATGATTTCCTGCGCTTTCGGTCCTGGCAGGGAAGTCACAAGATTAGGGAGCAACGGATTTACAGCAGTTTCGACTAGCATTGTCAACGACCTCAGATTAATAGAAACAGCAGACAGAGAAGGCCGCGCTGGCAGCGCAGTTAGTCTGAGCCGAACAAGGACGGACGAATGCTGGCCGGAATAGCCATATATCTAGCTTAGTTCAAATCGTACAGTGCTGTCGAAGAATTCTCAAGTAACCAAATAGGGGCAACGTCGATATCGCGCAACCGCTCTCAGCGCACTCCTTGAGCCACCGAACAATACATCTCAAGTCCTAAAGCGCTACGCCGTTGAAAACCCTTCCAGAATGCGTTCCCTCCGGCATCCTTGCCCGTGCTGAAAGCGCCATCATCTTTCTGTCCCGCCGGGACGCTCCACTTCCCATCATTGGAATGTTGCGGGCCCACGTGCAGATAGGAGGCTCTGTCCTGCTCTCCCTTAAGATGCCAATCGAGAAATGCCGTGATGAAATGCTGGTTGATTGACGTAATGCGGTCTTTTCGCCAGGCAGGCTCATCGAACGCCTCGAGCGTGGAATAAGGGAGCCGTACGTCTGGCGGCGCTGGGTTTGCCCCGGTGTTGTGGCGACCGTTCTCATATACCAGCAAGCAGCGCTCCGAGTTCACGGCACGTTCGAAAGCCGGCCTGATGCCGTGCTCATAATCGGCCACGTCGTCGTGATCGCCAGCTATGAATAGCGTAGGAATGCGAATCGCCGCCAACCCCTGCGCATCCCAGGCGCTATACGGCGGCTGTTCGCCCCAGGGCGCGATCGCAACCACCGCTTTGATGCGATTTCGATCTTTCTTCTGAAAAGTGTCGCTGCCGGCCTCCCAGTCTTTCAGGTATCCTCCCGGGACAAACTTCACCACTGCGCTCGTGTCGCTATATCCCGCGCCGGCGCTCGTGAGCGCGCCATAGCCGCCCATCGAGTAGCCAACTATCCCCACCTTCGCTGTGTCGGCGAGCCCGTGCAGAAAGTGATCCGGCTTGCGCGCCAGGTCATCAAGGGCATCGATCGCGAACAGCTGATCGTTGGAGCGGTTCAGCAGAGTGCTCTCGAAACCCTTCTGCTCATCGAATACGGAATCGGTGTGATCGATCGCCGCCACCACATAGCCCTTCGAAGCGAGATTCGCCGTTAAATAGCTCATGAAATAACGGGATCCTGGGTAGCCGTGCGAAACGATCAAGAGCGGAAACTGCTTGCCGCTGAGCGGCGGCGCATCGCGCAGAGCCTTATCGTGAATCTCGAATACCGTTGTCCCGTTGACTGCGTGTCCTCCAGGAACGGGCATCCTGTAAATAGTCTCTTCCCGCTGTCCGGGCGGGATCACCGCCGGATACCAGATTTCTATCTTCAGAGGCCGATCGTAAAGAGGCGCCTTACCGGTTTGCTTATTGAAGTTCAGGATGTCTATTTGGCCTCGATGAACAAGTCCGACCGTTCGCACTCCGACCGGATAGTTGCCTCGTGCCGCGAGTTCCGGCGCATCGGCCGGAGGCACGCTGAAGAAGTCTGGTGAAAACTGCTGCGCTGAGGCCGCCGAGAGAACGCATATTGCAAAAGCCACTAAGATTCGCACAGAAGCTATGTTGCCACGCCGCTCTCATCCGATCTGCTAGACTTCGCTTCGACTCGGAGGCCCATCCCTTGACCGGCACTCTCTTTGTAGCCGCTTATGAGCTGGCGGAACATTTTGCGCGCCGCACGCTGTCGCCTGTCGAACTATTGCACGCTACCCTTGCCCGTGCTGCCGAAGTGCAGCCGGAACTGAATCCGTTCCGTGTACTCTACGGCGAAGAAGCGCTTGACGCCGCTCGCCAGAGTGAGCGCCGCTGGATTAGCGGCGCACCTTTATCTCCTCTCGACGGAGTGCCCATCGCGATCAAAGACAATCAGGCGGTGGCCGGACAGACACGCATGGCCGGCAGCCGCGCGAACGAACACACGCCCGTCTTGACCGAGGATGCGCCCCACGTGGCCCGCTTGCGCGAAGCCGGTGCAGTTTTCTTCGCCCGGACCAACATGCCCGACTCCGCCTGGAAGGCCGTTACCGATAGTCCGCTCACGGGCGTCACACGCAATCCCTGGAATCCGGAGCTAACGCCGGGCGGCTCTTCGGGAGGCGCGGCAGTTGCGGTTGCGACCGGTTGCTGCCCTATCGCGACCGGAAGCGATGGCGGTGGCTCAATCCGCATTCCCGCTGCTTTTACGGCCATCTACGGCATTAAGCCGACCACCGGCCGCATTCCGGGCATCAGCGAAGCTCCCGACATTACTGCCATTGGCCCGCTCACCGGCACTGTTGCGGATGCTGCTCTCGCTCTATCGATCATGTGCAGGCCGGACCGCAGCGATCCTTTCACCGCTGGTTTAGCTGTGCCCGATTTCGTGGCGGAAACCAAGCGAGGCGTAGCGGGTTTGAGGGTGGCTGTCTCATCTAGCTGTGGCTGTATCCCTACCGGACCCTGGAAGTTTACGGCGCTCGAGCAGGCCGCGCGCGCGCTCGCCGATGCCGGCGCCTACGTCGAATACGTCGACCCTCCGATCTGGAATATACGCCGAGCTTACGTTACGATCTGCGAGGTCGCCTTCGCCGCAATGGCCGCCGGTATGTCCGCCGAGCGTATGGCGCTGCTCGACCCCGGCTTGATCGAGACTGCGCGCCGCGGCATGATGACGCCGGCCACCGTGGAACGCCAGGCTCAGTTGGAACGTGTACGGCTTGCGCAGAGCTTCATCCGCTTCTTTATCGATTACGACTTGCTGCTTCTGCCCTGCGTGCCAATCGCGCCCTTCACGGCAGGCCACAACATCAATACGCCCGATCCGGCGCTTTATCCCGAATGGTACGACTGGACTCCGTATACCTGGATCTTCAACGCGGCGAAACTGCCGGCCGCCTCTTGCCCTTGGGGCCTCGATCCGGCAGGTCTGCCGCAAGCTGTTCAGCTTGCCACACCACACTTCCGGGAGGATCTGCTGCTCCGCGGGAGCGCAGCGCTCGAAGCGGCTATGCCCGCCGACATTCATCCACCGCGTTACGCTGGGGCTTAATGCCGGCCCACATCGGGCAAAGTTGTCGATGTGGTCGTGGGCTTGCCAGTTCTGCTATCCATCCGGTTGAGCCAGGTCACCGCGCCAAATGCGCCCAACCACGAGCCTGCAGCCGCGAAAATCACGTAAACCGCGTTGCCTGTATAACTAATCACCGCAAAAGCCGAGAGCATGTACCAAAGGCTGCTCCAGCTCGCCGCGGAGATACGCCTGCGCGCCGCAACTGCCGACGTAAATAGTACGTAGACGGCATCGGTCAGAGCGGTCGAAGCAGTAACGCCGGCCGCGATCAATGGATTCGGAGCGTGCATGGGATGATCCACTTTACTCCGCTGACCGGCATCTCATCACGCTCCGGCCTTCGGCCGAATTAGTGTATAGCTTCCAGAGCTGGTTTCACCCACGAAAAGAAAAATCGCCCGATCGTCGGGAAATGCGTGGATACCAGCACGAGGGCTGGAACGCCGCCGTAGGAAATCAAATGAGTGAAGAAGTGCCGGTCTAATTTGCCTTCTTCGGTGCCGCTGATACGGCTCAGGATGGCATCTCGATCCGCCTGAGCAAACACGATCACAATGCCGGCCGTTAAAACTGCGAACAGCAGAACCAGCATCCAATCAATGATGGTTCGCGCGCGAAAAGCATAAGAGCTGAGGGCGATAACCAGCAGCAGAAATCCAATGCTGATGTACGTGACGAGATTGTCTATGTGCCAGAGGACGAAGTTGATGAATGCCAAAAACCGAAAGGCAACCAGCTCACTGCAGATGGTGATCGGCTCCTGTTCCAGGTATTCAGGCCGCGGTGTATGCAGCGCCTCTTTGGTTTCTTCTTTCGAGGCCAGTTCAGTCTTAAGCTCATAATCGCCGCGGTTCCATTTCGTTCTCCGCAGGTATTTGACGCCTTCTTGGGTGACCCCCTTCAATGCGTTTTCCAATTGCATGTATCTCAGCGGAGAGAACCGGCGCCGATCGGCGGAAGCTTCCAGCAGGCGCTTTGCGTTCGCTGCCAGGGAATCGCTGTCCGAGGTTTTGAGGTTTTTCGAAATTTCGTCTTTCAGGTCTTGCGGAGTCAAGCGATGGTTTTGCAGGGCCTGCATGCATTCGATGGAGCGTGTGATTGCGACATGCGTGCGCTTCTTCCCTCCGCCCTGCCAGACCGGCGACCAGATAAAGCCGCGCGGTAACAGGCTAAACACCTGGCGAAGGGGATGCCTCTCTAGCTGTTGAAGAAACTCGCTGAAGGCAGACCAGACCAATACCAAACGGATCCAGATCAGGAAAATGAAGGACCCTACGCCAATCACCGCTGCCATCATCGCGGATTCGAGCGGCCGGGTCTCGAGCGTTTGCGCCGCGCCGGTTACTACGCACCAAGCCACGATAAGGAGCAGTACGAGCGCTGCCCCATACGCCGGGTGAAACTCCAAATTGCGAATCTTGCGCTGAACCTCCCGGACAATAGCGTCCAAGCGCGGGCAGAATTCGTCACCTTCCATGTTGGGAAGATCCGGCCGGCGGTCCTCATAATACGCCATTCGTCTGAGTTGTACGAAGGCCAAGGCAATTGCCGCCACGAACAACAAAGTGATCGGCACAAGTGGCGAAACACCGTTGGTGAGATCGAGCGATCGGTACGCCGCCAGAAAATGAACCGGCGAGCCGGACTCCATGGTGCGAATGGAAAGTGTCATCAGCACAGCGAAAATCAACAGAATCAGAGTCGCACTCCAAAAGTAGGGGGCGGCTTTTTTTGAGTAACTCTTGCCTTCAGGAGCTATCCGTTTCCGCCGGGCGATCGCCTCGACAATATTCCAGAACGGAAGAGCTGATGCCGCAAGCGTTGCTCCCATACAGAACGAGCCGAAGCAAAATAAACCCCACAAGCGCGGAAGCACATACGTTTGCGCGTGCTGAACAGGGGAGCTAAGGAGGTTCGATGCCCCTATTAGCAGAAATCCAAACGAGGCCAATATTGTTGCGTTGCCGGTTGCGCCTGATTTTGGAGTTGCAACGGAGCTGCCATGTGGCTTCGGCAGCACGGAAAGGTCATCCACGCCGAACTGCAGTGCAAGTACGATAAGAATTCCAGCTAAAAAGAGCAGGCCGCCGGTTTTTTCAAGGGCGTTAAGATTTGGATCGATGTTCCACTGGAGAATGATCGCCGGCACAACCAGCCAGCTTAATAGCAGCACGCTTAGCCCGACACCGATTGAGAATAGGTAGAAGGCCCTTGGAACCGGATCGTAAGAACCTGCGGGATCGTTCTCACCTTCATGTTCCTTATGTTCCTTAACAGCGGGACAATACTCATCCGGGTGGGCAGAAAACAGTGCTATGGAACGCCGTCCATTCGGACGGGCAAACAGCATCAACGCACAGAATGCAAAGCAAAGAGCCACCATCGCCATGAAGGCGTACCCCCAGCCTGGCCAGTATTCAGGTGGAAAACGCCGGCTCACCGGACTCGCCGGTGTCTTCTCTTCGTTGCCAGTGAGAATGGCTACTGGTTCGAAGCCGCTCCTGCCTGCGACAGTGATCCAGGACGGCTTGGTTGAATCCGAAAACGGATTCAGCCGGTCTCTAACTGACGCCAAGATTTCCGCCTTGGACGACGTGATGCCGGCTAGAGTACTCAAAACTTCCAGTGTGGAGTTGTAAACAGCTTCCGATGTGCTTGCGGGAAACGCGTAAACCGTTTTTTGCTGCGCGGAACCCCACACCTGAGTCAAAGGAATCAGCGGGTAAGTCGAAACCGTCAGTATTCCTGAGTAATCGGAACTATCCGATCCGTGCTCGAAAAGTAGATCCCCATCAAGAGTGAAAACGCGGAGGTTTGGCGAGGCTTTGTGCAGGTACCGGGCAAGGAAAAGCGTATCCAGGGGATCAGTTGCAAGAATTCCCACATAGTGAATAGCACCTGTTTTCAGAAGACTTCCAATGGTAAACAACACTGATTCCTGAGAAACCGGTGTTTGCTCTTTGGAAAACGTGGGAATTTCCAGAGCTGTCTCCGTTTCCTGCTTCAGAGACATCAAAATGCCATTTCTCGGTAAATCTGAGCGATGCGAATCGTCGCCGAATCCAGGTACATGATCCTGCTTTTCACTGGCGTTCCGAAGTTGCGAAAGATTGCGCGGGAACGGTATCGACCAAACTTTTTTGTAAGGGTCACCTACCTCCGGTGCTTCCGATGGAGGGGTTGAATCCGGCTCATGCAGGGAATCGCAAGCAAAACTGGTCTTTTCGCTTTCTATAGCCGACTTGTCCACGTTCCCAAACGCGGTGGCCTCCTCGGTTAGAAGCACGATCGGTGAATCGTCGCGCCAGCTTTCCCGGACATACCGAATCAGCCGGCGAATGGCTGGGACGGAATCAACTTGCATGGGCTTGAAGTGGCAATCGAGATGGAGAAGCGTGCGTTTGGATTCAAGCCTTTCATTTGCATCTACAACCGCTTCGCGAAATTGAATGTGCGACGCGTGGTCCTCGGTCCAAGTGCGCACGTTTATCTCCCCAAACGGCGGGTTCTCCGTATTGATCAACGTGCCCAGCGAGGCCAGACTGCCCGACATTCCAGGACCGATCAGCCGCAAAACACGGTCGTCCTTGCGTAAGCCTAATTCCGAAAGCTGCCTGCCGAGGCTGACTGCTGCGCGAAACTCCTCGGCGGCGATCCCGCCAGTTGGGCTCTCACTCACCAGGAAGAGCGCCAGCGGATACGATCCGTTATTGCGAAATAGCAGCACTCCGGGCAAACTCGCCCGATTGTCGGGGATGCGTGCCATCAGGAATCCACCGCTCTTCGCGCCGGAGTTCGAGGATGCGGCCCGCATGAGATAGGAACCCTCTTTTTGTGACTGAGCGTCGGTATTCCAAGGCAGCCAGTATCGTTCGAACTGGTAATGGGCCCGCGCGGCCGCAAGTTGCAGCGCCTCTACGTCCCGATCGAAATCCAATTTCAAATTGGAGTGTTCCGGATCGGGCACAATGGCGATAGCCCAATCGAAAGAGTTGCGCTGCCCTGTTGAGCGCAGACCTTTTATTGGGTTTGCGCTGAGATTCACGCCATTGCCGGTCAGCGTTATCGTGAATCGGCGGCGCTTGTCGAAGGCGTCGAACGTCTTCGACAAGTCTTCTTCAGCCGAATGAAGAGGCCCCGGTACCGCCTCCGCTGTCCTTGGTGATTGGGAGCCTGTTCCAGTACTTGACACGGAGTGATAGGTCATCGCTCCCATGCCTGCCAGCAAGGCAAAAAGAATACCGCGTTCTCGCATTGTTCCTCCGAAAATGCCTTGAACGGTACGCGATCAGGCGCTTAATACTGCTACGCGCAATTTAGGCGTGGATTACTGCGTTTACCGCTGTTATGGTGAATCTTCCGCCGATTCGTCTGCGAAGCTAGCAAAAGAAGAGCCAAAGTGCAGTTCTCCTGGTACTATTTCAACGAAAATAGTACCGAGGTCCGTCTATTTGCGAAGAAACGCGCATCTATTCATCGGTTACGCAGCCTTGACTCGCATCTTTTACTAGCCGGATGTACTTGGCGAGAGTGCCGCGAGTGGCTTTATACGGAGGCATGCGCCAGGATTGCCGGCGCTCTTCCAAATTTTCTTCGGGAATATTCACCGAAAGGTGATTGCGTTCAGCATCAATGGTGATAATTTCACCCGATTTCACCAACGCGATTGGTCCCCCTTCCTGCGCCTCCGGCGTGATGTGTCCCACGATGAATCCATGCGAGCCGCCTGAGAAGCGCCCGTCAGTGATCAGCGCTACATCTTTCCCCAGCCCGGCGCCCATCACTGCGGAGGTTGGCGTAAGCATTTCCGGCATGCCCGGACCGCCCTTCGGGCCTTCATAGCGAATCACAATTACATCCCCCTTGGCGATCTCCTTCTTCTCGAGTGCATGCAGCATGTCTTCTTCGGAATCGAAAACCTTCGCGGGACCGGAGAAGCGCAGTCCCTCTTTACCGGTGATTTTCGCTACAGCGCCATCAGGCGCGAGATTTCCTTTCAAGATCTGAATGTGTCCAGTTGGCTTGATCGGGTTTGAAAGCGGTCTCACAATCTGCTGGTCCGGAGCGAGCGTGGGTAGGTCCTTTAAATTCTCCCGCATCGTTTTACCCGTCACCGTCATACAGTCACCGTTCAGCAGCCCCTCAGCCAAGAGCATTTTGCAGACGGCAGGAAGGCCCCCCACCTGATGCAGATCCTCCATCACGAAACTACCGCTCGGCTTGAAATCCGCGAGCAGTGGAGTTTTATTCGTGACTTGCTGGAAATCATCGATGGTTAGCGAAATGCCGATCGTCCGGGCAATTGCGATCAGGTGCAGGACTGCGTTTGTGGAACCTCCCAAAGTCGAAACCATCACCATCGCGTTTTCAAACGCCTCGCGCGTCATAATGTCGCGCGGCTTCAAGTCGAGCTCCAGCAGATTGCCGATCGCTGCACCGGCTCGAAAGCATTCCTCCAGCTTTTGCGGGTCTTCGGCGGGCGTCGACGAACTATATGGGAGCGACATGCCGAGCGCCTCGATCGCCGCCGCCATGGTATTGGCCGTGTACATGCCGCCGCACGCCCCCGAGCCCGGACACGCATGCCGCACAATTTGCTGCCGCTCATCTTCCGTGATTTGCTGGCTGATGAATTGCCCGTAGCTCTGAAAGGCGGAGACTATGTCCAGCTTTTGGGCTCCTATGTGCCCGGCCCGGATCGTGCCGCCGTAGATCATCAGCGACGGCCGGTTCAGCCTGCCCATCGCCATCACGCATCCAGGCATGTTCTTATCGCATCCAGGAATAGAAATGTTCGCGTCGTACCACTGAGCGCTCATTACTGTTTCAATCGAATCGGCGATTAAATCCCGCGATTGCAGCGAGAAGCTCATCCCGTCCGTTCCCATCGAAATGCCGTCGCTGACGCCGATCGTGTTGAACCGCATTCCGACCAGCCCAGCCGCTCTCACGCCTTCTTTCACCTTGGCCGCGAGATCGAGCAGGTGCATGTTGCAGGGGTTGCCTTCAAACCACATGCTCGCGACGCCGACCTGCGGCTTTTGCATTTCTCTTTCATTCAGGCCGGTTGCGTAGAGCATGGCCTGAGAGGCCCCCTGTGATTTCGGGCCGGTAATCTCGCGGCTGTACTTGTTTAGAATTCCACTCATGCTTCCTCCAATTCTCCACCTTGGGGTCAAACACCGAATTGAGGGCACTCTCGAAAATCTGTCCGGCTCAGCGCTCCATACTTGCTATCCTGAACCATATCGACTAAACTCCTAAACAGGAGACTAAGCTGCCCCCCTTACTGCCCAAACCAGCCTACCCGGCCACCCGCTATGATCCCGCTCCTCTTATCGACCTGATATCCCGATCCGAGCGAGAGCGCCTCAGCGCCTCAGCCCTTAAAGCGTTTTTCAATCTAACCGGCCGTTGGAGCATTCGAGACGAGGACGCGCGCTCTCTTCTTGGCGGAGTGTCGAATGGTCCTTATTACAACTGGAAAAAGCGGCCGGAACGTTTACTCGACACCGATGTTCTGACCCGAATTTCATACCTGATCGGCATTTTCAAAGCTCTCAATATTCTGTATGGCGAGAAGCTGGCGGATGAGTGGGTCCGGCTGCCGAATAGCAATCGGATATTTAGCGGGCGAACACCGCTGGATTACATGGTGCGCGGCGGGGTTCCAGCGATGCAAATTGTCCGGCGTTTGCTCGACGCCCGACGTGGAGGCATGTGAGTGGAGGGATGTGAGTGCGGCGAACTCTGCCGCCCGTTAGTTTAGTTCGTCAGAACGACACGCATCGCCTGATCCCTTCCAAATACAATCCCGATTTCGCCAGCGTCCTTACAAGGATCGCCGACAACGATCGGCACTTGCAGGATTTGTTCGATCTGGATCAAGCTACCAACGAACGGCTGTGGGGGGAAAACGGACTGCTTCCCGGAATCGATGGCCATGAGTTGGTGTTCGGCGTTCCCAACTACCACGTCATCAACGCGACGTTCACTCATGCTCACCCGCTCGGGTCACGCTTCAATAGCCCCGATCGCGGAGCGTGGTACGCAGGATTTGCGCTGAAAACCGCGCAAGCAGAGATAATCTTTCACAAGTCCACCGAATATGCCGAGATCGGCCGTTTCGATGACAGCGTCACCTACGACGACTATCTGGCGGACTTTAGCGGAAGTTTTCATGATATCCGTAAGTCCTCGGCTTCTGCCCGTGTCCTTGCTCCCGACAGCTATGTCGCCTCACAAGAGCTTTCTAAGCGGCTGCTGGACCGCGGCTCATTGGGTATTGTCTATCCCAGCGTCAGACATGTTGGCGGCACGTGCATCGCTTGCTTCCGTCCAGCCCTCGTCAGCAACGTCCGCAAGAACAGGACGTACCGGTTTACCTGGGACGGCAATCCCGTTCCGAAAATCACCTGAACGGACAGCGTTCTCGCAGACGACCATTATCTTCTGGGCCGACCTCTCGACGGCACAGACGTACTCACAGCCGGCCATCCCCTTCTACACAGGTGGGCTTTCGACACGGACCTTCGAATGCCCAGGAAGTTGCTTCCGCGCCGCGCCGACGAGGATGCCTGCAAAACCTAAGGACATGAGAAACACCGAGCCTGGTTCGGGCGTCGTGTTGTTTTCGACGGTCAGATAAACCCCCGAGCCATCGTCGCCGAAGTAAGTAAGCAGATACTTTTCCCGGCCGTCGTCGAAAGTTAGGCCCTCGACGTTCGAAAAAGCTCCCGTTAAGAGCTTGTTGCCGGCCCAAAGGACTGTGAAGACGGTGCCAATTGGTTTATAGCCGTCCCCAAGCATGATATCCAAAGTCCCATTCAGGTCGATTGGGGCGTGGATCTCGAGTTCGCCTCCGGCCGCGTCGAGTACGCCGTTTGCTAGTTGGTCATATCCTGTGAACCCAGCTGGGGCCGCTCCGGATCCGACCGTCAGCAGTCCGCCCAGTTCCCAAACTGTAATGTGTCCACCCGCCGTTTTGAGCGTGCTGACGGTCAAGCTTCCAACATCGCCCGCCTCATCGCCGAAAATGTTCACCCTTCCGCCGTTCTCGAAAAAGTTCGCCGTAGATGCAGTCCCAGCATTGAAAGTTGCGGTGCCGTAGTTAATCAGAGTTCCAACATTTAGAGCGCCAGGCGAGGGACTATAGATGTTGCTCGGGACGTTCACACTGAGGTTCCCGGTCGCCTGGTTCGTAAGAGTCCCAGCTACGTTAAGCGTGCTTGGACCAAGTTGTGGAAGATGCGTCATGCCCGGAGCAGCGACTTCGATATCGCCTGTATTCGACAGATTTCCGGCGACATTTACCACACTGGTGCCATAACTTGATCCGATGGTTAAGGGAGTTGAGTTGTGAATGGTGCTGCCTGGCGATCCGAGGGTAAGCGGAGAAACAATGACGTCGCCGTTAAGTGTCCCTTCGATGTCGAGCGACCCCTTAATGCGGGTCAGGCCAGCAAAACCATTAAACGGTCCGGCTATCAGCCAGGAAGCCCCTTTCGGGATATCGATGATCGCGCTGGGGTTCTTGACGGTAACGCTTGTGCCAGAAGTGATAAAGATCGAACCTTTGTTGACGAGAGCGCCGAGAGATGTCGGAGGGCCTTCGTCTACCCCGTCAGGACTCCCCAGAGTCAGACCTCCTGTATTCAGAAGCGTGCCACCCACTGTAAAGCCACTCCCCGGTCCTACTCCTCCTCCTCCGATTAGTATCAGGCTTCCGGAGTTATTCATGTTTCCTCCGACGGACACCCCGTTTTGCATCTGCATAGAGCCGTTATTGGTCAAATTGCCTCCTACGGCTAAGGAGTCGCGCCATCCGACGAAAAAACTCTTGCCAATGATGCTTCCGTTCACCGTCGCGTTGCGGTCGACGGTAAGGGTCGTACGGCCAGAAAAGTCAAAGCCTTCGGCCAGGTTGCCGTTCAAGGTAAAGGAGTTAATGGTGGGACTAATGTCAAGAGTGGCAGACCCACTTCCGATGGTTACATCGTAAAACTGGCTGCCCGTATTGTTCGGAACACGTGAAGGGGTCCATTGTCCAGCCGCGCTCCAGTTTCCTGAGCCGCCGTTCCAGGTTGAGATTGTGTCGGCTTTCGCGTTGAACAAATGGCCAGAGCCGAGGGAAAGCAACGCAACACAGAAACTGCCGCACCGGAACGAAGTCATGACCGGGACCTCCCACATTCGCTTGTAATCCAGTCGTAAACAAATGAGATGCTGGCCAAGCATATAGTGAGGGTGAGAGTAAGTCAAATAAAAAGTGCAAATCCTAAGTTGGCGCTTCTTATTCAGCGGAGGCGATCCTTTATAGATAGATTTTGTAAATCACACTACCAGCACCGCTCCGATCATGCCAACTACCAGGCTATACATATTCAGCTCATAACCGGACTTATTAACCAACTTAGTACCGATTAATCCAGCAATTACGGCTAAGTTAAGCAAGCTAAAGTCTATTATTACCTGTTACGTCTCGTCCCGTAATGCCAGAGCTGGATCTACTCGCGCAGCGCGGCGTGCCGGAATGTAAGTCGAAAAGAGCGCAATCGCGGTGAGTACCAGAGCAACTGCTCCGAAAGTCAAAGGGTCGCTGGCCTTCACTCCGTAAAGTAAGCTGGCAAGCACTCTAGTCAGGCCGAATGCAATGCCGAGGCCGGCCATCACGCCTATGATCGAGGGCGTCATCCCCTGCCGCACGATCAAGCGCAAGATGTCCTGTTTGCCAGCGCCGAGGGCCATGCGGATCCCGAGTTCCTGAGTCTGCTGCTCGACCGAGTAGGACATCAAACCGTAGATGCCGATCGCGGCAAGCACTAATGCAATCCCCGCGAAGATGCTCAGCAGCAGCATGTTGAATTGCTGCCGGGCTACGCCTTCGGCAATCACCGCTTCCATACTCCGAATTTTCGAGACAGGCATTTGTCCATCCACGGCCTGGAATTCGCGTTCGACGGAGGTCTTGATTGCATTCGGATCGAGCGATGACCGAATGCACCAGGAGAGTGGAAGCGCGCTGTTCGCTAGTTGAGTCAGGCCCTCCGGGATTTGGCTTTGAGGAACGTACATAACTCCTGTATCGGTGTCGCCTAATCCGGTCTCACGAACATTACCGACGATCCCTACAATCTGCCGTGGAGCATCTTCGAATTGCGGACCCAACCCTTTGCCGATGGTGATAACTTCGCCAACCGGGTCTCCTTTTGGCCAATACTTCTTCGCCATGGCTTGGTTGATGAGGACGACTTTCGCAGAGTTCGCTGCGTCTCTCTGATTGAAAGCGCGGCCTCGCAACAGCGGGATTTTGAAAACAGAGAAGTAATGCGGCGAGACAAAACGATACTGCTCGTCGCCGTTATACATTTGGCCGCTTTTGGGTGGCTTACCTGCGATGTTGAACGGCAGGTCAATCTCGGTCGCGGTCGGGAGAGCGATCGTGAGGGCAGCGGCCTCTACTCCAGGCAGCGCCTCAATGCGGCGGATCACCTGCGTAGCGAAATTGTCCACCTTCCCCGTGGTCGAGTAGTTGCCGCCCGCTAGCGAAGTCTGCAGCGTCAAAACGTTATGCGGATCGATGCCGGCGTTGGCCGTGCTCAGGCCGACGAATGTCCGGATCAGCAGAACAGCCGATGCGAGCAGCACCAGCGCCAACGCCATTTCGGAGCCGACCAGAATCTTTCGAACGCGGTTCTGGCGCCGCCCAGTTCCGGTCCTGCCGCTTGCCTCTCTGAGCGTCGAAGCGACATCCGGGTTGGAAATGTGCAATGCCGGAAAAAGCCCGAACAGAATTCCTGTCAAGAAGGAAACGCCGACCGCAAACAATGCGATTCGCCAATCCAGAATCGAGAAGAAAGACTGGACCTGGCCTGTATCGGTAAGCCGCGGTATGTTACCCGGGACCAGTAAGAGCAGACTCCGGACGCCCCAGGCTCCGAGAAGCAGTCCACAGAGACCTCCTGACCCCGCCAAAATGATGCTCTCGGTGAGCAGTTGGCGGACCACTCGCCAGCGGCTCGCTCCGACTGCGGCGCGAATCGCCAGCTCCCTCTGACGGCCGGCCGCGCGAGCCAGCAGAAGGTTTGCGACATTCGCGCAGGCGATCAACAAAACCAAAAGCACTGCCCCGAGCAGCACAAGCAGGGCCGTTTTGACATTCCCGACCATCGCTTCCCGCATCGGGGTTACCGCAACACTTTCCTTCTTATCCATCCATTTAGGATTGAGCCGGCGAAACTGCTCGCCAACTAGCTTCATTTCACCGCGCGCCTGCTCGAGCATCACTCCGGCCTTCAGCCGCGCTGCAACAGCCAGATAGTGGCCCTGGTTCGTGCTTGCAGGGTCCGCTTGCAAGGGAATCCAGACATCCGCCGGCGGGTCCGGAACAAAACTAGCAGGGATCAACCCGACGATTGGATACGGCTCGCCATTCAGCACAATGGTTTTGCCAATAATTTGCGGATCACTCGCGAAATGCGACTTCCAAAGTTGCTGGCTGATGATCGCGGCTTTTGGACCATTGGGACTATCTTCAGAGGCTGAAAAATACCGCCCGCGCAACGGACTGGCGCCAAATACCTTAAAATAGTCTGCCGATATGTGAATCCCTTTTACTTGCTCCGGCCGATCACCGCTCGAGAGATTCAGTCCGGGTCCACCCTGGTCATAGATGGCCATGCTGGAGAACACGTGGTTCTGTCGCCACGCCATATACTTCGGAATGGAGTTCGAATACCCGTTGCCGTCCGGGAACTTGCGGCCGAGTTTCACCAGCCTGTCCGGCTCGGAATAGGGCAGCGGCTCGAGTATTACCTTGTTGATTACGCTAAAGATTCCGGTATTCGCTCCGATGCCGAGCGCCAGTGCTGCCACGGCCACGGCCGTAAAACCCGGATTCTTTCTCAGCATGCGCAAGGATTGCCGCACGTCCGCGACCACAGATTCCATACAGCAGACTACGAAGCCGCCAGGAAAAGAGTTCCAGAATCTGTATGGACTGAAGCGCACCAAAAAAACCACATAAATTCCAACACCAGGGTGGCGCGGCGACTCATCGCCGCCGTGTCGCCACTCATGCGGCACTTGTTGAGGTGGACCCCGTCGGTGAGACACGGTAGGAAGTGGACACCTGCTCTTTTGGCCCGCCCCGGACGCGGGAAATGTTTGGGCGGTTGCGTGAGACCATTGAATGTACCGAATGCAAGTTGAAGCTACTACGCCCGTAAAGACCTCGACGCCCGTTGAGGCGGCAAAAATGGACACGCGCAATATCGCGATCATTGCGCATGTCGATCATGGAAAGACAACGCTCGTGGACGCCATGCTCCGGCAGAGCGGAATCTTTCGGGCAAATGAAGAAATGATCGAGCGCGTCATGGATTCGAATGAGCTGGAGCGCGAGCGCGGGATCACGATTCTGGCGAAGACAACCGGCGTTCGTTACCACGGGACTAAGATCAACATCGTCGACACGCCCGGACACAGCGATTTCGGCGGTGAAGTCGAGCGCGCGCTCAAGATTGTCGACGGCGTCATGCTGCTCGTCGACGCAAGTGAAGGCCCTCTGCCGCAGACCCGCTACGTCCTGATGAAAGCGCTGGAAGCAAAGCTGCCGCCCGTGCTCGTCATCAACAAAATTGACCGGCCCGACGCCCGAATTCAGGAAGTCTTGAATGAAGTCTACGATCTGTTCATCGACCTTGATGCGACAGAAGATCAGCTCGATTTTCCGGTAGTCTATACCAATGCCAGAGCCGGGATTGCCAAGCTCGATCCCGAAGCCGTCAGCGAAAATCTGCAGCCGCTCTTTGAGACCATCTTGCGATCTATTCCTGCGCCAAAAGGCGACCCAGATGCCACTCTGCAGTTGCTGGTCGCAAATCTCGATTACAGCGATTATCTCGGCCGGCTGGCGATTGGGCGTGTGTTCAACGGCACTCTATGGCACGGCGAAGAGATCGGCATCGTCAAGCTAAACGGCAGTCTGCAAAAGACGCGGATAACCAAGCTTTACTCTTTTGAGGGCTTAAAACGCGTTGACGAGACTATTGGCAGGACCGGAGACATCCTGGCTATCGCTGGCGTCGAGGGCATTACGATTGGCGAGACGATCACGAGCGCCGAAACTCCCGCGCCGCTTCCCAATATCGCCATCGACGAGCCGACCATCGCGATGACCTTCACCGTGAATAATTCGCCATTTGCGGGTCGCGAGGGCGAGTACGTTACGTCGCGCAATTTGCGCGACCGGCTCGACAAAGAGCTGCTAACTAACGTCTCCATACGCGTCGAAGAAGCAGGCGGCCCCGACGCCTTCAAAGTTATGGGTCGCGGCGAACTTCAGCTCGCGATCTTGATCGAAATGATGCGTCGTCAGGGGTACGAATTGCAGGTCGGAAAACCGGAGATCCTAACCCGCACGATAGATGGGAAATTGCACGAACCGCTAGAGCATCTGGTCATCGATTGCCCGGAGGAGTTCATCGGCGTGGTGATCGAAAAGCTCGGCAAACGCAAGGGCAAGATGAGCAAGATGATCAATCACGGCTCCGGCCGCGTGCGCCTGGAATTTCTCATTCCATCGCGTGGGCTGATCGGCGTCCGCAGCGAAATGCTCACCGATACTAAAGGCACCGCCATCATGAACTCGCTCTTTCACGGGTATATCGAATGGCAGGGCGAAATTGAAATGCGGCCTACCGGATCGCTCGTATCCGATCGCGCAGGTATCGCCACGGGCTATGCGATCTATAACCTGCAGGAGCGCGGCGTGATTTTCATATCGCCGCAAACCGAGGTCTATGAAGGCATGGTCATTGGCGAGAATGCGCGTAACAGCGACCTCGATGTAAACATTGTCAAAGAGAAGAAGCTGACCAACATGCGTGCTTCGACCTCAGATGAAGCGATCCGCCTGGTGCCCCCTAGGATTCTCAACCTGGAGCAGGCGATTGAGTTCATTCAAGAGGACGAATACGTGGAGGTCACTCCGAAATCCATCCGCCTACGCAAGAAGATCCTCAAGGCGAATCAGCGTTAGCTCAAGGGCCTTACGCGGCGTCAGCCAGCAGAAAATTTTTCGGGGCATTCAGCGACCGCAGCACCGCTTCCGCTGCCAGATAGCCGCTGCGCACTGCTCCCTCCATGGTCGCAGGCCAACCGGATTGCGTCCAGTCTCCGGCCAGAAAGAGGTTCGAAATGGCTGTGCGGCTCACAGGCCGATGAGCTTCCAGGCCCGGAGCCGCCGAGAACGTCGCCCGCACTTCCTTCACTACGTGGGCGCGCTCGAGTTTGGCCCCTGCTGCTTCTGGGAAAAACTCCTTCAATTCCTTCAACGCGAGCTCGATGACTTCCGTTCGTGGCATTTCCGTCAAGCTGCGCGACGCGCTGACCACCAACTGAATATAGCGGCCGTCCTGCTTGTTGAACATCCACTGGATCGTTCTGTCGAGCAGAGTCGCGTGCGGCAGATCCGTCACCGGCTTGTCGAACCACAAGTGGATGCCGGTAATCGGCGCGTGAGTGAAGGGCGTCAGATCGAGAGCGAGTTGCGGCACAATTGCTTTGACCCGCTCGAACGGCACCGCGAGAACGTAGGCATCAGCGGTTTTGATCGATCCATCATTCAGCATGGCTCCCGTAACACGATCATTGTCCATGCAAACGCTTTGAACCGCCGCTCGATGCTCGATCTTCACGCTTGGATAATTCGACCAGCCCTCCTCAGAGTAAAGCTCAGCGAGTCGTACGGCCGGAACTCCCATTTCGTAGGCATCTGCTTTCGACAGAAAACCCAGATAGAAGACTTGTAACCCGTGAATCGCAGCCATTCTCTCCAGATCTTCATTGATGGCGCTTACCAGAACCTGCCGCCAGAAGCGATCGATCGCGCGGGATGTCTGTTTCTTCTCGCGAAGCCATTCGAGCATGGAAATCCGGTCCAGATCCGTGCGTTTCCCGTACTCGTACTTCACCGCCAGCAGCCCGCTCGCCACGCTCCACTTATCCGCCAGCGTTAAGAAACGCAGCTTGGCGAACGATTCCGTAAAGTGTACGGGTGCCGGCAGGAATCCGCGCTGCATCGTCGAAATCCGGCCTCCCGGCTCGATCCAGAAAAACTCACGATGGAACTGGATGCGGTTTTCGACGCCGAGCCGCCGGTAGAAATCGATCAGATTTATGCAGCAGCGTAGCAGCACATGCTGGCAATTATCAATGGTCGTGCTCTCGTCCTCAGCTGTATTGAGCGGATACGAAGTGGCTCGGCCGCCGAGATGGGGCCGAGCTTCGAAAACGGTTACTTCCTGCTCGGCGGTACCAAGCGCGACTGCGGTTGCCAGACCCGCAAGCCCGCCTCCGATTACCGCAACACTCATTCCGACTTACGTGTGCTCCGCGGCAACAACAGAGCGGGCGTAACTCTCGATCATGTTCTCCATCAGGAGCAAACCGCAATCTCGTTCCAGAGTAAGAATGGACTCGGGATGAAACTGCACTGCTTCAATCGGCAGGTCGCGATGCCGCACACCCATGATGATGCCGTCTTCCGATTCAGCAGTGATCTCGAGGCAAGCAGGTAAGGCTTCGCGCCTGGCATAAAGCGAATGGTAACGGCCCACCCGGAAGGGCGATGGCAGATTATGCATCACGCCCTTGCCTGAATGAGTCACCAGCGAGCCTTTGCCATGCATCGGGTATTCGAGCACGTCCAGAACACCACCAAAAGCCTCCACAATTCCCTGCAGTCCGAGACATACTCCAAAAGTTGGTACTCCGCGCTGGGCAAGTTTCTGCACTAAACCGGGAACACCGAAATCGGCCGGCCTTGCTGGACCAGGCGATATCAGCACGATGTCGGGTTGCATGCTGTCGATCATTTCAAGCACAACTTTGGAGCGGTAAGTCGAGACCGTTGCGCCGGTCTGGCGTGCATAATTCGCGAGCGTGTGAATAAAACAATCGTCATTATCGACCAGCAGTAAGCGGACGCCTTCGCCTACGCGCCTCGCTTCGTGATGGTCCGATATAGAAGCGGTTGCTGGATAAAGGGCGCGATAGAAATTAGTCGCTTTCAGCCGGCACTCCTCATCTTCCGAGCGCGGATCCGAATCGTAAAGCAGCGTGGCGCCGGCCGCATACTCCGCCATGCCGTTCTTCAGATGCACCGTTCGAATCGTAATGCCAGTATTGATGTCGCCGTTCATCCCAAGCATCCCAACCGCGCCGCCGTACCATCCGCGCGCATTCTTTTCGAGATCTTCGATGGCCTGGGCCGCCGCTTTCTTAGGCGCTCCAATAATTGTTACCGCCCACATATGCGTCAGGAAAGCGTCCAGCGAATCGAAGCCCTCCATCAGCGTGCCCTTCACGTGGTCGACCGTGTGAAACAGACCTGCGTAAGACTCGATCAATCTCCGCCCGATCACCTTCACCGAACCCGGAATGCAGACGCGTGATTTATCATTACGATCCACATCGCTGCACATCGTAAGCTCCGATTCCTCCTTGGCTGAGTTCAGAAGCTCTCGGATACTTTCGGCATCACGTAGAGGATCACCCGAGCGGCGCGCAGTCCCGGCAATGGGGCACGTCTCCACGCAGTCGCCCTCCACGCGCACAAACATTTCCGGTGAGGCCCCAACGAGTTGCTCATCGCCCATTTGCAAAATAAACTCGTAAGGGCTCGGGCTTGACTGCTGAATGCGCTCGAAGAGCTCTGAGGGGCTGCCGGTAAATGGCGCGCTGAAGGTCTGCCGCAGCACAACTTCGTAGTAATTGCCCTGGCGCATGCCTTCTCGAACCGTCTCCACTTTTTGCATGTACTCTTCAGGCACATGATCGGAAACAATCGTGCCGCGCGAAGCCGTTGACCGTGGCGGGTTCGAAAGGGTTTTAGCCGTTCGTTCCAAGCCCTCCGTCGTTCCCTGCTCACCGGAAAAATCGTATTGGAACCGCTCAATCACTTCCTTCTTGCGATCCATGAAATAGATCTCGTCACAAAGAAAAAGGTGCAGGGTCTTGGCGTTTTCACGCGGCAGCCGGAGCGTTATCGGATCGAACTGCAGCAGCAGATCGTAGCCGAACGCGCCCAGCAGCATCAGGCGCGAGTCCTCTGAAGTGCGGAGCTCTTCAATCAGGAGGCGGAGCAGAGAGAATGGCGAAGGCTGCTTGCTGCGTTCCTCTTCAGGAAAACGTTCTGCTAGCGGGCGCAGCGCGAGTGCGATCGCGTCCGCAGTTTCGAAACGAGCTTCCCATTGTGAATTTTGCGCCAGCACCGGCCAGAGCAGCTTTACGAGCACCTTGCCGCGTTCGTTAAGCGTGTGAATCGTCAGACCGCGCTCGCGTCCCACAATCTCAATCGGCGGCGCGACGGTCGCAACATCCCAGCGTGAATACCGCTCCGGATATTCGTAACCAGAAGAGAAATAAGCTCCCCGTTTCGTGTCGAGTTGCCTGAGAATGTGCTTCAATCCGCGCGCAAACGGCACCTTCGAACTCGTTCGGGTGACCGTGATACCGTGCGGTGTAAGATAGCGCAACTGCGGCATAGAAGGCGAAAAGCGGCGGTTTCTATAAGGATAACTGAAACGTAAACGGTCTTATGTCAAGCTGAAAGCATGGCGCGTGGTTGGGAAAGCAAGGCAGTAGAGTCGCAAATCGAATCCGCACAGGACCGCAATTCGCGCGCGGACCAGCCGCGGCTTCCTCCCGCACAGCTTGCGCTCGAGCGGGAACGTGAAGGGCTCGAGTTATCGCGCAAAAGAGTTCTTGACGATATCGCGACCGCGCAAAATCCTAGGTATCGTGAGCAATTGCAACGCACGCTCGATTTTCTGGATGCGAAACTCGCTAAGTTCAGCGAGCCATCCTAATCAGCAAACCAAATCTTCGCGCGTGACCGTTACGTCGCTCAACCGTCCAAGCATGGCCAGCGCTGTATTCTCCGCTTGAAAGAATTCCTGGGCTATGCTTTGCACTTCCTCCCGCTTCACGGATTCAATATTGTCCAGCATCTCATCGAGCGACAAGAAGCGATCGAAATAAAGCTCCTGCCGCGCCAGGTTGGACATGCGGCTCGAGGTGGATTCGAGACTTAACATGAGAGATCCCTTCAAATGATCTTTTGCCCGGCGCAATTCCTCCACCCCAATCAGATCTTCTTTGAACGCGCGGAATTCTCGAACGACCGAATTCACGACTTGTTTGGCGGTTTCCACGCCTGTGCCCGCATAGACCGTGAAGCAGCCCGTGTCGCTGAACAGGTTGAGCTCGGAATATACTGCGTAAGCCAGACCCTGCTTCTCGCGAATGTTCTGAAATAAACGCGAACTCATCCCGCCGCCAAGCACCGTATTCAATACATACAGCGGGAAGCGGGCTTCGTGCGCGAGCGGATAAGCCGGAACGCCCAGCGCGATATGCACCTGTTCGAGCGATTCCTTTTTCTTTAGAATGATCGGAGCATGTGGCTGCGGAATAGCTCCGTTCAGAGGACGATCGCGTTCCGCCAAACCGGCGAACTTCTCTTCCACCAGATCCACAATATGGCCGTGCTCGAGATTCCCTGCTGCCGTAATTAAAATGTTGCTCGGCGAGTAAACGCGCTGGTAGAAATCGCAAAGCATCTCGCGCCCGAATTTCTTGACTGTCTCCTTAGTGCCTAGAATCGGCTTGCCCAACCCGTGACCCTTCCAAAAATTGCTGATGAAAGTCTCGTGCAGCACAAACTCCGGCTGATCGGCCTCCATCTTGATTTCTTCGAGAATTACGCTCTTTTCTTTTTCGATATCCTCTACGCGAAATAACGGATTGAGTACTAAATCAGAAAGAATATCGAACGCGAAGGGCAGATGCTCATCAAGCGTCTTGGTGTTGTAGCTCACCAGTTCCTTGCTGGTGAAGGCGTCTAATCCGCCTCCGATTGAGTCGACCGAACGCGCAATGTCCTCGGAAGACCGGTTCTTTGTGCCCTTGAAAAGCATGTGCTCGACGAAATGCGAAAGCCCATTTTCAGGTCCATGCTCGATGCGCGAGCCGCTCCCCACCCAAACTCCCAGCGAGACGGATCGCACGTGCGGCATGACTTCTGTCACGACCCGGATTCCATTCGGGAGACTGGCCCGTTCGATCTCGCGGACGTGAGGGGATGCCGAAACCATATGCGTTAGCCTTTCAACGGATCACGAAGATACACTAAAACTGGATGCTGCAACAACTTAAGGGCGAGGCTTTGGTCGGGATGAACTTGACCGAAATCGAGACGCTACTCGGCCCGGAACAACCCGGCTTTCGAGCCCGACAACTATTTGACGCGCTGTACAAAAAACGTGTGGATAATCTGTCGGACATTACTAATTTACCACAACGTATTCGCCTTCAATTAGTTGCGAATAACCCGCTGGGCCTGCCCTCCGCCGAGCATCGCTATGACTCAGTCGATGGCACGCGGCGGTATCTGCTTCGTCTGCAAGACAACCGTACCGTGGAAGCTGTGCTCATGCCGGAAGAAAACCGCGACACGATCTGCATTTCGAGCCAGGTTGGATGTCCCGTCGACTGCCGCTTCTGCCTGACTGCTCTGATGGGCCTCGAGCGGAATCTCACGGCGGGAGAAATCGTCGGTCAGGTGTTATATGTAGCTGCCGAAAACAGTCTCGACCCTGCAAGCAGCCGCTTGAACGTGGTGATGATGGGCATGGGCGAGCCGTTGCTGAACCTGCCGCAAGTTTTGAAAGCCACAGAGCTTCTTACCGACAAGCAAGGTGTCGGCATTCCGGAAAAGCGCATCACGGTTTCCACTTCAGGCATCGTTCCAAAAATCGAAGAGCTCGGCCGCGCACCCGTGCGCCCCAAACTTGCCATTTCGCTGAACGCTTCCACCGAAGAGCAACGCCGCGAGCTGATGCCGATCACGCGCAAGTATCACTTATCCGATTTGATGGCCGCCTGTAAGGCTTATCCGCTCCGCCCTTGGGAAAAGCTCACGTTTGAGTATGTTCTCCTGAACGGGGTGAACGATTCGGATCAGGACGCGCGCCGCGTCGTTCGCCTCCTCGCGCGACTAGACTGCAAAGTCAACCTGATCGCCTTGAATCCCGGGCCGGGCATTCCGTTCGAAACGCCTGAGCCCGAGCGAGTGCATAGCTTTCAGCAGATCGTCCGGCGAGCACTTCCGTGCTTCATCCGAAAACCACGCGGCCGCGATATTTTCGCCGCCTGCGGTCAGTTGAAGCGCGTCTCTTCGGAGCTGGTCAATCCCGCTTAGGGCTGCCCAAGAAATCCCCAACCGTTTGCTGAACCTCGGAACCGTGACCGTAAGGGAGCGGTTGCCCCGCCGCGTTTCTTAATCCCGCTTAGGACTGGATCTCCGGCTTGGGGATGCGAAGCAGTACTACTCCTCAGAAAACACGCCGGCCTATTGTCTGTGCGCGGATTCTCAGCTTAACTGTTGTGGTACTCGCATTTCGCAGTGAGCATTTTGCAGCGGCGTCGTTCGTCTTGACGCCTGTGCTAGGGAGGCCTCGTGCGTACTCGTTCCGTTCAGTTGTTGCTCTTGCTTGTACTCGCGTCAACGGAAGGAGTTACCCAAACCTTTACGGACGGGCCCTCGGTCGCGGTAAACGCCGATGGGCGCTTAGAAATATTCGCGCGGGGTTCAGATGGTGCCGCTTGGCATAACTGGCAGACATCGCCAGGAGGAGCGTGGGTCGGTTGGTACTCACTGGGTGGAGGCATTATTGGTGCGCCAGCCGCGACAATAAACGCAGATGGTCGCTTAGATGTCTTTGTCTTAGGAACCGATAACGCCATTTTCCATAATTACCAGACCTCGCCCGGTGGGGGATGGTCGGGTTGGATCTATCTTGGAGGCAGCATCGCTACACCTCCAACTGTTGCTAGGAACGCAGATGGGCGGCTGGAAGTCTTCGCGAGGGGCACAGACTGCGCGGGATGGCATTCCTGGCAGGAGATACCGGGGAACGACTTTAGTCCCTGGGGCTCCCTCGGCGGGTGTTTCTTTGCGTCGCCGTCGGTCGCTGAAAATGCTGATGGCCGCCTGGAGCTATTTGCGCTGGGTGGTGTTAACACCGCCTTTCATGCGTGGCAAAGCTCACCTGGAGGCAATTGGACTGGTTGGAGTTCGTTAGGAGGCAGTCTGGCTTCGACTCCGAACCCTGGAATCAATGACGACGGCAGGCTGGAGATATTCGCCGAAGGTACCGATGGCGCGGAGTGGCACGCTTGGCAGAATACGCCGGGTGGGGGCTGGACCACCTGGGCGTCGCTTGGCGGCCTTATTCTCGGATCGCCGTCGGCGATTTTGAATGGTAGCGAAGGTCTTGAGATTTTTGCTGTCAACTCGAGTGGCAGCCCTTTTCATGACTGGGAGCTGACGCCCGGAGGGGGCTGGGGAGGCTGGAATTGGCTCGGAGGAGTCATCAATACCAACGCCGCCCCTGCTGTCGCCTTAAACTTCGATGGACGCCAGGAAATATTCGGCATCGGCACCGATGGGACTGTTTTCCACAACTGGCAGCTCGGCCCGGCAACTGCATGGTACGGATGGGAACCGCTGTCGGTGGCAAGCAACACGGGAGAGGTGAACGGAGCCGACGTTCCCTATTTCTTGACCGACGCGCAAAACAACTCGAGGTATCAGGCTGGAAATGCGAGCTGCTATCAGAACCCACCGATATGGCGGGGGCCAGTAAACGGCTTGATGCTGGTGTGGCCGTGTGGCGCTGAAGTAAACATTGGCATTTCCGGTTACAACAAAAAATCTCTTAACGCATTCCAAGAGGCCGTTAGCAACTGGAACAAGGAGCTGTTTACGTACTATGCACGTTACGGCCAAAGCAATAACATTCCTGTTCCGGCACGATTGTTCATAAGCGCCGGAGGCCCCCAGACAATTCACGTATATCGGGTTCCAGACAATTCGATTCCAAGTTCCGGAGGCGGAGGAAGTAAAGCAGCTGGCAGAGGAGCGTCCGCGGTTCGGATACCGGCGTGTCACGGCGCTGCTGCAACGAAAAGGCAGGCGAGTGAACCACAAACGGATCAGCCGGTTGCGGCGCCAGTTGGGCGTGGTCGTGCGCCGCAAAGGCCGCCAGCGGCTAAAACGAGAACACGCGCCCCCACTTCTAGCGACTGCTACGAGCCAGCAATGGGCGATGGACTTCGTGAGCGATGCCGCTGCGAACGGGCAGAAGCTGCGCGTGCTGACGTTGATCGATGTCTTTACGCGGGAGTGCCTGGCGATGGAGGTGGCAACCTCGATCAGCAGCCGCCGAGTCGCCCGTGTGCTGGAAGGCGTGCTGGCCGCTGGACGCTCAGCACCCTCTACCATTCGCGTCGATAACGGGCCTGAGTTCATTGCTGCTTACCTGAAGAGATGGGCGGAGCAGAAGCGCATCGGAATCCGCCACATTCAGCCCGGCAAGCCGGTTCAGAATGCACAACTAATACGTACGCTCGGGCCCAAAATGTTAATCAGTCATACGATGGAGCTCAGCGTCTCCTCAGCGTAGAGATTCAGATTGTCGCAGGGATGATCTATCCCCAGACGCTGACCAACACATTCGCTCATGAACTAGGTCACACATTTGGCTTCACAGACTGCACCAAGTGCATGACCGCCCCAGGCGGAGGACCAACTGTAATGGATACAAACGAAGCCCCGCCAGGAGGACACGGATGGGACTACGTCAGTAAGAACTTCACGGAAGGTATCGCAGGGCCTACGAGTTGCGATATCCAGGTACTCGATAGAAATCTTCCCGATTATCGTAACTGCCTCGTGGAAGCCGATCCGCCGTCGCCCGTTCCCGCCTGTACGAACGGTACTGCGGTTGGATTCCTCGACACGGGCCAGACCAGCACGTACACCTGCGGCGGATTGCCATGCGATGGGTGTAATTCTGCCTGCAACAACTTCGCTCCGCAAAAGTGCGGCACTGCAGGCGGAGGCGGAGGCTCGCCAAGCTGCAGCATTGGTGCGGCACTATCTGCATGGATGGCGCCACTTGTTCGAATGGATTGACTCCTTACTGCGACGAGACAAGTGGGGGACCGGTTCCAGCTTGCCCATCGTGTCCAATAGTTATTGACGCATTTGGAGAAGGTTTTCACCTCACCGGCCTCACGCAGGGAGTGAAGTTTCGCGTTCTTCCCAATGAAGCGCTCGTGCGGATGAGCTGGACGGATGGAAGCTGGCGCAACGGCTGGCTTGCGCTTGATCGAAACGGGAATGGCCAGATCGACGATTTCACCGAGTTGTTCGGTGATTTCACTGCGCAACCACAAACGGAAACTCCTAACGGATATGCGGCGCTGGCAATCTTTGACGATCCGATGAACGGTGGCAATGGAAACGGTGTGATTGATCCACAAGACTCCGTGTACGACCACCTTTGGCTCTGGATCGATGCCAATCACAATGGGATCAGCGAACCGGAAGAGCTGCACACACTGCGCGAGATGGGAGTCTTTCGAATAAACCTCAAATATCAGGCCGCACATTACGTGGATGAGAACGGCAACCGTTTTCGATACAAGGCGCGGATCTGGGACGATGCTGGGAAGGATCACGACGTTTGTTATGACGTGTTTCTTTCCGTCGAAGCTCAGTTAGCTTCAGGGAGCCATTGATTATATGAGTAGGTATCGGGGCGTGTCCCTCACTTTAGCTTTGAGTATTTGTTCGGCCGTGGCGGCTCATGGCTGCCCTGTGCTGCCTTCAATTAAGAAGTCTGCGCTGGTCGAGTATGTCCGAAAGGAATACAAATTGAAAGAAGATACAGATTTCCAGCTCATAAAGGATCAACCAATCGATAGCTCTTGCTACCGAGAGTTGGAGTTCCAGGGTAAGAACCCCATAAAGACTTGGCAAATCACGATGTACTTATCGCCGGACGGGCGTTTCCTTTCCGGCGAGTTATTTGATACGACGATCGATCCGATCGAAGAAGAGCGGCGCAAAGCAGAAATACTCATGACCGGGCTTGTAGCCAATAAGGGGTCGAGTCAGGGTCCTGATAGCGCCCCGGTCACAATTGTCGAGTTTTCCGATTTCGAATGTCCGTTCTGCAAAAGATTTGCGGATTTATTACAGCAGGTTCCGGCGACCGAGAGAAACCAGATCAGGGTTGTTTTTCATCATCTGCCCCTGTCCGTGCACGCGTGGGCCCGAACTGCGGCGGAAGGTGCCGCTTGCGCACAGTTGCAAAGTGCGGATGCGTTTTGGGCAGTGCATGACCAGATCTTTCAACATCAACAGGAGATCACTCCGGACAATGTCAAACAGAAGCTGAGGGAGTATGCTCAGAATGCGAAATCTCTCGACATGAAACTGTTCCAAAATTGTCTCGATAATGAAATGTCTTTGGGCTTGGTCTTTCGCGATATGAATCTTGCTTCTGCAAACAACGTCGAAGGAACGCCGACCCTGTTTGTAAACGGCCATCGAATCGCCGGACTCAAGGATGTCAAACAATTTGAGCAATTGATTGAAACAGCCCAAAAGGAGCCCATACAAACGCATGTTTCTGACTCTGGCGCCGTATCACGGGAAGCTGATGCTAAGCGGCCTTAGGAACACCCGCGGGAGAAGATTAATATGCCTTCCCGGATTTGTACTCGTTCTGTGCGCGCTCCTGTTTGCGTTCTTTCCAGTATTCAGCCAGACAAGTGCAACCGATTTCGTAACGGCTCTGGAAAAGGAAAAGCTGTCCGAGCACCTCAGCCGCGTACAACGCCTGCTTCCTCCTCACTCGGGCCTGCCCCCCTTGCTGAACCTCTCACAGGCGGAGACGCCAGAGAACAGAGCGAGTCGCGTTTGGGAGGACAGGTTCACCGGAATTATGGGCGTAAGAGAAATCACCGATCCGGGAATTCCTGTCCCGTCCGAGGCGACATCGGTGCTTTTGACAACTAATGAATACGTCGGCTTATATGCGTTGCCCGCGCACAATTGCGATGGTGTGGTCATAGCCAAGCCCATCGCCTGCAATGTTCACCTGGCCTACAACCGTCGCTTCGTTTATTCAAATTTCACAATGCAAGTGGCGGAGGTCCTGAAGCGCAAGAAGAGGCCGGGTCTCCAAAAAGGCGAGCAGATCCTGGCAGCCCAGTTCGGCGGACGGATCCGCTTCCCGTCAGGACATGTAGAGACATGCATATTGGCTAACGAGGGCTTCATGGAGCTGGGTAAGGAATACCTCATCTTCATATGGCAACCGGTTCGATCTGACGAAACATATGTAGTTTCCGAAGCTTATCTCATGCAAAACGATTCCGTTTTTCCTATCAAGACGTTCGCAGATGTTTCGACTTATAACGGAATGCCTGTCGAAACCTTCGAGGCCAAAGTAAAAGCCGCGATTGCCAAGAACGTTGATTCCAATTAATCGAGCTCGTTTAGCCAGCTTTGGAATCCTCGCCCTAGGAGTATGTGGACTCACGGTCGAGTTGAGCGCGGCGTTAGGACAAGCGCCTACCGGAGACGAGGTTTGGGAACGGCTGATGCAGGACGCGTACGCAAAACATCTCGAGAACGTCCGCCAGGAACTGCCCCCACACTCCGGGCTGCCGCCGACGCTCGATCTATCCAAATCAGTACTTGCTGACAGTTCAAGAGACTCAGCCTGGTACATATGGAAAGCACGACTTTTTAGCGCTGGCAGTCTTACCGATCCAGGCGCGCGGGCACCTTCAGAGGCGACCTCGATAGCAACGACATTCTTGGATGGGGGTTTAGTCTACGATTTGCCGGCGCGGAGCGCCGACGCTGTGATCGTGGCAAAACCGGTTGGAACAGAGGTGCGCATCGATCCGTCTCGTTCTCTCGTCTATTCTCGCTTCTCTTTGCAGATATCGCGGGTATTAAAAGGAAAAGCTAAACGAGACATTCGAGAAGGCGCGACTATTACCGGGGTCGAATACGGAGGGAGCATCCGTTTCCCTTCAGGCCACGTGGAGACTTTTATACTAGCTAACCGTGGCTTCTTGGAGCTGGACAAGCACTATCTCATTTTTATGTGGAAGACGAATCGATCTGTCAATACCTATTTTGTCGGTGAGGCTTACCTTATTTCTGACAATCTTGTGTTTTCGATCAACACGGTCCCGGACGAGTCAGCCTACAACGGAATGCCCCTCGAGAAGTTCGAAACGAAGGTAAGAGCCGCGATCGCCAAGAACATTGACTCAGACTAGTGCGCCACGCGCGACCAAGCAGATCGGTGCGGAAAAACACGCAACTTGTAATTGCACCGCCTACGGCTGCACCCCCGGCTTCGCATGCGAGCCAGTGCTTCCTTCCGTCATGCCCAGGACCCACTTGATCGCTTCGAAATACATCTTCTGAATATCCGGATCGTCCCACGCTTCCTTCGTATGGCCCAAAGTGGAATAAAAAACCCGCCCATTGCCGTACATCTTCGACCACGCCACCGCGAAATCGTGATCCTGCCGGTGAATGCGCGGATTGTTGCTGTAATCGAGCTTGGAAGCGTCCAGACTCAGCAGCACATTCACCTTATCGCGCGACCACGATTTCGCTTGGTAAATCTCGTCCTTCTTCACAAACTCGTGCGGAAAGTGCCGGACCGCGGGGAAGTTCGGATCCTCTAACACGATCGGCGCGTTAAATGTAAACCAAGGATGCTGATCGAACCAGCCCCCAATCATTTCGCCGTATTCCGGCCATTTGTAATTCGTGTCCATAGCCGCGTGAATACCTACGAAACCTTTGCCATCGTCTTTAATGAACGACATCATGTCGGTCTTCTGATCTTCGGTGAGATCCAGTTCACCCGTCGTGCTGGCGAAAACAAGCGCGTCGAAATCGTTAAGATCCTTCCGGTTCCGGTCCTTGATGTCCTTCTTCGTGATCAGTTCGGTGTCGGTACGCAACGTCGTATCCCAGAGCTTCGTATCGTGCCCCATGCGCCAGATATTGGCCATGGCGTCCGGCACTGAATCGTGCTCGAATCCCTTCGTCTGCGAAATCACCAGCACCCGCGCCATCCCTTTGGGTGGCAATTTCGCCGGGGCCGTCTGTGCTTTCAGATGATGGAGAGCGCCAAATGTACCCACTCCCACAACGGCCAGAGCCATTATCAGCGCCGGACGGATGCTTCTCATGTAACCTCCTGATAAAGGAAAACGTTATCACAGCAACAATGCGCTCGCTGCCGGCATCATATAGACACGCATTTGACCCGCTGAACTGAGCACACCTCGCTTGTCGAAATTCCTCCGCCCACTCCTGCATTTCCTCTTTCAACTGGGCTACTTTGGTCCGTTCGTGATGGGAATCGCGGATTCATCCTTTTTGTTCCTGCCGTTTGGCAACGACCTGCTGGTAGTCGCTTTAACCGCGCGTCATCATAACGGATACTTGTTTTACGTGTTGTCCGCCGTATGCGGTTCCACGCTGGGCGTCTTCTTCCTCGATCTGGTAGCACGGAAACTAGGCGAGCCAGGAGTGACAAAAGTTGCCGGCCAGCGCCGGTTCAAATATCTTAAAAAGAAAATTGGACAGTATGGCGGAAAAGCCTTGGCTGTTGCATGCCTGGCTCCGCCGCCCTTTCCCTTTACCATGGCTATTGCAGTAAACAGCGCGCTGGAATATCCCCGCAAGCGGCTGCTTCTGATCGTTGCGCTCAGCCGCGCTGCCAGGTTCCTGATTTTGGGCGCGCTTGCCATCAAATTCGGCCGGGTTATTATTCGCATCGCAAACTCAAATGGCTTCAAGAATTTCATGTACGCCTTCACGTTGCTCTGCTTGGCCGGTAGCGTGTTTTCGATCGTGACATGGGCCCGTAAGAGCCGCTCCGGCCGTTCGCGTGAGCCGAGCCGCCAACCAGCGTGATCTTGTACATCGCTGCAAAGGTCCCAGAGCCGGGCCCACTCCGGCGTTGGTTGATAATTGAGGTTAAGCCCGTCCGAAAATGTCGAGGCCGGAGTTCGAGCCGTCTGGCCCCAGTAAGCCTTAGGAGTTGATATGTGGATCGTCCGCCTCGCGTTGCGGCGACCGTACACGTTCGTCGTTCTGTCGCTGATGCTCTTTATCCTGGCGCCGGTGGTCATCTCCCGGACGCCCACGGATATCTTTCCGAACATCGACATCCCGGTCGTCAGCGTGGTCTGGCAATACGCCGGACTCTCCGCGGAGGATATGTCGGATCGCATCGTCTACATCACTGAGCGCGCCCTAACTACCACCGTCAACAATATTGAGCACATCGAGTCCCAATCGATGAACGGTATCGCGGTTGTCAAGATCTTCTTTCAGCCCCACGCGAATCTCTACGCCGGAATCGCCCAGATCACTGCCATCTCACAGACACAGCTCAAGCAGCTTCCGCAGGGTACCACCCCGCCTCTGGTCATCAGCTATAACGCTTCCACCGTGCCGATCGTACAGCTCGCTCTCTCCGGCCGCGGTCTGAGCGAGCAGCAGTTGAATGACCTCGGTCAGAACTTCGTCCGCACCCAACTGGTTACCATTCCCGGAACATCCATTCCCTATTCTTACGGCGGGAAGCAGCGTGAAGTGATGGTGGACCTCAATACCCAAAATTTGCAATCCAAGGGTCTCGGGCCCTCGGACGTGGTGGATGCTATCGGCAATCAAAACCTTATACTTCCTGGCGGGACCTCGAAGATCGGATCGCTCGAGTACACTGTCGAAATCAATGGCAGCCCGACGAGCGTTGCCGAACTGAACAATCTTCCGATCAAAAGTCAGAACGGCACGACCATCTACGTTCACGACGTGGCGCATGTCCGGGACGGCTTTCCGCCTCAAACCAATATTGTTCGCTCCGATGGCCAGCGTGGCTCATTGATGACCGTCCTCAAATCGGGCGACGTCTCTACGCTCGACATCATCTCCAGCATTCGCAAGATGCTGCCTCAAGTTATGGCTACCCTGCCGCCTGAACTGCGCATCACGCCTATTGCCGATCAATCGATCTTCGTGCGCGCCTCCATCAGCGCGGTGATCCGCGAAGCTGTAGTCGCCGCCTGTTTGACGGCTATCATGATTCTCGTCTTCCTCGGCAGCTGGCGCAGCACGGTTATCATTGCAATCTCAATTCCGCTGTCGATCCTCTGTTCCCTGTTTGCGCTCAGCGCGCTCGGCGAAACCATCAACATCATGACCCTCGGCGGCTTTGCTCTGGCTGTCGGCATCCTGGTCGACGACGCCACGGTAGAAATCGAAAACATCAACCGCAACTTCGAGATGGGCAAGGAGATCGAACAGGCCATCCTCGACGGCGCCGCCCAGATCGCCGTCCCCGCTTTTGTCTCCACGCTCAGCATCTGCATTGTCTTCGTCCCGATGTTCTTCCTCACCGGAGTCGCCCGCTATCTTTTCGTCCCGCTTGCTGAAGCCGTTTCTTTCGCGATGCTTGCGTCATATCTGCTCTCTCGCACGATCGTGCCGACCCTTGCCAAATATCTGCTTAGAGGGCATTCGCATCACGAAGCAGTCGCGCACGCCGACATTAAGAATCCCTTCGTGCGTCTGCAACTGCTTTTCGAAAACGGTTTTGAGAAGGTGCGCGGCCGCTATCGCCGGGTGCTCGAAACCTGTATCCATCATCGCCCCGTCTTTACCATCTGCTTCTTTGCTGCCTGCCTTGCATCCTTCGCGCTCGTGCCCTGGCTGGGACAGGATTTCTTTCCCAACTCCGATAGCGGCCAGTTCCGTCTTCACGTGCGCGCCTTCACGGGCACGCGCATCGAGGAAACTGCCAAGCTCTGCGACCTGGTGGAAAGCAGGATTCGCCAGGTCGTGCCTTCTCACGAACTTGTGAATATCCTCGATAACATAGGCATCCCCTATAGCGGCACCAATACCTCGTACAGCAACAACGGCACCATCGGTCCAGCCGATGGAGACATTCTTGTCTCGTTAACCGAGAAGCATCGGCCCAGCGAAGAGTACATAACGGAATTGCGCCGCAGGCTGCCTCAAGAGTTTCCCGGAGTGACGTTCTACTTCCTGCCTGCCGATTTGGTGAGCCAGATTCTCAATTTCGGTCTTCCCGCGCCGATTGACGTTCAGGTCGTAGGCAGAAATCTCCAGGCAAATCGCCAGTTCGCCGATCGGCTGTTGCAGCAGATCAAGATGATTCCAGGCACCACCGATTTGCGAATTCAGCAGCCTTTCAACCAGCCAAAGCTGTTTATCAACCTCGACCGGACAAAAGCGCAGCAAGCCGGCTACAGCGCCCGCGATATCGCCGGCAACATTCTGGTTTCACTCAGCGGCAGTTTCCAGACTTCTCCTACCTTCTGGTTGAATCCGCGCAACGGCGTGAGCTACAACATTGCAGCCGAGTCGCCGCAGTACGAGATGGATTCCTTTCAGGATCTGAGAAACATCCCGATTGCTACTTCCGGTAGCGCGCCCCAGATTCTGGCAAGCCTGGCCACTCTTCAGCGCGGCACGGGACTCGCCACCGTGTCCCACTACAATATCGCTCCTGTTATCGATATCTTCGGCGCGGTCCAGGGTACAGACCTCGGCAGCGTCTCCCGACAGATTGACAGCGTGATCGCGCGCAACAGCAAGGATCTGGCTCGCGGTTCCACGATCGTGGTACGCGGCCAGACCGAGACCATGCGCTCCTCCTATATCGGCCTTATCGGCGGCTTAGCGTTCTCGATTGTGCTCGTTTACATGCTCATCGTGATCAACTTTCAGTCCTGGCTCGACCCGTTCGTCATTATCTCGGCTTTGCCTGCTGCTCTGGCGGGAATTGTCTGGTTCCTTTTCCTCACTCACACCACTATCAGCGTTCCCGCCCTCACCGGATCCATCATGTGCATGGGAGTGGCGACTGCCAATAGCATTCTCGTCGTCAGCTTTGCCAAGGAGCAATTGCCCGATATGGATTCGGCCGCTGATGCTGCCGTGCTCGCAGGCTTTACTCGCTTCCGGCCTGTTCTGATGACCGCGCTCGCCATGATCATCGGTATGCTTCCCATGGCCCTCGGACTCGGCGAGGGAAGCGAACAGAACGCGCCTCTCGGCCGTGCAGTAATCGGTGGTCTTTTTTTCGCGACTATGGCTACTCTCTTCTTTGTGCCCGTGTTCTTCAGCCTCTTGCATGACAGGCGCAAAGTTTCGTGAGCAGGGCCATGTCGCGCTTGCGGACGATCCTCGGCGTTCTCGTTGTCCTTCTCGTTATCGGCATCATTGTCGCCTCAGGCATTATTCCGCGCCTCCGGGCCAGACAGGCTCTACGTCAGGAAACCCGCCTGGAATCGGAACCTACCGTAGCCGTCCTGCAGCCGGTTCGCGGCTCGCCGGCCGAAGAAGTGGTCCTGCCAGGGAACATCCAGGCCTTCATCGAGGCTCCGATCTACGCCCGCACCAACGGCTATCTGCGCCACTGGTATTTCGACATAGGCGCTCATGTAAAGAAAGGGCAGTTGCTCGCCGATATCGAAAGTCCTGAAATCGATCGCTCGCTGCAGCAGGGCAAGGAAGATTTGAGTACTGCGCAAGCCAATCTGGAATTGGCCGAGATCACCGCAACGCGCTACGTCGATCTATTCAAGACCGACTCCGTTGCCAAGCAGGATGTCGACAACGCGGTGCAGACTGCTGCTGCCCGCAAAGCAACTGTCCAATCCGCGGAGGCTAATGTGGCGCGGCTCCAGCAAATGGTGGATTTCGAGAAAGTTTATGCTCCTTTCGATGGAGTCATTACCGCCCGCAACACAGATATCGGCCAATTAATCGATGCCGGCTCCGCGGGGGGCGCCACGCGAGAACTGTTCCACATCGCCGCGATAGACAGGCTTCGCGTGTTTGTGCAGGTACCGCAAACCTACTCACACGATACTGTCCCAGGGATGAAAGCGGACCTGACGCTGCCTGAATTGCCCGGCCGGCGCTTCACTGGCACTCTAGTCCGCACGGCGCGCGCTATCGATCCTGTCGTCCGCACGCTTACGGTGGAAGTCGATATCGTCAATTCCACCGGGCTCCTCTTCCCGGGCGCTTACACCGAGGTCCACTTTAAAATCCGGTCGACCACGCCTGCTCTTATCATTCCTTCCACCTCACTCATCTTCCGTTCTCAGGGCCTGCGCGTGGCAGTGGTTGGAGATGACAACCGTGTCCACCTACTATCCGTTACGCTGGGGAAGGATTTTGGTACCACCGTGGAAGTACTCTCAGGCTTGGCCGAAAACGCCTCGGTAGTGGCAAACCCACCCGACGCATTAGTCGACGGAGAAGCTGTTCGCATAACCCATCCGCAGCCTGCAAAAGAAACGGAAGACTAGGTTAACAAAAAGCCGCTCGCGTCCCAGGAAGCTAACCCTCCAGGTGCGCGAGCGGCTCAGTTTTTTTATTGGTTGTGGACCTTACGCGTTTGCAGCTTGTCGGCTATGCTTGAGGTCCCTCACCACCCCATGCGCTTCGAGCACTCCGTTGTATTGCTTTTGCACGAGCGACTTGATGCCGGCCGGCAAATTCTTTTGAAGAGCCTCTGAGTAAGCTTTCTTTGCCGCATCCTCGCCCGATTCGGCTTCGTCGATGATTGCCTTGTCTTCGTTCTTCGAGAGAGCTTCCTTCAGATTCATCCAGCCGCGGTGAAGGCCTGCCGCAACATGTCCGCTCTCTGCGGGCTTTTCGCCCAGCCCGCTTACAGCGGTTTGTAACTCCTGAGCATAACTGGCACGCTGCGATGCGTACTTCGAGAACAACGATTTCAGAGAGGACTCCTTCACCTTCTCTGCTGCTGTCTTGAAGCCCTGCTCTCCATCTTTGGCAGTTTCAATCAATCCATTCAGTACGTCTGAAACATCACTCATTCTTAGCTTTCGCCTCCCTGATGTAGACATGAAATCCGGTCAAAAGCTTTCGTTTTCGAGTTCGGAAACCGTCTGCGCACGCTGCTGCTATCACTCTTCGCTTTCGCTGCTGTTTTGCTGGCCTGCATCCCGAAGTCGGTTTCCGCATCGCACTCGGGGCAGTGTTCCAGCGCAAATCCTTCAATGGTCGACGATCACATCGTTGCCCAGCAAGAGCCTCGTTCGGGAACAGCCGTATTTCCGTAATTTTGAATGCGCGTTCGATCAGCCATGCGTTGGTCGCAACAATACGGTCAAGGAAAGCTACCCGTTTGCCATCTCGAGACGGTACTGCCCAGCACCAGGCCTCTTATATGGGTCGGCCCTGCCAATAGGATCGGTATTGCCATGTGAGTGCCGTCAGAAGAAATGTCACAGTTTCCCGGAACTTCGGGGCCCCACTTGGTTCGCGCCAGTTCTCGACCTTTGCCTCGAACGGGGTCAAGATCGTAATACACGCGGTATTCCCCTGCCTGTGTCGTCCGCAGGACGCACGGCTTGCCAGCGCCTAGCGCGCGCACAGGTGCAGCAGGACTTACCCTGGTTCTGGAATGGCAACACTACGACAGGTCAAATTTTGAACGCCATGGCTCCCGCTATTGAGCAATCCTATTATCCAAACTTTGATGGCGGCTATATATGCGGTCGGGAGTTATGTGCCGTCTAACTGGGGAAACACTCCAATATGGCAGCAGCCGCAGAGCTATTATGCCGGCGCGGATAACTGGCAGGGTTACTTTGCTGCTCTGCCTTTTAATTACCCGTGGTATGTCCCTTACACATTCCCCGGCGACACGAATAACCCCTCTGAGAACCCTACGCAACCCGCTATGACGCTGCTGGGCGCCGGCAGCTGGTTGGGCATCAGTACCCAAAGCACGCCGGCTGAGCCGCAATCTCCGATCTGGCTTTATCAAGCAGCGGCCGCATCCGTTCTCACTCAACTCTTTACGCCGCGATCCCAGGGTGGCCTGGGTGTATACCGGCCCGCGTTTTTCGAAGGCTGGCCGTTTCCTCGCATCGCTTGCGACTCGTCTTACAACGATAACGGCGATCCCGGTTAGGGCTGCGATTGGGGTTCTGCAGCGCCGCCGCCGGAAGCATTTCCCGGGGCGCTCACTAAACTCTCCATTAAAGAAGGTAGGGCCTCTCGAAGTGGAATACAGCTCGACCTGCCCTTAACAATCACCAACACCGGAACCGTAGACGCCACTTCGATCCACATGACGAAGCTCATTTTACGCACACTAGCTGGGTCCGGAAACGCTATGATTGAGAGTCCAGCGGTGCCCGTCGACGTCGGCACCCTCTCGCCGGGTACTATCACAAAAATTTATCGTGCACCTGAATGTTCCGCCCACAGTAAAGAAGTTCGCGCTTACTCAAAACGGCACGGTGGAAACCGGCGAACTGGTGCCTTACAAATTCAGCCTAGGGCAAGTCATATTCCCGTCATCAGAGAAATAATGAATTCAGAATTGGAGATACTCATGCGAAAACTACTTCTTGCATTAAGCCTTTTGGCCATTCCAGCGATGGCAGCGGATGTTTACACGTTTACCGTACCGAACGGCGAAAACGTCAGTGGCCTAGGCGGCTTAACCCTCACCGGCTGGGGCTACTCCATTCACAATGAGAGCAGCTCTTTGTGGCTGGTCACGACAGGACTATCGTCGGGCGCCTTCCAGCATGCTTCGCCGAAGCTGCTGTTCGATTTTCCTGACCTGGCGCCTGGCGCCACGGTGGACATGCCCTATAATCCGGTCACCCCCTCTGGCCTGTTCCAAATTCTTTGGGACAGCAGCGTACCGCCGGGATTCGTAAACTCCGGAACCTTCGATCTTAGCGCGCAATGGTGGAACGGCGACCCGTTAAATGGAGGCTCTCTGGTCTCCCTTGCGCCAGGCGCGGGTCAGCCGTATTCGGCGAGCCTTACTCCGGTTCCGGAACCCGCGATGGGCGGGCTCGCTGTTGTCTCCTTATTGTTCCTCGCGCTCCTGAAGCGGGGTTGGAGGTGAGTCGGGTTAGGGTTCGAGGCGCTATCGGGCGGAATAAAAATCAACTTTCAACCTAGCCCGCAGGATACTGGCTCCTGCGCGGCACGTCCTACCATCGCTCTCGGTACGCCGCGCAAAAGAAAACGCGCCCGCTTGCGACAATCTAAGATTTCCATACGTTTAGGATTTTGTTGCGCCGGATAGAATATTCGTCTCGGTCTCAATCTCATGCGGCCAAAGCCTGAACGTGTCTTTCAATCCGATCGCAAGAGGAGGTTCAAGCAATTCAGCGCCATGGCAGCCGTTTGGGCCTGCTTCTTGCTCATCAGACCTTTTTCGCTTGCAGTCGCTCAGTACCACATTGATTCTTGGACCACCGACAATGGTTTGCCGCACAATTCCGTGCGCGCCATTCTCCAGACTCGTGATGGTTATCTCTGGTTGGCAACTGCCGACGGTCTGGTTCGCTTCGACGGCGTACGATTCACCACCTTCAATCGAGAGAACTCGCCAGGAATGATGGGGAACAGGATCACCGCCCTTTTGCAAGACAACAACGGCGACCTTTGGATGGGCTCCGACGGTTCCTTCATGCGTCTGCGCAACGGCGTCTTTACCAGCTATGGCGGCGAAAGCGGTGTTCCCAACGGCATGGTTGCTGGCATGACGCTCGATCTATCCGGCGATCCTTTGATCCTGTTGACGCAATGCGTTGTGCGCTGGCATCAGGGGCGACTGGAAACCCTGAACACTGGATCGTTTCCGAACAGTCCGGTGAGCTTTCCTGTCACCCACTATCCCGAATTAGCAGGCTTCTGGAGCCAAAATACGCAGGCTCTCGACCTCTATCTTCGTGGCCGGTTGATCTCATGGGACACTCGGCGAGGAAATCCTGGATTCCCGATACGAGCCGTGGCTGAAGATGAACATGGAATCATTTGGGCAGCGGGAAGCGGCAAGTTGTTTCGCGATCGGAATGGGCGGCTTGCGCCGGTACCGATTCCCTCCGGGTGTTCGCCCGCGGGGGATATGAGCTTCATTGCGGCACCGAAATTGAAAGTTGTTTGCTACGGTCCCAACTTGCCGCTCGTTAGGAGCGCGCCCGATGGCAGTGAGCAGGAGATACTAGCTAATTCCCTTCCACCGTCGTTGGAATTGCACTCCCCCATGGTTTTCTATCGAGACCGCGAGGGCATTCTCTGGATCGGCACGGCAACTGCAGGCCTCTGGAGAGTTCGCAAACAGGTCGTGGTTACTCTGTCGGAAGGGCAGGGGTTGCGCGGTCACAACGTCTACCCCATCTATCAGGACCATGCTGGCGCTGTTTGGATCGGAGTCTGGCCGAACACGCTCAATCGCTATCATGATGGAAAATTTCACTACTTCACGGAAAGAGATGGCCTCGTTTCCTATATCAGCGCGCTCTATCAGGACCGTGGCGGCGCACTCTGGGTAGGCGCGTATGGCGGCGACCGGAATGACAGGTGGAAAGGAGACGGATTGCGTGTCTTTAAGCACGGGCGGTTTGTGCCGCCCGCCGGGCTGAGAAACTTGGGTGCAGTTCGCGCCATGCTTCAGGATCGGCACGGTGCGCTGTGGCTTGGCTGCGACGATAAGCTCGTCCGATACGACGAAAGCGTGCTCCGGAATTTCACGACGCGCGATGGATTGGCTACTGATTATGCAACCGTTCTGGTGGAAGATCACAGTGGAAATCTCTGGATTGGAGGCCAAGGCGGTTTGACTCGCCTTTCTGGCGGCCGCTTTACCGCTTACACGGTGCGCGATGGCTTGCCCAGCCCAACAGTCCGCTCACTTTACGTCGATCGCGAAAATGTGCTTTGGATAGGGACCTACGATGGCGGTCTGGGGCGCTTTGAGAACGGACAATTTACTCGTTATACAACCCGGGATGGACTTTTCAGCAGCGGTGTATTCCAGATCCTGGAAGACTCACGCGCCTACTTCTGGATAAGTTCCAACCAGGGCATCTATCGGGTGCAGAAACAAGAGTTAAACGACTTTGCGGCCGGTAAAGTCAGTGCGATCACCTCGATTGCCTACGGCAAAGCAGACGGCATGCGGAATATCGAATGCAATGGCGGTCATTGGCCGGCCGGCATTCGAACGCGCGACGGTAAACTGTGGTTTCCCACGCAGGACGGTGTTGCCATCATCGATCCCGAGCAGGTGCTCATCAACCGAACGCCTCCTCCAGTAGTCATTGAGTCGTTCCTGATCGAGCACAAGCCCGTCCCCTTTAACAAACCCGTGAAGCTGAATGCAGCACAGACCAGCTTCGAAATTCAATACACGGCGTTCAGCTTCGCGAATCCCGAGCGCATTCAGTTCAAATACAAGCTCGAAGGCTTGGAGAAAGGCTGGATCGATGCCGGTTCGCGCCGCACGGCATACTATTCACATCTGCCCCCTGGTGATTACAGCTTCAAGGTCATCGCAGCGAACAGCGACGGCGTATGGAACATGCAAGGCACTCACGTTCAGGTGTCAGTACTTCCCCCTTTTTATAGGACGTGGTGGTTTGTAAGTGCCATCTCCATATTGTGCGCGGGGACCGTGGCGTTTGGCTGGCACTACCGTGTCTCACAACTACAACGGGCCTACGCAGCGCAGCGAGCTTTCTCGCGCCAGTTGATCGCGTCCCAAGAGAGAGAGCGCAAACGGATTGCGGCTGAACTGCACGACAGTCTGGGCCAGCAACTGCTCATTATTAAAAACTGGGCGGTGCTGGCGTTAAGCAGCCTCGACGGCCCCAAAGCGCTGAAAGAACCTCTCGACGAGATTTCGAATACGGCTTCGCACGCTGTCGAGGAGATGCGGGGAATAGCTTATAATTTGCGACCTTATCAACTCGAAAAATTGGGACTCACGGCGGCAATTCGCGGTTTAGTTACTCGGGTAGGGGCATCGTCTAACATTCGATTTTCGACCGAAATCGAAGACGTCGATGGCCTCTTCTCGCAAGAGGTCGAGATCAGCATCTATCGTATCGTTCAGGAAGCCCTAAATAACACCGTTAAACATTCGCAGGCGACTGAAGGACGGGTGCTCGTGAGCGGTAACTCGGGGACGCTCGGCTTGCTGATCGCGGATAATGGCCGCGGGTTTACGCCGCCAGACGGCAGCGCACCGCAGGAGAGCCACAACGGCTTCGGGCTTCTGGGAATCGCTGAACGCGTGCGGATGTTGGGCGGCTGGGTGGTGATTGAGTCCGCGCCTGGCCATGGATCCAAAATTCAAGTTGCCATAAGGACGCAAGGGACCGCGTGAGCAAGATTCGTGTCGTGATTGCCGATGATCACCCCATCTTTAGCCGAGGTCTTCGCCAGGTCCTGTCGGGCGAGCCTGCCTTCGAACTCGTCGCCGAAGCACAGGATGGCGAAGCAGCCCTGCAGCAGATCGAGACGCAGCGGCCGGACGTGGCCGTACTCGATATCGACATGCCGAAGAAGGATGGCTTCGATGTAGTACGGGCCATGGAACAACGCAAGCTCTCCAGCGCGGTTATTTTTCTCACCATGCACAAAGATGAGGAGCTGTTCAATGGCGCGATGAACCTGGGCGTGCGCGGCTACGTCTTGAAGGAAAGCGCTTTTTCCGAACTGGTTGAGAGCATCAAAGCTGTGGTCGCCGGCCATCACTTTGTAAGTCCATCGTTATCCACCTATCTTTTGAACAGGCGTAAACGCCATGAGGCGCTTACGGAGGAGCGGCCGGGCCTGAACGAACTTACTGCTGCCGAGCGCCGGGTGCTGCAGCTCATTGCGGCAGGGATGAGCACGAGCGACATCGCTCGTGAGCTTTGCGTCAGCATTCGAACGGTTGAAAATCACCGCGCACATATGTGCGGCAGGCTCAGCTTACAAGGCAGAGACGCGTTGTTGCGCTTCGCTCTCACGCACAAATCGGCGCTTCTCTAGCAAGCAGCGAACCACATAACTTCTATAGAAATGAGTACATGTACTCATTTCAGTTGAGTACTAGCACGCTAGCGTTTCTCACGTCGAAGCGGCATCCTGGAGACCAGAAGTGGCAACAAGCCCATCGTGATGATTCTGATTGTTGAAGACGACGGCGCGATGCGCGAGCTGATCAAGAAAGTAATCGGCACTCTCGCGGACAGCTTTTGCGAATGTAGCGACGGTCGTGATGCTCTATCACTGTACGAAAAATATCGACCCGCCTGGGTCCTGATGGACATCCGTATGAAGCACATGGACGGACTCACGGCCACCGAACAGATCACCACAGCCTGGCCATCGGCACGTGTGCTTGTCGTTACTGCCCATACCGACGAGGATTTGCGAGAAGCGGCTCACCAGGCAGGCGCGTGTGGCTATGTCTCGAAGGAAAATTTGCTAGAGATCCGGAAATGGCTTGCTGTCTGAGTACTTGTGCTCATAAATTTCGCTCAAAATGAGTACATCTACTCATTCAAATTGAGTATTACCCGTCTAGTCTTTTACCACCCGGAAGCTGCATCCTGAAGACCGATACCAAAGAACGATTTGGAGACCTTTGTGACGCGCAAACTCGCATTCTTGGTTGCTTTCGCAATCTTCCCGCTGATCTCTCGAGCTACGAACATTACTCTTCAAGGTAACTTCGCCGCGGACGATAGCCTTCAACTTTTTTCTGTCTCCCTGGCCGCTCCCGCCGCTGTCGACTTTCGAAGCTACGGGTATGCGGGCGGGACGACTTCGACCGGCACGATCGTGCCCCGCGGCGGATTCGACACCATCCTGACGCTGTTCAGCGCCTCGGGAGCGTTTATCGAGGACAACGACGAAGGAGCAGGCGTCGCAACGGACCCCACCACCGGTTTAGCGGCCGATGCGAGGATCACAACCAACCTGACGGCCGGGAACTACCTTCTGGCGCTCACACAGTACGATAACTTCTCAATCGGCGACCTGGCTGACGGCTTTGCCGAGACTGGCAATCCCAATTTCACGGCCGACCCCAGCTTCGCCTCGGGCGGACCGTGTCCGGGCAACATGTTCCGCGACATCTCAGGCACTGCCGGCCGCTGCCGCACAGGCAACTGGACGGTGGACTTCGTCAACGTGGCAAATGCCACGGCGGTACCTGAACCCTCGGCACTGCTGTTGGCTGGCATCGGCCTCTCGCTGCTGCTGGTAGTGCGCTGCCACCTGCGAAGGAAAGCGACACTGCTAGCGTGCGGCCTCGCGGTCGCGGTCGCCAGTGTGCCCACATACGCGCAGAGTAACTGCCCGAGTTCGGTCTCTGGCCCGGATTACTGCCATGTTTCGGATTTTCTAAACGGCCAGCGTACTCTGCTCAATGTGACGGATTTGCAAGCCTTTCGGTTGAGTACCTTCAACAATGGCGGTGATCCTAACAATAACATCGGCAACGGGCAGGATGTCTATCAGATCACCACGTCAGGGTCCCAGCCGGCCCTAGGAAAGCAATTCTACGAAACCCAGCCCCAGGGGGACGTGTCGAAACCGCTGCTGTCCTTCTCGGCGCATATGTTTGCGCAGCCATCGGCCAGCACGCTTACGACCCTGGCTAACTTCCAGGGCTCTGGGAACTTTGCGCTTTGGTTTGAGAATGTCAATAGTCTTAACAATGGTCCAGGCTGGTGGTTACCGCTCCCCGCGGGTAACAATCCTACCATCGAAGCCGGAGCCGTAGGTGATTTCACTCTGGATGGCTACGATGATTTGGCGCTCAGCTTCGACGACGGCAGACTGGTGGCGCTGACCCCGAAAGATGTCACCAATGTTTCCGCCAGTTTCAATGAAAGCATCCTTACGACGAATCTACTCAAAGCGTTGGCAATCGGGGACTTCAAAGGGGACGGACACCGGGAAATCGCCGGTATCACTCTTACGGCGAACGGCGGCCCTGCTGTCGTCATCTACACCGTAGACCCAACCAGCTTGGCTCTCGCCTCGGCCACTGTTCTGAATCTGACCCCGCCAAGCGACGCAAGCGCTACCAATCCTGTCACTCACATAAGCTTGGCCCGCGGGCGCTTCAATAGTGCGGGTCACGATCAGCTTGCGGTTACCTTCGCGACAAACTCGGGATCGGTGATTGTGGAAGCGATTGACTTTGCCCTCGGCACGCTCAGCCCTATCGAAGGGCCGCAACTGACTGCATCAACCGTCAGTGTTCCGGTGGGTTATATCGAAGTCAGAACCGGCCAGTTCGCATTGCCAGGCAGTACATATGATCAGATCGTGTTTCATTCGTCAAGCAGTAGCGCGGGGGGGAGGTTCCTTGAAGTCCTGTCGGTTAACCCTACCAGCCTCGCCCTTACGGCCCATGCCGGAGTGCCCTATGACCAGTTTCCATGCGCTGTGCCCATTCAGGTCGGCAATTTTGACAACCGGCAGGCCGATCCGTCGAACCCGGACCAGACCCAGCCCAATCTGAACTCCCAGATCGCGTTGATGTACTGCGACGGGTCGCCCCGGCCGGATAATCCCAACTGGCAAAACTATAACGGATTTACGGTAAACATTTACAACGTTGATCCGACGACGTTGAATATTGACGCCAGCAACCCCACCCAGCTCTATCTCGGAGAGTATTTTTGGATTTCTCCTGATGCGAATACGACTGCCGTAACCTTGGTGGCAACCGACCTTCAGGGCCGCTCCGTAACTCTTGGCGAGCCGACTAAGATCTCCATAGACAATACCGCCCAGCCATCCGCCGTGGTCGGCGTGCCGCCTATGCATGTGGATTTTATCGATCCAGACGGCAACGGGCCTAGGGTCTTCAACGTGAGCGTTGTCCCGGACAGCTTTTATACGACGTACAACCAGGAAAATTCGACGGGTTATAAATCCAGCATCACCAACACGACCAGTTGGTCGTTTGGCGCCAAGGAGACCGCCAGCGCTGGGGTTACGATAGGCGATCCCGACCTCGACGGTTTAAAGGCAACCGACACATTCACCGCCGCGCAGAAGCTGAATGGATCGCACGAGAATGATCGCAGCTCGTACAAAGGACAGACCTTCAATCTTTCGACGACCACCGGCTTCGGCGACCTCGTGTCTTATACCGACTCCCAGTTCAACATTTGGGTGTATCCCGTGATTGGCCAAACCGTCTGTCCGGCCGCAAAGGCGAACTGCCAGCCGGGCGAAAAAGTTCCGCTCACCATCCAATTTTCAGCTCCCGACGGCAACTCCCTGAAGCCCGAAGCCGTACAGGGCCAGGCTCTCCAGTGGTACCAACCGCCGTGGGAACCGGGCAACATCTTGTCCTATCCAGCCAATCTTGACCAGTTGATGAGCTATTACCCGGACATGGTCCAGCTGACGGACGCCACGGGTTTTCTGACCGACGGCAGCACGGTCACGCAAACCGCTACTTGGACCGGGCAGGGCGAGACATCGAATACCACCGGTCTGGAACAGAACTACTCCTTTGAAAACGATTTCTCCGTGAATGGCTCGATTGGAGTCGGCGATATTGGATCACTGCAACTAGGTGCTGGCCTCGATGTCAGCGGAAGCGTTGGGTTCAACAGCCTGATCAAAGGCACCACCACGCTGGGCAGCTCCACGGGTCTCCAAATCAATAAGCCGGGAACATTTCCTGCTTTCCAGAACTACGCCTACGCAGTCAATCCGTACATCATGGGAACCATGCCGCCAGCCGGACTAGTGGATAACCAGCCGCCCAGCGGGAATATCCAAACCGCGGGCGTGCTCCGTGCAGTGTTTACCGCGGATCCATTGAGCACGACTCCACCGGCGGGAGGATGGTGGGGGCAAGCCTACGGGCTGGCTCCGGACGTGGCCTTGAATCACCCTGGGCGTTGGACGTACTCGTCCAACCTTGTACCCGCCAGCGGCGATCCTCCGACGAATTGCCTCGTGAAAAGTGACGGAAAGACGATGGATTGCGCGGAACTCAGCCCGCGCTCGCCCAAGAACCCTTGGCTGGACATTTTCCACTTTATGCGCGGGTTCTTCATCTCCAGCAGCCTTTCGCCGGGCCAGGGGCCGCAGCTGGAACAAGCCAAGGCCGGTGATGTACTCACGCTACAGACTCGCGTTTACAACTACAGCTTCGTAACGATGCCCGCTGGTACCCAGGTGCATGTGCGGTTCTACTTCATGCCCTGGAATCCAACCCGCAGCTTGCCCGCGGAACCCAACGGCAACAGCTATTTGATTAGCGAAGAAACGGTGGACGCGATTCCTGCATTCAACGACAACACAGGCGGGGCTACACAGCCGAATTGGACGCTCGTCTCTACCACGTTCGATACCAGTAAATTCCAGGAGACGAAAAACGGCAATGCTCACCTGGTGTTCTGGGTCCTGGTTTGGATGCAGGATGCGAACGGAAACCTGGTATCCGAGATGCCCGGTCATGGTCTGACTGGTATTCCCTCTGCCGGCGCAGTAAACCCCGATGGGGAGACGACCGTTCATTATCCTGGTGTAGCCCAGTTCGAAGAATGCCAACCACCCGACGCAAACAACCACGTCGGTTGCTACAGTAATAATCTCGGTTTTTATAAACAAGTGTTCTACCTCAACGAGCCTTCGCTGGGTGCCACATTAGGCTCGACAGCCGGTTCGCTCGACATCGGAAAAGTGGACGTTTCCGCCAACCAGGTCACGTTAAGCGACACAGTCGTACTGTCCGCCATGCTTTCAACCCACGGAGGGCCCGCTTCGGGAGTTAGTGTGAACTTTTACGATGGCAACCCGCAGCAGACCGGCCGATTATTCGCCGTGGAACGGATCCCGCATATCGCAGAAGATGGCGAGTATCTGGTGCAGACGACCTTTCAACCCAACACATGCGGCGTGCATCAACTGTTCACCGTCATCAATAGAGGTCGAGCCAACGAGATCGTAAGGCGCGCCGAACCGGTGCGGGTTGCCTGCAAGGCACCCTGATTCTGCAAGGCGCTGAGCGGGACGGGAGCGATGGACAGGCATATGCTCGGATTCTCCCGTCCACCAAGTCGTGCGTGGCTGGCCAGGTCCTCGTGACGGCTCTCGACTTTTCAGGTTGCGGAGATTCACTTCCTGTCCTCCTTTTAAGCAGGCCGAGATGAGCAACAGCGAGCCGAGCGCAATTGTGCTCCAGGGTATTCCTTGCATGCGCAGAATATACGAGTTTTTGGCACGACGCGCGGATGACTCCTGACGGCCAAGTGTTTACCGAGAAATAATTTCAATCGGATGTCTAGTGATGATGGGTCGGATTTCCCAACCACTAATCGGAAGCGCTACAAGACCCGCAGCCGCTCCAGGCTCTCAATCACTCCACTCTCCCCCCACCCGCGATAATGGCTTTAGACCTCCTTCATGCGTCTCGCCTGTCCGGGCCTGTTCTCCTCGTTTGAAAAGAACACGGCCGTAGTCGCTCCGTCCCGATTCCTGGCTGCCGTAGCCAATCACGAGTTCTCCAACTCGCAGCTTGACCAAGGCCGCGCAACGTGGGAGCGCACGCCCATCCTGAGCCTCGGTGCTTGGCTCACCCGCTGCTGGCAGGAAGCCCGCTATGCCTCTCCCGATATTCCGGCCCTCCTCTCGCCCAGCCAGGAGAATTTCCTCTGGACTCGAATCATCGAAGAAAACCAACCGGAACTCTTCGACGTCGATACCGCCGCCCGTATGACCAGCCGCGCCGCCCGACTGCTCGCCGAGTGGCAAATACCCCCCGGAGACGAAGGCTGGCCCGAGCGAGGCGATGCAGCCCAATTCCGGCAGTGGCTCAGTTTATTCAAGCAGCAATGTGAAAGCAAAGGTTTAATCGCCCGCGCCAATCTCTGGAGTCGCCTCCCTGACTGGATTGCAAAGCGCTTCTGCGCGCTGCAGCCAGTTACTTTTCTCCTCCCAAACTCTCCTGTTCCGGCGCTGTTCGGCTTGCAGCAGGCGCTTGGCCCCCGTGCCCGCCACCTGCATTTCGAAATTCCATTCCCCCGCTCGACTGCTGCGGCTAAACAGCTCCCCAGTCAAGAAGAAGAGGCGGAGTTCGCAGCGCGCTGGGCCCGCGGAGCTTGGGAGGCAAATCCATCTCACTCGATCGCCCTGTTCGTGGCCGGCCTGCCGTCTCGCCGCAAGGAAATAGAGAGCGCTTTCCACGATGTCTTCTACCCCGGCGCTTGCCGTGCCTTGCTCGACGACGATCTGAAAGCGCGCACCCTCGCGCCTCTCGCCTATAACATCGCAACCCCCGGCCCGCTTCATGCCGAACCGCTCATCGCCGGAGCCCTACTGCTGCTGGAAATCGCCCAACCTCGCATCTCAATGGGTACTGGGGGCGCTCTCCTGCGTTCTCCCTGGATTGCGGGAGCTGCCGCCGAAAGGAAGGCCCGCGCTCTTGCCGATCTTGCGCTGCGCCGCACCAGAGAGCTCGACGTATCTCTTTCCGAGATCGAGACTGCCTCCGGAAATTGCCCTCGCCTGAAAAGAATCCTGCCGGGCGTTCGCGGCATGCTTCAGCGCAGAGGAGACCTCGACACGTTCGGCGCCTGGAGCGAGTTCATCGGTGACTTGCTCGAAGCTTTCGGCTGGCCAGGCGATGAAGACCTCAACCCGCCGGAGCAGAGCGCCCTCGAAGCTTGGAAGAATGCGCTCTCGGAACTCGCATCTCTCTCGTTAGTCGCGGAAGAGTTGTCCCTCGGTACCGCCCTCGCGCAACTCCGCCGTCTCCTCGAGTCTGGCTTCGATCCCGTGGACGGTCTACTCGCGCCTGTCCAGATTCTGGATGCGACCCAAGCCGCTGGCCTGGCATTTGACTCCACCCTCGTTCTCGGCGTCGGGGAGGACTCCTGGCCACCGACCCAGCCCGGCAACCCGTTTATCCCCCTCCCTATCCAGCGCAAGTATCACGTGCCCGGCAGTTCGGCTCACCGACGTAGCAGCGACTCTGAGCAATTCACGGCTGAAGTGTTCGGTAGTGCACCCTCGGTTGGCGTCGCCTGGTCTGGACGCCTCTCGCCCTCCGTAAGGCGTTTTTTTAGGAACGAAGCCACTTTCGAGGATATTTGGGAAGGCAAGACGACCTGGCAATCATTCAAACCCGCCCTCCTGGAAGAACAGGTCGACGTGCAGGCTCCTCCGTTCGTGTCCGATTCGACGGCCCGCGGTGGCTCAGGCCTCATTAAGTCTCAATCCCTCTGTCCTTTCCGCGCCTTCGCCGAGTACCGCCTGGCGTCAAGTTCGCTCGACGAGGGCTGTCTCGGCTTCGATGTGCGTGATCGCGGCGGACACCTCCATTCGGTCCTCGAGTTCGTTTGGCAAAAATTGGGTTCGCTCGATAAGCTGAAGTCCACGCCGTCCGGCGAACTTGAAAAATTGGTGCAAGATGCTGCCAACGAAGCAGTTAAGCCAAGATCGAGTTCGTTCGGCAAAATTGCCAGCTTGGTCGAAATCGAGCGCCTGAAGCAAGTCACTCTCGACTGGCTGGCGATCGAGCGGGAGCGCCAGCAGCCCTTTACCGTTGAAATTGTCGAAGGCGAGCAGTATGCCGAACTCGGCGGTTTGAAGCTGCGCCTGCGCATCGATCGCGTGGACCGGCTCCGCAACGGCGGCTTGGTTCTAATCGATTACAAAAGCGGTGAGCAGAAGCGTTCGAAGCTCACGTGCCCTCGCCCGGAAGAGCCGCAGTTGCTGGTCTATGCGGCGGGCGTCGGCGACCAGGTGGAGGGGATCATGTTCGCGCAATTGAAACGGGACGACCCGCGCCCGGTCGGCGTAACTCGGGAGAAGCATTTCAAGACCGGGAGAACGGTGGATGTTCTTGGCCGCGGCTGGGACACCCGCATGGAGGAATCTCGCTCCGAGGTGGAACGCATCGCCGCTCAGTTCAAATCAGGCTACGCAGCAGTAGATCCGAAGACCGGAGCCGTTTGCGGCTACTGTACCCAAACTCCCCTTTGCCGGATTCACGAGCTTCGTTCGGAAAGCGACTCCGAAGAGGAATGACCTTCGATCAAAAACAGCGCGAGGAAGCGCTCGACCCGTCCCGGTCCTTTATCGTGCAAGCTCCGGCGGGTTCCGGCAAAACGGGACTGCTCGTTCAGCGTTACCTGAAACTCCTCAGCTCCGTAGAAAAGCCGGAGAGCGTGGTCGCGATGACCTTCACCCGCAAAGCCGCCGGCGAACTGAAGGACCGCATACAAGACGCCCTGCTCGCAGCCGCTGCGGACGCGTCGGAAACTGACGAGCACGCACTGCGCACGCGCGCTCTTGCCCAGGCCGTGCTCAAACAGGATCAACGCTACGGTTGGAATCTGCTGCTCGATACCTCGCGCTTGCAATTGCAGACCATCGACTCGCTCTGCGCCCTGCTCGCCCGCCAGATGCCCGTCGTCTCCGGCTTCAGCAGTTCCGTCCAGGTAGTGGAAGATGCAACGGAACTCTATCGCGAAGCTGCGACTGAAACCTTTCGCAAATTATCCGAAGGTCCCGCCGAACTTCGGTCGCTTCTCACCCGTTTAGGTATCTACTTCGACAGCGACTTCGATTGCCTGAGCGGTCAAATTGTGCACATGCTCGCGCAACGCGACCAATGGCGGTTTAGTGAAGACGATGTTAGCCCCGAAGCCTACGACTTTCTGCTTTTGCTCAATGCTGCAGAGCGAGTTCTTGCCAGTGTATTCAGGGAACGCGGCGCGGTCGACTTCACGGCCATCACCCAAGCCGCCATCGAAGTGCTCGGCTCGCCCGAGCAACCGAGCGACGTTCTGTACGGTCTCGATTACCGGATCCAGCATCTGCTGGTTGACGAGTTTCAGGATACCTCCCTTGCCCAATATAAGTTGCTCGAGTCCCTAACCGCACAATGGTCCGACGGCGACGGCCGTACGCTGTTTCTGGTGGGCGATCCCATGCAGAGCATCTACCGTTTTCGCGGAGCCGAAGTGGCGCTCTTTCTCAAGACCTGGAACGATGAATGCCTGCAATCGGTCCGCTTCCACAGGCTCGTTTTGCAGACGAACTTTCGCTCTACGCCGGAGATCCTGCAATGGGTCGATCAGCAGTTTGAACCGATGATGTCGAGCAGCAGCAAAACCGAAGTGGAGTTCCGTCCCGCGCAGCCATCTCGCGAAGCGACGGGCCCAGCTCCCGAATGGCATGCCCTGGTCGCCGACGATGGCGAGCAAGAAGCTGCCATAGTTGCGCGGCTGGCAAAAAGCGCACAAAAGCGCGGCAGCGTCGCGATCCTGGTGCGCAATCGCAACCACCTTGCGAAGATCTTGCCTGCGCTGCGTCAGGCTGAAATTGACTACGAGGCGGTTGAGATCGATCAGCTTGGCCAGCGCCAGTATATCCTCGACCTGCTTTCGTTGACGCACGCCGTGCTTCACGTGGGCAATCGAACAGCGTGGCTCGCCTGCCTTCGCGCTCCCTGGTGTGGGCTATCGTTGGCGGAGTTGTCTGCCCTCGCGGAAAACGAACGCGATAAAACCATTCTCGATCTGTTGAACGATCCCGCAAAAATCGCAGCGCTCTCGTCCGAAGCCCGCGAGCGAGTTATACGCACTGGTGAAATTCTTTCCGCGGCCGTTGCGCAAGCCGGCCGCACTCCGTTGCATAGGCTGGTTGAGAACACCTGGCTGCTGCTCGGGGGTCCTGCTATTCTTCGCGAGACCTATCAAACGAGCGATGTCAACGTTTTCTTTCTCCTGCTCGATGCGCTGGAAAGCGGCGGCACAATCAGCGACTTCACCCAGTTGAATACCCGGCTCTCCTGCCTGTTTGCCAAGGGCGCACCAGATCCCAATAGCGTGCAGGTGATGACCATTTTCAAAGCGAAGGGCTTGGAGTTCGACACGGTCATCCTGCCCAAACTCGAAGGCATCACTCAGGCCCCTGAGCGGGAGTTGCTCATCTGGGATGACGCAGTCGCCGAGGACGGTTCGAACATCCTGCAAGTAGCCGCGCAACCGCGCAGAGGAGAAGAGAGCCAAGCTTACCGCGAGATTCGCGATGCGCAAAAACACAAAAACGAGCAAGAGCTGAAGCGTCTGCTTTACGTGGCCTGCACGCGGGCGAAAAATACCTTGTGTCTAGTCGGCAACGCGAAGCTGAAAAAGGATGGGACATTAGAGCAGCCACGATCCGGATCATTCCTTAGACTGCTTTGGCCCGCCTGCGCCGAAAATTTCCAGGGCATTGTGCGCCGTTCGGCCCGGCAGATGGACCTGCCTTTCAAGGCCGAACCGCAAACTGTTCTCCGTCGAGTACCGGCTTCCTGGAAACTTCCGCGCTTCAGCCGCTGGGTTCGCTGGCAGCCGCCTTTCGAGGTGACGACGCCCTCCAGAAGAAAGGTAACTTACGAATGGGTGAGCGATACCGGGCGTCACGTTGGCACCGTAGTTCACGAGCTGTTGAAACGAGCGGCGGAAAACGCCGCGCTGTGGGATTCCCGGCATGTTCTGGCTGTGGCTCCCACCATCAAATCGGAGCTTTTGCGTTTGGGCGTGCCTCGGGCGGATGAGCCAGCAGCTTCCGAACGAGTGATCCGTGCGGTGTTGAACACGTTATCGAGCGAGCGCGGTCGTTGGACTTTGTCACCTCATGCCGAAGCCCGTTCCGAGTGGCCGGTCGGGGGAAAGCTGGGCGATCGGCTAATTAGCGGAACCATCGACCGAGTCTTTCGCGACGACGAAGGCAGCCTTTGGATCATCGATTTTAAAACCAGTGAGCACGAGGGCGCGCAAACCGAAAAGTTCCTCGCCGAGGAACAGCGCCGCTACCGCTCGCAGCTCGAAAGCTATGCTGCGCTGGTTCTTCAAATGAGCAATGGCCCCGTGCGGCTTGGCCTCTACTTTCCCTTACTCGATGCGTGGCGCGAATGGCAGTACGAAGAGAGTGCCGCCGTGCTCGCTACCTAAACTGAAAGGTAATGGCAACAAGACTGACAGCCAACGTCAAAGCGGGGGGCTGCGCCTCGAAGCTCAGCCCGAGCATTCTCGACCGGGCCCTGAAGACCGTTCCGCGCGTAACAAATGAGAAAGTTCTGGTCGGCTATGACACGGCGGACGATGCCGGCGTTTACGATCTCACTGAGGCGGGCGGCAAGCCGCTGGCCATGGTTCAGACCGTCGACTTCTTCACCCCAATCGTAGACGACCCGTACACGTTTGGCGGAATCGCCGCAGCGAACGCCTTGAGCGATATTTACGCGATGGGCGGTCGTCCGGTTAGCGCACTCTCGCTTGTGGTCTATCCAGCCAAAGGCGAAATCGAAGACCTGGAGGCGATTCTGCGAGGTGGCGCGGATAAGATCCACGAAGCGGATTGCGTGATCCTCGGCGGTCACAGTATTTCAGAGGACGAGGTCAAGTTCGGGTATGCCGTAACCGGATTGATCGATCCACGCCGAATGTTGACGAACGCAGGAGCCAAGCCCGGCGACGTTCTTGTCTTTACAAAACAAATCGGGACCGGCGTCATTTCTACCGCGCTAAAGAAAGGTATCGCGCAGCAGGATCACATTGACGGATCGATAAAGCAGATGCTGACATTGAATCGGTGCGCTTGCGACGCAATGTTGAAATGCAAGGTCAACGCCTGCACCGACGTGACCGGTTTCGGGCTTCTCGGACATGCGCGCGAAATGGCTCTCGCGAGCTATAGTCACGCTGGAAATTTCAGCCAGTTCGATTCGGCTATTTGCCTGGCGCGATCAAATATTCCCAAGCTGGCGCACACTCAGGCGGGCTAAACAACAATCGCGAGTTCGTCGAAAGCTGCGTATCGATGTCGCCTGAAATTCCGCCCGAAATACAAGCGCTTTTGTATGACCCGCAAACATCCGGTGGCCTTTTGATTTCTCTGCCGCAAGAAAGCGCCGCTAAACTTTTGCAAGAACTCGCCGGCGCATATCTTATCGGGCGCGTGGCAGAGCGAAAAGAAAAACCGCTGGAGGTGACAAGCGGATGCCAACGGAAAACCCGTTGATTATTGCTCTCGATTTCGATAACGCGAAGCAGGCCCTCAAGCTGATTCACGATATCGGACCGGCGGCAGATTTCTACAAGGTCGGCATGGAACTCTACGCCGTTGGCGGCATGCAGCTTGTTTCCGAGGTGAGCGCGCTAGGCAAAAAGGTGTTTCTCGATCTGAAGTTGTACGACATCGGCGAAACGGTGAAGCGCGCTACGCGCCAAATCTGCCAAAGCGGGCGCGTGTATTTTTTAACTGTGCATGGGAGCCGAGCCGTGATGCAAGCGGCTGCTGAGGGCAGGGAAGAGACAAGCACCAAAATTCTTGCGGTGACAGTTCTAACGAGTTTTGACCAGGAAGATCTCGCCGATCTAGGATATTCGGTGGCACTTGCGGATCTGGTTGCGCTCCGCGTGCGGAAAGCCGTCGAAAGCGGCATGGACGGAATCGTATGCTCGGCTCTTGAAGTAGCCCGGGTGAGAGAAATCGGTGGGCCGACATTAAAGCTTGTCATACCTGGCGTGCGTTCCGCAGGAGCAGATAAGGGGGACCAGAAGCGGGTTGCGACTCCCGGCGATGCGCTGCGCGATGGCGCCGATTACCTTGTGATTGGCCGGCAGGTAACGCGCGCTCAGGATCCACGGCGAGCTTGCGAAGAAATCCTGGGGGAACTTAGCGAGGCACAATCGCCTCGCTAAGTCTCGTCTGTTACTTCGACTCTTGCTGCAGCAGGTTCAGCAGCGCGCTTCCATTCGGCGTCCCAAGACCGGTACAACAATCCCAACCAATGGAGGCGTGATAAGCGCCATTTGTTCCGGAGGTGACGTCATGCAGTACCTTGTGCTGCGCAACGGTGCCATAGAGTACCGGGTTAAGCCAACCGAGGTTTCTTCCGAGCTGCTCGTTGCAAAGCGCAATGAGTCCGGCCCAGAGCGGCGCGACCGCGCTGGTGCCGCCAACCACACTCTCCTCGCCATCAACGAATACGCGATAGCCGGTTTCAGGATCAGCTACTCCTGCGACATCAGGAACGCCGCGACCAGTCGCATTCGCCGTTCCAACCGGCTTGGGAACTTTGACGTGTGCTTGATACGACGGCTTCGAGAAATGGGAGCTGACTCCGCCCCCGGTTGCCCCACCCGCTGTTCCATCGTTCCACACCGTTTCCGATTGGATTGTGCCATTGCTGCCGATCAGCCGCGTACCGCCACAGGCGAGCACCCAGGGGCTAGAGGCAGGGAAGTCCACGTGCTTGCGTCCGTCTTGCTCGCCATCCGATGAGCCGTTGTCGCCAGCGGCAACACAGACAGAGATTCCCAAGAGCGCGGCGTCGTGGAATGCGGCGTTGAATGCGTTGAGAGTTTGCGCGTTCCACTCGCTTTCTGCTCCGCCCCAACTGATCGAAATCACGGACGGCTTTCGAACGCCGTCATGAATAGCGGAATTGATGGCATTGAGGAAACCCGCGTCTGTATTGGGAGCAAAATAAACTGCAATGTTTGCTTCCGGTGCGACCGCACCGGCGACTTCGATATCGAGAACGACTTCTCCATCATCGCTGTTCGGATCGCCCTGTGGCGCATTCCGCGATCCATCCACGCCTACCGCTGTTACTGCTACATCGCGCAATCCGAGCTGTTGCCAATAGGTCTGCAGATCGCCTTCGCGATAACCGCCGCCGAGTTCGACCAACGCGATGGTCTGGCCTTTGCCGGTATTCGGAGGAAAATTGTAGAGCTTTGCAATATCGCTCGGATTGTAGTCCGTCGAGCTGAGAGAGCGCTTGGCTCGAGGATGGCAGGTTAGCGCGACCGGGCGCTGGTCGAAACCGAGGACCGCTATCACGCGACCCGCAAGCTCCGGCGGAGCTGTAAGATGGCCCTGGCGAGTTCTGTACGTTTTCTCTCCGACTTCGGAAAGACGAATATCCGCGCCAAACAAATTAGCTAATTTGCCGAGCGGCCCGAATAGTTTAATGCTGCGAGCTCCTGAGTGAACCTTGGCAATCGAGAGCTGATGCTCGGCGGCGAACGCTTCGACTGCATTCTCATCGTCCACTGCTGCACCGTGAAGATCGGCAAGTTGTGTGTGCGACAGGTGATTATCGAGCGAAGATTCAACCGGCGCCTGGCACTTGCGCCGAAGTATCAACGTGATCTGAATATTTTCGTCGGCTGCGAGGTTTCCAGCATGTGCCGAATTTGCCGGATGTTGGCGCTCGCTGCCTGGTAATTGGATATGAGGGGACATTTTCTAACTCCCGCCGACAAGCTAACGTCCACGGATCGCGCCCTGAAATGAGCAGGCTTGAACGGGAAGTCTAAGTTCTTCATTCGCCTAAGGTAAGGGTCCGGGTCAAGAACCTGCAAACCCTTGTGACTGCCCGGCTGAAATTCGGGCGCAAAGCCGCTAGTCTGGTTGAGTAAACATGTTTCGAATGCTAAAGGCCTCAGCCTTGTTCATCTTCGTGCTGTGCATTCCGAATTGGATTGGAACGGCACAATCGCTGGGTAATCTGTTGCCCGCCAACAAAGCGGCCGCGCCGGCATCTTCCAACGCCGCAACGGATCCGTTAGATCGAACCACGCCTCGCAAAGCGATTTATGCATTTCTAGAGGCTTGTCACAAGGGCAAGTACGCGGTAGCTGCTCAATATCTGGATTTGGCAAAAATAAGCGCGCAGCGCCGCGCGATTGAAGCCACCGAACTGGCGCAATCTTTGCGAACGCTGCTCGATAGCAATCCAAGATTTGAGGTGAGCAAGCTGAGCGATTCTCCCGAGGGAAATTCCACGGACGGCTTAGCGCCAAATCTCGAAACTCTCGCTACCTTTGAGCTGAACGGGCAACCAGTCACATTGTATTTAGAGCGCGTCGACCAAACATCGACCGGGCCAATTTGGCTGGTTTCATCTTCGAGCGTTGCGCAGATCCCCGAACTGAGCGGTCTAATCGGGCAGAACGGAATCGAAAAGCACCTGCCGGCGCCGCTGGTTAACACCAGGCTAATTGGAACACCGCTCTGGGTCTGGATTGCGCTTCTCCTGATCGCGATTATCTTATCCGCGATCTCCAAGCTGCTGTCGCGCCTGGTTATCGCAATCGTCACGCCGATTACGAAACGCTACGCAAAATCGTTCCAGACACAGAGACTGGAAGCGCTTGCTGAGCCCCTGCGTTTGCTGCTCTCCCTTATCGTGTTCCGGGCCTCGATGGCATTTTTGCCCACCAGCGCCTTGCTGCGGGACTATTTGCTGAAGCTCTTGATTCTACTTTTTTGGTTGGGAGCGGCCTCGCTGTTGATGAGACTGGTCGATGTCGTCTCGGACAGAGTGATTGCACGCCTGGATCACGGGCAAAGGGCAGTCACATACTCGGTTTTTCCGCTTGGCATTCGCTTTGTAAAGATCTGTATCTTCTGCTTCGCGGTGCTGGTCGTTTTACAGCAATGGGGATTCAACATCAGCACTATTCTTGCAGGCGTTGGCGTCGGCGGAATCGCTGTTGCCTTAGCGGCTCAGAAGACCATAGAGAATCTTTTTGGAGGCATTTCGCTGATCAGCGATCGCCCCGTGCTGGTGGGAGACTTCTGCCAGTTTGGAGGACAGGTCGGCACGGTGGAAGATATCGGCCTGCGTTCTACCAGAATTCGGACACTTGACCGGACGGTCGTAACTGTTCCCAATTCGCAGTTTTCGACCATGACACTGGAGAATTTCTCCAAGCGAGACCGCATGTGGTTTCACCCGACGATTCGCCTGCGCCGGGACACGCCTCCCGGCCAAGTCCGGCGCATGATGGAGGCCATTCAGCAGCTCTTGGAGAAGCACGAATCCGTCGATGCATCGGGTGTTCCTCTGCGCTTTTCTAAAATCACTGAACAGTCGTTGGATTTGGATATATTCGCGTATGTGCGTACCGCGGACTTTAATCAGTACTTGAAAGTGCAGTCTCAGCTGCTCTTGCAGATACTGGAAGCATCGTACAAGCTCGGAGTCGGATTCGCAGTTCCATTCCAAGAGGAGTACAACGTCTCGGTCGACGTAAAATCGGACACAAGCCATCCCTATCTCGCTTTTCAGAAACGAGAGGTATTGCCCCAGACCGACGGGGATCACGCTCTCACGTCTTGATCTCTGGAACTCCAGTGAGTTCAGACGAATTTCCGTCCAGGCGCAGCGCTCCGAGAAGGGCGCCTGCGGCAGGGCTAAATCGGGGAGCAACAATGTCGCAACTGATGCGTGTTCGTACGCGCTCAGCGAGCGCGCGCAGCAGTGGAGCGCTTCGAAATACGCCGCCGATATATGACAGTGCCACCACATCTGAAGCAGAAAATAAGGCCTGGTACACGCCTTCCACGTACGCGCTAAGCGCGTCCGCCGATTCGGAGAGGATCGAATGCGCGACTGGATCTCCCGCTTCGGCGCACTCAGTCACCAGATGCGCGAATGCCGCGATGTTTTTGCGCGGGGTTACTGCATAAAAGCGGTGCAATAAATCATTCGCCGATCCGGCACCTGCCGCCTCAAGAAGTGCTTTGTGGAGACTCGTGGCGGGCCCCCAACCTTCTTCACGCTGCAGCGCCGCGCGAAGAGCGCGGCGAACCAAGTCGAATGCCCCACCTTCGTCGCCGAAAAGATAGCCCCAGCCGCCGGCGCGGGCCGTCCTGCCTGCTGCGTTGCGCCCGAAGGCAATCGAGCCAGTGCCAGCGATGACGACAATACCGGGTTCGCCAGCTGTTGCACCTATCAGTGCAATCTCAGCGTCGTGGGTAATCTTGAGATGCGGACTGTGAATCAATTCCCGAGAGTATCTGGCCTTGTCCTCGACGCCGCCGCTGAAACCGAGGCAGGCTGCTGCAAATTCCGGTATCCTTGAGGCGCTGGAGATCTCACGGCAGGCTTGGGTCAGAGAGTCTCCAACAGCCTTCAGAAATTTCGCTTCCGCCTCGGGCCCGGTTACGTGGTTGCAGGGTCCGCCGTGGCCTGTTCCCACCACCCGGCCCTGTTCGTCTGCAACCAAAGCGGTGGTGCTCGATTGTCCTCCGTCTATGCCGAGATAATAGCGAGGCAAGGCAGCTCACGCGAGCGTTTTATCTTTTGCATAGCAGAGAGGATCGAGCGGACATGATGCGCACCTCGGCTTACGCGCAATGCAGACCTGCCGGCCAAAGTGAATGACCTGATGGGCAAAGAGAACCCACCGGTCCTCAGGAACGATCTTCATGAGATCGGCTTCGATCTTAACAGGATCGGTATTCCGGGTCAGGTCAAGGCGTTGCGCTATACGCTGTACGTGCGTGTCGACCACAACGCCGGACGCGATTCCATAAGCAGTGCCAAGCACTACGTTAGCGGTTTTTCTGGCCGCGCCGGGCACTTGCAACAGTTCGTCCATCGTTTTTGGAACTTGACCGTGGTGCTCAGCCAAAATCCGGCGCGCTGCCCCGATGAGCGACCGGGATTTGTTGTTGAAGAAGCCTGTCGAACGGATATCCTGCGCCAGCTCATCCTGCGGAGCGTTTGCGAAGTCCTGCACAGTGGGATATTTCTTGAAAAGTTCCGGAGTCACTTTGTTGACACGCTCATCCGTACACTGGGCGGACAGAATGGTGGCTACTAAAAGCTGCCAGGGATCCTTATGCAGAAGAGCGCAAGTCGCACGCGGAAAGAGCTTGTCGAGCTCGCTGAGAATGCGCTCGATCCGGGCCTTCCGTTCTGCCGCATTTTTCGGCTTTGGAACCTTGCGCGGCGGAGTCACGGGATGAACCGGCACCGGAACGGCTATTTCCGTATCTGCCATGAGGAAAGGACTAAGATAGCGCAGGTTCTGCGCCGATAGCTTACTACGGCGCATCTGATTCAGTGGGACCGGGCCGTGCAAACCTACACTCTACGCTGCGAAATGCTTACGAAATCCTCTCTGCAGGATACTTTCGCAGTCTTCGAGGATCCTTACAATCTCGCGAAGATCACTCCCTCATCGCTGAAATTTCAGGTCACTTCCCCGCATCGGATCGAGATGCAAAAGGGGGCCGAAATTGAATATACGATCCACTGGCTCGGTTTGCCTATGCACTGGAAGACCATCATTCTGGAATACAGCCCACCGGCTTTATTCATCGATGAGCAGGCCAAGGGACCTTACAAATTTTGGCGGCACCGGCATACGTTCGAGGCTACGGCAGATGGAACGAAAGTAGGCGACCACGTGGAATATGCCCTGCCTTTCGGACCGCTAGGCGAACTAGCGCACGCGCTGATGGTAAGAAAACAGTTACTTAGAATCTTTAAATATCGCCAGCAGGAATTAGGCAAGCTGTTCGGTGGCCGTGCCGTGCAAACGGTGAAGGCGTTTATCGAGCCGTGAAAGCGCCGACCTAGTTTGGCGATCCGTTATCGAGAAAGTTCCGGAGCCTGTGGCTGCGGCTTGGATGACGAAGTTTCCGGAGCGCTTTCGCTTCAATTTGCCGAATACGCTCGCGAGTGACCGCGAAGTTCTGCCCCACTTCTTCCAGCGTATGTTCGCTGCCATCCTGCAAGCCAAAGCGCATTTTCACGATCTTCTCTTCGCGCGGACTCAGAGTCTTCAAGACTTCCGCCGTCTGCTCGCGGAGGTTCAGATTGATGACTGCTTCAGAGGGGGATACCAGCCTGCTATCCACCAGAAAGTCTCCCAGGTTGGATTCTTCCTCTTCGCCGACTGGCGTCTGCAAAGAAATAGGTTCTTGTGCGATACGCAGCACACGGCGCACTTTGTTCGGCGTTAGTTCCATGCGCGCCGCCAGCTCTTCGACAGTAGCTTCCCGGCCCACTTCCTGAAGCATGATTCGCTGCAGCCGGACCAATTTGTTGATCGTCTCGATCATATGGACGGGAATGCGAATGGTCCGCGCCTGGTCGGCAATCGCCCGCGTCACGGCTTGCCGTACCCACCAGGTAGCGTAAGTGGAAAATTTGTAGCCGCGCTTGTAATCGAATTTATCCACCGCGCGCATGAGTCCGATATTGCCTTCCTGGATAAGATCCAGAAACTGCATACCGCGATTGGTGTAGCGCTTCGCCACGGAGACGACCAGGCGGAGATTGGCTTCAATAAGGCGTTTCTTGGCGAGGTCCGCTTCCATCTCGCCGCGATCCACGATCTCCAGGGTGCGGCGCAGCTCGCTGGCTGCGCTTCCGGAGCTCTCTTCAATTGCCTCCCGTTGAGATGACAGGGACCTTAGCGCTTTGCGCAGCGCGGATGCGGATGCCGCTTCGGAAGCACTTAGCTGCTCGAGCTTGCATTGAACCCGTGCAATCTCCTCTTCGAGCGGCTTTAATTTCTCGACTACATTCTTTAACGCCCTGCCGAGGAAACGCTGATAGCGGGAGGTAAGGGGCAATTGGCGAATCTTTTGAGAAACTCGAATTGCCAGCCGCGCATATTCAAAACGCAGCTTCCGGTACTGCTTCGCTTTCAAATTACGGGAGGTACTGATCAGCTTACTCTCTGTGCGTTGGGCTTTGGCGTAAAGCTTCTCAATTTCTTCAGTTGCTTCGAAGAACTGTTTTTCCAGTTGACGAACCACATCCTGTTCGTTTTCGATAGGGTGTGGATCGGGAGCCTGCAGGATATCGAAAATCGAAACGGAGCCGTGATTTGCTGCATTCCTGGTTTCAAAGATCGTCTGGATGACCAGGCGGGACCGGGATAGCGCCTTTCGCACAGCATTCTCTCCGCGCTCGATGCGTTTAGCAAGTTCGATCTCACCTTCGCGAGTGAGCAGCGGCACCATCCCCATCTCACGCAGGTAGATGCGCACGGAGTCATTGCTCTTATCGAGCACACCCGGAGTGAGATCGAGGTCCGAAAGACCATCGATATCGTCATCTCTCTTCTCAAATTCTTTGGGCCCTTCGAGCAGTTCGACCGGCGTGCTTTCCAGATCGGCGAACAGATCGCTCAAATCGTTCCCGTTGGCTAAGTCTTCGCTTCCCGATCCATTTAGACCGTCATAAAGCGCAAAGCCCTTATCATTCCTGTCTTGCATCAACTGCCCTTGTGCATCTGCTATAAACCCGTTGATGAGTGAACAAGTTGCTACAGATTTACCTGGATGTTTGTCAAGGCACCCCCGAAATTGATTCCTCGACTCCTCATATTACAACTATTCAAACCTTGGCGGAGGCGCGCGACGCTCTGTCCAATTCATTCATAAGTTGGAGCGCATCCTCAAAGTTTTGTTGCAGCTCTAATTCGCGAATGCGCTTCTTCAAGCTCTCACATTTCGCCTGGACGGACTTCGCTTCCAGCAGCTTGAGACAGTGCAGGGCCTGTTCCGGGGCGTGCTCCTCCGCTATTCCGGATTCCGCAAAGCCGATTTCAGTCAGGATGCGCTGCAGGTGGGCATCGAGCGTTCCGATGACATCAGCCAACGAGAATGGATGGTCCGGTCTATCCGTGCTTAGAATTGCCTGAAAAATTGCTTTCAACTCGAGTTTTTCCAAGCCGTCCGACTCTGATAGGTAATGACGGATAATGGCGCGGGCATCAGCGCTAACCAGCATGCAGGCGATCAGCAACTTTTCATTGGGAGGCACGGCGGAAGCCACATCGCGGGGCCGTTGGGAAGTCTGCGGCCCGGATTTTGGTCGCAGCGCCTGACGTACTATTTCGCGATCCACGCCCAACTGCTCAGCAACCTCCGTTGCGATCGCCGCGCGCTCAATCCGGTCGTGTACCTGTTCGACGGACGGCAGGATCGATTTGAAAGCGTCAACTCGGCCCTCAGCTGTACGCGTGTCAAACTTCTTTCGCGCGTAATCGGTCAGCCAATGAAAATAAGACGGCGCCCGATCGAGCAGCTTGCCGTAGGCCTCCGCGCCATTCGCCTGAATGTACTCGTCCGGATCGAGTTCACCCGGGATTTCCAATACCTTGACCCTTAGGCTTTGAGCGAGCAAAGTCGAAATATGTTTCTCTGTCGAGCGGGCACCCGCTGCATCTGAGTCGAGGTTCAGAATGACGTGGCCTTTGCCCGACTGATACGAAATCTCCTGTTTGATCGACCGGACCTGGCCTGGTCCAAGAGCGGTTCCACAAATCGCGATAACTTCCTGAAGGCCCGCGGAATAGATGCCGATTGCATCCATATATCCCTCCACCAGAATCATGCGGTCGTTCTTGCGAGCGGCAATTTTTGCCCGGTGCATATTGTACAGCACCGAAGATTTCGTGTAGAGCTTTGTTTCAGGCGAATTGATATATTTGACCTTTTCCTCAGGCCGCAGCGCTCGCGCTCCGAAGGCGATCACTTTACCCGATCCATCATGAATCGGAAACATCAGGCGGCCCCGGAAGCGGTCGTACATTCCTTGGCCTTCATCCCGCTTCATTACCAGCCCTGAATCGATCAACGATGCTTCGCCGAATTTCCTGAGCCTTTGCGTCAATTGCTGCCAGGAGGAATCGGAAAGGCCCAGGCGGAACTCCCGCGCTGCATCGGAGCTGATGCCGCGGGATTGAAGATATGCGCGCGCTTCCTCGCCAGAGGGTCCGCGCAAGTTCTCCTGAAAAATCTCTGCGGCCGCTTCATGGATTTCGAGAAGCGCTGCGGTGCGCTGACCTTCCGGATCGTCCATTCGCTGCCGCTCCGGGATAGCGATGCCGTAGCGTTCGGCGAGCAGCCGCAGAGTTTCCGGAAAGGTTAGGCTCTCAATCTGCTGCACAAAGTTGAAAACGTCCCCTGCCGCGTCGCAGCCAAAGCACTTGAAATATTGATGGCCGCTATGAACTCCGAAAGATGGCGTTTTCTCCGAGTGAAACGGGCACAATCCGACCCAGCGCTGTCCCGCCCCTTGCCTTTTCAGGCGCACGTATTGGCCGACGACTTCGACGATGTTTAGCTGGTCTTTAAGCTGCTCAGCAAAATTCATCTAACTTGGTGGCGCAAAAGAATTGTTGGGCAGGGGGAGCGCGTTTCCAGGTTAGCAGCCGCCCCGACACAATCGCCAGGCTCCAGATTGTCATAATGGCGGCAGCCAATGGGCCTCAAAGAATACGCGAGCAAGCGAAACTTTCAAGCGACACCGGAGCCGGTTCCGAAGCACGAAAAAGAGCAGGGGAGCGGGCGCGGCGGATTTTTTTGCGTTCAGCGGCATGACGCAACTCGCCTGCATTATGATTTCCGCCTGGAAGTCGGCGGCGTACTCGTGAGTTGGGCGGTGCCGAAAGGGCCGAGCCTGGATCCGGCGCGCAAGGCTCTCGCTATGAAGGTGGAGGATCATCCGCTAGATTACGGCACGTTCGAAGGGAACATTCCAGAAGGCAATTATGGCGGCGGGAGCGTGATGCTCTGGGACAAAGGAACGTACGATGTTCTGGGCGACATGCCCGCGCAGCAACAGCTCGATCGCGGCGACTTCAAGTTTGAGCTGCATGGCACGAAACTGAAGGGCTCTTTCGCGATTGTTCACATGAAACATGCCGGGAAGGGCAACGAGTGGCTGCTGATCAAGAAAAAAGATGAGCACGCTGTTCCCGGATACGACATCAACCAGTTCGCCTGGAGCGTCGCAACGAAGCGAACTCAAGATGAGATTGCGGAGGACATCTACTCGCCTCAGATCGGGCTGGTCAAGGGTGCTCGAAAGACCGCTGCTCCCGCTGACTTGGAGCCGATGCTGGCTACGGCAGTAACCAAACCGCCGTCGGGGCCTAACTGGGTTTACGAAATCAAGTGGGACGGCATTCGCGCGCTTTGTTTGATCAAGAATGGCAAACTGCAGATCAAATCACGCCGGGGCAACAGGTGCGAGCAGCAGTATCCGGAACTCGCGAATTTGCCGGAGCACGTGCACGCCAAAACCGCTTGGCTGGATGGGGAAATCTGCGTGCTGGACGAAGAAGGCCGCGCTCGTTTCCAGAATATTCAGCCGCGTATCGGCGCAAATCTGAGCGCGGTGGGACACTTGGCCGAAAGCACGCCCGCTACTCTCTTTTTATTCGACATTCTCTACGCGGATGGATACGATCTACGCGGCGCCTCTCTCGAAGATCGGAAAAAGCTGTTGAACATGCTGGTGGTTCCTGATGAGCATATTCGCCTCTCGGAAGCGTTCGATGCCCGCGGTGAACAGATGTTCGATGCCGCGCGCGAGATGGGCCTGGAAGGTATCTTAGCGAAGGACCGTAGAAGCGCTTACGAGGGCACGCGCTCTACACACTGGCTGAAAGTGAAGGTCTTGAACGAACAGGAGTTCGTGATTGCAGGCTTCACAAAGGGTGAACGCGATTACTTCGGCGCGCTTGTGCTCGGTGTGCATGAAGGTGGCAAGCTCCGTCATGCCGGGCAGGTCGGGACGGGCTTCGATCAGAAGATGATGAAAGCGATTTACAATCAGCTGGAGCCGTTGATTGATAAGACTTCTCCTTTAAGTCCCAAACCAAAAATCAAGGGCGTTACCTGGGTGCGTCCGGAAGTGGTGTGTCAGGTTCGTTTTCTCGAGTGGACGAAAGAGGGCGTTCTGCGCGCTCCGGTTTTTGTCGGTTTACGCGAGGACACGAGGCCTGAAGAAGCCAGCCGCGAAGAGACAATGGCTGTCGAGTCGATTGCGCCGGAAGCAGAGCCGCAGCAGGCCGACACGCCGCAATTGGATCTGCGCGGCAAGGAGGTAATCGGCGAGATCGACGGGCACCGCCTGAAGTTCACCAATCTCGATAAAGTCTACTTCCCAAAAGACGGTTGGAAAAAACGCGATCTACTGTCGTTTTACAGCGACGTCTCCGAATGGTTGCTGCCGCACTTGAAAGACCGGCCCTTATCGCTGAAGCGTTATCCAAACGGCATCGCGGAGGAATTCTTTTTCCAAAAAAATGCTAGCACTCATTTCCCTGAGTGGATGCATTGCGAACCGATCTCGGAGCACGGGGGCACTAAGCTCAACCACTACCCGGTTGCGAACGACCGCGCAAGCCTGCTCTATCTTGTGAATCTCGGGTGCATCGATCAAAACCCCTGGATGAGCCGAATTGGCAGTCTCGACCGCCCAGACTGGATGCTGCTCGATCTCGATCCGGTTGAGACTTCGTTCGACCAGATTGTGGAAGCAGCGCTTCTCGTGCGTGAGTTACTTTCCGAACTGGGATTGAAAGGTTATCCAAAGACGACGGGTGGCGATGGGATGCATGTTTACGTGCCGCTCGAGGCGCAGTACAGTTATGAGCAGGTCCGCAGCTTCGCTGAGATTGTCGCTCACCTGGCGATCGAACGCGAGCCGAATCTGTTCACGACGCCGAGGAGCGTCGATAAACGCAAAAAAGAGCGCGTTTATTTTGACTATCTGCAAATCGGCACAGGTAAAACAATCGCTGCGCCTTACGTCGTGCGGGCTTACGACGGTGCGCCGGTTGCGACACCGCTAAATTGGAAAGAAGTCAAGCGCGGATTGAGGCCGCATGACTTTCGGATCGACAACAACATCGAGCGCTTTAGAGAGGTTGGGGATCTCTTCGCGCCCGTGCTCGAGGGTGGCCAGAGCCTCGAAGATGCGTTGGAGCGCGTCGGCGGCAAAGCGGCTCTGGTTGAGAAGCCCGCAAAGCGCGTCAGGAAAGTTTCGAAATAAGGCAGCTCCAACCGTCGCGCTCGAGAGTCTCGCGTGATGCAAAGACATCGCGCACGATAGCTGCCTCGTTAGCGGGGAATCCAGTTAGAACAAGCGTGCCATTCGAGCGCACAATGCGCATCAGCTCATCTGCAATCGCGAGCAACACTGTGGCGTTGATATTGGCTATCACTAGGTCCGCGCTGCCGCTCAGTAAACAATCCGCCGAGCCGGCCGCCAAATTCGCGGGTAACGCATTCAATGCGAAGTTCTCGCGCGCCGCCTGCAATGCCGCTTCATCTGCGTCTAGCCCAAAAGCTTTGGTTGCGCCGAGCCGCAGCGCCGAGATCGCCAGAATGCCCGACCCGGTACCGATATCGGCTACCGAGCACGCCGGAGTTACCATTCTTTCGAGCGCTTCCAAAGCAAGCTGTGTGCAGGGATGATCGCCCGTTCCGCACGCCATGCCAGGGCTGTGAATGACACGTTCGCGTCCGGGCGGGGTTGTCTCGCCGCACCATGGCGGAGCGAGAAACAGCCTTGTTCCAACTCGCTGGCTGGGCCAAGCACGTTGAGTTTCTTGCACCCAATCGGTATCGCTCTCATGTATCCAAGCAGGAGAGAACCGGCCGAACCTTCGCAGCAATTCATCACGTGCATCATTTTTTTCGAAGCCCGCCATGAGCTTCAGGGCACCGCTTCCGTTCTCTAACTCCTGAATGCCGGCGGTTCCTGCGTCCCAAAGTTCTGCCGATAGCAGATCCACGTCTTTGGCATTGCAGTGCAGATGCAGAGAGTACATGTCGTGCTGGGCTCAGGTACCTGCTTTTACAAATCGAATGAAGAAACTCTGCGCATTCCAGTGCGGCGGCTGAGGCGCATCTGCCACCCGTAACGCAAGGCCTTTCAGGATATCGTCAAACTGCGCAGCAGCGGCCAGGTCTAACGGCTGGCTGATGTCGTCACTGACGCCGTGGTAACGGTTTGTGTACCAGTCCTTGAAAATCTTTTCCTCGGGGCCGCCGGACAGGTAACCAAACTTGAACGCGAGCGCTGGGATGCCCCGTTTGATGAAGCTATATTGATCGCTGCGAATGAACCGGTTGCGGTTCGGCTCTTTATCGGCCTGCACCTTTACTCCGGATGATTCTGCCGCCCGTCGCACATCATCGCCCAGAGTCGATTCATTCAGGCCCTGTACTTCCAGCCACTTCAACGGAAACAGCGGAAGAAACATGTCCATGTTCAGATCTGCCACGATTTGCCCATTAACTGTTTGATGGCTGGTGAAATACGCCGAACCTAATTCGCCTTTTTCTTCGCCAGTCACGGCCAGAAAAAGAAGTGAGCGTTTGGAGGTGACTCCCGCACCGTGCAAGTCCTTGGCGATCTCGATCAGCGATGCCACACCCGAAGCATCGTCCATCGCTCCGTTATAAATCGAATCGCCGTTTACAGGTCTTCCGACACCCAGATGATCCAAATGCGCGGAGATCACGACGTATTGGTTCTTAAGCCGCGGGTCCGCTCCCATTCGCACGCCCACGACGTTTTCGGATTGTATTGGCCTGACCGAGACCTGCACGACCGCTTCGATTGATGTCGGCAATTCAAAATGCGGCAGCGGCTTCTGCTGATTGGCCGCGTCGACGATCTCAGCAAAGGTGTGGCCTGAGTCCGCGAGCAAATCATCCGCCTTGGCCGGGTCCCAGCTCGCGCTGAACTTCTGCCCCGCATTTGTCTGCATGGATCGATCGGCAAGGCTCATGCGCGCCATTCCCCAGGCGGCTATTTGCCGGCTCCATGGAATTTCCATGCTCTTCGGATTGGCGATCGCAATTGTTCCGACAGCTCCCGCGGCTCGCAACGCCTTCCAACGTTCTTCGCCAGACGAGTAGTGCGAACGAAGATTGCCGTCTATGCTGTCGGGGCCGCCGGTCAGGTATGCCACGATGGCTCCCGTCACCGGCAATCCTTTCAGGTCGTCGTAATGTGCTTCCGGAATGACTAATCCGTAGCCCGCAAAAATCACAGGCGCATTGATCGAGGCTGCTGAATTTTGCGAATAGCCAAGCTGCGCTTCTCCGGGCACTGCAATCTGTATTTTCCTGTCCCCCCGATGGAGCGTTAGCCTCGAGTTCGCCGCATCGATCGACGCCTCCAAGAAGCTGACCTGCTGAAAATACCCATTATTCCCGGCCGTCTTCAGACCTGCGCTTTCGAACTGCGCCGCGACATAACGCGCCGCCTTCTCGTAACCCGTGGACCCAACGTTGCGGCCTTCGAGATCATCGCTCGCCAGGTACTCTACATGTTTCCACCACGCGTTCCCTGCGGCGCTCCAATCAGCCGAAGCCGCTGCTTGCAAGAGGACCGCAAGCACAAGTGATCCGGTAGCGAGCCAAACAATCCGACTCATTCTCATCGAACTTTTCATCATCTCGCATTGCTAATCCCGGGCAACGTAAGTGGCGATGCTGATTGGAAAAGTGGGCCTCGAGGGCTAATCTTTCTCTATACGTTTCGATACTGCTCTTCAGATCACTCATTTCGGCAAGCCGAAACAGTAAAGCGTACTGTCATACGTCGCTATGTAAACACGCCCGTTCGCAACCGAGAGCCCGCTGAAATGATTGAACGAAGCAATTTGATCACCGCTCGAGTACAATTCGTTGCCGGTCTCGGCGTCGAGCGCGTATAGAGTCGCGTGCGTTGAATTCCTGATTCGTTCCGCGCTGTAATCATATAAGCCGCGCTCCGGATACGCCTGTTCTGTGTTTTCCCCGCTTCCATACGCGAATACCACGCCGTTTGCAACCACTGGCGGCTCCGCCCGGTTCATATCACGCGACATCCAGGCGGGCACAAGTTCGAACGATCCACTCTGGCAGTGCACTTTGATCGCAACGATCGCGCCGTGTGTGACGGGCCCGTAGGAGACAGGCGAATGAAACTTGCTATGGACCGGTCCCCAAAAAGGCGTCAGGATCCAACGTGTACCTGCCGAGTCTTGCCAACTGGCCATCGAACCCCAAATACCGGCGGATGCGAAATTGACTTCTTCATTGCAGAGAAGTGGTGTTTGCGCCAGGGGCGTTTCGTGATCGTCGCCGCCGGTGGCCCTTGCGTCCAGCAGATAAACCCGGCAAGCCTTGCTCCCAGTCGCCAGCAATTCCTTGCCTTCAAAATTGAAAATGGCAGGAGTGACCTGCATATCAAGGTCGCGTTTACGCATCCAGAACCAGTTCGGTGGTTCAAACCAATCTTGCAGCTGAAGCTGCTTTCCTTCGACCTTTACGCCGATGAGTCCATTGCCGAACGTACGGTTTTCAGGGTCGTACACGCCATCTCCGGTTGGCGCCCAGGCCGTTCCCGTCGAGTCAATAGCTGCCCCTTCGCGTCCCCAAAGCCCACCGCTGCGAGGATTGAAGGTCATGACCTTTTTACTCGGATCATTGACATCGATTGCCCACACTTGATTCGGGCTGCCGTTACAGCTCTGCGAGGTTGTGGTAAATATCACCGCCTTCCACATGTTGAGCGAATATGACTTCGCGTTTCCGAAACCGAACTTCACCGGCGCCGCAGTTTCATCCCCGCTTGCAACATCGAGTGAGTGAAGCTGGCCATCACCTGCCAGCGCATAAAGCGTTCTTCGTCCAGAGGCATCGGCCGGACCAATGATAGGCGTTGCAGTCTGGCCGCCGGGGCAAAGCGGGTCGCCCGCCTCCAGACCTCTTCCTTCTTTTATGGGTGGATACTCGAAATGCTTTTGCCAGAGTACCGTTCCGGTTTCCACATCAATCGCGTACAGGTTGTCTGAAATTCCAGCTTCGATTGCAATCTGCTTGGGACCTTTTGCGGTCGGGACGTTGCTGGCGATCAGCGGCGGAAATAGGGAATGCATCTCCCTCGGTTGGTTGTCGAGCTTGAGTTTCCAGAGGATCTTTAGATCCTTGACGTTTTCCTTTGTGAGGATATGTTCGTCCTGCTGCCAGTTGGTCCGCCGCGGACCTCCGCCATCGGTCAACCAATTTGCGGTTTGGCCAAAAGCGGAGAGCACTGCAGCCAGAAGACAACTCAGTATGCGCATCTACGATCTTGGTCCTTTGATAATCCCGCTATTGCTCTCTCAGCTGCGATTGAGTATTCTGCAACCCGAAACAATAAACCGTATTGTCCTGAGTAGCGAAGTAGATTCGGCCGTTGGCTATCGCCAGGCCGTTCCCCGGGGAACTGCTCGATACAGCATCGGCGCTCGAGTAGAGTTGCTTTCCAGTGGCTCCATCAAAGACGAAGAGAGTTGCTTTTCCGGCCATCTGCTCCCGTTCAGCAACGCTGCGCTGCCTATCCTTCTGGTTGGCGAGACGCGGCGATTCTCCTGTCGAAAGCGCAAATACCAGCCCATTCGCGATGACAACGGGAGCAGGTGAGACGATATCACGCGAGAGCCAGACGGGCTGCAGGGCAGGAGGGCCGCTTGGGTCTGCAAGCTTCAGCGCGACGATGCTTCCGTCACGCGGTGCGCTCTTTGGCGCTGTCAACTTGTTTGAGCGATCGGGAGGTCCTATCATCGGCGCGTAAAACCACCTTGTACCGGTTTTGAAGTCGATCCAGCTTGAGAACGTGCCCCGGAAACCCTGCCCGTCACTTTTCTTATCAAGTTGAGCAATCGGATCGCTGGCAAAAAGCGGCGTGTGATGATTTGCTCCTCCCAACGATTTGGGATCCAGCAGATATAAGCGTCCATTCTTCCCGCCGGCCAGCAGCATCTCCTTTCCCATGGAGGAGAACACTAAAGGCGTAATGCCGAGTGCCTCAATTCTCTTCTCGCCGACCGGCTTCATGTCGAGTGTGAAGTAGTCCTTCACCTTCAAATCCTTCGGAGTGAGCGCGACCACCGTCTCGTGGGCGTGCCCAACCGCATCACCGGGCGCGTACATTACCTGTGTGTAAACGATTCCATCCTTACCGATGCTAGTTCCGCCGACACCGGAAAAGCCGCCGCCCTGCGGTACAAATGAAGCGACCTTCTTCTCGCGGCTCAAAAGATCGATCGCAAACAGCGCGTTTCGATAGCCGTCGCAATTATCCGCGGTGGTTGCATAGACGAGGTTCTCCCAAATGTTCAGACTGGCCACTTTTGCGTTGGGAGGGACGAACTTCACTGCGGGAAGTAGATCCTGCCCCGTGGAACTGTTCAGCACGTGCAGTCTGCCATCACTACTGACTGCGTATAAAGCCGAGAGCTGAGTTAATGTGGTCGGCCGCAACGGATAAACACTTTGTGACAGAGGCGGAAAGTAGGACGAACGGCGTGCTGGTTTAACACCAGCCGCGGCAGGTGTCCGGCTTGCCTCAGGAGCGAAATGCATTAGAGCAGAGCTACTCCCAGCCATTACCACCGGTGAGGTCAAACCACCCGGGCATGCAGCGGTCGAAACGTCTGCGGACGCTTTATCCCCTCGATACTCCATGCGCGCTTCCCATAAGCTCTTGTCGAGATCGGCATCGACCGAAAAAACTGTGTCCGAGCTGGCGCCGAAAATCAGCATTTCTTTGAAGCCCCGATAAGTAATCAGATTTCCGTTGACGATCGGCGCAGTCAAAGAATTTAGGCGTCTCGATTGATTATCGGCCTGGACCTTGTATAGCAGCTTCAGCGTGCTCACGTTGCTTTTGTCGATCAGCCGCTCCGATCTCGCCCAGCCATTGCGCTGAGGGCCGCCGCCCACCATCGGCCAATCTGCGGCACAAACAAGCAGGCCAGTCACACTAGCCGATAGAGCTACCAGCCAGAAGGTTCGCATCGGTATCAGTGAGTTTCCGGGCTTAGAAATAGGAGACGTGATTTTTTCGCCTCGATCTTTGAGAAGTCCAACCCGGGGACATTTCGAAGATCGTCAATCGATTTGAAGTCACCATGCTCCGATCGATACTGCAGGATCGCCATAGCTTGCGACCTTCTCAGCAGGAGCGCTGTCTGCAGGTCGACAGCATTCGCCTTATTGATGTTGATCGGCCCCGGCTTTTCCGGGCCAAAATGCTGGGTCAGGTACGTGAAAATAGCGTCAAAATCTTCGTCTGACCCGCGAGCTCCTAACTTCACCATTTTCGTTATCGTCTCTTCCCATTCCGAATCGCTTTGATGAAGCGAAGTAGCGCGTTCAGGCGAGTGGCACTTGCCGCAAACTTGAACCACGGCGGTCTTTCCGAACCCTTCAGGCAAATCTGCTTTCGCGGCCCCCGCCAGGAGCGTTAAGGCGAGCCCCGCGCGAACGGTAGCGCTGATATGGCGCGCATTCATACAAAGACAGCAACTTTCAGCAAGTTAGAGCGCCTTGAGCATGATGTGACGTGTCTCGATCTTCATGGCTGCATTGGGGAGGCGATGCAACTGAATACCGATTTCACCTTGCATTTTACGGTTGGCTGAATCGTCGTCAATCAACGTGCTCATCACATGCCCGTTGATCAGCTGTATAAGCACATTCCCGCGCGCAATGATTTGGACCTCGTTCCAGTCACCGTCCTTGATGAAGCTTCTTAATTCTGCGTCCGTGCCCAATGAGCCGATCGAGCCTGCCTTCTTACCCGTAGGAACGTATGAGATTTGCCCGCGAAGCGCGAGGAAACCACGAGCACGCTCTTCGTAGATTTGACCAGTGTATTGCTGCTTGAGATCAATGTCGGCTTGGTACCCCTTCATCACCCATTTTGCGACCTCTGGAAGTTCAACACTCCGGTACTGAATCCCGCTGTTACCATCGTTCATCCCGGTCAAACGGTATTCTGCTGTTAGCTCAAAATCGCCCGGCTGCCCACCTCTCCAAATACAGAAGGTGTTCTGTTTCGGCTGATGTTCCTGAGTCGACTGGCCAACAATGGCCCCGTCCTTGACGCTCCAAAAATCGGGGTCGCCATCCCATCCGTCCAACGTCTTTCCGTCGAAAATGGAATGAAACCCTGTCTCCTCTAGCGCCGGGACCGGAGAGTGTTGCGCTGCTCGAGGCTGCTCGGCGGTCTGCCGCGAATGGAGCCCGAATAAGACCGTCGCCGATGCACAGAGACTCACCAGAATCAATTGCAATGCTGTGCGCCGGGTTCGAGTTGTGTTTCGATTTTTCACGCTTCCTCCTCATTCTGGCCTGCGTCGATAATACCCAAATGCAATCAAGATAAGCGGATGCTCCGGAGAACCTTGCTCGCCCGATTATTGGCGAATCAGTGCGCAGCGGGCGTCTTGTCGCGCAGGGCATCTGTTACCGCCAGCCCGCTGAAGTGGACCCAGCTCTTGATGTAGTTGCGGCTAGCGCAATTGTTCCCAGTTTCCGGAAAGCGGCGGATACTCATCCGTGGGCTGCTGAGCTATTGAGGAAATGCGTTTTTCGAGAGCGGGAATCGACTCGCCCTCAACAACGGAGAGTCTCGTTGTGTACTCTCGCGCTTCGCTGTGCTCCAGCCAAATTAATTCGTTCCGCTCCGCTGCGAAAGATCTCCCGAGGACATGGTTGGTCGAAGGCTCGATACCAATCGTGTAATGCCCTTCCTGAAAGTTTTGCCACTCCAGCTGGCACGGAAACTGCGTTTTCTTGACTTCTACCAACAGACCCAGCCCCTTCCCGCCATCGTATGCTTCATTGACAATGGCGAAGGGCACTATTCCGGCGCTGTCTGCAGTAACAGAGTGCTCCCAAACTTGTTCTGTAAAAGCGTGACGGGGGCCTGAGAGACTGCGATAGCCAACATTCTGCCCGCGATAGTCAGCGTTATGAGATGCCCATATCACCTCACTGATCGGTGCCAGATAACGGCTTCGCTCACTCAAAACTGGATACCCGACGTTGATGTGATACAGGAACATGTGGGGCGTTCTATTGAACCCGTGATTCATGACGCGATCGCGAATCAGGATTTCATTCGAGCCCACGCGGGATTCGATTCGCCTGTGCAGATGCAGATCTTCGGCGAATACCGCCGATTGCTGAACGAGACCCTCGCAAAAAAGCAGGCACTCATCTCCTGTCCACTGTTCGCCGTAGGCAAGTAGCTTTCCGGGAAGAGTAGAGATGCGCCCGTGCAGAGAATGCTTAATCGTTTTTCTATTCGCATACTGGTAGCGCTCCGCGCTTTCCGAATCCGCCGATAAAATATGGTCGAGACCGCAAGTGACGAGCAGACCGGAGAAAGATCGAAGCCAGGCCAAACCGTCTTCTCCCTCATACTCGTGGAGAGCAGGGTGGACAAAGCCGGTCGGCGAGTGCCAGCCGATAGCCGCGCCCCGATACTCGCAATCGGCGATGTCGAAAGCTCGATCGGCTAAAACCGTGAATCTCAGCCCTGTTCCGGTTCGAAATTCCAGCAGGCGAATACCGCGCTCCACGCCATCGCTGCATTCCATCAGACGCACGCCGGCGATCTGAGATAGGCTTCCTGTTCGCTGCGCAATATCTCGCCGAGTCAGCGCTTCCCCATACAGATTTGTCATTTCAGGTCCAGAGCGGGACGCTCTCGTTCTACAACATCTGCCGTCCAAAACGCCTCGATCTCTTCCAGCGCCTTGTTTTTCGTTTCCGGCAGAAAGCGCCAAGCGAATAGGGCTTGCAGCAGGCACATGGTCATTAGAAAACCGAAAGTGACCGACTTTCCAAAGCGGTTGAAAGCAAGCGGGAAGAATAAGACGACAACCGCGTTGGCAATCCACTGGGTCAGAACAGGAACTGTCATAGCGGTGCCTCGAATGTGATTAGGGAAGATCTCCGGAACCAGCGTCCAGAAGACCGGCCCGATACAGGAAGCGAAGCATGCCAGGTAGCACAGAATTAGGGCCAGTACCATCCAACCTCGAAATAGTCCCAAACCAGAGATAGTGGTCAGCAAGATGAGAGCCGCAGCCATGCCGAGGGAACCGGCGATATAAAGCGGCTTACGGCCGAAGCGGTCAATGGTAGCAAACGACAGCAAAGTGAAAGCGAAGTTGGTAAGCCCAACAATGAATGTCGAGAAGAGCGCCGCATCCATTTTCCATCCGGCAGACCTGAAGATGACTGGCGCGTAATCGATGACTGTGTTGATACCCGAAACATGGATCAGGATCGCCAGTAAAAAGCCCACCATCACGGCGCGCCTGACGTTGACATCGAGGAGATCACGCCACCTGTTTTGGCTGCGAGACAGGCTGGCCCGGATCTCCGATATTTCGAACTCGGCTCGTTGCGGTCCGGCTATCTTTGTGAGGATCCGGAACGCCTCGGGCTCTTTGCCCGCGATCATGAGATAGCGAGGCGTTTCAGGCGCCCTGACCAACAGCAAAAAGAAAATAATTGCGGGAACCGCACCGGTGATGAACATCCAGCGCCAGTTCGAGTCGCCGACGTTGCGCAGCAGGTAATTGATCGCGTACGAGATCAGGATCCCGATGATGATTGAGAGCTGATATAAGGCGCCCATGCGGCCGCGGATCGACGGGGGCGACACTTCCGCGACGTACATGGGTGAGAGAATCGAAGCGCCTCCCACCGCCACGCCTCCGAGAAATCGCGAGATCAGAAAGACAGTGAAGCTAGGCGCAAGACCAGTTGCAATTGAAGTAAGAGCAAAAACAACGGCCACCCAAAGCAGAATCTTGCGGCGGCCGTAGAGGTCAGTAACCCGCCCGGCAACCGCCGAACCCAGCACGCAGCCGAACAACAGAGAACTGAAGGCGAACCCAAGGCTAAGATCGCCAAGATGGAAGTGTTCCGCCAGAAAGGGGCCAGCACCCGTAATGATTGCGATGTCGAAACCAAACAGCAGTCCACCAAGCGCTGCGGTTGCAGCCAGAAAAATGACATAAGGCAGATTGATTTTTGGATTCACGGCGATAGAAGCGCCCGACAAGACTGCAATAGAGCATCATCAGTGTACGCCAAACGTGCCCGCTCCGGTCACGTACTATACGGAAGAGGCTTCGTTTCCGGGGCCCATTCTTACCCAGAGATGCTATTACCGCAAGCAAACCACGCACTGAGGAGCCGCCTCCCGTTAAAACTCATACTGATTGCTGGCCTGATAACCGCTCTGGGGGTTGGAATCTGGGCAGCAAGTCCGGAACCGCTTTCGCCGGTCGCGGCAGCGAAGCTGAATCCCAATGCGATGCCTATCGACCTGAATCGTGGCGCGGCAGGATTGTCGAGATGCCTCGCTTCGCTGCGCACTCGCGCCAGCATGTTGCTGGTGACCGCTCATCCGGATGACGAGGACGGCGGCATGCTGGCCTATGAAACGCGGCAAGTGGGGACTCGCACGGCTCTGCTCAGTTTGACACGAGGCGAAGGTGGCCAGAACGCCATGTCCGCGGACCTTTACGACGCGCTCGGGCTCGTCCGTACCCAGGAACTGCTGCAGTCGGATCGCTTTTACGGCGTTGATCAGTACTGGGGTACGGTCATCGATTACGGATTTTCCAAGACCCGCGAAGAAGCGCTCGAGAAGTGGGGCTACGAACGCGTGCTGTCGGATACGGTGCGGGTGGTCCGAATGACCCGTCCTCTGGTGATCACTTCAGTGTTCGCCGGCGCGCCAACGGACGGTCACGGGAATCACCAGGTATCCGGGCAGATGGCGCAAGAAGTGTTCAATGCTGCGGGCGATCCGAACCAGTTTCCAGAACAGATCCGGCAGGGCTTGAGACCTTGGAAGCCGCTGAAAGTCTACGCGCGCGTACCCTTCTTTGCGCCCACAAAGGAAAAAACGATTTACGATTACGCGACCGATAAGTACGTGCCGATCCGCTTCTACGATTACGTAAACAAGACGTGGATCGATAAGACGCCATCAACTGACGTGACGGTGCCTGAAGGCACCCTCGATCAGGTGGCGGGATTGACCGCTCTCCAGATCGGTCGTGAGGGTTGGGGATTTCAGAAATCACAGAACGGCGGGGGTACGGTTCCGCCGCCGAGCCTTTATTCAGCGCCGTATCACCGCTACGGATCACGTGTTGAGACAAGCGCGAAAGAACACTCTTTCTATGACGGCATCGATATTTCGGTTGGCGGCATAGGCTCGCTGGCGACCGGCGGCAACCCGCGGTTTCTGAAGGAAGGCCTCGCGAAATTGGCGCAATGCGTCCAGACTGCATCCGACCACTACCGGCCAGAGCAACCCGCCGGTATCGCGCCCGCGCTTGCGGAGGGCCTGAACTTGACGCACAACCTGCTCGACCAGGTGCGGGCCAGCGATCTCTCCGAACCGGGCAAGAGCGATATCTCCTTTGAGCTCGAGCGTAAAACCGAGCAGTTCGAACAGGCGTTAACAATCGCCTTAGGCCTTACTTTTCAGGCCACGGTAGCTCCCGACAAAGAGCCGAGCGGGCCTTTCCGGGCGTTCGCGGGCACGCCGGTTACGTTCACTATTGCCATCCCCGGCCAGCATTTTGCGATTCAAAGCCACCTTCTGAACGAAGGCTCCGAGGCAGTGAATGTACGTTCTCTTACGATAAGCGCTTCGGACGGAAAAGACTGGAAGATTTCGGGACAGAGCGCCGAGCCCGCCAATCTGGCTTCGGAAAAAGATATCGAACAGCGCTTCGCTGTTACAGTTCCGGCCGATGCCCAATTCGTTAAGCCATATTTCGAACGGCCGGATGAAGAGCAGCCTTATTACAACTTGACCGATGAACGGTTTCGGAACCTCTCGATGGCTCCGTACCCGCTCTACGCAACGGCTAAGGTGCGTTTCCGAGGGGTCGGCTGGGATTTGCGCCAAGTTGTTCAGACGAACTCGCGACTGGAGGGCATCGGCATTAAGCAGGAACCTTTGTTAACCGCGCCCGCCATCTCGGTTTCGGTGTCGCCGAGCGCCGGCGCAGTCCCGCTCGCTTCCACGTCCTTCGCTTTTGCATGCAGTTTGCACAGCAACGTGAAGGGGGAGGCAAAAGGGGTTCTCCATTTGGAACTGCCGAACGGCTGGCACTCTGTACCGGCGGATTATCCATTCGCTTTCGGCCGCGATGGTGACGGTGACACATTCAGCTTTAAGATTCAGCCGGGAACGGTTGCACGGAAGAGGTACGAGATCCGGGCGTTGGCCGAATACGATGGCAAGAGCTATGGAGAGGGTTACCGCCTGGTTGGATACCCTGGCGTGCGCCTCTATCCCTATTACCGGAAAGCAATTTACCAGGCGACAGGCGTCGATGTGAAGACCGCGCCAGGGCTCCGGGTGGCATTCTTTCCGGGTACGGGCGACGACGTACCGCAAGCTCTTGAGGACTTAGGCCTTTCTGTCCCGATCCTTTCGCCCAACGACTTGCAGAATGGCGATTTGCATCAATTCGATGCGATTGTGACCGGAGTGCGGGCCTATAGCGCCCGGCCTGAACTGCGGGCCGCGAACGCGCGGTTACTGAATTATGTGAAGCAGGGCGGAGTGTTGATTGTGCAGTATAACTTGCAAAATCTGGATGAGGGGTACGGTCCTTATGAGTTTTCGCTTGGGTCAAATCCGCAAAAAGTGGTAGATGAAAAGTCTTCGATCCAATTCCTGCAGCCTGCGAATCCGGCTCTTAATTGGCCGAACAAGATTACCGAGACCGATTTCAGCGGCTGGCAGGAAGAACGCGGGCACGGGTTCATGGATAAATGGGATGGCCATTACCAGGCACTTCTCGCAATGCACGATCCCGACCAGGCTCCTCAACGCGGCGGTCTGCTGGTCGCGCGCTACGGTAAGGGCATTTACGTTTACGATGCTCTGGCGCTTTACCGTCAATTGCCTAACGGAATACCAGGCGCTTACCGGATTCTGGCAAATCTGGTGAGTCTTGGAAAGAATCCAGAACTCAAGTAGAGCCGTCTAAGAAGGGAATCTTCCGTAACGCAATCGCAACTCCCCACGAAAGGTACTGTATGCCGACACGAATTGCCGCTTTACTTTCAGCCCTCCTGCTAGCAACCTCCTGCTCTATCGGGGCTTCGTCGAACCCCTTTCCAGGACCCGCCGTGGATATTCCCGCTTCGGGAGAGCAAGGTATGCAAAAGGCCGTACTGGCCGGTGGCTGTTTCTGGGGCATGGAGGGGCTTTTTGAGCGCATCAAGGGCGTGAAGAAAGTTGTTTCAGGCTTTGCAGGCGGCCAGAAGTCGACGGCCGAGTACGAGAAGGTGAGTACCGGTGAAACCGGACATGCGGAATCCGTAGAGATTACTTTCGACCCCAAGCAGATCACGTATGGACAACTTCTGATGGTCTACTTTTCGGTCGCGCACAACCCGACAGAACTTAACCGGCAAGGCCCAGATACCGGAAGCCAGTACCGCTCTGCCATCTTCTACACGGATGACGAGCAGAAGAAAGTCGCTGAAGCCTACATTCGGCAACTCGATACAGCTAAGGTTTTTTCGCGGCCAATTGTGACACAAGTAGTTCCGCTGAAGGGCTTTTATGCTGCCGAGGCTTACCACCAGCATTTTCTCGACAACAACATGAACTACCCTTACATCGTTTATAACGATTTGCCCAAGCTGGCAGCCCTGAAGAAAGAGTATCCTCAGCTCTGCAAGCGGTAGCGGCTACTGCTTTGAGGGAGGGGTGGTGTTCTTAGCAGCCGAACTGGTTGCGGAACCCGTGTTGATCGCGAGAATGCGAACAGGCTTGGGGGTGTTGTCGTATTGGCTGAGCTTGCGCGGCTCACTCGACCAGTCTTTGTAGCGCGCCTGCACCTCATAATCATTGTGAAAGCTTAGGTCTTCAAACTTGTAACGGCCATCTTTCTTAGTAAAGAAAGATGTCTTGTCGTTGGTCTTGTTGTCGGTCAACGTAACCAGCGCTCCCTCGAGTACCTGACCGGTCTGGTCCGTAACCTGGCCGCTCACCGTGCGCGTCGTCGCGGCTTTCTCATGCTTCGGTGCTTTCTGGTTACCGAATGATGCATTGTCATTCACATGCGGGGCCGGGTTGCTCTGCTGCGCGAGAGAAAAACCAGCCAATATGACCGCCGCAAAAGGCGCAGCCAATAAGCGCTTCATGATTACCTCGAACCCGTGTTGCTTACCTTAATGCTAACAGCAGGAGGCCGGCGGACGCTCGCGACTGTGGCCCGGTGTCAGCGCGGCGGCATTCCGCCTCGGCCCAGGCTTTTTTCTAACCTGAACCTTTACTTCTCGACGTGGCATTTTGTCAAATCGAGCAACAAGATTCTGTTCGATTTAGGCAATTCAATACGAGGGCCTCGTGGTTGGTAGACGGCATGGGTTCGAATACGTGCCTGGCACCCGAGATCAATAGTTTGAGCAGCTTGAAAATTTCTTCAAAGCAGCTCGAACCGTACAAAACGGCACCGGTTTGGCAAGATTTTGGCAAACCGGTGCCGTAAGCCCCTAGCTGGCGGAAAGCCTTAGGTGCGCTCCGCAGAGAGATCTTGGTGAGGCCGTGCCTGTCAACACGGTTAACGCTACTGGTGTGCCGGAGGACGGGTCTCTTCACAAGGGCGCCGCAGCGATAGATAGCGGTATACATTCTCGCGAGGAACGCCGGGCCGCGCTTTGCCTGGCCATCGGGGACGTCTTCAATCCCTTCAATCTGTTCGACGGCGCGCTAGTTCCCAACCAGATCCTCCGGTCTCCTGACCTTCTTCCCTCAGAAAAACTTGTGTTCGCTCGGTTAATCCAGTTTGCTGGCGCGAACGGAAGAGCATAGCCTTCAGTCGACCGGCTTTCGGAAGAGGTATCACTCTCCGTTTCCGCCGACACGCAAATGTGTTCGCTGGCTGGAAGAAAAGGGCTTCATCCGTAGGGCTTCTCGCTCCGGGCGTTCCAACGAATTTGAATTTCTATGGCATGCAGCTTACGAACAAAGCGACAGACGACCCCGATTACCCGCGATCGCCCCACCTCAATCGTCGGTAATCGCCCCACCTGTATCTCCGAAGATTGCCCCCGGGGGGATCACCCGGTAATCGCCAGAAAAGAATCATTTAAATCATCATCATCAATCGAAAAGATTCAGAAGGAAGAGAATCAGGTCAAGCCAGAAACACGACCGAGAACATGGGACCCGGTTTGAAATCTTTGCCGAACTCTCTTTCTTGATGAGGATGACGCCCGGCTGAAGCCCGACCGAGATTCGCTGGCAAATCCCGAAGAAGAATTCCTAGAAGGGCTTCGCGAGCGCCATGGCAAGTCCATCAACCCGGAGGCAATTCTGCAATCGGTGCTCGATGCGCTCGAAGGGCAGACGCCCGATCTCAAGCAGTTCCTCGACTTCGACGCCAGGCAGACCACGGCACCCGAAAAACTCACAAACCCAGCAGGTCACTATCGCCGCGTCGCTGCAAAGTTCAGGCTCGCGCGGGCCAAGCGAAGAGAAACCGAACTCAAAGAGCGGCAACGAGATCTCGAAAACAGTCTGCAAGCCCGTCTAGCTCAAGAACAACCCCCAAAGCCAAAATGCCCGCTTTCCCGCTGCGATGGCAACGGCGAGTTCTGGGACGAGAGCGGCTTAGTCTCCGCGTGCTAGTGCGAAGCGGGCAAGCAGCTCCCGCAAGCGGTACTGGATCTCTTTGAAAAACTGAACGCGCAACCCAGGAACTTACATGCTTAAGGTTCCGTCGGAGGCAGCGGCGCCTTCGTGAAAACTTACAACCAACAATTTAGACACGCTGAGCAAAAGGAACAATGCCGTCAAGAACGCCCACGCAAACGCGTAAGTCCAACTATACAGACCATCAAATTACCGTCTAATTCACCATTCGAGGCAACCAGCAACTCTGAAATAGCAGAATGCCACGGCCTCACTGAAGGAGTTGCCACCGGAGAACACCTCTTTTGCGGGTTCACTCTCGCCAGTGGATCTGCCCGGACTGTCAGCGTCGCATCACCATTGCATGGGGGGTACAACAGGAAGTCAGCGCTCAGAGCTATCGCACTCAGGACTGCTCGACCGTGAAGGAGGTTGCGTGATGATCATTCCCTCTGAGCTCCTCGAGTATAAACAATGGGTTCTTTGGCGCCACGTGGAGATGGACGGCGAATCGCGAAGCTTCCCATTTCGCCTTGGAGTGGCAAGGCAGCGGCCTCGGACAAACCCCAACATGGAGCACGTACCGCCATGTCTGCTACGCTCGCCGGAAGTTTCGCGCCGATGGCATAGGATTTGTGTTTACAAATGGCGATCCGTTTTGCGGAATTGATCTCGACCAGTGCCGAAGTGTATACGGAGCTATCACAGTCGAAGCACAGGCCGTAGTCGAGAGGTTAGCAAGCTATACGGAGCTTTCGCCGTCTGGCTCGGGCATTCACATTCTGGTCAAGGCAAAATTGCCCGGTCCAGGCCGACGTAGCGGCCAACTCGAGATCTACGACTCAGGACGGTATTCATGATCACGGGCATGCAGCTGTCGCAAACACAGTTTTCCTGTATTAAGGACGGGCAGTTGCAAGTAGATGAACTGATCGCCGATCTCTTTAGTCAGCGGGATGTGTCCCTATCAAGCGGTGGTCTCGTCACTTTCGTTTGCTTCCGATGATCAACTTGTCGAGTGCGCCAAATCGGCGAGGAATGGAGAACGCTTCACGCGCTTGTGGGCCGGCGACACGTCAGACTGCGGCGGTAATCAAAGCCGTGCGGACCTGGCTCTTTGTCGAATGCTGTCATTCTGGTGTAAGGGCGACCTTAAGCGAATCGACCGACTATTTCGGCAATCGCGACTCATGCGCACTAAATGGGACCGATTCGGCGGTAGCTTACGCTACGGAGAAAGAACCATCCTCACTCTATGCTCCCCGGAAGAGTAGCAGAGCATTGTTTCCCCTATCGCCGACGAACCAGAACGTGGGCCGCGTAAAATCCAGAGTGTAAATTAGGGTTTTGACAAGGCCAGCCGAAGCTGTCTCGAGTGAAAGTTCTCGAAGCTTACACGGAAGGAGAAAGACAACGGCATGGCCAAAGACAGGATAGAGCGAGACGAGCTGGCAAGCAAGTTAGTAATAACGGCAGTTAGTAATAACGGCAGAGAGTGCGGAAGATCCGCTGCGGGCGATGGCGGAGATAATCGCCGACTTCGTAAGGGAGGCGGAGGTGAGCGAAAAGGTCGGGGCGGCGCCGCATGAGCGTTCGGACGAGCGTACGACGCATGGCAACGGGCATCGCGAGCGGCGGTTTGGATACGCGCCTGGGGACACTGCGATTACAAGTCCCCAAGCTACGCGAAGGCGGGTACGTACCGAGCTTCATCGAACATCGTAAACGCAGCGAACAGGCGTTGATCAGCGTAATTCAGGAAGCGGTGGTGAAAGGCGTGTCGACGCGGAAAATCGAAGCCGTGCTGGAACAGTTTGGCATTGCCGGCGTATCCGCCGGGCAAGTAAGCCAGTTATGTGTGGCTCTCGACGACAAAGTGCGGCAGTTCCGCGAAGGTTCGTTGGGCGAATCCCGTTACGTGTGCGAGTCGACGATCGCGTGGAATCGATGGCGATGAAGATTGTCCCCCTGGTGGCAAATCAATGAGGAAGGAGGCTTTCCTTACTGCCAGGGCGCGGCCCTCGCGCTCCCGAGATTTAACGCTTTTGCGCCAACAGCTAAAGAGGAGCGGACGAGACCGCTCCTTCTGTCGGCCTCTGAGTCGGCGCTCCGGTCGCTTCCCAGCGTTGCCGTATCCTCCGCTCAGGTATCCGCAATCTTAAAACCCGACCACTGGAGTGGCCGGCGAATTTACACTCAAAACTTGACACGGGCGGAACGTGCTCACTGGTCGGCCTGGGATCGACGATCACGTTCCAGAAAGGTTCAAGGGCGGATAGCATGACTTCCGCAGGACTTGAACTCCGCCACGGGTTACTTCCGATAATTCGAAAGCACCATATCAAAGGTGACAGGTAGGTCAGCAGTCTGCCGCGCGATCCGATCCTTTTCCGATTCCGCCATCATTATCCCTCTGTTGATTGTGCGGACGACTAAATCCGAATGGAATTATAGACAAAAAGCCGACGGGGAGGAGGGGGGTGAGGGGTAGGGATAGTGGGAGGTGTGAAGTAGAATGATGGGGGAGGTGAATATTAGAGTACGGATAGAGAATAGAGATGGGGTATGGAGGTAACGGAGGATAAGGATATAGGTATTAGTGAAGAAGGGAAAGAAAGGAAGGGGGAGTGGGAGGAGAAAATGGAATGCGAAAAGGGAGATGGTAGATCCGGAGAGAGTATCGAACATGATGCGCTCAACAGGTTTACGGATTTTGATGGCGCTACGCAACGGATGCGGCGCGGAACTGGCATTAAAAGTGACGACGTGATAGTGAGCGGATGGTATACACGTCAGGGTGGAAAGGGCGCAAAGACGCGATGCGCAGGAAACTTTGGATGAGCCGGACTACGTGCGCGGACTTCGAAGGAAACCAGAAGTCTGGTTATTCCCGGCAATCGCTGGCACACCGGCCAAAAGCCCATCACACGAAGGTGATCTGGGCGGCTGCGTCAGGCGCGAAGCGGGAGCTTGGAGATGAGATCATCCCCACACTCTTCGTCACTGCTTCGCAACTATCTGCTTGAGTGGGGTGCCGATGCGCACATCCAACTGCTGCTTGGCCACCGCGACCTGGAAGAGACCACACTCTACCTGCATCTTTCCAATGCTCGAATGAGTGCCACCGCCAGTCCTCTGGACAAGCTGAAGTTAGCCGCCTCTAGCTCAAGACGACGAATAGATGAACCGGCCATCGCTCGAGATGGCCGATATCGTTCGCAGTGCGGGCCGGAACTTCATCGAACGCAATCGTTCCTGGTTGAACGGCTCCACTTAAAAGTGTTGACCGCCATCGAGCGCTGCCGCACCGCCGCGCTCGGCGGTCATCTCGATGAGTGTGTGCGCTGTGGACATCGTGTCATCTCCCAACTCCTGCAGAAACAGGCACTGCCCCAAGTGCCAGGCGAACGCTCGCGACCGCTGGCTCCAAGCGCGTCAGCGCGGCTCTGCCCACACCCTACGTCCATGTTGTCTTCACGCTGCCCCATGAACTGGCACCACTGGCTTTGCAGAACAAGCGGGTGGTTTACGACTTGTTGTTTCGGCGAGCGCAGAAACGCTGTTGGAGATCTCACGCGATCCGAGGCGTCTGGGAGCTGAGATCGGCTTCTTCAGTGTCCTGCATAGTTGGAATCAGAAGCTCGAACATCATCCGCATATCCATTGTGTCGTGCCGGCTGGCGGACTTTCACTCGATCCACACGCTGGATCCAATCACATCCAAAGTTCTTTCTTCCGGTCGATGTGCTAGCTGAGGTGTTCCGAGGTAAGTTCACTGAGGCTATGAAGGAGATCTTTGCTCAAGGCCGACTCGGCTTCCACGGCTCATTAAAACCACTGGGGCGGCCAAAAGTTTTTGCGCAGCTGATACAGCAAACCTTTCGTAAGAAGTGGATTGTTTATTGCAAACGGCCCTTTGGCGGCGCTGAGCATGCCCTTCGCTATCTCGGCTGTTACACGCATCGAGTCGCTATCTCAAACCACCGCCTCACTGCCTTTGAAAATGATCAAGTGACCTTCCGCTGACGCGACTCCGCACACAAAAACAAGCAACCCAGAAGACCTAGCATGTGAATGAGTCCTGAGACGATTTCTGCTCCATGTCTAGCCGCCACGCTTTGTGCGCATTCGACACTTCGATTACCTCACCACGCGTACCCGCTCCACGCTTCTGCCGCTATGCTTCCGCCTTGTGAGAGCACCACTCATAGCGACAACCACGACAACCACCAACGATTCTCAACAACGCCAACCAATTACTTAGTTATGCCCTCAATGCAATGCGCCCATGTAGATTCTAGAACGAATGAGCGCTTCAACTTCGCCTTCGCGCTCCTCCGACTCCAGCTCAAAAACGACCCAACTCACCAGATCAACAACTGCACACATCTCCGACCCTGCCCGTACTTCGATGCGATTATTCGACGAGAGCATCTACGACGCCGACTCATTCAACCAGCAACTCCTGCTCGCCCGCAACATCCATCTCGCCCAATCCCATCCACTTCTATCGATCCCTCCACGCTCACCGAAGCAATCCGCTCTAGAAAACCCAAAAGAAGAAATAAAGAAGAGAAAAAAAACAAGAAAAAATAAAAAAAGAGAAAAGAAAAAGAGAAAAGAAAAAAAAAAAAAGAGAAAAGAGAAGAAAGGAGGACATCTCGGTACTAATCCGCTCAAGGCAGGTCTCAGATACCCCCGGCAACACGGCCACTACATGGCACATTCGATGAGCAGATTACGCACGTACTTATTGCCGGCTTTGGTAATACCTAGCTGTGGATCATGGTTGCCGGACTGGTCGCGGCGGTGTCGAGTGCCGAGGTTAGTGATTCGCTTGATCATTGTGGATCGTGAAATTCATGGTTGTTGTGTCGTTGTCGATCGGATCGTCGTTCGCCACCACCAGGCCATTCCAGCCTAATCCGCCATCCTTCGCCACATTCGCGCCCCGTTCACCGACCCACCTCCCGTTTCGTCGTCAGATTCCGACGCTGACCAGGCAACCGTGATGCTCAGGTCTGGATTCAAGTCGATATCGAAACCAATGTGGCCGCGTGGCGTGTAATTGGGTGGGCCATCGAAGTCCAAGTGCGCGTGTGAGTTGAAGGGCCACACTTGTGCCGTCTTCGTCTCGGCAAAATAACTGGGGCTGTGCGCGAAGAACGAGCTCCAGTCAGTCGTCTTCTCAACCCATATCGTCATCAAACGATAGATTTCAGGAGGTGGCTGCAACGGGATGGGCACATCGGTCGTTTGCCCCGCATCAATGTGAACCGGCACCGTTGCCGAGTTCCAGAAACCCCCGATGTTCAGGCCCGCGGTTACCTGGTAATCGCCCGACGGAACATTGTCGAATTCAAATCGGCCATCACTTTGCACAACGACATCCTGCAAACCGCTGCCGAGCAATGAGACAATCGCTCCGCTCACGTCCGTGTTTGCCGTGACCGTTCCCGTCAGCGTCCCTTTCGTTGGCACCAGCTTCCATCGGAAGATGTTAACTTGCGCATACGTCCCGGGACGATAAAAAAGTTCCTCCACCTGCCCAAACACGGACCGGAACCGCCCTTGACTCCCGCTTCCCGGAGAGTCCCAGAACATGAGGTTGTCTGGGCTGACCGAATTTGCCGAGCCGGTCGTCTGCGACACGTCCTCGTCTACGGTGTTGATGTCGGCCGAATCTGAAGCAAATGCGTTGCAGAGCTGATTGGCTACCCGTATCTGGAGCGTCCGTAAACAGTGTTCCGAAGAATCCGGCTGAGTTGTACGCAGTATCGTAGACCGTCTGATACAACCAGTTAGCCGCCTTTTGACGCTCGTCCGCAGTATAAAAATACAGACCGTCGAGTGTGGACGCGTCTACTGCGGCTCCGCCCGGGGTCATGTCCGTTGGCTCTAAATCACCAACGGTGGTGATCTTGTTCGGGCTCTCCAGCCTTACATTGGCATGTTGCGCCGCCAGCCAAATGAAAGCGGAGCACGTCGTTGCGACCGTGCCCGGCCCCGCAACGCCTTCTGGTCCGAGAGCGATTTCACGCTTGGTGTAACTGTAGAAGCGGTAGTGGCCCTTGATCGCGAGCGCCGCTTCCGCTATCGCATGCAGCGTGTGCGAACGGCAGACGTTTCGTCGAATGGGTTGGGCTTGACGGCCGCCGGATAGATAATCGTGTTCGAATCGCTCAGATCGGAAGCGAACGAGAAATCGGCTATCCCGTACCGGCCTTTATCGGGTGAGGTAATCCATTCCCCGAAATATGCATTGTCAATGGTCTGCGTCAGAGTCCCGGGCCACAAATATTTCAGAGCTGTCGGATCGAAGCCATCAGTGCCCTTGTGGCCGAGGAAACTTCTGCAAGATGATCTTTTAGCCAGTCATCGGAACCGGTGGAGCGCGTCACCTCGATGTGGTTCTTGGTCATGATGCCGCAGTGCGACTAAAGCTGCGCAGGCGTGACTTGGCGAAGCAGTTGTCCTACCAGGCGTGGTCCCCCGGGATCGAGCAGGCAGTCTCCCTTTTTAGCATTCAGAACCCGACCCGGCACATAACGCCATTGAACCTCAGGCGTCATTTGGCAAACCATCTGCAAGTATTGATTTGCGCCGTAGACATTGTTCATGCTTACGTCTGCGGCAGGATCTGAGACTTGTACCCGGACTCGGATGCTCTCTCCCAAAGCGGGATTCTTTTGGGAGATTTTTACTGTCTTTATTAGGTTGACCATGGCGCGCCTCCTCAAACACCTCCCAAGCTAGACCCAGTTTTCGAGATTTGCGGCGATCTGTCAGTTAGGTTCGAACAGGCCTTTGAGCCGACTAGTATATAACTTACCGGTATGGGAAACATACCTGTGACATTTGGAGAAACATGTTTCCGATAAATTGCCCTTCCGGGCGCTTGCGGGCCGTGGCAAGCCCAGAATTGGGAAACTCTGGCTGTTGTTCGCGATCGAGTCGCGCCTGGACGCGAATCTGTTGCAGGCGGAAGCTCGCCAAGCTCGATAATTGCCGTTACCAGTCGATTGCGGCGTAAGCGGGGTTACGAGGATCGGCCGCTGAGGCCGCGCTTGCGATCCATTTGGACCCGTAACGTTTCGGGCTGGTAAGAACTCGAATAGGGTGAGGTGTCACAACCCTATCTATGAGAAATAAGCAACTATTCAAACTTTCTTTAACTTTGCTGGCCGCTGCCGGATGTATGTTTTCGCAAGATTGGCGCCAAGAGCGGAACCAATTTTTCCGGGGCAGTTGGCACGCGCATATCTTCATGCAAGTGCGCAATGACATGGACCATATCTACAGCGCCGGGGCGGCGGCAGATAGGGAGCGACAGCGTATTGAGCGCACCAAAGAGGAACTGACTGGTTTGCAGGCCAAGCTGGATCAGGGCGTGTGGGACAACGGAACGGTCAATGATGTGATCGATTCATTGCGCAAGTCGGCAAACGACCAACGCTTAGGGCCCGAGGACCGGCAGGTTCTCGCCGAGGATGCGGCCAAAATCCACGATTATCAGGCACATCACAAGGAGTGGATGCACCAATAGGCACGTCAGCGCCGTGGCCCAAGCGGCCAAGCGGATTACGAACGAGAAGCGATAGCTTCCTATCGGAAGTGCAAGACGAACGAAGTTGCAGGCGGATGTGCTGTTGAGGCACTTTCGATAGGGCCGTTTGAAGTAACTGCTTGCGTTTGCGGGGACGCGGCCAGTTATGGGATTTGTAAGCTGCTGGATCCGCAGCCGGCGTGGAAAAGCAACGAAACTTGCACGGCGAGAGTGTGCCGCGAGCGAGGAACCAGGGTTGTAGACGAGAGCTGCCGTCTTGCACGAGATACTATTCGTGGTTCGCAAAACGTTGCGGCAAGCCCTGTTTGAGCCAAGTGAATAGACTTCGACTGTGGATCGCGGCGCCAAAATGTAAGTCGACCGCTGCTGGAGAGCCTTCACGAGGAATCGATCGTCGTGGCCGTTTTCAGATAGCGAATTGTTTGCGCAGGCGAAAGCCTTTCCGTAAAGACCATGGAGCCGGCGCAATGCGGGCATAGCCAAGGTGCCGGTGAGCAAGCCAGCGGCTTCGGTCGCTGTTTCACGGGTTCGCTAGCGGGAAGCAATGTCCTGCAGAGTTCGATCGATACGGCACGGCACCGATTGGCGAAGAAGCCGAAGTATCGAATGCGTGTGAACCCGCCAGGAAGCACATGCAGCAAGAAACGGCGCAGAAACTCATCGGCGGAAACGGTCATCTTCCGCTTTTTGTCGCGGTGGGCATAGTCCTTCCAACGAAAGGTGACTTGGTGGCCATCGAAGTGAGCGAGACGGTGATTGCTGATTGCCACTCGATGCATATAGCGGGCCAGATATTGCAATACGTGTTCCGCTCCACCGAACGGCGGCTTTGCATACACGACCCATTTTTTCCTGGATAGCTGGTTGAGCAATCGTTGAAAGTGTGCCGTTTGCGCAAGGTGCTGTACAGCGCCGCAGAAGGTAAGTTCGCCACGGCGAAAAGCTTCTTCCAATGCCTCCAGAAACTTGCCCCGAAAGACCGTGCTCAGCACGCGCACGGGAAGAAGAAAGTTTGGCCGGCGTGGAGATATCCAGCTCGCCCGATCTGGCGCCAGGCCGCCTGCCGAAATTACGCAGTGAAGATGGGGATGGTGCAGCAGGTTCTGCCCCCAGGTGTGAAGAATACAGAGGAAGCCAATCTGCGCGCCTAAGTGCTTCGGGTCCGCCGCGATCTCCAGAAGTGTTTGAGAGCACATCCGGAACAAAAGTTCATAGAGGACACGTTTGTTGCGCAACGCGAGCGCCGACAGCTCATGCGGCAACGTAAACACCACATGAAAGTACTTGACGGGCAGCAGTTCCTCTGTGCGCAGCTGAACCCATTTATTGCGAGCGTTGACTTGGCACTTCGGACAATGCCGGTTACGACACGAGTTGAACGAGATGGCTCGATGACCACACTGAGAACAGCAATCCATATGGCCGCCCAAGGCCGCAGTACGGCAGTGCTCGATGGCACGCAGCACCCTAAGATGCTGCCAAGTCAGCCAGCGACGATTCTTCTCAATGAACTCCTTACCAACGGCACGGAAAATGTCAGCCACCTCGATAGGTGGCCGGTTCACCTTTTCTGTCGCTTCCTCGAGCGCTTGACTTCGTCGGATTGGGAAAGATTAAGCGCCTCCAGCGGACTGGCAACAGCCTGTAAATGCCGTCGTGACAAGTGAAGATATACGCTGGTGTCCGCAAGCTTGGCGTGACCGAGCAAAACCTGAATCGTGTGCAGGTCTGCGCCTGCCTCGAGCATGTGCGTGGCGAAACTGTGCCGCAAGACATTCCCGTACTGCTCATGATTTGTATTCCGCGAAAATCTGCTACCGCTATCACCCGCGTTATGGAGTAGCAGTCCAACTAGTTCGATACCTGCGCCGGGGCAGTGCCGCGGTGGTGATTGTGCGACTGCCTGATAACTCGCAGTTCGCGATACCGGAATGGATGTTAAAGCCGGAAGTCTGCGAGGACTTGAAACTCGAGGCGAAGCCGCGCATTTCGGTGAGCTCTCTTCTCAATGTGCGCAAGTTGATCGTAGACGACGCCGCGCACGGTTGTGCAGAATCCGCATCAGGAGGTCGGGATGCACAAAAAGGAGAATCCGATGACGCGGCAGTGCGAGATTCACTTCGAAGACGACGAACTTTGGACCAGACTGCCCGAGTCGGTGCAGGAGAGCTGTCGGAGTCTCTGGAAAGAACTACTGGCGAGTGTTGTGAAGAAGGATGAGCGGAGGCAGCATGAGCGAGAAGATCAGGAGTGAGCACCTCCAGCGTGGAGCCTTCGTCTATGTCCGCCAATCGACGCCGTATCAGGTTCGCAATCACCTGGAGGGCAAAGAACGGCAGTACGCGTTGGCGGAACGAGCCAGGCAGCTTGGGTTTTCGAGAGTGATTGTCATCGATGAGGACCTTGGCCGGTCCGGCAGTGGTGCTCAGGAGAGAGTAGGGTTTGGTCGCCTGCTCGCTTCCGTGTGCCAGGGCCTGGCAGGCGCGGTATTTGCGTTGGAAGCTTCCCGGCTGGCCCGAAACAATCGAGATTGGCATCATCTGGTCGACCTATGTGCGTTGGCGGAAACGCTACTCATCGACTCCGACGGTATCTATGATCCGCGGTCACTGAATGATCGTTTGCTGCTTGGTCTCAAGGGTTCGATGGCGGAGTTTGAACTCGGGCTCTTACGGCAACGAGCTCGTGCGGCTTTCGAACAAAAAGTAAATTCGCGGCTTCACGTTGTGGGAAGTCCCAGTTGGTTTTATTCGCACCGAAGAAGGTCGCTTAGAAAAGACGCCAGACCGTCAGGTGCAGCAGGCGATCGCCACCGTCTTTCAGAAGTTTCATCAACTCGGGAGTGCGCGGCAAGCAACCATCTGGTTTCGTGAAGAGCAGATCCCGTTGCCACACGTCAAGGGAGCCACTGCCGGGAAGGAAGTTCTCTGGGCTTTGCCGAGCAGCGGAAGAATCCTTCAGATGCTCAGAAATCCATGCTACGGCGGCGCGTTTGCATACGGTAAGACGGCACCGCGAATCGTGATTGAAGATGGACGAGCGCGACACCAATCGCGCTTTCGAAAACCGCGAAATGAGTGGAAGGTCTTGCTTATAGATCATCATCCGGGTTACATCAGTTGGGAGGAGTATCTGGAAAATCAGAAACGGCTGGAGGCGAATGTGGCATGGGGCGATGGAGAAAGCAGCGGCGCTGTTAAAGCCGGCACGGCTCTGCTCTCGGGCTTGCTGCGTTGCGGCCGTTGTGGACGAAAACTGCAGGTGGTCTATGGCGGCAATGGCGGCCGGGTGCCCCGGTATGGCTGCCGAGGGGATCGAGGCAACCGTGGTTCTGGCTCATGCTTGACCATCGGCAGTTTGCGTGTGGATCGGGCAGTGGTTTATAACGTACTGGCAGCGACCCAGCCCGCCGGAATCGAGGCTGCTGTCAAGGTAAGTGAATGTGCTCAAGCCGAAATGACGAAAAGCGCCAAGCGCTTGAATTAGCCTTGGAGCGAGCTCGATACGAGGCGAACCGAGCACGCCGGCAGTTCGATGCGGTCGAACCCGAAAATCGTCTGGTGGCCGGTGAGCTGGAAGCTCGCTGGAATCACGCATTGGAACAGGTCGCGGCACTTGAGGCGCGGATTGCGGAGATGGGAGAACGAACTACGGCGCTCAATGACGAGCAGAGGACTGAGCTGATGGCGCTCGGTGACGATGTGCGCACTGTATGGGAACACCCGGATGCGCCGGTACAGTTGAAGAAGCGCATCTTACGAACTGTGCTCCACGAGATCATTGTTCAAAGTGAACGGGAATCGCGCACACATCGACTTATCCTTCATTGGGCTGGAGGCGTTCATACCGAACTATCTGTGGAGCGCAATCCATCCGGTCAACATCGACGTCAAGCGGAGCGAACCGTCATTGACTTGGTAAGCGAATTAGCCAAGGTGTGTCCAGATAAAGTGATCGCTGCGATTCTGAATCGGCTCGGATACTAGACCGGACAAGAGAAGAGTTGGAACGCTTCTCGGGTAGCTGGCTTGCGCGGATATCACAAAATCGAACCATTCCAGAAGCAAGATGAATGGGTAACACGGGAGCAAGCGGCGGAAGAACTTAAGGTGAGCAATACGGTTGTCAGACGTCTCATCCATGAAGGGATTCTTCCCGCTACGCAAGTCGTTCAATGCGCGCCATGGGTGATTTACCGAAAGGATCTTCACTCGCCAGCCGTGCAGGCGCAAGTACGAGCCGTGCACAACGGCCGTAGGGCCGCTGAATGTGCCTGATCAAGCGCAATTGCCTTTAGAATGAACAGACTCTGAAAGGTGGTGTAGTATGCCGAAGCGTGCCGCAAAGTGTGAGGGCCAATATGTTTGCGCAAGCCGGCTCGCTTCGCAGTTACCTGGCAGGCATGCCAGACCGTCTTATCGGAAGTCGGCTGCTCCAGTCCCCGGTGCCCAGGCGAACTCGGAAATAGATAGTCCTTTTGTTTATTTTTGCGCCAGTAGTCGCGTAAGACTTCGAGCAGTTTGGGGCTCATCGGCACATCTCGATCGCGTGCTCCTTTCCCCTGGCGCACGCGAATCACCATGCGTTGACTGTCAATATCGTCGACTCTGAGACGAACCACCTCGGCCCGGCGCAAGCCGGTACCGTAGAGAATCATCAGCATCGTTCGATACAGCAGGTTTGGTGCTGCCTCGATCAGTTGAGTAACTTCCTCATGGCTCAGCACGACCGGCAGTTTTTTCGGAGTCTTTGGAAACGTCAGATCGTCGAACGTGAGATCACGCCGCTTCAGCACCTTCCTGTATAGGAATCGCAAAGCCGAAATCCGGCCTTCCACCGTCTTCGGGGCAAGCTTTCTCTTTTGCAGAAGATGCACCTGATAGTGACGCAGTTCTTCAGCACCTAGGCCCTCGGGTGACTTACCATAATGTTCGGCGAACTCGCGCACTGCAAAGACGTAGCCGCGAATGGTCTCGGAAGAATAGTTCCGCCGCTGGAGCTCTTCCAGCATGCGTTGACATAGTGGGGTCACAGAAATCTCCTTTCCTGTGACCCCGACGTTATCGCTCCTTTACGCCGCTCCTGGTAGCACCGTTCTGCGTCCGCCGCGCCAGCGGCTTACTTGAAACGCGCAAGCCGTACAAGTGCCGTCTTTTCAGGATTACACGTAAGTAGCGGCGCAGTATTTATCAGTGGGACCCCGGTAGTCTGCATCTCTTCAATTGTGCTCCAATCGCGTCGCGCCCGAATCTCGGATCAGCTCTGGCCGAAGTGTAATGAATCTGTGGCGTGGCTCGCGTATCAAAGAACTCTCAGGTATCCGTAGCAGCCACCTAGGCAGCTGTACGATCGGCGGAAGGGTGAAAAAGGGTGAGCAGTCCCTTACCCCTTTGTTAGGATCCGGCTGATGTCGTTGTAGATCACAAACACGACGACCATCATCAGGAACACGAAGCCAAGTTTGAAGATGTTTTCTTTAAGCTGCAGGCTCATCTCGCGCTGCATCAGCATCTCGATGATCAGCATGAGCAGCGTGCCGCCGTCGAGGATTGGGATGGGCAGCAGATTGAAAATCGCGAGTTGCAAACTGACAATCGCCATCAGGAAGAGATAACTCCAGGCGCCTTGCTGCGCAGCTTCGCTTGACATCTGCGCGATGCCGATCGGCCCCGATACCGATTTCGTCGAAACGCGCCGCTCGATCAAGCTCCCGAGCACCTGGAACAGCATCAGCGCATTCTGCCGGTTGAAGCGCAGCGATTCCACCAGCGCCGGCCCCAGCCCCAGCTTCACAAACTGCACTGGCATTCTGAAGGTGATTCCGATCAGCCACGGTGTTTTCGAATCGCCGGTCGCCTTCGCGGCAACTGAAACGGTTCGCATTTCCCCGTGCCGCATGAGCTGAAATTGCACAGGCTTGCCGCCGGAGTGAAATACCGCTTCGCGGATGGTCGCCGCTGAAGTCACCGGCTGGCCGTTTACTCTCATGAATACGTCGCCTCGTTGCAAGCCCGCTGCCTGTGCCGGTGAATTCTTTTGGACAGTGCCTACCTGCACGTCCAGCTCACCGCTCCAGCCCGCGTCGCCGATTCCCTGCTTCTGATCCATGCGCGGGGTCACGTGCGTCGCGATTTTACGGCCACCCCGCAAAACTGTAATCGGGATGGAGTGATTCGCGTTCAGAGCCTCTTGCGTCAGAACGTATTCCCAATTGGGATTCTGCTTCCCGTTCACCTCGATGATTTTGTCGCCCGTCTGGAGCCCGGCTTGCACTGCCGCCGAATTGGGCGCGATCGCGGTGATGATCGGATCGGTGGTGTCTACCTCCTTGGGATAGGCAAACATGTAGAGGCCCGCGACTAACCCGACCGCGAGCAACACATTCATTAGTGGTCCGGCAACAATCACAATGGCCCGCTGCCAGCGCGATTTTGCTTGGAAGGAGCGCGGATCCGCCGCCTGGGCATCGCCCGGCTGCTCACCGAGCATCCGCACGTAGCCGCCGAAAAGGATGGCCGAAACGCGAAAGTCCGTATCGCCTCGCTTAAATCCGAAGAGCCGCGGCCCGAATCCGATGCTGAAGGTATCCACCCTCACTCCGACCGCCAGAGCCGCCCAGAAATGCCCGAGCTCATGGATCAGGATCATGACTCCCAGCAGAATCACGACCCAAAAAACCGGCTGCAAGAAACTCACGCCCTAATATCCTTCATGCTTCATGTGATGCGCTATCTCGCGAGGCACTTTACTCGACCGAAATCCCTACTCATTCGACGTAACCAGGCCCGTTCCGGTTCAGAACCTCGCTCAGCGGCTGCTTACTCCCGGAAATATCACCGCCGGGTGAGCTTCCGCTATTATCTTCCTTGCCAGCTCCCGCGATTCGGCATCGATCGCGAGTACTTCTTCTATTGTGCCCGGTTCGCGGCTCGTTTGCCGGGTCAGAGTTTCCTCTACCGTGGCCGCAATCGCCGGAAACGGGATCCGTCCCTCCAAAAACGCCTCGACGGCTATCTCATCGGCTGCATTCAGCGTACAAGTAGCCGAGCCGCCCTGTCTTTGGGCCTGGTATGCCAAGGCGAGGAGGCTGAATTTCTGGAGATCCGGCGCGGAAAACTGCCAACTCCGCGGCTGAGTCCAGTCGAGTCGCGGGACTGATGATATGTGCCTCTCCGGGTAGGTTAACGCATATTGAATCGGCATGCGCATATCGGTTGCAGACACTTGCGCCATGATGCTGCCGTCGTTGTATTCCACCATGGCGTGGATGGAAGATTGCGGATGTACCACTACCTCCACCTGCTCTGGCGGCATGTCGAACAACCAGCAGGCCTCGATCACCTCGAAACCTTTATTCATCATGGTCGCCGAATCGATCGTAATCCGGCGCCCCATCTTCCAAGTTGGATGTTGCAGGGCCTGCTCCGGCGTAACCTGGCGAAGAGCGTCTGCGGGAGTATCCCGAAACGGGCCGCCCGAGGCGGTCAGGAGTAGCCGTGAGACCTCATCGCGGGTACCGGCACGAAAGCACTGATGAGCTCCGTTGTGCTCGCTATCGACCGGGATCAGTTCCGTCCCGGCTTCGCGTGCGGCTTCCATTACCAGTCGCCCGCTTGCCACCAGTACTTCCTTGTTCGCCAGACCTATCCGCTTTTTCCGACGGATCGCCTCGTAAGTAGCTTCCAACCCGGCGACACCTACAATGGCTGACATTACGAATGCAGCTTCCGCCGCCGTCGCCGCAGCCACTCTGGCCGCCGACCCGGCCGCAATTTCCGGCCAATCGTCTTTTGCCAATCCAAGCTCAATTAAACAGCGTTGAAGGTAAGGTATCCCACTTTCATCGGCTATCACCGCTGAGAACGGGCGAAATTCCAGAATCTGGGATGCGAGTCGCTCCAAGCTCTGTCCAGCTACCAAAGCATATATTTCGAATCTGTCGGGATTCTGGCGTACTACATCAAGTGTGCTTAATCCTATCGATCCGGTTGATCCTAAGACAGTTAGCTTCACTTCCCGGGCTCCCAGGAAGGCTTTGAGCTGACATTTTCGAGAGTCATCCCCAAAAAATTTTGAATTTCGTAGAGAAAAAGCTTGCGTTCCATTAATTCATATTCTAATATTGGAAGTAAGCCAGGGAGGCAACTCCCACCAAAGCGAGACTAACCTCATAGAAAGACCCCTGAAGCAACACCTCCCTGGCGCCCGAAAGGGCTTCTCTCGCGCTTCAGAAAACCGATCCGGCTAATCAATCATAAGCCTGCCAGTTCGTTTGGCAAAATCTGACACGGTCAGTTCGTTCGGCACTTTTCCAGCTCTCAATCGGCTTTTGTCGTTACACTCAAAGGCGGGAGCGCCCGTGGCCCAACAAAAACACCCAGTCAGACTTCGTCCCGAAACCGATATTCTTACCCGGGGGTTCGATCCCACCCTTTCGGTAGGTTCTGCCCGTCCGGCAGTCTTTCGTAGCTCTACTTACGTTTTCTCCAGCCCCGAAGCCGCCGAACGCGCCTTCGACATTATGGGCGGCCGCGGCCAAACGCGAGCCGCAGGAGAAAACGTCGATCTGGTCTACTCCCGGTTCAATCATCCGAACGCTCAAATTCTCGAGGACCAGATCCTGCCGCTCGAGCCCGGAGCAACCGTCGCTGCTGCTTTCAATTCCGGGATGGCCGCTGTTATGACCGCCCTGCTGGCCGTTCTGAAGCCAGGCGATTCGCTGATCTACACCGTTCCTATCTACGGCGGGACGCAGACGCTGATTCAAGGCTTCCTTCAGCCGTTCGGAATAGAGGGCGTGGCCGTCCAGGCGGGCCAAGCGGACGCAATCGATCAGGCCATCCGCACCACCCGGAACCTGCGCGTTGTTCTAATCGAGAGCCCAGCCAATCCAACGGTCATTATGACGGATATCAAGCGCGCCTGCGAGACCGTCGCCCGATTACCGCTGGCTGGAAGCAATGGCCGTGGGATGGCTGAGCGTCCGCTCGTCATGATCGACAACACCTTCATGGGGCCCGCCTTTCAGCATCCGCTCGCTCTCGGCGCGGACGTCTCGTTGTATTCCGCGACCAAGTACCTGGGTGGCTACAGCGACATCATCGGTGGCGTCGCACTAGCAAAGGACGCCGCACTGATGCAAAAGATCCGCAGCAAGCGCAGCCTCTTCGGCAACATTCTGCAGCCCGACGAGTGCTGGATTTTGAACACGCGCCTGCCAACTGTCACCTTGCGCATGAATCGGCAGAGCAAAAACGCGCAGCGCATTGCCGAGAGGCTTGCTGGAAATCCAAAGATCCAGAAAATTTACTATCCGACGCTTTTCGACGATCCTGAACAGTCGCGAATTTACCGCGAACAATGCGATCGTCCAGGCGGCCTGGTATCGATCGACGTGAAAGGCGGAAAACCAGCGGCTTTTAATCTACTGCGCAACTTGCGATTGGCCCGAAATGCTGTTTCCCTGGGCGGAGTGGAGACGCTCGCTTGCCATCCACGCAGCACCACTCACTCTGCCTGGAGCGCACGAGATCTCGATGAAGCAGGTATCGGCGAAGGGCTAGTGAGAGTGTCGTGCGGAATCGAAGACTGGGAAGACTTACTGGCGGATTTCGAGCAGGCGCTCGAAACGGCGTAGCTATTTAAATAGAAGCTTGCCGGTTGTCACAACGAGCGCGTGCGTGATCATCGGCGCACGTACGCCACCGCTTTGCGCGTACGCAAAGCCGCAAGCGATTCCCAGCACCGTGGCCAGCAATCCGCGCTGCCAGTTTGGGAAGTGATGAAACCAGAGATGGGCGCTCCCAAACAACAGAGCAGAGAGCAGGATTGCAAACCATCGTGAACGCCATTTCGTTAAGAAGGCGCGTTCGATGACGCCCCGGAAAAACAGTTCTTCTCCCAGAGCGAGCACCCACAGAACACCGCAGAAGGTTGCGATCGCGAGTCCCGCGATTTTCCACCATTCTCCTCGCATGGGAGCAAACTGTAACTCATGCAGAGGAACGGCCAATACTCCCAGCGGAATGAGAGCGGCCGCATAACAGGCAAAGCCAACGCGCCACTCTCGCGCTTTCGGCCATAAGCCAAACGCGCCTGGGTCCCACTCGCGAAAGACTAACAGCGCAATGATGCCCACCCGGATCCACATCAGGTGACCCAGCACGTCGATTTGCGGGCGCGGATCGGGCGCGACATAAAACCGGGGAAAAGCTCGGAGGACCATCGGCGCGGCCGCAACCAGCAGGAAGCCGACGTCGTAAGCCGCACGCCTCGGAAGCAGAAGGTACCAGAAGGCCAGCACTCCAGTCAAGAATGCAAGCACCTCGATCGAGTTCCTCTGCAGCGTGCCAGCAAGTGAAGCGAAGACCAAGTAAGGGAGCACGGCAGTTACCCATAGCACGAGGCCTTGTAGGCGCCGCGACGGTATGAGACTGAACAATTTCCGTGGTGTTGCAAATACCGAGCCCAAATAGAAGAATGCTTCCATCAGAAAGGCGGGCAGCGCGGCGCCCATGATCCAATGAAGTTGAGGATGCTGCTTCGCATAGAACAGAGCAGCGGCAAGCAAAGCTATCCAGGTACAGGCCAAAGCTGTGAAAAATGGACACAATGTCCTTAACATCGCCCTCATCGTAGCATCGGCAATCGGCTTATCGGCGAGATCGCTGCGGGCGGCTGATCCACCGGCTGGGCTGCTGCGCAAGATTGCCGCGCGAGAGACCGTGAGTGCCCAGGCAATGAGTAACTACACTTACCGGCAGTCGGTTACCATCCAGGAATTCAACGACCATGGGGCGGTGACCGGGCAATATCGCGAAGTCCGGGATGTTACTTTTTCTCCCAGTCACGTCCGGTATGAGCAAGTGACTGAGCAGCCGCGCAACACGCTCACGCGTATCCGCCTTACCCCGGTCGACTTCGCCGATATTCGCGATATCGAGCCGTTTCTGCTGACGAGCGATAAAGTCGCGCTCTACGAAGGCCAATACAAGGGCGAGGAAATGCTGGACGGCACGCCATGCTTCATAGAGTATGTCCGCCCGCGGCAGATTCTGTCGGGGCAACGATTTTTTGAAGGGCTGCTTTGGGTTCGGCAGACCGACTTATCTGTGTTAAAAAGCGAAGGACAAGCCGTCCCACAGATCGAGACCTTACGCGAACAAAACTTGACCCCGCACTTTACGACGATCCGGAAGCTGGTCGATGGAAAGTGGTTCTTTCCTACCCAAACTTATGCCGACGACACGCTTTATTTTCGCGATTGGCCACAGCGTATCCGCATTGAAATTCGGTACGTGAACTATAAGCGGTTCGGCGCGGAATCGAGCGTCACGTTTGGCGGCGAAGAACCGCCGCCCGAGACACCGCCTAAGTAGGTCTGCTTACTTCGACAGGAAGGCCCATAGCAGGAGAGCGATCTTCATGGGTTTGGCGACGGTGATGCGGCGGCTCAAAACAGCATAATGATTCGCTTCGATTTTTGAGAGCAGGCGCAGATAGACGGCCCGGAGAGCCCAGAGAGAGCGGCGGCTCTTAGGTTCGATGAGATCTATGAGCGCAGCGGAATCACGGTAGAAAGCGCGGGCGCGGGCCGCCTCGAAACTCATCAGCTCGCGGAAGCGATCATCTTCCATGCCGGAACGCAATTGAACAGCGGTGACGTTGAAACGATCGAGATCTTCGCGCGGAAGATAGATGCGATCCATCGAGGCGTCTTCGCGCACGTCGCGCAGAATGTTCGTGAGCTGAAAGGCGACACCGCACTTTTCGGCGAGCAGCAGCGCGCGAGGGGAGCGGAAACCGAAGATGTGAATGACGGCCAACCCAACGACCGAAGCCACGTGGTAACAGTAGCGGTAGAGCTGATCAAAGGTTCGTATCTCGCAGGGCTCGATATCGGACAGGATGCCATCGATCATCTCGTGGAAGTAGCGGTGCGGGATCCGATAACGCGCGACGGAATCGGCGAAAGCGGGCCAGATCGGACGGCCTCCCACATCGCCCGTAAGGGCGCGGTCGAGATGCATGCGCCAGTCCGCAATCGCGCGGCGAAGGCCCGCTTTATCTGTGGTTGCAGGGTCGTCACTCAGATCATCGCAGTGTCGCATGAAGGCGTAGATTGCGCACATCGCATCGCGCTGCGGCGGTTCTAACAGGAGGAACGAATAGTAGAAGTTCTTGGCGCGTTGTTTCGCGATGCGGCGGCAATGACGATAAGAATCCTCGAGAGAAACGCGAACGGAAGTTTTCTCCGAGATAGCCATTCCTAGTAGATTATCGATTTAAGGGAGCTTCCGTACCCAAGCTATAAAGCGAGGAGGCGCGGGAGGCAACGCAACAGAATGGCCGCGCGTTCCACCTTAGAGATGCGTGGGCGCTGTTTTAGTACGTTGTATTCGGCCAGCCGAATCTTCTGCAGGATCGCCAGACCGCCGCGGCTGAACAGATCGAGGTCGAGCGAAAGATGCCGGTCGACCATTTTGACGAGAGGAAGACCCTGCCGGAAGAGTTGCTCGGCGACATCGACCGCCTCTGTCATTAACTCTCGGAACGGTGCATTGTACTTGTGCGCGAATAGTTCGGTGAGCGAATAACCGTGCCTGGCAAGAAGATCGAGCGGGAGATAGACGCGATCTTTGCCGAGATCGACAATTACATCCTGGCAGAAATTCGCGAGCTGAAGCGCGGTACAGGTGAAATCGGAAAGGCGCTGGCGCCCGGCGTCGCGGTACCCGCAGAGATAGAGCACCAGGTGCCCGACTGGGTTTGCCGAGTTGACGCAATAAGCAAACACATCGCCGAAGTCCTGGTAGCGGTTCGTGGTCTGATCCTGCTCAAAGGCGCGGATCAGGCGGTCGAATGGGTCGACGGGGATGTTATGCCGCTGAACAGTCTGACGCAATGCGACGAAAACAGGATGAGAAGCCTCGCCGCGGTACATAGCGAGCAGTTCGTTGCGCCACCAGGCAAGCAAGCGCAAGCTCTCAGCTGGATCGGCGATTTCATCGCCGAGATCGTCGGCCCACCGGCAGAAAGAGTACACGTTGTAGAAATCCTGGTGCAGCTTCTCGGGAAGCAGAAAACTGACTACCTGAAAATTTTCATAGTGATGCGTGGCCAGCCAGCGTGTGTACTCAAGCGCCTCAGGCTCAGAGTAAGCCGTAGCGTTGAAGCTCAAGCTCCGAACGTAGTCTTTCGGTTGCAGATGAGCGACTGGCAAGGAACCGCCTCTCAAGGGATGATAGCCGTTTTGATGTGGCCATTCTGATGATGGGCGAGGTTATGTAGCACTTGGGGCAGTTCGCTCAATGGCTCTTCGTGATTCACCAGGTGAGTGGCATTGATTTTGCCTTCCGCGAGGTGCCCAAGCGCCCGGCGAACATGGGCCGGCGTGTGATGGAAGCTAGCCTTACAGGTGATCTCGCCATAGTGAAGCAACGCGGTGTCGAGTCCGACCTTTGCGCCGGCAGGGCAGCCACCAAAGAAGTTAATGGTGCCACCTTTGCGGACAAGCAGCGTGGCTAACTCCCATGCATCGGGACGGCCAATGGCTTCGAAGACCACGTCGGCCCCGCGACCCGAAGTACGTGCTTTTACCTGGGAAATGAGACCCGAATCGTTTTTCATCTCAGCGTTGCGGCTAATCAGCATGCCTTCATCGGCGCCCAGCACCATGGCGCGATCAACTTGCTCAATACGCCGGGCAATGGCGATCACGCGGGCGCCATACACCCGCTTTGCGAGACGAACAAACATGAGGCCGATGGGTCCCAGCCCCATTACCGCAAGCGTGTCTCCGGGCAGGAGATTGCTTTCATCCAAACCGCGGATAGCGCAAGCGAGAGGCTCAACGAGAGCGGCGTCCTTATAGGAGATGCAATCGGGAATGTGATAGGTATTCTTACGGACAATGCGCTCCGGAATACGTATGTACTCTGCGTAAGCACCGTTGTTGAAGAGTAAGTCTTCGCAAAGATTGAACTGCCGCCGCCGGCAGAAAAAGCACTGATCGCAGGGGGCCGAATTGGCGGCTACCACACGCTGTCCGGCGTGGAAAGCAGTTACGCCCTCGCCGACGGCGACAATGTCGCCTGCGAGTTCATGGCCGAAAAGCGCGGGCGGTTGAATCATTCGAGCGTGATAACCGCGGCGATACACCTTAACGTCCGTCCCACATGTAAGCGCAGTGCGAACCCGCACCAGCAACTCGCCGCGATCGACTAAAGGAACTGGAACTGTTTCAAGCCGTACATCTTCCGCGCCATATAGAACAGCCGCCTGCATAAGCGTAGCTGGAGATGGATCAAGCGGGAGAAGCGCGTCTGGTCTGACCAGAGTAGATGCCATCAGTTTCGCTCCTGGGGATGAATAACCACTTTCAGCGATCGTTCACTGGGCCTCTGCGCGATGGCAATGCCATGATTGATTGCATCGAGCGGCAGGCGATTGGAAATCAGTTGTTCCAGCGGCAGTTCGCGACTGAATACCAGCCGCGCGGCCTCGGCTTGCAAATCAACATCGGCGCTATACGAACCGAAAAGCATGCGCTCACCAACACAGACGTCCGCTCCCGCGAATTCGATACGCTCGGCGGTTGAGGTTTGAGCGAACAGCAGGATCTTTGCAGCAGGACGTGAAATGCGAAGCGCTTGTTCCACTAAACCACGAGCGCCGGTGGCGAGAATGACGGCGTCGGCACCGCGGCCTTGAGTAGAAGTTTTCACAGTATGCTCAAAAGCTGGTTCACTCGGCTCGAAAGGCTCGGCTCCGAAGCGGCGGGAAAGGTTGCGACGAAACTCGATCGTATCAGTTGCGAGCACGCGCGCGCCCGACCGATTGACAAGCATGGTGAAGATCAGGCCAATAGGGCCTTGTCCTAGGATTGCGACGACATCACCGGGAACTATGTGAAGAAGCTCGGTGGCTTTGAGACACGTGTTGACCGGCTCTACCCAGCATGCCTGATCGAACGAAACGCCAGCGGGAATTCGCTCCACGCCGCGCTCGACGATCCAATCCATGACGCGAACATATTGGGAAAAACCGCCGCCGGCTGCCTCAAATCCGGCAGTGACACCTACCCGTTTGTAGAGCTGGCATTGAGCGTAGAGTTTGCGGTGACAATAGAAACAATCTCCGCAAGGAATGTGATGGAATACGACAACCCGATCGCCCGGACTGAAACGAGTGACGCGCTCGCCTATATGGGCGACTACGCCGGAAGTTTCGTGTCCGAAAATGCGAGGTGCGGGAAGAAGATCGTATTCGATCTTTTTCAGATCGGTGTGACAGATGCCACAACTCTCCACACGTATCAAAATTTCGCCGGGGCACAGCGAGGGAGTGGGGACCGATTGCACTTCTACCCGGCCGTTTCCGAGATACACCGCTGCCCGCATGAACGCGGGAACGGGATCACGGGAGCTGAGTTTCGGGCTCAGCCGCGGCTGATTCGGTAATGATCCTACTGCTGACAAGAAACTCCCCCAAAATACTTGCAGCATCCTCGGTCCGCCGCTTCAACCGGAGAAGAGCGGGAATCACCTTTGGATGCGTAAGCGCGTGTAACACTATTTTCCCACGCGCCATTCTCCCTTGTTTAGAACGCATGACGTTCAAATCGAAAGGGAAGGACTCGTCCGCACGGTCCGTGACTATTTTGATGCAGCAGAAAGGCAATCCGGCGCGGTTTGTGCGGGCCGCCACTCCGGCCGCTTCCATATCGACAGCCAGGCAGCCGCCAGAAAACAGCTGTCCCTTCTGGAACCTGTCGTTTGCGATGCAATCCTGCGAGAGTAGCGGTCCGGAAACGAAAGCGCTTTCGGCGGAAATGCCTGCGCATGCATAGCTTTCTCCCGATTGCTTCATTTGCACTTCGGTCGCGACAACAATTTGTAGTTCTTGTAAGACGGGATCGAGAGCGCCGCAAAACCCAGTACTAACCACAGCTTCGAGCTTCGAGGAAGAAAGTTCAGCCGCAATAGCAGCGCGGAGCGCAATCTCGACGACATGCGATGCCAATTTAGGCCCGGCCCCATTGGCGCCCAAAAGAATGCGACGGCCTTCCCAGATGCCCTCCCAAGCGTAATCGATTGGCCATTTTAGCTTTCGAAGCCCAGTCAGCATTTGAGCGAAGGGCTGGAGCTCGGCCGCTTCAGACGCCACGTAAAGAATCGCCATCTGCGACTAACAGTATCCGTTGGCACGGAACCAGCCGATGGCCCGTCCCAGAGCGTCATCGACCGGCCCAGGCACGAATCCCAGGTCCATGGAAGCTTTAGCATGAGTGACGAACATTTTTGTACGAGCCATTTTTACACCCTCCAGAGGTGCTCCAGGTTCCCTGCCGGTGAGATTTGCCCAGGCGGTGTTGACAAAGCCCGCAATGTAAGCCACGCCATATGGAATCTGAGCGGTGGGTGCGGGTTTGCCGGAAAGCTCGGCCAGCCGATGCAGGATCTGCTGCAATGTCAAGTTCTGGCACCCGAGGATATAGCGCTCGCCTGGGACCCCTTTTTCGGCCGCCAGCAAATGCCCTTCCGCGATGTCGCGAACGTCGACCAGATTGAGGCCGGTATCGACAAAAGCGGGTAACTTATCGCGCAGAAAACTGAGAATAATGTTGCCCGTGGGTGTCGGTTTCCAATCGTGATCACCGACAGGTGCAGTTGGATTTACGATAACGACGGGCTGGCCTGCGCGGGCCTTTTCTAACGCAATCTGTTCCGCGAGCCATTTTGAGCGCTTGTAATTTCCGGCCATATTGCTCACCGAGACCGGACTATTTTCATCGCCAACTCTGTCGTTGGACATGCCTATACAGCCAACGGTGCTGGTGTAAACAACTCGCCCCACGCCAGCGCGGCCCGCGGCTTCGAGCATGTTGCGAGTTCCAACGACGTTCGATTGATAGACTTCCTGCGGATCGCGGGACCAGAGGCGGTAATCGGCCGCCAAATGGAAAACAAAATCGCAGCCCTTTACGGCCGGCGCGAGCGTAGTAGGGTCGCGGAGGTCCCCAGTTACTCGTTCGACGTCGAGCTCATGAATCTTGCTGCCAGACCGGCAAAGAGCGCGAACCCGGTGGCCTCTCTCAGTGAGCAGGCGAGCCACGTGCCAGCCTATGAATCCACTGGCGCCAGTGACTAACGTGAGAGGAGATTTCAAGGCTGAGTTATCGGGGACTCCAAAGAGTGCGCCGCGCTGGGTTCATATGTTCGAAGCTGATTCCGAAAGCGGGGGAAAGCCCGGTGTTGAGATGGCGGACGTTTGATGCTCGAAGCTGCGCGCATAGGCGGCTCTCGGCCGGTGAGCACTGACCAGATCGCTTTCAACAGTTTGAGATCGCCGGCGTTCACCCTGCGGAGTTTCATCCGATACCGTCATCGCTTTCCGGTAAATCGAAAGCGCCAGTAAGGGAAACGTGTTCCGGTAATCGGTGTAGGTCAGGTAGAACACGCGCGGAAATCCGGTACCGGTGCAGTATTCCTCATTCCAGGTTCCGTCCGAGCGCTGGCTTCGCACCAAATAGTCGACTCCGTTGTGGAGACTCTCGCTGCGAATATCGCCTCCTGCCAACAGCGCCAAAATCGCCCAGGCAGTTTGCGACGGAGTGCTTGGGTTGGGCATGAAGCGGCCCTCATCGTAACTGGCACAGCTTTCTCCCCAACCGCCGTCGCGATTCTGATAGGCCCTGACGAATTCAATCCCGCGCTGGATACTGGGTTCGTTTTCACTCACTCCAGCGGCACGCAGGCCACGCAGAGCGAGAAAGGTTCCATAGAGGTAATTTACGCCCCAGCGGCCATACCAACTCCCATCCGGTTCTTGCACCCGAAGAAGATACGCTACGCCGCGCCTGACAGCGGGATGACCGAGAGACGAGGAAAGACCAGAGCTAATAAGCGCTTCTAGCACCCGGCCCGTGATATCCGGGCACGAAGGATCGAGCATGGCATTGTGATCGGCGAAGGGAACGTGGCTGAGAATGTTCCAGTCATTGTCGACATCGAAAGCGGCCCAGCCGCCATCTTTGCCCTGCATGACGAGCAACCAGTCGAGCGCCCGTTTCACACAAGCGCGCTGAGCTTCTTTATTCGAGGCTTGCGCTTTTTCCAGAGCGAGCAGCACCATGGCGGTGTCGTCTACATCGGGATAGAAGCCGTTATTAAATTCGAAGGCCCAACCAGAGGGTTCCGCATGCGGGCGCTTGACGGACCAATCGCCTTTTCGGCGAATTTCTTTCGAAATGAGCCAATCCGCGGATCGCTGCAAAGAGTCCGGGGGAGCATCCCCACTCTCGGCCAGAGAATAGGCAGCAATGGCGGTGTCCCAAACGGGTGAGAAGCAGGGCTGCATGTAAAAACCGCGCTCATCATCGACCATTAGATAATTGAAATGCTGTTCAGCCTGCGCTCGAAGCGGATGATCCGGCGCATATCCTAGAACATCCAAAGCCATGATGGCGTACTGCATGGATGGATAAATTGCGCCTAGCCCATCGGAGGCTTCAAAGTGCTCAATCATCCATTTGCCGCACTTCTTGATCGCCTGCTTACGAACAAAATGAAATCCGAATTTCTCCCAGCGCTTCAAAAAACGATCGACGATCAGAAAGAAGTTGCGCCAACTGAAGAGCTTTACATCGCGCTCAGGGATTAGCGGCGCGCCGGCGACAAAGAGCTCATCGAGAGTAAATCCGGCAGGCACCGGGCGGCATGGATTGGCCGCATGGACGATGGAAAGAGAAAGCACGATTGTCCTCGTCCAGGAAGACATCTGGTAGATGAAGTTGAAGGGCAGCAGGATGATCTCAGGGGGGATTGAGGGACATGCATCGCGCGGGAATAAATTGAACAGGCTCAGGTTGGTTCGGACGTAACTATTCGACGCCTGCAATCCGCCGAGCGCCAGAATGCGATTTCGGAGCCGTTCCATCCGACCGTCGGAGGCCGGCATGCCAGCCACCTTCAACGCGAAGTAAGCCTTGATCGAAGCGTTGATTTCAGACGGCCCATTGAGATAGATATTGAATCCGCCATCAGGAAGTTGCCGGGCCAGTATGGATTTAACCGCCCGATCGACTTTGGCGCTGGTCGGAGGACTCCAGACCCCGTCGACCGGCGGATTCAGCCACAGCTCCATCAAAATGTAGTCGGATTCGAGCGTTGTGTCGGCGCGGAGATCGGCCCACCAATAACCGGTTTCGTCCTGCTGCTCGAGAAGCACAGCGGACGCTTTCTTAGCAGCACGGGAAGCAGCAAGACTGAGGAAATCTTCTATTTGGACGCTAGACTTCATCGTTTGATAAAAATGCGAGCGCTATGTGCGCAGTCTATGTAGCCGCGGTGTGAAGCTCTCCAGATCGGGGGGAAGCGTGAACCGGACATCCTCCTCTTTGATTTCGGCCTCTTCTAGATCGCCGTAGCCCTGATTTTTCAGGTAATCGATCAACTCCTTCACCAGATGTTCCGGCGCGGAAGCTCCGGCGGTTAGCGCGACCGTATCGACTCCGTCCAGCATCTTGGGTTGAACCTCGCTGCAATCGTCGAGCAGATAAGCCGGCACGCCAGCCTTCTCACAAACTTCTACCAGGCGACGGGAATTGGAGCTGTTTTGCGAGCCTACCACCAATAGAGCCTGACAGAGCGGAGCCACTGCTTTAACGGCCAATTGTCGATTTTCGGTTGCATAGCAAATGTCCTGAGTCTTTGGCCCCATGATGCTCGGAAAGCGCTCGTAAAGCCGTTTCACAATGTCGCGGGTTTCATCGAGCGAAAGAGTGGTTTGCGTTAAGTAGACGACTCGCTCGGGGTTTTGGATCTGAAGACGATCTACATCGGCGACGTCGGAAACGAGAAAAGTGTTTTCTGGGGCTTCGCCCAGGGTTCCGATTACTTCATCGTGATCGCGATGCCCAATGAGGACAATCGTGTAACCCTGCCTTGCGAAGCGAACCGCCTCCAGGTGAACCTTCGTGACTAGCGGGCAAGTCGCGTCGATGACCTGCAGACGGCGCTCTTTGGCTTCCGTCCTGATGGCCGGCGAAACGCCGTGGGCACTGAAGATAACGCGGGCACCGGCGGGTACCTCGCTCAACTCTTCCACGAAAATGGCTCCTGCACTGCGCAGTTCGTCGACCACGTGCCGGTTGTGAACAATCTCTTTGCGAACGTAAATGGGACCGCCGTAAAGATCGAGCGAGATGCGGACTACATCAATAGCCCGCACGACACCGGCGCAGAAACCGCGTGGCTTGAGAAGGATGATTTTCTTAATGGCCCCGCTCATCGGGAGCGAAGAAGTTTCCGAAATGTCATCAGCGAGACCAGTAAGTGGCATAGAAAGACTTATAGCCGAATTATAACAACGAGATGCAGCATCGATCAGCTAAGTTGCTAAAGAAACCTTTGGATCGGCTAAGATAGAGTTAATCGCGGCAGGGCCGGAACTTCCTGTGTTTGCCTTGCATTATTAACTATATGAGTGTTCCTGCTTCTCAGATGTGGACCGTGGCAACCTACGTGCTTCGCCAGAAGCTCGCGGGCCGTAAGCGGTACCCTCTGGTATTAATGCTGGAGCCTCTTTTCCGCTGCAACCTGGCCTGCGCCGGTTGCGGCAAGATCCAGTATCCGGCTCATGTCTTGAAGCGCCAGTTGACCCCCGAGGAATGCTTTAAAGCAGTTGACGAGTGTGGCGCGCCAGCGGTCTCGATTCCGGGCGGCGAACCGCTGATGCATCCGCAAATCAAAGAAATTGTCGAAGGGCTGGTCTCCCGAAAGAAGTATATTTACCTTTGCACGAATGCTCTATTGCTAGAGGAAAAGCTGAATCTGTTTACGCCGAGTAAGTACCTTAGCTTTTCGGTGCACGTAGACGGACAGCGGGAGCATCACGATTTTTCGGTATGCCGCGAGGGCGGCTACGACGCAGCGATCGGTGGAATCAAGGCAGCTTTGATGCGTGGTTTCAGAGTTACGACAAACACGACACTGTTTGACGGGGCCGATCCCAACAGCGTGCGCGAGTTCTTCGACGAGATGATGGAGCTGGGCGTGGAAGGCATGATGCTTTCACCCGGATACTCGTACGACAAGGCTCCGGACCAATCGCACTTTCTGGGCCGGGCTCGTACGCGGCGGCTATTCCGGGCGATTCTGTCAAACCGAAAGCCGAACTGGAAATTCAACATGTCTCCACTGTTCGGCGAATTTCTGATGGGCAAGCAGAACTTCTCCTGCACTCCTTGGGGCATGCCGACGTATAACGTTTTCGGCTGGCAGAAACCTTGCTACTTATTGCAGGACGGCTATGCGGATACCTTCGCCGAATTAGTTTCGGCAACCGCGTGGGAGCAGTACGGCACCGAATCGGGCAATCCGAAGTGCGCCAACTGCATGGTTCACAGCGGCTACGAAGCCTCGTCGGTCGATTATGGATTCGGCTCGGTACGCGGGTTCTTTGCGATGGCGAAAGCATCTCTTTTCAGCCGCTATCAGGATGAAGGCGCGAAGGTGCTCTTGAATGAACCGTATAAGCCGGTGCATTCGTATAACCCGCTGGTACAGATCAGTGCGGGAGAAGAAACGCGCGCATGACGGAAGTCACGTCCAACGAAGCTGCGCTCAATCCTGACGAGCTGGAAATTGTTCCAGGCTTTGCGCATGAGAAGCTGCAGGGCTGGGTCCCAACGCTGGCGGACGAGCGCGAGATCCGGCAAGCACTCGAGAAAGCTTTCGATTACCGGGGCGACGTATCGATCACGCGCAAGGACGGCGGCAAGTTAGAAGGCTACATCTACGACCGCAGGGAAGCCGAGACCTTAGCCGCATCGCTCGTGCGAATCTTGCCAGCGGACGGAAGCCCTCGCCAGAGTATTCCCTTCTCCGAAATTGCCGGCCTGGTTTTTAGCGGGCGTGATCCGGCCGCGGGAAAGAGCTGGGAAGCCTGGATCCGCAAATATTGGGAGAGCAAGGCGAGTGGAGAACGAGCCGCGATTGAGCCGGAAGCGCTGGAGTAGGATACGAATCGCCTAATCCGCGAGCCTTCGGGAATTCCTGCTTCCTGAACCCCCGGCAGCAGCAACGCCGCCGAGAGTAGCCAAAGCCCACGCCCTACCAGCCTATTGCCGAAGCAACGAAGCAGCTGCGTCCCGATCAAGCATGTTCGTATGCGTCGGATTTGTTTGTGCCGGAGCATGTGCAAGTTCCCGGGCAGAGCACATACGGAAAAAGCGATTCTTGTCCCTTATCGATTAGATCCCAGGCGACCTAGATAGCGCCCTCCTGATGATTGTTCAAAGCTGCTCGTAGCGACGATACGAAGTACTCATCGGAAGCGTATTCGGCTGCCAGAACGCTCGCGCACTCTGGAGGAATGAAGTCCTCGCAATGAAAGCGTCCACTATTAGCCGATCCGATCCCGGAGAACCCGCTAGCTAGCTTTTTCAGGATTGCCTTTGCGATTGAATAGCCATGGTCTGCTGACTTGTTCCAGTTTGCGTCGCGCCAACCATCACGGAGTTCCCGATCAGAGGACGACTTGGACCGATCAGGTTTACCAAAGCCGTGGCCCACCTCCGCTTGTCGGCTCCAATCTTCTGATCGAGTAGCGGCATTATCTCTGGTGTTAGATTCTCGTGTTGCTCATGAATGTATTCACCAGCCCGCTTCAACCGGCCGATCCGGCCGAGGGTCGGTGCCAATCGTGTCATGGCGCGGCTTCGGCAGCTCGCGTTCAGCTGACCCTTTGCGGTGTGCACGCCATCTACCGTTATTGTTCCCTCGCGCGATCCGTGAAAAGGTAAAACGCCTTATCGACCTCGAATGTCTTGATGATGTTCTGGTCGAGAGTGGCCAAATAAAGGGAGCGAAGGGCTGCCTGCGATATGAGCAGGCGGTCGAACGGATCCGGGTGAAAGAAGCGCATCTGATCGAGTCCACGAAGGTCTCTGTAATCGATCGCCAATTCCGTGCATGAGAAAGCCTTCATCGCTTGCTCGAGATGATCCAGCGAAAAATTGAATCGGGAGCCATGTTTTTCATGCTTGATCTGGATCTCCCAAGCACTGGCGTGGCTGACAAACCGAATTTCGGCCATCTCTATAGCCCTCAGAAGTGAGCGCGGTAAACGCTCAGGATCTGTGGCCATCCAGATGACGACGTGCGTGTCCAACAGGAGTGAGTGGCCCGGCGTCATAGTCGCGTGAAGTCGTCGAGCTCTTCCTCTGAGCTGCCGAACAGAAGAGATCCTGGAATGCTTCCAACCTGATCTTTTAGAAATCCGAAAGGAAACTTGCCCTTGGTTATGGGTATTATCTGAGCGACGAGCACGCCATTACGCTTGAGAAACACCTGTTCTCCTCGCTCGACTGCTTCGACCAGTTGAGAGAGCTTGGTCTTTGCTTCAAGCATGTTTGCTTCGATCATAAACTGATCTTAGCTAGCATGGCTAGCTAAGTCAACGGATAGCGACGCTTTACGACCCTAGGGTGTGCGCGATTATTCATGCCCCAAGAGCTAGCAGCGCGAGCGCATCTCCAGACAGCTCTGCACGTATAGGTACGGTTAGGCCCAGACCATCAACACCTAACCCAACTGAAAGCGGTCCCCCCAAACGAATTCCTACACCGCCGTGATTACGATCTTTCCCACTCCGAGATCGCGCAAAGACTGCTCGACGGCGGAACGGTCCCCAACCACCATCCAAAGCATGTTTTGGGGCCGAAGAAGAGTTCGCGCCGCTTGTTCGACATCCGGAACCGTCAGAGCCGAAACGCGGCGAACGTAATCGTCATAGAAGTTCAAGGGCAAACCCAGTTGCAGCAGGTCACCGAACAAATTGCCCACCGCGTTCATCGTTTCGTAGGCACCCGGCAGTTCGAAAGTTTCTTGCTGCTTTACTTTCTCCAGCTCCTCGGGAGTGATAGGTTTCCCGCCGGTGATGCCCGAGAATTCATTTAACATTTCGCGGATAGAGTCGGCGGTCTTGTCGCCTTGGACGGAGGCGTAAGCAAGAAAAGGCCGTTGCGCCCGTGCGGCATAGAGCACCGAACCCGCGCCATAAGACCAGTGCTTGTCCTCCCGGAGATTCATGTTGAGCCGCGCTCCGAAAGTTCCGCCAAATACATTGTTCATCGCCTCGAGCGCGATCTCGGTTCGAGCATCGGCAGGCGGAGCAATGGTGCCGGCGATGATCACCGAATGCAATGCGTCCGGCTTGTCGACCAGATAAATACAGGGTCTAGGAGGAGGGACGACATGGGTCAGTTTCTTGGCTGGAAGATCCGCCGTCGCCCAAGAATCGAAAAGTCGCTCGAGTTTTGGCTTGATCTCGGCAAGCGTAGTGTCCCCGACTACGATCAGAGTGCCGTTATTCGGCCTGAACCAGAGACGGTGAAACGCCACTGCTTCTTCACGGGTGAGTCTTTGGACACTGTCCTCCGTACCCGAACCCGTGAGGGGAACCCCGTAAGCATGCTCAGGACCGAAAAGAATGGGAGGCAAGGCGCGCAATGCCATCTGGAGTGGCGTGACTTTTTCGTTTGCTATCGCGGCGAGCTGAAGTTGCTGCTGACGATGAAAATCGCTTTGCGGAAAAACGGGATCGAGAATTACGTCGGCGTAAAGGTCGAGAGCTTCGTCGAGGGTAGACTTCAACGTCGAGAGAAATACCGTAGAGGTGTCAAGATTACAGCCGCTGTTTAGCTGGGCGCCAAGACTTTGTAATTCGTCGCTGATATCGAGCGCGGTGCGTCTCGTGGTCCCACACGTCAAGAGCGAGGAGGTCAAGCGGGCGATTCCGGGAGTAGTGAAGCGATCGGCGGCGAATCCAGCATTTAGATCGAGCCAGAAGTTTACTATCGGAACCTCGTGACGCTCGGCGACTAGGAGCCGCAGCCCGTTCGCGAGGCGCTCCTCATGCAATGACGGGAGCTTGAGGTCATGTGGAGCGCCTAGACCAGGCACGCTTGTTCGATCGGAGGCGGCCGCCGCAGGCTGAGAGCCGGCCTGAAAAGGTAGGACCTCCAGCGTATACGCGCCGTCGGAAAGCCAGGCGCGAGCGGTTCCAAGCACATCCGCGCTTGGTGCACGCTCAAGATTTTCGAGCCGTTTCTTGTAGCCGTGCGGATTGCCAAGATAGGTCTGATTGGTGGCGAGGATGTCCGATTTGCCGCCAAATCCGCCTATTCGCTCGATGCCTCTGACAAAGCCGGCGTAATGCTGAGTCTTCAGGCGACTCAACTCGTGCGCCGCAGGACCGTCCTCGAGGAAACGCGTAAGCTCTTCGTCGAGAGCCTTCTCGACTCTGCGAGGATCTACATCTTGTTTGGCGGTAGCCAAAACCACGAACTGGCTTCCGATCTCGCGTTCATCCAGATAGGCGCCCACTTGAGTGGCAATCTGATCGTCATAGACCAGCCTTTTATATAGCCTGGAACTGCGTCCGGCGGAAAGCACGCCAGCGGCGAGGCGGAGATGATCGGCAGCCACCGTGCCGTAACCCGGAACGTTCCAGATCCTATATATGCGGCCTTGGGGCACACGATCCTGCACAGTCTCGCGACGTTCCCCCGTCATTTTCTCGACCCAGGAACGCTGATGCGCGACCGGCGGCCCGGAGGGAATGCCTGAGAAGTAACGCTGGACCTTTTCGCGCGCCTGCTCCGCTGTGATATCGCCCGCTAGCACAAGTACGGCATTAGACGGGGTGTAATAAGTCTTGAACCACTCGCGAACGTCGTCAAGCGAAGCGGAATCCAGGTCCTCCATCGAGCCAATCACAGTGTGAGCGTAGGGGTGGCCAGCCGGATACGTGCTCTTGACCACAAGATCTTCTACTACGGCATAGGGCTGATTTTCACCCTGGCGCTTTTCATTTTGAACGACCCCGCGCTGCAGATCGAGGATCTCCTGGCTTATAGTGTTGCAAAAATAGCCCATGCGGTCCGACTCCGCGAACAGAGCGTAGTCGAGTGCCGAGGTGGGGACGTTTTCAAAGTAGTTGGTGCGATCCTCGCTGGTGGTGCCGTTAAGATCGGTAGCGCCGATCCGCTCCATAGCGTCGATATAGCTGCCCTGCAAGTGCTCGCTGCCGCCAAACATCAGGTGCTCAAAAAGGTGAGCGAGGCCCGTCTTGCCGGGCTTTTCGTTCTTAGAGCCGACGTGATACCAAACGTTCAGAGCGACAACGGGAGTCTTATGATCTTCATGGACCAGAACCTTTAGACCGTTGTCTAATTCAAACTGTTGATAAGGAATTTCCAGCTTTGAGAATCGCATTACGGCGTGAAACCGCAACGATAGCAAATGGCCGCGGTACGCAGGCAGACTCAGGGGGCGAAGTGCCGAGGGCGGGATCTGACCAGCAACTTCTCAAGAGCGTTGAAAAAACCCGATTCGTCTTCCAGCTCCAACTCGATTTTGAGCCAAACGAGGTCGAGCGGCGCGATGGCGCGCTCTAGATGACTCGGGCAGTTTATGCGGTCCTTTTCAGTCGTGACAAGAATCTCGGCGCCATGGATACGGGCTTGATGCGCAACTCGGTACAGTTCCGCGGGATTGTAGGAGTGGTGATCCGGGAATTGCCAGCGGAAGACAACTTCAAGGCCGAGCGCGGCGAGAGTCTGCCAGAAGCTTTCGGGGTTGCCGAGAGCGCAGAATGCTCCCACACGGCGACCCTCCAGATCGGGTAACATTTCTCCATTGCGATAGTCATGCCAGGAACGGGCGATCAGGCGAGTGCGAAAAGCGGGCGCGTTTGGGTTGATTTCGCGCAGGCGCCGGGTGATAGCTTGGAAACGGAGCGTTTCCTGAGCGCGGGTAACCACGAATAAGTGAGCCCGGCAAAGCGCATTCAGCGGTTCGCGTAGTCGGCCTAGTGGAATGACATCCTCGCCGCCGAACGGATCCAGGCCATCGATCAGGACAACGTCTACGTCGCGCTGAAGTCGGGCATGCTGAAATCCGTCATCAAGCACCAAAACATCCGTGGACGGGAACTGCCGGAGCAGAATCTGCGCCGTCTCATAGCGTTTTGTGCCGATGCCAATCGGGGCGTCGGTCGAGCGCAGGAAAATTTGAGCTTCATCGCCGGTAGCCGCCGATGGAACCTTCGCGCGAGGGGCAAAGACGAGCGTTTCCGCGGGCGAGCGGCGTCCGTAACCTCGCGTCAGAATAGCGGGAGAATATCCGCGTGCTTCGAGCCGGGTGACTAGACAGACTGCAAATGGCGTTTTACCAGAACCGCCGGCGGTAATGCCTCCCACGCTGATTACTAAGGCGGAGAGCGGGGGCGAGATGAGGGTGAAGTGCTCTGAGTGCTGGCGCTTTAACGCTCCCCCTTCCTTCCAAAGACCCGCCAGCGGAGCCAGCAGCAATCGAGCAAGAGGATGGTGGATAGTGCGAAGTGTGCAGCAGTAGTAAATGGGCCAGAGGCGCTCGGCTATTTGGGCGGATGCTCCTCGGCGGCCCTCGATAAGTCGCAGAGCGCGGCTCCCGACCTGGCGCGCGAGCTGGCCGTCGTTCAGGAGGGTGCGGACGGTAGGCGCAAGTTCAGCGCCAGTTTGGATCTGGAGAAGCGCGCCGGCTCCCAGAAAGTCTTGTGCGATCGACTTGAAGTTATCCATGTGAGGCCCGACAATGACCGGCACCGCAGCGGCCGCAGGTTCAAGAATGTTGTGACCGCCGCGAGGAGCGAGGGACCCGCCCACAAAAGCGACATCCGCGATCCGGTAGATTCCGGAAAGTTCGCCTACCGTATCGAGCAGCAGTACGCCGGGCAGCTTCAGCGAGGGCGCCGGGTCTGTTCTGGAAATCGTGCGGCGTAGATAGGGAATCGCTCTAGCCGCGAGCTTGCGCGCGACTTCGTCGAAGCGTGCCGGCTGCCTCGGCGCAAGAATGAGCAAGAGTTGCGAGAACTCCCTGGCGAGCATTTCAAAGGAGTCCAGCACAACGTCGTCCTCATCTATCGAGTGCTTTCGGAAGCTCCCGCGCTCGTTGGGTCCGACGGTACTGGCCGCAATCCAGACTTGCTGAGCGCCGAAAGTGTCGATGTTAACCTTCGCGGCGGATTGTGAAGCGTCGTACTTCAGGTTGGGAGCAACAGAAACCTTCGCCGGCGGAGCGCCCAATTCGATATAGCGTGCACGATCCACAGAACTTTGCACCATGATCGAATCGGGAAACTGCAGAATAGGGCAGAACCATCGCTTCCAGGCGCGATAGCGAGGCCAACTTCGATTGGAAATACGGCCGTTAACCACCGCAAGCTGAGCCCCGGACCGCTTGGTCTGCGCATAAAGATTCGGCCAGATTTCGGTTTCAAATATTACCAGCAGCGCCGGCCGAAGCCTGCGCAAGACTCTACGCACGCAGGAAGGATAATCGAATGGGCTGTAGAAGACGCCATCGACCAGATCTGTAGCCTGATGTAAAGCAGCTTTGCGGCCAGCGACAGTAGAGGTTGAGAGATAGACAGGTATGCTGGGCTGATCTCTTTTGAGAATGCGAATGAGAGGAACTGCCGAAACGACCTCGCCGACTGATACTGCGTGCAACCATATGGCCCCCGGTTTCGTCGGAGAGAGGGATTGAGGCACGAAGCCAAAACGCTCGCCGAATTGAGCCCAGTAAGATCGGCTGCTAATCAGGCGAAAGAGAAAATAAAAGGCGATGAAGGGTAGAAGAACGAGCTGGATGAGCCGGTATAGGAGCAGAGTGCGCTTAACCCGAGAGAATCGATGCTTGATTTTGAGTATAACGTTGCTTACGGCTTGCGCGACCGCTGTTCTGGCGAGCGATGATAAGCCTTTTCAGGCCGGCCCGCCTATTGGATATGCGCACCAGCAATCTGAAAACGTAACTGTGGGAGCGAAGCCCTTCACGAGCGAAGAGCTGATCAACAGCGCGTTCGGCAAGAAGATCGATTTTTTGAAATATGGTGTAGTACCGGTTTTAGTTGTCATCCAAAACAAGCGCGAGAAAGCTTTGGATTTGCGCGGGTTGGCAGCAAGTCTGGTAGCTGCTGACGGGCGTCATGTGAAGGCAGTCGCGCCAGAGGATTTACCGTTCCTGGCTACGGCGGGTAAACACTCCCCACAATCAGGGGTGCGGGTTCCGGTGCCCTTGCCGAAGAAAAAGAATCCGCTGAATAATCCTGAGATAGCAACCCGGGCGTTCTCCGCGAAAATGCTTGCCCCGGGCGATTCGGCCAGCGGCTTCCTGTACTTCGAGGCGCAGCCCGAAGCCGGCGACAAGCTATATCTGGACGGAATGCGAGATGCGCGATCAGGGCAGGGGCTCTTATATTTCGAATTCCCGCTCGCGCCGTGAGATCAGTTCGTAGTAGTTTCGATCGGGGCGGTAAGACTGGACGGCTTCGGCGCTACCGGGTTGGCTTGGAGTAAGCGAGTGTTTGCCGCGCCACTCCCACCTGTCCGACGATCTCTCTAAAAGCAGGCTCGTCGCGCATTTGAACAAAGCACGGGTCCCCGGTGAGCACCACCACAATTGACATCACGCCTATCGAAGGCCAATCGAAATAATGCATGGCTTTGCTCTTCTCCCCCAAAAAGCGCACGTCTGTGCGAGCGAATAGTATCGGGCAGATTGACCGACAGAAGAGGCTTCCTGAGTCCTCAGGATCCGTGTCAGGATCTCCGCTGCGTCCAGCGGCACACTCTTTCTCTCCCGCTTCGACACCCCCCAGCCCTCCGTATTATTGGAAAGCAGTACAACGTTACTTAATTCCGACAGGTAGTCTCGATCGCGCTTTTCGAGAAGGTAAGCGAAGGCGAGATACCGGTGAGAAGAGGGAAACTCTGGATCACTCGCGGCCACTTCTTCGAGTAACGCTCTCGCAGCATCCAACTGGCCGGCGTACATGAGAATCAATCCCTTATCGGAGAGTATGGACTTCGAGGAGGGATCTAACGTCTGAGCCTGTTCGATCTGGGTGAGATCTTTCGCGCTCCCTTCCAACCGACATCAGGAACCTGGCGTACCAATGGTGCGCCATTGTGTAATTCGGATTCAGTCGCAAAGCGCGCCTAAAATCGGTGGCTATGGAATCCCAGGCTCCATAAAAGGATGCAAAAGCCAACGAATTGATCTTTCACGACGGCTTGCCTGATGTAATCCACTGCGCGATTCAGGTCGTCGGGCGTTCTTTGCTCCATTAGTATCTTCCTTTGAGATAGAGTTCTTGCGCTTGAGCATCGGCATGAGGCTGGATGTGACCATGCCAGAATGTAGGGGCAATCATGCAAACTGCGCCTGCCAGAGTTGTCGAAAGAACTGCCCGCCAAAGTTTCCGCCGTGACCTCTCAACTCTCGAAATCGGTAACGATCTCCCGGAGTTGCCAGTGGCGGCCGCTCCTGGACTTCAGGAACGTAGCAGCCCTTTGGTATTACGATCCGCACTGGGTCGTTCACGCCAGGTGCTGGTCGTACTCTTCGAGCCGCGTGCGAAGACGTCGCGCCGCCGACCGAACAATTGAGTCATCGGAAGTATCGGTACGCCCGAAGACCTCGGAGGCGATCGTGGATTTCTTGATCTGATCGGCTTTCCTTCCAGTGTTAGAAAAACCACGAACCGAAACAATGCCTGAGGTCTAGGCGATTCGCAAAAATGGGAGAGATGAGGACGCGCGCGAACTGCTCCTCTACGCTCGGCTTCAGCATTACCATGATCGCAAGCTCAGTGTAGCCTCGAAACGCTCCTTCGAGACTGGCATGCTGGCTTGCTAAATACTCTAGAACTACCTTCGGCGCTCATCGCACTGACTTTGTGGGTTTGGGCCAAAAGCATCGGTCATATCACCGTCACATCACGGCCTGACACCTTGCGTTTGCGTTGCCTTTGCGCACCTAGCCGCAATTTCTCACGAAACAGGTAGCCAAACGCCGTCGAATCTGACATAAACATTTGTGGATACAGATGTTTAGAAGACAGAGAGGAGGGGCGTTTGCCTACAGCAGAGTGTAACCAGGTCAGTTTCGAGTTTGAAGGTCTGTTTTCGAGAAAAGTCGTAGCAGGATTGGCGGCCAGATCAGCTCTGACCGGAGGAAGCCTGCTGCTGCGCGAAGTGGAACGTCGCACTGGCATCATCAAAGGTTCCGCCCGTTGCTTCCCCGATCATCATGCGGCGGATCGGATTGAGCACAGCGTGTGGGAACTGGTGGCGCAGCGGGTGTATGCGCTGGCGCCGGGCTACGAAGATCTGGACGATCATGACCGGTTGCGCGCCGATCCGCTGCTGACCGTATTGGCCGACAAAGCGCGATCCGGAAGGAAAAGGCCGTAAGCAAAGCGGGATCGTGGCAAAGCTCTAGCGGGAAAGAGCAGGCTCAATCGCTGGGAACTCACGCGCGCCGATGCCACCGGGCGGGAGCGCTACGCCAAGATTGTCATGGACACAGACGCATCGACCGGTTGTTGGCGGAGGTATTTCTGGAAGGGCACACCACTGCGCCGGAGGAGATCGTGCTTGATCTCGATGCCACTGACGATCCGCTCTACGGCCGGCGGGTGGGGCGCTTTTGTCACGGCTACTATGGCCACTACTGCTATCTGCTGTTGTATATTTTCGCGGGCGAGCATCGGCTCTGCGCGGCTGCGATCTTCTAATATCGATGCCTCGGGGGCCAGCCGAGAAGAAGTTGAGCGGATTGTAATCAGATTCGTGACCGTTGGCCCGCAGTGTGAGTCATCCTGCGAGGCGATTCCGGCTTCTGCCCGGGACGCGCTGATGAACTGGTGTGAAACGAACCACGTCGATGATGTGTTCGGGCTGGCGCGGAATCAGCGGCTGCGCCAGATCATCGATGCGCAGATGACTGTAGCACGCCTATTGCAGGAGCAAACGCAGCAGGCTGCCCGCGTGTTCACCGAGTTCGTTTATGAAACGCGCGATTCCTGGACCTGCTCCCGGCCCGTCATCGCCAAGGCTGAATACCTGGCCAAAGGCGAGACCCCCGCTTGTGGTGACGTCGCTCGATGCGCCATGTTCATTATGGTGCTTATGGCGGTCACGGCAGTTGCGGTCCAGGCTAATACTGTGTCGTTCAGCGATAACTTCATGCCCGGCCCCTCATCGTCATGGAACAACTACGCGGGCAACTGGGGGCCAGTGGCGGCCAGTAGCACGCTCGGGTTCCAAAGAATAGTTCCAGTACGTACTCGGGTCTGCGCTACGATCTCGCGGACTACACCCTGACAACGACTATCAACAACCTCTCGTCTTCGGCGGCAATGGTTACGGCCAGGGTTCCCGTGGCGGGAATGCAGGGACGGCAGTCTACTGGGTCGCTGCAGGGCTGGGATCGGATGTAAATGAGATGGACGGAGTTTTCGCGCCGGGCGACACGTACACGATTAAAGTGACGGCGATCGGCGATACTCTTTCGGCTTACATCGATCGTTCGTCAACTCCCGTCAGTACGTTGGTCGACAGTGCATTTTCGATGGCAAGGTGGGATTGTACGATAGTCAGCCCAACACTGCGGCGGGCAACGGATTCGGGCCGCCAAACACATTTGGCGCCTTCAGTTTACAGGGTACGCTTTACGGCACAAGTGCAGCACCGGACCGGCTTCTGTCGCGCTGTTCGGCGCAGGCTTTCTCGGTCTCATGGTGATCGGATATCAGCGCCGAAAGGCCGCTCAGTTCCAGTAATTCCGGTCGAGATTTCTGAACTGGACCGCTTCGGCCAGATGCTTGGCGGAGACATGCTCGACCCCGTCGAGGTCGGCGACCGTTCTGGCGACGCGCAACACGCGATCATGGGCGCGGGCGGAAAGGTTCATCCGGCGAACGGCCATCTCGAGAGTTCGTTCGCCGCTCTCATCAAGAGCACACAAGGTTCGCAGTTGGGAAGGAGGGATCTGCGCGTTATAGAAGCCTCGCAGACGCTGAGTATCGCGCGCGGCTTCAACGCGCTCCCGAATTTCCCTCGATGACACGCCATCCGTCTTGCTGCGAAGCTCCTTGTAAGGAACGGCTGGAACTTCTATATGCAGATCGATGCGATCGAGCAGTGGACCACTTACTTTCGCTAGGTAACGTTGAATAATGCCGGGAGTGCAGCGGCATTCCCGCGTGTTGTCACCGTAAAAACCACATGGGGACGGCTTACGTTTTTAACGGTCAAACTACAGAGAGACTACCACGGTCTTGCCAGAACTGGGGAGCTTCAATCGTAGCGCTTTGATTTGCCTTTCCGGGCCTATGTGGATTTCGGACACGAGTGATCTAAGCACGGGTTTTCGTCGCTCCCGCGGCTGAAATTGAAGCCCGGCAATCAAACGAACAACACCAGTTACCACGTTCTGCATATCAGCAATCTGAGCACCCTTAAGCTTGCGGTCAATCTCTCCTATGCGGGCTCCGTGGCGGTCGATTTCAGAGTTGATCGCGCTGATCGTGATGCTTGCATCGACATCAGTGATAAGCCCATCAGCGATCTTGTCGATTAGCGTGTGCTTTCGTTTCACTTGCACTTCGATCTTGTGGCGTAGATGGGCTCTTTCATCTCTCAAGGCAAAACTATCAGCGGGTTCTGTGGCAGCCTTGAGCATCTCAGTCAAGCGAGCTTCGCTGCCAAGTACAGAGGCGATCACGCTGATGATCCTGTTATCGACCTCGTTGCGTGCCAGATGTGGATTACCGCAGCGTTTAGACGCATCGAAGTAGCCGGACCTACAGATATACCATCCCGAGCGTCCGTGCCTGCTATCGTGCTTGGAATAGTAGCGCTGACCACAATCGCAACGCAGTAGCCCGGAAAGCTCGAATGGGCTCTTCCCTGAACGCTTCGAGATGTGCTCCTTATTTATCCCGGCCAGGATGCTTTGAACCTCGTTGAATAGGTCTTCCGAAATCAAGGGTTCACCTTCGAGCTTGATTCGCGTTTGAATTGGAACCACGCGTCGCACGCGACGGTAGCGCAGCTCTCCATTGGGGCCGGGCGGCAGTTTCTCGCGTCTCTCTTTGGATTCCCGCACGCCCGTCCATATTGGATTTGTCAATTGCTTGCGCAACGACTGATATGACTTGAATCCCACTTCGGCGGCAATGCTCTTAATACTAGTATCGCGATCCAGGACCCGAATGAAAGCTTTCTTTATTCGTGCTGCTTCCGGAGTCAGGCGGTAAAAGCCAGTGCGATTGCGAATATCTGTAATTACGAATTCCATGCCTGCAGGCGGCTTTTCAGGGCACTTGTCCCCGCGCTCGCGGCTGATGTTCTTTCCATCCTGAGTACGCTTAATGATCTGTTTCTTTTCGTGACCTCCGATCAGGGTTTGCATGACGAAAAGGATCTGGCTTTCAAACTTGATGAGATTGAAAGTCGTTTCACCTGCCCAAATCAAGCGCGGCGACGCTTCATCTCCGAAAACAGCCAATATGCTCAGATCGGCCAGGCTGTCGCAGCGCATCAGACGATCAGGGCTCGATATGACTAAACCTGTAATCATCGGCGTGCTGATGTGTTCCAGCATTCTCTGAAATTGGGGGTTGAATTTTACCGTGCTCCCCGAAACGCCTTCCAGTTTGTAGATGTGCTCAATTTGCAAGTCATGCCGGGCGGCAATGACCTGGATATCACGCTGCTGTCGTTCTATCCCGGCCAGACCTTCCGCAGCTTGCTCCTCCGACGAGACCCTGATTAGCGCGACTGCTCGTTGCGACACGAGCTATGGTAGCAAAGTTGTCTCCATATAAGTCGTTTAGTCCGACCAAACGACTCGACAGCCTGAGAATTTCGGCATTATCGCCGGAGAGGAGGGCGTCCCGCAGCTTCGATTTCAGTTCGTTTTCGTCACGCTGGGCGGCAAGGGCAAGCTCTACTAAGTGCGAAAGATCAAGCATGAATCGGCCCGTCTTTCTCGCCGAGAAATCGGCAGGGTTGCGTATTTGATATGGACTGAAGTGTGAGATTTGTAGGGTCTACACTGGCCTTGCCTCCGATGCAGAGGCGTTGCTGGAAAGAGAGGTGCCAATCTTATAGGCACGGCTATCGTAGTTCCTCGAATACTTCGCTTTACTAGGCAAGCACGATGAGAAATCTTCATCCAGCAGTTCCTTGGCATGAAGAAGTTAGAGCTACGCTGGGTCCCGAGCCCATTCGCGAACGTTCCTGGAATCGCCGCTCAGCAGTTTCAAGTCTCTGCAACGCATCTAGGAGTTGCAGACTGGCTTCCAGTATTTGCTCTCTACCTTCCGAGAGCCGGTCAGCAGTCTTGATTGCGAACTTGATGCGGTCCATCGCCACACGCGCCTGGTACGCCAATTCAAACTCCATCGCCGTCGGCCAGGATTGCACTCTGGCATCAATCATTGACAGAATGTCACTCATAGTTCCCGAATTCCTAAACACCTGTGGAGCAGCCATTCGGTTTGTGTGGAGATCATTTCCTCCTCGGCACTATTTCGGAAGGCAAGCTCGAGCGCCCCGACAAATGCTTTTTGTTCCAGGGCCGCATCGTCGTCGAAACGCCTACTCTCTTTTATTACCACGCTTGCATATATCTTGCAAGCAAGAAATGAAGGACACGTACGGAACATCTTTTTCTTTCTGAAGTATTCATCGCGCCTGCAAGGCGATGTGCTCCACAATGACGACACCAGCATGCGACTGCTGCGGCTGGCGCGCGAGCCCTCGGACAAGCGCACAGGCGTGTTTACCGCGGCATTGTCGCTACCAACCGGGGACAGAAGTGACGAAACAGCGGGCGGCCGAGCTGGGGCGCCCATTCAGATGTCCATGCGCTGTCGCCCAACGTACCGAAACTGGCCGGGGGCTGGAGATCCTGGTGACGAACTGCCTTGCCCAAGGTAGACAGTTTGTAGAAGTGGTGCAGGACTTTCCCGCTGAGCGCCGGTCGAGCGGCTGCGGTTTCATCAACGGCACAGCGGCCCCCTGAAGCCATCTCGGAGTAGGTTTGGTATCGCTGACAAAAGCGCTGGATCTGGACCACACCGACTGATCGCGACGGCTGGTCCGTTGACGATTTTCGCTGAGTTCGAAAGAGAAATTCTGGGCGACCGCGTGCGCGCTGGCTTAGCCCATGCACCGCAGAACGCTAAACGGCTTTGGCAGGCCGATGACTTCAGGGCTTCAGGCCGCTGAGATCCGAAAGCTGCACCGCGGCGGTGCCAAAGCCGGGATCGTTTCTTTACAACAAGCCCCACCGAGGATTGTCAAGCACGAGAAAGACAAACAAAAGCGGCATATAAATCACCGAAGCAAGCAATAGTCTTCTGGCACTTATCCGTGTTCGGCTCTGACACATCTGAAGTCCACAAAACAGAAACCCTGCATTCAGGAGCAGGGCAGCAACCAAATAGATGCGCCCGGTCATATGAGCAAATGTCGGCAGAAGCGTGACAGGGATCAGCAGGATAAGCGCCGCGAGAATTTCGATGCTCAAAGCCTTTCCGTTGGGCCTAACCACCGCAAGCATCTTAATGCCAGCGTGCTCGTAATCTTCCCGATAAAGCCAGGCGATTGCATGAAAGTGCGGGAATTGCCAAAAGAACAGAATGCTGAATAGAATCCAGGCCTGAACCGTCAGATGACCAGCAGCAGCTGCGAAACCGATGAGCGGCGGCATTGCACCTGGTAGCGCCCCAACAGTCGTACAAAGAGGTCCAACGCGCTTCAGGGGCGTATATCCGAATAAGTAACCCAACGACGTTAACAGTCCCAGTCCAGCCGCCAGAAAATTGACGAAGATTCCTAGTTCCAGCAGCCCAGCCGTTGAAAGAAGCGTGCCAAAAAGCAATGCGCGACTTGGCCGAATCCACCCAGCCGGCAAGGGTCGGTTCTTGGTTCTCTGCATTTTGGCATCGGTCGCTCGCTCAAACCACTGATTTAGGGCAGCAGCTCCGGATGCCATGCACGATGCGCCCAGAACCGCATTTAGAAATATGACCCACCTAAACCCTGCCTCAATGCCGTAGGTGTACCCGACCGCCGTCGAGATCGCAATCAGAAGCGTGATTCGTGGCTTCGTCAGGCCAAAGTAGTCTTTAGCTGTTTGAATAGCTGGGCGGCTGGACCGCTCTTCGACGGGGAAGTCGCCGCTATTGATCGCAGACTCTTCGCGCACAAGTATCTTCCACCACAATGGTGGCACAAACCACTGGAACGCCTGAACTGAGCAAAGCTGTTTTATGACCGGAGGCTGGGACAATACAAATGAAGAGATGAAATCGAGACCGGCAGCAAATCAAGCTGCCTCCGACAGAAGCGACTGTCCATCAGACCAGGATGTGAGAGCTTTCGCAGACGGCAAATTGCTGGACTCTGATGGTGTCGCTCAGCACATTCAAAGTTGCGAGTGGTGCAAACGAGAGTACATCGATCACAAGCAGGATTTAGCTTGGCAGCGATTGATCCGAAATTCTACGAAATTAATGTACGTCGTGATCGCAGGAATTATTCTAGTCTCAGTCCTTCGCTCTTGCCGATAAACGATCAGGTTTGGTGAAATGAGATCTAAACGACTACGATTAGCGATTGTGCTGTTAGCGTCAGTCGCGCCAAATTCAGTTATCTGGGCCGAGTCACCTGGACATGACGCACTGAAGAAGGCTCGATACTATGCCGATCTCTACAACTGGGGAGCGGCGGACCCCCAATTCAAAAGAGCCGAGGTGTTGCTGCGGGTGTCAGATCCCAGGAACGCTCTCTATGCCCACATCGGCACACTTCGGCAAGACCGTAGCCGGCCGATCACACGTATCTCTCAAGAGATCGCCCAACTTTTGGCCGAAAACGCGTACTTGGAACATGACAACGGACTTCGGCTTTTTGCACTCACGGTTAAGGGAGATCTTGACGGTAACCTCGATGCTGCCGCAGCTCGGGAAGACTGGACTCAGGTTGTCACTCTTAGCAAAAGAATGCACAACGGAAAGTGGGTATATCGAGGGGAAGGTCAGCTCGGATTCTGCGACTACTATCAGGGCAACTTGGCCTCCACACAAAGGCGAGTCACATATGCACTGACAGCGGCCACCAAAGCAGAGGATCTGGGAGCGCAGATCTTTTTCCTTTCGACGATGGGGCTGGGTCTCAGCGGCTTGAATATGCCCGATACATCGGCGCTTGACTATATCCAAAAAGCCATAGCTCTCGCAAACACTCATCCTGACGTCGGCGAACCGTTCATTGCGAACGAAGCGCTTGTCATCTTGCTTGCGAAGACTGGAAAAGTCAAAGAAGCACGGCAACGAATAGATGCACTTCTGTCGGAACCCAATCTCACACCCATGCGGCGCATGGATTACACTTACGCGGCTGGATTAGTTGCCCTTGCAAGTAAGGACTTTCAAACCGCAACGGAGCGATTTGAAGGCGCACTCGCAATGATGAATGCACCCGGATTCACGCGGCACGAAGCCGAAATCCAGACCATTTTGGCTGAGACATACATGCAACAAGGCAGTCTAAGCCAAGCTGAGCGGGTTGCACGCGACGCTATTACCCGGCTGGAGCAAGGGGCTGTTCTGACAGAATTACCAGCGAGCTTAGATACTTATGCGCAGGTCTTAATAGCTGAAAAGAAGTACTCCGCTGCCAGATCGGCTTACGATCGAGCAGAGATTATTCAGAATTCCCTGGTCGGAAGAGGTGATTCGTTGATGACCAAAACCGCTGCGATCACAGGAGCCGACCAGTTATACGCTCACCACTTCTCCTTGATTGCAGATACGTTCGGTGATCCAGATGCAGCCTATAGAGTGATCGAGCAGGGCCGTGCTCGCGGGGTGGTCGAGCTGCTTTTAGCACGGCGAGTGAATACTTCTGAGTCCCTTAAACTTGACCGGAAGATCGCACGACTGCGAATCGAAATCGCAACGCTCCACACGGACGATGCGATCAAAAAACAAGAAGAAGCGATCTTCCTCGCCGAGGCGGTGCGAGCTGCAAATCCAGACTTGAGCGTCGTAGGAACACATCCATTCGCCCCGGTTCCGGCGAAAGATGTGCAATCGCGGCTTCGGCCATCGGAGATGCTTCTGGAATTCGTATTGGGCAATCCGAAGTCCTATGTTGTTGTTCTCACGGCAGCATCGAAGCAGATCGTGCCGCTGAAAGGTCGTGATTCGATCGAAGCGACCACAAGAGAGTACCTGAGCGAAATCCAAAAGCGGTCCCGAGCAAAGGAACAGTCCGCTAAGTTGTATAACCTCCTCCTGGAACCGATTCCCAAGATTCGGGACTTTTCCCATTACACGATCGTTCCGGATGGACTATTGAATGAATTGCCGTTTGATGCTTTGAGGAACGGTGATGAATACGTGGTGCAGAATCATGTTGTTACCTACTCTCCGTCCTCAACGACGCTTTACTTGCTGCGCGGCCATCGAGCGGAGAGCAAGCACAGAAACGCCCTACTGGCAGTCGGCGGTATACCGTATGATCGCAGCAATGTCAAAACTGCTGCCAGTGACCGTGGCTATTCTCCTGGTAAGGCATTCACGGATCTGCCTAACAGCGGCCCTGAGGCTCAGTACGCTTTGAAGTCGTTACCAAATCCAGCAAATCGCGATTTGTCTGGGGATACGGCAACTGAGACGAATGTAAAACGTTCCCTTTCCGAAGGATTTGATTACGTTCATCTAGCTGTACACGCGTTTGCGAGTGACGATCCAAATCAGGCTGCGATAGTCGTTCTCAGCGATCCCTTGCACCAGGAGGACGGGTTCATTGAGGCTACTGAAATTGCTCGGCAGCGTATCGGCGCAAAACTGGTGGTCTTGTCGGCATGTGAAACTGCTGTCGGACCAATTGAGGGGGAAGAGGGTACCTCAACGCTTACCACTGCATTTCTTGTCGCCGGAAGCCGCGCCGTGGTGTCGACGCTTTGGCGAATTGAGGATCGGCCAGCGTTGTTATTGATGGAAGCGTTCTACACACACCTCGGTCGCGGAGAATCGGCGCCAGACTCACTCGCGATTGCAAAACGAGAGCTACTTGAGAAGTTCGGCCAGAAGAGCCTCCCCATCTATTGGGCAGGGTTCATAATCCAAGGATCGTCAAATGACAGCACTCCAAACGAGGCTTCTAATATTTCTGGAGACTGAGACGGCGGGTTCGCCGAAAGGATCTCATGCATGGATTCCACGGGCAATTGCCGCTTTGTTTATCGTCATCAGTAGAGGCTCTCGCGGAACTCACGGAACGGTTACGTCCACCTTAAGGCGATCGCTGCCGTGAGCGAAAACCATCACATAGTCTCCTTTTGAGATATTGCTGAGATCCATCCGGTCAATCTCTAAATTCGTGTCTCCGTCTCTGATCGAAGCCTTGCCACGGGCCTTTGCCGCAACGAGGTCGCTTAAGTCCCTGAGTTGTACTTTGTAGACACCCTCGTTGCTACCCCATGGCAAGGTTACGACAAGCTCGAATACTCTGGGCGGCAGGTGAACTTTTGGGTGTTGTTGGTCATTTCCTCTGGTTGGGTCGATCGATCTCAGATCTAATGCGATTATAGGATCACCTTTCCGTTGGCGCTCGAACCAATACAGGGAGGGCCCCAGCAACAAAATAAGCGCCAATGCTGCAATTCCGCCGATGACTCTCCATCTTCTCGTTCGCCTGATCTCTGCTTGAAACGAGCGGAATTCCCGCCAACAGGGAGAGCATTGACCGATGTGCTGCCGCGCTGGATGACTGAGCGGCAACTTTTTAGACGCAAGCCCTCTGAGAATCTCGCTACCAGGGCAACCTATACGATCAGGATTCGGGAACGCGCGCAAATGCACGTCCTCGAAGAGGCCGTCAAGGTCATTGTGGCTCCGTCGCATCGATGGATCGAAAGCCCATTATGTACTAGCTCTTTAGATATCCATTCTCTGCTAATTTCACTTTTAGACGGTGTTTAAACTGTGCCAGCGCATTCTTACTGAGTTTGAGATGGGCAGCAACTTCCTCGTCGTCAAAACCTTGATCCCGTAGATTAAGATATTCCTGTTCCCGAGCAGACAACCCGAGAAGCAAAGCTCGTTCTTCCTCGATCCTGATCAGCCGCGTCTCGGGATCGTTATCGGATGTGCCGGTGAGATTTCGGAAGGATTCAGGCGACAGCGATTCTTCCCGCAGCCGCTTGCGTTTCCGTACCACGCTAATGGCGCCGTTGAACAAGACACGCCAGCTTAGGCCGCTCAGATGCGTTTCCCCGTCAAAACGCGCAAGCTTTTTGGCCTCATGCTCCATCGCGTTGCTTAGCTCTGCGGGGTCGCACAAATGAGCAAATCGCTGGGTGATAACTGCGTGCAAGCGGTCAACCTGGTCGGCAATACGCTTTGGAAGCGGTTGGCCTTCGTCGTTAACGAGATGCAGATTGGAGCCCATCTTCCAGATCTGACTGAATGAACCTCAGTATAGCGGCCCCGAGTTCTAGTACGCCAAAACTTTTTTCGTCTCTCGCGTCATAATGCGCGACCTGCGCGCGTAATCCAAGAAGGAGCCGGAAGTTGCACTCATCCTCAATCGACGCTAAAACCGCTGCACGAGTTGCGGCAAGGCTGGAGTTCCTCGAAGAAGACCCGCTAGAATTCTGGGATTTTGGAATGATCTTCGCTTTCGACGTGATTGCGCAAAGACTGCAAGAAATGGCCGGCGTTAGTCAGGTTGTAACCGTTTCCATGATTTCAAAATTACTCGCCGAAGAAAGGCGAGTGGTCGTCAGTCGAGAACTCCACGCCTTTTTCGCCCAAACCGAAAAAACTGCCAATGCACCTCCTGTTGGTCGGGCCGCTAGAATGGCCGCCGCGCGGACCGCTGGAAAACGACAGCGAAAATCTGCAAGAAAACCGATACGCCGGGCACGATCGTTCGCGCAAGCCACAGGCTGACGCAAGCCCCTATTGGCCGCTGCACCGATGAACTCGGCGTTCCCGGGCTCCCAACATCACCCTGCAACTTGGGCAAGGGAGCAGCTTTTTCGGTTTTCCACCTGCTCTCAATTGCCGGCGCTGATTCGTACGACGAGCCCACCACGTCTTGAGCAGCTCGTCGCTGATCGCTTCATCTGGAATTGTCGTGAGATCCCAATCCTTTCGGTACTTCATCAGCCAGTCAAAATCAGCATCGCACACAGTTCTGCTCCTCAAGTAAAGAAAACAAGCCTGGTTGCAAACAATACGGAGAGAACCAAATCCGCTCCCGGAGAGCATTCGCGCGGCCTCGAGTTGAGTCCCCCCGGTTTCCATACCCGCCGTTGGCCTTCACCGCGTGCAGTCCTATGTGGACGGGAAATCGTATTCTCCTTCATATCCGCAAACCGCGATTCGCAAGTCTGGATTTTGGCATGGTCGAGAGCCCATGCAAATACCTCGCGTGAAAGGGAGCGAGAATCCTCCTTGTATACGGCGTCCCGGTCATCTACTCCGTACGGCGAGCAGAATTCCCGTAAGCCCGATTTCTGTAGTGGGCGATGAGCCCAAGACCTCTTTCAATCGCCGCAGCGGACCCGGACGTGGCGTAAGCGCTGGCTCAGCGCATCGAGATACTCGGCCAGGTCTGCGGCATATTCGGCGTGAACGCCGCGCCCGGACGCGCCATCGTCGCCGCTGATATCCGGTAGCTGTCTCGTGATGCCCTGTCCTTTCAAACAGGGGTGCGACATCCGGGCTGCAATGCGTATGCGGCACGATGCACACAGCGCCGCCCTTGTTTAACTGTGGCCTGGCTCGGCTCCGGCCAGGCTATCGCCCCACGGCTGCGTTTGGCTTGAATGAATAGCCGCTCACGGGTTGTCGCTTCCCATAGTCCGCGGCGTTCAGAATTTTCCATTCAACCGTGTAGCCCAGACTCTCCAAAGCCACGAGAAAGGCGGCAAAGGTTTGGCCGCGCCGTGATTTTCAATGGCCGTCTGTTGTTCGCACAAAGAGGACCCCAGTTAGTGAATTCGCGGACGTTTTTCCGGGAGAATGTGCCGAGGACTTAGAGCTTCGGCGTAGCGGACGACTTGCCAGGCGCTCGCGCGACTTTGATCGTTGATCGCTTTCCCGCCGCGAGCAACGCTGTGATGCGTGCACTCTGGAGCTGCAATCAGGAAGTCAATACGTCCATCGGGCGTGAGCTTTCGCGGGTCCAGAGAGTCTACGCGTTCGCACCTGATCGGCGACAATTAGAACTCGCCGGAACCGGAAAAAATAGTTAACGCCGAACAAGTTCGTGTCGTCGAACCGCACCACGTCCACCGACTCCAATAGCACCGGCACCTTCCGCGGCAGCACCAGGTGAACCACCGCCGCCAGCACCGGGCGGACCAAATCCACCACCGCCACAGGGCGGACCACCTCCACCAGCCAGTGGACCACCGCCAGCATAAGCAGGATGTCTGCAAGCTCTTAATCGGGAATTGCGGTCTTAGATAAATGGAAGCTGCTATGAAAAATCTCTTCTTCTTGGCCGTCCTCTGTCTGCTCGCCTCATGCGCCGTGATTCCTATATCTCCCGTCTCTTTGGGCTTTGGTCCCTTCGTCGACCAATTAGCGCCGTTATTCCTTATTTGCGTGACTGCCGGTCTAGCGTGGAAGTACGCGCTAGATTTGGTGAGGCGCTACAAAAAAACAAGGAGCGCGGATCACTAGAGCAGTGCTGCGGAACTTACTATTCGCGATCGATACGCACGAGGCAACATTACAAGGGATCAGTTCCTTCAGATGCTCCAAGATCTGCAAGGTAAGCGCTGAGAATGGTTACATACACGATCGCAAAGCAGTTGAGCGGCGTGCGACCATTCGAAGCCATGCTCGACCTGTTCCGAACCGCGAAGCTCCGCAGATTCTACGACCCGATTGCTCTTGTATCTGCGGTTCCTGTCAGCGTCGTGATACTGGTGGGAGCAGTTCTATCGCTCCAATCCCACTCGGTGCTTCGTCAAGATAGAGACCTGGTGATTCACACCTACGAGGTGATCGGAACCTCTACCCAGGTACTCCTTTCGGCCGGGGACGCTGAAACGGGACAGCGAGGATTCATTATTACTGGTGATCCGACTTTCTTGGAGCCGTATTGGAGAGCGTCTCGCATCACCATCCCGAAAGAGCTTCATTCGCTGCAGACGTTAGTGGGCGACAATCCATCGCAACTGCGACGTGTTGCGCACCTGAAGCTATTGCTAGAACGAAAATTTGACGAGTTATCACAAACCCTAAAGGTTTACCAAGAGAAAGGTTTTGCGTCCGCCGGCGAGCTCCATCCCGGATATTTACTACTAAGAAGTGCTCAGTAATGTGGCGATGATTCAGGCGGATCCTTCCCGCAGGCCCTATTTCTCCGATCCCCAAACCTCTCGAACCTCAATTCAGAAGAGTAATAGCGGGAGCTACGGATTGTTTTGGGATTTAATCAGTACCACTCCGACTGGCGTTCTCACCCTATTCAATCATTATGTGGTGGACCGGCAAAGGGGTACGCTGACCGTCAACCAGAGGGACTCGGCGGAATGGGCAGCCCTAACCGCCAACGACCCCGACAAACTCTTCACGATGCGCGCTGCTTATCGCCGCGTTACCGGCGTAGCTACCGCCGAGGACCAGGAGATTCTTTCTGAGTTCTATTACCGTCACTTCGAAATCACGGACCAGAGCCTGGCCGCTTTGCCCGAAAGTCGGCCAGATGTGTATGAGAAAGTCGGGGCCAAGCTGGTCAAGCTCGAGGGCATCGAATACCTCAGCGCTGAAAATTTTGAAGCCCGACTCGCGGAGAACTACGTGCTCGGCAAAGATGACTTTGCACGTTACCGCAGAACATTGCTAAAGGTGTGCCGTATGAACCACGAGCCCACGGAGTTTGTCAGCGACGCCGATACTCGTCACTTACTCTATGCCACCGCTTTGAAACCGGGCTGGATCGGCGTAGGTAAGAAATATGATGTCTCCAAGGATGCTATGTATGTGGGCCAATTTGGCAAGACCTACGTGTGGGTTTTGCCAAACAATTTGGAACCATTAACTCGGCTGACTCTCGCCATACTCGACATCCACACGTTCAAGAGCGAGAGAATCGGAGGCTCGCGCGTGCAACCGGGCATCCTTCCTCGATGAATGCCGGCGATACCCGACTCGGCCACATGCCTCTGAACAGAAGACGTGGCTGGCATGAGAAAGTACAATGCACGAAACAGCGTTTAAGCAAAAACCCTCACCTTGCTCAAAGGGCGCCAGCAATTCAGATTGCAAAACGTATTACAGTGAGAAAAGCATTGCTGATGCTTTTGCGCAACCGATGCCTCACCGGCTCCTGCGAAACTCTCGCTTTCACATCGACCGGCTCCACCTCATCGAGAGAAATCTCCTTTACTCGGCGATCGAAAAGCTTCGGGGTGCGCGGGCTCTCGTAATTGGCAATACTGCGACATCTCGAGCCGTCGGTGACAAACGCGCTCTTACTAAGGATGCGCGGGATTTGCGCCGATTGAGTCGAGCGCAGCGATCACTTCCGAAGGGAGCTGCAGTGTTGCCGCGCTTAGATTCTCGCGGAGATGATCGATGGAGGACGTTCCGGGGATCACGAGAATGCTGGGTGACCGCTGGAGAAGGCAGGCTAACGCAACCTGCATGGGCGTGGCACCGAGGCGCACGGCAGGCGAGGTTATATTGGTTCTGCACGCAGACGATAGGGGCAATCCGTTGGGCGTCCGCGATCTGTGCGGGCGTGACGTTGCTTAGCCCGATATGACGGATCAAGCCCTTTTGCTGGAGCTCCGCCAGAGTGCTCAGCGGCGCCTCGATCGATCCCTCGGCTGGTCCATGGATATCAAACATGGCGCGCAGATTGACCACGTCGAGCACATCCAGTCCCCGATTGCGGAGATTGTCGTGAACGGCGGCGGTCAGTTCCTCGCGGGAGAACGCAGGAATCCATGATCCATCCTCACGGCGCCGCGCGCTGACCTTGGTCACGAGCACCAAATCTCACGGATAGGGAGCGCAGCGCTTTTCGTATGATCTGGTTCGTGACATGAGGACCATAGAAATCTGCCGTATCGATATGGTTCATACCACTGGCGACAACCTCTGGTAGAAGGGCAATCGCTCCATCGACATCTCGGGGAGGCCCCCATACCAGCTTGTTTCCATCCCGCCCGGCGAGTTGCTTCGCGCCGTAGCCCATGCGGTTCAAGGTTATGGATGTAGCAGGAAGTGTGAAGCTGCCGCCCAGCGTCGTCTGTCCAATCATGTTCTCTCTCCTCTCATTGAGGATGTCAGGGCCGAACCATTCACTCGGCTGGCAAGCTGCGCCGCAGCCGAGACCGTGAGCGTTCGCCATTCGCGAATGGAAGCGGGAACATCATTGCTTGACACCAACTCACGCAACCAGTCTTCTGCCGATGGCTCCGCCTGTTCTGATCCAAACAGCTCAGTCACCGCGCTGAAAAATGCCGACAGCTCTCGCTCTGCCATCGTCATCAGGTCGCCACGGATAGGATCGTGATTCGTCATACGTCCGGAAACTCGGAAGCAGCAAAGTCTTCCAAAACGGTTCCGTTGCGAAGTTCGGAAGCTAGGTTGATAGGGTAGAGACCGTGCCGATCACTGCGACGAATCCATTCAAAGGACGGCAATACCCAGGCGAGGTGATTCTACAAGCGGTGCGGTGGTATCTGCGATATCCATTGGCCTACGAGCATGTCCCCGAGTTATTGGCGGAGCGCGGCCTCGAGGTGGATGCCAGTTGCGTCTGGCGTTGGGTGCAAGCCTACTCTCCAGAATTAAGCAGGCGTTGCCGACCGCATCTCAAGCACACGAACAAGAGCTACCGTGTCGATGAGACATATATAAAGGTGAAAGGCCAAGACAAATATCTGTATCGCGCCGTGGACTCAACAGGGCAGACCATCGACTTTCTGCTCTCGGGGAAGCGCGACACAGCCGCCGCCAAGCGCTTCTTCGAAAAGGTATTTAGCTCACCTGCGAACCCCACACCGCGAGTGATCAACGTCGATAAGAACCCAGCCTACCCGGCCGCAATTGATGCTTTGAAGGCCGCAGGTATACTTCCGCGCCGCGTTCGTCTCCGCCAGTGCAAGTATCTCAACAATGTCATTGAACAAGACCATCGAATGGTGAAGAAACGAACCTGGCTGGCCAAGGGCTACGGTTCTTTTCAAGGTGCGTCGCGAACTCTGGAAGGCATCGAAACGATGAGCATGATCCGCAAGGGACGAGTAAGATGGGTGGCCAAGAGCGACGTTGTTGCGGAAGCACGATTCATTGCAATGCTGTTTGCCATCACCGCATAATCCTTCTTCTATCTTTCACGACTCAAACGCGGCTTCAGATATGCCCAGGAAACTTCGCAATGAAACCCGGGCGAGTGGCATCGACGCGAGCGGGTTCTTCCGTGCTGTCTGGTATCGACGGAGCTTCGATCGGCCTAAGTTGGCGCCTGGAGAACGCCTTCTGCTTTATTTCCGAGCGGTCGATTACAGCGCCGAAGTATGGGTGAATGGAATCAGAGTCTGTTCTCATCAGGGTGGTTACACACCTTTTCACGCCGACATCACCGATGCACTCGAGGAAACTAGCGCACAGGAGATTATTGTCAGAGCAGAGGATGACCCACTGGACCTTGCTAAGCCGCGTGGCAAGCAGGATTGGCGACTGGAATCGCACTCCATTTGGTATGCCCGCACAACCGGAATTTGGCAAACCGTATGGTTAGAACCTGTTCCTTGCGCATTTATCCAAGCGTTAAAGTGGACCTCTAACCTGAAGCGATGGGAAATTGGATTAGAGGCGTTCATCGGTGGTGCAGAGATGGAAGGGCTCCGCTTAGCTGTTTCTCTGCACGTCGGCGACCTGATGCTCGCGACGGATACGTATTCGGTAGTGGCAGGCGAGATTCACCGGCGAGTGGCCCTCTCCGATCCGGGCATCGATGACTCTCGAAACGAGCTGCTGTGGAGTCCCTCTTCGCCGACCATTATCGATGCCAAACTGGAACTTCGCGATCAACAGGACCAAGTAATCGATAGCGTTCACAGCTACACGGCCTTACGAGCCATATCCGTGCAAGGCGATCGATTCATTCTTAATGGCCGTCCGCTGCTTTTGCGATTGGTGCTGGACCAGGGTTATTGGCCGGAGAGCGGGCTCATCGCACCCGATGATGAGGCGCTCCTGAAAGACGTACTCCTGGCCAAACGACTAGGGTTCAACGGAGTACGTAAGCACCAGAAGATTGAGGACCCTTGTTACCTCTATTGGGCGGATCACGCAGGCTTGCTGGTTTGGGAAGAAATGCCGAGCGCGTACCGTTATACGCAAAGATCAATCGAGCGAGTGACGCGTGAGTGGATGGAAGTTTTAAACCGGGACAACAGCCATCCTTGTATCGTGGCCTGGGTGCCGCTGAACGAATCCTGGGGCGTGCCAGACCTGCCGCATAGTTCAGCGCAGCGGAATTACGTACAAGCGCTTTATTATCTCACGAAGACGCTCGATCCGACACGGCCCGTGATTGGGAACGACGGATGGGAAAGTGTCGCGACGGACATCCTGGGCATTCACGACTACGATAACCAGCCACAGCGAATCGGAAAGCGGTACGGCCAAACAGATGTGGAGTCTCGTCTGTTCAGTCGTGAAAGACCGGGAGGGCGAATGCTGGTGGTGGATGGCCAAATCGATCTCAATCGTCAGCCCATAATCTTGAGTGAGTTCGGAGGAATCGCTTATTCATTGTCCAATGACAAAGCTTGGGGCTACTCCACGTGCCATACGCCGCAGGAATTATCCGAACACTATCGCGCGCTCCTTGAGGTGGTGCGTTCACTTCCCGCATTAGCAGGATTTTGCTACACACAGTTCTCAGATACATACCAGGAAGCCAACGGATTGCTCTTTGCCGATCGCGAGCCGAAGTGCCTTTTGACGAGATCGCGTTGGCAACCAACGGAGGTGAATACCGGTTTGACGCCCTCGAAAACTCGCACTGGAGAGACCGCCTCATGGACAGCCAACGATAAGCACATTCAGCGCATCGGACCGAAGCCTGCCGGGACAATGTTGCTCCCAAGTTCCTTTTTATGGATCTGAGAACCAATACGATCACGCGCTGACAGCACCAACGCGCCGCGCTGGATCGCGACAACTATCCCAATGAGCCATAAGCGGCAAATAGCCTTGAAGATTACGGTCAAGCGGAGGATGTAGCCGGTATGCCGGCAAGTCGCTGCTGCGGGCTTCCCCTTTGGCCAACTGAACGTATCACTCTGACAGCTCGGAGCAGTGACGCTCGCGACAATCCTTTCCCAAACTCCAGATGCCCACCGGACATAAGTTCCGGTTTGCCGCCGTGCAGAGTGTGTCCCCGTCACCCATGGTAAGGATTCACGTTGAATTGTCACACTTGCATCGCGACGAGGGTGTCCCAGATTTAGTTGAAGGTTGAGGCGGCGGTTGGCGACCGGTTCGTTAGAATCGAGTCGCGAAAAACAATCCGTGGAAACGACACCAACCGCCGTGAAGAAACCGTACCACGTCGAGCGCGCGCGAGGGTGTAAACCAGAATGTGTAAACGGTTTTTCTCAACAGAGGAAAGGCACACTGAGAGGAACCGATGGGCATCGACAAGGACGTACTGGACAAGCTGCTAGCGAACTACCAAAAGCCGGAAGACATCGTGGGCGAGAACGGGCTGCTGAAGCAGCTCACCAAGGCGCTGGTGGAGCGCGCGATGGAAGCCGAACTGACAACGCACCTGGGCTATGAGAAGCACGGCCCGGTAGGGTACGGGACCGGCAACTCGCGCAACGGCAAGAGCAAGAAACGGCTGAAGGGTGATTTCGGCGAAGTCGAGATCGAGGTGCCGCGCGACCGGCAGGCGAGCTTCGAACCGCAGATCGTGCCGAAGGGCGAAACGCGGTTCGCCGGCTTTGACGACAAGATCCTGTCCATGTATGCGCGCGGCATGACCACGCGCGAGATTCAGGGGCACTTACAAGAGATCTATGGGGTCGAAGTAAGTCCGACGCTGATTTCGAATGTAACCGATTCGGTGCTGGAGGAAGTGCGCACCTGGCAGAACCGGCCACTCGATCCGTTGTATCCGATCATGTATCTCGACGCCCTGGTGATCAAGATGCGCGACAACGGGCAAGTGCAGAATCGTGCGGTGTATGTGGCGATCGGCATCACCATGGAAGGCCAGAAAGAAGTGCTGGGCCTTTGGACATCGGCTAACGAAGGCGCGGAATTCTGGTTGCAAGTGCTCACCGAGTTACGTAACAGAGGGCTGCAGGATATCTTCATCACGTGCGTTGACGGGCTGAAAGGGTTTCCGCAGGCCATCGAATCCGTGTATCCAAAGACGACGGTGCAACTGTGCATTGTGCATCTTACTCGCGCCAGTTTGAATTACGTGAACTGGAAAGAGCGTAGGCAAGTAGCCGCTGATTTGAAGGCTATTTATCGTGCGGCCACCGCCGAACAGGCCGAGGAAGAACTAACCGCGCTCGCTGCGCGTTGGGATAAAAAGTACCCCACCATCAGCGCTCTGTGGCGGCGCCACTGGGCACAGGTGATCCCATTCTTTGCGTTCCCGGATGAGGTCCGCAAGGTGATTTATACGACCAACGCCGTGGAGTCGCTCAACATGACTTTACGCAAAGTCATCAAGACCCGAGGCTCTTTCCCGAACGAGGAGGCTGCGATGAAGTTACTCTACCTGGCACTGCGCAATGTAGCCACTAAGTGGCACACCATTCAGAGCTGGCGAGAAGCGTTGAACCGCTTCGCCATTCTCTGGGAAGATCGCTTCCCTAAGATGGCCAGCTAACAAATGACAAGATGCTGGGAACGCCGTTTACACAAAATGGTTGACACTACCTCGTGAGCCGAGACGCGAAATCGGCGTCGGGCAACAATTCACGAATTCGCCAAAGAACGCTCCGAAGCACGCAAGGGCGCGCTTCGGACGGCAGCCCAAGCAACCCCTATAGCCCAAGTTCACAACTCCACAATCCCAACCCCTCAACCAACCCCCACCATCCCAGACATCTTCATCACCACCAGCGTCATATCATCATGCTGCGGAGCACCCGACGCAAACCGATCCGCCGCCGCCATCAGAAATGGAATCATGTCCCCCGCAGGTTGCCCCGACTCCGCCGCCACCGCAGGCAACAACCGCTCCTCACCCCATTCCTCATCTTGCGGATTCATCGCCTCGCTGATCCCATCGGTGAACCCGATGAAAACATCGCCCGGCTCCAATACCAGCGAGCCTTCCTGGTACGGCGCTCGCGGAAACAAGCCTACCACCGGGCCGCCCGTCTCGAGCCGGATCACATGCGTTGTGCCGTCCACCGTGCGCCGCAAAATTGCCGGCGGATTATGCCCGGCATTCACATACCGGAAAAGCCTGTTGGCGTGCTGATACTGACCGTAGAAGAACGTCGCGTAACGGTTAATAGGCGTGGCATCGTAGATCAGCTGGTTGACGTTCGCCATCAGCTGCGCCAGGTCGCCTTGACCCACCAGCGCTTGCCCGCGCAACGACGCCTGCAGCGAAGCCATCAACAGCGCCGCCGCAATCCCCTTGCCCGAAACGTCTCCAATCGCCACACCGAGATCCCCGTCCGGCAGCGCCAGAAAATCATAGTAATCCCCGCCCACGCCCAGAGCCGGCCGGCACGCGCCCGCATAATCGATCCCCGCAATCGCCGGCAGACGCTGCGGAAACAAGCGCTCCTGAACCTCCCTCGCAATCTCGATCTCCCGATTGAGCTTTTCCCTCTGCGCCATCTCCGTCGCAACCGTCTTTGTCAACCGGCTGTTCTCGAGCGCGAAACCCGTCTGCGTCGCCACCGACCGCAGCAGCTGCAAATCCGTCTTCGAATAAGGCTCTTCTGAAAGCTTTTGCCCTAAACTGATCATGCCCAGCAGCTTGTCTCTATGCCCGAGAGGCAGCAGCAATTGCGTCCCAAGCGAGCGCAGCGTAAGCAGCTCCGCCTCTGGAGTCGAGTGAACCCAGTTATCTTCCCGATCGAAGTAAATGGGAGCTGGAACCTTCGATTCCTTCACCAGTTCGACAGTCTTCGAATCCTCGGGAAGCGCAGCTCCCGAGGCCGGCTCGAAGCCCAGGCAGTAAACCGGACGATAGCTCTGGCTGTCTTCGAGCAGAAACGCGCAGTTGGAAACGTGCAGCGAATCTGAAATTCGTTGTGCCACCGTTGCGAGCATCTTGTCTTCGTCGGTAATGGAGCGCACCGAATCGCTCAGCTCAGCGAGAATCATCTCGGAGTTATACGCCTCACGAAAGAAACGTTTGTCGACTGAAACCATCAACCGGGTGCGTACTCTTCGCATAAGTAACGCGCCCGTGCCCGCCACCGCGGCGTAAACCACTATCTTGAACCCAGGGTCAATATCCGGCCCGAAAATCATCCATTGTGGCCGGAATACAAAGCGGCTAATAGCCAACAGCACCACAGCCAAAACAATCCCGGTCAAGATCCGCATCCCCACCTTTGCCAGTGCGTATCGGATACCCCCGCGGATCACCATGCGCAAATTCATCGCGCGTTCCGCTACGATCACGTACGCAAGCGTCACCGGAAAGAGACAGAAAACAAAGCAAATCGGTATCAGCACAGTGTCCGGAACGCTATTGAACGCGTTTCGATTTGTAAAAGCCTGGTACGCAACCAACAGACCGATCGGGGTCAAGCTCACCAGACATCCTGCCATGAGAATGCGCAGGCGTCGCCGCGAGTCCCGGTTCTCCGTAACACCAGTCTTCGTCCCGATTGCGCTGAAGAAGAACGCTATCCCGAGTGAAATGAAGAAGCTCGTAGAGTGCAGGTGGAGTACATTGAAGACCCACGCCAGTTTGCGATAGTCGAAATAGTTCCCTACCAGCGCGGCGAAGATCAATCCGACCCCTGCAATCACCGGACCGAGAAGAACCCATTTCAGCCACGGGTGCTCACGATCCCATCGGAATTTGTCGGGAAAATACAAAGCGAAACAGATCATCCAAATGGGAGTACTCAAATTTGCGGCAAGTTGAAACGAGTACGCAAAGAACTGCAATGGCCGCGGAAAGTCATACCACTGCGCTGACTGTATAACTTGAGAGGTTGACACCATCAGGCCGAAAAAACTAAGCGCTCGCGCGTCATTCGGAAGAAGCGCCGCCGGATAGATCCCCACCACCACGCAAAACAGCAGAATGACCGTCAGCACGCCCGCAATGATCCAATCTCCCAGTGTCGGAGGAGGCTCGAGGGCTCCCGCCGGTATACGGATCAGCCGCCGGCTCGACTGCCCCTTCGGAACGATTTCCACTTCTACGGGCCTCTGTTCGCCGGCTTTGTGTAGAGATCTAGGGAAATCCCGCTCGCCTCGGATCGGGTGGCCATCGATTTTGAGAACCCGATCCCCAACATGGAAACCCGCTTTCGCCCCGCGATCGCTGACCGCCGATACCGTCTCGCCACCCGTAAACGGGATGTCCAGTTTGCGCAACGGGTCCGCATGCCGGTAAACCATCGCTGAATAAGTGATCTGATAAAAGAGCGCAATTGCAAAAAGCGGGATCAAAAAGACGTAGTTCTTCCGATTCCCTGACAGGACGGATCTCATCGGCGCCCCCAAGGTATCATGCCCCGCTCGGACTTCGAGCACTGCAAGGCCCACCAAATCCCCCAGGGAGTTCGCACGCTCTACGCACTCCCAGCCAAGCCGAGCAACTGTTTCAAGGCCTGCACGTATTCAATCAGGGCGCGGCGGCTGGCTTCGGTGATGCGATACCGAGTTCGCGGTTGTCGCAAAACGACCTTCTTTTCGACAGCCACGTGCCCGGCTTCCTTGAGCTTGAGCAGTTGCGCGCCCAGGTCGGGGTGGCGGCAGCATCCACGCAAAAATTGACTCTAAGCGTTCCTGCGAGCCTCTAAGTCTCCGATTTTAAAGAGGAGCTATGTCAAACTACGCCCTGCCTGAAGGCTGAACCAGAAGCTCTGCAATTCATTGAAACACTGGTCCGCAGAGTTCTTACGAGAGCATGAAAATCCGGGCGCTCAAGCTGCCTTCTTCTCAGTTTCACCATCTACGCGCCGGAAGCTGGGGTACCACTGCTGAAAAGTCTGCTCGAGCCGCTCATCGAGAACCCGGGTACGCGTTTGCAGTAGCAGATGAGCACCCTTTTTCGTCCATTGCATCTGCTGGCGTTTCGCAAATCGCTTACTGACAATCTGGTTCACGGCCGATTCCACAAGCCCGTCGCAATGGCTTCCTTATTCCGCCACCGTTCACCGTAGTTGGGAATGAGGCGCTGGTTAGCCATGATGTAGGTGTCGAGTTCGTCCAGAGCTTTTCTGAGCTTGCGCCCGTTGTCGCCCTCGATCCTTTCGTTGTCCAGATAGCAGTGTAAGTCTTGGATTCGCTCTCGTGCGCGGACCACGTTCCCATGCCAGAGATAGTGTTTTGTGCTCTCCAGTGTTTTCAGCGTCTGTTCGCGTTTCTCCGGTGCGGCATCCAAACCTTTGGCGTACTGCCCCAGCACCGTGATCCGCATCGTAATGTGGAACCAGGCCAAGTACTGCTCGCCTTCGGGGTTCAAATACGACTGCAGCTCGCGGATGTCCGTCCCTCCGTCAGAAAAGAACATGACGCTCTGGTTCATCTGTATTCCTTGGCTGCGTAAAAGTTCGAACAGCCGTCGCTTCGGCTTCTCATCGTACGTCTGTGCATAGCCGAAACAGCGACTCGGGCCTTCCTCGCACATCGATTTACCAACGATGACCTCGAAGTGTGTCTTCTTGTCCTCCCAGTCGCGAACGTAGCAGCCGTCGATACCTATCGTGAGCGGGGCAGGAGGACGAGGCAACTTCGCCCACGCTGCAGGGCAACCCTCGATGAAACTCACTGCTCGTCCCCTAAGGCCGCTTCCTCCCGTTTTTGCCACCCGATGCAAATGATTTCGGATGCTGTGCGCGTTCACCGTTTCGGCGACCGGCAGCGTATCTTTCAAGAGGGCCGCCGCCAGTTCGAACGAGATCAAGGAACCCCACTTAGTCTCCAAATACAATCGTTCGGGCGACAAGCGCTCGCAGAGCAGCTCGGCCACTGGGCTGAAGGTCTTCGCCAGGTTCGGCCGGCAGCGACAATGACTCCAGCGTGGGCTGTCGATCGCGAGATTGCCGAACAGCGTCTGCAACGTCACGGTGTGGCTCCCTTTCTGCCCGCGGGACTTCCCACAATGCGGGCAACCGCGCTGCGCCCTCAGGTATTCAGCTATCTACTGCTCCACCAGCATCTTCTGAATGGCTGCCAGCAGGCTCTTGCTCTCCGCTAATGTCAGGCCGATGTCCTCTAAGCCGTACTCTTTACGCTCCCAACATGCAATCTGTTGCACATGTTGGCCGAACTCAGTTTCGATAGTGATCTGGATGTGGGCTTTCATCCTGCGATCGTGTCACAGAACAACCAGTCTCGATCACCGCGAGCATATTGCCGGAGTCGGCGATTAATGGCGCCCCGAACAATTCGATCCGGTCGTGCCGCGCGATGGGCTTTCACCCTTTCGAGCGCGGCGAGCAGGCTCTCGCGATCGCCGGTGACGGAGCGGTCGCCGCCGGAGTCGAGCACGCGTTCCACGGCCTCGGCCATCAGCGCCAGCTCTTGTCTTGGGGTAGAGTCGCACCACTTCTGCCACCGCGGATCTCCCTCCTCCATATAGACCCGCGCCCCTCCGCAATCTTCCGGTGGGGCCAGCCGTTGCCCGCCAGTGCAGACCGGAAAGATACGCTGAGCATTAAATGGCAGTACCTTCTCCAGCCGCACATCATGCTCCCAACTATCGTAGAAGTCATATTCGTACAGGAAGCGCTCGCGAAGCCGGAATCTGAAGCCAGCAAGGAAGACTTTCTCGGGATCGTCGGTAAACGTAATGCCTCCCTCGTGCGCAACGCCGTAGTCCTTGCCGTGAATGTGAAACCGATGCAGGTGGGAATCGCTCCAGCCCAGGGCGATCTGAATGGCGTAGTGAAGATCGGCGATGCTCTGGTTACTGCGCAACAACAGACGCCGCCAGATCATCGGACTGATGCCCCGGAGCGCCACCTTGAATTGGTACACGCAGACCAATTGCGGGGCCCGGGCATCGGAATTCATTGTATCCCTGGCCCATGAATTAACCAGTCACAGCCGCTTCGGAGTAGCGCCCGGATTCTCATACTCTCCTGTTAAGGGAGAACGACAGCCAGATGGGGACATGTACTTGGCCCCATCGAAAAAAGCTTTCGAAGCCATTCGCGATTGCCGCACGGCGGCCCTGGGCGGTCACGTGGAATCGGCGGAGCAGTGCGATGCGTGCGGACATCAGGCCACCTCTTATAACTCGTGCCTTATGGGGAGTCACATGCCGCCTCCTCCTGTTCGAAAACCCGTCCTGCGCGTATTCTGCCGTTTCGGTCCCCATTAGGAAGACTCTCCATAAGGCGTCTGGCGTCTGCTGAATGTGGCTAATTCATACCAAGCCATGCTGGTCCGCGCGCGCCTTGACACGTTGCTTATTGCAGCGCGTTAGGCAAGCGCGGCGTACGATGCGCGACTAGAATCAAACGTGATCAAGAGGGACGAATGAAGAACGGGGCTACATAAGAGCGCTTAGCCAGGTTTGAGCGCCGGGCATTCTGGCTACCAATGCTCTACATTCTACAGTGCGTCTTCTTGCTTGTCGTGTGGGTTTTCACCACGTCGGGCCAGCCGAGTAGAAGCCCAGAATTCTCCTCAGATTTAGCCGGATGCCCGCGCTTCAGCCGTACCGCCAACAGCAGGGCAAGGCCGCCTAGCACCAAAATAACGGCGGACGGCTCCGGGGAAACCGCCGAAACCGGCACGGCCGAAACTCCGAGTAACATGGGATAGGAATCGAACACCAGCCAGTCCGCGCCGGCGTTGGAGCTTGCTCCCCAGGTGTGTTGGAAGCGGATTCCAGTTCCAGTGTTGCTATCGGTGTAGGCCCATTCGGCGCTACCTGTTGTAGCTTGCAAGACAGCCCAGTAGGTCGAATTCGGGCCGAGTACGAAATTAGCGCCGCTGAAGTGCACCGCTGAGAGCACCTGGGTAAGGGCCGATGACTCAGTGAGTGTAAACAGCGGTTGCCCCGGTTGCGAAAGATTGTCCGAATAGAGATCGAGTGTAACGCTCGAGCCCGGCGCACCACTCATCAACAGGGTCATGCTGGAGAGTGCAAAGCGCGACGCATCGGTTCCAAAACTCGCGGTAATCCACGTCTGCCCGGATACATTTTCCGTTCCGGCGGGCGGATTCGACAGGTTGCTCGATAGCGTTGCCGCTTGCATCGCTTCACCCGCAAGCAACAAACAAATCGCCGCCAAAGCGATTCCATAGTTTCGTCGCATTCCGAATGCCCCTCTAGAACTGCACGCCACTGTGAGTGCAGCCAGTATGGGCAAAAAACGGCTGCTGCGGTATGCCGTATTTTGTGAAAAACCATAGCGGATAAATGCCGAGATTGTCCGCCTGATTGGGATAGGTGCCGATCGGCGCAAAAATTTGCTGCATCACCGAGTCGAACGGATACGCTCCATGCACCTGCTGCTCGCAGGCACAAGCCTCCTTATAGCAATCGTATTCATGACCATGGAAACTGGCGTTCTGATCGGCCATCAGAAGCACGTTCCAGTAATTTCCGTCGTTATTGCTCGATGGATTCTGCCCGTTGGGTTTGTCCCGAATGTTCAGCCAGTCGGAACCGTCGAAGTGTTGCCCCAAGGGACAGTCTCCCGAGCTGACCCCCTCCGCGTTGCAGATCGCGAGATAGTTCTTGCCCGGAGGACCTCCTGACGTCAGATCCTGCCACGTATAGACGTTATACAGCGTACTGAAGAAGGCGCCTGTATATTGCCGTCCCATAGATTTCGCCATGGTCTGCACGTAAGAATTCGCCGTATTCGAGGTCCACTGAATCAGCGGAACCGGGTTGTTCGCGAGCGCCGCTCCGAGCGTCTGCAAGCGCCTCTCGTCCTGGTAAATCAGCGAGAACATATTCCCTAGCGAATCCAGGCTCCTCGTGAAATTGAGGTTCGTATCGGTTTCTAAATCGGCTACCGTACTGCGAAGCTGATCCGCCACAATGGGCACGCCGCTTTGATGGTTTACCAGGGACATGCTGTAGGACAGTCCAACCGATGCCGCATCTAACCCCAGAGCGACTTCCGGCGCCTCCGGGAAAGCGTAGCTGGCGACGCTTAAGCCGCCGGCAATTGCATTTACGATGTCGGCTTCCACTGGCGACTGACTTTGCTTGCTCACCTGCAGTTCAGTTGCCAGTTCGTCATAGATATTCTGAATCTCGAACTCCAGGTTGGTTTCGTTCTTGTTCACCGCTTTCGATAAGTTGGACTCATAACCGTGTATCAGGACGACGTAGGAGAGTTCTGCTTCTAGTTGGCTCTGCACGGTTGAGAAATCTGAAGACGAGAAGTTCGCTAAGTAAGGTTTCGCCGGTTCGTGCTGCGCAAGCCATGTCTGGAGTACGGCAGGCGTGAAGCCGGGATCACTGAGATTCGATTCATATTGCGCCCACACCGACCCTTCGTCTTGCGGATAAATACTCCGGATATCCGGGTTCCCCGACCCGGTTCCGATCACGGTCAGGTAATACGAAATCGCCTGGTAGACATTCAGCTGTGTATTCGATCCATCATTGTTCGAGCAGCCATTCAGGCAGAATGGCCAAAGTACGGGCGACTGCAAAGCTGCTTTGTCCAGCAACGCGCTCTCGATAGCATTCGCCGCATTGGAAAAGGTTGTTGTCTTGGTGTTGCATGCCAGATTGGAAGCGCCAGCCCGGTAATAGCCGAAACGATTCTTTTCGAGGAAGCCTAGCATCTGAGTCGGCGGCAAAGGGTTTAGGAGCGAGGCGTGGCGCGCGATCACCGAACTGGATTCCACCGCCGGGGGTACCGTGGCTTCGTACAGCGAGTATGTGGGCGGAGCGCCAATCATCGCATAATCGTCCCCGCTCTGCAAACCTGAAATCAGATGATACGTCCCACCAAATCGTGAGAACAGCTCTGCCACCTGCAGCCATTGGGCTTCTACGCTGCTGTGGTCCATACTGCCCATGCTGGCTACGAATACCAGAATGTTTTGCGTTGCCCCGGAACCCTGCAGATATGCGCCTACTCCCTGCAACAGAGTAGAGAGTCCAGAGGAACTGATCGGCAGGGCGTAATTGAAGGTAGCTCCCAGATAGGAGGCGTCCAATATTAAAACGTGAAAACCTCCCGGTTCGCCTCCAAGCGACGCGCTATACTGCTGCCCATTGACCGTGATCGTATTCACGTCACCTGCATTCGGAGTAGCCTGGATCGAGAAGGTTGGCCGGCTCACTCGCGTGAACGTCAGCGCGTTGTTGTTGTCTGCCACCAGCGCCCCCGTGATATCTCCGTAACCTGTCCAGACATTCGGAGGATCGAAATCGTATAAGCACCCGCTGGAAGATTGGCACGCGACGCGCTCATCCGCCTGGCCCTGCCCCCGGCGTGCCCCGCCGTTTTGTCCGATCGTCGTGATCATCGAATAGCTGTTTGTCTCTCTGGTTCCATCGAGAAAATTGATTCGAAACGTGCCGCCGAAATACTCCAGCGAAGCCCCCGGATCGTACTCATAGCTGCACTGGCCTTTCGGGAAGGTAGGACAGGGCGTTGGGCCGATCTTTTGCATGCTGGAAATGATGAGAATGCATCCCCACTGGCCCGTACAACTAGAGGCGGCTTGCTGCTGGATTACTGCTCCTATTTCGGGAATTGGCAGCCCGATATTGGGCACCACAATATTGAACTTTAGCGAAGCGTCTCCTCGATCGAGGGCTACCACATGAAAACCGGTAACGCCGTTTCCATCAGGCGCCACGTAACGCGAAGATCCCACTTGCGTGTAGTAATCGCCGGGATTCACTCCCATCCCGCCAACCAGGCGCGTGTGGATCGCAAGGTAGTCCGGCGATCTACTCGCGGGCGATTCAGTGCCGCCCACCTCGGCGCTCGCACCAGGCGCATAGGTGAACTCCACCGAAGAGGCCTCATGATTCGCGTAGCGCACCGTTAGTTCGTTTTGTCCGATCCGCAAGTTGCGCCCGCGCAGGAGCGCGCTGCTCTTGCCGTTCTCTGCGCGGCTGAAGAGTAGTTCGATCGGCTTCCCGTTTATCGTTACCCCAAAGCGGCCCGCTACGGTTTCCGGCGCTTCGATCGTAACCTTTAGCGGCGTCGCAGTGATCACGCTTCCCGCGGACGGCCACACAATGCTCGATTCACTGCCGTTCATCGAAGGCCCGCACCAAGCTGATAGAGACAACAGGGCCAACGCCATAGGCACTCCCGGGCGCTTCCAATTCATGAACATGTCACTCCTTACCTTGGAGTAGTATTATTTCTGTAGTATGCGATACGCCGCATCCGATTTCAATCCACGGAACTACTCAAAATCGTAGGTAGAAATACTCCTGAGTACTGGTCCCCTGGCGGGTCGCGAATGATGCTCCTCTGGTTGGCGCTTCTTCCCCTCAGCACACTGCATGCCACGCCGGCTTTTGTGCATCGTTCCTGGGCCACTGGAAAAGGGCTGCCGCAGAGTTCCGTCACGGCAATAGCCCAAGGCCCGGATGGATACCTATGGCTCGCAACATTCCGAGGGCTCGCCCGTTTCGACGGCCTCAGCTTTACCGTCTTCGATTTCTCTAACACGCCCGAACTGAAGAGCAACCGGCTACGTGCTCTTTACGCCGATACCCGCGGCGCACTGTGCATCGGTACCGAGCATGCCGGCCTCACGGAATACCGGGCCGGCACGTTTCATCCTATGGGAACCGACAGCAACTCTGCAATTTTTTACGCTAAGAACCCGAGAGCGAGTGTTTTCAATTCAACGCAGAGGGTCGGCTGAGCTTCAAGCAGTCGCGTTTTGACATGACCGCCCATTGAAACCAGAGCACTTAGAGCCCTCAAAGGCGCTTAGAGTAAATTTCTGTGCTGACCGTACCCCGGGCTAGGCAAAGAACGGACCTATGTTCGATGCGTCGCTCTGGTGCTGATCCGCTTGAACGGGCGCGTTACCATTCAGAACTGAAGACATGGCCGACTTGTGGAGTCTGCGAGGACTTTCCTGGCGCGATCTGGCGAAACGCGCATGCCGCAAGAGCTGGCAAAATGAGATCTTCGGACAGTCTGCCCGGCTGACATTTTATTTGTTCTTTGCCCTATTCCCCGCATTGCTCTTGTTACTTATTTTGCTCGGCAACTTTGCCGTCGCCGGTTCTGAGTTGCGCAGTACGCTCGTCGATTCCTTCAAACAGGTTCTTCCTCCGGATGCCTCGTCGCTGGTAACGAACACGATATGGCAGTTAAACGCAAGGGCCGCCCTCGGTACCGGAGCGATGCTGGCAGCCATGGGGGCGACCTGGGGAGCCCTGAATGGAACCTGGGCCGTAATGATCGGCCTGAATAAGGGCTTCGAGCTTGAAGAAGAGCGCCCGTGATGGCGGCTTTTATCCCTCGCGTTCGGACTGACCTTTTTTCTAGGTGTTCTGGGGTTGTTCGGGCTCACGGCCATCCTCTACGGCCAACGAGCCGGGCACATCGTTGGCCAGCATCTAGGTGCGCCTGCTCAGTTCGAGTTTCTCGGGCACATCATCCAGTGGGCAGTTATCCTGATCCTGCTGCTTCTGTCACTTGCGGTGCTCTATCGCTACGGGCCGAACCTAAAAGATCAGCGGTGGCAATGTAGTACGCACGGCGCGGTTGTCGCGGTCACGTTTTGGGTCGCCGCCACTCTGCTGCTTCTGGTGTACCAGAGACACTCCAGTTTCTTCCAAATGATCTACGGAGGACTGAATGCAGTGGTCACACTTCTGCTGTGGCTCTATCTTACGGGCGCCGCGATCTTCATTGGCGGTGAGGTGAACTCCGAAAGTGAGAAGGCGGCGGCGGAAGCCGGCCACCCAGACGCGAGGGAGGCTGGGAACGACGCAGCGGCGGCGAGGGCAATGGCGCATCGTGAAATACCGCCCTGGGTTTGGCTACATTAAACATTATTAGCAAGGTGACAGTTTTATACGGGGCGAATCTTCAATGGAGTAGCGTGAGAGCGCTGCAAGAGGAGATTGAAAGAATGAAGAAACTAACTGTTTCGACAATGGCCTTGATATTCGTACTCGCGAGCGGCGCAATCGCTCAGAACACCAGCAGCACGAGTAGCACCACCAGTAGCACGGACACGGGCAACACGACCGGTAGCACCATGAAATCCAAACACAAGCAGCGTCACAAGAAGAACTCAACCACCGACAGCTCGACGACCTCGACCTCGTCCTCTACCACGAAGTAACTCAAATAAAGTCCAAGGGGGTAGGGCTTCGTGTCTAGAAACGCAGAACCTGCTCCCTTCCCGCTTTCAGTTTGTTGAGTACTAACTGAGCCGGGAACGTATCTGGATGGACCTACTGTTCCGATACAACACGGGTGTTGAGTATCAACGGACCGTTGTGCGGAGCTCTGCATTATGCTCCATTGATACTCAACACCTAACACCAACCATGAATACTTATAGCCATCAACTCGCCTATTTTTTTTGGGGGGACTTAGCGTTGATAAAGGTTCATCTCATTAACCCGAGTGACCAATCCTTCGGAACAGCGGTGATCACTCCTCGCTGGCTGTATATCCTCGCACCCGCTACTCCAAACTCGTTCGGAGATGCCCAGATTTGTGACGAGACTCTGGAACAACTCGACCGTTCCCGCGTCAATTCTGGCGATGTAGTGGGGATTGGCATCCACACCGGGAATGCACTCCGCGGTTATGAGATCGGCAGAATCGTCAGGGAGCGCGGCGCGTGGGTGGTTTTCGGCGGAATACATGCTGACTCTGTACCCGGAAGAAGCTGTACGGTTAGGAAGTGCTCATTCGGTAGTCAAGGGCGATGGCGATGTGGTTTGGGCGGAAGTGTTGAAGGCATGCCTGAACGGTACGCCCGCTCTCATCTATGAGGGCGGAAGGATTGAATCCGATCGTTTCTTGCCAGCCCGTTGGGATCTGCTTCCGGAGGACAGCTACATGTGGGCTTCCGTTCAGACCATTCGAGGATGCCCCAAGCACTGCTCCTTCTGCTCCGTGTGGCGTACCGATGGGCAGCGTCCCAGGCAGCGTGCTTCCGACGGGGTCATCGGGGAAATCGCCGCACTTCGTCGCAAGGGGTTCCGCTTCATCGCCTTGGCCGACGACAACTTTTACCCCGTTACACTGACCGATTTGCGATTAGCCGAGCGGCAAAACAATCAGCAGAAGTTGAGGGAGCTTCGGTCGATTCGTCGGGAGCGATGCAACCTGATGGCCTGCCTGGCGGAACTTCCCTCGGACATGGTTTTTTATACGGAAGTGTTGCGAAGTCGGGTGAAAGCCGCGAAGGTTCTTGCGCCCCGAGCATTAGGCAACCATCGCGACTCCGAAGAGACCTGAAACGAACAACGCATGCCCGACGATGTCGTCTTTGGGCAACCATCGAATCTGTCCCTTCCGAATCATGTTTATTGTTTCCATACCCTGGATTGTTCGGGATGCGGCACGAAAAGACCGGAAGCCTTGGCTGGCTCTCACGCGGCGTTTGATCGCCCGATGATCCTGTTCCACCACATTGTTGAGATAACGAACCGGTAGACAGCGGCAGCGACGGCCGAGTTCTCGAGCCCGCTTTAGTTCATCGATCACCTTCGGATAGGAAGGATTCCCGTCTACGTTGATGACTCGTGGACGAGGGTGGTTTGTCGATCGCAAAGCTTTTTGAAAGAAGCGTTTGGCGGCATCGGCATCGCGTTTCCAAGAGAGTAGAAAATCGACGGTGTCGCCAGTGGAATCCACTGCTCGATATAAATAGGTCCACTCGCCGGCCACCCGAAGATAGGTTTCATCGACGCGCCAGGATCCGTTTGTCCTTCGCAGTTGAGACCGACACCGCCGACTGAGCTCCGGCGCGTAGCGTTGAATCCAGCGCCAAATCGTCACGTGATCCACATAGACGCTCCGCTCTGCCATGATCTCCTCGAGATTACGCAAGCTCAGCGCATAACGAAGATAACGACGAACGCACAAGATGATGATCTCGGGCTCGAAATGTCGCCCCTTGAACAGCGCTGGCCGCTCCAATCTCATGAGGCGCCAAGCCTATCAGACCACCCACCGGTCTTTTGCAATACATCCGTTCTCAGATACATACCAGGAAGCCAACGGATTGCTCTTTGCCGATCGCGAGCCGAAAGTGCCCTTTGACGAGATCGCGTTGGCAACCAACGGAGGTGAATACCGGTTTGACGCCCTCGAAAACTCGCACTGGAGAGACCGCCTCATGGACAGCCAACGATAAGCACATTCAGCACATCGGACCGAAGCCTTGCCGGGACAATGTTGCTCCCAAGTCCTTTTACGGATCTGAGAACCAATACGATCACGCGCTGGCAGCACCAACGAGCTTCGCTGGATCGCGCCAACTATCCCCAATGAGCCATAAGGGGCAAATAGCCTTGAAGATCGCGGTCAAGCGAAGGATGTAGCCGGTAGGCCGGCAAGTCGCTGCTGCGGGTCTCCCCTTTGGCCAACCGAACATACCACTCGGACAGCTCGGAGCAGTGACGCTCGCGACAATCCTTTCCCAAACTCCAGATGCCCACCGGACATAAGTTCCGGTTTGCCGCCGTGCAGAGTGTGTCCCAGTCGGTCGCATCGATCGAAGGAAACCAGCAAAACCCACGGAAGTCGGAAACCGCCGCGAGTTTTTCGGCTTGCTCCTCCATGAACTTCAACCAGGTCAGGCGATCTGTTACGGTTCCTCCGATGTTTGTTTCGGAAAGAAGGATGGGTAACCGAAACCGCCGCACGTAATCGCCGGCAACAGAGGCGAAGCGGCGCGGCTCAGTGCAGGGAAAGCGCAGTGTTGCGTGGTGGCCGTCCGAACACCCTGCCCAGTCCATTTCCGAATGTGCGTAGTAATCCAGGCCAAGCACATCGATTCTGACAGCCTGATCTTCGAACCAGTACCGGTGATCTTCCTTGAAGCCATGAGCTCGCAGATAAGGCAGCAGAGGATGATCAGCACTCAGACGCCCCAGTATCAAATCGTGAAACAAAAATCTCCGGAGGTTTGCGTGTTCCACCCATTGCTCGCTTTGCACATCGAGCGCGCGGTGGTGTTCGCAGGCATCAACCTGAACCAACTGAATACCAGGATTGATCTTCCGCAGCGCGGTCGTGGTCAGGCAGATCGCACGAGAGACATTGACTGCCATAGTCACGAAATCGGCGTCTGAGCGGCAGTGAGGGTACCAATCCCCTGTAACGCGCAGAGGACCAGAGCAGGCAAAGGTTCATTGACTACGGTGTATCGCTCGACCCATTCGTAGCGTTTTGCGACGCAGTCGACGAAGCGCATGTAGAATTTCGGGAACTCCGGATTGGCAAACCCGCCTGTAAACCAGTCCGGTAGCGACACGTGGTGAAGCGGATCGAGAATCGGCCTGAGCCCAAGATCGCGCATAAGCCGCATGGGACCGTCCATCCAACGCCAGTCGAAATTGCCTGCTTCACTCTTGATGCGGTGCCAGGGCACGGGATATCGCAACTCGCGGATTTCCGCTTCTCGCAACCTTCTCAGATCGGCTTCCCAGAACTCAGTGTGACGGGTGGCCTCCAGAACGTCCAAGCCGCTGCCGTAAATTTTCGTACTCTCAAATGCCCCCAAATGGGGGAATGATGTCAATCCGTTTTCCTCCACGACATCCATATGAAGAACGGTGTTATTCCGTAACTGGATGTCGACTATAGATACAAAGTCAATTCGCTAGCCGGCGATGCCAGCCTTAGTTTAAAATTTCAAGCCGATGCTAAAACCTCAAATCTCGGTGTTGATGCCCACGTATAACCAATCCGCGTTCTTGCGCCGGGCTATTCGCAGCCTTTTCAGGCAAACCTACGCAGACTGGGAGCTCCTTATTATCGATGACGGATCAACAGATAGTACACCAACCTTGATCTCGCAGCTCCGCTCCGATCCGCGAATCCGCGCCTGGCGGCTGGATGAAAACCGGGGTTTGGCTCACGCCTTGAACCAAGGTCTTGCGGCTGCGCGGTCGCCCCTAGTGTCTTATCTGCCATCTGACGATCTTTACTTCCCCCATCACCTTGCCTCGCTTAAAGCCTGCCTGGAGGGGCATTCGAACGCTTCACTGGCCTATTCGGGATTGCGCTTTCATCTGCGGAGGACAGGGTTGGGCCAAATACCGGACTTCCCCCTGCAGCTGGTGCAAGTGATTCACCATCGAGGTGAGGAGCGCTGGATTGAACGACAGGAGTTAGTCAGCGATGATTTGGAACGTTTGTTCTGGAAACAGCTTCGCCTTCGGGGATCGTTCGAAGCTACCGAACAAATCTCCTGTGAGTGGGTGGACCATCCGCAGCAGCACCACAAAACCATTCGCGAAAACATGGGCGGCGGTGTGAACCCGTACCGATCACGGTACGGTGTTAAACATCCCTTGCGGTTTCATTCGTCGGTTGGCAGCTATACAGACGAAGAGGCGCAATATCGGCTCTTTCGGGAACGGCCCGATACACCCGCCGCGCCGAATGGCCTCAAGATCCTGCTGGTTGGAGAACTCGCCTTCAATCCGGACCGGGTACTCGCATTGGAAGAGCGCGGGCATCAGTTGTACGGATTATGGATGGAACATCCCTGGTGGCTGAACACGGTAGGGCCCTTGCCCTTCAAGCACGTCCGGGACATTCCTCGTGCTGACTGGCGCAGAGCTGTTCGAAGACTGCAGCCTGACATCATTTATGCACTCCTGAACTGGCAGACGGTGCCGTTTGTCCATGAAGTGCTCCAGGCAGACCTCGGCATTCCGTTTGTCTGGCATTTCAAGGAAGGTCCCTGGCTCTGCCTCGAACATGGCACCTGGGCACAAATGATCGATCTGCACACGCGAACCGATGGCCAGATTTATTCCAGCCCGGAACTGCGCGACTGGTTCGAGACCATCGTGCCGGGATGTACAAAGCATGGGAGAACGATGGTACTCGACGGTGATCTGCCCAAGCGCGAGTGGTTCGAAGGTACGCCCAGCCCCCTTCTCTCGCTGTCAGATGGAGAGTTTCACACCGTGGTGCCGGGGCGCCCGATTGGCCTTCATCGAGGCCTGCTTCGGGACTTGCCCGGACAACACATTCACCTGCACTTTTACGGCGATCTGCAACATCGGGATTGGAAATTTTGGCTGGAAGAAGCCCAGCGAGTCGCGCCGAGCTATCTGCATCTGCATCCTCATGTGGGGCCAGGGCTCTGGGTTTCAGAGCTTTCTCGCTATGACGCCGGCTGGCTTCACTTTTTGAAGAGCGACAATGGCGGCGACCTAGGATCGGCTTCTTGGGACGATTTGAACTATCCGGCCCGCCTGGCCACTCTGATGGCGGCTGGATTGCCCCTGCTCCAATACGACAATGAAGGGGCTATTGTCGCGACACAGACGTTGGCTCGCAGGCTCGATATTGGCCTTTTCTGCCAAGATATTCCGCAGTTAGGCGCGCAGCTTCGCGACACGGATCGTGTAGTTGAGATCAGGGATAACGTCAGGCAACATCGCTTGCGTTTCACCTTCGATGATCATGCAGACGCGCTCCTTTTGTTTTTTACCCGCGTTATAAGGGAATACAGATCGCCCCATCGTTCGCCGTTCTGCACGACATAACGACAGAATGAGTTTAGATTGAGACCCTTGGGCGAACGGTAGGAGCTTCACCCGGTATACGTCCAGTGTTTGCATACAGAGGGCGTTTGTCTTGCGATTGCAGTGGCCGCCGAAGAACAGGAGGTGGGTTTTGAGTCTTACCTTTTACGGGTAAGTGCGGCTGAAAGAATGATAAGCCGGTGCCGCAGATAAGCGAAGACTCTGCTTTGTTTTCTCAAGGCTTTACAATTCGCTGGCTGATCCGCAACCGCCAAAGAGCGTCGACGGCTGCCGTTCACGATGCCAATAGCAACAGAGTTCCGGCCGTTGTGTTGCCAGTAATCGCAGAAACTGTGCCGCTTCCGAGACGATGGCTGTCGCGGTGGCGGTCCATCCCATGTGGGGGCGAATCTCCCCGCAAATTGCCGCGATGCTTTTGACCAAACCGCGTCCCGACTTGACCGAACAGCGAGGCGAGGTCGTCGATCTCTTGAAAAAGAACTGTCCCAGATTCTCGGCTATGCGAACGTTGGTTTGAGCTCTCGCTGCAACCTGCAAAACGGCCAGGTCAGTCGACTGCACCGCTGGAAGGAACGGCCAGAACACAAGTCTCGACTCACTACAAAATCCGTACGGACATTGCGGCGAACCTATCCGGTGTGGAAGCAGCAATCACAGGGAAATGGAGCAACGGCCCTGTGGAAGGTCAGGTAAATCGGTCGATCGGGCCCGTCTGCTCCCGCGTCCTCTTAAATGATCCAACTGCCGCAACGAGATTGAGGGAGAACCGTGGTTTTTAACTCCCCGTTCAAGATTCCAGCCCGGGCAGTTACTTCTGGATATGACTCTTCCAATGTTTTGCCAGGCATTCAGCAACTGACTGCATCCGGCCGCCCTGTTTCTTACACGAATCGCTGAAGACGATATCCTTAGTCTTCGTGTTTATGACCGTCATAGAAATCTGATCCGATGCTCCAGTGTCGTAGACACCTCGCAGAACAGCGTTCGCTACCCCCGTCGTTAGCGACCCTGGATCCGAGTCATTGGAAAAGCGGACAGCATACTGAGCTGCACGATCGGCTGTTAAGACGACAGGAACCTTCTTCTTCGCCACGCCTGCAGAAAAGTAATTGGCGAACGGATTGTTCTGATTGACATAGACCCTTGATCCCGGCTCTTGAGCCAGTGCTGCGGCAGGGAAGAGCAAGCAGAAAGCGACTAAAATCTTCATAGAGATATCTTGCCCTAATTTGACGTCTAGAACGTGAACGCTGCGCCTAGGGTAAAGCGCTGTTTGCGGATAGCTATGGGCAAGCCGTGCAGTCTATATAGTGAGATTGTAGCCGCCATCTGAAAAATACTCCCGTTCCGTACGAACTGAGGGTTCTTGCTCCAGGTTTCCCGAGTCCGCGCGAGCGTAATCGTGCATGGAACGGAACTTGATGCCTCAGACAGAAATACCGTCTCCGTGGCATCTCACTCCCGTATCGCACGTCCTATTGCGTGCCATCGCAGCTAGCCTTGTGTAGCCCCCGCCGCCGGAAGCTCGAGTCCGAGCGCGAGAATTCCACCGCATTCACTGGTGAGTGCTCCCAAAATCGAACATGGCAAGCAGCAGCCCGACATTCCTGCAAGGCAAGACTAAAAGGACCGGCAGCTTTCTTGATCAGTGCATCCGACAGAGCAGTGAGACCAGTGATGTTCCGGGGGGGCCACCTGGACCGGGCGGCCGCGATTCCACACAAAAGATTGTAGTCGAAACTGTCAGGTTCTACTTGTTGTGATCGAACTTCTCAAGCGTGTTCTGCCCGCTCTTCGGCTGCGCCCTCCTCCGCAGGCGAAAGGCTCATTGCAGTGTTAACCAGCCCCACGTGAGAGAACGCCTGCGGGAAATTGCCGACCAATCGCTTTGTCGCCGGATCGTACTCCTCGGCGAGCAGGCCGACATCGTTGCACAAACCGAGCAGTCGTTCCAAGGTGGCCCGAGCTTCGTCCCGGCGCCCCAGTAGGTACTGACAGTCGGCCAACCAGAAAGTGCAGGCAAGGAACGCCCCTTCGCCGGGGGGCAGTCCGTCCTCGCTCTTCGCTGTGTCGTACCTCAGAACGAACCCGTCGCGCATGAGGCCACGCTCGACGGCCTCGATGGTCCCGCGGACCCGCGCATCGGTTGGGGGGAGGAAGCCAACGATAGGATAAGGAGTAGGCTGGCGTCTAATTCATCCGACCCGTACGCCTGGGTGAACGATCCGAGCTTCTCGTTGAAGCCCTCGCGGCAGATTTGCTCATGCAACCGGTCCCTCAATTGGCGCCACTTCTCCACCGGTCCGGTCAGCCCGAACTCTTCAACCGCCCGTACTCCCCGATCAAGGGCAACCCAGGCCATGACCTTGGAGTAAGTGAAGTGCTGCTTGGGCCCGCGCACTTCCCAGATCCCTTCGTCCGGCTTTTCGCACGCATCCTCAACAAAATTGAGCAATGCCTGTTCCAACTGCCACCCAGCTGCATTAGCTTCGAGCCCCAGCTTGCGTGATTGGTAGAGCGCGTCCAGCACTTCCCCGTAGACGTCGAGCTGGAACTGCCTGCTGGCGGCGTTCCCAATCCTCACGGGCTTGGACCCCTCATAACCGGGCAGCCAGGTCAGCTCCAGTTCCCTCAACCGACGCTCGCCGGCGATGCCATACATGATGTTGGTTGCGGCGGGCCGTCCGGCGGCGGCGCGGAGCAGCCACGCCCGCCAGGCGGCCGCCTCCTCGATATAGCCGCTTTTTAGCAGGGCGTACAGGGTGAGCGTGGCATCCCGCAGCCAGCAAAACCGATAATTCCAGTTCCGAACCCCGCCCAATTGCTCCGGTAGCGAGGTGGTGGCGGCAGCCACGATGCCACCGGTCGGGTGATAGGTCAACGCTTTTAGCGTGATGAGAGAGCGCACCACGTGTTCGCGGAACGGCCCACGATAAGTGCACTGGCCGGACCAATTCTTCCACCACTCTGTTGTTACCCGGAGGGCGTCCTCGGCATCGATCTCGGGCGCGGCCGGCTCATGCGAGGGGTGCCAGGCGAGAACGAAGGTTTCCCGCTGCCCCGCACGGACAGTGAACTCCGCCGTCGCGCTGAGCCGATCATGTCGAAGCGCGACGCCGGTCCACAGCCGGAGGGCGTCCGGTCCGGCGATGGCAGTCATCCCTCCATCGACCAGCTCGAGCCACGGTTCGATCGAGCCGTAGTCGAACCGCGTGGCCAGCTCGGTTCGCATGCGTACTTCACCTCGGCGGCCCTCGACCACCCGAACCAGACTCGGGTGACGATGCCGGCCGGGCATGCAGTCAATGACAGCCACAGCTCCATGGTCCGTCTCGAACTCGGTCTCTAGAACAAGGGAACCCTCGCGGTAGCGGCGGCGAGTACCCTTGATTTCGTCCTTCGGGGTGAGCAACCAACGGCCATGCTCAGGCGTTCCAAGGAGCGCGCTGAAGCAGGACGGGGAATCAAACCGCGGCAAACACAGCCAGTCAATCGATCCGTCGCGACCGACCAGGGCACAGGTCTCGCAGTCACCAATTAGGGCATAGTCTTCAATCCGGGAAGGCATTTATGCTCATGTTCTAAATTACAGGGTGAAATTGATAAACGTCTTCGTGGTTGCCGGGATACGAACCGGCCACGTACAGATACGTGTTCTTTGCGCAAAGGATACGTTACAATCGCTGGGTCGATAACGCGGCAACGCGTGCTCATCATGAAGCCTCCAAGGCGTGAAACCCGTCGAAGTGTCGATAGATTTGCCGCTTTGATTGCTGTCGCGGACGGGCCTCCTTCGAGATGGAGTGTAATCACGTTCAGCTCGTTATTAGGACGTGCGTAATCCGCGCATCGAGTCAGCATGTTAGCGATCGGATATACCATCGAATCCATAACGACGGATTTTGTTCCGCCGTGCAACATCTAGAGTGACGATGCCTGGCGCGGAACAAGAGAACTGCACCAGGCATCTGGGGTTTGGGGAGTAACAAAGGAGGCGCTGTGTTAAATCCGAAGCTCAGCAGGCGGGAGTTTCTCAAGGCTGGCGCCCGCTCGGCCGTTCTCGCGCTCGCCGGCTCCGGCGCCGGGAGCGGTGCCTACGCGTCCGACACTGAAATCACCAGCGCCGCGATTCATCCCGCCATCGGCATCGCCCGCATCGGCAACAGCACGAGCGACCACTATCTCGGCCCGGAGCTGCCCGGCACCGTGCCGCTCGCGCCAGGCGGCTTCAAGGACCCGTACGGTGCGATCAAGCGACAGGCGGCGCGTTTCCGCATTTACGGCTTGGATCGACACCGTCGAGTCGTACGGGAGCTCACCGCCTGCGAAGCGGAGATCACTTGGCACGCGCATCTTACTAATGCCAAAGCGGCCTGGTACGACTTTCATACCGCCCTCGACATCCCCGAGGCGCAACCAACGCTGCGCCGCAATGCGAGTTACGTCGGCGCGGCGCGTGACGCCTTGATCATCGACCCGGGCACGCGCGCGATCTCTGGCCGTTGTAGCGGCCCGGTCGCCTTCGATGGGGGCACCTTCTTCGGGATCGAGGCGCCGCTCGGTGAGCTGCGCACCGACCATGCCGGTCGCCTGCTCGTGCTCGGCGGAAACGGGCAGTCGTTCTCGCCCTTCGGTGCGCGTCTCACGACCTTCGCCAACAACGACGGCTGGTGCGATGACACCTCGGACGGCCCGGTTACCGCGACCGTCCGACTGGGTCGACGAATGCTACAGGTGACGCCCGCCTGGGTCATCATTGGGCCACCCAACTACGGGCCGGCGCTTGCCACCGGCTACCGCACGCTCTACGACGTGATGACGCAGACGATGATCGATCTCGGGCTGCTGTCACCGCCCACGAGAGTGGGCTTTCTGAGCGACATCTATCCTCTGTTCGATCGCCTGTCGCAGCTCCAATGGGTGAATCATGGCATGCTTGAGCGCTACGGCTGGCAGTCGCCGGAGGATTTCCTGAATCCCGCCGTGGTCGCGCGGCTCACCGATCCCTGCCCGGAGAACGAGCCGTTTCGTCGGGCGCTCTTCGAGCGCTTCCGCAATCCCGACTACGCGACGTTGCAACCTGATGCCTTGCCGCCGCTCTACGGCGATGCGGTGGCCATTCCCGCCAAGAGCCCGCGCGATTGGCTGGCGGTCACCCCTGTGCAGTACGCCAATCTTGCGCGCTGGGCGTACGGGGACTTCGTCAACGATCTGGCTAACGCCGACCCCAGCGCCGAGTGCCTGGAAGATCTGCCGACCGAGGCGCAACCCATGGCGCTCGATCGCGCCGCGCTTGAAGCCTGTCTCGGCGATGCTTTCCACCCCGGATGCGAGGCCACGTGGCCGATGCGAGTCCGCTCGATGTACTCGGGTCTTTTCCGGCTGCGCCACCGCCAGGTGCCCGAGCCGGACTACGGCGACGTGCTTACGCCGGAGCTGGCGCTGGCGCCAGACGGACCGCTCGATGGCTGCGTGCCGGGATCGGTCACGCGCTGGCTTGCCGTGCCGTGGCAGACCGACACTGCAAGCTGCCGCTCGGGTTATGAGCCGCAGATCGATCCTTACCTGCCGACTTTCTGGGCTGCTCGCGTTCCTAATCACGTGTTCACGCAAGAGAACTACCAGAAAGTTCTCGACGTGTCCTTGCCGCTCGCGGTGCGGCAGCAGGCGTTCAAAACCCGCGCCGCCTTTTTCCGCGATATCGATCAGTCGACGACGGAGCAGACGCTTGCGAGCATGGTGGAGAGCTGGTTCCGCCTCGGTCTCGTGGAGGAGCGACCCGGCCCCGGGGACAATGCGTTCCCCGAGACTATGCGGGTCGAGACCGAGAGAGGCTTCCCGGAGTAGTGCGCGTCGCCGTAGTCGGAGCAGGACCTGCCGGCTGCGCCGCGGCCGTCGAGCTCTGCCGACTCGGAGCCGAGGTGGTGCTGCTTAGCAACGCCGGCGAGGGTATCGGCGAGCAGATGCCCCCCGAAGCTCGTCCGCTCCTTCAGAGGTTAGAGCTGTTGCCGCTCGACGGGCATCTCGATTGTGTTGGGGTTCGCACCGCGTGGCGAACAGAGACACTTAGCGAGCACTCTTTCGTCTTTCGTCCGTTCGGCAACGGGTGGCTGCTCGACCGCCGCGCCTTTGAAGCGCAGATGCGCCAGCGCGCAATCAATGCCGGGGCGGTGCTGCGCCAGCCGGTGCGTCTCGTTAGCGTTGCCCATCCTCGCGATTGGCGACTCCGCTTCGAAGGCGACGAGGTCGCTTGCGATTGGATTATCGACGCCAGCGGCCGGTACGCAACGGTGGCGCGCCGACTCGGCATCCGCCGCCGCCGCTTTGATCGGCAGTTCGCCGTCGTTGGATGGTTGCAGACCGAAGCCGACGACGCGGACGCCACGCTCACCGTCGAGGGCGGTGCCGGCGGCTGGTGGTACACCGGGCGCCTGCCGCGTCGCCGGCGTGTGGCGGCGTTGATCACCTCCGATCGCCCCGACCTTATAGCGTGGGAGAAGCGATTGCGCTCCACGCGATACATCGCGCCCTTGCTGCGCGATTATCGTTGCTGCGGTCCATTAGTCGTGCGACCCGCCGAGTCGTCGATGCTCGAGCGCAGCGCGGGCGCGGGTTGGATCGCCATTGGCGATGCCGCCGCGAGCTATGATCCCATTGCCTCACGGGGGCTCGTGGCCGCGCTGGAATCCGGCATTGCTGCAGCTGCGCTCGTCGAGGCTTCTTCCGAGCGTCTCGCCGCCTACCATGCTGATCTCGAGCAGCGCTTTGCGCAGTACCTTGAAGAGCGAAAACGGTTGTACTTTGCATAACCGTATGGTTCAATCGATCAGCGATCGAAGTACGGCGGCACAAGCCATTCGCTAGTTGGCTTCGCCGAGTGGATCCGACCAGTACCCATTTGAAGCTCGAAGATCTACAGCGATGAAGCTCGAAGATCTACACCGAGAGCCAACGATCTAGGGCGCGAAGAACGTGAGTTCGGCGAGGTTACCAGACGTCTGCCCGGCACTCGACCACCCGATTTTATTGGCCGGAGTTTTCGGGCCAAACCGATTCGGCCCAGTGCAACGCTCTGGTAGTCACCGGGCAGCTCTTATCAGTCTCGAGTTTTCCGCGGCCGTTCCGATGAGGGGCTTAGAATTTTTCACGCCTTGGCCCGTTTCGGCCGGTTTTGTTGCTTGCTCAATTGAAAGGCGACTCACACAGGTCGCCTCTTTGGGAAAGGATGAAGATAATGCAAAAGCAGACCCGCAGAGCTCTATCCTCAGCTAAGGTCAGCAACAGTGTAGCTAAGAATCGACGGCAGACAGCACTCACGTCGTCAGGACGCCTCAAAACGACATCTATTGTGTGGCCAATAGACATTGTTTCTAGCTAATCTAGCCGGATGGACGGCGAGATTCGGAAACGTCTTAGGTGGGTTGAGCTTGATGAACAGTTCAAGAATTTCAGCGTGGTTGCCCTGAAGTGCGGCATCTCTCGGCCTACACTTCGCAAGTGGGTGAGACGGTACGAGAAGGACGGGGTGGCTGGATTGGCGAGCCAGAGCAGACGAGCAAAGAATTCACCGGCCACAAGAATCGGCGATCGGGAACGCGACTGGATTCTCGAATTCCGCAAACGCCGGCTTGGATCACGAAGAATTCAGAACGAACTGGGGCGTGCTCATTCCTTCGAAGTGTCTCGAACAATGATAGACAAGGTGCTGAGCCGAGCCGATGCGAGGCCGCTCTTTCGGGCCAGGCTGAATCGGAAGCAAAGCAATCGTTACGCCAAGGACGTTCCGGGTGCGCGACTGCAGATGGACACATGCAAAATTGGGCCGGGACTCTATCAGTACACAGCCGTCGATGACTGCACACGCATTCGCGTGCTGGCGCTGTATTCGCGCCGCACGGCAAAGAATACGCTAGTCTTTTTGGAAAAGGTCATAGAGGAACTGCCGTTCCCTATTCAGCGAATTCAGACGGATCGTGGGCGGGAGTTCTTCGCACATTCTGTACAGCAGAGGCTACGCGAGTACGGCATCAAATTCCGACCCCGTGAAGCCGGCTTCTCCTCACCTGAACGGGAAAGTGGAGCGATCCCAGCGAACGGATTTAGAGGAGTTTTATGCAACTGTGGATCTGAAGGCGGTCGATTTGGATATGCGGCTTTCCGAGTGGCAGGATCATTACAACCATTTCCGGTCACACGGATCATTGGGCGGCCTAACACCTTGGGAGAGGTGGCAGGAACTCGCCAGGATCACTCCTTGCTGGGACGATGTCGAGGCCAACTATGACCCAGCCAAGGAACGGATTCGACATCCTGATTACCGGATCGACACGCAGCTGCGAGAGATTGAAAACCGGCAGGAAAAGCTGCTTCCTTGAGCGGGGGCGCTGCCCCCGAACCCCCGCGATTTATCGCTTCAAGCCAGGATTTAAGAGGAAAAGCGGAAGCTTTCCGCTCCCGCTGAATCCCGGCCCCAAGCCGACGCTCGGGTTGCGTCTCCGCATCGTCCTATCCTTCGCCTGGGCTCAATCAGTTTACCCCGGTGCCGTGGAAACGATGTCTGTGGGCCGCACAGTTTTTTTATGAAGACGCTCAAACACGAGGAGGTCAACCGGACCGAATATCGGAATCTGGCCGATGCGCGAACCCGGATCGGCCGGTTCCTGGAGTCGATCTACAACGACAGGCGGATGCATTCGTCTCTGGAGTATCGGTCACCGAATGAGTTTGAAAGCAGTCTCACGACCGGGCTGGCGAAAAAAGGAAGCGGCATGAGTTTTTTCAGGCATGGGCGATCTACCGGTCCGATGTATGGAAAAACCAACAGGGGCACCGAAGCGCCCCTGCTCATCGTCCGAGATGAGTCGCACCGGCTATCCCTCGGCGAGTTGCTCTCCAGCAGAGCTCGCTTCCGTTTCGCCGGATGCGCCCATCATGCTATGAATACGTTTCGTCGGTCGAGCAGTTTTCAGCCAACGGCGATCTGTGGGTTAACTGTTTGTCTCAACCTATGGGTCCACCCCACGCACTCTCTCCCGTTTCTCAGGAGCAAGATCTTTGTGCCTTTGCAGTGAAGGCTCGGGATGCGCCCGTGTGTCGCTACTCGCCCTGGTCCCGAAGTACAGACCACTCCCACGGCACGTCACACACCTGTTTCGCATAGTCTCGTTGCACTCGACACATACATCTCGCTTTAAGCGCTTCTCGGCCTCGGCTTTCATCTGCGCCTCGTATTCCCGCAGTTCCCGTTGGAGTTTAGCTTTTTGCTCTACTTTGTGAGCTCTTTCGGCAGCTACTGCCTTCCCCTTGGCGCATTCGCAAACAGACGGCAGCCGTCGATATTCCTCTTCCGGGCTAAGACCGAGTACCGGAACATCGCAGGCGCCCAAGCCATTAGGACGTACTTAGTCTCTCCGGGGAAGCCTGTGTCGGAGCAGATTAAACACACCGGGATCTCGAGGCCGGCAGTCTGGGCTTCCCAGTTCTTCATGAACCAAAGCAAACTACCAGTGGTCTTTAGATTTCCCGCCCTTGCTCGCAAAAGCGAAACGAACCTGTGAAAGCGAAACACCTTGGCTTTTGCCAAGGTGTGAAATCGTGCTCCTGCCTGGAGGGTCGATTTTGCCGACCAGCCTCTCCAACGCGAGAAACTCCGAATCGTCCAGCTTCCTTCCGCGGAAGGAACGGAAGAAGCCGATCTAACGCGAAGTTCCCCGATCGTCCGTGTCAGCTTCCTTTCCGCGTTCTTCGCTTCTTCTTTGTTCGAAAGAATCGCGCGCGCGCGTCGCGCTTGAACCTACGCCGCCCTCGCCTCTAAAATCGCCCGACTCTTTGAACACGTCGAACAATCGTTAGTCGCCGCGCTCTTCCGGTCTCGGCGAGTTCCCGCCGCACGGCAGAATGTGCCCCGTCCCCAAAGCCTTCTCTTTCTCGATCAGCTCCAGCCACGTATCTATCGTTATGCGCTGAATCCCCATCCCCCCGCCGTCGCGAAGCAGCTCATCGCTCGTCGACCACGCATATTCATGCGGCACGCCGTGCACGGAATGCAGCCGCCAGTTCACTATCGCCGACGCCGGCCACTCTTCTGCCCATCCCGAATCAGAATCTCGCTCGATGAATGCAGCATCGTCACTGTTTTTCCGGTCGATGGATTTCGACACCGTGCTGGCCGCGTCATACACAATTTCAGCGAGAGCAGTCGTGGATTGACCTCTCTCGCAAGAAGTTCGGTCGCTCTCATTGATTCCGGGGATATCACGCGATGAAATCGAACTTGACAGGACTGAAACCCGCTTATCAGTCCGTATTTTGGGGACACTTTCCGGAGGCCCGAGCAGAACCGGGGCCTGGGCGTCGGACGTTGGCGCGTCCGAGGTTATCTCTGGTTCGAACTCGATAATGTAGTTTGGGCTTACCATTTTACTCTGAACTGCAAACTGCAGCGTGGCCCAATGGGATGTATTGCAAAAGACCGGTGGGTGGTCTGATAGGCTTGGCGCCTCATGAGATTGGAGCGGCCAGCGCTGTTCAAGGGGCGACATTTCGAGCCCGAGATCATCATCTTGTGCGTTCGTCGTTATCTTCGTTATGCGCTGAGCTTGCGTAATCTCGAGGAGATCATGGCAGAGCGGAGCGTCTATGTGGATCACGTGACGATTTGGCGCTGGATTCAACGCTACGCGCCGGAGCTCAGTCGGCGGTGTCGGTCTCAACTGCGAAGGACAAACGGATCCTGGCGCGTCGATGAAACCTATCTTCGGGTGGCCGGCGAGTGGACCTATTTATATCGAGCAGTGGATTCCACTGGCGACACCGTCGATTTTCTACTCTCTTGGAAACGCGATGCCGATGCCGCCAAACGCTTCTTTCAAAAAGCTTTGCGATCGACAAACCACCCTCGTCCACGAGTCATCAACGTAGACGGGAATCCTTCCTATCCGAAGGTGATCGATGAACTAAAGCGGGCTCGAGAACTCGGCCGTCGCTGCCGCTGTCTACCGGTTCGTTATCTCAACAATGTGGTGGAACAGGATCATCGGGCGATCAAACGCCGCGTGAGAGCCAGCCAAGGCTTCCGGTCTTTTCGTGCCGCATCCCGAACAATCCAGGGTATGGAAACAATAAACATGATTCGGAAGGGACAGATTCGATGGTTGCCCAACGACGACATCGTCGGGCAAGCGTTGTTCGTTTCAGGTCTCTTCGGAGTCGCGATGGTTGCCTGATGCTCGGCGCGCAAGAACCTTCGCGACTTTCACCCGACTTCGCAACACTTCCGTTTCAGGGGCAGAGCTCGAAGCCAGAGGTCATATCAGAACTGTTTTGGGCGAGCCTCCATGGTATCGCTGAGCTAACAAGAACCAAGCGATTTCCGCTCAGCCGTCAGAAAGAGCGCGTGAGAGCGCTCGTCGAGCTCTTCACTTTCCCAAGAGATGAGCGGGTATAGGTGGTGAAAGCGCGACGAGTGCCATAGGCGCGCTCTCGTCTGTTCGCGAACGAGGCGAGATGAGTCTCCATGAGCGCGCTTCGCTTTCCCAATTCACTTGTCTCTAGACTCGGCATGTCGCACTATGCCGCTTGCCGATTTGTAAACCGGGTTGCCTCCGAACAAAATTTAGGTAATCCGGATGACCTCGCCGCCCTTTATCGAGTCCAGTGCCCTAATCGCATCCGGAAGCAACCGCTTGAGATCGGCAAGTCTGTTTGTGGGCGCGCACAAGACAATCATCGATATCTGCCGAAGGCTTAGATTTTGTTGATACGGAATCTCCTGGTCCGTGGTAACGATCACTTCGAAACCGGCGGCTTGCGCTGCGGCTAACAACGCGCCATTTTTCAGGCCTGAGAGCTTGGCATATGCAGCAGTTTCGCAGTCGTGTCCAGGGAAGAGCAACCGGAGCCTTTGATCAAGGCATTCGTCAATCAGGATCCGCATCAAACGCGAGCCAAGCGCAGCTCCCGTGACTCCTGAAGAACCTGGACGGCGAGTTCGCGGCTGACAGTGGGGAAGCCTTCCAGAAAATCGTCGAGCGATTCGCCATTTTCCAGGTACTCGAACATTGTCCTTACAGGGACACGCGTGCCTCGAAAAACTGGTGTCCCGTGCATCACTTCAGGATCGCGTGTGATCGGTTCCTGCATGCCTTGATTGTCGCTCAAATGTGAGTCTGACGCTCAGTGGCGGAATCGCGAGCATACGCGGAGCCGATTTAGAGCACTTCAACGACTCAAACGGACCTTCGAGGAACTGGCATACCCTATACAATTTGTGCGTCCTGTGTACTTCATGGAGAACTGGTTGCGCATGAAGGGCCAGATTGCCCAAGGACAGCTGAGGCTGCCGCTTACCCCCGAGACGATATTGCAGCAAGTCGCGGTCGACGACATCGGCGCTTTCGTCGCGATGGCTTTCGAGCACCCCGGCAAGTGGCACGGAACGGCAACGGATCTCGCGGGTGATGAATTATTCGTGGATCAGATCGCGCAGACATTACAGGCGAACTATTCTCAAATGGCATGGGAGGACTTCGAGAGACAGGCGGGTCACGAGATGGCCGTCATGTTCAGGTGGTTCCAGGATGTCGGATACCGTGCCGATGTTACAGCCCTTCGCCAGGAACTGCCCAGGCTCATGAGTTTCGAACGGTGGCGGAACACCTACTGGCCGACGCAAGCCTAAGCCGGCTTGCCGTGCTTGGAAACAGTAGTTTCAGCAAGCGATTCAGAAGTTCTGGGAAATGCAGGCCAATTATCCGGCTGCCCGTTTCCGATATCGCCACTTTGCGGCCACCATATAGTGCCCATTTGCGTTTCTAGCTCTTGAACCGTTCGCAGGCACTGGAGCGATACGTTCTTGTTCAGCAGATTGGACGCCGGTTACGCCTCGTGATCGAGGGGCTATATTTCAGCTCGGTTCAGTAACTTCGATGGAGGTTTTCGGGGAGACGTAGGAAGTGCCACTTTGTCTATTAAGAGAAGAGTACACGGTAGCACGAAGGGATTATCGGCGAGGTCGTCTGATCGCCGTCCAGAGAAGACCAAGTCCGACGGCTGCCGCGATCGCGCCGTAAACCGCCCATTTCAATTGTCCTGTCATGAAACTTCCGGGCAACAGGTTGATGCCTTGGAGGATCCAAATACCGCCGATCAAAATCAGCAGCGCGCCGAGAACGCCACCAGCGATTCGCATGCAATATTCCCGGATGTCGGAATGGTCGAGTATACAACTGTCGCGCCATAGTGAAACTTTGGCCTGGGTTTCTCGTGTCTTTAAAGCATTTCCGACGGATCCTGCCACTTCACCGTAAACGCCACTTTGCAGCCGCCGAGTCGGAATCCGGGTTTCCAAAAACGTTTGGCTCGAGATAGACGCTCGCGGAAGTTACCCTAGCAGACGATCGAGTGCGGAACTGTCGCCACTGCTCTACGAAATCCAACTGTCCGACTGCCAGCCGAGCGGTTTCGATTGCCGATCTCGCAACCCGAAAGCAACCCAGAAACCCTGTCCGCAAATTGCGCCGCACCAATGGGTTGCGTACACAATCGCAACGGTGCGGCTAGCGTTGAAGTAAACGCGGCTAAAACCGTACAAAGCAGAAACGCCCTTGAACTTGCTTCCCGCGTCCGTTCCGCCAGTTCTCGTCGCCTGGAATTCCTTCTGTTCCGCCGGCGTAAGTAGTCGAACGGGAGCCGAAGTTGTCCAGCCAGCCGCACTCAGCCTCAGACGCTCGTGACAATGCGCATCGAAGTCTTGCAGGATTTCTTTCATATCTCGATTGTTGGGGGCTGGCGGATGAACGGCTAAGTGTGGGTTTATGCTGGTATCGAAGCTGGACAAAGCATCCCTTTGAGGCTCCGGCCTGCATGGCCAGTCGGCAGGGACCACCGCGATCGTTGCTTCCTGTACCAGAAAGAGTTCGTGAGGCCATCCAGGGTTGGCGGTTTCGCCCAACGGAAGTAGATTCGAGTAAATCGCATACGAGTCTCGGCGGGGTCGGCAGGCATTGGTAAGGTCGGCGACTCCGTTCCCTTATTTTGGGCAAGAAACGCCACTGGCAGTACAAGTAAGCAAGCCAAACCTGCGCGCCCTTTTACGCCTTGGGACTTTCTCATCACTATGTTATGCGCGTTCTTTTTGATCATCATCTCTTTGATGTAAGCTGCCGAAGCAACTGCCGGAGACGGCCCGTATCAGCTACGCTATAACTCGCCCTGCTCGGTCCACCTCCCACGTAGATACTCCAGGCGTTTTCGGGAAGATGCGCGAATAGGTCTTCATCCGTTCGGTCGTCACCGACACCGAGAATGAATCCGGCATCGGCGTACTCGGGCAACATTTCGGTGGCGAGCGCCCCTTTGTTGGCCCACATCGGTTTAACCTCGACGATCTTATTGCCGCGATAGGCGCGCAGTTCGGTTTCGGCCAGCATGCCCTCGAGCATTGCCACAAGTTCTGTCGCGAGCCAATCCCCGAACTCTGCTTCGATCGTACGGAAGTGCCACACCAGCGCGAACTCTTTCTCTTCGACAAAGCTTCCTGGCGTCCGATCGACGAAGTGTTGCAGGATCGGCCGCACAGTATTCTTCCATTCGGTTTCAGTCGACCGGCCCTCCCAGGTGTCGCTGCCGGGCAGGCGCCAGCGTGCTCCATGCTCCGGCGCAAGCCCCAGACGAGGCACCTGCCCGAACCAACGCTCCAGGTCGGCTACACTCCGGCCCGAGATCACAACGACGCCGTTTGCCGGATCGCTCGTGAGCTGCGTCAATAATGTCCGGAGCTCAGGGTCCGGAGCCGCGTCCTGTGGTCGGGCAGCGAAGGGCACCAGCGTACCGTCATAATCGAGCAGCAGCAGACGCTTCTTAGCTCTTCGATATGCCTCGACGAACTCGTCAAGAGGTAACGGTGGCGGACTTTCAGGTGCGCGTTCCCGGCGGAGCTCCGCTGCCTCGTCAAGGAGAGCCAAGAATCGGTCGCCCCAGACGAACACGTCGTTGCGAAGCACGCGCTCATGCAGAGCAAGCATACGATCCCGCTTCTCTTCCTCGCTCATCGTGAGCGCGCGCGTCACCGTGAAGGCGGTCCTCTCCTGATCGAACGGATTGATCAACAACGCTTCAGCCATTTCGGCCGCGGCGCCCGCGAACGAACTCAAAACCAGCACGCCCTGACCTTCTACCTGACAGGCCACATATTCCTTTGCCACCAAGTTCATTCCATCTCGCAAAGGTGCAACCCACGCTACATCGGCGAACTGGTAAACCGCAACCAGTTCGGGCCGGGAGATCGCTCGGTGAATATAGACCACCGGTACCCAGTCCGGCGTGCCGTACTCGCCATTAATATCGGAGATCAGCTCATGTACTTCGCTACGCAGCTCCTGATAGCTGCCAATATTTTCTCGGGACGGCACGGCAAACTGCAGCAGCACCACCTTTCCGATAAGTTCCGGTTGACTGCTCAGCATGCGGCGAAACGTTCGCAGGCGGTGAGGGAGCCCCTTTGTGTAATCGAGCCGGTCAACCGCCACAATCATCTTTCTCCCGCTATATTGCTCACGTAATTTATTCATGTGCTCTTGAGTCTCGGGTTTATCTCGATATTCAAGAAAGTCGTTCGGGGCGATACCGATCGGCAATGCTTGCAAGCGCAATTGCCGGCCCGGCACTTCAAGGCGATCGACTGTGCTCTCGATCCCGAGCAGCCGGCGCAGAGACATCCGAAAATGCTGGAGATGCAAGTGCGTGTGGAAAGAGATGAGATCCGCGCCCAGTAAGCCGACGAGCAATTCTTCTCCGCGGGGCAGGATCGAGAAGATATCGGAGCCGGGGAACGGTATGTGTAGAAAGAAACCGATTGCCGCGTGGGGGAGGCTTTCACGAAGCATGCTGGGCAGAAGCATCAAATGGTAATCATGAACCCATATCCGATCGCCCGGTCGAAACTCGTGCACAACCGCGGAGCAGAATCTCCGGTTCGCTTCAATGTATGCTTCCCAGTTCTCCGACTCGAACTTCAGCCTGGAGGTAAAACTGTGAAACAAAGGCCAGAGTGCCTGGTTGGCATAGCCGTCGTAGAACTTTTTCAGGAGGTCTGCCGGTAAGTCGACAGCGATGCACGACTGCTCCTGACGGAGAAGTTCAGCCGCTTCAGGCGATAGTTCCTCGTCCGTACCGGACCAGCCAATCCAGAGGCCTCCGGCGCGCTTGAGGATTGGATCCATGGCTGTCGCGAGGCCGCCGGCAGTACGCTTTGTCCTCCACTCGTTGCCTTCGCGGACCAGTGCCATGGGAAGACGGTTTGAGACTACTATCAAACGGGAGCTATCCACCATGTCATCTGATTTTTGCTTAAGCGAATTGAGGTGTCGGATTCCTCGTGCTGTTTCACCGAGGGAAAGAGAGGCAAGTGGGGGTGCGGCTGTGAGACATGGTTCTTGAGTAGCTGATAAATTGCGGCGATTAGCTTTAAAAACGACATCGAACAAATCACCGATGAATGGAACGGATCTGGCGAGAGCTTCGACGCCTACATTCACCAGCATGCGAGCACCGGTGACCCGTGGCACTCCAAGCTGGATGGCGCAAATCACGATACAAAGCGAGATCAGCGCGTCCAGAGCGTCGCCGTTCGAGAGGTGGGAGGCGGACAAGGGGATGCGGCTTGACCATTTGCTGCTCTCGCCTCAGCTCGCCCCGCTGTTGATTGATGCGGGCGTCGATCGATGGGTGCGAGGAGAGGACAACGCAAGCGATCATGCTCCAGCGTGGATCACCCTTGAGATGTAAGCGTTCGCCTGCGAGAAACTGCCCGCATTCTCCAAGGCGAGCACGTGGCAGCTGCCACATAGGTTTGGCAGGATCGCACACGGCCATCGGACGAGCGGCTCCGGCCGAACATTGTTTGTTGCAAGCCGATTTCCTAGTCCTAATCCAGCGCAACTTCCAAATTGCCGCCGATCTATGAGTTATTCGTAAACCCTTGGCCGTAAGGGCGGATCTATTTGCTACGGTTATCAGACCCCATCATTATTCAACGGCCACTGGCTAGGCCAACTGGGCAGCAAGCCAGGTTCGGGCGAAGTCCCAATCCCGCTTCAAGGTCGCGAGTGAGATCTGGAGCGTCTCGGCTGTCTCGGCTTCGCTTAATCCGCCGTAAAAACGCAGCTCAAGTGCTTGCGCGGCGCGTGCGTCCAATGCTTCAAGGCGCTCCAAAGCTTGATCGAGCGCTAGCAATCGGTGATCAATTCCAACATTGGCAGCGTCAGAATCCCGCAGCGCCAGCAGGGTCACGCTGCCTCCCCGCTTGTCGCTGTTAGAACGCCGGGCATGGTCTACGAGCACCCGGCGAAGTTGCCGCGCAGCCACGGCGAAGAAATGCGATCGATCCTTCCAGTCCACGGGCGACGCACCGCAAAGACGCACATACGCCTCATGGACTAAAGCGGTGGTCTGCAGCGTGTGCCCTGCATTCTCGCGACGCATTTCACGCGAAGCGATTTGGTGCAACTCGCGATACACCACTTCCATCAGGCGGTTGGCTGCATCTTTGTCGCCGGCCCGCCAATCCCCGAGTAAGCGAGTGATTACATGAGGTGGCCCGGAATCGTCCATATGAATTACAGTACAGTCAATCGTGAGCTCTTTTGTGGTCGCGTTGCGCTAAGCAGGGTGAGATAACACAAGATGACTCCTGAAAAGCTCGCTTACATACGAAAGATTTACGAAGGCGCCGTCGAGCAGAACCCTACCGAACGGGCCGCTTATCTAGACCTCCACTGTCGCGGGGACCGGGAGGTCCGCGCCGAAGTTGAACGATTTCTCACCGCCAGGGAGCACGTCCCCGATTGGCTGGGACATCCATTGCTCGGTTCTCTCCGGCCAGATATCGAAACTTTGCCGGTTGGACTACCAGGTATGGACGGCCGTCGCTTGGGCGGATACACGCTCATCCGTGAAATTGGACGAGGCGGGATGGGATCTGTTTATCTCGCCGAGCGGTCCGATGGCGCTTTCAAAAAACAGGTTGCAGTCAAGCTCGTCCAACCCCAGAGGGCGGCCGCCGCATTCATTGCGCGTTTCCAGCGGGAACGTGAAATCCTTGCCTCGCTCGATCATCCGAACATCGCCCGCCTCATTGACGCGGGCGCAACGGAGGAGGGTCTTCCTTACCTTGTAATGGAGCTAGTCGAGGGACAGCCAATTAATCAATGGTGTGACGAGCGGAAGCTCGACATTAGTGAGCGGCTTGAACTGTTGCGCACGGTTTGTGCCGCTGTGCGGCACGCTCACCAGCACCTTGTAGTGCATCGCGATTTGAAGCCAGGCAATATTTTGGTTACTCCCGGAGGAACCGTGAAACTGCTGGACTTCGGAATCGCCAAGCTGCTTGAAGACAAGCCGGCGGGGGACTTGCCCGCTACTCAAACGCTGGACCAGATGATGACGCCAGATTATGCGAGCCCGGAGCAAGTCCGGGGAGGCGCCATCACCACGCTTACAGACGTCTACTCGTTAGGCGTGATCTGCTATGAGTTGCTGACGGGACATCGTCCCTATCGCCTTACGAGCGCGGCGCTTCACGAGATGGTTCGAGTGATTTCAGAGGAACAGCCACTCCGGCCAAGCGACATGGTTGCGACCACCGAATCAAACAAAGGTGAGCAGGGCGACTGGAGATGGATTACTCCGGAGATTGTCAGCGGAGTCAGGGAGGGCGATCCGGTCAGGCTGCGCAACCGTCTGAGGGGCGATCTTGACTGTATTCTTCTTACCGCGCTCCAGAAGGAGCCAGCACGGCGCTACAGCTCCGTCGAAGCCCTGGATGAAGACGTTCGGAGGCATCTTGAGCACCGGCCGGTCGCCGCCAAACCCGACGACGCTTGGTATCTGGCGACTCGCTTCCTTCGTCGACATGCTGCGGGCGTGATGGCCGTATCGTTGGTCGTTATGTCGCTCTTATTCGGAATGGCCGCTTTGTTGTGGCAGATCCGAATCGAACTCGCTGTCCGGCACGGCGCTTCGGCTGGCTCATTCTGGTCTATGCCGTTCTGGGTCATCAGCTTAGGATTTGTTATTGCGCTGTGCAGTGTGACTGCCTATTTTCTCCGGCCTACCTGGATCCGCGCCGTCGGTGCTCTCGCTGGTGGCGCGGTGTATGCGTTGAGTTTTAAACTCCACTACTGGATAGGGTTCTCGATGGGTTGGTGGCACAGCAGGCTTCCGGAGTCGGCAGACCCGCTCAAGGTTCTTTCGTTTCCAGTATTGGTTCTGGTCGCCGGCGCCGAGGCGGCGGTGATACTGGTCCTGCTCGCAGTAGGCCGGCGCTTTGGCTGGAAAGCGCAAGTTTCAGGCGTTATATTGTTGGCGTTCTACCAGGCGCTTCGCGAACGGATATGGTTTACGAAGATCCTTCCGGTGATGATGGTCGACTCTGGAATCCTGCCTTTTCTCGCCGCCGCCGCCATTTACCTGGTGGGACAATCGCTCGGCGTTCTGGTCGCCCAACGCATTGGCGCCAAGGGCGATCGTTTTATTCCTTTGGCGCACCCCCCGCAACCGCGAAGTGCCTGAACCCAACGCATTCCGGCAATCGAGTAAGATTTTGACTGAACGGCACGTGGGCGGCTGCTTTGGGGATGAAGCGTGCCGACCTCAGCCGCACGGCATCAGTCTCATTCACCGTGATTGTTGCTCAAACAACGACTCAATCGAGTTCCGAAAAGAGATCCGCTGGTCGCAAACGATCGACTAATCCTCGGATCTCGCCACAACCCTGGATTACTCGTCACATCGCCGCCAGGGTGGATCTATGCCGACGGTTGTTTGCCAAAGTTGAGGTTGCCCTCAATCGCTAGAATCGCCGGACCCTCACCTATTCTTTTGGCAGGTGCCCTTCGAACGCGAGTTGATTAAGAGAATGACGGTCGCTCGGTTTCTCTCTGCTTCGTAGGGCCTCATGCAGTAGGGATGCGTCTCCCAGACAGCCAATGGCGAATGCCGCTTCTACTACGAAGCCTTTTGGAACAGAGAGCGTCATGCGCGCCCATTCATGATCGAAACCGACCATACCATGGGCGTGCCAGCCAAGTTTAAGAGCCTGCAGCACCATATAGCCACACGCGGCTCCTGTGTCGAATGAATGTGTGGGCGATGGATGCTCCTCTCCCGTTTTTGGTGATCGCGATGTGGTCTTGGAAACCGCGAATATCAGAGCAGAAGCCTGCTTCGCCCAATCCTGGTTGAACGGAACCAGCAGACTGAGCAATGAGTCCCAGTGCGGCGTATCGCGAAGAGCATAGACAAAGCGCCATGGCTGCGCATTGAAGGACGAGGCTGCCCAGCGCGCCGCTTCGAGCATAGTCAGTAGCGTTTCATGCGGCATCGGTTCTGCTGTGAAAGCTCGTGGCGACCAACGTTCAAGAAACAAGGGATCGATGGGATACTCGGCAGTTCTACCATTCACGTTCATAAGAGGGTTTCTCACTTCGGTCTTGGGATTGACTAGCGCACCAACAAGGCCAAACCCACCGCAACCAAGAGCAGAAGGCATAAGAGGTAGCCGAGTAATTGCTGCGGGTCGAGTCCTAACGGATGTGGGACTTCCGAGGCGAACTCGGGATCGTGCCAAGCGGTACCCGGAAACAGTTGTGCGAAGGCGAGCCCCACCCAATACAGGGATGCGGCGGCTGCCCCGGCGAAGAACCACGGCCGCGTAAGCGGATGCACTGCAAAGAGGCAGAAGAGCGATAGCGTACCTGCAAAGACGCCCATCAGCATAGTTTGGCCGTTATGCAATTTTGCATGCGGCGGCCAGTGCGGATTCTTCATGTGCATGCGCGCCGTAAACGGGACCACGAAGTCGGCAAGCACTCCACCGAATCCGTACACTGCAACGAATGCCACAATCCACTTTGCAATCGCCATATTTGACTCCCACTGGTTCAGATGCGATGGATTCAGAAGTGAATATCAAGAAATAGCGACGAAACGCGTTCGAAGACTCAGTCCCTCGCGGCGCGTCGCAGAGCCGCAGGCGTAACCCCAACCAAGCGGCGAAATGTACTGATGAAGTGCGATGGAGAGAAAAAGCCGACCTGGATCGCAACCTCATCCACCGTCGCCATGCCCTCGAGCAATATCTCAATCGCCCGTTCAATCCGCTTTTCGATGAGCAGCGCGTGAGGCGTAAGGCCTTCACTCTGACGGCAGACCTTGATGAAGTGATGCAGGCTGAGACTTGCCGCATCCGCCAATTCGGGGACCGAGATGCCGTCGGGGAGGCGTTTGTCCAAGAGTTCGAGCACAACGCGTCTTGCTTGCGGAGTAAGACCGCCGGCGCTTGTCTCTGGGTGTCTGTGCTGTTCAACAACGAGCTTCGCGACAGCGGCGACTGTCTGCCGCAGTTGTGTGTCGGTGCCGTCGAGAGAAGTGGCAACCAATGTCTGCACGGTGCTAGCCAGCAGATCTCGTCGAAAGAGGGGCCAGTCTACTGCGCGGTTTGCCCCACGTGCTGCTGCGAGTTCGGGGCTGAACAGGAGTTGGAGTGTGTCTGCAGCTCCCACGATACGTATCCGTTCCGGCCGCTCTGTAAACGATGTGATGATGCTTCCGGCTCGCAGCAGTTTGTGCGACGGTGCCCCTTCGTCGCTTTCAGTGCGCAAGACGTCACCGGGTGAAATTTGAAAGATAAGGCGAAACGCGCGCGTTGGCTCGAGATCTATCACTGCCCCGCGGTGTCGAAACCGAACAACGACTGCCGTAGCTCCGTAAGGTGCCTCTATCCAGCGGAGGAATGCTGGGGGTCCGAGCCGCGCGGTGATTTCGTCAAGAACTTGGATGCGCGACATAGAAGGCCACGTGGCCTTAGTTTAGCTGCCAACACGTAGATTTAACTCTCATGTTCGGCATTAGACACGGAAGCCCGCCTTCGCTTCCTGAATTCGTTTCATGATCGTCAGCACATCTCGTGAGGAACGCGAAAGCCGGTCCAGCTTGCAGACGACCAGCACGTCTCCTTTAAGGCGATGATCGAGCAGGCGCTGTAGATGGAACCCTAGCTAGATCTGAACCATCCCGCCGTCGACGAAGGGTTCGGCGCCATTCACGTAGCTTGCATCTTCGGAGGCGAGGAATAAGACGGCTTTTGCAATCTCGTCCGGCTTTCCAGCGCGACCGAGAGGTATGTCTTTAGCCAGTTCTGACAAGAGCCGCTCGGCATTTTCCCGACCACCTGTCGCCTTCTCGATTGAAGGAGTATGTACCGGACCTGGACTGACGACGTTTACGCGGATGCGACGCGCCCTGAGTTCGTTTGCCCATGTCCGCGCAAAGCTCCGCACCGCGGCCTTACTTGCGCTCAAGACACCGAATCCAGGTATCCCCTTGATCGTCCACATGGAAGCATTCAGGACAACGGCTGCGCCGTCGGGCATCAGTGGCAAGGCCTTCTGCATGCAGAAGAAAACGCCCTTGACGTTGGTGGAGAACCCGGCCTCAAACTGGCTCTCAGTGATCTGCTCGATGGTGGCGTGTTCAGCCGTGCCAGCGTTCGCGAATAGGATATCCAGTCGCCCTTCTTGCTCTCGCACTGCTGTGAACAGTCGTTCGAGATCCTCCAGCTTGGAAACGTCGCCTTGCACGCCCACGGCGCCATGACCGATCTGCTCGATAGCCGATGCAAGTTCCTGACTCCTGCGCCCTGTTACAAAGACCTTGGCCCCCTCCGTTGCGAGCAGTTTGGCCGTGGCCAATCCAATTCCACTTGTTCCACCTGTAACCACCGCAACCTTGTTTTCCACTCTTCCCGGCACGTTCACTCTCCTAAAAGCCGATGCTGTTTCAGCTCAATTCCAACGTTCGGTTGGACATCTGGTGAGATTCCAACTGAAGCGTTGGAGATGCAAATATGATGAGGGCATGGCTTGGGATACGCAGGAGACACGCCGTCGACTCCGGCAAGCGGCGTGTGCAGAGTTCACTGCGCATGGTCCGGACGGTACGACAATGGCGCGGATCGCAGCTCTCGCAGGAATCAACAAGGAGCGGCTCTACAGCTATTTCGGGGACAAACGACAACTGTTCGAGACTGTGCTCATAGAGGAGCTGGAAAAGCTCGCTGTTTCCCTAGGGATGAACGCTCCCGGCCTGGACAAAATCGGTGAATACACGGGGTGCATCTTCGACTATCACGCGGAAAATCCGCATCTCGTCCGGCTCTTGCTCTGGGAGGGCCTGTCTGATGGTCCAGCCGTAAACGAGGCGGCCCGTACTGCTCACTACCAGCGCACGGTGGCAAGGTTCGCGGAAGCACAGCGGAACGGCATACTGAATGACGATCTCGATCCAGCGAAGCTGGTCTTCTTACTGATCGGCCTGGCTGCGTGGTGGTTTGCTGTACCCCAGTTGGCGCGCATGGTCACAGGCTTGGATGGCAATGATGCAAAGGAGCGAAACCGTCGTCGTGCCTGTGCAGTGAGCGCTGCCCAGCATCTGGCGTCCCCTATTCACAAGAAGCGGCTGCCGGGATCGCCGGAAGATGTCGTCGAGAGATAGCGCGACGGGTCGCTGCATCTTCCGCGCTTCGGATCAATGCATCTTCGAGTTCGATCCTGTCCTGGATGCACGTGCGGTTGAGCATCTGTCCCCCGCTTGACGCCCCAGCGCCTTGTGCCCCTCGCGGCGCAGCGTTTCGAGCATCCCCAGCACGGTCAGCGGATTGACGAAGCTCGCTGCAGCCTTACTGGGGGAGCAACCCCAGGTCCGTTGGGTTGATTGGCGCAGCTTCTACGCGGACGACGACCTCGCCGGCGCCGGGCTCGTCGACCATGACCTTTCCGAACGACAGCTCTAGCCGGCCTTCGGGCACCGCCTTGGACCGGAGTTCCAGGCTGCTTAACGGCTTTTGTCTATCGGACATGGTCATTTCTCTTCCGGTTCATTTAATGCGCCGCCCTGTGGCATTTCGCTCATATGCGGAACTGCCGGCGAAGGTAGCCGTACCACACCTGCAGGAACGCGGCGGCTAAGCGGGAGTCGGGCGCGAAGAGATCCCAAGCGTGATATGCGCCCGGATAGAGGTGGAGTTCGACCGGTACGCCGCACGCGATTAACTTGTTTGCAAACGCCAGTCCTGATCTCGGAATACGTCAAGTTCTCCGACCATGATCAGCGTAGGGGGAACCCGGCGAGGTCCTCTGATCGCTCGCATTGAACCTGCTGCGACCCGTGTCAATTCGGGTCGCTCTGCTTTTAACAAAGGGGGATTCCGGCTCGTTCCTCTTGTTGGCTAATGATGTGGAACAGGCAAGGCCTTTCTCGCTGAGATTATTGCTACCCCATTTCGGTCAAAAAGCTAGGGAGCTTCGCTCCCCGCGCGCACAAGCCGTGTCCCCAGGCTTCGCTGCGCTGCAGCCCTTCGCTTCGCTTCGCCCTTGCACCCGACGCAATGGTGGGAGATCCCCCTCGGCTTGCACTTGCTACCCACACCCGTCGCCCGGGTGGCAGAGGTGCATGCGCATGCACCCCAAATCACAAGAAACAGGCAGGAAACTCCGATGACCAATTCAGAACTGAAGCAAGTTGCCGAGGATGCAATCACAACACTGATCTCCAATCTTGAGCAAGGACATAGCGATTGTCTGGCTCGTTATCTCACCGCGATGTCCCGGTTTCATCGCTATAGCTGGAACAACGTTCTTCTCTTTTCCCTTCAACGGGCGACCCCTACGCGCGTTGCTGGTTTTCAAACCTGGCATAGATTCGGGCGGTTCGTGCGCAAGGGTGAAAAGGGCATCGTCATCCTTGCCCCACTTATCGGGAAGAAGAAGTCTGAAGACGACAGTGAGAGCGAGGAGAAGCGCCTGTTCGGATTTCGCGCAGCGTACGTCTTTGACGTGTCGCAAAGCGACGGAGAACCACTCCCCGAATTCGCAACCGTGCAAGGCGATCCGACACAACACACGGAGCGGCTGAAGCCATTCATAACGGAACAGGGAATCGCGCTCGATTACTCCGATGACATCCGGCCTGCATTAGGCGTTTCGCGAGGCGGAGCGATTACGCTTGCCTGCGATCTTTCACCTGCCCAGGAATTCAGCACTCTAGCTCATGAATTAGCGCATGAGAAATTGCATCGTACCGACCGGCGCACTGAAACCACGAAAACGATCCGGGAAACAGAAGCGGAAGCCGTCGCTTTTGTCGTTTGTCACGCTATCGGCCTCGACACCAACACAGCCAGCAGCGATTACATCAGCTTGTACGACGGGAACCCTGACACGCTGACCGCTTCTCTCGATTTCATTCAGTCCACTGCAACGGCAATCCTGCGGGCTATTACGCCCGAGGACCCGCTGCGGTAATCTTGTTCGCCCTGGTACTTGTTTCCCTCACTTATTCATTCGTAGCTTGAGTCAGGGCCGTGCATCTTATCTGAACCTCTCGTTGTTGCTCGGCAATCCGTACGGGAATCAGCTTGCAGCCGCTACATCCGCCCTTTTCGCCAAGGCTAGGAATCGCGCTTACACAGATCGACAACAACAGACGGCAACCGCGCCTGGCTTCGACTCCCCGACTTCAATGCATGAATCCGCTTCGAACTCGAGCCGCCGACATCTGATTCGAAAAAGCCGACGTTACGGGCGTGTTGTTTTTCTTGTCCGTCTCAGCGCGGCTCATTGCGAGCACGGCTTGTCCTGTCCTCTCAAGCGACAGATGCACAGAGGCTCGGGAGGCGCGCCGTACGATCGAATCGACAAGCCAACCAAGCCCACCAGGGACATCCCGGCTAAGAGCAACCGCTTCGAACTCTACATACACTCCGCCGTCCCGCTGTTCAAACCGAGAGATACTGTACAGGCGCCAGATCAAGCCGCGGCCTGTGTTGCTAGGGGCTTCATGTTCATCGGGCGTACCGTAGTTCTGGAGCTCGCGAACACGAGTGGTGTAAGAGACGCCATAGCACTTGTTATCATCGATTCGCCTAAAGCTGCCCTGGAACTCGGCGTCGAGCGCAAATTTCGCGACCACGGCTTTGTTCAGCATGCGAAGTGAGAATGTGTCTTCCGTGTCGGTCTGCCGCAGTAAGTGGGATTCAATGACGTTGGGGGCATAGAAATCTTTGTATTCGCCGTAATCGCGCACGACAGAGAGAACCTCAGCCAAACGAGCTCCGGGCAGGAAAACGGCGCCGATCCAATGATGAATCAAGCCATGCGGAACTCTGTGCGGGTTCTCTCCGAAGGGCGCGACCACCGTCTCACTCTGGTGCAGACGCCGAAGCCGGTCGGGTGATTCATCACTCCACAGAAACGGCGGGGCACTGGAGTATCCGGCGACTCGAGTGCTTTGGGTCTGCACATAAGCGTCCCACGCGCTTGAAGTCTCAGGAGTCAGTTCGGCTCCCTTCGATGTTAAAGAAGCGGTGAGAATGAGGAGCGCTGCTGCCAGAAAAGCCCCCACAAAGCGCCTGCGCTCAGCGCTCGACAAAATGGGTTCCGCTAGCGTTCGCTGCCTGCGATTCAATCTCATCTGAACCTCATCTGCTAACATCCAGATGTTCCGCAATCTGGACGAGACGCCGATAATCGTCCATAAGCGTTGTTCATTCGTCCAATTATCAGGAGCAATGTGGACCCCATTACGGACGTTTTCACGGCCATGCGAGTGGAGAGCGTCGTCTATGGGCGGATCGAACTAACTGCACCCTGGGGGCTTAGGTTCAACAAGGGCGACTACGCGTGTCTCGGCACCGTTGCGCGCGGCAACGCCTGGCTGAAAGTCGAAGGGCAGGAACAGCCTATCGCTGTAGCGGGGGGCGATTGCTTTTGCTTGTTCGCCCAAGCTCACGAGTACACATTGGGGAATCATCCGCAGGCACTCGCCGCGAACATGGAAGACGTGGCGCAGACGAAATCCGGTGGCGTGATTCGTTATGGTGGCGGGGGCACGTTAACAACTATCCTAGGCGGTAAGTTCACGTTTGATATGGCCAATAGCAGGCCGCTGGTGGACTTACTTCCGCCGTTTATTCATGTAGCAAATGACCGTGTGCAGGCCTCACCACTCCAGCAGAGTCTGCAGCTATTTGCGGCTGAGGCGGCGCAGTCTTATCTGGGGTCATATCTGGTTCTTAAGCGGCTGGCGGATATTCTGCTGCTTCAGCTAATCCGCGAGTATGTTTCGAGCACGTGCCGCGACACCGGCTGGCTTCGTGCGCTGTCGGACCCGCGAATTGGGGGAGTGCTGCGATCTATGCACGAGAGGATTGAGCAGCCATGGACGGTACGCGAACTGGCCTCTCACGCAGGGATGTCTCGATCCGCTTTCGCATTGCGATTCAAGGAAGTTGTGGGTGAGACGCCGCTGGATTACCTAACACGTTGGCGAGTCTATCGGGCAGCCGTGCTCTTGAAAGAAGGCGATCGGAAGCTGTCGGACATAGCGAACGCGGTTGGATATGATTCGGATGGCTCATTCAACAAAACGTTTAAGCGGATTGTGGGAGTAACGCCGGGAGAATATCGCCGCGCGGGCGACCGGGTAACTCCGGAACCGAAACCGTTTTGCGCTGAGCAAGCTTAGAGATCCGGGTAGGCACAGGCTGGTGGCGGGGCCCTTGCGGCATTCACGCCGCTTTTAACCGCTGCCGTCGGCTAGGATCCCGAGAACGCCGCGAAGTAGTCGATCGCGAACTGTTCAAATGTGCGCGCCGAACGTCCGAGCAGCCAAGGCACATCGTCGGTGACGTAATCCGCGTCGCCTGCGGCGAACAGGCTCAGGGCTGCGCGTTGCGTTCACAGTTTTCGAATCGATTCGCAAGAAGCGCGGCTCCTCAACTGCTACCTGCCTGGCGGTTTCGAGCGCGTCATCACAGAGTTCTGCGTTTCTGCGAACTCGCGAGTAATCCCTCCGCCAGATCTGAAATCGCCAGCGACGCCTGAGCAGATGAAAGCTCTGTTCCAAAGGGTAGGTATGAACACCATCGCGCTCCCTGATTCACTTAGAGACGGTCGTAAAAATTAAATCACTTCACGGCTTCGGAACAACATCTTGGATGAAGGCAAGGAACACATTCAGTTTGGGAGTCATGCTGAGACGCGTGGGATATAGGACAAAGAGTTCGATGGGGCTTGGGACCCAGTCGGGGAGTACTCTCAGCAGCTGTTTTTTCCGGACCTGATCCTGAATGAGCCAGTTAGGGAGAATTGCGATTCCGGCTCCGTCGAGGCACAAGCGTTGATGTATGAGCGGATCGCCGATTGCGATCCTGCCACGTAGACGAATTTCCTGGGCTTTCCCACCTTTGTGCAGGGTCCAATTCGTTCCTCCGCGTGATGCCGTCAGGGTGAGACAGGAATGCTGCGTCAGGTCCTGTGGCGAGCGAAGTGGTGGTGCACTTGATATATAGGCGGGACTGCCAAAGATGCCAAGTCCTACAGTGATCATCCGCTTCTGGATGAGCTGTGAATCCACTTCAGGCCGCATCGTTTGAAACACGACATCGAAACGTTGTGCGATTGGGTCAATCTGGCCACCTTTCAATGCGATATCGAGGCGGAGTTCCGGATATCGGGCTAAAAATCGAGCCAGTTTGGGAGCGACCGAAGACTGTGCCATCGTCACTGGCATGGCTACGCGCAACGTTCCCCGCGGTTGTTCTGTCAACTTCGAGACGGCCGCTTCCCCTTCCTCAACTTCTTCCACAGCACGGCGAGCGTAGTCTAGGTAAATCTCTCCGGCCTCGGTAAGACGCACTCGGCGTGTGGTGCGCTCGAACAAACGCGTGCCTAAGCGTCCCTCCAGACGCGCGATTGCCTTGCTGGCAGCAGCCTTCGAGATCTCCAGGGCATCCGCTGCTCGCGTAAAGCTCATTTCCTGGACGATCAGCGTGAAAATCGCAACTTCGTTCAAGTCTTTCATTGTCTCTCGTAGGAAACAATGATTTTCTCAGATCCCATTGTTCTCCCCGACGGAAGGGACTAGATTAAGGCCAGATGCACAAAGAGCAGTAACAGGAGAAGGCAAATGAAGATTCTAGCGATTGGCGGTACAGGTAAGGTCGGCTCGGCAGTTGTGAAAGAGCTTGTGAAGCTCGGCACGGAGGTACGGGCGCTCGTGCGCAAGAAAGACAGCGATTCTAGAATGCTGCTAGGGGTCGAGACGGTGGAAGGCGACTTGCTTGACCCTGTTTCGATAGATAAGGCGCTGGACGGAGTTGACAAGTTATATCTGCTGAATGCAGTCGTTCCCGATGAACTTACGCAAGGGTTGATCGCTTATGATCTGGCAAAAAAGCGGAAGATCCAACACATCGTCTATCACTCAGTGTTTCGCGCGGATCACTTTAAAGATGTGCCTCACTTCGCTTCGAAGTTGACCATCGAGAGTGCATTGCGCGAATTCGACGTGCCGTTCACGATAATCCGGCCCAACTACTTTTTTCAAAACGACGAAAGCCTGAAGGATCCGCTGACGAAGGCTGGTGTATATCCAATGCCTCTTGGGCCAAACGGAGTCTCGGCGGTGGATGTGCGCGACATCGCGGAGGCATCGGCAATTGCACTAACCAGCAAAGGGCACGAAGGAAAGACGTACAACCTGAATGGCCCGGACGTGTTGAGCGGTCCCCTAGCCGCGCAAATCTGGACTGAGCTTCTGGGGAAAGAAGTCCGTTATGCAGGCGACGATATGGATGCATTCGAGCAGCAGATGCGTCAAAGAGCGCCTTCGTGGTCAGCGTTCGACATGCGGATGATGTTTCAGGGATACCTGGAGCGCGGGTTCGTGGCAGAGGCTGGCGACGTTGAAGCATTGACAAAGATGTTGGGCCATCCGCCGCGCCGATATCAGGACTTTGCCCGAGAGACCGCGGCTTCGTGGGAAGCGCAGAAGCAGCCGGTAGCCCAATCGAGAGCGGGAAGCGCATGAACATACCCGGCTTTGAAAGCAAGACGGCCGTTGTCGGAAATGTTCGCATTCATTACTGGCAGGGCGGAAATGCAGATGGCGCCCCGGTGCTGCTGTGGCATGGCTTTTTGGGTACGGCCTATTCCTGGCGTCATGTCATGACAGGGTTGGCGGAAGCCGGCTATGCCGTGCTGGCTCCGGACATGCGAGGCTATGGCGATTCCGACAAACCAGCCGGAACTGACGGATATGA
>CAWHMG010000009.1:0-166856 GCA_963830415.1 Terriglobia bacterium
CGAGCCGCATGAAGAGATATGGGTCTGGTTCCGGCACGCAGAAGTTTTGTACACCCACCGCGAGAAGAGCCGTTCGGAATCGTGATTCCGGAAGCTGGCTGGTCCATACGCGGTTCGTTACGACAGCTGTTGGCGGGATTCCCGAATACCTGACAAATAGAGTACACGGACTTACGTGCCAACAGACAGGCCAAATGAACTGGCCAAGGCGTTGATTGAAAGCTTGAGCGACCGGGCGTCGGCGGTTAAGCTTCAATCATTCTGCAAAAAGGAGGTGGGTCAGACTGGACCTTTCGAATTCAGTTAGCTGCTGAAGAAAGGAAAGGAACAGGTGACCCGAAAGCAGAATAGCGCGAAAGGAAAGATAAGGGCAGACGATCTGAAGGAGCTGTTGGCGCAAGATCGGGATCTGCTGAAGACGATTGTGGAAGAGACGCTACAGCAAGTGCTGGAAGCGGAGATGGACGAAGCGTTGCAGGCGAGCAAAGGCGAGCGGACGGCGGGCCGGCTGGGATACCGGGCCGGTTATTACAACCGGATGCTGGTAACGCGGGTGGGCCACATCGAGTTGCGTGTGCCGCAAGATCGACAGGGACGCTTCCGCACAGAGGTGTTCGAAAGATATCAGCGCAGCGAGAAAGCGCTGGTAGCGGCCATGTTGGAGATGTACGTACAAGGCGTATCCACACGGAAAGTGAAGACGATCACCGAAGAACTGTGCGGGCACGAATTCAGCTCTTCCACGATCAGCCGGATTGTGCAAAAGCTGGATGAGGAGTTGGCGCGATTTGCACAGCGACGTTTGGAAGAGCCGTATCCGTATCTGATTCTGGATGCGCGCTATGAGAAGGTGCGCGAAGATGGCGCCGTACGCAGCCAGGCGGTGCTGATCGCGATCGGCATCAACTGGGAAGGCCGGCGCAACATTCTCGCGGTCGAACTGGCGAGCCGAGAAAGCCTGTCGAGTTGGAAGGAACTGCTGGCCGGTTTGCGGCAGCGTTCGTTACATGGAGTCGAGTTCGTCGTCAGCGACGATCATGCGGGCCTGCGCCGCGCCATTCAGGAGGCCTTGCCGGAAGCAGTTTGGCAACGCTGCTACGTTCATTTCCTGCGCAACGCGCTGGACTATCTGCCGCGTAAAGCCGATGACGATTGCCTGCAGGAGCTGCGTTGGATCTATGACCGTCGTGATGCGCAAGAAGCACGGCAGGACCTTTCGGCGTGGTTGCTGAAGTGGGGCAAACGCTACGCCAAGCTGTGCGCCTGGGTGGAAGAAAACATTGAGGAAACGCTCAGCTTCTACCGTCTGCCGCGGCAACATCACAAGAATCTGAAATCGACCAACATGCTCGAACGCTTGATGGAGGAAATCAAGCGACGCACGCTGGTGGTACGCATCTTTCCGAACGCAGCCGCCTGCCTGCGGCTGGTGCGAGCATTGGCGGTCGAGACACACGAGAACTGGATCGAGGCTATGCAGTATCTGAATATGGAACCGCTCCGAGAACAGAAAAAAGAAGCGCTGCGGAAGCTGGGAGATGCAGCGTGACGGTTTCTACAGGACTGACCAGGGAAAGGCGCTCCCAAGCCGCCCTCGCCCTGGACCCCCTCCCGGCATCAAAGGTCCAGTCTGACCCACGCACAATTGCAGAATTTGACAAGCACAACTGCGTCGGCCCGCAATCGAGCTACCGCGTTCTATGAGCAGTCAAGCAAATTCACCTGGTAAGCCGCTTGGGAGAGAGAGATGCAAGGAGGTGGGCGGGCTTTCCTCTTCCGATCAATGAGGCTTGCGGATGCGTTCGTAGACGGCAGTCTTCAAAGTGCGCGCGAGATAGTCCTGAACGGTCAGAATACGTAAGCCCAGGCCTTCGTGCACGGCAGCGATCACTTTTAATGCTTTCCATTTCGGACTGGTCTTTTCCGGGGAGCGTAAGGCGGCAGTAAAGTTGTCGATCCGCGTGCAGCGGAAGCCGGCACGAAACAACGCTCTCCGGACGGAGGGGAAGGTTGTATACGTGACGGCGTCCTCGAGGAATTTCGCGTCGCGTCCGAGATGGCGGAGATAAATCGAGCCGATCGGTTTTGGCAGTAGCGGCAACCAGCGTACGCGGTAGTGCGGCTCCCAGAAGGACAAGTAGTTTTCATAGGAGAAAAAGAACTGTCCGCCAGGTTTGAGCACGCGGAACGCTTCGCGGATCACCTGTTCTGGATGTTGGACATGTTCGAGGACCTGTAGGCTGGCGATTAGATCGATCGAATCGCTGGCGATGGGCAGAGCTTCGCCGACCGCCCCTACTACGAGACCATTCCCGGATTGAGCGAGGCGCTCGGCGGCGATGGCGCGCCAAGCGGTGCCGGGTTCGATGGCTACGACGGTCGCGCCGCGGCGGGCCATTTCGGCGGCAAGACCGCCGAGTCCAGAGCCGAGATCTAGCGCGGTCCTTCCGGCAAACGTAAGACCGAGGGCTTCGCATTCATCGCAGAAATTGCGGGAAATCGTGTTCTGCACTTCGGTTTTGGCGCGCTCCGTGGCGAAGGACTCGGATAGCCCTAAATCCCGGCGTAAGTAGCTGAACATGGATTGGTAAACACGCCCTGCAGAGGAGCCAATGAGTTCTGGCTCAAAGTGCGCATGCTCGTAAGCAGATTGTGTCTTGCGTGATTCCAAGAAGATGACCTTTGTGAAAGTTTCGCACGAGGAACATGCCGTTCTCAAATCACGAAATTGAACTGTATGCTCGATTTTTGGCAGTCAAATCCCGGACGTGAGACTTCGGATATTTGAATCTTCTACCAGATCCGAAACTTTAAAGGGCATGCCGCGTTGGCGAAAGTCTTCGCTCCCACCGCGAGGGAACCGTCAGATCTATGCGGCTGGATGCCGAGCAGGTGTAGCGCTAGTTCAGGGCTTAGTCAAAGCGATAGAGCACCACCCTATTGAGGCGCAACTCCCAGGCGAAAGAAACATCTAACGCGAAGCTGACAGCTCGCCTAAATAGTCGATCTCCAGGCCATTTACAGAAGCGCCGCTTTTATGGCCGATGAAATTGATGGTAACCGTTTTGTCGGTAACGGTTGTCTCAAAACGCTTATCGACCGCAGTGCGCGGACCGTAAACCGTATCGAAGTCGAAATCCTTAAGCACTTTCGAGCCATTCAGGACCACATCGAAGGCATAATGGCCCGCATCTTTGTAGGTGTAATCCGCAAATTTTAGAGTTACCGCATACCTTCCGTTCGGAACGGCGAATTGGTAAGTGAAATTTTCATTCGCGTACCGGTAACGCGCGGACTGGTAAAGGTGCTGCATGTCAGGCGAGGCCCGGGCTATGACAGCATTTTCGCCATTCGCAATGCTGGGATTGCTGAAGCCGTAGTCCGCGGACCATACATTTCCTTGGGCATCCTTGAAACTATTGTTGGAACCGCAATCGATCCGAATGGGATCTGGTTTCGCTTTAATGTCGATCCTGGCGGAGGCGGACTTGTCAAGGACGTCCTTGCTGTGAGCAGTGACGGTAACGCTGGCGTCCTCGGGTAAAGTGTCAGGAGCCGTGTAAGTTCCGTCCTGTGCGATCTTGCCGATATTCGGCTCCAAGGACCACGCGACGTTCGTGTATGTCGCGCCATCGATTTTAGGAATGAGTTGCTTACTTAAGCTTCTGGCAATCGTGACCTTCCCCGGGGAAAGGGAGAAATCACCGAACTTGAGCACCATTTCCGCAGTGGCCATTTTGGAAGGATCAACCGTGCTCCTGGCCTCCAGAACGATGTGTTGATCGCTCGCCGGAGGCGCTGAAGGCGCTGTATAAAGACCGTCGGCGCTGACCGCTCCGGGCCCTTTCACAATCGACCACTTGGCTCCATCCGCCATATACCAGCCGACCGTTTTGAATTGAATTTTCTGATTGATGGTCAAAGAAGCAACTTTGCTGGGCGCCACACTCAGATGAGCGGCGGAATCGTCCGGAGCGATCTCGTAAGCACTGAGGATGGGGCTAGGCGCGTCGTTGCCCGAACTGACTCGCCGAAGCGCGAAATACAACGAATTGTCAGTCACCGTGGCCGGCATGGACTGGGTAACCGGGGTCCGACAGGCATCAGCGATCCCCGCTCCCATATCGAAATTGGGAACTACCAATTGTCCTTGTGTTTCCAAATGGAAGGGTACGCGCCAAGTTCTCGGAAAAACGGTTTTGCAGTCCGGTTGAGCAAACATCAGCGAAATTTTATAGCGGCCGTTCGGCACCTTGAAGCGGTAAACCATATCGCCGAATGAATAACGGCTGGTGTAGTAGAGCTGAATGTCTTTTGTGTTAGGCCAAGACGCGCCATACCAGTCATCGACAATCACGCCCCAGGAGAGTTCACCGGCCGGCCCTCTCCACCACATGTTGCCGTTTGAATCGGGTCCGTAATCGGGGCGAAAGCGATTGGGTGCGCCAGGCGCGCCTGTAGCGTCAGCGACAACCACCCGAATCGCACCTTTGGGCATTACAGTTAGCGCGACTTTGGCGGCGGACTTGGGATCGGCAACACTAGCGGCAATGAGAAAAGTACGGGTGGGGCGCTCGACGTCAGGGGCGGAATAACGCCCTTCCGGAGTGAGCGTGCCGAGCGGCGGATTCATCGACCAACGAACTCCTTTTTCAACCGTTCCATTGACCCAGGCCTTGAGTTGGGTGACGACTCCACTTTGCACCCACTCAGAAGGATTCGGCACGCCTACGGTCACGCCCTCCAGCACGATGCGCACGCGGGCGACATCTGAAGTGTGCTGGGTGCTGACGGCAATAACCGACGCATAGCCGTCTCGCGTAGCGTACTCGCTTCCTTCTTTGATACCGCCAGAGGAAGGCGAAGCCATCAAGGGCGACTCATCGACAATCTCGAAGTCGGTTGATTTGGGCCCTTTTTGGCTAAACTCGACGAGCGCGCCTTGGACAGCGGGATCTTCCGTAACGTCGGTGTAAGCGCTTATGTCGAAGTTGTTGCCGCCATCCGCGAGCACCAGGCCGTATTCCTTGAGCTGCTTCAAAAGCACCTGTTCGTACCCGCTGAACCGGGAGGTATCGTAACTGGCTTTGAGACGGAAGCGGGTCCCGTAAGGGATTTTGCCCCATGCGCCGGCGTTGGTGCGGGCAGGCCAGACGAATCGAGGAGCGATGAGATTGTTTCTAAGCGTCGTTCGCAAGGCGTGCTGCACGGAGCCACCGCGGATCTCCTCGAGCCCAAGAGTCAGTGGCGTGAGCATAAGACTGGCGGCGTCGATCGAGCCAGTAGGTAAGGCGGAATTGAGGCTGTTGTATTTGAAACCGCTCTGCCCGGTGCAGGTCGGGCAGCCTTTGTTTTTGCCTGGCTCATAGGCGCTGTAGATCTCAAAAATCTCGCACGTCTCGCGATCGATCATGACTTCATGCCGGTCCAGCTCAGAATTGGGATCGCTGAAGATGCCGTTCTCGCGTTTCAAGTAGGGCCACTGGACCATTTCGTATGCCCCGTCGTTTTGCGGCGTGTACGAGAAGTGCATCTGCTTGCGAGGCGTCGTTTGATCCGCGATATTAATCCCCCATCCTGGGTAATAGCTAATGCCCGAGGAGGGAATTAAAGCCATCCAGGCTGCCGAATGAGGATCGATGGGAAGCGAATCGATGCGGGAGTTGAAAATGTGGTCGTTGCCGAGGATCTGGCATCCGCCCAGCTTATTCTTCACGGGAACACTGATTGGGGCATGATAGGTGCCATCGGCATCGATACTGCCCGGGCTGCCGGGGACGAGCGACCACGTGACCGGCCCGTTTGCTTTGAGGTGAAGTACTCCACCAGCCGGAACGATCGGCGGCGTTTTCGGTGTAATGCTCACGCTAGCGTGCAATGTCGCGGCGAGAATCAGAATAGGTAAGCTTCGCATTTTTTGATCGGCAGTTTCTCAGGAGCCGGCTGGCCATAGACAGCTCCTGAAGAGCCCCTTGAAAACTTAGACGAGTAAATCCCTCGATTTACCGATAGTTTCGGGGAGGTGTCTCTACATTGATTTGTAGCAGATCGCGGAGCAGGTCGGAAGCAAGGTGGGCGGGTTTGGCCGGCTGGTGTTGACAACGGCTCGGGTGCGGTAGCCTGGCGACGGGTTCGAGTAAGTCTTCCCTTTACCTAGCTCATTTATGCGACCCTGGAACCTATGCCGCAGACCAGGTACACGGTCCTTTACAGTGATATCGGTGGGGTGCTCGGTACCAACGGTTGGGACACTTCGGTCCGCGAGACGATCTGCGAGCATTTTGAGCTCGATCCGGCTCAGATCGCGGCCCGGCACCGTTTGATGTTCGACAGCTATGAGCGAGGCTATATGCTCTTTGAGGATTACCTGCGACATGTGTTCTTCGGCTCGCCAAGAGACTTCAGCCTCGAGCAGGTACGGGACCTCGCCTATGCGCAGTCGGTAGCATGGCCCGAAAACATTGCGTTCTTCGAAAGAGTGAAGAAGGCGAACCAGCTCAAACTCGGTCTAATCAGCAATGAGGGAGAAGGGATCACCGAGCACCGGGTGGGGAAGTTCAGGTTGCGGGAAGTGGCCGATTTCATGTTGATCTCGCATTTTGTCCATATGAGAAAGCCGGACCGCAGCATCTGGCAGCTGGCGCTCGATCTGGCGCAGGCCAGCGTTGCGGAATCAATTTACGTAGATGATCGCGCGATGTTCGTCGACGTCGCGGCTGAGATGGGCTTCACTGCAATTCGACACATATCTCTCGAAAGCACGGCGGAGCAGTTCAGGCAGTTAGGTTTGCAGGTGTGAGTGAGGGAGGCCGAGGGGGTTCACTGACGCAGGTTTTCTGGCGGGATGCGGTCGATCAGATCGCGAATGGCGGTTACGAGCTGTGTCTGTATTGTCTTTCAGCGACGTGAGACCGGTGTGAAGATTGGCAATATTGCGATCTATTCGCTCGCGTTCGACTAGATTCTTTTCTGCCATCTCTTCTAGACGGCGCATCCGTTCCCGCCAATCATAGCCGCTATTTTCCGTCGGCATCGCGCCATGATTATAGCCCGTTTGGGAGGCTCAGAACGTCATCTCGACGATGCCGCGCGATCCTTCGTTATAGTCGCTGTAGCGGATCCACTTTGGCTGCACGGCGAAATATGCGATCCCCGGCCACTTCAGGTGCTCGCGGCAAGCCGGCCATTTGGCGAAATATATCTGGTGAAACCGCTCCAGCTCAGCGCTGCTCGGTTCACGTGCTTCGCCTTCGTACTGCAACGTGATTTCGTTTTCCCAGCCAATTACAAAGGCCGCGTTTGGCCTGTGAATGAGATTGCGGTACTTGCGCGACGTATTAACCGTATCGAAAAAAATCTCGAGCTCCGGTGTCACGGCGATTCCTACCAGCGAACATTCCGGAGTATCGGCAGGCGAGGTTGTTCCGAGCACAGCCAAGTCGTGCGAGGCAATAAAGCGGTATAGATCGTCCGTTGTCATGCAGAAGGAGCTTAACTGCATCCCGGAAAATCGTATCACCACTTTGCATTGATAGAATCGATATCGCTCAATGCGATCCACATTCTGCGTTGCCTCTGCTCTACTGCTTATCCCTGCCGTTTCTTCCTTCAGCGCCGAGTCTTTCTATCTCAAGAGCGGTGATCGCGTAGTCTTTTACGGCGATAGCATTACGGACCAGCGCCTCTACACTGTCATCACAGAGACCTACGTTGTAACGCGCTACCCGAAGCTGGATGTCACGTTCGTGCATTCAGGCTGGGGCGGGGACAAAGTCAGCGGGGGAGGCGGCGGTCCTATCGATGTGCGCCTCGCGCGCGATGTTCTCGCTTATAAGCCAACGGTCATGACGATCATGCTCGGCATGAATGACGGTTTGTACCGGGCGGAAACGGAGGCGACCGACCGGACGTTCTTTGACGGCTACCGGCACATTGTGGAAACCATGAAATCGTCCGATACCGGCATTCGCATTACGGCTATTCAGCCGTCGCCATACGACGATGTGACGCGCGATCCGCTTTTTCCAGGCGGCTACAACCAGGTGCTGATCAGCTTCAGTAAGTGGATCGGCAATTACGCCGAGCAAGTTGGTTTGAATGTGGCGAACCTTAACACGCCAGTAGTTGCGATGTTGCGCCGCGCGAATGAGCTCGATCCCGTGCAGGCACAGAAGATCATTACCGATCGCGTACACCCGGGCTTCGCCGGACATCTCATCATGGCCCAGGCTCTTCTCAAATCCTGGGATGCCCGGCCGCTGGTTTCCTCGGTGGCCATCGAAGCCGGTTCCAAGCCGAAACTTGAAGCAGCCGAACACGCCAACGTCTCCGGTCTCTCAAACGTAAGTTCGCTCTCCTGGACCGAAACCGAAGATGCGCTGCCATTGCCGCTCGCGCAGTGGGAGCAGGCCGGGGGCGTCGGGCCGCTTTCTCTAGTGCTGAGAAGTTCCGACGTTAGCCAAGCCTTGAACGACGAAGTGCTGAAAGTCAGCGGATTGAAAAACGGCGTCTATTCCCTAAAGATCGACGGCGCTCAGGTGGCGACCTTTAACAACGACGAACTCGCCCGCGGCGTGAACCTAGCGCTATTCGAAACGCCCATGACCAAGCAGGCCAAAGAAGTCTATGATCTTACAGTTTCACATTGCGACGTACACAACGACCGTTGGCGGACGATGCAGGTGCCGCTGGCTCCCTATAATTTTTCCGCAGCTCAACCCGCTATGCAATCGGCCGACGCGCTCGAGCAGGCCATACTTGCGAAGCGGCATGAGGTTGCCCAGCCGCATCCCCACAAGTTCGAACTGGCGCCGGTATCGTAGCCTCTTGGCGACTACTTCAGCATCAAATCGCCGCTGGAGTCGCGGACCTCGATGGGCCCGAGATTCAGTTTTTCAAGACCGGGCTGAATCTTGGCGCGATCACCGACGGCGACAACGATGACGTTATCGGGATGCACATCGTTTTTCGCGGTGCTCTCCACCGCCGCCGGGGTTAGTGATTCGTATTTGCCGGGCAGCAGCCGATAGTAGTCATCGGGCAGCGAGTAGGTGAAGAGGTCGGCGATAAGAGTGGAGGTAGAAGCCGCGGTCTCAAACTGTCCGGGGAGCGAGCGCAATTCGCCTTCGCGCGCCAGCTTCAATTCATCGGGCGTGGGCGGATCTGTGCGAATGCGGTTCAGCTCGACGAAAAGTTCGCGGGCGGCGGGCGCAGTCACGTCCGTGCGGACCAGCGCGCCTGCGTAAAATGGACCCACGCCGCGATAGAACCCGTACCGTGAAAAGGCGCCGTAGGTGAAGCCGTTCTTCTCCCGCAGGTTCATATTGATGCGGCTTGAGAACATGCCGCCGAGAACGTTATTCATAACATTCACGGCAGCATATTGCGGAGTGTCGCGCGAGAGGCCAAGGCCGAAGGCGGCGAGCGCGGTTTGAGGAGCACCCGGCTTATCGACAATTACCACGCGGCGCGAAGGCGGCTCCGGGGCAACCGGCGTGACCGAAGGCGCAACCGTTCCGGCCGGCTTCCAAGATTGGAAGTATTTCTCAGCGAGCGAACGCGCTTCCGTTTCCGTAATGTCTCCGGCCAGCACGAGTGCAGAGTTTTGCGGCGCATAGTGACTCCCCCAGAACGTCTGCAAGTCGTCGCGTGTGAGCGACTGGACCGACGTAGTCGTTCCATTGGACCGGTAGGCGTAAGGAGAGTGGTCGCCGTAAAGCACCTTCAGGCCAACGCGGAGCAGCGAGGCCGTGGGCGTGTCGGCCTCTTGCAAAATGGCTACCAGGCGGTCCTTACGCACCCGCTCCACCTCTTCGGCGCGAAAGGCCGGATGCACCGTGACATCCTGCAGCAGGTCAACTACGGCTTCCGTGTTGTTGCTCAAGGCTCCGATGCTGACCGTGGCGTTATCGACGGTAGCGAGCGCATGGAGGTCAGCGCCGATCAGAGCGACATCGCTTGCGAGCTGGGTTGCCGAACGATCCGCCGTGCCTTGCGAGAGCATGCGAGCGGTGAAGGCGGCGAGCCCGGGCTTCTTCAATGGGTTGGCTCCGCTGCCCGCGAGAGCGACCAGGCTCGCATCGATAATCGGCAACGAATGATCCTCGACCAGGTAGACTTTCATCCCGTTAGCCACGGTGAGCGTTTTGGGTACCGGCAAATGCAGAGCGGGTACAGGTCCGGGCGCAGGTGCCCGTTTGCGCCAGGCTTCCTGCGTTTCGAAAGCTTCGGGATACGGGTTGGTAACTTTCACGCTGGCGTCGGTATCGGCAGGACTGCGAGGAACATCATTCAGGACCTTCTTTCCAGGAACGGTTAAAACGACGGCACGCTCGTTGCTCGCAAAATATTCTTCCCCGATTTTTTTTACCGAAGCGAGAGTGGCGTCCTGGTATCGCTGGATATCCTTGGGCAGGTAACCGGGATCGCCGGTGTACTGGTTGTAGTAGTTGAGTGTATCGGCAACTCCGCCGAAACCACCCAGGCGCTGGAGGCCTTCGATTTTTTTCGACAGAGTGAGATTTCTGGCCTGATCGAGCTCTGCCCGAGTCGGTCCATCGCGGCGAAGCAGTTCGATCTGCTGGTCGACAGCTTTTTCCAGGTCCTCCGGCTTCACGCCTGGACGGGCAGTAACATTGCAGGTCGCAACGGAGCCTAGCTTCAGCGATTGATTGGTGCATTCAACGGTTTGAGCAATCTGTTTTTCATAGACAAGCTGGCGGTAAAGGCGGCTCGATTCGCCTCTGCCGAGGATCTGGATGAATAAGTCAGCGTCGGAATCGCCCGGTTTGAAAGCAGACGGCGTAAGCCAGCCGACCGAAACACGCGGCAACTGAACCGTATCGGTTACGGTAGCGCGCTGTTCACTGGTGAGTGGCTTGGCGGGGGTGAATGTCTTGTCGACTGCCGGACCGGCCGGAATCGGTCCGAAATATTTTTCTATTAGCGGCTTGAGCTGAGCGGCGTCGAAGTCTCCGGCGATTGCCAGGGTCGCGTTGTTCGGCGTGTAGTATTGCTTGAAAAATTCGCGGACGTCGTTCAGGCGAGCTGCTTCGATATCGGCATGCGATCCGATGACCGCGGCATAGTACGGATCACCTTTTTTAAAGAGCAGATGGAACATTTCCTCTTCGCCCAGCGAATAAGGCGTGCCTTCGCCCTGCCGGCGCTCATTGCGGACGACATCGCGCTGATTGGTCAGCTTCTCGCGATCTAGGGTCTCGAGCAAGAAACCCATGCGATCGCTTTCGAGCCACAGGCCCAACTGCAACTGGTTGCTGGGTAGAGTTTCAAAGTAGTTGGTGCGGTCGAAATCCGTCGTGCCGTTGATACCGGTGGCGCCGGCGCCTTCCAGATACCGGAAGTGCGCCTTCTCGCCGACGTGCTCCGAACCTTCGAACATCATGTGCTCGAAGAGATGAGCAAAGCCGGTATGGCCGGCCTTTTCGTTGGCTGGCCCGACGTGATACCAGAGATCCAGAGCAACCAGTGGTAAGCGGTGATCCTGGTGCATAAGCACCTGAAGACCGTTCGGCAACTTGTACTCCTGGTAGGGCAAGGTGGGAACTTTGAGCGGCTTTGCCGGCGGTAGGTCAGCACCGAAGGCGCATTGGAAGAGAAAGAGCGAGAGAGCACTCGCAGCGAGTCGAGAGGTTCGGCTGAATGACATATCGATACGTATAGACGATTTAGTAAGTGTACCTGGATTGGCAATGCTCCGCCTCGCTTTTGGAACCCTGGAGAGCTAGACCCGCTCAGCCGGACGTCACAGCTAATTGTTCGGATTTGCCGCAAACAGAACCTTGATGAAAACCTCGCGCTGAATGGGCTCGTCTGCCTTTTGATATTGGGTGCTCTTCACGAGTTCCAAAGCCGCTTCAGCGAGTACCGCGTTCGCGGTCTGCAGAGCTTCCGCTTCCAAGACCTTCCCTTCGATATTCAGTACAGCAAGCACAATGACAGGCTGAATGGGTCCTGATACCATAGCTGAATTATTGGGACCGATCTGCGAAAATCTTTCCGGTGGGCGAATCACAATTGCCGGGCCGTTCATGTCCTCACCCGGCTCGAACAACTTTGGGTCGGGGGCGAGATCGGTGAGGCTATCGACCTGCCCTTGCAAGACCATCGCGCCTGCCACCATCACCGAAAGCTGCCGGGGAAATAAGCGGCCATGGAATTGGATAGCGCCACTGTAGTCGTAAACGTTGTAAATGCCGGGAGCAACGGAGTACGTATGAAGAAGGCCAGTCTTGGGATCGATGCAGAACTCTTCCTCTTGCCAGCGGCGTCCCGGCAGCGTGGCCGCTTCCGGCCCTGCGCGCGAAAACAGTAGACAGCTTACTGGAGCGCCCTTCCAGATGGCCGGCGCTGTACGGATGAAGGCATTTGGGAAGCGTCCTGAAATCGGCCAGAAAATCGCTTGCCGCAGCATCTGCAGCCGAAGGGGGAGATACGTGCCCGGATGTACATCGTATGCCGTTCCGCCAGCGAAGACCCGCACTTGCGAGTAGGTGCCGAGGTGTGCTGTCCAACGCGTGTTCGCGGTATTGGACATCTCTTCCATTTCGCCCGGCCCTGCATACTGGCTCGTCCCAATCGCGTTGAACGAGACCTTAATGTCATAGGGCGCGCTGCCAGGTGCGCGCAGGTTAAAGTTCTGTCGCGCTTGCTCCAGCAGTGCCAATCCGGCAGTGCGCTTGGCTGGAGTATCAGCCAGATCCACCGGCCCAGTCGCCAATTCGAGCGGATCATTCGGAATCGGCGCTGTTGGACGAACGCTCTGCGCAAACAATTCAACTGAGCAAATGGCACTGAATAGAAGCAGGGGAACGAGCCGCCGACTGTGCATGAGGACTGCGTTGGCGCCAGCGTATCACGTTTCGGCGGCGCATGGCTTGAGGCTTTGGGCGCTGCGCGAAGCGGAAAAGCTCACAGCTCTGTCCGGAAACTGTAAAAGTTTTGTAAACCCTCATGCGGGGCACCCGAGTTGCTTGGAGCAAGCAGGACAATGAATCGCATTAAGGGCTAGAATTTCATTACAGTGCAAAAGATCCTCGTCATCGACGATGATGAGAACCTGCGTGAGACTCTCGGCCTGATGCTCGAGCGGGAGAGCTTCGTCCCGCTGTTTGCCTCCGACGGTATCAACGGCTTCGACCAGGCGATCTCGCTCAAACCGCAGCTGCTGCTGGTCGACTTGAAATTACCGGGCATGAGCGGCATCGATCTCTGCAAGAGACTTCGAGCGGATCGCGTGCAAACTCCCATTATCGTCTTAAGTGCGGTCGGTGATGAAGTAGATAAGGTTTTACTGCTCGAGATCGGAGCCGACGATTACATCGTCAAGCCGTTCGGGACCAGAGAGCTAATCGCACGCATCCGGGCACTGCTGCGGCGCGCATCGCCCGAGACACTGAAGATCATGCGCTTTGCAAATGCGGAGATCGACGCAGAGCGCAGGCTGGTGACCAATCGCGGATCCGACGTGAAGCTGGCTCCAGCCGAATACAACTTGCTCATGTTTTTTCTGCACAATCCCGATCGCCCGTTGACGCGCGACGTGATTCTCAACTCGGTTTGGGGCTACGAATCGTATCCCAATACGCGGACGGTGGATGCTCACGTGGTTCGCCTGCGCCAGAAACTGGAGCCGGACCCGTCTTTCCCGCGCCATTTTCTTACGATTCATGGCGTGGGCTATCGTTTTCTGCCTTAGCGCGCGCTTATGTCCCGCACTGTGCTGGTGGTGGAAGATGGAGATGGGATTGCGCCACTCGAGATGTCTTTGGCCGCGCTCGAGGGTGTGACGGTGCTGGTTTTATCGAGCGGACGTGACGCGCTACGGCTGATACAGTCTGTTTCGCTTGAGCTCGCCGCCGTAATCACCGACATTCACTTGCCCTTCGTGGACGGTTTCGAACTGATAGAAGAAATTCGGAGTCAGCACCGCTATACGACTTTGCCGGTGCTGGTGATCAGCGGCGACACTCACCCCGAAACGCCAGCACGTGCACAGCGATTAGGAGCGAACGCTTTTTTCGCCAAACCCTATTCACCCGCGGCCATACGCCACTCACTGGAGGACCTGTTTCATGTCAAATAGGTTGCTGCTGATTTTCTTGATTACTGGTTCGGCATTAACTGCGCAAGAAACGGCCGATTCCCAGAAGGTTCTACAGCAGGTCCTGCAACGCCTGGACTCGCTGGAGAACGAAAACCGCGCATTGCTGCAAGAAGTTCACGCTTTGCGGGAGGAAGTTGCGGCCGGCCACTCGCAACATACCAAGGCCGTAGCAGCAGCCACCGATCGAGCAACCGGCGTAGAGCTAGCCCCACTCGAAGAGCGAGTAGCGGTAAACGAAGGCCGCATCGCCGAGCAGGCGCAAACGAAAGTGGAGGCCTCCCAGAAGTTCCCCGTTTCGCTCGATGGCATGCTGCTTTTCAACGCGTTCCTGAACAGCGGGCGGAGCGCAGCTTATCCGCCGCTAGCCTACGGGCCGCTCGACGGCCCGGGTACCGCTGGTGCTACCATTCGGCAAACGTTACTCGGATTGCAGATGCAAGGCCCGTCGCTCCCTGGCGGGGGCCAGGTACACGGGTCCGTGATGATGGACTTTGGCGGGGGCGACCCAGAGCCCGGGGCGAACTGGTTTCGACTGCGAACCGGCACGATATCTCTAGATTGGGAGAAGCGCAGTTTTTCAGTGGGCCAGGAGAAACCGCTTATCTCGCCGTACCAACCCGACTCGCTGGCGCAGGTTGTAGTGCCGCCTTTGGCTGGTGCTGGCAATCTGTGGCTTTGGCTTCCGCAGGCCCGCTATGAGGAACGTATGCACCTGAGCGAAACGAGCGGATTAACGGCACAAACGGCGGTCATGCAGACTGACGAGAAATACCAGATGGTACCCGCTGAATATGTAGGCTCGCTGCAACCTGCGCGGCCGGCTCTCGAAGGCCGCTTCGCATTCTGGCACAAGATCGACGACACGCGCCGCTTCGAATTTGGGGCCGGCTTCCACCTCAGTACTACACATGTGGCGGGTTACTCAGCTAACTCCCGTATCGCATCGCTCGATTGGAATATTGCCCCATGGTGGAAGCTGGCGGTGACGGGATCGGCTTATCACGGCACGAACGTTTCAGGTTTGGGCGCGCTGGGTAACGGATTCGTGTTTCTTCCAAACGGGACGGTTCGCTCGGTCGGCAGCACGGGAGCTTGGACCCAGCTCTCGGTTCCCTTGACCGGCCGGCTGAAGTTCAACCTGTTCGGAGGCATGGAACAGGAGGACGCGGCCCAGACGGCCGACAGCGTCACGCGTAACTTCACGTACGCCTCGAATTTGATGTATCACTTAGGCCCGAACGTAGTGCTTAGTTTCGAGGCCCTCCAGATGCGTCTCCGGCTGCTCTCGGGTGCTCACGAGATTCGCAACAATTATGACCTCGCCATTGGATATCTGTTTTAGGCGGGGCTTCTGCGGGGCGCTGCTGCTGGTTTTACGACTGACGGCCGCGACGGTGACGGGTCACGTGGATTTGAGCGACTCCCGGGATTCTGCAGTTAAAAAAGACAAGAACTTTTCAGGTGTGGTGGTCTGGTTGGAGCCGGTTGGCGCGCCTGCTATTCCACCGCCCCGCATGCACGCAGCAATGCAGCAAAAGGGCAAAAAGTTCGTGCCGCACATTTTGGCGATCAGTCAAGGGAGTAGCGTGGATTTTCCCAACTTAGACCCCATTTTCCATAGCGCCTTTTCGAACTTCGAAGGGCAGATCTTCGACGTTGCGCTCTACGCGCCGGGATCGTCCCGCGCCGTTCATTTCGAGCGTACCGGCATCGTGCGGGTGTTCTGCAACATCCATCCAACCATGTCGGCGGTAATCGTAGTGGTCGATTCGAGCTATTTCGTCATAACGAAGAACGACGGCAGCTATGCTCTTGCAAACGTTGCGCCGGGAAAATACGAATTGCATTTCTTTCATGAGCGCGCGATTCCCGAGACACTCGATCGCTTGGCACAAACAGTTTCGATCGCCCAACAGACGGTCGAACTGCCGCCGGTCACGATCTCGGAAGCCGGGTACCTCCCGCTTGCCCACAAAAACAAATATGGCCGCCCGTACCCGGTTCCGGCCGATGAAGCGCGGCCTTATTCGAACTGACGGATTCAACATGCCGGGCTTGCGCTTCAAAGGTCTCTCGCTGCTCTGGAGAATACTGCTCTCGACCTCGATCGCGGTCACTGCGCTTTTCGGCCTCACAGGATGGACGGTGCAGAGCTATGCGCGGCGGGTCAGCGAGCACAGTTTAGAAGAGGAAGTGCGCACCAGCTTGCAAACCTACCAGGCGGTGTGGGCAGCGCGTACGCACACTCTTGCCGTAGTGAGCCGCGTGATCAGTTCGATGTCGGACGTAAGGGCCGCATTCACTACACAAGACCAGGCGACTATCCGCGATACAGCGGGTCAGCTCTGGTCTGAGATTTCAGAGCAGGGCGCGATGTTCCTGGTACTCGATCCGACCGGAAATGTGATAGCGTCGCTCGGCGGGAACTATCCCGACCTGGCGTTCAATGGAGCATACCTGCGAGCCGCTTTACAGCGTTTCCCGAGTCAGGTCGCCGGATACTTTGCGCGCGGTCGGCATCTTTACTACGTGGTGCTGACGCCTGTCTATGTGCAGGCGGGGAGGGGCCAGGCTCTGTTGAACGTGCTGCTGGTCGCATTCGACATCGGAGACAAGCTGGCGTCCGATTTGAAGAACTCGACTCACGGTAGCGATTTCTCCTTCGCGGCCGGAGACAGGATCATCGCCTCCACCATTCCGTACATGCGGGCACCGGATTTGAGTTCCGGGCGAGACTTGCGCGGCGGCGTACGGCGCTTAGTCATGCACGGGACCGATTACCTGGTGCTTGGCACCAACCTGCTTGACATCGAGAACCGGCCGGTTGGTCAGCTCTACGTGATCCGCTCGTTTATTGGTCCACAGCGAGTGCTGGCGGAACTGCAACGCAACGTAGCGCTCATATGGCTGTTCGCGATTGCGACAGGATTTGGCTTGACCTATCTGCTGGCGCGCCGCATCCTGGAACCTGTACAGCGGCTGGATCACGCGGCGGGAGAGGTGATCAAGCGCCACTACGAGTACCGTGTTCCGGTGGAAGGCAGCGATGAACTTGCGCGATTGGCGCAGACCTTCAACGTGATGTGCGATTCGATCCGCTCGGCGCGCGAAGACTTGATCCGTCAGGAGCGCATCGCCACCATCGGCCGGCTCTCGACCTCGATTGTTCACGACCTGCGCAACCCGCTGGCGGCGATCTACGGTGGAGCTGAAATGCTGGTTGACGCCGACCTTTCTCCGGAGCAATCGAAACGCCTGGCCCTCAATATCTACAACGCCTCGAGCCGTATCCGCAAACTGCTGCAGGACCTTACTGGTGTAGCGCGAGCTAGCGGAAAGGCCGCGGAGATCTGCCAGCTTTCGGATATCGTGAAAGCGGCAGCGGAGCTTGTGACGCGTGAAGCGGACCTGCAGCGCGTTTCGATCATGATAATCGTTGCGGAAACTTTGCAGGTAGTGGTGGAGCGCGAACGAGTCGAGCGAGTCTTTCTCAATCTGATAAACAATGCACTCGAAGCCATGCCCGAAGGCGGCAGTTTGCAAATCGCGGGCGAAAGCGATGGCCAATCGGTTCTGGTCAGGATAGAAGATAGCGGCCCGGGACTTGCCGCGCAGGCACGAGCAACACTGTTCCAGCCCTTTTCGAGCTTCGGCAAGCGGAACGGAATCGGACTCGGCCTGGCGCTCTCGCGTCAGACAATTCTAGATCATGGCGGCGATCTGTGGGCCGACGATCGGGACGGACCGGGAGCCTGCTTCTTTTTGCGCCTGCCGCTCGCGGCGCCCGTCACGGGTGAGAGCACGCGCGATGGAGCGGCAAGCGTGCGCCATTGAATATTGCTCATCTATTCCCGCCCGCGCCAACGGCGGCCCTTCAGCTAGCGGGCAACGAGTCTCGACAAAATGGCCAAGAGCGATTTCAAGTCCTCGACGAGTACATCGCCTCGCAACCCGAGGCGGTGCAGAGCATACTCGGGCGCGTGCGCGCCACCATCGTGAAGGCCGTACCAGGAGCCCAGGAAGTCATCTCGTACAAGATGCCCACGTACACACTGTACGGTAATCGCTTGCTCTATTTTGCTGTATAGAAGCAGCACTACTCGAACTACGCCGCCACTGAGCAAGTGGTGGCGGCATTCCACGAGAGCTTGCATCGTACGAAGTCGAGAAGGGCACAATCCGCTTCCCCGCTCTCCCAGCCCGTCGCCGTGAAGTTGATTGGACGTATCGCGAAGTTCCGAGCGAAAGAAGTCGCCTAGGGCGAGAAGGCGAAGGCGGTCGCGCCCCGTACACCGATCTCAGATCTTCAAAAAAAGCTTGCGCCGATACATCCACCAGAGCATCGCCCAGTAAGTAAGCAGCACAGCGCCGCCCAGCAGGAGTGGCTCGATCCCCGCGCCCAAAAGCTGGAATGGCCTTTCGCCCAGGTGAATACGGAAGCTGCTGTAAACGAACTCTTCAAAGAGGTGTGCGATCAGGTAAGCCGCAATCGAATTCATTCCGACGACAACCAGCGGGAAGGCCCATTTCCGGTACCGTTTCACATCGATGATCCAGCTAAATGCAGCGAGGAAGAGAAAACACAAGCCACCGCTGAACAGCGTCCAGCTCGGCGTCCAGATCCGTTTCACTACCGGGCAAATTCCGGTGAAGTGCAAGAGCAGACCGAGGCCGATGCCAACTCCGCCGGCAAGCAGGAACCGCCTGATGGGGATCGCTGGGGCAGAAGCCCGGAACCAGCGGCCCGCTGCCAGGCCCAGGATCATCGTGCCCAGCGTGGGAATGAAGCTGAGGGTCAGATAACCTCCCTCGTTGTCGACAAACGGATGAGTTCTTGGGAACAGGTTAAGAAACCATTGGTCGAAAGCATTCCCCAGGTTGCTGTTCTTATTCCAGTGGGAGGCGAAGCCACTGAAATTGTGACTCCAGTGCATGGGAACACCGACCGCCGTGTAATCAAAATTTGCACCGGGCGCCGGATACAAAGCCCACGCGAGCCAGTAGCCCGTCAAAATTAGCACAAGCGCCACCCAGGACCAGCGGGGCGAACGGAATCCTAAAAGGAAGAGAAAGGGATAGCCCAGTCCGATCTGCGTCAACGTATCTTCGAAGGTGAAGTACGTTTGGCTGCTGTGTATGGATCGCAAGAAGATCCCCAGCGCGATCAGGAGGAACGATCGCCAGAGGGCATGCGCAAATAGCCACTTAAACGTCGCGCCTTTTCGCAATCTGCTCGCTATGGAATAGGGAAGCGCCACTCCCACCAGAAAAGAAAACCCGGGTTGGATCGTGTCGTGCAAGGAACAGCCGAACCATTGCACATGCGTTTGATGGTAGGCCAGCACGCTCCAGAACCAATTGCCTGGATAAGCCCTCGAAACTTCGGCCAAATGCAGTACCTCGGCCATCATAAGCACCATCACGAATCCGCGGTAGGCATCGACGGCAACGTTGCGGGCGACCCCTTGCTGAACTGCTGGGGCGACGATGTCTATTTCGGGTTTGGAGGTTACTGGAGCGGCGAGTTCGCTCATCTGGAAACGATCCTACCAGTAGAGCTTTAGCGCGAATTGGATTTCGCGCTGGTCGTTTTGCCCGTCGCGGGTGGAGGTGATTCTGCCGAATGCCGCATTCGTGTAGTCGAGCGCACCAGGAGCTGCGGTAACACCGTTGCCAGCGAAACCAGGCGGGGAGAAGTTCGGCGTGTTTGTCAGATTGAAAAATTCCGAGCGGAACTCGAGGCGTATTCTCTCGGTAATTTGAAAGTTCTTGAAGAGGGAGAAATCAAGCCGGTGAAATCCCGGGCCGTAATACTGCGACGGGGCGCCGCCCAACGGCGAGTAGTCGGACTGGCCAATTGTAGTCGCGACAGGAGGACTCGCAAACGCTGCTGGGTTGAGCCACTGATTCACGTTGTGAGGACCCGCGGTTACGCTTTGTCCCGGAACCAGCAAGGCGTAGCAGCCAAAGCCCGAGGTGGTGGTGATAGCGCACGGCACCGTGCCAGGTTGCCCATCCTGAAGGGTCAAAATCCAGTTGGTGCTCCAGCCGCCGAGCACAGCATCTATCACTCCTCGACTGTTGCTGAGGAATTGTCTGCCATGACCGACAGGCAGGTCATAAGCACCACTCAGATGAAAGACCTTCGGAATATCAAAGTCACAGAGCCCGTAGTCTCCTTGAATGCCAAAGCCCGGCAGCAGCGATGCCCCGCGGCCCGAGATAGCGGTACTGTTGAGAACGTCGACGGCGTCCGTGCGGCATTTCGACCAGGTGAAATTGGCGAGCACGCTCAGGCCACGGTTAAACCTACGTTCGTAATTAAGCTGGAGCGAATTGTAATAGCTATTTGCCGCGAAGCTGGTATCCGTGAAGCCGTTTGGGAAATCCGGATAAGCCGCGTAGTCGTATTGGTTGAGGCCAGGAGGGAGTATCTCGCGGGGAGAGTTTGCATTGGTGTAAATGCCCAGGTGACGGACGGTATTCCCCACGTATGCGGCCTGAACCGTATCGTTTTGAGTGAGCTGGTATTGCAGCGTGAAGTTGTAGCCCTGCGTGTAGGGGGTCTTCATGTGGTAGTCTTCGCCCGTAAAAGAGACGCCTGCCGGCTCCACCGCCGCTGAAGTCAAAGGGATTGCCGATGTTCCTGTCTCCAAGGTGCCAATCTGGCCGTTGGGGTAAGTAATCGGCGCATTGGGGGTCAAATTCGGGTACGTGAGACTGTACTGGAAAGGAAAATCGACATAGGTCTCAACTACCGAATTCTCAAACCCGCCATAGAATATGCCGTATCCGCCACGTACAACGAGTTTCGGCGTGAGCTGGTAAGCGAATCCGACGCGCGGCGAAAAATTCGTGAGTTGCGAATGGCCTAACCCAGGAGTGCCCGAGCAGACGATATTAATGTTGTCGGTTTTAACTGCAGCGACGAAATCCGGCGACAGCGGCGTTTGGCAGCGCTGGTTGGTGATCAGAAATTCCGAAGGATTGGCCGATCCGGAGGGAAGAAAGTTTGACTGCGCTCCATAGAGCTCAATCAGTTGGCCGAAGTACTCCCAGCGCAGACCCAGGTTGACCGTCAATTTTGAGGAAACGTGGAAGTCATCCTGGAAATATAGACCGTTATAGTTGTGCTTCTGGTCCGTATTGGCAATGTTAGATGCCTGGACCTGGTCGGCACCGCCAACGTAGTCGGCCGCGCCAGGAACCGTCGCCGGAATGGGTGTCAGCAGCATCTGGGCCAAGCCGGTGTTGCCCCCGGTATTAGTAGGCACTTCGGTGTACAAACCGCTGAAGCTGAATGCGCCTCGGCCCTGGGGAGGCTGCAAAATGGAGAACCGCAGCCGCTGATACTGGAAACCAGCTTTGAGAGAGTGCCTTCCCAATTGCTTGGTTAAATTGTCCGTGAACTGATAGGTATTGCTGTATTCGGACGAAGGTAGGTAATTATTGCTGCCCAATCTATTCAGGCCCGTAATGGTGATCCCGCCAAGGCCGCCGTTCAAGGGGACCTGAGGAATACCTTGGATGCCGAACTGCGCGGGAATGCCAAGAGTATCGGCGTTAGGCTGAAGCCGGCTGGTTGCGATGCGGTTGAAGCCAAGACGCACTTCATTGACGAAGGTTGGCGAGAAGAGGTGGGTTTCGCTCAGGGCCGCGTTGATGGAAGTGGCTGTCTGGTAGCCCTGGGAAAATGAGCCGCCATCTGCAACTCCTGGGAAAGGGCCGGGAAAAAATGCGGGGTTATCGGAGTAGCTCACGCGCCCGAATATGCTGTCCTTGTCGCTGAAGTTCTGATCCACGCGAATGTCGAACTGATTCACATCGTTCTTCAGCACCGGATTGGTCGCGTAATTGTTGAAGAGCCCGGCGCCGTTTGGGGCAGGATAAAGATTCAGCAGCTTAATCGCGTTAGGATCGAGCCTGCTGGCTGGGAGGATGTTTCCCACGAAGGGGCTCCGCACGAATCCCAACTGACTCCCCGCAGGCATGCCGGAACAAGGCACGGTTATCCCTGTGACCGTGTCGGGCACACCGCAAACTACCGGGCGCGTGGTGGAAGGATCGAATACCTGTCCGAGCGCGGATGTCTGCCCGAGCACATCGGTTCGTGTGCCGCCTTGGGTGAGCAACTCAGAGAGATTGGTGTAGCCACTGCTGCGCTCGAGAGAAGTGGGAACTGTGTTTATCGAATTCGACGCCTGACGGATTCGCGTTCCTTCGTAGTCACCGAAGAAGAACGTCTTGTCCCTTTTAATAGGACCCCCGACGGTAAACCCGAACTGGTTCTGCCGGTACTCCCCTTTCGGTATGCCGCCCGAATTTTCGAAAAAGTTTGCGGCATCGAGCGCATCATTGCGAAGAAACTCCCAGGCGTTTCCATGAAATTGGTTGGTTCCCGATTTGATGGTTGCGTTCAGGATGGCGCCGGCCGAGCGCCCGAACTCAGCGCTGTAGTTATCCGTCTGTACCTTGAATTCGCCTATAGCGTCGACCGGCGGTCGAACAGCGAAGGACGTACCATTCAGAAAATCCACCAGATTGGTATTGTTGTCAATGCCATCGAGCAAGTAATTGTTCTGCGCGGGCCGCTGTCCGTTGGCCGAAAAACTGCCGCTAGCGCCGAGACCGCGAGTGTCCTCCTGGCCCTGTGTTACTCCGGCGGCGAGTTGGGCAAGAAACGTAAAATTACGTCCATTCAAGGGCAGGTTATTGATCGTGCGCGCGCCAATGACCTGTCCGACAGATGCGTCTTGCGTCTGCAGCGTCGGCGGTTCACCCGTGACCATCACTGTTTCGGTCATTTGGCCCGGCGGCAAGGTGAAATCCACCACGACCCGTTGCTGTACGTCCACCGTTACCTGAGTGTGCTCCACCCGTTCGAACCCCTTGAACTCAGCCGAAACTGCATAGTGGCCGATCTTCACCGGTGAAAACGTGTATTCGCCCGAGGCTCCGCTCGTTGTCGTTTCCGCCAGAGCTGTATCTTCATTGGTGAGCGTCACTCTAGCCCCGGGAATGAACGCGCCGCTGGTGTCTTTGATGGAGCCGAGGATCGAGCCCGTGTCGACCTGGGAGAGCAAGAGCCCCGAAGAAAATAGGAAAAGCGCCGAAAGCGCCGTCGTCCGCGTTCGCGTCAATGCCATTCCACCCGCACCTCACGTAAGAATTTCCTGCGAGAAACTACTTACTCCGAAGCCAACGAAGCTTGGGGCGAGAATAGCACAGCGACTGAATGAAACGGCAAAAGGGCCGTACTAGTATTACTAAAAATCGAGGCGCCAAATGGTGACCGTATTTGTGTTGTCGTCAACCGCGGCGAAACGCAGGTCGTCGCCATGCCGGGCCAGCGCGATACCGAAGGCCGCTCCCGGCACAGTGTCTACCGGATAGCTCGCGAGAAACTCGCCTTGCGCGGAGAACTCTTCGAGCTCGCTCGGATGACTGGGATCGGGATTGATCGCATCGCCATTCGCAATAATCAAGTGACCAGAGGGGGTTCTGACCAACCCCAATGGGCCATGCAGGTGCTGCGGGTCATCAACCACAACGTTACCCCGGCCCTGATCCCCGCTAAGGCTTGCGGCATCCTCAATGCCAAACACTTCGTTGTCTCCAGTGCTGGCCACGAACAGAGTGTCGCTCTGCCGATCGTAAGCAAGACCTGTTGGACCGATGACGAGCGCCGCGGGATCGAATCGATGCATATATCCTGATGCAATGCGGGTCATCTCGCTGACCTCAAAGCCATCGCCTTCGAAGCGAAGGGTCAGGCGCGTTACCGTCCCGCTGATTACGTTCGAAACGAAGATGTGGGCCCAATCGCCTTCATCCTGAACGGTCAGGTCCCAAGGCCCGTCGAGCAGGCGTTTGTCTTTCAACTCGCCAACTTGATGGCCGTGGCAGTCGATGATAATGAGCGAGCCCCGGCCGATGGTTGCCGAGGTTCCGTCGCGAGTGGGGAGGTTGCCAACAATCACGAACCCTGCGCGAAGAATTCCTAACGCGGTAGTCAAGCCGGCAGGCGCTTGGGCTTGGAAAAACAGCGAGGTTGTGCCCTTCCGCCCGATGCGCACGATGGTAGTGCCGGTACCCTGACGGTTGCTCGCGCCATTGAAGTTCGAGACCAGGAGATCGCCCGGCTCAAGCGGACCGCCTTCGCGGAACTTTCGCGGCACGAAGGCCGTGCCGTAGGGATTGAGATCGCCGTTGGCCGGAACGGTCGAGATAGCATGCGGAAGTTGCGAGAGCAGTGGCGGTTCTTTAGCACTCTGCTCTGCCGACCCCAGGGCGGAGAAGAGGATCACCGGGAACACGAGGGTTACTGCACGTTTCATATTTGATCAACCTTTCGGAGGGAAATGCTTCGCCGGCGCCTTTTCGCGGAGCGGTGCCGGCATTTGCACCATACGTCTTCAACGGGCCGCCAATTGTTGGCTAATTGCAAATTCTGTGTAAATTTCGCGGCAGGGCACCGGGCTTTGCTGCGGCCTCCGCATCAGAACGATAAGCCGGATGCAAACGGCTTCGAAGATCGGTTTCAAGTACGACCCTGGCAAGGGGAGCTTTTCCGCAGTTCTGTGTGAAATCGCGACGTAATCTTGGTTGACGATAAGTTAAGGGGCCGAATTGACGGAATGCCGCAAGATAGTGAAATCTTCCCGGCATAGGTTAAGCCGCTATTGACGTCGTAATCCTGCCCGTCGACGAGGCCAGTCCTCCGGGGTGTACACACTCGGGCTTGTTCCGCTTGCATAACGACCATTGCCTGACGAATCAGGAATGAGCGTTTGACACTGCAGGATTGAAGAAAGGAATCGGAGTTCCTGCTTCAGTCCTGTTTGCACGGTACTCTGTTGCGTTTGCAAGCTCGCCTGTGACATTGCGGCATTGCACCTGTCAAACGCAGCGACAAGGTCGCAAGCTGAAGGGAATAGCCGTTTGACAGAGACGAGACTCCCCCTGGGCCTGAATCAGAATACTTGCCATTGCAGACCGCCGAGACCGTCACCCTGTCGGGTGCGATGGTTTGCACAGTGCCTGGAATGATGCCGGTACAACTCGTAATACTCTCATCATCCGGAAATACACTTGACCGCGTCCATAGCCCCCAAGGATGCGGAGCGCTGTAAACGCCGTTTTGATCGTAACCCCCACGCCGAATGTTGAGCTCTTGGCGCTCGCCAACAAGCATCATGTATTGGCCGGGCTGCAGGTTTGCCAGGTCGGGAAGCTGCGAAGTCAGGACCTAAGAATGTAGAAGCCGGAAGTCCGAAGGCCAGCTCGTAAAAGCTGAATGCGTGTATTGCACCACGTCAGGCCATGATCGTAGCTCTTCTGAAGAGACTCGTTTTGCCCGTTCGAGGGGCACGTCAAAGTTGGGCAGATCACACATGTCGGCCGCCCGGCGGGAATACAGGCGAACGCCGCCGCCATAGAGCGTGGCGCAGTAATTGCCGTCGTCGGACCAAGTAAACATCCAGGTGTCACCCCAAGGTGTAAGCGCCCGTATTTAAGTGCCGTGGCGAGCCCAGCAAACCAACCATTTGGGCCGAGAGCGAGGCTGCCACGATAGGGAAAGTAAGAAGGATCTTGTTCATTAGAAAGTCATTGTGGAGGAAAGGATGCGAGTTACCAGCAGGGCCGACTGCCCGGTTGAGGGGGGCGAATTTATCTAACACTCGATTCTCCAAAAGCAACGGCGATGTAACATTATCTGTGTAAATTGTTTTGGGCTTGGATAGGCTAGCAGCAGCTGTTTTGTGGGGCGAAGGGAGCCCGAAGGGGGCGACCGAAGCTCCCATAAGAAGCGCTGACTCGACCGGGCCTGAATCTGGTGGACTCACCTGAAACCGAGAAAAAAGAAACGTAAGAGCTCCATGGCACTTCGAACCCAAAATCGTGGCCACGCGCCAAACCTCCGTTGGGCAACTTTTCCGAAGCCGTCATCTCGCTCTATGCCCGCGGTCTGACGACGCGCGAGATTGAGCAGCATGTCAAAGAAATCTACGGCGTGGAGATCTCGCCGCAATTCGTTTCGCGCACCACTGAGGAGCTCCAACAACAGATCGTCGCGTGTCAGACCCGGCCGCTCGAACGTGTCTACCCGATCGTCTTTGTCGATGGGTTACGTGTAGCGGTGCGCACCGACAAAGGCGTGCTCAAGAGATGTGTCTACACCGTTTTGGGCGTCAGCGCCTCCGGCAAACAGGAAGTGCTCGGCCTCTGGATCGAAGAAACCGAAGGGGCGCCCTTCTGGCTCAAGGTTTTGAACGATCTCAAAGCCCGTGGCGTCCAGGATGCGCTCATCGTTTTGCGGCGATAGCTGCCGTGGCCCACCCTGGCTGCGTGCCAGCCAGGAACAATTGCGCGATTTGCTCGGGGTCTGCAGTCAACTGAACCGCGTTTTCCGTCGGCTGCTGAAGATGACGTTGGAAGAACTGGCGTTGCTCGAACGCCACATGAACGAGTTCGATAAAGAGATCTCCGCGCTACTGAAGCAGCACCAGGAAGCGGTACAGCGGATGGCCGAAGTGCCCGGGTTGGGCGTGGAGTCCGCGCAGCAGATCATCGCCGAAATCGGCCCCACGGCCGTTTTTCCTTCCGAGAAACACCTGTCCTCGTGGGTCGGAGTTTTGCCCAGGCGAAGAACAGAGCGCGAACGTATCGAAGAGCACCCGCGTGCCGAAAGGCAACCGCAACATGCGCCGCATTCTGAATCAGGCTGCATGCTGGGATTGAGGTTGAAGGAAGGATTCGAGCTTGTGTTGCGCCGTCTAAAAGGCCGCCGGTCCTACCAAGAAACCATCTCGGCTATCGCATATCGGCTTTGCCGGCTGGTCTGGCAGATCCTGCACCAAGGCATCCGTTACAAGGAACAAGGCCCGGCCGTGAGCGCCAAATCGAAACGGACCCGTACCTCAAAAATGATCCGCGAACTCACCGCACTCGGTTACCGCATCGAACCCATTAACCAGGCGGTCAGCCCAGCGTAAGACCGGTTCTTGGACCCTGCCTTTCCTTGACTTGCTAGAGTCCCTGCAAACTTCCGCTTTCGCAAGTGCCCGTAGTGGTGGCGCGAACACTTTCTGGCCGCCGCGCCGCGGGTATGTGCCGGTTACATAGTGAGAGTGAATGGAACAGCACAACTAAGTGGCTTTTGGGCGAAAGCCCCTGCGCCTGTACCATCGTAGAATCAGCTAGGTATGAAAGCCGTTGTTGCCGATCCCGTGGGCGGTCCTGAAAACCTAAGATATCTGGATCTTCCCCGGCCCGAGCCGCAGAAGGGCGAGGCGCTCGTTAAACTTGCAGCCATCGGCGTGAACTTCATCGACATCTACTTTCGTCAGGGGCTTTACAAGGCTCCAGAAACTCCTGTAAAGCTCGGCAGTGAGGGCGCAGGAACGATTTCCGCGGTGGGAGAGGGAGTGGCTTTGCGTATTGGGGCGCGGGTCGCCTACGCTATGTCCCGCGGCTCTTATGCCGAGTACGCCGCTGTTCCACAGCAGTTCCTGGTGAACTTGCTGGACGCGGTCAGCTTTGACGACGCCGCGGCGGTCATGCTGCAGGGCATGACAGCGCATTACCTGACCCGTTCCACTTTTCGTTTGCAGAAAGGACAGACTTGCCTGGTGCACGCGGCCGCTGGTGGCGCAGGGCTGCTGATCGTACAACTTGCGAAGATTGCCGGCGCGAATGTGATCGGTACCTGCTCCACGGTGGAAAAAGCGAAGCTGGTAAGCGACATGGGCGCGGACCACGTAATCCGGTACACGGAGCACGATTTTGTCGCCGAAGTAAAACGAATCACGGCTGGCGCGGGAGTCGATGTGGTTTACGACTCGGTCGGGAAATCGACTTTCGCCAAGAGCCTGGACTGTTTGCGGCCGCGCGGCTTATTGGTAAGCTTCGGGCAGTCCAGCGGCCCGATTGGCGAAATCGATCCGCTGGTGTTATCGCAAAAGGGTTCGCTCTTTCTGACGCGGCCGTCGCTCGCCGATTACATTAGCGATCCCGCCGAACTGAAATGGAGATCGTCGGAATTGTTCAAATGGATCGCCGAAGGGCGGCTCACGTTACGAGTTCACAAAAAGTACAAACTAGCAGACGCGGCATCGGCGCACCGGGATCTCGAGGCAAGGCAAACCATCGGCAAAGTGCTGCTCGAACCATAGATGGCGAATCGCGAACCGGTGTCCGAATTTGCTGGCCGGCGGGAAGGTCTGGCAGCCACTCTTCACGAGCAGAAGCTAGAAGCCTTTCTTGTCACAGCGCTTTCCAATGTGCAGTATCTAAGCGGCTTCACAGGAAGCAAGGGCGCCCTGCTCGTCCTGCAGGACCGAACCCTGCTCTTCACGGACCCCCGGTACGCCGCGCAAGCGCCGCTGGAATCCGACTGTGACGTCAAAATTGCCAAGGGCCCACTGACCTCCGAGATAGCCAAATGGATGAAACGCCTGAAAGTGCGCACGCTCGGCTTCGAGCAAAATCGGATCAGCTTCTATGAGTACGGCGCTCTGAAGAGCTCACTGCGAGGCGTACGGCTGAAGCCGTTAGCCGAGGCAGTCGAGCGTCTGCGGATGATCAAATCGCCCGCCGAGATCGGAACCATCAAAGCTTCCGTTCGGCTGAACTCGATTGCACTGGAGCAAGCCCTCGAAAAATTCAGGCCGTCCATGACCGAAATCGACCTCGCGGCGGAGATCGAATACCGGATGCGGCTGCTCGGGGCAGACGGCAAGGCGTTTGACACCATCGTGGCCTCCGGGGAGCGCAGCGCCTTGCCGCATGCGCATCCGACGAACCACCCGATTCAGATGAATCAACTATTATTGGTTGATATGGGCGCGAACGTGGCTGGCTATGCCAGCGACATGACGCGCACTCACGCCTTGGGTAAGCTGGATGCGAAGGTCCGCCGGATGTACAAGGCCGTGCTGGAAAGCCAGCTCGCGGCGATCGACGCAGTAAGGCCCGGTGTTTCCTGCGCTCACGTGGACCGGACCGCACGACAGGTGTTGCGCGGATACGGATTAGATAAGCTGTTTGTTCACTCGACCGGACATGGGCTTGGTTTGGAAATACACGAGCCGCCGCGGATCGGACGAAAGGAAAGGACAAAGCTTGCAACGGGAATGGTGATTACGATTGAGCCGGGCGTTTACCAGGAAGGGCTCGCCGGAATTCGCATCGAAGACACACTAGTAATCACCGCGCGTGGATGCGAGGTTCTGACGCCTACGGGCAAAGAACTCGTGGTCCTCTAACGATGGGCCAAGCCGGCCGAGGCTCAAGCAGACCATGACCATAGACGAAATCAGGAAATTGATCGAGGTTGTGCGCGAAACGGGGATCGCCGAGTTGGAGGTTCAGCTCGGGGAGAATCGCGTCCGAATCCGCAGCGCTCAACCGGGAAACCAGGAGGTGGTCTTGCCCGCTGTGCTCCCCGTATCGCTGGCGCCCGCCGCGAGCCAGGCTTTAACATCGGCGTCCGCTCCGGTACCGGCACAGCAGGGCGGCTCTACTTCCTCCGCCACGCCTGCCCCAAGCGAAGAAGAACAGACCTTGCTGATCAAGTCTCCGATTGTCGGCACTTATTACGATGCTCCTTCACCGGGCGAGCCCGTTTTTGTTAAAGTTGGCGATCGGGTCGAACCCAAACAAGTACTGTGCATCATTGAATCCATGAAGTTGATGAACGAAATCGAGGCGGAGGTCGCCGGCGTTCTAGTGGCAAAGCACGTCGAGAACGGACGTCCGGTGGAGTACGGCGAGTCGCTTTTCACGCTTCGTCCTGTTTGAGAAAGACTCAGCTGAACAAGAATGTTTCGAAAAATCCTGATCGCGAACCGCGGGGAAATTGCGCTCCGCGTGATCTGCGCCTGCAAGGACTTGGGGATCAAGACGGTGGCAGTCTACTCAGAGGCGGACCGGCACGGCTTGCATGTTCGATTTGCCGATGAGGCGATCTGTATCGGACCGGCAAAGAGCACCCTCAGTTACCTGAATATCGCCTCGGTTATGAGTGCCGCGGAGATCACTAATGTCGATGCGATCCATCCGGGATACGGGTTTCTGAGCGAGAACGCCGATTTCGCCGAAGTCTGCGATCTGTCTGGCATAAAATTCATCGGCCCGAAGCCGGAAGTGATTCGCCAGATGGGACTCAAGCAGAGGGCGCGGGCAATCATGCAGCAGGCGGGCGTTCCGATTCTGCCTGGTTCCGAGGGAATCTTGAACAATACCGAGGGAGCGCTCGACCTGGCAGCCAAGATCGGTTATCCGATCATGCTCAAGGCAGCCGCAGGGGGCGGTGGCCGCGGCATGCGAGTGGTTCGTTCGGAATCTGAGCTGCCTCCTATGCTGGCGCAAGCGCAATCGGAAGCTGCCGCCGCTTTCGGGTGCGGCGATGTCTACATGGAGAAGCTTGTCGAGGCGCCCCGGCATATAGAATTTCAGATTCTAGCGGACGAACACGGCAACGTGGAAGTGCTGGGCGAACGCGAGTGCTCCATCCAGCGCCGTCATCAGAAGCTGATCGAAGAGGCCCCCTCTCCATCGATGAGTCCTGAGCTCAGAGCCGCGATCTCGAACCGGTTGCGCGTGGCCATGAAGACCATCGGCTACACCAACGCCGGAACAGTAGAATTTCTGATGGACGGGCAGCAAAGTCTCTATTTTATAGAGGTAAATGCGCGGATCCAGGTAGAACATCCTGTTACTGAGTTTGTAACCGGGATCGATTTGGTCAAAGCTCAAATTAGAATCGCAAGCGGCGAAACACTGTGCGATATCTTAGAGCACCCGGTGACACTGGTCGGGCATGCTATTGAGTGTAGGATCAATGCGGAGGATCCGCGGACGTTCGCTCCCTCTCCGGGACGCATCACCGGCTTGAATCTACCGGGCGGGATTGGAGTCCGGGTAGATACCGCAGCTTATACCGACGGAATAATCCCACCTTACTATGATTCGTTAGTGGCGAAGCTAATCACCTTCGGCAAGGATCGTGAGGAAGCTATCGTTCGTATGCGGCGGGCGCTAAGTATGTTCGTGATCGAAGGCATCCACACAAGTGTTTCTTTGCATGATCGCATTCTGTGCGACGAAGACTTCGTCGCGGGAAAATTCGACACATCCTTCCTGGCACACTTTCTAAACTCCGAAAATGGGAACGGCAATCACTCCAATTAGAAACTTAGCTTCTTAGGAGATACTCGAGTAGAGAACGGAAATTACCGGCAAGGTAAATAGACTGCTATCGACTCGGTCTAACATGCCGCCGTGACCCGGCAGTAAGTTGCCGCTATCTTTGACGCCAGCGCCCCGCTTGATGGCGGATTCCGCCAAGTCCCCTAGCTGGCCGGCGATGTTACCCGCGATGGCGAATACTATGACTTTCCACCACGCGAGCTGAGGGAGGAAGTGACCAAGATAGAGCAGTCCAAAGAGAACCGAGCCGGCAACGGATGCCACGGCTCCTTCCCAGCTTTTGTTAGGACTAATAACGGGCGCGAGGCGATGCTTTCCAAATCGGCGGCCGGCGTAGAAGGCCAGCGAGTCACCCGCCCAGTTCATGGCTAGCGCGAAAAACAGCAGGTGAACGCTTTCTCTGCGCAGATCGATAGAAAAACGCCAAGGCGCAAAGGTGTAGAGGGCTCCCAGGACCGTGCAGGAAACGTAGGGGAGAATACCGCCAAGATTCGAGAACCTCAGAGCCGCAATGAAAACAATGACGCCGAACACGGCTAGGAGAGGCAAGGGGCCGCCGGAGGGAGTCAATTGCGGCCAAAACAAAATACAGATCCCGCCGAGCATTCCCAGCCAGCCCGGGTTCGAAATGTGATGCGCGACAACCAGAGCCGAGTATTCGCGGTAACAGAGCACGCTCATGGCAAGCGCGCCCAGAGCGAAGACGAAACCAGGAGCCAGGAAGACGAGGTATACCGCGAACACAATCAGCCCGATGGCCGTGATCAGGCGATTCATGAAGAAAGGAGTCCCACTATACGTAAGGGCTTTAGGCCAAGGGGAGTTCTAGAACCTCTTCTTCAAGCATAAAAGGCGAGGCTTCAAGAGAAGCCGGCGAGGTGCGCGTCAAGCCGCCAAACCGGCGGTCCCTGTTTTGATAATCCGCAATCGCTTCCAGGAGTTCCAGCCGGGTGAAATCAGGCCAGAGCGTCTCGGTAACGTACAGCTCCGCATAGGCAATCTGCCAAAGCAGGAAGTTGCTGATTCTCATTTCACCTGAAGTGCGAATCAAGAGATCCGGATCCTTTAGGCCAGCCGTATAAAGGTGGGCGGAAATCGCCTCTTCGGTGATTTCGAGAGCTTCCAGATTGCCCTCGTGGCGGGCATTCTCGAGCATCGCGTTTACGGCATCGACGAGTTCTGTGCGGCCCCCATAGTTAATCGCGAGATTCAAGCGCATGCCGCGATTTTGAGCGGTTTTGTCCATCACGGACTGCAACTCCCCCTGAACAGCAGCGGGCAAAGACTCCAGCCGGCCAATCGCGGATAGTTGAATATCGTTGCGCATCAGATTAGGCAGTTCGCGCCGCAAATAGACGCAGAGCAAGCGCCAAAGACCTTCGATTTCATGCCGCGGCCGTTTCCAGTTTTCAACTGAAAAAGCGTAAAGGGTTAATGCTTCGAGACCCAGCTGAGCGCAGGTTTCTACAGCGGTTCTTACCGGGTCGACGCCGGCTTTATGGCCCAGAATTCTGGGGTAATTACGTTGGCGGGCCCAACGCCCGTTGCCGTCCATAATGATGGCAATATGAGCCGGCAAACGCTTCGGATCAAGTTGCGTTGCGACGCGCCATTCCCGGTCACCCGGAGAAAGCGCCTCGAAAAGTTCCTTCATAACGTAAAGCCCTATGGTACAGCAAGAGGTGACGGCCAGCGCTCAGAAAGGAAGGGAATCAGCATGGCGCCGGCGCACAGGAAACTGCCAAAAGGCATTTCGTAAGATCTGGCATCCTTCTTAGTCCAGAGCAGGATCGCTATGCCGGCGATAGAACCGGTGACAGCGCCGATCAAGAGAGCGAACAAGCCATTTTCCGGGCCTAGGAATAGGCCAAGCATGGCCAGCAGTTTCACATCGCCCAAGCCTAGCGCCTCACGTTTCCGGAGGCGTCCGTAAGCCGCTCCGACGAGCCAGACGGGAAGGCTTAGCAGCAGCCCTCCGAGGCAGGCGTTCAGAAGTGACTGCCATCTCACCGGCCAATTCGGCTGAAGCATCGCCCCCAAACTACCCGGCACGGCTACAAAAGCGGCTAACAGCAGCGCCGCGAAGCCACCGCCGAGAGTGATCTCGTCCGGCAGTATGCGTTCTTCAAGATCTGTCCAGAAAAGAATTACCAGCAGGGATTCGAAAATGATCCATTTCAATGCGACCAGTGATGCGCCAAATTTCATCGCAGTAAACAAAAAGAGAATCGCCGTAGTGATTTCGACCAGCGGATACCGGATCCCGATCGATTGTCCGCACCGGCGGCAGCGGCCGCTTAGGAAAACATAACTGACCACCGGGACGTTCTGCAGCCAGCTCAACTGCTCGCCGCACTCTGGGCAAAACGAGCGGGGAGTGACGACCGAGAGGTCGCGCGGAATGCGGTAAATGCAAACGTTCAAGAAACTGCCCAAAAGGAGACCGAAAACAAAAGCCAGGGGCAAGGACAGAATTTCCATATCACCCGGCCAACGCTCGCCGGTAACTGTTGAGCGTGCCTGCGACGAGGTGCTTCGCGGTAAACCTCTGTTCGACTCTGGCGCGGGCATTGCGGCCGAGCGCGCGAGCAAACTTAGGATCCTTCACCAATCTGAGTATCGCTTCCGCGATGGCGGACGGGTGATTTTCTACCAGCAGGCCGGAATCTCCATCGACTACGATTTCCGGCAGCCCACCGGTGCGGCTTGCAATAACCGGCAGTTCGAAACTCATAGCGAGGAGAGCGGCGGACCCAAAACCCTCGGAACGCGTGATGTACAGGAACATCGACGCGTGCTGTAAGTCACCTGCGAGATCTTCGGAAAACACGAGCGGAACGTTCGCAATGGCAGCAGCATTCTCCGCAAGATCCCGGCCTTTCAGTGGGTCTCTGGACGCCAGCGCAACGATGCTAGCGCCGCTTCCTGTTTCGTGAGCTGGATTGACGTCAGCCTGTACTCCGTCGTAAACCACGTCGATTCTTTCAGCAGGTACGCCGGCTCGTTTGAGTTCCCCGGCGACGAACTCGGAGACTGCAAGGAAGCGTTGTGCCCGGCGGTACTTCCAGTTAGAAAACCAGTCGTCCTTGGGGAGGAAGGCTACTCGGCGAGAGACCACAAAGGACTGCCGTGAGGCGATAGCGGCAAAGGAGTGTGAGCGTGCATCGTGCGCGTGAACCAGATCTGCCCGCCGCGATCGCGCCATCAAGCTCTTCAAGCTGGCCGGCGCGACAGGGAAATGCAGGGCTTGCGCTGCTCGATACAGGGGGCCGCGTCGGCGCGCAAGCAGTTCGGAACTATGCCCGATGTCGCGCAGCCCTTCCATCAGCATCAAGACCTGGCGCTGGCCGCCGCGCATTTCGCGTCCGAGGTCGATATGCAGAATGTGCACTCTAAAGCTTCCGGCCGGGGAGCATAAGCCTGGCTTTCGAATACTTCGCAAAGTTATAAAACGCGGCCATGTAGGCGATCGCCAAGCCTTCCACTCCGTCGAGAAATCCGAGCTTCAGGAGATAAGTCTGCAGGAAAGTCCAGGGAGGGTCGAATAGCAGACGGGAGAGTGATATGGTCTTCTGGCGCGCCGCGATTTCCTGAGCCGCTAGAGTTGTGTAGCGGTCCATGGTTCGGAGGTGTTCCGAAATTGAGCTGCAGGTGAAATGCAACAGATTGGACTGCAGATGTCCGACGGTTCCGTCGACCCTCACGGATTCATGCACGAAACTGCCGACCCACTTTGCCTTGGTTCGATCGAAGAGGCGAATCTTGCGGTCCGGATACCACCCGCCGTGCAGGATCCACCGTCCAAGGTACTGCGCCAGGCGCGGGACCGTATAGCCATCAAAGTTGGGGCCGGTTTTTTTGATCTGCCAGATCTCCGCTTCGAGCGCTTCGCTTAAACTTTCATCGGCATCGAGCGAGAGGACCCAATCATATTGGGCAAGTTCAACCGCGATGTTTTTTTGCGCCGCATACCCGTGCCAGGAAGCTTCGACTACGCGGGCCCCGAGTTTACCGGCAATCTCGACAGTGCGGTCGTTGGATCCGCTGTCGAGCACCAGGATCTCGTCGCAGCAGCGCAGGCTTTCAATTACGCGAGCGATGTTCCTTTCTTCGTTAAACGTGATGATCGCCGCCGAGATTTTCATTCCACAATCGATTCAAATACTGCGTACCGGAACGATCGTCACGGAAAAAATGAATATGATTAGCACTGCGGCGCCTAGCACAAGCCGTCCCCGAGACAGCCCCGCGTTGTCGTAAACCAGCGGGTGCCGGCGGCCGAAGAAGAACATGGCGATTCCCCAGATCCACCACGGCCAGTAGAAAAAGCCCGCCACGGCGAGCAGAAGAATGAACGCAAAGCTAATGCGGCGATGCCAGTGCTCGGTCCCGATTGCGTAGAGTATGTGGCCTCCGTCCAGTTGCCCGATCGGCAGAAGGTTCAGAGCAGTCGCGAAGAGGCCTGCCCATGCCGCCATTGCCATCGGGTGAAGCAGAATTTGGGCCGCAGGTAAGCCCGGGAAACGGATCTGCTCTGCTATCCGCAACACGAGCGGCGTCCCGAAGAAAATCGAATCGGCGGGAAAAGAGCTGGAAACAGCCCGCGACAAAGTCATGCCGATTAACAAGAAGGGAAGGAGCGTAACAAATCCGGCAAGCGGCCCTCCGATGCCAATATCGAACAATCCTTCGCGGTTATATATGGGCGACCGGATCCGGATGAAAGCGCCGAAGGTTCCAAATAGCGAGGGCGAAGGTAAAAAGTAAGGAAGACTCGCCTCTACGTTCCTCCTTCGGCATTCCAGGTAATGGCCAAGTTCGTGCGCAAGGAGTATGGTGAGCAGGGGAATCGAGAAGGAAAGGCCAGTCCAGATGCCCCGGTCGAGATGAGCGAGTCTGAAATAGCAGTCGACCAGCGCGTCTAGATTCAACGGGCGGTTCCGGGCAAAACTCTCGACCAGAGCCGATCCGAACGCAGTACTGGTAAGGAGCGTTGCCAGAAAAAGGAGAATGTGCAACGCCCATGAGCGAATTCTTGGCCAGGAACTCGTTTTAGAGACAACCGGCCGTTCTAAGTTCTGGATAGGTTGGCTAAACTCCGGCTGAAGCACATGAATCCGGCTAAAGGGTCTGCAGTTCTTTTCCCGGTTTGAAGCGCACCGCCTTGCCGGGAGGAATCGCGACCTCGGCGCCCGTTCTTGGATTGCGGCCAATGCCGGTTTTCCTGGGGCGCACGTTGAAGATGCCGAAACCGCGTAGCTCGATCCGGTCGCCATCCGTGAGAGCTTTCTTCATGCTCTCAAAGACAGTTTCGACAGCCATCTCGGCTTTTGTCTTTGTTATGCCGGTGCGGTTCACTACCTCATTAATAATGTCCAGCTTTATCAAGGAAGCTCCCAACGCTCTAATCTGCATCCGCTGCGCGAAATGCCAAGCAATGTTAATGATATGAAAGCCTTTAGCAACATGTCAATGCCGTACCGTCGAGCACCCAGGTCCTAACCGGCATGGGAAATTTTTGCCGTTCTGAAGATCTACTTTGATCGTAATTACGCCATCAAGAGATTTTCATTATATGAGCCGCTTCATTAGCACATACTTAAGAACTCTTAAGAGTGGAGCTAAAGTTGCTAGAGCCTACGCAGGGGTCTCGCGGATGAAGCGACTTGAAGTTTTGCTGGTAGAGGATTCGCCGAGCGATGTCCGGCTAATCCAAGAGGCTCTAAAAGAGACACCCGCGACGTTGCACATAACTGTCGCAGAAGACGGGATCGCGGCCATGGATTACCTCTATAGGTCCGTGTCGGGCGGTGTGCCCCGTCCAGATCTAGTGTTGCTGGATCTCAACCTGCCCAGAAAAAATGGCCGGGAAGTGCTGGCAGAACTCAAGGCCTCACCGGAATTACGGCAAATCCCGGTGCTGGTGATGACGAGTTCGCGTGCGGATGAGGACATCAGCGATGCTTACTCGCTAAACGCTAACTGCTACATTGCAAAGCCGAGCGATCTGAACGACTATGTGAACGTCGTCCGCGCAATTGAGGGATTCTGGTTTCTTACGGCCACGCTGCCGGCAGGCTTCCAGCGCTCGTCTGGAGCACATTTCTAAGTTGCGCGGCGCAGTCGCTTTCGAAGCGGCGGCAACTTATTTCCGAGCAGTCTTGGCCGCTTCCAATGCCGCTTCGTAGTTTGGGTGATCGCCAACTTGTTTCACGTACTCCACGTAACGAATCTTGTTATCCTCATCTATTACAAAGATCGCACGGCTTTCAATCCGGATGTCTGGAATAAGAGTTCCGTAGGCTTCCCCGAATGATGCGCTTTTGTGGTCCGATAGCATGGAGACATTCTTTACGCCGTAGTTTCCGCACCAGCGCTTCTGCGCAAATGGCAAATCCATGCTGATTGTGTAGATGCTTACATCAGGCAGTTGGCCGGTGGCCTCTTCGAAGCGCTTCGTTTGAGCGTCGCAGACTGGCGTATCGAGGGAGGGAACCACGCTGAAGATGCGCACTCCATTGCCCGTTTTGGCTAGATCCACTTTTTGCAGAGAACTGTCGACTACCTCGAAATCCGGCGCTTTGTCGCCCGCTTTTAGCTCCGGGCCATCCAGTTTGAAAGGGTTGCCCTGTAGGACAGTGCTGCGATTAGTCTCGTTTAGGTTCGCCATCGGCCACAGTTTAGCAGAGGGACAAGCATCGATTCCCCGCGGCTAAAACGACTCGCTTTAGGCGATCAGGGATGTAAACTCGGCCAGGGACGCGGTGTTCACTACGTTGGCTGCTTCCAACCAGCCGCGGCGAGCGGTGATAATCCCGAGCGGCATATTACAGAGATGCGACTGACGATGGGCATCGGTAGAAATCGCGAAACGGCATCCAAAACGTTTGGCGGCCCGCACCAAGTGGGAAGGAAGATCCAGCCTTTCGGGACTGGCATTTATTTCGAGAAACACCTGGCGTTCAGCGGCTCTTTGGGCAATCCGCTCGAAATCGAAAGGGTAGGAATCGCGCTGCAACAGCATGCGCCCGGTTCCGTGGCCAAGAATGCGAATGTTGGGTGATTCGATCGCACGCTCCAGCCGATCGCTCATTTCAGCGGGCTCAAGATTGAAATAGCTGTGGACGCTTCCGATCACCAGATCCAGCTCGGCTAGAGCATCTTCGGCTATGTCCGTGGCGCCATCACGCAGGATGTCGCACTCGAGGCCGGAAAAGACGTGCAGCGGAAGGCCCTCGCGATTTAGCTCGCGCACCTGCCGCGCAAATGTCACTACTCGCTCCTCATCCAGGCCATTCGACATGGCGAGCGCCTTCGAATGATCGGTAATCGCGATGTACTCATAGCCAAGGGCAGCGGCAGCTTCGGCCATCTCGCGTAAGCTAGCCCTTCCGTCCGTGGCAGTGGTGTGCATGTGAAGATCGCCGCGCACGTCGGAAAGTTCCACCAGCTTCGGCAGCGCGCCATTTTGGGCAGCCTCGAGCTCACCCGAGTTTTCGCGCAGCTCGGGCGGAATCCAGGCATACCCAAGGCGATGGTAGATCTCTTCTTCGGTTTCGCCAGCCACCCGCTGGTTGCCTTCGATGGTGAAGAGGCCATACTCGTTCAGGCCGAGACCCTGCTTGATGGCATTGGTGCGGAGAACAACGTTATGCTCTTTGCTGCCGGTGAAGTACTGGAGAGCGGCGCCGAAGCTTTCGTGCGGCAAAGCGCGCACGTCGACTTGCAATCGATCCAGGCCAAAAGTAACACTGGCTTTGTTTGGACCCTGGCCTAGAACTTCCTGGGTCTTTGGATGCCGGACGAGGCGATCGAGCGCCGTGGCGGCCCCCGGCCCGGTAACGAGCAGATCGAGATCTCCGACAGTCTCCCGGCCCCGGCGAAGACTGCCCGCAGCCTCGACCTTCTCTATGCCGGTCAAGAGATGAAAATCCGCCGAAAGCTCATCGGCAACAGACCGCGCGAAGCTCAAGAGGAAACGACCGGCGCTCTTTCGATACGACTCGATCGAGCGCAGAACCTTCTCCTCCAGCTTGGCTCCCATGCGTGGCAGGTCCCGGAGTTTCTGCGCCCGGCAGATGCGCTCCAAATCGTCGACCGTCTTTACCCCATGATGTTCATAAAGCAGAGCAATGCTTTTGGGGCCAAGCCCCTGAATTTTGAGCAACTCCAAGGCGGAAGCGGGATACCTTGCAAGCATCTCGTCGCGCCGTTCGAAAGAGCCGCGCTGACAAATTTCGGAAAGTACAAACGCGAGCCCTTTACCGATGCCGGGTATATCGGTAACCTTGCGATCGGGATGGCAGATGATATCGGCGACGCGTTCGGGATGGCTAACGATGACTGCCGCGGCATTGCGATAACTACGAATCCGGAAACCATCCTCGCCCGCTACCTCCATCAAGTCAGCCGTTTCATGGAGCAGTCGCGCGATTTCCTTATTTTCCATGCTTAGATTTCAGTGGAGAGCTCCTCAAGGCCGAGTGGGAAACGAGTGGCGAAGGCTCGACATGCACCAAGACGTCCGCAACCCAGGGAAGATCGCGCTTGATCGCGAATCGGACTTCGGTCGCGATCTCGTGAGATTTGCGAACCGTCAAGCCTGGATCGACTTCGAGATGCAAGTCTACGTGGTAATGCAAGCCAGTGCGACGAGCGAAGCATTTCTCGATGCCGAGCGCCCCAGGAACGCTCAAGGCCGAGTTCCGGATCTCAGCCATCTTCTTTGGGGGAGGCATGGTGTCGACCAACTGATCGACCGTTTGACGTACCACGCGCGCTGAAATAAAAAGAATCAGAATGCCGATGATTATGCTGCCGATTCGGTCCGACATCCCAAAGCGGGTGGGATCGAGTAGGGTCAGGACAACCGCTATGAGCGCGATCGACGTCGAAAGCAGATCCGTGATGTCGTGCCAGGCGTCGGCTTCTAAAGAAATGCTGGCGATGCGCCGCGCGGCGCGGAATTTCAGGAAAGCCAGAGCAACTTTAAGAACGATGGAAGCAAAGAGAGGATAGAGCGCGTACAGCGGAAGACTAGTCTGGTTATTGCCTGAATGAATTCCATGCCAAAGAATCGCGACGCCCGCGAGAAGTAAGACAGCTCCCATCCCGAGGCCGGAAAGAGTTTCGTAGCGGCCGTGCCCGTAGGGATGTTCTGCATCGGGCGGCTTGCTGGCAAGCCATAATCCGGCGTAAACGAAAGAGGAAGAGAGAACATCGCTCGACGCTTCCAGTCCGTCCGAGAGAACCGACGCGGAACCCGCGTGAATGCCGACCAGGATCTTGGCTGAAGCGAGCGCCGCGCCCACGATGATACTCAGTAGCGCGAGACGGCGCGCCAGCGACTCTTCTTTATTCAGAGCGACGGCTATGCCGGGCCCGGCGATCATACTTTCCGAGGATAACCCGGCAAGAGGCGAAGTAGCGCGCTAACTTTCTAGAACAATTTCCGGGGTGAAGACTGCAACTGCGATTCTCTTCGCTTCATCACAGTACTGAACGGTACGGTATTCAAATGAGACGAGCCATAAGAAACAGCAGACTCTTCGCAGCCAGGCTTGCGATCGCTGGTTTGATCTTCTTGCTGCCGCGAAGCTCCGAGCCTGCAACAGTAACGCCCGCGACACTTTCTTCCTGGAATGATTTTGTTCAGCAGTCGAAGGCCGGCTTGGCTCAGGATATTTGCAGTCCCGAAGGGCTTCTTCGCGTTGCTATTGGGCAGAACGGGAATGCAAAGGCGGACCTCGCGGGGCGGCCGCCTCAGGGAAGAATGATTCCGGTTCCGTCTGGACTCATCCATCATTGGAAGGGCGCTATAGCTATACCGAACACTCGGCCGTCAGATGTTGTATCAGTGTTACAGGACTACGATTCGTACGCGAGTACCTTTACACCCGCGGTAATTGAATCGAGACTGGTGAGCCGCACGCAGGACGACTTCACGTATCAACTCAAGCTGGTGCAGAGAGGGTTCGGAGTAAAAGCGGGACTGATAGGAGTATTTCGATCCAGCTATCACCAGCTGAGTTCGACCGAGGGATACAGCATTACGGAAGCGACAAGTTTGGATGAGCTTGAAAGCCCTGGTTCTTCTGAGGAGCGCCTGGTTCCTTTCGGCGCCTCCCACGGCTACGTGGAAAAGATGTTCACGATTGTGCGCTACCGTGAAGCGGGTAGGGGGGTGTATGTGGAAATTGAGACATTAACTTTGAGCCGAGGCGTTCCAATTTCGGTGCGATGGATGATTTCGTCGGTCATTCAGCGATTTTCGCGGCAGACGATGACCGGCACGCTCGAAAGTATCAGAGACAAAGTTCGGGCAACCGAAGAGCTTTCCGCGTCGGGCGAGCGGCCCAGATCTGAGACGCGCGGCGGCTGGTGAGAGCATGTACTCTCAAGGATGCAGGTTCGAGGCATCCAAGCTTGATCTCACAAACCAGGGCGCAAAGGAAACAGCAAGAGATCTTGACCGTTGCCCGGCAGCTTTTCCTCCACCGCGGTTATGACGCCGTCAGCTTAGACGACATCCTGGAACAGGTCGGCGGATCCAAAACCACGCTTTATAGCTATTACGGCGGCAAAGAAGGTCTTTTTGCGGCAACTGTTGAGAAAATGTGCACGGACAAGCTTGGGCCGCTACTCGCCATGGACTTGGCGGATCTCGACCCTAGGACGGCTTTAAACACGGTCGGAAAGCAATTCCTGACGATCATTTCAGATCCGGAGGGCCGAGCCTTTTTCCGCGCCATGATTTCGGAAGCGCAACGCTTCCCTGAGTTGGCGTCCAGATTTTTCTCGGCCGGGCCCGAGCGAATGATCCGGCTTCTTCGGCGAAGCATTGACCAGTGGCAAAAAAGAGGGCTCTTGCGGTCTGGAGATCCAGAGGCGCTGGCCGGCCAATTTCTCGGACTCATGATGGGCAACTATCATCTGAAGAGCCTGCTCGGCCTGATGGACCCGCTTAGCGAGAAGCAGATTAAGGCATGGGCGGCGCGCGGTACCGAGATCTTCCTCGAAGGAGCCTTGGCTCGCGAGGAGTGAGCCGGAACGCCAGTTGACCCGGACTTGGCTTGCCACTTACCGATTTTCTCCGTCGTTAAGTCGCATTACGGATATATAATTGCAACGACAGAGACAGCAGTATGGACACGGTGTGGCCCTCGTCGAAGGCTACGAGTCCTGACCGGTTTGCTCAGATCCGTCAGATCTTCGAGGCGGCGATGGAAATGCCGTCCGCTTCTCGACAATCCTATATAGAAACCGTCTGCGACGGCGACGCCGAGCTCGAGAAGGCGGTCCAACGGCTGCTTGAAAGAGCCGCATGCTCACACCGTTTAGTGGATCGGCCCGCAGTCGGGATGGAGACGGAGCCCACCCCGGTTACACCGCGCGCGTTGCACGGCGCCAGCACTCAGATCGGACGCTATCGGATCGCCGGTGTTTTGGGCGAAGGTGGAATGGGTATTGTTTACGAGGCTGAGCAGGACCAGCCGCGCCGCACTGTAGCGCTCAAACTGATCAGATCAGGCTTAGTCGGCCCCGAATTGCTTCGGCGCTTTGAGCGAGAAGCTCAAGTCTTAGGGCGCCTGCAGCATCCCGGTATCGCTCAGATCTATGAAGCCGGAACTGCCGACAGCGGATTTGGGCCACAGCCCTATTTTGCGATGGAGTTCATCCGGGGCAACTCGCTGCTCGAGTATGCCGAATTGCACCGGCTCAACACGCGCCAGCGGTTGGAGATCATGGTCAAGGTGTGTGAAGCTGTCCACCACGCGCATCAGCGTGGGATCATCCATCGTGATCTGAAACCGGGGAACATTTTAGTAGACGAGAGTGGCCAACCGAAGGTTCTCGATTTCGGCGTTGCACGTGCGACGGACAGTGATGCGCAGGTCACGCGCCAGACCGACTTAGGGCAGATTGTTGGAACGCTGGCCTACATGAGCCCCGAGCAAGTGCTGGGTGATCCGTTGGAAGTGGATACACGCTGTGATGTGTACGCAGTCGGGGTGATTTTGTTTGAGCTCCTGGCTGGCCGTCTCCCGTACACAATGAGCCGTAAAGTACATGAGGTAGTGCAAACGATTCGGGAGAAAGATCCGGCGCGACTAAGTTCGGTCAGTCGTAGCTATCGAGGGGATATCGAGACCATCGTCGGCAAAGCGCTTGACAAGGATAAAGCGCGACGGTATGCATCGGCGGCAGGGCTAGGGGCCGACATTCAGCGCTATCTCAGGGACGAGCCGATTGCAGCGAGACCTCCAAGCACGACCTACCAGGTACAGAAGTTCGCCCGAAGGCACAAAGTGCTGGTGGCCGGGGCAGCAGCGGTTTTATTGTGCTGATTGCGGGTATCATCACTAGTACCTGGGAAGCGATGCGAGCCCGGCGTGCCGAGGAGGCCGCCACTAGCGAGGCCGCCACTGCCAAGGCGGTGACCGACTTCCTGCAGAATGATCTGCTCGCTCAGGCAAGCGCAAGCAATCAAGCCCAACTCGATCGTAAGCCCGATCCGAATCTCACGGTGCGAACCGCTCTGGATCGGGCGGCGGCCCCGCATCGAAGGGAAATTTAAGAAGCAACTGCTGGTCGAGGCATCGATACGGCATACGATCGGCGATACATACTTGGACCTGGGCCTGTATTCGGACGCGCAACGGCAATTCGAACGTGCTCTCTACCTGCGGCGTCGCATGTTGGGCGAACCGCATCCAGACACTCTGAGCTCGATGCAGGAGCTTGCTAAAACCTTGAGGTTTGAAGGCCACCTCACAGACGCGGAGAAGCTGCATCGCAAGGCCTTCGACATTCGGCGTCGCGTCCTCGGGCTAGAACACCGCGACACTATGATGTCGATGAACAATCTCGCCAATACCTTAGACGAAGAAGGTCGTGGGGTGGAAGCGGAAAAGCTTTACCGTGAAGGCCTGGAGATTCGGCGGCGAGTTCTAGGTCCGCACGACCCCGACACGGCCCAGTCGCTAAGCAACCTTGCTGGAGCTCTCGGTAGGTACGGAGGCGACTACGCGCAAGCAGAGAAACTTGATCGCGAGGCCCTTGACATTCGTCGTCAGGCCCTCGGTCCGGAGCACCCCAATGCTCTAAACTCGATGCGCAGCCTGGCTGATGCTCTGGACGACGAGGGGCATTACGCAGAAGCAGAGAAGCTGTACCGAGACACTTTAGATATTCAGCGGCGTACTCTTGGGCCAGAGCACCCTGAAGTGCTGCGGTCGATGAACAATCTTGGCACCACTCTCATGCACATGCGACTCTATCCCGAGGCAGAGCAGTTGCTCTCGCAAACCAGGGAAATTCAGCGCAGAGTTCTAGGGCCCGAGCATCCCGAGACGGCCGGTAGTACCTATAATCTCGCCTGCGTTGCGGCGCAAAAAGGTCAACACGACCAGGCACTCTCGCTTCTACGCGACGCGCTCGACCATGGATTGAGCCTAGATGCGGTACTGTTCATGGAAACGGATCCCAATCTCAAACCGCTCGCCGGAGAGCCACAGTTCCAGGTGCTCCTGGCAAACGCACGCCAGCGCGCCCTAACACTTGATTCAAAGTGACCCTGTTCCCCTGCTGAACAGCGCTGATCGGCTTAGAGGGACCAGCACTCGTTCGGAGCCGTTTGGGTTTTTCGTTTTGTTGTCAAAGAAAAGTAATCTTAATCCGATGCTCGCGGACCGCAACATACTCGCATTGCTGGTTCGCCGCTTCGAGAACGATGCGCTACACTCGACCTTCTTAAACATGCGGTACACACTATCGTTGGCGATAATTGCCGGTTTAGCTCTGGGCTGTTTACAAGCTCGGGATATTGTTGCCTTCACCAACGCCAAAATCATTCCTATAGCAGGTCCAGAGATTCCCTCAGGAGTGCTGGTAATCGAAGGTGCCCGGATTCTTGCGGTCGGGCCGACAGGCACAACCCAAATCCCGCAGAATGCAAAGCAGATCGACGCTTCAGGCAAGGTCATTATGCCCGGGCTGGTCGATTCGCATAGCCACATTGGGGAACCGGAAGGCGGCGACAGCAGCGCACCGATTCAGCCGGATGTGCGCGTGCTCGATTCGATCAATGTGCGCGATGCGCATTTCGATAAAGCGCGCGCCGGGGGAGTGACGACCGCGAATGTGATGCCGGGGTCGGGGCATTTGCTGAGCGGGCAAACGCTCTATCTGAAGCTTCGCCCAGCAAAGACGATTGATGAGATGTTGATCATACTGCCCGAGGGACGCATCGCAGGCGGCATGAAGATGGCGAACGGAACGAACTCGCGGCGACCGCCGCCGTTTCCCGGTACCAGAGGGAAATCTGCCGCGTTGGACCGCGAAGAGTACATCAAGGCTCAGGAGTATCGGGCAAAGGTGCTGGCAGCCAAAGGCGACGCGACGAAACTGCCGCCGCGCGACCTTCGGATGGAGGGCTTGGTGGAGGTGCTGGACGGCAAGCGAACGGTGCACTTTCACACGCACCGCAGCGACGATATCATGACGGCCATCCGGCTCTCGCAGGAGTTTCACTTCAGTGTCGTTCTTCATCATGTGAGCGAGGGGTGGGTCGTGGCGGACGAGATTGCCAAAGCGCGTGTTCCGGTTTCGCTCATCGTGCTGGATAGCCCTGGCGGCAAGGAGGAGGCGAAAGATGCGGCGCTGTTTACCGCAGCCTCGCTCGACAAAGCGGGCGTGCTGTTCGGCTTCCATACAGATGATCCGATCACCGATTCGCGCTTTCTGATGCGCTCGGCGGCCCTTGCGGTCAGGGCCGGCTTGACGCGAGATAAGGCGCTCTATGGGTTGACGATGGCGAATGCACGTATCATCGGGCTCGAATCCCGTATCGGGTCCCTCGAAGCGGGCAAAGACGCCGATTTCATTGTGCTTTCCGGTGATCCGCTCAGTACCTATACGCACGTGCTCGAAACGTGGATCGAGGGGAACAAAGTATTCGATCGGAACGATCCGAAAGACCGGATTTACGCGACGGGTGGCTTAGGCGCGAGCCACGATCAATCACCAGAATGGTCGGATGATGACGTGGACGCGGAGGGCCAGCAATGAGGCCAGTAGCCGCACTGTTACTGCTCGCATTCGCGAGTTCAGCGCAGAATATTGCGGTGCGTGGAAGAATCGTTTACACGATGGCGGGCAAGCCGGTCGAAGACGGCGTTGTCTTGATCGAGAACGGCAAGATCAGCAAGGTTGGTCCGGCTGCACAGGTTCAGATTCCGGCCGGCTTCGAGACGCGGACCGCCGAGATTGTTACGCCGGGATTGGTGGATGCACACTCAACAGTAGGCTTAACGGGTTACCTCAACATGCCCACAGATCAGGATGAGCTTGAGAAAAGCGCGCCCATACAGCCCGAGCTGAGAGCCATTGACGCTTACGATCCCCATGAGAGGCTGATCGAGTGGGTGCGCAGTTTTGGCGTTACGACTATGAACACGGGGCATGCGCCCGGTGCGCTGGTCGCAGGTCAAACGATGATAGTGAAAACGCGCGGGAATACGGTGGAAGAAGCAGTAATTGTGCCGGCCGCAATGGTGGCGGGAAGCCTCGGGCAGCAGGGCTTGGCGGAACACGGCAAAAGTCCGGGTACGCGCGGGAAAGAAGTAGCTTTACTCAGAAGCGACCTGATCAAGGCCCAGGCGTACGCGAAACCGCTAAAGGATGCGGGCAAACCGAGGGATCGCGACATCAGGACCGAAACATTTGTGAAGGTGCTGAACGGTGAAATGCCGTTCTTAATTTCAGCGGACCGGGCACGAGACATCATGACAGCCATACGGCTAGCGAAAGAATTTAATTTCAAGCTGATTCTGGACGGGTGCGCGGAGTGCGATCTGGTGATCGATGAGATCAAGGCATCGGGGTATCCGGTCATTATTCATCCCACCATGCAGCGGGCGAGTGGCGAGACGGAGAATATCAGTTTCGAGACAGCGGCGCATTTACAAGCTAAAGAGATTCCGTTTGCCCTGCAAAGCGGGTTTGAAGCTTATGTGCCGAAGACGCGGGTGATCCTGTTTGAAGCAGGGGTAGCGGCGGCGAACGGTCTAACCTTCGATCAGGCTCTGGCAAGCATCACGATCAATTCGGCCAGGATGATCGGCGTCGCGAACCGGGTGGGATCGCTCGAGACGGGCAAAGACGGGGATGTGGCGATGTACGATGGCGATCCGTTCGAATACTCTACTCACTGCGTGGGAACGGTGATCGAAGGCAAGATGGTGAGCACGGCGAAGCAGTAGCTGATCCAACACCTACGCGATCGGAAGCCCGTTCTCTTCGAGCGTGCCGCGTACTTCTTTAGGCGACAAGCGCGACGCATCGTATTCGACGAAGATCTCATCGCCCGCGGGCGCGACGCGAAGGGCGAACATACCGTAAACAACATGCACATGCGCGATGCTCTTCAAGTCTCCATCTGTGAGCGGGCGAGAGAGCTTGAACGTGGTCTGTACCTTCGTCATCGGGTTACAGGATAGCATTCGGGCTCTTTTTTCTGGGCATCTGTAATCGCGGCTATGGAGGAGACTATCCTAAGAAGGAGGAAAGGAGGAAGGCGTGCCTATTTTGAACATCAAAGACGAAGAGACTCATGCGCTGGCGGCAGAGTTGGCCAGGTTGAGGGGGCAGAGCATGACGCAGGCTGTCAAAGAAGCACTTAAGGACAAGCTAGCGCAAACCCGACTCGAGCAGCAGAATAAGGAACGGCTGGTAAAGCGCGTGATGGAAATAGCGCACCGCATCGCCTCTCGTCCAGTGCTCGATCCGCGTAGCCCCGACGAGATTATCGGTTACGACGAGTTCGGAATTCCCCGCTGATGGTCATTGACTCTTCTGCGATTCTGGCGATCATTTTTGGCGAGCCGGAGGCCAAGCGATTCGCGGAGCGCATTGCGTCCGACCATGCGCCGCGGATGTCGGCCGTGAACTGGTTCGAGACCTTGATGGTAGCGGAAAGCCGCTTAGGGGAGGAGTCTGCGGACGAAACTCTACTCATCATGCAGCATTTTGGGATCCAATCGGTCGCCTTCGACCGTGAGCACATTTTCGAAGCCCAGGCCGCCTGGAGGCGCTTCGGCAAAGGCCGCCATCTAGCGGCTTTGAACATGGCCGATTGCGCGGCCTATGCGACCGCAGTAATTGCCGGCGAGCCACTCTTATTCAAGGGCGACGATTTCGCAGAGACCGATGTCGCGCGCGTCAATTGGAAATGAGCTTCACTCGGTCCGCAGCGCGATCGTTGGGTCGATGCGGGTAGCGCGGAGCGCAGGCAGATAGCAGGCCAATGCCGAAACTGCCAACAAGAAAAGCGGAATAATCACGAACGTCAGAGGATCAGAGGGCGCGACCTGGAATAGCAAGCTCTTCATCACTTGCGTCAGCAAGAGAGCACTCAGCAAACCGGCTCCAATACCGATCGCGGCGGGTAGCATTCCTTGCTTCAAAATCAGGCCGCGGACGTTCGAATTGCTTGCGCCGAGAGCCAGGCGAATGCCGATCTCGCTCTTCCTTTGTGAGACCCCGTACGAAAGAACACCATAGAGGCCAACTGCAGCCAGCAGCAGGGCTAGCAGGGCGAACGACCCAAACAGCAGCGCGTTGAATTGGCGGTCCGAAGCAGATCGGCTCAGTGCCTCTTCCATGCTTTGCATTTTGAAGAGCGGCAGGTCGGGATTGAAGCTATGGATTGCCGCGCGAACGGCGCCGGCGACAGAGTGCGGCTCGGAGGCGGTGTGCAGTACGGCATACACATCGTTAAAGCGCCCGTCGAGCAGGGGAAAGTACATGGTAGGCTGAACGGCCACATCGATGTGAGGTAGGACGTCCCCGACAACTCCGATCACTTGGTAGCGGGGCGCGGTAGTACCTTTGCGCTTCGCCATTTCCCGATCGAAACCCACGCTGATGAATCTTCCGATTGAATTCTCGCCGGCGAAGTATTGTTTGGCGAGCGACTCACTGATGACAGCGGCACCCTGACGGGGATGCTTCTCGTCGAATCCGACGCCGTCTTGTGGTGTGAACGTGCGTCCCTTGAGCAGCGGTACTCCGGCCGCGATGAAGAAGCCGGGATCGGCGCCGCGATCGAGCGCGTCCATCATCTGTCCAGGCGGCAACGGTTTACCTTCGATATTGAAGACCCAGTCGCTACAGTGGCCCAGCACGGGCGGGCAGGACACCAAACCAGCCGATGTCACACCGGGAACGTGCTGCAGACGCTCCGACAGTTGGCGCATGGTGGCCGATGTCTTGGCATATCCCTTGTTGGTGGGATCGGGTATGGAAAGGCCGACCAGCAAGGTATGGTCGATACGTACGCCCGGGTTCACGTTATAAAGGCGGGCAAAACTACGGCCCAGCAATCCGGCCGCGATCAGAAGAACCAGTGATAATGCCACTTCAGCTGCCACCAGACCGGTTCGGAACCGGCCGTGAGCGCGGCTCGGTGTTGCACTGCGCGTGCTGCCTTTCAGGCTGTTTGCCAGATCGGTACGCGAGGACTGTAAAGCCGGGAAAATACCAGCAGCTATACCGGCCGCAAGCGCGATGCCGAACGCGAAGAGAAACACGACTGGATCGAGAGGGATGGATCCGGGCGGGAGAACGGCATCGGCATTGGGCGCGTGGGAAATCAGCGCAGTGGTGATAGAACTGGCCAGGAATAAGCCGCCTACCGCGCCTGCCAAGGCGAGCAGAACACTTTCAGTAAGGAGTTGCCGGATGATTTGGCCACGGCTGGCCCCTATAGCTTCGCGGACAGCGATCTCACGCGTTCGACCAGCCGCACGTGTCAGCAGAAGATTGGCGATATTCACACACGCAATGATCAGCACGCATGCCACGGCCCCTAGCAGAACTAGCAAGGACGTTCGCACGTCTTTGACAAGATAGTTCTGCAGCAGAACCACGTTACCGCCTTTGCCAGAGATCTCTTCCGGGTGCTCTCGCTTGTAACGAACGGCGAAGCCATTGATCTCAGCTTTAGCCTGCGCGACCGACACGCCCGGGCGAAGGCGTCCTATAACCAGCAGAAAGTGAGCATCGTGGCTCTGCTGGTCTTCGGGCGGAATGTTAGCCAGAAGTGGCACCCAAACATCTACCGTTCGATACGGGAACGCAAAACCACGTGGCATCACGCCCACAATCTCGCTGTTCTCTCCATTCAGGCGAATCTGTTTATGGACAACATTTAGGGAGCCTCCGAAGCGCCGCTGCCAAAGGTTATAGCTTACGATTGCAACACGCGGCGCGCCCGTGCGGTCTTCGTCCGGCCGGAATCCCCGGCCTAGAACGGGAGTAATGCCGAGCGTCGAGAAAAGGTTATGCGAACAGAGGCAGGCGTCCACGCGCTGCGGCTCAAACAGGTTGCCCGGACTGGCAAGATTAAAAGCGTCGCCCACCCCAGCGGCCATCTCGACGAAACTGCCCGACTGCTTCTGCCAATCGAGAAAATTCCCTGGGGCGACTTCGTTGTAAGGATCATTTCCCGGGGGGCCCACCGGATCGCGTTCGAATAGCGCGGCAAGACTGCCCGGATTTTTGTACGGCAGCGGCTTCAGGAGAAAGGCGTTTACCAGGCTGAAGATCGCGGTGTTTGCGCCGATCCCCAGGGCTAACACGAGTACGGCGGTCACGGTAAAACTGGGCCGTTTGGAGAGCTGGCGGATAGTAAAGCGGAGGTCTTGGGTCAGGGTCTGGAGCATTGCGCCGATGAATAGGATGCAACTGCCTGGCCAGCCCGGCGGATAGCCGCAGATTGTTGGTCTTTCTGTTCAGTTTTGCAAACAGCCGGTTGAGGACCCGGCCTCAAATGACCGATACCGGCACGGAGCTGTGCGAAAACGGACAGGTAACCTCAGGCAGTTTGGCGCTCCTCCCAAATCTTGTCGGCCGCGCGAAGGGCAAGTGCACCGATCGTGGAGGTTGGGTTGACGGCGGCGCTGGTCGCAAAGGAGCTGCCGTCGACGATGTACAGATTCGGCACATCATGCGCGCGATGGTGGGCGTTGACGACCGATTTCTTTGGATCGACGCCCATGCGAGCGGTCCCGAGCAGATGAAAGGCGGGCTGGATGATACCGCTATCCAGAATCTCGACGGCCCCGGCAGCCTGCAATGCCTGGCGCGCCGTAGCGCCCGAGTGCTCGAGCATCTTCAAACTGTTTTCGCTATATGCGTAGACCACGCGAGGAGCCGGGATACCACTCGAGTCCTTGATTTCCGGGTCGAGCTCGACTCGATTTTCAGGCTCGGGAAGGTCCTCGCCGAGCACCGAAATACGAATGATATGCGGGAAGCGCTGCCGCATGACTTCGTGATGAGTTGCGCCCCATGGAACGGGCTTATTCACGAAGCCGCCCCAGGCATAATGCAGGGGGCCGAAGGAGCGTTCGAGCAGGAAAGAATAGCCACGAATGAAGCCACGATTCGTGTCAGTCTCATAGAACTGCTGGCTGAAAGCAGGAATGCCGAACGGGCCTTCCTGCCCATCCATGCGCTCCTCGAATACGCCTTCGAGAAAGCGGAAGGGATGGAGCATGAAATTCTTGCCCACCAGCCCCGATGAGTTAGCCAGCCCGTTCGGAAAGAGGTTGGATTTGGAATTGAATAGCAGCCTGGGAGTGCCGATGCCGTTGCCGCAGATAACAACAACCTTTGCGAGCTGCTCATGCAGATTCCCTTGACGATCGTAGTAAACGGCGCCGCGAGCACGGCCAGATTTGTCAACCGTGACTTCACGAACCCGCGACCACGGCTTAACCACAGCGCCCTTGTGAATCGCTTTGCGCCAATATGTGACGTCAACCGAAGCCTTCGCGCCAATAGGACAACCGAACATGCACTTGCCGTGTAAGCCACACGCAGGACGGTTTTGATAATCCTGCGAGATGATGGCGTTGTCCGACGGCCACCAGTACCAGCCGAGCTTATCGAAACCTTTGCCGATCGTCTCGCCCAAGACGCCCAAAGGGAGGCATGGAGTAGGCCGTGGCGCGCGCGGCGGATTCGCAGGGTCGCCATTGATCCCGGAGACGCCCATCTCGCGGTCGTTCATGTCGTAATAAGGTTCAAGCTCCGCGTAGGTGAGAGGCCAGTTCTCCGCAATCCCATCGAGATCGCGCACGCCAAAATCGGAAGGGTGGAAGCGCGGAAAATGGCCGGTCCAATGATGTGTGCTGCCGCCGACGGCATTGAACATGAGAATGTCGGGCGGATTGGGCCCCTTCTCGACAACCGGATAATCTTCCCAGCGCTTGCGGACATTAGGACTAAAATTGAAAGCGCCTCGGTGAAGTTGAATCTCCCAATCCGGACGGGTCGACGGATAATCGGACGGTTTGATCCAGCCGCCTTGTTCGAGGCAGATGACCTTTGCGCCTAAGTCAGTCAGGCGTTTGGATAGCGCAGCACCGGCCGCTCCGGCGCCGATAACTAGAACGTCAGCAGTCTCCTGGGCCATGATTACGCCTCGCGGTAGTGAGGCGGCTTCTGGCTGACCGTGGCAACGATGGATTTATCAAACGGCTTCATATGAGGACCAGCGTGATCGGTAGGATACAGCTCGTATCCGATCAATTTCCAGACCTGCGGATTTGTGTAGTAAGACTCGTAAACCGAGTCGCGCAGCAGCGCGAAGGTTGCCGCATTACTCGCCTCGAGACTCTTAAGCGCGGCGACACGCTCTGGTTGGGCCAGCTGGGCAAACCCTTTGTTGCCCAGCGTAGTGATGCACTCTTTGAGAACGTGTCCCATGCCGGGCTCTTGCACGATCAATTTTTCTAGGTAGGTGACGCCGCCTACTTGGGAAGCGGAGGGCATGCCACTGCCCGACGGAATGATTACGTCAATGATTGCCTTCAGCGTGGTGCGATCAGACTCGTTTATCGATTGGACAGTGGGGCGCGCAGCTTCGATCGAAGTAACCAGCAGCGGCGAGGCAACTCCCGCAACGCTCGCGTTCAGGAAATCTCGACGAGTCCAGTCTGCTGACAAAGTACGCTCCCGAGCCTGCGCTCCGCAGGAAAACGCTGTCATGCTATCACACGTTGTTAGCTTGGGCCGGTTTCGAATCTCTTATTAACTGAGATTACGCGTTGAGCTTTACCATATGTTTATCGGCCACTTCGCTGTTGGATTCGCGGGCAAAAAAATTCGCTCCCCACACCAGCCTCGCCATCCTCATAGCGGCTCCATTATTCCTGGACTTGCTTTGGCCGATCTTCCTCTTATTTGGCTGGGAAAGAGTGCGTATCGACCCGGGGAACACGCGCTTCACCCCGCTCGATCTTATTTACTTTCCTTGGTCTCACAGCCTGCTGATGTCGATCATTTGGGCCACAGCTTTTGCTCTCGTTTATCACGCTGCTGCCCGTTACTGGCCTGGTACAGTCGTAATCTGGATTGGCGTTGTAAGCCACTGGATCCTTGACTGGATTAGCCATCGCCCAGACATGCCTCTTTATCCGGGCTCCCCTCGTTATGGCCTCGGATTGTGGAACTCGATTGCCGGGACTCTGGTTGTGGAGCTACTCATGTTTGCCACCGGCATCTGGATTTATGTAAGCACCACTCGTGCCCGGGATCGCATCGGTCAGTACGCCTTCATTGCTTACATAGCTCTACTGCTGAGCGCCTATATCGGGGATCGATTTAGCAGTCCGCCGTCAGGGACAGCTGACATAGCATGGACAGGCCTTGTCGCCGAAGTGATCCTGATTCCATGGGCATGGTGGCTCGACCGCCATCGGGTGTTAAGGTCCGGATTCGTAAGTGGGTTGCCCGAGTTACGGACGTGTATCGCTACTTCGTGATCCCGACCTGGCTCAGCAACCAAGCATACTCGAACCCAGTGTCTTTCAAACGGTCGTATCGCCCGGACGCCCCGCCGTGACCAGCTGGATCCATTTTGACCTTCAGAAGCAGAGGCGTGTCATCAGTTTTAAGTCGGCGCAGGCGTGCCACATACTTCGCGGGTTCCCAATACATCACTTGGCTGTCGTTGAAACTAGTGGTAACGAGCATGGCGGGATAGGCGCGCTTTTTGAGATTGTCGTACGGACTGTAGGTTTTCATATAGTCGTAAGCGGCCTGTTCATTTGGATTGCCCCACTCGAGATACTCGCCGACGGTCAGAGGAAGCGAGGCATCCATCATCGTGTTCATCACGTCTACGAAAGGTACCGCGGCGTGAACCGCGTGAAACAAGTCGGGGCGCATGTTGACGACTGCCCCCATTAGCAGACCGCCTGCACTGCCGCCTTCAATCACCAGCTTATTGCTCGAAGTCCACTTCTCATTGATAAGGTATTCGGCTGAATCGATGAAGTCGTAAAAGGTATTTTTCTTCTTCATCAACATGCCGTCTTCACGCCATTGCTCACCCATCTCGTCGCCGCCGCGGATATGAGCAATCGCATACGCCATGCCGCGATCGAGCAGACTCAGGCGAGAACTGGAGAAGGTGACGGGCATGCCGATCCCATAGGACCCGTATGCGTATAGGAAAAGCGGCGACTTGCCGTCGCGGGGAAAATCTTTCTTGTAAACGATCGAGATGGGAACTTTCGTGCCGTCGCGGGCGGTGGCCCAAAGCCGCTCGGACGCATACTCGCCCGGCTCGTACCCTCCCGGAACTTCCTGCCGCTTCAACAACTGCGATTGATTGCTGTGGGGGCTGTAATCATAAACGCTCGGCGGCGTGATGAAGCTTTGATAGGTGTAGCGATAAGTCGGAGAGTCATAGTCAGGCGTGTTGCCGGGGAAAGCCGAGTAAATGGACTCCGGAAACTGAATCGCCGTCCAGTTGCGGGATTGGAAATCGTAGATTCGGAGATGATTCAGAGCTTCGGATTTTTCAACTGCCACCGCAAAACCCTTGAAAAGATCGATATCTTCAATCAGCGTGCCGCTCTTGGCGGGAATGAAAGGCTTCCAATTGCTCGGGCTCGGGTCGGTTTCGGAAGCTGTGACGATCTCGAAATCTTTCGCGTTCTTGTTCGTCCGGATGTAGAAAAGATCCTCGCGATGGTCGACGTAGTAACGATGCTTCGCCTGGCGCGGCAGAAACACCGAGAATTCTTTGGCCAGCGCGTCGGCCCGCAAATAGCGACACTCGGTCGTGTCTTTGCTTGAGATAGCTAAGAAAAGATATTTCTTGTCGCGGGACCTTTCGAGACCGATATCGTAGAGCTCGTTTTTCTCTTCGTAGAGCGACTCGGACTTTTCGGAGCCGAGCACGTGCCGGAACAACTTGTCGGAACGCTTTGTAACAGCGTCTTCTGTAGTATAGAAAAGAGTCTTATTGCCGCTCGCCCATTCGACCGAGGTGACTCGCTGGGCAGTGTCGCTCAGCGTCTGTCCGGTACGCAGATCCTTCACTTGCAGTGTGTATTGTCTGAACCCGGTGTAGTCGAGCGTATAGGCTAGTAAGTTCTGGTCGTCGCTGAGTGAGAACGCTTCTAAGCCAACAAACTTGCGGCCTTTGCCGAGCTCGTTCAGATCGAGCAGCACTTCTTCAGGCGCATCCATGCTGCCTCTACGGCGGCAGTGGATGGAATATTGCTTCCCTTCTTCCGTGCGTGTGTAATAGAAATAATCGCCGCGGCGTACCGGCACGCTGAGATCAGTCTGTTTGATGTGGCTCAGCATCTCTTTGTAGAGCGAATCGGCAAAGGGCTGCAGCTCCTTTGTCATTGCGTTCGTGTAGGCGTTTTCGGCTTCAAGATACTTTGTTACTTCGGGATTCGCTTTTTCGCGCAGCCAGTAATAGTGATCAACAACGGTTGAGCCGTGACGTGTTTCGCGATGTTCGATTGCGGGCGCGACGGGAGGTTGAGGTGCGCTTTCGGTTTGAGCCAGCAGGCCGGATGAGTAAGTCAGGGACATGAAGAGCAGAGCAGTTGCCACTTTCATTATTGATGGGGCGGCCGTGTAGATGAGTATACTGCCCCAGGCCATGCAGTCCAGGCATCAAGCGACGCTCGCGGCACGTTTGCGGGGAGTTTTCCCGCCAGACTGCTTGCTCGATTTCGCATTCTTGGCCAAACTCTGCTGCAGTGCTTGCATCAGGTCGATTACCGGAACCGCCTCAGGTTGCCGGATAGGCGTTACTTTGCGCCCCTTGCGCTTCGATTCAATCAGCTTCTCGACATTTTGCTTATATTCGTCGTGAAACTGCTCCGGCTTGAATGGCGCCGCCAGAGTTTCGATCAGTTTTTTGGCGAGTTCAATCTCTTTCTTATCGAACTTGGCCTGCTTAGGTGCTGTAACTTGTTTCTCTCTGTGTAGTTCATCTGAGAAATACATCGTGTGGAGTACGATGGCGTTTTCTGCAGGCCGCAAGATCACGATGTGCTCTCGGCCATGCATCGTCACCTTCGCCAGAGCATCATAGCCGGTGTCTTTCATTGCCGAGAAAAGCAAGGAGTAGGGGCGGCTCACGGATTCTTCCGGTGCGACGTAATAAGACGTCTCGAGATAGATCGGATCGACCTCATCCATACGGGTGAATTGAAGAATTTCCATTACGGTTGCCGTTGGGGGAGCGATTTTTTCCAGGTCCTCCGGCTCGATAACCACATATCGGTCCTTTTCGTATTCGAAGCCTTTCACGATTTCGGAACGCTCGAGCGGTTTATCTTCCCGCGCGCAGTACATCACCTCTCTTACGCGGGAAAGATCCTTCTTGTGAAGCAGATGGAAGTGCACGGGATCAGGGCGTGCGGCGGCATACAAGCGGATGGGGAAGGAAACTAAGCCGAAGGTTAGATAACCCTTCCAGACAGTAGCGGGCATATCGTCCTCAAGACAACTAGACTGCCATATTGGTAGAGAGGAAGCACCGTTTGCCGACCATAGCTGAAGAGACTCAAACCATTCTGGAAGAACTTGGAGTAGATCGGGAACGCCGCGAAGCCGGTGCGCTTCCGGTACACACGCCCATTAGCGGCGAGCACATCGGAAACTGCAAAATAGCGGCTGTCGCAGACGTGCAAGGCGCCGTAACCACTGCTCATCAAGCTTTCCTCGAATGGCGCAAAGTGCCGGCCCCGCAGCGGGGCGAACTGGTCCGTCTTTTAGGGGAAGAATTGCGTCAATCGAAAGCGGCCCTGGCGCATCTGGTAACCATCGAAGCCGGAAAGATTGCTTCGGAAGGGCTCGGCGAAGTGCAGGAGATGATCGACATCTGCACTTTCGCCGCGGGGCTTTCGCGCCAGCTCTGTGGCTTGACAATCACCACCGAGCGGCCAAACCACAGGATGATGGAAACGTGGCACCCGCTAGGCGTGGTCGGCATTATCTCGGCTTTTAACTTCCCGGTCGCGGTGTGGTCATGGAACGCAGCTCTGGCGCTAGTCTGCGGAAATGCCACCGTCTGGAAACCGTCGGAGAAAACACCTTTGACGGCGCTGGCCACCCAAGCGCTATTCGAGCGAGCTGCTCAAAAATTCGGCAGTGTTCCGCCGGGGCTCTCATCAGTCGTCAACGGCGGTCAGGAAACGGGTGAAGCGCTGGTCGACGATGCGCGGGTGGCACTCGTTTCAGCGACGGGCTCGACCGTCATGGGACGAAAGGTCGGACCGCGAGTAGCCGCGCGCTTTGCCCGGAGCATCCTCGAGCTGGGCGGCAACAACGCAGCCGTTGTTTGCCCCTCCGCGGATATCGAGCTGGCTCTCCGTGGCATTGCATTCTCCGCCATGGGAACAGCAGGCCAGCGCTGCACCACGCTCAGACGACTAATCGTCCACGAGAGTATCGCGCAGCAACTTCTTCTGCGGCTCAAACAGGTGTACGGATCGGTATCCATCGGCGATCCAAGAGAACCGGACACGCTAGTCGGACCGCTGATCGACCCTCATGCGCTGGAAGCCATGCAGGAGACCTTGGCGCAAGCGAAAACGCAAGGCGGCCAGATAACTGGCGGCGAGCGTCTTCAGGTGAAAGGCCTGAACGGCGGCTGTTATGCGCGCCCAGCGCTGGTCGAAATGCCAGCCCAGACAGAACCAGTGAAGCGCGAAACGTTTGCGCCGATCCTCTATGTGCTTAAGTACTATGATTTAGACGAAGCCCTGAGACTGCACAATGACGTGCCGCAAGGCTTGGCATCCTCCATTTTCACGAGCGATCTGCGGGAAGCGGAAAAGTTCCTTTCCACCGAGGGCTCAGATTGCGGTATAGCCAACGTTAATATCGGTCCTTCGGGGGCTGAGATCGGCGGTGCGTTCGGTGGCGAGAAGGAGACCGGTGGAGGACGCGAATCGGGATCCGACAGCTGGAAACTCTATATGCGGCGCGCGACAAACACCGTGAACTACGGCCACGAATTGCCTCTCGCGCAGGGCGTAAAATTTGAGGTCGAGTAAGTATCTTTCGAGCGCAGGAAGGACGGGCTATCCGAGCTGAGAGCTCCCGAGTGGTTTAGAATCAAGAAGCAGTAAATGTCGGGGCGTAGCGCAGCCTGGTAGCGCACCTGCCTTGGGCGCAGGGGGTCGTGTGTTCAAATCACACCGCCCCGACAAAAATCAAGTAGTTACCCCCTTGTCAAGAAGGGGCGGCAGCGTAGGTACCTGCTTCCGGCCCAACTCAGCGGATACCCAGCGCGACTACGCGCGACATCACCTGCCAGGTGGGCAGTAATAAGGCGCGGCAGTCGCTAGGTCATCGCTTGCGCCGCAGTCTTCTTAGACGGGCGGCCGACGTTACGAAAGAATACTTCCGCCGGATTTCCCAGGGCCAGGGCAAACGGTGGTATGTCTGTGATGACCACGCTGTTGGCTCCGATGATGGCGCCCTCGCCGACGGTTACGCCCTTCATGATATGGGTCCCATTGCCGATCCATGCGTCCTGGCAAATACGTACCGGCCGGATGTCTTTCGGATTGAGGGGAGCATTTTTTGCGCGCAAGTCAGCTTCTCGCGGGTGCCCGTCACTGTCCGAGATTCGGCAGTCAGCGGAGATACGCACACGCTCCTCAATGATGACCTCCCGATTCACCGTTAACCGGACATTCCATCCCAGCTCTGCCCTGTGTTTGATTACCAGCCTGGGATTCTCGAGAAAGCGGCCCGACGTAATGTCGAGCTTTCCACCCAGATAGACATCGCTGCCAATGTGTATTTCGCAATGCCCGCTGACAAACGGCAGTCCATCGATCGTCACGTTACGGCCGATTGATGCGCACCGGCCCTGGAAAAGCGGATGCCGGTAAAACAAAGTGACAAAGAGGCGCGCCGCTTGAATCACCGCATAATGTGACTCATAGAGGAACCGCAGGACTGGTCTGAGCACCGCCGGAGCAACCGGCGCCTGCGGCCGGGAAAGGCCACGTGCAATCGAACCCACGAAGCGGTAAGCCGGGGAGTCGCCCCGCTTGACCTTCAAAATGAGCGAGTCGAAAGCACTCACACCCATAAATAATCTTGAGCTTCCGATAGAGCCACGCTCATCGAACAAGCGCCCTTAAGGATGGCGAAACTCTACGGTATCATACAAAGCTGAGTATTCGTTCTGATTGTTTCACAAGCTCATACATGACAAAGCAGGAATTCTTATCAGCTATGGACAACTTACTGGAGCTTCCGGACTGCGCGTTGAAGGGTCCGGAAAAGCTGGATGACTTAGAGAACTGGAACTCTCTGGCAATGCTCGGGTATGTTGCGCTTGCGGATTCAAACAGCGGGGTAACACTTTCTCCCCGTCAGATCAGAGACTGCAATTCGATAGACGATTTAGCGCGGCTGGCCGGAATCGAGTAACGTACCCAGAGGCGAGTTGTGAACGAGCTTCGATCTAAGACCTATGCTCACCATGAAAGTGGAACCATTCCAAGCCAATCCTATGGACCTGGGCGGCCGGACAATTCTGGTTACCGGGGCGTCTTCGGGCATTGGACGAGAAGCGGCGGTATTGCTCAGTCAGTTGAATGCACGAGTCGTGTTAACGGCCCGCAATGAGGAACGGCTCTCTGCGACGCTCTCCGCCCTGCACAACGACGGACACTGGGCTGAGCCTTTCGACCTCTCCCGGACCGAGGAGATTCCAAAATGGGTGCAAGGAGTGGCGGCCAAAACAGGCCCACTCGATGCCATCGTTCATGCGGCGGGGAAGCAGTCGACGATGCCCATCAGCATTGTGAATGAGCAGAGCGTCGACGATCTTGTCCGTACTAATTTATATAGCGCCATTATGCTGGCTCGTGGCTTCAGTCAAAAGAACTGTTACGTACGGGGCGGCAGTCTCATTTTTCTTTCTTCGGTTGTCGCGATCGCGGCGAAACCCGCGATCGCTGTCTACGCGGCGACGAAGAGCGCCCTTCTCGGGATGGCAAAGTCGCTCGCACTCGAGCTTGCGCCGCAGGGCATTCGTGTAAATTGTGTCGCTCCGGGCTTTGTCGAGACCGAGATGCTGGACGAACTGCGTTCCGTACTGACGGACGAGCAGATGGATGGTCTTCGCGGCTCACATCCACTCGGGTTCGGAACTCCCCGAGATGTGGCGAATGCCATTGCCTTTCTACTCGCGGAAACAGGACGATGGATTACAGGCACCACCTTGGTACTGGATGGAGGCTACTCGGCACATTAGGTTGCCCGATCTGAAAACGATGTACGCCAGCATTGCCGCGATTGAATATCATTTGCCGGAGCGCGCGATCTCGACCGCGGAGCTTTCAGCTCAGTTTCCGGAATGGTCCGTCGAGAAGATTGACGAGAAAACAGGGATTCATGACCGGCACATCGCAGGAGCGGACGAATGCGCCTCGGACCTCGCGGTTGTTGCCGCGTGCAAGCTCTTTGATTCGGGTGCGTGCAGCCCGGCGGACATCGACTACATTCTGCTGTGTACTCAAAGCCCTGATTATTTCCTTCCGACAACGGCCTGCGTTATGCAGGAACGGCTCGGAATTCCCACCACTTCTGGCGCTTTGGACTTTAACCTTGGCTGCTCCGGCTTCATATACGGTTTGGGTCTAGCCGAAGGGCTAGTGACCACCGGCCAGGCCCAGAAAGTTTTGCTTTTGACCGCGGAAACCTACTCGAAATTTCTTCACCCGCGGGATCGCAGCGTAAGAACCATTTTCGGAGATGCTGCGGCGGCCACGCTGCTGACGGCGGTCGATTCGGCGCAGCCTCTGCTTGGGCCGTTTGTATACGGAACGGACGGAAAGGGTGCGTCCAATCTGATGGTGCCTTCCGGCGGAATGCGCCGCCCACGTACGTCCGAGACGGCGCTCGCGGTAGAGGATCAAAGCGGAAACGTGCGCAGTGCCGATAACCTGTTCATGGACGGTGCCGAGATCTTCAGCTTTACTCTGACCACCGTCCCCAAGAGCGTTAAAACGCTGCTCGATAAAGCAGGAATTTCGCTGGATGCCATCGATCTCTTTGTCTTTCATCAGGCGAATCGATATATGCTGGAACATCTCAGAAAGCGCATCGGAATCCCTGCTGAGAAATTCCAGATGAGCATGGAGCATTGCGGAAATACGGTATCCTCAACCATTCCGATCGCACTGCAGCATGCATTAGCGGAAGGCCGTCTGAGGAAGGACAGCGTTGCTATGCTAGTCGGCTTCGGAGTGGGCTACTCCTGGGGTGCAACACTCGTGCGTTGGTGTTGACATGTCTATCACTTGCATTCGCGGAATGAGCGCCGCGCTGAGATCTTGTAACAGGTTGGAATGACTCCGATAGCGGCTCCGAAGTTGACTATTTCAGCTCGCACGCAACGTTCGAATGACGGGCACTCGCATCCTCCTGGAACCCTTTCCGCCTCGCCGCCTCGCGGGCTCTGAGCGACCCCAGTCTTCGTATAAAGTAAGCCGTCCAGTCGCTTGGCAATGCGATCTCCTCCTGCCGCCGCTCCTCAATGAGCGATGCTGCTCGAAATTCGGAGGTGTCAAAAGTCTCGGCATGCGTCTTCACTTCGTCTCTCTATGCGGTTCTATCATACGCCTTTTTTGGTTCGCTACGGAAACCATTGCTCCAATCTGGCTTACTCCGACTTCCAGGCCTGGGCGATCACCTATCGGGGACAGTGCGGCTTTCTGGTCAAGACGCTCTTCTACACCCGCACCCAGTCAAATCGTATTGCCCCGACCAATTTCTTAGGAACCTGAAATCACCTCAACGAGAGCCAAAGACGATACGATGGGTACGGAGGATTTTCCTCATGAAGCCATTCGGCTTCCTGATTTTGCTGTCGTGCGCACTCGGCCTTTCGGCTGCGGATGCAACTGGCGTCACGTACAGCAAGGATGTCGCCCCTATCATTTACAAGAACTGCGCTGTTTGCCACCACCCGAACGACATTGCTCCCATGTCGCTAATGACGTATCGCGAAACGCGTCCCTGGGCTGCCGCGATTCGGCAAGCAGTGGTGCAACGTATTATGCCCCCCTGGCACGCTGATCCGCATTTCGGCGAATTCCTGAATGATCCGCGCCTCTCTGCGGAAGACGTTGCCACAATCGAAGACTGGGTAAAGGGCGGAGCCAAGGAAGGAGATCCGAAAGATCTTCCACCGACTCCGGTATTCAAGAACGGCTGGCATATTCAGCCCGACTTGGTACTCACCATCCCGGAAACCACCGTCGCCGCTGGCAATCAGGACGACTACGAATACATTTACGTACCCACCAACTTTACGGAGGACAAATGGGTGCAGGCGGCCGAAGTCGTACCTGGAGATCGCCGCGTTGTCCACCACGCAACCGTGAGCGTCGTTAGCGGCGAAAATGCTAAGAAGTTGGAAGCCAGTCACGGGGGAGCCGAGAACGTGGATAAATTTCATTTCCGCACCGGCAAGGTAAACCACATGAAACCGGATGCGCCGGTCTCCGATGACGGCTGCCGGTCTGCGCCAGATCCCGCGATCAAATACTTTTCGGAAGGCAGCATCAATCATGTTCCCGCTATTTATCTGCCAGGGCACCTGGCCGAGGTGCGGCCGTCTGGTTACGCTCTGAAAATTCCGGCCGGCTCCTATCTTCAGTTTCAGATTCACTACAGCAACCGGCTCGGTCAGGATGTGAACGACCACACGAGCATTGGCCTGGTTTTCGCGAAAGAGCCGGTCGCGCATGAGGTAGCCCAATACGAAATCTGGAATAACTGGTTCTTAATTCCTCCCGGCGACGGAAGTCACAAGGTGACCTCCTGCTTTGTTTTACCGAAAGACGTCACCGCGGTCGCTTACACCGCGCATATGCACTTTCGAGGCAAGAGCATGACGACCACGGCCATTTATCCGGACGGCCGCCATGAGGTTCTCTTCGATGTTCCGAAATTCGATTTCCGCTGGCAGGAAACCTACTTTCTTAAGAAGCAGTTTCTAATGCCCAAAGGAACCAAGCTTGTTACGACGGCCTATTTCGATAACTCTTTGAACAACCCGCTAAATCCCGATCCTTCTAAGACCATACGCTGGGGTGAGCCAAGCACAGAAGAGATGATGGGCTTCTGGCTGGCCTACGCGGACACTCAGCCAGCCGATGCAAACACTAGCGGGGCAAAATCGAAGACGATTGCGACCGTGAGTAGTTCGACAGCGCCACCTAGATAACACCAAAGAAATGATCACTCTTCCAAAGCCCTCATCCGACCCTGGCTCTCGCCGAAGTTTCCTTCGCCGATTCAGCACCGGTCTCGCAGCACCCCTCATCCTGCGCGCGACCGACAAGTCGGGGAACAAGAAGCCGGTGCTAGGCACGGGAGATCACAGCTATGAGGTAACGCACGATTGGGGGGAACTCCCTGCAGATATTCAGTACGGAAACACGCACGGTGTCTGCGAGGATTCGCAAGGTCATATCTATATTCACCACACCGTTTTTGCCACCAGTGAAAAGCCGGACACGATGGTTGTGTTCGACCACCAGGGTAAGTTTGTGAAAAGTTGGGGAGGTGAGTTCAAGGGAGGAGCGCACGGCCTCACGATACGGCGTGAAGGCTCGACCGAGTTTCTGTATTTGTGCGATATCAAACGCGGTCTCGTTGTCAAAACCACGCTGGATGGAGAGGAAGTATTTACGCTCGGTTATCCAAAAGAAGCCGAGCCGTACTCCAAGCCCGGGCCGGACGGCCAGCCGCTGAAATATAGTCCCACTAACCTCGCGATTGCACCCAACGGCGATATTTATGTCGGCGATGGCTACGGTTCAAGTTACATCAATCAATACAATGCGCAAGGTCATTACCTGCGCACCTTCGGCGGTCCCGGAAAAGATGCCGGGCAGTTACTCTGTCCGCATGGAGTTATCGTCGATACCCGCGGCCCGGACCCACTTCTGGTAGTAGCGGATCGCAGTAATAAGCGCATTCAGCGTTTCACGCTTGACGGCAAGCATGTCGATTTCATTAACGGCACCACCGCGCCTTGTAACTTTAATGTGTATAAGAACGGTGATGTCGTCGTTCCGGATCTCTTCGCGCGGGTGACCTTGATGGATAAGAACAACGCGATCGTCACTGAACTTGGCGATGATTCCTCGAGCGACTACATGCAAACCCGTAAGCTCACGCGCGATCACTTCACGCCTGGCAAATTCGTCTGCCCCCATGGGGCCTGCTTTGATTCCTCCGGTAACATCTTCGTGGTCGAGTGGGTCGAGGTCGGCCGGGTCAGCAAACTTCAGAAGGTCTAGTTATCTTTGTCTAACAGCCGCCGCGCCTGCCTTCAGTTCCTCCTTGCGGCCGGTTTTGCATGCGGCCAAAAACCTGGAGATCCAGCAGCCAGCAAAGACTGGGTCTGCCCGATGGATCCCGATTACCGGTCCAATAAGCCGGGCATCTGTCCCCGCTGCGGAATGACCCTGGTGGTCGATGTGCCCGACCGGGTAGAATATCCCCTCGAAATCTCGCACTCCCCCGAACTTTTGCAGCCCGGCTGCGACACCGTCCTAACGCTTCGCGCCCTCGACCCCGTCACCGGGGAGGCCGCGAAGCGCTTCCAGATTGTTCACGAAAAGCTCATTCATCTTTTCGTCGTCAGCGAGAATCTCGAGTTTTTCGCTCATATTCATCCGGTGTCGCGAACGGATGGCTCGTTCGTACAGCAAGTCCGCCTCCCTTATGGGGGCATGTATCGCCTGCTTGCCGATTTCTATCCCTCCGGATCTGTCCCGCAATTGGCAGTCGGCACAATCTTTGTGACTGGCAGGAGTGCTTCCGCTCATCTATCGCCTGCGCTCGCGCCCTGTAAGTCGACGAATTTGACAGCCGAATTACGGCTCGACCCCCAACAGCCGCTTGCGGGTCTAGAAACGAAGCTCTTCTTTTCTTTAAACCCCTCAGCAGGCCTTCAGCCCTATCTCGGCGCATGGGCTCACATGCTGGCCGCCAGTCAAGATCTGATCGACCTGCTCCATCTACATCCCATTTCTGCCGATGGAAAATCCAACATGCAGTTCAACATCATATTTCCGCGCGCGGGTCTCTATCGCGTCTGGACTCAAGTCCAGCGCGAAGACGTTGTGAACACTCTGGTTTTTACAATTCCCGTAAAGGACCTGTCATAGGGCCAGCGGTTACGATGCCGGCTCCGAATTCTTTGCTGCTGTCACGAGCGCAAACCGCAGCGGTGCTGACGACTCGACAATGGTCCCCCGAGGCAGATTGATCGGCCGGCGAAAGGTAAAGCTATGCCGGTACTTAGGGTCAAAATGGTAAAGCCACACCAGCGGCTCGATACGGCCATCGGGCAGCTTCACAATCAGCCGTGCCGAATCGATTGGTGTATTCGCCAGCAGAGTCACCCCGGCAACACATATGGGATTCTTCAAGATGTCGCGCGTCTGGACGATCAAAGCGTCCCGTAAAGGCGGCTGCGCCACCGTCTGTGCCTCCCGCTGCATTTTTGGCAGGAGCCGTTGATTGCCCTGTGGTGCGCCGCCGATCACCCAGGCCGCCAGTATCATGATGTCCTCCTGGCTAAGTCCGTAATCGGGCGCCAAATCTCCGAAGCCTTTTACCGCACCCCACGGCGGCATCCGCCTCGCAAGCACCTGCTCTTTAATCCCCACTGCCCATGGCCGGACCTGGTCATAAGTCGTCAGCGGAATCGAAGACTCTTCGCCGTGACAGGCAACACAGTGACGAGCCATAATGCGCGAAATATCCCGCGTAAAAGTCAGATCGGTAGTTACAATGTCGTGCGCTGCGGCGCTTGTAGCCAAAAGCAAACCGATCACACTACAGCCAATCGCCCGCTCGAAAATCGCTCCGTGATCCACCCTAAAACGATATCAACTCACCAGCCGGGCCCGAACTACCAAACGATTCGGCGCACTCCCAAGAAAGCGAAATGGATAGCAGGTCACGAGGGTCAGAACCGGAGTCTTGCTGGCCGCCAGGGCGGAAATGTCGTCCGGCGAGACAACCCGCATGGAAACAACCCTATACTCATCCGTTTTGCTCCGCCCTGGAACCGGATTACATCGCCGACGCGCAAATTTCGCAGAGGCCAAAAGGAACTGTCACGGTGCCCCGCAATCACCGCATTCCCGGACATACCTACCGGCGCTGTCCCTGCCAAGTGGACAGCAGCTACCCTGAGGCCCTGCTCTTCATCGCATCTACCACCATCACCGAGAGACCCAGGCGAAATCTCCAGCTTGCCCGCAACCTTCAGGCCGCCTGTGCCCAGAGACACTGGACGGCTATAGGTAAAGAACCCGAAGCCGCTGCATTTTGGAATAACTCGTAATTAAAAACGCGAAAACCAGTTACACACAGGAGTAAGATCCCTAGTAAGAGCAGAGATCGTTCGCCGTAGTCCGATGCAATCTCGGTCTTCATTGTCCGAGATAGGTCGCCTGTTCCTGAACGGGTTTCCTATCCGGGGCATGAGCACGCTGGCGAAGAACCGAAATCAGAGCTTCCAGGCGCCGGCTTCGCGCTTTCAGACGCGCAGCTTCCTCCGGACTAAGCGCCGGGGACCGGTTCCGGTGCTTTTACCAATTATACTGGAAGATCTATCTGTTGACCCTGCTGCCGGAAGGGTAACCGCAGTCAGAGACTTAGTTTTAGTTTCAGGCTCAGACTTAACAATCTCTTGCGCCTGGGTGACATTCGTCAGCTGGAACGCAGCGCCTCGCAATCCTAGGCCAACTCCAACCGCGGATGCGAGCAAAATCTTCTTCCAATCCCAAAGCCGAAAGCCAGTATCTTGTTTTACCGGCAAACCGTAAGCCCAGTAAGTAACGCTCATCGCTAAAGGCGGTGAGCGATGTATCTGAACCTTGACTCTGGCCCGCTAACTGTGTTCGGTTACATCTATTAGCCCGCCTAAATGCAACTTACTTAGCGAGGTATGAGCTTCTCTGGCGCTCTATTCTGAGCAGGAAGGCTCCAGCCAGGCAGACTAGCCCGTACATGCCGAACGAATAAGTGTTGCTTGCGGTGTTTGGTAGCCGGCTTCGTCCACGGATCGAATTATCAGAAGCATTGCTAGTGGCACTCGCAGTCTGGACCGGCGCTGCTACGGGAGGTTCCGCGGGAGCCGGTGTTTGAGCCGCCGCTGTATCTCGCGCAACCTGGTTTGCAGGCGCTTGATTCGCCACGGGTAAGTACTTCGCAGCCTTTACGCCCCGCCCTATATTGTCTGCGGTGATCCGCTCGGGCGATAAGAGCCAAAGCGTCATCACCTTTATATCGTCTGCCGAGAGATTCGATGGCAGCTTGTCGTAAGAGGGATCCATCGCCATAACAGGTTCGGCGCTGTCGTCGGTAATTTTAACGGCCTCGAGCTTCGGGTAAACAAATTCGAGCGGCGCGGCACAGGTTACACATTTCCAAGCCCTCAAAGACTGCTTACCTTCGCTCGTTGCCCTGAAATAGAGGAGTTGATTGCTCGGCGACATCTCTAACTTTGTATTCGGCATAGACAGGATCAAGAAATTCTCGTTGCTATCTTGTGCGTTCGAAATTCGGACAATAGCTCTATCGGCCAGCCGGTCTTCTACCCAAAAGTTGTAAGTGCCTGGATTTCAGTTGCCACCCGGAATCTGCACGTTCTGGCTTATGCGACGCTATGTCCCCGATCGGCCGCTTGCGCTGCCGCGAAAGGAATCACGCATGTAGTTAAGACGATCGATAAGTTCATCACCATTGGATGTCATTAGATATGGCCTACTGTGAATCTACGTTACGCAATGCGGAAATGGATGAATCACAGGCGTATTTAGTACCAAACGAACTGTGTTTGAATGGTGTGACTAACCTCAGGCCCAGCGGAACTCCCTATTCGGTTCCTCGCTGAAGGAGCCGTCTGCGATCATCTCCTCCAGCTCGCCAGGTAATTCTTCGGAGGGTAGCGCCTCGCGCCAGCGGCGCTGTATAGCTCCGATCAGCGTCGCGGCGCGCATCGTCCAGGTTCCCTTTCGGCTGGCCAGCCAGCGCGCGTGTTCCCATCCATCCTGAAAGCCGAGTGAGCGCAATTCTTCCAAACGTGCGGTGATCTCACTAGGCCCGTCTACCAAACAGAGCAGCGGTTCTTTGCGCAAAAGCTCTTCGAAACCGCGTGTCGCGAGAATCGGCCGGCAAGCCGCTAAATGCTCATAAAAGCGAGTCGAGCTGCCAGAGTAGGTAGGCTCGGCCCGGCGATACGGAAGCACCGCTACATCGAAAGCGCGCGCATAGTCTTGCAACAAACCATATGGCTTTGGTCCGCTAAAGTGCACCCGGCCTTTTGTCGCAAGCAGTAACTTCCGCGCTTCCCGCTGTTCCGGGTCCGGTATTTCCATGCTGTAAGGCCCAATGAACGCCCACGAGAAATCTCTTGTCTCCTCAACAGCTCCCAGTAACAGTTTCCAATCGAGGTTCCCTGCTAAATTTCCGAGTACGCCAACAATAGGTCTGGGTAAATCCCGCAGGTCTTCGGGGAGCGACCCGGGCCCGAGTGGAGCGGCAGGCAGCACGTTCTCTTCTCGCGTGGCATTTGGCACGATTGCAATCTTCGCCGGATCGCATCTCGCCTCGGCAACCATATACTGAGCAATGCGCCGCGAGTTAGGACAAATAACTGCTGCCACTTTGCACATTCGCGTATCTAGTGAGCGGACCTGATTCGGGTTGATTCCGGCGTATGCGCAAGTAAGATCCGTTTGATAGTAAATTATCGGACCGCGCCAATTCTCCGCTACAGGTGCATAAAAGGGAGTCGTGCAGATTAGCGGCGACTTTCGAATATCCGCACCTTGGCGGCTCATGCGTTTCGTTTGTTTTCGGCCAAGATCTTGGAGCAGCGAAAACGGAAAACGGCTGTAGCCACGCTGCAAAGGAAAATGCCTGAGCCTTAGAGGCGGATCGAGTAACTCTTCTTCTCTCTCCCAGCTTTCGAACACACCGCTGCTCCGCATCGTCGGCGCCCAGTTCACAGTGGGCACGAATCGCGTCAAAGCGCTCGCAAATTCTTTAACCCAAATACTGCCTGCATCTAAAACATGCCACGCCACTTGCTTTAATTCTAAACACTCGTCCCGGAATTCGCCACAAACCATAAAATCCACAAAAGGAAGCCTCCGGCAGCACTCGCGAGCTTGTACTAGTACGCGCTCCCTTTCGATCTAGAACGAACCGCCAACAGAAAACGAGAATAAGAGGAAGGCCGCTTTTTTACGGGTCGGAGGTAACAGTTCGCTTTTCGGCGGCAGCGAACGACGTGGTCTCCTCTGCCACGCTTTGCAGAGGACTACACGAGAGCGGAATAGACTTCGGATGAACTCTCAGTACTGAAGTGGTTCTAAGGGGTGCATTACTTCGGATCGTTGACACTAAGACGGTAAGTCTGAGGTAATGATAAGCAGAACCGTTGTAAGTCGAATCCTCGGAGGGAGTCGCGAGATGTCAGTACAGTGCGCGCAGTCTATTTGTGTTCTAGCCAGGAACCTTCGTCGCTTTCCTGTCGGTGATCCTTTCTCCCCGGTGTTTCTCGTTTTCTAATCGTCGGATTAACTTTAATGCACAAGCTTTACTCTTTCTTTCTCGTTCTCTTTCTCGCGATTGGCTTACAAGGAGCCACGGAAGCTCGGGAGCTAAAGTCCCAGGTTGCCGCAAAGCCCGCAGAGGCGGCTTACCCGCTAGGTCCGGAAGATCAGCTCGAGGTGCATATTGTCGATCTCGATGACATCTCGGACAAACCGGTGCGCATCGATCCGAATGGATATCTCGAGCTGCCGCTCATCGGGCGCGTCCACGCCGCCGGCTTGACCGTCGAGCAGTTGCGGGCAGTGCTCGCCACGCAAGCTGGCAGATATATCGATGCACCGCAGATCACCATCAACGTTCTTGAATACCGTAGCCAGCCGGTGTCGATTTTAGGCGAAGTAAACAATCCCGGTATGCATCAGTTGGCTGGTCCGACTCGCCTGATTGACGTGATTTCGCTCGCCGGAGGTCTGAAAGCCGATGCCGGGCAGAAACTCACTCTTACACGGCGCAAGAAGCAGGGCGTTCTGCCCCTTCCGGATGCGCGGACCGACGCCTCAGACGAGTATTCGGTTGCCACTGTCCGCCTCAATAGCCTGATTGACGGGAGCAATCCCTCGGCCAATATCGAGGTGCGGGCGAACGATGTAATCTCCGTTTCACGGGCCGATCTTGTATATGTTGTTGGCGAAGTCAGAAAGCCCGGCGGCATCAGCTTGAATTCGGACAATAGTATCTCCCTCATGCAAGCCCTCTCCCTCGCCGAAGGGACCGGCCCGGGAGCCGCGCCGAGAAAGGCGCGCATCCTACGGGCGGTTGAAGGGAAAGCTTCGAACAAGGACGAAATCCCGGTCGATCTGTCAAAGGTGCTGGCGGGCAAGACGCCCGATCTTACTTTACATCCCAATGACGTTCTCTTTGTGCCCGATGATATTCCCGCCTCGGCCATGAAGCGCGCCGCTGAAGCGGCCATCCAAATTGCCACCGGGGTTATGATCTATCGGCACTAAACGAGGGCACAACAGCGGTGAGCGATGACACACGAATCAATGCACAATTCAAACGAGGAAACGCGGCTATGGAGGAGTTAGAAAAAATGGGTGGGCGAGGGGTCGCTTTGACGGCGCCCGTGATAGTGCGCCCGGCAGGTGGCCTGAATCTGGGCCATTTCAAAAGTCTTAACGACAAGGCTCCAGAGGCTTCCGACAGCCTGTTGGGCGAGTATGTACGGGTATTGAAACGGCGGCGCTCGACCATTCTGCTCTGCGCACTCATCGGCGCTCTAGCCGGCTGGGCGGTGACAGTGGGCGTCGAGCCCGTTTACCGGGCGCGTACCTCACTCGATATTCAGAGCCTGAATGCCGATTTTCTCAACATGAAGGCGGTGTCGCAGACCGGTAGCGAGAGTGGTTCCTCGGAAGCTTACGTACAGACGCAAATTAAGCTGCTGCAGAGCGATACCCTGCGCGAGCGTACCGTCGATGCGATTCGGCACGAAGCCGCGGTCCCGGCGCTCAAGCGGGAGGACTTGATTTCAGGGCTCAAGCGCAGTTTGCATTTGCCCAGCGGCAAACCGGTTTCGAAAAGCGCAATTCTGGCGTTCACCGCCAAGCGGGTAACTGTGAAACCGGTTGGCCTGACGCGTCTCGTCGAAGTGACCTGCGATTCTTGGAGTCCCGTTTTTGCTGCGGTGTTCTGCAATTCCCTGACGCGGGAATTTGCTAATCAGGACCGCGACGTGCGTTTCAACCAAGCCAAAACTACCAGCGAGTGGCTGTTGCGCCAGTTGGCCGATGTACGCGAGAGCGTCGATCAGGGGCAGAAGAAGCTCGAGGCAAAGAACGGCAACGAACTCACGCTCAAGGAGGGCGGAGCCAGCGTGGCCGAAGAGAAGCTGCGTGAATTGCAATCCGAACTCCTCAAAGCGCAGGCGGGCCGGGTCGAAAAACAGGCGCAGTATGAGATCAGCACTTCGGCTCCGCCGGATTCTTTGCCGATGGTGCTCGACAGCTCGCAATTGCGCGACGACCAGGTGAAGCTCGATGATCTGCGGCGGCAGGTAGCCGCCCTGGTGCCACCGCTCACCGAGGCCAATCCGAAGGTGCAGCATCTGCGCGCGCAGATTCGTGAAGTTGAGAGCAATCTCTCGACAGAAAAGAGCAATGTGCTCGAGCGTATGCAGAACGAATACCAGGCGGCCAGTCACCGTGAAGCGCTGCTGAACTCCGCTTACCGGGTGCAGGAGGCTAGAGTCTCCGAGGAACAAGGCCGGGAAGCCCAGGTCAGCATGCTCCGCCGCGAAGTCGATGCAAACCAGCAGCTCTATCAAACTCTTTTGCAGCGGGTGAAAGAGGCCGGGTTCGCCTCAGCCATGCAAGCTTCTACCATTCGCGTCGTCGATGAGGCGAAAGCACCGCTCGAGCCGATTGCCCCGCGCCGGGGCGTTTCGGCGGTGGTTGGGCTGCTATTGGGTGTATTGGGCGGTATCGGTTCCGCTTTCTACAAGGAACGTACGCAAAGCGTATTGCGGGGTCCGGGTGAAGTAGCGCGCTATCTAAATTTGCGGGAACTCGGGGTGATTCCGTCGGCCCGTCGCGGCTTGCGCCATTCGTATTTCAAACGTGTACCGGCGCAACCCGCGCGGCCAAGCGGGCTGCTGAACTCGCCTCCGGAACCTGCTTCGGCCAAGAAGCGGCCGCATCGCGCCCTCGATATGGCAGTCTGGCGTGACGACGCTTCGCTCGTTGCCGAGGCTTACCGCAACACTACCTATTCGGTCCTGCTGGCAGGCAAAGAGATCGAGCGTGCCCGGACGTTCGTGATTACCAGCCCGAGTGTCGGGGAAGGGAAGACGACCGTGACCTGCAATCTCGGCCTGGCGCTCGCCCAAGCGAATCGGCGGGTGCTTCTAATCGACGGCGATCTGCGCAAACCCCGGCTGCATAAAGCAATGGACGTACCGAACGCAGTTGGCTTACGCGATCTGCTGCGCGGCGACCTCGACGCGAAGCTCACTCCTAGCGAGTCGTTCTGTCAATCGACACAGGTGCCCGGATTGTTCGTCATTACCAGCGGCAATGGGTCGGAAGAGCCGAGCGGTCTGCTGCACTCGCTGCGCTTTCGCGCCCTGCTCGACCGGCTGACCGGCGAGTTCGATTTCGTCCTGATCGATAGTCCGCCGATGCTCCATATGGCTGATGCGCGTATCCTGGCCGGCATGTCGCACGGCGTCATCCTGGTGTTCCGCGCGCGCGTCACCGCTCTTGAAACAGCTGCCGCTTCGCGCGATCTCTTCCTCGATGATCAGGTGCACGTGATCGGGACCATCCTGAACGATTTCGACCCAACGAAGGAAGGCAGAGGGCGTTATTACAACAGCTACTACCAGTACGCCGATTTAGCTAACGCCCCGGCGGGAGAAGCGAAATCGGCGTGACGACAGAGTTGACCAGCACTATGCTCGATGCGGGCCCGTCGCCTGCGCCTCCCTCGCAAAGCGCAGCCATGCCGAAGCACGTGGCCAAGGACTTGGTTCATGGCACGTCGGCTCTGGGCCTCGGTCTGGTTGTCGAGCGTGGCTGCGGGTTCTTAGCCAACCTGCTGGCTGCCCGCCTGGGCGGAGCTTCCACTTTCGGCGCCTATGCGCTCGCCCTTTCTACCGCTAATAACATTTCCAGTTATGCCGCCGGCGGGATCGGTTCGACCGCTGTCCGCTTCTCCGGGCGCTACTCTCGCGACAGCACCGGCTATGCCACGCTCCAGAGGGTACTCGCGATCATAGCCCTGATTTCCGCCGCGCTCGCCGCGATCGTGTTGTGGGCCGGTGCGCTGCCCCTGGCCCGCCTGCTCGGCAAGCCAAGTCTGACCGGCTTGCTGCATTGGGCGGCGCTCTCGGCGGCCGGCATTATTCTGCTCGAATGCTGCCGCGGCTTTCTGGTCGGCCAACGCCGCATGGCCGCCATCCTTTTACTTTCACTCACGGTTGGCATTGGTCTGCTCGCTCTGTTGCCCGCAACCTCGCGTTTCGGACCCGTTCCCATGATTTCGAGCCAGGCGGCCGCAACGCTCGGCGCAGTCATCCTCTGCGTCCTTCTTTACCGCCCGCTCGGCCTGGCAGCTCGTTCCGTGCCAACTGCCGTCGCGCAACCCGTCGGCCCCTTGCTGCGGGAAGTATGGTCGTTCGGCCTTGTCCAGCTCGCCGGATTGGTCGGCATGAACGCCGCCGGATGGTGGCTTATCACATTGATCGCCCGCTCCGACACCTCGCTCGCGCAAATGGGGTTTTTCGCCATCTCGCATCAATTGCGCAATTTCGTAGGGCTTGCTCCGGGGCTGCTGACCGAAAGTAGCTTGGCGGTCATGGCACAGGGCGAGAGCAGGGCGGAGAAAACCCCGGATCAAGTCATGGCGGTTTGCACGGTCGCCACCACGTTTGCTTCCCTGCTGATAGCTGGGATTGGCATGCTGCTGGTGCCCTGGGGGCTGACGCTGCTCTATGGGAGGGCATATGCCCCCGCCTCGGCCGCTACCGCAGTCGCCCTCGCGACCTCGGTGATACACATGGGCAGTTCGCCGGCTTCGGCCCGCCTCAGCATCGTTTCGATCCGGACGACGGGCGTCATCAACACCCTTTGGGCGCTGCTGGTCGCGGCGGGCGCCACGCTTTTCTTTTTGGGAGGCGGGAATGCCTGGAAAGGAGCTTTGATCTACCTGGCTGCCCACCTCCTCTCGGCTGTGCTGGTGCTCGCTTACCTGACCCGGCGGCACTCGGTACCGCGCGGCCTGAACCAGATTTTTTCGCTCGGGGCGGCAGCCAGTATTACCATAATGGCGCTCGCGTTGTGGCGCTTCGAGCAGCCGGCTTTAACGCTTCCGCTTACCATCTCGATGGGACTGCTCTGCGCCACCGCGCTGGCCGCGCTAGGAATTCTGGCACGTCGGCACAACTGGATCCCATCTTTCGGCTTCTTCGTCCGGCTGCTGCAGGACCGCGGCCTGTTCCGGCCCAAGGCCATCGAAACTTCGACCAGCGGAGGCCTCGATGCCTGACCTGCTGACCAATACTTCCGAAGCGCTTGAACACACACCGTGCGAGAGAGACCATCTCGCAACCCGACCCACCGTGAACCTGCTCGCCTATGTGCACTTGCGCAATATTTACCGTTCCACCGGCGCGGGACGAGTAGCGCGGCAGTTGATCGAGCACCTGGCCCGGCGCGGCGATGTCGATCTCCATGTGTTGGCCGATCCCTCGGATCACGCCCGCATTGTGCCGCTGGTCGGCGCACCCTGGGACCGCTTCCCTTATCATTTTTTCGAGCACGAAACATCACGTCAGCAGGCGCGCTGGTTTTTCCTCAATCGTCCCCGAGCGGAGCAGTTCTGGGCCCACGCGCAAGTCGTCTTTTGCAGCGCCGAATCCTACGTTCCAAAGGGAAAAGCGCGCCTCGCCGTAACCCTCCATGATGCCGCCTATTTCGAACCGGACGCCCACCGGCGGGACAGAGCCTTTTCGTCGCAACGGCTCAAATGGCAACTGCTTTACCGCAAGCTCGCACGGCGCGCCGACTTGTTTCACACGGTTTCGCATTTCTCCGCCGAGCGGCTAGGCCACTTCTTTCCAGCTATCCGATCTCGCCTCAGAGTCGTACACAATGCAGTGACGCCGCATTTTTTCGAGCCGGTCACCTCGATCGGCTTGGCTTACGTCGCTGAACTCGGGCTCGCGGAGCGGCCCTTTGTGCTGCTGCCCGGCGGATTGCACTTCCGCAAAAATGCGGAGTTGGTGCTGGCCGCTTGGCCTTTGCTGCGCGATCTCTATCCGGACCTCGTGCTGGCGGTCGTTAATCATTCGGATCCGGTTTACACAACACGGGCAACGGCGCTTGGTGAAAGATTCCGCGTGCTCGGCTTCGTGCCGGAGGAAGGTTTGCGAGCGCTGTACGGCGCGGCGCGGGTCGTCTGGTTTCCCTCCCGCTACGAAGGGTTCGGTTTACCCGTTGTTGAATCTATGGCCTGCGGCACGCCAGTCGTGGCCAGCCGGGCCTCTTCACTGCCTGAAATCGCGGGCAATGCGGCGCTGCTCGCGCCTCCAGATTCGGCGCGATCCCATGTCCAGGCGATCGAAGCGCTACTGCGCGATGGCTACTTGCACGCCGAACTCGCCCGCAGAGGCCAATTGAGGGCGCGCGAATTTACCTGGTCCCGCTCCGCCGAACAACTCAAAACCCACTTCGAGGGGCTGCTCTGATGGCGGCGAAAACAAGCGGCCGGCGGAGCGTCGTCGTGGTCCACCGGGGAGCGCGCGATGCCTATCAGGTTTCGGCGGCACTGGCCCGCGCAGGCCTGCTCGAAAAGCTGGTTACCGATCTGTATTGGCCAGGCGATCGCTTGTGGGCTGCCCGCTTCGCAGCGGTGTTGCCAGCCTCCGCCGCTCGCCTGCTCCGCGCCCGCTATCATCCGGAACTTCCCGCATCGCTCGTGCGGCAGACGTCAATCTCGGGTCTCACGTCGTATTTGCTCGAGCAATTTAAGGCGACCCCTTTCTCCTGGCGGCGGCGCGCCATCCGCTGGACCGATGCAACTCTTGGGCGTACCGCGGGCCGGTTCGCCGCCCGCACCGGCTCACTGCTCGTCAGCTACAGCTACTACGGCTACGACGCGTTCCAGAGTTACGGCCGGCCGGGTGTTCTCTTCCAGCTTCATCCGCATCCGCTCAGCGTGCGCCGCATCCTCGAGCGCGAACTAGCCGATCATCCCGACTGCGCCGCTTCGCTCCGTAAAGAATGGGAGCTCTCGCTGCCCGCGGAAGACTTCGAGCGCCTCACGGCCGAAAGCCGGATGGCCAAGCATTTTTTAGTCGCCTCTTCTTTCACGCGCCAGACGCTCATCGAGAACGGGGCAGCTCCGGAAGCGATCCGCGTCATCCCTTACGGCGTCGATCTCGAACGATTCACCCCGCCCGCCCCCAATGCCGGCATTTCCGGACCGCTGCGCCTGCTGTTTGTCGGGACCATCAACCAGCGCAAAGGCATCAAGTATCTGCTCGAAGCGCTGCGCCTCGTTGGCCCTGCTCCGGTCGAACTCACGGTCTGCGGCCGGGTGGTGGACGACCTCTCTCTGTTCCGTCCCTTCGGAGCGCAGGTTCGCGTGCGCCCCTCGGTGAGCCTCCCGGAACTCCTCGAAGCGTACCGCCAGGCCGATTTGTTCGTCCTACCATCCGTCGCGGAAGGCTTCGGCCAGGTCCTGCTCGAAGCACTCGCTTCGGGGCTGCCAGTTTTGAGCACGACGCATACCGCCGCGCCCGATCTGATCGTGGATGGCGCCGAAGGCTTTATCGTCGAGCCGCGCCGCCCGGATCTGTTGGCCGCCCGGATCGAATGGGCGCTCGGGCATCGGGCCGAACTGTGCGGCATGAAGTTCGCCGCCCGCCAACGCGCCGAGCATTTCACCTGGGCGCGTTTCCGGTCGGGCGTAGTCGACGCGGTGCGCGATTTCATGGGCGAGCGCCAGCCGAGTGCGTCCGCCGGTTCGGCCGAAGGGTTGCCGAGAAGGGCACCCGAATATGTTTGAGGCCCTGCTCTGGGCGGCTCTGCTCATTGCCGGCTTGGCGCTGTTCTGCGCGCTCGACGGCAGCCGCGATGTCTTTCATCCGCTCGTCTTCATCATGCCGATGATGGCGTTCCTCTACGGCTGGATGCCGCTGCGCTTATTAGCCGCCGACGGGCTGGCGCGCTTCTTCAACGACGAGCAAATGCTGCATGTGCAAATACTGAATGTTCTCGGCATGCTCGCCTTTGCAGGAGCATGTCTGGCATCCGGCGCGCGCGTCCGGCGCCCGCGCGAACCGAGACAACCGCTAGCTGTCGGCACCTGCCGGCGCTTGCGTGTTGGCGGCGCACTCGTCGGGCTCGCTGGGCTCGTCTGCTGGATCATTTCGATCGTTAATGTCGGCGGCTTCAGCAACGCCTTCGGCAGCTCGTATGGCGGCGGTTGGGATGACAGCGGCTATATCCGCGACGGCAACCTCCTGCTGCTGGTCGGTGTGCTGCTGCTGGTAGCTGCTATTGCTTCCGAAGGCCCAAAGATTCTGAATCTTCTTCTGGCTTTTCTGTTCGGGACACCCTGGCTTGTCCAGGCCCTCCTGACGGCGCGCCGCGGTCCCACCTTCGCCATTGCAGTCATTGTCCTGATGGGCTGGTACCTCAATCGCAATCGCCGGCCGCCGGCGGTCGCGGCGCTCGCGACAGGGTTTCTCCTGGGCTGGCTGATCCTGTTTCTGGTCGCCAACCGCGGCAACATTTATCTCGGCTCCGATTTCGATGTGAAAAGCGATGTTTCAAACGTGGTCGAAAAATCGGATGCCGGCAACGAATTTATTTATGGCACTGGTTCGGTGATTAGCGCTGAGCGGCGCGGCCATTATTTTTGGTTACGCCGCTACCTGGCGCAGGTCCTCATCCGGCCCATCCCCAGTGCTGTATGGCCCAGCAAATATGAAGATTTCGGAGTCCCGGAACTGCTGGCCAATGCCGGTACCGGCGAGGGATTCGGAGACGCGCTCGGCTGGGTGGGGGCCGTCGGCTCGGCTCCGGGAATCGTGGCCGACCTGTGGGTCGAGCTGTGGTGGCTCGCCCTCGCCGCGCTGGCTGCCCTGGGCTGGTGTTACGGCTGGGTCTGGCGCAAAGCGGTCACTGGCGGTCCGGCTTGGGCCAGCCAGTATGCCATTCTCTCGGCGCTCTCGATTTACCTCGTCATGCAGACGATGGAGGCGGTGATCTTTCGCACGCTGCTGCTTTCGCTTCCCTGCTGGCTGGTCTGGAAATGGGCGCTACGCGCCGAAGCGCTCTCGGACAACCGGTCGCACTCGCCAGTTGCTCGAGTCCCCGAACTCGCCGCCTCGGGAGGTCCATACGGTGCTTAAAATCGAAGCCCGGGCATTCCCAGCCATGCCGCAAGCCGAAGAGATTACGCCACGGCTGGTGGTCATCTGGATCGATTGGTACGCCTATCATCTGGCGCGTTTTCAAGGTCTCCTCGAGAACGACTTCTTGCGAGGCAAAGTCGCCGGGATCGAGCTGGTGGGCGGCATCGGAGTCCACGCCGGACTGAAATTTCGGGAGCAGTTGCCGGACTCGCTGCCGGTCGAAACCTTGTTTCCGGATAAAAGCTGGAGCGAGGTCAAGGGCTGGCAAATGGCGCGCACGCTTTGGAAGCGCCTTAACCAGCTCGATCCCACGGTAGTCCTGGTCCCCGGCTATTACACCGCGCCCGGGTTGGCGGCTGCTCTGTGGGGTAAGCTGCGCGGCCGCCGGACGGTTCTGATGACGGAAAGCACCGAAGCCGATCACGCGCGCGCTCCTTTTAGGGAAGCCTTCAAAAGCCTGCTTCTGCGTTGGCTCTTCGATTGGGCGATCGCGGGTGGCGCCCCGCACCGGCGGTACCTTCAGCGGCTGCGCTTTTCGCCGCAGCGTATCGCCCGTTTCTACGATGTGGTCGACAACGACTTCTTTGCGGAGCGCTCGAGCGCGATTCGCAAACATTCCCAGGCAGCCGATTTCGATCTGCCATCCAAATATTTTCTGTTCGTGGGGCGTCTTGCGGAAGAGAAAAATGTGACTGGCCTGCTCAGCGCATATTTTGATTATCGGCGTTCGGGCGGCGCTTGGCCGCTGGTGCTGGTAGGCGATGGCCCCGAGCGGCAACGCCTGGAGCAACTGTCAGCGGCTTCGCTCTACGGCCGTCATGTGCACTTCACCGGCTTGAAAAGCGCTGCCGAGTTGCCGCAATATTATGCCTTCGCTGGTTGCTTTGTGCTGCCGAGCAGGCGCGAGCCCTGGGGTCTGGTGGCCAACGAAGCAATGGCGGCCGGTCTTCCCCTCATCGTGTCCCGGTGCTGCGGCTGCGCCGAAGACCTGCTGCTCGAAGGCGAAAACGGATGCTCTTTCGATCCCGCGATTCCGGGCGATCTCACTACTTGCCTCACTGCGGTGAGCGCGCTCGAATCCGACTCGTTGCTCGACATGGGTTGCCGTTCGGAGGAGATCATCTCGCGCTTTTCTCCCGCAGCTTGGGCTGCGGAAGTCGCCCGGATTGCCAGGTCTTGAAGTCTATGCCAACTCTCGCCGAACAGAACCCGATCTCAACTGTCTCACTCGACGGAGTAAAGAACCATACCGCCCGCTGGGTCCATGCTGTCTCGCACCTCGATCCGAAGTATGGCGGCTTGAGCTCGGCCGTTCCAGCGCTTGGTTCCGCTATCGCCACCGCAGGAAACTACTCGGTCTCGCTAGCCGCATTCTGTCAAACTGGCGAGCATTTTGCGCCTCCCCCAGCCAATGGCGTCAGTCCTTACTACTTCCCTGTCGGGCGGCCTGCCTGGATATCGAACCACACAACGCGCCAGGCTTTTCGGCAACTCGTCGGCGATGCCGCCGGAGTCCACGTCCACGGCCTGTGGCAGATGAGCACTTCAGTCGCGGCCCATGCGGCGCAAGCTCACAAGAAGCCTTATCTGATCTCCGCCCACGGCATGCTCGAAAGCTGGGCTCTCGCCAATAAAAAACTCAAAAAAGCTCTTTATGCCGCCCTCTTCGAACGCCGCAACTTGCGCGCGGCCGCCTGTCTTCACGCCCTAACGGAAGCCGAAGCCCACGATTACCGCCGCTTCGGGCTTACCAGTCCGATTGCCGTAATACCTAATGGCGTCGCCGTGCCGCCGGACGCTTCGAGCGAACTATTTCTTACCCGCTTCCCGTCTCTGCGAGGCAAGCGACTCGTGCTCTTCCTTAGCCGCCTGCACGCTAAGAAAGGACTCGACCTGCTAGCCGCTGCCTGGGCCCGCACCTGCCGTCAGTGGCCCGAAGCGCACCTGGTGCTCGCCGGCCCGGACTGCGAGGGTACGCAAACCCGGGTCGAAGGGCACCTCGACGAACTGAGCATCCGTAACCGCGTCACGTTCACCGGCATGCTCGCGGGCAGCTTAAAGTGGAGCGCCCTCGCTGCAGCCGATTGCTTTGTCCTGCCGTCCTATTCGGAAGGCTTGAGCGTTTCGGTCCTCGAAGCCATGGGCATGGGCCTGCCCGTCGTAATTACCCGGCAATGCAATCTGCCCGAAGTCGCCCTTTACGATTGCGGCTGGTCGATCGAACCCGACAGCGGGCAACTCACTTCGGCTCTCCTTAGTCTGCTCGGTGCACGCGCCAGCGACCGGAGTTCGTTCGGCAAAAACGGCCAGCGCTTGGTAGCACGCCGCTATAGCTGGCCCGTTATCGGCAAACAAATGACGGCGCTGTACGACTGGCTTATCGGCGGCGGACCCGCACCGAACAGCCTGAGCTTACCGCAAGGAAAGATCTTATGAGCAAGGTCCAGCTTAGCCAGTTCGACAATTCCTGGTATCAGCCGGGTCGCTCGCGGTGGTGGCAGGCAGTCTGGTTCTTCCTGGGCTTGCCCGTGCTGCGCTGCTCCGTTATCCCATCGTCGGGTCTGCGTGTCCTTTTGCTCCGCCGCTTCGGCGCCTCGATCGGCGAAGGCGCCGTGATTAAACCGGGCGTGCGGGTTAAATATCCGTGGCGTTTCCGAGCCGGGGATAACTGCTGGCTAGGCGAAGACTGCTGGATCGACAATCTTGCGCCAGTTGAACTTGGTAACGACGTTTGCATTTCGCAAGGAGCCTACCTCTGCACCGGCAATCACGACTGGAGCGACCCGCAATTCGGCTTGATCCCGGGTTCAATCACTCTGGGTAACGGCTCCTGGGTGGGAGCCCGCGCCTTGCTTGCTCCCGGTATAAGTCTCGGCGACTCGGCGGTTGCAGCCGCGGGCAGCGTGGTCACGAAGAGTATTCCCGCGGGCGAGATACACGCAGGGAATCCGGCCGTTTTCGCGCGGGACCGTTCGATTCGAAAAACCGGAGCTCTCAATAACGTCAGCACCGCTTCGGAGTTAACGGAGGTCGCGCCGTGAGAATCCTGCTGCTCAATCAATTCTTTTGGCCTGACTCGGCCGCCACCAGTCAGTTCCTGACCGATCTTGCCCGGGGTCTCGCTGCGCGCGGCCACGAAATTTATGCCATCAGCGCGGAAGCCGGCGGCTATGCGCCGGAAGATCTCTCGGATCCGCCGCAGGTCCATATCCACCGCGTCCCAAGCACCCGGTTCGCCCACGGCCCGCTCGGCCGCCTCTTGTCCTATGGCTCTTTCTTTCTCAGCTGTTTCTCACGAGGCTTGACCGTCGCTCGCCCGGACCTGGTGATCACCTTAACTACGCCCCCGCTGCTCTCGCTCATCGGCAACGCGCTCAAGCTGCTGCGCGGAAGTCGGCACTTCATCTGGGAGATGGACGTGTATCCCGATGTGGCGGTAGATCTCGCCTATTTCAAGGCAGGCGGTCTGCTCGACCGCATCACCGGATTTCTCGCAGACTTTTCGCGCCGCCGCGCTGACGGCATCCTCGCACTGGGACCCTGCATGAAAGACCGGCTGATCGCGCGCGGCATACCCGCCGAAAAGATTCACATTACCGAGAACTGGGCGGACGGCAGCCTGATTCAGCCAGTCGCCCGCAACGCAGCCGACAGCCGCCTGACTCTTCTCTACTCCGGCAATCTCGGCTTGGCGCACGACGTTTCGACCATCCTCATCGCTATGGAAGAGCTGAGAGCAGACGCGAATTTCCGTTTTCTTTTCGCCGGTGGCGGTCCTCTCCGCAAACAGTTGGAAGCATCCTGCCAGCGCGCTCAAATCACGGCCGCCGAATTCCGCCCTTACAGTCCGAAAGCAAATCTGGGCGAGAGTCTTGGGGCAGGCGATATCGGCCTCGTCACGCAGAGGGCGAGCTGCATCGGTTCGGTCGTGCCAAGCAAAATCTACGGCTTACTGGCGGCCGGGCGCCCCATCCTCTATATCGGGCCGCGCCACTCGACCGCTGCCCAGCTTGTCCGGCGCCACGAATGCGGATGGCAGGTCGATGGTGGCGACTCAGCGACTCTCGTCGCGCTGCTCCGCAGACTTACGAGCGACCGCGCCCAGGTAAGCGAAGCAGGCCGCCGCGCCCGTACCGCCTTCCTCGAATTCTACGACCTGCCGTTAGGCGTCGGCCGCATCTGCGACTTGCTCGGCGCAACGGAGCAGCACAACCAGATGATCGAAAAACCCGTCCCGGAGATTACCGTATGTACGCACTGATAGCTCTAGGCGCGACGGCACTCATCTTATGCCTCATTTTGACGCCGATTTGCCGTGACATCTTCTTGAAGTTCAACCTCGTCGACCTGGCGGACAACGACCGCAAACTACATGCCGGACGGATTCCTCGCATGGGCGGGATTCCCATCGCCCTCTCTTACATGGGTGCGCTCGCGTTGATGCTGGCCTTTGCGCCTCCGCAGGCCAAAATAGCCGTTCAGCATCGCGGCTTGCTCTATGGCCTGTTTCCGGCGGCTGCTCTGGTGTTTCTCACTGGCCTGACGGACGATTTATTTCACCTGAAACCCTGGCACAAGTTGAGCGGCCAGGTGGCTGCGGCGGTCTGGGCAGTGGCGGCGGGAGCTCGCATTCATCTGCTCGACGGCCACCCTTACTCCGCCTGGATCACTGTTCCCTTTTCTATTGTTTGGCTAGTCGGCTGCACGAACGCTTTCAACCTGATCGACGGTCTCGACGGCCTGGCCGCAGGCATCGGGCTGTTCGCCACCCTTACGACGCTACTCGCCGCGCTGCTTCAAGGCAACTGGGGACTCGCCATGGCCACTGTTCCGTTGGCCGGTTGCCTGCTCGGTTTCCTGCGCTACAATTTCAACCCGGCGTCCATTTTCCTGGGCGACAGCGGAAGTTTATCCATCGGCTTCACGCTCGGCTGCTTTGCCGTGATCTGGAGCCAGAAATCCGCTACCCTGCTCGGGATGCTGGCGCCCGTCATGGCCTTGTCACTTCCTTTGCTCGATGTCGGCCTCTCCATCGGCCGCCGTTTCCTTCGCAATCAGCCCATTTTTCAGCCGGACCGCGGCCACATCCACCATCGCTTACTCGCGCTGGGTTTCGAGCCGCGCGGCGCCGCCATCGTACTGTATCTGGCTTGCGGCCTCGCAGCGGCCCTCTCGCTCTTGCAAAGCTCGCTTTCCTACCACCTCGGAGGCCTCGCGATCGTCCTCTTCTGTGTTTTCGCCTGGTTGGGGATCAAGCGCCTGGGATATACGGAATTCAGCACGGCCCGGCGCGTTCTCTCGGCTGGCAGCGTCCTGCGCCTCGTGCAGCATGAAGTCTACCTCGCTCATTTTCGCGAGGCGCTGCTCCATGCCGCAACCCGGCGCGAGTGCTGGACCACCGTTCGCAATACCTGCCATGATCTGCAGTTCGCTTCCGTTGAACTCACGCTCGAAGGCGAAACCTTTCATGAAGTATTCGACCCGGTCGTGTCCGAAACTGCCTGGCACTTCACCATGTCGTTCGGAAGAAAAGGCAGCATCGCCCTGAGACGAACCATGCAGAGCGAATCACAATCTCTATTGAATTCCTTTTTCCAGATTCTGCAGGATTCAATTGGAGCGAACGTTTACGGAACCGCGATCGCCGCCGGAGCCATGTCTGCGCTGCCTCCGCTTGCGAAACCTTCCCTAGTCTTGCCGGCCTTCGGGGGCCAATCCGATGTAACCCCGCTGCCGCTCACCTCGACGCGCTCGAGACACGGCGCCACAACTTTAGGAGATCAGTTTTGAATAAATCCGCATTAATCACCGGCATCACCGGGCAGGATGGATCCTACCTGAGTGAACTGCTGCTATCTAAAGGCTATACGGTGCACGGAATCGTGCGGCGCAGCTCGAGCTTCAACACGGCGCGCATCGATCATCTTTACGAAGATCCCCACGAAACCGGTCGCCGCCTGGTGCTCCATTACGCCGATCTGTCTGACTCGACGGGTCTTCGCCGCGTAGTCGAGGCCTCCCGTCCCAATGAAATCTATAATCTCGGCGCGCAGTCGCACGTCAAAGTCTCGTTCGAAAATCCCGAGTACACCGCCGACGCCGATGCCGTCGGGACTCTGCGTCTACTCGATTGCATGCGCGATCACGTCCAGCATACCGGCCGCGACGTCCGCTTTTACCAGGCCGGCTCCTCGGAAATGTTCGGCGCGGCTAAACCACCCCAATGCGAAACCACGGCTTTTTATCCTCGCAGCCCGTACGCGGTGTCAAAAGTGGCCGCGCACTGGTATTCCGTCAACTACCGCGAAGCTTACGGCTTGTTCATCACGAACGGCATTCTCTTCAACCACGAATCGCCGCGCCGTGGCGAGACGTTTGTTACTCGCAAGATCACCCGTGCCGTGGGCCGTATCCAGGCCGGTCTACAGCAGAAGCTTTTCCTCGGCAATCTCGACGCGCGCCGCGACTGGGGATTCGCCGGCGATTATGTCGAAGCTATGTGGCGCATGCTGCAGTACGCGGAGCCCAACGATTTCGTAGTCGCTACCGGCGAAGCTTACTCAGTGCGTGAGTTCCTCGAGACCGCCTTCTCTTTCGCCGGTCTCGACTGGCGCAAGCACGTCGAGATCGATCCGCGCTATTTCCGTCCGACCGAAGTGGATTACCTGCTCGGCGATTCCTCGAAGATTCGCCAGGCGCTCGGCTGGCAACCCTCCACCAGCTTCGAGCAGCTCATTCGCATGATGGTCGCGTCCGACGTCAAACTTGCTGACGAGGAGCGCTTGATTAATCAACAGAAATACGTCACCTCACTTTCGTCGGAAGCGTTCAGTGGAACCCGATAGCCGCATCTTTGTAGCCGGGCACCGGGGACTCGCCGGCTCCGCCATTGTCCGCCGCCTTCGCGCTCTCGGATACCGCAATCTCATTCTGCGGCCGCGCACCGAGCTCGATCTCATTTCGAAAGAAGCCGTCGACTCATTCTTCGCCCTCGAACGTCCGGAATACGTGTTCCTGGCGGCCGCGAAAGTAGGCGGCATCCTCGCTAATTCCACCTACCCGGCGGATTTTCTGCGTGACAATCTAGCCGTCCAGTTGAACGTGATCGACGCTGCTTGGCGGTTCGGGGTCACGAAGCTGGAATTCCTGGGCTCCTCGTGCATTTACCCGAAGCTCGCTCCGCAACCTATGCGCGAAGAGTCGCTGTTAGCCGGTCCGCTCGAGCCGACGAACGAATGGTACGCCATCGCCAAGATAGCCGGTATCAAGCTTTGCCAGGCTTACTGGGCTCAATACGGTTTTCGCGCCATCTCGCTGATGCCCACAAATCTCTATGGTCCCGGCGATAACTTCGACCTCGATACGTCGCACGTGCTACCCGCTCTGATACGCAAGTTCCACGAGGCTCAAGTCGAAAACCAAGCTCGGGTGGTGGTCTGGGGAACCGGAAGCCCGCGCCGCGAGTTTCTGCACGCTAACGATCTCGCCTCCGCGGCTGTCTTTCTCATGCAGCACTACGACGAGCCTGAAATCATCAATGTCGGCTTCGGAGAAGACACCACCATCGCCGAGCTCGCTCAACTGGTCAGCCGCATCACCGGCTACACCGGCCGACTGATCTTCGATGCCTCGAAGCCGGACGGTACACCGCGCAAGCTGCTCGATTCGAGCCGTCTGAAAGCTATCGGCTGGCAACCTTCCATTTCTCTCGAAGAAGGAATCCGCACTACTTACCAGTGGTTTCTCGAGAACGTCGAGTCGGCTCGGCTGGTTGCACACTCCTGATCGGCCGAGTGTCCAGGAAACCTTCAGGCTGCGCCTCGATCTAAACTGGTCTGAAGACTTCGTTGATGCGGAGTCCCGGTGCGCCTTCGCACCTGGCATTCTTTTCCTATTTAAGTCAGCGTGACAGAAGAAGCAAACCAAACCTCTGCCCATGCCTGGCGTGACCGCCTGCAGGCACTGAAGAACGTTCCGCCGGTTTTGCGAATCGTTTGGGATTCCGGCCCGTGGGTGGTCGGGCTGGGTTTATTCTTCCGGCTGTTGGCTTCTTTCGTTCCAGTAGGCGCGGCTACTGTAGGCAAATACATCCTCGACACCGTCACGCTCATCGCGCAACACAAACAACCATACTCGGCCGAATCGAACCATCTCTGGTGGCTAGTCGCCCTTGAGTTCGGGCTGGTGGTCGCGGGCAATGTATTCGGCCGGGTGGTCGATTATTACGACCGCGTGCTGGCCGATCGCTACACTCGCCACGTGAGCGTGCAAGTAATGGAGCACGCCTCAGGGCTAGATCTGCAAGCGTACGAGAACCCCGTTTTTTATGACCGGCTCGAGCGCGCGCGCGTTCAGGCAACCGACCGGCTCGGCATGATCCAATCCCTTGGCCGCCTCTTCCAGCAGGTCGCCACAACGGTTGCATTCTCCGGTGTAATCTTGTGGTTCTCGCCGCTTCTTCTCCTCATCCTGATCCTTTGCTTGATCCCTGCTTTTCTGGGAGAAAGCCACTTCGCGTTTTTGAATTATGCGCTGAATTTTCGCCAGACACCCGTCAAGCGCGAGCTCGACTATCTGCGCCAGGTCGGTGGCAGCAAGGAAGCCGCCAAAGAGCTCAAGCTTTTCGGACTGAGCGATTTCCTCACGACCCGCTTTACCAATCTCTCCAATGACATTCTGGACCAGAATCTGGCCCTCTCCCGCCGACGGCTCGTGGCCGCAACGCCGCTTTCCGTCCTGAGCACGGCTGGGTACTACAGCACCTACGTCTGGGTTATCTATCAAACCGCTCTGGGCAGGACATCGTACGGTGATTTCGTGCTGCTGACCACCGCCGTGATGAACACTTCGAATAATATTTCCCAGATTTTTTCTCTTCTCTCGAGCATCGCGGACCAGGCGCTTTTCCTCACCGACCTGCTTGCCTTCTTCCAAATGAAGCCGACTGTCACGTCCAAACCGAATGCGCTGCCTGCGCCCCGGTCCATTCGGGACGGCTTTGAGTTTCATAACGTCTCGTTCCAGTATCCCGGCACTTCGCGCCTCATTCTCGACGGTCTGAATTTCCGGCTCGAACCTGGCGAGCGTATCGCGCTCATTGGCCAGAATGGTCAGGGCAAGACCACCATCGTGAAGCTGATGACACGCCTTTACGACCCCTCCGCTGGGAGCATTCTGCTTGACGGAGTTGATCTGCGCGACTACAGCATCGAGTCGCTCTGCCGTGAGATTGGAGTCATCTTCCAGGACTTCATGCGCTATGAGATGACGGCCCGCGAAAACATCGCTGTCGGCCGGATCGAGTTTGAGCGGGATGATCGCCGTATCCACGCCGCTGCCGAAAAGAGCCTGGCCGACGGCGTGATCGAACGGCTCGCTTATCGCTATGAGCAGATGCTGGGCCGGCGCTTTGAGGGCGGAGTCGATCTCTCGGGTGGCGAGTGGCAGAAAATTGCTCTCGCGCGGGCCTATTTGCGGGAAGCGCAGGTTCTCATACTGGATGAGCCGACCGCCGCGCTCGATGCCAAAGCAGAATACGAAGTATTCGAGCGCTTCAATGAATTGACCGAAAGCAAAATGGCGCTCTTTATCTCTCACCGTTTTTCCACCGTCCGCATGGCCGAGCGGATCATCGTGCTGGAGAATGGAAGTATCGCCGAAGAGGGCAGCCATGATCGCCTGATGGAGCGCGGCGGCCGCTACGCAGAAATGTTTGAACTGCAAGCCTCCAGCTACCGATAAATCGATGCCCGAAACACCTGCACAAACCGCAGCTCCAGTTCCCGTCGCACCAGAAGGCGAACTAAGTTCGCCGGAGCTCGCAAAACTGCGGGAGAGCGCTACCCGCGCGGCGCGATCCTGTTCCTGGCTGGGGGGCAAGCGTCATGTAAGCGGTGCGCGAAGCATTTATAGAAAGTTTCGCAGGCGTCTGTCAACCCTTGAGAGCGAGTTATACCGGCTGCGGTCCGATGAGCCTTCCGAAGATCTGAGGTGGCTTTACGACAATTTCCGCCTTATTAGAACCGACCTCGAATCGATACGCGATGCGCGCCGGCCACTATCGCGCCTGCCCGGCGTGCGAACGCCGAGTGAAGAGTGTATCCCGCGGGTTATCGTGCTCTCTCGCGCGCTTATCTCGGCCGCTGACAATCGCCTCAATGAGGCCGCCTTCTCTCAATTTGTACTGGCCGTAGAAGAGATTGAGCCGCTCCGCCTGAATGAGCTCGGCGGAATGCTCGATGGCCTAAAACTAGCTCTGCTCGAAGAGCTCTCCGAGCGAGGGCCCAAAGCGCTCGAGGCCTTTCGCAAGCAAGGCCAGAATGCCCCAAGTTTTGGGATCGGGAATATCATCACGAGTCTGCGCTTCATCGGTGAACGCGATTGGCGCAGCATCCTAGAACCCCTCTCAGTCGTTCACCGTACGCTGCTCGAGGATCCGGCCGGTGTTTATCCGTGCATGGATTACGAGAGCCGCGATCTTTACCGTCTGCGCATCGCGAAGATCGCCGGCAACTCCGACGTGGATGAGCTTGAACTGGCCCGCAGAAGCGTCACTATGGCCCGCGAAGCCGTCATCCAGCCCGGCACTCCTGAAGCGGTAAGCCAGCGGCTCCGGCATGCCGGCTACTATCTTGTCGACTTTATAGGATCGCAAGAACTATTGCGGCAGGTTGGATACCGGCCATCCTTCGGCTCTTCTCTGCAGCTTCTGTTCCGCAGATTTCCGGACGAGGTATACATCCTGGGCGTTGAAGCCGTCGCGCTGATCACGGTAGTCGCTCTCATCATGAGCATCGTTCGCACCCAAGGCGGACTCGGTCTGATCTTCGGTGCGTTACTGCTGCTCATGCCTGCCACTCAGGCGGCGGTTGAATTGGTAAATTACCTGGTTACTGCGGTCTTAACACCGCAGCCGCTTCCCAAGCTGGATTTCTCGCGCTCGGTAGATCGCGCTTCCGCCACGATGGTAGCGATTCCGACGCTGCTCATCAATGACAAGCAGATCCGGCAGCTGGTGGAGGATCTCGAAGTGCGTTATCTCGTTAATCGCGACCCGAACATCTTCTACGCTCTTCTCACCGATTTACCCGACAGCGCGGAGCCGCCCGGCGAACAGGACCGGCGGGTAGATCTCGCGATTGATCTCATCGATGAGCTAAATATCCGCTATGCTTCCGAACCGTTCGGCGGCTTCTATCTTTTCCACCGCCATCGCGTCTACAATCCGCGCGAAGGCGCCTGGATGGGCTGGGAACGCAAACGCGGCAAGCTGCTCGATCTCAATCAGCTGCTTCGTAACGTGTACGACCCCTTTCCGGTCAAAACGGGCGATCTCGCCAAATTGCCCGCCGTCCGCTACGTTCTGACACTCGATTCCGACACGCAATTGCCGCGCGGTTCCGCCCAGCGCATGATCGGCGCCATGGCTCATCCGCTGAACCGGCCGGTGATCGATCCGGAACTGAACATCGTGACCAGCGGATACGGCATTCTTCAGCCACGGGTAGGTATCAGCGTGCATTCCGCGTCGCGCTCGCGCCTGGCGAACATTTACTCAGGTCAGACCGGCTTCGACATTTACTCGCGCGCCATATCCGACGTCTATCAGGACCTTTACGGCGAAGCGATCTTCACCGGCAAAGGAATCTACGATGTCGATGCTTTGCGTCAGGTCCTCGAACATCGCTTCCCCCGGAATGCACTGCTCAGTCACGATCTCATCGAAGGCGCTTACGCGCGCGCCGGCCTTGCTTCCGATATCGAGGTGATTGACGACTATCCGTCGCATTACAGCGCTTATAATCGCCGCCGGCATCGCTGGCTGCGCGGCGACTGGCAGATTGTGCGCTGGATTTTCAATACGGTGCCCGATGAATCGGGGCGCCGCGTCGAGAACCCAATCTCGCTGGTGTCGCGCTGGAAGATACTCGACAATCTGCGCCGCAGCCTGGTCGAGCCTGCCACCTTTCTTCTGCTGATAGCCGGCTGGTTCTGGCTTCCCGGCGGCCCGCGCTTCTGGACTCTTGTCACGCTCGCCCTGCTCTTCCTGCCTATTTACTTCAGGCTGATCTTCGCGATTATGCGCGCCACGGCGGCGAAGAATTGGATCTCGTTGCGCGAATCGATTGCCGATTTCTTTACGTCTCACATCAGCATTGCTCTTAACATCGTTTTTCTTGCGCATCAGGGGCTGGTGGCAATCGATGCAATTGTGCGAACGGTGATCCGCAGTTCCATCACTCACACGCGCCTGCTCGAATGGGAAACCGCTACGGAAGCGGAACTCGGCATCAGGAAAAGAACGCCCGTCGACATGTATCTCGATTGGGTGCCGCTGGTTTCTATTCTGGTTGGCTTAGGGCTCTTCTTGAGGCCTGATGCCGCCCCATATGCTCTCCCGTTTTTGATTTCTTGGGCCTGTGTCAAATTGATCTCCAACTGGCTCAACCGGTCGCCTCGTGAAGTTTTCGATCTCGCGGAATCCGACCGCCTCTTTCTGCGCGGATTAGCCCTGCGCACCTGGCGCTACTTCGCCGAATTCAGCAATGAAAAGAATCACTGGCTCATTCCCGACAATGTTCAGGAGCAACCATATAGAATTGCCGAACGGCTCTCCCCTACAAATCTCGGCTTGCTTTTCAATGCCCGGCAAGCCGCGCTCGAGTTCGGCTATCTCACACTGCCGGAGTTTGTCGAGCAGAATGAGCGGACTCTCGAAACGCTTCCGAAGCTACAGCGTTGCTTGGGTCATTTCCTAAACTGGTACGACAACATCTCGCTGAAGCCACTCGGAGCGCCGTTTATTTCGAGCGTAGACAGCGGTAATCTGATTGCCTCGCTCTGGACGTTTACGCAGGGATGCCGCGAACTCTTACGTAAGCCGCTCATCAACGATAACGCGCTGGCCGGAATCGCCGATCACTACCGGATGCTCGAAAAGTCTGTTGCGCCGCCGACTCTGGCCGGCATCTTGAAATTGCACGGCTCACCGATGTGGTTCCCTGAGCTGTTGAAATTCAACAGTGAAGATGTCTCGATTTCGATCAAACCGGCCGATCCAAAACAGCATGTTTTGTGGCCGTTGGAACTGCGCGCGCGCATGAAGGCGCTGCGCGAAGCAGTCCGTCAATTCATGCCTTGGTTTCTGCCGCAGTATGAAGCGCTGCGCGATTCCGGAAGCGGCCTGCAAATCCCAGAAAAGGCGCTCACTCCGCAGAGTTCCAAAGAGTTTTTTGCGGATTTCGACGAGCGGTTGCAAGCACTAATGACCAACACCGCAGCTTCCAAGGAAGTGCTCGAGCTAGCCAACCGCTTGCGCGGCGAACTTCCGGCTTGCCGCGACAGAATACAGGTATACGCAACTCGCCTGGAAAACATGGCGGCCATTTGCGACCGGCTGGCCGATGAGATGGGCTTTTCGGAACTCATCAACAGGAATCGCAACTTGCTCTCCATCGGCTATGACGTCGCAGCACAGAAAGTTAATGCGTCCTGTTATGACCTGCTTGCTTCCGAAGCCAGAACCGCCACGTTTATCGCCGTAGCGAAAGAGGATCTTGTTCAGGACGGCTGGTTCCGTTTGGGCCGCCAGCACACCGTTGCCGAGGGCGAAACCACCTTGATTTCGTGGACCGGCACTATGTTCGAATACCTGATGCCAATGCTTTGGATGAGGTCGCATCCCAATACTCTGCTCGATCGAGCCGTGCGCTCCGCGGTGCGCGCGCAACGAGCGTACGGCGATAAACACCGGATCCCCTGGGGCATCTCGGAAGCTGCCTACCGCAAGACGGACCTCGAGGGCAACTATCAGTATTCTGCTTTCGGCGTACCGGGTTTGGCCCTGAACGTGGCCCGCTCCGGCTCGCTCGTCGTGTCGGCCTATTCGAGCTGTTTGGCGCTGATGGTCGATCCGGTAAACGCATTGAAGAACCTGCTTCGCATGCGACGTCTGAAGTGGCTCACTGAATACGGCTTCTACGAATCGACGGATTACACGGAATCTGCTTCGCGCGGATTCCTGCCGCGTAAGGGGGAAGTGATCCGCTGCTGGATGGCTCATCACCAGGGCATGAGCCTGGCGGCGATCTGCAACGTGCTCCACGATTGGCCGTTTCAACGCTGGTTTCACGCGGAACGCCTGGTTCAGGCAAGCGATTTGATACTGCAGGAACGGCCGATTCGCACTAAGCCAGTCACGGATTCGCGTCCGCGGCGCATCCTTTCCCTGCTGGGCAGAGGGCCGGTTTCAAAAGCGCGCGCTTCGGCGTAGCTCTCGCCGATGCCGCGAACCATTCTTTGTGGCGCTGTTGTGGTCCTCATCTGGGTTATTTGGTGCGTGCTGGTTGTGACCGAGTTCGTCCCACAGCTCAGAAGGCACGTCTTGATGTGGCCTTGGCTGATGGCCTATGTGCTCTGCCTCGCGCCGGTAATCCTACTTGGAATCATTGCCGTGATGCGAGTTCGTCAGAAGACTTAGCGCGGTACCCCTTGCCGTAGCTCAGGCGTTTTCAAGACCGACAGCAGGTTGTTGTAATCGTCTGTCCAGAGCCGGAGCCCAGGGCGGCTGACGATTGCCCTCGCGTGTACAGTTATAGCCGGGTTGCCAAGCACCGACTGATTGTTCGTTACGAGCACCCAATCGGCTGCCAATATCGCTTCGTCCGAATCTTCATGATTGTGGACGAGCACCGCCTGGTAACCGGCATCCGCGGCCAGTTGCGTTACTACCGGCGCGAGATCCAGAAAGTCGTTCGAAACGTGAAAGGCAATTACGCCACGCGCAGTGAGGTGGCGCAGATACAAGGAAAGCGCCTCGCGCGTAAGCAAATGGACTGGAATCGCGTCGCCGGAAAAAGCATCGAGGACGATCACATTGAAAGGCGGCGAATGCTCCCGCTCTAATGATAGGCGGCCGTCGCCGATCCGAGTTGAGATGCTCGCCTGGCTTTCACGCAGGTAGAAAAACAACGCCTGCGCGAGATCGACGACTTGCGAATTGATCTCGTAGAATCGGAACTCATCTCCGGAGCGGCCGTAAGCAGCAAGCGTACCCGCGCCTAGTCCGATGATCGCGACACGTTTTGGGTCGGTGAACCCTTCCCGGAGCAGGATGCCAATTCCCGAATCAGGTCCGTAATACGTGGTGGGACGCGAGCGGCGCGGCGGCAGCAGAAACTCAGAGCCGTGTTCAATGGTGCCATGAAACAGAATGCGCTGCTGATCCGGCCCAGCGTGCGGCGTTTGCACTACGCGCAAGGATCCATAAAAGCTCCGGCGCAAGGAGAGCGAGTCCTCGCGGTAAGCTTTGACGTTCATCACCGCGACGGCAATCATACAAGCGGAGAGTGCCACCCATAGAAGAGTGACTGCCCAATTTCGATCGGACCATGTCGATGTTAGAGCAAGAAGCGCGGTAAACACCAGCGCGATCGGAAGCTCGTAGATGCCATTGAAAATCAGGGGCGCGACCAGGCCCACAAAGATTGCCCCAGCCGCCCCACCCGCCGCGATCAGCAGATAAAAGCCGGTCAGGTCTTGGGCGTGGGGACGCAGTCGATTCAACTCGCCGTGACAAAAGATGCAGCAGATGAAGAGTCCGCCGAGAAAAATGGGCAAGCTGATCTGGATGGCAATTAGAGAGTTAATGTTATAAATCGCGTATCCAAGAGTTCCCAGCGCAAATGCCAGCAAGCGGATCCAGAGCGAGCGCTTGTAAACGTTGAACGCGCCGAAGCTGAAGACGAAACTGAGGAGATACACAGCGAGCGGCAGGATCCACATCAACGGCACTGCAGCCACGTTTTCATCGATGTGGTTTGTGACAGCCAGCAGCAGCATCGACCCGCAAGCGGCTAAGGCGAACCATTGTAGTCCTCGAAAGACCGGCGCATCAGGGCGTTCCCTTTCGGGGTGGTCAGACTGTTTCGCCGTACGGGTTTGCCAAGCGACAGTCGTGCAGACCGTCGCGAAGAAAACGTAGAGCAGGGACCAGCCAACGCTTTGCTTGCGAGTTCCCAACAGCGGCTCGATCAGAGTTGGATACGCAAGCAAGGCGGCTAGGGAAGCGAAGTTCGAAATTGCGAACATGCGGTAGGGTTCTTCGGATCCGCCGCGGGCAAGCCATGCCTGCAGCAGCGGACTTGTCGCTGAAAGAGCGAGGAAGGGCAGGCCGACGGAGGCGGCCAACATACGGAAGATCAGCCAGGATGGATTTTCGGGAGAAAGGAATTTCCAATGTTCGCTCGGGCCGATGGGCAGCAGCAGCAACGAGAGCGCCAGCACCGCGATGTGGATTCCGGCTTGCATCTTTGCGCTGGCAAGACGAGTGAGCAGGCGCGCATACAAGTAGCCGGCCAGCAGCGCCACTTGATAAAACACCAGGCAGGTAGACCAGACCGCGGCAGATCCGCCAAACCACGGCAGAATGCGTCTCGCAATGAGCGGCTCGAGAGAGAACAACAGAAAGGCGCCGAGAAAAATCGTAGTGGCGAATAGTATTCTGATACTTTTGTCTCCTGACAGGAATTAACAGAATAGATGAACGCACTTCAAAAAGAGAACTGGGGCAAAACGGAAGCTGGCGAAGAGATCCTCTTATACACTCTTCGAAACGCGAGCGGGATCGAAGTACGGATTACCAGTTACGGTGGCCGGGTAGTCAGTTTGAAAACGCCGGATCGCAAGGGCCAATTCGGCGATATCGTGCTCGGCTTCGATAACCTGGCTGGCTATCTTGGAAAGAATCCATATTTCGGTGCGCTGGTGGGCCGCTACGCGAACCGTATCGCTAATGGAGAATTTCAACTAAATGGCACGAGATACAAGCTCGCTCGCAACAACGGGGAGAACTCGCTGCACGGCGGTTTGAAGGGCTTTGATAAGAAAGTTTGGGACGCCCATGAAATTACATCCGGGGATGATCCCGCTCTCGAGTTGAGCTATTTTAGCGCGAACGGTGAAGAAGGATATCCGGGCAATCTTCACGCGACCGTGCGGTACACCCTCACTTCCAGCAATGAGCTTCACCTGGATTATTCAGCGATTACGGACCAAGATACCGTTCTGAATTTGACAAATCATTCCTACTTCGATCTCTCCGGCCAGGGCACGGGCAAAATACTGGATTACGAAGTGACGATCCACGCGGACCGCTTTACTCCTGTGAACGCGCATCTCATTCCGACCGGAGAACTACGTCCCGTTGGGGGAACGCCTTTCGACTTCCGGAAGCCGATGCCGATCGGCTCGCGCATCAACGAGAGCGATGAGCAACTGAAGCTTGCAATTGGTTACGATCACAACTTCGTTTTGAACGGGACGGGCAAAGGTCCGTCCCTGGCGGCACGCGCCAGCGATCCGCAGTCGGGCCGCGTCCTCGAAGTGCTGACAACCCAGCCGGGAGTCCAGTTCTACACGGGGAATCATCTGGATGGTTCGGTAACCGGCAAGAACGGCAAGGTCTACGGCTTTCGTAGCGGCATATGCTTCGAGACGCAACACTTTCCCGACTCGCCCAATCATCCCGAGTTTCCGTCGACCGAATTGAAAGCCGGCCAGCGATACCAGGAGACGACGATCTTCCGCTTCTCCACAGTTTGAAACTGGAGCATGACTGAGGACTTCTACTTGATATGAGCGAACAGAAGAAAGATACGCAGCCCGATAAAGACTTGGCCGCAACGGAACGGCCCGTACCATCGCAAGCGGAAGGCGATCGGGAGACCGTAGAAGAAGATCTGAAAGACAAGGACGCGAATAAAGAGAAGAGCTAAAGAGTTACGCCTACTTCGGCAGAGTGAAGGCGTAGAGCAGATCTCCCGCTCCTACGACTAAGTACTGCCGATTGTCGAGCGAGTAAGTCATTGGGCCGTTGCTGACCGATGAAGTAAGTCCGGCATGCCAGAGTATATGCCCATTCGCCGGATCGAAGGCGATCACGTTGCCGGAGGGATCGCCCGCAAAGAGCAGCTTGCCAGCCGTCGTCAGAATGCCGGAATGGCCGCCGCCGCTTTCGGGGAACACATGACTCCAACGGGCCTTACCTGTCTTGTAATCGATCGCCTTAAGAGCCGACTCGGACCAGACACCTGCATCGCGGCCGCCGTAGCCTTCCGGTTTTTCAGTCGTGTCGGTGAGATAGTAGACGCTGTAAGAGGGCGATGCGCTCACATAGAAAAGCCCGGTTTGGGGATCGTAGCTTGGAGGGAACCAATTCGTTGCGCCTCCCGATGCCGGCATCACAAGCGCGCCGTCGGTTTTGGGTTCCTTGTCCGGGTTGGGGATGGGCTGGCCGTGCGCATCGACGCCCTTTGACCAAGTGACGTTCACGTAGGGCGTGCTAACAACGCTCTTGCCGTTGGTCCGGTCCAACACGAAGAAGTAGCCGTTGCGGGCAGCTTGCGCGAGCAGCTTGCGAGGCTTGCCGTCAATCGTGCCGTCGAATAAGACTGGTTCTTCCACGTTGTCCCAATCGTGGGTGTCGTGCGGGGAAGCTTGAAACCACCAGGCCAGCTTGCCTGTATCGGGATTCAGCGCCACGATCGAGCAGGTCCAAAGATTGGCTCCTTTGCGGCCTTGTCCGGCGTGTACCGGATTCGGGTTGCCGGTACCCCAATAGAGAAGATTCAGCTCGGGATCGTAGGTGCCGGTAAGCCAGGTCATGCCGCCGCCGTGAGACATCGCTTGTTCATTTGGCCAGGATTCCGAACCGGGCTCGCCCTTGGCCGGTTCGGAATTCCAGCGCCACTGCACTTTGCCGTCTTCGGGATCGCGCGCTTCAAGAAAGCCAGGCACATCGAGCGAATCGCCGCCCACTCCGACGAGCACGTGATTGCCGACTATCAAGGGAGCGGGTGTCGAGAAGTACTCCTGTGCGAGGTCGGCGATCTCGACGGCCCAACGAAACTTCCCGGTGTCCTTCTCGAGTGAGATGAGGTGGTTATCGGGTGTCTCGAAGAACACCCAGTTGCCGTAAATGCCAACGCCTCGATTGCCAATGTGAATTCCGCCCTGACTCTCCCACTTGTAATGCCAGATCTCGCGGCCGGTACGGGCGTCGATAGCCCAAGCATGGTCGGGAACGGTGAAGTAAAGGACTCCACCGACTTCGAGCGGAGTGGCCTTGATCGGGTTATCCCCGGGTCCGGTATTGGCGTGATAGACCCAGGCGAGAGCAAGATTGCGGACGTTGCCAGCGTTGATCTGATCGAGCGGGCTGAAGCGCCGCCCGGAGTAGTCGCCGTTATAAGTCGGCCAGGAACCGGGAGGCGGTTTAACGATGCTTGCGGGAGTAACCTCCTGCGCGTTAGCCGCGACCGGTAAAGATACGGCGATAGCGAGTAAGAGCCGGGAAATTATCACTTCAGGGTCTCCAGGTAAGCGAGAACGTTGTGCATATCGACATTGCTGTACTGGCTGAGGAGTTCGGCGTGCGCTGCGAGCGGGTCGTGGACATCGACCTTGATACCTTTCTCTTCATCGAATAGCCATGCGTGATGTTCGCCGGAAGGTTCGGTCAGAGAAACGCTGAAGTCGTCGATGTGGTCGAGCTTGCCCGTGTATGACTGGCCGGAAGGAAGCGTGACTGTGACGGTTTTTTCGGCTTTCGGATCAGGCGGCGGACCGGGAGCGCCAGGAAAGCTGTGCTGCTTGGGGTAAAGAAAGCGGGACTGCAAATCGACGGGCTCGAATTTACCGGCAATGTGCGCGAGATCGCCGGTGGGTGAGTGGCAGGTTGCGCAGTGGGCGTTGAAGTACACCTCTCCGTTCTTGGGATCGCCGGTGACGATGTTCAGGATTTTGTACTCCATGCGATTCGCGGCGCCTTGGCTTCTGGATAGCAGAAAGGTGGCGATGTCTTTGATCTGAGCGTCGTTCAAGGCGAAGGCGGGCATGCCTTTGGCTGGACGTCCGTGCAGGATGACTGGGCCTATCTCGCTGCCTGTTCCCTTATCGTGCAGGACGAGCACGGATTGCACCAGGTTGGGTCCGCCGTTGCCGCCGCGCGCGCTACTGCCATGGCAGAAGGCGCAGTTTGCGACGAAAATTTTCTGACCGCGCGCGGCGGCGGCCGGGTCGGCCGGCGCACCGATGGCAAGGAACTCGCCGGGTTTTTTCCGGGGCGTAGGGCTGCTCTCGCTGGTCCGCTCGCCCGGTCCAGGGGCTTTCACAGCCGGACCCGGCTGTGGACCATTTGCACCGCCGGCGGGTGGTTGGGGCGGAGGGGCGCCGTTGGGCGGAATCTCCGGCTCCTGCCCGGCGATCGCAATCGTGGCGCCGAGGAATGCGGCAAAGACTATAGGGAGAATTCGACGAGTCATCATGGTCGTAGGACGGAATGCGAGATACCGCTAAAACAGATTATGACAAGCGGAACTGAAGCGAAAAGGATTCAGAAGGGCACATCGTCATCGGTGATCTGAGTGCCTGGGAAATCATCTTCCGGACTGCCTGCGGCTCCAGCACCGGCTCCGCGGCCACGACTAGGAGCGGCGCTGCGCCCGGCGGACTGATTAGCGCCCTCGAAGCCGCCACCCGATTCGCCGCGGCCGCCGAGCAAGAGCACCTCGTCGGCGACCACTTCCGTTGCGTAGACCTTCTTGCCGTCCTTATCGTCGTAGCTTCGCGTCTGGAGGCGGCCTTCGACGTATACTTGCTTGCCCTTGGTCAGGTAATTCGCGAGGTTCTCCTGGCGCCAGAGGACCACGTTCGTCCAGTTGGTCTCCTCTTTCCATTCGTTCGATTGCTGATCTTTCCAGCTGCGGGTGGTAGCGACCGCAAAGCGCGTGACGGAAACGCCGGAGGGAGTGAACTTTGTTTCGGCATCGCGGCCGAGATTGCCGATGAGGAGAACCTTGTTTACGCTGCGGGAGGCCATAATCACTCGAACTTTATCATGCTGGGCGGCTGGAGTGTTCGGTTGTGGTGACTGGGATAAGAGGAAGCGGCTGTGCTGGGCATGTTGAAGGGCGATTTCTGCCGAACGAACTCGGGTAGGGCTTTGAAGAGCGCCGATTGAAATCGGCGCGCGGCTTGAAAGCCGCCCTCCAAGCGACCCGATGAGTCGGGCCGCGGCGGCCAGAGTGGCCGCGCTATAAGGTGGGTGACAAATTGGGAAAATTTTGTTTGTGCCTGGGCTGCAATGAGTTAGGGGCGTTGGAAGGCGCTGCGGGAAACGGGTGTGTTCGACACTGCGGGTGCATGGGGAAGAGTCCGGAAGGCAAGGCGAACTCAAGTAAGAATGCGCTCAAGCATGGGATGCGGGCGAAGAGTGGGCTCATTCTGCCGGGCGAGACGCAGGAAGAGTACGACAAAGTAGTGCGCGGCTGGAACGAGCATTGGCAGCCGGCCGATTACCAGGAAGAAAAGCTGGTCGAAACACTGATTCGAAACGACTGGATGCATAGGCGGGGGCAGCGCTGGCAGCTCGAGACCGAAGCCAGAGTGGTGGGAGAAAACGGGCTAGATCCGATGGATTGGACGGCCGAGGATCGCCACGCGATGGAGCTTGTGCAGCGCTACAACACGACGGCGGAACGAGCGTTTTATCGGGCGTGGAGCGCTTTACGAGGTTTGGGAAAGGATCTTATGCGGGAAGACAAAGAAAAATCGGGGATGGATCGCAGGATCAAAGAGCTCGAAACTCAGCTGGCCGCGGTGCAAAAAGCGACCGTCAAGAGCGAGACGCCTTTGACCCGGGCGCAGCAGACGTTTCAAGGGCAGAAGTCGAAGAAGAAACTGAAGAAAATTCAGACTCTGGAGCAGTGGGTGGAGATTGAAGTTTCGCCGACTGGAAAAACAGTGACAACGCAGCATCCGTCGAACGAGATTCTGATTCAGGACGGGCAGAAGAAGTGGCCGCCGCCGGAGCTGGTGTACCGGCGGATGCATTTCGTCAATGGCGTGCCGCACGATTATGCGTGGGCGACGAGCGACGAGCGGATACGGAAGGCGGGCGGGATGGGGATTCAGCGGATGACGGTGGATACGTGGCTGGAGCTGATCGAGAAAGAGAAAGCGTTGGGGACGGGGCACATTCTGCCGTGCGGCGGGAATCTGCCGAGGCCGGAAGAGAGAGGCGGCTGCGATTGTCCGACGTGCTCGAAGAACCGGGCTATTTTGGAGGCGCGGGCGGCGTAGGGGCGGGTAGAGGCTAGGTTGCTATGCGGTGCCGCCGCGGAATTGGGCAAGGATGGGCGTATGATCCGAGGGTTTCTCCAGAGCTCGCGGTCCCTTATCGATTTCGCAACTCTCCAGCCGTTCGGCCAGTCCCGTTGATAGCAAAAAGTGGTCGATTCGAATGCCGCGGTTGTATTCAAAGGCCTTTCGGAAGTAATCCCAAAAGGTAAAGTGGCCGCCTTGGCCGGGGTGTAAGAAGCGAAATGCGTCGACGTAGCCAATTCCGATTAAGGCGCGGTAGCGGGCGCGGGGCTCGGGCTGAAACAGCGCGTCGTGCATCCAGGAAGCGGGTTTGTGGCAGTCGATGTCCTCTGGTATTACATTGAAGTCACCGCCGACAAGGGTTGGCGTCTCGCTTTGCAACCAAATCTGCATCTGATCGTGGAGGCGATCCATCCACTGCAGTTTGTAAACAAACTTGTCGCTAGCGACCGGATTTCCGTTGGGGAGATAGATGTTGGCAATGCGGATGCCGTTGATGACAACCTCGAGAAATCGCGCATGACTGTCTGTTTCGTCGCCGATAAGCGTTGTCGAGACTATGTCCATGGGATGGCGAGACAGGATCGCAACTCCGTTGTACGCCTTCTGGGTAACGGCGGCGCTTCGGTACCCAAGCTCTTTAAAGAGCTCTGCCGGAAACTCCGCCGCTTTCAGTTCTTGCAGCAGTAGAACATCCGGATCGTTCGCGGTCAGCCAGGTTTTTACGTGCTCCAAGCGAGCGCGAATCGAATTGACGTTCCAACTGGCAATGAGCATGGATGATGTCGTCCCTGATGAAGCGGCAGCACCCATGATCGCAATCTACGAAACTGGCCGCGCCCATTTGGCTGGATTGGGGGTGTCCTCCGAATAGCGCCGGTCAGCGAGTTGGTCGTTGTTGACAAAGTTGCAGGTCGGGAAGGGCGTTTGTGCGAATTACTCGCCGAATGTCTGGTGTCGACATCATGCGGTGTTATCAAGCGAGTTTTTAAGAACGCTTGGGATTCGACTCTTTAGAACTATACGGCGCATGCCCTGTTCGGGTTTCAGAGGTATGTTACGCTCCAACACGAATGCGCAAAGTAGCTTTGCTGGTATTGCTTGTAGCATCGACGGCGGCTGGGGCACAGCAGCAATCTGGTAAGCCGGATCGAGCGAGCGCCGATTTTGCGATGGCTCTCGCGTACAAGGTAGTGCCGGACAATATCAATGTCAACATTCCTTTGCCCGGGCGCGTCGACACGAGCTGCTACAGTTCCGGCTGGTGGTCTTTTTCTACGATCACGTGTAGCAGCTATGTGACACCACCGACAAATGTGCAGTTTTCCATACCCCGGTCAGTCGTGTACAACCAGATCGCCGTCAGTGGAGACGTAGTGACTACGCGTTGTGTCTCGCATCGCGTCAACGGAGCTTGCCGTTGGCTGGAGCCAAACGGGTATTACCGAGTGGCACTTGGTGCTTCTAGAGTGGACATTGAAACGTTCCGCATGGCCAACAAGCAGAAGCAAAATGGCTGTCATTCAAAGTAGTTGACGGTGCGAGTTGGACAATTGAAAAGATTCCATCCAAAGCTGGCGGAATCGCTCAGAAGACGCTTAGATTGTTGCGTTGAAAGTCCGTTCGAGTCATCTTCATTCTGATACACCTCCGCACGGACAGCAAAACAATATCGTCTCGAAGCGAGGTCGCAGTAGGCGGGTCGGTCACCTTGGGTTGAATCCTCCAAGCTGAGACATAAGCGAGATAAAACGGATGACTCCCCGGAAGCCGGCTTGTATCCGACCAACTTCCGTATCCTCAGGACGATCATGGCGTTTTACCTGCCAGGTAGAGTCCTCGGTCTCGTAATCGCGTTTTCACATTCCGAATCCTATTGCGCAGGTTGCAACCTCTTGAACACTGCGTCATGCTCCGGCGCGAGGTTTTCGATGAGGACCTCATTCTTCTCGGGGGAGAACTTTGCCCCTCGGCGGCCGAGACCTGTGTTTTCGCTAGCGAAGTAGTAGGTGAAAGCGTTCCCATCCCAATGTGTAAGCTCGTAGTACGTCCCCCGCGGGGGAAGACGCAGGATGAGGCGCTCGCCCTCGACAGCAACGTCGAGCGTCCCGAAGTACTGATTCGTATACTTGCCTGCGTACACGCTGAGCGGCTTGGCAGGTGCGGGAGTCTTCGGCAACGACAGCAGCGAGTAATTAGCCGAAGCTTCCTGAGTTGCTGTTACCATTTGTGCGAAAAGCTTGCCTATGAGAGGGAGATAGTCATATCGCGGCTTGCCATAATGCACGAGGTCGAGGAATTGCAGGCAAATGGACTCCGGCAGCCCGATGGGTAAGCTGTTGCTAAGGGCAAGCACTCCCAGGTGCTCGTCGGGAATCAGATAGACGCTGGTAGCAGCCCCCAAGAAAAAAGCTCCGCTATGGCTGATTTGTACGTGGCCCTGAGCGTTCGTCTCGACGTCCCAACCGAGGCCATAGTATTTACCTCCAGGACACGTATTCGGTGTCGCCGGGTCAGCCATTGCACGGCAAATTTGAGCCTTGTGAGTTTCCGCAAGAGCACGCGCATCGATGACCTGCTGGCCGTTCCACTGGCCCCCATTGAGTTGTAGCCGGACCCACTCCGCGAGATCGTGGGCGCTGGAGCTCACTCCACCGGCTGGTGATTCGGGGTCGGCCTCACGCACGAAACGGTTGACGGGCTCACCGTTAACGAACATGTGGAGCGCAGCTTTATTAGCCCGGTTTTCATAGTCAGAGAAACGCGAACTGGTGGAGGTCATACCGAGCCGGGAATAAAGCTGCTCCTCGGCGATCGTTTCCCAAGGCCTCCCCAGCTTTGTGGCGGCGGCAATGGCGCCGGTCGTGTATCCGAAGTTGCTGTAGGCGTATGTCTTGCGAAACTGGCCGGGCAGCGGCAGATAACGCATCCGATAAAGAATCTCCGGGCGCGAATAGCCGAGATCCTCTAGCAGATCGCCGGATTCAGTAGCGAGGCCGCTACGGTGCGAGAGAAAGTCGCGAATAGTGATCTGGCGAGTCGTGTCGAGATTAGAAAGCTGGAAGGCGGGGTCCAGGTCCGCGATGTGGTCGTCCCAGCTGATCTTCCGTTCGCCAACGAGCGAGGCGAGAATTGTGGAGGCGATGGGCTTTGAGAAGGAGGCGATTTCAAAGACGGTGTCGGGATCGACCCGTGCGATTTCGCCGACTTTGCGAATGCCATACCCTCGCAGAAACGTGACCTGGTCGTTATGGACGACGGCGACGGCGACTCCGGGAACTTTAGTCTTTTCCAATGTGGAGCGAATGTAGGGGTCAAGCTGCGTAAGCGCAGACTTAATCGCGTCGAAAGATACGGCTGAATTCCCTTGTGCGGTGCAGGGAAAAGCCATCCAGCAGAGAACGGACAGAAGCTCAGCGGTGCACTTTCGCACATGATTTTTCGGCACTAGTTTTCCTTTCGCAGTGCATTAGATGATCTACACCATGCCTCGTAGGGTGTTGAGCCGGATAAAACTCCCCTTCAGTCCGGCCAAGTTCGGTTCATCGCGCGATGCTCCAGAATCAATGCGCGCCGGAACTGTTTCCGATAGAGGTCATCGACGACTGCTCTCGCTGAAATGGTGTCGCAACCTCGCCAGCACGGTGGCGAAATCCATTATCGACTGAAGAGGCGGTGATGATGCAGCATCCGTCGAACGAGATTCTGATTCAGGATGGTCAGAAGAAGTGGCCGGCGGAGATGGCGTAGCGGCGCTGCATTGTGTGCACGGCGTGCCGAACGAGTATGCTCGGGCGACAGGCGACGAGCGAATTCGCACGGCGGGCGGGAGATTGAAAAGCTGACGCTCTTAAGCTGAACGGGCCAGTTCCGATTCCGAAAAAGCACAGAGCCTAGCAATTTCCCGAATTGCGTCGATTTCGCCGGTGCAATTTCATTCACCTTCACCCCGGGATCGCGTTCACCTTCGCCCGGAATCCGCACCGGTCGCTGCGGGACCGCTATCCCCATTTGTCTCTTTACTGGCGTAATTCTTTCCGGACTTCAAGGCCAGCTGTTTTTCTTTATTAAATCTGCTCTGCGTCCGGAATTCGTGTTGCGTAAATTGCAGAGCCAATAGTCCTTTCGCCTGCCGGGTCACTCGACCGCGGGCGACTAGATTTAGAAAACAGCCGTCATCAAGCCGGATGGGCCAATCTATTGAAAGTTCGAGTACGGTTCCAACAGGAAGCTCGTATTCTGAGGTGAACAGCACGCCCGAACTGCTGATGTTCAGAGTCTTGCCTACGCCCGCAACCGGTTCCGCACGCCCGTTCAATATTGAATAACGCACCTCACACGCGATTGGGAAGCGGCGGGACCTGCGCATTTCTATTACTTCACGGTCCAGTGCTTCGAGCCTACTCCGAATGACCTTCGTGTGAGCCTCCCTTCCCGTGCCTGATCTCAACCGATTGATGTTTAGTCAGGGCTCTGCTTTTTCCAATGCTCGAGCTCACTATCACGGAGTTGCCCGTTCGCATCTGGAATGAGATCACGGCAGCCCTGTGTCACATCAACACCAAAGCTGCTGAAAATCCACGTCCTTCTTTGCGAAGAAGAGTCAAGAATGTTTCTGGAGCACCCTTTGAGATGCTCCCGGATCGTCTAACATAAGCTACCTGTTCTTCTCAGTCAGAAATCTCGTTAGCTATCAAAAACTGCACCCCGGTAAAGCTCCCGTTTAATTGCGGAATAACAAAGCGCTACCGCCCAGAGAGCTCCTTCGAGTTCATCCTGAGGCCAGCCACGCCGAAGAGTTTCTATCAAATTCGGCTGCTCTCGAAACAGCACCTCGCCGGCTGATTTCGGATCCTCGTCTGAAAGGAGCTCAATCAGCGTGTAGGCTGAAACGACCGGAATTGTCACGATTGCCTCACGATGTATTTCTATTCGGTGGTGACACCCCGCAAGACAGGGTCCATTCGAAGTGCGCTCCCGAGCTGACACCGAGATCTCCGTTGATAACAGTCGGGCCGGTACTGGTCCACTTTCGAGCTCGCCAGGACCGCGAAAGACGCCGCCGTATCCAGTGATGGCGCGGTTGCTGCTGATGCCATCTGGACGAGCTCAGCTTGAAAGAAGCAGCGCGAGTGTGGTCACGGACGTAAGTAGCCTCTGGCTCTTTGTAATCCATAGTGCTGTGCTCCCATTCTCCACAGAATACTGCTATTCGCCAGGAATGAAACCATTGAAAGATGGATTAGGCCCTTTGCACTAGATATTTTGGGTAGATTCGGTGTCTAGCTATGTTAACGAGAGAAGCATGGCACATCGGCTTTCCAGATTATTTCCTCACTTTCGCGCTGAATTGCACAAGTGCCATCCGAGTTTCCTGTTAAATGTACTAGTTACTGTGAAATTGCTGCTTACTCACTGTAGGAACCTTATACTATCTGAGACATGGCAGTGATCAGCCGCTGTACCACATTATCGCTGGAGATACTCTCTGTGGAACATCAGTCTGAGCAAAGCCGGGACGATAAGTCGGATCGCCCATTCGGACCTTCTTGGGTTGAATCAGAGGCAGGTTTGATCCTCCTCGACTCGTCCTATAAGCCCGTGGTCTTTAATCGCGAGGCTGCGATCATCTTTAATTATTCCCAAGCGCCGACTAGCCAACAGGAATCGAGGCTTCGAATCCCAGAAGAACTCCTGGCAAGGATTCGCCAGTGGTGTCCCACAAGTTCATCATTTCTATCGATTCGCTTCCGCTCCGGACGCAGAGAGTATGTTTGCCAATCTTACCTCCTGGAGTCTCAGCATGATTCGTGGCGGCAAGCTTTACTTGCTCTACTCTTGCGAAGGGTCTCCTCCCCTGTGGAAATCTTCGACAACATTGCTAGAACGTTCTCGCTGACAGAGCGGGAGAGGGAAGCACTTATCGGCGTCTCTATAGGCCTTGGTAACAAAGAATTGGCGGACCGTATGAGCATCAGTCCTAATACCGTCAAGGCTCATATTCGGCTCATCGCGCTAAAGATGGGTGTAAGGACGCGCGGCGAAATGCTAGCCAAGATTCTGGGCAATCAGCAAAGTTAGCGGTGTCTGGGGGCAGTGGAAAGCCAATATCATCGAACTGTCGAGAAACGGACTTGGCTTGCCACGGGCTAAACTCACGGCGAGATGATTCTCTCGGGAACCGACGGCCACGGTACGCGCCTATCGTCTTCGCTGGAGGCCAAACAGCTCGCTACGTCGCCGGCCAATCTGGGACTCGCAGCTATCCGTCGGCTGCTTCAACTCGTCTGCCCTTAACCGCGCCCTCGCGCTATTCATCTTTCTTTAGGGTCATCTAGTCTTTCTTTTTTCTTTTCAGCGGTAAGTAAATTCGAAAGGTCCAGTCCGGCCTACCTCGCTTTTGCAGAACTAGCGAAGCTTTAACCGAATTCTTTTCCCCGGCCAAGTGCCTGGAATCGAATGGCCCATGCAGATCGTACTCTACAGAGGGAGCAGGCCAAATTACCTACTCTAAATGGTCTAGTCCATCTTTCGATGTTCACTTCTTGCTCAATAGCGTTACGATTATGCTGTTCCACGGTGGGCCGACGGGAGCCCAATCACAAACGGATTACAAAAGCAGTTGGCTATTTCGTCGGTAATAGCCATCGCGCTTCTTCAAAGGCCTCGTTTCAGGCCGTATCAGCAGCAACCGGGACCTTGGTGGCCTCACCCTCGTACTCGGCCCGCCCTGGCAATAGGGGCTCAAAGTGGAGAGCGCAGTCTCCTCTTAGCCGATGAGGTCCAGGGAGAAAGCGAAAATCTCCCAACGGTCCAGGCCAGGTACTGATGAAATCGCCCGGACTTCTCGTATGTGAAACCAGTGTGAAACGAGACAAATTCTCGAGGAGTTTCTTATGCGCTTCTTCACTATTCTCACGCTACTGACTGCCACGTCAGGGCTTATCTCAGCCCAGAGCCCAGCTGTAGGGGGCTGTTCGATCTTTCCCGCAGACAATGTGTGGAATGTGCCAATTGACACGCTGCCTGTCGATTCGAATTCAGCTGCGTATGTAGCGTCGATGAACGCCACGAACGATAGGCTACACCCGGATTTTGGCCACGGAACACCTGCCACCGGCGGCATTCCGTACAATCTCGTTACCCGCCGCCAACCCAAGGTAACGGTGCCGTTCTATTACGGCGGCGACCCTGGGCCATACCCAATTCCCGACGATGTTTATATTGAGACGGGATCCGATCATCACGCAATTATGGTCGACACGGGCACATGCGAGCTGTATGAAATTTTCAACCTGACAGGCGGCCCAGGGTCCTGGGCTGGGGGTTCCGGCGCCATCTGGTCTCTGAACTCCGATGCGCTCCGGCCGGACGGCTTGACATCGGCCGACGCTGCCGGGCTCCCTATTCTTCCCGGCTTGGTTCGCTACGACGAGGTGGCATCTGGGGTAATTCTCCACGCCATACGCGTGACCGCAGATCACACCCGCGGCGCGCATATTTGGCCGGCGAGGCACGATGCATCCAGCCTCACCGGTTCCGAATATCCGCCCATGGGACAACGCTTCCGGCTGAAGGCTTCGTTCGACATCAGTTCCTATCCGGCGCCCGTCCAGGTGATTCTGCAAGCGCTGAAAACGTACGGCATGATTCTGGCCGACAATGGAACATCCTGGCACATTTCCGGCGTGGGCGATGAGGGGTGGAATGACGACACAATGCATGCCATGACAAACGTTACCGGCGATAATTTCGAAGCGGTCGACGAATCGGGCTTGATGGTTGACTACAATTCCGGGCAAGCAGTAAGCTCGTCGCCTCCCCCTCCTAATCGGCGTTGAACGAATCCTCAATGGCGTTAGGCAGCTAGAATAGCCGCTCAAACGTTTGGGGCAATTTCGGGTCTGTCCGCCAATTTTCCAGTCTCGAACTGCTGTTTCAGAATCTTCCCTGCAAGCTTGATAACTCGCCGGGGCCGGAAGAGCGCGGCGGCTGCGATTGTCCGACGTGCTCGAAGAATCGGGCGATTTTGGAGGCGCGGGCAGCGTAGAGCAGGCACTCCACTAGATCGCTATTCTGTACCCAGGGCTGGAGCAGCTGCCAGGCCGCCGCGGAATTGAACAAAAATGAGCGTATGGTCCGAGGGTTTCTCCAGAGCTCGCGGTCCCTTATCGATCTCGCAACTCTCCAGCCGTTCGGCCAGTCCCGTTGAGAGCAAAAAGTGGTCAATTCGAATGCCGCGGTTGTACTCAAAGGCCTTTCGGAAATAATCCCAGAAGGTAAATTGGCCGCCCTGCCCGGAGTGTAAGAAGCGAAATGCGTCGACGTAGCCAAGTCCGATTAAGGCGCGGTAGCGGGCGCGGGGCTCGGGCTGAAACAGCGCGTCGTGCATCCAGGAAGCGGGTTTGTGGCAGTCGATGTCCTCTGGTATTACATTGAAGTCACCGCCGACGAGGGTTGGGATCTCGCTTTTTGACCAAATCTGCATCTGATCGTGGAGGCGATCCATCCACTGCAGTTTGTAAACAAACTTGTCGCTAGCGACCGGATTTCCGTTGGGAAGATAGATGTTGGCGATGCGAATGCCGTTGATGACAACTTCGAGAAATCGCGCATGACTGTCTGTTTCGTCGCCGATAAGCGTTGTCGAGACTATGTCAATGGGATGGCGAGACAGGATGGCAACTCCGTTGTATGCCTTCTGCGTAACGGCGGCGCTTCGGTACCCAAGCTCTTCAAAGAGCTCTGCCGGAAACTCCGCCGCTTTCAGTTCTTGCAGGAGTAGAACATCGGGATGGTTGGTAGTTAGCCAGGTTTTTACGTGCTCCAAGCGAGCGCGAATCGAATTGACGTTCCAACTGGCAATGACCATGGATGATGTCGTCACTGATGAAGCGGCAGCACCCATGATCGCAATCTACGAGGGTAGCGGCGCCAATTTGGCTGGATTGAGGCGTCTGGCAAATAGGGGCGGGGCAGCCTTGTTGGTCGTTGCTAACGGAGTTGCAGGTTGGGAAGCGCGTTCAATGAGGACTTCTCCGAGTGGAGCGCTGAGTGGCCAAACGGGGCCCGACCCCCAGAGCTTCTCACGAACCGCGAGTTTACGCGACAGTGCCTGTGAGGTCTTCTCTCGCTTAGCAACTCGGGCTCATTTCTCAGCCGTGACCGGTCAAATTTTCGTGTCACTCGACATGCCAGCTAGAAACCTTGGCCAGATCAGCAAGAAACGCAGACACCGTTTCCCTTGCGTTTTGGGAGTAGCGTCCCCACGCAATGGGGTAAGCAAGCTTGAACAGTAGGTGCCCTTTCGAGATCTCGTGTGGCCCCTCAAAGCCCATTGCGGGCAACAGCTTTGGGAGCTTCTTATGATCGGGTTCAATCCAATATTCAATGCGCTTTCTGCCTTCAGGAATTCCAAATTGTGCCAGATGAATTTTGGGAAGAGCAAACAGCATTTCGATCTCTCGCCCTTTGTCTCGTGGCGCCACAATTAGCGTGTCAGTCAAAATCGCTGGGGGTCGACGGTTTGCACCTAAGATGTGATCTCGATCAAGTTGAACGACACGCACGTTTCCACTCCATAATTGATTGAGTCCCACTTTAGTCAAAGGCAGGACAATAGAAACGGCGAAAGTTCTCCAGGACACATCGTGCTCTCCGCGTATTTCAAGAAGCATAAAGCAGTTCGAGTTCAGAGACTGCCAGCGAGCGTAGAGTTCTAGGCGTTTTTCGGGAGTCAAATCTAGATTTGCCACGAATACTGCTGGATCTCCCGCCGAGTAATCGACAAAGTCCTTCAGTTCCCCAGGCCGGGCAAATCGATATCTGAACCTCGGTTCTAGTGGTCCTCCAAAAATCCAATGACCCTTCCTCGATCGCTCACGAGAACTGGGTAGGCCTGTGACCAGGGGGACCACACGAGGAGGTAGTAACCTTGCGAGTAGGTACGCGCTACCAACTAACGCAAGGTAGGCAGCATAGAAATAAACGGTTAGCGAGCCTATCAAATGTTCTAACTCCGACGGCAAGCCTGCGTCCCTTCTATCCAAGTGGCCCACAGATGCAGCTATTGCAGCCAACCCGCCGAGAACTACAAGGAAAACGCCAACAGGCAAATGTTGACGGTGCCAGAAATGAAAGGACCTGGTCACCAACAGCAGCACGCGGCCAAAGCGACGCATTAGAATCCTTCAATTAGACTACGCTCCGAGGCAGAAAACGGAGTTGGTTCTGCTGAAATAGGAATCAACGCCAAGGCTCCCACGGGCAAGTTGCAGATCGGAAGGGCGGGTAATGCGGGTTTTTTGTTGACAGTCGACTTGTATGGTGGTCGGTGACCTGCCCCCATCTACTTCGCGATGAACTCGAAGTCCGTTTTCGAGACAGCACAGACCTAAACAGGAAGTGGTGAGGTACGGCAATGATTCGGCGGAGTTCTCGCTAACTGTCGCCCCGGGGGGTCAAATGCTAAAACCAGTTTTGGTCATGAGGTTATCTTTACGCGACGCCGCAAAAGAATTTCTCGAAAAACCAGAACGGCGACGAAGCTGTCGCGGCGCTCGGTAGCTCGGTAGCGGATTTCATCCCTCGTATAATGGCTTGAAACGCGCGAAGCGAGAGGCAAGACGCGTGAGTGATCCCGGGTCAACGTGGATGTAGGCAGGATCAGCAAGGAAGAGGGGTACTCGCTCCGGCAGATCGGAGCCAGGACCGAGTGGTCACTTTCTTCAATCATGCGAACCTTAAAGGCATTGGGTTGAGAACAGAACTTAACTCCATATTTCTTTTCAGAAATGAGCTCTTGCATCTCGTGAGCCAAGATCATCCGGACGCGGCTAAATCGAGGATTGTAGCGCTAAGGCTCAACCTGCTCTATGGAACGTATCGAAAAGACTGTTTTCATCAGTTATCGCCGCACTAATATTCCTTGGGCACTCGCGATTTTTCAGGATCTTGAAAAGCACGGCTATGATGTGTTCTTCGACTATGACGGCATTGTAAGTGGCGATTTCGAGCGCGTCATACTCGAAAACATCGTCGAGCGGGCGCATTTTCTTGTTTTGCTCACTCCCTCAGCGTTGGAGCGTTGCGTAGATCCGGCAGACTGGTTGCGTAGGGAAATTGAGGTCGCGCTCGATAATCGGCGCAATGTCGTTCCCTTGATGCTGGAAGGATTCGGCTTTAATAAACCCGAAATCGCCGATCCGCTCACGGGAAAGCTTTCGGCACTAAAGCAGTACAACGGCTTAACAATTCCGCCCGAGTACTTCAATGAAGCCATGCAACGCTTGCGGAACAGGTTTTTGAATGTCCCATTGCGTGCGGTGCGGCACCCTGCAAGCGCCGCTGCTCACAAAGCCGCCACCGAACAGAAGGCGGCAGCTGGCGCAGTCCCTATTGTCCAAGAAAGGGAACTCACTGCTCAGGAACTGTTTGAGCGGGGCTTCGCTGCCACTGACCGTGATCTACAACTGCACTTCTACGCTGAGGCGATACGCCTTCAACCGGATTCCGCCGCCGCTTTCAACATCGGAGAACTACGTCATGCCGCAGAGCAGATAAGATTCCGCCCATTTGAGGACGCAAGGACATACGTTCACACTTTGGGTCTCCGAAGTCAGGCGGAGTGGCGGGACTTCGCCAGGAATGGTAACAGACCTGAAGACATTCCTTGGACGCCGGAACGCACGTATAAGAAATCTGGTTGGAAGAGTTGGGGCGATTGGCTAGACACCGGTACGATTGCGACTCAGAATAGAGTCTTCCGGGATTTCAACGAGGCGAGATCGTACATCCGCAACCTAGGTTTAGACTCTCAAAAGGCATGGAGCGAATACCGCTACAGTGGGAAAAAACCGCCCGAGATTCCCGCCAATCCAGCGCGCCACTATGACGGAAAGGGCTAGATCAATTGGGGTGACTGGTTAGGCACCGGAACAGTGGCGCACCAGGACCGAGTGTATCGGCGATTCAGGAGAGCGAGAGCGTTCGTTCATTCGCTTGGCCTGAAAACGAGAGAACAGTGGAAACAATATTGCAGAGAAGGGAAGAACCCTAGCGATATTCCTGCGAATCCTCCCATTGTTTATCAAGGTCGAGGTTGGAACGGTTGGGGCGATTGGCTAGGTACGGGTACAGTTGCCACTCAGAATCGGGAATACAGGTCCTTCGCTGAAGCTCGAGCGTTCGTGCGAACCCTGCGCTTGAGGAGCCAGACCGAATGGCGAGAGGTATATTGTCGGAGCGGGAATAAGCCTGAGGACATCCTTGCTAATCCTTACAACCACTACCGAAACAAGGGGTGGACACATTGGGGAGATTTCCTCGGAACGCGGATTAAGGCTAAGCCATACGGAAGGCAGCGGCCTGCTGCCACAAGAACCCCCTCGTAGTCGATACGCCAACCGTTATGCGGAGCCAAGTTACGTTGCCCCAGTAGCACGAATAGCGCGCCTGTCGAGCGGGTCTGCTTGTGACAACAACCAAATGCACTAGGCGTGATGGAATTTAACACCTGTAGTGTTCCGCGCTCCCCGCAGACGCTGGCGCATTTAAAGCGTCTCTATGTACAGTGATCCGGCGCTCAACGTAGAGAACAGGATTGAAGCTGGTCGTCAGCATAGGGCGGATGCGCGATAAGCGAGGTAAGGCCAGCATCTGGAGCAAGCTTCGATACCAGACATCCTTAGTAACAGCCATAAGCGAAACTTGCTCGTAAGTTCCGTGAGACGGCGATCAGTTCTAATGTTTCCTATCGCACCAGCACCAGTTGACCAACTGGCGAAGTCACGGTCTCCGGAGGCTTGCTGGAGTTTAAAGCGATTTCTTAAATACTGCTGCGGAGATTGCCCGACGAGATCTGGGGCTGATCGGTACTAAGGAAATATCGAATCGGTCGCGCGAATCCGGAAATTTAACCGATTAGTCCCGACAGGTCGGATTCAGTTCGGCCATATTCGGTTCATCGCGCGATATCCCCAGAACGATGAGAGCGCCGGAACTGCTTCCGACAGAGGTCATCGACGGCTGCTCTCGCCGAAATTATGTCGGAACATGGCCAGCACGTTACGAAATTCATCATCGAGCGGAAAACGGTTCAAGGCGCAGCATCCGTTGAACCACAAGAAGTGGCCGGCGCCGAACTGTTTAAACGGCGGATGCACTTCTTGCATGGCGTGCCGCATGAATATGCGTGGTCGACGAGCGATGAGCTGCTTCGCGAAGCGGCGGGTCCAGTTGTTCGACGTGTTCAAAGAATCGGGCGATTTTGGACGCGAGGGCGGCGTAGGTTGATAGGTCGCGTGCAGGCACTCTGGCGTATTTGTCAAAATAGGACAAGGCGATATGCAGTTTGAGCGAATTACTGTAGATGCGGAGCAGATGGATGGAGTTCCCTGCGTGCGTGGTCTTCGGATTCCCGTGGCTACGGTTTTACGACTGCTCGCCGGAGGAATGAACGAAGAGCAGATCGTGTCGGAATACCCGGACCTCGAGACTGAAGATATTCGTGAGTGCTTGCGCTATGCAGCGGTTGCGGCAATGGAACGCGAACTTCCAGTCCTGCGTTCTCATTGAGATTCCTCATAGATAACGCGCTGCCGCCAAGATTAGCCCTGCTGCTCAGCGCCGCAGGACACGATGCCGCACATGTGCGGGAATACGGAATGCAGGCGGCCAGAGACGAACGGATTCTCGAGAAAGCTTTTGAGGAAAACCGAATCATCCTTTCAGCGGATAGCGATTTCGGCACGTTGCTGGCGAGATTGAATGCGAGCCGTCCTTCCTTTATCCTGTTTCGAGAGGCCAATCTTGTCAGGGCGGAGGATTACGCTAACTTACTGCTGCCGAATCTCGCGCCGCTTTTATCCGAGTTGGAGCGAGGATGCATTGCGGTGTTTCGATCGGGATTGCTAAGGCTCCGAAGATTGCCTATTTCGGCAGATTAGTCACGCGGCGGGGAAGATTAAATGCTTACGGCGCCAATACTGAGAAGGGAAGTTACACTTTTTCGCGCCGCGACTACACTTCCGCCCCTACGAGCACGGCTTGCCTGTCATCCACTGCAGATTAGCGGGCCTCAATAGGCGGCGGTACATATGTGCCGTCAAGAACGCTTCCCAATGGCCCGTAATCACGGAGCATCACATTGAAGGGCCCAGGCGGAATCGGAAGCCAATTAGCGGCAGGGACGTCTGCGGGGAGGTCTCTCGCCATATAAATTGAGATGGACCCGTCTGGGTTTCGCTGCAGACCGGGGGTGTAACTTGCAACGAGGTATTTCTTAGCCGGATTGGGCACCAGCTCGATTGCCTTTGGCGTGTAGGCCGTCAGAGACCAGAAGCGGCTGGTAGCGGGAATCATGTCGTGGGGAAAAGTCAGGACATAGCCCCGAGGATCGGTTCCATCTAACCGAACACCCTGCCCATCCTTGAACGCGTGGAAATAAACCGCTGCTTCATGGTCGTTTGCATACTGGATAAATTCTGTTATAGAGGACCGTTGTATGGCTGTGGAAGACCCTGGATCGGGGTTGGTGCCCCACGCGCCAATGTTCTCGAAAGTGATCCAGTGTGTATCGCCGGCATGGTTGTGGTACTCGTCGACAATCAGATGGTGCGCTGCCCGCGCGCCCCTCGCAAATTCGGACCCGTTTGTTGCTATCCTCCTGGGAAACAGCGCGTTGAAGTGGTCCGATAGGCTTTTCACCTCTGACGACATTGGCGGGGTCTTAGGAGAATCCACCGCCCTCTGGAGCAGCCACAAGAAGGCGATTGGGTCTTGCGCGATCAAGTTGTCAGCGATCGTCTTGAACGGTAAGGCGAACTCGATTTCCGGCACGATCTTAGTAGGGCCTCCAGGAGGCACTCCGGCCGGGCAGCTCTGGCCCAGATAGGCGCACAGCGGCATGGTGGACATTCCCCGCCTGAAGGTATCGGCCTTTTTAGTCACGTCCTGTTCAACACCGTTGACAAGCTTAAACCTATCCGCCCGGAAAATAATCGCCATGTAGTTGAAAGGCAACGCAACCGGGGTAACTGTCGTAGGAAGATTGTTCGGGTTGAAGTCGGGCCCGTAGAGCGCGTACGTTCCTGGCGTGTTGGCAGGGAGCGCGGAATGGAATATGTCGCAGTAGCGATCAAGCGTGAGCACCGAGTAGTTGACAGGCGTCGACGGGATCGTCAGGATCACCGGTTCCATCGACAGGTCAAGAAACGAACTCGCGTAGACCGTATCGTTATTGATGGCAACTACATAGTGGTATATGGGAGAGATCTTGTTCGGGCCGACCATGCGATTGGGAGTGCCAAGCGAAGTCTGATAGTAGGTGAACCATAGCGGATAGAACTGCGTAACGTAATCCCGCGTCGTCACAAATGTGTCGTTGTCCTGAGCTGGCGACCATACGGCCAGTGAGAGCACCAGGAGAAGACACGCGAAGAAACGTTTCACGCAAACCTGCGTTGAGCTGATGCCTTGGGCGACCGATTTATAGCCGGCCATCAGGCCTCTGCGTGTAGTAGCTGTCGTAAATTCCCGAGTATTTCTGTGATTCATGATCCTTCTCCCGTGCGCCGGCCTGCTAGTTTGCGAGGGCAACACTGAAATAGTTTATCTTAGGGATCAGTGGGTAAGCAGAGGGCTGGAATGTGCAACATTGGCGTGGGACCAGCGGTGCCCGTGCTCGTGTACTGCTGGTTGGAGCCTGAGGGGAACCCGGTATATGCGCTGGCGTAGCGCGCGGGTAGGAACTAGAGTTGCTATTCGGTAATATGCGCCTTATTTGGCAGCATCCCGTTGCGCTGGAGCAGTTGCCAGGCCACGGCGGAATTGAGCAAGGATGGGCGTATGATCCGAGGCTTTCTCCAGAGCTCGCGGTCGCTTATCGATCTCGCAACTTTCCAATAGTCTCTCAGCCACTGGATCGGCGCTGGATCTTGCCAGCGGCAGCACTTCGTTTCAGAATGGCCGCCCGATCTCTCCGGACACGCCGTTTGGGATTGGCAGCATCACCAAGAGCTTCACCTCAGTTCTGATATTGAAGCTGGAGGCTGCAGGCGTGCTGGACATTCACGATACGCTCGGCACGTGGCTGCCCGAGTATCCCGCGTGGTCGTCCGTCACGATCCAGCAATTGCTGAATCTGACGGCCCGGATCAACGATGACTACTTACTGGACATCCGTTTTCAAAGAGACATGCTCGCGGACATGCGTCGGACATTCACGCCCGAGGAACTGGCCGCCTATGTTTATCCCGGGACCGAACAGACGGTTCCCTATAACTACATCAACACGAAATACATGCTGGCCGGAATGATCATCGCCAAGGCCAGCCGCATGTCGTATACGGCAGCACTCAGTGAAATGCTCTTGGAGCCGTTGCAATTGGATGAAACCTACTACGCCCCCCGAGTGCCGCCGAGATGGCTGCTCGACGCCATGCCGAGCGGATACTTTGGGGATTCATGTTGCAGACAGTACGCGAAAGTGGAGCCGCCCTGCCCGCAATTCCCAGTTGATAATTTACTTGGGCAGGACTTTAAGTCTACGAACCGTTCCATGTGGGGCGCCGCGGGAGGGATAGTTGCGACGCTCCCGGACGTCGCTCGTTGGGTGAGGGCGCTGTTCAGTGACACGCTGTTGCCACCCAAACAGAAAGCCGAGCTGTTCTCACCTGTGTCTACGGCTTCGGGACAACCGATTGATGCGGCTTCACCGACGGACCCAGGCGGCTTTGCGCTCGGGATTGCCCAGGATTGGAAGCCTTTTCTCGGAAGTCCAGTGTGGAGGTACTTAGGCGAAACGTATGGCACCTTCGCTGGCTGGATTCGCCGCCCTGGAGACGAGCTGATCGTCGTCATGGCGGAGAACGCCACCAGCGATACGAGCAAACTTCAATTGGAACATTCTCTTTACGAGAGCGTGATTGGCATTCTTGAACCGCAGAGCGTGTTGAAAAAGGACAATTGAGCCGGCCTCATAGCATCGATTGAATCCTCGCCAGGTCAGGCGAGGGCACGGCGAGCGGACAGTGCTGCAGGAGTCGCTGTTCTACAGCTCGATTCATCGATCCTCAATAACCTGCCCAGCGCTGGGCTCACTCTGCCTACCGAAAGGTATGAGTTCCCGCTGAAGAATATTCATAGACCCGGCCCGAGTTGTAATCTCCGAGGTAAATCGTCGAGTTATCCGAGGTTAAACCGCTCCAATCCGCCCGCCGACGAGGGTTGGCACCTCGCTTCTTAACCAAATCTGCATCTGCTGGTGGAGGCGATCCATCCACTGCAGTTTGTAAACAAACTTGTCGTTAGCGACCCGATTTCCGTTGGGAAGATAGATATTGGCAATGCGAATGCGGTTGATGACAACTTCGAGAACTCGCGCATGACTATCTGTGTCGTCGCTGCCGTTACGCAGAAGGCCTACAACGGGGTTGCGATGCTCTCTCGCCATCCAATTGACATAGTCTCGACAACGCTTATCAGCGCTTCGGTACCCAAGGTCTTAGATGATGTCGTCCCTGACGAGACTGGCCGTTCTACGGGAGAGCGGTTATTCAGGATTCACGCAACCCCGGGTGGCGGCTGAGGCGGGGCTGCGCCAGAGCCATCTGACCTACTACTTTCCTACGGGTTGATCTGCTGAAGGGCGTGGCTCGGGTGGCGATTGACCGGCAGCTGGCAGCGGTCGATGCCATTTTGGGGGCCTCGTCGGTGCGGGCGCTGCGAAGAGTATCGCCAATGTTGCGGTGCGGCATGAAAACACACGGGTGATCATGGCACTGGTACAGGCGGCGGATCAGGAGCCAGCGTTGCGTGAGTTGTTTCGTGAGTTGGCGGATGGCATAATTCTTCGCGCCGGGAAGCTGCTTGGGAATTTGAATATCGAGCCGACGGATGAGCATTGCTATCTGCTGCATGCGATGTCGGTGGGGATGGCGGTGGTTGATCTTGCGACGGCGCGGAAGGATGGAGAGCGGCGCGCTGCCCGGACTCTGGAGACGGCTCTCACTTTAATGACGAAAGGAAAAGGACGATGAAAGTTACGAATTCAAATGTATTGATTGCGGGCGCGGGGCCAGTTGGCCTGGCGATGGCGGCGGATCTGGCGCGGTATGGCGTTTCGGTACGCCTGGTTGAGAAGACTCCTGAGCGGACGGACAAGTCGAAGGCGTTGGTGTTGTGGAGCCGCACGCTCGAGTTAATGGATCGAATGGACTGCACGGCGCCCTTCCTGACGACGAGCAAAAAAGTTACGGCGTTCAACCTCACTGCCGGCAAGGAGCCCATTACAAAGATCACGGTGGATGGAGTGAGGACTCCGCATCCCTATGCCCTGATGATTCCGCAGTGCGATACCGAGCAACTACTCGGAGATTTTGTGACTTCGCTTGGAGTGAGGATCGAGCGGAATGTTGAGCTGACGGATTTTGTTGCTTCGGCGGACGGTGTTACTTCGACTCTGCGTCATCTTGACGGAACGGAAGAGACATTTGAGAGCGGATGGCTGATTGGAAGCGATGGAGCCCATAGTACGGTTCGTCATAAGTCCGGCATGGAGTTTGCCGGCGAGACGATGCCGAGCAGTTGGATCATTGCGGACGTTCATCTGAGGGATGTGCCGAATCCTGAAGAAATATTGATTTCGTTGCACGCGGAGGGGATTCTTGCGGTGTTTCCGATTTCTGGATCACGTTATCGAGTGATTGCGGATTCGGGACTGATGCATGCAGGCGTGGCTCCAGCGAATCCTACGATGGAGGATGTGCAGTCGATACTCGATGTGCGTGGCCCTGGAGGTATTACGGTCTCCGATCCAATATGGCTGACGAGATTCAGCATCAACGAACGCAAGGTCACGAATTATCGCTCGGGCCGCGTATTTGTAATGGGCGATGCGGCGCACATCCACAGTCCGGCGGGTGGGCAGGGGATGAACACGGGGATCCAGGATGCGTTCAACCTTGCATGGAAGTTGGCGCTGGTGAGTCGCGGTCTGGGCGACGAAGAGACTTTGTTGGGCAGCTACAGCTCCGAGCGCAGTCCGATCGCCGAAGATGTGCTTAAGGGAGCGGGCAGGATCACGGAGGTTGCTTTGATGAGGGGCGACTTCAAGCAATCCATTCGAAACCGCATTACTTCATTCATCTTCGGCTTATCGCCGGTGAAGAAGAAGATGGCCGATGTGCTAACGGAGCTGTCGATCGGTTATCTGGACAGTCCATTAAACGGCGGCGGCGAGTATGCGGGCGGAGGACCCAGGGAAGGGGAACGCGCTCCGGTCGACGTTGATCATCCGCGCGTCGGAGCTGGAGATACGCCACGGTTTGCTCTGTATGCGAATGAAGACGATGACAGAGGGTCTGCGTTGATCGAGAAATATTCCAATCTCCTGGAGCCGAATCTGCGCGCGCCCTTTGAGCGAGATGGTCTGTGGTTGGTTCGACCAGACGGCTATGTGGCGTTGGCGACGAGGCACGGCCGGTGGGACGAGATCGAACGATACCTCGATGTGCTGACTAGAGGAGCAGAAAATTGAACACCGCTTGTCTAAATGAACTTCTTGGTAAGGAAATCACCCGAACACATGCGAGCCGCAATTCATTCGCGGAACGCGCTGCGGGCAGGCCAACGGATTCGTCCCGACAAGCCGGGCTCAGTCCGGTCAAATTTAGTTCATCGCGCGATATCCCCAGAATGAATGAGAGCGCCGGAAATGTGTGGAACATGGCCAGCACGGTGGTGAAATCCATCATCAGCTAGAAAAACAGTCATGACGCAGCATCCGTCGAACGAATTCTGATTGAGGACCGGCAGAAGAAGTTGGCCGGCACCGGAGATGGTATACCGGCGGCTGCATTTCGTGCATGGCGTGCCGCACGATTATGCGTGGGCGACGAGCGACGAGCGGATACGCAAAGCGGGCGGGATGGAAATTCAGCGCATGACAGTGGATATGTGGCTGGAGCTGATCGAGAAAGAGAAAGCCTTGGGGTAGAGCGGGTAAGGGCTAGGATTTTGCCATGCGGTGCGGACCGACCGCGAGCGCCGGTCAGGCATTCGTCCCGCCATCAACGGTCAGATTCGCCCCGGTGATGTACGAGGACTCCGGACCGGCGACGAAGGCCACCAACGCGGCGACCTCGTCAACCCGTCCGTAGCGGTCGAGCGCTGTGGCGGCCTTCTGAGGCGCCGCCCAATCGCCCGTAGCGGGATTCAAATCCGTGTCGATCGGACCGGGCTGGATGTTGTTGACCGTGATGCCCCGGCTCCCGACCTCTCTGGACAACCCCTGAGTAAACATCTTGACTGCTCCCTTGGTGGCCGAGTAGGCAACGAGCCCGGGCGTTAGGACACGCTCGCCCACGCACGAGCCGAGCATGATGATGCGACCGCCGCTCTTCATGTGCTTCAGTGCCGCTTGCGTCGCGACTAGTGTGCCGCGGACATTGATGTCAATCATGCGGTCCATCTCCTCCAGCGTGGTCTCCTCGAACGTTTTAGGAATGGCCGTGCCAGCATTGTTCACAAGCACATCAAGTCGGCCGAAGGTCGCGACCGTCTTTTCGACCGCGGCTTTGCCGGCGTCGGCGTCGGCAGCGTCCGCCTGAATCGCGATCGCCTTTCCGCCGGCGCGTTCAATCTCCTTAACGACCGACGCGGCCGCGTCGGCACCTTTCGTGTATGTGATGGCCACGCTCGCTCCATCCGCGGCCAGACGTTTCGCGATGGCTGCGCCAATGCCCCGCGAACCGCCGGTAACGAGTGCTACTTTCTCGGTTAACTTAGACATGTAATCTCCTATGGGTTTTCTGTGAAGGATTCACCGCTCCACCGATTCAACTGACTGCTGTCTTGATGGCCCGGCCCAGCAGTTTGATTCACCTGGTTCATCAGCAGGTGATCGTTGTCGGCTGGCAGCTGTAGTAGCTACCCGGAAGTCTTAGGTCAGGATCAGAAGTGATTCGACACGATAGAGCCGAGGGAGTGGACCAAACCACTCTGCCGAATCGCTTTTGATAATGGGATTTTGAAGGAAGTCGCGACCAATACTCGACCTTATGGGTTTTCGAAGACCGAGTTCAACCTGTGCAGCGGGAAAGCGAAAGAAGTGGGCGGGAGTTGGAGTAAGTTGTGCGTTCTGGGCCAGCAGTAGCCAGAAGGCGCAGGTAGAGTAAATGCGCAGAAGTGTGACAAGGATTCGAGAGGTGTGTACCGAAAGCTCATGCTGATTTAGGCCGCCGTTGAGTGGAGCAGCGGAGGAGAGCGGAAGCAAAATGTAAAGTGGCCGCCTTGCCCGGGGTGTAAGAAACGAAATGCGTCGACGTAGCCAATTGCGATTAAGGCGCGGTAGCGGGCGCGGGGCTCGGGCTGAAAGAGCGCGTCGTGCATCCAGGAAGCGGGTTTGTGGCAGTCGATGTCCTCTGGTATTACATTGAAGTCACCGACGACGAGGGTTGCGGGTACGTAGACCTTGCTGCATCGTACATGATGCTCGGCAAAGAATGGAGCAAAAGAGCCTCACGACGGCAGAGGAGTGCGGCGGTTCATCTAATATAATCTTGATCGACATGTCCGCGCAAGTACAGCCGCCGATCAATGTGGACGACGTGGAGCAAATGTGCGCCGCCAATCCCGTAGCTCCGAATGGGGCGCGTGTTAGCGGAACGCTCGATCTGCAGAATCGTGATTTTCGAGGAAGAGATTTCTCCAACCGTGATCTGCGCGATTGCAGTTTGCGCGGCGCTCTGCTGGCGGACTGTAACTTTGGAGGAGCTGATCTGACCGGTTGTGACTTGTCTGAAGCGGACCTTCGGGGCGCCGATCTCAAGAGAGCTCGAGGTCTGGAAGCATGGCAGTTTCGGGCGACGGACATAAGAGACGTCAAACTGCCGAAGGAGCTCGCGGAATGGAAGGGGCTCGATATCGTCGCGAAACATGCGACTATACTCTCTAAACAGTTCCTCGTTCTTCTTGGCGCCTGCCTTTACTGTTGGCTGGTGGTGGCGACAACCACAGATGTTGCCCTGATCCTAAATTCCGGGACGCAGGCGCTTCCCATTATTCAGACGCGCATCTCCATTGTGCTGTTTTACGGGGTTGCACCTTTCCTCATTGCGACCGCGTTCTTGTATTACCAGCTGAACATGCAGCGGATGTGGGAAGCCCTAGCAAAGCTTCCCGCCATCTTTGCGGATGGACGCCGACTGGATGAACACGCCTATCCGTGGTCTCTGATTCAAAAAGTCCGGATGCATTACCCGCGATTGCGGGGTGCTCGGGACTTTGGCTTTGTGCCACAATCCGAGATCCGGCTCGGGTCCGCCGTTGCATACCTCACCGCTCCGGTGACTTTGGCGCTCTTCTGGCTGCGATCACTGATGAAGCATAGCGATCTCCTAACATTGTGGATCGCTCTGCTGACTGCGGCCTCGCTCTTAATAGCCGTCCAGTTTAGCCATTACGCTGCCTCGACACTCGAGGGCGAGCTTCCTGACCCAGGACAGGATCGTCTGCGTCTGTTTACCCGCGAGACACGCCGGCGCTGGATCTTGTTATTGGCGAGTGTGGTGATTCTGTGCCTCGGTTCGCATTATAAGTACGAGATCCCTGCTTTGCTTTTTGGGACTGAGTTATCGACCAAGCCTGAGGGATGGGCTGAAGATCAGGCAGATATCGCCAAAGTGAAGGGTGCAGAACTGCTTTTTGCGGATCTGAGGAATGCCACATTGAGCGGAGCATTTCTGGTGAAGGCCAGACTGGCATTTGCAGATCTGCGCGGAGCTGATCTGACGCTTGCTGATTTGAGGGGGGCAGATCTCTCGGATGCTCAGCTTGGCGGGGCGAATCTGACGGTAGCCAATCTTCACGGCGCCGATCTATCGAACGCTCGAGGGTTGACCCGTCAACAACTGGAACACGCGCTGATCGACAGGAAAACACGCCTACAGAGTGAGTTCCAGGATCTGGTGCCCAAGTAGCGTAGCTCAGCCCCATAATGTGCGATTGCTTGGGCAGGGCGATTTGGCTGCTTGGACCATCCCGCTCCCACGCCTTGTTTCACGCTGACTCCGGCCTGGCCGCCGCCGTGGCGAGCCGAGGCATGATCAGCAAGTAGCTGTGGGTTGACAGCTCTTTCGCGTCCTTCCAATCGACTTCGCGGGCGGGTCACGGTTATTCGTCGTGAATGGCCGACTTCACTTTGCTGAGAGCGTGCTCAGGTATCGATTCCATACCATGATGCCCTTTTGCGTGCTCGGCGGCGCGAGCTAGCACTTCATCCTCATTCTGGCCTCGGGCCACATATTCACATCCGGGCACGATGTCCCCGCACTTTATCGCTTTAGACATTTAGGTAACCTATGGAGCTGCAAGAACTGAAAGCGGCAGAGTTTCCGGCAATAGAACATCGGGATGGTTGGTAGTTAGCCAGGTTTTTACGTGCTCCAAGCGAGCGCGAATAGAGTTGACGTTCCAAACTGGCAATGACCATAGATGATGTCGTCCCTCATGGAGCGGCAGCACCCATCATCGCAATCTACAAGACTAGCCGCGGCAATTTGGCTGGATTGAGGCGTCGTCTGAATAGCGCGGGCTAGTGGGTTGCTCGTTCTTAATAAAAGGTGAGGGTCTGGAAGGGCGTTTAGCAGGACCTAGCTACTCTACTGAAGCGAAAGGCAGCGCTTGAGTTCAAACGCTGCAACGGGAGAGCGCGAGAAGTCACCCACAGAATGCTTCCGAAAAACAGTGCCGGTCTGCAGTCCAGATCGTTGGGATGCAACTACCATTACATTTGGCTTCGCAAATCCGAAAGCAGTCTTCCCATGTGGATCTAAGATTCCGGGCCCATGCGCCGTTGTGGCGCTTCTGAAGCGCCATGATTTATTCGTATCGCAAGGCTATCATCGGATCAACGCGCGTTGCCCGCCTCGCCGGAATGTAGCAAGCTGCCGCAATCACCAGAGTCAAAAGGGCAGCGGTGCTCAAGAATGTCAAAGGATCGAACGATTGGACCGCAAACAGGAGTTGGCGGATGAATCGGGTAAGTAAGAAGGCTCCGAAAGCGCCGACCGCCACTCCGGCCAATCCCATACGCATACCGTTTGCGAGCACCAGACCGAGCACATCGGCCGGGACTGCACCGATGGCCATGCGAATGCCGAATTCCCTAGTCCTTTGAGCAACCATGAACGCCATCACCCCATAAATTCCGACTGCCGCCAGGGAGAGCGCAACAAAAGAGAACAAAGTGAGTAGGACAGTTAGAAAGCGCGGCCGAGCGTTGGCTGCGGCGATGACATCTTCCATAAGCCGGACTTGAGCAATCGGCAGGGATGGATCCAAGTCCGCCACCTGCTTTCGGACTGTAGAAACGATTCCTTGGGGATCTCCCCCTGTCTTGATGACAAGGTATAAAGCGCGGATGCCGCCGTCGACCTGCGAATAGGGAAAATAAAGCTCGGTTCCGGTGGGCTTGTCGATACCGCCATTCTTGACATCGGCAGCAACTCCCACGATGGTATACCAGGGCGTGTCGCGATCTTCCCTGATTCGGCGACCGATCGGATTTTGGTTGCCATAGAACGCGCGCGCCATGGTCAGATTGATGATGGCAACTTTGTTGGCGTTAGCGCCGTCTCTCGCGTCAAATGCCCGGCCCTCAATAATCGGGATGCGCAGCATTTCGAAATACCCAGGCGAGGCCGCTTGGTCGTAATCGACGTTCTGGTCCGGTCCATCAGGCTTTTTGACATAGCCTTCGATCTGGATATCGTTCGCGTTCAATGGCCGCAACGGAGGTAATCCTGAGATCACGGCGGCGGATCGGACGCCTGGAATGGCATTCACGCGCTCGAGCAATCTGGTCCATAACTGCCTAACCGCAGGTATCTGCGCATACTGCGCCTGCGGAAGCGCTAAACGCATCGTGATTACGCGCGATGGATCGAGACCTACGTTCACCTGCTGGAGTTTCCAGAATGTGCGCACCATCAGACCTGCTCCTACCAGCAGCATCAAGGCGAGGGCCAGTTCGCTCACCACCATCAGGCGTCGCAGCGAGTGTGCCCCGCGCGTCGCGGTACTGCGGCCCGTGGCGGTCTTCAAAGCTTCCTGCGAATCGCCGGCGAACTGTGCGAGAGGAGCGAGTCCGAAGAAGATGCCCGTTAGAAAACTGGCTCCAACAGTAAATACCAGAACACTCCAATGAATGCCAATTTCTTCGGCTCTTGGGATGCTGCCTTGATTGAAAGCCAGGATCAGGTGAAGAGCTCCCCACGCGACCGCCAATCCGAGCGCGGCTCCGGCTATTGCGAGGACAAATCCTTCGATCAGGCATTGACGCGCGAGGTGCCACATGCTTGCACCGACGGCTTTCCGCACTGCGATTTCGTGGTGGCGGGACTCCGCGCGTGCCAGGAGCAGATTGCCAACATTCACGCATGCGATCAATAAGACAAACGCGACTGCGCCGAGCATCACCAACATGGCCGTTTTGACATTGCCAATGACCTCGCCCTGATAAGGCAGCGCCAGAATGGTGTGGAATTTAGGATCGAAGGTATGGAAGTTCGGCGTCCTATTCCTGCCTTGCTCCGCCATAATTCGACCAAATTCCGACTGAGCCCGCTGGATCGTGATTCCGGGCCTTAGCTTTCCGACGACAGATTGAAAATGACTCGCCCGGCCGCCGGGGTTGTTGGGATTGATCTGCTGCGGGTACCACAGTTCGGGTGGATCGGTTTCGCCGGGAGGGAAGGCGAATCCGCGGGGCATGACGCCAATCACGGTTCCCCCCAACCCATTGATCTTTAGTTGGCGGCCGACGATATTGGCCGTCCCACCGAAGGCGCGGCGCCACAGGCCGTCGGAAAGGACGAGGGTCAAAGGCGCGCCGAAGCGGTCGTCATCCGGGCCCGGCAAGCGCCCCAGCTGAGGCGCTACGCCCAGCATCGGCAGCATTCCGCCAGTGATACTCGCGGCCGTCACGCGCACAGGCTCGTCACCTCCGGAGAGATTGACACCGCTGATCGTGTATGCCTCGAGGGCGGCCCAGGAATTCGTCAGCCGCCGCAAATCGAGCAGCTCGGGCGTCGACATCCAAAACTTGTGAAAGCCGCCACTGCTGCCGTATGACGGGAACTCGGTATAAATCCGGGCCAGCCGTTCCGGATGTTTAAAAGGGAGGGGCCGCAGGACCACGGCATTCACCACGGTGTAAATGGCGGTGTTGGCGCCAATACCGAGAGCAAGACAAACGATTGCCGCGAGCGCTAAGCCCGGCTTCTTGAACAGCACGCGAACGGTGTAGCGCAACTCGGTCATTTGCACATCATTACGTAAAAGGATCCTCGACGTTCTCAGAATTTCGGTTTACGTCTATCGTTCCAGCGAAGAACTAGACAAAGATCGTCATATCTTTCCGATTTGGCTTACCGCAAAAGGGCCACGCCCGACTCCATGGGTTGACACAAACAGCGTTTAAAGTCGCTCGCGCGACGGACGCTGCGCGTGAGTGGGCTTGAGGCGTGTCTTGCAATCCTGGGCGTGTTTCGAAGGAAGATGCGCTTATGATTAGCGCGTGGCAATGCTTTTCAGCTGCGAGACGCGGAGCTGAATATGTCATTGTCAAGAAAAACACTATTGAAGACCCAGTAAGTACGTGAATGCCGCGCCCGTCGCAAGCGCGAGCGACTCACATGAAACGGCCTTATCGAAAGCGCCGCAGCCCGTGCTTTGCCTGTTCTCAGACCGCTATCTCCCGCGCCGCCTCCGATAAGACACTAGTGTACAGACATGTGCCGAATACGCCTTTCCGCGGCCAGAAAATGCCGACGATCGCCTCGGTTGTGAGGCTCGCTACGATCTTTTAGGACGGATAGACAGTGAACTATCCGCATTCGCTAATCACTAAGATGCTCCGCCCAGAACAGCACTCCGATGTGAAGCATTTTCGTTTGGACGACGAATTGCATTAGGTGAATCAGAAAGGTAAACCAAATGGCTTTTCACCGATTTATCGGCGATCATTCAGCGCCCACCGCTCTCGCATCAGTTCGGAGGCGCCGAATGGGACTCGGAACTGGCAAAATGCCGGCCGCACTTTCTGCGATGGCAGGCGCGCGGGTTCTCTACTCTGAAACACATAAAAAAGACAAACCGGCCGTTCGGGTCGACTCTGTTGAGCAACAGGGGCGGCAACTGTGGCGAGTCCAAGTGCCCGTTACCGATGAACTAAGAGGGGCACGCCCAGGCCTGACACTGGAACGGCATCCTTCGACCAAGTTCCTCGCCGAAGTGGACGAGGCAGTTTCGTTCGCGTCGCACCGCCCCGATTGGATTGATGTGCTTCCTATACCGCAGGTTCGGAGACCCGAGCAGCCTTGGCTGCGTCGGTTTGATGGGACGCGAGTACGTCCTTTGTGGGTTTATGACAACGCCCGGCATGCGTTTGACAACTCTGCCTGGCCTTTGGGCCTCGTCGGCCGCATCTTCAACAGCCAGGGATTCAGCGGCACCGGTGCTCTCATCGGCGATCGACTCGTCATTACAGCCGGTCACATGGTGCCATGGGGTCAACAAGGCTGGTGGATGCAATTTGTGCCAGCGTATTTCAATGGAAGTTCTCTGTTCGGTGCGGGAGTGGAGTCGTATGTGTCGGATGCCCGTGGGTACAATGTCGAGGGCAATGTTACGGGATATGATTGGGCGGTATTGCGCCTGTACGAGCCTTTAGGAACGTCACTCGGCTACTTCGGCTACAACAGCTATTCAAGTGACTGGAACGACTTGCCAGTGTGGAGCAATATCGGATATCCCGGTGACATCGACAACGCACAAGAGCCAGCATTTCAACAGGGCTTCACGATCAATGACACTGACGGTGACGACAACGGCGGAGAGGAACTTGAGACGGAAAACTGCGATCTGAACCATGGCAATTCCGGGGGCCCAATGTACGCATGGTGGAACAACGGCACCGACCCACGAATTGTCGGCGTCGTCAGTGGTGAGGAAACGGAATACAAGTTTCCATTCTCTAGTCGCGACGATAACGTGTTTGCAAGCGGCGATGGTTTTACAAACCTGTGCGCCTGGGGTCGAACCAATTGGCCAGCTTAGCCGGTCGAGATGGTTTTGAAGGCCATCGAACGAGCGCCTGTCTGCGCGAGTAAGTACACTTGCCCGCATTTTTGAATGACTAAGTACCTTAGGAGCGCTTGGTGTACAAAAAGCCGAACTCAGCTGCAGAGATGCTATTCAGAGTCAAAAGCGCGAAGGCTCTCTATACGGACGGAATCTATTACATCGGTCTGAATGTTCACAATAAGACGATCAGCATTCCGTGAACGGTGCAAGCGGCCAAATTCACGCTGAAGGAACAGTTGTATCCAAACGCACCGATCTAGATCGCTGATGAAGACTCCGCAGCCTGGACGGTTGCGATGGAAGCAACTACATTCACAGGGTAAATTTACACCATCTGCCTCCGCACGCCCGCGCAGATCAAGGTGGCTCATCCTCTGATGCTGCGTGCCATCGCGGCCGCCAAGAAGAAGAACGATGGCATTGATGCTGGCAGGCACCTCTCCCACTCGCTCAACGGTATTTCTGCTTTCGTCGCCTGGATCGAGGGGACGACTGAAGTGCCTCAATTTTTGAGGCCTAAACCGGGCCAGGTGAACCAACCGCCTCTGCTGCTGTACCCCACGCTTATGCATGGGGATTGGGTCATCCACGCAAACGTGGCTGGAGCTGATCGAAAAGAGAAAGCGTTGGGGACGGGGTACATTCTGCCTAGTGACGGGAATCTGCCGAGACCGGAAGAGCGGGAGGGGGCGATGGTGCGGTTTGTGCGGAGAATCAGGCGATTTTGGGGGCGCGGGCGGCGTGGGGCGGGAGGTCATTAGAATCTCAGAAAGATCGAGACTCATGTCATCTGGTAGCTGAGCGGTGCTAATCTGACATCCACCTGCTCTCGCAGTACTTATGAGCTTCGACGAACAAGCGAATCCCGAGCGCGACGCGGAAATAGAAGAGCTTCAGCGGCTGGTCTCCGCACTGCAACTGGAGGTTGCCGAGCGGAAGAAGGCCCAGGAGGTACTCGATGGGTTCTTTATGGCCTCCCTCGATATGCTCTGCTTCGCCGATTTCGAAGGCTATTTCAAGCGCCTCAATCCTGCCTGGGAACGAACGCTTGGCTTCACCGCTGCTGAGCTCTGCCGTCAACCGTTCCTGGATTTCGTTCATCCGGACGACCGTGAGATCACGATCGCAGAGATGAAGAAAATTTCGGAGGGCGTCAACAGCATCTCCTTCGAGAACCGTTATTGCTGCAAAGACGGAAGTTACAAATGGCTACTCTGGAACGCTACTCCCTTATCGAGCCAGCAAATGATCTATGCCGACGCCCGGGATATTACCGAGCGCAAGCTTTCCGAGGAAAACATACGAAAACTGAAGGAAGCGGCTGAGACCGCGAATCGCAGCAAGAGTGACTTTCTCGCCCAGATGAGCCATGAGATCCGGACGCCTATGAACGCCATTATTGGGATGGCCGATCTTCTCTGGGAAACGCTCCTCAGCGCCGAGCAGCGTCAATACGTGAGGATTTTCCGGCGGGCGGGGATGAGTCTGCTGAATCTGCTCAATGACATTCTAGACCTTTCCAAGATCGAGTCCGGCCACCTCGAGCTAGAGAAAATTGACTTCGATCTTCGTGAACTCCTTGACGACGTTTGCGAGCTGCTGGCAATTCGCGCGCATGAAAAAGGACTTGAACTAGCTTGCCGCGTCATGCCGAATGTGCCAACAAACCTTCGCGGCGATCCGAACCGGCTGCGGCAAATTCTTACGAATTTGGTCGGCAATGCCATTAAATTTACCGCGAACGGCGAAGTCGTGTTACGCGTCGAGCATGAGGCCGGCAATAACCAAACAGGATTTTTGCAGTTTACGGTTTCAGATACGGGCATCGGCATTCCTGAGGAGAAATTGGCGCGGGTTTTCGAGAGCTTCACCCAGGTCGACGCATCGACCACCCGGCAATACGGAGGCTCTGGTTTGGGTCTGGCCATTGCGAAGTATCTTGTCGAGCTCATGGGAGGCCGTATCTGGGTAGAGAGCAAGGTGGGTGCTGGAAGTACCTTTCACTTCACAGCCCCATTTGGAGCTGGTCGCGAGGTCGCCACACAAGCGGAGTTGAAAGCGCTCGACCTGAAAGGGTTGCGAACTCTGATAGTAGACGATAATTCAACCAACCGATTGATTTTGGCTGAGACCCTCGCCGCCTGGGGTGCTTTTCTCACAACTGCCGAGAACGGCGCACAAGCATTGACTGAATTAGTGCGCGCAGGCCAAGCCGGAGAATCCTATGGCCTCGTCCTGCTCGATGGCCGAATGCCTGGAATGGACGGCTTCCAATTGGCGGAACACATCCAAAGCCATCCCGGTCTCGCGGCCACGACGGTGTTGATGTTGACGTCGGAAGACCGTGCTGGCGACATGGCGCGAGCTCAGAGGCTTGGCATAAACGCTTACTTGATCAAACCCATCCAGCGTTCCGAACTATCGAAAGCCATTCAGTCCGCCATGAACACACCAATGGCAGCCGCGGAAATGGAGAGCGTTCAGGAGGATTCGTATCGGATAACCAACCAGCTTTCGTTGCGCCTGCTGCTGGCGGACGATTCCGAGGATAATGTATTCCTGATCCAGTCGTATCTGAGGCACTCGGGATGCTCGGTCGACGTTGCCGAAAACGGCGAGGTGGCTGTTCGAAAGTTCCGATCCGGTCAATATGATTTGGTTTTCATGGACCTTCAGATGCCAGTTATGGACGGCTACGCCGCAATCCAGCGAATTCGGGAATGGGAACAAGAGCGCAAGGCGAAACCAACTCCCATTCTTGCGCTCAGCGCCTATGCTTCGCAAAGCGAGATCGACAAGAGCCGGGAGGCAGGTTGTACGGCATATCTGACGAAACCGATACGCCGTAAAACACTGCTCGAGGCGATCGAGAAATATAGCGACGGAAGGCGCGGAGGCCGCGATCAGGTCAAGCCTTCGGAAGGGATTCAGCCCAGGTTCGATGAGCGGTTACGCTCGATAGTTCCTGCCTATTTGGAGAGCAGGCGCAGAGATATCGTGACCGTTCTAGCGGCCGTAGACGCCGGTAATTTCGAGCAGATTCGCACCATTGGTCACAAGATGCGCGGCTCGGGTACCGGTTACGGATTCCCAGAAATTACCGCGATCGGCCAGCGGCTCGAGCTTGCCGCGGAAAGGCGGGACGCGAAGGACACCCGAGAGCGCGTCGCAGAGTTGTCGGCGCACCTCGATGCGCTCAAACTGACGCTTCGAAGACCTCATTGAGATCCTACATCGAGTGACGGCGTGATGTACTTGATCAGCAGAACTTCGTTCCCCTTTTCGTTGTAAATCAGCTCGTCCGCCAAATTCCTGGTAAGCAGAATGCCGAACCCGCCGGGACGAAGACCTAGCTGGTTTCGTACTTCACAGTGCTGGTATGGCGCATCAGGTTGATTGGAAACCGCTGCGTGAGGCAGACGGCTAAAAGAGAATCCTTCACCTGGATCCAATATTTTGTAGATCATGGATTTTGCGGTGCGCATGTAGTCGACTCGAACCGTCTTGCTTGGATCCTTTCCGGCTCCATGTTCGATCGCATTCATCAAAAGTTCCCGAAAGGCCATGCCGACGTCTTCGCGTTCTTGGAGGGAAAGGTCTGTAACGAGCTCGCTCAAGAAGGGAATAAGCCGGTCCGCGGTTTCCAGCTTGCAGCGGAGACGCAGCGCAATCCATTGTGGAATTGCAGATAACACCTCGATATCGCCTTCCGATGCGGGAGCGTGCAGGGCGAGAGCGACTGCTTCCGCGACCGCGTCCAGAGCAAAAGGCTTGCTAAAATAACCCGCGGCTTGATCGCGAAGAGAACTGATGACGGTTGCCGGCGTGCTGTCGGCTGTCATTACAAGAACCTTCATACCCGGCCGTATCTGGTGAATTCTTCGCAGTAATTCCAGGCCATCGAGTCCCGGCATTCGCACGTCTGTAATGACCAGGTCACACGGTTGCGTTTCAAGGAGAGACAGTGCTTCGAGGCCATCAAACCTATCTTCAATCAGATAATTCTCGGCGCTGAGCGCGGCCGCGAGCAAGCGATGGATATCGGGATCATCGTCGACGATTAGGATTTTGTTCGCGTTCGGCATGGAAGCTACCGGGCTTTGCAGGCTTCGTCCACAGTGGAATAGAACCGGAATACCGTATCGAGCCGGCAGACATGAAAGGCCCGGAACAGAAAGCGCGGTGCTCCCGCCATCAGCATTTCGCCGCCCGCCGCCGCGAGTTGGTTGTAACTGGAAATGAAGCGGCCGATACCGGTACTGTCGATCCTGGCGACATCCGCAAGATTGAAAATGATGGTCCGCTTTCCTTGGCCCACTAAATCGCTCACCAATGTTGTGATCTGTTCGCTTTCGGGCCCCATCATCACATTCCCCGCGATCGTAACCACAACCATATCCGGCGCAATCTCGTTATGGTTTATCTGCATGAATGTGAAGCCGACCATTGTACGTGGTTCCGGCCTCCAACCGCCATCTTATTCGAAATAAGGGGTTGATTCGAGACGCAAGGCATTGGGGTGGGGGAAGCCGCGTACCCTAGTCGAGTGCGGGCACGACGAAAATCGTCATGCCTCAATATACGCATGTTTGATCGAACAGATTGATCAGCTCATCCTCATATAGACGAAGCGCACCCGCACCGCCCGTTCGAGCTAGGCGGGTTCTACAAGCAGTCGGCCCTCTTTACTGTCTGACGACTATCGGTGGCGGATACCAGCCGTAGATGCTCCTCAGAACAGCGTTATCCGGCCAGTACATGCGCAGAAACAGGATGAATTTGCTCGTTGTGGCATTTGAGCCATCTGGCAGAGGCGTTTCTAGCCAGTTGCAGAACTGTTTTGGATCAGAAGGCGCTTCCGCTTGGATGTAGAGGTCCAGCGACCCATCGGCATTCGGGCACGCTTGATGGTTCTGCACGTAAGGCATGCCGATGGCGTTATAGCTCGAGTTTGGATCCATTTTCACGTTATCCACCAGGAATCCATTACCGTCGTACAGCGTGACTGACCAGAAGCCCTTCGGATTGACGGGCGGTATCTCCTCTGGCCGATGAAGATTGGTTTGCGGTTTGAAATGCACAACATAGCGGTTAGCGCCATCCAGCTTGAATGCGTCGCCAGTACCTCGACTGTCGAAGGCGCCATAACCATACACTGCATCCTGCGGCCGGTTTGCCCCGAGCGCTTTCTGCGCGACCAATGCCCTCAAGAGGTAATTGATCCCGTAATCACCCACATCGAGCGGCATCGACCAATTCGTGGGCGTAGGTGAAGGTGTAGGTACGGCTGCCAGCAGTTGTTTAGCGGCAAGAACTGCCGCCTTAAGGATTCGCACGTCGTTCGGGTCCGGCCGACTGGCGCAGCTGAATGGGTTGGTGTCAAGAAGCCCCTGCCTTTCGAGCGGTTTCTTCACCAGCGCGTCTATGCGACGGGGCGGGTTCGTTCTCAACATGGTTGACATCGTCTCGAAAAAGACACACGCATCCATGTTGTTGACCTGCTCAACGGGTTGCGTGAACGTGTCGATCGAGGGATTTACAGGCAAGTTGGATGGAGGCGTGTAGCCCTTGCCGACTTCGCTGAGCGGCGTCAACGTCAGGTTTTTTACGACGGAATCATTGAGAGTCTTCAAGTCAGCGTCGCTGCCGTCCGTGAAGAAGCGGAGTATGGACCAGGCGGTGTTGGTGTCGAACCTGATAACGCCCGCATAGCCGTTGGTTGACGCCGAGGTTCCGTTGGGGCCGATCAGGAGGTAATCGCCAGGACTGCTGCCCAAACGTGAACTCGGCGAATCGCGCTTAACGTTTGTCCAACCGTCCAGCAATTGAACGATGAAAAATCTCGGTTTTCCAGTATCCACCACAGGCGGGATCTCAGGCAAATGTAAGACCATCGGTTCGTTGCAGAGATCCATGAAGGAGGACGCATACAGGGTCGTAGTGCTAGGCAGCACGACGTCGGTGTATGAGGCGTTGGGGAGTTTAGTGCCTTTCGAGAGCTGGTTGATAGGGGCACGTCCGAGGTGCGACTTGGCGTCGGGAACGGTGGTAGCGACGCGCTCCGTCATGGCAATTGCAAGCAGAGAATAGCCGTAGATGTAATCGGTAACGCCATCGATGAATGTCTGGACGCCCTTTGGATCAAGGTCGCTAGGCGCCTTGCTTTCAGCGAGCGACAAGAACTGATTGAAAGCAGAAGCGTCCAGCGCCTGGTTCTGGTCTGGCTGCGTAGTGCTGGGACACTGGGCCGCGGCTATGGCGGCTCCCAAGAACAGAGGAGCTATAAGAACGGTAAGAACTTTCGATCGCATCATTTCCCTTGACCCAAATCTGCAGAAGCTCTCTTCATCTTGCCTAAAAGAAAGAAACAGGAGAAGTGTCATACAGTATGACACCTGCGGACACCGGCGAGCGCGCCTATACTAAGCGGGCCTAAATAAAGCACTGGGTTGCACTCGGAATTCAGCGGTCGGGGTAACTTAGTCCTCGCTTAAGGCACCGATTCTCTATGTTTGTCGGGCGCGCAACTAGCTCTGGGCTGGTCGAATCTAATGAATTCGTTAGCCAGCCGCCGCGTCGGGCTTCGCACCGGGCAAACGCTTGATCAAAAAATCGATCTGGCCCGCGTGGTGGGAGATATGCTCGCAGACGTGAAACCATAAACAGTAGTTATTGACGGGACCACCACCCCAGCCGGGCTCTTTGAGCGGAGTGGTAAGCCAGGCGTCATCGCGCTTAGCGAACTCGGTGAGCGTTCTTTCGCGAACTTCGCGGATGGAGTCCTGATAGAAGGCGATGTCGTGTCCCTTTATAGAGGACCGGGCAGCATCGCCGAGATTCATTGCGGGGCCCCACTTTGCTGCATAGTCGGCGGGAAATTTGTCGAAGTTTTCGTTGTTAAAAGTCATGCGCTGATAGAGGACCTCTGTGGCGGCGAGGTGAAGCATAAGCGCGCCGATCGTGTTGGCGTTTTTGTCGAAGAGGAAATCGAGATCCTGCTGCGTCAAGCCGCGCGTAGGGCCGAGAACAGCAGGCTCCATCCAGGTAAGCATAGTGACGATGGTGCCAACCTGGGGGGTATAGCCGGATTTAGGGCCAATTAGATTGATAGTGGCCTTGTCGTAGGGGGGCGCGGTCCGCGGCATTGGGGGCCGCTTCGTCGCAGGTTTGCTCTGGACGGGAGCATCGCTACCGAGGACTGGCACTGCGCCAGCGACTGCGCCAAAAAAGCTAGAACCAGCGACGAAGTTACGGCGCGTGGAGGACGTGGAAGCAAGAACCATCTGGAATCTCCTGAAGTAGCGTACGCGATCCTAATTTGACCACAACCATATCCGGCGCAATCTTGTTGCGGCGGGAGGAAGCGGCGCTGTTCGGGCCTGCACATATAGCGGTGTAGCCTATCGGTTGTGGGCAGAGACGAAGCGGTAGAGACGCTGTCAATAGAAGGTCGCGAAGTTCGAGTAACACATCCGGATAAGCTCTATTACTCAAAACAGATACAACTGTCCAAGCTCGACATCGTGCGCTATTACCTGGCGGTCGCACCCGCAGCTCTCGGTGGTATTCGCGATCGCCCGCTCGTTCTTAAGCGCTTTGTGAATGGGGCCGAACAGGAGGCTTTTTACCAGAAGCGTGCACCGACGGACCGACCGTCGTGGTTACGAACGGTAACGCTATCGTTTCCATCCGGCCGTACGGCGGAGGAGTTGGTTGTGGACGATCCGGCTGGGTTGGCCTGGGTGGTTAACCTGGGCTGTCTCGAGCTTCATCCGCATCCGGTGCGCTCGGGCAATCTGGAACATCCCGACGAATTGCGAGTCGATCTTGATCCAGGGCCCGGTATCACTTGGGCAGACGTTCGCAGAATCGCGCTCGAGGTGAACGGCTTTCTCGAAGAGGTAGGCCTTCGCGGATGGCCTAAGACAAGCGGATCACGGGGAATGCATGTCAATGTGCGGATCGAGCCGCGCTGGACCTTCACCGAGGTGCGGCGTGCTGCCCTGGCGTTGTCGCGCGCAATTGAAAAGCGTGCCCCTAATCTGGCGACATCCAAATGGTGGAAAGAGGAGCGCCATGGGGTGTTTCTGGATTACAACCAGAACGCGAAGGACCGCACGACGTGTTCGGCATATTCAGTGCGCCCCGTACCGGATGCGCGCGTATCAACGCCGCTGGAATGGCATGAAGTCCCGCTGAGCGATCCAGCCGATTTCACCGTGCTTACGGTTCCGAAGCGGTTTGCGGCGCTGGGGGATCCTCACGCCGGCATGGATGCGGCGCCCGGTTCGTTGGACAGGCTGCTGGAGATGGCCGATCAAGATGAGGCAGCGGGTTTGGGGGATGCGCCGTGGCCGCCACACTTCCGCAAAACAGAGAGTGAGGAGAAACGTGTTGCGCCTTCACGCGCCAAATCGGGCGGAACCCGGCAATCGCGAAAACAGATGCCGCTCTTAGTGGTTGCTAACTCGCCAGATAAAGAGGCCGCGCTGGCTGGCCTGGAGAGATGGAAGAGCAAACATTCCAAGGCGGCCGGATTTCTTGCGGTTGACGATGTGCTGGTGGATTCTATGCGGGGAAGGTCGTCCACGTGGACACGCATCCGAGTCAATCTGCGGAACGTACCGGAGGCGCTGCGCCCGACAGAAGAAACACCGGACCCTGACGATGATCCGACACGCGAGTGGCGGAGTATGCACGCAGCAAAGAGCGCGGCCAAGAGCAAGCACGCCTGATACGAACTGCCGCGCGACATCAACCCGATATGCCGAAAAGTTCGAAAAGCTCCTGTGGAGGTATGACCTCGAGCTGTTCGTATGTGCAGTCGCCGGGCTTCTTGTCGAAACGCCATCTCCGAAATTGCGCGGTATGCCGAAACCGGCTGCCCTGCATGTGATCGTAGGCGACTTCAACGATCAGTTCGGGCCGGAGCGGTTCCCAGGAGAGATCCTTGTGCTGGCTCCAACGGCTCTGGCCGCCCGGCATGCGACGCCCAGACTCGGATGGTGCCGGTTCGTGCTCGGCCCACTCTTTCCAGGGGTGATCAGCCAGAGCATTCTCGCGGTATGGCTCCAAAAATTCCCTGAGTTCAAGCCGTTTCTCCACCGAGAAACTGGCGCAAACGCCGACGTGCTGGAGAGCGCCCGCATTGTCATACAAGCCGAGCAGAAGCGAACCTATCGCTTCGGAATCCTTCTTATATCGGCGGAAGCCCGCAACAACGCAGTCGCAATCGCGCTCGTGTTTTACTTTGAGCATCGATCGTTTGTTGGGTTCGTAAGCTCCAAAGACTGGCTTGGCCATTACGCCATCGAGGCCCGCACCTTCAAAGCGCCTAAACCAATCGGAAGCGAGACTCGAATCAGTAGTTGCCGGCGTGAGATAGATGGGCGGAGCCGCAGACGAGAGAACATGTTCGAGTGTGCGGCGCCTTGACTCGAAGGGTTCAGCGCGCAAATCGCGAACTTCTTCGCAAAGTACGTCGAAGAAGACGATGGCGGCCGGGCTTTGCTGCGAGAGAAGGCGGACGCGTGACGCCGCCGGATGGAGGCGAAGCTGCAGTTCGTCGAAATCGAGGCCATGGTTTTTGACAATGACAATTTCGCCGTCGAGCACGCAACGAGCAGGTAAGCTCTGGCGCAGCGGGTCGAGCAACTCCGGAAAGTAGCGATTGAGAGGTTTTTCATCCCGGCTTTGGATGTAAATCTCTTCCCCATCGCGAAAGATCAGAGCGCGGAATCCGTCCCACTTGGGCTCAAAGATCCACTCGTTGCCGAGTGGCAGCACTTCAACCCGCTTCGCCAGCATCGGTAAGACAGGTGGGTTGACGGGAAGCTGCACCAAGTCATGTTATCTTGCGAGCGTGTTCCGCATCGGTTCTGGTAACCGACGGAGTGAATAACCCCTCACTGGAATTGGTTCATCGTCTTGCCCAGTCGGATATTTCTGCTGTCGCCCGCAAAAGCGGGCGGTCCGCGTTATTCCATGCTGATGCGGGAGCAGGCGGATTTCGACCTGGCAAGAAGACTGCGGGCAGGTAGCGCCACTATCGGGGAAGTCTACAGCTTTATCAGCGGCCTGTATTTTCGAGGGAAGATGGCTTACGCCGAGGCGTTCCGCGCAGGGCCTCCAGGCGTTCCGGCCGCGCTCGTCATCGTGCCTGGGGCCGGCCTCATTCCTCCCGAGACAATCGTGGATTCCGGCCAACTTCGCGCCATTGCCGAGGTGCCGGTAGATGAGGCCAACCCGACTTTTAGAGACCCTTTGATGAAGGCGGCGAAACTCGTAAACGAACATGCAGCAGGAGCGTGTTCGTATGTGCTGCTCGGGAGCGTGGCGAGTGGAAAGTATACGAATCCACTTCTCGAGATTTTTGGAGAGCGTCTCCTGTTTCCTGCAGATTTCGTTGGCCGGGGAGATATGAGCCGGGGAGGCCTCATGCTACGGCAAGCTCGTTCAGGGGTCGAGCTGCCGTACACGCCTGTTCAGGGTGCGTTGTTGCGTGGTGTTCGGCCGCCCAGGTTGGAAAAGTGGCGCAGGCCATAATCCTCACTGGTCTGCAAGGATCGGGTAAAACGAGCTACTTCAACGCTCATTTTGCGAGAACGCATGAACACGTAAGCCGTGATCTCTTGCGAACCGCGGAGCGCGAGGCCGCGTTGGTCAGCGACTGTATTTGCCGCGGCCGCTCGTTCGTCATAGACAACACGAATGCGACGCGGGCAGTACGCGCCCCACTGATTCAACAGGCAAAGGCAGCCGGCTTTGAGGTGCAGGCCTACTTCTTCGACACTCCGGTGCGAATGGCGATAGGACGCAATAATCACCGAAAAGATAAAAGGCCCGTTCCGGTTCCCGCAATTCTGCGTACGGCGAAGTATCTGCAGCGTCCCTCCCTCGACGAAGGCTTCGATGAGATCCAGACTATTGCAGCGGAGCCGGATGCGAGGCGCGAACGAGATGGGTAGACGAATTTGCTTCTTACAGGGACCGGGCTGCGAAGGATTACGTGGTGATTTGTACTTGAGTTGAACAGAGTCCAGAAGGCAGGAACCTGATATGGTGGCCAGTGGGCGTAGCAGCAGCAGGCAGAGATGAAGTCTCACCTGCTGCTGACATTCAAGATTCTCTCGCCATCGCAACTGACTCACCCCGCTTGCGTCCCCAATTCGCCGTGAAGGTCATAACGCTGGTCCAATAATGCGGGTCCTGATAGTGGGTGTGAAACTCGTTTACCATATTCTCGGTGATATAAGTCGATCTCAGCAGTGAGGGGGCCAACTCCCGCATGGTCCGGGTCCAGTATGTTGCCCAGTGTGACCCGCCGTTAAACTGCGCAGTATGCCCTTCGCCCGCAACAGCCGTCAGGCCGAGCGAATCCAGCCAGGCGGGAATTTTACGGCCTATAAAGTAATCGATGCCAGCTCCAACCGACCAGGTCAACCATCCTTTCCAGAACGTGTGCATCGAATCCGGCTCGGCGACAGTACAGGGCAGCATGTCCGGTTCAATGGAAAGAAGCAGGCCTCCGGGCTTCAGAGCGGTGACCATGCGCTCCAGGGCCTTACGGGCAGACGGGAGATGGTGAAGCAAAGCGCGCGCGACGACGAAGTCGTAGGAACCCTCCTCTATTGCACCCTGAAGAATATCGATTTGGCGGATCTCAAGATACGGCGATTCCAGGTCGCGGATACAACTGAGATCGATATCGCTCGCGACCACATGACCTGTCGGGGCCACGCGTTCAGCGAGTGCCTGAGCGATCGATCCGTTGCCACAGCCGAGTTCCAGGCAGCGCCAGCCTGGACACGCCCCCAGGCGGTCAATATGAGCGCACTCAACAGGATCCAGCAACTCTGACATTAGGGCCAAGCGTTGCTGTTCGCCCACCAGTTCATGGGGCAGAGTGTATTCACCCATTTACGTCGCCTTTTACTAGAATTGCGAAAACCTGCCTCCGGATTATATGTCAGATAGGGCAAGCGGATAATGCTCCAGTTTCGTATACGCGTGCATCTTCAACTTAAAGCCACCACTACGAACCGCGGGCCACCCGATTTTGGACTCTCAGAAAGTCGTCAGGGCTGCTATTTGCAGTCCAGCTTCGGATACCACAGAACTCACAAGCCGCCTATGCGTACGGAATAGGGAATGAAAAGCCGACCTAGATTCATCCACGGCACATGTGTGCCGAGGTTGGTTGGGCGTTTTTAGTTCCGTATCTTTCAGCGGCCCGACGCGGGACGGTACTTCTCCCTTCTCCGGGACTGGCTCCTCCACACGTTGAGAACCGCTGGTGCCTCGCTTCGTAAGTCATAGTGGCTTTCGGGTTGGAATTTGTGAACCCGCCATGAGTCTGGCCGGCGTCAGCTATCGCGTGTTGCGCGTCACGGTCGACGGCGGGCCAAAAAGGACCGGGAATGCGAGCCCTCAGCATAGATACTGGCGTGATCGCGAATGAGCCTGTCGAGACGAATACTTATCTTCTGCTCGGTGCCTTACGAAGAGCTTGATTTCTGCCAAGAAGCCCGTGAACGAAGCTACTGGGGCGACGGCGTCAGAGGCGCGAGCGGTATCTGCTTACCCACAAGCATTTCGTACGCGCCCAGATCCATGGATACTCGTCCGGAGTAGAGTTGAAAATGCTTGGCGCCTCCCGCTAAAAGATCGTCAACTGACGAATAGTCCATCACGGGCAGGTCCACGGTCACATGGGTGTTTCGGTTTGACATGTTCAACACGACCAGGATCTGTTCTGAGTGGTGGGTGCGGAGAAAGCTCAAGATACTGTCGGGCTCGGTGTTGTTTATCCAGGTCAACTGTCCAGATTGCAGCGCTGGATGCTGGTTGCGAAGCGCGAATAGCCGCTTGAACCTGGCCAATGTTTGTTCTGGAACACTCCTGTCGTTCCGATCGCTCGGTTGAGGCCAGTCGATGGGAGCACTTGTTAGCCAGTGCGTCGGTGTGCAATCACCAATCTCCTGACCGTTGTACAGGAATGGCACCCCGTCGAGAGTAAAGTCTAGAACTGAAGCGGCGTAGGCTGCTCGATCGCCAAACTCCAGGACGGCCCGGCGCCAATCATGGTTGTCATCGAAGCGAAGAAGTTGAGCCCCTTGCGGATACTCCTGTTTGGTCTGCTCCCAGTGTTTTCGTATGTTGACAGCCGGGGCACCATCGCGGATTACGGAACGAAGCGTTAGAAACCCCTGGAAGTCGTAGTTGATATCAAAGGCGTGTAGCTGGTCGTCGGGCCGATCTGATTCAGAGAGGAGGATGACGTCGCGATTGACTGTGTCGAGCGCTTTCCTCGCTTGCTCCCAGAAAGCGACGGGTACGCCCGCTCCGACATCGCACCGAAAACCGTCAACTCCGAAATTCTTTACCCAGCGAACCATGCTATCGACCAAGTAATCGCGAACCTTTGCATTCGAGAATTCAGGAAGGGGCTGGGGCCAGAAGCCGCGTGCGATTTGGTTGTCTTTCGTGTGCACCAGCCAGTCCGGGTGCTGCATCATGACGCCGTCCGGAGCGGTATGGTAGTAGACCAGATCAAGCATCACCTTCAAACCGAATTGGTGCGCTTGCCGGATGAACTCCTGCAGATCGGCTTTCGTGCCGTATTGTGGGTCCACGGCGTTGTAATCCGCAATGTTGTACGGCGACGCGTGTGGGGTTGCCGAGCGCTTGGCGATAGGTCCGAGATAAACGACGTTTGCGCCCAACTCGGCTACGTGCTTCAAACCCGGAATCGCCCCCTTCAGCGTTCCTTCCTTGCTGAAGGCGTTCAGCCAGATTTCGTAAACGATAACTTTGCCCATCCAATCGGGCTCCGTGCGCGCCGGCAGCGAACCAAATGAAAGCCCCTGAGGCATGCAGTGCGACGCGAGAATGGCTGCTAAACAGACATAGGGCAAGGCCCGCATCTTTACAAAGTACCGCTCTGGGTGCGGAGATTGTGGGCCTTTGTGATTGCTGGAACTGCCTCACCGTGCAATATGGCTGTTCAATTGATTTTTGTAAGCGGCACAGGCCGGGCCTGCTTGCTTGTTCCGTCGATCGAGTCACATTTTTTTATCGGAAGTTCGGATCGACCAGCTCGAACATACTCTTCGAGGGCTTCACCTTTGAAATTCTGGTTCTCTAGCTCAAGGTCGTCGAATAAGCGCATCAGTCGGTAATAAATCCAGGAATAGTCCATAAAATAACTGGCGTCGCCGCAGGACAAGAAAACCGAATGTGGACCGGGCACTCCGATGTCGATTTCTGCCCTCCTCGAGTCAACGAGAGCCAGGAAATCAAATGCGCCCTCGACGTCAACTTCACACGCCCGGATCGAAAGGGGCACCGCCACCAAACCCGCTTCAAGATTGTCACGAATGTGCTCGACGAAACTTTCTCGCGCACTCGGCCCTAGGTACGCTCGCTGCCAGTACCGATAAGTTGTTGCTGGTTGACCGCGCCAGTCGCGGAACGCGCTTGTACAGATTCCCGCTATGACGGCGACCAGAGACTCGAGATCGCAAGCGTACTTCTGAAGGAACGCTGACGCAAATGGCTTGTGTGCCTCATAATACTTTAAAAGCGCAAATGGAGCCCAGAAAAAGTTTGGGTAGTCCACTGCGGCTGAAGGGGCACAGCTTACGTCCATGCCCAAATGGAGAAACCAGGGCCGAAGGTCGCTCCACGAAATGTGACGAGCATTGATGAAGGGCAGGAATATCATCCCGTTTGCTTTGTCGCCGGGCGAGCGGTGAAACACGGTTCCCGTGCCAGAGGCGTCACATCTATGGTCTCTGTCATCGTAGATCCGTAGCAAATCATCAAGTTCGTCGGATCGGTCGTACGCGAAGCAGTCCACCGAAGCCATAACCCGTAACGGCGCGCCCTTGCCCAACGCGCGAAGCGTTGCCATGCTTTGCCAGACTTCGAATGAAAGCTTCTCCACCCCATAGAACTCCAAGATTTCTGGCTCGCCGAATTTCGTCAACACAAGCTGCGGGTGTTCTGTAATCTCAGCAAAGGTCCGGCGGAGATCGGGATCGCTCCATAATGCGCCATTCAGAATGGTTTCAGGGTCGATTTCCCTCGAGTTCGCCACCCGAGCACAAAGTGCTGCTGCGCAGTACTTCTGTATAGCTGCTTCGAGTGTTGCGCGAACAAGAGCGATTGTCGCTGGTTGTTTGTTCTCTCCAGCGGCACCTGGCGCAAGCCGCCGATATAGGTGGAGATAATAGGCCACCGAATGCGCGCCTAAGGCTTCGCTCAATTCTGACTCAAGGCGGCCAACGTACTGCTATACGAGTTCCGCACCTTGGAGCGCAGAATAAACGCCTTCGGGCACCAAACGCCAGAAGCTCTCTCGTATTGGGTGCGGCTGATTACCAATGTTTCTTAGCGAAGGACGGGTGTGGAGCAGAGCGAACGGAACAGACGTATAGTCCATCGATAGAGCGGGGACTCGGTCGTTCCGTCTTCGTTTTTTCTTGATTTTCCGCTGACTCATGCTTCAGAGGGCCTGTAAGATCATACGGCCCCGCCGATCAGGATTCAGCGGATTGCGCGCCGGAAGACCGGGGCGGGTGCGATTGCGCGGTGTGTTCAAAGAATCGGGCGATTTTGGAAGCACGAGCGGCGCGGCGGGTGCGACCACTTTGTTACAGATGAGACAGCTCTTCTTAGTGGCGATCGCCAGGCAGGATCTTACCCGTCAGCGGATCCAGGTAAAGCTTAGAAGCGTGCTCCCTGTCGTCGAAATCGAAGAAGCCGTCAAGTCTGCCTGCGATGATGTCAGTCGAGCCGTTTCCGATCTGTCCGAGCTTCCAATTCTCTTCGATGAATCGCATGATGGAGGACTGATCGGTCACGCGGTGATCTACATAGTTCGTCCGAGCGTAAGGCGAGATCACAATCAACGGTAAACGCGGGCCGAAACCGCAGCGGCCATTCTGAATCTCGTCGGCGCCAGGCGGCGGCTTCGGACTGCCGCAACTTCCAGGACCAAGCAGCGCATCCTCAGCAACGTTCGACTGATTCACGATGGGGCCCATCTGATGGTCGTACCAGCCGTCAGAATCATCGTAAGTGACCAGGACAGCCGTTTCGTTCCATTCATCCGTCTTCTGCAGTGCGTTGAGTAAGGTCACTAAGAAGATCTGTTCGTCTAAGGGGTCCGAGTACCCTGCATGGCCGTCTTGGTAAGCACTGGCCTTGATGAAACTGACCGAAGGCAGTCTGTGCAGTTGGACCGCCGTCCAGAAATCCTTCAGATCGTAGCCGTGGTTTGCACGGTCAGATTTGCCAATTTTCAAAGGCGACGAAGGACGCACGTGATTCGGGTTAGCGGTAGACGTCCAATACTGAAACCATGCATGGTGCGGTATGTAATCGGTGGAGGTAAGGCCGGTGACTCCTGTGTGTTTCGCCGTGCAGTCCGCAAAGCCGCCCATGAACGAACCCCAGGTGATGCCTGAGTTATTCATCAGGTCGCCCAAGTTTTTGCCGGACATTGTGATCTGAGTTCTGGTGGGATCTGAGCAGACATCTCCGTAGGGATCGGGGTCGCCAATAACCGCACCAGTAGTTGCGCCATTAGCGATGTCCCCTGCTGGCAAGCCTTTTTTGACTGTTCCAGCGAAAGTGGTTCCCGCAACTACGTTGAGGGCGCCGGGCGTTGAAGGGCCGAACGTAATCCCGAAATAATTGTCACTCATCGCAAACTGCTGGGCATAGTTCCACAACGCAGTCACGGTGTTCCCGTCATAGTAGCCCATCACGCTGTTCGGCCCAAGCACTGGGTCTGTGCATCCAGTCTGCTCGACGAACTTGTCCATAAGACCTGCATGAAAGGCAGCTTGTTCAGCCCCGTAAGCATGGTCCTGGTCGCAAGTGTTGGGTACGCTGCGGTCAATTCGGAAGGGATTCGCCGCGTTCGGGTTGTGTTTCAACAAACCAGAACTCACCAGGTTATTGACGCGCGGTGTATCATCTTTGGGACCTAAGAAGAATCGCGTGCCGTCGGCGTTTGGCCTGGCATACGGATACGTTCCGAAATAGTGATCAAAGGAGACATTCTCCTGGTAAACAACTACAACGTGCTTTATTGGCGTAGTTGTAGGAAAGTCGTCCTGATCGGCGGGCGCTCCAGCTAGAATGCCGGCTGGTGCGCTGAAGATCAAGAATGCTGCCGCCGCTGACGCGACCTTACGCCGCCGCGGTTTGTATATTCCATGAACGAGCAACTTGGTTCCTCTTTCTTTATAGACCGTGGCCGGAGCCCGAGTTTAGATTAGATCCTGCCATAAGCTGCCTTTGCACAATTCTGGCGGCCTAAGTCGCGCTAGGTTGTACGATCTTATAACATTCCTTTGAATTCGTGTGATTTGAGCGATTGACCTATCAAACGGGCTGAATTTCGAACGCGCAAATGCGAACCCGGTGCAGATTCTTTGGCGATACCTTCGGAAACTGCATTATTTAATTTGAAAGCGTTCGGGCTTAGAACACTGTTCAAGGCGGTTTTGAGCGGCAAGCTACGCGATCGGCGGACACTCCGGCGTTATGGGGAGCAATCCGGCCCTCCGGGTTGTAATCGGATGGGGAGGGGGTAAGCGTTGCCCAAAAAGAGTAGCCAAAAACGCAATTCGATAAGGATAGCTCAAACGCGCAGCCCCAAAGACCCATATTAAAGAAGGTTTATCGTCGTTACTCGTATCTCGGGAGAAGCAATTTTGTCAGCTACGGACGTCGTGCTGCAGCCGAGATGGATTCGGCGGCGGTGAGACACCAGACGAAGCCAATCTGGAAGAAGTTGTTGCAAAAAATTGGAAGTGGATTCTTAGGACTTAACTAAGCATATCGCTGCGTGCAGAAGACACTGCGGCAAACGGATCTAGACGGCCAGAATCTCAGCGTCTGCGACAAGATTTGTCCGCAAACCGTCAGTTGGGGCGGTGTTCCAAAAGCCGCTTTGATGGCGAGCCGCTTTAGAAATTGGACGGATGCTCTTGCAGAATTCGGTCGTTCTCATGTCGGCGCAAAGGAGCAGCGTATCGCGGTATTACGGCCGACATGATGGGATTCACCTTCGGGCGTGCGCGGCACGCCGAACACATATCGAGGAAAGTCTAGCGACTTCTGCACTGACCAGATGCGTTCGTGTTGATTCGGAGGAAGAATTTCGACCGGGTTGCCAACCATGCTCGCGGTCAATTATGTTCGGATAGCGTAATCGAGTCTGAACCAGTTCCGGTTTTCGACTAGGCCGTCTTGCTTTCCAAATCAGTTCTAGGATGGTCGGCGACTCGTCAAGTAGACCGGAAAAACCATGCGATATGGCCGTCGACTCCCTATCGACGGTTAGAGCGTCATCGGGAGCAGTAATTTTGCGAGTTGCTAGCACTAGCGATTACATCGTGAGGACGGCCCGGAACCGGGCTGTGCCCTCTACAACACGCTGATACGCCTTCGGAGCCTCGAGCAACGGGTAGGTCTCGACTATAGTTTTGACCTTTCCTTGTGCTACGAAATCGAGGGCTTCGTAGAGATATTCGGGGCCGTTTTGCTGGCTGCCAATCACGCGAATGCGCTTCATGATGAGATCCATCAGAGAAATCGAAATCGGCTCGGCGTCTGCGCCCATCGTGATAAGCCGGCCGTCCGGCCGCAGTCCCTGAATGCTGTCCACCATTGATTTGGTCGAATTGGAAGTACTGAGGATCACGTCTGCGCCTCCCGCCGCTAAAAGGCTCTTTCCATCGCGGACAATTTCATCTGCGCCGAGATCGCGGATCATTTTGTCTTTGTCGGGGGAGTGCGAAATTGCGATGGTCTCAAAGCCTGCAGCTTTTGCGTATTGCACTGCCAGGTGACCAAGGCCGCCGATCCCGAGCACGGCCACGCGTTCATGCGGCTGCGGATCAGCCCATCGGAGCCCGCTATAGACTGTGTAACCGGCGCAGAAGATCGGGGCTGCCTGCTCGTAGGAAACCTTCTCCGGAATCAGGTACGTAGCATCAGCATTCATCAGCATATATTCCGCGTGACCCCCCTGTACATCAAGCCCCGTGCCTTTCAGATAAGGACAGAACATCCTGCGACCGCGCTGGCACCATTCACAGCGTCCACACGTGGATTGAATCCATGCGGTGCCCACGCGGTCGCCTACCTTTCGCGTGGTGACGTCTGGAGACACCGCAACGACCTCGCCGACCGGCTCGTGACCGAGGATCCGCGGAAATTGTCCTGGAATGTGCCCGAGCGTTTCGTGTACGTCGGTATAGCAGATACCGCTTGCGCGCATCTTCACCAGCACTTGACCGGGTCCCGCTTGCGGTTGAGGAACATCTTCAATCTGCCATGAACTGCTTACAGCGGGTACGACCGCAGCTTTCATAAGTCCTTCTCCTAGGACGGTTAGATGCAGGCGCCTTTCCGGTCGGCGCACAATCTTGCATCCCCGACCGCCAATTACTTACATAAGCTGAGTTGACGGTCACTTGGCCAATTTTCGGCTACTCGGACAGAACGGCCGGGAGATTACTCCCCATAAGCGTGCAACTGGTCTGGCCAGACAGGATGGAAGGAACGGAATCGAGATATGGTGGAGTGCGCCGGTTGGATTGACAGCTACAGCCCGCGCCGACATTGGTGCTCCAGAAGCCCGACCGATAAGCGTGGGTCCGGGGTTGCGTACAGATCCGGGGTTGCGTACAGAGTTGCGTACAGATATGTGATGACGTTCGTGCTTAGGGGCAACGATCTCGATTGGGAGTTAGCTTTTATGCGCGCCTTGAGCATCCGACCGGCAATAACGGAGGAGTCGATGGCGAACAAGCGCAAGAGAAGATGTGATGAGTTACCGGTTTTGCATCCTGATGCAGCCGGCATTGATATTGGAGCAAGCAAGCTATTCGTAGCCGTCGCTGCCAATCGCGACCCACAACCGGTTCGGAGCTTCCCAACGTTTACAAGAGATCTGCACTCACTGGCAGATTGGCTACAGCATTGTGGGATTCGATCCGTTGCCATGGAATCGACGAGCGTGTACTGGATTCCTGTGTATCAGATTCTCGAGGCCCGCGGCTTCGAGGTCTATCTTGTGAATGCTCAGCATGTGAAGAACGTGCCTGGCAGAAAGACCGACGTCTCTGATCGCCAATGGATTCAGTATCTGCATTCGGTCGGCTTGCTCCGAGCGAGCTTCCGGCCCGGGAGTAATCTGCGCTATCCGTTCGCTGTGGCGACACCGCAGCAGTCTGATTCAGATGGCTGCCGAACATGTTCTCCACATGCAAAAGGCTCTTGACCAGATGAACCTTCAGATTCATCGCGTCTTAACTGACATCACCGGCGTCAGTGGGCTCAAGATCATGGACGCCATTCTGGCCGATGAGCCTCCCGGCTTATGAGCCGTATTCGCCTCAGACCGTTCCCGCTGGGTGTGATTGATAAACCCTTCGCGACTACTCGCGTTTTGAGCAACGCTCTAAGGGACAACTTGGCGTAAGGAGATCAGTGGCTAGACAGATTGTGTTCACTTCGAAGGCGGCCAAGCCGCAGCTACATATAGTCAAGCAGTCAAGGCTGCCGGCTTGATATTTGTTGCGGGTACAGCACCGCATGATCCTGCAACCAGCACAATGAAGGGCAACACGATTCAAGAACAAACTAGACAGTGCCTTTTGAATGTCGCGGCGATCCTCGAAGCAGGAGTGTCGGTAACTCTGCGTTATGATCCACTGTTCAGTAGAATCGGATGGGCTCCAGCTGAAACAAAGAAACGACCCGGCAAAGTTTCAGGGGAATAATCGGGGTCGTTTTCAGGGGATCTTTTTGGAATCTCTATTAGAGGATTTGCGCCATGCCGTCAGACAATTGCGCAGGTCGCTCGGATTTAGCCTAACCGCGGTGCTCACGTTGGCCTTTGGCATTGGCGCGGTTACTGCGATTTTCTCCATCGTCGAGGGTGTGCTGCTACGCCCCCTGCCGTTTCCCGAGCCCGACAGGCTGGTCACAGTTGGCGACATCCTGGAGGGCGTCGACTATGGCGCCGCTGATGTGCCCACCGTCACAGCTTCCGGTGTTCGCACCTATATGCGCGACACTCGTGCCTTCTCGAGCCTCGGCGGTTATCACCCCTCGACCTATGAACTATCCCGCTTGAGCGAACCGGCGCAAATCAACGCCGCGCGGCTCACCGCAAGCATGTTCGCCGTGCTTCGCGTCACTCCCTTGATTGGCCGCGTGTTTACTAAGCAGGAAGACGAGAGCAGCCAACAGGTCGCCGTCCTTAGCTACCAAACGTGGCAAAGCCGCTTCCATGGCGATCCCCAGATCCGGCGCAAGGAAATCTTTCTTGACCGCAAGCCATACGAGATTATCGGCGTGATGCCGCAGGACTTTGAGTTTCCCCTTGTTCCTGGTCAGTTGAATCGGAGCGAGGTTTGGGTGCCTATGAGTTTCACCAACACCGAACTCATACAGGGAGCGGGTAATTGGAGCTATTATCTGGTCGGGCGGCTGAAGCCCGGCGTGACACCAGCGCAAGCCCAGCAGGATGCTGCGGGCGCTGCGCAGGAGATAATGCGCAGCTTCCCACCTGCGCTTTCCAGCCGCCGCATTCACCCGGCAGTGCGTCCGTTCAAAGAGAGCACAGTAGAGCAAGCCCGGCCTCTTGTTCGTACACTGTTCCTCGCCGTAGTCGTGGTCCTTTTTATCGCCTGCGCCAATCTGGCGGGATTGTTGCTGCTAAGAGTTCTCCGCCGCCGTCGCGACATCTCCCTACGCCTCGCACTCGGCGCCGGCAAAGCTGCTGTTTTGGGCCAGTCCCTTATCGAGGCACTGCTACTGAGCATGATGGGCGGATTGCTGGGTTTGGCTCTGGCTTGGATGGCCCTGCGCGCTGGTATCAGCTTGCTGCCTGAAACCCTCCCCCGGGTTAGTTCCATCGCTTTGGATTGGAAGGTGGTGACCTTCGCGCTCGCACTGGCTGTGCTCACCGGAGTGCTCTGCGGGCTGATTCCGGCATTTGCCGCTGCACGGACCGAGGTGAATGAGGTTTTGAAGGAAGGTGGCCGCACCGGCACATCTGGCGGCGGTCACGCTCGTCTCCGGTCCATCCTGGTGATTGCCGAACTCGCGGTCGCCCTGGTCCTCCTTACCGCTTCAGGCCTTCTGCTGCGCAGCTTTGAGAAGATGCGGTCCGTCGACCTCGGCTTTCGCGCCGACCACACACTAACTGCCTCGTATAGCTTGCCACGGCACCAGTACTCGACGCAGAGCGCGATCGACGCATTCAACCTGGCGCTGCGTTCCAAACTCGAGCGGTTGCCGGGGGTACGGGCAGTCGGCTTCACTACTATGCTGCCAGCCGCTGACGTGGACTTCTCTGGCACGTTCACTCCGGACGGGTACATTCCTCCAAAGGGAGCCGGTTTAAATCTGGCCTGGATACCTCAGGTGGCAGGTAGTTACTTTCAGGCGCAAGGGATTCCGATCATTCGTGGCCGCGACTTTACTGAGGCCGACCGTGACGGCGCTCGGCTGGTTGTTATCGTCAACCGTACGCTCGCCGAGCACTACTGGCCTGGCCAGGATCCGATCGGCAAACGCCTGCACCGTGGCCCCAAGGAAGCGAATTTACCCTGGCTCACCGTGGTGGGAGAGATAGGCAGTGTCAAACAACTCGCGGCCGACGTGCCTACCGGACAGCAGTTCTATATCCCGGCAAGCCAAAGCAAAGCCGGTGCCGGACAATTTGCGCCTCCCGGCATGCTCACCGGCAATGCTGGTTCCGTCGTGGTGCGCGGCCAACTACCACCCGACCAAATGGCCAACTCCTTGCGCGCCGTCGTCTACTCTATCGATCCGCAGCTTCCACTCACTCAGGTCGAATCTATGGATCAGGTGATCGCCGAAGGCCAAGCGTCGCGGCGATTTAATACCGCGCTCATCTCCGCGTTTGCAGGCGCGGCCGTATTGCTGGCGTTCCTGGGCATCTATAGTGTCATCGCCTTCTCCACCGCCTTACGGACCCAGGAACTGGCCATCCGCTTAGCGCTTGGTTCGCAGCGAGCTGGCATTATGCGCCTCGTTTTTCTGTCTGGATGCAAACTGGGTGTGGCCGGGTGCGGCATCGGAGCCATCGGTACTGTTTTTGCAACCCACCTGCTGCGCTCTATGTTGTTTCATGTCGATCCCTTGGACCCAACCGTACTTGCGCTCTCGACGCTCTCCATCCTTCTGCTCGCAGTCGCGGCTTCTGTCATCCCCGCTCGCCGTGCAGCTTCCGTAGAACCGGTGGAGGCGCTCCGAACAGAGTAACCATTTCAGCCATTGCAACCTAGGAAGCGTAAAAGAAAGAACCGACGCAATCTTCAATCAAATGGGGAGCGCGACGGATTGGTCCTGATATGTCGGCCGGCGTCCTGCTTCTTTCGACGCCCTTGCTCCAGATCGGTAGCCTTGGCAAGGCCGATTATTGCATCTGAAAACGTTCGGCTCAGAATGCCATTCAAAGCGGTTTCAGCGTCGAACCCGGCAGCTAATGAGGAACGCCTTGCGGCCAGAGAGTGGGTTTCATTGGGTATGTGGCTGTCCACTCGGAAGCTATGCCGATCCGTCGTGCTTGAGAGATCTCCGTTGTCGAGAAGATATTCAGTCGTTTGGGGGCCGGTGCTGATCGGACTTCGGCAGTATTCGGACTCAAGGCCGCAATGTTCCCGGAGAAGGGGCGATCGGCGGGATGGGAGGCAGCGGATGACGGGCCGGAAGAGCGAGGCAGTTGCGATTGCGCGGTGTGTTCGAGGAATAAAAAGATTTTCGAGGCGCGGGCGAGGCAGAACGGGCGCTCACTAGAATCGCTATTCGGTAGCTGTGCTGCCGATTTGGCAGATCCCTATGGGGACCTTACGTGGGCAATTCACGGGATTGAAGGTAAATGTCGCGTGAGAAGGTCTCAAGCCGGTTCGCCGGATGCCCGGGCCTTTGTCGGTACTGATTTTGTCCCCGCATTTCCCGCCATGCTGATCGCGTGGTTCCGACGCCAAGTAAGCAATTTTGAACGGACGAGCGGGGTCCGCGTGCGATTATCACCGGCGTGTGCTAGAGTTCCCTTTCGCGTATACACCGGATGCTCAACCGGGTTTGTCTGTAAAGGCGGATTAGGAACTAGTGCCGCGAGGTGTCTTGCTTGGAGTGCCGCTGTGGTGGCTTTCTTGGCCGTTATGCTGTCGGGTACTCACAATTGCTGATCAACAAGCCTATCTATCAACGACTGAACAAACACAGGAAATAACACATGGACACGATCACCGTAAAAGACGGCACGCAGATTTACTATAAGGATTGGGGAACAGGCCAGCCTCTCTTTTTCCATCACGGTTGGCCGCTCTCCGCTGACGACTGGGATGCACAGATGATGTTTTTCCTGGAGCGCGGTTACCGAGTAATCGCTCATGATCGCCGCGGGCATGGCCGCTCCACTCAGACGGTGAACGGCAACGACATGGACACATACGCTGCCGACGTTGCCGAACTAGTGGAAGCGCTTGATCTCAAGAACGCTATTCACATCGGTCATTCTACGGGCGGCGGCGAGGTGACGCGCTATGTCGCACGGCACGGTAACGGTCGGGTGGCAAAAGCAGTGCTCATCAGCTCGATTCCGCCGACCTTCATGAAGTCGGAGAAGAACCCCGACGGCGTTCCGAAGGAAGTCGTCGACGGCCTCCGCGACGGCACTGCGAACCATCGTTCCCAGTTCTACAAAGACATCACAATTCCGTTTTACGGCTTCAACCGTTCGGGCGCGATTGTCTCCGAGGGAATTCGAGAGAACTGGTGGCGGCAGGGAATGATGGGTGGCATCAAGGCCCAATATGACTGCATCAAGGCCCTTTCCGAAACCGAGTTCTACGACGATCTCAAGATGATCGACGTTCCGGTGCTGGTGATGCATGGTGAGGACGACCAGATTTGCCCCTTCCCAACTACCGGAGCAAGGTCGGTCAAGCTTTTGAAGCACGGGACGCTGAAGTCCTACCCTGGATTGCCGCACGGGATGCCGACAACGCATGCAGACCGGATCAATGCCGACCTGCTCGAATTCGTAACAGCATCTCAGGTCACAGGCGCATCAGCCGGGTGAGCCCTTAAATCATTGAGGAAGGTCGGGTACCGCTCGTAGTTCGCCTCTTTGGCGAGCTAGCCTAGGGTGGGTCGAAGGAGACGGCACCCCCGAGGGCATTCTATTTACTCATGTGGCCGCCCACTCGGAAGCTGTGCCGATCCCTCGTGCTTGAGGGACTCCGGTTGTTGAAAAGGCATTCAGTCATTTGGGACACCGCTGCTGATCGGACTTCGGAAGTATTCGGACTCACGCCCGCAATGTCCCCGGAGGAGGCGATCGTCGGACTTCCAAGTCACTCGTCTTGAGATCGAGGCAGAGTGAAATGAAACGTCGATCCCTCCCCGGGCCTGGATTCGGCCCATAATCGACCGCCCCATCGCTCTACGATGCGGCGGCAAATCGTCAGACCCACGCCAGATCCGGAGTATTCCGGCCCGTGCAATCGCGTGAAGGGGCTAAAGATCTTTTCCGCATATTCTTGTGAGAAACCGATGCCGTTGTCGACTACTGAGATGGTTGTCCAATCATTGTCGTAAGACGCGGCAGAAATGTGTATCTCCGCAGCTCTCCCGGCTGCCCTGTATTTGATAGCGTTGCTGATCAGGTTCAAAAACAAGCGAGTAATCTGGCTGTGTGCAGCCGTTACAGTCGGCAGAGGATCGTGTGTCACAGTGGCACCGGTTTCCTGAATGGATCCCGCCAGTTGAGACAGGGCCGCTTCCACCTCTTCATCGAGCGATACGGAGACGGCCGGTTCCTTTTCAATCCCGGCGCGCGCATAGGCCAACAAATCCTGGATGAGAGTGCTCATCCTGGCAACGGAGATGGTTATGAAACCCAGATACTCGGTTCCCATAGGACTTAGTTGGTCACCATGTTTTCTGACAAGGAGTTGGGCGTAACTGCCGATGGTGCGAAGTGGCTCCTGCAAGTCATGGCTGGCTGCATAGGCGAAATGCTCGAGTGCAGTGTTCGCCCTGATCAGCGAATCCTCCAGCTGCTTCCTAGCAGTCTCGTCGGAAATGATCTTGGTATATCCTTGCACGTTGCCCGATGAATCATAAACCGCGTTGATTACGCCGTTGGCGAAAAGCTCCGTTCCATCCTTCTTCTTGTGCCAGCGAATGTCGGACGCCGAGCGCTTTTCGCGTGCAATGCGCATTTCGGCTTCGCAAAGTGCAGCTGCCTGGTCGGCGGGAGTAAAGATAATCGACGTGTGCTGGTTGATCCATTCCGCTTCGGAGTACCCCAATAAATGCTCCACGCCGGCGTTCCAAGTCTGTATTACACCGTTCACATCCAGGAAGAAAAAGGCATAATCCTTCAGCTGCTCAACTTGTTCACGGTAGAGGTTTTGCTGGTGGTCCATAGACGTCTGTGGCTCATTGTAAACCTCGCACTTCGGTGCCGGGCTACTCCGGAGCAGCTCGAAGAGCCGTACCCGCGATCTGCAAACGGCGCTCTTCTAGCTGGGTGTGCTGCGCCAGGGCGCGCGCAGCAAGTGCGTCAAAATTTGCGCCGCGCAGTCGGACATCGGTAGAGGCAATGACTGATAGGGCCCGCCCCGGCGCAGCCCTTCCAGGAATACCGAGTGACAGCGCTTCGAGCGCCTCGAATGCTCCGACTTCCCCAGAGCCGGTGCGCCTGAGCTTGAATCGACTTACCTTCTCGCCCACCCAGATCATCGCTTCCTTCAGGGCAGAGGATTCAGTGCCCACCCGATCAATAATCCGCTGTAGTACTTCGTGCTCTTCCTCCAGGTCAATGAGTAAAGGCGCGGCGAACTGGCCCAGCGTTCACTGGCATGCTGATCGTGAAGGTCCTTCGGGAGCTCAGTAGCCAATTTAGAACCCGCGAGGTGACCGTGCAGGTAGGCAGCTAATGGGTCGCTCATGAGAGTCACTCGCAGTCGTTCACATCACACAGGATGGTTTCGGTCATCGGTTGACATTTGCTCAAAGCGGGACGCTCCTGGCGGTGTCGCCCCGATAGACTCCCAAAGTATACGCTTCGATGCGCCAAGCAGAGGCGCGTTCATTGGAAACAGTCCGGGAGACCTCTCGAGAAAATTCCTCCCGAGATGTCTGCCGGTGCGCTTTGACCGTGTTGGACTGGTCGATCCGCTGCCGATCCCTCGTGCTTGAGAGATTGCGCTTGTCGCAAGATATTTAGTCGTTTGGAGACCGCTGCTGATCGGACTTCGGCAGTATTCGGACTCAAGCCCGCAATGTCCCCGGAGAAGGCGATCGGCGGATGGGATTCCGCGGATGGCGGGCCGGAAGAGCGGGGCGGGTGCAATTGCGCGTGTGTTCGACGCCGTTCAGTTAAGTGGATAAACGTGAGACGCGGTGATGGTAGCCGGTGAGGGTGGCTGTGAATGTGATCTGGAGGCGCTCCGATTTTCGCGGGTAGTAAACGAGCGCGGGCCGGAAGCAGACCAGGCATTGCGCACCGGGACGGCGCACACTCGGATAAACAAGTCCATTCGATCCGCTGTTTAAAAGGTCTCGTGCAAGTGCTTGGGAGCTGGCATAGCACGCGGGAACCGGCTCCGGCAGAAGACAGTCTGCGAAGGCAGAAGGAGGTTCCAGGACATGGAACTCGGCTTCGAAGTCGGCCAGCCAATCGTCATAGGTAGATACATCGCGGGAGGGTTTGCCGAACGGTTCATCGGGGCAGACAATCAAGGCGAGGCGTCTCGCTTTGTGATAGGTGACTTCAGCGAGGGAAGCTGATTGCCGGGCGGCAGCATACCAAGCACCACGAGTGTGGTCATTAAAGCGCCCGCCCGAGTCGCTGGCATGAGTAAAGGCGGCGTTGACTATATGGGCATGGGAAATACCGTATACCAGTTCATAAGTGCTGATGCCGACAATGCCCTGCTGTTCGGCTTGGATGCGATCGTTGGTTGCGCCATCAAGCGCGATTAGATTGTGAAGATCAGCCTCGTTGCCGGCCAGCTCAGCTAAAACTGTTCCGGCCTCACTGTAGAGAGAGGGAATGAGACGATGCGTTGCCGGCCATTTTAAAACGCGGGAGCCAGGAGTTGTCAATGGCCGCCGCGCCAGGAATCCAGCATGCGCCGCACTTGGACAATACCCGGTTGGCCGTGCCGGATCATGTAGTCAAGTGGCGAAACGCCGGCGAACATTGGCCCGTTATTTCCAAACGTGATCCACTGATCAGATAAAGGCTGACCGAAATAAATGTGTAGAGCTTTGTAGATGCCGATAAAAAGAGAGATTCTTACCAGAACATCCTGGCTAAGCTTCTGCTTGCCGGGAGCCGTTTTCCAGTCGTGAAATGTAGAGGAAGCGATACCTCCCAGGAGACCGCGAGCCTGAGCCTCTGTCAGTTGCCACTTCTCAATGAGCTTTAGAAATGCTCTGATTGCACTGCCGCTCAACTGCTGCCGTTGCCGGGGATTGGCCAGATCGGCTGAGTGATCGAAAGAATAACCCGCAACCCGCGGTACTGTCGTTAACAAGGCCGCCATGTATTCTCGCTTCCGTGATTAATTATTACCGAAATCGAGGAGTGATGCAAGCCGGAGCGAAATCAAGGTTTGAACAGGGGCCGATCCAGTGTTCGCCGTTCCGCATCACAAAGAAATGGGTAATGATATGTCGCATGTACCAGACGAACGTCTCCTTGAGGCTCTCCTGGACTCCTGGGACCGAAACAACACCATCCTGCTTAACCTGCTGCGCGCCATTCCAAAGAGCGGGCTGGAGGCCAGGGCGATGGAGGGCAGCCCGTCGATAAGGGAGTTGTTCGCACACATCCACTTTGTACGACTTGTGCTCGTGTTGGAGGACGCCCCCGAGTCCGCTAGAAATCTGCCCGCGGACGAGTGGGTGGTCGAGCGTGATCTTGGTAGCATCGCTGAGATGCTGAACGACAGCGCGAAGGCGGTGCGCGACGCGGTTAAGAGCAGGGTGGAGGCAGGCCGGGACATGAACCTTCACTACGATCACCCGATCCTCCTGCTCCAGCACATGCTCTGGCATGAGGGCTACCATCACGGTCAGATGAAGCTGGCACTTAAGTTGACGGGTCGCGCAATGACCGACGAGGAAGCCGGGCCGGCCACGTGGGACGTCTGGATGCGCAAGAAGTGAGCCGCTACTCGGAATGTATGGTCCGCCGCCGTGCCGCAAGCGAAAAGTGAATGGCAGGTTGGTCTGCGCAAATGTATACGGCCTTTGTTGGAGTGAAGCAACTCCTGGCCAGGATGGAATGCGCCGCGCGGTTTCCCGTTTAACAAAGCAGTCGTTAAAGACTTTCTCCGAGTACGGGTTAACAGCGCCGGTGAGACCGTTGTGCCATCTCCTATTTCGCCAGCAGACCTGGCAGGAAATCATGAATATCGCAGCCGTCACTGGGCTGTACATGTGGGAATCGCGAATACGATTTCCAAGCCTGGCTTCAGCCAGGCGTCATATGCAGGCCAGTCATGCGGAACCACTGGCCACCATGGGAGGTCGATACGCTTCCCCGGTCGCAAGTACCGCCCACGCAATGCGCGCCAACTTATTAGCGAGCGCCACCCCGGCGACATTGTAGTGGGTACGTGATGTGAGTTGCATCAGCCATGCACTCAGACCGGGCGATTGCTTCTCTTTGAATTGCAGGACAGCACGGGCACCTTGCATGAACAGCTTCCGCAGATAGCAGTTCCCGCGTTTGCTGATGCCGAGCAATCTCTGCTTGCCGCTGGTAGAATATTCTCCTGGAACCAACCCCACCCAAGCAGCGAAGTCACGGCCCTTGCGGAACGCTGCTCCATTGCCAATAGCTGCCATCAGTGCAGTTGCTGTGATTGGCCCAATGCCGGGGATCGCATCCAGACGCCGGCAAACTTCGCTTTCCTGCGCCATCTGCTGAATCAGTGCATCTGTCTCTTCAAGGGGCATGGTCAATTGCTCCAGCTCCAACTTCAGCTGCGCCAACAGCAGGCGTACTACTCCCGACAGCTTCGCATCGGTATCTTTCAGAATCGTCGATAACGCTGCCTCTAAATGACAGCGTCCCTTCGGCAGAGTGATGCCACGTTCCAGCAACAATCCACGTATCTGATTGACCACCGCCGTTCGTCTTACCACCCAGCGCTCACGCACGCGGTGTAAGGATCGCATGTCCAATTGATGGTCAGTCTTAATCGGAACGAAGCGCATCCTGGGTCGACCCACAGCCGCCGCGATTGCCTCAGCATCGATGTAGTTGTTCTTGTTTGTTTTTACGTACGGCTTCACATACTGTGCCGGAATTAACGCACTTCGTGTCCCTGCTCTCGAATTGCCCGGCCGAGAAAGTGGGAACCCCCGCACGCTTCCATGCCGATCAAGCACACTTGCCGGTTCGGGGTGAAACGTAGCAGTTGCAGTCGCGAGAATTTCTTTCGCACTACAACCTCCCCGGGCGAGTTCACGCCTACTGAATGAAAGATCGTCTTCCCGAGATCGATGCCGATCGTGTGTATTTCCATGAGATGCTCTCCTTTTCATCTCTATGTTCCAGCTACCGTGCAACAGAGGCGGCAGACCATCCTATTAACTAGAACCACGCTGCTGTCCTTCAGCTTCCACGATGCTAGGTGAGATGTCCCGCTGATTTTATTAGGGCGGAATCTGCGGCTAGGATCGCTGTAAGTCCATCGAAAAGGGCGTGCTGATTTCGAGTACGCCCGGATGTACTTGCGGAGTTTATTGCCGAGGTCGGCGACTGAGGTGAAAACACCTCGCGAGATGACATCTCGCTGGATTTTGGCGAACCACAATTCCACTTGGTTGAGCCACGACGAGTAGGTTGGGGTGAAGTGGAAGCGCACTTTCGGGTGGTCGGCCAGAAACTGTTGAACGGCTTTAGTCTTGTGCGCGGAGAGGTTATCGAGCACGAGGTGGATCTCTTTGGCCCAGCGAGCGCGCTTGACCAAGTTCGAGAGGAAAGCAATGAACTCATCGCTGGTGTGGCGTGCGGCCGTCATGCCTTGCACCTTGCCTGTCTTCACGTCCAGAGCCGCGTAGAGAGAAAGCGTGCCATGCCGGTAATAGTCGAAGCCATGCCGCTCGGCTCTGCCAGGCGACAACGGGAGCACCGGGTCCAAACGGTCGAGAGCTTGAATCGCGGTCTTTTCGTCCACGCAGAAGACGGCGGCGTGTTGTGGCGGATTCAGGTACAGGCCGATCACGTCGGCTGCTTTCTTTTCGAAATCCGGATCGTTGCTTGCCCTGTAACGGTCGAGCCGGTGCGGCTTCAAACGCACTTGCGCCCACAACCGCTGTACCGTCGTTTTGCTAAGGCCCAAAGCGGCCGCCATTTTGCGGCACGACCAGTGCGTGCTTCCGTCAGCAGGAGGTTGCGTGGTTTTCCGGGCAACTCTTGCCTGCAACGCCGGCGTAGCTACCCGCGGCTTGCTTCCTTTGTGACGAGCTTCCAATCCGCTCAGCCGGTCTTTTTCAAACCGCTGCTTCTAGCGCGAAATGGTTGGACCGGTTGTGTTCAGTTGTGCCATGATCTGGTCCCAGGTCAACCCATCGGCAAGCGCAAGAATCAAGCGGGCCCGAAAAACGTCGCCCGCCGGAAGCGTCCCCGACTGCGCCCAACGCGTCATTTCCGCCCTCTCTTCCTTCGTCAAAGCCAGCAACTTCCGATACTGTCCCATACCTATAAGACGTATCCACTAAGACGTATGCAGCTTCATAATGTTATCAACGGGACAGTTGGCTAGTGATCGCGCCGCAGTGCGGGAATTCCGAACCTTACGTCTCGCCCGGAGAAGATCCGCGTCAATGCGGTGAGCCCGGGAGCGACCACATTCTGCCATGCGGCGGGAATTTACTAAGGGTGGCGTAAGCAGGATTACGGCTGAACAGGCGAGCAAGAAGAGGCGTTTCACGTGTGGTGATTTCGTGGTCCGAGCCGAATTCTGCCACTTTTGGACCATTCACGTGTAACCAAACGTTACGGGCGCAGTATTGAGTACTGTGTTGCCGGGAACTGCGGGAAGCATACTCGCGTAATTGCAAGGGAGTGGCGTTCCAGTGTCACAGACAGATTAAGGGGGACGAGTGATGGCGGAGATCCGAGAGTTTCTGCGGCAACTACGCAAGGCGCCGGGATTCACAGCGACGGCCGTGATTACGCTGGCGCTCGGAATCGGAGCGACGACGGCGATCTTTACGCTGGTGCACCAGGTGATGCTGAAGTCGCTGCCGGTGACGAAGCCGGAAGAGCTGTGGAGAATCGGAGATAAGATTCGCTGTTGCAACTGGGGTGGCTATACCCAGGGTGAGGATGGCGATTTTGCGCTGTTCTCGTGGGAGACATACCAGCACTTTCGCGCGCAGACACCGGAGTTCATTGACCTGGCGGCACTACAGGCGGGCAATGCACCTCTCGGTGTCCGTAGGGCGGGCTCCAAGGCGCAGGCGGATACGCGCAACGGGGAGTATGTGTCCGGGAACTTCTTTAGGACGCTTGGCGTACATCCGTGGATTGGGCGGCTGATGACCGACTCGGACGATCACGAGGGTGCGCCGTTGGTGGCGGTGATGAGCTATCGCATCTGGACGGAGAAGTACGCCTCCGATCCCTCGGTGATTGGCGCAAGTTACCAAATCAACGGCCATCCCTTCACGGTGATCGGCGTGGCTGCGCCAGGATTTTACGGAGCGAAGCTGGCGGGGTGGGGCATGCCGGATTTCTGGCTGCCACTCACGGCGGAACTGGTGATCGATGGAGCGACCGCGCGGCTGAAAAGGCCGAACGGCAATTTCCTGGACCTGATCGGGAGAGTGCGTCCGGGAGTTCATGCGAAGCCGCTCGAAGCAAAACTGAAGGTGGAATTCCATGCCTGGCTGGCTAGCCATGTACCGGATATGGAGCCAAGCGAGAAGCAACTGTGGCAGCAGCAGACGCTGCACCTGATTCCCGGCGGCGCGGGAGTGGCGGCCATGAGGGATGAGTATCAGGACGGATTGAAGCTGCTGTTGATAGCGTCGGCGTGTGTGCTGCTGGTGGCGTGCGGGAATCTGGCGAATCTAATGCTGGCGCGCGGGTTGAAGGACCGGCCGCAAACATCGCTACGCATTGCACTGGGTGCTGCGCGAGGACGCCTGGTGCGCAAGGCACTCGTGGAGTCCCTGTTGCTGGCGATGCTTGGAGGAGCCCTTGGCGTCGGCGTCGCCTATGCCGGGACAAGACTGATTGTGCAGCTTGCTTTCCCGATCGGCGGGATGAACAATTACGTACCGCTCGACGCGACACCCTCTCTTCCAGTGTTGCTCTTTACGCTGGGGCTGTCGTTGGTGACCGGAGTAGTTTTCGGGATCGCTCCGGCGTGGATGACTTCGCATGCCGACCCGGTGGAGGCGCTACGCGGGGCTAACCGTTCGGTTGGTGGCGGGCGCTCGCTGGCACAGAAGTCGCTGGTGGTCGCGCAAGCAGGGATGTCCCTGGTATTGCTGTCCACCGCCGCGCTGCTGGGCCAGAGTCTACGAAACCTGGAGCACCAGAAATTCGGCTTCGAAACTCAGGGCAGGTATATCGCTTGGATCAATCCCATGCTGGGCAACTACAAGCCCGAGCAAATGGAGCCCATGTTCCGGGAAATCGATGATCGGCTGCTCCACACTACGGGTGCGCGCATGGTTGCGCCCGCGCTGTATGCGCCCATGACGGGTGATAGTTGGAACGATAGCGTTCGCATCGAGGGACGGCCGGAGCCCCCGGCTAAAGAAGATACAGGGGCGGGCTGGTCTCGAATAATGCCGGGGTTCTTCGAGACCGTAGGCGCGAAGATGGTGCGGGGCAGAACCATTACAGAGCAGGACACGGGGGCCTCTCGGAAGGTAGCGGTCATCAATGAAGCCTTCGCGAGAAGATTCTTCAAAAACCAGAACCCGATCGGGCAGCATTTCGGACCCGACAAAATCAAGTATTCCGCGACTTACGAAATCGTGGGAGTCGTGCGGGACATGCGTTACATGACTTACGACTACAAGGATCCCATCAAGCCGATGTTTTGGATTCCGGAAACACAAACGGTACAGTACGACGATCCAGCCTTCCGGAGCGGTGAGATCTGGTCGCATTATTTATACAACATCGTGATCTGGGCTCCGGGCGACCCGAAGGGCATGGAAGATCGTGTGCGCAAGGCGCTGGCCAGTGTCGATCCAAACCTGGTGCTGTACGGAGTAGACCCGTACTCGAAAGTGGTGAGCGCTGATTTCCAGCAGGAAAAGATGATCGCGACATTGACAATGCTCTTTGGCGGGCTTGGGCTACTGCTGGCGGCGGTCGGGTTGTACGGCGTGATGACCTACACGGTGGAGCAGCGAACAAGCGAGATAGGCGTGCGGATGGCGCTGGGGGCTGACCGCGGGAGCGTGGTCAGGATGGTGTTGGGCGGCGCTTTTTTGCAGGTAGGTGTCGGCCTTGCGCTGGGGATTCCGGCGGCGATTGCGGGCGGCAGGCTGATGTCCAAGCAGTTGTTTGGGGTTAAGCCGTGGGATCCGATTATGTTGACGGTGGCTACAGTGCTACTGTGCTTGGCAGCGCTGCTGGCGGCGGTTATACCCGCTTCGCGGGCGGCGGGTGTTGAGCCGATGGTGGCGTTGCGGAACGAGTGAAGGGGAGCGGGGTTGGTGTTGGGTGCCGGGCGGAGGCGCTATTTAGGAAGCGCTGCCGGAATGTGAAAGGCGCGGACATCTAGAGGTGATGTGTGGTTGAATGGGGTTATCAGGAGTATTCGAGTGCAGGCTGCCGAACCCAAGTTGATTTAAAGACTTGCTACGGCACGTTGATGTGGCGCGTTTCCGGGCAAGTGCAGCGACGACTCGCGATGGATCTGCAATTCAGCTCTCCCGCGCTCCGACAAAGGGACACAGGGCGTGAACGGTGTTTCTGAGCACGTATTCCGAATTTAGGCGCGCTGGAAGGGCCTAATCCCAACCGCCCACTTACGCTTGACAGGTATGTTCCAGCCGTCTGTATCGCCGCCGCGTTCTTCGCAGCCGTTCTCTGGCCCGGGGCCGGAGGAACCAGCTAACAGTTGCACGCGTGATGTAGGTGTTAGGCAAACGTGTCCACCTCGGAATAATCCTCGACGAAGGGTTGCGCCCGTGATCGCCGAAGAACCGATATCTTGCGGAAAACGCGACCGTACAGACCGATAAGAATATCAAGATCGATATCTGAAGGATAAAGCTGTGTTCCGAATACTAATTCGACTTGCTCTGGTACTGACCGTCGCGACTGCTTGCTTTTCCAGGTCAGCGCACGATTTCCAAAGGGGCAAGCTCCTCGATATCAGCACAGACGAGAGGATTGAGCTAGGGACTTCAGAGCGCTGGCCGATCTTTACGGTGCAGATCGCCGATGTTGTATACACGGCGAGGGGCGGACGCTGCCACCAGCGCCGCTCCGGTGATCCCGGACCCGGAATCATCGTTGGTGACCCCGTTCGGGCTGCGGTTGAAGGTGAGCAACTGATACTGCTGGCGCCGGGCGACAAGGAACTGAAGACCAAAATTATCAAAAGAACGCGGGCCTAATGATCCCGGAACTCTCAATCAGTACGTCAGCACCGTCTTAGTTGCCGCCGCGATCTTCGTGTCGGTTCGCTCTCCCTATCTTCCCAATATCAAGTAGCGCCTCCCGGGTGATGTTCACCGTTCGGCTCGGTCGCGCTATGCTACGGATCGCGCGCGATCCGGAAGTTGAGCGGGAGTCAAGGTGGGATAGATCCGCCCTAATCCGCCCTAACGGTTACGGGTAGAGCAAACAAATTCAAGTTGGAGTGTCGGACGCTGCTAAGGACGTCGTTCACGAGCAAACTGCTGCCTCAATCGTCTCCGTCCCTACTTGGGTGTCTTCAAAGGCTGTTATATTGGGTCGCTTATATATGTCTCTAACGGAGATCTGGTCAACGTCCCGGCTGCAACTGCAAGGGAAGCACATCCAGCAAATCATTGCCATTTCTGGAGACGGACGACTTTTAGATGGAAACTCCACTTCTGACGAGTTGAGGGAATTCCTTGGGCGAGTCGATTCGGAACTGCTAAAGCGGTACGCAGAGGAAGCGCTTCTTGGTCGGTTCGAAAGCAGCGGACTCGCTTTGCAGGATATTGTCAATGAGATCGGGCGAAGACTGAGTTTCAGGGTTGTAAACGGAAGATATCGAGGAGTCTCAGGCCAAATAGGCTTTGATGGCCTATGGCAATCTGGCGAGGGTCTGGGGATCGTTGTCGAGGTGAAGACCACAGACGCTTATCGCATCGATCTGGATGTACCCGCTGGGTATCGTAAAGAACTTATCCGAAATCACAAAATTTCGGAAGACAAGTCTTCGTTACTAATCGTTGTCGGTCGTCAGGACACCGGCGATCTTGAGGCGCAAATTAGGGGGTCACGACACGCTTGGGACGTGCGGCTGATTAGCGTTGACGCACTCCTGAGGTTGTTGAAGGTGAGAGAGTCCGTCGATGACCCTTCCATCGCGATAAAGATCTCCCAAATCTTGGTACCCCGAGAGTACACACGTGTTGACGGTATTATCGACGTCGTCTTCTCTGCCGCCGAGGAGACGCTTAGGACAGAATCTGTCCTCGATCCAGCCGACGACGAGGGTGACGAGCCGGTTGCCTCTAAGCAGAAAAAGTTCGTACCCGCGAACTTTCACGCCCTCTGCATCCAACGTATCGAGAAAACGCTGAACCAGGTTCTCGTTCGGCAGTCGCCCTCGATCTATAAATCCGCCGACGCCGGCGTAGCCGTCGTTTGTTCAATTTCTCGTGAGTACGTCAAGACTTGGGGTGCTGGGTACTGGTTCGCGTATCATCCCTACTACAACGACACTTTCGAAGGTGTGCCCTCTCCGAACGTTGCGTTTGGGTGCGGATCACCGAATGCTATTCTGATAGTGCCCTTCACTGTTTTCCGGCCGCTCCTCGACGGCCTCCACAAGACCGAGCGAGACGATCGCTATTACTGGCACGTCCGGATCGATAAAAGAAACGACAGGTACTGGTTGCAGCGAAGAGCAGGTTTTGAACCTGTGGACCTCACAAATTACTTCCTTAAATAGTAATTGAATGAAGCCGTGGAACGTTCATTTGAAGGCACGAGTGGACTCCCAATGACCGAGATTGTCCTCCCGCCGAGAGCCACATTTCGTATTGTCTGGTCTGCAAATTATTCCTCAGGCG
>CAWHMG010000010.1:0-180723 GCA_963830415.1 Terriglobia bacterium
TCTGGAGAGCGAAGCGCTGCGGCGGCTGCTGGTGAATGCGACGTACTGGAGTGTGGGCCTCGAGAAGGAGATTCCTCCGAAAGCGGATGTCTCGCTAGTGGGCGAGTACCATCCCCATGCTTATACTTCCGAGCAGTACACGAAGGGTGTAAAACCGTCAGATCTGGCGCTAGAGAAATGAGAAAGAAACAGGTGATGCTGCGAACTGCTCTTCTACTGGCGGCGGCTTCGCTAGTAGTGATCAGCGCGAGCAAAGGCAAGCGAGAGGGACAGAATTGGTCGATGGTCAGCGGGGCGCGCGGGATGCATTACTCGCCGCTGACACAAATCGACTGCAAGAATGTCAAGCGTCTCGAGCGGGCATGGCAATTCGACTCGGGCGATCAGTTCGAAGGCTCGGAGATGGAATGCAATCCGCTAGTACTGGACGGCGTGCTGTATGCGACCACGCCGCGCCTGCGCGTAGTTGCGCTGGATGCCGCGACGGGCAAGATGTTGTGGGATTTCGACGCACATCGTGGCGGACGCATCGCCTCTAAGGTGCGCAATCGCGGCATGGCGTATTGGGGCGATGGTGACGAGCGCCGGTTGTTTGTAGGCATCGATCAATACATTTATGCTTTGAACGCGAAGACCGGCCAGCCGGTCGCGGAATTTGCGGAGAATGGCCGCCTGGATCTGCATGAAGGCCTGGGGAGCGACTTCAAAGATCTCACCGTTCAGGCGACCAGCCCGGGAGTGGTTTACAAAGATCTGCTCATTCAAGGGACGCTGGTGGCTGAAGATTTGCCGGCCGCCCCGGGACATATCCGCGCGTTCGATGTACGAACTGGCAAGATGCGCTGGATCTTCCACACGATTCCGCTGCCCGGCGAATACGGCTACAACACCTGGCCGACCGATGCCTACAAGCGCATTGGAGGCGCTAACTCGTGGGCGGGATTAACGCTCGATACAGAAAAGGGGATGGTGTTCGCGCCAACCGGGTCCGCGTCCTTCGACTTTTATGGAGCAAACCGGATCGGCGACGATCTGTTTGCGAACTGCCTGCTGGCGCTCGACGCGGAAACGGGGCGGCTGATCTGGCATTTTCAACTGGTGCGCCACGATGCCTGGGATCGCGATCTGCCGTCTGCGCCGACGCTGGTGAAGCTAAGGCAGAACGGAAAGAGGATCGATGCCGTTGCGCAGATCACCAAATACGGGTACGTTTGGCTGTTCGATGAGTTGACGGGCAAGCCGCTGGTACCTTACCGCACAATTGAAGTGCCGAAGAGCGATGTGGACGGGGAGATGCTCTCTCCGACACAGATTCTGCCAACGGAGCCGGCGCCTTACGCGCGCCAGCAGGTGACTTCCGAGCTACTGACGCAACGTACGCCTGAAGCACACGCGGCAGTGCTGGCGAAGTTCGGAACTCTGCGCAGCGGTCCGCAATTTACGCCGCCAAGTTTCCAAGGAACCATTATTTTTCCTGGTCTGGATGGAGGCGGGGAGTGGGGAGGAGCAGCCTGGGATCCGACAACGGGAATTCTGTACGTCAACTCCAACGAAATGGCGTTTATTCTGCGCCTCATTCCGCGACGGCTGGGTACGGGTGCGATGTCCGGGTCGAGTCTGTACCGGCAAAACTGCTCGGGCTGTCATCGCACGGATTTAAGTGGGAGTCCGCCGGAGTTTCCGTCACTGATCCAGATCGGTTCCAAGCTCACGCGCGACGAAGTGACGAGTATGGTGGAGCATGGCGGCGGAAGAATGCCGGGTTTTGCGCGCCTGGGCTCGGGATCAGTGAATGCAATTGTGGAGTTTTTGTTAACCGGCAAGGACGTGAAGCTCGACGGTGCCGAACATCAGCAAGTGACTAGCTTCTCGCCTCTGAAGTACGGGCTCGATGGTTATATCAGGTGGCTCGATCCGGACGGTTATCCGGCGGTCGCGCCTCCCTGGGGAACGCTAAACGCGATCGATCTCAATTCGAAGAAATATGTTTGGAAAAAGCCCTTTGGTGAATATCCGAAGCTGGCCGCGCAGGGCATGCACGATACGGGATCGGAGAATTATGGCGGCAGCGTGGTGACTGCGGGCGGGCTGCTGTTTATCGGGGCTACTACGCAGGACCGCAAGTTCCACGCTTTCGACAAGGCGTCGGGAGAACTGCTTTGGGAAACGGAATTGCCGGCTTCGGGCGACGCGACGCCGGCGGTTTACGAAGTGAACGGGCGCGAATACGTGGCAATCGCCGCGGGTGGCGGAAAGTGGGGAGCGGCCAGCGGCGGCAGTTATGTCGCGTTTGCGTTGCCGAATAAGTGAGCGTCGAGGCTTCACGGGTATAAGATCTGGGGAAGGGGTGTTTTATGAATTGTCTTGGGTCTCGTCTTGCCTATCGCAAGAGCTCGATACTAGGGTACGCGCTGGCAGCAATCGCGTTTGGCCAATTGGCCTTCGCGCAAACTTTTTCCTCCTCCATAACGGGCCTCATTCATGACCCGAGTGGGGCAATTGTTAGCGGAGCAAAGGTCGAGCTAAAGAACACAGAGACAAACGATGTACGTGCCGCGACAACTTCGTCTGACGGTTCGTACCAGTTCCAAAACCTGGATCCGGGCACCTATGAGGTGACCGTTCAGGCGCAAGGCTTCAGCACGTATACGAAATCCAACATGGTTTTACGGGCGCATACCGCAGCCGCGGTGAATATCGATCTGCAGGTCGGCAACACGCAGCAGAAGGTTGATGTGACGTCTCAGGCAGTGCTGGTGGATACGCAAAGCGCCAATAATTCGGTGACGATGGACAGCCAGTTGATCCAAGCGCTGCCGAACAACACACGGAGTCCCCTGAATTTTGTCTTTTCTCTAGCCGGAACTACCGAGGCGCAAGGGGGAATGACCTCACGCTCCCAAACCTTCGATCAGAATTTCAGCATGTTTGGGTTGAACGGGGGACGGTCGGGCGAGGCGCAGATTCTAGTCGATGGCGCTCCTTCGACCGCTATGGATTGGGGCGGTCTAATAGTCTCGCCCATCAACGACTCGGTGCAGGAGCAGCAGGTCGCGACCAATGTTTACGATGCACAGTATGAGCGATCTGGGATGGGCGTGGTCACGCTGATCACCAAAGGCGGTTCCAATCAGTTCCACGGGGAAGCGTACGACTATTTGCAGAACTCCGCCCTGAACGCCAATACCTGGTCTAATAACGAGAACAACCTGCCCAGAGGACAGTTGAAGCAAAACCAGTTTGGTGCGAATATCAGCGGACCGATTCTAAAGCGATACAACTTGTTCTTTTTCGGAGCTTACGACGGATTGCGCCAGAACCTTACTGTGAATAGCGGATTGCAAACAGTGCCGACGCAATTGGAGCGGAACGGGGATTTTTCGCAATCGCTGAACGCCAATGGCGATCCGCTTGTGATCTACAACCCGTTCTCGACGACCCAGGTAACGGATGCAGAGGGCAACACCTATTACACGCGCACACCGTTCGCAGGAAACATAATTCCACCAAATCTGTTCAACTCAACGGGACAGAAGTACGCAAATCTTTATCCGCTGCCGAATCGCCCCAGCCAGGGCCCGAATGACTTCAATAACTACATCGCACAAGGCGCCCAAACTATTCAGAATGACAAGTTCGAGTGGCGCGTCGACTGGGCGCAAAACGAAAAGCACCGGCTTTTCGTTCGGATGTCTGACCGCCCCCGGCAATCGCAGACTCAACCTTGCTATTTTTGCAACGGCGCAGACAACAATTACAACAATGACGACAGCGGATTTCAGGTTGTCGTGAACGATACGTTCACACCGAGCCCCACTTGGGTGATCAACGCTTACGCCAGTTATAGCCGATGGCATGAGGCGCAGAATCCCACGATCTTAGGCAAGTCCAGCCCCGCTACAGTTGGGTTGGATCCTGCTCTATTCCAGCAGTCGGCGAATGTATTGCCTACGCTGAATGTAGACAACAATTATTCCAGCCTTGGGGCACAACCTAACAACTATGACCGCTACGTACGTTATTCCGAAACTGCACAGGTAAATCTGACCAAGCAGCTTTCGAAGCACTCGATTCGATTCGGTGCCAACTACGATATTCTGCTGATCAACAACGAAAAGTTTGGGGTGGGATCGGTCAGTACCGGAAGTTCCCTGACGGCGTGCGACCCCGGCCCTGGCAGCGGCCCCTGCCAAGCGACTGCGAACTCTTCCACAACCAGTGGCAATGCGATTGCGTCATTACTTCTCGGTACCGGCGACGTTTCCTCGAACACAAACGTCTTGCCTGCGATGAGCCAGCATGCCTACGGCATGTACGTTCAAGATCAATGGCGGGTTACTCCCCGGTTGACCATCAACGCCGGGTTGCGGTATGAGAATCAGAGGCCAGCAACGGAGCGCTATAACCAACTGGCTTGGTTCGATCCCACAGTGGTTAATCCCATCAGTTCGCAGGTTGGCTTCAACGTCCTCGGTGGTTTCGAATACGCTAGTCCAAGTAACCGCTATGCGTGGGCTCCCGACAACACGAACTTTGCGCCGCGCCTCGGCATAGCCTACCAGGCGACTGACAAGCTCGTGGTTCGGGCCGGTGCGGGGATTTTCTATGCGCCGACTTCGGCGATGCTTAGCTTCGATAGTCCGGGCCAGTTCCTCGGATACGGCTCTAACACCACCTCGTACGGTACGCAGAACGCTCTTGGTTACGTCCCGACCACGCCGATCAGCACTCCCTTCCCGAACGGGCTGAATCCACAAACGGGCAATTCGGAAGGACTTAACACATACGTCGGGCTAGGCGCCGGCCAGATCTGGCTGAAAGGTTCGCATCCGGTGGGATACACGGAACAATGGAGCTTCGATGTCCAATACCAGCTTGGCTCTCATTCGGTTCTTGAGGCTGGCTACACCGGCGTGAACGGGCGAAAGCTGATGTACGGGAACCCGAACATCAATATAAACCAGTTGCCGACGCAGGATTTAGCCTTAGGAGACAGCTATCTCCAGAACCAGGTGGCCAACCCGTTCAAAGGCGTTATCACGAATCCGAACAGCGCACTTTCGGGAGACACAATCTACCAGTTTCAGCTCCTGCAGCCTTATCCGGAGTTTGGATCTTTGACGGTTACTCGTTCCCTGCCCGGCGCGACGTCCAGCTACAATGCGCTTGACCTAAAGTACAACCATGCCTTCAGTAATGGTCTGAGTACAATCGTGACGTATCGGTGGTCTAAAGCGCTCGATGACGCCTCTGAGGATTACGTCGGCTGGAGCATCGGGAATCTCTGGCGCGACTCCTACAACACGAGACTAGATTATGCGGTCAGCACACACGACCAGCCGCAAAGCTTTGCCGTCGCCGTAGTCTATGACTTACCCTATGGCGCGGGCAAGCAATGGGGAAGCAGCGCACCGTGGATTGTCAAGCAGACGCTTGGAAACTGGCAGCTCTCATCAAATATCCGGGTAGCCAGCGGACTCCCGATTTTCGGAATCATCGACGACTACAATTCGCCTCTCGGAAATCTTTACGGTTTTCCGAGTCCGCAGACGCCCGACCTGATCGGAAATCCTGTTCCATCGCATCAGACTCCGGATCAGTGGCTCAACCCCAATGCTTTCGCATCCACCGATGGACAGAGCCGGCTGGGCACGAGCCCGCTTCGTATTCCGTCCACACGTGAAGCTCCGACGGAGAACCTTGATCTATCCGTAGCGAAATTCTTTGGACCCGAGCGATTCAAAGTGCAATTCCGGGGAGAGTTCCTGAACCTGTTCAATCATCCGGTTTTTGGCGGCAATTACAACTTCAATACATGCCTTTATTGCGGGGGCACTTTCGGGCAGGTTTACGGCACTCGCAACGACCCGCGCATTATCCAGTTCAGTTTGAAGGCTTCATTTTAGTCGCGCGGCTGCTCGGGGGCTGACTGTTCCAGCCCTCGTGCTCCCACCAATCGAGAATGCGAAAGTGCGGATAAGCCTCAAGGCGCGGCAGTGCTGCGAAATCTTTGATGTTGGCCTGCTGGTGATTGCCCTCTTGCGACTGGTAATACCAGAGCGCTTCCTGGCCCAACTTTGCGGCTTCGCCTGAGACATAGAAGGTGTTTTTCTCGTAATGATACGGCGCGTGCCTGCCGGCGATCGGTCCATACGACACATCAACGAGAAGCTCCGTTTCGCGCGAGATTTTATGCTCGCGCAGCAACTGCTGCATGGCTTCGACCACGAACCAGTTATTGCACCGGTGATCGACGTGGCGCTCATCGGGATGGCCGGTGACGATCATTTCTGGCTGATATTTGCTGATGTTTTCTTTGATGGCTGCGATGATCGGGTCGGCCGCATAGGGAAGATTCGGGACGGCAGCTTCACGGAAGGGCGCGTGATCGCTCGCGAGCAACACCGAGAGATACGGATTAGCGGCCGTTCTATGGTGATACCAGATCTGCTCCAGGCCCCCGTCCGGCAGACCTAGAGACGCGATGTTTTCGCGCGGCACGCCAAGGTGATCGAGCGACGCACGAGACTCCTCCATACGGACCTCTCCGAAATCCATGGCGCGAGCAGCATCGCAGGAGTGCATGTAAAAACGGTCGCAACCACCGCTATCGCTGCCTGTGAGATACACAAAGTGGATCGGAATGTGATTTTCAGTGGCGGCGCGAATCATGCCCGGGTGAGCCGTGTCGTCGTCGTAATGCCCGCAGAAGACGAGGATCGATTTGGGAAGCTTGTTAACGGCGAATTCGATTTGGTTGTGAGCGAGTACCGCACCGTCCGATGCTTCTACCGAGACGTATAGCGTGTAAAGGCCGGGCGGCGGTACGGGCTTCGAAGTGAACGAATGAAGTCCGGCAGCAGATTCCGTGACCACCTGATTCTGAAGCTCGCGGCCGTGGGAGTCGATCACGCGCAGACGGATGTGCGCATCGTGCCATCCCGGGCCATTTTGGGATTTGACGGAAAACGGCAATTGGACGGGTCTGTCGGTCGAAAACATGGTGTGGCGGGTGTCAAAGTTAACGACCTCAGAGACGAATTCCGGGGGGTAGAAGTGGCGGTAAGATTCCGATTTCGGCACTTCCGACAAATGCCAATACAGATAAAGAAACGGGTATTGCTTCGGAAGAAATTTGTTGGGCGGAATAGTGAAAGCAGGCAGCGCGAAAGCCAGATCGTAAATGCGGTCCTGCTTGCGGCTATTCCGGATGACGACGCAATAGTAAAGGGCCTCGGGCTGATCATGCTCGACCTGGGCAACGGTGGCCTTCGTAACGCGGAACTCTTTCTCTTCGCCTGGAGGAAGCGATAGCGAGTGCGCCACGACGTATTTCCAAACGGGTGGTTCATCGGGCTCGGGAGCGATCCAGGGGTACGTATAGGGCTCAAACTCGACCTGGATGTCCTCAAGCTTCTGGCTCGAAAGATTCTTCACGACGATGCGCGGATTGATGGGATCGCCAGTTGTATAAAAAGTCTTGTCGAGATCGACCGAGATGACTTTGACCAACTGCCTATGCACGGCGAAAGAAGTGGCTTGCTGCGCTTGGCCGCCCACGGGTGGAACAAAATCCACCAAGTAGCGTCCGGTGCGCGCATCCGAAGGAATGGTCCACAAGGGCTGATAGGCTGACCCACTGACGTGCAGATTGCTGACCAGGGGCTTGTCTTCACCGGCATAACGAATGGAGGCGGTACCCGAGCCGGCGGGCTGGAACCTGATTCGGACCTGATCGCCGACGTTGTAGCTCGTGTAATCGGTAATGGCCGCGAAATCGGCGGCGAGCGCGAACGGGGCAGTGAGTAAGAGAGAACAAGTAAGGCGGAGTATGATCATCTGGTCTGGCCGCAATAGAACATTCTCACACCGGAGGGGCTTTGATCAATTTGAAAGAGCAATCGCACAGGCGCTTTAATCCCTTGACGGGTGAGTGGATTCTGGTTTCGCCTCACCGGACGCAGCGGCCCTGGCAGGGGCAGGTGGAAACCACTCCGGCTCCCGCGCAACTTCACTATGATCCCGCCTGTTACTTATGCCCCGGGAATGCACGAGCGGGCGGAGCCCGGAACCCTCAGTACACGTCTACTTTCGTTTTCGATAACGATTATGCCGCTTTGCGGCCGGATGCCACCGGGGGCTCGATTGATGAAGGCGGGCTGCTGGTGGCGCAATCGGAGAAGGGTCTGTGCCGGGTAGTCTGCTTTTCGCCGGACCATAGCCTCACAGTGTCGCGTATGAGCGTGCCGGATCTGGAGAGGGTAGTCGGCGTGTGGGTTGAGCAGTATGAGGATTTGAGCAACATCCCCTTCGTGAAGTCGGTTCAGATATTTGAAAATCGCGGAGAGATGATGGGCGCGAGCAATCCGCATCCGCACTGCCAAATCTGGGCGAACGAATCTTTGCCAAACGAGACGGTGAAGGAACAGGCTAGCCAAAGGGCGTATTTCGAGCGCCAGAAAAGTTGTTTGTTGTGCGACTACCTTAAGTTGGAACTCAAGTCAGGCGACCGCCTGGTATGCGAGAACGACGGTTTCGCGGCGCTGATGCCATTCTGGGCAATCTGGCCATTTGAGACTCTGGTGATTTCGAAAGAACACGTCGCAACGATTGGCGGCCTTGATCAAGCTGCACGCGCGGCGCTGGCCGATATCCTCAAGAGAATTACCACGCGCTACGACAACCTGTTCCAGGTTTCTTTCCCCTACACGATGGGTTTCCATCAGCGGCCGGCGGATGGCGAGGCTCACCCGGAGTGGCACCTGCATGCGCATTACTATCCGCCGTTACTGCGCTCGGCCACGGTACGTAAATTTATGGTCGGGTATGAAATGCTGGCCACGCCACAGCGTGACATTACAGCGGAGTCGGCGGCAGAGCGGCTGCGAGGCCTTTCTGAGAAGCACTACACGGAGTAGCGGAGCGGATGGCGATCTACTTAAGATGTGAGTTGGTGGAGGCGGCGGGAGTTGAACCCGCGTCCGAAAAAGCCCGCCGTGCAAAGCCTACGTGTGTATCTGGTTCTGTGTGTTTCAGCGACTTCCTAAAAAACCGGCAAGAGCGAAAGCCGCCTAGTCCGATTGATCTCGGCCCATGACTCCGGACAGAAGCCCTGGTACCTATCCTGCAAAATGACGTTCACTGGTTGACGCGCAGGCTCATCAACCGGAACGCACTACCTAGTTTTTAATTAGGCAGCGTATGCAAACTGCTGATTATTGGCAGTTGTTGTTTTCCGATCGTTTTACGGGAGCTCGGAACCCGACACGCCTTCACACAACGATTCAATCCCGTCGAATCCGTTGCGCCCCCACATTTGGGCCTCTTAATATTAGCAGTTCTGCACGGCTTTGGGGCTGTCGGGTAGAATGAACCCTGCAAGCATGCAGAGCGTTGTAGCTGCTCCCGGGGTTATTCCATCTCTTCAGGACGAACGTGAGCAGGAGCACGGGCGTTTATTTCACGTCGTCCTGCTGGACGATGACGAGCATACGTACGACTACGTGATCGAGATGCTGCAGAAGCTCTTTTTCTTTCCGCTCGAGACGGCGTTCCAGCACGCGGTCGAGGTCGATACAACGGGCCGCACGGTAGTCATCACTTGCGCGTTGCCGGAAGCCGAGTTTGGCAGGGATCAGATTCAATCGTATGGGGCCGATCCGCGGATGCCGAAATCAAAGGGCTCGATGACGGCCATTCTGGAGCCGGCCGGAAGCATCGCGACAATCTAGCCTGGCTGGGCGCTAATCCTGATCTGAGAATGTCGGGAATGTGCCCGAAATGTGGTCGTGCCAGGTGAGTTTGTCTTCGTCGACCAAGGCCCAGATCATACCGATTCCTGCAGCTAGCAGGCTGAGGACGCTGCCGAACGATCTTTGAAAGCGGCGTTCCTTAGAAGGGCGCTTGCCATCGAAGTCGACGAGCTCGAGGCCGGACATTCGCGCGCCGGGAGTGTCCTGACCGGCGAAGGCCCAGAGTAACTTGTATAAAAGCGGCACGGTAAGGAGGGCAGCTGCAAGAAACGGCAGCACATGCTTGTTCGCGGTAAGTTGGCCTCCGACGTAGAAAAAGAGGCCCAGCCCAATGGCCAATCCGCAAGCGATCAGCAGTGTATCGAGCAGCGCGGCCTGCACACGAATAGCGGCGGTGGCCACCGGGGCGCCACAGGTTACTTCAGAGGCTGGCAAGTGTAAACCAGACGTGTGGGGCAGCTCCCCGTTTGCCTGAAATTCGAAATCCCGTTGGTTCGAGTGGCTGTTTCTATTCGATCTAGAACGTTTAGACTCGACCCTCGCGCTTTTGACCGGAAGAGGTCTTCGCGTTTCAGCCGCCCGAAGGCGAATGGCATCGCGTTCCGCCGGAGAGGTTAAGGAATCGAACGGAATAACTCGCGGCTCATGCGTAGGAGTGGCGAACAGGACCTGTTGGCCAAACTCGGCTGGCTGCGAGGCAACCGCCGGTTCAGAATGCTGGAAGCCTGGCTCCGTTTCGAATTCGTAGGCGGGCGCCGTAGCCGCGGCTGCAATCGGATATGTCGCAGGCGAGATGCGGGAAGGTGAAGCGCGCACGCGTCTGCCGCAACGGCGGCACCGGTGGTCGTCGTCTAAAATCCAAGTCTGACAATGCTGGCACGTCATGTGACGCTTTCCGCTGACCTCTCCCCCATTCGCGAGAAACGCTTGCCCCGGAATACCGGGGCATGTTACGGTTCTCGGTTGAGCCCTTCCTTCGCGCCGAAACTGTTCGGATTCTTCAGTGCTCCCGCTTCCCTATCTACCAGAAAATACGCGTTTTGTCTAGAACAATTTCTCTGGAACTTGTTCTTGCCATCGGCAATTCTGTTCTTTTCCCTCACTGGAACGGTTTCATCGCAGGTTCTGAACCGCCCCGCACAGGCGGATCTGCCTCCCAAAGATGAGATCTGGCTGGGCGCCATCAACCAGGATTCCAATAGCGAATGGCGATATCTCAAGGGTTCAGCCAATGTGCAAACGTCCGAGATGTCGATCTCGGCCGACCAGATCGATTACAATTCTGACACGCACTGGGCCTACGCCCGTGGCCACGTGCGCCTGCAACACTATAAAACCGGCGACATCGTCAATGCGGAAAAGGGCGAATTCAATCTCGAGACCGATGAAGGCAAATTTTATGGAGTTACCGGGACGGCTCCGGCCAAGATCATGTCGAACCCGGCCGTCCTGAGCACCACAAATCCTTTCTATTTCCAGGCGAACTGGGTCGACCGCATTAAGAACCGTTACATTTTGCATCATGGTTTCGTCACCGATTGCAAAATCCCAAAACCCTGGTGGATATTCGAAGCGCCAACATTCGACATCGTCCCAGGCGATCGTGCGATGGCGCGAAGCGCGGTGTTCCGGCTCAAAAACATTCCGATACTCTACTTGCCCTACTTCCGCAGGCCGCTCGGAAGGAATCCTAGGCAAAGCGGTTTCCTTACGCCGAATTTCGGCCATACCACGAATTTCGGCTACGTCTATGGTCTCGGCTACTACTGGGCCATGAACCGCAGCTATGATATGACGGGCGTAGTGCAGTACTTCACGGAGCGCGGGCCGGCCCTTCTCTACGACTTCCGGGGCAAGCCCAACGACGTTACAGATTTCAACTTCAATCTCTACGGGGTGGACGACCGTGGCATTCCGAATGGCACGCCGACGCCAACCAAGCAGGGTGGCTTGCAATTCCAGGTAACCGCTCGTACTGAGATCCTCGGGTTCACGGGCAGGCTCGATTGGAATTATGTAAGCTCATTTCTATTTCGTCAGGTGTTCTCTTATACTTTCGCCTCCGCGATCCAGAGCGAAGTATATTCGCTTGGGTTTCTACAGCGCCACTATAAGCACGATGTCTATTCCTTCAGCATTGTGGCAATGCGAGACCAGCTCTTCGAGGCGATTACGCCGAATGGCACGCCGCCAGACCAGGTTGTAATACAGAAGCTGCCCTCTTTCGAGTTTCTTGGAAGGGAGCAGAATCTAGTTAACGGACCAGTCCCCGTCTGGTTCTCATTCGGAGCCAGCGGGGGGCTGCTCACGCGCAGCGAGTCGCCGAACAACATACCGACTGACGTAATCAATACCGGCGCACTCGGGAGAATCGATGCGCAGCCTCGGGTTGCCACTGCTTTTCGCTTCGCCGGCTTCTCTGTCAATCCTAGTTTTACCTTCGGAGCAACTGACTACAGCGAAACTTATTCTGTAAACAGATCTATCTATAGCGCCGCGAACCCTTCTTATCCGACTGTCATCGCACGGTTCGACGGGGCTAGCATTCTCCAGACCGATGCGGATTTCAATCTGGATCTCAGGCCACCCCCGCTGGAGAGGATCTATACTCCTCCTGCGTGGCTGCATCTCGGGCCCAAACTCAAACACGTCATCGAGACGGACGCCGAGTACGAATATGTGACGGGCATTAACCAATTCCAGAAGATCATTCACTTCGATGAAACCGATATCGTCTCGAATACGAATCAGCTGACTCTCTCGATCACCAACCGTTTATATAAGAAGGACAAGAATGGAAACGTGAATGAAGTTTTCACCTGGCGCGTTGCGCAGGCGCGCTATTTCAACCCGACGTTTGGGGGGGCGGTTCTCTCCGGTACACCTGGCGTGGGCGCGCGTAACGTGGTGCTCGCCTCGGACGAGCTTACGCCTTTCGCATTTCTGAATGGTCCGCGCACTTACTCACCTGTAGTCTCGTCCATGTCGGTCAGCCCTTATCCGTTTATCTCGTTCGGCTGGAGGGCCGATTATGATCCGCTGCAAAGCAAAATTGTGGATCAGACATATGGAGTTACTGTGCGCCACTCAAAATACTTTGCCTCGGTGTCGGACAATGCTATTTCGACCTTACCCGTGCTGCAGCCGGCAGCGAATCAGATGACGTTCGGCGGGGGTTACGGAAGTGCAAACCGGACTGGATGGAACGTCGCCGGCCTCGTTGACGTCGACCGCCTCACAGGACAGCGGCTCTACGATTTCATCCAGACCTCATACAACACAAACTGCTGCGGCTTTAGCTTCCAGGTGCGCCAATTTAATCTCGGCATCAAGAACCAAAATCAATATCTGTTCTCTTTCTCAGTGGCGAACATTGGAACTTTCGGCAGTTTGCAAAGGCAGGAGCGGATCTTCTGAGCTGAACCGGCTGCGATACTTACCCGCAATCACCGCGAGCACGAAAACAAGGGGCATAAAGTTACGTGCTTCGAACAGCCAGCCGAAAAGGGTGCTGGATATAAACAGCACCGGGAGTAAGAAAAAGACCTGACGCTTCAGCGAAATTAGCGTTCGCTTCCATCCCCCGATTAGAAAAGGCAATAAGCCTCCGACTGTCACGCAGAAGATTGGTAGCCAGCGGCCCCCATGCCAGTTGGTCCAGATATGCTCCGCTGTTATACCGCTGATTTGTTGATGATGAATAGCTCCATGCAGCACGAATAAACGCACCCAGAGATACATATGGTGAGGCTGAAGATACACAAGATCGCCGCTTTGGCCGAGTACTTTGCTTCTTAAGAGAAGAGGGAAGTCTTCATCTCGAGGAAAATGAAGGCAAGGACAAAGCACAAATGCGAAAAGCGGGTCTGTAAGTTGCCCGCGTAGTACTCGAAGCTAATTGGATAGAGCACTGCGGTTAACAGCGCGCCAGCATCGCGCCGGCATAATTGGTAAAGAGACGCGCGTATCGATAGATCGCGTAATACAGCAACAGCCCGAAGATCAGCCGGTAAATATCGCGCGCCGATTCGTAGCTAACGTGAGATAGCTCCATCCAGCGCACGATTGAGTTAGGCAAAAAAACGATAGGAATGAGGCGCCACGGCAGGAGAAAGCTGCATGACTAGCTGGTGTACATCGAGCTGCCAGGCCAGATTTGAAATTTCCGCGCTAACGGACGAATGATCTACGTAGAACCGGTGAATATTGTTAGTGATGCTGGTGAACAGGAATACAAGAAAGATCAGGCTCAGTGCTTGCGGCCGGAAGAGCCGGCGCGCTTCGACACGATACAGCAGCAAATCGCCAGCGCAATGAGATAGGCGAAGTCGACTTGCAGGTGCGCGGCATGACCCGTAAAAGGCGTACCAGGCTGCCAACCAAAGATGGCGGGCAGAATAGCGACGGCGAGAGCCCAAACCGAAGCTACGAGAAGCAGTTTCCGGTTACGGCGCAGGAATCACCTCTTCCGAAGTGAAGGGCGAAGCAGGCAGGCCGGCAGCGTTATACAAATCTACGACGGGCGCGTTTTGCCAACCGTAGCGGACGTATTTGGGTTGCTCAACCTGGCTACTGGTGACAAGCACGCTAGAGCCGTCGATGCGTGCAGTCGCGGCGAAAAATCGGTGATCGCCGCCGGCAACTTCAAAGCCTTCGAGCGTGCTGCCTTTAGCGCCTAAGCCGCCTGCCACGTGATCGAACCAAACACGAAGACCGTTATTCTCACTGCTGGTTTGGCGGTAAGCCGGACCAGAGTACTCGATGCGTTCGCCATAGACAAGCGCGCGGGCCGCCAGGGCGAGGCGCTTGCCCACAGCTTGCTTATCCGCGGGGTGGATGTTGTCGCGCTCTCCCACGTCGATCGTTACCGCCATGGCAGTATTCGTCAAGGACAGCGTACGCCGCTGGGCCTCGCGAACGGCGGGCCAGTCTTCCGAAGGGCTCGCGTTGAAGCTCGAGATCTGTACGAACAGGAAGGGGAAATCTCCCTGCTGCCACCTGGTGCGCCAATCGCGGATGAGGGTGCCGAACACTTTCCCGTAGAGCGGAGCACGCTCCGGTGCACTATTCGATTCGCCTTGATACCAGATCACACCCTTGATGCCGAAACTGAGTGCAGGAGCAATCATTCCGTTATATAGCCACGAGGGATCCCACGACGCCAGGTCAGGACGCCACGGGTGCTTGGGCGGCGGGAGCCCTTTGGCGCGGGCGTCCGCATCCGCGCGCTTTTCCGCCGCGACTGTCTTTGACACATCGGCTTGTTCGTTGATCATCTGGGCGCGCGCGCTGAAGATCGGCATGAGCGATGCGTCCGCGGAGATTCCGTCCAGGCTGATCCAGGATTCGGCGGGTGTGCCGCCCCAGGTGGAATCAATCAGCCCTACGGGAACATGCTCATCGTGAGCGATCTCGCGGCCGAAGAAATAAGCGACGGCCGAGAATTTGGCCGCGGTTTCCGGGGTGCATGCGGTCCAGGATTCATCGCCTTCAAAATCTGCCAGAGGAAAGGCCGAAGCTTTGCGGTCAACAAGCAACAGCCGCAGATCCGGATGATTAGCCTGACGGATCTCGTTGGCACCGTCCTTCAAAACGGCCGACGCGGGGAAACCGCCCAACGGCATCTCCATGTTGGATTGACCCGACGCGAACCACACGTCCCCGATCAGCACGTCTTCTAAGACAATTCTGTTCGAGCCCCAAAGCGTAATCTGAACGGGTCCGCCGGCTGGCTGAAGCGGCAGATACAAGCTCCAACGCCCAAACTTGTCGCCGGTATCGGAGCTAGTCGCGCCGTTCAAGCTTGCAGTGACTTTTTCGCCGGGATCGGACCAACCCCACAGGTGAACCGGCCTGTCCCGCTGCACGACCATATGGCTGCTGAGTATCTTGGGGAGCCGGATTTCGGCGTTCGCGGCCGGTGTTTGTGCAGCCCAAATACTTAGCACAACCAGGCAAACAAACCCACGAAGATGATGGTGTGTCATTAGACTGTTGACTTGCAAAGCTACAGTGTAGGCCAGTGGCCCCGATGGATCCTGAATTGTGATATGGTCTGAAATCGAGGAGTATAAAAAATGGCTGCTCAAGTTAAAAAGATACCCGATGGTTACCACACCGCAACGCCTTACCTCGTTGTGGGCGATGCGGCGCGCGCGATCGATTTTTACAAACGGGCCTTCGGGGCAAGCGAATTAGTGCGGATGGACGCCCCGGGGGGAAAGATTGGTCATGCGGAGTTGAAGATCGGCGATTCGATGATCATGCTTTCCGACGAAATGATGGGAAACCGGTCACCGCAAACGCTGGGTGGCTCGCCTGTCAGCATCTTCTTGTACGTCGAGGATGTTGACTCCGTCTTTAATAAAGCCATCGATGCGGGGGGAAAGAGCGACGCGCCTCCGACAGACATGTTTTGGGGCGATCGCTTTGGGAAACTGACCGACCCATTCGGCCATATATGGTCGATCGCTACCCACATCGAGGACGTTGCGCCGGAGGAGATGCCAAAACGCGCGAAAGCAGCTATGGCTCAGATGACGCAAGCGGCGGCGCAAGGGGACTGACGAAAGCGTCACGCCAGCGCCGTCTGACTACGACGAACCGTTGAGCGCGTCTTTACAATACTGGTAGCACTTTGCCACTTCTTGCGTCGAAGTGCCCGTTCCCTTATATTCGTATTCGATAAAAGCAGGGATCGGGTACTGCTTCTGTTTCAACAAGAGCAGCACCGGCTTAATCGGCGTGTCTCCTTGCCCCCAGGGGACATTCGGCCCGTCATTCTTCTTCCGATCTTTGAGATGAATAAGAACGATGCTGTCGTGGTTCTTCGTTATGTAATCAACCGCATCGTAACCGGCCGCCGTGAAATGTCCGATATCGAGGTTGATTCGATACTGCTTCGACATGGCCAAGGCCTTGGCAAAGCTCTCGGGCGTGGCGAACTGGTTGGGATCTTTAATATCGGAATGGCCATGAAACGCGACGACGATATTGTGCTTCTCAGCAAATGGCGCCATTCGCCGCGCCACAGGCAGCGTAGTGGAAGAAGTCATGACCCCTACTCCCAGCGCCTTGGTCATCTCAAATGACCGGTCGATTTCTTCATCGGTTGCGCCTTGATCGAGCGTCAGATTGTAGGCGTAAAGATTGATACCAGCGTCGTCGAACTTCTTGCGTACTCCGGTGAAATAATCGAGGGGCACACTCAGGCGCCATTGGCGAAGCTTGTCGTTATACGCTCTGAAGGCAGCAGCCGTCTGCTGGTGGGTCAGCTTCTTTCCGCCTGGCGGATTGAATATACTGTCCAGCGCTTTAACGCCGCCCTCTTCTATGTGGGGGGAAAAGAGCTCGCAATCGCCGAGGCCGTCCGTCACCATTGCCTGGATGGCCTGGTCGATCGGCAGGTCGCGGAAACTGTAAGATTGCACCCCTAATTGCACCCCGTCGATTTTGGAATCGATCATCCTGGCGAAAGCCGTGGAAAGCGGGATGCCGCCAAGCGCCAGTTTGCAAACATCTCTTCTTGAAAGGGCCATGTTCTATTCTCCTCGCACCAAGTAGCTTATCTAAACGGCCGATTCCTATGCTTTAAGCTACAGCGAATCTTGGATTAGAGTATCGTGAAATTCAGTGGATTGAGTAAATGCTCCACCATTCATCTAGGGGGTTAGTTTGCGTCGTTGTGTATTCCTTGCGATGTTTCTCAGTGCGGCCTTTTCGGCCATCTCAGCGCGTACGCCACCGGCAGTACCGCTTACTCAGTACGCTGGAACTTACGAGTACGAGGGAGTAAGCAAAATCGAGATCGTCGCTGGTGAAGAACTCTTCGCCGTTCTCGATGAGGCAAAGTACGTGCTGCACGCCTCGGCTACAGACGTCTTCATAAACCCTAGTGGACAAAAACTTCCCTTCCGGCGCGATGCGAACGGCGCGATCCTCGGTTTTGAAGAGAACGGCCACTTTTATCGTCGCCTCTCTTCACAAATTTCTGCGGAATCTGCAAACCTGGCAATCCCGCGTCCTAAGGAAAGACTTCCGTATCGTTATCAAGTGCCGCCAGACCGCAAGGATGGCATAGCTGTCGGCTCCATTGCGCAGACGGACCTTGGCGCGGATATGCCGGACAAGATCGTGCAGGGCATCCTGAATGGCGTCTGGAAGGATGTGCACAGCATGTTGCTTTACCAACACGGCAAGCTCGTTCTTGAGGAGTACTTCTACGGCTATAGTGTTGATCGTCCGCATCAACTTCGCTCCGCTACGAAGTCAGTCGTTGCAACGCTCGCCGGAATCGCCGTCGATAAACACGCGATTGCCAGCGTGAACGAGCCGGTGCTTCCCCATATGACTTACTCGAGCTACGGGAATCCTGACCCGAGCAAGTCTCAGATCACCCTTCGCGACATGCTGAGCATGCAATCTGGCCTGGCCTGCAACGATCATGACAGCAAGTCACCCGGCAACGAAATGATCATTGATGAGAAGCCTGACTGGGTCAAGGCGACCCTCGACCTGCCGCTTATCAATCAGCCTGGCACAAAAGGGTTTTACTGTTCCGGCGGGGTCGCAGTGGTGGGCCGCATGGTTGAGAACGCCACGCACGCCTATTTACCGGACTTCGCGCAAAAGACCCTATTCGCGCCGCTTGGCATCCAGAGCACTCAGTACTTCTGGAACTACAAACTGACGAACGAGAATAAAGAGTACTCGCAAATCCATCTTCGTCCGCGCGACATGCTCAAACTCGGCATCATGTACAAAGATGAGGGCAGATGGGATGGTAAGCAGGTTCTGTCTGCCTCCTTTGCACACGACGCCCTCTCTGCGATTAGCCAGGTAGACGATACAAGCTATGGGTATTTCTGGTGGCGGCCATGGCTCTATGTGGGGACACCTTCGGGCAGCCAACACATCTATATGGGCGCAGCACAGGGCAACGGCGGCCAGAAGATCTTTATCTTGTCCGACTATGACTTGGTCGCGGTGTTTACTGGAGGCGCCTATAACGCCGGCGGTTCTGCTCCGAATAAGATCATGGCCGGAGTGATTCTTCCCAAGCTGGTTGAAGCACGCGAACAGAAGTCGATGCCTGGAAAATGATTGGAATAGCCGCGCCTCGATCCGATCCGGCCGGCTCTCTCCCGATTACTGCCTCAGGTAGCCCTGAACAAAAGCTTGAGCTGTCTGGCCGCCTCGGCGAGCGCCACATAGATATTGAGCAGCCCCAAGCCGCTCAAGGCACCCCGGAAATAGCGGCTCATCCAGAGGTGCGCTAACGCGGAGGAATGCACCGGCACCCAATTCATTTCCCAAACTCTAAGCCAAGGAAAGACAAGCAGGAATAAGCCGATCTCGAAAGCAAAGATGGCAAGACAGAAGCCGAGAACGCGGCGGTGCCAGCGCGTGAATCCGCCCGGCTTCACAGGCGGAGGAGCGAGGGGAGAAGGCGCGCTCATTCACAGGCTCCTGCCAGCAGAAGCTCTTCCTGTTCGCCTACGGCTTGCTCGAAAAGCTCGCCCTGGGCATCGGACGGCGACAGGTAACCGGTCCAATGCACGCGGGCAGAACTGGCGCGAACTGGCCAGAAGCTGAAGCGGTGCATGAGGGTAGGCCCGTGCGCGCGCAAAGCCCGCCGATGGTCAGGCGTGGAGTAGCCCTTATTAGAGGCGAGGTTGAACTGCGGGAAGACTTGGTGCCACTCGGCCAGACACGCATCCCGGTGCACCTTAGCGATGATCGAGGCCGCCGCAATCGCTCTGCAACGGGCGTCTCCGTCGATCAACGCAAGCTGCTCAATCGGCAGGTTTACCTTGATGGCATCGATGAGCAGGTAATCCGGCTGCATAGGCAGCGCTTGAACAGCTCTGAGCATGGCTAGACGGGATGCCTGATAGATATTGATCTGATCGATTTCGTAGGCGTCCGCGGCGCCAACCGCCCAACTCACACAGCGCGCTTGAATGTGGCGGGCAAGCTTTTCGCGTTCCTCGGCATCGATGATCTTGCTGTCGCGCAGGTTCTTAATAGGCCGATCTGGATCGAGGATGACAGCGGCCGCCACAACCGGCCCGAAAAGACACCCCCGGCCCACCTCGTCTACTCCGGCGATCCGCGAGAAGCCGCGTTCACGTGCTTGCCGCTCGTAAGAACTGACGCAGCGGATGGACGGCAAGTGATTGCCGTCAGCTGAGACATGACGGCATGACCGAGCTATTTGTGGGCTTGCATTCACAATGGCCCGGGTAGAAACTATTCGCGCTCGCGGAGGCGGGCAGCTTTGCCTCTAAGACCTCTCAAGTAGTAGAGCTTGGCCCGGCGAACGCGGCCGGTCCGAACCAGATCGATGTGATCGATCACGGGCGCATGCACCGGGAAGATACGCTCCACGCCCTGTCCGAAGCTGACCTTGCGCACGGTGATCGTTTCACCCATGCCCGTGTTCTTGCGCGCGATTACGGTTCCTTCGAAGGCCTGTAACCGTTCCTTTTCGCCCTCTCTGATCCGGACGTGCACTCTAATAGTGTCACCCGGACGGAACTCCGGATGAGGGTTTGCGCGTACGTGCTTGCTAATGAATTTAGAAACCAATGCGTTTTGCATATTAACTCTGCCTTACCTCGCGGCTGGCCAGTAAATCCGGCCTGAGCCTGTTAGTCTTTTCACGCGAGGCCGCCCTGCGCCAGCGCTTAATTTCCTCGTGATTCCCACCCAGCAGTACCTCGGGCACCTTCCAGCCGCGAAACTCCGCCGGCCTGGTGTACTGCGGGCAATCCAACCCGTCCTCGCTTGCCTCGCTGAAACTCTCATTCCGAGAGGACTCCTCGTTGCCGAGCACTCCCGGCAGAAGCCGTCCGACAGCATCCACCAGGATCGCTGCCGCCAGCTCACCGCCACTTAACACAAAATCACCAATCGACAGCTCGTCATCAGCCAGATACTCGGCCACGCGTTCGTCGACCCCCTCGTAGCGTCCACAAATCAGCACCAGCCCATCTAGCTCAGCGTACTCTCGCGCGATAGCCTGCGTAAAACGCCGACCCTGGGCTGACAGCAGCACCACTCGTGAACGCTCATTCCGCAGAGGAAGAATCTCTTCCACCGCTTCGAACAAGGGCTGGGGCTTCAGCAACATGCCCTCGCCGCCGCCAAACGGCCGATCATCCACCGTGCGGTGATGATCGTATGTCCAGTGTCTCAAATCGTGCAGCACGATTTCCAGCAACCCTTTCGCTCGAGCTCGAGAGATGACGCCATGTTCAAACGGCGAAGCGAAAAACGCCGGGAATATGGTGAGAATTTGGAACTTCACAGTTCCAACAGTCCTCCGGGCAGGTGCATCCGGATCGTACGCGCGGACAGATCCACGGCGCACTGGGCAGCCACGAACGGAATCAGTGCTTCCCGCCCATTCACTCGCACCTCCATCAGCGGCGGCCCGCCATACTGCTGCCACCCTGCCACTACACCGATCGCTTCTCCTTTGCAGATATCGATTATCTGGCAGCCAACCAGATCCGAACGGAAGAAATCACCTTCGTCCAGTGTTCCACGATCCGCAAATTCGACCCACAGATCCGCACCGCGAAAGCGCTCTGCAGCCTCGATTGAATCGACGCCGGAGAATTTCAGCACCCAATCACCCTTGTGCTGCCATGACGCAGCGATTTCCACCGGAACGTCCAAGCCGTCGGTCAGTCGCGCGCAAGCGTTCGTCAAGTGTTCCATCCGCCCCGGCACGTCCGTCTGCGATCTGGCGACTACCTCGCCGCGTATTCCCCTGGCGCGGAGAATTTCGGCCAGCACCACCCTCCCGGCTTCCATCGCCCGGACCCGGTTACTCTAGGATTTCCAGCGAATATCGCCGGTTCAGCTTGGTGCCGACAGCTCCCAGCAACGTTCGTATCGAGCGTGCCGTTCGCCCCTGTTTGCCAATGACTTTACCAAGATCGCCTTCCGCTACCCGCAATTCAAAAACGGTCGCGTGCTCACCGGCTATTTCATTCACCGTGACACCCCCGGGACTGTCCACCAGTGCTTTGGCGATCTCTTCGACCAGCGCTTTGACGCCGTTGCTGTCGTTCATTTCTTTTTGTTTCAACCCACGCGTCCCTTCTGCGGGACGAATTCAGCGCAATTTAAGCTACAACGGGAGCTTCAGCCGGAGCTTTCTTTAACAAGCGGCTCACCGTATCGGAAGGTTGAGCGCCGTTTTTTACCCAGAAGTCAATCCGCTCGCGGTCGAGTTGCACCTGCGCGGGCTTGGCGATCGGATTATAATGGCCGACCACTTCGACCGAGCGGCTGTTGCGGGCACGGTCCCTTTCAATCACTACCACGCGATAAGTGGGTTTTTTTTTGGCGCCAAACCGCGCCAGGCGAATTGCTAACATCGTAACCTTTTCTTTTTCCTATTCTTACAAATACTAAACCGGGTGCAGCTAGAGGATAACTTGCTCTCTAGAAACCAGGCAGTCCGGGAAGCTTCATTCTGGACAGTTTCTTTCCGAGTAAGCCCGCCTGACCGGTGAAGCTCTTCATCATTTTACGCGCTTGCGCGTATTGTTTCAGCAGATTATTGACATCCTGGACGGACGTGCCGCTGCCTTTGGCAATCCGCCGCCGCCGCGAGCCGTTGATCAGCATGTGGTTGCGGCGTTCCTTCGGAGTCATGGAATCGATGATGGCAACCACGCGCCCGACTTCGTTTTCATCGATTTTGGCGCCCTTCAGGTCCTTCAGCGGGCCCACCTGGGGCATCATGTCAAGTAATTTGCCGAGCGGGCCCAGTTTCTGGAGCTGCTTGATCTGGTCGCGGAAATCTTCCAGCGTGAAGTCATCGCCGAGCAGTTTCTCCTGCATCTTTTCGGCGGTTTCCTGGTCAATCGATTCCTGAACTTTATCGATCAGCGAAAGAACGTCGCCCATGCCGAGAATGCGAGAAGCCACGCGGTCGGGAAAGAAAGCTTCAAGGGCGTCGGTCTTCTCACCTACACCGACGAATTTAAGCGGCTGGCCCGTAATGGAGCGAATGGAAAGCGCCGCTCCGCCTCGAGCGTCGCCGTCCATCTTGGTAAGAATGACGCCGGTTATGCCCAGACGCTTATGAAACTCGTCCGCCGAACGAACTGCGTCTTGGCCGGTCATGGCATCTGCCACAAAGAGAATTTCGGTTGGGTTCAGGAGCTCTTTGAGCGCATGCAACTCACCCATCAATTGTTCGTCGATGTGCTGACGGCCAGCGGTATCGACCAGCAGAACGTCCCGGCCCGCTTGGGTAGCTTCGCGGCGCGCCGAACGGGCCAGTTCGAGCGGCTTCGTCTCCTCCGCCGTGCCCTCGTAAATGGGTGTATTGACGTTCTTCGCGAGAATGCTCAGTTGGTGGCGGGCAGCCGGACGATAAACGTCGACACTAACCAACTGCGGCTTACTGCCTTCCTTATTCAGGAAGCGCGCCAGTTTGGCGGCGCTGGTCGTCTTACCCGAGCCCTGAAGACCCACTACCAGCATCACCGTTGGCGGCTCATTTGCGAAACGAAGCCGTGACTGGTGGCTTCCGAGCATCTTAGTAAGCTCGTCGCGCACGATTTTGACAACCTGTTGGCCGGGCGAGAGGGCGCTAAGTACTTCTTCGCCCATCGCCTTGACTTTCACTTCCTCGATGAACTGCTTAACGACTTTGAAGTGAACGTCGGCCTCGAGCAAAGCCACGCGGATTTCCCGCAGAGCCTCTTCCATATTGACGGCGGTGAGTTTGCCTTCGCCGCGCATGTTTTTGAAAACGCGCTGCAGTTTGTCGGATAAGCTATCGAACATTTATTTCTGTTTTCGCTTGGCTCAGGCTTGCCGTGGGCCGGGACGACAGATGAGAACACAATGGGACGGACAGGCTGCTGCTTCCCTCACGAGTATACCTTTCGCCGAATTCAGGCACGCTGCGGTTCCGGTGACAAAAATTAAAAAAAAAGTTTTTACCTTCAAATCAGTTACTTAGGACAGAAAACCAAGACCGGACCGGTTCTAGCGCCAGCTAACGTCGTGTGCGAAAGGAACTTCAACGGACATGCATCACCCAGTAATCGTCGATATCATCACTCACTTCCTCCACTTCGTTTTCGGGTTTTAGCTTATATCCCCTCCGTGCGAATGCCGGTTCGGAACACACTCCCCTTCCCAGTCTCGGAACGGGACCCGAACCGCAACGCCAGCCAGGATGCGCTGCGTGCCCCCGCCGTACGGGCACGAATAAATCCTTCCTTTTTAGGTGTTTAGAAGTACTCTAGCTTCCGGAAAGGCTATGGCATTCCGGAAGCTTTAATCACGTACAGGAGAACCAACAAAGCAATGCATCACCCAGTAATAGTCGATATCATCGTTAAAGTGCTAACACTCCTTTTCTGACTTTAGAAGAAAAAGTTTGGCATTTTACGAAACCGAGTAATTTTTACTTGGTATTTTGTTCCCAACAGTGCTAGAGTACATCCAGGCAAAGTCATTTACCTGGATGTATTTCTGTCAATAAAGCCTTGGGCTCAGCGGTCACTCGTCTTGTGTCTGCCTTTAGCCATTTCCATTTTAGGCGTAATCTCGCCAATTTTTTTGCTTGCTGCGGATCAGAGTCATTCTGGCCCTACGGCCGTCGAAACTAGCCTTGCACAGGCACGCGAACTCGTGCGCAACGGCCGTATGCAAGAAGCTACGCAGACTTTAGCGCGAACTGTGGAACTCGCCCGCCGCGCAAACAACCTAAGCTCAGAAGGCCAGGCTCTTCTTGCGTTAAGTGCATGCCGGATCCGACTGTTCGATTATCGCGGCGCGCAGCAAGCAGCAGAGGCTGCTCGTAACGTAGCTCTAAAGATAGATGACGTTTCTACCGCCGGAGGGGCTTCGATCAACCTTGCCACCATTTACCTGCAACTCGGCGATCTTGCGCTAGCTGGCAAAGAGGCTGCCCGTGGAGCCGACCTGCTCAAGAACAGTCCCGTCAAACAGCGCTTGGTCAAAGCTCTCCTCATATACGCGAACGTCGAGGCCGAGCGCTACCGCAGCAAAATCGAAGCCGCGCGCGTCGCCGGCGACGAGCAAGCCCAGCGCCAGGATTTAGAACAAATCGAGCGAAATTATCAACGCGGAATACATGTGGCACATGCTGCTGGGCTGGGTCACCTGGAAGCCAATCTATGGGAAGAACTCGGTTACTCTCTGCTGCTTGCGCAATCTCCAGAAAAGGCTGAGGAACCGTTAAATAAGGCTTTCCTGCTTGAATCCAGCTCTCACGATGGAGACGCTCTGGCAGTCAATTACGAATACCAGGCCCAGCTGCAGCTCCAAAAACGGAATTACCGCGTAGCGCTCGCGCTGATTGACCAGGCGTTCGCATCGAAGAGCGATTCCTTCAAAACCGAACCGAAGTTTTATGCGCTGCACATTCGCGGCGTTCTACTCGAAAAACTGAATCGCAGAAACGAAGCGCTGGTGGAACTCCGCCAAGCAGTAGAGGCTGCGACAGAGTGGCGACAAGGCGCACTGCCAGGAGATGCTACGAGTACGCGAACTGTAGTGGTGCTGCATGATGTTTACCACGATTTCGCGCAACTCGCCGCCGATATGTCCATCAGTACGCATAATCCGCCGCTGGCGCGCGAGGCTCTCGAGGCCCTCGCCGAGAACCGGGCCGCCAATTTGCGTGAGCAAATTACCCTCGCCTTATCGCGTAAGCTCAAGCTGCCGCCACAATATTTTGATCTCCTCTCGGAATTGCAGTCCGCCCAGGCGCGTGTCACGCTCGGTGACGATCGACCCGAAGATAAGGCGAAGCTCGAGCAGGTCCGGCTTGAAATTGGGAACGTCGAGAACGAATATGGCCTTAGGCCTCACGAATCGATGCAAAGTCGCGAGAGAATCTCGCATCGGAATTCACTTAGAGATATCCAAGCACGCTTATCCCGGGCTCAAGTACTGCTCAGTTTTTCATTGGGCAAGAACAGCTCATTTCTTTGGACCGTGACCGAAGATCAAGTGAACGTATACAAACTAGCTGGGGAAGACGTGATCGGTAGTCTTACGAAACAGTTCTCGCAAGCGGTTCGATCCAGGGAAGATACCAATGTTCCCGGCCGGCGCTTGAGCCAGGAGCTATTCGGCGGTCTGACGGCAAGCATCTGGCAGAAGCCCGAATGGCTAATAGTAGCCGACGCTGTGCTGCTGAGCGGGGTACCGTTTGCGGCTCTTCCAGATTTGTCGGGCAGCCCCGCCGGAAAACTCCTTAGCGATTCGCACAACATTCGCTTCCTTCCTGGTGAACTCCTCCTGCTTTCAGCCGATAAGTTAAAAGCACAGAGGCGGTTTGTGGGAATAGGAGATCCGATTTACAACATTGCCGATGCCCGGCAGAACAAGCAGGTGAAGGTGCAACCCGATACAAGCAGGGCTGCTCTGGCGTTACCTCGGCTGGCCGGCAGTGATCATGAAGTGCGTGCGGCGGCTAAGGAAAGCGGAATGGCGAAATCGGAAATCCTGGTCGGGCAGCAAGCGACCATAGCAGAACTGCAAAAGGCAACTGCTAAAAGACCCGAGATCCTCCACTTCGCAGTCCATGTTGTAAGCCCCGATCCGAGCCATTCTGAAAATCGTGGGCAGAGTTCCCAGGCGGCGCTTGCATTAAGCCTTACCAAAGACGACATGCCGGAGTTACTGACGCCGGAAGCAATCGCCACCTTGCGAGTCCCGGGAAGTTTGGTGATTCTGAGCGGATGCTCGTCTCAAAAGGGCGAGATCCTGCCGAGTGCGGGCCTCATGGGTCTCAGCCGGGCATGGCTGCTCGCCGGAGCCTCGGCCGTAGTGGTGAGCGCGTGGCCTACGCCGGATGATTCCGGCCGCTTCTTTTCTTCTTTTTACAGTCATTTTGACGCAGCTTCATCAGGCACGCTGGCGCAGCGTGCTGCCGTGGCGCTGCAGCAGGCGCAGCTAGACATGGGGCATGGGGATGGGTATCGTAGCTCACCCAAGTTCTGGGCTGCCTATTCAATAATTTCCAAGGAGTAATGGACCAGATTATGGTAGCGGCTCAACAAAAACTCAGCCAGACGCCCGCGGCGAATGGCGCGGAACCAGTCGAGGAACAGCGGGATAAAGACACGAAGACCTTTCCCCCAGTGGATTGGGCCATGCTGGTGGCCCAGATCAAAGCCGGTGAAGATGCCGGAATGGAACACCTGTACAAGTTGTTCAGCCGGGGCATCCGCTATTATCTGTGCCGCCAACTGGGGCCACAGGAACTCGAAGACAAAGTCCACGACACTTTTCTGATCGTGGTAAACGCTATCAAGCGAGGGGATCTGCGTGAACCTGAGCGCCTGATGGGCTTTGTGCGAACAGTAGTACGGCGCCAAGTGGCGGCTTATATCGAAAACGCGGTACATACGCGCCGCGAACAGGCCGATCTCGAAAGCGGCGTAGCTGTCGCCGACAAAACTCTAAACCCGGAGCAGGAGGCCATCGGACGCGAGAAAGCGGAGCTGATGAAGAGCGCTCTCGCAGCGCTTTCCAAGCGTGATCGCGACATTCTGGTGCGGTTTTATCTCAAGGAGCAGTCGCAGGAGCAGATCTGTCAGGATATGGATCTGACCGAGACTCAATTCAGGCTGCTTAAATCGCGAGCTAAGGCTAAGTTTGGTGAAATAGGTAAGAAAAAACTGGCTAGTAGCGGAATTTTCTCAGTATTTGTGAGAGCACAGGTAGGGTAGCCTGCACTTAGATATCAGGTGAAGGCGAAACGCCTTACTCATCCGTATGACAAAACCATATCTCGATCATCCTAACGAAGAGGCGCTGGAGCGTTTTCTTCTGCAACGATCAGAAGAGAACGAGCTGGAAGTCCTCGAAACGCATATACTCGCGTGCGACGTCTGCATCACACGCCTTGAAACGCTGGAATCACAAATTACGAGCTTGAAGGCGGCCCTGGTTACCGCTGAAGAGCAACGTATCCAAAAGGAACTGCATTCGACACGATCTTTCTGGAAGGGCTGGTTTAGCATCTCCTCTCTCTCGTGGGCCGGAGCGGCCTGCGCTGCATTAGCCGTCGGTTTAGCTGTCGTACCGCATTATGCGCAGCATAATGCGCAGCTTCCCGGCGCCAAGAGCGGCGAGGTGGCGGAAGGTGATCTCTCGGCGTGCCGCGGCGCGGACGGCGCCGATGCCAGCCTGGCGACTTGCCGGGGCATGGAAACGGCCACCTTACCCCAGCGGCGTCCACTCGATCTGCACCTGGACACGACCGATATCCCGCAAGGGCCAGTAGATGTGCAGGTAGTCAACGGCACCGGAGCGGATGTCTGGCAGGGGCAGACGACAGTAAGCAATGAACGCGCCGAAGTGAAACTGCCGGAGATTTCACAACCGGGAACGTACTTCTTGCGTTTTTACGCTCCCAGCGCGAGCGCGGAACACGAGTTGTTGCGCGAGTTCCGTTTCGAAATAAAGTAAGCATCAAAACACTCGTCGGTGTAACCGGTCGATCGTGAACTGGGCGGTGTCGGCTACGGCCATCACCGCCATGACACCGGCCTGAACCGGATCGGTGACTACCAGGTCGGAAGCGTCCGGCACGCTTCCGGCCATATTCAAGCTGATGACCAGCAAACCTTCCGAGCGAACCTCCCGTACTGCGTTTTCAATGTCTCCACCCATCAAAGAACCAGCTAAGACCAAAGCGCGAACACGAGGCAAACGCCGCACGGCCCGCACAGCAGCCGCGAGTGTATGTTCACCAACCAGCGGAATCGTATCGATCGAGATGTGCTCGCCGCGAATATTGTGACGATCTGCTTCCGAAATCGCTCCAAGAGCGACCTGGCCAACTTGCGCGCCGCCCCCAACAATAATGATGCGCTTGCCGTAAATCTTCTGAAGCGATTGCACCGGCACGGTCGAAAGGACGACCGGAAGTTGCGATATGTTCTCGACCAGCGCTTCGAGAGAGCCGGGGAGATCCAGCTCGAAATAAACTCGCGTGTCGACCGGCTGATCTTCCACAATCGAAACCGAACGAATGTCGCCGTTGTGTTCGGCAATAACACCTGTCAGCTGGTGGAGAACTCCAGGGCCGCTGACTGTTGTGATGAGCAAACCAACTTTGCCGGGGGAAGGCTCGCTCAGACTGTGACCTCGTACTTTGCAAGGAGACCGTCCCAGCGGCCTTGAGCTTTCATCAGCAATTCGATCACTTCGCGAACGGCGCCTTGGCCGCCAGGCACATCCGTGATGGCCATGGCGGAATGCTTGACTTCCGCGCGGGCATTGGCCGTAGCAAAGGACAGCCCAACTCGGCGCATGATGACCACATCCGTCAAATCGTCACCTATATAAGCGACCTGCTGTGGATCGACCTTGGCTTCGGAAAGAATCTGCTCGAGAATCGGAATCTTTTCGATATGGCCTTGAAATACCCACTTCATACCGACCTGGCGCGCGCGCTCGACAGTCGCCGGAGAGTTCCGTCCGCTGATTACTCCGGTTGCGATATCGAACCAGGACAGCCAGCGGAGCGCGATCCCGTCCTGCGAATCGAACCCTTTCGTCTCGACCATGTTGCCCTCGCGATCCGGGACGAGATACAGGCGCCCGTCAGTAAGGACCCCATCGACATCCATGAGAAGGACCTTGATGCCGACAGCAAGTTGGTGGAGCTTCTCTTCATTCAAAGGAGAGTTCAGTCGCATGAGGAATTGAGGAGGGGGAGCGACCTAGAATGAAGGCTTGGCTGACACGCTGGTCGAAAGAGTCGCGGAAATCATCCCTCGTTATAACATGCTCGGGCAGGGTGCCCAGGTGGGCGTGGCGGTGTCGGGCGGCGCCGATTCAGTTGTACTGCTGCATGTCCTCCAGCGGCTGGCTGGCCGCTTCGGAGCGGGATTGACTGTGCTCCACGTCAATCACCATTTAAGGGGCGGGGAGTCAGACGGCGATGAGGCTTTTGTGCGCAGCTTGGCGAATTCTCTCGGGCTGACATTTCTGAGTAAGCAATCTTTCATAGGCGAGGGGAATCTCGAGGAAGAGGCGCGGCGGCAAAGGCGGGAATTCTTTTCGGAATGGCAGCTGTCGCATGGATTGAGTTTGGTTGCTCTGGGCCATACGCGAAGCGATCAGGCCGAGACGGTTTTGCATAGGTTCCTGCGTGGGACCGGGCCGACCGGCTTGGCGGCCATGCGAACCGTTACGCGAGAGGGATTCATCAGGCCCTTACTCACGACGAGCCGCGAAGAGGTGCGGCAGTGGGCGGCTGCGGAAGGATTGGCGTGGCGGGAAGACTCGTCAAATGCGGACCTGAGATTTACCCGTAACCGGTTGAGGCAGCAGACGATTCCGGCGCTGGCGAAAGATTTCAACGTCAATCTGGAAGCTGTTCTGGCGAGGACCGCCGCAGTGGCGCAGGCGGAAGAAGACTACTGGTCGCGGGAGGTCGAGCGGCTTTGCCCGAAAATTACCAAACAAACTCGTTTGGGTTCGATTTTTCAAATTGGCGAGCTTAACGCGCTGCACCTGGCGATGCGAAGGCGGCTAATCCGGCGGGCTTTGAGCGAGGTTCGACCGGAGGGTTCGAAAGCGTTGGATTTCGAACATGTGGAGGCGATTCTGGCGCTCTGCGGGTCGGACGAGGGCCATGATCGTCTACAGGTTCCAGATGCGGATGCGCTGCGGTCTTTTGACTGGCTGCTACTGAGCGCCCGGGGGAAACTGGCGAGCGATAAGCGAGGCTACCGGGTACCTCTCGAGCTGGGAGAAATTCGCGATCTTCCTTTCGGGGCTGGGCGCATCTGCGTGAATGTCGTCACGCGGCGAGAGCGACTTTATGATAGTTTCAAGAAAGCCGGGAAAGTAAGAATCGAACACGTCCAGTTGCAGGGTCAGAACCTAACAGAAAAGCCGCTCACTGTGCGGAACTGGGAGCCGGGAGATGAGTTGCATCGCTCGGGCCATCAACCGCAAAAGGTAAAGACTCTTTTCCAGGAACACCGCGTGCGGCTTTGGGAGCGGCGGCATTGGCCTGTTTTGCTTTGCGGCCAAGAGATTGCATGGGTAAGAGGATGTGGAGCGGCTGAACAGTTCGAGCGGCTCGGGCTGGAGCCGTACGAAGTCGAACTGGTGTACGGAGCTGAGGAATAGGGGCTTTGGGGAGAGCGCCTATGAATCGAAACTGCTTCAGTAAACGTCTTTAAATATGAGGGTTAATCTGGATCCCCCAACCAGAGCTGGCCGTGATTCAGGCCAGAAGAAGGTGAGTTCATGAGTTCTAATGTAAAAACCGCAGTGTTCTGGGTGGTTATCATCTGCGCGGTCGTGTTGGTTTACATGGCCGTCAAGACGGGGCGAGGACCCGCACCTACAAACCTGTCGGTCTCCGAGTTTGTATCTGACATCCAGGACGGGAAAGTGAAGGAAGCCAGCATCACGGGAACGGATGTGCAAGGAACGCTTATGGAGAGCGGCATTTCGAAGCCGTTCCACACGGTTGTTCCTCCCAATTACCCGGACATTTACAAGATGCTGCAAGAAAAGGGCGTCAAGTACACCTGGAAGGATTCGGCGGGCAGCGGCTGGATCAGCATTCTGTTCAATGCGGTTCCGGTGCTGATTCTGCTGGGACTGTGGATTTTTATGATGCGGCAGATGCAATCCGGCGGAAACAAGGCACTGAGTTTCGGCAAGAGCCGGGCGAGGCTGCATTCTTCACAGCAGAAGAAAGTAACGTTCAAGGACGTGGCCGGCGTGGAAGAGGCCAAAGAGGAACTACAGGAGATCATCGAATTTCTGCGAGAGCCGCAGAGGTTTCAAAAGCTGGGCGGCCGGATTCCGAAGGGCGTGCTGCTGATTGGGCCTCCAGGCACGGGTAAGACGCTGTTAGCGCGGGCCATTGCCGGCGAGGCGAACGTACCTTTCTTCTCGATCTCGGGTTCGGACTTTGTCGAAATGTTCGTAGGAGTGGGCGCGAGCCGAGTGCGCGACCTCTTCGAGCAGGGTAAGAAGAATGCCCCGTGCATCATCTTTATCGATGAAATCGACGCTGTGGGGCGGCATCGCGGAGCAGGCCTGGGTGGCGGTCATGACGAGCGCGAGCAAACGTTAAATCAATTACTCGTCGAGATGGATGGCTTCGAATCGAACGAGGGCGTGATTCTGGTTGCGGCGACGAACCGGCCTGACGTGCTCGATCCGGCGCTTCTCCGCCCCGGGCGCTTCGATCGGCGCGTAGTAGTGGACCGGCCGGATGTGCGCGGGCGTGAAAGCATTCTCAAAGTTCATACCAAGAAAACGCCGCTCGGTGATGACGTGAACCTGACCGTGATTGCGCGCGGAACACCGGGCTTTGCGGGAGCAGATCTGGCGAACCTGGTAAATGAAGCGGCGCTGGTAGCGGCGCGGCAGAATCGCAAGGTTGTGACGCAGTTCGACTTCGAATTGGCCAAAGACAAAGTGCTGATGGGCGTGGAACGCAAGAGCATGATCATCAGCGACAAAGAGAAGCGGATGACGGCTTTCCACGAAGCAGGGCACGCGATTGTGGCAGCGCTGCTCGAGCACTCGGATCCTCTGCACAAGGTAACGATCATCCCGCGAGGCATGGCGTTGGGTTTGACGATGCAATTGCCGCTCGACGATAAGTTGTCGCACGACAAGAAGTATCTAGAGACGAGGCTCGCCATTTTGATGGGTGGGCGTATCGCCGAAGAGATCTTCCTCGACCAGATGACGACCGGCGCCGGTAATGACATCGAGCGCGCCACAGAAATGGCGCACAAGATGGTTTGCGAGTGGGGCATGAGCGAGCTTGGGCCTTTGAGCTTCGGCAAGAAGGACGAGCAGATTTTCCTCGGGCGAGAGATCGCGCAGCATCGGGACTACAGCGAGGAGACGGCGATCAAGATCGACCGTCAAGTGCGCAAGCTGGTGGAAGACGGCTACAACACGGCGAAGGCCGTCATTGCCGAGCGCCGAGAGGCGATGGTGAGGATCGCGGAAGCGCTGCTCGAGCGAGAAGTTCTCGACGGCGCCGAAGTGCTCGATCTGATCAACGGCAAGGAACTGCCGAAAATGACGACTGCGCCCAAGATGCCTTCGGCGAATCCGCCGGATAGCGGCATTGTGATCGGGCCGCATCCGAGCCCGGTGCCTGGATTGTTGGGCGGAGAAAGTCCGCAGCCGGCGTAAGGGAACGAGAGACAGAGTCGAGGCCCGGATGGCGTAAAAGCTGTCCGGGCCTTTTGTTGTTATAGGTAAACAGCGAGTCCGAGTGGAGGGCGCCAGAATGCCTTTCAGGATTAGACTGCGTTCGATTGCGTCTGCTTTGTGGAGCAGAGACTACGGAAAAGATCGAGACGTCGACACGCCTGTTTGGATCCAGACCACAAGGCCGCGGACAAAGTTCATGCCGTCTGTAAGAGACCGTCACAAATCTGCATCTTTGCGCTAAACTAGCGCGATTCTTTCAGGAGTTTGCGGGCAAATGCTTGTTTCCGGCCAGACGATTTCGCACTACAAAGTCATCGAAAAGCTCGGGGGAGGCGCATGGGCGTTGTGTATAAGGCCGAGGACACCAGCTGCGGAGACTCGTCGCCCTCAAGCTCTTACAGGAAGAACTACCAAATTACAACCAGGCCATCGAACGCTTTCAGCGGGAAGCGCAGGCAGCCTCGGCCCTGAATCATCCGAACGTCAGCACAATCTATGGCATCGACAACTGCGATGGACGGCTGATGATCGCGATGGAATTCCTCGAGGGACAGACCCTGAAGCACGTTATCGAAGGCAAGCCCCTCAAAACCGACCGGCTGCTGGACTATGCGATTCAAGTTGCGGACGGTCTGGACGCAGCGCATTCGAGAGGCATCATTCACCGCGATATCAAACCGGCAAACATTTTCGTGACAACCCGGGGCATCGTGAAAATTCTGGATTTTGGCTTGGCGAAGCTACAACAGAACGGCACGGTCCCGCAAAAGGGAGGCGTGGCCGCGGGTCTGGGCTCCGCCATGCAGACCGCAGCGATGCTGGACGTTGACCATTTGACGAGTCCGGGCACGACTGTTGGCACAGTGGCCTACATGTCTCCGGAGCAAGCGCGCGGTGAGGAGGTCGATACGCGCACCGATCTATTTAGCTTTGGCGCTGTGCTGTACGAGATGACCGTGGGTCGTCCGGCGGCGACGGGCAGCACGACGGCCACGGCTCCAGCGCTGCTGGTGGCCGGGAACTTCATCCTGGGAAGCAGCTTGTTTCATTTGGGCCAGCTGGAAGCCTCGTTCGAGCATATGACGGCAGCTATGGGCGCATACAGCGGCCCCGCGGAATCCGGCGGAGTCATGGATACGCCGATCACGGTCAGCAGAATACTGCCGGTCAGCGCTCCGATGCCCTTTATGTGTGCGGCCCACAGACATCGTTTCCACGGCACCGGGGTAAACTGATTGAGCCCAGGCGAAGGATAGGGCGATGCGGAGACGCAACCCGAGCGTCGGCTTGGGGCCGGGATTCAGCGGGAGCGGAAAGCTTCCGCTTTTCCTCTTGAATCCTGGCTTGAAGCGATAAATCTCGGGGGTTCGGGGGCAGCGCCCCCGCTCAAGGAAGCAGCTTTTCCTGCCGGTTTTCAATCTCTCGCAGCTGCGTGTCGATCCGGTAATCAGGATGTCGAATCCGTTCCTTGGCTGGGTCATAGTTGGCCTCGACATCGTCCCAGCAAGGAGTGATCCTGGCGAGTTCCTGCCACCTCTCCCAAGGTGTTAGGCCGCCCAATGATCCGTGTGACCGGAAATGGTTGTAATGATCCTGCCACTCGGAAAGCCGCATATCCAAATCGACCGCCTTCAGATCCACAGTTGCATAAAACTCCTCTAAATCCGTTCGCTGGGATCGCTCCACTTTCCCGTTCAGGTGAGGAGAAGCCGGCTTCACGGGTCGGAATTTGATGCCGTACTCGCGTAGCCTCTGCTGTACAGAATGTGCGAAGAACTCCCGCCCACGATCCGTCTGAATTCGCTGAATAGGGAACGGCAGTTCCTCTATGACCTTTTCCAAAAAGACTAGCGTATTCTTTGCCGTGCGGCGCGAATACAGCGCCAGCACGCGAATGCGTGTGCAGTCATCGACGGCTGTGTACTGATAGAGTCCCGGCCCAATTTTGCATGTGTCCATCTGCAGTCGCTCACCCGGAACGTCCTTGGCGTAACGATTGCTTTGCTTCCGATTCAGCCTGGCCCGAAAGAGCGGCCTCGCATCGGCTCGGCTCAGCACCTTGTCTATCATTGTTCGAGACACTTCGAAGGAATGAGCACGCCCCAGTTCGTTCTGAATTCTTCGTGATCCAAGCCGGCGTTTGCGGAATTCGAGAATCCAGTCGCGTTCCCGATCGCCGATTCTTGTGGCCGGTGAATTCTTTGCTCGTCTGCTCTGGCTCGCCAATCCAGCCACCCCGTCCTTCTCGTACCGTCTGACCCACTTGCGAAGTGTAGGCCGAGAGATGCCGCACTTCAGGGCAACCACGCTGAAATTCTTGAACTGTTCATAAAGCTCAACCCACCTAAGATGTTTCCGAATCTCGCCGTCCATCCGGCTAGATAGCTAGAAACAATGTCTATTGGCCACACACTTTTTTTTATGCTGGTCAGGTTTTTGTGCCCTTCCATTTTGCTGCCTTCCTCCGTAATGCTCTTCTCCAGCTCGGCAATGCTCTTATTTCAGACTGCGAATCTGATCGATGATGACCCTGAGCTCGATCTCGACCATCGGGTCGAACTGCATCGCCAACACTTCGTTCAGCGCCTTCTCACTGGACAACGCTTCCTTCGCCAGATTGACTCCATGAGCGGAAAGAATGTTGTTGATCTTGTTCTTCAAGGCCGTTCGCAGTTTCACCAGCGTGTCGCGCGTTTGTGTCAAACTCGCCACTTGCGCTTGCGTTTTGTCCTTCATCTCACCTCCGGCAGCAGATCTTTGGCCAGATATAGCGCCAGGTTCCGCGCATCGTTGGAATCTGTTTTCTTCACCGAATGGCTGATCCACCTGGAACTGATTCGGATCCACCGCCACCACCCGCTTCACGTGCGGCTTCACCGCGTCACGAAACAGTCGTGTGTTCCCGGTCACCTCGACGGCAATCTGGTCAGCTGGCCGCAGTTTCTGGGTGAAGCGCTCCAGGTCCTCCAGTTTCCATTCCCTCAGGTACTCCCGTCCGTTCTCTAACCGCACGCAACAGGTAAACCTATTCCGGTGCAGCTCGATTCCCATATGTCGAGTTGTTTGCATTTCCTCTCCCGTTTGCTTTGCTACCGCGGGAGTAGACATGCTCTTCGGCGGTCACCATTCTCCTATTCAAGCTCCCTTGCGAGCCTTACCGTGGCGCTACGCCTACAGGTCTGACCAATCTCCTTTTTTATTTGAGGCGCAAGGGGTTAATAACGTCTGTGCCGGCCCGATGATCTGGACTCTGGAAGATGCGCTGTACGTGATGAAGTGGTACCGGGAGTTCATCACCCAGGCACCCGAAGAAATGAATGGATTCTTCGCGATGATGAGCGTGCCGCCAGGGCCTCCTTCCCCGAGGAGTTGCACTTGCGCAAAATGTGCGGGATTGGGTGGTGCTATCAGGGTTCGATGGAGGAGGCGAATGCGATTTTGGAACCGATTCGAAATTACCGCCCGCCGGCTTCGAATTCTTCGCGCCGATGCCGTTTCCGATGCTCCAGGGTATGTTCGATGGCATTTACCCCAGCGGTCTGCAATGGTACTGGAAGCCGATTTCTTCAGAGAACTCGGCGATGCGGCGATCGAGAAGCATGTGGAGCACGCGGCGCTTCTGCCAAGCTGGCAATCGACGATGCACCTGTATCCGGTGAACGGAAAGGTGAATCGAGTGGGCGAATCCGAAACAGCCTTCAGTTATCGCGACGCGGTCTGGAGCGAGGTGATTGTGGGAGTAGACCCAGATCCGGCGAACTGCGGGAAGATAACCGATTGGGCCAGGTCTTATTACGATGCTTTACATCCGTTCGGCGCAGGCGGTGCCTACGTGAACTTCATGATGGAGGAAGGCGAAGACAGGTTGGGCTACCTACCGCGGAAACTACAACCGGCTTTTGGAGATCAAAGCGAAGTATGATCCCGGGAACTTCTTCTGCGTGAACCAAAACATCAGGCCGGCGACATAAGCTAGACGGACGTACGGCGGTTGTTGCCGAGCGCAGAGAGGCAGTGATGCGAATCGCTGAAGCGCTGCTCGGGTGGAGAGATCCCGCAGCCGGTCGGATTGTGATATGTTGCTAGCGGACCCGAAGTAGTTTTGACCACCGTTCATCACGCGATCCATTGATTTCTTAGACATCGACTCCGAAGTCGACGTCCCAATGATGAGTGCTCGCCCTTCAATCGAGTCGCTTATTCCGGCTATTTGGGCCGGCAGGCCAGTAGCTCCGACCGCCGCAGTCGAGACTTCCGAGAGTACGTCGACCGATCTCGTCGTTCTCTTTGACCGCTACTCCCGGTTAGTTCTTGGCATCGCATTCCGCATCTTGGGCGATCCGAGCGAGGCGGAGGAGATCGTTCAGGAAGTCTTCTTGTACGTCTACCGAAAGTCGCAGCTTTTCGACCCATCAAAAGGCAGCATTAAGGCTTGGATCATCCAGATCGCATTGAGTCGAGCGCTCGACAGGAAGTCTTATTTGGCACGCCGGAAAACCTATGCTGCCGATATTGCTTCTCTGGAAATTCGGACAGAAACAGATCTGGAGAACGAGGTTGAGGCGAGGCTAAGCCGGAAGCACTTGGAGAGTGCCTTTACGGAACTGACCGACGTGCAACGCCGGACCATAGAATGCTTTTATTTCGAAGGATTGGACCTAAAGGAAATCAGCCAGCAGCTCAGGCAACCGCTTGGCACCGTGCGCCATCACCTTTATCGTGGCCTTGAACGGTTGCGCAAGAGCTCTCTTCTGCATAGGCTTCGGCGCAAATAATTACCCAGGCTGGTACAAATTCGCGTTCTGCTCCGTATAAGTCGAAGAGGCGGGTAATTCGGGTAATCCGCCGACTTTCGCTCTGGGGGACGAAGGCTCATGAAAAAACTGCACTCGCAGGTCCATTCTCTATTTGCGTGTGTCGCTTTCTTTCTTGCGATCACGATAATATGCTCCACGTTGCCAGTGCGAGCTCAAACGACCAATGGCACTATCAACGGTACGGTGACGGACGCGTCGGGAGCTCTCATCTCGGGCGCGCAGGTGACGTTAACGAGTCTCGGCACCTCGGAAAAGCGAACGCTAACAACGGGAGCCGACGGCCTCTATCTATTTCCGAACTTGCAGCCAGGGCGGTACAGCATTGATATTGAGAAGACAGGCTTCAAAAAGTACTCCCGGCCTGACGTTATCGTAGAGGTCAATCAGACCGCTCACATCGACGCCAGCATTCAAGTTGGAGACGTGAATCAGGTTGTGGAGGTAACCGGCGACACGCCGTTGATTCAGACAGAAACTTCATCCCTGGGTCAGGTTGTGGGAGAGCGCACAGCCAATGAGCTTCCGTTAAACGGCCGCAACATTTTTAACCTCACGACGGTTACTCCGTCGGTGGTCGCACAAGGAAATACGACCGGCACGGTGGTCGGCAAGAACCCGTTCGATTTCGCCAATTACCAGATCGGTGGCTCTTTCGCGAACGAGGGCGCCATCTATCTGGACGGCGAGCCGCTCAACACAGGCTATATCAACCTGCCGCTGGTGGTCCCAACTCAGGACTCGGTTTCGGAGTTCAAGGTTCAGTACAACAACCTGGGACCCGAATGGGGCAAGTTCGCTGGCGGCGTCATTAACATAAGCACGAAAGCGGGTACCAACCAGCTGCATGGGGAGCTGTATGAATACCTGCGTAACAGAGTCCTAAACGCGAATGAGTTTTTTAATAAGACTGCAGAGATTCAGAGTGGCCAACCCAATAAGGCGCCCCCGTTCACCCAGAACCAGTTTGGGGGAACCATAGGCGGAGCCGCCATCAAGAACAAAACCTTCTATTTCGGCAGCTATGAGGGATTCCGCCTGCGCTCAGGCACCGTCTACACCACCACCGTTATGACGCCAGCTGAGAGAATGGGAGATTTTTCCGCGCCCGGACTCCCAACGATCTACGATCCGCTATCCGTAAATCCTAATTGCCCGGCGACGAGCACCTGTGCCCGAGCGCAATTTCCAGGCAATATCATCCCGTCCACGCGAATCAATCCGACTTCCACTTATCTGCTCGGCCTATTTCCACAGCCAACCAGCAACGCGTTAACGAACAACTTCACGACGGCCGCGAGTTCGGGTGGGAATACCGATCAGTACGTAGCTCGCGTGGACCAAAACATCAATGAGAAGCAGCAGATTTTTGGCAGGTTTACCTACTGGAAGCTGCTCAGCCTGGCGCAGGATCCTTTCGGTACGGGGCTTTGCAAAGATCGCTGTGAAGAGGACACGAACAGCAAGAGCCTGGTGCTTGGCTACACGTATGCAATCACTCCCACAACCACCTTAAGCGTGAATGCAAGCGTCGGCCGCTTCACCTACCTGCGCGTGCCTAAGAATCAGGGTTTCGACTTCTCGAAAGAGGGTTGGCCGGCAGCCTACAACAGCGCTGTTCCCACTCTCGAGGCTAATCCCCTGACACCGTGCATGGGTGTCAGCGACACGCTCGTCAGCTGTAGCCAGGGCCAGAGTGCCATAGCCGATTACGACACCACGTACAATTTTTCTCCGCAAATGACCATGATTCGCGGACGTCACACCTTCGTGTTTGGCGGCCAGCTTGAATACACTTTAGACAACTACCTTCAGACCAACAATGGCGGTGGAATTATTTCATTCAACGGCTCTTGGACTCAGAGTCTGGCGCGGAACGCAACCGGAGCCACCGGCGGGATCGATTTTGCCGACTATCTGCTCGGATTTGGCCTTGGGGCCGGTGCTTCGTTCGGAAATCAGACGACGGGCAACCTCGTCGTTTCCCAGCCAGTCGCCGGGAAACAGACTTATCGTGGGCTGTATTTTGCCGACAATTGGCACGTCTCGAACAAGCTGACCCTGAACTTAGGCCTTCGCTATGAACTGCAAGGGACTTGGTCTGAACGCTATAACCGGTTGACTTACTTCAATCCAAACGCGGTAAATGCCAGTGTCACGGGCTGCAGCGGCACGCCAGGCAGTCCCTGTCTAGGAGATCTCTTCCTGGTTGGCACCGGCGTGAACACTAGCAGGAATAGCCTGCCGCTGCAGAAAAAGAACTTCGCACCCAGGGCAGGGTTTGCCTACGCCGCGAATTCGAAAACGGTTCTACGCGGGGGATACGGAATCTTCTACATACCGAATTTTGTTTCGTTCAACACCAATCCGTACATCGACCCTGTCAACAGCGGCACTTCGACCTTCTTCGCCAGCAACAACCAAGGGCTATTCCCTTCGAGCACTATAAACGCCACCAACTGTACTTTGACAGCTGCCGGAGCGGGTAACTTCAGTTGCGCTACTCCGGGTCCGTTCGGCCCAGGCCTCGTCGTCCCGCCTGGCCGGAACCCGCAGCCCAACATTTCGGAGTATGCCCTGCAGCAGGCCCCATTGGGGGCGACTGGCTACACGTTGCAAAAGTCTGGATATGTTCAGCAGTGGAATTTGGACCTCCAGCGGCAATTGCCCGGTGGCTTCTTTGCGGATGTGGCGTACGCGGGCTCCCATGGCCTTCATCTGCCGAACACTAACCAGCCAACCATAAACCAGATCCCGGATACTTTCATAAACCAAGCCCAACAGCAGTTCACGGCTGGCCAGCCGGTCACGATTGCTCAACCTGTTACGAATTATCCATTCAGCGTCGCGCTGCCTGGTAATCTGGGCCCAGGACATCTCGTTCAAGGCCAATTAGATCGGCCGTTTCCCCAGTGGAGCGCAGTCAATCTGAATGGCTATAGCTGCTGCTTTAGCAGTTACAACGCACTGCAGGCGACCGTGCAGAAACGCTTCACAAGCGGAGGAACGTTGCTGGTCGCTTATACCAACGCCAAGCTGATCAGTAACACCGACACCGCCACTTCGTGGCTGGAGAATGGCCAAACCGGCGGTGTTGGCGTACCTCAGGATTGGAGTAACCTCAACAACGAAAAGTCCCTCTCTTCTCAGAATGTCAGGCAGGTTCTGGTGATCAGTTATGTGCTCGATTTGCCGTTTGGCAAGGGCCATAAATTCCTGAGCGGTGCGAGCGGAGTTACCGGCAAGCTCGTATCCGGCTGGGGTATAGATGGCACTACGTATTTCCAGACGGGCTTTCCAATCAAGCTCAACACTAGCGCTGGCACGCCGCTTTCCGCGTTAGGGTTGGGAATTGGAACCTTGAGGCCCAATATCGTTTACGGGTGCAATCAGAATGAATCGGGCAGCCCCGAACAAAGACTTAACGAATGGTTCAACACGGCTTGTTTCACAGCTCCTCCCGCATATGGCTTTGGGAGCGAGCCGCGTGTCGATCCCCACCTTCGCCAAGACGGCGTAAACAACTGGAATTTTGCAGCCTTCAAAAGGACAAGCTTCGGTCCGTCTGAGCGGATGTACATTGAATTCCGCGCCGAATTCTTTAATCTGTTCAACCGCCCGCAGTTTGGGCCACCCGGCAATGCGTTTGGCAGCCCCACGTTCGGGGTGGTCAATTCCACAGTAGGTAATCCCCGTCTGATTCAGTTTGGACTGAAATTCGCATTTTAGAGAAACGAGCCTTAAAGGGGAAATTCCTTTTGCTGATGGCCCCGGGACATGGGTAGGGCTAGATATCCGAACAGCGACGGCCCTCAGCTCGATCCTACAAGTTGGCTCAACCCATTGCTTAGTCGTCTTATGCAGAGCATCGTGATGTCGTCTGATTGAGGAGCGTCTCCGGCGAAGGTAGTGACTTCACGCGTCACATGACCGATCAAGTTGCTGCAATCGAGGAACGGGCTGGCTCCGAGAGTGGCAATCAGCCGCCCGTCCGTGAAGTCGTCTTCTGCTGCATTCTGGGCCTCGGGTACTCCGTCGGTGTAGAGAAAAAGCGTGTCTCCAATTCCCAGGTGCAGGGAGCTGCCTGCGTACCCGGGACCGTCGAACAGGCCCAGTGGAATTCCGCCTACATTGGTGACAGGCTCGGCCGTTTTTCCCTCTGCCCGCAGCAAATAAGGAGGATTATGGCCGGCGTTGCAATACTGGAACTCACCGGAGCGCAGGTTCAAGAGACCATAGAAACAGGTGGCGAACATGGTGCTCACGCGTTCCCGTACAAGAAACCGGTTTACCTCGCAAAAGCAGTCCGCGGGAGGCATATTGCGCAGAGCGGTGGTCTTGAGTTGGGTGCGGGTCACTGCCATGAAGAGAGCGGCGGGGATGCCCTTGCCTGAGACATCGCCGATAACGACGCCGAGCCGGTCTTCATCGATGAGAAAAAAGTCGAAAAAGTCGCCGCCCACCGCGCGCGCCGAGGTCATCTGGGCGTGCAGATCGAAATCGGTGCGCTCGGGGAACGGAGGAAACGTCCGTGGCACGAGCAGATGCTGAATGGTGCGTGCGGTCTCGAGCTCGCGTTGAATAGTAGCGAGCTGCTCGCGGTCGCGCGCGGCGCCCACCATCTCTACGCAGAGAAGCGAGTTCTCAACTGCGGCGGCAGTTTGGAGAGAAATGGTATTCAGCAGCTTCAGATCGGCCGCCGAGTAGCTTGCGCCTTCCGCCGTGTTAGCTAACGCGATGAGGCCCACGGTGCGTTGCCCGGCGCGTAGAGGCGCGGCGATCAAGGCGGCCGGCTTTTGCTCTGCGCCAACCGCGCGATCACGCCCATAATGGTTGACGATTTCGCCGGTTCCGCGTTCGAGAATGGCGGCGGCGAAGCGCGAACCGGGCGCTAGCGGTGCGGGCACGCCGCCCGCATCGGATGAGTCTTCAAATGAAGCAACCCTGCGAAGACTCGAGCCGGGCTTTTCAAAAACAAGGACGCTGCCGTGAGTGGCGGGGATGAGCCGCCGCGCCTGGGCCAGTGCGGATTCTCCGACAGCGGAGAGGTCGAGAACGGCCGCAAGTTCTTCGGAGAGCTGCTCAATAAGATGGAGTTCGCGGTACAGATGAAGGACTTCGGAAGCGAGCGCGCGGTTTTCAAGCTCGCGCGCGGCCAAGTGCGAGAGAAGCGATGCCAAGGCACCGGCAGCGGGGGAGGGGCCGAACACGAAGCCGAGTGTTGCGCCGTCGTAGATCACCGGCGCGCGCGGGGAACCGTTGTGGGCCTCCGCTGGAAGATGACCAAGAAGCGGCTTACCCGATGCATCGGCAATGCAGGTGTTGTTGCCCATGGCCGCGAGGAGCGTCGTGAGCGCGATGGCGCCGCTCGATTTGGGGCTGAGCAGAGCTTTGAGCTTAAGACCGGGCATAGGCGCCTCGCTTAGCGCACAGCCAGGCCGAGCACCGAGCGGGCTTGCGCGAGCAGTGCATCCGGATCGAACGGTTTGGTCATATATAGATCGGCGCCCACCTCCTGACCGCGCTGCCGGTCGAACTCCTGTCCCTTCGCCGTGAGCAGAATGACATGAATGTGGCCCAACCCGAGTTCTTTTTTCACTGCATTACACACGTCGAATCCATTCTGCTTCGGCATCATAACGTCGAGAAAAACCAGGTTCGGCTCTTCTTCGCGAATGGTCTCGAGCGCCTCTTCACCATTGCTCGCAGTAAACAGATCCACTCCGTCATCTTCCAGTTCTTCGAGCGTCTGCTGGATCAGGGTGCGTAAGTGCGGCTCGTCGTCAACGATCAGGATCTTCATGGTCTTCATGGGTAGATAAGGAACAACACGTTCTCCATGCCTTTCTCAAAGCGCAGCGCATGGACGCCTTCGCTGCTCGAGAGGAGCGAATTGAGGATGATGACATCAGGTTTAGAGAGAACGGCGCGCGAGATCAAGTCTGAGCCGTTCGATTCGACCACATCATAGCCGCGCGTCTCGAGAACATCGCTGAGCGTGCGGATAGTGGAGGCATCCTCATCGACCACCATCACCTTCTTCTTGGATTTGCCCTGGTCGAGCAGAGCGTCCACTTCGTGGAAGAGCGATGCGGTGTCGATAGGCTTGGTGAGATAGCGGTCGACGCCAACCCGAAAGCCGCGTTCCTTGTCTTCGACGATGGACAAGATAATGATCGGGACGTCCATGGTGGCGGGATCGTTCTTCAGCACCGCGGCCACGTCAAAACCGTTCATCTCGGGCATCATCACGTCCAGGATCACGAGGCCTGGAATCTCCTCGCGGATCAGTGCGAGAGCGCGGTGGCCGTTTTCCGCGAGGCGCACGGCATAGCCGGCCTCCATGAGCTCCTGCTGCAGCAATGAGCGAATATTCGGATCATCGTCCACGACGAGTACTGACTTGTTTTGCGGCTCATGGGCCGCGGCTCTCTCGCGCAACTGCCGCAACAGGGATTCGACATCGACGGAGCGCCGGGCTGGAGCCAGATCGGCTTCGACGGGCTGATCGGCTAACGGAAGAGTAAAAGAGAAGGTGCTCCCGTGACCGGGCTCGCTTTCCACCCAAACCCTTCCACCGTGATATTCGATGATCTCTTTGCAGATGGGCAACCCGAGGCCGGTGCCCTTGGGTTTGTCAGTCAGCGTATCGCCAACCTGCTTAAACTTTTCGAAGACCTTCGGCTGGTCGGCGGGCGCAATGCCGATTCCGGAATCGATGACGCTGACGACGACTTCCGTGCCCCGTAGCAGCGCGGCGCAGGTGATGGATCCCGCATCGGTAAATTTAACGGCATTCGAAATGAGGTTGATGACAACCTGGATTAAGCGGTCCTGGTCTCCAGTGACGGGAGGCAGATCCGGTTCGATGGCGCGGACGAGGTGAAGACTCTTAGCTTCGAACAGAGATGCAGTGGCCGCGATGGCGCGCTCTACAACCTCGGAGACGGTGACGGGCGCCATGTTCCAAGTGAACTTGCCGGCCTCGATTTTGGCCAGGTCGAGAACATCATCGATCAGCTTGGTCAGGCGTTCTCCCTCACTGATCACCACGCCAAGATTCTCGACGACTTGCTGCTTCGCTTGCTGAACTTTCCGGTCATCCTCCGGAATGAGGGGGAAGAGACGCTGTTCCAGCCGCCGGCGAATGATCTTAGCGAAGCCAAGCACCGATGTAAGCGGCGTGCGCAGCTCATGGCTCACGGTGGAAAGAAACGAACTCTTGGCGGCATCGGCCTGTTCAGCCGCCTGCCTTGCCTGGCTCGCGTCTTCAAAAAGTCTGGCATTGTGGAAGGCCACGCCGACCGCGGACGCGATAGTTGACAGGAGGCGCTGGTCGGCTTCGTTGAAGCGGCCTTCCTCGTCAGTCGATTGGACGCTGATCACGCCGATGACTTGGCCGCCGGACGGAATCGGAACGCCGAGATAAGAGGCGATCGCGCGGCCGATCTGCTCGATGCCAAGCAAAGCGCGAGTGCGATCCATGTGTTCGTTGATGAGCAGAGCTTCGCCGGTGCGGATGATCTGGGACGTGAGGCCGGCGCCGAAGGGTCGCGAGGGCGCATCTTCCCCGAAGGTGTAGGGGAAATGAAGCATCATCGTGGAGCGATCAAGCAGCGACACATACGCGATGGGCGCATGGAAAAGATCGCGCACCTGATTTCCGATGAGTTGAATCAAGCTGTCCCGATCGAGCTGCGCGCTGAGCGCCTGCGTGATCCGGTTGATCGTCACCAGCTCGGCGGCGCGTTCGCGGACCTGGTGCTCGCGTTCGTTGATGACAGCATAAGCGTTCGCGTTGTCCAGCGCGATGGTGGTGTAGGCGGCGAGATTTGCCAGCAGGCTGAGATGCTGCTGTGTGTAGGCGTTCTTTTGAAAGCTCTGAGTACTCAGCACGCCCAGAACACGTTCCTGCGCGATGAGAGGTAAATAGATCATCGAGGCGGGCGGCCGCGCCACGCTCCCGTCCTCCAGGCAGCGCCCGACGTGTTCATAGGCGGGAATGTACTTCGAGAACTCCGTCGCGACATCGTTCAGCAAAATCGGCTGGCGGTGATCAATCGACCACACCGCAAACTGGTTTTTATCCTCCATGCTACGCGTGTATGGGGCGTAGCGCTTGCCGTTTTCGATGGCTAGCGTGTATTCGATCAGATTCTTTTCCGGCCGGTACAGGCCGACGCCAAAGATGGTCGCGTCCACAATCTGGTTTACGCGTTCATAAAGCTTGAAGAGGATCGTATTGAGGTCCAGCGAAGCGGTGATCTCTCTTCCGATGTCGCTGAGCAGCTCGATGCTGTCCCGCTGGGCCGCGATCTCCGATGCCTGAACGCGAATTTCGCTTGTGCGCTCTTCGACAGTAGCTTCCAGAACTTTCGCCTGGACCTCGAGTTCCTGTGTCTTGCGGAAGGCCCTCTTGCGCTCGTAGCCGACCACAATCCGCCAGAAGGCGAACGTCACCAGCAAAAAGAGCACACCGTATAGAAGATAAGCAAGATTGGTCCGGTACCAGGGCGGCAGGATCGAGAAGGCGTAAACGGCTTCCTCACCGGCACGGCCATCGTCCGCGCGGGAGCGCACACGGAAACGATAGCTGCCCGGGCCGAGGCCGCTGTAGTTGGCTTCCTTCTGTACACCCCAGGGAGACCAGTCCTTGTCCAAACCATTCAGAAGATATTGATAGATGGTGCCCGAAGGGTTTCCATAGGTGAGCGCGGCAAATTGGAAATGAAGCGTGTTGTTTCCGGGCGGCAGACGTTTTTCGGACGCATTATCAGTTCTGGCGCCCCCGTAGATCACCTGTGAGCCGGTATTGACCCGCCGCACGACGGTCGGGAACTGCTGCGGCGCGCTTTCTTTGACACGCGGATCGAAGCGGACAAGGTTCTCGCCGAAAAACCAGACCGTGCCGTTGGGTTCAGGCCGTAAGAAGAAGAAGCGGAATCGGCCGAGCCGGCGATAAGTATTCTCGTCGAGATGCCAGCTTCCATCGGGCCGGCGAGTGAATAGGCCCTGACGCCGGATGTCAGATGAAAAGGAACCGGACCAGACCTTACTGTCACCATCTCCGTACAGACCATAACCAGCATCGGGTGCATCAACTCGCAGAAGAAAGCGGTTATCGATTACAAACTTGTGAGCCGCATCATCCCAGCGGTACTGCTGCTTCACGCGGTCGATCGTGGCAATGATTTCACCCGCCGCGAAGTTTGCGAAGCCCGGTCCTTCGGGGAGACCTTCTTTCACGCCCAGCAGCTCAGCTTTGGAGTCCCGCATGCCTGACGGAGCGACTTCGATGCGGACAATTTGGTCATCGCCGCCGCTCGCCCAGAGAGTCCCTTTCGCGTCCTCCACCACGCTCCTGGCCGAATAGACAAGGTTTGGCAATCTGCCTTCATCGATCCACGAGTGTCCATCCCAGCGCATCGAACCCACGCCATCGCTATGCCCGAGGAATATCCGCGACGGGGTTTTTTTGGAAACGCTGAGGTCATATAACTGTTCGGAAAAGCCATGCAGTGCGGGTATGAGAGGAACGAGCGAGTCGCCTTCGAGCCTCATCGCGCCTTCGCTGGTAGCGGCGAGTAACTGGTCAGGAACTTTACTGCCGGGGTCCTTGAAAACAGCCAGGGTCCAGGCCTGCGTGGGGGCATGGAGCGGCATGTCGATAGGCCGGCCGGTTTGTGGATCGCGAACGATCCGCATTACACCGCTCTTCCCCGCCGCAGTAGAACGATAAATAGATCCGTTGAACTCCGCCACATCCAAAGTGGTCTCGCGCGAAAAGATGGAAACAGGGGAGTTCACTTCCACGCGCGCGACCCCGGTATCCATACCTAGCCAGAGCCCGCCCTCTCGATCCTGGAATGCACTGAGGACATCCGAACCCAGGATCCCGTCGCTCTCGCTGATGATCTGGCGAACTTTGCCGTCATGCCCGATAAGTACTGCGCCGCCGCTCAAGGTCGTCGCGCAAATGGTCCCATCCCGAAGTAGAGTGGACGTATAGAGGCGGTGCGCTCGCAGGTAGTCATCCGCTGCGGTCACGAACGGCGTGACTTTTTGCCCATCGTACAGCGTGAACAGTTGATCGCGTGCCGAGATCAGAATATGGCCGTCATCAAAGGGATGCAGAAAGAGCTTGGCGGAAGAGCCATAGCTTTCTCCCCCCGGCGAGTTGCGCAGCCCATTGTCCACAATCTCCTGAAGTCCGACGCCGTTCTGCGCGGTGTAGACGCGGCCGCCCACATACGAGAGCGCCTGGAATCTGGATTTTTCTTGCGGCAACCAGACCTGCATTCCCTTGCCATCCCAGCGAAAGAGTCGCTCGTAACTGCGAAAGAAAATGCCGTGCGGGGTCACTAGCGTCTGCCATACATCGGTAAAGCCGCGATCCTGCGCGGGCACCTTATCGAGCAGCGAGACAAACTGCCGCGTGCCATTCGCATCCGGCGCGAGATAGCCGAAAATCCCGCTCGCGCCTACCCACACGCGGTCCTTTTCATCGACCGCGAGAGAGCGCACAACGCTCGATGGCAGAAAAATCTTTCGCCAGGTAGCGCCATCATACTCGAGCACGGCGGAGCTCGAATCGCCGAAGTACAGGATGCCGCGGCGATCCTGGGCGATCGTCCAAACCTGTCCGCCGCCGTTGTAGTCGCGGACTGAATAGTTCTTGACCTCCGGCATTCCAATGGCGGCGTTCGCCTGTGAAGGTTGCGCGGACGTTGCCGACAGATTTGACGGGGCGAAAAACAGGTCCGTGAGAGAGATAGCCAGCAGTAACGGCAGTAAGAACCGGGGATGAACGGACGACGGTTGGGCGAAGTTATTCACGCTTACTCAAAAGCCGGCAAGATACTCAAGGCTGTTAAAACATGATAGTGTGCCAGAGACTGTTTTGGCGACTTTCGCGGCAGCATCGGGTACTACTCCCCTGATTCGTAATGGTAAGGATCAAGGTCGCTGAGAACTACATTTACTTGTATGTGCTTCGTCACCTAACCGAGAATTGATGCAACTACGGCGGGTTAATTCGTTTTCCCGATTGAGGAATAAGTAGGTCCCCCAGGGATTTACTACAGTTTCCGGATAACGCTCAGATGACGCGCGATCTGGAGACATTCCGGGTGTAGAGGTCAGGGATGTTACCGGAAGGGCGGTGTGGATGAATGCCGCTCCAGCCCGGCGCGGGCAGGCGGATCAATGCAGGGCGGTAAGCTCGGGCACGTTGAAAATCTGAGCGACGGCCTCTCGCAACCCTGCTGCTGCCGCGTTGAATGGATCGAGAAGCGGTTGCAGGGCGGCCGTGGGAACGGTTCGGAACGGCCGCTCGCCGGGAGGTGTCTCGATCAGGCGAACGAACGCATCGACCACTTCGTCGGAGCCGGGCGTTTCAGGCGCACTGTTGGCCGTGTCGAACACATTCTTTACTCGCACCGCATATTCAGCTGCGGTTCCGTAATCGGCCACGCGGGCCTGGTCCGCCGGGCCCTGAAACTTCTCTAAAATGGGTGTTCGGTGAATCCCTGGTTCCACAATAACCGAGTCGATACCGAATGGAGTGAGTTCGAAGCGGTAAGCATCGGCTAGGGCCTCTAACGCGAATTTGCTCGCACAGTAGGCCGCCATGCAGGGAGGAACAATGCGCCCCGCCGCGGAGCTCACGTGAATGAGCAGTCCGCTATGCTGACGACGCATGGCGGGCAATACCGCGCGATTGACGCGAACTACTCCGAACAGGTTGACGTCGAACAACTCCTGGAATTGCTCGATGGTGTACGCCTCAGTCACGCCCAGCGCTGCCACCCCGGCATTATTGATCACTACGTCGATATGCCCGGTGCCGCTCAGGACCTGCTGGACGGCTTGCTCTACGGATTCTTCAAGAGTGACGTCCAGATCCAATGTCTGCAGGGCTAAATGTTCGAGCCCGGCCAGCGATTGTAAAGCTGCGCAGTGCGAAGCGTTCCGGCTGGAGCAGTGGCGCATCGCGGCGAAAACGGTATATCCCCGTCGCGCCAAAGCCTCGGCGGCAGCGCGTCCAAAACCGGTGCTCGCTCCGGTGACTAAAACTACGGTATTGATTGGCTTTCCCATTCGCCTCAGAATAACTGAAACGGTTGATGGTTGTGTCGTGAAAATCAATTGTCATCCAAATAAGTTTGCAGCGTCTTCCCGACGTGTTTCACGATCTCATCGCGGCTCAAGTTGACGATACCCGGCATACGTAAGACATATCGCAGAAAAGCAAGGCCCACAAGCTGGGTTGCGATTAGAGCAGCACTCCTTGCCGGATCACCCGACCTGGCCACTCGCGCAATAGCTGGCTTGACCTGCTTCGTGAAAACGGAAAGTGCCTTTTTGCGGCCGTCGGGATGAGTCACAGAAAGGCGAAGCAGCGCAGGCAGGTCGCCGGCCGCTCCCTTGCACTCCCATCGATCCAGAAATATTCGCACTAAGGACTTTCCAAGATCTTTTCGTGGTAGCCGCGAGAGGTCAGGCAGGTGAAGATCGAACACCGAGGACACAGTAAACAGTCTCTCTTTGCTTGAGAAATAACGCATCACCATGGAAGGGTGAATGTGGGCCATACCGGCGATTTTGCGAACAGTCGCACGCTCGTATCCCAGCGTTGCGAACGCCTCTCGCGCAGCTATTAGGATTCGTTCGCGTGTTGCGTCCGAACGCCGCGGAATGGCGCGCCCTATTCCCTTGGGACCTTTCTTCTTGTTCATCCTGAGCACTCTGCACTTCCAGTGTAACTGTCTTTATGCAATCATAGGTATGCATACACTTGTTTGCATAACCCTGAGAATTCCTCAAGCTTTTAAAGAAACTCGAAATCGCGAGATCAGACGGGAATGGAACATACATCGTCACTGCCCAGTACAGATGTCTTGATCGTCGGCGCGGGTCCCACGGGATTGGTATTGGCGCTTTGGCTGACGCGGCTGAACATCAGGGTAAGAATTCTAGACCAAACCGCGGAAGTGGGAACAACATCGCGCGCTCTGGCCGTTCAGGCCCGGACGTTGGAGTTTTACGGCCAGCTAGGCTTTGCAAATGCCGTTGTCGAGCAAGGACGTTGGGCGACTAAGGCGAATGTTTGGGCCAACGGCAAACAGGCAGCACACATTGACTTTAGCGGTATGGGAGCCGGAGTAAGTCCATTTCCCTACCCTCTGATTTATCCCCAAGACGAGCACGAACGTCTCCTGATTGAGCGTCTGAGTGATATCGGCGTCGCAGTCGAACGACGTACAGCTCTGTTGAGCTTTGATGAGAAACAAGACCATATCCGAGCGAAGATCAAAAAGCCCGACGGGAGCGAGGAATCCTGCACGGTTTCCTATATGGCTGGATGCGATGGGGCTCGTTCGCGGGTACGCGAGATACTGGGCGTCGGATTCCCGGGTGGAACCTATGAGCACCTGTTTTACGTAGCCGATGTGGAAGCTAGCGGACAGACGATGAACGGCGATTTGCATATTGCTCTCGAGCGATCCGATTTCCTGGTGGTTTTTCCTCTGAAGGGCGAAGCTCGCGGACGGTTCATTGGTACGGTGCGCGATTCCGAGAAGGCTGACGAAAAGCTCTCGTGGGAGGACGTGAGCAGGGGTGTCATTGAGCATCTGCGCACGGATGTGCGAGGTGTGAATTGGTTTTCGACCTATCACGTCCATCATCGTGTGGCTGACCATTTCCGTAAGGGTCGAGCTTTTCTGCTGGGCGATGCGGCCCATATCCACAGCCCGGTTGGAGGGCAAGGGATGAATACAGGCATTGGCGATGCAGCAAATCTGGCCTGGAAACTCGCGGCCGTGTTGCTCGGGCACGCCAAGCCATCTCTGCTGGATAGCTATGAGCATGAGCGCATTGCGTTTGCGCGGCGGCTCGTCGCGACGACCGATCGGGTGTTTACGGCGGTGACGAGTTCAGGCGCGCTCGCGCGACTGATGCGGTTGCGCGTTGCCCCTATTCTGGCTCCTCTGCTGTTTTCCTTCCGAGCGGTGCGTCGGCGGTTGTTTCGCATGATTTCGCAGACGGCTGTGAACTATCGCGGGAGCAGTCTCAGTGAAGGACGCGCGGGCTCTGTCCATGGTGGCGACCGTTTGCCGTGGGTGAAGATAATCGGGACTGGCGCTTGGACCGACAACTTTGCGCCGCTGACTTCACTGGAGTGGCAGATCCATATATACGGCGAGGCCCGCCCAGAGACACGAGCTATATGTACGGAGCGGAAACTACTCCTTCATGTCTTTCCGTGGGATCCGCAAATGAAAAGAGCGAGACTGCGACGGAATGCTCTCTACCTGGTCCGTCCAGACGGCTATATCGCTTTGGCGGATACTCGGGGTAATGCCGCCACGGTCCAAGCATATCTCGATGAACGCGGCGTTCTTTTGACGAAATAGAAGCATCACTTTGCTTTGGCTCTGAAATGTCCGGCATGGCGGCCATCCAAATCAGGATCCCGATTGGGCGGCCCGATCCAGTGTCGATAAGTCGCCTGTGAGGCGTCACGGTTGACGATTGTGATTCTCAATTGCCGAATTGCGAACACCATTTCCGTCGGTTGTTCGGTTTCCGCTGACCGTTATCTACTCCAAGGCTTTCGAGCGACCTTCGGTATGCTCGTAACGGAGGATGAGACGCCGCGTGGCTGGGGGCCACTTCAACCGCCGTGATTTTTTCCGGCTATCGAGTTTCGCCGCCATCGTGCCCCTCTTCGACGCGAAACTTCCTCACGGGCTGGATTTCACGCTTCAGAATTCACCTACCGCTGATAAATACCTGATTGAAACGATGCCTGGCGGCGTCGCGCTGTTCGACTACAACAACGACGGTTTGCTCGATATATTCCTGGTGAACGGCGGTCACCTTACTAAGTCGATGCCCCAGCCGGAGAAATTCGATCGCGGAAATCCGCGCTATTGGAATCGGCTCTATCGCCAGAATAAAGATGGCAGCTTTACCGAGGTGACCGAATCCGCCGGCTTGGCTAATGCCGGCGCGACCAACTACGGGATGGGTGTGGCGGTCGGCGATTACGATAATGACGGTTATCCCGACCTCTTCGTCACCAGCTACGGCAAGAACATTCTCTACCACAACAATGGCAACGGCACTTTCACCGATGTGACCAGCCGGGCCGGAGTAGCTGGCGGTGGATGGTCCGTCTCAGCGGGCTTCTTCGATTTCGACAATGACGGCCACCTCGATCTTTTTGTCACCCGTTATATGCAATGGGACACGCGGCTCAGCAAGATCTGCGGCGGCGCCTGGCGCACCTACTGCCCGCCTGCGGAATTCCCCGGCACCACGAATCTGCTTTATCGCAATCGCGGGGACGGCACCTTTGAAGATGTCAGCGAAAAATCCGGCATTGCAGCCAAGAAAGGCCGCGCGCTGGGAGTAGCCTTCGCCGACTATGACAACGATGGTTTCACGGACATCTTCGTAGCCAACGATGGCATGCAGCAGTACCTATTCCATAACAACCGCAACGGGACTTTTACGGAGTGTGCTCTCGAATCCGGCGCGGCCCTCTCCGCCGACGGTAAGCCGCTTTCCGGTATGGGCACGGTCTTTCAGGACTACGACAACGACGGTATGCCTGACGTCATCGTTACCGTGTTGCCGCGCGAAGTCTATGGTGCGTACCACAACGACGGCCAAGGCTTATTCACCAATCGTAGCCTGGAAACAGGGCTGGGTGCGCTGACGGCTGGAAGTTCTGGCTGGGGCGTCGGTCTGGAGGACTTTGACAATGATGGCTGGAAGGATCTGCTGGTCGCGCAGAGCCACGTGCTCGATAACGTCGAGGCTATCGACCCTTCGCTGCATTATCTCGAACCGCCCCTTCTAGCCCTAAATCAGAATGGCCACTTCGAACGCGCAGAATCTGGAATCACAACACCTATTGCCGGCCGCGGTTTGGCTTTCGGAGATCTGAATAACGACGGCTGGATGGATGCGGTGGTGACCGTCCTTGGCGGGCACCCTCTCGTGTTGATGAATCGCGGCGGCAAACAGCATTGGCTGGCGATTACTCTGCGCGGCACTCGCAGCAACCGCGACGGGCTCGGTGCACGCGTTCGCGTGAACGGGCAGACTCGCTATGCGACCACGGCGGGAAGTTATCTCTCGGCGAGCGATAAGCGCCTTCATTTTGGCCTCGGCTCTGCAAATACGGCCAGCGTGGAGATTGCGTGGCCTTCCGGTATACGCCAGACCCTCACTAATGTTACGGCCAATCAGTTTCTCGAAGTACGTGAACCGGAGCACGCCTAACCGCTCGCAAGAGCGCGCTTTAACATGGCGCATGCAATTCTAATTCTGTCGCTCGCTCTGCAGAGCTTTTCATCCGAAGCTGCCCAGCAAATGCAAGCGGGCGTTGAAGCGCACAAGCAGGGGCATTTTGACGCGGCGATCGCGGCCTTTCGCAAAGCAACTGAGGCCGATCCAAAGTTAGTGGATGCTTTCCTCGATTTGGGCGAAGAGTACATGCAGACTCATGACTACGGTGCTGCTATCGCGCCCTTGAAGCGTGCTTTGGAGCTGAGCCCAGATCTCGAAGACGCTCACCTGCAACTCGGGTATGCACTCTTATCGCAGGGATTCGCCGCGGAAGCCATCCCACATCTGGAGCGTGTTCATGCTGTGGAAGCCTTGGGAATTGCTCAAATCGAGACCGGCCAATACCAGGAAGCGGTGGCCAATTTGAGCGCCGCACTGGTCAAACGCCCGAATGACCCGGACTTGCTGTATTACCTTGGACGCGCCGGCGGATTGCTCTCCAAGAGCGCGATTGACACCCTCATTGCAGCGTATCCGGATTCAGCGCGCTCGCACCAGGCAATGGCGGAGAACTATTTCGTACTTCGACAACTCCCGCAAGCCGAAAACGACTTCCAAGCGGCCTTGCGGCAACGGCCCGACATACCGGGCCTTCACCTCGAACTCGGCCTGGTATATGCGGGCGCTGCACAATGGGCGAAAGCCGAACAAGAGTTTCGAGCTGAGACCAAAGTGCAGCCGGGTAATGCCGAAGCTCGCTATCGCTTGGGAACGGCCTTGCTGCAACAAGCAAAGGTGCGAGAGGCCTCCATGGAACTGGAACGCGCCGATCGACTGAAACCCGATATGCCGGAGACGCTTTATTCATTGGGCAAAGCCGCTTCGCTTGACGGCGACACTGCTTTGGCCGAAAAGTCTTGGCTGCACCTGCTCGAGATCGAGAAGCAGACTTCTCTCGCGGCACAAGCCCATTTTGGGCTGGCCGCTCTTTACCGTAAACAGGGGAAGGCCGCGAAAGCGCAGAGCGAAATGCAAGAGTTCCAGAAGCTACAGAAGACGGCTCCGCAATAGGATCACAGACGAAATAATCATTTGCAATTCTGGCCGGGGAAAGTGTCACCATCGGAGCATAGATGGCCCTATCATTTGCCCGAAACTAGGCGGAGTGGGTCGAATGTGACAGCTCGACCAGCATAAAAGAAAATCAAAACTCAGATATCGGTCCGGATAGCTGAGAAGCTGTCCGGGCTTTCTTGTCTGCCTAGCGCGGAATCAATCGTGGAGACGCTGTCTCGCTGTGGATGGCTCCCGAAAGACTCCTTTGCGCTTGCTGCACTTGAGCGTGCGGACGCGGATTCTCGGGGTGATTCCCGCCCGGTTTGCCTCTTCTCGTTTCCTCGGTAAAGCTCTCGCGTTACTCGCTGGCAAGCCCATGCTCCTGCATGTCTACGAGCGAGCTTCGACGTCTCGTTATCTCTACCACGTCCTGAATAGCCACCGATACGCCCGAATCTTTTCAGATTCAATAATTCGGCTTTGCGAAGCTAAGGTCAAAGAACCTACGGCGAATGCGCGCGAGTTGCCGCCATGGTTAGGACTTCAAGGACGAAGGACACAAGCCGACTTGAACGAAGCCGAAGCGGCAGACGCTACGCGTGGGCGTTGTAGCGGCGTTTTCTAAGCTGGGATAGTTTTGGGTCACACAGGAGGTCCCTTGTGACCCAGTTAAGAAAAATGATGCTCGAGGAACTCGAGCGTCGAAATTACTCTCAGAGTACTGTACGCACCTACGTCAGAACAATCAGAGACCTGGCGCGTTATTTCAATCGGCCACCGGATCAACTCGGACCGGATCAACTTCGCGAATATCAAGCGTATCTATTCCGTGAACGCAAACTGGCTGCCAACACAGTCAACCAGCGAACGGCTGCGCTTCGATTCTTCTTCGTGGCGACGCTGAAGAAACCATGGACCATTGCTGAAACACCTTATCCGCGGAAGACTTTTCGGCTTCCCAAGATCCTCAGCGTAGAGCAAGTATCGAAACTCATTGATGCCGCTCCAACCAGGTTTTACCGGATTCTTTTGATGGCGCTTTACGCAACCGGATTGCGGCGCGCCGAACTGGCCCATTTAAAAGTGACCGACGTTGATAGTGAGCGGATGGTCATACACGTCCAGGGTGGAAAGGGCCGCAAAGACCGCGATGTCATGCTCAGTCCGAAACTCTTGGATGAGCTTCGGACCTACGTGCGCGGACTTCGAAGGAAACCAGAAGTCTGGTTATTTCCCGGCAATCGCTGGCACACCGGCCAAAAGCCCATCACCACGAAGGTGATCTGGGCGGCTTGCCGTCAGGCTGCGACACGCGCGGAGCTTGGAGATGAGATCCATCCCCACACTCTTCGTCACTGCTTCGCAACTCATCTGCTTGAGTCGGGTGCCGATCTGCGCACCATCCAACTGCTGCTTGGCCACCGCGACCTGGAAGAGACCACACTCTACCTGCATCTTTCCAATGCTCGAATGAGTGCCACCGCCAGTCCTCTGGACAAGCTGAAGTTAGCCGCCTTTCTCGCTCAAGACGACGAATAGATGAACCGGCCATCGCTCGAGATGGCCGATATCGTTCGCAGTGCGGGCCGGAACTTCATCGAACGCAATCGTTCCTGGTTGAACCGGCTCCACTTAAAAGTGTTGACCGCCATCGAGCGCTGCCGCACCGCCGCGCTCGGCGGTCATCTCGATGAGTGTGTGCGCTGTGGACATCGTGTCATCTCCTTCAACTCCTGCAGAAACAGGCACTGCCCCAAGTGCCAGGCGAACGCTCGCGACCGCTGGCTCCAAGCGCGTCAGCGCGAGCTTCTGCCCACACCCTACGTCCATGTTGTCTTCACGCTGCCCCATGAACTGGCACCACTGGCTTTGCAGAACAAGCGGGTGGTTTACGACTTGTTGTTTCGGCTGAGCGCAGAAACGCTGTTGGAGATCTCACGCGATCCGAGGCGTCTGGGAGCTGAGATCGGCTTCTTCAGTGTCCTGCATAGTTGGAATCAGAAGCTCGAACATCATCCGCATATCCATTGTGTCGTGCCGGCTGGCGGACTTTCACTCGATCACACACGCTGGATCCAATCACATCCAAAGTTCTTTCTTCCGGTCGATGTGCTTGCTGAGGTGTTCCGAGGTAAGTTCACTGAGGCTATGAAGGAGATCTTTGCTCAAGGCCGACTCGGCTTCCACGGCTCATTAAAACCACTGGGGCGGCCAAAAGTTTTTGCGCAGCTGATACAGCAAACCTTTCGTAAGAAGTGGATTGTTTATTGCAAACGGCCCTTTGGCGGCGCTGAGCATGCCCTTCGCTATCTCGGCTGTTACACGCATCGAGTCGCTATCTCAAACCACCGCCTCACTGCCTTTGAAAATGATCAGGTGACCTTCCGCTGGCGCGACTCCGCACACAAAAACAAGCAGCGCCTGATGACCTTGCATGTGAATGAGTTCCTGAGGCGGTTTCTGCTCCATGTCTTGCCGCCACGCTTTGTGCGCATTCGACACTTCGGTTTCCTCAGCACGCGTAGCCGCTCCACGCTTCTGCCGCTGTGCTTCCGCCTTGTGGGAGCACCAGTCATAGCGGCAACCACGGCAACCAGCAACGATTCTCAACAACGCCAACCAATTACTTGGTTGTGCCCTCAATGCAATGCGCCCATGTTGATTCTGGAACGAATGAGCGCTTTGCAACTTCGCCTTCGCGCTCCTCCGACTCTCAGCTCAAAAGCGGCCTAACTCAGCATGATCTTCAACTGCACACATCTCCGACCCTGCCCGTACTTCGGTGCGATTATTCGACGTGTGCTTCTACGGCGCCGACTCATTCAGCCTGCAACTCCTGCTCGCCCGCAGCATCCATCTCGCCCAGTCCCGTCCACTTCTTTCGATCCCTCCACGCTCACCGGTGCAATCCGCTCTTTTGAAAACCCATAAGGTGTAATATCGTCGCGGCTTCCTTCAAGTCCCAGTATCAAAAGCGATTCGGCAAAGTGGCTCGACCCACTTCTTCAGGTGTATCGTGCCGAATCGCTCCTGATACTGACCTAAGACTTTTCGTTCCGTATCTGGCGGACACTCTCCGAGCGGCCGACCATCCAGGAGTAGCTCGGTCAAAAGTACGTTTCACCGCCGTAAGTCCGGGGAAGCGCGTCTCAATACGCTCGCTGCTCGTAGCGCAATGCGAAAATAGGCATACGACGAGTCCGTCTTAAAGGGTTTGGCCACTTCCTGATACCTAGATCAGTTTCTAGTGCATTTCTGTCCGAAGGCCAATAGCCTGCCAAGTGGCTTCACTGACATATCCGCTAGATAACCAATCTAGCCGAGGCCCTGATACGATAACGCAATGCTCAAACGTATGTTTTCGGCCATGAATACGAGGAGGCAAAAAGTATTGAGGGTTCCACTTTCCGTCGCCGCCATTTTTGCCGTTTCGCTGAGTTGGGTAACCCAGGCGGGTGCGGCGACCTATAACTGGAGCTACAGCGACAGCACCTATAGCGGCTCGGGTACCTTGACGACGACAGGTACAAGCTCTCCGTTCACCATCACCTCAATTAGCGGCTCCTTCGCTGGTTCCAACTTCCTCCAGCTGTTGGACCCTGGCAGTTGCTGCGGACTACAAGAGGATAGTAATGATAATCTCCTTTACACCCCCACGAGCACAACCCCCACACTGCTCGATGGAAATGGTTTGGCGTTCGAGAATTTCGGACCTGGCTTCTTCCAGATTTTCTGGTTCGAAGGCGTCGGCTCGTATGCCTCGAAGGACGGCAACAGCCTTATAACCTCCGGCGGAACGTTCACGGCAACGGAGCAGCTCGGAGTGCCAGGCCCGTCACCCGTTCCCGAACCGGCCTCGCTGGGCATCGTCGCCGTCGGATTTGTCTGCATGGCTGCGTTAATCAGTCGCAGGCGGCATCGGACGAGCGGTCCCACGCGTTGACGGCAGACTCCCTGATCTGACCCTCACCTACCGTACTCTTTGCTGCTGTCGCCTCAGCCAAATCTATACGAACGAGTCGGAAGCAGATCAAGCGCCGATGGCAAGAACCTCCGCATGACGCGCCACCCCGCCGTTGGCCGACGTGATGCGACTTGAACGAAGCCGAAGCGGCAGACGCTACGCGTGGGCGTCTTAAGCGGCAGCATGAAAGCTGGGATAGTGTCGGGACACAAGGAGGTCTCGGTGACCCAGCTCAGAAAAATGGTGCTCGAAGAACTCGAGCGTCGTAATTACTCTCAGAGTACGGTACGTGCTTATGTCAAAACGATCGAAGACTTAGCGCGCTATTTCAAACGTCCACCGAATCAACTCGGCCCTAACCAGCTACGCCAGTATCAGGCGTATTTGTTCCGCGAACGAAAACTGGCTCCGAACACCATCATCCAGAGAACCGCCGCGCTCCGATTCTTCTTTGTAGCGACGCTGCGGAGGCCATGGTCCATTGCCGAAACACCTTATCCGCGCAAGACCTTTCGGCTTCCTAAGGTGCTAAGCCCGGAGCAAGTGGCAAGGCTTATCGAGGCGGCTCCGACGCTGTTTTACCGAATCCTTTTGATGACTCTGTACGCGACTGGCTTACGCCGCGCCGAGTTGGCGCATCGGAAGCAGTCAGCGACATCGACAAGGAACGCATGGTCATTCACGTCAAAGGCGGAAGGGGCCGCAAGGACCGCGATGTCATGCTCAGCCCAAAACTGCTGGCTGAACTTGAGTGCTACTTGCGCGGACTTCGCCGCCCGCCGGAACGGTATAACTTCCCGCTGGCGCGATTCGGCGCACCACAATGAGAAGCGACTCATGACTCTGCATATCAATGAGTTCTTGCGGCGTTTTCTGTTACATGTTCTCCCGCCAGGCTTTGTGCGCATTCGTCACTTCGGCTTCCTTAGCACGCGCAAACGTTGCACATTGCTGCCCCTATGTTTCCGTCTGCTTGCTGCAACAGATGTCCTGCCACCAGCAGCCCCCATGAGAAGTGAACGTCAACCGCACCAGCGTGTCACTTGGCTGTGTCCTCACTGCCATGGACCGATGCTGATTCTGGAACGATGGACCGCTTCACAACTTCGTTTCCGCTCTCCTCCGAGTCTTCACTCAACGGCGGCCTAAGTCAGCATGATCTTTCGTTACAGATCTCTCCAATGCTTGGCGTACTCCGGTGCGCTTGTCCTACGTGCGCCTTCCACGATTCGGCTCACGTGTCTTCTCCTTCCAACTCCTCAAAACCCAAGCTTTTGCTTCCTGCCACGTTCCGTTTCTTGAATCGCAGCATTGAAAACCCATAACGTGGAGTTTCCGTCTCGGCTTCCTTCAAATGGGATGAGAAGTGCTCAGCGGGCACACTGAACTATGCGTAAACAAACCACAATCCCAAAAAAACGACCATCCAAGGGACAAGCCGCCGCCCGTACGATCACGATCGGAATCGACATTGGCGATCGTTAAAGTCATTACTGCATCCTCGACGAAGAAGGAGAAGTCGTCGAAGAAGGGCGTTTTCGCACGACCGCCACTTCGGTTGGTAAACACTTCCAGGACGTGTCGGCAGCACGGATTCCAATCGAGGCAGGAACACATTCCATTTGGATCAGCGAGCAGCTGGCCCGGTACGGACACGAAGTAATCGTTGCCAACGTCACCGAACTACATGCGATTGTCCGCAATATCAGGAAAAGCGATCAGGTGCGGAGCAGTTTTCGTCGTGACCACAGAAGAAAATCAACTATTACTCATTGACAACGGTGAACTTCTCATAGAAAACGCCCTCTCCGCCGACGTCTTGTAGCGCTGCGTCAGCTCCATGTTGTGCCGCTGCTCGGCCGTCCAATCCATCGGACCCAAGCCGTCTTCTCCCACCGCCCCGGCTTCTGCCGCCAGATGCCAGCGCTGCGCTCTCCGGTGCATCCAGTCGTTCCGAATCAACGTCTCGACCAGCTTTTCTTCCTGATAATCGGCCGGCTCCCAATACTCATTCCAGCCGCTCACTACTTTGTCGTACTCTTCCTGCGTCTCGCCCGGCAGAATCAGTACACTCTGCGCCCGCATGCCATGCTTGAGTGCATTCTTACTTGAGTTGGCCTTGCCTTCCGGAGTCTTCCCCACACCCGAAAGTATCCACTCAGCCCGTTTTCACAGCCCGCCTCAACCGCACCTAACGCCATGCAGCCCTAGTACAAACAAAATTTCAGCTTTCTGTCACCTGGCTCGTAACGCGGCCACTCTTGGCCGCCGCAGCCCGACCCATCGGGACGTGTGGAAGTTCGTTCGGCAAAAATCGGCATCCCGAAAGACTCCTTTTTGCGTGCTACACTTGAGCGTGCGGACGCGGATTCTCGGGGTGATTCCCGCCCGGTTTGCCTCTTCTCGTTTCCCCGGTAAAGCTCTCGCCCCTCTCGCTGGCAAGCCCATGCTCCAGCATGTATGGGAGCGCGCTTCGATGTCGCGTTATCTCCACGACGTCCTGATAGCCACCGACGACGAGCGCATCGCTTCCGCCGTGCGGCAGTTTGGGGGCCGTGTGCGCATGACCAGCCCGTCGCATCTCTCCGGCACCGACCGCCTCGCCGAAGTTGCTTCCGTCGAAACCGCTGCCCTCTACGTCAACATCCAAGGCGACGAACCGCTCATCGATCCCGAAGCCATTGACGCCGCCATCCTCTCCGTGCAAGGCGACGATTCCGTCGTCATGGGAACGCTCAAGAAACAGATCTACCATCCGGCCGATGTCACCAATCCCAACATCGTCAAGGTCGTCACCGACCTGCTTGGTAATGCAATCTTCTTTTCCCGTTGCCCGATCCCTTACGAGCGCGACGGCGAGACCACATCGCAGCTTTACTTCAAGCACATCGGCCTATATGTCTATCGCCGGGACTTCCTGCTCCACTATCCCGACCTGACCGTGGGACCGCTCGAACAGGCCGAGCGCCTCGAGCAGTTGCGAGCCCTTGAAAATGGTTACCGCATCCGCGTTGTCCCGACTGAATACGAATCGCTCGGCGTCGATACGCCCGATGATCTCCAGCGCGTTCACCAGCTCTTCTCATTGACGCCAGAGCCGCCCCTTCCTGCCCCTCTCAACACTCATGCCTAAATTCATATTCATCACCGGTGGCGTTGTCTCATCGCTTGGGAAAGGAATCGCCGCCGCGTCACTCGGCTGCCTTCTCGAAAGTCGCGGACTCCGTGTCACTCTGCAAAAATTCGATCCCTATCTGAACATCGATCCCGGCACCATGAGCCCTTTCCAGCATGGTGAAGTGTTCGTCACCGACGATGGCGCCGAAACCGATCTCGACCTCGGTCATTACGAACGCTTCACCCACGCGCCGCTTACTCAATCCAACAATCTCACTTCCGGACGCATCTACGAAAACATCATTACTCGCGAACGCCGGGGCGATTACCTCGGCAAAACCGTGCAGGTCATTCCGCACGTCACCAATGAGATCAAGGCCGCCTGCCGCAAAGTCGCCGCTGAGATGGATGTCGCCATCGTCGAAATCGGCGGTACGGTCGGTGATATCGAATCCCTTCCCTTCCTCGAAGCCATTCGGCAAATGCGCCACGATGAAGGCCGCGACAACACGCTGTTTGTTCATCTCACGCTCGTTCCCTGGATCGCCGCCGCGCAAGAACTCAAGACCAAACCCACCCAGCACAGCGTGAAAGACCTGCGCTCCATTGGTATTCAGCCCGACATCCTGCTCTGCCGCTCCGAGCGCTCTCTCCCTGATGAAGTCAAGGAAAAAATCGCGCTTTTCTGCGACGTCGATGTCAAAGCTGTCATCACCGCCAAAGACGTTCAGTCGGTCTATGAAATCCCGCTTGTTTTTGCCGATCAGGGCGTCGATGAAACAGTTCTGCACTTCCTCCATTTGAACGCCGGCAAGCGCAATCTTTCGCGCTGGACAGAGATGCTTGACCGGATGAATAACCCGGTCCGCGAAGTCAGCATCGCCCTTATCGGCAAGTACGTCGAATACGAAGATTCCTACAAGAGCTTAAAGGAAGCCTTGCTGCACGCCGGCATCGCCCATCAGGCGCGCGTCAACATCGAGTGGATCGAGTCCGAGCAGATGGAATACCCAAGCTGCCGGAATGTTCTCGACCGCTTCGATGGCATTCTCGTGCCCGGCGGTTTTGGCAAGCGCGGTATTCAAGGCATGCTCAACGCCATCCGCTGCGCCCGTGAAGACCAGATCCCCTACTTCGGTATCTGCCTCGGCATGCAGACCATGGTTATCGAATTCGCCCGCAATGTCTGCGGCCTGGTGGATGCCGATTCCACTGAGTTCAATCCCGCCACTCCCTATCGTGTGATCTTTAAATTGCGCGAACTGAAGGGCGTAGACGAGCTCGGCGGCACCATGCGCCTCGGCGCCTATCTGTGTCAACTGGCAGCCGGAAGTTTCGCCGAACAAGCCTACGGCATGCCCGATGTCAGCGAGCGTCATCGCCACCGCTACGAGTTCAATCGCGAGTTTGAAGAGACGCTCTCGAGCCATGGCCTCCGGCTCACCGGCCAAACGCCGGATGGAGTTTACGTCGAGATCTGCGAGCTGCCAGGCCATCCCTGGTATCTCGGTTGCCAGTTCCATCCCGAGTTCAAATCAAAACCGCTCGAGCCGCATCCGCTCTTCACGGCTTTTCTCGGAGCCGCCCTCAGGCGTCGCGACCAAAAACGCCGCGCCCACCTTTCGGAAACTCAAGTTCTCCAGAACGCATGAGCGTTCGCGTCGCCGCTGGTCCGGTTACTTTTTCCAACACATCACCTCTGGCTCTCATTGCAGGTCCCTGCGTTATCGAATCTGAAGAGCACGTGCTTCGCATGGCGCAAGCAATCCGCGCATCCATTGGCGTCTTCGTCTTCAAAGCCTCCTTCGATAAAGCGAATCGCAGCAGCGTCAACTCATACCGCGGGCCCGGCCTCGCGGAAGGGCTGCGCATTCTTGCCGAAGTCCGCAAGCTTGGCACCCCCGTCCTGACCGATATTCACGAGCCTGCACAAGCGGCCATTGCCGCCGAATCTGTCGACATCCTCCAGATCCCTGCCTTCTTATGCCGCCAGACCGATCTGCTTGTCGAAGCGGGCAAGACGGGCCGCGCCGTTAACATCAAAAAGGGTCAGTTCATCTCGCCAGCCGATTTCGTTCATGCCGCTGAAAAAGTCGCTTCCACCGGCAACCAGCAGATCATTCTCACCGAGCGCGGCTCCTCTTTCGGCTACAACAATCTCGTGGTCGATATGCGCGGTCTCCGCATTATGGCTTCCACCGGTTATCCGGTGGTGTTCGATGCAACTCACAGCGTGCAACTCCCTGGTGCAGGCGGAGCTTCTTCGAGCGGTCAGCCGCAATTCATTGAGCCGCTTGGCCGCGCCGCCGCCGCCATCGGCATTGCCGGCATTTTCGTCGAAACGCACGACGACCCTGCGAATGCTCTCTCCGACGGAGCCAATTCGCTCCCTCTCGCCGATCTTCCCGACCTCTGGTCGCGCCTTCAGCGAATCGACGCGCTCGTAAAAGGATTCTGAATTTAGATACGATAGCAACCGATGTCCATCGAATCGTCCCGCCGTAGTTTTCTTATCTCCGCAGCCTCTTCCGTTCCACTATCTCGCGCGCTCCAGGCCGAGCAGCCCCGTAAATTCTCGGCCAACGACAAGATCCGCGTTGCTGCGATCGGCCTCGGCATCATGGGCAACAAAGATTGCGCCACGGCACTGAAAATTCCCGGCGTGGAACTCGTAGCTGCCTGCGATCTTTACACCGGCCGCCTCGAAGCTGCCAAAGAAAAGTACGGCAAGGATCTCGCGACCACCAAAGACTACCGCGCCATCCTCGACCGTTCCGATGTGGATGCCGTTATCATCGCTGTCTGCGATAAATGGCACGCGCACATCGCGACTGAGGCGATGCAAAAGAAAAAAGCCGTCTATTGCGAGAAGCCAATGGTGAAGGAAATCGCCGAAGGCCTCGGCGTGATTGAAACCCAGAAGCAGACCAGTGCGTTGATGCAGGTCGGCAGCCAGTGGGTGAGCAGCCTGGCCTTCGCCAAAGCCGGCGAGCAGTACCGGGCGGGAGCTATCGGCCAGCTCAACTGCATTGAAGCAACCTATGACCGGCAGAGCGCGCTCGGCGCCTGGGAATACACCATGCCGCTCGATGCAGGACCCGAGACCGTCGATTGGGATCGCTACATCGCGCTTGGCCCGTCGATTCCATACGACAACAAGAAATTCTTCTGGTGGCGCAATTACCGCGAATTCGGAACTGGCGTTGCCGGCGATCTCTTCGTTCATCTCATCTCCGGCGTCCATAGAGTCATCGGCGCGAAAGGACCAGCGCGGATTTTCGCTTCAGGTGAGCTCGCCTACTGGAAAGACGGCCGCAATGTTCCCGACGTCATGACCGCCATTATGGATTATCCGCAGACTTCCGAGCATCCCGCCTTTCAATTGACGTTACGCGTCGACTTCGCCAGCGGACGAGGCGAGCAGTCCGTCACCCGATTCGTCGGCAGCGAGGGCGTGATGAATATGGACTGGGACGGCTTTTCGATTTCGAAGCACGTGATGTCCAAAGCTCCAGGTATCGGTGGTTGGGACTCGCTCGATACCTATCCCAAGGCCATGCAGGACGCGCTTCTTAAGCGCTATAGCGAGAAGTATTCGAAAGCCGAGCAGGAAGAACAGACACCTGCGCCGATCAAATTCCAGGCACCCGAGAACTATGACGCGCATGTCGTGCACATGCAAAACTTCTTCGACGCAATGCGCGGGACCGCAACCCTGAATGAAGACCCGGTCTTTGGCTTCCGGGCCGCCGCCCCGAGTCTCGCCTGCAACAAAAGCTACTTCGAGAAAAAGATCATCTACTGGGATCCGGTCAACATGCGCCTGACCAGTTAGGCCGAAGTGCCTTGCGCCGGTTCTTCCGCGACCGGAACAAATTTATTCGTAGCCACCTCATGCACATTCACGTTCCCGTTCCCGATGTCGTAGACCCAGCCGTAAACAGTTAGCTTGCCTTGCGCCATTCTTCCGGCCACCGAAGGATGCGTACGCAGGTGATTCAACTGCAGCAGCACATTTTCTTCGATCAGTTCTTCTAGCTTTTCGCTTTCGGTCGCAAAGGTATGGCGGGCGTCCACTATGCTGAGAGCGGCTTCGGCGTTTTGCAGCCAGGAATTCACAGTCGGCATGCTCGCCAGCTTTTCGCGGTGCAGCAATCCCTTCATCGCACCGCAGTCTGTGTGGCCGCACACTACCACCTGGCTTACCCCAAGTGCCTGGACTGCGTACTCAATCACGGCGGAAACACCGCCCAGCACGACTCCGTAAGCGGGCACCAGGTTGCCGATATTCCGTGTTACAAAAATGTCGCCCGGACCGGACTGCGTGATTAGCTCGGGATCGATACGCGAATCGGCGCACGTGATGAAAAGAGTATGCGGACGCTGTGGCTGCAAGACTGCCTGCTCGTAACGTTTGCGATTCTTGGGATAAACGTCGCGGCGAAAGCGGCGAACTCCTTCGAGTAGCTTGTCGATTGGCTTGTCCGGGTCCATAGTCTCTAATATACGTTGTTCAACCGACCTTCAGCGCCGGGTATCTTTCCGCAGCCGGAGGCAGTACCGGAAAATCGGTGAACGGCTCGCTTTGATACCAGTAGCCGGTCGAATAGAAGCAGTCCGCCCGATCGTTGGCATGTCCATGCTCGATCGTGAACTTGATCGAACGCTCGAACGCAATCGGATTATCGGCATGCCAGCGGTAAAGACAGTAACGGCCACCGGCTCGCTCGCCGTTGCCTATGTACGGCGATCCGTTATAAAGATTCGCAAAGGGATTCGTCACGCCGAAGTCCCACGCGCCATTGAAATAGTCTTCCGTGCCCGTGCCCGTGATCGCGGGTTTGGAATTGTCGTCGATGAAAATCATCTCGTCGCCTTCGCCGAACCAGTTGTCTGTGTTCTGAAGAACGCCAAGGGTCACGCCGATCGCTTGACCCGCGCCCCGTGACTCGAAAAAGACGTAATTGTCGCGCCCGTCCAGATTCTTATTCACTCCCTGAGTAGCCTTGTTTGGCGTGGCTTGCCGGTACTGCGCGTGAAAGTAGAGCGAATCCGAAGGCAACGCGCGAACAAGCTTATAGTCGATATTGGAATAGAACGAATCGACCCGCTGCTTGCCCTCATTCGCGACCGCGATCCGGGCCGAGCGCTTGAAAGGCATCGCAAAGTAACAATTCAGCGCTTTAATCGAGGAGCAATTCATAAATGCCGACTGATACAGAAAGTAGTCGCCCAGATTGAGTCCGAAGAAGTCTCCGATCGGCACTTCCACGCTCGGGCGCGAGTTGCCGTCCCAATACATGCGCATTACAAGCTCTTTCAGATGATGCGGGCTGCGCGAGTTAATAGTGAACCAGATATGAGTGATAATGCCCGGCCCTTCGGATTGAAATACGTCCAGGCTCTCACCCGGCGCGATGTGCCAAAAGTCTTCGTTGCCGCCGGTGCGGTCGAAGCTCGATTGCTTGCGCGTCTGATAGTTCGCCCTCCGCGCGTACCCGGGAATCACAGGCGGGGTCGCCCCCGGAGCAGGCGCTTGTGCCGCGGCCTGCTCGCCTGTAAAAAGTGCCGCGGCGGCGCCTCCGAATGAGCCGAGTGAGGAGAGAAAGCGTCTGCGGGGCGATGGTTCGATCATCATGTTTTATATCGCCAGCATCATATCTTACGTCACTGACCAGTCAGTGAAACTGGGCCGAACCACACATCTTTTAAATGTCTCTGCCAAACGGCTCCGGTGCGGGCGCGCTCAGCAGGAGTGGTGAAGTCGTACTCGTACAGCAGCGCCCGCATATACCGGGGCGGCTTCACAAACGGCGGCGCGCTGAGCAAGCGATAGACAGATGGCTCGCCGGTCAGGATGCGGTACATCAAGCCGCCTACCCAATTGTTGTTCTGGTAATCACCTAGCGCGGCAAACCACATTTGCCAGTCGAGGCGTGGCTGGTACGGCGCGACCCAGGGCAAACCGCGATGAGTATTGCCCGGCTTGAAAGGAAACTGATATTCGCGCCAATTCGCCTGGTCGTTGGAGCCCTCGATGATGATTTCCGGGCGAGTGGTGGTCATGATCGCGAAGAGACCGTAGCTGTTCACGATTTCAAAAGGCTGCACCCACGCGAGCGGTTTCAAGAATGCCCTGCGCGCGCCAACTCCGAGCGAATCGAGCAACTGCATCGCGCCGAGAACGATCAGAACTGTCACCGCAACACTCCCGACTTTTCGAACAACAGGGAGATTGAACTGACAGCCGTCGTGTGGGAATCTCCAGCGCACGACTGGTGCGAGGCGCGCGAACACGCTATCATCGAGCCCCCATAGGCAGAGAGCAAGCGCCAGTAAGTTAAAGAAAGCGTAATTTCCAGTAAGCAGAATCGCAACTTGAAGGAGCACGAGCAGCGCCACGCCCACTTGCCGGAAGCGGCGCGGACAAAACAGGAGCACTGGTGCGGCAAACTCGATAAACAGCGTAGCTGCCGTGAAAGCATCGAGCAGGCGGCCCGGCAAACGATACGCGTAGTAAGCGATGGGGTCAGGCAGCGGCTGCGTCATGAAATGAAAGCGCAGCGCGTGAAGATTGCGCCAGTTCTGATCGTGCGACGCGATTTTGACCCAAGCCGATTCGAACATCAGCCGGAACAGCAGGAGACGGTAAGCCCACACGAGCCAGGGTGCGCCGGCAAACAAAGCAAGAAATCCTGCCTCGAGCAACAAGGCATCCCATTGGAACCCGGTGAAAGGCTGGCCGACCGAGGATAGCGACAGATAGAGAATAAAACACAGCGCCGCAGCGAGCCGCGAAAAGATGCCTAGCATCATCAGAACAGAAGCCAGGCACCCGAAGACGCAAAATAGAATGAGCGCGGTATCGCTCGTGTTCAACCAAAAGAGTGAAGGCGCATAGAAAAACGCGCTACCGCCAAATTGCGAGTGCATCGCCGCCATCAACCGCGCAGCAGGAGCGACTCCGCGCGAACCTACTAGACCTACAATCTGCGGCCAGAACGAGGCGAACGCAGATAAGTAGATAAAGCCCAGCAGCCGCAGAAACAGCGCCTCGGTGAGGGCAAACGAATTGCGAGCGGCGGACGGGCTATTGCTCTCCTTCATCCTTACCGCTATCCATTCCCATTTGCGAGAGCCGATAGCGCAGCGCGTTCCTGGTCAAACCAAGTAAGCGCGCTGCCTGACTCTTGTTTCCATTCGCCCGCCGCAGCGCCTCGCGGATCATCATCTGCTCCCAATGCTCCAGCGTCTCGCCTTCGGGGAGAATCGGACTTTGCTGCGCGGCCGGAAACGCCCCGCCGTTCCGTGGTGCTTCGATCCGCATATCTGCCGCTTGTAAAACCTCGCCGGAAGCCAGCACTAAGCTGCGTTCGATCGTGTTTTCGAGTTCGCGCACGTTGCCCGGCCAGGTGTGTGCCAATAGCCGGTCCATGGCCGCTGGGTTAATCTCTTTCGCACTCGAACCAATTTCGGCTGAAAGCTTCCGCACGAAGTACATCGCCAGAAACGGAATGTCCTCTTTGCGCTCCCGCAGCGGCGGCACGCTGATGGGGACTACGTTAAGTCTGTAGTAAAGGTCTTCACGGAAGCGCCCCTGCTCGAGCGCCGCCCGTAAATCGACATTCGTCGCCGCAACGATGCGTACATCCACGTTGCGCGTCATATTCGAGCCCAAGCGCTCGAACTGCCGCTCCTGCAGAATGCGCAGCAGCTTCACTTGGATGTGAGATGGGACGTCGCCGATCTCATCGAGGAAAGCCGTGCCCTTATCCGCCTGTTCGAACCTGCCCGGCTTGCTCGTATTAGCGCCCGTGAACGCGCCCTTCTCGTAGCCGAACAGTTCGCTCTCCATCAGGTTTTCGGGCAGAGCGGTGCAATTGATCTTGACGAACGCATGATTCTTGCGGGGCGAGTGTTGGTGAATGGCGCGCGCGATCATGTCTTTTCCAACTCCACTTTCGCCGGCCAGCAGCACCGTGGCCCGCGTTGGCGCAACTCGCTCCACGGTTTGGAAGATCTCGCGCATCGACGCGCTGCGTCCAATGATGTTGTCGAATTGATAGCGCTGGTCCAGTTGCTCGCGCAGACGCTGGTTTTCCGTGCGCAGGCTCTGGACCGCCATCACCTTGCCCACCACCGTAGTCAGGTGATCAAGCGAAAACGGCTTCTGCAGGAAATCCGCCGCGCCGAGTTTCATCGCTTCCACTGCAGTTTCCACCGAGCCATGCGCCGTCATTACGACGACCGGCACTCCTATGCCTCTCGCATGCAACTCCGAAATCAAGCCGAGACCGTCCATGCCGGGCAGCCGCAGATCCGTCACGATCAGATCCGCTACGGTTGCCAGCGCCAGGGCCTGCTCTGCCGTTGGCGCTCCGTCCACTTCGTATCCACCCGATTCCAGTTCGAGCTGAATAACCCGCCGCAGCTTCTCTTCGTCTTCGACGACGAGGATCCGTCCGCCGCTCATATGAGAAACACCGGGAGTAACTGCACTCCCTGATTCTCACAGGTCCACGAATCCGCTGTTGACCGGGAAGCTGTCGAGTAGACCGTCCTTGCTGTAGTCGAGCACGGCGATTTTGCACGCCCGGGGTAGACCGGTTTCGAAGATCGCTGCCGTTACTGAGATCGCAAGCAGGAAGAGAAGAGCGGCGAATACGGGAACTTGTCTCGGAAGCATGGTGTCTGAAGAGGTAACAAGATCACGATCGTGACTCTTTTGAATATTTCAGGAGAAAGAGAGTCACTATGTTTAGCCAAACTTTCGTCGACGGCGCTCAGCAAACGAGAAAGCCGTACACTGTCGCATTATCGCTGCTGTTGCAGATTGCGGCAATCTGTCTACTGATTTTAGTCCCGCTGCTCTACACGCAGTCCTTGCCGAGCGCGCAGCTCAAGAGCATGCTGACCGCACCTCCGCCGCCGCCGTCAGTTCCGAAGCCGCCGACTGTAGGAATCCGGAAAGTGGGCGTAACGCGGACACTGCAGCTTTCGAAACTGGTTGCGCCATCTGTAATTCCAAAGCATATAGCGATGATTAACGAAGCTCCAGCAGCTCCGGATATTGGCTTGGGAGTCACGGCAGACGAGGCAGCCGGGAACAACGCTCTCCTATTTGGTTCGCCTGGCGAGAACCTGCGGTCTGCACCTCCTCCGCCACTGCCGACCAAGTCCAAGGGGAGCGGCCCGATACGCGTGGGTGGAATTGTGGCGGAAGCAAACGTGATTCACCGGGTACAGCCGGTTTATCCCGCGCTAGCCAAGTCGGCGCGAGTACACGGCGCCGTCGAATTTACCGCCGTAATCAGCAAGGAGGGCCGGGTGGAAAACTTGCAGCTTGTGCGCGGCCACCCGTTACTGGTAAACGCGGCGAGAGATGCCATTCTGCAATGGCAGTACCGGCCAACCATGCTGAACGGGCAGGCGGTAGAAGTACTGACGACAATCACCGTGAACTTCACATTAGCGAACTGAATCCGCACCGTTCCATCTCCAGTGCCGGACTACTCCGGAGACGGTTGAAGAGCCGTAGCCGCGATCTGCAAACGGCGCTCTTCCACCTGGGCGTGCTGCGCCTGAGCGCGCGCGATGAGTGCGTCAAAATCCACGCCGCGTACTCGGACATCGATTGGGGCAATGAGCGATAGAGCCCGCCACAGCTTAACTCTTCCAAGAATACCGAGCGACAGCGCTTCCAGCGCCTCGAATGTCCCGACTTCCCCGGAACTGGCGCGCCTGAGCTTGAATCGACTTACCTTCTCGCCCATCCAGGCCGTCGCTTCCTTCAGGGCAGAGGATTCAGTGCCCACCCGCTCAATGATCCGCTGCAGTACCTGGCGCTCTTCCTCCAATTCGATGTGTAAAGCCGCGGCGAACTGGCCCAGCGGTTCACCGGGGTGCTGTTCCCGAAGGTCTTTCAGGAGCTCTGTAGCGAAATTCGATCCGGCGAGATGGTCGTGCAGATAGGTAGCTAATGGGTCGCTCATGAGAGTCACTCGCACATCACACGAGATGGTTTCGTACCATCGGTTTGACGCTTGCTCAGAAACCCGAAGTCTCCCGGCATGTCGTCCCGATAGAGGCAAGTATACGCTCCGGCGTGTGCCGGGCAGAAAGCCGCCCGAGTTAGCACGATGGACAACGGGCGATTCGATCTGTCCCGTTCATTGAGGAAATCGGATATACTGTTTTCGCCTTAGAACTACAGGCCTGCAATCGGGAAACCGATTTGGCTGAGGAGTAATGGAAGGAGATAAGCTGTGAAAGTCTCACTCATCTGGTCGGCAGCAATTCTGTTGTCGATACCCGTAACGTCCACACTTACTCTGCGGAGCGGCCGCCGGCCCTCCCCAGTGACGGCCTTCGCGAGTGCGAATGCCGCTCAATCGCCGTCGAGCGATCAGGATGAGGATAGTTCGTTAGAGCGGAAGGAGGGTCCTTGCTCACCGCCGAGCACGACCAGCTCATCTATTGATGAAACGGCCTGGCGACTTTGGGTCGCCGCAACCTGTCCGGTTAACGAGGCCGAATATCCATTTGTTGTCTGGGAGAACTGGCTCGAACAGGCGCAAATGTATCCGCTGAACCCGGCGCAAGTTTTGAAGGTGCCCAATTCGCTTGCGAAGATGTCCCCCTCACCACGCCTGCTGCATGCCAGTACTCTCACATTGGCTAAAAACCCGGGCCTCACCACAATAATTCCGGGTCTGCTCGGCGGGGCGGACCAGAACTGTAATGCGGCGTCCATTCCTCCTCCGGATCAGAAGAAGCTAGTGATCTGCGAGGAAGTTCGGGAGAACGGCGCAACCGAAGACTACATAGCCGGTACTAACATATGGAACCGCCGCGGTCAAAAGCAATTGGCCGCTACTCGCGGCGAAATACAATTCCCGCAGGCCTCGGTAGAGATCAAGGCGGACTGGATAGAGCTGTCAAGCATCGGTCTAAATTGCAACGCCCTTCCTCCAGGCTTCCGGGAAGGTATCCATGTCGAAGTGATCAACGGAAATTGTTTCGCCCTGGCTGGAATGCATCTCATCTCGAAGCTGCTGAATAAATGGATCTGGGCAACATTCGAGCCGCAGAATCTTACGACCAACCCCTATCGCTGCGTGGCCCTAGGATGCGCTGATCGCTTCGGTTCTGATCCGTCCAAGACCGACGGAAAATTCACCAACTTGACGCCGAAACTGGCAGATCTAATGACAGCGGCGCATCTTGCGCCCGAATGGAAGAATTACCGCCTTGACGCAGTACAGATACATTTTGTCGGCGAGGATGGAAACCCAACCCTATTGGGAAATTCCGTCATCGAGGGAGAGAATGCCGGCGTACCTCTGAAGCAATCGTCCTGCATAAGCTGCCACGCTGTATCGTCGGTGAAAAGCGACGGCACAGACGGTATCAAGTTCCTAAGCACGGAAAATCCGGTCGGCTACCCCAAACCGCTGCCATCTCGCGAATGGATCCGGCGTGACTTCGTCTGGTCGCTATTCGAGGCGTGTCCTCCTGGCGCCAGTTTCCAGACTTGCACTCCATAGGCAATTTGCCGAGGGCGGAGGAGTGGGGCGGGTGCGCTTGCGCGGAGTGCGTGAGGAAAAGTTTTGGACGCAGGACAGAATCCCGCGTCTAAGGACTATGCGCACTTCGTTGTTGATTCGAACAGCGGCTACCGTTGCAACCATAGCCGTACTCCTTCTCTCGTGCGGCAAGAAGCCCACCGAAACTAACTCGCAGGCTGCCGTAAGCGGATCAGCACCGGTCGATTACTCAACACGCATCGGAATCGCCGTCCACACCGGTTCGCGAACGTGCGTCTCAATTAAGAACGGGGCGGTTTCCGCGAATAGCCCCGTAATCCTCGTCGTTCCGATAGCTCCGCAGAGCTTTGTCGAGGCGCAGATCTCCGGTCCGAGTCCCAGTCCTTGCCCCATAACCGAAGAAGTGGCCACGGAGATGAGTAACTATGAGATCTCGGTGCCGAATTCGTCGAACATTCCCAAACTTATCCCTCTGATCGCAGTTCTGGGCGCGGCTGGGTCCAGCAGCTTTCTCCTGGAAAACGCCGGCGTGCAAGCCGACCTGGACCAAACTCACGCGAAAAACACGTTTCGCGCTTGCGGAGCAAACGACGGCGTCCACTTGACAGTCTGGCGCGGCATCCCGCTCGACGGGACGCGCTTGTGGACCGGGTATTACTATGAGGCGGGAAATCCCGGAACCCTGCCCAACTGCACGACGACCGAGCTCGTGCCGAACGCACCGGCTCACTCCTGATTGGCAGCTGTTACGCCATTTGAAGCGCGGAAGCTTCACACCGCAACAACCGGGAGGCTCAAATAACTGTGTTAGCGTGATCCGCAGAGGGACCCATGCCATCATCCAGACGCGATTTTCTGAAAGCCAGCCTGGCTGCTGCTGCAATACCCGCGGTTGCCGGCACCGTCGTTTCACCGAAGGCCGCCGCAACCGATTGGGTCATGCTGGGGAAATCAAACGTACAGGTGACACGCCTGGCGCTCGGAACAGGAACACACTCCGGTGCGCAGCAGCGTCACTTGGGTCAGGAGGAGTTCACGCGGCTGGTGCGCTACGCCTACGACAATGGGATCCGCTTTTTCGAGACGGCAGATGCCTATCACGGGATGCCGGAGATGCTTTCGATCGCGTTGAAGGGGCTTCCGCGCGATTCCTACCGGCTGATGACTAAGTACGATGTGCATCACTCGGAAGATCCGATGACAGCCGTCCACCGGCTGAACGCGGCACTGGGCACAGACTACGTAGACATCATGCTTCTTCATTGTGTTCGCAGCCCAAACTGGCCGGAAGAAACGAAGCACCTGCAGGACGCCTTCCAAGAGGCGAAAGAAAAGAAGCTCATGATGGCTCATGGGGCGTCGGTGCACGGCAAACAGGCTCTTGCGGCCTTTCCGGGCAATACGTTTCTGGACGTAGCAATGATCCGTATGAACCACAACGGCACGCATATGGATACACCGTCGATGCAGGACATCGACGATAAGGGCGACGTCCCGTTCGTCGTCGATCACATGCAGCGGACGAAAGCCGGTGGTGCGGGCATCATCAGCATGAAATTAGTCGGTGAGGGTCAGTTCAAGAATCCGGACGATCGCCAGGCAGCATTGAACTATGCCTTCCGTAAAGCAGGTGTTGATTGCGTGACCATAGGATTCGGGAGCACAAGCGAGATCGATGAAGCAATAAAGCGCATGTCAACGGCATTGAACGCTTAAGTCGGTATCGCAACTGCGATGCGCGTTTTCACTCTTCACTGGTCGTCTGCGTCAGGTGGGACGCCGAAGGAAATCGTCCGCCAATCGACTTGAACGCCGTCTGTGTCCTGGAACTCGCGATTCAACCTGATCTTGGTCGCGGTGAGGCAGTCGCTAGTCTTGCAGATTGCCCTCTGGGCTGATCGCACTTGACAACTGCGTGCGAGGGTGTGGATCACCTTCCGCGCCGTAAAAAGAGAAAAAGCAATGTGAAGAGGACGATGAGGCCCAAGCCGCCAGGCCAGATGAACCAGCCGCCCCTGCTAGTGTAGCCGACGCCTATGCATCCGGATTGGGTCAAGACTAACAGGCCCAGGGGTATTGCTTTTCTCATGTTTGTGGTCCTCTATTGCCGGCGACTACAACAGTTCTCGGTTCGAAAGTGAGAGGTTACTAGTATGCCAGATGATACGACCCAGAGGGCAGAGGAGCAACGGCATCGCTATAAGCCATCCCAACGCAAGAACAAGATTGGGATTATCGGCGCGGGTAGGGTGGGGACGACGATTGCTTATGCTGCTCTAATTCGCGGAGTGGCGAAGCAGATTAGCCTTTACGACCCCACGCGATCGAAGGTCAGTGCTGAGGTGCTCGATCTAAACCATGGGCTGATGTTTGTGCCCATGGCCGAAGTGGAGGGGTCGGATGATTTCGAGGTACTTGCCGGATCCGACGTGGTGGTGGTCACTGCCGGAACGACTCATGTTCCCGGTCAGACGCGGATGGACCTTGCCGGAGCGAACGCCGCCATTTGCCTCAATCTATTGCCGAAGGTGCAGCGCGTGGCCCCAAGCGCGTTGATCCTGATGGTCACGAATCCGGTAGATGTGATGACCCAGATTGCGATCGCGATCACTGGCCGTGATTGCGCATGTGTCTTTGGATCGGGTACGGTGCTGGACAGCTCGCGTTTTCGCTTTTTGCTAGCGAGGCATTTTGGTGTATCGGTGCAGAGCGTGCATGCGTATATAGCGGGCGAGCATGGCGACTCGGAGATTCCGTTGTGGTCGAGCGCGAACATAGGGAACGTATTGCTGGATGAGTGGCATGTGAAAGGGCACGGCCGGCCGCTGACAGAAGAGCAGAAGCAAGAGATTTTTGACAACGTAAAGAACGCCGGCTACCAAGTCCTTGCCGGTAAGGGAGCGACGAATTACGCGATCGGCCTGGCAGCGGTGAGCATTCTCGAGGCCGTGTTTCACGATGAAGGACGAGTGCTGCCCGTCAGCTCCATGCTCCAGGATTATCGCGGCATCTCGGACGTTTGTCTGTCTGTTCCGGCGATCGTGGACCGCTGCGGAGTGGAGAGTGTCATTCCGTTGCCGATGGCGGCGCAGGAGGAAGCGGGGCTGAAAGCGAGTGCCGAGCGCATACGCTGGGTTGTAAAATCGCTCGGGTATTAAGGAGTTTCGATTTGCGTTCCGGCTGGCGCGCGCTTCACCGCAAGGCCGACGAAGCCAAAAGCGCCGAGGGCAAGAAGCGAGAGGCTGGCGGGCTCAAGCCGGGAAATATTCGGTTTGCAAAGGTCCGGTGCGCGACCAACTCAGCGCTAGTCTGCGCTAGAAGAATTGTCAAGGCAGAGACTGATGGAATGCAGCCTAAAGGCTACTCCCTGAATTGGCGATTCGATTCGACATATTCCTCCATGTCCTCTGGAAAGCAGTCCATGTATTCGAAAGCTCCCAGCTCAAAGGCTGTTTTATGCGGAACGAAGCCAGCCGGTGTGGGTTCGGCGGCAGTATCCTCGGGCGGTTTTGAGGGAACGAAGCCAGATTCTCCGGCTGTGATTTCTTCCGAGACGGCTTTTTGAGGAACGAAGCCACGCGCGTTTTGAAGTTTAGCGAGAACCGCGAGCGACTTATGGAAGCTGTGCTCGGCGGAGGCCATGGAGCGCTGGATGAGAGTCATCAAGCCGTTAGTGTTCCAGTCGTCCAGATTTTCGGGTTGAAAGGCGCGGGCTTCGAATTCGCGGAAGCGGCGCATGCGCCAGAAGTGCTGGGCGAGTTCATCGACCAGGATCTCTTCCGTGGTGTTGGCGGGCTGGTGCTCGGTGCGGAGGCTGGCGCGGAGTTCGTCGAACTCGGCCGGGTCTTCGCCCGGCAGGATCAACTGCTTCGAATAAAGGCCGTGCTTGAACGAATTCTGTGCGGAACGGGCTCTCCCGATCGATGAGGTAGGTCCGGTTGAATGCTGGCTATTAGCGCGATTGACGTCGGCGCGGGTGCGAGGAGATGTTTGGGCGGTCATTGAGTATCAAACCTGCCTGCAGGATAAGGACTGAGCGTTCGCGCGCGGGCGGATTTTTGGCCTAAGCGCTTGAGGCGGGAGCGAAAAGAAAATTTGGCGTCACCGTGACCGGGCGAGGCGGTTTGCTAGATTGTGAGAGTACCTGCCCCGATAGCGTCCCCATCGTCTAGCCCGGCCTAGGACACCGCCCTTTCACGGCGATAACAGGGGTTCGAATCCCCTTGGGGACGCCAAATTATATTCGCCCGATTGGTTCTGCTCGAAGTCTTGAAAAGCAAGGGTAGATGCGCAGGAACGGTACTCGGACGCCCAAGGGTTGACGTTAACGCGCAGCGGCTTCGGGCGTTGGTCGTCTCGATGAGCCCGCCGAACTATCCCTCGACTTGGTTGCTTCCCAGCAGAGCCCGCTTCCGTTTCGCCCGGCAAGATCATTGTAGCTCCGCTGCGATCCCCAGTTTTCTCAACTTCCGGTTTGTCCGTCATCCTTCAATTACCCTCATTGTTGAAGAGTGACGCGTTGATCTGGACGGAGGTCGGTATTGAACATACTCTCGAAAAGTTGCTACGCACGGGAATGTGGTATAAGACGCGACAGTGACTACGCAGCAGTTCCACCTGTTTAACTGCCTTTACCTGGTCATCCTGGCCGCTCTCAACTGTTCTCATGCGTGCGACATGAACCCGACGCAAATTAGCAGTTTCTTGAGTAGCCTCGGTTGGTAAACAATTCACGTAACTGGTTCTTGAGATCAGCGTGATTCCGAAGCATTCCTCTGCACTCTCTTCCGATACCGGGCAGGGTCGGTACCCCCATCAATACCAGACCAAGCTCAAAATACCTTCTACACCCCTCGGGGAGTTGCGAGGGACGGACAAAAAATCTTTTGGGTTTCGGTGACAGTCTTTTGTGGCCCGCTCTCGCTCTGAAGGTGTATAGTAAATTTGCATTTTTTGGCACTACCGGGAGTAACATTTATGAAACCAAAGCCCATGGCTCCGTTTGCGGCGGCCGCCCACCTTGTTTGCCACCCGAGGGCTCTGCTGGCCACGACGCTGATCGCTGCGATACCGGCTGCCCTGTATGCGCTACCAGCACCAGAGCAAGATCCTGTGCCGCTCGCGCCGGGACGAGCGCAGTTTATGGATGGCAGCCTCGCCGCTCGCCAGCTTCCCAAGCGCAAGCCGGGGGCGGCGGCCGGTCTTCCGATCTGGAATTATCAGGTTACCTCACCGGTGGACGGCAACACGTACAACGGCTATATGGTGGGGCAGAGTCCCTTCGACTCGGACGAGAAGACGACTACTATTCCCGTCGTTTTAATCCCGGTCATCATCAAATTTCACAACACAAACACCGGGTTTACGGCAATTTTCGATCCGACCAGCACGCCGGATGCGGGTTGCACGGCGAGCCAGACCGCTTTTAGCTTGGTCGAGAACAGCCCAATATTCCAAAATAATCCCTGGACGATCAATGGTGTCTACATCGGGAATACGCAATACATCGACGCTTTTCAGCGAGCCAACTTTTGGCAGCAACTGAAACATACCAAACCCAATCAAACTGAGCAGGGCTATCACACGCTGCTGAGCTACACGGTCGGCAGCCCTCTGACGCTGACCTTCGAATATTCGGATTCAGACTCAGACCCAAGCAGCCCAAATCAAAACCCTGCTCACAAAGTGTACAACGTCTCACCCGGATCGTGCACTAATCCTACGATGCCAGGCGCAACCAATGCCGCGGGCTACACGGGCGCAGGAGACATCAACGTTGTCGATGCCGCCCTGAATGATTACATCGCAGCGCATGGGATCACGGCGAACCAATTTCCTGTTTTCATCACCTACAACTTCGTCATGAGCATTCCCGATAATCCGGGCTTCTTTGCGGGTGGCTATCACGCGACCCAAACGCCTTACCCGCAGAGCTTAACCTCGCCCGGGCAGACCTACGCAATCGCAGGTTTTCAGATTAATGACTTTTTTTATCTAGCAGGAAATAATCAGGGAACCCCGGGTCTGTCTCATGAAATCGCCGAGTGGCTGGACGATCCCGGTGGAGGGAACGCGACGCCTGCTTGGGGGAATATCGGCCAGGTGAGCGGTTGCCAGGGTAATCTCGAGGTCGGCGATCCACTCACGGCAACGAATCTTCCCGGGATTGCCGGTCCGAACGGGTTTACCTACTACCTGCAAGAGCTAGTCTTCGCTTCCTGGTTCTTCCGGACGCCCTCCCTCGCCGCCGGCGGCTTGTTCTCGGACAACGGAACGTTCACCAGCGACGCGGGAGCAGTTTGCCACTAGGGGTGTGCGCGGTGGGGCATCGGCTTTCAGGAACGGACCACCCTTTCTCCCTCTAACACGGAAGGACGAGATCCGCACTTTTCCCTGCAGTGGTTCTCAAAACCCGCGCCAAAGGCATAGGTGCGAGTTGGCAAACAACCCACGCGTAAACACACAAAAAGCCTGCTACATGACATGACTGCGCTCTGCCTCTTGTGAGTCCGAGGTTTCGATCTTAAGCACGAGGCGCTCGGAACGGCGGCCCCATTGGTTGCTGCCGCGCTCGGCAGTATCGGCGCCGGGTGGATGCTCGCTCGGATCACAACCGGAACACGCAGCTTAACCAGCTTCCGGCGCGTATTCGAATCGTTGGCCGGGTAAATCAGCGGTCGGAGTGTGGGCGGGTCAGAGAAGCGGCGCGAGGCGGCCAGGCTTGACAACTTCCGGTTTGTCGGCAAACCGGAAAGTATTCACTTCACCGGCCTGGCCGCGCCGATGTTCACGTGGCTTGCTGTCGGCGACTCTGCCGCTGATTCCTGGCTGCTGCTCGTTTGCGGTCGCGTTCGGCGTGGATCTCCTGCTGCCGCCCCGCCAGCATATCCTTCGGTGTGATGTAGCCGGTGGCGCTGTTCAAACGAACGTTATTGTAGTGGTCCACGTAGCCTTCGACCAGATGCCGTCCCTCTTCCCACGACAGCGGCGTTCCGGGCCGAATGCACTCCCTCTTCAGCGATTTGTGCCAGCGCTCGATTTTTTCCGTTCGATTGCGGGTAGAACGGCGAAGTTCGGACGTGCGTCATGCCCGAGATCCGAATGAACTCTTTAAAGTCCTTGGCGATGAACTGCGGCCCGTTGTCGGAGATGATCCGTGGCCGCGCTTCCGGATACTTTTCTTTGGCTCCCTGCAGGATGATCTCGATATCAGCCTCCGTCATCTTCTCGCGCAGCTCCCAGTGGACAATGTACCGGCTGTAGCCGTCGAGTATGCTGCACAGGTAATAGAAAGTGCCGCTGATATTGAGGTAGGAAACGTCGATGTGCCAGTGCTGATGAGCGGCCAGCGGCTGCTCGAAGCCCGTGCCCTTCTTGGACGGCTGGCCCTTCCACTTCGATAACAGTCCAGCTTGGCTAAGCACCCGCCAGACACTGGACGGGCTCACCGCCACGATGTCGGCGTCGAGCATCATGAACGTGAGCCGCCGATATCCGTCCAGCGCGTTTTTTAGATGGAACGCGATGATGGCCTGCTTCTCCCCCTCCTCCAGCCAGAAATCCCGGGGAACCCAACCGTTGTTCTCATTCACCTTACCGTAGCGTTCGCGCCAGTCGTAGAACTTGCTGGCCGTGATATCGAGCCACTCAATGAAGCGTCCGGTGCCGATCTCGGTCTTCTCTGACCAGCGCCGGACGAAATCCACGAGCCGCCCCGTTCTCGAAGAACTCCTTCTGCCAGCGGTAGAGGACCGTCGGCTTCAAGCCCATCTGCTCGCACAGCTTCGAGACCGGCTCCTTCTCCAGCAGATGCCGCCTGAGAATGGCGACTTTTTCTTCCGGCGTGTAGTGCTTCCGTTGCTTCTTCATGCGTTCTCTCCATTACCTTACTGGGAGAACGCCTTCTCCATTTCCAGCTGAACCGGAACACTATTCGCTACGCCGGATCGCAGCTAAGACGAAGCTAAGCCTATCCACGGTGGCAAAGAGTTTGCCAGCATCGACTTGAGGCGGAGCGAGCACGTGTGCATCAGTGTCCCGCTATCGGTCATTGGAGGGTTTGGGATTGACGTAAATGTTAAGCGGTAGGGACTTTGCAGCAGCAAAAATTTGTCGGTTGGCAGATCGTCTCGAGTCGCATCAATGACTTAGCTTGGTCTCTCCTGCAATGGTATTGATGCGGTTACGCCAGAGGGACTAGAATTTAACAAATAAACTCTAATCTAAAGGGGATCAGCACGACGACGAAGCGATTCAACGAGGCCCCTAACGTTTCTGTTTCCCTCCGGACCCGGAGTTCTGCCTCGGTTTTCGCGACGCCAGTCTTCTAAGCCCGACATGACCATCGGCTCATCCGGTATGGGAGCAGATCCGAGGTAATATTGCTCGATCAAATCCTTTCGATGTATCTTAATTGCCGGGACAGAACGGGTTTTCGGGTCAGGGTCGAAAACAAGTAGGAATCCAGAAGGGAAACAATCTGCTGTCAGTATGAAGGTTCGGAAACACGTTTGCGGCAAACCTCTTACTGCGTAGCTGCCCCGGGTTTCCTGCGAAAGTGAATCCAGATATCTCGATGCGTGTCGCTTGGAGAAAAACAGCAGACTGACCAACTCCCCTCTTGCTCGGTGGAATAAATACTTCCCGTCTCCCGACCGTTTTCGACATAATACAAACTCCAAAACGGTTCCCCTATCGCGGTTTCGTCCGGCAGAGCCACATATTCCAGCCTCTCTGCCATCAGCGTAATGGTACTTGGAAGTTCGTTGAGCTGAATGGCTAGGATACCGTTGTCTTCTGCGTACTTCTTTGCGCCTGACTGGAATCCATTTGCCGCAACCATGATGCCCTGTAGTCCCACCACGTCGCTAACCTTGGCTCGAAAGGCCATAACAGAATCCTTTTCGAGAGGCCTGCCTTTGTTTCTACACTCAATGGCCACGCGATGCCTCACGGCAGCGCGAGAAAACTCATAGTAAAAATCACTGATGTGGCAGCCCATCTCGCCCCCCCAAGCATAACGTCCCGTGCGACTGTAACATTGTCATCCTTCAGGTTTAACAGCATTGAGTAGACGTTCCGAACGTGCTCCTCTAGGTCTTCCCAAGCTGCACTCATCTAATCTGCCTCACGGTTTTCATAGGACTCTACCTCTCCTTTCGCAATCGGAGGACACTATCGCCAGAAGAACCATGACTTCCGCTTACCTCCAGTATCCCCGACTGTTATTCCCACGCCCCTCCATAGCAACCGCTACCAGGCTCGATCATCAGGGTTCATAAAGCGAAGAACTAAAATGGCGCCTCGGCAGTGGCCCAGTGGCCGGGTTTCTCGCAACCTGCAGATGGATCGAAGTGCAGACATCATTTGCTCCAACTTTGGTCTATTTCGGACGCCAATTAATGGCCTGTCGCGGTGACCGGCACTTTTCTACGCTATCAACCCGTAATTCCGACTTCGCCACGCGACTGTTTCCGGTGATACTCTAGCTAGGTCATCGCCGGATTCATTCGCACCGATGGAGGATTTATGATTTCCCGCTATGGAAGCCTCGCGTCAGCCCGGATCTTTGTTCTGTTACTCGGTGCGGTTATGCTTTTCGGCCAAGACAGAGGCGATTTGGCGGTCACCTCGCTATCTCCGGGTGTTTCGAGCGCCCAGACTTCATCAGGATCTATCTTGAGCATCTGGCCAAATACTGCAGTTCCATACCAGAGCTTTGATGCGTATCTTCCCATTGAGGTGGGGGAGAAGTTTCAGGTAAACGAGGCCGGCGAGGTTCTGGGAGTCCGTTTCTACAAAGATGCTCGAAACACGGGCACTCACATTGGGCATCTGTGGAACGAGAATGGTGACCTGTTGGGGACGGTCAAGTTCGCCAGCGAGTCCGCATACGGCTGGCAATCCGCAAAATTCGCGAATCCTGTCCGCATTCAGGCACACACGAATTATGTTGTGTCCTATTACTCATCAACGGGTGAGTATTCCGCTGATGCGTTCTATCTAACTAATCCCTATAAGAGCGGACCCATCACGTTACCTTCATCGGTGCAGGCAGGTGGCAATGGCGTGTTGGTGTACACGAACGGTAAACTGGGCAAATTTCCAGACGAAGGGGCTGAAGCTACCAATTTTTGGGCCGACATCTTGTTTAGCACAGGCCCACCGCCGCCTCCGCCACCTCCTCCATTCATTCCCTTCAAGCATGTGGTGATTCTCTTTCAGGAGAATCGCACACCCGACAATCTTTTCCAGGGATTGTGCGCTCCACCCTACGGCACCGCTGAGTCCTGCAGCGCGACTCCCCGTAGGGGGCAGTACAACATACAGACAAATAATTGGGCAAACAAAGATTTGCCCCTAAGAACGATCCAGCCGGCGCCAGTGCCTTTAGCAAATCACTACGATCTGGATCACTCCCATGCAGCTTTTGCCGCTATGTGCGACGCGGACCCGCTGAGCGGCGTTTGCAAGATGGACGGAGCGAGTCATATCCGATGTACAGGAACTTGCCTGACGAATCCACACTTTCGATATGTCGACAATTCCGGCGGCGAAGTATCTCCTTATCTCGACCTGGCAACGCAGTACGGTTGGGCTAATTATATGTTCCAGACTAACCAAGGACCCAGCTTCCCGGCCCACCAGTTTATATTTGGAGCAACGTCGGCGCCAACCGCGGCCGATGATGCTTCGGGGATTTTTGCATCGGAAAACATGGGCAGCTTGGGACTCAAAGCGATTGCCGGTTGCATCGCCCCAGCCAATACGACAGTGCAGTTGATTGGACCAACTGGCGTAGAGCAGCCGACCGACAAGATTTACCCGTGCTTCGAGCACGAGACCGTTGCTGATGTGCTCCCGAAGTCGGTCACCTGGAGGTATTACGCGCCGTCTGCGGGATCAATCTGGACCGCGCCGAATGCAATCCAACATATCTGCGAATCGAGCGGTCCTGATGGAAAATGCGAGGGGTCCGCATGGAGCAATAACGTAGACCTGGTGTCAGCCGATGTCCTGAAAGACATTCGCAACTGCAATCTGCGGTCACTAAGTTGGGTGATTCCAACGGGCGCGAATTCTGATCATGCTAACACCACTGATGGGGGAGGCCCTTCGTGGGTGGCGGCCATTGTGAATGAAATCGGCAAAAATTCAACGTGCGATGGCCGTGGATATTGGAGCGACACAGCCATCCTCATTACTTGGGATGATTGGGGCGGCTGGTACGACCACGAACCGCCGACCGTGCTTTCTCCCCCAGAGGGCGGCTATCAATACGGGTTCCGGGTACCGCTGATCGTGGTATCAGCTTACACTCCGAGGGGAGAAATAAATAATGCCCGGCATGATTTCGGCAGCTTATTACGATTTGTCGAGAAAAACTTCGGAGTTGAAGAGGGCGCGCTAAAATTCGCCGATGCACGAGCCGAGAACGATCTGTTTGGATTCTTCGACTTCGGTTCGCCGCCAAGGCCGTACAAAACCATTGAGGCTCCCTTTTCGGCCTCTTTTTTCCTGAACGACCAAAGGCCAGCCACCGATCCTGACGATGACTAGTTGGCCTCTCGCGGTGAGTTCGTTTGACGTTGCCCCGCAGAACGAATCCGTGTGAAATGAGAGTTTCCCGGCGGCCGAAGGCCGCCGAAAGGGAGACTGATGAAGCGAACAAGGTTTACGGAAGAACAGATTGTGGCCGTTCTAAAGCAGAGCGAGGCCGGCCTGAAGACGGCCGAGATCTGTCGGCAGAACGGGATCAGCGAAGCGATTTTCTACAACTGGAAAGCCAAGTACGGCGGCATGGGAGTAAGTGACGTGCACAAGCTGAAGCGTTTGGAAGATGAGAACGCCAAGCTGAAACGCGTAGTTGCCGATCTGACGCTCGACAACGTCGTGCTCAAGGATCTACTGGGAAAAAACTTCTAGAACCTGCAAGCAAGCGGGCCGCGGTGACAGTCGCGATCCAGCAGCATGGGCTCAGCGAACGCCGCGCTTGCAGGTTGACCCAGTTGGCACGCTCGACACAAAGAAGAAAGCTGCGTGGCAAAGCTGATGATTGCATTGCTCGACGCCTGACGGAACTGGCGCGAGAGCGGCAACGCTTCGGCTATCGACGCTTAACCGCACTGCTGCGCAAAGAAGGGCGGCCCATCAATCATAAACGGGTTTACCGGTTGTATCGCGATCTGGGGCTGGCCATGGGCAGGCGCAAGCGCAGCCACAGTGGGCAGCGGCTCGCCGCTGCCGCAAAAACACTTCTACAAAGGGCAAATCAACGCTGGGCGATGGACTTCGTCGCCGATACGCTGGCGCACGGACGCACCTTTCGCGTGCTGACTATCATTGACGAACACACGCGGGAATGCCTGGCCATCGAAACGGACACGAGCCTGCCGGGGTTGCGCGTCATTCGTACACTCGAGCGAGTTTCACAAACCCGAGGCTTACCAGATGAGATCCATGTCGATCACGGTCCTGAGTTCGTCTGCCGATCCGTGCGGTCCTGGTGGTGTGAAAAGCATCGAGTGCTGTTGCGCTACATCGAGCCCGGCCGCCCCATGCAAAACGGACATATAGAATCCTTCAACGGCCGGCTGCGTGACGAATGCCTAAATGCAAACTGGTTCCCGAATCTGGCCAGTGCGCGAACCCAACTTGAATCCTGGCGAAGCGATTACAACCGAGCGCGCCCTCACAGCGCGCTGGCTTATCGAACGCCAAATGAATTCGCTGCGCTCCTCGCGCAGCGACAACCGCAACCAACTATGATGGGAAAACTCTCATAGCAAACGGATCCGCTAACGGGGGCACCTCACGTTAGATCTCGCCAAATCAGCCGCTGGGTACGGACCTGATCTTAGCAGCAAGTCGCAACCCAGGCAAGTTGTAGTAGTCGTTGGGCTCAGCACCAACTGTCTAACCCAGATACATCACGTGCACATACGTGCCCGTTCTGGAGTTGTATGCGAGGTACCAACCCGGGTCGTCCGGGTCTTCGTAGATTACGATCGGGTCTGAGCCCCACACCCAGTCCGACACGTAGGCAAGATCGATCGGAGCGACGCTCCAATACCAATTGTTAAACCAGAAGCGATTTGGGCCGCCTCCAGCAAGACGGTAGACGTGCGCCGGACCGAATCCGCCATTGAAACGACCATACTGCCAGGGGTGCTCGACGTGCAGACGTTGGTCTCCACCCTCATGGCCGACCCAGTGGCCACTCTCGGCGTCGACATGCGGGGCGTTAGGGTGACCGGGTTGATCGTGGAAATTACGCTGTTCGCTCTGCACCGGGCGAGGCGCATTCGCTTCCGGTTGGTGCTTTTCGCCGCCGTGCGCTTGGGGTGCCGCATGGGCTGCGGGCTCAGGTCCGTGTTGAGGGACATAGCCGTGCCCGACTCCAGCGCTGCCATGTTGCTGCGGCTGACCACCCTCGTGCTGACCCATGGCTGGAGTGCCTTGGACCAGGCTGGGTAAGGAAATAATACATGAGAGAACAAGACAAAATCCAAATGAACGTTTCATAATATTCGGTGTAATATCTCTGTTACAGCCTCACCATACTGGATGGCACAGCGCTGGCGTACGTTTCGGCGTCTAAGTACTGTGTAGATGAAGTACTGGGCTATATCCGTTGCTGAATCTCTACACTAAGTTCTAGTGCGCGAATACAACATTGCGGCGATTCCTGGCGACGGCATCGGCAAAGAAGTCATTCCGGCAGGACTCACGGTTCTCAAGACGCTCGAGAGCAAGTGCGGCGACTTCAAAACCCAGGTAGAAAGCTTTCCCTGGGGTTCCGATTATTACCGGGCCACTGAGCGCATGATGCCCGCGGACGGTTTGATGATCTTGAAGAACTTCGACGCCATCTATTTCGGCGCGGTGGGCGATCCGCAGATCCCGGACCACGTCACGCTTTGGGGTTTGCGCCTTGCGATATGTCAGGGTTTCGATCAGTATGCGAATGTCCGGCCCGCGCGCATTCTGCCCGGTATTGTAAGTCCGCTTCGAAAAGCGAGTGCTAGAGATCTGGACTGGGTTATCGTTCGGGAGAATAGCGAAGGCGAGTACGCGGGCCACGGCGGCCGATCGCACAAAGGCTTGCCGAACGAAGTCGCTACCGAGACGGCCATCTTCACGCGCGCAGGCATTGCGCGGATCATGCGTTTTGCCTATGAACTGGCGCGCTCGCGCGCGCGTAAGCAGATAACAGTTATCACGAAATCGAATGCTCAACGGAATGGAATGGTTTTGTGGGACGAAATCGCTGCTGAAATCGGTCTCGAATATCCGGACGTCGCGTCTGACAAGATGCTGGTCGATGCCGTCACAACCCGCATGGTCGGCAAACCGGAGAGCCTCGATGTGCTCATCGCCACCAACCTGCATGCCGATGTCTTGAGCGATTTGGCCGCTGCTCTAGCGGGTAGTTTAGGCATCGCTCCAACTGCCAATCTCAACCCGGAGCACCGCTTTCCATCCATGTTCGAACCGATTCACGGATCTGCTTTCGACATCATGGGACAAGGCATCGCCAACCCCATCGGGAGTTTCTGGACGGCGGTATTGATGTTGCAGCATTTGGGGGAGATCGAAGCGGCGAACCGTCTGATGGCGGCCATCGAGCGAGTCACCGGCTCTCGTTCTGTGCTTTCGCCCGATCTTGGCGGCGAGTCCAAAACGAGTGAGGTTACCGAGGCGGTGTGCGATGCTTTGCAGGGGCCGAACGGCTAAATTGCAGTGCAAATAGAATCCCGCGAGCACAGCGACGAACCGGAGAGTGCGTCTGAAAGACGTACAACGTGGAAGCATTTTTTCCGTTCCCACAATATTTCAGCTGCCGGTCCGTCTACATAAGTGGATGGAAGAAGTGCTGAGCGCCGACGGAGTCACCACCGAACAGAATCGGCGGATCTCGGAAACGATCGCCCGGGAACAGGCTCGGCTGCGCCAATTCATCCGCAACCGCGTTCCTGATGCTGGCGACGCCGAAGACATTTTCCAGGAAGTCTTCTACGAATTCGTGCATGCTTACCGGCTAATGAAGCCGGTGGAGCAAGCAGGCGCCTGGTTGTTTCGCGTAGCACGGAATCGGATCATCGATCTGTTTCGGAGCAAGCGTCCCGCCATCTTGGGGAACGATTCTATGCTCACAACCGAAGACGGCGAGGCACAGTCATGGGAGGACTTGCTCCCTTCGCCCGATGCGGGGCCCGAAGCCGCTTTTGCGCGGAGCGTGTTATTGGAAGAACTGGATGCCGCGCTCGAGGACTTGCCTAGCGAGCAACGCGATGTTTTTGTGGCGCATGAAATAGAAGGCCGAAGCTTCAAGCAACTTAGCGACGCATCGGGCGTTAGCATCAATACCTTGCTGTCCCGAAAACGATACGCAATGCTGCAATTGCGGCGTCGATTGCAGGCCATTCATAACGAGTTTGGAAAAGATTGAGGAGTGAAATGAAAAGACACCGTTTTTTGAGGGCTTTGAAGTTTGGTTTGTTCGGGATGGTAGCTGTGGCGGCCGCCAGTTTCCTGGTGATGAGCCTATGGAATGTTTTAATGCCGGGCATTTTTGCCGTTCGAGCTATCAGCTTCTGGCAGGCGCTGGGGCTTTTGGTGTTGAGCAAGATTTTGTTCGGAGGTTTTCGCCCACACGCGGGAGGCGGCCCACGTTGGCGGCGGCGCATGGCGGAACATTGGGAACAGATGACGCCGGAGGAGCGCGAGAAGTTCAGGCAGGGGATGCGCCGGGGCTGCGGTGCTCGCCAAAACGTGGAAGCGTCAAGCAGAGAGGCAGAAGTGCAAGCATGAGTTCCCAAAACTTCATAAGGACTGAGCTGGCCGCCGCCATTGCCAGAGGCGTACATCAGTACGTGGTGATAGGTTCGCAGCCGCCGCTGCGAGAAGCTTTCAAAGGCTCTTTGAATGAGGGTTTGCAGGTGTTTGCCGTCGATGAAGAGCAACCAGCAGATTCGCCGGCCACCTTCGTGCCCACGCAGTTCGCGTCCGAAGCACTTGCTGCGGCGCTTGAAAAAGCGGACTTCAACAAACTGAAAGCAAGTCTCTTTGTGTGGCTTGGTGGCGCAGGCTATCGCACTCTTGACGCTGTCCTAGCCAGTCTTGCCTTCATCGCGTCGCTGCCCAGAGGAAGTGGAGTAGTGTTTGATTATGCGGTGGAGCGAACGTCCCGTGGATCGCTGACTTACACAGGTATTGACGCGCTGGCGAGCCGCATGTTGGTGGCGGGCGGCAACGTCAAGCATCTGATTCGACCGCAAGCAGTGGCGGCGATGCTCCGCGGCCTCGGATTTCAAAAGATAGTGGACCTGGCCGAGCAAGAACTGTCAGGATGCGGTGGGCATCTCGTCAGCGCAGGGGTCTAACGGTCCGCCCGGCTAGTAGATTCATATCCTGCTGCTCTCGGGGCGCGCTTGCCATTTTGTGGCAACCCAGTTATCTTTCACGCCCGCGGGGTGAGTCCACGGCGCGACTTCCATGCGAAGATGGCGGCTCAGAGTGAGAACGTAAGGTTCGTAAAGTCGCCGCATCTCTCCGAGCCGGTTCCAGGATTCGTCCTCCGGACAAACCCTCAAGTTGTTCTGGCGAAGATCGCCGCAAATGGTTTGAAAGCTCTCGCGCGATAACCGCTCCGGCATGTTCGTGGATGGTTGCTTATGAAAGACTTGCGTAATATCTACGACAGCATGACGCCCCATGGCGAACGTCAAGTGCGCTTGCGAGCTTGATTCATGATCCAAGCAGGCTATGCAGAGAGCGCAGGTGTCCAGAATCGCGGTGATCGCAGTCACCCAATTTTGGTTCGTGTGTTGTGAACGGAAATAACAGAGTACGGGATAAGAGATATGGCTCTCCATAATCTCCGCGCACCAGCGCTCCCAATCCGCCAACAGATTCGCAAGGCCTTCTGGACGGCCCCGGCGGGCAGAACGAAGAAGCAGTTCTGTCGCAGAAGGCGGAGATCCAGCGCGTGCATCCAACATTGAGATTTCCATTTCACGCCGCGAGAAGGCTTGATAAAGAGCTGGAAGATAGCTGATGACCAAAGCCACGAGACCCAATCCGAGGCCTGCTTCAAGCACCGTGGTGAGTCTCGCGGCCGGCGAGCGCGGTGTCACATCACCCAATCCCAGGGTGGTCAAAGTAGTTCCACTCACATAGAGGTCCAAGGCAAAGCCCGGCGCTTCCCCGTCCGGCAGCTTAAACGATGACTGGATCGACCAATTCATAAGAGCGAAAGCGAAAGCCAGTGATACTCCCCAGACCGCAAAGAGTCCGAGCAGGGAAAAAGGGCCGAAGATGGCCAGAAAGGCGGCCCGGCGCTTCGGACGCACGACCCGGTCCGACAAGAAACAATAAGCCGCCCAAGCAGCTAAGTAGTAATAGCGCGTGAGCCGGAACTTGCGATCGATTTTGCGCGGCAAGACAATTGTTTCGAAAATTTCCCAGAGTACGAGCAACGCGAGACTAACTGCGATGACGAAAGTGAACGCCTGCATGGATGTGAATGTCAGAACCGTTTAGCTCCTTCACAATTATGCTGACTGAGGATTTCTTCTTGCGTGGCTTTTTACTTTGTTATATAAAGTAGATATGAGATTGACCAAGTTCACCATCGCTACCGCTGAACTGCTCCTTATCTTTCCAGCCGCCCTGTTCATGACCGCGCTCTTCGTGCGTAACCTGCAGCCGCTGCAATACGAGCCGGCGCACACCGCCCAGCAGATAGTTACCTGGTTCGCGGTGCGGCCGCGCATCGGTCTCTGGGGACTGCTCATTGCTCTACCATTGGCCGTGCTGGTTTCCGGCTGCGCCACGCTCCTGCGTCGGTGGAACGATGAGCCTGAACTACGACAGGCTGCGCGGGATACTCTCGCGGTGCTCGGTGCGCACCTGCCGACGCTATTGGTCGCTGTAGCGACGTTGTCAGCGGGAGGTGTCCTCGCGATTGTAGCTCTGCATTTATTGACCGATTGATGGCCTTCGACGCCAGCCGCAAAGGTACGAGTTATCTTCCCGAGAGTTGGCCGCCATTATCTTTTTCGTTAACTTCGGCCGCGGAGCGGACTAACCTCGGCGTAGCCTGAATGGTAACGTTCTGTGCGCCGCGTTGCACATACCGGCGAGAATTGTGTCGCCTTAGTAACCACATTACGCCTATTTTTCGTTATCCCGGGAAGCAATTTGAGGGAAAATCGTACTCGGCCATGAGAATGCCTCTGACAACAGGCGGCGGGCCAACCTTTAAACCTCGGATAAGTTTGCTACTGCTTGCTCCTCCATCTTTCCACCCTTGGTGTCCTGCCGAAACAACAAGATTGGCCGTCTCGTTGCTATACACATTGAACGGGAGAAGACGTTATGGCTCCGGATCAGTGGAACGACGCGAAAAGGCTAAACATTCAGGCGTCCACGATGGGGGTCACAGAAGCAATTCAGTATGTCTGGCCGGGATGCGCCAATTCGATAATTCCGGCTGAAGTGGAAACACTGTTTTCCTGTCATCCCCGGCTCAATAGACCTTCGGAGGCACAACACGATCCCGCTCTTTACAGCAGCGGGCACTTTATCGGACGCTTCGAAGTGCTACGGCTTCTCGGATCGGGTGGTGCCGGAGCGGTATATGAAGTACGCGACCCCAGCACCGAAACTCTCATTGCAGTAAAGGTGCTGTATAAGGATAATCCTGAATTTCTGGTGCGGTTCAAGAATGAATTCCGTTCTCTCGTGAACATCAGGCATGACAATTTAGTAAAGCTTTACAGCTTATTCGCCAACGATCACAGCTGCTTTTTCACGATGGAGCTTATCCAGGGAGGCACACTGGTCGAATATGCCCGGTCTTTGGTTCATTCTCCAGCTTTTTCGCCGGTTCATTTCGACCATCGTTTGCGCCCAGCGCTTTTTCAATTGGCTTCGGGCGTAGCCGCTCTGCACGAGGCAGGCAAGCTACATCGGGATATCAGCCCTTCCAATGTCCTCATTTCCCCGCAAGGGCGGGTTGTGATTCTGGACTTCGGTTTGGTCCTAGATCTAGATGCGCGAAAGATTCGCAATACGATTGTTGCGGGCAAGCCGGCCTATATGGCACCGGAGACAGTTATCGGTACCGCCTTAACAAAAGCTGCCGACTGGTATTCTGTCGGCGCAGTCCTATATGAATGCCTTACTGGAACGGCACCCTTTCCAAACAGTTTTCGCTCCTTGCTCTCAAGAGGGGAAGATCCCGTTCCGCCCAGCCCTCGCGATCTTGAGCCAGGCGTTCCTTCTGATCTGGATGCGCTCTGTATGCAACTCCTCTCATTTGATCCGGTCAGCCGTCCCTCGGCGGCTGATGTGCTCGAATGCCTCTCGCAATGTCCCTACGTTTCACCTCTGAAAACGCTCTCGCGGCCAAGACCGCCTCTAATCGGCCGTTCGCCCCACATTGCGATTCTTCACGACGCTTTCAGCTTCACTCGCCAGTTCGGAGCCGCGATGGTTCTTGCTGTCGGCCGTTCCGGGACCGGAAAGACGGCGCTGCTTGAGGAATTCGAAAGAGAACTGTCCGTCAGCTGCCCGGAAGCGCTCATCCTGTCCGGCACTTGTCATCAGAGCGAAGCTATCCCGTTCAAAGCGCTTGACCGTTGCATTGATGAGCTTTACAAGTACCTGTCTGAGCTACCTTCCAGTGTTCGCGAAACACTCATCCCAGCGAGCTTCAGTTATGTTGCCCGTCTTTTCCCAGTTTTTGCCAGCCTGGTAAGGCAGTGCTCTCACCTGCGGGAACCGCCAACCATAAGCGACAGCCAGGAGCTTCGAAAGTGTGCCTTCTCTTCCCTGCTCGAACTGCTGACACGCATCGCTGAGCACACGCCGGTCGTGATTAGTATTGACGACCTGCAGTGGGGTGATTTAGACAGCTCTGCGTTGTTTGCCAATTTTCTGCTGTCACCCAGCCCGCCTAGCATTCTCGCAATTGCAAGCTACAGGAGTGAAGATGCTGAGGGTAGTGAATTTCTTCGCGCTTTACGGCCGCTCTTAGAAACGCAGCCTCTGGCGGTTAAGCGCTTTGAGGTCAGAGTCGATGACTTTAATGAGGAGGAGGCTGGCGCGCTTCTGCATTCCCTCTTGGGATCAGCCATGTATGTTCCGGATCTGCAGTCCCGCGTCATAGTTCGGGAATGTGGAGGAAACCCGTTTCTGGTGGAGCAATGGGCAAGATATTTGCTGCAGTCGAGCACGTATGAGCAATCTCCGTGTTCCACAGGTCTCACGGAATGCACGTGGCCACAATTAACCGATATAGTCGGCGCGCGCCTTTCTGGATTGAGTGAAGGTGAGCTGCACGCGCTCGAGATCGTCGCTGTCGCCGGACATCCGATCAGCGATGCAGTGGTTTGCTCGGCCGCTAGTCTAGATGAGCTGACGCCACGTACTCTGGCAGACCTCATCCACCATCGCTTTCTGAGAGCACGTGAGAAGGACGGAAAGCGTGAGCTAGAGCCATATCACGACAAGCTTCGCACGGTCGTCATCGACAGACTCACCCGGCCTCAGCTTTGTGCCTTGCATAAGAAGATCGCAGCGGCTATGGAAATAGAAGAGGGAACGGACGAGGCTCTTCTTGCAACGCATCTCAGGGAGGCGGGAGAGGGATCGGCGGCAAGAGAGTATGCCAAGACCGCTGCTGAGAAGGCTGCTCGAGCCCTAGCCTTCAACCGTGCCGCCAGTCTCTATCAAATCGCGATCGGCTGCAATGAGAATGCTTCAGACACGTTTCGACTACTCGAGAGGTGTGGTGACGCATTGGTGATGGCTGGCCGAGGCTCAGAGGCTGCGGAGTGCTACTGCAGAGCGGCCGATCTGGGAGGCAGTGAGGGCGAAAGACTTACACTTCAGCAGAGGGCGGCCGAGCAGTTACTTAGGAGCGGCCATGCAGCTCGTGGCCTCGGGCTACTCAACAAAATTGGCGCTGCAATGCGTTTTCGGATAGCGACGTCTCGGGCCGGTTTAGTTATGCTCCCGTTGAGGTACCTTCGTCGAAGAACATTCGGGTTGCGGTTTGAGGAGCGCTCATCCCAGAATATCGACGCAGCGCTATTGGCGCGCCTGGACGCATATTGGTCGTTTGTAATAGGTTTTTCAATGGTCGACATGTCGCGCGCAGCATTGGTTGCATCTAAGCATCTCGCGCTTGCATTGAAGGCTGGCGAACCGTGTCGAATCGCTCTTTCACTGGTGTTTGAGACGGGGCTCAACTTTTTTGCTTCTCAGTCCTACCGGTTGAAGATGTGCCAGCAGGTCAGAGAGATTGGACTCAGACTTGACGATCCGCGGGTAATCGGCTGTGCTGCAATGTTGGAGGGTAGCTCGGCCATTTTAAGCGGACAATTTCGTCGAGCCGTGACCATCAGTGAGGAAGCTGAGCAGGTGTTTCGACATCAGTGCACAGGCGTTGCCTGGGAACTCACCAGTGCGCGCACTTTCTTACTCGCCGGACTAGCCTGGCAAGGGTTATGGAGAGAATTCTCGGCTAAAGTCGACCCAATGCTGAGGGATGCGACAGAGCGCGGGGATCTGTACGCCATCACGCAGCTGACGTTGGGTAGCGGTCTGACGTGGAGAGGCTTGGTATTGAACCAACCGGCTCAGACCGAAGCCTCGGTAAGAGACGTGATCAGCAAATGGCCCGCAAGTGACTTCGATCTGCTGCATTTCTGGGCGTATTACTCCTTGACAGATATTGCATTGTATGAGGGAGACGGTGAACGCGCCTGGAGCCACGTATCAGAGTATTGGTCCCTGTTGTCTCAGATGATGCTCCTGAAATCGAATTTCTTCACCGTCTCACGTCTGTATTTGCGGGCCAAAGCTGCTCTGGCAGCCGCCCGCGAGCTGCCGCGCTCTTCTCGGAAAAGACGTGCTCTGGTCCGCGTGGCTGGGTCATGCGCAGCACGAATTGCTCGAAGTCGCGCATCGTGGGCAATCGGACAGAGTGCTTTGATTCGAGCAGGCGTGGCGAGTGCTTCCGACGACCAGGCACATGCGATCCAAGAAATGGCAGCAGCAGAAGCGGCATTTGTAACCGCCGAAATGAATATGCATGCCTCTGTCGCACGATTTCGCAGAGGGCAATTATCAGGTGGGACGGCCGGTAGCGCGCTAATCGAGTCCGCTGAAAACGCGATGCGTGAACAAGGAGTAGTTCTACCAGCATTGATTGCTAATATGCTAGCCCCCGGGGAGTGGGCAAAAGCAAGGTGAGGAGGTCCACGTGTTGACCGGACTCTCCAAGATTAAGATCAGGCGGGATTTTAGCATCGCCGCCAACGAGACTCGGCCAGCTCAGGAGAGCGATTCGCTTTTGTTATACAACAAACTGAGAAAAGATATCGCTCACGCCGTCGCCGAAACGCGACCGCAACCGTTGCGAATCATTTTCCCAGGGTATTGCTTGATCAAGAAGATTAAGAAACGCACAATATCCTGCGCTGCGAGCTTGGTCGCGCTGTTGCTGCTTGGGCACTTGGGAGCCGCGGCCAAACCCCACTCTGAGTTCATATGGCTTTCGGATTTGCACTTCGATCCCACAGCCAACGGGAAGTTAGTCAATGTTTTGGCAGAGTCGAGCGTTGACAAATGGCCTGGTCTTCTCGATTCGGTGTCGCCTGCCAGCTTCTCGCAATTCGGGGAGGATACGAACTGGGCGCTGCTCTCATCATCTTTCGAAGCGATCAGGAAGACTGCTCCGGAAGCGCAGTTCGTGGTGGTCACGGGCGATATTCTGGTTCATCATTTTCGCGAAAAATTCGAGCGGACAGCCAAGGAGCACGACGTCGAAGCCTTTCGGCGCTTTACCAGAAAAACGATGCAGTTCATAGCCGCGCAACTTGCGACTGTTGCCCCGGGCAGGCCGGTTTTGTTTACGTTGGGGAACAATGACAGCGAGTGCGGCGACTACAAGTTGCGGCCGAACGGCACTTTCCTGAATGACGCAAGCTCCTTGGTTGCGAAGCTGCTTGGTCGGCTCGCGGATGAATCGAGCATTGCCGAGTGGACGGCGTTGGGCAGCTACAACGTGCCGCATCCTTCACTCAAGCGGTACCGGATGATTGCCGTGAATTCGGTGTTCTTTTCCGCCAAATATCGGAATGCATGTTCGACCGGCGATGAGGATCCCGGAGAGGAGGAAATGCACTGGCTTGAAAGTCAGCTGGCCAAAGCAAAACTTCAGAAAAACAAGGTCTGGTTGATTTTTCACATTCCGCCAGGAATCGACGGCTATGCGACTGCACACGCGAGCGACAGTGCCACTCTGATGAAAATTGTGCCGATGTGGAAACCCATTTACACTGTGCAGTTCGTAAAGCTGCTGGCGCAATATCACGATACGGTCGTGATCAGCCTGGCCGGCCATGAGCATACTGACGATTTCCGCTTAATCGGTGGCAGTCTGGTTCTGATGGCTCCAGGACTGAGCCCCGTAGTGGGACAAAACCCGGCTTTTCGGATTGTCGCATTCGAGCCGGATGGAAAGTTATCCGACGAAGCGACCTATTACCTTTCCAACTTGAACATGGTTTCGGGTGGGGCCGCTCCAGAGTGGAGACTGGAGTACAGTTTCGACAAAACCTGGGGAGTGCGTCAACTGGATTTTAGGAATTTCAATCAGCTCTATCGCCGGATTGAGGCTGAGCGGACTGCACGCGATCATTGGTCTAATCTGTATTCGGTCTCGCATCCGGAAGGAAATAATATAACCCGCCAAACCTTTGGCTGGCTATTCTGCGCCACTGGAAACGTAATGGAAGCAGGCTATCGGGCGTGCCTAGAGCGCGTCGAAAGAGAGCCTCAGACACCTCGCTCAGCGCCTCGGCCGGACTGAGTGCCTGGGGCCGCCTATGCGATCAAACCACCCTATTTATGATCGACTTCGGAACCAGCTGCCTTGTCGGAATCCTTGATAGCTTCTTTGATATCCCCGTACGTCTGCTTAACCTTACCTTTCGCTTCGTCTACCATTCCTTCACCTTGCAAACCTGGATCGTCGGTCGCTTTGCCGATTCCTTGCTTCGCCTTGCCCTTGACCTCGTCCACTTTGCCGGTTACGTGTTCTTTTTCCATTTCTGGTCTCCTGCTGCTAATTGATTCTACTGCGGGGAAAACGTTACACGAGGCATAAGAATGCAGTTTAAGCGGGACCGCCTGGAGAGAGCCTCGATTCTGTGACATGCGACCGCTGCACGCTCTTCCTAAAGGATGAGATAGATATGGCCGGCCCGACATCAAAAGGCACAGCGTGCAGGACGGACCGGATTGAGGCGTTCAGCGATGCGGTGCTGGCTATCGCGATCACCCTGCCCATCGTTGAACCGCACCCTCGAAGGTGGGTTCGGATGGAAACCTTCTGGCCGCAGTAGCCAGACTTTGGCCTTCCAACCTTGCATACACACTGAGCTTTCTCGTATCGAAATTTACTGGTCTCGTTCGCACTTTACCGCTGCGCAAGCTCCGGTGGGGGTTTCAAGTTCGAAGCGCTGCCGGCGAGATGGATTGTGGACCAGTTCCGTCGATAAGATTTTCAACGCCACATGGCGTTCCAGCCGCCCGTCTAGCCGCGCGGTACACCTCACCCATACCGCCGGCGTTGTCGGCCAGCGTTTCTCGATGTCGCAGGTTGTGGTCTTGAAAACGGTAATGGGAGTAAACGTAACCGGCGCAACGGGAAAACAGTTTCTTGGGAGCGCCCTACCCATGTGCGTACCTGGCGATGGACGTTATTTAGCGGCATTCGGGAGCTTGGTAGGCCATTGGATCACCTGATTGACTGGAAAACCTTCATCGCTCTCGCATTTCCGAAAAACGCGCGCCCTATTCTTCCCGCAGCGCCACAATTGGATCGACCTTGGTTGCGCGCCGTGCGGGGATGTAGGTTGCTAGCGCAGCAACTAAGGCCAGGACTAACGCTACCGCTGCAAAAGTAATGGCGTCTGTCGCACTGACTCCGAACAGCAATCCTGCCATCAGGCGCGTCAATACCAGCGCGCCAATGAGTCCCACCCCTATTCCGATCGCCGTCAACTCAAGCCCTTGCCGCAGCACCGTTTGAATGATCTCTATCCGCTGTGCTCCGAGAGCCACTCGCACGCCGATATCGTGCGTACCCTGCGTCACCAGATACGACATGACGCCGTATATACCAATAGCGGCCAGAATCAGGCCAAACAGAGCAAAAGCGCCCAGCATGATAGCGGAAAACCGCTGCCGAGCGAGTGAATCGTAAAGACGGTCCTGCATGGTGCGGATCTGATAAACTGCCGCGCTGGCATCGAGGGCATGAATCTCGCGGACAACTGCGTTTGAGAGAAATGCCGGATCGGAAGACGTTCGCACCGCGAGAAACAGTTGGCCGTCGGGTTGCTGCTGGTCAGGGAAATAGGCGACGATCTTGCTTTCACTGTCGAGCCCATACTGCTTGACGGCTCCCACCACCCCGACGATAGTCATCGGCTTTTTGGGATCGGACCATATGCGCTTGCCGATGGGGTTTTCGTGCGCCCAGAAACGCCGCGCAAATGCTTCATCGACGATCGCCACCTGCTGCGTACCCGCCGCATCGCGAGTAGAGAAAAAGCGTCCCGCTATCAGCGGAATCCGCATTGTCCGGAAGTAATCGGAGGAGGCAACACGGAGGTCAACCTGCAACTCCTGTCCCGGCGCCGGCATGAAACCCTGTACATTGATCTGGCCCCATCCCACGGCCCCCGTCAGCGGTAGCGCGGAAACCACGCCTGCACTCATGACTCCGGGCAAATGCCTTACGCGATCCACAAGCTCTTTATAGAACTGCGCGATCGCTTTGTCCTCGCGATATTTGCGCCCCGTCGCTGCGATTTGCATCGTGAGTACGTGATCCGCCGTGAAACCTGCTGGAACATTCTGAACCCGCACAAAGGTACGGATGAGCAGCCCGCCGCCGATAAGAAGCATTAGCGAGAGCGCCAACTCGGAAACCACCAGCAGACCACGAACACGGTGCCGTGTCACTCTTAGACCGCCATTGCTCTGACCGCTCCGGCCACCAGCTTTCAGGGCAGTACTCAGATCCACCTTCATGGCGCGGAATGCCGGTACCAATCCGAACAAAACACCGGTCGCCAGCGACACGCAGAATGTGAAAGCCAGAACGGCGCCGTTGATCGCGATATCTTCCAACCTGGGGATATTTCCGGGATTCGTCGAGCGCATCAGGCGAAGGCCGGACCATGCCAGGACTAATCCAGCAGCACCCCCCATCAGGGCCAACGAGATGCTTTCCGTTAATAATTGCCGCACTAAGCGCTGCCACCCCGCGCCTAGAGCTGCTCGGATTGCGACTTCTTTTTCGCGGACCGCCGCCCGTGTCAGCAAGATGTTGGCGACATTTGCGCAGGCGATCAACAGCACCAGGACCATCGAGCCCAGCAGGACCAGCAACGCCCGGCGTACGTCGCCGACGACCTGGTCTAACAAAGGCTCGACTGTCATGCCAAACGTGACGTCACGCTTGTCCTTCTTGCGGATGCTGGCGGCAATGATATCGATGTCGGCCTGCGCTTGTTTGGCGGACACGCCTGGTTTGAGCCTCGCCAGCAGATTGTAGTTTTCGTCACCGCGGCGCTGGGCCGCGTCCGGCCCGAGAGGCAATGGGACGAAGAGCTCAATTCTCTCCATGGGTTCCTCGGCTGGCATCACCTCGGTATTCAGTCGAAAATCCGGGCGCAGCACGCCTGTTACCAGGAATTGATTCCCATTGAGCGTGATGCCCTTGCCGATAATCGTCGGGTCGGAACCAAACAGCCGCTTCCACAATCCGTAACTGAGAATGGCGACCGGCGGCTTGCCGGGGTTGTCATCCGCGGGGCCCAGCAGGCGGCCGCTAAGAGGCGTTGCGCCGAGTATACGGAACAGACTGGAGGAGGTGCGCATGCCCTCGATACGTTGCGGCCGCTCACCGCCGGTAAGCACCCAACTTGCAAGACGCGAGATGGACATGTCTTTGAAGGAGTGGTTTTCATTCTGTATATCGACGTACTGGCCCGGCGAAGGCCAATCGCGAAAGATTCCTATACCAGGCGAGTGCAGCCAAATGGCTACCAGGCGCTCCGGCTGCGGATAAGGCAGTGGCCTCAGCAGCAGTGCGTCCACGACGCTGAAGATCGCGGAGTTAGCGCCTATGCCGATGGCCAGCGAAAGCACCATCACGCCAGTCAGCACAGGGGTCTTCCGCTGCATGCGCAGCGAATAGCTGAGATCCTGAGGCCACATTTTCATGCTCCGTACTCTACGTCCAATGAAAGCGACGCGGCGAAAGAGCGCCGCGAAGTATGACTCATAGCGACGCTTAGAAAAAACGAGGGGCTGCCTTCAGCGACCTAATGCCTGCTGCACTAGCTCGATGGCCCTTCTGGTTGCGCGAAAGTATGCAGTCACAGTTTCCGGATCGTTTTCCAGGGCGTCCCAATTTATGATCGTTGCGAGGTAAACCCAGCGATCCGGAAAGTACACACCACCTGCAATGCAACGAGCGTGCTCACCTGGATAGTCGAAATAACCCGCTTTCCCAAACACGCTCATGCCGATTGGAAACGGGACCAGGTAGGTAATGTCGCCTAGCGATAAGACGCGCCTGAATTGTCGCAGAGTTTCGGGGTCTGAAAAGAAGTCTCCCTGTAACGCGCGGGCATAGAACGAGACCAAGTCACTCGCCGATGAGGCCAGCGTCTCCACATCATTCAGCACAGGGTGGACAAAAGGCTTACCCAGAAAAGAGAGCAACTCTTCCCACGAAATTTTCTTGTAATCCGTAGCTCCAAACAGATAGGCGGAGAGAGAGCGCGTGCTATCCGGAATCATCGTGCTCTTTAGATCGATAGCGGCAATGAATTTCCGCACATTCGCCGCGGTCGCCTCTTTGAGGATCATGTCAGTGGCGGTGTTGTCACTGTGGCTGATCATCGCCTCCAGCGCGGTTCTTTCGCTGACTACTCCGATGAGCCTGTCGGTGAGGAAGACCGTGCTGCCGAGCGACCAGACGTTGACGTCTAACTCGAGCTCATGAGCGACGAGCTTCTGCTCCACATCGGGTGAGTCAAGCTGGCGCAAACGCTCGCACAGGATGAGCGCTTTGTTCGCACTGGCCGAAAACAGCCTTTCTTCACTGTGCAGCTCGGCCACGAATTCAGGAGCGCCCTCCGAGGGCGGCGCCCAAATCTTAAAAGCTTTTTGTCCAGGCAGATCTTCAAATAGTTTTCGTATCTCCGCCTCTAAGTCTGAGCAATCGCCGCTGCCATGTTGGCCACTTGGAGCGCCGGCAGCGAAAAGATTTGTACACGAAAGACCGATGCCGGCTGGAGCCAAGGCGAATATCGTCCGTCTGGAAGGAAGCATAGAGGTTTTTGCCGGACTAATTATACGCGAAACAGCTCTACCGCGAGGCGGGTAGTTCTAAGTGATTGTGGCCCGGCTTTAATGTGTGTTGCGACCCGGCCCAAACGAATTCGCCATCTGTACCTTCCGGCAGCTCGACATCGGCGGTCAGCTTTCGACCGCGCGTTAAACGCACCTCGATCATCCCCTTCGGGTGAGGCATGCGTGCGGAGACCTTCTCGAAGTGCCGGGTATTCGGGGCGATGCGCACACGCTTGAAGCCCGGAGCCATCGATTCGATCCCGGCAACAGTCCTCAGAAGCTCGAAGTTGGGGCTCGCCCCCCAGGCATGACAGTCTGAGCGTGTATCCGTACCGTTCCACTCCGCCCAGGTCGTGAGCCCTTCACTCAACATGTCGCGCCACGGGCCCAGCATGTCGACATACTTATCCCCCAGGGCCACTTCGCGTAGCACGGCATTGGTGTAGGCGCGGAAGTAAATCGACGACTGCGCGAGCTGCGGTTCTACGATCATCTTCTCTACGACAGCGCGCCCTTGCGCTTCGGGAACAATATGCGCAAGCACGGCCAGGGTGTTCACCTGCTGCGAATACGTGCGATGCTCGGGCTGATCCGCAAACAAGCCGACCTTCTGGTCCCAATCGGCGCCCGCAATCGCGTTTTTCAGAAGCTCCGCCGCGCTTTTGTACTCTTCTGCGAGAGCATTGCTCCCTATGGCTTTCTCCAGATCAGCCGCCCAATTGTAGGCGAGCAGCAGCTGCAAGTCGAGAGCCGCCGAAGAACCGCCGTCCGCGTTTGCTGGAGGTACTCCGCCGGGCCACTGCTTTACCCAGTCAACGAAATTCCACCATGGCATGCGCCGCAGCGAGCCGTTCTCTTTTTGAAATTGCGCATAGAACTCCAGCACGGCGCGTACTCCTGGCATCATCTCCTTCACGAACTGCGGATCGTCCACATACATCCAGTAGTCGTGAACCATGCCGATCCACCAAAGCGAGAACGGAGGAATGTACTGCTGCAACTGCGATGGAGCGCGGCTGTAGGTAGCGCCCTCCGCCGTACGCGAGGAGTTTAAGAGGGCAATGCCATTTTTCATCAGTCGCGCATCGCCAGTCATGTAAAGAGAAATCATCATCTGAATGCGCGCGTCCCCCGCATATTGCAGCTGCTCATAAAACGGGCAGTCCATGTAGGTTTCGTGAGCGCACAGCCGGGCGGTTCGCCAGCCGGTCGAAAGGATGCGCTGCAGCTCTTCGTTAGATTGCTTATCGTTCACCTCGAACTCGCCGCGCCGCTCGAACGGATAGCCGGTGAACGTGCCGCGAAAATCATCCACCACCAGCGCCTCGGAGCCGGTTTTGATGTCCAGCTCTATATAGCGGTACGTTCGCCAGTAAAGCGGACGGTAAACCCTGCCTGAGCCGCCGTCGGCTATAAAAGTATCGGCCGGCCCGAAGAACTGCTTGCCTTCGACCTCGTTGCGGTTGTTCTTGACGACCTTGCCTCCGTGTTCGCTTTTCGAAACGAACAGCGTCTCTGCGTAGCGCAAATTGATTTCCGAGCCGCGTCCGCCGCTGACCTGCAGCTCCGGATATGCGGTCGTAAGGTAGCTTTGATCGATCAGGAGCTTGGCTTGAGTGTTGGGCGGAACACGAAGGGGCGACCGTCCTTTCAGAAACTGATCGTTCGCACTCGCGCGCTCCGCCTGCCTAATGGAAGCGAACCGTTCCGGCTTCTGCTCCTCCGTTGGAATTTCGCTCGGCACTAGCATCCAGCGATTTGGCCCATCCTGCGCATAGCGCGGCGAACCCGGACCGAGTTCTTCGGCTGCCGCCCAGCCGTTATCGAGGAACGAAGCCAACTCCCAGCCCCAGGGATGCAGTCGGCCGTCTAATCTCTCGTTTGCGGCCAAAGCATAATAGCCAGTGGCCTGGTTGGGCGGTAATGGCTCCGGACTATAGCCTTTGTCTTGAATGGCCTTCCAGCTCTTACCGGTATTAACGACTGCGTTTGCCGGTTCGGCGACTTGCAGCAGGAAGCCAGTTCGATTGGTAATTTGCGCCACCGCGCGATACTGCCCGTCGTTCCAGACCACCGCCGCCAACACGTTTTGGCCGGAGTGAAGCTGCGGCGCGAGATCTACCGTCTCATAACGCCAGTGCGTCAGGTCGCCGCGCGCCGGACCCCAAGACACTCTCTGGGCGTTTGCGAAGAGCTGGTAGCGATTGTCTCCCGAGACGTACACGACAAAGTGCTCGGGCTTCGCTCGAAGCTCGAAGGTGCGCCGAAAGTGATAAACGCCGTAATCGTGCGCCGGGGCGCCAGCAACGGCGATCCACTGCGCCGCCCACGGTTTGGTGAGCAAGTCGGACTGCCCAGGACAGAGACTAACGCTGGTCAAGAACACGAATGCGAGTGCGAGCCTCTTCATCGCGTTAGACCGAGGGCAGCATGCCGAGCAAGGAATCGATGTCCGCGGGGCTGATATAAAAGTGTGGCGAGGTCCGCACCCAGCCCTGCCGCGGCGCTGCCGTGATCCCTTTTTGCTTGAGCTCGCTCACGATCTGCCGTGATTCGATAGTAGGGTGCCGGAAGCTCACAATGCCCGAGCTGGTTTCGGGGGTCCGTTTCACCATGACTTCGTAGCCTTTGGCGCGCACGCCCTGCTCGATCTGGTCTCCCAGTCTCAGCACAGCAGGCGCAATATTTTCCACGCCTACTTCGAGCAACAGCTCGAGCGCCGCCCGGTGACCGTAGCAGCCGACCGTATTCAGCGTTCCGCATTCGTAGCGCCCGGCATCCGGGCGAAGCGTCATGTCGCGCGAGCTGTAATCGTTGTAGCTGGCCGGGTTCGTCCATCCAAATTCGACCGGCTCGATCTCGTCGAGACGGCTGCGCCGAACATAAAGGATTCCGTTGCCTTCCGGGCCCAGCATCCATTTGTGACCATCTGCCGCGAGAGCGTCGATGTGCGAGGCTTCCACATCGAGCGGGAGAGCGCCCATCCCTTGTATTGCGTCGACAAAGAAAAAGCAGCCATGCTGCTGGCAAAGTTGGCCGATTCCTTCCAGGGCGACCCGGTAGCCGCTCAGGTAATTGACATAGCTGATGGCGAGTAGCCGGGCGCCGGGCAGCGCTTTGGCGATCTCCTCCAAAGGGGAGTAGATAGAGAGCCAGGTAATCTCGACACCCCGGCTGGCGAGCCGCTGCCAAGGGTAGTAATTGGCGGGAAACTCTTCCTGGAATGCAATTACCCGGTCGCCCGAGCGCCATGGAAGGCCGCCCGCCACGGTGGCTATGCCTTCCGAGGTATTTTTGGTAATCGCGATCTCATCTGGCGAAGCGTTTATTAAAGTCGCGGCAGCGGACCGGAGGCCATCATAGGCTTCTAACCAATCGCCGTAATGGAGTGAACCGAACAGGCAGGCATCATCCGCAAGACCCTTCATCGCCTCGGCTGCCGGACGGCACAGCGGGGTTACAGCAGCATGGTTCAGGTAAATGAGCCGCTCCGCGACTGGAAACTGATGACGGTACCGCTCGTGCAGGTTGGTTCCGTGATCTCTCACAGGTACAGCAACATTTTGGTAACCCATTCTTCCGAGAATACGTTAACCGCTTAGGTCTCCTGCCGCCCGGCGGCGAACCGCAAAACGCTGCCGGGTTGTTTAATTAAAGTTCATGGACTCGCTTTCCGCTCTATACTGGATGGAGACTCGTTTTTCGGTCTGTTCGCGTCCGCTTCCGAAATTTTCTGTCGTATGAAGGAGTTCCCGTGCGGCCATCCATCCTTTTGAAACCCTCCGTAAGCATCGCTCTCGCGCTGCTGCTGGCGATTCCATTTCCCGCCTTCCCGGGCGATAACAATAACAACACCGATACCAGCACCAGCAACACCAAAAGTAACAGCAAAAGTAACAGCAAAAGCGATCCGGACGCCATTGGCGACCGCAACGTCGCCGGCAAAGTGAATTTCTATTCGCTGGAGAAGGAAATCGCCTTGGGCAAAGGAATGGCTCAGCAGGTGGAGCGCCAGTCGAAGATAGTCAACGATCCTATCGTCTCTGAATACATCAACCGGGTTGGCCAGAACCTGGTGCGCAACTCCGACGCGAAGGTCCCGTTCACCATCAAGGTGATCGAAGATCCCACCGTGAACGCATTCGCTTTACCTGGCGGCTTTTTCTTTGTCCAAACCGGGTTGATCTTGAAGGCGGACACGGAAGCTGAACTGGCGGGCGTGATGGCGCATGAGATCGCCCACGTGGCAGCTCGGCACGGAACGCGCCAGGCGACGCGCGGTGAAATTGCCCAGTTGGCGACACTCCCGCTCATCTTCATGGGCGGTGCCGCGGCGTATGGCATCTATGAGGCGTCCGGTTTTCTCATCCCGGTTTCTTTCCTGAAGTTCTCCCGCAACTTCGAATCGGAAGCCGACTATCTGGGTATCCAGTACATGTACAAGACGGGCTACGATCCCACAGCTTTCGTCGACTTTTTCGAGAAGATCCAGACACTCGAGAAACGCAAACCGGGAACCATGTCGAAGCTCTTCGCGACGCATCCGCCGACCGACGATCGCATTACGAAATCCCAGAAAGAGATTGCCGATCTGAAGCCCCGTCCGGAGTATGTAGTAACCACTTCCGAATTCAATGACGTGAAGCTTCGCCTGGCAATGCTGGAAAATCAGCGCCGGCCCGATAAGACTGCCGATGATCCGAACAAGCCGACTCTAAGGCGCAATCCGAACTCGACCACTCCTATCGAGGACGAGACTGATCCGAGCAAGAATTCTACAGGTGACGAGAATGATCGGCCGAAACTGAAGCGCCGCCCTTCAGATGGAGGTGATCCGACGACGACGGACACGAACTCTCCCACAACGTCCACGCCCAACACGACATCGACGCCATCCCCAACGTCACCGCCGACAACCCCTCAGTGACCTGTACCTCAGCAGCGGAAGCTGAAGCCTAAGCTTCGGTTTCCGCCTTTTGGTAATAAGCAACTCCGTTCCGCTCCTCGACAAACCTCACCCGGTCACCGATACGGGCTCGCTCTTCCGGAGTCTTGCCCAGCACTCGAATGGTGACTCTGCCGCCCCGGTCGAGATCGATAATCGCTAGTTGGTAAGGCACGTCTGCCGCGAACTGCTCAGGCGGCGCATGCACGATGGTTTCCGTAAAGACTACGCCATCGCGCGAATCAGCGTTATTCATTTAGGCGGCCTCCAAGATCGTGACCACGCACGTCGCACCCGAACCTCCCAGGTTCTGGGCCAAGCCGATGCGGTGGCGCGCAACTTGCCTTTCGCCAGCCTCTCCTCTGAGCTGCATCACCACATCGCAAATCTGGCCGACACCGGTCGCCCCCACAGGATGACCCTTCGATTTCAAACCGCCACTTGTGTTGATCGGTATGCGCCCCGTGATTTCCGTGCAGCCAGCCGCGGCAAACGGTCCGCCGTCGCCCTTTTCAACGAAGCCGAGATCTTCGCTGGCAACGATTTCGGCAATGGTGAAGCAGTCGTGCAACTCGGCGAGTTCTATATCTTGAGGCCGCAGTCCAGCCACCGCATATGCTTTTTGGGCGGCGGCTTTTACGGCCGGAAACTCGGTGATATCGGCTTTGCTGTCCAGCGCCACGTGATCGGAGGTCTGGATTACGGCCCGAACGCGGGCAAATTTCGGGTTCAAGTCTCTGGCGCGCTCGAGCGGCATGATCACGACCGCCGCCGCGCCGTCGCTGACCAGCGAACAATCGTAGAGGGTCAGCGGCTCCGCAATAGGTTTGCCCGCGAGCGCCTGCTCAAGCGTAATGACCTTGCGCATATGCGCCAGAGGATTCTTGGCGCCGTTCGCGTGATTCTTTACGGCTATCGCCGCCAGGTGGTCGCGGGTTGTTCCGTACTGATGCATATGCCGGCGCGCGATCATCCCGAAGAGTGCCGGGAAGGTTGCTCCGGCCCGACCCTCGCCCGCCATATCGCCCGCTCCGGCGAGGATTTCCGTAACGCGCGGCGTACTCTGCGAGGTCATCTTCTCTACGCCTGCAACCATCACGGTGTCGTATATTCCCGCCGCGACGCTTTGGCACGCGTGAAAAAATGCGGAGCCGCTCGATGCGCAGGCATCTTCAAATCGGGTGCACGGAATCTGCTCGAAACCGGCCGCCGCGCCTACATAGGGAGCGAGATGATTTTGCCCGGCAAAGGAGGGACCCGCGAAATTGCCCAAGTAAAAGGCTTCGATGGCAGGAGGAGTTAAATTGGCGTCCTTTAGCGCCTGTAAGATGGCTTCTACCGCCAGTGAACGAAGATCGCGTTCCGCAAAAGCGCCGAACGCTGTTTTTCCTATTCCGACAACGGCGACAGGTCTCATATACTCTAAAATAGCGTCGATGAGTGGCGGTCGTTGCACGTTTTCGGTGGTGTTCCGTCATTCCTGTGTAAGGGAATGCGCCAGTCACTCGGAGCGAGCGGGAGAGTTGTCGGCAAAGCCAGCGGGAACCTTGCTTTGCTCGGGCTCGGCAGCACCCGGGAGGACGCCGTGAGCGATCCGTTGCCCCCGCTTTCGGAATCGCAGCTGCACTCGGGTGGCGAGGCACAGGCGCAGTTCGTCCAGCAGAACCTTCGCCGCATTTTTCTTCTCATTTACCGCATCGTGGGCAACGTCGACGACGCGCAGGATTTGACTCAGGAAACCTTTATCAAAGCGCTGCAACGGCAGAATCAGTTAAAGGATCTGGAGCGCGCGGGCCACTGGCTTTCGCGCATTGCGGCCAACACCGCGATCGATTTTCTCCGCAAGAAGAAGAAGCTCTCGTTCACCGATGTCAGCCAGTTGGCTGGATTCGCGACGCCTTGGGCCGATCCCGAACAGTCTGTTCTGCGCGGCGAGCGGAAACTACATCTCGACGGCGGCTTGGCGGTGCTTACCGAGCGCGAACGCATGGCTTTGCTGCTGCGCGACGTGGAGGACCTGCCGGCGGACCAAGTGGCCGAGCATATGAACTGCTCCATGGCTACTGTACGCTCCCATATCGCCAACGCCCGCACGAAATTCAAGCGCTACCTGGAAGAGAGAAAACCATCGTGAGACTTCGCGGAGGAAACACCATCTCTCATCCGGCGTCTGAAACCTTGGCGCTATACCTGAGCAGCGATCTTGCTTTCATTCCGCGCCTGCGCCTCAAAGCGCACCTTCGGGAATGCGCCACCTGCGATCGGCAACTCGCGCTCTTCGCTCAGTCCCTTTCTGAATTGAAGCGCGAGGCCAGCAGTGAAACGCTGACCGCTTTCGAAGCGATAGCCGACTGGAGCAGTCTCGAACGGGAGATGCTGGGGAACATCGTCGTGGGTGTGGCAGCCGCGCGCTGCATCGAGAATGTCGGCCATAAGCACGCCTGGATTCCGCGTTTGGCGGTTGTGGGCGGCCTGGCGGCTTTATTTGTCGGCGGATGGGTCTCTCATATTCCCAGGGAACAGACAGCTCATTTGGCATCCTCCCTCTCGAGGATGGTAGGAATCGGTCAGACAACTCGCTTGGGCGACGTCGTGCAGACTACTCCAACCGGAATCGCCGTGCGTTGCGAAGGAGTGACGCTGACCATTTTGCATCCTCCGAGCGCGGTCGTCGCCGTTTCCGGTAACTCTTCTGTCGAAGCTCGCTACGTCGATGAGGATACCGGGCAGCTCACTATCACCAACGTATATGGGCAGTAGCCGCATGCGCGGCGTGTGGCTGGCCGCGCTCTTCTGCGTTTTCGCCGGCAGCCTCTTCGGGTCAGACGAGAGCGCGCGCTGGCTGGAAGTCGAGTTCCCCCACGACTCGCCCGTGCTACCCGTAAATCTGAGTCTGCAGGAGCCTGGTCCGAGTACGGCCTCACTGCGTGGGGCTTCCATACTGGTGAATCTCCATGCCTCTCTTCTCCTCCGCAATACCGGCAGCAAACCTATTTCCGGATTGACTCTGATGGTGGAAGCGCCGGATGTGACGCCTTCGGGGAGAGGATCGGTGACTGTCCCGAGCCTCCATGCCCAGCCGGGAGAGGTGTTTCCGGTGCGCGTCGACCTGCAGCTGTTGCGCCCCTTAAGCATGGGCAGGAGCAGGGGCCCTATGATGAGGGTGTCATTAGATTGCGCCCTGTTTGCGGATCTCTCTGCCTACGGTCCCGATAAGCTGCACTCGCGGCGCATGCTGGCCGTCTACGAGTTGGAAGCGCGCCGGGATCGCCGCTACCTGGCCGCCCTGCTCAGCTCTGGCCAGCTCTCTGAGTTGCGCGAGGAGTTGAACTTCGGCCTGCAGGATCTCAACCCCTCCCAGCTTGGCTTGGAACTGCTGCATGGCCCTGGCAATCAAGTTGCCCGGGAGCAAGCGGTGTCGGTGGGAGCCGTGGCGTTTCCGAGTTCGCCGGTAAAGTCGCTGGGCGGAAATGCACAAGTTGCAGGCAATGAAATGCGGGCCTCGCGGCTGGAAGTGCAAAATACTTCGGGAAAGCCAGTCAAGAATTTCGAGGTCGGCTGGATTGTGCGCGACGAGCGCGGCCGCGATTTCATGGCCGGATCTGTTGCTTCTGCCATGCAGCTTGCTCCCGTTGAAACCGCTGCCATAAACCAGCCGGGAACGCTGCGTTTTTCTCATCCCAGCGGACAGCCGATGATCGTCGATTCGCTGCTTGCCTTCGTGAACGATGTTGAGTTTTCTGACGGTAAGCTGTGGGTTCCAAGCCGAGTCGATATCACAGAAGCGACCAGCGACCCCATTCTGCGGCGCGCCCTCGGCTCATCGCCGGAGCAGCAGCGTCTCGCTGATATTTACCGGCGCAAAGGCATGAGCGGTCTCGCAGAAGAGCTGAAACGGGTGAACTGAGGGCGCGTGTGTTTGTCCTGTTTCCGAGACGTAGGAGTTCCGGAAGCGAACAGTAACGGGATCTTCCGGGAAAGCCAACCGCCTATGTTTCTAGAAGAATAGGCTTGGCTATTGACGTGCGCAGACCCCTTTCATTAAGAGGGAATACCTGCATGATCGAAAACCTTGTGTCTTTCCTGCGCGAGCTGAAATTCGGTGTCCGTTCGCTGGCCCGCGCAAAAGGCCTCACGGCCGCGGTTGTACTGACCCTAGCCCTCGGAATCGGGGCCAATGCCGCGATGTTCAGTCTAGTTCGAGGCGTGCTGTTGCGCCCACTGGTCAATCGCGATGAGAACCGGCTCATCTACATCCGCCAGAGTGCGCCAGGCATGGGAGCGGAGGATGCCTTCTTCTCAGTACCAGAGATCGGGGACCTGCGCTCGCGCCTTAAGACACTGAACTCCTTCGGCGATTTCTCCATCGTTGGCTTCAGCATGGTTGGGCTGGGAGCACCCCGCTCCGTTCAAGCCGGAGTGGTTGACGGATCGTACTTCCAGGTGATGGGCCTGCGCCCGGTACTCGGGCGGCTGCTGGATGCGCACGACGACGGCCCGAAGGCTCAGGGTGCCGTAGTACTGACCTATCGTTTCTGGTCGACAGCGCTGAAAAGCGATCCGAAGGTGCTCGGCAAAACCGTCCGGCTCGATTCATTCGTCGATGCGCGTACGGCCACTGTCGTGGGTGTCCTTGAGCCATGCGTTCCTTATCCCGCGGACACGGAAATTATCGCCAACGTGGTGACCAGCGCGCACCATCTATCGGCGACCATGGTAACCAGCCGAATACATCGGATGACCGAATTATTCGCGAGGCTTGCGCCAGGCGCGAATCTGGAAACGGCGCGCGCGGAATTGCGTTCGGTATACGCGCGTATGAAGCGGGAACATCCCGAGGCCTATCCGGCCAAAGATGACTACCGAATCAGTGCTGTGACGCTGCGAGATCAACTCACGTCGGGAGCGCGAACCATACTACTGGTGCTGATGGCAACGACGATACTGATCTTCATCATCGCCTGCTCCAACGTGGCAAACCTGATTCTAGCCCGGACTGTGCGGCGCGAAGCCGAACTGGGCATCCGCGCCGCGCTGGGCGCCAGCACCGGTGCTTTGCGTCGTACTCTGTTGTCCGAGAGCCTGCTGCTGTGCGTCGCCGGGGCAACCCTCGGCGTGCTGATCGCCAGCCCGATGGTGGCCGTTCTGGCGCATTACATGTCCCGATTCTCCATACGAGCCCTCGACTTGACGGTCGATCCGAGCATGCTCTGGGTGGGCGCGGGACTTGCCGTAGTCGCAGCGGCGCTGCTGGCGTTCGTTCCGCGCTTACCGTCGTCGGGAGGCGCCCAGGGATTCGCCCTGGCCAGTGGGAGCTCTCGCGTCACCGGCACCGCGAATCGGAAATTGAGGGTCTTCGCAGTCGTTCAGATCGCTGCCTCATTCGTGCTGGTGGCGTCGGCCGGCGCAACCGTCAAGACGCTCGTTTCGCTGGAGGCGGCGCAGAGCGGTTTCGATACACAGCATGTGCTCGCGGTGGACGTGCCCGTAATGCATTTGGGGAAAACGCCCAGCCAGATAGTGGATTACTACCGGGAGGCATCGCGGCGGATCCGTGAACTTCCCGGCGTTCAAAACGTTGCTGTCGGCACCACCGTTCCATGGCGCGATACTGATGGGTCCAACTTTGCACTCGAATTTTCGGCCGACGGGCACGTGCCGGCCTCGGGCGAAGAAAGTCATCGCGCGGCGGTTCGGGTCGTTTTACCCGGGTTCTTCGCAACGCTTGGCCTGCCGATCATTGAAGGACGCGATTTCAACGACGCAGACCGCAATGGCCGCGAGCTCGTCGCGATTGTAAGCCAGAGCGTAGCGGTACGGATGTTTCCAAAGGGCGATGCGCTGAACCATCGCGTCATGTGGACCGATCCAATCCTGAAGGACGTCCCCATAATAAGTCCCACGCCGCGGCGCATTGTCGGCGTGGTGGCCGACATGGACGACGTGCACCTTGTGCCCAAGCCGACCATGACGGTGTACCATCCTTTCGATCAGGAGCAAGCAATGGGAGGAGGGCGTCTTTTCATTCACACTCGCTCGGATCCCTATGCTCTGGTCAGGCCGATCATGCGTATTATGCGCAAAATGTCCGCGGAACAACCCGTGGAACGCGCGGCTACTCTTGATGACATCCGGGCGGAGGTGCTCTCATCCGATCGGCTCAACGCTGTTGTGTTCAGCGTCTTCGCCGCGGTCGCGCTGCTGATCGCGGTGGTGGGGGTCGTCGGCGTCCTGGCATTTTCCGTCAGCGGACGCACACGGGAGTTTGGGATTCGACTGGCCGTTGGATCGCAGCCGCGGCGCCTGCTGGTGCGCGTCATAGCTGAAGGCGCGACGATGGCTTTCGGTGGGCTTGCTGTCGGCTTGGCCTGCGGATTTGGGCTCGCGCAGTTGGCGGGTACTTTCCTGGGGGATCTGAAAATGCCGGGCATGCTGCCGGTGGTCAGCTCGGCTTTCATCCTGCTGCTGGCGGCCGTGACTGCCTCCGTGATACCCGCCGCGCGGGCAGCCCGAGTCGACGTCATTCAGGCGCTGCGAACGGAGTAAGCTGCTGTTCGGCCAGTTAGTGACGTGCCGCAGCTGCCGTCATTGCATCGTTTAAGCCTTTGAACGCGGCGTCATAAGGACCGCTCTCGGCGGCATGCCGAAGGGGGTGGACCGTCTTTACGCAGATCTCGGTCGCTTCAGGTTGCGTTGTCAGGATCTCCATAACGTCGGCAATGAAGGCATCGAGAGGCATGGCGTTCGGGTCCTTCGCCGAACGCTTGCCTACTGGCGGCGGCCGGCAATTACGACCTGATTGCCTCGCGCGTGGAACGCTTCCGCCACACCATGCCCGATCCCGGAGCCTCCGCCTGGGATGAGGATTGTGTTTCCAGTGATGTTCATGTTTTTTGTGTTCGCCGGAACAGCCACTCCATCACTTTGCGGCCGCCTGGCTCCATCGCCTATCGGTTTTGAAGGGCTTGCAAAGGTAAGCTGCAAGCCCTGCCTCACAGTTACTTGGTCAGTTGAATAAACTTCCAACCGGAACTGCTCGCCGGCTGAGGAGTTTGGCAGACCGGACCAGCATCGGTCAGGAATGTTGCGTTGTCCGAGTACCAGCCGTGTATTCCAGTCGAAGGGCCGCCGAAGAACCAGGAAAAGAATGCCAGCTCCTGTAAGTGGTACGTAAACCCGTTCGGCATCACGATCGGCGGAGCGTTCGTACCGGTCAGAGGATCGCCCACTTCCAAATTGTTCTGGCACCCTGCAACCTGGCCGGTATTTCCCCACGGGGGTGTCGGATTAGTCCCGAACGGATCGTTCATCCACTCCGCCACTTCATGGGAAGCAATTCCCGTATCCTGCACCGCGGTGCTGGTGAAAAAGCGGCTCGTATCGAAATCCACAACTGCGTAGGTTTGTATTGGATATCCAGTCGTTCCGTGGTATCCCAACACGCAGCAGTCATCGAAACCGGGCGTTCCAATACTTTGGACGACGTTCTTGTACTCGAAATACGGAAAGTTGCTGGGATTGACGCCTTTTGAAACCAGCGCGGGAAGGACAGTCGCATCCAAATAGGCGTCCAGCCAATTGATGTCGACCACACCAAGAGTACTGCAGAGTCCGACAAGGGATCCGGGTACCGCAGCGCCATGAGCGGCGGGGACGTTGATGACGACCGCCGAAAGAGTATTAACCGGGTTCAGCAGCACATGGTATCCGCTGTCCTCACCTCCCAGTGGCTGCCAGAAGTTGCTGCGCTGAAATGCGTCTACATACTGCGTCTCTCCCACCGGAGTTCCGCCGAAGTTAAAATTCGCGCTCTTCACGATCGGCGACTCTTGTAGTAAGGTCAACGCCACATTGTTGGTCGTACCCAGGCAGGCGTCCGCCTTAGTAGGATCGAAGACTGTCACCCCGGGCTTGGTTGTGAACTTGCCGGTTTTGCTGTCAATCGCCGTAACGATGGAGTTGGTCTTAATAACCACGGGAACGATGAAAGTCGCTATCCCTACGCTTCCACCTCCGTTGAATGGATCGCGGCCGACCATTACGCCTGCGTAGAAGTTGTTATCGCGCTGCGCTTCAACCCCGTAAAGCCACAACGGCAATTTCGGTCCCGAACCTATTATGGACTCCTTACCGATCTGAGCCTTAGTCGCTTCAACCGCTTCTCTACTTGCCGGCTTGATGGCGGCATACACTTTCAGTTTCGGAACTTCGGTTCTTTCCGCAACTGCACTATTCGAATCGGTTTCACTAGTTTGAGCTTGTGGATTTGCCCACAAGGGCAATCCTATGAACGCGACGGTAACTAGCAGACGGGCTCCAGTCACAGTCGAACCTGTTTTCACCACGCTTTAATCTCCCTTACAGTAGGTTGCTGTTGCAACGCACTGAGACTATAAGCGATCACGAACTTGGAGTCAAGGATAAAGTGTGTGAGTGTCGTTAGTATGTGAGTTGTCCGCTCTAATTCACACATGATCTGTCCGCTTTAAGAAGAGCGGAGCAGGGGCGTAAGGCTGGGAGTTGGAATCCAGCCGAACGTATACGAGCTCCGCGATGGAGGGGATGATGAAGGTGCAAGAAGTGCTATTGCGAGCCATGGCGAAGAAGATCACCTGGTGGCAAGCAGCAGAGATTCTCGGGGTAACGGATCGGACCATGCGGCGCTGGCGGGAGCGGCTGGAGCAGGACGGTTACGACGGACTGGCAGATCGGCGCAAGGGAATGGTGAGCCCGAAACGGGTGCCGCTGGAGACCTGCGAGAGGGTGCTGCGTTTGTATCGGGAAACGTACTACGACCTGAACATGCGGCATTTCCACGAGAAGCTCAAGGAGGAACACGGGATGGAGTTGAGCTACACGTGGGTGCAGACGGCCTTGCAAGGGGCAGGCCTGGTCTCGAAGCGAAGCAAGCGCGGGGTGCACCGGAGGAGACGTCCGCGGCGGCCCATGACGGGGATGCTGCTGCACATCGATGGCAGCAAACATTGCTGGTTCGAAGGGAGCCGGCGCTATGACTTGATTGTGATTCTGGACGACGCCAACAACGAGATTTATTATGCGCAGTTAGTGGAAGAGGAATCGACGCGCACGGTGATGGCGGCCTTGCGCGAGGTGATCGAAACGAAGGGAATATTTTGCGCGCTTTACAGCGATCGCGGCAGTCATTTCTTTTGGACGCCGAAGGGCGGCGAGCCCGTGGATAAGCACCGTTTGACGCAAGTGGGAAGAGCGATGAAGGAGATGGGCGTGCAGATGATTCCGGCGTATTCCCCACAAGCACGAGGGCGTTCAGAACGGAACTTCGGGACTTGGCAAGGGCGCTTGCCGCAAGAGCTTCGGCTGGCCGGAATCAGCACGTTGGAGGAGGCCAATCGATTTTTGCGCGAACACTACATCGACGTGTTCAACCGCAGGTTCAAGGTCGCTGCCGAGCAGAAGGCAAGTGCTTTCCGGCGTTCGAGCCGCTCGGATCTGGATTGGGTATTCACGGTGCAGGCAGAGCGCACGGTAGCGAAGGACAACACCGTCGCGATCGGCGACCGAGTGTGGCAGCTCGAGAAGTCACGCTTTCGCAGTACACTGGCCGGTTGCACCGTCACCATTCATGAACATCTGGATGGCCGCGTGTCGCTGCGCTACGGACCGCATGTGGTCGGACGGTTTGACAGCCAAGCCCGGCCACTGAACAAAACTGCCAGCCCGGTGCGCCGTGGAAAAGGCCGAGGCATGGAAAGCGGCGAAAACCACAAGCAGGTTTCCACCGCTTCCCACCCCTCCTTGGAAATCTCGCCCACAACGCGAGATTCCCACTTTCCCACCGCGCCGGCGAACGCTAGGCATATAAGTAAACGGAAAACCAAGGCGGCTCGTGCTGCCTAAACAGAAAACCACAAAGCGGACAGATCACTTGTTAATAAAAGCGGACATCTTGACTTGTTAACGACAGGATAAAGTGTGTGAGCAGGCCAAAAGTATACCCCATTCATCTGCATGTAACAGCGAACAGCTACCGTGGCACAGGAGAAGCAAATGAGACTGATTAGAACGACCGCACCAGCGTTCCTAGCTCTTTCTTGCATGGCGCCAACCGCGCAGCTGCAAGCGGCTGCCTTTACTGTCCAAACGTTCGCCACAGGAGCAGCTGTCGGCGGCACTTCTCCGGATCCGGTCGAATTCGGCGACGGCTCACCTTGGATTTCTTACCAGAACGGCGCAGACTCCGCCGGGGCCAGCGGAGCAAGCACGGTAGTGCGCTACAGCCCCTCCGGATCCGTTCTCAAAACCTGGAGCATTGCCGGCAACGTGGATGGCTTGAGAATCGACCCTAGCACCGGGTTTGTTTGGGCTCTGCAGAACAATGATGGCAACTCCGCTCTTACCGTAATCAATCCGCTTAGCAACGCAACCACGGCTTATATTATGGCACTTCGTTCGCCGGGCAATCGCGATCAGCCAAGCGCAGAAAGCCGCCGGCTCTCGCAGTCCGGGCAGCCTCTCCAGCGCCTTGACGAAGACGTCCTGCGTGAGATCCTCAGCTTCGTGGTAGGAAACATTGGCGAGAAGGATGCCGTGAACCAGACGCCCATATTGCCGGTACAGCGTGCCAAAAGCCACGCGGTCACCGCTCTGCGCGGCGCGAACCAGCGTGGCTTCCTGCAATCGAGGCTCGATCGCGGTGAGCACGAGTATTGCTCAGACTAGTTTATTGACATAGCTACTTCGGCATCGCTCGGCGCGTGGAAATAGTGCTTCACCGACCCTAACTGTGCGGAGTCTTTGTCGATCGGAACTACCACGCTGGTTGCGTAATCCTTGTAATCCGGATTGCTCGCGATCATCTTGACTGCCCAGGTCCCTTGTTCAGGCCATTGACGCGCGACCGCGAACGTTCCCGCTCTCGAAAGCAAGATGACCTTCAGCGGAACGCTCCTGCGCACTCCGTTCACTATGCCTTCGGCCGTTGCCGTTACCGTGGTCTTCTCAGGTGAGTGGCAAGCCGTAATTCGTGCCACCAGCACAGCATGTCTTGCTAGCGCTTCAGGATTCGCCGACGCGTCGCCGACGCTGAGCAGCAGTGCGCCCGCGAAAAGCGGAGCCGCCAGCATTGATAAAACGAAAAATGGTTTCCAAAGTGTTCTCATGCCTAAGCTCTCCTTCTTGGCCGCAAGACGCTCATCGCGCGGCTTGCTGTGGAGAAGACGGGCCCTACCGGTCGAGTGTTAACGATTTATCGATCCGGTTTTGCCAGGCGTCGCAAAGGGAGCAAAGTAATTGAAACCCGTCCGCGGCGACTGATTCCGCCGCACAGCTCCGCTTGCAGGTTCAGACAGGATCTAAATTCTGATGTTCAGCAAGCTTGTCATAAACGAGTTCCGCTGCGGCGATATCCTCGACCGCGATACCTACTGATTTGAAGACGACTGGCCGACCCTTCCCGTCAAGCTGAACGCCATTTAGTAGCTCTCCAATTTCAGCGGTTACCTGGGCATTCGAGAGAAGGATGTCTCCCGGTTCTCGTAAGGCGGCTTCTCGGGATTCCACTACCACAGCGCCGCGCATGGCCTCGTCATCGAGTTCACGGCGATCCGGTGTGACTGCACCGATGGCACACACTAATGCGTCTTTCTTCAACCATTTCCCGCACAGAATGGGCTCGGGCGAACTGGTAAGGGTCAGAACTACGTCGGCCCCAGATGCCGCTTCTTCAGCGCTGGTCACGCGAGCCCCTATCTCGCTGGCGAATCTTTGTGCGTGGTCTTGACAGCGGCTCCAGACCCGGATATCCCTAAACGACCGTATCCCGGACAGCGCGCGGACGTGCGAGCGGGCCTGCACCCCACTGCCAAAAATGGCAAGCACATTCGATTGCGGGCGGGCGAGAAGATCGATTGCCACCGCCGATACGGCCGCCGTTCGCATTTCTGTGATCAGCCGTCCATCCATCACGGCCAAGGGCTCCCCGGTATCGGCTCGGAAAAGTAGAATCGTGGCCAGATGAGTGTGTTTCTGAAGATCGGCGTTCCTCGGGTAGAAAGTGACCATCTTGGCGCCCATCACGCTACCGTATACAGCCGGCATCACAGCGAACCACCCGGCCTGAGAGGTGACAGGAATGATGGTGCGCAAAGGCTGAAGAACCCGGCCAGCGGAAAAATCCATGAGCGCCTGCTTGATCGCAGGGATCAGGTCCTGGTAGGAGAGCTGCGCTCGTACTTGACCTTCGTCAAGAAATAGCAGCTTGTCAACCGGCATCTGGGTTCGGCAGCCTCGATCTTCAGCGCTAGCAGCGTGACGTGAAAGCAATCACTTCGGCAGGTCATCAACCAGCAGCAGGTCTGACCTGACACCTTCGTGAGCGCCAAAAACCAGCCGGCGCTCGTCCGGCGAGGGAGACAACATGACGATATCGGGACCAGGCTCCGCAACTTTGCAAATGAATCCGGAGGCGAGGTCGTAGGAGTAGATCGCTGTGCCATACCCAGGATATTGATGCGCATTTCGCACGAAGTACAAATGCCGCGAGCCCATAGCCAAGCTTGCGTAAGTGACTAATGATGGAAACAGCCGCGATTCCGGGCCGCCGGCCACGGGTATGCGCCAAACGTACGACGATCCTCCCGATTCCTTCCCGTAGTACACATATTTGCCGTCCGGCGACTCGAGCGGATTGGTGCCTCCGTTGGCAGTGACCTGAATGGCCCGCCCGCCTCCGTCCGGCATTTTCCAGATCTCGGATCTGCCGGTTCGGTCTGAATCGAAGTAGATCCAGCGCCCGTCATGAGACCAACGGCCCCGGGAGTCGACGGAAGGGCTATTCGTAATCCGATGTATTTTTCCCGTTTCCACCTCGGCTACGTAGAGATTTTCGTGTCCTCCGTCTCCGGAGTTGAACATGATTCTCTTACCGTCCGGCGACCAAAAGGAATCACCGAGTTTTCCCCAGTGGGTAATCTGCCGGACCCCGGACCCATCGGCCAAAGCCAGCCACGCTTCTGACGTCCCGCTCCGGGTCGATTGGAAAACGATGCGGCTGCCGTCCGGCGAGTAAGCTGGGCCAGTATCCCAAAAGGACGACGCGATCAGTCTCCTCGGATGAAGTCCCTCTCCTTCCGGAGACAAATCCATTTGCCAGACGTGCATTTCGTGGCGGTTGACGGCGATCGCCATGCGTCGTCCATTGGCGGTTATAGCAGCGGAACTTATCTTGCCTCCTACTCCGTTTACGTCGGCGATGCGCAGTTCCGTGATCTTTCCGGATGGCGACCAGCGATGCAGCGATGTCGTCAGCACCACGCGACTATAGAACACCAGATCGGTCCCGACCCAGGCAACCGGAGCCGTGTCCAAATTGTGATCGATTAACACCGGTTCGCCCGCGGGCCGGCCGTTGCGATCGAGCGGCACAGTCAGAAGCTGATCTAAGTAACGCCCTCCGAGTTGCCGGAACGCAATTCTTCGCCCGTCGGCGCTGATCTTTGGCGCCGCATGGCCCCGAATGGGCGATTTGGGATCCGTGATCCGGCCCCGCATGCCGGAACCCACGTTAAGCCGCCAGATCGCTGTCCTTTCACCTCCCTCGGCGTCGGGGAATACCAGGTATTTCCCGTCTGGCGTCCATGAGAGAAGCTGATTGCGGAATGTCAGATCCAATGTAAAAGGATAGGAGAACTCGCCCACCTTTCGCGCCTGGCCGCCAGTTGGCGCTATCAGCATGATGTCGAAGCGATCGCCGCTTACGTCCTGTGAATACGCGATCAAAGAACCATCTGGCGACCACGCCGGACTGGAGGCGTTGGTAGGGGAAGCGGTCAACCTGAGCGGTTCCGTCGCGCCCACCGTTTGCACGTATACGTCGGAATTCCTGGCGCCGTCGGGGGTCCACGCGAATGCCACTTGCGAACCGTCTGGAGAGAAAGAAGGAGTACCTACAACGCCGGCGTAACTGGTTAGCGGCAACGCCCGCAGACTCTCAACATTCGCTGCCGGCCGGAAAGCCCGGTAACCAAACCACGCCAGCAAACCCGCGGCTACAAACCCGAAAACGGCCCACAAAAAAGCGGGGATGGAACGGCCAGGGTCCTTTTGGACACCTGCAGGCACGTCGGTTTTGGTCGGCGCAGCCGGAGCCACCGGGCTGGCTTCCTTTGCTGAAAGCTTCTCATCATCACCAGTGATTTTCTGAACGTCGGCTATAAAACGGTACCCATGACGCGGAACGGTTTCAACGAAGCGCGGGTTAACCGCCGAGTCACTCAGGACGTCGCGCAACGTATTGACGGCAGTATTCAGGCTCTTATCGAAATTGACAAACGTGTCATCGGGCCACAGACGCTGCCGGAATTCCTCGCGGGTAATGAGCTCGCCAGGTCTTTCCAACATCACAAGCAAAATTTGGAATGCCTGCTCGCGAAGCTTAATCCGAATGCCATTTTTGCGGAGTTCGAGGCAGTCGGGGTTTAATTCGTACACCGCGAAGCGATACCGCAGGCGCTCCTTGGTTCCGGCATCCATAGGGCGTGCAGACAAGTGTACACCCGAATGCCGGGTGTTTGACCTGCGCTTGCAACGCGTTGCAGGTTGATTCTAATTTGACATCGATTTGACCTCTCGGGGATCGATTCTAATTCTCTGCTGGCGAACAATCACTCCGTCTGCGTTCCCGCATTCCGCGGGGAGAGCAAAAGGAGCAAGATGCGACGACGGAGTAAGTCAGGTCTGGTGAGTCTTTTCTTTGTCCTGAGTTCGACGTTACTCGGTCGGGGCCAAACAGGTATCGGGAGCAATACAAACCGGGACGCTGTCCGCGATCCGATCGCCACTGAGTCAGGAAACTTCCCGGATTTCTCAGCAAAACAGGATCAGTGGCCGCAAGAAATGCAGCACGCCCTGGACCTGGAGTCGGTAGGCGACTTCAGTGGAGCGGAGCGCACCCTCATCGCATCCGTTCACAAGGCGGAGCAGCGAAGCTCTGATCCCCTGTGGCTTCCAACGGCCCTGGACCGGCTCGGTCTTCTCAATTGGGATCTCGGACGCATCCGCCAAGCCGAACAGTTCTATCTTCGAGCAGCCGATCTTTGGCGGACGCGCTTCGGCCCTAGCAACCTCGGTCTTGCCACGGCTTTGAGTGATCTCGCTTGGGTGTACGTTGGGTTCGGGGACCCGTCGCATGCGCAGTCGCTGTGGCGACACTCGGTTGAGATTCGAAGCGTCATTCTCGGACCGTCTGATCCCACTGTTGCCCAACTTTACGGCTACATGGCGGTCAGCGCCTTCGGTGCTCACCGGTTAGATGAGGCAGCGACCTTTTGCCAACAGGCACTCCGGATCTACGAACGATCGGGGAAAATTCCTGGAGAGACCGACCAAGTGCTAAGTTCACTGGCTTCCGTGCGACTAGGGCAGGGGCGCGCTCTGGAAGCCGTCCAGTTGACGAAAGAGGCGATTGCCCTTGACCAGACGGCGAAGCATCCTTCCATACGATTACTCGGCGGGTACTTCTACAACCTGGCGCTTGCCGAAAGTGCGGCGGCCCGACCGGCGGATGGAGAGGCGCACTTCCAACGTGCTCTCTCGCTACTAGCGGCGCCTCCATACGCAACCCAGACGCTCCGATGCAACATTTTGGACAGCTATGCTCAATTCCTATCTCGTAACGGTCGCAAGAAGGAAGCAAAAACGGTACAGAGACAAGCGTCGGACATAGCGCGGGTCATCCGTCGGCAGAGTTACGCGGAATACGTCGCCGATGTTTCGTCTCTTCGTTGAAACCTAGCTGACCAAGTATGCCGAATCGTGTATTGGATTGAACCGCTTTGAGCTCTGGCGGCTTCGCCAAACAGTGCGGGCCGCCAGCCTATAAACCCTCACCTTTTTCCCCCGCGTACTACTCTGGGAGAGCGACAAAATCCAGGAGGAATGTGACTGTTCGTCACAACGTTTCCGGAATTTAGTCAAACCAGGGAGAGAAAATCGTGCCAACTACCGAGACACAAACACTAGAAGAGCTTTCGATCAACACCATTCGTTTCCTTTCTGCTGACGCCGTGCAGCAGGCAAATTCCGGCCATCCCGGTATGCCGATGGGCGCTGCAGCCATGGCTTACACGCTGTGGACGAAGTTCCTAAGGTTCAATCCCAAAGATCCGCTCTGGTTTAACCGGGATCGCTTTATCCTGTCGGCTGGCCATGGATCGATGCTGCTCTACAGCCTTCTATATCTCACTGGCTACGATCTTCCGCTCGACGAACTCAAGAGATTCCGGCAATGGGGCAGCAAGACTCCTGGGCATCCCGAGCGCGGGCACACGGTGGGCGTTGAAGTTGCGACCGGACCTCTGGGACAAGGGTTTGGGAACGCCGTTGGGCTGGCCATCGCGGAGGCGTGGTTCGCCGCACGTTTCAACCGGCCTGGCCACACGGTGGTCGATCACTATACGTACGGCATCTGCGGTGACGGCGATTTGATGGAAGGCATCAGCCAGGAGGCAGCCTCGCTCGCCGGGCATCTGCAACTCGGCAAGTTGATTTTCCTCTACGATCAGAACCACATTTCTCTGGCCGGCGGCACGAGCCTTTGTTTCACCGAAGACGTGGCGAAGCGATTTCAGGCTTATGGCTGGCACACGCACCATGTAGAGCGCGGCAACGACACCGAAGAGATCGAAAAGGCGATCCAGGGAGCCCGAGCCGAAACGCACAAGCCGTCGCTCATTCTGGTTCATACCCACATCGGTTATGGCAGCCCGAAGAAGCAGGACACGTTTGAAGCGCACGGCAATCCTTTAGGCGAAGAAGAACTGCAGGCCGCGAAAAAGGCGCTCGGCTGGGGCAGCATGGACAAGTTCTACTTGCCCGAAGATGCCGTCAAATTCTTCCGCCAGATTGGCGCGAAGGGAGCCAAGGAGCAGCAGAACTGGCAATCGAAGTTCGACGCTTACAAGAAAGCCTTCTCTAAGGAAGCAGCCGAGCTCGAGCAAATCCTCTCAGGAAAGTTGCCTGAGGACTGGCGCGCAGACTTGCCGAAATGGAAGCCGGAAGACAAGCCGATCGCCACGCGGGCGGCAGGCGGACAGGTGATGAATGCTCTGGCTAAGCACATTCCGAATCTGATGGGTGGTTCGGCCGATCTCAATCCATCTACTAATACTGCGCTGAAAGGCGAAGGCGATTTCCAGCCGCCGGAGAGTTCCGGTCCGGCTACGCAAGGAGCGGTGGGTGGAGTGTGGGGCTATGCCGGCAGAAACATCGCGTTCGGAGTCCGCGAACATGCGATGGGAGCGGCGGTCAACGGTATGGCTGCGCATGGCGGTCTGCTGCCCTTCAGCGCAACGTTCCTGGTCTTCTCCGATTACATGAAGCCGTCCATACGCCTGGGAGCGCTTAGCAATCTGAAGGCATATTACGTATTCACGCATGACAGCGTGGCCGTCGGAGAAGACGGTCCTACGCATGAGCCGGTTGAGCAGCTCGCGGGCTTGCGCGCTATACCGAATCTGAATGTGATGCGCCCGGCGGATGCTACCGAAACCGCCGATTCCTGGGTGGTAGCTATTGAGCACAACGGCCCCACGCTGTTTGCGCTTAGCCGCCAGAACCTGCCGCACCTCAGCCGTGCCGGTGTGAAGAACGGCGATGTGAGCAAAGGAGCCTACATCTTGTCAGAGGCTGAAGGTGGCCAGCCGGAAGTGATTCTGATCGGTACAGGTTCGGAAGTCGCACTGTGCATGAAAGCCCAGGAGAAGCTCAAGGGTTACGGCGTGAAGGCGCGCGTGGTGAGCATGCCGAGCTGGTTTCTCTTCGGTAAGCAGGACGAGAGCTATCGCGAAAGCGTTCTTCCGAAAGCGCTGAAGAAGCGGGTGACAGTGGAAGCTGCTTCGACGTATGGTTGGGAGCGCTGGGCAGGCGACGAGGGCACGATGATCGGTATCGATCACTATGGCGCTTCGGCGCCCGGAGATCAGGTGATGAAGCATTTCGGCTTCACGTCTGAGCACGTCACCTCCGCGGCGCTGGCCTTGCTTGGACGTCAGGAAGAGGCAGACAAGGAGTTCGGCGGCGATACCGCCAACGTGGCCCCCACTTCACCTCAGGAAGGGCACTCCTGAATCACGGTTCCTATGCCTTATCGTTTTAAAGCAAATGAATCGGTGCCAGACGGCATCCGCCGCGTCGCGCTGGAGGAAATCGAATCTGCAACCGGGTTGCTAACTCGCGGGTCCAAAGCGAAGCGCGACGAAGCGGTCCACGGAGCGCGCAAGAGCATCAAGAAAATACGCGGCGTGCTCCGGTTGGTGCGTCCGGAGCTCCGGCAGACGTATAAGGAAGAGAACACCCGTTTCCGTGAAGTTGGCCGGCAACTCTCGGAACTTCGTGACGCGGCGGCGCAGATCGAGATGTTCGACCAACTTGCGGAGAAATTCGCGGGGAACATCGAGCACCGCAGTCTGGCAGACGTCCGAGCCGGCCTGGTGCGCCATAAACGTGAAATCGAGCAACGTCTCAATGTAGCAAGAGTAATTGAACGTGCTTCGGCAACGCTGCATGCGGCGCGTGCTCGAGTCGCTAAATGGGACCTTTCCCAGGACGGCTTTGGCGCGCTCGCGCCCGGGTTTGAGCAGACCATCCGGCGCGGACGGAACGCTCTCCGGGCAGCCCGCAAGAGCCAGGATGCCGTCGCCTATCATGATTTTCGCAAGCGCGTGAAGGATCACTGGTATCACGTCCGCTTGCTCGAGAGTGTCTGGACGGAGATCATGCAGGCGCATGAAGCAAGTCTTAAAGAACTGGAAACATGGCTTGGCGACGACCACAACCTGGTCGTACTGAGCGAAATGTTGAATGACAAGCCGGAGGAGTACGGCGGCAAAAGCACTGTTCAGTTATTTCTGGCCGCCACCGGTCTTCATCAGAAAGAGCTCCGCGAAAATTCGATTTCGCTCGGAGAGCGGATCTACGCCGAGAAGCCGAAGCGATTCGTTGAAAATATCGCGCTGCTTTGGAAGGCTTGGCAGGAGCAGCCGAAGAGTATGAAGAATGTTGAGCAGGAGCAACGGAACGAGACGCCCAAGAAGCCGTCGAAATCGAATGGCAGGAAGCCAAAGCAGGCCGTAGCGTAAGTTCCTCCCGGGTTACAGGACTGCCTTGGATCAAAACAGCAGCCGGCTTAATGGCAGTCTCCGCGCTCTACTGTTGTTCGACATCGCTGAAGAAATAGATCTCTCTCATCTGCATCGGGTGCTTGGGACAGATCCAGGGAAACGTGAACCCGCCTTTCGCCATCAGGCCCCGCAGTATGTAAGATTCGAGCGCACGCCCGTCGCAGAGAATCTAGGCCCGTGCGCGGATTATAACGGGAATCCGCTCTTCGGCCGCATCCGCTATTTCGATTACGGTGTGGCCAGCGTTGAGCTGCAGACTCCCTTCCGAGCTTCTTGGGACGAACTGGTTCTCCTGGCCAACCGCTGGATTTCTTCCCCCGAATTGGAACGGCGTGCCAAGGCCGTGCTGCAGGAAAGACTGGAGCGCTTGCGGCCCGGACTGAAGAAATCCTACAAAGAATGGACTTGGGAAGACTACTACGTGGTGCAAGTAGATCCTCTCCCACAAAACGGACGGAGCGCGGTCTCGGCCGATAGCTTGGTCCGCCAATACCGGCGGCAAATCGCCCAGATCGTTCGCGGCGAGGAATCGCAGTTATCTGTTTCCGAGGAGCAGGAAGTCTTTCAGGCGAGCATGTCGTATTACCCGACCGATCTGCTGGTCGTCGGCTGGGTCGCGGCTTTCGTTTACGACACGCCCCTCTCCGCTTCGCCCACCATCGACCTACTCGAATACGCAAATACCCAGCTTCTGGAATTTCGCTATTACGATGAAGTCCTGACGGGAGTTCTGGCCGATGTTTACAAGCGCCTCGACACTCGCCGCGGGGTTTGGCGCCGCTGGCGGCTTGCCAATGAGGCCGAGGACCTGAATACCATTCGCCTCGACTACCGTGAGCTCGCCGAGAGAACCGAGAATGCGATCAAGTTTCTGAGTGACATGTTTTACGCTCGCACTTACAGATTGGCGGCAGCGCGTATTGGCGTGAACGATTATCGCGCTCTGGTAACAGAGAAGCTCACGACCGCTCGAGAACTGTACGATTCCATGGTCAACGAATTCCACCAGAGCCGGACTTTTCTCCTGGAGCTGATGGTCGTTATTATTCTGCTGATCGAAATTGCGATTGTCTTTCGCGGCAAAGGCTGAATTATTCTGGCGATACTCCCTTTTCTTCCGTACCTCGAAAATAGTTCAGTGTGGGCGCACGGGCTGCCAGATTTGCTTGCTGTTGTTAACTCCGTTAGAACGAGCAACTTGAAAGTGACTAGTATATTCTCATGCTCTGGCATGGAAAGTGCTTATCTCTATGCCGAGGAGACGTAACATTATGCTGTGGTACACATGGGTGTTTTTGGTCATCGCGATAGTTGCCGCAATACTCGGCTTCGGCGGAATTGCTGCTGCTGCCGGCACGATCGCTAAGATTTGCTTTGTGGTCTTTTTAGTGCTCTTCCTGGTGAGCTTGCTTGCCGGAAGACGCGGAGCGGTTTGACTCTAGTTCAACCTTTCTCCTGAACAGAAGCGGACTCCGGACCCCACTCCGGTGTCCGCTGTTTAACTTTCGATCTTCCTAGCCTCTTCATTCCATCGAACCGGACACTTCCTGAAGTAAGATTCGTTTGCCATGTGGCAGGCGATCGCGGCATGATTGCCGAAAACTGCGTCCTCCGCGACGGGCTTTCTTGATTTCACGGCTTGGAAAAAGTTCCATAGATGCGGTTTGACATCGTCCCAGTCGGCACCTTCAAAATCCGCATTATCAGTGATGGGTTCCTTGCCCGGGACCACCGCATGTTTGGCTTCCCACTCCGCGACGTACTGCTCGTGCATTTTTCGGGGGAAACTGTTTGCGTAGTAGCTTGGAGCGGTATCTTTTCCGGACTGGGGCAGGTAGCGCAGGCTGGTCCCGCTCGCTTCGAGAATGCCTTTGGGTCCCATGAAGCGCGCCAGTTCTGGGGTCTCAGCACACAGGCTTAGCCGAACATAGACAGGGATTCCGTGATAGTCGAACAGGACGGTATGCAGGTCCGGCATGTTGCGGCCGTCTTTGAAACGGAAGATGCCGCCCAACGACGAGGCTGATTGAGGAGCTTCGTTCCAATCGAGCGTGTACAGCATCCCGCTCAGCAGATGAACCATCAGATCTCCGCCGACGCCGGTACCGTACTCTCTCCAGCAGCGCCAGCGTGCAAAACGGTCCGGATTGAAAGGAATTTTCGGCGTGTCGTTCTGCCACGTGTTCCAGTCGAGATTTTGTGGAGAAAGATCGGGCGGCGGCGGGTAGACCCATGCGCCATTCGGACTGTTGCGGCCAAGCGAGAGCTCGACCATCTCGATGCTGCCGATTGCGCCCTGCTTGTAGAGCTCACGGGCTTTCCCGCAAAGCGCGGAGCTGACGCGCTGCGAACCGATCTGCACGATGCGCTTATTACGCTCCGCCGCCTCGATCATCGTGAAACCTTGCTCGGCGGAGTGCGACATCGGCTTTTCGCAATAGATGTCTTTGCCGGCGTTGCACGCATCGACTACCACTCGCATGTGCCAGAAATCCGGAACCGCAGCGATCACGCACTGGATATCTTTGCGGTCGAGTAGCTCCTGGTAATTCCGGGTAGTGGACAGATTCGGATTCCCCGTAATTTGTTTGGCCAGAGTGTGCCGGCCGTCATATAGATCGGCTGCGGCAACGCATTCGATGCCGGGCAGGGAAATGGCATTCGGAAGAAGGCCCGAGCCCTGCATGCCAACGCCGATAATGCCAATCTTCAGCTGATCGCTTTGAGCGGGTGCTTTAGTCCCGGCAGCCATGAGCGGTTGTTCGAGTAGAATCTTCTTCGAAGCGAGCAGAGCGCCGGTAGCGGTGGTGGTCTTCTGCAGGAAATTGCGGCGAGTATTCATCTCATCTCCCTTATAGATGCGGCAGCAGACAGGGCGAAAGATCTACCGCGTGAGTGCTTTGATAATAATCCAGCTTGTGAGCGAAGTCAGCCCACATACGACTGGAGTCGACGCCGGTGATCCAGGTGATGGTCTGCTTCGTATCTGTTTTTTCAAAGGCTAGGTTATCAGCTAAACGCGGGCGCGGAACATCGTTCTGAGTGGTCAAGCCTTGCTCGTAGGCCATAACAATGGTGTCCCAGATGACCCACGGCTTGGAGAAATCGTTCTTTCGCAATGGCTTGACGTTGCGAAAGTACCAGCCTTGATACTCCTCCCAGAGCCACGCTCCGACGGGGCCGCGCTTGCCAACCAGGCTGTCGGCGCGATCGAAGCTCATGGCTAAATCTCTCCGGCAAACATCCGCCGCGCCGATCGTCACCGGGACATCGGAATCGAGAATCACCTGCCAGGCCCTTGGATCGTTTTGAACGTTAAATTCGTCGCCGCCTTTCAGGCTTGTGAAGCCCATCGCTACCACGCGGATGCGGCTTGCGATGCTCGGGTCCTGCAGGATAGCCGATGCGACGTCGGTGGCTGCTCCGATGGTAAGGACTGCCAATCTGTTTTCCGGCGAGAAGCTCTTCGAGGTTTGGATAATGAAGTCGACGCCCCCGTTTAGGCGCGGTGTTTTCCGGTCGGCTAAAGGCTCGCTCGAACCCTCAAACAACGGCGGATGGCTCAGCATTCCCAAACGCCGCTCGACTACGTCGACCAGAATTTTGTAAGTCGAGTGCGCGGACGGAGCCGGTAAGCTTGGCGCGTGCGCTGAAACGATCGCACGCACATCGAATTCCGGGCTCAGCAGCATGTATGTGATCGCCCACTGATCGTCGATCTCGTTGCCCACATCGGTCGACAGAATGACCGGTATAGTTTTGCTCCAGCAGCTTGCAGCGAGCGCTAGGAGAAGCAATGCCAGTCGAGTCTTCATTTAGAGAGATGTTACTTTAACGCCTAGTGCTTACCGTACATTCGAATGCTCTGGCGATTCTTTTTTGCACCATCACGATGATCGGCTGGGGCTCGTGGGCCAACACGCAGAAGCTGGCAGGCCGCACGAAATGGCCCTTCGAACTGTACTACTGGGATTACGCAATCGGTCTTTTTCTCTTCAGTATCGTTTTCATGTTTACCGCGGGCAGCGTTGGCGTGAATGGCATGGCGGCACTGGAGAACATTAGGCAAGCTTCGGCCAATTCGATGTGGGTGGCTGGGCTGAGCGGAGTGCTGTTCAACATCGCGAATATTTTGCTGGTCGTCGCGATAGACGTAGCTGGTATGTCGATTGCGTTTCCGGTTGGGATCGGACTGGCGCTCGTCATTGGGACCGTCACGGCTTATCTGCAGCAGCCAAAGGGCAACGCGGCTGCGCTGTTCTTGGGAGTCGCGTTCGTGCTCGCGGCCATGATCCTCTCTGCGCTGGCGTATCGTAAGCTGCCGCGCGCGAGTACCGGAAGCTGGGCGAAGGGCATGCTGTTCGCTATTGTTGCGGGCTGCCTGATGGGATTCTTTTATCCGCAACTGATTCGCTCGCTCTCGCCCGAATTTAATTCGGCGCCCATCTTGCCGGGAAAGCTTACTCCGTATACGGCGTTGTTCTTCTTTTCGATCGGCGTGCTGGTCAGCAACGTCGTCGTGAATTCCATTTTCATGAAAGCAGCAGGGCGCACATACGGCGAGTATTTCGCGGGCACTCTGCGCCTGCACTCGCTCGGCGTTTTAGGCGGCGCGATCTGGATGCTGGCTTTCGGTCTGAACGTGATTGCGTCCGGTGTTGCGGGTCCGGCGATTTCATATGCGCTCGGGCAAGGCGCGACTCTGATCGCGGCTATTTGGGGCGTAGTGATCTGGAAAGAGTTTCGCGCCGCGCCCAAAGGAACGATGCCGCTAGTCGTCTCAATGTTCATTGGCTACGTGCTCGGACTGCTGCTGATCGGATCCGCCAGTATGGGGTAACGCAAAAGAGTAGAGAACGGTTTGCGAGCCGACCAGTATATATTGGCGGCCGTCGAGCTCGTAAGTGATGGGTGCGCTTTGTACCGCGCCGCCGCCGTACGTGTGCCAAAGAGTCTCGCCGGTTTTAGCATCGAGCGCGAGAATGTTGCCGTGATTATCGGCAGTGAAGACGAGACCGCCCGCCGTGCTCAGCACCCCGGCCCAGTTGTCTCCAGGACCGAGATCGTGGGACCAGCAGATCCTACCCGTTTGATAATCGATAGCCTTCAAAAACGATCTAGACCAGACTGACAAATCTCTTCCGGCGAATCCTTCGGGCTTGCCGTTCGATAGGTCGTAATAGAGACTGTATGAGCGGTGGGTATCGACATATAGAAAACCGGTGTCGGAATCGAAGCTGGGGGACATCCAGTTGGTTGCGCCGAGCGCATCGGGCGCGACGAGTGTTCCTGACGTATTTGGATATTTGGCAGGATCGCCGACAGGCTGGCCTTTGGCATCGATGCCTTTGCTCCAATTGATCTCTTCGAAGGGAACTGATAGCAGAGCTTTGCCGTTGGTTCGGTCGAGCACGAAGAAGTAGCCGTTGCGCGATGCCTGGAGAAGAAGTTTGCGCGGCTTGCCCTGAAAATTGGCGTCGACGATCACGGGCGTCTGCACGGCGTCCCAGTCGTGAGTGTCGTGCGGCGAAGCTTGGAAATACCAGACCAGTTTGCCGGTGTCAGGATCGAGCGCGACGATGGTGCAGGTGTAGAGGTTGTCGCCGGGACGGCTTGCGCCGGAGAGCACAGGATTGGGGTTGGCAGTGCCCCAATAGAGCAGGTTGAGGCTGGGGTCGTAGGTGCCGGTGACCCAAGTCATGCCGCCCCCGTGCTCGATGGCATCGCTGTTCTTCGGCCAGGTCTCGGAACCTGGCTCGCCGGGTTTAGGCAGCGCGTTCCAGCGCCATTGCAGCTTGCCTGTTTCGGGATCGAACGAATCGATGAAACCGTGTAAGTCGGTGAAGTCGCCCGACACGCCGACGATAACGTGGTTGCGAATGACCAGCGGAGCCATGGTGGCCCAGTAGCCTAGCTTTACGTCGGCAAGGACGACGTTCCACTGGACTTCGCCGCTGCGGGCGTCGAGACACAGCAAGTGCGCATCGGGTGTTTCAAAGTAAAGCTTGTTTTTCCACATGCCCACGCCGCGCTGGCCGATGTGCAAGCCCTCGTTTTCGTGGTAACGATAGTGCCAGTTCTGGCGGCCGGAGCGGGCATCGACGGCCCAGATGTCATCGGGCTCGGTGAAATAGAGCGTTCCGTTGACGAGCAGTGGAGTGGATTTCAAGCCTTGTGCGGATGAATTGTTTGTCTGGAAAGCCCAGGCGAGCGTGAGTGTGCTGATGTTCTCGCGGTTGATCTGGTGAAGTTCGCTGAAGCGGCGGCCCGAGTAATCGCCGTTGTAAGTGGGCCAACTGTCAGTTGGCGGATTCAAAATTGCGGCAGGATCGAGACCTTGCCCAGCGCAACTGAAGCACAGGATCAGGAGGAGAAGAGAGCTTTTCATTTGAGGGTCTCGAGATAAGCGAAGAGATCGTGCAGGTTTTCGTCGGTGTAAGTCGAGAGCAGCTTTTCGTGTGCGGCCAGCGGGTCTTTGATCTCGATCTTCACTAACCGGCGGTTCCAGGTGTGAATCCAGTTATTCTTGTCCCGCAGAGCGACCACAAACTCGTCCGAGTAAACCTGTGAACCGCTGAATACTTTCCCTGAAGGCTCGGTAACGGTAATGATCGGGACAGCGCCGGAAGGAAAAGCGATGCGCGATTGCAGGTCGATCGGTTTGTACTTGCTAGCGATGTGGGCGAGATCGCTTCTCGACGAATGGCATTGCGCGCATTTGGCTGCGAAGAATGCCTCGCCGTTGGCGGCATTTCCGACCAGCAGTTTGTCTAGCGGATATTCGCCCGGGCCACGCTGATATGTGGTCGAGGCGAGATGCGCCTCAGAGTGCAGATAAAGGGCGATGGCGCGAATTTGGGCTTCCGTGAGCTGGAAGGCGGGCATGCCTTTGTCCGGGCGACCATTACGCACGACCTGGCCAACCAGGTCTCCATTAACGTCGTGGCTTACAAGGGTGGAGTGGATCAGGTCGGGGCCACTGGCGCCGCGGGCATTTGCGCCATGGCAAAAGCTGCAGTTCTTCTGAAAGGCCGCTTTGCCCCCCGCAACTTCAGGCGACTCGGCTGATTTCTGGGCGGTGTCCGGGTCTTGCGCGAGCGTGAACAGCGAGAAAAGAAGAATGCAGGCGAAAACGCCTACTCCACGTCGGAGGTCAATCATGAGCGTTCGCCCAGCATTCCTCGGCTATTTGTTTCAACACCAGAGACTGCTCCCAGCGGTCGCTCTCTTCTGCCCCGTTCGGCAAGGTACGGCCGTAGTAGATCGAGGGCGCGAGCAACTCAGGCGTAAAGATGCGTGCTCCATAGCGGAAGCAGGCGGTCCAGAGCTGACGGAAGTGGCTGACGTATTCCGGCTCGGGGTCTAGGTCGGGATCGACTCGCACCTGCATGCAGCCCGGCGTGCCGATACGGCCGTGTACGAAACGAACTCTCTCGAGGACAGGCTGGATGAACTGGAGCTTTTTTTCAAAGCCGCCGTAGACCATTTCCTGGCCGGTGTACCAGTGCGAGAAATCGCCGTTGAAGCGCATTTCCGGAAATTGCCGAACGAACTCGACGGTGCGCCACATGTCCTGGAGGATAGTTGCCCGGTGGGTCTCCAGGTAGAGAGGAATCTTGTAAGTAGTTGACGCCGTAAGGCAATTTTCGATCAGCCTGGCGGCTTCGATCTCGCCTTCTAGCCCCCATCCGACGTGCAAGGTTGCGCAGACAAAACCCTCGCCGGCCCATCGTTCAGCCAATGGGTTCGTTTTTTCAAACTCGTTGATACGGCCGCTGGCGGCGAATTCGAGGCCTAGCTGAGTGCAACTCTGCAACTCCGATTGAGTTGCGTAGGATGCAAATTGCACTCCGTCATAACCAGCGTTTTTGATGTCCTCGAGGGAGCGGTGAGCCAAACCTTCGAGGGTCATCAAATTCAAGTAATACTTTAACTGTTCGGGCAGCAAGGGCTAGGCTTTGAGCGAGGTCTCCAGGCTGCGAGCGCTCTTGTCTTCTTCGGTTTTCAACCAGGCGACGTCGGAGGAGCTGTCGCTGAAGCGGCGCATGCCCGCCTCGCGGATAGCGGAATCCGGAACCTTTTGAAGCGGAGTGTAGCGGGGGTGGTGTGCTTCCTTATAAGGATCGTTGCGTGCGGCGTTGTAGCAGCAGATCATGGACCATCGCGGGTTGTCGGAGCGGTTCTGATCGGAGCGGTGCAACATGTTGGCGTCGAAGAAGAGGACGTCGCCGGGATCCATTTCGACATAGACAAGCTCCAAGCGCTTCTCGGCTTCGCGCACGCGCTCCATGTCGGCGCCGGCCTGGTCCCCAGTGAGGATGTGATCGATGCGGCCCATCAGATGAGATCCCTTGAGGACCTGCATGCAGCCGTTCTCTCGAGTCGCCTTATCGACGGCAATGTAGGCGCTGGTGAGGAGCGGAAAGAGAACGCCGTTTTGATACCAATACCCATAGTCCTGGTGCCAGGCCCAGGCGCCGCCGACTTTGGCATCTTTCATGATCATCTTGGAGTGGTAGTGATAGACCTCGCCTTCGAGCAGCCTCTCGGCGGAGTTGACGATGCTTTCACAGCGGGCAAACATGCCGTACAGCGTATCGCCCGGATGATTCCAAAGAGAGAGCCGGACGGTGCCGCCTTCTCCATCGCCTTTACCAAACGAGTGCTGATCGAGTTGGCGGTCTTCTTTCGCCGCGCGGCGGAGTAACTCGATCTCCTCGCGGTCGAAAAGAGCCTTTTCGACAAGGTAGCCGTTACGGCGGTACTCTTCGAGCCTGTCCTGCTTGATGGGGCCTGCTGCCATATGGAGTTCCTTTCTACTTCCTATTGTCCCAGCTTAAGAACGGAGGCCGAGGCTAGACATTAAGCGATCGGTGGAGGTGTAGGCCTCACGCACCCAGTCGACGATTTTGTCCGGCTCGGGTGAGTATTCGAGCTCGATGCTGATGGTTCCGGAGAAGCCGGTGTCTGCGAGCGCCTGCAAGTATGGCGGAAAATCGACCACGCCGCGGCCTGGCGGAAGATCGCCATGTTTCTGGCCGTCGCAATCGGACATATGGACATGCGCGATACGGCCCCTGAGCTTCAACAGTTGTTCCGGGGCGTCTTTGGCTAGGGCGAGATGCGAAATATCAACGTTGGCGCGGGCTGCAGGGTGATCGACGTCGCTCAAAAACTTCCTCATGCGGTCAATGTTGTTGATAAGCGAAAGATGGAATGGTTCAAGCTCGATGGCTAGTTCGAGGCCGAGGGCGGCAGCGTATTGGGCAAGCTCGCGAGTGTGCTCGACGGCCCATTTCCACTGATCCTGCGGCGCGATGACTTCCTGCTGCCAGATGTATTCACCAAGCACGAGCAAGAGATTTTTGCCTTCGAGTTCATAACAGAAATCGAGATAGGCTTTGGCGCGCCGAACGTGAAAATCGCGCACGGGCCTGTTGAAATCTGCGATGCCCAAAGCGCAGCAGACGGTAGCAATGACCGGGAGATGATTAGCGGTGGTGGCCTGGCGGATGAGGCGGCGCTCCTTGGCGTCGATCTCGAGCGGGTCGGCGAAGATGTCGATGGAATCGAAACCGATTTGGCGGGTTAACTCGATGCCGCGGGCGGTGGTGATTGGCGTACCGAGCCAGGCGGAGCTGATGAGGCCGAGTTTCACCTTTGAATCCGCAGCGATACTATCATAAACATTCATTTGACACGACCATACGGAGGATGCGTGCATTTCGAGCTTGATCTGAAGCAGGACATTCCGGAACCACTGCGCAGCGATTACGGAATCGGCGTGGTGGGCGCGGGTTTTATTATGCGCGATGTACAGCTTAAGGCTTACCTGGAAGCGGGATTCCACGTGGCCGGGATTACGTCGAGAACACCGGAACGCGCTAGGGAAGCAGCGGAGCTGCGGGGCATCCCGCGCGTTTACGACACAGTAGATAAAATGCTGGACGATCCGGCGGTGGAGATCCTGGATATCGCGGTGCCACCGGACCAGCAGCGCGCGATTATCGAGCAGGCGATTGCGCGCGGCCGTTACTTGAAGGGCGTGCTGGCGCAAAAGCCGTTGGCGGTGAACTACCGGGACGCTGTCGAGATCGTACGCATATGCGAAGAGCGGCGGCTTCCGCTCGCGGTCAATCAGAACATGCGTTATGACCAATCCATACGAGCTTTGAAAAGGCTGCTGGAGCGGAAGATCCTTGGGACACCCGTGCTGGCGACGATCGAGATGCGCGCGGTTCCACACTGGCAGGCGTGGCTACAAAAGTACGGGAGGCTCACGCTGTTGAACATGAGCATCCACCATATTGATAGCTTTCTGTATTTGTTTGGGAGGCCGGCATCGATTTTCGTGAGCGTGCGAAAGGACCCGAGAACAAAGTTCGCGCATGAGGACGGAATCTGCCTTTACATTCTGGAGTACACGGACGGGTTGCGGGCGGCTGCATGGGATGACGTCTGGGTAGGTCCGAGAACCGCTCAGGATGACATGCGGCCGTATATTAAATGGCGAGTCGAAGGGACAGAGGGGATGGCCGAGGGCACGATCGGGTGGCCGGAGTATCCGAATCGAGCGCCGAGCACGATCACGTTTACGAGCACCGCGGCAAGCGGTACGTGGATCACGCCCCGCTGGCGCGAAGCCTGGTTTCCGGATGCGTTTCAGGGACCGATGGCGGCGCTGATGGATGGGATTGCACGCGGGCGTGAACCAGAGATCAGCGGGCGGGAGAACCTGGCGACGATGGCGACGGTGGAGGCTGGCTACCGATCGATCGAAGAGCGGAGGAGCGTGGGGGTTGGGGAGATTGTGGAGGGTTTGGGGTGATGCAGGGTTAGGGGAGGGGCGGACGGTCTCAGGTCAGACGATGGAAGAGATTGCGACGCGGCGAGATTGAGAAATCAGGCGGGGCGTTCGCCGGGATCGAGCCTGACGAGCGTCTGCGTGACATGGTGGAAGTCGGGCAACAATTGGCGAAGCTGGCGATTGCGCAGATCGAAGCACAGAGGCGCATAGCAGGAAGTGACGGTTCCGGGGACATTTGCGAAAAGCAGCACGTGTCGGGCTGTGAGGAGAGAGGAGCAAGTATTGTTGTTAGAGAGCGGAAACCAGACATGCCTTGCGCCGAATAACCGCCATACGCCGTACTGTCGACAGCTGAAAGAGAAGGAATCGAGACCGGGGGAACGGCGCGAATCTGATATACGATGACTATCGATTGCTCTGTTGAGCATAGTAGGGAGCTGAGGGCGGTGCATGAGTCCGGGCACGCTGTCATAGCTGTGGCCATCGGCTGGTAACTTATTAAAGCTACTCTGAAAGCGGAAGGAGACTTTCCTGACGGTCACTGCAAATTTGAGGAGCAGCCCTATTCGGATCAAGTCGACATGGGGCGGCATCACATGGCAGTTTGCTTCGCCGGTTATGTGGCCCAAAAGAGGTAGCAGGGTGACTGCGACTGGTTGGGTAAGTTTATGCAAGTTGAAGTAGGTTTCATCAGGTAGTGTCCAGAATTTTGTGTAACTGACTTTTTTGTTTTCTAACTGCTGCCAGCCTCTTGCTGGTCCACTTGCTCAAAATACGATAGCAGGGACGGCTTCGGAGCGCCCGGTTTTGGCGCGTAGGAGCCGGCCCTGTTATCGTGCCGGTCTGTGCCATGCGGCCTCGATCCGATCCCCCCACAGCAGCGTGTAATGGTTCAGCGAGGGTTTCCAATCCCGGGTCGGCTGCCAGCGCTTGCGCACATTGTTCAGCGCCAGATAGAGTAGCTTCAAGGCCGATTCTTCACTCGGGAATGAGCCCCGCGTTTTGATCACTTTGCGCAACGTCATGTGCAGCGATTCCACAATGTTGGTGGTGTAAATCGAACGCCGAATCTCGGCCGGATAGCCAAACAACGGTGTAATGCCCGTCCAGTGGCGTCGCCACGTTTTACCGATTACGGCATATTTCTGGTCCCAGCGCTGTTCGAATTCCGTCAGCCGCTGCTCGGCTTCTCCCGCCGTGGCCGCCTGATAAATTTGCCGCAGGTCACTCGCTACTCTTTTGCGTTCTTTCCAGTTCACATAGGCCAGGCTATTTCGCACCATATGCACGATGCAGAGCTGCACTTCCGTTTTCGGATATACGGTGGCAATCGCTTCCGGGAACCCCTTCAACCCATCCACGCACGCAATCAGAATGTCTTGTACGCCCCGATTGCGCATCTCTGTCAGGATCTGCAGCCATAACTTGGCACCTTCCGTTGCGCTGGTCCACAATCCCAGAACTTCCTTGGTGCCCTCCTGGTTTACCCCGATGGCGACAAACACGGCGCGGTTCTCAACCCGCCCTTCGTGCCGCATCTTCACGATCAGCGCATCTAGGTAAACCACCATATAGATCGGATCCAGCGGCCGGTTCTGCCACGTTCGTACTTCTTCCATCACCGCATCCGTCACCTCGCTGATCAGCGACGGGCTCACCTCTACCCCGTAGATCTCTTCCAGGTGCGCTTGAATCTCGCGCGTGCTCATCCCGCGCGCATACATCGACAGTATCTTGTCGTCGAAACCGCGAAATCGCCGCTCATGTTTCGGCAGTATCTTAGGTTCGAAGCTGCCTTTGCGGTCCCGTGGCACCTCGATCTCGACCGACCCGAAATCACCCTGCACCGTTTTCCGGCTCGTGCCATTGCGGCTGTTGCCGCTGCCCCAGCCTGCGCTGTCATGCTTCTCGTAGCCAAGATGGTTGTCTAGCTCTGCTCCCATCGCTCGCTCCAGCAGCGCCTTGGTCAACTGCTTCAGCATCCCGCCAGGCCCCACGATCTCTTCTGTCGACTTCCCTGCCAGCAGCTCATCCAACGCTACATCTAGTTTGCTCTTCTCTGCCATGTCCGTTCTCCTTATCTTTACGGAAAACGTCATTTACACAAAATGTTTTACACCCTCTTTCATCAATCTCCTCGAGCGTCATTCCATTCGCGGTTTGCGCGTCACGGTTTGGGACGTGCTTTACATGCTCGCTTCCGGCATGGCAGAAGACGAGATTTTGCTGGAATATCCGTACCTCGAGAAAGCAGATTTCCCGGCCATCTACGCCTATGCCTCTCAGTTTGGACGGGAACACACAAAAGCGTTGAAGCTTCTCTTCAACGCCGATCTTTGGCCGAGGCTCGTTGGGGCGAGATTCACTCCTTATGAGAGCGTGTGGGCATACGCTGGATTGAACGGATTTTCGATTGTTACCGCTGATGCGGACTTCCTGCGACTTCTTGAAGAGCGAAGAGCGCCGCCGAAAGTCATACACCTGGAAAAATGCGATTACAAAACGCGTATTGTTGAAGAGTTGCTTCGGCGCAATGGCCGGTGGAGAAGCTCGTGGAGCTAAAGCTCCACGCGGGCTCAAGCCCGCCCTCCGATTTCTATATTGCGGCATTCCCCAGTGATATGCTCTGCTACCGGGGGGTGATGTATGAAAACACGCATTCTTTCGGTATGTGGGCTCGTTCTGCTGGGTTTACTCTTTACGTTGCCGCGGCAAGCAGTAGCTCAGGACACGAGTAAGGGTTCGACACTCCAGGTGCACGTCAACTATTCAGGTTCGGGCGCGGTCGACGACAAACACAAAATCTACGTTGTCTTGTGGGACTCGATGGCCTTTGTCGACGGCGCATCGAGGCCCGTAGAGCTCGAGCCGTTGACTTCTAACAATGGCACGGTGACTTTCTCCGACGTGAAGAAAGTGCCGGCTTATGTTAGCGCGGCATTCGACCCGAATGGGCAATGGGACGCCAAGTCAGGGCCGCCTCCCGATGGTTCCTCGCTGGGCCTTTACAGCAAGACACCTGGCAAGCCAGAACCAATTGATATCCCGCCGGGCAAGACCGCTACCGTCGATCTTTCCTTTGATGACAGCGTGAGGATGCGCTCGGGAAAGCCTTCAAGGGAGACTCATTAATCTCGGTCTGGACCGGACCACAGCCGCAGGAGTACAATCCTTGCTGCGGTCGAAATTAATTGAGAGGAAGGCACCACTATGCGGGTTATGGCAAAAGTTTCGTTTCCAGTCGAAGCGGGAAACACGGCGGCTAAGGACGGCTTTAAAGCTATTCAGAATATTCTCAAACAACAAAAGCCTGAAGCAGCCTACTTCGTGGCGGAGAACGGCAAACGCACGGGCATCCTGATCTTAAACGTCGAGAATGCATCGGAGGTGGCGGAAATTGCGGAACCGTGGTTTCTGGCGCTGAACGCCGCGGTCGAGGTAACCCCCGCGATGGTCCCTGCGGATCTCGAAAAGGCAGCTCCCGCCATCCTGCAAGCAGTGAAAACATACGGCTAGCAGTTGGCTATTGCGCTATTGCTATGCGCGTTTGACCTCACCTTGCATCGCGCCGGGGACAGCGCCGAGTTGTTCCAGCATCGTCAGGCGGTCGAAGTACACGCGCTCCTCGGCGACTTTGCCGTTTTCGATTCGAACCAGCGCCAAGCCGGTTATTTCGATGCGCTTACCGGTGGCAGATATGCCCTGGAATTCGCCTTTGTGAGTCCCGGTGCAGGTCCATTGCGTAACGAGCCGATCCGCTTCCGCGACCCTCTGCTTTATTTCGAGTTTGAAGTCGGGGAAACCAGTGTGGATTTCAGCAACGTAGCGGGCAATCTCTTGTGGGCCGCGAGCGGGTTCCGCTTTATTGGGATCCCGTCGCTCTGCGTTCTCAGCGTACAGTCGTTTGGCAACTTCGGGATTGCCGGTATTCCAAAACTCAATCACAGAATCAACCAGGCGTTGGATATCTTCTGGCATAAAGCCTCCAGAGTGGATTCTACGCCATTGTTGGCTTTCCGGGAGGTGCTCCGCCGGCGATTTTCCAGAGATACATCGCGGCGTAAGCTCGCCAGGGGCGCCAAGCTTCGGCGCGTCGCTCAAGCTCGCAAGGATTCTTTAAGCTCAGGGCGCGCAGAAGACCTAGATCACTGGACGGAAATGCATCGGGTTCGCCGAGCGCCCGCATTGCCACGTATTGTGCTGTCCATTTTCCGATTCCAGGAATTTCACATAGGCGGCTACGGAAGGCCTCGATGTTCACGATCCGCGTGAAGCAGATTTGCCCGTCTGAAACGGCACGCGCAAGGGCACGAATGGTTTCGGCGCGAGCGCCAGGGAGCCCAATGCTGGAGAGGTTCGCCCCAGCTAGAACTTCGGGCAAGGGAAAGAGATAAGTCAGATGGCTTGCCGGAGAGAACGGCTGCCCAAAAGTGCTCGCAAGCCGGCCTGCAAGGGTGGTAGCGCCCTTCACGCTGACCTGCTGACCGAGAATGGCTCGCGTTGCAAGTTCGAAACCGTTCCAGCAGCCAGGCATTCGTAAGCCGGGATTAGAATCAATCTGCCCGGCCAGCAATGAGTCGGTTCTTAGACTTTCTGCGATGGCAAGCCAATCCGCATTCAAGTCAAACATAGCGCGTATACGCTCGATGATGAAAAAGAGCGAGCTTGGATCACCAAACTGAACCTGCGCAAGGAGTGAGTGATTTCCCTCGTCAAGCGAGACCTCAAAATAGCCGTGATGGCCGTGCAAGGAAATGGAACGACGATAAGTGCCCGACTCTACCGATTCGACGCCCGGCGTGGCACGAGCCGCGAGAAACGCCAACATGCTGTTCCACGCGTAGGGAGGGCGGAAGCGCAGGCGGAAGAGGTACTGGTTCTCTGGCTGGGCGCCCTTTTGGTGCGCAAGGTTGCGGATTTGGGTCGGCGTTCGATGATAGGTTTTTCTGATGGCGGCGTTGAATCTACGCACGCAACCGAAGCCGGAAGCGAGCGCGACTTGAGTCATGGGTAAGCCTGTTTCGTCGACGAGCTTCTTGGCAAAATGTAAACGGCGTGTCTGAGCGACGGCAACAGGGGTCGCTCCCAGGTGCCGGAGGAAAAGGCGGCGAAGATGGCGCGAACCGACTCCGAGACGTTCTGCCAGGACTTCGACTCCACCCTCCTCGAGACCGCTTTCGCCGATCAGCCGCAGGGCTCGCGAAACCGTACTGGAAGTTCCTAACCAGGCTGGGGTTCCGGGCGAGCATTCCGGACGGCAACGCAGGCAGGGGCGAAAACCGGCTTCCGCAGCAGCCGCGGCGGTGGCAAAATATCGGACATTCTCTTCTTTCGCAGTTGGCGCTGGACAGATCGAACGGCAATAGACTCCGCTAGTGCGCACGCCAATAAAGAATTTGCCGTCGAAGCGCGCGTCGCGCGACAGCCTCGCTCGGGAACACGCCTGTAAATCCAGATCCATGCTTACATCTCGCGAGCCTATGATAATTCGATTCTGCTGAACGAACTGGCCGTTTTCGGACCAGGCTCAAAAATGCTTCTAATCCGGATTGGGAGCGACGTCCGCAAACGTCCGGCCTATTGAGAGCGAGGTCCGCAAATGTCCAACTTATTTCAGGAGCCGGATCTATCGTGGCAGCATGCGATCCAGAATATTGACATGCATCACCTCAGCCATCTTATTTGTCTGCCTGATCCTCGCGGCCCGGCTCGAAGCACAAGAGCAGCAGGAGCACTTAAAACATTACCGCGTATTCAACCTCGGCACGCTGGGCGGAACATCGAGCAGCGGGAACACGATCAACAATCTAGGTTGGGCGATGGGCAGCGCCAACTTATCTGGGAACAAGGCCGAGCACGCCACGGTTTGGATATACGGATTGAAATTCGATCTTGGCACTCTCGGAGGATCCAACAGCACGATCGCGTGGCCAGTCAAGAACGATCGGGGAAAAATCGCGGGCGTATCCGAAACTTCCAATCTGGATCCGTTGGGGGAACAGTTTTCTTGTCCGGCTTTTTTCCCAGCTACCGGCCACTCCTGTCGCGGGTTCGTGTGGCAGTGGGGCGAGATGACCGAGCTGCCCACTCTGGGCGGCAATAACGGCATTGCTTCCGGTATCAACAACCGAAGCCAGGTGGTCGGGTGGGCTGAGAATACGGTGCACGACCCGACCTGCGTGGCGCCCCAGGTGTTGCAGTTCGAAGCAGTGCTTTATGGACCCGAGAAGGGGCAGATCCAAGAGCTTCCTCCACTGCGCGGCGACGTGGATGGAGCGGCTACAGCGATCAATTACAGGGGACAGGTGGTCGGCATCTCGGGCGTTTGCGATGTCGCCATTGGAGCATTTAGCGCCAAACACGCCGTGCTTTGGCGAAACGGCGCGGCGACGGATATCGGCAACCTCGGAGGCGCCGGGTGGAACACACCTACCGCGATAAACAATCGGGGTCAGATAGTGGGATTTTCCGACCTGCCCGGGGACGTGAGCGGCGGCGCGCTCACACTGAATTTCCACGCTTTCCTTTGGACTAAGGAGGGCGGAATACAGGACCTTGGGACGCTTTCGGGAGATACTCTCAGCGAAGCGTTAGATATCAATGATCGAGGCCAGGTGGTGGGCGTGTCATGCAGCGCAGGCTTTGCAAGTTGCCGCGTTTTTCTCTGGCAAGACGGCGAAATGAAAGATCTCAACAGCCTCATTCCGGATGACTCCGCCCTACATTTGATATCCGCAGGCGGCATCAACGATAAAGGAGAGATCACCGGGCAGGCTTGTGTGCTCTCTAAGGGCGCTTGTACCAGCACCAGTGAGAGGCCGGCGTTTCTGGCGATTCCCCGGCAGGATTGGAATGACAAGGAAGCCGATGTTTCGCTACAAGGAGAAGTGGAAAAGGCGCCATGAGAGTTCGAACAGGGCGGCACCGGGGTCGCCGAAAAGCCGGTTCCAAGCGCGCCACGGCTTAACGGTATCGACCTTGCTGGCCACGAGCACCTTGCGTGACAACCAACTTACAGGACGAGAATAACAACTTCCAGTACCTTTTCTACTAGAAAAACGTTGTAAGCTGAATCCAGTAATCGAACGACTTCGTATATCTGTACAAAGAAGGAATTCGAGTAAATACGCGTTGAGTAAAGCAGTTCACTGTACCTTGGCGCGACAGGGAGGAATTTTCGTGAGAAAACTTTGTCTCTTGGCTGGGGCCGTTATCTCCGTCTGTCAGCTAAACTTTGCAAGTCCGGCTTGTGCCAACGATTCGCTATCAGGTTACATCGCTTTGGGAGCAAGCGGCTGTACGATAGGCGCCAATATCCTGTCGGACTTTGGCGCGCTGAGTGGAATCAGTGGCGCTACTCCTATCGCGTCTGCAACTATTTCTCTATCTCCGTTCGGTTCTGGCGCAAGTCCGGGACTAACCACGACAGTGAATGTGTCAGCCAGTGCCGGCAGCATGCTTGAAGCGCTCTTTACATACCGTATCTCCGGCAACTCTTACGGCGATTCCGCCATCGGCCTGGGCGGTTCGTCGGAAACCGGTGACGGTGCTGTTACAGGGCTTCAGAATTTTTGTGCTGATGGCACATTCGGGCCAGATGGCGTTTCCGGGTGTACTGGAACTCCGGGCAGCTTAACGACGCTCGATGGCGTTCAGAACTCGGACGCAACTTCGTTCAGCGCGGCTAGTTTTTTGACTGTTACCGATGACCTAACCGTCGACGGAGGCCTGGCAGGTTCGGCATCCGCCGGTACTCTGAGCAATCAGTTCAGCACGGTTCCTGAACCCGGCAGCATTCTGCTCACCGCGGTCGGATTTATTTTTGCGATGGCCATCCGTCGTAAACTCATCACTCGTATTCGTTGTTGAAACCAGAAAGGAAGGCATCAAATGCCTCAATTCAAAGTCGCGCTCTGCGCCCTTGTGACGACGCTGATTGCAGTCCCGCCTCCAGGGTTCGCGGCTAGCCACCGCGAAGCACCTATAACCGCCCTGGATAACAAAGCTGACATCACCGACTTCTTCGCGTTTGTCAGTTACAACGATCCGAGCAAGGTGACGTTTCTGCTCAATGTCGATCCGTTCCTTGAACCTGGTAATGGTCCCAATTACTTTCCCTTCGATGACAACATTCTTTACACGATTAAAGTGGATAACGACAACGATGCCGTCGAGGACATCACATTTCAGGTTAAATTCCAGACTGAGATTAGGGCTCCACTTGTCTTCACTGGGTTTGTAGGCGCCGGTAACGGAATCAACGCTCCCGCCAACTCGCCGCCCCCGGTTGCGCCTGGCACGCCCATTGTTCCTCCTGCCATCACTTCTCTCGACGGTCCCGGCTCTGCCGGATTAAGCTTGCGCCAGCGCTACACAGTCACGATGGTGAAGCATGGCGTTAGCACCCCTTTGACCAACAGCAGCGGTGGCCCGTTATTCGCAGTGCCCAGCAACGTTGGTCCGCGCACGATGCCCGATTATCCCGCGCTCGCCGCACAAGGGATCTACACATTGGACAATGGCATTACGGTCTTCGCCGGCACGGTTGACGATCCCTTCTATATCGATCTCGGCGCGGCTTTCGACTCGCTTAACTTCCGGATGGGTGCCGGTGGGGGCGTCCTTTCGCCCGCTCAGGATGCTGATGATCACACCAACTTCGCCTCCGACACTGTATCGGGCTACAACGTCAACACCATTGCGATTGAAGTGCCGATTTCCATGCTGACCCGCACCGGAACGAAGGTTGCCGCGAATCATCCAGCCGCTACTATCGGCGCCTGGGGTGCTACGTATCGCCCTCGAATTACCGTTCGTCGCGCGCCGCTCAATGCGGTTTCCTCCGGTTCTTTCTCGCAGGTTCAACGTATGGGCAATCCGCTCATCAATGAACTTATTATCGGCACCGGTTACAAAGACTACTGGAGCATGAGCCAGCCGAAAGACGATTCCCAGTTTGCCAGTTTCGATCTGGATCCTTTATTGGCGCGGGTGTTCAACGCGGTTTACGGAATCAACATCCCGACGCCACCCCGCACCGACCTCCTGCCGTTAGTAGAATACCTGCCCCCGATCGCCGCGCAAGGAACCCCGAAAGGACCGGTCGCTGACCTGCTGCGGCTCAACACCGGCGTCGCGCCTACACCTGAACCTAGCCGTTCCCGTCTCGGACTTCTGGGCGGCGACGCTGCTGGCTTTCCAAATGGCCGTCGCGTCTCGGACGATGTCACCGATATCGCTTCACGTGTTGTCGCAGGCGTGCTTCATGCCGGCTTCAATGTCTCTCCGAACAATCGCATCGGTGACGGCGTGAACACCAACGACATGCCGTATCAGGAAACGTTCCCGTATGTCGCGTTCGCGCAAAGCGGCCGTCAGCGAAGGCACATCGATCCAGGCGAAGCTGGCTGCACCATGGATGCCGGCGCTCCCTGCCCAACCAACTAACATCGTCACCTCTAGCAACATGGCCATTCTGGTACATCGCACGGAATGGCCCGTACCGATGGGCCCCTCACGAATGCTTTCCGCCTTTCTCCTGCTGGTCCCGTTCTCGTTCGGTTTGGCCCAGCAGAGCGCGCCTGCTCAGCCGGCTGCGACATCATCTGCTGCCGCTGCATCTACTGTTGACTTGAGAATTGCCGCCGCTGGCAAGAAAATCAAAGCCACGCCCGATGCTCAGTCTTACAACGACCTCGCGTTCGCGCTTTTCCGTAAGGGGAGGGACAGCGGGGATGCTGGCGCGTATAACGAAGCGGCCGCCGCTCTGAAGCGCTCGTTCGAACTCGCGCATGGCAATTACGAAGCGCAAAAGCTTCAGGCGGCCCTTTACCTCGCTACCCGGCAATACGCCAAAGCACTCAAGCTGGCGACCGAGCTGAACCGTAAGGTGCCGGATGACATCGTCAACTGGGGGCTCCTTGTCGACGCCAGCATGGCGCTCGGAAACTATACCGAAGCCGAACGCGATGCTCAATGGATTCTCGATTTACGTGCAGGCAGCGCGCTTGGCTTTGAGAAGGCGGCGGCTCTCCGCGAGGTCTTCGGCGACACCGCCGGCAGTATCGAATTCTACGACGAAGCCAATCGAAGAACCTCACCCAACGATGCCGATCAACATGCCTGGTATCTCACTCGAAAAGCAGATCTGGAGCTGGACTCCGGAAGCACTCGTTTGGCGGAAGAAGTTATCGATCAGGCTTTGCTCCTGTTTCCCGATTCGCAATTAGCTCTTGCCACGCTAGCCAGGATTCGCACCGCCCAGGGTCAATACGACGAGGCTGCTCTTCTTCTCGAAAAAAAGTACGACACCGTGAAGAGTGCGAACAACCTGTATGCGTGGGCCGAAGCGGTCGAAAAAGGCAGCCATCCCGCCCAGGCGGCCGCTCTTTTCCAGCGTTTCGAAAGCGAAGCGATAGCAGAGACTGGCAAACCGGAAAACGCGGATCGGGAGCTTATATTTTTCTATCTGAACCAAAAGAACGATCCTGCCAAAGCGTTGGCGCTGGCCACGACGCTAAGCGCGGACTTTAAAGACTGCGGCACGCTTGACGCCTACGCCTGGGCTCTATACGGCAATGGCAAATACTCCGAGGCTAAAGCCCAAATGGATCGCGCACTCGCCGTCGGCGTCCGTAATCCCACCTATTTCTGTCATGCCGCTCAAATCGCGGCCAAACTGCACGACGACGATGCCGCTCTGAAGTACAGGAAAGACCTGGCCGATTTTAGACCAAACGCCTGCCCTGCTGAGCAAGTTACGGCTGCTATCGGCGAGGGTAAGCGATGAAACTCGTCTGCACACTCTTGGCAGCCGTCGCGACCGCCTGGGCACAAGGAACGCCCGGTGGTAACCAGCCGGCGGAAACCTCAGTCCGCGGTTCCCGCGCCACTAATTCGCAAACCGAACAGCTTGCTCACGCCACAACCGACGAGCGAATACGCGCCTACGAAGGACTGCTTCGAGGCGCGCCCGATGACCTGCAGTTTCAGATCGGTTTAGTCTCGGCTTATCTTCAGAAGCTGCGCGAATCGGCTGACGGCGGCTATCTCGACCGCGCCTCGAAGCTCGTGAGCCGTATGCTCGAAAAGGACGGCGGGAACTTCACGGCGCTTCGCTTTCAAAATGAAATCGACCTGCAGCGTCACGATTTCAAAACCGTGGCCGAACGCGCCGGGAGCATGGCTAAATACAATCCGTCCGACGCGGGAAATTGGGGCAATCTCGGCGACGCCTTCATGGATCTCGGCGAGTACGAACAAGCCGGCGAAGCTTATCGGCGTATGTTCTCGCTCCGGCCAAATCTCGGCAGCTATAACCGCCTTGCATACTGGCGTTTCGTCACCGGGGATGGACCCGCTGCGATCGCCTTGATGCGCAATGCGGTCGAGGCGGCCGATGCTGCTCCTGAGAATACGGCTTGGTGCTCGGCTGAACTGGGCGACATGTATTTCAAGCTGGGTAAACTGCCCGAGGCCGCCTCTGCTTACACCTCCGCGCTCGATTTATTTCCCGGTCTTCACCGGGCTTACGCCGGGTTGGGGCGCGTTGAAGCCTCCCTGGGCCATAAAGAAAACGCGATTAGGCAATACGAGCGCGCGCAATCCATTGTGCCTCTAGTTGAATATGCTGCCGCTCTCGAAGATCTCTACGCAGCGGAAGGGCAACCCGGCAAGGCCTCCGGCGAACTAGACCTGATCGACGCGATTGAGAAACTAGGCAAAGTCGCCAACGAAAAAACGAATCGTACGCTTGCTCTGATCCTTGCCGATCACAATCGGGATTTGGCTTTCGCCCTCGAACTGATGCAAGTGGAAATCCCCATCCGGGGCGATGTCTATACCTACGACGCTCTATCCTGGGTCCTGCTGAAAAATGGACGCTTGCCTGAAGCTGCGGCGGCTTCGGCGAAGGCTCTCAAGCTCGGCACACCCGAACCGCTCTTCTACTATCACGCGAGCAAAATCGCTGCTGCCACCGGCGATCTGGCTGCCGAGCGCCAATTCTCTGACCGGCTCGCGTCGCTCAATCCCCGCTTCGATTTCGGCAAAACTGAAATGGCTTCTGCCGCGATCCGCTAGGAGTGACGCCGGATGAAACGAATTTCAGCTCTTTTACTTTGTTCTGTTTCCCTTATGGCTCACCCGATGGGGAACTTCAGCGTGAACCACTATACCCGGATTGAGGTAACTGCGCGTGGCGCGCAGCTGCGCTACGTTCTTGACCTCGCCGAGATCCCAACTTTAGAACTGCTGCGCACCTGGAATATCGATCGCAATGCTCCGCAATCGGAATTGCAGGCCCACGGCACCGAACAGGCGCGTGAGTGGCTGAGGCACCTCCGTATCTCGGTCGATGGCCGTCCCGCTCAGGCCAAGCTCGAGTCTGCCAAGGTCAACATTGCCGACGGCGCGGGCAATCTTCCTATCCTCCGGGTGGATATCGCTGCAAGCGTCGATAACGCTCGTAGCGGAGAGCTTGAACTGGAAGATCTGAACTTCCCCGAACGTGCCGGTTGGAAGGAAATCGTGATCGACTCCGGAACCGGCGTGTCACTCGTCAAAGCCAGCCAATCGGGCAAAGACCTGAGCAAAGCGCTGACAGAGTACCCGCCCGATCCAACCGTTGCTCCGCCTCAGGATCTGCGCGCGGAACTGGAATGGCGTGTGGATAGGCCACTTGTCGACACACAATCATCGAAGAGGCTCGTCGGCGTGCCCAGTGTCGGGACACCTGCTAAGACTGTTGTCGCGAGCGTCGCGCAACCGGCTCCTGTGCGAGGCGCTTCCTCACCTGCGACCCGAACCGCCCAGGCTGCGCCACCCGGATCGGTCGTGCGCGGCGACGTCCTGTCAAGGATTCTGCACCGGCGCGAACTCACCTTTCCAGTCGTTCTCCTCGCCATCTTAGCGGCCTTCGGACTCGGAGCGGCCCACGCCTTAACACCGGGCCACGGAAAGACCATAGTTGCCGCCTATTTGGTCGGCTCGAGAGGCACCCTGAAACACGCAGCCTTCCTCGGCGCGATGGTCACCTTCACTCACACGGTCGCCGTCTTCGCGCTTGGTCTCGCTACTCTTTTTCTATTTCGCTATATCGTTCCGGAAAAGATAACGCTGGTGCTTGGCGCCGTTTCCGGCCTTTCCATTGTTGCTGTCGGCGCCTGGATGCTTTACAAGCGCCTCACCAAGACCGGTCACTCTCATCCCCACTCTCACGGGCACACGCATTCTCACGATCACGGCGACCACGCACACGTGCATTCCCATTCCCACGTCCCTACTCATCAACAGGATCAACAAGCTCACTCGCATCCTCATGTACACGACCCTCATGACCACGCCCATGCTCATGATCACCATCACGGAAGCCATGCTCATTCCCACGTTCCGGATGAAATCTCCTGGGGAGGATTAGTCGCGCTCGGTGCCAGCGGTGGCCTTGTCCCATGCGAGTCGGCGCTCATCCTGCTACTTGGCGCCATTGCTCTCGGGCGAGTGGGGTTTGGCTTGGTTCTCCTGCTGTCCTTCAGCGTTGGTTTGGCTATCGTGCTGATGCTGATCGGCATGCTCGTTCTATACGCGAAGAATTTACTGCCTGAAAGCACGCGGTCCGGTAATCATTCCTTCCTTCGTCTGTTGTCGATAGCCTCTCCGGCGCTGGTCATCATTGTTGGCCTGGTAATGACCGGAGTTTCACTCGGGTGGATACACACCAAGTGGATGATTGGCTGATTATCCGACGCACTGAATGATCGAGCTTCCTCCCCAATGGGGACAGGCTCAGGCATGTGAAACTGTGGCAATGCGGCAACAGACAGAGTTTCCTCTCCCCTCTAATCTGCCCCGGCCCGTCGATGACGGCGCGGCAGAACATCTCGCGGGCATGCTGCTACCCCAAGTCTTGCTGCCCTCGACAGCAGGCAGAATGGTTGACCTTTCAAAGCTGAGCGCACCGAGAACAATTCTCTACTGCTATCCAATGACCGGAGTGCCGGGAAAACCGCTGCCTGACGGATGGGACATGATTCCAGGAGCGCGCGGCTGCACTCCCCAGTCATGCAGTTTTCGGGATCACTATGAAGAGATATCGGAGCTGAAGGCGGAGGTGTTCGGCCTCAGCACTCAAAGTACGGAATATCAACGTGAGATGGCCGGGCGGCTCCATCTGCCATTCGAGGTCCTGAGCGATTCTGAATTCAAGCTATGCGATGCACTGCGCCTGCCCACATTCGAAGTGGACGGAACACGGCTGGCGAAGCGGATAACATTGATCGTTCGAGGAGGGCGAATAGAGAATGTATTCTATCCGGTATTTCCACCAGACAAAAGTGCTGAGCAGGTCATGGATTGGCTTAAGGACCAGTCAATTTGAAAGTCACTCATTGCTTCACAGCGCGCCTGTGCAAAGCATCCGTGCGGCGGCGTATGCGCTTTGTCTGATGTTCGCGTCATTTGTTTTTCCAGTTCTCGCTTCCGAAGGCTCCTCCCGCGAAAGCTTCGTCAGAGTGGAAGCAGCGCAAAGATGGACGATTGGAAATGGGCAGGTGGAGCGCACGATCGAGTTCGTTCCCAATTTTGGCCTGCTCACAAGACACTTATTAGACGTTCATCATCGGGAAGACTTGTTCGCCCAGACCAGCCGACCGGCTCTCGCCGCGGAATTTTCATTTGAATGCAACGGTCGCATGTTTGCCGGAGCGCGAGCCGCAGGCATTCCAGATTTCGACTTCCTATCCGTTACAAACGAGCAGGAACCAAACGGGAAAGTGCTCGTTGTGCGATTGCGCGCGCGCAACACTCCGCTTGAAGTTGCAGTGTTCTACCGCGTCTACGACGGCCAAGCAGCGGTTCAAAAGCAACTGAGCATTCGCAACTTGGGTCCCAAGGCTATGCGCATTTCGCGGCTCAGCGTGGAGACAATTGCGCCTTCGCTTGGTCCTGAAAACGAAATCGTTTTGAACGCCGGTTATGGCACTACGCCGAGAGAGATTTTCTATACCGGACGCTCCGAAGACGGGGCCGTCCTGATTTCCAATGCAGTGTCGGGAGAAGGAATCGCTCTTCTAAACGGTGTCCCGGGATATATGAAGCGTACCGAGGTTGCGGGGTGGGACTTCCCGGACCGCCTGAGGATCGGCATGATGTACGACACGGATCTCATGCCATTCGAACGCAGCGTCGCTCCGGGTGAGACATTTACGAGTGCCGATGTCTCACTGGTTCTCTTCAGATCCGGCAATGGTTTCGACGATCCGCGCTGGCGCTTGCCGTCCTACACTTCGCAGATCCTCATGCGGCGCGGAGAGCCCAAAGCGCGCCAGAGTCCGTGGATCTACAACACCTGGGAGCCGTTTGAGCGCCGAATCGATCAAGCCACCACGCGACAGCTTGTCGACGTGGCGGGAAAGATGGGTTTCGATATTTTCACGATCGACGACGGCTGGCAATTGGAGTACGGCGAAAATGCCGTCAACAGACAAGCGTTCCCGGACGGTTTGGAGCCGATTCGAGCTGCGGTGGAGGGGCGGCACATGCGCTTGGGATTGTGGGTTCCGCTAGCGGCAATTGGCGTCAGCACAACCGCCTATCGGCAGCACCCCGAATGGGCCGCCTTCGATATATCCGGCAAGCCTAAAGGGACGATGACAGCCGCGGGCTCCAAGGCTGTTATGTGTTTAGCCACGCCTTATCGGGACTTGGCGGCGGAACGTGTCAATACGCTCATCGAGCAATATCATCTCGGCTACGTGAAGCTCGACCTGACGACGATCTTCAATGCTTACGGCGAGTCGCCTGGATGCTGGGCGAAGGGCCATTTTCACGCAACCTGGGCCGAGTCCCTGGGCCGCATCTACGAAGGCATCCAATACATTACGCAAAAAGTTTATGCGCGGCATCCGGACGTGCTCCTTGACTTGACGTTCGAGCTCTGGGGCCAAAAGCACCTGATTGACGCGGGCCTGCTAACTACGGGCGACCTGGATTGGATGAGCAATGTGGACGACAGGACCGCCGAATCAGCGGGGCCAATACAAGCTCGAACGTTGCTATATCAAAGGGCTATGGGAATGCCGGTGGACGCCATGCTGATCGGTAATCTTCACGCCGAGCTACCGTCAAGGGAGGAAGCCTTTGCAACCGCAATCGGGTCTTCGCCTCTGCTGCTTGGTGACCTGCGCAAACTCACTTCAGAGGACCAGGAGTGGTATCGCGAGAAGATCGGTTGGTTCAAAGAGCTAAGGCGCAAAACACAAATAAACGAGAGTTTTTTCCCACTCGGGAGATGGAATCAGCCGTCATCCGGAGATTGGGACGGTTTCGCTCGTCTATCGCGCGATGGTGCGGGCGTAATCGCGCTGTTCAAAAACAAATCCCAGGCGAATTCTGCTGATGTCACTCTGCCCTTGCTGCCAGCGGGAAGATTCAAGATCCGCTCGGTCATTACGGGCAAAGACATTGGCGTGGTCACGAGCGATGAGATGGCCCGAGGTGTTGCCGTCAGCTTTCCTGAAGGAAAAGCAGTTGAAATTGTCGAGATGAATACGATTCGGTGAGCTCGGCCCGGCATAGCGGCAGACAAGCTGCTGCTATCCTAATTTGCTAATCCTATGTTGGCCATTCCTCTCGCTTTGTTAGCCGCTGCAATAATTGGCAACGATCAGTTTGCGAAAGATCCGAAGCAGGCAATAGACCAGTCGTATACGGAACGGATTCAGAAATACACGACCGCGCCGGCGCTAAATTCGCCGCTCACGAACTATCTCCCGGCTTCTAAGACCGTGCCTACGCCTGTCAAGGTGCTGGGCGATGTCTCAGGGGCGCCCGACATGCTGCCCTACGCCGAAGATGTGTACCGCTATTTCCGGTTGTTAGCGCAAAGCACGCCACGCGTGAAGGTGTTCACAATCGGGCACACGGAGGAGGGACGCGAGATGATTGCAGCGGCGGTAGCGGACGAGTCGCTGCTGGCCAAGGCACAGGAGAACGACGCGCGACTCGCCAAATTAGCGGACCCAAGAACGATCGCAATGAACGATCGGCAAGCGGCTGAACTCGTGGCGCAATCGTTCCCGGTTTACTACATCACGGGCACGATTCATTCGCCGGAAACGGGCGCGCCGACGGCGCTGATGGAGCTGGCGTACCGGCTGGCCGTCGACGATTCACCTTACGTCCAATACATCCGAACGCACATGATCGTGCTGATCACGCCGGTGGTGGAGGTAGATGGCCGCGACCGCATGGTAGACATCTATAAATGGCACAAGGCGCATCCCGGCGAGAACTGGCCGCGGCTTCTCTATTGGGGCCACTACGTAGCGCATGACAATAATCGCGACGCGATGGGCATGACGCTGGCTCTCACCAACAACGTGCTGAATAACTATCTTCGATGGCACGCGCAAGTGCTGCACGATTTACATGAATCGGTGCCCTTCCTTTACGACAATACGGTCGGGGACGGGCCGTATAACGCGTGGGTAGATCCGATGCTGGCGGATGAATGGGCGGCGCTTGGTTGGAACAACGTGCAGCAGCTTCAGAGTTTTGGAATGCCCGGTGCGTTCACGCATGGAAACTTCGACACCTGGAGTCCTGGGTATCTAATGTTTTTGGCCGCGATGCACAACGGGATCAGCCGTCTCTATGAAACATTCGGGAACGGCGGGGCCGATACGGAGAAGCGCATTCTCACGCCGGACGAGTACTCGCGCACCTGGTACCGTCCGAATCCGCCCTTCCCAACTGTCGTGTGGTCGCAGCGGGACAACAACAACTATGAGCAGACAGCACTGCTTTCCACGCTTTCGTATTTTGCGCAGAACAGCAAACATTTTCTGAATGACTATTACCTGAAGAGCAAGAGATCGGTCGAGAAGCCCAAGAACTCGGGGCCGGCAGCTTACGTTTTGCCGGCCGATGAAGCGGCTCTCAACCGGCAGTTGCAGTTATTAAAAGTGTTGGCAGCTCAGCACGTCGAAATTTCGCGCCTGAGCGAGCCGGCGACGGTGACTGTGCAGCCTCCGGCACACGCGCCGCACAATGACGAGAAGGCTGGCGAGCCAGAACCTAAGCCCGCGCAACCTCAGCCGGAGACATTCGCGGCGGGAAGTTGGGTGATCCGTATGGATCAGCCATTTTCGCGAGCGGCCGATGCGCTGCTCGACCGGCAGTATTGGTCGCCCGACGATCCGCAGAAGCATCCGTATGATGATACCGGCTGGTCCTTCGGAGATTTATTTTATGCGAAGGCGGTTAGGGTGACTGATGGATCGATTCTGAACGCGAAGATGGAGAAGGTCACGGATTTGAGTCAAACCGGAGTCGGGCAGCCACTAACCGGCGCAGCTGGCCCGGTATATGCAGTGAACAGTTCCGGACAGATCAGCTTGCTGGCGCTTGCCTACGCGCTAAAACCCGCTGAGATGGCGCTAGCGGAAGAAGCATTCGAAGGAAACGGCCATCATTTCCAGCCAGGCTCGCTCCTGATTGCCGGCGTGGAGAAGGAGCGCCTCGAGCCGGCGCTCGCAAAGCTTGATCTTAAGGCTTACGGATTGGGATCACGGCCAAACGTTCGCACTCATCCCGCGGCCGCTCCGCGAATCGCCTTCATGCACACCTGGCTCTACACGCAGACCGAGGGCTGGTGGCGCATGGCATTCGAAAAACTTCAAATTCCCTACAGTTACATCAACACGCAAACAGTCGCACGGGAGGCGAACTTACGCGCGAAGTACGATGTGATTGTGTTTGCCCCAGTGGCGCATGTATCGCCTGCGCAGATTGTTTCGGGTCTGCCGATGTGGGGCAATGCCCTGCCCTGGCAGAAGACCGAATTGACGCCGAATCTGGGCAAGCTGGATGCGACGGACGACATGCGTCCCGGGCTTGGATTCGACGGAGTGGCGCACCTCAAAGAATTTGTTGAAGCAGGCGGCCTGCTGATCACTTCCGAAGACACGGCGCAATTCGCAATAGAAGAAGGTCTGGCGCCCGGGGTATTCATCGCGCCTTTGAAGGGCGCTCGCGTGGATGGCAGCGTGTTAGCCACACTCCTGGTCTCAAAGTCGCAGCCCGTTGCGTACGGTTATGGGAACGATCTGCCAGTGTACAGCCAGGATGGGATGGCGTTTACGGTGAGCAACATGGTGACCAACCGCAACATTCTGACCGAGAAAGAATATAAACGGCCGACTGGGCGCGGCGGTCCGGAAGAAGAAGACGTACCCGAGGGACGTCCCAATGAAAAAGCACCACCGCTGCCATCCCCGAAACCCTGGGAAGCAACGCCGCTGAATGAGGAGGAGTCGCGCAACAATCCTTTCCTGATCCCGCCGGAACTGCGCCCCGAAGTTATTGCTAGATTTGCAAATACCAAAGGCTTACTGCTATCGGGGCTGCTGCAAGGCGGAGAGTCGATCGCGGAACGCGCGGTAGTAGTAGACGCGCACTTAGGCAAAGGCAACGTACTGCTATTTGCAAATAATCCCGTCTACCGCGGCGAGACTATCGGAAGTTATGCGATGGTATTCAACGCCATCATGAACTTCGATTGTTTAAGCAAGAAAAACCCTCCGCTACAAGCGACAACCCGGTAAATGGGAGGGCGGCTTTTAAGCCGCGCAGGACTTTAGTCCTGCTTCAGCGGCCGCTGAGATCCACGCGCCGCACGAACTTCACGGCTTTATTTTCGAATAGCTGCGAGATAAGTGAGTCAGATACCGGCTCATCGGTTTCGATGATCGAGATGGCGATAAGCGGTTGCGCCGATGCTGTCTTGCTCTCCTGACGTCCAAGGGCGAAATTCGCGATGTTTACCCCATTCTGGCCGAGAATCGTGCCTAAATACCCGATCACACCGGGGACATCTTCGTTCTTCGAGTACATCAAGTACCCGTCGAGAGTTGCTTCGCAGGAGATTCCCTCGACTTGCAAAAGGCGCGGCTTATCAAGCACAACGGCCCCGACAGCCGAAAAGGAACCGGCGTCGGACTCGAGCTCCATGCGGATGGAATCCATATGCGACTCACCGGGCTCCAACTGCTCAACGACCCGGAAGCCCCGCTGAGTAGCGATCTGCATAGCGTTAACCACATTCGCGCGGTGTTCCATGGAGCGGCTGAGAACACCGGCCAAGCCGGCATTGCGCAGGATTTGCGTATTGTTTTCCGCGAGGCGGCCAAAATAGATCAGACGAATGGTATGGGCATTTTCCGGAGCTATGTGGCTCAGAAAGAGGCCCAAACGTTCGGCGAGATCGACATAGGGTTCGAGCGTGCGATACTGCTCGAGCGTGAGGGCGGGCATGTTCACGGCGTTGAGAGCAACACCGCTCTTCAGGTAATCGACGAGCTGCTCGACGATGCGGATGCCGACAATCTCCTGCGCCTCCTCGGTTGAACCGGCGATATGAGGCGTGGCGACCACGGGCTGCAGTTTAAATAGCGGAATTTCCCCGGGCGGCTCGGTCTCAAAAACGTCGAGGGCGGCGCCAGCCACGGCGCCGTTCGCGATAGCCGTCTCGAGAGCAGCCTGATCGACCAGCTCGCCGCGAGCGCAGTTCACGAGACGAACACCGTCTTTCATTTGAGCGAACGCTTCGGCGTTGAGCATGTGATCGGTTTCAGGCGTGAACGCGACGTGCAGAGTGATGTAGTCGCTCTGGCGATAGAGATCCTGGAGCGAGACGAGTTCGATTCCCAAGTCGCGGGCACTTTGCGAACTGATGTACGGATCGTGCCCGATAATTCGCATCTCGAAAGGCCGGGCGCGCTTGATCACTTCGCGCCCGATGCTGCCCAAACCGACGATGCCGAGAGTCTTGCCGCGCAGTTCTGTCCCTAGAAAAATTTTTTTCTCCCATTTCCCAGCTTTGGTAGAACTGCTGGCCTGGGGAACCGAGCGCGCCATGGAAAGCATGAGCGCGAGAGTATGTTCAGCCACCGACACGGCATTGCCGCCAGGCGTGTTCATGACCAGCACGCCAGCCTGGGTAGCCGCGGGAAGATCGACATTATCTACTCCCACGCCGGCGCGGCCAATGACGCGTAGCTTGGGAGCGGCGGCGAGAACTTCCTTCGTGACCTTTACAGCGCTACGCACGAGCAGAGCGTCAGCATCAGCAAGATGGGCGGCATAATTCTTCGGATCGGAAACAACTACGTTCCAACCGTTTTGCGCGCGCAAGAGATCGACAGCCGCCGGTGCGAGCAGCTCAGCAACAAGAATTTTCATGAGATGGGTTTCAGGTTAGGGCTAGCGCTTCTTTGGGAAGAGCTGCTTCCGCGTAGACGTTCTGGACGGCGGCCACGCCGGAACCATAGCGGACCGGATGGCCATTCGCCGAAAGAATGATCTCGAGCTCCGCGATGACGGCGAACAGATCGTGGAAATCGAAGAAGCCAAGGTGAGCGAAACGGAAGATCTGGCCTTTCATCGAACCCTGCCCGTTGGTGATGATTGCGTTAAATCGATTGCGGAATTCTTTGATGATGATGCCGGAATCCATGCCTAAGGGCGGACGAACTGCGGTAACGGAAGAGCCAGGCGACGAGGAAAACAGGTCCATCCCGAGCGCCTCGACAGCTTGGCGAGTGGCCCGCGCCAGCAATTGCGCATTCTCGACAAGCTTGTTCATGCCAAGAGACTTGATGTACTTGAGCGCTTCTGCAAGAGCGAGCAGGAGAGCAGTATTAGGAGTCCAGGCCGACTCGCCATTGACGGCGTTCTTGCGTTCCTTGCGGAGATCGAAATAAAAGCGCGGAGCTTTCGCCGAATCGGCCGTCGCCCAGGCTTTCGCGCTGATGGAGAGAAAGGCGAGGCCAGGTGGAATCATGAACGCCTTCTGTGAGCCGCCAATCACAATATCGAGCCCCCAGTTATCAATATCGAGCGGCATGGTGCCAATACCGGTGATGGCGTCAACCACGAAAATAGCGTTCGTCTTCTTAACGGCGAGGCCCATCGCTTTCACATCATGCTGAGTGCCGGTGGAAGTTTCCGAAGCCTGAATAAAGACACCCTTGATTTTCGGATTCTGCGCAAGCGCTTTTTCGACCGCTTCCGGCTGAACGGCATCACCATAAGGCGCGGTGAGCACGGTGGCGTTCATGCCCCAGGCTTTCATGATCTCGACCCAGCGCTCGCCGAACTTGCCAGCGGAACAGACGAGCACTTCATCGCCCGGAGAAAAGAAATTCTGCGTGGCCGCTTCCAGGCCACCCGAGCCGGAAGATACAAGAATGAGCACGTCGTTGCCTGTGCAGAGCACGAACTGAAGATCGGACAGAACCTGCTTGTAAAGCTTGCGAAAATCCTCAGTGCGGTGATGAATATCGGAACCCATCATGGCGTGAAGCGCAGACGGCAGGATAGGGGTTGGGCCAGGAGTAAGAAGTCGTTGCTTTTTGATATGCATGGCGGGGATCCACCGAGTGCAGGACCGTGCGGCCCTGAATACGGGGAGTTCTGAAGCTGGTGGAAGCTTCAGGATAGCAAAAGGGTAACGCTCATGGTGCCAAGTTGAGCGGCTCCAGAATTGCAGAGCGGTGTAAGATTCTCTCTACAGGAGATGCGGCCGTATGACCTTGGACGAGATATGGGAACAACACACGAAAGACGAATTTGTCACGCGCGATGTAAATGCCACGCTTGCCACAATGGTGGACGACGCTTATGTAAATCACGTTCCGGTAATGACGGGCGGGATAGGCAAGGATGAACTGTATCGCTTTTACTCGGAGGACTTCATTCCTAGAATGCCGCCCGATACAACGCTGACGCCCGTCTCTCGAACCATCGGCAAAGATCAACTCGTCGATGAGATGATCTTTTCGTTCACTCATACCCAGGAGATGCCGTGGATGTTGCCCGGCCTTGCGCCAACCCACAAGAAAGTCCAAGTACCTTTAGTGGCGATTGTCCATTTCCGCAACGGAAAGCTAGCGCACGAGCACATCTACTGGGATCAGGCATCAGTGCTCAAACAACTTGGTCTAATTTCGGATTCGTCGCTCCCGATTTTTGGAGCGGAGACTGCGCGAAAGGTCGACAAGACACTGGATGTCTGGCGCTGATCAATTAAAAGATGGTGAAAGGTTATAGCCTTCTTCGGCCTAGTTCTCCCATGCAAAAATCTGTTTCCAATCGTTTTTCATGCTGATGACGCTCCAACCCTTGGCCTTGGCGTCGTCGAAGAGCGGTTGAGTAAACTTCCCGACCTTGGTATCGGGCAGCCCTTGGGCTGGCCCATAGGCATACTCACGCTGCGCGTCGTCGTGCAGCACCAGCATCTCCAACGAGGCTCCGCCGCCCGCCTGAGTGCATCCCAGCATCTGGCGGTCTCCAGTTGAGTTGCCAAACGCGGCCTTCGGGAGGCGGCCGATGAAAAGATAAATATCTTCCGCCTTGCCTACCATTGTCGTTTAGCAGAAGCTCCTTTTTCCGCCACAGGACCGGCTGCCCCTCCTCGTTGTACCTGTACTGGGTCTCTAGCGTCGAGCCGATCCTCTGGCGACACAAATTTCGGACTGCTCTTGTCTGTCGTGGTTTTTACAAGGTCGATGATCGCCTGCTTTGCATTGCCATCGTTCGAGGAAGGCAGTGGGTCGATGCCAAGAACAGAGGCGGCTTCCTTCGCTGGAGGAGTGGAAGCCGAATGCGTAGAGCTCGTGCGGTGGCCGGAACAACCGGCCATAACGAGCATCGCAAGCAGCAGGGTCGAGAGACAAGCCGGACGCATCTTAGCTCCTTAGCTCGGGAGATAAGATCGACGCTTCTTGGATTTAGTTTTTTCCCGTCTGCTGTTCTCGCGGCGGCTGGCGAAGAATCTTCCTTAATTCGCTACAGTGAAACTCGACGAAATCGTGAAGCTTTGGCCCGCCGCCGTCGTGGCAGTAATATCCAGCGTGTGCGTACCATTAGCAAGCAGCGTCGAATCGATTTGGGAGTTCCAGCCGACATCCGGGCAGCCCGGCTGACCTGTGTATACCGCGCACACGTCCGGGCGATTTCCGCCGTATTGGGCAGGGCCGTAAGGGGCGCCGTCGATCGCGACTGAAACGCCAGTGATGGCCGACTTGGGATTGACTGCCCACCCTCCGAACGCCGCCAGGCCGCTAAAATTCGGGCTGCTGGAGTTCGGAGTATCGATGCTGATATGGGTGGGAGAGGGCGAACTCCAATTGGCGACCAGGAAGCTGGCGGAACTCACCGCAAAGGTTCCGTCGGCCGCGGTAGCCGTTACGCCAAACGTATGCACTCCATCGGCAAATTGAGCCGTGTTCAACGAGTAGGTCCAGTTCACCGGCACGTTAACGCCCGTCGCCGTGTAGCTGGCGGAACCATACGGGTAACCATCGACCGTAACGAAAATGCTGCCGATTGCGGTGCTCGTGCCCAGCGCTGTTCCGGAGAAGAACGCGAGTCCCTGGAACGGGCTGCTTTGACTGCTTGGCTGAGCGATCGACACGGAGGTCGGGCTGCTGCCACTCGAATTTAAAACAGAAAAGCCGGAACTGCTCGTTGCACGCTGGCCTGTCACTGTGGTGGTGGTTACTTCAACCGAGTGCGCGCCATTGGTGAGCGTGGACGTGTCGAGGATATAGTTCCAGCCGACGTTCGGGCAACCCAGACTGCCAGGCAGTCTTGCGCAAACGTCCAGGCGTGGGCCTCCATATGCGGCATAGCCGTTGGGGTTTCCGTCAATCGATATCTCGACGGTAGCTATCGGCGAGTTGGAGTTGACGGCCCAGCCACCAAAGAAAGCGACTCCGCTGAAAGGCGCATTCTGAGCGTTTGGTTTATCGATGGAGATGAGGGTTGAATTACTTATGCTGCCCAGGTTTGCGACCTGGAACGGAGTGGTCTGGGTGAAACCCTGACCGCTAAAGGGCGTGTATGTCACTTCGAGGCTGTGCGTTCCATCCGGAATGAGAGTAGTGTCGAGAGGGAAGTTCCAGCCGACGTTTGGACACCCCGGGCTGCCCGAGTAGACAGCGCAGACGTCGGAACGGTTTGCTCCGTAGCCGGCGTTCCCGAGTGGGACGCCATCGACCGCTATCGAGACGGAGGCGATAGTCGAGTACGGGTCGACGGCCCAGCCCCCGATATTTTGGACACCGGTCAGAGGACCGCTTTGCGATGTGGGTTTATCGATATTCGTAATGATCGGGTTGGACGTCAGCCAGTTTGCCACCATGAAATTATGCGCCTGGATAATGTGCTGACCGTTCGTTGCCGTGGCAGATATTGAGAAGACGTGTGGACCGTTGGCAAGACCCGTTGTATCGATCACATAAGACCATCCAACATTCGCTGTTCCGCCAGAACAACTCGGTGAACTGGGATAAGCGGCGCACACATCGGGACGGCTGGACCCATAAGCAGCGCTGCCGCGCCCCACGCCATCAACTGCTACGGTAACGCTGCCTATGGTCGAGCTCGTGTTAAGCGCCCATCCGTAAAATGTGGTTACGCCCTGGAAGGTGCCGCCCTGGCCACCTGGGTTGTCAATATTGACCATCGTCGGATTCGAGCCGCTGAAATTGGACGTCTTGAAAGCTTGAGCGTTGGTCAAGCGTACGCCGTTCGCGTCCGTGGCAGTGATTTGCAAAGTGTGGGGGCCGTCGGCAAACTGCGTTGTATTCAGAGCGTAGCCAAAGCCGACGTTAGGGCAACCTGGAAGCGGACCCAGAATGCCACACACGTCGGGACGAGCATTCCCGTAGGTGGCCGTGCCTACGGCGATGCCATCCACCGAAACCTGCACGGAACTGATGGTCGTATTCTTGTCGGTTACCCAACCCTCGACGAGAGCCGATCCTGTCAAGGCAGCGCTCTGAGAGTTTGGCTGGTCGATAGTGATTGTGATGGAACTGCTACCTAGAGGAGGCGCGAAGGGATTCGAATTGGCGGCGCCGACGGGCAGCGTGACCGTATTACTGATGAAAGCATTCTGGGCAATGTTGACAGGTGTGGTTGGACTAGCCGCTTGGTTTGGCGGCACAATTAACTGCACCTGATAAATGCCGTATGAGCCCTGAGGAAGGCCTGCGCTGACGACCTGAGCGGTGGAACTACCCATCGTTGCACTCACCGAAGCAGCAGCGGTGTTGATCGCGTCCAAGGCATAGGGCTGGCCGGTCGGTATATCGGGGAGCGGGGTCCCAGACAGGTTAGCCACCACGCCGAGACCTGCCCCCGAGAGCACGATTGTTTCGCCGGGCGCGGCAGGATTTGCAGGCGTGATCTTGGAACCGTTCACCACATTGCAGCAAGTCGTGCTCGTGTAGGCGGTCAGAGTGATTTTGGCGTTGCTGCTGGTACTGGTAGAAACGGCAATTCCATTACCCGCTGCGCCGCTCTGCCGGGCTACGATCACAACGCGATTGAATGCCGCGCCTACCTGGGCGGTAACATTGGGATCGTTCCCGTTATTCACTGCGTTAGCAAGATTTTGGGTAATGCTCGTGAGCGAATCGCCGCTCTGCACGGTATAGCTATAGCTATTCTGGTTGGCGATTTGAATAGTAAGTACGTCGCCAGCGTTAACGGTGCCGGTGAGGTCGACCACGGCTTGCGGGTTATTTAATTGGTGATAGGCTCCGGTCGCGGGCCATGGGCGCGACTGGCCAGGCGTGCTGGGAGCGTCAAAAATGCCGGGATTAGCCTGGGCAATATAGACAGGCGTCGCGTTTGTAACCGTAATGGAGCCGTCGCTGTGAGTGGTGCGTACATACACACTGGTGCTGTTGCGATTGTTGAAATTGTAGGGTACCTGGCTAACTACCTGGCTCGAATCAGCACTGTAGACTGGCGAAGCTACGCCATCCAAAAAAACTTGCGCGCCGCCGAGAGATGTTGGAATGAGACCCGTCATGGCCGCCACGGCCGGATTTTGCGGGGAGACATCGGATAAGTTGGTCCCGTTGATTTCGACGAGCATGCCGGGAGCGGCAGTGGCGGCGGTACCAGCCGTGAGATAGCCGTTACCGGAAGCGCTTACAGTTACATTGGCAGTGTTGGAACTCGTGGCGGAGAAAGCGATCGTATCGAAGCCGAGATCAACACCCTTGGAGCTGAGATAGAGAGTGCCGCTTCCGATCCCGGCGAAGATAGCAACAACATTGGGGTCTCCGCTTCCGGCATTGACCTGAGCGACCAGTCCCTGGGCGATGGCATCTGCGACGAGCTGGGCGTCGTCGATGGTGTCTGCAGTAGCGCTACTCGTCGTTGTGTAAGTGTACGCCTTACCTGCGATAGTAAGGGTGACTGTGTTGTTGGGTGCTGTGCTTCCGACTATAACGTTAATCGACAGAATGCCTTCTTGCCGGATGAGCTCACTGGCCCAATTCACAACTGAGTCAGTCGGAAGCGGCGTGTTGCCCGGAGTGAAGACCAACACCCGGTTATCGAGCGGATCGGCGACATAGAGATTGAGACCATCGAAGGCGAGGGACGTTGGAGTAGGCGTAACATCGACGGCGCTAGTGCTATCGACCGTAGTGCTGGCTATCCCGCCCGCCCCGCTCGAGACAATGTCGACCAGGAAATTGGGCTGCCCCAAAACTTCATCGGCTGCCGCGCCATTCTGGGTTGGAATCGTGTTGAAGATAAGCACGCGATCGTTTCCGCCGTCCGCCACGAAGAGGCGTGTTCCGTCCGAGAGCGCGTAGCGAGGGAAATCCAGGTTATTAGGGCACTGCACTTGAGTGCCTGTGTTGAGGCAGACGACCGGGTTATTCGACAGCGTGCTCACCATGTCGGGCTGGCCAACCACAACATCTGCTTTCTGTCCGTTGCTGTTGGGAATACTATTCCAGATGAGGACGCGATTGAAGCCAAAATCGGCAACGAAGACGTGAGTTCCATCCGAAGTCACAGAGACGGGATTGCAGAGCTCATTCGCGGCAGCAATATTAGAGTTCACTTTCGTCGGATCGCAGGCAGCTTGCGTGCCGGTGCTGAAATTCGATTGACCGAGCACCAAATCCGCCGGCTGATTGTTCGAAGTCGGGATGGTATTCCAGATCAGGACCCGATAGTCTTGCGTATCGGCAACATACAATTTCCCGTTCTGAATCCATACGCCTTGTGGTCCTCGCAGCGAACTGGCGGTCGGGGTGGACAAAGGGGGACCGAGGACGTTAGCACTGGTGAAATTAGCCTGGCCGAGGACTACATTAGCGGCCTGATTGATGGAGGTGGGAATCGAGTTCCAGATCAACACGCGGTTGTTATTCGTGTCCGCTACAGCAACGACTTTCCCGTCAGTAGCGACTGCGGTAGGCGCCTGCATGTTCGGTTGAGCGGGGTCGTTGTTGAGACCAATAGGGAAGGAATTACCCGTGGAGGCGGCTGCGGTACCAGTAAAGCCGGGTTGCCCGAGCTGATTATAAGCGGGAAAGGCGCACAGATTGCATTGATAACTCGAGTAAGATTTGGCGTAAGTAAGATCGGCATTGGGAGCTGGGATGAGCCCGGTGTTGAACATGACAACACGGTTATCCTGAGGGTTTACGCCGACCACATTCGAATCGGCAACATACAAGGTGCCGTTCGCCCAGGCCAGACCGCTCGCTCCACCGAGTATCTGCTGATTAGGAATAGTCGGCACGACCCCGGGAGTGGCACCCCCAAAGGTAAAGGTGTATTGGCCGAATTCGGCGCGAGCGGCTTGTCCGTTAACGAAATTCTGTGCCCGAACGCTGAAGGCAGATACCAGGAAAAGAAAAAATGCGGTGTACTTTCTCAAACTTAGAGCCCCGAAGCAATGAGTAGCTGCCCCTCAGATCGATGCAACTCGATTTCGAAGAGCTTGGCATCTCCGTAAAGTCGCTTGTGCGCAAAAGACCTGCTGAGCTAGCCCAGTATATCAGCGGGTTTGACGCACCAACTTTGCCGGCGGTTCCGTGCGAGTCACAGACTGCAAGCCTGGCTTGACCCAGTACAATGTTTCCGATGTCCCTTCTCGAGAGAGTGCAACAAGATATGGTCGCGGCCATGAAGGCGAAAGAAGAGGCCCGCTTAAGCGCTCTGAGAATGGTGAAGGCAGCGCTCCAGAAGCAGCAGATCGATTCCATGAAACCGCTGAACGAAGCAGCGGAAATGCAGATTATGAACACACTTCTGAAACAGCGCCGTGAATCCGCCGATCTCTTTCGCAAAGGCGGACGCGAGGAACTGGCGGCCAAGGAAGAAGCGGAGTTGGCCATCTTAGAGACCTACCTGCCATCCACCCCATCGGCTGCGGACTTGGAAGAAGCCGTTTCGGCTGCTATTGAAGAAACGAAAGCTGATTCTGCGAAGCAAATGGGTGTCGTAATGAAGGCGGCACAAGCACGGCTCGCGGGTAAACGCGTAGATGGTAAAGCACTGAGCGAACTCGTAAAGCAGCGACTGGGATAATTGCCCGAGTGGTTTGCGCATTCGTAGCGGCGTGGCGTTTCCCGCTGCTCAAACGGACCTGGGGCAAGCTCCTGTTGATTCTGGTCATTGTCGTGTTATGCGTGGTGCGGGCTTACGTAGCGCTGATCGGCACCAGAGTCTTCTCTCACGACGCTTTTATGCTCTTCGATGGCGCATGGCGAATGCTGAACGGCCAACGCCCTCACATCGATTTCTACAGCCACGTCGGTTTTCTGACTTACGTGCCGACCGGGATCGGCCTTTGGCTTTCTGGTGGAACCGCCTGGGGCTTAGGCTACGGGCAGGCCCTAGTCGCGCTCCTGCTGGGAATCTGGGCTTTTCTTCTCGGCAGGAAACCGCTCGCCGATGTGCCTTTGACGCTGATGTGCATCACTGTCGTGTTGATGGCGGTTGCGCCGTTTGCGCTTGGGTTTTCGCCTATGAAGCCTACGCCGGCCATGCTGTATAACCGGCAAGGTTATGCCCTGCTAGCGCTGATCTTGCTCGAGGCCTTTCAGCCGGTTACGCGCCGCGCAGAACGTGAAGATCTTTGGGGCGGTATCTCGACCGGCGCGATTCTGGCCATTTTGTTCTTCTTGAAAATTACCTACTTTGCGGTTGCCCTGTTCTTGCTAGTCACGTTGCTTGCTTGCAGAACACAGAGCAGGACGCGCTGGCTGGGCATAGCAGCAGGTTTGGTCGCGATTACAGCAGCGAGTTGCGCATATTACGGATTTCATGCCCGACCGCTCGTGCACGACCTGATCACCATCGCCGGTGGCAAGCACATCTACTTAGGTTGGTACCTCATTGACGGTGTGCTCCAGGAAGCGGGCATAGTGGCCGCACTGGCGATTTCGGCGGCACTGTTACTAGACGTTTACCACGAGCGAAATGCGGCCTTAGCGGTGCTGGTGGCGGGTGCGGCGGTGGCATTTGCAGGGACCGTAATGATTTTCGGGAATTTCGAACAGATTGGATTTCCGCTGGCGGCTTTCCTGGCGATTATTGTCTTGAACGCCCTCAACCTGCGCATTCCAGAAGCGCGCGACGCCCCGGATTACTTTCATGCTTCCGTGCTTGTGCTGGGGTCGGTGTTGATTCTGGGCTCACTTTTGTCTGGCATGATCGGGATGACTTTTGCGTTAGGACAGCGAGTGTTCCTGCATGGCGCCGAGGCGTTCAATCTGCCGAGACTTAGCGGGTTTACAACCGGTCCGGACGACCGCTGGTATGCGGATTTCGTGAACAACGGCGTTCCGCTCATTGAAAAGTTCAGACGGCCAAAAGACACGCTTATGTCGCTCGACTTTAGCAATCCTTTCTCCTATGGCTTCGGTATGCGTCCAGCCTACGGAGGAACGCCTGTTTTGCAGTACGGGACCACGTTCAACGACCGGTTTAAACCAACGCCGGAGTTTTTGATCGGTTCGGCAGACCTGATAGCAGTGCCGAAGAAAGCTTCCGATCCGACGCTGGATATTAATGTGCCCCGGCTGTATGGCCCCTATCTGAAAAGTCACTACCATGTGCTGGGTGAGTCGCGCGACTGGCGATTGTATCGCCGGAATGGCGAGTAGCCGGTCGAGAAGGCCTTTGGGCCGCATTTTTGGCAGCATTTTTGCAGAAACGCTCCCGTCCGATCAGCCGCATGCCTTCAATCCAATCCGGCCTTGAGCATCACCCCGACATGAAATCGAATTGCCCGCGGAAGGAAACTAAGCACTGGAATCAAGTGCACCTTTAACCCGGCTTTCCGATCCATTATCCTGGCTTGGTAGTCACGAGCTCGCTTAAGCGCAGATAGCTTACTCGCTGTCTGATGTTCCCGGTTCTGATTCTACGGATTTGATCAAACGTTTAGCGGACTTACCTCGTGGACTGTTCATCCAATTATCGAGCTGGTTCACGTTTGATGACCAGCCAGGCAAAGAAAGAAGCAGATGGTGCGCTAAACCATTTAGAAAAGGCTCATAAGTATCGCGGAAAGCAGCGAGTCTTTCTTCCGCTTCTTCTTCATCTACAAAGCGAAGATGGGCAGCAGCGAGCCTATTCTTAATCTCAGCAAACCCGCCGATTGATAAACGTTCTTCCTCAAACGGGCGCGGTCCTGCTCCGAGTACACGCCCCATTTCGATCAGTGCAAGTCTGGCGGTCGCAAAGGTCAGCTGGGCTTGCAAGGTCCGAACGCCGTCGACTCCAACCATAATCAGAACAGAAACATCCATGAGGGCAGTTAAGGCTGCCAACCAAGACTGGTTATCGTGCTGTGAGCGGTAGTAGGCCAGCATGGGATAAGAAAGCTGACTTTCAAGGAGCTCGGCAGCCCATTGTTGCCAACGCAAAAGGAAGCCATCGAGCACATCGAGTTCATGAGCTTCCGCATACCGGCAGAGCACCGTCGTGCAGGCCGGCGGGGATCCCGCCATTGAGTCGAGCATAATTACCTGGGCTTCGCGCCGGGAGAACAGTTGATACATTACCGGCAAATAGCCAATGACCATGGCGATAAAGCCAAGCCCGGTCCCGGCTTCGAACACAGCAAGCACTTTGCTCCACGCGAGGTGCGGCACGATATCTCCATATCCCAGCGTGAAGAACGTAACTCCACTGAAGTAGGCCTGATTGAGCCAGCGATGAGAACTGAACTGCGTTGGATTGAGCGACCAGAAAATGCCGCCGAAGGCGCAGATGAGTCCGGCCGCCCAGACCACCAGAAGGAGCACAAGAGAAAGCGGACCATACAACCCTAGAAAGTTATGACGTCTATCTTCCGACGAGATTTTGTTTCCCATCGCCGACCAGACAAACCAGGTTCCCTTAAAGAAGTAACGAACGATTCGCGTTTTGCTCTTCACGCGTCGAGGCAGAAGCATTACTTCAAAGGCGTCATGCAAAATGGCTACGATAAGGCTGGCGCAAACAAGCGCCGTCACAACGCCAGTCAGCACTCTGTCGTCCAGAATAAAAGCATCATGAAGCGGGTGTCCTGAGCTACGCGAGCCCCGGAAGGGCGAGCATGTGTTACTCGGCCGCTAAGCTTCTGCGCTCAAGGCTTAGTCTTTTCCTTGGACGCATGGTAGCCGGCCTTTATAGCATCCGCTTCCGTCATGTACTTGCCCTTCTTGGTTTTCCCATACCATTCATCCCCTTGAACATGAAACACTTTGGTTTCCGTATTAACCCAAACCATACCTGAACCGCCGCCTGGCGCTGGAGCGGCAGAAGGTGCGGTCTTGGGAGCGGATGCAGATCCGGCCGACTGCCTTCCGGAGGGTGTCGATGCTACTGAGAGCGCGGAGGTTGGCTGGCCGGACGAGGTGGCGGCGGCGGGGTGAGGTCCCACCTTCACCATGGATGAAAAAGCCTGAATCTGTTTGGCGGAAAGCCCGGCCTTCGAAAGATCGGCCACAGACGAGTAGGGGCGGCCCGCGACGATTTTCTTCGCGGTCGCGGCGCCAATGCCGGGAACTGACTGCAACTCCGTTTGGGTAGCGGTGTTCAGATCGACTGCCGAAGGGGGAGCAGTCTTACCTCCTTTCTTTTCCTTCGACTGACTGACCGGCTTTGTTGCTGTTGCGGTTTGTGCTGGGCTGAGGGCTGACGCGGAGAGCAGCAGGCAAACCATGCCGGCGCAAAACCGCCAATTACGTAGTGTTCGCATTGGAACTCCTTTTGAATAACTGTTGCAAGGATTGGAATGCAAGTACTTTGAAGCGTCAAGGCCGCGAAGCGGCGGGGGCCCAGAGAGGCACCGGGAGACTCCCTCAAGGAACAACCCTCGAAATGCCCTACCGGCTTGCAATAGCCTCGTCCGCGCACTGCTGCTGGGAACTTCCACTTCCGTATGTTTTTCAATAATAGAAGACCGACGTGAGGACGCTACGTTTCACGTCAATAGCTTCGGCGGGCGGCAATACGCACACTTGAATGCTCTTCTTGTGCACGTCGATGCCGCAGCAACGGCCATACGATTTTGGCATAAGCACCTCCGCCAGCTCGAGCGAAGGACATCGCGTAATCTTCCAACGACAATCCTACGCGTGTTCATCCGCCAAGTAGCGGAGACGACAATCGATGATCCCGACCAACATGTCCTGGCTATATTCACAATCGGGCTCTACAACCTCCAACGCTATCCCAGCCTCTGATTCGCTGGGTGGCTCCTTTTAGCCTCCCCTTTTTTCATCCCCGATGATGACGGCCCGTGAGGTCCTCATTCTTGTTCCTTCGAAAATCCAGCCGACAACTATGGCGGGTTCATAGAGATAATTCAGACGGCTGGGTCCGGAAAGCTGTTTGTGAGTGCCCAGAAGTCCCCTGCTGGCGCATTTACAGGGACTGCCCGGCTTCCGTTTGACGGGAGCGCTCGGGGCGTCCGTAGGAGGGGGATCCGACAGGCTGGGTGGGAAGCCCGTTTGTACAGTACCCACCCGGACACCCTTCACGCTCTGGAAACCGCCTGAACCTACGGACTGCTCGCCAGAATTTTAGTCTCGGAGGGCGAACTTGAGTCCGCGCGGAGCTTCAGCTCCGCTTTGCCTGGAACCGGCCCTCCAAAGGCTCGGCACAATTGGTATTCTGCTGGCACGCAGCTGGAGTATACTTGCTCACTGGCCGTAAGCCAAAATAAAAAGCGACAAATGAGAAACGTAGAGAGGATGCGCGGATTTATTCGCAAACTAAAATATATTGGAAAAACTGAGACTTCCCATATCGCCCCGGCGCGAATGCCCGAATGGACACCACAAGTCCTGACCCTCGATCAAAGGAAGTTTTGGAACGAAAATGGCTTCCTAATACTAAAAGAGCTTGTCCCGAAAGATCTGATCGCTGAAGTCAACTCGGAAGTCGAGACGACCATTAAAGACCGCCGCCGCATACCGAACGTGAAGGTAGATCCCTTGGAAGGCCCTCTGATGGGCCAGCGCATTGCGATCGCCGAAGCTCCGGATGAGGCATTCTCGGGATCTTTCAAGCTCAACGATCTCTACCTCGAATCGAAGATCGTCCGGCGCGTCAATTTGCATGACCGGCTGGTGGCCATTCTGGCAGACCTGCTTGAAGGCGACCCAATCGTAATCAACTCGCTGAACTTTATGCGAGGCAGCCAGCAGCCGCGCCACTTCGATACCTGGTATATGCCGCCGCCTGTTCCTGGCAAATTGGTCGTGAGCTTCATCTGCCTCGAAGACATCGATGCCGCTAGCGGACCGATTTTTTACTACCCGGGTAGCCAGGAAATCCCACCGTACAAGTTTTCTCATGGAGGTATTCACGCCATCGAAGCTGAAATGGATTCGTGCCGCGCTTACGTAGAAGAGGAGGTCACTCGCAGAGGCTTGCAGAAGACCGCCTTCCTGGGTTCCGCCGGAGATGTTTTCCTGTGGCATTCCCAGTTGTTGCACGGTGGTTTGCCGATATTGGACCGGGCTCGAACGCGCAAGAGTTTGGTCACCCACTATTGGCGGATGAAAGATGTGCCATCCGAATCGGTGGGAATCTTCGAAGGCCAAAAATATTTCTACAAGCGGCCCCACCAGGCATAACATGCATCCTGCTTTTGAAACCTGGGACATCGCAAGCGAATCGCTGGAATCTGTCGAAAACCGAATCCATGACGGCGTGCCTCGGGAGGAAATTTGGACCCCACAAACCTGTCCACGAACCGACAACGGATAGCCGATTTGGCGAGGACGAAACGGGGGGTGGCGCTACACTCGCTCCACCACGTCATCGATTTGGATTGGATGATGGAGGCCTACCGGCTGACCCGCAAGGACGGTGCTCTCGGCATCGATGGCGTCACGGCGGCGGACTACGAGGCGAACCTGGAGGCCAATCTTCGGCACCTCCTGGAGCGCATCAAGTCCGGCCATTACCGTGCGCCGCCGGTCCGCCGAGCATACATTCCGAAGACGGACGGATCGCGAAGGATGCTCGGCATTCCAACCTTCGAAGACAAGGTGGCGCAACGCGCCGTCACGATGGTGCTGGAGGAAGTCTAAGAACAGGACTTTCTGCCCTGTTCCTATGGCTTCCGGCCAGGGCGATCGGCTCACCACGCGCTCCACACTCTGCAGAACGTGTTATGGGCCGAGCGTCTTTACTGGGTGATCGATATCGATATATCGAAGATATTTCAATTCGATCCTGCACTCTCATCTCCGAGCGTTCCTTGACCAACGAGTCACGGACGGCGTCATCCGAAGGATGATCGATAAATGGCTGAAGGCCGGGGCTGTCGAAGGCGGCCTTCTGCGCCACACGACCGAGGGCTCCCCGCAAGGGGGGTGATCTCACCCTGCCTTTCGAACGTCTTCCTGCACTACGTGCTGGACGAATGGTTCGAAACCGAGGTGAAGCCGCGTCTCAGAGGGGCAAGCACGCTCGTCCGATACGCCGATGACGCGCTGATGGCGTTCGACAACATCGCCGACGCCAAGCGCGTGCTGTCGGTCCTGGGCAAGCGCCTTGCGCGCTATGCTCACCCTCCATCCCGACAAGACGCGCCTCGTCGACTTCCGCCCCAAGAGGCTACAGGGCGCGCGCCACCCGGAGACGGATGGGACCACCTTCGACTTCCTGGGCCTGACCCATGTCTGGGGACGGTCACGGAACGGCAGGGATATGGTCCGGCAGATCACGGCGAAGAGCCGGTTTGCCCGCGCAGTGGCCGCGGTCAACGATTGGTGCCGGAAGCACCGGCACTGGTCGTTCCGCGACCAGCATCGCCATCTGTCGTCGATGATGCGGGGCCACTTCGCCTACTATGGCGTTGGCGGCAACAGTCGGCGCTTGCGTTGGTTCGCCAACCAAGTGGTGCGTATTTGGCGCAAGTGGTTGTCTCGGCGTGATCGTCAAAGCTCGGTCCCATGGACCCGCTTCAACGAACTGCTGGCCCGACACCCACTACCTCCGGTCAGGATCCTCCATGGCTACGCCGCCGTGAGCGAAGCTCTCTCGTGAGGAACCGGATGCAGGAAACCTGCACGTCCGGGTCTGTGAGGGGTGGGGACGGCAACGTCCCCACCTACTCGGCAGCGCTTCTTGCGGACCGGCGCGAGATGGCGAAGGAAGGCCCACCGCTCGGCGAGCGGCGCAAGACTGCCGAAGAAGGCAAGCCGGCCCGCGTGGTAGGGCCAAGCAGCCGGCTCAGCAACACGCCTCGGAACGAGAGTGTCCAGAGAGTGGGGGAGTGGGAACGGAGGTCATATGACCGGCCGGGTTGCTGCCGGCTGGAGTATGATGGATGGCGTGGATGTTGCAGTTGGTCGAGACCGGCGCTGATGGCCAGGGGCGCAGCATCAATGTGCTGGAGATCAGCCGGCCCGGCACCCTGCGCGACATCGCCAACCTCGGCCTGACGCTGCCCGAGGCCAAGCAGCTGCTGACCCGGGCACAGCAGGCGGTCGTGGCCGCGCAGGCCCGCGATCACGCGGCACACCGGCCGGAGTGCTCGAGCTGCGGCCGGCGCTGCCAGGTGAAGGACTGGCGGTCGCACCAGATCGCGACGCCGTTCGGCGGGGTTGTGGTGCGGCTACCCCGCTTCCGGTGCCCGGGCGGTCGCGTTCAGACCGGGGTTGACTGGCCCGCGCACTGCCGCTCGACACCGGAGCTGGACCAGCTGCGGAGCACCTGTCCGCGCTCATGACCTACCGCTTCGCGGCTGGCGTGCTCGCGCACTTGCTGCCGGTCGCGGCCGGGACGAGCCACGAGACGTTGCGCAGCCACACGCTAAAGGCTCGGCGAGACGCTGCGCGATGCCGCCACGGTCACGGCCACGCCCGCCATGGCGGCACCCGCGCCGGCCATTGCCATCAGCGTGGATGCCACTTTCATCCGCAGCTGCCACGACGGCGAGCGGCACCTGGCGGTGCGGGTCGGCAACGTCGAGACACCCAAGGATGGCCGGCAGGTGTTCGGCGCGGTCGCGAATGCCGGCACTGACATCACGGCGCTGATCCGGCGCACGCTCGACAGCCTTGGCCGCACCGGCGACACGGCCCTGACCGCGTTCACCGACGGCTGCGCCAGCCTGCGATCCATCCTCGCCGGCGCCGGTGTGACCGGCCCACCCATTCTCGACTGGTTCCGTGCGACCTGAGGGTTGTCGAGGTACCCACCGCCTCGACAGCCCGCAAGGTTCAATGATGGAGTATCCCGTGAGGGAGCCTTGTCTACCCAAGTGCTGCTACCCGGACATGCGGAGGAGCAATCCGACGTGTGAAGCTTCGGGAACAACGGCCGCAATCTGGCAGCACCAAGCTGGAGGCGGCCTAGCAGAGGATGGTAGGCTGAACGCAAGTGAACGTCCGTGGTTAAGGTCCGTCATCGAGAACCGGCCAAAGGTGCTGACAGGCCGGAGCCAAAACGGCATGCGGGTCGGATCGTCGAGTGGAACCCTCGACGACGGTGGCAACGTGACCCGCCGGACTATAGGACGCAGCCGCCCCATCCGCCTCTCCACATTGGACAACAGGGTAAGCCCCACTCGCTCCGTCGCCGCGCGGCGGCGGTATCCCAACCGCAAGGGCGGGGATGGCGGAGGGGGTAGAGGAACGGCGGAGCAAGCGAAGGCCGTCCTGTAATGGGGCGGATAGGGCCTCGGCGACGAGGAGAGACCCAGCCTGAAAGGGTGCTGACTTCCGCCATGGTCTCGACGGTAGGGAAGACGTGCAGAGCTTGGATCGCTGGAGACGTTAGACGGTGCGAACCGAACAGACCGGCGGGCGGGGGCAGGCAACGTGGTCCGACATCGACTGGGCCGCGACGGAGGCCGTTGTGAGGCGATTCCAGGATCGGATCTACCGTGCCGCCTGCCAGGCGGTGGAGGCTGAGCCGGATGACGAGCAATCGTCACGTCCGGTTATAGGGGGCTGGGTCCCGGCAACGAGGCCCGGCTACCCGACACCTACTGCAGAACCTGGCCGAGGCGCTGGAACTGGTGTTCACCGCCCATGCCGGCGCGCTGCGCGCTGCCGAGCAGGCCCGGCGCGAGGCGATGCTCACCGAGCGCGGCGCCGTGCCCATTCCACCTGCCAAGCCACAAACGAAAGTCAGGCTGCGGGCCGCCGAACGCCGGGAACGGCGCATGGCCCGGCACGCGCAGGTCTGGGCGCTCTACCGCCAGGGCTGGTCGGGGGAGAAGATAGCACCCCACCTCGGCATCGGCCGCACGACCGTCTACCGCTTCCTGCGCAGCCAAGTATTCCCGGAGCGCCAAGCGCCCAGCGACGCCGGCCGCAGCCTGCTCGACCCGTGGCGGCGCCTCGTGCTGGAGCACTGGGACGGCGACCGCCGGAGCGGCCGCCCGGTGTTCCGCGAACTGCAGCGGCACGGCTACCAGGGCAGCTACCCGACGCTCGCGCGCTATCTTCGGCGGCTGCGGATGGCGCACGCGGCGGGCGCCGCGCCATTAGCGGCTCCGTGGCACGGCCGCGCCCAGTGCTGGCCGTGATACCCAGCCAGGTGCTGACGCCGCATACGGCCGCTTGGCTGGTCCTGCGCCGGGCGGAGAGGCGCAACACAGAGGACGGAGCGCTCCTGGCCGAGTTGCGCCGGCACGCCCCCGAGCTGGACGAGGCGATCTCGCTCGCCGAGGCGTTCGTCGGCCTGGTCCGCGACCGCGCTCCCGACCGCCTCGATCCCTGGTTGCGGCGAGTGGAAGAGGGCGCCGTTCGGCAGCTGCAGGGCTTCGCCAAGCGCTTATCGGCCGACTACGACGCGGTGCGCGCTGCGGTGACGCTGGACTGGAGCAACGGGCAGACCGAGGGGCAAATCAACCGGCTGAAGACCATCAAGCGCCAGATGTATGGGCGCGCCTTCTGAACCACGCCGTCCACGATACTGCCGCTGTAGTTGATGGTCGTCGAAGCTGCGGTGACGACCGACGCGGAGACGGCCAGCAGCGACGTGCCAGCGAGCAGAGCGTGCGCATGGGGGTTCCTCTTCGTCGCACGCAGCAAGCCGATCTCGCGCCGCGAGTGTCGGCACATCCTGTATCGTCTCGGTCCCGTGAGCAAGCGAGGTCTCGGCCCGGCTCAGCTCGTCGAACACCTCGATCGACTTGCGCCAGGCCTGTTCCTGCGAATCGTTGATCCCGCCGAGATACAGCACGTGACGTTGGACCACCCGGCCGCCCGCAACCGCGGTCCATTGATCAGGGGCCGCTTGCCTACGCAGCGCCGGGCGTGGCCGGGGACGACGAGTAGGCGTCAATTCGCCATGTGTGGACGGCACCCGGAGCGCAAGGGGTTTAACGTGATCTGGCATCCGGAACGAGTGCGGTCATGTGTCCGGCCTTGATCGCGGCCGATGACCGCTGGCCCAGATGGGTGTCGCCGAACAAGCCCCAAACACGGACGCGGCCTTGAAGGGCCGGTGCAACAAGCGGGATTCTTGTTCGTCGGTTCGACCGGCTGCCATCTCGTGCGTCTGCTCTCTTGCTCCTCGGCGGTGACGAACGGCTAGGCGGCTTGCGGCGAGCGCCGGTAAGTCGTGCCGTTCGCCATCATGGCCCACAGGATGCGGGCCATCTTGTTGGCCAGAGCCACGGCCGCGAGTTTGCGCGGCCGGCGCTCCAGCAAGGCGAGCAGCCAGGGGCTGGCCGTCCTGCTCCCGGCTTGGCATGGCTGATCACCGCCATGGCCCCCACGACCAGCAGCTGGCGTAGCCGTTCGTTGCCGGCGCGGCTGATGCCGCCCAGCTGCTGGCGGCCGCCCGTCGAATGCTCTCGCGGCGTCAGGCCGAGCCAGGCCGCGAAGTGGCGAGCGGACTCGAACTGGCCAGGATCGACCGTCAGCGCCACCGTCAGTGCCGTGACCGGCCCGACGCCGGGGACCGCGGCCAGGCGCTGGCTGACTGGGTTGACCTTGTGCCGTGCGGCTAGGCGCTGATCGAGCTCGGCCAGTTGCGCATCCAGCTGCGCGATGACCCGGCCCAGGTGGGCCAGCGTGTCCTTGGCCGCCTGGGGCATGTCTGCATCAGCGATCTTGGCCAGCAGCGGGTCGATCTGCGCGATGCCCTTGGCCGCGATCACGCCGAACTCCGCCGCGTGCCCGCGCACGGCGTTCACCAGCTGCGTCCGCTGTCGGATCAGCAAGTCGCGCGCGCCCAGGTCCATCGCCGCTGCTTGCGCCTCGGCAGGCCTCACCGGCACGAAGCGCATGCCGGGGCGGGATGCCGCCTCCGAGATCGCTTCGGCATCGTTGCGGTCGTTCTTCCACGCTTGACGAACGGCTTGACGTACTGCGGCGGGATCAGCCGCACCGTGTGGCCCAGTGCCTGCGCGAACCGACCCCAGTGGTGGGAGCTGCCGCACGCCTCCAGCACCACCTCGGTCGGCGATGCCTTGCCGAGGAACTGCTCGAAGCGGGCGCGGGTCAGGTTCTCGCGCAGGAGCGGGCGGCCGCGCTCGTCCACCCCGTGGACGGTGAAAACGGCTTTGGACGTGTCGATGGCGATGCGCTTAAACTCCATGGCGGACGGCTCCCGTGATGGATGCTTCGACAGCTCCGATCTTGGCACATACGATGCCGTGGGTGCCGTCCACCCAACACGGGTCCGGCCGGTGGCGCCTGGAGCCGGGTCGGGGTAGCAGGACGGCCCTCCTTCTGACCCGGGATGCCCGCCTTGCCGTTCAAGCTGAACCAGGACCGACGCCACCATATCCCGGAGCAGAAGCGCAAGGTCATGAACTGGCGCGAGTATGACGAGAGCCTGCGCCGGCGCGGCAGCTTGACGGTGTGGTTTACGGACGAGGCGATCGAGGCGTGGCGGCTGAGCCGCGCACGACCCGTGGCGGCCAGCCGCGCTACTCGGCGCTGGCCATCCTGACCGCACTCACGCTCAGGGCCGTGTTCCGCCTCGCTACCGCCAAGCTGAGGGCTTGATCGGCTCCATCGTTGCCCTGCTCGGGCTGAACTTGCGCGTGCCGGACCACCCTGAGCCGGCGGGCGGCGACGCTCGCGGTGCCACGGCCGACACGGCCCAGCGTCGGTGCTGATGGCAGGGCCGAGCCGATGCACTTGTTGGTGGACAGCACGGCTTCTGTAATGGGGCGACCGGTGTCAAGCTCCTCGTTCGCCGCCTCGCCACGGGGTTTCTGGCTTCTGTCCGTCGTCGGCCCTGGGCCGCGGACAAGATGCGATCTGAAGGAGCGGGCGAGCCAATCTGAAGCACGTGGTCCACGCTGGCGAGCGTGACCGACGTCCCGTGCTGCGACTTCACCCGATCCCGCGTCCCCGTGACGGGACCTCGATGACGGACGGCGTGTCGGCGTCAGTCCGTCAATCTCTTTCTCTCCCTTGCGCGTCAGGCGCTCGCCTTGGCCTCGCGGCTCCAGCGGAACTCCGTCCCGTCCGCCCACAGACGGTGCAGCACGACCGCGAGCTTCCTGGCGAGCGCCACCTTGGCCCGCTTCAGGCCACGCGTCCTGGCGACCCGCAGCGCCCATGCCTTCAGTGCCGAGAAGCGCTGGACCCGGAGCAGCATCACATGCGCCGCCTCGAACAGCGCGGTCCGCACCTGGGCATCGCCGGTCTTGCTGATATGCCCGGAGCGGTCGACCTCACCGGATTGGTAGCGCTTGGGCGTCAGCCCGAAGTGCGCTCCGACGTCCCTGGAGCGCTTGAACCGACCCGGGTCATCGACCGCCGCTTTGAAGGTCATGGCCACGATCGCGCCCGATCCAACGTCATGATGCCCATCTCGCTACGTCACTGAAAGACAAGGGTCTGTTGTTCCGGATCTGCTGAGGGCGGACCCACACGGCGCGCAGGCTCGCGTTCGGTCAGCCGTCGGTTCTCGACGTCTCGTCGTTTGATCACCCAAGGCGCGCCTTTGCAGTATTGCTCGGCGGGGATGAGGCCGGCACGGATCTGGCGCAGCACTGTCATCGCGCTGAGGCCGAGCATCCTGGCCGCCTCGGGTAGGGTGACCTCGCCGCGCTCGGCCCATTCGCCGTCCACATAGACCGCAATACCGTGGGTGTTGCGGAAGCCGCGCACGCGCGACTGCGTCCACCCGTTCAGCCGACCCGTGCGCTGGCCTGTCCGGTTGAGCATGCCGGCGATCGCCTTATCGGGCATCAACCGCGCGCAGGCCCGGATCAGGTCCACCGTCTCGGGCTCGACGGACCAGCGCGTCCGGCCCTTGCGGTTCTTGCGCACCACGAGACGCGTGTGGTCGCCCCCCTGCCAGTGCAGCAGCAACTCGATCTGATCGCCCTCGACCCGTGCGACGACCTCGCGCAGCACGACACGGATGATGCGCTTGCGCGTGATGGCGTTCGCCGCTGGGTGATGCCAGGCCGCCTCCAGGTCCGCGCCCATCCGCAGCAGTCGCCGGCGCTCCTCAGCGCCCACCGCCGCCGGCTGCTGCCGGACCACCTCCTCCAGCTCCCTCTCCAACGCGCTGAGGCTCGCGAGGGCGGCCTCCCAGCGCCGCTCGAGTTCAGCGGCGACGAGGCGGTTATCGGGATCGACTGCGTCGTATCCTCGGCGGGCTCGGGCCGCCTCATAGCGCGCCTGCTCGAGGGCCAGCTCGACTTGGCGGCGTTTCTCACCGGCCCGCTGCTCGCCTTCGGCGATCGCGTGCACCGCCGCCTCGATGCCGAGCGGCTGTAGCAAGCGCACGATCTCTGCGCTCACCGCCGTGTCGACGCGCAGGGCACCGAACGAGATACAGGGGTCGGCGCCGGGGGTGTTGCGCACGGCATCACAGTTGTAGCGGCCGATGTCGCCCTTGGTGCCGTTGTAGCTGACGAGCAGCCTGCGCCCGCAATGGCCGCAGCGCATGAGGCCGGCGAGCAACGCTTCGCCCTTACGCACCGCGCCGCGCACCATCATGCCCTTGCCGTTGGCATTGTCGGCGATCAGCCGCTGGTTCCTCTCATACTCCGCCCACGGCAGATATCCCTCGTGATGATCGACCAGCAAGACCGCCCAGTCCGAGCGAGGTTTGCGATGACCACGCAGGATACGCTTGCGCCATCCTCGATCGTTGTCCGGCTGCCGGTTCGGCCGAACGCATACGCCCGGCATACACGGGGTTGGTGAGCAGGTTGTTCACCGTCGTGTAGACCGGCAGCTTCCACAGCGGCCTGCGTTCCTCTGGATGCTTATGGTCGATGTAAGGGACGCGATCCGGTCGGCGCGTAGCGACAGGAAAA
>CAWHMG010000011.1:0-46949 GCA_963830415.1 Terriglobia bacterium
AACATAGCCGTTTTCTGGCCCTCGACGCAAAAGGGTTGATCGAGTTCAGGAAGTACAGATCGGGATCGCTCGATTCGAGCAGGCGATTGAGCGCATCATCGAAGCTGCCCTCGATCTGGACGATCTCCCCGCCAAAATCGAGCGCTTGCGCCAGCTTGTTATTCGACGCTTGACCCGCGGGAAGATAAACGCGTCCGGTAATTCCGGCGCGCGCCGCATAAGCAGCCAACGAAGCCGCGGTATTTCCGGTCGAGGCGCAGGCGACGATTCTTGCTCCCGCGAACAGCGCCTCTGTCATGCCAGCCGTCATGCCCAGGTCTTTGAACGAGCCGGTCGGATTCCAGCCGAGATGCTTGAACCAGAGATGTTTTACACCAGCCCAGTCCGCCGTTTTTTGGCCACGCACGACCGGCGTATTGCCTTCAGAAAGACTAACGATTCCGGTCTGCTGGTAACTCGCGGGGAGAAACTCGCGAAAGCGCCAGACGCCGCTCGCATCGCTTGGCTCGTAAGAGGAACGGCGCTCGAGCCAGAGCCGCTTCAAGGCGGACGGGTCGAGGTCAAGCGAGTCGAGAACGACCTCCAACAGATCTCCGCAACGAGGGCACGCGAGCGCGCGCGCATGAAGATCGAGAGTTGCCGCGCAACTGGAAACACTACACCTCAAATGCGACATCAATGGGCCGATTGCTCCAAGTTAGCATCTGCCATGCGCGGTCTTCTTGGCATTCAACTCGAGCGCTGGTGACGGATCAGAGAAGTGGCATCCGGGTTTCCGGGTCCGAAACGCTTCAGCATCACGAGCGGCTCTTTGTCACTCTCGTTCGTGATCGTGACGCCATTCGCGGCTGCTTCGGCACTGACAAAAAGTTCGTCATTGGTAAGTTCTCCGAAGCGAATCAGCGACGGCGTTTCGATCCGGTGAAGGCCGAGCTGGCCGAATCCTTGCGTCAGAATGAGGCCATATCCGGCCGCATCTTTGGCACTTACTGACCGGCCCGGAAAAACCGTCAATTCTTTCGCCGAATAGTGCTTCGTGCCATACGTGATCCAGAGCTCGCGATAACCGCTCTCGGCCATGGCGGCATTCTCCAGAACCGGACGAGGCTTCGTCATATTATGACTGGCAAATTCGGGATCGACATTCGCCTCCCAGTCCAGCATGTCCACTAAATAATCCAGATCATGTGCTTTCTCCGCGGGCACATCCTTCACTAGCAACTCCCAAGGAACATGACGGCCTTCCACCATGGATTGGAACATGCCAAAAACATCGCTGTTGACTTGCGGCTCATACGTAACGAGCGATCCGGGCGCGTGCAGAATTCCAGCGTCGATCTGCCAACCTGTCCCGGGCTGCAGCCTATAGGCTTTCGAAAAGTTGAGAATGCCATTGTCACCCTCGTTCCAGCGTTTCAGGCAGCTGAGAATATCATCCCGCGTCGTTCCTGGTTCCAGACCCATGAATGTATAGGGGAAATTATTCGACTTCAAGTTATATTGGGGCGGGAAATAGTAGGCCTCCGGTTTCCCGAGCCGCCCAACCAATTGTGCGTGTTCCTCGCGTTGGTGCATGTGGTGAGGAATCGGCCCGAGATTATCGAAGAACTTGCACAGCAGGTTCCATCCGCCGTCGCGCGCCATGACTGCCGAGCTGAGAAACTTGTCTCCCACTAGGTCGATCGCCTCTTTGAACAGGATTCTCTCGCCGTTGAAAACAAGATAGCTGAGTCCTTCGTCATCGGGCGTTCCCGGGCCGTTTGCAGCGTTCGTGGTGGACGAGAACCAACGCTCGTCAATGCCGCCCCGGTGCGCCCCAAGCGCATACAGGTCGCGCGGATCAAGTTTCAATCGGCCGCCCGGCATCAGGAACGACCTGGGCACCCAGCAGGGAGCCAGCCGAACGACACCTTCACCGGCCTTCAAAGCCTCTTCGACACACGCTCGTTTTGACATGAAATCCTTTCGCTTTACGTGCAATTCATCCAAGTTCCGGCCTTTGCCGATTCGAGTACCGCATTCAGAACTCGCTCCGTCGCGAAAGCTTCCTGGAACGAAGGGCTCGGCGCAGTACCTTGCCCGAGGTCGCGCAATAAATCGGCTACCTGGTGAATGAAAGTATGCTCGTAGCCGATCTGCAGGCCTGGAACCCACCACTGCTTCATATACGGATGTTCACCCTCGGTCACATGAATGGAGCGCCAGCCGCGCAGTTTCGAGTCGTCCGTGTGATCGAAAAACTGTAAGCGATGAAGATCATGCAGGTCCCAGGCAATCGATGCGTTCTCGCCGTTCAGTTCGAACGTGTACAGCGCTTTGTGACCCCGCGCGTAGCGGGTGGCTTCGAACATGGCTAGCGAACCGTTTTCAAAGCGGGCGAGGAACGCGCTCGCATCATCGATTCGAACCTGTTGTGTTTCGCCCGTAAGCGCACTCTCGCGTTGCTTGATGAACGTCTCGGTCATGGCAGTAACTGTCTTGATCGGACCGTTCAGCCAGAGCGCCGTGTCGATGCAGTGGGCGAGCAGATCTCCAGTGACTCCGCTGCCAGCAACATCGGCGTTCAAACGCCAGAGGGCCGGCCCGTCGACTGGAACCTTGGAGGAAATAGTCCAATCCTGCAGAAATTTTGCCCGGTAGTGAAATACGCGCCCTACCCTGCCTTCTTCGATGATCTGTTTGGCAAGCGTAACAGCCGGCACGCGCCGATAGTTGTACCAGACCATGTTCGCAACGCGCGCTCGCTCCACTGCTTCGACCATCCGGCGTGCTTCACCAAGCGTCCGGCCGAGCGGCTTCTCGCAGAGCACAACCTTACCAGCCTCGGCTGCTGCCACGGCGATGGCTGCGTGCGTATCGTTCGGACTGGCGATATCGATCACGTCCAGATCTTTGCGATCGACCATCCGGCGCCAGTCGGTCTCGACCGATTCGTAACCCCATCGATTTGCGAATTGGGCCAGCTTGTTCTCATCGCGCCCGCAGACCGCCGCCAACTCCGGCCTGTACTCGACATCGAAGAATTGGTTCACCTGGCGATAGGCGTTCGAGTGCGTGCGCCCCATGAAACCGTACCCGATCAGACCGATGCGCAACGGCCTCTTCGCATCCATGGGCCTATCAAGACCATCCATGAGCGTCACGCACCGAGAGCATGGTCTGCAGAATCCCGTCCCACGTCGTGGGCTGCAGCATGACCTCGTTCGGAAACATGCATCCGTCCCAACAGATATGCTCCACAGCTCTGGTCGGCTGGCCTTCTCCGTTTCGCAGCCAAAGACCGGCTGCCCGCACGATATCCAATTTGCCTTCCCATGGCAAACAGTGATGGCCCGTCTTATCGTGCGAACCCGATCCTTTCACGGTGCCATCGTTCTGGGCCACATGAAAGTCGAAGGTCCAAGGCCGGAGAGCGGACGCAATGGTCTCGAGCGCAGAATAAAGCGCGTCTGTATCGTTCCAATCGAAGTCACTGGGCAGAATTCTATCTTCGGGCGCATTGTAGCCAAGCGCGTACAGCAACGTGTGAGCCATGTCCGCCTGAAAACCCAATATTTTCGGGCGATTGACTGCTTCGAGCAGTTCCAGCATGTGCGTCAAGCTGTGCATACCGCCCCAGCAGATTTCGCCTTCGGCCGCGAGCCGCTCTCCGTGCGCTTCTGCGATCGTGCATGCTTCCCGGAAAGTTTCTGCGATGCGATTCGTGTTTTCAGCGGGCGACTCGAGCCAGGCAGCCGTGCTGGCGGCGGAATCAAGCCGGATCACGCCGTACGTCCGGATGCCGTTATCCCGCAACATCCGTCCCATGGCACAGGCTTTCTCGATCTGCCGCAAGAACTGACTTCGCTCGTCACGTGATCCCATGGCCGAGCCGCCCCCCGTTGCAGCCCAGACTGGCGCAACCAGCGAACCGACAACGAAGTTCCTGGACCGAATCGAATCGGCCAGCCGCTCGACATCCTCTCTACGCGAGTCGATGCTGATGTGAGGCTCGGAAAGGAACAGATCGACACCGTCGAACCTGGCTCCATTGACGGTTGCCGCGGCCGTGAGGTCGAGCATCGTCTCCAGGCCGATCGGAGGTTCCGAATCCGGGCCCTTGCCGACGAGGCCAGGCCACATCGCGTTATGAAGTTTTGGCAGCGTGTTCATCGGCGCAATCAGGGTAGCTGCTCAGGATTTTGTCACCCTGGTATCGCAGTTCGTTCATCAAGCCGACCTGGGACGTGTAGTATCCATCCGCAGTGAGGCTCTTGATCAAAGAAAAGAACTGCACGTTGCGAGCGCGATTGTTCATATCAGCGTCGTGAGCTTCGCACAGGGGCAGGAGAATAGCCATTTGCTGATCTTCGGACAGCTCGGCAAATCGCTTCTCTGCGAGGCGCGTCCCTTCCGCATCAAGCCAGCGCAGGCCATCGGCTACCACGAGCTGCTGATCCGTATTGCGCGCCACTACAAGATCGATAAAGGCCGGTACGCCCGCGCCGATCGCTCCCGGCGTATCGGTTTCGGGGATGATGAGCTCGGCAATGCGCGAGATAGTCTGGTAGTCATTCTTGTTGAAGAATTGCGGTTGGGCCTGCTGCTCGGGCGGCGTGTGGTGATGCTGCTGTTCCTGCTGCCTACCGGTTTGACCCTGGTTTTCCGCTGTCTGACCAAAAAGATCGTCGCTCGCAAACGGGTAGGCGCAGGTCGTGCCGATTGCTCCGATGATCTTCAGCATGGACCGGCGATCAGTATTATAAGTTGCCATTACGCTTCTCGCTTGGCCAGACGATCGGCAATGTGATCGGCAGTGCGCGTCGCAAGAGCCATGATCGTCAATGTTGGATTCTTTTCGGAAGAGCTCGGAAAAACACTCGCATCGACCACATACAAATTTGAAACATCGTGCGACCGGCAAAAGGAATCGACTACCGAGCTCTTCGGATCGGCGCCCATCCGGCAGCCGCCAACCTCATGATTCGTCGCCGGCCGCGGACTGCTTGAATGAATCTCGGCTTTGCTGGCCTCGAGAATGGCGCGGCACCACCGATTCATGTCATTGTGCAGTTTCCAATCTGACTCGCCCAGCTTCCATTGGCGTCGCGGGCGTGGCAAACCATATTCATCCAGCGTCTCGGTGTCGAGGTCGATGTAACTGTCCCGGTTCGGCAGCATCTCGTGGTAGCCCGTAAAAGTCAAGTAAGCGGGATACCTCGCCTTGATCGCTTCTTTGTATGCTTTCCCCATTCCTTTGATGCTGCGCGTCCAACCGGCCGTGCGATGGTTCTGATAATTGAATTGGACACCAAAGCTCCGCGCGTACTCGCGCTTCCGATCGTGCATGAAGGAAGGAATATATGCGTGGTCGAGGAAGCCCTGATCGTCGACCGTCGGTTTGCCGATGAAGTCTTCCAGGAACAGTTCGAAGCCGGCTGTGATGTGGGGAATGAAGTTGCGTCCCAGTTCTCCACTCGAGTTACCAAGGCCCGTAGGAAAACGGCTGGATTTCGACATCAGCAGCAAAGCAATGCTCTGGGCGCAAGCACATGCCACCACCACAACTCGGCCTCTCGCTACACCTTCCGCCCGAGTCTCGCGATCGAAATAGCGGATTTCTTTCACAAGAGCTTCGTCCGATACCGGCAGCTCGTAAACAATGCTGTTCTGCTGTAAGGTAAGCTTGCCGGTTTTGAGCGCCGGCAGCATGTGCACGTTGTATGAATTGTATTTCGCCGCGACATCGCAGCCCGCCATGCAATTGCCGCAGAAGTGGCACGCCGGCCTGTTCTGCGTTTTCCGCGTGAGCGTTGCCTTTCGGACGTGAATGACTTTGATGCCCAAGTCCCCGGCGCCTTTTTTGATAGCAAGGTCCGTGCATTTCATTGGGGCGGGCGGCATGAAAATGCCGTCGGGCAGATCTTCCAGATGATCGTAATTGCCGCACACGCCCACCTCGCGCTCGATCCGGTCGTAATAAGGAGCTATGTCGGCGTAATCGACGGGCCAGTTTTCACCAGCGCCATCGTGGTCGCGGCCTTTGAAATCGCGCTGGCTGAAGCGCAGGGAAACAGCGTTCCAAAGCTGGGTTTTGCCTCCGAGCCCACGGCTGCGCTCGCCATCGAAGCCGGGTTTGCCGGGCCGCATCAGCGGCACATGCCGGTACGTGAACTCGTAGGGTAGAGCGTGGGTGTTGAAATCGGTCAAGGTATTGATCTTGGGGCCGCCCTCCAGGACCAGGACATCGGCACCAAGATCCGCCAGCCGTGCCGAAAGAGTGCCCCCACCCGCACCTGAGCCAATCACAACTACGTCATACAGCTTGGTTTGCATTGCTATGGGGTTTTATTTTCGAAGAGAAAAAGTCCGCTCTTGCCAGCCACGACAAAGTCGTGATCGCGCTTCGGCCGACGAAATGGGTCATGTGTGTCCACCCATTTTATGGCATGAAATACGGGACCGATTAGTTTATTTCCAGATGGCCGTCCCTGCGTGATGTTCTCCAGAAACTTTGCTATGAAGGAAGCTCGTTTCCAATTTCATTCGCCCGCACCTTCCAAAGTTTTGGAATTGGTGAACTGGATTCCGAATCGACTACGCTCCGGGGGATCATCAGAGTTGGTGATCCGCAAGAGTAAAGTACTCTCCCTGCTTTCTTAGAATCAGCCTTGCGAATATCGGCGCCGCTCCTCGTCCTCAACAATCAATTCGCCAATCAACGATCTATCAGCTCTGAAATTGGTATGCGTGAGCTTATCCAAAACCAAAGCGAAGTTCGACAAAGCTTCCATAGCACCGACAAACAGGTCGCCTTCATCGATTTGGACAAGGTAGTTGAGCGGCGAGGTGTCCGCTACAACAACCGTCATCGACGAAGGAAATTGGCAGCCGTCTAAGAGTCTCGAGCGACGCTTTCGAGCGTGTCCGGCAGGAACACCCCGTGCGATTTTAAGAATCCGTCCATCTGATACCGCGTTGCCATACCAGCATCACTCGCGCTTGATGCTCGGCGAGCCGACCGGATCGCACTCCTTTGAGAGCGAGTGCCTCTAACGCGGCGCGATCAATTTCTCCAGGCGGCGCCCATTTCAATCAGGACGTTATCGTTGATTTTAGTATGCTCGTTACCTGCCGGGTCCAGATATTTCCTTCAGAGCCCACGTAGATCACACCCGCCGCGCACGACCGCATGTCTTCAAACACCTTTTCAGGAACTGGGATGGCGGTCGATTCACGTTCAACAGACACCACGGGATCGAAATTCCCGAACACGAGTAATTTCTTGAGCTGAGCGAAGTTGCCTGCGCCGCGGTACTAGCACGAAACAATTAGTCCGGCAGACGCCGAGCACAGAAGGGGCGGCAACGTTCATACGAATCGGCACATTGGGATCTACGGCCTCCAAGATCCCGATAATCGCCTTGCGTTGAGTTCGGGAACGAAGCACTGACAAACATGACTCGATCACAGTTGCCCGGGCGGCGCAACGAGAGATGAAACGTGGGAGGGCACTGATTGAGGCAGAAACGCAGCAATGCCGCCACGACTGGCGGCATCACAGGTCTGGAGACCCGCTCACGCGCGGCACCTGGAAAGCTATTTTGTTGTAAGTAGCTGAGTTATAAGTCGAGTTTTTCGAAGGACTCCGCCATCGCGGCTGGGCCGGACGCCACAACGACGAGAGGAAAACGGGTTAGAGCTGAGAGAGAATCGAAACCCGCGAGCGAGAGAAGGTCGGCCCCAATCTGGTGCCTTTGAGCCCGTGCTCCTGGAGCAAAAATTCGTTCGCCGCATGCAGCCTTTATGCAGCCAGCCTGGAGCGACTGTGCACCATTCCCGGGGTGGATGTCTTAACCGCTTGGAAGCTGATCGCTGAATTGGGCGCTGTTCTCGGGAACTTTGAGCATGTTTCCTCCGCGCGGCGCGCGGGACAAACGGAAGCGAGGCTTACGGCGACAACTAATAAAAAATCAGCCGCTAAGCGGGCGTCGCAGAGCGGGCGAAGGCTATCCGCTTATCGGCGAATGCTATTCCGAATCGCGCTTAGCCAGTTAGAGAATAGCGGGACAAGAACTCTGCCCCGAACCGGCTGCGCTTCAGCGGCCCTTGCAGCAGGGAAACGATTTGGGCCGCCGCGACCCGCTTCACAACTGTGTCCACCGCAGCGTAACGCACCACCCGGTCCTGATCGATAATGAAGACCGCTGGCTTGGCGATGCCGCCTTTCTCGCGCGAATTGCAGACATCCCAATGCCTGACGACAGAGCGTTCGGGATCGCACAAGATCGGAAAAGGCAAAGAGAGATGAGCACGTAAGGCCTCCGACGCTTCAGGCGCATCTACCGAGACGGCTACTACGCTCGCGGCTGCGGCCCGGATTTCCAGGTAGTGCCGCCGGTAATCCACCAACTGGCGGAGGCAGAATGGTCACCAATTGCCGCGATAGAAGAGTAGCACCAGGCGGCCATGCGAGACCAACTCCGATAGGCGCCGCAGCGCTCCTGTGGAGTCTGGCAACTCGAACTCCTGAGCAAGTTCCCCTGGGATAGGAAGTTTCGGCACAGCTCCAGTCTAACGTTCCCGCCAGGCGTGAAGTTGGCTTACTTGTTCGGTGAACTTTCCGGATTTGCGGAATTTCGGGAACTTTCCTACACCTCCAGACATTACCGTTGTGAGGAGGGGGCGCGAGAGGCCCGCTAGATGCGGGAAGAAGCGTGGACTCTATTGGTCAGCGATGAAAGTTTGATGTTGAGCTTCCAGCGCGGGTCGCGTGATGCGTTGGAGGAACTATTCGCCCGATACCGTGAGCAGTTCTATGGCTTCTTTCGCCGACGGCTCGCGAACAGGGATCGGGCGGAAGATCTTACACAAGAGACTTTTGTTGCTGTCATTGAGGCGAGTGAACGGTATGAGCCGCGAGCTAGCGTAAGGACCTATCTATATGGGATCGCTTTGAATCTGCTCGCGGCCGAGCAGCGGAAGCGAGCGAAACAATGCTTAGCGGAGGTGGTGCGCGAATCCTCTACGACAGGGTCATCGGATTCGGAAATCTGGGTCCGCGATGCGCTCCAAAAGCTTGGCGCTACGGAACGCGAGATTCTGATGTTGCGGGAATACGAACAGCTCTCCTATTCGGAAATTGCCGCGATCCTTCGACTACCGGTCAATACGGTTCGATCGAGGCTCTTCCGAGCGCGAATGGCGTTGAAGGGGCATCTGGAGCCCACGGCTGAGATGAACGAGGCAGAGAGATGAATGCGAGCACGCACCCGATAGCCGGGGACGAGTTGATGGCGTATCTCGACGGTGAACTGGCGGTCGAGCGCGCAGCTGGAATTGCAGCTCACCTGGAACGCTGTCGCGAATGTCAGGTTATTGCGGCCGATCTCCAGACGGTGTCGCGGAGACTATTGAGATGGGAAATCGAGGAATCGCGCTTCGTGCTGCAGCTCCGAATAACTGAAGCTTTGGAAAGCATAGACAAGGCAAAGATGCAGACGCCCCGAAAGGGGACGTATCTGCTAAAGCGGCGGTGGACGTGGGTCGTCGGTACTGCCATGCTATTGATCCTCGCGGTAGCTGTCATTCTACGGCAGACTTGGTCGCGGAGCGAATTCACCCCGGCATACGACGAGCTTGCGTACGGCAATCGGCCTTCGGCACTAACGCGGATGCCTCAGGATACGCAACACTTTGACCTGCGAACGACAACCGGCAGCACGACAAGCGGAGTTGTGGGCGGAGTGCCTCAAGCTATACCGGCGCCTTCATCCGAGCAAGCAGTCCAAACAGGCCGTCCCTTGATCGTCCGTACTGCGGAGATGAGTATCACGACCACGGAGTTCGACAGAACCCGTCCGGAAGTGACCCGAATCGTAAACGGACATCTGGGGTACATTGCACAGCTAGCAGTGAATAGCCCATCCGATCGAGGGCGCAGCTTGATCGCGAGTTTGCGTGTGCCGGCCGGGCAGTTAGATGGTTTGCTTTTGGAGATGCGAAAGCTTGGCCGGATCCGGAGCGAGTCTCAAGCGGGCGAGGAGGTGACACAGCAGTTTATCGACTTGGCGGCACGGCTTAAGAACGCGCGCAATGCGGAAGACCGGCTTACCGAGATTCTGCGCCAGCGTACAGGTAAGCTTTCTGACGTTCTGGCCGTGGAAGAACAGATCGATCGCACACGGAGCGACATTGAGCAGATGGATGCGGAACTGAAGAACCTTTCGAACCGCATTGCACTCGCCACGATTCAGTTGCAGGTTGTGGAGGAATACCGACAGCCGATGAGGGTTGACCAGGGCTCGACATTAGGGCGACTGAGGAATGCGGCAGTGGAAGGATGCAGGAGTGTCGTCAACGGTGCGATTGCGATTTCGATATTCCTGTTGGCGTATGGTCCCGGCCTGCTGATCTTCGGTGTCATTCTCCTGCTTGGCGGCCGTGCGATCTGGAAAGTAATTGAACGGAGGACTCGGCCTGAGCCCCAGGGCTGATGGACTAGGCACTCTGCAGCGCGTGGGAATGGCGGTGCAGCAGTCTGGCGGCGTGGGAGGCATTCGTTTCGTTGGGGAAAACTTTGACCGGTCATCTCGTGATAGACCTTTTCGGCTCGAGCGGCGAGTTCCTCGGGCTTGCCGATGTAGCGGGTGATTTGCGGTTGCGCGGTTAGCTCTTGGCGAATGCGCGGGACTGATTGATAGATTTCGCGTGAAGTCTTCTTCGACTCGACCAGAGCGCCGACGCGTTCACGGAGCTGCTTGAAGAAGAGCTGCTGATCGTCCATGACCGTGACGGGACGGCGCGGACCGTTACCGGGGCAGACGACTCGCGCGCCCAGCTTCTTGGCAGAGTCCAGAGTGCCGATCCATTTCTGTACATCGCCATCTCCGACAAAGTTGTAAGGACCGTTGACGCAGGTGTCGCCGGTTTCAAATGGCTCGCGGCAACGTCGGGACGCGTCTTGGCGGCCTCTTCCCAGCGCCCCGGCTTGCTATCGTAATAGCCGGTTTCGTAGCGCTTCATTTCGTGTATCACACCGGTGTGCGCGATGGGAGTAGCGCCGTTTTCGATCCAGACCAGGTTTCCCATAGGCGTGATCGCCGTGATGATGAATATCGAATGCGAAGCGGATGGGCTTGGACGTGATGGCGCGAATTTTAGGCAAGATCACGCGCGCGCCGGCCGGGAAGTTGGCGTCGATCACCAGGACATAATCCTCGATAATGATCCAGCCGTTGTTGCAGAGGCCCCGGTCGATATCGCCCTTATGAAAGAAGACGTCTTTGGTGAGCGGAATAGCCTGATTTACTTCACTGGCGGGCTTGGGTTCCGCGGACTGCTGCTGAGCTTCCGCTTCAGAAACGCCGGCGATGGCCACGCGAAACGGTAAAGAACTGAATCCAGGACGCATACGATCGCCGGTGAAGGTCATGCAAGCCTCGAGGGTCGCAACGCAATTGCCGCCATGAGTGGCCGACACGGTGGCGGTGAGTCGCCGTGTCGCCACGCCTGTCATGGGAGCTTATGTAATCGAGCCGAGCATGCTGGCGGAATGCTACGGCCTGCCAGGGGAAAACGCCTACTCCACCGGGTGGCTAGTTTGCGCTGAAGGTTAGGGCGATGGAGGCCATGGCGGTGCCGGCTTGCGAGATCCATTGGTCGTGGTCGTAGGGGAAGCCGCTCTGGAAGTAGGGTTGGAAGCCCAGGGCGCGGGAGACCACGTGCCAGGTGCCATCGTTCTGTTGCGTGCGGAGGAGGTAATCGACTCCATGGCGATAAACGAGATCGGAGGCCGGCGTGCCTGCTTCATGCAACGCCCAGAGAGCTTCGCCGGTAGCGTAGGCGTCGGCGGGGAGATTCTCGGTCTGACCCCAGCCTCCGCTGGAGCGTTGTTTGGCGATCAATTGCCGGACGCGATCCGCAGGCGGCTTCCGGCCAGCCCACACAATGCCAAGGATCTGCATGGTGCGATCCTCCGTAGTAAGCGGTTCGGCAGTTTCGAGCCAGGCGGCGGCGCGCGCGACGCGCTCGTCAAACTGACTCTTCAGGCCGGGGATTGCATAGAGGCGCAGCGAACGAATGCCCCTGGCGGTTTGGGTAAATCCTCCATCCGAGAGGGGCGGGCGGGCGGTGCCGTTGTTAGGCCAATCTCCCTCTTTGCGCTGCATGGTGGCCACGTTGTAGACAAGAGAATCGGTGGCGAGCGTCGGTGAGATTCCGGCGCCAGCCATTTGCAGTAGCGAGAACTCAACGCCGTCGGGGCCGGGAGGTATGTTCTGGCCTTGAAAAAACTGCTGCTCGAAGCTCCCGCGTAGAGCGGCCGTGACGCGCGCTTCGTTTGCCTCGAGTTGGTAGTCTGCCTGGATTCCGCGTGGCTTGGCGGCAGAGACGGCGATTCCGTTGAGGTGCTGGGCATGGCAGGAAACGCAACCGCCCGTCGCCATGAATTTCGATGCCGCGCCTTGGGAAGCGGAGAGTGCCTTGGTGACCGCCTCACGCGGAGTGCATTGCGGCGCCGCGGCGGTCGAGATTTCGACGGGCTTCGAAGCCGGGAGCCCAAAAAGCGGCAAGATGGCCGGATCCTGATAACGGCGGGCCCAATCAAGCGCGGGTTCGCGAGCGGCGCCTTTGGTTAACAGCAGTGCGACGATCTTCGGGTTGGCCCGATCGGTGGTCACCGCGAAGACGAGGGGCGTGGCGTTGCGGACATCTTTTGCGTTCAGATCCGCGCCGGCTTGGACGAGCGCCTCGACGGCATCATAGTTGCCCATTTGGGCCGCCAACTGCAGCGCGGTGAGATGGCCTAGCGCGATGGGTCCGTTCTTGACCATCTCGGCGGTGGCAGCGGTTTTCAGATTCACTGCGGCGCCATGCTGGAGCAGCAGTTTCACCATGACCGCATTGCGGTCGCCATTGCCTGCAGCGACTATCAACGGGGTAAAGCCGTTCGCATCCACCGTATTTAAGTCAGCGCCCTTTGCCAGTAACAGGCGGACGAGTTCGATGTTGTTGGAGGATGCAGCATCTTCGAGCACGCTGGCGCCTGCCTTGTCGCGCGCATTCACGGCGGCGCCCTTTTCAATCAGCATGCGAGCGGCTTCGAAGGTTCCATCGTAGGAAGCGGCAATGAGCAGGGGCGTTTCGCCGAGCTTGGAACGGGCATCGACATTCGCTCCCTTCGACAGGAGCAAGCGAACCTTGGCGGCGTCTCCGGCGCACCACATGAGGGGGGTCGCGGCAAAGGCATTGGCGCCGTTGGGGTCGGCGCCAGCAGTGAGCAGGAGGCGCATGCTTTCGAGGTTGCCGAGGGCCGCGGCATACATGAGCGGCGAGTTCCCGCGGGCGTCCTGCGATCGAGGTCCAGGATCCTGAATCAGGGCACGGAGAGCGACGAGATCGTTGTTGCGGATGGCGAGATAAAACGGACTGTTATCGGCAGCCTGGCTGAGAACGGAAAATGCCAAGGCTACAAAAACAGCGGGCAGCTTCTTCATTGGGCCTGCGCGATGGTAACGTGATCGATCGGGCGAGGTAAAGTAATGACCGTTTGGTTTGGGGGTACTGAAACTCAGAGATGCCCGCCAAGAATGGCGGCGTAGCAGGTCTGGAGACCCGCTCCACGGGCGGCACCCGAAAAGCTATTTTGTTGTAAGTAGCCGCGGTTCAACGGCAGGATTGAAGCTGCTCATTTTTTCGGTCGCGATTCCGGAGGCACCAGCCCGTTTGCACGATAATACGCGACCAGCAGACCGTAGTGTTCGGATGAGTGCTGGAGAACCGACAGAAATGGATCTAGCGATCCTTGCCAACCTAGCGGGTTCTCCTTCAAAGCCGCGTTCGCGTCCGTGATCCACTTCTGCGTCAGGGCCACACAGTCTGCTTTGGTCATGTAGTCTTTTGGGCTCAGCTCGTCCCATTTGACTTTCTCGCCCGGCCGGCCTTGGCGGCATAAGCGTTTCCGGAGGCTATGTGCACGATGAGCTCTCTGAACGAACGCATCTCGGGTTTTAGCCGGTAGCCGTATTTCGATTCCGGAAAATCCTGCGCCATCACAAGAATTTTTTGATTGATGTAATTGAAATTCTGTTTGAGGGATTCGGCGGCCGTGGGCGCTTTGGACTGCGGATAGACTAGTCCCGGAATGGCGAGAGCAAATAAGTAACCGGCTAAACGTAACATAGTGGTTATGATGCTATCGCAAGCACGGAGACCGGTCAAGAACGCTAAGCCGGTTACAGCTGGTGAGTTCAAATTCGTGGGAGGAAGCCTTTGCCTCGATTTTGTCAATACAGTCGGCGAGCGCGGGAGCCCGGAGATGCGCGAGAAACTTGTGAGTTTCGAGGACTTAGCCCGATGGAGCGAGCAAGCGGGAATAATCAAGCATGGCGAAGCGAACCGGATCGTACAACTTGCGGGGGCGCACGCCTCCACAGCACGGACCATTCTAAAGCGGGCGATCGGTTTCCGGGAAGCTCTTTATCGAACATTCAGATCGCATGTGGAGAATAGAAAGCCCCTCTGGAGAGATCTGGAAATGCTTAACCACGAGATCACAACAATGCGGGCACGAGAGAGCCTGGCGTACCTCGCAGGCGACTTCCGTTGGACATGGGATGAGAACGACAAACTCGATCGGCCACTTTGGCCCGTGGCGCTATCGGCGGCGAAACTACTGACTTCTTCCCGGTTGCGTTCGGTACGGCAGTGTGACGACGAGAAATGCGGGTGGATGTTTCTGGACACCAGCCGCAATCATTCACGGCATTGGTGCGACATGCGGGATTGCGGTAATCGGGCTAAGGCCGCGCGCTTTCGCCAACGCTCAAAATGCTAAACCGATGGATCGCAGGCTGACGCTTCGTCCGGAAGCTAACGTCTCCTGTAAGGACGGGCAAGGGAAGAGCGATAGTTGACAAAAGCAAATCAGGGTCTTGACAATGTCTGAATGAGGCCGACTCCAGTACAACCTCAGCCACAACGGACGACATAGCGGCCTTTCGTCAATTCAACCGGATGTAAACCGTTTCATCGGGGCTTCGCTGCCCATCGCATTTACGAACGGGCGGGATTCCGCCTGACAAAGCAGGAGCCTCACCACAGCTTTGGTCACGATCTCATCGGACAGGAATGGGAATGGGACTTGACCTGAGGCGTGCGGTAGGTGGGCCAGAAAATTCGACCGAGTCATCGGCACTATACGGCTGGATAGGACCGAGGCGATACTCGGGCCGAGAACCTGGTTGCGAAGGGGATTATCTGAAAGCTGGACGAATGGACAGGTAAAAGGCGGGCAGAAGCTAACGGCGCAAGCTGCCGGGAGATGGATCCCGACATGCTCACTCACGATTAGCGCTCACAAGGCGCTTAGATAATTATTCAACAACGGAGGCATTGCATGTCGGAAAAGCATGAGCTTGAAAACGCTCAGCAAAGCGCAAACACAGAAACGGGACTGACTCCTGGCGGATTCCGTCCTCAATCTAAGATTCACAAATTAGCTCCCAGCGAAGTGGTTACTCAGGAGAGTGGCAGGAGCCGGGTAGTTCGCGGAGTTACAAAACGGCCATCGAGCGCGGATCCGGACCGGCCTGCAGAACTGGTACTCACTCCGGGTGGTTACCGGCATCCAGCGCTGGTACATCGATTAGAGAAGGGCTACGGAGTAACACGTACGGGAAACGTGCTTCAAAAACTCGACCTCAGCACGAGGCGAACCATCGAGCTGCCAGTGCATCCCGCGGAGAGCCAGGTCAGGCCCGCGCTCGGGAGCGGCTGGATTACAAATTCACTGTTTACTAACACGACCGCCCAACCGTTCTCCTTTTTCTCCACTGTGTGGACTGTGCCACCGGGGCCCGCGACGCAATCCGGCCAGACCATTTTCCTGTTCAACGCATTGATCGACTCGGCGCAGAATGACATTCTGCAGCCTGTCCTGCAGTGGGGTCCGTCGCAGGCGGGCGGCGGAAACTCGTGGGTAGTCGCATGCTGGTACATCGACTCCAGTGGAAACGCCTTCTATCACGATCCGGTGCCGGTTAATGAAGGCGACACTCTGGTCGGGGTAATGAGCTTAACCGGGCAATCGGGCGGGGCGTTCAATTACAACTGTTTCTTCCAGGGAATCGACAACACTGAGTTGGTGATCAACAACATCTCGGAGCTTGTGGTAGCCACTGAAACGCTGGAGTGTTACGGCATCCAGCAGTGCTCAGACTATCCCAACACGAGTTTCACTGCCATGGCCGGGATCGACATCAAGGTCGCCGCGCCCGGGACTCCCGCAGCGCCGGGCAGCGCTTTGGACGGCTACTGGGGAAGCGACAGCAGCCAGCACGTCAACTTCATCGACGGCGATGGTCACGTCCACGAGCTGTACATTCATCCTGGCGTCGGCTGGGTGAACAATGACCTCAGTGCTTTTGCCGGCGGCCCTCTCGCGGCCGCGGGCAGCGCCTTGGATGGTTACTGGGGGAGCGACAACAGCCAGCACGTCAATTTCATCGACGGCGATGGTCACGTCCACGAACTCTACATTCATCCTGGCGCGGGCTGGGTGAACAACGACCTGACTGGTTTCGCGGGTGGAAGTCTAGCCGCGCCGGGCAGCGCTTTAGACGGCTACTGGGGGAGCGACAGCAGCCAGCACGTCAACTTCATCGACGGCAACGGTCACGTCCACGAGCTTTACATTTATCCTGGCGCCGGATGGGTTGACAACGACCTGACTGTCTTTTCGAACGGGACTCCCGCAGCACCGGGCAGCGCCTTGGACGGCTACTGGGGAAGCGACAACAGCCAGCACGTCAACTTCATCGACGGCAACGGTCACGTCCACGAGCTCTACATTCATCCTGGCGCCGGATGGGTCGACAACGACCTGACTATCTTTTCCAACGGGACTCCCGCAGCACCGGGCAGCACTTTGGACGGCTACTGGGGAAGCGACAATAGCCAGCACGTCAACTTCATCGACGCGAATGGTGGCGTGCACGAACTCTACATTCATCCCGGCGCGGGCTGGGTGGACAATGATTTGACTGGCTTTGCCGGTGGGACTCCAGCAGCGCCGGGCAGCGCTTTGGATGGCTACTGGGGAAGCGACAGCAGCCAGCACGTCAACTTCATCGACGCGAATGGCCACGTGCATGAACTCTACATTCATCCTGGCGCGGGCTGGGTGGATAATGACCTGACCGCCTTTTCCAATGGAACTCCCGCCGCGCTGGGCAGCCGGCTCGACGGCTATTGGGGAAGCGACAGCAGCCAGCACGTCAACTTCATCGACGCGAATGGCCACGTGCACGAACTCTACATTCATCCTGGCGCGGGCTGGGTGGACAATGACCTGACCCAGTTTGGAGGGGCTGACATGCCCCTGTCCTGGATTGTGCAGGACCGCGTGACGGACTGTGGGCAGAACACCGTTATCGCGAGCAATGCAAGTCCGGGAGGAGAGGTGGATTTGTGGTATTGATCTACCGATATTGCGGGCGGTAGTAGCACGCGACCGTTCAAGGTACGAGGCCGGAAAGATTTTCTCTTCGGCCTCGGCGCTTAGTGACTGGGTGCGCTCATCTGTAGAGTTTTCAAAACTGTTGGAACACGCACCAGCACTCTCGGGTGGCAGCAGCCGGTGGGATCGCATGCGGCCTATGTGGTGTCTTTTACGTCATGCGTTTACTCTCGCGTCTTCTTTATGGAACGAGCGGAGCCGACTTACCAACTCTCACGGCGATAGTCGCGTTGGCCGCTGTCGCTTCCATCGCGAGTTTGGATCCAGCTATGCGGGCGGTGCGCGTTTATCCCATGCGGCCGCTGCGGGAAGAATAACTATTTCCAACTCAAGCAGGACGCTGATACTAGTCGAGGCTCGCAAGGCGAGTGTCGCCATGAGCGGCGACACGGCGGCGATGAGTCGCCGCGCCACCCCCGGCTTATCATTACCTTTTTGCCGACGCAGGTTGCCGGAGGGCCGGCTCGGATAAACAAGTGGTCGAAAATACGCCCGCAACATGCCTTCGACATCGAGATGGCAATAACTCTCGAAAAGCCCGGACCAGAGGAGGCCAATTACCGCCGGGCCACGAACAAGTGAGAAAGTGAACGAGGCCGGCAACCACAAACGGAGTAATTTCCTGCCGGACGATTGACTTAAACAAGGCTTCCTTTGCCCTTGAATTGCAGGTAAATTGTGCCTTTCCCTACGCCAGCGCGGCGCGCGATACCTTCGATACACGTGGCTACGAAGCATTTTCGGTGAACTCATCGAGGGCCGCTTTGATGATCGCGAAGCGGTGCCGCGCAGTTTTATCACTTCTACTGTCAGAGGGAGCAGCCGAGAGATATGGCCAGTAACGGGTTTGACGAGACGACTTGCTGTGTGGCGGGAGGCGGCCCGGCGGGCATAATGCTGGGTTATCTGCTGGCCCGGGCGGGTGTCCAGGTGACGGTTCTCGAGAAGCATAAAGATTTCTTCCGCGACTTCCGGGGAGATACCGTACATCCTTCCACGCTGGAGCTGATGTACGAGCTGGGCATTTTGGAAGACTTCCTGAAGGTGCCGCATCAGGAGCTGACTTCGATTGGAGGCGTGTTCGGAGACTTCCCATTTCAGGCCGCTAATCTCCGGCGCGTGCGCACGCATTGCAAGTTCATTGCGCTGATGCCGCAATGGGACTTCCTCAACTTTATTTCCGAGCGAGCGAAGAAGCTGCCTGGTTTTCAGCTTCGAATGCAGCATGAGGTGGTCGGGCTTCTGCGCGACGGGGAGAGGATTACGGGATTGGAGGCGCGAACGCCCGAGGGCACCGCGCAGATCCGAGCGGACCTGGTGGTCGGCTGCGATGGCCGCCACTCTATTACGCGGCAGGCTGCCCAGCTGGAAGTGCGGGAGCTTGGAGTTCCGATCGATGTGCTCTGGTTCCGGATCCGGCGGAACACGAATGATCCGGAGCAACTATTTGGAAATTTCAATTACGGGAAGGTGCTGATTCTCATCAACCGCAATGACTATTTTCAGGCGGGATTCCTCATCCAGAAGGGCTGTTTCGACGAGATACAGCGTCGCGGCCTGAACGCGTTCCGGGAGAGCGTACTCCAAATCGCTCCCTATCTGGGCGATCGGGTGAATGAGTTGCAGGATTGGGAGCAGACTAAATTGTTGTCCGTACAGATCAACCGGCTGAAGAAATGGCATCGGCCCGGGCTGCTGTGCATTGGCGATGCGGCACATGCAATGTCACCGGCCGGAGGAGTTGGGATAAACCTGGCGATTCAGGACGCGGTAGCCGCAGCGAACCTACTCGCCCGTCCGCTGCGAGAACGACGGGTTACAGAACCATTGCTCGCGCGAGTACAACAACGGCGCATGTTTCCCACTCGCGTAACGCAACATTTTCAGGTCCATGCCCACCAAGCAATGCAATACGTTTTCCGGAACACCGGGCCCTTGAAAGCGCCGTGGCAACTAAAGCTTGCTCTGCGGATACCGGGTTTGCAGGCTGTCATCGGGCGTGCAGTTGGCGTGGGGGTTCGCCCGGAGCACATTCAGAGTAGAACGACCTGATCGATTCGTGATCGGTTTCTTTGAAGGGCTTGGCCGCTTGTGCCGCCGTGGCGATAACAGTTGCGGTAGCGGCGGTGCAGGTCTTCGTGAACCGGCTCTCTTACTTAAACTCGATTACTGCGATCTTGTTGTCGGTCTTCAGGTGATCGCCCGTCGCATTTGAAATGTTGGCCGGGATATTCTTCCGGTCCACCAGCGAAACCCCTTGCACGTTTCCAGTAAAAAGCATGTCGTTCACAACTTTCGTTCGCTCGTTGTCTATGTTTGGATCGATGCCGTGGGTGATCGAGCGGCTGGTGTTCGAGTAGTAAATCTTGATGTCGTGCGTGGCGGCAGCCACGAATACCGGCTTCCCGGCAAACGTTTGGGACATCTGCCAGAGCCGGATGTGGTGGCGGGATGCGAAGGTGTTATTTTGCTTTTCGTAAGTCATGTCGGGCGGCTGGCCAGCCAGTGTCAGTATCGACATCGGCGCTTCATCATAGCCGCGATTTTCGATAATCGCCTGGGCTGTGCGGTAAGTGGAAGCCCGGCCGAGCGGATCGGAGGCAAACCAGCCGGCGTCCTTGAAAGCCTGCTCCACCTGCTCCCTGGTCCCGATGAACATCAGGTTCGTCATGTCGGATGGATTCGGCGGCTTTAGCGCGACCGTGCGGTAAGGTTGCTGGCTCACCAACGTTTTGAGCTGGTCTTCCGGTTTGATGGGAGCGGTCAATTTGGCATCTGGGGAAGGAATCCAGTCGAGTGCCTGAGTCAACTTAATCGTCAACTCCACGCCCGGCTTGTAGTCGATAGCAGGATCCGCATCCTTTACGATCGCCTTTTTGATACCGGATAACAATTGCCCAAACCCGGAGTTCTTCTCCATCACTTTGTTTACGCCCTGGTCGGCGAGCGCGGTGAACGTCTGTGAAGCCTTGATGCCCGTGATTAAACCGGCTTGACTGATCGACTCGCGCGCATTGTCCACACCCGCAACTACGCAAGCGATCGCTTTCGACTGCCCAGCCTTATCACGAATTTTCGTAAATTGGAGACGCAAGGTCGCCGGTTGCTCCGCCGTTCCATCATCGCCCGCGGCTTTGTAAGGGTGGGCGTCTGCGGTGGCGCCGTCCAGTTGCGCACCGGAGCCGATCACGGGAGTTCCATTCACCAACACGGGCGCAATCACCACTGCGGACACGGCCGATCCTGAAGGTTTATCGCTACTCACCTCGGTGATCAGGCGCAAATCGATCAGAGTTCCGGCCGGCACCGTCGTCGCGCTCAATAAGGGCACGCTACACATTGAAAAGATCGCAAGAAGAAGCCTACACTGCCGCATAGAGCTGCTTCTTTAGATTACTCAAAGTAGTGAGGCGCGAATCCTGCCATCAATGCCAGTGCCATCAATAGAGATCTCCACATTTTGCATCCCCTTTGCGCGGTCATGCCGATTCTAAGATCGTTTCGGCATGATTTATAAAGGCAAGCATGCTGCCAACGGCGTCAAAGCGTCTCAATTTCACTAAGTGATTGCTAATGCAGGATCGAACCGGTAACTGACGCCCAACCTTTGGCCCAGCGATTCACCTTTTGGTTCGCGGTTGAAACTGATGAGATTGTCCGCTCTACCAAGCCAATTGGAGTCTTCCGGCTGAACCGGCCGCCTGATTGAGAGAAAGGTTATGCTCGAGGATTTTGGCCAGTACGCCAGCCCGCGTGCCAACGCCCATTTTCATCATGATGAGGCGCAAGTAGGCGCGCACCGTGTTCGGGCTGATCTTCATCCGTTCGGCCGCTTCCTTGCTGCTGAGACCTAGTGATATGGCCTCCAGGGTCTCACGCTCGCGATCGGTGAGCTTGTACTGCGCCGACACCCTAGTCACCAGTTCCATTGTGGAAGAGTTCCTCAGCAGCATGACAGCTATCAGCCGCTGGGGTAATCCATCGTGAGATTCGAGCGAGCACGCCCAAGAGACGTATTCTCGTCGCCCCGCGTGGAAGTAAGTGAGCACGGACCCGCACTCAGAGGAGCCAAGCTCAGAGATCTTCTCCAGTACCGCTTCGGGAATACGCATACTGGTAGCGGCTCCCAAGTCCCTTCCGCGGGGATAGGTCAAAATCGCCTCCGCCTCGCGGTTAAAGGCAATTGCTTTCAGAGAAGGATCAAGAAGGATCAGACCCGGCTGGGCTGCTACCCAGGGATGTTCACGTCCCTGCACTGCATGCGGCTTCCGATGGCTCTTCGCGTAAGCTGCCACAAAGTACCTCGTGCTATCGAGTACTTCAACGTTTAGCGGTTTGTCTCGGCTGCTGTTCAGACGAGGCTAATTCCTGATCGATTACCTCTTTCAGTGCCTGATAGCTCACTGACCCGCTCAAGATCCGGCCATTGATGAAGAAGGTTGGCGTACCTGTCAGTCCAAGTTTTGTGGCGTCCGCGACTTCCGCGCTCACGGTAGCCGCTTGAGCGCCCGAATCCAGGCATGTGTTAAATGCCTTTGTGTCTAAATTCAACTGACTGGCAGCCTGCTTCAGCTCCGGGATTTCCAGCTTCTGGGTCGCAAAAAGCATATCGTGATACGGCCAGAACTTGCCTTGCGCCTCAGCGCAGCGGCCCGCTTCAGCGGCCTTTTCCGCATGCGCATGCATGGGCAAAGGTACGTCTTTGTAGGCAAAGAGCACCCGACCTTTGTAGTCGGCTTCGAGCTTTTTCAGCACCGGATCAATCTGCTGGCAATACGGACATTCGTAGTCCGCATATTCGATGAAAGTCACGGGGAGGCCGGGGTTGCCCAGCGTTGCCGCGCCCTGCAGCCCTATTTCGATCCTCGGGGGCGGCAGGCTGACGACTAACTTCGCCTGGCTGCGGAGCGACTGGATGTAGGCGGCCCGCGCCTTATCGCGTCGACGCTCGTGGAGATTGTCCAATATCTTCCCGCGCACTGCTTCAAAGGGCTCCTGGGTGTCTACGCCTTCGTAGTACACGCGCAGAGCCTCATCACTCGGATCTTTGGGAATTAGGCTGTAAGCGTGACGCTGTAACAACTCGGCTACCGTTATACCTTCCTTTTGCGCTTCGCGCTGCAAAAGATAGTCGTCGATGAAATCCTCGAGCGCTTTTCGTTCCGCTTGATAATAAGTGTTCCTGGCCTGGAACAAATTTTCAGCTCGCTTCTGCTCAAATTCGCCGAGCGTGATCTTAGTGCCATCAACCTGAGCAACTATCGTGCCAGGGTCGGGAGAATTAACATTGCCTGAATAAGTATTTGAAGCGGCCACCAAGCAAACGCCGGAGAGTAGTACGGCTAAACCTGACAGGGCTTTGTTCATGAGAATCTCTCGCTCCACATGGAATTATGCATTCCTACACACATTAAACCGCGTGCCGGTCAAGGAAAGATCCCTGGCCGGCACACGGGCGAATTGAAGTATTTTAAATACTCGAGGTTAGAGCTTGGGGGCTGCTAAGCCTCCGACACGGCAGGACGAGCAAATTCCAAAGCCGCTGCCCACGACCTGAATGAACGAGCACTGAGTGGTTAGCTTAGTGGCTTCCGAAGCGCTTAAAGCGGCCAACGAGAATGCCGTCTCTGTGACAGCATAACCGACCGGCGCGGCGTGAACGGTAGTGCCCCACGCGCGAAGACCGCCCGTGAGTGCGCCCGGAGCGCCTGGATCGCAGCCACTGGCTGTGGGCCTGGTCGCCGTGAGTTTAATTACGATTGAAGTGGGGACTACCCCTGTCAAAGTATTAGATACCAGATCCCTTCTGGCGGATAAACTGTTTAGCCCATTCGGAGTGACCCGACAGCTACAACAAGAGTTCATCTCCTCGCGGGCGTCAAAGGTGTATACGTTCGCGCAGATATCCCCGCCCGGAGTGCCACTGCTAATAAGACCCGTATTGGTCAGATTGACCACCGAGTCTCCAATGTTAAGGTTTGACGCATACCGGATCTGAAAGGCATCCGATTGAGCGAAAAGGCCGACGGGCAGCGCGAGGGCTGCGAGAGTCAGGAAAGTGCGTGAGAACATTTGTGTTTGGAACAACCTCCGGATAGAACAGTATCACGGCTAGTACCTACCTACAACAAGGATGATGGACTAGTCTAAAAGTTTAGAGAGCGTTTTGTGGACCCCGGACCGGGCTAATCTTGAAACGACGGCTACGTAAACACTGCCGGTACACGGGATCAACAGCCGAGTTTCGAGTCTCACAATCCTAAATCTTTCAACTACATACAAGCGTTATCGCCTAAACAAACAGAGTCACCGTGGGACTGCGATTGTATTAATGGCGCAAATCACGAGGTTGTTTTCCCAAAAAGAATGCGCGATCTCTAAAAAGTTTGTAGTACTGTTGTACATTTTCGGTCCTTGCTTGCTTTAAGATCCGACGACTCTGATACGCCGAATGAGCGGCGTGCTGATTGCATTAGCGTGAATTCGAACCCGGCTTGGCGTGGCGACGCTAACAAGGCAGCGACTTTGGCCTTAGGCTGAGCGGCGAGTCCGGTATGCGATGAAGTTCCAAAGATTCCGGAGACAACGCCCGGCCCACGACGCACGTCTTAATATAAAGAATCAGGTATGTTGTCACGTCTGGAAAAGAGCCGCCGGCGCGAGCGAGGGTTCTCGCTCATCGAACTTCTCATTGTTATTGCGATCATTCTGATCATTCTTTCGATCGCGCTCCCGCAAATGAGCAAGTCGCGTATGAATGCTCAGGAGATGGCCGCGGTCGCCGAAATCTCTACCATCAACAAAGCTGAGGTTCAATACTACTCGCAGTTTGGACAGTATGCGACCTCGCTCTCCCAGCTCGGACCTCCGCCAGCGAGCGGCGGAGCGGAAGGGCCCCAAGCCGCCGGATTGATTCCGGCAAATCTTGCCAGCGGATCGAGCGGTGGCTACACTTTCGCAGTCACCCAATCAGCCCAGGGCTATGCTGCGACCGCCGTCCCTAAGGTCTTCAACAGTACGGGACGCCGGACCTTTTACTCTGACCAGAGTGGCATTACGCGCCAGAACTGGAGTCAGGATCCGGCCAATCCCAACAGCCCGGAGATAAAATAGCTTGTCTTGCGTTTACTGCACTTGTCACTCTGCGTTCTCGCAACGGCTGTCTGCTTAGGCGCTTCCCCGCATCAGCCGGGTAAGGCCTCCGCCGCAGTTCCAGCATCGGAACTCGCCTCGGCTCTCCGCCAGATTTCTCTAGATCCGAAGCATACCTGGCGCGTGCGCAACCTCAAGCTTGCGCGCGGCGATCTCAAGATCTACCTAAACGAAGGTGTCCTCTCGTTTCTTACGCCAGTGGATACGCACATTCTAGCGGCTGTTTTCACCACCGAGGGCGTCGAAGAGGGCGATGCAGAGTTGATTCTTTTTCCGCCCAATCGCGCCGAACGAGCTTCGCTCGCCTCTTTCGCCAAAACACCCAATCTGGACGAGCACTTCAACAGCGCCATCTTCTTTTTTACGGATAACACAGCACAAGAGCTGCTCGATCAAATCAATCGCGCTCCAGTGCGCGAGGCCTCCGACTTGACAACCAGCTTCGCAATCAGCGCGGACCCGGTCGCGCGCGAAATTGCCGGGCAACTCGATGTCCCTTTGGTCGAAGCGCTGCTCGACCAGCACCATTCAAAGGACGGTATTTTCTACGGCGTGATCGGCGGGCGAACTCTGGGCGCATTCGACATCAGTTACGATCCGATGCAAGCGGAATCTATCTTCGTCGGCCGCATCCCGCAATCCGCTGGTAGCAAATTCCAGCTATGGACAAATTTCCGCGGGCGCAATCAGCCGCCCTTCATGGAAGCCGAACCGCGCGTACACGCTTATCGGATCGACTCGACTATTCATCCCGATCTCAGCATGGATGTATCGGCCAGCTTCAAAGTTAAAGCATCGGAGCAGGATGGCCGCGTGATACCGCTTAGCCTGTCGCCGCGCCTTGAAGTCACATCTGCAACCCTAGACGATCTGCCGGCCGAGGTTCTTCAGCACCCGTCCGTGCGCCAGACCCAGTTCGGAAGTAGCGAAACGTTCCTGGTGGTCGCCGGTTCGCCTCTGGCCCCTGGCGTGGATCACGAGGTCCAACTGCATTACACGGGCTCGGTGATTCGGCGCACCGCCTCGGGCGAATATTTCGTCGACGAGCGCAACACCTGGTACCCATTCGAAGGACCTGTGCTTGCCAGCTTCGACCTCACCTTCCATTGTCCGGAGCGCCTGCGCCTCGTCTCCACTGGCGAACCCCTGAGCGAAAAGGTGGACGGCGGTTACCGCACGGTTCATCGCAAGACGATCACGCCCGAAGCGCTCGCTGGTTTCAACTTGGGCGATTATATCGTTAAACAAGAGCAGCACAATTCGTACTCTCTTGAAATTGATTCGCCCGGGACAGCCTCTGCCACGCTAAGCGAAGACCCGACTCTGCCTGCCCAGACCGCCAGCATCTTAGACGATTACACCCGCCGCTGGATTCCTCTTCCTATCCACAGCCTCGCCGTCACTCCGATCGCTGGCTATTTTGGGCAAGGCTTCCCCGGCCTGATCTATCTTTCGAGCGTGGCCTTCATCAAAGAGCAGAATCGCTCGGCCGCCCTGCGCGGCTCCCGCTTTGACGCATTCTTTTCGGAGCTGCTGCTGCCGCATGAGATCGCTCATCAGTGGTGGGGCAACATCGTGCGCCCAGCCGGCTACCGCGCAGACTGGATTACCGAAGCAATGGCCAACGACTCTGCTCTCGAGTACATTGAGCGGACAAGGGGAAAGGAAGCGCGCGACGAAATTCTCGAGAGTTACCGCCAGGATTTGACTAAAGAAAAAGATGGGAAAACAGTGGAATCAGCCGGACCACTCAACTTTGGCGAACGCCTGATCGATACGCATGGCCTCGTTACCTGGCTCACGATTCTCTATGAGAAGGGATCGTGGATCATGCAGATGTTGCGTGAGCGCCTGGGCCGTGAGAACTTCCGGCAGATGCAGCTACGCCTGCTTAGCGACTACGGCCATCGGCCCTTGAGCAACGAAGACCTCCGACAGCTCGCCAGCAGCTTCGTGCCGCCCGGGCAGCCAGATAAAACCCTAGCCAGCTTCTTCGACACGTGGGTCTACGGAACGGGCATTCCGAAACTCAGCCTGCGCTCGAATGGACGGAATGGCAGTTTGAATGTGGCAGGAGTAGAGGACGATTTTATGGCCGAAATTCCGTTGCACTGTAAAGGCATTCCAGTTTACTGGGTGCGGGCAGGCGCGGGCAGTAATCCTTTTCAAGTGCCGGAGGGCGCTAGTTCCTGCGAACTTCCCGCCCCCCGCGACTTCCTATACACGCACTGAAAGTAGGATAAGCTGCTTGGCCTGTTTAGAACGACAGGCGCAATGCGAATTGCACCAGCCGTGGCAGGTTCTGCTGGTTAGTTACTACGCCGAATGAGGAAGAGCCGAAGCTCTGACCCGGATATCCGAACTGCACCCGGTTGAAGATGTTGAAAAACTCAGCCCGGAACTGCAAATTGGCTTTGCCTTCTGGCGCAATCGCGAAGCTCTTGAAAGCCGACATGTCCCAGTTCGCAATACCAGGAGAACGAATGTTGGAATCCGTACGGCTCTCATTGCCGAACGTGAATGGCGCCGGTTGTGTGAAGCAAGCCGTATTGAAATACTCGTTCAGTCTTTTTTGCACTGAACCGGAAAAGGAGGAATTACAGCCTTGCACGACATTCGGCCGCTGGCTGCCGCTCCCCGGCGAGTTGGCGTTCCCCGAATTGTTTGTTATGTGCAAGGGGAAGCCGCTCTGCAGGGTCGTTACACCTTCCACTCCCCAGCCCCCTATAGCGGCGTTAACAAAGCCGTTGGCGTTCGCCATGTACTTACGGCCCTTGCCGACCGGAATATCGAGTACGTAGCTCACTACCAACCGGTCTGGGGTGTCAAAAGAAGCAAGGGATTTCTCTGCCTTGAGGTTGTTCCAGTCTTGCACACCGCCTGGACCACCCCCAGCCTCTAGCCAACCCGTAATCGTATCTGTGTTGCTGATTAACTTGGCGTGCGTGTAGGCCACCAGAATCGAATTTCCGCCGGAGAACCGCTTTTCAGCCTTCACCTGCAGCGACTCATAGGTCGAATCGCCAATGCCCTGGCCCGCAAATTGCACTCCGTTGTATTGGGGGTACGGGCGAAGAAGCTGTGAGAGCTGGACTGTTGGTTGAGCCAGTGGCGAACCCACTGCCGTCACGTGTCCGTAGAAAGGATTTGCAACATTCGCCAGCAGTGCGTTGCCCATTGAGAGGTATTGATCCGGCAACTGATCGATTTGGGGTGAATCGATCGGCAGGTGCGTGCCCTTCGCCCCGCCATACGCGATGTCAATCAGGAAGCCGTTGCCAAACTGCTGTTGAATATCAGCGTTCCACTGCTGCGCGTAACCGTAAGGATTGCCCAACTGATTGACGTTGACACTCGTCCCGAGCAGCGTCTGAGCATAACCGGGGGTTCGGCCGGGAGGTCCGATGATTCCACCCGGAAACGGATTTGCGATCGTGTAAGCGCCATTTCCTGCTGTTGCCGAGGTAGTGCTGCAAGTAGCCGGATAGCATGTCGGCACGCCTGTGAATATCGATTCCAGAACCGGTGTCGAGTAGGTGTTGATCGGATCGTTGTTGGGGCTGGTATCCCAGGCTACGTCGTTCGGCAGCCAGAATAGGCCATAGCCTGCGTGGAACACCGTATTTTGGCCCATCTGGTAGGCCAGGCCGGTGCGCGGTGCAAACTGTTTCCAGTCCGGTTTGATCCCGCTTCGATAGGAATTGTTCGGCGAAGCCACCAGGTCGACGTTGCCTGGTACGTTGATTCCTGCTGCCGCCAGTACCGAGTTGTTCTGGGTGGGGTTGAAGAAGGAAATTCGATTGAAGCGCTCCGTCCATGGGCCTGCGTGTTCCCAGCGGACGCCGAGATTGAGGGTCAATTTTTCCGTTACGTGCCAGTCGTCATTCGCGAATGCCGCCGGATAGAGGGTCTGTGCCGCCACCAGGGCTGGGCTGTTGGCGTTCCCGCCCGACGGATAGCCGAGCAGGAAGGTCGCTAGTCCTAAACCGCTGCCCGCCGAATTATTGGGGTTCAATGCCGTCAGGTCAGGATTGAAGTTGAAGATCCCTGTGGGGATGTTGGTCTGGGCATAATTGTGCGTCAGGCGCAGCCACTCGCCACCGAACTTAAGGGTGTGATTTCCTTTGATCTTGGTGAGCGTGCCGGCCGCGCGGTAGTTGTCGTTGCGGTCGATAATGACACTGCCCGCGCCCTGACTGCCGAAAGTACCGTTCGTGTCGAACCCGTTGATCACTGGAACAGGCAAGTCAAGAAAAACTGCTTGGCTATTGAGCGAAGCGGGCCAGCCGAGTTGTGTGAGGTTATAACCCAGCGTGGTGGGTGTCCGGTCGTAATTGAAGCGCTGATAACTCAACCGGACTTCCATAATCGTAGTGGGCGAGAACGAATAGGTATCCCCCAGAACGAAGTTGTTGGTGTTGAAAGTCTCTGTGCAGCGATCCTGACATACGCCATTTTGAAAGGGATCGTTCGGCAGATTCAAATTACCCCAATAGCTGTAGCGAGCTGTTATGTGCTGCTTGTCGGATACATTTTGGTCTATGTGAACCACGGTCTCGTTGTTATTCCCGCCCTGGCTAGCGTTTGAAACCCAATTCCCCACGCCTAGCGCATTGCCTGGAGCGTTCGGCTGCGGATATAGACCCAGCATGATCAAAGAAGTTGGATTGATTCTGCTAGGCGGTATCACATTGTTCGGGAACTGAGTGCGATCCCCGACTTTCTGCGACCCGGTACACGCGGGAGTTCCTGGTGCAGCAGTTCCGCAGGTAGTGAGCGGATCGTAAATGTTTACGCCCTGCGCGGCAGCGAGTGCCGTCAGATTACCGCCGCGTTCTGCGAGCGTCGGCACGGTCTCGGTGTAGGATGCGCCCTGCCTGAGCCTGAACCCTTCGTAATCGACAAAGAAGAACGTCTTGTTCTTGCCGTTGTAAATCTTCGGAATAAAAACCGGTCCGCCCACATTGAACCCAAACTGGTTCTGCGTGAATGCGCCGCGCGGGGTTCCGTTTAGGTTATTAAAGAACGTGTTCGCGTCGAGATCCTTGTTTCTCAGGTACTCCCAGAGCGTGCCGTGCAGTTCGTTACTTCCCGACTTGGTCGTGAAGTTGACGACGCCCCCGGCAAACCGCCCGTACTCAGGCGACAAGTTATTCGTCGCTACCTTAAACTCCTGCAGCGAATCCTGCGTTGGAATCAGCGCCGTTATATTGATGTAACTGCCATTTACCGGTGATCCATCCAGCCACACCATGCTTTGGTTGGCCATGCCGCCGCCGATCTGATAATTTCCCCACGCGAACGGGTTCTGGCCGTTCGGATTCGACATCGATCCGCCCTGTGGCACCACCGATGGAACCAGCGCGACCAGGTTCAATGGATTGCGGCCGTTCAACGGCAGCTCGGTCGTCTTTCGCTCATCGATCACTTGACCGAGCGAGGAGGATTCCGGTGCGAGCAGCGGCGTTTGCGCCGTTACTTCGACCGTCTGATTGACCGCGCCGACCTCAAGCGCCACATCGATTTTGCTGGTTGAGCCGGTCTCGACTGTTACCGGTGAGCGCACGGTGCGCTTAAAGCCCGGGTTCTCGACAGTAACAGAGTAAGCGGCCGGCGGAACATTGACGAACTGATACAAGCCGTCGGCATTGGTTCTCTCGGTGCGCTTTTCACTGGTCCCGAGATTGGTGAGTACGACTTCGGTATTGGAAACGGCCGCGCCCGAAGGGTCGGTTACGTTTCCAACAACAGATCCGAAGGTTGTTTGAGCGTTGAGATAGGGAGCAGTGCAGACAAACGCGGCAAATGCTCCCAAAAGAGTACTACGGAGTAGCCTTTTGAACATAAAAGAAATTCCCCTGATGAAGAAGAGCCTATCATGATCGATTGGAGCTATCTTCAAGAAGAACGCAATGCTAAACCGTAAGCAAGAATCTCCTCTCGCAATCGGGACCCTGATATGGGTCGCCATTTCCTGCCAAGCCGCAATCGGGCAAGTCAACGTTCTTACGTATCACAACGACAATCCCCGAAGCGGGCAAAACCTGGGCGAGACGATCCTCAGCCCTGGCCGTGTAACCTCGTCCCGCTTCGGCAAACTGCTTACTGTGGCGATGGACGGCAAGGTCGACGCCCAGCCGCTATTCGTATCGGGTTTAAGCATGCCGGGGCGCGGTACGCATAACGTCGTTTTCGCGGCGAGTGAACACGATAGCGTCTACGCTTTCGATGCGAACAGTGGAAGCATCTTTTGGCACGTGTCACTCCTAAACCCAGGCGAGATGACATCGGACAATCGCGGTTGTGGACAAGTCACGCCTGAAATCGGCATTACAGCCACTCCGGTTATCGATCTCACGGCCGGGCCGCATGGCACCATTTACCTCATTGCTATGAGCAAGGATTCGAGCGGCAACTACTACCAGCGCGTGCATGCTCTCGACCTCACCACGGGCGCGGAAGAGTTTGGCGGACCGCAGACCGTTCAAGCAACCTATCCAGGTACGGGCGCTAATAGCAGCAACGGAAAGGTGATCTTCGACCCCAAGCAGTACAAAGACCGGGCCGCTCTTCTCCTGCTGAATGGCGTTGTCTATACGAGCTGGGGATCTCATTGCGACTTCAATCCGTACACAGGTTGGATCATCGGTTATGACCGCCTGACACTTGCTCAAAAGAGTGTATTTAACTTTGCGCCAAACGGGAGTGAGGCGGCTCTTTGGAACAGCGGAGGAGGGCCGGCTGCCGACGGGCAGGGCAATATTTTCGTTTCAGTCGCGAACGGCACTTTCGACACTTCTCTCAATTCGCAAGGCTTCCCCAGCCGGGGTGATTTCGGCAATGCCTTTGTCAAGCTTTCGCTTCAGAGCGGAGCGCTGGCTGCCACCGATTACTGGACGATGGATAACTCCACGAGCGAATCCAGTAGCGACACGGATCTGGGTTCGGGCGGTATCATGCTTTTGCCTGATCAGACCGATGCCAGCGGAAAAGTCCGTCATCTTGCGGTGGGCGCCGGCAAAGACTCTAACCTCTACGTTGTCGACCGCGACAATATGGGTAAATTCGATTCCACTTCGGACGCAACCATTTACCAGCAATTAACGGGCGCCCTGCCCGGCGGGATATGGGCCAACCCTGCTTACTTCAATAACTACGTTTTCTTTGGCTCTGTCGGTAGCAGCATCCAGGCTTTCCAAATCAGTAGCGCGCGTCTATCTCCCGTTTCGGCCACCACGCACACGTTCACTTATCCGGGCGCAACACCTAGTATCTCCGCGAGTGGATCTTCGAGCGCTATCCTGTGGGCTGTCGAAAACACCAACCCGGCTGTCTTACACGCCTACGATGCTGTGAATCTTTCGACAGAATATTACAACAGCAATCAGGCAAGCTCCGGCCGCGATCAGTTCGGGCCCGGCAACAAATACATCACGCCGGATGTAGCCAATGGTCAGGTTTTCGTAGGTACGACCAATAGCGTAGCGGTGTTCGGTCTGCTGCCGAAAACACCTCTTCCTAACGGCGGATACACCATCATCGGCCAGATGAGCACGCTGCTTCTCGACGATCCCGGCTCTTCCTCTACCTCCGGCACTCAAATCATTCAGTGGACTCCCAACGGAGGTGCCAATCAGACATGGACTTTTGCCTCGAACGGCAACGGTTATTACACCATCCGCAACGCGTCGAGCGGCTTGTATCTGGCCGATCCGGGTGGTTCCACAAGCAACGGAACCAAGCTCGAGCAGCTTGCCGGGGACGGCTCCGATTCGCAGTTGTGGTCCCTTACCGCCTCCGGCTCCGGTTACGTCATTCACAACAAAGCAAGCGGGCTAGTTATCGACGATACTGCGTGGAGCCTCAAACGCGGCACGGGGATGCAGCTGTGGAGTTCCACCGGGAATAGCAATCAGGCCTGGTTGATCCAGTAAATGAGACTACTCCGCTAGCCCATGCTTTTCGCGTAAATGCCGGAGTTGCTCGCGCTCTATGCGATCTACCTCTGAGAAGAAGCGCGCCCGCGGAAACTGGTGATGCGCAATCGCGTACTCCATGCGCCGCAGATTTGCCTGTAATCGCTGCTGCGCTTGGACAATCTCGGGCGGCAATCCTGCATTTCCGGCTTCCGCCAATTCCGCCCGTTGCGACTGCTCAGCCCGCCTCATTTCCGAGACCCACTGCGCGCAAGACCCGGTCACGGCTCCTGCCACCTCCGCCGCCGCGAAACCAATGAAGTGAAACCATCCTCGCCTGCGATGTTCCTCGGCCGCTTCCTCGAATACCGCCGTCATCTCCTTCTCGAAGACGGCCCGGTGCTTTCTTGGATAGAGCCGCATTAAGAATCCATATGCTCGTGTCATTTTAAGCCTCCACTTAAGCCTCCACTCCCCTAAGTTGGCGTGCGCCAGCGCGCGTCAACTGCTTCATTCTTTCCAATTCTGTTCGCAGCGCCTTGAGCCCGGCCCGGGTCAGCCGGTAGGCCTGTTTCTCCCGCGACGTGTCCTCCTGCTTGTAGCGTTCGATGTAGCCATCCTCGAGCAGACGTCCCAACGCTCCGTAGAGCGTCCCGGTGCTGACCCGAACCCGCCCGCCGCTTAGTTCTTCCATGTCTTTCATCAGCGCATAACCGTGCCGGGGCTGATCGGCCAGGCTCATCAGGATCAGCAGTACCGGTTCGGTAAGCGGCCGTGCTTCCGGTTCTTTGTATCTCACCTCGACATGTCGCATAACGACATGTTATGCCGAGCCTCGTCGTCTGTCAAGCGTGTCACAGGCTTTTTCGTAGCGAAGACGGTTCGTTGTCATGACCCGCCGCGATTCGTGATTCGATTCGGGCTTATCGCTGGATGCTCGCCAGGGCTCAGACCCATTCGGAATAGTGATCACGGGTGGTTCAGCCGGAGGTGGCCTTGCCGTCGCTAGCGCCCTGGCAGCTCGGGATGACAGTCTTCCCAAGCCGGCCGGAATGGTTACGCTCTCGCTTCGGGCGATCTTACCTGCAGCGGCCAGAGCATGGCGACTCGCGCTGCGGTTGACTTCGGATGCACACGCAACGCCCTCCTTCAGATGGCGGAGTGGTACATCGGTTCCGGCGACCCCCCGCCAGTCGCTCGCCTTATACGTGTTCGCCGACCCTACTGGGCTGCCGCCACTCCTGTGCGTGGTCGGGGGCGACGAGACGCTACTTAGATGACTCGGTTCGCCTGGTTTACAAAGTTCGTTGCCGGCGGCATGCAGCCGTTTTCCCAAATTTGGGTCGGAGCGTTCCCGGAGGCAAATGCGGCGATGGTTCTGAAAGGTGATTGGATACAAGCTCGAACTTGAGGCGCTCGCCTTCGCCGCCGCTCTCGAACCTCGGCTGTGGTAGCTTCGTAGAGAAAATCTGCACACAGGAGATCGATTATGACTACCCAGGAAATTGCCAGCAAGCTGGTTGAACTTTGCTCTCAGGGCAAGTTCGACGAGGCCACGAACGCCCTCTACGCTCCCGATATTGTCAGCATGGAGGCCGGCGCCCCTCCAGGACAATCACGCGAGTCGAAAGGACTGGCGGCCGTCAAAGCTAAGGGTGAATGGTGGGTCGCTAACCACGAGGTTCACTCGGTCAACGTCCAGGGTCCGCTCATCGCCGGCTCGCATTTCGCCGTTACTTTCAAAATGGACGTCACATTCAAACCGGAATCCAGGCGCTTCACGATGGAAGAGATCGGCGTCTACAAGGTCGCCGACGGCAAGATCGTGTACGAGGAATTCTTCTACACCATGTAAGAAGAACACCCCGGGACCAGCATTGCTGGTTTTCAGACGGCATCGATTGCTTTTGCCACGCGGTTTGCCGATCGGGTGGCAGCTTCCTGTCCCCAATTTAAGTTGTCGCAGTAGGCGCCAGCGAAATAAATTCGTCCATAGGGTTCCATAATTGCCGGCCAGAACTTTGTAAGTTCGCCGGGGCGATAAGCAGTCGTCTCGCAGGCAAGGCACCATGGATCGAGCGACCAGTCCACAATCATGACTTGGTCAATGGTGTCGCCTTTAGCCGGATAAGCGGCCCGAAATGTTTCCAGCGCCTTCTCGGCGGTCACACCAGGCTGCGCCGTGCCGGTAATCAAACCGCGCTGCGTGGCGACCTCATCCGCCATTGACCAGACATGTTCCAGCGACGGCTGGTCAAACTCCACGTTGATACTGGTGCCTTGCTCCTGCCAAAACTTCGTGCGTGAGAGAAAAATCGGTCTCGTGGCTGAGTAATAGGGCATATTCGCGATCGCCCAGCGCTTGCGCTGGTCAAAAGCCGGGGTAACCGGGATCTTCCGCAGCATGACAGCGGACATGCAACAAACCAGATACTCTGCCTCGATGTTCTTAGCCGAGCCAGGCTCACCGTAGTCCGCCGAGATACCGTTGTCACTATGACGAATTCTTCTTACCGGGCTGTTTAACCTGACCCGGTCGCCCAAATGCTCTGCGAAGGTCTGGGGTAAAAGGCTATTTCCACCAATCAAACGAAACACCTGCGTGGGCCACGCGGGAACTCCGCGCCGCTCTAAGATTCCGGCATGCCAGACAGCCTGGAGCGCCGACCCGCGGCCGCCAGCCCGCCGCACGAACGCGTCAGACGCGCCTTGCCGTCTTAGTAAGTCGCTTAAACTAATTTCGTCCAAGCCATTCAGTCCCGTGACGAAGGGATTGTATTCATCCGTAATTCGTTCGGCGTACTTATCGAGATAGAGGCTTTCTGCGTCCCACCACGGATGGCCTTTGAAGAAATCAATCTCGCTCTGATTGAAACCAAAGCCGGCAAGTACGCGCGTACTTGTCAATTCCTCTTCGGAATACATGTGGCCGTCAATCCAGCGCAACATGTGCTCACGCCGGTGATCCTGTACATACGGGAGATTGAATTCCTTTACATACGACCAGTACAAGTCGTACCCTGGCTTGGTGAACTGCTCGGCGCCAGCATCCACATATAGGCCTTCGGGCAGGCCAGCGCGGACAGTTTTTACATGACCGCCCACCCGGTTCGACGCCTCGAGCACTGTCACATCATGTCCTTTTCTCGTAAGTTCGTAGGCGCAGCAAAGGCCGGCGATTCCGCCTCCGGCCACAACTACTTTCTTGGCGTTCTTTGCTCTGCCTGACTCAGCTTGAGTGAGCAGGATACTCGCCTTCGCCGCGGTACTGAGGAGATGCCGTCGGGTGATCATCGCGTTTTATCTGCCGATTCTATGACATCGATCTGAAAAAGGTCCTCACCCCCAGCACCCCACGCGCGCTGCCACTCTCCTGCTTGCCCCTCGCTGTGATGGATCTCATCCTCTATTACGTATTACGATTTCTCCGAACGCGGAAAGAGGGGGACCGCCGCCCGGGAGGCAGGCTATCATGCAGCAAGGAGATCATCATGGACTTTGACCAATTAAAAGCGAAATATGCCAGCGTGCTTGACGTTATTAAACAGAAAGGCGTGGTGCTCTCGCACCTGCACGTTCAGGACAATAAGCTCGTGATCCAGGGCGCTGCCCCATCGGAAGCGATCAAGAACGACGTTTGGAATGCGATCAAGGCGGTAGACCCGAGCTACAGCGATCTAAGCGCCGACATTTCAGTCGATTCCAGCCTACCCCAGCCAGCGGCAGCCAGCGCCGCGGCCGCCTCAGCCGGCTCCGGCTCATCAGGCCAGACGTACACGGTGGCGCCCGGCGATTCGCTCTCTAAAATCGCCAAGCAGTTCTATGGCAACGCGAACGAATACATGAAGATCTTTGAAGCGAACAAAGATAAGCTTAGTGATCCGAATGTAATCAAGCCCGGTCAGCAACTGACAATTCCTGCCAAGTAGAGAACGAGCGTAAGCTCTAGCGGGATGCTATCGAAGCTCTCGGAATCGCGATGAAACGATCGCCGAAACACACGCAGTCTGATTCACTGTGTTGTAACTTATTTGATGTCGCGCAAGGGGCTCTCGCGAGCGTTTTTCACTCGTGTACTGGCGCAAGCCAAAACGCATCTGTCGGATGAGCACTTCACGGTGGATGGCACGCTCATCGAGGCCTGGACCAGTCAAAAGAGCTTTCAAGAGCCCGCGCGATCCAGCGACCTACAGTCTCGCATTACTCCTGATGGCTGCGGTTGCCGTTCTCGCCGTCTGGCATCCCGCGCGCCGCGCGATTCGGACCGATCCGGCACGCACGTTGCGAGGAGAATAGCGAGCCTAAGGCAACTAAGCTTCATCAACGAGCACTGCGCGAGCTGCGGGCTCTGGAATTGGCATGCCATCCTCGCGCATTCCTTCCAGGTGAAATTCCACCGCCTCGCGGATGTTGGCTTCAGCTTCTTCTGCCATATCTCCATCGGAGACGCAGCCAGGCAGCTCCGGCACCCCTGCCCCGTAGTTGCTCGGCCCTTTTCGATGATTACGGGCTTATTCCATCAGCACCCGTTTGAAAGCGCCTACGCAAGCGCCGCTTCCGCTTCGGCCACACTCGAAAACGTCACCAGCACATCGCTCACGCCGGTAACCGTAAACATCGTCTTCAACCGGTCACTTACATTGACCAGTCCATATTTGCGGTTATTCTTGCCGCACGAGACATGCACACCTAACAAGCTTCCCCAAGGCAGCAGAATCAAGATAAGGAACTTCTCCCAAATCTATAATCAGCACCGGCGATTTAGGATTACGGGTTTGATCCTGGAAATCGAAGAAGTTGCGAATCTTAAACGGCCCCTTCACTTTCAGTATGGTTACGTCCGGCCTTGACCCGGCTACTATCTCGACCCTGACTTCCTGGTAAGCCTCATTGTTGATGGCTCTCAATCTTACGGCGTAGACGTTTCAAATGGATGAATGGAGGGCGGGTTTCAACCCGCGTGGAGCTTGAGCTCCACTTCGGCCTGCGGACTTAAGAAAAACTGAGCACCGGCGGCAACTCGACTCCCAGCCCGCCTTTCCTCACTCCGTAGTGGCGCGGCGACTTTTCGCCACCGCCTCGGGACTCATGTTGAACGGCTCTCTTAGATGGCTTTTTTCCCCGCCGTATGCTTCCCGGCCGCAGTTACCGGCTGTGCCAGCAGTTCTTCGATGTGCTGCCGGATCGTGTTCGGGTTCATCAGTTTGCCGTATTCCTCACTGTCGCCGGCCGGCGTCTGATAGCGAATGAACCCTTTTCGATCGATCAATACAAATTGGGGAACCACCATACGATCCACCACGCTGAATCCCATAAAGCTCATCATCGGATCGCGGCCGATATAGCCAACCGGAAAGCCCACCTGAAAATTGTTGGCGAAACTCTCAGTGAGCAGACTGGCCTGGTCGGGCTTGCGGCCCTCATCCAACGCGTTGATCGCGAGATCGATGGCCTGAAAACCGCGTGCCCCGTACTCAAGCTGGTATTTGGTCATTACCCGCGACGCTTCCTGGCAATGGGGGCAGGTGGTTAAGATGAACTCCAAGGCAACCACCTTGCCGCGATATTGACTGAGCAGCTTATCTCCTTGGCCGGGCAGCGTAAACGCCAGCTCCGGCGCTTTGCGACCTGTGTTCGTTTGGGCTACCAGGTAAGCCGAGACGAGTCCAAGCGCCATGGCAACAGAAGTAAATATTTTCACTACGCGTGCTCCCAAATATCCAGTCTAGCGAGGTCCGGCAGAATTTGCCGAAGGCTCCTGACGCCCCTGCTGCCTCTGAGCATTCACGTAAAGTGCAGCGGCATTGTCGTGCAAGTAGCCGTGCGCGATCTTCATGGCCTGCTCCTTGCTGAAAGCCTTCTCTGCAACCATCTCGGACAAAGCGCCCGCCAGCGCCTCACGCGCGGACCGCACGCCCAGCCAATAGCATTCCTCCGCTCCTAAGGCTTCATTGAAGGGAAAAGCATCACTGCCGTAGAGCACTTTATCAGGATAAATCGAGAGCCAGTATTTCAATACGTTCTTGAACTCCGACGGATACAAAACCAGTTCATCGAAAGATGAATCCACGTAGACGTTTTTTCTTGCCGCGAGCCAGATTACCTGGCGATCATACGGGAACCCGCCGTGCAACAGGACGAAGTTCACTGATTCATATCTCGGGTCGCGCAGAACGTTTTCCAGATTCAGCACGTTCCCGTCGCGCAGGCTGAAAAAATCACCGATCCCGACAGACGTGTGAAAATGTACCGCCAGCTGCAAACGCCCTGCTTCGCGCAGCAGATAGCGAAAGATGAAATCCTGAAAAACCGTGTACTCGGCAGCTGTAGGTATCCCGCCAGCTCTGTACCGTTGGTAGACCGGCTGTGCCTGCGCCTCTGCCGGATCCGAGAAGTAGAGCGAGCGAAAATAAGCTGCTTCGAATTTGATCGCGATTGCGCCCTGTCGCCGGTCCTGTTCCATCACGTGCGAGACGAATCGCAAATATCCGTCCAGCGACTCAGGAATTGCCTTGAGACCCGCTTGCCCGAGTTCCCGCTTCAGCTTCTTGTCCTGCAACGGCATGTAAGTCTGCTCGTCTATGTTTCGCTCACGAATGGCTCGGTTATCGAAGGGAAATAGCAGCGAGTCGACGAAGAATGCCCAGAGGAATCGTTTCTTATCCAGATAGTCCGGCATAGCGACCCGATTCGCCACCGCCGTTTCGATCCCAAGCTCGTCAAAAATGTGGTCGAAATATCCGCTGCCCTCTTTATGCCTGAGTTCTGCTTTCTTTTCGATCAGCCAGCCGGCGTGCTCCGGAGAATAATCGTTGTACGGATATTGAAAAAGCGCCTTTGAAGCCGCAATCAGCTCCGGATTGTCCGCCCGTAATCTTAGTGCTGAACTGCCGGGCGGCGAAGCCATGGCGTCCACATCGGAGTCATCCGCGTACCCCGGATGCGAATGATCGTCGAAGATGCGGATCTGATCGATCTGTGCTCGAAGTTCGCGATACAACGCTCTCGCGTCGCCGCTTGCGTAGACGTTCGCTTGCGCATTGAGCCGCGGCATCGTCGCGATCACACATGCGCCCACAGCGCTCAACGCGCAAACCAGCAATGCTTTGCTCATCAGAACGAGTATTTCGCCGAGAACTGGATCAGGCGCGGCGTACCAAGCGTGCTGGTAATCTGCCCGAAGTTCGACGGGCTCTCGATATCCAGGAACCCCGGATTCGCAAAATTCGGGTGGTTGAACAGATTGAAAAAATCTGCGGTAATGCGCAATGACTGCCTTTCCGTGACCGCGAACCGCTTACCGGCCGAGAAATCCCAATTCTGCTGGAAAGGCCCGTGAAACGTGTTGCGCCCCAGATTCCCGAAGCCCGTCGAGCCGTCCGCGCCGGCGATTCCCGCCGGATAGAACGCGTTGATGTTTACGTAACCGCCTAGACGGCTCACGGTCGATCCGCCAGTCATCGGATTGACCTCAAGATTTAGGTTCGGCGTGGTCGGCGTCCCTGTGCCAAGCAGTCCGTAGGCCGAACCAGCCGCTGAATCGAGCACCGTGAATGGCGCGCCGGATTGAAAAGTCGTAATGCCGCTGATATACCAGCCGCCCAAAAGCGCATGCGTCACTCCCTTCGATTTTGCAAAGAACGGCAGGTCATAAGTGTAATTCACTATGAACCGGTTCGTATGATTGAAATCGGCCGGACCCCGCGAGTCTTGCAGCGAAGTCTGATTGTTCACGGCCGAGTTCAACGAGGTATTGCCGGTCGAAGTTTCATCGATCGCTTTTGAATAGGTGTACGCCGCCTGGAACTGCAACCCCTTCGAAAAGCGGTGAGACAGTGTGGTCTGCAGAGAGTTGTAATTCGAGTTCGCATCGTTCGCGAAAATTTGGAAGCCCGATACGCCCAGGCCCGGATACGGTGCTCTGGCATTCACATTGGAAAGCGTGTTTTGAGTGATCGTGTAATTCGTGCCGTCAATCGCCGTCAGAGTCACCGGGTTGGTGCGTGCGTCGATGGCCTGATTGAGATCCCGCGTCTCGCGCAGATTGCTGCCCTTTGTCCCCACGTATCCCGCCTCGAGCACCCATCCGCGTCCGAGACTTTGCTGCAGCGAGATGTTCCATTGCTGCGTGCTGGGATTAACGTAGCGCGTAGGCACTTCGAGCCCCAGGTAAATCTCGCTGTTGCCCGTATAGACCGGTGTCTGCGTCGTATCGCGTGTCGGATTTCCTTGCCCATCGACGAATCCCTGCAAGCGCGAGTAAACCGGCACGTAGGCCGGATCGATTACGCCGCCCTTTGGAAGGGAGCTGGCAAAAACGGTACCCATCTGCCCGGGAATCCCCGCCGCGCTCGTGATCGGCAGGAAGGGCGTTACGAACGATAGCTGGTCGACTGCGCCTACGTCTTCGCGAACATAGTAAATGCCGTAGCCGCCGCGAATCGATGTGCTGCTCTTGCCGAAGACGTTATAAGCAAACCCGAACCGTGGCCCCCAGTTCGAAGCATAATTGTTGTTCAGCGTGGTCGCGTTACGCGTGCCTACCAGCCCTGGGACGTTCAAACTATTTACGCAAGTGGGATACACGAATGGATTTTGCCCGCTGAATGTAAGCGAGGGAATCGTGTTGCCGATGTGGCAGAGATTGTCGGTCACGGCTCCATTGAACTCCCAGCGCAGACCCAGGTTCAACGTCAGGTTAGGCGTCAATTTGTAATCGTCTTGCGCGAAGAGCGATGTATCTGCGATGCGGTACTCGTGATTTGCCACGCCGCTCCCGCCATAGGTAAACGCGGGCGCGCCCAGTAAGAACTCCTGGAAATCAGAACAGCCTGCCGCGCACGCTGCCCCCGCCGTCCCCGGACTGAAGAACAGCTGTCCGTTGAAGACCTGCGGAAATATTTTCGCGAGAGCTATCCGGTCGAATTCGCCCCCGAAACGAATCAGATGCTTCCCATTTGCCCAGCTCGTCGTGTTGAGCAAGATGAGATTGTTCTGGTCTTGAGTCTGATCAGCGCCTGGCGTGGGGCCAATCTGAAATCCGGAACTGTTGAATGTGGATTTATAGATCAGGTTGTCGACATTGTTGTTCGGGCGCGTAATGCCAAGCTGATCCGTCGTAACAATCGGAGTGTTGATGTCCTGATTATTGATATGCACGAAGCCGAAGCGGAATTCGTTCACCCAGACTGGCGAAAACGTGTGAGTCTCGGTGACGTTCAGGAAACGATTCTTCACCGGCAGGTCATAAGGGAAGTTGAGATCGGTCGGAGAGATGCCGCCGCCAAAAGATGCCTGCAACCCACCCGCCCCGAACGGCAGCAGTGATTCGAAATTGGAAAAAAAGAAACGGACCGCGAGTTTGTCTTTCGAGCCGAATTCTTTATCGTAGTTGGCGGTGAACTGGTCGTCGTCATAGCGGCCAGCGCGGCTCACATTGAATCTGCCGGTGCTGCCGGGAGTGCCGGCGACGCTCGGTATCAAGTACCCTCCCGGGCTTGCACCAAACTGGTTTCCTGTCAAATTAAGCAGCTTGAGCGCAACCGGATCGATCTGGCTCGCGGCCGTTGGATTTCCCGGAAAGAATGCCGACGCGAGGGAGGCAGCCGAACGATCGACCGGCAGCACCGGCAGAGATGTTCCTATAATCGTGCCTGACGAAAGCCCGCTTAGCTGGCGGGTGCCCTGATAATTTACGAAGAAATATCCCCACTTCCCTCTTGGAAGCACCGGCCCGCCGAGGCTGCCGCCGAAAATGTTTTGCTTAACGGTCGGCCTGGGATTGCCTCCCGTCTTCAGGAAGAACTCGTTCGCGTTCAGATCGTTATTGCGGAAAAATTCGAAAACGTCACCGCGAATCGTGTTGGTCCCGCTCTTCAGAACCGCGTCGATATTTCCCCCGCCATTGCGCCCCTGCGTCGCATCATAGAGGCTGGTCTGAACTTTAAACTCCTCGACAACGTCCGGGCTGGGTAACGGAGTGTTTGTCAGTTCTGCGACGTTATAGTCACTGGCCGTGATGCCTTCAATTTGATAGTTATTGTTGTCTTCGCGCTGGCCGTTTACGTCGATGCGCGTATCGCCGCGCCCGAGCGAAGCCGAAGCGTTCAAGTTCGACGTTGTGCCCGCCGATAAGGTGAGCAACTGCTGGAAATTCTGCGTCGCTAGCGGCAGCGTACTGATTGTCTGGCTGGTAAGAGATTGACCGGTAACTGCGGTTGTGGTCTCGACGCTTGCGATACGGGCCTGTACGTCGACATGGGTCGCGAGTGTCTGCGGCTGCAGCGTGGCGGTGAGTTTTGTGGTTTCAGTAACGCGCACTTCTACCGAAGATAAGCGCGTCTCGGCAAATCCCGGCGCGCTGATGAGAAGCCTGTAGTTTCCTACCGGAAGCAGCGGCGCAGTAAAGATTCCGCTCGAATCGGTCTGGACAGCTCGCGCCGTTCCGGCCAATCCCGAAACTTGTACGTGCGCTTTTGGAATTACGGCGCCACTTTGATCCTGCACTGTGCCGGAGATTGCACCCGTTGCGCCTCCCTGCCCCAAAAGAACCGCGCTTGCCGAAAGCAAAATCAAGAGCGCACAGGTCGCGGACTGCGGCACCATACGAGAAAGGAACACCCGTATTTGGGCGCCGTGGCCGCGCTCCGTTGTGCGCGAGTTACTTAGAAGCGGAGTACAAAGACGAATCAACATACGCCCCCATAAGCCGTACTCGCGACAGGGTAGACGGCCAAGCTAGTATATGGAGGACAGTATAGCCATTCGGCGTACTGCCCGTTTTCTCTAGCGCAGTACTAATCCGCTGGAAGAACCTCTTAGACGCCCAATCATTCACGTCGTCGCATTGCGTTCCACGGACTCTTAGAACTCCCTAGTCCGTTGTTCTCTTGTGCTTGCAGGCCCAACACTGAAGCATGCCCGGTCTGACGCGATGAGTTGTCAGTCGAGCAAGAGACCGAATTCGGAGGAATTACATGAAAGCTTCTCTCGCACTTTTGGGGTTGGCCGCCGCTATGGCGGTCCCGGGCGTTGGGTCCGCAGCTAACCTGAGTTGGAATTTCTTAAACGATGTCCCGTCGCACAGCAGTGGCCTGTCGGTAGGCTCGTCACATGCATTCACGGACACGAAAGGCGATCCCACTGTGATCACCGCGTCAGTGGATCCAATTAAAGCCGGCTACACTCTTTTCGAGAAGAACGGCGGCTCCGATGAGCAAGGCCTCGGCGTCCATCCAGGAGCGGAAAATGAAATCAATGTCGGTTTGCCCGGCATTGAACTGAATTTGAGCCAGCTCTTGGCCCTGCACCCGACTTCGATTTCCATCGCTTTCAATAGCGTGCAGTCCGGTGAAGCGGGAACCGTCACTTATATTGACGGCGATCATGATGGAGACCCATCCTCCTTCCTAAAGATCTCTGACGGGAACTCGCATCAGCTTGACCTAGCGGAACTCTCTGAAGATGGAGGGTCCATTTTGGTGAATGCGACCTCGGGCAATATCCTGATCGCCGACATCGCGGCAACCGTCGCTCCGGAACCAGCAGATGCCGGACTTCTTGGCCTCGGTTTGATTGGGGCCGGCACCATCATGCGACGGAAGCTTCGCGCGATAGTAGCCTAGCCCCAGCTTTGGCTTCCGACCTTAATCCGCTCCGGGCATCTGTGCCCGGAGCGGATTTTATCTATACAAGAGAAAAGGCAACGATTTCGCCACTTTAGTCATAGGTATTCAAGCACACAGCAGAAATCAGTTCTTTTCTTTTCTTAAACATTTCACAATGATTTCTGGTTAATTATTTCTTGTGCCTTGTTTTGCAACGGAAAGCAACCTATACTGTAGGAACTACCTAGGAGAATAATGAAATCTGTCATTTTAGGTCTAATAATCACTGGTGCTGCTGCCATCTCGGGTAGCATGGCCCAGGGCGCCAATATTAATGTTTTTAGTACGGGGGTTGTCTCTCCCGGCGTTCTGCAAGGCGACGGCTTGGCCGATCTGAACTATACGCTTACCAGCGCGCCTGCGGGTGTCCCCACGGGAAACGTTTTCGTTACAGACCAGGGCGGGTTTCCATTCCCCAATTGGGCCGCGGACGACAGCAATTCCAAATGGATCTCACCCCAGCCCAGTTATAACAACGGCCAAACCGATCCGGCTGGCGTCTACAATTACCAGACAACTTTTAGCCTCGCCGGGCTGAATCCCTCGACCGCGTCGCTGGTCTTCCAACTCGCAACCGACAATGCGACCACCGATGTCTTTCTAAATAGCGTAAGCACAGGCATTACATATGGCAGCTTTTCGAGCTTATCTTCGCCGTTCACAATCAATAGCGGTTTCGTTGCTGGCACAAACACACTTACTTTCGATACTCAGAATTACGCAGGGGATTTCGGCAACCCCGGCGGCCTCCGTGTTTCGATCAGCGGCACCGCTGCCCCGGTCCCTGAGCCTGCTTCGGCTGGTTTGGTTCTCTTGGCAACTGGCCTTACCGCAGTTGGGATCGCCCGTCGCCGCGTAAGCATTTTAGTCAAGCAGGCCTAAGATATTGGCCTCGAGGCCGCGACTGAGATCGTGTCTGATTAACGATCGCGGACCCCGCCATAGTCGCTCCGGGCGCCTCCCGCCCGGAGTGGTACGGCTCCCAGATATAAACGTCCTACCTCTTGTTCTCTCCGGAAAAATTTTGGTACCGGGCTCTGCGCTTTATTCTTGAACCAGCCGCCCACGACACGCGCGTTAATCGCGATCGCATCGATAGCCGACCCACAGCTTTGATCCGTAAATAGAACTGCTCGACGCCAGCATACTTGCGCGAAGTTGCACTGCTGCTCGGCTACCCGAAGGCGATGCCGCCCGAAGCGCCTCTCATAACTCCGAGAGGATTCGGTTGCCAACCCTCATGGCGCAAAGTACTTTCCGGGAACGCGTGTTACCCACTCACTGGAGCGATTGGACCGTGCTGCTGGGCTTAGAAACCGAAAAGCAGCCTCTCCGAGTCGCAATCGATGCGCGCGTCAGGACGGAAGCAGCAAGTACAATCCGAATCCCGCAATAACCATCAACGCCTCGATCCATCTGGTCCAGCTATCTGTGTCCGTAACGAAGCGGGCCGATCGACAGCTAGTAAGGCTCTCCAACCAAGATTTCGCGCTGTACGACAACGGTCACCAGAAAAGCATTACGAGCTTCATGCACGGCACAAGTAGGCAGCCCTCGAGTCTGATATTTCTCGTTGGAAGCTCTGGAGACAAGATTTCAGCTGTCAATGGATTGCTTGATTCGCTACGCGCGGCGCTCAAGAGCCTACCGCGTCAGAGAGAGTGGGAGGTCGCGAGCGTTTTCCCGGCTACAAGATCATCCTCGAGCCAACGGACAATCGAGTGGCTGTCAAAAAAGCTCTTGAACAGGTTCGTTAGGACAGCAAGCCTGGATTAGAGCCGCGAAGGCTCGCCGCGATGGAACGGGGTGCAGCGACTCATCGCCCCCGTGTCGCCACTGCATGGCGACAGTTCTTGTTCACCAAGCGCGCAAAAATATTTGTCGTTTAACGCCCTTTCTTATCGCTCTTAGGGTGATCTCCTTGCGAGGAAGGGTGGCTATTCTCATGAGGCGCCGGTGTCGGCTTCGATTCCTGACGGTTGGGCTGGCTTCGTTCCTCCGGCGGAGCGCTCCGCTCCGGATATGCGTGCCGCTCCGGTGGCTGCTGGGTTCGTTCCTGCGTTTGTGGCTGCTGCCGCGCCGGAGGCTGTGCCGGCTCGGCCCGCTCCGGTGCGGGTTGGGTTCGTTCCTGCGTTTGCGGCTGTTGGCGCGCTGGAGGCTGCGCCGGTTGGGTTCGTTCCGGTGCCGTCGGCTGGGTTCGTTCCTGAACTTGCGGCTGTTGCCTCGCTGGAGGCTGCGCCGGTTGGGTTCGTTCCGGTGCCGTCGGCTGGGTTCGTTCCTGAACCTGCGGCTGTTGCCTCGCTGGAGGCTGCGTTTGCTGGGCATTGCCCGGCGGAGTTCGTTCGGTAAAACGCCCGTTCTCAGCCGGTTGCCTGTTCTCAACCGGTGCATTAGTGCTCTGCCGCAAATTCGGGGGCACTCCATGCCCGGTTGCTGGCGGCTGCTGCGGTCTGGCCGCGCCATTTTCCGGCTGGGCCGGTCGTCCGGCAACCGGCTGCTGTCCGGGGCGGCTCTGTGGAGCTGGTTCCGCTAGCCGGCCATTCTGCACAGTGGACGGCTCCACTGTCCGACCATTCTGTGCGCCAGGAGACTGTTCCGGAATGGGAGCTGCCTGACGGCTGGATACGGCCGGATTTCCGACGCGTTCGCCCGGCTTGACAGTCACCGGATTCGCCTTCGGAGCTTGCCTGACGTTGGCTGCAACCGGGCGGGCGGCTG
>CAWHMG010000012.1:0-97423 GCA_963830415.1 Terriglobia bacterium
GGAGCAGCTGCGAAATCGGGCCAAGGGATACATGAACACCTTTTCCAGGCTCTTCCCATGGAGCATGCCGGCACCAGGCGCGCAGGTCTTGGAAGTAGGCAGCGGCTTGGGCTACATCATGGAAGCCGCGGTCAAGATACTGAATCCGTCTCGCATTGTCGGTCTGGATGTGGCGGCAAACATGATCAGCAAGGCGAGAGAGCGGCTTGCCCGGGACGCGGTGAAAGATGAACGAATCGAATTTAGTCACTATGATGGCGTCACTCTTCCCTATCCGGACAACTCATTCGATTTCGTCTATTCAGCTGCCGCCATTCAGCACATTCCCAAACCTTACGCCTATAATTTGTTTTTCGAGATAAACCGGATTCTGGCGCCGGCTGGATTCGCCGCTCTCCACACGCTTTCCTATGCGCTCCTTCCCTCCCATGTAGCTCTTTTCCCTTTTCAGCAGGAGTGCCTCAAGCAGATCCGCAATGAAGTGGGACACTGGCACCTCTTCTATTCGCAACAGGAGTTGCTCCACGTCTTGTCGGTGGGGGTCGGAGTTGGCTGGCTGTCGATTCAGGAGGAACAGGGATCGATCTGGACGACTTTCAGCAAAGATAAACAGGTGGCCTTTTGCAATGACACGATTCGCGCGAAGTAGTTCCAGACGTCCTCTTAACGCCTGCCGCCACATCCCGCTCGCTAATTGCCATAATGAAGGAAACCGTATGAAAGCTTTTCTCCTGGCAAGCCTGGCGTTTGCCTCGTTCGCTTCCTTATCCTTTGCCGCCGATAACCCCGCTGTTAGCCCTAAGATCGTCGATCAAATTGTTGCAAAAGTGAATGGGGATATCGTCAGCCAGGACGAGCTCGAGCGCTCCACGAAGGAATTGAACGCGCAGCTCAAGGCGCAAGGACTCTCCGGAATGCAATTCCAGCAGGAGCTGGCCAGTCATAAAAAAGACGTGCTGCGCGACCGTATAGACGAGCTCTTGCTAACTCAGCAAGGCAAAGAGCTCAACATCAATGTCGATTCTGAGGTTAGCAAGTACATGGCGAATTTGCAGCGTCAGTCGGGCATCGTGGACACCGATAAATTTCACGACTACGTGCGGCAGCAGTCCGGCATGAGCTTCGAGGATTTCGAGCAGGAAGCGAAGAATAACATGCTTACCCACGAAGTCATCGGCCAGGAAGTTGGACGCAAGATCAACATTACCGATAAGGAAATCGAGGCTTATTACAACGCGCATCAATCGGATTTCATTCGCGAGGAGAAAGTTTTTTTGAGCGAAATCCTGATCTCTACGCAAGGCAAAGACGCCGCGGAAGTAGCCGCCGCCGAGAAAAAAGCAAAGCAGGTTGCCGCCGAGGCTGCCCGGGGAGAACGCTTTACCGATCTCGCCCGTGATAACTCCGACGCCGCTACCGCGAAAGATGGTGGCGTACTCGGCAGTTATAAGAAGGACGAAATGAGCCCTGAGATCGAGGCCGCTGTGTGGACCAAACCGAAAGGCTACATCACGCAGCCGATCAAACTTCCGACCGGCTTCGACATTTTTCGGGTAGACGACCACAGCAAAGCGGGTCTCGCGCCCCTGGCCGATGTGAAACCCGAGATCGAAGGTCAGCTCTACGGACCCAAGATGCAGCCGAAAGTTCGCGATTATCTGACAGAGTTGCGCAAACTGGCTTTCCTGCAAATCAAGCCTGGATTTGTGGATTCGGGCGCCGCGCCCGGGCAGGACACGAAGTGGCAGGAAGTCGCCATGCTTAAACCCGAAACAGTAACCAAGGCCGAAGTGGAGCAGAAGACCCGCCATAAGCGCTTGCTGGGCGTCATTCCAATTCCCGGAACCGAAACAACTGTTACCGGAAAGAGCACCTCGCATTAGGCATTCTATGAAGTCGCCGTTTGTCGACGGTCTCGTGCCAAACGAGCTCGTCACCGCTCAATTTCTCGTCCTCTCCAAGGAAATACGACAGAAGAAAACGGGCGAGCCTTATCTCTCGCTTCATCTCGCCGACCGTACAGGCGAGATCGAGGGCAAAATGTGGGACAACGTCGTTGAAGTGATGCACGTCTTTGAGCGTGATCACTTCGTCAAGGTCAAGGGCTTGCCCCAGCTCTACAACAATCGCTCCCAATTCGTCATTCACCGGCTCCGGCGTCTCGAAGACAGCGAAGTAGATTTGGCCGATTACTTCCCTTGCTCCGAACGTAGCCCAGATGAGATGTTCGCGGAATTGCAGGGCATCATTGCGAGGATCGGCAATCCTCATCTGCGCTCCCTGCTGACGCTCATCTTCGAGGATGACGAGCTGGCCAGACTATATAAGGTAGCCCCTGCGGCCAAGAGCATCCACCACGCCTGCCGCGGCGGTCTCCTGGAGCACGTGCTCTCGCTGTGCGCTCTGGGCAAAATGACCGCCGCACATTATGCTGAGGTCGATCCCGATCTCGTTGTTGCCGGCGCCATTCTTCACGACATCGGCAAAGTGGAGGAACTCTCGTACGCGCGCAGCTTCGGCTACAGCGCCGAGGGCCAACTGCTCGGCCACATTGTGCTCGGCCTGCGCTTCGTCAGCGGCAAATTCGCGCAACTGCCCGGCTTCCCGCATAAGCTGCGTACCCTCTTGGAGCACATGATCGTCAGCCATCACGGTGAGCTCGCATTTGGCTCGCCCAAAGTTCCGCTTTTTGCGGAAGCGCTGCTGCTCCATCACCTCGACAATCTCGATTCGAAAATGAATGCCATGCGCAGCGTTTTGCGCCGCGATCCGCATAGCGACGGCGAGTTTACTGGCTGGGTCGCGTCCCTCGAACGCGTCCTGCTGCGCAAAGACCGCTACCTGAGTGTGGAACAGCCTCCTCCACCTGCCGCACAAGAACAGTCTGCCCCAAGCTCAGATATGGCACAGCAGCTTCCTCGTTCAGATGTGGCACAGGCTCATAACATAAATGTGGGACAGGCGCTTCCGCCTGTCGCTCTGGAGCCGCACGAGCCTGCTCGACCCGCTCCTTCACCACCCCCCATACCGGCACCACCACCCATACCGGCCCGGCCACAACCGCCCACGCCCGAACGCAAACCAGAACCGTACCGGCCCCCGTCGAACACTCTCTTCGGCGAAAAATTGCAAGCGGTCTTGGATGGGCGAAAATAAAGGCGAATGTTAACATGATGAGTTGTCAGGCTCCGGGCTTCGTGCAATGGGCGGCCGCAAACCCCGCCAGGTCCGGAAGGAAGCAACGGTAGCGGTTTAGCCTGTGTGCCGCGGATCACCCGGGGTCTGACAAACTCGCCCGCCGCATACTCAATCGATTCCCATGTATCAGGTTATTGCCAGGAAGTACCGTCCTGAGAGCTTCTCTGAGCTGATCGGGCAGGAGCATGTCCAAAGAACGCTCAGCAACGCCGTCGAGAGCAATCGCATCGCGCACGGTTATATCTTTTCCGGCCAGCGCGGCACCGGCAAAACCACCGTCGCGCGCATTCTTGCCCGCTGTCTAAACTGCATTCATGGACCCACCGCCACTCCTTGCGGCGTTTGCTCGAGCTGCCGTGAGATCGGCGCGGGGAATTCGGTCGATGTAATCGAGATCGACGCCGCCTCTAATCGCGGCATCAACGAAATGCGCGAAATCCGCGAGAACGTTCGCTACCGGCCGGCTCGCGACCGCTATAAAGTTTTTATCATCGACGAAGCTCATCAGATTACTAAGGAAGCTTTCAACGCGCTTCTGAAAACGCTCGAAGAACCTCCCGAGTGGGTCGTCTTTATTCTCTGCACTACAGAAGCTTACGAGATCCCGGCGACAATCGCTTCGCGCTGCCAGCACTTCACCTTTCATTCCGTCGATTTTGCCGAGATCGTGAACCGCATGAAATACATCCTCGAGCAGGAAAGCATCGAGGCGAGCGATGAAGTTCTTTCGGTAGTTGCGCAAGCCGGCGAGGGTAGCGTGCGAGACTCGCTATCCGCCCTCGACCAGGCAATCGCTTGCTGCGGCACGACTTTGCGCGTCGAAGAAATCCGCGCTCTGCTCGGCATGTTCGGAACCACTTCGCTCCAGGCGGTGGCCGACGCCGTCAACCGTCAGGACAGCGGCCGTATGCTCGACATCGTACAGGAACTTGAGCGCAACGGCCAGAGCCTGCAGCATTTCTCGCGCGAGACGTCCCGATACTGGCGAAATTTGCTGGTAGCGAAAATTGCCGGTAAACCCACCCGCCTCATCGCTGCGACGGATCAGGAGCAACGGGACTTACTTTCAATGGCTCAGCACTTTAGCGAAGAGGACCTAACCCGGTACTTGAATCTTTCACTCGAACTCTACCAAAACTTGCAATCTTCACTGGAACCGCGCTTACACCTTGAAGTAGGACTCGTTAAGCTCGTCCAAGCGGGCAAAATACAATCGATTGAGGAAGCGCTCGCCGGTCTGGGTCGATCCCCCTGCCAAGCTCCAGCTGATTCCAGCCAAGGTTGAGCCAGTTAGGGCCGAGCCGCCCCGCTCTACTCCAGGCGGCGATCTGAAGCAGAATCTCCAGGCCGCGCTCGTCAAAGCCGGCCTGAACTTTACCGCCGATGCCGTCGCGCAGGCAGAAGTCACCCTGAGGAACTCTGAGCTTCTGATTCGCGCGCCGAAGACTCTCCTGCTCTCCCTAAAAGAACCCAAACTGCAGTCGATCGCTTCGGAAGTGGCTGGGCGAAAGGTACAAGTCCGCACGGAGGCCAGCGCCAGTTCTGCCGTGGCACCTGGTCCCGCCTTGGCCGCGCCCGTCGAAACCACCGATCTGCGTGAGCGCGCGCTTTCGCATCCCGGCGTGAAGCGCTTTCAGGAGCTATTCCCGGACGCACAAGTACGCATCGTGCGAAATTTGAATGAGTAAGCGCGCAATCGCCCGAGAAGGATACAAGCTATGAAGATGCCCGGCAATATGCAGTCCATGATGAAACAGGCGCAGCAGATGCAGCAGAAAATGCAGGAGCAGATTGCTGCCATTCGCGTGGAAGGCTCGGCCGGGGGAGGCATGGTCAACGTCAAGATGGACGGCCAGAAGAACGTGCTGGGCGTTAAGATCGACCCTGAGGTCGCGGGCGACGTCGAAATGCTCCAGGACATGGTGTTAGCCGCTTTTAACGACGCCGCCAAGAAGGTCGATGACGAAGCGCAGTCGAAGATGGGCGGCATGCTGGGTGGCCTGGGCCTTCCGCCCGGCTTGTTTTAGTCGATGTCAGACTTCGCCGAACCCCTGGCCCGGCTCATCCAGGAATGTAAACGCCTGCCCGGCATCGGCCAGAAATCAGCCCAGCGTATTGCCTTTCATCTGCTGCGCGCCTCGCGGGAAGATGCCGCGAATCTGGCGCAGGCTGTTTTGGACATCAAAGACAAGCTCGGCATCTGCGAGCAGTGCAACAACATCAGCGATAACGAGCTCTGCTCTTTGTGCCGTGATCCGCACCGGGAGCCTTCTCTAATTTGCGTGGTCGAAGAGCCGCACAACATTCTTCCCATCGAAACCACGCGCAATTTCCGCGGACTCTATCACGTCCTGCACGGAACCATCTCGCCGCTGCGCGGTATCGGCCCGGAGCAGCTCCGCATCAAAGGGCTAGTCGATCGCCTGCATGCCGGACCAGTCGAAGAGATCATCCTGGCGACCAATCCGACCGCCGAAGGCGAAGCGACTGCCGTATATCTTTCACGCCTGCTGAAGCCGCTCGGACCGCGTGTGACCCGCATCGCCATGGGCATTCCGGTCGGCAGCGATCTCGAATTCGCTGACGAGGTGACCATGTCCCGATCGCTCGAAAACCGGCGGGAGATGTAGTCTATGCATCCGGATTTGGAAGACTTTCTCGAATGCACGTTCGAAGATGTCGTGCAGAGTTCGAGCAATACGGGCCGGGTGGTGGTCGAACCCGATTACGATGTGGCGCCCGATCCGCTCGATGCCCGCCAACTTGCTAACCAGTTGACGGATTGTCTCCGCGATCAAAAGCCGCCCGGCGAAGTAGCGATCGATAGCAAGTACGGACTTTTGAAGAAGTATCTGCGGCGCATTTCCTTGCATGCGGATAGCGTAGAAGGCTCATGGATAGAGATTGAGCCTCCCGGTAACTGGATCTAAGGAGGGCGGGTTTTTAACCCGCGTGAAGCTTTAGCTCCGCTTCGGCTTACGGATAATGGGCTCGGTGGCAGCTCAAAGCCGCTCGTTAAACTGAAGTCAGTGCTCGTCAACATTTCGTGGCAGTCCGAACGCCCCAAGTGGCTGCGCGCTCCTGCGCCCGTCGGCGACAACTATCGCGAGCTGAAAGATCTCGTTACGCGGCTCAAGCTGCATACCGTCTGCGAAAGCGCCGCCTGCCCCAATGTTGGAGAATGCTGGAACCGGCGTACCGCTACTTTCATGATTCTCGGGAATGTCTGCACGCGCCGCTGCGGTTTCTGCGCGGTGCAAAAGGGCGCGCCGCTGGCGGTCGATTATGACGAGCCCAGACGTGTTGCCGAAGCCTGCGCCACTCTCGGCCTGCGTTATGCCGTTGTCACCAGCGTGAACCGCGACGACCGCCAGGACGGAGGCGCGGAACTGTTCGCTCTTACCATTAAAGCCATTCGCGCGGAGATTCCCGGCTGCAAGGTGGAGGTGCTGATCCCGGATTTCCAGGGCTCGCATCCCGCCGTCGATACCGTCATGAACGCTCATCCCGATGTGCTCAATCACAATACGGAAACGGTTCCGCGGCTTTATCGCCAGGTGCGCCTTGGAGCCCGCTACCCGCGCTCCCTCGACGTTCTGCGCTACGCGAAACAGCTGCGCCCTTATATTCCAACCAAGTCAGGCCTGATGCTTGGCCTCGGCGAGACGCAAGCTGAAGTGCTGTCCGTAATGCGCGACTTGCGCGATCATCACGTCGATATTCTGACTCTCGGACAGTACCTGCGCCCCTCGCAAAAACATCTACCTTTACTCAAATACATTTCGCCCGAAGAGTTTGCCGAATTCAAGAAAGCCGGGCTCGAAATGGGATTCGCGCACGTGGAAGCTGGCCCTTTGGTGCGCAGCTCATACCACGCCGATAGCGGCCACGAGAGCGCCGCCGCCGTCCACGCTTGCTCTCACTGAAGCGGCAGCGATAAGCGCGCCACGCAGCCGCGCCCCTCACTCGCGTTCTCGAGCGTCAACGATCCGTTATGAGCTTCGGCGATTTGCCGGCTCAGCACCAGTCCGATTCCCGAGCCGCCGCGCTTGGTCGTAAAGAAAGGGACGAACAGATTGTTGGTATTCGAAAGTCCCGGGCCCTCGTCGCGCACCGCAATCTCGACGGTATGCATCGTCCGCTCGTGGCGGATAAACACGCGGCCACATGTTTCCTGCGCCGCGTCGACGGCGTTGCGCACCAGGTTGATCAAGACCTGCTCGAGTTGATCCTCGTCACCTTGAATCGTGAGCGGAGGGCATTCCTCAAAGAACACCGGCATGCGCGTTTCTAAACGGCTCACCCGGCGCACCAGCCCGTTCACCTCAACGGCGCCAAATTTCGGCGGCGGAAGCTTGGCCAGCCGCGCATACGCGCTCATGAACCGGCTGAGCGATTCTGAACGCGTGGCGATTACGTTCAGTCCCCTGGCCATATCATCGGCCCAGTCGCCCGGACGCGGATCGGCTTTGATCAAGTGCTCCAGGCTTTGCGCGATTGATTTGATCGGAGTCAGCGAGTTATTCAATTCATGGCCAAGCACTCGCACCAGCCGCTGCCAGGCCTGCAGTTCCTCTTCGCGCAGAGGACGCGTCAAATCGGAAACCACCAGCAACTGGTGTCGCACGCCGCCCTCCCGGAACGTGCTGCGGCGAACCCCCCACCGTCCATGTCCGCCGGGAAAAGATCGCTGGATTGTCTGTTCCGGTTCGCCCACCAGGTATTCGGCGAGGCCAAGCGAGGTGGCGTTCTTAGCTAGCAGCCGTTCCGCCGGTTGACCTAGCAGCCGCTCACCGGCGCGATTCACCAGGCGCAGGCTCTGTTGCGGATCGAAGGCGAAGGCGGCGATTTCGATCTCTTCCATCACCTTGCGCAGGAGCGCCGTCGCTTCCACCGCGCCCAGCCGTTGATCGCGCAGAGTAGCAGCCATGGCATTCACCTGCTGCATCACTTCGCCGAGCGGCTCGCGCGGGTTTTCCACGCGGGCGCGTATCGAATAATCGCCTTCGCGCATCGCTTCGAGAAGATTGGCGAGCGTACGGAGCGGGCCGGCCACTCGCGTGCGTGCCGCAAAACAGAAACCCACCCACCAGCAGCCGATCAGCAGATCGAGTGTCCATTGCGTACGAATCGAAAACCCGCTGACGGCCAGTAAAATGGCAGTGCCAGCGACGCCCGGCAATCCTCCGAGCAACGCCAGCAACAGTACTCGGGAATCGTGGCCGAGCTTGGTCTCGAAGCTCGCGAGCTTCATGAGTGCTACAGTCCAAAGCGTTGCAGACGCCGGTATAACGCGCTTCGGCTCAGGCCAAGTGCGCCGGCAGCATGGCTCACGTTTCCACCACTGCGCGACAGAGCTTTCCTGATCAGAAACTCTTCTACATCGTCCAGGCTCATATCTTCCAGGCGCGGCGTCACGGAAGGTCCGCTGCGGAGCGCCAGATCGCTCGCTTTAATACAGTTCTCCTGGGCCATCAGTACTGCCCGCTCCACCACGTGATTCAGCTCCCGCACATTGCCTTGCCACACATTCTCCTGCATGGCTTGCGCAGCGTTCGGATCGAAGCCGGTGATCGCCTTGCGATAGCGCCGCGCGTGAATCCCAAGAAAATAGTTCGCCAGCGGAGCTATGTCTTCGCGCCGTTCGCGCAACGGCGGCAGATGTATCTCGATGGTGTTGAGCCGAAACAGCAGATCCTGGCGGAAACGCCCGTTCTGAACCTCGTCCGCCAGATTCGCGTTAGTCGCGGAGATCACGCGAACGTCGACCTTCTTGGTCTTCGAAGACCCCACCCGCTCCATCTCTCCCGTCTCGAGAACACGCAACAATTTCGCCTGCAAATTGCTGGGCACGTTCGCAATCTCGTCAAGAAAAAGCGTTCCAGTATCGGCGAGTTCGAAGCGGCCTACGCGGTCCATCTTAGCGTCGGTAAATGCGCCTTTGACGTGCCCGAACAGTTCGCTTTCGAATATTCCCTCCGCTAGGCCACCGGCGTTGATGGTAACCATCGGTTTGCTCGCGCGTACGGAGATGGCGTGCAGGGTGCGCGCAACCACCTCTTTGCCCGTGCCCGGATCACCCGTGATCAGCACGTTGGCATCTGATGGCCCCACGCGCGAGATCAGGTCGAGCACAGGCAGCATCGATGGCGCCTGCGCGATCATGGTCGGAAGATTCTCGCCGCGCAGCAGCTGATTTTCCGCTTCCAGCCGCTGCCCCCGGCGAATCGCCTCGCTCAATTCAAGCTGCGTGCGAACGATCGAGGCCAGGCGTTCGTTCTCCCAGGGCTTTTGAATAAAATCGCGAGCGCCGCGCCGCATCGCCTCTACCGCTAGGTCCACGCTGCTCCAGGCTGTCATGACGATCACTGGCAACATCGGATCGAGCGCTTGTATCTTGGCCAGCAACTCCAGCCCTTCCTGGCCGGAGGTGGTGTCGCGCGTGTAGTTAAGGTCGATAATCGCGAGGTCGTAATCCCGGTTTTCGAGGCTGTGGAAAGCCTGCTGCGGAGATTCGACAGCCTCGATCTTATAGCCCTCGCGCTTGAGGAGGAGCCGCAGAGCTTCCAACACATCGGGCTGATCGTCCGCGATCAGAACGCGCATCTGCGAAGGAGTGATTTTCATTCGGCCTCGCGGATCAGAGCAATTTAGTTCGGAGTGATCCAGCCATCTTCGATGTAAATGATGCGGTTGCCGTATTCAGCGTTCTTTTCGTTGTGGGTGACTTGGACAATCGTGGTGCCCTGGTCGTTCAATTTCTTGAACAGCTCCATGATCTCCTTTCCCTGGCTCGAATGCAGGTTGCCGGTCGGCTCATCAGCCAGAATCAGCTTCGGGCTGGCAATCATGGCCCGCGCGATCCCCACCAATTGCTGCTGTCCGCCCGAAAGCTGGTTTGGAAACAGATCCTTTTTACCGACCATATTGAAGCGGTCGAGCGCGTCGCAGACGATGCTTTGCCGTTCCGACTTCTTGATGTTGCGATACGAGAGAGGAATATCCAGGTTCTCGTAAACCGTTAGCGAATCGAGCAGGTGGTAGCTCTGGAAGACAAAGCCGATGTACTTTTTATAAATTTCCGAGCGGTCCTTCTTGCTCAGCCGGTGAATCGGCTGCTCGAAAAAAGAATACTCGCCAGTCCACGATGTATCGTGCATGCCGAGAAGATGGAGCAGAGTGGACTTCCCTGCCCCGGAGGGGCCCATGATGGAAATGAACTCTCCCTCCTTTATTTCGACGTTGATGCGCCGGAGCACGTAGGTTTTGCTAGGGCCGTGCTCAAAGAATTTTTCGATGTTGCGTAAAGAGATCATTGCGTAAGCAGACGAGTCGCCGCCGATTACCAGCGTAAAGCAACGTCCGAAATGGAGCTGGCAGCCTAGCCGCGCGTAAAGCAGAGTTTCGGTAAGTGGGGCTTAGCCAGAAGCGGCTGAACTTGCCGGCGGGTAACGTCGATCAGCCGGGCGGGTCGCAACTCAAAGACGGTGGACTGCCGCACTTCGGAAACGAAAGCGATGCCAGCCAACAGCAGAGTGATAGCCAGCACGTCGACATTTCTGCACATTCAGACAGGGACCTCCATGTTTTCTTCCACCACACGTCCGTCAAACAGATGAATGGACCGGTCTGCATAGCGCGCGTATCGCGGATCGTGGGTAACCATGCAGATGGTTGCGCCGCCGCGATGCAGTTCACGCAGCAGATCCATGACCTGTTCGCCATTCTGAGAATCGAGATTTCCGGTCGGCTCATCAGCCAGCAGGATCGAGGGGTCGCCGGCGAGCGCTCGCGCTACCGCGACGCGCTGCTGCTGACCGCCCGACAACTGGGAAGGATAGTGCTTAATGCGGTGGGACATACCCACCCGCTCAAGCGCTTCATGCACCTTCTTTTTGCGTTCGCTCGACGGCATGCCGCGATAGGTCAGCGGCAGCTCGACGTTCTCGTAAACGTTCAGATCGCCGATCAGATTGAAGGCTTGAAAGATGAAGCCGATTTCGCGATTCCGGATGCGCGCGCGTTCGGAGAGCTTCAGACTCTGCACCGGCTTGTCGTTCAGGATGTAAGTGCCGGAGCTAGGCGAATCGAGCAGCCCCAGAATCGCCAGTAAAGTGGATTTACCGCAGCCCGATGGACCTGAGATGGAAACGTATTCGCCCCGCTTGATATCGATGTGAATGCCCGAAAGCGCATGGGTTTCTACTTCATCGGTCACAAAGACCTTAGTCACGCCTTCTAAATGAATCAATGGATCGGATGCTGTCATTCTGCTTGTTCTCCTGGGGTGATCAAATAACGATCGGTCAATGATTTCCTATACGTATGACCTTCAGATTCAGTTCAATCGGATACGCGAATACTGGTCATATTGCGACATGTCGGACAAGATCACCTTGTCGCCTACTTTCAATCCGTCCTTGACCTCGATCGTGTTCACCGAGGCGCGGCCAAGCTTCACATTCACCCGGGAAGCTCCTTTGCCCTCGGGATCGATTTTGAACAGACCGATGGTCGTGTCGGGCTCGCCCGAGACCGGCCGGTCAACATAGACCAAGTCGGGAACCCGCTCGATTTCAATAGTTCCGTCGACGCTCAATTCGGCTCTCGCGCTCGGGGGCAGCGGGCCGAGCAGCGCGACGTCAACGCCTACCGTCCCGTTCTGCGCCGCCGGATCGATGCGAATCACCCGCCCGGGTACGATGCCATTGCGCGTATCGATCGTTGCATCCAGCCCGACGCGCACATCCTTCATCTGCGTTTCCGCAATCTGCAGCACAGCCTTCAACTTCTTGGGATCTGCCACTTTGGCCAAAATCGTCCCGGCGGCCACCCGCTGGCCCACTTCCACATCAACTTCCTGCAGCTGGCCATCGATCCCGGCCCGAATCGTAAGCTGATCGACTTGCTTCCTTTTCAAGTCGTAAGCCGCTTGCGCGCTTTCGACGACTACCTGTTGAGCGTCGATTTGAGCTTTGATCGACTCGTCCGCAATCTTGAGCCGTTCTTTTTGCAACGCGACCCGGTTCTGAAACTGATTGGCCTGGTCCACCGAGAGCTTGGATGTGAGATCGCTTAAGAGGTTCAATCGGGTCAACTCCAGGTCGCGATCGCCGGTAAGCTTGGCTTGCGTATATTGCGACTCGAGCGAAGCGAGATTAGCTTGCTGGTCGAGCTTATCGCTTTCTAGCTTGACTCGGGTGTTGGCAAGGTTGGCCTGCTCTTGCTTGAGCGTCCACTCCGCTTTTTCAGCCTCGAGCTCAAGATCGGGATCGCTCAACACCAGGATCACGTCGTTTGCTTTCACAGGATCGATGCCCGCCCGCCGCTCGATTTGCGACACACGGCTGTCTTGAGCTGCGGCAATCCAGTGGATCTCTTCGGGCTTTAAGGCCCCTAGTCCGCGCCGGTTTACTTCCATCGGCCCCCGGCGCACGGTTCCCGGCCACAATCCGCTCATGTCTACTGAGGGCGCTGCCGGTTTTAGCCGGGCGAGCGCGATGGTGGTGCCTCCGACCGCGAGCACAATGACAACGATAAGGGAAATGCGCCGGATCAGCCGCTTGCGCGCTACTTCTTTTCCGCGAGGTACGTCCATGCCCATTCGACTCTATCTAGGCATGCCGTAGGCCAATCGCGAAACGGCACCGAAACAATTGATTCTATTCCGTTTTTATTCGACAAAGAAATGTCATGCGTGTCCGTTTTTGGGATTTAGGAGTGCGTTTTCACCAATCCTACCGGAGTCAATCCGATAGAAGACAAGTACCCCAGGACCAGTACTATCTCTGTTAATTCTCATGGTACCGGCTCACCTTTTGTGATACCGTCAAGGGAGAGCTAAGTCCCTGCAAAGACAGGGCGGCTTTCAGTCGGTAGGAGTTTGGGCAACAATGAGAAAAGATTATTTTGCGGTTTTGGCGGTTCTAGCCCTTTCCACGTGTGCTTTCGCGGATCCGTTAGCGTGGGATGTAACGGGCCAAAATCAATTTGGTTCACTCGATCTCAACAACGGAACTTTCACGGGAGTGAGCACTTTGCCGTTCATGGCCGCGGGCCTAGGCGTGGACGGAGGCTCGGTCTACACAGCCGTGTCCGGAGGCATGGGTCTATATTCGGTCAATCAAAGTAACGGCAGTCTTAGTCTTGTAGGAAACTCGAGCATCTCCTACTATGCTTTTGGTTCGACTGCAAATGGCTTATACATGCTAGACACCACCGGGAGTCTTTGGAATATAAATGCGTCAACGGGCGCGGCTACCCGCATCGGCTCGACGCTCATTGACGTCATCGCCAACGCTCCCCTAGGGCTTTCGGCAGGAGCGACCAATCTCTACGTCGCCGCGGGAAACGGCGGCACGGGAGCTAATATCTACAGTGTCAACACGGCCACAGCGGCATCAACACTCATCGGGACAACTGCAACCACCGCTTTTGGCGCCCTGGTCCAAGTTGACGGAAGCATCTACGGGAGCTCCCTCATAAACGCCAGGCAGATTTACAACTTTAATCCGACCACCGGAATTTCGACCTTCGTAACGAACTACGATTCTGGCGGCTACAGCTATGGTTTGGCCCCAATTGTTCCCGAGCCGGGTTCGTTTATGCTGCTTGGCTTCGCCGGTTTGCTGGTTGGTGGCTACGCTCTCAAACGTAAGCTAGCCTAAACTCTGACCAGTTAAGCGGATTGGGGGAGCGCGCAGATAAAGTTCTTGCAGCGGTAAATTATAAGAGTTCCGTTCCTCTCCAAATTCTGCAATAGAGGAATTAGTTTAGAAAGTTCTTGAGCCGAATGGTCATCAGCCGCAAAGGTGACGACGTTCGGCTCGAACTTTTTCCACTCAGCCTTCAAGATTTCCTTTACCTGCCTATCCAGCACCTCGCAGCGGATTACAGTATGCGCGGGAGCAGCCAACCATCGGCCCAATGCGCAAGACATCTCCGGGGCAGCGGTGGGCTGCGACTTCATCTTTCCAGCCGCAGCACCTAGTGAACGGGTTGCTTTCTCTTCCAAGCTCTGGCTCTCAATCAAATGCGCCAGGCGAACCAGCACGTCCGTTGCGATGGAATTTCCTGAAGGCTCCGCGCCATCGTAATCATCCTTGATGCGCAGCAGCAGGTGCGGCGCGTCCGCGGCCGTGCTGTAGAAACCGCCCGCTTGCGTGTCCTCGAAGCGCGGAAAAGCTTCGTTGACGAGGTCGAGAGCCGTCTCGAGATAAGTCGCCTCGGACGTGATCTCGAAAACATCCAACAGAGCCTGCGCAAGAAATGCGTAGTCGTCCAGAAAGCCCACTGTCGCCGCCTCGCCTCCGCAGAATCTCCGTAGCAGAACTTTCTTAGCGGTATTGTACATACGTGTAAGCAGGAACTCAGCGGCGGCCCGGGCCGCTTCCCTATACTGCTCGTCGCCGAGCACCGCATATCCGCGAGCGAAGGCGGAAATCATCAAGGCGTTCCACGAAGTAAGAATCTTGTTATCCAGATGCGGCCTAGGCCGCTTGGCTCGAGCTTCGAACAGAGTTCGCGCCGCGTGGCAAATCAGCTCCGCCGCCTGCTCACGGTTGAGTCCGGATCGAGCTCCTGCTTCTTCTTCGGAAATCGCCTCGTACAGAATATTGCGGCCAGTGAATTCGCCCTGCGGATCGTGCTCAACGTTTCCGTCCGGCTCAACACCGAATCTCCGGTTGAAAACGGCGGCGGTTTTCGAGCCTAGAATTTCCTCGATTTCCGCTTGCGTCCAAATGTAAAACGCGCCTTCGCCGGAATGGCCAGGATTAGCGGGATCGGGACTATCTGCATCTTCGGCAGAGTAAAAACCTCCGCTCTCGTCTCGCAAATCCCGCACGACATAAGCGAATATGCCGCGAGCAACTTCGGCCAGCCTCTCGTCACGCGTGATCTGGTACGCTTCCAAATACGAAATCGCGAGTTGCGCCTGATCGTAAAGCATCTTTTCGAAATGCGGCACGAACCAGCGCTCGTCGACCGAATAGCGATGGAACCCTCCTCCAATCTGATCGTGCATGCCACCCGCCGCCATTTGGTGCAGCGTTTTGACGACCATGTCGAGAGCTTCTTCATTCCGTTCAGCTGCATAAAAGCGCAGCAGATAATTCAGCGTCACCGTGCGCGGGAATTTAGGAGCACCCCCAAAGCCGCCCCACTTCGAATCGAACATGCGGCGGAACTGCTGAAACGGACTTTCGAAAAGTGAACGGTCTAGATCGGCCTCCATCTGCGCTCCAGCGCAGATCGCGCGTAGCTGCTCGGCAACGTTGCTGCCCGAGAGTTCGATTCGCTCGCGCTCCTCTTTCCACGCATGCGCAACGTGCTCCAGCACATCCTTAAACCCGGGCCTTCCATAGCGCGAGTCGGGCGGGAAATACGTGCCGCCGAAAAAGGGCCTGAGCTCCGGCGTCAACCAGACAGACATGGGCCACCCGCCGCTCCCGGTGGTTGCCTGCACGAACAGCATGTAGATCCGGTCGACGTCGGGGCGCTCTTCGCGATCCAGTTTGACGGGTACAAAATCCCGGTTCAGCACCGCCGCCACTTGCTCGTTTTCAAACGACTCGTGAGCCATCACGTGACACCAATGGCACGTCGAATAGCCAATCGAGAGGAAGATCGGCTTCTGTTCTTTCCGCGCTTTGCTGAACGCCGTTTCGCCCCAGGCGAGCCAATTTACCGGGTTGTGCGCATGTTGCTGCAAATACGGACTCTTCTCATCGATCAACGCATTGGTGTGCATGCGTCTTCAGTCTAGCGTCCGGTCCGGAGCTTACCGCTATTTAAGCCCCGGGCCTTTTGGTTACAGCGGGAAGTGGCTTGCGCGGGAACATCTCAGGGCGGTTGGCGATCTCATAAACCATCGTCGCGATGATCGCCGATGCCTGCATCAGGTCCTCCGGAATCGCATGCGTGTAAGTATCCATGTCGGAATGGTGCGTCACCGTTCCATAATCGAGCGGATCTTGTATGAACTGGAAACCGGGCAGCCCGACCGCATCGAACGAAAGGTGGTCTGTTCCGCCCGTGTTCTTCAGCGTAACCGTCCTCGCGTCCATGTCGTGGAATGGCGTGAGCATTTTCTCAAACAGCGGCCGTGCGCCGTCATTGCCCTGCATATACACGCCGCGGATTTTGCCGCTTCCGTTGTCGAGGTTCAGATAGGCATCGAGGTTGGCCTGTTCGGGTTTCAGCTCCATTGTTTTCGGATCCCCGAAGTGCGCTTTCACGTAGGCTTTCGATCCATAGAGCCCCTCTTCTTCCCCGCTCCAAAGTCCGATGCGAACAGTGCGGTCCATCGCCAGATTGAGCGTCTTCAAGATTCGCATCACTTCGATCATCACCGCGCTACCCGCGCCGTTGTCGGTCGCGCCGGTTCCGGTATGCCAGGAATCAAAGTGGGCGCCTATCATCACCACCTGCTCAGGCTTCTTCTGTCCCGGTATCTCGCCGATCAAATTCAGCCCATCCACGTCGTGATCGCCCACTTTCGCCTCGAGATTCATGCGCAAGGACACTGGCTGCTTCTTATCCAGCAGCCGCGTGATTCGCGAGTATTGTTCCTCGGTAACGACGAACGTCGGAGGCGGCTCGCCACCCTTTGTATCGTGAGCGCCAGCTTCTTCGGCAAAAATCAAACCGTTATGGGCGCGGGAGTCAGCGCGGATCACGCCGGCCACTCCCTCCTCGCGAAAGAATCGTGCCTCTTCGTTGATCTCTCCGAAGTACCGGTCGATCAGCTCATCCATTACCGAACTGGGAAGACTGGCGAATACCTTGCGAGCTTCGTCTGGATCGCTCGGAAACTGTACCTCGTCGAGCGTCACGTTGCGCTTCATCGCGGGCTCCGGAGCCTCCGCGATCTTTGTCAGATCGGCATCGGTATATCGTTTGAAGAGCGGATCCGTGCTCGGTTTAGGAGTCTTCGCTTCCGACACCAGCACGATCTTACCTTTCAGCTTGCCCTTCCATTGACTCTGGTAGTCTTTGAAAGCCTGTTCGACTTTCTTCATATCGAAGCGGTTGGCGGGAGCGATGATTGGCGCGAAAATCACGTCGCCGGTCTTTACGCCTTTGGTCGGCGCGCTCCAGGCTAACGGCGCTGCGACCAGATGCGAGTAGCGGGGCGCAATCATCTCGAGTTCGTAGTGCTGCAGCGACCAGCTATGGCCGAACGGACCCCACGGCTCGCCGTGCACATTCGCGACTCCGTACTCTTTGAGACGGCCCATCGCCCAATCCGCGGCTTGCTGAAATTCCGGAGAGGCCGTCAGGCGCGGGCCGTACAGATCAGTCAGGTTTTCCAGCGTATCCATGACCTGTGACCGGTCGAACGCCTCGGCCTTGATCTTTCCAACAACTTCCAGTGATTTGTCCTCCTGCGGCCAAAGGGGACCGGCACATAAAGCAAACGAAAGGAGAACGGCAATCGTTGAGCGCATATCGTTTTCTGTTGTAACATTTTCAGGATTCACGGATCCCTGTTGACGATCTATAACCAAACGCGTTTTTTATAGATAAGCTAGAGGGCAAGTGGGAAAACCGACCGACCTGGTGCCAGGAACGCTCGACCTGCTCATCTTGAAAACAATCTCACTGCACCCGATGAACGGCTGGGCGATTGCCAGCGCATCGGCCAGGTTTCAAATGAAATTCTGCAAGTTCAGCGAGGTTCGCTCTATCCGGCGCTGCACCGGCTGGCGCATCAGGGCTGGATCAAAGACGAATGGTCAGAATCCGAGAACAATCGAAAAGCCAAATATTATTCGCTAACCGCCCCCGGACGCAAGCAGTTGAAAGCAGAACTGGTACAGTGGGAGCGGCTTTCGGGGCGATCGGGCTGGTCAGGATCGCCGATCTGTTCGTGCCAGCGGGCGACCGGAAGTTGCGAGATCAGAATCGTCGAACGGGTTTGATAGCGGTCTTCGCCGATTTCCTAGGAGTCGCAGCGCTCGGTGTCGGCGAGCGGCGCCATGGCCCAGTCGTCGATCACCAGCACATCGATGCGGCTCAGGCGTATCAGTAAACTGCACGGCGCAAGCCACGGAGCTCTTACCCACTCCGGTTGGCCCGAGCACGAAGATTTTTCGTGCTGAGCGGCCCACGCCGACTTCTGCGCCAGTGTATGGATCACGCTCTTATTCAACCCGCGAGAAGCGCCGTAGTCGATGTCTTCCACGGAGGCGCCCTTCAACTTGGCGGCATGCAATCGCCGCGCCAGGGCTTGATTCTCGCGCCAGATCCACTGCTGATCCACCAGCAGCCGAGCCTTTCCAGAAAACGCGGTTCCCGTGCAGCCGGATCTTCCTCCTGCGCCTCCAAGACTTCCACCATGCCCAGCAGCCGTATGGCCATCAGTTTTTCACGCGGGCGCGCGACCACTCGCTCAGATCGAAGGGCCCGGCAGAGGCTTCAAGGCCGGTTTGTCGATGGCTCCCAAACACTCGCCGCGTTCCTTCCTTTTTTGCGGAACGGCCGGTGATTCAACTTTTCCAGCAGTTCGCGGATGGCGACATTCAGTTCTTCGAGCGCGAAGAACTTGTGGTGGCACAGCACCGCCACAATCCAGCGTTGGGCAACTTGAACTTAGTTTTCCACTTGGCTTTCTTTCCTGGCTTGTACGGTCGCGCGGGCACGATTCAAAGCCGCAATGCAGTGCGAAGTTATAGTAGGTCGGATTCAGACCGGGGTCGTAGCGATGCGCCCTGGTCACTCCGGTCTTGGCATTGTCAGGAACCGCGAGTGCCGGTATGCCCCGAAGTGTTCAAGCGCACGAATGTGAGCTCGGAGCCACGGGGCGCCATAGCCCCACTCTTCATCCGTGAATGTGTCTACCGTGAAGTGCAGGAAATTGTAGAACTCCAGCCCGCTCCACACTAACTGCCATTTCGACGGTGCGGCCCCATACGCCTGCGGAGATGCTGACGCCCATGCCTCAATCAAAGCTCCTCAGGCGGCGCCAAGCAGAATGCGTCTGCTAATCTCCATGTGGTTACTTTAGTAGAAGTGGCCAGCCACACGAACCTAAGCAACATCGATTCTCAGCCTCGGCGCGGCTTCGCGGAAAAGACGATCTTCTCGATACTCGCAGCCATCAGCTTCTGCCATTTGCTGAACGACATGGTCCAGTCGCTCATCCCGGCAATCTACCCGATTCTTAAAACATCGTTCCATCTCGATTTCACTCAGATTGGCCTCATTACGCTGACGTACAACCTGACCGCCTCTCTCCTTCAGCCTTTTGTAGGCATGTACACCGATCGCCGGCCGCACCCCTACTCACTGCCGGTTGGTATGGCATTTACTCTCTCCGGCTTACTGATGTTAGCCTGGGCTGCTAAATTCGGACTGCTGCTGATCGCCGCTTCCATGGTCGGAATGGGTTCTTCCGTGTTCCATCCCGAATCGTCTCGCGTAGCCCGTCTTGCTTCCGGTGGCCAGCACGGCCTCGCGCAATCGCTCTTCCAGGTCGGTGGGAATGCCGGAACCGCCCTAGGCCCTCTTCTGGCCGCTTTCATTGTGCTTCCACACGGCCAGCGCAGCATGGCTTGGTTCTCTTTCGCCGCCCTTATCGGCATCTTCGTGCTGACCAACGTCGGTCACTGGTACAAGAAGCACCCGTTACGCAAGAGCCGCCCGATCGGAGCCCTCAGCCAGAGCTTCCTTCTCCCGCGCAAGACAGTCTTCCTGGCCATTGCCATACTCATCCTGCTCATCTTCTCTAAGTACTTCTATCTTTCGAGTATCTCCAGTTACTACACCTTCTATCTCATTCATAAGTTCCATGTACCTGTAAGAGCCTCGCAATTGTATCTTGCGGTATTTCTCGGCGCTGCCGCTATTGGCACTGTCGCTGGTGGGCCAATCGGTGACCGCTTCGGCCGCAAGCTCGTCATCTGGTGCTCTATTCTAGGTGTGCTGCCCTTCTCGCTCCTGCTCCCCTACGTTAACTTATTTTGGACCGTTTTCCTCACCATTATCATCGGCCTGGTGATCGCGTCCGCTTTCTCCGCAATACTCGTTTACGCTCAGGAACTCGTCCCCGGCAGCGTCGGCATGATCTCCGGCCTATTCTTCGGCTTCGCCTTCGGCATGGGAGGTATCGGCGCCGCCATCCTTGGCAAAATTGCCGACGCGGAAGGCATTACTTTCGTCTACCGGCTCTGCTCGTTCCTGCCCGCCATCGGCATCTTCACTGCTTTTCTTCCCGATCTCAGAAAAGCCAAACTCGACAGGGCCCATTAATCGCAGACTCACTCCAGCGAACGCAAAGCCAATCCGCTCGCCACCGACGTAAATTCATCCCCGCCGCGAATCTTCTCTACCGCGAACCTCGTTTCAAAAATTCGCCGCACCGCCGGCACAAACGACGATCCGCCTGTCAGGAATACCATATCCACTTCGCTCGCCGCGAGGTGCGTCTTCGCGAGCAATGCATCCACGCTTTGCTCAATCGCGCGCAGCTCTTCCGCGATCCACTCTTCGAATTCCGCCCGGCTCACCTCGGCCTCCAATTCCACATCTCCGTCGGCGAATCGAAACACACTCTTCTCGCGCTCGGATAGCTCGACTTTCACGCGCTGCACTGCCCGATGCAGGTGATACCCCAAATCATGCCGGATCAAATACAAGAAATGCCGAACTTTTTCGGGCTCCAGCGCCTGCCTCGCCACGCTCTGCAGCATGTTCATCGTCTCCTGCGTCTTCAGCAGCGACAAATGATGCCAGCGCTCGAGCTTGTGATACACCCACGCAGGCACCGGGAGCAGCTTGTCTCCCGATCTCAGTTGCGTGCGCGCTCCCAGCTCCGGGGAAACCAGGTGCCGCACGATTTTCGCGTCGAACGCATCGCCCGCTAGCCCTAACCCTTCGTTTCCAAGCACATTTCTCGCCTCGCCGCGCCCTCGATATCGCGGACCTACTCGCAGCAGGGAAAAATCGCTCGTGCCTCCCCCGAAGTCCCCAATCAGGATCAACTCGTCGTGGTCCAGCCTTGATTCATAGAAGTATGCCGCCGCGAGTGGTTCATATTCAAATCTCACTTCCGTAAATCCCGCCTTGTGCAATGCCTCTCTCAGACGATGCGCCGCGTAGCCGTCATCTTCCGCATTGTGCGCGCCTACAAAACGCACCGGCCGCCCCACTACGGCCTCTCTCACCGAAATTCCGAACTGCTCTTCTGCTTGCGCCCTTATATCCGCCAGAATCCGCGCCACAAGCTCTTCCAGCGAAATGCGGCGCCCAAACACTTCCGTGCTCTGCAGACCGCGGCTCGCGAGGAACGACTTCAGCGATTGCACGAGCCGCCCCTTCTCCTCATCTGCATTCAGATAGTGCTCGATGCCTTGCGGTCCGCTCCAGGATTGAATGGTCACCCGGGCCGCCTCTCGCAGCCGTTGCAGATAGAGCAGCGACCGATACGATTCCGTAAGCCCCGCGCTCGCCGTAGCAAATCTCGCAAGCGTCACCTCGCCCGCTCGGGTAGCCATCGCGATAGAGCTGTTCGTGGTCCCGAAATCGAAGCCGATGCCCATTCTGGTATTAGCCCAGTGCTCGATGTCGATGGCTGTAACATGTCAACGTGACGCACAAATCGGCCGCGGCCTCGAGTGCGTTCCTCGCCGGATCGTCAAGCTTTCCAATTAGCCCTCGTAAGTTAACTGCCATATGTTCCTCCTACCCTCACCTCTGGCAGGCTACAAGGTCACAGGCCAGCGGCCGGAACAGAACTAGTCTGCACTTGCAGTTCCAAAGTCGATTTCGAAAAACCGTTTGAGTATATTAGCTATCGCATGACTCGGAGAAGTTTTCTTGCCTCTTCTGCTGGAGCCGCCGGGTTTCTGTATCAAAATGGCACCGTTCTCGCTCGAGGCCAGCGTCCCAACTCGCAAGCAGTCCGCATAAAGGTCACAGATCACGAACTGGGCGCGATCCCGCCAGATTTCATCGGACTCGGTTACGAGATCTCTTCAGTAGCTGCAGATCTACTGAGCCCGAAGAATCTTGCATACGTACGCTTGGTACGCGCGCTCGGCCCGCGCGGCGTCATCAGAGTGGGCGGAAACACTTCCGATTACGCATCGTTCGCCCCGCACGGATCTGCGGTCTCATCGCCGAAGGCAACGGTAATCACCGCAGCCAACCTCCAGAATTTAGGTGGGTTCCTCGACGCCACGGGCTGGAGCCTGATTTGGGGCTTGAATCTTGGAAGAGGTTCCGCGCAAGAAGCTGCCGCTGAAGCTCAGGCGGTGAGTGCGGCTGCAAGCAATAAGCTACTTGCATTCGAGATCGGCAATGAGCCTGACCTTTTCGGCCACACCCACCGGTCCAAGAGCTACAGCTATGACGATTACTTGCGTGAATACAAAACCCACCAGGCGGCGATCCGCCGCGAACTACCCAGTGCACCATTTGCGGGGCCGGATGCGACCAGTGCAACGGATTGGGTCACACGCTTTGCATCTGACGAAGGCAGCGATCTGAAGCTGCTAACGCATCATTATTACCGCGAGTGTGCCAACGCCACGAGTACTCTTGACAAACTGCTCCATCCCGATCCCAAATTGCAGCCGGAACTCGAAACGCTGAAGGCCGCTTCAGTCGCTTCCCACTTGCCGTATCGCATCTGCGAAACAAACTCGTTCTGCGGCGGCGGCAAACAGGGCGTCAGCGATACCTTCGGCTCAGCGCTCTGGGCACTCGACTTCATGTTTACCCTCGCCTCGGGTGGCGCGGCGGGCGTCAACATGGAAACCGGCGTGAACCAGCTCGGGTGGATCAGCTGGTATTCGCCGATCGCCGATGATGAGCACGGCCACTACTCCGCCACGCCTGAGTACTACGGCATGTTGGCCTTCGCGCAAGCAAGTAAAGGGCAACGCCTGGCATTGAGCTTTGACTCAATGGGATTGAATCTCACCGCCTACGCAGTGGCGCCCGATGCGAAGCGCCTGGTCGTTACGATCATAAATAAAGACTCCGGCCAAGATGCCGATGTGAGTATCAGTTGTGCTCGCAATTTCCCTCGCGGCAGTCTCATTCGACTAACTGGCCCTTCGCTCGAAAGCAAGCAGGACGTCATGCTCGGCGGCTCCAAAGTCGATGGCAGCGGCAACTGGAAACCATCGCCTATGGAATCGACACATTCTGATGCAGGCGACTGGCAGCTCCGTGTCCCCGCTTCCCGGGCCGCTATTTTGACTTTGGAAGTGTAACTCAATCTGTATGGCCCGGAGGCTCGACGCAACGATTTGCATCTCGAAGGGGGCTGTAAGCGTTATTCGTATCTCAGCGCCATCATGGGATCGACGCGCATGGCTCGCCGGGACGGCAGCCAAGTCGCAACCAGTGCGATGGCCATGAACAACAGGGACGCGCCGGCGAAGGAGATGGGGTCGACCGTGTTGAGTCCATAGAGCACGCCGCGCAGGAGCTGAGAACCGCCGGAAGCAAGAACCATCCCGACCAGCAATCCGGCAAGGACCGGACGGGTGCTTTCGCGCATCGTCAGTGCGAGAATGTCGCGTTTTTGCGCGCCGACCGCCATGCGGATCCCGACTTCGCGCGTGCGAAGGACAACGATATAGCTGACGATGCTATAGATGCCCATAGAGGCCAGCAGCAGCCCGAACAGACTGATGGTGGACGCGATCGCGGCCGAAAGGCTGGCGATGAGGAACGCGTCTGTTTGACGAAGCATCGCCTGGAGAGTGGAAGTGAATGCCACCAAACTGGGATCGACGGCCGAGATCACGGGCTCCATGGCTCGCATCGCTGGCGTTGGATCGGAGTGTGTCCGGACGAGAATTGGGTAATCCTGAAGCCGGTCTGAGGGTAAAGGCACGTAGACCTGCTCGGAGTCGCTGCCATCCAAAGTAACGCCGCGCGTGTCCCGGGACACGCCGATTACCTGCCAGACCGGCCCGTCGGGAACAAGTTCCCCTTTGTTATGGAATTGCTCTCCGGTGCCCAGGCGCAGGCTGCGGCCGATGGGGTTCTGCCCGGGCCAGAGCCGCTGGGCAGCCGATTCGCCGAGGACAACGGAGTGCTCCGGCTGGCCGGCCTGCGATTCGAAGCCACGGCCCAATAACAGTGGAATTCCGAGCGTTTGGAAGTAGTTTGCCTGCACCCACGTGTAGTAAAGCATCGCGTGCATATTCCGCGCCGATGGTTGTTCTCCATTGAGTGAGACGGCCGCTCTTCGCCCGCCGTTGTCGTCCGGCGCCCGGGCGCTGGTGATCGCAGCTACTCCGGGCAGTGCCGCGAAACGGGTGCGAAGGTCCCGGACGAGGACGGACTTGTGACCGGCGGTGTATTTGGATTCCTCTGGAAATTGAAGACTGACATCGACGACGTGGCCGTCGTCATAGCCGGTTTCCATCGTGAGCGCGTGAATGGCGCTGCGAGTCAACATGCTTCCGGCGATCATGAGCGCGAGCGAGACGGCGACCTGGGCCGCGATGAGGACGTCGCGCAGTCGGCGGCAGCGAACCGGCGAAGTTCCCGCGCCTCGGACTGTGGAGAAGAGCGCGGAGTGGGAACTCTCAATGGCCGGCGCGAGCCCAAACAGGATGCCCGCGAAAACGGAGATGGCAAGGACGTACGCAAATATCGCGAGGTCGGGGTTCACATTGAGGACCAGCGTGCCATAGTCGGCAGGCAGGGCCTCGGCGGCCTTGGTTACCGCTACGCGCAACAGCGTCCACGTCAACGGCAGTGCGACGCCGCCGGCAAGCAGGCCCAGCAGTGCGCTTTCCGTCAGCAACTGCCGGATCAAGCGCGCCCGGCTGGCCCCCAGCGACAGACGCGTGCCCAGTTCTTGCTGACGGGTTGTCGCACGGGCTAGTTGCAGACTGGCGGCATTGGCGCAGGCGATGACCAATACCATCCCGGTCGCGGCCATGATGAGCAAAATGGTAAGTTTCAAGCCGGCGTTCATCTTGCCGGGCAGCGGGGAGCCTGGCGAGATCAACGCGGTAACGTCTTTACTCAGGTCGGAGTGCGGATCGTGCAGAGTGCGCAGTCGAGAGGCAAGCAAGGTTGTCTCCGCCTGTGCCCGGATCATGCTGATGCCGGCCGCGAGCCGGCCGAATACGCGACAGCACGGGTCATCGCGGTCACGCAGCCGGTTGCTTTCAGGATGAACCAACGGATCGAGACTGAGCGGCAGCCAGAAATCCGGCACGGCCACGCTGTTGCCCACGAAGTCATGCGGCGTAATTCCGGCGATAGTAAAGGCGGCGCCATTGAGGCGGATGCTCTTGCCCAGCACCGCGAGATCGCCTGAAAACCGCCTCTGCCAATAATTCTCACTTACCAGGACCGAGGGCGAACTCGCGAGCTCAGGAGCGCCTATGGATTCGAAGGTGCGGCCGCGCAGGGCCGCCACTCCGAGAACCGCGAAGTAGTTCTCCGAAACGATGAAGGTGCGCGCGAACTCGGCATTGCTCGCGCCCGGACGCAGCAGCCCCAGTCTTCCGATCAGCGACCCGTCCGCCGCACTGCGTTGGCTGACGCTGCCGCCGACACCAGTGAGGCGCAACTGGTCGATATTAACCGCGATGACGCCGCTGAAGGAATGAAGATTGTCCCGATAGGCTTCGTAATCCGGATAGCTAAATGTGCCATTGGTGGCACCGGATTGAAGACGAAGCGAGAAGTTGACCATCGTACTGGGGTCGCGGGCGTCGAGAGGTCGCGTGACGAATGCCTTATAAGCCGTGAAAACAGCCGTATTGACGCCGATACCGAGGGCCAAGGCAAAGACTGACATGGTGGTGAACCCGGCATTGCGGAGCAATGTGCGTGCCCCGTAACGCAGGTCCTGAAGTAAGGTCTCGAACAGGATCATCAGATAGCCCCATCCATGCGCTCTCGGCGTGCCAAATTCGTTCCTGGATGGAAGACGATGCCCAAGCGTCGACTGTGACAACAGGTCGCGATTTCGCCGGGAAGTACTACAGTGGTCCACGGGCTCGGAGATGTCCCGCTACAGAGTGCCGGCGTGCAATCGCGCGTCGGGCAGGATCATCAGATCGACCTCGCTGATGCGCTCTGGCTACATGTCCCGATTGCCGAAGCGATGTCGGGCTTCGCCGAAGCTGACGACAGCATAGCGCCACCGAATGACCAGGTTGGCGTGTACGTCAGTGATCGAGCGTGCGTCGGGAGCGTTCTGCCGCCATCTTCTCTTGCACAAACGAACGATGCGTGGTCGGCGAGTATTGCCTCCCGCTCTGGCGATACAAATCAAGCTGCCCTCAACGCCCATTGGGCCGCACGAACACCCACGCAATAGATCCGCACACGCACAAGCCGGCCGCCGCCAAAAACGACGAGTTCCAGCCCGAGTGGATCGCAATAGCCGGCGTGAGCGATACCGTGATAGCGGCTCCGACCTGCCCACCCGCATTCATGACCCCTGAAACTGATCCCGCAGAGCGGCCACCGATGTCGGCTGATACCGACCAGAACGAACTCTGCGCGAGGTAAAGCGCGCCGGCGCCTCCCGCCAGCGTGAAACTGGCAAGTTGAGCACTCTGCACCTGGGTTCCCAACGCGATAAAAACCGCGGCAAAACCGATTCCGAACACGGCAATGCCACACCGGCCAATCCGTTTTCCAAGTGATCGAGTCAGACGATCGCTGATTAAGCCTCCCAAAAGAGAACCGGCGGTCATCGCCAGAAACGGCAGCATCGAGTAGAGAGAACTCTGCCGCAGATCGAGATGCCGAATCTCATTCAGGTAAATAAAAAACCAACTGAAGAAAATGTAAGCCGCGTATCCAAAAGTAAAGTAGCTGAACGTGATCAGCAGAACATCTCGATTGCCTAGAATCGTCTTCCAGGTAAGCTTCTTCTCCACGCCTTTTTGCCCGGCAGGCATTCCGGCTTGAATTAGGGCAAGCTCTTTCGCGTTCACCCACGGATGCTGCCGCGGAGTGTTGCGCGCCACCACAAACCAGATTGCCCCAACAATCAATCCCAGAGCCGCGCTGCACCAGAACGAAGCTCGCCAGCCGAAGTGAATCATGAGGTAAGTGATCAGCGGAGGAGTAACTCCCGCGCCAAAACCTACGCCCGAAAAAATGAGCCCATTGGCAAGCCCGCGCTCCGCAGACGGCATCCACGACGCAACGATGCAATTCGAAGCAGGATAAACCACGGCCTCGCCCAAACCAAGACAAAGACGAATGCCGGCCAGAACCAAGAAAACCGAGCTGAGCCTTGGAGAGATAACCGTAATGAGAGTCGTAAATACCGCCCACCAGACCACCCCGATCAACAGGATGAGACGAGGCCCAATGCGGTCTGCCAGCCAACCTGCTGGAGCCTGAGCGGCGGCGTAACCAAGGACAAAAGCACTGAACACCCCTCCCAGCTGGATATTGCTGAGATGAAATTCCTGCGCAATGGATCGCCCCGCAATGGATATGTTCACGCGGTCCAGGTATGATACTGCGCTGACCAAAAAAATCCAGAAGATGAGGAGCCACCGGATGCGGCTCGCTACAGGATTCGGCACGTATCGTTACCGCTCGATCCGGCCCGAGCCACTGCTCCCGACCAGCGCCATCACTTCCTCTGCTGTGAAGCGGCTGTAATCGCCGGGTAGAGAGTGCTTCAAAGAAGAGGCTGCCACCGCAAACTCGAGAGCCTCGCAATCGGAAGAAAAATTGAGCAAACCGTAAATCAAGCCAGCGGCAAAGCTATCCCCGCCACCGACACGGTCGACAATGTGCGTAATTTCATATCGCCGGCTGAATAGAAACTCGCTCCGGTTACGCAGGCAAGCCGACCAGCCGTTGTGAGAAGCGCTTTTTGATTCGCGCAGCGTGATCGCAAGTTTTTGCAGGTTAGGAAACCGATCGAGCACCGTTTCCGCAAGCCTCTTATAGTTTTCTTGCAACAGCGCTCCACTCTCGACATCGACATCGGCATCTATCTTTAGGCACTTTTGGCAATCCTCTTCGTTCGCGATACAAACGTCGGCGTGCTTTACCAGATCCGGCATCACTTCATGTGCGGCGCGGCCCCATTTCCAGAGATTCTTGCGGAAATTCAGATCGACCGAGGTGCTGGCGCCCATTGCCTTCGCGGTCCGCAACGACTCAATTGCTAATGCGGCCGCCGATTCGCTCAAAGCTGGCGTGATCCCCGTCACGTGAAACCACGCGATATCCGTTAGCGCTTGGCTCCAGTTGATGCTTCCAGCTTTTGCGGTTGCGATCGCGCTTCCTGCACGATCGTAGACAACCTTTGAAGGCCGCTGATTCGCGCCGGCCTCGACAAAATAGATGCCGAGCCGCCCCGGCCCGCGGAGTACATATCGGGTATCGACACCGAAGCGGCGCAGTTCCCCGATGCAGGCATCCGCCAGCGAATTCGCCTCCGGAAGGACAGTAACGTAGCGGCTCTGCCCGCCTAACTGAGCAATTGAAACAGCCACATTTGCTTCCCCTCCGCCCCACGTCGCCACGAATTCGGGAGACTGTAAAAAGCGTTCAAAGCCCGGCGGCGAGAGGCGCAGCATGATCTCGCCGAAGGTGGCCACCATGGAAGCGCCTGCGGACTGTTTTGCGAGATGAGCCAAGACCTGTCCAGCTTATCGTGAAGCCTTGCGCGCCTGGTCCACTACGAAGCCGAAGCCGAAGAGTTTGCAACTCATTTTCGGAAAGCCGACCGACAAGCGGAGGTTAGGCGCTGCACAGGCGGGAGGTTTTGTTTTTTGGAGTATAAGCGAATCAGAAAAGGACTCTCGCATGATGAAAAAGATTTCACTGCCTTGCGATTCTTTTCGCTCGCACTCTCAGGCGTCCTGATTTTCAACAAAAGTATCGGCGAAGTTCCAGACGCGCAATGACGCGGCACGCGGAAATTGATTGCAGATTAGCATCCAAAACGTGGGATATAGAACAAGATGGTGATGAGCCTTAAAATCGGCGAAGGCCGTCCCGTACGACAGACTCCGGATAGGAGGGTGACTTCAAATTGAGCAAGGTTAAAGTTAGTGCATTTTCGGTTTCATTGGATGGCTTTGGTGCAGGGCCTCTGCAGGACCGCGAAAATCCGCTCGGCGTTCGCGGCCTCGAAGTGCATGCATGGTTTCTGAAAACCGCAGTCTTCCACAAGATGCACCACTTAGCCGACGGCAGCCAAGGCGTGGACAATGATTTTGCCGCCCAATCTTTTGAAAACGTGGGGGCCTGGATTTTAGGCCGCAACATGTTCGGGCCGATCCGCGGTCCCTGGAAAGACGATTCATGGAAAGGCTGGTGGGGAGACGAGCCACCGTATCACGTGCCGGTCTTTGTCCTCACCCACTACGCTCGTCCGCCTTTACCCATGAAAGGCGGTACCGCCTTCTACTTCGTGACCGACGGGTTCGAGTCCGCTTTAAAGCAAGCCAAAGATGCGGCCCGTGGACAAGACGTGCGTATTGGCGGTGGTGTTTCGACGATTCGTCAATATTTGACGGCGGGTCAGATTGACGAAATGCACCTGGCGTTCTCACCCGTCCTGCTTGGAAAAGGAGAGAATCTTTTCGCCGGAATCGATTTGCCAAAGCTCGGCTTTAAGCCCGTCCAAAGCACCACCGGAGAGGAGGCGACCCACGTCATCCTGAAGCGGGCGTAATACGCTCGTTTGCACCAGAGAACAGGTTGCGGGGTGCCAGTCATCCCATGCAAAATCGTCCAGCCTTGGTATCGGTCCAATCAGAAAAGCACGGCCAAGGGACTGTATGCGACCAGCGCGATACCTACCTCGCGCACCTTCGGCACGAGTTGGCCCTCGGTTCGCTCGTCGGCAGCGAATACTCGGTCTATACTGCGGCAAGCGAATCCACCGGCATCGAACGCCCGTCAACGCAATCTCCGCAAACTCGTCAAGAATCAGCTTTTCCTCGATCCGTCCTGCTTTCGGTATCGCTCACACACTTTTCGGGTATTCGCGTTTCGCTTCCAAGCCGTATCGCGCGTGGCTGGCCCAAACGCTGCATCAAATCATCGAAATTTGTCGCCTTTCTACATCCCAAACGGATCACATCACACGTTGCGCTTCCGCGAAGCGCTGCGTCATCCAGTCTCACTGCAGCGTCTGCAAGTAGGCCATCAGATTGTGAACGTCCGCGTCAGTATACTTGGCGAGCAACTCGGCGTGCGCCTCGGCAGGCGCTTTGACCGAGTAATTCACCTGAGTCGCAGGCCATGATCGATAGTGTCCGGAGCCGTCGGTCAGTCCGATGGTAAATTCGTCGTGATACGCGAGCCTCCCGGTTATACTCTGGCCCGATGCGAGCGCCACCGTAACCTCGGCGGGTGCATCGTGCGGGTAAAGCATGCGCTCCTCGAGCTTCAATCCTTGATATCGCTTAGCTATGCCAGCCAGATCTCTTGTCGGCGAATGGCACGATGAGCATTGTCCGGCTCCATAGAAGTATCGCTTACCCGCTTCGGCGTTCCCGGTCTGTAGGTCTTCCAAGCTTACCCCGCGCCGGCCACCCACTTGCGATTCAGCTTGATTCTTCTCAGTGTGAATGAACGCGACCAATGAGGAGATATCGGGATCAGAAAGCGCAAACCGCGGCATGCCCTTTTCCGAACGTCCATTGCGTACAACAGGGCCAATTTTGTTGCCATTGATGTCGTCCGCCACGAGCTTCGAGCGCGTAAGGTCCGGGCCGGTTTCGCCGCCTCCGGCATCACGCCCATGGCAAAAGGCACAATTCTGCAGAAAAAGCGATTGTCCGCTCTCCACCTGCGCCTGCGGGAAGCCCTGCGCTGCGGGCTTTGCGTCTTGCCGCACTACGCTCGGCGTCTCCAATGCTGGCTTCTTGCTCTGCCCCCACGCAATGCTCGCGGCCGCCAACATCCCAAAGAGAAAAGCAACTCTCAGGACTGTACCTTTCGCACCAAGCTTCCGTGCAACTCCGCACGCTCCTCCGGAGTGGCCCTAACAAAGTCTGCCGTTGAGCTGGCAGGCGGCTTTTTCGCCTTCAGAGGCATCTTCGTGTCCTTAATCTTCTCATCAATAGCACGATTCTGAGCGATGCGCGCGGCCGTCCTCTCGGCGGAGGTCATCAAATGGAAAGGTTTCTGCTTATCTGTCACTGTTTCTTAATCATCGCGCATCGCGCTGAGGTGAAGATGCTAATGAGCAGAGAGCCACGTTCGCCAAACTGTATCCACCGCTGCATGCAGCAGCGCCGAAGCCATCAAGCTGCCGGTCTTGCGATAGGCGGAGCCATAAAACCAGCCCGCGACCGAAGCGAGCACCACATAACGCCAGTTCGGAAATGGGGCGTGCAGAATGTGAAAGAGCCCGAATAGAACTGAGACGATAGCCTGACCCGCCACCCAGCTATCCAGCGTGTTAGAAAGTAAATTCTGCAAAAAGCCCCGGAAAAACAGTTCTTCGAGCAGAGCGACGAACAGAAAAGTCTCCAAGTAGTTCAAAGAGAAGAGCGCGATACCATGCCAGCGAGGATTCCATCTGATGAAGTGCAGCCCAAAGCCGACGGGAATCGCGATGAACGTAAAGTACAGGAAATTGAGCGCAGCCTCTTTGAGCACGCTGCCAGAAAGAAACAAGCTGTATCCGAGCGCGGGTACCGGACGCAGAAAAACCCAGGACCAGGAGGCCACAGTAACCAGGAACAGCCGGCTCATGAAATCCAGATTGACTGGTACGTTCCAGACTCCCTTGAGCTGGCCCGAGAGCATGAAGGCAACGAGTAAGATCGCCACGACGATGTCCTGCCAGTTGAGCGTGTGTGAATTGTTGACCGGAATGAAGCGGTAAATCAGCAGCAGCGGCCCCGCAATGGCAAGCAGTTTGGCGAGCGCGACCCAGCGAAAATCGTGGGTTCCGATTGTGTAGACCAGATAGGGAGAGCACCAGAGCAGCAGGAGTAATAAAGATCGCCAACTCCTCTGCACAGGCCGTTGAGAGACGGTTCCGCGCCGCGAAAAGGCAGGAGCCAAAAGCAACGCTAACAGCAGAACAAAAGCGAAGTAAACAGAGAAAGCCGAGCGAGCCGGCAGCGCATATTGCCGGACATAGAATTGCGCTGCACCGGCAAAGACCAGTGCCAGAACGGAAAAAGTGATAAAGAAGACCGGGTAGCGGCGCTGCTCAGGCAGGCTGGAGCTGCACTTTCTTTCCGGCGAGGGAAAGGTTCTCGCGCACGAACGTCTCATCCCAAAGATTCGAGTTCACGGCCGCAATGTGCTCGTTCTGCAGGACCCACAGATAGCCCTTCATAGGGACCTTCATGTCTCCGGGAATCATGCGGTTCAGCTTGTCGATGCGCCACTGCGGTATCGGCTGTAGAGACTTGTGGTGTGTCGCGACCGCATGCGCAGTCTTCATCGCGATCATGCCGACATCGCGCTCCGAAGCGTCGAGGATCGCCTGATCCACAAACCCGCAATTGATAACGTTATAAGCCATCTGAACGCCATCGTAGTGACCCAACTGAGTTGCTTTGCGAAGGACCCCGGCCGCATCGTTATGAGAGGTTACGCCGAGGAAGCGAACTTTACCCTGCTTTTTCAGCTCTATGAATGTTTCGTGGATGTGCGGGTTGTCCAATTCGTCCGCCATGTTTGCGCCGTGCGGGCACATTAGAAGATCGAAGTGATCCGTGCCCACGCGATTCAAGCTGCCCTCCAGCGAATCGGTGATGCATTTCCGGAATTGCTGACTGCCTTCGACCAGGTGAGCATAATCGGCCATCATCGCGTCGCTCAGATAAGCACCGGTAAACTGATCGTGCTGGCCGGGGAAATACGTCAGATAGTATCCAGGCGTTTCCGCCAGGTTGTTTTGGCGAATTTCATCCACGCGGCGCATGATCGCATTTTGTTTAGCCGCGGGCAGGCTCTTGAACACGTCGCTATATAGCTGATTGCGAAGTCTGCCGAAGGCGCTGACTTTGGTTTGCAGAAACACTTTATCCCGCTTCGCCGAGCCGCCCAGAAGTTTCCCGTAAGCGATCTCGCAATCTCCATTGCTGTAAGCGGGCGCCATATCGAGGTAGTTGAGGCCCATCTCAAGAGCCAGATTCAGATGCTGGTAATTGCTGGACGTGATGGGATCGCCGCCAGAAATAATCTCCGAGATCATCAGGTTCGTTCGGCCAAAGCGCCGGTAGAACATGCCGGGCTGGCGGTTGCGCCACTCCACACCTGGTTTCGCATCCCTTGCAGCCGGGACGGACTGGCCTTGCGGAGCAGCCTGACCCACACTGGAAGCCGCGCTCAAAGCGGCCGCCGTTTGCAGAAACTCACGCCGGGTATTACGCTGACTCATTTGTCTTTTCTCCAATTGGGCTGCTGGCTCGATTGTCGCCCGCCTGTGTCAAATAGTTTAGCTCCTGGTCGTGTCGCATGCCGGGAAGAGAGTACTCTTGTCAAGGACTTCTCAAATCAGCTAAATTAAGGACATCGGTGAGGTGCGAGAGCGGTTGAATCGGGCGGTCTCGAAAACCGTTGAACCTTTGCGGGTTCCGTGGGTTCGAATCCCACCCTCACCGCCAGAATGGAGCCCGCACCGTTGCGGGCATACTTTGCACGCATTCTTCTGCAACGTCGTGTGCCAGTTTCAGACGTTGCCGACGTTTTAGGTGGTGGAGAAAAGACGGTGCGCTAACATTACTCCCACTCAGTTCCAGAGCGTCAGGCACGGCTTACGAAAATCCCTGCGGGAAGCACCGGCTCTCGGCACGGAAGGAAATGAGCTGGTAAATCAATTCCGGAATCCGACGTTCGCGGAAACGGACGTCAATTCCCAAAAGAACACCGCCCTCGCGGAGAGAATGAGTCTACAGCTTCGTTTTGAGATTTATAATATCTTCAATCATCCCAACCTTTACGGCGCGGATGGGAATCAGGCCGATAGCAATTTCGGCAAAACGACTAATTAGTACAATCCGCGTTGGATGCAGATTGGAGCTAAGTTGAGCTTCCAAAATAGGACAAGTAGTGAGACCACAATCCGATTTGCTCATTTCGTTGCGAACCCTGTTGCGAGTTGTCGCGGCTGGTGGGCGGCTCTCCGGCAATTCGATTACGGCGCTGTTCAAAGGCTTGTTTGTGAATCTTTATCTGCCGTCGACCCTGCGCTGGGAACACGATGGGCTGCAGATTTCTTTGGTGCAATCCGGCTCGTATCCGCTCGGCGCTCAGATTCAGACTGAGGTAAAGGTATCTCAGCCGGTCGCTTTCGGCTTGTATTTACGCATACCTGAATGGGCGTATTCGGGGTTCGATGCAAGATAAACGGTAAACAGAGTTCTGCTGCTCTTCATCCTGGTACCTTTGCTTGTATCGGGCGAACGTGGGACACAGGAGATCGTGTCGAATTGGAGCTCCCCATGCCATCCTGAAACCGTAGCGTTCATGCGTGGCCCACTATTTCCTATTGGTGATCAGATTCCGAAACTCACACGACAGCAATTGCTCTCTGCGAACTGGGTTGCAAAGAGCCAAGACGAATGGCAGGTGGACACGTCCTCCGGACCGTTCCTCTTCCGTCCTTTTACTGCGCTTGGGGATTGGCGCTATTCAGGTTGCCTGCAGGTCAGCTGAGAACCTCCTCGGAAGTTACGGCGTTACTGCGGCGCTATGAGTCCCTTTCTGATGGCAAAGAGCACCAGCTCAGCGGTGCGATGGATGTTCATTTTTTCCATCAGATTGGCGCGGTGAACAGAGACGGTGTTCACGCTCAACTCCAGAAGTTTAGCAATGTCCTTATTGGATTTACCCTGCGCGATGAGCTGCAAAACCTGCTTCTCCCGCGCGGTGAGCTTCTTGATTTCGTCGTCCTGCTCCTGGGCGACGTACTTCAATCCGGGCCCTATAAACCGTTTGCCCTCAGCAACGGATCGTATCGCCCCCACCAGATCGACATCGATGGCATTCTTCAGCAGGTATCCTCTGGCGCCCGCGTCGAGCGCATTCCGAACGTAGTTGTCGTCGGCGTGCATGCTCAATACGAGCACTTCCGTGTCGGGCAGGTGTTTGACGATCTCGCGGGTAGCCTGTACCCCGTCGAGTTCAGGCATGGAAAGATCCATCACCACCACTTTGGGCTTCAGCTCATGCGACATGCGAATGGCTTCTACACCGGTGCTGGCTTCTCCAACCACTTTTATCCCCTCCTCGTCTTCCAGGATGCGGCGAAAACCCCGCCGGACCAGGCTGTGATCGTCGGCAAGTAAAACACTTATTTGTTCACTCATGTTGTCGGGAAAACACCTCTTCTTCTCTGTTCTGGTCCTCTGTAATTTCGGACGCAAACTCTTCCTGCTTCAAAGGCATCCAGATGGATACGACGGTTCCGGTTTCGGGCGACGAAGTGATGTCGAGCTTTCCGTTGATCAACTCTGCGCGCTCGCGCATCGCGATTAATCCCAAGCCGTCCCTGTGACCCTTTTTGGCAGACGTCAGACCGCGCCCGAAATCGCGCACGCTGACCTTCATATCTGCTGCTCCGAAGCGCATGCTTACTTCCGCCCGCTTGCTGCCGGAGTGTTTAGCGGCATTGTTCAAAGCCTCTTGCACGATGCGAAAGCAGTGTATGGCGGGTTGCCCGGTGATACGAACGGCTTTTCCCTCGATCTTGGCCGTAGTTTCTATACCGGTCTGCCGTTCAAAAACCTCCGCATACCATTCAACCGCTTTCGCCAAGCCGTAATCGTCGATCACGGCCGGGTGCAGCATTTGAGAAAGGCTACGAATTTTTTCCAGCGTGCCATGCGTGATCGCCCTCACTTCGCTCAGTTCAGTGCGCAACGGAGAATCGGGCGGAATACCCTTCTTTTCTGCCCGGGCTAACATCGCGCCAACCGCGGTGAGAATTTGCCCAAATTCATCATGGAGTTCCCGCGAGACAGAGCGAAGCACCTCCTCCTGCACACTGATCAGCCGAGCAGCTAAAATACGACGCTGCCGTGACAGCGACTCGAGCTGCCAAAAGAACTTCCGGTTCCAGTAGATCAAATAGAGGCTGGTGGCGGCAATGCCAAGCATCGTCATCATCAGGAAGAAATAGATATCTTTTTCCGCGCCCTCATAGATGTCTGAGATCTTCTTGTCGGCTTCTTCGTCGGCGGCATTGTTGCGTTCGAGCAACGCGGAGACTCGCCCCGCCAGTTCCGTCTTTATCGGCGGGAGAGTGCTGGCAGCCAACTTTCTGGCGGTAGATTGGTGGCCCGAAGCGGCCGCAGCGAAAACTTGATCCGCAGTGTGCCAAAACCGACGAAGGGTGCTGGCCAATTCCGCCTGCTGATCGGGTTGTCTGGAGACGGGGGTACGCCGGGACTCATAGAGCAGCGCACGGTTCAGATCCAGGCGCAAAAGCTCGAAATCCTGCTGATAACGCTCAAAGGCGAAAGCGTCCAACTCACCGGCCACCATCTCCCGCATTTTTATACCGACCGAATTGAGGTCGTTTTGAACTCGCAGGAGCTGCAGCGAGTCGTGCCGGTTTAGGTCGATGATATTCAGCTCCATTTTGCGCAGCTCGTGAAGCCGGTATAGTGAATACGACGAAAGCCCGGTGACAGCCCCCAAAGTGACCAGCAATCCAAGAAGAAATCGGACAGTGGGCGATTTTGTCATTCAGTTTACGTGCCCGTGCTGGCGGAGTACTGATGAGCCACTACAACGAAAGACGAATGAATACTCGGTTATGTTGCTGAAACATCTTAACTTTTCAAAATTGGAATGGTTCGAGGCAGGAACCGGCAGTGAAAAGCTACCAATTGGGGCACTTACCAAGCGAAAGCGGCGTTGAGGCCAGATGGTTAAATTCACCGCGCTGGCAGCCGGGACAGCTATCGCGCTGTGGGCGTCGCAGCAGCCTTGGAAGACCGAAAATGCGCAACAATGGACAGCGCAGGATGTTCAGCGAGTGCTGAACGATTCTCCTTGGGCTCAGTCCGCGGGTGCTTCATTTGCGTTAGCGGAAGAAAACGACGTGCCCCCAGGACCATCGATAGACGTCCCGCAAGGTGGGATGGCAAGCCAGCACGGGGCAACCGATGGACGTTGGGATGGCGGTGTAGGGCGGCTCGACCGGAGCGGCCATCCAACACTCAACGTGACGATACGGTGGGACAGCGCGCTGCCGGTTAGGCAGGCCGCCGAGCACGAGCGCGCTGTCAGACGCTATTCTGCTGAGCAGCTTCGTAAGGCCTACATTCTTACGATTCTCGGGTTGGTGCCGGGAGGCCGGTATGGCCAGCCTGAGTTAAACTCGCGCAGCGGGGATGAGGCGGTGGATGTGCGGAATCCGGAGGAGTTGCTCGAGGGCGTCCTCCGCTACTCGCGGCTTTTCCCGAGGGGCAAATCCGCCATACGGCCGGAGGACGCCAAGCTTGACAACGCTACCGGCGACCTGCATCTGTTTTTCCCGCGCAGTGAAGGAATCACGCTTGGCGATAAGGAGGTGACGTTTCAGACACGCTTCGGCTCTCTTTCGGTAGTGAAGAGATTCCGGCTGAAGGATATGGTCTACAGAGGGCAGTTAGAACTCTAACTCACCAATCATTCTGGAATCTAAGTAATCAAAGTTCAACTCACCGCAAAATCGCTGGCGGTATCCGGTCGATCCTCGTGGATCGTCACAAGTGAGCCGATGTGCTCATTGGTTTCTTTCGCGACTTCGCGCAAATAGCGAACTGCTTATCGTCTTCATCGAAGCACTGCTCAGCAATTTGAGCGTGTTTGACGAGCTTTTGACGATCTCCTCCAACCGATCGAGACGGCCTTTTCCATTGCTGCTTTCGTTAGCCATTTTGCGTCTGTGCCAGCAGTTCGGGAAGCGATCCGTCCTGCATGCCGGCAGTTCTGACAACATTTTACGCATAAGCAGACTCGATTTCAGCCAGCCCCTCCACAATGCCCAACCACGGGTGCGTTCTTAGGCGGAGATTCGATTGGAAGCTTTTTTATAGTCTCCCTCGATTGCGGATATGAGCGTTCATGGTCGATATGACAAAAATCACGATTTAACTCGGGAAACATATCCTTTTGCCGAGGCTTGGTGAACCCGAACGCGATTGTGTGTCAAAGCTTGCGGTGCTAACAAACGCCGCAAGCACGCTGCTCGTGTCTAATCTTTATCCTGTTTTTCTTCTGCTTTTTCTGCTTAGCCTCACAAATGTAGATGGTTTTCTCTTCAACAAAGGCCTCCGGCTCCCTGCGAGTCGACGTCTTGTTGAAGGCAGTTGCGCTCCACTGGCTCCTCCTAGTTGGAACTTTGTTCGTTCTTAGGCTTGTGTGGCCGTGGTTGGGGCGGCCGTCTGGTTTCGACGTCTTCCACGCGGGGCTGCCTAGAGTTGTAGGGCGGCTGACGGTATTGAAGAATTAGTGAAATCGTAGCCTGTCCCCGATTTGTTTGTTCCGATTCGTTCCGGCTCAAAACAGAGAGTCCTCCCGCGGTGCCTCTCAAAATCGATCTGGGCAGCAGGTGTTCAGCAGCTACAGCATGGCGACCGGAGGCGCAGGGTCGTCCGGGCTGCCGGCGCTTCCCAGCGGACCACGAATCATGATGAAAGCAAGCAGAACCAGCACGCCCAGCCCAACCAGGTAGGAAGGGTGGTCGAACACCTTCAAGTGCGCGCGCACATTGGCCGGCGCGAACTGCAGGCCCGCCCACACCAGTCCAAGGATGGCTTCACCGGCAATCAATCCCGAGGCTGTCAACACCCCCGCATTTTCGACCCGCGCTTTTTGAGCTTCGTTATAGCCCCGGCGCTGCGCGAAGCGATCTCCGACCCAGCGAATCACGCCTCCGACGAAGATAGCGAAGGTCGTTTCAAACGGCAGATACATGCCGACCGAGACGAGCATCGGGCTCTTGACATTCATGGCGATCAGGGCAAAGCCCATCAGGATGCCAACGACGACCAGCGGCCAGGCCATATCGCCGGCGACGATGCCTTGCGCGAGAAGCGCCATCAAACCGGCTTGCGGAGCGGGCAGCTGCCGGTCTCCGAAGCCCGTTCCGCCCGCTTTGATATTGCCTTCGTGCAGCAGCACGAGGGGAAAATACATGACGAGGCTCGCTACCACGACGGCGAGCAGTTCGGCGATCTGGATATTGCGCGGTGTGCCGCCAAGAATGAAGCCGACTTTGAAATCCTGCAGCAGCTCGCCTGCCACCGCCGAAGAGACGCAGACGACAGCTGCAACACCGAGCACGGCCGCCACGCCGCCGATGCCCGAGACACCTAGCGAGATCATCAGCAGCGCCGCAATGATAAGCGTCGAGAGAGTCAGACCGGAAACGGGATTGTTGGAGGACCCGATCATGCCGCACAGGCTTCCCGAGACGGTGGCAAAGAAGAACCCGAGTATCAGCATGATTACAGCCGCGACAACCCCGCCCAGCACTTGGCCGGAGAAGTAAATGTATAGAGCGATCATGAGAGCAAACACGGCGGCGATTAGAGAGAATACGACCTTTGAACTCATATAGCGTTCGGTGCGGGAGAGCGCGGCCGTTTGTTCAGCAGTCTGACGAATATCCCCGAATGCCCGTCCAAGGCCGGCGACCAGACTTCCGCGCATCCGGAACAGGGTGTAAGCAGCGCCAACGAGCATGCCTCCGACGGCGATCGGCCGAACGATGTAGCGCCAGACGCTATTGGCGAGATCGCTCCATGAGCCGGCAGGCGCACCCGCCGGGAGAAAGCCGTGGAGTTGCGGGCCGAGAAAGTAAATCAGCAGCGGTACGACAAAACCCCAGGCGAGTACGCCGCCGGAGAATTGCAAGGCCGCCAGACGCGCGCCGATGACATAGCCAACCCCCAAATACGCCGGGCTTACGCTGGGAGCGGAAAAGACCGTGGTGCCGCCGGCGGCGAGCAGATTATTCGACCCAGCGCCGCCCAGCCGTACACGGCTGGTACCAAGCTGGCCGATTGGCAACGCGAACTCGGCATCGGCCGAAAAAAAGCCAAAGCGCCCGAGCAGAAATATAAGGCCGCCGACTCCGATATTCCAGAACAGGAACTTTGCCGCTTCCGCTCCGCGCTGGCCGGCTTTGTGGATCTCTGAAGCTGCGATCGATTCAGGAAAAGGCAACTCGGGGTCGTCCACCATGACCCGGCGAACCAGCGAGATGAAGAGGACGCCCAGAACACTGCCAACCAGGATGAGAGCGGTGGTCTTCCAATAGGCGTCGGCAAAGCCGAAGGAAGGCCAGGCGTGCGCGATCAGGAAGGCGGGAATCGTGAAGATGGCGCCCGACGCGACCCCTTCGCCTATGGAGCCGCTGGTTCGCGCGATGTTCTCTTCAAGCAGCGACCCTTTCCAGGTGCGCAGCACCGCCATACTGATGACGGCGGCCGGATAAGTTGCCGCTACCGTGATGCCCGCCCGTAAACCTAGGTAAGCATTTGCAGCACCGAGAATCACGGTCATGCAAAGACCGAGGAGAATGGCGCGCAGCGTGAGCTCTCGCATTACCAGGTGTTCCGGAACGAAGGGCTTGGACTGCCTGACTTGTGTGCTCATCGGAATACGGTGATGCTATCGTATTCGGCTCACGGGAAAGCTGGGGCTAACCTGAAAAACCTGGGCATTTTGCGAAAAGTACTGCCGGTACGGGCACCCCTGCCGAGAGCGACAGACTTGTTATTCCACTCGCAGGTAGAGTAACTTCGGAGCAACGGGGAATGGTGGAAAGTGACTGCGCATTAAAAGAGACGCCGCAAACGGCTCGTTTCTATCGCAGAGTTCCCGGTATCTGTTGGGCGGTGCTCGGCGGCCTCACGGCGCTTTACTGCGTTCTTGTCCGGCTCGAGATCGGACGTCACCTTTGGTTCGATGAGCTACTGACTTATCACATCGCGCAGGCTCCTACGCTCGGCCGGTTGTTCTGTCTGGTCAAGCGCTGGGACCTGAATCCTCCATTGCTCCATGTGCTGGCACACGCGGCTTTGCGTCTGTCGGGCGGGAGTCTTACAGCAATTCGCATTCCGTCGGCGATCGAGTTCTATTTCGCGGGCGTGCTGCTGTTTTTCTACGGTATCCGCAAGCTGGGCTTGGCCTTTGCTGCCTTGCCGGTCCTCTTGTTCTGGTACAGCCCCATGTTCCGGTATGCCACCGAAGCGCGCCCGTATGCTCTGCTTTGTTTCTGGTTCTGCGCTCTACTGTTGCTCTGGGACATAGCAGTTTCGAAACGGCGTAGCCGGCTTGTTCTCACAGGAGTTGCCGTAGCTTCTTTAGGACTCGTGAGCTCCCACGTGCTCGCACCGCTCTCGCTGCTGGGTTTCTTTGCCGCGGAAATCTGGCGGTATGTAAAACGTAGGAAGCCGGATTACCCGCTCTGGACGGCGCTTTTTCTGCCGATCCTTTTGACCTTTCTTTATTTGCCGTTTTATGCCAGCTTTCGAACGATCACGGATTATCCTTTTGCCTTCCAGGCCTCGCCTGGCAAACTGGCATCTTTTTATTGGCACACTTTTGAGGATGTCTTCTGGTGCTGGAGCGCGGCGACGCTGGCGGCCTTCCTGGCAGCGAAACACAGATGGGCGTGGCGACTTCCGGCATGGTGGCGAGGACAATGGCCACTGTTTGCAATACTCGCGGCGGTGCCGGTTCTGGTCGATCTGATGATGATGCTCGATCAGGCACCATTTTGGGGACGTTACTGCATGAGCTCTGTGGTTGTGCTGTATTTTTTGTGCGCCCTTGCTGTGGCGACGGGCTTCCAACGAATCCCCCGCGCCGGGTATGCGGCCATTGGGGCAGCTTTCGCGCTCGTATCGATCCAGCGTGTAATTGTGCCTTGGCATCACATGCTGGTCCAGCCTGTTCCCTGGAACGCGGCTGCGCTTGAGGATGTCAAACCCGATTTGCCCATTGTGGCGGCGAGCGGCTTGACGTTTGTCGAGATGGGTCAGTACGAGAGCCCGGCCCTGGTCTCGCGACTTTTTTATCTGGAAGATCGCAGGGCGGCCATACAGTTTGCGCATGCCACAATCTTCGAAGACATAAGCGATTTTCAACAAGCATTCAAGCTCCCGGGGACGATCGAATCGTACCGGCAGTTCACGCAGGCTCATCCGGATTTTCTGGTCTTCGGCACCTACGACTATCCGGAAGACTGGCTCTTGCGCAAGCTGAGAGCGGATGGCGCTGCAATTACTCCGCTGAGGAAATATGCGATGCCCTATAAAGACAAAACGCTGTTCGAAGTGCGCGTTAAAGACAAGGCAGAGGCTCGGGCCGATTCACGTCGGGATCAAGGAGAGGCCAGCAAGGCATCTCGAATGCGTGGATGGCTTCGATGACACGCGCCTGGTCCGAGTCACAGAGTGAACTATAGAGAGGCAGTCTCAGAAGCCGATCACTGATTCGCTCTGAAACCGGACATTGTCCGGGATGTCCGCCGAAACGCTGTCCCATTTCCGAGAGATGCAGTGGCATGTAATGAAATACGCTCAGAATGCCGCGCGATTTGAGGTGCTCGATCAGAGCGGTGCGTGATGCCAGATCCGGCATGACGAGATAGAAGATATGGTAGGTCTGCTCGCAGTGATCCGGCACGAATGGCAGCTGAACGCCGCAGCTTGCCGCCCAGGCGGATAAGCGGGTCCGATAGGCGAGCCAGAGTTCCCGCCTGCGTGCCTGGATGGATTCTCTGACTTCGAACTGAGCGTATAGAATGGCGGCGAGTATATCGGAAGGCAGGTAGCTTGAACCCTGGTCTACCCAGGTGTATTTGTCGACTTGACCGCGAAAGAACTGTTTGCGATTGGTGCCCTTTTCGCGAATGATTTCGGCTCGCTCGATGAACAAAGGATCGTTGATCAGCAGCGCGCCGCCCTCTCCGCAACTAAAATTCTTCGTTTCGTGAAAGCTCTGGGTCGCTAAAGATCCAAAGGTGCCGAGCGGCTTGCCGCGGTAACGGCCGAAAAGACCATGGGCGTTGTCCTCCACCACCGCGATACCGTGGCCCTCGGCAAGGGTCGAGATCTGCTCCATCTCGCAGCCGATACCGGCGTAGTGAACGGGAACGATGGCTCTGGTGAGTGGAGAAATCAGCGATGGAAGCAAGCTTTCGTCGAGGTTCATCGTATCGCCGCGGATGTCGGCGAAAATCGGCTTAGCGCCGCGCAGCACGAAGGCGTTGATGACGGAGGGGAAGGTGAACGATGGCACAATCACTTCGTCGCCGGGCGCAAGATCGAGCAAAAGCGCCGCCATCTCGAGTGCGTGCGTGCACGAGGTTGTCAGCAAGGCTTTCACTACTCCCAGCTCAGACTCGAGCAGTCCATGGCACTTGCGCGTAAAAATGCCGTCACCGCAAATGTGCAGTGCTTCGTAAGCCTGCTCAATGTATTTCGCCTCCGAACCGACCTTGCTGATGCAATTGAACGGGATCGCCGTTTCTGACCTAAGCCCCGTAGAAATCCTCCCCAAAGTGGCTTCCGATAGCGTCGGAATGCCCTTACCAGAGTGTACTTTGAATGCCCGTGCTTGTTACGCGAGGGAAGTTCCGGTACCCTCGCCACCCCAGATAAACTTCCCGGCTTCTGGTCCGGTGTTTAGCAGCAAATCAAGCGCTGAGAGTTGAGGATCGAAGGGGGGGAAGAGCTGCGGATAATCGGGGTAATCGTAAATCATCCACTCGACGCTGATGCCTGCCTCCGTAAGGACGGCCACATCAAGATAGCCTTTCGCAGCCGGACCACTGATGTAATGTGTCGCGCCAACTTTCTGCAGAATCGCGAGCAGCCGGTCAGTTTTCGCGCCTTCGCAATCGAGTGTTGAACTACGAATGAACCGGGTGTTCGAGATGCCGAGTTCGCCAGCGAGTTCGACAGTGGTTGCTATGGCAAAGTCCGCGAGAGAATCCGGAACTTTCGCGTACCAGCGCTCGAGCATGGGTCGGTAGCGCGCAAAGTGAGGAGCTCGCGCATAGTTATGACGCAGCGTTTCGAAATGTGTTTTGCTCCAGCGCTCTTGCGGCGAGATCTGCATATCGCGAATGAGAGTGTCTTGCGGACGAGCGCTGGTGGAACGTAGCGGGATGGTCAACCACTTAGGACCTGCCGGGGTCTTGATGCGGTTGCGGTTGCGCCAGCCATGGCGGTCGTATTGCACGTCGTCATAGAAGATGAACAGGTCGGCTTTTTGGATTTGGTGAAAATAGCCGCGCCATGGAATGTACGAGGGCTGTAAGATTACGCAGGTCATCCGAAAAGGCAGTTTAACGGTTATCGCGAGGCAGGGTGGGACGAGCAGTACCCGCAGTCGTGGAGCCCGAGTTCCCGAGCGTTTCCCTGTTGGAGGTTCCTGTAGTAATCCGGGCGTTACCAGCTGGTCCGGATGCGGGCGCGGGCCTCAAGCCTTAACCGCATAGGCCAGTGCTAGGGGCCGCCCAGAGGAGGCGGAGACTTCTGCGAAAATTGCGCGCGGGTCGGGAGCCCGGTTGTGCGACAGACAAAGTTCATTAAGACCTCACTGGTAGAATCCCTTGATATGAAGTTGCTGCGCTGGTTCATGATTCTTCTCACAACGGTAGTACTAATTGCTGCCCAGAGCACTTCCACGAAGAAATCCACGGCTCAAAGCTCTACCTCTGCCGCCTCCGCGAAAGCGGCGCTGATCGATATCAATAGCGCGAGCGCAGACGAACTCGACACGCTGCCCGGGATCGGTTCGGCACTGGCGCAAAAGATCATTGCCGGGCGTCCCTACCGCTCGAAGACCGACCTAGACACGAAGAAAGTGATTCCACACGCGACTTACGAGAAGATTAAGGCTCAGATCATCGCCCACCAGAGCAAGTAGCCAGATTGCGGCCGGTAAGCGGACGCATATAGCAGAATCATAGAGATGTATCTCGCCGAGCTGTTCCGGTCCTTTCGCCCGCTGCATAATCCACTCGGCTTCGGGGTGGCGGACTGTGTCTTGCTTGCTTTCGCGCTGTCGCTAACAGCTGGCGTCGTGTTGCGGGCGGCCTTACACCGATATGTGAGTAAGATCGCCCGGCGAACTGGTCTCGCCATGGCAGTAATTGGCGGTCTGAGTATTCTCCTGCGATTGGCGCTTCTCGGGTCTTCGCCGGTCCCCATTCCGAGTGGAGCCGACGACTTCAGTTATGTTCTGCTTGCCGATACGCTAGTTCATCTTCGGCTGGCCAATCAGTCTCACCCTCTTCATCAGTTCTTCGAAGCTGTATTTGTCTTGCAGCAGCCAACCTACAGCTCGATCTATCCACTCGGACAAGGGTTTGTGCTTGCTTTAGGACGCCTGGTTTTCGGAAACTTCTGGGCCGGCGTGCTTTTCTCGAGCGCGGGATTTTCCGCGCTCTGCTACTGGATGCTGCTTGGCTGGACCTCCGCGCGATGGGCGTTCGTCGGAGCGATGCTCGCCGTCATCCAGTTCGGCCCCCTCAACGTCTGGACCAACAGCTACTGGGGCGGCGCAGTTTCAGCTTCCGCGGGATGCTTGGTGTTCGGTGCTCTGCCCCGGTTGCGCACCGCGCTCCACGGCGATCAGTCCCGCGACGCGCAACGGAGCGCTCTTCTCATCGGACTGGGGATGAGTTTGCAATTGCTGACGCGGCCGTTCGAATGCGCCCTACTGGCTATCTGCGTGCTGTTATTCGCCATTCTCTGCTTGCGTCCTCGCTCGCGGATGCCAGTTATAGCGAGAAATCTTGCCATCGTTTGTCTCGCTCTTTGTCCCGCCGTCGGACTCACGCTGCTTCAGAACAAGCGCGTGACAGGTGACTGGACCACTCTTCCTTACTTACTCAGTCGCTATCAATACGGCGTACCCGCGACTTTCACCTGGGAGCTGAATCCGGTTCCGCATCGAGTATTGACCTCAGAGCAGGAACTCGACTATCGTGCGCAAGCAGCCATCCACGGACCCGGCACGGATTCGCTCGGATCGTATCTTGAACGGCTCGCGTTCCGGTTGCGATTCCTGCGCTTTTTTCTGCTTGCTCCGCTTTACTTCGCGGTCGGGTGTTTTCTGCCAAGTCTAAGGCAACCGCAATGGGTCTGGGTTCTCGCAAGTGTCGCGGTCTTCATCGCTGGAACAAACTTGTATCCGTACTTCTTCCCCCATTACGTCGCTGCGATTACTTGTCTTGTCGTGCTGATCGCCGTGCAAGGGCTCGAGAACTTAACGCGGGTTGAGTGGCGTGGCGTTCTCGCCGGAGCGCTGGCAACGCGAATGGCCCTGCTGCTCTGCTTTGCGCATTTTCTCTTCTGGTACGGATTGCATTTCTCCGGCAATCCTAGTCTGCTGCCGGCCACCGCGCAGGAGACCTGGGACTTCATCGATTATGGCGATCCCGAGGGACGGATTGCCGTCAATAACACGCTCAGCGATTCTCCCGGCGATCAACTGGTCTTCGTTCGGTATTCACCGCAACATCGCTTCGCGGAGTGGATCGGCAACGCCGCCAGTATCGACTCTTCAAAGATTGTCTGGGCTCTCGATCTAGGCGCAGCGGAGAATAGCAGATTGATGAGTTACTTCCCTTCCCGCACAACCTGGATACTGCAGCCAGATGCACGGCCGCCTAAATTGACTGCTTACAGTCCGGCGGCGAATTCCTTCGAATCCGTACGCTGAGTTTGCCTTCTAACAGCCAAAAGACGGATCCCGGTACCGCCATTTTGCGGCAGATGGCGCGGGCGCATCGATTCAATCGCTGGATGGCGGATACCGTCGAGCCTTTCGTGCAAAGTGACGTTCTGGAGATTGGCGCCGGGATCGGCAATCTGACACAGTTTCTCTGCCCGGGGCGCACGCGTTATGTCGCGACGGACAATAACGGCGAGCATCTCGACTTTTTGCGCGCCAGACTCAAGCAAAGCTCAAACGTGGCAACGACTATCTGCGAAGCGTCCTATCCCCGTGATTTCGTGGCGTTCCGAAAGAGTTTCGATACTGTAATCTGCCTCAACGTGCTCGAGCACATACCGGATGATGAAGCGACTCTTGCAAACATTCTCACTGCTCTGAAGCCCGAAGGGCAGGCGATTATTCTGGTGCCACAGGGCAGCGCGGCTTTCGGTAGCCTGGATGAAGTTTTGCTTCACCAGAGGCGCTACTCAGAGTCAGAGCTTACCCGCAAGATGACTAGCTCGGGATTTCGTGTTGCAAAGGTTATCCCCTTCAATCGCGTCACGTATCCAGCTTGGATTCTGAACTCGCGCATTCTGCGGCGGAGAACGTTTAGTAATGCGCAGCTTCGATGCTTCGATGCGCTGGTGCCGGTATGGCGGCGTATTGACCGCTATCTTCCCTTTCCGCCCACATCGCTGATCGCGATCGGCCGTAGGAATTAGCGCACATGCCAGACAGCGCGACCGGCTTCGGCGGAGCAGACTGGCTCGAGTTCTTCTTCGCGGCCCTTCTCATCCTCTCGGCTTTCATCTGGACTCCCGCGCTACAAAAGTCGCTAGCTTCTTTCGCCGCCAAGACACGCTTAGCGATGTTGACACTGTTCCTGGCCCCTATTGCGCTCCGCTTACTGCTGCTGCCAAATCATCCAGTACCCACGCCTAACGTGTATGACGAATTCAGCCATCTTCTGGTAGCGGACACGCTACTGCATTTGCGCCTGGCAAATCCGCCTCACCCGATGCATCGCTTCTTCGAAACTTTTTTTATTCTGCAGCAGCCGACTTACGGTTCGATTTATCCGCTTGGCCAAGGATTGATCCTCGCCTTTGGGCGCTTGATTTCTGGCGTGCCCTGGACTGGGGTGCTCTGCGCGACGGGCGCACTTTGCGCTTTGAGTTACTGGATGCTGCGTGCTTATGTGCCGCCGCTCTGGGCATTGCTCGGGGGCATCTTGGCGATCATCGAATTTGGGCCGCTGAATCTCTGGATGAACTGCTATTGGGGCGGCGCGCTTCCGGCGGCGGCCGGCTGCCTGGTTTTCGGTGCTCTGCCGCGTCTGCTATACGCATGCCGGCGCTGTGTAAATTGGCGCAAGCGTGACGCTGCTCTGCTCGGCATCGGATTCGGCTTGCACCTGGTGACACGTCCGTTCGAGTCGGCACTCCTTGCGATAAGCATTGCGCTCTTTTGCTTACTCATTCCATTCCGCAACATCGTTTTCCGATCGGCTCTTCGATCGGCCTTCATTGCCCTTATTGCGATCTCGCCTGCCCTGCTACTAACTCTGTTGCAGAATAACCAAGTGACCGAACGCTGGGCGACACTTCCCGAAGAGCTCAGCCAATTTCAGTACGGCGTTCCGACAACGTTTACGATTCAAAAGCCCGCCATACCGCACGTGCAGCTTACACCTCAGCAGGCTCTCGAATACAAAGCGCAACTTCTGATGCACGGGCCTGATACGGATACATTATCGCGATTTCTGCTCCGGCTGGAATACCGGGTTCGCAATTATCGGTTCTTCTTTCTGCCTCCGCTCTATCTTGCATCGGCCGCGTTTATCTTTACGTTGAGGCATAAGTTAGATTTTTGGGTGGCCGCGACGTTGGTCGTGTTTGCGCTCGGAACGAATTTCTTCCCCTATTTGCTGGTTCACTACTTAGCCGGTGTAACTTGCCTTTTCCTTTTAATCAGCGTCGCCGGGCTCAGGCAGATTGGGCGCCTTCGGGTCGGTGGCATTCCAGCAGGCGTCGACATCGTTCGCATCCTGGTGCTCCTCTGCGGCGCGGAGTTTCTCCTCTGGTACAGCATCCATGTATTTGAAAACCATCATGCTCCCCTCGCTCTGCTGCAATACGAAACATGGGATGCCATCAATCACCGAGATCCCCAAAAGCGCATTGCAGCGGCGCGTGAGATCGCGGCGCAGCCTGGCCGGTTATTGATTTTCGTACATTACTCGCCACAACACATTTTCCAGGAAGAGTGGGTTTGGAACGCTGCTGATATTGATTCCTCACGCGTGGTTTTCGCGCGCGATCTGGGGCTCAAAGAAAACAAGAAGCTGATGCGTTACTACCCGGAGCGGAGAGTTCTCTGGTTCGAAGCAGATACCGATCCGCCCCGCCTAAGCTCCGGCATGCCGGCCGATCAATGAAAGCCAATGTGGCGAAACCGCATGGCTCTTTCGAATTGAAAGCCTTATTAGCAGAACTCGCGTTCCGGTTACGCGGAGGTCCTCGAAGAACAACGCGCTGGATCGTAGACCGGCTTCGGGACCACCAGTATGACCAGGAATTCGGCATAACTTCATCGCCCCAACCGCAACTCACAGCCACGAGCCTCACATCGCCGGAGTTGGTTCATTACCAGGCAGTAAGTTACAGCGATATGCGAGAGCTGCTGCAGCTGCTGGCTATCGGCCCTTCAGACGTTTTTCTCGATTATGGGTCCGGCATGGGACGCGCGGTTTGTCTGGCCGCAACTTACCCGTTTCGAACTGTAATCGGAGTCGAACTTTCGCCGGAGCTTTGCGAGATCGCGCGTCATAACCTCAGCCGGGCGCGTGGCAAACTGCGATGCCGGGATGTACGGATCTTAGAAGCCGATGCGGCGGACTATGAGCCACCCGGCGAGGCGTCTATCTTCTTTTTCTTCAATCCATTTTGCGGTTCCGTGCTGGCCAGAGTTCTTTATAACATCGCGCGGTCCGTCCGGAAGTCTCCCCGAAAGATAAAGATTGTCTTCTACGGGACTGTCTCCAGCAACCACTTTCGCGCCCAGGCGGCAAAACATGAATGGCTGAAACTGAATGGGGAAACTGTCTTAGGGACGGGAGCGGTCGTTTTGTTCTATGCGAGCACAGACAGGGCTGTTCCATCCACTCACTAAGGCGCGTTCCCTGGCGGCAGATGCTAAAGCGGACACTCTCGCGTCCCGACTTCCCAATATCGGACAGCGTACCTTCGAGTCACCTGATACAAAGCTGGATTGATACGGATTAGCATTTGGCTTCCGGAGTGCATCGAATGTGTTGTGTTTCGAGCAACCGATTTCACCTATGCGCTTCGCACGCTCAGGCGCTCCCCGCTATGTACGGCGACAGTTCTAGCTTCGCCGGCGCTCGGTATCGGCAGCAACGCGGCAATCTTCAGCGTAGTCATGCTCGGTCTCTGCACCCCGGGGGCGTAAGCCATCCTGAGCAGGTAGTTGCTCCGCGAGTCAGCTACCGGAAACTGCACCTCAATCGAATCGACATGTCGCTGCCGGGTTTCGAAGATGTTCGCAAGAGCACCCAAGTTTTTTCGGCGGCGGCTGCCTCGAATCTTAAAGGGTTCAACTTCACAGGCGGCAATTCGCCTGAGCGGCTGCAAGGGGCAACGGTGACCTGGCAGTGGTTCAACGTTCTTTGGCGTGAAGCCGCTTCTCGGCCGCGGATTTCACAAGAATGACGATCAACTTCGTTCAAATAACGTAGTCGTACTTTCCTTGGATATTTGGCGGCGGATGTTCGGAGCCGAGCGATCCGCCATTGGAAAGACTATCGAGCTCGACCGGAAGCCCTATCGCATCGTGGGTGTGATGCCGGGGAATTTTCGCTGGCCAAGCGAAGCCGATGTCTGGGTACCGCTTGGTTTATCGCCTCTCGCATGCGCGGAGGGCCACCGCTTCGACGAGTTTTTTCCCGTGGTGGCGCGGTTGCGTCCCGGGGTGAGCATTGCGCGATGTGCGCAGTTCATGCGCGTGCTCACGAACCGCGTGAAAGACGGCAACAAGGAGCGTGCAGTTTACACCAGAGACTCGCAATGGAGCATGAGTGTAGAGACATTTGCAGAGTTTACTTCCGGCGATCTGAAGAATCCGCTGCTGATCCTTTCGGCCTCAGTAAGCTTGGTGCTGTTGATCGCCTGTACCAACATTGCGGGACTGATGCTGGTGCGCGCCAGCGGGCGCTCGCGTGAACTGGCCGTGCGCAGTGCGCTGGGAGCAAGCACGCGAGATCTTCTGATGCAGACCTTTGCGGCGAGCCTGGTTCTCGCGCTGCTGGGGACGACCCTCGGATTGACTTGCATATCTGTATTTCTGAAGGCTCTCCTCGCACTTGCTCCTGCGCGCACCACCGTCGGCCTGGTGATCGAACCGGATGCTTACGTGTGCTCTTTATAATAATCGTAATCGCGGCGGGAGTTCTCGCACCGCTTTTCTTTGGCGTGATGCCTGGCTGGCAGGCAGCACGTTTGGGCGGCCAGTATGCGGCTCTGAAAGAAGGCGGCCGTTCAGAGACGGAAGGTTCGCGACGGCTGCGCTTGCGTGCCGCCTTGGTCGTACGCCAGGTCGCATTGGCGCTTGTTTTGCTTTTGAGCGCGGGACTCCTCTCGAAAAGCCTGGAACATTTGCGTACCGCGAATCTTGGTTTTGACCCATCTCACCTCGTGACGGCCGGGGTCTCCTTACCCAATGCCGCGTACCACGACGATGCCACGCAGATTGGCTTCTTCCGGGCTGTCATTGATGAACTGAAAGCCAAACCGGGAGTAATCACCGCCGCTGCCGCCGAACCAGTTCCTTTCAATGGCGATCACTGGACCGGATCCTTTTAGATTGAAGGCAGACCGGAAAGGCCCGCGACCCTGGCCCGCACGGTTATCGAGGATTCATCAGCGCGCATTATTTCGACGCGCTGCGAGTTCCGCTGCTCCGGGGCCGCGATTTCACTGACGCGGACCGAACAGGCGTGGAGCGGGTTACGATCATCGACGAGAACTTAGCTCGTAAGTACTGGCCCAACACCGATCCGATTTGCAAACGCTTGCGAAACGGCAAGCATGAGCCATGGGCGACGGTCATTGGCGTAGTCAAGCATGTAAAAGCGCATAACTTCGATTCTAGCGATACCAGAGGCATTTACTATATGCCCTATCTATCAACAGCCAGTGACTTACATGAACTTTGTGGTGCGCGAGGCCGACAGTCCGCAATCGGCCTCGCTCGCGATTGCGCAAGCCGTTGATAAGCAGGATCCTTCGCAGGCGATTTTCGACATCGCAACGCCTGTCCAACGGATTGCGAAAGCGCTGGGCTCCCAGGAATTCGCGGTTGAGCTGCTCAGTCTCTTTGCCGCAGCAGCATTGCTTCTGGCGGCTATCGGTCTCTATGGAGTAATCAGTTTCAGTGCAGGAAGCCGGACAAAAGAAATCGGCATCCGTTCAGCTTTGGGAGCGGCCCGCTGGCAGATTCTGGGAATGATCGCCGGTCAAGATTTCCGGCTCACCTTAGCCGGACTGCTCGTCGGTTGTGCCGCCGCAGTGGCCGCCGCGCGTCTCATCTCCAGCCGGTTTTGAGTACGCTTCTCTTCACCGGTTCACGTTCGGCGCTGCCGCCTTGCTGCTCACTTGCGTGTCGCTAGCTGCGGCGCTGATTCCAGCTTGGCGGGCGGCTACCATCGATCCGATTGCGGCGCTTCGGAATGAATAAGCGATTTTAATTGACGCCTTTGCTTCAGACCGGAAGGCGATAGGTCTCACTGCGCCGCTGCTGCCAAGCGGTGCTCTTTAGCAGCGCTGGCCCAGCCTCGATCAGGCGTGGCATTAAATTGAACACATCGGTAGCGCTCCAAGGTTTTCCGCCACGAGTTGAATGCCCTTGCAGATTCAATTGCACGGCGATTTCTTGAATGCGCTTTTCCCTAATAATCTGCTCCAGAATGAGGAGAAGGACCGTGGCCTCGAGCGGATTTTCTTCCAAATGAAGACCGTCTTCCGCAACTTGCAAGCCGTAAGGAACGTCCGGAAAGCCGGTCAAGAGATCCGGCAGCTCGGCTGACGTCTTGTACTCGCCAGCCTCGCGCACCCACTCTATACTGGCCACTTTCCAGCCCTCAGTGGACCGCCTCACAAAATATTCCAGTGTCAGTTCGCCCGTAACCACATCCCGGATGTTTTGCTTCATAGAACACTTTCTTTTCGACTCTCTTTACGCAATTCATGAACCAAGCTTCGCAGTCAGAATATGCCCAAAATGAATGACAGACGTCCGTGGGAGCCGCAAAACCAATCTGACATTGGGACTACGCTGTGCGCTTTTGGGAAATCAGGGCTGGTTTGCTTGATCGTTGCGGGCCTTCCCGAAGGTGCTACACGAACGAACCTGGATTAGGGGAAACTTGTGGGGCAGTAGTAGCATGTCTCAAATGAAGTCCTCGATATTGCTCCTCATGGTAGTGCTTTGGATCGGCTCCGTTTGTAAAGCTCAAAATCATGGCGCCAGCTGGTACGATCACGCGGTTATCTATGAGATCTATCCGCGAAGCTTCCAGGACACCAACGGAGACGGAATCGGCGACTTGAATGGCATCACGGCAAGGCTGGACTATCTTAAACAGTTGGGTGTCGACGCGATTTGGATCACGCCGTTTTTCCCTTCCCCAAACTTCGACTTCGGATACGACGTTTCCGACTACGTGAACGTGGCCCCGGAATATGGAACGCTTCAGGGCTGGGACAGGCTGGTCGCAGAGGCGAACAAGCGAGGCATTCGCATTCTGATCGACTTCGTTTTGAATCACACCTCCGATCAGCATCCCTGGTTCAAGGAATCGCGGTCCTCACGGACTAATCCCAAGCGCGACTGGTATGTTTGGCGGAGCGGTGGAGGCCCTACGCAGCCTCCTACGCATTGGACCTCTATTTTCGGCGGATATACCTGGACGTGGGACGCTCCCACTCAGCAGTGGTATTACCACGTTTTCTTGCCCCAGCAGCCGGACGTAAATTGGCGGAATCCCGAACTGCGCGAGGCGATGTACGGCGTTGTTCGCTTCTGGCTGGATCACGGTGCAGGCGGTTTTCGGCTGGATGCCACTCCTTACCTTTTTGAGGATCCGGCGTTCCCGGAAGACCCAAATCCTCCCCAGGCAGGCGGGGCGGCGGCTCTGGAGCCTTACAATTCAGGCCGGCCGGAGAACCATCAAGTCTTGCGTGAAATGCGAAAGATCTTGGACGGCTATCCCGGAAATCCCGTGCTCTTGGGTGAGTCCTCGACAGCCACTATTCAAGATTTGGCGAGGGTGTATGGGGAGCACCACGACGAAATTCAACTTCCAATGGATTTTCTATTCGGAAATCTTACGACCTTGGACGCGGCACTCTTCAAGAAGCAGGTCGACGCAGCGCAGCTTCAGCTGGGCGAGGGAACGCCGGTTTTCTTTTTGAGCAGTCATGACCATGGCCGGCAGTGGAGCACATTCGGAGACGGAATACATAACGACCAGATCGCGAAACTGACGGCCACACTTACGCTTGCTCAGCGCGGCTGCGTCCTGCTGTATTACGGAGAGGAAATTGGCATGGGGACTATGCCCGCCGCTCAACTGAAGCAAGTGCCGACCGGGCCGAAGCGTCCTCGCGCCGATGATCGCGATGGAGAACGAACACCCATGCAGTGGAATTCGGAAGTGAACGCGGGTTTTAGCAAGGGTTCGCCATGGCTGCCGGTGGAATCGGGGGCTCAACGTTACAACTTCGAGAGTGAGAAAGGGAATCCCGATTCCATATTCGTCTGGTACTCCAATCTTCTGAAGCTCAGGCACGAAAACACGGCTTTTCGCGACGGTGCTTATATACCGCTGGAATCAGGCAACCGGGACGTTTTCGCATTCGGGCGGAATGCCGGAGAAAAGAACATTGCGCTAATCGTTTTGAATACGAGCCCGAAAGAGCAGCGTGTCAGCATCACCGGAATGCCAGGTAAGTGGCCAGCCTTCCGTGAAGTATTAATGGCCAGTCCGTCAACCAGCGTTCCGCCGTCGCAGACCTTCGCGATCGCCCCCTATGGAGTATTGATCGCTGCAACCGAATGAAGTGCTGTTATTCTGCGGCACCTTCAAACCAGCATGTCGCCGTTAAGGAGTGAGGTTGCCGCGACTAATGGATATTGGGCGATTGGGCAACTCGGAATCAGGAAATCCGCGCACTAGCTTGAAACTTCGGTCCCATCTCGTCCGGGTAAAGAAGTGCTCGCCCAGGTCGACTGCATGCGTGAGCATTGAACCTGCTGACTCGCCAGTCAGGTCCTCGGTAGATGCGCGATACGACCAGTAGATCAGAAACGGTTTGCCAATGATGTTTTCCCTGGGAATAATCCCCAATACCGGCTGTCAGACGAATTGTCTCTGTTATCTCCCATTCCGAAATACTGGTTTTCAGGAACAACAAGTTCTCCTGACTTAAGGTTCTGCTCAAGCATTGCCTGTTGTGCAGTTCGTGCCAGGTCTTCCTTCACGGGTCGGCAGCATTTCCAAGGGAAATTATCGAGCGCGGGATCGTAAGCATATTTGTGATACACGTATGGCTCATTAAGCCTGACTCCGTTTCGGTAAACGACACCCTTCGTAATCCTGATGCGATCTCCCGCCGCTCCAATGAGGCGCTTTACTAGCGTTTCTTTAATATCGGGAGGGTAACGGAAAACGATGATGTCTCCGTGTCTCGGCTCCTCGTAAGGCAGCAAATGCTGGCTTATCGTACCCGCGTGGGCATAGGCGAGCTTGTCAACCAGAAGATGATCGCCTACCAGCAGCGTATCCTCCATGGATCCTGTCGGTATGATGAACGCCTGGCAGAGGGTCGTGGTCCCAAACAGAAGTAAGAGAATCGTGACCGCCCACTCGGCGAGGCCGTTACCTTTCCTTTTGGGGTTGTCCAGCTCAAGCGTTTTCACAGAAGTTTTGAGCCCGAATCGGCGTCTGCTTCATGATCTCAGATGTTTACACAGCCTGTTTGCGCTCATGCTTAAGCTCGATTTCATGCTCGCGCCTGACTTCTCGCTCTTGGCGATGTTCCGCCTCGCCGCGTGTCTGTGTTTCCCGGAAGAGAACCGCCGAATGCGCGAGCATGTCGTAAAATCCCCCTGCATTTAATGGGGCGGAACTGCAAAATGCAGGGTCGCGCGTGTCGAGGATTGCTTCCCAGTTGCAGGCCGAGGTACACGGTGGCAAAAAGAACTGAATGCGTTCGTGATGTGGATTCAAACAGAAGAGAAAAGATTCATCGCTAATCAGTTCGCCGTGCCGGTCTACGTCGTTAAGTGTCCGGCCGCTCAGCCGCAACCCCAGGCAGCGCACCCATCCTGCCTTCCATTCGTCTTCCGTCATCTCCTGGCCGTCCGGGCGATACCAGCAAATATCGCGCACCTCATGCCCATCGATTTGCTGTTTCGCGGATGCGCCGGGGCTGATCTTTCGGTCCTGAAAAAACTTGCGCCGGCGAAGATTGGGGTGCTCTTTGCGCAACGCAATGAGCTTGGCAGTAAATTCGAGAAGAGCTTTCCTGCGATCGTCGAGATTCCAATCGAGCCAGCTAATTTCGTCGTCCTGGCAGTAAGCGTTGTTGTTTCCATTCTGAGTGCGCGATATCTCATCGCCGCCGCAGATCATCGGGACGCCCTGAGAAAACAGCAGCGTGGTCAGAAAATTACGCTTCTCGCGCTCACGCAGCTCAACGATAGCGGAGTCGTCCGTTGGCCCTTCCACGCCGTGGTTCCAGGAGTGATTGTCGTTCGCGCCATCACGATTCCCTTCCCCGTTTGCTTCGTTGTGCTTTTCGTTGTAGCTGACCAGGTCATTCAAGGTGAAGCCGTCATGCGCGACGACGAAGTTAATGCTGGCAGAGGGACGCCGCCCGTCGCGCTGATAAAGATCGCTGCTGCCCGTGAGGCGATATCCCAATTCCGCAACCTGACCCTCATCGCCTTTCCAATAGCGCCGGGCTACGTCGCGATATTTGCCGTTCCACTCCGCCCACAACGTCGGGAAACGACCGACCTGATAACCGCCTTCACCTACATCCCACGGCTCTGCGATTAGCTTCACTTGCGAAAGAACGGGGTCCTGATTGATTACATCGAAAAATGCCGACAAGCGATCCACGTCGTGGAGTTCGCGCGCCAGTGCGGATGCCAAATCGAAACGGAAGCCATCCACGTGCATCTCGAGCACCCAGTAACGCAGGCTATCCATCACCAGCTTAATCACCTGCGGCTGGCGCATGTTGAGCGTATTGCCGGTTCCCGTGTAGTCCATGTAGTAGCGTGGCGCTTCGGGATTCAGCCGGTAGTAAGTTGGGTTGTCGATTCCGCGGAAGCTGAGGGTGGGCCCCATCTGGTTGCCTTCCGCTGTGTGGTTGTAAACTACATCGAGAATCACTTCGATCCCTGCCCGGTGCAGCTCGCGCACCATCGCTTTGAATTCTCCAATTTGCTGGCCCATGCTGCCGGAGCTTGAATAGCGGGCCGCGGGCGAGAAGTAGTTAATGGTGTTGTAACCCCAGTAGTTTCGTAGCCCTTGATCGAGCAACTGTTTGTCATCAAGAAACTCGTGGACAGGCATCAGCTCCACGGCAGTTATCCCCAGCTTCTTGAAATGCTCGATTATGGGCTCGCTGGCCAGCCCGAGATAGGTGCCGCGCAGGTTTTCGGGCACCTCGGGATGCAGCGCAGTCATTCCCTTTACGTGCGCCTCATAAATGATCGACTCATGCAATGGCGTCTCGGGCGAGCGATCGTTCTGCCAATCGAAATGGGAGCTGGTCACGATCGCCTTCGGCACCCCTGGCGCATCGTCTCCGGCGTCACAGCTTAAGTCGGCTTTGGGATCACCTGCTCTATATCCGAAGACTGGATAGTCCCAGTTCACTCCGCCGCTGAGCGCTTTCGCGTACGGGTCGATGACAAGTTTTGCCGGGTTGAAACGCAAACCTTTTTCCGGTTCGTAGGGACCGTGCACGCGGTATCCATAGAGTTGCCCGATGCTTAACCCCTGTATGTAGCAGTGCCAGATGTAGCCGGTGCATTCCCGCATTTCGATGATGTCCTGCTCAGGCGAGTCCGGTTTGTCAAAGAGGCAAAGCTGAATTCGAGTCGCATGTTCGGAATAAAGGGCAAAATTTACCCCAGTACCGTCCCACGTAGCCCCCTGCGGATACGGTGAGCCTGGAAGAATTTTAGCGGTCATGTAAAAGGTTTTCGCGCCTAGGGCTACAGATGGGCTACATAGCCAAGATGCGGGCCAGTGTTATTTGTTTCCCGCCAGCAGGCTGCCAGGTGTTTTTTCGCGGTTGCAGCATGCGGTACTCTGAATTAAGGAACCTAAATCTCGCTATCACACAATTTGTTTCACTGGATCTGATACGAGGAAGAAGCACCGTGGTTAACATCATTTACGTAGATGAAGCGCACCAATTTCGGATAGAAATTGAAGGACGCCTTTCGGGGTCCTCCGTTTCCGAGGTTCACGATCGCTGGCGCGAGGAGCTAGTAGAAACCTCACCGCGCAAATTCGTCGTTGACATCTCCGATCTAACCGGCTGCGATGAGCCGGGTTTTCGGCTATTACATGAGATGCACTCTCACGGGACGTACATAGCCGCACGCAATCCTAGAGCCTTGGATTTTCTGAACAAAATCTCGTCGCCAGAGGCGAATGGGCCTACTCTCGTATATAAAGCGGAAGGCGAAGTAAAGCGCAAAAGCGATGGCAAAGCTTCGGTCACGCGGTTCCCTCTAAGGAAAGCGGCCGGGGCGGGAGGGTAAAGCGTTTCTCTCCGCATCGTAGGCTGGAAGCGTGGCGAATTCCGGCGAACGTAAGAACCTTGCCTCACTGGTAGATGACTTCGAGCGCCACGGTTCGCAAATTGCGACAGTTGCTCCGCGCGGGCTTAGGCAAAGCAGAACCAGCTATGCGGATCTTGCAAATTTAACGCGCCGCTTTGCTGCGGAGCTCAATAATCGCGGAATCGAGAAAGGCGAACGAGTGCTGCTCTGGGGAGAGAACAGCGCCGAGTGGGTAGCTGCGTTTTTCGGTTGTATGCTTCGCGGAGTTTTGCCCGTTCCTCTGGATGCGGCGAGTGCCCGCGACTTCGCTGCTCGCGTAATCGCCGAGGTCTCACCCCGCTTGCTTGTGGCGGACGGAGATAAACTTCAAACCTCAAGTTTTTCCGTCCATGACTTGGTTCTCGACGATCTCGACACAGCCCTCACTGAGCAGCAGTCCAGCCCGATAGCGGATCTTTCTCCGCAGGATCCGCTCCAGATAATTTTCACGTCCGGAACCACCGGCGAGCCGAAAGGTGTAGTCCACACGCATGGCAACGTGCTGGCGAGCCTCGCTCCAATCGAGCGCGAGATGCAGAAGTATCTGAAATATGAGCGGCCATTTCACCCGATTCGCATTCTTCACACGCTGCCCTTGAGCCACGTATTCGGGCAGTTCATGGGATTGTGGATTCCACCTCTGATGGCGGCTGAGGTGCATTACCAGCCCCGCTTGGTGGCTTCCGAACTTGCCGAGCAAATTCGCCGCGAACGTATTTCAGTACTGGCCGCAGTGCCGCGCGTGCTCGATTTAATGCAGGCGTATATGCAGGCGCGGTTCCCCGATCTGCCTGGGCGAATCGCCGGGGCGAAAGGGTTGAAAGCATGGCAGCGCTGGTGGCGCTTTCGCGATGTGCATCATCTGCTCGGATGGAAGTTCTGGGCATTCGTATGCGGCGGCGCGTCGCTGTCGCCGGGCGGCGAGCAGTTCTGGAATGCGCTTGGTTTCGTGGTCGTGCAAGGCTACGGCATGACCGAGACCACCGCGCTGGTGAGTCTGAATCATCCGTTCCGGCCGGTGCAAGGGACTATCGGGCAGGTGCTCCCCGGGCGCGAGATTCGACTCACTGAGGAAGGTGAAGTGTTGGTACGCGGGGATACCGTTTCGAACACAGTCTGGCAAGGCGGAAAGGTCCGTCAGCAGCCGGGCGACTGGCTGAGCACGGGCGATCTGGCAGACCTCGATGCGAGCGGAAATCTGCATTTCCGCGGGCGAAAAAAAGACCTGATCGTTACTTCGGCTGGCCTCAATATTCATCCGGAAGATCTGGAAGCAGGCCTCGCGAGACAACCGGGCGTAAAGGTGTCCGCAGTAATCGAATCGGATCGGAGCGAAAGTCCGGAGCCGCTCGCCGTGTTGGTAATGGAAGCGGACAGTGATCCTGAGAAGGCGGTGAGCGCGGCCAATCGGGAACTCGCGGACTTCCAGCGAATTCGCCGCTGGCTGGTCTGGCCCGAGCGCGACCTGCCGCGCACTTCCACAGGCAAAGTTCTGCGACGTGAAGTAGCTCGACGAATTGCCGCGGGCGAAATCGACCCTTTGCCGCCGGCTGATGCTCATTTCTCTGAGCTCGGCCTCGACAGCTTAGGACGCGTGCAATTACAGGCGCAATTGGAACAGCAGTACGGCATCCGGCTGGACGACGCGGCTTTGCAAAAAGTAAGAACCAGCGAGGATGTCCAACAATTAGTGAAAACCGCGCCAGCCTCGACGAGACCTGTCTCCGCCGCAAATAGGCACATCTATCCGCATTGGCCGTGGCATCCTCTTCAGCAGGCGATCCGAAGCGCGTTCTTGGAAACTATCGCCATGCCGCTCGTACGTTTGCTTGCCAAGCCAACTGTCAAGAGCGACGTGCGCCATTGGCCGGAATCGCCTCTGCTGATCGTTGCAAACCATGTCACTTCTTACGACGCCGCCTTCATATTGTCCGGGTTGCCCGGTCGGGTACGGCGGAAAGTGGCGATTGCGATGTCAGGTGAGATGCTGCTCGATTTCCGACAGGGGCGCAATCAGGGCCACTGGTTTCTGGATCTGCTGGGACCGGCTGCTTATTTCCTGATGACAGCTCTATTCAACGTTTTTCCCCTGCCCCAGCTCAGCGGATTTCGTGAAAGTTTCCGCCACATGGGTGAAGCCGTGGATCGCGGTTACAGTGTTCTGGTATTCCCTGAGGGACGCCGATCGGACGACGGCACTCCGCAACCGTTCAAGTCCGGAGCAGGCCTGCTATGGAAAAATTTGGGTACGCCCTCGCTTCCGGTTCATCTTGCTGGCCTCGGCGAGCTAAAGGCGAAGGGTCAACGTTGGTTCCGCTCGGGTAAAATTGAGGTGACCGTTGGCCCAATCTTACGGGCTGAGCCGAGCCGGTCGCCAGAACAGCTTACTGAAGAGTTGCGCGAAGGCGTCTTCGGCTCAGCGGCGAGTGCCTCGGGCCGGTGATTGCAGAAACATTCGCGCGAATCATCTCCTGTTGAGTAAAAAGGATTCAAATCAATGGTCGAAACAAAGGCGAGCCGCATGCGCGAAGGTGTGCCCCATCCCCGGGGAGCAACGTGGGACGGCAGAGGCACGAACTTCGCTCTGTTCTCCGCCCACGCCACCAAGGTGGAGCTCTGCATTTTCGATGCGAGTGGCCAAAAAGAAGAGCAGCGTGTTCCTCTCCCTGAATACACGAACCAAATCTGGCACGGTTATCTCCCCGATGTAACTCCCGGTACGATCTATGGCTACCGAGTACATGGCCCTTACGAACCAGAGAATGGCCACCGATTCAATCCGAACAAGCTACTTCTCGATCCATATGCATGCGCCCATTTCGGCGAGTTGAAGTGGGATCCAGCCATCTTCGGATACAAGATGGAATCGGGTGACGACTCGATCTTCGACGAGCGCGATAGCGCTCCATTTGTCCCTAAGTCCACAGTTGTCAATCCGGATTTTACCTGGCATGGCGAGCGCGTCAGCCGTAAGCCGATTCGCTGGGACGACACAATCCTTTATGAGACTCATGTCAAAGGCTTCACCAAGCTGCATCCAGCGGTGCCGCAACACCTGCGCGGCACTTACGAGGGACTGGGCACGAAAGAAGTTCTTGATTACATTAAGTCCTTAGGAGTTACCAGCGTCGAGTTACTGCCTATTCATACCTTCATCAACGATAGCCACTTACTCGAAAGAGGTCTGACTAACTACTGGGGATATAACACCATCGGGTTTTTCGCCCCAGATCCGCGCTATGCGGCCAAACCTGACGACAGCCTTCGCGAATTTAAGGAAATGGTAGCCAAGCTGCATGATGCAGGTTTGGAAGTCATTCTTGATGTGGTTTACAACCACACCGCGGAAGGGAACGAAAAAGGCCCAACGCTATCCTTCAAAGGCATCGATAACGTCAGCTATTACCGCTTGCTGCCGGATAAGAAACGGTTTTACATCAACGATACCGGTACCGGCAACACCGTCAACCTCAGTCATCCGCGTGTGATCCAGATGGTGACAGACAGCTTGCGGTATTGGGTGGAGCAGACCAATGTCGATGGCTTCCGCTTCGATCTCGGCACTATTCTCGCCCGCGAGCCGAACGGCTTCGATAACCAGAGTGGTTTCTTGAAAGCTGTCAGTCAGGATCCCGTTTTAGGAATGGTGAAGCTCATAGCCGAGCCCTGGGATTGCGGTCCTGGAGGCTATCAGGTGGGTGGATTCCCGCCAGGTTGGGCCGAATGGAACGACAAGTTTCGGGATACCGTGCGAGATTTCTGGCGGGGGAAAGCGCCTGCTTCGGCGTTGACGGAACGGATGTGTGCTTCAGGAAGCGTCTTCCATCACCAGGGCCGCCGTCCTTGGGCCTGCGTCAATTTCGTAACGGCTCACGACGGTTTTACGCTGAACGATGTTGTCACTTACAACGAAAAGCATAATCAAGCCAACGGCGAGGACAACAAGGACGGCAGCTCCGATAACCGCTCGTGGAACTGCGGCGTGGAAGGCCCGACACGCGATCCTAAAATCAAGGCCCTGCGTGAGCGTCAGATCCGAAACATGCTAGCAACATTGCTGCTCTCGCAAGGAACCCCCATGCTGCTGGCAGGCGACGAATTCGGGCGTACGCAACAGGGCAACAATAACGCCTATTGCCAAGATGACGAGATAAGCTGGCTCGATTGGAATTTGCGGACGAAAGGTAAATCGCTCATTGAATTCGTGAAGAAGCTGACCGGATTGCGGCACAAATATCCGGTGCTGCGGCGCAACCTGTTCCTGACCGGCGAATATAACGAAGAACTGGGGCTGAAGGATGTCACCTGGATCAACGCCAACGGCAGCGAAATGGAAGACGCGCAATGGGGCGATCATGGCATGCGCTGTTTCGGCATGCTGCTCGATGGCCGCGCCCAGACAACTGGGATCCGGCAGCGCGGTAAAGAAGCAACTTTGCTGATCATCATCAACGAGCATGCGGACGTAGTGCAGTTCAAATTACCCGATTCGCCAGGCGGCGAGGAATGGTTGCTCCTGATCGATACCAATGACCCGGACGGAAAGAAGCAGGCGAAGAGGTTTAAAATCGGCGAAGTGTATGACATTACGCCCCGCTCGTTGCGCATGTTCGCGCTGGAGTGCGGGCCAGTATAGAAACCAGCCGTCCTCATCCGCGGAGGCGCCCCCTGAACGGACGCGTGACCTCCCTCGCTATTCCTTTGAAGAACGGCTTTCCGAAAACACTTACCGCAAGAATTCCGCCGAACAGCGCCATCACTTCATAGCTCTCGCGCCCTTGCCTTTGCCAATAGACATCGCTCAAGTTGAGCCAGAGCGCAAACTCATCGAGCGTAAGAGCCGCGGCTACCCCATAAAGCATCGACGTTACGCGCCCTGCCCATTGCCAGGACATGTCTGAACCGGTACCGATTTCGAGCAGCCAAGTGTAGCCGACGAGCAAGAGCAGGAGAATGCCCCACACTAGATGATGGATATGCCGCCCGTGCATGCTCACGTTGTGAAACGGGCCTACGTCATCGTGAATCGCCATGGTGATGCCGCGGACTACCAGCACGGCGGTAAAGAACCCGACGCTGGCGAGGAATAAGCGTTCGCGGCGGGTCTCGCCGAACTGCCGCTTGTAGATCTCGCGCAGCTTGGTGCGCGAGACAATGATCGAGAGGATCGCGAGTGCAGCAGCAATAATAAGCGGTCCGATCCAGAAGCTCTTGTGCATCCATGGCATGGCGCTCGCAGCAGCTTACTGGCTAGGCTTTCATCCGCAGCTTGGAACCTTTTGCAGCCGCCCAGCGGTTGAACTCGTCAATCGTGGCGGGTGTCCATTGCGCGTCGATCTGTCCCGGATTGTATTTCTGCTCGCGCGATATCGTATGGCTCCAACCGTGGCGCAACTCAGTCAGTTCGCGCTCATCGGCCACTTGTTCGCCCAGTTGCGCAGGTATAAAATTCATCCCGTCTGGATCGCTCAACACCACCTCGTCGGGCAACACCCTCGCTTGACCAATGCGTATGGGAAGATTCCATCTCATGAGAGTCGTATCGGTAATGGTGCTCGGATCGAAGTCGCGCATGAAAATCTTGAATCCTTCGATTTCAGAGAGACCGCTTGGGTCGCGATTTGCGCCATTCACAACGAGCCCCGACCGGTCTTGCGCATCATCGACGTACTAAGATTATCGCCGATAATGGTGCCAGCTTCGAAACGTGGGACCTCGATCTGGAGCGCCGAATTGGCAGATGGTGGCCGAGGTCGCTATGGCGGCAGCTACGGCGTCCCTCTGCTGTACTCCTATAATCTGCAGGAACTTCCGCCGCCTCAGCGACTTCAGCCAAGAATTTTGTACTTAGTTCGTTTTGACCCGTCGCCGTGCTACCGTCTGGCAGGCTCTCAAATGAACAACCGCTCCATCCGCCGCGCCGCCGAGCGCCAAGCCCGCAAGCTCGCAGAGAAATGCCTTCTGTCCGACCAGCCACACGCCGCCCATCAACCCGGCCCTGAGGATCTGTCTTCGGCTGGCGCCAAGACCGCACTTTCTCCTGCCCGTCTCGCCGCCAATCGCGCGAACGCCACTCTCTCAACCGGACCCACCTCAGAAACGGGCCGCGCCACCTCTTCGCTGAATGCTCTCAAAACAGGACTGACTGGCCGCACCCTCCTGCTGCCAAGCGATCACGTCGAAGCCTACCAGGCCCATGTCGCGCGTTTCGTAGCACAATGTAAACCACTTACCGATCCCGAGCGCTCGCTCCTTCAATCCATCGCCGATACCGAGTGGCGTCTGCTCCGCATCCCGTCTCTCGAATCCGGCATCTACGCGCTGGGCCGCCTCGAGTTCACTGCCGATTTCCAGGAACATAAGGCATTAGGCCGCCAAGCCTTGATCGACGCAAAAAGCTTCTTCACTTATCAGCGCCAGCTCAATAACCTCAGCATTCAGGAAAATCGTCTCTGCCGCCAGCGCGACAAAGACGTCGAGCGGCTCCAAGAAGTCGCAGAGCGAACGCGCGAAGGCGCTTCATCAAGGCGCTCTGGCGCTCGAGACCGCGAGAAAAGAAGGCTTAGCTTACGATCCGGGCGCCGATCGCTTCGAATTTTCAACCGAAGAGCTCCACCAGCGCCTCTCTATCGTCCTGCGAGGCACGCCGCAAGATCAACCACCTGGCCGACGCCCAGCACGCCGCCTTCCGCGCCGGCGCAATCGCCAAGATCTGCCAACAATCCGACTTTGGAGGGCGGGTTTCAACCGGCGCAGGGCTTTAGCCCTGTTCTTCTCTCGTGTGTCGTTAGTCCTTCCAGTACTTGGGAATAGTGTAAAAAAACCGTTTCAGAGGCCTAGGAACTGTGATAAATTCTAGCTGCTGACTTAATCCAAATTGCCTGCGGCGTCGTACCTTGGCAAGCCGCATTAGGAGGCGCAACGACTATGGCGACCACGTCGCTCCCGCAGTCCACTCCGCGTAGTTCCGGCATATCTGACGTTCACATTATCTGGCTGACCGCCGGTCTGAGTTGCGACGGAGACACCATCTCCATCACTGCCGCGGAACAACCCAGCATCGAAGACGTTCTGATGGGCGCCATTCCAGGCCTGCCCAAAGTGCATCTGCACAACCCGGTCCTGGCTATGGAAGTCGGCGACGACTTCATGAAGCACTTCTATGAAGCGGAGAAAGGCCGGCTCGACCCATTCGTGCTCGTGGTCGAAGGCTCCATACCGAACGAGCGCCTCAAGAGCGAAGGATATTGGGCTGCCCAAGGCACTGACTACAACACGGGGCAACCAATCACCACCTGCGAATGGATCGACCGGCTCGCTCCGAAAGCTTGGGGCGTGATTGCCTGCGGGACCTGTGCCACTTTTGGCGGCATCCACGCCATGGCGGGCAATCCGACCGGTGCGATGGGCTTGGCGGATTATCTGGGCAAATCTTTCCGGTCAGCGGGTGGGCTACCCATAGTAAACGTGCCTGGCTGCCCCGTACAGCCGGACAACATGATGGAAACTGTTCTCTATCTCCTCTATCAGGCCGCCGGTCTTTCACCGATCATTCCGCTGGATGAACAGTTACGGCCAACATGGTTGTTCGGCAAGACCGTTCACGAAGGATGCGATCGCGGCTCATATTACGAGCAGGGCGATTTCGCGCATGAATACGGCTCGCCGAAGTGCCTGGTTAAGATCGGCTGCTGGGGGCCCGTCGTGAACTGCAATGTCACCAAGCGCGGGTGGATGCGCGGTATCGGCGGATGCCCGAACGTAGGTGGCATCTGCATTGGGTGCACGATGCCCGGCTTCCCGGATAAATTCATGCCTTTCATGGATCAGCCGCCCGGTGCAACTTTGTCTTCGACTATTGCCGTCAGCTACGGACGGATGATGCGGGCGTTGCGATCCATCACCAACAACACAGCTAATAAAGAGCCAAAGTGGCGGCATCGAGGACCTAAGTTGACCACTGGCTATCAACCGACGACATACTGAGGAAAAAACTGAAATGGCAACTGTAGCAGAACCGACCACCGGCCAGGAACAGAAAAACAGAAATCTTGTCGAGATGAACTGGGATCCGATTACCCGGATCGTGGGAAGTCTCGGAATATTCACCAAAATCGATTTCGACAATAAGCAAGTAGCCGAGTGTTACAGCACGTCTTCCATCTTCCGCGGCTACAGCATCTTCATGCAGGGCAAGGATCCCCGCGACGCTCCTTTCATTACCTCGCGGATCTGCGGCATTTGCGGCGACAATCACGCGACCTGCGCCGTCTACGCCGCCAATATGGCTTGCGGCATGGCAACGCCGATCTTGGGGGATTGGATCATCAACCTGGGCGAAGCCGCCGAATACATGTTCGACCACAATCTCTATCAGGACAACCTGGTCGGCGTCGACTTCTGTGAAGCAATGGTCAAACAGACTAATCCCGGCGTGCTCGCCAAGGCCGAAACCACGCTTTGCCCGAACAGCTCCAAGCACGGCTATCGGACGATCGCCGATATTATGCGCGCGCTCAACCCGTTCTCGGGCGAGTACTATCGCGAAGCGCTCGTCATGAGCCGCTTAACGCGCGAGATGTTCTGCCTCATGGAAGGCAGGCACGTTCACCCGTCCACGCTTTATCCGGGTGGCGTCGGCACCGTTCCCACCCACCAGCTGTTTACCGACTACCTGGTCCGGCTGATGAAGTATGTGGAATACATGAAGAAAGCCGTGCCTATACACGACGATCTCTTCGATTTCTTTTATGAAGCGCTGCCTGGTTACGAAGAAGTCGGGCGGCGTCGGATTCTGATGGGCTGCTGGGGAGCTTTCAACGACCCGGTCCAGTGCGATTACAAATACGAGAACATGTCGAAGTGGGGCAAGGCGATGTACGTAACGCCAAGCATCCTTGTCGATGGCGAGGTCGTCACAAACGATCTCGTCGATATCAACCTGAACATGCGCATTCTGCTCGGCAGTTCCTACTACGACGACTGGGGCCAAAGAGGCGAAACCTTCGTCAAAACAGACCCGCTCGGCAACCCCGTGGATAAGCGGCATCCATGGAATCAGACAACCACCCCGAGGCCGCAAAAACGTGATTTCAAGAACAATTATACGTGGGTGATGTCGCCTCGCTGGCTCGACCAGCGTACCGGGGATCACTTGGCTCTCGATACGGGCGGCGGCCCGCTTCCGCGTCTCTGGGCAACAGCGTTGAATGGCCTCGTTGATATCGGGTACATCAAAGCAACAGGCCATAGCGTCCGGATCAACCTACCGAAAACCGCCCTGCTCCCCGAAACCCAGTTCGAATGGAAGATCCCGAAGTGGAGCAACGCTCTTGAGCGCGACCGGGCTCGGACCTATTTTCAGGCTTACGCAGCGGCGGCTGCACTTTATTTTGTTGAGAAGGCGCTTGAGTGCGTGCGGAAGGGAGACACGAAGACCTGGACGGACTTCAAAGTGCCCGATGAGGGGATCGGCTGCGGGTTCCACGAAGCCGTTCGCGGCGTCCTGTCGCATCACGTCGTGATTCGCGACCGGAAGATTGCGAATTATCACCCGTATCCTCCGACACCGTGGAACGCGAGCCCGCGAGATTCCTACGGGACGCCCGGGCCGTACGAAGATGCGATCCAAAACACGCCGATCTTCGAAGAGAACGGGCCGGATAATTTCAAAGGTATCGATATCATGCGCGCCGTGCGAAGTTTCGACCCGTGCTTGCCTTGCGGTGTACATATGTACTTAGGCAATGGGAAGGTGCTGAGGACGCAGCATTCATCCATGCTGGGAAACCAGCACTAGGAGGGCGGACTTCAGTCCGCGCGCCGATTTCAATCGGCGCTGTCTGTGAATTGTTTCTAGGAGACTTCATGCCACATACGGAAAAGTCCGAGATCTCGTCTCACATGGAGGGCACCAGCCGGGGTGAGGAGGTCCTGAAGAGCAAAGGACCAGAGCCAGGTCGCGAAACCGGCACTCGTACTGCGCGGGACTCGACCAGCATCAGTCCGAAATCGAAGGGGCCAATCGACCCTCGTATGCCAAATATGCCGCCCGCTTAGCCACGAGCGAGCACACAAAGAATGGCTACTGACGAAATTCGCTCGCAGCAATGGGTCGAAAAAATAGAAGAACTGGTGCACCGGGCCGAGTCGCTCCCCGACCCCGTTGCACGCAGAATTGCGGTAGATCTTTTGCAGGCGGTACTCGACTTCCATGCAGCGGGACTGGAACGCATGATGGAGATCGCCGACGACAATGGAGGGGGAACAATCGAGCGATTTGCGGCCGACGACCTGACCAGCAGCATGCTGCTGCTGCACGATCTGCACCCGGACGATCTGGAAACGCGCATCGACCGGGCCGTTCGCAAGCTGCAGGATATGTTCGTCTCGCTTGGGGCAACTTTGTCACTGATCGTTATCGAGGCCGGAACCGTGCGCTTGCAATTCGACTCTGCACGAACCTGGTCCGGCACGCCCGTGCGCGCCAGCGTTGAGAACGCAATCTTCCAGGCGGCCCCGGAAATCGAGACGGTTGTTATCGAAGGATTGAAAGAGCCTCTACCCGCCAACTTCGTGCCTGTTTCCGATCTTCTCGTGGGTTTACAGAGATGAATGTCTCGAGCGCGCGGGGCTTGGCGTCGCTTCGCAATTTTGTCCGCAAGCCCACCGAGGCAGAGCGATGCGACCTTTGCTCGGTCGCCCTTGCTGAACAGCATCAACATTTGGTAGATCCGAAAACGCGGCGCTTACTTTGCGCTTGCCAGCCCTGCGCGATCTTGTTCAGCAGTAGCGGGGAGACAAAGTACTGGCAGGTGCCCCGCGACTCCTTCGTGCTGCCTGATTTCAGGCTGTCTGATCAGTCCTGGAACAGCCTCGGCATTCCGATTGGGCTCGCGTTTATTTATCTCTCTAGCTCTTCGGATCAGATCCTGGCCGTTTATCCGAGTCCTGCCGGGCCGACCGAATCGGGTATCGACAAAGATTCGTGGCAGGAACTTGTGGCGGACAATCCGGCGCTGGCGAAATTAAACCCGGATGTCGAGGCGCTGCTCATCAATCGGATGAACGGCGCTCGAGAATACTTTTGGGTCCCGATCGACGAGTGCTATCGATTGACTGGGCTGGTCCGCAAACATTGGCGCGGATTCTCGGGCGGCGAGGAAGCCTGGGCGCAAATCGAGCAGTTCTTCGCTCGCTTGAAGGAAGGCTCGTATGCCAGATCTTTCGTTTGAGATTGTCGCGGCAAATCCCGTGCGCGACATGATCACGCCGGCGCTAGCCTTTGAGGTGCGGGTGACGAATCGGTTTCCCGAGCAGTCGATCCAGGCCGTTCTGCTGCGCTGCCAGATCCAGATCGAAGTGGCGCTGCGGCGCTATAGTGCGACAGAGCAGAGTCAGCTTCACGATCTGTTCGACGACCCTAGCCGCTGGGGAGACACGCTGCGGCCCATGACCTGGGCGAACACATCCGTGAACATCCCGGCCTTTTCGGGCAGCACGGTTTATCCCGTTACGGTGCCGTGTAGCTTCGACTTCAATGTGGCGACGGCCAAATACTTCCACGGCATCGCCGATGGAGACATCCCGCTCACATTCCTGTTCAGCGGCACTGTTTTTTATGCTGCCGTCGAGGGTGGGCTGCAAGTGGCGCCGATCTCCTGGAACAAGGAGGCTCGCTTTCGCTTGCCCGTCCAGGTTTGGAAGAGCCTGATGGATCTGCATTACCCGAACGCAGTCTGCCTCAATCTTCGCCGTGATGTTTTCGATGAACTGTATCGCTTCAAAATGAGTGCCGGACTCGCAACATTTGAAGAGACGATACAACGCATGCTGACCATCGCAGAGCGGGAGCGCCCGGTCGCATGAGTTCCGACATGGTGGACAAGATTGCGCAGGCGGTTCTCTACGAGGGCTATCTTCTTTATCCGTACCGCCAATCCGCGCTAAAGAATCAGCAGCGCTGGAACTTCGGCGTGTTGTATCCGCCTGCATGGGCCGCGAGCCAGACCGGATCGGATCGCTCGTATTTCCAAATGGAGTGCCTCGCGATATGCGCAGAGCAGGCGAGCCTCGGCGTTTCCATACGCTTCCTGCAAGTCTTGCCATCCCAAGCCATCGAGCAAAGGGTGGTTCTCGATCCGCTCCTCGTGACAGAGTTAGTTGGGAACCCGCATCGCGAGACATTCGCGCCCACCGGCGAGATCGAGATCTCAGCAACGCACATCCGCGAACACTTCTTTCGCCTGACCGTACGGGTTCGGAACACAAGTGATTGCTCAACCACAGACCGCAATGACGCGCTGCTGCATTCTCTTGCCTCCGCGCACGCCGTGCTCCAGATCCGCGACGGCGAATTCGTCTCTCAGACTGACCCGCCAGAGGAGCTTCGCGATGCCGTAGCTGCCTGTCAAAATACGGGCGTGTGGCCGGTGCTGGTGGGCGATAGCGGCGCGCGCGACACCATGCTCGGCTCGCCCATTATCCTCTACGACTATCCGCAAGTGGCGCCCGAAAGCAAAGGCGACTTGTTTGACTCGACTGAAATCGATGAGATCCTCACGCTCCGCATCCTTACCTTGACCGATCAAGAGAAGGACGAAATACGCCGTAGGGACGAACGCGCCCGGCGAATCCTGGAAAGGCTTGAATCGAGTCCTCCAGAGCATCTACTCGAGCTGCATGGCGCGATGCGAAATAGGCCGCCCATGCATTCTGGGGGCGAGTTCAAGAAAGGCGATCGCGTCCGGCTTCATCCCAGTAAGAGAGCCGATATTTTCGATACGCTTCTCGACGGCAAAATCGCCATCATCGAAGCAATCGAAGAGGACTTCGAAGGAAACTTCCATTTCGCTGTTGTAATCGAAGACGATCCGGGCAAAGATTTCGGCGAGATGCGCCAGATTGGGCACCGCTTCTTTTTCGCGACGGAAGAAGTGGAGGCCCTCCCATGACGGCCTGCTCGGTGCTGATTGCTGGCATCGGCAACATCTTTCAGGGCGACGACGCGTTCGGTGTGGCGGTCGTGCACAAACTCGCGACGAGCGGATTTGCTGAGAACGTTCGTGTGATGGACATCGGGATTCGCGGCATCGATCTTGGTTTCGCGCTCTTAGATGATTACGATCTCACGATCCTGGTCGACGCCACAGCCCGCGGCGGCGCACCCGGCACGCTCTACGAGATCGAGATTCGCGCTGAAGATATACCTTATGCGGACGATCAAGCATGTATGGTGAATGCCCACGGCCTCGATCCGCTGCGCGTCCTCGCGCTGGCCAAGAGCATGGGAGCGCACTTTCAGAAAGTCCTGTTAATTGCCTGCGAGCCATTGGTCCTCGACTGCGATGAGAGCGGAGAAATCGGCCTGAGCAAGGTCGTGCAGGCGGCCGTGGATCCAGCCGTGCAAGTTATTGAGCGATTAGTTGAGAAATCTACAAAGAAAGAAGAGGTCTGTGAACATGTTTAGAATTGTAAGCATCGCTGCCGGGGTAGCAGTACTCGTCGCGGTGGCGATGAACTGGTCGGATATCAGGCGCTATATCAAAATCGAGCAGATGTAATAGCAATCAGGCGATGCACGAGCTCTCGATTGCACTGAGCATCATTGAACGTGTCGAAGAAGAGATCGCGCGGCGGCCGGATGCACACGTGGCTGCCGTCCATCTCAAGATCGGGCCGCTTTCTGGCGTGGTGAAAGACGCGCTGCTCTTTTCGTACGAGCTTGCGTGTGAAGGCACTCCGCTCGCGGGCTCGAGACTCGAGATCGAAGAGATCCCTGTTGTCCTCTACTGCGCCACGTGCGGGCAGGAGCGGCCGGCCGTTTCGATGCAGCGCTTATTTTGCACGGTCTGCGATACTCCAAGCGCGGACATCCGCCGCGGTTCAGAGCTGGAGGTCTTCGCGTTGGAGTTAATCGATGAGCACGCAACCGCGATTACTTGAAGTCCGGCAGAAAGTTTTGAAGCGCAATGACCTGCTTGCTCGCGAATTGCGCGATCGCTTTCACGCAGCGGGCGTTTACGTGGTCAGCCTCGTGTCCAGCCCCGGATCGGGCAAGACAGCTTTCCTCGAAAAGACTCTGTCGATGCTGAGAACAGAGGCGCGGGTCGCGGCGCTAGTCGGCGATCTGGCCACTGATAACGATGCTATTCGCCTGGCTCGAAGCATGGCTCCGGTGCGGCAGATCACGACCGGTACAATCTGCCACCTCGACGCGGAAATGGTGGACAAAGCGCTCGAGGGCTGGAAGCTCGAAGAGCTGGATTTGCTCTTTATCGAAAATGTAGGCAATCTGGTTTGCCCTTCGAGCTACGACTTGGGCGAGGACTTGAGAGCGGTTCTAATGTCGGTCACCGAAGGCGAGGACAAACCGCTGAAGTACCCCACCATCTTCAATACCGCGGATATCGCGGTAATCACGAAAACCGACCTGGCGCAAGCGGTCGAGTTTGATTGGGCAGCGGCCAAGCGAAACATCGACGCAGTTCGACCCGGCATGGAAGTGATCGCAGTTTCTTCTAAGACCGGAGAAGGCATGGAAAGATGGGCGCAGCGCCTGCTCAGCCAACGATTCCCTGCCCTTCCGTGATCCGGACATAGCGGTTGAGGGGAACGTTCGTGAAGCGGTCTACTTGCTTGCTGGGAGCCGGCCAGTGAATTTCGAGCGACTCTATCTTTTCCGCTTTGCCTAGCCCAAGTACTTCGCGCGGATCGTGCGAGGAAAGATAACTGCCACCATTGTTTTTCAATCGGCAGCGGCGTTTGCCGGCAGCGGTCCAGCAGATCTTTGCGCCGATCGCGTCACGGTTGCAATTGACTCCCGTGAGCCGGATGCCTAGCCAGTCGTTGCCGCTCGCAGCGTTGTTTTTTAAGAGCACAGGCGCGCCGCCGTTATTGCAGACGAGCACATCCAGCGCGCCGTCGTTGTCGTAATCACCTACGGCAACACCGCGCGCCGGGAAGGGCTTGTGGAATGCTGGGCCCGCTTTATCGCTTACGTCATGCAGTTTCCCGTCCTCGCCTTTGTGGAACAGTAGAAGCGGCTCCTTGTAACGCACCTGGAGCGAATAGTTGTCGATCATGTCGTCCGGATGGCCATTAGCCAGAAACAGATCGACCTCTCCGTCATTGTCGTAATCGAAGTACTTCAGCCCCCAGCCGCTGAGCAGCCGGGTAGCCTGTGCGACTCCTTCGAGGTGCGCAACGTCACGGAAGGTTTCGTCCTTGTTGTTCTGGTACACGGAGAACATTTCCTGGTCCACGTTTGCGACAAACAGATCCTGCCAGCCGTCGCCATTAAGATCCGCGGCATCGACGCCCATGCCCGATCGAGGTTGTCCGTTTTCACTGAAGGCGACCTCGGCCTGCATGGCGATCTCTTCCCACTTCCAGGAACCGCTCGGACCCGGGCCGCGATTCACGTAAAGGAAGTTCTGCACGGTATCGTTGGCGACAAACAGGTCCATGCGCCCGTCATTATTGATGTCCGTGGCAACCACGCCCAGCCCCTTGCCGATCGATTTCGCAATATCGGTTCCTTTCGTGACATCGGTGAACGTGCCATCACCGTTGTTCTGATAGAGGTAGCTGGCGGTTCCTTTGAAGACGCGAGGAATGCAGTAGTAGTGCTTGCCTAGTTTGTTGTCGCCGCACTCGAATTTGTGGCTGCCTGAATAATCGACGAAACTGCAGATGAAAAGATCGAGCCGGCCGTCGTTATCATAATCGAACCAGACCGCGCTGGTAGTCCAGCCGGGCGTGGCAAGACCGGACTTCGCGGTGACATCCGTGAAGGTACCGTCATGATTGTTCTTGTAGAGAATGCAATTGCCGTAGGCGGTGACCAGCATGTCGGGCCAGCCGTCGTTATCGAAATCGCCGACCGCCACTCCCATGCCAAAGGTGCCTCCACAGACGCCTGCTTTTTCGGTGACATCGGTGAAGGTGCCATTCCGATTGTTCTTGTATAGAGCGTTGCGAATGGGCTTGGGCGGCTTCCAGAAGTCACAAGGGCCGCTATTGACGAGATAGATATCCATCCAGCCGTCGTTATCGAAATCGAGGAACGCACATCCGGGCCCGAGCGTCTCCGGCAGATAATGTTCGACGGACATCGCGTTGTCGTGTACCCACTCGATGCCGCTGCGGGAGGGTAGAATTTCTTCAAAGAGCGGCTGGGGTTCGGCGGTCGCGCGGCGGGCCAGTAAATGGGGCGTTGCTGCGCCGAGCCAGAGGAGTTGGCGTCTAGTCATTTTTCGTTGTAGCCGCTTGCTGACGCAGGGCAGACTCCATTTCCGAAGGACGGAAATCCAGCTCGGTCAGGCGAGTTGCATAGGCGATGTGCCCGTTGCGCGCAATCACGAAAGCGCGGCTTGGCCATGCATTGTAAGCCTTTTCTACCGCTCCGTCCAGGCCGTCGACCAGCGCAGGAAACGGCAGGTGTAGTTTGCGGCTGCACATGGAAGCGTGTTCCTGCTTCTCAGTTAAGGTGCGGGCTGGCGCCACCTCAATGTTCTCCCGCTGATTGCGCGTGCTTTGCCAGTCGCCGGCCGAATGGGCTTCGCGGATGTAGATCAGCAGGAAAGCAATCTGGGTGTGGTGATTGCGATACATGGACGTCAGGGCACCGGCCGAGTCGCGGAAATTCGGGCAGCTATAACTTCCGAAGACGATTACGACGGGTTGCTTATCGCGAAAGTCGCGCAAGCGGACTTTCTTGCCGGAAGAAGCGTCCGACAACTCGAAATCAGGAGCGAGGGTCGCAAGCTTGGGCCCCAGGTCTTGCGATGACGCTTTTTGCGTGTGACCGCTGAGGCATTCGGCCAAGGTAAGTTTGGCGGCTGGTGAGTCAGGCTGCACGAGCAGGGCGCGGCGCACGAGAGGGACGGCCGCCCCGCATTGTTTCCTCGCTGCTAGAATCTGAGCCAGCCCTACATTCGAACGATAGTCGTTCGGGTTGGCCGCAAGCTCTTGGCGGAAGGCTTGAGCAGCGCCATCAGGGTCACCGGTCGTGAGCAGCGCTTGCCCATAGAACGATTGCAGCGACGGCAGATGCGGATTCAACTCAGCGGCACTTGCGAGCTGCTTCACCGCGGCCGGATAGTCACCCGACTCGAACATTCGCGTGCCGAGCAGAAAGCGGGCTTCCGGAGTATCGCCGTTGCGTAGAATGCGGTCTAACTGCAGTTGACCTTCGGGTATGTGTCCGCTCCGAAGAAGCGCCATGCCCAGCATGTAAGCTAGCCCCAAGTCTCTCTGGTTCTCAGACTCGAGCGGCTGAAGAAGTTCTATAACGCGCTGGTCGCGCCCGAGTTGCAGGCTGCAATCGGCGAGAAGCATCGTTATCTTTTGATCGCTGGGAGCGGCAGCATGCAGCTTTTCGAAGCGTTCGGCGGCTTCATTCAGACGACCGCTCTTTTCGTAAGCGAGCGCGATATTCATTTCAATGCGCGGATCGCCGGGAAGCAGTTTGTCGGCTGCCTCGTATTGGCCGATAGCTTCGTCAAGGCGACCTAGATTTACCAGCACGACGCCGAGATTCACATGCGTCGCCACGTCGTCAGGCTGCAGCTCGAGAACCTTACGATAGGCATCGGCAGCGCCGGCGTAATCGCCCGCTCCCTGCAGCGCGACTGCGCGTTGAACCAAGGCAGCGAGCTCGCCGACGCTCGACTGAGCAAGCAGTGAACGCGAGGCAAGTAGAAAGGCGCTAATTAGGATATGGCGCATTCGCTTTCACCACGCGGATCTCATGATCGGTGAACTTATGGTGTGATCCCGGCATGTCCAGTTTTGGCATATGGCACGAGACGCAGTTTGACGTGGCCACTTTGCAGCTCACCGCCGTAGCTTTACCGCCGCCATGGCAAGCCTGGCACTTCGTGTCGTAAGCGGTATCGTTGCGGTTGACCTCCTGGTGCGGATCGTGGCACGCGGTACAGCGGATTCGGGAATCGTCGGAATCGTAACATTTGCTGCTGGTAAGCCGGTACGGTTGAAACCGGATGTTCGCGATCCCGAGCATTCCCGATCCGGCAATCTCCTCCCAGGTGCGATGGCACTGGCCGCAAAAGTTGGAAGTATCCTCCGAAGACATCTGGCGGAGATCTCTCATCTGCGCCGACTTTGTATTGCCCTGTAAAATACCCGCCAAGTGATTTTCCGTCGGCCCATGGCAGCGTTCGCACTGCACGCCAGGAGTTAGAGCGTCGATGGCCAGCTTATTATCTACCAGCGCATTCGTCGAATGGCATCCGAAGCAACGCACTCCCTCCGCTTTGCCGATGGAGCGCCCGGCAGCTTGCAACAGATTTTCCGGTTTTAAATTTGCGGCGCCCATGGTCAGGTCGAGTCCATCGAGCGAACTGTAATAACTGACCCGGCTTTCATAGAGAGCGCCGTCTTTTTCGAAAACGTATGTCTGGCCGGCGCGGCCAAGGCCGAAGGCCCAACCGAGCGGGGCAGTGAGAGTTCGCTGACCATCGGTTACGGTGTAAATACTCTCATCGCCTTTGCGCTCAATGCGGTATGAGTAGGGGCCGCTTTGAAAGGTCAGCAGCGGATGAGCCTTCAAAATCGTACACTCGGCGGGAAGCTCCATCGCGTGAGCCATAGAAGTGTCAGGGTGGGGCTTGGCCTGCGCTGGGTGACAGGTTGCGCATTGCCGCACTTGCTGAGCTGCACCAGCAACGGTACAAAAGAGCAAAAGCAGCGGACATTTCATTGCGCTGTTTTGGCCGCCACTTCGTTCTTTGCCTGACGCTCGGCGTTTAGCTTCGCGTAAATGGCGCGTTCACGCGCACCGTCTTCCTTTCTCTTCTCTCGAAAATACAGAGTGGCCAGGGCAACATGCGCCTCGATGAAATTTGGCGAATCCTTCACCAGCGACTCCAGATCGCGCGACGCAGCGTCGAGCTGGCCTTTGGCGAGTTCGATGGAAGCGATCTGAAAGCGCACGCCAGGGTCGCCGGGTCTGAGCTGCAGAGCGTGGTCCAAGTACTTCAAAGCTGCGTCGTTTTCTTCATCCTGGCGCAACAGCACTCCCATGTGGAGATTCGACACGAAGTTGTTGGGATCGGATTGCAATTCCCGTTCAAAGGCCTTTCTTGCGCCCGCCTGATCGCCGGTCGAAAGCAAAGCCATGCCGTAATAAGCGAAGGCCTCGGGCAGATTCGGATTCAGATTGACCGCTTTCTCGAAGTCGTCGCGAGCGCCGGCAAAGTCGGATACAAGATACTTCACCGTTCCCATAAGAAGCCTGGATTCCGCGGAATCGCCGTTCCGGAGAATCTTGTCGATAATGACCTGCCCCTTCACGGTCTGTCCATCACGCACGAGCGCCGTACCGAGCAGGTAAATGAAAGTTGGGTTGTCCGGCTGCGCTTGTTGGATCGGTGTTAGAAGAGCAATCAATTCCTTGTTCTGGCCGAGCTTCAGATAACAGTCGGAAAGGAGAGTAATGGCCTGCATATCGGCGGGCACTTCGTTGTGAACTGTCTTCAAAGTATCGGCGGCAGCGCTGAAATCACCTATCTTGTAATACGCCAGCGCAAGATTGAGCCGTACTTGCGGGCTTGGCTTTAAGAGAAGAGCCTGCTTATATTCAGCGATAGCATCCGTGTAGAGCCCTTGTCCCGCCAGCGCGGCGCCCAGATTCGATCTGATCTCGAAGACCTTTGGATACTGCTCGATTAAGAGGCGGTACCCGCGGATTGCTTCGTCAAAGTGCCCCGCCTGCTGAGCCTCGATCGCCTGCTTCAGAACTTCTTGCGGAGAAGACGTTTGAGCACAGGCACAACTCACCCACAATATCGCTGCGAGAACCCGGTACATCCAGTAAGGTCGATTATATGACGGTTTCCCCGCGCGCCGAGGACCGGGCGAGAGCGCCTGGCCCACACGTCAGAAGTAAAACTTCACGGATAACTCCACGATGCGCTGCCCTTGTTTGAATTGAGTGATGCCGAAAGTCGAATTGCTCTGTTGAATGATAGCGCTGCCGGGGGACGCCTGTTTGTACTGCAGCGTGAGATTGTTGCCGTTCGGGAACGACCATAGCGGGTGGTTCACGAAGTTGTACGCTTGAACGCGGAACTGCAATTTCATCGATTCTTTGATCTGGAAGTTCTTGAACAGCCCGAGGTCGGAGTTGAAGAAAGCCGGGCCGTAGATCGCCGGCAAGAGAGTCGGGCCATTCTGGCCGACCGTGGTCGGCACCGAGAAGCAGTTGCCGTTGATGTACTGGTGGGGCCCGAGATTCGCCGTTGGATTACAGGTGATTATCGGGTTGAGCTGGATTGCATTCGTGCCGAGGATCGACTGATTGTTGATCGGAATGCCCTTGCTGCCGTCAGAATTTACGATGCCCTCGGTGCCAGGAAGGATCGCGCCGTTCAACTGCATATTGTAGTTATCGTTTGTGCTGCTGTAGGTCAGGTTGGCGCCGCTTTCGAGCTGCGTGATTCCGGAGAGCTGCCAGCCGTTTACGGCGCCGGCCGCGAACCTATTGCCGTGCACTGGACTTGGGAGGTTGACCGAATAGGTGGCGTTGAACAGTTGCCGGCGATCACCGGGCAGCACGCCATAGTTGTTCCTCAAATTGAAAGGATCGAGGGTAGCCTGCACAGCTCCCAACGTGGTTCCATTAGGACTCACGATTCCTTGCGACTTCCCATAGGTATAGTTCAACTGAATAGTCGCCCAGGTTGCCTGGTGAGCCCACGTTATCTGCAGAGCGTTGTAGTTGGCATACAGGTTGTTTGTGGCTTGGTTCAAATCGCTATAACCAAGGTACGGACGATAGTTGTTGGCGTTGGCAAGGCCAGGGTTCACGGCCCCAAACATCGCTCCGTAGGGGACAAGGTTGATGTTACTCCCGTATCCGGCGCCATTCTGCAAGGCATTGCTCTCGTTGCCGACGTAAGCCACTTCCAACAAGCCCGACCACGGGGTTCGCTGAGAAATCGTAAAGCTGTAGCTACTGGTATATGGTTGATTGTTATCAGTGCTGTTGACAGCCGCAGGGGTAGCGGGCTCTGCCTGGATCGGTATCGTGTTCAACTGACTAGCCAGGAGCCGTTTATCGCCAATGCTGCTAGGAGTAAGTGTAATTCCCTCGGAACCGGCGGATGTGTCTAATCCAGCCGTGAATTGGCCGGAGTGATAGTAAAAGCGGCCCCATCCACCACGGATGACTGTATTGCCGTTGCCGGAAAAGTCGTAAGCAAAACCGATGCGCGGCTGCCAGAACAAGGCGCGTGTTGGGAACCCTCCTACCGGGACGGATGGATCGCGCGCGTGCCACTGGAATCCGCAGAAGGTCGGTGCTGCCGCGCAGGAACCGCCGTTTGTCGGATTGTACTGCGAGGGAATAAAAACGGAGTAGCCGTATCCTAAATCGTCAATCCATGGCTGGAAGTGCGTCATGCGAAGACCGGCTTCAACAGTCAATTTCGGCGTGACCTTCCAGGAGTCCTGGACGAAGCCCTCATAAGTGTTGTATGAGATCTCGTTGAGCCGGTTGAAGTTCTGCTCGTTATAGTTGGACATGTTGCCCGCCAGCTCATCGGCGTAGGCGTTACCGTAAGTGAAGCTGGTGTTGGCTGAAGGCACGAACTGGAGTTCGCCATTTGTGTTGTTATTCGCTGGCTGAGCATTGCGGATCCATTCATAGAAAAATCCTGCTTTGATGGTTTGAGTTCCCAGGACCTTGGTGAAGGTGTCGCTGACGCTCGGCATATACTTATTTGCGTACAGTCCGGAGGATGCGCCACCAGCTTCGAATCCGCCTGGATTAAAGACGAGCGCCGCTTCATTTGGGCCGAACGCGCCAAAAGAGGGGATCTGCGCGACGCCATTGTTGAAGAGCGTAGGGTCGTTATAACCGACGTTCTTCCGATTCACTTTGGCCGGGTCTGCAAATACATTCGGAAACCCGACAAAGGTGTACGCAAAGACGGCTTCATTAGTCATGGTTGGACTGAATACGTGGGTGATGGTTCCGGTAACCGACTGAGAACTGTTTTTCCCTTCCACGGGGGTCGGATAAGGGACCTGATCTCCGTTTCGCCACCAGAGGCCGACTGGGAATTGCTGTGTTTCACGCTGCAGATTGTAGCGGACGAAAACCTTGGTGTTATCGCTCACGTTGTAATCGACCCGCGTGGTCCACTGATAATTGTTTTGGTTGAAGATTTCGGATTGTACGTAATTGTAGCCGCCAGTTAGGTTAGGGTTGGCGTTCGGTGCAGGATACAACTTCATGAGCGCCTGCATATTGGGGTCGATCAGGTTGGCGGGCATCTGTCCGCCCGGCCAGGACGCCGGAACGGCTCCCGGCGGATTGCCTGATGCAGTCTTAGTGCCGAGTTTCGCCAGCTCGGAAGGCGAGAAATTGCCGTTGATCATCCCGGGCGTGGGAACTGTGGCGGTGAGATTGCCCGTGTCGAGCACCTGGTAGAAGTATTCGTATCCGGTGAAGAAGAAAAGCTTGTTGCGGTTCCGGTTGAAGTGGGTCCAAGGAAGCAGCACGGGTCCGCCAACGCTCGCGCCAGGATAGTAATACTTGTTCTGCGGCTGTTTGATGCCGAGCGCATTCGAATAGGCATCGTTCGCGTTCAGGACGTAGTTTCTCGCCGAGAAGAATGCGTTGCCGTGGAAAGAACTGCCGCCTGCCTTGGTCACCGAAGTGATAACCATCGGCCCTTTCTGTTCTTCCGCGCTGAAATTGGAGGTCAGAATTCTGAACTCCTGCAGGAAGTCGGAATTGGGGTTCACTGGCGTGTCGCAATTGCAGCCGGGATCGGAAACGTGCGCGCCATCGGCGACGATATCGAGCGTATTGCCGGGAAGTCCGTTATAAGAGAACGCGTTGTTGAGGGGACTTTGGCTGCCGGAATCGCCGTTCGCATTGATGCCGATGGTCTGTCCGGAATAGTTGGATTTGTTGGACGCGCCGTTCGCAATGCCGAAGCCTGGCATAATTTTGAGGTACTCCGCAGCGTTGCTGCCGACCTGCACGTAATTTTCGAGCTGCTTGGTGGTCAAGATGTCGGACTTCTCGCCAGAATCGACCGGCGTGATAATGCCAGCAGCCCCCAAAACCTCTACCGTCTGGTTGGTGCTGCCGACCTGGAGCAAGGCGTTCACATTTCGCCTCTCGCCGCCGCCCAGCGCAATACTGGTCTCCTGAAAATTCTGAAAGCCGGGGGCGCTGATACTCAAGTTATAGGTGCCGACAGGAACGGACGCGAAGCTGTAGTAGCCCTGATTGTCTGTGACCGTATCGCGCAAATCGCCGGATTCGGCGTTCCGCAACGTGACCTTCACACCGGCCACAACGGCTCCCGAGGGATCGGAAACCACTCCGGTAAGCGTCGCGAATAGGGCCTGAGACCAAAGACTGACGGCAGCCAAACAAAGAACAGCGGCGAGACCGAGCAACAGATGGCTGGTTTTTTTCAACATGGAATCCCCTCAAGTTAGAGCGGCGCCTACCACCAAAGATGGAGGCCCGCTGAAGCTGCGATCAAATATATAGGTGTTTGTGCGTGTCGTGCAATCTCTTTCGGGTTACGGGAGAGATATCCAAAAGTTAACGCACTAAGTTGCTTGTTTTCAGCTTTGTTACACGGAGCAGAAAGGGGGTTACCTGATGTATCCGAAGTGGCAAACTAGGTAATAGCTACAGGACTAGATGCATTTGGTATACTGCCGTTACTCTTAAATCTATGGAAGCAGCTACGCTTCTGCCCCTTGAACAGGCAGAAGTCGACGCCGTACTCGAGTCGGGGCTGTTTGCTAAAGCACCACGTCTCCGGGCGTTTTTTCAATACATTTGTAAACGCCATTTCGCTGGCGAGAGCGACCAACTTAAGGAATACAGCATCGCGGTCGAAGCGCTCGGCCGGCTGAGCGACTTCGACCCAAAGCAAGATGCGATAGTGCGCGTCGAAGCTCACCGGCTCAGAAAGCGATTGGAGGTGTATTATCAGGGACCTGGCGCGAGTCATCCGCTTCACATCTCTGTACCGAACGGCCAGTACCGGCCGCGCTTCACTCTGCGGGAGATCATGGAAGAAGTCTCCAGTCCCCCCGATATGGTTGCGGCCGATATGGAAAGCTTCCCGCCGTCTACGCCACCCCGCGCGGTCGCCCTCCTCAACAAATGGATGTGGCTAACCTTGCTAGCTGTTGCATGCGGAGGCGTGCTGGGTCTGATTCTCGTGACCGGACCCCGCACGAAAGCGGCCTCCGGGCAGGCTGCGCCGGAAGTGTGGAAAGGTCCATCGACAGAGCCGGCTGACTCGGCGGAGTTCCGCATGCTCGCGGGCTATCACGGGCCGCCGTTTCTTGACGGCCAGGGACATACGTGGGTACCGGACGCCTATTACAAAGGCGGCGTATCCAGCTTGATCCCACCCGAGCGTCTGGCGAACGCACAAGCGGACGCGCAGTTTCTAAAGGCTCAGCGTTCCGGGCAATTCGAATACGACATTCCGCTGCGCCAGACAACCTACGAAGTCCACCTTTATCTGATGGAGACGGAGTATGGGCGCGGAAATCCGAAAGGTGTGGATGCACCGCGCGCTTTCCAGCTCTCGGTAAATGGCGAGCTCAGGTTTAGGCTTTTGGATCCACTTACTGCGGCTGGAGCACCCAACCGTTTGTACGAACGGGTGCTCAAGGATGTCCGTCCGCAAGCTGATGGACGGCTGCACCTGAATTTTGCGCCGTTTACCGGGCCGGCGTTCCTCAACGCGATTGCGTTATTACCGAGTCCGCCGGGCCGCATTCACCCGATAAGAATTGTCGCGCAAACGAGCCCGGTAACCGATTCGGATGGCCGGCTGTGGGCAGCAGACGAATATTTTGTGGGCGGCAACGCGGTATGCCGGAAGAGCGTGGTCGGCGGCAGCCAAGCTGCGCTTTATCAAGGCGAGCGCTTTGGCAACTTTTCCTATCGCATTCCCGTTGCGCCAGGCAAGTACCGCCTGACGCTGCACTTTGCGGAGACCTGGTTTGGCACTCCGAATTCGCGTGAGCCGGCCTTAGACAGCCGCATCTTCAACGTGTTTGCGAATGGTGTCGCACTGCTGCGCGATTATCAGATTGTGAAGGATGCGGGCGAATCGAATCGCGGCGTGCAAAAAGTGTTCGAGAATTTAGAGCCGAACGCGCAGGGATTGCTGGAAATCGAGTTCACGCCGGTGGAAAATTACGCGGAGGTGAACGCGATAGAAGTGGTGGAAACGGGATAGCGGAGCTGACCTGCGCTAAAAACATTTCGCTTGGTTGCCAACTGTCGGGAGAGAATACTCGCCGAAAGGATTAGTGTCGGATTGTCACAATAGGCAGCGCGTACCAAGTCAATGTTCCGAATTCGGAATTCGCTTTGGTGCGACCCGGGGACATACAACCGGCCCCGAAAATACGAGGGCGTCGACTTCCGGTTTCTTCTGTTTTGGTGTGGCGTAGTTTAGTTGCAGTATCCCATCTCCGACACCCCGAGGGGACCGACAAAGACAGAGTTTTTTTTTGCTGTCTGTGTATGACGAGTCCCGTGGACCCAAGAAATGGAATACAGCTCGGTTCCCGAGCTATCCCGTCCAATGTTGAGCAGGGTAAGCTGTTCGCCAGCATCGCCAATTCGGATGAGATCTGCCTGGCCTCCATTAGACTGTACTTTTGGTCGCTTTGTATCCGGATCAACAAAGGCGGCGGTATCCGCCTCGTTCTCGTTCGATTGCGAGTAGTGGATGCGCTCCGGCGAATTCGGCTGTCCATCAGTGCGCTCAGCGTAGAAACTCGTCGCGAAACCCTGCTTAAATCTGCACGTGGCGGACCTTGTTACTGGTACGTTATTCGTGATACGGGTGGGCCTGTCCCACACAAAGAGGTCATCGCTCGTGGGGGCTAAGCCAACATGCTCTGTAGCGGCCGGGTGCCTTGAGCAACTGACAACGAACAGCAGCAGCATGCCTGCCGCACCTTTAGCGAACAGGCTGGCCTCACAAAGCAGGCGGGCGCAAGATCATCATTAAATGATCGTTTTCCTGCCAAAGTTAGACTCTTGAATTTGGTCGAGCTGCAAGGGATAATGAGCTGCGCAGGTTCTGATTCGAGGTCTCTCGGTCAGCAATGCGCTTTTGTTCTGCAGTCACCTAAACCAGAGTGGGACTCACGAGATAAAAATCGCCTAAGGCAGGTTTCTTGCGATCGTAAGATAGCGTGTGCCATAAGCTTCCTTTTATGCCCGCCGATTTCCGCGATCGAATACCCATTCACTACAGGATTTCGGGAGGGCCACAGAATCAATTGTTTTTGGCATAGCCGCTCTGTGTGTGACAATCCGGCACGAATCCTTACCGTGTGTGAATACTGGAAGCGCGATGCAAAAGCTGATCAATAGACCCGAGCGCGTGGTCGAAGAGATGCTGGATGGCCTCTTGGCTCTGTATCCAGGCGTGGCGCGTTTAGCAGGTCACAAGGTGCTGTTACGCGCGGATGCAGAGGAGCGGCGAGAGCGGCAGGTGGCACTTATTTCAGGTGGCGGCAGTGGCCACGAACCCGCGCACGCCGGCTACATCGGTGGAGGCATGTTGAGCGCCGCGGTGGCCGGAGAAATCTTCACTTCGCCGAGTGCTGCGTCGGTGCTGGCCGCCATTAGGGCCGTCACGGGCAGACTGGGTGCCTTGCTCATCGTTAAGAACTACACGGGTGATCGCCTCAATTTCGGCTTGGCAGCCGAGATGGCGCGCGCCGCGGGCTTGCTGATTGAGACGGTGATCGTGGCCGATGATGTGGCTCTCGCTGGATCTGAAGAGCACGCTGGAAGACGCGGGATTGCTGGGACGGTGCTGGTGCACAAAATCGCGGGCGCGGCAGCTGCGGAGGAGAAGGATCTTCCTCAAGTGGCATCGATTGCGCAGGCGGCTGCGGAAAACATTGGCACCATGGGCGTTGCGCTTTCGGCCGGAACCTCTCCGGTCGCGTCTGCACCTGCCTTTACGTTGGACGGGGAGGTCGAATTGGGACTCGGCATCCACGGCGAACCGGGCGTCCGTCGCATCCCCATCCGGGCCGCGGACGAACTGGTCAACGAGCTACTGCAGAAGATTACGTCGGAGCTGCGCCTTCGCCAGGGAGAGCGGGTCGTTGCGCTCATCAACAATCTCGGCGCGACAACTGCGATGGAGACAGCCATCGTGGGCCGCAAAACTCTATCGGCGCTTGAAGCGGGTGGTTTAGAGGTTGACCGGCTCTACGCGGGAACATTTGTTTCTTCGCTCGATATGGCTGGAATTTCGATCTCGTTGCTGCGGGTCGACGACGAGCGTTTGCGATGGCTCGACGCCTCGACCTCTGCCCCTGCGTGGCCCAACGCGTCAAAGCGCGCGCCGGGCTCCGTACTGGCGAGAGTCATCGATCTCGCGGAAGAAGAGCTGTCCGAAATTGAGCACGCGCCTGAAACAGAAATCGGCGCAAGGGCCGAACGGGTCATCGCAGCCGCATGCGCCGCTCTGATCGATGCGGAGGGCAGGCTTACAATGATGGATCAGGCAGTAGGCGATGGGGATCTCGGCTTGAATATGGCTCGAGCGGCAACCGAGTTGCACAGATCGATGCGGACGTTCCCCTTAGATCATCCGCCGGAGCTTCTGAAGCGCCTTGGCACGATGCTACAGGCCGTGTTGGGCGGTTCGTCCGGACCTTTATATGGAGTGCTGCTGCTGAGAACAGGAAGCTCGCTCGAAACAGGTTCGAGCGAAGATCCGACGCTTTGGGCCGCGGCGATTATCGATGGCTGCAATGCGATCGGTGAGCTTGGCGGCGCAAGGCCGGGCGACTGCACGATGCTCGACGCTCTCTTTCCCTTCGCACGAACCTTTGCCGAGCAGCTTCGGGCAGGATCGTCATGGCGGGACTCGCTCTCGAGCGGCTTGCGCTCGGCTAAGCGCGGCGCGGAACAAACCGCTCGCATGATTGCCCGGCGCGGACGCTCCAGCTATCTGGGCCAAAGAAGCATCGGCTATGCGGACCCAGGCGCCATGGCCGTCGCCATCTGGCTGGAGGCCGTCGCGCGTGAAATCGTGCGGTAGAACGTTCAGTGGGCTAGCGCGAAAGCGCTCAGTGCAAGACCTTGAGCTGCGACCCGGGCGGCTGGTTCAAGACAAACTTTGCGGCTGTAACATCACCCGCATTGAATTTGATATCGATGACCTTGAGCACCACCTCGTAGCCGTCTTTCGGCCGCTCGACATCGATGGTAGAGGGAAACCAGATGCCGTTGTGCTGAGCCCAATCCGAGTACTTGGTCTCACTTAGAATATTGCCGCCGGTATCGAACGTTTTCTGCCGGGCGATCTGCAATGTGTAGCGGTCGAAATAGACATTGCGCACCGGGTAATACTGGTCGCCGTCGTGGCCGATCATCATCAGAATATAGACTGCCCTGGTTTCATTGGTATCGTCTTCCACGAAACTGATGTCTTTCGCGGGATCTGGCGGGCTAATCAAAAGAGCGTTCAGGAAGGCGGCCGGACGCAGATTTTCCAGTTTGTTTTTGGACGAGGCCGGAGAATCATTGTGTCCTTCTACGAACTGGCTTTTGGCCGGGATCGAAACACGGAAATCGTTGCCCGTAGAAACCATATCGAATGCGGTGCTGTGGATCACGAGATCGAGTCCCACGATGCGAATATTGTCGGGCTTCTGAAAGATGATGAAGCCGCTGATCGTCGGGTAATCGGTGACTTGCCCGCCATAGAGGCCACCGACAGAGGGTGACATGTCGGTTTTTATCGTGAAGGACTGAATGGGGTCGGACACCTGGTGGATCTTTTGGATAAGCTCCTCTTTGGTCGCGCTGAGTAAAGGCTTGGGTACGCGAGTGCCTTGCGGTGCTACGACGCGCCTGCGAACTAAACAGCCGGAAGAAATAATACATAGAATAAATGCCGGGAGAAAAAACTCGCGCCTGAGGCGCAAGAGACGCATGTTTGCAGTGTAGTAGACGCTGGCAAAGCAAGCCTTGAGTTTAGACTGTAAGCAACGGATCCACGCATGAAATGAAGAAAAGAAATTCTGTTCTTTTTGCGAGCGTTGCTGTATTGATCGCGCTGCTAGCCGCTGTGGCGCTGGCGGAACTCAACAAAGAGCGGGGCGACGGACCGTATGGAGTTCCTCAAGTAAACTTTTTCGCGCATCGCCTGGGAACGGATCACGCGGAAGGAATCTCGACCGCCGATATGAATGGCGACGGCCGCATCGACATCTTGAGCGGCGCGTATTGGTATGAAAATCCCGGTCCGGAGGGCGGCGAATGGACTCGTCACCAGTTTCGGACTGTGGAGATGACGAACGAATTTGTCTCCGACTGCGGCGAGTGGGTGGTCGATGTGAATCATGACGGAGCGCCGGACCTCGTGACGGTCGGCTGGCAGACTGACGGCCTCTGGTGGTACGAGAACCCGAAGAAGCAGGGCGTAATGTGGCAGCGGCACCTGATCACCCACACGATGGATACCGAGGGCGGTTGGATGGCCGATCTGAATGGCGATGGCAAACCGGATTTGGCGCTTGCGCACTACGGGAGGTCGGGCGTGATTTGGGTCGATTTCGCCGGCCCGGAGCCGAAGGTGCATCATGCAGGCGGACACGATCAGGATGGCCATGGAATAGGAATGGCCGATGTGGACGGCGATGGAAAAGTTGATTTGCTGACGCCGTTCGGCTGGTTCAAGAATGTCGATGCAAATCAGGACAAATGGGAGTGGCACGCTGATTGGACGCTGGGTGAGGCGGGCTTTCCGATCATCGGTTACGACGTGAACAATGACGGCAAAACAGACGTCATCTACGGACGCGGCCACAGTTACGGACTGTACTGGTTGGAGCAGCAGGACAACGGTACGAATCGCCACTGGGTGAAGCACACGATTGACGAATCGTTCTCGCAGGTGCATGTGCTGAAGCTGGTGGACATTGATGGCGACGGGCAAATGGAACTGCTGGCTGGAAAACGCTATCGAGGGCACAGCGGCAACGATCCCGGATCGTACGACCCGCTGGTGCTCTATTACTACAAGATCGACCGCAAGAAGGGCCAGTTCACTCGCTACGCCATGTCAGTGAACGGAACCGCCGCGGCCGGCACACAGTTTATCGTGCAGGATCTGGACGGTGACGGAGATCTGGATGTTGCGGTGGCAGGCAAAACCGGCGTGCATTTTCTCGAGAACCTGAAGATCAACAACGTCCCGAAGGCGCAGAGGGAGAAGGAACTCTTCCTGAATAAGGACTGGCCGTTCCCCGGCGAAGGAACGATGGAACCGTCGAAGTAAGAACGTCTCGCGGCTTTACGTAACGCCACGGAGCCGTCAATCCACGTTGACCTACGCCCTGCGGCCGGAGCTTGAGCGAATCAAAGCACCGACAATGCTGATCTGGGGAGACAAGGACACGTTCGCTCCACCTTCCCTTTGCAATGGCCAGTATGATGCCACAGGCAAAACTCGAAGTAGTGAGGGAAGCGGGTCACCTCGTATGGCTCGATCAACTTTGCCTTAGAGAAAGCTACTTTTCTTCGGCCACAAATGCCTGATCGAGCAGCAGCGCAAAATCTCTGCTCTTGTGCAGCACCGATTCCTGCAATGAGCCGAGTTCGCGTTCGGCGTTGCGGAGACGGTCGGCCAAATGCATACAGGCGAGCACCGCTGTCCGGGTTGAGTCGAGGTTACCCGCCCGGCGCGCGATGGAGGACATCAGCTCGTCGATCTCATGCGCCAGCTCTTCCGTTTCACGCGGATCGCCAGCTGTAGAAACAGTATAGGTTTGGTTGAAGATGGTGACCCGGACGGTTCGTTTGCGCGTTTCCGGTAAGTCCATCGGGCTTTTTGTCAGCTCGCGCTAAGCAGGTCCAACTGGGTCAGAAGCTTCTCGATACGGGTCTTCACCTGCTTGCGCTCACCCTTCAGAGTTTCGAGCTCCTGCGAGAGCTGGCCGACCTTCTGTCCCAGCTCGCTGTTTTCCTTCTGGAACTCAGCGGAAAGGGCCTGTACTTCAGCTAGTTCGGATTTGTTGGAGTTCGCCCGTTCCTCGGCGGTTTTCAACTGCTCATGGAGCCGGCTGTTTTCCGCGCGAAGACCTGTGATGGCCTGGACAGCGCGCGTAATCCGCTCTTCCAGGTCCTCCAGGGTGTCGATCGCTTCTCGCCGTGCGCCTTCTTGAACTGCTTCCATACGATTTATTGCACTCTGGCCTGGTGTCCGACTTTGGCTCTGTCAACCAAAGTAGCGAAACCCGCTGTATCGTTGACCGCGATATCGGCAAGAACCTTCCGGTTCAGCTCAATGCCCGCACGCTTCAGGCCGTGAATGAATTTGCTGTACGAAATCTCAGCTCCGCGGCAAGCTGCATTGATCCGCACGATCCACAGTGAGCGAAAGTTGCGCTTCTTGAGCCGGCGTCCTACATAACCGTAGCGAAGAGCCTTTTCGACGGCCTCCTGAGCGGCACGGTTCAGCTTGGATTTCGTGAGGAAGTAACCCTTCGCGCGGCGAAGTGTTTTATGACGGTAATCCCGCCGGTGAGTACCTCTTTTTACTCTTGGCACGTTTTCTCCTTTAGATGATTTAAGCCTGACAAGCTCGGATGAGAGATCGCAGGCACGTGCAGCGCGCTGCTCCTACTCAATTTCAACTCAGTTCCCTAATATGGCAGCATGATGTGCAGTTTGTGCTGATCGGTTTCATCTGCCACCACGCCTTGTTTGAGCTTGCGCTTACGGGAGCGCGTCTTGGAAGTTAAGATGTGCCGGGCAAACGCGTGATGGCGCGTGATCTTGCCGGTGCCGGTCTTTTTGAAGCGCTTGGACGCACCCTTATGTGTCTTCAACTTGGGCATACTCTGACCTGTCTTGGTGTGATTGGCGGAGGTCGCCATGAGAACCACCCGAGGCGACGGAACTCCGGCCTGGTAGCGGAACTACTTTCGAAAGTATAACATGGCGGCCTGCCAGCTGGCCCTACTGATTGTCCTGATACTCCTCTACCCAGGCCATTTGAATCGCTTCCAGCTTGCCCTCGGTGGAAGCCTTGGGGTCGTCCTTGAAATTAGGCAGCTCGGTAATCCATTGATGAAGATCGGTATACCGGACGTGAGTCGGGTCCGTGTCAGGATGAGCCTCGTGAAGACTTAATGCGATGTCTTCCGTGTGATCCCAGGTAAGTCCAGCCATATCTAAGATTGTAGGGCCTGCGATTCCTCGCGGAATAATGGTTGACATGAATTACCGGAGGTTAGGGCGGACCGGCTGGACTGTGTCCGAGATAAGCTTTGGCGCGTGGGCGATCGGCGGGTCATGGGGAGAGGTCGATGACAAAGAGTCGATGGCAGCCTTACACCGCGCGATTGATTGCGGGGTCAACTTCATCGATACAGCCGACGTTTACGGGATGGGGCGCAGCGAACGACTTATTGCTCAGCTCAAGAGAGAGCGCGGCGAGCAGATCATAGTCGCGACAAAGGCTGGGCGGCGCTTGCCGGCCCAGAGCGTGGAAGGATATTCCCGTGAGAATCTGGCTGCGTGGGTCGAGGATAGTCTGCGCAACTTGCAAACCGAGCCCTTGGACCTCCTGCAGTTGCACTGCCCACCGACGGATCTGTATTACCGTCCCGAGATCTTTGGATTCTTGGACGATCTGGTGAAAGCCGGGAAGATCCGCTATTACGGAGTAAGTGTCGAGCGCGTGGAAGAGGGGCTCAAAGCGATGGAGTATCCGAATGTGCAGACGGTGCAGATCATATTCAACTGCTTCCGAGTGCGGCCTGCGGAACTGCTGTTCGAACAAGCCAGAAGCCGGCAGGTGGGAGTACTGGCGCGCGTTCCGTTGGCCAGCGGTCTGCTTAGCGGGAAGATCAACCGGGCAACGAAATTCGCCGCCGAAGACCACCGCAACTTCAATCGTCGGGGCGAAGCATTCGATGTCGGCGAAACGTTTTCGGGGGTCGATTTCAACGTCGCGCTAGAGGCCGTCGAAGAGCTTCGGCATATTCTTCCGACAGGCGAGAGTATGGCCCAGTTTGCTTTGCGCTGGATCTTAATGTTCGATGCGGTGAGCTGCGCAATACCGGGCGGAAAACGCCCTGAGCAGGTCGAAGACAATTGCAAAGCGTCGGAATTGCCCGCGCTATCACCCGAAACGATGGAAGCAGTTGCGCATATTTATCGCGAGAAGATTGCGCCGCTGGTTCACCAGCGCTGGTGAGCGGCTCGCCGGACCTGGCTATTGATCCAGGTGGCGATCGATGATCCTGGCGCTGACTTCTTCGGAATTGACCCGGTAATTCCCGCTTTGAACACTATCCCGAAGCTCCTCAATACGTGCTTCCCTGTTTCCTGCGTTTAAGAGCGCCGGGCCGGAAACTGAGTCGCTTTCGAGCGCTTCAGAAGCTGGCCTGAGAATCTCGCGGGCAGGCGCGGGAACGGCGGCTCGAATACTGCTCTGGGGCAAATAGGAATAGTTCTCCCCAATTCGCACGGGTACTCCTCCTTTCGAGGCTGAGGACTTGGTTGGCGACGCGCGTCGCGGAAGGGCGGAGCTTCCTCCGATCTCACCCTCCCTAAGAGCATATCGACCTTGCGGCTCGTGATTCTAGAAATTCGTTTTTTTTGCGTTCAGCCCTTAAGTAAAGGCGAAGATCTGACGAAGGATCTGCTAGACGCTCGCATCACCCGATGCCAGCGCACGCGAGGTCCTAATGATTGCTTCCGAAGTAGATGAGTGCCGAACACAGCCCCGCAGCCATTCGCGGGATGAATTAATTCTTGAACATTTGCCGCAAGTGAAGCTCATCGCGAGGCGCATACACCGAGGTCTGCCACAGTCGGTTCCTCTGGATGACTTAATTTCGACAGGTATCGTCGGACTGATCGCCGCTATCGACCGCTACGATCCCAATCAACAGGTCAAGCTGCGAACGTACGCGGAGTATAAGATTCGCGGCGCCATATTGGACAGCTTGCGAACACTCGATTGGGCGCCCCGCCAACAGAGGAAACGTGCCCGCCTCATCGAGGCCGCGATCGCCACCTTAGAGCAGGAACACAGGCGCACGCCGGGCGAAGAGGAAATCTCGCTGCAGCTCGATCTCTCGGTGGCCGAATATCAGGACTGGTTGTTGGAGACACACAGGCTGAGGCTAGGCAGCCTGGAGAGTTCCAGATCGGAAGAAGATGGATCAGACTTGTTGCGGTACATCTCGGATTCCGAGGACCAGTGGCCTTCCGAGCTGCTTGAGAGGTCGGAGCTGCAGCGACTACTAACGGAAGCAATCGAGACGATTCCCCCTATCGAGCGCACAGTCCTCAGCCTTTACTTTTATGAAGAGATGACGTTGCGTGATATTTCGAAAATCGTGGAGCTGCACGAATCGCGGGTCTCGCAATTGAAATCGCAGGCAATTATGCGGCTGCGTGCAGCGTTGAAGAGAAGCTGGCCCCAACAGGGCAGCGCCTGGACGGGCGCCAGTAATCATTCCCCGAACGGAACCGAGAGAGTTCGTGCCCGGTGATCGCGGACGATAGATATCGAAAGAGTCTTTCCGGGCTGATGTTGTGTGCGCAAGTAAGAGATTAGATCGCGAGGACCTGCAACATTTCTGGTATCGACGCTGGTGATGACGTCGCCGGCTTTGAGTCCAGCCTTCTCGCCGGCCATATTTTTTGCGACCTCGCGAATCAGGATCCCGCTGCGAACGCCGAAGTATTCGGCAAGCTGCGAATCGATGGGCTCACATTCGATGCCAAGCGCAAGATTTTCCCAAAGCATAAGCATGCGGGGAATATTAGGTACGTTTAACGCTTGCATGTCCGTGAGCGGCGAGAGCCCATCGCCGCGTCTTTCCTGAAAGGAGACCGGCACAACCGTGGTGGTCTTGATCTTGCCTTCACGCCAGTACTGAAGCTTAACTTTCCTGCCGGATGGAGTTTCGCTAACGAGCCGTCCGAGTTGCGAAGCGCTCAGAATCTCCTCGCTGTTGTAAGTGAGAAGTACGTCGCCAGCCTTGATGCCAGCGCTTTCCGCGGGGCTGTTCTCCTGAACGTGCTGAACTTCGACGCCTCTCGCTTCCCCTAGCTTAAGAGCGCTGGCGCGATCGGCATCGATATCGGTAAGACCAACGCCGATATAACTGCCCGAAGCACGCGATTGCGCATGTAGGGGGCAGCAAAGAAGATGGGCGCAGCTAAGAAGTACAACCGGCAAAAAGAAGCGCATGCCTTAGTACACGTCGGGAGCGTTGATGGAACGCAGGAGCTGCAGGCAGCGGTTGCGCACGTAGTCGTCTCGGTCGGAACGGGCAGTACTCTGTAACGTCAACGCGAGTTCGGGGCTTAGCTGCAGCTTTTCGTTGGCAGGCGCCAAGACATCGATGGCTTCGGAACGAACAGCCGGGTCCGCATCGTGCTCGAGAACAGATCTTAAAGCAGTCCGCGTAGCCGGATCGTCTGAAAAGCGTCGGATGGATTCAAGAGCCTTTAAACGAACGGCCGCGTTGGGATCGTGCTCGATACGCTCGAGCAATGCGTCACGGACGTCAGCTCCGTTCTGGTGGCTCAGCATTTCGACAGAGTCGACGCGAATGCCGGGGTCGCCCGGATCCTGGATCGCAACGAGCAGCCATTGTCTGACATTCTGATCGTCGGGGCTACCGATTACTTCGCGCTGATTTACCTGATCGAGAACGATCCGGACTCGGTCCGGACCATTCGGCTGGATGTCGCGGATGTGAGCCGTCGAGGGGCTGAGCAAGGTGGCGGCCTTGAAAAGTGAGTCGGCGGAGGAGCCGTACTTATCGAGCAAGCGCGCGCCGCTGAATCCGATAAAGACAAGAAACGACGCAGCAGCTAACTGGTAAGACCAGCGCGTCGGGGTAACCCGAAAGAATGAAAGAAAATCCTGCCAGCGCCGGGCCGGGGTTTTGCCGGAGTCTGTTTTTATTGCGTTGCGCAGATCCTGGCGGCAGCGTGACAGCAGATCGAGAGATACATCGCGGTGCTCGGAAGTAGCCGCGGTATGCCAGGTCTTTTCGCGCGCGAAAGCCTGCTGGCAAAAAGCACACTCGTTTAGGTGCCGCTCGAGAGCTTCTTCGGTGGCGAAGTCGAGCTCACCATAAAGGTAGAGCGAGAGTTGAAGCTGGACATCATGGCAGGTCATACGAAGTCACCAAGCGCAGCGCGCATTTTCTGAGTGGCCCGAAAGAGGCAATTTTTGGCAGCCTCCTCAGTTACCCCGAGCGATTCCCCGATGGCGCGCAGGCGCATTCCCTGGTAGTGCCGCATCTCAAAAACGAGGCGCTCGCGCGGCGTAAGCTGTCCGAGAACTTCCTGGATCCGGTTATTCACTTCCGCGCTCATGAGCTGGCGCTGGGGGTCGACATCGGCGCGGCGTTCCGGGATGAACTGGAGCCGGTCGACTTCACCCTCCGCTGTTTCCACCGAAGAAGCTTCCTCTTTGCGAACTTTGCGCTTTCGGATCTGGTCGAGGCACAGGTTGGCGACGATCCGGTAGAGCCAGGTAGAGAAGGCGCAATCGAAGCGGAAATCGGGCAGCTTTCGATAGACCCGCAGGAATGCCTCCTGGTACACGTCGCGAGCGTCCTCTTCAGAATGGAGGAGGTTGTAGGCCATCCGGAGGACATTGGCGTCGTAGGACCGGACCAACTGCTCAAAGGCGGCGCCATCGCCGCGCTGGGCGGCACGAATAAGGGATTGCTCGTCGGTTCGCTCGGTTGCGCCAACCACGGCTAGGGTTCCAAAGGTTGCTTGGGCTCGGGTATCCACCAACCTGATGGACGTACAATGGCCGGTTTGGTCTTGCCTCCCTGGAAAATTACCAAACGAACTCCGGTGCGAGTTTAGCTAGCTAACTCTAATTCTATCAGTCTTTTAGCTGGATCCAAACTGGAAATGCGAAACGAACGCACCTCTCCGGCGCGGGCCATTGGCTTAGTTTTTGAATTTGCTTCGGTACCCTGTTTCCACCTGGCCGCGAGCATGGCGCTGAGCGAGCCGACATCGGATCCAACCGGTTTTTCCGCAGGAGACGCTTCTTCCTCCGAAGATGCCAAGCTGCAGCTGACGATCACGCCTTCGCCCAATTCCACTTTGGCCCGGTCGCCACGGACCTCGACCAAGCGTCCGCTGACCGTCTGGCCGGGTTGGTGTTCCGAGATGTAGTGATCGACGGAAGTCGGCTCGAGCTGTCGCATACCGACCCGGACGCGGCGCTTTTCCCGATCGACATCGAGGACAATGGCCCGTACGGTCTGCCCCTTCGCGAGTTTTTCTTTAGGGTGGTCGAGCCGCTTTTCGTTCGTGATGTCGGAGATATGGACCATGCCCTCGATTCCCTCCCCCAATTCGATAAAGGCTCCGAACTGGGTCAGGTTGGAAACCGGGCCTTCGATCGTCGATCCGATTGGGAACTTCTCGGAGACAGTATCCCAGGGATCGCCGAGCGCCTGCTTATAGCCGAGTCCGATCCGACGCTCGGTAGGGTTGACGTGGAGGATGACTGCTTCAACACGCTCGCCGACTTTCAAAAGGTCGCCGGGTTTGCGCACGCGCTTGTTCCAGGAGAGCTCGGAAATGTGGATGAGGCCATCGACTCCGGGAAGCAGTTCGACGAAAGCGCCGAAATCAGCCAGACGCGAAACGGTTCCGGAAACACGATCGCCGACGTGGAAGGTGCGGACCGCTACGGTCCACGGATCTTCCTGGAGCTGCTTCAAGCCGAGAGAGATTTTTTTCGACTGAGGGTCGATCTTGAGGATTTTGACCTCGAGCTCGTCGCCGACTTTAACCATGTCACTGGCTTTACCAACGCGGGTAAACGACATGTCGATAACGTGGAGCAAGCCATCCACACCGCCAACATCGACGAACGCGCCAAAATCCATCAAGCTGCGAACGTGCCCACGGACTACGGCGCCTTCGTGAAGACCGGAGAAGGCCTGCTGGCGGCGCTTAGCCTCTTCCTCTTCGAGGACCACGCGGCGATCCACGACGACATCTTCCTTTTCAACGTCGAGCTTGGTGATGCGGCACTGGATTTCCTGCCCGACCAGACTGGGCATCTCCGCCATCTCTCGAATGCCGCTGCGCGAGGCCGGCATGAACGCGCTTACTCCAATGTCTACGCGAAAACCGCCCTTTACCTGTTCAGCAACGACGCCGCCGATGTTGTGCTTTTCGGCGAAGGCGGCCTGCAGGCCGGTCCAGTCTTTTGGCCGCTCGATTCTAGTGGTCGATAGATCGTAATAGCCTTCCTCATTGCGCGGGCCGATGCTGACGGAAATATGCGTGCCGGGTGTGGGCTCGCCTTCCTGGGTTTCGATCCACTTTGCGAGCGGAAGCACGCCTTCGATCTTGCGGCCCACGTCGACGAAGATGCCGCTGGTAGAAACCGAGACAACGGTGCCGGTTACAGTTTCACCGCTGGCCGCATCGGGATGTTGTTGCTCAAAGGTGGAAAGAATGTCGCCAAAGTTGCTCTCCTCCCGCGAGGAAGATTCTTCGGCGGGAGAAGAAGGCTGAAAGTTCTCGTTACTCATGACTGCCGGGAATGCCCTTATTCTGGCATAGAGGGGAGTTGGCGAAGGGGTGGATGGAGGATGA
>CAWHMG010000013.1:0-211981 GCA_963830415.1 Terriglobia bacterium
CGTCACGGAAGTAGGTGGCCAGGTCGATCAGCGCGCGATCGAGCGCGTCCCAGAGGCCCGGGTCTGCCGCGACTTCTGCCGTCGCTCGAGGTCCTTCATCGCGCCCGCCGCTCCGCGCAGCGCCCCTGCGGCGCCTGCCGGTGCCGCCGGCCCCCAGCGCCGGCGCAACTCTCGGTCTCGGCCGCGGCACGCTCGGCGGTGACAGCGCGGCTTCAGCTTCGGCGGTGGCCACCAGCTCCTCGGCGGCGGCGTACGCGCGCGACGGTGTCGCCGCGTCGCGGGCAAGTGCCAGCGCCTGCTCGCGGCGCCGGCGGGCCTCCGGATCGGTGGCCAACCGGCGCGCCCGCCCGATGCCCTCCGCTGACCGCCGCCGCCCACTGTGCGGTCTCATCGGTCAGACCATCGCCGTCGACCAGACCTGGGCTATCGCCGCGACCGCCGGGGTCACCAGCGCGCATGGCGGCACCGGGACCGCAAGGTGATCGCGATGTCCTCCGGGTCCACCGACGGCGCGCACAGCAAGAACAACGTCGACGGCGGCGGCCCTCGACCACTTTAAGCAACGCTTCGCCGCGCCCTCGGTCAGCCGGTCGGCATCCTCGATCGAGCACGATCTGCCAGCGTCCGGTGCTGGGCGCCGGGAGGCGATCTGCACGATGGCGCGCATCTCGTCGACGCCGATCGACAGGCCTCCGGACCACGCGGCGTACATCGGCGTGGGTGCCGGCCATCGTCGTCGTGCAGCACGGCACTCACCGCAACCGGGCAAGCCCGCAGCAGCAGCACTGCAGAGCGGCCGCAAAGCACAGCGCGCGACCGAACGGCCCGAGCCGGGCGGCCCGGTGAACAGCCAGGCATGCGACATCGCGGCATCAGAAGCCGGTCTGTGAGCCGAATCACCGCGCGCCGCCTGCGCAGCCGGACCAGCTCAGCCTCGACCTGTTCCTGGCCGACGAGCCGCGCAAACACCCGGGACACCTCGGCAACTCTATGGTTGCCACCGACACCGCCGGACCGTGAGTGCCCTGGAGCCGCGTTTTCGGCTACTTGACTCAGCAGCGCCGATACGGTGGGCGAGTGACAACACCTTGGCATGAGCGGGCGAATCAGCGGGTTCTCCGCTGGCTCGTGCGCACGCCATGGCCGGTGTTCCGCTGAGCATGGTGCAGGCCGACGTCATCGGCGCGCTGCTGGTCCCCGGCTTCCTGCGCTACGGCCTGCCGCCCAGGGACCGCGTCGAGCTGCAGGACCTGCCCCCCGCCAACCTGGCGCTGTTCGCCCTCGCGCTGGTGGTCCTGTTCGCACGGCTTCTCGTTCAGCCTGCGGCTGCTGCGTGCCGGTCTTCCGCGTGGCAGCGCCGCGAAGGGCTGCTCGCCGACACCGATCCGGCGGCGACCGAACTGGCTCGCTACCGCGCATTGAAAATGCCCTTCTACCGGACACTGATCAGCCTCGGCTACTGGAGCGTCGGCAGCGTGGTGTTCATCGCGGCGAGCTGGCCGGTGGCCAAGCAGGCGGCACCGGTCGTCGCCGTCGCCACCGCATGGGTGCGGCAGCGACCGCGATCATCGGCTATCTGCAGGCCGAGCGGGTTCTGCGCCCGGTCGCCGTCGCCGCCCTGCGGGCCGGGCTGCCCGAAAACGTCGGCACCCCCGGGGTCATCAGGCGCCAGCTGCTGACCTGGGCGCTGTCGACGGGCGTGCCGCTGGTGGCGATCGTGCTCGCGGTGGTCGCTGACCAGGTTCTCGCTGCTGCACCCGGCGCCCGACGAGCTGCTTCGGCCCTGTCCTGCTGCTCGCGTTGACGGCGCTGCTGATCGGCTTCGCCAGCACGTTGCTGGTGGCCATGTCGATCGCCGACCCGCTGCGCCAGCTGCGCTGGGCACTCGGCGAGGTGCAGCGCGGAAACTACAACGCCCACATGCAGATCTACGACGCCAGCGAGCTCGGGCTGCTGCAGGCCGGTTTCAACGACATGGTGCGCGACCTGGCCGAGCGGCAGCGGCTGCGTGACCTGTTCGGTCGCTACGTCGGTGAAGACGTGGCCCGCCGTGCGCTGGAGCGCGGCACCGAACTGGGCGGGCAAGAGCGCGACGTCGCGGTGTTGTTCGTCGACCTGGTCGGCTCCACCCACCTCGCGGCGACCCAGCCACCCGGCCGAGGTGGTCAGCTTGCTCAACGAGTTCTTCCGTGTGGTGGTCGAAACCGTGGGCCGGCACGGCGGTTTCGTCAACAAGTTCCAAGGTGATGCCGCGCTGGCCATCTTCGGTGTGCCGATCGAGCATCCCGACCCGTGCGGCGGCGCGCTGGCGGCGGCCCGCGAATTGCACGACGAGCTCATCCCGGTGCTCGGTTCAGCGGAGTTCGGCATCGGCGTGTCGGCGGGCCGCGCGATCGCCGGCCACATCGGCGCGCGGCCCGCTTCGAATACACCGTCATCGGCGACCCGGTCAACGAGGCGGCCCGGCTCACCGAGCTCGCCAAACTGGAAGACGGTCACGTGCTGGCGTCCTCGATCGCGGTGCGCGGCGCTCTGGACAACGAGGCGCTGTGCTGGGACGTCGCCGAGGTGGTGTCGCTGCGGGGCCGCACCGCGCCCACCCAGCTGGCGCGGCCGCTGACGCTGGCCACCCCGAACAGGTCACGAACGACGCCTGGTCCGCAGCCTGTTCAGCTGGTGCGCTTGGCCGTTTTCCTCGCCGGGGCTTTCCGGGCGGCTTTCTTCACGGTCTTCTTCGCGGCCGCTTGACCGGCCCCCGCGCGCGCCGATCAGCCAGCAATTCCGGGCCCGCTCGTCGGTGATCGACAACACGTCGTCACCTTTGCGCAGGCTCGCGTTGGTTTCGCCGTCGGTGACGTACGGACCGAACCGGCCGTCCTTGATCACCATCGGTTTGCCCGAGGACGGGTCATTACCCAGTTCCCGCAGCGGCGGCGCTGAAGCCGCCTGACGGCCACGGCGTTTCGGCTCGGCATAGATCTTCAGCGCTTCGTCGAGCGTGACGGTGAAAATCTGATCTTCGGTGGCCAGCGAGCGGGAATCGTTGCCGCGCTTGAGATAAGGACCGTACCGTCCGTTCTGCGCGGTGATCTCCTCCCCCGACTGCGGGTCGACACCGACGGTACGCGGTAACGACAGCAGCTTCAGCGCGTCCTCGAGGGTCACGGTCTGTAGCTCCATGGCGCGCAACAGCGATCCGGTTCGCGGCTTGGGACCGGTCGGCTTCTTGCCTCGCTTTGCCAGTGCGCCGTCTTCGCCGTCATCCGGCGGCTCCGGCAAGACCTCGGTGACGTAGGGACCGTAACGGCCGTCCTTGGCGACGATGTCGTGACCGGTCTCGGGATCCACACCGAGCGTGCGCCCCTCTTGCGGAGTGGCGAAAAGCTGCTCGGCGAGTTCGAGCGTCAACTCGTCAGGGGTGAGCGCGTCGTTGAGATTGGCCCGCTGCGGGGCGAGTTCGCCGTCTTCGCCGGCCACCATGCGCTCCAGGTACGGTCCGTTCTTGCCGACCCGGACGTAGACGGCACGACCCTGCGCATCGTCGAACAGCTTGATGGAGTTGACTTCTCGTGCGTCGATGCCCTCGAGGTTGATGCCGACCAGCTTCTTCAGACCACCCGAGCGGGCCACCGAGTCCTGCACACCGTGGTCACCACCGAAGTAGAAATTGTTCAGCCAGTTGGTGCGGTGTTCGTTGCCGGAGGCAATCGCGTCGAGCTCGTCTTCCATCGCCGCGGTGAAGCCGTAGTCGACCAGCCGGCCGAAGTGCTGTTCGAGCAGACCGGTCACCGCGAACGCCACCCACGACGGCACCAGCGCGCTGCCGCGCTTGTGCACGTAGCCGCGGTCCTGGATGGTCTTGATGATCGACGAATAGGTCGACGGCCGGCCGATGCCGAGCTCTTCGAGCGCTTTGACCAGCGATGCCTCGGTGTAGCGGGCCGGCGGATTGGTGGAGTGTCCGTCCGGGGTCAATTCGACGGCGCTGAGCCGTTGCCCTTCGGTGAGCTGCGGCAGCCGGCTCTCGGCGTCGTCGGCCTCACCGCCGACGAGCTCGTCGACGGTTTCCACATAGGCCTTGAGGAAACCGGCGAAGGTCAGGGTCCGCCCGCTGGCGCTGAACACGACTTCCTCTTCCCGCCGGGGCCTGCCGCACTGCCGGCGATCCGCAAGCTCAGCGTGGTCCCGCGGGCGTCGGTCATCTGCGAGGCGACGGTGCGCTGCCAGACCAGCTCGTAGAGCCGGAACTCGTCACCGTCGAGTTCGCGCCGCACCGCGTCGGGGGTGGCGAAGGTCTCCCCGCCGGCCGGATCGCCTCGTGGGCTTCCTGTGCGTTTTTCACCTTGCGGGTGTACTGGCGCGGCGACGGCGGAGACGTACTCATCGCCGTAGAGCTGGCGGGCCTGGTTACGCGCGGCGTCGATGGCCGACTGCGACAACGTGGTCGAGTCGGTACGCATATAGGTGATGTAGCCGTTCTCGTAGAGCCGCTGCGCGATGCTCATCGTCCGCTCCGAGGAGAACCGCAGCTTGCGGCCGGCCTCCTGCTGCAGCGTCGAGGTCATGAACGGCGGATAGGGCCGACGGGTGTAGGGCTTCTCCTCCACCGATGCGACGCTCAGCGACGCCCCGGTCAAGCCGCTGGCCAACGCCGTGGCCGCGGTCTGGTCCAACACCACAACCTCGGTGGGCTTGCGCACCGCACCCAGCGAATCGAAATCCCGCCCGCTGGCGACCCGGAGGCCGTCGACGCTGCTCAACCGGGCGGTGAAGGTCGGCGGCGAGGCTTTCGGGTCGGAGACGCTGGCGTCCAGTTCGGCGACGACATCCCAGTACGCGGCGCTGCGGAACGCCATCCGGTCGCGTTCGCGCTGCACGATGATGCGGGTCGCCACCGACTGCACGCGGCCCGCCGAGAGCTTCGGCGCCACCTTCTTCCACAGCACCGGGCTGACTTCGTAGCCGTACAGCCGGTCCAGGATCCGCCGGGTCTCCTGGGCGTCGACCAGGTCGATGTCCAGGTCACGCGGGTTTTCCGCGGCCGCCCGGATCGCCGGCTCGGTGATCTCGTGGAACACCATCCGCTTGACCGGAATACGCGGCTTCAACGTTTCCAGCAGGTGCCAGGCGATGGCCTCACCTTCGCGGTCGCCGTCAGTGGCCAGGAAAAGTTCGTCGACGTCTTTGAGCAGCCCCTTCAACTCGCTGACGGTGCTTTTCTTCTCGGGGCTGATGATGTAGAGCGGTTCGAAGTCGGCGTCGACGTTGACCCCCAGCCGGGCCCACGGTTCGGACTTGAACTTCGCTGGTACGTCGGCCGCGGCGCGGGGTAAGTCGCGGATATGCCCGCGGGAGGATTCGACGATGTAGTTCGAGCCCAGGTAGCCGGCGAGTTTGCGCGCCTTGGTCGGCGACTCGACGATGACCAGCCGCCGCGTCCGGCCGTTCTCCCGGCCGCTGCGGTCCTGCAACTTCGACTCAGCCAACTGCGCTTACGCTCCGCTTCTTACTACGGTCTCCGGTGGGCAGGGTTCCAGCCGTTCTACCGTGCGACCCTCTCGTACAGGTCGAGCAACCGGCCCGGCGCCCCCCTGCAGACAACAGACAATGTGGCACCCCGCGCGCACCGACGCAAACCGACTCCCCGCAACCCGGTGACTATGGGTTCGACGCTAGACGCGCGGCCACTGAGACTGCGCGGCGGCATCTTCAGGTGCTTCCCCGACGCTTTCTACCAGGCGTGAGAGCCGGCGGCGACCGCTGATCCGCAGCGCGGGCCGATTGCCCCGGGTGCCGATCAGAGTCGGCGCGATACCCACCCGCATCAACGCCGACGCCAGCGGCGAGTGAGTGTCCGGCGCGTGCGGGTCCAAGCCGAGCAAGTATCGGTCGGCCTCCGGGCTGCCGGCGGCCAGAGTCCAGGCCCGCAGCTCGCGCGGCCCCGGCAACCACGACAAAGGCACCGTCTTCACTGCCCCGCGAGTCCACTGAGCCGCAATGATTTGGAGCCGGACGTCGACTGCCGTCCGCACCAACGGAGTCTGCTCCTCGGTTCGGGAGATCTCCGGTACCAGGCCGGCGTCGGCGATCATGTCGGCCAGCGCGGACGCCCGCCACGGCTGATCGACGACAACTGAGAGCCGCGCCCCACCGCTCACGGTGACGACTTGGCCGGCCGCCGCCAACACCCCGGTCAGATCGGCGACCGCGGGCGGCACCGACTCTGCGGAGAAGAACGACAGCTGGCTCACGTCACCGACAGTAAGCCAGTGCGCCTGCAACGTCGGACTGCCAACAGGCGCGCCGTGTCGATCCGGCCACAGCGAGAACCCCCCGCCCGAGCCCGACAGGGCAGCAGCGCGGGGGGTTCTCCCGAGGATCAGTCGCTCAGATGGAGCGGACGCCGGTGGCCTGCGGGCCTTTGGGGCTCTGGCCGACCTCGAACTCGACTCGCTGGTTCTCCTCAAGGGTGCGGAAACCCGACCCCTGGATCTCCGTGTAGTGGACGAACACGTCGGCGGAACCGTCTTCAGGGGCGATGAAGCCGAACCCCTTTTCCGCGTTGAACCACTTCACAGTTCCCTGTGGCATCTCCCGATATTTCCTTCTCTTCTCAGGTGCGGTACACCGTCTTCGGTGCCCGGGCCCGCCGTGACCGCCGTAACCGCAGTGAGATGCCGGAACTTCCCCGACCCAACCCTCGCAGGACGCGCGGCCGCAACGACAGATCCTGCGAAAGTTTGACACGAACACAGAAGCCGCGACCGCCCAACAGTCAATCATGTCCACCGCTTCAAGACAGCGTCTCGTGACCAATTCGGCACCCCGCCGTTGAAGAATTCACTTCGACGGCAGATATCATCCCGGCTCTGAGCCGGTTCGGAGGATTGTGTGGTGACATTCGGCAGCGAACTGCTGGCGTTCGCGGTCGCCGGGGGTTCGCCGGGTGAATCCCCGCTGCGTCATGTCACCGAGATACCGGCGCAGCCCGGCCGGCCGCACGCTGGCCGGAGTGGGCGCAGCCAGACGTGGTGCGCGCGTTCACCGAGCAGGGCGTCAGCGCCCCGTGGTCACACCAGTTCGCCGCCGCCGAGTTGGCGCACGCGGGCCGCCATGTGGTGCTCAGCACCGGTACCGCTTCCGGCAAGTCGCTGGCCTATCAGCTGCCGATCCTGCACGCCCTGTCGGCCGATCCGCAGGCGCGCGTCCTTTATCTGTCGCCGACGAAGGCGCTGGGGCACGACCAGTTACGCGCTGCGCATGCGCTGACCGCCTCGATACCTCGGCTGCACGACGTATTACCGACGGCCTATGACGGTGACAGCCCGGTAGAGGTCCGCCGGCTGGCCCGGCAACGCTCACGATGGTTGTTCTCCAATCCGGACATGGTTCACCTGTCGATGCTGCGCAATCACGCGCGCTGGGCGATGTTCCTACGCGCGCTCAGATTCGTCGTCGTGGACGAATGCCACCACTACCGCGGGGTATTCGGTTCGAACGTGGCGATGGTGCTGCGCCGGCTGTTGCGGTTGTGCGCCCGGTACTCGGCTCCCGGCAGCAGCCGACGGTGATTTTCGCCAGCGCGACGACTGCCTCTCCCGGAGCGACCGCGGCTGAACTCATCGGCCAACCGGTCGAGGAGATCACCGAAGACGGCTCCCCGCACGGTGCCCGCACAGTGGCGTTGTGGGAACCCGCGCTGCGGGTGGACCTGGTCGGCGAAAACGGTGCGCCGGTGCGGAGATCGGCCGGCGCCGAGGCGGCGCGCATCATGGCCGATCTGGTCGCGCAGGGCGCGCAGACCTTGACGTTCGTGCGGTCCCGCCGCGGTGCGGAGTTGACGGCGTTGACCGCTAGGGCGCGGCTGGACGACATCGCGCCCGAGCTGGCCGCTCAGGTGGCGTCTTACCGAGCCGGATACCTCGCCGAAGACCGCACTGCACTCGAACACGCGCTGACCGACGGCCGGCTGCGCGGTTTGGCCGCCACCAACGCGCTGGAACTGGGTGTGGACATCGCCGGTCTGGACGCGGTGGTGATCGCCGGATTCCCGGGTACCGTCAGCTCGTTTTGGCAGCAGGCCGGCCGGTCCGGCCGACGCGGTCAGGGTGCGCTGGTGGTGCTGGTCGCGCGGGACGATCCGCTGGACACCTACCTGGTGCATCACCCTGCGGCGCTGCTGGACAAGCCGATCGAGCGGGTGGTGATCGACCCGGCCAACCCCTACATCCTCGGGCCTCAGTTACTCTGCGCGGCAACAGAGTTGCCTCTCGAGGACGCAGAAGTCCGGGCACTGGGCGCAGAGCAGGTGGCTGCGTCGTTGGTCGACGACGGGCTGCTGCGGCGGCGGGCCGGCAGGTTCTTCCCGACGCCCGGCCTGCAACCACACGCTGCGGTGGAAGTGCGCGGCCCCACCGGCGGTCAGGTGGTGATCGTAGAAACCGGTACCGGTCGGCTGCTGGGCACGGCGGGCGCCGGGCAGGCGCCGACGTGCGTGCATCCCGGCGCGGTGTACCTCCATCAGGGCGACAGCTATGTGGTCGAGTCTCTTGATCTCGACGGTGGCATCGCGTTCGTCCACGCCGAAGACCCGGGATACGCGACGTTCGCCCGGGAGCTCACCGACATCACCGTCAGCGGACCCGGTGAGCGGGCGGTGTTCGGGACGGTCACCCTGGGCTTGGTGCCGGTTACCGTGACGAACCAGGTGGTTGGGTACCTGCGGCGCCGGCTGACCGGTGAAGTACTCGACTTCGTCGACCTCGACATGCCCGCGCATACTCTCGACACCGTCTCGGTGACCTACACCGTTACCCCGGAGGCTCTGCTGCGCAACGGGATCGACGCGTCGCGCATCGCGGGATCGTTGCACGCCGCCGAGCACGCGGCAATCGGGCTGCTGCCTCTGGTGGCCAGCTGCGACCGCGGTGACATCGGCGGACTGTCCACCGCGGTGGGCTTGGACCCGGTCGCCCCGTTGCCCAGTGTCTTTGTCTACGACGGTTTTCCAGGCGGTGCCGGCTTCGCAGAACGCGGATTCAACCAGGCGAGAGTCTGGTTGGAGGCTACCGCCGCGGCGATCGAGGCGTGTGAATGCCCGCACGGCTGCCCCTCGTGCGTGCAGTCCCCAAAGTGCGGCAGCGGAAACGAGCCGCTGGACAAAGCGGGGGCAATACGGGTGTTACGGCTGGTGGTCGGCGAGCTGAACGCCGATTCGCCGCCGAATGCGGGCGGTTGACGACCGACCCCTCGACGGTCGTCTTCGCCTACTTCGGCCGGAAGTCCTTCTCGCTTGGCGCCTTCTGCGACGAACGCGAAACCGCCTGGGACACGGGCGCAACATACGGCCCAACGATCAGAGCCGTTGCCCGCCCGGCGAGCCCGACCAAGCCGGGGGAGCAGCAGCAAGCTACATTGCGTAGCCGAAGCTGTGCAAGCGAACCGAGCGAAGTCGTCCAAGATTCCGGACGTCGCATTTACTCGATCAGACATACAGTTGAAGGAAGCGCTACCCAGCCTCAAGTGCCGGACCTGCCCGCGCGGCCGCGCTCGTCACAAACCGGCCGGCTAGCGGCACCGACATCCGCACAGTCACCACTACATCCAAGCCCTCGACCGCACAGTCGGCGTCGTCGGCACGCATCTGGCGGGCCAGCCCTACCGCCCACGTGCAGGCTGCCTCGGCGCCGCCCGGTAGGCGGGCCGCGCCGGCCAGTGCGGCGAGGTCGGCCGCCGCCTGCGCCCGGTGCCGAGCCACCACCACCGATCCGACTGTCGTGCCGCCGGCGGTCAGCGCAAGCAGCACCGCCACCATCGCGGCTGCGAGCACGGTGGCCGAACCACGGTCATCGACGAGGTTCGGCCGCAGACACTTCTGTTGCCGCAATGACCAAGGCCGGCAATAGCGTCGGCTGAACACTGACGGTGGCAACGATGATGTCGCCGTCGCGGCGAAGCCGTACCTGCGCTCCGCCCGGTGCCACCCGGCGGGCGACGTCGACTGCGGACCGCCCGTCACCGCGCGCGGCCAAGCGGGCCGCTTCGCGGGCAGCGTCGACGCAGCGCACCTGCATCGACACCGCGCTGACACCGGCCAGGCACAACACCAGCACGAACACCAGCGCGGTGATCGCCAGCGCCGCTTCGACGGTGCTCGCGCCGGCATCATCGACCGACCGGGTCAAGCCTTGGTGTTCAGCGCCCGGGCGATGATGTTCGTCAGCGCCGAGACGATCGAGTCGCCGGTGACCACCGTGTAGAGGATCGCGCCGAAGGCAGCTGCGGCGATCGTGCCGATGGCGTACTCGACGGTGGACATGCCTGACTCGTCTGCCAGCAGCACCGCCATTCGGGCGCTCACTACGCGAAGCACGTTCTCCAACAATCTCTTCACTCCTTCTCGTGTTGTCCGGTGATCTGCCACCGGCCGCTCACAGCAAACCCGACTGCAACACCTTTCCGGCCAGGCCCGCGACCACCGGAGCTACGCCGAGACAGACGAACGCCGGCAGGAAACACAAGCCCAGCGGACCCGCGATCAGGACGGCGGCTCGCTCGGCAGTGGCTTCGGCTGCGTGTTCGGCGTCGTGGCGGGCTTGCGCAGCGAGTTCGGCGACGCCGTCGGCGAGCGCCGCACCCGAAGACGCCGATCGGCGCGCCAGCCGCAGCAGCGCCTCGGTGTGCCCGTCGGCAGCGGACGCCCGCGCCGGCGTGGACCACGCGATGGCCGGATCAGCGCCGAGTCTGAGCAATTCGGCCGCCCGACCGAGGAGTTCGGCAAGAGCCGGCGGTGCGGACGCTGCCGTTGCGGCTGCAGCGGCCGCGACCGGCATTCCTGACGTCAAACAAACCGCCAGCACATCCATGCTCGACGCGAGCGCCAGCGGATCGTGACGACTGCCTCGCCGGCGTCGCAAGCGCGACTTGCGCACCGGCAGCCCGGCGCGTGTCCGCGCAGCCGACGGACCGGCGCCGGCGAGCAGCGCAGCAGCCAAGAACACCGCCGCTGCAGTCATCGGTGCCATGTCAGCACCCGTTCGGTGATCCGGTCCGACCACAGCAGGCCGACGCACACCAGGACCGTCCCGGTCATGAGCAGCCAGCCGCCCGCACCACCACCGAGCAGAAAGCGCAGCGGCTCAGCGCCGATCAGCTGGCCCAGCAGGACCCCTAGCACAGGAAGAGCCGCCAAGATGGTCGCGGTGGCTCGAGCTCCGGCCAGTTTGGCCGTCACCTGTGTCGAGAACCGTTGTCGCGCAGCGATGTCGCGATGCGCAGCGCGCATCAGAACTGACATACCCAGACCATGCTGGGCGGCCAGCTGCCAGCACACCGCGACCCGGTCCCACTGGGTGGGAAGCGTGGAGAACCGTCCAGCTCCGCGCAGACCGGCAGCCACGTCAGCGCCCAGCCTCGCCCGCGCGGCCACCGCCCGGAACGCGGTCGCGACTGTGCCGTTCGTTTCCGCGGCGGCCACCGTGAAGGCCCGCACCGGATGGGCGCCGACACGCAATTCACCGATCAGCACATCCATCGCGGACTGCAGCGCCTGGTTCTCGGCGGCCGAGTCACGGCGGCGGTTGCGGCGGTGACAGCGCAACGCCACCGTCGCAGCCGCGATCCCCACCGCCACAACGCTTGTCGGCGTCAGCAACACGGTGATCGGAAGCGCAACGCAGCCGACGATCCACCCGACGGCAGCGCGCGGCGTCCGCCATCCGGTCGAGTGGTGCAGTGCGAGTCGACGGCGCGGCGTTGAGGGCAACACCGTCACCGCGAGCGCCAACAGCAGCGCACCGCCCGCCGGCCCGGTCACGAGGGCATCCGTTGGCGCAGCAGACGGCGCAGTGCGGGGGCGTCGCCGGTCATGCCTTCATCGGCGTGCCAAACCCGGACCGCATGAACGCGACCGCTGTCGTGTCGGCGCAACACCGCGATCTCGTCCAGCCGGCGACGACCGGTACTGTCGCGGGCCACATGTAACAGCACCTGCACGGCCGCGCCCAACTGGCTGTGCAGGGCGGCGCGATCGAGGCCGCCGAGCGCACCCAACGCTTCCAGCCGAGCCGGCACCTCGACGGGGCTGTTGGCGTGCACCGTGCCCGCGCCACCTTCGTGTCCGGTGTTCAGCGCCGCCAGCAGGTCGACCACTTCGGCTCCTCTGACCTCACCGACCACGATCCGGTCGGGCCGCATCCGCAGGGCCTGGCGCACCAGTTGGCGCACCGTGACTTCGCCGACCCCCTCGACGTTGGCGCACCGCGCGACCAGCTTGACCAGATGTGGGTGGCGGGGTGCCAGTTCGGCGGCGTCTTCGACGCAGACGATGCGCTCACCCGGTGGAACCGCGCCCAGCAGTGCGGCCAGCAGGGTGGTTTTGCCGGCGCCGGTACCGCCAGAGACCAGGAACGCCAGCCGGGCGGCGATCAGCTCGGTGAGCAGTTCAGCAGCGTGCGGCGCGATGGCCCCGGCGGCGCTCAGCGCGGCCAGGTCCTGGGTGGCGGGCCGCAGCACGCGCAGCGACAGGCAGGTGCCGGCAGCGGCGATTGGCGGGAGCACGGCGTGTAGTCGCACGGCGAAACCGCCGGCACCGATACCAGCCAGTTGACCATCGACCCACGGCTGGGCGTCATCGAGACGCCGGCCGGCCGACAGGGCCAAGCGCTGCGCGAGGCGCCGCACCGCCGCGTCATCGGGAAACCGGATCGCCGTGCGCCGCAATCCTTCTCCGTCGTCGACCCACACCGCATCCGGGCCGGTGACCAGCACGTCGGTGGTGGTGTCGGCGCACAGCAGAGACTCGAGGATGCCCGCGCCGGTCAGTTCCGTCTCGAGCATCCGAAGATTGGTCAACACCTCGGTGTCACCCAGGACGCCGCCGGATTCCGCCCGGATAGCGGCTGCGACCACGTTGGGCCGCAGCGGTGCTGCTTCGGCGGCCAACCGCTCGCGCACTCGATCGACGAGGGAACCGCTCATGCCGCCCGGTCCGGTGCCGGCACCGCCGAGCGTCCGGGCAGTGCGGCCAGTACCCGTCGGGCCGCAGCCGTCAGAGCGGATCGCCGCCCCAGCCGTAAGCCGCCGTGTTCGAGTTGTTCGGCGATCCGCGGTTCGGCTCGCATCGAGGCGAGCAGCGGCACACCCGCCGCCGCCTCGACGTCGGCTGCTCGCAGGCCGCCCGGTGACGGTCCGCGCACCACCAGCCCGATGTTGGGGTTGACCGCAGCCAGCACCGGCGCCAACGTTGCCGTTGCCGCGCAACCGCGGACGTCGCACGGACTCAGCAGCACAACGAGATCCGCGGTTTCCAGGGCGGTCTGAGCGGCGTCGGTCAACCGCCGGGGAAGGTCACAGATCACCGTCGCGCCGCCGCGGCGACCGGCGTCGATGACGGCGTCCACCGGTCGGGGCGCCAATTCGACCGCACTGCGGGTACCAGACAGCATGCTGATGCCGCGGTGCCGTGGCAGCGCCTCCCGCAACGCCGGCCAGTTCAGCCGGCCACTTTGCAGGGTCAGGTCAGGCCAGCGCACTCCGGGTGCGTCCTCTGCGCCCAGAAGCAGGTCGATGCCGCCGCCCCACGGGTCCAAGTCGATCAACAGGGCATCGGTTGCTGCCTGCGCCACGGCGGCCGCGAACACTGACGCGCCTCCGCCGCCCCGCCCGGCAACCACGGCGATCACCTCGCCGCGGCGACGGCCGTCCGTTGCCACCTCTGCAGCGTCGGCAAGTTCGGCGACCAGTTCGCGTTCCTGATCTGGCAGCACCAGAACCTGTTGGGCTCCGATCGCGATGGCAGCCGTCCAGGTGGCCGGTGTCGGGGGCGCAGCGCTGACGAGCACGACGTGCGAACGCCGCGGCATCACCGACGCACTGCATCCGGCGGCGGCCTCGTCCATCACCACCGCTGCGGCCGCGCTCCACGCTTTCCGGCTGACCGGGTTCTGCGCCGCCGACCCGACTGCCGCGTGCACCACCCGGGCGCCGACTGCCGCGGCGACGCGGTCGACCTCGTCGCGCAACAACGACTCGGCGAGCACGGCAAGCACACCGGGGGATCCGGCGGTGGAGGTGCCGCGTAACGAGTCCGGGGATGTCACCGATTCACGGTGGCTCATTGCGGCCGCCACATACCAGGCCGAGCCGGCGATTTGTGGACAAACCGGGTGCTGTGGATGAACTGCAGCGAACGCCTGGGGCGAAGAAAAATACCCTACAAAAGGGACGACCCCCGCCAGGGGGAGGAGGCGAGGGTCGTCGTGTATCAGCCCCGGGGGGTCGGGCTGATACACCCTCGGCACAGGGCCGAGTAGTGCTTACTATACACACGACAGCGCGCGTGGGCGCAAGTGTTTGCGGGCACCGAAAAGCAGAACGACCGAGGAATTCTCGCTCGGCGAACGCCTGCTAGGCGCCGTCTTCCGGTGCATGCGGGCCGCTTGAGCGCACCACTGACCTGCCTGCTCTCGGCGCTCACCCTATGCTGAGTCGGTGACCGTCTCCGATTCGGCCAGACCGCAGGAAACGCCACCGCACCCGCCGACAGCGACTGGTCCGGGCGCCCGCACCGCGGCGTTCTTCGACCTCGACAAGACGGTCATCGCAAAGTCCAGCACGCTGGCGTTCAGCAAACCGTTTTTCGACCAGGGACTGCTGAACCGCCGCTCGGTGCTGAAGTCGAGTTACGCCCAGTTTCTGTTCACGTTGTCAGGTGCCGACCATGACCAGATGGACCGGATGCGTCTCCATCTGACCAATATGTGCAGCGGCTGGGACGTCGAACAGGTCAAGTCAATCGTCAACGAGACGTTGCATGACATCGTCACGCCCTTGGTGTTCGCCGAGGCCGCGAACCTGATCGCGGGCCACAAGTTGTGTGGCCGCGACGTCGTCGTGGTGTCGGCGTCCGGGGAAGAAATCGTCGCGCCGATCGCCCGCGCGCTGGGCGCCACTCACGCGATGGCGACCCGGATGGTGGTCGCTGACGGCAAGTACACCGGTGAGGTCGGGTTCTACTGTTACGGCGAGGGGAAGGTGCAGGCGATCCGGGAACTGGCCGCCCGCGAGGGTTATCCCCTCGAACACTGTTACGCCTACTCGGACTCGATCACCGATCTGCCCATGCTGCAGACCGTCGGCCACCCCACGGTGGTCAACCCGGACCGCGCACTGCGCAAGGAGGCCACCGCCCGCAACTGGCCGGTCCTGACGTTCTCCCGACCGGTGTCGCTGCGTGACCGGCTGCCCGCACCGTCGAGTGCGGCGGTCGCCACGACGGCCGCCGTGGGTGTCAGCGCGCTGGCCGCCGGGGCGCTGACCTACTCGTTGCTACGCCGCTTCGCGTTCTGAACCGCACCGGCAAACTGCCGAACGCACCGATTCGCGGGTCGGCCGATAATTGGGCCTTGATGTGACGGCAGTCACGGAGTACAAAGGAGGCACGGAAGCCCGGTGAGGCCAAAAGCGGACCGGAGGAGAAGGTTCGGTTTCCCGATCCGGGCAGCCCAGCACGGTACCCGGCACCCACGCGGAGCCACAGCCGCGATAAGGCAAAAGTGTTGCGGGCCTGCGATATTGCGATGTGCAGACGGTTTCGACGGCCCTTTGGGTGGGGCTGCAGCCGAACACAGCGCAAGAGCGCCGAGGCCACCCACGCAGCCACCTAGTTGCACGCTTGGTAACCGGGTTCCGTGCTAGCGGGCGGCGGGCCGAACTTGTTCGGATCGTCGCCCGCTTTGCATGTCGCCGGCATGCCTGTGTCGCTGCGCTGGCTAACGGTTTCGCGGCTAGCGGTTCGACATCGTCTCGGCGATCGACAGCGCCTCCTGCGCGCCGGTCTTGATCGCGCGACAGCACAGCATCAACCAGGCCCGCACGCCATCCGGCGTACCGGCGGCGAAACCCTGGGCGGCATTCCGGTACTCCGCAGCACGACGCATCCAGAACACTTCGGGTACGCCCAAGCCGTGCGGATCAAGGCCGCTGGTGATCGTCACCAACCGGCCCACCGCCCGGGCCACCACACCGTCGGCGCTGCCGAACGGTGCGAGCGCCAACAATTCGCCGTGCGCCACAGCCGACACCACCGGGGCCGGGACGGCGGTGCGACCGGTCACCAGTTCGGCGAGCAGCTCGAGACGGGGCCCCACCTGCGGGTCGCTGCGTGGCCGGCCCAACCGCTCGTCGTCGACCTGACCGGCGGCCGCAAGCGTGTGCAGACGCGCCAGCGCCTGCAGCGGAGCGCGACGCCAGACGCCGAGCATGTTGCCCTCGCCGCCTTCCAGCGCCTGCGCCACCCGCAGCGCACCGGCGAACACCGGGTCGCTGGCGACGGCGTCGTCCAGCCGGATAGGCCCGCCGTCGAGCACTGAGGACGCCCGCGCTGCCCGCAGTGCCGCCTCAGCGGCGGTCACCGGCCAGCCCCGCAGGTTGGCGCGGTGGCGATGGGCCCGCCCCAGCGCGTCACGGGCCTCGTCGCTGGCGCCGGCGACTCCGGGCAGTTCCAACAGTGGCGCCAGCGGATCGGGTTGCACAGCTGCCAACCTAACGCGCGCCTGCGCCCGGGACGGCGTCGAGCAGTTGGCGGGTGTAGTCCTGCGACGGCTGGTCGAAGACCTGCGCGACGGGGCCCTGCTCGACCACCCGGCCGGCCCGCATCACCAGCACCTCGTCGGCGATCTGGCGGATCACCGCCAGGTCGTGACTGATGAACAGGTAGCTCAACCCCAGCCGTTCCTGCAGGTCGGCGAACAACTGCAGGATCTGCGCCTGCACCACGACGTCGAGCGCGGAGACGGCCTCGTCGCAGACCAGCACCTCGGGCCGCAGCGCCAACGCCCGTGCGATCGCTACCCGCTGCCGCTGGCCGCCGGAGAAGTTCACCCGGCAAACGGCGCAGCACCGACGGCGGCAAAGCCACCTGATCGGCCAGCTCACTGACGGCTCGCCGGCGTTCCGGGCTGTCGCCGATGCGGTGGATGCGCAGCGGTTCCTCGATAGCACGAAACACCGTGTACCTCGGATCGAGACTGCTGTGCGGGTTTTGGAACACCGGTTGCACCCGGCGGCGGAAGGCAAACGCCTGACGTTTGTCCAGTTTGGTGACGTCTTGGCCGTCGAACAGCGTCGTGCCCGAAGTCGGCGGCAACAGTCCGAGCACCATTCGGGCCAGTGTCGACTTCCCCGATCCGGACTCCCCGGCGATGGCGAGCGTGGTGCCCCGGCGCAGCCGGAAGGACACACCGTTGACCGCGTACGACTTGACCCGGCGCCACGGCGCACCCCCGGGGGACCGGTAGGCCTTGGTCAAGTCGACGGCCACGAGCAAGCCGGCTGCTTTTGCAGCATCGGCGCCGGTAGCGGGCGCCCGCAGTGGCGCTCCGGACGGAACCGCGGCGACCAGCCGGTGGGTGTAGTCGTGGCACGGGTCTCGCAGGATGTGTTGCGCTGGGCCGGATTCCACGACGACGCCGTCACGCATGACGACGACACGTTCGGCGCGCTCAGCGGCCAACGCCAAGTCGTGGGTGATGAGCAACAGCGCGGTACCGGATTGCGCGGCGAGGCGTTGCAGATGATCGAGTATCTGCCGCTGCACAGTGACGTCGAGTGCGGAGGTCGGCTCGTCGGCGATCAGCAGCCGAGGCCGTCCGGCCAGTCCGATGGCGATGAGCACCCGTTGGCACATGCCTCCGGACAGTTGGTGCGGGTAACGCTTCGCCTGGGTGGCGGGGTCAGTCAGCCCCGCCTCGGCGAGCGCCTCTACCGATCGCCGACGCGGATCAGCTGAACCGTTTGCCCGCAACGCCTCTCGTAGCTGAAAGCCTGCATTCCACACCGGGTTCAAGTTGGTCGCCGGGTCCTGCGGCACGTAACCGATGCCGGTGCCGCGAACGGCGCGCATCCGGCGCGGATCTGTCGAGGTGATGTCGGCCCCGTCGAAAACGATGTGGCCGCCGGTGATGCGCCCTCCCGGTGGCAGCAGCCCCAGCACCGCAGCGGCAGTGGTGGATTTGCCGGACCCTGATTCGCCGACCAGCGCCACGGTTTCACCTCTGCTGACGGTGAGGTCGACGCCGCGCAGCGCAGGTACACCGTCACCGAACGTGACCTGCAACCGGTGCACCGCCAGCAGTGGCGCGTCGGGCGCCGTCACGCGCGGACCCTGCCGTGTGCCGGGTCCAGAGCGTCACGCAGCGCGTCACCCATCATCATGAAGGCCAGCACGGTGAAGCCGAGTGCGCCAGCCGGATAGAACAGAATGGGTGAGCCTGCGCAGCCGGGTCTGGCCCGAAAGCATCGCGCGCCGCGGCATTCGGCCTTTCAACCAGGCGCGTCTGCGTACCGGATTGATAGTGAGCCATCACCCGGCCTGTCGTGAGATAAAGCGGGAATTCGGCATCCGGCTGCTCGGCGCACACGCGAAACTCGACCGCCCGGAACTGGGCTCGCCCGTTCTTCGTCGGAAAGCGCTCCATAAAAAGGCGCGCCGTACCCGCATCGCTTTCGTTGAGGCAGGGCACAGAACACTCCGTCTTCCTGTATGATTCGCTCATAAGTAACGCCAGCATAATCGGTCACACCGCCGGCGGAGGCACGCCGCAATTCCGCGAAGGTACTTCGGGCGCTCGCTGAAAACTTTGAACCATACCCTAATCGTTCAGCCAGCGCCTGCATGATTTCGAGATCGGAGCGCGCACGTGGCGGCGGAGCCATCGCCCGTTGCCCCAACAGGACGCGCCCCTCGAGGTTCGTCATTGTGCCTTCTTCTTCTGCCCATTGCGTGCAATGGAGCACAACATCCGCCAGCTCAGCGGTCTCGGACAGGAAGAAGTCCGTAACGACCAGCAGGTCGAGCGCTCTCAGGCGCGCTTCGATGTGCGCCGCCCGAGACGCCGATACGGCGATGTTGGATGCAAACACAAACAAGCCGCGCACGCCCTCTTCTGTCCCAAGCGCGTCGAGCATCTCATAGGCCGATTTTCCCGGTCCTGGCAAATCGGTTTCCGGTACACCCCCTCTGCAACGTGCCTGCGGTGCTCTGGATTTTCGGTACTCCGGCAACTGATCCCCCTTGGCCATGCTCGCGTCCGCCTTGCCCGTTTCCCTTGCCCGGTGAGACAACCGTAACCGCCTAGGGCCTGCCCACTTGCCGAGAGCAAGCGCCAAATTGATAAAGCTCAGCACATTCTCGAGGCCGTTGCTCTGCTGTTCTGGGCCGCGCGAGGTAAGAATCATGGCCGTCCGCGCCGGACCCAGCATGCGGGCGGCAAATTTCTAGCTGCTTCTCGGGAATAACCGTGATCCTCTCCACATGAGCCGGGCCAGTAAGAGGCAACTGCTCGCTTCACTTCTTCGAAGCCGTTGGTGCGCTGCGCAATAAACAAAGGATCGATGTAGCGCTCTTTCACTGCGATATTCAGTAGCGTGTTGCCGAGCGCCGCGTCTGTTCCCGGCGTGATTTGCAGATGCAGCGTCGCCGGGCGGCGTCAATCGCGGGTCGGCCACGATCAATGCTCCGCCGTTCTTCCGCTGCGCTTGAAAGTACTGCATCACCGGAGGCATCGTCTCCGCCACATTACTGCCCACGAGAAGAATTGTTTGCGCGTGCGGTATGTCTTCCAGCGGAAACGGCAAGCCGCGATTCATCCCCAGCGCTTCTATGCTGGCGGCAGCGGCCGACGACATGCAAAATCGCCCGTTGTGATCGATCTGCGACATCTTGAGCGCTACCCTGGCAAATTTCCCCAGCGCATATGCCTTCTCGTTTGTGAGCCCACCGCCGTTGCCCATGCCCTGCAGTCCCATGCCGAGCGCCAGGAAAGTCAAAGCAACCGGCGCCGGTGGTAACGTCGCAACCGCTTGCCATGAATAAGCACGCGCCGCTCAGCAAGCCAAGCAACTTCCGGTAGCCGCCAATCCGATCCGCCAGCACGCCTCCCAGCGGGCGCAAAAAGCTTCCGCAGAGTACGACTACTGTGGTGAAATCCCGGACTCCACCTTTGTCAGCGAATACTGATCGTGAAAGAAGATTGAAAAATAGCTTGCCAGACCGAAGAAGCCCCCGAACGTCAGGCAGTAGAGAAAACAGAAGCGGCTTGTATCCGGAATCTTAAACAAGCGCCCCGTAATCGGACCAGCTTCTTCGTGGGTGGGCAACCGGCGCGTTTCTTGCAAGCAGAAAGAACAGCACCCACACGAGCGTGATCGGAATCATCGCTAGGCCGAAGACGTCGCGCCATCCGATGAGTTGCGCGATGCGCGGAGCGAACAATGTGGCGAATAACGTGCCGGGATTTCCTGCTCCGGCAGCGCCCATCGCCAGACCTTGATACTGCGACGGATACCAAGCGCCGGCCACCGGCAGAGCGGCTGCGAAACTCGCTCCCGATACGCCCAGCAGTAGGCCAACCGCACGAAAATCGTGATAATTATGCGCTCACTTCCATCCCGCCAGCAGCGGAAGCAGCGTGAAAGCCAGACCGATGAGCGCCGTTACTCCTCCGCCGAAACGTTCGGTCATCCACCCCAATACTGGCCGGAAGAATGATCCGCCCAGTGCGGGAACCGCAGTCAGTAAGCCTTTCTGCGCTGCTGAAAGGTGATAAGCTTCGCCGGCTTCAGCGGGCTTAGGCGCGCGCGGGTCGCGGTCCGTTGTGCGCGAGTTCTGAAAGAGACTTGTTCCCGACAGCCCGATCTGATCTATAATTGGTCTTACTGGTCTCATGCTTCTGCTCCTTCAGGCCATCATTATTAGCCAGGCCATTAGCGGCCCTGCCTGAGACCTCGTGCATTGGAGATTCTTTGAGGCCATCGGCAGGAAAAACCAGCCGGTGGCTTTTTGCTTTTAACGTGCCAGTGAGCACATCAGATTTCAGATCACTAATATTTCAGATCACTAATTATGAGAGTCTTTACCTTCGACACCACATTGCGGGACGGTACCCAGGGCGAGGCAGTGTCTTTCTCAGTCGATGACAAGCTGCTGATCGCGGGGAAGCTGGACGAATTGGGGATCGATTACATTGAGGGTGGCTGGCCCGGGTCGAATCCGCGCGACCAGGAGTTCTTCGAGCGCGCCAAGAGCCTGAACTTAAAACATGCCAGACTCACTGCCTTTGGCGCCACGCATTTTGCCAAGAATCCCGTGCAGAAAGATCCCAATGTCGCCGGCCTATTGGCGGCGGGAACACCGGTCGTGTCCATCTTCGGCAAGAGCTGGGACTTCCACGTCCGCTGCGCTCTCGGCATCACCGAAGAGGAAAATCTCTTGCTGATCTCCGATACGGTGCGCCACCTGATCGACCATGGACGCGAAGTCGTCTACGATGCGGAGCATTTCTTCGACGGTTACAACTCCAATCCGAGCTACGCCCTGCAGACGCTCGAAGCTGCCAAGTCGGCCGGAGCGGACGTGCTTTGTCTCTGTGACACGAATGGCGGAACGTTGCCCGGACGCGTGGCCGAGATTGTGGAAACGGTGCGGTCGCGCTTCAGCGGAGTCTTGGGAATCCATTGCCACAACGATGCTGAACTGGCCGTTGCTAATACGCTGGCGGCAGTGCAAGCCGGCGCTTCGCATGTTCAGGGCTGCATCAACGGCTACGGCGAGCGTTGCGGCAATGCAAATCTTTGCTCTATCATCGCCAATCTCGAATTGAAGCTCGGCCATCACACGATTGGCCGCGACAATCTGAAAAATCTCACCCATGTCTCCCGTTTCGTCGCGGAAGTTGCCAACCTGTCTCTGCGCCGGGATCAGGCCTACGTCGGCCCTAGCGCCTTTGCGCACAAGGGCGGCATTCACGTAAGCGCTGTCATGAAGGACTCCGCCACATATGAGCACATCCCGCCCGATCTGGTGGGTAACCGCCAGCGTGTTCTCCTCAGCGATCTCTCCGGCCGCGGCAATATCGCCTACAAACTAAAACAGCTCGGTCTCAAAGAGGGCCTCACCGATGTCGCCGGCCGCGAACTCTTACAGCGCATCAAGCAAATGGAACATCAGGGCTACGACTTCGAGTCCGCCGAAGGCACTTTTGAGTTGCTCGTGAGGGAGGCCGCCCATCCCGAGTTTCATCCTTTCGAGGTGGTTAAATACGAAGTCTCTACCCGGCTGCAAAGCGGTACTGACGAAACCATCACGACCGCCGGCGTTACTTTGCGGGTGGATGACGCGGTGCACTCTTCGAGCGCTACCGGAAGTGGGCCCGTACACGCTCTTGACATCTGCCTGCGGCAATGTCTAGCGTCGATTTATCCAGCCATCACGAATGTCCGATTGGTCGACTACAAAGTTCGCGTCCTCGGCGGCAAAGGCGGCACGGAATCGAAAGTGCGCGTACTCGTCGAGTGGAGCGATCATCGGCTCAGTTGGGCTACCGTCGGCATTTCGGACAATGTCATCGACGCAAGCTGGCGCGCGCTCGTCGACGCCCTTCGCCTGGAATTGATGCGGCTGCTCGAACGCAACGATGATACGGCTGCCCCGCACGCGCGCGATTTTAGCTGGGCCGTCTAAACACAACGAATCGACTCCTGTTGCAGTTTGTTCAGAACTTCGCGATCAGCGTGATCCCTCCGATCATGAGCATCGCGCCAACTATTCGCCATAGATTGATCGCGTGAACCGGCATATCGAACCAGCCGAAATGGTCCACCGCAAGTGAGGCGATCAATGCCGCTGTCACAGTCAAGCCAACGAAGGGTCCGGCCCCTACTTTGTTTACCAGGGTCAGCTCCGCATAAACCTGTACAGCTCCCACCAGCCCGCCCAAAGGTGCCCACCACGGCATGGATGCAAGTCCTTCCGCGCTCGGCAGCGGCGTTGGGAACACCGCGAACACGCACATGAAAAAGGCGGTAATCAGCAAGAAGGAAACTGTGCTTGCCAACCATCTATTCGACAGTAAATGCATTCAGTTGTGCATTCATGGCGGCTCCACACGTCTGCAAAATTCCGCCTAGAATAAGGAAAGGATCGATCCAGCCGGTTTTCAACGCAGTCTCCTGTTCTGACGTTCAATATACCCGGTCAGGCGCCTTCGCCGCACACTCCCTGCTAATGCGCCCACCGAACCGCCCAGCAGCATTGCTCCTAAATGCCAGACGATAATGTGAGCTGAATTTTCGATCGGACAGTGTAAAGCCAGAACGGTCACCCCCGCCAGTTCTGCGAAAACTCCAATACTCGCGCCCGACTCTACCGGCGACGTGAAGAACCCTTTTCTAAAGACGAACCAGAACAGCCCTCCGCTGACAAGTGCGCAAAGCGAACCAAGGCGCAAGCAAGGCAAGAGTGACGAAGTGGTCTAAATCGAACTTGTCAAATAGAAGAGCTGCCAGAAGAGCCAGCGCGCGGCGTGGCCAGCCTCGAACGCCAGGTCATGGGTGGTACCTTCGCCGGCATCGTCCTGCGGTATGGACGGCTATATGGGCCTGGAACTGGTTTCGAGGATCCGCCTGGGCCGGCGTCGCTACATGTCGACGCAGCCGCCAAGGCGGCTGCTCTAGCAGTCGTACATGGCGCCCCCGGAATCTATAACATCGCCGAGGATGACGGCACGGTGATCAGCGAAAAGGCCAAGCGGGAACTGCAATGGTCTTCGGCTTGGAGGAGGAGCGCTCGCGGTTAGACGCTGTGCTCATTCGCGCGAATGGAAAAGTTTCGCTGCTGAAAACTCAAGCGATTGACTGGATCGAAACAGAAGGCAATTATGTCCGGCTGCACGCCGGGCGGGAGTCTCACCTGCTGCGCGAAACGATTGCCGCATTTGAGTTGAAGCTGGACAGATCGCAGTTCGTCCGCATCCACCGGTCTGCAATCGTGAATGTAGAACGCGTAGTGCAGTTCGAAAGCTTGTTCAATGGAGATTTCAGCGTGCTTCTCAAAGACGGCAAGCAACTACGCATGAGTCGGACATACCGCGGCCGCGTGCACGATCTACTCGGCCGCTCGTTTGAACCTCGGAAGTTGTCGTTTCGTCCCGCCCTGCCGCACCTGGTCACATCTGATCCGCATTCGAGAGAAATAAGTTTATCATCGCCTTTTGGAAAAACGAATTAGGAGGATACGCCATTGAGTTCTCTACAGTTTGGTTCCCGCGCACAGACGCTTATTGCCGCTCTTGGGCTGGCCGCAACTTTGGCTGCGCAGACGAGAGACGCGGCCGTCCTGCGAAGTACGACGTTTTCGATGTAGGAACGCTCGGCGGTACTTACAGCGGATCTTTTAATTTCGATTTGGCAAACACGACTTTCACACCCTCCGCCCTGAATGATCGAGGCGGCTCGCCGTTAACGCTCAATGTGGCGTGTACGATCAACAGCGAACGCGTGATCGCTGGTTTGGGGACCAACGCAGCAGGCGAGACCCACGCGTTCATTCTCGTTCCCGACTGGGAATGCGAGCCCGGCACCTATCAGGATGCGGCTTCCGAACCCGTGTCGCGCGGCAGCTTTGTCAGAGCGCCCTCTCCCGTTGATCGAATGCTGTGCCTCCATCACTCGAAAGCGCACACGCTTCTAAGCACGGCGCCGTAACGCATCCTTTTCATCTCTTGCTGCAAACCGTTCGGCGAGCAACTATATCTTCGCCTTAACGGGCGGAACAAATCCAGCTTTCGCCACGTCGATACTTGATTAGGCTAGCGGCGGCGCAAACGCCTGGAGGCTTTAGCTGGATGTCGCTCTGGAAGTTCCTGGACCCGCTCGGGCAGGACCTGCGTTACGGCTCACGAATGTTGCTCTCTAAGCCGGGCTTTGCCGTGGTGGCCCTCCTTTCCATCGCACTTGGGATAGGCGCCACTACGGCGATTTTCAGCGTAGTGTACGCGGTACTTATTGATCCCTACCCTTACCGCGCTGCCGATCGCATTGGCCAATTAGTCGTGACCGGCAAAAAAGATGATTCGCGCGGCATCGGGTATTCCAAGGCGCAATACCTCGATCTGAAATCACGTGCGCGCTCCATGGAAGATGCCGCTGCCGTTGATTCGAGCGAAGTGGTCATGACCGGAAGCGGATTGGCCGAAGTAGTCAGACGCGGATATTGCTCCCCTAACTTCTTCGATTTCTTTGGTGTGCCCCCGCTATTTGGCCGCGCATTCACCGCCAGGAATGCGCCCAAAAACACGGCGCCAGCTCCCGTTGGAGTCTTAAGTTACAAGTTCTGGCAACAGTCGTTTCAGGGACGCCCGGACATACTCGGCCAGCAGCTGCGCTTGAACGATACCATCTACACCGTTATCGGCGTCCTGCCGGCTCGCTTTACCTGGATGGATCTGGACGTATATGTACCCATGGATATGCGGCCGAGCACCAGCGATTTCATCAACGTGTTTTACCGCATCAGGCCCGGCGTGAGCCAAAACCAGATCAACGCCGAGTTCCAGCCCATCCTTCAGGAGTTCCGTAGGCAAGTGCCGCGTTACATGTATCCGGAAGACGCCTTCAAAGTTAAGTTTCAAAACGTGAACGAGGGCATTCTCGGAAAGTTCCAAAACACGCTGCTCGCTCTTTTTGGCGCGGTTACGCTTTTGTTGTTCATCGCATGCGGCAATGTGGCGAATCTGTTGACGGCCCGTGCAGCTACCCGCGAAGGCGAGATAGCGGTTCGCGTTTCGATCGGCGCGACCCGGGCTCGCTTACTACGCCAGCTCCTGACAGAGAGCATTCTGCTCGCGTTAGCCGGAGGTTTGCTTGGCATCGGGCTCGCCTACGCCGGCATACGCGCGATCGTTGCGCTTATGCCCGAATACTCCATCCCTCATGAGGCCGTTATTGCTTTGAATTGGCCAGTCTTATGGTTCGCGCTTGGCGCCTCCGTACTTACCGGGATTATCTTCGGGCTCGCGCCCGCCGTGCAGATCTCCGGCGAAACGCAAGTCGAGACCTTGCGTGGTTCGGGGCGGGGAACCACCGTGGGCGCTCGGCGTAAACGGTTGCATGATTCTCTTATGGTCGCGGAAATTACCCTTTCGCTGGTACTGCTGACCGGCGCAGGTCTGGCGGTTCGCGGACTCTTTGCTCTGCAGAGCCAAACCCTGGGATACAATCCGCAACACGCTCTCACTTTTCTCATGCCGTTAAGCGAGGGCCGCTACAAACAGTGGGCAAACCGTTTGGCGCTCTACCAGAATGTCGTGGCGAAGCTGCGCCGGACGCCGCAAGTGGATGCCGCCGCAATCAGTGGCACCGGCACGCCTCCCTACAATGGCTTCAGGTCAAAAGCCATCCTCGATGATCGGGCCGCCTCGCAAGCTCCCGAAATCCGGGTGAATCTCGTGCAGGATGGCTATTTCGCCGCTGTTGGAACCAGGCTTCTACGTGGGCGCGATCTAACCGAAGCTGACGTCTCGCAAGGCCGGCCGGTGGCGGTGATCACCGACGATATGGTGAAACGCGATTTCGCCGGCGGGAAAGATCCGCTCGGTCATCACATTCAGGTGGATATTTTCAGCCAACCCCTCCCGCCCCAATACCTGGAACGGCCGGAGTTCCGGAATTCATTCGAAATTATTGGCGTGGCCGCTAGCGCCCGCAACAGAGGCCTGAATGAGCCATCCGTGCCGGCCATTTTCATTCCCTATTCGATGATCCTGCCGCCAAGCGTTTTTGTGATCGCCCGTAGTAAAGGAGACCCGGACGCGTTGATTGCTTCTGCCAGGGAAGCCGTACGAGCAGTGGACAAAAGTCAGCCCATCACCCTGACCCGAACCCTCGAAGGCTGGCTCAATACGGCAACAGCGTATCAGAGTTTCGCCACTTTCCTCTTTGGTGTCTTTGGCGCAATCGGGCTCTCGCTCGCTGCCGCTGGGGTGTTCAGCGTAGTCTCGTATTCGGTCGCGCACCGAACCCGGGAGTTCGGTATCCGAATGGCGCTTGGGGCCGAACCTCGCGATGTCTTGATCCTTGTACTGATGGCGACCGGCCGCGTTCTCGTCCTAGGTCTCTTTGTGGGACTTGGACTCAGCATCCTGGCCAGCCGCTCCCTCGCGGATCATATGGAGGGTATGGGAAAAGCCGACCCGTTTTTGTTCGTGATCGTGCCCGGCATCCTCATAGCGGCCACGGTAGTTGCCTGCTTCCTTCCCGCTCGATCCGCCACGCGGATACAGCCGATGGAGGCGCTCCGCCACGACTAGCACTTCCACAAAGTTTGCAAACAGTTGATCTCCGTTGTAGAGTAGGCGTTTTCGCCTGCGCTCGATGAAAGATAGCCGCCTCTTGATGCAAATTCAACTCAATAGCGATAAGAACGTCACCGTAAACACGGACGTATCGAAATTTGTCGAGCAGGAAATTTCTCGAGCCCTTGGGCACTTCGAAGCGCATATCAGCCGGGTTGAACTTCACCTGAGCCACGTGAACAGTCATAAAGCCGGGCTTCGCGACAAGCGTTGTATGGTCGAAGCCAGACCAGCGGGCCGCCAGCCCCTCAGTACCAGCGATGAAGCAGCGACCGTCGAGCAGGCTGTTCGTGGAGCGGCAGCCAAGATGAAGAACTCTCTTGAAACTCTGTACGGGCGTCTAAGCGCAAAACGCTGATCGCATCGAGGCGGCTGGCGACCCCCCACCTCAAGCCATTCCAGAGTGCCTCTGCTTTCGAACGCTCCTTGTGTCTCTGGTACCGGCACCTACCCACCGGGGGCTCGGAATCGTCCGAGCGCAGGCCAGACTTTAATCACCGTGCAAACGTGCTATGCACGTCTGCGAAGCACCCAGGGTGCGTGACACGGCAATTCCGCAATTGAGTCGGCACTCTCCTTTCCCTCACCCACGCCATTGCGGAAATGTCACTATGAGACAAAAGGAGCAAGAAGATGTCAGCCAGTACTGAGGCAGTTACCGATCGCCCGTTAACCGAACGCCCGGCATGGAAGGCCCTGGCCGTCCACCATAACAAAGTCAAGGGGCTGCATCTGCGCCAGTTGTTCGCCGATGACCCAAAGCGCGGCGAGCGTATGACAGCCCAAGCGGCAGGCATTTACCTCGATTACTCGAAGAATCGCATCACCGATGAAACTTTAACGCTGCTACTCCAACTGGCGGAGGAATGCGGCTTGCGAGCTCGTGTCGAAGCTATGTTTCGCGGCGACAAAATCAATATCACGGAGAAGCGAGCTGTCCTGCATGTGGCCTTGCGTGCTCCGAAAGCAGAATCCATTCTCGTAGATGGTGAAGACGTGGTGCCGCAGGTCCACTCCGTACTCGACAAGATGTCCAATTTCTGTGATCGCGTGCGGAGCGGCGAGTGGAAAGGCTACACGGGTAAACGCATTCGCAATGTGGTGAACATCGGTATCGGAGGCTCCGACCTCGGTCCCGTGATGGCCTATGAGGCGCTGAGGCACTATAGCGATCATAATTTGACCTTCCGGTTTGTTTCCAATGTCGATAGCACCGACTTTGTTGAAGCCGTACGTGATCTCGATTCCTCCGAGACCCTCTTCATCGTCTCCTCAAAAACCTTTACGACATTGGAGACGATGACCAACGCGCACACGGCTCGCGACTGGTCGTTAAGGGGACTAGGTGGGGACGAAAAGTCGGTCGCCAAACATTTCGTTGCCGTCTCGACGAACGCGGTGGAAGTAGCGAGGTTTGGGATCGACACTGCTAATATGTTCGAGTTCTGGGACTGGGTGGGTGGCCGCTATTCCATGGACTCCGCTATCGGCCTTTCGACAATGCTTGCCATCGGCCCGGCTAACTTCCATGCCATGCTGGACGGTTTTCACCAGATAGACGAGCACTTCCGCGCGACGCCCTTCGAACGCAATTTGCCTGTCCTGATGGGTCTGCTGGCCATCTGGTACAACGACTTCTTTGGAGCGGAGACGGTGGCAGTTTTGCCGTACGAGCAATACCTCAAGCGGTTCCCTGCTTACCTCCAGCAATTGACCATGGAGAGTAACGGCAAGCACGTAACGCTCAATGGAACCGAGGTCAATTACCAAACCGGCCCCATCTACTGGGGCGAGCCGGGAACCAACGGTCAGCACTCGTTTTACCAGTTGATACATCAGGGCACAAGGCTCATCCCTTGTGACTTTATCGCCTTCGACCGGTCACTCAATCCGCTCGGCCCGCATCATGACATACTCATCGCGAACGTGTTGGCCCAAACTGAAGCGCTCGCGTTCGGTAAGACTCGGGAGCAAGTCAAGGCTGAGGGCACGCCGGACTGGCTTGTTCCGCATCGCGTTTTCGAAGGTAATCGCCCATCCAATACCATTTTTGCCGAGCGGCTGACGCCGGAAATCTTGGGCAAACTCGTCGCCCTCTATGAGCATTCGGTCTTTACTCAAGGCGTCATCTGGAATATCGATTCCTTCGATCAGTGGGGCGTGGAGCTTGGCAAAGTACTGGCTCAAAGGATCATCCCCGAGCTCGAGAGCCAGGCAGAGCCTAAACTCACTCACGATAGCTCAACCAACAACTTGATACACAGGTATCGGGTCAGGGAACAAACGCCAGCCTGAGTACCGGGTTTTGAGGTCCCGCCGTCCCTCGCGTTTTGTCTTTTACGCTTCTACCGCCAAGAAGCCAAATTTTTCTGGTACCTTCTCGCTCCTCTTGCATCAGGGCTGTTGAACAGGCTGAAACAGCGCTGGTTTGTGCCGTACCGCTACTTACATTCAAGTGGCGCCGGTGCTCTTGCGTAAACACTCCGTTTGGCTTACTCCAGGGGGCAGCCTGAAGACAGATGAAAAGATTGCGAATAAAGGAACTTTGAAGCGAGGTTTATCATGCGAAATTCAAAACAACTGTTGTGCCACTCAATCTGCCTCATGCTGCTCGCCGGCCTGGGGTATGTGTCTCATGCTAATGCATTTCAGATAGAGAGCGGAAAGAAAGCCAAACTGAAAGGCTCGATTGTCTCCCGAAGCGGCGACATCATCAATCTAAAAGAAAAAGATGGTTCGATGGCGGTCGTAAACCTTACGGACAGCACCCAGTTCGAACGGACCAGCGACTTTCGATTCCGTGGCAAGGAGATGGATGCCACCGCAATGGTGCCCGGCCTAAACATCGAGGCGGAAGGGGTCGGCAATGCGCAGGGACAACTCGATGCAAGCAAGATAAAGTTCGACCCCAACGAGTTCGGGATCCAAGTAGCGGAAGAACAGCAGATCATGAACAATAAGGCCCGCGCGCAGAAGGCGCAGTCTACCGCCAATTCGGGAGTAGCTGACGCGAACGCGGCACAGGCTTCCGCTAACGGCGCCCAGGCTTCCGCGAATGCAGCCCAGAGTTCCGCCAATGGAGCCCAGTCCACGGCCGATGCAGCCGGCTCTCTCGGGGTGATGGACGCCGCGGCAGTTCAGATGGTGAACACGCGCGTATCCGATCTAGGTGACTATAAAAAGGTCGCAGTGGCCGGTATCTATTTCCCTTCGAATGGTTCGACTCTGGATGCCGCTGCCAAAGCTGACCTCGACAAGCTGGTGGCTGTTGCAACACCCCTCACCGGCTACATGATCGAAGTCGCGGGCTACGCCTCCAGCACCGGATCAAAAGAAATGGACCAAAAGCTGAGCGCGGCTCGGGCAGCTGCCGTCACACGCTATTTGCGTGAGCAGGGCAATATTCCCATGCGGCGCATTCTTGCCCCGGCGGGTTATGGCACGACACACCCGGACGCCACCAACTCCGATCCCGAAGGACGTGCGTTGAACCGCCGCGTAGATGCCACGGTCCTGGTCAACAAGGGACTCCAGGAGTAGGAGAAGTATGGGTCTGTCCTCCCCTTGGTTACAAAACGTTATGACCGATGAAAGGAATTACAGTGCGACAAATGAAGACTAAAATTTCCACCATCCGCAAACACTGTATCAGCGCTTTGCTTGTCACTGGCGTCTTGCTCTTGGGGAGTACTCCCGGTTTCTGCAGAGAGAAGGACGAAACGCTTGAAGCCCAAGCGTTTGGGACCGGTACCCAGATGGGACAGAATATCGGCATCACCCTGAACATCTATGAGTGGTCGACGCCGGCCGACAGGGTACTTCTTGTCCAGGCATTCGAGAAGGGTCAGAACCAGGGCTTGGTAACTGCGCTGCAAAAGATGAAGGCGGTGGGCCACATAGAGATAACCGGCACACTCGGCTATGACTGCTCATATATCAAAATGACTCAAACGCCGACCGGCCGGAAGATCGTTTTTGTCACGAATCGGCAAATCAGATTTGGCGAGGCATTTACCGATAGCCAGACCATGTCATTCAACTTGACCGCGGGAGAATTCGAGATCAACGATTCAGACAAGAGTAAGAGCACGGGTATGCTGTATCCCGCGGCGCAGTTAATCCTCGACAAGGAAGGCAAGTTGCAATTGGATTTGAACCAGAACCCGTGGCGGCTGGTCGACGTTCTCGACTGGAAGGGAACGGCTGGCCTTAACTAGTCAGGATTGGGGGAACGGCCAAAATGAAAACTCAGAAAAGGTTTGCGGCGTCATGCCGTCTCTCTTGTTTAACGCTCCTGTTATCGGCCAGCTATATGTCGGCCGCTGACAAGTATACCTGCGCAGAACCGAATCCGGAGCAGATGTGCAATGCCGCTAATACTTGCGGCTCTTCTTCCACTCCATGCACGATTGATATAAAGCGCCGCGGAAGCAATTCGGCTTCTTCCACGCCAAGCATCCCAAACGCCAAATCGAATGCCCTGTTCTGTATCGCGGCCGGTACCGATGTAAAGTGGGTGAGCTCGTCCAAAAATACGGGCTTCGTCATTGACTTTGGACCGTCTTCTCCATTTGAGCCATCGGGAGCGATCATGGGGGGCGCCGACCGGCCGATTACGGTAGCGGCTAAAAGGCCGGGTTGCTTCAAGTATTCCGCGGGAGCCTGTACGTCCGGAACCATCTATGGAATGTGCGGGTCTGTGGACACAGAGCTTGTAGTCGTCGGCCCTTCTTCTAAGTAAGCTTTGCACCAGCGTTGCTGGGGGCCATTACGGGCCCCAGCGCGGCCGAGTCGGATCAATGCACAGAGCCGTAATATCCGTGGCGCCAGGCAACATGCAAGCTTGGGGACCCGGGCGGCTGCCGCAATTCCACCTTTACCCGATGATATTTGCCGTCATTTTGGCCTTTTGTAAGCGCGTACCCCAGCACGTAATGACTATGAATCTCCGTACTCAGGGATTCGCCCAAAGCGGGTAATTCATCCAGGTGGCGAATTCGATAAGCGCGTCCGCCGCTTTCTTCGGAAATGCTCTCGAGCGTCGGCGAGCGGCTCAGAATCGAAATTGAAAAAATGCGAACGTCCGCCTCACGCACGAGATCCTTAACTTGGCTCTCCGTGTAGCGGCTGTTGTTGTCATTTCCATCCGACACGATCAGCAAAACTTTAGTGCCGTAGCTGGCATGCTTCATTTGCCTCACCGCCATGTAGATCGCATCGAATAGTGATGTCCAACCCCCCGCTCTGATAAAGGTGAGGCCGTTCTCGATCTGGTTTGTGTCCTTGGTGAAGCCGCAAATCGGCTCGGGCCGGTCGCTGAATTTCAGAAGGGAAAATTCGTCCCCCGGCAAGCTGGTCCGCAGGAACTCGCCCAGGGCTTCACGAGACGGTTCCAATTTTTCACTCATACTATTGCTCGCGTCGAATACCATTCCAATCGAAATGGGAGCCTCTTCACTCAAAAACCAGGAGATTTTCTGCTGAATTCCATCCTCGAATACGCGGAAGCTTTCTTTGGGGAGCCCGGAAACGGGACGCTGGAGCGGATCGGTCACTAAAACGGGAATAAGCACGAGTTTCACATTCGCCCGGATTGTCGCCGCACGGCTTAGCGCTCGCTCCGGTTGGCTTTCGGTCCGGCTAAGAATAGAAACTGGAGACACCTCTTCCTGGCCATTCACCTTCGAGATTCCCAGGGCTAAGACCGCTAGCATACATGCCACTCGCCTAAGAAACAAATTGCATCTGCCACGAACCTGCTGCATCTCAGGACTTGGGGTGTACACGCGGCTGCCTCCGTAGTGCTAGACCACCAATCATACATTGAATTTCTTCAGGAAAAGTACTGACCGATAGTCCTTCTGAGACTGCCGGTGATCCTCCATCCCTTATCGCTTCAGCTCCGCATCGGCGTGCTAAACTTTTCGTTTCTACCCCTTACTTAACATGAAAATAAGAAGTGTCTTGCGAAAAGCTACGCCTTCTCGCAAAGAAGCCAGTCACACTCGTCTCGTCAATCGGCACAAAGCCCGGCTGTTCATCCTTTTTTTTGCCTCGCTTACACTAGCGATTCCTCTTCATGCACATGCCATCCTCCTGTCGGCCAAGCCTGGCTTGAAAGCAGTCGTGCGCGGACCAGATGTACCGGTACTACTTCGCTTCAACTGCCGAATCGACGCGAAACGCTCCAAATTGATCTTGATCGATCCTCATGGATCGCAGCACGAGTTGACGATCGACGGCCAGACCTCGCCAGATACGCTCGGCACCCGCGCGACTGGGCTGGAGCACGGTTCTTATACGCTGCAATGGCGAGTCCTCGCGAGTGACGGTCATATCACCCGTGGCGACGTGCCGTTTAATGTGCAGTAAGCAGTTGCCGTGCTTCACCTGATTGATATTTTCGGTTTCCTTTCTGTTCTTCTTCGCGGGCTTACTCTGGCTGCTGAGGCCTTAACCGTAGGCGGAATCGCCTTCCTGCTCGTTATGCCGCCCCCTGCCCTCCCGGAGCCGGTCATTCGCCGATTGCAGGGTTTCCTGGCCTGGGCTTCGGCACTGCTGGCACTCACTCAAATCGGCTACGTGGCTGTGAATTCAGTCGTCTTGATCGCGCTGACTGGTATGTCCTGGACCGAAGTCACAGGGGCGGGATACTGCATTGCCGGAACCGTGATCATTACGGGCGCAATCGCAAATGTGGTCTTCCTGCGTACCCATCTGGCGCGACTTTTGTGCCCATTCGCGGCCGCAATGATCCTCGCCGGGTCGTTGATGACCAGCCACGCTTTCGGTCGCCTCGAAAATCGTGCCTTGGCGGCAGCGCTGACTCTCGCGCACGAGTTAGCTGCGGCTGTCTGGATTGGAGGGCTGCCCTATCTGCTCATTGCGCTCAGGTATTCCGAATCCAGAGCACATTCGCTTGCCATAACGGCCCGGTTTTCGCGCATGGCAATCTTTTCGGTGGCGTTGCTGGTCGCGGGAGGCATCGGATTGTCGCTTCTTTATGTCGGATCGTTCGGCGCAGCCTTCGAAACGACATATGGAGCGATGTTGATCGCGAAGATCATTCTTACCGTGGCTGTTCTCGGAGTGGGAGCTCTGAATCTGCGCATCGTACGTTCCGTCCAAGCCGGCGGCACTCCGGAAATCCTCCCGTTGCGCCGGTTCGGTGAAGTGGAGGTCGGGATAGGATTCACGATCTTTCTCGCCGCCGCGGCACTCACGTCAGCGCCGCCTGCCATCGACGTGCAATTGGACAGGGCGAGCGCGCCTGAGATCATAAAGCGGATGCTCCCGGAATGGCCTCGCATGGCCACTCCGCCCCTGACCTCGCTTTCGCCCCCCACGCCGTTAGTCCCGCCAGACGTCAGGCAGCCCGGATCTTTTGTTCCAGGTCAGTCATGGGCTCCCAGCAGTCCCAGTGATATCGCCTGGTCCGAGTACAACCATCACTGGTCGGGGCTGATCGTGCTCGCCATCGGGCTTCTCTCTCTAGCTGCCAGGCGGTTTCGATGGGCGCGTAACTGGCCGCTGATCTTCCTGGGCTTGGCGGTATTCCTGCTCGTGCGCGCCGATCCCGAGAATTGGCCCTTGGGCCCTCGAGGTTTTTGGGAAAGTTTTCAGGTGGCCGAAGTAGCGCAGCACCGGACGTTCGTCCTCTTGATCGTTGCATTCGCAGCCTTCGAATGGGCTGTGCAGACGGGCCGGATAGCTCCTAAACGGGCCGGCCTTGTCTTTCCCTTGGTATGCGCCATCGGAGGAGCTCTGCTGCTTACGCATTCGCATTCCCTAAGCAATGTCAAAGAGGAGTTCCTAATTGAGCTCAGTCATATTCCGCTTGCGATTCTGGCAGTGCTCGCTGGCTGGTCACGCTGGCTCGAAATCAGGCTTCCGCAATTCCGCCCACGCGTCTTCGCCTGGGTTTGGCCCGTGTGTTTCGTGCTGATTGGCTTCGTTCTTCTTAATTATCGAGAGGGTTGATCCTACCAGAAGCTTTTGCTTCATCCGTTACAGCTACGGGACCGTTCGCAATGCCGTATTTCTCGAGCCGGTATGCTAACGTTCTGCGGCTTATCTGCAAAAATCGCGCCGCGCGCGACTGATTGCCCCCGAACTTCTGCAGTGCCCGTACAATCAGCTCTTTCTCCACTGCATCAAGGCTGATGCCCGCCTCCGGCAGATTCCCCAGCAATGCGTCGTGATTCGACTGCGCGCATTGCAGGAACTCAGGGAGGTCGCTCGAGGCGATGTTGACGCTCTTGGCGAGGAGAACCATTCGTTCGATGGCGTTCTGTAACTGCCGCACGTTGCCCGGCCACGAGTAGCAGGAAAACTGGGGAAGGAGATCCGCGGGTAGCGTGAGGTCGCTTCGGCCATGCTTGGCCTTGTACGTAGCGAAAAACTGCCGGGTAAGTTCTGGGATATCCTCTTTGCGCTCGCAAAGGGGCGGTAACTCGATGGGTACCACCATCAGCCTGTAGTACAGATCGGCCCGGAACGTGCCTGCCTCAACCATCTCTGCGAGATTCCTGTGTGTAGCCGCAATGATCCGAACGTCCAACTTGGTTGGCCCAGCAGCACCGATTTTTTCGATTTCCCGCTCCTGAATCAGCCTGAGAACGCGAACTTGCAAGTCCAGCGGCATCTCGCCTATCTCGTCGAGAAATATGGTTCCGTGATCAGCCGTCTCCGCTTTACCTTTTTTGTGCGTCACTGCGCCAGTAAAAGAACCCTTCACATGTCCGAAGAGCTCTGATTCGATCAGTTCACGCGGTATGGCGCCGCAATTCACCGTAACGAACGGGCGTTCCCGGCGAGGGCTCCGGAAATGAATAGCTTTCGCCAGAAGTTCCTTTCCCGTGCCTGTCTCGCCCTGAATCGTCACCGTGACATCGGACGCCGCAACCCGCGCCGCTATGTCGAGCGTCTGCATCAGCGCCTCCGAGGATCCGATGATATTCTCGAAGCCATACCTTTGGTCGAGACAACCGCGCAAAACGTCTAGCTCTTCAATCAATCGGTGGTGATCGAGGGCGCGTTTCACCAGCGCTATTAAGTCGTACGAGTGGACGGGCTTGGTCAGGTAATCATAAGCCCCCGCCTTCATTGCTTCCACCGCGCTATGCACGGTTCCGAACGCAGTCATTACAACCACGATGGTGGTCGGGCTATCGGCACGTACCGCCTTTAACAGTTCCATCCCGGAATTACCCGGCAGGTGCAGATCCGTTATCAGGAGGTCCACGGGCGATCGTTGCAGAATCTCGAGCGCCTGTTCGGCGTCCCCAGCTGGCGTGGTCTCGTAGCCCTGTTTCCTGAGCACCGCAGTAGCCACATTGCGAACTGTGTCCTCGTCCTCGACGACCATGATCCGGGCGCTATTCATATCGGTTTTCAGTTATCGCTTTCCAGTCGTCCAAGGTGCAGCGTTGCGCAAGCGGCTTTGTTCAAATGCGCTTTACAGCTGTGCCGTCAAATACGTGTCGCCAATCTAATTCCCACGCACGTTCCAAGTCTTCTAAGCCAGTTCTAGTTTAAAGTCCTCCCTCTCACATTGTTCGCGAACAAACAGTCCGCGGGTTCGGCGTTAGCAAACTCGCTGTCGGAATGATGAGCGCTTGAAGCTTCGGACTCATTTCTTGATAGGAGCATATTATTTTCGGGCCAAGAGAAGATTACGCAGCTTGAACGTAAGCTGGCTGTGCGACGATGTACCTCAGAAGTGGACAGGCCGCGCCGAAGCAGATGAAACAGTTTAGGCATCGCGTTGCGGTGCGGGCCGGTTATGTGACAGGCTCGCTCTTGATTCTGACACTTGCCGTCACCGCTTTCGTCGTGACGCGGCCACCCGAGATCCCTTTTGAGAAACACACGCTGGATCTTGGCGCGAGTGAATCCGCCGCCGTTGCAGATATCGATGGAGATGGTAAGCTCGACATCGTTTCAGGTGAGAACTGGTACCAGGCGCCGCATTGGAAAAAGCATCACTTCCGCGACATCCTGTTTACCAACAATTACATCGACGACCTGAGCACGGTGGCGCTCGATATCAATGGCGATGGGCATATCGATCTCGTGACCGTTGGTTGGTTTAGCAAGAAAATCGCCTGGTGGCAGAATCCAGGCTCCATCGACGGTAAATGGCAGGAGCACACCATCGACAGTGGCTACCCGATCGAGTTCGAGCTTTTGGTCGATCTGGACAATGACGGAAAGGCAAACGAGATCCTACCTGAATTTGGCGATCTGAAAGCGCCGCTCGCCTGGTACGAACGCGATGGCCATGGCGGCGTAACAAAACACGTCGTCAGCTCTAGGAGTTACGGCCACGGCATAGGCGCAGGCGACGTGAACGGCGATGGCCGAATTGATATCTTGACTCCGAATGGTTGGTTAGAGGCGCCCGCCGATCCGCGCGCCGGCAATTGGGAGTTTCACCCGGATTGGAAATTAGGCGATGTAGGATTCATGTACACGGCGGATGTAAACAACGACGGACGCCCGGATATCATCTCGTCGATGGCGCACGGTTATGGCATATTCTGGCTGGAGCACAAACCAGACAATACATGGGAAAAGCACATCATTGACGATAGTTGGTCGCAGCCGCACGCGGTTACGCTGGTCGATTTTCGCCGAACCGGCAACATAGGGTTGCTGACCGGCAAGCGGTTTATGGCGCATAACGGAAAAGACCCGGGCGCGCGCGAACCTCTGGGCGTCTACTGGTACGAGCGCCTCATCGATCCGGGATCACGTGAAATTCAATGGGTAAAACACGTGATCGATTACGGGGACCGAACCGGCGGCGGCCTGCAAATCCCGGTGGCCGATCTGGATAAAGACGGCGATCTCGATTTCGTTGTAGCCGGAAAGAGCGGGCTCTTTCTCTTCGACAATAAAACCAAATAGCGTTCAGGCTGCCTTTCTCACCAGTCCATGCGGATCAAGCACAAACTTCTTGGCTGCGCCCTTGTCGAAATCGACGTAGCCTCTCGGCGCATCTTCCAACGAGATCACATCCACGTTCACTGCCTTTGCTGGATGAGTCTTCTCGTGAAGAATGGCCATCATGAGCTGGCGATTGTAACGCATCACCGGGCACTGCCCTGTGGCAAAGGTGTGCGACTTCGCCCAGCCGAGCCCGATGCGAATCCCGAGAACACCGCTCTTTGCCTTTTCGTCCTTGCTCCCTGGGTCGTCGGTTACGTAAAGGCCGGGTATGCCGAGCGCTCCGCCCGCACGCGCCACCGTCATCAGCGAATTAAGCACGGTTGCGGGCGCTTCATCGCCCTTTTCCCCGTGAGCGCGGGCCTCAAAGCCGACGCAGTCTACCGCTGAGTCAACTTCCGGAACTCCCAGAATCTGCTCGATGCGATCCCCGAGCTGGCCCTCCTTCTGAAGGTCGACGGTTTCGCAACCGAAACTGCTAGCCTGCTTGAGCCGCTCAGGATTCATGTCGCCCACGATGACTACTGCCGCGCCAAGCAGCCGGCAAGCTTCCGCGCAAGCCAAGCCTACCGGGCCCGCTCCTGCCACGTAGACAGTAGAACCTGGACCCACGCCCGCCGTTACCGCACCGTGATAACCGGTCGGAAAAATGTCCGAGAGCAGGGTCAAATCACGAATCTTGGCCATTGCCTGCTGCTTATCCGGGAACTTCAGCAGGTTGAAATCGGCATATGGAACCAGCACATAGTCAGCCTGGCCGCCCGTCCATCCGCCCATATCCACATACCCGTAAGCGCCGCCCGGGCGCGAGGGATTCACGTTCAGGCAAATGCCGGTCTTGCCTTCTTTGCAATTGCGGCAGCGCCCGCAAGCGATATTGAAAGGGGCCGATACGATGTCGCCCATCTCGAGGAACTCGACATCGTTTCCCTTTTCCACAATCTCACCAGTGATTTCGTGTCCGAGAATCATGCCGGAGGGCGCCGTAGTGCGTCCCCGGACCATGTGCTGATCGCTGCCACAAATATTGGTCGCGATCAACTTCAAAATCACTGCGTGGGGCAGCTTCTTTCCGTTGTGCTCGAGCTTCGGGTAGTCGATCGGTTTGACTTCGACCTTCCCTGTTCCGATGTAAGCAACTCCGCGATTTCCTGGCATATTGTTCCTCTCTGTATCTAATCAGCTAAAACGCCGCTGCGCCGGCTTCCGCTACAGCCTGATCTTGAGCGCCCATTCCGCCGCTTACCCCGACGGCTCCGACGACCTTCCCATCCAGCTTTAGAGGAATGCCGCCCGCGAAAATCATGATGCGGCCATGATTCGAGACGTGTATGCCAAAGAACTGGTCGCCCGATTGGGAATTCTTGGCCAGGTCTTTGGTCGATAGATCGAATGCACGGGCTGTGAAAGCCTTGTTGATCGAAATGTCTATGCTGCCGATCCAGGCGTTATCCATGCGAACGTGCGAAACGAGATTTCCGCCTTCGTCAACGACCGCGATATTCATCGGCTGACCGATTTCCTGAGCTTTCTTTTCGGCCGCTGCTGTCACTCTGCGCGCGTCTGCTAATGTCATGTCCTAGTTTCTCCAGCTAAAAGACTATCGCAACCGATTCCGGTTACCGTGCGTTTTGTCTCACCACACATTGGGCGGTATACACTCGTGAAGGCGTGAGACTCACGTGGCAACCGTAGAAGAGCAGCAGCCGGTCAAGACGTCTTCGCCTGAGCAGGCGTGGCGTCCGGCGCACAATCCCTGGGCGATTGCCTTGACCGTCACGATCGCAACTTTTATGGAGGTGATGGATACCTCCATCGCTAATGTCGCCCTGCCGCACATCGCGGGCGGATTATCCGCCGGGCAGGACGAGGCTACCTGGGTACTCACAAGCTATCTCGTTTCGAACGCAGCTGTGCTGCCGATCTCCGCGTGGCTGGCTGATCGCCTCGGACGCAAGCGCTTTTATATGACCTGCGTCGCACTCTTCACCATCAGCTCTTTCCTGTGCGGCCTGGCTCCTTCTCTTGGCTTGCTGATTTTCTTTCGTGTTCTGCAGGGCGTTGGCGGTGGCGGCCTCGGACCATCGGAGCAAGCGATCCTCGCCGATACATTCCCTCCGGCAAAACGAGGGATGGCATTCGCTGTTTATGGCATGGCCGTGGTCCTGGCCCCTGCTATCGGGCCAACACTCGGCGGCTTCATTACAGACAACTTCAGTTGGCGCTGGATCTTCTACATCAACGTCCCGTTCGGTATTCTGTCGCTTTTCCTAACGTCATTCATGGTGGAAGATCCGCCGCACCTGGTGAAGGCGAAGAAGGAAGCGCAGAAAACCGGGATCGATTTTCTTGGCCTTGTGCTCATCGCAACCAGCCTGGGTTGCTTCCAGGTCGTGCTCGACAAAGGGCAGCGTGACGATTGGTTCAGCTCGCACCTGATTCTCACCTTTACCGTGATCTCGGCTGCTGCGCTCACTATTTTCTTGTTTTGGGATTGGCGCCACCCGCATCCCATCGTGAATCTGCATCTCTTTCGTAATCGCGGTTATGCAGTGGCGAATCTGCTGATGTTTCTGTTGGGCGCCGTGCTGCTCGGTACAACGGTTCTCATCCCGCAATTTCTCCAGACTCTGATGGGATACACAGCTCAGCGCGCGGGCGAAGTGTTGACGCCCGGAGGTGTCGCAGTTCTCCTGCTATTGCCGATGGTCGGCATATTGGTTTCCCGCGTAGACGCGCGTTTTCTCATTGCTTTGGGATTCACTATGAGCGGCTTAGCTCTGCTGGACATGTCGCAAATCAATCTCGGCATTAGCTTCGAAACAGCGATCCGCTGGAGAATTTACCAGGCGGCCGGCTTTGCGTTTCTGTTTGTGCCGATCAACACGATTTCCTACGTCGGCATTCCGATGCGGGAGAACAACCAGGTATCGGGGATGATTAACCTGATGCGCAACATGGGAGGTTCGGTCGGCATTTCATTTGTAACAACCATGCTCGCAAGGCACCAGCAAACACATCAAAACTTTCTGGTCGAACACGTGCATGCCGGCAGCCAGATTTACCGGAGCTTTAGCAACGGCCTGACAGCCCAGCTTGCAAGGTCCGGATCAAGTTCCCATACGGCGACGAGTCAGGCTATGGGGCGTATCTATCAGACGGTGCAGCAACAGGCGGCGGTGCTGGCCTATAAGGACATCATTCTGGCGCTGTCAATGCTGAGTTTTATTGCGGTTCCGTTGGTGTTCCTCGGCAAGCGTAATCGTCCCGGGCAAGCCCCCATGGGCCATTAGAGCTTCACGCGAGAATGAAAGCGTGACGCCGCGCACTTGGAGGGTTGCAACACTCTGCCTCCTCGTAGCGTCTTTGTCTCTTCTTGGGTATCTGCTGTTCTCAAGGGCCTCGGGCGGATTCGCTCCTGACACTGTCATCACGCAAGTTCAGAAGCTGAGCCGGCTGGTAACGGTGCGTTATAGGATCCAGCGCGTGGTTGGCATGACGGAGGTGAAGGACCCCGTCGGCGAGGAATCGATTCTGTTGATGGTGGAAGGCGAGGTGCAAGCCGGAGTGGACCTGCAGCACTTAACTCCGGCGGATGTAACCCGCGGGAAGCATGGCGAAGTTACCGTTACTCTGCCGCCACCGTCGATCGTGAGCGCGTCACTAGATGAGAGCAAGACGAAAGTGTGGGACAGGCACATCACCTGGTGGACACCCTGGGTGCCATACGATCCGGACCTGGAACATAAGGCCAGGTTGAAAGCGGCGGAAGACATTCGCAAAGCCGCGTTGGAGATGGGCATTCTCGAGCAGGCTCGAACGAATGCGCGGACAGCGCTGCAGGATCTGTTCGGAACGTTGGGATGGAAAGTAAATGTCAAGGTGCGCGGGTTCGATTAGTGCGTCATGGCGTAGACGATGTAATTGACGCCGATGCGAAATCCGAGCGCCGAATATTGCTCCGGGTACTCGGGATTGTCGGCATGCTCCCAGGAGTCGCCGAGGTCCATGTTGTGGCAGATAGCGACCATAAGGCGGCCCTGGTCGTCATAGATTCCGCGCCATCTCGGTTGATAGCCGTCCTTCTCGAAGGTACGTCCAGAGTGCACAAACTGCTCGCCCGGCACCTGATAGCGCTGGTCCAGATCGTAAACCGTGTGAAAGATCGGATCATCGTTCGGGATCTCGACAATTGCCCGATCGGGAAAGACCTTCTTCATGCTCGCCGCGAAGGTGTCCCATTCCCAGGTGCCGTGGAAGTCGTCGCACATAAAGAAGCCGCCGCGGTCCAGGAAATCGCGCAGCTTGGCAGCCTGCAGATCCGTCAAATCCCAATGACCTACTTCGACGGCATAGAGCCATGGCCAGTTGTAAATGTCGTCGCCATCTTCCGCGGCAACCGGTTCTTCCGCTGAGCGCGCATCGATGCGCGTGAGACGCCTGACGGCAGCCGAAAGATGCCGGTCAGAGCGGGGGTAGTCAATCGTCCAGTTACTTCCGCGCCCGTATCTGCCGTTTACAGCGCGGTACATGAAGCGCGCAAAGACCCACTCCGAAGGCGCGTTGTAATCCGGAGGAATCGGGTAATTCTCGTACTCCCAGCCCCGATATTCGCGAAAACTTCCAGGCTGCTGGACCTTGCGCGAACTGCGCTGGCCCACGCCGCGCGGATCGTTCGGAAGTGATTCCCCGTCGGGAGGTATCAGTGTCTGGCAAACAGCCGTGAACAACGCCAGACTTAGACCGGTCGCAAAAATCGAAGTCCGCAAGCGCATTGCAGATTACTGGACAAGTTTATTATCCAGCAGCGGCGTTTGCAGGCCAAAGGTCTACCCCACATTAGCGATCGGGTTCTTCTTCGGCGGTTCGGGTCGGGCCTGTATCAGCAGCCCAGTCATCGGGTGGAACATCGCCAACGTTTGTCAAGCCGAGCCGGCCGTCTGTCGGCAGCATGGTTTCCATGCCGTCCAGATCGTGCAGTTCTTCCGCGGGATCAAAGCGATCGGAAGACGGATGGCGGATGGAGGTAGTCCCGCCTAAGCTCGTCGGGTCGACTGTCGCTTGCGCATCTCCGCTGCCCATTTCATCCGGGCGCGCTTCATTGTCTCCGGTATCTTCCCGGTCCATCGATTGTGTAGCCACGCTTTGTGGACCATTGCCGTCCGGGATTGGTTTCCCTCAAGCAGGATCCGGAATTCCTGCCCGTGTTACAACTGCATTAGTTCGTATGAGCAGGGCCAAGTTAGCCAGACAGCCGCTGATCGTGTCGCTTTGCCTGATCGCTCTCGGGTGCGCCTTGCACGCGAATCCTCAAAGTCAGGAGACCGCGGCCGAACCAGCGCCCTCCGATGCCGAACAGCAGCGGATCCTGGAGGCTGCCCGGCAATACGCCGACGACTATATCGCGAAGCTGCCTGATTTCGTCTGTCAGCAAACCACGCTTCAGTTTCAGGCCGGCCGTAACGGCAAGCACTGGCATAAGGACGACACGCTGACTTCGAAGCTCGTGTTCAATGGGGGCAGGGAAGAGCGCACGCTCGAGTTGGTGAACAATAAGCACGTCCGCTACAACAGTACGCACGTTCGGATGCCATTATCGACCGAAGGCGAGTTCGGCCTTCTGCTCAATAAGATCTTTGATCCAGCTTCGGAAGCGAAGTTCTCGTGGACCGGCTGGGAAAGCTTAAAGAGCCGCAGGCTTGCCAAATTCGACTACTCGATTGACCTTGCTCACTCCACGCTGAGTCTTACCAGCTATGTCAAAGCGACGGTGGCTTACCACGGTTCCTTCTATGTAGATCCCGCAACCGGTTTTATCTGGCGCGCAACCAGCAGCACCACGGAGATTCCAGAAGAGCTGCAGACGAGGAGCATCGCTACTACAGTAGATTATGACCAGGTCAAGATCGCGGACCAGAATTACTTACTGCCGGTAAGCGCCACCGTTCTTCTTGTGACAGATCAGGATCAGATTCGCAACGAGCTGCAGTTTGAGGCGTACCGGAAATTCGAAGCGGAATCGACGATTAGCTTTGGCCCCGAGAGCGGGAATCCTGCCAAGCCGGCTGATAAGGCGGCAAAGCCGCAGCAGTAAACCGCCCCGATGAGTTGAGGCGTGGCGGCCAGAGTGGCCGGGCGCCATCAGGGGCGGGACACATTACGAGCGCTTACGCGGCCTGAAAACATCAATTTGTCAAAAACTCAGGCGGCGTTTTCGGTGTTTTGCGGCGGAGGAAAGCGCGAATTGACGATCGACTCGACATATTCATCGTGATCCTCGGGGAAGTAGCCCATATAATTGAAGGCTGCCAGCTCAGCGGCCGTTTTTTGCGGAACGAAGCCAGCCGGTGTTGGCGTTTCGGCGGCGTCCTCGGGCGGTTTTGATGGAACGAAGCCAGATTCTTGGACCGTGGTTTCTTCTTCAACGGTTTTTTGCGGAACGAAGCCACGCGTACTTTGCAGTTTTGACAAAGCGGTAAGAGATTTGTGGAAACTGCGCTCGGCGGAAGCCATGGAGCGCTGGATGAGAGTCATCAAGCCGTTAGTGTTCCAGTCGTCCAGGTTTTCGGGTTGGAAGGCGCGGGTTTCGAATTCGCGGAAGCGGCGCATGCGCCAGAAGCTCTGGGCGAGTTCATCGACCAGGATTTCTTCGGTGGTATTGGCGGGCTGATGCTCGCGACGAAGGTTGGCGCGGAGCTCGTCGAATTCCTCCGGATCTTCACCTTGGATGATCAGGTCCTGGGAATACAATCCGTGCTTGAACGCGTTCTGGGCGGAGCGGGCCTTTCCGATCGATGAGGTAGGTCCCGTTGAATGCTGGCTATTAGCGCGATTGACGTCGGCGCGGGAGCGAGGAGATGTTTGGGCGGTCATGAGTTCAAACCTGTTCGCAGTATTAAGGAGGGTCGTTCGCGCGGGCGCGAATTCTTGCGCTAAGCGGTTGAGGCGGTAGAAGAAAGAAAGTTTGCTAGGGGCGTCACCGGGTGCCGCGACACTGAGCGGGGCTATTGTATTCTTGGAAATCTTATGGCCGAAATGCTCAAAGTTGCGGTGGCCGGTCTCGGCCGCATGGGGGCCATTCACGCCCTGCACGTACACGAACTGGCCCGTGATACCCAAACCTGCAAACTGGTAGCGTTGGCCGAACCGGATTTGGAGCGCGCCCACCGCTTCCTTTCCGACACCGGCGAGGACATACCGGTTTTCCCCTCTGTCGACGCGTTGGCTAAGTCCGGTATCTGCAGTGCCGCTGTGGTCGTCACGCCTACAGAAAGTCATCGCGAGCACGCGGCCGCACTCATTTCCGCCGGTTATCGAGTCATGCTGGAGAAGCCTCTCACGGGAACGCTGGAAGCCGATCTCATGTTCGCCGCCGAACTCGAGCGCGATCATCCCGACGCGTTGATGCTTGCCTTTCAGCGGCGCTTTGACGAGCCGCTGCAATACGCGAAAGCAATGATGGAAAGTGGCGCGATTGGCAGGGTCTTCAAAATCTTTTCCGCCCTGGAAGACTCCAGTCCCGCGCCGAACGGCTACAAAAGCGGAGGCATCTTACCCGATATGTCCGTGCACAACGTGGATGAAATTCTCTGGCTCACAGGACGCATGCCCACCAAAGCGCTGGCGATCGGCTCGCGGGTCTATAGCCATGCCCTCACCACCTGTCTAGAAGATTTCGACGACGCTTTGCTTTGCCTATGGTTCGGTGAAGATCTGTTGGCTCAGGTTCAGGTCAGCCGAAACCACGTCTCCGGTTACCGAGTGGAAACCATCATTTTCGGAGAAGAAGGGCAAATTCATGTGGGCCACTTCGATCAGCGACTAAGCAGCATCACAGTCGAAGCCTATGGCCGCCGCGGCCGCCCGGAACCACTCGCTTTCAAAACGTTCCCGATGCGCGAATACAAGCGGCCGCTGCCCGAGTTCATCGACCGTTTTGGAGCTGCCTACAAAGCCGAACTCGCGGCCTTTATCGAATGCTGCCGTACCGGCGCCGCGTTTGCCACCACGCACCGTGACGGTCTTCGCGCCCAGGAGGTCATCTCTGCCGGCATGGAGGGCATGTTCGGGCCCGTACAAGCCGCAGCGGTGAAGGAGCGCAGGTAGCGTGGTCAAGTGAATTTCGTCACACGCCAGAGCGCCGCGCCACCTGCCGCCAGCACCAGTACCAATGCTGCCGCGAACAGGCCCAGCCACCCGGTCTGAAGCTCCATCTGCGGCACCCGGGCGAGTGCCCCCAAACCCACAAAAATCAGTGTCGCAGCGGCAATCAGCAGCCAGTCCTTCCACGTGCGGTGAGCCTCCCCTGCGTTCACATCGCGGCCTTCCATGCGCGCCCTTACATAGTCCGGATCGATTCCGTATAGGTCAACTTCCCGCTCTGCTGCTCGCTTCCAACTCGCGTATTCTCCCTCCGACGCAGAAGACATAGAAATGGCGAGCGCGCCGAACGCCATCATGACCGATCCTCCAATCACTTCGGCGTAAATGTTCGCGGTCAATCCACGCAGTTCGCGAAATACCAGCAATCCTAACAGCAACCCCCACAGCTGATTTGTATTGGATAATGGAATTCCCCGGCTAATGCCGACATACTTCGCCGCATAGTTCTGAAACAGATCGCCCACTACCCACATAAAGCCGCCCAGCATCGGCCACAGCAGAATGGCGCGATTCGCGACTAACTCATGCCAGAACGGCCCGACACCGCCGGTAAATAAAAGCGCTACCACCGTCATCATCGTCATCTCGCCAAAAGTAAAAAACGTGAGAAAAGTAAGAGGATTCATGCCGGTAATGTAGGCCTTGCGATAAGGGATGTACATGGACCCGAACATCAGCCCCGCACCGATGGCCGCCGCAATCCCATGCAGCGCGTTCCCATGTGCCGCCTGGGACGTGGATGCCGCCGAGATTAGTATTGCCCCTATGAAAATGACGACGGCGCCGCCGACGACACCCGCCTTCCGGAGCCAACCGGACCCATGTAATTCCTTGAACAACAGCGTGCCCCAGAGAATGCCGATCAGGCTATTCGAATTCCACAGCGGAAATGCCAGGCTCAGTCCGATGTCGCGGACCGCAAAGATGGTCAACGTGTTGCCGACCGCCCACAGGCAACCAGCCATCACGCCCCACAACACGAGATGCGGCACTTGCCGGGCGTCCCGGAATGTATCGCCCGTGCCACGAACCAATGCCGGCAGGCTCCAGCGCGATACAAACGCACCGAAAACCATCATGAAGGAGATGACCATCGGTGATACTGCGACCGTGACCAGCTTTGTCGGCGCCTCGGCTCCCGCCAGCCAGAGCGCCGCAGCAAGACCACAAAAGATTCCGAGCCTGTGCAGCATGCGCTGTCGCGACACGTCCGGCGCGGTATCGCCGGCCGCGCGGCTCAACACAGTCTTTCCGGTACTCATCGCGCTATCCGGAGCAGCAACAATCCGACCAACAGAACGATCAGTGGCACCCAGAATTGAATATCCCGGAAGACCGCTGTCCACCAGGGTCGCCTTTGCTCCAGGAATCCTTCTCCGTGCGGTTTTTCCATCGTGGGAATTATATGCCGTCACCTCGCTCGATATGAAAAGCGTAGAAATTCCAGACCAAGGCGGGGATTACGGCCTTGCTCAGTTCGGGAGATTGTCGAAGATCAACCGAACAGCCCCTTTGCCTGGCGATCCCTCTCTGACTCAGATGTGGATAACGCGGGCATGAGCGTGCGTTTGGCCGGCGCAAGAGCGCTCCAGCTCTAATGTACGTCTGGCCTCGACGTAGCATGTCGTTGGTACAGCGCCAAGAAGAGGATCACCAAAGGCGTTATGATCTCCGCGACGAGAAAGATACCCGAATTGTTGGCAGCATGATTATTGACAAGAATCATCTGCCGAATGTGTCCCAGAGCATCTCCGAGCAGCCAGACGGCGTTGGCAATCGCAGTTGCTAGCCAGAAATTGCCGCGAAACCAAAAGCACAACACCCCTAGAACGCCGACGGTCAGATCAGCCATGCCAACTTCATACTCGTATGGACTTGGCTGCCAACCGATGGAAGCCGATGTTTGAACAGGCCGAAACACGTGTGCATAGGCCGTTAGTAATCCCATCAGGCCGACATAGATGAATAAAAAGTAAACGAGGTAGGTCTCGGCAATTGCGGCTCCGCGACTGCGCCGACTGGAAGAGAATGCGATGTGGGTTGAAGCAGCCAGGAGAGCGAGCAAGAGAAACAAGACTTGGAACATTCTATTCTCCTGAGACAGCCTCACCCCTGAGTCACAGAAAAGATCGCCACTTTTTCGGGGACCTCAATCATCGCATACTGAGACGTCAACAGAACGGTCGACGATAAGTTAGGCGCCTGTGAGCTTGTGTAAATCACAAGTCAGCAACGCCGACAAACCGTCAACTTGGATTCATAGCGCTTCGTCCCGTTACGATGATGCGATTTGGTTGGTCCAGTTTCCGGATGGCCCGTCATCCAGTCGCTATCCGGAAACAATCGCACAAGACTATCACTAAACCCTTCCGGACTACTCGCGGGATTAGTGTCACGTCATGAGGGCTTCGGTTGAGAAAGTTTTCTGACGTACGTATTTGAACAAAAAATGGTTCACTGCTTCGACAACAGTGCGTCAACGTCTACGGTATATCGCTGTGAAGCTGTTCGGTCGAGCCTGCTGATCACGGTGTGAGCTCTACTAAGGAGCTCCTTTGCTTCCTTGTTGCGATCGAGAACGAACAGGAGACGAGCATAGTCTGTGAACAGTTCGTATTGTTCGACTGCGGGCGGGTGCTCAGTTTCCTCCAGGAGCTTACGAGCGTTTGCGAAGGTTTGTTGTGCTTCTGCAAGCTGACCACTTGCCTCTCTCGCAAGAGCGATTGTGTGTTCGTAGGCGGCGACCTGGGCCTTTCGTGGATTCTGGGAAGCTTCGTATTTTTTCAAGGCGGCGAGCGCTAACGAAAGGCCATCGGAGATATGTTGGCTCCTAAGCTCGATCAGCGCTAACGTATTCAGCACCAGGTCAGATCGATCGCGCGCTGGAGTCCCTTTTGCCCACATGTCGAGAGCGCGCTGGCATAGACCGGCTGATTCGGTGTATTCGCCTTGCTCAAACAAGTCCACCGCCAAATTGGAAAGGGAAAGGGCAACCTCGGGGCTGTCCGATCCGGAGAACTCGACCCGCAGCGCTAGGCTTCGACGGCGTAAATCTTCAGCTTTCCTAAATTGACCGCTGGAAGAGTACAAAGAAGCGAGGTTATTCAACTCTGTGGCTAGTGACAATGGGCGCGGAGCCGCGGCCGCCTTCCAAAGAGTGATCGCTTCGGAATAGTCATGCTCGGCTTCAGCCCACTTTCCTAGATCTTGTTCTAAGGACGCCCGTCTATCGAGTGCTTCGGGAATAAGTAAGCTTTGTGGATCTGACCGCTTTAAGGAGTCGATCAATTTTGATGTTTCGATAATCGCCTCGGGCAGATGGCCTTTCTGCTCCAAATTCTGGACGACTTTGACTTGCTCGGCTAGATCGCTCGCGCTTCCACAAACGGAACAGAGCACGAGTCCCGTGGTGAATAACAGGATTTGACATTGCGGGCTGCAGATCAAGGCCACTTACCTCGTTCGGGAATGGAGGCAACCCGATGACCAATCCTTCTGTAGCGAAATGTCTGCTAGAGGGATGGTCATTAACCACGGGGAAGCGAGCGGGTTGTGACCGTTTTCGGGAAACCGTCGTTCATCTTCGATCACTGGCAATTTGTCTTGACAGACCTTGTCAACATATGTTGTAACGGTACATATGGCAACGGCAGCAATGGACCGCGAATTGAAGCGGGGCAGCACTGAGCTGCTGATTCTGTCTCTAATCGAATATCATGCGCGGCACGGCTACGAGATCAGCAAACTCATCGAGGACCGATCGGGAGGCGTACTCACGTTTAATGTTGCGTCGTTCTACCCGTTGCTGTACCGGCTGGAGCAGCGCGGATTAATTGCTGGACGTTGGGTGGAGAAGGCAGGCCAGCGGCGGCGCCGTTACTACAAGCTGACGGCATCTGGCAAGAAGATGCTGAAGGCGCAGCGATCTACCTGGTGCGATTTCGTGGACGCCATTCAGCGCATTACAGAGGCGGAACATGCGTGACTGGAGAGACGAAATACGCTCGGCGATTGCCGTTCTCAAGCTCGAGGCAACGCGAGAAGCGGAAGTTGTAGAAGAATTGAACCAACATCTCCAGGATCGTACGGAGGCGATGCTGGCCTCCGATCTAACTGCGCAACAGGCGGATGAAGCTTTGGTGCAGGAATTGCATGACCCTGCTCTGATTGCGGGACTAAAAGCGACAGTGCACTCCGAATTGCCGTCGCCGCCCGTTGGGAGCGACTCGGGCGGACAGTTCCTGGCGCGCGTTTGTATGGATCTGCGCTACGCAGCGCGTGTATCGATTCAGAACCCTGGCTTTTCGCTCGTAGTGATTCTTTCGCTTGCACTTGGAATCGGCGCGAACACAGCCATCTTCCAGCTCCTAAATGCGGTGCGGTTGCGCATGCTTCCTGTTTCCAGGCCGGATCGTTTGGCGTCGGTACGCATCGTAGACTCCCCTCATTGCTGCACGGGAGATTTTTATTCCGATCACCCGGACCTCACTGGCGACATTTGGAACCAGGTGCGTCAACAGCAGCAGGGTTTTTCGAAAATTGCGGCGTGGTATCCCACCCGTCTGAATGCTGGGCGCGGTATCGAAAACCGGCCGGTAAGTACGCTCATGGTGAGCGGCAACTTCTTTGACGTCTTAGGTGTACAGCCATCGCTTGGACGGATGATCTCTCCAGCGGACGATTACCGTGGCTGCGGTGCACAGGGCGCACTCGTGAGCTATGGCTTTTGGCAGCGCGAATTTGGCGGCGACCGTGGAATCTTGGAAAGAAAAATCACGCTGGACGGTCATCCGTTCCAGATCATGGGCGTCACGCCGCCGAATTTTGTCGGCATCGAGGTAGGAAGGGCCTTCGATGTTGCAATTCCGCTCTGCGCTGAGGCAGTCATTTCCGCAAAAGGCCCATCGAGGGACCCGGTGGCATGGTGGATCACAACAATTGGGCGCTTGCGGCCGGGCTGGACACTCGAACGCGCGTCTGCCCAGTTAGCAGCCATCTCTCCGGCGATCTTTGCCGCTACGGTGCCGGCCCAATTCGATGGCCCGGCGCGGAAAGACTACCTCTCTTTCCGTTTGGGAGCCGTTCCTGCAGCGAATGGTTTCTCTACGCTGAGACGCAATTACCAGGAGCCGCTTTGGTTGTTGCTTGGTCTCGCCGGTCTGGTTCTACTGATCGCCTGTGCGAACCTCGCAAATCTCATGCTGGCACGGGCCAGCGCGAGGGAGCGGGAGATGGCCTTGCGATTGACTCTTGGCGCTTCCCGGCCACGTTTGATCCGGCAATTAGTGACGGAGAGCCTACTGCTTGCGGTTTTGGGAGCAGCGGCTGGGGTGGCGCTGGCGCAGATGTTAAGCCGGGTGCTGATCACGTACTTGAGCACGCAGCGGGACCAGGTTTTTCTCGAGTTAACGCTGGATTGGCACGTAGTTGGTTTCGTTACGGGATTAGCAGTGCTCGCGACGGTCCTCTTTGGATTGGCGCCCGCGCTCAGGGCTTCGCGGATAGCGCCCGGTGTGGTGCTAAAGGCGAGCGGCCGGGGGATTTCAGCTTCTGGGGAAAGCGTCTTGTTAAGGCAGGCCCTCGTGGTGTCGCAGGTCGCACTCTCTATGGTGCTTCTTGTCAGCGCTCTTTTGTTCGCGCGGACTTTTCAGAATCTCATGAGGGTGGATACCGGGTTTCAGCAGGATCACATCCTGATTGCGAATTTTGATTACTCGCCCTTGAAGCTACCCGCGGCTAGCCAGATGGCATTCAAGCGGGAGCTGCTCATTCACATTCGAGCGGTGCCCGGAGTAACTTCGGCTGCGGAGACCCTGTTCCCTCCGTTGAGCCAAGCGGGATGGGACGGCAACGTAGATATCCCCGACGGTCCACAAAGGCAGGATGTTCGGCTCAGCCGCGTCAGTCCCGGATATTTCGAAACCATGCAGATGGAGTTGATTTCGGGTCGGGACTTCAATGAGGCAGACAAGACTGCCGCTCTGACTGAGGCTATCGTGAATCGGGAATTCGCGCTTAAGTTCTTTGGAAAGACGAACCCGCTCGGAAGAACCTTTTACGATTCCGGCAAGCGGGACATGCCATATCAGGTGATTGGCGTCGTGAACGACACAAAGTATTACAGTTTGCGGGAGGACCCGTTGCCGATGGTCTTCGTCTCATTTACGCAGGCAAACGGACCGCAAGAACGCTCTACATTGATGATCCGTTCGAATGAATCTTTGCCGGCGCTGATCTCTTCGATCAAGTCCACGGCCAGCCAGATCAATCCAGGGATGGTTATGGATTTCAGCGTGCTCAAAACACAGATACTTGACGGCCTGTTGCGCGAGCGGCTTGTCGCCACGTTGTCGGGCTTTTTCGGCGCCCTGGCGACCGTGCTGGCCATGGTCGGGCTGTACGGTGTGATTTCGTACATGGTTGTCAGGCGAAGGAGTGAGATTGGTTTGCGTATGGCACTCGGGGCCAATCGTGTTGACATTCTTGCGATGGTTTTGCGAGAAGCCGCGAAATTGCTAGGTATGGGCCTCGCGATTGGAACGACGCTGGCCTTGAGTGCCGGCAAGATCGCGGCTTCGATGCTCTATGGACTGAAGCCTCGGGATCCATTGACCGTGGCAGTCGCGGTCACCGCAATGACTGTAATCGCGCTGGTGGCGAGTTTATTGCCTGCTAAGAGGGCTGCATCGATCGATCCCATGGCCGCTCTGCGTGAAGAATAAATTTGACGAATTGGCAAGGAGAAGTCATGAGACTAAAGATCAGGGGAGCCACGAAGGGGTTGGCGGTTGCTGTCGCATCGTGCGTAGGCATAATCCCGGCTACGGCACATGAGGAGGCGCAATCCACTGGGCAGACCGCCGCAGCGATGAAAGATGACCGCGCTGAAATTGATGCGCATGCCGCGGAATGGTTGAAAGAGAGCGATGTGCCAAGCGTCGCGGTGGCATATATCGAGGATCGAAAAGTGGCGTGGAGTGCGGTCTATGGCGAGCAGAGTCCGGGAGTCGCGGCGACTGAAAAAACGCTGTACAACGTTGCGTCTCTGACAAAGCCAATAACGGCGGAGACAATACTGCGACTCGCGTCTCAAAGAAAACTCTCGTTGGATGAATCGATGTCGCAGATCTGGGTCGACCCGGATATAAAGGATGACCCTTACAGCAAATTACTGACCCCCCGGTTGTGCTTGTCGCACCAGACTGGATTTGCGAACTGGCGGCGAATGACGGGGGGAGTACTAAAGATCAGATGGAAACCCGGCACTCAAACCGGATATTCCGGCGAAGGATACAACTATGTTGGCGCGTTTGCCGAAAGGAAGTTGGCCAGGCCTTTTGACGAGCTCGCGCAGGAGATGGTGCTCGATCCCGTCGGAATGAAGGACACCTCGTACACAGCCAAGGATTGGTATGCGGGGCGGTTGGCGGTCCCCCATGGGCCCAACGGAGAAAAACCCATCGACTCTGTCGCGACAAAATGGAATGCCGCGGACCTGTTGCGGACCACGATTGGCGATTATGCCAAGTTCGTCGTGAGCGTGATGCGCAACGAGGGCCTGACAGCGGCAATTGCTGCAGAACGAGCAACCATCACGCGAGATATGGTGAAGCCGGAAGATCTGGAAAAACTATGCCACGCAGCCGGTGAACCGGGTCAATGCACCGCGACGGCCGGCATGGGTTTGGGATGGGAGGTAGACATCATGAATCGGGTGAAGATTCTGGATCACGGCGGCTCCGATTGGGGAGTGAAAACTTCGGTCATGTTCGTTCCGTCGCAAGGAATCGGAGTAGTAGTTTTTACCAATGGAGACAATGGGACACAGGTCATCCGAAAAGTCATGAAGGCTCTTTATCCGAACAAGCTATATCTCGCAAAAATGTGATCAGTTAACGAACTTACAAGCCGGATAGTGCATCCTCGCGGGTTGCCTCTTCGCCATGCGGATCGGGCTTTGGCTGCTTCAGGAGCTAGCTGCCCGTAAGAATGCGCCGATGCGAATGCCTTGCCAGGATGTGCAGTTAGCGATTCGCATAGCCTACAACATATTGGAGAATGCTTAAATGTTTCGATCCATTGCGCGCGTCGTGGTTCCTGTTGGCGTGGTATCCCTCTCCGTCTTGGCGTCCTTGGCTAACGCCCAAATCTCGCCGGATTTTCCCAAGCCGCCCTCGCCTCCGAATCCGCTGACGAAAACTATATCCATCTTTCGCAGCAACATGCAGGACAAAATCATGAAGGCGGCCGAGACGATGCCAGATGCCAAATACAGCTACCGGCCGACGAAGGACGTCCGCTCGTTTGCCGAGATCGTGACCCACGTGGCGGACATATCCTACTATTTGTGTTCGAACGCCAAGGGTGAGGCGCCCCCGCCTTCGGCTAAGGGCAAGGATTCGAAGACCGAGATCATCGCCTACCTCAAGAGCGCGTTCGCCTACTGCGATGGCGCGTACGCGGGGTTCACCGATGAGCACCTTAATGACCCGGCGGACTTCTGGGGTTACAAGACGAACAAGATGTTCATCGTGACGCAACTCCCAAATCATGACGCCTTGCATTACGGCAATCTCGTCACGTATCTGCGCCTCAATAGCCTTGAGCCGTCCGGCGGCTGGTTTTGACGGCGCAGCGGCGCGCGCGGGCCGCCATAAAAGTCGCAAAAAGAGGACTCTGGGCGAAGTCATAAGAGTGAGAGTCTGGGGAGCCGCGAAGATGTTGGGTATTGCTGTCACATCGTGCGTAAGCATGCTCCCGGCTACCGCATATTAAGGGGCGCAATCCACTACGCAGACCATCGCCGCGACGAGAGATGGCCGTGCCGAAATTGATCCGCATGTCGCGCGATGTCTGAAAGACAGCGATGTGCCAAGCGTAGCGGTAGCGGTAGCGGTCGCATGATTTCGGCAAGTTGCCAAACGCATAGCATATATCCAAATCGAATAGTGGCTTGGAGTGAGGTGTATCGAGAGGAGAGCCTAGCTGACGCATAAGCCCCCAAGTTTGACCGATCGGGCGATTACCCGTGAGTGACGGCCTACCGTTTACCAGTCCAAGTCCCTATCAATTCCAGTGTCGTCGGCAATCCGTCAATTGGACATGTTCGCGTTCATTTTGCCGTAAAACGCGCATCTCGTCACTTTGATTCGAAAGAGTCAAAGGAAGCGTTGACCGCATCACGCCTCTCTTGCTTGCAACCGAAGGTAGGATCCAGTCCTCGTGCGGGGAAGCGTGTCCAGGCAGGAGTTGAATCAGGCCGAGTTCTCGTCTTGCAGCGTGGCACAATCTGGCAGATGTTCTTTGCGGAAGTTCCCCCTGGTGGTCAGAAGTTTCAGCGGCGGCGGCCGAAGCTGCGGCCAAAGCTTTTTGCTCCGCCGGATTGTCCAAAACGGCGCCCCGAAGGCGAGCCCGCACCAGATCCGAATCGGTGCCCGGCGCTTTTATCGCCCCAGCTCGGCGTAGTGTGCTGCTCGGAGGGCCGGGCGTTGGAAGCATGCGAGGCGTAGGCGGACTGCGCAAAGCCGCCGGACTGCACGTAACGGCTGCTGGCGTAAGTGGTGCGGGTGAAGGTGCCATGCGTGCCATAGCGCGGCAAGCTGGCAGGGGTCGCTTGCCCGTAATACGTGCGGCCAAGCTGTTGGGCTGAGCGGTATCCGTGATAGTCGTCCAGCAGCACGGGGCGATAGGAGTGATTCCAGAGGAGCTCGCGCAAGAGCAGATATTGGGGGAGCCACGTCCAGACCGTCGCGCCGCCATCGTGATTCCAGTAGCCGTATTGATTTGAGCCGACCGATTCTGGCGCGATGTAGGCAAAGCCTGCAGGCTCGGGCGTGGTTACAGCTTCCGAGTCGAAGGCGCCCGCGCTTTTGTGGGCGATCGCCATTCCCACGTCGTTCTCGACCGCGTGAAACTGCGGCTCAGAGACGTCGACCCAATGCTCGGAACTGGAGGTTTCACTCTGCTTGGCGGCTATGTCACTGATGTGAGTATTTACAGTCCGGATGCGTTCACGATTCGGTGCGTCGAGATCGACCAGGATCTTGTCCCATGAATTATAGAGTTGTCCGGACAGTGCGCGCAGCTCGTCTGATTGGGTAGAAATGCTGCTCTGGTCTTTTGAGAGCGCGTCACTGGCTTGAATGAGTGTGGCGAGTTCCGGATCGCTGATCTTTCCGGTTGAAGCCTCCTGAAGAATTGTGGAAGTCGCATTCCACTCGCTTTCGGCCGATTTCGGGGTATCGAGCACAGCAGTCAAGCGGCCATTCAGGCTGTCCTTCTTAGCGGGCCAGTCCTGCTCAGCCTGTTCCACTGTCTTCAAAAGCGGCGCTAGATCGGTCGCACGAATCGCTTCGTAGGCTTGCTTAATGCCGTCGAGATTTCGCGGAAGATCCTGCCTGAACGTGACCCACTTCGCCGCTTCGGCGCTCGCGGTGCTGGCCTCACTGCTGGCCGCTTGGCGTAACCTTCGTTCTTTGGTGAGTAGCTGTTCTGCTTGGGCGCGCGAATCGGCGCGATTGCGTCCGGCAAGCTCGGCCAAATCGCGATCAGTCTCTTGGGCGGTGCGGAGCATCTCACCTGAGTGCGTAAAGCTGGCAGCCCATTGACCCGGCGCCGCTACGTTTTGAAACAAGCCGGGATTGCTCTGAACGTCTCGATTTACCGTCTGCTGTTCGCGCTGAATCTCTTGCGCCGCTGCTTGCAGCCTGCTGTGCTCGTCAGCAATTTCGCGGCGCAGCGAGGGTGGCAAACTACCGATGCAGGCTCCGAGCCATAAGCAGATCGCAATGACTCCAGCGATCTTACTCGTTTTCATTTACGTACCTCGATAGACGGTTACATCCGCAGGTTCGACCGCCGTCCAAATCATGGCTGCGAACGGCTCGCCTGCGAATTTTCGGATGCTCAGAAATCGCTTGGCATCCTGCTCCTGAAATTGCCAGCAGTAAAAACCTTGGCCAGTCGTACTGCCGGAATGAAAGATACCGATTTCCCGGCTGAAACGATAGAGCCAGAACTTGCCGCCATAATCGAAAAAGTCCGCTGGGTTTTGCCGCTGATCGATGTCGGCGAGGTCTTGTTCGCTCACGCCTAGTTCGTCCAGCGTGAGCCTACGGCCGTCGAAGTTACCGAAGACCTCGAGCACGTCGTTGTCATGAATCTCGAGGTAAACGCGCCGGTCACGCCACGTGCCGCTCAACTCGAACCACTGACGGCTTCCGGCCTCATAGCCGTCGCGGCGGTCAACGGTGAAATCGAGATCGCTGAAGTCTTCTGCCGCACCCACAACCGAAAGCACGTCGCCGACGCGCGCCTGGCTGACCTTTAAATTGGCGAGGTCTGCCGTCGATTTCGGCGCTCGTGTTTTGCTCTCAAAAAGCATCTTCGTTACCGCGGTTCGGGCGATGGCAATTCTTTGGGAAGCTGAACACTGGGTGGGCGTTGGGTCCCCGCGCCCAATCTCTCGCGCTTCAAGGCTTCGAGTTCAGCGTCGACCGTATGCCCCTGCAATTGGGCGAACTCTGCTTCGAGGTTGGAATCCTTGCCCGCGCTTGCCAGTTGATCGAACGCTTTGGCGGTTGCCTCTTCTTTTGCGACCGACTCTTCAAAGTGCGACAAAGCAGCAAATGCGTTGTCGGCTTTGCCCACGCCGGCCAGCGCTTCCGAAACTTTCCTCTGGGCCAGCGCCGCGTTCTTGCGCGCGACGAGGGTGGTCGCGGTTCGCTCGCCTTCCTCGATCTTGTGCTTTAAATCGGATACCTGGATCTTGAGCGATTCGCTGGCTGTGCGCGCCGATTCCACCGCAGCTTGCAGGGAAGCCACCTGCTTATCGCTTTCGCCTTTTTTCGCCAGTGCCTTTTTTGCCAGATCTTCGTTTCCGGCATCGAGCGCCAAGCCTGCCCTTTGCTTCCACTCCTGCGCCTGCCGGACGTACTTCTGATATTCGGCATCCAGCCGGTTGTAATTGCTCATCGCCATGGCGGAGGATTGAACTACTTTGTTCAACTCCGTCTTCATGTCGGCTACGGTCTGGCGAACGGTTGTCTCGAAGGTCGCGTCCTCGATCGCGCCTATTCCCTGATTCGCCTGGCCGCGCGCGACCCGTCCAGCCCGGTTGAACATGTCTGAAAAGAATCCCATATATTTCTCCTCGCTCGTTCTCCTACTGCAGGGTCTTCCTATTGAAGGTCCTTGCCAATCAAGTCCCGCGCATGCACCACGTCGGCCAGCAGAAAGCTGACACAGGAAAGAATATCGTCTTCATCGTCAGGCCCAAACTCCTGCAGCTTGCAGAAGTTGTTCAGAGTCACCGCCACGTTTCCGTCCTTCGCGTCATACAACTGAAAATGCGAGGTCGAGATGCCGTTATCGGCCGCCAGCATTTTTCGCATGAGCTGCGGTGTGATCTTGGAAGCAGGCGTTACCAGGCAAACCAGGGAGAGGAACAGGATGTCGCCTTCGAGCACTGCCCGGAGCGTGATCCCACTCTCCGTCTCTTGAATGCGCAGGACGTTTTCATCTAACTCGCTCACCGAGTATCGGTTCCTGGCCAAGAGTTCATGTATTTGTCCAAGATAAGAAGCAGCAGTTGCTTGTGCCATATGTCACCCGTTAAAAGACGTAAGTTATCGCGGGTTTGTTCGTTCCAAATAGGCGATGTCCGCCGCTCCTCAAGGGTACCCCACTCGCTCTTTTGCCTGGGTAACACTTCAACTGCATCCGCATCACGCCTTCGTAGGGAATCGCGAATTATGGCTACACACGAAAATAGCTTCGGAAATGGGCTGCAGCGGCAGTCTGATGAGAACGGCGAACAGTTGGCGAATGGTCTCGGCTGGTTCAGCATCGGCTTGGGTCTCGCGGAATTCGCTATGCCCGGAAAATTTGCCCGGTTTATCGGTATTCCAGATAACGACCGCAGTCTGTCTGTAATACGGCTTTACGGAGTTCGGGAGTTAGCCGCCGGGATCGGAATTCTTTCACAGCCAAGGCCCGGCGGCTGGTTGTGGGCGCGGGTAGCAGGGGATATTGTGGACCTTGCCTCGCTAGGATCGGCGATGACGGACGGTAACGCAGACCGGACCAAATTGGCAACGGCCACGGCGGCCGTGCTCGGGGTAACTGCTTTGGATATACTTTGCGCTCAACGTTTGAGCGGCAATGGCAAGACGCGAGGGGGGGCAGGGAATACGCCAGAACAGCGCTCTGGAAAGGGCGAAGTTCGGCTCACCCAAACGATTATCATCAATCGTTCGGCCGAAGAACTGTATCGCTTCTGGCACGACTTCAATAATTTGCCGAGTTTCATGGCGCATCTCGCATCGGTTGAGGTTACCGGAGACAATCGATCGCATTGGGTGGCGAACGGTCCGGGCGGCAAGAAGGTCGAGTGGGATGCGGAGATTGTCGAAGATCAACCGAACAGCCACATTGCCTGGCGATCCCTACCTGACTCAGATGTGGATAACGCGGGCTCCGTGCGCTTTGAGCGTGCGCCAGGGGATCGGGGCACGTTGGTGAAAGTTCAGATTGAGTATGCTCCTCCGGGAGGGGCGCTGGGCGCCAAGATAGCGAAGCTCTTCCGCGAGGAGCCGGGTCAGAAAGTTGAGGATGATCTGCGCGCTTTCAAGCAGCTTATGGAGACCGGCGAAGTGGCGAAGTCGGACGCCAGCATTCACCGCGGGATGCACGCAGCGCAGCCGTCGGCAGCAGCGGCCACGGCTTAAAGTGCCAGATTAGATTCTGCGTATATTTTTAAAGTAAAGGATTAAATATATGAGAGCCAACTGTTGGATGGGTACGAAAGATGTTCGGGTGCAGCAGGTACCGGATCCCAAGATCCTGAACCATCGCGATGCCATCGTGAAGATTACTTCAACCGCGATTTGCGGGTCGGATTTGCACTTATACAACGGCTACATTCCCAGTATGGAGAGCGGGGATGTGATTGGGCACGAGTTCATGGGGGAAGTGGTCGAGACGGGGCGCGGTGTCAACAATCTTAAGAAGGGCGATCGGGTGGTCGTGCCGTTTCCGATTGCCTGCGGCGGCTGTTTCTCCTGCCAGCACGGGCTGTTCTCGGTATGCGAAAACTCAAATCCGAATGCCTGGATGGCAGAGAAGATGTGGGGGCACTCGCCGGCCGGTCTCTTCGGCTATTCGCACCTGCTTGGCGGCTACGCTGGCGGCCAGGCGGAGTATGCGCGCGTGCCATTCGCCGATGTCGGTCCTATCAAGGTTCCAGAGGGCCTGACCGACGAACAGGTCCTGTTCCTTTCGGATATTTTCCCGACCGGCTATATGGGTGCCGACATGTGCAATATCCAGCCGGGAGACACTATCGCTGTCTGGGGCTGTGGGCCGGTAGGCCAGTTTGCTATGAAGAGCGCCTATCTGCTGGGTGCCGAGCGCGTGATCGGAATCGACCGCTTTCCTGAGCGGCTCCGCATGGCGCGCGACAAAGTGGGCGCCGAGACTCTGAATTATGAGGAGGTCGACGTTAGAGACGCGCTGAAAGAAATGACTGGCGGCCGTGGTCCTGATTCTTGCATCGACGCCGTGGGAATGGAGGCTCATGCCCCCGGCCTGACCGGCGCTTACGACAAGGTGAAACAGGCAACGAAGCTGGAGACAGACCGGCCGATCGCTTTGCGGCAGGCGATCATGTCGTGCCGGAACGGCGGAACTGTGTCAGTCATCGGTGTCTACGGCGGGTTCATCGACAAGTTCCCGATGGGTTCAGTGGTGAACCGGTCACTTACTATTAAGGCTGGACAGTGCCATGTGCAGCATTACCTGCAACCTCTGCTCGAGAGGATTCAGAAGGGCGAAATCGATCCAAGTTTCGTCATTACGCATCGCATGAGCCTGGAGGACGCGCCGAAAGGGTTCGCCATGTTCAATGAGAAACAGGACGATTGCATCAAGATCGTGCTGAAACCTAACTAAGCGGAAGGTTTGCAGAATCCTGTTCCGACGATAGCTCGCCGACGACGGTCGGGAGCTGTCGCCGAAACCCAAAGGGAAGAATCCGAAACACGAGACCTGAGATAGCTCCATAGACGGTGAAGGGTTTCGATTAACCTCAAATCTGCGCCGCGCCTTAGAACGGCGTAGGACGTAATAGCGGCGCGAGGGCACCTCCAGCCACGAATGGCAAGAAGCCAATCCAGCCGAGGCGCACGAAGCCAACTGGCCAGTGGCGTTCGGAGCGCGAGCGAGGAACGAGCAACTAACTCAACAGCAGAGAGAGAGAAGAGAGAGAGAGAGAGAGAGAGAGAGAAGAGGAACCTTCGCCACTGTGGACGTGTATGCATTGCGTCATGAAGGCAGATCGTGTCCGATAACAGGTATTATGTAAACTTATAGATCACCACAAAACACCTTCCGCCGGCACCAGTGGCGCAGGCACGTTCTTGTCACCCAGTGCTTGCCGCAGATTGATCTCTATCGTCCGGCTAAGTGCCGTCATTGGCACGTCATAGGGACGATTCTCAAATGGATCCTCGAGATTCTTCCCGATTTGGTTCAACACCAAAAATGCAAATCCGATAACTAGCGTAATAACCGGTGTGAATAGGCCCACTTCGTCCACGATGACGAACGGCAGCAGAACGCAGTAAACCTTAATCAGCAACTCCGGATAGTAGTCATACTGCCTCGGTAACGGTGTGTTCTTGATACGCTCGCAGGCCCCGAGCACGTTCGAGAGGTCGCTGAGGGTTGAATCGATCCGCTGCATCTGCCACTCGTTCAATACGTCCTGATCCACTGCGGTTGTGAGCTGATCGCCCATCTGCTGCAACAAAGCAGCCGGAACATTTTGACAGCTCGTAACGCATTCCAGAGTGGCCGCATCGAGAAAAGGCGCGATATCCTCGACTGGGGGCTGGCGGCGAAGCGAGCAACGAGTAGCGTGCACAAACGCGATCTGGCGGCGGACAAAGGAATCCGAGAATGCCAGGGATGCCGGCTGCAGCGCCTGGGTGCCCGAGCGGCGCGGAAATGAGATTGCCTGGCGCGCAAGCGAACGCGAGCTGTTCACCATAGCGCCCCACAGCGTGCGAGCTTCCCACCACCGCGCATAAGCTGAGTTTGTACGAAAGGCCAGCAGCATGCTTAGGGCCGCACCCAGGATGCTCACAGCCATATCTGGAACTGTCACATAGCGCAAAATATGTCCGTCACGATCAACCAGCACGCTTGCCACGGACAATAGAAATAACGCCGTGAGGAGCTTGCCGATCTGTCTGAGTATGCGAGGCCAGTAAGGATATTTAGCGACGACCATTCCGATTTAAGCTGTCATGTGATTATATTTCGTGCCGGTTCTGGTCAACACGGCTGCCCGAATTGCGATATCGTCAAAGAAGGATATTTGCGGGTTCGCAACAGAAGCGAATCGAAAAGCGGAGGAGTTGGAGCGATAAGAATTTGGAAAACACTCAGATGTCTTGCCCCAGATGCCATTCCACGGATATTTCCCGGTCAAGGCGCAAGAAGCTCGGTGATGTTTTCATGCTTATCGTGCGCATGAAACCTTACCGTTGTTTGGATTGCCGCAAAAGGTTTTACCTGCCCTTTGACCTGGAGCAGACAATTCGCCGGCGCGCTTTTCCGCGTGACGGCATTAAGGTGTCCGACCAAAGCCGTCTCGATTTGAAGGAAAAGTTTTCGAAGGTCTGAGGAAGAGGAAGCTCGTCCTGGCGCGAGCACCAAACCCGCAGTCACCTCCCCCGAGATCATCTGCCTGCTCGGCACTCGCGCCGGATCTCTTACAGAGTTACTCGATACACATTGAGAATGCCAGCCGCAAATATGGAAAAGACGAGGTTTTCAACACGTTTTATTACGCTGTCCTACTGACATTTGCGCGGCGTAGCCTGTGGGCAAAGTGTGGAAAAAACAAGGACGGAGGGTTTTGTCGTAAGAAATGAACGGCATTGAACCGAGAACGCTGGTTGGGAATAGCGTGGGGAGCGGCGCCGCGATTGAGGTGCGATATGCGGAAACGATCCGCGGCGTGGACGACCTGCTTGCTGGGGCGTTCCCGGATGTGTTAGTCGCGCCCGGCTTCATCGACCTTCAGGTGAACGGCTTCGGCGGGGTGGATTACAACGACCCGAAGAGCAACTCCGAAGACATTGCGCGATCGATTCGAACTATGTTCTCGACCGGAGTCACGCGATTTTTTGCCACTGTCATTACCGGATCGGAAGAGAGAATTACCGGATCAATCCGGAACCTGGCAGGCGCAAAACAGGAGTTCCTACGGAACGGATTACCGGAGGGGCAGGCGCTGGAAGCGTTCCATATTGAAGGCCCGCATATTTCGCCCGAGTCAGGACCGCGCGGCGCTCACCCTCTGGAACATATACGGCCGCCGGATGTCGAGGAGTTCAGGCGTTGGCAGGAGGCTGCTGACGGCAATATCCGGCTGGTGACAGTCTCACCGGAATGGGACCACATGCCGGAGTACATCCAGGCTCTCGTGAGATCGGGCGTAGTGGTGAGCGTTGGGCACACCAAGGCAACCTGCGACCAAATCCGGGCCGCAGTGGATGCTGGCGCCACCATGTCGACCCACGTGGGCAATGCGGCGCATCCAATGCTGCCCAAAACGCAAAACTATATTTGGGATCAGCTCGCGGAAGACCGTCTGGCGGCTTGCTTCATCGTGGATGGCATTCACATACCCGGCGCCTTTTTCAAAGCGGCGCTGCGCGCCAAGGGCGTCGAGAAGGCAATCCTTGTGACCGATGCCGTGATGCCTGCGATGTGTCCGCCGGGTCCATACAAGCTTGGGCAGGTGGAAGTCGAACTGCGCGGCGATGGCAGTGTAGTCATGAAGGGGGGCGGCCGGCTCGCTGGCTCTGCTTTGCGCATGGACCGCGCAGTTGAGAGAAGCGTTCAGTTTTCAGGAGATTCCCTCTCTGCAGTCCTCGCCATGGCCACTACCAACCCGGCGCGAGTGGGCAGGATCGCAGGCCGCCAACGCGGTATGGTTCCGGGAGAGAAGGCTGACTTGATTCGTTTCCACTGGGATTCGGCAACTCAAAGTCTTGAGGGTGGAAGAAACCATTGTCGCCGGCTCGTCTGTTTATCACGCGTAAGGGCTTGCTGAAAGAGCGCAGGCGAAAACGCCTACTCCACAACAAAGATCAAATATCAGTGCGTCTTGTAGAGTAGGCCTTTTGGCGTGGCCGGGTTTCAGCCAAGTCGCGCAAGTAAGCTCGCCACGCGGAGCATTTGCTCCGCCACTGATTTGGCGTGTAAAGCATCCTTAGAACAGGTAACAGATACAAGAGCAAGGAAAGGTTAACTGGAGAACATAATTATGGCATTTACATTACCGCCGCTTCCCTACCCTGAGGACGCTTTAGAGCCGCACATAGACAAGTTGACGATGCAGATCCATCACGATAAGCATCATGGCACCTACGTCACAAACTTAAACAAAGCTTTGGAGCAAGCTCCCGACTTGCAGAATAAGTCGGTAGAAGAATTGCTGGCCAACAATCTAGCGGCCGTGCCCGAGGCAATTAAGACGGCGGTTCGGAACAATGGAGGCGGACATGCGAATCACTCGCTTTTTTGGACACTGCTGTCAAAGAACGGGGGAGGACAACCGAAAGGCGAAATTGAAAGTGTAATCGGCTCTAATTTCGGTGGCTTTGATGGTTTCAAAGAAAAGTTCAACGCGGCTGCGACAGGTCGTTTCGGGTCCGGTTGGGCGTGGCTTGTGAAAGACGGCAGCGGTAAATTCGAGATCATTTCTACCGCCAATCAGGATAGTCCGCTGATGGAAGGCAAAAAGCCGATCTTAGGCTTGGACGTTTGGGAGCACGCCTACTATTTGAAATATCAGAATCGGCGTCCCGAATATATTGCCGCCTGGTGGAACGTTGTGAACTGGGATCAGGTGAACAGTCAACTGAAGTGATAGACCGGTCCGTGTGAGAATCGGGAAATGAGGATCCTGTCCCGGCTGTTGCTGGCAGTGGTGCTGGTCGAGCAGGCAGCGCCGGGACAGACGCCACGCTGGACGGAAGATGCCGCCAAGCAGTGGTACGCGAACGAGCCTTGGCTGGTAGGCAGCAATTACCTGCCGGCTTACGCGTCCAACGAGCTCGAGATGTGGCAGGCCGATACGTTCGACCCTAAGCGCATCGACCTCGAACTTGGTTGGGCGGAAGGCCTAGGCATGAGTACCATGCGTGTGTTTTTGCATGACCTGCTCTGGAAGCAGGACAGCGAGGGATTCAAGAAACGCATCGGCACATTTCTGGACATCGCGGGGAAGCATCATATCAAGCCGCTATTCGTGCTTTTCGATTCGTGCTGGGATCCCAATCCCCACCTCGGGCCTCAGCCCCCGCCGAGGCCCGGAATTCACAACTCGCGCTGGGTGCAAAGCCCGGGTATGGCAGCTCTTGAGGATTCAGCGCAATATCCCCGGCTCGAGCAGTATGTCGAGGGAGTGGTCGGAGCATTCGCCAACGATGAGCGCGTGCTGGGATGGGATATCTGGAATGAGCCCGACAACCAGAACGGCTCGAGCTACGGAAAATCGGAGCCGAAGAATAAAGTCGATCTCGTGCTCCAGCTTCTGCCAAAAGCATTTGAGTGGGCGCGGACGGCTCGTCCGCAGCAGCCTTTGACGAGCGGCATCTGGCATGAAGACCCGGCAGAGCCGAGCACGTTATCGCCGATGGCGAAAGAGCAGCTCGAACTTTCCGATATCGTCTCTTTTCACGACTACGATCCGCCGCCTAAGTTTGAGCAGGAAGTGACGTGGCTTCAAACGTACAACCGCCCGATCCTCTGCACCGAATACATGGCGCGTCCGAAGGGCAGCACATTTGAGGGAATCCTTCCGATTGCGAAGAAATACAAAGTGGGCGCAATCAACTGGGGATTCGTGGCGGGCAAGTCACAAACTTACTTACCATGGGATTCATGGCAAAGGCCATACGTGAAACGTCCGCCAAGAGTGTGGTTTCATGACATCTTCCACGAAGACGGCCAACCCTACCGGCCCGAAGAAGTCGACTTCATTCGCAAAATAACTGCTAAGACTTCCGAGTAGTTCCGTGGTACTCGTGGAGCATGTCAACGCTCCCGCCAGTGCTCTCCGGCGATGAATTATTACAAATCGATGCATATTGGCGCGCCTGTAATTATCTGTGCGTCGGAATGCTCTACCTGCAAGAGAATCCGCTACTCAGGGAACCGCTTAAACCAGAACACATCAAAAACCGGCTACTCGGGCATTGGGGCTCCGATCCGGGCCAGACATTCACCTGGGTTCATCTGAACCGACTCATCAAGAAGCACGATCTAGACGTCATTTACATTTCGGGTCCTGGGCATGGCGCACCGGCCGTTCTCTCGAACTGCTACCTGGAAGGTGTTTATTCAGAAATTTATCCGGACAAGAGTCAGGATGAGGAAGGGCTGCGGCGATTCTTTCGCCAGTTCTCTTTTCCGGGAGGCATCGGAAGCCACTGCACGCCGGAGACTCCGGGGTCGATTCACGAAGGCGGCGAGTTGGGATACAGCGTTTCGCACGCATTTGGGGCGGCCTTCGACAATCCGGACCTGATTGTCGCGGTGGTGGTGGGCGACGGCGAGGCAGAAACCGGACCGCTGGCGACCTCCTGGCATTCGAACAAGTTTCTGAACCCGATTCGCGATGGGGCCGTGCTGCCGGTGCTGCATCTGAATGGCTATAAGATCGCGAACCCGACGGTCTTGGCGCGCATACCGTCGGAAGAGCTTCGCGATCTTTTCAAGGGCTATGGTTGGAAGCCGTACGTGGTGGAGGGCGATGAGCCAGCGGCGATGCATCAGAAGATGGCAGCAATGCTCGAAGAGTGCGTCGAAGAAATTCGATCCATTCAAGACAAAGCACGACAGGGTGGCAATGCCGAGAGGCCGTGTTGGCCGATGATCATTCTGCGTTCACCGAAAGGTTGGACCGGCCCGAAGGAAGTCGACGGACACAAAGTGGAAGGGTTCTGGCGAGCGCACCAAATTCCGATACTCGATGTGAAGAAGAATCCAGCTCACTTGAAGGAAGTCGAGCATTGGATGCGCAGTTACAAACCAGAGGAACTGTTCGATGAATCGGGCAGACTGGTGGAATCTTTGCGGGCGCTGCCGCCCACCGGGAATCGGCGCATCAGCGCGAACCCGCATGCGAATGGCGGACTGTTGAGGAAGGCGTTGAACCTGCCGAATTTTCGGAAATATGCAGAGCCTTTTGAAAAGCCGGGGACGAGCGAGGTGTCACCTACCGAAGTGCTTTCGCATTTCCTGCGCGACGTGATGCGGCGCAACATGACAAGTTTCCGGGTATTCGGTCCCGACGAGACGGCTTCGAATAAGTTGCAGGCAATTTACGAAGTCTCGAAAAAGACGTGGCTGGCAGAGTATAAACCGGAAGATGCGGATGGCGGGGATCTGTCGCTGGATGGGCGAGTAATGGAGATGCTCAGCGAGCATACGCTCGAAGGATGGTTCGAAGGCTACGTGCTGACCGGGCGCCACGGACTGTTCTCAACCTATGAAGCTTTCGTTCACATTATCGACTCAATGTTCAACCAACACGCGAAGTGGTTGGAAAAGTCCAAGCTCGATCTTGCCTGGCGGGCGCCGATTTCTTCGGTTAATCTACTGATCACCTCGCTTGTGTGGCGGCAGGACCACAACGGTTTCACTCACCAGGATCCGGGATTTCTGGATGTGGTGACGAACAAGAGCGCCACGATTACACGCATCTATCTGCCGCCCGACGCGAACTGCCTGTTGAGCGTGGCGGACCACTGCCTGCGCAGCGAAGATTACATCAATGTGATCGTGGCGGACAAGCAGCCGCACTTGCAGTACCTAAGCATGAACGAGGCCATTCAACACTGCACAAAAGGCATTGGTATTTGGGAGTGGGCGAGCACGGACCAGGGCCACGAGCCGGACGTCGTGATGGCAAGTGCGGGCGACATACCGACTATGGAAGCGCTAGCTGCGGTCGCGATTTTGCGCGATAAATTTCCCGATCTGAAAATTCGCTTCGTGAACGTAGTGGATTTGTTCAAACTACAGCCGGAAACGCAGCACCCGCATGGTTTGTCCGACCGGGATTTCGACAGTTTGTTTACGAGAGATAAACCGGTGATCTTCAACTTCCACGCTTATCCCTGGCTGATTCACAAGCTCGCTTATAAGCGCACGAATCATGAAAACATCCACGTACGCGGGTACAAGGAGAAGGGGAACATCAACACGCCGCTGGAACTGGCGATCGAGAATCAGGTGGACCGGTTTAATCTCGCTATCGATGTGATTGACCGGGTGCCGCGGTTGCAAGTCGCCGGCGCGCACGTCAAGGAGTGGCTGAAGAACGAGATTATTGAAAGCGTGAATTACGCGCATGAGCACGGGATCGATCGCGAGGAAACACGAGACTGGAAGTGGTCCTATTGACCATTCTTGCGCTGAACTGCGGTTCGTCGTCTTTGAAGTTCGGGTCTTATCGATCGGACGGATTGACTGCTGAACTGATCGCCGGGGGCGAGGCGGAGGAGATTGGTGGGAAGGGCAGCAGTTTCAAAAACCACGTAGACGCGCTTGCGCATGCTTTTGATGTCTTGGGAGAGCGCGGGGCGTCGTGGTTCGACGCGGTGGGCCACCGATTTGTGCATGGCGGCCCGCGACTGAGAGAACACAAGCTGCTCGACGCTAACGTCGCCGAAGAACTGGAAGCCGCGGTCGAGTTTGCACCGCTGCACATGCCGAATGCGCTTTCGGTGCTGAAGGCCGTTGAGGAGAAATTGCCGGGAATACCGCAGGTGATTTGCCTGGATACGGCGTTCCACCGCAATATGCCGGAAGTTAGCAGGACGTACGCGCTGCCTGAGAAAGTTCGTGAAATGGGGGTCGAGCGCTATGGTTTCCATGGCCTCTCGCTCGAATCGATCATTGCTCAATTGCAAGCGGTGCCGAAGCGCCTGATTGTGGCGCATCTCGGCAACGGGGCGAGCATTACGGCCATTCGCGAAGGCGTCTCGATTGATACCTCGATGGGCATGACACCGACGGGAGGAGTGATGATGGGAACGCGTTGCGGCGATCTGGATCCGGGCCTGCTGATCTATCTCACTCGGCACGGCTACGGGAAACCGGAAGAGTTGGAGCGCGTTTGCGATCATGAATCCGGTTTGCGAGGCGTATCGGGAACATCGAGCGATGTGCGCGAGTTAGTGAGCCGCCGTCAGACAGACCCGAAGGCGGATCTGGCGCTTCGGATGTTTTGCTATCAAGTCCGCAAAATAATTGCCGCGATGGTGGCTACACTCGGAGGACTGGACACGCTAATCTTTACCGGCGGCATCGGCGAACATGCGGCCGAAGTGCGCGAGGAGATTCAGAGCGGCCTTGATTTTCTAGGAGAGTTCGAAACGAGGGTTCTGCCCTCGCAAGAAGATGAGCAGATCGCGAAAAATACTGCACAGCTCGTTCAGGCGTAGGCCGGTTCGGTCTCTTCGGCAGCGCTGAAGTAGGCACAATCCGGATGGTGAAACACGAGCGCCGAGACACTGGCCTCGGGCTCCATCATGAAGCCTTCGGTCAGATGCACGCCGATCTCGTCGGGATTAAGCAGCTTCCAGAGCTTGGTCTGATCTTCCAGGTTGGGGCATGCGGGATAACCGAAGCTGTAACGCTTGCCGCGATAGCGCGAGGTGAAGCGCTCCTGCATGGTCGTGGTTGGCGGATCGGGGAAGCCCCACTCTTCACGCAGGCGGCGATGCAGCCATTCGGCGGTAGCTTCAGCCGTTTCGATAGCCAAGGCCTGCAGCGCATGTGCTTCGAGGTAATCGCCTCGCTCCTTCGCTTCTTGCGATTTCTCGATGACTTGCTCGCCGGCGCTGACGACGAACATGGCAATGTGATCGCGCCGGCCAGCTTGCGGGTCGAGCACGTAATCGCTAAGACAGAGGCCATCCGATTTGGCTTGACGCCCGAAATGCAAACTCTCGATCGGTGAAGCAGCGCCGGGGTTGAAAAGATGGATCGTGTTCCCTTCCCGCTCGGCCTCGAAGAATTGCCACACGCCGCCAATTCGCATGAAGGTTGCCGCTTTAAGCTTTACGTCCTCGACGAAGTGAAACAGCTCCAGCGCCTTCGGATCGCGTGCAGCTAAGCATTTTTCGAAACCGCCGGGCCCTTTGAAACCGAGATGCCGGCCATAGAGCATGAAGGGATTGATATAGCTCCAGACCTCAACCAGGTTCGGGATGTTGCGAGCGCGGCGATCCAGGTAGGGTGCGGAGGGAATGACAACATCGGTGTGAACCTTAGGGCTGCGCACCTCCCCCGAGGGAATCGGCGCTTGCTCGAGTACCACGACTTCGGCGGGTGCATCGCGGAAGATATGCTGGCTGAGCACCTCGTCGCGCAGCGCTGGGTCGGTAATCTCGTTCATCAGTCGCAAACCTGTCATGGCGTCCTTGGCGTAGAAGGTTGGCGCACTGTAGCTCGGGCCGATTTTGGTCTTGGTGAACCGTTCGGATAAGGCAGCTCCGCCTACGAGAAGCGGCACGTTAATGCCGGCATCTTTGAAATCGCCCGCCGTGGTCACCATCTGCTGGGCGCTCTTGACAAGCAGGCCGGATAGGCCGATGGCATCCGGCTGATGCTTGTGATAGGCCTTGATCAGCTCGTCCGGCGGAACTTTGATGCCGAGATTGACCACCTCGAATCCGTTGTTGCTGAGAATGATCTCGACCAGATTCTTGCCGATGTCGTGGACGTCGCCCTTGACGGTAGCCAGGACAATCTTGCCGCGAGCTGACGTCTCCGACTTTTCCATGAACTTCTCCAGATGATTCACGGCGGCTTTCATCGCCTCGGCCGATTGCAGGACTTCGGCAACGATCAGTTCATTTTTGTTGAACAGCCGGCCGACTTCGGCCATCCCAGCCATGAGCGGGCCGTTGATGATGTCGAGCGGGGCTGCGCCTTCCGCGCGCTTCCGCTCGAGATCGGGAATGAGGCCGTCTTTTGTGCCCTCGATGATGTAGTTCCCGAGGCGTTCGTCAAGCGGCAGGTCGGCGGCTTTTTTCTTCTGTCTGGCCGTTGCTCCGCGGAAATGTTCCGAAATGGCGGCGATGTGAAATTGATTGATCGCAACCTTTTGGTCACGCGATTGCAATCTCCAGTCGTTATGTTCATTCTGAAGGAGCGCGGCGTTCGGGTGACCGGCAGGAACATTTACCGGCGGCGTATTGAAGAGCAGGGCTTCCGCCAGGTTTCGTTCCTCCGGCGGAATGGAAGCAAAGCGCTCGAGCTTTTCAGCATTGACGATAGCGAGATCAAGGCCTGCCTTGGTGCAGTAATAGAGGAAGACGGAATTGACGACTTCGCGGGCGGTGGCGGGCAATCCGAAGGAAATGTTCGAAATGCCGAGGATCGTTTTGACGTACGGGATCTGCTCTTTGATGAGACGGATTGACTCGATGGTCTCAACCGCTCCTCCGACGTAGTTTTCGTCACCCGTCGCGCACGGGAAGACGAGCGGATCGATGATGATGTCTTCGGGTGGAACACCGTATTTTGAAGTAAGCAGATCGACCGAGCGCTGCGCGACCGCTAATTTGCGTTCGCGGGTAAACGCCTGCGCCTGAACTGGGTCTTCGTCAATGCAGCCCACCACCACAGCCGCGCCATACTCGCGGGCGAGTGGGCATATGCGCTCGAACTTCTCTTCGCCGTCTTCGAGATTGATCGAGTTGATGATGCTCTTTCCCTGGCAGTAAGTCAGTGAAAGCTCGACCGAACGCGGATCGGTAGTATCGATCATGATCGGCGCTTTGATTTTGCGGATCAGCTTTTCGTAGAAAGGCGGAATATCGTTGAACTCGTCGCGGTCGCTCGATTGCAGGCAGACGTCGACGAGATGCGCGCCATTGCGGATCTGGCGGCGGGCGATTTCACTGGCTTCTTCCCATTTGTCGTCGGCGATCATGCTCTTGAATAGGCGCGAGCCGATGACGTTGGTCCGCTCGCCGATGATGAGCGGGCGATTACTGTCCTCTGCTTCCACAACTTCTATTCCGGAGAAATAGGTGCGGTGGGTTGGCTCTTTCGAGCCGCGCGGTTGCTTGCTTTCGGCCATTTGCACGATAGCGCGGATGTGATCGGGCCGCGTGCCGCAGCAGCCGCCGACGATATTCAACCAGCCGTGATCGAGGAAACGCTCGAGCTGAGCGGCCAGGCTCTGCGGAGTTTCCAGGTATTGACCCGTTTCCGCATCGGGCAATCCCGCATTGGGGTAGCAGGAGACGCGCGTGATTGCGAGCTCATGAATCGAGCGGATATGATCTGTCATGAACTCCGGACCCGTGGCGCAGTTCAGGCCGACTGCAAGCAGATCGGCATGGGCGACAGAAACGTAGAACGCATCAGCGGGTTGCCCGGCCAGCATAGTGCCCATCTGCTCGATGGTGCCCGAGACAATCACCGGAATGCGGAAATCCAACTCTTTTCCTAGACGGCTGATGGCAAGCAGACCTGCTTTGATGGTTCGCGTGTCGTTGCAAGTTTCAAGCAGCAGAATGTCGGCGCCCCCGTCGATCAATCCTTTGGATTGGTCATAGAAGCTGTCAATAAGTTCCGCAAAGGTGACGCCGCCACTGATCGAGATGGCTTTGGTAGTGGGGCCCATGGAGCCTGCCACGAATCGCATGCGGCCTAAAGTTGAAAACTCGGCAGCGGCTTCACGAGCAAGCTTCGCGGCTGCAAAGCTTATTTCATAGGAACGGTCCGCCAGTCCGAACTCGGCGAGAACGATCTTACTCGATTGAAAGCTATTAGTTTCGACAATGTCGGATCCAGCCTCGAAGTAAGCCCGATGAATGTCGAGCATGACATCGGGCCGCGTGAGAACCAGATTCTCGTTGCAGCCTTCGAGCGCAGGGCCGCCGAAATCTGCAGCCGTCAGCTGGCGATCCTGCAGCATGGTGCCCATGGCTCCATCGAGCACAACGACACGAGTAGCAAGAGCGTCTTCGAGAGCCAGTCGGCGATGCCGCCGGCTCTCCTCGGTTAAAGATGACATTTGAGAGTTATCTCTTATTGTAACGAGATAACTACGCCGGTGTAGCGGCGAGGCATTCCCTGCTCTGCTCTTGCCCCTTGTGGCCGCTCGGGAGCTATTCGACGCGAACTGTCACGGCAAGCTCCCTTGCCGCAGGAGTGTTCTTCTCCCAAGCTCGCGCGTAAGAGAAATGTAACGTGCTCTCGCCTGGACGGCCGGCGTGGAACGTCCAGAGTTCCTGGCCTCCTGCCCCGGCGCGGCCCTCACTGGACGCTTCGTAGTTGCGAGCCACGCTCTGCAAGATGGAAGCTGATGAAGACACAAGCTGCCAGGAATAGCCGGTCGATCGATTCGACGGCAGAACGAGAGTGAAGTTACTGCCGGGCTTTACTGAAAAGATTTTCTCGCCGGCTGTTCTGCTGAATATATAGTGAGCAGTGAAACCGCTGAATGCGGTGCCTGTGAAATTGCCTTCGTGATCGAAGCCGAAGCTGAAGAATGCCTGCCCAAGTACTGTGCAGGCGTGACAGCCCGCCTGGACCCGGTAATCCGCTACAAACTGCTGCGAGCCGTCAGGGAAAGTGAGAGCCAGCAACGAGTCGGCCGAGGAGCGATCGCCAGGCCACAGGTCGGCATTCGGATGCGACTTCTTAACGGCAGCATAAGCAGGATCGGACTCCATCTGACCTGAAGGTAGCTTCTGCAGGTCATCTATATTGAGGGCTGGGGGCTGGCCGTTCACGAGATAGAGTCCGTCATTCTCGTTCGCGCGAAACGGATAGAAAATAACAGCAATGCCTACCTGCGCCACTCCGCGAAACGCCTGGATATAACCGTCCCTACGAATGAGGCGCGTGAATGCCAGTGCGTCTGGCGAGGCTCCGGCTGCTTTCATCTGATCGATAAAACACTGGCCAAAAGCAGCCCCACGGTTTTCGCACGCAGTTAGAACCTTCGAGCGGAAATCGGCTGGAGGACGCCAAACGGCAGAATCGCGGTAAGCGAGAATCTGTAGCGCCAGTCCAGCCGCTGCCAGGTGAGTCGCCATTAACCCTCCAGAAGGAGAGCTTAGCGCAGATAGTTCACCAATCAGGAAGCGGGAACAAAAGTCCACTTCTGGTTATCGTTACCCGAGCAAGTCCATTGCTGAACAGCCGCGCCATTTAGCACAGAGGCGCCTGCCACATCTAAACACAAGCCACTGTTACTGGGAATGATCGAGTAGTAGCCATCAGAGGTTGGCGTCAAGTTCCAGATCTGATTGGACCCTCCCCAATATGACCACTGCTGGACTACAGCGCCGTTGGCAACAGCAGCAGCACCGCCCCTGACGTCAAGCGCTAGCCCGCCGCTTCGGATATTGACCTCGTACCCGCCGGTGACGGCGGTGAATTGAAGCTGCTGGTTAGGTCCATTCCAGCAGGTCCATTGCTCAGCGGGGTCGCCATTCCAGGTCGCAGAAGAGCCTCCTGTCAAATCCAGGCATTTCCCACTGTTCTTCGAAACAACGTTTACCCATCCGGTCGGAGCAGAACCGGACGTGGACGCAGGGCCTGCCTGAGCTGAATTGGGGTCTACCATCAAGCTGGATTCGTCGACAGCTTCGAAATTATCGCCAGTAACGTTTGTCATGGCGTGCATAGTGTCGTCGTCCCACCGCAGATCGCCCACGCCCGAAATGTGCCAGGACGTCCCATTGTCGGCCAGAATCATGCCGTATGTTTTTAGCGCTCGCAGAATGACCTGGACGGGCGCCGGATAGGAACTCATATCGAACGACGCCTTCAGCCGGAAGCGCTGTCCCATGGGCGGGTACTGCATCCCCGTAAGATAGGAGGCATCGTGCCTCGCGGGCCAAATGTGTGCTCCCCGCGTGTGGTCTGCGGTCACTCTTATGGCGTGCAGAATGATCCCGGAATTCACCTCATCGTAGCGAACCAAGCCAGGAAGAATAGGCAGCCCGGCAGCGTCCCCCGAGGTCAAGCCGTCCGGCCGGAGCTCATTAGCGTTTAGGGACCAGGTGGCGCCGGATCCTGCGGCCCAGGAACCTGGCCCACCAGTTAAGTTGAAGATTTCATACAGCTCGCATGTGCCCGTATCGATCATAATCGCGTGGTGATCGGATCCCGATTCAATATCAACATTGTTTGGGATCGGGTATGGTCCAGGATCGCCGCCGTAATAGAACGGGACCGTTACCTTGGGTTGGCTATCGGGGACTAGATCATACGGTATGCCGCCGGTAGCAGCCGTTCCGTAGCCAAAATCCGGGTGCAGCCTGTTGTTTGTGGCATTCATCGATGCCACGTAAGCGTCTGAATTCGAATCAACGGGTAACGTGTCGATCGGCGTATTCCACACATTGTCCGGAGGGAATACGGAGCAACCTCCGAGCATCGGCGATTGCGCCAAGACTAATAGGGGGTTAACAGTTAAAGCTGTGAGAAGCAAAAGTCGTCGCATGTTACTCCAAATAAATAACTTACAAAGCATCCTGAAATTCCGCCGCGTCTCGCAAATGGAGAAGTTCGATGTCTCTTCGTGATACTTTGAAGATGTTAGCATTTGTAAGATTTATAAGTCCAGTAAATTTTATCCGAAGAATTAATGTAATTTATCCCGCAGACCCCTAGGGAGTCAAGATCAAGACTCACCAGAGGAAGGCAGCCGTCGTAAAGTCCGCGAGCGAGGACGGCTAGAACACCCCAGGGCGCGAACAGCGTCCGCGCCAGATACGCTGCGTAAGGAATCGAGAGGCTCAGCGACGATTTCTATTGCACCGTACCCGCGAGCGCTCGAAATGTTCAGCGATGCAGGCCGATTAAAAGCCCAACGGCGAGACCATCCGAGCGCGAGCATCCCGGTCGCTCAGGAGGCTTTCGCCTTCGAGGGTGTTTATGATACGGCTGGTTAGGCCGATGCTGTTCGCGATGCTGGTAGCTGCAATTGCGTCAGTGGTTGCGACAACTGCTCCCAGTAATAAGCGATGCACCAGTTGAAACCGGCAAAGAAGTGAGAAGCCGCGGAAGCGACGGCCAACACTGTGAACTCAACCAGGCCAAAGGTGAGCATGGAGATGTTAAGCAGATTCGGGCCGGACGTGTCCGCAACGGGATTCCGCAGCGGCTTCCAGCTGGAGCACTGCCTTTTGCCGTGCGCACACCGGGTTGCCGCCGGTTTGTTGGCTTTCTCAATGGTGACTCTGTCAGCATTCCTTCATTGCTTCCGTGCTCGGCGGCAAGACAGCGTCTCGCGAAGCAACCGAGCATCGATGGCGCGCAAAATTAAGCAGGGGGAATAAGTGCGCAGCGGCGCACGCGCAACCGTGATACAGATGGTCTATGGACCTGAGTACGCTGGGTTTCGCCATGGGCTCAGCCTGGCTGTCGGGAATCAATCTCTACGTGACTGTACTGACCCTCGGGCTACTCCAGCGATTTCACTTAGCCAACCTTCCCGGCGATCTCGGCTATTTAGGCCATACCTGGGTGCTGGCGGTGGCGGGTGTGATGTACGTTGTGCAGTTCATCGCTGACAAAATTCCTGCCGTGGATTCGGTTTGGGACATGATCCACACCTTTATTCGAGTACCTGCAGGCGCAGTGCTGGCCGCCACAGCATTTGCTCACTTCGATCCGGCTGTGCGGCTGGTAGCGTTGTTGCTCGGCGGCGGTATTGCACTTACCTCGCATGGAACGAAAACCGCTACGCGACTGGCGGCGAACGCGTCACCGGAGCCATTCTCAAACGTCGGCTTAAGCCTGCTCGGCGACACGTTGACGTTGGGCGGCACTCTACTGATGGCCGTGCATCCCGCGATCCTGATTGGGGTGGTGCTGGTTGGCGTCTTCTTGTCTGTCTTGTTTTTCCGGTGGGTCTTGCGATCACTGAAGCGAATTTTCCGCCGGGCTGCGCCGTCGCTGCCGTGAGGAGGTATCCGCGAATCCCTTTCTCGATGGCATACTTCAGATATGGCCGCTTCGACACAGATCTCAGTTGAAGAGTACTTGAAAACCGTATACCGCCCCGACTGTGATTACGTGGACGGCGTCGTGGAGGAGCGGAATTTGGGAGAACTCGATCATAGCTGGATTCAGGGCAAGCTTGTCTCATTTTTCATGAATCGTTTTCGCGAGACTGGGGTCGGAGCTTTACCGGAATGGCGCTTTCAGGTCAAGTCAACACGCTTCCGGATCCCAGACGTGGTGGTCACGCGAGGCAAGCCAGAGGAGCAGATTCTTACAAAGCCGCCGCTCTTGTGCATTGAAATCCTTTCGCCTGAAGATACCGTCTCTAAGACCAACAAGCGCATTCAGGAATATTTGGAATTTGGCGTTCCAGTTGTCTGGCTCGTTGATCCCTCCGAAAAAACCGTCTGGATCTATCGTCCGAACGGAATGGAACAGGCCGCCGGCGATTCGATCAAGCTCGACGGAACTTCCATCGAAATTCCTTTTGCCGAAATTTTCGACTAATACCCAACAAACTTGCGGAAGTTGGCATATGGATATTCTCTGGTACCGCTCACTGCGTGCTTCGCAGACGTGCTGCCCACCCTTCACGAGCGCGGCTCAGTAATCATTCCCGAGCCACGGCCGTCGCAGGATTTCCAAGAAAGACCGAATGAAGATCATTTGCATTGAAGAACATACTGTGGACGCCGGAATTGCCAAAGCTACTCAGCAAGCGCAGGCCGCCGAAGCCGGGTATATGGCCGATGTGGACAGCCGTCTAGACGAGAAGCTTGTCGAGCAGGACCGCCCACGCCAGGTCTCCGTCAAGACTGCGATGCAACTAGCACCCGATGTCGGCGCCGGGCGAGTCGCCGAAATGGACAAGCATGGCATCGACGTGCAGGTCTTGTCGTACAGCAACTCGCCGCAATTGGCGCCAGTTGACCAGGCAATCGAACTCACGCGTGCCGCGAACGACAGGCTTGCTGAAGCCGTGCGTGCGAATCCCGCGCGGTTTAGCGGCTTCGCCACGCTGCCTTGGCAAGACGCACAGGCGGCGGGGACAGAACTGGAACGCGCCGTGAAAGAACTGGGCCTTGTAGGTACGCTGGTTACGGGTCGTCCTGGCCACGGCTTCCTCGACGATGTCCGCTACGAGCCAGTGCTGGCAAAGCTGAACGAACTCAATGTGCCGCTTTATGTGCATCCCGGCTTTCCCCTGCCGCAAGTCCGCGAACCATACTATGGCGGATTGGACAAAGAAGTGAGCGCGCGGCTGTCGTTGTTTGGTTGGGGCTGGCACAACGAAGCCGGCATACAGGTCATCCGGATGATTCTGTCCTGCAAATTCGAGAAGTTCCCCAAGCTGCAGGTTATTAGCGGGCACTGGGGCGAGATGGTTCCGTTCTACCTCCAGCGCATGGATGACGCAATTCCTCAGGCCGCGACCGGGCTTTCTCGTTCCATTACGGATACGTACAAGGCGCATGTGTACGTGACGCCGAGCGGGATGCTGAATCTGCCGCACTTCGAGTTCATCCACAAAGTCCTGGGAGCGGACCGGATTATTTATGCGGTTGACTACCCGTACCTGACACTCGCGGGCGCGCGTCAGTTTCTGGAAAGCCTCCCAGTGAGCCAGGGAGACAAGGAAAAGATCGCCCATCGGAATGCTGAGGATTTGTTCCGCTTGTGATGAACGTGGCCGGCAATACTCACTTTTCTTGAAGGCTAGGGCAATCTTGGACGCCTATCGAATGGAGAGGATGGTGCGATTAGCTTCCTGACGACGGGACCGCAAAACAAGTTTATGCGCTTAAGGCGAATTGCGGTCGTCTTAAGAGTTGTGCGAATTCTATTATTCAGCGGAAAAGGCGGCGTCGGGAAAACGAGCGTGGCCGCGGCGACGGGTATACGTCTTGCCGAGACCGGCAGAAGAACACTGATCCTCAGCGTCGATCCGGCACATAGCCTTTCGGATGCCTTTGACCTGGGCGGTGCTCTGTTTCACGGCCGGACAGCGGAGCCGCTTTCCATAGCCGACCGTCTCTCCATTCAAGAGGTCAACATCAATCATGAGTTCAAGCACTACTGGGGCGCGATTTCGACCTACATAACTTCGGTGCTACGGACAACCGGACTGGAGAGCGTGGAAGCCGAAGAGATGGCAATTTTTCCCGGCATGGAAGAGCTGAGCGCCATGATGTACGTGAATCAATACCGGAAAAACGGCGACTATGACGTGGTCGTACTCGATTGCGCGCCGACCGCCGAGTCGCTTCGCTTCATCAGCCTGCCGACGACGCTCGACTGGTACATGAAACATATTTTTGGCTTTCAGCGAAGCATGTTGAAAGCCGTGCGACCCCTGGCGAACCGCCTTGCGCCGGTGGAGCTGCCGCCAGATAGCTATTTTCGGAATGTGCAGGATCTATTTCAGAAGATTGAAGGAATAGATTTGATTTTGGAGGACTCGGCAGTCACCAGTGTGCGGCTCGTCACAAATCCAGAGAAGATGGTCTTGAGAGAGACGCAAAGAGCCTTCGTGTATTTCACGCTGTACGGGTTGACGGTAGACCGGATCATTGTCAATCGCGTGATTCCGGACACGGTCCGCGATGAATTCTTCGCGAGCTGGCGAATATCGCAAAGCAAGACCCTCGCGGAAATCGAAGCTTACTTTGCTCCCGTGCCGATTCAGCGAGTGCCGATGTTCCCGCAGGAAGTTTTGGGTTACGAGCGCTTGCGGGAGTTGGCCAAGAATTTGTATCCAGGCGAGGAAGACGCGGCAGCGGTGACGCGCTCTGGCACCCCGTTCTCTTTTGCTCGCGAGGCGGACCGTTATGAAGTAACGATCGACCTGCCCTTTGCCGAGAAGGCTGAAGTTGGACTGTTCAAGAAAGATGACGAATTGATCATTGAAATCGGTACGATGCGCAGGCATGTTGGCCTGCCGACCACGATGGCAGCTCTCGAGCCAAGCAAGGCGCGGCTGGAAGGGCGTAAGCTGATAGTGGAGATGAGATAACAGTCCCATGAGCGACGCACAGGGCGCAGGAAGCGCATCAGCCAGTAGGGCGCACATCGATTCGTTTTGCGATTGGGTCCGCGAAGGCGCGGAGCGTGCGTCGGACATACTCAAACCGCCAGAGGCCGCAGGCAAGCACTTTCGCGAAGCCCGCATAGAGTTCTGGCGCGGCATCCGGGAGCTGATCGATCACCGCATTGATCGCCTTTCGCGGACTGGCAATAAGGGAACACGCGTAGTAGTGGAGTGAACCCCGCAGGCACTCTGCCGGAAAAGCAGCGGGTTGCCGGCGTAGACATCAGCAAGACAAGCTACTCGGAAGTAATCGCCCTTTGCCGCTGCTGGTCGGAGGCGCATCGGACTACTCCCGGTGATGCGGGCGCGCCCCAGCCTGCGCGCTATATTTGCGTGACGTCTGTTCACGGGGTGATCCTGGCGCAGGACGATCCCGAAGTGGCAAAGATCCTGAACGAAGCAGATATCGCCACACCCGACGGGATGCCGCTCGTCTGGGCCGTGCGCTCGTTCGGTTGGCCGCATCAGCAGCGCGTCTACGGACCCACTCTCATGCTCGAACTCTGCCGCGCAGCCGCGCAGGCGGGCCAGCGCATCTTTCTTTATGGTGGCCGTGAAGACACCCTGCCCATCTTAACCGCTCGCCTGCTTGAAACGTTTCCATCGCTGTGCATCGCCGGATCTTACTCGCCTCCTTTCCGTGCGCTTACTCAGGAGGAAGAGGATCGAGTGCAGCAAGCGATACGCCAGGCGGATCCGGACATAATCTTTGTTGGCATCAGCACTCCGAAGCAGGAGAAGTGGATGTACGGGCACCGGGACTGTTTCCCGGGCATGATCATGATTGGGGTTGGCGCCGCCTTCGATTTTCACGCAGGGCGCACGCGACAGGCTCCCGCCTGGATGCAGCGTAACGGTCTCGAGTGGCTGTTCCGCCTTGCTGTTGAACCCGCGCGGCTGTGGAAACGTTACTTGCTCATCACGCCGCGTTTTCTTCCTCTATGGGCCATGCAGAAGCTGCGTTTTCGGGACAGGATCAGGCGCCGGACTTAGGTTTCCGATCTCGTCGGCTATCCTTCACTGAGGGAGCACATTCGTGCCCGTCCGTCAAATCTCCGGGAATTGCTTCCAAATCAAACGGTTCAACAGCGTCAACTGCTATTTGGTGCGCGAGAGCGATGGCCTGACGTTGGTCGATACGGCGATCGCTGCCGCTCGTATCATTCGTGAAGCTGCGCGTCATCTTGGGCAACCCATTCGCCGCATCCTCCTGACGCATGCCCATTTCGATCACGTCGGCTCGCTCGATGCTTTGAAGGCGCTCGTGCCAGATGCTCAAATTCTAGCCGGCAACCGTGAATCGCTACTGCTCACGGAGGCGGCTCGTGGAGTAAGGCCCGCAAGGATGAGGTTATTGCCGGACGAGCCGCAGACGCCGGTAAAGGGCAGCTTCAAAAAGCTGAAGAACTTGCCCGACGCTCTTTTGCACGAGGGCGACAGCGTAGGCTCGCTGCGCGTCATAAAGTCGCCGGGACATACGCCTGGGCACCTTTCATTCCTGGACGGACGCGACGGTAGCCTCTACGCGGGTGACGCCCTGATGGCCATCAAGGAGATTCGTCTGCCTTTTGATCCGGCCTGGTATTTTCCGCTTCCGAAATGGGCGACCTGGCACAGCGAAACCGCGCTTGAGAGCGCTCAATCTTTCTTGAATTTGGATTTCGTGCGCATTCTTGCCGGGCACGGAAGCGCAGCGGAAAATCCGCGCGTCGCGCTCGAGCGCGCCCTTGCGCACGCCCGGCGAAAACTCAACTTATGAGAACGACTTTCAAGACTCTAGCGCTGTTGCTCGCGCTTTCTGCTCTATCCTGGACGGCGCAAAACGTAGATTGGATTATCCGCGCCCGCTATGTCGTCACTATGGATGCGGCGCATCGGGTAATTGAAAACGGCGCGATCGCCATCCAAGGCTCGCGCCTCGCCGCCGTAGACACGCAGGCTGCCATCGCCCGCGACTTCACCGCGCAACACACGCTCGATAAACCGGACGCCCTACTCGCGCCAGGCCTGATCGATACTCACACGCATGCGCCCATGTCTCTCTTTCGGGCCATTGCCGATGACCGGCAGCTCGAAGACTGGTTGCACAATTTCATCTTCCCGGCCGAATCCCATAACGTCACGGCTGATTTCGTGCGTTGGGGGACCCGCCTGGCTTGCCTTGAAATGGTCCTGGCAGGAATCACGACTTATACCGACATGTATTATTTCGAGGACGCTGAAGCAGAGGCCGCCAAGGAGGCTGGCGTTCGTGGCGTGCTTGGTCAAACCGTAATCGGCTTCCCCGCCCCCGATTACAAGACGTGGGAGCAGGCGATCCAAGGCACGGAGCGCTTCATCCAACGCTACCGGAACGATGATTTGATCGTGCCGGCTGTCGCACCTCACGCAATTTATACAACCCCGAACGAAGCGCTGGTGGCGGCGCACAAGCTCGCCGCGAAGTATCAGGTTCCTTTGCTGATTCATCTGGCAGAGACCGCCACCGAACGCGATGAATCGCTCACCAAGCGTAAGTTGACTCCGACGCAAGTTCTCGAAAAGCTCGGCGTGCTCGACGGCCGTGTCGTAGCCGCTCACTCGATCTGGGAGGACGACAACGATCTGCAAATTCTGAAACGCCACAATAGCGGAGTTGCGCACTGTCCTTCGAGCAATATGAAGCTCGCCGATGGCGTGGCCCATGTGACGGCCATGTTGAAACTCGGCATCAACGTGGGTCTTGGCGACGACGGCTTCGCGGGAAGCAACGACAGCGCGGATTTGCTGCGGGAGATGGACATCGCGGCCAAGCTGCAAAAGATCACTCTGATGGACCCGACCGTCATCCCCGCCGAGCAAGCCTTTGAGATGGCAACGATCGGCGGCGCGCGTGTGCTCGGCATGGAGAAGCAGATAGGCTCTCTCGAGAAAGGCAAACGCGCCGATCTGTTCTCGCTTTCTTTAGCTCACCCCGATGCCGTTCCGCTCTACAATATTTACTCGATCTTGACTTACGCCGTCCACGCAGGAGACATAGAGGACGTGTTCATCAATGGCCGGCAGATCGTCAGCGGACGACGCGTCCTCACACTGAATCAGGAAGAAATCTTTCAGAAAGCCGAACTATACAAGCGACAGGTCCTTTCCGGTCTTAAGCAGTAAGATTCTATTTCGGTCTTGTGCGGAGACTTTGTGGCCGAGCAGCGCCCCAGGGAAGGCGCACTTCCGTTGTGCAAGAAGATATTCGGGAGTTTGAGAGATATGCGATTCGGGAAACGTCCCGCTAATGCCCTACTGCCCTTGGTGCTCATTTGGCCTGTATTCATCGGAATGTCCGCACTGCTACGCCGGTTGCAATATTCGAGAACATTCGGGCATGCGGGTTGCCAGGGCGGCTTCGACGCAGCCGCGTATTTCTTTGCCGATCCATAGAAACTCATCCAATTCGCTAGGTTTCGTAATGTAGCAATCCGCTTGTCCGGCCCGTTCGTGCATTACCCGTTCGGGTGACGAGCTCAAGACGACGACGGCCATATGCCGCAACCTAGGATTGTGCCGAATATACCCGAGCACTTCGGAGCCGTCGCGCTTTTGCACATTGAGATCCAAGATGGCAATGTCCGGTACCGGCTTATTTTCAGATTCGGCGTCGCTATCGATATGCCTGAAGGCGCTCTCACCATCTTCAAAGAACAGAGCGGTGAAATTCAATCCGGCCTTCTGCAGGGCTTATTTCAGAAGGTATACGTCGGCGCGGTTATCCTCCACAATCATTCTCTTAAGGCGTTGCTGGTGGGTCATTCAAATCGAGTTATTAAGAATCGGGGAACGAAAAATGGAAAGTGGAGGCGCCCCCTAATTCGGATTCCAACCACAAACGGCCACCATGGTGGCCGACGATGCGCTTACAAATGGCCAGGCCAATGCCTGTACCAGGTACATCGCGCCTGTGCAGACCTTTGAACACGCCGAAGATCCGGTCATGGTATTCCGGGGCAATCCCGATGCCCTTGTCTTCGACGGAAAAGATTCAGTGGCCGTCGCCCCGCTCCGCCGAAACATGAATTTGCGAGTGCCTTCTTCGCACGGTACTTCAGGGCGTTACCAATCAGATTCTGAAACAACTGGATGACGTGAGCGCGCTCAGCTACTACCGAGGGTAACGGTGCAACGATTACATCCGCCTCGCAGTCCTGCAGGGCAGATGCCAAGTTGTCGAGAGCCGTTCGGCATAACTCCTTGCAATCGACAAAGTGGCCTTGCTCGCCGTTAGGGTCGCCGATGACGCATCCATGGCGATCGTGAATCGGCGAAACGGTCAGCGAGACATCGATGTACCGACCGTCGTTGCGTCGATGCATGGTCTCGTGGTGGTCGGCCTGCTCGCCTTCTTGCAGGCTTACCGCGAGGAACGCCTGCCCACAGATTGCCGGCCTTTGGCTAGCCCATTTTGCGCACTCTGCAGAGATTCCAGATCACGGACGAGCGGTTCAAGGTCGCACTCGGCAACTTGTGCCAGGAGGCGGTTCGCTCTGAAGCAGGCGGCCTGTCCTCTTGCCTTTGACTCATCTCCGCGGACAACATCTCGGACGTTGTACGCCGATACTGCAATGGGAATCAACAGAAACCCGAGGCGGATCTCAGTGCCAACGGCCAGAACTTCGATAGGAGTTCCCAAGGCTCTTCTTCTTTCTGTCGGAGAAAGAGAGAATGCAGCCCTGCGATGAAGATTGCTCTTTGTTCGGCAGCCTCATAATGCCACCAATTTCAGAAGTAATACGTTATTTCAGAAGTAATGCATTATAATTTCGAGCGTCAAACGCCACTTCGTCGGCGCGACGATCGTAGCGGCAGGTGATGCCCGTGGCGCGAAAGAGCCAGCGAGCATGTGTTGCTCTTGCGCCCACAAATCACTCTGCTGGAGATAACCTGTGAGCGATTTCAATATAAAGGTCTGCGCCTCCCCGAGACCGCTTATCAGCGGTCCCGCTTTTGCCAACAGGCGTGTTACCGTAGTGGCTGTTTACATGGCCTGGTTCAATCGGCAGAAGCCGTCGCTCGAAACAACTCCTCCTCCAGAAAACGAGAAGAACGTGAAGACCGAAGGGCTCTGGCAGAAGTGCGACTCGTGCGGTCAAATCATCTGGCGCAAGGCGGTCGAAGAAAATAAGCAGGTCTGCCCGAAGTGCGGGCACCATTTTCGAATAAGCGCCAGAGAACGCCTGCAACAACTGTTCGACGGCGGCGAGTACGTCGCGCATGATGCCCTTCTGCGTTCCTCCAATCCGCTCGATTTCGTCGATTCGAAACCTTACGAACAGCGTCTCCGGGAAATGGAGAACGCAACGAACTTGCCGGACGCGGTCATCTGCGCCAGCGGTCTGCTGAACGGGCGCAAGATTCAGATCTGCGCTCTTGAATTGAAGTTTATCGGCGGCAGCATGGGCGCGGTTGTCGGGGAAAAAATCACCCGCGCTATCGAGCGCTGCCTGGCGGAGAAAACACCTCTGGTCATCGTTTCGGCTTCCGGCGGCGCGCGCATGCAGGAAGGCGCCATCAGCCTGATGCAACTGGCCAAGCTCTCAGCCGCACTTATGCATCTCGACCAGGCCGCTTTGCCGTATATCAGCGTCTTGACCGATCCCACCACGGGCGGCGTTACGGCCAGCTTCGCCATGCTGGGCGACCTGAACATTGGCGAACCCGGCGCGCTCATCGGGTTTGCCGGCCCTCGCGTAATTGAGCAGACCATTCGCCAAAAGCTGCCGGAAGGATTTCAGCGCAGCGAATTTCTGCTAGAGCATGGATTTCTTGACGCCGTGGTGAAGCGCCCCGATCTCAAGGATTATCTATCGAACGCCTTCGAACTCCTGGCGGCTTAGCAGCAGGGCGTCCGGTAAGCCCGTTCAGCGAAACTAGTAAGGGATGCTGCAACTCACGGGAGCCGGCAAGCGATTCGGGCACAAGCTGTTGTTCGATAGCCTCGACTGGCTCATCACGCCGAAGGAACGCACCGGGCTGGTCGGCGGGAACGGTACCGGAAAATCTACCCTGCTCAAAGTCATCGCCGGCATGGAGCAGCTAGACTACGGCTCTCTTTCGGCGACCAAGGGCATGCGGTTCGGTTATTTGCCACAGGACGGGCTGCAAGTCAGCGGCCGTAGTGTTTTCACGGAATGCCTGAGCGTCTTTGCCGGAATACAGGATCTCGAGCGGGAATTGGAGTCGCTCACGGCCCGCATGAGCGAGCTCGATCCTCAGGGCGAAGAGTATGGGCAGGTGGCCGACCGGTTCGAGCGCGCCGATAGCGAATTTCGCTCACGAGACGGCTACACGATCGAAGCACAAGTGGGCGCTGTGCTTGCCGGACTTGGCTTTCCCAAGGAAGACTGGACACGGCAGACGGAAGAGTTCTCGGGCGGCTGGCAGATGCGTATTGCCTTAGCCAAGCTGCTGCTCGAGAAGCCGAATCTTCTGTTGCTGGACGAGCCCACGAACCACCTGGATTTAGAAGCGCGCGACTGGCTGGAAAGCTATCTCACTAATTACGAATTCGCGTACCTGCTGATCTCGCATGACCGCTACTTTCTCGATCTGACCGTCAAGAAGATTGTTGAGATCTGGAACGGGAAGGTTCATTTCTACACAGGCGGATACGAGAAGTACCGCCAGCAGAAAGCCGAACGCCTCGCTCAATTGAAATCGGCTTACAAGAACCAGCAGGACAAAATTCAGCAGTTGGAATCTTTTATCAACCGGTTCCGCGCTCAGGCAACAAAAGCCAAGCAGGTTCAGAGCCGTATAAAAGAGCTCGAGAAGATCGAGCGGATTGAGTTGCCGCCGGAAGAGAAGACAATTCACTTCTCTTTCCCACAACCGAAGCCCAGCGGCCGCGTGGTGGCGCAGTTCAAGACGGTAGTCAAGAGCTACGGCGCAAAGAGAGTTCTCCACGACGTGGACTTTACAATCGAGCGCGGCGATCGTATCGCTTTGGTTGGCGTGAACGGCGCGGGGAAATCAACCTTGATAAAACTGCTAGCCGGAACAGAGCCGCTCACGTCCGGCGAATACACGTTGGGGCACAACGTAGACCTCGACCACTTCGCGCAGGATCAGTATAAAGAACTGAATCCAGAGGCGCGCGTGCTCGACGACATAAGCGAAGCTGCCCCGCGAACCACTAATACAGAGCTGCGCAACCTGCTTGGCTGTTTTCTCTTCAGCGAAGACGACGTATTCAAGCGGATCGGTGTTCTATCGGGCGGTGAGCGCAACCGCTACGCGCTGGCCCGCATGCTCCTCCATCCGGCAAATTTTCTGCTGCTGGATGAACCTACCAACCATCTCGACTTGCGAGCGAAGGATGTGCTGCTCGAAGCGCTCGAGAAATTTACGGGAACCGTGATGTTTGTGTCGCACGATCGCTATTTCATCGAGAATCTTGCGAACCGCGTCTTCGAAGTGTCGGACGGGACGCTTCACGTATATCCGGGCGATTACGCCGATTACCTATGGCGGAAAAGCGGTGGGGCCGAGCAGACTCCAACAATCAAGGATGTGCTGATCGGCGTGCCTACCGCTGAACCGATTGCCATGCCTGGGCTATCGCCAGCCGCAAAACGGATCAATCCGATCAAGTTGAAACAAATGCAAGAGGAGGCCAAGCGATTGGAGGGAAGAATCGCGGAGCTCGAAGCAGGGATACAGTCATCCGAGCTGGCACTATCGGATTTCGTAGGCGCGGGCGAAGCCATGCGTCTTTCAAATCTGCTCGAAGCGCAACGGTCAGAGCTTGGGCGGGCGATGAGTCAGTGGGAAGAAGTAAGCGAAGAGCTGGAAGCCACGGCTTAGCGAGCAACTAATGTGAGTTATGGCGGCACTTGTGTATCGCTCGGCTTCTTGCGTTGCACCTCGTCCCATCTTCGAACGAGCTGGCGCCATTGGTCTAGCGTAAGAATGCTTCGCAATTGAACGCTCATCTCGAGAAAGACACGTGTGGATGCCGCTCGGGCCAAGGCGAGCCGGTCGATCACTGCCTTAGCCTGATTCGGGTCGACCTCCGGGCCGTTCATGATGTCCTCTAAATCGCCTTCCGCCTTTTGAACATTGTTGCGGGAGTCGAGCAGGCGGTTACGGTAAGAGCGTACCGTCTCGCGTATTTTCTGGCTCTGGTCGGGGGTCAACCCGATGTCGCGCGTGACTGGACTGTTCCACCACGGAAAGTTCGCCCGGTTCTGGGCGCTCGACACACCGGCGGCGATCAGAAGCAGCAGGATGAAGGGAAGCTTCCTCATTCTTCAAACAGCGCCTGTAGCGGGGCGGTCGGCTGTGCTTCCGGGTTTTCGGACATGCGGCTCACATCCTGCGCCAGCTGTGCGTCCGACAGCATGCTGTTCCCTGCCTGCGGGCGTTGGTGCTCTTCGTAGTAAAGCATGCCGCCCCCAATAACAAACAGCGCTGCTCCCGCCGACGCCCAACGCCGTAAATGAGAACCCGACCACCAGCCTGCGGGCTTGGCCAATTTTGCGTAAATCTGACGCCGCTGCGCGGCAAGTAATTCGAAGCTGACTTCTTCAGATGATCTAAGCGCTTCTTGGCGTCCTTCGATGACCGACAATCTCGACCGGCAGTCCCGGCACCCATGCAGATGCCCGTCTTCCGGACCCACGCCGTAGAGATGCGCGATAAGCTGATCATCTGTCCAATGCCCTGACAGTTTGGACTCGATGTTCATATTTCCTCTTGTGTTTGCCTTACGAAGCTTCTGCTACGTATAGATCTCTCAACTCCTGGCGCAATTTGCTTATTGCCCGGAACAGGTGCGCCTTTACCGTTCCAGTATCGAGCTTGAGGACCTCCGCTATCTCCTCAAGCGCCATCGCGTCATAATGCCGCAGTGAAAAAACAGCGCGTTGCCGGCTCGAAAGCTTGGCTAGCGCGCTTTCCAGTCTTTGCTGGATTTGTTTAGAGAAGAGCTGGCGTTCCGCGTCGGGCGAGTCGCCGGCAGTCATTTGAAGGATAATCTCTTCATCCTGGGGTGCTGGCCTCCGCTGCCAAAGTTTCCAGGACTTCGAACGCAAGCGGTCCAGGCATGTGTTAACTGCAATGCGCGTGACCCACTTCCCTGGATTGTCCAGCTCCTCGCCAGCGCCCTTCGTACTAAGTGCCTTGTAGGCTTTCAAAAAGACATCCTGGGTAGCAGAATCAGCTTCGTCCGAATCCAGCAACATACGCCGGCAAAGCAGAAAAACGCGCTTCTGCTCAGCGGACATCCAGCTGCCGAAATCCCGAAGATCCGCGCCAACATGGATTTCGCGTTCCAGCTGGTCCGCCATCGCGCTCATCATCATAGCGATCTAAACTAATGGACGGGTTTTCTATCGAGAGGTTTACAGGAGAACCAGACGACCCAAGCCGATCATCTAGTGCGGGAGCAAACGTGCTACGCACGTCTGGCCCACTTTAACCCGACTTCTGAAACGCGAACCCAAGCCCCGATCGGTCGGTGTGGGTACCGACACATCGTGAACACTTTGTACCGGGCACACCGTGAAGACATTCTAATTTTGGCGCACCGACGTCCGGCATCCGGCATGCGCACGAGGCGGCAGCCCTTGTTTCCCGGAGCAATGCGATCGGGCTGTTCACTCAATTACAGAAGGGAAAGCTGTTCGGTTCTGAGCATCTGGGAAGCGGGGAGATCTCGGTACGGGGCGTCTGGCCGGTGCTGAAGGCAAGTTGGATTAACAGGACACTTGCGGACAGTGGAGGTGTGCCGCAAACGTCGAGGTTGTTCGCGGGTTGGGATAGGCCTTGACGAAGAGGCCGTCAAGGCTGTTTCGGAATGGCGATTCCGTCCTGCCGAGTGCAACGGCAGATCTCTGTCGGTCGCGTCCGCCGAATGTGAGTTTATGGGACCCGCCAATGGTGACGTCCACTTTGGTCGTATGTCTTTCGAAACGCCGAGCGAGGTAGAAAGCTCCGAGTTAAAGGCCTTCGTCACGCCGGAGTTTCACGTTGGTCTCAGTCGGCCAACTGCGGTCGGAAACGTGGAGTTCACAGTGAATAAAGAGGGCAAACCTGAAACCTTTCATATAGAACGCGCTGCGGCATCGGAGTTGGCCGAGCTGTTTTTGTCACGGAAGCATCTCGTCTACATGCGAAGGACATCGATCAAAGCCGAAAGAGCGGGTGGCTGTTGCCGACGACTGGGATAATAGAGGAAGAAGCCAGGAAAGGGTTGACACCAGTCTTCCAGCACGCGCACCAGGGCTCCCCTCGCGAGGTGCGGCGCTGCCTTTTCTTCCGACATGTAAGCGAAACCGACACCCTCCAGGGCAGCGCGTATGACCAAGTCCAAGTCGTCGACAATCAGTGGGCCCTTGACAGCGACAGACAGAGACTTCTTGCCTTTCTCGAACTCCCATCGGTATAAGCCTGCATCTCCGTGCCGGAAGTTGATACATCGAGCTCTTACCAGATCGCGTGGCGATTTCGGTCTTCCCTGGGATTTGACATATCCGGGCGAGCTCACAATCGCAGGTCTCGGTCTGGAGACAGACGTACCGCGATCATGTCCCTCTCGATGTATTCCCCAAAGTGAATGCCTGCGTCGAACCCTTCGGCTACGATGTCCATTCGAGTGTGGTCGGTGGTAACGTCCAGCAGAATGTCCGGGTAATCGCGCGCGAACTGGCCGAGCTTTGGTGCTAGTACGGTGCTCACTGCCAGCCGAGGGACGAGCAAGCGAACACGGCCGCCGGGTTTGTTTCTTAGGCCCGATACACGGTCCAAGGCTCCTTGAATGTCTGTGAGCGCCGGGCGCAACCGCGCAAGGAGGTCGTCTCCGGCATCGGTCAGAGCCACACTTCTCGTTGTTCGGGAGAGCAGTCGCACGCCAATGCCTTCTTCGAGGGCTCGCATGGCGTGACTCATCGCGGAGGGCGAGACGCCCAGGCGCTTTGCAGCGCGCGTAAAGCTGCGCTCCTCCGCAACAGCGAGGAACGCCGATAACGCGCTGAGGTCGTTCTGCAGCATTTGTGAATTATATTCACAACTTCATGCTGATTGAGGACCTTCTCAAATGCGCCGTTTAGCTTTACCTTGGTATCAGAGGACACGAGCAAGAATGCACGCCAAATTGCTCGTTTGACAATCGCATCGGGGTTGCCTCTCATCGTTCCCGCTGCGGCACTTCAATCCTGCTAGTTACATCAGTAGGGCTTGCAACGAGTATTCATGCCCCACGTTATCATCAAGCTCGGGCCCGGCAATTCTGAAGAAAGGAAACCCGACTTGCCGAAGCAATCAAGAAAGATGTCATGAGCGCTTTGGGTTACGGAGGGGAGTCCGTGTCCATAGCGTTCGAAAAAATCGAATCGCGCAACTGGAAAGAGAAGGTATACCGCCGACATCGTGACCCAGGCTGGCAAGCTCTATAGGGAGCCGGGGTACACGATGTGAGCGGCTCTATCACTGGCGCGTCAAAGCGAAGGGAAACGCAAGAAATATGAACTTACCATTCGAAAACAAGGTGGCACTCGTAACCGGAGCAGCTTCCGGCATGGGGTCGGCGACCGCGCGGGCGTTCGCCGAGGCAGGCGCGGCCGTCGTGATGGCCGATTTCAGGGAGGACGCGGTGAAGGCGGAAGCGCAGAAGCTGATCGCCGGCGGTCACAAGGCAATCGCTGTCCATTGCGACGTGAGTGACGACGCCAAGGTGGAGGCGATGGTGGACCGCACGGTTGCCGAATTTGGCCGGCTCGATGCGGCGTTCAACAACGCGGGGGTAATGGCCCGCATCGCGCCAACCGCCGACAGCACCCGCGAAGACTGGGATCGCGTGATCGGGATAAACTTGCGCGGCGTGTGGAGCTGCATGAAGCACGAACTGCGGCAGATGGAACGCCAGGGCAGCGGCGTGATCGTCAACAATGCGTCAGTCGGCGCGTTGACCGGCAACCCCGGTATCGGTTCGTACATCGCATCCAAGCACGGCGTGGTTGGCCTGACGCGGACGGCCGCTCTGGAATACATCAAGCGCGGGATCCGTGTGAATGCGGTCAATCCCGGCCTGATCGACACCCAGATCGCCCGCGACGTCGTCAGCGGGGACGAGCAGGCGTACGCCGAGATAGCGAAGCACGTGCCTATTGGCCGCCCGGGCACCCCCGAGGAGATCGCGTCGGCCGTGCTGTGGCTCTGCAGTCCGGGGGCGAGCTACGTGGTGGGTCATGCACTCACCGTGGACGGCGGAATGACGGTGCTGTGACGCTGCTTCCTCCGTGAGTAACTGAGGAGCACAAACATGGAAATCAAACGAGTTGGCTCGCATCCGTCCGGAAAGGGACCTGCAGAGTGGTTCGCCGGCAGTGTACGGATCGATCCGCTTTTTCAGGCGCCTGCGTTCGTGCAAGGCGCCAGCGTGACCTTCGAACCCGGCGCACGGACAGCCTGACATACACATCCGCTGGGCCAGACCCTGATCGTCACTGCCGGGTGCGGCTGGGCTCAGCGCGAAGGTAGACCAATCGAGGAGATCCGGCCCGGTGATGTTGTCTGGTTCGCGCCAGGCGAAAGGCATTGGCACGGCGCTTCGCCGACGGCGGGCATGACCCACATCGCGATTCAGGAGAAGAAGGACGGCAAGGTTGTTGACTGGATGGAACATGTCAGCGATGAGCAATACGGTTCAGGAGAAAAGAACTTACGCTGAGGGGCTAAGCGATGCCAGTGAATATGAAACGGAAGCTTCAAAAGTAAAGTTGCGTTTGTCACAGGAGCAGGAAGCGGCATTGGCCGAGCCACGGCACTGGCTTTTGCGCACGAGAGGGCGCGCGTAGTGGTGGCTGATCTTTCCGAACGGGGCAATCAAGAAACAGCCCGTCGCATCCAGGAATTCGGTGGCCAGGCGCTCGCCGTCAGGTGCGACGTCACACGGACGGAGTACGTCAAGACTGCACTAGAGAAGGCAGTTGAAGCGTTTGACCGTCTCGATTTCGCTTTCAACAACGCCGGTTCCGAACAGGCGATCACTGCGACCGCCGATGTCAGTGAGGAAGAGTGGGACCGCATTGTCGACATCAACCTTCGTGGGATATTCGTGTGCATGAAATACGAGATTCCGCTGATGCTGCGGAATGGTGGCGGCGTAATCGTGAACACGTCCTCAGGCGCTGGAGTCAGGGGCTTCAAGGGTCAAGCGGCGTACGCGGCCGCGAAGCACGGGGTCATTGGCCTCACCAAATCGGCGGCCCTCGACTACGCCAACCAGAAAACGGCACCCGGTTCAACGGAACCACGGCCATCGGCTTTTTACCTAACGGGACGCCTGCTCCATTGATCCGAACATCACCTCGCGGAAAATAGTCGGGCGAAAACGCCCAATGTCACTTAGTTCGTCAAAAACCGATGGAGCTTGGTGGAGCGAGTCCTCAGAATTGCCAAGCGGACATTCCTGGCGGCATAAAGTCGGCTCGAAAGCCGACTTGGCAGGCCAAAAGCCCGCTCCACGCATTCGAAGATGCGACGGGACAGCACAAAGAACTTGCGTCATCGTCAATCATCGAAGCGTAACGTCTTAGGATTCCAGACGAACCTGCGTGCCGCGCCCGGTGCCGGCTCCGTACTGTCCACGACAATGATTCGACTGCTTGAAATTCCCGATCCGTCGCGACACAGTCCAGGAAGGAATCGGTCAGAAAAAATACTCCGCGATATTTCGTCGGTAGTCCACTTACCAACACGGTCGAGAAGTTTCGCGATTGCTTTCCGAACGCCCGGCAGGCGTTTCGGGCCTCTCGGCCACGCTCATCCAGGTACCGACATTCTAGCCCTCTCGTGAGCCCAACCTGATCGGGCCTTCACCAGACAATTCCAGGGCTTTTTCTTCCAAAAGTCTGCCTCGCTTTCGGAATTCCTGCGGTTAGGGCAGCTGGTGAAGATTTGCTGCCAATTCAACTTCTATCGGTCAGCGCCTTTACGCCGGGCAGCTCGACGCCAGCTAGAAATTCGAGCGAAGCGCCGCCGCCAGTTGAAACGTGAGTGATTTTATCCGCTACTCCCGCGCTCTTGATGGCTTGTTCCGAATCGCCACCTCCCACCACCGAAACCGCGCCGGATTCGGCTACGACTTTGGCCAGCGCGACGGTGCCGTTGTCGAAGGGCGGCATCTCGAAAATGCCCATCGGTCCGTTCCAGATCACCGTTTTGGCGGATGCTATGGTCTGCGAAAACAGCTGGATCGTTTCGGGCCCGATATCGACCGCGATCTGGTCTGGCCCGATCTCCTCGACCAGTTCGTGTGCCGCCCCGGTCTTGATCTCGCGGACCACTATGTGATCGACCGGAAAAACGAGCTTGTCCGGATGGTCATGCATAAGCTGCCGCGCCAGCTCGACCTTATCCTCTTCTACCAAGGATTTGCCGGTCGATTTGCCTTCCGCACGCAGGAACGTGTAAGCCATGGCTCCGCCGATCAACAGTTTGTCCACAACCTTAATTAGATTCCGGATTACCTCGATCTTGTCCGAGACCTTAGCTCCTCCCAACAACGCCACGCACGGGTGCTCGGGATGTTTCGTCACGCGGGTCAGCCATTCAAGTTCCTTGTCCATTAACAGGCCGGCCGCCGCCAATGGCAAGAATGAAACGATTCCGACCGTCGAGGCATGCGCTCGATGAGCCGACCCAAAAGCATCATTTACATAGAGATCCGCCAGGGAAGCCAGTTGGCGCGAGAACGCCGGATCATTGGCTTCTTCCTCCGGGTGGAAACGAAGATTTTCGAGCAGCAGGATCTCCCCGGGAGCTGGCTTCAGCGCGGTTACCCGTTCTCCCACGCTGTCGGGCGCCATCGTGACCTGCTTCCCGAGCAGTTCCGAGAGGCGTGACGCAACCGGCGCCAAGCTCATTCCCAGTCTGCGTTTGCCCTTGGGCCGGCCCAAATGGCTTGCCAGAACTATCCCTGCGGAGTGTTCGATCGCGTACTGGATGGTTGGCAGCGATGCCCTGATGCGCTTATCGCTCGAGATCTGTTTCCCGTCAGCGCTAAGCGGTACATTGAGATCCATCCGAATGAATACCCTCTTGCCGGCGAGATCCAGATCCTTGATCGACAATTTGGCCATAAACCTTATTGTAGAGAGCAAGGCACTCGCCACCTGTCTTGTATATAGGTCCTTAAATTGTCGAACCTCAGCCGGATTTTCTCAAGATGAGCCGTTAACCACGTGAAAATAGCCTAGAGGAAATGTTCCGGTTAGCACTATAATCCTTTAGGCAGCGGTTCATTAGTCCAATCGTACCGTTACCCCCGTACTGGGTAAGGGGTACTTTGGATTACAGTGGAGCAATTTGAAGAAAATGGGATGTCAATAGCAGCTATTCGCGTCTTGATCGCCGACGGGCACCCGATTGTCCTGGAAGGGCTTCGGGTAGTCTTTGCGAACCACCCTGCTATAGAGGTGGTCGGCGAAGCAACAGACGGCGTAGAGACGATCGAGAAAGCAGTCCTGCTCGAGCCGGACGTCGTTCTTATGGAATTAAAACTGCCGCGCGTCGACGGGCTTACCGTGCTGCGCAGCATTCAAACCCGGGCTCCAAAGACGCGCGTAATTCTCTTCGCCGCGCCTGAGCACCGCGAAGAATTCGTGCAAGCCATGAAGCTTGGCTGCTCGGGAATTCTGCACAAGGACGTGCCCACCTCACTGATTGAGAAAAGCGTGGTCAAAGTCCACGCCGGCGAAATCTGGCTCGATTCGAACACCACTGCCGCAGTGATGCGGAAATTCTCTAATCCGGCCGACGCGAATTCCAGCGGCGGCGCGCAGAACGGCAAAGCGCCCCGCGAACGTGCTCAACTTAGCCAGCGCGAGCGGGAAATCATTATTCTGATTGCTCAAGGCTACAAGAACAAGGAAATCGCGGAGAAGATGTTTATCACGGAGCAGACCGTGAAGAACCATCTGCATAACGTATTCGACAAGCTCGGCGTCTCAGACCGGCTCGAACTGGCGCTTTACGCGATACACAACAGTCTTCATTTGAGGACTTAACTCGCCCGGCTTACGGCCTAGCACGGCTGAAAGATAAGGCTCTTCGCTCTCCGGATATCGTTCGAGCTGTTGAACCAGATCCATACCATCCCTGAACGCAAATTCTCGGCGCTGAGAAGAGTTATTCCGGCGTCAATTCCGACAATATCTGGATTCGCCCAGCGGCTCAGTGGGTGGAAAGCGTCAGCGAACCCATACGGACCATATATAAGGTGGCCAAACTCTTCCTGCATGTAACGCAGCGCTGGCAAACAGATCTCAGGCGTAAACATGAGCGACCCACCCGCCGCCGCCGGCACCACCGTCCCATCCAAATTCTGCCTTGAAGTGGGACTTCCCCAGATAACATAGCCAATGTCACTGTCGGAAGGCGTAACGCCCCATAAGTTTGCTCCATAGCTTGGATAAAGACTCCGCAAGCTTATCCAGAGCGCTCGAAACGCGTAGGTCGCCACGGTCGAATTTTGAAAATAATCGATCTGAAAAGGCGGCCCGTCCCGCAAATTGGCAAGATCCAGCCACGCCTGTGAATACTGGTGGGTGAAAATCGGACCCCGCCCCACAAAGCTATAACCGCACAGAATCATCTGCGTACGCCGGAACGAGTACCAGCAGCGCTCCGTAACGGGATTGCTTGGCGACCCGATGGCCAGGATCGCCAGAATCGAGTTTTCGTCGTAGTCGGTCCATTCAGCCCGTAAGAAACCCGCTTCCGGCGTCCATCCCATGCGCAGCCTGCCAGTCGCTTCGTTCAGCATCCAGGGAAAATCCACTCTCGCATAGAGCGCTGATGCCAGCTGGCCAATTTCCGCATCGTCGCGGAAATATTGCTGTGCCACCACCACGCCGGCCAGCAGGAAAGCCGTATCGACCGTCGATAATTCGCTGCTCCATGCCCGTTCCCCGCTCTTCCGGTTCGTGAAATGGTAGTACCATCCCCGCACATTTTCCTGCTCGTTCAGCAGATGCCGGAGTCCCTGCCTGATTCGTTCCCGGCACTCATCGACAGGCTGCCATCGCCGCGCGGCTCCGATACACAGCGCGGTCAGATAAAAGCCAGTGAGTGCCGTGCTCGCAACTTCCAGGTTTCTTCCAGGCACCAGGCTTCCATCGCAACGCGCCCGGTCGAGCACTAGTCCCGTGGTTGCGTCCGTCTGCTCCCAAAAATAGCGAAACGCCCTCCGCGAAAGATCTTCCAAGAATTCGTCATCGTCATGCGCCAGCGGAAACCTAGCCTGTGCCAAGCTCCTTCTCGCCAACCCCGATACGGCAGCCGCCCATGCCAGAAAACTTCGCCGCGAGCCCGGTGCCATGTCTCGTAATTGCCGCCGCGCTATTTTGGATTTGCGAATTCAAAGCGCCCAGGCGCCGTTCCACAAAACCATGCGAAGCCTTTCGATTCTACTCCTCTTACTAGCTCCGCTTCGTGCTCAGAATTCATTGCACGCTTCTGAGGCGCCTTCAGTGCGCGTGCACGGTGAATCGCAAATTTCAGCCGCGCCCGACCAGGCTGAACTGGACATCGGTGTCGTCACTCAGGCGCCCAGCACTGAAGCGGCAAGTGCGCAAAATACTCAGCGCGTCGCCACCATTACCCAGAGTCTCCGCGCGCTCGTTCCCGCCGCCGACATCAAGACAATCAACTTATCGATCAATCCCAATTTTCGCTATCCAAAAGAAGGCGCGCCTACCATCCAGGGCTACACCGCCGAGAATACCGTTCGCGTCACGGTAGAAGATTTGGCTGTTTTGCGCAAGGTGATCGACACCGCTACTAAATCCGGTGCAACCAGCGTCAACCGCTTGAACTTCACTCTGCGGAGTGAAAGCGAAAAGGAAGTGCGGGCCCGCGCGCTTGGAGAAGCCGCGGCTCAGGCGGCCTCGAGCGCGCAGGCTTTGGCTGCCGCGTTAAAGCTGAAGTTAGGCCGTATTCTGCACGTGGAGGAAGGCCAACCGGTAATTATCTCGCCTGCTCCGCAGATCGATCTCGGCAGGGCGCAGAGCTCCGATATGGCTCCGCTTTCACCCGGCTATATCCGAGTACATGCCGACGTGAATCTGGTCTATGAACTGATTGAAACCCGGCCGCGCTAACCGATTCCCGCAGTCGCTCGCCGCATCTTGAGAGCCGCTGCCGGCTTCGACTGGATCGTTTCTACTTTTGATTCGTCGTACGTATCCGTATGCCCGTTCGAGCACGTTAGCTCCAATCTAAAGTCGTTCGGATCGCGATTTCTTTCTGCTGGCGAAAGCGGAACCAATACCTGATCGCCGCACACTCTGCATTCTAATCTGCCAAATTCTTGCGCCATGTCATAGTCCTTCGATTCCGTTTTTTTTTTGGCCGCCCTAACGTTCGCTCGAAGGAGGCACGATCCCCTTCAAACGCATGTACACGCTTAAGATTGCATACTGCTCGGTGTCGTGATTCGCAACTCCTGCCAACGCGCCCAGCTTAGTTCTCTGCCCCCGGGGCAGTTTCACCATCTCGCTTGCGTTGGCATCCGTTAGTGCATCGAAGGCTTTATCGCAGACCTCAAAGGACTGCTTTAAAGTGGCCGCGAGAGCAGCTTTCCCGTCCGCGGACGCGGGTGCGGGCGCGGAGTTTTCAGCGCCCAGCACCGCGCTGCATGACCGCGCCTGTGATGTCGCCGCGTGTTCCAGCACTTGGCCAAAACTCCGCATTTCCGGGGTCGGCTTGAAACTGTAATCCTCTTCTGGAACCTTATCGCCGGCTCTCGCCAAATTTTTCTTTACGGATTCGTAGGCCTGTTTGATGTCGCTGCTGAGCGGGTTTGTGGAAGTTTGTCCGTACGAGACTGCGGATACGGCCAAAAAAGCGGCAATCGCAAAACAAATGCGTTTCACTTAGTATAAATCCTCCAGCGAGGAATAGACTACTGCAATTCTACAAGAGTCGGAAATACGTTCCTAGCGCTTTTCCTAGGCTTCTAGGGTTATCTTTGGCGACTGAAAGAAAGTGTTGGCCGAGAGTCGGTGGAGCAGGTCTAGGGCCTGGAACGGGCCTAAAATCAGAAGCCTAAACTGTGGTTCCTTTTGCGTAGTCCTGCAATGCCGATTCAGGTATTAACTGCCAAAACTTTTCCGTCGCGGCTTTTTCTTCCTTCTGAATCGAGCGCGCCAGCGCCTCGGTTTCGGGATCGCCTGCCGCTTCTGCTATTGCGGCAAGGCTTTCATACATCGCGAGTTGGCTGTTCTCTGCCGCAAACGCCAGCATCAAATTCTGCGTCGTGGGCCGCTCGCTTCCCTGCCCCGCGTGCGGCGCTTTCGACCCTGATCCAAAAAGATTCGCTAGCAGAGTCTTAGCCTCCGAAACACTGCCACCCAGGTTTTCGAGTCTCGCGGTCAATCTCTCGTGTTGCTTCTTCGTCTCTAAGGCGTGCTGCTCAAAGGCCCTCTTTGCCGCTCCATTCTCGTCCTCCTTTGCAGAGTCCCGTAGCTGCGTTTCGAAGCTCTTCTCCGCTGCAATCGCATTGTCCAGGTACCGTCGCACGACATCCGCGCTTGTCTCCGCCATAGTCTCCTCTTAGAGCGCCACATGTTCACTGTGGAACCCGCAAAAAGGTTAGATAGATGCCTAGAGTGGTTGTTTCGGAACTGAATCCGCCGGGGGCCCTGGCCCTCATCCCACAATTCTGCGCGGCTGAGAGATCATGGCTGAATAGTGCCGGACCTAATCATTGACCCTCATCTGCATTTCATTGATGAACAAGTCCATCGCTACCCAGTGTTTCGGCAACGCAGCCCTTCGTTGGAAGCTTTGGTGGGTGACTACGGAGCTCTGCCTCGTCGCTATCTTCCTAGCGATTATGCGAGAGACACCGTGGGCTTTGATGTTGCCGGTACCGTGTGCGCGGAGTTCCTGTCAGATTCGCCAGTCGAAGAAGCGAAGTGGCTTCAGGATCTCTCAAGTAAGGGCGGTCATCCTAGCGGCGTAATTGCACTGGCCGATTTCAAGAGCCCGGATATCGCGAAGGTTCTCGACAGATACGGCTCCATGACAGACGTTCGAGCCGTGCGCCAACACCTCGCCTGGGATCCCAGCAATCCGCTGCTGCGCTTTACATCCGAGCAAAATCGGCTGTCGGATGCGGAGTTTCGCAAAGGAGTCTGCTTATTACGCAAACACGGTCTGTGTTGCGAAATAGAAGTATTCGCGCATCAACTGATGGATTTCGCAGCTCTGGCGAATTCTTGCCCTGATTTGCCGTTTGTGTTGCCCCTCATGGGTTGGCCTTTGGATCTGACTCAGACCGGGTTTGAAGCCTGGAAGCGCGACATGGCGGCTCTGAGCAGTGTCGAAAACGTCTTTGTAAAGATCTTCGGTTTGGAGTCCATCTTCGGTCGCAAGTGGACTGTCCAGCAGGTCCGCCCCTGGGTTCTCGAAACGATTGCTTGCTTCGGCCCCGGCCGCTGCATGTTCGCTAGCCACATGCCGATTGCGTTACTGGCCTGCAGTTTTCAGGAACTCTATCGTGCCTACCTGGACATGACCTCGGGATTGAGCACGTCCGAAATGCGGCAGGTTTTCCACGATACGGCGGCCCAGGTCTATAAGCTCTAAAGCACTCACCAATAAAACAAAGAGGCAAGAGCAAATCGAATCCGGCCCTAGCGGCTTTCTCTTCATTATTCGTCAGAAGAAATCGCAGGTTGATTCGAGTTTATGGCGCCTGCCAGTCAAGAGCGTAAATCTCCTGAGTGCCGGTATCGCGCAATAGAAGAGGTGAATTGTGGGGCGTCAAGCCGATCCAGACACCCCCGCCGTATCCCGTGTTCTTGATGTTTGCGAGACTCACCACCTGCTCCACTATGCGAGTCTTCGCGTTTACGCGCATAATGGCACCGTCATTTCCAAGGAGTTTGAAGTAAACGAAGTTGCCGTCCCTTGACCAGCCGGACAGAGCGCCCACATCGCTTTGTGCCAGTTCCGACCATTGTTTCTTTTCGAAATCGAAGAGCATTACGGCGTGCGAATCGAGCGTGCGAGCAGCAATGTAGCGGCCGTTGGGCGACCACTTCGCTTGCCAGACACCTTCCGATCCGGGCAGCCTCTCCGCTTCATGGGTGCGCAAGCGCACGACAGTTACCCCTCGTCGCGCCCCTTCGAGAAAGTAAAGGTGGCTAATAAGCATAGAATTTCCATCCGGCGACCAACTCCCAGTCACCTGGTTATGCCCGTCAGGATGGACCCGCTCGGCGTTTCCACCATTCGGCGAAACGACGTATACTCTCGAAGGCGCGCCTGGCGACATGCCGGTGAATGAAATCTGTTTCCCGTTCGAGGACCATATAGGTTCCAGGACCTGCATATGCGGAGCGGTGAGTTTCAGGCGCTCGCTCCCATCGATTCTGCTGCGCCATAGAGCGCCCTCCGGAAAATCGACATAGGCAACCCATTGCCCGTCGGGCGAGAAATCGAGAAATTCCGCCGAAATGCCGGATAGGTATGGGACCCACTGATCAGAGCGTCGATCATAGCGGACCAGTTCGCCGCGCTGTTGTTGACCGATTAAATACAACTTCTTGCCGTCTGGACTGAACACAGGGGCGAGAGAGCTCAATTGGCCGCTGGTGATTTGTACTGGTTTGAAATTTGACTTATTGAAACCAGTAGTGAAGCCGCGGCGCTCGCAAATGGCCCAGACTTCCGTCTTTCCTTTACTACGCGTCGATTGGAAAACGAAATACTTACCGTCCGGAGCCCAATTCCCGCAGCATTCTTGGGGTGGTCGGTTCCAGCCTGGAAGAAAGGGGTGCAACCCTGTTCCATCAGCCGAAACTTCCCAAATAGAAAGAGAGCCGCTCCGGTCGACAAGCTTACCGACTGTGACGCGCAAGCGGCTGCCATCTGGCGACCAGCGTAATTGAAATGCCGTCGCAGGAAGGCTTACGATTTTTCTGGCGTTACTCCCGTCGCGGTTCGCGCGATACAGATCGCGCTCTCTGATGTAAGCAATTTCGCGCCCGTCAGGCGACCAAGCAGCTGCTGTCGCCAGTACCCGGCCGACGCGATGAGGCGTCCCTGTTTCGAGCTGCAAACTCCAAAACGGCCACCCCCACCCGTGACTGAAGTTGGTGACCAGGAGTTCGGATCGGCCCGGAAAGACATCCTAGACGAAAGGAACTTCGAAGCGCGTTCATAGCGAAGTAGTCTCCGCGCCGGCGATGAGAACCTGAGCAATTGCGGTCCCGGTCCGCGCCCCCTCAGCTAGAAAGAGGTACGAGCCGTCGGTGAACATCCCGCCCAACCCTCCGCCTTTGCCCTCGCCGTCATTAGCCGTGAAGCAACTCGTGATTCCCGCTCAAAACGAGCAAGGGCGAGGGAATCGCGACTCAGTTCCTCCGGTAGAAACTTGAGCGCTACCGAGCGGCGCAGCCGGGTATCTTCGGCTTTGTAAACAACGCCCATCCCTCCGCCGCCGAGCTTCTCCAGGATGCGGTAGTGCGAGAACGTGCTGCCTGTCAGATCGTCCACTACCGTCTTATCTAGGCTGGGTTCGGAAGTTAGAAGCGGCGCGGCGAATTGGATGGCCGGCTCTTCCAGGAATCTCCCGGCCTCTTTGCCCGCGGCCAGAAGTGACAGGACCTCGCGTTCGAGTTGCTCGTCGCCATGGCAGCCTGCCGCACAAAAGCGGCGCGGACGCCTTCTTTCTGCAGCAATGTGGATTGCAGCAGCTCATCAATTTTTCTCCACTGCTCACGATTCACTTTTGCCACTCGTTATTTCGCGACAGAGCCATGCTTTGGCGCTACTCCAGTCGCACGACACCGTAGGAGAGGAGATACTGAGCGCCTCGGCCGTCTCGTCCACGCTGAGCCCGCCGAAAAAGCGCAATTCCACGATCTGCACCTTACGCGCGTCAATGCGCGCCAGGTCGTTGAGTGCGTCGTCCAACGCGATCAGGTCCCTGGCGCGGCTGGCACTCACAATCGCCGCCTGCTCCAGCGAACCTGATGGTCCTCGCGCCCACGCTTCAGGTTGCGTCTTCGCGCGTATTCCACAAGGATTCGCCGCATCAGTTGCGCCGATACAGCAAGGAAATGTGCGCGATCCTTCCACTCCATGCGGGTGTAATCCACCAGTCGCATGTAGGCTTCGTTTACGAGTGCAGTCGTCTGTAAACTAGCCCGGCGCGTTCGATCACCAGGGAGCGGTTCAGAAGGCGTGGACCAAGGTCCAGGCGCGTACTGATTTAAGACCTTCCCCTGGACTGAGCATTCTCGCCAAGGCGAACCCGACGGTCAAAGGGCGAATGATCGGCTGCTTGATTGCTGATGGCACCGATCCCGCCCTGATTGCTGCCCTCCAGAATGACGCGAACAAGCGGGGCGCAAAGCTGAAGACCATTGCTCCGAGGATCGGAGGCACCAAAGTTCAAGCGGCGGAATGATCCCGGCCGACTTCCAGCTTGCGGGGGGTCCGTCGGTGCTTTTCGATGCGGTGGTTCTGGCGGTCTCTCCCGAGGGCGCTCAGCAATCGGCAACGCAGTCAGCAGCGGTGAGCTTTGTTCAAGATGCTTTCTCACATCTGAAGGTCATCGGCCACACCCCGGCAGCTGCCCCGCTCTTGCAGAAGGCTGGTGTCATTCCCGATCAGGGAATCGTCGCCATCCCAGGCGGTGGCTCAGACACTTTCTTTGCAGTTGCTGCGAAAGGCCGAATCTGGGACCGGGAACTAAGGTTAGGCCGGCGCTGTGAAGCATTCGATCGGTTTTATAACCGGCCTACGCCTTAGCGGCTCAATCCGTGCGCCGGATTATTTGCCCAGGGCTTCGCCTGGTAGGTCCAAGCGCGCGTGCTGTAGTCGCTTGACGTGATCAGGATCATAATGAACAGCCACACCAGGCCGGCTACCACAAACAACCTCGTGAGAGTTGTTACATACCTGACCCCCATAAAAATCCACACGACCAGCGATGCCTTCGTCACCGCGATAATCAAGGCCAGCACGATGTTCCATTCACCTATATCTACATAGGAGGCTGCGCTCGTAAGACCGGTTAACACGATCAAGGTTGCCCACACACTCACCAGTGTGCCGACTTTTGGAATAGCTGCGTGTGCGCTCATCCGCGATGTCCAATCAGGTAAAGTAACGGGAACAGGAAAATCCAGACAATGTCAACGAAGTGCCAGTAAAGCCCGATCATTTCCACCGGCGAATAATAGTTCGACGTGAAGACGCTCCGCTTGGCTTGAATCAGCAAATAAGTCAGCAGTCCCAAACCAACCACCATATGCAGCGCGTGCATGCCCGTCATGGCGAAATACAGGAAGAACAGAATCTGGACGTGCTGTTGGTAATAGGCCGGCTCGTAATGAAAATTGAAACCCGGCACCAGATGCTCTACCCACTTTGAGTGATACTCGACGCCTTTGATGACCAGAAAGATCGTGCCGAAAATCATAGTCAGGATCAGGAAATTTATTAGCGACTTGCGCCTGCTGAGCTGAGCCGCCCGCACCGCTAGCGCCATGGTTAAACTGCTGCAGATCAGGACTGCCGTATTGGTGCCGCCCAGCACCACGTCCATATATTTGCTGGAGCTGGCAAACGCGCCCGGGTACATGTTCCGGTAAATCGCGTAGCTCGTGAACATTCCGCCGAAGAACAGCACTTCGGTGATTAGAAACGTCCACATGCCCAGCACGGACGCTTCCATCTGCTGCTCCGCCGTCGCAAAATGATGGCGGAGATGAGTTACTTCTGCCGCCGGTTCTTCTTCATGCACCACCGGCACGATTGCGTCAGCCAACGATGTCCTCCAACTCCCCGTAATTATAAGCTTCTTCGGTCACAATCGGCGTCTGGTCGAAATTGAACGTGGTTGGCGGCGATTGGATCTGCCACTCGAGGCCCGCCGCGTTGTAAGGATTCTTGCCAGCCTTGGGTCCGTACTTTAATGACCAGATGAAGTAGACCATCGGGATCACATATCCGATTCCCAGAATCGATGCCCCTGCCGTCGAGAGCACATTCAGCGCCTGAAACTCTGGCGGATAGGCATGGTAGCGGCGAGGCATGCCCAAATAGCCGAGAATGAATTGCGGAAAGAATGTGAGGTTAAAGCCGATAAAGATAATGAGCGCCGCAAATTTCCCCCAGACTTCCGGGTACATGCGTCCCGTCATCTTCGGCCACCAGAAATGCAGGCCACCCATGAAGGCCATCACCATGCCGCCCACCATCACGTAATGAAAGTGCGCCACGATGAAATACGTTCCATGCGTTGCCACGTCGACTCCTAACGATGCCAGGTAGAGGCCGGTCAAGCCGCCGATGGTAAACAATCCAATGAACCCGAATGCATAGAGCATTGGCGTGTCGAACGAAACGGAGCCCTTGTACATCGTCGCGGTCCAGTTGAAAACCTTGATGGCGGAGGGAACCGCGACCATGAAGCTTAAAAATGAGAACGCGATGCTCACGTACACGCTTTCGCCGGTGACGAACAGATGATGGCCCCAAACCGCAAAGCTGAGCACCGCAATCGCCATGCTCGAAAACGCGACGAAGTTATAGCCGAAAACCCGCTTGTGCGAGAAGCAGGAGATAATCTCGCTGATCACGCCCATACCCGGGAGAATCATGATGTACACCGCCGGATGCGAATAGAACCAGAACAGATGCTGGAACAGAATCGGATCACCGCCGATGTTCGGATCGAAAATTCCCACGTGCGCGATGCGTTCGAACGCCAGCAGCACCATAGTGATCGCCAGCACCGGTGTACCGAGAACCTGGATAAGGCCGGTTGCATAATTCGACCAGACAAAAAGCGGCAGCCGTGACCAGGTCATGCCGGGCGCCCGCATCTTGTGCACTGTAACAATGAAGTTCAAGCCGGTCAGAATGGAAGAGAATCCCGCCATGAAAACTCCGAAGACGGCGGACAGCACGTACGAGTTCGAATACGTACTGCTATATGGAGCGTAAAAAGTCCAGCCCGTGTCCACCCCGCCCCGCAGCACGGCATACATCGCCCATGCCGCGCCGAAGATGTAGAGGTACCAGCTCAGCAAGTTGATGCGCGGAAACGCCAGATCCTTCGCCCCCACCATGATGGGAATGAGAAAATTCGCCAGCGTTGCCGGAATCGATGGCACCAGAAAGAAAAACACCATGATGATGCCGTGCGCCGAGAACAGCCGGTTGTATGTCTCCGGCGCGAAGATGCCCTGGGGTTCGAGCAGGTTGATGCGGAAGAGCACCGCCATCGAGCCCCCCACAAAGAACATCAGCGTAATCGAGATCAGATAGAGGATGGCGATCCGCTTGTGGTCTGTGGTAAATAGCCAGCTTTTCCAGCCGTGCGCGACGTTGAGGTAATTTACCTCGGAGACCTCTAGCTCAGGTGTGCCCTGTATTTGTGCGATTGTAGCCATCTTGCTTTTCCCTTACTGCTTTGCCTGCGGACTCGCTTGCGGCGCCAGCACGATCGGTGATTGCTGGCTGCCCTGTTGCGATTCTGGTGTAGTCGGTGAAAGTGATTTGATATAGGCAATCAACTGAATGACGTTTTCTTCACTCAATTGTCCTTTGAAATTCGGCATGATGTCTCGTTCGAAGCTGGCCGCGATTTTTGCATTCGGTTCCAGGATCGATTCCCGGATGTAGGCGTCGTCGGCCACCACCGTGCGTCCGTCGTTCAGCAGCACGGATTTGTTATACAGGCCGCGCAGATTCGGACAGCGTCCCTGCTGATCTAGCAGATGGCACGTTGAGCAGCCATTCTGCACGAACAGTTGCTGGCCCTGTACCGCCAGATCTCCGCCGCCCCCGCTGCCGCCTGCCCAGTTCGCGTAATCGCGCGGTTCCATTACGTCTACCCAGCCAATCATCCCCGCATGCGAGTTTCCGCAGTATTCCGTGCAGAACAAGTGATAACGTCCTGGCTTGGTCGCCGTAAACCACAAGCTGTCATAGTGTCCCGGTATGACGTCATGCCTTACGCGAAACGCCGGAATCGAGAAGCTATGGATCACATCCTCTGAAGCCATCGTCAGCTTTACCGGCCGGCCCACCGGTACGTGCAGTGCGTTGATCTCGCGCGAGCCGTCCGGATATTGAATCTTCCACATCCACTGCTTTCCCGTCACGAATACTTCCATTGCGTTCTTCGGCGGGTTTTGCGCCGCAAAGAAAATCTTCGCGCCCCACCAGAACATAATCAGCATGACAAGGAACGGCAAAATCGACCACGTCAGCTCCAATTTCGTCGAGCCCTCGATCTGTACCGCCCTCACGCCCGGCCGCCGCCGGTATTTCCATGCAAACACGATGATGGCGACAAAAATCAGAACGGTCATGATTCCCGAGACAATGGTCAGAAACCAGTACAGCGAATCGATGGGGCCCGCCTGCTCCGAAGCTGCTACCGGAAACAAGGACAAATCTGCCAGCAGGCGAAGACTAGCCCACATGCTGCGCCTCTTTCCATGCCGTGCGCGTTTTTTTCTTCTTTTCGTCTCGCATCAGGTAATAAATCAGCGCCGCCAACATTACGAGCGTGAATCCGCCCGCGATCTTCAGTACGTTTACGATCGCCAGCGTGTACTTGCCTTGCGCCGCGTCATAGTGAAAACAAAACAGCAGCACGTAATCTACAGGGGAACCGATTTTGTGCTGCGATGCATCCACTAACGCCATGCGCAGATCGGCCGGAGCATAATTGATTCCGTAGAAATAGCGCGATAGCTTTCCATCGGGCGTCGCCACCATAATTCCGCCCGCGTGAATGAACTGCTTGCTGTGATCGTCCCAGCGGAAGTGAAACCCCGCCGAATCGGCCAGCTTCGAAATCGCCTGCTGATCTCCCGTCAGAAAATGCCATCCTGCGTCGTAACCCGTACGGTTTCCGAACTGGGCCTTGTACTTGACTTTCGTCAGGGCCGCTTCCCGCGGCGTATCTCTCGGATCGAAACTCACTACCACCACGTTGTAATCGCGTCCGGGCTCGAGCGCTACTCGCTGCAAGCTTGTTACCGTCTCGTGCAGGCTCATTGGACATAGGCTCGGACAATTAAAGTAGACCAGCGATAGCACTACCGGCTTATCGCGAAAGTATTTCCAAAGCGGCACGTTTTGGTTCGCTTCGTCATGGAACACCAGATCGAGCGGAATCGGCTTGTTCAGCCGCTGCTCGATCGTCACTCCGCTTGCGATCTTCGGACGAGCATACTGCGCGCCAAGCACTCCGGCGGCAGCGAGCATCATGCCCGCGATCACACAAGCGCACAGGGCGTTTGGCTGCCCAGGGTTGCTCCGCAAGCCCCCCTTGGGGCTGTTGTGCGCGCTTCGACATGCCCTACTGCGCATGCTTCTGTATCTCTCCTTGGATCGACGGCTTTTGATATTGTGGCGGCATCTCGGATAACGAATGTGAGAACGGCCGCCCGCCTCCGCCCGGCGTCGTCAAGCCTACCGGCGCGTTCGGCTCAATTTTGAGCTGCGACACCACCGCCGTCATCGCGTTGTCGATCGGAATATGATAATGCCCCTCGGCGTCTTTGCCTGAACTGTTCAGCACTTGATCTTCATGGGCGCGCATTTGCGGCAGGTCTTCCCACGGCTGCACCTGAAGCTGCGGAGCAGGCGCCACTACGCGTGCCGGAGCCAGCGGACTGGGCAACTCGCCCTCCGGGTTGCGATGCTGAATGTATTTCTGAATCCCTACCGTAAGGGCAAACACGATTACTAGCGTGAACCAGATGATCGCCAGCGATCCGATCACCATGCGCGGGCTGGCATCCGCGCCCTCATAGCTGGTCCCCTCATGTCCCCCGTGCGGTTCCGAGTGCTTCGGGGCCTCGGAATGCACCAGCTCATTGGGCTTCTGGTGCGAAGTGTGGTCGCTCATACCACCGCCTCCGGGATCGGCGAGCTCACACGCGGATCATGCAGCGGCAATAGGGGACGCCGCCGCAATTGGCCCAGGAACACATACACCCAGATCCCGCCCAGGCCGAAAAACGCTGCAAAATCGGTCCAATAGATGGCGAACCCATGACTCGTTTGCAGCAATGAGCTGTTGCTGGCGTTACGGAAACTAGGCGCCACAATCCAGAACACGTCTATAATCCGCGCGACCAGCAGCCAGATCGCAACTTTGATCAGGCGCCTCGGATCGCGCTTCCGCGCTTGTGAAAGCAGCGCCAGAAAAGGAATCGCGAACATCGAAAGCGCTGTTATCAGAGCGAGATATTTCCAGAATCCTTGCACCCGGTCGAGGTACCAAACAAGTTCCTGTGGCAGATTCGCCGGCCACACGATGATCAGTTGCGATGCGCTCAGGTATGTCCACAGTATGACGAACGCAAACATCATGTTTCCGAGATCGTGCAAAATCTTGGCATTGATCCGGCCGCCGAAACGGTCTCCGCGCGAACTCAAAATCATCACTAGCAGGGTCAGCGCGAAACTCTGTACGTAACTGCCGACCAGAATCATCGCCCCGTATACGGTCGAGAAGAACTGCGCATCCACGGATAGAATCCAATCGATATAAGCGAACGTCGCCGTCATCACGAAAATCAAAAGACCCGGCGCGCTAAATGCGCGCATCCGTTCCCGCAGCATCGGATCGCCCGTTCGGTCCTGCTCATCGGACATGCGGTTCATGCGCAATGCCCAGAACAGCCAAATGGCGAAATAAACTAGGATGCGGACGATAAAGAACGGGATGTTCAGGTATGGATGCTTATGCCGCAAGACAGCGCTATTGGCCACCAGATCGGGATGCGACCACGGATACAGGTATTTCAAACCGAACAGCAGAATCACCAAGAAGATAAAAATCAATGGCAGCGTGCGAATCTGCGCTTCGAGAAACCGTCTTGCGGTGACGCCCCACCGGCCCCCCGTCGTGTTGTTCATAAGGAGAATGCCTAGGCCGCCAAAGGCAAATCCGCTCCAATAGATAAACGCAAACAGATACGACTGAAAGAACTCTGCCCGGTTCGCGAAGAAACCCGCCACGCACAGCAGCAGTCCAAGACCACCTACAAAGCCCGAAATTCGCTCTATGCTGGCCGCTTCCGGCCCCAGCCTGATCTCTGGTACGGGAACGCTATCCACGTGTCCGTGACTGCTCACTTCATTCCTCCAGCAGGGCCGCCGCCCGTCGTTTTGCCGGACGCCGGTCCGCTGTGCTCAAACTGTTGCGCCACCTGCGGCGGAGCGTTTTGGCTCAACTGGAGCGCCCTTATATAAGCCGCAATACGCCACCGGTCATCGGGGGCCACCCGCGAGGAGTAGCTGTACATCGCCCCATATCCATTCGTCATCACGTCGAAAAAGTGCCCCACTGGCGCGTTCACCAGCCGTGGATCAAGATAGCTCGGCGGCTCCCGCAATCCGCGGCTCACAACCATTCCGTGTCCGTTTCCTAGACGCCCGTGGCACGGAGTGCAGTAAATATCGAAACGCTCCTGTCCGCGCAGAACATCGCCATGTGAAATCTGAATCGGGAAATAATCGATATCCTTGCCGTCTGCTGTTTTGCCTGTGTATCGCGCCTGGTCCACTCGCAGCTGCCCGCGCGCTACCGTGTCCGCTATGGTCGGTCTCTCCGAGCGGCCATCCCCAAAGAAGTCGGTCGCTGCCAGCGGCTTGTATCTCGGTTGGTTGTGCATATCCTGCCGGCAGCCCGTTGTGCCCAGCACCGCCCCCAGCGTCGCGGCCAGCACCGCCAGCCCGCCTTTATGCCGGAACAATCGACACCCCTCTTCCACCCAGCTCCCGCAGGAACTCCACCGTGTCCACCACCTGGAACTTCGGATCCGACGACTCGATACACAAGAAAAACTTGTCCACCGATGCTCTTTCAAAGGCAGGCACGTTAAAAACCGGATGATACGGTTTCGGTAGTCCATTCATCGCGAACATGCTCACCATCGATGTCAACGCGGCCAGCAAAATCATGCACTCGAACGTAATCGGTATGTAAGCCGGCCAGCTATTCAGAGGCCTTCCGCCGACATTGTGCGGATAGGCAATCATCGTGATCCACTCGAGCAACCCGAATCCGCCGATCACGCCGCAAATCCCGCCGATCAGCACGCAGAACGCGACCTTATTCCGCTTGAATCCGATCGCCTCAGCCAGTCCTTCCACCGGCAATGGAGCATATGCGTCCATGCATCTGAAGCCGGCCGCGTAGGCCCGCTCGCAAGCTGCTATCAGTTCCTCCGGCGTGTCGAACTCCACCATGGCCCCGTGTACATTCGGCAGCGAACTTAATTGGATGTGGCTCATAACGTCTCCGCGAGGGCCTCCCGCTCCATGGCCTCGTGGTGAACCACTTCGCGCACCTCGAAAATCGATATCGAAGGCAGCGCCCGAACGAAGAGGAAGATCAGGAACATGAAGAATCCCAGGGTGCCCGTGAAGGTCGCCCAATCCCATTTCGTCGGAATGTAAATTCCCCAGGAAGATGGCAGAAAGTCTCTGTGCAGGCTGGTTACCACAATTACAAATCGCTCCAGCCACATGCCGCAATTCACGATGATCGAAATAATCCAGACCAGCACGATGTTGTGCCGCACTCGCCTGGACCACAGTGCCTGCGGCAACACAATGTTGCAGAGAATCAGCAGCGCGTACGTAAAGCCATACGGCCCGGTCATCCGGTTCCAGTACATGAAGCTTTCGTATTTGTCGCCGCTGTACCAGGAAAAGAATGCCTCCATCGAGTAGCCGTAGGCGACAATCAATCCCGTGCCGAGCATCAGCTTGGCCGCCGAATCGATGTGCCGCAGCGTGATCAGGTCGCGCATGTTGTACCAGGCCCGCAGTGGAATGATCAGCGTCAGAACCATCGCGAATCCCGAATAAATTGCTCCCGCTACGAAGTACGGCGGGAAAATCGTCGTGTGCCATCCGGGGAGGATGCTGATGGCGAAATCCATGCTCACGATCGAGTGAACCGAGAGCACCAGTGGCGTCGCCAGACCTGCCAGCAGCAAATAGGCCTTCTGATAACGGTGCCAGTGGATAGCCGAGCCGCGCCAGCCAAGCGCCAAAGCTCCGTAAATCTTGCGTTGCCAGAGGTGAGGCGCTGTATCCCGCATCGTCGCCAGATCCGGCACTAGTCCCACATACCAGAAAACCAGCGAAACCGTCCCATAAGTCGAGACCGCGAATACGTCCCATTCGAGCGGACTACGTGGCTGCGGCCAGAGCCACATGGAATTCGGATACGGGAACAACCAGTACGCCAGCCAGGGCCTCCCTAAATGAAGTATCGGGAACATGCCCGCGCAAGCCACCGCAAAGAGCGTCATCGCTTCCGAGAAGCGGTTGATTGACGTACGCCAGTCCTGCTTCAGCAGGAACAAAATCGCCGAAATCAGCGTCCCAGCGTGGCCGATACCGATCCACCAAACGAAATTGATAATCGCGAATCCCCAGCCGATCGGAATGTTAACGCCCCAGACTCCGACGCCGCGCACAAAAAGCACGTACATCGCCAGCATCAGGAGGTTGACGAAGCAGAACGAGATGAACGCCCCGACCAGCCACTTCTTCGGCGCGTTCTTCCAAGGCAGGTAAGCGACGCCCGCAATGCGTTCGCTAACCGAATCGTATGTGTGGCCCGGCGAAAGGATACGATCCGGCCCCGGATCCGGGATCAACGCCGCTGGTAACTCGGTCAACGCCGCTGGTACCTTAAGATTCTCTTCTGTTGCCACGCTGCCCTCTTAGCGCCTCATTGATGTTTCGCACATAACCCAGATACTTCGTCCTCGGTCGGGTATTCAAATCGTCCAGCAGCCCATAGTTCCTCTGCAGCGCCTGCAGCTTCGTTACTTGACTGTTCTTATCGTTCAGATTGCCGAACGTGATCGCCTGCGTCGGACAAACCTGCTGGCACGCCGTGACGATTTCGCCATCGCGCACGAACCGCCCTTCTTTGTCCGCCGTAATCTTCGCTTCCTGTATGCGCTGCACACAATACGAACACTTCTCCATCACTCCGCGGCTGCGCACCGTGACGTCCGGATTGCGTGCCCCATAAAGACTTGGCGTATTCCAATCGGAGTAGAGATAGAAGTTAAAACGCCGCACCTTGTAGGGACAGTTGTTCGAACAGTAACGGGTGCCCACGCAGCGGTTGTAAACCATCTCGTTCAGCCCCTCGTTGCTGTGGACCGTCGCCGCTACCGGGCACACTACCTCGCAAGGCGCGTTCTCGCAATGCATGCACGGCACTGGCTGGTTGTACATCACGGGCTCGTCCAAATCGCCGCTGTAGTAGCGGTCTACGCGGATCCAGTGCATATGCCGGCCGCGCGCGACCTGGTCCTTGCCGACCACCGCAATGTTGTTCTCCGCCTGGCACGCCACAATGCACGCGCTGCAACCCGTACAGACATTCAGGTCGATTGCCATGCCCCACTTGTAGCCGTCGTAGTTCCAGTGGACATCCTTATACAGGCTCTCGTTTTTCGGCAGCGGTGTTTCTTCATACAGATTGTTGTCGTGCGGCGGTGGATTTTCTTCCCGCGTCGGAAAGTCGGGATGCGCCCGAAACTCCGCCAGATCCGCCGCGCGTACCGGGTCGCGTCCTGCCATCGTCTGCGTTTCCTGAACGTTCGCGATCCGGAGCTTCTCGCCCGTCTTCTGCATTTGCCCAGCCGCCGCGTAAGGGGTCGCCCCATCCTGAATCGCGTACGCGTTGTAGCCAATCTTGTTGCCTACCCGACCCGATCCTTCACGTCCGTAACCGAAATTCACCGTCACCGAATCCTCGGCATGACCCGGCAGGATCCAGGCTGGGCCGGCCGTGCTCTTGCCATTCACGGTGACGCGCAGCATGTCGCCCTTTTCCACCTTCAGCTTGCCCGCGTTCATCGGACTGATGGAGACCACGTTGTCCCAAGTCATCTTGCTCTGCGGCTTCGGGCACTCCTGCAACCAACCGTTATTCGAGTAAGTGCCGTCCGCAATCGTCGGATCAGGCCGGAAGACAACCTCCAGGCCGCTTACCTCCGGTGCTTCTAGCGCAGGCAGCGCTGCCGCGTTCCCATTAATCGTTCCGACCTTTGTGCCTGTCACCCATCCGTCGTGCAGCGATGTCTGCCAGAACGTATCAAAATCGGCCGCCTTTGTTGCGTCCTGCCAGTAACCCTTCACAATTTCATGCGCATTCTGATCCGGCTTGCCCAGCAGAATCGAGATCACTTCGTTTCCCGATTTACCCTCATATAGCGGCTCTACTAACGGCTGCTGGATGGTAGTTGTTCCGTCGAATGCCCGCGCATCCGACCACGTCTCCAGATAATGCGCCTCCGGGATATGCCAGTGGCTCCACTTCGATGTCTCATCGAAGAATTGCCCCACCCGCACCACCAGGCGCGCCTTGCGCATCGCCGCCAGAAAATTCAGCGAGGCAGGCGCCGTGTAAACCGGATTCTGGTTGATGATCACCAGCGTTTCCACGTGCCCGTTGTTCAGATCGTTCGTCAGTTCCTCGAGCGAGTGCGTGTTCTCCGGCTCCACTCCTTCGAGCACTATCACCGTCTGGCCCACGTTGCCGAGCGCAGCATTCATCGCATACGCTGCGAGGTGCACGCTTTCCGGCTGCCACTCGCCCGGAATCACCACGCACCGGCCCTTGTTGTTCTGCAAATCCTGCGCAACCGCGCTCAGCCACTCCGGAGCCGTCCCGCTTGCCGCCGGCGCGTTTACGCCGCAAGCCTTCGCCAATTGATAAGTGATCCCTGGCACCGCGCTGCTCTTCACCGGAAAGCGGTGATCCGCCAGCGACCCGCTCACCGAAGGTGCCGCTTCGATTGCGTAGAGTCGGCATGGCGTCTCGCCGTTGTCTACTCCACGCTTCTTCGAAAATTGCCGCGCATACTTAAGCGCCGCCGGCCCGTAATTAAGAAAGTCGCTTTCCAGGCTGACAACCACGTCCGCCTTCGAAAGGTCATATGCGACAAAAGCATTTCGCCCAGCGATTTTCCTCGCCGCGCTTGCCATCGCTGGGTTCACCAGCGGATCGAAGATGTACCACTTCGCCGACGGCGATTCCCCAGCCAACGCCTTCATCTGGCTAATCAATGTCGGCGACGTAGTCGGCCCCGTCAGAATTGCCAGCCCTTCGCCTTTGCGTGCCGTCAGTCCCTGCGCTTCCGTGCTGAATCGCCCCGTGAACTCGCCCCACGTGCTCAACCGTCCTTCATTCAACACCGTCTCCGAGCGGTCCGGGTCGTAAAGGTTCAACACCGAAGCCTGCTCGAATATCGTCGTCGCTCCCAAGCTCGCCGGATGATCGGGATTTCCCTCGACCTTCGTCGGCCGGTTCAGATGGCTCTCGACCAGCAGCCCGCGCGCATATCCGCCCGTTGTCATCGCCGTCGCGTAGAACAGCGGTACTCCCGGAATCACGTTCTCCGGCTGCCGTACGTAAGGAACAATCAGTTCTTTTGGCTGTTTCGTGCACGCCGCCGCTCCCGCCATGGCCAGCGATGCCGCCATCACTTTCAGCAGATTGCGCCGGTCCACCCCTTGCGGAATCTGCCCCGAAAGTCCCGGAAACTCCTGTTCGACGTACTCCTGCAATTCCTCCGATTCCGCCGCTTCTTCCAGCGTTCTCCAGAAATGCGGCCCTCGCCCCGCCCCCAGTTTTTCGCGCAGCGTTTCTATATGCACTGCTGTCCTGCGCGGCGGTTCCAGCAGCGATTCCAATGAAATCAAGCCGCCACCCTTTGACCCGTGCCCGCCTGCTGAATCGTGCGAATGATTATGCAATGAATCTTTCATCGGTGGCAAGTTACGCAGTCCGTTAGCGACTGAACGTGGTACTCCTTCACAAGCTGTCGTCCCAGTTCCGCCTGGTTCGCCGGGTATTTGTAGTCGATGTTGAATACTTCCGACCTCGGCCTCACATACCGCGCCGGGTCTCGATGGCAGTCCAGGCACCAGTTCATGTACAACGTGTTCACCTTGAAAAGCAGCGGCATCTCGTTCACTTGCCCGTGACAAGTCGAACAGCCCATGCCTTTATTCACGTGAATGCTGTGATTGAAATAGACGAAGTCCGGCAAGTCGTGGACCCGAGTCCAGGGAATCGATCGCCCGCTCGCCCAGCTATCCCGAATCGGTTGCGTGATCGCTACGTTGTTCCAGATTTGCGAGTGGCACGACATGCAGGTCTCGGTCGGCGGCAGCCCCGCATATCCTGAAGTCTCAACGCTTGTATGGCAATAGCGGCAGTCGATTCCGTCATCCTTCACGTGGTGCTTGTGGCTGAACATGATCGGCTGTTCGGGCGCGTCCCGCACCCCGGTAATCCATCCGCCACGATCAATGATGTAGCCCACCGCCAGCGTGCCACAGGCGAGGAGAATTACTACCGCGATCGACACCTTCGCGATCGTGTTCGAACTGGGTCGAAAGAGTTGTGCCATAGGAGCTTTTTACTGCTGAAGGGCGGATGCCGGAACTCACATCCACCAAATGCAGAGTATATAACTCTTCAATCGGGAACATTGCGCTTTCGCAAGAACGATTCTCGTTGGGCAATAAAGATGAGGTGGGAAGTGGGGCAGACGATCGGTTTGCGGCGTCTGCCTTAAATCCTAGGCAACTTGAACCGCTTACTTATTCTTCCGCGGCCGCATTAGAAGCCCCATTCCAAAGAGGCCCAGACCCATCAGGCCCGTTACCCCCGGCTCTGGCGTCACCGCTGCGCTCGTGCCTCGGAAAAACGCAAAGTGCGATACGTCATCCTTGCTCCCGTACCAGCTTTGCGTAAAGTATGTGTATCCCGTGCCCGCCGTTACCCCTCGGCTCTGGCCCACTAAACCGAAGTCGCCTCCCGGAGTGAAGCTGAATAGCCCGTCCGACGAATCCGCATTCAACCAGTTGATCGCCTTCGGATCGGATATCGCATACCACCCCAGACTGTCCTTTGCGCCCGTAATTTGCAGCGCTACATCCAAGGTCACTTGCCCGCTCGCGCTGAACGTGACGTCGTTGGCCGTCCCCGTGCTGCTCGTCGCGCTCGCCGCCAGGTACTTCGCTCCTGCGTCGAGCCCCGCCCCGCCATTGCATTTGCCTCCGCCGTAAATGCAGTAGCCGACGTTATTCATTGGCCCATCGATCGATGCATGATTCCAGAACGGCGTGCCGCTCGTCCCCAATACCGGCTCCGCAAACCATTTTCCAGTGGCCGAATTTAGCGTCAGCCCACTTCCGCTCAACGAAAAGACAACGTCGTTATAGTCGTAATCCAATCCGTTCCAGTCTTCCATGCCGCCAAAGTATGTTCCCGCAAACATTGGCGCTGCCATTACCAGCGCCACCCCTGTAAGAGCCCACTTCGTCAATTTCATCTACCCTCCAAAGTCACGACAGCGTTCAGGCGAACTTACGCGAGAATGCTGTCACCATCCGCAGGATAGGCGGAAATGCTTTGTAAGGTAAAGTAATGCCCGTCGTGGTACGCAGCGCTGTTAATCGCCGCATTCGACAGAATTGCGCTCCGCCAGCTAGTATTGCCCGTACTGTTCTTACGGGTTAGCTAACCGCGAGTAGACTAGGCCTTTGGCCTGCATCGGTTCATTCGTCAACAGCACCTTCCCTCCACTCCGGGTGACCACATTTAAGCGCGAATCGCCTACCAGCTTCTCCAGTCCGGGAAAGGCGGAATCAGCCGCCACAAGGTAGCTGCGTTGAGGCTGCTCCCAGAGCTTTTCGAATTGAGCGTCGTCGACGAACACGTCCGGCGCTCCCGGCGCGTAAGACCCATAAACCATGTTGTTGATGCGCCCATTGCGCAGCAGCGCCGTGCGATCCGTGTAAAAGAATATCGAGGAAAAAGTGTAATAGTGATGATCCACCACCAGCCGCCCTGGAGGCGACTTCTTCAGCGCTTCCGCCAACGGCCGGGATGACAAGAACGGGTCAAAAGCCACCAGGGCGAGACGGGCCGCCTGAAAGAAAACCACCATCATCACGCCCGTCGCTATCGCGGCTCGCAAACCGGTTTGCCGGAAATTCCCCGCCGCTCCAATCAGAAACGCCACGCCAGCCACCGCCAACGGCAACCGCAGATAAGCAAAAGATTCGATCGTCAGGTCTTTCATGTGCCCCAGCGAGAGCGTGTAGGCACCTGGATGATGACTCAGTGCCGCCGAGATATCACCCGGCGTTGGAACGTTTCTCACCAGCACCAGAATTGCCATGATCGCTCCCGCGCAACAAATCGAAATCGCCGCCAGCGTGCGCCTTCCTATCCGCAGCGCCCGATTCTCCTCCAACGCCATGGCCGACCCGAGCAGCAATGCCAGCGCCGGATAACACGGCATTGAGTAGTATTCCTGGGTTGTCGAGAATGTGAAGAATACAAGCACCACGCCAATCCAGCACAGGCACATCAACCTCGCTCGCCCCGCTCTAGTCGCGGTGCGAAACGATTGCTTCAGCACGGCCGGAAAATACACGCTCCAGGGAAAAAGCCAGACTAAGTGCAGCAGCCAGAAATACAGCCGCGGCACTGTGTTGTAATCGCGCGGGTAACGTAAATTCAGAAAGCGCAGTAACTGCTCGTTGATAAAGTAAAACCAGAAAAAACCGTGGTATTCGCCGGGGGCGCTATGCATTGTAAACGCGAGGTAAGGAGGATTGCGCGCCATCGCAAGTAAGTGCCACGGAGCCGCGATCGCAATTGCAATAACTACTCCGGTGAACGGGCGCACTTTCTTCCATGTCGCGCGCGCAAATAACTGCTTTGTAACAAGCAAGTAGATCATGCCCGCGCCCAGCGGAAACACTACCGCAATCAGACTCTTCAGCAGTAACCCCACACCGAGACTCGCGGCGAATACATAGGCCCAGAGTGCCGGCCGCTTCTCTTCCGGTTCGACGGCTCGCAGCAGTGCCAAAATCGCCAGCGTAATCGTCAGGGTCAGCATTACATCCGGAATAAGGATTCGGGTAAACAGCCAGAGACCGGCGCAGGTCGCAATCACTAAGCCCGCATAAAACCCCGCCCCTCTTCCAAATGCCCACCGAGTGAATGCAGCCGTAATTAAGGCAAGCAAAATCGTCGACAGAGCTACCGGTATCCGCGCCGCCCAGTCCGACACGCCAAAGATTTTGTAGGAAATGGCGATCAGCCAGTAAATCAGCGGAGCTTTCTCGAGATAAGCAACGCCGTCCAGGCGAGCGGTAACCCAGTCGTCCGAGTTCAGCATGTTACGCGCGATTTGCGCCTGCACTGCGTCCACATCATCCATCAAAGAAGGAGGTGAGATAATGCAGGCGAGATAAACTGCCGCCGCAAAGACTAAGACTGCAAGATAGGTGTGAAGAGGCCTCCATCTACTTCCTGCTGCACCGGCGACTCCGGCGCGGCCTCGATTTTCCATCTCTTCATCCAAAGAAACAAGATCATGAGTCCCCAAAGGTGATACCCCAGATTTTCCGTTCTGTTGAGATGCCGTTTCAAACAATCCTCAACCTGCGTGCGACTAAATAGCTCTGAATACTCCGCCAGCCCGGCCATCACTGCGTCCATAAGCAACGGCCGAAGAGGGCCTCTCAACCATTCATGCGCGGGAATGTCGAAGCCGATCTTCTTCCGCTCGAGAACCGCTGCCGGCAACCTCTTTGTCATCAGCTCTCTTAAAACAATCTTCTGCTTTGAGCCGCGCATCTGCAGGTTGCCAGGAAGAGCGGCCGCGAACTCGACGATTCGGTGGTCTAGAAATGGCGGCCGCACCTCGAGCGAGTGAGCCATGCTCATCCTGTCGGATTTAGCCAGAATGTCATCGCCCAGATAATACTGCTGGTCGAACCACAGCCGCGCCTTCAGGTCGTTGCCTTTCTCCTGCAGGCCGCTCACCACTGAGGCCAAGCCGCCCAGCATCGGTTGCCGCACCAGTCTCTGCTTGCCGCGCTCAGTAAATGTTCCGTTCCAGAAAACATGCGCCAGTTCCGCGGGCATTCCAGCGCCTTCCAGAAAACGCTTGAGCTTATATTCGAAGCCGATCTTTTCATCTGAAACCGGTAGCCTCCGCGCCATCTTCAATCCAAGCCTGAGTAAGCCGGGCGGCAATTTGCGTAAGTAGCCTGCCAGCTCGTCCGCCCGGTAAGTCAGGTATCCTCCGAATAGCTCGTCAGCTCCTTCGCCGCTTAGCGCGACAGTTACTTCTCTCCTGCTGAGCTGCGAGAGAAACCATACCGGCAGTGCTCCGGCGTCGGCATTCGGATCGTCCGAGAAATAGGCAAACTTCTCGATTGCGTTGTCAAGGCCGCAATCCGGATTCAGATCGAGCTGTTCGTGCTTCGTTCCATAGTGGCTTACCACTTGGCTGACGTACGGGCTTTCGTCAAAGCTGCGGCCGTTGAACGATATCGAAAACGTCCTCAGCGGCGAACTCGAAGCGCTTGCCGCGTAATGCAAAATCGTCGACGAGTCTAATCCGCCGCTCAACCAGACGCCAACCGGAACGTCCGAAAGTAGGTGCTCGCGTACGGACTCCTGCAGAAGCTCTTCTAATTGCTCGGCTGATTCGCTGCCGCCCTTCGGAGCCGGCTTGAATGGCAACTCCCAGTAACATTCCGAGCGCACGTTTCCGCCCGCCCACTCCAGCCAGTAACCTGGCCGCAGTTTTTCGATTCCCTTCACCAGCGTCCACGGGCACGGGACGTAGTTCATCGCCAGGTAGCAATCGAGCCCCCTGAGATCGAGCCGCCGCCTGATTTCAGGATGCGCGAAGATTACCTTCATCTCCGAGCCGAAAACCAACTCGCGTCCAACTCGTGACCAATAGAGCGGCTTAATGCCCATCCGGTCGCGCACCAGGATCAGCCGGCTGCGCGATTCGCTCCACAACGCAATCGCAAACATCCCTCGCAGCAGCGGTAAACAAGCTGTGTCCCACTCCTCGAACGCGTGCAGAACCGTCTCCGTATCGCTGTGCGAGTGAAACTTGCGCCCGCGCTGCTCGAGCTGCCGCCGCAATTCCAGGTGATTGTAAATTTCGCCGTTGAAAGCAATTACCAGGTCGCCGTCATCCGAAATGATCGGCTGGTCTCCGCCTTCCAGATCGAGGATCTTCAGCCGTGTCGCTCCCAGCGAAACGCACTCCGATTCGAAGACTCCCTGCTGGTCAGGTCCGCGGTGCGCCAGTTCAGATACCATCTCCTGAATGCGCGCGCCTCTTACTAGATGTTTCCGGTGAGTGAAACCTGCTATTCCGCACATGTTACTTTGTTACACTCAAGAAAGTTTGGTGGTCACGTTCGAGACTTTAGGGTGCGCCATTTCATCGATTCAATTCTGCTCGCACTCGCAGCTACACCCTTCATCTATTATCTGATTTCGATCCATAGTTCGTGGAAGTTTTTTCATTCCACCACGAAAGGCACTCAAGCGAAGCCCGCTTTCACCCCGCCTGTCAGCAATATCAAGCCGATCCGCGGCCTTGATCCCGATGCTTACGAGAACTTCGCAACATTGTGCCGCCAGGATTACCCCGAATATGAGCTCCTCTTCTGTATCAGCCCTGAAGACAAATCTGTTCTTCCTGTCCTCGAAAAATTGGCGCTCGATTTCCCTGAACGTAAAATCCGCATCCTCTCCGGCTCCGGCAGCGACGCAGCCAATGATAAGGTCGCTAAACTAGCTCGCCTAGTCAGTGAGGCAAGTTACGACTTCATTGTTATTAACGACAGCGATGTCCGCGTAAGCCCCGACTATCTCCGCCAGATCGTTGCCCCCCTTGCCGACCCGAATGTCGGCGCAGCTACCTGTCTTTATGTTTCGGCCGGCGACAAGACCTTCGCCGATCGGCTTCAGTCCATGGGCATGCTCTCCGATTTCTTCCCGGGCATTCTGGTTGCCCGTCAACTCGATGGCGTAAAATTCACGCTCGGTACTTCCATCGCTACTACTCGCCAGCATCTCGCCGGGTTCGGAGGCTACGAGAGCCTGCAGAATCGCCCAGCCGACGATCTGCTCGTGGGCCGCCTCATTGCCGAGCAGGGATATAAAGTCGAGCTGCTGCCCTATACCGTCGAAACAGTCCCCGATTACTCCTCTCTCCACGAGCTCCTTCACAAGCGCCTCCGTTGGACAACTGTGATGCGCTACATGCGGCCCTTGGGTCACCTCGGCCTCATCTTCACGCTCGGCCTTCCCTGGGCTGCGATTGCTGTTGCCGTTCACCCCACGCTCGCGGTCGCCGTTATCTACTTCGGAATTTATTTTCTTCTGCGTGCAGTTATGCTCTGGGTCGTGGCTGTCGCCGGCCTCAAGCGCCACGACTTCTGGAGTATTCTTCCACTCATCGTGCTCTGGGACGCCTTCGCCGTTTTCATTTGGCTGGCAAGCTTTTGCCGCACCAGCATTCGCTGGCGAAACAGCGATTACTATATCCGCGATGGCGCGCTCGTCCCCGCCCCGGCGCGGAATCCCACCGTCTGACTTGTGGCGCGGACTCTCAGTCCGCTGCGTTCCGACTCTTCGGGACGCCTTTTCTAACCGATAATCGTCAGAAAAAGCCTCCGCTTCCTAAGCCAGTGTGGCCGCCAATACTGCTGCTTCGCTGCGCCGCTCGTTCCGGGTTTTTCTCCAGTTCACCTGTGGCAGCAGCGTCGCCGGATCGATTCTCTCGCGGTACTGCAGCGCGATGTTCATCAGCGAATCCAGCAGCGATTTCGAAAGCAGGTGCGGCGTCAAGCCGAGATCTAGCAGCTTCGAATGCTTGGCATGATAGTAGTGCTCTTCCGACTCGACCCGCGGATCCGGTAAGTGATCGATCTCCACCTTCAGCCCTAATGTCTTGGCGGACGCTTGCACCATGTCTGCCAGCTCTAATACTGAAAACTGCTCGGTGAACTGGTTGAACACCCTGCATTCCCCGCGTGCTGCCGGATTGAGACACGCCAGTTCGACGCAGCGCACTGTGTCCCGAATGTCCAGGAATCCGCGTGTCTGGCCGCCCTTGCCGTAAACCGTGAGTGGGTGCCCAATGGCCGCTTGCACGCAAAATCGGTTCAATACCGTGCCGAAAACGTCATCGTAGTCGAACCGGTTGATCAGGCCTTCGTGCAATGCAACTTCATCGGTAAGCGTCCCGTACACCACACCCTGGTTCAGGTCGGTTGCCCGCGTACCCCAGATTTTACAGGCAAACATGATGTTGTGGCTGTCGTGAACTTTCGACAAATGGTAGAAAGAGCCCGGCTGCTTCGGATAAGGAAGAACATCCGCCCGCCCGTTATGCTCGATCCGTATATATCCTTCTTCGATGTCTATGTTGGGCGTCCCGTATTCGCCCATGGTTCCCAGCTTGATCAGGTGACAATCGGGTTGGTGCTCATGCAGCGCGAATAAGAGATTTAACGTGCCCACCACATTGTTCACCTGCGTGAAGGTGGCGTGTCTGCGGTCGATCATCGAGTAAGGAGCCGATCGTTGCTCCGCGAAATGAATCACGGCATCCGGTTCGAACTTGGTGATCACCGACGTCAGGAAATCATAATCGGTAATGTCTCCGGCAAAAGTCTCGATACTCTCGCCAGTAAGCTCCTGCCATATTTTTAGTCTTTCGGAAAGGGGACGAATGGGTGTGAGCGTCTGAACTCCTAGTTCAAAGTCCCATTGCCGCCGGACAAAGTTATCTACGATCGCAACCGAGTGTCCCTTTTTCGAAAGGTATAAAGCCGTTGCCCAGCCGCAGTATCCGTCACCACCCAAAACACAGATATTCATAGAACCTGAAAATCCTCGTTCAAAAAAGAATCACTCGGCGATCGCCATCTCCGGAACGGCGCTCTTTTCCCAATTCTGCTCGCCGGGCGTCGTACTTAAGCGCGTCGTACCGACAAACGCGCTCCCGCAACAGATCAGCAGGATCCCCACCCAGTGCTGGGCAGAAATCTGCTCTCCTAAAAAAAATTTGGCCAAAGCAGACGAAAGCACGTACCCAATCGAGGTTGCGGGAATCACGAAACTCAGATCCGCCCGGCTCAGCAGCGCCATCCGCCCGAGTAGCCAAAAAATCTGTAGCGCTACTCCCAAAGCCACCAGCGGCTCAAACAGCGCTCGAATATAAACCAGGGGGTTGCCGGCTAGCGTGTGTGGAAAGGCCTTCACTCCTGCCGCAAATAGCAGGTTGCTGAACGGCTTGAGCAGAATGATTGTCGCGATCAGCCCATAGGTGCGGAATTCGCGCTCTTCTAGTCTATTTCTAAGATGCATCCAGCCTATGCAGTCGCTAAACAACTTATAGGACGCGCAAACGCGCATCGAGTGTTGCGACCAATTGCGTATGTGCCATTCACTGTACGCCCACCCTCACTTACTCGCTTAAATCTATCATGCGCCTTTTCAACAACCTGGAAGCTTGTTGAAAGACCTACCCAACCAGGCTTGCAAACAGTTGATATCTTTTGCGGAATAGGCACTTTCGCGGCGCTTACCGTACCGCGGTCCTTGTTGTGCCGCAGGCAGCCGCAGTCTACGATGAAAGCGGAATGGGATTTGCCTTTTCCGTCGGCCACGGGGGATTTGGAGAATCGCGCTTACGCAAGACTCTGCTCAAACACTTTGCTGTGCCGGCCGGTGAGATCGCAACGGCCGGACGTCAGTTTCCGATCGCCTCCAGAGTCGACATCCAATCGGCGCTCGAGAACTTCTTGCAAAACCGTCCCGGCACCAAGCTGCTCGGAATCCTTTCACCCAATCCTCATGAGCCGCCAGCGCTCGCTAACACCCTGGGCGGAGGGCATTTCCCGATCGATGCCGGACCTCTGCAGCATGACGAAATCGATATAGGTGAACCGGTTCCGGTACGCTGTCTCAAGAACGCGCTGTGGCTATCGCATAACAAAGGTCTGCCGTTCGCCATCATGATGGCGCCGGGAGGCCGGTTCGGCCTTCAGACTGGCGTGCAAGTCGAAATCGCTGTCCCAGGAGGCGAATCGGGCGCACAGTTCTCGCAAGACTTGTTCCGTGATCTCGAGCTTGCGGTCAGCAAGGGCCGAACCTACCGTGGCCGCGTCATCTCGCTCGAGGCACACATTCATCCGATGGGAGGCGGCAGCATGGTCAAGGTGCACCGGCTGGCCAAAGTCAACCGCGACGACGTGATCCTACCCGCCAAAACGCTCGCCCTGCTCGAGCGTAACGTTGCCGGATTCATGCTGGTGCGGGAATACCTCCAATCGCTGCAGTTTCAAGCGCGCAAGGGTCTCTTGTTTTATGGGCCGCCCGGTACGGGCAAAACACATACGATTCACTATCTGGCTTCGCAGCTGCCGGATCACACAACCTTGCTGGTAACCGCAGAGCAGGTCGGGTTGCTCGATGAATACTTCCGGCTGGCGCGTCTTCTGCAGCCTTCTCTAATGGTCATCGAGGACGTCGATCTGATCGCGCGCGAGCGAACCCAAATGCGCGTCCCGGGCGAGGAGGTTCTCCTGAACAAGCTGCTGAACGAGATGGACGGGTTGCGGGAGGACGCGCAGGTACTATTCATACTGACTACCAATCGTCCCGGTCAGATTGAGCCCGCCCTCGCCTCTCGGCCCGGCCGAATCGATCAGGCGATTGAGTTTCCGCTACCCGATGAGGAAGGCCGCGCCAAGCTCGTCAAGTTGTACGCACGTGGGCTGGACGTTTCCGAAGAGCTCATGCGGCTGATTGTCAGCCGTACCAATGGCGTCAGTGCGGCATTTATCAAAGAGCTGATGCGTCGCTGTGCACAGTTTCAGATCGAAATCTCCCGGAGCAATGTCCTCGCACAGCCGTCCGTCGACGCGGCGTTGGAAGAAATGCTGTTTGCCGGCGGAGCGCTGAACCGTCGTTTGTTGGGCGGCGAGGCAGTTGACCAGATTGACCACCCGCCCGCTTCATTTGCCAAGTTGGCTGTCGAGTCCTAATCTATTTCGAAACCGGCTCGTAGGTCATCGAATCCAGCAGCTCGTAACGCGCCCTCTGCGTATCCGCGGCCGCATGTGGCTTCGGGCTCAAGTGCATTACCTGGTAGCCGTCTTGTTTCATGTAGGCCGGCCAAGATGGCAGCCCATTCCCGTTCGGACTGCCGGTCTTCGCGAAATTGGTCCAGTAAGTTGCCATCTCTTCCGACAACTTGCGATCTTGCGAGCGCCACGGCAGACGCTTTGAGGCAAGGTCCCCGAACACGAACTCGATCTCAGCCGAATGATAAGCGCCGCGCCACGTGGCAGCCGCCGGATCTTTCTCGTCCACCCCGATTGGCGGAGCGTCCTCGAACCGGTAGCGATACACCGGAGCGCCGCCTGTTGCGTTCTGCATTTCGATCCATTTCCAGGCTGAATAGCCGATGAATCGATCTCCGGCTAAATCCTGCGCTGCACGCTTCACCTGTTCATCCGTTGCTGCCGGATAGAGTTTGAACACGGCGTCAGCTTTATCCCCAAACAGCTCATGCAGCCGCGCTACGTAATTATGGACGGTGGGCTGCGCGCGTTTCAAGAACTCTTGATAGCTGCCTTCATCCGCGTTCCAGCCCGCCAAAAGCGGTATATTCCGCTGTTTTCCCGCCGCATAGATCGAGTACACGTCTTCCGGTAGAAAGTAGCCGTCGATGTCCGTCACGAATCGAGGTTCATGCCCCTTTCCAGTGGCCTCCAAAAGCTCGTCCGCTGACTTGGCTCGCAATGCAGCCAGCGATCCGGCTCCGATCAACTCTGCGAAATTCAGACCTATCTCTTCCGCTTTCTCCAACGACTTTGTTTCTAGCGTCGTACCGAAGAACGCACCGCTTTCGCCGATGGCCCGCTCGAATAGCCCTTTCGTCAGCGGAGAAGCCATCTGGGCGCTCACCGAAAACGATCCCGCGGACTCGCCGAAAATCGTAACCTCCTGCGGGTCTCCGCCGAACCCAGCAATGTTCTTCTGCACCCACCTGAGCGCTGCGGTTTGATCCATCAGGCCATAGTTACCGGAGGCATGGTGCTCCGACTCTTTGGCCAGCTCCGGATACGCAAAAAACCCAAATACGCCCAGCCGGTAATTCATGCTGACCACCACCACGCCTTTCTCCGCCAAATGCTCGCCATCCTGCCTGGGCTCGGACGAAGCCCCAGCCGCGAAACCGCCTCCGTAAATCCAAACCATCACCGGAAGTTTTGCGTTCGCATCGGCGGCCGGTGTCCAGACGTTCAGATAAAGGCAGTCTTCGCTCGGCCCTTTATCGCGAAACACCATGTCCGGAAAAATGTTGGCCTGTATGCAACGCGCTCCAAACTCCGTGGCCTTTCGTACGCCGTCCCAATGCGTCATCGGCTGCGGCTCCTTCCAGCGCAGCTCACCAACTGGAGGCGCGGCGAACGGAATCCCCTCGTAAATGCGCACCTTCCCATCCGCGCTGGTCGTTCCTTCCACCAGCCCATTGTCAGTACGCACAGGGGTCGCAGCAAACAGGGTCGAGCAGCAAACGAGTGTCGCCGCAAAAGTCAGCTTCTTGGATGTGGTCACGAGCTATCGAAACTCTATCACTTTCCCCGAATCTGGCTTCGTTCCTTGATTTTCGTGTTCAGCTTCGCCCGGCAGCTCTCGTCGAGATATCCGTAGCACCCGCCTCCGCGCAAGAGACCAAGACGAAGATGTCGCAGGCCTCTACATCCGACGATTGGCGCGAGACCTGCCCTTTACACCGGTTCGCCCAACAAGGACACGATGTATTCCATTGCGTGGCTCGATTTATCGAAAGAGCCGGTGATCTTGTCGGTGCCTGACGTCGGCGAACGCTATTACACGATGGAGATGGCCTCCCTCGATTCGGACAAGTTTGCATACGTGGGTACGCGCACCACGGGAAATCGGGTCGGTCACTAGGCCATCGTCGGTCCGAACGGAAGGGTACCCTGCCCGCGGGTGTCACGGCGTTGCCAGCGTCGCGCATAACTTATGCTTTGGTGCTGAGGCGCACCTTGCTCAGCGCGGAAGATGTCGAGAATGTACACAAAGTTCAGGCGCAATATCTAGTGATTTCTTCATTTTCTTGCGTTCAGCTTTGCAATCGCTCCACGCGCTCCGACCGCCCAGACTGAGCCGTCCTGAGATGCCCCGACGGAGTTCAGCCCGGAACTCGAGATGGTCCGCCATGTCCCACCTCGGTCGTCCGAAATGGATGATCCGGTTGCCCCGACAGCAACCAGCACCCGTCGTCGACCCGGGAGTGCCGCCACCCCCGACCGATAGCCGCCCAGTCCCGCCCCTTTCGGTCCCTGCCAGGAAGCTCCTCCGTCGCGAGTCAAAGCCGCCGTCCCGCCCAGTTCGTTTGGCATTTTATAGTCCCCGCCCACCGCGACCCCGTGTTCCCGGTCCGTAAGCAAAATCGAGAAGATGCCTGCCGAGGCCGATCCGGCTCTGATCGGCACGTTAGCCGCCGTCCAGTTCCTCCCGCCGTCCCCCGAGTGGAATACACGCGCTTGAGCCGACCCTCCGGTCCCAAACCACACATTGTGTCGGCCGAATACCGCCAGCGCCGTCCCGCTCGCCGCAAACGCACCTTCGCCGGGGAGTGCCGCCGGCGTATTCTGCCGGTGCCACGAAGCGCCGCCATCGGATGTTGTGAAGATCACGAAGTGGCCATCCACCGGATCACCCAGCACGATCCCGTCTCGCCGATCCCAAAACGAAAGGGCGTCGAAGAAGCCCTTCGGGTCCGGATTCGTGAAGAGCAGTTCCCAGTTCGCTCCGCCCGAGTTCGTTTGGTAAATTCGCGACTTCTCGCCTTCGCCGCTCGAAAGCAGAATCGCATGTTGGTCATCCCACGCTTCCACATCTCTGAAATCCAGCTTCTCGGCCCCGGCGACACTCCCCGTCCGCCAGTGCCCGCCGCCGTCGCTGGTCATGAGCCACGTGCCATTTGTGCCGCTCGCCCAGACCACTTGCGGCGACACTACTGCTAGCCCGCGCAAGCTCGCCTGGGTCGGGCTGCTCTGCGGAACCCAGGAAGCCGCGCTCAGCGCAGACAACAAGATCAGCGCATGCGGCATTCGCCCATCATAAGCGGCGTTTGCCGGTAGCTAGCCGCAATTCGCCGATTAGCCCGTGAACGGAAGCTCAATCGCCCCTAGTATCGAAATCGAGGGATGATGATGAAACGCAGCGAAGTGGAGAGCTTAATCGTGCCCGTAATCTTGTTGCTGACTGGGCTAATACTGATGGGCGGCGATTCGGCGGGAATATTGTCTTTGGATCGAATCCAGAATCTATGGCCGGTGGCGCTGATTCTGATTGGCCTCAGTGATCTTCTGGCGAGCGGCGACGCACAGCCCGCCTCCCGCGATTCCCGGCAGGAAGCCCGGCGTGTCTGAGCCTCGCAATGACAAGGACGAGTGGTGGCTTCCGCCTGTGAAGAATCCCGAAGACTGGCAGTTCGTTCAACGTCGGAATGCAACCCGCGCGCGCCTCGTCTTCTCGATCGTTCTCATAGCCGCCGGGGTCCTGCTCTTTCTAAGTAACCTGGGCATCCTCCCCATCCGGGACGTTTGGGCATTCTGGCCGTTGCTGCCGCTGGTGGGCGGCATCGGCAGCTTCACGCATGCCAGGAATGCGAGCGCCCGCGTATGGGGAGTGTTCCTCGTACTATTCGGGTCCCTCTTTCTGCTGCTGAACTTGGGATTGATCCAACTGCGGATGCGCGACGGCAGTTGGTCTCTTTCTCTGATCTTGATTGCTGCCGGGCTCGCTGTACTTTTTAGCGTGCTCGAATCGTCAGGCAAAACTTTGTCCGCCCCCGAGGGCTTCGTTCCAGGCGCGGCGATTCGCGATCACCGAAATGCAGCAAACGATCTCGTCGTGTGCGGAGCCCTGAAACGTAAACTTGAAACCTCTGCCTTTCAGGGTGGGGATCTGACCACCATCTTCGGAACTATCGAAATGGATCTGAGACGCTGTCTGATTAATCCGCCCGCCACCTCTGCCGTCCTCAACGTCAATTGCGTCTTCGGCTCAATCAAGATTAAAGCGCCTCAAAACTGGCGAGTGCATATCAGCGGGGCTAGCATTCTCGGTAACTTCGAAGACAAGACGATTCCGCCCAATACGGGACCGGATGCGCCCGTTCTTGTGATCACCGGAGTCGCAGTCTTCAGTTCAGTCGAGATCGAGGATTAGCTTGCATCCGATCTTTCGAGACAGGGGCATTCTGTCCGGCTATTTGACGGGCTGGGTTCCTATCGCCCTGATGTTGGCAGTCGTGCTCCGCAGCTCCTCGCGGTTGAATTGGGCCGAAGTCTTCGCGATCATTGTCCCCGTAACGATTCTGCTCGCCGGCGTTTGTCTCTCGGCTTGGTATGCCTGCCGTTCGCTCGACCTGAAGACCACGCCTGATTGGCGGCTGGCGCTCACTTTTCTTCTGGCATCGATGTGCGCCAGCACCACGGTAATGATCCTGAGCCACTTATGGTTATGGGTCCTCAATCATTTCTTCACGGGAATCGAAGCGAGATTTCGTCCAGGCATCCCTGCCATGGCAGGCATGTTCTCGATTATTTATCTGCTCTCGATTGTTCTTCATTATTTGATCCTTGCGCTCGAGTCTTCACAGAAAGCCGAGCTCCTGTCCAGAGAAGCGGAGATCAAAGCCCTTAAAGCGCAAGTCAATCCGCACTTTCTGTTTAATAGCCTGAACTCCATTAGCGCTCTCACTAGCATCGATCCGGCGAAGGCGCGCCAGATGTGCATCGCGCTTTCCGATTTCCTGCGTAACTCGCTGCGTCTCGGCGAGCAGCAGTGCATCCCGCTCGGCGAAGAGCTTACTCTGACCAAAAGCTACCTCGATGTCGAGCGCGTGCGGTTCGGTCAGAAGTTGCGGATCAGGCAATATCTCGAAGACGGTTGCGAGCATTGCGATGTGCCTCCCCTTTTGGTTCAGCCGCTTATCGAGAACGCAATCAAGCACGGGATTGCAACCTTAGCCGAAGGAGGAGAAATTGCGTTGACCGGCGAGCGCTCGAACGGACAGTTGCGGGTTACTGTTGAAAACCCGTTCGATCCGGAAGCTCCTCCCGCGCAAAAGACAGGCTTCGGATTGCTGGGCGTCCGCAGCCGCCTGCATGCCCGCTATGGAAACGCAGGCAGACTCGAGATCGACGTGCAGCCGTCGCTCTACCGGGTCGTTCTCTCACTTCCGTGGGTGTGCAATGGGAGCCGCTGAACCGATGCCGATCCGAACCATCCTCGTCGAAGATGAAGAGCTTTCGCGCCAACTTTTGCGCGAGTACCTGACCTTCGAAAACGACATCGAGATCGTAGCCGAGTGCGCCAACGGATTTGACGCCGTCAAGCTCGTCGCCGAGCACAAGCCGGACCTGTTGTTCCTCGACGTTCAGATGCCTAAGCTGGACGGCTTCGAAGTGCTCGAACTAATCGGGGACGAAATCGCCGTTGTGTTCGTGACCGCTTACGATCAATATGCAACCAAAGCTTTCGATGCATCTGCCGTCGACTACCTGTTGAAGCCGTTCAATATCGAGCGCTTCAAAACAGCGCTCTGCCGCGTTCGACAGCGCATCGCAAGCAAGACGCATGCGCGCGTGAGTGCCATCGAGTTACGCCAGGCCGCTACTCCGCCCGGACAACACTCCCAGCGTCTGGTGGTCCGGGATGGCTCCAATCTGCGCGTGATACCCGTGGATCAGCTCGATTACGCGGAGGCGCAGGACGATTACGTTGCGCTGCATACGCAGGGCAAGCTGCATTTGAAGCAGCAGACGATTGCTAGTCTCGAGGCTTCTCTCGACCCTTCACGCTTTGTGCGCGTTCACCGCTCCTTCCTTGTCAATCTGGAACGTATCGCCAAGGTTGAGCCGTATACCAAGGACACACGCCTTGCCGTTTTAACCGTAGGGAGTAAAATTCCAGTGAGCCGAAGCGGATACCTGCGTTTAAAAGAATTGATGCAGGTCTAAAATCTAGTCTGCGGAAATTCTAGGAGTTACATGCCAAACGAGAGCTGCGATATTGGCTTAATCGGCCTTGCCGTGATGGGCCAGAACTTGGTCCTGAATATGAACGATTGCGGATACCGCGTGGCTGTATTCAATCGCACCGTGTCTAAGGTCGATGACTTTATCCAGGACGAGGCAAAGGGAACCCAGGTTGCCGGCGCACACTCGATAGAAGAGCTTATTCACGCTTTGAAAAAGCCCCGCCGCGTAATGCTGATGGTGAAGGCGGGCGATACAGTCGATCAAATGATCGAACAACTCGTTCCCCATCTCGAGAAGGGCGACATTATCATCGATGGCGGCAATTCGCATTTTCCGGATACCAACCGCCGGACTAAGAGTCTCAACGGAAAGGGCATCCTGTTCGTAGGCACCGGTGTGTCGGGCGGCGAAGAAGGCGCGCGCCACGGCCCATCCATCATGCCCGGGGGGAATCCCGAGGCGTGGCCGCATGTCAAAGATATCTTCCAATCCATCGCCGCGAAGGTAGAGGATGGAACTCCGTGCTGTGACTGGGTCGGCGAAGATGGCGCGGGCCATTACGTGAAGATGGTCCACAACGGAATCGAATACGGCGACATGCAACTGATTTGCGAAGCCTACCAACTGCTCAAAGACGGTTTGGGGCTGAGCGCGGACGAACTGCACGAGATCTTTGCCGATTGGAATAAAGGCGAGCTCGATAGCTTTCTCATCGAAATCACCGCCGAGATTCTTGCCAAGAAAAGCGATGAGGACGGCCAGCCCATGATCGACAAAATCCTCGACACGGCCGGTCAAAAGGGAACCGGAAAGTGGACCGCCATCAGCGCGCTCGATCTAGGCATGCCTGTCACGCTCATCGGAGAGGCCGTGTTTGCCAGATGCCTTTCTGCATTAAAAGACGAGAGAGCCGCTGCCTCGAAAGTCCTAACCGGGCCAAAGCACCGCATCGACTCGCAGGATCGCAAGATCTTTATAGAGGATGTGCGCCGCGCGCTCTATTGCTCCAAGATGATTTCCTATGCTCAGGGCTACATGCTGCTTCGCGAGGCTGGGAAGGAGCAGGGCTGGCATCTCAATATGGGCGGTATCGCGTTGATGTGGCGCGGCGGATGCATTATCCGCAGCCGCTTCCTGGCAAAGATCAAGGACGCTTATGACAAGAACCCGAAGCTCACCAATCTGTTACTCGATGATTTCTTCGCCAGCGTCCTGAACAATTATCAGACCGCCTGGAGGCATGCAATCATCCATGCGATCGGATTCGGCGTTCCGACACCGGCCTTCTCGACCGCGCTTGCCTTTTATGATGGCTATCGTACGGAACGCTTGCCGGCCAATCTTCTGCAGGCGCAGCGCGATTTCTTCGGCGCGCACACCTACGAACGCGTCGACAAAACTCGGGGCGAGTTCTTCCACACCAATTGGACGGGACGCGGCGGACGCGTATCGTCCGGCACCTATAACGCGTAAGTCACGCTTTTGCGCGGTAATATTTTGCGGCGAAGCGGATCAACGAAGCAGGAGAACAGAATGAGTGAAGGACTAAAAATCAGACAGGATGGCGCGCTGGATTTTGTCTCGATTGGTGGCTTGGTGTACCGCCTCGACCCAGGCATTATTCCCTTCCGTAAAGCAACCGAGTGCAAGATTCATGTGAGCGGGGGCGAGTTCAACGTTGCCGCTAATCTGTCCGACTGCTTCCGCATGAAGACGGGCGTTGCAACCGCTATGGTCGACTATCCGATCGGCGATCTGGTGGCTGAGCGCGTGCGCGCCATGGGTGTGATCCCGTACTACAAGCATTTCAAGCACGACGGCGTCTCCGGTCCGAACATCGCGACAGTCTATAGCGACCGCGGCCAGGGGGTGCGAGCTCCGGTTGTGTTCTATAACCGCTGCAATGAAGCGGCAGCCAAGCTGAAAGCAGGAGATTTCAACTGGAGCGCCATTTTTGAGGGAGGAGTGCGCTGGTTCCATAGCGGCGGAATCTTTGCTGCGCTTTCCAGCACTACTTCCGAAGTGATCCTGGAAGGTATGCAGGCAGCAAAAGAAGCGGGCGCCGTCATCTCGTTCGATTTGAATTATCGCGAGAAGCTGTGGAATGTCATTGGCGGAGCCAAGAAAGCAGTTGAAGTAATCGACCGTATCGTAAAGAACGTCGACGTGCTGGTGGGCAATGAAGAAGATTTGCAGAAGGGGCTGGGCATTCCCGGGCCGGAGGTGGCGGCGAAATCCAAGCTTGACCCCAGCGCGTTCTTCAGCATGATCGATAACGTTCGGAAGAAGCATCCCCAAGTAAAGGTCGTCGCGACCACTCTACGCGAGGTCCATTCGACCAACAGTCATAGTTGGAGTGCGGTGGCCTGGATCAATGGAAAGACGCACGTTGCTCCCAGGGCGGAACTGGACGTTTACGATCGCGTAGGTGGAGGCGATGGCTTTGCCGCGGGCCTGATCTATGGCCTCTTGACTGGCGAACCGGACGAAGAGTCAGTCAAGCTTGGCTGGGCTCATGGAGCGCTGCTGACCACGTTCCCGGGAGATACAACCATGGCCACGCTCGATCAGGTGCGAGGTTTCGCAAAAGGCGGTTCGGCTCGTATTCAACGTTAGGCAGCCCGTAGCGGCTATCTCACTTTCCGATGCTATATTTGGTTCAGAAAGTGTTGCCTAGCATGCGGACGCGTATCCTGTCCCGCGTTTTTCAGTGGAGCGTCCCATACAAACGCTCTTCTTATCCTGCGTATTTGAAAGCGGCGGCAGTGCTGATTATGTATGCTGCTGGTGGGCTGCTTTCTGGGCAAACCAATAACGCTTCAGCTGGCCCGCAAACCAAAACTACCAGTTCGGCGTCCCCGGACGAACCAGTTGCGATTGTGAGCCGGAAGCCGAACGAGCCAGCGCCTGTTGTCGGCTCACGATCGGTAGATATTCGAGTTAACAGGACTCTGGTTTTGATCAACGTGACAGTAACGGATCCGCTGAACCGGTTTGTGACCGGCCTCGAGAAAGAGCACTTCCGTCTCTACGAAGACAAAGTAGAGCAGAAGATAACTGATTTCTCCGCTGAAGATGCGCCGATTTCGATTGGACTCGTCTTTGATACCAGCGGAAGCATGGGACAGAAACTACAGAAGTCGCGGCAGGCAGCCGCGGAGTTTTTTAAGACGGCAAATCCGCAAGACGAGTTTTTTCTGGTCCAATTCAACGACCGGCCCGAATTGAGCGTGCCCTTTACCACCGATACCGACAAAATACAAAGCACGCTGACCTTCACGCAGTCGAAGGGACGCACAGCGCTGCTCGACAGCGTGTATCTGGCCATGCACGAGATGAAAAAGGCGCGCAATCCCCGCAAGGCAGTGCTCATTATTTCAGACGGCGGAGACAACGCCAGCCGCTACACCGAAACCGAGATCAAGAGTGCTGTCCGCGAAGCAGACGTGCAGATCTTCGCGATCGGGATTTTCGAGGGTATGGGCAACCGGGGCAGAACTCCGGAAGAGGCGGCCGGGCCAGGTTTGCTCAATGAATTGGCCGATCAGACCGGAGGGCGCGAGTACGCCGTCGAGAACGTCGCCGAGCTGCCCGATATTGCCGCTAAGATCGGTGTTGAATTGAGGAACGAGTACATTCTCGGCTACACGCCGAAGAACCGGGATCGGGACGGTAAGTATCGCCGGGTCCAGGTGAAACTGAATCAACCTCGCGGCCTGCCCCCGCTGAAGGCATATTTCCGGCTTGGATATTATGCGCCTGCGCAGTAGCTTGGCTGCCGCTGTTGCGGCGATCGCCCTGGCTCTTGGCCTGCACGCCCAGTTCCGCTCCGATACGCGCCTGGTAGTTCTGCATGCCAGCGTGACGGACAAGAAAGGCAAGCTGGTAACGAATCTGAACGAGCATGCCTTCAAAGTTTTCGAAAACGGGCAACCTCAGCAAGTGAAAATCTTCCGGCGTGAAGATGTTCCTATCTCACTCGGGATCATCATAGATGACAGTGGGAGCATGAGCACTAAGCGCAGCCGCGTGGAAGCGGCAGCTCTCGAGATGGTGCGTAATTCGAATCCTCAGGACGAGGTATTCATTATTAACTTTAATGACGATGCCTACCTCGATGTGCCTTTCACCAATGACATTCACAAGCTCGAGCAGGGTTTGGCGCGCATCGATTCGCGCGGCGGAACGGCCATGCGGGACGCCATCAGCAGTTCTCTCGATTACATGGGGAAAAACGCAAAAAAAGACAAGAAGGTCTTGTTAATCATAACCGACGGCAACGATAACGCCAGCAATATATCGCTCGAAAAAGTGGTCGCGCGGGCTAATCAGAGTGACACGCTCATTTACGCCATAGGTTTGTTCACCGAAGAAGAAAAGCACGAAGCGACCAAAGCGCGGCGTGCGCTGAACGAGCTGTGCAGCGCCACCGGTGGCCTGGCGTTCTATCCGAAGGAAGTGAGCGAAGTGCAGTCGTTAGCGGTCGAGGTCGCGCGGGATATCCGTAGCCAGTACACGATCGCCTATACGCCATCGATTCAAGCTCTCGACGGCAGCTACCGCCAGATCAAGGTGACGGTGGACGCGCCGGGCAAGCCGGTTGTTCGCACCCGTTCAGGGTATTACGCCACGCCAGGGATTGATGGTTCTAAACGGGCAGCCAGTTCCTCACTCGATAGCGCTTCGGCCCAGCGGCCTTAATGCTGCGATTCCTCTGGATTGCCACACGAGGTTATCGTTCGCGGCCCTGGCAATCGCCTTACTTACGCTGGCGAATTGAAACCTATTCAGGGATTCCTGCCGATTCCATCACCCGAAGCATGTTCTTCTATTTCCTCTGGAGCGAACGAGTTTCGTTATGGCAGTATCTACGCTGGGTGAGCCGTATGAGCCACTTGCTCTGAAGTGTTAACGTTCGTGCGAGTGGCCCGGAGATACCGGAGCATCCTGCACTGTGTAGTCGGAAGGAACTTGAAACAGAGCGGCGTTCGGTTCGCTGCGTTGAATATTGTTCAAGGTGTAAGTCGATTGCCCGGAACGCGGGTCACTGTGCTTTGAAAGAACAACTACCTGCAAATCGGGCGAGGTCCAGATTTCGCTCTTTTCAATAATCGGCTGCGAGTTGCCCATGGCTCCCGCGGGTATGGTACGCGTAATGCTCTTGCCGGAAGCGTTGAGCCCGCTGATGGTTTGTTGGCCCAGATCGGTTTCTACCCGCTCCTTGGCATCTGGCGGCGTCATCCCATCTGGCGGAATAGGCGGCGCATGCTCACCCGTTCTCGGCTTAAACGCCCGTCGCATTGCGACCTTTGTGTTCGCATTCAAGATGTAGGTGTATCCGCTCACCGGATCCGACAAAAAAGTGATCGTGGTCGATCCTTTTTGCGCCCAGGGACCGCCGGAAATATTTTGCTGAAAGTAAGTTCGACCCTGGCTGTCGCGGGCAACGTGGCCGGTGTTCGTCCGACTGATGGTATTGCCGTCCGCCAGAGTTTGACTGGATGCGGTGTTGACGTCCGCCGAATAGGGCGCCCCCGTTACGACTTTGCCGAAAGGCATCCCCATGTGACCCATCGGACCCATTTGTCCCATCGGGCCGGGGCCTCTGAAGCCATGCGACGGAGGTGAAGCCGGAGGCCCTGCTGGAGGTCCTTCTGTCTGGGCAGAAAGCGGAACCAGAGCAGCAAACATACCGGCTGCCAAGACTGATAGACATTTCATAAATAATCTCCTGTAATAAATCACTCTTACTCAGCGCTAAGAAGATGTACTCCAAGCGGCTGCCCATCCATGCCCAACAGCACGTCGGCCGCAACCGTGCGATCTTCGGATCCATTCGCGGCTGGTTGCAGAAAGATGCCCGCCGCAGCCAGCGAAGAAGCTGGAACCTGCATTTCGATAACGCGAGGCGCGTTCAAAGGCAAATCGGGATTCGAATAAGGGACAGCAACAAAGTTTTCACCATCCACTTCAAGCAACGCGATCTTGGATTGCGCGGCTGTTACCCGCTTCGGCTGAACGCCTTGGTGTAAGAGGGGTGCCAGCAAAATGCCTACCGCGAGGGAAGCCGCGATTGCCATGCCCCAGCCAAAGCGGCGCATCGTCTTCGCAGGGTTCTGCCATTTGCTTTGAGCGCCTTCTTTGCGCAGCAGCGCGCTGCTAAGTCTCGCCCGTGAGTCAGGCAGCGCGGAAACCGGCACAGTACCGGCTACGTTCTCTATTTCAGATGAGAGGCGGGCGAAATCGTCGCGTTTCTGCCGGCAAAGCGCGCACGTCGCCAGATGAGTTCTCACGCTTGCAAATTCGCCGGCGTCGGCCAGTTCGCCGTCCAAAAATTGGATTAGCAACCCATAGATTTTATCGAGATGATCCGAACTTTTCATAAGGCTTCCTTCACCTTCTCGAGACCGCGCTGTACGTTCTCCGCTACGGTTGAGACCGAGAGACTGAGCGCCTCGGCAATCTCGCGGTACTTGAGACCTTGCGAGCGAAGCACCAGGCAGTTCCTTTGCGTGGAACTCAGCCGGCCGATGGCTGATTGCAGCCGCGTTTCTTGCTCACGCGCAAGCATTGACTCTTCGGCCGAAGCCGCGGTCGCAATTGGATCGATTACCGCCGTGCTATCGCTCAACGAATTTGTCTTCGTGGCCCGAGAAGACATCTGAGCGTTCCTTGCCAGATTATGCGCGACCCTATACAGCCATGCTCGCAGATGAGTCCGGTCGCCATCTGCCAGCAGGTGTTGATGCAATTTAAGAAAACTCTCTTGCACTGTTTCTTCGGCTGTTGCTACATCTACGCCGAGATAAATAAGATAGCGCCGGAGCGAGAGCTGTTCACGGTCATAAAGATCGAGAATCAGCCTGGTATCAGCCGTGTGCTCCACCTGGTCCGCTTCCCAGACCGCCGCCCGGCATGTAATGGCCTTCGCCGCTATCATCGACCTCTACGCTCGAATTCCGCTTCTCCAATCTATTGCGAGGGCCACAAGGGAGCCTTATTGGGGAGTTGCACTAGGGGTTGGGGAAGGCTCCCTTGTGACCTGCCGTCTCGCATGCTATGTGCTCATGAAACAGGTGATAGGGCCAATTTTCCGGTTGACAAAAAAGTTTTTTTGGCCCTAGTAGCGCCTCAGCGCCGCGACCGTTGCTTCATCGGTTTGCCCTCCGCATGCCCTGAAATGTTGTGGGCGGTATTCACCAGCGAAAGGTGAGAGAAGGCCTGCGGGAAATTACCGAGTTGACGCTTCTCTTTAGGGTCGTACTCTTCCGAGAGCAGACCCACGTCGTTACGCAGCGTGAGCAGATGCTCAAAAAGCGCGCGCGCCTCGTCGAGGCGGCCTTGCAAAACGTAGTTGTCCGCCAGCCAGAAGCTGCAAGCGAGAAATGCTCCTTCGGTGCCCTTCAGGCCATCGACAGAACTCTGCGGGTTGTAGCGCGCTACCAATCCATCGGTCACCAGATGCGTCTCAATGGCTGCGACGGTATTCTTGATGCGGGGATCGTCGGCCGGCAAGAAACCGACCAGCGGCATCATAAGCACGCTGGCATCGAGTTCCGTACTGCCGTAATACTGAACGAACGATTGCATCTGATTGCTGTAACCGAGCTGGCAGACCTCGCCGTGGATATCGGCGCGAACTTTTCGCCAGCGGTCGAGCGGGCCCTTTTCGCCGAACATTTCGATCGTCCGTACGCCGCGATCGAATGCGACCCAGGCCATCACTTTCGAGAAGACGAAGTGACGCCTTCCTCCTCGCACCTCCCAGATGCCATCATCGGGCTTCGACCAGATCTCTTCCAAGTGCCTCAGGAGCGCCCTTTGTAAACTCCAGCCTTCATCCGAAGCCGGCAATCCTTTGACGCGCGACAAGAATAACGAATCCATCACTTCGCCGTACACGTCCAGCTGAAGCTGCTCGGAAGCCGCGTTTCCAATGCGAACAGGCGTGGATCCTTCGTAACCAGGGAGTTCCCCCAACTCAAATTCAGTAAGCCGCCGCTCTCCGGCGACACCATACATGATTTGCATGTGCTCGGGGTTCCCGGCCACGGCACGCATGAGCCAGTCACGCCACGCTTTCGCCTCTTCGGTAAAGCCCGACTCAAGCAGCGCGAGCAGCGTAAACGTGGAATCACGCAGCCAACAGAAGCGATAATCCCAGTTCCGTTCGCCGCCGATCCCCTCAGGCAGCGAAGTGGTTGCCGCCGCGACAATGCCTCCTGTCCTGTGATGCGACAGTGCTTTCAAGGTGAGAATCGATCGCAGCACGGCTTCCGAATAGGGACCTTTTGGAATGTGCTTGTTTGACCATTTCTGCCAGGCACGAGTAACGTTCTCTAGCGTAGCGGCAGCATCAGGTTCATTCGGTTCATTGGTGTATGAACTTGACCAGGTCAGGACAAACGGGATCTCCTGCCCTTCTGCCACTTCGAAATCGGAGCGCGTCATTAGATCTTCGCCCCGCAATGGCACCGCGGTCGAGAGTGTTACGCGGTCGGGTCCGGCAATTGCCTGAATGCGGCCGTCCTCAAGTCGCCGAACCCAGGGAATCACCGTTCCGTAGTCGAAGCGCAGCACCAGTTCCATGTGCATCGGTACTTTGCCGCGCAGTCCACGCACCAAGCGAATAACATCCTGGCTCTCGCCCCGCCGGTCCATGCAATCGATAAGAACAACCGCACCTTCGGCGGTGGTGAATTCGGTCTCTAAAACCAGCGTGCCCGGGCGATAATGACGGCTGATCTGAGGAGTCTCGAACGTGGGAGCGACAGTCCATCGCCCGTTGTATCTCGAACCGAGTAGCGAGGCAAAGCAAGCTGCTGAGTCAAACCGCGGAAAGCCAAGCCAGTCGATGGACCCGTTACGCCCCACGAGTGCAGTTGTGGCGTTATTACCGATCAGCGCGTAGTCTTCGATGAGTTGAGCCATTCGAGGTCGGTCGCGTGGATGCTAATTGACTGCGAAATCGATCACTACTTTGATGTCGTCAGGCTGGCGATGAAGAGCATCCTCGAAGTTCGCGACGTGCACGTGGCGTGAGATCAACCGTGAGATCCATTTCCGGTCTGCATTGGAGAGCGCCTGACGAGCAAGCTCGTAGTGACGGCGGTTCGCATTCACAGAGCCGAAAACTACTGAGTTTTCAAGCACCATGTTGCGATTGATGGTGCCCAGATCGAGCGTTTCGTTTTGATCTTTGGAGGAGACGCCAGTCAGGCAAAGAATGCCATCGTTGGCGAGGTGCTCCATGCACTCCGCAATCAAGGAGGCGACGCCCGTGCATTCAATGAGGACGTCTGGCGTGACTCCCGTTTTATTTACTGGCCCGGTATGATATGCTGCGCCGAGAGCGCGGACAAGTTCTGGCTTGAGGCCTTCCTGGACCTTGTCCAGCACATGTACATCAAGGTTGCGCTGCTTGCCCATCAGCGCGGCGAGCAAACCAATGGGTCCAGCACCCGTGACCAGCAGAGTCCGCGGTTTCCACTCGGCGCGTTCGCCGATTTTTTCGATGTGATCCCAGGCTTTGGCAAGAATGGTTGTCGGTTCCATCAGAACACCGATATCGCGAAGACTGTTATCCAGTTTCACCGCGAAATCGGGCTCGATGCGCCAGCGCTCCGAGCCAAACCCATTCCGTTCCTTGATGCCGCGTTCGGTGTACTTGCCATTTCGGCACATATCCCACTCGCCGACCGCACACGCGATACAGGGCACAGGATCAGGCCGCCTTACAATCCCTACTACCAAATCGTCTTTCTTGAATTCGCTGTTTGCTGGCGCTTCTTCTACCCGGCCCAAAGATTCATGGCCAAGAATAAGAAAGTCGTATCCCGGTGCGGCGAAACCGTACTCAGCTGATATTAATTCGAAATCGGTCCCGCAAATTCCTAACTCCAGTGCGCGGACCAGGATCGAGCCTTCGCTCGGCGGCGGTTCAGGCACGTCCCTCAAAGATTGGGAATTCGCATTGCCGGGAACAATAGTAATAGCTTTCATGGTTGAGTCGGTCGAGGTAATTGCGCTGCTCTATTAGATTACGACTGGTAGATGGTGGGTCAGGCAATTTAGTGTCACAGATGCGATTAGAAGCTCGCCAAAAGCATTTCCGCAAGCATGGTAAGTTCGCGATTTAGTATACAGATGGATGAGAGTGTGCGCTAAGCAAGGCGGCCGGGCATGAAGGCTCTGGTAAAAAGCCACGCAGCTCCCGGTCTTTGGCTGGAGGATATCCCCGCACCGAAGATTGGAATTAATGACGTTTTGATTCGAGTAATTTGCGCCGGCATCTGCGGAACCGATCTGCACATCTACCAGTGGGACGAATGGGCGAAAGCTACAATTCCCGTGCCGATGGCGATTGGACACGAATTTGTTGGTGAGATCGTATCCGTCGGCTCGAACGTAAACGACTTCCATCCGGGTGAAATAGTAAGCGGCGAAGGGCACGTGGTCTGCGGGCGCTGCCGCAACTGTCTGGCGGGGCGCCGTCACTTGTGCGCGCATACCAAAGGCGTTGGCGTCAACCGCCCGGGAGCGTTCGCCGAATATATTGCGCTGCCCATGAGCAATATCTGGCGGCATCGCGACGATATCGACCGCGAAGTGGCCGCTATTTTCGATCCCTTCGGCAACGCGGTGCATACGGCGCTTTCCTTTCCTTTGCTGGGCGAGGATGTTCTCGTCACGGGAGCGGGCCCGATTGGTCTCATGGCCATTCCCGTCGCGAGGCATGCGGGAGCAAGATACATTGCGGTAACAGATCTCAACTCTTACCGGCTGGATCTCGCTCGCAAGCTTGGCGCAACCGTAGCCGTCGATCCCAGAGAAACTGGGCTGGAGGAGGTGCAGAAGCAACTCGGTATGCAGGAAGGTTTCGATGTGGGACTAGAGATGTCGGGCAACCCCTCTGCATTTCGTCAGATGATCGCAAACATGAGTCATGGAGCGAAGATTGCCATACTTGGCATACCGGCCGCGGATATGTCGATCAATTGGTCTGAGGTCATCTTTAATATGCTGACGATCAAAGGGATCTACGGGCGTGAGATGTATGAGACCTGGTACAAAATGACGGTGATGCTCGAGTCAGGCTTGAACATCAAGCCGGTAATCACGCACCGCTTCGATTACCATGAGTTCGAGAAAGGCTTCGACGTGATGCGGGCAGGCAACTCGGGGAAAGTACTTCTGCGATGGGCAGATGAATAGCCAAGGATAAGTGAAAGTCTCAGGAGCTGGCTTATGAAGACCAGCGTTTTTGATCTTTTTAAAATTGGTATCGGACCCTCCAGTTCGCACACGGTAGGCCCCATGCGGGCGGCGCGCCGTTTCATCGCGGATCTGCAGGCTTCAGGAAAGCTGGATGCAGTGGCCCGCGTGCGAAGCGAACTGTTCGGCTCGCTCGCGCTGACTGGGCTAGGACACGGCACGGATCGCGCCGTGCTGCTTGGTTTGTCGGGCAATAAACCGGAAGAGGTGGAGCCCGCGGAAGTGGATCCTCTTATCCAGGAGATTCGATCAGGCGGCATTCTTCAGCTGCTCGGTATCCATCCGGTCGAGTTTCGGGAAAGCGGAGATTTGCGGTTCCATCGTGAATTAATTTTGCCAGGCCATCCGAATGGGATGCGCTTCTCCGCTTTCGACAAGGAGCAGGTGGCCATTGCGACGGACGTGTATTACTCCATCGGCGGTGGCTTCATTTTGAAGGAAGGCGAGACCGAAGCGCGCGACGAAAACTCTTTGGCGGTGCCGCACCCGTTTTCGAATGGCGCGGAGTTGCTCGAGCAAGCGGAAAGCAAAGCGCTTCCCATCTGGAAGCTCATCCTCGAAAATGAGAGCGCTTTGCGGAGTGAATCGGATGTGCGGGCCAGAATTCTGCACATCTGGTCGGTGATGGACTCGAGCATCGAGCGTGGCATCGCGACCGAAGGCATCCTGCCCGGAGGACTGAATGTCCGGCGCAGAGCTCCGCGCCTGTTTAGAACACTGCAGACGCAAGCAGCAGGGGACCCGTTCCGTGCCATGGACCAGGTGAATATTTTTGCAATGGCAGTGAACGAAGAGAATGCGGCAGGCGGCCGCGTGGTGACGGCACCTACAAACGGGGCGGCGGGATTGGTCCCGGCAGTTGGCCGCTATTACCGGCAGTTCGAGCCCGAAGCTTCGGATGATGGACTGATGCGCTATCTTCTGACGGCGGGCGCGATTGGAATTCTGTACAAAGAGAATGCATCCATCTCGGGAGCTGAGGTCGGTTGCCAGGGCGAAGTCGGCGTCGCATGCTCGATGGCCGCCGGTGGTCTGGCGGGAGCATTAGGAGGAACCAACGCGGAGATAGAACACGCAGCGGAAATTGGCATGGAACACCACCTTGGCATGACATGCGATCCGATCGGTGGGCTGGTGCAGATACCCTGCATTGAGCGGAACGCTTTTGGGGCGGTAAAAGCCATAAACGCCTGCCGTATGGCGATGCAAGAATCGGGGGAGCACAAGGTATCGCTCGACCAGGTGATTCGCACCATGTATCAAACCGGCTTGGACATGCAGTCGCGCTATAAAGAAACGTCGCTGGCCGGGCTGGCCGTCAATGTGAAGGACTGTTGAAGAATTATGTACGGAAATATGGGACCGTATCTTCGCGAAAAGCTCAATGGCATTGAACAGGCCGGCTTGTTCAAACGGGAGCGCTCGCTCGAGACTCCTCAGAAAGCGGAGGTCAAGGTTAGCGGCGAGCCTGTTTTGATTTTGTGCGCGAACAATTACCTGGGCCTGGCGAATCATCCGTCGGTGGTTGAGGCGGCACGACAGGCGTTAGATGAATGGGGCTATGGGCTCGCCAGCGTGCGTTTCATCTGCGGCACTCAAACCATTCACAAACAGCTTGAAAGGGAATTGAGCAAATTTCTCGGCACCGAAGACACAATACTTTACGGTTCGTGCTTCGATGCCAACGGCGGCCTGTTCGAAACATTGATGGACGCGGAAGACGCCATTATTTCCGACGAGTTGAATCACGCCAGTATCATCGACGGAGTCCGCCTGTCGAAGGCCGCGAGATTTCGCTACAAGAATGGCGATATGGCAGATCTTGAAGCCAAGCTGAAGGAAGCCAGCAGCGCGCGCCACCGGCTAATTGCGACCGACGGTGTTTTCTCCATGGACGGCTACATTGCGAAGTTGCCTGAGATCTGCAGCCTCGCCGACAAATACGAGGCCATGGTGATGGTGGACGATTCACATGCGGTCGGCTTCATGGGCAAACACGGGCGCGGCACGCATGAGCACCACAATGTGATGGACCGGATCGACATCATCACGGGTACGCTTGGCAAAGCTCTCGGCGGGTCTAGTGGTGGGTACACAAGCGGCCGCCAGGAGATCATCGATTTGCTTCGCCAACGGTCGCGGCCCTATTTGTTTTCAAATACGCTGGCGCCTCCGATTGTAGCGGCATCGATGAAGGTTCTGGAACTGCTTACAGAGACCGGTGAATTGCGCGAGCGCCTGTTTGCAAATACGCGCCTGTTTCGTGAGCGCATGGCGGCCAGCGGCTTCGATTTATTGCCCGGAGAGCATCCGATCGTCCCGGTGATGTTGGGCGACGCGGCGCTCGCCACGCGCATGGCTGACGCTCTGCTGAAACGTGGGATCTATGTAATCGGATTCTCTTTTCCGGTCGTTCCGCAAGGCAAGGCGCGCATCAGAGTTCAGGTTTCGGCGGCTCACACGTCGGATGAACTCGAGTTTGCGGCGAAGCAGTTTGCTGCTTGCAAACAGGAACTGGGAATCTAGAGAAAATTGAAAACTCCCGTTGCTTTTGTTGCAGCAGGCCTCTTGTCAGTGCCTTTTCTGCTCGCGGGGCAAACTGCGGAGCAACCGGTAATTTCGTTGTGGCCGGATGGCGCTCCCGGAGCAAAGGGCGATGCACCGGAGGACAAGCCAACCCTTACCGCCTATAAAGCGACGGGAGCTGATCGAACCTCAACCGGCGTACTCGTCTTTCCGGGCGGCGGTTATGTGCATCTCGCCCTGGATCACGAAGGAAAACAAATTGCCCAATGGCTGAACAACTTGGGAATCACCGCATTCGTTCTGCAATACCGGCTTGGCCCGAAATATCACTACCCGGTAGAACTCTGGGACGCACAGCGCGCGATCCGTTATGTGCGCGCGCACGCTAGCGAGTTCGATATCCAGCCCGGTCGTATTGGCATTTGGGGATTCTCCGCCGGCGGTCATCTCGCCTCTACCGCGGGGACGCATTTCGACAATGGCGATCCGGGCAGCTCCGATCTCATAAACCGGCAGAGCTCGCGTCCGGACTTCATGATCCTCGCATATCCCGTGATCACAATGGAGGAGCCTTACGTTCACCAGGGCTCGTTACATGCGCTGTTAGGTGAAAAGCCAGATCCGGAGTCGGTTCGCTCTCTCTCGAACGAAACGCAGATCACAACGCAAACGCCTCCCACTTTTCTCTTTCACACCACCGAAGACCGGGTGGTTCCGGTCGAAAACAGTGTCTTGTTTTATCTCGCGCTTCGCAAAGCCGCCGTTCCAGTCGAGATGCATATCTACCTTAAGGGAAGTCACGGCGTCGGTCTCGCACGAAACGATCCCGTGTTGGGCACCTGGCCGGATCGGCTGTCAGATTGGCTGAAAATCCAGGGATACCGCTGATTCTGCGAGTACCGGACAAAATAGAGCGGATATTTGTAATTCTTTGCTTGAAACTTACATAAATACCGCCTAGGATCAAGATACGTCAAAAAGCACTCGCTTTTTAACTAATTCCATAAATAAGATTCAAGTTACAAGTATTGGGAGTACTATGAAAGCCGTCAGTATCTTACTGTCTTTTTCTTTTCTATGTGCGAGTTCGCAAGCACAATCACCCCGTTCAGAACGAAATGCCTCGCCCGAGCCGCCCAAGTTCGTGGTTGTCGGTGATTCGTTATCTGCCGGTGTGCAAAATTTTTCCTTGCTTGATACGCAGCAGCCAAACGGGTACGCGAGTGTGATTGCACGGCAGGCAGGTTGGCCATTGAGTCTGCCGCTCGTCCCTTTTCCGGGCGCTCCAAACGTCTTGCAATTAATTAGCGTTGGACCGCCAATTGTTATCGAGCCTGCACCGGGATCTCTGACGACTCCTCGCGACAAGCCTGACATGCAGCCGACCAACATCGCTGTTCCGGGTCTTACGGTGAGCACCGCCCTTACTCTCAGGCCAAGTCTGACCGCGACTACTCCGGAACAGCAGTGGGCCACTATTGTGCTTGGCTTCCCGAGTCTACTACTGGGCAAAGCTCCAACGGAAATAGAGCTTGCAAAAGCACTTCAGCCAGACATATTAATTGACTGGCTTGGGAACAATGATGCGCTCGTTCCAGCGCTAGTAGGACAAGTGAGCGCCCTCACGCCCATTTACCAGTTCGCTGTGAGTTACGAGCAAGTACTGGACGCGCTCGGCAAGAATGGAGCGAAAATCATCACGGCCACGATTCCCGACGTTACAGAGATTCCATATTTCACATCAGCCAAGGCCATCGCGGCGCAATCCGGGCTTCCGATTGGGACTGTCACAGCTATGTTAGGGATCGGCCGTGGCGATTATGTGAGACCCAGCGCTCAAACTTTTGTCGATGAGATACTTACCGGGAAGATTTCTGGGCCTCTGCCAATTGCTTGCCCCCCTCCGCTGCCTGACTTAGGCGTCGCCGATCTTCCTTGCGTGCTTACCGCAAGCGATGCCGCCACCGTGAAGGCCACGGTAAACTCTTACAACTTTGTAATCGAAGTCGAGACTTCTCTCCACGGCGGCGCGGTAGTCGACATACATTCTCTTGTCGACCAGATCTACGTCAACGGCTATAAAGTCAAAAATATGACCTTAACGGCCAACTTTTTGGGTGGGCTGTTTTCTCTCGATGGGATTCACCCCACCAATACCGGTTACGGGGTGATCGCTAACAAATTTATCGAGACGATGAATGGCTTCCTTGGCGCACATATCCCATCGGCGGACATTGACGAGATCTTCGAGAATGATCCCTTAGCCAAATACGTACAGCCCAGTAAATAGCTGATTGTAAGCTCTGGAAACCGGGATTCGGACGCGGTCGTATCTACCCGGTTTCCAACTACTCAACTTTCTGTAGAATCACTGCGGTTGCTTCGAAGTCGCCCTTAAGTTCGAGTTGCAATCCATGGCCCATAAGATATGCTCCGCTCAGCTCCATTGGGGCGCCTTTCAGCTTTTCATCCACTGATTCGATCCGGTAAACGCTTCGGCTGCTCAGGCCCTGTAAATAGATCAGCGGGGGAGGCATATTGTATTGCTGCGAGTGACGGAATGCAAAGAGCACAGCTTGCTTGCCGTCTGCCGCTACATACTCATTCGCGGTCGTGTCGCTAATGCGCGGCGAAAGCAGGCGGTACAGATTTCCGAACTGGACGGTCTGGCGGATCCTCTTATACAGCCTGATCATTCGTGTTGCGAGTTCAGAATCCTCTTCCCGCCATCTATTCAGGTTCGCGCCCACCCCGAGCGCGCCCTGCATGGCGACCAGAAATCGATAAGCCAGCGATGTGCTGCGCCCATTCTGATTGGGCACATCCGTCACCCAGGCCGACATGAATTTCGCCGCATACGCCTCCGAGAATCCTTCCTGAATGCGGAGCCGGTCGAACGCCTCGGTGTTGTCGGACGTCCAGACCTCGTCAACGTAACGTAAGATTCCCAGATCGATACGGCCGCCTCCGCCGGAGCACGATTCGATCTCTAAATTCGGGTGTTTCGCCCGCAAGCGCGACATTATGCCATACAGATTCCAGACGTATTTCACCCAGAGTTCCTGCTGTTCTTCCGGCGCAACCTCGGGCCAGCCGGGCTCGGAAAAGGTGCGGTTCATGTCCCATTTGAAATACCGGATGTTGTACTCGGTTGCCAGCTTGTCGAGTACGTTGAAGATGTAGTCACTCACATCGCCTCGCGCCAGATTTAAGACAAGCTGATTACGCAGCTCGCTCCTTGGCCGCCCTGGAAAATTCATCACCCAATCGGGGTGAGCACGGTAAAGATCGCTGTCCGGATTGACCATTTCCGGCTCGATCCACAGGCCAAAGTCCATCCCGAGACCATTCACATAGCTGATCAGAGGCTTTAACCCATTTGGAAACTTTGCTGGATTGACCACCCAATCACCCAAACCGGCGTGATCGTTGTTCCGTTTGCCGAACCAGCCGTCATCGATCACGAACAGTTCGACTCCGAGCTGTGCTGCCTTCTCAGCCAAGACTTTCTGGCCCGCTTCTGTAACGGTGAACTCTGTCGCCTCCCATGAGTTGTAAAGTACCGGGCGCAGGCGGGCATTCGAGCCGTGAGGCTCTACCTTATCGCGCTCCAGGTTATGCAGCAGCCGTGACGCCTCGCCGAATCCGCTCTGTGTGAATCCGCCATAAAACGCGGGCGATTCGAGTGACTCGCCAGGTTTTAGCAGGTACGAAAAATCGAACGTATTAAAACCGCCAGTGATGCGCACCTGCCGATATGGTGTCTGCTCGACAGACATCTTCCAGTTTCCGCTCCAGGCAAGCGCCCCGAACCATACGCGCCCGTGATTCTCATTTGCATCGCCTGCATCGATAGCGAACCAGGCATTCAGGTTATGGCCGGTATGCCCTAGCCGGCTTTCGAGCACTTTCATGCCTTCCTGTATGGGCTCCTGGTTGAGCTGTGTTTCCGCCGCCCACCTCCCGCTCAGGTACGAAAGGCGATATCCATCTCCCGGGGGCAGATACCAGGTTGCCGATTGCTCGCTTTCGACTTTGACCTGCTGCTGCGTACCGTTCCGTACTAGCGCCCAGCGGCTGATGATTCCAGTTGCTGGATAAACCCGGTAGTGAAGCGCAGCCTCGATATCGTCCTGAATATCCTTCAGCGTGATCGTCAGCTCGTCTCCCTCGATACTCTGGCTCGCGTAATGCAACACCAAATCACGATCACCGTTTGCGCGCGCAATCTTCAGGGCAGGTTCGTAGTAGCGCGGACCGCCCCAACCGGCAAATTCCTCGTTCTCGATCATCTGATGTGGGTCAAAAGAAGAAATGTCTTTCAAGTTGGTTGCCGCTGGAAGGTCCTCAGCTCGCCAGAGCGGCGGACCCCAATAAAGATGCTCCAGTTGTCCGTTCGGAGCAACGCCCATGGCATAAGAACTGTGCGTAGTGGTAATCAGCCAAATTTTACGGCTCCCGACGTAACGAATTGTTTGCGCGGAAAGAAAACCGCACGCGAATAGGAAGAAAAGAGTCAGGGTTGCAACGCGACGCATGGTTCTGATTGTATGAGGAGCCGCCGCGCGCTTGTCGCCTTTAGGTTGTCCCGGTCTCAGGCTTTCAACTCTTCCCGAATCTCCGCCGCTGCTTTTCGTGCTTCGATGATAGCCCCCGTCGGGAAGCTGATCGCGCCGACTTTAGAATGACCCCCGCCGCCGTAGCGTTCGCAAATGGTCGCCAAATTATGCTTTAGCGGCTCGCGCACCCATGGATTCGAGCCCACCGAAACCTTCGTCCGAAAGCTCGACGTAGAAACCGACACTGTGTAGGCGGAATCTGGGAATAAATAGTAGGGAATGAATTTGTTATAGCCTTCAATCCCATAACCCACCAGATCGAAGTAAATCACGCCCCGATCGCACGAACCGGTCTTCCTGATTATGTCGATGTTGCGGAGGTGTAAGTCATAGAGCCGCCGGTATTCTGCCTGGATTTCGGGATCGGTAACGATATCGGCCACGCTCTGGTGCTGCATGAGGCAAATCACCTTCTTGACCAGTGCCGGGCCCTTGCTGCCCTCCACCACCAGCGTCAACTTCATCGCGGGTGCGTCCATTTTGACGGCTGATTCCGCGCTCTCGTAGAGAGCGCCATCCACGATATCAGCCCATGTGACCAGCTCTTCCAGGTCCGGTGCTTCGAATCCGTAATCGCGTTTGACCACTGTCGAGATAAATTTCGTGCATGACCGGTAGCTCGGGTCCAGAAGCTTGCGGCTAGATGCTTCGCGCCGGAAGTGCTCGGCGTCGGCGGTGCTAAGAAACGCGCTCTGATGATGGTCGAACCACCAGGTTAGATTAGGGTGCGGGGCGTACTTGAAGTCGACGATGACGTTAATGTCACCATCAAAAAGGCTGTCTTCAAATAGCTGATCTGCCCGGTGCGCGAGGCCGGTGTACTCGAACCCGGCGCCGCGATAAAACTCGCTCTGTAAAAAGCGCGTAATATAGGCTGCCGATGCTGCCCCATCGAAGCAGTGGTCATGATAGAGGACTCGCACCTTCATTAAGAATGCATTGATCTCCGAAAACCTTTTAGATTGCCTGACGATCGCGGGAAAAGCAAGCGATGGGCGATAATTAAACAAAGAAGCCTGTTTTGTGCCGGACGTACCCGTTAGCGGGCGCCCGAGATGACACTCGTTCAGGTTTCCCGGCCGCAACTGCCAATACTGCCCATTGAAATTTCCAAACGGATCGGTAAAACTTAGTTTCACTTCACGCAAAAGCAAAAGATGTTAAACACCAAAGAAGCCGCACAGGCCGCGATACCAGCCGCCCGGCATGAGCGGGAACTCAACGGATTTGGGGGCGGCGTCGCAAGTTCGTCGCAAGCGGATTCCAGAGAAGAACCCCAGCCGGACCAGAACGCGCAGGAAACTTCGGAATGGCTGGAAGCGCTGGAACAGGTAGTTGATGAGGCGGGGCCAGATCGCGCTGCTTATTTGTTAGCCAAATTGGTAGTTCGCGCCGCGGAATTCGGTGTCGCTACGGCGCCCCGGGTCAACACTCCGTATCTGAACACGATCCCGGCGCATGAGGAGGTGGCCTACCCGGGCGACCGCGCGCTCGAACGCAGCATCAAGAGCTTAATCCGCTGGAATGCCGCGGCTATGGTAGTTCGCGCGAACAAGTACGACCCGAATATTGGCGGACACATCTCGACTTATGCTTCGCTTGCCACTATCAGCGAAGTTGGCTTCAACCATTTTTTCCGTGGCAGCATCGATGGCATGGCTGGCGACCTGGTTTATTACCAGGGACACGCGTCGCCCGGCATTTATGCGCGCGCCTTCCTCGAAGGCCGGCTCAGTCAGGAGCACTTGTTCAATTTTCGGCATGAACTGCGAGATCACCCGGGGCTGTCTTCCTACCCGCATCCCTGGTTGATGCCGAATTTTTGGCAGTTCCCCACCGTATCGATGGGTCTCGGTCCGATCAACGCTATTCATAATGCGCGTTTCCTGCGCTATCTCGAACATCGCAATCTGATTCCTAAGTCCGATCGAAAAGTATACGCCTTTTGCGGTGACGGCGAAATGGATGAACCGGAGTCAACCGGCGCGTTGCACATTGCTTCACGCGAGAAGCTCGATAACCTGATCTTCATCATCAACTGCAACCTGCAACGCCTGGATGGTCCGGTGCGCGGCAACAGCAGCATCGTCCAGGAACTGGAAGGCGTGTTTCGCGGCGCCGGTTGGAATGTGGTCAAGGTCCTCTGGGGAGGCGATTGGGACGATCTTTTGAGGCGCGACAAGAGCGGTCTGCTGCTGAAAAGAATGGAAGAATGCGTCGACGGAGAATACCAGAATTTCAAGGCTCGCGGGGGTGCCTATACCCGCAAAGAATTCTTTGGCAAGTACCCTGAACTGCTCAAGCTGGTGGAAGACAAGTCGGACGAAGAGATCGCGCGCCTACGGCGAGGCGGCCATGATCCCGTAAAGATGTTCAACGCTTTCAAGCGTGCCACCGAACACCAAGGTCAGCCTACCGTCATTCTCGCCAAAACCGTCAAAGGCTACGGTTTGGGTGAAGCAGGAGAAGGCAAGAACATTACGCACCAGCAGAAAAAGCTGAACGAAGATGAACTCTTTTATCTCTCCGGGCGCTTTGGTTTGGATCTGCCGAAGGAAACGATTCGATCGATTTCTCTGGTGCGGCCTCCCGAAGATAGCCCGGAAATTAAATATCTGAAAGCGCGCCGCGAGGAGCTTGGAGGCTATTTGCCAGTCCGCCAGCCGAAAACAATCGAGCTGAAGGCTCCTACCCTCGAAGTTTTCCAGGATTCGCTGCACGGCTCGCGCGGGCGCGAAGCTTCTACTACCAGTGCCTTTGTGGCAGTGCTCAAGACTCTAATAAAGCAGCCCGAAATCGGCAAATTCGTAGTGCCAATTATTCCGGACGAAGCCCGCACCTTCGGCATGGAATCGATGTTCCGCGAGCGCGGCATCTATGCCAGTGGCGGCCAGCTTTACAGGCCTGTAGATAGCGACGTGCTGATGTATTATAAAGAATCGCAAGACGGCCAGATTCTGGAAGAGGGCATAACGGAAGCCGGCGCTATGGCTTCCTTCACCGCGGCTGGAACCGCTTACGCCAACGTTGGCGTCCCCTCCATTCCGTTCTTTATCTATTATTCGATGTTCGGGTTCCAACGGGTCGGCGATCTCATTTGGGCATTTGCGGATTCACGGGGCAAGGGCTTCCTAGTGGGCGGCACGGCGGGCCGAACCACTCTTCTCGGCGAAGGCTTGCAGCATGATGATGGGCACAGCCAGGTGCTGGCCAGCGTGGTCCCGACTTGCCGCAGCTACGATCCCGCTTTCGCTTATGAGATTGCCGTCATTGTGCAGGACGGGATCCGCCGCATGTACGAGAACAATGAGGATCACTTCTACTATTTGACGGTCTGCAATGAGAATTATGTGCAGCCGCCTATGCCCGAGGGTCCGGCCGTGGAGGAAGGCATTCTGCGCGGCCTTTATCTTTATCACCCGTCGGAAACAGGTTCAGCTCAAGTTACGCTCTTTGGCAGTGGGCCTATTCTCAATGAGGCGCTCAAAGCCCAAAACTTGCTTGCCGAAAAGTACGGCATCGGTGCACATGTGTGGAGCGTGACTAGCTACACGGAACTTCGCCGCGACGCTTTGGATGTAGACCGCTGGAACCGGCTGCACCCAACCGAGACTCCACGCAAGCCGTACCTGCTCGAGGCTCTCGGCAATTCAGATATGCCGATCATCGCCGCGACGGACTACATGAAGATTGTGGCCGATCAGGTTTCGCCCTGGCTGCCGGGCCGCCTGACCGCGCTCGGAACCGACGGTTTCGGACGCAGTGAAAATCGTGAACATTTGCGCCGGTTCTTCGAGGTCGATGCGGCCAGTATTGCAGCCGCTGCGCTCTCGCGCCTGGCGCAGTGGGGACGCTTCGATCCCGCTCGGGCTCAGCAAGCCATCGCGGATCTCGGCCTTAATCCCGAAACGATGGATCCCGCCCGTCGATAATAAAACGAATGTCGCGCCGCATCGAGGTGATTGTGTTATTGATGATAGCGGCTCTGTGCGTCAACGCGCAGTGCTCCGCGATTTGCCTCGCCAGCTTATGGCACATGTCGTCCGCTCCATCTGCCGGCGGCTGTCACCATTCTTCTGACTCGAAAGACAATGGCAGTTCAGATTGTCGGCACCAGAAATCGGATGTAGCGACCGAAGCCGGTGCAGACCTCAAGTACTTTCCTTCAGTGCAGCTCCTGGCGGCTGGCTTTCTTCTTCCCGGATGCACATCTCTCTCCTATGTGATTGCCTTCCGGGGCTCGGTTGCGCCTGGACGAGGTTCACCGCGCGATAACCCTCTCTTTTCCTCTATTCCCGTTCTTCGCATTTGATCCGCTCCCTTTCTTCCTGGTAGCTGTTTGCTGCGGTCGCGGCACGCCCGAGCGTTGCTGCGGGTGTTCTCTTTTAGCTTGAAAGGTCAGGAATCACAACCATGAAAGACCGTCGTAACTTTTTTCGCAATGCATTTGGCCTGGGAGCTGGCCTAATTTCCGCTTCGAAATTCGCTCCTGCTCAACGGCGACCCGTGCCGCCTCTACTCGTACAGACTCCCGATTTAAAGGACCTCGCCTATACCGTCGACAACGGCGTAAAGGTTTACAACTTAATCGCCGAACCCGTCCGTCAGCAGATTGCTCCAGATAAGACGATCGATCTTTGGGGCTTCAACGGAAGCGCGCCAGGCCCGACCATTCAGATCACGCAAGGCGACCGTGTGCGCATCATTGTCGAGAACCACCTGCCTGAGCCGACTGCGATGCACTGGCATGGTTTTGAAATTCCGCACAACATGGATGGCGGCCCCGGTATTAGCCAGGACGTCATCCCGCCCGGAGGCCGATTCACATACGAGTTCACTCTTTATCAGGAAGGCACTTATTTTTATCACTCCCATCTTGCCATGCAAGAAATGATCGGAATGCTCGGTGCGTTCATTATGCATCCCAAGCAGCCCTACACACCGGCTGTCGACAAAGACTTCGTCATTCTCATGCAGGAGTATGCGGTACTGCCGAACATCACTGTTCCTAACACCATGAACATGGAGTTCAATTGGCTCGTGTTCAACGGCAAGTCAGGTCCAGCAACTACGCCGCTCATTGTACGGCTCGGAGACCGCGTGCGCATTCGCATGATCAATCTCGGGATGGATCACCATCCGATTCACCTCCACGGCCACACATTCCACACAACCGGAACCGAAGGCGGACGCATCCCAAACAGCGCGTGGATGCCCGGCAATACTGTTCTAGTAGGCGTGGCGCAGTCGCGGGACGTCGAGTTCACCGCCTACAATCCGGGCGACTGGATGCTGCATTGCCACCTACCCCATCACATGATGAACCAGATGTCTTCGAACGTCGGACCGATGTCGCGCAAAGGCGCTGGGATGCCAGCAGGCGTCGATATGAATCAGGGTATGGGCATGCTGAACGGGGCCACTGGCGCTCCGCTGAGCGACGACTACGGGCCGAGTTTAGGGCGCGGAATGGGAGTCGGTTCGACTAGCGACCAGACTGTGGCAAACACCGCGCTCTCGTCTCAACAGGCTGAGTCTGTCATGCAAGGAATGGATCACGGTATGTCCGATATGCAACATGGCGGTCACGACATGGCCGGCTATGTAGCGCCAAATGCGGACCGTGTCCCAGGCTTCCCACAGGACGCTTACATGGAAGGCCCCATGATGGCGATGGACAAGATGGTCGCTAAGCCTCAAAACTACGGTTTGCGCCCGGGCTGGAGCGGCTTTATGCAAGGAATGATGAGCTTCGTTCGTGTGCTGCCCACGGAACAATACGAGCAGGTTATGGAGCAGATCCGTCAAGGCAAGCCGGTCGAAATGCCCGGCATGCAACACACGACATAAGCACTGGAGAACAAAATGCAGATCAAACTTGCAGCTCTCCTACTTTCTGTTGCATCTTGCGCCTGGAGCCAGAGCGCTCAACCGCCAGCCACCGCGCCTTTTCCTGATTTGCTCAAGGACTCCGCAAGTCACCCACCTATGCACTTAGAGCAATTCCAGCAATTTGCTCTCGCAGGCAACCCTAGTTTGCAGCAGGCAAGCGCATTGGTAAGACAATCCGCGGGTGAAGCGCGCCAAGCCGGTCTTTACCCGAATCCTTTAGCGGGCTATCAAGGCGAACAGATTCGCGGCGGATCTTATGACGGGGGCGAACAAGGCGCATTTGTGCAACAGACTTTCGTACTCGGCGGAAAGCTCGGTTTGCGCCGCGACGTTTATGAACAACAACGGCGTGCGGATGAACTTGGAGCCAAGGAGCAGAGATACCGTGTTCTCAGCGACGTCAGTCAGAGCTTTTATTCCGCTCTTGCGACACAGCAGATTGTAAATGTTCGGCACAGGCTCTCATTACTGGCGCTGGATGCCGTGATAACTGCGCACCAGCTCGAAAATGTCGGCCAGGCGGACGTGCCCGATGTCTTGCAGGCCGAAGTAGAAGCCGAGCAGGCTCAAATCGATTACGCGACCGCGCAGCGCACTTACATCCAGATGTTTCGTATACTTGCTGGCCTAGCTGGAAGGCCAGAGTTGCCGTTGAGCTCGCTCGAAGGAGATCTGGAAAATCCACCTCAGGTCGATGGCGCTCAGATAATCGATCAGATCGTGCGTGACAGCCCTTCTGTCAAGCGAGCAGAGCAAGAGTTCCGCCGGGCCCAAGCGGAGCTCAAGAGCGCCAGACGCGAGAGCGTACCGGATGTTCAAATCCATGCCGGACTACAGCAAAATTTCGAACCGATCAGCCAGGTTCCGCGGATCCCGGTGGGCTTGCAGGGGTTCGCAACTGCCGGAATAACATTGCCCATTTTCAATCGCAACCAGGGGAATGTGGCGGCTGCTGCGGCGGCTGTCGAACAGGCGCATGCCGAAATCGCCAGAGTTCAGCTCTCGTTGCGCCAGAGCGCGCAACCGCTCTTGCAGTCTTACCTTTCCGCTCAGCTCGAGGCGACCCGGTACAAGAACGAGATGATCCCGCGCGCGGAACGAGCGTACCGGCTTTACCTTGCGAAATATCACCAGATGGCGGCCGCTTATCCGCAGGTGCTCGTCTCGCAACGCACGTTCTTTCAGTTGCAGATCGGTTATGTCAACGCTCTTGAAAGCATATGGAAGAACGCAATTGTACTGCAGAACTACACACTATCCGCCGGTTTGAGTGCGCCCGCTCCCTTTGGGAATGCAAACACTACGCTGAACCTGCCCAGCTCTGGCGCTGGCAACTGATAACCCGAACGCTACTACTGCGCCACCGTAGCTGGTCCGCTTTTTGTTCCCTGCGCTGGCTGGCTCAATTTTCGAAAGTAATCCGCAACCGCATCCCGGTACTTCTCCGCTGGGAGTTCAGCCGCCCCGCTTCTCGCGCCCTGCCCTTGCTGTTCACCGAGCCTGCGGCTCAACTCAGCTTCTAAACGCTCCAAGCTTGCCACCGCGTCCTGGCCGATCGTCGCCTGTAGTACCTTCGGGTCTGCATTCAGATCTCTCAAATACCCAAGCGTGCCGCCTAAGTAATTTCCGAGTGCCCGATCCTCTCCGCTGATCTGCCCTCGAAGTGCCGAAAGCTGTCCGATCGTCTGTTGCAGATCCCGGCGATCTACCTGCCCTCCGTTACCGTCGAGCAGTGAACCGCTTCGTTCGCCTTGTGGCTGTCCTCCGCTTTGTGGTGTGCCGTCAGGCTGTCCACCCGCCTCACCCTGCTGCCCTTGCCGGTCCTGTTGCGCACGCTCCAGTTGTTCCCTTAGCTGGCGCACCTGGGCCAGTGCCGCCGCTGTTTTTTCGCTTTGCGCGCTGAGTCCCCCTTGTCCTCCGTTTTCGAGCATCTGTTGGGCGCCCCTCAAATCCCGGCTAAGCTGTTCCACGCCCGCCGTCACATTGTTTTCCATGTCTAGATTCCGGTCGCCATACCCCTCACGAATCCATTGCGCATTCTTCTGCATGCGTAATGCTAATTCCTTCTGTTCTGCATCGGAAAGCGCCTTTCGCAATTTATTGGAAGCATCTGGGGCAGATCCTTGCAGATTTTGCTCCTCTTGTTGCATTCCGCGCTGCAATTGCTCCAGCCGCTGCGCAAGTTGCTCTTTGTCTCTTGCCAGCGCTTCCTCTTCCTCGCTCGGCCTATGCATGGGGCGCAAATCTTGCTGCCAGTTGCGCCGCCGGTAACCGTAACCGAATCTTGGATTGTCAGGGTCATTCATCTCCGGCATCTCGCCTGATTCGCCGCCTAATATGCTGGAAAGCTCGTCTGTACCGTGCGTGCCGGCTTGACGGCCATACATCTGTTTAATCCGGTTGGCCAGATCGCGCTGTGCACTCGCAATCGAATCTGCTTGCCCGCTCAAGTCCGAAAGCGAATTCCCGGCGCTCCTGTGCAACGCGCTGCTTAGTTGGCGTTGGGCTTGAGCCAGTTGCCCGGCGGCTCGATGCTGCGCGGCGTTATCGCCGCTGCCCACTGCTTTTCGCATCTCGTCCTCTGCCTGCCCAAGTGCATCCGACGCTTGCCGCATTGCGTCCGTCATTTGTCTGTTTTGGTCGTTTCTTTGCTCACGCTGAGCCGCGCTCGCCGTCCCTCGGTTTCCCGTTTGGCCAGCTTGCCGCGCCGAGGCCGAATCACTCTGCGGTGAACCCGCTCCCTCCGCCTGTGAACTCTTCGCTAACTCTTCCATCTGCCGCCGCAGTTCTTCTGCTTCTCTCCTGAGTTGCTCTTCCTGCCAGCGTTGCTCGGCCTGCTGTTGCTGATTCTTCTGCTGTGCCAATTCCTGCTGCCGCCTCGCTAGCATCTGCAATTTCTCGAAGGCATCGTCGATCGCTTTCTGCTGCTTACTGGCCATATCGCCTTGAGTTTGCCCGGTCTCGTACTGATTTTTTGAGGTGTCCAACTCCAGGTCGAACATGCGCGCCAGCTCCCGTTGCGCACCACTTCCTCCGCCCATGCCGCCCTGCTGGCCGAATGCCACCTGTATCTCGCGAAAGATCGCCTCGGCCCGTAGCAATGACTGCAAGGCTTTCTGCTCTGGAACCAGCGCGTCGGTCCACTTGCCCGGAGCCAGTTCCTTCACAGCATCTGTCATTTCTGACGAGGCAAACGCCATCAGCTTCGAGAAGTTCTCAAACTCCGGATTAGCTTGCGACAGTTCACGGTTGCCCATTCGCTCTGCCAGCGTTTGCGCCTGCGCGCCCAACTTGCCTTCTGTATCCGCAAGAAATTTGGCCTGCTCTTGGAGGCTTGACTTACTCTTGCTTTCGCCCCGCAGCTCGTTGAATGTCGCAGCAATGATCTGTTTTTGCCGCTCGGAAATGTTATTGTCCTGCTGCCCGCCGGCGCCTCCCATCCCGCCTGCTTGCTGAGACTGGCTGAACTTGTAGTCGAATGCCTCAGCCTGGGCGAAAAGAATGTCGCTGCGCGCCGTCTTGTTGGCATCCGTTGCCGTCGCGTACATACTGATCACGTCGCCCGGCGCTAACTTGAAGTTCTCCAGGTAAAGCGTTGTATGCCCTTTTTCGTCCTTGCCGCCCTGCGACTTGAAGCGCGCTATTTGCTCCGCGCCGCCGTTCACTGAATAATGCAGATTGAGCGACTTCACTCCAAAATCGTCTGAGGCCTCCACTGCGACCGGGACTTCCTCAATAGGGCTCACGCGTGGGTCGCGCCCGGGCCTAACGATCCGAACCGTTGGCGGCTCGTCTTTCTTGGCTTCAATGAAATAGTCCTCGCTGATGCGAATCGTTTCCCCGTCGTCGACGGCCGCGACATAGTACGATCCATCCTGGTTGATCGGAATCTCCGCTTTTTGCCAGTCCCCCTCGCTCCGGGTAAGCTCAAACTTTTGGCCTTTGTCTAGCACCAACACACCGTGCTCGAGCGGGCGGTCCGTCAAAACCGAAATGGTCGCTCTGCTGCCTTCCACCGCTCTGATGTCTCCACCCGGATCTTGCCTTACATCCTGCAAAGCTAATCCCGAAGGAAACCGCACCTGGACGCGCAGCCGCTTTACCGCCGGCAGGTCCTTCACCGAAATTTTGAACCGCTTCGAGCGTGCGCCATCCGCCTGGACGTAATATTCGACTGCATCGGAAACCGCCGGAAAGAGAAACTGATAGTCGTTGCCTTGCGTGGCCGGCTGCATCGCTGCTTCCTGCCATTTCGACGAACTTCCGTAGCGCGCGTGCAACATCACTCGATGCGCGGAGAATCCAATCAGCTGTGCCTTGATCGCCTGATCCGATTTGCGCCGGATCGTTTTGTTGCCGGGCTGCACCGTCACCTCATAGAGTGGACGCTGGTTCGCGTGCGCCGAGCCAGTCCAGAGCAGGGAAGCACCGTAGCCCCAATAGCCTGGTCCCGCCGCAATCAGCCAAGCCAGCACACTCAGGGCTGCTGCGCCTGTCGACCCAAAGATCCACGTGAGCCGGGCGGATCCTAATTTTGCAGGCGGATTATTCTGGGCGATCCGGAGCACATCTTCCGCTACCAGCTCTGTGAAAGGATTTGCCGGATCGCGGTGTTCTGCCACCGTCAAAAGTCGCTCTTCCAGCGATGGCACAGAGCGTTCCGCGATCCGCGTCACCCGGCGTTTTGTCAGCTTCGCAACCGGGATCGCCAGCGCGAATAAGACCGTGCCGGCCAGTGCCAGGAAGAACAGCACGCGCATCGGCCACACAACACTCTGCGCGAACTGAAAGCGGTCGCATATCGCAACCAGCGCCACCGTGAGTGTCAGGGCCAGCACGGCGGCGGTGGCGAAGCCCCTGGAGGCAGCGAACAAACGCAGCCGCACTCTCAGCCGTTTCAGGTAATCGTCAACCTGTTCGAGTGCCGTCATACTGTTCGCCTCTCTTCCCTCAAATACCGGCTGCCAAATGCCGACTCAAGTAAAGCGGCCGCCACTGCCGCAACCAAAAGATACCGCCAGAAACGCCACGGCCGTTTTTGCGCCTGCTGAATCGAATCCGGCGCACGAACTGCAATATCTCCAGTATTGCGCCACAATTCGAGCGTCTCGTCCGGAATCGCTCGTAAATCGGATTCTCGCCGGTCCGCGTGTACCGCCACTACTATCCTTCGCCCATCCGCGCGGCTGATTTCGTAAAACCCGCCTTGGTCCAAATCGAAGCTGAACGCTTTAGCTGCTTCCGCCAGGCTCAGTTCGTGCTTGCCATCGGGCCCGATCACATCTGCTGCTCCGGTGCTCGATTTAGATCGCAATGTCACTGGTGTACCCGCTACCACGCTCGACGGCGTTTCCTCTACTCTGGCCAGATAACGAGCCGTTTGCACCACGAAAGGAACGAAAGATGCATGCAGCGCAAAATCATTTGTAGAATTGTCGAAAGTGGAGGCGAAAATCAGCTTGCGGCCCTCGCCCGCGCGTTCCTCCACCAGCAGAGGTGAGCCGTCGGAGAACTTCGCAATCACTCGGGCATCGGCTTTTGGCGCAAACGAGGCGGTCTCCGAAAATTGCACGTTTTCGAATTGACCGGCCGAGGCAATTGCGGCGTTCGCCTTGTCCACATAGGCCGCCGACTGCATTTGCCGTTGCTCGCTGAACTGCTCCTTTGAGAGCGGAATGACTCCGGTGCGTGCCGTGTTCGGACCGACCGCGATAAGTACTGAGCCGCCTTTCTGCACGTAAGCGCACAATGCATCTGCAACACTTCCATCCATCTCGCCCACATCACTCAGCACTACAAAAGCAAAGCGCGAGAAGTCGCGGCCGCCGGCATCAGCTACCGGTAAAACCTCGACTTCCAAGCCGGCGTCGGTTCCCGATTCGAGCGCTGCCTTGTAATAAAAGCCTCCACGGCCAGTGCGCGTACTTGCGTAAAGGAATAGGACCTTTCGCGAGTCTTCCCGCTGAATTGAAAATGAAAAGGCATCATCTTGTGGTAATCCATCCCCAGGCTCCATGCGCACTTCACCTCTATGCCAGCCATAGGGCACCGCGAAATCGGAAAACTCGACGGCCGCTCGCCCGCTCGCCCCAACAGCAACGTCTTTCGCCGCCAGCTCCTTTCCATCCAGCAAAATAGAGACTCTGCGATTCGCCGCGGGCGTGTTCCATCCGGCAATGGTGGCCGTCACTCGTGCCGGCGCGCTCCGGTCCGCGCTCGAAGGAGCATTTACGTTCTCCACCGCCCAGTTCGGCGGACTCTTCTCTCCCACTCGATGCAGATGCAATGTCACGTTAGGGCCAGCTTGCAAATCGTGAAAGTCGGCGGGCATCGATGTCTGCTGCATGTCGCTGATGAAGTGAACATCCAGATGCATTCCGCTTGTCTGCTCCATTGACCGCAGCGCGCGCGCAAATTCCCCGAACGAGCTCGCGCGGTCATTCGGCCCAACCATGTCGATGGCCCCCTTCAGGTCTGGTCCTGCTGCCCCTGGTTGCGTGAGAGCCTCCACATGCGCATCTACCGCTAAAACTTGCGCCAACGTTTGGCCGGGTAGAGTGTCCGTCAATCGCCTTGCTTCGTCCTTAGCCAGCTGCATTCGATTGCCCTCGTGCATGCTGAAGGAACGGTCTAGAGCAATCACTGTCATTGTGCGCCGGTTCGTCACTGTTGACGAGCGGTTCACAAAGGGATTCGCAAAGGCGAGCGTCAACAGCAGAACGAACAGCATCCGCAGGCAAAGCAGCGCAATGTAGCGCAGTCGCCGGTGCTTCACCGAGCTTTGCACTCGCCGCTCGAAGAACATCAGCGAGCTGAATGGCTGAGGGGTGCGCTTGTATTGACGCAGCAAGTGGAGCCAAAGCGGTAGGCCAACTGCCAGTGCGCCAATCAAGAACCAGGGCGCGAGAAAACCCATCTAGATCCTCCCCTGGCGTACCGAGAAGTATTCGCGCAGCGCTGCGTCGAGCGGCCGGTCGGTGCTTAGAAGGAAATAATCGAGCCCCGCCGCTTGAGACTTAGCTCGCAACTCACCGATGTGCGCAGCCATTTTCGGGCGATACTCTGAATGCGCGTAGTCCGGCGAAGTCTCCAGCGTTTCGCCCGTTTCCATGTCCACCAGCAACGCTGCCTCGCCTAGTAAGGGCTCGATTTCCCCCGGATCGAGCACGTGAAAAAGAATTACCTCGTTTCCTCGGAACCGCAACGGCTGCACTGTCTCGATAATGGCTTCCGGTTTGTCAAAAAAATCCGAAATCAGAACCGTCACGCCGCGCCTCTTCAGAAACAACTGCAATTCAAACAGCGGCCTTTGATAATTGGTGCGCTGCCCGAGAGACGCTTGATCGATGCCGCGCAGCAATCGCATAAGCTGGCCTTGCCGCGCCGAAGGTGGAACAAAGTTGGCCAGCTCTTCGTGAAAGACAATAAGACTCGCGCTGTCCCGCTGCAAGTGTGCCAGGTAGACGATCGCCGAGGCCAGAAACTTGGCATAGGCGATCTTCTTCACCGGCCCCGAGCCGAACCCCATGCTGGCGCTGACATCTAGCAGCACATGGACGGCTGTATTCGTCTCACCACGGTAGCGCTTTAAATAAGCGCGCTCCGTCCGGGCGAATACGTTCCAATCGATGTGCCGCAAATCGTCTCCCGGCGTGTACGCCCGGTATTCCGCGAACTCCTGGCTAAAGCCAAAATCCGGTGAACGGTGCAATCCTGCCACGAACCCGTCCACAACCGTTTTCGCGACAAGCTCGAGGTTCGATACCTCGGCCAGTACGGCGGGATCGAGAAATCGGTTAGGAACTACAGCGGTTGGCAAGGAAACCTGCTACTCAATCACGCGGCGCTTTCTTCCACTCCAGCAATTGCCGCAGCACTTCATCCGAACTCAGGCGCTCCGACTCCGCATGAAAATTCAGCAGCACTCTGTGCCGCAGTATCGGTATCACCAGCGCTCTAACGTCCTCATACGAGACGTGGAAATGCCCGTGCATCAGCGCGCGGACCTTCCCCGCTAAGACTAGAAATTGAGCTGCCCGGACGCTTGCGCCGAAACTGACGTATTTCTTCACAAAATCGGGAACACCGTTCTCGATAGGCCGCGTGCCCCGCACCAAGTCCACCGCATACCTCGCCACTGATTCAGCTACCGGCGTCATGCGAACCAGCTGCTGAAAATCCAAAATCTCTTCTCCACTCGTGACAGTTTGCGCTTGCGGCACATTCGTAGTCGTTGTCAGGTCCACTACCTTCAACTCATCATCGGCGGTCAGATAGTCGAGCACTGTATTGAATAGAAAACGGTCAAGCTGCGCCTCGGGCAGCGGATACGTGCCTTCCAGTTCGATCGGATTCTGCGTCGCTAGCACAATGAACGGCGGCTCGATTCGATACTGATGGCCACGCACCGTGCACGAGAGTTCCTGCATTGCTTCGAGCAGAGCGGATTGCGTCTTCGGTGGCGTGCGATTTATTTCATCCGCCAGCAACACGTTTGAGAAAATAGGCCCTTGCACAAAAGTCCATGAGCGCTTGCCGGTTGCCTGGTCCTCTTCGATGATGTCCGTACCTGTAATATCCGAAGGCATCAGATCGGGCGTGAACTGAATGCGATTGAACTTCAGCCCGAGCGTCTGCGCCATAGTTCGCACCAGCAACGTCTTGGCCGTGCCTGGCAATCCTGTCAGCAAGCAGTGGCCGCCTACGCAAAGCGAGATCAGCAGATGCTCTATTACTTCATTCTGGCCAATGATTACTTTATGGACTTCGCGCTTAATCGCTTCCTGCGCTTCGGCGAATCGCCGCACCCGGCTCTTTATTTCGCTTGTGTCGGCTACACCGGCTGTTATAAGTGTCGACATATTTTATTGTGATAGCTGAAGAAGCAGCTGTTGGGCTGGTTTGAAATCGGGCGCCGCTTCGAGCGCCAATAAAACCTGATCCTTTGCCTCGCTCAAACGGTGAGCCGCGCGTAGGGCCTGTGCTAGTTGATACCGTGTCTCCGCGACATCGGAAGGCTTAAGCGCAAGTGCCGCCTCGCTCTCGCGCACGGCGGTGTTGGTGTTCCCGGAAGTAAGTGAAAGCGCGGCCAGCATCCGGTGGGTATCCTCGTTTTCGGGATAGATGAAATTCAGCTTGATCAACGTAAGCTCCGCCTGCTTTGCTTGTCCCGCCTCTACTTCAAAATGAGCGAGCTTGGAGAGTAGCTCAACGTTTGTTCCGCCTTGATCGCGATATCGCCGTAATTCACCGATCGCCGCGGTTTTGTCGCCCTTCCGCAGATAGCCCTGCGCCAGCAAGTCGTAGGCGCTTCCCTCACCAACGTAGTCCGGGTACTGGTCGCGTATCGAGAGTGCATCTCGAATCGCGTCATCCGTTTTTCCAGCCGCGAAATCCGCATGCGCAGTCTTCAAACCATTCTTCCATCCGTCAAAATGACTCAATGTCCCGCCAGTCTGCTTCTCCAGCCACGCTGCGAAATCCTTATCGAATGCCGCGGGCGATTCGTGCAGGTTCTCCTCTATTGCTTCGGTTGTGGTCTTGCGCGCCCCATACGAGTGGATCATCCCGAGAATCGCGTCGTCGCCCCACCTCTGCGCGACGAAATCGCAAATCTTTCCCGCTTCGTAATACGACACGAGTACCTGGCCCGGAAACTGCGGTCGCACAAATCCCCGATCCAGTTCCAGCACCGGCAGCAGTTGTTTCTTCTGTAACGCCACAACAATGTCGGGCGTAAGCCGGCTGCCCCAATCGGGTGCTACGGCCCCTTCTTCGTGCACTGCGACGCCCTCCGTAAACCAGCGTGGAACCAGATGATGGGTCGCGGTCAGCACATAAACGTGGCTGAGTTCATGCCACATCGTGCTGCCCCAGTTTAAGGCTCCAGGCGCTCGAGCCGACGGGCTGTCCATGCTTACCACTAGACCGAACGTCACTCCAAGCAGCCCGCCTTGCCCGGGTAGTCCTAATGTGCGCACTACGAAGTCGTCATGGTTCGGATACACTTCCAAACGAACAGGACCGGGCAGTTTCATCTTGTACTTGTTCTGATAAACCGCAATGGCCCGCTGCAGCTCTGGCTCGATGTAGGGTCTCAAAAGGCCAGCCTCTTTACGGTTCAAAAGAAGCTCGGTCGTCGCCGTTTTGAAAGTCTCGTAATTGCTAAGGCTATCGAGTAGCCGCAGTGAATTGACCGTCTCCGGATTTCTGTAATGGGCTGCATAGCACCTCGTCAATTGCTCTCGCGCCTCTTGCTCCTCGCCCAACCGCATCAAATTCACTCCTAATGCGGAGCGCGCTGGCCACAGCGCCTCATTCAGCGCCAGAGCTTTACGGTAATAAGAGATCGCATCCTGATACCGGTAGTTGATCTCGAAAAAGTGAGCGCCGGTCGCATACGCTTCTCCATACACTGAATTGATCTTCAAAATCCGATCTATCCACTCGGACTGCGGCTTATCCGCCAGCCAGTCGATCGAGGCGAGCACCGCCATTCCATCCAGCGCTTCCTTGGAAATGCTCAACGCCTTCTGCGCCTCTTCCGTGGCAAGTTTCGGATTGTTGTCCTCCAGCGCCAGGTAAGCGAGCAGCTCATGTGCCTCCGCCAGGTTCGGATCGTGTTTCAGTGCTTCCTGGGCTAAATCGATCGCGCGCTTATCGAAGCGTTGGGCGAAAACGCGCGCCAAACCGAAATAAGCTGGCGCATAATTCGGATCTGTCTCGAGCGCTTCGGCAAACAATTTAGCTGCATCGCTCGGCTGATAGTGCTCCAGAAACATGCGGCCCCATTCCGCCTTCACTTGAGCCGACCTTTGCTGAGCTTTGTAAGCTTGGCGGAACTCCTCGTTCGCACTGTCGAACTCTCCCAGGCCGAAATATGCTTCTGCTCGCAAGTACGGATCGGTCTCATGCAACAGGCCGCTGAAGCAAATTTGCGCCTCGTTCAATTTGCCGTGGTGGCGTAACGTCTGGCACTTCTCGACGCTCGATTGCGCCTGGGCCATCCACCCTGCCATTAGGCAAGAAAGAAGCAAACGGCTAATCTTGCTCACCGGTCAATCTCCGCCTGCGTTCGCGCGAGTTCAAGGAGCAACGCGGTGAGCTGCTGCTTATACTGATCCGGCGCCATGGCAGCTTTTTCGTACTTCAGCCTGTCGATCCTCGCTTCCAGGTCCTCTTTTTTCGACACCAGCTTCTGTTTATCCGGCGTAATGTATTTGACCGTCTCCCCCTCTGGCTGAATGACGGCGAAGCGGGCCGCCAGCAAGCCTTGCCCGTTTTCCGGCTTGGGATCGCGCACCGCTGTCGTAGCTCCGGTATCTGTAATACTCGGATGCTCGGTCGCCAGCAGCTTTTCCGATTCAAAATACGCGGCCGTTTTTTGCGCTGTGTAGCGGTAGAGTTCGAGAGTAGTAAGGGTCCCGTTCTTGTCGGTATCGGCGCTTGGGTCGTGCAACGCATCGATCCAGTAACGCGGAAAAACGGTCGCGTTCTTCTCCGTGCCGGATTTAGTCGCAGTAATCACAATCCGGCCTTTTCGCGCAAGTGCCGGTACCGCGGCCCCGCTGCAGCTTGTCATATCCACTACCAGTTGTCGGCTAGCTGGAATCCTGTTTAAAAGCGCAGCGAGTTCCGAAGCGGTAAGATCCGGCCCCGGCAGATTGAATTTGTAATCGGTACCGTCGAAACTTCCATGGCCGATTAAGAAAATCCCAAATGCATCTTCCGGCTTGGCTTCCGTGGCAACGCTCGCCAGCGCCCGTTGCACCGCTTCCCGTGTGGCCGCGCTTCCCGCCAGTGTGCTCACGTGCGTATCGGTCCCGTTCTTCTCCAACTCGTGTTGCAGCTCCAACGCCCATTTCGCGAATTGCGATTCGTACTCTGGTGTCCCGCCTAATCCTGCTATCGTCACGTAGTAAGTTGCTGCCTGTGCTGATAGCGCAACCAGCAACAATAAGGGGATCGCCCTCACACCGTACCCCACCGGCGTCTCAGCAGCCATTCAGCCGACCTGAGCGACAGCAGCAAGAGAAATATCACCGGCATGTTCCACAAGTCCTTCATCTCGCGCGATGTAATGCCCGCTTCTGAATACGAGATCTCGTCCGTCAATCGGCCATCGTCTTTCGGTGTGTAGTAACGTCCGCCCGTTTCGTTCGATAATTTTTCGAGTAAGCTGCGATTCTGCTCGCGATGAAAGTTTTCCGCCACCCCATCCTCGCGCCGAAAAGGCAGTACATCCGTTCCAAGCTTCTCGTTATTGCGCCTGGCAGTCACCTCCGCCACGTAAGACCCCTGCATCGCCGCGTTCCAATCAGCCGAATAAAGACCCTGAGTCGATGGTTCTGGCATCAACTTGACACTTTGTGAGGTGCCATCCGGCTGAATCACATTTGCGCTGACTTCCGCGTCGCTCACCGGCAAATACGTTTTGTTCCGCACTTCGGCGCGCAACTGTACTCGGCCATCGTCCCCGAGGTTCTGATCCGGTGTCGAAGCTGTTACCTCTGATGGTGTCGCGCCCGCAGTCCAGCGCAGTAGCTGCTTCCAGAACGTGGCCTGGCTCGTATCCGTCGCCGGCTGCTGCATGCGCCATCGCCAGGTGCCCGCCGTCGCCAGCACGGCGGTCCGGCCGCGCCCGTAATTCTCGGTTGCCAGCAACGGCAGCCGCTTCCCGCCTGCATTTATATTCGCCAGCACCACCGCGCCCCGCTTCGGTGTGCCCGGGTCTTGATAGTTCGCTAGATAGGGCAGTATTTCCCAGTGTTCCGCGCTTTTTTCGGAATCGCCCTCGATCCGGCAGATCGGGCTCTGCTTGCCTGCGTCCGTCAACTCGGCTGCCACGAAGCTTCGCTGAAACGTATTCTGTTTTTGAGGCAAATCGACCGGCAGCAGTTCGGCGAAGGGAGCAATGTTGTATCCCCCGTCCGCGAGCGCCCACCTGCCACCTAGGAAGAGCAGCCCTCCCCCGCGCCGATCCACAAAATCCTTAATCATCTGCTGCTGGCCGCTCGTGAAGAACGCCGATTCCACACTGCCAACAATCAATCCCTGAAACGCAAACAACTCTTCCGGTTTTGTCGGAAAGCCATCTGCTAGCTCGTTCGCATTCGCTATGCCCTGCCGGTATATCTTGTTCTGGGTTGTGCGCAACATGGAAACGATCTGAAGCGCCGGGTCATCTTCGGCCGCTCGTCGAATAAACTTGAACTCCCAGCGCGGCTCGCCCTCTATATAAAGGATGCGCCGCTTAGTGTTGTCCACCGAAAGAATCCGCGTGACCCGGTTATTCTCCGTGTTTGTCTCTCCTGGCAGCGCGTCGACCTTTATATCTACATTCTTAACTCCCGCCTTGCCGGCGTTGAATTCCACCGTCTCGATCTGTTCCGGGGCATTGTGCAGCGTGATCTCTCGATTGGATAAGACCGTCCCGTCCGCGCTTAACACAAGCCTCGCGTGTTTGCCTGTAAAGCCGCTTTGCCGCAGCCTCACCTGCGCCTGCAGGCGGGATCCCTGCAAAGCCTTCGAAGGCAGTTCTGCCCCATCTAGCTCGATATCGTTTTCCAGCTTCTCTTTACCGAAGCCGATCGTGTTCACAGGAATTCTGCGCCGCCGTATCTCGGAGAGCGTTGCCTCGTCGATGCCTCCCGCATTGTCGGCTCCATCGCTCAGCAATACCACTGAGCCGATCGGCAAGGTGGCCGCCTCATCCGCCAGTTGGCGCAGCCCTCGCCCGATCTGCGTGGACGTTTGATTGGCGTGTATCTGATCCAGCCCGGAAACCCGCTCCACGCCGCCGCCCAGCCTGTAAAGCCTGACCTGGAATCGCCTGCTCAGGCTCTTAAGCAGCCCGTCTTTCAGCAGATCGGCCGCTTGCTCCTCGCGCGTCTTGGCCGCATCCTTGAGCCCCATGCTGCGGCTGGCGTCCACCACTACTGCCACGATATTCTGCTGCGGCTTTAAGGTAGTGACGCTGATGGCCGGCTCCCAAAGGAGCAGCAGCAGGACCCCGAGTGTCGCCAACTGCAGTAACCCAATCGCAATTGCCCGTCCGTGGCGGAAAGCCGGGAGTGTGCTCTGGCGTTTCCATAACCAGAAACCTGCCAGCGAAAGCGCAGCCGCGATCACTGCGTTATACAGCGCCCACCTGGGCCATGGACCCAACAGCACAAAAGTTCCCCGTGAAAAGACACTGGCCGGGTACTTGAAGAGGAACTCAAACATATACTGCCCGGAAGTTCAGCCATGCATAGGCTTGAGCTGGCGTCAGAATACCATGCCTGTAACGAGCCCGGCTTCTCAGGCCTTACTTACCGACGAGCGCCGGGTTGGCCGCGTTACGTCAACTCATTGGCACGTTAAAGTACAGTCTATGCGCCCAATTCTTCTGTCTCTAATCTTTTTAGCGCACAGGCGTCGGGACAGATCGTGTTACGGATCAATAACGCGCCACCGGCGACGATTGCTGCGGTGGATCTTGCCAAGCTGCCGCGACGCACTGCCGTCTTAAACGACCATGGCAAGCAGATCAACTATGAAGGCGCGCTGCTGCACGACGTACTCGCCCAGGGGGCGTCGATTTCGCCAAGGGACTACATGGAAAACAGCTTTCGAGCTATGTGGCTGCTCTGGCAAGCGATCGTTACGAAGTCGTTTACGCCCTGGCAGAGCTCGATCCAACGGTGGTGGATGCGGATATCATCGTGGCGGATAGGCGCGACGGGCAGCCGCTCCCAGCCAATGAGGGGCCGGTCCGTATCGTAGTGCCCCACGAGAAGCGGCTGGCACGATCTTTGAAATTGCTGCAGGAGATCGACGTTGTTCAGTTGAAGAAATAAGCTAAACCAGAAGCACCGGCGCCCGCTCCGGGCGTGCTACCTTCAGCTATTTCAAACTCGATGCACAAACATGCCTTCGTAAAGAGCTCTTGTATGGGCCTATTGACGTTGCTGGCAGCGATGGCTTGCTTGTCATCCGGGCAGGATTTTCGCGCCAGCTTGATCGGAACTGTCCTGGATCAGAGCGGCGGCTCTATCAGATCCGCGGCGATCGTCATTCAACAAACCGACTCCTCCGCAGAACGCAAGACCGCCAGCGACTTGAAGGGAGAATTTCGCTTCGATGACTTGCTGCCTGGCAACTACCAAGTAGTCGCAAAGGCCATTGGTTTCGGCCAAGCCAGGTCCTCGGTGATCGTCCAGGTCAGCTCCGTGCGCGAAATCAGGGTCATCATGATGCCAGCTTCTCTGCGCGAAACAGTTAAGGTGCGGGGTCAAGGCTCTTCCATTACCACTCAGCCAATGAATACGGCCAGCGCGGTGGAGGGCGGCGTCGTGGCTTCGCGAGACCTGGGAACCATCCCTTTGGCGAATCGCAGCTTCGCCAATATTGCCTACCTGATTCCCGGGACAGAACCCGTGGAGCCATCCGACCCAACCAAGGCGCGCATTACCGCTGTTTCCTTTGGAGGCAGTTCTGGACTGAACGACGTTCTTTCCGTGGATGGCGGAGACAACTCGGACGACTACATCGGTGGCTTCCTGCAAAATTTCTCTCCCGATGCGACCCAGGAATTCGCGGTAAGAACTTCCCAGGAAGAAGCCGATACCGGGCGCACAGTCGGCGGTTCCGTTGTGATTACAACGAAGCATGGAACGAACCAGTGGCATGGAGGAGCGGCTTTCTACGAACGCGCCGCGGCGCTCAATGCGCGCTACCCGATTGAGAATCCTGCACCTCTGCCGAAACAGCCGTTCTCCCGGCAGAATTATGTGGGCACCTTCGGCGGTCCCATCAAAAGAGACAAGCTATGGTTCTTCTCGTCTGTCGAGGCAGTACACGAAAAAGCAAGCATCGCCTACAGCCCAGCCAGTCTGATGCAGTTCAACGCATTGGCATCGCTGGCATCGGAGGGATTGATTCCTGGTGTAAGGACGATTCAGGTGCCGGACACGGTCCCGATTCCATTCCGCGATCACATGGGTACTCTGCGCTTCGACTGGTCGCAGTCGCCTCGATCGCAGTGGTTTCTTCGAGCGGCTTTCGACAACTACACGACCGATAATGCATTCGTGCAACAGGCCACTTTGCCGTCGACCGGGGCCACCTCCCACTCCAACTATCTGAACCTCGTGCTCGGCCAGGAGTACACATTCACTCCCACCTGGCTGGGCTCGTTCACTTTTGAGGCGAGTTACCTACACCTTAGAGCGGCGCGCAATTCAAACATAGGGTTTGCGCTGGCGTTTCCCTTCAGCTCGACATCGCAGACAATATCCGGCTTCGAGACGTTTGGTGATAACCAGTTTGTCACGCCGATAACGGCATTTCCGATACTGCGCAATCAAGAGAAATACCAGTTCCGCTATGCCGTAAACCACTCCTCGGGAAGGCACGCACCAAGCTTTGGCGCGGACTTCATCCATGAACCAGTGCTAAGCGGCGCACTCGCTGCTACCTCGGAACACGTAACCACTTTCACCATGAACCCGACGGATTACGTGAGTGATCCACAACAGTTTGCGGTAGATCTGGCGTGCAGTCCCACCGACACCTTACAGGTCACGCCGGGAACCAGCTGCACCGGCACTCCAAACGGCGACGGCAGCTTCTCGCAGAATCTTCAGCGGCTCGGATTGTATGTGGAGGATTCCTGGCGAGCAAAGCCCAATCTGACGATCAATTACGGACTGCGCTATGACACCACCTTCGGACTCTTCACCGCCTCAGGCCGATCCCAAACTGAAAATCCCGCACTCTTGACGCTTAAAGCTTTAGATATCTCGCTCTTTAAAACTCCTGCTGCGCCGCAGGATTATCGGACGGCATTCGCGCCCCGGCTCGGTATTGCTTACGCATTCGGACCCGCCAAGAGCACCGTTATTCGTGCCGGCGTAGGTCTGTTCTACAACGATCTTGCACAGAACGGCTGGGTGACGGCGTTTCAGGCCGTAAATACCCTTCCCGGCGTGTGCGTGGCTCCAGGCGATTCAGGGTGTCTCCCGGGCGCTGCGAATGAGGGCTCGGGCGCGATTATCGATCCAGGTTACAAGACTCCATATGCCTTCCACGCTACCGCCGACATCGAACATGCCTTCAATGCAAATTGGAGAGTGAGTGCGGAGTGGACGCACGAGCAAGGAGTACACGCTTACCGGCGCTATCAGTATCAAGCCGGGTTCACACTGTTCTCACCGCTTTACGCGGCTGACGCGGCCTCCCAACAGCAGTACGTTCCGGATTTGGCCGTATACCGCTCCGATAATCGTTCCCGCTATGACGGGTTGTCGATCCATATGCAGGGAAACGTCTCGCGGCGCTTTGAGCTGATCATGAACTACACGCTTTCGAGCGCCGAGACTTGGGGTTGCGTACTCGGCGAACTCTTCGACTACGTAAATGGGGTATGCGATCCGCTTGATGCTTTCCGCAAGGGTGATTACGGCCCATCCGGCGAAGATGTAAGAAACCGCTTCGTTTTGGCGGGAACAGTATACCTCCCGAGTGGTTTTGAAATAACCACCTTGAGTCAGGTAGAGAGTGCAAGGCCTTTCACGCTCACGACTCCGGTGGATGTGAATGGCCTCGGCGATACGCTCGATGACCGCGCGGTGGTGAATGGAGTGCAGACAACTTTGGATGAACTTCGTGGCACTCCCTACATACAGGTGGATATGCGTGTCGCCCGCCCTTTCACCTTCCACGATCGCTGGGCTGTCATGCCTTTTATCGAGTTCTTCAATCTCTTCAATCGAAATAATCCGGGAGCAAATTACGTCACGAACGTTGCAGGCCTTCCCTTCCCGGTCAACAATCCGTACAACATCACCGCATTCTGCTTCGACTCATCATGTTCGCAGACCCAGCCTGTTCGAAATCCTAATCAGCTTCGCATCCCCGCCGGTGCACTGGGCGATTTCTTCGGCCCCGGCACAACCGTAGGCATTCCCTTTGCCGCCCAACTCGGCGTGCGGTTTACGTTTTGAAGTTGATACGAAGCTTCCTTGTTGTCTTCTGCTTGACAACGATTTTCCTTATGCCTACAATGTAGGCATAGTGGCGGAGCTACTTGGCACGTTCGAGCAGGTAGTATTGCTGGCGGTAGTCAACCTGGCAACTGAGGCGTATGGACGCGCTATTCTGCGCAGCGTACAGATTGCTCTGGATCGCGAAGTTCCGGCAGGGGCCGTTTACGCCACACTCGACCGGCTGGAGCAAAAGGGCCTGATCTCATCCCGGCTGGTCGAAGGAACGCCCGTACGCGGTGGCCGAGCGCGCCGCTATTACCGGCTTTCCGCGGCTGGTGCCAACGCACTGAACAAATCAAAGACCGTACTCGAGCAGATGTGGCATGGCACAGGGTGGCCATTGGGGCGCCAGGCATGACTTCAGATGCGCCGCCGCCTTGGTTGCAACGGATGCTTTTGCTTTTCCTGAATCCGCGCGACCGCGACACGATTTCCGGAGACCTGTTGGAGGAGTACAGGGAAGAAAAACTTCCCCGACTCGGCTCCGGGCAAGCGAATAACTGGTACGTGCGTCAGCTGATAAGCCTCACAACCAATCAGATTGTAGGAGGACCGCTCGTGAAACAACTCTTGACCTTGAGCTCGTTGTTTACTGTGGCGGCGGGAGTCTGGCTAGGAGTGATGGAAAGCATCCTTAAACATCCTGGCTATGTGGGACGGTCCGTGATTGCCGCCTGCATTGCCGTTCAGGGGTTGGCTACCTTGGCATGCATCCTTTTGGGCGGACGCTCTGCCTTTCGCAACATAGTGATGATGGGAGCCGTCGCGATCGCGTTCCTCGGAGGCTGGGCCATCTTGAGGATCCTTGGAACGCAGCATTTTGAAGGTTTCGTACTCATCATCGGTGCCGCCTTAGTCACGCAGGGCATCTTGACTGTGGCGACACTATGGCAGACACCCGAAACAATGTCGCTCAGGTAAAAGGCAACCAGAGCTCCCGCAAACCCGCATCCGCCTTTCTTTTGGGCTTAACATCGAGTCGCGCCTCGGCATATGTTTAACTTAATGGTTATTTAACCAGTAGGGTTCGCCTCTGCTATGCGGCCCGACCAGCTCAGCGCTACGTTCGCAGCGCTCGCCGATCCTACCCGGCGCGCGATCCTGGCGCGTCTCCCTTCAGGGGAGGCCTCGGTCACCGAACTCGCTGCACCATTCGAGATGAGCATTCCCGCCATTTCCAGGCACCTGAAAGTCCTGGCGCGCCGGACTGGTCGCGCGTGTAGCCGCAAGGCGCAGTGGAGACCTGCCGGCTGGAGGCAGATCCACTCAAGGACATCGCCGACTGGGTGGAGTAGTATCGCGTTTTCTGGGAGCAAAGTTTCGATCGTCTGGACAATTATTTGCGCGAATTGAAAAAAGGAGATAAAGCATGGCCGTAAGCAGCTTGAAAGGAAGCCCCGCTAAGATCCAGTGGAGATAGAACTCGTCGTCACGCGCGTCTTCGCTGCATCGCGCGACCTAGTCTTCAAGTGTTGGATCGAGCCTACGCGATTGGCGCGCTGGTGGGGCCGAGCGGCCTCAGCTTGACTGTCTACGAGATGGATTTCCGCCCCGGCGGCGCTTATCGCTTTTGCATGCGGTCGCACGGGGCCGGGACTGCTAGGTGAAAGTCGTTTATCACGAAATCGTCGAGCCGGAGCGGCTTGTCTTCAGCGGTGTTTTGCAGGACGAGCCGGACCGCGAAGCGCCGACGACCGTAACATTCGCAGAACAAAGAGGAAGGACTCATGTTCGCTTACGACAAACCTTTGTCGATTCGATCATCACACGCAGCGTTCTGCAAGGTTGGAACGAAAGCCTGGATCCTCTGACCGGACTACTGGAACCAGAGTCAAGGGAGCAATCATCATGACGTTCTCGCACGACATCAAAAGTCGCCGCCTGTTCCCTCCCCCGCAGCAAAGGGTCACCGCTACTGTAGTACTCACGCTGGCTCTCGGCATCGGCGCAAATGCTGCCATCTTCAGCGTGGTGCGCGGGGTGCTGCTGCGACCTCTCGTGAAACCGGGACGAGGACCGGCTGATCTACATCCGCCAGAGCGCGCGCGGCCTCGACATCGAAAACACCACGTTCTCAATCCCGGAAATTCAGGATGTGCAAGCGCGTGTCAAAACAGTGAGCAGCTTCGGCACTTTCTCCACCATGGGCTTCACCTTGATCGGTCTCGGAGAACCGCGCGAAGTTCGGGCGGGGTGGTCGACGGATCCTATTTTCAAGTGATGAGGACTCCATCCATCGCTGGGCAGACTGCTCGACGCTCGAAGACGACGGGCCTGGCGCCGCCGGGGCAATGGTGCTCACTTACGTTTCTGGACGACCGGACTTAAGAGTGATCTATCCGTGCTCGGCAAAACTGTCCGGCTCGGCACGCGCTCGGCCACTATCGTGGGCGTGCTGGAACTTTCGGTAGCGTATCCGGCGGAAACCGAAATCATAGCTAACATCGTGACTAGCCCTCACCATTTCTCGGCGACGACGGTCACCGGGTGGTCCATCGTATGACGGATGTATTTGGCCGGCTGGCGCCCGGCGCGACTCTCGACTCGACCCGCGCTGAGCTGCGCTGCCAAACAACGCTCAGCAGCAAGCGGCCCGCGACAATCACCGCTCGCTTTCTGCCGCGATGCTGCGTCGGCCGATAAAAGCGCTTTTTGAAGATGGACCCACGCTGTCGTACAGTCGCCCAGGCCGCCTGCACCAGCGCTGCAAGCAGCCACTTGTTGGCGCGCTTGATAGGGCTGTTCTTCTCTTTCCCGGCCAATTTGTTGTTGCCCGGACAAACTCCTGCCCAGCTCGTCAAATGCCGTTCGCTCGGAAACTGCGCCATATTGCCCCCAGTTTCAGCTATTAGAACAGCGGCTGTGTCCGCCCCCACGCCCGGAATCGTTTGTAGCAACTCATACTCGCGCTCGAACGGCTTGAGCTGCTCCAACATCTGGACCGCAAGTTCGGCGAGTTGCTTCTCCAAAAAGACCAGGTGATCGAGACTATGTTGAATCATCCAGCGCACGTGATCGTCGAGCCGATGGCCTTCCAGCGTCGCCACTAACCTCGGCAGCTTGGCCCGTAAACGACCCTTCGCTAGTCGCGCGAGGTCCGCCGGTTGCATCTCTGGCTGGCGAAGCAGGGCTTCCGGACTCCGCTGCCCGGAGATGCCGAATACAGCGCTTACCACGTTGTCGATCTTGATATTCGCGCGTTCCAATAATTTCTGGATGCGGTTTCGCTCACTGTTGGCATTGCCCAGCACACGCTTGCGCCGTCGCGTTAACTCCCGCAGCTGTAGGATCTATTCGCTGGGTACAAAACTGCCTCGTAGGTCGCCCACCCGCAGCCGTTCGGCCAGTCGGCGGCTATCTTCCGGGTCGGTCTTCTCGCCCGTCGTGCTTTGACGTGCTCCGGATTGGCCACAATGACTGCGATTCCCTCTCGCACCACATTCCACACTGGAATCCAATACGAGCCCGTACTTTCGACCACCGCCGTCGCGCAGGCCAGGCCAAGTAACCCATCGCGGCACTCCGTCAACGCGGGCACCGTGGTGTCGAACGTCCGAGTATCCTCTTTGGGTTCCTCATTTGGCGGACCGATCAGCACGCTCACTGTTACTTCGCGCTTGCCAATATCGATACCGGCACAGCATTCTAAAAACCTCTTCATGCGTCGCTCCTTCCCGCATGACCGGAGCCAGCGCAACAACAACGACCTTTGCTTATCGGGCTCTAGGTACCATCCTTAGGTTCTCTACAGCGCCAGCCGGACCAGTTTGCAAATTCTGGGTCGAACCACCAACAAGAACCACGGCCTTCCCGGTCTGCGTGGCTTCAGCTTCTCCATCCAAGTGCCTCCACGCAACGCCCAAACCATTTTCATGGCCCGTAGGTGTCCACAGGTCATGCCCGTTTAAAAATTGATGACATGACCAGCACTGCCGATCGGGAAATCGTCGGATCGCGTGTCTTCGATGCGTCAAGAGAACTCGTGTTTGAGATGTGGACAGATCCGAAACACGTGTCGCAGTAGTGGGGCCAAGAGGTTTTACAACTGCCACTTACCAGATTGACGTGAGACCCGGCGGCGGTTGGCGGTATGTCATACACGGTCCTGATGGCATCGAGTATTAGATAAAATCGTCTATATCGAGGTTCTCAAACCAGAGCGCCTGGTCTACTCCCATAGCGGCGCGCAATTTCGCGCAACGGTGACTTTCGCCGAAAAAGGGGCAAGACCAAACTTACCGTGCGAATGGTCTTCGATTCGGCGGCCGAACGCGCAAGGGTAGTCAAGGAATTTGGGACAGTCGAGGGGCTGAACCAGACTCTGGAACGCCTGGCCGAGATCTTGGCCAACAAGGACGCAAGGTGAGTAGCAGCCGGGCGTTGCCCAAGGCGCGGCGCCTGAATCGGCTCATTACCAGCGCGACGATCTCGCGCGGATCCTGGGCTCAGTGCCGCTGCTGTTCGAAAGTTGAGCGCGGGTCACGCGCCGAGACTTTGCCTGCGTAGAAGATTCCAAAGCGCAGAAACAGGCTTCCGGCTGTGCCGATGAGACCGGAGGCAATGCGCTTGCCGCGGCTATTGCCAGGTGTGAGCGACAGAATAATTCCGGCTGCGGTAAGGACTTTAGCGGTTTGCCAGAGGAAACCGCTCAGCCCTGTTTTGAGCGGACGCCCTACTCGCGCGATTTGGCTCGCGTCACGCTCGAGAACGACCGCCGAAGCTAATTCCGTGATCTTGCCGATGAGGCCGAAGCGTTCGATAGCTCTGGTTTCTGGTCGGTTGAAGCGAAAAAATTCGAGGAACGCCGCCGCGGCCGCAGTACCGGAGGCCAGAAACATGACCGGCATGGTGCGGTATGACTCCTGCCAGACGGGCACCGCGGTCTGCGAAATCAAAACGCCTGTATAGCCCGACAAACCGAGGCCCAGAACGCCGCCAATTAATCCGAGCCGACTGGCGAGCGGGCGGAAGAAGCGAGGGCCCAGCGGCAAAACAGCGGCCCCTCCTATGCAGGTCGAAAATGTCGCAAGGATCCATGAACCCATGCTCATCGGGGAAGTCGGGCGAAAGACTCGAAGCATATAGAGGAATCGTTCGGGGCGTCCGAGGTCATGGACAAGCAGTCCCGCGCTCATGGCGCCCCCCAGGGTTGCAATCCAGCGCCCGTGAGTGATCAGCGAGCGCATGGAATCCGGCGCAAAGACCTGGGCGGCCGCCGCGAATGCGGCACTGACGCCGGCCACGCCGCCAACATAGAAATAAGTAGGAATCGACCAGATCCATGTCGGCTGCTTCAACACGGGATGGCCGTAGTAACTGGGACTTATGGTCGATTGCTGACTCGGTACATAAGGAAAAGCCTGCGAATGAAGCGCCACGTCGTGCTTCGTGCTTAACGTGCGCTGACCGGCGGCTTCACCCGATAACATTCCCAGGTGTCGGTCTATATTGCGGCCGTCATCGTGCAAATCGTTGCCAAGTGGCGCCATCACTGGTCTCGCCCGGAATTGCCTAACATGACTGATGCAATGGCAACCATGGAGAGGCCGAACGCCGCGATGCCGGTCGAAATCCAGCTCTTCTTGCCTTTTTGAGTAGGAACTTCGGGGTTTGGCGGCAGATTGTAAACTTCAGGTTTATCGATCAGCAGGAAAAATGCATTGAGGCCGCCAGTGCCTGGCTGGCTCGCAGCGTTCTCGCCGTAGAGATAAGCTTCCTTCACGCCAAGCTCGTGCAATTCGCCGACGCGTTTCTTGGCTTCCTCTCGCAAGTAATCTACTTCGCCGAACTTGATAGAAGCGGTGGGGCAGGCCTTGGCGCACGCTGGTGTCATGTCGTCTTTCTGGCGGTCGTAACACAAGGTGCATTTCCAGGCACGGCCATCATCATGGTTCCTATCGATCACCCCGAACGGACAGCCGGAGACGCAATAGCCGCAACCATTGCAGATGTCGGGTTGTACATAGACCGAATCGAATTCGGTGCGGATGATGGCACCCGTTGGGCAATTCTCGAGGCAACCGGCGCGCGCGCAATGTTTGCAAACATCGGAAGCCATCAGCCAGGAAAGCCCGGTTTCGGCGCCGCTGATCGGCGCGGGACGCTCGATGAAGCTCACGTGGCGCCAGGTAGATGCTCCGAGCGCCATGGTGTTGTCATACGACATGCCGCTGAAGTGATAACCGTCGTCGGGCAACTGGTTCCACTGCTTGCAAGCGACTTCGCAAGCTTTGCAGCCAATGCAAAGTGTGGTGTCTGTAAAGAAGCCGGTCGCCATGCTAGGTTTGATCTCCTCGCTTTGCTTCGGGAGCATGCACCTGGTGCTTGCCTACCGGTTGAGTACCGGTTTGGGGCGCATCGCGCAGGCGGTCATCGGGCGCAAAATCCGGTGAGAACGGTTTGGCCTTGCGGCGGTCGCGCCTGCCTGGGCGAATATTGCCGGTGATGGCTTTCGATTCCATGATAGAGACGTTCGCGTCGGCGCCGAAGGCCAGCAACTCATTGGTTGAATCACCCTTCACAAGCCCAGTGTTGCCCCAGTGGTAAGGCAAGCCAATTTGATGGATGAAGCGGCGTCCCATCTTCAGCGGCTTCATGCGTTCGGTGACGAGCACGCGTGCTTCTATTTCTCCCCGCGCGCTGGAGATGGTTGCCCAGCCGCCATTTTTGAGACCGAGATCGTGGGCCAGTTCGGGCGAAACCTCGCAGAACATTTCGGGTTGCAATTCAGAGAGCCAGGAAAGCCAGCGCGACATGGCCCCTGATGTGTGGTGCTCGGTCAAACGGTAGGTGGTGAGTACATATGGAAACCGTTCATCATCGTAGGGCCGAGCCAACACGTTTTCTTTGCGCGGATATTCGATGCGCACCGGATTACATTGCTGCTGGTAAAGAGAATTGCGCACCGGTGATTCGAAGGGCTCATAGTGCGAAGGAATCGGGCCGTCTAGCATGCCGGTTGGAGCGAAGAGCCAGCCTTTCCCGTCGGGCTGCATGATGAACGGGTCATCGCCGGAAATGGTAGCGGTACCTTTCGCATCGGCTGGCGCACGATAGCTGGGCGGCCGGTCGGCCACGAAATCGGGCACGTCGTTGCCCACCCAGTGTTTCTTTGCGTCGTCCCACCAAACGAGTTTCTTGCGTTCCGACCATGGTTTTCCGTCCAGATCAGCTGAGGCGCGGTTATACATGATGCGGCGGTTAGCCGGCCAGGCGAAACCCCATCCATGGCCTAGATGCTCAGGATCGGTGGAGGGCTCGCGGCTGGCGGCGTGGTTCTTCCCATCGGCGTAGACGCCCGTGTAAAGCCAGCAGCCGCAGGCCGTTGAACCGTCGTCTTTCAATTTCGTGTAAGCGCTGACCGGTTTCCGATCGGCAACAGTGTAACCATTGATCTCGGCCAGCACTTCTTCCGCTTTCGGTTCTTCGATGCGGCCTTCGACGCTGTAATCCCAGGTAAGATCCTGAATTGCACGGTCTCTTGGATCGCTCGACCTGGCGTACAGCTCCTTCAAGCGTTTGCCCAGGTGATACACGAAATGCAGCTCGCTGCGCGCATCGCCGGGCGGTTCTATAGCGGCGTGATGCCATTGGGCCAGGCGTTGCGTTTGAGTGAAGCTGCCATTTTTTTCGGCGTGGGTGGCTGCCGGGAAGAAGAAAATTTCAGTTGCGATGTCTTCCGTTCGCACTTCTCCGCTCTCATGCTCGGGTGAATTGCGCCAGAACTCGGCAGTTTCGATCAAAGAAAAGTCGCGGACAACCAGCCACTCGAGATTGCGCAGCCCTTTGCGCTGCAAGGCGGCGTTAGGCGAACCGACAACTGCGTTTTCTCCCATCACGAAGTAGCCTTTGATGTCGCAATCGGCCATATTGGCGACGGTGGTCATGTGGGAGTGATCGCCGGTCATTCGTGGAATGTGCGCAAAGCAATAATCGTTTTCCGGCGTAGCCGCATCTCCGTACCAGGCTTTCAAGAGAGACACCATGTAGTTTGGAAACTGTGTCCACCATCCCGCATGAGGAGTGTAGTTTTCTATGTAGTCTTTGAGAGAGTTGTCGGAGCCGGCTTTCGGCTGCGGCAGATAGCCGGGCAGCAGACTATAGAGCGTCGGAATATCGGTTGAACCTTGAATAGTGGCGTGCCCGCGCAGGGCCATGATGCCGCTGCCTGGCCGCCCTACGTTGCCGAGAAGCAGTTGCAGCACCGAGCAGCAGCGAATGATCTGCGCCCCGATCGAGTGATGGGTCCAGCCCACGGCGTAGCAGAAAGCGGTGGTTCGCTCGCGGTTCGAGTTGTCGCAGATAGTTTTGGCAACCTTCTCGAACAGATTGATGTGCGTGCCGCACACTTCTTCCACCATTTCGGGCGTATAGCGTTCGTAGTGGCGCTTTACAATCTGGAAGACACACTGTGGATTTTCGAGCGTTTCGTCGCGCTCGTGGATTTTAGGCTGGCCGGTGCGGAAATGCGTAGCTTTTTCGGCGTGCGATTCGGCAACCTGGTGAGTGTCCCGAGATCCGCGTTCGACGCCTTTATAAGTCCAACTGCCGCTTTCGTACTGACCTTTGCCGTACTCCCAACCGCTGAATAATCCGTCGCTGTCTTCTGTGTCGCGATAGTCGTCGGAAATGATCGCCGAGGCATTGGTATAAGCCTGCACGTACTCTTTGAAATATCGTTCGTGATGGAAAACGTAGCGGATCAAGCCGCCGAGGAATGCGATATCAGTTCCGGCTCGAATGGGGGCGTGGATGTCCGCGACCGCGCTGGTGCGGGTGAAGCGCGGATCGACGTGGATGATCTTGGCTCCGCGCTGCTTGGCGAGCATGGGCCAGCGGAAACCGACCGGGTGATTCTCCGCCATATTCGAACCTTGGATGACGATGCAATCCGCGTTCCCAAGATCCTGCAGCGAAGTGGTGGCACCGCCTCTGCCAAACGAGGCCCCCAGACCGGGGACCGTAGAGGAGTGTCAAATACGGGCCTGATTTTCTATCTGAAGGATGCCGAGATTGTTGAAGAGCTTCTTGATGAGATAGTTCTCTTCGTTGTCGAGTGTAGCGCCGCCAAGATGCGCAATGCTCAAGGTGCGGTTGACAACTGTGCCGTCAGCCGTTTCCGGTTGCCAATTCTCGTCGCGAGTTTTCTTGACCCGCTGCGCGACCATTTCCATTGCCTGATCAAGCGGAATGGCCTCCCATGACGTGGCCTGAGGGCGCCGATAGAGCACCTGCTGTTCGCGGAGCCTACTGGTTACAAGCTGGAAGGTGGCGGAACCTTTCGGGCACAGACAGCCCGCCGAAATAGGAGAGTTTGGATCGCCTTCGATATCGACAATCTTCTCGTCTTTCACATAAATCAACTGGCCGCATCCAACAGCGCAGTAGGGACATACTGACGCGACGACTTTATCGACATTCTTGGTACGCGCTTCAAGAGCGTGCGTGCGGGGCGAGGCGGCAGTTTCGCCGAGGGCGTGCAGGTCGCAGTTTTGAAACTGCTTAAAGACAGGCCAGTCAGTCAGTTTTGGTTTAGAATCCATGCCGATTGTGCTTCCCTGGTAATGGATGCCGGCAAGTATCTGAAAGCAACAGGAAAAGAGCGGCCGGAACCTTTACGGGGTTTCTGCCGCCAACCAGCGCTAGCTTGAGCAGGGTGGGCATTGGTAACGTGAGAGATTTCAATTCCACGTCACAGCCGAGTTATGTGACTCGTCCGGATCTTCTGGCGACGCTGTTCACACCGCTGCGCGAAGGCGCAGACGAAATGAAAAGAAAGGGGAGAGACGAATCTGGAGGTGTGAAAGCCTCTCCCAAGTAGGGCGTCGCGTTCGTTCCAAACTTGTTACGACGCTCTTACGGTGTACTTCGATAGTGTCGTTTCTTCGGACCTTCCCTTGACGCTCGGCCTCTTGGTCGATACCAGCATGAGCGAGCGCCGCATGCTCCCGACCGAGCGGCAAGCCAGTTACTCGTTCCTCGAACAAGTCCTGCGCCCGGAAAAGGACAAAGCGTTTCTAATCGACTTCGCTCACGATGTCAAACTGCTCCAGGATTTAATGCTCCAGGATTTAACCTCCTCCCGTGAGCGCCTCGAAAAGGCTCTCAATCTGCTCGACACACCCCGGTTTAGCAGTGCTAACCGTGACCCGAATAACGGCGCCGGCACTGGCAGTGGGAATGGTGGCGGCTGGTCGGGCGTAGGAGGTGGAGGAAGAGGAGGCGGCTACCGGCACGGTGGCGGCGGCAATGCCTTTTACGATGCCATCTACCTGGCGTCTAACGAAATAATGAAAACACAGTCCGGACGCAAAGCGCTCATGATGCTTACGGACGGCGAAGATAACGCGAGTAAGATCTCACTGGAAGAATGTATCTCATCCGCCAATCGCACTAGCACAATGGCTTATGCCATTCGCATCGCCGACGATGAACAGCCCTCGTTCAATCGCGGTTTGGGCGGCCCCGGCATGGGCCGTCACGGTGATGGAGGTTGGCCAAGCCGTGGAGGCGGCCGTGGCGGCGGCATGGAGCGCCCCGACGGCAAGAAAATCTTGAAACAGATCTCCAAGCAAACCGGCGGCGGCTACTTCGAAGTGACCAAAAAGAAATCCGTCAATGACATCTACGCCTCGATTGAAGAAGAGCTCCGCCATCAGTACACCATTGGCTACACGTCGGACAACTCCAGCGGCGAAAGTAATTTCCGCAAAATCGATCTCACCGTCAAGAAAAAAGGCCTCACCGTTCATGCTCGCGATGGTTACTACCCAAGTACAAGCACGCTTAACGGGTCTTAAACAGGCTTAATCGAGGCCCGGCCCATCGCCGTATCCTTCGCCGGAGCCGTGGCGTCAATACGTTGGGAGCGGTCTCAGACAACGAAAACTAGAGGCCGCCAGGTATAAGTGCAATGCGATCAAACAGACCTCTTTCAATACTTCTGGGAGTTATACTTTTTGCCGCTGGTGCGGCGACGCCCGTTTTGGCGCAGGATGCTCAGCAGCAGTATCCGCCGCCTGGTCAATATCCACAAACCGGCCAGTCCAATCCGCCGGATCAGGGTCAATACCCTCCGCAACAGAGGCAGTATCCGCCCGCAACCCAATACCCTCCGCCACAACAAGGTCCGTACACGCAAGGGCAGAATCCTCCGCCACAGCAAAGCCAGTATCCGCAAGGTCCGTACCCGCAGGGGCAATATCCCCCGCCCCAGTACAGCGCGCCGCCCCAACTATCGCCGCAGCAATTGGATCAACTGGTTTCTCCGATCGCCCTCTATCCTGATGGACTGCTAGCGCAAGTGCTTACAGCGTCCACCTACTGGCAAGAGATCCCCGATGCAGCAGGCTGGGCAAACCAGCACTCTTATTTGAGAGACCAAGGGTTGGCGCAGGCCATTCAACAGGACAATCTGCCGTGGTCCCCTAGCGTAATTGCGCTATTACCGTTTCCAAGCGCCCTCAATTACATGGCTCAGTACATGGGATGGACTCGAGCACTAGGTAATGCCGTGCTCAGTCAGAGGGATCAGATCATGGACGAAGTACAACGTTTGCGGCAGGAAGCTTACAGCTATGGCTACCTCCGCGATAGCGCGTACTTACGAGTGGTGGCGGGACCGGGCTACATAGAAATTCTGCCTGTCCAACCTGGCTTCTATTATGTTCCTTACTACAACCCCCTAATTGTGTTTGTACGCCCGCGCCCCGGAATCTTCGCGGCCGGTGTAATTCGATTTGGCCCCGGAATAACGATCGGCGGAGCATTTAGTCCTTGGGGCTGGGGGAGCATAGGTTTTGGCTGGACCCAGCACACCATCTTGATCGACAACCGGTCGTGGACACGCACGTGGGTTAACCGGAGCGTCTACGTTCATCCATATGCCACGCCTTACCATCAAAACGGCCCTCGCGTTGAGCATCACAACACGGGAGCACAAGCACACGCCAACAGTCATCACGAGTACGATCACCATTAATCACCTCGAACTCTGATCTTTGGCCGCTAAGCCTGACCGGATCTATGCCGGTGGAGGTGGGGGCGGACTGGTGGGTATTACGGGCAACACGGCCAAGGGGCTGCGCGGAAACGCGAATTTCCGGCCGAATTCATCAATGAGGTTCACTTGGCAATCATAGTTGCCGGGAGCAAGTTTTGAGATGGGAGCCTCGAGCCACACCGGGAGCGTCCCATCGCGCGATTCGCTCAGTCGGTTAGCACGCACGGGCACGGATTCAAAAATCTTCTTGTCGCCTTGGTAGAAAGCCACGGTGGCTTCAACGTCGGCGCGCCGGAAGTTCGCCGGCAGGCTGTCGGGAATGGTGGGGTCGTAAACCTCTACGTAGGCGAGCAGATCCTGGCCCGGCCGGAATACTCTTGTCACATTGGGCACGAGCTTTTGGCCGTTGTCAATAAGCGGATTTTGCGCCAGCAGCTTCTTGTTATTCTTGACGCCCCCAACCTGATCGGCAACCGGTTCGCGTTGATTGCTCAGAATGAGCGAGCTGATTCTGAGGGACTTGGCAACCGCGAGGTCCGGGATTGTGAATGGCGTTTCGAAGGTGCCGACCTTCCCGTCTCCATTTTCGCGAGCCACAAAGCGCAGCTTGTACGCTCCGGGCGTCAGCGTAACGCCGGTATCATACTGAATACTCTTCTGAGTCACCTGCCCCGCAACACCAGTACTGACTTTAAGGGGAATCGTGTCACGCACAGCGGCCGCCGAGCGATTGCGGGCGTCGAAAACCTCGGCGATGAAATCGAGTTCGGTGGCCTGCTTGGCGCCTTTGCCCTGAAAGACAAGCGCCGACCCGGGTATCTTCACCGTAATCGGTACGAAATACTTGTCCTTCGAAACGCGAAAGTAGTCGACCTCCACCGCAATCGGCAGATCGGTTACCGGGTTATCTGAAATCAGCGCTTGTGAGAGTTGAGCGTCTTTATCGGATTCGCTCATGCGCCGGAAAGTAGTGGTCCCATAATAGCCCTGACGATAGTCAAGCCTGGCGTGAAGATCGGCCAAGCGGGGCGCGAGCTTTACCTGAATGCGGCGGTAGGCCCCATTAAGGGCGGTGTTGGACGAGGCATAAGAAAGCGTGTAGTAACTCGGAAAATCCTTCTGTACCTGGCGCATGCCTTCCGTGAGGTCGTTTGAATCGAGCAGCGCCTTGCCACCGGTGTCGATTGCAAGGGTAGCGAGTGTTTCCTGCTGATTGACGAAGTTATTCCGCAAAGAGTTCTGGCCGGCGCCGCTATAGAGGTTGTTGCCGGCCGCACCCTGTTGAGTAGCATCTCCGCCTGGAACAAGCGCCGACAACCCGCGAGCATCGATGGGATAGAAGGCGACGTTTGCGCGCACCGCAGTGTTCACCGTGACGCGCAACTGCGACTGATTGTCAACGCCGTTTTTCTGAATGCCGCTCGAAATATAAATGAGCGCTTTCTTCTCCGGATATTGGCCGAGCGTGCGGGCGGCATCCTCGAGTGCGGCAAGCTTGAGATCGGCATTGAAGATGTTGAACTCGGTCTCGTCGGCAACAAATTGGCCGCTTTGATCCTGTGCATCGGCGCCTTCATCGGCGAATGTTGCATTCTCGCTGGAGTCGCCGGCGCGGAATTTATTGATGGTGGCGATCAGCAGATCGCGATCAGAAGTGAAGTCCTGAACGGTCTTGAGCTCATTGCCGTAGGTCAGAATAGAAACCATATCGCTGGCCGTCATCTGAGTAGTCAGGAACTTGATAGCGGCTTCTCGCGAGCGAATCTGCTCGGCCGGCTGCATGGATCCGAAGTCGAAAAACAAGACCATCAGGCGGCGATCCTGGTATTTCGAAAGGCGCTCACTTCTGCCGGTCGGCTTTTCGACATCTGGGTTGTAGCCCCTGGGCGGTTCAGGTGTTTTGACCTGATCGGAGGGCGGGAGGACCTGATCGTTTAGCTTTTGAAAGTCAGCAGCCTGAAGCTTCTGCAACTTACCTTCCTCATAAAGAAGAAAATCGTCCTTGGTGAGGTTCTCGACTGGCTTGCCGTTGCGATCTAAGACCGTAACGTTCACGACGACGACATTAGTCGTGATAGTGAACCTGGGGGTTTGAGAAAGCAGTGGCTGAGCGGCCAGCAGAGCGGCTAGAAAAACGGTGATGATTTTCAAAACCGGAACCTCACCACTGCGTCCATCGTGCGCATCGCGCCCGCCGCGCTCGGTAAACCGTAGTTCACGGCGTTTACGACTGTATACAGATTGCTGTAATTGACGTTATTGAGCAGGTTGTTTGATTCGATGCGAAACTCGAGACGGCGGCGCTCAGCGAAGGTGAATGACCGGGCAAATGCCAGATTGATATTGAACAGGCCCGGGCCAGGAATGGTGTTGCGCCCGGCATTGCCATACTGACCCGGAGGAATCACGGCAGTAAAGGCGAGCAGGTTGAAGAATCCGCTGTTACTCTCAATGGGCAGCCCTGTCGCTTCTGCGCGGCCGCTGCCAATGCCGCCAGTCTGGGCAAGCTGTGCCGTGTTGCCCAATACCCGCGCGGTAAGTGGAATGCCCGTCTGCGCAGTGATGCCGCCGCTTAATTGCCAGTCTTTCAAAAAGCGTCCGAGCTTGCTTTCGGGAGAAATGTGCGAACCAGGAGCACCAACTGGGGAGGTGTAGACGAAAGTCGCATTGAGCTCATGCCGCACATCGAAGCTGGACAGTCCGCGTTCAGCCTCGATATTGAGCCAGTTTTGCGCGACAGTATTACCGGCGCCCCCAAAAGTGGAAGAGTCGTCGATCGATTTCGCGAACTGATAATAAGCGTTGAAAGACAGGCCGTGATTAAAGCGCCGGATGGCACGAAGCTGCAGGGAGTTGAAAATGGAGTTGCCCACTGGCTCGTCATAGGTGAAGCCGACGGCGTTGCCGAGCTGGGTGCGGTCAGCCAAGGCAAGAGGGCTGCCGGGCGGTAATTGATTCGGAAGAATGCGCACATCGAGGCGCGTCCCCTTGGTGCCAAGATAAGCGGCTTCGACGAAGAAACCTTGGCCCAAATCACGCTGGATGCTGGCGTTCCAGCTGCCGGCGTAAGGCGTCCGGTAGGAGCGGGCAACGGCAAAGGTGTTAGTGATTTCTTGCGGCGAGGTAGTAAGAAACCCCCTGGCGAGTATCAGTATATTGGTCGAGCTTGTGTTCACGGCATTCGAGATGGCGAACGGCGGCTGCTGCGCGAGCTGCGAAGCCAGCGGGACATAGGCCTGCTCGTTGTAGTAAATGCCGTAACCGGCCCGAACGACGGTCGACTTCTTGGTCCATGGCAGTTTCCAGGCGAGCGCAACCCGCGGGGACCAATTGTTGAGGTCGGGGTTTATGAGACTGGAGGGAAAGGGTCCCGGAGTTGCTGGAGTTACAACACTGACGCTACTGAAATTCGGACCGAGGTCGAGATTTGCCATGCGGCCGTTTTTCTCGGTCCATGGCGAAAAGTATTCGTAGCGAACGCCCAGCATAAGCGTCAGATTCGAGCGGGCTTTCCATTCGTCTTGCGCGTAGCCGCTCCATTGGTTTTGCAGGAAGTAGTTATCGGCGCTGCCGTACCTGATCGAGCTTGATTGCGGGTAGCCGAGCAGAAGATCGGCCAGATCGTAACCCGTACCGGACTGGGCACTGCAGCCCACGCCGCTCGGCAACTGGCAGTTGGGTCCGCTGAGTTCACTTGTAGCGACGCCGGTGAAACTGAAAGTGCCGCGCCCGTTGGGATTGGTAAGAGTGCTGAGATCGGCGCGCGTGAAACCGCCGCCAAGGGTGATGCTGTGGAGACCCTTCAAGATGCTGAAGCCTTCGATGATGCCCTCCGCTTGATTGCGCGTGAGTGAGGCAATAGAATCGCTCAAACTGCCGAAGTTGGTGAAGTTCAGCGTAGGCGGCCCATTGTCGAGCGGATTGGACGAGGTGCCTGGGATGCCGAGTTGCGCGGAAACGTTGCCCAATGTGGAGAAGTAGGGCGTGATCTGGGCCCGGCTGCGGTTGAATCGAACCTGCGCGTTACTGACGGCGTTAGTCCCGATGTTGCGTGTCCAGGTAAGCGCAATGTTTCCGCCGTAGCCGCTGACATCATCGAAATAGCCAAACGGATTGGCCGTTGTTCCACTGCGATCCTGGTACTGCAAGTTCACTGCCAGGCGATCGTTCTTTGTGATGTTGCGCTGCACGCGAAAGCCGACGTTATCTGTGTTACTAGCTTGCGCGGTTTCGAATTCGTAATTGTTGACGCTCCCAGGCTGGTTAGGTAAAGGATAGAAGCTCAGCAATCCCAGAGCACTGGGACTTAGTAGATTCACCGGAATAATGTTGTTCACGAACGGCTGGTGCGTGCTGGGATTATAGATCCGGACAGGAACATTGGTGGCATTCGTGCCGAGCGATTGCGTGGCCTCGGAAAAATCGCCGCCCCGTTCGGCAGCAGTCGGGACGGTCGCAGTGAAAAGCTCAGGGTTTCGCGCGCGCGTACCGAAGTAACTCAAGAAGAATTGCGTCTTCGGGTCCTTGACGATCTTTTTCAAGACAAGCGGGCCACCAACAATGAAGCTGAACCGGCTTTGCGCGTAAGCAGCCTGCGGGATATCCAGGCCATTTAGCGAAAATGGCTTCGCATTCAGGGCGGAATTCTGAAGAGTGAACGAGAGCTGGCCATGGATCTGCTGATTGCGCCGGCGGAAATTGCCGAATTGAGCGCCCGCGGTTTGTCCGCGACGGCCGCCCGCCGGTCCACCGGAGCCGCCGCGCCCACCACCAAAGCCTCCACCCCGGCCGCCGAATCCGCCTCCCGGGCCAAAGCCTCCACCGGAACCACCTGCGTTTTGACCGGAGGCTCCTTCGCCAAATCCCGGCGCGTTCGGGTTTCCATTAGCCGCGCTCATGCCGCCGGAGAAGCGCATATCCGGCCCTGAATCGGGTTGACCGCCTGACGCGAGACCGGGACTCAAACTGCCAGACACAAGAAATGCTTCGTTACTCGTTTGAGTCCCGGGAGGCGGCACGGCCATACTCTGCTGCTGCGAGTCGACTGCACTCTGGACTTCCTGATCGAACTGCTGATTGGACTGCGCCGCGCCCCTGCGGCCCGCCCCCGCTGGTGCGTTTCCTGCTCCCCCGCTATTTGTGCCAAAACCCGCTGAACCAACTGCCTGACTATTGCGCCGCGCCGCGAATTGCTGAAGCCGCTCGAGCATCTGCGATGGCTTTAATTCGAGATCGAAGTTGACAGGCCCCTTGGCTGCGGAGAAATCGACCTCCTTCTTGAGAGGCTGAAACCCGAACATATTCACCGTGACGGACCAGCTGCCGCCGCCGATGGAAGGAAACACGTAGTAGCCGTCCGGATCCGTTACCGTTGACAACGTCTGGTCAGCCTGCGTGATAGCAACCATAGCCCCAGAAATGGCTTGACCCCCGGACTTGACAAAGCCGCGTTGCGCGAACATAGCGGTAGCGAACAAGAAAAGAATTAGAACGCGACAGCCGGGACCGCTTTCCAAAGCAAACCTTTATTTACTAACGATGTCTCGACAGCGGATCAGGTTACCCGGCGCTGAACTCCCATGCGCATCCCTTTGGCGCAAGTTTCTTTCGGAAGATTTCTTCCGACGTGCGCGAATGCGGGAACGAGCTGCGGTCCGAGCGTCGCTACGACGTTGAACAGCACCAGGTCGGTGAGCCGCAGTTCGCGCCGAAGTTTGAGCGCGGGAGCCTGCTCCGCTAGATTGACTCCGCTATCCCGATTACGTCTCATGCCCCGGCTTTGCAATGGCTGCGCCCCGTTCGCGTTCGAGCACCGCTTCATCGAAGGCGTGCAGCAGTTCCTCGCGCCGGGAATACGGCCCGGGAGTGTAGGCGTGAGACTGAATGCCGGCTTGCGAAAGTTCCACGATGTGCCAGTCTTCGCGGTTCGTTCTGTCCCAGAACTCGATGGCATCCTCCGCGAAAAAATCGGGCTTGGCCATTTCAGCCGGATGGAAATACCACTCGCAAACAATTTGAGTATGGTCGACTGCGCGGGGCCAGAGCGTGTGCAGCATCATGTAATCGGGATGGAGGCTGAGCAGCAGGTTTGGATAGAGAACGTAATAATAAACCTGTTTGCGCTGCTCTTCCCTCAAGCCCGGCAGGTATTCGCGGCGTCTGCTTCCATCGAGGCTCATGGTTTCCGCGCCGCCACGGAACCCCATCGCACCGCCTATGTAGACCGTCGACGGAGCCTCGTTATCGGAACCCAGGTAATCGGTCAGGCGGTTAAGGCCAGGATGCAATACCGGACAGTGCAGGCACTCGTTGTAGTTCGAGACAATAAGTTTCCAGTTCGCGCTTACCTCATACACAATGCGTTTGTGCAGGCGCAAATCCTGCATGCCCCAGGGCGCGAATTTTCGCGGCAGTTCGCCCAAGTGTTCTTGCAGCGGCCTGGCGTGCGGCCCGAGATGAAGGAATAAATGCCCATCCCAGATTCCTGTCGCGACCTCGTGTAAAGGATAGTCGCTCCTCGAGAATGTACCGTCATCCATCTGCGGAGCGCCCAGCAGCTTCCCGTCGAATCCGTACGTCCATCCATGGTACGGGCACAATATCCGGCCGCCGAATTTGCCTTCCGGCCGCTCGCATAAACGCGTCCCACGATGCCGGCAGACGTTATAGAAAGCACGCACTTGCCCGCCGTTGTCGCGGACCACGATGACGCTTTCTTGAGCCACTTCGCGCAGGAAGTAATCGCCCGTGTGCGGGATGGTTTCGGCACGTCCGGCGGCAACGCTAGGTATCAACCGCATACTAAGCTGAAGGGGAAGGGCATGGGGATGGCTGAAGAAAACGGGAGTGGGCGCCTGGATCGCATCGAGACTCTGCTGGACAAACTAGCCGAGCGGCAACGGGAGTTCCAAATTATTCAGGAACATGATCACGAAGAATTCAAGCGGGGTCACCAGCAGCTCATGACTTGGCAGGTGCTCATGCAGGAAAAAATGGACCGGTTTTCGGCTGACCGGGATGCCGAGCGCCAGCGATCGGATGCCGAGCGTCGCCGCCTCGATGCGTTATCCGAGAAGACTGACCAGCGGATCGCGGATCTGGTCTTGGCGATTGGCAAGCTGATCGAGCGCCTGCCTCCGACGCTGCAATAGTCGCCTATAAAGGCTTGAGAAAACCAAATTCCGAACTGCGCGTTCGTGGTGTATGCTGATCTGCAAGAAAGGCTGAATTATTACGAATTCCTCGATCGAGAATCTTTTGCCTGGCGTTCCGCATGTGGAATCACCGCTGTTTGAGCAGATCTTCCGCGAGAAGAAGATTTCGCCCGAAACTCTTGGCTTGGCGCGACAGTTAAGACGGGATGGGTTTGCGGTGATCGACTTTCCCGATTCCGACTTTAACTGCCTGGCGGATGCGGTTATCAAATCGCTCGATCAGCGCTACAACTGGGAGGGCTGGAAGAACGGGACAGATCGAAACCTGCGCCTGCAGGATGCGTGGCAAACCGTGCCAGAAGTAAAACAAATCGCGTGCAATCCAACGATTTTGAGGCTTCTCTCCGATTTGTACGGTAAGCGCGCGTTTCCTTTTCAGACACTAAACTTCCCGGTGGGAACACAACAGCATTTTCATACTGATTGCGTTCATTTTAGCTCGTGTCCGGAGCGCTTCATGGCAGGGGTGTGGGTGGCGCTCGAGGACATTGATAGCGACAATGGACCGCTGGTCTATTACCCTGGTTCGCACGCGCTTCCGGTATTCGCAAACGAGCATCTAGGCAGAAACCCCGATTGGGGGGCCGCCAATCCCTATGCGCATTACGCGGCCTACGAGAAAGCATGGGAAGCGATTGTGGATTCGCTTGAGCTAAAGCCGCTGCAGTTTCACGCGAAGAAGGGGCAGGCGTTGATATGGGCTGCGAACTTGCTGCATGGAGGCTCAGCGCAAAACGATCTGAACCGCACTCGATACAGTCAGGTGACGCATTACTACTTTGAGGGATGTTCGTATTTCACGCCCATAGGAACGGTCCCGTTTCTGGGTAAGTTTGCTCACCGCGAGATCGTGGACATCACCACTGGCAAGTTGATCCCAAACACGATCAACGGACAGGAGGTGCCAAATGGGCAGACGACCGGTACATCCGTTAAATTGAGTCCACCGGCAGAAAAGGTCAGCCCACTGGCAAAGCTATTAAGCCCGCTGCAAGGCGGTCGGAAGATTACCAAACCGGTGCGACTCCCGGCGGACTTTGACGGAGCAGCATATCTGAACGCGAATCCGGATGTGAAAGCGGCCAAGGTTGATCCGGCGCAGCACTGGCTGGAATTCGGGTGCAATGAAGGACGACCGCTGCGATAACGGCTACGTGGTCGCAGCAATCCGGTCTTGGAGCGCGTCTCGATCTGCCTTTTCTAAACTAATTACTTAGCTGGCTCCCTCTCGCTAATCAGAAAACCATGACTCCCTGGAGGACCCTCGGCCTCGTAGCCGCGCTCTGCTCTCTATTGCTGATTGCGGCAGATACGCCGTCTTCAGAAGAAGACCGTCTCTGGGAATACCGCAACTTGGGCAAAGCGTTCTACGAGAATCCCGATACTCACCTGCAATCGGTTCAGGAATTGCGCAAGGCTCTCGAGCTCAAGCCCGATTCGGTTCGCGAGCGCGTCAATTACGGATTGGCTTTACTGCGTGCCGGTCAAAATGACGCAGGAATGGCCGAGCTACTTAAAGCGCAAAAGCAGGATCCGTCGCTTCCGCATACCTGGTTCAATCTTGGTATTTCCTATAAACACGCTGCTGACTACGACAAGGCCATCGAACAGTTCCGGGGCGTGATCAAGCTAGTGCCGAATGAGCCGGCGGGGCACTATAACCTCGCGGCCGTGCTCCGTTCAAAAGGCGATACCGCCAGCGCTCTTCCCGAGTTCCTGGAAGCAGCCAGACTGAACCCGAATCTCGCCGGCCCGCACTTCCAGCTCTTCACGCTTTACCAGCGGATGGGGGACAAGGAAGCCGCCTCCAGAGAACGAAAGCTCTTCGAAGAGGCGAAGAGGCGAGATGAAAACGCTGCGGTGCCCGAGAACATGGAGTGGTGCTTCTACGCGGAGCTGTATGACCCGCCGGAGCAGCGCCCCTCCGCCGAAGACGCTAAGATTCGCTATGAGGATCACTTAGTTGGCCGCAGTTGGGATCCGAACGCCCGCATGTTGCTTCTCGATTCCGAAGGGTCCGGCCATGCCGACCTGCTGGTCTGGTCGAAGGAACGAGTCACCTTATATAAGCGCGGCACCGAAGAAGTGAAATCGCCCGGTCTCGATGAAATGCACGACATCGTTGACATCGCAGTCGGCGATTTCGATAACGACGGCTTGCCCGATCTGTGCGTACTCAGTCAAAACAAAGCAACCCTGTTTCACAACTCGCGCGGTATCTTCACCCGATTCGCGGAATTTCCAGCAGCCGGCGCGAAGCGCGCGCTCTGGCTCGATTACGATCATGACTACGATCTCGATCTGCTTCTCTTCGGCTCGAAATCCACTCTTTTGCGCAACAACGGCAACGGAAAATTTGAAAACAAGACGGAAGCTTTCCCTTTTGGGCCCGGGGACGCTCTTTCGGCTGTCGTGTTCGCAACCCGGGGCGACACGGCTGCCAATGATGTAGTCGTTTCTTACTCAGACCGGCCGGGCGTTTTATATCGTGACAAGCTCAACGGGGTCTTCGAAAAAACCGATCTACCGTTGCTCAAGGCGGGTTCCAGCGCGCTGGATGTGCAGGACATCAATCATGACGGGCTGCTGGATCTCGTCTACTACAGTCCGTCAGTTCAGGCGCTCATCAACTTAGCCCATGATGTCAATGCGCCCGCGACTTTCGAGTTAGCAAGCAAGCCCGCTGTTCGGCCGTCTCCTGTCCGGGCGGACTTTAATGGCGATAGCCGGGAAGATTACGCCTCTCTTCTTCGCGACGGCTCGCTTCACGTCTATACCGACGCTTCCCCCGGCCAGCGCTGGCTGACTGTCCAGATCCACGGTGTCAAGAATTTGAAGCAGGCCGGCGGTGCGACGGTCGAAATGAAATCGGGCGCTTACTACGACAAGCGCGTCGCGCAAGGGGTTCCATTGTCCTTTGCCATAGATGGACGCGCCGATGTCGATACCATTCGTATCACCTGGCCAAATGGCCTGATCCAGAACGAGCCGCATCAAAAGGGCGGGGAACTGTTGAACATCGCCGAGGCCCAGCGTCTCTCAGGTTCCTGTCCCATGATCTTCGCCTGGAATGGAAAGAAATTCGAATTCATCACCGATGTCCTGGGCGTTGCGCCACTGGGGGCGAGTTCAGGGGACGGCAATTACTTTCCTGTCGATCATGATGAGTTCATTCAGATTCCCGGCTCCGCGCTTAAGCCGCGCAACGGTAAATACCAGGTCCATGTCACTGAAGAGCTGCATGAAGTGTCCTATCTCGACCAGGTGCGTTTAATGGCGGTTGACCATCCTGCGGCTACCAATATCTATACAAACGACAAATTCAAGTCGCCCCCTTATCCGGAGTTCCGATTGTTCGGTTCGCAAGGGAAAGTGCATCCTGTGCGCGCCACCGATGCTCATGGTGTGGACGCGACTGCTCGCGTGGCGGCGCAAGATCGCACTTATCCCACCGCTTTCCGCCACAACACAGCTGGAGTGGCCGAACTTCACACTTTGGATCTCGATTTCGGAAAGACGGCGAAAGATAACAGGGCCGCGCTCGTCCTTAATGGGTGGGCGGATTGGGCGGATGGCAGCACCTTCCTCGGCGCTTCGCAAAACGGGCAAGGATTGATTTTCCCTTACTTGCAGGTTAAGGACGCTTCCGGGAACTGGAAGACCGTCGTTGCCGATATGGGCATCCCTTCGGGCAAGCCGAAGACTATGGTGGTTGACCTCGCAGGCAAATTCCTCTCCGCTTCTCGCCAGGTGCGCGTCGTGACGAACCTGTGCGTTTATTGGGATGAAATCTTTCTGATCGAAAATTCCGGCGCTCCTAATGTAAGGCTGACCTGGCTGAATGCCGCAAATGCCGACCTTCATTTCCGGGGCTTCTCGCACGCTATCATCGATCCTTCCCGCCAACAGCCAGAGCAGTTTCTCTATGACCAGGTGCGGCCGGTCTCGAATTGGAATCCGACGCGAGGCTATTACACCCGGTATGGCGATGTACGTACGCTGATCACCAACATCGACGATCGCATGGTCATCATGGGATCCGGAGATGAGCTGAACCTCGAGTTTCCTGCGGTCGGCTTGCCCGAACTCGCGCCCGGCTGGTCCCGCGACTTCTTGTTGCTGGTCGATGGTTGGGCTAAGGACTCAGACGCTAACACGGCCTTCAGTCAAACCGTGGCACCGCTGCCCTTCCACGCCATGAGCGCTTATCCTTATAAGGAGGACGAGGCGTTTCCGAACGATCTAGAGCACCGGGCATACGTGCGCGATACCCTCACCCGGCCGGCGCTGCGTTTGATTCAGCCTCTCGCTCCGGTTCAGCCGGCGGAATGAGCCGATGCCGAGAGCCGCTCTCGCCTTGTTTCTGACGCTTTGCTTTTCGGGGGCGCCGGTCTTTGCTCGGGCTCCCGCTCTCACTGCCCGCCAAATTATCGCGCTCATTCGGCGGCATTTAGCTGTGCAGTTGCCGCCAACGACAGTCGACACCTTCAAAGCCGGCGATCCGGATACTCCCGTTACCGGAATAGCGGTCACCATGATGGCAACCTTTGATGTGCTCGAACGCGCCGCCGCCTCAGGTAACAACCTGGTCATCACCCACGAACCGGCCTTTTATAATCACCAGGACACGACGAGTGAGCTTGAGAAGCAAGCCGACCCCGTGCTGGCCGAAAAGCAGAAGTTTATAGCGGGTCATCACCTGGTGGTATGGCGATTTCATGATGGCTGGCATGCCCGCCACCCGGATGGCATCCTGCTTGGGATGACAAAAGCGCTCGGATGGCAAGAGTTCCAGCGTCCGGAGCAAATAAATCTTTATACGTTGCCCGAGACCACCGTGGCCAACCTAGCTTCGGAGGTGAAGCGAAAACTGGACATCCGTGTACTCCGGGTTGTTGGCGATTCCTCGATAAACGTAACGAAAGTTGGGTTTCTGCCCGGGGCTGCCGGTTCCGCTCGGCAAATCGCGCTGCTGCAGCGTCCGGATGTGGAGGCTCTGCTGATCGGGGAAACCCCGGAGTGGGAAACAGTGGAATACGTAGCGGACGCCGTTAGCGAACGCAAGCGCAAAGCGCTGTTGATACTCGGACACATCCCGTCGGAGCAGGACGGTATGCGCGAGTGCGCCGAGTGGCTTCGAACCTTTGTTTCAGCCGTTCCGATCACGTTTATTCCAGCAAATGAGCCGTTCTGGGTATCCACCCAGCCGATCCAGTAAAGACACGTGTAAGGATGGCTACGAATTTCGAACAAATTTACCACATTAAATTAAAAAACGTTCCGGATTCTACTTTAGAGTACGGTACTAGTAAGACTACGTATATCACCTATCAGGCAAATCCCGTTAACATGACCAAAGACGCAATTGTATTTATATTTGCGCATATGAGAGTGTTGGAGGTTATCTATGATATTTAACAACGCCAGTAGAGTGGTTGGAGCTCTGGCAGCAATGTTTGTTCTTCACGGCGCAGCTTCGGCAGCGTCAGTTGGCACGGGTACATTCAACTTGACGGGCACGGTTTATGTGACCAATACGGCGTTCTTATTTGGCTACCATAGTGCGCCAACGGGAACTTCCGCAGATCAGTTATCGGCAGTGGTACTTCCGACCAGCGGTGCTTTTAGTGGCCTGGCGGCAGGGGACGTGGAGACGATTCACAACTTGTTGACGCCCACTAACACAGGCACATTCGGCCCTGGGCCGGTGGTTCCCGGTTCATCTTTCACTTTGGCTCCGTTTATAGAGCTGACCACGATTGGCATCGATGCTGATCTGAGCGGCGCAAATCCATTGCCAATCTCGCCAAACACTGTTTGCTCAGGTACCAGCTTTGACACGCCCGGAAGCGTTTGTGCGGCTCAGCCGGGTTCGCCGGTTACCCTTCAACAGGGCTTCAATGGGGTAAGCGCATTAATGAGCCTCTCGGGACGAGCTTATTTCGCGGGATCGAGCACTTATACCCCGCTCTCAGGCAAGTTCAACGCAAGCTTTCCGGATGTGACGATTTCAGGCCTGCTTTCTGAGTTGGCCACAAATGGTTTCATCACTACGGGATACCAAGCTGCTTTCTCGACCACTTCGACGGCACCCGTTCCAGAGCCCGCTTCCATGGCTCTTCTCGGTGCCAGCTTATTCGGTCTGGGACTTCTCGGCAAGAAGAAGCTCATCGGATAGTTTTTCGAGCAACAGCTTCCGCCCTCGTAAAGGAGCGGAGTGAAGGTAAGAGCCTTCGCTCCGCTCTTTTTTGTCTCTCGGGCGGCTTCAACGTCTCTAAGAGAATCCGCGCATCAATGCGCGGGCGCAAGCGCATGGATCGGATAACTGTTCGAAGTGGGAACATAGGCTGGCAAAACCGGGAATTCGGTGAGCTGCGGCGCCTGTACTGGACACAGAACGGGAGTTCGCCGCAACTCCGCTCTCATTTCGTCCAGCTTGGCCAAATACCTGTGCTCGATCCGGTTGATGTCGAATTGCAGCAGTTCAATTGAGCATTCGAACATCGGCTCATAATAGGGATCAAACCCGGCCAGCGGCTTCCCTCCAATTCGCCGGAGAATCGAAGAAGCGTGATGCCTCGTGCTAGCTGTTGTAAGCCCTACTCCCCCTCCCAGCCACTCGGCCAAAGCAAAGCTCATCAGTGCAATGTTAATCGCGGCTGTTGAACAGCGGGCCGCCTCATGCAGCGCCCAAGCGCTTGCTTCGCCGTAGTGAAGGCCGCGTCTGCCCGCGTCTGCAACCTGCTGGTCGAAAGCAGAACGGAATACAGGTCCTGTTACTGGGGAGAGCGCAACTGCGGCCTTGCTGCAGATCAGTTGATCGAAGCCATTCAGAATGGGCCTGTAGCGGGCACAACCGACGAGGTTTCCTGCGTTGTCCTGCAGGACAACGTGCCAGCTCTGCGCGTCGAGGTGATGCCAGTGCCTTCCGTCCGGTAAGAGAGTTGCCGCTATGCCGGCGTATTCACGGTAAACGCTTCCCCGGAGCTTCTGGAGGTCGAACATGAGATTTGAATGGTCCTCGGAACTCATTGCGGAATGCGTTAAGGCTCTTGGAATCTCTCTCCTGGAGGGCGCGAGTACTTTAAATTTCGGTGTGCCAGATTGGCACAGTTTTTTTTCTCTGACGTACATGTAATCCCCACTTCGTCGACAGTCAACCAGTTCAATGCAAAATCCGCCGCCCGTATCCCGCAGGCATTGACTTGTGCAAAGAAATTATGTATTTCTTACATTGTTAGCGAAATCGCCTCGCTGAAACAAGAGGAAAGTAAAGTTTTTTTATCGGAAGATTAGAATCTATAATCATCACTAATGCAGATGATCCCAAAACTCTAGGTCCGCATTGCTCTCAAAGTTTCTTATCGGATCGAGGTGGATTCTTAATAAGCCGGGTTTTCCTGATCCGAAAACGATCAGTACAGGTGCACAATGTTAACGGGTAAACGTCTGAGCTGAAAGCCTCCTTGCTATAGGCGCGAACTTCTGAACCGATCCCTTTCCCGGGAGGCCTACCTTTGCTCTTGAACGGTCGAGCTGAAAGTGTATTCTGGAAGCCCGCAATCCAGGTAGGTAATTCTTTCCGATCAAAGCCGGTTTACATAGAGGTGCTGGGGAAAACCCCAACATCTCGAAGCGGCTAAAGCTTGAGGCTGGAAGAAGATCCCGGCGGCGGGGTACGACCCGTACTACGCAACGAGAGTTCTCTCCCTTAGTCTTGGCGGGTTACGCGACTCGTGGTCGGAACTCGAGGGTCCCGAAACTGAGACACAGGCTCAAAATCGATTGAACGGAGAATTGAGCCATGAGATTGTCACGCAGACACTTCAAGAAGGAGTTTAAATTGGGCGCAGTGTGGCGGTGGAGCTGGCGCAGGGGAGTCGTGCTAGTTTTAATAATCGCGCCGCGCGATGCGGAGTTGGTTGTCCAATCTAGCTGATGCGCTTAGCGGTGTTATGCGCTGCGGTCTGGATGATTTCACTGAAACATGGCGCAGCAGGCTATGCGCAAAGCAGCAGTCGATTGGCCGGCATTATTCAGGATCGGACTTCAGCGGGGATCGGCGGGGCTACTGTGAGGTTGATTTCATTGGATCGGGTTCTTTAGACGAATTCACTTGCGACCGGATCTGTTGAGTTCGCCAACATACCCGCCGGCGCCTATGAACTGGAGGTCACCGCTGATGGCTTTGCTAGGCAGAAATTCTCTGTCAATCTTCGAAGCAGTCCTACTATTGCGCTGCAATCAATTATCCTCGAAGTTGGAAATATCCCGGATCAGGCGGCGTTTAGGACGTACTCCGATCAGGCAGGCAGATTTGCATTCGAGACTGTTCCACAGCTGCACGTTACGATATCCGAATCTCACGGAGGGGTTACTCTCGAGCAGAAACCAAGCAGTTGCTAATACCACGCGAGAATGGCGTATCTATAATTGCAACCGTTCTCCAAAGTCATCAGATTGTGGTCTGCCAATAAGGCACAAACTCATTCCTCATAAGTTCGAGTTCGAAGCCTAACCCTCGCCACAAGCCGTACCCTCCAGAGCGTGTTTGGTGTACTATCTGCTATAGTACTGCTGTGATTCCGTTTCGGCTATCTTTCAAGCCGGGTACTTCGCTCTATGAGCAGGTGGTTTATGCCGCTAAGAAAGCCATTGTGTCGGGACAAATGCGTCCTGGCGAACCGTTTCCATCAGTCCGGGCGCTCAGCGCGGCTCTAAGAATCAACCCAAATACCGCACACAAGGTGATCGGCCATTTGGTAGCTCAGGGCGTGCTGGAAGTCCGCTCGGGGATTGGCACTGTCGTTGCGGAACGCTTGGGTTCTTCCGCGGCCGAACGAAGCAATCTACTCAAAAAGGAACTTGAGCAGTTGGTAGTCGAAGCCAAGAAACTTAGCCTGGGCTTAGAAGAAGTGACGGCGGCACTTACGCAGCATTGGCGGCGTTTAGACGGAGACGAGAATGAACGAAATACTCCAGACGATCCAGCTTTGCAAACGATTTGGCAAGACCGTGGTACTCGACAAAATGGAGCTGAAAATGCCCGAGGGCAGCGTCTACGCCCTGCTTGGACCAAACGGCGCGGGTAAGAGCACAACCCTGCAGATTCTGATGAATCTTCAGCAACCGAGCTCGGGCCGCGCCGAGATATTTGGGCACAATTCGAGGCGCATCTCGCCGCAAAACTTCACTCGAATCGGCTACGTGGCGGAAAGCCAGGAGATGCCGGATTGGATGACCGTGGAAAGCTTCACGGCATATCTTCAGCCGTTCTATCCAAACTGGGACACGAGCTTGGCTGAGCAATTGCTGTCTGAGTTTGACTTGCCTTTGGAACGGAAGTTGCGCCACTTATCTAGAGGCATGCAAAAGGTGTCTTTGGCTTCGTCGCTGGCCTATCGGCAGCGTTTGCTTCTGATGGACGAACCCTTTAGCGCGCTCGACTCTTCAACGCGCGATGAACTGATAGAGGTATTGCTGGCCAACGCGGAAGGCGTTTCGATTCTGATCTCCTCGCACGATTTGACTGAAATTGAAACCTTCGCGAGCCATATCGGTTACCTCGAGCGTGGGCGGCTGGAGTTTTCCGAAGAGATGACATCTCTCACAGAGCGTTTCGTGAGGTGGAGGTCATTACCGATCCGGAGTCTCGCATGCCTGCATTCGGTTGGCCGGCATCCTGGCTAAACACGAACAATCCGGTTCGCTAGTTCGCTCTGTGGAGACGCAGTTTGAACGGGAGCGAACGATGGCGAAGTGGGGCGATTGTTTCGAAACATAAAGCAGGTGGCGGTGAAAGGGATGCCGCCACGATCGATTTTTGTCACTTTGGCAAAAGCAAGTCGGAAGGCAGCGTGAATGAAACAGGCGGTGCACATCTTCACGAAGGACGTCCGCTACTTTCGTTACGACATCGGGATTACGCTGCTTGCGGCCATGGCTTTCTGTTTTGTGGGAAGACGCAACGTGCGAGGCCCGGGGCCGACAGCATTAATACTGCCAGTAACTTGGTGGTTTCTTATCGCGAGGGTCATTCACGCGGAAGCGCTACCGGCTAACCGGCAGTTTTGCTCACGCGACCCTATGACTAGAAGAGCTTACTTGGTGCAAAAGGCTTTATTTATTTTTGCTTTCGTCAATTTACCTCTCCTGATAGCGGATGCGGCAATTATTTATGCCGCTGGGTTCCCATCCGCGAGGAAGTGACCGGTCTTCTTTGGACGCAGTTGTTGCTAATCGCTGCATTTGTGCTCCCGGCCGCGGCGTTTTCCGCGATCACTAGCGGATTGACAGAATTCCTGGCGGTGACGTTACTTTTGCTGGTTGGAATCCTAGCGCTGCTTCTCACTAGCCCTTTCACTAATTGGGGCTTCTATTGGAATTGGGGCTTCTATTGGATGGAATTAGAGTGGGTGAAAACCTACTGTTTGGTGGCGCAAATCGCCGCAGCGGCGGCGGTTATTTTAGTTTGGCAATACACGCGCCCAAAGACATTCGCGACGCGGGCAGTGACGGGCGTGACGGTCATGGTGCTGTTGGTCAGTAACGCGCTACTCCCCTGGACCACGGCATTCACGCTGCAAACGCATTTATCATAACGGAGGGTCGATTTCTCCACGGTTCGGGTCGCACTGGATTCGGACCGGAAATGGTTGGGACATATCTACGTTGCCGAGCAAGATCAGGTGGTTGCCGAACTACCGCTTCAAATCAGCGGCCTGCCGTCCGGCACGGAAGTGAAACCGAATGGCCTCACTTTGACGCCGCGCGCTTCCGATGGCGAAACGTGGGCCGGCAACGAGCCACCTCCATCTTCTTTTAACTTGAAGGCGGCATTACGTCGTTGCGGGCGGTAATGGGAAAGGTTTTTATGCAAGAGTGAAGGATCAGCCCTTGCAGCTTCGCGGCTCGCTTTGCTTTATGCTATACGGAAACAAGCAAAGCGCCCTCATTCCTTTGACCACGAGTCCCGTTACTGTGAATGGAATTGGCCTGTGCTCGGCGGGCGCGCGTTTCTTGCTTTGCAAGTCCGCATTCCGGCCACAATCCGATTTGGTCGCTATCCGAATTTTACAGAACTCCCCGACCGGAGCTAAAGCAACAACGGAAGGACTCTCCCGTGCGGTCTCGTACTCTCCTTTCCCAGCCGACCTCAGCGTAGATCCTCTTGATGAATTCTTCTCACCGCGCTTGAATGCGATTTCCGAGGTACGCGTCGACGTATTGGAGCCTATCGCGTATGTCGAACGGAATTTCGAGATTAGTAATGTGCGGCTGCACGATTTCGTGGCGAGTTCTCGGTTAACGGCAATGGCAAGCCGCTGGAACTTCTAGACGGATTTACAGTGCGCCGCGAGGAGGCCTGTGGCCGCGGCGATGTCGATCTCCGCGATCAGCAATCCTTGTTTGCCATATGGCTGGTAGCTGAGCAGCGTTCCGTCCGGCCGCACGACAGCCGAAGTGGTTGGCGAGCCAGGGCTTGCGCAGTTTACAGTTGCGAAGTAGCAGGTGTTATCGGCAGCGCGACACAAGGCTGCTTTTTCATGGAACGAGTTAGCCGGATCCGCGAAAGTCGCCGGAATGTAACCGCCCGGCTCGGCTTCGTGGAAATGAGGATGGAACACGATGTGTGCCCCGCGCCGCACGGCCCAGCGGACCGTCTCGGGATAGCGCCAACCCTCATGACAGATCGCAATGCCAAACGTCAGCGAACCGGTTTGGAAAATCTGCCTTCCAGAACCGGGCGAATAGGTACGTTCCTCGGAAGGATCGAGCTGGACTTTGTCTTGGAAGCCGGCAATCGTTCCGTCTCGATTGATGACAAGTGCGGTAATTCTCAGGGCGCTATCTACGACGCGCTCGGTACCGAGAATAACCGCCACTCTTGCCTTCTCGGCGACGGCTGCAATGGTGGCCCAAGCGTTTTCGAGGAATGTGGGGTCGGGGGGCGGCACCCGCTTGCCCATTCCCCGGTAACCAGGAATGAAGCATTCCGGAAAGCAGATTACGCCGACGCCTTCGGGGGACGCTCGAGCGATAGCTTGCTCGGCTAAGGTGACCGACTCGGCGGGAGCCGCCGGGACCCGAAGGTTCGCGAGCGCGATTCGAAAGGTATCCACCTTCATACGGTAAGCGTTCGCGTTCAGGCAGTGCTGTTTTTGGACCCGCAGCGAAGCAGGGCCGCAACCTACAGTGACTTGGCCACGGCCACGAGTTGATCGAGCGCCGTTCCCCAGCCCTGGTGGAAACCCATGTCCTCGTGCTTCTTGGATGCCGCCTCGTCGCCGTGCATTGTTATCGCTGTATATTTCGTCCGGGCTCCCTGCGCTCCGAGGATGATTATGGCCGTAAAATACAGCTCTTCGGATGATCCTGTTGCGGCGTGCCTGCTCGTCGGCCGGTAGCCGGGGCCGAGCGCTGAGGTCCACACAAGTTTCTCGTTGGGTACGATCTCGAGATAACAGCCCACATTGGGATATTCCTTCCCTTCCGGCGAACGCATGACGGTCCGAAAAATGCTGCCGGGGCGAAGATCGATCTCGCAATCGACGGTAGTCCACGGTGCGGGCGTGAACCACTTCTTAATGTCTTCAGGCTTGGTCCATGCTGCCCAGACGAGTTCTCTCGGGACATCGACGACCTTTTCCAGCACGAGGTCGAGCTTTGAGTTCGTCTGAAGAGTTGCAATGCTCATGATTTCTGCTCCTTAAGATCTGAGAGGTAAACATCAAGTTGATCGAGGCGGTGATTCCAAATGGCGCGCTGCTTTTCGAACCAGGCTTCCGAGACCCTTAAGGGCTGCGGCGTGAGCCGATACGTTCGCACGCGCCCTGATTTGCGTGATTTGACCAGCCCACAATCCTCGAGCACGTCGAGATGCTGCAGAAACGAAGGCAGCGACATGCTGAACGGTTCCGCCAGTTCGCTCACGGCAGCGGGCCCACTGCTAAGCCGTTCGAGTACCGCTCGTCGCGTGGGGTCGGCCAGTCCGTGGAACACGCAATTCAACTGGGAGGCCTGTTGGTTAGGCAAGTACCTTACTGTGGTAGGAAAGGAATACCTAGGTCAATACCTAAATGTTGGGGAGATAAATTTCCGGCTACGATTAATCTGGTGCGTGCGTCGGGATGGGTCCCGATGAGGCGAGAGTCGTCGCGCCACCTGGAAGAAGCTCTTACCGACCCAGCGCGATTGAATTGAGATCGGCGATCATCTCGGAAGGAAGTTGCAGGGTTGCAGCTTTGAGATTCTCGCGAAGATGTTCGAGGGAAGATGTCCCGGGGATCAGCAGGATATTGGGCGAGCGTTGAAGAAGCCAGGCAAGCGCGACCTGCATGGGCGTGGCGTGCAGCGAGGCCGATACTGCGTCGAGCGCCGACGACTGGAGGGGAGTAAATCCTCCCAACGGGAAGAACGGCACATAAGCTATGCTTTGCGCTGCGAGGTCCTCGATGAAGGCATCATCGTTCCTTTGCGCCACGTTGTACAGATTCTGCACGCAGACTATCTCCGTAATTGTTTGAGCCTCCGCCAACTGCTCGGGACTGACGTTGCTCAGGCCGAGGTAACGAACCAGGCCCTGCCTCTTAAGCTCGGCAAGTACAGTCAGCGGTTCTTCTATCAATCCCGCCGATGGCCCCATTACGCCTCCGACGCGAAGGTTGACAACATCGAGCTGGTCGAGCCCGAGATTTCGGAGATTATCATGGACGGCATCGATCAGTTCCTGACGCGAAAGGGCATGAATCCACGACTTGTCTTCGCCCCGGCGAGCGCCGACCTTAGTGACGATCACCAGGCCATCGGGATAGGGATGAAGCGCCTGTTTGATGATCTGATTGGTCACATGCGGACCGTAGAAATCGCTCGTATCGATGTGGTTGACTCCAGCGGCAACCGCCTCTCGCAGAACCGCAAGGGCGCGGTCAATGTCACGCGGGGGTCCCCACACCTGTGGGCCGGCAAGTTGCATGGCGCCATAGCCCATGCGGTTCAAGGCCAGCGAGGTGCCAGGAAGTGTGAAGCTTCCGCCGAGGTCAATCGAGTTCGTCATTTCGTTCTCCTCTAGCCTTTTCATCATTTGTAATAAATCGTGCTTACGCACTTTTAGATGAAGGAAGCTTCGAAAGGGAGCTCGAATTCGCCTCGGCGTTCACATTTCTTAAGTCGCCACAAATCGCTCGTTCAGGCGCAGCGGCGTTCAATCAATTCGCGCGGGTCCTGCTTCGCCCGGTGGCACAGCCGCTTCGCTTGGCTGGTCGAGATGCCAAGTCTCCGGCCTACCCGGCTTAGAGTCAAGCCGGAAAGCAGAATTCCGCGGATCTCAGGGGTACGCCACCAACCAATTGGCTTGGCACGTTTTCCGATAATCTTTGTGCGCCAGTGAAAGCCCATGCTCTGATCCACGCCATGCCGAGCGGCAAACTCACTCATGGGCAGAGACTCCAAATCTTTGATGCGGTCGGTCCAAAACTCAGTGACGTCATTGCGTTGGTTCAAACCAAGCCGCCTTCTTGCGCGCTTGAGCGTGGTTCGGCCCGCAGGCAAATCGAATAATAAGCCGTGGCCCTGCGTTCGGTTGCGCGCCAGAAACCTCGAAGAGCGCTGGTGGTGATCAGGCGAGGCAAGCCGCCGCGATAAGAACCGTGATTGTCGGCTAGAGCGCCGAAACAGAGATCGAAGCCGCGCTTGGTATCCCGAATGTCGCGGATATCCCATAGATTGCCGTAGACGTCTTTCAATTCGCCGAGGATCGGGTGCTTGCGCTTATTCGTTCCTCGTTTCGGGTCGCGCGACGTGGCTGATCGGGCAGAGGGGTTTCGGTGTAGGTTTGGCGCTCGGCGGCGCTGCTGAGATATAAAGAATTCATGGGGAGAACCTGCCAGACGGTAGCACAAGGAGGGGCCAAAACGAACTAAGAACAAAAAATTTGACTGTAAGTGGCTGAGGCGGGAGATTGTAGGGATTTGTCACCGACTTGCAAAGTCGCGAAAAATAGTCCGCGAGGGTCTTGACGGAGCGAGATAGGTAGTGTTGTCTGCGATTGGCGTGAGGTGGAGCTTTGTTGGCGGTCAGCGAAAATACATGGGCACGCCGCGACGGCGCCGTGTCCGGCGCGGGTGGTCTTAGGAAGGGCGGAGAGCTAACCGGTGAGTTTGAGTAGTTGATCGAGAGTGAGCGCGAGGATGCCACATCAAATGCGCGATGATCTTGCTGGCTCCGCGCACACGGGTGAAGCAAAGCGCTGCTCCTGGGCAGGCGTGAATGGGAGCCCTTTGCGGTCGAATCGGTTGGGTCTTTGCGCCTTTTGTCGTAGCACCGCAAGCTGCTCTGGGGTGGAGGAATGGCGGTGGCCACGCCGTTAGGTGCAATTAGCGGAACGTGTCCGAGAGATCTGCTGTGAGCGTCAATCTGGCGGGGCATCGTAAGCGGCGTCCATCCAGTCGTACACGCGCTGCGAAGGCAACGTCATCAAGGAGGGATCGGCCACTTTGCGAGTCATGCACCGAGGCACCGGTCAGAAGAGCGGTAACCGGGATCTGTCCGTCGGAGAGTGTCGGCCACATCCGGATGCAGCTTGTAGCCGGGCGAGGAGCTGAGGTGGCCGTTGCTGCTCTTCTTGAACACTGCGGTGGCGCGGCAGTTGGCCGAGCATTTTGCGGGTCTGTTACCCGACGCCCTTGCCAAGCGCGCTGCGACGCAATCCAGCGCGACACGGATAGCCTGCTCAACACCGCCAGCAAACGTGCTTTCTCTGATAACGACCCTAGCTCCAGCTCCAAGCCATCGAACAACACGGTTTGCAAAACGTGTGAAAACTGCGTAATCGTTCCCGTGGCGTACTCTGCATCTGTGCCGTCAGGAATGACGGAATGGCGGGCGAAAACGCCTACTCCACCTCAGCAGTGTCCGAAAAGCGATCTCGTTGGATATGGCAAAAAGTCTTGAGTCCGAGTGTGCGCAACCCCACCTAGGCCTGATAGTCAAAACGACAATCGAATTTCGTCCAGAGGAGGGGCGGAGAGGCGAGATGAGTAGCAAAACTAGCCAGCAGACCAGTTTGAAGCAGAAGGTGGTTCACGAAGGTGAAGAGTTTCTGGGTATTTTCTTGTACCTCGCTCTGTTCTTCGAGGTGTTTGCGGCATATCGTATGCTGCTCTTACGCGAGTATCAAGTCGAGTATGTCAGCTACGCGGGTGCGCTTATAACCGCGCTGGTTTTGGCCAAAATCATTATGATCGGAGAGTATGCGGGGCTTGGCAAAAGACACGAGCACCGGCGTTTGTCCGTTTCTACAATTTACAAGGCGTTGGTATTTGGTCTGCTTGCGGTGGCATTTCATATTGTTGAAGACATAGTTAAAGCATTGCTAGCTCATAAGCCCGTGACGGCAGCTTTCGACCAGCTGCGTGAACCCTCAGGAATATATCTGTTACTCGCCCACGCCCTGATCCTATTCTGCGCTTTTGTTCCCTTCTTCGCCATCAGAGAAATACAGCGGGTGTTAGGTGGCCGCCAACTATATGACCTGTTTTTCCGCAGAAGAGAGCGGGTTTTGCCGATGGACAAGGATTGACAAGTAAAAAAAACGCAGACGACGTAAAGCGATCGTCCCCCACTTGAAAACCTTACTGATTACGGCCCTTGTTCACCAGGACGGTGACATCTACGCGGCGGCCACGATGCGCTGCACCGGGATATGACCCTGTTCACGGAGATAGCGCGTAGCCGCAGGGGCCCGAGCTGCGCTTACTTTTTGATCCATCTGGTTAAGTCCGGTGCTGGGCACGAAGAATTAGATGAATCAGGAAATGAATGTGGTCAGTGGACGCCTGAAGACGCCGCGCGCCGACGCTATTGCCGGGATTCGTCTTTTCGATCCTGCTGATTTGCGGCCTTTCGCTGTTCCAGCTTTCGGTACCGGCAAATCCGCGGGAGGCCGGGGGTGGCTTCGAACACGTTCGAACAGCGTCGCCCTGGCACTTGAACTAGTGCCATTCGTGGGGATCGCGTTTTTATGGTTCATGGGCCTGCTGCGCGACCGCCTGGGAAAACATGAAGACCGCTTTTCGCCACCGTTTTTCTCGGTGGCGGTTTTTTGTTTATTGGCATGCTGTTTGTTTCAGCCGCGGTAGTAGGCGGAATTCTGCTGGCCTATGAGGCCAGGCCCACGAGACTAATCGAGTTGGGGACGTTCGCCTTCGCAAGGGCTGCCACCTACGAGGTCATGAATTTCTACGCAATGAAGATGGCGGGCGTCTTCATGATCACTGGGTCGACGCTGGTGATCCGCATCGGTTTCAGCCCACGCTGGATTGCGATCCTGGGCTATGCGTGCGTGCTACTTCTGGTATCTAGCGGGCGCGATATTACCTGGATTTGGCCGGTTTTCCCGCTCTGGGTGCTCTTAATTAGTATTTCTATTCTGATCGATAATCTGCGCCGGCCCGATGCGAGCTTAACGTCCCGCTGATTTTCGCTTCGCGTTGCCGAACTGGCGCTTGCCCCTGGGAGGAAAGCCCCCCGAACTTGGCCCGAGCCGGTTTTCCTGAGCCGGCTTGCTGAAGTGAACGCCATTCCGTTCGGCGAAGGACTCGCTGCGGCTGTTTCCAGAACGCGCGTGCTGGCCTCGCTCACAATTTCCGCAGCGACACTCTGCTGAATCAGCCGCACTCTGCATTCGCGCTCGATGCGCCGTATCTCACCCCGCTCCGATCTTAAGCTGAAGGTCGAGGCGGTGCCGCCCTGGCCCGCCCTGCCGGTGCGCCCAATGCGGTGGATAAAGTCCATCGGGGCTCGGGGCAGATCGTAGTTGACTACGTGCGCCACGCTGTCCACGTGAATGCCGCGTGCAGCTACATCTGTCGCGACCAATACCCGGTAGCGCCCGTCGCGAAACCCTGCCAGCGCTTGATTGCGCTGATTCTGCGTGCGATCTCCGTGCATGGCAACCGCTCGCAT
>CAWHMG010000014.1:0-89706 GCA_963830415.1 Terriglobia bacterium
GGCTTGTTTCCGGTGATTTTCGGGTACCCGACAACAATCCTCGAGGGAATCGGAGAGAGGTTATCTTCCGTTCAAGCCCAAAGATGCAGATTGCTTTGAGCGCTTGCGGGATCGCCAGATCACGAAATACGTCAGGCCGACGAAGAGCACGATGGCGAGCACGATCATCCATAGGTGCAGCGGCGACGTGTGCCGTATGGGCTCGAACGTGATAGACGTGCTCCCTTGCATGCTGCCCTCAGGTTATCGCTTTTTTTCATCTGCTGAGTGGCCCAGCGAATGACGAATGGGACGTCGGCATTGCAGCAGTGACGGGCGTTTTCTTGTTCCTTATGAGCTGCCAGACTGCCCAGATGCGTTGTGCTGCGGTAAGAATAGGACTATGCGGAAGAGGATCTTGGGGTCGGATTCTGTCCGGCGAGCCGGCGGATCGGATCAAGGCTGGCTTGATCTCGATCAGATCGCCATTGTTGAGGTAACGTCGGAAGATTCCAGCTTTCCGACTGAATCTGCGTTCCGTGCGAACAGTGGGCCTGGCTGGCGAGCTTCTTAGAAGCGTGAACAGCGGATACGTACCGACTATCGCGACGGAATGCTTCCGCAGGCCGAAGCTGCCTTCCAAGTATGCTCGCCTCTTATGGCTCGAAGCGGGAGCAACTCGCGCCGGTGCTGGCTTCACTCAACGCGGTCTATGAATTAAAACGCGACTATACACAAACGCTTCTCGACCACGAACTGGCGATTGCACGGCTGGAGACCCTTACCGGAGAAACATTGCGATGGACAAGTATGTCCTGCGAACGTCGCTCGTCTGGATCGCTCTGTTTCTTATCGGAGCCGCCGTTTACTTCCTTCGTTATCGTCCTGCTCGAAAGAGCGTTGCTCCCGGTCCCGAGCGCGTGCAGCCCACCGCCGTTGGATCTTCCGCGACGCCCAGCACCAATCTTTCGACTGCAGCAGCCGCGCAAGCGGCATTGGCCCCGATAGAACTTACACCGGAGCGCATGCAAAGCATTGGAGTACAGATTGGAACCGTCGAACGTAAACGGGTTAGCGGTGAGATCCGCGCGACTGGTACAGCCGATATCAATGAGCGCTCGATCTCTTACGTTCAGGTCCGCTACTCAGGTTACCTCCGGCGAGTTTTTGCCAACGCAACGTATCAGCTGGTGAGGAAAGGCGATCCTCTCTTCACTATCTACAGCCCCGAGCTGGTCGCTACCGAGAAGGAGTATTTGCTCGCCTTGAAAAACCAGGAGCTTCTGAAAGCGAGCACGGTGGAGGACGTCGCGAGCGGCGCTTCCGCCGTTACCGCGGCTGCGAAGGAACGGCTGCGTCAATGGAACATTCCGGAGGTCGATATCCAAGCGGTTGAGCAGACACGAGAGCCGGTTTCCGAGCTTACTGTGACCTCGCCGGTATTCGGATTTATCACGGAACGCGCCGCTCTGCCCAACTTGTACGTGGATCCCGCTACACGTCTCTACACGATTGCCGACCTGTCGCGGATCTGGGTTTATGCGCAAGTTTTTCAAGACGACGTGGGCCGCTTGAAGCCGGGAGATATCGCCGAAATCACTGTGGACGCCTATCCTGGCCGGGTGATGCGCGGCCGCATTGAAAGCATCCTGCCGCAAGTCGACCTCGCAACTCGCACCGTCCGCGTTCGCTTGGATATCTCGAATCCAGATTTCCGGCTTAAACCTGGCATGTTCGTCAATGTCGGTCTGAAGTTCTCTCTTGGCGAGCAATTGCTGGTTCCTTCCTCCGCCGTGTTGCAGACGGGCACTCGCTCACTTGTTTTTCTCGACGCGAGAAATGGAAGACTCGAGCCCCGCGAGGTTACCGTTGGCCCCCATTTGGACGATAACTTCGCAATCCTTAACGGTCTCAGCGCGAACCAACGTATTGTTACGTCCGCGAACTTCCTGGTCGATTCCGAAAGCCAGTTGCAAGCAGCCGCTGGAGCTTTCAACCCGCCTGCGTCTGCTCCGGCTGCCGGCAGCGCCCAAACCCCGCCCGCGTCCCAAGGGAACATTGATTTCACCACTGATCCAAACCCGCCGCGTAGAGGCAACAATACGTTTCGCGTGAAGCTCACTGGGCCTTCCGGCTCTATCATCTCGGGTGCGAACGTAACAGTCGTCTTCTACATGGCGGCAATGCCTGCCATGGGTATGTCGGCCATGAGAACGGAAGCTCATCTCACGAGCGCAGGCCCAGGCACGTATCAGGGCAGTGGTGCTTTAGGTTCGGGTGGTCTCTGGCAAGTCACCATCACCGCTCAGAAAAACGGCCAACACGTGGCAGCCAAGCAACTGCGCGTCAGCGCCGCTGTAGGCATGTAGCATGCTCTCCCGCATCATCGAAGTGTGTAGCCGGAATCCGTTCCTGGTCTTCACTGTTGTCCTGCTTCTCACGGTCGCCGGTATCTGGTCCCTGCAACATATTCCGCTGGATGCTTTGCCCGATATTTCGGACGTTCAAGTGATCGTTCACACGCCTTGGAAGGGCGAGCCTCCCGGTGTGATCGAAGATCAGGTCACTTACCCGATCGTGACGAGTCTGCTTGCTGCTCCCCACGTCAAAGCGGTGCGCGCGCAAACGCTGTTCGGCGACTCCTATGTATACGTCGTCTTTGAGGACGGGACGGATCTCTATAGGGCTCGCTCTCGCGTCACCGAATACCTTCAGCAAATCAGCGGCCGCCTACCGCAGTCGGTTCACCCGGCGATTGGCCCCGACGCGACGGGGGCGGGTTGGGTGTTCTTCCAGGACGGCCCGCAGCTTCGGTCCCTCCTCCTGAATCGTCTTTCTCAACTGGGCGCCGAGATCGTTTTCCATGTTCTTCATTTCTTACCATGAACGGTGCGGCTGCGGCGCCATTGATAACGTATGAAGACGACATGAAATTCGCGCGGTTCTCCGTTTTTCTGCTAGCCTGTTTCGAACCATGGTGCGCTTCGGGGCAGACGCCGGGTGGGCAACTACCGGAAGCTCCGAATCGAGAAACTGTGCAGCGCATATGCTCGGCGTGCCATCCGGCGCAGATCGTTCTCGGGCGGGGGATGACGCGTGAACAGTGGGGCAGCATCGTTTCCAACATGATCAGCCGAGGCGCCAAAGGGTCTGACGAAGAGTTCGCACAGGTGGTCGACTACCTCGCTCAAAACTTGCCGCCGGCCAAAGAAGGCGCGAGCCCAGTTGCAAAAGCCAAGGCTGCGCGGCCACAGAACCTAATAGATCAAGCTGGCGCAAATGACAAGCAGGTGGTGGACGAAGACGCGGCAGCGCGCGGAAAGGCCCTTTATACTGCTCAGTGCCTCACGTGCCATGGAGCGCGAGCGCGCGGCGGCGACCGAGGACCGGACTTAGTGCGATCGTTAGTAGTTCTGCATGACCGGTATGGAAACACGATCGGGCCGTTTCTGGAAAAAGGTCATCCAAACGCAAAATCGATCACACTGACGCAGGCTCAGATTGTTGACTTGTCTCACTTCCTTCACCAGCAAGTGAGCGACACGCTGCGGACAGGCCCGTTCAACAAAGTGCTCAATATTCTGGTGGGAGATCCTAAAGAAGGAAGGGCCTACTTCAACGGACCAGGAAAATGCAGTCAGTGCCACTCTACGACCGGCGACTTAGCCCACGTTGCCAGCAAGTACGATCCTTCCGTTTTGCAATTAAAAGTGGTCTTTCCGCAGACCGCCGCATTCGGCCGGCGGAGCATGGTTAATTCCCGCAAGCCGGTTATGGTTACCGTGACGACCGCCACGGGCGAGAGCACGACAGGTGTTCTGGAGGAACTCGACGACTTCAACGTCTCCTTGCGCGATGATACGGGCCGGTATCGTAGCTTTCAGCGCGGGCCGGGAGTCAAGGTCGAGAAGCATGATCCGTACGCCGCGCACGTGGCGCTACTCGATGAATACACCGACAAAGACATTCACGACGTGGTTGCCTATCTGGAGACTTTAAAATGAAGCCTTTTGCCAGCGTAGTATTGGCTCTACTCCCACTGGTATCTGTGCTTGGCGCCGATGCGAGCGGTGGTCTGGATGCTTCCGTCCTGCGGCATCCAACAGCCGATTCATGGCCGACGTACAACGGTGACTACTCAGGCCGGCGTTTCAGCAGCCTGACTAAGATCAACGATCGGAATGTGAAGTCGCTGAGTCTCGCCTGGATGTATCAGCTCTCGAGCAGTGGCGATCCTTCAGGCGGGCGAATCTCGGCGACTCCGCTGGTGGTGAACGGGATCATGTATTTTACAGTTCCCGATAAAGTCTGGGCCATTGATGCGCGCACTGGCCACGAGATCTGGACGTACACATGGACCTCAAAGGGAGGCATTCACCTGGGAAATCGGGGCGTGGGCATTTCCGGCAATTCGTTATTTTTTGAGACGCCCGATTGCAATCTTGTCTCGCTGAGTTTAAAGGATGGCAAGAAGCAGTGGAATCAGGAGATCTGCGACCTCGATCAGATGTACTACGCTTCGGTCGCCCCGGTAGTGATCAAGAATCACGTCATTACGGGCGTAAGCGGCGACGATCTTGACCGGCCAGGCTATCTCGAGGCACGCGATCCGGAAACAGGCAAACTGCAGTGGCACTGGTCCGTAGTGCCGAAGCCTGGCGAGCCAGGTTCGGAAACCTGGCCAAATGCGGATGCGATGGAGCATGGCGGCGGGATGACCTGGATCTCTTCCACGTATGACCCGGAGTTGAACATGCTTTTCGTCGGCACTGGCAATCCTCAGCCGGTGGTTGCGTCGAAAGCGCGAGCAGGGGCTAATCTTTTCACCGAATCGATTGTGGCTCTCAACGCGGATACGGGCAAACTGATTTGGTATTTCCAGCCGTCCCCGCATGACACACATGATTGGGACGCCGTTCAAACACCGGTTCTCTTCGATGGTGAGATCGATGGAAAGAAGCGTAAATTGGTGGCGCAGGCGAGCCGCAATGGCTGGTTCTTTGTGTTGGATCGCGAAACAGGCAAGAACTACGTCACCTCTCAATTCGTGAAAACGAATTGGGCAAAAGGCGTAGATGCCAAGGGGCAGCCCATCCCGAATCCAGCCAAAGAGCCGCAGATTGCCGGCGCGCTGGTCTCCCCGAACCAGGGAGGCGCTGTCAATTGGCCTCCGCCCACCTTCAGTCCGCAGACCGGGTTGTTTTACGTCAACGCCACGCGCGCCTTCAGTATTTATTACATCTTTGACGATGCGGACAAGCCTGAAGGGTGGGGCGGCAATGACCAGGGTGGATGGGGGGAATCGATGCTGCAGGCGCTGGACTATCGCACTGGACAGGTCAAGTGGAGCCACAAGTGGGAAACATCGGGCATTCGAGGCGGCCTGCTAAGCACGGCGGGTAACCTGGTGTTTGCGGGCGACCCGAGCAGCAATCTGGTCGCGCTGAATGCTGCTACCGGAGCAGTGCTGTGGCACGCTAACCTCGGCAAATCCGTTTCGAATGGCGCAATCACTTACGAACTTGATGGACACCAGTATCTGGTGGTAGGCGCAGGCGATAAGATGTTCGCATTTGTTATGAACGAATAGCAGGACTGGAATGCGCCAATACAAGGGCGTTTCTCGTTCCCTATTGGACCGATGGTGTCGGACGGCTGTACGCCCTGCGCGTCAAAGCAAGCTAAATCGCAGCGGCTGTTTTTTCGCCGATGCCCAATTTCTTCATTTTGTACAAAAGAGCTTTGTAATCGACGTTCAAAAGCTTTGCCGCCTGCTTTCGGTTCCATAAGCTCGATTGCAGAGCGTGCAGAATCGCTTCCGCTTCTGCCGCCCTTCTCGCCTCATCGACCCTCGAGAGAGCAGCTCGTCCGTCATCAGCGCCAAGACCGTTAGACCGGGAAATCATGGTAGGCCCGCGCAGTTCCTGCACTTTGCAGATCTCATGCAGCCCTGCCGGGCGATTAGAAAACTCTCCCACTATCCGTTCCATGGGCTCAGCCGGTCTGCCCGGCACATCCGTCGAACGCCTGGAAAAAACGACCTCGCCCGAGTTGCTCTTAACCACCTGCATGGCTTTGCCGAGTTCCCCGGCCGGGACGTAGACGCTCTTGGTGCGCACCGTGCGCTGCCGGATCTCGGCCGCGAGAATGCTCGGACTGCGCAGGACAAGGTACTTGCGCATCACGTTTTCAAGTTCTCGAACGTTGCCTGGCCAGTTGTATTCGAGGAGCACTTGGCGCAGAATCGGGTCCATTTCCACCTTGGGCCACTCGGCAGTCGAATGCTTTTGCAGGAAGAGTTCAGAGAGCGGTACGATTTCGCTGCGCCTTTCCCGCAGTGGCGGGATCTTTATGTCTACGATGTTCAAGCGGTAATAGAGATCCTCCCGAAAGCGCTTTTCGATGATGGCCTTTTCAAAATCGCAGTGCGAAGCCGCCATGATGCGAACATCGATCCGGGAAGTCTCATGCGAGCCCAGACGGTAAAATTCCTTGTCCTGCAATACCTGCAGCAGCTTCGCCTGAAGCTTCATGTCCATGTCCCCGATTTCGTCCAGCAGAATGGTCCCTCTATGGGCCATCTCGAATTTACCCGGGGTGCTCTTGAAAGCGCCCGTGAAAGCGCCCCGCTCATATCCGAAAAGTTCGCTCTCGACCAACTCCGAAGGCAAAGCGGCACAATTGAGCTTCACAAAGGGACCCGCGGCGCGTTTCGAATACGCGTGCAACTTCCGCGCAATTACTTCCTTCCCTACTCCCGTTTCGCCTTGCAGAAGCACCGGAACGTCCGCTGAGCCGATACGCGTTAACAGCGACTCTATTCTCTGCGACCAAGTGCCTTCCGCAGTTGCCTCTTCTTGTACCGCGCGCGATGTAAGATGTTCAGCCGCCGATAGCTCAGTGTCGCCGGGCGTTCCGTCGAGATGCAAAATGGCTGCGAGCAACTGTTCGCGGCAGAGTGGCTTCAGCAGCACCGGGCAACTCTGCTTGTCCTGCTCCAAGCCTCTGGTTAGCGGAGCAGAGCGGTCGCATAAAATGATCACCGGCAACTTGGGACGCAAGAGCGTTGCGCGGTCTACAGTCTGCGCCCCTCCGCTTGACGCCAGCTCGAAATCGAGCAGCAAAACTGAATACCGCTCGTCTCTCACAATCCGAGAAAGTGCATCCTCTCCGCTTGCTGTGAATTCAATATCCGGGCGGAGCGGCTCTAAGGCTTGCTGAATATTCCGGCACAGCTCACCATCTTGCGCGACGACTAAGATTTTCTGCATATAGGTGATAACTGCATTTCGCAGACCGTGCAAAAATACCGCCTAATCCGTCTCCAAGGGCTACCTGGCCTGGCTGCGTTAGAAAGAAACCGGTGTCCCCGATCTCGCTGGGCCGAGCGCAAGGCCGATGACTCGCTTCAGTTCAGAAGTTTCCGACTTCTATGTCTAGATTCTGCAAGATACGCAGCCTGTACGCTCGATGAGAGACAAACGCTTATCGATGCTGGAATCAGGTGAGATCGGATCAGCAGACTGGGCCGCCTTGGCTCCTTGCCGGGAATTCAAGCCTGTAGATCGGTGCACGTACGGTACAGGCCGGTGCTGGGCCGTACGTGCCGGTGCTGGGCCACCCGCACCGAGATGGCACCCTCCTCTCGAATTCGAAGTCTAGGCCGAGTACACCCATACGCGGAAGATACAATTTTGGGGCATGCAGCGCTTTGTCCGAAGTCTCCTTCTGAGGCTGCTCGTCTGCCTCTTTTTCGTTTACCCTTGCTGTTCTGGCGACTGGCTGACGTACGGATACGACCCGCAGCGTACCGGCTATAACCCCTCCGAGGTTGAGCTGTCGCGGACCAACGTCGGCAGCCTGAGCCTGCTCTGGGAGAGTCAACTCGACAACGTGCCGCTGGCGCTCAGCGCCCTCACGGCACCGGTTGTTGCAGACAACGTTAAAACCGACGCTGGCCAGAAAACACTGGTGTTCGTGGCCGGCAGCTCCAACACGTTTTCTGCGGTGGATGCAAGCAACGGTAAATTAATCTGGAACCGGACATTGACGAGTCTCGCAGCGCCGAAGGAAGAGTCCTTCTATCTTTGTCCGAATACACCTAACGCCACGCCCGTCATCGACAAAGGGCGGCAAATCGTTTACACGATTGGCGTGGATGGGCGACTCTATGGCTTTGACCTGGCTACTGGCACAGTCAAATTCGGGCCGTTCGCGTTCGTTCCGGCGTTTGCAAAGGCGTGGAGCTTGAACCTGCGGGATCAGACTATTTACACAACTACTTCTCAGTCCTGCGGCGGTGACCGGTCGGGGATTTATTCGATGCGAGTTTCAGATCCGATGCATACCGAAGCGCACGAGCTGTTGGTCCGGCGCGGCTTTGGCGGAGGTATGTGGCTGCGTGGAGGTACCGTGATTGACCCGGACGGAAACGTGTTTGTCGCAACGGGCGATGGCGCGTTCGACCCCGCGGTTGGTGATTACAGCAATACCTATCTGGCTGCGACACCTGATCTGACGCATGTTCGTGATTACTTTTCACCACCCAACTGGAAGGACATCAGCAAGCTCGATCTGGATTTGCCATCCGGCGGTCTTGTCGAGTTCACCTACCGCGGCAAGCGGGTTCTGGCAGGCGGAGGTAAAGAATCTGTAGTGTATCTGCTCGATGCCGGCAACCTGGGGGGCAGCACTCATGAAAGCGCGCTCTACACGTCCCCTGTTTTAGCGAACGAAGGCCGCGGACTTGAAGAGAAGGGAATGTGGGGCTCTCCTGCCTGGTGGGCCACTACCGATGAAAAGGACAGGGAAGCGTGGCTGTACTTTCCTGTTTGGGGAAACCTGGCGGGGACGGCTCCGCAATTTCCAATCATGAATGGAGACACGCCGCACGGAAGCATTCTTGCGTTCAAGGTGGTCACATCAGCAAGCGGGCTGCCTCGTCTCGAACCCGGCTGGATTTCCGGGGACATGAATTTGCCCGACGCGCCGGTGATTGCGAACGGCGTTCTGTTTGCATTGGCGACAGGCGAAAACCCGCGCCAGGATCATGTCCTTGGTGTGACGCACTTTAAAAGCATGGAGGAATGGAAGCACAACTTGCTGACAACGGCTGAGCGCTCGGCCGGAACACAGCCGGCTGTTCTGGTGGCGTTGGATGCAAAGACCGGAAAGCTGCTGTATCAAAGCGGGGATGCGATGAAAAGTTGGGTACACTTCACCGGTCTTGCGGTTAGCGGAGGTCGCGTGTTTGCGGTTGACCACGAATCACGGTTGTACTGCTTCGGCGTGAGAGCGCAGGAAGCGAAGAAACAGGCTGCGGGCGCGAAATCTTCGACCGCTCGGTGAGAGTTGGACGTGTTACTTGACAAACCAGCCCTGAATGTGGCTTCTTGCTAGACATGGCTAAGAGGACTTCAATTGGCTATCTAGCCGTCTTTCTTGGAGTGTCGAGCATCGCTCGTTCAACGCAACAAGGAACGGAGCCGCGAGCGGAATTCGGCGGCACTTACGACAAATTGAGGCAAGAGCAACAGAAGCTCGTGGATGATTGGTTTGAACGGTATAATCAGCGAACACATAAAAATCTGCGGCCGGAAACGGGCTATAACGCAGTTCCGGTTTCAGTGCGCACGACTTTCGAAGCGGTCACTAACGCTCTACTGGCTACTCCTCTGACCAATAGAAACGGGGATCGCCTGGGCACCGGCCTCGATCTGGTTCAAAGTGTCGAAACAGTCAGGGGCAGGGTTCCGGGCGCAGCAGGCGATCTTCAGTTTCGAATCTACGTCACGTTGCGGGCCCGGAGCCGTGCAGACCTTGGAATCGTGCCGGGAGTTTTCTCGCAAAGGCGACAATTCCGTCTATCACATTGGGTATCCCGTCAATTTTCGCCAGCAAGGCGGGGTTCCATCAATTCAGGTTTCGGCGAGCCGCGATGGGAAGCGAGCCGATATCGATGTGGACTACCGCCGGTCAGGTTTCCCTGCTGCGCTCTTCAATGGCCACCTTACGGCTGAAAATTCAGACGTACGCGCAGGAAACAATTTCACCGGCCATCTGAAACGTTGGAACGGTCTGGCCAACTGGTGGAGAAACCTATTCGGGCTATCGGTCGAGCGGGAAAGCGGATTTGTTCCCGAACCGGAACGTGACATTGCGCTTCAGCCCCGCTTGACTGCGGCGGCCCCGCTGGAAGATGTCGTACACGACTATCTCTCGACATGGTTAGTCGAGCAAAAGCCGAACGTAGCGGTTGCCTACGTTTCTGCGCGTGACTATGCGTGCATCGGGTCTTCGTCGGGAGGAGAGAACAAAACCGAGAAAGTTGTTCCGAATAAGCTTTGGAACGACTTGGAAGAGACGAATTTTCTTCTCGGAAAAGTTGCCCGCGTGTCGGATGCGGTCGCGCGAGTCGATTTGGAGAACAGCGCACTTCTGCCGATTGGACATAAGTACACGACGGAGTTCAATCTAGTCAAGGTCCCGGACGATGTCGCGGCAGAGTTCAACTGTTCGGAGAGCGGTCCAGTTTCGCAACCGCGAAAGAAATATGGGACCTATTATGGTTCCGCTTTTCGCATCAAGGCGCCGAACGAGCCGAGGGCCGGTTCTGTGTTCCTCCTCTGGCGAAAGGAGCAAGGCTTTTGGAAGATCATCTCGCAGCAAGTCGATGCGGGGCTGGCGGAGGAGGACTCGGCCCCGAGTAACGCCCAGGGCTCGTCCGGATCACAAGCGGCAACCGTTGCGGCGAACGCGAGTCCCCCGATGATCCGGACCGTGCAGCGCTTCCTTGATATGTTGTTTGTCAAGAAAGACGCGGAGGCTGCTCTGCACTTCTTCGCGCCGATCTCATATACGTGCCTCAATATTGCAGCATCGCCTGAGCGGCAATCTGCAAGTAACGCGACAGATGCGGCTGCGGTCATGCGCGAGTACCTGAGAGAAATTGCCTCACGTTCCCCATCCGGACACAAACTGGAACAGATCATCGAGCGCTTCGATCCAAGCAATCCTACCCTCGTGAGTGTTCAGCATGAGGACGCGCACGCATTCCTGCTGACGACCGTACCGGAGGATGAGGCGTCCGATTTCATGTGCGGGCCGAGTGGTCGCGCAACCAGCAAGGGTCCAGCTAACTCCAGTCGTGGGCCGTACTTTGGCACGTTTTTCAAGATCATCGAACCCGGAGAGGAGCCGGCCGGTTTGGGGTTCCTATGGGCTAAAGAGAGCGCGGACTGGAAGATTGTCGCATTTCAGATGGACGAACCGTAACTGCCATACCATTGAACCTGGATCCGTTTTCTGTTCCGTTTTCCCAACTCAAGCTGGACGAACTTCGAGACCGGCTCGGACAAATTCGCTGGCGGGACGAGGCGCCGGGCGCTGCATGGGAGTATGGAGTCGATCTCGGTTGCGTTCATCAGATTTGTGACTACTGGAAGAATGAGTTCGACTGGAAGCTCCAGGTGGAAAGGCTATCAGCATGAGCACGATTCTCGGACTTCGCCACCCAGATCGGATCATTGGAGTTCATCTCAACTATATTCCCGGATCGTACAGACTTCCCTCCATTGACCGCTCCCGGACCGTTTTAACAATTACACCGTGAGTGGAACCGATGTAATAACGGCAACCAATCGAATACCCGCTGGGACTATTATTTGAATGACAAGAAGACAATTTTTCGGCCGCTATAGCTACGCCGGCTTCACGCAGCTAGCGCCCGGGGCTTATGGATTGGTCACCGCCGGCCCTGACTTCAACAATGCGAATTACGCCGGCAATTCGACTGCGCTGAACCAGAGCGCCTCCGCCGGCTGGACTTACACGGCTAATCTGAGTGTCATCAACGAATTTCGGTTCGGCTATGTTCGGTATCACGTGACGGACGTGCCAAATGGTTTCGGCGGTACCCCAGGTCTGAACGTAAGCATTCCAGGGCTCAATACCAGCCCGGAAACATCGGGTATGCCGGCGTTCAATATTCAGAGTCCGAACGGGGCCAATGAGCAACTCGGCTATTCGCTAACCATTAATTAGTGCAATTGCCCGCTTACGGAATTGGAACGGCAGCATCAGTTCGTCGATAACATCAGCAAGCTTCACGGCAACCACAGCTCAATCGGCGCAGATATCCGTTACGCTCTAAACCTTCGCGTACCAGGCGATAGCCACCGCGCGGGCGAGCTGACTTTCAACAGTAGTGTAACCGGCCTGGTTAACGCCAACGGCTCAAGCAGCGACGGTTTGGGTCTGGCAAGTTTCCTGCTATGGCGATACCACCAGCTTCGATCGTTACGTCAGCTCCAGCCTCAACGCCCAGGAACGGCAGAAGCGCTTGTTCTGGTATGGCCAAGATGAATGGCGTCCCACACCTAAATTAACCGTTGCTATGGGCTGCGCTGGGAGATGGTATTTCCTGAAACTGTGAACGCCGCGGGCAACGGCGCTGAATTGAACCTGAACACGGGCCAGCTCGACATCTTCGGCACCGGACTCACCAGCATTCATGGCTATCAATCAATGAATTGGCACCAATTCGCACCACGTGTTGGCGTAGCGTATCAAATCACCCCGAAAACGGTTATCCGAACAGGCTACGGTTGGAGCTACAGCCTGGGAACTTTCGGTTCCACCTTCGGCCACAATGTGACTCAGAACCCACCCGTGCTGGCGAACCAAAACTTGACTCAGACAGGAACCTGCGGGAACAAATTCTGCGATGTGTTCAATCTGGCGAGTGGGCCACCGCCGTACACAGGGCTTACTTATACTACCAACGGCCCGGGCGCGGGTGTGATTACTCTCCCTGGGAGTGGTCCCAACGCGATAGAATCGAAGACCCGTCCAGGCATTTTCACGATGCCGTTGATTTACGCCTATAACTTGACGGTGCAGAGGCAAGTCACTAATAAAGTAGCGGTTACAGCAGGCTACGTGGGTAACTCCGGCCGCCACGGACCACTCGGCACTAACAACTCCTTCGATAACAACCCGGTATATTTCCTTCCCGGTTTTACGGGAACCAATCTAAATGTACTCCGTCCGTTCGATGGCCTGCTCGGTCAAAAGTATAACTATGGATGGATGCAATTCGATCGATAACTACTGCAATTGTGCCCAACAGCCAGTATCACTCGTTTCAAAGCACGACCAAGATTCAGGCTGCTGCTGGTTTCACGTTGCAGGCAACTACACCTACCAGGTCTCTGAGGGAGATGGCTTCGGGCCCGACGATAATTACACGTTCCTCTATGATGGCCCTCTGGGCTAAGGCGACTCGAACCTGATGCCGCACAACCACGTGGTGTTCGCCGGCAACTACGACCTGCCATTTGGCGGGGCCGCAAATACGGCTCGAACGTGAACCGCTTTGTGGACGCTGCCCTCGGCGGCTGGAATGTCAGCGGCATTTTCAGGTACTACTCAGGCCTGCCGTTCATGCCGAGTATCGCAAGCTACCCTGCGGGTGCGGGCCAGCCGTACGCAGGGCCCAACAATGTGCCGGATGTGGGCGCGGGTAGTCCCTATCCGTCCAATCAGAACCGCAATCAGTGGATCGTTACGAATCGGCGGCTACATTGATAGCCGGAAGCGGACCAGTCAAGTTACCGCTTGCCAGCACCTTCGGGAACTACCCAGTCAATACATTGATTGGTCCGCAGTTCACTAACTCGATGCTTCCATCATGAAGCAATTCTTCTTTACGGAGCGGCTCAAGTTCCTGCTGCGCATGGATGCCACCAATACGCTCAACCACACGAACTGGCGCTTCCGAATGGGAGCAGCAGTAATCCGGACATCACCAGCGTAGCCGGCGGCCAGATCACAAATATAGCGTTTAACGGCAACGGCTACACCATGCGCAGGCTGCAGTTCTCCGGCCTTTAGCTGGTAGCCGGCGGCCGGCCACACAGCGAATCCCATTACCAGGGGTGGAACTGAATGCCAGAAAGCAATGCTTGCTTAATTGGGCTGACGGGCGTTGCGTCATAGTTGCTGTCGAGCAGAGCATACTCGTCCTCGCCATTCAGTGCCCAATAAGTCCAATTCATCCATCTGTGCTGAGCGATGTATGCAACAAGACTGCTGAACCACTGACCCTGTGAGCCGGGGGCAGTGCTAACGATATCGGAAGGCGTGTTGTCCGTGCCGAACTCGCCAACCCACACCGGCGCGATTTGGCCGTTGTAGATATAGCCCCAATGCTTGTCCCAGAGGGCTGAAAGAGTCGCCGGGGTAGTGCTGCTGTTGAACCAGGGCTGAGCATAAAGATTCGGTCCGTAATCGTGTGCCGAGTAAACTACCTTATTGGGTTGCCCGAGCACGACAGGGTAGTTCGCGACTCCTTCCAGATTGCCGCCATTCCAGTAGTAATCGTTGTCGTATTCGTCGACGCCTTCCACGAAAACAAGGAGGCGTGGACTGATGCCAAGGACGATATTCCCCGCGCGCTGAGCGGCGCCGGGCCAGTTGTGGGCGGTGTCAGTGAGAGGACAGCCCTGAACGGCGATATTCGTATTTGTGTCCCCTGTCCAGCAGGAGCCTCCTGCGTAGGCATTATGCGGCTCGTTACGGAGATCCATACCGATGAGCGCCGGAGAGTCTTTGTAACGAGTCGTCATTATGATCCAATCGTTCAACCAGGCGGCTTCGGGATATGTGTCGGTGTACCACAGTCCGCTTTCTTCAGCGGAGTTACCAGCTTCCGACCGGTGATTATCGAGAATGATGTGCAAGCCGATGGAGCCGGCATAAGAAACGATTTTGTCAAGCACTTCGAGAGCGGTCAGGTTCTTCAGGTCCGTATTGATGGGGCCGGAGCTGTTGGAGTAACTGATGCTGTTGGGAACGGGATTCGTCTCAACCATCTCATTTGAGAAGGGAATGCGTATGACGTTATAGCCATCGCTCTTGATGGCGTTCAGGATATATTTGTAATCCTGAGCCCACAAACCGTGAGCGACGAAGGTCGTGGTCTCGAACCCGTACCAGTTCACGCCGGTCAAGCGCAGCGGACGCCGGAACGAATTGACAATCTGGTTCCCGCGAGTGGACCAGTCGTTCTTTTCTGAAATACGCCAAGAATCTTGATCCTGCGCATGCCCGGGGACACCGGCGAGCATGAGGCAAACGGCAGGTAATGCGGCGAGGAACACCGCACGCCTCCGCAAGCGGTCGATTGAAACAGAAGCCATTTGATTCTCCCTGATTACGGCCATCAACAATATCACAGTATCCCTTTTTGACGGGTGTTCCCGGTCGCACACTATCGAAGGTGAATCAGATGGTTACCTCAGCAAGTTCCCCAGGATAAAAGACTGGGATTCCTGCCTTCTGCAGGGTGGGACGTGAAGGCTAAGCCGCTGGCCGCAAGATCCTGATTCGCATCACATCGGGACTCTGAACTGGCTATTTCTTAACTTGCAACCATGGTTTGATCACTTTGCAATCAGCGTCGATTTGCTATACGATTCCAAGCTGGAGGAAGTGAAGTATGGCGCAATACCTTCTGCAGCTCTCCTACGTCCCGGAGGCGTGGGCGGCCCTCGTTCGCAATCCACAGGATCGTACGGAAGCAGTCCGTGGAGCTATTGAGAAACTCGGCGGTAAAATCGAGCGAATTTGGCTCGCGTTCGGCGAAGACGACGTCGTCGGAATCCTCGACATGCCAGACAATCTCGCAGCAGCAGCAATCTCTATCGCCTTCAGCGCAGGCGGCGCGTGTAAAAACGTCAAAACTACTCCCCTTATGTCCGTTCAAGATGGCATCGAGGCGATGAAGAAGGCTGCACAGTGCGGCTACAAGCCTGTTCACAAGGCGGCTTCTGCTTAGCAGTTATCGCGACCTGTCTCGAAGGCACCGTGGGCCGAAGTGGAGCTAAAGCTCGACGCGGGCTGAAGACCCGCCCTCCAAGTCAGGCTTCGAAAATCGGCGTAACGCCTTTCGCGCTGGCAAAGAGCTTCGTGCGCTCGCTAGCTGTGAGCGGCGCGAAACTCGATGCGGCGTCAAGCGCGATTTTGAAATGCGCCACGTCGCCGGGCGGAATGGCCGAAGTTACATCTTCCGACAAGGTGAAGCGCAGTGCGGTGCGCGCGAGGTCCGGGTCCTCTATTGGCCGGTACCATGCTTTCGGATAGGTATGCGGCTCGCGCTGCTTCCATTTCGTGAGCGCCATCGACTTTAGCGCCAGCCGCGCTACACCCTTCTCTTTAGCTTTCGCCATGATCTGCGGCCCAAAATTGCCCTGCGACCAGGTCACGTAGTTCACTGGAAATAGAATCGAATCCATCTCGTACTGGTCCATCAACCGCAGCGCGGACTCGGCATTATGCGCCGAGAAGCCGAGATGCCGGACCTTTCCCTCTTGACGCGCTTTGCGGAACATCTCGCCTGCGCCATTCGGCGCCAGAATCTGATCCACATCTTTTTGGCTTGCCACCGCGTGGAACTGGTACAAGTCCACGTGATCGGTTTGCAAACGCTTCAGCGAGGTTTCGAGTTGCTGCCGGGCTCCTTCCCCGTCGCGGCGCTCGCATTTGCAGGCCAGGAAAATATTCTTCCGGTAAGGCGCTAGCGCCTTGCCCAGTTTCTCTTCCGCCTCTCCGTCGCCGTAGGAAGGGGCAACGTCAAAATAATTTACGCCGCGTTCTACCACCTCGGGGACAATGTGGTTGGAACCGTCCTGGCTCATGCCCATAAGAATGATTCCGCCGAAACCAACAACCGAGAGATTTACATCCTTGTTATAGGCGCGCTTGGGGATGCTACTATCCGCCTTGAGATGAGGCAGGATCACACTTGAAGCAAGGCCCGTTCTAATGAATTTGCGTCGATCCATACACCGGTCCTCCTGTTATCACAGATACCAGGGTGCGGGCGAGAAGCTTGGCCTAGTTTTGGCGCTCGCTACGATCGGCGCATGCCCAGTGCGGGCGCAGTTGGTCGTCAAGCTGTCGCCCGAGACCGTCGCCGCGTTCGAAACTTACGCTCACCAGGTCGAGTCGCAACTGAATGAGAGATGGGAAGGGGGAAAGAATTTCCTCTATATAGAAGACGATCAGCGCGTCAAGCAGCAGGTGCTGAGTGGGGAGCTGTTTATCAAACAGATGACGGACGGCCATCCGATTGAGGTTAAGGACGGCTTGATTCACGATTGGCTCGGCGCGGTTTACATCCCGAACACCACCGTTGAGAATGTCGTAAACATACTCGAAGATTTCGACCGGCACAAAGACATTTATCCAGCCGTGAGCAAATCGCGGACGCTTCAGCGCGACGGGAACAACATAAAAGGTTACTGGCGATTACAGCAAAAAGGGCTGGTGCCCGTCATTCTGGACGTCGAAGAAGACGCGCATTACACGCGCCTCGATCCCGGCAAATGGAAGGGCGAGAACTACGCCCGCAACATCACTGAAATCGATACCAGCCTGTTCACCAAGGGCCGCAAGTTCCCTTTGGGCGAGGGGCATGGTTATCTTTGGCGCTTGTACGGCTATTGGAGTCTCGAGAGTTTCAAGGGCGGTGTGCTGGCCGAATGCCGAACGCTTTCACTTTCCCGCGGCATTCCGCAAGGGCTCGCTTGGGCAGTTGGTCCATACGTGCAGAAGCAGCCTCAGGACTCGTTGACATCGACGCTTAGGGAGACCCGCAACGCTTCGGCGAAGTAAAGAGCCGCGGCTCGGTGCAATGGACGCGGCAATCGTCAAAGTGCTGCGCTCGATCCCGCGTGGCAAGGTCGCGACCTACGGGCAAGTGGCTGAAGCGGCGGGCTATCCACGGCGACACCGGCACGTAGCGCAGTTGCTGAGAAGATACGGAGACGCTCTTCCCTGGCACCGGGTGCTCGGCTCAGGCGGACAACTGAAGACCAGATCCGATTCGGCTCTCGATCAGCGCTTTCGCCTCGAGATGGAAGGCGTGCGCTTTCGCGGCTCGCGCGTCGATATGCGGGAGCATTCTCTGTACGGCTAGTGAGCGGTCGAAGGGGCCTCACCGACGTACTTGATTTCGCTATCGGTCAGCGCGATCTCAACCCGTCGATTCTTGGCGCGGGCGCTTGCGCTAGTGCCGGGAATCATCGGGCTTGTTTTGCCGTAACCCTTTAGATTGATGATCGATGGATCGAGTCCCGCTTGAATCAAGTATTGTTCCACCGAGGTCGCGCGCCGTACTGAAAGCTGGCGGTTGTAATCCGCGGTACCTACGTCGTCGGTATAACCGAACACCGAAACCCCGTAGCCTTTCGAAACCAATAAGATGCCCGCGATGCGGCTCAACAGCTCCCGATTCTTTTGCGACAGGTCGGCGCTATCGAAATCGAAGCGGAAAGTGGAATCGGGCAGGATGATTGTCATTCCTTGCGGTGTTCGGCGCGTCTCGACGACCCGGTTAAGAGCCTCTTGCATGCGATTCAATTCCTGTTCGCGTTCGCGACGGATGCGCGACAACTCATCCTGCGCTTCTTGTGCCTGTTGTGTGGCTTGTTGCGCGGTGCTTTGCGCTTGTGCTTGACCCTGCTCAGCCTGCTGCTTCTGCTCTTCGGCTTGACGGCGAGCTCCTGCTGCTGCCTGGGCCTGGGCCGCTGCCTCATCGGCCCGCCGGCTGGCTGCTGCTGCCGCGCTCGACTCCTCTCGCGCCAGGCGTGTCGCCTCGTCCACTTGCCGGCCGAGCGAACTGACCTGGAGCTCTACACGCTTGAAGCTCTGATAACTTTTGTAATCGATCACCGCGAAACTTGCCAGCACGATAACGAGGCCTGCGATCAGCGCGACTTGCTTCACAGCTTTATCGTAGCGCCGCAGCAGCGCTAGCGGTCTCCAGACGAAGCATCCGGGTCAGGAGGAATCTCGCGCCATTGTATTCCGTCTGGTTTGGAGAATAACTTTGCATCGAACGGGACCTCCTCGTACGTAATGTACTCGTATTTGTATGTCCCCTCGCTCGTTTGCCAGTTGAAGTAGACTGGCACTTCAGTTCCGCCACGCAGAGTCAAGCTAGCGGTTCCCTGTGGAGTTTTCAAGTCGTAAACGTCCGTTGGCTTGGCGTTGATCGTTGGACCCGCCCGCTTGCGAGCTCCCGCCTGCTTGAAAAACTCGTATTCGGCTCCGAACTCGATTCTGTCCAGCTTGCCTAAGTTGTGCTTCGGATCAAACGGCAAAACAATCGGGAGGTGCAGATTGTTAGGGCCGCCTTGATCGATCACGTGCGTTCCCTTGCGGTCAATGAGATTAAAGCTATATGCATCCGGCTCGTCGATAATGGTTAGTTTTTGCACCTTCTGCTTTGCATCCGGCGGATCTTCGATCCGGGCATAATGCTCGCCCGCCCGATAGATGGTTTTCGGCAGGGCAGAAAACGATCCGGGCTTAATACCGGGCCCCATCAGCCGCGCAACGATCTTGGTCATCGTTTCGGGAGGCTTTGTTTGAGCGGTCTGTTGCGGCACAGCCGGAAGGGAGATTGCGAGTAGTGCCAGCGCGTAACTCTTCATGATTTGCTTAGGCCGGGATTGGCGATGAACCGGTAGCCGATTCCGCGAACAGTCAGGACATGGCGCGGAGAAGTCGGATCATCTTCGATGTAACGCCGCAACCGCACCACGAAATTGTCGATCGGGCGAGTATCGGTGTTTTCTTGAAGGCCCCATACGTCATGCAGCATCGCTTTTCTTGAGACCGGCTTGCCCTCATGCTGAAGGAAATACCGGAGAAGGTTTCCTTCCATCAAAGTGAGACGGAAAACCTGCTCGCGCACGGATAACTCGAGCAGTTCGAAATCGAAACCTTTTTCGCTATGGTCACCGAAAGTGAAAACTTCTTTCGGCTCGACCATGGGCGCGAAGGCGGGCTGCGCTTGCAACCACCGTCTCCGGCGAAGCAGACCATGGATTCTAGCGATCAGAATGGCCAGTTCGAATGGCTTCATGAGGTAATCGTCGGCACCGGCCGCGAAGCCGCGAAGGACGTCGTCGGGATGGCCGCGAGCGGTCAACATCAGCGTGGGAATGAACTGGCCGGCTTGCCGCAATTCCGACATGACGCTGAATCCGTCTTTGCCGGGCAGCATGACATCAAGAATCAGCACATCGAATGGAACCGAATCGATGAGCAGGGTCTGGAGGGCTTGTTCGCCGCTCTCCACGAGATCCACCTGATAGCCTTCCGCTTCCAAATTGAAGCGCAACCCATCGGCGAGATGCTGCTCGTCTTCCACCACCAGAACACGACTCACTTCAAAACGGGAAGCTGAAGCACAAACGTGCTTCCGTGTCCCGGCCCCTCGCTTTCGGCCCACACTCGGCCGCGGTGTCTCTTGGCTACGGATCGAACGATGTAAAGTCCGAGGCCAGTCCCTTTAAAGCGCGCTGTCGCGAGACCTGGGACCCGATAAAAGCGTTTAAAGACGCGCTTTAACTCGGTCTTTGGAATACCGACGCCGCGATCTTTGACGCAGAGCGAGATGTACTTGCCGTCTACTTTGGATATGTCCACGACCACGCTTACCTCGGCACCCGAGTATTTGACCGCATTCTCCAGCAAATTCGAAACCGCGGCACGAAGCTCGTCCTCATCGCCCATGATTTTAATAGATGGTCCGGGTTGATACTGAAGCGATTCCGGCTGAAGGTGATAAAGCGTGCGGGCGCGCGCGACGCAGTCTTCTAAAAGGCTGTTGAGATCGACTGGCGAAACGTTGAGCAGCCGGGTGGAGGGGCCGACCCGGCCGGTCCGCAAAACCTGCTCGATGGTCGAAAGAAGCCGGTCGCTGTCGGCGAGCATGGTGCGGTAGAACTCGACCCGTTTGATCTCATCGACGCTGCGCGACAGCAGTGTTTCAAGGTAGAGCCGGATGGATGCAACGGGAGTCTTTAGCTCGTGGGTGACGGCGTTGATGAAGGCGTCGTGCTGCGCATTAAGGCGAATTTCGCGTACCAGGAAGATGGTATTCAGCACCACGCCGCCGATGATCGTGGCGAGAAGCAGGACGCCGAAAAAGAGAAGAATCCCGGTGCGCCAGTTGAGTAGAACCCAACCGATATAGAGAAGAAGGATGACCGAGATGAGCCCGACGCCGAGCGCAATGAAAAACGCGATCGACTTCTGCCGCCCTGCGACAACCATGCTCCCAGCTTAAGCTGTTTCGGATTTTCACGAAGGAGGGACAGGCGATAGCGCCAGGTGAAAACGCCTGCTCCACTATCGGGTCTCCAGAAAGCGATCTCGTTGCATGTGGAAAACTTATAAATTCAATCGGGCAGTTTTGAGTTGAGTTGATAAAACAAGCCAAGATATTTCCTTTCCAGTGAGATTGCGAAACGAACCCGGCCGTATTGCCGTTTTTGCGAAACGAAGCCAGTTCGTCACGCCGTCCGGTGCTGAGAACACGATTCAGTTCAAAGGCCGGTCTGAGCTATAGAGGATTGGAAAAAAACTGATTTCGGAGCAGTCTGCTAAGTTCTTGAATTGCAGAATCACTGGTTTGGGCGCAGCCGATCTGACACGATGACCAGGATCTAACAAATTGATGCCTGTGCCTGCCGAGCACAAACGTGTAGATCAATAAACGCCCGCCGACTACAGGCGATTTATCGGAATTGATGGATGAGGGCTGTCCGGATTCGCCGGCCACGCAGAATACAAGGAGAACCGACCTACTCGTATCGGATGGTTTTCATGGGATCGACAGTCATCGCTCGTCGTGCCGGAACTAAGAAGCTAAAACGGCTATCCCGGTAAGAATCACGCAAACCGAAAGAAAGGTGACAGGATCAGCGTAGCGACTCCGTAAAGAAGGGTGGAAAAAACTTGATAGCACTCTGGCGGCGATGAATGCGGCGACGCCTCCGATGAGAATGCTTATCAGGCCAGCCAAAGACCTTCGCCAATGATCATGCGAAACACCCGCGATTTCTCCGGGCCCAGCGCCATCCGGACTCCGATCTCCTGAACGCGCTGCGTTACTGAATACAAGATGACGCCGAAAGCGCTGAGCGACGCGAGTAGCAGCGCTAGGGCGGCAAAGGTTCCCATCAGGATCATGGGAAAGCGCTGGGACATGGATCTTGCAGCCAGTTCCCGCACGGTGTGAACATCATAGATCGGCTGGTCAGCGCCGCTGAAGATAGCCGTGGTAGCACCGATTGCGAGCGCATGAGTAAGAATCGCCACCAGGGCGAAGCCCTATACCCTTAAAGCCAGTTGCTCCGAAGGAGCGACCTGCCCAATGTTCGCTGAGAGTGCCAGGCGAAGCCCAGCGCTGCAAGCGCCTCTCCGGGATCTGCACCTCAGCGCACATCAGCCGTGACGGGCGAACAGGAATTCCCTACATCTCGGCGGGCATTGCTCCACTTCCGGTGCCTGACTGCGCATAATCTGAAAGCGCAGCACAGCCGTCACTGGAAGATTGAGAAACCCTTCCCGACTAGAACGAAGCCGCTGGCGCGGCGGACGCCTTGCGGCGTGGCTGTAATAAGAGCTAACATCGGATCGATGGCTGTCCCTGGATCATTCGTTTCGCCTCGAAATGGCAGTATGAAAGTACCAAAACAGCATTCAAGCTCCATAGTTAATAGGTAGCCCCGCCAAGCGGCTTCCTTCTAGTCTCGTTTTCGAAAGTGACTCGGCCTCGACTTCACTTCGTGCCTCGACCTGCGACGCGAGTCGCTCTCGAACAACGCTAACGACTACAGCGGATCCATTTCTCTGTGGCGGGACGGACGCCAACGTCACCATAGCCGACGATACGGACAGGTGGATTTGTAAACTGCGATCCCCGCCTACCCGCTTCATAAGTGTCTTCTGCAGATGAGCCGTTTCGCTCAGCAGTCTATTCATTAATGTTCAACCGGACAGCAGATGTCGCCGCTGAACTGGACCCAATCAGGATGTCTACAGGTCCGGGCTCAACCGCCCTCTTCATCTGGGCATCTAAAATGGCAAGTTGATCAAAGCCAACTTCAAAGCTGACGATGGTTGAGCTTCCAGGCTCGAGATGAACCCGCTTGAACGCATGCAGCGCGATGACCGGCTGCACTACACTGCTCACCACGTGATGCACGTACATCTGCACCACCTCGTCGCCAGCGCGGTTTCCTGTGTTTGTCACTTTGATCGAAACGTGCGCGGTCTGGTTAGAAGTAATCTGATCACGGTCCGTTGTGGGCTTTCCAAAGCTGAAGGTGGTGTAGCTCAGTGCGTAACCGAATGGATACAACGATGTATTGTCATCCAAAACGTAGCCTCGCCGCGCCGCCGGTGTCTTGTAGTAGTAAACGGGCAACTGGCCCACGTTGCGCGCGATGGTAACGGGAAGATGTCCTGAAGGATTCACGTCGCCAAACAGAATCCCTGCGACTGCATTGCCGGTCTCTTGGCCTGGATACCAGGCTTCGATGATGGCTGGCACCTTCTCACTCAAGTTTTGAATAGAGTAGGCCTTCCCGTTCAACAAAACAGCCACCGTCGGCTTGCCCAGCTTCACAATTTCATCGATCAGCTCATCCTGACGTCCGGGGAGTTCCAGCGTGTCAGAGTCCCCAAAAGCAGGCTTGCCCGGACCGACGGAGCCAATGGATTCTCGTGAAACCACCTCATTGCCGCCGAGCGCCAGGACGATGATATCCGCAGCTTTGGCCGCCGTCACACCTTCTGCGATCAGCTTTCGATCGCTTGCTTCGTCCGGCGCGTTATAAGGTCCCATCGTGTTGAGCTTTGGAGATGTATCCGGCTCGGAAATCCTGCACCCTTCTGCAAACGTCACCTTCGTACCGGCACCTGCCCTCGCCTGAATCCCGTCAACAATGGAGACGTAATAAGGCGGAAGGGCACTGTACCCCCCAAGGCGCTCTTTCTTACCATTAGGGCCGATCACGACAATGCTTCGAATCTTCGTGGCGTCAAGTGGCAACGAGTTGCCTTTGTTCTTCAACAGAACAATCGATTCATCGGCCACTTGCCGGGCGAGCTTCGCATGCTCTCCGTTGCCGACTTCTTGGACAGCCCGGTTCTCATCCACATATGGGTGTTCGAACAGGCCAGCACGGAACTTGGCCGAGAGGACGCGGCTTACCGCTTCGTCGAGGTCGTGCATCGACACTCTCCCGTTCTTAGCTGCCTCCACAAGCGCGCGAAATCCAGCCGCGGCCGGCAACTCCATATCCACGCCGGACTTGAAGGCGAGCAGACCTGCCGCGGTGGTGTTCGCGGCGACATGGTGCCGGGAAGCGAGTTCATCAACGGCGAGATAATCTGAAACGGTCAGCCCAGTGAACCCCCACTCCTTGCGAAGAACCTCCTTCAGGAGCCATGGATTCGCGTTGGATGGAATCCCTCCGTTGGTCTCGTTATACGATGGCATCACCGCTTCAATGTGAGCCTTCTCAACGGCTTCTTGAAAGGGATAAAGGAAGACGCTCCGCATAGTGCGTTCCGAGAGGTCGCTCGGACCTGCGTTCGTTCCATTCTCGGGTTGTCCATGCACGAAATGTTTAGCTGTTGCAAAGACATGATTGTCATCCAGGCAATCGCCGGATCCCTGCAGTCCGCGAACGGCAGCGATGCCCAATCGGGAAACCAAATAGGGGTCTTCGGAGTACATCTCCTCCACACGGCCATAACGAGGATCACGGCTCAAATCCAGCACAGGCGCCAGAACAAGAGCATTCCCCGCTGCGCGAGACTCAAGAGCTACCGTTGTAAACATCTTTTCCAACAGTTCAGGGTCCCAGGTGCTGCCCAAGCCGACAGCTTCCGGAAACGAGGTCCCACCCCATGGGACGGCGCCGTGCAAAGCCTCGCCATGAAACAGAATCGGAATGCCCCATCGAGTGTTCTTAAGAACCCACGCCTGCAGGAGATTCCGGCGTTGTGCACCCTGCTTTGCGGTGGAAGGATCTCCGGTTGCAAGAAATTCCCCAAGAAATGAGTAAGTCCCAAGGCCGTCGCCGGCCACCTTCCTGACCTTCTCGTCGTCGAGTGGGTTTTGGTCGAAGATCGAGGGCAGTTTGAACGTTCCTATTGCCGGCAGATCCCATCCGCCTTCGAGCTGCGCGACCTTTTCCTCGGTCGTCATTCTGCCGAGCAAATCACGTACACGGTCCGGAATCCGAGCGCTCGGATCCTTGTAAACCGGCTGCAACTTGTCTTGGGACAAAGCTAAACTGCCGAAAGTTAGCAGCAACCCTACTGCGCACGCAACCGCTGCCTTTTTCATATGTCTGACTCTCTTGAGGCTCTGGTCTCCAACCCTGGTTCCTACTTGTCGCTGTTCTTTGGGGCGGTTGCGGTGAAATCACCCGTGATACCGTACGGGGCAACGTCTACAGTTCCAGAGAACTTGTCAGCACTGCTGAGCTTTGCTGTGTAGGTAAGTGTGACTGTAGAGCCGTCGTGCTCAGTCTCGTACTTCCAGCTGATTGTGCCGCCGTCAACGCTACCTGTAATCGCAGTATCTTTGTCGCTATCGCTCGATTTGCAACTACCGGTCAGTTTCGCCTGGGTTTGGACGAAGTTACAAATCATTTCGCTCTCGTTTCCGGCGATGCTGTTGTGAATACTCCATTTGCCACCTATCCCCCATCCCGCCGCGAAAACAGAAGAGTTGGCGAGAAGCAGTGTGGCTGCTGCGATCATGAGTCTCATGTCGGGTACCTTTCGTTATGCGGGATCGTGAGCGCTTTCCAATCGCTCTTTCCGGGCATACAATAAGAATACTGACCGGTCAGTCAGTTGTCAAACTTAAACGTAAACATGGAAGTCACCACAAGGCAACAAGTCCGAATACAGGAAACCCAGGCTCGTTTACTCGAAGCTGCCGAATCAGTATTTGTCAGAGATGGATTTGAAGGAGCACAACTGGATGAGATCGCCCTCGCTGCCGGCAGGAGCAAGGGATCTGTTTACACGCATTTTAAGAACAAGGAGGACCTTTTCCTGGCTCTCTTCGAGCACAGAACCCAAGCATACGTTCAAACGCTCGCAAACAGCGTCGCCAAGCGCACCAGTCGGCAACAAAGCATCGAGGCATTTCGCGAGTTTTATGTGGGACTCGTGCGGGACAAGGCATTTTCGATTCTGACGGTGGAGTTCAGGCTTTACGCGCTCCGCCACCCGGAGTCGAAGGCACGCTTTCGCCGGGTGTTTGAGACGTCAAGGGCCACAGGGAATAGCGGACTCTATAACCAGATGTTTGGCGAACTCAGTTCCGGGCCAAAAGCAGCCAATGACGCGACGCTCGCCGCTTTAGGACCGATCCTTTCTGGATTGATACTCGAAAGCCATTTTGAGCCTGAAGTTCTTTCGGATAGGGCAATACGCACTCTTTTGAGGCGGATCTTCGACGCCTTTTTCCCGCCACCCTCTTCTTAGCGGGGACCCTGCCCGCGTCGCGCTGTCACCTCGCGTGCCGCAGCATCGATGCGAGCACGATCGGCACGGATCGATTACCCGCACGTAGTCGGATTGGTTTACGAACCAAACCGTGGATCAGCCACTTTGCCGTATAACGCTTCCCGCTGAAGTGGGCGAGTGGCCTCTCGGTGAACATAGATCGCCGGTGACGGCGCAGGGTTTACCTTTCGCCAGTTCACGGCAACGGCCGAACATACGCGCTTGACAGACGGGCGAAGCCCTTGGTGCGCCGCAATACGCCTGGGGCGTAGCGTACATCGTATATCAGTCGTTCCAGAAAACTCCATCCCCACATCTCTCTCGTGACCTCCTTTACTAGGTGACATTGCCAAAATTGCTACGAGCCGACAACTCAGCCTCTTCGCGCGTGGCCCCGGCTTCTATGCGCTGCTGAATCTCCAAAGCAAATTCAGCCTCAATCCGGTCTTCGTGTGCACCGTCATTCTCACGCTTGCGCTGGGCATTGGAGGGAATACGGCAATGTTCGCGATCATTCGTCGCGTGCTTCTGAAACCTCTTCAATTCCTAATCCCGACAAGCTGGTGCGGATGTCGGGTGGTGCCACCCCTACCCGATTTGCCGAAATGAAAGCCGGGGCGCGTTCCTTTGCGGAGCATCTTGCTTTTGGCGAATGGGATGGCATGCGCTCTGGCTAGACTAGCCTCGACCTCTTTGCGACCTTTCCACCATTGCCCGAAGATGTTTACGAAATTCACATCCTCGGTATGCAGCACGGCCATATCCGTGCATCGTGGCGGTTCCACGCGTCGGCAAAATCGGATACAATTTTTCTAACTGCTTGCTCATCAATTTCCATGCTTACCTAGGCATTCAGTTGACATTCACAACTGGCAGCCAATGAGGCGATGCTTGCGAAAAGTGAGAGTTGCCAGTGTGAGACGCTTCTAACTGTGAATGGCCCAATGAGATTGGGGCGGAACCGCTGATGCAGAATCGCGACAGCTTCTGCGCCGGTGTAAGGCGTTTCGCTTTTGGCCGTCGTTTTTTCCGGCGCCACTCGAGCTCTTTGATCCTGCGCTCCGTCCCCGTTTCGTCTTCTTCCCGCATCATGTCCTTCCCTAAACGCCCGCTCCGCCGTCGTCTTGTACCGCTGCGTCAGCTCCGCAGCCGCCTCAACCGCCCCTAACTCCGTGCAGCCCTTCGAGAAAGAACATTTGGGTTAACCGTCACCGGGGGCCCGGCTTCACCCCGCTCGCCGATTTCAATCGCCGGCCTTTTCTGGTGGGCGCGGCCACTTTGGCCGCCGCGCCTCGACTCATTGGGGGCGCTTGGAGTTCGTTCGGCAGAAATCGCCAGAACTTCTAATCGCCGCCCTCGTCCTTGCCTTTAAAGCGCCTCTTGCCTCAATCTGCTTTACCGGCAAAGGCAAACGCCAGGAAAACAGCGCCGAAAAGCTTGCGTAAGGTAGGCCGCAAGCTCACTCGGAGAAAAGCTCCGCCCTTCGTCGAAGATCGCGACGGTCGCGCCATCCCCGTCCGTCGCCACCGGCATCTCGCATTCCTCCGGGAAGAAGTCCCAGTCGTCGGTCTGATGCCCGGTAATAGCTAAACTCAGCATCGGCCCCCAGGGGTAAAACCCGATAATAAGCTTCACGACGGTTGAGGGATTCGCAGCTTTGGACATGCGCAGTTCCGGACCGGTTGCGCACTGCACGTAGTGATCGCCGCTCAGGCCCTTCTCGGAAACGACAGAGTTGATGACCTCAGTCTGCCGCTTGCACTCGTCCATAAGCTGGTTCCAATACTCACTTCCCTCATGGAAAAGGGGTGTGGGAGCGGAGATTGCGGCTGCACTCATACGTCCTCCTGCTTACGCTCCGCCAGCGTAGTAGCTAGGCGGGGTGAGGCTAGTGTAGCGCTTTCCCAAAAGATTTGGAATAGCCCTCAATATCGCTTTTTAACCGAGCGGTTCGGGAGTGCGCGGACTCTCAGTCCGCCGCGTCCCGACTCTTCGGGACGCATGTTCCACCAACGAGCGTAAGGAATCAAGAATAGCGAGCTCTTTCTCACCTTCGCGCTATTCGCCTGAGGTAAACAATCTTTCCTACCGGGCTGCGCCAACCGCCGCGTTCAATTCCTTCACAATGCTGGCCACAAACGTTTTGGCATCGCCAAAAAGCATGAGCGTCTTGTCCATGTAATACAGCTCATTATCGATTCCTGCGAATCCCGGATTCATACTGCGCTTCACCACCATCACCGTGTTGGCCTCGTGCGCGTTAAGAATCGGCATACCGGCTATAGGACTGTTCTTATCATTGCGGGCAGCCGGATTCACCACATCGTTAGCGCCAATCACCAGCGCGACATCGACTCGCGGAAACTCCGGGTTGATGTCGTCCATCTCGAACAGATGATCGTATGGCACGTCTGCCTCCGCCAGCAACACATTCATGTGGCCTGGCATGCGTCCCGCTACCGGGTGAATCGCAAAACGAACATCGACACCGCGCCGGACCAGCACGTCATACATTTCCCGCAGCTTGTGTTGCGCCTGAGCCACTGCCATCCCGTACCCCGGAATAATGACAACGCTACGGGCAGCATCGAGAATTTCAGCTGCCTCTTCCGGCGAAGCGGAGCGGACTGGACGCGCGGTGGTTTGTTTCGCGCTTGTCTGAACGGTGCCAAACGCGCCGAAGAGCACGTTGCTAAACGACCGGTTCATTGCGCGGCACATGATCACCGCAAGAATGAAGCCGGAAGAGCCATCGAGCGCGCCCGCCACGATCAGCAGCTTGTTGTCGAGCGCGAAACCCATGGCGCTCGCCGAAAGCCCGGCATACGAGTTCAGCAGCGCGATCACGGTGGGCATATCGGCGCCCCCAATAGGAACAATCAGCAGCACGCCAAAGAGAAGCGAAAGAGTCACGAAAATAGGGAATAGCCAGGTTTGCTCAGGCGAGAAGATCAGTGCAGTTCCAGCTATTACTGCCAAACCGAAAACGCCCAGGTTCACGATATTCTGACCCCGAAACGTAAGCGGGCGTGTCGGCAGGATCTCCTGAAGCTTGCCGAACGCCATGAGACTCGCGGTACACGTCAGAAATCCCAAGAGCGTCTCGAGTATCAGGGCGCCCATCACAAAGCCGTGCGGCAGGCGGCGATAGTATTCGGCAGTTCCAATCAAGGCCGAAGCCAGCGCGCCGCAAGCGTGCGAAATAGCCGTTCGTTGCGGCACCGCCGTCATTGGCATGTAATAAGCGATCGGAACGCCTATCGCCGATCCAACGAAGAAAGCAATCAGGATCCATTCGTAGTTGACAACTTCATGGCGCAGCAACGTTCCGACGACCGCCAGCAGCATCCCGATCTCGCCGACAATCACGCCGCGGCGAGCAGTCGCCGGCGAGTTCATCCACTTGATCGCCAAAATGAAACCGGCCGCGGCCAATATGTACAGGGCAGGGAAGATGCTCTCCGTCATCTCTTCTCCGGTGCCCGCTTCTTAAACATCTTCAGCATGCGGTCCGTGATCAGATACCCGCTGACCACGTTTGTTACCGATGCGACAACCGCGATGAAGCCTAGAACGCGGCTAAGTGTGCTGGCTTCTTTCTCGCCCGTGATCAGAATGGCGCCGACTACCGCAATGGCGGAGATGGCATTCGTCAGAGACATGAGCGGCGTGTGGAGCAGCGGCGAAACTCGGCGGATCAGCTCAAAGCCGAGAAATGCCGCCAGCATGAAAACCCAAATCGCTATCTCGTACGAGCTCATGCGTTCACCGTACTCTCCGATTGAGTTCCTAGCAGCTCCGCTACGCGAGGGTGAACAACGCGGCCTTCGTGCGTGACCAGAGTTTCGCGAATAATCTCGTCTTCCTGGTTCACCGCAAAGTTGCCATTTGCTGCAAGCAGCTTGAGAAACGCCGCAATGTTCGAGGCAAGCATCTGGCTGGCATGGTACGGCACCATTGAGGGCACGTTCACCGGACCCAGAACCGTGACCCCGTTGTGCACGATGTTTTCACCAGGGACAGTGAGTTCGCAATTGCCGCCTCGTTCCGCCGCGATATCGATAATAACCGAGCCACTGCACATGGCGCTCACCATGTCGGCTGTAATTAGAATAGGCGCTTTCCTTCCTGGTACCGCCGCGGTCGTGATCACCACATCCTGTTCACGCAGCACGTCCGTCATGAGCTCCCGCTGCCGGCGATAGAACGCTTCGTCCATCGCCTTTGCGTATCCACCCTTGTCTTGCGAGGCCTGTGCATCGACATCCAACGAAACGAATTTCGCGCCGACGCTCTCAACCTGCTCTTTTACCGCCGGGCGCACGTCGTAAGCGCAGACCACCGCGCCCATGCGCCGCGCGGTCGCGATGGCTTGCAGGCCGGCAACACCCGCGCCTAGCACGAAAACTTTAGCGGGCGTTACGGTACCGGCGGCGGTCATCAACATCGGGAACATTTTCGGTAGATAGCTGGCGCCCAACAGAACAGCTCGATATCCGGCAACCGTCGCCATTGAAGACAAAGCATCCATGCTTTGCGCGCGCGTGATACGCGGCATCAATTCCAATGCGAAAAATGACGCCCCTGCGTCCGCCAGATCCGAACACTCCTTCAGCGACGTCAGCGGCTCGCCGAAACCAACCAAGCCTTGACCGCGCCGAAGCAAGGAAATATCCGCCAACCCCGCCTCCGGATTCGCGCCCAGGCAACGCACCTGCGCAACAATCTCGGCTTCGTGAAATACCTCGGAACGGCTGGCAAGGCGAGCTCCGCGGGCTATATATGCCTCGTCTGTGAAGCCAGCTTCGCTCCCCGCCGAATGTTCAACTGTGACTTCGATTCCGCATTTTCGTAAAGCCTCACAGTAGCGCGGCGTAATCGCCACGCGGCGCTCTCCAGGAAATGTTTCGCGCGGTACTCCAATTGAGACTGGCAAACGAGGCCTCCGTCAGTAAATAATCATTCAATGCGACGAGCGTGCGCAACTTTGAGTTACGTGCCCAATGTATATAATGGATTACCAAAGAACCGCTTGGCCCCAAGTAGCTGGCCGAGAGTGAGCGAGTGAAGCCCACAGACGTTAACAATCCGGACTATTTCCACAAAGTAGTCGACTGCCAGTGGGCGTGCCCCGCGCATACCAACGTACCTGAATATATCCGGCTGATCGCACAAGGCAAATATACCGATGCCTACATGGTCAACAGGCAATCGAACGTGTTTCCGGCCATTCTTGGCCGGACCTGCGATCGTCCTTGCGAGCCAGCCTGCCGGCGTGGCCGCCTCGACGGAAAGCCGGTTGCTATTTGCCGGTTGAAACGCGTCGCCGCCGATCTTCGCGGCGAAATCTCGCATCTGCTTCCGAAAATCCCAGACCGAAAGAATGGCAAGCGCATCGCTTGCATTGGCGCTGGCCCCGCCTCTCTCACGGTCGCGAACGATTTACTGCCGCTCGGCTATCAAGTAACCATTTTCGAAAAGCAAGATAAGCCAGGCGGGCTGATGCGCTCCAATATTCCGGCCTTCCGATTGCCCGAGCAGGTGCTCACCGAAGAAATCGATCTCATTCTCGATATGGGCGTCGACATCCGCTTCAACTCGCCCGTCCAAAGCATGAAGGCTCTGCTCGAACAGGGCTTCGACGCCATTTTCGTCGGTTGCGGTGCCCCTCGCGGCAAGGATCTGGAGATTCCTGGCCGCCATGACGCCGATCGCATCCATATCGGTATCGACTGGCTGGAGTCGCTTGCCTTTGGTCATATCGATTCGATCGGAGAACGGGTCCTGATTATCGGCGTAGGCAATACGGCGATGGATTGTTGCCGGTCCTCGCGACGCTTGGGCGGAAAAGATATCAAGGTCATGGCGCGGCGGCCTCGTGGATTCTTTAAAGCCTCGTCATGGGAGCTGGAGGATTCCGAAGAGGAAGGAATCGAGATCGTCATTAATCACGCTCCGGAAAACTTTGTGGTGGAAGACGGAAAGCTCAAGGGCATGATGTTCGAACGCCTCGAATGGGATCAGGAAGCCAAGCGTTCGCGCATAATTGACAAAGTCTTTCTTCCGGCAGACGACGTCATCCTGGCGATCGGACAGGAAAACGCTTTCCCGTGGGTCGAACGGGATTTAGGCATTGAGTTTGGCAAATGGGACATGCCGGTCATCGACGAACAAACTTTCCAATCGACGCGGCCGGGTGTGTTTTTCGGCGGCGATGCGGCCTTCGGACCCAAGAACATTATATGGGCAGTTGAGCACGGCCATCAGGCCGCTATATCGATTCACAACTACTGCGAGGGCGCCGCCGTTTCAGACCGCCCGCCACAGGGCATGAATCTCATCAGCCAAAAGATGGGCATTAGCGAGTGGAGTTATCACAACGATTACAATCCAGCTGCCCGCCAGAAGATGAGGCATGTCGAGCTAGTCGAGCGATTCGAGAAATTGAACATCGAAGTCGAGCTGGGATTCACCGCTGAACAAACGGCCTGCGAAGTAGAACGCTGTCTCAATTGCGATATGGAGACCGCCTTTACAGCTGCTCGCTGCATCGAGTGCGATGCATGCATAGATGTCTGTCCCGTCCAGTGCCTCACCATTACACGGGATGGCGAGGAACTCGATTTGCGGACGCGGCTCTCTGCTCCCGCTCTGAACTTTGACCAGGCTTTATATGTTTCCCCGCCGCTCCCTCAAACTCTCCGGATCATGGCTAAAGACGAGGACGTTTGCGTGCATTGCGGCCTTTGCGCCGAGCGCTGTCCCACTGCGGCCTGGGACATGCTTCGATTCGATCTTCAGATTCCCTATGCGGGCACAAAGGTGTGTGTACCAGCGTGAATGATTTCGCCATAAAGCTGGCGAACGTGAATGGAACCGGATCTGCAAGCGCGAATGGCCTTCTCATGCAGGCGATCTTTCGTATGGGGATCCCCGTCTCCGGCAAGAATCTGTTCCCCTCCAATATTCAGGGCCTGCCAACCTGGTACGAAATTCGCGTAAACAAGAGCGGATATACAGCACGCGCGCTCGATTACGATCTGATGGTTGCGATGAACGCGCAAACCTACGCTCGCGATATTCAAGAGGTGCGTTCGGGCGGTTACGTGCTATACGACTCGAGCTGGCCGCTCGAGCGTTCCCTTTACCGCGAAGATATTCATTTTCTGCCAGTGCCGTTGGCTCAAATGTGCAATGAACAATTCAACGATTCACGCGAGCGCATATTGATGAAGAACATCGCGTACGCTGGCTCGCTAGTCGCGCTGCTTGATGTCGACATGGAAACCGTCGAGAATCTGCTCGCCGAGAAGTTTTCGCGCAAGAAGGCTCTGCAGGAATCGAATCGGAAGGCTTTGAATATCGGCTTCGAATACACGAAGAAGCACTTCGACTGCCCCCTCCCGTTTTATCTTGAAAAAGCAGATGCAAACGGCGACAAAATCCTGATCGACGGAAACACCGCGGCGGCGCTCGGATGTATCTACGCGGGTGCTACAGTCGCCGCCTGGTATCCAATCACGCCTGCCACGTCCGTAATGGACGCTTTCAAGCAGTTCTGTGAAAAGTACCGGCGCGATCCGGCAACGGGCCGAAACAACTGCTGCATCCTGCAAGCCGAGGACGAACTGGCTGCCATCGGAATGGTCATTGGGGCGTCCTGGAACGGTGCTCGCGCATTCACTTCCACCGCTGGCCCGGGCATTTCGCTGATGAACGAGCTGCTCGGGCTTGCCTATTACTCCGAAATCCCAGCTGTCGTCATCGATGTGCAGCGGGTTGGCCCCTCGACGGGCATGCCGACCCGCACCCAGCAAGGGGACCTGATGGAGTGCGCCTACGCCTCGCACGGCGACACGAAGCACATCCTGCTGTTTCCCGGCAATCCGGCCGAGTGCTTCGAGTTTGCTGTAAAGTCCTTCGATTTGGCAGAGCGCTTCCAAACTCCCGTTCTCATGCTTTCCGATCTCGATATCGGGATGAACGATTGGGTGGTGCCGCGCCTTACCTGGGATGACGCCTACCAGCCCGACCGCGGCAGGGTCCTCTCTGAAGAGGACCTTCGCGGCCTCACTCACTTCTACCGCTATACAGGCGAGGACCAAAATCACGTCGCGCCGCGCACACTGCCGGGAGTGCACGCGAACGGCGCTTATGTCACCCGCGGGTCAGGTCACAATAAGTTCGGAGCGTACACCGAGACCCCGCGCGAGTATCAGGAAGTGCTTGACCGCCTCCTCGCCAAGCATCGGGCCGCCGCCTACCACGTGCCCTTGCCCGAAACCGTCAGGGTACCCGATCCGCGGTTTGGCGTCATCACCATCGGAGGGTGCGACCCAGCGGTTCGCGAAGCCCTCGATCTGCTCGCCGAAGAAGGCCTCCATGCCGACTACCTCCGCATTCGCGGGTTCCCTTTTCACAAGAGCATAGAGGAATTTCTCTACGAGCATGAAATCTGCTTTATCGTAGAGCAGAATCGCGACGCCCAGCTTCGCTCGCTGCTGACGCTCGAAACGTGTGTGCCGAAAGACAGGCTCCGATCTGTTCTTGCCTATAGCGGTTTCCCGTTGAGCGCGCGTAACGTGGTAGAGGGGATCACCCGCCAGATGGAGGTTCGTAGTGCCGTCCATAGTTAAACCCATCGCACAGCATCCCAGTGTGCAGCGCAACGAACTTGGGTTGACAGTTCGCGACTACGAAGGCTCGATGTCGACGCTCTGCGCTGGGTGCGGGCATGACTCAATTACCGCCGCGATTGTGCGCGCCCTATGGGAAATCTCGATGCCACCGCACATGCTAGCCAAGATGAGCGGGATCGGTTGTTCCTCGAAAACGCCAGCCTATTTCGTCAACGGCGCTCACGGCTTCAACTCCGCACATGGCCGCATGCCTGCCATTACCACGGGCGCTGCGGCGGCCAATCGCGCCTTGACCTACATCGGCATCTCAGGCGACGGAGACTCGCTTTCGATTGGGCTTGGACATATGTGCCATGCCACCCGCCGCAACGTGAAGATGGTGTACATCATCGAAAACAACGGCGTGTATGGGTTGACCAAGGGTCAGTTCTCCGCTTCGGCGGATGTAGGCTCGAAAAGCAAGAAAGGTGAGCCGAACCAGATGCTGCCCATCGATCCGGTGATGCTGGCGCTGAGTATTGGCGCTACATTTGTGGCACGCAGCTTCTCAGGGGATAAAGAGCAGCTTGTGCCCATCATTAAGGCGGCCTTTGCACACCGAGGGCTGGCGCTGATCGACGTCATCTCCCCCTGTGTAACCTTCAACGATCATTCCGGATCGACCAAAAGCTATCTGCATACTCGTAAGCATGAGCTGCGAGCGACTGAAGCCGATTTTGTTCCGCCTGAGCCCGAGATTCTGGCGACGATTGAAAAAAAAGGCGTGACCAGGGTGACAATGCACGACGGAAGCATCCTCCATTTCAAGTCTGTTCCCGACGGATACGATCCAACCGACCGGCAGAAGGTGACCAACTACCTTTTCGAGCAACAGAGCAGAGGCGAGATTGTTACCGGCTTGCTGTTCGTCGATGAAAGCGTTCGCGACCTGCACGAAATGAACAACACTTCCGAAACTCCGCTCGCGCGTATGGACTTCGATAAACTGTGTCCCGGTGCAGCCGAGTTAGCTCGCCTGCAGGAAGACTTCCGGTAGTTCAAGCCCCGCTGGGAGATCTTGACGTGCGAATCGGGCTCCTTTCTGACACGCACGGTTTTCTGGACCCTGCAGTGTTTAATCATTTTGCCGGGTGTGATGAGTTGTGGCACGCGGGTGATTTCGGCCCCTTGAATATCTTGAATCAGTTGAAGAACTTTAAGCCGTTGCGGGGTGTTTCCGGTAATATCGACGGAGCGGCCATTCGCAGCGAAATGCCGCCGGACCTCAGCTGGGACGTCGAGGGCCTTCGGGTGTATATGACTCACGCGGGCGGTTATCCCGGCCACTACGAAAAAGAGGCAAAGCGGGAATTACTCCGATACCGGCCGGATCTCTTCATTTCCGGGCACTCGCATATCTTGAGGGTCATGCGTGATCCGGAGCTGAGCTTGCTTCATCTGAATCCAGGAGCTTGCGGGCATCATGGCTGGCATAAGATGCGAACGCTGTTGCGGTTCACGGTAGAGGGCGCGAAGATCTCGGCTGTAGACGCAATCGAGCTGGGTCCGAGAGGCCGGCCGGCAAGCATGCGATAGCATTTCCCTTTGAGCATTACTAGGAAACGGAGTTTAGAGCAGGTGCACAGGAGATGCATGATTGTCTGATTGGCCAGCAAAGCGGGTCCTTCGGTTGTGCTGGTTCCTTGCGCTCTGTGCAGCGGCGAGTCCTGCGCAGCAGCAGCCAATTGCATTTCCGCACAACACTCACATGAAGCTCGGCGTGAGCTGCCTCGATTGCCACACGGGTGCTGATATTCGCGATGCCGCCGGCATTCCTTCGGTTCGAAAATGCATGTTCTGCCATGCAAAGTTGGCGAAGGAAAAACCAGAAGTTCAGAAAGTCACCGCCTACTCTAACAAGAAAATCGAAATTCCCTGGGTGCGTGTCTACAGCTTCTCGCCGGATGCCGATGTTAAGTTTCGCCACGCGCCGCATTACAAAGCGGGTATTACATGCTCCACTTGTCACGGAGACATGGCGAGAGTGACCGTCGCACATCGCACCGTAACTCAAAATATGGGCACCTGCCTCAGCTGTCATCGGCAAAAGCATGCCCCGGAGGACTGCGCCGCATGCCATTACTAACCCGGGGCGAGACGACCTAGTATGGATCGCCGCAACTTCTTCAAAATTGTTTCGACCGTCTCGGCCGGTGTAGCAGCGACGAGCTGTGAAAAAAAGAGCGACACACTCATCCCCCTGCTCGTCCCTGATCACGAAATCGTTCCTGGGGAGGAGCAGTGGCATCCCGCCGTCTGCACCGAATGCAGCGCCGGATGTGGCGTCATCGTGCGCGTGATGGAGGGGCAGCGCCTGATCGAGCGGAACGGGGAGAAGTTTCGTGAGCGACTCGCTTGTGTCAAGAAAATCGAAGGCAATCCGCTGGACCCGGTGAGCGGCGGTCGGCTTTGCGCGCGCGGCCAAGCTGCTCTGCAGTCGCTTTACAATCCTGACCGGGTGCGTGGGCCGATGCGGCGAACGGCAACTCGCGGGAAGGCCGGTTTTGTGGAAGTTTCCTGGGACGAGGCCGTCGCGTCTTTGTCGGAAAAGCTGGCGAAGTCCCGCGCCAGTGATCCCATGAAAATCTTGTTCTTGACGACGCCCCAAGTGAGCGCAAGGACGCTAAATATCCAACGCTTCCTCGAATCGTTAGGCGCGCCGGCGGCCTTTACCTGCTCTGTTGGCAGTCTCGATACGGAACGGAGAGCCGCCGACTTGGTCTTCGGTTGGAAAGGCCTGCCGCGATACGATTTGGGCGAAGCGCGCTATGCGCTTGGAGTGGGTGCCGATTTTCTGGGCGGATGGGCTTCTCCGGTTTACTACGCCCGCCAGTTCGGTCATTTCCGGCAAGGCCGCGCTGGGCTCCGTGGGAAATTGGTCCAGGCCGAATCGAGAATGTCATTGACTGCGGCGAATGCGGACGAGTGGCTCCCTTTGCGTCCCGGTTCCGAACCGCAATTCCTCATCGCCATAGCACGGTTGCTGCTCGATCAGAAACTCGCCCGCCGTGCAGAAGAATTGCCGCCTGGCGTTCGCGAAACGATTCTGTCCGCGAACTTAGTTGATCTAATCCGCGCCTCGGGCCTTGACGAAAAGCGCCTGCGCCGCGTTACGCGTGAACTGGGCGAATCGGAAGCGCCGCTCGTTATTGCCGGCGCGTCCGTCCTGCAAACCAATTCGCTCCAGGCGCTGATAGCTGCCCATTACCTCAACCTGCTGTTGGGTAATGTTGGCAAGCCAGGCGGTATGTTTCCGCCGAATCCATCGCCTGCCGTTGGCCCCCAAACCGCAAATATTCCGGAAGCATTGAAGCGTGCTGAAATTCTCCTGCTCGATAGCGAAAACCCTTTCTACGCTCTTCCCTCAGCCAGCGCAATCCCGTACACGCTCACAAATATCGAAACGATTGTGAGCTTCGGATCATTCATCGATGATACGGTCGCGTACGCCGACCTGATTCTTCCCGATCACCACGCACTCGAATCCACTACTGCCGTCGTGCCCGCTGTCTCGCCCAAACGTTCGATTGCGGTAAGCCAACCATTCGTCAGGCCGCTCTACAATACCCGCGCCCTCGAGCAAACGCTCAGCGACATTGCTCACAAGATGAATGTTGCCTTTGAACCGGTTACGCCAGAGGCTTTCGTCAAGCCGTTCCTGCCGGCCGGCCAAACATGGGATGACGTGGTGCGCCAGGGCGGCTTATGGCTCGATGCAGAAGTCGAGTCGACGGCCTGGAAACCAGTCGATCAAAAGCTCGCCTTGAGCAATCCCGTTTTCGAGGGAGCGCCAGAGCATTTCCCGTTGCAGTTTCAGCCCTACTTGTCGCTTCAATATCACGATGGACGTGGCGCGAATTTACCCTGGATGCAGGAATTGCCGGATCCGGCGTCAAGCGCTATGTGGGATCTTCCAGTAGAACTCGATCCGCAGACAGCCGCCCGGCTGAACGTGGGCACCGGAGACTCCGTGCGAGTGGAATCGGATCATGGAAAACTGGAGGCCCTGGCCTATGTGCATCCTGCCGCGCTACCCGGCGTCGTGAGCATGGCGATTGGTGAAGGCCACACACACTATGGCCGATACGCCTCCGGACGTGGAGCGAATCCGCTTTCTATTCTGGCGCCCGTTTGGGACGATTCCACAGGTAGCCTCGCATTCGGAGCCACGCGGGTGCGCGTCACGCGCATTGACCGAAAAAGTGCGGAACTGATCCAATTCTCTCCAAAGGATCGGGAACAAGGGCCTTGGGGGTACAGATGAGCGAAGGCAATCCAATGCAACACCGTTGGGGAATGGCGATCGATTTAGACCGCTGCACAGGATGCCAGGCTTGCGTCGCCGCCTGTCACGCGGAAAACAACTTACCGCTCTCCGATCCCGAATCCGCCGCCAAGGGGCGCGCGGTCCATTGGATCCGGGTCGATCGCTACTACGAAGGTGAGTTTCCCGATGTGCGCGTAAAGCATGTGCCCGTGCTCTGCCAGCAATGCGATGAAGCGCCGTGCGAGCCGGTTTGCCCGGTTTATGCTACGTATCACAATCCGGAAGGGCTCAATGTCCAGGTTTACAACCGCTGCGTGGGAACGCGCTACTGTGCCAACAACTGCCCGTACTCTGTTCGCTTCTTCAACTGGTTTGATCCCGTATGGCCTGCGCCGCTCGATCTGCAGCACAACCCAGATGTCTCGATTCGCATGGGCGGTGTCATGGAAAAATGCACCTTCTGTATTCAGCGAATCAAGCGAGCAAAGAGTGAAGCGGATGAGGAAAAACGTCCGCTCGCGGATGGCGACGTTCAGCCAGCCTGCGTCCAGTCGTGTCCCGCGGAAGCGATGGTGTTCGGTGACCTGAATGATCCTGAAAGCAAAGTTTCGCAGTTAGCGGGAAGCGGCAGGTCCACGCAGTTGCTGGAAGAGCTTGGGACGAAACCGAAAGTCTTCTATTTGCAGAGGGCAACCTGAAGGTGGCAGTCGCATCGCAATCCATTCTTTACCGGGATGTGCGCGCGGATTTGTGGCGGCCCCTATCGGGAGCGAGCTCGCGCTACCTCGCTGTGCTTCTCACGCTCTCAGCCGTGGCGCTGTGGGGCCTGTTCGCCTGGGGTTACCAGCTCAACCGCGGAATCGGCGTAGCGGGCATTCGACGACCGGTTTTTTGGGGCCTCTACCTGGTCAATTTTGTTTTTTGGATTGGTATCTCTCATGCCGGAACACTCATCTCCGCAATTCTTCGCTTGACGGACGCCGGCTGGCGCAAGCCCGTCACGCGCGCAGCCGAGGCCATCACGGTCTTTGCCCTCATGATCGGCGGCATGTTTCCGATCATCCACCTCGGGCGCGCCTGGCTTTTCTTCTGGCTTTTTCCTTACCCTAACCACCGGATGCTCTGGCCGAACTTCCGCTCCCCCCTCCTGTGGGATGTGACGGCCATCAGCACGTACTTGACGGGCAGCATCATCTACCTGTTCTTGCCATTGATTCCTGATGTGGCGCAACTTTCCAAGCATGCCAGTGGTTGGCGCCGGCGACTTTATCACGCGCTTTCCCTCGGCTGGACCGGCAGCGACCGCCAATGGCACGCGCTCGAACGGGCGATGAAGCTGATGGCCGGGATCATTCTCGCCGTTGCCGTTTCCGTTCATACCGTCGTCGCCTGGGACTTTTCGATGGCCATCGCTCCCATGTGGCACAGCAGCATTTTCGGACCTTATTTTGTGGTAGGCGCAATTTTCAGCGGGATTGCGGCCCTGCTGATCGTGATGGCGATCGTCCGGAAGACCATGCATCTGGAAAGTTACCTGACTCCTCATCACTTCAACAACCTCGCCAAGCTACTGCTTTTGATGAGCCTGCTATGGCTCTACTTCACGGTCGCTGAGAACCTGACCGCCTGGTACGGCAACGAGCCTAAAGAAATGGCTGTCTTTGGAGCTCGCGTGCGCGGCAATTTTGCGCCTTATTTCTGGCTCATGGTGTTCTGCAATTTTCTTGTCCCGTTTGTGCTGCTGGGCATTCGCCGGCTGCGCTCCATCCGCACCGCAACCATCGCGTCGATAAGCGTTCTGATCGGCATGTGGCTTGAGCGTTTTCTCATTATCATTCCCACCCTGAGCTTTGGGCGGCTTCCGGCTGCCTGGGGCCGCTACACGCCGACCTGGGTCGAGATCTCCATCACCGCTGCAACTTTCGCCACCATGGCCGTGCTCTATCTGGTCTTCTCAAAACTGTTTCCTATCATCGCGGTCTGGGAATTCGAAAGCGAACCGGGAGCGGAGGCCGCCGAGCATGTATCTTAACGGCGAGTTCCACGACCAGCAAGCTGCCGCTCGTGCCCTACTCGATTTAAAATTGAACGGCTTCGGCCCAGACACTCTCGATGTGTTTTCGGATGAGCCGCTGGAACTCCCGCCGGGTGTGCTCGACCGCCGCAGTCATATGTCTCTTGGCGTAGTCATGAGCGCGATCATTTTTGGCCTGCTGGTAATCGGCTTCGTCTACTTTACCCAGTACAGCTATCCTCTGATCACCGGTGGCATGCCCTTGTTCTCATTTTGGGCGACAGGTGTCATTTTTTACGAGATGATCATGTTCGGGGCAATCGTGACCACCTTCTTCTGGTTCCTAACGGAAAGCGGACTCCTGCACCGTGGTGGCCGGGCACCCGCGCCTGTTATCGAGCCCGGCGTCATTTCTGTCCTAGTCCGCTGTCGTTCCGATCAGGCAGACGCCGCCCGCCAGAGCTTGGAATCTGCCGGTGGGAACAATCTCAAAACGCTTGGAGACGCGGCTTGACGCGGTATTGGTTACTGCTGCTGGGCCTCGCCGCCAGTTTGTCGGCCGCGGATATTCAGATTCCGCCGTGGGACAAATCTAGCTCGAACATTGGCCGCGATCTCTATCGCGAGAATTGCGCTGTCTGTCACGATATCGATAAGGATCAGAAACATACCAGAAAATTCGGCCCGAGCCTCGACCATCTTTTCCAGAACGAAACAATGCCACTCAGCCACGCCAAGCCGAGCCGTCAATATGTAACGGTCCGCATCAAATTCGGCGGCGCGCTCATGCCGGCATTCGGCAAGTGGTTGAGTGATTCCGAAATTGCCACACTGATTGATTACATTGCCTCTAAGTGAGCCGCCGAAAGGCTTGCAATTGGGACCGGCCCCGTCAATAATTCAGCGTCAAGCTGTGGCTCTGGGTAGGCAATAAATTCCGCCACTCGCGAATGATTCCGCGGTAGGTTTCTCCAACCGGGCGGATTTTGCGGTCGAGATCATACAACCCGAGCGGATTTACGTTGCCATTGTCTTCCCGCAGCGCGCTGTCCCAGTCCACTTGATCGGTGAGGCTGTAATAGGTAAATCCGATCATGGGAACGCCATCTTCGCGTAGTCGGTGAACGTTGGCCCACTCCTTGCGAATCCATGCAGGAGCACGCTCCGCATCAGGCAGGTTCGTCTCGGTGTGCATCACCGGAAGATGATAGCGATCGAAATACTGTTGGGTGATTACGTAATACCCAAAAATTTCGCCTGAAGGCGTCAGCGTGCAATCGCTGTTCACCAGATGCTCGTTCGTTTCGTAATAATCTGTTCCCATCACACAGTTCTCTTTCCGGTGATTGTTGCAGAACCAGTGGTACTCTTCGCGCTGCATGCCGTTATCCAGGAGATATTCATACACATCGAAAGTGACCGGCTGGCCATAGGTCAGATCAAGCGAGAGAAAGCGCCTCTGGTTATTGATGTAAGCGGCGGCCGAGCACGAGGGATCGCGCGGGTGGTGGAACTCGGAGGTCTCGCTAAGGATGAAGATGGCTTTCGGATTGACCTCCAGAATGGCATGGATAGCAAGCAGGTTGGCCTTCGCCAGATTGTGAAGCGCATTTACGAAAGCGCGGTCACTATGGAGACGCTCGTTCCACCAGCCGAACTTGGCTGAAAAGGTCGCAGCCACGTACATCTCGTTTACCGGCGTGAAGAAACGGATCCAAGGGAAACGCTCCGCAAACGCTCTTGCATATTCGGCGAACAGCTCTGGCCAGTCTCGATTCTGAAAACTGCCAATCCAGTCCGGCACTCCGAAGTGACAAAGGTCAGCGATGGGCGTGATCCGCATCGCTCTCAGGCGGGCAAACGTCTGATCGCTGAACTCCCAATCGTATTTTCCGGGACTTACGTGCGTCGAGTAGTACGGTGGCCCATAGCGCAGAAACTCGATTCCCAGCTCGCGAACTAATTTGAAGTCTTCACGCCAGTGCTGGTAGTGGCCGCATTTTTCCATCTCGTCCACACGCTTGATCCGTCCGTCGGGCAACTCTATAGTCGGATAGCTGTTCTCGATCCCGGTCGCAAATATGAATTGGGCCACTATTTTTCCTCTTTAACGTTGACTGGCAGGCGAGCTAAGAATGAGAGCTATTTCTGGCTTTGTCTTTGCAGGCCAGCCGATAAGCGCGGCGTTCGGCGGCTTCATAAAAACGGCGTTGCTCATCTTCGGTTTCCGGTACCACCGCCGGCAGCACGACTCGGTTACCGGAATTATCCAGCGCAACAAAGGTGAGATATGCCGACGAGGTATGGCGCAAACTCGGCGATTGCAGATTCTCTACCCAGACCTTCACGCCCACTTCCATCGAGGTGCGGAAGACACGGTTGACCTGCGACTTCAAACGCACCAGTTCGCCGATTCTGATGGGGTGAAGAAAGGTCATCTGATCGACCGAGGCCGTCACCACGGCGCAGCGGGCATGGCGCATGGCCGCGATCGCTCCGCACAGATCCACCAGGTGCATGACATGGCCGCCCAACATATTGCCAAGCGTATTGGCGTCGTTCGGCAGGCAGATCTCGGCGTAATCGGATTGCGTTTGCTGAACCGTGCGGACCCCGCCTGCCGTACCCGGATCGACTACCAATGAGCTTCCGTCCATATCGCAATTATGCAGGAAGCTTGGAGCGTACTCCGTTTAGGTGAGGCCGTCGACTAAGTAAAGCCGTGATAGCTCCAGATTTAATGAATAAGCGTAGGCATTGGAGTTCGGTGCGACCGCGACTCCGGCCAGCCCGGCAAAGGTGCCGGCATTCTGGGGAGCAATCGTTCTCCAGGAAACCGCTTGGTCAGTGTCGATGTTCAGTTTAAGGATCGAATAATAAGAACAATCTTTCGAACTCAAAAGATAGAGACTTCTGCCGTCCGCGCTCCACACGACGGGCATAGTGGACGCTTGCGGCAAGACACGGTGAACCGTCTTCGTTATCAGATCGAAGATCTGAGTTTTCCCGTCTGCCCATCCTGAGATTTTCGTCTCATCAGGCGAGATGGCGACGTAATCGAGATAGGGTGCGTCGGTAATTGGCACAAGTTTTCCGTCGGCGATATTCTGATAACAAATTGTCAACGGTTGCCCGGGATAGGAACCTCCAACCATCAATTTACCGTTGTTAAGAAACCTTGCCCACTGATATCGGAACGCATGGCCTGGCACTCTGACGGAACTGCCTGATTCAATCGACGTAATAGTAAGGGCCGTCCTGTCTTGGGGATCGACCGTCAAGGCCCGCTTGCCATCGGACGAAAGAGAAAGCGCGCGCCCCGATCCGAAGCGCTTGGCAGTGTGCGAACTCTGGTCATAGACATAGGCTGAGTAATGCTGGCCCCCAGCATCACCGCCCTCGGTAAATAGCAGTACGTTTCCGTCTTGGGTTATATCGTCGATGTGGGAAGAATCGAACTGTGAAATTTCGGCCTCGATGCCGAAGAGAGCCGTCTTCATGATCATGCGTGTATCGTCAATCGCGAGGAGAGCGTGCCCGGTACTGGCTACGTCGAGCAGCCGTAAGGATAACGGCTGATTCGAGAGCTTGCGTAACTTACCGGAGCGGGAAACGGTATACAAGTTTTTGCTCAAGCCTCCCTTGCTTGCCGTAAACCATATCTCGTTCCCAGAAGGGCTCCACGCCAGTCCCTCAGCGCTACTCCAGTCATCCGTCAGGATTTTGGAGCGTCCGGCGACATCTACCAGTCTGACGTGACCTGCGTCATCGTCTCGTGTGGGGTGTTCCAGGAAGGCGATCTCGGCTCCACTCCGTGAAACCCGCACGCAATCGATCCAGCCTTGTGAGCGAAAGATAGCTTTGCCGGCAGGAAACTCAAGCAAAGACTCACTTCCAACCTCACGTACAATCGCCAGTTGCTTTCCGTCTGAGCTCCAGTCCGCGGCCGATGCGTTTTCGGCCATGACCTCTCCAACGCGGCCACTTAGTGAGGCGCGGATTAGCTGGGAGCCTGGCTTGGTTGAGCTCTTCGACAAGATGACGAGATCACCCTGGTTCGAGGCGGCAGCCACAGTTCCGTTTACCGGTAGCTTATAGCTCTTCGATCCATCGAGCGCCGTGACAAATGTCCGATGTCCATCTGCGGAATAGATGACTCTCGACCCGGACAGAAAGTGCGCCGAGACAATGGCTCCTCCGCGAAAGCTAATGGGACGATACTCAGCCGGCGTGCGCCGAAGAAAGCTGGTGTGAAGCAGACCGAATAGCAAGCCGAAGGAAGCCAGGAAAGCGGTGAGGGACCACAGATATACCGCTTTCTTGTGGCGACTCCGCGGAAGTGGCGGGATTACGGCTATCGGAACACTCATTGCTAAGGTGACACCGGCGCTCGGAGGACTTCCAACACACTCTTGGCATCCAGTTTTCTCAATCGGGCAAATAAACCGGTAGCCCAGACGTGGAAGGGTTTCTATGTAACGCGGCTCCTCGACCGAATCGCCAAGGGCGGCGCGCAACCGGTTGATCGCTGTGTTTAGCCCGCTTTCGAAATCGACAAATGTGCCTGAAGGCCAAAGCTTGTGACGGAGTTCCTCCCGGGTGACGAGTTCTCCCGGTCTTTCGAGAAGTGTTTCGAGGACCTGGAACGGCTTTACCTGAAGCCTGATCCGCACACCCTGCCTGGACAGCTCCCGGGTGTCTGTCCGAAGCTCGAACGCGGCAAACCTGACGCTTCCCATGAATTCGCTCCGCTACTGTAACCACGTAATACAGCATTAACAGGGCCAACTCTTGAAAGCTTCTAAGTCTCGGAGTTTATTGCTGCCTCTCTAAGTTACTCGCTCAATATCGCGCGTCGAGTGTCTGATTCTGCGAACTGGTTGTCCCGAAACGCGACTTTCCAAAGTCATGATTTGCCGTTCTCGCCGTTCGGAGACGTATCTCTGCGCTGCTGTTTTTGGTTTACAAGCGCAGTTCGGACCTCGATACCGAGCGCTCGTGTCTCCGCCGTCTCCGCCTCGCCGAATCGCTGCACCTTCTTCAGCGCTCCGGCGTATTCGCGAAGCCAGGCCGGTAAATTTGCATCCTCACCGGAAGAAGAGTTATTTAACGCCTCGACCGCTCTTCCATAAGCGTATACTGCTCCGTCAAAGTCCTTACGCGCGTAATTCACCACGGCCATGTTACGCCACGTTCGGGCAACTTGCAGGTTCGAGGGTCCCAAACTGTGCTCCATGATGAGTCTTGCCCTTCCGTAGAGTTCCAGCGCTTCTCTCATGATGTTTTTGATAAAACAGTTGAGTAGCAACATTGGAGAGATCCGACGCGACCTCAGGGTGGCTCGGACCCAAATGCGCTTCGTCGATGGCCAGAGCTTTGCGGTAAAGAGCCTCCGATTTTTTGTAGTGGCGCTCGGCTGACTCAAGCGCCGCCAGATTAGAAAGTGTAGCGGCGTAGTGAGCATTTTCCCGCTCGGGAGCGTTCTGCCAGATCTCGAAAGCCTTCGCGTAGAGTTCGCGGGCTTCGCGGTCGTTGCGCTCAGAAGCAGCAATCCGGCCCAGGTTGTTCCAAACTGCAGCCCTCACTGTGTTGTTGACCGCCGCGCCGGCCTCGATCAGTTTCATGGCGCGAAGCTCGTGTTCTCTTGCCAGTTTCAGCCCGCCTTGCTTCTCCTCTAAAGCCGCAAGATTGTTGAGTGAGGAAACGAGCTGACGCCCGCCATCCGGCATCTTTTCCTCCAGCCGGATCGCATCGAGCAACCACACTTTCGCCTCGGGATACTTACCAAGCTCGGTCAGGGTGAATCCAAGATTGTTACTCGTCAGCGCGCTGTCGGCGTAACTTACGTAGGGCAGACGATGTTGAATCGCGGCTGCGAGCCTGCCGTTTGCCAATGCCTCCTGATATGCGCCAATTTCCATATAGAGAAGAGCCTGGTTTGTCACAATGCGGGCATACTGAATGCTCTCCTGGCCGTACCACCGCTTTGTGTCGGCCGAGGCTCGCTCGTAGAGGGGCTTCGCCTCCTGGTCGCGGCCCTCTTGCTGAAACGTTAACGCCAGGTTGCCCCTCACCAAGGCGGCAGTTTGGCTTTCGACCTGGTTCGTTTTTTCGAGGAGTTGAAAGGCCTCTCGCAGGAGCTTTTCGGCCTTGGCCGTCTCCCCTCGCTCTCCAGCAATCGTGCCCAAGTTATTGAGCGCAACTGCTGCTTGTTCTTCATCGGGATCTGGCAGCCGACCATTAACCGAGAGCGCATGCTCAAAGTCCTGCTCCGCCTCTTCTAGCAGGCGGTTGCTCTGGTGAATGTCTCCAAGTTCATTCCACAGGACAACCGCCGCGACATTGTTTTCGTCCGGCAGAGACTTGATACCAGAGCGGAGCAGCGTCTCCGCTTGTGGGAACAAACCATGTTGGGCGGCCGATAGAGCCTGCTGCCTCAGACTGTTCCAGGCGGGTCCGCTGTCCGGCTCAGCCGGAAGCACACCTAGAAGCACGATCGCCGAAGCCGCGGTCAAACGCTGGTTTCTTCTCACAGGGCGATTCCTCCTAGTTCGCACTATTCGTCCCAGCGGAACTATTTGCAATGGACGGGCTCTAAGTTCTCGCTTACACGCCTTTTTAAGAACTCTTTTATGCGCAGAATCGCGAGTCGCGCCCTAATGCGCTAAGTGAAAGGAAACACTCACTGGCCTTCCGTTACGTCAGTTACTCGTCAGATCTTATTTAGAAAACAATCCAGGTCTTTGCCCGTCTTTTTCGAACTACGGTGAAGCCCGATAGTCCTGGCTTCACCAGATGGGAAGTCAAGGGCGTCAACATAGGACTGCGAAAGACTTCAACTCAGAATATAGAGCTATCGATCGGCGGACCTCGACAAGTGTTGATGTGTCCAATGCCGCGCAGACAATCGATACCAGAACCGCGCAGATTCAATAACCCTCAGCCGTATTCGCATCATGCACAAAGCGCGGAGCCATCCTCACCACTGAATCTGCTCGAAGAGCGCGCGCAAGCGTTTTGCTTTCGCCGGGTTCACCATCTCGACGAAAGCCACCCGGCCCAGCAGATGTGCCCGAAAGGCGGGGTGAGACTTGCGATTCTGGCTCTCTGGACCGAGGCGAACGCAATTAGTGAGCGTCGCTTTGAGACGATCGAAATCGGGCCGCATAACGTTCATGCGCTGGTTCGTGACAAGCCCGGCCAGGTGCTGCCGCACGCCCTGGCGCATAATGCGCGTTTTCCGATGATGCACGGCAAACCCCTCTTCGAGCAGAACGACCGCTGCGTGAGTGGAGAATCGATCGACGTGTCTTTCGAATTCTTCTCCGCCTGAGAACGCGATGTCATCGGCGTAACGCGTGTACTCCGCCTCGGCCTTTTTAGCTAAGCCGGCTAACCGGCAATCGACACGATAGGCGCAAACATTGGCGAGGATCGGCGAGGTGGGTGCGCCTTGCGGCAGATGCGGCCGGGAATACAAATCGCGAGCCCGCCGAAACTGACGGCGATCGCTGTCGAACGCAGGCTTGCTCCAGAGGCCAGGCGGGGTTGCATTCGTGCAAATCCCCCCGAGCAGGTCGGCAACCGATTCGGGATAGCCCGCGGTCCGGAAGAAGGCCTGGATTCTGGCGGCGGAAATCGAGGCGAAGAAGTCTTGCAGGTCCATGCGCAGAACCACGCGTTGACCCACGTGCGGCGCGATGAAGGTTCTTATGGACCGCCCTTTCACAAACCCATGTGCTGCCGGATGGGGCGGGATCTTTTCGAGTATCCCGGCAAGAATCTGGCGCTGGATCGCTTTCAGTCGCGGTTTCGGCGCCTCAATCAGGCGGATGCCGCTATACGGCTTCGCCAGGACGCGGTAGTGATAGTGCCGCAAGCGCGATTCATCGTTTTCGTATCCAAGCCTCTTCAGATCGGCGAACCAATCCAATTCGCCGGAGGCCAGCCGAAGCCATTCCGCGAGCGCTCCGGCGGATTCAATAACGGGCAGATCCCAGGCCCGCGCCGCCTCGACCGGTTGCATACGCTGCGATTCTGTCAGCCAGTGCTCGACTGATAGAGTGTGGGAATGTTTTGACCAGGCGCGCTGGAAGCCTGCGTCTCTAAGAAGGAACTGAACTACCTCGCGATGGCGGGGGCGGATCTGGCCAATGGTGCTTCTGACATATCGCTGCGCGAGTGGATCAAGCCAGCGCCAGGGATGGCCGAGCGTTTGGCTGGCGCGGGCAACAATTTGCTCGACGACCGGCTCGCCCGCCAGGAACGACCTGGCAAGAACGCTCAATAGTCGCCGATTCAGCATGGGTCCAAGGCGGCGGAAGGCTGCAACGAGTCTGACTTGGCATGAGGATTTCTGCGCATCGCGCAGCGTCCCTCACGCGACGAAATGTGAGTTCTTCACGTTTCCCTGGGGTAACCCCGGAGAGGCGAAATCGAACCAAGCGGCCGATCTACGCCAAGCTTGCAGCACCCCACCGCGGAGAGTAGGATAGCAGGGTCATTCTCCTCTCTCTCGCACGCCGGTCGGTGGTCTGAGACAATGACTGCCAGGGCGCTTTTCCCTATGACCACTAAGAGTGGGTTGTGAAGAAGGTCGCGGGCGGCTTCTCGCCTGTCATTGCGATTGATCGTAAGGCCGGAAAGCCTCTGCACAGGCAAATTTACGACGGCTACCGCGCTGCCATCGTTCTGCGCAATCTCTGTGCCGGCCAGCGCATTCCATCCACCCGGGCTCTTGCTTCCGAACTCGGCATCTCGCGCATTCCTGTCCTCGATGCCTACGCTCAATTGTTGGCCGAAGGCTATTTTGAGACCCGTACGGGCGCTGGAACATTTGTATCCAGCTCTATGCCCGATCAACTCACGTCTATTGCGTACCGCGGCGCAGGGCAGGCCGAAGCTCGTTGCGGACCTCGGCCAGTCTCCGCCCGCTCCGCGCTTCTGCCGCCTCATGAGAGCGCCCCTTGGATATATGGTTGGGGAGCATTCAGCGTCGGTCAGTTGGCTTTTGACCAATTTCCATTTCAGGCGTGGTCGAGTCTTGTCGCGCGGCATTGCCGGCGTCCGCGCGCCAGTTCGCTTAACTACGCCGACCCGATGGGCTCTAAAGGGTTTCGCGAAACGATTGCCACTTATCTCAGAGCCGCGCGCGCCGTCCATTGCGACGCGCGCCAAATTATGGTCGTCAGCGGTTCCCAGCAAGCGCTCGATATATCTGCGCGCGTGCTGCTTGACCCCCGGAGCCGCGTCTGGGTCGAAGAACCTTGTTACCAGTTGCTGCGCTATGCTCTCAGCCAGGCCGATTGCCGTCTCATCCCTGTTCCGGTCGATGGCGAGGGGTTGGATGTTGCTGCTGGCATCAAGCGCTGTCGCCGGGCCCGAGCGGCCTTCGTCACGCCGTCTCACCAATTCCCGCTGGGCGCTACCCTGAGCGCTTCGCGACGTCTCCAGTTACTCGAATGGGCGCAAAGTGCCGGCGCTTGGATCGTAGAGGATGACTACGATAGTGAATATCGCTACCAAAACATGCCCATCGCATCCTTGCAGGGGCTCGATCATAACGGGCGCGTGATCTACATTGGAACTTTCAGCAAAACGTTATTCCCCTCGTTGCGTCTCGGCTACCTGGTAATTCCCTCTGACCTCGTGGGTCGGTTTGCGGCTGTTCGCCGCGCTATGGACCTTTTCCCCTCCCACCTCCATCAGGCCGTCCTGAAGGATTTCATCAACGAAGGTTATTTCGCGCGCTACATCCGGAAAATGCGGCTACTCTATTCCGAGCGGCGAAATGCGCTGGTCGACGCCATTCGCGGCGAATTCGGCTCCCGGCTGGAGATCGCTGGCGGTGAGGCTGGCCTGCACCTGGTCGTGCTCCTGCCGGAAGGGCTCCTCGATCAGGAAATATCGATGCGCGCGGCGCGCCAGAATCTTTGGCTATGGCCTCTTTCTCCTTCCTATCTAGGCAAGGCGTCGCGCCAGGGATTCATTTTGGGCTTCGGCAGTACCGAGGCGGCCGAAATGCCTTGCGCTGTGCGCCGGCTGCGAAGCGTGCTTACCCAAACGTGAGACATCGCGCCTGCAATCTCCTCAGAGTGGCTATACATCGTTTTCTCTTTAGTGGTTATTTCGCTCGGGCCGGCCTTTGTCTAAAATTGAACAGCGCGTGTGGCGCGCTAAGACGACGCTTTGGACAGGGTCATAAAAACAGGTCGCTTCTTTTTTGGCATTTCAGTTTTAGTATTCGGGATTCAACAGTTAATTTATAAGGGCTTCCTCGCAGCCCTCGAGCTTGTGCCGGAGTGGATTCCCGCACACATCTTCTTCGCATACCTCACGGCCGCAGTGCTCATTACCGCTGGCGTGAGCATCGTGATCAGAAAGAGAGCACATGTTGCGGCAGGTGCGCTGTCCATTCTTTTCTTACTTTGCATACTGCTTCTACATGGGCCTAGGCTCGCGGCGATAGTTCACCACGGAAGCGAGCGGACCAGAGCATTTGAGACTCTCGCGATGTTTGGCGGAGCTTTGATGTTGGCCGGAATTCTTGCGGCTGAATCCCGCTTTCAGGCATGGGACCGTGCCGCGAATAAGTTCGTTAAAGCAGGCCGCTTCTTTCTAGCTATTTCCCTACTGATCTTCGGCGTGGACCACTTCATGTTTGCGACTTTTATCGCTACCTTGTTCCATCCTGGATCCCATTCCACTTGTTTGGGCCTATTTCACGGGCGCTAGCTTCGTAACTACTGCGTTTGCATCGCTTTCAACAAGTGCGCGCGCCTGCGCGCGATGCTACTCGCGCTCATGTTCTTCCTTTGAGTGGTTCTTGCCCACGCACCAAGAGTGGCGGTCCATCTGCGGAGGGGGGATGAGTGGAATAGCGCCTTTGTGGCTCTGGCGATGTCCGGGATTGCTTTCCTCGCAGTGGGTGCAACTTCTGAGCAGAAAGGCTCTTGATCGTTTCCCTGTCGGCCGCCGGAGATGCCTCACGCTATCCCCGTTGCGCTGCCTGCTGACCTCACCTTGAAATTCACGGTCGGACGGCCGAAATCCTAAAGTGGCTATAAGCAAACTGCCCTGAGTGGGTATTTCTATCCAGCCACTTCTTGACTACCCTGAAAGCGGGTCATTTCCAGATGAGAATTTTCACTGCTCTATTTGCCTTAACCTGCGCCGCGGCTGGAAGCTACGGCCGCCCGGCCGATGCCGGGGACACTGCTCGCTCCCCGGTCCTGCTCGAGCTGTTTACCTCAGAAGGCTGTTCCAGTTGCCCGCCGGTAGATGCCCTGCTGCAACAGATGGACGCCTCTCAACCGTTTCCCCACGCCCAGTTGATTGTTCTCAGCGAGGATGTGGACTACTGGAACCATGATGGATGGAAAGATCCGTACTCCTCTTCTTTTTTTACTGACCGGCAAACCGCCTATGGGCGTGCTCTAGGATTGGGCGAGCCCTACACTCCGCAAGTCATTGTCGATGGCACTCTAGTGCTGCGAAGCTATGACCCCCAGCAACTCAGCCAAATCTTTGAGAAGGCCGCCGCCACGCCGCAGATCCCCGTACATATTGTCGGGCTGAGCATTGAGGATACTGGTTCGCCCGTCCTTCGAGCGCGCATCGAAGCCGACGGCGAATCCGCGCCGCGCAACACCGATGTCTACCTGGCAGTCGCTCTGGAACACGCCGAGTCTCAGGTCTCGGCCGGAGAAAATAACGGCCGGCGCTTGACCCACGTTGCCGTCTTGCAGTATCTGAAACGGTTAGGCAAGTTGGAGAGCGGCAAAAGCTTCGCCCAGGATTGCCAGATCAAGCTCAAGAAAGGTGTCGACCCCAGCAATCTGCGGGTCGTCGCGTTTGTTCAGGAGTCTGGCCCCGGTAAGGTGCTCGGGGCGGCCTTGCGAAAACCGGCGGCGAAAGGATCCTTAGCTCCTTAAAAGTCGCACAGGCCGCGATCCGCGCCGCCAAACAAGAGCAGTAACTTCAGCGGACTTGGGCGCGGATCGCGAGCCCGTTGTGCGGCAAGTTCCTCAAACCGCGGGGCCGCGAATGCCCAACCAACCTGCCGTCGCCGAGCGTTCTGCCGGCATTGATCAATGAGTCAATAAACTACAACAGCGTGGTTCTCTATCTTGGTTTCGCCTCGATCAGAATGTCTGAGAACGCCGAGAATTCAAATTACAATTCGCTGCAAATGAACATGCGTGCGCAAGTAAAAGATAGCCTGACTTTGCAAGCCGCGTACACTTACTCGAAAGCCATGGATCCGGCAGCAGGTACCGGCGGCGGCTCCAGTGATCTCATAAACGTTTCGGACCCGTACAATCGCGCTTTCGACTACGGCCCCGGCGGGCTTGACCGCACGCACATCTTCCTGGTCAACTTCGTGTATCAGCTTCCATTTTTCAAGAGCACCCAAAATCGATTTATGAAATCGACTCTCGGCGGCTGAGAGCTTTCCGGAATCGTCACAGCGGAAAGCGGGCTTCCACTGTTTATTACGCTTGGCGGTTCGCAGGGTAGTAGTGGCTTCCCTAATGCAACCAATCGACCAAACATCTCGGCCGGCGGCATCAGCTATCCGCAGTCCGTGAATGAGTGGTTCAATCCCTCTGCGTTTCGGTCCCGGCTCTTGGCCCGTGGGGCGATCTCGGAAAGAACTTGTTGCGCGGCCCGGGCAGAGACAATTGGAACGTGTCGCTCTTTAAGACCTTCGTGTTCAATGAAACACGGGGCAGCGCTCTGCAGCTTCGCTTCGAAAGCTTTAACACCTTCAATCACACGCAGTTCAATAATGTAAGCACCATTTACTCGGCGAGCAATTTTGGCTAGGTTACGTCCACGTATGATCCTCGCGTCTTCCAACTCGCCGCGAAGATTTTCTTCTGAGCCTGAACCTCATCCTCGTGAAAGGCCGCCCAGCCGAGACGCTTCCTTTCGGGCATGCTCTTGCCGTCGGCCTGCTTAAGGCGCCGTTCTCTCTCGCTTGGTACCATGTCGCCCTGGTACTACCCCCGTTTTCCCGAACGTGGTAATCTATCTGCAATTCCGCACCGCGAAGTACGGAAGCGCATAGGGCGATTGGCTGCCCGTCCGTGCGCGATTTCGATTAGATGCGCGGTCGTAGTTCACTTTCAGGGGTTATCATGCATACCACTAAGCGGGCGTTTGCTGTTTTCGCCTTACTCACAACGAATATTTGTTTCCTGGACGGACAGACCGCGACCGGAAAAATTACGGGCGAGGTTACTGACTCCTCAGGCGCGCTGGTTACGGGCGCTGACGTCACCGTGACAAATTCGGCGACGAGCGCCAGCCAAAAGACCACCACAAACTCATCTGGGGTATATCAAGTTTTGCAACTGCCGATCGGTTTGTACAGCGTGACGGTCGCCGCCCCAGGTTTTCAGCAGACCACGATTGCTTCGAAGACGGCGTTGCAGATCAATGAGACGCTGCGTGTCGACGTGAAGCTGGAAGTGGGAAAACTGAGCGACACCGTAACGGTTGAAAGTAACGCCTCGCAAGTCGAGACCGAGAACTCAACCCTCAGCGCTACTGTTACTGGACAGGCAATCTTTGAACTCCCACTGAACGGCCGTAACACGCTCGACTTGCTAAAGACCCAGCCTGGGATCAGCGCAACCAATCCTGACTCCGGCGCGACCGGGGATTACAGTATCGGCGGCATGCGTACCGACTCCGTCACATATCTCCTGGACGGCGGTTTGAACAACGATCTGCTGAGTAACGGCGTAGTGGCTAATCCCAATCCGGATGCCGTAGCGGAATTTCGGGTTTTGGAAAACAATTACAGTGCCGAGTATGGCCGCAATGCAGGTGGCATCGTGAGCGTCGTCACCAAGAGCGGCACGAATCAGTTCCACGGGACTGCTTTCGACTACGTCCGGAACAACTTCTTCGACGCGAATACCTTCTTCAACAATCAACAGGGCTTGCCGGTGCCTGTCCTGAAGCGCAATCAGTTCGGTGGCACAGTGGGCGGACCAATTGTGAAAAACAAATTGTTCTTCTTCTTCTCTTACGAGGGCCAAAGGCAGATATCGCTAGATGTTTCGCCGGGTATAGTGACGGCTTTCACGCCGGCTGAAGCGAATGGCGATTTTTCCCAGTCTGCTGGACAAGCAAACGTCGCGTGTTTCTTAACCGGTGTCACAGGCTGCTCACTCGACAGCAATGGCAAAATAATCACCAAGGGACCGAATCCCTACTACCAATCCAATCCGGCTCTGGCCGCGCAAGGCATCATTGATCCAACAAAAATCGATCCCGTCGCCAAAGCTTATCTGGCAGCGGGATTGCTCCCTGTCTCTAGCTCTGGTTTTCTCTTCCCGCAAGGTTCGGCAAAGAACAACTTCGACGAATACCTGGGAAAGATCGATTACACCATCACCAACAAGGACACGATCACCGGAACATTCACGAGCAACAACAACCCAACGCTGTATCCGTTTGGCTACAACGGCGTAAACAATAATTCATCTCCGCCATATAACGTCTTTGGCTTTCCTGTCACTTACACAACCACGACTTACTTCGGCTCCGTTGCCTACACGCACACCTTCACGCCTACGCTGTTGAACGAGTTTCGCGTCACGGCTCAGAGGCTGCTGAATGATCAGGCTATACCGGCTTCGACGAACCCAACAGCAGCCCAGCTCGGCGCGAACTTACCTTCCGACCAGCCGACGGGTCCCCCGCAGCTCTATTTCTACGGCTCTGGCATCACGACGGGACCGAGTCATCAAGGTCCCACGGTGGAAGCTGACAACACCTACCAATTCACTGATAATCTGTCGTGGAGCAAGGGATCGCACAACTTAAAATTTGGTTTTTACTTCTCGGCGTACCAGAACAATACCACCTACGATTTCTTCATCAATGGCGCTTACTTCTTTTATGGCTCCACCACAAGAGTAGGTTCTGGGCTAGATCTGGCGGACTTCCTGATGGGTAATCCGGACGAGTACACACAATCCCCCAAAGCGCCTTCGAACATCCGCTCCCATCAGTATGCCGGTTTCGGGCAGGACACCTGGCACGCATCAAGGAACCTGACTTTGACTTTCGGCCTTCGCTACGAATACGCCCAACCCAAATACGATACACAGGGTCGGACTTTCAGCTTCATCCCCGGTTTACAATCGCAGCGTTTTCCCAATGCGCCTCCCGGACTTGTGTTTCCCGGAGATCCCGGAGCACCAACCGGTTCTAACTTTCCCGACAAAACAAATTTCAGCCCGCGCTTTGGTTTTGCATACGATGTCTTTGGCAACGCTAAGACCAGTCTTCGTGGTGGTTTTGGGATGTTCTACGACATTCTGAAGGGAGAAGACAACCTGCAGTTCAACGGCCAACCGCCATTCTTTGCGTATGCGGATATCTATCCCAATGCGTATACGGGTGTTGGTCCGACCCCAATGCAAGATCCGTTTGCTTCGGCCAATAACGCGGTCAATCCGTTCCCCTCAAAGCCGCCAGCTAAGGACATCGACTTCGCCGCCGCCGGCTATCTTCCCTTCGGCGGCAGCGCTATTTATCTTGTGAACCCCAATCTGAGGACGCCCTACGTTTACCAATACAACATGTCCATTCAGCAGCAGCTTCCTTCGAATATGCTGCTTGAGCTGGGTTACCTCGGTTACTCGGCGCACGGGCTAACGAGTCTTGTTGATGTCAACCCCTACCCGATTGGCGGCACCGACAGGATTTACGGTACGACCAACTACAGCTATTTGCAAGAGTTCCAGAATATTTCACGGGCAAGTTATAACGGCCTGGAAATAAATCTTACGCGCCGTTTCTCCAGCAGCCGGATTGGCAGCACCTTCTTCACGATCGCCTACACGCTAGGCCACGAGATCGATAACGTATCCGGCTTCCGTCAACGAAACTTTAGCGTACCAGCCTACAATCACGAATTATTCCGTGCCTCGGGTGATACCGACGTACGCAACACCTTTGTGCTGTCCGGTGGGTGGGACCTGCCGTTCGACAAACTTTGGGAGCGTGGTCCGAAGCTGCTCACCAGAGGTTGGAGTCTTTATCCGATTTGGACGGCTCGGAGCGGCTTTCCTCTCGATGTCTTCGCCAATCTGAATACCACAAACAGCGACCCCGGTCCGTCCGGTGCGGGTGATGCTGGACTGGTACGCGCAGATCTGGTTGGGAATACAATCCCGATTCTCAACCCGCACAACACACAGACCTTGACCAACCCGAATAATTCGAACAGCGTTAGCACCGGCAACTACTGGTTCAATCCAGCAAGTTTCAGCGTTGCGAGGGCGAATGCTCTCGATACATCGGGTCAAATTACCAGTTTCTACCCTTACGGAACATTCCCGCGTAACGGTCTTCGCGGCCCTGGGCAGACAAATCTTGATTTGTCGATCTCCAAGCACTTCATCATCCGCGAGGGCATAGATCTCGAGCTTCGCGGAGACGCCTTCAACGTCTTGAATCACACCGAATTTCAAAACCCAGACACGACCTACACCATCACTTCTTCAACATTCGGCCAGATCTCGACGACTTACGATCCGCGCATTCTGCAGCTGGCATTGCACCTGCGATTCTAGTTGGGATGACCAGCCGGTTCGGACGGTGTTTAGGGCTTCTGCTGCTTGCTTGCACAGCCGGAGCCCAAACCAAATCCACTCTCACGCTCGATGACTTATTCAGCTCCGTAGACATCCGGTCCGCTAAGTTGTCGCCGGATGGCGCTGCTGCCGTAATCGCCACCACCCGCGCCGATTGGAAACGCAACCGCTTCCGCGACGATCTCTGGCTGTGGCGCGATGGACGCGACGCACTCATCCCGCTCGTGCAATCCGGGCACGACAGCGATCCCGAGTGGTCGCCGGATGGCAAGCGCATCGCGTTCATCTCGGCTCGATCTCTTGAAGCCCCTGGCTCTTCAGACGAAGCCAAGGAAGATGCCGACAAAGAGATCGCGCGCGTTTGGATCATCGACGTCGGCGGAGGTGAAGCATTCCCGCTCTACCAGGAGCCTCTGAAAGTTCATAGCTTTGCCTGGACTAAGGACAGTTCGGCAATTCTGTTCAGTGTTCCCGAACCGCTGTCCAAACCCGCCCAGGATGTAAATAAGCGCGAGTGGAAGGACGTCCACCGCTGGCGCGAAGATGAGCGCGGCGACTTGCTGCTTGAACTCACCATAAGCCATGCCGTGCCAAACGCTAGGCCTGTCGAGGTCGAAGAAGCTGCGTCCCATGAAGCCGCTGATGCAACCGCAATTCCTGATGCTGCCCGCATCATCACCCGCAGCCCATACGCCATTAACGAAATCGCGCCAGCTCCCGGCGGCGGCGAAGTTGCGTTTCTGACAAACTCGATCTCGGGCCGCATCGAGCATCCGCAAGCGTATGAGATTTACCTGGCCGACCTGCACGCAACCGCTGAAACGCCCGCGAAGCAACTGACACACAACGAAGGGCTCGAGAGCCGGCTCCAGTGGAGCCAGGATGGCAAGCAGCTTTACTTCGGAGTCTTTGCCGATAGCGGCAGCGTCGAAGGCAAATATAAAGATGTCCAGGGCCGCCTCTACATAATGGATGTGGCAAGCGGTAAGATCCAGCGGCTCGGAGGAGATTTCAACGGATCGTGGACAGAATTCGGGCTAACTTCGGAAGGCAAGCTTCTCGGTCTGGGGCAGCTTGCGACCGAGACGCAACCTTACACAATCGAGGGAGCCAAGTCATCCAAGCTCAACGGTAAAGCCGGCAGCTACGAAGGCCTCGCAGCCTCAGCACATAACGACGCGCTACTGTTTCGGTATTCCAAGGTGGATCAACCGACCGAATTGTTTCTCGTGGCCAGTGCCGCGCATCTCGATTCCGCCCGGCAAATTACTCACCTGAATACGCTTTTTACCGAACGCGATCTGCCGCGCATGAAGACCTTCCAGTGGAAATCGGTCGATGGCAAAACCGTTGAAGGCGTTTTGCTCTACCCGCCGGGCAAATTCGAGCAGAAGCATCTCCGCATGCTCACCCTGATTCACGGCGGTCCAGGTGATGCCGACGGTAACAAATTTGGAGCGGATTGGTATAGCTGGGCTATGCTGGCCGCCGCGAACGGATGGCTGGTCTTCGAGCCTAACTATCGCGGCTCAACCGGCTATGGGGACGATTTCATGACCGGTATTTCGCCGCACATCGTCTCCGTGCCAGGCCGCGACATACTGTCAGGCGTGGATGCGCTTGTTAAAGACGGCTCGGCCGATCCCGCGCACCTCGCCATCGGTGGCTACAGCTATGGCGGTTATATGACGAACTGGCTGATTACGCAAACTAATCGGTTCCGTTCTGCTGTTACCGGTGCAGGCGCGATGGAGCACGCAGCCAACTGGGGCAACGACGACGAAACATTCGACGACGCCTCTTATCTCGGCGGCCTGCCCTGGCAGAATCCGGCAATTTACCAGAGCGAGGCAGCGCTCTTCCAGTTCGACAAGGTACGCACGCCTGTTCACGAAGTGATGGGCGCGGACGATGTGCGGGTGAGCGCCGCTGAAGGCTATCTGCTCGAGCGCGCTTTAGACGCCTTGAACATCCCGCACGAATTCTTGATCTTCCCAGGTGAAGGCCACGGCTTGGGCAAAGATCCCTGGCACGGCTACATCAAAGTGCGGGAGGAATTGAAGTGGCTCGCTAAGTATGATGCGGCTGAACCCACGCAGCACTCCTCCCAATAGCGGCTAAATCGCAACCAGTTGCTCGACCGGCAACTTGTGAAAGACGTCCAGCATGTAGCTCATCATGGCGGATGTGATTCCCGGATAAACTCCCACCCAGAAAACCTGGTTCATGATGAAATCCGTGTTGGTCAGTGGCCCTACCACCCGGTGCTTGATGTTCTGATACGCCGGTTGCCGCAGTAAGTTTCCGGCGAACAGCAGGCGCGTAGCGATCTTGCGACTTTCTAGAAAAGCAATGACCTGGTTGCGATTGAACGGGCCGCCCGGCCGGACGGCGATCGGAAAACCAAACCAGCTCGGCTCGGAATTGGGAGTCGCTTCCGGCAAAATGAAGAACTCTTCCAGATCTTTCAAGCCCGTGCGCAGGGCATCAAAGTTGGCGCGCCGTTTCGCGATGAACTCGGGCAGTTTCTTAAGCTGCGAAACACCGACCGCCGCCTGCATGTCGGTCATCTTTAAGTTATAGCCGATATGCGAGTAGGTGTATTTGTGGTCATAGCCGCACGGCAATTCTCCGAGTTGCCAGTCAAAGCGTTTTCCGCAAGTGTTTTCTTTTCCGGGTTCGCACCAGCAATCGCGGCCCCAATCGCGAAACGACTCGACCAGCGTTTTCAGCATGGGCTTCTCGGCCAGGACGCAGCCGCCTTCGCCCATCGTAATGTGATGCGCGGGATAAAAGCTTACCGTTGCCAGATCTCCAAACGTGCCAACCTTCTGCCCGTCGTAGGTAGCCCCGACCGCGTCGCAGCAATCCTCCACGAGCCAGAGATCGTGCTTCTTTACAAACTCAGTCACCGCGCCCAGGTTGAATGGATTGCCCAGCGTGTGTGCGATCACTACAGCGCGGGTACGCTCCGAGCGGGCCTCTTCGAGCTTGCTTACGTCGATGTTGTAAGTCGGTACGTGCTCATCGACGAATACCGGCACCAAGCCATTCTGGATGATCGGATTAACGGTGGTTGGAAATCCCGCGGCAACCGTGATTACTTCATCGCCCGGCCTGAGACGGCGATCACCGAGTTTCGGCGAAGTTAAAGCGGTAACTGCAAGCAGATCGGCAGAGGAGCCCGAGTTCACAAGGGTAGCGGTGCGAACGCCGAACCATCTCGCGAACTGTTTCTCAAACTGAGCGGCAAATCGCCCGGTCGTCAGCCAGAAATCGAGCGAGGAATCGACCAGCGACTGCATGTCTTCGGCGTCGAAGACGCGGCCGGAGACTGCGACCGGACTCTGCCCGGCTACAAAGGGACGCGCCGCGAAAGCCTCGTTGTGATACTCGCCGACTAATTCTAGGATTCGATTGCGCAGCTCCTCCTTGGAACTCATGCCGCGGCTCCTTCCAGAAATTCGCGATACCAGGAAATGGTACGGGTAAGCCCTTCGTCAAGCGTAAATAGCGGCTTCCATCCCAATTGCTGTCGCGCGCGCTCGGCGCTCAGGTATTGGTGACGGATCTCGTTCGAGGCCTCATTACGAATATCTGGGATCAGCGAAGAATTCATCTTCTCGAGGATCAGTTTGACAAGTTCCGTGACGGTGACCTGTATTTCATTGGAAAAGTTAAACGCCCGCCCGCGAACTGGCTCGCGCTCGGCAAACAGCTTTTCTGCTAAAAGCATGTAGCAGGCCGCGCCATCTTCCACATAAAAATAATCCCGAACAAACTGGCCATCCGATCGGATGAGCGGGCGTTCGCCACGAAGCACGGAACGAATCGTACCCGGCACAATGCGGTTCCAGTTCAGATCGCCTCCGCCATAAAAATTCCCGCAGCGCGTAACTGCCACCGGCGTCTGATAAGTCTTGCCGTAAGCCTGCGTAATCAGGTCCGCGCATGACTTACTCACGTCATAAGGATGCCGCCCTTCAAGCGGCGTATCTTCAGAGTACGGCAACTTCTCCTGGTCGCCGTACGCCTTGTCCGATGACGCAACGACGATAGCCTTCACAAGAGGCGAGCGCCGGGCAGCCTCGAGCACGTTCCAGGTACCCGCAATATTGCTTTCGAAAGTAGAGATCGGGTTGCGATTGGCAATCCCGACAATGGTCTGCGCAGCCAGATGGAAAACGGTGTTGACCTCGTACTCGCCCAGCGTTCGCTCCAGAATCTCGCGGTCGCGAACATCGCCGCGCACAACCTTGACCTGGTCCAATATCTTGCTGCGTACGAGCTCACTGCCTGGCACCCAATCGCGCACTAGGCACACCACATCAGCCCCCGCCTCGGTCAGCCGCTGAACGAGCCAGCTCCCCACCAGGCCGGTTCCTCCCGTCACGAGAGTCGGGCGATCGCGCCACAGGCTGGAGCTCATGCCCACTTTTTCCAAGGCGCTTCGCCGGATTTCCAAAGCTCATTCAACGCCTGATATTCGCGGTAGGTGTCCATTGCGTAGAAAAATCCCTCGTGATGATAAGCCATCAACTCACCTTCCGCCGCGAGCCGCTCCAACGGTTCGCGTTCGAGCACTGTCTCATCCCCTTCGAGGTAATCGAGCACCTTCCGCTCGAAGACAAAGAAGCCGGCGCTGGCCCATGCATCGGATTTAGGCTTCTCAATAAAATTTTTTACCTGATTCGCCGGGTTGATATCCAGAATGCCAAAGCGGGAAACCGGGCGAAAAGTAGTTACGGTAGCCAACTTGCCGTGACTTCTGTGAAAATCGATCAGCTTGGGTATATCGACATCACTGAGGCCATCGCCGTAAGTCACCATGAAGCAATTTTCGTGTTCCAGGTATTTGGCAGCCCGCTTCAGGCGTCCCCCGGTCATCGATTCGGCGCCGGTCTCCGCTAACGTAACAACGAAATCCTGCTCTTCGTGATCATCGTTATATTGAATGCGCGCCTTCTTGCCGAGGCAAATCGTGAAGTCATTATTCATGGCTTCGTAATTCAAGAAATATTCTTTGATCATGTTGCCGCGATAACCGAGACACAGAACAAAGTCACGAAAACCGTAATGCGCATACGATTTCATGATGTGCCAAAGAATCGGCCGTCCGCCCACGTCGACCAGCGGCTTCGGCCTGAACTCGGTTTCTTCGCGCATGCGGGTTCCGAGTCCGCCACACAGAATGACAACTTTCATTACAATTGGGTAGGCATGCCCGTAGCTCTCTGAAACTCCCAGAGGTGGGCACGAAATCTTAGTTTAACTGAGGCGCGGAAAGCCGGGCTAGGCAGCCTGTTTCTTAGTGGCGCGCTTAGTCGCAGTTTTTTGTTTGGACAGTGCCTTGCGCGCTGTGGTCTTTTTCTTGTTCTTGGTACTGGCTTTCTTGTCGGCGCGCTTTCGTGAGCTTGCCTCGACATTCGGTGCGCTCAAATGTTGTGCCGCCTGCCGGCGTTTGCCGGGGTGCTCCTTTTGCCATTCATCGAGTTGACGCTTGCGTTTCGCTTTGAACTGCTTTTCCGATTGAGTGGCTTTCGTATCCGCTTTCGGCCGGCAACTCCCCTGATCGTTCGGCTTCTTGCCTGGGACCGGTTCGTAGCCCGGCCAGCATCTGCTCGTTTTTTTAGCGCTCATTTAGCCTCCCTATTTTGGATGAGCGGCGTCCAGCCGCGGACTTATTCAGACTAAAGGCTTGCATTCTCCGGGGCAGAGGGTACATCGGATGCCAAAGCTCGCAATCGCCAAATGCACCAGATCGTGATGAAAACGCCGTAGAGGTTTAGAGAAATATCGAAAGCATTGGTGACAAAGCCGTTGAACTGCGCACCGATGATGATCAGGAAACAGGCTATAATCTCGCCGGCGAGCGATAGCTGATAATAGAGCAGCCAGACGGCGGTATTGTTCGGCAGAGCAATTTTCTGAGCGCGCGCGAGGCGGTGAAGAGACCAGAGAAAAGCCAGGCTCGCGGTGGTCGCCGCCGCCCAGAGGATGATCGCAAACGTACCCACGAATGTTTCACTGCCATTTTCTTCGTTGCCGGCCAATCCCGCAATAATCAAGCCCAAAATGGCTGTCAGCGTCAGGCTGGCTACCAGCCGGAACGTGGCAAATCTTCTGATCTGCGCGATTTGGGTTTTTACCTCTTCCCAAACGTCATAGGACGCGGCCGGGAAGAGGAACGCATATAGAAACCGGGAGTATAAAAAAACGCGAACGCTTTCCCGCGAATCCGTCCCGAGCCACAATCCGACCGAATCGAAAAACAAACTCACCACACAGGCCAGCGTGATAAACAAGTACGTTCGGTAAAGCCTCAGTTGAAGTATGCGGAGCAGCAGCAAGGCGTCTATCGCTACCCCTGCGGCTTCGATCCAATGGTTCACTTGGGTCAACATTCACTTTAACCATTTGAATCCAGTGCCGACCCGTTTCCGCGCGTCAGTTTGGGCGCACCATTGTGGAATGAAAGCTCGTCTAATAGATGAAGAGGCGCTTTTATGCACAAACGGATGACGGTATGCGCTGCCGTACTGGCAGCGTGCTTTCTGCTCGGCCCACGGCAGGCAACCGCCGGCGTAGTGGGCTTCGGAGTTGGCGTTGTACCGGGTTTTGGCTATCCGGTTTCACCCGCGCCCTACGCTTATCCATATCCGTGCAGTCCCTATCCATACGGGTACGGTTACTGCGGCGGCCCATACGCGTTCTATGGAAGCTTCGGCTACCCCTACGCGGGATTCTATGGCGGTTATTGGGGTGGGTGGGGCGGCTACGGATACGGACGTTACTACCGGGGTTACGGCTACCGAGGCGGATATCCGTATCGGGGCGCTTACGGGTATCGCGGCGTATATGGATATCGAGGTGGCTATGGTTACCGTGGCGGCTACACTGCTCGGGGTGGTGGATACGGCTTCCGGGGAGGAGTAGGCCGGGCAGGAGGTTATGCGGGAGGCCGTGGAGGCGGACATCGCTGAGGCAAACTATAGATGATACGATCAGTCGTATACGCTCTCGAGCCGCACGCGTGAAATGAACAACTCAACGATTCTAACGCCTGAGTTAGAGACGTCGCGGCGCTTGCAGCTCCCTTTCGAGCCTTTGCCGCAGTTCCGGCAGAACACTCTGGAGGAAACGCCGGAGCGTGCTGATAACCGCGGCAAACGAATCGGCATTTTCATCGTTGCCTACAATGCGCTCACCACGTTGAGCACTGTTCTGAAGCGCATCACTCCTGAAGTGTGGCGCAACGTCGAGCAGGTGGTCGTCTTCGACGATGCCAGCAACGACGCCACTTACGAATTAGCAGTTGGCATCCAGGCAATGACTAACCTGCCAAAACTGAAGGTCCTGAAACACACAAAAAACCTGGGCTACGGCGGCAATCAAAAAGCAGGTTACCGGTACTTCGTCGAGCAGGGCTTCGACATCGTCGTGCTGCTGCATGGAGACGGGCAGTACGCCCCGGAGCTTCTGTCGCACATGTATTCACCGCTCGTGCGCGGAGAAGCGGACGCTGTTTTCGGATCCCGCATGATGAAGGACTTCGGCGGCCCACTTAAGGGCGGCATGCCGCTTTATAAGTATGTTGGGAACCATCTGCTGACCGCCTTCGAAAATCGCACGTTGGGTTTGAAGCTGACCGAATTCCATAGTGGGTATCGCGCTTACAACGTGCATGCCCTGGCCCGTATCAATTTCGACAAAATGACGGACGACTTCCATTTCGATACGGAAATCATCATCAAGCTGCATCATCAGAACTTTCGGATTTTGGAAGTCCCGATACCGACCTTCTACGGCGATGAAATATGCCGCGTAAACGGCCTCAAATACGCTAAAGCTATCGTACGGGCTGTACACCGTTATACCGAGACATCGCGCGCGGTCCACAGCCACCCCGAGTACGAGGAGTATTTCGTTCCGTATGCAGTGAAGCGCAGCCGCTACTCGGCACACTATTACGCCTCACGTTTAGTCGGAACGGGCCAGCGGGTGCTCGAGATCGGCTGCGGTGACGGCGCTTTCGGACGTGAACTCTCAGGGGCCGGGAACAGGGTCAGCGGCGCTGATTGCGAACCGAATGTAACCGGTAATGCCGGTTATGAAAACGTGATTCAGGCCGATCTGGAGCGCGGCTTGGACCCGCTTTCGCGCACGGCTGGCGATCAGTTCGACCGCATTCTGCTGCTGGACCGCCTGGAACATCTTCGTGAACCGGGAAATCTGCTGGAAGATTGCCGCCGGCTGCTTGCCACTCGCGGAAAGCTCATCGTGTCTGTCCCGAATGCCGTGAATTTCACCATGCGCTTCATGGTGCTCTTCGGCGCGTTTCGTTATGCCGACCGCGGCATCATGGACTGGTCGCATCTACGGTTCTTCACTCGCAAGACCATTCGCGCCTTGCTGGAAAAGTATGGCTACCGGATTACCGCAACACATTTCACCGTCGTTCCGCTGGAACGCTTGGTTTCGCTGCGGCCCACAAATTCACTTTTCCGTTTGGCAAACGGGTTGCTCGGTGCCGCCACCGCTCTTCTTCCGGGGCTGTTCGCTTACGAGATCGTCCTGGTTGCGGAGCGATAATTGTTCCGCCTCTATTCAGCATCTGTGACGCAACGGAACCCGAGAGTAGCGGAGCGATCGTAGCTCGGCGCCATCAACAACAACTTCCCGTGCTGATCGTTGCGATAAGCTTGCGGGAAATACCAGATTGAACCCTGCGGCTGGTAGTAGCTGCCGCCGCGCACAATCGCAGCGCGCGTGTGCTCATCCACATATTCGTCGGTCCACTGCCAAACGTTGCCCACCAGATCCATCACACCGAACGCGCTAGCTCCCGTTGGATGCGCATCCACACTGTCCGGACCGCGCATTGCCCGGCTCTGGTCTGGCGTAGGTACGGCGTCCGGCCGCCAATCATTGCCCCACGGATAAGCACGGCCGTCAGTTCCCTGAGCCCCGTATTGCCATTCCCACTCATGAGGAAGTCGCTTCCCGGCCCATGTCGCGTACGCGCGAGCATCTTCGAGCGATACCCAGGTCACAGGCTTATTGCCCCACCCGCTCGGATACTGGCCATCTTTCCAATCGCGCAAATAATTCCGCTCGTCTTTTGGGCGATACCGGCTCGTATCCACGAAATGCTTGAATTCCGCGTTCGTCACCGGATAACGGTCGATGTAGAACGGCTGCATGTCGATCCTGTGTTTGTGAAAGCGCCGCGGCGAATCCTCCCAAGGATATTGAACGTCCACTCCGATATCGTTTGATCCTTCAATTTCGATTCCCTCTACTTTGAAATTGAAGGAGCCACCCGGGAGCTTAATCATGCCTGGCGGAGCTTGCTCAGCGCGTCCGGTGTGCTGGATCTCGGCCATTTGCTGCGGCAGAGCTTTCCACTCTGCGGAATAACTCGCAAGCGGGGCAGTCGTCATGCTCTTCATTCGATTCATCAACTCGTGTGTCGTGCCATCGGGTTCGCTGCGGCTCGCAAGAATCGCCCCAAACCCGTGCGCTTCGATGTCGAATGAGACCGTAAGCTGGACGCCCTCACGCTTCGGCGCAATCTCCTGACCGTGATACAGGTCGAAGTAGCGGACGTCTTCTTGCGCAGGGAGTGAGATTCCTTTCAGGTCATATTCATTGCGATTTACGATTGTCCAGACAGTCTGATCTCTAAGCGGCCACTTGCTCGCAAAGACGCCGTAGGTCTTCAATGGGTAAAACGGCTCCCAATCGGGGCTGACAAGGAACGGCGCGACGCCATGCTCGATCGCAGCCATCCTTCGCGTGGCCGCTGCGTCACGAGGTGTAATGCCGTTCCAGATTCCCCAGATGTTTTCCCAGCTTTCCCAACCCACGCCGTTGAAAAAAGCAAACTGCAGGTCGTCGGTTTTGGACCGGTTCCAGCGATCTGAAATATTCACCATGTGCCGCGATTCGAGCCATTTAAACCGGTCTACCGTGGGAACAAATTGAAATTTGTACTGCCCCCAGGTCATCAGATTCCAGGCAAGCGCCTCGTCCGAGGGGCTTCCCTCCGGCTCGAATGCGAGTGGATGCCCTGCCTCATCAGCCGCCCTCGAGAAGGCGAGCGGCACGCCATCTTGCGTGTCCCCGTTTACACCGTCCGCGCCAATCGCCTTCATAATGGCTGCGATCGCCTGTGGCCACGGCGTCCCTGGATCGCGAGTGCCCTGATCCCACATCATCATCGGGAAGAGAACATGCACGTCGCGCCGGTGAAAATCCGCAACCATGCTTCTTACGCCTTCGAGTCCTCCCGGCATGGCGCGAATCATGTCGTGCTGATTGCGATTGTCGATGCCCATGTTGGGATAGGTGGGCCAGATCAACACCGCATCGATGCCGCCGTAGCGTTTTTCGAGATCGTCCAGGTATCGGTCAACCGTATACTTGCCCGCGACGCGATCGTAGAAGTATCGGTCCTGGACCATCATCTGTGGCTGAATGAAGCTCGATTGCGTCCACTCTAGTTCTGGACGCGCGTACCGGGAACCGTCGTAACCGACTCGAATCCGGCGTTCGGCGCGCCAGTGTTTCACATCGTTAAGCCAGGTTCCGTGTTCGTTCGCCGAGCAGGCCTGGCTGCCGCCTTCCCACGCCGGATGCATCATCAGGCAGGTTGGAGCCGGAATCTGCTGGCCGACAGGCGCGTAATGCGTGTCCTGCGAAAGACCTGAGCTTGTCAGCGAGAAGAAGATGACTGCCAGGAAGCGCTTCACGAATCAGCTATTGTAAGCGCTCCAGCCAAACCTCTACGTGCTGGGGCTTTCCGCGTGCACCGGCTCCGGCGGCTTCACATTCGAAAGTTTCTCAGTTTGTGAAGTCTCGATGCGCTTTGAACGCCGCACTGGCTCGAGTGTCTGCGCCGTTCGGGTTTCGAGCGATCGAACGATCGCCTCGATGACGCGCACATCGAGCAGTCCCTCCTCTCCGTCCGGCTCGGGATCTTTATCATTCAGAATGCAGTCGGAAAAGTATCGCATTTCGCCGCCGAACTGGTCGGTGTTCTTGAAGCTCTCGTGCTTCTTATCCGCGCCGATCGTCACCTGACATTCGAGCGCCTTGCCATAAGTGAAGCCCGGCGAAACAACTATGTCTCCCTCGCTACCGACTACCGTGTAGGAATCGATGTCGTTGCCCACATACGACACTACAAACTGGGCCAGGCGGTTCTCCGGGAAGCGGAGCGTCACGGCCACTGTATCGTCGAAGTCTCCCAGCCCTGCTTCGGGATGGCGGGATCCCATCGCGCTCACCTCAATCGGTTCCGCCTCGAACAGATTGCGAACGGCATTTACTGGATAAGGCCCCATATCGAAAACCGGTCCCGCGGCCGTGCCGCTTTGAGCCCGATGATTTTCCGACTTTACTTTTTGCGCAAAGGAAGAGCTGAAAAATCGTAGTTGGCCGAGTTTGCCCGAGCGGACGAGATCGATAACCGAGAGCGTTGCCGGCTCGAAGTGCAACCGGTAGGCAATCATCAGCTTTGCGCCGCTACTCCTCTGCGCGTCAACGATCTCCTGGCACTTCTGCGAGCTAACCTCCATCGGTTTTTCAAGCAAGACATGTATTCCGGCCTTCAAAGCCGGAACGGCAAACTCCGCGTGCCGCCAGTTCGGTGTGGCGAGATAAATCGCGTCGATCGCGCCTGAGTGGAGAAGTCCGTCAAATTGCTCGTAGGCGTAGCTCCCCGTGACGCCATACTTCTCGCTAAGTGCGCGGGCCTTCTGCGGGTCTCCCGTGACGAGTGCCGTGATCTCTGAATTCCCGGTATGCTCAACACCCGGCATCATCGCTTCCTGCGCAATATCGCCGAGCGCCACAATTCCATACCGCACTTTCTTGTCCGATCCTAGGCCAAGTGTCTCTTTGATACTCATCCGTTTACTCCTCCGGTCCGATGCGAACATGCCGCAAATGGTCAGACGCCAAGGGAGGAGTTCTGTTGCGATCCTCGAGAAGGTTCTAAGCGCGGGCGGTTTCTTGGAGGTGTTCGAGCACCAGACGCAGGCAGGGGCGGTTTATACTCCCGTCATGGCAGCTACTACGACTACGGCGCAGAATGGGCGAGAGCGTGGCTTTCCCTCGCGGACCTCAATCCTCGTTGCTGCGGCTCGTGCATTTGGATCTCGCGAGCCTGACGAGAGCGTACGTAACCCGGATTGGCTGGCCGATAGCCTGATTGGTCCAGATGAGTTGGCTCTCATCAGCGATCACCCGCTCAGCAAGGGTCTACAACAGGACTACTCAGAAGCGAGCCACCTTCCCGCAACCATAATGTTCGCGTGGCTAATGCTTTTGCGCACCCGTTTCATCGACGAGGCGCTGGAGCGCGCCGTGAAAAACGGTGCCACCCAAGTTGTGATCCTCGGAGCCGGCTTCGATACTCGTGCTTATCGCTTCCGGGACCTGCTAAAGCATTGCAGGGTGATCGAGGCTGATGCCGGGCCAACCCAGGATTATAAGAAACGTCGCGTCGAAACGGCCTTGCGCGAAGTACCACCAAATCTGACCTACTCGAGAATTGATTTTGCTTCAGACAATCTCAGCGATTGTCTACATGCAGCAGGACTCCTTGACGAAGAGAAGACCTTCTATATCTGGGAGGGAGTTTGCATGTACCTTCCAGAGGACGGTGTTCGGAAGACGTTACAGATCGTTGCTTCGCAGCCGGCTTCAGGCAGTTCTCTTGTCTTGGATTATACGAACAGCTTCGGGATTGAAATGGCGAGAGCGAATCAAGGCCCGATCGCTATTCCAGCAGCCTGGGGAGAACCGTGGGTTTTCGGAGTTCCGGGCGCCGATGGCAGCGAATTCTTTCGTGAACTTGGGCTCGATCCCGGAGCGCCGCTTTCAATCAATAGTCAAGAAGCTATTGAACGCTATACTTTGCGTCGGGACGGCACACGTTACGGGGCTCATGCCCTCCAAAGGATACGCGCGGAAGCGCAAGCACGAGCTCACCTCCAAGCATCCATGCAGGGAGATGACGCAGCTCCACAAAGAGCCTCCTCAGCGGTAGGTGGCGTTTATTGGCTCGCTGAACTGAAGGTTCCAGATCGTTCGAGATCAAACCAGGCTGACACGCGACCGTGAGTCCTTAGAATCAACACGAGCGGACTGCTCGGCCGGAGCCAGTTTCACGAGGTTGCGAGATTTCGAGACTCCGGACTCTGTGGCGAAGGCGGCGCCAAGAGCAGCGGGTCCTGCGGCATCACAATCCAACAAACCAAGTAAAAAATAAGTCCAACTCCTGGCGGCCAAATAGCCAGTACAATCGTCAGGACCCGGACAAGAGTGACGTCAATCCCTAGATAACGAGCTATTCCTGCGCAGACTCCAGCAATCTTCCGTTCATCTCGCCGCCTGCTCAAAGTAAGTGTTGGCTTGCCGATAGCCGAAGTGAACGCATTCTTTGCTGTTGCCGTTCCGCATTGCGAACAATAACGTGCCGCATCCGAGACTTCGATTCCACACGAGCTGCAATACATCGTCTTCCTCTATATAAGCTACGAATTTTTCATCGTGAAAGTTCTGCTCATTGCATAGTCAATCCGAGCCGCGACGCCGTCTCCTCGAGTTGGTCCGCGGAAAGCAAAGATAGCTGGATTTGCGCATGCCCGTTCTCTTCGACATCAACCGGCGTGCCGTCGCGCTCCATTAGATGTAGGAAGTCCGCATTTTGCCAGATACTGGACCACCGCTGAACGGCGAAAGCGAAATAGTGCCCGGGCGCGACATTTGCAATAGTAAAAATTCCACCAGCTCTGATCGCCGCGGATAGAACGCCTGAACCGTCAGCGGGAAGCGCCTCCGGTACCAGCAATGCAGTTCCAGTAACGGCCTGCGCTCCATCGCTGCCGGCGGACAGCGTACCTTCTATTTCTGCTGCGCCGCCGCGCAGCGTAATCTGTAGCTCTCCACCTCCGCCCTGCGATAGATCCATTCCGCTCGTCATTACATCTTGCCGGTTGAGGGTTATGGAGTGCACGTAGGTACCGGCGGGAATATTGGCGATGCGGACCATGTACTCACCGGGCTCGAGATCCTGAACGCTGAAAGCACCATTGCCGCCGACCGCCACGTTCTGATAACTGCCGGGAGCGGCCTGTCCCGCAGGGACTAACGTTACGCGTAACTGGGAAGCGTTGGCATTCGGAGGCGGATTAGTCAGGGTCACCGAGCCAACAAGGTTGATTGGGGGCGGAAGTGAGAGCACAACACCATTGGTATCTCCTCCGCTGACATCTACCTCCTGTCTCGCCAGTAGTCGCGGGCGGCCCCCGCGCCTGCTCTGGCCGGATTCGCTGGCATAGCTTCCGAGTAGCCAAAGCGTGTAGCTGCCGGACGGCACTTCACCTATATCAAACGACCCGTCAGGCTCGGCATGAGCAGTCCTGCCTAGCCCACCCATCGCGGGGCCATCCCGAGGCCCCACCGAAAGATTCGAACCTTTGCGCAACACCCCCGGACCAAGACTTTCAATCCGTCCCCGTATGTGAAACACGGCGGCTCGCTGCAGGTGGATATCGGCTTCGGAAACACTTCCCGCGGAAACCAGGTCCAGGATACTGGCATCTTCGAAAGTCAGAGTTTTGGCGTAGAAAGTACGGATCATCGGTAATCCGGCTGCTTCACTTACTGGCGAGTTATTTGCCGCCTTTGCGTGGCTCGGCGGATCCGCGGAAAGATAATACCTTCCAGGCGCAACCTTTTCGAAGAGATATTCGCCGTTTTCATCCGATGTCGCAGCTTTCAGCCGCCGCGGTTCCGGCTTCCCGCGAAAATTGAATGTGGTGAGAAGGTCAACTTTTGCTCTCGCAATGGGGTTGCCTGCGTCATCCAGAACTCTACCCGAAATAGCCCCGAGTGGCTGTAACTGAACCGCAATGTTCAAAACAGATTGCCCATCCTGCACAGTTACGCTCTGACTTACGCCTGCATTGCTGACGTAACTCGGATGAGTTATCCATAAGGTGTAAGTGCCAGGTGCAACGGAATCGAAATGGAACGTGCCGTCCTCGAGCGAAGTTGAGGTCGCGGGCGGCGATCCATTATTAACAGCAGTCCTGCGGATAAATAGACGCAGAATCGCGCCCCCAATGCCGATTCCTGTTTGGGCGTCCGTAACTCGGCCACCGACTGAACCGGGGGAAGCCGTCTGAACAGTGCTCTGAGCGCCCAGCCCAAGCGGTATTACAAATAGCGCGAGCAAGCGGAACATCGGCTTACCTGTATTTGCATCATCTCGCGAACGCGCTGCGCACCGGCGGCGGCGGATCGGTATGCTTGATTGCCCGCCACAGGACCTCGTTCAATTCGTCGTCGTCGGCCAGATCCGCATCGGAGAAATTCATGCGCGCGGACTGCTTTGCCCCCGGCGCGTTTGCGGAGTTTCGTTCAGTCAACGAAACTTTGGGAGGAATAACGGCGAAGGCGCTGGTATCAGCCTGCTGGCTGAAGCTGCCGAACATCGGCCTGGCGCCTGCGTCGAAATGGGTCATTGGGCGCAGTCCCACGATCAGTTCCATCGTGCGCAGCACGCTCGCCTGGTTATACATGGTTGAATCGACTGTCGCCCGACGGGTGTAAGGCGAGATCACCCAAACCGGAGCCCGATGAGAATCCACGTGATCAGGTCCGTTTTGTGCGTCATCTTCGATGACGAAAATCGCCGTCGAAGGCCAAAGTTTACTGTGCGAAACCGCGTCCACTATCATGCCCATCCCGTAATCGTTGTCGGCAGCGTACGCGATCGGCGTGAGCGCGCCGGCTTTGATGCCCTGCGTGTGATCGTTCGGCATACGCAAAATTATTAATTGCGGAGCTTGACCCTGCGCATCGAATTCCTGCCACTCGCGAATGAATTCCTTGGCCCGGTTGACGTCCGTATATTCCAGGTCGAAGCTGCGAAAATTCATGTCTGTGTGGGCGGCAAGCAGCGGATCGTTGACGTGTGCGATCTGCCGGGTTCCACTTACTTGATTGAGCGGAATGTTCGTTACCCACTCGCCGTAATCGCGCACCGTCACTCCTGCCTGAAGCGCGTTGTCCCACAAGTAACCCGCGGGCGGTGAATTGGCCGGTTCGCCGCCTTCGAAATCGTAAACTTTGCTGCGATGCCCGTATTCGCTTGGCCAAAGCTTCATCGTATAGTCCGGCGCGATTGCCGCAGAAGCCCAGTTATGCCCGTCCGCGCTAACGTCGGCATTCTCATAAAAGTTGTCGTAGAGAACATAATCCTCGGCCAGCTTGTGCAGATTGGGCGTCACCTGCTCGCCGAAAAGCGTCAGCGATTTGTCGCCATTCCCCTTGCCGATATCGCCTAGCACCTGGTCATAGGTCCGATTTTCTTTGATGATGTAGATCACTTGCTGAATCGGAGAATCGTGCTCTCGCGTGCGCGCAAAATGAGCTTCCTGCGCATCCGTCATAGGACCGTAGATGATCTCATCGCGATAGGGTGAATTTTCCAGAACCGTTTGAGTGAAGGCATGTATCTCGTCCGGGCCGGGCTGCGGCAAGAAGGCGACGGTTCCCTTTTGTATGCTCGCAACATATTCGTCTTTGCGAACCTGCCGCTCGCCTTCGTGCTCCACCGCTGTGTGAACCTTAGGGTTCGGGCCATGCGGATTCGGATAACTACGGAGACCTTTGCCGTTTGCGATTGCAAGCTGCCCATCATCGAGTGAACGTACCGCTGTCGGATACCAGCCCGTAGGAATAAAACCCAGCACTCTGGTGCGGGGAGCGGATATATCGGCAACCGCAACCGCATTCGCGTCCGAGCACGCTACGTACAGGCGCGAGGCGCGTTTGTCGATCGTTAAGGCGGAAGGTGTCATGCCCGCCGGATGCATCGGCGTCATGGAGACGTTTATAGCCTCCAGCATGGTCAATTGAGCGTCCCCGGTTACGCCGAACGAATAAACGCTGTTCGTGTTGGCTGCCGCCACGAATAGGCGAGCCACGTAACGGGCTCCGTTTTCTTCCGACGGCGCCGGCTTGTTCAGCCAGACCATGTCGGTTGGATGCATGCCCACTCGTATTTTGCCGATCTCGACGCCGCTCGCGGATTGATGTTCGTAGATCACGCCTTCGGCCCAACTGCTGATGAAAAGCTCCACGCCGTCAGGGGAGACCAGAATGCGATATGGTCGCTGCCCTGTCTTCCAGTGGTCCGTCATCTTGCCTGCCTGTAGGTTGATTTCGGCAATGCTGTCGCTATACAGATCCGCGGCATAGAGAACGCGCCCGTCGGGCGATAACGCGACGTCACCTACGAAAGGCGCGCCCTTGGCTTCCGACGGTGCCACTGCGAAATCGCGGGTACGTTTGACTGAGCCGTCTTCGGCAAGCGACAGTTCATATACCTTCCCGCTACTGCCGCCGCCCACATAAAACAAATTTCCCGTGGGCGCGGCCGCCAATCCAAGCCACGCGTCTGGCAACGGTGTGCGCCCCACTTCATGCCTTTTTGCTATATCGATTACGCTAATTGTCGGAGGATTGTACCCGCCATTCAGAACGAGCAGATACTTGCCGTCGGTAGAAGTCGTGGTGCTCATCGGAAGCGTATCGACGGCCACCTGGTCGCCTGCCGGCCGAAGCTTCCATCCGCTATTCAGCAGGAAGCCACCGCCGGCGAGCGGGCCGACCTGCTCTTTGGGAGCTTTCTGCGAAACCGCTTCTTGTAAAGCCACCAGAGCCAGGACCAGGAACGTCAAAGTCGCAAGTTTTTTCATTCGATAAATCTATGGGCTATGGGGAATCTGCGTCCTACTCCGAACGCCTTCGGCGTAATCCGCAAACCTGGCGCCGCCTGCTGCCGCTTATATTCATTGCGGTCGACCTTGCGCACAATATCGCGCACTAATTCCTCCGAGGCTCCCGTACCTTGAGCAATCTCGGGAACCGATTTGTAATCCTCGATGTAATCTTCGAGGATCGCATCGAGAACGGAATACTCCGGCAAACTGTCGGTGTCTTTCTGATCCGGACGGAGTTCGGCCGAGGGTGGTTTCGTCAGCGTGTTCTCCGAGATCGGCGCGGGCAAACCTCGTTTCAGAAAACGGCAATTCGCGATCCGCGCCAGCCGGTAGACCATCGTTTTCGGCACGTCGCTGATTACTCCGAGGCCGCCGCACATATCGCCATACAGCGTGCAGTAGCCTACCGCAATCTCACTCTTGTTACCGGTCGTGAGCACCAGCGATCCGAACTTGTTCGAGAGTGCCATGAGAACCATTCCGCGTAATCTCGACTGAAGATTTTCTTCCGTCGTATCCGGGCTATAGCCTCTGAACAGCGGTTCCAGGGTGTCGAGCATTGCATGATATCCCGCCTTGATGGCTTCGATTTCGAAGCGGATTCCGAGATTATGCGCCAGCTCTTCGGCGTCAGTACGGCTGCCTTCAGAGGAATGCGGGCCCGGCATCCCTATGCCTGTTACATTCTCCTTGCCCACCGCGTCAACCGCGATGGCCGCCACCAGAGCCGAGTCGATACCGCCGCTCAAGCCGATCAAAACACTGCGGAAACCACACTTGCGTATATAATCCCGCGTACCCAAGACGAGCGCATCGTAGGCTGCTTCATCCGGATCGAAATCGGTCGGACGAATGTCGCCAGCGCCGGTTTTGCTGTCGAAGAAAACCAGGTCTTCCTCGAAAGATTCCGCCTGGGCGGCCAGTTTTCCTTCGGCCGTCATGGCGAAACTTGAGCCGTCGAACACCAGCTGATCGTTACCTCCAACCATGTGAACGTATACCGCGGGCAATCGGAAGCGTCCCGTGAGCGCCCGAAAGATTTCCTGCCGCAGCTTGCGCTTGCCGATATTCCAGGGCGAAGCGTTAATGGACAGAATCAACTCTGCGCCTTTCTGCACCAATTCTTCAAGCGGATCCCGCGAATAGCGTTGCCGTTCCCAATACTGCTTGTCATTCCAGGCGTCTTCGCAAATCACCAGCGCGACCTTGCTGCCGCGGATCAGACAGATGTCCTGCTCCAAAGCGGGCTGAAAGTAGCGGACTTCGTCGAAGACATCGTAATTCGGCAGCAGCATCTTGCACTGCCGGAACACGACCCGGCCGCCCTCGATTACCGCCGCTGAATTCTGCGCCCGGACGGCCGCATCTTTGGCCCGCCCGACATAACCCACAACCAGCGTCACGCGGAGGTTTGCCGACTTCAGGATAATTTCGTCGAGCGCCGCTTGTGTGCGATCGAGAAACGAACGCTTCTCTACTAGGTCGCGCGGCGGGTAGCCGGTCAGAGCAAGTTCGGGGAACGCCACTACTTCGGCGCCAGCCTGATCGGCACGTCTTGCGAACTCGAGGATTTTTGCGGCGTTGCCGTCCAGATCCCCTACAGTGTTGTTGATCTGCGCCAGCGCGATCCTCATCTGAACCTTTATTGTAGGAAAGCCATTGTGGGGAAGCCATTGTGCGAAAGATGGATCGCAAGCCGATCGCTCAGTCCTGCCCGACCGCCCGCATCGGGTCGCTTCTCGTTGCGCGGTACGCCGGTATCCAATAGGCGATGACAGCAGTAGCCGAGACCAGGCAAGTTGTGATCCAAATGGTTGCCGTATCTGCGGCTCCAAGCCCTGCAGTTACTCCGCCAAGCGCACGCATTACGGCCCGTGTTAAGAGCAGTCCGGCACCCAGCCCTATGGCAACACTTAGGAACCCTTGACGGAACATGAGGGTCTGGATACTGCCGGAAGTAGCACCAAGCGCCATGCGAACTCCGATTTCCTGCGTTGTGCGCGACTTGCGACGGCGGCGGAACATTAACGGAACAACAGGACGACAATTTCTTCTTCCGCTACCACTGGTCCGACATCTCCTATTTTGCGTCCGCTGGCGACTCTGGAGCGGAAGTTCTCTACGCCAGTGCTTCACCCTGGGTAGTCTCCGCAGGCGGCACCACCATCAACCGGGACGCAAGCGGGAATTTCTTAAGCGAGAGTTGCTGGTCTGACTCGGGCGGCGGTCCAAGTGCCGTTGAAACCTGGGCAAACCCGCCAAGTATCGCAAACGGGATGGGACCTTGGGCCAACTATCAGTATCAATTGTTCGGCGGGGCCCCCTATCAGTTTCCCGCTCGATCAACTCCTGACATCTCATTTGACGCCGATCCTAACAGCGGCGTATGGGTCTACGATAGCGATGAGGGTGGCGGTTGGTATATCGTTGGGGGCACCAGTGTATCCTCCCCTGCATTGGCTGGCATCGTCAACGCCTCCAATAACAGGTTAGGAATGGCTAGCTCGCAAGCCGGCGGCTACTACCAGACCTCCGAGCTCAACCTGCTCTATTCTCAACTCCATGCGTTTACCGCATATGGGACAAACTTCTACGATGTCACAACGGGATCGAATGGCCACGCCGCAGGCACAGGTTATGATCAGTGCACCGGCATCGGAAGTCCGCGCGGCCACCTCGGGAAATAACCTTTCACAGTATAAGAAATGGTAGTTTTTCAAAAAGGCCCTGCCCGGTAGGGCCTTTTCTTCTTTTATCAGTACTCATTGCTTCGAATCTTCGCATTAATGGGTAATGATCGTGGCGCTCTGCACGATACGTTCGATAAATGGACGCAAAATAGGTCTGGTTGACGTTCCCAGGGCTACCGGGGGCAGGCGACTCTGAGTCCGGCCCGCTCAGAACCATCAGCACGCAATCGCCGACCGCGAGTGGCAGCTTATCAGCCTGCTTTCCATCGGGCAACAAGAGGCGGGCACGCGAGACGTCAACCTTGAAGATAGGTCCCGCGATCACGAACTGCGCATGGCCTCCCGCTCGCCCCGGATAGCCGTCCGGCATCTTTAACGTGGCGAGAACTCCTTGTATTCCGGTGATCCGGCCTTGTACAACCAGGGACCCGGAAGAGGCAGGTTGTTGGCGCATCTGGGTTTGGGAGTCTGCTCGGACCTCCCGGCCCTTTACACTGCCGAGCGCCGCGAACAGGATAGTTGCTGTCAGCAGGGCAAAAGTCTTTCGGCTGCGCCTGCGAGTTATTGCCCTGGGTCCCACACTTCTTCGCCTCTTCGGAACGAGATTAACAGACAAAAACTTCCTTAATCAGGGACAGGCTACAGAACCACCAAATTCCTCCCGGCGCAGCGAGTGAACGCTGCCATCCGAATTCTCCCTCAATTGGAGCCGTAAAAAGGTCGTTCCGCAGCGTTGGCGGAAATCACCCGCGGCTGCGCGCAAACCGATCACCCACCGACCTACGTGTTCTCTCCCTCAACACCATACTGCCGAAGTTTCTCGTACAGCAGCCGCCGGTCAATGCCGAGAATCTCGGCAGCTCTCGACTTATTACCCTGCGCGGAAGCGAGCGCTCGCTCAACCAAAGTTCGCTCGAGTAATCCTACGTTCTCTTTCCAACCGTTCTTCCAGAGGGACAGCATCGGTCCAGTGTCCCGTCGCGCTACCCTGTTGCTCGTCGAGCAGCAGGATCTCATCGCGGTCGATCACGTTACCACGCGCCAGCACCAGCGCTCGTGCCACCGTGTTTTCGAGTTCGCGAACATTTCCTGGCCAGTGATGCTTACACAGAGTAGCCAAAGCTGCGGACGTGATCGAGACTGCTCGTCCCCTTCGCTGGAGAACGTGCTGTACCAGCGCCGGAATGTCCTGTTTACGTTCTCTCAAAGCTGGCAGCGCAATTATCACCACGTTCAGACGGTAATAGAGGTCTTCTCGAAACTCTCCACCCGCCACGCCCTGTTCCAGGTTTTTGGAAGTCGCCGTGATTAAGCGGATATCCACCGCCGTAGGAATGTTGCTGCCGAGACGCTCGATCGACCGTTCCTGGACGGCTCGCAACAATTTGGCTTGTAAGGCCGGCGCAAGTTCCGCAATCTGATCCAGAAAGAGAGTTCCCCCGTGTGCCTCCTCGAATCGTCGGATCCGTCGGTAAAGCGCGTTCGTGAACGCGCCTTTCTCATGCCCAAAGAGCTCCGATTCCAGCAACGACTCCGGAATGGCGGCGCAGTTGACCTTGAGTAACGGTCCGCGCGCGCGTGAGCTGTTTTCGTGAATCGCATTTACCACGAGCTCTTTTCCTGTTCCGCTTTCACCACGGACCACCACAGTGGCATCCGATGCCGCTACTTGGCCGATCAGTTTATAAACTCTCTGCATTGGCGGGCTGTAGCCGACCATCGCCGCTGTATTGGTCGACACGTGCTCGGGAACAGATTTGGCTTTTATCGAAAGCCTCCGATGCTCGATGGCGCGCTTGAGCTGAGTCAGAACATGGCCGAAATCCAGCGGCTTCGAAAGGTAATCGAACGCGCCTAGCTGGCGGTTCGGGATGAAAGCCATCTTCCTCATAGTGCCCCTGCTTTCGATCCTGCTTTTTTAGCGCTGGCTGCTATCCCTGCTCGTCATATTGACTACTGGCGCGCTCGCGGCGGATCGCTCGATGGAACCGAAAAAGGTCCCAGCAATCTCAAAGCTCTCGTGCGGGATCGCGTATTGCTGGCCTTTGCCATTTCAGCCTTCCTCTTTCACTTCGCCAATGCAGCCATGCTGCCCCAACCCGGAGAGATGCTGGTGCATGGCCGTGTTCGCGATGCTGCGCCATTCATCGCGGCTACCGTGACACAACTTGTCATTGCAGTCACGGCTTCCACCGTAGGCCTTCTGTGCGCGCGATGGGGACCGCGGCCGCTTCTCCTGTTTGGTTTTGCCGTGCTTCCCATTCGCGCTGTGCTTTACACGCTCACCAGCTCCATTCCGCTTCTTATCGCGATTCAGACGCTCGATGGCGTGGCGAACTCAATCTTTGGTGTCGCATCCGCTGTTCTCATTGCGGATCGCGTGCGAGGCTCAGGTCATTTCAACTTGGCCACCGGAGCAATCGGAACCGTTGTCGGAATCGGAGCCGCCCTCCGCAACACCGTCGCCGTGTCATCACACAAAGAGCAGGATTCCGCACCAGCTTTCTTGCTCTGGCCGCCATCGCTCTTCTCGCTTTCTTGTGCTTACTTGTGTCCGTTCCGAATACACGCGAGAGGACTTCCGACCCGCAAGCAGTACCCGCCTAAGCAATGAATTGTAATGGAATAGGAGAAGACCTTGAAAACCAGCTGGATTTATCCCTTTATTATTTTGGGCGGCATTCTGCAGACTTGCGGTGCAGCCATGAATTCACAGCTCTACAAATCATTACTGAATCCATGGATGGCAAGCGCCGTTTCCTTCGCGCTTATCACTGCTTTTTTCACTTGCCTGTTCGCAGTAATCCCAAGTCCATTGCCGAGCGCGGAAGGTCTCGCTTCCATGCCGTGGTGGGCGCCTCTCGGCGGTTTGGTAGGAGCCGTTCAGGTGTACGCCGGCCTGACTCTGGTGAACAAAGTAGGCGCCGGGCCCTTCGTGGGCTTTACCGTGACAGCGGCGCTCATTGCCTCTCTTGCCGTCGATCACCTTGGGCTTTTCCATATGCCGGTACACCCAATTAATATCTGGCGAGTGCTCGGCGCCCTGCTGATGGCGGGCGGCATCGCCTTGATAGCCAAATTCTGAAAGGATTTTCTCGGGATGGCTGCATCAGGGTACATTTGTTTAGGGGTCGCCGCTACACCGGTTCCATAAGGTGCACGTATGCTCTGGAACGATTTTCGCTACGCCGCCCGCCAACTCGCCAAAAGCCCCATCTTCACCATCACGGTTCTCGCCACCTTGGGCCTCTGCATTGGCGCGAATACGGCCATTTATACCATCGTCGACACGCTCTTTTTCAAGCCGCTTCCCTATCCAGATCCCAGCCGCCTCGCTTTACTCTCCACCGTCTTCAGTAAAGGCGGGGCCTTTGACGTCGAGACTAGTCAGGACGGTTTTCAATGGGAGCTTGTGCGGGATCACGCATCGCTGCTGGACAGCGCCGTCTTCGGCAGTGCTGCCGGAGTCAACCTCGTCGCCGCTGGCCGCGTGGAATACGTGACCGATCAGCGGGTCAGTGCCAATTACTTTCACGTCCTCGGGATCGAGCCGCTCATCGGCCGCGAATTCACTCGCCAGGAGGATGTGCCCAATGGTCCCGCGCTCGCAATCCTCAGCTACCGTCTCTGGCAGCGCGTCTTCCATGCCGATCCTGCCGTCGTGGGCCGTACCATCGATCTGCGGGGCTCTCCCCATACCATCGTTGGCATTATGCCGTCCGGTTTCCACGGCCTCCCGCAGGGCGTAGGCGACGTTGGAACCAATGCGCCGGCGGATGTCTGGACACCTCTGCGCCCCTCCCATTCCGGCGAGGGATCGGGCGACAATTACGCTGTCATAGCACGCCTGAAGCCCGGCGCTACGGCCGCGCAGGCCAATGGACAGCTCAACTCGATCATGCAGGACTATTTCGCCCGGAGGCATTTCCCGACCGGCATGTCAGCCGAAGAAAAAACCCTCCCACTTCAGACTGGCCTTACCTACGATCTCCGCTCGAACGTTCATCTGATGTGGGGCGCCGTCCTGCTGGTTTTAATCATCGGTTGCGTCAACATCGCCGGCATCCTGCTCGCCCGCTCCGCAACGCGCTCTCGGGAAATCGCCACGCGTATGGCATTAGGCGCCGGTCGCGCGCGAGTGATGTCCCAGCTGTTTGCCGAGGCGCTCCTGCTCGCTCTCCTGGGCGGCGTTCTCGGCTTAGGCCTCGGCTACGTCGCGCTCGAAGGCCTCACCCGTCTCAATCCGGGCGACTTCAATATGTTCGGCCCCGTCCGTCTCGATTTGCGCGTCATGGCGGTCATGCTCGGGATATCGCTTGCCACCAGCATCCTGTTCGGCCTCTTCCCGGCCTTCGATGCCACCACCGTGGACCTGCGCTCTGCCCTCGCGGAAGCCGGTCGCGGCAGCGCCGGTAGCCGACGGCAATGGAAGCGTCAGCTCCTGGTCTTCGCTGAAGTTGCTCTCGGGGTCATTCTGGTCGCCGCCGCTGGCCTCCTCATTCGCACGTTTGCCACGCTCGTAAACGCCAATCCCGGATTCGATCCCAATCACGTCATCACCGCCACTGCCTCTCTGCAAGAGGCGCGCTATGCCACCACCGCCGCTGGCGCACGCCTCTTCCGCGAAAGCCTCGCACGCATTCGCCAGATCCCCGGTGTCCAATCCGCCGCCGTAGCATTGACTCCGCCCTACGCCCGAGCACTCAATGAAGGCGTCCAAATTATCGGCGTCAGCAAGGGTGGGATCACCAACTGCACCTACGCCACGCCCGGCCTGTTCGAAACGCTTCGCATGCGTCTGCTGCGCGGCCGTCTCTTCACTGCTGCCGACAGCGCCCTCGCCGCGCCAGTCGCTGTCGTGAATGAAAGTTTCGTGACACGCTATCTGCGCAACCAGCCCGATCCGCTCGCCACGTCCATCCGGATCGAAAACAAGACTTGGCGGATCATCGGCGTCGTCAATAATGTCCAGGTAAAGATGGGTTGGGGTGGCCTGGGGCCCGTCGACCAATTCGCCGGCGTCTACCTTCCGGTCGATCAGTTCCCGGACGGCATCTTTGCCATGGCGAATGTCTGGTTCTCGCCGGTCTGGATTGTTCGCACACGCGGCAACATTCCGTCTCTACCGGAATCCATGCGTCGCGCCCTCCAATCAATCGATCCGCAACTGCCCTTTTCTTCGTTCCAGAGCATGTTTGAGGTTCGCGGCGCATCACTAAAACAACAGCGCTATCAAGCAACGCTCTTCTCCGCGCTGGCCAGCCTCGCCGTCCTCCTGGTCGCCCTCGGCGTTTATGGTCTCATCGCGCACTCCGTAGCTCAACGCACTCGCGAGATGGGAATTCGTCTGACACTCGGCGCTACGCCAAAACAAGTCGTGCGTGCCGCGGTCACGCCAGGCATCACTCTTTCGCTTGCTGGCATCGGTTGCGGCGTCGTGCTGGCGCTCTTCGCGATGCATCTTCTGAAAAGCTTGATATGGGGCATCACCGCCGCCGATCCTCTGACGTTTGTTTCCGTGGCCCTATTGCTGATCCTCGTCGCGGCTGTCGCCAGCGCCCTTCCGGCCCTGCGCCTCACCCGCTTAGACCCGGCTGAAACCCTCCGCCACGAATAACGCCAGTCTTGCGCTGCCGCTCGCGCCTCCAAAATCGCCCGGTTTCCCGAACACAGCCCGTGAATGTAACCCGTCCCGAGCGCTTTCTCTTTTTCGATCAGCTCCAGCCACGTATCCACCGTCATCCGCTGAATGCCCATCCCGCCCAACTTGCGTATCCGTTCATGTCGTTGCCCACGTATATTCATGCGGCACGCCATTGACGAAATGCATCCGCCGGTACACCAACTCCGGTACAGGCCACTTCTTCTGCCCGTCCTGAATCAGAATCTCGTTCGACGGATGTTGCGTCCTGACCGTTTTTCCGGCCGACGATGAATTTCGCCACGGTGCGAGCCATGTCAGACGCAATTTCAGCGAGAGCAGTCGTCGATGACCTCTATCCGAACCAGTTCCGGCGGCGCTCATTCACTCTGGGGATATCGCGTGATAAACCGAACTTGCCCGGACTGAAGCCGACTTCAGGGGAGTAATCACCCCGCGTCCCGGCGCATAGTGCCAGGGACGCGAAGATTTCAGTTGTCCTTTGACGTGCCGATCCCAAATAGCCGATGCGACGTCCATAACTCCTAGTGGCTGCCGCCCCGAAACAAGCTTAGGCCCGAAGCCGACTTGTGGCCCGGCGTCCGTGTCATTTTTGAGGTAGACACTCAGTACTTGCGGCGAAGTAGTCCCTTCATTCGGCGAGACAGTTCTGCTGCGCGCAGCGACTCAAGAACTTGCTAACGCGACTGCGGCCTCGGCAACGCGCCGGGTCAATACTAATCCGGTCAATGTCGGGTTCACCGAGCCGACCGTGACAAAGAGCGACTGGTCCGAGCAGAATGCGTTCGAAACATTGTGAAATCGTCCGTTTGTATCGCTGACGGATGTGCTCGGGTCTGTGCCCATCCACAAGGTGCCTGCTTCGTGGTAAGTGGTGCCGAGTCCATCGCGGTCGCGACTGACCACGTTTACCTGGCTTGCATCGCCGCCCGCCAACTCGGTTGCGAGAGCCAAGATGGCAGCGTCCATGGCGTTCGCAAGGTTGTCTTCGGAGCTTGAAGTGGTCATCTGCACCCAAGCGCGTGGAACTCCAAATTCGTCGGATTCGAAGGGACTCAGGTTGATCCAGCGGCCGCTTGTGTTTGGGACGCTGCTGGTTTTGTCTCCAAACTGTTGAGAAACTCCACGGAACGCGATGGTGACGGAGTCAGACGTTTGAGCAGCGAGGATCGTGTTTAGTTGATCAATATCCGGAATCATTGTGTAGAGAAGGGCGTCTGAGTTGCCGGTGGGATCGGCGGATGCTGTCACCTGCAAGTGGAACTTACCTTGCGGAGTTGAGCCTCTTACAATGAGGGCGCCCGTCTGGACGGCTGTTGGGAGCGTGTGGCCGGGATCTAAGACGGATCGCGGGATCTTGACGAAGATGTTCGAGCGCCAGTGAGCCATCAGGTTGCGACCCATCAATTCGCTGCTAGGCTTGCCTGGGTTGGTCGGAAATGAGACGAGCGCCATCCTGGTGGACTCTGTCGTTCCCGTCGCGAGGATCACCGCTGTCTTTGGGCCAACGTTCAGGGTATTCATCGTTCCGTTCACCGACACGTTGATGCTCGACACTGCGCCACCGCTTGTGACAAGGCGCGTAACGTGCGCATTCGGAACGACAAAGAGCCGGCGAGATGAATCTGGTTGATTGGCAGCGTCTCGAACCGCATCGATCAATACCGTAACGGAACTATATTTGTCGAAACTGAACAACCCGGATGCGGGTGATTGTCCCTGGACGGCAAGAGGCGGGTCATCGACTGAGTCGATGTTTGGAACGACGCCGATTGCCGCGGTCGCTTTGTTTTTCAACAGCGTGTATAGAGGCCCTTGAATGAAGTCGGTCCTTTCATTTACTCCGGTCTGCTGTTCGAGCAGCGGGTAGTTTGTGTTCAGGTAGGCCGCTACGTCAGACGGCCATTGGGCCAAATCGTCTGCGAGTAGACGAGGGCACCACCCGCCCCAAAAGAGCGACTTACCGCCAACGCAGTACGCCTCGCCTATGAACGGCACATTTGAGCGCCAGGGCATGCCCCATACGACGTTACGAGCGGTGTGCGGATCGTCCGATGGAAGCAGCGGGTCGGGAGCGTACAATGCGATGTTAGGCAAATTCTGCAAATGAGTGGGGACAAGAAACGGTCCCGCGTCCAGGACAAGAACCTTCAATCCTCGGGCAGCGCCGTCGCGGTAGATCTTATCCGCGCAATACCCGCCGAACATGCCTGCTCCGATAACGACAGCATCAAAGGAGCGGGTTCCGGACGCGGTGGCTTCGTCCCATGTATTGCAGATGTATCGACCCAAAACATCGAGCCCGAGTGTGGTTCGCTGAACATCCGGGATTGGAAGCGGTTGGCCTGAATCAATAAGGGAGTCCAGCGGCATAGGGTTGCATAGTATCGCCAAATTCCGCTCTGGGTCAAGCTCAGGCGTGAGAGGCGCCAATGGGACGTGCGGGAGGAAGCATTGGAGTTCCTATGCATGCATCCATGCCACTGCTACGAAAGGCGAGCGCACCGCACAAGCGCCTCTAGAGCTTCTGTTGTCCGCGGTTCCAAATACCCAAAACATCAAACTCCGAAAGTGGTACCACGAAAAGCGATCCCCAAACGGGCTTCGGAGACCTTACAAAAACTCACCGTCCGCCGAGCGGCTCCCAAAGCGACCGACGTGGTCGCAAGTTGCTGATGAGACGAGCTTTCTTCGACGCAACACCGAGTACGAACGAGAAACGCCGTTAGGGCCTTTCAACTGTCCGGCGGAGCGAAAACTCAGTTATTTACAGACCGCGTGAGTTGTCGAATGTAACAATCGAGTCGGGGTCTGCCAAATTGGCAGCATAGATACCGCAGAGCGATTCTAGTAGCGCCCTCTACGCCGCCCGCGCCTCCAAAATCGCCCGATTCTAGAGCCTCGAACAATCGCACCCGCCGCGCTCCTCCGGCCCGGCAGATCACCGCGTGAATATAACCCGTCCCGAGCGCTTTCTCTTTCTCGATCAGCTCCAGCAGCCACGTATCCACCGTCATCCGCTGAATGCCCATGCCCGCCGCGTCTTACGAATCCGGCTCCTAGCTCGTCGCTCACGCCTCATCGTGCGGCACGCCATTTACAAAACGCATCGCCGCTACACCAACTCCGGGGCCGGCCACTTCTTCTGCCCGTCCTGAATCAGAATCTCGCTCCGACGGATCCTGCGTTTTAACCATTTTTTCGCTCGATGATGAATTTCGCCACGGTGCGAGCCATGTCAGACGCAATTTCAGCGAGAGCAGTCGTTGATGACCTCTATCCGAACCAGTTCCGGCGGCGCTCATTCATTCTGGGGATATCGCCGTGATGAATCGAATTTGACCGGACTGAAGCGGACTTGAACGAAGCCGAAGCGGCAGACGCTACGCGTGGGCGTTGTAGCGGCGGTTTCTAAGCTGGGATAGTTTTGGGTCACAAAGGAGGTCCTTGTGACCCAGTTAAGAAAAATGATGCTCGAGGAACTCGAGCGTCGAAATTACTCTCAGAGTACTGTACGAACCTACGTCAGAACAATCAGAGACCTGGCGCGCTATTTCAACCGGCCGCCGGATCAACTCGGACCGGATCAACTTCGCGAATATCAAGCGTATCTATTCCGTGAACGCAAACTGGCTGCCAACACAGTCAACCAGCGAACGGCTGCGCTTCGATTCTTTTTCGTGTCCACGTTGAAGAAGCCATGGACCATTGCTGAAACACCCTACCCGCGGCGAGCTTTTCGGCTTCCCAAGGTCCTCAGCGTAGAACAAGTCTCAAAGCTCATTAATGCGGCCCCAACATTGTTCTACCGCATTCTCCTGATGGCGCTTTACGCAACCGGACTGCGGCGTGCCGAACTGGCCCATTTAAAAATGACCGACGTTGATAGTGAGCGGATGGTCATACATGTCCAAGGTGGAAAGGGCCGCAAAGATCGCGATGTCATGCTCAGTCCGAAACTCTTGGATGAGCTTCAGATCTACGTGCGCGGACTGCGAAGGAAACCAGAAGTCTGGTTATTTCCCGGCAACCGCTGGCATACCGGCCAAAAGCCCATCACCACGAAAGTGATCTGGGCGGCTTGCCGTCAGGCTGCGACACGAGCCGGACTGGGAGATGAGATTCATCCGCACACCTTACGTCACTGCTTTGCTACTCATCTGCTGGAAGCGGGAGCCGACCTGCGCACCATTCAACTTCTTCTCGGCCACCGCGATCTGGAAGAGACCACGCTGTACCTGCATCTTTCCAATGCTCGAATGAGTGCCACAGCCAGTCCTCTGGATAAGTTAAAGTTGGCCGCCTTTCTCGCTCAAGACGACGAATAGATGAACCGGCCATCGCTTGAGATGGCCGATCTCGTTCGCAGCGCGGGCCGGAACTTCATAGAACGAAATCGTTCCTGGTTGAACCGGCTCCACTTAAAAGTATTGACCGCCATCGAGCGCTGCCGTACTGCTGCGCTCGGCGGTCATCTCGATGAGTGTGCGCGCTGTGGACATCGTGTCATCTCGTTCAACTCCTGTAGAAACAGGCACTGCCCCAAGTGTCAGGCGAATGCGCGCGATCGTTGGCTCACAGCGCGCCAACGCGAACTTCTGCCGACACGATACGTTCATGTCGTCTTCACTCTGCCGCATGAACTAGCGCCACTCGCTTTGCAGAATAAACAAGTAATTTATGACTTACTCTTTCGAATCAGTGCTGAAACATTGCTTGAGGTCGCTCGCGATCCGCAGCATCTAGGTGCAGACATCGGCTTCTTCAGCGTGCTGCATAGTTGGAATCAGAAGCTGCAGCACCATCCCCACATCCACTGTGTGGTTCCGGCCGGCGGATTATCGCCAGATCGCACCCGATGGATTCCGTCCCAGCGAAAGTTCTTCCTCCCGGTCGACGTGTTGGCCGAAGTCTTTCGCGGCAAGTTCACCGAAGCACTGAAGGAAGCTTTCGCGCACGACAAGCTCGAGTTTCACGGTTCGATGAAGCCACTCGGACGGCCCAAAGTCTTCGCGCAGCTTTTACGTCAGACATTTCGTAAGAAGTGGGTTGTCTATGCCAAGCGGCCTTTTGGCGGAGCGGAACACGCCCTCCGTTATCTCGGCTGCTACACCCATCGAGTTGCTATCTCGAACCATCGGCTTGTCTCGTTTGCTGAGGATCAAGTGACTTTCCGCTGGCGAGATTCGGCGCACCACAACAAGCAGCGACTCCTGACTCTACACGTCAATGAGTTCTTGCGGCGCTTTCTGTTACATGTCCTGCCACCAGGCTTTGTGCGTATCCGTCACTTTGGTTTCCTCAGCACGCGCAAACGTTCCACGTTGCTGCCCCTGTGTTTCCGTCTGCTTGGCGCAGTAGCGGTCGTGCCAGAAACTGCAGCCACGAGTGCTGGAAATCGATCACAGCAACGCGTTACCTGGCTGTGTCCTCACTGCAACGGACCGATGCTGATTCTGGAACGATGGACCGCTTCTCAACTTCATTTCCGCGCTCCTCCGCTACTCAGCTCAACGGCGGCTTAAGTCAGCATGATCTTTCGGTACGAATATCTCGATCTCGCGGCGTGCTCCGATGCACTTACTCTACGTATGCCTTC
>CAWHMG010000015.1:0-236997 GCA_963830415.1 Terriglobia bacterium
ATGCGCCGTTTATTCGCGACCCACCGCTCATGGCTATAACCGGTCTACCAGACACCAAAGCCGTCAGAGTCTTCAGCATAGGCTCTCTTGAGCAGTACTACCATGTAGAAGCTTCTTTCTCGAACAAAGGAACAGAGGAACTCGCCGCTTGATCGCGTTCGATGCAGCCCATAAAGCCGTGCATTATCCCGAGGACCGCCGCTTCCGCGTGTGGCTTAGCAGAGAAGCCGTGCTGATTCTGCTTGTGCTGGTCCTCTTTCCTGTACTGCTTGCCTGGGGTGAGCATGCGATCTTTGGACTGCCCCATCTTGCGCCTTCGCCCGCCTCCAACCAGGGTATGCCGAGCGGACCCCACGGCTTTCCATTCTGGATCCGCTGGAGTCATTTCTTCAATCTCTTCTTCCTTTTCATGCTGATTCGCAGTGGCCTTTCCATCTTGATGGATCATCCGCGTCTTTACTGGAACGACCATTGCACTCCTGGCACAGAGTGGATTCGCTTCACGCCTTTGCGCGTCCCCAAGGGCCGCGTCTGGACAGCGAAAGACGACGCGCGGTACATCTCTCCCGCCGTTGCAACTCCCGGATATCGTCACACCGTAGGTCTTGCGCGGAGTTGGCACTTTATCGCCGTGTACGGATTCGTTCTCACCGGGATCTTCTTTGTCGGGGGGCTGCTCACCAGCCAGCAATGGCAGCGCCTTGTTCCCACCTCTCCCGGAGTCTTCGTGGACGCCTGGAACACCTTCGTCGACTATGCCAATTTCCACTTCCCTCCAGAGCCGAACGGCTTCTATGGCTACAACGCGCTGCAGCAGCTCGCCTACTTCGCCACCGTGTTTGTCATGGCCCCGCTATCCATCCTCACCGGCATCGGAATGTCCCCTGCGCTCGTCAATCGCTGGCCCGGTTACACGAGAATCTTCGGAGGGCGGCAGGGTGCTCGCTCGTTGCACTTTTTGATCTTGGCCGGGTTTATTGCCTTTATCATCGTTCACGTCGGGTTAGTGGCGCTTACCGGGTTCGAGCGCAATATGAATCACATCGTACTGGGCACCGATGACCAGCGCCCCGCCGGCATGATCTTAGGGCTGATTGGGATTTTCGTTGTGGTTCTGAGCTGGATCGGGGCGCATTACATATCCTGGTTCTTCCCGCGGGCCCTGCAGCACGCCCAGAAGGCGCTGACGCAACCGGTCAAGCTCGTCGCGCTTGATCAGCTGATCCCAAGGGAACACTACACGCGCGACCAGATCTCCCCTCACTTCTGGCCCAACGGAAAGATGCCTGAGCGCGAGGACTGGAAACGGCTTGCAGCGAATCAATTCAACGACTACAGGCTCAAGGTCTCGGGCCTGGTCCAGAACCCCGTCGAACTCTCGCTCCACGAACTCCGCGCGTTGGGTGCGGAGGAAAACATCACGATGCACCATTGCATTCAGGGCTGGTCGGGCATCGCCGCCTGGGGCGGCATCTCCATGAAGCGGCTCATTGAGCACGTCCAGCCAATGCCGTATGCCAAGGTGATCGCGTTCTACTCTTTCGGCGATTCGCTCTATGGGGGTCCCTACTACGACACGCAGGATCTCTATAACGCCATGAAGCCCGAATGCGTCCTCGCCTTCGACATGAATGGCGCGCCGCTCTCGGAGGTGTACGGCGCGCCGCTTCGGCTCCGCGTCGAAAATCAGCTTGGCTACAAGATGGTGAAGTGGATCGAGCGAATTGAGTTTGTGGAGTCCGTAAAGCTGCTTGGAAAGGGCGAGGGCGGCAAGAACGAAGATGACGAGTATTTCGATCTGTTGCCGAACATTTGATGGCCTCAAGATCCCGCAAAGGCCAGAGCGTTGAAGCGCACTTTGCGCACGGCAGCTTCGAACATGTCGCCATTCTCCTTGCGCACATGCGCCTCCATTGGCTGCTGGAGCACTTTTCTCCGCGCTCTGTGTGGGCGGTCTACGTCTGCATAAATAGCTTTATCACGATGGGACTGCTCGCGCTGCTGGCGCTTGTTACGGGCAGTCCGTTTGTATTCCCTTCCCTTGGACCCACCGCATATCTCTTCTTCTTCTCCCCGTTAGCAGAGGCTTCCAGCCCTCGCAATACCCTTCTGGGGCATGCCATCGGGCTGATTTGCGGCTATGCGGCCTTCGTTCTTACCACGGGCTACAGCCCTCCCTTCGCAACGCATGGAGCTATCCACGGCTCACGAGTTCTCGCCGCCGCGGTCTCCCTCTCAGCCACCGGCGCTCTGATGGTGCTGTTCCGGGTCAGTCACCCGCCCGCGGGCGCGACGACACTCATCGTTTCGCTAGGCATCATCTCCCAGCCAAAGGAGCTCGTGATCATCGAAGTTGCAGTCGTGCTGCTCACAACCCAGGCTTTCGCGATCAACCGGCTCGCGGGGTTGCCATATCCTCTTTGGAAAAGCTCTCCATCTGCCGGAAGCTCTCCCTAGTCTCCTGAATATCTCATGCCCAAACCAGGGATGCTGTTGAAAAACTACTTCTTTCGAAGACTTGAGGGTCTCTTTCCGTTTGATTTTGCTCCGCTAGAAAGGGCCATGACCTATTTCAGGCTATCTCTGCTTTTGGCCCTTTGCTTTGGTTAGGACCTTGATCAGTCGTTTTACGTTTTGGACCGTTGCCGTTAAGAAGAACTGCTCTTTAATGTGTGGGAGCCCGCAACCCCAGCCGCTGAAGCCGAATGCGGTTATGCAGTTCCGAGAAGAGCGCCTCTATCTTGTTCCGAGCTCGACGGGACGAAGCGAATTCTGGCGTCTGGCCAAGCTTCCTGACGTGTTAGCAACATCTTCATACCAGTTGATCTTCAATGTGCGGTGAGTTGACGGTGTGTGCACGCCGGCTTGTGTGAACCGTCCTTACACTGCAAGGGTTCGCGCCGAACACGTAGCCCTGTGAACCTCGACTCATTCCCACCTAGCGGAGCCGGAAATAGTAGAACAGCGACTCCGAACGGGTGTTTTGACCCATCATGATGAGCAGCGCGCTCCGCAGAAGTAGATTGAGAACGACATCAAGGAACCAATGAAAAGACGTTCGCGAACACTCGAACGTCACCACATGCATTTAATTGCTGGAGTGTTTACACGTTCTTCGCCCGCTTTGCGCTTGCTGTCCTGTCCTTCGTTCGTTTGCGCGTAACTGTCGTGCCCGAGGCTGAACCGGCGCCACGCAGCCGCTACATGTATCCTGCTCTGAAACGATGCCGTAATAAGCGACGTGTGCATCAGGCATGCTGGTGATTGCACCAATCGCCTTGTCACCCAGTCAGCCTGAACGGTTACCCGTACGCGACTTTGCACGAATTGAATAGGGTCGCCGCGTTATGGTCTTGGTCCACGGAGGTACCCCTTCTTGGAGAGCCTGGGACAGAATCTGGTGGCTTTCGGCCAGTTGATCCATCGAGCAAGAATCTTCTCCGCATCGCGCTCAACGGCCGCTCCAACAGGATCATTCTCCAGCGTGCACTTGCTGCCTATTAGAGTTGGAACGATTTCAGCGATGGTCGCGAGCTTCAGACCGGAGGAGAAGAAGGAACTGGATATATGGCGAGCGTGACAGGGCTTGGAGACCTGCTCGACCCAACGCACATCCGTCAGACTCTTGCTTCGATCTATCGTTGTAACGGGAACCAAACTCCTATGAATCATGCCTCCGTGCAGCGCGTCTATGCTTGATGATGAGGCCGCGCTGGTCATCTGCGACTTCACCAAAGGCAACCGGCCCGACGTGCCGATGTCTTATTACTCCGCTACGATGGTGAAAAGTCCAATACTTATGACGAGACGGAGTATGGCCGCCATTATGCCCGCGCAATGGCAAGCTGGGCCGCTCCGGAGCTCTGGCGGCAAGCTGAAAGTGATCAGCGGAGACAAAGAGATCGCGCATCCTGCTTCATCTCTCGACAACGGAACTCTCCAGTTCTCCTCCGCAGTGGCGGTCAATTCGGCCAGGCCGCTGCAGGTGCAAGCATGACGATCAAACCGTTGTTGGCTCTCGCTTTGCTTTTAGCGACTACAGGAAAAGGCGCGGCACCCGGCACACCAACCAACTGGAAAGCGAGAGTTGCCGAGACAATGCCTCTACTCGGGCATCGGAACTGGATTCTTATCGTCGATTCCGCGTATCCTCTTCAGACCTCGTCCGGCGTGGAGACGATCGAAACGAATGCCAGTCAGGCCCTCGTCGCACGATCGGTGCTAGATGCGATCAACGGCTCCATTCACGTTCGGCCGCTCCTCTATATGGACGCGGAACTGCCGTTCGTCACGGATGAGGACGCGCGCGGCGCCTCGGCGTACCGGGCGCAAATCGGCGACCTGCTCAAGAACTACAAAATAGAGTCGCTTCCGCACGAAAAGATCATCGCGACCATCGATGAAGCCGGTAAGACATTCCGCGTTCTCGTCCTGAAGACGAACATGACGATTCCATATACGTCGATCTTCATCCGGCTCGACTGCAAGTATTGGAGCGCGGATGCGGAGAAGCGCCTGCGCGCAAAAATGAGCGGCGCAGCCAGCACCAAATAGATGACCCCGCGCGATCGGTAATTAGCGAGCACCCCAAATAGTTTTCTTAAATAAGAGTAGCGAAACGGCAACGCCGGAGAGCTTCAGCAGTCTACCTTAGTGATATGGCCCCGACTAATGTGCCCGATACACCCCACGAACCCGCAGGTTCCATGCTGAGGAAGCTCCTGCCATTTACTACCGCTGGCGTTCTCATTGCAGCTCTCTACGTAGCTTGGACCTTCTACTCCCGCCATCAGAGCGATGTTGCCGCTCAGCAGGCCGCCGCCGCGAAGGAGCAGGCCCGCCGCGAGCGAACCGTGAACGCGGTATTCGGTTCGGGCGAAATCCTCTTTAGCACCTTCTCTGCCGATTCAGGCTTATTGAAGCCGGGTCAACACACACAACTTTGCTATGGTCTCGAAAATGCCAAAAGCGTGAAGCTTGATCCCCCCATCGCTCAAATCAAACCGTCCTACCGGAACTGCCTGGAAATTGCGCCGAAAACGACCACGACTTACACCATTACCGCCGACGACGGAAAGGGCCACACCAAATCGGAGTCGTTGACAGTGCGCGTTCAATAATTGCTGGCCGCGAGATAATCAAGGTGATGACAGAAAAAGCAAGTTTCGGAGCTGGATGTTTTTGGGGCGTCGAAGCCGCCTTTCGCGAACTGGACGGCGTCATCGATGCCGTATCGGGTTATCAGGGCGGCCACACCGAAAATCCAACTTACAAGGACGTGTGTACCGATCGCACCGGTCACGCCGAAGTAGTCGAGGTCGAATACGACCCTGCGAAGGTTTCCTACGACAAGCTGCTAGATGTTTTTTGGGGCGCGCACGATCCGACTCAGGTCAACCGGCAAGGGCCCGACGTCGGGACTCAGTACCGCAGCGCAATCTTCTTCTATACGCCTGAGCAGGAACAGACGGCGCGTGCTTCCAAATCCAAGCTCGAAGCGTCAGGCCGTTTTAAGCGAGCGATCGCCACTCAGATTGAGCCGGCGCAAACGTTCTACCGGGCTGAAGAATATCACCAGCAGTATCTGGCAAAGCGCGGCTTGCGGCACTGCCACATTTAGACCACGATTTGATCCGGCCGCGCCGGGCTCTTTGACGTCCACTGGCCGCCCCCGCTCAAAGCATCGCGCTGGTCCTTCTGCTTGAAATACTCGATGGTGACGGTTAGCCCCTCCGCTAATGGAACCTTCGGCTCCCAACCCAAGACTCGCTTGGCCTTCCCGATGTCGGGGCGCCGCAGCTTGGGATCGTCCGTCGGCAGCAGCCTAAAGTCGATTCCCACCGAGTTATCGAAGCGCGCCCGGATCTGATTTGCAAACTCGAGGATGGTAATTTCAGCCGGATTCCCTAGATTCACCGGGAAGCGTTCGTCCGATTCGCTCAGCCGCAACAATCCGTCCACTAGATCGGACACAAAGCAGAAACTACGCGTCTGTGAGCCATCTCCAAAGACGGTGAGATTTGCTCCATGGAGCGCCTGATCGATGAATGCAGGCACGACGCGTCCGTCGTTGAGCGCCATGCGCGGACCATACGTATTGAAAATTCTCGCAATCGTAGTTTGCAAACTGTATGTGCGAAAGTACGCCATCGTGAGCGCTTCGGCATAACGCTTGCTCTCGTCGTAACAGGAGCGGATGCCCACCGGATTTACGTTTCCCCAATAGGTCTCGAGTTGCGGGTGTTGCAGCGGATCGCCGTAACACTCCGACGTCGAGGTAAGCAGAAAATGACATCCATGTGCGCGCGCCAGCTCTAGCATTTGCCGGGTTCCGGTCGACCCTGATTCGAGCGTTGCGATCGGATGTGCCAGATAATCGACTGGGCTCGCCAGCGATGCCAGATGTAACACCCGGTCCACCTGGCCTTCCACTTTGAGCGATTCGCAGACATCCTGCTGAACAAATTGGAAACCGTCGCGCCCCTCGAGATGCGCCAGGTTTTCGCGGTGACCCGTGATCAGATTATCGAGAGCGAGGACTTCATGACCAGCTTCGAAAAGCCTGTCACATAGATGTGATCCAATGAAACCTGCGGCTCCCGAAATGACGTATCTCACGCCTTTTCATGCTACTAGATGTGGCATGCCGGGCGCCTTTCAGATTATTCTGCTGCGCTATGCAACAGCCTTTACTCGCTAAGATCCTTCTCTTTCTCTTAATTCTCGTCTCGCTCTCCCTTTTCGCTGTGCGCTTCGGCAAGACGGTCGGCCGAATTTGGCAAGCGCGCCCCGGCAAGGACTTCAAATTTGGCTCGCTAGCCCATCGCTGCTGGAACTTTTTCTGGGAAGTTATATGCCAGGCCAAGGTCATTCGCGAACGCCCACTGCCTGGACTAGCCCATGCGTTCGTCTTCTGGGGGTTCTGCGCTTTTGCGCTGGTCACGCTCAACCACATTGCAGGCGGCTTCGGCGTTCCCTTTCTCAATCACCATTCGTTGTTCGGTGGATTTTACTTCTGGTTTGCGTTCACCTTCGCCGCCTTGTGCGCCGTCTCGATCGCGTATCTGGCCCTTCGACGTTTCATCATCCGGCCTAAGTGGCTCGGTCCCGTGTCATACGAATCGGGTATCATCGCGCTCTTCATATTTATCCTGATGGTCACGTATATGCCCGAATGGTGGGTGCCCGAAACCTCTACTGCGGGGCAAGCTCTCTGGTGGGTGCATACACTCACGCTGCTCGCCTTTCTGCCGCTCATTCCGCATACGAAGCATTTGCACCTCATACTCAGTCCTCTGACAATCTTTCTGGACCGGGAGAAGTTCAGCGACATTCCTCCCCTCGCCGGAGATGAGGATTTCGGCTTGGTATCCGGCAAAGACGTGACCCGGATCACTGCCCTTCAGGCGTACTCATGTGTCGAGTGCGGACGCTGCACCGAGCACTGCCCGGCCAACAACACCGGCAAAGAACTGAATCCGAAACTTATCGCGCTGGGCCTCCGCTCGTATCTGAATGAGTTGGGGCCGCACAACGAAAAGCCAATCCTTGAAGCGACGGTTTCTCAAACCGCGATTTTCCAATGCACTACTTGCGGCGCGTGCGAATATCAATGTCCGGTTGGGATCCAACATCTGCCTATGATCATCGGGTTGCGCCGGGGCGCGGTCAATACCGGGACGTGGGAAGACGAGCATGGGACCAAGCTCTTTCTAAATCTCGAGCGCAACGGTAACGCGATGGGCTTCTCGCAGGCCGAGCGGGACAAGTTCATCGCCAAACAGGAGTTTCCGGTATTCGACGGTTCGCAGGAGTACTGCCTGTGGCTCGGCTGCATGGGCGCTTATGATTCACAGGGCCGTGAAATCATCACGGCGTTTGCGTCCGTCATGAAACACCTCGGAACCTCGTTCGGCGTTCTGAAAAAAGAGCGCTGCACCGGCGATCCTGTCCGGCGTCTTGGCAACGATCTTCTCTTCGGGCAGCTAGCCGAAATGAATCTGGCCACTCTCGAACAAGCGAACGTCAAAAAGATCGTCTCGGTTTGCCCGCATTGCGTTCGCACCATGCAAACGGATTGGCAAGAGTACGGGGCGGCGCCTGCAATCGAGCACCATAGCGAGTTTATGGCCCGGCACAGCGACGAGCTGCCATCACATCGGAGCGGCGAACGCGTAGTCTTCCACGATCCGTGTTATCTCGGACGGTATCGCGGAATCTATGACGAACCTAGAGCGGTCATTGCGCGCACAGCCGAAGTCACCGATCCGCCCCGGGCGCGCGAGAGATCGTTCTGCTGCGGCGCCGGCGGCGGGTTAGTCTTCCTTGGCGAGGAGACCGGGCAACGCGTGAGTCATGCGCGTGCCAAAGAACTGGCCGATACTGGCGCCGAGGTGGTCGGCGCCGCCTGCCCGTTCTGCAACAGTATGTTTCGTGACGCGCTGGCAGCGATTTCTGACAACCCGCCCCGCTTGCTCGACATCGCGCAGATCGCAGCCGAACAACTGGGCGGAAAATTCAATTCAACTGGCAGTTGAACCGGCCGACGCTGCGGCGATGCGGGGCTCCGCGATTACCGAGTGACGTTCGTCGTGTTTGCCGAAGATCATTTTACCCGCAGTCGTCTGCAAGACGCTAGTAACCGTGATGTCGACGGTTTTCGAGATGAGTCGCCGGGCGTTGTCAACCACGACCATGGTTCCGTCATCGAGGTAGGCAACACCCTGGTTGTATTCCTTGCCTTCCTTCGAAATGAAGACACGCATTGTTTCGCCTGGCAGAACTATCGGCCGTAATGAATTGGCAAGTTCATTGATGTTTAGAACCTTGACGCCCTGCACCTGAGCCAGCTTATTCAGATTGAAATCGTTCGTGACGATCTTTGCGGAATACTGTTTTCCGAACTCGATCAGTTTGAGATCCACTTCGCGGATGCCGGGAAAATCCTGGTTTGAGACTTCAAGCTTTACCGCCGAAATGGATTGTAGCCGCTGAACGACGTCCAGACCACGGCGCCCGCGGTTGCGCTTGGCCGAATCCGCGGAATCTGCCACTAGCTGAAGCTCGTGCAACACAAATTCAGGCACAATCAGCCGGCCGTCGAGAAATCCTGACTCAGCGATGTCGGCGATTCGACCGTCGATTAAAACGCTGGTATCAAGTACCTTCGGCGCGGAAGAGGCACCAGACCGCTCGCCGCCCTTGCGCAGAACATCCGTCTTTATCAGGCCCGATTTGGCGATTCCCGCGCGAGCTCCCAGAAAAACTCCTAATAAAGGAAGGGCTAAACGGAAAAACTGCAAGGTGGGTCCCTGAAGAAGTACCGACTGGTTCAGAACGAATGAGAAGAGCAAGCCGATGCTCGTACCGGCGACAGCGCCGCAACAACCACCTATCAGGGTCTTCAAGTCTGCCCGCCTCAGACGGATTTCTAAAATAATCGCACCCAGGGCTAATGCGACTCCGCTGGCCGCGGCCGCCGCAAAAGACAAACGAAACGGATGAGTGATGGCGGCCAACGCTCCAATTAGCGCGACAAAAAGGCCCCGAATTGTAACAGCTTCCCAACTGAACCGGTTCAAGAGTTTGTCTTCCCGCCCTTTAGGCAGAGTAAAGGCGGGGTTAAAGGACTGACGCCTCGATTTGGGGCGCAACGCATTAGTCATATAGTCCCTTGGATGCCACGGAGTATATCACAGAAGTATTACGGGCCGTAAGAGGGTGCCCAGGGAGGTCTAGAAGGAGAGAAAAGTGCAAAGAGAGCGAGTCGTCGAGCCATTTGCGCACCTACGGCTTTTAAGCGATACGCGCTCGGCCGGGCTGCCAGGCTAAAGAACCTTGGCGAGTTCCTCTGCAAAAGCACTTTGCCGAGCAGGAGATCCGGCCGGGCGCCGTCCATTTGCATTTTTTCTTTGCAGATTGCTCCCTGCAGCCGCGCCCGGGCGAGTGCTGCGATCTGCTGCGGGAGCCATGCTTTTACCGGGGCCCTTGCCGCCAGACTTGGGAGGTTGGGCAGGATTTGCACGAAGTAATCTGTCTTCAAGTGGAGCGCGATCGAAGCGGCGAATAATCGAATTCATCTCGTCCTGATTTGGCGATTCAATGAAAGCGAAGCCCTTCGATTCCTGAGTTTCGGGATTGCGGATTACCTTGATCGCATCAGCGACCAGGCTTTCTGAGGATAGCCACGATTTGATATCGTCGGCGGTCACCCAGACAGGGAGATTTCCGAGGAAAACGGTAAAGCTCATGTAATAAACGTTGTTTGCTCCGAGGGAAGTTAAACGAGGCGCGCCTGCCGAGGACTCACATCCCAGAGGCTATAAGCATCCTAACATAGGGTCCCAGTCATTGAAAGATCAAAACACTCCAATTTGTTGCTGGGTAACGGTTACGCTAGGTTTTGGATGCCTGTGACCGGTAGTTTGACGCGCGGAATATCAGCAGCCAGGAGTACAGTCTTCGAAACTCTAGAGGCGGTGGCGCGCGGGGCTTATGCTTCCGATGCTCTGCGGCAACGGAGCCAGAATCTTTCGGTGCGCGACGCTGGTTTAGCTGCCCAGATCGTGTTTGGCTGCCTGCGCTACCAGAGTCAACTCGATTACCTGATTTTTCATTATTCCGACCGGGCCGCTGACGGAATGGATGAAGCGGTGCGGCTCGCCTTAAGGGCCGCTATTTTTCAACTGCGATATCTCGAACGGATTCCAGCTCACGCGGCCGTCCATGAGTCGGTCGAGTTCGTCAAAGTCCGCACACGCGCTGCTACGGGCCTGGTGAATGCAATTCTTCGCAAGGTGGATCGCAACCCTGTGCAGTGGCCGGATGTGGCGACTGAGCTGAGCTGCCCTGCCTGGCTGCTGGAACGGTGGAGTGCCCATTTTGGACCCGAAGCCGCTCGCGGAATCGCTCGTTCAGCTTTGCAGGAACCGGTTCCTTATATCCGAATTCCCGCCGGGTCGGCCGTTTCCCAAGGGATCGAAAAACCCGGGAGTGTACCGGGAGCGCACCGCCTGCTCTCGGAACCGCTGCCAGGACAGCGACTGCACGACATCGGCTCACAGTCGGTCGTTCCGCTGCTCGATCTCCGGCCCGGGGATACTTATCTCGACCTTTGCGCGGCGCCCGGAAACAAAACTATCCAGGCGCTGGAAACGCCGTTGGCGCTCGCGATTGCCTGTGACATCAGCCTTAGGCGCATCCGCGAGATTCCGCTCATTTGTCCCCGCGTTGTTCTGGATGCCACTCAGACGCTGCCGTTCGGGGTCGAGTTCCAGGGCATCTTTGTCGACGCTCCCTGTTCCGGCACTGGAACACTGGCGCGCAATCCGGAAATCAAATGGCGCGCAAGAGAAGCCGACTTCGCCCGCTTTCACGAAAAACAGTTGGCCATCCTCTCGCGAGCTGTTTCTGTGCTTGCGCCGGCCGGCAAACTCCTCTACGCCACGTGTTCGCTCGAACGCGAAGAGAACGAAGATTTGGTACGAGACTTTCTCGACCGGCACCCTTCTTTTCACTGCATACGCGAGGAACGGCGTTTGCCTGGGCGGGACCAGGGCGATGGGTTCTATGCAGCGTTGCTGGAAACCGGGAAATAGCTGCGCAGAATATACTCGATACATGGCAACGGCTAGGCTGAACCTCCTTTCGCTCGAAGAATTCCGCCACCGCTATGCCGAAGAGAAGCCATATTACGAGTACTGGTTCGGGGAGGCGGTTCAGAAGACGGGGCCGACTGTTTTGCACGTCCTGCTTGTAAAGATTCTGTTGTTTGCACTGGACCAAGCTGGATACAAATCCGGCCCCGAGTTGGAATTGAGGATCGATCCTGACTGGCAACCGAAGGCCGATGTTGCCGCTTGGACCCGGATCGACGGCCCTTATCCAACCCAGCCATTAGACATCGTTGTGGAGGTCCTGTCTCCCGAAGACCGTATGCAGCGAGTTATTTCCAAGTGCCGCAACTACCAACGCATTGGCATTCGGTCGATCTTCGTCATGGACCCGGAATTCCGTGATGCATGGGAATGGAGCAGCACCACGCGGAACCTGGAGCGCATCTCGACAATGACGCTACCGAATGGGAGGCAGATCGTAATCGAAGATCTCTGGTCGGAGCTTGGGCGGCAGTTGAGGAAGGACTAATAAGCCTCGGTCAGATGCTGCTCGAGCTGATGGTAGAGAACTATGCGGTAGTCGAAAAAGCTCGCATCCGGTTTGGAGAAGGCCTGAACGTGCTTACAGGCGAGACCGGAAGCGGCAAATCGATTATCGTCGATGCGCTTAGCCTCCTGCTCGGCGCCCGCGCTTCAGCAGAGATGGTTCGCACTGGCGAAAACCGCGCCCGCGTTGCCGGCATCTTCGCCGCCGCGCCTAGCCCGGAGTTAAGCCGTCTTTTTCTTGAAGCGGGTATCGAAAGCACCGCCGAAGAAGGACTGATCGTTGAACGCGAAGTAACATCGAACGGCAAATCGCGCGCTTTTGTAGCCAATCGGCCCGTTACAACTGCTTTTCTGCGCCAGCTTGCCCCCGCTTTGGGAGACATCCATGGCCAGAATGAGCAGCAGCTCCTGTTTACGGCCCAAGCGCAGCGCGGTCTGCTGGACGAATACGCTGGTACAGGCGAGCAGCGGGCGCAGGTGGCACAGCTCTTCGGCGAGTGGCGCGAGACCGGCGACAAGCTTGCCGAACTTGATCGCAGCGAGCAGGAAAAATTGCGCTTGCTTGATCTTTGGAGTTTTCAGCGCAGCGAGATCGATTCGGTGGCCCCGCGAGTAGGCGAAGACTGCGAGCTCGAAGCGGAGCGCAAAATTCTCCAGAACATGACAAAGCTCCAGGAGAGCGCCGCCGCCGCTTTCGATGCCCTCTATGAAGCTCCTCAAAGCGCCACCGCGCAGCTCCGGCAAACGCTCAAGCGAATGGACGAGCTGGTGCGGATTGACGACACGCTGGGTGAGACAACAAGCTCTCTAGGCCAAGCCTCCGTTTTGTTGGACGAAGCCGCTTATACGGTGCGCGATTACCTCGGCAAACTGGAAGGCGACCCGGCGCGGCTCGAGGACGTGGAGAGCCGGCTCGCCGCCCTCGACCGACTCAAAAGAAAATATGGGCGCACGCTAGAAGAGGTGCTTGCCTTCCGCGCGGATGCAGCCATGCGCATTAACGAAGTAGAGAACGCTACCGCTCGTCGCGCCGCTCTCCAAAGCCAGCGGGACGAGTTATCAAAACGCTACCAGGCGAGTACAGCCGATTTAAGCGCAGTGCGTCAATCCGCCGCGTTGCGCCTGAGCAAAGCCGCCGAAACCGAACTGAAAAGCCTGATGATGGGCGGCACCCAATTCCAGATACGCCTTCAGCGGGGACCATGGACAGCCAACGGCACAGATGAGATTCTCTTCATCGTCTCACCGAACCGCGGAGAGGAGTTGAAGCCACTCGAAAAAATTGCTTCAGGCGGGGAGCTTTCGCGCATCGCACTGGCTTTGAAAACCGCTGCTGGCGGAGCCGCCCATCACGAGGCTTTACCGACTCTGGTTTTCGACGAGGTAGATGCGGGCGTGGGCGGAGCAGCGGCGGCCGCGGTAGGCAAAAGGCTCAAGGCATTGTCGCGCATTAATCAGGTGCTTTGCGTAACCCACTTGGCCCAGATTGCCGGTTTTGCCGATCACCACTACGCGATTTCGAAGCGCGAGAAAAAGGGACGGATCACCACCGGCGTCGAAGAGCTCGGCCCGGAAGATCGGGCGCGCGAGATAGGACGCATGCTCTCCGGCGAGCAGATCACAGCCGAGGCCTTGCGGCAGGCGGAACAGTTGATCCAGGCCGGCCAGAGCCTTTGATCAGCTGGCAAATCCTAGTCTGCGCAAAGCGGCCGCGAAGAACGCTTTTGATTCCGGGACTCCCAGAAGGGCTGTGCCGAAAAAATACACGGCGGCGTAAAGAGGAATGACAACGATGGCGAGCGGAAGCGGATGCCTCATGCCGAGTGTCGATTTCGCTCCATATCCAAGGGCCGTAGCAAGGAAAGACATAACCCAGAGCCTGGCCGTGAAGCTCACCGTGAGTGGCGTAGCGCCAATTCTTTCAGCCAGCGCGCGGCGCAGAAGTGCAAATTCCACCCACCCTGCCAGACCCGCCGAAGATGTTAGACCCGCTACGCCCCACTTCGGGTCGAAGCCGAGCCAGTGAGGCAAACGCAACGCAAAAATGAGGCCCAAAACGGTTGTCACGGCAATGCGGATAACCGCAAATCGCAACGGCGTCCTGGTATCGTGCAGCGCGTAGAATACTGACGAGTAGAGCCGTCCGAGCGAGGTAGCCAGCAAGCCAATGGAAGAACCGGCCAGGGCGGACCAGACGTAAACAGTAGCCGCATAATCGAAACGGCCTCCCTGGTACAGGGCGCCCACGAGCACATCGCCGAGCGTCAAGAACGCCACAGCGCAGGGCACAATAAAAAAAGCGATGCGACGCAAACCGGCCGTGAGCCGAGCGCGCAGAACGCCGGCGACTTCCTCGCGAGTTCCCAGCGCGCTCGATAAAGCGGGCAATTCCGCCGCCGAGATTGAGGCGCTGAACAGGCTGAAAGGCAGAATTCCGATGATCTGGGCATAACCTAGCGTAGAGACCGCAACGGTCCCAAGTACGCTCGCAATCATCTGATCGATCCAGGCGCTAATCTGTACGACTCCTCGGCTTAGGAACACAGGGCCGAAATTCCTGATTACTGTTCTCACGTGCTCAGAGCTGAAATCGAGCAAAGGGCGAAAAGCAGGCAACAAACGAAGGACGCCTGGAAGCTGAACCGAAAACTGCAAGATGCTGCCCAGGACGGCAGCCCAGGCGAGAAAAATCACGATCTGCTGCGGCGGCAGGTATCTTGCGAACAGTACCAGCGCGGCAATCATGGCTCCGTTCATCGCGACTGGCGCAGTATAAGAAAGCAGAAACTTGCGGTGACTATTCAGCACACCTAAGCACCAGGCGCTCATGACCAGGATTCCGGCTCCCGGAAAAAGAATACGGACCAGCTGCACAGTACGGGTGCGATCCTCACCGTTAAAACCTGGCGCAATAACGTCGATCAGCAGCGGTGCTGTGAGCACGCCTAGGAGTACAAGGATCGAGCAAACTAGTGCAAGCACGCCGAAAACCGCTGCCGCGAGGTGCTCCGCTTCGGCATCTTCTTGTTTTGCTCTTAATTTTGCGTAAACCGTTACGAACGCCGCCGACAAGACGCCTTCTCCAAACAGCATGCTGAGAAGGTTTGGAATACGGAAAGCGGCCCTAAAAACCCCGGCAACCGATGAGTTTCCCAGGTAATGCCCAAAGGCTCTTTCTCTCACGAGGCCGCTGATGCGGCTCAGCAGAATGCCCAGGGCCACGCTGGAGGACGCACCCAAGGCCGAATGCTGCGGGGAACCGGACACGAGTTCCTCGCTGGCTTGAGAGGCTCGCGAGTTCTCGACGTGTTCGGTAACCGTAACCGCGCAGGGCGATCTGAGCCGATTAGAGATGCGAATCCTTACTTGCAAGCCAGAGTGTACTGCTTGAGGTTAACAGCAAGCCGCTCTATTCGCCCGGCTGTTTACTCTTCCCGGAATGCAGTTTGCGCCATTGCCGAAAGGAAGATCCAAAGCCTAACAGCAGCATCTAGTAACCGGGGATCACGCCCCCATAAATCGCTACCGAGTAAATGTAAGGCTTTCCAGCGCACCCATTCTACGTGCCGCACGCATCTGGCTGAATGTGCTCCTATGATGTTTTGTCTACTCCAGAGATTGATTTCATCCGGCCTGGCTTTTTGTTGAGGCGAAGACGGATGCGTGTTTTCTTTCCCGGCGGAGCCGTCCGTCGCTCACTGGAGTCTGGCGGCAGGCGGAGAGCAAGGGAAAGAAAACACCTTTCCCGGTGGTGGGTCCCCGAGCCGGTTTTCATGCGGCCGACTCCGCCAGAACAAAGTGGGGGAGGTCCTCGAAGACCCAGTTGTACTTTAGCGTTCGATAGATGATGCCGAGCAGTTTGCGCGCCAGCGCAATAATCGCCTTGCCGGTCCCGCGCCGCGCCTTCGTTTTTTCGTAATAAGTTTTCAGATAAGGGCTATAGCGCTGCGCGATTAAGGCACATTGCACCAGCGCTGTTCGTGCCAGTTTGCTGCCGCGTTTAGTGATGCGGCCTGTGTGCTCACTGGACAACGCTTCCTTCGCCAGATTGATTCCATGAGCGGAAAGAATGTTGTTGATCTTGTTCTTCAAGGCCGTTCGCAGTTTCACCAGCGTGTCGCGCGTTTGTGTCAAACTCGCCACTTGCGCTTGCGTTTTGTCCTTCATCCTCGCCTCCGGCAGCAGATCTTTGGCCAGATATAGCGCCAGGTTCCGCGCATCGTTGGAATCTGTTTTCTTCACCGAATGGCTGATCCACCTGGAACTGATTCGGATCCACCGCCACCACCCGCTTCACGTGCGGCTTCACCGCGTCACGAAACAGTCGTGTGTTCCCGGTCACCTCGACGGCAATCTGGTCAGCTGGCCGCAGTTTCTGGGTGAAGCGCTCCAGGTCCTCCAGTTTCCATTCCCTCAGGTACTCCCGTCCGTTCTCTAACCGCACGCAACAGGTAAACCTATTCCGGTGCAGCTCGATTCCCATATGTCGAGTTGTTTGCATTTCCTCTCCCGTTTGCTTTGCTACCGCGGGAGTAGACATGCTCTTCGGCGGTCACCATTCTCCTATTCAAGCTCCCTTGCGAGCCTTACCGTGGCGCTACGCCTACAGGTCTGACCAATCTCCTTTACGAGGTCAAAGCCTCAAAACACGATGCAGCCTGTAACCTGTCTACTCCGAAACTCGTTGCCTTCTTCCGGAGCCTACCGCGCGAAGCGCTAAACATTCATACCATCTCCTTTGCTAATTTGATCGAGCTGCCGAGTTAGAGGGAAGTCTTACGCCTTCGCCTCCTGGGTACGGGTTTGTTGTTGCGCGGCGGCGGTCACGAAGCCTTGCTCTTGAAGGTTCCGGTCCCAGATCTGCGCGAATTCGGTAAGGTCGCGTTTCAGCCGGTGATTCTCGGAAGTCGGACCTTTTTCGAAAACTTCCTGGTATACCGGCGGGATCGCTTGCTGAAACAGGAATGGCTCATACGCGACGTGACCGGCTTGCGGAACCAATTCGAAGCACAGTTCCGGGTTCTGGCAGAGATCGCCCTTCTGGGTGAGGTAATGCGCCACGCTGATGGCCTGATGACCGCGTGGGCCTATCCCGATGTCCTCGATCACGAGGCGTATGTAGGGCGGGTTTTCGATGGAAGCGTGAACGTTCTTCACACCCCCGAAAATATTGATGATCTTCACTATCGTCTTCATGCTTTCCTTCCTTTCAGCGGCGCTCTAAGCCAGCCGCTGTCATCAAGAATCAGGCTGATTTTTGCCTGGATGCCTTTCTGCTGTTCACAACAGCACCCCCGGCGGAGGGTGGAAAGGCTCGGCTACCGCCTCTCGGGGCATGCTTTTGCGCGGCCTGAGTGCTTGCTTTTTGCTTCGCGATTTGGAAGAAGTTTTTTGCGAGATCCGCGAGGGGTTGTCAAAAACAAGTTGTTGCTTCGGTGAGCTGGGCGTGCGATGCCCCCAAAAGAAAAGGCGGTAGCCGAAGCGTGAACACCCTTGCCGGGGTCAAGCGATCGATGCGCGCAGCGCCACCACAGGAACGTAAGGGAGGGGCGTTGCGGGGAGGAACGAACCCATTGACACGTGCTGCTCCTAAAACAAGGTGATCTATGTTTGCGTACTAGCGGAGCTTTGGAGGCTTGACGAATCGACCATCCGCCGCATCTTCGAAGCCGCTCCCGGTGTTTTACGTCTTGGCAACGACAAGCGACGAAGTGGAAAACGCGAATATTTTACGTTAAGGATTCCAGCCTCAGTTGCGGAGCGGGAATATCAACGCAGAATCGTGGCTTCGGGCAACAAGGATCGAGGTTAGCGTCCCTTGTCCGACGTCTACCTCGTTCGTCTCCATTCCGACAAATGTCCCCATCGTAAGAAGGGACAAAAGTTTCTCAACTGCAAGTGCAGCCTGGGAGTGGATGGAATGTTGAAGGGGAAACGCTATCGTACATCGCTCAATACCAGAAGTCTCGACAAAGGGTACCGGAAACTTGCCGCCCTGGAACGGCCGGATTACCGGGAACCGAAATCGATACAGGATGCCATTGACGCGTTCAAATCCTCCAAGGAAGACGTCGGGCACGGCACCAAACGGAATCACCGCCGGGCGCTCGACAACTTTCTTCGAATCGCTAAATCGGCTGGGATCACGAAACTCGATGATGTGGAAATCGAGACGATCGACCTGTTCCGCACGAAACGGCCGATTTCGGCTGCCACGTGGACCAAAGAGCTTGCCATTTTGCGGAACTTTTTTGGTTTTTGCGTTAGCCGGAAGTGGATGTCCTCCAATCCGGCCAAAGAAGTGAGACCTCCGACGGTCAAAGCAAAACCGAAAGAGCCTTACACGCACGAAGAAGTAATTCAAATTCTTTCAGCCTGTGACCAACTGGGTAGAGGTTCATATGAGCGCAGTCGAGCCCGGGCCATGGTGCTCTTGCTCCGCTACACCGGACTTCGAATTAGCGATGTGGCAACGCTCGGGCGCGATCGCGTGCGAAACGGCCGCATTTACCTGCACACCATGAAGAATGGAAAGCCGATTTTCTTGCCGATACCTTCCGTGCTTCTCGATATTCTCGATGCTTTGCCCGATCCGAAAGGAACTACGGGGCGATCGAAGCATCTGTTTTGGAGTGGAAACGGCACCACCCGCGCTTTCATTCGCGGCGTCACGCGAAAGCTGGCTCGCGTGTTTGAAATCTCCGAAGTGGAAGGCGCGCACGCGCATCGCTTTCGCCATACTTTAGCAACCGCGCTACTGGAAAAGGGCTGGACGACGGAGGACGTTTCAGACGTCCTTGGCAGCACTCCAGAGATCATCCGGAAACACTATGCGCAATGGACAGCTCAGCGTCAGGAACGAATTTCGAGCCTGGTGCACGATGTGTGGGATGTCAGATTTTTGTCAGACTCGAAAAAATTGTCTGTAAGTACTGATTCTAAAGAGGATATTTTGGTGGACGGCATGGGGTTCGAACCCACGACCCCCACGTTGCGAACGTGGTGCTCTCCCAACTGAGCTAGCCGCCCACTCTCGATGAAGAAAGCCACTCGCCATTCGCGAATGGCACGCGCAGCTTCAACGCCGCAGCCCTCAATATATCATCTACCCCGTGCTAGGATGGCTGTTCGCCGCTTGCTCCTATGGTTCTCTCCGATGTCGATATCCACCGCTATTTGGATTCGGGAAAAATTCGCATCACGCCCGCTCTTCCGCCCGAACAATTCGGCAGTTGCTCGGTCGATTTCCGCCTAGGCACGGAGTTCAGCGTCTTCGAACACAGCCGGCACGCCTACATCGACGTCCGCGAAAAGAGCGCCATTCAGGACATCATGCGCGCCATTCACGTCAAGGAGGGTGAGCCGTTCATTCTTCAGCCGCGCGAATTTGCACTGGCAATTACCGAAGAAACTCTGGAGCTCGATGACGACGTCCTGGGCCGCCTCGAAGGCCGTTCCAGCCTCGGCCGCATAGGCATCATTGTTCATGGAACGGCCGGTCTTTTCGACCCAGGCTGGCGCGGCAAAGCCACGCTCGAATTGAGCAATCTCGGCATCATGCCCGTCGCGCTCTATTCGGGTATGCGCATCTGCTCTTTCACTTTCGAGCAGCTCTCCTCGCCCGTTTCTGTGCCGTACTACAAGAAGGCTGGCAATAAGTACGCCGGCCAAACGCAGCCCGTCGCCAGTCGTTTAACCGCTGAAGTCAAGCGTAGCTGAATCCAAGTTACCTGCCCGACGACCCGAATCCGTCTGCGCCCCGCACCGAATCCGCCAGCTCGCTCTCTTCCCATTCGACGGGTTCATACCGCGCCACAATTATCTGCGCAATGCGGTCTCCCGCGTGTATCTCGTAAGCCGACCTCCCCAAGTTCAACAGAATCACTTTCAGCTCGCCACGGTACCCGGGATCGATCGTCGCCGGCGAATTCGGGAGCGTGACCGCGTGCTTCAGCGCCAGCCCGCTCCTCGGCCTGATCTGCACTTCATAGCCGCTCGGAATTTCCAGCGCCAGTCCTGTCGGAATGCACTGCGGGATATTCGGTTCGAGCATCGCTCCGGCGATCGACCGCAGGTCCATACCCGCATCCTCTAGCGGCCCGTGCGCATACTCCGGCAAGTGCGCTTCTGGATGCAGCTTCTTAATTCGAATTCGCATGAGAGAATCCGTTATGATCCCACGATTAGACGCATGACCGCACCTCAACCGGAGCCCCGTTCTTCTGTCCCGCGCGTTCTAACCGTCGCGCCCATGCCGCCCGAAAAAATCGCTTATGCTCTAGCTCGCTACAGCAGGTCCCCCGACTCTGTTCGCGAGTCTCTCGAATGGGTGCGTGCTCACGACTCGACCAAATTTCTTGAAAGTTTCTACTTCCAATACGGTCACGCCTCCATCGCCGATCTCGGGCATCTGACGATTTGTTTCGAAGGCATTTCGGAGCTCGCTGCGACCGAAATCCAGGATGAGCAGTTGTGGGACGGTCAGGCTCGCAGCTCGCGTTATCAGGACTTTTCGAAATCGGGGGTCGTCGTGCCGCCGGAGCTTACCGCCGGTGAGCAAGCCATCTATAACGCGGCCGCCGGGCAACTTCTGAATGGCTACCGGATCGTGCAGGATCAAGTCGTCGCGCATCTCAGCGAAACGTTGCCAAAGCCCGAGGAGATGAAGCCCGATGCCTATCGCCGCAATCTGACGGCCCGCGCCTTCGATGTGGCCCGCTATCTTCTTCCCTTCGGAATCCCTACTGGTGTCGGACAGGTCACCAGCATTCGGACGCTCGAGAAACAGATGCGCCGCCTGAAAGCCTCTGAGTTTCAGGAACTGCGCGACATCGGCGAGGAACTCGGCAACGCCTGTGCTCAACCCGCCGAATGCGTTTGGGATAACGGCACCGAAACCGAGCCGGTCGCGCCCACGCTTGCCCGACATGCCCGACCGGATGAGTCGGCCCGGCATTTGCGAGCCGATGTCGCGGAATGGGCCTTGCATAACCTGCCCGCATCTCACGCGCTGAACACGGCTCCAGTCGACTTACTGCTGCCGAATGATCCTCTCGGCGACATCTGCGCCACGCTCCTCTATACCGTCACCGCTCGCCCTTATCGCGAGTTGTATGAAGTTGCTTGCTCTTGGTCCGTAGCCCGCCGCCGCGAACTCCTCGCCGTAGCGCTCGGTTCACATACCAGGAGGGACGAGCTTCCGCGGCATTTTCGCAACGCTCCTTATGTCTTCGATCTTGTCATCGATATCGGCGCTTATCGTGACTTCCACCGACATCGGCGCTGCCAGCAATTCCGCCAGCAATACACAAACCAACTCGGCTTCGAAACACCGGATGTGATTGTCAAATGCGGACTCGATACTATTTACTCCGAGGCGCTTAATCAGGCGAACGCTGCCATCTCGCAGTTGCCGCAACCTGCCGCGCAATACCTTTTGCCCTTCGCATCGCGCTCGCGCTTTCTGTTCAAAATGGATTTCGCGGAGCTCGAGTATATCTCACGCCTTCGCAGTGGCGTGAAAGGTCACTTCGCATATCGCAAGGTGGCTTGGGAGATGAAACTCGCGCTTGAAAAACTGGATCCAGCGCTAAGCGCCTTAATCGAGGCTACGCCCCCGTGGGTGGAAGACCCATTGAAGAGATAGGGCAGGCTTGAACTCTGTCCGGGCCGCTTAGCTCACTGTTGCTTATTCCAGTCCATCGCAAGCTGCACCATCGAGCGCAGCGAAACCCCCGTAGGCCCCTTCGCGAGCCAGCCCTTGGCGTCGTCGAGCCAAGCGGTTGAGGCGATGTCCAGGTGAATCCATGGAGTTGGGTCAGCAAACTCGCGCAAGAACCACGCCGCTGTGATCGATCCTCCGTGGCGGCCGCCAATATTGGGCAGGTCCGCGAACACGGATTTCAAATAATCTTTGTAATCTTCGTCCATGGGCAATTGCCACGCTTTCTCACCTGCTGCTCGAGAGGCGCCCAGAAATTGCTGCAGAAATGTATCGTTATTTGTAAACGCGCCCATGTTGTGGTGGCCTAATGCAATCCCGATAGCGCCGGTGAGCGTCGCGGCATCCACGATGTGCGTTGCTCCATTGCGATTGGCGTAGGTCAGCGCGTCGGCCAGGATCAGCCGGCCTTCAGCATCTGTGTTTAGCACCTCCACCGTTTTGCCGGAAAGCGAAGTTACGATGTCGCCAGGCCGCTGAGCATTGCCGTTGATCATGTTCTCCACCAGCGGCGCATAGCCGGTAACGGCAATCTCGGGCTTGAGTTGCGCGATCGCTCGCATTGCCCCAATGACCGCAGCGGCGCCCGACATGTCGTACTTCATCTTCTCCATGCCTTCGCAAGGCTTTATGGAAATGCCGCCGGTATCGAAGGTCACCCCTTTGCCCACGAGTGCCAGGTGATCCCGGCCCTCAGTCCGCGAAGGCCGGTAGGCAAGAGTAATCAGGAACGGCGGATTGCTGCTTCCCTGCGCTACCCCTACCAGCGCTCCCATGCCTAGTTCGGACATCGCCTTCAAATCAAGCGCGTGGTACTCCAGGCCGAATTCGGTCGCCACACCCCTGGCCGCCTCGGCCAGTGCCTCAGGCGTAAGTTTATTGCCTGGTTCGTTGATCAGATCGCGTGCGAGATTTTGTGCATCGGCGACTACTTGCCCCTGCTCGCTCGCTACCGTAAGTTCGCCGCCATTTCCGCCCGGCACGCAAATCGCAAGCTCGTCGATTCGCTTCTGATTCTTCTTTGGATCGGACTTGTACTTGTCCGGTTCCCATCCGCCCAGGATGGCGCCCTCTGCTACCGCCGTTACGTCACTCTTCTCGACAGAGTCTTCCAACAGCAACGCGATCTTTCGAAGTCCCTTCGCTTTCAAAGAACGGGCTAAAACACCGGCGGTACGGCGAAGCTCTATGGCCGAAAATTTAGCGCGTTTTCCGCCGCCTATGACGACCAGCCGCTTCGCTGCCAACCCTTGTGGGCGGTGCAGCATCGCGATTTCGTAAAGCTTGCCAGTGAACTCGCCGCTGGTACGAAGTTCTTCCAGCCAGCCCGACTGCTTAGCTATTTGAGGATCAGGAACCTTCGGGACATTTGAGGAGGGGGCATTGCCCACCTGAGCCTCAGCTTCTTCCTCGGCCTCAAAGCAAATGACGGCGAGGGCGTCCGCGCTCAGCTGCTCTGCCGGGGATGTCTCAATTGAAATTTGCATCATAAACGTGTGGTCATTTTAAGAATTAATCGCCATAAAGCTTCCGTCCGATTTGGCATAGACGGTCCTATATCCTGAACTGCCGCCATGTGCGCGTGTGACCGCAGACGGAACACCTGCCGGGATGAATCTAGAATAGCCTTGCGGAGTTGAACTCAGGAGCCGCTGGGTTCGGACCGGCCGTGCCCTCCGGAAGATTTCTGGCAATGTACGCTCGTACACAACCTCCTTCAGCGCGGCCGGGAGAGTGTGTCCTCACCGTTGGGTCAAGACCCGAGCGGTCTTCCGAGCGCTGCGTCGCATATCTCGCTGGCTCAACATGCACTTGGGAAATCAAAGCTCCAGCTTGCCTTGGTACTCCATGTCTTTCAGAGCAAACTTCTTTCTTATTTCCATACGGTCTGAGGCAATGCGGAATTCCGCATCTTTGTCTTTTAACGTGATCGGTTCTGACTTCTCGAAGTGAAAGATTGTCCGCGCGTCCCGGCCTTGATTTAACTCAACCTGTGTCGGGTTCAGCCGCTCATGCCCGACCGACAACACCGTCATGACCTTCAGATGATCGGCAAGCTGAGCGTCATCGGCGCCATTGCCTGAGCCGCCCGTCGGCCACTGTGATCCAAATCCGGATTTCGGCAACCCAATGACCGCAATAACGTATTCCTTCAGCGCCTTCATTGTCGCTGGATCGACGGGGCCGCCGCTCATCTTAGCGTCTGCTAGCCTTACCGGCAATGCGCTTTCCCATTGGACAGTCACGGTAGTCGGCTGTTCAGCAGACGGATACCCGTTGCCGTTGCCATTTCCACGTCCCCGGCCCATGCCGCCGCCTCCCATTCCACCGCCCCCCAAGCCGCCTGCGCGACCCATGCCGCCGCCCGGCATTTGGCCGCCATTTCCCCAAGCCCCGCCATTCCCGCCGTTCCCCGAACCCTGGTCTCCATAACCTGGACCTCCCATTAAGGCATTTACCCTAACTGCTTTGGACCAAGGCGAATTGTTCAATATCTGATAAACGTCCTCGCTAGTCCATTGCGACGGATCGTCCTTCTGCCATGAAGAGGCCGCGATCGCAACGCCCACACTCACCACGGAGATCAGAACTACTTTTTGCACGAAAATAGGTTGCCTCGACATAGCGTCTAACTAATACTCGACGCCTTTCCTAGGCGCAGGAGTACACGAATTTCGGCGCTCCTGCTACGTTCCCAGTTCTTCCCTCCTTGTTCCCGCTCCAACACACGGGTATGCAAGACGTCAAATTATCGCCGAAAAAAGTGCTCGCAATTAATCCAGAGATTGGCGCCCGATGTCGTTGAATCCGAAACTAGTGCCGCGCATGCCGCGCCATGGCAGCTTTCGCTTCCGCCTGCATCTCCTTCGCCTTGATCGCTTCGCGCTTGTCGTGGAACTTCTTGCCTTTGCCTACCGCAATCTCGACCTTGATGCGCCCGGCTTTCAGGTAAAGCTTGGTGGGAACGATCGTCAGTCCCTTTTCCCGCGTCTCCGCCCGCAACTTCTCGATCTCCGAACGGTGCAGCAGCAGCTTCCGCTTGCGGACCGGGGCATGGTTCATGAGATTCCCGTGCGAGTATTCGCTGATGTGCGCGTTCATCAACCAGGCTTCATCGGCGCTGACCTCCGCATAACTCTCTTTCAGCTGAACTTTTCCGTCCTTCGCGGCTTTGACCTCCGTTCCGGTCAGTACTAGACCCGCCTCGTACCGGTCGAGCAGATGATAATTGTGACCGGCCGAGCGATTATCGCTCAAGATCTTGATCTCGCTTTGTGACATACTTTGCTTTGCTGAAACTGCCGGCTGAGACAATATAGGGGTCGTCTCCACACCCAGTGTCTCGCAGGCCTAGGACTGGAACTCTGCACGGGGAAGTGTATCGCATCGTCTTCCATTCGAATACGAGAGGAATATACTCCGGGGCATACAGTTTTTTCGGGGCAGTGTTGCTGTTTCCGGAGCGCGCGGCAGGGGACTGGCTTCTCGGAGTGAGAGGGTAGGGATGCGGCTAAGGTGAAGTATTTGCGTAATTTACTACGATTCATAGCGTTTGTATGCGTACTCGCGTTCATCACGGAGCCGGTGGAAGCCCGCGATAAAAAGGGCGATAAGCTCTACAAACAAGCCCAAGCGGCCGAGGCCGAGAAGAACTGGGACACCGCCATGCACTTATATGACGAAGCGCTGGCGACGGACCCGAACAATGTTACTTACCTGGTCTCGGATCAGCGCATTCACGCTAAAGCCGGGGAAGCGCACGTAGCCGAGGGGCGGGAATTACAAAGGGAGCAGAAGTTGGATGCCGCGCTGCTGCAATTTCAGAAGGCCTACCTAGCCGATCCCGGATCCCAGATTGCGCTCCAGGAGATTCGCTCCACTACAGCCATGCTCAAAGAGCGGGCGAATGCTCCAGCCGGAACCCCCATCTATACACCTGCCCAGAAGGCTCGGCAGGAAATCGAACGCCGGATCAACTCCCTGGAAGGACCGCCGACGCTTCGGCCAATCAACGCCGAGATCAGCAGTCTCAAAGTCAACAATCAGCCAGCTCGTGTCTTGTATGAGAGCGTGTGCAAGCTCGCTGGCATTAATTTGCTGGTCGACCCTACCGGTCTCGAATCGCCGGGAAGTTCGGGCAAAAACTTCAATTTGGACCTGAACAACGTCACCCTGGAAGAGGCTCTGAATTACGTTGCGCTCGTCACGCATACTTTCTGGAAGGCAATCAGCCGTAACGCCATTTTCGTGACCCAGGAAGGCGAGCAAAAGCGACGGGAGTACCAGGACGAAGTAGTGAAAGTGTTTTACATTCAGAACGCGAGTACGCCGAACGAATTCACCGAAATCTTCAACGGTGTTCGCACCGGCGCCAAACTGACCTCGAACGTTTTTCAGGTGGCGAGTCAGAACGCGATTATCGCCCGCGGCTCGCCCGATACAATTTCAATCGTCGAGAAGCTCGTCCATGATCTTGATAAGCCTAAAGCAGAGGTCATTCTGGACATTCTCGTCCTGGACGTGAACAAGAACCGCAACTCCACTATCGGAGCTGCCTTGCTCGGGCAGGGTGGGTTGAGCACTCCGGTCAACTTCACGCCGCGTAATCCCACCGTCACACCCAGTGGTAATACAGGAAGTACAGGAGGCACCGGAAGCACCGGAGGTACGACAGGAACTACCGGCACGACGGGCGCAACCGTCACGACCAACCAGGTCACTATCGCCCAGCTCGGACATCTCTCGAGTGCCGATTACTCGATTACACTCCCGAGTACGGTGGTACAAGCCTTGTTGAGCGATACCACCACTAAGGTCCTGCAGCGTCCTCAGTTGCGCGCCACCGATGGCGGCAAGGCATCGTTGAAAATCGGACAGAAGATTCCTTATGTTTCAGGCTCCTTGAACTCGGCGGTGGCAACTCCCGGCTCGATCCCTTACGCAACTACGCAGTTCCAGCAGGTCGAAGTCGGCACACTGATCGACCTCGAGCCCCACGTGAACGGGCAAGACGATATCAGCATGCATATTCGGGTGGAGCTTTCGACCGTTCTAAACCAGATTCTGATCGCTGGAATCGAAGAGCCCGAAATTGGACAGCAGATCGATGAAGCTAATATCCGCATGAAAGATGGCGAGGTTAGCATTCTCGGCGGGTTGTCCGACCGCGAACAGACTCGGGCCTTTTCCGGCGTCCCAGGTTTCACTAACCTTCCGCTGCTTGGCTATCTATTCGGATCCAGAAACCGCATCGATATCGACCAGGAAGTGCTGATCGCCATCATTCCGCACATCGCTCGCGCACCCGATTGGGGCGACCAGGCGAACCAGGGAGTCTATGCGGGGACAGAGAGCATCCCCAAAGTGCAGCGCGGAAGCCAAGCTGTGCAGGTCTCATTGCCGCCGGTTACCGGTGCTCCGCCTGTTTTACCCAATGCTCCGCGAGGGGCAGGCGTGGCGCCTCCTGCGACCAGCGTGCCGCTTCCGAACCCGCCTACGGCTAATGTTCAGTTCCCGGCGGCTCTTCCTGAGCCGGCTGTTTCATCCAGCCAGCCGCGCCCGCAATGATCGACACGGAGTCATGTTGTTCAGCAGTACACAAGCAGCTATTCAACGCCGCCGCAAAACGCAATCTGGCCTGACCCTGGTCGAGCTGATCGTGGCCTTCACTATTTTGATGATCCTGACCACCATGGCCGTCCCGATGGCGCGCTACCAGGTCCGGAGGCAACGCGAAAAACAATTGATGCAAGATCTCCGCGAGATGCGCGCCGCCATTGACAAGTACAAGGATATGTGCGATGCCGGAAAGATTCAGCCGAGCGGCCCGGATGCCTACTGTTACCCGCCGTCGCTCGAGAGCTTGGTAGACGGTGCAAAGCTCACCAATACCGTAAGCGGAAACAATCAATCCGGCAAAATGCGCTTCTTGCGCCGCATCCTGAAAGATCCCATGACCGCCGATGCAGACTGGGGCAAGCGCAGCATGCAGGATGAGCCTACCTCGAACTCCTGGGGCGGCCAGAACATCTTTGACGTGTACTCAAAGACCAGCGACAAGGCGAGCGATGGGACGCCTTACTCCGAGTGGTAGCGGCATGTCGAAACACAAGGCGATCCAGCTTCTAAAGCGCGCTCAGCGGGGCTTCACGTTGATCGAGCTCATGGTCGTGATGGCAATCATCTCCGTGCTGCTCGCCATTGCGCTGCCTATTTATCAGAAGTCCATCGTACGCGCCAAGGAAAGCGTGCTGCGGAACAATCTGTTTACCTTGCGCAATATGATCGATGAGTACACCATCGATAAGCAGAAGGCCCCTGAGTCGCTCCAGGATCTTGTTTCCGACGGCTACCTCCGGCAGATTCCACAGGATCCTATTACGGGGTCCGATCAGACCTGGAAGATTATCATGGAAGATACCCCGGTCGGCGGAAGTACCAGCCCGGCGGGAGTCTTCGACGTCCGTAGCGGCTCCGACAAAACCGGATTGGACGGTACGGCGTACTCCGATTGGTGACGGAACCCAGCTTTCTGTTGCTAAACTGAGGATCGGCAGGCGTTCGCTCCTCCATTCCCCGATCGTCTAACGGTAGGACAGCGGCCTTTGGAGCCGTTAATCGTGGTTCGAATCCATGTCGGGGAGCCAACCAATAAAATCAATGTCTTGGAGGCATCATCGCTGCATTTTGTACGGATTTTGTACTTGGTTGTAAGGTTGGACTCGTGAAAGTAATTGCATTCGCAGAAAAGAAACGGTGAGCATGGATTTGAGAAATGTAAATCCATGCTCAATGAGAACAGTTTAGAGCCTTAAGCTATTGATCAAAGCGGTCAGCGCCGCTGGTTGCTGGCGACGGCTCGGGTAATAGAGGAAGAACCCCGCGAACGGCTGACACCAGTCGTCCAGGACCCGAATAAGTTCTCCGCTCTCGATTTGTTGTTCGACACGCTCATCGGACACGAATGCCAGGCCGACGCCGTCGATCGCGGCGCGGACCATTGTATCCACATCGTCCACTATGAGAGGCCCGGTTACGGCAACAGAGAGAGATTTCTTTCCCTTCTCGAACTCCCATCGGTAGAGTCCGGCGGCGCCATGCCGAAAGTTGATGCACTTGTGGCTGATCAGGTCAGGCGGCGACTTTGGCTTAGAGTGAGACTTGAAATATGAAGGCGCGCCGACGATCGCCGCTCGATGGTCCTTGGACACCCGGACCGCAATCATGTCTTTCTGAATGTATTCGCCAAAATGGATGCCTGCGTCGAAGCCGCCGGCGACGATATCCATGCGGCTGTCGTCAGCGGTGACTTCGAGGACTACATCCGGGTAGTTATGCGTGAACTTCGCCAGTTTCGGTCCGACGACCATGGTTCCGGCGAGCCGGGGTACGATTAGGCGCACTCGACCCGCAGGTTTGTCGCGCAAGCCGGCGAGCGTATTCAGTGCATCTTGAACATCGGTGAGCGCCGGGCGCAGCCGCGCCAAGAGTTGCTCGCCCGCTTCGGTCGGCGCAACGCTGCGCGTTGTACGTGAAAGCAATCGCACGCCCAACGTCTCTTCCAGACCGCGAATGGCGTGGCTCATGGCTGACGGAGAAACCGCCAACCGCTTGGCCGCCTTGGTAAAACTGCGTTCTTCCGCTATCGCGAGGAAGGCTGCAAGAATGCTGAGATCGTTTCGTTCCATTTGTGAAATCCACTCACAAGCCTTTGTCTTTAATACATACTACTCAAAAACGACATTCCGGCATACCTTGGAATGGAGGGGATAGAAAGAAGCGTTGGCTACGGCCAGCCGCGAAGGAGCCATGATGTTAAAGCGCAAATTAGGGAAAAGCAGCTTGGAGGTCTCGGCTATCGGGCTCGGTTGCATGGGAATGAGTTGGTCCTACGGACCGCCGAAAGACAAGGGCGAGATGATCGCTCTGCTCCGCGCCGCCGTGGAACGGGGCCTGACCTTTTTCGATACAGCAGAAGTTTATGGGCCGCTTGTTAACGAAGAGCTCGTTGGCGAAGCCTTGGCGCCCTTCAAGGGAAAAGTCGTCATTGCCACCAAATTCGGGTGGGAAGCCAACCCTGACGCCGGAGGCAAGTGGACGGCACTCAACAGCCGTCCGGATCACATTAAGGAAGTCGCCGAAGCATCGCTCCGGCGCTTGAAGGTTGATACTCTCGACCTGTTCTATCAACATCGCGTCGATCTGAAGGTACCCATTGACGATGTGGCGGGCGCGGTGAAGGACCTTATCAAGGAAGGCAAGGTCAAGCATTTCGGGCTTTCGGAAGCGGGTGCGCAGACCATCCGCCGCGCCCATGCCGTCCAGCCTGTAACCGCGCTTCAGAGCGAATATTCCCTATTCTGGCGGCAGCCGGAACAAGAAATCTTGCCGCTGCTTGAGGAACTCGGCATCGGCTTCGTGCCTTTCAGCCCGCTCGGCAAAGGTTTCCTGACGGGAAAGATCACGGCGGAGACGACGTTCGATAGCTCGGATTTTCGCAGCACCATCCCGCGCTTTAGCCATGAGAACCGGAAAGAAAATCAGGCTTTGGTCGATCTGGTCAAGGCGTTCGCGGAACGCAAAAAGGCGACACCGGCTCAAATTGCTCTCGCGTGGTTACTCGCGAAGAAACCTTGGATCGTTCCCATTCCCGGTACGACGAAGCTCAATCGCCTCGAAGAAAATCTAGGAACGATGGCAGTCGAACTGACGCCCGAAGATCTTGACGACATGGAAATCGCCTCGTCACATATCAAGGTCGCCGGGGCGCGTTACCCGGAATTTCACGAAAAGCTGGTAGGCCGCTAATCGGCACAAGGAAGGCATAAATAATGAACTCCATACCATTTGGTGCCCTTGCCCTGCTTATGGTAGTCTGCGCATCCTCACAGACAAGTTCCGCAGAGAACAGCCCAGCGTCACCGGGTTCTGACCGAGATCGATTGATCGGCGCATGGCACTTGGTTTCAATCGTGGGACCGGATGGAAAGCCGGAAACCGGCGCGTTGCCTACAGGCATGCTGATTTATACACGCGACGGTCACATGTCGGTGCAGCTCATGTATCCCAAGTCCGGAATTGCGCTTTCCAATGAATATGTACAGAACGGCTATGAGGCATCCTTCGGGAGTTTCGACATCAACGAAGTGGCTCACACCGTAACCCATCACGTGCAGGGCGCAAATACGCGCGACTTTCTTGTCGGCAAGGACTTGCCACGCACCTACCAACTCAGTGCGGACGGGCATTTGGTGATTACGTCGGCCCGTCCTGACGAGCACTGGTCGGTGCGATGGGAACACTACTGACGGCAAATTCATGGCCGGAAACGCTAAAAGGAGCGATTGAATGAACTCGAATTCACCCCGGCCGGCACCTAGTATTGAGGAACTGCGTCTCGTTGTGCCGGCGCTTGCAAAATACGCAGAAACGACGATCCGAGAAGATTTGTGGAGACGTCCCGAGCTGCCGCCAAGAGACAGGGCCATCGTTACGGTAGCCGCTTTGATCGCGCGCAACCAAACGGTCGGGATGGAGGACAATTTCAACCTGGCGCTTGAGCATGGCGTAAAGCCAAGTGAGCTGTCGGAGATCGTTACGCATCTTGCGTTTTATTCTGGCTGGTCAAACGCCCTTTCCGCTGCCGCGGTTCTGAAAGACATCTTCGCCCGACGCGGAGTTGGGAGCGATGACGTTCCCCCGGCTTGGCCAACGCTCCTTCCGCTTGATGAAGCCGCCGAGGCACAACGCGCGACAAGCGTACAAGAGAATTTCGGCTCCGTTTCGTCCGGTGTTGTGCAGTACACTCGCGACGTGCTTTTTCGTGACCTGTGGCTCCGTCCGGCCTTGGAGCCTCGCGACCGCAGTCTGGTTACGGTCAGTGCGCTTATCGCCTCCGGCCAGGTAGCGCAAGTCACCTATCATCTCAACCGAGCGATGGACAACGGCCTGACGAAGCCACAAGCATCGGAGGTGTTAACGCACCTAGCTTTCTACGTGGGCTGGCCTAATGTATTTTCCGCCATGCCTGTCGTCAAAGCTGTCTTTGAAAAGCGAAACGTCTAACGGGTCGGGAGGAATAAAACGTGCCGCACGTCATCGTCAAACTCTGGCCCGGAAAATCAGAACACCAGAAATCGCGTCTCGCTGAAAAAATCGACAAAGACGTGATGGAAGTTTGGACTACGGCGAGAAGTCGGTTTCGGTGGGTTTTGTGAGGAAGTAAAATCCCAGGACTGGAGGGACCTCGTTTACAAACCGGATATCAAGGACAAGTGGGACGAGCTCTACAAAAAACCCGGATACGAAATGTAAACCGTCGCAAGTCCCGGGCGTATGGAGATCAGAGGTCTCCGTGCAGAGGACAAACAAGGAGAACAATATGATCGAGAACATCAAGGACAAAGTCGTAGTCATCACCGGTGCGAGCAGCGGACTGGCGAGGCTGCCGCGCGACAACTCTTCCGCCACGGCGGCAAGCTCGTGCTGGGGGCGAGGCGCCTCGACCGGCTTCAAGCGCTCGCCCAGGAGTTATCGCCCGGTGGTGTGACGGTCATGCAGACCGATGTCACGCAGCGCGATCAGGTGAAGCGCCTCGTGGACCAGGCCGCCACGACGCACGGGCGTATCGACGTGATCATTAACAATGCAGGCCTCATGCCGCAATCGCTTCTCGAAAACCTGAAGGTCGACGAATGGGACCGCATGATCGACGTGAATATCAAAGGTGTTCTCTACGGCATCGCGGCGGTGCTGCCGCATGTGAGAGCGCAGAAGGGCGGCCACATCATTTACGTGTCTTCCGTGGCGGGCCACAAGGTAGGGCCAGGAGGTGCCGTCTATTCCGCAACCAAGCATGCCGTGCGCGCCCTGTCCGAGGGCCTGCGGCAAGAGGTCAAGCCGTACAACATCCGCACAACGATTATTTCTCCGGGAGCGGTTGCGACCGAACTGCCTGACACCATTACCGACCCGGTCGCGGAAAGGGTGCGCGGTCTCTATGAGAAGGTCGCGATTTCGGCGGATTCCTTCGCAAGCACGGTGATCTTTGCGATGAGCCAGCCGGATGACGTGGATGTGATGAGATTTTGTTCAGGCCCACGAAGCAGGAATATTAAACGCATCTGCAGGCGTAAAGAAAGGAAGGCAGAGACATGGTCGCGTGGTTAAAAGATGAATTGCAAAAGATCGCCAAAGCGGACGATTTGCACATCGCGCCTTTCCGAGACGACGGTAAAACGTATGGAACGCCGACATGGATTTGGTCGGTAGCGGTTGGCGACGCGCTCTACGTTCGCGCCTATAACGGGGTCAAATCTCGCTGGTATCAGGCGGCCTTGAAGCAGAAAGCAGGCCGCATCACTGCTGCGGGACTGACGAAGGAAGTCGCCTTCGAGCCGGTCACCGATATGAAAGACGTCGTCGATGAGGCCTATCGCCTCAAGTATCGGGAAAGCCCGTATCTGAAACCGATGATCGGCGGGGGCGCCAGCGCAGCGACCGTCAAAATAACGCCGCGTGAAACCGCCGCACCCACGAAACCGTGAAAACCCAAGGAGAGCTAAACAATGTCCGACAGTGCCGAACAAAACAGCGCACTGGCAACAATCCCTGTGGAGGAGCTGCTTGGCTTCCATTCCTTCAGCCGGCTCAAGTGAAGGATTCCCTTCATGCTTACCAGCTCGCGAAACGCGGAAATTCGTTGCGAGTGATGGCCGAAGCAGTCCGCTGGGGCAAGCGGGGCGCGCGGGTTAACACGATCAGCCGCGGCATCATTATTACGCCTCTCGCCAAGGATCAGCTGACAGGGCCTCGTGGGCCGGGCTATCGGCGCATGGTCGAACTTTCCGCAGCGGGACGGGCGGATACACCCGACGAGGTGGGAACTGTCGGCGCGTTGCTCATGGCGCCGGATGGCGCTTTCATCACTGGCAGCGACTTCCTCATAGATGGCGGAGTTACCGCCCCTACTGGTACGGCGATCTCGCTCCCAAATGAGCCCACAAGGAGCAGAGAGATCATGAACGCTGGCCGAATGACTGTGCTGGGCGTAGGTGCGACAGGCTTGATCGGAAGCCCCGTTATCGATGAGGCGCTCCGGCGTTACGCAACGCTCTCTGAAATCTTTTTGTACAGATTTTGTACCAGATGCTTGCTTTTGGTGCTTTTGACGACTTCACAGACTTTTTGGATTCAATAAGTTGTGATTCATCGAAATCATGTCAAGTTCGTGGTTCGAATCCATGTCGGGGAGCCAGCTATTTCTCAACGCAAACGCGTCTGAGCACGGAGTGAGCGCACCAAAGAGATATGCTCTTTGGCGACCATCAGCGAGCAAGAGATTGGTCCTATCGCAAACTGGCCACGCATTGAACCTGGCAAAGACGGTGCACCGCATTTGGCGCTGGGCCGGACTGCAACCGCACCGGCTGGAGCGCTACATGGCCGGCGTCAGGCACGCAACTCCCCGAGAACGCCCGCCAGTTCTTCAGGCAGCGGGCTCTCGACCAGGATCCATTCGTCCATAGAAGGCGAGCGAAATCGCAGACGGTGTGCGTGCAGGAAAAACCGTCCTAAATGCGACGCCCGCGCCCCATACAGCCTGTCACCAAAGATCGGATGACCGATACTAGCCAGATGCACGCGAATTTGATGCGTGCGGCCACTTCCGATTTGCACGGTCAGGTAAGTCATCCGGTCAAACTCTTCCAATACCCTGTACTCCGTCAATGCCGAACGCCCGGAGCTAAGCTTCGTGGTCATGCGCGTGCGGCGAACCGGATCGCGCGCAATCGGAGTCTCAACACGGCCTTGCTTCTCTTTCATGCGGCCGTGTATCAGCGCGAGATACGATTTCTCAACCGTCCTGTCCTGAAATTGCTTTGCCAGCGCCTTGTGCGCTTTGTCCGTCCGAGCCACCACCAGCACGCCGCTCGTATCACGGTCGAGCCGGTGCACAATGCCCGGCCGCAGCTCTCCGTTCACCGAGGACAGCTGCCCGAAGCGATGCAGTAGCGCGTTCACCAGCGTGCCCCGGCTGTGCCCCGCTCCCGCATGAACCACCATTCCGGCTGCCTTATTTACCACGATCACATCCCGATCTTCGTAAAGAATCTCTAACGGCAGCTCTTCCGCCTCCGCCTTCAACGGTACGAGCTCGGCTGGGCTGACCTCGACGGCTTCACCAGATTTCAGGAGGTGAGAGGCGCGAGCCGGTTTCCCATCGATCAGCGCGCGCTCTTCTTTGATCCAGTACTGAAGCCGGGAGCGGCTGAACTCCGGCATTTGCTCATGCAGGAAAGCGTCGAGTCTCTTCCCCGCGTCGCGCTCTGCGGCCGTAATGGTCAAGACCTACACTCTATCGCTCAGCCGTGTACTCCACATGTCCGCTGCCGTAACGCAGTTCGCCGGCTTCCACCGCGAACGGCAAAATATTCTCTTTCGGCGGTAACGGGCAGGTCGCGTAAGGCGTAAAAGTGCAGGGCGGATTGTACGAGCGATTGAAGTCGAGATCGACTTTGCCGTGCACCGGGAGCGGAGTATTTAACATCCGCCCGGCCTGGTACGTCTGCGTCTTATTGGTCGTGTCCTTGAAAAGAAAAAACAGCGTCTTATCTTCGAAGATCGGCCGGAGATGATACGTGTGGCGGTCGTAAGTGAATTCCACGATCCCGGGACTATCTTCCAACTCCGTCTGCCCCAGAACGTTCAGAATCGGGATTTTCTTTGCCTGCGAAATGAAATGCGCTTGAAAACGGAACTTTGGATCGATGGGGAAATACTTCATGCCCTTAAAGCTCTTCAGAACAGGGCTCGCGCTATCCTTCGCCCGAATCGCAAATTGATCGCCCCGCTTTATCGCATAGAACGAGACCGTGCCGACGTGGACCGCCTCTGGCTTTTCTTCGTCGAAGCTCATGTTTCGCGAGGAGCCGTCGGCCCCTGTATGAGTTACCTTGCTCTCTTTAAGCGTGAAGGTGCCATTGGCTGCCGATCCAATCGTGTTCTTTCCAGGCTTCAGCCAGTAGAGGCCCGCCAGCGTCAGCCAGCTATCGGGCGCTCGCAATCCCTCATCTCTATCCTTTTGCCATTTTCGGACCGAATCCATGTAATTGCTCGAACCGACCAGGACAGCCATGATGCCTATCATCCCGATCAACAAGCGGTACATAGCTTGAGTCTACCAGCGTCTCTACTCTCGAAGCTCGACTACCGTTGCCCCCGCCCCACCCTCCGCCTGAGTGGCCGGATAAAAGCGACTGACGTGTGGGTTCGTTCCTAAATATTCGCTTACCGCCCTTTTGAGCACTCCCATGCCATGGCCGTGAATGATTCTCACCCGGTCGACGGACGCAAGTGCCGCTGAATCCAGAAATTTATCTACTTGTTCTACAGCCTCTTCCGCACGTTGACCAATAATGTTGAGCTCACGGTAGTTTGTGTCCCAGCGCGGGCCGGTTTCAACCCGGACGTTCGCCGGCAGCCGAGTTCGTTCGGCAGAATTGGCCGGAACTACCTCGACCACGTCCTCGCGGGGTACCTGCATCTTCAAAAAGCCGGCCTCGACTTCCAGCAATCCGTTTCGCAAAATGCGCCGGACCGTCGCCACTTCCCGTACGTCCTTAAGCCGCACCCGCGCCCCTTCTTCGATGGCCAGACGGGGCGACGCTGCCTCTTTCGCGATCTCCGGCGGGGGCGCCATTACGGCCGACGCTTCCTCGCGGAACTCACGCCGCGTCTTCGCCACCAGCCGCTGCGCCTGCTCCGCTGATTTGCGGCTCTCGGCGGACTGCGAAACCTGCTCCATCATCATTTGAGCCCGCGCCTCAAAATCGGCCACCACCGCGTCCGACTTCCGCTCCCACTCGCGTTGCCGCTGCTGCTCACGCCGAATAGCATCCGCTTCCAGAGCTGCCTGGCGTTGCTTCAACCCCGCCGTGGCGGTCTCCATCTCTCGCGCGAGCTGCGTATTCTCGTCGACCTGCCGGTGCAGCTCGCTCAACAGCTTTTCGAAATCAGCCTGCATGCGCGGCAGAACCGAGCGCGCATGCGAGAGAACTTCGGGCGGCAGTTCGAGCCGGGTCGCAATATCCAGCCCCGCCGATTTTCCGGGCACGCCCAGCCGCAGCTGATAGGTCGGTTGCAGTGTCGCTTCGTCAAATCCCATCGAAGCATTCAGCACGCCCGGCGTTTGCGACCCGTATAACTTGAGCGGGAGCAGATGCGTCGAGGCCAGACAGAACGCGCCCGACTTGCGAAACTCGTCGAGCATCGCAACGCCCAGCGCGCCACCTTCGTCGGGATCGGTCGCGCGGCCCATTTCATCGAGAAGAACCAGACTCTCGGCTGTGACCTGCTCTAGCATCTGCTTTACGTGAAGCAGATGGCCGGAGAAACTGCTGAGGCTCTCAGCGATCGACTGCGTATCCCCGATATCGGCGAGCACATTGTCGAGCAGCGGAAACTCTGCTTCGGCGCACGGAACCGGAATAGCGGCATGCGCCATCAGGGCGAGCAATCCGGTCGTCTTCAACGCAACCGTTTTGCCGCCGGTGTTCGGTCCGCTAATCAGCAGGCATCGCCGGCTCTCGTTGAGCTCGTAGGAAATCGGAATGATTGGCTTGCGCTGTTTGCGCAGAACGCATTCCAAAAGCGGATGCCGCGCCTCGCGTAAAACCAGTTTGCGCTCCGCTTTGCTGAACTTTGGAATAACTGCATTGAAGTCGCGGGCGAAAGCAGCTTTCGCAAAAATGCAGTCAAATGCAGCCAAGGCCTCCGCGGTCGCCGCAATCTCCGCGCTGTGTTCACGCAAACTGTTCGTAATCTCCGCAAGGATGCGCTCGATTTCGCGCAATTCGTCTTCGCGCAAACGCACGAGCTGATTATTGAGGCCGATCGTCTCGAGCGGTTCCACGTAAAGCGTGCGCCCGGTGCCGCTGGAGCCATGAATCACGCCATCGACGCGGCCCTTCTGCCCCGCCACGATTGGCACTACAAAACGGTCTTCGCGAATCGTGACAAAATCTTCCTGCAACGTGCCGTCGCTTCGGTGCGCGCGCAGAAATCTTTCGAGCGACTCTTGAATGCTTTTCTGCTGCCGCGCAATGTCGCGGCGAATACGTCCGAGCACCACGCTCGCTTCATCGGACAGGTTGCCATCCGGCAGAAATACGCGCTCATAGCGCCGCGCAAGGTCGCGCAAATCGGCCAGCTTACTCGAACGCGCCGCCAGCAGAGGGAAACGGCTCGCAACTTTTTGTAAGATGCCGCGGTATTCGCCGGCAACCGCCAAAGTCGCGAACAGATCCTGAATTTGCCGGCCTTCGAGCGACGCGCCTTCGACTTTCAAGACACGAACCGCGGTATCAATCGGTGGCAATTGGTCAAAACGCAAACGAATCAGCGACGTGCTGGATGCCTGTTGCGCACCGGACATTTCGCGCAGATAAGAGATCGCTTCCCCTGCTTCCGCCAGCCCAGATTCGAGCGCAGCCAGATCGCGATGCGGCTCGAGGCCATATACAAGCTCGCGGCCAGCGGCGCTTCCGGCGTATTTCGCCAGCAAGTCGACCAGCTCGTCGAATTGAAGAAGTTCGGTACTGCTGAAGGGCATAGCTTAAGGACGAGTAACAAACGGCTGTGTCGTGCGATTCCCGCTGCAGCTCTCGATTACCTCGCGAGTACCGGCGGTCAGCAAAAGCTCGCCTAGGGAGCCAATCGGAAACCAGCGCACATCGCGCGAATCGTCACCGGCCCGGAGTTCTCCTCCCGTGATTGTGCAGTAGAAGTCGATCAGCACATAGTGATACTCGCAGCGGCTGTGCTCGTCCGGCATAATGCGCTCGAAAACCGTTGCCAGGGAATCCGCCGTAACCTGCAGGCCAGTCTCTTCGTGCACTTCCCGAACGACCGCGTCGTCTAAACGTTCGCCCGCTTCGACGCCTCCCCCCGGCAGCGACCAATAGCCGGCGAGCGGCGCGTTGCCACGCTCCACCAGCAGAATCTTCTCATCCTTATAGATGAGAGCTCCGACACCGAGTACCGGCCGGACCGGATAATGCCGGTCAGCCAATCGCGGCCAGCACTTCTTCGGCATGGCCGTCGACCTTCACTTTAGGAAAGATCTTCTTGATCACACCATCCGTGCCGATGACGAAAGTGGTCCGGTCCACGCCCATGTACTTCTTGCCATACATGCTCTTTTCCTTCCAGACACCGTAATCCTCCGCCGCCCTATGCCCGGTGTCGGCCAGCAAGGTGAATGGCAAATCAAATTTGGATTTGAACTTGGCTTGCGCCGTTGAAGCGTCTGGCGATACGCCTACGATCACGGTATTCGCCTTGGTGAACCGTTCGGAGCTGGACTTGAAGTCGCAGGCCTCCTTCGTGCACCCGGGCGTATCCGCCTTGGGATAAAAGTACAAGACGACGTTCTTGCCTTGGAGGGAGCTCAGCGTAAAAGGCTCGCCGGAATCGGTATTTAGCGATATCTCGGGTGCGTGACTGCCTTCTTCGGGATTGACCATACGGAACAGAGATGAGATCCGGCTGATCCGGGCTACAATTTTGCCGAACGAACTGGCTGCGGGAATGCATTTTTGTATTCACATAACTTGACAATGACGACAGCATATTTTATGATCAAGTTGTACCCAATAAAGGGGAGGAGATAAAACGATGCCAATGATTAAATACAGCCCGTTCCAGAATGAAACGGAGGACTTCCCAACCGGTTTGCGCCTCTTTCAGGATTCCTTGTCCCGCCTGTTTAGCGAGCCCGCTTCGCGGCCGTGGTCTCCGGCAGTGGATATCAGCGAAACCGAAAACGAGCTAATTCTTAAGGCCGACGTTCCGGATATCGACCCCAAGAACGTGGCGATTCAGCTCGAGAACGGAACGCTCACCCTCAAGGGCGAGCGCAAATTCGAAGAGCAGAAGAACGGCCACAAAGGATTTCATCGGATTGAGCGTTCTTATGGCTCATTCGTCCGGGCATTTAGCCTGCCGGATACGGTAGATGGAGAGCACGTTAAAGCCGATTACAAGAACGGCGTTCTGACCGTCACCCTGCCGAAAAAGGAAGTGGCAAAAGCCAAAACGATCAACGTTGAGATCGCGAATAGCTAAAGCAGATTAGGGTAACCAGGCGCGGTGCTTCAGCATCGCGCCTTTTCTGTTTCGCGCGGAAGGTTGAAACGTTGGCTTACCAATCCTGCCTCCTATAAAGAGGAGAACCACATTATGGGAAGGCTTTTATTTGACTGTCTAGCTTTCGCCGGCCTGAGCATCGCCCTTGCGGGCGGAAACGTTGTGCTGGCGCAAGCACCTGGGGGCGGCCAATCGACACCTCAGCCTCAACAGCGTCCGTCAAATCCCGACATGAACAATCCGGCAGCCGGACAGAACAACCCTGACACCATGACCGCCAAAGTGGACGATAAAAAGTTCGTCAAAGAGGCGGCGTTGGGCGGGATGACCGAAGTGGAACTGGGTAAACTTGCGAGCCAAAAGGGCGCTAGTGACGGAGTGAAACAGTTCGGCCAGAAAATGGTCGACGACCACACCAAAGCGAACGACCAGCTGAAGGAGGTAGCGAGCAAAGACAAGTTGGAGATACCTGACTCGCTCGATCGCAAGGATCAGTCGAGAATCGATAAGATGTCCAAGCTATCTGGCCCGCAGTTTGACAAAGCCTACATCAACGATCAGCTCAAAGATCACGAGCATGATGTAAGTGAGTTCCAGAAGGAAGCTCAAAATGGAACAGACCCGAACGTCAAGCAGTTCGCCGCCAGCACGCTGCCCACCCTTCAAGAACACCTGAACATGGTAAAGGAACTGAAGAAGAACGAGAACTCTTCCAAGTAGTTGGGCCGGCTTCCCGGAGCGAAGTAATACAATGCAGCCGTGAAACATTCTCGCGTTTTGGTTGCTTTGCTCGGGCTCGGTTGCCTTGGGGTGTTGCTAGGAGCGGCTAAAAGTCAAGAGTCTGCAGCCGCTGTGAAGCTGGAGAAGTTTAGCCCGGCTCTGGACTCGCTCATTTCTGACAGCGCGAAGCTCGAAAAACTGGCGACGGGCTTTAAATGGACCGAAGGTCCCGTTTGGATCAGCAGCGGCGGTTATCTTTTATTCGCTGAGATTCCGAGTAATAGCATCCGGAAGTGGTCTCCGCAGACTGGCGTGAGCATCTTTCTACAGCCAAGCGGATATAAAGGCTCCGCTCCTTATGGCGGTCCTGAATCTGGCTCGAACGGGATGACGCTCGACCCGCAGGGCCGCCTAACGGTTGCTGGACACGCTCAGCGCGACGTCTGGCGGCTTGAATCCATGCATCCGAAGGGGCGAGTTACCGTACTCGCGGACAGCTACCAGGGGAAAAGGCTTAACAGTCCGAACGACTTGGTCTACAAGAAAGACGGAGCGCTCTACTTTACCGATCCGCCTTACGGGCTACGCACGCAGAGCGATAAGGATCCTGAACGGCAACTGCAGGTAAATGGAGTGTACCGGCTCCCCGGCGCGGCCAGCCTCAAGCCGGGAGCGCAACCCGGCAACTCTCAACTTCAACTTTTGATCACCGACCTGCCGCGCCCGAACGGTATTGCTTTCTCGCCGGATGAGAAAACACTTTACGTGAATAATTCGGAGCCGAAGAAAATCTGGATGCGCTACGATGTGCAGCCGGATGGCTCAGTCAAGAACGGCACGCTGTTTTTCGATGCCAGCTCGGATAGCCGGCCCGGCGCTCCGGACGGTATGAAAGTCGATACGAATGGAAACCTCTACAGCACCGGACCAGGCGGCATCTGGATCTTTTCGCCCGAAGGCAAGCACCTCGGCACCATCGATATGCCCGAAAAGGCAGGCAATCTCGCCTGGGGCGACGCGGACTGGAAATCGCTGTATATCACGGCCAGCAGCGGCCTTTACCGGATTCGAATGAACGCGGTGGGCATGAAGCCTTAGCTAGGAAACAGAACTTGTTATTAGCGCACATCAATCTTCTGATGATCGCCCAATTTGCTGACATCCTTGGTTAGATAAGCTTTCGCGAAGTCGAATGCGCGTCCGATCGCGGTTGGGGAGGAATCCCAGTACTCGGCTTTTTCAACTGTGATCTGTAGTAGCGCGATTTCAGGATCTTCAAGGCCCTCTGGAAAGAACACTTTGTAGGGAGCTTTCCAGAGTTCTTGCATCTTGGCGCGGTCGCGAACCAGGGTGGCGCTCCCAGAGACGGAAATGAATTTGCTCTTTTCCGGATCCGCGAAGCTCACGTTGACCTGCCGATGATGGCCCGCTTCCCACACCTTCGGCGCATTTGCCTTGGTGAAAAACCACAGATCGCCATCGAATTCAACTTCCTGAGTCGTCATCGGACGGCTATGCAAAGAGCCATCCTCCTCGACCGTAGTCAGCATGGCAAATTTGATGCCTTTCATTATGTCAGCGAGTTTTTTTACATCCGAATCTTGTTCTGCCAAACGAGTCTCCGGAAATGGGACTCAGCGTGTGGCGAGTTGTTTCGTGGCCTCGCCGCCTGTGTCGTTTAACTTCGCTATGTGCGTTCCGCCGCCATTCGAGCGGCTTAGAACCCGTCTTGTCCACGCGTCCATTCCGTAGTGAAACCTTGGTCATCGGTTAAGGTTACGGAGTTCAGTGTCCGATCGTCGCAGAATCGATATTCGAAGCGAAGCCTTCGGTGGTCCGCCAGCGTCTCCGCGGTTACTTCTTCCAGGTAGCCGTAAGCAATGGAGAGTTCCGCATTACCTCTTGCGTCGAGAACGGTCGTGAGCCAGTTCGCCTGATCGTACTCGTAGCGCTCATCCCCGGTCTCCGAATCCTTAATGTGAGTAAGTTTGCCGTTCGGCGCATAGTCGTATCGAATTGTATGTCCGGAACTATGTCGCGCTTGTACGATGCGATCGTTCGCGTCCAGCTTGAATTTGATCGCGGCTCCTTCCAAGCCCTCGATCCGTTCCGGCTGCTCGCGGCATTCCGCTTTATCTCGGTTTTTCCGGAAGCGCTTACGATCGCCATCAGCGCACTCTGTTCCGGCCATCGGTTCGGTCCGCTCGATGAAAATTGGTACGTCTAACCGTCGATGGTCTTCAATTCCAGCCGCTTCCATCCATTTCAGATTCGACTGGCTGAATGGATTACCAATTTCCCTGTTCGCTCTCAGCTTTGCGTTGGCAAATCCAGTTCCATAGGGCGCCCGTCGGAATGAGATGTGTCCGCCGTCTTCCTGGATGAGATCGATCCACGAAAATTTGTCAGAGTCTCCCACCGGATAAATGCTGAACGAACTGTTTCCTGCAACGATCGGCACTTCGGCGGGCACGTCCAGGCTAAAACGGTGTGATGGCCAGCGACGGCCTCTTTTCACCCCGGAACGCTTGCTCCCGCTCGCTCTTAGCGCCTGTGTATTCCAAGAGCAAACTCAAGGTTGATGGCGTGTCCGATTTCAGTGTTCCGAGAAGTTGCGAACTGCTCAGCTTAAAATCCCGTATTACGCCGAGGGATAGCAAGCATGTCTTTAGACGTTCGGGAACCTATGGGTTGACGTGCATAAGTACGCAAAAGTTTGTCAGCGTTGCCGCCTGACTCCGATATACTCCGAACCTGGGCGCTCTAACATTCGACATCCGAAAGAGGGGACACGTGCTTTCAAACAGGTTCTGTAAATTCCGGAATTTTGCTTTGGCCGGCCTCGGGCTTATTGCCTCCTGCGCGACTGGGCTGGGTCAAGACGCACGGTCCACTTTTGTGCGTGTCAGCCAGATCGGGTACGAAGCGGGCCACGCGCCCTTCCGCGCTTATCTGATGACCACGGCACCACAACATAGCACAATTTTCCAAGTGCTCGATGCAAAAGGCAGCACTGTATTTCAGGCTGGCATAGGTCCATATCTCGGTTCGTGGAGTAACAGCGATCGCCTGACCTACCAAATCTTTGCTCTCGATTTTGATGTTCCGGGCTGGGACACTTACACGATATTCGTTTCCGGCCCGCAGTCTGCCCGTTCGCCCGCTTTTCCAGTCGACAACCCCGGCAGGCTCTACTCAGGTTTGCTGTTGAATACTAAGTTCTTTTACGAAACCGAACGGGATGGACCAAACTACAGGCCTAATGCGCTGCGCTCTGCGCCTGGGCACCTGAACGATTCGCATGCGACCGTGTATCTCACTCCACCGCTCGATGAGAACGATCTGATCGCGACCACCGGTGAGCCGCTGACTTCAACCGGAGCGGCCATCGACGCAAGGGGAGGTTGGTGGGATGCCGGCGATTACATGAAATACGTAGAGACCATCAGCTACACAGTGGCGCTGCAGGAGATTGGAATCCGCGATTTCCCGGGCCAGATCGGTCGCGACGCCCCACTGGATCCGCCGGCTCCCCCGGCCGCCCTTTCTTTCGCCGGCCACGAGCGGGGATCTCCCGAGAGCTCGGATTTCACCAGCGAAGCTGAATTTGGCCTTCGGTTCCTGCTCAGGATGTGGGACGACCGGACCCGCACTTTGTATTACCAGGTCGGCAACAGCCAGGACTGGGTCAACTTTTCGTACCTGAGCGATTACGATATCTGGCGCTTGCCGCAAGCCGATGATAACTGGGACGGGTGCAGCGCCTCCGCGAAGTTCATTTGCCACAGGCCTGCTTTCGTTGCCGGACCTGCTGGTTCGAGGATCAGCCCGAATCTCGCCGGGCGGTTAGCCGCCGATTTTGCCGTTTGCTATGAGGTGAACCTTTCGATCAAGCCAAAGCTTGCGGACCGGTGCCTGAAGAACGCCGAGGATATTTTCGAACTTGCCGATACGTCTCTGGCGGACCCGGCTAATTCGGTCGGCGCAGGGACCTGTAAGCCGGGCTGCCTGCTCACCATCATTCCTTTCGACGGCTATCCTGAGACGGTTTGGGACGACGACATGGAATTGGGCGCGACCGAGCTCTATTTTGCGCTTCGGTTTGCCAGGGAACGGAACGGTCTTCCGCCAGGGCTGTTGCACCAAAATCCAATGCACTACTTGAGACAGGCAGCGCAGTTTGCGCACAACTACGTGAGCCGCATTTATGATACCGGCAACGCGGATACTTTGAACCTTTACGATGTCAGCGGGCTGGCGCACTTCGAACTTTATCGCGCGCTTCATATGGCTGGCAACCCGGAAGGTTTGGCCATCAGCGAGGCTGGAATTCGCGAGCAGCTTCTGAAGCAGGTCGGGGCCGCCGTCTCACAGGCTAAGAGTGATGCCTGGGGATTTGGGGCGCCCTGGACGGGCGATTCGGCCTCGCACGGCGCGGGTGTTTCCGTGATGGCGAGCGAAGCCTATTTTCTCACCGGAAATCACGACTACGATGTCTACGCGCAAAGATGGATGGCGAACATTCTGGGCGCAGATCCCTGGGGATCATCGTTCATTGTGGGCGATGGCTCTACAACTTTTCCGAATTGCATTCAGCATCAGGTAGCGAACCTGGCTGGCGCACTGAATGGAACCTCGGGCGGAACGCCGGTGCTGTGGGGAGCTGTTTCGGAAGGCCCAGCCTCGGCCGCTACTTCGGGCCTGGTCGCGGGTATGGTTCCTTGTCCCGCGAACGGCATCGATTCTTTCAAACGCTTCAACGGCAATGACGGTGCATTCCAGCCGGCGCAAGTATCGGTTTACGAGGATAATGTGCAGTCTTACAGCACGACCGAGCCCGCGATCGATCTGACTTCGACCTCATTTCTAATGTGGTCGTGGCGATTGGCGGGGCGACCGGTTAAGTGAGGACTCTTCGTCATTTGCCGAAAGCCGTTATGCCACTTCCGGTAAGGCTACTTGTCGACCATGGGCGGCCAAGAGATGTTAGGCTGCCGCCAATAGTTCCGATGAAAACGCTCAGTCCTGCCGAAGTACCAACATTGGGTCAATTCGAGCCGCGCGCCGCGAAGGCATCCAGCAAGCCACGCCTGCAATGGCTAGAAGCAGCAGCGCGGAACCCCAAAAGTGACCGGATCCGTTGGGGCTACGTCATAGAGCAATTTGGATATAGAGATGAAGTCGCGAGCGCGCCTAGCAGGCCCGCCGCAATGCCAATGAGAGCGAGTGTGAGGCCTTGGCGCAAGATCAAAGCCATCACTGCACTGGGGAGCGCGCCAAGCGCCATGCGAACGGCGCGCTTCGTTCGTCCGTTGCACGACCAGCTGATAAAGGAGTCCATAGATACCGATTGCCGAAAGGAACATTGCGGCAAAAGCGAAGCTGCCGATCGTAACACATGACGGGGGGTTCTCCGTCGCTAAGCGTGCGCCTCAGATTCTCGCCTATGCTGGACGGAAGAATTGGGAGATGTCACACATGCCGTGACGGAGAACACAGGTTCCGATTGGATTCCGGTGTTCAACGTCTCGAAGGACGCTTCACTATCGCCTCGTCGAGGGCAAGAACGCACAATTGTGGCGGTCGCTCACTCTATGCGGGTTTCCTCTACTGCATGCTGACCCGAAGCGTTCCCCACGATAATACGCAAGACGCTCTCAAACAGCGACACCGGAAACACCGCGCCTGACCGTGTCAAGTTTTGAGTGTAAATTCGCCGGCCACTCCAGTGGTCGGGTTTTGAGATTGCGGATACCTGAGCGGAGGATACGGCAACGCTGGGAAGCGACCGGAGCGCCGACTCAGAGGCCGACAGGAGGAGCGGTCTCGTCCGCTCCTCTTTAGCTGTTGGCGCAAAAGCGTTAAATCTCGGGAGCGCGAGGGCCGCGCCCTGGCAGTAAGAAAAGCCTCCTTCCTCATTGATTTGCCACCAGGGGGACAATCTTCTCTGCCGCCGATTCGTCAAACGTCAGATGGGCTTTGTCATCCGTGAGCCAATCTTCGTGTTTCTCGACCAGCAACATGCCGATCAATCGGACACAAGCACCGACGTGTGGAAAGATGCCGATTACGCGTGTGCGCCGGCGGATTTCGAGATTCAGCCGCTCGAGCAGATTGGTCGAGCTGATGCGCACGCGGTGCGACTGCCGATAATGCAGATAGCTGAGGACATCCTCGATACCGGCTTCAAAGATCTCCATCGCTTTGCCGAATCGTGGTTGGAAGCTGCGGACCAACTCGGAAGCTTTGGCTTTGGCGCTCTTCTCGTCACGCTGCACAAACACCGCCTTCATCGCCTCGCTCACCTCCGCCTGGCTGCGCTTGGGCACGTGCACCAAAACATGGCGATAGAAGTGCACCTTGCAGCGCTGCCACTCAGCTTTCAGAACCTTACGCACCGTCACCATGAGTCCCTGGTGCGCATCGGAAATCACCAACCGCACGCCGCTGAGCCCGCGCTCCTTCAAGCTCTTAAAGAATGCCGTCCAGCCCTCTTCACTTTCCGCCGCGATCACATCGAAACCCAACACTTCCCGCCGGCCCTCCTGGTTCACACCTGTGGCGATCACGACCGCCATCGATTCCACGCGATCGTCGACTCGCACCTTCTCATACAGCGCATCCACCCACACGTAACGGGATTCGCCAAACGAATGTTCGCGGAACTGCCGCACTTTGTCGTCGAAAGCCACACATAACTGGCTTACTTGCCCGGCGGATACGCCGGCAATGCCAAACTGTTCCAGCACGGCTTCGATTTTCCGCGTCGACACGCCTTTCACCACCGCTTCCTGAATTACGCTGATCAACGCCTGTTCGCTGCGTTTGCGATGTTCGATGAAGCTCGGTACGTACCCGCCTTCGCGTAGCTTGGCGACTTGTAATCGCAGTGTCCCCAGGCGCGTATCCAAACCGCCGCTCGCGATGCCCGTTGCCATGCGTCGTACGCTCGTCCGAACGCTCATGCGGCGCCGCCCCGACCTTTTCGCTCACCTCCGCCTCCCTTACGAAGTCGGCGATTATCTCCGCCATCGCCCGCAGCGGATCTTCCGCACTCTCTGCCGTTATTACTAACTTGCTTGCCAGCTCGTCTCGCTCTATCCTGTCTTTGGCCATGCCGTTGTCTGTCTCCTTCCGTGTAAGCTTCGAGAACTTTCACTCGAGACAGCTTCGGCTGGCCTTGTCAAGACCCTAATTTACACTCTGGATTTTACGCGGCCGCTACATCCCGTTCCAGGAATTCGACATCACGACTAACTTTCATGAGTACATGAAGGTGTTCGACCAGCTTCTTGCCTATGACTTCGATACGTTTGTAGGCGGTCATCTTACAAGCACCGGCAACCGGGCCGACGTCGCACTGAACAAGGAATTCACGATCGACGTGTACACCACGGTCAAAGGCATCCATAACAATACGGACTTTGCTGCCGCTACTGCAGAAGCTTTCAAGACCGTTGGACCGGACAATGAGTTTCAGTTGTTCAAAGTCTTTCTCGACAAAGTCAATTACGAGGCCTACAACGAACTCCGCCCTCGCTGGATTGATCGCTTAGCTGGCGTAGATGTTTGGTTGGAGAGCCATGTGCGAACTGCCCTCATCTATGTGCGATGGGACTACAACTAGTGAGATGTCCCGCTGATTTTATTAGGGCGGAATCTGCGGCTAGGATCGCTGTAAGTCCATCGAAAAGGGCGTGCTGATTTCGAGTACGCCCGGATGTACTTGCGGAGTTTATTGCCGAGGTCGGCGACTGAGGTGAAAACACCTCGCGAGATGACATCTCGCTGGATTTTGGCGAACCACAATTCCACTTGGTTGAGCCACGACGAGTAGGTTGGGGTGAAGTGGAAGCGCACTTTCGGGTGGTCGGCCAGAAACTGTTGAACGGCTTTAGTCTTGTGCGCGGAGAGGTTATCGAGCACGAGGTGGATCTCTTTGGCCCAGCGAGCGCGCTTGACCAAGTTCGAGAGGAAAGCAATGAACTCATCGCTGGTGTGGCGTGCGGCCGTCATGCCTTGCACCTTGCCTGTCTTCACGTCCAGAGCCGCGTAGAGAGAAAGCGTGCCATGCCGGTAATAGTCGAAGCCATGCCGCTCGGCTCTGCCAGGCGACAACGGGAGCACCGGGTCCAAACGGTCGAGAGCTTGAATCGCGGTCTTTTCGTCCACGCAGAAGACGGCGGCGTGTTGTGGCGGATTCAGGTACAGGCCGATCACGTCGGCTGCTTTCTTTTCGAAATCCGGATCGTTGCTTGCCCTGTAACGGTCGAGCCGGTGCGGCTTCAAACGCGCTTGCGCCCACAACCGCTGTACCGTCGTTTTGCTAAGGCCCAAAGCGGCCGCCATTTTGCGGCACGACCAGTGCGTGCTTCCGTCAGCAGGAGGTTGCGCGGTTTTCCGGGCAACTCTTGCCTGCAACGCCGGCGTAGCTACCCGCGGCTTGCTTCCTTTGTGACGAGCTTCCAATCCGCTCAGCCGGTCTTTTTCAAACCGCTGCTTCCAGCGCGAAATGGTTGGACCGGTTGTGTTCAGTTGTGCCATGATCCGGTCCCAGGTCAACCCATCGGCAAGCGCAAGAATCAAGCGGGCCCGAAAAACGTCGCCCGCCGGAAGCGTCCGCGACTGCGCCCAACCGCGTCATTTCCGCCCTCTCTTCCTTCGTCAAAGCCAGCAACTTCCGATACTGTCCCATACTATAACTTCCGATACTGTCCCATACCTATAAGACGTATCCACTAAGACGTATGCAGCTTCATAATGTTATCAGCGGGACAGTTGACGAGGAGCGCTACATGGCCAGCGACGACCGGGAGTTCGAACGCAAAGCAGCTGACATCCTCGGGTTGTATCTGAATCCGCCGCAACATGCAGCAGTGTTCTGCGTAGATGAGAAGTCGGCCATTCAAGCGCTCGACCGGCTGGACCCGGTATTGCCCATGTCACCAGGACGCGCCGAGCGCCACGGTTTCGAATATTACCGTCACGGCACGTTGTCGCTTTACGCCGCTCTGGATGTGCGCAGCGGCAAGGTCCAGGCAAAACGGCCGCCCGCCACACCAGTGACGAGTTTGTGGATTTCTGCAGCAAGTGATTAGCTTATGCAAGCCCAAGCAGGACATCCACGTCATCCTAGATAACCTGTCGGCGCACAAGACACAGAAGGTCGCCAGCTTTCTTCAGGAACATCCAAACGTGAGGCTCCATTTCACGCCGACTTACTCATCCTGGTTAAATCAGGGTGAGATCTGGTTCTCACGCGTCGAGCGCCAGGTCATCGCACGCGGCGTATTCAGTTCCGTTCGCGATCTCTCCCGCAAGCTCATTCGCTACATCCGCTCATACTCCGAACCGCCCGACCCTTCGACTGGAAGTACTCTGACGCTCGACATCGCATCACGCCATGCTAACTAATTCACCGCGACATGCCACTAGTCAGCAGGCAAGAAATCTCGCCGGTGTAGATTTCGCCACCTCGGCTCGACTACCTTATGCAGGTATAAAATTTAATCTGTCGAACAGAGAATAAGGAGACTGAAAAATGGCAACGAGGCCGACTTTCGAACAAGCCCAGCTGCACCTCCAGGTTTACGAACAACGCCGCGAAGAGCGCCTGCGTAAAGCGCGCGATTGGTTCTTCCAGAACTACTGGCCCGAGACCTTTGAAGAGTCGATGAGAATCGCCGCTCCCGGAACCGAAGGGGGGACCAATTTCATGATGGTAGTGAGTTACTGGGAGCAGGCGTGCGCCCTGCTCGATTATGAGCTGCTACACGAGGACCTCTTCTTCGAAACCAGTGGCGAATTCTTCGGCGTTTTCGAGCGCATTCGGCCCGGACTGCAGCAGGGCCGCGACATGTGGAAGAACCAATATTTCCTGATCCATATGGAAAACGCCGCCAAGCGGTTCGAAGCGTGGTCGGAGAAGCGGTCGCCGGGCCAGATCGCCACGATGCGTGAGTTCATGAGCCAAATGAGCAAGCAGCGGAGCAAGGCTACATCCGCGTAGTTGCTGCTGTGTGCCGGATCATCAGACCAGCCTACGCAAGTCGCGGAGGGTGGGCTTGACCATCTTGACGAACCTAAGCTCATAATCATCGGCCGGGTTACCTACGTGCGGGGGCAGGACTGCCAGCAGTCGGCGCGCCGATGCTCTCGGATTGTCCGTAATCCGTCAATTAGCTACGCCTCCGACTCAAGCGTTTTCGCCGCGATACCAATTTCCGTTTGGCCCGTACCCTGTCAATTGCATCGAGCAGTGCACCAAAGTGCTCATAAACGCATGCAGTGTTAACATTTCCTGGCCGCTCCAGCAAAGCGAACGGACACTCTCGGAGGCCACCAGCCCGTTGCCTTGAGAGCGCGTGATTGAGTGTACTGTTCCGACTTTGCCTCGACTTTCTGACTGTCCCCAAGAGAGGAACAATTCAGGCTCAATATTCGTAACTTCCAGAAGAATTGGGAGTATTGATCCATATGAAATATGCAGTACGTCTCCTTGGCCGGGAGAAGGCGTTTGCTATATTCGCGATCCTGACGTTGGCGTTGGGAATCGGCGCGGTTACCACCATATTTTCGATTGTCGACAACGTGCTGCTGAAGCCGCTGGCCTATAAAGATCCAGGACGGCTGTATGCGGCTTCGGAGTCGGTCGCGAAGTTTGCTCATATGTATCCGGACCTGCCCGTGAACGGGTCGCATTTCTGGTCATGGCAAAGACAGTGCCGATCGTGCGAATCGGCGGCTTTGCTCAATCCTGGCTCCTTCAACTTGACGGGTTCGGGAGAGCCCGAAGTGGTTGACGGCGCCACATGCACCTGGCCGGTGTTTCGAGTTCTCGGCGTTAAACCAGAGCTCGGCCGGACGTTCGAGGCAAGCGACGATCAACCCAATACAAACCGGTTCGTCGTTATCAGCGACTCGCTTTGGCGCCGACGGCTTGGAGCGGATGCCGGTGTAATCGGCAAAACGATTCAAATCGATGGGGAGCCGAATGTTGTTGTCGGGGTACTGCGTCCGGATTTCCGCTTCCCGTCAGGAGAACGCCTCGGCCCGTTAAATCAGTTTCCCAAGCATGCGGAGATCTTCAAGCCAATGGGATTTGATTGGCCAAAGATGAGCCGAGTTGGGCAGTTCAATTTTGCTTGCGTGATCCGGCTGCGGCATGGCGCGAATCCTTCAAGAGCAGAGGCGGAGATGACGGCCGCGATCGCCGATGCAGGGCGTCAGATGGAGACGCCCATAGATGCTCGTTTGGTTCCACTTCAAGAACAGGTCACAGGAAGTTCGCGCGGCGCGCTGACGCTGTTTTTCGGAGCCGTGGGCGCGGTTTTGCTGATCGTCTGTGTCAACTTGGGAAACCTGATGTTGGTGCGCGCGAATGAGCGGGCTCGCGATACGGCGATTTGCCGGGCCCTAGGCGCGGATGCGGGTCAGCTTTTCCGGCCCGTTCTTACGGAGAGTCTGCTGATCGGGCTCAGTGGCGGAGCGCTGGGGGTCGTGCTGGCATACGTAGGAGTACAGATGCTGGTGAAGACCTCGCCCATCGATATCCCGCGGCTGAACGAAGTGCACGTCAGTCTTACTGTGCTGCTGTTTGCCTTCTGCATATCGGCTGTCTGCGGGCTCATTTGCGGATTATGGCCGGCAATCCGCGCGACACGCGTGGAGCCTGCCGACGCTCTCCGATCCGGTTCACGGTCCGGCACTCAAGGTAGCGCCGGCGTACGATCACGGGAATGGCTGGTGGGAGTGCAAGTGGCTTTGAGCACGGTGATGTTGGTGATGGCTGCGCTGCTCGGTTTGAGCTTCTTCCGGGTAATGCATGTGGAGCGGGGTTATGCGATAGATCGCATTCTCGCTGCCGGTGTGACGCTTCCCCATTCGCGTTATCAAACGGATGAGCAGCGCATGTTGTTCCACCAGCGGGCTGTCGAAGCGCTCGAGACGTTACCAGGAGTGCGATCGGCCGGGTTGATCAGCTCGTTGCCCTTAAAGGCTCAGGTTTGGGGAGATTCCATCAGCAAGAAAGGCGACACACGCGCGCGCGCAGAGCGCCCTTTGGCGGATTACCGGTTTGTGAGCGAGCACTATTTCGATACGATGGGAGTGGAGCTAAAGCAAGGCCGGTTTCCGACCGCACGTGATCGCACGCGCAAAGTAGCGTTGATCTCCGAGAATGCGGCACGCAAGGTTTGGCCGGGAGAAGATGCGGTCGGTAAGCTGATACGCAATGATCCCAGACCCGAGTGGGCGGAAATTATCGGCGTTGTTGCCGATGTGCGCACAGACAGGCTGGACAAACAGCCGCCGATGATGGTTTACGTACCCTACTGGGATGGTGCGTACTGGCAGGGATCGGTCTGGGGCGATGAGACTTATGTCGTGCGCACAGTACAGGACCCCTCGGTAATGGCCAACTCACTTCGGGCCGCGATTCATAAGTTGGACCCGGAACTGCCACTCGCAAACGTGCTCACGATGCGGGAAATTATGTCAGAGTCTGTCAGCAGTCGAAGATTCCAGACACTACTCGCCAGTGTCTTTGCGGGCGTGGCGTTATTATTGGCATGCCTCGGAATCTATGGCGTGATTTCATACAGCGTGGCGCGGCGGACGAATGAGATTGGGATTCGCATCGCAGTCGGGGCACAACCTTCACAGGTTTCGTTGCTGGTGTTGCGGCAGGGTGTTCGACCGGTGATTGGCGGGTTGCTTGTTGGAGTGGCGGGCGCATTGGCGGCGGGACGGCTGATTCAAAGTTTTCTGTTCGGCACGGAGGCGCGCGATCCGGCGGCGATGTTGGCGGTGGTCGCTCTACTGCTTGCGGTGGCAGCTATGGCGTGTTGGGCGCCTGCGCGAAGGGCGTCTCGGATTGATCCTGCCATTGCTTTGCGGAATGAGTAGCGTTTGTGGACGTCAGCCGTTCGGGTGAGCAGCTAATTTGAATGATTCAGCGAGGCGATGATATGGCTCAGAACCGAGCGTGGTTTCCGGATCTGTCGTTTGAACGAACTCGCTGACGCCCGGGACCCTGCGCGTGCGCGCTAATCGGCCAAATCGGTTAGCTCGGGGTCGATTCGTCGATTTTTCGGCAAGTGAGTCATGAGTGACGGCACGGTGTCTCTCACCGGGCGGACGAGTCCCGCAATCTTGATCCGTTTAATTGTCGCGAACCAGGTCAGTGCGCCGTCGTCGCGGTATCTCGTCTGAATCCGGTCCGGTTCGATGGCGACGATGTTCCATCCATCGCCGGGGTTGAACACCGCTCTCAGCTCCTCCTGACGGATGGGGTGCGGGCCAGTATCGGGACCCTCGTCACTGAAGCACAACACATACAGGGTTCCGTCGTGCTCGGTCACCGACGTCAGACTAGAGCAGAGTAGGCAATCTTTGGGAGAGACTGTTTCTTCAGTTGGTCCAAGGCCTCATCCGTCAAACGGATTCAACAAAAGTGTTGCCTTTGGAATCGGCGTCCGCCGAGGAAAGTAACGATCTCGTCTTGACACTTCCGCGTACTTCCTTATCTTCTGCATTTGCAGAAAGAAAGGAAGAATGTCAAGGAGATGCCGAGCAGGCCGAAATAAGGCATTTCGGCATCTCAGCCCGAGGCGAAGAAGTCTTAGTTTATCCAGAATTTTGCAGAGCCCGAGCTATTCCCATAGCGAGAGAACATGCGTGAGGGCAACACCTAGCGAAATCCATACTGCTACGAAGGACGCCCGTTTCAGAACCGAAGAACACCTTTGATCTCGACGAACCGGGGCGAGCTGCCGGCTCCTACGAACGATCCCAAGAGGCTGGTGGGAGGCCCAACCGCGGCAATACTGTAACCGAACTGCGAATTCGCGATGTCGGCTACTGGCTGGTCAAAATTAGGATGGTTGAACAGGTTATACGCCTGTGCGCCAAACGAGAACCTGACGCGTTCGGTGATTGCCACCTCCTTCATCAGCGCCATATCGACATCGAAGAAGTTCGGACCGCGGAGGGAATTGCGTCCAGCGGTCCCGAAACCTGAAAGCACCCCGCTCGCCGCATAGCTGGGGGTAAACTGCGAGCTGGTGAGGCAAGGAGTGTTGACTGCATTGTTGCAGCTTCCCGGGAGTGAAGAAGGCACAGGCGAAGCGAAAATCGCCGCGGCGTAATTGAACCCGAGCAACGCGCCCAAGGCAGAGTTGTCCACCGCCGTAAACGGCAGGCCCGTGCGGAAGAACCAATTGCTCGAAAGCGACCAGCCGCCAAATATTCGGTTGGGACCCCAATGCATTCCCACATGTCGCAACAGGTCGTTCCACACGAAGTTAGCACTAATATAGTGACGCACGTCGTAGTCGGAACTCGCGTAATTGCTTCGGAAATCAAACGGGTTCTGAGGCTCCGTGATGCTGGCATTCGTGCTCAGAATGGCGAAGGGCAGATTGGCGATACCGCCGTTTGAGGTGACGTCCAGAGCGTGACTCCAGGTATAGTTCAAATTGAAGGTGAGTCCGGCGGAGAGCCGTCTCTCGAAGCTGACGGTAAGTCCATCGTAATTGGAATGTCCACCCGAAAAGTACTGAGTTACTAGTCCCAGCGCCGGGTTTGCCGGCGCCGCGGGCAGACCAGCGAAGCCATTGGGGCATACGCTCTCAGGGCAATAAGCGTTCAAACCTGCATCTGCCACCGGAATGTGACTGCCGTGCATGCCGGAGTAGTTCAGCGTCAGCACCATCTTCGGAGTGATAGCCTGCTCCACCTCGAAGTTCCATTTGTAGTAGGTAGGTTGCTGGAAGTAGCTCGGGAAAGAGACGAAACTCGGTGCAGCAAAGCCGGGCACCGCGGCGGAAATGGAATTGAAACTTCCACCGGAAGCAAATTGTGAACTAAGTGCTTGGTTGGCCGCCGCCGTGGTGGTGAAGAGGCTTCCGGGGACGCCGGGCGCGATTGCGCCGTTTCCGATGGTGAATGCATTGAGCCCCGGCGAATTGAGAGCGGCGCCTTCCGCCAATAACCCCGGCAGCTCATCGGCGAAAATGCCGGCGCCCGTTCGAATAACCGTGTTACTGGTACGGAAAGGTCTCCAGGCAATTCCCACCCTGGGTTCCCAGACCACCGTTTGCGTATTGGCATAAGCGGTGTGCTGCCCCGATACGATGAATTGGTTGTACGGCGTAGACGCCGCGTTCGCCATGGGCGAGCCGTTGAAGATCGTCGTCAGGCGAGAGAAACAATTTGCATCGCATGTGGGATTAACATAGCTTTCGAGCCGCAGATTCAAGGAGATGGTCAAGGCGTTGCTGACTTTCCAATCGTCGGCAACGTATCCGCCCAACGTGTTGTAGCGCAAGCCCTGTTCCTGCGATGACGGAAAAGCTTGATTTAGAGAGGTGTTGGGGCCGGCCCCATTGAAGAAATCGGTCAAGTTGGTCGTTATCGCTCCGTAAAGCGGGCCGCCGAGCGCCTGGAAATCTAAATCGGTGACGTTGTCGTGAAGCCAACTGAACCCCGCGCGAAGTGTGTGCTTCCCACGAACATGCGAAAAGTCGTCGAGAATCTGGTACTGGAACACTCGGGTTCCTTGCGGATAGAAGAAACCGCCGGGCTGGGCAAAAGCGCCTACCGACGCGAAAGCGCCGCCCGAGAAGTTCACGAAAGTCGGCAATGCCGCGAGTTCTGCAGCCGGATTACTGGGTGCGAAGGTAGACGCATTGAAGAACGCGGACCCGCTGAATTGGTTTACTGTGTTTGGCCCGAACGTGTGCGTCTCGCTAAGCTGTGCGTTCATTTGAGGCTGATTGCTTTGTGCATTAAAGGTTGGGCCGAAGGGGCTGGTGAACGTCGGCTGGTATCCGTTGTCGCGCAGCACGCGAATGTAGCCGTGGTCTTTGTCGCTAAAGTTGTGGTCCACTCGCGCCGACCACTGATACTCCTTGTTAGCATTCGGAGGCGTTGTGCGGAACTCGTCCGCGCAGGGAACGCCGGCCGGCAAGCCCGTGAAACCCTGGCAACCATATCCTTGCGAAGCTGGAACCGGCGTGGCCCCGCCGATGGAAGGCGCCCCGTTGTACACCGCAAAGATCTTGTTGTAAAACGGAATCTCCGAGGCTTGACCTACCACGGCTAAATTCGCCAAAGTTGCCGCCTGGAATTGCTGGCTGGGGACGAGTGTCAGGGCACTTGCCGTCGGCAGTACGTTCCGAAGGCCTTCATAGTCAACGTCGAAGAACGTGCGGTTTTTCCAGATCGGGCCCTGCATCCCCGCGGCCCACTGGTTGAAGTTATTGAATGGCGTGGGCTGCCCTACTTGATTGCTGAAAAACTGGTTCGCGTTCAAGGCGCGGCCGTTCCACATGTAAATTGCGTCGCCATGAAACTCATTGCTTCCGGATTTTGTAATGTAAGTGATCTGCGTACCGGCGTACTGTCCATACTGCCCCGAATACGCGTTGTTGATTATGTTTGCCTCAGCGATATCGTTTGAACCAAGCAGCAGATTGGAAGCTCCGCTGTTATTGAGGTTAGCGAAGGAATCGTTGTAGTTCTGGCCATTGACGCTGAAGAGATTCGATGTTCCGGGCATGCCCTCTGCCGCGAAGTTGCCGTAACCGGCCTGGGTGTTCATTACTACCCCAGGCGCGGTTTGCGCCACGTATGTGAGATCACCCCCTGGATTGGGCAAGTTCTGAATCATCTGAGCGTTGAATGTAGTAGTTGTATCTGCATTTTGCGTTTGTAAGGTGCTAATCGCCTCCGCCACGTCGACTGTTTGCTGCGCCGATGCCAATGCGAGTTGAAAGTTGGCGGAAGTGGGTTGCCCGGCAACGACGATGGCATTTTCGACAGCCTTCGGTCGAAATCCAGATTGGGTGACCTCTACTCGGTAACTGCCTGGAGCGACAAACGCAAACCGGTAATCGCCCTGAGCGCCCGTGTCCGTTGCTTGCGACACATTGGTCCCCGATTCCGTCAAAGTGACCGTTGCATTGGGAACTGCAGCCCCCGTCTGGTCCGTGACGATACCGGTTACCGAGCCCGTGGTGATCGACTGCGGGAAGACGGCGGAGGGTAGAATTAGCGCGAGAACATAGCCCAAGAGCGTAAAGCGCGCCGATGCGCGCCGGTAAATCAGAAAAGCTTGCATAACCAGGCTCCTGACACTGAAAACGACCTGTATGACTTCAAGGTCAACTCAAGCTCCAGCTTCCAAATCTTTCACTAGTTCGTAGAGTCAGTGAGTAAAGCACCTTGCCACGAGACAGCTGGGGAAACTGTCGACAACTGATGTGCCGTTGTGCCTTAATTGAGCCGTGACTGGCAAGGCTGTCCCGCATCGTGTCACAGACCGGTCATTTTTGCCCTTACAGGATGTTAGATTGACGAATCTCGCTAAATTCATCGGTGCCGGCGGAAAAAATAGCTGATCGATCAGCGCTCAAGGGTCACGCGGGAAGGTGTGGCGGCAATTCGAACTTGGGAAAGAGCGTCTCCGCGTCCAGAAACGAGTTCCAGCCTGCAATGTGGTCCCCGGAGAGTTCAAGAACGACTAAAGCGAACGGCTTATGCCCACCATCGGGGTCTACCTTGTACTGACCAAAAGCCGGCGAACCGCATGCCGCAGTTGCCAGAAGGCGAGAACCCCGGCAGCCCGAGCCGATACCGAGAAGCCAAGTGCGGACGGATTCCAGGCCTTGAAGCCAGAGGGCGTAAGGGGGCATGGAAAACGTCGCCTCATCCCGCAACAGCGCTACCAGTTGATCGACGTCATAACTTTCAAAAGCGGCGACGTATCGATTCAGCATCTGTTCCTGGGATTCCGTCAGTGCGGACGCGACGGCGCGCCAATTCCGACCCGCGAGAGTAGCGCGAGCCCTCTGAAGTGCGCTGTTGACAGAAGCAATGGACGTGCCCAGTGTTTCCGCCACCTCGGCGACAGACCAGCCGAGCACTTCGACGAGAAGTAACGCGGCGCGCTGTTTAGGGGCGAGACTCTGGAGAGCAGCGACGAACGCGAGCCGGATGCTTTGGCGCAGCATCGCGCGTTCGAAAGGGTTGGCGTCTGCTGGTATTACACGCGCATCCGGAACGGGCTCAATCCAATGCGTGCGCGGGTGCTGGACCAACGCATCGGTAGGTGCACCGGCCGGGCGCTCTTCCATTGGGCGCGCACGACGCCTGCGATGGGCCAGTTCAGCGATGCAAACGTTGGTTGCAATGCGATACAACCAGGTCAGTAAAGCTGCCCGTCCGTCGAACTGATCGGCATTCTTCCATGCTCGAATGATGGTTTCCTGGGTGGCGTCATCGGCGTCGACTGCTGAGCCGAGCATCCGGTAGCAGTGGCCCGTCAGCGCCGGGCGGTGTGCTTCGATCTGCTCAATACCGGCTATCATTTTACGACCAATCTAGCATTGCCACAGCTGCCGTATGCGGCATACTCGGCGCCCGTGCGTCACGCGTCGGAGGTGACTACTCTACGATGGCCGACCGTTACGAATGGAGGTTCACTTCCACGTCGGCCTCAAGGCGGTTCTACTGAGCTAGCCGTTTTCGACGCGCGCCTTTATATCCGAGTACGCCGTGTCGATGAGCCTGCTTAGAGCTGGGGCGTTCGCGGCTGTTCGCGGTCTCAGTTTGACATGGCGCATGAACTTGCCAGTGCCTTGCAACAGGCGGGCCGGATCCGACAGCGATGCGCCATGAAAGAACCCCACGTTGACGTGGGAGGTGAATACGTTGACGTAGCCGAAGGGCGCATCTCCCAAACATGCAACCGGACATCCGTCATGCAAAAGCTCCCGGACTTCGTCCCCGCACTTTCGCATCACCTCAAACCACTGCTGCGCGATGGCTCCCAGCTCGCCCGCATGCTCTTTCATCCACGCATCAATGGCGGGATTCCGTTCGACAGCGCCATTGAATCGCAGCAATTCCGCCGTTTTCACGAATTTTCAATTTATCATCAGTGGATTCATCTTAGAAGCCGCTTATAGAGTTTCATAGGCGCTTTCTAGCAAGGTGCTCGCAAAGCATAATCTTGAGTAACGGCGCATCTCTAACAACCACGACGGTTGTCAAGTGATTCATGAACGCAATTCTCCTGTATGCACTCTGAAGAGTCCACTGCGCGCCGCTGCGACCTGAAAATACACGCCATACGACCCGAAGGCTCGTCGATTAATCTTCCGGGTGGAACTCAGTCCGACCCAAGCATCTCTCCGGTCACAACATCGACCATGATTACTACTTCGAACTCCCTTCAGGGAGCGGGACGCTCGATCAGTGTTGCGGTGATCGACTTCACACCATACGCCGTTACGAGCTATCCCGCGTACGAACCGACTTCTACTGACGGCTGAAGGCTCCTCTGCTTACGCCACATCCAATACAGATTTACGGCGAGTTTGCGCGCCATGGCTACCTTGGCGATCCGACGTTCGCGGCGCATCGCCAGGTGTAAAAACTTGCTGCGCCATTCTGGGTTGAAGCGCGCAGCCGCTTGCGCTGCCTCGACTGTGACAAAGAAAAGATCGCCTGGCGTCTCGGCGGCAAGGCCATATCCAGACATCCAAATTGACGAGAGCAAACAATGGGGATTAGATGCTGGACAACCCGGTGAGCCTGCTGCTGTAGTCTCGGTATCTGTAAGCTCGTTGGCAGGGAGGGGGGCCAATGTTCCCGCGTTCCATCCTAATAGCCATCCACGCGAGGCGGAGTTAAAGTCGCAGAAACTGCCAAAACCCGCGTACACATTTCCATCGGCGAGCAACAGACCTGGCCGCTGTCGCTGGATAGTGGCATCAAAAATATACTTGGAGCCGTTCGTCAGAGTGTGTGAGGCAGCCACGCTAACGGGCGAACCGGACTTATCGTTGAGTGTTCGCAGGTCCAGCGCGTGTAATTGGTACGTCGGCTTGCCGCTCAGGGATGTATATGCAATCACATACATTGTTTGACTGTTTATATTAATCGTGGGCGTGCCGTTGATACCGACATTACCTCCGCTGCTGTCAGGACATCCGCGGCCAAGACATCCGCTATCAGAGCATCTGAGCGGCCAAGACACCGGAGGGCCAAGGTTCCTTTTTATAAGAACGGTGGCAGCCTTAGGCGGCAACGACTCATTTCCAGCGCCGGGGTCGATCGCATAAACCGTATTGCCCTCGGTGGCGACATAGACGACCTCACGGGCGACGCCGTCAATGCTCACATTTCCCACCACCAGGGGCTGGGTGTCGATCCGATCATCCAAGGCGACGTGTGTGTAAAACCCAAAGCTGCCATGTTTGACGTTGGCGGTCGTCAAGACATTCTCAGTCGCGTTCCAGCCCGTGCGCTGTGGATCGTTGTGATACGTCACGACGTTCGTCGAGCCCACCTGGGGAGGTGGGGGCGCCCCCACGCACACGCATTCGCGTTCACCCTTCGGACGGTGACCGAGCTCCTCGCAATGACCTGATGCGCCGGTGCCGACGGTAACGGGGCTGCATACTACTTCGGGACCGGAACGAAAGCATCCTGTGTAAGAGTTGCCCTTGCAAGGCTTAGGCCTAGCCTGGATCGCCGGTGGCGAGAAAAGAGCTATTGCCGAAATCGCCGCCGCAAGCGCGACAAATGAGGCGTTCTTGCCAGGATGAGCGCGTGTATTCGTGAAATTTCCTGCCATGCCGCGACAAGGTTTTCTCAACTCAGATATGGTTCTGCCGACAACCCCATTCGCTTCCGGACTGGGGCTGATGAAAGTGACTGTTAGCGTGTCCATTGTTTGCCTTGTAAAAATGCTTTGTCTTACCGGTGCCTTACACTGCCGCCACCTATCCTGATCGCCCAACGCTAGAGTACAGCGTAATCGCCGCGAATGTCCTTCGCACATTCGGAAGAAATTTGGATAAAATCCTGAAATCGATATGGCGCCCCAGTCAAGTCAAAGTCTCAAGTTTGGACCTTACCGGCTTGACCGGGACCAGCGCCTTCTCTTCAGAGGAAGCGAAATCATCCCCCTCGTGCCCAGGCTCTATGACACGCTTTCGGCGCTGGTTGAGAGTGGCGGCAGGGTCGCTGATAAAGAAGACCTGCTCAGACGGGTCTGGCAAGACGCATTTGTAGAGGAAGGCAGCCTGGCAAGGAATGTTTCCACTCTGCGCAAGATACTGGGCGAGGGTCCGCGGGACCACAAATACATCGTCACCGTCCCGAAACGCGGTTATCGTTTTGCCGCCACATTAACAACCTGCCGAGCTTTGGATCAACAAGAGGCCGGAGCCGATTCGATATGGCCTGGCCCTGCATCGGCCCAAACTTCAACTGGCGAAGGAAACGGCACAACACCGTTCTCCACGAGCCATCCCGCTTCCGAGCGGCGGGCTCAGAAGATTGCTCATAGCTTCGTGGGTCGCGAGCTCGAGATGAAGCGGCTCGAAGGGCATTTCGAAAACATGCTCGGGGGCGGCGGCAAGCTCGTTTTTCTTACCGGCGAAGCCGGCATGGGCAAATCCTCACTCGCTGAACGGTTTATAAACTCGATTCACCCTCGGCATCCGGAATTGCGCGTTGCGACGGGTCGCTCGGTGGAGCAATACGGTCCGGGCGAATCCTATCTTCCGTTCTTGGACGCGCTTTCCGGATTGCTGCGTGAGCACGGAAATCAGATCGGGAATCACCTCCGCAGACAAGCCCCCACCTGGTGTCTGCAATTGCCTGCCTTTAATTCAGAAGCGGAAATGAGCGCACTGCGGTCCGAGACGGCGGGGGCGACGAAGCAGCGCATGTTGCGTGAGATCGGAGATGCTCTGGGGGCGCTCTCGCTGGACGCCCCGTTGCTTCTACTTCTTGAAGACCTGCAGTGGGCGGATCGTCCCACCATCGACCTGCTGGGACATTTATGTTACCGGGTAGAGACACAGAGGGTACTGGTGCTCGCCACAGTCCGTCCTGAGGATATCCAGATCCCGCATCACACTCTGAAGAACTGCATCGCAGACATGAAAGCGCGGCAGTCGTGCGACGAGATCGTGCTGGACGCGCTCACCGACGACGAAGTCTGCATTCTGCTTTGCCGCCGATTCGAGCCAAATCAGTTTCCGGACGAGTTTGCGTCTCTGATCTGGAAGAGGACGGACGGCAATCCTCTGTTTACAGTAAGCCTGCTGGATTTTCTCGCCTGTTCCGGCGATATCGTTCATGACGGCGTGAGCTGGAATATCGCGAGCCCTCCGGCTCAGATGGTGCAGAAGATCCCGGATAGCGTGCGCGCGATGATCCGTCAGAAGAGCGAAGTACTCGAACCCGATGCCCGTCTGGCACTGCAGTACGCCAGTATCGAAGGCGAGGAGTTCCTCTCCAGCGTAGTCGCCCGGCTGCTTGATACCGAACTGTTGCGTGTCGAAGAAGGGCTGGTATCTCTCGCTCAGAACCACCGGCTGCTCCGAGTTCTCGGGGAAGAAGAGTTGCCGGATGGCACTCTCGTGACGCGCTATGCCTTTGCCCACGCGCTTTACCAGAATGTCTTCTACGAAGAGATCGTTGCCGCGCGGCGAACACAATTACACGCTATAGCCGGCGAGCAGTTGCTGAAACATTACGGCGAGCTAGCGTCGCGCATTGCCGGGCAACTCGCGATGCATTTCGAGCGCGGGCGCAACTGGGTGCGCGCCATCGAGTTTCTCATGATTGCAGCCGCCAACGCGCGAAACATGTACGCCAACAGTCAGGCTGAAGAGCATTACACGCACGCCCTCGAAGTGTCCGCGAGGTTGGCAGAGAGCGCCCGTGCCGAGGCTCAGTTCAGGATTTACGAAAAACGCGCAGCCGTCTACCTCGCGAGGGCCGTTTCGATTTGTCGATCGCCGACAGCAGAGAGATGATCCAACGTGCGCGCAGGGCGGGCTCGGCGGAACTCGAGTGCGCCGCGCTGTACACGCTCGGCAATACGCTTTTTTGGTCTCACCGCTTGGATGAGATGCAATCGACGCTTGAGGACGTTCTTCGAGTGTCCGCAGCGAACGAAGCCGGTCGCCTGCGCGCTCTTGCTTTGATGGCGCAGGGGCATCTCGCGTCCGGCGATTTGTCTTCGGCGGAAGACAAGCTGCGGACGTTGATGGAATGTTCTCTTTCGCTAGACAGGAAGACGCTTCTCGACAGTCTCGATGTACGTGCGCGCCTCTGCTTCTTCCGCTCGGAATACGAAGATGCGGAACAGATGTTCCGAAAACAAAGCGAACTCGCGCTCGAGCTCAGTGACGCATTCGAGTTTGTGAAGGCGAATTATTTCCTCGGCCTCACGCTGGCGAATCTGGGTCGAGTGTCTGAGGCGCTTGCAGTGCTGAGCTGTGCCATGGACATCGCGAAGCGCAATGGCGAAATTTTCTGGTTATCGCGCATGCCGAACGCATTCGGTTGGATCCATCGTGAAATGCAGGACTTTGAAGGGGCGAAGGCTTTCGATCGGGAAGGCGCTGCCATTGGGCATGAAGCGGGCTTTGGAGAAGCCGAGGTTAATTCCGTCATCAATCTGGCGATGGATCACCTGCACTCGAATGATCACGCGACTGTTTGCTCCGCGATGAAAACCGCCGCGTCCCTGCTTTCAGATGACGCGTGGTTTCGGTGGCGCTTCGAAATCCGATTCCTTCATGCGCGAGCCGAGCAGACGTTGGCCAGAACAGACGCAATCGCGTTGCTGGAGAACGCGACTCAATACGGCGCACACAAATACATTGTCATCGCGCGCACGTTGCTCTCGCGAATTGCGATGCTCTCCGCCGATTTCAAGACGGCTGCAGAAGAGATAACAGCAGCATGTTCCATGCTTAAACGCTATCCTGCCGCTCTGTGTGCCTGGCGGGCGCATGCGATGCTCGGCCGAATAGAGATGCAATGCGGCGATCCTGATGCCTCCATCAGGGCATACAGACTGGCCGTTTCAAACATCCGATATGTCGCCGATCGCATTGATGACAAACGTTTGCGTAGTATATTCCTCAGCTCGGATGCGATCCGCGACGTACTCCGTGATGCGGGCGAACGAATATACACTGAATAGCACCGCATATGGGTCGGCGTCTGCACCGATCCAGCAAGCGTTACGTACTCACGTCTGGTCTGCTCGTAATACGACAGCTACTCGGACCCGATGCGAGCGGCTGGGTCGATTCCCACTTTTCTAATAACCGGGTTTCTGGCCGTTATCGGACAGCAGCGTCGATCTTCTGTCCGCATGGCCGACCTCCATGTAAGTCGATAACAAGAGAAAACACACTTCTCCTGACGCGCGCTTCGGAGGAGCGCGCAAAGACGTTTAAACCGGGTTCCAGCTCGCATGTGTGCCTTTCGGCCGTGGTTCCTGCCTTCGCAGAACGGGACACCCATTTGCTGTCTCGGGCTGATCGCGGACAATCATAATTCAGTTGTATTGCCGGGCACTCTCAACCGAGAGAAAACCGGGTTGCCCTTCTCGGAGCATGAGGGAAATGGAACGAGATCTCGGCGGTTGTTGATGAATCAGACTTCGAGGATCACGGGGATGATGAGTGGACGGCGTTGGGTCTGCTTGTTCAAAAAACGCTTCAAGTCGGCCCGAATTTTTTCCTGCATTACGCCCCAATCGCCCCGTTCCTCCGCGGTAGACGATTCCAGAGTGCGCGCTACTACGCCGCGAGCGTCCTGCAGCACAGATGAGCCGTCACCGGAAACAAATCCGCGGCTCACGATTTCGGGCAAACCCTCGCTTTTACCGCTGTGCTTATTGATGGCAATAATCGGAAGCACGAAGCCGTCTTCAGAGAGATGGCGGCGATCCCGAATGATGATGTCTTCCACTACGTCGTCGAGAGAGCCGGAATCGATGCAGACGCGTCCAACCGTAATTTTCCCGCCACGCCGTGCTCCCAAATGATCGATCTCGAGCGTATCGCCGGTTTCGAGCACGAAAGTATCTTCCAAACCAGCGAAGCGCAAATGCTGAGCGAGCGCCGCGTGTTTCGAGAGCTGGCGATATTCGCCGTGAATAGGGATGAAATACCGCGGCCGAACCAGGTTGAGAATGAGTTTCAGCTCCTCCTCGCTGGCATGGCCAGACACGTGAACCGGCGGCTTCATAGTGCCATAAACGAGCTCTGCGCCGCGCCTGGCGATGTGGTTCATCATGCGGCCGATTGCCTTCTCGTTGCCCGGAATGATACGCGAGCTGAGCGCGACCGTGTCGCCCGGCTGCAAGAAGAGATGCCGGTGATTATCGACCGCGACACGCGATAGCGCGGACATCGGCTCGCCCTGCGTCCCCGAAACCACTACAGCAACCTTCTCAGGGGCCATCTGCATGATGTCCTGAGGACGAAGCAGGGTCGAATCCGGGATTGAGAGCAGGCCGAGATTGTGCGCGATCTCCGTAACGTTAAGCATGCTCCGGCCGAGGAACGCGACCTTTCTTCCATACTCGTCCGCCAAGTCGAGGATCTGCTGAAGGCGATGGATGGAACTGCTGAAACACGAGATGATCAGCCGGCGTTCGCTGCGCGCGAACAAATCTTCGAGACGCGGCCGCACGGCCCGCTCGCTCTCGGTATATCCCGGACGGTCGACATTGGTCGAATCCGAAAGCAGAAGAAGAACGCCGCGCTTGCCATAATCGGCGAAGGTGTGGAGATCGAAGAGCTCGTTGTCTGTGGGGGTTGGATCGACTTTGAAATCGCCGGTATGAATCACTACGCCGAGCGGAGTGGTGATCGCCAAGGCGACCGCGCTTACGATCGAGTGGGTGACGCGAATGAATTCGATTTCAAAAGGACCAAGCGTGATGCGATCCCCTGGTTTGACAACATGGAGCTTTGCCTGGTCGAGCATTTCATGCTCATCCAGCCTACGCTCGACCAAAGCCAACGTGAATTCGGTGCCGTAGACCGGCACATTCAGCTGAGAGAGAAGAAAAGGAACGCCGCCGATGTGATCCTCATGCCCGTGTGTGAGGATCAGGCCGCGAACCATGCTGGAATGTTGCTCCAGGTAACTGAAATCCGGCGTGACGATATCGACGCCGAGCAGTTCAGATTCCGGGAACATCATGCCGGCATCGATAACAATGATGTCGTCGCCATAGCGCAAGGCCATGGAGTTCATTCCGAACTCGCCCAGCCCTCCGATGGGCACGACCTGCAACTTCCGGTCAGCCATAACTTAATAAGAAGCTAAAGAGTACCACGCAGGAGCAGGCAAGTGATAGGGAAGTAGTCGATCGAAAACAGGGCGATTCGACGGGCGCTCACATTCCGGAACCGCGGCCGGCAACTCGTTATGCGCGAGCGCCCAGCAGAGCCTTGCACTCGTCCGGGTAAGCCAGTGCCGTCCGGATAATTCCGCAAATCGCCTGGATGTCGTGCGCGCCGATGGCTGTTCCAGTAGGCAGCACTAAAACCCGTTCGCACAACTCTTCCGTATGCGGCAACAACAATCCGGCATGCGGGAAGTACGACCTGTAAGGTTCCATCCGGTGGCATCCCGGATAGAAATAGCGCCGCGCCAGAACGTTCTCGGCCGTAAGGATTTGAACCAATTCGTCCCGGCCGATGCCGGTCACGTCCTCATAGATTTCAAACACGATATATTGAAAGTTGTTGCGCTCGCGCTCGTCGAAGCGAACCATCTTAACGCCCTTCATCTGCTCCGTCAAGGAGCAATAGAGTTGAAAATTGAGCCGGTTCGTTTCGACAAATCGGCTCAGGCTTTCAAGCCCCGTGATGCCCATCGCCGCCGAAATTTCGCTCATCTTGCCGTTGGTGCCAACAAACGTGACCTGGTCGACGCCGGAAAAGCCGAAATTCTTCATCAGCCGGATCTTCCGCGCGAGTTCGTCGTCATTCGTCGCAATCGCGCCGCCTTCGAATGAGTTGAAAAATTTGGTGGCATGAAAGCTGAACACTTCGCATAACCCAAAATTGCCAATCGGCGGTTCCGCCAATTGAGCACCCAAAAGCGTGGGAGGCGTCGTATATCAGCTTGAGTCCGCGCCGCCGCGCCAAATCCGCCAATTCGCCGTGCGCGCAAGGCTTTCCCCACACGTGCACGCCGATGATCCCCGAAGTTCGCGGCGTGATCAACCGTTCTGCTTGTTCGGGATCCAGGTTATGCGAACCGGCTGCAACGTCGCAGAATACCGGCGTGATCTCCTGCCATTGCAGTGCATGCGCGGTCGCCACGAAGGTAAACGACGGCACAATCACTTCGCCCTTCAGCTCCGCTGCCCTGATTGCTATCTCGAGCGCGACCGTTGCGTTGCAGATCGGTATGCAATGCCGTACTCCGAGCATTTGCTTCAGCCGGCCCTCGAACTCCTGGACCATCGGGCCGTAGTTGGTGAACCAGCGGCGCTCGACGATCTCGCGTATCCTCCTCAGCAGCGCTTCCTCCGAACCGACATTGGGCCGCCCCACATGGAGCGGCTCACTGAAGAAAGGCTTCCCCGTGCAAATCGCCAGTTCCTGAAACTGCGAGATTGTTTCTGCTGTTCCCACCGCATCAACCTAACGCATATATTTTTCGTCCGCCGCCCTGCGCCGAATCACCTTAGCCGGCACTCCATAAGCGACCGTGTCGTCCGGTATGTCATCCAAGACCACACTTCCCGCGCCGATCACGCTATCGCGTCCTATCCAAACCTTCTCGCGCAATGTCGAGCCGATTCCGATGCTGCTTCGCACTCCGATCCCTGCTCCCCCGCCCAGATGAACGCCCGGCGCGATGCTTGCGTAATCGTCCATCCGGCAATCGTGATCGACAGTCGAGGCCGTGTACACAATACAGCCTTCTCCTATGACGGCCTTCGTTGCTATTACCGAGCCCGCCATGATCACACTTCCCGGGCCGATCCGCGCCGATCTGGAGACCAGCACGCTCGGGTGCACAACAACCGGAAACTCTGCATGCTCTACCGTGGCCCAGAGCGTTTGAGCAATTTTCCACCGTGCCCAATTGTCGCCAATCGCCACAAAAAACGAGCGGCACGTATAGGCATCGCTCAACTCAGAAGCTTCTTCAACGGTTCCGCAAACCGGATAACCATGCTTTCTCGCGCCCTTCGGCGCGAACGAATCCAGCAGCCCACCTACTTCAAACTCCCCCTGCAGTTCTATGGCTTCGAGTACAGCACTGGCATGCCCGGAACTGCCGACGACGAGCAACGGCTTCACCGATCGATCTCCACGACCGGGGGCTTGAAATAGTCGATCAGATACAGCGGCCGGGGCCGCACCTGGTCGAGTGCCCGCCATACGTACTCTCCTACGATGCCGATCGCCAGTAACTCGAACCCGTGCAAAACCAGCAACGCGATCATCACCGAACTCCACCCTGGCGCCTCTGTCCCAAGAAATAGGCGCTGCGCAATCAGAGCCAGGGATAAAAGCACGGCCAAGATAAATGCCACAATCCCAAGGAGGGCAATAAGCCGGATAGGCACAAACGAGTACGCTACGAATCCGTCCACGAAATACTTTAACTTGCGCAGCAGCGTCCAGCCTGATTTCCCTGTTTCCCGTTCCCGTCGTCTATACGGAATTTGGGCCACCTTATCGCTAGCCGATAGAATCTGCCCCTGCAAGAATCCATTTCGTTCCGCCGAGTGCAGCACCCGATCAATCACGGTTCTGTCCAGCAGAAAAAAATCGAAGCCGCTGACCGGAATCTCAGGCAACGCGTAATGTTGCATCAGCCGGTAAAACAAACGCGAGGTGAGTTTACTGAAACGCGAATCCCCCCGCGACTCCCTCACGCCGATTACCGTCTTCGCCCCGCTTCGCCAGCGCTCAAACATTTGCAGGATCAGTTCAGGCGGGTCCTGCAGGTCGCTTGAGATAACCGCCGCGCAATCTCCCGTGCAGCGTCCCAGACCCGCGGAAATGGCTGCCACCTGGCCGAAATTGCGGGTCAAGTTCACTACCCCGGCCTGCCCCGGATATTCGTCGTGAATCTGCTCCAAGACTAGAATGGAGTTATCGCGCGAGCCGTCGTTCACCAGGATCACTTCGTAGCTGAATTGCCCGCTTGCCCGGTCCAGTGCCGCCTTCAGGATTAAGAAGTTTTTCCTGATGGAAAACTCATCCTGATATACGGGAATGACGACGGATAATTTATGCATGCAACGCTAACGTGCGCGGCGGGGGCTTGAAGTCCGAAGGCCAGCCAGCGGTCAGCTCTTATTTCCCTCAGCGTTGAGCAGCCAAAGAATTCTTTGCTTCCTCAGCGTTCATTCGCGCCGCCGTCCCATCCAACACGCTCGACCGCACCCACTTAGGCTGCACGCTGCTTTCCCGCGATCCGGTCTTCCTCCGGTTTGGGCCCGAAGCAAACATGGATTCGCTCGCCAATGCCCGCTCGTGATCCCTGAGCATACTGCTGGTGTTGTAAGCCAGCGAGATGGGATTACTTCGAATCAGGTCGTTTCGCATGGCCACCAGCGCTTGAACCGCCCGTCCGCGCTGGCCCGGGTTCGCGATTGGCACGCGCGTTGTCCGCGGGTGTTCGCAGTCGTTCATTTGAATGACCGCGACCTTCCCATCGGTCTGGATAGAGCTCTCACTCCCGTCGGTATATGCAGAGGAGTCGCGCTCCATCAGTGTCGCGCCGGCCACGCATCCTGTCATCGCGAGGTCATTCAGCACCTTCGCCCGCTCGTTATCGATGAACGAGTCCGTGGCGTGCGTCAGGTGCATCCCCCGCATCATATACCCTGTATCTTCGGTTGCGGCACTCAGCCAGGCGTCTTCCTGCCCTTGCTTCCACAAACGCAAATGGTGGCGTTTTGAGAAAGTATCCAGGCTCTTCTGATACTCCGCGTCGGCCGTCACGCCGTTCAATCTCAGGTTTCCCATTGGGGCCATGCTGTAACCGATGCGCTGCACCATGCAGTGGTACATGCGATAGATGGACCTGAGCGATCTCTCTTGCGCGCCCGACCATCCCGCCGCCTCGAATGCCCGATCAATGGCTCCGCGGCTTCCGAGAAAAAGAATGTTCACCAGATCGGAAGGGTGATTGTGCCCTCTGTCGGTCCGCTGCTCGGGTAGCTTTGCAAGTACTTGCCGTGCTTCGGCAGCCTCCGCTGCATCGAGCGGCGCAAACCGGTCCTGCAAAACACTCGAGCTCGGGATATCCGCCGGGGAGGTGAGTTCCAGAATCATCTCCGTGCCTACCGGGAAATAGATTTCGGGATCAGGCGATCGCGCGATGATCGTTTTTATCCCTAGAACCACCGCTCCAACTCCTGGTTGGGTGCACAACATTGGGAGCGCGTAAAGTGCTACCCCCGAAGATAGATTCGCTGTCGGATAAATGCCGCTGATCATGCCCTGCGCGTTCACCCGCTCCTTGGCGGTTTCCACCTCCCTCACTCTAGCTTGTAAGGGAACGGTCGTGCCGTCAGGCTCTTGCACCGAATCAAAGCGGTATTCAATTTCAGACGTCAAGTGCTTGAGCCCTAATCCCACGCGCTCCACGTTTTCCACTACTCCCGAAACAGTGACACCTTGCCCAATCACCAGCTGCCCGCCCGCAAACACCGGTGCGATCACAACCGCCTTGATCGGATCGCCTGGATGTGAGATGCGGGATCCCGTCGCTACCGAGAGCCGTACTTCCAAACCCGTACCCGCAGGCAAGAGTTGCCCCACCGTGGAAACGGGGATCAGGAGCAGGGTGGCGAACGGAAACAGCGACGTAGCAAAATCTCTCAGCATGCAAAGTAGCTATTAGGGGAGTGCGTGACGGATTCCCTATCCCTGCTTTCTGTGCGCGGGTTTACTTATACTACCTCAGATATCGGAACTCGTAGTTCCAGTGACACAAAGATTACAATCGACCGGCCCCTGAGCACCATCTAAGCCAGCGCGTAAACTTGGAAGGTGTCCGCCGCCGCAAGCGAAATAAGCACAATCCAGGCAGCTGGCCGATTCTTTCATATCCGCCTGCGCCCGGTGCTCCTTATCTCCTTTTCGTTATTCTACTTCGCTGATGTCTCGCTGCGTGCTTCGGAAAAATTCTTCTGGTACGACGAGCTGTTCACCCTTTATTTTTCCCGTCTGCCCACTTTTCATGCACTCTGGAATGCCCTGAACAGCGGGATCGATTTCAACCCGCCGCTTTTTTATCTGCTGACCCGCTGGAGTAATCTCCTCTTCGGGGAAGGGACTGTCAGCACACGCTTGCCGGAAATCCTCGGCTTCTGGATATTTTGCCTGTGCTTGTTCCGCTTCGTAAGCCGCCGCGCCGGAACATCCCCAGGCCTGGCCGCTATGCTGTTTCCGATGACGACCGGCGCTTACTTCTACGCCTATGAAGCCCGTCCGCACGGAATCGTGCTGGGCTTTGCCGGATTGGCCCTCGTCTGCTGGCAAATGGCCGTTGAGACTGCAACACCCAGAGTGCGCTGGCTGCTTGCCTTCGCTGCGTTCCTCTTCTGCGCGTTCATGACTCACTGTTTTGCGCTTGTCCTTGTGGCCCCGTTTGCGCTGGTCCAGATCTTTCGCGTTTTTCGCGCCCGGCGCATCGAATGGGCAGTGTGGCTGTGCTTGGCGGTACCCTCACTGACCGCTTGCCTTCTCTACATTCCGCTGCTGCGTTCTTATCGGAAGCTCGCTGCCGTTACCACCTTCTCTCAAGTCGCGGTCGCCGGTTGGACTCAGGTCGCGCACTTCTACGTTTTTCTTCTGGCGCCGTGCATCCTGGTTGTGGTCGCTTCCCTGGTGCTCTTCGCCTTACGCTCATTTCTGCGTCAACCGACCGCGGAGTGTGGCGACACGGCGCTCTCGCCGGCAACAACCCAAGACCTCGTCCTCGGTCTTGCGCTCACCACCCTTCCGGCCTTCGGCGTTGCTCTCGGCAAACTGGTGCAAGGGCCTTTCTTTAGCCGGTATTTCCTGTCCGCTCTTGCCGGCTTGTGCATCCTGATCGGCATCGGCTCGAGTTGGCGTGCTCACCGCAACTGGCTATCGCTCGCTTTGGTAGCTCTGCTGCTTGCTGCGTGCGGAATCCAATTCTTCCGCCTTATTGCGGATCGCAACGATGGTCGCGGCGAGTGGCTGCAGGAACCGAGCTCGAAGTACGCTCTCGATACCACCCCCCGTCAGCCAATGGCATTAAATCCGCTCCTTCTTTCAGATCACAGCCGACTTCCCATCGCTGTCCTCAGCCCGCTCGATTTTTTTTATCTGGTTCATTACGCGCCCTTGATCGAGCCTCGGCTTTACTTCGTCGCCCCCTCCCGGTCCGATTTCACTTACGTAGCTTTCAAACGCTTACTTCGCTGCTGCGCTATCACTTTCAACGAACCTGCTACCGATCGAGAATTTACCGGCTCGCATGCAGATTATCTGGCTTACGGCAGTCCCGGCGATTTCAACCAAATTGCTCTCCTTGGCCAGCTCGGTAGCCAGCTGGGTGCCATTCAGGTTCAGCAAAGCCATTTCCTGGCCCGTTTCACTGCTGAACCTGCTGGTTCGGGTGCCCCCACTCGCTAAACTGAGTCAATGCCGGTGGTCGCGATGACACGTACGAACCGATCGCTTATGTCCGTGGAAGCTGATCGTTACTGGAGCGGTTTCTTTGAGACTCACGCACGGTGCGTACCGCCGCTGGGCTTTCACTGATGTGAGGACAGCCGATCGGGTATCCATGCCTGCTAAGACTTTTACAGGTGAATCCGAACGCGCCAAGCAAGCTTTTATCGTCGGGTGGCCCGTCGCAAATCTCGGAGGCGTCAACGAAGTTGTGCGCAATCTGGTGCGCGAGTTTGCGAGCTCCGGCCGAATCGATCCCATTGTCATCGAAGTTGTTGAGGGTAGCGCAGAACCGGCCGGCATACCGGAGATTCCCTGTCTTCGATTGCCGCTTCCGACGCCGTACCACCCGCTCCGCCCGTTGCGAGCCTTTCTTTCATTCTGTTTTCGCGCACCCGCGCTTTTCTGGCGACTCCACGCGATCTGTAAAGAACATCGGATAAAAATACTCAACCCACACTTCGTTGGCCTGGAGTGTTTCGTCCTCATGTTATTCAGGCGGACTGGTTGTTTTCGCGGGAAACTGTTCCTTTCTTTTCACGGCTCAGACATTCGCTCGATGATTCAGAGTAAGGGTCTGGAGCGCATTTGGTCGCGTCTGCTATTACGCGGAGCCGATTTACTTATACCCTGTTCCGAGGGACTCGGGGAAGAGATTCTGATGTTAGTCCCTGAATGCGCAGGGAAGATTGCTCCAGTTCGAAACGGGATTGATATCGATCGCTTTTTGGCGAGCGCGGACTCCTGCTTCGACTTACCTAATAGCTTCAGGGATCGAATACAGATCCTGAGCGTAGGCGCGTTCGAATACAAGAAAGCTCATGATGTACTGCTCAAAGCCTTTGCGCAGGTTCGCCAGTCTCGAGAGGACATCTGCCTCGTCATCGTGGGCCAGCCAAATAACGAATTTCTGGCGACTCAACAGCTTGTAAGTACGTTAGGTTTAGAGCAAGATATTCTGCTCCTCCGCAACATACCGCATAGCGGTGTAGCGGCACTGCTGCGATCGAGCGATCTGTTCGTTCTTTCGTCCCGATGGGAAAAGGGAGTTTGTGGCGAGGGCTTTGCGATGGCACTGCTCGAGGCCGCAGCGACTCAAATCCCGGTAGTATCGACAAGGTCTTGCGGTGTCGATGAATTGGTCGAGGATGGCGAATCCGGCCTGGTCGTTCCTCCCGAGCGACCCGATCTTCTAGCGCAAGCGATCCAAACATTCCTAGCGGACCCACAGGAAGCGGCCCGCCAGGGAAAAAACCTGCACGACTTCGTGCGTAAGCATTTTACCTGGGCTGCTGCTCATGCGCGCTACTTGGAATTTGCGTCCGAACGCCCGGGGGAGAGTACACGTTAGTAAATGGCGCCGGCCCCGCGCCAGCTTTGTTCAAACGAGTGAATTGAAATCTTTTTATGGCGGCGGAAAAGCATTCCGGGGTATGAATTGGGACTCTCTTTCCGAAATCTCTCTATGGATTCTGCCGATTGTGCCTCTGCGAAACGGGTGATTCGGGCCAGCTATTATTGCTGTTTATCTTCCTCATTTCAGATCGAGGTCTATCGACGTGAAACTACTTATCTCTTCTCTTACTGCTTTTTCTCTCGCCTCGGCTGTTTCAGCCGCTACTGTCGACATCTACACCACTAACGAGATCCAGGCGATGTCGCAAGCTCTGGCTACTAAACGCACGAGCTTCGCCAGCCGGGATCTGGCTCGTTACGGCAATCACTACTTGATGCTCGCCTATCGAGAGGAAACCGGCTCCTCCGAGCTCCACCAGAGTGAGGCCGACATCTTCATCGTCGAGAGCGGCAGTGCAACGATTGTTACCGGAGGCAAGCTCCTAAGCGGACACACCGTCAAGACCGGCGAGATCCGCGGCTCCGGCATCGAAGGCGGCGAACGGCATGCTCTCGCTGCTGGCGACATTATCCATATCCCGGCCGGCACCCCTCATCAGCTCCTGATTGAGAAAAGCAAGCCGTTTAGCTATTTCGTCGTCAAGGTCTCCGGCCAGTAGATGGCCGTAGCGTCTCTGCTGACATTTCTGGCGATCGTCGGCGTGATAGCTGGAGTGTTGCTTGGAGAATCGCAGAAGATTTCCTGCTACTTGGCCGCCGCGGGAGGTGGGCTTCTATTTGGCATTTCCCTGTTTTGGCTCGTTCCCGAAATAGCGGCCGCCTCCGGCTGGCTTTCCGCCTCCGCACTTACTCTTGCGGCATGCCTCGCTCTGGCATTGATAGACCGGCTATTCATTCGCCCAACTCACGGTGCTGGCCGCGCCGCCTTGACGCCTATACTGACGGCAACGGCGGTGCATAGTTTTCTCGACGGCTGGAGCGTCCGTGCCGTCGAGAGTTTACAAATGGCGAGCATCACGGCGCCGCTCGGCCTGGCCCTGCACAAAATCCCCGAAGGAATCGCAATCGGATGGGTTGCCCGTCAAAGCATCGGTTCAGCGAGCAAGGCGGCCGTTGTGGCAATTGCCGTGGAACTCGTCACACTCATCGGCGCTTTCGTGGAGCCTTACGCCAGCAGGTCGGGCTCGGCTGCTTTTGGGGCTTGGTGGACTTCCGCCGTTATTGCGATTGTTAGCGGCAGTTTTCTGTTCTTCGGCGCTCATGCCGTTTTGCCGAACTGGCGTCGCGCTGGCGTCCTGCTGGTCTTCATCGTCACGCTGTTACTGGTGGCCACCATCGGTCTTGTAAACTCGGGAAGCATTTAAGTGGCGTGGACTCCAAGTCCGCCGCAGCTCGACCCTTCGGTCCACATATTCGAATGCAGGCGAAAACGCCTGCTCTACACCGCGATCAACTTTCGGCGGGCTTGGTGAAGTTCAACAAGCTCTTAAGCCGCTGCCGGCGGATGCTGCTTATGGAAGTTCGTTCGATTCTGAAACTCCCGCGCAAACGCCAGCATTCGGTTTTCAGAAAATGGCGGCCCTACAATTTGCAGTCCGATTGGCAGCCCGTTGACGAATCCGCAAGGAATCGTAATCGCCGGCAGCCCACCCAGATTCGATGCCGGTATCAGCCCGGCGCCTACGCCCCGCTGTTGCGGCCGCTTGGGTTCCGTCTCGTCGAACGGCTGGTCGGCTCGGTCCGGGGGACTGAAGTGTGTAGGCGCTAGCAGCAGATCCACATTCGCGAAGAGGCCGCGGAAAGCTGTCTGGATCTGCGTTCGCACTCTCATCGCCTTCAAGTAATCGACTGCCGAGTAGGTCAGCGAAGCTTTCAATCCATCGATCTGACTCTGATCAGCCAGTTGATCGACGCGCCCGCTCCGGATGAACTGCTCAAAGACCGAAGCAGCTTCCGCATCGATAATCGCTCCGATCACCGGGCCATACGGAAAATCTGGAAGCCTGCTTTCGACCATGTTTGCGCCGATCGATTTGAAGGCTGCTAACGCGCTTTGAAACGCCGGCCGTAACTGCTCGTCTGGCCACTCCGCGAAGTCGATTTCGGCATAGCCGATTTTCGTATCTCCAAAACGTCTGTAATTTTGCGGCGCGTAGTAGAAACTCTTGCGGGCGGATCCCGAGTCATTATCGTCCCGCCCGGCAATTGTGCGCAGCACCCAGCCGCAGTCATCTGCCGAGCGTGCCAGCACACCGACCTTGTCTAGCGTCCACGAGAGCGGCATCGCGCCATGCCGGCTCACTAAGCCGTAGCTCGGCCGTAACCCGCTCACGCCACAATAGGAAGCTGGCGTCAGAATCGAACCTGAAGTCTCCGACCCGAGCGCATACGGCACCAGCCCCGCCGCTACCGCCGCTCCGGAGCCGCTTGATGAGCCGCCCGACCAGTACATTTTGTTCCATGGATTCAAGCCCGGACCCTGCAGCGAAGCCGCTGCCGAGCTGTACCCTCCGCCGCCGGCCAGTTCCACCATCGAAAGCTTCCCAATCAGCACTGCCGTCTGACCGTTGAGCCGTTGAATCACAGTCGCATCTTCTTCGAAGACCTGATCGGCAAAGGGTTTGGCGCCCCACGTCGTGGCATGCTTCGCCACTGCAATCAAGTCTTTTACAGCGTACGGGACACCCTGCAGAGGTCCGCGAAAGCGCTGGCGTTTGAACTCGGTATCTGCATCCTTTGCCTGCTGCTTGCCCTGTTTCACCAGCGAACACGCTAGCGCGTTGTACTCAGGGCCAAGCTTCTCCAGCCGCTTCCCAAAGATCTTCGTAAGCTCGACCGCTGAGATTTCACGGGCGCGTAGCGCTGCATTCAGTTCGGTGATTGTCGCGAACGGTACTCCCGCCTGGTCAAGCTTCGGCATCTCGGCTTAAGCCCGGAACGAAAAAGCCGGCTCGACATTCATTGGCACCTCGATCTTCGATAATTTGTCGCTCACCTGGCGAACATCCGCATATGCTTTTTGCATGCGTTCCTGGGGTGTAGCAGGCGGCTTCGGCGGCGCCGGGGCGCCCGTTGGCGGGGCTGTTGAGGTAACCTGCGCGGCTAACGGCGTCGCTATCAGCAAAGCAGTCCACCTACGCCGTGTCATGAGCGGGATCATGCGCACATTATAGAAGCAGTGCGTGCGGCGGCCCTTAAAGATGCATTTCGAGCGCCCTCTTCATTACTTCGCGCGGCGCGCTTTCACCCGTCCAGATCTCAAATTGCGAAACGGCTTGTTCCAGCAGCATCTCCGCTCCCGGAATCACCGTCAAGCCTTGTACCTTCGCCCGCTTCAGCAAAAGTGTCTCATGCGGGTTGTACACCATGTCGAGCACCACCTGCGCCGGTATGCGATCCGCAAAAAGCGACTCATTCACGTTTGGCAGCATGCCCACCGGAGTCGCATGTACCAGCACATCGAAATCCCGGCTCTGTGCTTGCTTGAGTGTGAGCGCTTCTCCTTTCACTACTCGCGCCAGAGTTTGCGCCTGCCCAAGGTTGCGCCCGGTGATGGTAACTTTGGCTCGCGCTTCATGCAGTGCCACTGCCGCCGCTCGCGCCGCGCCGCCATAACCCGCAATGAGCACCGACGAATTGGCCAGCCGGAGATGCCGGCTCAAAGGCTTCAGCACGCCCTCCGTATCAGTATTAGCACCGCGCCATTTTCCTGCTTTGCGCCAAACTGTATTTACCGCCCCAATGCGCCGCGCCAGAGGATCCACTGCGTCCAGATAACGCACGATTCTGCATTTATGCGGGATCGTCACGCTGAATCCAACAACCGGCAGGCTGCCGGCAAAATTCATCCAATCGCCAAGCTGCCCCTGGCTTACCAGAAAGGGCACATATACAGCGTCCAAACGGCGGGCCTGAAACGCCCGGTTATGAATGAACGGAGACTTCGAATGCGAGACCGGGTCCGCGATAATGCCATAAACCCGGCTCTGCTTTGTCAGCTTTTCCGAACGGTAAAGCGAGCGCATCGTTTTCGCCGGGATCTGGCCGGGCGCCGTTCCCGCCCCGTTGCACGGCGCGGCATAGGTGAACGCGGAACCAAGCGAGGGCAACAGAATCCGACTCGCCGCTCCTGTTTCCGACATCGCCACTGCCACCAGCACTGAGTGCTCATTTTCCCTAACCAGCTGAATCACGCGCAGATTATCCGTCGGCCTGCGCGCCGTCGTCGCAATCTTGTAAATGTCAGCCGGCACCTTGCGCAGTCGTCTCAGCACCGCATCCAGAGCCGGCGTGCTTTGAAAATTGTGATACGAAACAACCAGCAGCGTCCGCTCCCTCAACGAAAGGGCTTCCGGCTTCGCCTTCTCCGCCGTCTCAATCTCGAGATCGACGAAGGAAGCGCCCGCCTCGGCGCTCGCCTTGAGAATCGCTATCTGCTTCTCAGTGCTGCCTGCAAAATGCCCTTGCGCATGACGATGCCTACAGGTCGCCAGGATATGTGTGTCAGCATGCACCCGGCGGAACTTCCGTATCAGCTCCAACCCGCTCGCCGGGTCGGGTAGATGATCGAGCCGGAATTCTAGGAGCGTTGTCCCGTCTTTATACTCCCGCTCCGCCGCCTGTCCCAACTCGGCCGCAGTCGGAAAACCCAGCGCTACGCACAAACGGGGAAGAACTTTGGGGAGCGACGGCATGCGGCAGGGGCGTGGCTAGCATAGCAAGGCCCTCTTTCAGTTCGCAGTACTGGCAGGTTGCATTCCGCTAGTATCAAACGCGCTCCTGGGCAGCGCGAGCGTTATCCATCTCTCTCCGTTTTGCCCTTTCACGATAATTTGATTTAGCTGCGGCCGCAAATCGAGGGGAAGTACTGATACCCATCTGAAACGCGGCGGTACCGGCGGAGTTATCGCCGCAAGCGAAACATGCTGAAAGTTATAGCGGCTCTTGTGAACGCGGTACTCGGCAACGGGCGGGTTCTTTTCGTTCAAGAGCTTTGAGTGCAGGAGTTGCCAAAGCGTCATCGATATTGCGCACGTAATAACCGCCACTGCCACCCAGCTTGCATATCGCCGCCAGCTAGTTGGGCCTAGTCCGTTCGCGACCATTGGCGTTTCATCCATGAAGTCCAGGCACTCGCGGCACGTCCGGCACTCCGCCAAGTGGATGAGCAGTTCCCGGCGTTCGCGGTTTGTTGCCGCACCGGCGGCGAAAGCTGCCATTAGGTCGGGATCTGGGTGTGCGGATTCGATCATCGCTCCTCAAACCATCTTGCTTCCGGCGAGCAACTCGGCGCGCAAATCGAACGAAACGTCCCTCACACCCGCTTGCAACAACTCAGTGATCGCGAGTTGATCGACTCCGTGATTCTGCAGCTTACGGACTACGCCCTTGCGAATTGCTTTAAGCGATCTTTTAAGGCGCCCGCTCACTGTGGATTCATGCACGCGAAGCATCAAAGCGATCTGTCCCAAGCTGCGGCCGTCCCAGAAAAAAGCTGCCAGCATGAGTCTTTCCTCAGTTCCGCTTCCCGTATAGTATTTTTCAGACTCGCCTCGAGAAAACCGTCTTGCCGCGCTCTCAGATCTAAGCCTCCTGCGTGATCGTCTCTAATGAGATCGATATTTTCCTCGAAGTTTTGGTAGCGGCGCTCCGATCTGTAATGGTCGACGTGAGCCCGAAACATCGTCGCTTTGAGCCAGCTCTCTAGTGAACCTCGACCGCTGCAAGAAGCCAACTTTGCGCTGTAGAACAGATCGCTGCACAAGCTATCTGCAAGTTCCCGTGCCTGAACTTCATCTTTGACGATTTTGCAAGCCGCCCAATACAGTCTTCGACCGTACTGCTTCAGGAAAGATTCCCAGGCAAGCTCCTTCCCGAGAGCGCAAGCTTGGGCTAGGGCCAGGTCTTCTACATGAAGCTTCCGCCAAAATTTGGCAATCTGCTCCGATCTCGCGGCTGCGGGCAGATTCGAACGGGCAATGGCCTGAAGCCGCTCAGCGAATGCTTTAAAGGAGAGCTGCAGACTAGCTGCCCGAGCCTGCGCGTACAGGTCTGGAAGCTGCGCCTCTAAATGACGTCCGAAAATTCCGCAAGAAGTCAAAGAAAGCTCGTTCCCTTTAGTACAGGAAGCGCGGCAAGCATGATCGACGTGCAAGAGCGAAATGAGGATTCAAGTATCCGATGAAAATAGAAAGGACAGCTTTCGCAGGTTTGCTGCTATTCTGCGCCAGTCTTACGGCACAACAAGCCCCGAGCAAGATCGGCGTCATCAACATTCAAAAAGCTCTGGCTAGTAACCAGGAGGGCCAGAAGGCATTGCAGGATCTAGTGGCCAAAGTTGCGCCCAAACAAAGGGAGTTCAGCGCGCGGCAGCAGGACATCGCTCAGCTGGAGAGCAGCTTAGCAAGGAGCAAATCTCCTGAATGACGAAAAAGAAAGCTCAAATGGCAGGAGACCTTAACCTTAAGAAAAAAGGCTGGAACGAGATACACAGGATGCTGACGAAGCGATTCGCACTGAACAGCAAACAGTACTGCAGAATTTGAGCCAGCGGCTGATGGCCGTCGTAACCAAGTTCGCGAAGGACAACGGTTACTAGCTGGTTCTGGGGGCGGGAGACCCGAATACGCCGATTCTTTACTCGGCAAATGACTCGATATCACGCAGGACATCCTTGTCCTCTACCACAAAACTTATGCCGCCGGAGGCAAGACCGTGCCGCGACCAGCAGATCCGCGCCCGTGACGCTTTTGAGTGGTACGAAATACAGCTGATAGCTGCTGCGGCAGCGGCGTCCAAGGGAGGCGAATCGGATACGGGTTTAGCGGCGAGAACAGAAACTCTGGCGAAGCCTGTTTGAGTTCCGGTCACCGCCTCTGACGTATGCTTTCTGAGTGCGGATTCTTCGAACTGGTTTATTGAGTCTTGTTCTGCTGGCGTTGTCGGCCGGGCAAGCGATCCCTCCCGCCTACGATCAGCCGTACCGCCCGCAATACCACTTTTCCCCGCGCGAACACTGGACGAACGATCCGAACGGCCTCGTCTACTTCCAAGGCGAGTACCATCTTTTTTTCCAATACAATCCGTTCGGGGACGAGTGGGGGCACATGAGTTGGGGCCACGCCGTCAGTCGCGATCTCCTCCACTGGCAGGAGTTGTCTGTCGCGCTCCCCGAAGAGAACGGTGTCATGATCTTCACCGGCAGCACTGTTGTAGACGAGCACAATTCGAGCGGCTTCTGTGCTCAGGGCAAGCCTTGTCTAGTCGCCATTTACACCGGTCACACTGCCGAGATCAAAACCAAACCGGCGCTCCAGACCCAAAACCTTGCCTACAGCAATGACCGGGGCCGGACCTGGACAAAATACTCAGCCAACCCTGTTTTGAACCTTAATATGTCCGATTTTCGCGACCCCAAAGTATTCTGGTCGAGCCAGGCAAAGCACTGGGTCATGGCGGTCTCGCTGCCCAACGATCACAAGGTGCGGCTCTATGCCTCGTCCGACCTGAAACATTGGAACACGATCAGCGAGTTTGGCCCGGCGGGCGCGACGGGCGGGCAGTGGGAGTGTCCTGAACTCTTTGAACTACCCGTCGAGGGCCACGCGGGCGAAACGCGCTGGGTCATGAAAATCGGTCTCAACCCTGGCGCGCGGCTCGGCGGCTCAGGCGAGCAATATTTTATCGGGCGCTTCGACGGCACGCGCTTCACTAACGACAATCCGTCTGCTCTGACCCTGTGGACCGACTACGGGAAGGATTGTTATTGCGCGTTGACCTTCAATGGATTGCCGCGCGGTCAGAAGCCCGTGATGATCGGCTGGATGGATAATTGGCAGTACGCCGCGAAGCTCCCAACCAGCCCGTGGCGCGGCCAAATGACGTTTCCCCGTGAATTGTCGCTGCGCAGGACGCCTGCCGGCATTCGGCTTTATCAGCAACCGATCGAACCGATTGAACAGCTCGCTGACTCAACTGACGTCGCCCGGCCAACGCGCTCCTTTATCCTCGCCTTCTCGCTCGATACGAGTAAGGGCAGGGAAGTCGGCTTGAAGCTGCTCGCGAACACGGAGAATTACACTTCGGTGGGATACGATCCGATGAAAAAGGTGCTGTTTGTCGACCGCAGGCACTCTGGCCTTACCAGCTTCAGCCCTGATTTCCCGGCCCGCATCGAAGCGCCACTTGCTACCAGCGAGAAAAGCCTCGAAATCAAAGTGCTGGTCGATCGTTGTTCTATCGAGGTGTTCGCGGATAGCGGTCGAGTAGTGAGCACTAACCTCGTCTTCCCGCCTGCTAACGGCAATGGCATCGAAAACATCGGGGGCAAGGTGGTTGCGGTCGAGCAGCCGGTTAAATCCGTCTACTGATGCCGCTTGGCCGTAGCCGTCGCCGGCGAAGCGCCGAGCGTCCGCAACTGGGCCAGTGCCTTCCGCGCGTCTTCTGTATGCGGATAGTTCTGCACCAGCAACCGGAACTCGCCCGCGGCCCGGGTCCGCTGATTGGATTTCATCAAGGCCATAGCTTTCATGTAGTGCGCATCCGGCGTCTTCGGATTATCGGGATAGCGCTCGAGTACCGCGTCGAACGATTTGATTGCACCGTTGTAATCGCCGCGGTTATAACTGATCTCGCCCAGATAATATTGCGCATTCGCAGCCAGCTCCGTGTTTGGGAAGTATTGTAGGTATTGCGAGAACTCGGTATAGGCGAGTTCCGTTTTGCCCGTTTGCAAGTCGCGGACCGCAGCCGTATAGCTCTCATTAGCACTCATTCCTGCTGGCGGCGTGGCGCTTTGGCCTAAAGGAGCACCGGGGCCGCCGGGCGCGTTATTTGCCGGAGGCGCGCCCTGTCCGTCGGGTCCTGGAGCAGCCGGCGGATTCTGAATCACTTGCAGCTGATTCTTCAGATCGGTGATCTTGGCATCCATGCGCTCGAGCCGCGAACTCACATCGGACATCGAATCCTTCAGGGCGCGCACGTCGTCTCCCATTGCGTCGACTTTAGTATTCATGCCTCCGACAGGAGCCAGCGATTTCGCTACTCCGTTAGTGACTGCGTCCTGCAATGTCGCGAGCTGATCCGCTGTACGCCGTGTATCGTTTTGCATGGCCTGCAGCATCCCGTTCAAAGTGTCGAGCTTCGAATCAATCGATTGCTGCATGGCATTAATGCGATCCTCGAGATCCCGCTGTAGCTGGACCAAGTCTTTGTTAACAGCAAACGAAAAACTGGAGCAAGTCAGTAGCAGCGCTGCCAGACGCACAAATTTCATTGAGATCGACTCCTAAGCAAAAGGGGACAGATCGAATCTATCCCCGCTTTTTTCTAGATACCTCAAGTGTAAGAGAAACGCGAGCTATCGGCCAGCGCCGGCAGACCGCATTCCGATTACTGGGTTGCTGAGAAGTGAGCACGGCGATTTCGCGCGTAGCAATCCTCGGTGGCATCGGTGCATAGCGGCCGCTCTTTGCCATAGCTGACCGTCTTCAGTTTGTCGCTCGGAACGCCCAACGCTACCAATGCATCTCTGGTAGCTGCCGCCCGCCGGTCCCCCAAGGCCAGGTTGTATTCAGCCGAGCCGCGCTCGTCGCAATGCCCTTCAACCGTGACGATGAAATTGCTGTCCATCGAGAAAATCTGCTTCAAGGCGCCCGCATCCGCCTGCAGCACCGGCTGATCATCGGGACGCACTTCGCTCTTATCGTAGTCAAAGTGAATGTCCTGCACCTGATGGGCGAGGATGTCCTGAATAGAGGGCGCGTTGTTTTGCACGGGAGCGGGAGGTGGAGGCCTGCTCACCGTAATCGTGGCGTCTCCATCGGCCTCGCCGCCCGGTCCCGTGGCAGTTAAATGGTAGGTCGTTGTTGCCGTCGGGTAAACCGCGCGCCGGCCGTTCGAGCTTACACTTCCAATATTATTGTCGATTTGCACGCCTGCGGCACCCGTAACCGACCAGCGAAGCGACGACGGCTGTCCGCTGTTCACCATCGCCGGCTCCGCCGTAAAGTACTCGATTACCGGCTTGTTGGCTGGAGGCGTAACAGCCGTCGGCGGCGGCGGGGGTGGCGGGGGTGGCGCTTTCTTCTTGCAGCTGGCAGCCGCCAATATCAGAAGTAGAGCCACGCTTATAGTCAGCGATGTTCCGCGTCTTTTCATGATCGTTTGAAGTTCTCCAACGTTTTCCAATTGCTTATCTTACTTACTTCCCGGCCTTACTTCTCGGCATTCACCCACACCGGTTTCTCGTTGCTTCCCGATTTAGTCAGGGCATGCTTGCCTGTACCGTCAGCATTCATCTCCCAAATCTGCGATTGGCCGCCGCGCTTTGAAGCATACACGATATGCGCTCCGTCGGGCGCCCAACTAGGATTTTCGTTGCGTCCTTCGTTGGCCGTCAATTGCGTAGTCTGTCCCGAAGCTACATCCATGAGGAAAATGTTATAGTTTCCGGGCTCGAATCCTTTTGTCCAGGCGAAGGCAATATGGGCACCGTCCGGGCTCCAGGCCGGATTAGTAGCTTCTCCCGTGCCAGCGCTCAGACGCCGCATATTCGCACCTTCCAGATTCATTTGGTAAATCTGCGGAAAACCCGAGCGCCCGGACACATCCACCATGTCCGTTCCCGTCACGGGATTAATCTTCGGCTCCACTTCTATCGAAGTCGAAGAGGTAATTCTGTGCAGCCCGCTGCCGTCCACGTTTGCCATATACAACTGCGCCGGGCCGCCCGCGGCTGTTGACGAGAGAATGATGCGCTTCGAATCAGGCGTGAAACTGACAAATGCGTTCATGGAGGCCCGTTGGTTATAAAACGGCAATTTGCGCCCGGTGTCAAGCGAAAACATCTGAATGGCTGGATACCCAGTGGCGTAGGTCGTGAACGCGGCTATCCGTCCATCAGGCGACGCCGATGGGAACGTGCTGATCGAACCGTAGCGCGTCAGTTGGCGCTCATCGGTGCCGTCCCAGTTCATGACCCAGATCTCTTTTGCGCCTGTCCTGTTTGAGACGAAAACGATGCGCGTCCCTACCAGACTCTTACCGCCGAACTGGGCCAGAATATCAGCCGCATAGCGGTGTCCCGCATCTACCGCTCCTTCCTGAGTTAACGCTGCCGTGTAGATCTTGCCGAAAACCTGCGCTTGCTGCAAGGAGGGCATGTTCGGCGCGGTTGTATAAAACCACCCGAACGCCACTAACATGCCGTGGTCTTCGGCCCCATAACCTATCCCCAAGTAATTGGCCGCCACGGGCGGCAGGCTCCAATCGGTGAGCCGGTTACCCTGCGGTTTGGTAGCGCGCGCTGTGGGCGCGGCCACTCCCGCCTGTAGATCGCTCGGCTGCTGAGGAAGTTGCAGCGGGTAAAGTGTCTTCGGAACAAAGTTGATGAGCGGAGACCCTTCCAGATCGCTCTGCACCGTGCTGTTGAAAGCCGCCATCAACTCAGCCGCCCCGCCCGAAGCGCGAAAATCCGCCACTGCCACCAGAGGCTTGCCAGGATTCTTTACAATCTGACCGGTAATCTGCTGCCCGGCAGATATCCATTGCGAACTGAGCGATAGCAAAAGAAGCGAAACTAGGATGCGCATTAGCGTAAGTTGAAAGTAAACTGAGCCGAGATGTAACTCTCGGTAATTTGCGGCGGAAGCTGCGGCAGCGGACTCGCTGCGTAGACGGCCCGCAGAGCCGTATTATCTACCGAGGGATTGCCGCTCGACTCCACGATCTGAGGATTGCGGATGGTCCCATCGCGCATAATATAGAAGCTCACAATGGCCGGTTGCGACTGCGTGCGCGCATCCAGGCCATTCGTTAGCCAATTCTGCGCGATGCGTTGCCGGACCAGCTCCGCATACCAGCCTAAACGGTTTCCAAGCGGCGAGTTAGGTCCGATGCCTACCTGCCCGGCACCACTCTGCTGCGCATACATGGGATTGGAAAGCGCTTGCCGCGATCGGCTGTAAACCTGGTTCTGAGGAGCCGGAGCCGTGTACTGCTGCTTCGGCAGCGGCTTGGGAGCCTCACGCTTCATCTTGTCGGGAATCTCCACTGCATTCTTATCAGGCAGGGGAGGCTTCTTCTCTAGTTCCTGTTTTGAAGGAGCGCTCGGAACCATCGATTGCGTATCGTTCGCAACTGGATTCGGAGGGGCCGGGCGCTGCGGGATCGGAATGTTGTGGACGGAAGAAACCGAGTATGCCGGGCCGCCAGCCGGGTGAGCTTCGCCGAAAGTCTCTCGGGCGCGATTCATCCAGAACCATCCGGCGAAAAGCACCGCGATCACGCCGGCGTGCAGCAGAATCGCACCAAAGAAAGGGAGCGCTACCGGATCGCGCTCATCGAGAACGTCCAGGTGTCCTGACATGGGCTAGCGCCGTTGCCTGGCCGCGGAGTCGATCGGCGCCGTCACCATCTTCACTTCGAATTTGGCCTCGCCTAACTCCGCCACGATCTGCGCAATCGGGTCCCACGGCGTCTCTTTATCGGCTCGCACATAGACCGCCGTAGCACCGTGAAAGCGCTGCCGCACTCCCTCGGCCAGCAAATTGATGTTCACCGGCCTATCGTTCAAAAAAGATTCGCCGTTCTTCGTGATGCTTACTACTGGCAGATCTTGCGCCGTGTTTTGCACGCGCTTCACGGTGGGAACTCTTATATCGAGCCCAAACTCCATCACATTCGCTGTAATCATGAAGATGATCAACAAGACCAGCACGACATCGACCAGCGGAACAATGTTGATTTCTGAAAGGGCGGTGGGTGCGCCAAAGCGCCGTCCGCGTCGTCCCCCTCCACTTTCGCCAAAAGAAAAAGCCATGCCGATTAACCCGCGTCAGCCGCCAAAGTCCCGATCCGCGAAGTTCTGGAATTCAATCGCGAAGTCCTCCATCCGCGTGCCGATCTCCTTGATGCGCGTTCCGAAAATGTTGTAAAAGATCGCAGCCGGAATGGCGGCCGCCAAGCCGATGGCGGTCGTCACCAAGGCTTCTGAAATGCCCGGCGCAACCGCGCGTAAGCTTGCGCTCCCTGCAGTGCCCAGGCCTTCGAATGCATCGATGATTCCCCACACCGTGCCGAAGAGCCCGATAAACGGCGAAACAGAAGCTACCGTCGCCAGCCAGCTCATGTTCATCTCGAGCTTCGTCACTTCCTCGCTTATACCCAGTTGCAGACTGCGTTCGATTGCCGCCTTGTTCACCAGCGCGCCGCGTTGTTTAATTTGGCGCTCGATCTCGCCATAGCCAAAATCAAAGACCGCCACCAGCGGCGCGGAGCCAAATTGCTCGCTTGCAACTGCCACCGATTGCAAGCTCTGGGCCTTTCGGAACGCGCGCAGAAAATTCCGGTTATCGCGCCGCGCACGACTGAACACGCTGCTCTTTGCGAAAGCAATCGTCCATGAGAACAAGGAAAAAAGAATCAGAATTGCAACAACAGCGAGGGGAACCGGCCGTAGGTTTTGGATGATGTCCCACAGACTCAGGTCGGCGGGGAACAGCACTAAGTGCAATATTCGCGTCCTTTCGTTTACCTCGCTTCTCATTATAGGGATCGCCTTGCAGCCCCGCTCTAAGCGGTGCTGGTCTGATGTGAACGACTATCTCCTCAGAAACCCTTTCGATATCACGCTCGTGCAGGTCCCTCAGGACTGCGATAAACGGATGGATGTCAAAAGTGAGGGCTTTGCCGGATCCAGAAATCTCAATCCAGTACTGGAACGAAGCTCAAAACTTGTTACAAAACGTTTACCTTGCATCGTTTCGATTGAGCGATAATTATGACACCAGCGAGTTGCCTGGGTGCTGGTGTGTTCGGTTCTAGTTGGGGGATGAATGGCATCGCGATTTCGTCTGTCGTGTTCGCCCGTGTTGAATGTGCTCCGGGTGGTCCGCGCTACCTGTATTGCCGGCTCCGCCCCTATAGCCCTGGTTGTGTTTGCCTGCGCTTTGCCGGGGTGGTCCCAAATCTTGATTAAGCCCGCTGAAGCAGGCGATCCGGTAAATATTCAACCGTCCGATCTGGCTATCTTCGAATCATCCGATTCGCGCCAGGAATTGCCCTGTTCGGTAACACAGCGAAAGGCCGAATTAGGTTTCGACCTTCGTTTCCATGCCGGATACCAGGTAGCCGTGCCGTTGAGCGAGGTTGCGGGAGACGGGGGCATGCTGACGGTTGTGTTCCGCGTCCGTTCACAAGCAGACTCGAACCATCCCGCCTATTTTGTTCAGCATTTCGCCGTTCCCGCAGTAGCCGATGATGCCAAAGGTGATGCCCTGCTGCAGGGTGAAATCAACCTGGGCGAGGGAAGCTACCACGTCGACTGGCTGATGCGGGACCAGTCAGAGCGGATCTGCTCTTCCGAATGGGATTTCGCGGCCGAACTCGGTCCGAAAGACCGTCCGATCAGTTTATTCATCTCGCCAAATAATGTTGCAGAAGCGCCGCCCGAACCGTTCCTCAACGACACAAAAGTACGTGCTCCCCGCCCAGGAGCCGAAGTTCTTAATGTGAAGCTGTTGGTGAATTTTGCGCCGCAGGACTCCCTTTCGGCGGCACTCCAACGCAGCGACACTGATGCACTGGTTAGCATTTTGAAAGCGATTCAGCGCGACGATCACATTGGCAAAATATCGTTGGTCGCCTTCAACATGACAGAAGGGCGCGTACTGTATAGGCAGGAAACGGCCGATCAGATCGACTTTCCCGCCTTGGGAAAGGCGCTGCAAACAGTCAAACTGGGCACCGTAAATGTCCAGCAGCTTGGCGAAAAGCAAAGCCAGACCAATTTCCTCGCCGGCCTGATTGAGCAGGAAGTCGCAGCCCCCGCGCATCCCGATGCCGTCATCTTTGCGGGGCCGAAAGCCATGCTCAACGCGGATGTACCCCAGGAGGATCTCCGGCGCATCGGTGATATTGAGTGTCCGGTCTTTTACATGAACTACAACTTGAATCCACAGGCGGTTCCCTGGAAGGATTCGATCAGTCATGCGATCCGGGCTTTTCGCGGGACCGAATACACCATCTCACGCCCGCGCGATCTTTGGTTTTCAACCAGCGAAATGGTGAACCGCATCGTGCGGACAAAGCGGAACCGGGCACTGGAAAGCGCGGTTTCGGGCGGCTCTCACTAGTCAGCTGGCCAGGACTGAGAGCTTTGATGTACGAAGAGCGCGCGTTACACTGGACGGAAAAGGGGAAGTCGGCATGAGGTTCAAACTGCGGCGCGGCATTCCGGCTTTATTTTGTCTGCTCGGGACGGTCGTGATCTGCCTGGGCCAGGATTCGGATCTGGATGCATACACTAAGAAGCTTGCTCCTTCGGTGGGATCACCAGAGAACGCCGTAGACAAAATGCTACAGGCGGCCAACCTTAAACCCGGTGAAACGCTCTACGACCTTGGCTGCGGCGACGGCCGTATCCTGTTAAAGGCCGCTAAAAAGTACCGAGTCAAAGCAGTTGGAATTGAGATCTCGCGCGCCCTTGCCGAGAAAGCTGCCCAGGATGTGCGAAAGAGGGGTTTGGAGAGCCAGGTCAAGATTATCCATGGCGATTTTATGAAGATGGATTTGAGTGCCGCAAATGTCGTGACTCTTTACCTTGCCCCGACGGCGAACGACACTCTCCGTCCGAACCTCGAACACGAGCTGAAGCCGAATACACGGGTTGTCTCTTATGATTATCCGATCGACGGCTGGAGTCCGATCAACACCTGGGAAACATCAGGGCACCTGGGCGATGTACATATCATCTACCTCTACGAGGTTCCCAATTCCATCAAGAAGTGAGCTCAGGTGAGCCACGCATGCGACGTGCTGGGCATCGGACTCAATGCAACCGACACCCTTCTCTTAGTAAAAGAGTTTCCCTCCTACGCCGGCAAAGTGGCATTTGACCGCGAACTGCTAAGTCCCGGCGGCCAAGTGGCGACGGCGGTGGTTACTTGCGCGCGCCTCGGCCTGCAGGCGCGTTATATCGGCACGATCGGAGATGATCTTCGCGGCGATTTTCAGAGGGAGAGTCTGGAAGGAACCGGAGTTGATACCAGCGGACTTATTGTCCGCAATGGTTGCCCAAACCAGACTGCTTACATTGTGATCGATGAGCGCACTGGCGAGCGCACGGTTTTCTGGCAGCGGGCAGAGTGTTTGCGGCTCCGGACCGGCGATCTTCGGGCTTCAGACATACAGGTTTCGCGACTGCTCCACCTGGATGGCTATGACGTCGACGCAGCCACCTACGCGGCCGGAATCGCGCATAAACACGGCATTCCCGTTTCGCTCGATGTGGATACCGTTTACCCTGGCTTCGATTCCGTTCTGAGAAACACCGATTATCTGGTGGCAGGCTCTTCCTGGCCTGCGAAGTGGACCGGCGAAAACGATCCTTTCGAAGCGCTGCTCAAGCTTCATCGCGAGTACGGGCCAGCCGTCACCGCCATGACACTCGGCAGCCAGGGCTCACTGGCTTTCTACCAGGGCGCTTGGTATTACTCCGCTGCTTTCGAAGTCCCTTGCACAGATACTACGGGTGCCGGCGATGTTTTCCACGGAGCTTTCTGCTGCGCCATGCTCGAGGGCATGCCGATGGAAGCGGCTCTCGATTTCTCGAATGCCGCCGCGGCCTTAAACTGCACCGCTATCGGAGCACGCGGCCACGTGCCTGTCCGCCAGGAAGTGCATAGATTAATTGCGGACGCAAAATCGGCAAAAGTCCGGCGCCGTTTCGCCGATGAGATAGTAGAGCAAGTTGCCTCCGCAAGCGCCGGCTCCGCCCTTCGAAACTGATGATCCCACTCCGTGCACTGCTGCTGCGAAATTCCACTCCCGTGATGACGCTCGTGCTTATTGCGGGGAATATTCTGTGCTTTCTCTTCGAAATGACGCAACCAGCCGATCTGCGAAACCAGTTCATCGAGCATTACGCGCTGGTACCGGACCATCTGTATCTGCCTTCTTTCATCACGTCCATGTTTCTGCATGGAGGCTGGTTGCACCTGATCGGTAATATGTGGTTTCTCTGGGTCTTCGGGTCGCACATTGAGGATGCGATGGGATCTGGACGCTTTCTGGTTTTCTACCTCATCTCGGGGGTTGCCTCAGCCGCAGTCCAGGTAGCCACAAGTCTCGGCAGCCCTGTTCCGACCATCGGAGCAAGCGGCGCGATTGCGGGCGTTATGGGAGCGTTTCTCATCCTATACCCGCGAGTGCGCGTGGTCACGTTGATCTTCATCGTGTTCTTCATCACCACGTATGACTTGCCTGCCGCCTTTATGCTGATTTATTGGTTTGCGCTTCAGCTGCTAAGCGGACTTGGCTCGTTGAGCTCCGTCACTATGGCTCAGAACATCGCCTGGTTTGCCCATGTAGGCGGGTTCCTGGCGGGCCTTCTCCTCATCCGACTCTTTGTAGGCGATCGCCGTCGTTATCGCTACTTCCCTTCCTGATTCGGCGAGCGATGCACAACCCGAACGAGCCATTTGAGAACTTGCGTGCATTAGATGTGCTGGCCATCGCCGCCCATCCCGATGATGTCGAGCAGACCTGCGGCGGCACGCTCATTCGAATGGCCGAGCGGGGCTACAGAAACGGCGTGCTGGATCTGACAGCCGGGGACATGGGGACGCGCGGCACGCCCGAGCTGCGCATTCAGGAATCTCAGACGGCATCCCAGCATCTTCTCCTTCAATGGCGTCAAAATCTGCGCTGGCCGGACGCGCGGCTGGAGAATCACATCAGCTCGCGCATGACGTTAGCCGGAGTTATTCGCCGAATTCGTCCACGAGCTGTGATCCTGCCTTACTGGACAGGCCGGCATCCCGACCACTACCGCACCTGCGAGATCGGCTACGAAGCCTGTTTCCTTGCCGGACTGAAACGGCTCGAAGAAGATGTGCCTCCTCACCGGCCATTTAAGATTTTGTATTCGTCGCTCTACGCCAACGTAACGCCTTCTTTTGTCGTAGACATTACGCGGCAATTCGATCGCCGTATGTCGGCCCTCTTCAGCTATGTCTCGCAATACGGGGATTCGAGCGAAGGCGCGACCGTTTTCCCTTCGCATGCCGAAGTTGAGGAGCGCCTGGCGGCTATCGCCCGCTTCTATGGCAATTTGATCGGCGTGAGATACGGCGAGCCATTTGTGGTTAAAGAGACGATTGAGATCGATGACATTGTCGATATGCCCGTGCGCAGCATCTGAGGTGCTTGTTTGACTGCGCTCACCGATCAAACAAGAGTGATACTTGTAAAAGTTTCCCTAAACGATGCATGTCGCTACGAACATCCTGGTTGTGGGTGCGCTCATTTTCGGCGCCCATGCATTTACGGGCATATTCAGTAGGACGCGCGTTCCCGACCTCCTCCTGCTGACCATCATCGGCATTATCTTCGGGCCTGTCCTCCACCTCGTGAAGCCGGAAAACTTTGGGCTGATCGGACCAGTTTTTGCCACCGTCACTCTAATCATCATCTTGTTCGAGGCCGGACTGAGTCTCGATCTCGACGTTTTACGTGGCGCGATTCGCTCGACCCTCACCCTTACGCTCGTCAATTTCTTTATAACGATGATTGCTATCGGGTTCGCTGCTCACTTCCTACTCGGCCTCAGTGCACGTTTGACTTTTATGCTGGGCGCCATTGTCGGTTCTACTTCGCCCGCGGTGATTGTCCCGCTTACCCGGCGCATGCACATGGCGTCCTCGACCAAAACCATTCTCTTTCTGGAATCGGCGGTAAGCGATGTTCTCAGCATCGTTGTCGCAATCGGTTTTATGGATAGCTTCCGGCTCGGTACGCTCCGTTTAGGGCCGATGTTGGGGAATATTCTCGCCACACTGCTGATCGCGGGGATCTTCGGCGCGCTGGGTGCTTTCCTCTGGTCCGCCTTGCTCCGCCGGATTCGCGTTCTCGAAAACTCGATTTTCACAACGCCCGCATTTGTTTTTGTACTGTTTGGCATCGTTGAACTTCTCGGATTCAGCGGCTATGTCGCGGCAGTAGTATTCGGCGCGGTCCTCGGCAATATCGGAGTTTTCCATGGCATCTTCTGGATGCGCCGCTACTTGCCTGATGAAGCCATTACACTCAATCAGCAAGAGCGCGACTTTCTCGCGGAAGTAGTCTTCCTGCTCAAGACATTCTTTTTCGTATATGTTGGCGTATCGATCCGGTTTGCCGATCTGCCCTTGGTCTACACGGGGCTCGCGCTTACCGGGCTTATTTTCCTGATACGCATCCCGGCTGCGTGGCTCGGGTTGAGCCGCACCACTCCGGTACGGGATGCTTCGCTGGTCGCGATCATGAGTCCGAAAGGACTGGCGGCTGTTGTGCTCGCTTCCATGCCGCTCGATCAGAATCTGCCGGGTGGCGCAGCTTTGCAATCTACTACTTACTCGATTGTGTTTGTAAGTATCGTACTCACATCGATAATGAGTTTTTTCATTGAGAGGACTCGCGTAGCGAGGATCTACGACTGGCTGTTCAGGCGTTCAGGGTTTGCCCGCGAGGAAATTCCCGCGCCAGTAGCGATCTCCGCGCCGGATGCGTAATCGCCTATATGAAATGCCAGCATGCGCTCGAACAGGCGCGGAAACTGTGCGAACCCGGCCACAACAAAACGTTGGATTACTTCCTGGTTAGAGAGCGTCAGCAACAGCTCTGCCATGATTGCCGGACGCGACCGGATCCGGCGATGCGCCTGCGCGTATGATTCGAGCCGGTTGGATTGAAAGGCTTGCGCTAATGCCGATGCCTGTCGAACCGCAAGTCCCACGCCTTCGCCGGTAATAGCATCGACGGATCCAGAAGCGTCGCCGATGAGTGCGACGCGTGGGCCACACACATTCCTCAACGTTCGCGTGGCGGTGGCTGCCCCTCTTTCGGAGGAGGTTCGCTGCACGCTTGAGAGCCGTTCCGCCAATCGCGGGAAGAGCTGCAGAGCGCTGTCGAGCCGCTGGCGCGGATCGCTAGTCAGCAGAGCGACGCCAACCTCATTCGGCGAAATCGGTGTCACATAGATCTGGCAGCGCTTACCCCAATGCACTTCCACGTAAGGAGTCCAAGGCGTTAAGGCATAGTGCCGCCGGAATCCGTATCGCGGCGTGTAACGCGTCGCGTGATGGAGGTCCGCGGCTTGCCGTACGCGCGAATTCTGGCCATCGGCTCCTACAATCAGTTTTGGTTTCAGTACAGTGCCTGAAGTCGAAATGGTTCCATCCGCCACGCCTATGTTCTTTGCCCCCACTGCAATTCGACGCCGGTTTCCCGCGCGCGCTCGACCAGCACGCGATGCAGCACCGTTCTCCGCAGGCCGATGGCGTATCCGCTTGGGAAATTTGCCTGAGCTTCAGATTGGCCTCGCACGAATCGCACGCTGCGAAAGATGTAACCTTCCCCCCTGGGTATGTGAATGCCCAGTTCGCGCAACGCTCTCAGCGTGTCCGGCATCAGACCTTCACCGCACGCCTTGTCTATCGGTGGAGTATTGGCATCGAGGACCAGCACCGATGCCCCGGTCAAGCGCAACGCAATAGCTGCCGCGAGCCCCGCGGGGCCGCCCCCAATGACACAGATATCCGGTTGCGTCAAGTTTCATGGTCTCACTGAGCTATGATGCTGGCCTGTGCTGAATACATTCCAGAGCATCTTGTTGATGGTAGTGATCATTGGCTGCTCCCTCGTGTTTCTGCTGCTGGTTCACCGCTTCTGGCCTCCCGAGCAGCGCCGTCAGCACAATGACCTGATCGGTTGGCAAATTACGGTGCTTGGCACCACGTACGCGGTCGTCGTCGGTTTCATGCTTTACGCTGTCTGGACAAACTTCGAGTTAGCTGACGGAAACGCTGAAGCCGAGGCGAATTGCCTGGTTAACGTGGTTCGTTCAGCGCAGGGTCTGCCCGCCGCGGATAAGCAAGCGATTCAGGATCTCGCCGGACAATACGTGGACATCATGCTGACCGAGGAGTGGCCTGCCATGAGCAGAGTGACACTTAGCCCCGCTTCCGATCGATGTATTCAAAAGCTGTGGGCAGCTGTTACAACAGCGCAAGCTCATACCACTTCAGAGCAAACGAGCCTCGATCATGCCTATACGGAGCTATCGAAAATGACCGAACATCGCCGCTTGCGTCAATTACAGGTAAATACAGGGTTGCCTGGAATACTGTGGGCGGTGCTTATTGTTGGGGCGATCGTGACCATCGTCTCTGCCTGCCTCTTTGGAGGCTCGGATCTCAAGCTTCACTTTGTCCAAGTGACAGTTCTCTCGCTTTTACTTTCATTACTGCTAGTCACGATAGCCGATATAGACCATCCTTTCCAGGGCGCCGTGCATATAACACCCGCCGGTTTCGAACGCGCTCGCGCGACTCTCAGCGAAGAGCTTTTCAAAAAGCCTTGATTCAGCTATTCATATCGCAAGGCGATGGTCGGATCGACCCGTGAGGCGCGCCATGCCGGCCAGAATGCGGCGAGAGCGCAGGCAATCATCACGGCCGCTACGGCTGAGAGCAAAGTGATCGGATCGAAAGGCGACAGGCCGAACAAGATACCCGGAATCAATCGGATCAGGCAGACCGAGACACCAATGCCGATCGCGAGCCCAATCGCTACCAGCCGGATGGTTTCCTTAAGCACCAGATTCATGACCCTTCTCTGCTCCGCACCGAGCGCCATGCGGATCCCAATTTCGACTGTTCTCCTCGCGGTCATATAAGACATTACGCCGTAGAGTCCCACGCCAGCCAGCAGGAGTGCGAGCAAGCCAAAGAGACTCGATAACTTGGCGATAAGCTTCTCCTGGCCGAGCGTGTCACCGATTAATTGATCGGCGCTCTCGAGACTGGTGATCGGAAGATGTGGATCTACGTCACGAATTGCACGCCGCACAGACTCGATGAACATCGCCGATGGCGCTCGTGTTCTGATTTCGAGGTTGACCATATCGATATCGTCGGTGTGTTGAAAATAAGCCGAGTAGTAGCGGCGCGGGGTCGCTTCACGTAGCTTGTTTTCCTTTGCATTCCGCACCACGCCCACAATCGTGAAAGGGACCGGCTTCGAATCACCTTCGATGATGTGCCGGCCAATTGGATTCTCGTGCGGAAAGTAAAAATCCGCCATCTTCTCGTTGATCACGGCTACGAGCGGCGAAGTGGCCACGTCTTGCGGTCCGATACCCCGCCCGGCGAGAATCTGCGTGCCGACGACCTGAAAATAGTTCGGTCCCACTCGGTCGTACTGGTTTCCCCTGCTCTCATCGGAGCGCGATGTGTATCCCTCGATCTTCGCGTCGCTCGAAGAATCCGTGCCACTGAAAAGTCCGTTCTCCGAGACCGTAACAGCTTCCACTTCTGGTATTTGTCGGAGCCTTTCAAGCAATCTCTGGGTAACTGCATCAATCGATTTGCCGGTGTACCCTGCCGTCTTGTGATCCAGTTGGGCGAGCAATAATCCCGAACGGGCGTAGCCGACATCCACGTTCCTGAGGTTTTCGAGTGTATGTATACAGATTCCGGCGCCGACTAGCAGCACCACGGAAAAAATCACTTGCGCCACAATCAACGCTTTTCCCAAATTTTGAGCAAAACCCTGCCCTGCCCCGCTCTTACTCTCCTTTAGACCCGATACCAGATCGATTCGCGTGCTCTGCCAGGCTGGCAAGAGACCGAACAGCAAGCCAGCTGTTAGCGCAACGCCCGCGGTGAAAAACAGCACTGCTCCGTCGAGATGAAGGTCTACCGGCAACTGGTCCTTCGCCGAAGTCAACCTGAGCAAGAGGCGGCTGGCCCAAACAGCAAAACAAAGCGCCAGCGCAGCACCGGCCGCAGCGAGGATAAGGCTCTCGGTAACGAGTTGCCGCAACAATCTGCCCCGCCCGGCGCCCAACGCTAGTCGCAGGCTCATCTCTCTTCGCCGGCCCGCCGCGCGCGCAAGCTGCAGATTCGCGACATTCGCGCAGCAGATCAGCAGCACCAGGCCTACCGTTCCCATCAACATCATTAGTGGCAACGAGAAGTCGCGGCGGATTCGGGAAAATCCCTTTGCACCGGGCGAGACTTCGATCTTCTGGCGCATCAACTCCGCGTATTCTTCGCGTGGCGCTTTGCCTTTGTACAGTTCGGCAAATATTTGCTTACCGAGGACATTCACCGATGCCGCAGCCTCCCCAAGCGAAACTCCGGGCTTCAAGCGGCCCATCAATAACAGCCAGTGCACTTGTGAGTTTTTGAGATAGTCATGGCCGGGACTCGCTTGCACGAGCATAGTGGCCGGGAACCAGACGTCGGCGGGAGCGCCCACGGTTTCGCCCGAAAAAGCGGGCGGCGTGACCCCAATAATCGTGAATTTCGAGCCATTCACTACCAGAGTCCGGCCGAGCGCGTTCGGGTTGCGCGCAAACCGGCGTTTCCAATAGCCGTCGCTAATCACAATCACCGGCGCAGTTGCCGGCACGCGTGTTTCCTGCTCGGTGAACGTGCGGCCCAGTGCGGCAGACACCCCCAAGACTGAGAAATAATTCCCACTCACAAACCGGCAGCGAGTCGCTTCGAGATTGCCGGCAGTCTTCGATCCATCTTCTGGAGCCACTTCGAGCCGCTCGGTTCTCGACCTCGCAAAGACGTCGGTGAAAACGGTGTTGCGAGCGCGTATGCGTTCAAAAAAGGGATATGAGAAAATATCGACGCGGCCGCCGCTTCCTTCCGAAAGGCCCCCCGTGTGGCTCGGATCACCAACGGTCACAAGTTCCTGCGGATTCCGAACCGGCAAAGACTTCAGCATCACGGCGTCGATCAAACTGAAGATAGCGGTATTCGCTCCGATGCCCAGCGCCAGGGACAAGATCGCGACAGCAGCATAGCCGGGACTTCTGCGCAACACACGCACTCCGTAACGGACGTCTTGCGCCAAGCGCTCTAGCGATTTCCATTCCCACATGTCTCGCGTAACCTCTTTGATCAAATCAACATTGCCGAGTTCGCGCTTAGCTGCCTGCTCGGCAGCCTGCGCGCTTTCTCCGTCTGCTATGCGATCGCCTGCCGCCATTTGCAAGTGCGATCGAATCTCTTCATCGAGCTCGTCATCACGATTACGCCGTTTCCTGAAGCCCATACACAACCCCTCTACTCACAGCGCAGCGCAACCATCGGATCTACGCGCGCGGCGCGCAGCGCGGGAACCAGGCTCGCAAGCAGTGCCGTCAACAGCAGCGCCGCTGCCGCACCCAGGAAGGAAACGACATCGAGGGACCGGACTCCAAAGAGCAGCCTCAACATCGCAAACGCCGGCACTCCGCCGCCCACCGCTCCTAGTGCGATTCCAGCCAATGTCAACTGCATACCATCCTTCATCACCAGCCAGATGAGCTTTTGAGGCTGGGCGCCCACCGCCCGGCGCATCCCAAGCTCGGAAGTGTGCTGCGTGACCGCATAGGACAGCACGCTGTACAAGCCAATCACCGCGAGGCCGAGCGCTACGACGGCAACCGCTGCCAGCAACAGCATGGTAAATCTTCTTTCCGCGCGCGAACGTCTGACAATCGCCTCCATGCTTCCGGCCGAGAAGAGTGGCAGGCCTCTGTCAGCGGACCAGGTTACTTTGCGTGCGGCCTCCGTCACGTTCCGGAGATCGCCGCCCGTGCGGATCACAATAACCGCGCTCGATGTCGCGCCGCTCTCAATTTGGTAGACCGAGTTGTAGATCATCGGCCTAGGGTCAGAGTCGAGGGACTTAATTTGCGCATTGCCAACTGCGCCGACAATTCGCAAATGGCGTCCGCCCCAAAACAAGCCCTTGCCGAGCGGATTCGCTTTCGGCCAAAAACGCCGCGCCTTTGCGACATTGATCACTGCCGCATCCGGCGCCTGTGACGTATCCTGCGGACCGAATGTCCTGCCGCGCATGAGGGGGATGTTCATCGTTTGGAAGTATGAGCCATCCACCAACGCGTTATCCGGCCAATGAAACTCGTTCGGGTTTCCGCCCTCCACTACGAAGCCAATGCCGCGGCCGTCTGCTAGAGGGATGTGGCTCGTCAACGCAGCCGTCTCGACCTCGGGCATGGCTCGCAGCCGGTCCATAATCAGTCGCTCCGTATTGTGACGTTGATCCGGACTGCTATAACGCTGGTGGTTGAAGGACGTCCGTACAATAAGGAGTCCATGCGGATCGAAACCCGGCGGTACTCGCAGGATTGTCTTAAAGCTCCGGATCAACAGACCCGCGCCGATCAGCAGCATGACTGCCAACGCCGCTTCCATTACAACCAGGGAGCTCTTCATCTTCCTGCTGGCGCGGCTGTCTGTGACGCTTCGTCCTGACTGCTTCAAAGCGTCGCCAGCGCTGCAGCTCCTCCATTCGGCCGCCGGAGTTAACCCGCATGCAATGCCCGTCACGAAGGAAATGGCCAGTGCGGCTGCGAGCACCCGCCAATCCAAATGCATGCTCTGCAATTCCGACAGCTCCGGGGGCCCAAACTTCGCGGCCAAGGTCAGCAGCAATTGCGCCAAGCCGCACCCAAGCACTGCGCCACACAGGCTCAAGGCGAGGCTTTCCGTCAGAATTTGCTGTGTCGACCGCAAGCCGCTCGCGCCGAGCGCACTCCTTACTGCAATCTCCCGCCGTCGCGCGCCGGCCCGGGCCAGCAGCCGATTGGCTACATTGGCACAGTCAATCAAGAGCACGAGCCCAACCGCGGCCGACAAGATCAACAGACCAGGTTTCTTGCGGGCAAACTCTTCGGTCCCCAATGCATCCACACGTACTTGCGTTTTTAGGTTCCCGTTATAGATGTTCGCGTTCGAACTCGCCCACAATGCGGCGCATATCCTGTCGCGCTTCCGCGAGCGAAACTCCGTTTTTGAGCAGCGCGACTATGCTCACGTCATAGCTGGCGGCCCGGTCGCGCAATTCATTCGGCGCAAATTGCATTGGCACCCAGAGCGCGGGTGTCGCCTGCAAGCTGGTCCGCGCAGCCGGAAACTCGAAGCTACGCGGCATCACGCCGACGATCGTGTATTCGCACTCATCCAGCCGAATCTTGCGGCCAAGCACATCCCTCTCTCCGCCGAACCGGTTTTGCCAAAATGCGTAGCTGAGCACTGCCACCTTCGAAGCTCCGTAGACGTCTTCACTGGCCGTAAACGCGCGTCCCAAAGAAGGCCACACGCCGAGCGCGGCAAACAGATCGCTCGAAACCCGCACGCCAGTTATGCGTTCCGGCTCGTGCGTACCGATCAGGTCGTAATCGCCCTCTTCGTATCCGGTCATGTAGCGGCACGTGCGATTGCGTTTTTATAATCGAAAAACTCGGCCGTTGACGCGCCCAGCGAAAGCTCACCCAGCTCCGGCTGGCTTTGGCGCAAAACCACCAGACGAGACGCGTTTGGATAAGGATCGCGCGCCGTGAGCACGGCATCGATCAGGCTGAACACGGCCGTATTCGCGCCGATTCCAAGCGCGATCGTACCTACAGCGACCGTCGCGAAGCGCGGATTCTTGCGTATGGTTCGCCACGCGTAGCGGGCATCTTGCCTGGCCTGTTCGGCCCATCGCCAACCCCACATGTCTCGGTTAACTTCCTTTATCAAACTGGCGTTGCCCAATTCACGGCGCGCGGCTCTCTCTGCATCCTGCGATTCTTGTCCACCCGCTACGCGATCACGTGCAGCCATTCGCAAATGGCCCTCGATCTCTTCGTCCAGCTCCCGTTGCCGGTTCCGCTTCCGAAGCCAGGCCCAGAATCTCATCGCTACGCCTCGTCTTTTACGGGGTTCAACACACCTGCGATCGCTCCCACCAGTTGCGACCACCGGTCGCGCTCCGAGAGAAGCTGCTTTCTCCCGGCCAGAGTCAGCCGGTAATATTTCGCGCGCTGTCCCGCTTCCGTTTGCTTCCATTCCGATTTCACCCAGCCCTTCCGAGCCAAACGGTGCAGCGCCGGATACAGTGAACCCGTTTCCACTTGCAAAAGCTCGCCCGAGTTCGCCCGGATCGCGTTCCCGATCCCGTAGCCGTGTTGTGGACCCCATTGCAGCGTTTGCAGGATCAGGAGGTCGAGCGTGCCCTGCAACAGTTCAATCCGGTTCTGGTATTTTTCCAATGGCGGCATATGTCTCTGTAGATATGCTACATCCTCGGACGTAGGTTGTCTACATCCTCATTCTCAGTCCGGTACCGCAGCCTCCGGGCATAATGATAGAGATCATGCGCCAGAAACTTCCGCTGTCGACCGCCCTCATCGCGATTTTTCCTGCACTCATCGCTCAAACCGCCTTCTCGGCGCCTCTCCGCGTCGGGATTGCCGGCTTGGCGCACGGGCACGTCTCGGGCTTTCTGCATGGCGGCGCGCTTGTTCCCGCCGGTGGCCTGCTAAACCGCAACGATGCCGAATTAGTGGGAGTCGCCGAGCCTGATCGCCAGCTCTTCAACCAGTACAGCGCCCACGATCACCTGGCGCCAAACCTTTATTTCTCTTCCGTTGGCGCGATGATCGAGCACGTTCATCCTGACGCCGTGCTGGTCTTCACCAGCACTTTCGGCCACACCGCGGCAGTCGAAGAATGCGCCCGCCGTCATGTCCACGTGCTCATGGAAAAGCCGCTGGCCGTCAGCTATCACGACGCTCTCCTGATGGTGAAAGCCGCGGAAACCGGCAATGTCCACGTGCTGGTCGATTATGAGACGACCTGGTATCCCAGCAATAAAGCTGCGCACGATCTGCTCGAGCAAGGCGCGCTCGGAGATATTCGCAAAGTGGTTGCCCGCGATGGCCACCGCGGGCCCAAACTCATCCATGTGCAACCCGAGTTTTTCGCGTGGCTGACAGATCCCAAGCTCAATGGCGCGGGCGCGCTTTATGATTTCGGCTGTTACGGCGCGGATCTCATGACCTGGATCATGCACGGCCAGGCGCCAAAAACGGTCACCGGCGTCACGCAGCAACTTCAGCCCGACGTTTATCCGAAAGTAGATGACGAGGCAAACGTTATTCTTACGTACCCCTCTGCGGTTGCCATTCTGCAAGGTTCCTGGAACTGGCCCCTCGATATAAAAAACATGGTCATTTACGGCCGAACGGGCGAGGCAAAAACCATACTACGCGACCGGATAGAAGTGCGCAAGCAGGGTCAGCAAGAAGCTCAGACAACGCAGGCGGCGAGCGTTGCGGCTCCGTACGATGACCCGCTGCATTATCTAGCCGCCGTCATCCACGGCGATATTTCGGAAGATGGCGACCTTTCCTCGCTCAAGACCAACGTGATCGTAAGCGAGATTCTCGATGCCGCGCGGCAGTCCGCATCTTCCGGCAAAACTGTCCCTTTGCCACTGAATGATTGATCCCGCTGCTTCGGCCACCACACGGCGGCTGGTCTGCGTTATCATCCCTTGCTACAACGAAGCTCAGCGTCTCGACATCCGCCAGTTCCAGCAATTCCTCGGCGCACATGCCGAGATGCTGCTCCTCTTCGTCGACGATGGCAGCACGGACGAGACGCCAGAAATTCTTTCGAAGCTTCGCGCTGGCTTCGAAAGTTCGGCCTGCGTTCTACGCTCCGATCGGAATCGCGGCAAAGCCGAAGCTGTCCGCCGCGGCGTGCTCCACGCGCTAGATGCCTTAAGTCCCGCAATTGTAGGTTTCTGGGACGCCGACCTCGCCACGCCGCTCGCTTCCGTCCCACGCTTCTTGCAGGTGCTGCGCGAAGAGCCAAGCATCGAGATGATTTTCGGCGCCCGTGTTCACCTGCTCGGCCGGCAGGTAAAGCGCAGCCTCGTGCGTCATTACCTGGGGCGTCTCTTTGCCACCGCAGTATCCACCGTCCTGCGCATGCCGATTTACGACACGCAATGCGGCGCCAAACTGTTCCGCGTTGGCCGCGAAACACGCGCCATCTTTGCCGAACCGTTTCTTTCTAAATGGGTCTTCGACGTTGAGATCCTCGCGCGTTACCAGCAACTCTTCCGCCGCGAGGGCCGGCAGCTAGCAGATACCATCTACGAATACCCGCTGGAAACTTGGATCGACGTGGCGGGCTCAAAGGTAAAGCTCGCCGACTTTTTCACCGCGTTTTGGGATGTCGCCCGGATTCGCCGCAAGTACCTGTTGTAAAGTCGGGTCCGGCGCAAGCTCGTTGAGTTCGCGCTTAAGTTTGGGTGGGGCTCGGCTCGCTGTCCAACCACGCGTAGTAGCCGATCAATGTCTTACCATCCTGAATTTCGCCGCGGCGTATCATCTTGCCGATTTCAGTCGCAGCGAACCAATGAACAGTAATTCGCTCGTCGTCCATTAACTCTTGCTCGCCTTCTGTTAAATCTTTCGCGAGGAAAATGTCCATCTTTTCACCAACATAGCCAGGACTTGGCCAGAAGGAGATGAGCTTCTTCCAGGTTGCGGCGCCAAATCCGGTTTCCTCGCGCAGTTCCCGTTGGGCTGCTGCCAGCGACTCTTCGCCCGGGTCCAAGCGGCCCGCCGGCAATTCCCAGAGTTCCTGTCTAGCGGGCAACCGGAATTGCTTTACCAGCAGAATTTGGCGTTCGTCATTGACGGCCAGCATGACAGCCGACCCCGGATGCCGCACGATATTGCGATGAATTTCGAACCCATCGGGATCATGCGCAACCTCGTCGGTAACAGTAAACAGCTTGTTCTTGAGAAGTTCTTTCGAAGAAATGATCTGCATGTAAATCGATTCGGCTTACGCAAGACCGGCGCCGTCCTCGTCCGCCTTGATGACGCCCACCGGGTCGAGGACCAGGTCGGGCTTTTCGCGTGACATTTCGCGCTCCACGTCAGCGACCACATCGGTGTGCATCTTAGAGTGAAGCTGCTCCTCAAGGCGGCGAAGCGCTACGCCGACTACGTCCCGGTGATGGAGACGGCCGCCGATGCCTGGGCGGTCGGCCAGTTCCTGCCAGATCTGGTGCACCAGATCGATGTCACTGGGCCATAGCCGGGGCTGGTGAGGTCCCAGCGAGTAGATATGTGGTGCCTCCCCGTTTGAGGAAACGATTTCCAGACTCAGTCCCGGGCGCGGAGGCGGCAGTTGCTCCCAGGCTTCGCCAATCAGGCGGGCTTGTTCATCTGGTGAAAGCATGGGAGAGAGCGCCATCACAATGCGGGAAGAATTGAGCTGCTGGGCGACGGAGACTAGCGAGGATGCCTCATCCCGGCCAGGGACGGTCAGCAATTCCACGTGCTTGCCGGCTTTTTCAGCGACGCTGACCACTCGAGTAAATGTCTCCATCTCACGGACACCACAGATCTGCTCGAGACTTAACCGGTGCTCGCTCGAGCTGATCGGCCCCATGCGGTGAACCGCGACCACTACTACGTCCTGCTTAGCAGGATTGATTTCGTCAAGAATCAGCCGCAGGTGCTCGAGACGGTTCCGGTTACTCGCATCGACCAGAACGTTTCCGGGGCGCACATGTACTCCTTCGATCGATACCGAGCCATGTTCCTCCAGACGGAATTTTTCACCTTCATTCTCAGCTTCCATTCGTTTGCGACGGTTGTGCGCCTCCGAGAGCGCGAAAGCCGTAAAGAAGCCTATGGTAAAAATGGAACCCGATATCGTCGCGGTCTTCTTGGTAACTACATTGACCAAAGCGAGCAGAAACAAACTTGCAGTTATCAGGATCAGGCCCAGCGGAATTTCAGTCTTGCCGATACGAAAGTTAAATGGAACCTTCCACTCGCGCGCTTCGGGCCGCTTGTAGCGCAGCACCAGCACCGAAAGCGCCTTCATGGCAAAACTCCAGATCACGCCAAATGCGTACGCTTCGCCCAGGGTGACGACGTTGCCCTTACTGAGCACGATGGCAATAATCTGCAGAATCACCACGAGATTTATCAGGCGGTGAGTAGTTCCGTACTTGGGATGCGGTTGACGGAGCCAATCGGGCAAAACTCCGTCTTCGGCCACGCGATTGAGAACACCATTGGAACCAATGATGGCCGTGTTCACGGCGCCTGAAAGGATCAAGGTTCCAACCAGCACCACGAAGGCATGAAAGAGCAGCTTCAATGCAGCCGGACCCACGAGGTACATGGAAAGTCCGCCAATCAGATTGTCCAGGTACTGGCCGCGCTGGCTGTCAGGGATCAGCATGACCGCGAAGAAGGACACCAAGGAAGTAAACACCAGGCTGTAAACAATGACGATCATGCCCGTCTTCTTCAGGTTCTTGAGCTTAGGCGCCTCAAGCTCGCGATAGACCTGCGCCAGTGTTTCGAAACCGCTCATCGCCAGGAGAGAATGGCCCAGACCGACCAGGATCGCTACGAAGGTGATAGTCGGCGCCGCGGTACCCTGCAGCCAGCCAAGCGCGCCTGTGCCGTAGTGCAGGCTCGCCTTGCTGGGGAACGGCACCGGCTGAAAGCCTTTCAGCGCCATGGTCAGACCGCACCAGCCAATTAGGATCACCACCATAACGGTTGTGATCTGCATGATCTTAAGAGCTTTTTCGCTCGACTCGTGAATGCCGATGATGTTCTGCCACCAGAAGTAAATGGTTGCAACTAACGCGAAGCCGCCCGCAAAAAGGGGCGGTGACACGTGATATGACTTGTGGGCAAGCTCGTTGATTAGGCCGGCCAGATACAAACCGGCACTGACGGCGCTTATCGGGCCGGTCAGCACGTAATCGAACATCAAGGCCGATACAGAAAACTTGGCCAGGGTCGCGCCCATTGCCTCGTGTACAACTTTGTACACGCCGCCACGCACGAACATCCCGGAGCTTTCGACGTAAATCGCACGGATGGCAAAGCCGAAAAGCATGATGGCGAGAATGAACCAAGGGGCCGATTTGCCAATAGCTGTCTCCGCGATTCCGCCCGCGTAGTAAGCCGACGAGGCCAGATCGCTCAGAACAATGGCGGCCGCCCGCCAGAACGAAATGAACGACAGCATCACTGTCGTGGCGACAACGACCTTGGTTTTTGGGGAGATCGTCGGGATTGTCAAGGCTAACGCTTTCCTTTACGAGGACAAAGAACCGGGCCGGTAAGAGGCCCGAGTAACCATTAAACCGCACGCAGCGTGGCGTCATCGCAATAGTTCGTTCCGAAATAGTTCTCGAAACGGAAATACGCCGGAACGTGCTAAGCACATCGTCGGCGTATTGTAAGATTCAGTCCGTTAGCGTGGCGGACTAGAAAATCTGAGCTTTACTGGGTGCTGCTCTTGTCTTTATCGGGAGTAACCGCGTGAGTCACGCCTTTCCCGACGTTCTTGGCGGCATGACCCGTACCGACGGCCATTGTCTTGACGCCGCTCCCAACGCCTTTGCCGAAGTCCTCAGCCCCTGCCCCCACATGGCCGTCCTTCACTTGATGGGCCATGTCCTTGCTGCCCTCCCCAATATCTTTGCCGCCACTCCCGTACGAATGTTTGATATTTTCGCCCGAAGCCTTCAACTGGGTGGTGGCTGGGGCTTGTTTGACACCTAAGCTGTCCATCGTTTTAGGACCAATGCGGCCGTCGGCCGTAAGGTTCTGCTGAGTCTGATATTTCTTCAAAGCAGCACGCGTCAGAGGGCCGTCGACGCCGTCGACCGGACCCGGATCCACACCTTTATCTTTCAAAGCCTGCTGCACGTTCTTTACGGTCGCGGCGTCCTGCGCAAAAACGGGAGTTGCCACAACCAGGGCTGCTCCCAGAAACACGCCAGCTAAATTCGTTCTCATTAATCCTCCCCAAAAGGGCTTCTTCATTAAACCTAATATCTGTGGGCTATCGCCAAAGGAAGCGAATCCGCATCATGCTGTCCATATAATTGGACGAAAGACTCGATTGTCCGTAACAGTACATTAGTGCATTTTCATCATCAGATCGCGCCTATTCACGCTTTACAGCGATAAGTGATTTCGGCAGCCCGAAAAAGTGCTCGGCCAGGATTGTGGCACCGGGAAAGATCTCGGCGAGAGAGGCGCGATCGAGGAGATTCAGCTCGTTCAAGAAGTGTTCAAGGTAGAACGCCCGTTCGGCGGCATTCGGTTTCACCAGCTTTTCCCAACCAGTGAAGCGATAAATTATAGAGCGCTGCAGGGACTTGGGCAGGAAATGGACCAGTGGGAGCATCAGGTGCATTTCGACGGGAAAGCGCCGGTTCGGCGTCTGAATCCAGTACGAGCGGCCTACTCTCCCGGCTTCTTCGGCGAACCTGAGTTGGTCATCGCGCGTCCCCACGTGTTCGATCACCGAGTTGCTGAACACGATGTCGAAGGAGTGATCCTGGAATGGGAGAAATCGGCCGTCGGCGGCGATTTGACTTAGCGAAGCATTTGCTGCCGACAACGCGCCCGGCAGATTCAGCAAAGTGATTCGCGGCAAGACAGAGGCGAATTGCCAGATCTCGCTGGAGCCGCCAACATCCAGAACGCGTGTCGAAGCCGAAATTTTGAAATGCTCCTCGAAAAGCCGCATTCGCCGAGAGCGGAAGTGGTTGAACGTGCTTTGCAGGGGCCAAGGGTGCAATTCCCATAGTGTCGCGCAAGGACAACGCCAGCTTCGAAAATGAGGCGCACGGGCCCGGTGCGCCTCTGACCTTCAGCGACGCTTAACGGCTGGAGACGGTCGAGCGCGCGGGCTCTCGGTCGCTTACCTTGACTTTACTCACCTCGGCAAGATCCGGGCGCTCGATACCGGGGTGCAGCTCTTTATCTGGTTTCTTGAGAGGGTCTGCAACATACCTGAATGCCGGTTCGGTATTCCATGGCCCACGCTGATCCGCGCCGTTGCTGCTCATGTTGTAGTAGATCTGAACCGTGTCATCCGGCGCGATGTTGCCGAAGAACGGGTCATTGAGCTTACCGAGTGAGTTGAGCGCTTCCATGAACATGTGGGTGTGAGAAACTTCCCGGGTCAGCAAATGGACCAGCGCCTTCCTGGTACCCTCGTCAGTGCAATTCACGATCAGCTCCTCGTACGTCTGACGGGCACCAGCCTCGGCGGCGAGATCGGCCCTCAAATCTCTGACCACGTCTCCGCCTTCATTGATGTAGCGGGCGTCCCAGGGGCCTCCGCAGCTATCCAGAAAGTGGGGTCCTTTCCCACGTAGCGCGAAGAGCGGACTCTCCTCGGCTTTAATCTTCGCCTCGCCTGAGGTGTGCAGTTCAATCAGTCTTCCCACCATCTCCAGATGCCCTATCTCTTCGGTAGCGATGTCCAGCAGCATGTCCTTGATGCCGGAGTCCTGCACATGAAACGATTGGACGAAGTAGGTCAGACAGGCGGTAAGCTCTCCAGTGGCCCCGCCGAATTGTTCGAGTAAGTATTGGCCGAACTTAGGGTTCGGAGTGTCGACCGAAACCGGAACGAGTAACTCTTTTTTGTGGATAAACACCTTTATGCACCTGCCCCAACCCTAACTCCACAGCCTACTTCCAGCAACGCGAAATATTGCCTACTTATTTGAGGGAAACCTTTTACTCATGCCGTAGCGCTTCGGAGGGTTAGTCATCAAGCAGTAGCCCAGCACGCGGATGCCAGCGTTCCGACTGTAGCTGTTAGTCAATAGTGCGGGTCAGCTTCACCCGGCATCGTTCTGCTTCAATTTCCAGAGGATCTGGCGGAGCATGCCGAGCCAGGCTTCGGCATCCGAGGCAGGCAGGCCCAGGCGTCGAACAAGGCGGCGAAGTTTGAGCTCGCCGGAGGACGCGGTGCGCTCCTGAATATAGCCGCAGTGATGGAGCGCGTCCAAAAGGAGAACCGTTAAGCGCTCACTGTCGTCAACCGAGATCGGCGGGGCGGGCACAAACCGATGCGAAACGGCAGCGGCGTCACGGCGCAATTCGTAGAGGCAAATGGCAACGGCTTGGCCGAGGTTCATTGAACCGTGCTCTTCGCGGGTTGGAATGCGGAGCAGGCAGTGGCAGTGGCTCATGTGCTCATTCGATAGTCCGAATTTTTCAGAGCCGAAGAGGAGAGCGACGGGGGATTCGGCCAGGCGCTCACGGATCAGTTCGGCGGCGGGCTCGAGGCGGTAAAGAGGTGCATGAAGGTCGCGATTACCCAACGCTGTGGTTCCGGCAACGAGCGTAGCGCCCGAAACCGCATCCGCCACTGTCTGGCAGATTTGAGCCTGCTCGAGGATGTAGTGTGAGCGAACGGCCGAGCGAGCTTCCCGGAATGCCACGTCATACGGGTTTACCAAGCGCAGATCGGCGAAGCCGAAATTGCTCATGGCGCGCGCAACGGCGCCAATATTGAGCGGATTACGAGGCTCAACCAGGACTACGCGAAGTGGAGCGGCGATGCTACTGCTCGAGATAGGTGTAGCCTTGCAACCCTTCCTCGTAGAATTTGAGCAGACGGCCCGATTCCTCATAGCCGATACGCTGCTCGCGGACGGCGAGCTCCACATCTTTGCGGAACTGATCGAGCAAAGTCTGCGAGTTGTACTGGACGTAATCGAGAACTTCGCGAACCGTGTCGCCTTTGACTACGGTTTCAAGCACAATGTCGCCGTCTCGGTCCAGGCTGACGTGCACTGCGTTGGTGTCGCCAAAAAGATTGTGCAGATCGCCGAGAATTTCCTGATACGCGCCCAGGAGAAAGGCTCCTAAAATGTAACTGCCGTTATTGAAGGCATGCAGAGGCAAAGTCTTTTTGACGTCGTGGCGATCGATAAACTGATCGACTTTTCCGTCTGAATCGCACGAGATATCCCCGAGCACGCCGAGCCGGGTGGGGCGCTCCTCTAACCGGTGAATCGGCATGATGGGGAACAGCTGCTTGACTGCCCAACTGTCGGGCATGCTTTGAAAAAGTGAGAAGTTGCAGAAGTAGGTATCGGAGAGCAAACCGTTCAAGCCTTCCAATTCTTCGGGGAAGAACTCGAGCTCGCTGGCCAGGCGCAAGGTCCTGCGGCAGATTGCCCAATAAAGATTTTCAGACAGGCTCCGCTGGGAGAGGGACAGGTAACCAAGACTGAAAAGATTCAACGCGGAATCTAGCGCCTGCTGCGCATCATGATGGCTTTCGAGGAGGTTCTTCTTACTGAGAGAACGGTGAGTTTCAAAAAGGTCGATGAGCGGTTGCTCGGCATCTTCGGGCAGGGTGGCGGGCAGTTCCTCTTCCCCAAAGCCGCTCACGCCTAGGACGTTGAAGACAAGCAGGCTGTGGTAAGCGGCTACCGCGCGACCGCTTTCAGTGATGATCGTGGGGTGCGGAACCTCGGCCTCGTCACAAATGCTTTGTATGTGATGCACCACATCGCGGGCGTACTCTTCGAGCGTGTAGTTGACGCTTGATTCGAAGTCGGTCTGCGAACCGTCGTAATCGATGCCGAGGCCGCCGCCCACGTCCATATATGTGAGGCCAGTCCCCAATTTCTTGAGATCGACGTAAACGCGAGCAGCTTCCACCACCGCTGCCTTGATTTGGCGAATGTTGGTGATTTGACTTCCTAAGTGGAAATGGAGCAATTGAAGACTATCTTCAAGGCCAAGCCCCTTGAGGTATGCGACAGCCATGAGCGCTTCTGTAACGGTAAGACCGAACTTAGAACGATAGCCGCCTGAGGATTTCCAACGGCCGGAACCGCGGCTGGCGAGCTTGACCCTTAGCCCTATGACCGGTTTGACTCCGACCTCCTGGGCGTGCTTGGCGATAAGCTCCAGTTCCGTATATTTTTCGACGACGGGAATGATTCGGCGGCCAATCTTCTTGGCCAGCATGACCATCTCGATATACTCATCGTCTTTAAAGCCATTGCAGATGATGGGAGTTTCGTTATCGGCAATGGCAAGCACGGCCAGCAGCTCAGGCTTGGAACCGGCTTCGAGGCCGAAACGATAAGGGCGGCCAAACTGGAAGACTTCCTCGACAACCTGGCGCTGCTGGTTCACTTTTATCGGGTAGACACAACAGTATTCGCCGGTATAACCATGCTCGCGGATCGAGGTATCAAAAGCCTGATGCATCTCGCCCAGGCGGTGGCGAATGATATCCGCGAAACGGATCAAAATCGGCAATCCGATTCCGCGCCACTCGAGAGTATCCACGAATTGCTTAAGATCTATGCTGCGGTTGGCTTCTTTAGTAGGGTGGACAAGCAAGTGGCCATTCTCGCCAACCGAGAAATAGCCTTTGCCCCAGCTTGCTACATCATAGAGTTCGGCGGCATCGGTGGTCGTCCAGCGGTCGGCAGGTTCGCGCACTTGCGTGACGACGGGTGCGGCTTTCGTATTCAGGGAAGTATTCCTCCAGGCGGGATGCGACGTCGGCGACGCCAGTGAAAGTGGAAGGAAACGTTCCTTCAGCCTTCATTAGATCATGAAAACAGCGATTAATGCGGCAGTGTCGCGGTATCTAGCCAGAAACTCTTGATGTGATTTGCGGCGGCAAAGAGGCCGTCGAGGGTGCTGGGTTTCTTAAGGTAAGCGTTGGCGTGGCAATCGTAAGCGCGGCGAATGTCGGAATCAGCTCGCGACGAAGTTAAAACAATGATAGGAATGCGCGAAGTGCGGCGATCGTTCTTCACTTTTTCCAGCACCTCGTGCCCGCTTACTTTGGGCAGATTCAAATCAAGTAGAACCAGATCGGGGCGCCAGCCAGGTTTACCGGAAGCGTCCTCCGCGGAGAGCATCTCGAGACCTTCGGCGCCATCCTTTGCCACTCGCATACTGACATTGGGGCAGAGCTCGGTGAAAACTTCCTCGAGCAGGCGGACATCGCCGGGGTTGTCCTCGATAATCAAAATCTGAATGTTTTTCCTCAAAAAGGGTTCCGAATTTAAGCGTTTTTAGCGGAGAACCGCATTCGCTCCCTATTTTACCCGGGCAAGATGCCGTGTTCCGCGGATTTGAATCACTAGGATTTCCCCCTAGTACCACGATGTGGGCCATTCAGGGGGTCCGGATAGATTTTCTAAAGAAATCGAGCACTTAGGTCGATAGGAACTCAGAACGCATCGACCATGGGCATGGCACTCATTACTACACCTGGGCAGGGCGGAATGGCCGCAGGCCAAACTCTCTTTTGCGGCGATCTACCGGCTGGCAAAATCGCGAGGAGCCCCGCCACTCTGCTGATAGTGAATGCCTCCGAGATGAGCGCACGGACAGTGAAGGCAGCGCTGGCGGGACTCGGCCACGTATTTATCGAAGCCAGGGCCCCATCTGAAGCGATGACGGCGGTCGCCCAGCATTCAATCGATCTGGTTCTGATAGACGTCACGGCCCCACTATCCGGCGGCATGGAGTTCTGCCGGCTTCTCAAGAAGAGCGCGGCGACGCAGTTCCTTCCCGTTTACATGATCGGAAATTGTGACGATCTGGAAGAGGAAGTTCGGGCGCTGGAAGCTGGAGCGGATGAATTCCTGATGCGGCCCCTGAGACCACGGGCTTTCCAGGCCCGCATACAGGCCAGCTTACGCAATAAGGCAATGATCGATTCGCTCGATGATTCCGAAGCGGTGTTGTTTTCGCTTGCGCAATCGGTCGAGGATCGCGACCCGGAACTTGGGCAACACTGCCACCGGTTAGCTCTGATGGGTGCCGCGATGGGTCTGACCCTTGGCTTGGCGGCCACCGACATTCTGGCCTTGCAGCGCGGAGGCTATCTCCACGATATCGGGAAGGTCGCGGTACCGGACACGGTCTTGTTCAAGCCTGGGCCATTAACACCCGAAGAGTGGGAAAAGATGAAGGCGCATGCGGAGCGCGGGGCTAAGATTTGCGGGGGCATGAGGTCGCTGGCTTCTGTTTTGCCGATCATCCGACATCACCATGAAAAATGGGACGGATCTGGCTATCCTGATGGGCTGAGAGGCGAAAACATTCCGCTACTGGCGAGGATTCTGCAGCTAGCCGACATTTATGATGCGCTGACAACAGAGCGGCCTTACAAACACGCTGTGAGCCCTGAACAAGCGCTGCTCACTATTCGCGAAGAGGCGCAGAGGGGTTGGCGCGATCCCAAGCTGGTGGAGATTTTCGTAGACATACTTCCGACGTTTCGGACAGCTCCGGTAGCGACGGATCACTCACACTTTTCGTTGCATGCGCTCGCGGCGTCTGTGGAGCGTTTTCGGCGGGAGCCGAGCAGGTTACAGGGAAGGTTGGAGCAGAGCAGTGTTGCGCAAGAATACAACCTGGTCAGCGGATTTTAGTTAGCGCGCCACGGTTCGCGCCTTAAAGTCCGGCTGAACTCGATCCGCCACTTAACCGCTTGCCGCTTTTCCGTTGGAGGTCCGTGCGCGCACGATGCGCAAAATCTCCCTTTCGACCTGCTCCAGAGAAAGGCGGGTGGTGTCCACCAGTTCGGCGTCAGGCGCTTGAACGAGCGGAGCTTCCAGGCGCTGGCGATCGCGTTCGTCCCTTATATGTAGCTCCCCCGCCACGGCCGCGAAATCCGTGTTTTCACCGTTCTCTCCCAGCTCTAAAGCACGCCTCCTGGCGCGTTCCGCGGGTTCGGCATCGAGAAAAATTTTCACCTGCGCTTGCGGGAAAACCACTGACCCGATGTCGCGGCCTTCCATAACCACGCTGGTCTGTTCGGCCATGCGCCGCTGTAGAATCAGCAGCGCCCGTCGTACGCCCGGCACCAGCGATACCTGCGATGCCGCATCGGAAATCTCGGCCCCCCGGATCTCCTCAGTAACATCTTCTCCGTTCAAAAAGACTCGGCCATCACCCGCTTCGAGGGTAATCTGGGCGGCGTATGCCAGCTGCTCCAGCCGGTGCATATCGCTCAATGAAACTCGCAAACGCAGCGCCCAAAGGGCAATGGCCCGATACATCGCCCCGCTGTTTATGTAAACAAAGCCCAACTTCTCGGCAATGCGCTTGGCCAGAGTACTCTTACCCGCGCCCGCGGGGCCATCAATCGCAACTATGACTCGTTTCTCGCTCATCGCCAGCAGCTACTCTTATCGTTCGCTCGCGGATCGCTCGCCCCAGCAATGATATCGGCCAAACGAGCCGGGCAATGCTTGTTCGGCCTTCCCATACAGATTTAGCAGACTGGCAGCCTTGCAGGTGGCTGTGCGAATAATATCGCCGGCTTGGCAGGATGGCTCGCCGCGCAAAGCGCGCTCAGAACTTAGCCGCCGGTTATACCGCCAGCGCGTGTGCTTTCGGCGCTCGAGCTACTTCTTGCGCCAGCAACCAGGAGCGGATCATCTCGGGCGCTAAGGCTTTTGAAAACAGATGCCCTTGCAGATACTCTGCACCCATCGTAATCAAAGTTTCCGCTTGAGCCGCGGTTTCGACTCCTTCGCCAACCACCTGGAGCCCGAAGGTTTTTGCAATCGTCAGGATAGCTTTCACAATAGGAAACGCATCCGTATCGATTGCGTCGACGAAAGACTTGTCGATTTTGATGATGTCCACAGGCAGATCGCGAAGATATGCCAAACATGAGAAGCCCGTCCCGAAGTCGTCGATTGCAATCCGTATTTCCCTCTCGCGAAGCTCACGCAATATTGGGTTAATGCTTCTCTGGTCACCGGCGAAGAGGCTTTCGGTTATCTCGAGTTGGAGGCGGCGCCCTGGCAGCCCGGATTCCGCCAAAGCCGCCAGAACGTCCGGGAGCAGAGTGCCCGCCAGGAACTGCGCCGCCGAGACGTTGACGGAAACGATCGGTTCAGCATCCACGCCCCAGGAGACCGCCTCCCGGCAAGCTTCCTTCAGCACCCACCGGCCAATAGCCACAATTTCCCCTGACCGTTCAGCCAGCGGAATGAACTCGGCGGGTGAAATAGGGCCGCGCTCCGGATGTTTCCAGCGCAGCAGAGCTTCGATGGATTGGCAGCGCCCATCATCCCCGGCAATAATAGGTTGGAAGAGCAGCGACATCGCGCCCGTCGCAATGGCTTCGCGAAGCGCTTGCTCGAGCAGGTGGCGCTCCGCCAAACGCTCTGCCAGGGACACGTCGAACAGCTGAATTTTGGCTCGCTTTTCTTCCTTTGCTGCGCACATGGCGATGTCGGCCGCCCGGATGAGTTCGTTTTGCGTCCGGCCGTGCTCCGGAAAGAGGGCAAGTCCGGCGGTCGCATCGATGCTGACCTGAGTCAAATCGATATCGATAGGATCGCGAATCTGTTTGAGCAAAGTATTTCCAAACTCCTCCGCTGCGGCGGCACTGTCGATTCCGCTGATGGCCACTACAAATTCATCGCCGCCCAAACGCGCTAGGTCGAGGCCAGCCACCGAGCAGCGGGACAGCCGTTGCGCCACTTCCTGCAATACACGATCCCCGGCGAAATGCCCCAGCACGTCGTTGACTTCCTTGAATCTATCCAGGTCGATGAAGAGAATCGCCACCTGCTGACCAGTGGATTCGGCATGGGCCAGTGCTTCGCCAAGCCGAGTTGCAAGCGCCGCGCGATTGCAGAGCCCTGTGAGCGAATCGATAGATGCCATTTGTGCCAGCTCCTTCGCGTAGTGCTCCCTGTTTCGCATTTCTCTTTCCAGCTCCGAGGTCCTGGCTTTGATCCGGTGCTCGAGAGATTGATTTACCTCGTACAAGGCGCCTTGAGCTGCTTTCAGCCGGGCGCTTGCCGCCTCGGTACGCTGCTGCTCGATTTCCATCTGAGCAATCAATGCCTCGTTCGCACGGCTTAGCCGGACAGCCGTCATGGTCGACTCATGCGCCACTTTCAACGAGATCGACATCACTACGAGAAACATGCAACCCAAAACCCCGAGAACCTTGTTCTCGAGCCCGGGCAGGAACAAAAAAAGAATCGATGGCGGTACTATCAAAGCCGCGCAGTAGATTCCGGCGAGCCTTAGGGAAGGAGAAAGGACGGTCGCGCTACCGCCCACCATCCCCGCCAAGACAACAGCCGTGCAGGCTTTTCCTGCCAGTGTCAAGTCATTGAAGAAAAGTGGTGGAAATGCTGCCCAAAGTACCGCCGTGGCGACTAAGCCGTAACCGAAATGCCGAACCGCCTGGCGGCCCCGGCAAATCGAAATTCCCTTTAGTCGATACCGGTAAATGTCAGCACAACGCAACAAGAGGACGCCTGTGATCAGACCCCACCAAGTCCAAAGGAGGGGCGGAGAAGCCTGTCCAATGGAAACGAAGGCGAGGCCGGAAGAGGCCAGCATCGAGATCGCGGCTCCGCCAATTCCGTAGCGATAAAGCAGATCCGCTGCGTCTTTCTCTGCCAAAGCTACCCCATCCGGTAGCAGCTTTTCTTCGAGCAGGTTACTCTTGCGCTCTTCGTCCATCAGGCTTACCGTTTGTTGGCGAGCTGGAGAAAATCTCCCCAAGAGGCTTGAGCTAAATTTAATGTTGCCGATTTAATTAAAATATTACGTGCTTTAGCGAGGCCAGCGCCCATCACTTTAAGCGCTTTGAATCATTACTTGTTGCCGGCGCATTGCCCGATTCCACAGGCGCAATTCTCTTGCTGGCAGTGCTTGGAAAGTGGGTAACCGGCTTCTGAGTGCCGATGTAAACCGCCATAGCCAAACCAGCGGCCGATAAAACAAGAGCGGCAAAGAGCGCGAGCTTTGATGGCCTACCCTTTGCCGGAACGCCATGCTGGAGCTCGTGGATGCGGCCCACGTAACGGAAGGAGGCGAGTATCGTGACAAATACCCCACAGACGATGAGCACGGTGCCCAGTACGACCGAGAACGCCGTCGTCTCCAGGGGAGATCCGCTCTGGGTAGCCTGCAGTTCGCGAAGGAAAAGGCCGAAGCGCGCCACCACGAATCCAAATCCCATAAGCGCAATGCCGGTTCGGATCCACGCCAGGAACGTCCGGTCCTCGGCAAGATAATTACTCCGGTCGCGATCGTCGCCGTTTTGTGAAGTCATTGAAAATCGGTTAACCGCTCCCTTGCAGCTAACTCTGCCATAGTTACCTTCGCAAAAGCAGCGCTGCGTCGTCGGCCGCAACTCGCGAACAGTGTCGGGCGGATTCCGCACGAAGCAATTTTCTCCCTGGCTTTGCCTAATTTGCGAAAGATCGGACTGCCGCAGCGTTTGCACGCAGCTCTGATCCAGGAGACGCAGTAAGACCGTTAGATACGCTGCTGCGAAAATCGAAGTTGACGATGCTCGTTCGACCGGCAATTCTGCTGCTTCTGGCCTCTCTCGTGTTCGCTCAAACCGAAGCCGGTGAACTGCGCCTCACTCTCGCCGATGGCAGCGGGCTGCCGGTTCAGGCAACCGCCGAGCTCGCCAGTCAAGCCAACCAGTATGTCCGTACTTTCGCCGCCGACGCCGAAGGCCGTGTCACAGTTAAACGCCTCCCTTTCGGTCTCTACACGCTGAAAGTCCGCCAGCCCGGCTTTACACCCGTCTCGGAAACCCTCGAGATCCGTTCTGCCATTCCAAAAGAACTCACTGTAGAACTCGGGCTCGAGCACGTTAAGACCACGGTCAGCGTCAATGAAAACGCCACCCTAATCAACCCCACGAACACCTCGGGAAGTATTCAGATCGGGAGCCAGACTATCCAAGACCGGCTCACCGCGACGCCTGGCCGCTCGCTGGGCGAAATGGTAAACCAGGAGCCCGGCTGGGTCTTCGAGGCTAATGGCATTCTGCATCCGCGCGCCGAAGAGTATCAGGTGCAATACGTGGTCGACGGAATGCCTCTGACTGAAAATCGTTCTGCGGCCTTTGTCGCGGACTTTGACGCCAGCAGCGTGCAGGAGATGAGCGTCTACACAGCCGGCTTCCCAGCCGAGTACGGCAGGAGAATGGGCGGCGTGATTGAGGTGGAAACACGCCGCGACACTCGTCAGGGTTTTCACGGCAACGCGGTGCTAGCAGGCGGCAGCTTCAGGATGTTGAACGGCTATCTCCAAACTCAGTACGGTCTTGGCAAGAACACGTTCAGCCTCAGCGCCGCTGGTTCAACCACCGATCGCTTCCTCGATCCGCCTGTGCCGGCAAATTATACCGACCACGGAGCTACCGCCGATTTCATGGCCCAATACGAGCGCGACCTCACGCAAAACGATCGCGTTTCCGTGATTCTGCGCCGTGAGCAGTCGAAATTTCTTGTGCCCAATGAAGACCTCCAGCAGCAGGCCGGCCAGCTCCAGAACCGCCAGAATTTCGAAACGGCCGCTCAATTTTCGTATCAGCACATTTTCTCTTCCAATGTACTCGCCGATTTTCGTGCCATGACACGCGATTTGACAGCAGGCTTGTGGTCGAACGATCTTGCAACGCCCATGATCGCCAGCCAGGATCGGGGTTACCACGAAGAGTATGTGAAGGGGACCGTCTCCGTACACGCGGGCATCCACGAATTTAAGGCTGGTCTCGAATCCGATTACGCGTCCATTCAGGAAGCGCTAAATTACCTGATTACGGATCCGAGCCAGTTTAGCCCGGGGACGCCGCCATCGTTTCAGTTTTATGAGCACGCGCCGGATCGCGAGCAGGGCGTTTTCGGACAGGATAATCTGCACTGGAAAAACTTAACGCTCACCGGCGGCCTTCGCTTCGATCATTATGATTTGCTGGTAAATCAGGTAGGCTGGAGTCCCCGCGCGGGCATTGCCGTTTATTGGCCCCAAACGCAAATTGTCTTTCGAGCTGCGTATGACAGAATTTTTCAGACGCCCGCCTTCGAAAACATCCTTGTCTCCAGTTCGCCGCAGGTCTATAGCCTCAGCGATCAAGTCCTGCGTCTGCCCGTTGAACCCGCTCGCGGCAATTATTATCAGGCTGGTTTCGGCCGCGGCTTCTTCGGCCATGTGAGCCTCAATTCCAATTTCTTCTGGCGCAGGTATCACAATTATCCTGACGACAATCTTTTGTTAAACACGGGCGTGAGTTTCCCTATTTCGTTCGCGCTCGCGAATATCTACGGTGTAGAAACAAAGCTCGATGTACCTAAATGGGGCCGCTTCTCGGGTTATGCCAGCTGGACCAATCTCAGCGGTACCGGCTATTTCCCAGCAACCGGAGGGCTCTTCCTGGGCGATGATGCTGCTCAGGCTATCAGCGCGACAAGCGGGTCCTTCCCTGTATCGCAAGCGGAGCGCAATGCCGTCCGCACGCGCGTGCGTTGCGACTTGACATCTCGTCTTTGGGTGGCCTTCGGTGGGACTTACGATTCGGGCTTGCCTATTGATTTCAGCGGCAGTTATGACCAAGCTCTCGCCGAGTATGGGTTGCCCATTGTACGCCGCATCAACTTCGCCGCTGACCGGACCCGGCCGTTGTTGTCGCTCAACGCCTCCCTCGGACTGGTTCTCAGCAGGAGTGAGCGCTACCCGGTTCGCTTTCAGATTGACGGCACAAATCTGACAGATCGCCTCAATCTAATCGACTTCGCCGGGCTCTTTTCGGGCACTGCTATCGCGGTCTCCCGGAGCGTGAACGCTCGTCTCCAGGTGAACTTTTAACTCATGCACATACCGGACGGCTATTTAAGCCCTTCCACCTGCGCTGGCCTTTACGCGGCGTCAGCGCCGTTCTGGTATGTAGCTCTGCGCCGGGTCCGGAATTCGCTAAACATGCGGACCATTCCGCTGCTCTCTGTCTTCTCCGCCTTTTCATTCGTCGTCATGATGTTCAACCTTCCGCTGCCAGGCGGCACAACCGGCCATGCGGTCGGGATGGGCATTGCGACGGTCGTGCTTGGCCCCTGGTTCTCCCTGCTGGCTATCTCGACGGCGCTTGCGATTCAGGCATTGCTGTTCGGGGATGGCGGCATAACCACCTTCGGCGCAAACTGCTTCAATATGGCTATCGTAGGCTCATTGGCCGCTTACGCAGCCTACCGCATGGTCGCCCGCGGTTCAGCACTTACCTCACGCCGGCGCGCCGCCGCGGCCGGTCTTGCCGGATATCTTGGCATCAATATGGCCGCCATCTGTGCCGCGGTTGAGTTCGGTCTGCAACCCCGCTTTTTCCATGATTCGGCCGGCACGCCCCTCTATGCGCCATACCCGCTCCACATCGCAGTTCCCGCCATGCTGTTAGGTCATCTCACCTTCGCTGGTCTGGCAGAATTCATCCTCTCCGCCGGGCTCGTTGCTTACTTGCAGCGTGCCGATCCTGCGCTGCTCAGAAGGACCGCGCCCCATGCGCCCGAGCTCGCATTGTCTGCCGCGCCTTTCCTTGCGCCTGGTATGCCGTGGCTCGGTTCGCGAAAGCTCTGGATAATTTTCGGCTTCTTTCTTTTGCTAACGCCGGTTGGCATTTTGGCCACCGGCACAGCGTGGGGCGAGTGGCGCATTAGCGATTTCAAATCTACCGCCGTTCCGGCTGGACTTCTGCGCATGTCCTCTCTTTGGCGCGCGCCTCTTTCAAACTACGCGCCAACTTTCATTCGAAGCACTGCTTTCGGATATTTTTTATGCGCTGTTGCAGGCGCCGGCGCGATCGTTCTCTTGGCATCGCTGACGGTTTGGCTCATATGTAAGATTCCTGCGGGTTCCCGCATTCGCAAAAGCTATCTCGAAAAAACTACCCATTCACTCCTGCGCATTTCCGAGGAGTCTCTCTTTGCCGAACGCATCGCTCAATCGCAAGGCTTCCTGCAGCGAATCGACCCCCGTGTGAAGCTTGTTGGCCTCGGCGCGCTGATTCTGTCCGCCATTTCGGTTCATCGCCTTTGGCTTTCAGCCGCCCTGTTCCTCGGTAGTATCTCGCTCGCTTTCTTCTCCCGCATTCCATTGCGCGCGCTTGCCACCCGGGTCTGGCTCGCCGCGCTCGCGTTTACCGGAGCGATCGCGCTTCCGGCACTATTCCTGATTCCGGGCACCGAAGTATATCGCATCCCGCTACTCGGGTGGCCTGTCACCAGCCACGGCCTCAGCGCCGCCGGCTTTCTTCTTCTGCGCGCTGAAACGGCCGCTACGCTCGTTATGATCCTGCTTCTCACAACGCGCTGGAACCGTTTGCTGCGCGCGCTGCGGATTCTTCGTGTTCCCGCCGCTATGGTCCTGGTGTTACAGATGACCTATCGTTATCTATTCGTTTTTCTCCGCGCCGCCGGCGATCTTTTCGATGCCCGGCGCGCCCGGCTGCTCGGGCCGTCTGTTCCGGATGTTCAGCGCACTTCGGCCACTGCCATCGCCGGCGTGCTCCTCGAAAAGAGCTTTCTGCTCAGCAGCGAAGTTTATCTGGCCATGGAGGCGCGCGGATTCCGCGGCGAGATTCGGCTGCTTGACGATTTCACGATGCACACCGCGGACTGGCTCTCTTTGGCCGCGCTTCTCTCGATCGCAAGCCTCACTGTTTGGATGGGACGCTGATGGCGCCTCCGATCTTTGCCGCAAACTCCGTCTGGTTTTCTTACGGCAAAGCGCTCGCGCTGCAAAATCTGTCGCTGGATATTAAAATCGGCGAACGCATCGCACTGCTCGGAGCCAATGGTTCCGGTAAATCTACTCTCCTCCGCTTACTCGCCGGGCTTGCTTTTGCTGAGCAGGGCAGCATCTCTTATTTAGGGCAAGATCTCACAGAGGCCAGACTACAGCGGACAGAGTTCTTCTATGATTTCCGCCGCTCGGTCGGTATTGTTTTCCAAAACCCCGATGTCCAGTTGTTCAACCCAAGTGTTTTCGAAGAGGTGGCGTTCGGGCCCCTCCAGCTAGGTTGGCCCCAGGCCCAGATTCGCGGCCGCGTCGAACAAAGTCTCTCCCTACTTGGCATTTCTTCCCTGGCCACTCGTGCGCCCCACCGCCTCTCGGGCGGCGAGAAGAAACGGGTTGCTCTGGCTTCTGTCCTGGTCACGCAGCCGCAAGTACTCCTGCTCGACGAGCCGATTGAATCGCTCGATCCCACGAGTCAAAACGGCATCATCGATCTGCTTGCCTCCATGGCGTCCGGCCCGCGCACCGTCATCACCGCGACTCATGACCTGAACGCGCTCGAGAGTATCGCGGACCGTTGCGTCGTGTTGAAGGACGGAATGATAGCCGCCGAGGGGGACTCCTATACGATCCTGCATGACGCGCATCTCCTGGAGCAAACCGGGCTCGTTCGTCCGCTCCGCCATCACCACGCCAAGCCTGCCAGACCGCATGGGCACCTGCACGCCGACGATCTGAGCTGATCTTCTGGTTGATTCCAGCAAACGCGGGTTGAACTCGTTTTTTTTCGGATGCGTAACTTCTCTTTCCAGGTGTCTAACAGGGCGCGATGGCTTGGCGAATTATATCCCTAATTCTCTTCATCGCCGGGATTTTCGCTATGCCCTTATGGCCCTATAGCCGCAATTGGAGCGTGTATGCTCCCGGCTTCTGCTGGTTCTTAGCGATATTGGCTTTCCTGATCAGTATCTTCGCTAGGCGAGGTAGCGAAATTTGGAAGAACCGGGGACAGGGCTAATACAGAATTTTCCGCGACCCGTCCAATTTTACAGGAGATATATCATGATGCGCAAAGCGTTGTTCACGACATTCCTCGCGTCTCTATTGGTTCTGCCGTGCGGCTTTGCTGCCGGCCAGAGCGATCATAACGATCCATACGTGCACGGACCGGCGGGCGAGGCCAGATTAGCGCAAGAGATACGGCACCAGCTGGTAATGTTGCCGTACTACACGATTTTCGATGACCTCGCCTTCCGCGTTCAGGGCTCAAGCGTGACCTTGGTCGGTGCTGTCACCAACCCCGTTCTTAAATCTGACGCCGGCAACGTGGTCAAGGGCGTCGAAGGCGTTACGCAGGTTAACAACGAAATCAAGGTTCTTCCGCTCTCCCCAATGGATCAGCAGATCCGGCGTGCTATGTTCCGGACCATATATGGCGACCCGCAAATTGGCGACCGCTATGGACATCAGGCGCTCCCCAGTATTCACATCATCGTTGACAACGGCCATGTGACACTCGAAGGCGTGGTGGCTAACGAGATGGACAAAAACCTCATTAACATCAGGGCAAATTCGGTGCCGAATGTGTTCAGCGTGACCAACAATTTGCAGGTTGAAAAGGGCTAAGACTCGTCTGATTAATGCGGCTTTGAACGCTGAGAAGAGAGTTTTTGACACATGCGATCGAAGCTCTGCTCAAGGATCACAATGCCGAGGAGAATATTTACGAAACTCAGTTCCTCCTTCAAAGAGTTGAAAGCATAGCGCTTAGCCTGGAAAGGGGGCCGCAATCTGAGCCTTCTGAGTCTTTCGCGCGTACAGTTTCCGTCTCAGGGACCGCTACACTCCAGCCATTAAAGCGGTTCGGTCGATCCAGTCTGCTGCTCTCGCGGCTTTTCGCCGCGAGGGCGCCTGGTTTGTCGAATCATCTCTCCACCGAGGAACGGATGCGATCTTATAATCTTTCGGGGCGTACAAAACGCTCCAAGCTGCCCGAAGATCCAGACGGTTTGGTAGCGCGAATCAGCGATTTGCTGGTCGGGCAACCGGAAGCCATCGAAACGATCATCCCTTACATCCAGATGCACCAGGCTGGACTTTCACCCGAAGGCCGGCCAGTAGGCGTCGTACTGCTGCTCGGGCCGACCGGGACCGGCAAAACGCGCACCGTCGAAGCGCTGGCCGAGGTGCTGCACGGCAGCAGTAAGAACCTGCTCAAAGTCGATTGCGGCGAGTTCCAGATGGAGCACGAAGTGGCGAAGCTGATCGGAGCTCCTCCGGGTTATCTCGGACATCGCGAGACACAGCCGATGCTCACGCAAGCGAAGATAAACAGCGTGGCTAGCGAGCAGAACGACATCTCCTTGGTCCTTTTCGATGAAATTGAAAAAGCCGCCGGTTCAATGAACCGCCTGCTGCTGGGCATCTTGGATAAGGCAACGCTCCGCCTCGGCGACAACAGCACCGTCAATTTCGAGCGCTCGTTGATTTTCCTCACCAGTAACCTGGGCGCAAAGTCGATTCAACGCGCCAACAAGCCGGACTTCGGCTACGAAGCTATGCTGCCGCAGAAGCCGCTCGAGGGCCACTCAAAGATGCAGAGTATCGGCATGGGAGCGGTACGGCAAAAGTTCTCGCCAGAGTTTGTGAACCGTATTGACTCGGTGATTACTTATAAGCCGCTCGATCGTGCCGCGTGTGATGTGATTCTCGATCAGACGCTGGCTAACTTCGGCCGGCTGATCCACAATCGCCTGGGAATGCGCGCTTTCCGCTTGCAATGCACCGCCGCAGCCCGGAACCTGCTGCTCGATAGCGGTACCAGCATCGAATTTGGTGCGCGGGAGCTAAAACGCACGGTTCAGCGCAACTTCATTCAACCGATCGCGGCCTTGGTCTCGCAAGGAGAAATTCCGCCGGGCAGCACCGTGATCCTCGATGCGAAAGGCAGCGACTTCAGTATTCTGCTGCGGCATTGATCCCGGGCCTAATCTATCGCTAGCGGAATGCGCGCTCCGCAGCGATACACTGCAAATGCTTGACAGGAACGCTCTACATTATTGCAACGCCGATTGGGAACCTGGAAGACATCACGCTTCGCGCGCTCCGGGTTCTGCGCGACGAAGTGGCGGCCATCGCTTGCGAAGACACGCGCCAGACCCAAAAGCTTTTGACGCACTATACGATCCGGAAACCGCTTCTCAGCTATCACGAGCACAATGAAGCAAGCCGGACGACGGAGCTGATACGAATGCTGCGCGGGGGCGAATCGCTAGCGCTGGTCAGCGACGCCGGAACGCCGCTCCTCTCAGACCCCGGCTTCCGAGTGGTTCGAGCGGCTGTGGAGGCTGGCATTAGGGTTGTTCCGATCCCGGGCGCGGCAGCGGCGCTCTCTGCCCTGACCGGCTCGGGTCTGCCCACTGATTCCTTCCTTTTTCTCGGTTTTCTGCCACCTAAGGCCACCGCTCTCCGCAAGCGGCTTGAAAGCGCGGCGAGTGAAGAGGCAACGCTAGTGGCTTATGAGAGCCCGCATAGAATCATGGAAACGCTCACGGCTCTCGAAGAGGTTTATGGCGAAAGGCGCATCGTTTTGGCGCGCGAGCTGACAAAGATACACGAGGAATTTCTGCGGGGTACAGCAGCGGAAATTCGTCGCCAGCTTCAGTCGCGGTCTTCCATCAAAGGCGAGATCACGCTGGTGATTGCAGGAGCGGAGGAAAGCCAGGTGAGCGGCGATCCTGCGGAAGAGGTTCGATGCCGAGAAGCGGCGGGACTATCTCGCATGGATGCAATCAAGTGGGTTGCAAAACAGATGCGGCTTCCGAAGCGGGAGGTCTACCGGCTCGTTGAGGAGCGGGGCAGCAATCCTGCGGACAAAAGTCGTGATTTGGGCCGAACAGACCGATAGCGGTTCTTGTTTCACCGGCGGAGATGCGTTCCACAATCAGCTCGCGAATCATGCGCAGGAACGCTGGATGAGTGCCGGCGGTAGCCGCTCGCACCATTTTCACTCCCAGTCCGTCTGCCAGCACCCGGGCTTCGATATCCAGATCATAGAGAACTTCCATATGATCCGACGTAAAGCCGAGCGGCGCAAGGACGACGTTCTGGACACCCTCCGAGCTCAAAGCGCGGAGATGGTCGAGAATATCTGGTTCCAGCCAGGGTTGTGAGGGTGAACCACTGCGGCTCTGATATGCAAGACTCCAATTCGGCAGGCCAACCGCTTCGGCCACCAGGCGGGCCGTTTCGCCAAGCTGCTTTTCGTAATCGCTGGTTTGCGCCATCGAGCACGGAATACTGTGAGCGGTAACGATCAGCCGGACATTCGCGCATTCCTGTGAAGAAAATTGAGCCACTGCCTCGCGCACTCGATCTGCGCACGCGTTAATAAAGCCCGGGTGATTGTAAAAGACACGCAGCTTGTCGACTCGTGGCGCGCCCTCGCCTACTTCCAACTGCGCGGCAGCGATGTTCTCGCGATATTGGCGGCACCCTGAATACGAACTGTAAGCGGAGGTCACGAAGGCTAGCGCATGTTTGATGCCATCGTTCCGCATTTGCCGCAAAGTATCCGGAAGGAAGGGATGCCAGTTGCGGTTGCCCCAGTAAATCGGCAGTAAAATGCCGTGGCTTGCAAGCTCGCTGAGCAGCGCAGTAATCAGCTCACGGGTTTGATCGTTGATCGGGCTTCTGCCGCCGAAGTGATAGTAATGTTCCGCGACTTCGAGCAGACGCTCGCGCGCTACCTGGCGTCCGCGCGTCACGTTCTCGAGAAAAGGCATGACATCTCCTGTCTTTTCAGGACCGCCGAAAGAAACGATGAGAATCGCGTCGTACATTCTTTACGTACGGATGCCGCTGATACGATGCAGCTTCAACATATTGGTCGATCCACGCAGGCCGACCGGCTGCCCCGCCACGAATACAATATGCTCACCCGGCTTGGCGCGGCCGGTCTCAATCAGCACACGCTCCATTTGATGGAGCATCTGATCGGTGGATTCCATTGCCGCCGAGATGATTGGATCCACTCCGTAAGCAATGGACAACTGGCGCGCCACAGCTTCGTTTGAGGTGAACGCATAAATGGGAACCGGGGGCCGATACCGCGCCAGCAATCTGGCCGATGCTCCTGAGGTTGTACCCACTGCCAGGGCTGTTACAGCTGCCGAGCGCGCGCACTGGAATGCCGCGTCTGCGATGATCTCTGGAATCGCAAGCTCCTCTTGCGGCCTGATTTCCGCGTAACCCTTGGTGCGCAGTGAATGCTCGGTTTCGCAAGCGATGCGAGCCATCACTCTGACCGCCTCTACGGGATGCCTGCCTGCCGACGTTTCGGCTGAAAGCATAATGGCGCTCGTGCCGTCATAGATTGCATTCGCCACGTCGCTCACCTCAGCGCGTGTAGGGACCGAATTTTCAATCATCGATTCGAGCATTTGAGTGGCGGTGATGACGAACCTGCCGCGCGCCCTGGCTTTCTCGATGATCGCTTTCTGGATAGCGGGCACGCGCTCGATCGCCATTTCGACTCCGAGATCGCCGCGCGCCACCATCACACCGTCGCACTCCTCGAGGATGGAATCGAGGTTCTGCCATCCCTCGGGTTTCTCGATCTTCGCAATGATGGGCTGTTTTGCATCGACCTCTTCAAGCAGGTGGCGCAAGCGCAAAATGTCGCGCGCCTGGCGGACAAACGACAAGGCGAAAAAGTCGACGCCCTTCGCCACGCCGAAATGCGCATCCGCGATATCCTTCTTCGAAAGCGAGGGCGTGCTCACGTTCACGCCAGGAAGATTGATCCCCTTCCGGTCGTTCACGTAACCGCCCACAACCACCTCGCAGTGCGCCGCCACGCCGTTCGTTTCCAGTACGCGCAATTGCACCGCGCCATCGGCCAGCAGTACCGGATCGCCCGGCTTTACGTCCCGGGCAAAGTCGCCGTAAGTGGTGGATGCGAGTTCTTCAGTCCCTTCCACAACTTCTGTTGTGATCGTGAAAGCGGATTTTTCAGCGAGGAAACAGGGCCCGTTCTTGAAGGCCCCCAGCCTTATTTTGGGACCTTGCAAGTCAAGCAGGATGCCCGCATGAACTTTAAATTCGGCGGAAAGGCTCCTGACCCAATCGATGCGCCTGGCGTGGTCGTCTTGAGTGCCGTGCGAAGCGTTAAGGCGGAAAACATCGACACCGGATTCAAAAAGCCTTCGAACTACTGGCTCCGAGTCAGTGGAAGGCCCGAGAGTAGCAACTATTTTAGTGGCGCGCATGATGGATGAAACTAGGAAAGCTCCACGACGCGGGAGAGGCTCACCACAACTTCATTATCGCCGGAGCTCGATCTCTGGCATAATGGTGGTCGCTCTGGCAGTTTCTTCCGCACCCGCGGATGATGTTTCTATCTCCGACTCGCTATAAGCGGCTCAATGAAGCCGTCGGGATACTGTTGTTTCTTTTCGGCCTGGCAGTCTCTCTGAGCCTGCTCTCCTATGCGTCGGCCGACCCGTCCTGGAACACCGCCACAGGATCGGTTCACACCCACAATTTGCTGGGCATCTCTGGCGCGAAGTGGGCCGATTTGCTGCTGCAGATTTTCGGCGTCAGCGGTTTTCTCCTTCCCGTACATATATGGGCGCTCGGCTGGAAATGGGTGCGCTCCTCGATGATTGAAAGCCCGTGGTTTCGCGTAAGCGGCACCCTCGCGCTTTGGTTTTGCATCTCGACGGCATGCGGGCTGCTGCCCAGGCATTGGCTGATCGGGGGCGCAATCCGGCCGAGCGGGATTGCCGGAATGATATCGGCTGAGTTCCTGCTGGCGCGCTTCGATCTGGCCGGTTCAGCGATCATCACCGTCGCGGCCGGCATACTGGCGCTCTATTTCGCTTCCACCTTTGAAGTCTCGACTCTAATGCGCTGGATGAGCGGTCCGCTTGCCAGATGGCGGAACATGCGCGCCCATTGGAAAGCGGTGCGCCAGGCGAGGCGGCAAGCAGCTATCGAAAAGGCGATGGCGCGGGCGTCAGAACGTACCAGGCGCAATGCGCAGCGGCCGGCACAGGAGACGGAAACGGAATCTGCCAGGCCGCGGCGATCTCGCGCGGCAGCAGTCACGACGGAGACAACTCCGGCTACGGAACCGCTCGCCGCCAGATCGGCCGATGACGAACCGCCATTCGATCTGGCCGATGAAGAAAGCGATCGCGAGACAGAATTCGAAATTCCGATTCGAACTCTCGAGTACCAGCCAACTGTACGCTCAGTTCCGCTGCCAATCGAAGAAGAGCCTGCTCCCCAGTCGGCGGAATCGGCTCATGAAACGCCTGTGCGCCAGAAACGCAAACGGGTTTACCATCTGCCCTCTCCTGCTTTGCTCAACGAAGTGCCTCCCGGCAGCGGATATGACGGACTGGAATTAAAAGAAATCGCGAGCCGCATCAAATCGAAGCTGGAAGAGTTCAATGTCCGCGGTTCAGTCGTGCAGATCAACCCGGGGCCCGTTGTCACCACGTTCGAATATAAGCCCGATGCCGGGATCAAGTACAGCCGTATCACGACACTCAACGAGGATCTTTGCCTGGGCCTGCAGGCCGAATCCATTTTGATCGAACGCTTACCGGGCAAGCCTACCGTCGGCATTGAGGTGCCGAACAGCAGGCGCGAGGTGATCAGCTTGCGGGCGATTCTGGAATCCGATGAATTTCACGCTTCGCCGTCGAAAATGACGATTGCGCTCGGCAAAGACGCGAACGGGCGCATCAAGGTGGCATCGCTCGAAACCATGCCTCACCTGCTGATCGCAGGCTCAACCGGATCGGGGAAAAGCGTGATGCTGAACGCGATGATCATGTCGTTCCTTTACAAAGCGACTCCCGATGAAGTGCGCATGATCATGGTGGATCCGAAGCGCGTTGAACTCGGCATCTATGAAGGGATACCGCACTTATTAACGCCGGTTATTACGGAGCCCAAAAAAGCAACTAACGCGCTGCGCAATGCCGTGCTGGAAATGGAACGGCGGCTGAAGCTGCTAGCTTCCTTTGGCGTGCGAAACATCGATCAATACAACCGCAAAGTGGCGCTATTGCGCAAAGAGCCGCGCGGGCTTTTTGACGAGCAGGAGCAGGAAGAGGAACTGGAGACGCTGCCCTATGTGCTGATCCTCATCGACGAGTTGGCCGATCTCATGATGCTAGAGCGCGCTAACGTGGAAGAGTGCATCACCCGTCTGGCGCAAATGGCGCGCGCGGTAGGGATGCACCTGGTGCTGGCCACCCAGCGCCCGAGCGTAGACGTGATCACTGGCCTGATCAAAGCCAATTTCCCCTCGCGCATCAGCTTCCGCGTGGCAACACGCGTAGACTCGCGGACCGTGCTCGACAGCATGGGCGCCGAACACCTGTTAGGGAAAGGCGACATGCTTTTTCTCCCACCCGGATCATCGCGGCTGACTCGCGTGCATGGCGCGTTTGTAACAGAAGCCGAGACCAACAGGGTCGTCGATTTCTGGAAAGATCAGGACACGCCGGAATACGACGAAAGTTTCCTGCTTACGCCGCCCTCCGAGGAGGAAGAAGACACGGAAATCGTAGATGGCGAGCAGGATCCCATGTACGAGGATGCGGTGCGGGTGGTTCTCGAGCAGGGGAAGGCTTCGACCTCGACCCTGCAGCGCCGTCTGCGGCTGGGCTATGGGCGGGCGGCGCGGATTCTGGATATGATGCAGCGCGAGGGGATCATCGGGCCGCCTGACGGCAGCAAACCGCGGGAAGTATTGAAGCGGCCCGACTGGTTACGCGAGATCGAGCAGCAGTTGCGATAACTCGCCACCGCGATCGGTCCTGCAAGCCCTACATTTTTCCTTTGCTGGTCGGCGGTACAATTCCTTTCAAGCGCAGGTAAGTGACCATATTGCCGTAATGCTCGTCAGTGTGCGCCGTGTTTACCGATAACACGGTGAGCTTCGCCATATCGTGGCCATAAAACTTGGTCATCGTGCCAGCCTGCGCGTCAGTCATATCGTACGCTTTGCCGCAGTACGCAACGGCTTCCTTAAGTGCCGCTACTAAATCCGCTTTCGACGTCTTGCTCTTCTCGATTTCCTTCTTCGGGTTCGGTTCCCCGAGGGCCGTCGAGCAGAACATGTACTGAGCGTCCGCCACATGGCCAACGATCTGGCCAAAACTGCGTACGTCCGGAGTAGGTTTAAACGAGTAGTCCGCGTCAGGCATCTCTTCGGCAGCGCCGATCACCGAGTGGCTGACCATCGAGTAAAAACCCTTTTCACCGGCGGTCAGCGCGTTTGCGTTCTCTTGTGCGAAGGCGGCGACCGGAATGACGATCAGCGCCGCGAGCGTAAAGCAAAGCTTCTTTGTGGTTTTCATATGTGTCCTTACGAGATGATTTCACATCCGATTTGTCAACGCGCTCGCAAGGACAAAAGTTCGATAAATTTCGCTGGATACCATGGACTTGCGAATGGCTGAATCGAGAATTACCGCAAGAGATCAGGACTTTGCCGCCTGGTACCAAGATGTGGTGCTGGAAGGGGACATGGCGGAGCCGGCGGAAATCGTGAAGGGCTGCATGATTATCAAGCCAAACGGTTATGCCGTCTGGGAAGCCCTGCAGCGCGAGTTCGACGCGCGCTTCAAAGAGACGGGGCATCAGAACGTTTACTTTCCGCTGCTGATTCCACAAAGCTTCCTGCACAAAGAAGCGGAGCATGTGGAGGGGTTTTCACCCGAGCTCGCGGTTGTAACAATCGCGGGCGGAAAAGAACTGGAAGAACCTTACGTCATCCGGCCGACATCGGAGACGATCATCGGGCATTTCTTTGCCAAATGGATTCAGAGCTGGCGGGATCTTCCGGTTCTGATGAATCAATGGGCCAACGTCGTGCGCTGGGAGCTTCGTACGCGTATGTTCTTGCGCACTAGTGAATTCCTGTGGCAGGAAGGCCACACAGCCCATAGCTCGCATGAAGAGGCGCAGGAGGAAGTGTTGCGCATTCTGGACATCTACGCCGACGTTGCTGAAAGCGTCATGGCAATGCCCGTCATCAAGGGAATGAAGACAGCGGGCGAAAAGTTCGCCGGAGCCTTGCGCAGCTTTTCAATCGAGGCGATGATGCAGAACGGCCTGGCTCTACAGGCGGGTACGAGCCACGATCTCGGGCAGAACTTCGGGCGCGCCTTCGATGTTGAGTTTCAGACGCGCGAAGGCAAGCTCGATTACGTGTGGCAGACGAGTTGGGGCGTCAGCACGCGGCTCATCGGCGGGCTCATCATGACTCATTCGGACGACAAGGGTCTGGTGCTGCCGCCAAGAGTTGCACCTTCGCGCGCTGTCCTGGTACCTATTTATCGAAAAGACGAGGAGCGCGGCCCTGTGCTCGAAGCCGCGAGCAGAATCGCGAAAGAGCTCAAGATCAAGTTGGACGATCGCGAAGGGCAAACGCCCGGATCCAAATTTTTTCATTGGGAGAGACGCGGGGTTCCGGTTGTGATGGAGCTGGGGCCGCGCGATCTGGCCGCCGGCAACATCGTTCTAAAGCGCCGTGATACGGGCACAAAAGAAATCGTGTCGCAAACGGAAATAGGGGCCCGGCTCGACACTACGCTGGACGCAATGCAGCAAAGCCTTTACGACGCAGCGAAACTGCGGCTTAAAGAGAATTGCCTGCTGGCCGATTCGATCGAGCAGATCGAAGAAATCTTAGGCGATGTCACAGCCGAGAAGGGCGGCGGCAAATTTGTGCTGGCCCATTTGAAGGACGATCCCCGTTCCGAGGCGCGGTTGAAAGAATTCAAAGTCACGATACGCTGCATCCCGCTCGTCGACGAATGGGGCGGCGGCGGCAAATGCATCGTGACGGGCGAACCGGTCGCGCAGCGCGTGGTGGTGGCGAAGGCGTATTGATTTCAGTCAAACCACCGAATCGAATACCGTAGGTTCCGCTTGCTCCCTGTCATGCTTTTCTTGGTCTTCCAGGCAGTATGGCGTCCAGGGAACCGCTTCCAGCCGCTTCTGTCCGATCTCACGTCCGCAGTCGATGCAGACACCATACTCTCCGGTGTCAATGCGCTGTAGGGCGGCCCGCACGGCCACTAGGGTCTCTGCGGCTATGTTGGCGACGCCAAATCCGGCGGCTTTAGCTTGCGCTGAAGTAACCTCATCGATGGGGTCTTCGACTTCAGCGGTTTGGGACTCGCGAGCGTCTTCGGTAAACCTCGCGATCTCTTCCGTCAACTGCTGTTCTCGGGTTTGCAAGAGTTGCCTGTAGTGCTGCGTATCGATTGCCATGGGTGTGTGTCGTTGTCTGGACACCTGCCGGGCGAAGTTGGTTGCGCTAAGATTTTAACGGCTTTTCGCCTGAGGAGAAACGAATGACGATCAGTGAGTTGCTGCTTCCCGAATTCGATGAAGAGATTAAAAAGACACGAACGTTCCTGGAACGCGTGCCTATGGAAGCTGCCGATTGGAAGCCGCATGAGAAGTCGATGAGTTTAGGCCGTCTGGCCTCACATGTTGCTGAGCTGCCGCACTGGGCCTCAGATATTATCGAGAGAGATTCGCTCGATATCAAATCAGGATATAAGCCTTTTCAAGCCGTCTCGGCTGAGGAACTGCTCTCGCAGTTTGACAGCAAAGCCGCCGCTGCAGGGGAGGCGATTGCCGGGGCCAGCGATGAGCACCTGGGGAAAACCTGGGCGTTTCTTTTTGGGGGCCACGTCGTGTTTTCACGGCCACGGTACCAGGTTTTCCGGAGTATGATGATGGACCACTTGATTCATCATCGCGGGCAAATGAGCGTCTATCTCCGGCTCAAGGACATTCCCGTTCCAGGTATGTACGGCCCCTCGGCTGACGAGAAGTAAAGTATGAAACAAGCTATCGCAGCAATGCTTGTCTGGGCCGCCTGCGGGGCCACTCTAACCGCTGCCTCTACCCCAAAGATCGCGTTGCTGGTGCTCGATAAACGAGATAATTCGCTCGCCGTCGTCGATCCCGCAACTCTACAAGTAATCGGACGGGCGCCTGCGGGACCAGACCCGCATGAGGTTGTGGCTTCGACAGATGGCAGGTTCGCCTACGTCTCAAATTACGGAGGCACGGGCAGTTCACTGCACACTATCTCGGTGGTTGACCTTGTAAGTCAAAAGTCGCTCCCGCCCATAGATCTTGGAGTACTGCACAGCGCCCATGGGCTTGCGTTTGCCGATGGCCATCTCTACTTCACCGCAGAGACCAACAAAGTGATCGGCCGCTACGATCCATCGACAGAGAAGATCGACTGGATCTTGGGCGTGGGACAGAACCGAACGCACATGATCGTGGTGCGAGGCGCGGGCAATCAAATCTTCACCTCGAATGTAAATTCCGGGACCATCAGCATAATCGGGCAGACCACCGCGACGGCAGGACCTCCGCCGGGTGCTCCTGGAATGCCGCCACCGCCCAACGGTCCTCCACCCGGTGGGCCTCCTCCAGGCCGTCAGGTCAAAGATTGGAACGAAGTAGCGGTAAAGGTAGGAGCCGGGCCGGAAGGCTTTGACGTGTCACCTGACGGGAAAGAAATCTGGGCGGCGAACTCGCACGATGGGACGGTTTCAGTGATAGATGTTGCGAGCAAGAAGGTGGTTCAGACCATCGATGCTCGCGTGGAATTTTCGAATCGCCTGAAGTTCACTTCTGATGGACGAAAAGTATTGATCTCTTCCTTGCGAAATGGCGATCTAGTCATTTTCGACGCTTCCGCCCGGCGAGAAATTAAGCGCATCAAGGTTGGGCGCGGCGCGGCAGGAATTTTGATCCAGCCGGACGATTCCCGAGCCTACGTTTCCTGCAGTCCAGACGATAACGTGGCAGTCATTGATTTGAATACGCTTTCGATCACCACTCGCATTCAACCCGGTCGTGAGCCAGATGGATTAGCCTGGGCGGTGCGTCAGTGAAGAGGCGGTAGCAACAGGCCCATAAAGAGTAAGGGATGCGACAGGCAAAACCAGACTGCTCCATCAGCCACAGTGATTAAGCCGAAGCGCCGGTCGCACGGGGACGGCTGGCCAGATCCTGTTCTTCTTGTTCGAGGTACCCGTATCGCTGGACGCGATGCAGATAGTAGTACACCGATATCAGCGTCAGCATGAGGATGCCCAGGACCACCATCCACATTGCGAAGTGCTGAAGTTGCCGCACCGGAGCGGCGGCCTCGTGCTCTTCCTGGCTTACGGTTACCACCCAATTCAGGTTCGGGAACTGCTGCTGTAAGCCGGTAGCGGCGTACCCGACCAAATAAGGACCGCTCTGAAGCCGCGCTGTGGTCCAGCCGGTCTGGCTCCCCTGCGCGGAACCCATTGCATCCTTCACAAAATCGAATTCCTGGGACCGGACTCTGGCAAATACGTCGGCATTGGGCGCGCTGACAACCAGTCCGTCGCCATTGATAAGCGCCGGATGCGCTCCTCTGCCGATCGAGTTCTCCCGGAAGCGCGCAAGCAGATCCGAGATGTTAACGGCAGCGCTCAAGACGCCGTTTGTTGCGCCGGTAGCTGCATCGGTTACCGGGGCCCCGATATTAACGTAGTACGATTTTGTAAATTCGTCATCCACAATATCGCTAATTTTGACGGCTCCCTGTCCATTATTAAAAACGCCTTGCCAACCTGAGTCCTGGGCATAAGACATCTTCGCCGGCTGCTGTGAAGCAGCGATAACGTTGCCGTTGCTGTCTGTCAGGACGATCGAGAGATATCTAGGATCGAGGGTCCGTCGATGGCGCAGCAGCTGCGAGACGTTCGAGGTGAGCAGGGCGTTTTCTTCACCCGGCTTACGGGATCCCGAGACGGCGCTGGCTATTGAGGGATCGCTGGCCAGAGCGCGCACGGCAGCAACGCGGTCGCGAACGGTTTGGGAGACATCGTTGCTGAGCATCTGCGCCATCGCTTTGAAGTCGCTGCCGACAGAGTTGTCAAGTGTTCTGTCGCTGCGCTCCGTTAAGACAAGCCCAATGATGCTCAGCGGGACAATAACGATGATCAGTGCAAGTAAGAGCTTGGTGATCGAAACACGGACTTCTAACCGATCTACAGCAGACATGGCAGACCTCCTGCGGTCAATTACTTCAAAGACAGGCCATGTCCCGGGTCGCGGTTGACGTTCGTGCTCGCCAGTCGTGCTCGGCCTCTATGGCCGCTTCCCGTTTCAATAATACTCCAAAACCAGAAGATGGGATCCTGCGATTCGAAAATCACGAGTCTTTCCAAAAAAAGGCAGACGACCGAATCGGCCATCTGCCCAAGTTTTGTAAGTACTGAATTATTAAACTTCTTCCGGCGCTCCCACAACCTCTTCTGCGGCGAGATCTTCGGAGAGTCCCCCGGTATAAATACCCGGGGTGTCTTCCGAATAGTCGCCAAGACCGTCGGCGAACGAAACTTCCTGTTCGGGCATGGCTTCCTCCTCCACGACGTCTTCCCCGGCGATTTTGACGCGCCGGTAGAACTCCATGCCGGTTCCGGCTGGGATCAACCGGCCCATGATGACGTTCTCCTTGAGACCGCGGAGATAGTCGACCTTGCCGTTGATGGCGGCTTCGGTCAGCACGCGAGTTGTTTCCTGGAAGCTGGCTGCCGATATGAAGGAGTCGGTCGACAGCGAAGCCTTGGTAATACCGAGCAGAATCGGCTTGCCCGTTGCGGGATGGCCGCCTGCTTCGATTACGCGGTTGTTCTCTTCGCGGAACTTGAATTTATCGACGACTTCCTCAGGCAGGAACTCGGTATCGCCGATGTCTTCGATTCGCACCCAGCGCATCATCTGACGCGAGATAACTTCCAGGTGCTTGTCATTGATGTTAACGCCCTGCAATCGGTAGACTTCCTGGATTTCGTTGACCAGGTATTTCTGCAGTTCCTTTTCGCCGAGCACAGACAGGATGTCGTGCGGATTACGCGGGCCGTCCATCAACGGATCGCCAGAGCGCACGCGCTCGCCTTCCTGCACATTGATATGCACGCCGCGAGGAATCGCGTATTCCTTCTGGATGCCGTCATCGCCAGTGATATAGAGCTTACGCATACCCTTGCTGACTTCGCCGTATTTCACGACGCCGTTAATTTCAGCGATGATCGCGGTCTCGCGCGGTTTACGAGCCTCAAACAGCTCGACTACGCGAGGCAAACCGCCGGTGATGTCTTTGGTTTTGGTGGTAGCGCGCGGGATCTTTGCGATAACATCGCCCGCGTGAAGCTGCTCGCCGTCCGACATCATGAGGTGCGCATGAGTCGGCATCAAATAGCGTTTTTCATCGGAGCGTCCGCCGCCTTCGGGCCGGATAATTACGGTTGGGAAGCGCTTCTCGTCCGATGATTCGGTGACGACGACCTGCATGTTGCCGGTGATCTCGTCGACTTGTTCCTGGGTAGTCACGCCATCGATCAGATCTTTGAAATGAATCGTTCCGCTGACTTCAGTCAGGATGGAGAAGGTATAGGGATCCCATTCGAGCAGGATCTGATTGGCCTTTACCGGAGCGTTGTCCTCGACGTTGATCTTGGCGCCGTAAACAACCGGGTAGCGTTCGCGCTCACGGTTCTTCTCATCGACAATGATGAGGATGCCGTTGCGGTTCATGGCGATCAGCTCGCCCTTGTTATTGCGAACGGTGTTGATGTTGCTGAAGCGGACGAAACCGTCGCTTTTCGCGTCCTGCGTCGATTGCTCACTGACACGAGTTGCCGCGCCACCGATGTGGAACGTACGCATGGTGAGCTGAGTGCCTGGCTCGCCGATCGATTGCGCCGAGATAATGCCGACTGCTTCGCCGCGCTCCACCATGCGGCCGGTCGCGAGATTGCGCCCATAGCAGAGACGGCAAACGCCGCGCTTTGATTCGCAGGTCAGCACCGAACGGATTTTGACGCGTTCGATACCCGCGCCCTGAATGGCGCTGGCCAGTTCTTCCGTGATTTCCTGGTTGACCTCGACGATGACGTTGTTCTCGTAATCGCGCTGATCTTCCAGAGCCACTCGGCCGACGATCCGGTCACGCAGCGGCTCAATGATTTCGCCCGATTCGATGATTGGCTCGACATAGATGCCATCCGTTGTGCCGCAATCGTCTTCCGTAATGATTACGTCCTGAGCCACATCGCAGAGGCGGCGGGTGAGGTAGCCCGAATCGGCGGTCTTGAGAGCGGTATCGGCCAGACCTTTACGCGCGCCGTGGGTCGAGATGAAGTACTGCAACACATCCAGACCTTCGCGGAAGTTAGCGGTAATCGGCTGCTCGATGATCTCGCCGGACGGCTTGGCCATCAAACCGCGCATACCGGAGAGCTGGCGAATCTGCTGCTTTGAACCACGAGCACCGGAGTCCGCCATGATGTAAATCGGATTGAGGATACGGCCGGTGCGATCGTCCTCTTCCAGATTCTTGAATAGCTTGTCCGAGATCGCTTCCGTTACTTTCGACCAGATCTCGATGATCTTGTTGTAACGCTCGGATTGCGTGATCGCGCCTTCCTGATACTGCTGCTGGACTTCGATCACCTGCTTTTCAGCATCATGCACCAAGCCGGCCTTTTCTTCCGGCACAACCATATCGTCGATGCCGATCGAAATGCCGGCCCGGGTCGCATAGAGGAAGCCCAGCTTCTTGACTTCGTCCAGCATCTGAACGGTGACCTGAAGGCCGAACTTTAGGTAGCAGTACTGAACAAGCTGGCCGTCGCCCTTTTTCTTGAGCAGGCCGTTGATGAACGGCATCTCCTTGGGAAGAACATCGTTGAGAATAACGCGGCCGACGGTCGTGTCCATATACTGCTTGTTGAACTCGATCGGCTCGGTATACATGATGTTCTGGTTATCGAAGGCCTTGTTCAGGTCGATAACCTTGCCGGTATAGCGAAGCTTGATGGCGGTAAGCGTTTCGACTTCGCCCATTTCGAGCGCAATCAAAACGTCTTCCATCGACGCGAAGGTGCGGCCCGATCCCTTTGCGTTCGGGCGCATTTTGGTGAGGTAATAAAGTCCCAGCACCATATCCTGCGTCGGGACGGCAATGGGCGCGCCATGCGCCGGAGACAGAATGTTGTTCGAAGCGAGCATCAAAGTGGAAGCTTCAATCTGTGCTTCGGGAGAGAGCGGAATGTGGACGGCCATCTGATCGCCGTCGAAATCGGCGTTGAACGCGGTACACGTCAGCGGATGCAGCTTGATGGCTTTTCCTTCGACGAGCACAGGCTCAAACGCCTGAATCCCAAGACGGTGCAGTGTGGGAGCGCGGTTGAGAAGAATCGGGTGATCCTTGATGACTTCTTCGAGAATGTCCCAAACCACCGGATCCTGCTGCTCGACGAGTTCTTTGGCCTGTTTGATGGTGGTGCAATGACCGCGTTGCTCGAGCCGGTGATAGATGAAGGGCTTGAACAACTCGAGCGCCATCTTCTTGGGCAGGCCGCACTGGTGAAGTTTAAGTTCGGGACCGACTACGATGACCGAACGGCCTGAGTAATCGACGCGTTTGCCGAGCAAATTCTGACGGAAGCGGCCCTGCTTGCCTTTGAGCGTGTCGGAGAGAGATTTCAGCGGACGGTTATTTGCGCCGCGCAGTACGCGGCCACGGCGGCCGTTGTCGAAGAGAGCATCGACTGCTTCCTGCAGCATGCGCTTTTCATTGCGGACGATGACATCGGGAGCATGCAGCTCCATCAGCTTCTTAAGGCGGTTATTGCGGTTGATGACGCGGCGATAGAGATCGTTCAGATCGGAGGTCGCAAAGCGGCCGCCGTCTAAAGGAACAAGCGGGCGAAGCTCAGGCGGAATAACTGGAATGACGTCGAGAATCATCCACTCAGGCTTGTTGCCCGATTTGCGGAAGCTCTCGACAACACGCAGACGCTTGGCGAACTTCAGCTTTTTCTGCGCTGAAGTCTCCGTCTTCATCTTTTCGCGGATCTCCTGGGAGAGCGACTCGATATCGATCTTCTTGAGAAGTTCCTTGACGCCCTCGGCGCCCATCATGGCGACGAACTTACCCGGGAACTCCTGATCGAGTTGCCGTTTTCGCTCGTCACTGATTACTTCTCCGAGGTTCAAGCCGGTTGCTTCACCTGGATCGATGATGACGAAGGCTTCGTAATAGAGGACGCGCTCGAGCTCACGGAGAGTGATGTCGAGCAGGTAGCCGATGCGGCTCGGCAGACCCTTGAAGAACCAGACGTGCGAAGAGGAGCTGGCGAGTTCAATATGACCCAGGCGCTCGCGCCGCACGCGGGAAAGCGTTACTTCTACACCGCATTTATCGCAGATGACTCCGCGATGCTTCATGCGTTTGTATTTGCCGCAGAGACATTCCCAATCGGCTACCGGGCCGAAGATGCGCGCGCAAAACAGTCCGTCGCGCTCGGGTTTGAAGGTGCGGTAATTGATGGTCTCCGGCTTGGTCACTTCACCGTGTGACCAGCTCCGGATCTTTTCCGGAGAGGCCAAACTGATTCGAATCGAATCGAAGTCGGCTATGAGATTGGCTCTGTCGTACGGAGAGGAACGATACATGAATTGTCCTTAGAAAAACCAATTGAGAAACGTGCCCATTCGAACTCTCGCCGGCGGGATGCCCGGGCACCAAGCATCCCGCTAGCAAATTTCAGTTACCAGCTAATCCGCGGCGTGCGCCAGATCCTGCATCTCACGCGGCTTTTTCATCAGCTCGACATCGAGGCAGAGGCTCTGCAACTCGCGGATCAGAACATTAAACGATTCAGGTACGCCGGGCTCGGCCGCAGCCTCGCCTTTGACGATCGCTTCGTAAATTTTGGCGCGACCGTACACGTCGTCGGATTTTGCGGTCAGCAACTCTTGCAGAATGTAAGCGGCGCCATACGCTTCAAGCGCCCAGACTTCCATTTCGCCGAAGCGCTGGCCGCCGAACTGCGCCTTACCACCGAGCGGTTGCTGCGTGATCAACGAGTATGGCCCGATGGAGCGGGCGTGGATCTTGTCATCCACCAAGTGGCTCAGCTTGAGCATGTAAATATAACCGACCGTAACCGGCTGTTCGAATTGAGCGCCCGTCATACCGTCATGCAGATCGATCTTGCCCGAGCTGGGAAGACCGGCCTCAGCCAGACGAGCCTTGATGTCCTTCTCCGCGGCACCGTCGAAGACCGGCGTTGCGAAGTGTAGGCCAAGTTTTTCGGCCGCCCACCCCAAGTGCGTTTCAAGGATCTGACCGACGTTCATACGGGAAGGTACGCCGAGAGGATTGAGCACGATCTCGACGGGCGTTCCGTCGGGCAGATACGGCATATCCTCTTCGGGCACGATGCGCGCGATAACGCCTTTGTTACCGTGACGTCCGGCCATTTTGTCGCCAACCGAGAGCTTGCGCTTCATAGCGATATAGACCTTGACGAGTTTGATGACGCCCGGGGGCAGCTCATCGCCCTTGCGTAGTTTCGCGATCTTCTCTTCGGTGATCTTTTCGAGTACCGCGATCTGACGCGACGTCATCTCTTCGATTTCGTCGATCTGCTCATTGAGGCGCACGTCTTTCGTGTTGAGCCTCATACGCTTCAAATCGCGGGCGCGCAGCTTCTCGAGCACGTCGCGGCTAAGCGGCATGTCCTTCGAGAGCAGCTTCTTATTAGTCTTTTCGTCGTGCAGATCGGCCAGGAGTTCCTTGCCTCTCAGCAGTTCTTCCAGGCGCTTGGCGCGCTCATCGCTGAGAATGCGCTTTTCGTCTTCGAGGTTGCGGTGCAGCCTCTCTTCCTGCAACGTCAGGATTTGCTTTGAGCGCTCGTCGAGCTCGGCTCCCTTGCGGGAGAAGACCTTGCAATCGACAATGGTCCCCTCGATACCCGGCGGGCAGTAGAGGGAAGCATCCTTCACATCCCCGGCCTTTTCCCCGAAGATCGCGCGGAGCAGCTTCTCTTCCGGAGTGAGCTGCGTTTCGCCTTTCGGCGTTACTTTGCCCACCAGGATGTCACCCGGCTTGACGGTCGCGCCGACGCGGATAATACCGCTTTCATCGAGATTGCGCAGGAAAGACTCGGCGATGTTCGGGATATCGCGAGTGATCTCCTCCGGCCCAAGCTTCGTATCACGAGCTTCGATCTCGAACTCTTCAATGTGAATCGAAGTGTAGTAATCGTCCTTGACCAGCTTCTCGCTGACCACGATCGCGTCCTCGAAGTTGTAGCCGCGCCAGGGCATGAACGCCACCAGCACGTTGCGGCCAAGAGCAAGCTCGCCCGCTTCCGTACAAGGACCATCCGCCAGCACGTCGCCTTTCTTGACCTTCTGGCCCTGAAAAACGATCGGCTTCTGGCTGATGCAAGTGTTTTGATTCGAGCGCTTGAATTTAGTCAGCTGATAGATGTCAGCGCCAACTTCGCGCGACATCTGCCCTTCGTGAGCGCTGCCTTCCACGCGCACGATAATGCGCTCGCTATCGACCGAATCGACTACGCCCGCGCGCTTGCAGATGACGACCGCACCCGAATCGCGTGCTGTCACGCGCTCCATGCCGGTTCCCACATAGGGCGCTTCGGCGCGCAGCAGAGGCACTGCCTGACGCTGCATGTTCGAGCCCATCAATGCGCGGTTTGCGTCATCGTTCTCGAGGAACGGAATTAAGCTGGCGGCTACCGAGACAAGCTGCTTCGGACTCACGTCCATGTACTCAATCTCGTCCCGATGCTTCAGTACGAAATTGCCGGCTTGTCGCGCATTTACCAGGTCCTCGACGATGTGGCCGGTTTCATCGATCGCAACGTTAGCCTGGGCGATGATGTACTTATCTTCTTCCCAAGCCGAGAGGTAATCCGAATAAGCTTCGAATTCGGCAATCTGTTTCTTGCCTCGCAGCGACTGGTTCGCGCTATCGATCTCGTCGCGAGCCACCACCTGGCCAACCTTGTAGTCGGCAGCCCCGGGGTTTAGAATCCTTACTTCGTCTACCAGGGAGCCGTCGCGCACACGCCGGTACGGGCTTTCAATAAAGCCGTACTCGTTGATGCGGGCAAAGCAGGAGAGCGAAGAAATCAGGCCGATGTTCGGGCCTTCCGGCGTTTCAATCGGGCAGATACGGCCATAATGCGTCGGATGCACGTCGCGCACTTCGAAACCGGCGCGCTCGCGAGAGAGACCTCCCGGTCCAAGCGCCGAGAGACGCCGTTTGTGCGTGATCTCTGAGAGCGGATTGGTCTGGTCCATGAACTGCGAGAGCTGGCTCGAACCGAAAAACTCGCGGATGGCGGCCATGACCGGTTTCGCATTGACCAGATCATGCGGCATCGCGGTCGACATTTCCTGGTAAACCGACATCTTCTCTTTGATCGCGCGCTCCATGCGCACGAGCCCGATGCGGAATTGATTTTCGAGCAGCTCACCAACCGCGCGCACGCGGCGGTTGCCAAGGTGATCGATGTCGTCAACCACGCCAATACCGCGCCTTAGCTTGAGCAGGTAGAGGATTGTGTCCGTGAAGTCCCTCTGATCGAGGGTGCGTTTATCGAGCGGAGTCGAATCCGCCTTGTCATAGAGCTTGATATTGAACTTCATGCGGCCCACGCGCGAGAAGTCATATTTGCGCGGGTCGAAGAACATGCCCTGGAACAATTGGGTTGCCGTATCGAGCGTCGGAGGATCGCCTGGCCGCAGCTTGCGGTAGATCTCGAGCAGCGCGTCGTTCTGGCTCTTCACCGCATCTTTGCGCAGCGTGGCAGAAATGACGTTGCCGGCTTCGTCGCGGTCCGGGAAGAAAATCTCGAAGCTCTCAATTCCTCCCTCGGCCAGTTTGCCGATCGCAGTAGACGTCAACTCGTGGTTGGCTTCAATCAGGACCTCGCCCGTCGACATGTCGATCACGTCGCCGGCAACGTAAGCGCCTTCGAGATCGTTCGAGGCAACCTCCACGCGCTCGACTTTGGCTTTTTGCAGCTCGCGAAAAACCGAGTTAGTGATTTTGCGGCCTTGCGGAACTACCTGTTCGCCGTTCGGGCCGGCGATGGCGTGCGACAGCTTCATTCCGATGAGGCTTTCGTTTACTCCCCAAAAAAGCTTGCTGTCTTTGAGCGAGATAGTCGACAGCTTGTAGAACGCGCGGATGATGTCGGCATCGGTTTTCAGGCCCAGCGCTCTCAGGAATACAGTTCCGTAGAATTTGCGCTTGCGATCGATCCGGACGTAGAGCAGGTTCTTGTTGTCGTACTCGAACTCAACCCAACTGCCGCGGTAGGGAATGATCTTGCCGAGGAAATATCCCTGCGCCTGCACACGCTCGAAAAACACGCCTGGAGAGCGGTGAAGCTGGGAAACAATGACGCGCTCGGTTCCGTTGATGATAAACGTGCCGTTATCGGTCATCAGTGGAATTTCGCCGAAGAAGACTTCCTGTTCCTTTATGTCACGAACCGTTTTGGTCCCGGTCTCGGGATCTTTGTCGTAGACCGTAAGGCGGATGGTGACCTTGAGCGGGGCTGCATACGTCATGCCGCGCTCTTCGCATTCCGGCACGTCATATTTAAGCTGCAACGCTACGGGATCGCCGCAACGGTTGCAGAATGTGACGATGTTTTTGTTGAAGGTACCGCATTTGTGGCAGAGCACATCGCCCGCATGGAAGGGATCCGTGCGAATCTCGGCCCCGCAATTCGGGTTGCGGCAGATGGTACGCAGATGGTGCAGGCCTTTTAAGTTGCCGCACTTGCATTCCCAGTTACCGATCGAATAATCGACAAACTCGAGCTGGCTCAAGCCGCGGAAATCGGAGATGGGGAAAACGGAGCTGAACACGCTTTGCAGACCTGCATCTTCCCGCTCCTTGGGAAGCAGATCCATCTGCAGAAAGCGCTCGTAAGAACGCTTTTGCACTTCGATTAAGTTGGGGATCGGTATCGAAGTTTTGATCTTCGAAAAATCAACTCTCTCGCGGAGAGAACCGTTTGACACGTTGGGCATCTACGCTTGTCCTTTTAGGAAACCAATGATTTCAGTGACGACATTCAGCAACACTACACAAGCCGGCTGCAGCTCAAAGGAGCCACAACCATCAGGGGTGAGCCGGGCAATCGGCCGGCACGTTTCGGCGCGGCGCCGAGGCGGGGCGCATATCGAAAAAAACTTCTGTGAGAAAGAACGCGGACGAAAAATACAATATTCTTGACTTACCAGGGGACGATTTTGAGTATCTGCGCAATGAAGGAAAGGACTCACTCGGCAAAAAGAAAATCGGGCATGCCAAAGCCCCGCCGCCTTCTGTAAGGCCGCGGGAAAAACTCTAATCAGCTAAATTCTTAACTCTGATGCTGGACCGTCCCGGCTCGACGTCTTTCTTATACTAACACAGTTCCAGCCGAATGCCATAAGCAAGCGGCTGGCCAAACGATCAGGCCGACGCCTAGCAAACACCCGGGCCTGATCAATGCAGCCAAACGCCTATTCTACCCAGAAGAATTACTTAACTTCCACCGTCGCGCCGGCGTCGACAAATTTCTTCCTGATCGTCTCGGCTTCATCCTTATTGATGCCTTCCTTGATTGGCTTCGGCGCCCCATCCACCAGATCCTTCGCTTCCTTTAAGCCGAGGCTGGTTACTTCACGAACTGCCTTGATGACATTGATTTTATTGGCTCCGGCAGCCGTTAACACGACCGTAAACTCTGTCTTCTCCTCGGCCGGCGCCGCAGCCGCCGCGCCACCCGCTGCCGGGGCCGCTGCCGCGACCGAAGCCGCCGCCGCCGACACGCCCAGCTTCTCCTCGAGCAACTTCACCAACTGCGATGCGTCGAGCAACGTCAATCCCTGAATCTGTTCCGCAATTGCGTTAATATCCGCCATTTTCTTCCTATTCCTACCCTAAAAAGTTCTAACAATGGGCCCAAGAAGGCCCGTGCCTACTGCTGGAATTTGCTTTCTTTTACTGCCTCACCGAGCACGACCGCCAGATTCCGGCCCACGCCATTGACTGAAGTCAGCAGCCTGGTGGCGGTTGCGTTCACCAGATAAAGCAGCTTCGCGTAGATCTCCTCTTTCGGGGGCATGGCCGCCAACTCGCTGATCGCCTTGATGTCGATCACACGGCCTTCCACCATGCCCGCCTTGAAGGTAAAAGCCGCGTTTTCTTTCGAGTACCTGGTTAGCGCCTTCGCAAGCGCCACCGGATCATTCGCCGTGTAGGCCAGAGAAGTCATGCCCTTTAGGTCTCCCAGGAGATCGCTGACGGAAGTTCCCTCGCTCGCCTTGGCCGCCAAATTGTTCTTTACCACCCGGTAAGCTCCGCCGGCATCGCGAACCGCCTTCCGGAGCTGGAAATCCTGGCCAACCGTCATCTTCTCGTATCCAGTGACGAAGATGTTCTGGTTTTCAGCGAGCGCCTTCTTCAGGTCGTCCAGATCCTTTTTCTTTTCGTCTTTATCCTTCATAGACCCTCCGTCCGCTTAGGCAGTCTTGGCATTGAACGCGGCCACGTCCAGCTGTACGCCTGGACTCATTGTCGAGCACAAAGTGGCGCTCTTGACATACTTGCCTTTGGCGGCAGGCGGCTTTGCCCGGATCACCGCCTGAATCAGGCTGTTGGTGTTTTCGAGTAGCTTGTCGCTCGCGAAACTGACTTTTCCAACCGGCGCATGGATAACACCCGTCTTGTCGACTCGAAACTCGACCTTACCGGCCTTAATCTCATTTACCGCGTTTCGCACATCGGTGGTTACGGTACCGGTTTTCGGGTTCGGCATCAGACCGCGCGGTCCCAGAACCTTGCCTAACCGCCCGACGGAGCGCATCATGTCCGGGGTGGCAATCACAGCGTCGTAATCGGTCCAGTTCTCGCCTTGGATTCTGGTCACCATCTCCTCGCCGCCTACAAAGTCGGCGCCTGCCTCCTCCGCTTCGCGAAGCTTATCGCCGGAAGCAATCACCAGAACGCGCTTCGCCCTCCCCAAGCCGTTCGGCAGCACCACCGTCCCGCGTACCATCTGATCGGCGTGTTTCGGATCGACGCCAAGGCGCATATGCACCTCGACCGTTTCGTCGAACTTGGAAAATTTGATTTTTTGAACTAAGTTCACCGCTTCGGGCAGCGCGTACGGTCTTGCCTCTACCTGCTTAGCTGCGGCTTCATATTTCTTACCAGGCTTTTGACTCATAAATTGACTGGTCCAAACGGCGCGAGCGGAATGTACACACCCCCGCCTCCCAATTGTGGCTGGAAACCTTTCGTCAGGATAACACAGGAAGACGTTTGGGTCATTGGCCCGCTTGCCGAGGAACCAATTTGGAATGGGCTCCAGCCGCCAAGAATGCTTGCGAGCAGAAATCTACCCACTGACTACCCGATCACCTTGCGGCCAGCACCTTCTCCGCCACTCCTACGGTGCCAAATTGCCGTTGCCTATGACGTCACCATTGAATCGGCCGCCGCTGATCACACCTGTGCCGTCCGGAGCCGAACCGGCGGTGTACGTCTTCAGTAGCATCCCGCTAGCGATGTTATAGAAATTGATCACCTCCAACCTCCACATAGGCGATCTTGCTATCAGGAGAGACCGATACACCATCTCCGTTAACAGAGGGGTTGGATCACTCGCTCTTCGAATAGGCGAAAGCGGCGCGGAAGCCCGACACAGTACGATAGCTGCCGGTCAGTAACTGTGACCGGCACGAGGACTGAAGTCGTACTCGCAACGACGCAATCAGACGCGTGCATTCCGGACTGATGGCCCTGAAGGTGCCAGGAACTCGGTGTGAGCGTTCGCGAGTCACTCGAGCTAGAACTTGTTTCCTGGTTGCGATCTCAAATACCAGGCCAGGATATTTCGATCGTTCGAGAAACTGCCCGCTCATGCAAACGATTTTCGTTTTTGTGGCCAATTGCCTCCGGTGTTGCGGCTCAGGTGTGTACGCCGGAAACAAGTTCCGTTCTGCAAGGGCGGATCCGTGTGGGTATCAGCAAGAAGGCCGTCGTAGCCTTGGGTAGTTCCTTCAATCTACGGCGAACTTTGTGAAACGACCTTCCTCCGAAAAACTGCGGCTTGGTGCTGGAGGTGGGGGTCGAACCCACATGAGAAGTGAATCCCGCGGGATTTTGAGTCCCGTGCGTCTGCCAGTTCCGCCACTCCAGCCTGAGTGCGTATCAAAAAGTATAGCCGACGCCCTGCACATCAGCTCGTAGGCCGTCCGCATTAGCAAACATTAGCTGAAAAGTACTGCTCCGCACTCTTGCTGGTCCTGCGGACCGGGCGGCAAGTGCCGACCGTGCGGTATCGTAAACAGTAAGGATGTTATTCGGTGGTGTTTTAGAAAGCCGAGAGTCTTACCCGGAGATTGGGCTTTATCCGCGCCATCTGAGCGCGACCGATAATCCCGACTGCCGCTGATCATGGGAGGGGTGGGCGAAAGCCAACTATGGGTTCAGAAAAGAAGACAAGCAGCAATTCGGTTTTAACTCAGAGCCTTTTCAGTACTGTATACGTACCTTCGCCCTCGTGGCGAAGTCATCTCACGAGCGGGTTCATTCACGGGGTTATCATCTTAGCTCTGTTGCTGATTACCTTTCCCGCGCTAAAGGAAGACGGAGAGAAGCAGCGCGTTGACAGTGTAACCTTGATTGCACCGCGGATACCCGAATACCGGGCCAAGATCGTTCCGCCGCGGCCCACGCCTCAAAAGCTCATACTTAAGAACCAAACACCAAAGTTGACGCCAGTTATCAAGGTTACGCCGGTTACTGTGCCGCCGCCGATCATAGCGGCTGCTCCGGAGATCAAGCCTCAGACCGTCACGCCAGTGCGGTCTTTGCCGGATCTCAAGCCGGAGCCGCCCGCTCCGAAACCGCAACTCCGGACGGGGAGCTTTCAAACCGCAGATGCCGCCAAGGCGCCGCTCACTCCAAAAGTCACGAAAGTAGGCGGATTCGGTGATCCAAACGGCCTGCCGCCCTCCGCAGATTCACGTCCCGCGCCCGTGACTATGGCGAAAGTAGGCTCCTTCGATCTCCCGGTAGGCGAAGGTCATTCTGGGGGCGGGGGCCGCAGCACGTCCGGCGGCGTCCATCAGACCTCCTTTGGAAGCGCGGGTGATACCAGCGGCACCCCCGGGGGAACGGGGCACGGCGGCGGTTCTGTCCATACCGGCGGTTTCGGCGAATCGGGGCTGGCAACTGCGCAAAATCCGCCCTTACATCCGCGCGCCACCGAACCCGTTTTCACTCCGGTCGAAATTCTCTACAAGCCGAAGCCGGCTTACACCCAGGAAGCCCGCGACCTCAAGCTTGAGGGCCAGGTTTCCCTCGATGTCGTCTTTCTCTCAAATGGATCCATCCGCATCCTGCGTGTTGTTCACGGCCTGGGCCATGGTCTGGACGAAGCTGCTCAACAGGCGGCTTTACAAGTCCGGTTCCGGCCCGCCACTCGAGGCGGCGTTCCGGTCGACACCAGCGCCACCATCCATATAACATTCGAACTTACATAAAGCACTTATTCACATTTCTTTCTTCCTGAGTTTATACACATCATGCTTTTATTAATCCGTAAGGCACTTATTAACCTGACCCCTGTAGCCGTGCTCGCGCTTCTGTGCACCTTACCGGCCCGCCCACAGGCTGCTCCCGCCCCGGCCCCGCTAACCAACTCTTCAGCAGACCCTTCACAGGACATGAATCGTGTATTACGGAGCGGGGATTCCAAGCCTGCCCGAAACTTGGACGAGGTGATTGACCGCTCTATCAACAGCGAGCATGTGCTGGTCGATAGGCTCCGCACCAAGGAGCCGGTAATTGAAACCTACATCCAGGAGATGAAAAAGGATCCCGACCTCGGCTTCGTGCCGGCCCGCGACTTTTACTTTCTTGGCAAGCTGAACATCAGCAATGGCGTGGTGGATGCCTCTTTCCTGGCGCACAAATCGGCTGTCAAGGCTGTACCGCATTTCTTTACCTCTTTCTTTAGTACTCAGTATTATCCCGGCGGCTTTGCCGATGAAATGTTTCTGGATTCGAACGGCTTCGATCGCGCCCACTACCAATTTGACTATGTGAGAAAAGAGTTTCTCGGCGAAGTCCGCTGTTTCGTCTTGGATATAAAGCCTCAGGGGGGTGCGGGTAAGCGCCGTTTCGAAGGCCGTATTTGGATCGAGGATCAGAACTATAACGTTGTCCGGTTCAACGGTCGCTATATGCCCTCGCCGAACAATGAGTTTTCGCATTTTGACTCGTGGCGCGTAAACGCCGGAGGCCTCTGGCTGCCTACTTACATCTATGCGCAGGATGAAGGTTATCACTGGGGTCCCGCCGTGCACACTGCGCCTATGAGAGCTCAAACCCGCCTTTGGGACTACGAGACCTCCAGGGATCGCGCGCAGCAGGCATTTACTGAGCTCACGGTCGATAGCCCGCAAGGAGTCCGCGATTCGAGTCAATCGAATGCAAACGGCTACTCTCCCGTGCAAGCTCAACGCATGTGGGAAACACAGGCCGAGGAGAACATCGTGGATCGTCTCCAAAAAGCCGGGTTAGTAGCGCCGGCCGGTGAAGTGGACCAGGTGTTGGATACCGTCTTGAACAATCTCGAAGTTACTAACAATATCAACCTCGATCCGCCTGTTCACGCCCGCATTCTGCTGACTACGCCTCTTGAATCGGTCGCAATCAACCACGTCATTCTGATTAGCCGCGGTCTGGTTGACGTATTGCCGGACGAAGCATCGCTCGCGGCCGTACTCGCCCATGAACTGGCGCACATCATTCTCGGCCACTCTGTAAATACGAAGTACGCTTTTGCGGATCGCTTGCTGTTCGATGACCCCCAAACTCTAAAGAAGATCTCGGTCGGCCGTACGCAGCAGGAAGAGGAGGAGGCTGACGCGAAAGCTATTCAGATACTCAAAAACTCGCCTTACAAGGACCAGCTCCCGCGCGTGGGCCTCTTCCTTCGGATGCTCTCCGCCCGTAGTAATGAGGTGCCTCATCTGATCAAGCCCCTGTTGGGCAATCGCATGTCCGATACAAAGAAAGATCTTCGGCTCTCCGGGCTGATGGAGATGTCGCCGGAACTGGAGCTTCGCGACAAAAATCAGATTGCTGCCCTGCCACTCGGTTCGCGCATCATCGTCGACCCCTGGTCCGATCGCTTGCGCCTCCTAAAGGCGCAAACCTCGGCTTTGGCATCCGCGAGAGAGAAAATGCCATTTGAGGTGACGCCTTTCATGGTCTATCTGACGCGAGAAGACCAGAACGGCGCCTCGACGCAACATGCCGCTCCCTCGTCCGGCATCCCGACAGCTGACCGAAACCCGCCACCGTCCCAGTAACTCGCGTTGAAGCAGGACAGCATCCTCTCTGCGCTAATCTGGAAACAGCCATGGCGAATATCGGTGAGGTAATAAGCTCGGCTGCTGCGATTGCCAAGGGCATGGGCATCACCTTCAAGGAGATGCTTCAGCCGACTGTCACGGAAGATTACCCGGATGGCCCCGCGCGCCTCGAAGAGCGTTTTCGTGGCGCTCACGTGCTGCAGCGTGACGAGAATGGCCTCGAAAAATGCGTGGCCTGTTTTCTTTGCGCGGCGGCCTGCCCGGCCAATTGCATCTACATCGAAGCCGCCGAAAATACCGCGCAGCAGCGTATCAGCGGAGGCGAGCGTTACGCCGCAGTCTACAACATCGATTACAACCGCTGCATTTTCTGTGGCTACTGCGTTGAGGCTTGTCCAACCGACGCCATCACCCACGGCCATGGTTTTGAACTCGCCAGCTATAACACTTCAACCCTGGTGTACCGCAAAGAGCAGATGCTTGTAAAACTTCCGCAAGGCGGTAAAGCTCCTTCCCAGCACAATCCGGCTCCTGCCGCCGCTGGCGAAATGAACGCCGTCAAGACATCAGCTTAAAGAGAAGGGAACGGCTGGTAGTGACGGCGCCGTGGCATCCCAGAGCTAGCGCGGCAAGGCGGCCTCTTCCATTTCAAGCATGGTCCGCCAGACCGCAATCCATGCATTGCCTTTGCTCTGAAACACCCACAAATCTCGGCCGCTTGCTTGATACTGTTCACCAGAACGCTCATAAACCATGTCATACCGAAAGGTGACCACTGCAGTCTCGCCGGCAACATCAGTTTGTTGATCATGATCACGAAACTCGTGAATCTTGGCGTTCTCGCAAAAATCTCGAAAGCCGGCAAGAAATTGCTCCCGTCCCTTCATCCGCCCGCTGAAGCCGGGAAGGGTCATCACGATCTCCGGGTGCAGCATCGGCCCAAGATCTTCAACTTTGCCATTCAGCCAGGCGCGGCTGATTCGTCCCATTGTTGCGATCACAGCGCCCACTTTTGATTCCTGCATCCGCACCAGCTCCTTCTTATCTCAAGACGAGCATGCAGTCATGGCGGTTAAGTAACGGTTTCAGAAAAATTCAAAAAGGGCCCTAAATAGTTAATCGGCGTCGCAGATTGGGATTCACATTGAGTCGCTTCCCGAACGGTCCCGGATTCTTGTCGCAGGCGCCCGGAGCCGGCGAACCAGCAGGGCATGCCGCGGAGGCTTTTCCGCCACTTTTCAGTGCGGTCTCAGCTCTATCGAAGCGCGCTCGGAATCAGCTCAGCAACATGCGTCGCAGCCGGATGATTCTCCAGCGGGCTGAACTCACCCCGTCTTAACTTGGATAGAAAGCCAGCCCCTGAAAGTCTCAGCAGGTCTCTTGCGGTTGATTCGAAAACGGCTAAGGCCTCTTCCTCAGAGAGTGGCGCGCTTGGCTCGGGCGAAAGCTCTTCCGGTTTATTCTTCAAGGCGTAATGCTCCTGAATACCAGTACGCCTCACGCTTCCTTTGTCTCACTTATCCGAGCGGCACGATGAGCACCGGCTTAGTGGTAGGCGCTGGCGACCCGCCCGGCGGTTCCACGCTCACCGCTACCGCTTGAATGCGTGCCGTGTCGACCGGAGTGGGTTGCACTTTCACAAAATTGCCTGCCGCGTTCGGCCGGAAAAGCCCTGCCGATTCGGGCGCTCCCTTGGCGGGAATCAGCCAAAGTTGGAACGTCCGGTCGCTTGCCAGTTGCGGCAGTTGCGAGCCAACGAACACCAGCCCGCGATTGCGATTCACAAATACCCGCCCGTGCGGCCGATTATTCGCCAAACCAAATTGCACTGCCTTTGTTTCGGAGCGGCTCAGGATCTCTACCGCTTCCCGCAGTTGGCTGCGCTCGGCCTGTAAACCGGCTATCTGGGCGCGATAAGCGCGCACCGAGCTTGCTGACCACACAGCCAAGACCAGCAGCGCCGCGCACGCCGCGCTCAATCCCGCCACCGCGAACAGCCACTTCCTCGATGTTGTTTCCGGCCTCACCGACGCGATTACCCGTTGCCGCAAACGACCCGGCGGCTTCTGCGCCTCAGCCAGCCCGCTCATAGCCGCCGTCACCGCCAACGCATCTTGTAGGTGCCGCATGCAATATTCGCACTGCGTATCGACGTGCTCCCGGATCTCCGCAGCCTCCCCAGGCTCCAGAGTGCCGAGTACGTAAAGTTCGTAAAGCTCGTCCATCTCTGCGTGCGTCATTCGGTCACACCTGCCTTAACGGCTGTGCGCAAACGGCCCATGGCGGACCGCATCCAGCTCTTCACAGTCCCGAGCGGCTCCTGTAAGTGAGCTGCTATCTCGGACTGCGAGAAACCTTCGAAATAGGCCATCTCCAGAACGCGCCTTTGATTCGACGTCAGCTCTGAAAATGCATGCCTTACTGCCTTGGCATTATCGAGTATTGATTCCGGTTCTTTAGGTTTATACGAAAAGAAAAGCTGATCGGTTTGGTCGATGGGCCGCACCCGGCTTTGGAAGCGCGTGTGCGCGGACCTTACGTGATCGATCGCAATGTTGCGCGCGATCGACATGATCCAAACACCAAGGGTCCCCTTTTCCGGATCGAAGCCGCGGCCCTTGTTCCATACTCGCAGGAACAGCTCTTGCACTAAATCTTCTGCGGCGCTCTGGTCACGAGTCACACGCACGAACAGAGCATATGCTAGGTGCCCATAGCGGTCGTACGCTACCGCGATCGCATCTGGGTCGCGGGCGTGGAGCTTTTCGATTAGCTCGCTTTCCGCCGCATCCTTTGGCTGCATGTGTCTCTCAATAGATGTTCGTTTCCTGAATCCTAATCAAAAATCTGGGCTCATGTTAAAAGAATACTTTTCGCAAGCTTTGATTGTTCGGTTTGCTGATTGCCCGGACCACTGGTACCGGAATCGTCTTAGGCATACATCCAAAACGACGTAACTCTCGTATACCCGAGTAGCAGTTTAACGCAACCAGCGTGGAAGGATCGATAATAAATGGTTCTTAAGAACGGCTTGGCTTGCACGGGGGCTCTCATTTTGGGAGTTCTCGCCGCAACCGCAACCCAAGCAGCACCGATTTCGCAGACTTTCTCAGGTACGCTTAGCAGTACTTCTGCGGTCTTGCAAGAAGATTTCACAACCAGCGCCGTATCCAACCTCACGATATTCACTACCTCATACGGCGGCGGAACAAACCTGGACGGGACCATGGCGAGCGCCGGTGGTTTTCAGCCAAATATCACTCTCTATACAAGTGGTGGGGATTTCGTTATGAACCAAGCTGTCAGTTCACCCATTGCTAACACAGATTCGGCAACCGGCCTGGCGCTGGACGGCTATCTGACCGATACTGCCCTCGCGCCCGGCAGCTACATCGTAACCCTGACGAACTGGCTAACCCAGCAACCGCCCACGGCGACAAACCTGTCGGATGGATTCGTCAATTACGGTGGCAGCGCATTCACGGACGTTAACGGCAACTTGCGCAGCTCCGCTTACGCGCTCAACCTGTCCACTTCCGGCACTTCTCCTGTTCCAGAACCAGCCAGCATCTGGCTTTTGGTTTCTGGGCTCGCGTTAGCGGGCGCTGTTGCTTGGCGCAAGTCCCGGGCGCTCTTAGAACTGGGAGTCTCAACAAGGTAAGTAGTCTAGAACCTTATTCATGGAGAAAAATATGGAAAACAAAAATATCATTTCGGACGTACTTGCCGAGGCTCCGAACCGGCGCAGTTTACTAAGGAAGATAGGTATGGCAACCGCCGCAGTCGGGGCGGGTCTGGCGACTGGAGGCCTGCAATTAAGAGCTGACCCTTCCTCGCCAACACCGGTGGACGTTCTACAGTTTGCCCTGAATTTGGAATATCTCGAGTCTGAATTTTATACTGTTGCCACGCTCGGCAAAACCATCGAGCAGGTGGGCATCGGGATCTCGGGATCCGGCAATACCGGCCCGACGACGGGAGGCAAGATGGTTAATTTCGCCAACAACCTTGTCTTTACCGGTCCGGTAGCCAACCAAATCGGGGCGGACGAGCGGGCACACGTAACTTTATTGCGGGGCGCTTTATCAAAGGCGGGTGTAACGCCCATTGCGAAACCTGAAATCGCTCTGGACGCACTGGGAATCGGGTTCGCGAACGAAGCGAGCTTTCTCGTGCTTGCGAGAATCTTTGAGGATATCGGAGTTAGCGCTTACGGTGGCGCGGCGCAGCTCCCCTCCTTCGCCTCGAGTCCTTACCTGGGAACGGCAGCGCGCATATTAGCTACCGAAGCTGAGCACGTCGGCAACATACGGCTACAGGTCGCGCGCTTGTCCATCGCCACCAAGCCCCTTGACAGCGTTGATATCATCCCTCCTCCGTCCGGCAGCGACTTCATTTCAGCAGACAATACCACCGGCCTCACGGCGATTCGGACTCCAGGGCAAGTGCTCTACCTGGCGTACGGTGGCGTAGGGAACGCCACCTCGGGCGGATTCTTCCCGATGGGCGTGAACGGAAATCTCCACACTTCGAGCAGCATGCCCGCCTAACCCTCCTCGCTCCTGTCTAGAGTCTTAAGACTCAGGGCTAGGTGGTTCCGGAGAAGAGCGTCTCCTCATTGCTCTTCTCCCCTCTTTTTGAAATCAATCGCCCAATCTCTCTCGCCTGCAACCTTGACGCCAGCCTAAAAATGGAGACCAATCGTTGCGGTTATCGTCCGTGGCGTCACGTAATGCGTCCCGCTAAAGGTCGATAGGAAATTGTAGAGCGAGTATTGGTTGGTCAGATTGATCACCTCCAACCGGGCGCTCCACCTATATCTGTCGGAATTAAACAAGTTGTCATCCCCGAGGGCGATGTCGAAAAGGTTGCGGTAAGCGATTCGGGGTGGATTGTGGTCATCGTTCTCCGTACCGGCCGCGGGTATCTTCACCAGATAGGAGCCGTACTGCGAGGCATCGCAAAGGCCGGTTGGACTGATCGGAGTGGTCGGTGTTGCATGCACTGGGCCGCAGAAAAGGCCTGCCTGGAACTGTTGATCCGGAGTCAGCGCGGAGGCGTCCACCACGGTATCGGTGCCGAGTGGCCCATTGTTGCAATTACCCCCAGCACACGGTACCGGACCTGCGACGAGCCCGCTATCGAAGCGCCAGTTGAAGCCCAGCCACGGCCCTTTTTTCCATGGCTGATATTGCAAGTGCGTTGTTTGATTGAAGACCTCGTCATGATCGATGCGAAAGACCCCGTTCCCGCCCTGCCCGGCAGGCGTCACGCCAATCCCACTGCTCTGTGGTTGGAAAAATCGCGCTGCCACGGACGACATAACGATAAAGGCTGTTAAACCGTGAAGGTTTGGCATACTTCCACGGATCGCGAAGCCCGGGATTTTTGAATTATGCCACTCGATCGGAAAGGTGATCGGCGTGTTCCCAAACACGCTGAAATCATAGGCGTTGTGCGTGTACTTCCAGATGTATTCGCCATCCAGAACGAAATACTTCCCGAAAGCTTGCGAGAGACCCGCATGAAATTCATTGCGCATCCCGGAACTCAGTGGAGTTGTTAAGCAAGGGTAGCCCTGAGTGGCCGACTGAAGCGCATTGACCACGGAATCATTACATCCAGTGCTGGCAAGAACCAGGTTCTCGTTGAATGGGGTTTCGAGAGTGCGGGCATAAGAAACCCGCAGGACGGTGTTGGTCCGTTTAATGTTATAGGCGATACCCAGGCGAGGCTCCGCCTGAGTGGCGCTGGTGATGCCGTTGTAAACATCACCACGAATTCCGAGATTGAAGGTCCAGTTCTTCAGCGTGATCGTGTCCTGGATGTAGAGGGCGAGTTCCCTGATGTCGGCATGACCGCGATACAGATATCGAGTGCTGGACGAACTGGGGCAACCGTCCGATGTGGGCAACGGAGATGTCCTGGTCAGGTCGTAGCAGCCCAGCAGCGGCACGAAGCCGGGATTCGGTGCCAATGGGCCGGTACACTGCGCCGGGTCGGTCAGTGATGGGTCAGTGTTGAAAGTGCCGTCGCTATTTACGCATACCGCGTTCAATGTCGGATCCACGATCCCAAAGAGGTCCTTCTCCGTGAGAATCGTATCCATATACGTCGCTCCTGCCTTTAGATTGTGTATGCCTTCCACGTGAGACACATCTGCCCGAAGGCCAAGGTTTGTGAGCGTGCGATTCTGACCAATCGTCGTACTCTGCAGATCGGGTTGCAGGTCGGCGTAGGCATTGTTGCTTGGATAGTAATTGAACTGATCCTGTCGTGCGAAGCCGCCAAATGTGAACACCGTGCTCGGATTGATCAAGCGCGTCCAGGTTGGCGAAATATTGAACGTTCTGATTTTCGCGCGCTGATCCGTGGAACCCACCGGCTGACCGTTCGGTCCGAGTCCTCCGTTATCGACTACCAGTCCGGACCATGCCGTCGCATTTTGGGCGTCGTATGAATTGGGCGTCTGGAACCAGGACCGCGTAAACTGCAGGTTCAGATTGATAGTATTCGTATCGGAGAACTTGAAATCTACCCGGTCGAACAAATTCTCTTCGTTGCCGTGATCGTGGAAAACCTGGAACTCCGGTCCATCCAGAAATCGGCCTGTGTTCAGCCCGCTCGCAGAAATGAAGTTGCCCCATTTCTGGCCTCCATAAGCGAGATCGAACGCCTCAGCTGAAGTGCCAAAGGTGCCGCATGATGCCATTACATCGCCATGCGGCTGGCTGACGCCGAGGCCAGAGCGTGTGTTCACCACGATCACGAGGCTGGTCTTATCGCCGTATTCGGCGGGAGGCGCGCCCTCGATTACCTCCATCGACTGTACGGCATCAACCGGGAGCTGGTTTGAGAATACCTTGCTCTGCTGATCCGTAACCGGCTGGCCATCGATAGAAAATGAGTTGGATGCGTGATCGCCGAGCCCATGAAAGAGACCGTTTGAATCGGCAGCAACACCTGGCGAAGCCAGCGTGACCAGCGAGCTGAGTGAGGAAGATTGGCTTTCGAGAGGAAGTTTGTCAAACAATGCCCGATCGACGTCGGTATGGGTGGTGGGCTCAGTCTCAACCAAATCCCCGCCCGCCTCTACGTTCACCGTTGTTGTCGCGGTGCCGATTTTTAAGCTGATCTTCAGCTCAATCGGTATCGGCGAGCGCACGTTTACATCTTGTGCATTTGCCTGAAATCCAGTGGCCGTAGCACTCAGATGATAGTTGTTGTAAGGAATGTCGGCGAAGGCAAAGCTTCCCTGAGCGTTCGTCGCGGTCGTCTGGGTATATCCCGACACCGGATTTTGAAGTGTTACAGAGACCCCAGTAACGGACTCCCCCGAAGGGTCCAGAACCGAGCCTCGAATTGTTCCTGAGCTACTGATCGACTGCGCATAGCTGGGGAACGCAGAACCAAATGCCATCGCAGCGCAAACCAATACGGCCGAAGCGAACCTCATCATTCCTGCATTGTGAAGCGTAAACGGCACGACGCCTAAGAGAATCCGGCCACCGGACGGGCCCTGACGACAAACGAACTATTTTCTTGGATGAGCGGGCGCCGCGATCTTGGGGCAGCAGCGATCTGAGCAAACGGATTACCAGTTCAGGACATCGCGCACAATCCTCGTCTGGCGCTTACTGACCACGAATTCCTGCGCGTTGTTGAGTGTCACAAGCCACCTCTGGCTAGTCAGCACACTCATCTTTCGGATATGATTCACGTTCACCAGCGCATTTCTATGAATCCGCCGGAAACCGGAATTTGAGAGGCGTTGTTCCAGGGCCTTTAGATTTTGCGTAGCCTGGTAGCGCTGCTTCATGGTGATGATCCAAGTGGTGTCTCCTTCGGCCTGAAACGCCAGTACTTCGTTCGGACTGAGAAGGAAATATTCCTCGTCCAGTCTTCCAATGATCTTCCGGATTCGCGGCCCTGGCATAGTGGCTGGAACAGGCGCGATTTCCTGAAGCTGAACCACCGTTTCCGCCACTTGGAGTGGATTACGAGCCAGGCGCTTCGCTCGCTCTAACGCCAGTCTCAGACGGCTTGCACTCACAGGCTTCAGCAGGTAGTCTATGGCGCCGGCCTCGAAGCCTCGCACTGCGTACTGGTCAAATGCCGTTACGATAACGATCACCGGCAGGTGGCCGCCTTCCAGCCGGTTGAGTACGTCGAAACCGCCCAGCGCGGGCATCTGGAGATCCAAAAACACCAGTTCGGGACGAAGCGACGCAATCATCGCCAGAGCGGTTTCTCCGTTATCAGCCTCGCCGACAAGTTGCGTCTCGTGTAACTCATCTAATTCTTCGCGGAGAACTCGACGTGCTATCGGCTCGTCATCCACGATCAAGGTCCGCATACTCACCTGGCCGCCCCTTATAGTCTCTCGCGAATTTCCTCAAACTCGCGGTGTGTTGGCCCGCGTGAACTCGTTTTGCCGTTTAATGGGCAAGTTCGGCGCGTGAGCGGGAAGGCTCCTCCTGCCCTTGCTCTGACTCATAATGTTCTCCTTCGAAACGGGTCGATTGAGTGATCCGCAAGCGATTTCGGTAGGTCTAAGAGTTTGCCGGCCGCAACTGAGGCTGACGCCCAATTCACAATCTCTTGATACATCGCTTGCCCTGAGACATTTCCGAACCATTACGTTTCTACGTCGGAAACGATCGCGATAACGTTGGGAACGTCACAAGGACCGGACAACCACTGATAGTCAATTGAAGGCGTTTGAGCAGGCCGCGGCGCCTCCATTCTTCTTCATCCACGCCACCGGGACCTCCGGCCAGCCGCGGTCAACCGTTCCGCAGCAGCAGCCGCAACAGACCAGGACTTGACCGATCACCAGTCGTTTTGTCGCGAGAGCCATTGTTGTACTATACTGCCCTATAGTACATATGGCTCACATCAGCAGTGATCCCGACAAGAAAGTTCTGGCGCGAGTACGTCGCATCCGCGGGCAAATCGAAGGAATCGAGCGTGCCATTGAGGAAAGTACCGACTGCTATGCGGTTTTGCAGCAAACTGCTGCGGCGCGAGGCGCGCTAAATGGCCTGATGGCTGAATTGATTGAGGGCCATATTCGCCACCATGTACTCGCCGACACAAACAACGGAAAAGGAACGGACGAGTTGATCGACATTGTGCGCAGTTATTTGCGCTAAGGAGAAACCAAGTGCTGCAGACGAAGGACTCGACGCAGGCAAATTCCGGCAATTCTACGCTAGGGAACGTCACCGGCCATGTGCATGAACATGGTCACGGGAAGCATGCCCACGACGCCGACAGCCAAGGCCATGAGCACGGCCGTATCGAATCGTCGGACCTGATCCGCATCGCCGTGACCGCCCTAGTTGCGACTCTCGTCTGGTTTCGTACCTGGGAGCTGTTTCCTCGCATCAGCTTGCTCGGAATAGCTGGCGTCCTGTATGGCGGTTACCCAATCTTCCGCGAAGCGTTCGAGAACATACGCGAGCGCCGCATGACGATGGAACTGTCGATGACGATCGCGCTTGTGGCGGCGCTCTGCATCGGTGAATTCTTCACCGCTCTCATCATCACGGCATTCGTGTTGGCGGCGGAGGTCTTGGAGGGGCTGACCGTAGGCCTCGGGAGACGCGCTATCGGTGATCTTCTCGACCTGTTGCCGCATGCAGCCTGGATAGTCAAGAATGGCGCCACAACCGAGGTGCCGGTTCGAGAACTGCACGCCGGAGACCGAGTGCTGATTCGCCCCGGAAGCAGAATCCCCGTCGATGGCCATGTCGTCTCCGGAAATTCCAGCGTCGAAGAAGCTGCCATTACCGGTGAACCCTTACCGCAAGACAAGCTTCCGGGTAGCCGGGTCTTTGCTGGCACCTTGAACCAAACAGGCGCAATCGAAGTCAATGTCGAAAACCTGGGTCGAGACACCACTTTCGGCAAAATCGTCGAGGCGGTCGAAAAGGCGGAAAAAACGAGGGCGCCGATTCAACGTCTCGCCGACCGCCTTGCTGGCTACCTGGTCTACTTCGCCCTGGGCAGCGCTCTAATCACGTTGCTACTCACTCACAATCTCCGTTCCACGATCTCGGTCATTATCGTGGCCGGCCTTGCGGAATCGCTGCTGGCACGCCGTTGGCTATTCTATGAGATTGGGAGGGCCGCGCGCCAGGGTGCGATCGTGAAAGGCGGCATGTATCTCGAGCAGCTTGCCAAGATAGACACAGTCCTGCTCGACAAAACCGGCACGCTCACTTATGGAAAACCCCGAGTAATCGCGATTGAACCCATAAACGGGTTCAAGGAACGGGAAGTTCTGGAGATCGCCGCCATTGCCGAGCGGAACTCCGAACATCCGCTCGCCCAAGCTGTACTCGCAGCTGCTCAGGAAAAACGCGTTCCTATCGCGGAGCCGTCTTACTTTGAATATGTCCCCGGCAAGGGAGTCCGTGCAGGATTGCATGGTCATGCCATCCTGGCGGGAAATCCAAGTTGGCTGAATGAGGCGGGTATCCAATTGCCGGCACTCACTGACAAAGCGGGGACCCAAATCCTTATTGCACGAGACCTTCAATTGATTGGTCGTATTTGCATTGCCGACCAGGTGCGCGGTGAGGCCGCTGAAGCAATTCGTGAGCTCCACCAGATTGGAATAAAAACCGAGTTGCTTACCGGCGATTCGGCGAGGTCCGCGGGTGAGGTTGCGGAGAGCTTAGGAGTGAAGGACATCTCGTGTGGATTGCTCCCCGAGCAAAAATCCGCACGTGTTGATGAGCTAATTCAATCCGGGAGAACGGTAGCGATGATTGGGGACGGCATTAATGATGCCCCAGCTCTTTCTCACGCACACATCGGCGTCGCTATGGGCAGTGGGACAGAAATTGCCCATGCTAGCGCTAACGTTCTGCGATCGGAAACACCTGCGGAAATTTGTCGAAACACTTAAAAGGGCACGCTGGTGTCGCGCAGTCATTTTTCAGAATTTCTACGGAACATTGATGGTGGATGCCTTAGGCATTGTTCTGGCGGCGATGGGCATCATCAATCCTCTTCTGGCCGCGTTCATCCATGTGTCGTCCGAAATGGCTTTCATTCTGAACTCGACGCGTCTGCTGCCTCGGTTTGGGCGGCAGGCATATACGAGTTGATTGTCCATTCGCGAAGGTCGGGGCTCTGTCGGTTCGTTAGCGGGCAGGTCCAGCGCGTGAGCGGAGAGCCTCCTCCGGCCCCGTAACGCTCCCATCCACCGGAATAACGAAACTCACGAGGCTTCCCCTTGCATCGGACCGGATCTCTACGTCGGCATTGTCTCCATAGTAGAGTTTTAATCTCTGCCTCACATTGTCGAGGCCGACCCCGGTTCGCTTCGCGTCACGCAACCCACTCTCAGGCTGAAAACCGCCGCCTGTATCTTCGACCGCTATGTATAACCCGGCAGATCTTTGCTCGACGAAGATGCGAACAATCCCTTTCTCGCGCTTAACCGAGATGCCGTGCTTAATTGCGTTTTCAACCAGCGGTTGAATCGACAGCACCGGAATCAGCGCGGAACCGCTCGCCTTGCTAACGGACCAGGCGACTTCCAAACGATCTCCCAAACGCAGCTTCTCTATTTCCAGGTAAGCGCGAACAATCTTCAGTTCTTCATCGAGTTGTATGAATTGCCGGTCGGTTTGCAAAGCATAGCGGAGGATCTCGGCAAGATTCAGCACCATTCGTCGAGCCTGTTGTGAGGTGCGGTCGATTGCTCCGTAAATCGTATTCAGCGCGTTAAATAGGAAGTGCGGGTTGATCTGCGACTGCAGCGCCCGCAGTTCTGCTTCGCTCAGCAGACGTTTCAGCGCCTCGTGCCGGAAGCGCTCTACCTGCTCGATCACCACCGCCGACAAGCGCCGCAATACTTCTAGATCTTCGCTGAAGTAGCGCCGGCCGCCTCGTCGGGAACCTAAGAGCACGCGGTACGAATCACCTCGTGAAAGCCGTATAGGAACCGTAGCCTCCGCCCACAGCCGCTGCTCTCCTGTCGCTGCCCTCGCCAGACTCCCAGATGCAACGGACTGCTCGCCAGGCTCAGGCGCGAAGTGTTTCACTGCTTCGGCCACAAACCGCTTTGCTCCCATGCACTCCGCCATGCTCGCGGCTGCCCTGTCCAGCATCTCCCCCTCACTTCGCGCTCGGCTAAGGCTCAGCGCCAGCCTCTTGGCGCAGACCTCCACGCTGATTCGCTGAAATACCATCGATGTGAGCCATCTTTGCAGTACGCTTCGGGAGTACGCGAAAGCAATCAGTATCAAACACAAAGCCACCAGCCCGATGCCAAACCAGAACTCATCATGTGCAATCTTGTCCCAGAGATGAAACTCCTCTCCAGCCAGAAAGCCGCCGAATGCAAATCCCGCTGCCAGCCCAAAATTGAAAAGAAAGCGGAGGAAGACATCCAGCAGAAGAAAACGATAGTCCTGGAGGAGGACAATCAAGACCAGCGGAATACCCGCGTGATGCCACGTCACTTCCGCGGTCCACGCCGCAGCGGTATGACGGTATCCGAAGTGAAGGAAAGATAAAACAAATAACAAGAGGGCTCCCAGCGAGATTAACTGCGTCTGGAAAGTCGGGCTCGGACGCCGTGATCGCGCCGTATACACAATCGCGATTCCGATCAGGATCGGAAACCCCCCGGAGATAAGAAAGAGAGCCCATTGATGAAATCTCGAGGGAGCATCCTGCAGTTCGAATAAATGCAGCACGACAGCCGCCGCGCTTACCAGGTAGCCTCCTGCTACCACACCCTTCAAATTCCCGCGCAGGACGAGATGCAGTAAAACTGCCGGCAAGATACTCAAGACAGAAAAGCTGCCCGCGGCGAGGGTACCCACGGATCTGCCGGCATCGTTTGAGACTGCCAGCACCAGCAGAGACCCGAGATTCCAGAGCAGGGCCAGCGTAGCGGCTGCCAGCGAAAGACTGGTGTGCTTGTAGCCTCTTCGCCGGCCATCTGAAATAAGCAGCACGACCAGCACGGAAAACAACATCAGACCGACCGCATGCCCTACCGTATTGATCAGTAGCGGCTCGCGGGCGTTTATCCTCAGCATCCCAGTCGGCTGCGCTCAATGCTTGACATAACTGGCAGGGTTTTTCGAACCTTTAGCAGCCCCAGCATGCAGCCCAGTTGCTGCTCGCGCACAACGCGCTTCATGTCTCTGAATTCGATTACTCGGCACGCGTCTAGTCTATCGTGATCTTGCCGTGGCCCGGGCAATGACTGTGAGTGATGTCATAGTTATATGTACCTTTAGCGCCTGTTACTTTGCAACTAGTATGAGTCTGATCGAGACTCTCCTCCTGACAAGGGCTGCCGTTCTTGAAGTCAACTCTCCAGTTTGGATCAGTTGGAGCGGACCAATTGAGCATGGATCCAGTGGTGGGCGGATCGGGAGATGCAGGAGTCGCTGTCGCGCCTGAGTTGCCGGTTCCACATCCCAGAACTATGGAGCATGAATCACAATGCTTAATGAACTGGTGCTCCTTCTTGCACGATTGAGCTCCCAGCAGCAACGTGAGTATAACGACGATATACAACTTCCGCATGGCTTTTCTCCTTCGACAAAGTATTCTCGAACTCATTGGCTCTGGTTGTCCGCTGCTCGCTCTTTGAGGATTTGTGAGTAAGCGGGGTCTTTTCTTAGCGATTGCAGATCGGCTGTATACGCGATCTCGAAGGTTGTCATTCCTTTATTGAGGCAGGTCGCGACCGCCGCGAGCGCATCCTTACGCCTCCCCAAGAGTTCGAGAACACGAACTTTTAGAAGCTGTGATTCAAGATCTCTCGCTCCTAACGATTCAGCTTTCCTGACGAACTCCAGCGCGCCGCCTGGTGATCCCGTCTTCACCCGGTAGAGCGCAGAGAACATCCAGGAAGAACCATCAGTGGGATCTGTTTGAAGGTGAAGATCCAGTTCGGTTGCTGCTCGTAAATAGGCTTGAGAGGCCGCTCTTTTGTTTGCGAAAAAAGAAAAACAGTCACCCAATTGAAGCCAGTTCTCGTGGTCGGATTGATTCAGATCCACTGCTTTCCGGGCCGATGAGACAGCTTCTGCATACTTGCCTGTACCTCGCAGCGCTACCGCCATGTCGACATACACAGTATCATCCGGCTTAAGTCCAAGGCTTTTTTGAAAGCATTGCATCGCTTTGCCGGAAGCGCCTGTCTTAAGATACATCTCACCAAGGTTGTTGAGAGCAAGAGTCGAATTCGGTGCTGCCAGGGTCGCGGCGCGAAAAGCATCGATGGCGCTCCGGTATTTACCTTGCGCTTGAAATAGCCAGCCGAGTTCGTTATAGGCGATCCAATAATTTGGCCGATTCCGGAGAATTTCACGATAGCTCTGTTCCGCTTCGTTCCAGCGACTAAGGCGCTCGTAAGTTCGCGCCCTCCAGGCCAGAGTTCTCGGATTCGAAGGATCTAAGGAGAGCGCCCGATCAAACTCTTTGAGGGCCTCGCCCGGTTGTCCCCTATATCTGAGCACTTCAGCTATCGCCGAGTGACCATCAACCGAGTCCTGATCAAAGCGCAGCGCCTCTTCGCCGTTTGCCCGTGCCAGTTCGAGAGCCGCAGAATCACCCCGCAGCGCATACAGCCGGCAATACGCGATAGCCAGCTTGCCGTAAGCTAGAGCGTAGCGCGGATCGAGATCGAGAGCTTGATGATATTTCGCGATCGCCGCGTCCAGCCCGGCGTCATTTGGCTGCCTCATCGCATCCTGAGCGGTTTCGAAAGCCACATAGGCCGCGGCTGAATCTGTCCCCGCCTGCAGCTGCCGATTCCGGTTGTTATCAAAATGGACATTAAGCAGTCTCGCCGCGACACGCACGGCCGCCACAGGCAGCGCAGCAAATTCTTTGAGAGCGTATACGAGATTTTGCTCTCGCAGCACTGCCTTGCTGGATGCATCGAGCACCTGCAGCAAGAGCCGGAAACTCCTCGCGCTTGCGACGCCGGAAGCCGCCAACACGAGATTCGCCCCGAGTGAATCCCGCACCTCATCCAGGCGAGCCGGCATCGAGGCAACTCCGGCGTTATGCGGTGAAATCACAAATAAATCCCGGTCAACGGCTTCCGCCCGAGCAAGTTCTGCTTCGATTGCGTCGAGTACTCCTGTCAGTATCGGCTTGGCGCGTTGATCCGTGCTCGGAGGCCAGGTGAGGAGAGCGACAAAGCGCTTCCGGGGCAATGGATGGAGCAGATTATCGAGCGCATCCCAGTGCCACGCAACGCCTCCGGTGGCCGCCAGTGCCGCCGCGGCGCCAGCCGTGCTCAGAATGCGTCGCCGAGTCCAGGTAGTCACAAACGGATAAATATGCAGGTGAGCGCTATCCGGATTTACTACCCGCATTGCCTGCTCGAAGCCCTGATAGCGTGCAGCGGGATCAACGCTGAGGCAAGCTGTAATTAACCGCGAGCAGAACCGGGGCACAGTTGCCCCTTGCAACTCCGGCGAGGAACTAACAGTGAGTGACCCCGGTGCGCTGACCGGCATGTTACCTGTAAACGTCTCATGCAGCAGCACTCCGAGCGCGTAGAGATCGCTTGCCGGCGTAGCCGGATGGCCGGTCAACACCTCAGGCGCGATGTAACCCGGAGTCCCCCAGACGTGCGTTCCTGTAGCAATCGTTGTGGCCGTTTGCTCGTGCGCGCGCGCCAGCCCGAAATCCGTCACAACTGCTTTCACTCCATGGCCGGAACCCTCGAGCATGATGTTGCCCGGCTTCAGATCGCGATGGATCACTCCGGCTTGGTGTGCCGCGTAGAGAGCTGAAGCTATCTGGCGCAGGATCAGGACCGCCTCATCCATAGGTATGCGTCCGAGCCGCCGCAGGCGGTGGTCGAGAGTCTCCCCTTCCACCAGCTTCATCGTCAGAAAACATGGGCACCCTTCGGTCTCTGAGCAGTAAAAGATGTCGTAAACAGGGCAGACGTTGGGGTGGGTGATTTGCCGGGCGAGTAATACTTCCTGCTCTAACCGGCTCCGTGCGTTGGGTTCTGCCGCGCCTTCGTTCAGAATGGTTTTCAGAGCTATACGCGCGCCTTGCAGGAAGCGGTCTTCCGCCTCGTACACCTCCCCCACCCCGCCGCGCCCGAGAAAGCGAACAATTACAAAACGTTCGGCGAGCATGTCGCCCGGATGGAACCGGTCCGTCCGGGTGCGAACCGTTCCTGCCCGTTCCAGCAGCATGCGCCGCTGATCCTCGGAAATAGCCTGCGTAATCGCGATTTCCGGATCACCGCGATCCTTTTCGGGAGACATAGCCCCTTTCTCCCCAGCGTGCGGAATCCGCGCGACGAGTCTATGATGTGTCCTCACATCATACTGAATCTAGGTATGCACGTCCGATGCCAAGAATGGCGGACCTAAGTGGTTGAGCGCCCACCCCCGTCTATGCCCCTCACCTGCTGTAATTCTGTATATAAGTGTCGTGCGGCATGCCTTCGCGAATCGCTTGCTGCCGCATCTTTGCGGCCCCGTCGCGATTCATCTGCCCGCCGGCCACCACCAAATACGGACCGCCGCTTCCGTTAGGCGCGAACACCGCAGGCGCAAGATCGGAATGCTTCCCGTTAATCGCCTGCGCTTTACTCTCGGCATCTTGCTGGCGATTGTATGTGTAAAGCACAACCCGCCAAATCGCCTTCCCCATCCCCGCCGTCGCAGGCACCCGGGAACTCGCTGCCGCAGCCGCCATCGGCGTCGGATGAGCAGGTACAGTCTTCGTATCCGGTGTGAGCGTCTTGGTCGGCCAGGCGGTCCCGGTCTTTGCAGCTGTGCTCTGCTGATCCGGGCCACTGTTAGGTGCCGTACTCTGCACCGGGGCCGTGGTCGCAGCCCCGCTTGGCTTGGGCCGCGACCGAACCACCCACAAAATCAAGAAGATCGCAACAAACGCCGCGATCGCATAAATCCAGCCGCGCCGACCGGAAAAGGGCCCCGCCGCGTCTTCAGCTGTCACGCTGGCTTCGTTCCTCGAACGCGCTCTCTCCGAATCGAGTTCGTTCGGCAATTTTCGGTCGCGAGCAAGTTCGTTTGGTAATTTTCCGCCTGAAACCGCCTCGGCCGGCGCCTTTTGATCGAAAAGAGCGCTCCGCGTTGGCTTTGCGTCACCCGACAATGATTGCTGAACCGCTTCGTTCCGAGCCGCGGCTAACTTCGCCTCGGCTGCCGCAATCGCGGGAGGAACCACCGTCGGCGCAATTCCGGAAGCTCGCTCACTCTTGCTTGAAGCGATCCCGGAAACGGCGCCCGCTGCTTTCGCCGCTTCTGTCTCAGGTGCCGTCACCGCTACAGGCTTCGCCGGCGGCATTTTTGATCTCAGGATTCCTTCTAAATCGCCCAGCTTGCACCGCTTGTCCGGGTCGGGTTCCAGGCAGCAGGCGACTAGCGTCCCGAAAGGATGCTTCAGCGCAGCCGCCTCGCTCTGTAACCCCGGCTCGTAAGTCTTCTGAGTCAAAGCTTCGAAAACCGTGGCTCCTAAGCACCAAACGTCTGAGGCAATCGTTACATTTTGCGTTCCACTTTCCGGGGCCAGATACTTTGCGCTCTTCCTTTCCACCACCGGCTCGGCGTTTACTCTCCGAACGCCTTCTGTCGAAATGTCGATTGCGTCTCTTATCGCAAACACCTCTTCCGGCGATACGTTGCCATGCACCAAGCCGTTAGCGTGCAGTTCTCCCAATCCGCGTGCCACCGATCGCAATACATCCGTCGCCTCTTCCGGAGAAAGTGCCCGGTTACGGAGAACTTCGCCCAAGGTCTCGTCTGGGCTCTGGAAAACGAGGTAGGCCGCCGTTGTGCCATTGAGCCTTAGTATTCCAAGCCCGAGAGGCAAGCTGATATTAGGGTTTCGCCCAGCATTCCGAACCGTCTGCCAGAGGCCAATTTGATCCTCCGCCTTCCCGGCCGCTAGTGCGTAAAAAACTGCGTTCGCCCGAAGTGTGTAATCACCCAGCACACGCACTCGCAAAACAGCGTGATCCTGGGTCGCCTCGACAATCTCTTTCAGCTCATAACCGCCTTCTAACGTCGTGCCCTGTAGGCTCTTCCACTCGGGAAAGTTTTGGGTCTCACTCATCTTCGCTCGTTTCAGCTTACTCTTTGCTGTGTGCCGGAAATCGTGTTGGCCATTTCCTCTTCGACCCAGTCCAGCACAAAGCCATCTAGCCAAAATCGCGGCCTTCGCAGGGATAGAAAACCTAGATGGCCGCCGTGCTCTGTTGCAATCAGAGTCAGAGCCGGATTGTTTCGAAAGACCGGATCGTCATACATCTCGAATGGCACCAGCGGATCATCTTTGGCCGTAATGATCAATGTCTGAACGCGAATCGCAGGCAGAAAATCAATCGCCGACTGAGTGGCGTAATAATTCGCTGCCGTGCCAAATCCAAACAACGGCGCAGTGAATCGATCGTCGAACTCCCAAATCGTTCTTACTTCGTCCAGCCCATCTTCGCTGTAATGACCGGGTGAAATCCTGCTCTTGCGCCTGACTCGACCCTTCAGCCGGTCAAGGAATCGCCGGGCGTAGAGGAAATTGGAAGGTTTATCGATGGCCCGAACCGATCTTGCCAGATCGATTGGAGTGGAAATAGCAATTACACCCGCCAGCAGGCATGTTTCTCCGAGTTCCCCCGCCAGCTTGAGCGCAACATTGCCTCCCAGCGAAAAGCCGGCCAGGAATAGCGGCCCGATCTTTCTACGCTGAAGCTCTTCAAGGACGGCGCGCGTATCGCCGGTGAGACCGGAGTGGTACATAGTCTCACACAGATCTTCCGTCCCCCCACACGTCCGCATATTCAACCGGTGTACGCCGAAGCCGCGCGTGAGAGCCTCTTGCGAAAAGCTCGCGAGATAGCCCGCGTCCGCTGATCCCTCTAACCCATGCAGAAGAACGATTTGCCCACGCGCATCGCGCCGAGGTTGATGCTCAAGAGCAACAACACTGGTCTGATCGTCGATCCGGTATTGCTTCCGGGTTGCCGCAAATGCCGACTCGTTGATGGCCCTGCGCCAGAAGTTGCCCGCGATGGTGAGCAGGTGAGGATTGCGGAATAATGGCTTAAAATCGAGCCGCAATCACAATCTTAGCCGTACTGCGATTTACTGAACGCGTTCGCTTTTTCTGCTGAGGTCTTCGGAAAGAATGATGGCTTCAGCAAGTTCCCGCATCGGCCGTCGCAAGCGGCGGCTTTCGTTGCGTAAGCGAAGATAAGACTCTTCCTCGGTAAGACTATGCCGGTGCTGCAGAATTCCCTTCGCTCGCTCGACAATCTTCCGCGTCTCGAGCTGCCGCCGCATCTCGGCCGTTTCTTCTTGTAAACGTACGTTCTCTTCTGCGAGGAACGATTTCTTAATGGCCCCGCCCATCTGCTCTCCGACGAAAGTCAAAAGAGCGATTTCATCCGAGGTGTGGTTGTGAGGCTCGCGATGATGGACGTTGATAACGCCGATCACATCGCCCCCGGTGATCAGCGGCACGGAGAGGAACGCTTCATATGTGTCCTCAACTAAGGCCTGAAATCTCTTGAATCGCGAATCTGCCGCTGCATCCGCCGCCAATGCTACTACCGAATGATGCTCGACCACCCATCCCGTCACGCCTTCGCCCGCCTTCAAGCGGATATTTCCAAGATCGCTTTGGTGAGGAACCTGCGACGCCCGAAGGACAATCTCGTTCGTCTCGCGTTCAATCAGATAGACCAGGCAGGCGTCACAGTCCGTGACCTGCACCGTCAATCCAACGACTTCTCCCAGCATTTCGTCGAGAGAAAGATCCGAACTCACAATGTTGCTGATGCGGTGTAGGAGCCCTACCAGGGAGGCCGGGGGCTCTAAGTGACTAGCTGTCGCCATATCAAAAAGTAACCCGGTTAACGGCTTTACAGCAAATCAAATTATTTGATCGAGTCCATCGTATACAAACTGCTCGGTTTAGATTTTAACCAGTTGCTCCTGCTCTTCGCCTGTCACAGTTGCGTGATCCTCCCCGACGTAGACGTTGACCTCAGATCGGATGCCGAAATCGCGCAGGTAAATTCCGGGTTCCACCGAAAAGCAGGTCCGCGCAATGATCCGCCGCTCATCGTGGGATTCCAAATTATCCATGTTGGCGCCCGTTCCGTGAACCTCTGTCCCAATGCTATGCCCAGTGCGGTGAAAGAAGTATTGGCCGAATCCTCGCGCCTCAATCACGCCTCGCGCCTCATCGTCCACTTGATAGCCGGCAATCGTCTCTTTTGCGCCTACCTGCTTCACTACAAATCCCGAGGCCTTCTTTCGGGCGTCCCGTACAATCTCGAATACGTTTTGAATTGCATCCGGCACAGCCTCTCCGCAATAACCTGTCCACGTCACGTCGTAGTAAACAGAATCGGGTTCATCCAGTTTGGCCCAGAGATCGATCAGTACTAGATCTCCCCGCTTGATTACTGAGCTTTTTTCTATACTGGGCTCGTAGTGAGGGTCAGCGGCATTTGCGTTGGCCGCCACGATCGGGCCGTGATCGGTCAGGAGTCCAGATCGCGTGAACTCGCTGCGTATGAACTGCTGAACCTCATATTCGGTTACGGTGCTCTTCGCGTTGAGCCGCTCGCCAATAAGTGTGAACGCTGCAGCTCGCACCCGGTCGACTGACTTCCCGGCGGCGACGTGCTGCTTGAATTGCTTTTCCGTCCAACGCGCCTGGAATTCTTGCACCAGGTCAGCTGAGCTGACCACCTCAACTCCCGTGCCCCGCACCAGCTCGATCGTTCCCGCATCGACCAAAGATACGTAGGGAATTGCGCAGCGCGGCGAATACTGCATCGCAATTCGCGACGCCCCCGCCACCAGCTTCTGAAGTTTTTGTTGTTGATCCGCCCAGCTTGAGTAGCTGAGTTTTTCACCCGGCAAAGAATCCAGGGTTCCACTCTCGATGCGATGAACGAGCTTCCGTGGCTCACCGTTTGCAGGCACGAAATAATACCAGCGTCTGCTTGCCTCAATGCTGGAGGGAATGCGCAGGATTTCGTAAGCAAGCGGATCGCGGCGATGGTGATCGAAAAACAGCCAGCCGTCCAGATGGTTCTTGCGAAGAGCTTCTTGGATATCCTCTATGAACATCAAAAAGTATTGTATGGTTAGTGAATTTCGAGAGCTTCGGATTTGACTCGGGTGAACAGGCTCACTACCACCAGGCTCAAGACTGAAGCGATCAGGGCAGGATAAATGGCGTCGATTCGCTCGATCGGAATTCTTAGACTTGCCGGACCGTACTGCTGAGTGAGCTCCCAGCCAATCGTAATGACGGTCCCCAAAACAATCGAGGTGACCGCCCCGGCCGCGGTTGCCCGATTCCAGAAGAATACCGCCATCACCGCCGGAGTAACCGCTGCCCCATACACCGTGTAGGCATACAGCGCCGCTTTCAGGATCGACTCGAACTGAGTCGCTTGCAAAATAGCGAATATTCCCAAGAGAATAACAATGATTCGCGAAACAATCAGTGTCCGCTTCTCCGAGGCGTTTGGATCGATGAACCGCCCGTATACGTCGTGTATGAGATTCGTTGCCGGTGAAAATAGATAATTGTTCGCGGTAGAGATGACTTTCGCGAAAACTCCGCCCAAAAGAATCGCGCCCAAAATGTGAGGCAACGCTTGTTTCGCAGTTAGAGGAATTATCTCGCGCGGCCTGTCGGTGTGAAGCTTGGCACTGGCGATTACCGCGAGCGAGATGAGCAGCGTCTCGAGAACTACCGTACCCGTAATCCATCCGATAACCGATTTCCGCGCATCCCGCTCAGATCTCGCGGAAAAGAATTTCTGATACATCCCCTGATTTCCGATAAGCAAAAGCAGCGTCGGTAGCGCCAGCCCAACAGCGCCGGAAAGGCTGTAATTCCCGAGTACCTCAAAGTGCGTTGGCGGCAGTGCGCTGTGCACCGTCGCCCAACCCCCGGAACGATGAAGAAGAACTGGTACAGCGACAATCACCGTCAAAGTAACGAGTGAGCCAATCACCAAGTCAAGGTAAGCAATCGACGCCATTCCAGCAGCGGCAGTGAAAAAGATCACGAAACCCGCGATGATGTATAGGCCGGTCGTCCTCGCGATTTGGGGGAAGATCAAGTGCAGAATATCGCCCCCGCCGATGAACTGGTAGCTGGTGATTATCGTGCAGGAGACAACGATCGCTATCGTGCCCAATACGCGAGTTGCTGAGTTGTATCTTGCCTCAAGCAGATCTGGAATTGTGAATTGTGCAAAGTGGCGAGCTCGTCCTGCGATTATCGCGATTAACAGCAATCCAATCCATCCCCCTAGGGGTTGCCAAAGTGCAACGAAGCCATTCTTGTAAGCATTCTCCGCTCCCGCAAGCAAGCTTCCCGCTCCAATCCAGGATGAAAGCAGCGTAAAAACCAAGACGGGCCAGCTCAATGTGCGTCCGGCGACCAGAAACTCGGCCTGCGTCTTGAGTCCAATCGCTTTGTAAATCGTTATGCTGCAGAGAATGAGAATGACAATAACGATGGCCACGGCATAGGTCATGAATGCACTATGTTAGCGACCCCAGGCTAAACAGCTTCCCCGAATTATAAGCGCACGGTAACGGTCAAATCTCGCCCTGGGCTCGCGGAACCGGCGAATCCGGGCACTGGCGTTACAGAGACGTTCATAGTCAGCATGGCGCCTTCAGCGAGCGGGAAAAGTGACAAACCGTCCACGATTGTCGCCGAGGTCGTCTTGCCAGCGTCGATTTCAAGGCTGCAGTATTCCGCTCCGTTCTGCAGAAGATCGATTTCGATCGTATATCCGGCTGCGGCCTGCGCCAGGGTTGCTCGAACATCCCGCACAGCGTGCGCGGCCTCGACCACAAGTTGTGGAGCAGCGTTCTGCTGTGTGGTGAGGAACCCACTTACTTGAAACGAGAACTGCCCGCCCGAAAGCGTTCTCAAGCCCGTTTCCGGCCCCGAAAGGTAACAAGTTACATTCGTGAGACTTTCCCCGAACGAGTTGGTCACGAAAAACTCGGCAGCGCTGACTCGATAATCAGGCAAGCTAATGGTGTGAATGAAATTCTGCGATGCTCGATTTTCAAAAAACCCTGAAGCGAACGGAATGATAACCACGCTGTTCGACAACTGCAGAATGGCGTCGCCGCTGCTGTGCGAAGTAATGCTTGAACTAAATGAACCGCGCGCGACTGTGTAAATATTTGTGCCGCTATTCGGGGAGACAATAGTCATCATCTCCGCGCCGATCTGAATAACATCGCCGATTGCGAAACTCGAAAGCTGTGCAGACTGAACCTGCGTCGCGGCGCTGTCCAGACCCCACCCAAGGCTGTATAAGCTCGGCGTCAGCAGTTCGTTCCAGGCGTATAGCTGCAAGGTCCCACTCGTCACAGATGAGGTGTTCGTCAAATCACTGAATGCTACCTGCGTAATAGTGAGCGCTCCTCCGCCGGGCGCCGTCAGCGTGAAGTTTGGAATTCCGGTAATACCCACATCGGCGCTTCCGCCGCCCAGTGTGCATCGGGTAAGCGGACATAGGTCGGCGGCACATTCCTGATTGGCCACGTTTGCCGCCCGGCCCGATATCTGGATGGCCGTTCCTGCTTGATAAGGAATCTCGAATCTGCCAGGGCTGGTGGCAGTAACCGCCGCAAACTTCCACGATCCATCCGCCACAACGAATTGGCTGCTCGCGTCGGGTTGAACCGACCAGTTGGAACTCGCTGTTAAGGTTGTGCTCGTATTTCCTGCAATCAATCTCTCCTGGCCACGTCCCGTTCCCTCAATAATCCGCACCACCATTCCTGCGTAGGCCGAGCTAACGGCGCCCATATCGCTCCACCCGATTGTCGATGTTGAAAAAATATCGGCTAAAAAAGGCCCGGCGTATTCGTAACGATAGTAGAAGTTTGCGTGATCAAAGCTGGCGTCCGGTGGTCCGATCGGCTGAGGAACCGCTCCTGTGTCTGTATAGGCGTCGTTCAGTGGAAGGCTACTTGCAACGCGATACAACTCTTGCGGCGTACTTCCGCGATAGACGTTGAACTCAATTGCCGCCTTCGGGAAGCTCAGTCCACTAATGGTGACTTGATTCGTATTGGAATTCCCCGCTATCTGAACCGGTACCGTGAACGATAGTGGGCCTTCCTTGCCAGTTGAGTCCACTGCAGTCACCGCGTAATAAAAATTGCTGCCGGCCCGTAGCGTTCCTCCGCTCGACGAAAACTGTGGGCTCAAGCTTACCAGCGGCGTGCTCTGCAAACTCTTGCTTGGGATCGCTGGCTGCCAGAACGCAACCGTCAGCGTGTCGGTCGCCGAACCATCAGTTTGCGCTTGAATCTTCTCCTGCACCGCAAAATCGAAGAATTCCAGGTCCCCGCTCCCATCATTGTGCGGAACGATGCCGATCAGTGGCCTGGGCACCTGTATGCCGGAGCCGGGCTGCCTTCCTGCGTTCATCAGCACTGCCGGATTATCGCTGTACCAATCGTCATTGTGTATTTGGGCCAGCACCGTGACCGCTTGATAATTCAATGCCGGTGAGAGCTTGCTCACTCTAAACGGTATGCGCGAGAATCCCTCTTTTAGATAAGTAACCGCAATGATGTCTCCGGGCCGAATCTTGAGGGCACGAAAACTAGTCTGAAATTGAATGAATAGATTCCCCTTGGTCGATTTGTCCAATTGGCGCAACAACACGCGTGTGGCTTGGCTGAAATTCGCAATCCCCAGCGCCGTCGATTGACTGCTTATCTCATATCCAATCAGCGCGGAGTCGTCATTATCCACCAGGGACAAGCTGTCCTGCTGATATTCATTCGACTCGTCCTGAAACTCGACGCTAAGCCGGTTCGACGTTTCAGCAATACTTCTGCTGCTCAACTTGACGCTTGAGCTCCCATCTGAATTCCGAGCGATCCCGGAAAAAGGCGCCGAGCTGTCGCTGAATTCGTACGCGGGCCAGCCGCCATCAAGCTCGTCTGTACTGTTGCTGCCATCCGGCAGCGCAGACTGCTGTGCGGCAATCGTGGTCTCCGGAAGGAGTTCCAGCAGACCGGTTGCGCCATAACGCAGCATCAGGCTTGAAGCAACACGTATTCCACGGATTACTGTTGCCGCGCTTTGTCTCTTATTCAGAATCAGATTGCATTCGTATCTCGGCACCTGTAAGGGATTACCGTTGAGGTCTGTCGTAGCAATGAGCTCGCCGCAGAAGCCCGCGCATGTCACAAAGCTCGCCAGATTTAAGTCCGACGTAGACCAGCCGCAACGCTGTAGAATGTCAAGGATCACCCAGGCAGGATTATTTGTAAATGCCGTCGCCCGGAAACTCCCGTCAGCATTATAGGAGTCGATTTGCTGTCCTTGCAGCAGCACTTCTACGTTCGGAAGTGACTTGCCGCTACTGATCCGATTGGGAACTACGACGGAGAAGACGCAAACGCTTCCATAAGGATCTCCCAGCGGATTGCCCTCCGCATCTACAAAGTCCAGATTGAAATTTCCTTGCCGCGTACCCGTTGTGACCGGGGTGTACCAGCCTGTGGTGGTCATATCTTTACCAATGACAAGGAGGGGAATTTCAACGTCGTTCACCACCACTTTCAGCACACCCTGCATCGTCCCGATGCCGAGTAGCACTTCCATGTGGGTGAGATTGCCATCGTTTCTGGCGAAGATCAATGGCGACTTTAGCCAACCAGTGCCATATACCAGCGGCACCGGATCGTTGAATATAGCAGCGTTGTTTAGCAGGGGCGATAAGTGCGTTGTCTTGTCGCCGGCCGTTCTTACATTGATTGCGGAAGGAACGAATTCGAATGCTCCGAACCGGCGCGTTAAGTTTCCTTGCGCATCTTGGCTGAACATCCCGCGCGCAGTACACTGCGATCGGGATTTGTCACACGACGTATAGGCTGCTCCAGCGTTCAGATTTCCTACTCCGCCCGCGATGTCGGCAGAATATCCGCATCGGTAAAGACGTGAAAAGCGTCCCAGGGTACCGCCGTCTTTTGCCTCGGTCCGCTGGCTCCCGCTTGTCGGAAAGTTCCAGGGACAGCTACGTTGAATCCGCACCTCCGGGATGGGAAGTCTCTGCAAGCTGAGCTTGTTCGAGAAGCTCAGGGTTAATGCATCTTCCGTGATCAGATCCGGATCGCCTGCAATGCCGCGAAACAGAACCGTGCTCTCGGTTGTAATCGTCCCGCTTGGCAAGTCGGCAAAAGAAAAGTAGACTGTTAACTGCGTGCCCTTGAGCCCAATTGCCGCGTTTAGCTCCGAGATAGCGGAATCAGCATTTGCCAAAGTAAGCGAGAGTTTCGAAATGCCATCCATCGCATCATCGGACGACAGTTGCAGATCGAATAAATCATGCTTGAGCACGCGCGCCGAGTAGGCCTGCCCATTAAACACAATCGAATGGGTGCTCCAATACTCGCTGTCGCCCGACGGCAGAATGCACTCGAAAAACAAAAGTGGTGTGTCGGCTTCTGCTGATTGTTTGACCTGGTTAATTGTCCCCATGCTTTTCTCCTAGATAGCCGCCTCTACGCTGAAAACAGTCGAAAACAAGTTGGGCGCGTCGGCCGAGATCGGCAACTCATCTACTCCCCAGTGCGCATTTGCGTAGACTCCGCCTGTTTGTAGCGTCGGCCGGTAACCGGATGGCGCAATCTGCGCCTCCAGTTGCGGTCCGTATAGTGAGATCTGCTGCCCCGCTTCGAGACCCACGGCCACGCTTAGCGTCGCGCCTGCATCCGTTAGCCGTCCGCTAGAAACGACACGCGTCCATTGTGGGCCCACCGGCACCACTGTCGTCTGCTGGCTTACTGGGCCTCTGCGAATCAAGTTGACCGTGGCCGCAACGGCGCTCAGAACGAAAATGGAAAAACAATATTGATAGCCGGTCGGAACTGTGAGCGCCTGCGAAATCTCTTGGCTGGCCTGCGCATTATTTGTGGCAGAGAAAGCACCTGTGCCGCCGCCGGGATCGGCGACATTCGCCGTTACAATCACCGAGCTCGGACAGAGCCAGGAAGAGCCCAGAAGATTCGAGCTGTTGCTAAGCATATTGTCTGTGGGATCAATGAACGTAAACGCCTGCAACCGACCCTGACACACAGTGAAGTGCGCGTTGAGGGCGTTCAGATCTTCGGGGGACAGAGCGTTGTAGCCAAGCTGCCAGACCAGCCGTTTGGCCGAGACATCCGGGTAAAGAATCAGTGATCCATCCGGAAGCAGATTCCTGACTGTCCGCGCGATCGCTGTCTTTCGTATTGGATACTGCGCCAAAGCGCCGCTTGAAAGCTGCGGAAAAAATAGATTAGCCATTGGTTTCGATCACCCAAAAAGATGTCCCGCTAATATTCGAGGCTTCGTATCCGCTCACAAGCGCGTCTTCGGCGAATCGGCAGTTCGGGACGTCTGCGCCACTGTACGGATCGGGAAAAAGAAACGTTGAATAGCCGCCCCATTGTCCCGCAAAGAAGGCCTCTAGTGCCTGTATTTCGCTCTCGTTTAGCAACTCCAGGCGGATCTGCCATTGCCGCAACATCCGTCCTTGCATGCGGTATCGCTGATCCGTTCCATCTAAAAAGCGAATTACTTGACTACTCTGCCCCGCCGTAACAATCAAAGGATACTGTGTCACCGCCCCTGTGCTTAACAAAGGAAAATTTGCCACTTAGATCTCCGCAATTACGTCATTCAAAGAACTGGAGTTCAAGAGCGCCTGTTTAACAGCCTGAGCGATCTCGGCGCTCTGATTCTGGAAACTTTGGCCCTGCCCTGTTGTCGAAGAACTGTTCGACGACCCCGAAACTTCTCCGGAATTGGTGTTCAAGGATGCATTTTCAGTAGCTTTCGAACTCACGAATACCGTATGGGTCCGCGAGCTCGGCAACTGGAAGAGCGTCAGGGGCGCCAGAGTCTTTTTCGATCCGCCAAACAGTCCTGCAAAGCTCGAAACCAAGCCTCCCAGCCCGCCAATCGCACTCATCAGCCCTCCACCGAACGCGCTGGAAATGCCGCCCGATGCCGTCTGCTTCAGCAAATTCGCCCACTCGCTTGTGCCTTGCGAGGGCGCCACTCTGTTGCTCGAGGGAGATCCGAACTTCATCCCGGCTTTCACGTTTCCCGCCGTACTCAGCGACTGTGACTTCGAATCTAGGCGTGCCGGCGGTTTGGAAGATCCGCTCGGGAGTTTTGCCGGATTGCCAGCGAAACGCTTGCTCGGCGACAACAAACGCGAGAGATTCGCTCCATCGGCCTTCACGCTCGCCAGTTGTCCAATCAGTTGTGAGCTATTTTTGTTAGCTGCCATGCTGCTGCTCCTCCTTTCTCCACTCCTGCTCTAAAAGCTCGATCGCGTCTGCATCCCTCGCATTCATTGCTGTGTCGCAGCCCTTGCCCAAGCTTCTCCAGATCTGGAAAACATCTAGAAACGCTAAACTCTGGGCTGAGATCACGGATTTCGGACATTGCCGGGAAATAAGCCGGCCTCTCCCCCAAACCGCTCTTGCACTCGCCGGTTCGCCTTCGCTCAACCATGCGCAATTGCGAATCTTCACCAAGCCGCTTGCCCGACATGTATCGCATCTCCACGCGGCCGGTGAGGAGAACTGAAAATGGAATGCGATCAGGAGTTTTTTCGTTCGTCTTCTGTAAGCCCGCACTCAGCCTTGATAGCTGTCACGATTTCATTCATTAGCTCTTCCGGCCCTCGCTCGATCAACATCACCGGGTCGGCGGGATTTCCGTCGATCTTCAATCCCTGGATTTCAGCCAGCCCCCACTCCACGTAGAGTTTGTGAACCAGCAACTCCGAAAGAGCTGCTTCAATCTGATCTGAAGCATCGCCGGCCTTCAGAAAGTCGTGTTTCAAGGTCAGCTCTCGTACCCGCCCGGTAAGCTCGATCCGCTGCCCTAGAGAGGGTCGCCTAATAGCAAAACTCACCCGCTCTAAACAACGGCTTTGGTGCCAAACGACGCTCGCATAGTCGGTCTCCTTACGCGAAAGCAATAAAGATTTCATCATTTGATATCCCCTGCGCCAGATTGTTGTTGAACTCCCACTCGAGCCTCGGTTGAGAATCGTTGTAGACAGGTATCTCGGGCACTACGTTCGGCATATAAATACCCATCAGCTGCCCTTGCTGCTGGCCCAATTGCAACTGCGCCGGTATCGGGCTTCGCTCCTTCGCGGCCGCATACAACGCCACCGTTTGTGCGTCATCCTGTGCCAGTAACACGAAGCGAGAAAGCACTTCGCGTTCGCCTGCCGCAATCGCTCTCGGATAGGAAGAGCCAAACTCATTGGCCCGCATCGCGACATTGTTTTTCACTTCCACCGATGCTCCCGTCAGAGTAAAAAACTGGCTCGCGCTGCCGCCCAACCAAACTTCGCCCAGATGTCCAGGCACAATTGAGTAATCGAACATCCCCAGAACAGGTTCCGCCGGATAGCTCGCCAGTCCTGCCGTCCCGGCGACAAAACTGCTGGAATCGAGTAAGTCAGCCGCCGGCCCGCTGAACTTAAATTCGTGGAAGTCGCCGTTTACTGACACGTTCATCGTGTCAACCGCTGCCCCCGTCACAGTTCGGCTTACCGCAGTGATCGGGTCCCAAAAGTCGTAAATCGTCATGCTCTGTAGTCCCGTCGACAACATATAAGTGACGGTCGGCGCCAGCATACTCCCTGGCTGCAGCGCGCTCTTGAAAGGTGCGTTTACTACAAAGGTCTGTAAGTCGACTACTCCCGTTACAAATCTGATCTCGTTGCTGTACGAAACCGCCGAACCTGCTGAGAGTCCGTGCACAACACTGGTTTGTAACTGCAGCGGTCCCGGGACCGAGGCAATCGTAAGACCTGTGCTCAGGGCTGCGGACTGTCCCAACCCCGCTTGAAACAGAGGTCCGTAGGACGGCTCGCCCGATCCGCTCCAAGATGTAAGATACGTCTGCACCTCAAACGTTGTCTGACGCCGCGAACTGCTGGAAGCACCCAGGAACGTTCGTGAGCCGGTCTTATCCAGGCGCTTGCCGATCTCGAGACTCTGGTGAGCTTGTAATCGGACCGCTGGGAAACGATTGCTTCCCGTGATCGCTGCGGCTTGTCCATAAGACGCTTCAATCGCCGCATAGAACCGGTTTGCATTAGAAGAAATGTAACCGCTCATATTCAGGCTCCTAACTCACGCTCACATTAAGGCTAAGTGTGACCTTTGCGGATTCCACAAAGCCCAGTCCCCCGGCCTTCGGGGGCTGAAACACCACGTCATAAGCCCCGCCGTAGAACATGCCGTCTCCCCAGTCGCCGATATTGTTCTGCAGGATGTCTCCTACGCTTTCCACGTAAAAATGGATCCACTCGTCGGCTTGGGTGGCCAAGTTATCGCTCGCCCAGATCTCAGCTACCAGCGACACCTGGCCCGAAAACGAGCGGAACTTCTCAAGTTGCGTGTTCTTCACATTACTGCTATACAGACAAACGCGCGGGTAAGTAAGTTGTATGTTCATGTCGAGTAACTCCGGCGAAGCCGATGACAGCACAACCTGTGCCGGAGTGATCGTTGGAACGGCGCTGCTCGACTGTGCCGCTAATGCCGTGATCTGCTGCTGCAACGTGTTCGCGGTAGTTAGCTTTGCTGACAGCTTTTGGGCTGCTAAAAGGGATTTCGGTATCATATTCAACCTCGCCTGATCTGTTTTAAGAGCGCAACATAAAGAGCCGGCGCTTGGCCGTCGATTGGGTTCGGACCTGCCTGCAGTCCCGAACTCGGTAATTGCCACGTCGAGCCGATCGCGAGTGGTGCCTCATTCTGCTTCGTCAAGTCCTCCGATTCGCTTCCCACATAGACGTTCCAGCCGACCGCCGTGGAAGGTGCCCCGAGTGCTCCTTCGGCCATCGCCACCGCAAAACTTGCATTGTCGGGAAGCACGGTCCCGTTGGAGATGCTCAACGCGCTTTCGTTCCCGGGTGCATCAACCCAGGCCGTTTGAATGAATATCGATTGCGCTGGCAAATTCCCGATCTGCACGGAAAACAGAGGCATCGCCGGTTTCGGCAGTGGATTGTAGACGATCGCCACGCCCGATTGGTAGAAGAGGTCGCAAGCGCTCTTTGCTTCCTGCTGATACTCCGCCAATTTGCCCTGAAATCTCGTATTGAGCTGCACGTTGTACGCTTCTGCAAACACGCGTGACAGCGATTCGAAGCATATCCAGCGCTGCAACGACGGAGTAACCACAACCGTCGATAATCCGAGAATTCGCCGATTCAGCCATTGTGGGTCCGCAGCACCCGAGTTCAGCAACCAGAGCATGAGCTTGTCACTAATGGCGCTCGTGGCGAGACTTATCTTGTTATCGACGTCGATCCCGTAGGAGGAGGCTACCCCCGCCAGAGACACCTCGAACTCGAGCAGATCATTTAGCGTAACGACTGCCGGATCAGTGAACAGGGCCATGTCGTTTTCCTATCTCTTCGAACTTGTGTTGCCGCCGGACGGAGCCTGCGCCACCGGCCGAGCATCCGCATCGGATACGATCGTCACCTGCAGCCGGCGCGCCATCTCAGACTTTTGAGCTGCCGTTCGCGCAACCGCCTGCTTCTCGAGGAACTGTTCGCTTTCGGGTTTCGTAGCAAGCGCTGCCCTGCCTTCGACGATCATCTTCGCGGCCAGCTCGCGCCCGACTTCCGTTATCACTCCAGGCTTCCCGCCGTCTGGAGTCTCCAGACTGCAGACAAAAACGTGCGGCTCAGCAATCGTCGCCTCGATCTCTCGAAGTTTTCGAAAATAGTGTCTTAGATCCATGGTTCCCTCCAAAAAAAGGGAGCCCTCGTCATGAGGACTCCCGCGATCCGTAAAAATTGACCGGCTAGCTGTTAACCTGCACTGCGAAATTGTTCCGGAGAACACCGCAGCCGTAAAGAATGTCCACCGTGAACTGCTGAGCTAGCGTGTTCGGCTGATAGCTCATCACGATGCGCAGACCGAAATTGCCCATTTCGGCGTATTCGGCAATCGCACCCGTGCCAGGCAGAGGCTGCGGCAGCCGGCGAACAACCAACCCAAGGGCATCTCTCGAAAACGCCAGATTGTGAGTGTTCGTAGACGTCGTGCCGGTAGTCGGAACGAACTGTGACCGGAAGATAAAGAAGTCCTTCATCTTTCCGACGTTGCCTTCTACGAGCGCCTTCAGACCGGCTTCCCCGGACGAGTAATACTCACTGAAACGCGGGATCTGCCGGATCTGCGAGTAAGTGTTTGAATCTACCAGCAGGTACTTCGGAGCGCTGGCCGGAACCTTGGCGGTGAAGAGCGCCGTTTCGGCTGCATCGATTACTGCTTCCGTTACGGGCGTTCCCGCAGTTCCCACCGGAGTGTTCGCCGTGAACTGGCCGTAGAGGCCTAGCAGATCTCTCTCCACCCGCTCCGCGATTGCAATCACGGCAGGCTGCATGTAGGCCTTCAGCAATTCAGGGAAGGCCAGCGCTTTCGTCACATCCGGAATCTGAAAAGACGCTTCAGCGTGCGTGTTGAGCACGATCTGCGCATTACCCAAGCTCGGATTTTGTGCCGTAATAGTCCCGCCTTCGGCTATGTTGTTTGCAACCAGCACTGGAGGAATCGGCACGTTTACCGTGTCGCCGCTATGGGCTAACACGGGCTCGTAGTCGCGGTTTACAAGGTTACCCATAACAAGGTTCCCCACTAATGCGGGAAGCGCATCGGCGGCAACTAACTTGACGATCGCATTTGCCAGATTGGCAGACGTAATTGTTGACATAATTCTCCTTTTGAAGTCACGACACAACGATGTGTCGTCAGGCGCACTTACTTTCTTGATAGCGCCTGATGCGGCACTCGCCGCCAACAGAAAGAACGAGACCGAGTGTTCAGCCCCGTTCAGATACTCTGAAACTTTCTCCCGGCCTAAGCTCCGCGCAAGGCCTGAGCGGCAAGCTTCGAGATATGCTGGCGCACCTTGTCCAGTTCGTCTTTGCTCATGCCCGGCCGAATGCTCTCGAGCGAAATCCCTGTGCCTTCGCCCTGCGCGTGCTGTCTTGCGGGGTTCTGTGCGCCGCTGCCGCCTGCGATCCGCGCGGGCAGGAGCTCCGGGTTATCCTGCACAAAGCTCGTCACGTAATCCTGTAAGGATTTGCCGTCCGCGCCCCTTGCCTGTAGCCGCCCATCTTCCGCGCGCACGATTTCGTCCTTCATGGCACGGAACGCGAGATCGATTTTCGAGATCCCCGTTCGCTGCAGCTCGGTTCGAATCTGCCCGTGACGGTCCGCCTCCTCAGCCGCGGCCCTCGCCTTGCGGTTTTCCTCCACCAACTGATTCAGTCTGGCTTCTAAACTCTCCCGGCGCTTGCGCTCGTCCTGCAGTTCCACCTTATAGGCCGGCTCGGCTTGCCGCTGTTCCGTGCGAACAAACTCTTCGATCGCCTGCCGCACGATGTCCCGCACATCGGGAGCAGCCGGCTGTTGATCCATTGGGGTCTGATCTGACATTTACCTTGTTCTCCTAGTTGCTAACTTGCGCATCTATTTCGCGCGCAATCTGGTTCTTGATTTCTTGCCGCGCGTCGCTCAGATACTTCATCGCAAGGCGCTGATATATCTGCGTTCGCAGTGTCGGCGAGTTGATACCAAGCTGCAGCAGGCTTGAGGCCTGCTGCAATTCGGTTCCGAAATCGCTTATGTCCACTTCATCGAGCCCCGACACTGTGACATCGACGCCGTCCTCGCGCGCCTCCGTAATCGCCGTCACGATGCTCCGGATACAGTCTTTGACCATCGTTCCGTAGGCGCGCAATATCTCGTGCGTGATCGTGAAATCTAGCTGCTTGCTTGCTGCCGATTGCGCATGGCCGCCGATCATTTCGCCGGATGCCTGCGATAAATAGCAAACGCGGTAAATTTCTTCTTTCAGTGTTTCTAAATTCTGAGCCGCAATCTGGTACACCTTCCCGTCCGGCTCTGTCCACCCGAACTTATCCGTCGGGCCGAGCTGAATGAAATAACTCTCGCCGACGATTTGGCTCCATTCCCGGTCTGAATAGATGACGGGCATCGCAAACAGCCCCATGGTGATCGCCCAGCTCAACGCATTCGACTTGTTGAAGTGCTCTAGCTGTAGGTGCGCCGCTTTGTTCATCAGCCACAATCCTTGGCTTAGGTTCAAGTCAATCAGCGGCACGCGCGATTGTTTCGAAAGTCCATGTTTTCCGTGACCCATCAGTTCGATAGGCGCATCGTTTTGCTTGTTCGAAACTTGGCGATAGCTTCGAAAATCTGTCCTGTCGTAATAGCGCCAGTACGTTTCTTCCACTATCTCCGAGCTTTCCATGCTCGGCTGCCTCTGAACTCTGTGGCGCAGAACGACCCAGTCGTACTCACCCCGTTCATTGTGGCTCCAGTTGATAAGTTCTTCCGCCTCGTACCGCACCAGAAATGCTCTTGAAATGCCGGCGAGGTCTTCTTCGGCGCGCGTTTTCGGTTTTGCAGAAACGCGTGGAAAATCGATCAGAATGTGGCTTTCTCCCGCCACCAGCGCGTCCACAAAACAGCTTCGGAGAAATGCCGAAAGGCTCGTGCCGCGCAAATCCGCGTCGTCCGCGAACTGTGTCAGGAAGTCTTTGCCAGAAGCTAATCCGCCCTCGAACTGTAGACTCGGTTGGCGCCTGAACAAGGTCGAGGCGAACCAATCCACTATGGAACCGATATAGTTCTCGTAGAAGACTCGATGAAGGCGCTCGCCGTAAACGTCCAGCGGTTCCTTTTGCCGGCGCAAAAGGTAATTCGCGGCGCGAACCTTGAACTCTTGCCCACCGGCATACAAGTCCCGGTACATGCGCCACATCTGCTGCTTCCGCACGAAGTCAGGATGCTCTCGATTAATTCCAGTCATATACTCTCGTCCTGCTTTCTCATTCAGAGGAGTCGTTTATTTACTTCGCCTGCCTGGGCTTTTTCCCCAAACAACTGCCAGATCACATATCCCAGCGCATCTGAGGCGTGCGTCCGCTTGGGATCGCGTAACTTGTCTATTACTCCTGATTCCGGTTTATACATCACTTCTTCTAAGTCCTTTATCAACTCCTTGCAACGAGGGTCCATTTCCAGCCGCACTTCGCCTGTTGCATTTGTTAAATGTGCATTCACCTTGCGAATGCGATTCAGCACTGCGGGGTTGCTCGCTGGCACTCGGAGCCTCACGTTCCGAAAACCCGCTCTCGTCAAACAGTTCTGCACGGTTGCGTAATCGTTCGTACCTGTTGTGTGCATATTCCGGCCGCTCGCGTCGCCATAGATCTCTAGTAGCCCGGCATGGTTCTTGTACCTGTTTTCAAACTCCATGCACGCTTCTTCGGTCGTAGCTCGCTCCAGCACGATTTCATCGATCACCGCCAGCCGCTCACCTCGCCACTGCAGCACGACCGAGCTCATGGGCGATACGTTGAAATCCATCGCCCAGAGCAGCGGTTGACCTTGCTGATACGTGTGTGGCGCAACGTGCACCGCGGCGTCAAAGCAGTGGTAAACCCGGTCTGCGCGGCTGTTCAGGTATTCGCCAAGCGCTTCCTGCTGATAGAATTTCGGATCGTAACTGCTCTCCAGCCGCTCGTAGTAATCCGGCGTCTTATCTAATAGGAAGCGGTTCTCGAAAGCTTTCGCGCGCACGCATTCATAACCGGTTACCGGCTGGTAAATGAAGCGCTTGTAAATCCAGTCGTGCCCCTGCGGCGTCCAAACACCGAAGCCGCATAGTTTCGCCGCCTTCGGGTCCCGCAATCTCGCCTCGAGCCTTAGCCAGCCTTCCTCGCGCGTGTACGATAGCTCGTCAATTCCAAACCACGCCAGGTTTGTCCCGCGCAGGCGTTCCGGCTCCTCGAGCGAGCGCAGCAGAATCGTGCTGTCCGGCGATGTCACCGTCAGTTCGCCATCCGATTTACGAAGTTCGTAATCGATGTCTTGCCCTTCCATTGCGCGGAACATCGTCGTGAGCGTCGCGTCACGGAGCATCGCAAACGTAGGCGCTGCGAGCATGCCCTGCCGGCCCGCGTTCATAAACGACTGACGCAGCGCTTCGAAGCTCAACGCAGCGCTTTTGCCAGAGCCAACCGGCCCCGAAAAGCCCTTCAACCGCGACCGGAGGGCGAGGAACTTGGATTGCGAGGGGAGCGGTATGTACACCCAGCACAATTCGTCGCTGAGAGCGTCCTCTTGCACATCCCTTTCCGCCGCATTCAAGCTCATTCGCCCACGAGCTTACCGTTACCGCCATGCGTTCCAGCCAGCAATTTTTGCGGTATCTGACTGAATGGAAGGGAGTTAATTTCTATCGAGCTTCTGTGACTCCGCCATGGGCGGGCTATGCCACGCAACAACGAGGGATGAAAAGCGCTTCGCGGCGACTGGGACCCGGCGGCGCAAATCCATCAAAGGACTTTGATGCTAAGTGATTGATTCTGCTGGATAATTTAGGTTTTCGAAGGAATTCTGGTTTTTCGAAGGAACAAGTTTCCGAAGGAACAAGCATGATGACTTCACGGGCCGTCATCATCGGGGATGAAAAAAGGCGAAGGCTAGAAGGAGGCACCCAGCGAATCAGGGGCTGGAATGCGTTTGGAGCTTGTAGAGCGCGATTGTGAATATAGCCGGGACATGTTGGTCGGAATCATCGATTGTGGTGTCCGCCACCTGGCGGATGAACACGAGTAGGATTGTCGTTGGAAGATTACCCGGTGTCCTTCTTTGGGTGGCGAAAGGTGCTTATATGTCAAAATCGTATCGCTGTTGCTGCGGCATCGACGTGCACAAGAAGAGCATTCAGGTGCACATATTGCCGCCGAAAGGGCAGACTCAGGGCAAGCCACTGGAACGAGAGTATCGAGGTTTTTACGCGATCTGCGCCGGTTGCGGGGATGGCTCAGCAGGCAGCAGGTTTCTGATGTGGTTATGGAATCGACCGGGCAGTATTGGCGCGCGGTCTGGAACGTACTGGAAGGAGCAATTGCGCGTTTGGTGCTGGTCAACCCGCAACACGTCAAAGCGCTGGCCGGGCGCAAGATCGACCGGATCGACAGCCACCGCCTGGCTCCGCTATCTGGAGAACAACGATCTGAAGGGTAGTTTGATGCCAGCCCGCAACATAGGGGATCTGCGCGATCTGACCCGCTCTCGGGTGCACCTGCTCGAGGAAGTGATCGGGCAAAGAACCGCATCGGACAGATTTGCGAAGCCGGCCATATCGCAGTGTCGAACGTGGCGACCGACCTGTTCGGAGTGTCGGGTCGCCGCATGCTCGCGGCGGTAGCCGAAGGAAAGCGCGACGGGGCTGAATGGCCGACCACGCACGGGGCCGCTGCGGGGCAAGAAGCAGCACAGTTAGAACGGGCGCTGGAGGGCAGCTTCACGGACTATCAGCGGTGGATGCTGCGTGCGGCGCTTTTAACACCTGAACTTTCGAGAGGCGCAGATCGCGCGTGTCGAGAACGATATCGAGCATCGCATACAGCCCTACCGACAGCACATTCAGCGTTTGCTCATGATTCCTGGCGTGGATCGGGTAGTGGCCTGGAGGATACTGGCCGAACTGGGACGGGACGGGCGCGTCTCCCCGGACGCGCGGAATGCCGCCGCAAGTTGGCACTAGCTCATCGGGGTTTGTGACCTCCTCCCCAAGCACAACCCGCCGGATGCGGCGTCAACTTAAAGACGAGCTTCGGCGGACTTGGCCGTGCCCGGCGTATCCGTTCTGCGCGTTCTGAAAAGTTCGTTTGGAAATTCGTCCCAACCCTTCTTGAACCACTCGCCGCGCTCTAATAAATCCAATGAGCAAACGAACCTTACGTAGCCAGAATTGGTGGAGCGGCAACAAGGAATACTACACGTTTGCGCGGCGTGCCTGGTTGCGAGCGGAGGGACTCAGCCGTCAGGTGTTCGACGGACGCCCCGTGATCGGCATCTGCAATTCTTGGAGCGAACTCAACAATTGCAACGTTCACTTGCGTATCCTGGCCGACGCGGTGAAACGCGGCGTCTGGCAAGCGGGCGGACTGCCACTAGAGTTCCCGACCATCTCACTCGGCGAAATGTTCATGCACCCGACTACCATGATGTACCGCAACCTGATGGCCATGGATGTCGAAGAATCGATCCGTGCGAATCCCATCGACGGCGTCGTGCTGCTGTGCGGCTGCGACAAGACCACACCGGCGCAATTGATGGGATGCGCGAGCGCCGATTTGCCCGCGATTATGGTTCCGGGCGGCCCGATGCTGGCCGGGCAATGGCGCGGCAAGAGACTGGGCGCGGGAACCGACGGCAGAAAGTTATTCGATCTGTTCCGCACGGGCAAGTTGAGTGAAGAAGAGCTTGATGAAATCGAGGGCGGTATCGCCAGGAGCGCGGGCCATTGCGGCGTCATGGGAACGGCATCAACCATGACGAGCCTGGCGGAAGCGCTCGGCATGACCCTGACCGGCAGCGCTGCCGTACCAGCGGTCGATTCGAGGCGCATCACCACGGCCGAAGAGAGCGGAAAACGTATCATCGCGATTGTCGAAGAGGATCTGCGGCCTTCGCACATCATGACGCGTGAAGCGTTCGAGAATGCCATCACGCTCGACATGGCGCTCGGCGGCTCGACTAACGCCGTTGTGCATCTGCTTGCCATCGCGGGACGGCTCGGCGTGAAACTGACGCTCGACGACTTCGACGCGATCTCGCGCCGGACGCCTTACCTCACAAACGTGAAGCCGTCAGGCGAGTACCTGATGGAAGACTTCTTCTACGCCGGCGGCGTGCCGGCGGTCATGCGAGAGATTCTTCCGCTCTTGCATCGAGAGGCGCGGACGGTGACAGGCAAAACGATCGGAGCGAACGTAGAGCGGGCAGCTTGTTACAACCGGGAAGTAATTCGGGAGCTGAATCGGCCGCTGCACGCCGAAGGCGGAACGATCATTCTGCGAGGCAACCTCTCACCCGATGGAGCGGTACTGAAGCAGACCGCAGCCTCCCCCCGGCTTCTGCAACATCGGGGCAGAGCTCACGTCTTTGAGAGCTATGACGATATGCGCGCGCAGATCGATCGCGAAGATTTGCCGGTCACGCCGGACTCGATCCTGGTGATGAAGAATGGCGGCCCAAAAGGCGCGCCCGGTTTCCCCGAGTGGGGTCATATTCCTATCCCGCACGTGTTGCTGAAGCAGGGTGTTGAAGATATGGTTCGTATCAGCGATGCGCGCATGAGCGGCACGAGCTTCGGAACCATTGTTCTGCACGTAGCGCCGGAATCTGCCGTAGGCGGTCCGCTTGGCTGCGTTCAAACCGGCGACGAAATCGAGCTGGATGCCGCTGCGCGACGCCTAACGTTGTGCGTCGATGAGGGTGAGCTCGCCAGACGGCGAGCGGCCTTTGTCCCCCGGCCGGTTCAGTATCAGCGTGGCTATCGCCGTTTATTCCTGGAGCACGTGACGCAAGCTAGTCTTGGCTGCGATTTCGACTTTCTCCAAGGCGACGAGAGATAACTGGATCCTCGGGCCGGGTGCAAGAGCCGCTTATGGCTGTATCGATAGGACGAAAGTCAGCTCATTCCCATCATGGTGAATCGTGATTTCCCAGCATCCCTCAGTTGGAAAGAGCACGCCGGTCAACATCGTCCAGGAATTATCAAAATGAGCATTCGTTCCGCCTCGCGAGCTAACAAGAGGCTTCTCAGCATCCAGGCGTTTTAGAGATAAAATGATGTCTGGCTCGGGTTCTTTTAGTCCATCAAACCCCTGCTTCCATAAAAACAATTTGTTGAAAAAGCCCTCGTTGTCACGGTTGGGAAGCCCACGCCAAACACCGTCGACCGGGAGCCTGGTCCAGAGCGTGTTTGTGCCATACCAGAAAGCTCCCTCGCCGGGATCCGGGCTGTATGGGGCGGGAGGTACGAATGGCTGATCAGGTGGGGCAGTGACAGGGCAAGCGCCCTCGGTACCGGCTGCTGCCGCCAGATTCGGAATGAGCGCTGCCGCGATGAAAGCGGCGAACCAAAGGCATGGACGGAATCGCATGATACCTCTTTTGATCATCACTCTATGCCTTGACCTCCCGAAACGCAGGGTTGATCGGCATGGAACGCACGCGCACTCCTGTCGCCTGAAAAAGAGCATTCGCAATAGCCGGCGCTATCCCCATAATGGGCGTTTCGCCGGCTCCGGCCGAGGGCATATCTCGCCGGTCGAGCAGCACTACCTCTATGCTCGGCACGTCACCGAATCTGGGTACACGATACTTCGCGAGGTTTGGATTCAGTATGCGTCCATTGGCGAAGTCGATGGCTTCGAACAGCGCTCCTCCCAAGCCCATTACAATCGCGCCCTCCACCTGGTTCTTCAGATGTTCGGGATTGACCACTGCTCCGCACTCGAACGCTTCCGTGACGCGTTCGACATGGATCTGCTTCTTGGGCGCGACCGAGATCTCGACGCAGCACGCAAAATAGCTGCCCTTCTCCATGCCGCAGGCCAAACCGTAACCGCGCCCGCCAGCGCCTTGAACCTTTCCCCATCCGAATCGCTCTGTCGCCGCCTCCAGCACAGCGCGCACTCGTTCTTCTTTCAGATTGTTAAAACGAAAAGCGAGCGGCTCGACCCCCGCGCACGAGGCCAGCTCGTCGATATGCGATTCACGCGCGAAGTGATTTGCCGTGGCAGCCAGACCTCGGTAGGAGCCTTGCCGCAGCGGATACTTCGTGGGCTGGAAATGAACGCTGGATTTAGCTGCGCGGTAGGGGCTCTCTAAACCCGAAGGGCCGGAATTGTAATTCACAAATTCCCACGAAGAAATTTCTCCGTCCTTTGAAACAGCGCTTCTGACATCGATTACTCCAGCCGGACGGAAGTAAGCCCAGGTAAATTCCTCTTCCCGAGTCCAAACCAGTTTTACCGGTCTGCCCGCGCCCCTGGCTAATCTCGCGGCTTCAATCGCGCATTCGCCGGTATGCTTCCCGCCGTAAGCCGAACCCGTATCGGGTACGATCACGCGAACGTCCGCTTCCGGGAGCTTGAATGTTTCAGCTAGTTCGGTACGCACTCCAAAAGGCCGCTGTGTGCCAGTCCATACCGTAAGCTTGGAATCCGTCCATTCGGCGAGAGCTGCCCGAGGTTCCAGCGGCACATGCGCGATGTAGGCGACCGTGTAAGTGCTTTCGACGTGTTTATTGCCGCTCTTTGCGGCATCGTCTTTTGTTGCGCTCGTCGCGCCAACTCCACGGCTAGCATCGGTCTCCGTTGGATTCCCTCTCAGGTAATCGAATAATTCCGCATACGATATCTGCTCTTTCTGCTCCCAATTCGCCCGGATGGATTCGACGGCTTTCGCCGCAACAAACTCGTTCGGAGCAGTCACGCCCACGAAATCGCCATCGTGAATAAGCGTTACGCCCTTCATTTGCGCAGCGGTCGAGCCGTCGAGCGATTGCAGCTTCGCGCCAAAGGAGGGCCCCCGGAGCACGCGTCCGTAGACCATACTCGGACGCTTCAGGTCAGAAGTGTACTGGTAACGGCCCATAACCAAATCGACGGCATTGATCTTAGGGACGCTCTTGCCGCTCTGCTGTCGCTCATCTACTGGAGTTATGTAGTAATCCCGCCCAACCACTTCCACCCAGTTCGTCAAGCTGGCGAGTTCTCCATAGCTGGCGCTCCTCGTGGAGTTGTTTTGGATGACAACTCCGTTTGAAACAGCGACCCGATCGCGGCTTACTCCCCATTTTGCTGCTGCGGTGCCGATCAACTGTTCACGAATCGTAGCGGCCATCTTACGAAGCTGCGGAGCCATGCCTGGCGTAGTGCGGCTGCCAACGGTACCGAAGTCATACGGCGTCAAAGCCGTATCTCCCATCACAAGCTGAATACAGGTGGGCTCGATGCGCAATTCGTCGGCGATGGCCTGGGTCAGCGAGGTTCGTATGTTTTGGCCGACTTCGACTTTCCCGGTGAACCCCGCCACCTTGCCGTCTTTGTCGATGTGAAGCCAGGCGCTCACGTTTTCCGGCATCGCCGCGCCCGAACCTCGATGGCTTCGCGGTCCGCCGGATTCCTGCGCCTCAGTTGCGCCGTCGGGCATGAGCAAAACTAGGAAGCCGCCACCGAACAGTTTTAAGAGGTCACGTCTACATACTGCCAATCGCTCAGCCTCATTGTGAGCCGCGCTAAACATGCTTCTCTCCCGCCCCGGCAGTAGCCAGCTTTGCAGCCCTTCGGACGGCCTCCATGATCCGGTTGTACGTTCCGCAGCGGCAGACATTCCCTTCGAGCGCGGCTATTATTTGAGCATCGGACGGCGCGGGATTTGTTCGCAGCAAGGCAACGCTCGAAAGAATCATGCCGGGCGTGCAATAGCCGCACTGCATGGCGTCGCAGTCGATGAAACTCTGCTGCACCGGATGTAAGCGGCTTCCTCCCGAAAGGCCTTCGATCGTCGTAATCTTGTGCCCGGCGGCCGCGCCGAAACGCATCTGGCAAGAGCGCGTAGCGATCCCATCGAGGAGAACCGTGCATGCGCCGCATTGTCCTTCGCCACAGCCGTACTTCGCGCCGGTTAAATCAAGTTCACTTTGCAGCACGGAAAGCAGCGGACGCTCCGGGTCCGCCTCGATCTGCCGCCGGGTCCCGTTGACTACCAGTTCCATGTCTCGATTCTAATTCCGATTCAACGTGACCAGGTGACTCCGCGGCCCAGTACGACGATGAAAAAAAAGCTCGCAACGGCAGCCGTAGCAATCCACGGCATGCTTCGCACAATGAACGGGACAAGCTCCTGACCTTCGCGGCCCGGCCCCGTGATGATGAAAGGCAGGCTCAAGAGGCCGGCATTTGCGCCAAGCGTTGCAGGCAATGCGGATGCGATGACATAAAACAATCCGAGCGGATTGAACAACCCCGCGAGTCCCGCCAGGGCTCCTTCTGTGAAGTAGCACGTCCAGCTCAGGTTCCAAACCCGCTGAACTGTGCCGCCTCCGCGAAATGCCTTAAGCTGATCACCGACCAGCAGCATCGCGAGATAATACGAAACCACGCCAACCACTACCAGGCCTAGTTGCCACATCCAATGCGGTTGCAAGCCGCGAATCACCGCCGCCCAATCACCGAAATTGGTGATGCCGGAAAAGAAGAAGTAGCCTGTTCCCGTAAAAAGGTCGCCAGCAAAGGCGAGCAGCAGGAAATAGCGCATTACCGGCCGGTAGCGATCCGCCCTCAACAGAAAAAGCCAGAGAATCGCAGCCGCCAAAAGATTCACCAGCGTTCCGCTTGCAGAGATCCAGCGCGTCTCAATATCGCTTTGGAGCGCCACTGTGCTTAGCGTCATGCGATGCGCTCCGCTCAGCCATGCCGTTACCGTATGGCCCAGCCCTTCGTGCAGTATGTCCTGCAGGATATAGGCAAGCGCCGCGACAGATATCACAGTGAGTCTGTCATCTCTGAGTATGATTTCCCGGTCTTCAGGCACGTGCCCCCGTCATAGGCTTCTTTAGGTTCACCAGATTCTTTAGTGCCGTCACATTGCGCAGATCGTCTCCTGGTTTGTCGACTGGAGTTTCGAGGATGAATGCTTTCTTGTGCAACCTCGGATGGTTCAGGATGCGTCGGAAACCTTCGATGCCGATATATCCCTCGCCAATGTTGGCGTGCCGGTCGCAGTGCGAGCCGAGCTTCATCTTTGCGTCGTTGGCGTGGATCACCGGCACGTTCTGTAAGCCGAGCGTCTCCGAAGCTGTTGCGAGAAATTCGTTAAGACCGTTCTCCTGCGACACATCGAACCCGCCCACGTAACAATGGCACGTATCGATACAGAAGCCTACCGGGAGATCCAAATGCGGCTGAACCAAATTCCGGATCGCCGCCAGTTCCTGCAGATTCCCGCCAAGCTGCGCGCCCGCTCCTGCCGTGTTTTCCAGCAGAATCGTCACCCGGGGCTGCGCCTTCAGAGATGGATCTACGGCCCGCCAGGCGAGCGCAATTGCTTCGGCCACGTTCAGCATCCCTTGCTCGACAGTGAGGCCCTTGTAATTGCCCGGATGCGTAACCAGGTATTCAGCTCCGATCAGGATCGCTCTCTCTATCTCTCCTCGGAAACCGTCGATGGATTTCTCGCGGATCTCTGAGGGCGGCGATGCCAGGTTAATCAGGTAACTATCGTGAATAACCAGCGGCAGCAGATCGCTCTTCTCGCGTTCCCGCTTGAGCAGCCGGATCTGCTCCGCGTCGGGCTGCTTCGTTCGCCACATGCGCGGGCTGCCAGAGAAAATCTGAAATGTTTCCGCCCCCAGTTCCGACGCTTTGATCGCCGCGCGCTCCAGCGACCCCTCCGTGGATGTGTGAATGCCGATGCGCAAATCATTAGGATATGCAATCGATCAGATCCGGACACGTTCAACCGGTTGCTATACTCGCGCCTTAAGGCACTCTACCTCCACGCATGCCGCGGTACTTCAATCTGCTCGAGGCAGAACGTCTCCTTCCGGAAGTCGAGGGACTGCTCCGCAGTCTTATTCAGTTGAAGGAAGAATACGAGCGCACCGAGACTGAATTGAATCGCCTGCTGCAGCATCTGTCGATGGCAGGTGGCATGATTCCGCCCCGCGAGCGGATCGCGCAGCTTCGCACCCGAAAGGACGCTGCGGCGCGCGGCCTCCAGTCGTCTCTTGAAAAGCTCCAGGAAACCGGCTGTCAGCTTAAAGATATTGAAGGCGGCCTGGTGGACTTCCCAACGCTCTACCGCGGTCAGGAAGTTTACCTTTGCTGGAAGCTCGGCGAATCGAGTATCGTGTTCTGGCACCACATCGAGGACGGCTTTCGAGGCCGCCAGCAGATCGACAGCGAGTTTCTGGCGAACCATCGCGGCGACGGATAAGCATGCAACTTCGGCAGTGAAAGCGAGCAAAGTTATGGATAAGAGACAGTTCTTGAAAGCATCCGGGGCTTTGCTTGCCGGGAGCGTAGTTTCGCGCTTGCTACCCGGCGAGCAAAAAGGCGCGCCTCGCACGAACTGGTCGGGGAACTACAAGTACAGTGCCGACCGCTTGGACGTAGCTAAATCGGCTGAGCAAGTTCAGCAAATCGTCAAGAGCTGCAACAACGCCAAGGCGCTCGGCGCCCGTCATTCTTTCAATGGGATCGCTGATACTAAGGGCGATCAAATCTCGCTACAGAACTACAATCAGATGCAGCTAGACCCAACATCGCGGACCGTTACAGTGGGTGCCGGCGTAAAGTATGGCCAGCTGGCTCCCTACCTTGACAGCAATGGATATGCGCTGCATAATCTCGCGTCCTTACCGCATGTCACCGTCGTAGGCGCTTGTGCCACCGCCACTCATGGCTCCGGTAGCAAGAACGGCAATCTGTCCACGGCTGTTTCCGGTATGGAGATTGTCACGGCCAACGGAGAGGTGGTTGCTCTGTCACGCAAAAAAGACGGAGATCGCTTCAATGGCACAGTTGTCGGACTTGGCGCGCTTGGCGTGATAACCAAAATCACGCTTGATGTTCTGCCAACCTTCACCATGAGACAGGTCGTTTACGAAAACCTGCCTTTCGATCAATTGGAAAGACACTTGGATGAAATCTTCGCTAGCGGTTACAGTGTCAGCCTGTTTACCGACTGGCAAAACCACCGAGCCACGCAGGTTTGGATCAAGAGCCGCGTCGAGCAGGGAGGCTCCTCCGCTATCAAGCCGGAATTTTTCGGCGCGAAGCCGGCAACCAGGGACCTTCATCCGCTTGCCGGGCATTCGGCGGAGAATTGCACCGAACAGATGGGCATCCCCGGTCCCTGGTATGAACGCATGCCGCACTTCCGCATGAACTTCACGCCCAGCAGCGGTGATGAGTTGCAGTCGGAGTACTTCGTTCCTCGCGATAAAGGATATCAGGCAATTCTCGCGATCGAAAAGCTGCGGGATCACGTTACTCCGCATCTTTTCATTTCGGAATTGCGCACGATTGCCGCTGACGACCTTTGGATTAGTCCCTGCTACCAGCGGGATGCGATGACCATTCACTTCACCTGGAAACCAGAATGGCCCGCGGTGAAGGCAGTGCTGCCCATGATCGAAGAACAGCTGGCGCCTTTCGATGCTCGGCCTCACTGGGCAAAGCTGTTCACCATGGCGCCTTCGCGGCTGCAGTCTCAATATGCAAAGTTGCGCGACTTTCAGGAGCTGCTCGCGCATTACGATCCGAATGGCAAGTTCCGCAATGCTTACTTGAATAAGAATATCTATGGCGGATAACGTTACTTAGGCGCACATCCTCCCGCTCTCTCGGTGCATCGCAGGCCGCGCCGTTTGGCGACTTTCGACGCCGCAATTGTTAAACTAGCGCTCGGATGCTATTGGCCCGCGAATTTATCGGCTACCTTTCCCGGCAACTTGTCGACCGGTTGAGCCCTGTCTTCTTCGAAACCTCCAATCCCGCAGTGGCGGCCGGCATTATCGAAGAGATCGTCGAGCAGGATCTCTCGGTCGAAGATCGTTTGAACGATGAAGTGCGGGACATCATGGATGATTACAGCGACTACATGCGCCGCGAAAACATTTCTTACCAGGAGATGTTTCGTAAGATCAAGAACCAGATGCTGGCCCAGAAGAAGATTATCCGTGCCTCAGGCCGCGATTCCGGCGACTCTATGAAGCTGTCGCGCGACAAAGTCAACGATCTCTCGCACAAAATCGCCAGCGCCTTGCGCAAATCGCGAGATTTCAGGGTGCGCAAAGATCAGAACGATCTGCGGCTCGCGCTGGTGAAAGAAATTACCGATGTGCTGCAGCTTGAAGAGAGAGTCGATAAGGCAGCCCGCGCGAAAATTCGCACGCAAAAGCGTGAGATCGCGGAAGGCGGCGAAGAATACGACATTCTTCACAAGCGCTATTACGCCGAAGAACTCAAGAAACTGGGCATCAACCTTGGAAGCTAAGACTATAGGCCAGTGCTCTGCCGAGGTGAAGACGAATACACCAGATGATTGCCCGCAAAAACTTTTCAAGTCCAAGCAGGACTGGGCTGCCTGGCTGGAGACGAACCATAGTAAGAGCACTGGGTTGTGGCTTCGGCTGGCGAAGAAGGGCTCGCAGGCGCAGTCGGTGTCGTACAACGAAGCGCTGGAAATCGCGCTGTGCTACGGATGGATTGACGGGCAGAAGCGGCCCGAAAGCGAACAGACCTGGCTGCAAAGATTTCTTCCTCGTGCGAACAAGAGCATCTGGTCGAAGATCAACCGGGAAAAAGCGCTGGCGTTGATTACGCGCGGAGAGATGAAGTCTGCGGGGCTCGAGGCCATCGAGAATGCCAAAAAGAATGGACGCTGGGATGCGGCATATGATTCGCCCAGCGGAGCAACCGTGCCGAACGATTTCCAGGCTGCGCTGGACGCGAATCCGCGGGCCGCAGCATTTTTCACGACTCTTGACCGGGCGAACCGGTATGCAGTCCTTTGGCGAATTCAGACGGTAAAAAAAGCGGAGACTCGCGCTCGGAAGATTGAGCACTTTGTTCGAATGCTGGAGAGGGAAGAGAAAGTTCATCCTTGACTGTAGGGCTATAAACCAGTGCTCACGATCAGGAGCGTTCCGGGGACGATCCGCAGAGTGCTCGCTTCGTATACGGCGAACCTGTCGTCCAGAAAAACTGGTTTAACCGGCCGGATCAGGCCCTCAGTTTCACTTTCCACTGCGTGATTGCGTTTGAAAACAAAGTAATCGATGGGCAGCGAAAGCATCCCTTGTAGATGGCCGCCCGACAAAGGTCCCTCCATGGTTCCTTGCCACCGGGCCCACCACTCCGGCGCCAGCGCGACGACATAGTTCATTTGTTTTCCGCTCTCCCAATCGACCCACAAGGCCCGTCGCGACTCAGCGCGAAACGCTCCGGGGTAGAGTTCCTGGCCAGCATCCGGAAACAGGAATACGGAGCTGCCCCATGTTCTGTCTTCCGCCCAGCTTGCAAGTTCCACGATCGCGCGATTCGTCTTGTCTTCCGCCAGTCGGCTAATTCCTGGAGCTAGCACAAGGAGGCAGATAACAGACCACGCCAGTGCCTCGCCTTTGGCGCGTTCCATGAACGCTCGAGCCGCTGCGATACTGCACGCCAGCCAGGCTATAGCCGCTGTGTAAATAAGGAATTGTATCGGCTGCGCTCGCAACGCCGCCGCCCAGCGATAATGCTCTACCAGCATGCCCGACAATGGAAGGCTCAGTATCCCAAGGAAGGGCAACACTGTGAACAGCCATTTCGTTTGGCGGTTTAAGACTGGCCAAACGCGAGTAGTTGCCCAGATATCAATCACGAAAATAGCTAAGTAAAGATAAATATATTTAGCCGGCCAGAGCGAGATCCATGCTTCCGGAGTCCGGAATTTCTCAATCGCCGCGATCTGCGGTGAAAAACGGCTGAAAAACGGTTGAGCATCGGGTGTCCCGGGCTGCAATTGCGCCAGGTTTGCCAGCAGCAAAAGAAAAACCAGCAGCACGGGCCACAGGGGTCGTAGCAGCTTCCGCGCTGGCCGGTCGAACACGGAGGCTATCATGGCCACAAGCCAGAACGGCGCCGCAATCGCCGGGTCGTAAAGCAATCCCAGTCCACCAAACAAACCCGCCAGCAGCGATTTTTCTCGCGCCAGGCAACCCACCGCCAAGAACAACCAACCTATAGCAAAGCTCCGCGGCACCGGTTCCGGATCCAGCAGCCACACATGTGGTCCGGGTAGAAAAGTGCCTGCGTTCACAATACCCGCTGCGATCAATGCGTAGAAGCATTTTACGCCGGCAGAGCGCGCCAATAGGTAAATCCCAAGCAGACCGGCCAACCTGCAAAGAACCTGCTGTGCAACCAGCGCTTGTTGAAAATCCAGGCGCCCCGCTGCGTGTAGAAATAAGGTCAGCTCGTCATAAATGGTGTAGGCAAGGTGGGGATGAGTCGCCACCATATCGCGCGAGAGATACCCGGGCGTGACAAGGTGCTCGAGAACAGGCAGGTACAGTTGACTCGTGCCGGCTAAGTAAGTGTGGCCCGGCAAGAATTGGAATTCGAACCACGCTATCACCAAAAATGCGAAGACAGCAGCTGCTGCGCGCCACATCACTGCGCGGGTGTTTTGTCCAACTGCTGTTCTGCCCAAAGCCGGTTCGGATCGAGCTTCAGTGCCTGCGTGAATGCCGCGCGCGCTTCGGCGTTCCGGTTCGCCTTATGCAGGATCACGCCTTTCCACAAGTAAGCGTCGGCCAGTTTGGGATCGAGCGCAATCGCTTTGTCGATGTCCTTCAGCGCGAGATCCACTCCCCCGCCCATTTGCGCCGGCAAGTAGAAATTACCGATGCCGCGGCTTACGTAAGCCAGCGCTAAGTTGCCGTTCAGGGCGATTGCCTTGTTGATCTCGTCTCGCGCGCAGCTTCCATAACTTAAAGCCCCCATTATCGGGTTCGCTGGAATCACCTGTCCGCACATTGCGCCAAGCAGGCGGTGATACTCGGCATCGCGCTCGTTCCCGGCCACCGCCTTCTTTGCCGCGTCCAAGCCCGTCACCGCGTACGACTCCGCTTTCTTCTTGTCTCGCAGCTCCATGGCCACCTCGGCGGCATAAGAGTAGGCAAGCGCAAGCCTGTACTGAGCTTCTGCTGAGGCCCCAGGTCCCACGGCCGCCTTATCGCGACTGATCATGCCATCGAGCGCCTGCAGATTCTGTTGATCCCGCGCCTTCATCACTTCACTGTCCGGCACCGTGCCTGCGAGCAGCGCCCGTGAACCAAGCGCCACCAAAACCGTCATCGGCCACAAGAATTTCCAAATATGCAGTCCCAAATCACGATTCTACTGATACCCTTCATCAGGACCGGCCAACGTCCGGTGCCGGAGTGCGGGGCGTAACAAGTACCGGTCGGCAGACAAAACCAAATTGGCATCAAAGTTGCTCATCTTTTAAACATATTTGCCAAATTTGTAGTTAAACTGGATTAACGGAGGCGGTAGCAACTTACCGCGCCGGCGAACGTCTTTAGAATTAGGACAGAGGTTAGTCGACCTGGTTGTCGATAAGAAACAGCGAGGCTGCTTATGGACATCGTTGGTGATCGGAAGTTCGTAGAAGTACCCGGCGGCAAAACGCATGAACTGCCGCCGCTCCTGGTGAAGACCGTGCCGGCCGTGAAGCGCGTCGATAAGATGATGGGCATCGCGGCCGATATCATCGATCAGGAAGATATGGTTCAGCCTGTTATCGGCGATGCCATGGCATCGGAAGAGCAACTGGAGCGCCGCAAGATGGACTTGGCTCTAAACCTGGTTGACCAATACTTGGGGCTTCTGAGCCACTGGCATTGGGGTGATGCGGTGATCGAGTGGATCCGGCAATGCGAGATCACCTTCGGCGCGCGCCTGGAACTTCGCAATTTGCTGCGTAGCGATCTATGGCCCCATGCGGGGCGCAGCAGCTTTGTGACGCTACTCGAGGACAAAGCGGTTAAGACCAGCGGCGTGATGCTCGAGAAGGCCGTCGGCCTGCGTCTGGCTTTCCGGCAGATGCCGCCCATCCGTTGCTGTTCGGATCAGTTCTTGTTCTATCTGAATAATTCGGTCGCCCAAACGGCTTATCGTACCTGGCTCAACATGACGCCAAATCCGATCTTCTCCTTGCCGCCGGAACGGTTCATGGTCGAGGTCGTGAATATGTCGCTTGACGTGCACTGATCTCGCTTTTGTAAGCCTCAACTGTGCGTCGGCATCTTCTCTTCCACTTGGCGCGCGAGATTGTCAACCGCCGTTACGTTGCTCAGCTCGAGAATTTCCTGGTCCATGTCTGCTTCCCGAATCTCCAGCCGCTGACAAATCAATCTTTGTAGCTGTAGAATTTTCGTCACTTCCTTCTCGGCAAGCAGATTGATCTGCAAATCCAGGTGACTGCGATGGTCCGCGCGCTGGCTCATGCGGTTCTGCTTAATTAGCACAAAAGTGGAAAGCAGAACGCCTTCGAGCGAGACCAGCATGCAAAGGAGGGCGAATGGGTATGGGTCGAATTTCCAGAAGCGCACGTTGAGGCCCACCCAAATCCCAAACCATGCCACATGGATCGCAACAAACGGAATGCTTCCTACAAAATTGGCGATTGCGTCGGATATGCGGTCAGCCACCGTCCGTTCTTTTTGCGCATCCTCTTCGAGTCGGACGATAGTATTGATGTTGGCCTCCGCCGAAGGAGGCGTGGCGGACGGATTTATTGCTCCCATTCTTTCTCTATTATGCGGGAACCTGCCCATCTAAAAGACCGGGAAAAATCTAGGTGAGCAACTTCCCGCAAATCGCACTGGGGAAAAGTAAACCGACAGCCTTCGAGGAGTTGAATAGGTTTGGGGCAGCCCCTGCGGCGAAAAAGGATAGAGCCGGCTGGCAGCTTGCGGGACGTCCGGCTCAAAATCTTGCAAAAAGGTCTCGTCGCTCGGCGGTTCCATATCTGCGAGCACCTGCGGATCCCGCGGCGGTCCGAGAACAAAGATTTCGACGCTCGACGAGCCTTCAAGACCCCCTACGCCTGGACACGTGACAGCAAAGCTGTCATTTTCCGTTCAGACCGAAAGGGCACGTATTCACTTTACAAACAAGCATTGGACCAGAGTGAGCCTGAACTGATTCCCACGGGTCCCGAGAGTACTGGGATCGCTCGAGTAAGCCCGGACGGGAATTGGCTCGTCTACACGGCGTTTCCCAACGTCAAGTCTCCTAGTCAGTCTAATTTCACTCGCTTGATGCGCGTGCCCATGACTGGCGGCGCGCCTCAGTCAATCCTGGAAACGAAAGCAACGGACATCTATTTCGATTGCACTCATCATCCTGGCGCGCTGTGCGTTGTCGAGGAAGTCGATCATGACGCCAAGCAAGCCGCTTTTACCAGCCTGGACCCGTTAGACGGCACACGCCACCAGCTCTTCAGAATTGCGCTGCCGGAGGACAAACCGCATAACTGGACAGTATCCCCCGATGGCTCGCACATCGCGATGACCGAGACGAATCCCCGAGGCGCGATAAAAGTCCGCTCCTTGGCTATCCGCGGACCTGCCTCGGAGCGCAACGCCTGGATGATCGAGAATTCTGAGGCTCCGAGTCTCAGAACTGGCCCAAATGGCTGATAGCGCTCGATCTCGTTATCGTTGCGACCCACAGCTTGCGGCGTGAAGACCGCGTTCCGGTAATGACACCGCGAATGGTGAAGTAAGGGCTGTCATTTTGGGGCGCGACGAGAGTATAAATGTCTAAAGTGACTGTAAGAGCTTTTTCGCGCTCCGAAAGCAGATCTCGTGAAAAGTAGTCTTTTTCAACAGGGCTCCGTTCGAGGCTTCATTCATCAGCCGGATGGGCCGGTTACGGCCGGCCTGGTCATTACACACGGAGCGGGCGGCAGTTGCGAAGCGCCGCTGCTCGCGGCTTTTGCGAGAGCCTTTTGCGAGGCCGGAGTACTTGTTCTCCGCTGTGATTTAGCGTTTCGCCAGAAGCGGCGATACGGTCCTCCAATACCTGCGAAAGCGGATGAGGATCGTGCCGGCTTGATGGAGGCGATTATCGCCGTCCGGGAAATGTCAACGGGATCCTTGCTTCTTGGAGGACACTCATATGGCGGCCGCCAAGCCAGTATCCTGGCTGCAGGTGAACAGCAAATAGCTGATGCCCTCTTGTTATTGTCTTATCCGCTTCACCCGCCGGGTCGACCGGACCAGATGAGGACAACGCACTGGCCGGACTTGCGAATACCTTCTTTTTTTGTGCATGGGACCAACGATCCGTTCGGGTCGGTCGCTAAGATGCGGTCTGCACTCCCGCTCATCATCGCGCCGACTGCACTCATCACGATTGAGGGAGCCGGCCATGAGCTGGCCCGAGGGCAGTTCGAAATTGAGAGTCTTGTGTTGGCCCCTTTTCGCGAGTTCTGTTCTCCGCCGCAAGTTCTAGGTTGATCCTTCTCCGATACCCGGTCGCAAGCTCCCCGGGCGAGCCGGTCTGGACGCCTGGCTGAACCTGCCCAAACGGCTGATGTGCGCACTGGGCCTGCCAGCGCATAGTGAACCTATGAGCAGCACACAGTCGAATAATCTCAGCAGCTTTTCGCAAGCGCTGACCGAATTAGTAAGTGAGACAGCAAGCGGCGTGGTGGCGATCAAGTCGGCCGCCTACCGTGTAACCAGCGGCGTGGCTCTGGGCAATGACCTCATTGCCGTAGCGAGCCACAGCTTACGGCGTGAGGACCGTGTTCCAGTAATCGCCGCCAACGGTGAAGCAACGGGCGTCATCCTGGGGCGTGATCCAGGCATAGATCTTGCCATTTTGAAAGCGGAAGGCCTGAATACCCGCGCCCTCCCGAAAGCCGATGCGACAACGCTGAAGGCAGGTATGCTGGCGATTGCTGTCGGGTTCACGGCGGATGTTGGAGCGACCGCGAGCTTGGGAATCCTGGGCGCGGTTGGTCCTGAGCGAAGAATCTGGCGTGGCGGGACGCTTGATCACTTCCTGCGATTGGATGCGAACCTTTACCCTTCGCAGTCCGGGGCCGCAGTCGTTAATGCCGAAGGGCAATTAATCGGCATGGCTACACCCGCGCTATCCCGGCACTCTACCCTGATCGTGCCCGTGTCCACGATCGAACGAATCGGTCGCGAACTGGCGGAGCAGGGAAGAATACGGCACGGCTATCTTGGTGTCGGAGTGCAGCCGGTCGAGATACCGGAAAGTCTGCGGACCAAAATGCTAAGTGAATCCACCGGTTTGATTGTGCTGAGCGTCGAGACAGGCTCACCGGCGGAAAAGGCGGGCCTTCAGCTTGGAGACATTCTGCTCACCTTGAATGGCAAAGCGATGACCGACATCGGTGAACTGCACACCGCCTTGCGCGGCAGCATTATTGATAAGCAAGTTGAGGCCATCGTGCTGCGCGGGGGCACGCCCGTTGTTATGGCAGTGACGGTAGTCGAACGCGCAAAAAAGAGCTGAGTGTTAATTGGTTCGCGTCAGCATCATCGCCGATAGTCTCGCTCGCGCGCAGAGCCTCGCCGACCTCCTCGCCGAAGAGGAGCGCCTGGAAGTTGTCGAGACCGCCGCGCCGCCCCTTGGCAACTGGCCCCAAACCTCTTTTGTCGATGTCTTCATCGTCGCCGGCCCAACCACCACACAGCTACCTCCGGTGGAAAGCAACGTCGTCTTTTTGACCGACTACGAACCAGCGGCGCTCGAAGCGCAAGGACGCGCCTGGCTTCCGCTCGATATCTCTGCTGGGGAGCTGATTGCAGCGGTGCTCGCCGCTGCCGAGGATCTAACCGTTCTTACGCCGGCGCAATGGAGGCGGCATTCATCCGGCGTAAGAGGATACGATCCTGAGCGAAGCAACTTTGTCGAGCCCTTGACCAAACGCGAGCTGCAAGTGCTTCGTATGCTCGCGAACGGCCTCGGGAACAAGGAGATCGCCGGGCAATTAGGAATCTCGAGTCACACCGCGAAATTTCACGTCGCCCAGATTCTTGCCAAGCTCGGCGCCAGCAGCCGCACCGAAGCCGTCACCACCGCCATCCGTCGTGGCTTAGCGCCGATCTAACAGCATTTTTGCCGGTGAATCAATCGCGCCGAGCAGTTTGTTCAGGCGCTCCCACGATTCGTTGCGAGCCTTCGCGTCGGCTGGCTTCGCATCAGGCGCTTCGCCCGCCCGCATGAAGCCGTGGCCCGCTCCTTCATAAATCACCGGATCGTAAGTTTTGCCCAGCCCGTTCATTGCCTCTTTCGCAGTAGGAATTGTGGCATCGATGCGCGCATCGTTACCTCCGTAGAATCCGTAAACAGGAGCTTTGATGCGCCCCATCGCGTCCTTCTCCGGCGGAGGTCCGTAAAACACAAACGCATCCGATAAATCTGCTCGGTTGGTGGCGAAACGGAAGCTCTGGCCGCCGCCCCAGCAGAAGCCGACCACAAACAGCTTCTTGCTCGCGGCTGGCAGCTTTAAGCCATAATCGGCCGCTGCGTTCAAGTCAGTCGTGATCTGGTCCGGGTTGAGGTGGCTTACTGCTTCCATTGCGCCGCTTTGGTCGAAGCTGTTGCTCCGTCCGCCATTCGAGCCCATCCCGGAGAGTAGATCAGGAGCAATCGCAATGTAGCCCGCCGCCGCAAACTCGTCGGCCACCTCCTGCACCCAATCGGTCATGCCGAAGATCTCATGAATCACCAGAATCACCGGAGCCTTGCCTCTAGTTTCGGGATAGGCGACGAATGTCTCCACCGACCGATTACTGTGCTTCACCGTGACCCACTCGCGGTGCCTGGGCGACTGCTCGAGTTTCTGCTTCGCCCACTCTTGCGCCGGGAGCGAAAGAACGGTCAGCGCAAGCAAAACCAGAAAACGTGTCATCACTCCGTTTTACACCCGGAGCCGCCGAGACCCTCTTATTGACGAAACCGATGCCCCGCCCCCCCGTGCTCGTCCACAAATCTGATGAGCGCGCGCGGTTCCAGCCGTACCTGCACAAACGTCGCATCATCGCCATCGAGTGAAGTGATCAATACGCTGAGGTTTTTGCCCTCCTCCCGAACATAAATGTTGGTCGATTCGCCGTTCCGTTCCCGGACCCGAATCATCGGCTTCCACGAGTGGCCAACAGTCGAATCGGTCAGCGCGCTGAAGCGCATGCTTTCGAGATCACCTCGTTCAAAAATAGCGAGCCTCATGTCGCGCGCGCCGGCCGGATGCCCCAACGCAACCACAAAACGAGCCAGCCCGAAGAAAGGCACATGCACCTGTCTTGCGCCGCTTTCGCGTGAAAATTCTCTGACCAGCCAATCGAAATCGCTAGCCACAACCGTCACAGGAAGACACGATAGCGTCAGAACTGCTAAAACCCGGCGCATATCACTCTTCCTCCTTCAGCTTCTTTACACCCGGTTTCCCGAGCTTCGGAATGCCCATGTGCCCTCCGAGTTCGCTTAGCTGCTCCGGATCGATAGGGCCATCGATATGCACCACCGTCAGCTCGCGGGGCTCGGCATCGATGACCACCACGCCCGCCACAGCGTCGCCGTTCTTCTTCAGGAAAACGTCTGAGTATTCCCCCTTGTTGGACTTAACGTTCACAATCCGCGACCACCCTGGCCCTTTCAACTGCGTCCGGATCGCTTCCACATCGGCCATCGAGTACTGGCCGTCTTTGTCGAATTCAAAGCTGCGCACGTAGACGCCCTTCAGTTTCGAAACCAGCTTCTTCACCTGCGCCTCGTCCTGATCGTTAGGCGAGAGAAATCCGCTCGCCAGCCGCAGCATGGACGAATCGAGCGTCACATCGACCGATTCGGTTGCCCGCTCGCCGAGCTTTTCGAAGCTGGCGGGAAACTTGAAATCGTCCGATGCGCTCCAAGCGGGAACAACTGCGCACGCCGCCATCGCCAGCCATACCAAAATCCGTTTCATTGCGTCACCACCTCTGGAAATTCAATCCTCTTCACCCGCAATTGCGCCTCACGGAGCTGTGCTCCAGCTATATGCATCGCGGCCAGCAGTTGCTCTTTCGCCGCCCTGCCTTCCGCTGCGCGAACCTGCTGACGGTATCCGATCAAGCCGGCAAGAATCAGCAGCAGCGCCGCCGCCCAGGCAATCCGCGCGTAACTTGCCTGCCAAGTCAATTGCCAGAACGGAGTCCGCCAACTGCGCGCTTTCCTGCTCTCTTCCTGCTTCACTCCCGCCAGAATGCGCGCCGTGAAATTCTCGCCTGGCTCACGCCGTTCCATCGCTTTCCGCAACTCATCTTCGAACGAACTCATAATCCCTCGCCTGATGCCGTCTTAGCGCGTTCACCGTTGTATCCAAGCCGGCGCTCTGTCTTACTCCGCAACAGATCGAGAGCTCTCGCCAACTGCGTTTTCACCGTTGCCGGCTTCATGTCCAATGTACGCGCGATCTCGTCTACTTCCATGTCCTCCTGGTACCGCAGCACAATCACCATCCGCTGCTTTTCCGGCAACGATGCGACGATTCGCTCCAGGTAGCTAGCCAGAAACGTGTCGTGCACGCGCTCGAAAGTTGTCGGCTCTGCCGTTTCTTCCAGGCTCGTCTCCGGATGCCGCCTCACCTTCCTCGCAAAGTCGATCGCCCGATGGCTCGTGACTTTACGCAGCCAGAACACGATGTGATCTGCCGACTTCATCGCTGGCCAGTCCCGGTGCAGCTGAAGGAAAACCTCCTGCGCCAGTTCCTCCGCAGCCAACCGGTCCCGCAGGAAATGCCAGCCGATGCTGTATACCATCGCCTTATGCGTCTCGACCGCTTCGGCAAAAGACGGCAAGGTAATGGTTTCGTCTGCCGGGGTTGCGCCCCTCGGGATACTTGCCAGCAAGTCTTCTCTCAGCCCTTCACCAACTGACTACGAATAAAATGCCTCAGACGACTCAAAAAAACGCCGCTAAGCGTCCCGAGTAGTACGATTCCTTAAAGTGGTCCACTACACAGGCAAGTTCGAGTACGCTCACGAACGCAAGATCAGGGCCCGGAATAAAATTCTCTATCGTGTCGCGCACTGGCCAATTTGGATCTGGGTGTTCTTCCTCGCGCCCGGCCCCCTCACGTTCCAGTTGTTCGCGCACGGCCCTAACAGGCGCAACCTGCTCTGGCTGCTGATCGTCCTCTTTGGCACCGGAATCGCCGGCTTTTCCGGGCAGCTACCCGGCGTGGAACCGCGGCCCTATATTCTTCGTTTCTGTGAAGATAAACCGAATCCGGTCTACCGGCGCATCTGCTACACCTTTGCCTGGAATGCGCTGCTGAATTTCGCCCTTCTCAATTTGCTCGGTCTCGTCGTCGCAGTACAGACGGGCGTGTGGCGCTTGCGGCAGATCTATTCTTATGGCTACTTCCCAATTTTCCTGATCATCATCGCAGGCGGACTCTTCGCCGTGCTGCCCCGTGTGCGGCGCTCGACCGTGGGGGAAGGCACCGAACGTCGTTACTTCTATGGCGCGGTATGGGCCATTACCGCCGCTCAGGCGGTCTTGCTTGTGCTCTGGAAGACACTTCCCCGCACGCCCGCGGCCGACATAACTAAGCTCGTCCTCTATGCGGCCGTGCTCGCCGGCTTAGGAACGGCGGCCGCCTGCGGATGGCTTCCGCGCACCCGCCCAATCCTGTCCGGCGAAGTGATCGTGGCAGACTGATCATCATGGAAGAGATGAAGTTGAAGTGCGAGCCCGTGCTCATAACCAACCGCGGCAGGCCGGTCGCCGAGCTCGTTCCCGTCAGCTCAGGAGAGGACGAAATCTTCAACTATCTCGCCGGAAAGGGGTCCGTCACCAGCGATATAGTATCCCCCGTAATTCCAGCTGCCGACTGGAAGCGCATCAGGTGATCCTAGTCGACACGTCGTTATTTTTTGAGTCCGCCACACCGACGAGATCGCCTTCCGAACATCCGCTCGTAGAGTAGGCCTTTTCGCCTGCCAGCCACCATTCTTGGCGGCCTTCTGTGTCTCTGCCCCGAGAGCACTCCCTCCCATTTTGTCACCTCTCGTGTGGCGAATTACGAAGACCGCAGTCGGCCGATCACAAGCTTGTAAAATATCGCCTTCCCCCTCATTCCAAAGGCCTTAACTCAACTTCGCTTAAAATGTCGAAGTTCGTTTCTACCCTCGCCCGTGCTATCTTCCGGCAGGCTCACTCGGACCCCCTCGGCCCCGGTAAGCCATTTTTAATCCTAGGAGCCCCCTTGAGAAGAGATCCCGAATTCGACCGGCTGAACACTGAACTGCACGCCGCAAGACTTGCCAAAATCAGCCGCGACAATGCCCTCCATAGTACCGGGCCTGTCACGCACAGCGGAAAAGCTATTTCGTCGTTAAACGCGGTCAAAACCGGCTTAACCGGTCGCACCGTCCTCCTCTACTGCGACGATGCCGATGTCTATCGGCAACACCTCGCAGCCTACGCCAAGGAGTACCAGCCCGCCGGACTCCGCGAGCAAGAGCTAGTCCAATCCCTCGCCGATACCCAATGGCGTCTGCAGCGCATTCCCGGTCTAGAAATGGCGATTTACGCCCAGGGCCGCGCCGAAAACCAGGAGTACTGCGCCCTGCACGGGACCACCGGCGCCAATCTGATCGAGCTAGGCACGTTCTTGAAATACGAAAAGCAGCTCAAAAACCTACAGCTCCAGGAATCACGCCTCCAGCGCCGCTACGAAAAGGAAATGGCCGAACTTCGCAGTCTGCAAAAGGAACGCAAACAGCAGGAGCAAACTAAACCCGTAACTCTCGCTGCCGCCAACCACCCTGGCTTCGTTTTTTCAAACGCCCAAGAACAGGCGACAGCCACAATGCGGGCTAAATCCGAAACCGGCCCAGCTTCCGGCTCGCAGCAGTGTCCCCCCGATTTCTCAGCCCAAAACACGAAGGAGAACGCAGCCTGACAGGCGGTCAAATTTTTCTCTTGGCGCGCCCGGAGAGGCTCGAACTCCCGGCCTAATGATTCGAAGTCATTCGCTCTATCCAACTGAGCTACGGGCGCGCTTGTGTGCCCTCTAATTATAAGGGTGAGAAAATTTGAAGTGTAACCATGGCCAGCTCTAACAAAAACGCGGACGAAGTAGAAGTCAAAATTTCGCTCCTCAACCGCGCAGCCGCGGAATCGCGCCTCGAAGAATCCGGCTTCCAGGTCTCCGCTCCACGCCAGTGGGAATCGAATGACATCTACGACACCCCCGAGAAGTCGCTCCGCCTCAAAGAAATGCTCCTCCGCCTCAGGCAGTCCGGCGACAAGTCGGTTATCACCTGGAAGGGTCCCGGCTCGCCTGGCCCGCACAAAAGCCGCCCCGAACTTGAAACTTCTCTCGGCTCTCTCGAAACGCTCGGCCAAATTTTCGAGCAGCTCGGCTACATGCGCTCGTTCCGCTACGAAAAGTATCGCACCGAATATGCCGACCAAAAAAAACGTGGCGTGGTCACCGTCGACGAAACTCCTATCGGCGACTTCCTCGAAATTGAAGGCCCAGCCGACTGGATCGATTCAACCGCTGCCCAGCTCGGCTTCTCTAAAAAGGAGTACATACTCGAAAGTTACGGCAACCTGTATTTAGAGCACTGTAAGAAGCATGGCCTGGAACCGGGCAACATGGTCTTCCCATCTCACCCTTAGAATAAGTTGCAATGGCAGAAATTTTGAGCGCCGGACCAGCCGCTATCGATCGCGCAGCCGCCGATCTCGCCTGCGTGCGTGCCGAGATTGGCCGCGTTATCGTCGGTCAGAACGAAGTCATTGAGGGTGTTCTGATCTGCCTTGTCGCGGGTGGTCACGTTCTCCTCGAGGGCGTTCCCGGCCTTGGCAAAACCACTCTGTTGCGAACTCTGGCGCGCGTTCTTGCGCTGCAATACTCGCGCATTCAGTTCACGCCTGACCTGATGCCCGGCGATATCGTCGGTAGCGTCATCATGGATGACGAGCACGGCCACAAGACCTTTCGTTTCCAGCCCGGCCCCATTTTCGCCAATCTCGTCTTAGCCGACGAAATCAATCGCGCCACGCCTAAAACTCAATCCGCCTTGCTCGAAGCCATGCAGGAGCGCACCGTTACCAGTGGCACCCGCACCTATACGCTCGAACCGCCCTTCCTTGTCATGGCCACCCAGAATCCCATCGAGATGGAAGGCACTTATCCGCTTCCCGAAGCGCAGCTCGACCGATTCCTCATGAAGATTCTCGTCAACTTTCCTTCCCGCTCCGATTTGAGCCGCATTGTCGACCTCACCACGCAAAATAACGACCTCGAGCTTCGCCAGCTCCTGACCCGCGAGACCATCGCTGACCTGAAGACCGCTGCCAGGCAGGTGATCGTCGCTCCTCATGTGCAGGACTACGCCATCGAACTTGTGATGTCCACCCAGCCCGGTCTGAATGGCTCCCCCGAAATCACCAATAAGTACATTCGCTACGGCAGTTCACCCCGTGGCGCCCAGGCTTTGATCGAATGTGGACGTGTCCTCGCGCTCATGCGCGGCCGTTTGCATCTCAGCCTCGATGACGTGACTGCCGTTGCTCCAGCCGTCCTCCGCCATCGCATCATCCTCAACTTCGACGCCCATGCCGACGGCCACTCGCCCGAAACGATTCTGACCAAAATCCTCGAAGGCGCCTCCGAGTCTTAGAACCCATATGGATCAGCCCCTTCTGGAGCACCGCTTTTTGGAACAGCTCGAGCGGCTGACTCTGCATTGGCAAAAGTCGTTCAGCGGTTTGGTAGGCGGACACAACATCTCGCGCTTCTCCGGGCCCGGCCAGGAATTCCTCGATCACCGTACCTTCTATCCGGGCGATGACCTCCGCGCCATCAATTGGCGCGCCTACATGCGCTTTGAAAAGCTCTTCCTCAAGATGTTCCAGGTCGAGCCTCGCGTGCCGGTTCGCCTGCTGCTCGATGTCAGTGCTTCCATGCTCGCCGGGAACGCTGACGGTGAAGCCACCAAGTTCGATTACGCGCGGCGCTTAGCCGCTGCCCTGGTCTACGTCGGCCTCGTGCGTCTCGATAGCATCCTGCTCCAGCCGTTCTCAGCCGCCTTGCTCGATCCGTTTCTCTCGAGTGGTGGCCGCCATCGCTTTCAACCTGCGGAAAATTATCTCCGCGCATTGCGCGCTGCAGGCAAAACGAATTACTTTGAGACGGCCCGGCGCTATCTCGATGAATACCCTCAGCGCGGCCTGACCGTAATCATCTCCGATTTTCTGGACGACGTCGATTGCTTCCGGCCCTTGCAATACATCGCTGATTTCGGCCATGAGCTCCTGCTCGTTCAGCTCTGGGGCGACGAAGATCGCTCGCCCTCCGGGGAAGGAGAAATGGAGCTGGTCGACGCCGAGTCCGGAGCCCATGTCCGCATCGTTCATGATCGCGAAGCTCGCGCCGCCTATACCGCTTCTTTCGATCGACACTCCGAGCAGTTAAAAAAACTCGCTCTCCGCAACGGAGGCCGCTACACCGGCCTCCCCACAGTTACGCCCCTTGCCGACGCCATGTTCGCCACTACGCCCGTGGCGCGGCCGCTCCGGCCGCAGCGCCCCGACTCATCGGGGTGTTCTCTTCTCTGACATGTTCTTCCTGAACCTTACCGCCGCCGAATTCCTTACGCTGTTCGGCGCCCTCGGCGGCGTTATCACCGCGCTTTATCTGCTCGACCGCGCCAAGCGCCGCAAAATCGTTTCCACGCTTCACTTCTGGGTGCAAGCTGGCGCTTCCGATCAGCATCAGCCCCGCCGCAAAATGCGTGATCCCTGGTCATTAGCGCTGCAACTCTTCAGCTTGCTTTTGCTTTTGCTGGCCATCTCCCGCGTGCAGTGGGGCGGGCGCGATCGCCGCAGTCACGACCACGTCTTTCTAATCGATACTTCTTCCTGGACCGCGGCCCGCGTTGCCGCCGACCCAACGAGTACCGTTCTCGATCGCGAAAAAAGTTTAGCCCGTCATTTCTTCGACGCCCTTCCCTCGGGCGATCGCGTCATGCTGGTGGCTGCCGGTGGTCTCGCCACGCCGCTCACTCGCTTCACGCATGAACAGCGGGAGCTTATCGCCGCGCTCGACGCAGCCGTCAGCGGCCTCTCGGCTCTGAATATCGATGCTGCTCTCTCCTTCGCCCATCAGGCGCAAAGCTGGTCCGGCGGAGCGCCCGGCGAGATCGTCTATGCCGGCCCCCAACTCGTCGGCGACAATCCAATTAGCCTGACAGCCCCCGACCGCATGCTCCCTGTCCCGGCCGATCGTGAAAACTGCGGGATCCGCCAGCTCTCCGTCCAGCAGGTCGAAAATGAAGCCAATACCTGGCAGGCAATGGTCAGCGTGAAAAACTACGGAGCCCGCCCGCAGATTTTGCACCTCGATACGCGCTACGCATCCACTCCGTTTGCTCCTCGCAGATTGTCAGTTCCGGCGAACGGCGAAGCCACCGCCGAGTACAACTTCACCACCCGCACGCCCGGCGAACTGAGTGCCGCCATCAGCCCGGGCGGCAGCCTCTCGAGCGACGATCGCGCCAGTCTCTATCTGCCTCGCAGCGAGATTCTTCGCGTGGCAGTTTACACCGATCGCGCCCAGGATTTGCGCCCTCTGCTCGAAGCCAGTCACCAGCTCAATGCAGCCTTTTTCTCACCGTCTCAATACTTGCCCCATCCAGCCGCTGACGTGATCGTTCTCGATCGTCTCACCCCTGCCGTTGCGCCCGGGCTCCCCAGCCTTTGGATCGATCCGCCGCCCGAGCATTCGCCGCTTCCTATCAAAAGCGCCATCACGGACTCGCTTCTCGTCTGGACCTGGAACTCTCCCGACAAAAGGCTTCTTCTGCACGCTGCCAACACCTTCCAGATTTTCGAAGGAGATCAGGCCGTCGCAAGCGCGTCCGGAGGCCCTGTAATCGTCCTTCGGAACGCCAGCCAAACACACTCAAAATCGGCCGTCATTGGGTTCGATCCCCTACAAGGCGAGTTGCGCTTTGAAGTCGCCACTCCGCTCCTGTTCGCCCGCCTGCTGCAGTGGCTTAATCCTGCCGCCTTCCAAACACTCTCGCTCACAGCCGGCGAAGTCGGACTCGCCAGCGTCGATCTCGACGCGGCGGAACAGCGTTCTAGCGTGCGTGTCACCGATGTCCGCGGCCTATCCATCCCCGCAGCGAAACACGGCAACGCTTTGCAGTTCTTTGCGGCTAGCCCAGCCGTATTTCATGTCACCTCCGGCGAGCGACAACGCATCGTGTCGTTGAGCCTCCCCGCTGTTGCTGAAAAAATGTGGAGCCCGCGCGGCGCGCCTCTGACCGGACTTCCTTCCCTTCCCCGCGTTGCGCCTACAGCGTTCGATCTTTGGAAATGGCTGGCCCTTGCCGCAGTTCTCTGTCTCCTGCTTGAGTGGATCCTCTTCGGCCAAGGCAGGCCGGCCCGCAAACTGCGCCCCGCGCCTGTCAGCCGCAAGAGCGATACTGCCGTCCATGCCCGGGAGTTCGCCGCCAAATGACACTTGCCCACCCATGGCTGCTGCTGGTCGCCCTCCTTCCGCTCAGCTGGGTTGCCTACACCTGGCGACGATCCGCGCGCCGCGTCTCGCTCCTTCTCAAAGGACTCAGCTTTGCCGCCATCTTCCTAGCGTTTGCCCAGCCCTCAATCACCCTCCCCGAGACGAAAATCGCCGAATTCGTGCTCGTCGATACCTCCGACAGCATTACCTCTCAGGACCTCGCCCGGGCCTCAGCCGTTGCTCGCCAAGTGGAACGCCGCAAGAGTGGCAACTGGGTCAAAATCGTTCCGTTTGCAAGCAGCATTCGCTCACTTCGTCCGGAAGAGCTATCCGGCGCTCTGCATCTTCAGCAGATATCAGGCTCAGGTGCCGGCACCAATCTCGAATCCGCTCTCACCGGCAGCATAGCGGCTATTCCGAACGGGTATTTGGCCCGCTTCCTCCTCGTCAGCGATGGCAACGAGAACGAAGGGAGCGCCGTCCGTGCCATCGCTCAATTACGCCGCTTGCAGATTCCCGTCGATACCTTCCCGCTCGGCGGAAAATCCGGCTCTGATCTTCGTCTTCAGTCCGTCTCGCTGCCTCATGATGCTTATAGCGGCGAGCTGATTCCCATCGATTTAACTGTTTTCTCGCCTGTTCCTGCACGGGCTACCCTGGACGTCTACGCTGAAGGCAAAGCGCTCGGCCACCAGGCAGTGAATCTCGAGGCGGGCGCGAACTCAATACGGCTGGATGCTCGTGTGAAATCTTCCGGAGTCGTTGCCATCGCCGGTAAAATCCAGACGCCGTCCGGCGCTGAAGCCAGGTTCGAGCAGGCCGTCGAACTCCATCGTGCCCGTGCCCTGTACCTTTCGCAAGATCCGACCGGAACAGATAGCAATCTTCTCGCTGCCCTGAGCGAAGCAAATATCGAACTCACTCGCGACGCCTCTGAGCTCGACCGCAACATCGATTCTCTTCAGCTCGTCATCCTGAACAACCTCGATCTCGCAGCATTTTCTCCCGAGCGCAAAGTCCGCCTTGAGAATTACGTAAAAAACGGCGGAGGCCTGCTCCTGATCGGCGGCGAACGCCAGGTCTATAAGGAAGATAAGCAGATGGACGCGCTCGACCGTGCTCTCCCCGCCAAACTCGCGCCTCCCGATACTCCGAAAGGCACCTGCGTTTCTCTAATCATCGACAAATCGTCTTCCATGGAAGGCCGCAAAATCGAGCTCGCGCGCCTCTCCGCCATCGGCGTCGTCGATCACCTGCGTCCCCTGGATACGATTGGCGTCTTGATCTTTGACAACTCCTATCAATGGGCGGTTCCCATGCGCCGTGCCGAAGATCGGTCGCTTATTAAACGCCTGATCTCCGGCATCACCCCAGACGGCGGCACGCAGATCGCTCCCGCGCTCGCGGAAGCTTATCGCCGCGTACTGCCGTGCAACGCCAGCTTCAAACACATCGTTCTATTGACCGACGGCATCTCCGAAGAAGGAGACAGCATCGATCTCGCCAAGGAAGCCGCCGGGCACGGCGTCACCATCTCCACCGTCGGCCTCGGTCAGGACGTCAACCGTTCGTATCTCGAAAAGGTCGCCGCCTCTTCCGGCGGCCGTAGCTACTTCCTCAACGAACCTGCCGGCCTGGAACAAATTTTGCTCAAAGATGTCGAGACCTACAGCGGCTCGACAGCCGTCGAAAAGGCCCTGAGTCCTATCGTTACGGCGAAAGCGGACGTGCTCGAAGGCGTAGGCATGGACAATGCTCCGCCCCTCCACGGTTATGCCCGTTTCAAGGCTAAGCCCGGCGCCGAAACGCTTCTCGAAATCAACCAAGCCGAAAAGGACCCGCTCTTCGTGCGTTGGCAGTACGGTCTGGGCCGTGCCGCCGTCTTCACCTCTGATGCCAAGAGCCGCTGGGCTGCAACCTGGATCGATTGGCCCGGCTTCGATAAATTCTGGACCAATGTCACTCGTGACCTGCTGATGCACAACGGCCCGAGCCAGGCTACTGCCGGATTCGATGCTGCAAATGGCGACATCCTCGTCCGCTATCAACTCGCTAGCGGAGCCGCCGAGCCTGCTTCCATTCCCGAGATCTATGTGCTCGGGCCAAACAACTTCCGCAAAGCAATCGACGTGAAGAGGATCGCCGCACGTCTTTACGAAGGACGGCTGCACATAGGATCGAAGACTGGGCTCTTTCGAGTGCGCCCGGTAAACGAATCGGCCGCCTTCCCCGAAGTAGGCCTCTATCGGCAGCAGCCCGAGTTTCAAGACTTCGGTTCAAACGAGGAGTTGCTGAAGGAGATCTCAAGCTTCACTGGCGGACGCTTCAATCCCGAGCTTTCCACCATTTTCGATGCTGGCGGTCGCACCAGTTTGACCGAATGGCAACTCTGGCCCGCTTGCCTGGGTCTAGCCATTGCGCTTACTATCGCCGAGCTAGTTGCCCGCAAGTGGAGCGGCCTCGCAGACCGCTTCGGAGGGCGGACTTCAGTCCGCCGGGAGCTTCAGCCCCGCACTACCTCTCTAAATGCATAACAGTTTCGAAATGATAAGTCTGCGGAAACAAATCGATGAGCGCAATCCGCCGGACCCGGTACTCTTCGAGCAGCTTGCGTGCATCGCGCGCAAGCGTGGCCGGGTCGCAACTCACGATCGTCAGTCTCGCGGGCGCAAGCCGCAGAATCGCCGCTGTAGTCTGCTGGCCCAGTCCCGATCGCGGCGGATCGACCACCAGCAGATCCGGCTCGTCTTGCTGCACGTCTATGTAGCTTTCAGCAGAGTCTTTGATCGCTTGAATGGCTGAACCGCTCCGCTCGATGTTGAATTCCAGATCGCGATACGCAGAACCGCCCCGCTCTACCGCCTGCACCCGTTTGAACCGCTTGGGAAGCGCTAGAGAAAACAGGCCCACGCCCGCATACAAATCGGTCGCGTGCTCTCCAGATGAGTCGCTCAGCACCTCGTCTATAAGTGCCTCCACCAGGAATCGATTTACTTGGAAAAATGAGCCGCCGCTAATGCGAAATTGCCGGCCCGCCGCCGCATACTCGATCGGTCCCGGCACGAGCGAAGGCAGAAAGGTCGCGCACCACTCGAAGAAGCGCGCCGCCACTGGCCGCGACGAATCGAGCACATTCAGCTGGAGATCGCTCCCATTCGTAAACAGCTCCAGCGAACGCACGAAGCTCGGCCACTCGGGCCGCTTCACAGCCTCCTGAATGCGCGCAATGGCCTCGATCAGGATCGGCGCCGAAATATAGCAGTGATCTATCGCGCACAGCTCGTGCGAGCCCTGCCTGTGAAAGCCCGACTCGCGTCCGGCGAAATGCAGCTGTACCCGATTGCGGTAGAACCATGGCTCTCCGCTAATCGTTGGAATGTTATCGTCATAAGCGATCTTGCCTAGGCGCTGCAGCGTCTCGCGAAGGATCGAGACTTTCTGCTCCAACTGATACCCATAACCCGCGTGTTGATACTGACAGCCGCCGCACGTGCCGAAGTATTCGCAGCGCGGTTCGATCCGGTGCGCCGACCCTTCCAGCAGTTGCGGCGAACTCCCGCGCAGCAGCCCCGATTTAACCTGCGCCGTCTCTACGCTTACGCGCTCGCCGGGCAGCACGTACGGCGTCAGCACGACTTGCCCGTCGACCCGCCCCAGGCCATCTCCCCCATACACCAGCTTTTCAATCGTTAGGTTCGATGACATCACTTACTATAAGAGTTCTTCCTGCATGAAAGCACGCGTTCTATCCGGCGTTCAGCCCACCGGTCAACTGCACATTGGTAATTATCTCGGAGCGCTCAAAAACTGGGCCGAGATCCAGAGCCTTTACGAGAGCATCTTCTGCATCGTCGATCTGCACGCCATCACGGTCTTTCAAAATCCTGCCGAGTTGTCCGCCAAGATCCGTGAGACAGCGGCGCTCTTCATCGCGACCGGCATTGACCCGGAGACTTCTTCGATCGTCGTCCAATCGAGCGTTCCGGGCCACTCCGAGCTGGCCTGGCTATTGACCTGCGTAACACCGCTCGGCTGGCTGTACCGCATGACGCAGTTCAAGGCCAAAGCGGAGGCACAGGAAACCGTTGGCGACGGCCTCTTACAGTATCCCGTTTTGATGGCCGCGGACATCCTGATCTATCAGGCGAGTATCGTTCCAGTCGGAGAAGACCAGTCGCAGCACCTCGAACTCGCGCGCGACATAGCACAGCGCTTCAACTCGCTTTATGGCGAGACCTTCGTCATGCCGGCTACTCATCTCCCAACGGTAGGCGCACGCATCATGGGCCTCGACGATCCTACCCAGAAGATGAGCAAGTCTGCTCCCGGCTTCGGACATGCTATCGCTTTGCTCGACGAGCCGAAGACGATTCAGAAAAAGATCGCGCGCGCGACCACCGACTCTAAACCCGCCGTCGATCCTGAAGACATGAGTCCGGGAATCGCCAATCTGCTCACCATTGCCCAAGCCTGCGATGCGTCCATTACAAAAGCAAGTGTCGCCGGCATGCGCTACGGAGATTTCAAGAAGCTGGTCGCTGAGGCGATCATCGCCCGCCTCGAACCGATCCAGCTTCGTTACCGCGAAGTGACCGCCGATCCAGCCTATATAGACTCCATCTTGACTCGCGGGCGCGACCACGTCTTGCCGATCTCCGAAGACACCCTGCGCAAAACGAAACTGGCCATAGGACTCTACTCCGTCCCATAAATCGCGTTACGATCCCCCTCGCTTACCGGGCGCTATCATGGGCTTGCTTGAGCACCCAGACCGCACCACTCAGGCCTGTTGAGCGCGCGAGTAGATTTAGATCGTGGGCGCTCATCGTTGCTACCAATCTCGTCTCGCTGATCTGCATGGCTTGGGTGCTGAATGGCGCCAGCCTTCAATACATTTGGGGCGAAGTCAGGCGCATGCATTGGGCCTGGGTCTGTGCGGCTATTGCCGCCGATATATGCGTTTACCTCCTGCACGCTTGGCGCTGGCGGCTGCTGCTCCGTCCCATCGAACGGGTGCCTTTCATCCAGGCAGTCGAAAGCATCTATGTTGGGCTGTTCGCCAACGAAGTTCTTCCATTGCGCGCGGGTGAGCTGATTCGCTGCTTTCTCCTATCTAAGTTCACCGAAGTTCCGCTATCGGTTACCTTTGCCTCGGCGCTCATCGAGCGCATCTTCGACGGTATCTGGCTGCTCGGCTGCTTTTTCTTTTGTCTCCACCTTGGAAAACTGCCAGGTGTTTTGCTACACGGCGGTTACATTCTCGCCGTGCTCATCGCGATTTGCGGGCTGATCCTTGCCTATGCCATGTATGCCCGCCAGCAGTCGCTGCATCTGCTCTTCGGAATTTCCTGGCCGCGCTGGTTCAACACTCTGATCGAAGACTTGCATCGGATCGGGCACTCGCGCTATCTCTACTACTCGTTCTTCGTCAGCGGTCTTTACATGTTCGCCCAGATCCTGCCGATCTACATGCTGGTGCAGGCGAACCGGCTGCCAGTTGCCTGGACGGCTTCCTTCACCATGATGGTTCTGCTGCGGCTCAGCAGCATTGTTCCGCAAGCGCCGGGCAACCTGGGGTCCTTCCAATGGGTCACTGCTCGAACGCTCATCATGTTCGGCTTGGCCTCGGGTCACGCGAAGCGCTTCTCGCTCATCTTATGGGCAGTTGTCACGATTCCGCTGATCGTGATTGGCTTTATCGCGCTGGCGCTCGAAGGAGTTAACATGACGCATCTGCACAAGCAGGCAACGGCTGCCGCGAAGACTCGCGGGAAAAGCCAGCTAGAATAAGGCAACCATCTGCCGTGCTCGCTCTTCAGCATTTTGTTTTGCTTTTCGTCCTGTTGCTGTTCACGCTGCCCGGATATGTCAACGCGTGGGCTTCCCGGTCTGCGGCTTCCAACCAACAAGCCGCGCCTGAACACGATCCGGGTAAACGTTCAGAATCTGAACTAAACAGGGCTGAGACGGCGTTCGACCGCGCACGCGAGGCGTACAATAAGGGCAACATCGAGAACGGCGATGCCGCATTGGAAGATATGACCAAAGCGCTTAACGCCTGCGTTGAATCGCTCGACGCGGCTCACAAAGCCCGCTACTACAAAAAGGCCGAACTCCGGGTTGCTTATCTCCAGCGGCGCATGGCCGGCCTGCTCGATGAAATTGATCTTCCGCAGCGCGGCTGGGCCGAGTACACCGATCGAAAGCTGGAGGAGATACACGACAAATTACTGGCGGGAGTGATGCGCAAATGAAACTTTTCCTGATTGCCTGGTGCTCTTTCGCCGCCGCCGCGCTTGCCTCCGCTCAAGACCGCGACTTCCTGACCTCGAACGAGGTCGAACAGGTCCGCGAAGCACAAGAGCCGAATGATCGATTGCAACTTTATATTCATTTCGCTCGCCAGCGGGTGGACCTGGTGGAACAGTATCTTGCGAAGGAGAAGCCTGGCCGCAGCATCTTTGTCCATAACGCTCTCGAAGACTACACGAAGATTATTGAGGCCATTGATTCGGTAGCTGATGACGCTCTTCGCCGCAACCACCCGATCGATACCGGCATGGTCGCGGTTCTGAGTGCGGAAAAAGACTTCCTGATAAAACTGAACAAGATTCAAGAGAGCGAGCCGAAAGACTTCGACCGCTTCAAATTCGTTCTTTCCGAAGCCATCGATACCACCACCGACAGTCAGGAGCTTTCGCTGGAGGACTCTAAAAAGCGGGGAGCGGAAGTCTCCGCCAAAGATACTAAGGAAAAGGCCGAACGTGATTCAATGATGTCGAGCGACGAGCAGAAAGAGCGCAAGAGGGCCGCGGACAACCAGGAGGAGCCAAGGAAGAAAGTGCCTTCGCTCTACCGGCCGGGTGAAAAGCCCGCCAACCCGCCCCAATAGAATCCTCCCCCCGATGCCGGCCGACTATCGTAAATTGGGAAGAGAGGCTTCTAGCAGTTGGCTCATCATCACCATCATGCGCGCGGAACTGGCTGGGTCCTTCGCTTTTCTTTAGCGGCTACACTAGCCTTCACAGCTTTCGAAATCTTTGCAGGGCTTCGTTCGCATAGCTTGTCTCTGCTTTCAGATGCCGGTCATAACTTTACCGACGCTCTCGCTCTGCTGCTCGCCGCTGTCGGAGTCTACCTGCAGGGCAAGCCGGCCAATCAGTCAAAGACTTACGGCTACGGGCGAGCCGGCGTTATCGCGGCCTTTCTGAATGCCGCAACTCTGATCCTCGTTTCGTTGGTTATCTTCTGGGAAGCCGGCGGTCGCCTCCTTCATCCCGAGCCGCTCAATGACCGCATTATGATGTGGGTTGCGGTGGCAGCCCTGGTTTTGAACGGCGCCATAGTGATCGCGCTCAACCGCGGACAGAAGGGCGACATCAACATCCGCGCAGCCATGATCCACATGGCCGGAGACGCCATCGGGGCCTTGGCCATTGTCATCGGCGCTCTCGCCATCCGTTACACCGGGCTCACTTACATCGACCCGCTTCTCTCCATTGTCTTAGGACTGTTCATCATCTACACCGCTTGGGACATTATTCGCGAATCCTGGAATATCCTACTCGAGGGACTGCCGCGCGGTATCGAACTGAGCAACGTCACAGATGCAATGGGCGAGGTGGAAGGCGTCATCGACGTTCACGATCTGCATATCTGGAGTCTTGGGTCGAGCACGCACGCGCTAAGCTCGCATGTGCTGATCGACGACATGCCCCCCTCGGCTAGCGAGTGCATTCTGAAACGCATCCATGAAGTGCTGGGCGGCTTCGGAATTTACCACTCCACTATTCAGTTCGAGCACGTACCGTGTTTGCTGGCGGAGAACGGCTGTCAACCTGCTGCCGGTCACAGCCACGCGCACGATCACAAGCATTGAGTTTCAGGCGGAAAGCATGGCGAGCAGTTGTTTACGAAAACTCTCCGCGAATTCGTTATCGGGCGCGATAACCAGCACAGTGTCGTCTCCGGCAATTGTGCCGACCACTTCTTTGACTTCTTGCCTGTCGATCGCAATGGCGAGGGTATTGGCATTTCCAGGCAATGTCCGAAGCACAACCAGATTTTGGGCCAGACGGATATCCAGCAGATATTCGTTTACGACGGCACCTAGTTCCGGACCCGTGCTATCGGCACTCAACTGACGATACCCGTCCGCAGTTTTCACGAGCCCCAACTCCCGCATATCTCGCGAGAGCGTGACTTGCGTGGTCTGGATTCCGCCGTGGCTCAATTCCCGCGCAAGCTCGTCCTGTGTATAGATCTCTTTGTCACGGATGATCTTCAGGATTTGCCCTTGGCGGAAACTCTTGTTCATTTCGCCTGGAAACTTTCCTGCATCGCACGCAGGCGATCCTTCGCAGTTGACAACGCTGTCGCGACGGCATTCGGCCCCGTGCCTCCCGGCAATTCGCGGCTCTTCATGCCTTCGGCTGCGGACAGGAGGCGCGCCATGTCAGGCGAGAACTCAGGAGCGAAGGCAGCGAGAGACTCACCATCCCAATTCGATGGCTTCTTCCCGGTCCGCACGCTTTCCAGCACAAGGTGGCCAACCACCTGGTGCGCCTGATGGAACGGTACTCCGCGACGAGCCAGCTCTTCGGCAAGGTCGGTGGCTATGACCCAACTCTCCTCCGCTGCAGCGGCCGGCACAGCCGGTTTGAGAATCACTGAACCGGCCACCGCCTTTGCCATCTGCAGTGAACCGGCCGTTTGATAAAAGGCATCGAAGAGCGGTTCTTTGTCCTCCTGCATGTCGCGGTTGTAAGTCATCGGAAGTCCCTTCATGGTGATGAAGAGCGAAGTGAAATCGCCAAAGACGCGGCCTGATTTGCCGCGGATCAATTCGAGCGAATCGGGATTTTTCTTTTGCGGCATCAGACTGGAGCCGCTGGTAACGTCATCGCCGAGCGTCATCCAGTTGAACTCTTCGCTCGAATACAGAATCCAGTCTTCCGCCAACCGGCTCAGATGCAGCATGATCAGGCTGCAGCAATACAGGAAGTCCAAAGCAAAATCACGGTCGCCGGATACGTCCATGCTATTGCCGGTGATGGCGGAGAACTCCAGATCTTCAGCGATGGCTTCGCGGTCAAAAGGGAATCCGCTCCCAGCCAGCGCTCCCGAGCCGAGCGGCATCACACTGATGCGCAATTGAGCTTGCTGGACGCGTTCGAAATCGCGGGCGAACATCTCGAAGTAGGCGAGCAGATAATGTGGCCATAGTACCGCCTGCGCCCGGCGCAAGTGAGTGTAGCCGGGTATCACCGCATCAGGATATTTTCCCGTCAACGCAAGCAAACCATCCATCAGCTCGGTCAAGCTGTTAAGAATCGTCTCAGCGGAAACGCGCAAATAAAGCCGGAGATCGAGCGAAACCTGTTCGTTGCGGCTGCGCCCTGTGTGAATCTTGCTTGAAAGATCGCCGACTTTTTCGTTCAGCTTGCGGATTACGAAAGTGTGAACGTCTTCATCCTTCGCGCTCCAGAAGTAGCCTGGTTCTTTTGCCTCTTCACCGATTTCCGCCAGCGCCGTAATGAGCTTGCCGGTTTCAGCAGGGTTCAGTATGCCCTGCCTGCCAAGAGCGCGCGCGAAGGCCTGCGACCCCTTTACATCCGCGAACACCAGCTTCTGATCGAAATCGAGCGAACCGGAGAATTCTTCAAAAACTTCCGAGGGTCCTGTTTCAAATCGTCCACCCCAAAGTTTCATGCGGTTAATTCTTAAGGGAAGCCCTCACCTTAATCGGCAATCCGATCAGGTTAATGAATCCGAGCGCATCTTTCTGGTCATAACTTGCGCCCATGGTGAAGCTGGCGATGTCGAGATTGTAGAGCGAGTTTGAACTCGTGCGGCTTACCGGTTCCAGATTGCCCTTGTAGAGCCGCATCGTAACCTCGCCCGTTACCGGCCCGGCAATTTTGGCGAAGAATGCGTCCAACCCTTCGCGCAGAGGTGTAAACCACAGGCCGTTATAGACCATCTCCGCGTAATCGAGCGCGACCTTTTGTTTGTAATGCAGCGTTGCGCGGTCGAGGGTCAGAGCTTCGAGCTCACGAACGGCCGCCATCAGAATTGCGCCGCCCGGCGTTTCATAACAGCCGCGCGACTTCATCCCCACAAAACGATTCTCCACGAGATCGATACGGCCAATACCGTGTTCGCCACCGAGCTTGTTCAGCTCTTCCAGCAGAGCCACCGCGCTCAGTTGATGCTGGCCATTCAGCGATACCGGAACACCGCTTTGAAAGCCGATGGTCACTTCAGCCGATTTCGAGGGAGCTTCGGCCGGGCTGTTCGTCAGCATCCAGATATGCTCGGGCGCAGCATTGGCGGGATCTTCCAATTCGCCGCCTTCGTGCGAGATGTGCCAGATGTTGCGGTCGCGGCTGTAGATCTTGGTAGTCGATTGTGCGATTGGAACGTTGTGGGTCTTTGCGTATTCGATGGCGTCTTCGCGCGAAACAATGTCCCACTCGCGCCACGGCGCAATGACGGGCAAGTGCGGCGCGATCGCTTTGTAAGTAAGCTCAAATCGCACCTGATCGTTGCCTTTGCCCGTGCAGCCATGCGCCAGCGCGTCACAGCCGGTCTTCAGCGCTACTTCGGCCTGCCGCTTCGCCAGTAGCGGACGCGCGATGGAAGTACCGAGCAGATATTTGTGCTCGTAAACCGCGCCCGAGCGGACCAGCTTCCAGAGATACTCGCTAACGAACTCCTCGCGCATATCCTCGACATGAACCTCGGACGCGCCAGTCTTGAGCGCTTTCTCTCGCAGTCCGTCGACTTCCTCGCCGCCTTGGCCGATATCCCCGCATACCGCGACAACTTGGCACCCGTAATGCTCCTTCAACCACGGGATGATGATAGATGTGTCCAAGCCGCCCGAATAAGCGAGCGCAACCTTCTTTGCTTCAACTTTACTCATCGATTTATATTGAATTTACGTCGGACCGCTTCCTAGCCGCAGCTCGGCGTAAGCATGTAGTTTATTGCAGCAGCATCAGCAGAAGAGCCTTCTGCGCGTGCAGGCGATTTTCTGCCTGGTCGAAAGCGACGCACTGAGGCGATTCCATCACCTCGTCTGTCACTTCCAATCCACGCTTGGCCGGTAGGCAATGCATGAAAAGCGCATCTTTACGTGCATGTGCCAGCAGTGCCCCATTGACCTGAAACTCGGCAAACAGATTCTTGCGGTCTTGCGCTTCCGCCTCCTGGCCCATACTCGCCCAAACGTCCGTATAGACGGCGTGAGCAGACTTGAGCGCCATTACTGGATCGTTCGCGATCTCGATGGAAGACCCACTCACCAAGGCAAGTTGCTTTGCTTGATCAACGACTGCCGCTTTCGGCTCGTAGCGGCGCGGAGTTGCGACTGAATAGTGAATCCCTAAGCGCGCGCAACAGAGAAGCAGGGAATGCGCGACGTTATTGCCATCTCCGACATAAGCGAGTTTGAGCCCCCGCAAGCGCCCAAAATGTTCCTTCAGCGTGAGCATATCCGCGAGCGCCTGGCACGGATGATACAGATCGCTCAAGGCATTGATGACCGGAATGCCGGACCAGCGGCTCAGTTCGTCTATCGTTTGCTGCGTGAACGTTCGAGCGACAATGGCGTCGGTCCAGCGCGCCAGGTTCCGCGCGACATCTTTCAGCGGCTCGCGTTCGGCGATCATCCCGGTCTGCGTCACGCAATCGGCCCCAAGCTGCTTAACCGCGAGTTCGAACGTCATGCGCGTGCGCAAAGATGGTTTCTCGAAAAGCAGGCTGACGTAGCGGCCCTTTAGCGCAGCGGCGTAACGCGAGCGCGATTGCTTGACCTGCTGCGCGAGTTCCAACACACCAGTTAGCTGCTCGGCGGAAAGATCGAGATCATGCCGCAAGCCCATGGGATGGGCCGCGGAAGCTGGCTGATAGACGGTCGCCGCCATTTCCTAAGCGCTCACTCCTGTATTTTTATTCACTATAAGGAATAATAATACATACGGAGGATAGCTTGCAAGTAAGACTCTCGCCGTCGGGATTTGTTTGAGAATGTGCCCTGCCAGACGGCACTTTGAAGCAAACGCGTTTCTTCCGCTACACTTAGGTGAAGGGCGAGGCGGCGGCTTTAAGCGAATCTGAATGGAAGCAAAATTGAAGCACGTCCTCTTCCTGTGCATAGGGAATTCGTGCCGCAGTCCAATGGCCGAGGGCTTCGCGCGAGCCTACGGATCCGATGTGATCGAGCCGGTTAGTGCCGGCTTAGCGCCTGCCTCGATCATCCAGCCGCTTACCAAGCAAGTAATGGAAGCCAAAAACATCAACATCGACGACCTGCACGCAAAGGACTTGAGCGAAGTTGAGCTTCAGAGACTAGATTTGATCGTTAATATAAGCGGACGGCCGTTCCCGGCCGGTGTTCCAATTGAGATTAGAAACTGGAAAATCGAAGATCCAATCGGGCAGGATGAAGAGACTTATATTGCCGTTCGAGATCAGATCGAGCGGCTGGTGATGGGTTTGATTCTCGATTTGCGCCGGGGTACACAGCCGGCCAAGCGCTCTCCTTCTCTGCGAACCATTCTAAGCCGCGGAACACGAGCGGCTCGTTAAGCGCCGAACCCTCGTCCCGAAAATTCAATAGAAAAGCAAAAACGCGGCGCGGGTAGAAACCCGGGCCGCGTTTAAAGCTTTTGAGCTACTGAAAGCCGTCAGCTAACCTTACTTGGTTGTGCTGGAGGCGGTGCTGCTCATCGTATCGGTGCTGCTCTTCTTGTGGTGCTTTGACTTCTTGGTGCTCTTCATACTACCGGTATCGGTGCTGGTGGTCGAGGTGTTCTGAGCAGCAAAAACGGCGGCACCGGAGAGCAGCGAAAGGCCTAGAGCAGCGGTCATGATCTTCTTCATTTTTGAGATATCTCCTTATATACAACCTAGTGATAGCACTTTGTGCTTCCATGGTTATATTCGCAGATTGAAGGTGAAATAGTCCTGAACTTCACATTAAACTCAGTCAATGTATTCATGGACATAAGGACTGTTCATCTACTTGTTTAGAATTAGAGACCAGGCGCGGTGGAGAGCACCCGGTACACCTTTACCTTTCCCGGCGTGCCGTCCTCATGGCCGGAGAAAACAGCAAGCAGTTGAAAGTCGCCTGGGTTCTCCTGGATAGTGCGCTCAACGAGTTCTTGGTGAGGGAACTCGGATTCACCGCGATAATCGTCTAGAACTACGCCGGAAATGTGAGCTCCACTGAGATATCGGAGCAACTCAACAGGCGTTTTGTAGAAGCTTCGATAATTAGTTCCCGCCCAATCGACCTGGGCGAGCTGTTTTGTGGCGCGCAGGATTGTATCGCGAGGACGAGGTTCGCACATCGCGATCTCTGAGATAAGCAGTCCCTCTCCAATGCTGCCGGACGACACCATCAGCGTAGCGTTCCGCAAGCTCGGATCGGAGACAATAAATCGCGCAGCTTCGCTGTATCCGAAGTGGCTGGCCCGGGGAATGGTGAAAGTCGTCGTGGCGAAGGCAAAAGCGCTTAGTACAGCAACGATTGCTTGTCGCCAGTGCATAGGAATACCGAATGGGATGTGGTCCGCCAGCCAGATTGCACCGGCAAACAGAAAGTAAATGATGGCGGGAACGGCGATGATCATTTTGCGATCCTCCACGCCCGCCGGTACCGCGGCATGGAAGATCCAATCACCTAAAATCAACCCGATCATGGCAGCGGGAACAGCTGATACCGCACGCGAGAACAGGGGGACAATCACTTGCACAACGATCCCAAGCGCAACCAAGATGGAGAGCACCGGGCCCAGAATGGAGACAAGCAATCCAAGGAACTGGGCGAGGGCCGGCAATGTATAGCTGAGGCTAGGTTGCGAGCCTCCGCTCCAACCTCGGGACGCCGAATGCAGGGTAAGTATTTGCCACGGCAAACACAGGACAGCGATTAGAACGACGCCGTACCAGAATGAGCCTTTAAGCAAATATTTCAACTTGCGGGTGAGAAGCAGAGCGATCGGGGGGAGAAGAACGAGGAGCCAGCCGCTGCCTTTGGTCAGCACCGCAAGCGAAAAGTAGCCGCCAAACCAGGCTGAATCTGAGGGTGCGCCTGATTCCAAATAGCGGCTGAAATAAATAGTACTCCAGAAACAGCACAAAACGAGCAATATTTCGGCCATTTCTTCGTCCGTCGAATTCTGAATCAGAGGCACGCAAACTAGCAGCACGGCGGCTAAGAGGGCCCAGAAATGTCCAAACCAGTGGCGGGCTTCGCGCCAAAGCGAAAAGGCGAGTAGGGCAGTAGTAAAGGCAATTTCCAAACGAACGGAAGCTCGGGACGCGGAAAAAAGCAGCATCCAGGCCGCTTGAACGACATAGAAGACCGGGGGCCAGTGTCCAAACGCAACTTTCGGATAGTGATGGTAGTACTGCTCCGCGAACTTGAGTGGCGAAAATGGATGTGGCCCCGTAATGTACTCCCGAATCATCAGCGAAGTCACATAGTGGGCCGGCTCGTCGGGATAGGCATTGAATTCGCTGCCGAAAGCTCCATTCAGGAGCTGGAGTACGACGGCGAGCGCGAAAAGACCCGCCAGGATCGCGCCTTGTGCCCAGAGCGGAGAACGGGAATCATTCTCCCAGCGCAAGGAAGGCTGAATAACGACTCCGGTTGCTTCAACATGTGCGGTTCTCATTGCGGTCGCGGCATGGATCGGCGACAAATCTACAGCCCTGCTCGGGATCGCATCAATGCTGAGTGAGTCTCGTAGAGCTGATTCCCTATAGAGGTCCAATCATAGCGCCTCGAGACCAGCTCCCTGGCGGCTTCAGTTAAACACCGGCGGAAAGAGCAGTCGTTTGCAATTCGCTCGAGAGCATTGATCGTCTGCTGTTCCGTATCGGCCAACAGGATGTTCTTGCCATCTTCAACGGCTATTCCTTCGGCACCCAGAGTCGTAGAAATTACCGGCACGCCCAGCGCCATTGCTTCCAGTATTTTCAGGCGCGTCCCGGCACCCACTCGCAGCGGAACCACTACCGCAAGCGCCCTCGCGTAAAAAGGCCGGACATCCTCGACCGTACCGGTAACGTGAATTTTGGCGGAAGCAAGCATTCGTATCTCGCGTCCGGGCGAACGTCCCACGATCTCAAATTCGAGAGCCGGGAAGCGCCGCGATATTGCCGGCCACACGCTTCGGGCAAACCAGAGAGCAGCGTCTATGTTGGCGTGATAATCCATCGAGCCAACAAACAGCAGAGTCGTTCCGGGAGAACTTGTTTCCCGGTAAGCAAACGCCGCAGTATCCACCCCGTTTGGGATGACAGTAATATGGGCCCGACGGTTGCGTTCCAGCAATTTGATTTTTTCCCGTTCGCTCACGACCACGTGCGCATCACAAAGCGTCATCAGTCGAGTCTCCAGCCTGTCGAGCAACTTGGCTGTCCGCCGGGCTATCAGTTTCCTGGGCAGGCTCTTCGTTTCCGAAGCGTAGCGCGCCATCAGTTCCGAATCCACATTATGCCAGTCGAACAATATAGCTGGCTTACTGGGAGCGGCACGAATTATTTCGAGGTACGAAAAGAGATTGCTCGCCTCGAGTTGGACGGCATCGAAACGGTGCTCTTTAAGCGCCGAGCTCAGGCAGTTTGCCACATCATCCGACGTATAGTTGAGAACAGTGAGCGGTAACGGTCCGATCATACCGCGCAGGACCATGCCGGGCGTATAACTGCGGTTCCTTCGGGCAGTCAGCGAATTTTCGAAAATAGAAGTTTCGGGATGGTTTTCGTCGGCCTCGCCCGCTCGCAAAACGCGGAGAAGAGTCACGTGGCAGCGTTTCGCGAGCGCGCTCGCCAAATGAACGTTTCGTAGCCGGGAACCCGAATTGACAGGCCAAAGCTGTTGGGGGCTGAAGTAGAGAATTCTCAAATGCCGCTTTCACATATAAGTGAGTGGATTCGACCGAACCTTCTCGTATTTTACACGTCATTTGGGCCAGGTTCTTTGCTTAAGAGTTGGCTTGAAATCGCGCGAACCTGATGCAAAAGAGGATTCCTGGCGGGAGATTTGTCTGCAGCCTCATCCTTTGCTATCACGGAATATCGCTCGAGACGAACAAAGTTGTGGCCTCACCTGTCTATTACGCCCGAGCAGTTCCGGCAAAGGTTGGAATGCCTGCGAGGAATGAAGGCATCGGTCCTGCTACTCGGAGAAGCGTTGGTCAGGCTGCAAAAGGAGCTGCCGCCTCGCAGCGTAGTGCTTACATTTGACGACGGGAGTTGTTGTTTTCTGGAACACGCACCGCCAATGCTCTCCGAGTTCGGCTTCCCGTGCATTCTCTATCTGACCACTCACTACTACGCGTTTCACTTCTGTTATCCGAGCGGGCAGTACTCGCCGGATTTTCCAGGCTGGTTGAGCGATGCCGGGGTAAAGAGCGCAACTACTTGCGAATCGGTTTGGCATTCCCCAATTCACACTTCATGAAGCTGCCCAGAGTGCTCGACGATAGCGGAATGAGCTCCCTTCGTTTCGAGAGTGCCATTGCCGGGCTATTTGTCTAGTCTGCACACTTAGAAAAAAATGGCAAACTCACCGGGGCTGGGGGCAAAGTTTGACCGACTAACTTCGAAAATTTGAGGCGAGTTTGGTTTCTCTTCGCAGTAAGCCACGAACATGCCACTATTCCGAACAAAAACAGCCCCCAGGTAGAGGGTTCAGGCGTAACAAATAGCGGCACGGAGGTTTTACCATCCGACTCCAGCAATAAGAAGGTAAGATCGGCGTCACCAGAGGACTTGTTCGAGAAATCTGCCAAGCCGTTTGTAATCGCTGCGTTTGCTGAAGTAGAGATGCTAAACACCGATCCCAGGTCAAAGGGTAGTGTCTCTGAAAACTCACAATCGAATTGATTGCACTGGCTGGGCGTACTTCCAGTGGAGTTCTGATAGCTGTATTGATGTACGCCATCCGTAATCAACTCGCTAACCGTAGGAATGTCTCGGAAAAAAGGGACATTAAAGAATGTATTCTTGATGTCGAAGTGGATAAATCCAGCACGCTTAGAGCCGCCGGAATCCAATTCCAGGCCTTCGTTCGCGTCAGCCGTAGCTGAATATCCCAGGCCTCCAAAATCAGCAACCTCTACAACATTTGCCTCGTCATTAACGTTGTACTGGTTTCCAGTAACGAACTCTGTAACGAAGGCGCTCGCACCGACGAACTGGCCGTCGCCAAAACTGAGGCTACAGTCAGTAGTTCCAGTTTGATTGTTCGCCCCTAACGTGCAGGATACGGAAGTAGTGGAATCCGCATACGTGGCAGATGCTGCCACAACCATCACGAGCAAGAATCGTCGCATTTCCCCTCTCTTTCAGCAGAAGCGATTCGAGTCTACTGCCGATCCGGGAACTTAGCAAGAAATATTAGCGTTTCTTATTTAATAAAAGCTCTTTCATGGTCATTCGTTCGTGCTTCGCCGATTTTCCAAGCCCCTTGAAGAAGCAAAGTTCTCCTGAAGAACGAAGTTGGCTGAGTAACTAGCAACTCACGAAGTTAGCGTAAGTAATCTTTCTTCGAACAGCCCGGCTGTCATGTTCCAATCCGCGGCGCGAGCGGACACTCCAAACTACATCGAACCCGGCCGCAGACAATCCCGCCAGGCCAGGCTTGCTGGTTCCGGCGTGGCGGCGATCTGGTTAGCAATAACTGCGTAACCAGCATCGTTCGGATGCACGTTCCCAATTGGCTCTACGCCCGAACCCGGTGGTGGGGAGATGGAGCCAGCCGGGTATTGGCTGATATAGGTCAGTGCGCCTTCCCTTCCTAGGAACGGCGTGTTCGTAGCTACGTAATCTGCCCTGAACTGACAGCCAGACTTTGAGGCGGAGCGCCCGCTGTAAAATCCTACTGTGACAGTTGCGGTCATCGGTGCAGGAGTTGCTCTCGGATTTGCAGTTTTAGTTAGCGTCATCTGTGGGTGCCTAATCTGTACTGATCACACCCCGGTTGCAACCTTGTCAGCCAGTGGTTGACTCTTTACCGCTGCGCTACTTGCGAAGCAACGGAAGACTTGACCCGCTGACTGTTAGCCATTTGAATCAAATCGGACAGTTTCTCCGCGTGGTGTTGCGCGTTGAACTCATTTTCAAACCAGGCACTGGGACGGCACTCGACACTGCCCATGCGAAAGAACTGTAAGACCAATCTATCCAGCTCATTTTCGTCGTAAGAAGGATAGATGCACTGATAGGGGACCCCGCTCTTTTGGAGAATCCTTTCGACGGGCGTGTCCTGGGGCCCAAAGGCCAGAATAGGGCGACCGATCTGGAGGTACTCGTAGAGCTTGCCCGGAACCTGCAGCCCCGCGGGATGCTGGATGAGCAAAAGCGAGTCAGCGGTCTGCGTGATTCTATGTGCTTCTGTGAGAGCGACGCGTTGCGGGTTGAACTTCACCCACCCCTCCTGGACGGCCCGATCCATGAACTGCTGGTCGGGCAGCGAGCCTTCGACAGCAGGGCCCACGAAGTGCACCTGAAACTCGCTGGGCGAAAGTTCATGACGCTCAATCAGCCGCCGCAGAGAATGCAGCAGAGGCGACGCTTTGCGACCGCCGTAAAGCTCTCCCACATGCGCGCAGACCTTACGACCCGGCGAAATCGGAGGCAGCGGAAGAAGGCGGTCTTCGGGATCGAAGCCATTCCAGATCACCTTAATGCGGTCAGCTCTGTCCGGGTACGTTCGGCGGAGCTTGTTTTGGGCGGCATCGGTATTGGCGATGACGAAATCTGCCGACCCAACGATGAGCTGCTCGAGCTTTCGATAGATGTTCTTGGTCAACGGGTTCTCCTGGACATTAACCGGATTGTCGGCAAACGGATCGCGAAAATCGGCGATCCAGGGGAGATGGTGGCGGCGAGCGAGCCAATAGGCGGCCAGGTGGGTTCCCACGGGCGGAAAAGTAGAGAAGACAGTAACGCGCTGGCGTGGCTGTTCCCGTATGTATCTGACAGCCGCTCGATAGGCGTGGACAGCCCATTGAGAGCCGACGACTCCTGGCAGGAGGAACTTGCGGAGAGCTCGTTCAGCTTGCCACCCTATACCCTGCCGGGGCTCCATTTCAAAAGTATCGGCAACAAACTGACCGTTGATCCCGGGGATCTGCGTCACATCCGCTGCCGAGATTACATGGCATTGATAGTCCAAACGGGACAGGTATTTATATAATCGAAAAGGCCGGAGCGCTCCGATGACGTTCTCGGGTGGGAAGTGATACGCAAAAATAAGTACCAGGTCGTCAGTCATTTGCCGTTACTGTTCAGCTCCCCTTTCGGCATAGCATCATTTGATCGCCTGATGAGACCTGGACTCGGCGTTGCCGTCCCAAAGGGACAAGATCGAGCAGCCGAATTCTCGTGAACAGGTTTAGCCCGCCGTTACTAAAGCTGGCTCGGGTGCGCGGATGGACCGCCCAACACGGGGGCAGCTCTTCCGAAATGACGCGGGGTGCATCGACGATCTCGTCCAGTTTACCTTGAACGTCGACATTAGCCCGGCGGTGCAGTGTAACGAGACAGAATGGGGGGTCCACAGAGCCGAGGCTTTCTCGCAACTTCGGTTTGACACCGTCCCGGGCGATGGCCGTCATGAGAGACGCCCCTTTCATAAAATTCGGTCTTGCTCCCGCCAAGACAGCGAGCCGTGTGCTCATTGGAGCGCTCCTTGCTTGCTAAACCTTCTTCGTAAATCTGGCTGATTCGGTCGAGCGCGACTTGCATGCTCAAATTACGCGCAGCAAATTGTGCCGCTTCCCGAGCAAGCCTGCCGCGCAAAGCCTGATTTTCTATAAGAGTGCGAGCTGTTCGGAAAGTTCGCTAACCTCGCCGCTCTTAAATAACAGACCCCGCGTCTGACATCCTCCTGCTCCCGGTCTGTGCGGAGTCGCAAACGAATGTGACAATCATGAGATCGAGGCTATCCCGGCAAACTCCGCGAAATTAAAGAGTATCCTGGCGATGCGGTAACGATCCACGCCTCGATTAAAGCTAGAACTTGGTCTTGTTCGGATGCAAGGGTGGTTCGCGCCCGCGCCTACTGCGTGGCCCTCTAATATCGAGAAATCACCTGAATTGCGGCGGCGCTTGCAACACCGGAGTAGGACGAAAGTTTTTCCCCGCTGGGCTAAGATTTCGACACGATTACCCGGTGACAATTCCTTGCCATCAGAGCGCATATAGACGATCGCCCTTAAACGAATCTGCAGTCGCTAAACTAGTGTACTGCGGCAGGATTGCTCTCAAGGGCTTATGATTGGGCGAAGCTTAAGGAGCGAGGGGCGGAATCAAGTGCTATTTTAGCGAGCCTGTTCGCACGACTATAATTCATGCCAACGCTTGAATCCACGGGCACTACCCCGAATCTGACCAAGCGAGCCGTCTCAGGTATGGCTTGGTCGAGCCTGTCGACAGCCGGCCGCCAGGTGCTTTCGATCGCTTCGGTGGCAACGGTCGCCCGCCTCCTGGGACCGAGCGCCTACGGCGTGATGGGGATGGCCAATCTGCTGATTGTTTTCATCCTCAACTTTCGCGATCTGGGAACCGGAAGCGCTATTGTCCAACGCAAGTCCATTTCAAACCGCTTACTTTCCAGCCTATTTTGGGTGAATAACGCTCTCGGGTTGACGCTGGCAGGCTTGATGTGTGCGGCGAGTCCGGCAACCGCGAAGTTTTTTAAAACGCCGGAACTGACGGCAATTCTCTGCGTCCTTTCAATCTCTTTCTGGTTGATGTCCTGTGGGATCGTGCACAACTCTCTGCTGATTCGCGAAATGCGCTTCCGGACTCTGGCGGTGGTCGAGCTGAGCGCAGGGCTTGTCAGTTTCCTTGTGGCGCTCGCTTCTGCTTACAGAGGCTTCGGGGTGTGGAGCCTAGTATACGCCAACATTGCTAACGCGCTGGTCTCGTCGGTGGGTTATTGGATCGGCTCAGGCTGGCGCCCCTCCCGTGAGTTCGATTCCGCGGAAGTAAAATCAATCGCGCGGTACAGCTTGAATCTTTCAGGCTTTGGAACGGTGAACTATTTCTCGCGCAATGCGGACAACATTACGGTCGGGAAAGTTCTCGGAAAACTGGCTTTAGGCGACTATCAATTGGCGTACAACCTGATGTTGACGCCGGTTCAAAACATAAGTTCGGTGATCGCGCAGACCACTTTCCCGGCCTTTGCCAAAATCCAGGATGATAATAGTCGATTTCGCCAAGCTTACGTTCGGAGTTGCATGCTGATCGCCCTAATCACCTTTCCCGTGATCGCCGGGATGGGGGTGGTAGCGGACCCGATGATACGTGCCTTGCTGGGAGCTAAATGGGTGGGAGCGATTCGCATTTTTCAGATTCTCGCGCCAGTCGGTATCGTGCAGTCGGTCCAGACGACAGTCGGAACGATTTACATGTCCAAGGGGCGCACAGACTGGATGTTCCGCATGGGCTTTGCGTTTGGCTGCATTCTGGTTATTTCGTTCCTAATAGGCATTCGTTTCGGGGTAGTGGGCGTGGCGATAGCATACTGCATTGCGTACTTAGGTGTCACCTCAATACCGGGATTCCTGGTTCCATTCCGGTTAATAGATCTGAAGCTATCCGAATTTGGAGCGGCGCTCGCTCCGCAACTGCTGATCACAGGCGGCATGAGTTTGGTGTGCTAACCGGATGTCGGTGCTGACCTGTGCCGCACCTTCCTGTTGACGGACCGGCGCTG